>NZ_JAVFVR010000040.1 GCF_030929595.1 Flavobacterium sp. LHD-85 | reverse complement strand
ACCTCAGCCGTTTTTACACCGGCTACAGGAATCCTGACTTACACAGATGAGGATGGTGCTGCAACAGATATGGACCTATCGGTTATGATTCCCAATTTTGAGACCCTGACCTCCATTTCTCAGGACACTGCAGCTGGAACCATTACCTACATTGATGAAAAAGGGGTTTCCACTGTTTTGAATATAGCAGGCCTAATCGCCCAGCATGAAACGCTAACCTCAGCCGTTTTTGTGCCAACGACAGGAATCCTGACTTACACAGATGAGGATGGTGCTGCAACAGATATGGACCTATCGGTTATGATTCCCAATTTTGAGACCCTGACCTCCATTTCTCAGGACACAGCAGCTGGAACCATTACCTACATTGATGAAAAAGGGGTTTCCACTGTTTTGAATATAGCAGGCCTAATCGCCCAGCATGAAACGCTAACCTCAGCCGTTTTTACACCGGCTACAGGAATCCTGACTTACACAGATGAGGATGGTGCTGCAACAGATATGGACCTATCGGTTATGATTCCCAATTTTGAGACCCTGAC
>NZ_JAVFVR010000039.1 GCF_030929595.1 Flavobacterium sp. LHD-85 | reverse complement strand
CCTTTCGCATCGCATCCTCCGCTCACTTTAAAGCCCTGTTTGAAGGTCTCAAATGCGGCATCCAATGCGGCCTGATCGGCATAGGCGCACGCTGAAGCGTTCACTGCTGTCGGAGCTTCCGGAGTTACGGCTGCTGGAGCGGTAATGGTGAAGTCTCTGCTGATGGTGGTTTCATAGCATTTGTCGGTCACTTTATAGGTAACTGTCACTGTTCCTCCATCGCATAGTGCCGGAGCCATCGGACTGCCTTGGATCTCCCCTTTCGCATCGCATCCTCCGCTCACTTTAAAGCCTGATTTGAATGTCTCAAATGCGGCATCCAATGCGGCCTGATCGGCATAAGCGCACGCTGAAGCGTTAACTGCTGTCGGAGCTTCAGGAGTTACGGCTGCTGGAGCTGTGATGGTGAAGTCTCGGCTGATGGTGGTCTCGTAGCATTTGTCGGTCACTTTATAGGTAACTGTAACTGTGCCTCCATCGCATAGTGCCGGAGCCATCGGACTGCCTTGGATCTCCCCTTTCGCATCGCATCCTCCGCTCACTTTAAAGCCTGATTTGAATGTCTCAAATGCGGCATCCAATGCGGCCTGATCGGCATAGGCGCACGCTGAAGCGTT
>NZ_JAVFVR010000038.1 GCF_030929595.1 Flavobacterium sp. LHD-85 | reverse complement strand
AAATTCAGCGAGAATACCTATGGGTTCAGACCTGGACGAAGCACCATTGATGCCTGCATGGCGGTATGGCATAATCTGAAACTCCGCAAAGGAGAAGTCATGGTCTTAGATGCCGACATTGAAGGATGTTTTGATAACCTGAACCACCAGTACATACTGGATAAGATGAAAGGTACGAGCAGTAACATCCTAAGAGCAATCAATCAATGGTTTAAATGCGGTTATATTGATAAAGGGGTATTACATGAAACGGAAGCAGGTACACCGCAAGGCGGAGTGATAAGCCCGTTACTATGCAATATCGGATTATGGGGAATTGATTTTGAGCTCTATGACCACCTAATATCGACAAGGAAACCAACTGATAAGAACCTTAAACCCTATTATGCTTTTGTCTGTAATATTAAGAATAAACGCAGGGAACATGCCCCGTCAGTAGGATTTATGCAATATGCTGATGACTTTGTTATCGTGTGTGAAAATAACGATTACTTGGAAAGGGTAATGGAAATACTACCGAACCTTTTGGAAAAGCGAGGTCTAAAACTTAGCGAATCTAAGACACGTCAAGTAGCATTCCATAAAGGAGAGAGCTTTAAATTCCTTGGATTTGTTTTTGATAAATGGCGAAGTGGTAAGCATGATAAGGAATACAAAGTCACGTTTTACCCTGACCCCGACAAGATACAGTCATTTGCACAAAAGATTAGGGAATGGACTAAAATGGTGCGTCTGTTTGAATATGGGAATAAGCAAGAACTC
>NZ_JAVFVR010000037.1 GCF_030929595.1 Flavobacterium sp. LHD-85 | reverse complement strand
GCCTAACAAGCTGTACGGGCTTCACCTCTATAGGTGGGCTTAACTTTTAATTAATTCAGTGAAATGCTGATGTTGGCGGCTTATCCAACAAAGTCCATCCGACCCTTAACCTGCCCAAGAGAACAGGGAATGGGAAGCTCGGAGAAAAGTCAATCCTATGGAGCGATGCTATAGAGAAAGATGGGACGAACCGAATATGATAGCCTTGTTAAGGTATCGTGAGCATGCACGCTGTACCCACATCGTATGGTGCAGTCCTCCAGTCAATAGGAACCCAATCTGTTTGAGGGTATTCATAAGCTTATACAGGACTGGCGGTATAGAGAGGAATCTAAGTTCGGGTAAACATTGATTAAAGGAACGAGGAAACCGATACATCATTTTGCTAATGCAATAAATACTCTTGGATGAATATGATGTATTGGGTAGGAACAACGACCAAGCGAAAGCCGATTGGCTACGGTCAATCGGATATGCCAAATTCGTTGTGGATTTAACAAAAGAATACAAATGAAAGTAACCAAAATGCTGAAAGTAAACAGATGGGAAAACATTGACTGGAAAACAGTAGAACTAAATGTGTTCCGAAAGCAAAATCAGATGTATCGGGCAATGCTCGCAGGTAACATCACTGAAGTAAGGAGATTACAACGTGATTTATTGAGAGACCCGTATGCCAAATTACTGAGTGTCAAACGTGTTACTTCCGATAATACAGGAAAGAACACGGCAGGTGTAGACAAGACAATAATCCGAAACAATAAAGAAAGAATGTCTCTTGTCCAAAGGATGAACCTTAATAAAGAATATCAGGCAAAACCTTTGAAAAGAACCTACATCCCGAAATCGAACGGTAAATTAAGACCGTTAGGTATTCCTACAATTGAGGACAGGGC
>NZ_JAVFVR010000036.1 GCF_030929595.1 Flavobacterium sp. LHD-85 | reverse complement strand
TGTAAAAGTCATTTATTTCGGTAACGGATTTATCATTTCGATTGGCTTTTTTCCATCAATTCCCTGATGGGGTCTTTCATGATTATAGTAATATAAATATTGTAATAATTCTTCTTTTAGTTCATCTTGAGAATCAAAATCGGTATCTCTTAATAAATCCTCTTCCAGAGTCCGCCAGAACCGTTCTACTTTTCCATTTGTCTGCGGACGGTAAGGTCTTGTATATCTATGTACGATCCCAAGTTCCATAAGCATTCTTTCAAAAGGATGCTGGCTTTTTACTTTGCTTGTTTTGATTCCAAATTCAGCGCCATTGTCGGATAATATCTCTTCAAATTTTATCTCATAATGGCTGCTTAAGATGTTTAAGCATTTTAGCGAAGCAAACATTACTGTTAAGCTCGTTATATCTGGAACTAATTCGGCCCAGGCAATCCGGCTGTAATCATCAATTACACAGACTAAATAGAGCTTTTTGTTTTCTCCACGAATTATGCTTTTACTTAAATAATGACAATCGATATGACCCAGCTGTCCCATTCTTTCCTTGATTATTTTCTGATGATTCTTTTTAATCTTCGGAGTTAATCTATTTATTTTATGCCGTTTTAAAATGTTATAAACTCCAGAATATGATGGTGTGTGTTTTCCTAATTTGGGATTTAAGATACTAACAATTTCATATTTGTTGTTTCCTTTTTCTCTTAATTCGATTACTTTTTGTTCTATAAAAGGTAAAGGACGTCTTGTTTTATATTTTGGACCGCGTTTTTGAGGCAGTAAATCTATCGATTTTCCGCTCTGCTTATAGCGATTATAATATTTTAAAAAACTTTTTCGGCAGGTGTCATTGGCTGTGTAAAAATCCATCGCCTTTTTATGCACTGGATGAGTCTTGCTTTTTACCTGCTCATATTCTTTTATCAAAAAGCGATACTTCTCTAAATAGTTTCTCTCTAATGTTGAATCCTGACTGTTATTTCTCATCGCAACAAAATTTATTAAAGTTAAATTTTGTTACCGAATTATCTAACATTTACA
>NZ_JAVFVR010000035.1 GCF_030929595.1 Flavobacterium sp. LHD-85 | reverse complement strand
TATATTGTGCGCCCATAAGGTTGTGTAGTGAATGCAGTTTTGGCAAACTGCTGAGCAAGTGTTCAAACTGCTCATCAACATCCGATTTATCCAAAGGGGAAACCTAATGGGGAGTGTAGCATATCGGAAAAGCCATAAGTCAATCAGCTATCAGATTGCGACTGTAATGGCAAGTTGAAATAATGGATATGAGGAACAAATCTGGATTGATTGAACGATAGTCTAAGTGGTTAGTTTTTTAAGCATTGACGGAAGATAGTTACAAACGTCATTTCCCTAACACTTTTCCGTAAAAATGTAGCGGTAAAAGCATGAACAGGTAAGGGACACAGCTACAATAGGTAGAAAAGGACGAAAGTCGGTTACCGACAATCCATTGAGCCAAAGTCACTATACATCTAAATGGGGATTGCCTAAATCGGAATGCCGTAAGGCTATGGAGTTTAGCTTCTGAATATCCGACATGGCAACGGAGTTCCCGTAGTAGTCCGAGCAAGGGAAAGCTTTGTACATGGCGAAGGGGAACAGTTGGTTTAGTTTAATTGAATTAAAGGAAAATGTGAGAGACATTATGAGAAATCCCGAAATGATATTGAACAGTCTGGTGAGACACAGCAACACGCTGACATATAAGTTCCAAAGACTGTACAGAATACTGTTTAACGAAGAAATGTATTACATAGCATACCAAAAAATATACAGCAAAGCAGGTAATATGACCGCTGGCTCCGATGGTAAAACCATAGACGGTATGAGTGTGGCACGTGTTAGACAGCTAATCGAATCGTTGAAAGACGAATCCTATCAGCCTGTACCGTCTAAAAGAATTTACATACCCAAAAAGAACGGTAGCAAACGTCCTTTGGGTATTCCCACATTCATAGATAAACTCCTACAGGAAGTAATACGTATGATACTTGAAGCTATTTACGAAGGGCAATTCGAAAACTCTTCCCACGGCTTCATACCGAGCCGAAGTTGCCATACAGCTTTGAAAAGCGCACAGAAGTTGTTTACAGGTGCTAAATGGTTTGTTGAAGGAGATATAAAAGGCTTCTTTGATAATATCAATCACGAAGTAATGATAAACATACTACAAGAACGTATAGAAGATGAAAGGTTTATTCGACTTATCAGAAAACTACTAAATGCAGGATATATCGAGGATTGGAAGTATCACAAGACTTATAGCGGTACACCCCAAGGAGGAATTATCAGCCCCATAATGGCAAACATCTACCTTGATAAGTTCGACAAGTTTATCAAAAAATACACTTTGGAATTTGACAAAGGTATATGGAGAAAACCCTCTAAGGAATCACGCTATTTGGTTTGCAAAAAATACCGTTTGAGTCAAAAACTCAAAATTGAAAAGGACGAAGTAAAACGGAAACTTTTACTTGAGCAAATCAATGAAATCGTTAAGGAACGCCAAAAACATCCTGCTTCGGTGCAGATGGATGAAAACATGAGAAAATTGAAGTATGTCAGATACGCAGATGATTTTCTTATTGCGGTAATAGGTTCAAAAGAAGATTGTGTCAAGATAAAGGAAGACCTTAAAAACTTTCTTAAGGGTAACCTTAAATTGGAACTATCCGAAGACAAAACACTTATTACTCATGCAGAAAAACCTGCTAAATTTTTGGGGTACGAAATCTTTATCAGAAAATCCAGTGATACCAAAAAGGATAAAATGGGCTATCCAAGACGATGCTTTTCAAGTAAGGTTGTATTGTATGTTTCTACGGAAGTGATACGCAATAAGCTTCTTGACTATAAGGCAATGAAAATTACCACGCCTAAAGGGAAAGAAGTTTGGAGGGGAATTTCGAGAGGCTACATGATTGCATTTGATGATTTAGAAATCATCAGTCAATATAATGCCGAAATAAGAGGTTTCTATAACTATTACTCCATAGCAAACAACAGCCATATAATCAACTCTTTCTATTACATCATGCGGTACAGCATGTACAGCACCTATGCAAGTAAACATCGCTCGTCAATAAACAAGTTGATGAACAAGCATAGAAAAAATGGGGTATTTTCTATCCCATATACAGATAGAAAGGGCAATATTAAATACAGAAGTCTTTACAACGAGGGGTTTAAACGTAAAATGGTAACCGGAAACTCATTATTTGACAATATTCCAATGACGGTCACTATAACAGGTGGCAGGAACAGTTTAACGGATAGGTTAATGGCTAAAACTTGCGAATACTGCGGTGCGACAGATGAAATAGAAATGCACCACGTAAGAAAGCTCAAAGACTTAAAAGGTAAAACGAATTGGGAAAAACGAATGATTGGTAGAAGAAGAAAAACTTTAGCAGTATGTATATCATGTCACGAAAAATTGCACGCAGGAACATTAGACTGAATAAACCGATGGAAAGCCGTATACATGGAGACATGTACGTACGGTTTGGGGGCAGACACAGGGAAACCAGCTATGGAAACATAGATATTGGCGTCAGGTGTCGAGCCTACTTCCTGACTACCTCCCATGATGGCAGCGGAAGCATTACTG
>NZ_JAVFVR010000034.1 GCF_030929595.1 Flavobacterium sp. LHD-85 | reverse complement strand
GTTAGTTAGTTAGTTAGTTAGTTAGTTAGTTAGTTAGTTAGTTAGTTAGTTAGTTAGTTAGTTAGTTAGTTAGTTAGTTAGTTAGTTAGTTAGTTAGTTAGTTAGTTAGTTAGTTAGTTGAAGATTGTTTTTTTTTATTTGATTTTGACCCTTTAATGGAAGATCGAAATATTGTATTTTCTAGTAATGACTCAAGCTTAAATTTCAAGACATTCTTTATACAGTGTTTTATTTGGTTTTAAAATTTAAATAAACATTCTGCGTCTAGGATTTTGATATTAATTTAGGACTGACGAATTATTATGGAAAGAAATTCGGTCTCTTTTTTATTATATTTATTTCAACTACTAAGGTTAAATGTTCTTTTGAAAAAGTAGTTATTTATTACAATAACAGCCAGATTACAAATGATGTTTTTGTAAGATTTTGAATTGTAATCCCTTTGTATCTTATTTATGCCTTGCCATTGCTGAATCCTTATTAAAAAAGGATTGCTGATTTTGGCATCGGAAAATAAAGAGTAAAAAACGCTGTACATTCTGAGGGATCTGACTTTCTAAGTCTGTCCGTCTAGCTTTAATTTTTTATAGAATGAGTAAAACTACTTGTATGGATCTGATTTTAATTATCGTAATTTACTTATATTTAGTAAAATGTAAACAGTTAGAAAATGGAAAACCCAAACCAATTTAACGGACTGGAAACTTTTGAGCATATTGTGGTTCTTATGCTTGAAAACCGTTCTTTCGACAATCTATTAGGCTATCTCTACAAGAACGATGAGATACCGCAAGAAAAGTCTTTTGATGGGCTTTATAACCCGAATACTGATTATGCAAATCCTATTCCGGCGAGAGCCAGCAGCGATCCTGGGAAGACAAGTATCTCTCCTTCACGTGCGGCTGACTACTCGATGCCATATCCAGATCCAGGTGAGGAATATCCGCATGTCAATACGCAGCTTTTCAATGTAATCATTCCTGAGAGCAATATTGGAAAGGCTGACGATAAAATGACGACGCCTTATAATCTACCAGCTTCGACGACTGCACCTAGCATGAATGGCTTTGTCAATGATTATGAAAACACGCTTAGGTCAACCTACAATATTGAGAATCCAACATATGAACAGTATGAAGTAATCATGCAATGTTTTGAGCCTGACCAGATTCCAGCAATGGCGACTTTAGCGAAAGAGTTTGCAGTTTTTGACCACTGGTATTGTTCGGTGCCAAGCCAGACCTATTGCAATCGAGCATTCTGGCATGCTGCAAGCTCAGCGGGCAAAGTTATCAATCCCCTTGGTGAGGATGGAACAGGTTTTCCTGGTATTGAAGGTGATCTGCATGATATGGATTCGTGGATAAAGGATGTCTGGTCACTACCTACTATTTTTGACCGTATGAATGATAATAATGTTTCATGGAAAGTCTATTCACCTATTGCTCCTCTAAGTCTTACTTATATTGTAAATGGGACAGGAGAAGGAAAGGACAATACACATGGACATCTTGACTTTTTCTTTGATTTGGAGTTTGGAACCCTGCCACAATATTCATTTGTAGAACCTCAGTTTCTTCATAAGCACAACGATCAGCATCCATCGGCAGTGAATCATGAGTTAGCTGTCGGGACGGTAAAATTAGGAGATGAGCTCATACGGGAAGTATACGATGCTATTAAAAAAAGCCCAAAACGAGACAAGATACTTTTCATTATTACTCATGACGAGCATGGTGGCTGTTATGATCACGTAGCTCCACCAGAAACAGTACCGCCTACTGTAGGCATGAAAGGAGAGTGCGGTTTCACTTTTGATCGTCTTGGTGTTCGCGTTCCTATGATAATGGTGTCTTCCTATATTCAGCCAAATACAATAGTCAACGGACAGTTTGAGCACGCGTCATTCATAAAAACGGTTTGCCAGAAATGGGGGATGGATCCGCTGACTGATAGGGACAAGGATCCTCAGATTTTGCCATTTACAGAAGTTTTTTCCAATCAGAAAAGAACAGATTGGCCTGATATTCCATCAGATATGAGCTTAAAAGAGTTGCTTCCTGAACCTGATACTACTGGTGATCCTTTAAATGGACTTCAGAAAGCAATGCTAAACAGTTTATTGCATATTGAGAAGATGAAAGCTCTTGGGTATACCCAAAGAGAAGAAATAAAGACAATTGGCGACATGATGAAATTTATCCAAAGATTTCAGTGAAACCAATTTCGCTTTGAATTTTATATATATATTGAAGTTGTGTCTTTAGAATTTTTCTTAAATTTTAAATCTAATTGGTGAGCCATTTTTCCCTGAAGGCATATTTAAGGATTATTAAAATGTAATTTTTCGAACTTTAATTTCTATTTTGATATTGTTTAATTGGATGATTTTAGTGAAAAATCGCATTTGAAAGAAAAATAGCACTGTGTTTTAATTTTTAAGTCATGTATTATCAGTGGGTTACGAAAAAAGCATTAAAAATATTGAAAAAAAAACATGAAAAGGCTTGTAGATGTTGATAAACTGACTATCTTTGCACCCCGCAAAACACGGAAAGTTCCTTGATAGACTGGCAGAAAAAATTGGAGAGATGAGGCGAAAAAAAAGCTTCAAAAATTTTTCAACTTTTTCTTGCGAGAAACAAAAAGAAGTTTTAGTTTTGCACCCGCTTTGAAACACAAGCGAAGACATAAAAAGACACGTTCGTAGACATATTGAATTGACAGCCGCTTTAGCAGAGATGCTAGAGCAAAATAGAATAAGAGTAGTGGAATCGAGAGATTCGAAAAAGAACCGATAGATAGGCATCGACTATATAATATTAAAATATACGATGAAGAGTTTGATCCTGGCTCAGGATGAACGCTAGCGGCAGGCTTAACACATG
>NZ_JAVFVR010000032.1 GCF_030929595.1 Flavobacterium sp. LHD-85 | reverse complement strand
TAAAAAAAAGGAAATTCTAGAGTTGAGTTCTTATGAATAATCATTCATAATTCATAATTCACAATTCATAATTAGATTGGGGGATTAGCTCAGCTGGCTAGAGCGCCTGCCTTGCACGCAGGAGGTCAACGGTTCGACTCCGTTATTCTCCACAGTTCCGAAAGGAAAAAAGTTCATTGACATATTGGGATAAGAAAATAATAAGAAAGTAGAAAGCGTTTTTATTGGCAATAATAAAAACAAAACAAAACGGTCTTGTTTTAAGAAACAAGATTGGTGCAATAAGCAAAATAAGGGCGCATGGGGGATGCCTAGGCTCTCAGAGGCGATGAAGGACGTGATAAGCTGCGAAAAGCTGCGGGGACGGGCACACACCGATCGATCCGCAGATATCCGAATGGGGCAACCCGCTATGTTGAAGACATAGCACACCGATAGGTGGGCAAACCCGCTGAACTGAAACATCTAAGTAGGCGGAGGAGAAGAAAACAAAAGTGATTCCGTAAGTAGTGGCGAGCGAACGCGGATTAGCCCAAACCAGTATTGTTACGGCATTGCTGGGGTTGTAGGACCGCGAGATTTCATGCATGAGGAACCGGAAGCTTCTGGAAAGGAGCGCCATAGAGGGTGACAGCCCCGTACGGGCAACAAATGTAATGGATAGCGGTATCCTGAGTAGGGCGGGGCACGTGAAACCCTGTCTGAATTTGGCGGGACCATCCGCTAAGGCTAAATACTCCTGAGAGACCGATAGTGAACCAGTACCGTGAGGGAAAGGTGAAAAGAACCGTGAATAACGGAGTGAAATAGATCCTGAAACCATGCGCTTACAAGCGGTCGGAGCCCTTTCGTGGGGTGACGGCGTGCCTTTTGCATAATGAGCCTACGAGTTAACGCTGCTGGCAAGGATAAGTGGTTAAGCCATGGATCCGCAGCGAAAGCGAGTCTGAATAGGGCGCTTTAGTCAGTAGTGTTAGACGCGAAACCGTGTGATCTACCCATGGGCAGGTTGAAGCTGTGGTAACACACAGTGGAGGACCGAACCGGTTGACGTTGAAAAGTCTTCGGATGACCTGTGGGTAGGGGTGAAAGGCCAATCAAACTCGGAAATAGCTCGTACTCCCCGAAATGCATTTAGGTGCAGCGCTGATAATAGTTATATAGAGGTAGAGCTACTGATTGGATGCGGGGGCTTCACCGCCTACCAATTCCTGACAAACTCCGAATGCTATATAATGTTTTACAGCAGTGAGGGCTTGGGTGCTAAGGTCCAAGTCCGAGAGGGAAAGAACCCAGACCATCAGCTAAGGTCCCCAAATATATGCTAAGTTGAAAGAACGAGGTTTGTCTGCCCAGACAGCTAGGATGTTGGCTTGGAAGCAGCCATTCATTTAAAGAGTGCGTAACAGCTCACTAGTCGAGCGGACGAGCATGGATAATAATCGGGCATAAGCATATTACCGAAGCTATGGATTTTGTGGCAACACAAAGTGGTAGGGGAGCATTCTGACAGGGCTGAAGGTGTGTCGTAAGGCATGCTGGACCGGTCAGAAAAGAAAATGTAGGCATAAGTAACGATAATGCGGGCGAGAAACCCGCACACCGAAAAACTAAGGTTTCCACAGCTATGCTAATCAGCTGTGGGTTAGTCTGGACCTAAGGCGAACCCGAAAGGGACAGTCGATGGCCAACGGGTTAATATTCCCGTACTTCTTATTGCTGTGATGGGGTGACGGAGTGATGAAAGCGCCGCGAACTGACGGAATAGTTCGTTAAAGCACCTAGCTATAGGCTCTCTAGGCAAATCCGGAGAGCTTGGTGAAATGCGATAGTACTCGGAGTCTTCGGACAAAGAGATAGTGCGCCTAAGGGCTTCCAAGAAAAACCTCTAAACTTCAGGCAATAAGAACCAGTACCGTAAACCGACACAGGTAGTTGAGGAGAGAATCCTAAGGTGCTCGAGAGATTCATGGCTAAGGAATTAGGCAAAATAGACCTGTAACTTCGGGAGAAAGGTCGCCCCGAGCAATCGGGGCCGCAGTGAAGAGGTCCAGGCGACTGTTTATCAAAAACACAGGGCTCTGCAAAATCGCAAGATGAAGTATAGGGCCTGACACCTGCCCGGTGCTGGAAGGTTAAGAGGAGATGTTATCTTCGGAGAAGCATTGAATTGAAGCCCCAGTAAACGGCGGCCGTAACTATAACGGTCCTAAGGTAGCGAAATTCCTTGTCGGGTAAGTTCCGACCTGCACGAATGGTGTAACGATCTGGACACTGTCTCAGCCATGAGCTCGGTGAAATTGTAGTAACGGTGAAGATGCCGTTTACCCGCAGTGGGACGAAAAGACCCTGTGCACCTTTACTATAGCTTAGTATTGACCTTGGATAAATGATGTGTAGGATAGGTTGGAGACTATGAAGCGGCGTCGCCAGGCGTTGTGGAGTCATTGTTGAAATACAACCCTTTGTTTATCTGAGGCCTAACCCCGCGATGTGGGGGACAGTGCTTGGTGGGTAGTTTGACTGGGGTGGTCGCCTCCAAAAGAGTAACGGAGGCTTCTAAAGGTTCCCTCAGTACGCTTGGTAACCGTGCGTAGAGTGCAATGGCATAAGGGAGCTTGACTGAGAGACATACAGGTCGATCAGGTACGAAAGTAGAGCATAGTGATCCGGTGGTTCCGCATGGAAGGGCCATCGCTCAAAGGATAAAAGGTACGCCGGGGATAACAGGCTGATCTCCCCCAAGAGCTCATATCGACGGGGGGGTTTGGCACCTCGATGTCGGCTCGTCACATCCTGGGGCTGGAGAAGGTCCCAAGGGTTGGGCTGTTCGCCCATTAAAGTGGCACGCGAGCTGGGTTCAGAACGTCGTGAGACAGTTCGGTCTCTATCTACTGCGGGCGTTAGAAATTTGAGTGGATCTGATTCTAGTACGAGAGGACCGAATTGGACTAACCTCTAGTGTATCTGTTGTCCCGCCAGGGGCACCGCAGAGTAGCTACGTTGGGAAGGGATAAGCGCTGAAAGCATATAAGCGCGAAACCCACCACAAGATGAGATTTCTTTTAAGGATCGTGGAAGATGACCACGTTGATAGGCTACAGATGTAAAGGCAGTAATGTCATAGTCGAGTAGTACTAATAATCCGTAAGCTTATGCACAGACTTTT
>NZ_JAVFVR010000031.1 GCF_030929595.1 Flavobacterium sp. LHD-85 | reverse complement strand
ATTCGGAGGTTCCACCGGTATAGAAGTATCTACTGTAGTGGCCACGGCTACTATTGGAAACTTTGCTTACAAAAAGAATTTGTCTGCAAAAATATATAAAAGGGAATTAATCTGTGCAGAGGTGACTGCGGGAGTTGCTATTTTATTTTGCAGCCCTTTAGCTGGCTGGTTATTCGCTATGGAGGTTATTGCAAGGAAAATAAGCAGGGCACGGGTTATTGCCTGTACTTCTTGGGCATTAGTAAGCTGGTTGTTTATTTATATATTAAACATTTACTCTTATATACCATTGTAGATTGGAATTGGAAAGTCTTTCCAATTTTTATTATTTCAAGTCTTTTGCGGCAGTACTGGTAGTTTATTTCACACTTCTGGTTATCCGGTTAAAAGGTTTTTTTCAGGATTATTTCTAATAATTTTGTTCGTGTGAATTTAGGGGGCTTGATTTGTTCATTTTAAAAGTGATTCATAAAATTAATTAATAATTACAAAACTTTCAAGGAATTTTAGAGAATTTCTGGGAAAACGCCTTAATAAGGCGGTTGTAAAAGTTTGGTTATGGAAGCAAAAAAGCTGTACTGGTAAGTGTACTTAGACTTTGATAATACGTGTGATGTGATTTTTTAAAAGAAAATAAAAAAAATATGTCAAATACTTGTTTATAAGGTCTTTAGCAAGATTTAGATTTTTTTTAAATTTTGGTTCCAGAGTTTTAGGCTGGGACTAAAGACACTACGAGTGTCAATATTTATTGAGGCTCGGGTTTCCAACGGAGAACAAAGATCCGATGCCTTTATGAAAATCCTAGAAATGTAAAGGAGATGATATATTATTTAGGTAAGGTGCACTTATAGGGTCAATTAACATTGACCGTATTAAATTATTACAATTTAAAGATAAGGATATCTGTTTGAACTTGTAATTTTAGCTACTTATTTTAATGTAGTAGCTATATTAAAAAAAGTTAGCTGCATTAGTTTCACTACCATTTAGGCTTGATAGAATTATGATCGAACACTTAATACTGATATTGAATTTTTTTGTGGGCTTAAAATTATGAGTTAATGTAGTAATAATTACAAAAATGTAATTTAATTTAATGTATAGTTTTTATTTGAAAATCCACTTAATCGTTTCAAAGTATTTACTGCTTTAAGATGATAATAGATTTGTTTTTTATAAATTGCTTATATATAGCCTTTTATTTTGAAATAATTGTATAATGAGAAGCATTTTTACAATTTTATGATTTTTACAATTTCAAATTAAAGATTGTTGTAAATATAAGACCATTTAATTCTAAATATTTCCAATTTTTCATCAGTAAACTGGTTGCAAATTATAATTTGCAACCAGTTTACTTAGGAGGACTTGTTCAGAAAAGAGTAAAAAAAATTAACTTCGTAAGTATAAAGTATCGCAAAATAATTCAGATCAAAAATAAAAGCTGCGTTATTTTGCTTGAAGCTGCTGTAAATAATATTTTCTCTACTTTGTCTAGTTAATTCGATTGTTAAATGTAAAAGTTAATTATGCAGCCTCCCACTCTTATCATTCACATAAAAATTTGGTTTTCAGCTGTACTTTTTCTTGTAACTTTTAATTTAGCAGTACATAAGGAGTCGAACTCCGACTTGATTGAGCGACAGCTGGCTGATAAACTTACAAATCCCGTTGCCAATCTTATCAGCATCCATTTGCATAGAATTTTAAATTATGGTATCGACCCTTTTAACGGATCGAAGTATACTATTAATTTTCAGCTTGGTATATTATTTAAACTAACTGGCAACCTAAATTTAATCACCTGTTATGTCTCGCCTGTTGTGAATCAACGAGATCTTGCAGGGAAAAATACACATCAATTTGGTTTAAGTGATGCAACGGTGACAGCTTTTTTTGCTCCTAAAAGTAAAGGGTTAATTTATGGTTTTGGCCCTGCTTTTTTAATGTCTACTGCAACTGATATTTTTTTTGGTTCAGAGAGCTTGGAATAGGGCAAAACGTACTATTGATGCATCAGGGAAAAAGACTTTCCGTTGGCTTTATAACAAATAAGATATCGTCTTGCCGGCAACAATAACGGGGCTGATTTAACAGTTTTTATACTCAGATTTTTCTCTTATCCAATTATAAAAACGGTGCCAGTTTAGTTGTTGATGATAAAATTACCCAATGATGGCAAGGAGATTCGACTATGGTTAGGTGACTGTAACTAACTCAATGTATTAGATATTGCGGTTTGGTATTATGTCCTTAATCAAGGTTGTCAGACCTTATCAAATGAGATTCGACTAGGGATTGAGATCTATACTGGCATTTGTGTTTCCTGATCGACGTTGTGTATTGAAAGTTTTAAGTTCTAAAATTTTATTGAATACTAGTATAAATTATAACAAGATGAATAGTAAAATCCGAAGTAAGTGAGTAATTTTAGTAATAGGACTGTTTTGCAGCTACGCTCTTATAGTTAGTGCTGCAACTGATTTTGATGATGAGGCAAATTTCAGCAAATATAAAACTTTTGCACTGTATGACTTAGAAGCGCAACAAGACTATAAAGAAGCGCAACTACTTTCAATGCTCGTGATTAGGTTTGTGGATTCCTAGTAAATGATGTTGTTTCGACAAAAACCAAAAATTGTTATTGTGGGGCGCTAGAAATGACTAGATCCACATGCGGTCTGATAATCCCAAAGATTGCTTTCAAGTACGGTTTTAAAAAAAAATGCTGGTTTTTCTCCATAAATTGTAAAAATAGTTTGAAAATTTATACACGAATTTGTCATTTCGAGTGATAGTCTCTCGCTCCAAAAATATTGATAAATTGTTATTTGTGAATTACCATTATTAGATAATACAATTAGAAAAAAAAGATCAAGAGCCGATTTTAGAATGTTTGTTTTTTTTTGGCACCTAGAATTGATATTTAAAGTTATTATTAATTAAAAATCAAGAATATGAGTAAAATTTATCAACACAAAAGCATGAAAATTTTTTATCATGTAATGCTTTTAACATTTAGTATACATGTTTTTGCACAGCAAGCGACTAAATCCGCTTCATCTATTACAGAAAAAGCAAATAATGCGGTACTCAATCAGCTTCCTTTTAATGACAAGCAGGATTTCGAAGATGCCAAAAAAGGTTTTATAGCACCGTTATTAAATGATGGGATCGTTAAAAATAATGAGGGTGCTGTTATTTATAATTCTAAACAATTTGTATTTCCAATTGATCAGCCTGCACCTCCAACTGTCAATCCAAGCTTATGGAGACAGTCACAATTAAACGGCATCCATGGTTTATTTAAAGTAAGTGATGGAATCTATCAGGTCAGAGGCCTGGATATTTCCAATATAACTTTTATTGAAACCAATAAAGGAGTGATTATAATGGACCCGCTGGTTTCAGCTGAAAATGCCAGAGACGGGCTGGAATTATATAAACAGCATCGTCCAGGCAGACCTGTAGTTGCGGTAATCTATACGCACAGCCACACAGATCATTGCAACGGCGTAAGAGGAGTTGTTGATGAGAAAGACGTAAAATCAGGAAAGGTTAAGATTATTGCGCCTGAGGGTTTTACAGAAGAGCTTGTCAGTGAAGATGTTTATGCTGGAAATGCCATGTTACGCAGAGCAACATATTCTTATAGTGCTCTTGTAAAAACAGGTCCTATGGGGAATGTCGGAACTGGCTTGGGTATTGGGACCAGTCATGGTTCAGTCACATTATTACTTCCTACTGACTTAATCACAAAGAAAGGGCAGAAGATGAATGTTGATGGTTTAGATATTGAGTTTTTATTGACGCCGGGAACTGAGGCACCGGCAGAAATGCACTTTTTTATCCCGAAATATAAGGCTTTATGTACAGCTGAAAATGCATGTCACACACTGCATAATTTTTATACATTGCGTGGGGCAAAAACTAGAAATGTAAGTGCTTGGGTTAAATATCTTAACGAAACATTAGATTTGTGGGGAGGAAAAGCAGAAGTACTATTTATGCCTCATACCTGGCCAGTATGGGGAAATGAAAGAATTGTAGATCATATTGAAAAATACAGGGACGCTTTTCGCTATATTCACGATCAGGCACTGCATTTGGCAAATGAAGGTTATACAATAGACGAAATTGGAGATATGGTCCAGCTTCCGCCACAACTGTCAAATGTATGGTCCAATAGGGGGTATTACGGTTCTGTAAGTCATAATGCAAGAGCAGTTTATAATTATTATTTAGGTTATTTTGATGGTAATCCTGCAGATTTGCATAGGCATACTCCTGTGGAGAGAGCAAAACGATATGTTAAAGCAATGGGAGGTGCAGATAAAATTTTAATAGAGGCAAGAAATGCTTTCAAAGATGGGGATTATCAGTGGACGTCAGAAATCTTAAAACATGTTGTTTATGCTGACCCTTCTAATAGTGAAGCAAAAAATCTTCAAGCGGATGCATTTGAACAATTGGGTTATCAGGCAGAAGCAGCTACATGGCGTGGATTTTATTTAGTGGGTGCAGCTGAACTTAGAAACGGTGTTACAAAGCAGAATGTTCCGAATATTTCGTCTCCTGATGTAATTAATGCAATGACTCCTCCAATGCTGTTTGACTATTTAGCCATAAGACTCAATGGTGACCGTGCATCAAAAACAACGATAACAATAAATCTCGATTTTGTTGATTTAAAAGAAAAATACGGTATCACGATTAAAAATGGTGTACTAAATTATAGAACAAGCTTAGTAAATAATGCAGATGTTAATGTTTCCTTAACAAAGAAGCAATTTAACGATCTAATAGACGGAAGTGAAAAAATCGATAATTTAGTATCTTCCAAAAAAGTGGCAGTCACTGGAAATAAGCAGAAGTTCAATGACATGCTTAGCCTAATAGATAACTTTAATTTTTGGTTTAATATTGTTACACCTAATTAAAAGAGGGTTTGTTATCATACGTTCAATCAAATAAAAGCGCCTCAATATTGAGGCGTTTAATATTTATAGAAAAGTGTATTCTATTATTATTATTATTATTATTAT
>NZ_JAVFVR010000030.1 GCF_030929595.1 Flavobacterium sp. LHD-85 | reverse complement strand
CAAAGAATGGCACGACCTCTTTTGGCTTTAAAAAATCTTTTAACGATTCACTATTAATTTTCTAAGTAAAAAAAATAGAAAATACAAATAACCTTTTTTAATATTTAACTTTGTTTTTTAAACAAAAATTATTTACCCGCTAAATGGAAAGACACAAGATAATTCATCGAAACTACTTTAAACTTATACTTATATCTATTTTTGTTGGGCTCTGCGGGGCATTGCTCGCATTTTCACTAAAAAAGCTAACAGAATTTTTTGAACACTGCCTATTTAATATTGCCAGTAATTATTCAGCAGCAATAATTTTATTTCCTACAATTGGAATTACCGCGATTTATTTTTTGAGAAAATATGCATTCAAGAATAGGAAAAATAAAGGAATAACCGAAATATATAAAACACTTGACCAGCGCAAAGACCATTTGCCTTTATTCAAAATACCCTCGCATTACATTAATGGTTTTCTAACAGTAATATTCGGAGGTTCCACCGGTATAGAAGTATCTACTGTAGTGGCCACGGCTACTATTGGAAACTTTGCTTACAAAAAGAATTTGTCTGCAAAAATATATAAAAGGGAATTAATCTGTGCAGGGGTGACCGCGGGAGTTGCTATTTTATTTTGCAGTCCTTTAGCTGGCTGGTTATTCGCTATGGAGGTTATTGCAAGGAAAATAAGCAAAACATTGGTTATTGCCTGTACTTCTTCAGCATTAGTAAGCTGGCTGTTTATTTCTTTATTTGATAATAAACCTTTACTCTTATATACTATTGCAGATTGGAATTGGACGGCTTTTCCGTTTTTTATTATTTTAAGCCTTTTTGCAGCGGTTTTAGCTGTTTATTTCACACTTTTAGTTACCCGGATTAAAGGTCTTTTCGGTGCTATTTCGAACAATTTCATACGTGTTAATTTAGGAGCTTTGATTGTTGGGGTATTAATTTACTTTTATCCAGGCTTATATGGTGATAGTTACGATGCCCTTCGAGAGGTGCTGCACGAATCAGCAACAACTCCAAACGTTTCATTTTTTTTCTTATTAATCATTACAATGCTAAAACCGCTGGCGGCATCCCTTACACTTGGTGCAGGTGGAGACGGAGGTGTATTTGCACCTAGTATTGTTTGCGGAGCATTTTTAGGGCTGCTTGTTGCCTTTACCGGGAATAATTATTTTGGAGCAAATTTAATTCCATTAAATTTTGCCTTGGTAGGGGCAGCTGCTGCTTTATCTGCTTCTCTTTTTGCTCCCTTTACTTCTTTGGTTCTGATATGTAATTTACTTCCAAACGGATATTTATTGTTTGTTCCTATTTTATTCGGAAGTGTAATTTCGTATTTTTTTTCAAAAAAACTTTTGCCTTATAATGTGTATTCCTATGATTTTTATCTGGCAGCAAAGTAATGCTTGATCGATAAAAAAAAAGGCACTTCGCAAACTTGAAACGTTAAAGGTTAATGCAAATTAAAGCTCGAAACAAATGATTCGCAGGAAAACATCTATTTTGAATACTTAAATAAAACTTAATTAAAAACAAAAAAATGAATGCAACTATTGTTATTATGACTGCCGTTTTACTGCTCACGCTTTTTTCTCCTTTTGGGGTTTACTATGGAGTAAAAATCGCAAAGAAAAGAAATTATCAAACCCATCGCAGGATCCAAAACATTACTTTTATTATATGTGTTATTGGTGTTTTAGCATTAGAAGGATTAATTCGGTCAGCCGGCGGATCTGGCAGTTTAGCTTCTCAAGGTAATTATTATAATACCAGCTTCTTTAAAATTACTTTATTCTCTCATATCATTATTGCAGTTTTAAGTTATTTGCTATGGACAATTCTAATTGTAATTTCTAATATTAAATTTCAAAAAAGTCTTCCTGGAAAGTTTTCTACAGTCCATAAGAGATTAGGATATGTTATTTTTGGGGGTTTAATTTACACCGCAGTTACAGCTCTCGCTGTATACTTGATGACTTTAAACCTAATATAAAATTTGCTTTAAAGATAGTCCTGTTTTAGCAGTGAACATACTCAATACGCTTTATTGATTGGGATTTTTAAATAATAATTTAATCAGGCAAAAGCTTTAAGATCCCTTGTGGATATAATTTTCAGATTGCGTTTATTTTAAAACTTTTGAAATGCCGCAGCAAATGAAGCATTATTTTTCATTAATGAAGAAATAAGGGAAATAGCAGGGATTACAATAAATTGAAGTTGAGTATTGCAGAATCATAAAAAATGTATCAGAGATACCTTATGCATGTGAATTATTTGTACATCCCAAGAGCATAAGATGTTTATTAACAAAACTTTAAAAAACACCTGCTACGCAATTAGCTTTTTTTTTGTAAATTGCTTCTTACGAAATTATGATTTAAAAAAAATATAAGTTATGAAAGCAGCACGCTATTTTGGACATAAAGATGTAAGGGTAGTTAATGATTTGGAAAAACCTGTTCCCAAAGGAGATGAGGTTTTGTTAAAGATTGGTGGGGCAGGAGTCTGTCATTCTGATCTGCATATTATTGATGAGGGCACAGTTGGTGATATGGTGTTTACTCTCGGTCATGAAAATGCCGGATGGATTGAGGCGGTTGGTGAAACTGTAAAAGATTATAAAAAAGGCGATGCCGTACTGGTATATGGACCTTGGGGATGCGGACATTGTAAACCATGCCAGCAGTCGAAAGAAAATTACTGTGACCATCAAAGTGAATTAGGCTACGGAGGAGGGCTGGGCCTTAATGGCGGCATGGCAGAATATATGCTGGTGCCATCCTCTAGATTATTAGTGCCTATTTATGACCTGGATCCGGTAATTGCGGCACCATTAACTGATGCCGCTCTTACGCCTTACTCAGCAATTAAAAGGTCGCTGCCTAAACTTATGCCGGACGAGTATGCTGTAGTTATAGGAGTGGGAGGATTAGGCCACGTTGCAATACAGATTTTAAGAGAAATATCAGGCGCCGCAATAATCGCATGCGACGTGACCCAGGATAAGCTGGTGTTCGCCAAAGAACTCGGAGCTGCTTACACTATTAATTCTAAAGATGCCGATGCCGCGGACCAGATTTTAAAAATTACAGGAATAAAAAAAGCCAAAGTGATTTTGGATTTTGTAGGCGCAACCTCTACGATAGAACTGGGAACTAAAATTGTTGGTATGGACGGTGATTTAACCATTGTCGGACTAGGCGGGGGATATTACCAATACAGCATGAATGGGCTGCCCTTTGGTGTCACTATGACTAATCCATACTGGGGATCCCGTATAGAGCTAATGGAGGTTGTGGGACTGGCAAGACAGGAAAAAATCCATATTGAAATTGAAAAGTTTGCTTTGGAGCAGATAAATGAAGTTTACGATAAAATGCGTCGCGGGCAGATTAAAGGTCGTGCCGTATTGATTCCATAGTCTGCAGTCTTAAAACCTGTAATTTTATATAGATAGAAAGATTGCGACAAATTTTAAACTGCCCGGCAGTTATATTATAGAGGCCATTGGAAGACAATGGCTTTTTTTGTTCTGCAATAATAATATTAGCACTACTATTATTATTATTAAAAGCAATTTACTTACCAATCTGCTAAAATAATGATAATTCATTAATATGAATAATGATCAATAATGATCAATAATGATGGATTATCATTATTGAAAGCATAAATTTTTAACAGCTCGTTTAAAGGCAGTCAGAGGCGCTTTATTTTTGATGTTAAACTGGTACTAAGCACATTGATGTGTTTAATTTGAAAAAGTGCAACTTAAAAAAATAATGAGATCTGCTGTCTGATTTCTCTCTTTTATTTAATTGACAACAGTTCAATTTCACTTTGATATCCTGGATTATAAGAGGGTGTATATTTGATATACCCCATTGTCTGCAGCTCTTTAAAATATTTATGGTAAGTAGGCAGGGTTTTTACATGCGACAACGACATTATTCTGCTTCTGCTGACTTTAATAATTTTAGATTGGCGCTGTCTGTATCCTAGATACAAAACTGCACTGAGTAATGAAAAATGCCATACATTTAATCTGGTATCTTTTTCAAATAGCTTTAAGTAGTCAAATAGAGTATTTATTTCCATGACCTATTAATCTTTAAAAAGATCTGCCAGATCATTTTTGCTGTAGTAATAAGAACCGAGTATTTTTCTGCACCTTACTTTTCCAGTTGTACGAAGACTCTGAAGTGAGGCCGAAGAAATACTCAATGCTTTTTTAACAACACAGCTTTTGAGCCAGTCAGGAATGAATTCTTCTTGCTTCTGGCGATCAATTCTTATTTCATTAATGATCATCAGGGTAAACTGTCTTAAATCGTCTTTTGTTATTTGCTCGCTCATAATTTTTTTTATTTTGTTTAATCAATTTTATGACCATATAAAAATATACAGTTTAAAAATTCTTAATCATAAATGGCTTTCGAAGACCTGTTTTGACTTTTTTTTTCTGATTACTGGTATAAAACACGAATGTGCAGAATCATTTAATGAACCGTGGAAAGAGCCATATTTATAGCGCTTAGAAAGCTTTTTAAAAATTTTCGTACCAGATGCTGCAATGTGCTTCATTACTAAATTTAAAGTTTTGAAAAATCCCTTGTGCCGCAATTTTGCCACAAAATAGTAAATGTGATTTTTTTTTTTGTGTTATTCTACCTTGCTGCCCAGATGTAATGCCATTACTAGCTGTTTATTGCTTATAAAAGCAATCATATTAATTAAGCCAAAAATTATTCTATAAAAAACACACAGAGTGATTCTATAATTAAAAGCAGATCTATTAAGAGTAATAGAACAAGCAGGACCTCGAGATTAAGATTTTAAATAAATGTGCAGCGATTTTTTTCTTGAACTTAAATTTTTTATAAAAAGATGTTGTCAAATTGCTGGTTATCAGAGCTGAGATTGCCACAGGTGAGTTTCTAGCAGATGAGTTCTGTTGTCGTTTTTGGCTATCCTTTGTTGATGCTTGATCTCTCAGCTGCATCGCTTATTTAAGAATGAAAGTGATCCTTAGAACAGTATATATAAGATTTCACGAAATCTATATTTCTTAAAAATTTTACTTATGTAAAGTGAAGGCGCTTATCAGGATAGCAGATTAGTTTTTTAAGCCCATAGTTTATTTCAGTGCGCAGATTGAAACATACAAAAAAGCCGCAAGAGTAACAATTAAAGCGGCGAATAGAATAAAAATAATTCGGTTTTGTCGACGATCAATTTTGGATATTCTTTGACTTAGTTTAATTTCTTCTTTATCTTTTATGTCTTGATATTTATCTTTCATTATAGCAAAGATATTAATTAGTGTCATATTTTTTTTACGGCATTACGTAACGGATTATGTTTTTTGCAGCAATTGAATAAAAATGAAATTTCGATCGTATTTAAAATACATTGGGCAGTTGTTATGCCTTGTTTTATATTTTGCGGCCTTTTTGCTTAAATTTGTTTCTTGTTATTTGTAACTAAACAATTCAATGGATTAAAACTTATGCCTGCGTCTGTATCTTTAAAATTAATGCAATGAGGTTTGAAAAAGATTTGATAAAAAATAAACACTGAGCGTTTATCAAAAGTGAGCAGTAAAAATAGTATCGGTAATCTTGTACTGTTGAGTTAAATACTGTTTAAGAAAAATGGTATTTATTATTTATATGCTAATGGGCACCTTTTTATATGGTATTGCATATAACTATTGGGGTTTGCCTCCTCCTTTATACCTGTATCTTGATCTTTAATTTTTATTTTGATACTATCAGTTGTATAAGTTTGTTGGTTTGTATAGAAATAGAAATAACAATCAGAATCATCCCGACAAACAATGATTTGAGCAGACAACATTCTAAAATGAATTGGTATTGTTGCCATTTCGATGGTCATTAGTGATTTATTTAAATTAAACCACTGATTTTGGGGTAAGGCTCGTACGCCAATATTCTACAATATTTTGGATCATTTTTTTCAAGGATTCAAAATCATCTCCTTTTTTAAAATAGCCATGTACCTGGCAGCTATACGCTTTTGCTATGTTCTGGGGATCTTTTGATGTGGAAAGGAAAATATAGGGCACACATTTTTCACATAGGTCCTTGTTGGCAAGAATTTTGTTCCTTAGTTCGTAGCCATCCATTTTTGGCATGTTGATATCTGACAGTATCATAAAGGGGCTCACATCCGGATCTGATAAGTATGTTTCAACCTGGGTTGGATCTTCAAAAAAAACGATTTTATTGGGGTAATCCAAGATATCAAAAATGTCATTGAGCAGTAGCCTGTCATCCTCGTCATCCTCAATAATTATTATTTCTCCGCTTCTTCTCATTTTTCGAAAGTTTGATTAATATTTTTTTTAGAAATTATCTTACGGATTCAATTTAGTGTAATTTTAATACTAATAAATTTATAATTTATTTTGTTAAATAATAATTTGATTAGTTTTTTTTAACAAAATTTCAACTAATGGAGAAAAAAGATATATTTCAGCACAATCTTAAGTGTTAAATCATCTTCAATTTCAGAACAAACTGATGGATAATTATTCGACTTAGGCAGCTATACAAAAAAACGATGTCTGTTTTAATTTTTGTTGCTTTGAAAGGCTGATGTATTTTATAATATTTTCCCCTTTGTCGTAAAATTTTAAATGTATTTAAAATGTCAAATGGAAAAACCCGCCGATACTCTTACGTACCGGACGGGCGTCCATAATAAACATAATCTTCCATTTTATGTCTGCTTACAAAATCTTTCCTGGTCTATTATTAGTCTGCACTAAATTGGTCATTTTTTTTTAATCATGGAGATTTAAATATTTAAAATACAAGTGCTGCCACAGCAGTATCTGCATACTGCTAATGTCGTGATCCTGCCATTATTTGTTGTGGCTAAGTAATAATTCTTTTGCAAAACAAGTGCATCAAATGAAATTGCAATTCACTTCCAAAACGTTTCTTAAATGATATTTATTGTATGTCTGTATTTGAGGGCAGCTATGAAATCAGTATCTGTGTCATGTCATTACTAGAATAAATGGCACGATGCAGGATGTAATCCAGATGCAGCAGGGAATAACTTCGAATTAATGCTGCAGATAGTTTGATCTATTCCAATTAAAAGTTTTTCATCTCCCGGGATGACTGCGTTTCGGTAAAACTTAAATCAAGAATAGCATCTAGGACTGCCTCATGCCAGGATCAATAATGGAAAAAGTAGATTCATGCGCAGGCCTGCTTATTTTTTTCTTCCTCGTTGTATTTCTTCCAAAGTATCTCAATTGCTTCCCGCTGCTTTTTATCAAAAAACCAGTATGCTGTTTGTCCGATTTCAAGAGCAAAGGTAACTCCGTGTTCCGAGCGTACCAGCAAGGCCGTGTCTTTCAGATTTGCTAAAAAATCTCCACCCATCCGGGTTGTATTTTTTATCAAAGCCCTGCAGGTGCTGAACACTAACCTTTTTATGCTCCTGAAACCAAACAAAGCATACTCCGGCTCTTTAGACGAATAAAAAAAAATGTCAGAAATGAAAAATGAAATATTGAAAACAGCAGTGATGAAACAAAACAGCGCCTCCTCTCATTGCCGAATAAATTTCAAAAAAATAAAAAATAAAAATTAATCATAAAAATCAGAAATCATGAACATCATTGGAAGAGTGACAAAAGATGCAGAGGTACGCACGTTGCCCGACAGCAGACAGGTAGTGAATTTTTCAGTAGCCATCAATGACAGCTACCGCACTAAAGAAGGCAACAAAGTAGAGCAGACTACATTTTTTGAGTGTGCCTACTGGATAAGCCCGAAAGTAGCCAGTATCCTTACTAAAGGCACTGTTGTGGAACTGACAGGAAGGGTAAGCGCAAGGGCTTGGACAGGCAATGACGGAGAACCCCGAGCAGGACTGAATTTCAATACCGCACAGATTAAGCTCCACGGGGGCGGTAAGAAATCCGATACGGCGCAGTCAGCTGTTAAAGTTGAAAAGAAAATACTTAAAGCAAAGCCTCCGAAAGATGATGTCCCATTTTGACATCTTGCAGAGAACATTTTAGGGCAGTTATAAACTTTTAAAAATTAGTTATCATGGCACATAATATCAATTATAACGATAAGACAGGGAAATATTCATTTTTCAGCGTGAATGAAAATGCATGGCACGGTCTGGGGCAGGTTGTGGAGCAGTATCCGACAAGCGGGGAAGCCATCAGACAAGCAGGACTGGATTACGAGGTGGCAAAAAGCCCTTTATTCACAAAAAGCTCAGGTATCTTGCAGGATGCTGACAGCATAGAAATAGGAAGCACGGAACTGGAAGTAGACGGCTGTTTTGCGAATATCCGCAAAGATAACAACACCGTACTGGGGGTAGTGGGCAGAGATTATCAGATTGTACAGAACCGTGAAGCGTTCAGTTTCTTTGATGCCATTGTAGGCGGCGGCGAAGGCATTCTGTACGAAACAGCAGGGGCTTTAGGCAGAGGGGAACGCATCTTTATTACAGCGAAACTCCCTGACTATATCCGTGTAGGGAAAGGCGATGATGTAGTCGAAAAGTATATTGTGCGCCCATAAGGTTGTGTAGTGAATGCAGTTTTGGCAAACTGCTGAGCAAGTGTTCAAACTGCTCATCAACATCCGATTTATCCAAAGGGGAAACCTAATGGGGAGTGTAG
>NZ_JAVFVR010000029.1 GCF_030929595.1 Flavobacterium sp. LHD-85 | reverse complement strand
TTCTGTTCAATGAAGAGATGTACTATACTGCTTATCAAAAAATCTACAGCAAAGTAGGTAATATGACAAAAGGTATCGATGGAAAAACCATCGATGGAATGAGTATATCCCGCATTGAACGGCTGATTGAATCGCTTAAAAGCGAAACCTACCAGCCAAACCCATCCAAGAGGATTTATATACCGAAGAAAAACGGTAAGAAACGTCCACTTGGAATACCCTCTTTCGATGATAAACTAGTACAAGAAGTTATCCGAATGATTTTGGAAGCAATTTACGAAGGCAATTTTGAATATACTTCACATGGTTTCAGACCACAAAGAAGTTGTCATACTGCTCTAATAAACATTCAACAATCATTTACAGCTGTACGGTGGTTCATTGAGGGCGATATAAAAGGTTTCTTTGACAATATCAATCACGAAGTTTTGATTGGAATACTTAAAGAGCGTATCGCCGATGACAGGTTCATCCGATTAATAAGGAAGTTTCTAAATGCAGGGTACATCGAAGATTGGGTATATCACAAAACATTTAGTGGTACACCACAAGGGGGAATTATAAGCCCAATCCTTGCCAATATTTACCTTGATAAATTTGATAAATATGTCAAGGAGTATATCAAGGAATTCGACAAAGGGGAAAGAACTACGGCGACACGCCAGTACAGACTATACGAACAACGCAGATACCGCTTGGCAAAGAAACTGGAATGTGAAACAGACGAAACTGTTAGAGCGCAAATGATTGCGGACATCAAGGAACTACGACAAGAAAGAAACAAATATCCAGCCTATAATAAGATGGATAGTAGTTACAGAAAGTTGAAGTATATAAGATATGCGGATGATTTTCTTATCGGGGTCATAGGTACTAAAGAAGATTGTAAAAGGATTAAGGATGACATTAAGAACTTTCTTATTGAAAAATTGAAACTTGAACTATCGGATGAAAAAACCTTGGTAACCAATGCTAAGAAACCAGCTAAATTCTTAGGTTTTGATGTCTACGTGCGTAAATCCAATGAAACAAAGAGGGATAAACACGGTAGAACAGTCAGATGCTTCGGAGACAAGATTGTTCTCTATGTAACAGCAGAAGTGATGAAGAAAAAACTACTGAGCTATAATGCGGTAAAATTAGTTACACAGAAAGGCACAGAGGTTTGGGAACCACGCTCTCGATATTACATGAAAGACCTAGATGATTTAGAGATCATCAGTCAGGTAAATTCTGAAATCCGAGGCTTTTACAATTACTACGCAATCGCTAACAACAGTTCATATGTTCAGTCATTTTCTTATATCATGGAGTACAGTATGTACAAAACGTATGCACTGAAATATCAAACTTCGGTAAGTAAGGAAAAGACAAAAAAGTGTATCAACGGAGTGTTCTCTATTCCTTACAAAAACAGGAAAGGCGACATAATCTATAGACGCTTTTACAATGAAGGTTTCAAACGTCAGAAAATTGCGCGTGGAGCTTACGTGGATAATTTACCCATGACAGTTACAATCACAGGAGGAAGAAACAGCCTTATAGCGAGGCTGCAAAATGAAAAATGCGAGTTATGTGGTGCAAATGAGAAATTAGAAATGCATCATATAAGAAAGCTGAAAGACCTGAAAGGTAAAGAAGATTGGATGAAAAGAATGATTGCAAGGAAAAGAAAAACTTTGGCAGTCTGTTCAAAATGCCACGATAAGATACACGCAGGAAAGTTAGACTGAATAAATTGATGGAGAGCCGTATACCTGGAGACAGGTACGTACGGTTCGGGGGAGAGTTCTTGGAAACCTGCTATAGTTAATATAGCAAGGCGCCGGGTTCTTATCCTACGCCTACACCACCGAAGAAACTGAAAAACTCGAAGTCATGCAGCTTGCAGAGGCGCTTGACGGTAATGTAGAGCTCGCCATCAAACAGCTCGCTGCTTCTCGCCGCGAGAAAGAAAATCAATAGTCAACTAATTTAAAATCTTACAAAAATGAAAAAATTATTATTTATGGTGTCCGCGGCAATACTGACTGCCGGGACACCTTCAGCAAAAGCCCAATTTGTAGTTACAGATCCGGCCAATCTGGCTTCAGGTATCCTTAACAGCGCCAATGAAATCATACAGACCTCCTCTACGGTAAGCAATGTTGTGAAAAATTTCAAAGAGGTAGAAAAGGTCTACAAGCAGAGCAAGGAATATTATGACAAACTGCAGGCCATCAACAATCTGGTCAAAGATGCAAGAAAGGTACAGCAGACTGTACTGTTGGTTGGCGATGTATCACAGATGTATGTTCAGAATTTTGGCAGGATGCTAAATGACCCGAATTTTTCTGCGCAGGAACTATCAGCTATTGCCAACGGATATTCGGTGCTTCTGGGTGAAAGCACGGAGCTGCTCAAAGAGCTCAAACAGATTGTAAACTCTTCAAGCCTGTCGCTCAATGATAAAGAGCGTATGGATATCATTGAGCGCGTGTACAAAGAAGTGAAAGAATACCACAGTCTGGTACGCTACTACACCAACAAGAATATATCGGTAAGCATTCTAAGGGCAAAGAAGCTGAACAATACCAAAAGAGTGCTGGACCTTTATGGAACACCCAGCCAAAAATACTGGTAGGCTATGGAATTCAATAACCTGCATGAAGTCCTGCGCTCGCTGTATGATGAAATGCTCCCGCTGTCCGCCGATATGGCGGCAGTGGCCAAGGGACTGGCTGGTCTGGGCGCCCTGTTTTTTGTGGCAATAAAAGTCTGGCAGGCACTCAGCCGGGCGGAGCCCATTGATGTTTATCCGCTCCTCAGACCATTTGCCCTGGGGCTCTGCATCATGTTTTTTCCCACTATGGTGCTGGGCACCATCAATGCCATACTCAGCCCCATTGTACAGGGAACCCACAGTATCCTGGAGCATCAGGTGCTGGACCTGAACGATCTGCAGGCCAAAAAAGACCTGCTGGAACACGAAGCGATGATCCGAAACCCGGAAACCGCCTATATGGTATCGGACGTGGAGTTTGATAAGAAACTCGATGAACTGGGATGGTCACCCTCGGACATTGGAACAATGGCGGGCATGTACATGGACAGGCAGACCTATCAGATTGAGAAAATAATAAAGGAATGGTTCCGAAATCTGCTGGAGATCCTTTTTCAGGCGGCAGCTTTGGTTATCGATACTATCAGGACTTTCTTTCTCATTGTACTTTCTATCCTGGGCCCTATTGCATTTGCCATATCGGTATGGAATGGCTTTGAGTCCACACTTACCCAGTGGATTACCAGATATGTTAGCGTCTACCTCTGGCTTCCCGTTGCGGACCTTTTCAGCTCGATGCTGGCCAGGATCCAGTCGCTGATTATTGAAAGGGATATCGAAATGCTCACCGACCCGTCTTTTATTCCTGATACCTCCAATACCGTTTACATCATCTTTATGATTATAGGCATCGTGGGCTATTTTACAATCCCCACTGTAACAGGCTGGATTATTCAGGCTGGAGGCGCTGGAAATTTTACCCGTAACGTGAACCAGACCGCTATGAAATCCGGAAATCTTGCCGGGGCGGCAGCCGGTTCAACAACAGGCAATATCAGCGGCAGGCTTATGAGCAAGTAATCTTTAAACACTGAAAAAACATGGAATTCAAAACACTCAGAAATATCGAGAACAGTTTCAGGCAGATCAGGCTGTTCGCCCTTGTATTTGCCCTTCTCTGTGCGGGCATCACAGCATACGCCCTGTGGCAGTCCTATCGTTTTGCCGAGCAGCAGCGCCAAAAAATTTATGTGCTGGACAACGGCAAATCACTCATGCTGGCCCTTGCCCAGGATGCCTCGATTAACCGCCCTGTGGAGGCGCGCGAACACGTAAGGCGTTTTCACGAACTCTTCTTTACCCTGGCTCCTGACAAAAACGCTATTGAAAGCAATATGAAACGCGCGTTTAATCTGGCCGATAAAAGCGCCTTTGATTATTACAAAGACCTTTCGGAAAAAGGGTATTTCAACCGCATCATTTCAGGCAATGTGCAGCAGCGTGTGGAAATAGACAGTGTGGTGTGCAATTTTGAAACCTATCCTTATGCCATTCGCACCTATGCCAGGGAATTCATTATCCGCTCAAGCAATGTGACAAGGCGAAGCCTTGTTACCAGATGTTTTTTGGTCAACTCGGTACGTTCGGACAATAACCCGCAGGGCTTTAATATCGAAAAGTTCGCCGTAACCCAAAATAAGGATTTAGAGGTCATCGAACGCTAAAAAAAATAAGCTATGAAACAGTTACTAGATTTAGACTCCTTCAGCAAAGTGCTCCGCGACAAGGGCTACAATGGCTATTTCACTACACAGGCTGCTTATCCGGGAAAACTAAAGGACAGCATCAGTGAATACCTTGAGGCCTGCGCTAAAGGTACAGAAGCCTTAAAGGCCGAACTATTGCTGATCGGATATCTGGAGTGGTCGGGAGATGATAAGCCAAGTGTTGAATGCCTGCTCTGGGTAAAACACGAAAAAGGAAATTTTCAGCTTCAAAAAATGGATATCGTGAGAAAAGATCAGTTCGGGCTTCCGCTGAAGCATTGCTCACTAAGGGGCCTTTCTTCTGAATCCTTGCCCAAAGCCAGTGAAGCAATAGCTCTTATCAAAGAAGCTGCGGCGCAGAAAACGATTCAATCAGCAAGGCGTTTCAAATTTTAAAAAGATAAGATTATGAGAAAATTACAAGCAGATCTGGACAAGTGGTTTGAGTCCCTTGCTAAGCGCTGGCAGGCACTGGAACTTCGCAGGCAGCAGCAATGCACCCTTTACTTTTTTATAGCCTATGTGCTTCTTACAGCTGGGATCCTTATTAAAATCTGCCTGGACACAGCAAAATCCAATGCTGGGATGGAGATTAACCATATTGAAAATCCTGTCCTGAAAAAGAAATAAAACACTGCAGATAAAAGAAACTTTAAAAACAATCCTAAAAACAAATTTGTATGAAAGAAAATAAAAAAAAGGCCGGCATTCTAGTAGAAGAAGACGGTCACAGCACAGAATCCCTAGGCTATGATGAAAAAAAAAGCGGCAGTGGGCGCCTTATAAAGCCGCTCATCTTCGCTTTAATGGGTGTTGTCTTTATAGGCTGCATGCTGCTGATTTTTAAGCCTTCTTCCCAAAAGGAAAAAACCCAAGAGATGGGGCTGAACGATTCGGTGCCCCAGCCCAGCGAAGAAGCGTTGCAGGCAGACAAGCAGAAGGCCTATGAGCAGGAAATGCTCGAAGAGAAAGAGCAGCAAAAACGCAATGCCCTGACTACCCTAGCCGATTATTGGAACCACGACAGCAGTCAGGAGGATCAAAATCCAGTCCAAGATGAAAAGCAGGAAGAAAGCCATAATCCGCAAAAATCAGGGAATCCGGCTCTGAGCAGCTACCGAAATGCCCAAAATACTCTGGGGTCTTTTTATCAGAATGATAAGAGCGAAACACTGCATCTCCGAAAACAGCTCGAAGAGACAAAGCAGAAGCTCGCTGAAAAAGATGTGCCTGCAGGCGTAACCGCGGCCGACCAGCTGGCTCTCATGGAGAAATCCTATCAGATGGCCGCCAAGTATCTTCCCTCTGGAGCAGGTAAAAGTGATGCCCAGAGCAGCAGTGCCGCCGCTTCCGGCACAGCGCCGAAAAAAGAAGAATTCTCATCTCTGGCTCCAGCAGCAAAAAGCATTGTCTCAGCACTGGGGCGCGAGCCTTCGCCGAGCATTATTTTAGACCCCGGCCACGGATTTCATACAGCGGATGCCGAAAAGCTTAATACCGCACCTAAAAACAGCATCAAGGCATATGTTGACCATCAGCAAACCATTGTCTCAGAAGGTTTGGTTAGACTGCGTTTACTGGAGCCCGCACAGCTGCAAAACCGCATTATCCCACCGGGCACCATCTTAACTGCAGCGGCAAAGATTCAGACGGGACGCCTGCAGCTAAAGGTCAGTTCGGTAGAACTTCAGGGCAACATTATCCCTGTGGATATCATCATTTATGATCTGGACGGCCAGCAGGGCCTTAATATCCCTTACTCTGCCGAGATGAGCGCCCTGAAGGAAATAGCAGGCAATATGGGACAGAACGCCGGCACAAGTGTGATGCTGACCCAGTCTGCCACGCAGCAGGCGGCAGCGGATCTGAGCCGAGGTGTGGTCCAGGGAATCTCAGGTTACTTCTCCAGAAAAGTGAAGACCTCTAAAGTGACGCTAAAAGCAGGACATCAGCTTTTGCTGGTATCTAAAAAACAGTAATTCTAAATCAAGTGAATCATGAAAAATCAATTTAAAATACTTTTGGCGTGCGTTGTTCTTTTGACAGCTGCACAGCCTTGTTTTTCTCAGCAGAACAAAACGGCTGCTGCTGTTTTGGAAAAAATAGAACCCTACAGTATGGAAGTGACCTATGATAAAACTTCGCATTTAATTTTCCCGGCACCTATTGTGTACGTTGATCTGGGAAGCGAATACCTTATGGCTTCAAAGGCCCAGGATGCCCGCAATGTACTTCGCGTCAAAGCGGCCATTAGGGACTTTGAGCCGGAAACTAACTTTTCGGTCATTACTGATGAAGGCAGTTTTTACAGCTTTAACGTGCATTACAGCTCCAGTCCGCAGACCGTCAGCTATGACCTGAAAACAATACAGAACACTAAAAATAAGCCCGGGACAAACGATGCGCTTTTTGAAGCGTTGGGAAATATTTCCCCCTCGCGTGCCGGAATTATAATGAAGTGCATTTACAATAACGGCAAGCGCACTGTAAAACATCTAAGGCATAATAGTTTTGGCATAACCTTTACCTTAAAAGGTTTGTACATCGACAAGGGAAAATACTTTTTCCATACCCAGGTGCTGAACCGCACCAATGTTCCATTTAACATCGACTTTGTCAATTTCAGGATTGTGGACAAAAAGACAGCCAGACGCACCGCGTTGCAGCAAAGGGAGCTGCAGCCTTTATCTGTATATAAGGCTCAGGACGTGATTGAAGGGAACTCATCGGATCAGAATGTCTTTCTTCTGGATCAGTTTACCCTTGAAGACAACAAAATACTGCTCATTGAGATCTTCGAGAAAAACGGCGGGCGCCACCAGACGCTTCGTGTGAAAAATTCAGATCTTGTAAAAACTGGTTTGATAAGCAGTCTGCAGCCGCAGTAAAACCTCAGCATGGATTGGAGAGGATTTTGATTCTAATTGCAGCTCCAGCATTTAGCATTCCTGGCAGCCCGAAGATGATCTTCGGGCTGTTTTGTTTACAGCTTCTTCCGCTATACTTTAAAAATTCAAACAACAAGCTAAAAATCAGTACATTTACATATCTCTATAAGCTGTAAACTTTAATTGTATTGTTATGCAAAATATTATCGACCGCACCAACAAATTTTACCTGCTAATCTCCCGGCATCTGCTCTCTAAAAAAGAGTATGAAGTGCTTGAGAAACTCCTGATAGAAAAGATGTCCTTAGAGCAAGCTGCCCAACTTCATGGGGTCACGCCTGAATATATCGGTGAGTTATACGAGAAAGTCTGCATTAAAGCAAAAGCGGCGGCTGAACTGTTTTCAGAAATTGGACATCACGATAAAAAGCCGCAGAAGCTAAAGCATGAATTAAACCCGAGCCCTGCCCAAATCAAAAGAGACAAAATGGAAAAAGACAGGCAGAAACTGCTCTTTAACAGCCGCTTTCATTTCAGCGGGAGGATGAACAGCATCTTTGAGGCTTTGGACATACTCACCATCGGGGAACTGGCGGATATTCCGCTTCAAGATTTTCTGTGCCTCCGGGGCTTTAAAACAAAGTGCAAAGAAGAGCTCATTGCCTTTATCGAATCTGAAAATATAGAATACCTTTTCAAAGGATTTGCACTCTGGAAAAAACAGCCTATTGAACAATTGAAATAAGTAAAAGCCAGCATAAAAAGCGGTCTTCTTTTGCTTCTTTTCTTTGACCGCAGCCCAAAGAAAAGAAGCCCGCCAAAAACAAAGAAAGGGATAGTGAATATCCCTTAAAAAAAACGCAGCGCGTCTGATAAAATAGCGGGCACTGCATTTTGGCAGAGGCGCTCTACCGATTAAAACGCAAAAAGACGCTCCCTGCCGCTGCAGGGGAGTGTCTTTTTGCCGTCCGATTCGGGCTTATCCCACCGCAATGGGCTGTGATCGGAAATCTTTCAGGTTCAGAAAAAATCCCCTGTATGGGGTCATACCCTCTCGGAATAGGCTCCACAACAGCGAACATCCCATCTGCGCCAATGCCGAATTAATATACAAATCCTGTTTTTCGAGCGCCTCGGCAAGCGAACAGCTCGGCGTATCATCCGTGAGTTCTGACTCTTTCAACAGCTCTGCAAATTCCTCTGTTACAAAAGGCAGGCTTGCAACGGTTTCAAACTTATCGGAACACGGCTGTGCAATCTCCCCAATAGTGGAGAGCAGTACCTGCCCTGTATGCTGGCTGTTGCCGAAATCCATCCAGTATTTCGGCTCGTCCCTGTGCTGTCTGCTGTTGGTGCGCTTTAAAATCTCGGCAATTTCAAAGCGGGACCCTGCGCTGTCCGTGCAGGAGATGAAAATTGAGCTTTTAGTATTTTGAGGAATTCTGCCAAGGGCATCTTTTTCAAACTTTACCGTTTCGGCTTTCCAGTTTGTTCCCATAAAACGGTTCGCTCGGTTGATAAGGGCAACGCATTTATGCAGTCCGACCTCGCTGGGCGCAAAACGCTGTCTTCCCAGATTGGCATCGCTCACAATATCATCATCCCAAAGGCGCACGCACAGCCCTGCATGCCCGAGGGCTATGAGGCTGTAGTTCATTTCCATAAGGGCGGTCAGCACTTTTGAGCCTGTACCGCCTGCCCCGATAAGATTAATACAGATGGGGTTTGTTGGACTTATCAGATAAGGGTCTGTAAAATGCATTTTGGTTTTATCGGTTTTCATGGCAGTAGATTTTTGAGTGTTTTGTTATTCTTTTTGAGCATTTCTTTCGGAAAGGTTCTATTTGTTGCGATAAGTTCTTTCCAAAGACCTACGCAATTGCCCTTTACAGGGCTGTTCTCTCCCATAAGGTGGCTGAAGTAGCTGTTGAAAAAATAGTCTTCCCAAGCCCTTGTAAATTCCTCCACCGATGCGGAGTTTTTGATATCGATGCTGACCGACCCCATGCACACCCTGCCGTCCTCATAGATATTGAAAAACGGGGCGCAGTACAGCGGTGTATTGGCTGTGGGTCTCCTGTCGCTTGAAAGCGCAAATACCCTAAGGCTGTTTTTGTCCGCCTGCCAGACCATTGCAGGCACAAAAGCCTGCCCGCTTGGAATCCCTAAGCCTTCGATAAAATAAAGCGGTCTTCTTTGGGATTTGGTATGCCATAGCACAGCGCCTTTATCCGTGCCTGGGTTAATATGCAGGACAGCAGTCGGCAGAATTCCCTCGGATTGCAAAAAGGCTCTATCCTTATTTTTTTCGGTGTGCAGTGCCTTGGCAAGCCTCTGCGCTTCACGCTCTGTAAGAGGGTGCGCATTGATGGGACTGCCGTTTTTATCCATATCAAAATGCTCTACATAGACTTCTTTACTTAAACCTTTACTTTCATAGAATACAAGGGCGGATTTTGGGTAATAGAGTGTCCCAAAACTTTGGGTTATATCAGTTGCCGTATTCATCTGCTGTGGTTTTATAGTTGTATAATATTTGGCACATATCGTCCAAAAGGGCAAATAAGCGGTTCTCAAAATCAAGGCTGACTGCTGGCGCATCCACACCGTTAAAGCACTTTATAATCGTCGGCTCGTCCATTGCACCGTACTCGTTGAACTCGCTGTTGATGCTCTCGGCAATACTTTCATACAGCCATCCTTTAGTGTCATATATAAAGGAAATGTACTTTTCCATCCCAATAGTTTCGTTTTCGCTCTCGTCGGTATCTTCTTCTCTGATGGGCGCGTTTCTGAAAATGCTTTCATTTGGATATTCGCTATATAAATCAAAAGCTTTTCGCGCGGTAAGCACACACTCGCGGTCAAATGCATCACGGCTTTTAAAGGCATTTAAACGCTTTTGAAAAACGGCTAAATTAATGCGGTTAAAAATCTTCTGCTCTATGCGGTCTCCAATGAATTTCGCTTTATCAAACTCTCCTAAATCCTTTTGAAATCCTTCCGTCTCATCGTCCTGCTCTGTCCAATCCCTGTGCATTTCGTACATCCAATGCAGATAGCTGTTTTCCTGTCTGAAGTATGGAATATCGGCAACATGGTAGAGATAAGAGCAGACTGACACAAGAAGCTGTGCGTTTTTTTTATGCCTCGGGTCGTGAAGCATTTGATATAACGGCTGAATTGGGATATAATAAAGCGTTGTGCCTGTACTGTGTTTTTCCTCGCTGATAAAATAGGTTTTCTTGCCGTCCTTCAGCAGGCGGATTTCAGGGCAGTTTAAAACACTCTTTTTTAATTTTTCCCCTATATCCCACAGAGCAAGCGCCGTTTTATAAGGATATTCAAACTGCCCTGTCTGCATTGGTTCAATACTGTAATGCTCGGAAAGCTGAGCAAGGGAGGCAAAAAAAACCTCCTGCATTTTTGGGATTTCTCCGCAGGCCTGTACCGTTTTGTCCCGTTGCAGTTTAGGCAGAAAAGAAACTTTTAGAAAACCATCGGAAGCACCCCCGCAGGCACTGCCCTTAGTTTGTCTTTCTGCACCTCGCCCGCATCTTTGGGTCTCTGCATCCAAGACACAAACCCGCTGAGCTGTGCGTGAAGCTCTTTTTGTCTTTTTCGCTCGGGCAGCTGCACTCTTCCCGAAATTATTGTCTTTTGCATAATCCATCACTTAGAAAATTTGGTTAACCCTTCGTCCCCATTACACTTTCAAATCGGTATTCCACCGCATCGTCCCTGATGGCAGGGGCGGATATTTTGGCAGTGGTCAGTATCGGGTATGTGCCTGCATAAAAATTAAGCACCGCTTCTGCGCTCCATTTGGGTTCGGGGTCAGCCAATCGAATTTCCTGTCCCTTGTCTTTGAGTATAAAGACCCGCTGTAATTGTGTCGCTAGTAACATAATTGGCGTTTTTAGATTAATAATTTATGTTTCCTGTTCTTCTTGACTGTCCTCGTCCCAATACTCCGTTTCTTCCACCTCAGTTTCTTCATCTTGGGCTTCATGCTCCTGCTCCTGAGCATCGACATTGCCATAGTCAGGAAAAAGTGCATCTCGGGGCGGTTCGGGTTTTGAAGTTTGGGGTGTACTCCCGAAGAGATCAGGCGCAAATTTTGCCGATAATTCCGATTTTCTCTTGCGTATCTGCTCCGCCTTCAGCGGAAACTCATGTATTTCGGGCACTTTTATCCATGCCTCACGGAATTTACCTTCTTTTTCAAGTTCTTCTGCTTTTGCCATAGCGTCACTGAATTTTTTGTCTTTCGCTTCAGCCTCTTTCTTTTGGCTGTCTGCTTTTTCCTTTTCCATTGCCGACTGCTTTTTAGTTGTTTCCAATTGTTTCATATAGCCTTCCATATCCACCATCAGACCCGATGCGGATTCAATGGGCGCTGTAATATTCTCAAAAAAACCTTCGTCAAGTTCCTCGGCAGTACCGCGCAGGTTTAAAGGCGGTATGCTGTGCTTGGCAGTATCTGCGCATGCCTCGTTTTGAAGCATGACAAGAACAATAAGCCTATCCTCTGCCCCTTTGGCAATGGTAATGTGCAGATCGCCTATAATCTGCAGCTGCGCTATCTGATTGAAAAAATTAGTTGTCGTTTCCATAATTTAATTTTAATTTTTTGATGATTAACTCCATGATGCTCTTTTCATCATACCCCAGCTTGTAGAGGCGTTCGATGTAGCTTTCCATATTCTGCCTATATTCCTTTTCCCCTTCCTCTCCTTTTAAGATAAGCAGATGGGTATTCCAATCCACTACTGCTTCCCTGATTATAGCGATGAGCTTTTGGGCGTACTTTTGTTCGGCTCCCTGGCTTTTTTTTGAAAGCCCCAGTTTTATATACATATCCAAAATATGCCAGTACACTCGGGCTTCTTTGCCTATACTGCGGTGTTTGCTGACAAACTCATTATAGAGGTACAGTATAAACTCAAAATCATTTTTGTCCTGCCTAGCCATAATGCTTATTGTTTTGTGTTGTGTCAATTACGCAGATTCTCGATTGGCTGTCTGCATCCTGTAACTTGATTTATAAGGCTGTCGCTGTTTGGGCAACAGCCTTTGGTTTATCTGCCTGCCTAGTTGAGGTTAAGGATTTCTGCGCCATCTGCCTGAAAAGCCGTGCAGAGTTCAAACGCCTTTTGGCTTTTCCCCTGCGCTGTACCGCCCATTACGATGGACTGCAGTTTTGCCTCGCTGTCTCTGTACTTTCGTACATTCTGATAGTAGCCCGTCACGGCGTTATAAGCCCCAAATAAAGTTCCTTTAGTGGTCTGCATCTGCTGTGTATCACTTGTCATGGCGTAGACAAAAGCATCTTCCACTGTATTTCTAAACACGGCTGAAACTTCTGCATCAGCCCCTTTTTTGATGAGCGCTAAGGTTTCTTTATTTGGACATAGTGCCAACTTTATGAGTTTCTTAACCTCATTGTCCGTTACCTTTACTTTAGCCCATTCATTGAAGATGCCTTCAAGCTGACTGCTTAATTTATCAGCCAGTCCCATAACTTTATGCGCATCATCAAGGCGCTGTTTAGTCCCTGAGGTATGGCGGATGCGCACCACGTTGCTCATCGAGCGGAGCGAAGCGTTAAGGGGTTAGGGTGAGGTCACGGGTCGCCCCGCAACCTTCCCCACAGAACTGGACGTGCCACTTTCATGGCATCCAGCTCCCAGATTTAACTTATCCACATAATGTTGTTTGCGGTGGCAATG
>NZ_JAVFVR010000028.1 GCF_030929595.1 Flavobacterium sp. LHD-85 | reverse complement strand
ACTTCAATATTTTTTGTAAAATGTTTTTTTATTCTTCGATGCAGCGTTAATGCTTTTTTAATTATTTCATTTTCCATTCCTAATATCGGAAAAATATATTCCTCCTCTATCTCAAAATACGATGGCAATTCATTGCTGTAATGCCAATCGGCATAATTTTTAATTCTTTCAGGGGCAATTTTCTGTCTTATCCCCTCCCGAATTGCCCAGCATAATTCTAGTGACTGCCGATGGTCTCTATGTAATGAACTAAGCAATTCCTTTAAATTTCTTAAGTTCGCTTCTGGAATTATATTTTTTTCTAAATTCATTTTTTAAATCAATTTCCTCAAAAGGACTTAGTGTATAATATGATCGTAAGGATTATCAATTCGAACTAAAATAGACCTTCATAAAAGAAGGTCTATTTTCTGATAGAAATAATTACAAAAACTCAATTCCAGCCTCCACCCAACGCTCTGTAAACATTAACAAAAGCATTCATTTGCTGTTTTTTAGTTTCAATAAGTTCAAATTTTGATTCCAATGCATCTTTTTGCGTCAGTAAAACTTCCATATAATCTGCCCTTGCGGAACTAAATAAATTATTAGAAATCTGTATAGACTCATTAAGAGCCTGAACTTGTTTGGACTTAAGATCATAACTTCGGGTCGTGTTCTGAATTTTAGACAACTGATTTGCCACCTCTATATAGGCATTTACCAAAGTACGCTCATAATTATAAACAGCTTGGATTTGTTTAGCATTAGCGGTAATATAACTTGCTTTAATTGCATTTCTGTTAATTAACGGTGCGACCAAATCCCCTGCTAATGAGTACAATAAAGACTCCGGGGAAGTCAATAAATATTTGGCATTGAAAGCCTCGTATCCAATACCTGCTGAAATTCCCAATGAAGGATAAAATTTAGCTTTTGCTGATTTTACATCCAATTTAGCTGCTATTAATTCCATCTCGGCTTTTTTAATATCAGGACGATTTTCCAGCAATTGAGAAGGAACTCCCGCATGAACTGAAGGAGGAATCATAGCATTAAAAGTATTGTCATTTCTCACAATTTTTTGAGGAAAACGCCCCAGCAAGAAGTTAATTTTATTTTCAGTTTCATAAATTTCCTGCTGAATCCCAAACTGCAGGCTTTGCGTATTAAGCATCTGTGCTTCAAACCTGCGAACCGCTAACTCGTTTACTCTCGCCGCTTCTTTTTGTATTTTTACGACTTTTAGAGCGTTGGACTGAATATCGATATTTTGTTTTACAATTTCCAATTGATTGTCCAAGGCTAATAATTCATAATAGGAATTGGCTATTTCTGCAATCAAATTGGTGATCACAAAATTCTTTCCTTCCACAGAACCTAAATAACGATTTAAAGCCGCTTTTTTAGCATTATGAAGCTTGTTCCAAATATCAATTTCCCAAGAAGAAGAGAGCCCAAAACCATAATTTGGTAATGGGTCGGGGGTTTCTCTACCCGGCATAATTTCCGTTGTGGCTTCACCGGAACCTGTGCTTGTATATCGGCCTGATTTATCAAGACCTACTCCGGCATTAAATCCAACAAAAGGCAGGTATTCTCCTTTTTTGGCTCTTACCTCACTTCTGGCAATTTCGATTTCCTGTAAAGTGATATTTAATTCCTGATTGTTTTGTAAAGCTATATCGATAAGACTTTTTAAATCCTCATCTATAAAATAACTTCTCCATTTTAATTTTCCAGTATTAGCAGTATCCTGAGAAACATTTGCGTAGGTCTCTGGAATTGTTTTGTTTTCCTTTTTCTCTACAATAGAAGGGGCTTTACATCCTGCTAAAAACAGGAAGGTGCAGATTACACCTGCCTGTTTTATTCTTTTATTATTCTTCATTTTCTTGCGTTTGATCGTTTGTTGAAAAATCATGTACATGATGCATAAAGTCATCTGATAGTGAACTTTCTTCTTCTCCTTTAATTAGTTTTCTGCCCTGGGCCATTGAACCGAAAATATAGTACAATCCGGGAACTACAATTACTCCAAAGATGGTTCCGAAAAGCATTCCCCCAAGTGCAGACCCTCCAATTGTGCGGTTACCAATTGCACCTGCGCCTGAAGCAAAAATTAACGGAATCAATCCTGTAATAAAGGCAAATGAAGTCATTAAAATAGGTCTAAAACGTACTTTTGCCCCTTCAATGGCAGCCTCTAGTATTGTTGCTCCCTGCTGATGTTTCAAAACAGCAAATTCGACAATTAACACGGCATTTTTACCGAGTAGGCCAACGAGCATTATAAGTCCAATTTGAGCATAAATATCGTTTTGCAAGCCCATCATCTGCAGAATTACAAAAGACCCCAAAAGACCAATTGGTATTGATAAAATAACCGATAGTGGAATAATAAAACTCTCATATTGTGCTGCTAATACAAAATAAACGAAAGCCAGTACTACTAAAAAGATATACAGTGATTCATTTCCTCTTCCTGCCTCGTCATATGAAAGACCCTCCCAGGCAATATCATATCCTTTTGGAAGTGTTTTAGCAGACACTTCTTTAATTGCTTTAATTGCGTCTGCAGTTGTATAACCTTTAGCAGGCTGCCCTTGAATAGCTGCTGAATTATACATATTATAACGCGTAACTTCATTAGGACCTTGCGTCTTTTTAAGTTTCATAAAAGCTGAGTAAGGGACCATTTCTCCATGGTCATTTTTTACAAAAAGATTTAAAATATCCGAAGGAAGTCTTCTAAACTTTGGATCCGATTGCACATACACTTTGAAAAAACGGCCAAACTTAATGAATCCCTGCTCGTAGGTACTGCCGATTAAAATATTTAGATTTTCCATCGCTTTTCCAATAGAAACCCCTTTTTGCATTGCCAGATCATTATTAAACTCTAATTCATATTGAGGATAATTGGCAGCGAAGAAAGTAAACAATCCAGACAATTCTTTACGTTTGCCGAGTTCTGCCATAAAGTTTTTATTGATCTTATCAAATTCCTGATAGTTTGTGCTTGTTGTTTTATCTAACAGACGCATAGAAAAGCCTCCCGAAGAACCAAAACCCGGAATTGCCGGCGGTTCAAAAAATTCCACTACAGCTCCCAGATCCCTTGACTTTTCTTCTAATTCCTGCATGACTTCTTTAACAGAATGTTTTCTGTCTGACCATGATTTTAAGTTAATCAGACAAGTACCAGCATTAGATCCCCTTCCTTCGGTCATGATTTCATAACCTGCTAAAGACGATACCGATTCTACTCCTTCTATACCTTCACAAATTTTTTGCAGTTTTTGGGCTACCTGATTTGTTCTTTCGAGTGTTGCTCCCGGAGGTGTCTGAATAATTCCATAAATAGTTCCCTGATCTTCATTTGGAATAAATCCTGATGGTAAAACTTGATTTTCAATAAATATAGCTGCACAAAATGCAAGCAATATCCCAAAAGTCAACCACCTCCTGCTAACAATAGATTTTAAAACAGCCACATACCTGCCTGTTAATCTATCAAACCATCTATTAAATCCATCCAAAGCATTTGTCAATATGTTTCCTTTCTTTTGCTTTCCGTGATTATTTTTTAACAAAATTGCGCATAGAACCGGCGTAAGTGTAAGGGCTACAACGGCAGAAATTATAATCGAACTTGACATGGTAACGGAGAACTGTCTGTAGAAAGTTCCCACTGGCCCGGTCATAAATGCAATAGGAATAAACACCGCAACCATCACGGCAGTAATGGCTATAATAGCTCCCCCAATTTCTCCAAGTACCATTTTAACGGCATTGTAAGGAGTAATATGAGGAAATTCTTCAAACTTGGCATGTACGGCTTCTACAACCACAATAGCGTTATCTACCACGATACCTATAGCTAATACCAATGAAAATAAAGTAACCAGGTTAATCGACATTCCGAACATCTGAATGACAAAAAAAGCACCAATTAATGATACAGGAACTGCAATAATGGGAATCAGCGTTGAGCGCCAATCTCCCAGAAAAACAAATACTACTAAAGCCACCAATATAAACGCGTCACGTAAAGTATGCATTACCTGATCAATAGAGGCATCCAGGAAATTAGATACATCATAGCTGATTTTATAATCCATTCCGGGAGGAAAACTCGCTTTCATTTCTTCCAGCTTTGCTTTTACATCATTGATTACATCACTTGCATTACTGCCATAATTTTGCTTCAGAACGATCGCTGCAGAAGGATGCCCATCTAAATTAGAATAGATATCAAAAAACTCGCTGCCCAATTCAACAGTAGCAATATCTTTTAAATGAATGCTTTCACCTTCAGCATTTGCACGAATAATAATGTTTTCATATTCTTTAGGCTCATTATACCTTCCTTTATAGGTTAAAACATATTCTAAAGATTGAGCCGAAATTCCAGAGCTTTGCCCCAATCGTCCCGGACGGCCTATAATACTCTGTTCTTGTAAAGCTTCCATCACTTCTTCAACAGAAATTTTATATGCTCTCATTCTGTCAGGATTCAGCCAAACACGCATGGCATATTTACGGCTTCCCAATATTTGTGATCTTGCTACACCTTTTACTCTTGAGATTTCAGGAATCATTTTTACATTGGCATAATTATATAGGAATTTTTCATCCATGCTTTTACTCTTCGAATAAAGGTTGACATACATCAGCATGCTGGGCTGGATAGGTGTAATAACCACACCTTCACGTTGAACCAATTCAGGTAATAATGGCATTACCTGATCTACCCTTGTCTTGACCCTAATAACGGCCTGATTGGGATCGGTTCCTGGTTCAAATATTATTCTGAGTGTTGCCTCACCGGCACTCGTTGCATCTGTAGCCATGTAACGTACACCTTGTACGCCGTTTAGAGAGTTCTCTAAGGTTATCAGGGTTGATTTTACCAATACATCGGCACTGGCTCCTGGATAAGCTATAAATATATTTACTGTAGTTGGGGCAATTTGAGGGAATTGTGATATAGGAAGCTGTTTGATTGCGAGCGAACCTATAAAAACAATTACAATCGAAATTATAATTGCAAAAACGGGCCTGTGTATAAATTTATTAAACATGTTTTTTTAATTTTTTTAAGATTCGATTACTCCGCATACAACTCTAAATGTGACAATACCGATTCGGGTTGCAATAACTTGTAGTCTATTTTATCATTCTCTTTTACAAGACGTAAACCTTCTAAAAGAATCTTATCATTTGCCGATAAACCTTCTTTTATAACAAATAAATGAGGCATTTCTGCAGCAACAACAACTTCTCTGGATTTTACAACATTATCTTTATCAATTACATAAACATACTTTTTATCCAAAACCTCAAAAGTGGCTTTTTGTGGGATCAACATAGCTTTTTTCAGCTCGATTGGCATTTCAATACTTCCCGTTTCTCCGTGTCTTAACAATCTTTTTGGATTTGGAAAAGTAGCTCTAAAAGAAATATTCCCCGTTTCATTATCAAAATCAGCTTCGATGGTTTCTACAACACCCGAATAAGGAAATCTCTGATTATTAGCCATTAAAAGATTGACCTTCTTTTTACTTCCTTTATCTGCTTGTGACTGATAATCTAAATATTCAGATTCCGGAACATTGTAATATACCCACATAGCACTATTGTCTGCCAGCTCTGTAAGCAATTCTCCTTCATCAACCAAACTTCCCTCACGCACGTGAAACTTGTCGATGATACCGTCAAATGGTGCCCTGATCTCCGTAAATTGTAAATGAACCTGATTTAAAGACATTTCTGCATTAGCCTTTTCTAATTTTGCTTTTGCCATTGCCAGTTCGTTTGCAGAAACTACATTTCCGTCGGCTAATTTTTTAGTATTTTTATATTCAATCTCAGCAAAACTGGCTTCTGCTTTAGATTTTTTTAATTCAGCTTCATAAAGCGTGGGCATAATTTTAAATAATAACTGCCCTTTCTTGACTAATTGCCCTTCATCAATATAAATTTTTTGCAGGTACCCGCGTTCCTGAGCTCTTAGTTCAATGTGCTGGATAGAATGAATTTGCGATACATATTCTTTAGTTATAATAGTATCTTTTTTGATAGGATTGGTAACCAAAAATTTGGTTTTTTCTTCTTTTTCTTCTTCTTTTTTGGAGTTGCAGCTCGTATAAAACAATAAAGCGCACAGGCTTAAGAGCATGAGAATTCTCTTCATAATAATTTTAGCGTTAAGGCGTAATGATTTTTTGATTTTTTTAAATAAAGTCTTAAAAACAAGACAATAAAGGTTTATATCCGTTTGTTACACTAACAATAGTTAGGCAATAAAGGATAAAAGCAATAACTATAAGTAATTAAAAATACTTATATGCAAAAAATCAAATCCGAAAAACTTGAAACAGAAGATATACTTTATTATAAAGTAAAGTGAAAATTTTGCAGTCGTTTACTTTTTTAGTAAAGTCAGTAGAACTAACCACAAATTTATTATTGCATAAGAAACTTAGAAAGTAATTACTTTTTGCCAGCTGTTTTTGAATTGAAGAAAAATTTTCTTCATTTTCCTCATTATCAAGAAGGCAGCCTTTTCTTTTAAAGGTTTCAAACGAATGGTTTTTAGTTGTATAGTTCTCCGTATTTAAATTTCCATTGACAAAAACTGTGCAATGCAGTTTATTGTTAGCAAATTGATTAGAGTTTGCATAAGCATTACCATATCCGCTTAACAGAATGATTAATGAAGGCAAAAATTTAATAAACCATTTTTTCATAAGAGCGACAAATTTAAACAAACAATATTATATACAATCGTTTAAATTTACAAATTTCATAAAAATGGCAATTTAGAAACATTTATGCCCCATATTTCAATATGCCATTATTTTTAAATCATAATATTTAATATTCATCAAAAAAAAGATTAAAATTGGAAATCTCTTTTTAATTTAAACTGATTTTGTCCTTGTAAAATCGCTCTTTATTGCCAAAACACGTCATTCCACTCTTGATGATCCTGTTTTTCTAAAAAAGAATCATTTAATGAGATTTCAAAAGAGGAAATGTTTTTTTTAATGGCTTGAAATATATTTTTCTCTTCATAGCGTATCAGCACTTCAAGTTCTTCTTCAATCCTGCTTAGTGCTTTTTCTACTTCTATTTCTTTTGTGAAATGTTTTTTTAACCGGCGATGCTGTGTTAATACTTTTTTTACCATCTCATTTTCCATTCCTAATATGGGAAAAATATATTCTTTTTCTATTTCAAAATGAGGTTCCAATTCATTGATGTAGTACCAATTCGCATACTTTTTTATTCTTTCAGAATCAACATTTTGTCTGATACCCTCACGAATTACCCAACATAACTCTAATGATTGTTGGTGATCTCTATGCAAAGAACTAAGTAATTTTTCTAAATTTATTTTATTCTCTTTGTTAATTGCAGCTTTATTTGAATTCATTTTTTATTTAATAATAGAACGAATAGTATCTCGAAGGGCTTAAGAAAAACCCAAGATATTTATCGCTTAAATTTGTTTTTTTTCTCTTGAGACTTCATTCTCCAATAACATGGAGTCGTTAACAATTATCAGTCCTTTGATAATATGATCCTTCGAAGAAACTCCATAAATAAAAGCATTTACTCTTGGATCAGGATCACTAAAATGGTAAGCATATTCTACCTCTATTTCATTATAGTTCATCTTTAAATTATGATTTCTAGCATTTAGAAAATCTTTCTTTGCTACAAAACTCATCGTATATCCCTGACACATAAGTCCCTCTAAGGCTTCTGTTAAATTTGTATATGGATTCATATTTCAATCATTTTTTTAGATTTCACATCCCAAAAGCATCATTCTTTATTTAATTTTGATGTAATCTAAAGATAGTGATTTAATTCCCTTGAGAACTTAATAAACATTCTAAAAGCACTTATAAACAAACATTTGACCCAATTAGAATTAAAAAACTTATCTTATCTCACTAAAATAAGATGTTTTGCAAAATCGGCAATTTTTCTTCTATATCGGCGATCATAAACAGTACCATTTTGGAAAAACCAGCCGTTTGTATTCTCCTGGACAAACTTGAAGTCTGTATTACTTTTGATTTTATTTTTGAATGAAGCTTTAAAGGTTTTACAAAGAAATAATCATAAAGCATATTGTAATTGTAATCAGGATTCGATTTTATCTCTTGTATTTGCTCTCCATACAGGGCTAATCTTTCGGTCAAGAGTTTTTCTACGTCTTTGACTTGATTCATTAAATTATGATTTTCAAGATAAAAAATAAGCAGTGTCACCAATTGATCCCATAATTCATTTTGCTGTTTTACATCGCTTTTTTGTAATGTTACCACACAATTAAAAAAAAGTACTTCAAAAGATCCTTTCTGACTGATTTTTTGAAAATTGTTTATTTTCTCTACCTCTGAAAAGGCTATAACAAATAAAGATTGCGCTACATTGTAAGGAGAATATCCATTTGACAAAATAGTTCTTTGTATGTTATGATTACTTTTATCAACTAATTTTTGGAGTATATGCTCGTCAAAACTACTGTTGTGAAAATTTTGAAGATCATTTAGTATATGATTAAAAATCAAATACTGATTTAAATTATCTAAAAAAATCCATTCTCTTCTTTGACTATTGTTTTCAATGGTATTGGATTCGATAATAATGGAAATTATACCCGAATATTGAGCAAAAAAAATAGCAATAGCCCCTCTTAAATTAGACGAAAATAATGTTATGTCATCCTTACCGTCATTCTCTACCACCAGCTCTTTGTCCAGCTTTAGCAATAAATGGATTAGTATAGAGAACTTTGAAGTTACTTGCGCCTTTTTTTTTCGAATCGTATTATAAATGAAAAAAAAAAGTATCGTTAAAAAGCCAATACAATAAAGAGTCCACATGATATAAAAATTTAGAAAGGTGAAGGCTGATTTTTAGACAGCTTTAAAACGGTGCGGTTTATATATGGAAATAAAGCAACTACAATAAGAGTTACAATCAACATTGCGCAAATCATCTCATAATAATCAATCGCATATCTAATGTGATTTTGCGCATTAATGGAATTAATTAATACTTTATTGGCGGCTTTTGCAGCATAATGTGATGTCGCTCCGTCTTGAATCAGTGCTGTTTTAAAATTATTTACAACTTGCAGGGCGACAGGGTTAAGTTTAGAAATCTTATCCTGAAAAGTATTAAAATGTTTGCTTTTCGAATATAAATCAAAGTAATTCATCAAACCAATACTAACATAAAAACCAAAACATCTCATAAACAAACACATTCCTGCTGATGTCACACTGAGTCGCTCCGGCACTGAAGAAACCATGAAAATAATAGAAGGTGTCATTAAAGTCCCAACACCTAATCCCTGCAAGAGCAGTGGCGCATAAAAGCTATTCTCATTGGCTTGTGTGGTAAAAAGAAAAATCATCCAGGCATGATAAAACAGCAATAAAGAAAAACCATAGATCCATAACAAACGTATCGGACGATGCTGCAGGACAAAAACACCGGAAATAATCACACCAATGATGATTCCCAAAACATTAATTAAAGTAATCTGTCCAACGTGAATAGGATCTAATTTTAAAACCGTCAAAAAATACGTTGTGGTAATCGAAAAAGCAAAACGACAGATATAAAAAATTAAAATTATAAGTGCTCCGATTTTAAAGTTCCTGTATTTAAAAACTTCCAAATCAAAATAAGGACGCTTTAACCTGGTTTGTCTCACAATGAAAAGGCCTCCTAAAATAAAGATCGAAACGACACTCCAAAAAATGCGTTTATCCTCCAGCCAATAATATTCCTGTCCATAAACCATTATATAACCAATAAGACAAATTGAAATGGCATAGAATAAAAAACTCGCCCAATCCAATTGATACAAAGGGAATTTAACATCCAACCTGACATTATTCATAAATAAAAGCAGGGCGATAAGACTCGGCAAATACGAAAACATGGCACATTTATATACGATATTAAAATCAAAGGAATCGATGATCTGTGCCGTTATAAAATTATTAAAAGGAATCATGCAGACCAGCATTCCAAAAAATATAGAATACCCAATAACACGTGCTCGCTCTGTTCTCAAACGCGCATAAATAAGTGCTAAAGATAAATTTACTGTCATTGTAAAAGCCATTCCCTGAATAAACCGGAAAATGAATAAAACAGTTATCTCTTTTGTACTGTAGCAGATATAAGAGCTTATTATTTGGATAATTGTAATTACTATAAAATACTCTTTTGCGGCCAGAAATTTAAAAAATCGTCTTTCCAGAGAGAAGAAACTAACATAACCGGCATAAAATAAAGCCACTGAAAAATACACATCATAGGTTTCACTTCCTGTATTTCCTGCTGCAGCATTGATATTTGCCATCGGCAGAAAAAACAAAACTAAACTGGGAAGCAGTACAATAAAGAGCGTTATTTTGATCAACCACTCCGGAACCCACTTTTTAAATAAAAAACCTTTTGGAAGCATTTTAGTTTTGTTTTTTAGCAATTGAGACATTTACATTCATTCCTGCTTTTAGTAAATCAGCTTCGTTTTTCGGGTTTGTAACTCGGATTCTCACCGGAACTCTTTGCACAATTTTCACATAATTACCTGTGGAATTATCCGGAGGCAGCAGCGAAAAACTAGAACCTGTAGCGGGCGAAAAAGAGATTATAACCCCTTTAAAGGTTTTATCTGGGTAGGCATCAGCTACAAAACAGGCGGTGTCTCCTAATTTCATTGAGCCTATTTGTGTTTCTTTATAATTAGCTACCACCCATTTATCGGTTTCTGCATTGACAATATACGCCAGTACTTGTCCGGCATCGATCATCTGGCCTTTCTCAACGGTTCTTCTTCCCATAAAACCATCATAAGATGCCGTAACTGCGGTATAAGTGACATCTAATTTATGACGATCCAACAACGCTTCAAGTCTTGTAATTTCAGCCCTAACCACTGCTTCTTGCGACTTTGCATCGTTTATTTCAGATAATGATGCCTGATATTTATCAGTAGTCGCCTGCGATTCGGCTACTGCTATATTGTAGGCAGCTTCAATAGTTTCTAATTTTTGAGGTGTTGCTGATTCTGCCTGAACTAATTTTTTATATCGGGTATAGTCTAAATCTTCTTTTCTTAATTCGGCTTTAGCCACATTAATCTTTGATAGATTTACCTTGGCTGTTTTATTAAGTGTTAACACTTTACTTTGCCAAACTTCAAGTTGGGCTTTTGCATTTAAGAGTGCCGCTTCTGTTTGCTGCTCCTGAATACGATATTCCCTACTGTCGATAATTAAAAGAGTATCCCCTTTTTTTACTGGCTGATTTTCTTCAAATTTAATTTCGGTGATAAATCCTCCTGCTCTGGAAATCACTGGATTTATATACTCCTGAACCTGAGCATCATTTGTTTTTTCATTTTTGTAAATATCCCATAATGATGCAATACCCCAAATACTTAAAATACATGTTATGGCTATTGCAATCCAACCTGTTATTTTGGTTATTAATTTGTCTGTAACGGTATACGTGTTTCTATTTTTCATTTTTTATAGTGTTCCTAAAACATTTTGAAGTTGATAGTATTGAATTTGTGCTGCTATTTTTGCTGAAGCGAAATCAAATTTGCTTTGTAATAATTGAATATCGGCATCCAGGAGATCTGTAATAAGCGCCGTTTGATTAAAGTAGTTTTGTTTTACAATCCTTGCATTCTCATCTGATTGAGCTACATCGTTCTTGGCTACATCAATTTTTATGAGTGCTTCTTTAAAGCGCAGATAGTTTTCGTAAACCTGTTGTCGTATTTTATCATCGATGTCATGATGTTCTACTTCTTCTTTTTCTAAATTCAATTGAGCTACTCTTACTTTTGGTCTGTTGATATAAAGCTCTGAAATGGGTATGGAGGCCCGCACTCCAAAAATTCCAAGAGTATAATTACTAGGAGAATAGGGATACAGAAAAATTTGAGGGTTGGCCAGATAAAATTCACCATACATTCCAATTTTTGGTTTTACATTGGCTTTAGTACTTTTGAGCTCTATTTTTCTTAGGTCGACTGTCTTTTCTGAAATATGGTAATCATACGCTTTATTCTTCGCTACTTCCAAATAACTTTGATAAGATTGCAATTCAAATAATTCAGGATCTAGTTCCTGATACGGATTTACCAGTTCCAAATCAGGCAGCCCAATTAAAATATTGAGTTTTTGATTGGCAATGGCAATATCATTTTCAATTTTAACAAGCATCATTTTCTGATTGGATAATTTGAGTTCTACTCTCAGGACATCACTTTTTAAAATCACTCCATTTTTATAAAGCGCTTTAATTTCCAGTAGTTGTTTTTCCTGATTAGCAATATCTTTAATCATGAGTTCTTTAAAAATATGACTCCTTTGCAAATTCAGATAATAGACCGCTCCTTGTAATTTGATTTGTGAAACCGTCATCTCTTTTTGCACTTTGGCTATTTCAAACAGCGTCTTTTTCTTATCTATTTTTAAGTTTAATTTATTTCCGTTGTAAATATTCAGGTACATATCAGTACTCACTTTATACAGCCAGTGAATCACTTCATGTTGGGTCGGTTTACTAAAAAGGCCGTTTTCATAAACCGGAATATTGGTGGCATATTCATAATTTCCTTTTAGATTAATTTCAGGAAGACGCTCGATTTTGGTTTCTGAAATTTCTTCTTCAGCAATGTTTGATTCTAAGCTATTCAAGTGAATTTTCTTGCTATTATCAATTACATTTTTCCACATCTGATCGATGGATAATGGAGTTGATTCAGGGCTTGGAATCAATTTGTTTTGGGAGAAAAGTAATGAGGATTGTAAGGTTAAAAAGAAGCAAATTAGTTTTTTTGATGTATCGACAAACATTATAATTTTATTTTAGACCGCAAAGATATAATCCAAAAGCCTCTTACTATTTATACAAAATAGACGATTATTTAATCATTCAAGCCAATGTTAATTTTAGTTCTAATTGGACCGAAAAGTTCTTTTACTTTTGTTTGAAATAGCTTTTACCCTTAGCAAAATTCCTATTGCAAATTGCATTTTGTATATTTGATATAACCCGTCGTATAAACCATATTCACATGAGCCTAATTGCTTCTTTACCTGAAATCGACAATTTATCATCCTCTGTTTTTGTGATGCATGAGCGCTTTGAAAAATTCATTCCGCACCATAGCCATACTAAAGGGCAATTGTCATATGTGGAAGGAGGATTAGCGTATCTTCAGATAAATGACAGGAATTATGTTATTCCGGCTCGTCATTATTTTTGGGTTCCTCAGGGATTAACACACATCTTAAAAATTGGGCATTCAGGAACCGTTTTACGCTCTTTGTTTTTTTACACCCATGATGATGACAAACATCCTTTTTATTCGGAAGTAGGCATCTATCCTATTAATGACCTGCTGATGGAAATGATTAAATATTCTGAGTCTTGGGATGGACACATACTCCCTGGCGAGAGTCGGCATCTTTTTTTATCGGTTATTAAAAATATTCTCCCTGAAATAAGTGCCAAAAGACTTCCAATTGCATTGCCTTTTACAGAAAATGAGCGTATGAAGCCTATCTTAGAATGGATTCAAAATAATATAGCAGATACCCATTCACTGCATAGCATAGGCACTCAGTTTGGATTAAGCGAGCGTACTTTATCGCGATTGTTTCAGTCTACTTTAAATACTTCGTTTTTACAATACCTGAAATTACTGCGAATGGTAAAAGCCATTGAGTTAATGCTGCAAACCAACTTATCTATGAGCGAAATTGGATATGCTGTCGGTTATGGCAGTTTGCCTGCTTTTAGCAATACTTTTTTCCAATTAACCAATTTTAGACCATCCGATTTTAAAAAAAACTTTTAAGATGAAAACGATAACTATAAAAAGACTTTATGACCACAAAACCGCTGACGGATCTTATCGGATATTGGTCGATCGATTATGGCCTCGCGGAGTAAGAAAAATAGACTTACAGATCGATGAGTGGAACAAAGAAATTACGCCTTCGCCTGAACTTAGAAAATGGTTTGACCACAAAAAAGAGCGTTTTGAAGAATTTTCCAGACTCTACATTCAGGAATTAATGGCAGAAGACCCAGAAATAAACAGAGTGAGATCCATTGCAAAAAATGAAGATGTAACTTTATTATATGGGGCAAAGGATCCTGAAATAAATCATGCTGTAATTTTGATGAATTATTTATTGAAATAAAAAAAATATATTTATTAATAAATCATCCCAGAAAATAAAACTACAGAACAAACAATGAAACACAATCCATTTTGACCCTAAATAGAAAAATAATACGATTTACTGTTATTGAAAATAATAAAAAACAGCGCATTGAAACCTACATAGGCGAATATCCTAATTTAATGTTTCTGCTAAGAGACAGGCTCTATTTAGATAGTTTTGGCGAATGCCAGAGTCATGGAAGATGTGCAACCTGTATTGTAAAAGCAAAAGGGATAAAAGGAAATTCAATTATAAAAGAAAGAAATGAACCCTCCACTTTGTCCAAAATGGGATATACGGATCCAGACACTCGGCTTTCATGCCAATTATACATCACAACTGATTTAGAGAATTCCGAAATTGAAATTCTTGAGTTTTAATAAATCAATTAAAACAAGAATAAAGCTTAAGTAAAAAAGAAATGAGCCCGATACAATATCGGACTCATTATTATTAAATTCAATTATAAATTCGTCTTTTTTTTTGGATGTAATCTAAAATGCAGTATTTAAGACTAATTCAAATTAATAGATCCGGGATCCTATTCTTCATAAAAAATATTTGATTTGCTAACATTAAAATTGATCAGCGAATCATAATGCGTTTTAATAAACTCCTCAGAGCCAATAATACCATAGTGTACATCTTCTAATAAAATAACCTTTTTAAATTTGTTATGATCTACTCTGCCTTTATAATAATAATAA
>NZ_JAVFVR010000027.1 GCF_030929595.1 Flavobacterium sp. LHD-85 | reverse complement strand
GCATAAACAAACCACGGCGTAGCTGCAATAAGCAGAAAAAGGCGAACATCGCATCCGAGAATCTAACAAGCCAATAGTTGCTATATGTCTAAATGGGGATTGCCTAAGTCGAAATGCCACTATTGTGGCTATGGAGAAAAGCTCCTGAATATTCGATAAGGTAACGGAGCCTCCGTAGTAGTCTGAGCAAGGGAAAGCCTTGTACATGGCGAAGGGAGGCAGTCAATTTAGTTTAATACGGTTAATGGAAAATGTGAGAGACATTATGAGAAATCCAGAAATAGTATTGAACAGTCTAATAAAGCACAGCGGAGATTCGAGTTATAAATTCGAAAGGCTGTACAAAGTTCTGTTCAATGAAGAGATGTACTATACTGCTTATCAAAAAATCTACAGCAAAGTAGGTAATATGACAAAAGGTATCGATGGAAAAACCATCGATGGAATGAGTATATCCCGCATTGAAAGGCTGATTGAATCGCTTAAAAGCGAAACCTACCAGCCAAACCCATCCGAGAGGATTTATATACCGAAGAAAAATGGTAAGAAACGTCCGCTTGGAATACCCTCTTTCGATGATAAACTAGTACAAGAAGTTATCCGAATGATTTTGGAAGCCATATACGAGGGCCATTTTGAACATACTTCACATGGTTTCAGACCACAGAGAAGTTGTCATACGGCTTTAATAAGTGTTCAACAATCATTTACAGCTGTACGATGGTTCATTGAGGGCGATATAAGAGGCTTCTTTGATAATATCAATCATGAAGTGTTGATTGAAATCCTTAAAGAGCGTATCGCCGATGACAGGTTCATCCGTTTAATTAGGAAGTTCCTAAATGCAGGGTATATCGAAGATTGGGTGTATCACAAAACATTTAGTGGTACACCGCAAGGGGGAATTATAAGTCCAATCCTTGCCAACATCTACCTTGATAAACTTGATAAATATATTAAGGAGTACATCAAAGAATTCGATAAAGGGGAAAGAACTACGGCAACACGCCAGTACAGATTATACGAACAGAGACGATACCGCTTGGCAAAGAAACTGGAATGTGAGACAGATGAAACTGTTAGAGCGCAAATGATTGCAGACATTAAGGAACTACGACAAGAAAGAAACAAATATCCAGCTTATAATAAGATGGATAGTAGTTATAGAAAGTTGAAGTATGTAAGATATGCGGATGACTTTCTTATCGGGATCATAGGTAGTAAAGAAGATTGTAAAAGGATTAAGGACGACATTAAGAACTTTCTTATTGAAAAACTGAAACTTGAACTCTCGGATGAAAAAACCTTGATAACCAATGCTAAGAAACCAGCTAAATTCTTAGGCTTTGATGTCTACGTGCGTAAATCCAATGATACAAAGAGGGATAAGCACGGTAAAACAGTGAGATGCTTTGGAGACAAGATTGTACTCTATGTAACAGCAGAGGTGATGAAGAAAAAACTACTGAGTTATAATGCGGTAAAATTAATTACACAGAAAGGCACAGAGGTTTGGGAACCACGCTCTCGATATTACATGAAAGACTTAGATGATTTAGAGATCATCAGTCAGGTAAATTCTGAAATCCGAGGCTTTTACAATTACTACGCAATCGCTAATAACAGTTCATATGTTCAGTCATTTTCTTATATCATGGAGTACAGTATGTACAAAACGTATGCACTGAAATATCAAACCTCGATAAGTAAGGAAAAGGCAAAAAAGTGTATAAACGGAGTGTTCTCTATTCCTTACAAAAACAAGAAAGGAGATATAATCTACAGACGCTTTTACAATGAAGGTTTCAAACGCCAGAAAATTGCTCGTGGAGCTTACGTGGACAACTTACCCATGACCGTTACAATCACAGGTGGAAGAAACAGCCTTATAGCAAGGCTGCAAAATGAAAAATGCGAATTATGCGGTGCAGACGAAAAATTAGAAATGCATCACATAAGAAAGCTGAAAGACCTGAAAGGTTAAGAAGATTGGATGAAAAGAATGATTGCAAGGAAAAGAAAAACCTTGGCAGTATGTTCAAAATGCCACGATAAGATACACGCAGGAAAGTTAGACTGAATAAATTGATGGAGAGCCGTATACCTGGAGACAGGTACGTACGGTTCGGGGGAGAGTTCTTGGAAACCTGCTATAGTTAATATAGCAAGGCGCCGGGTTCTTATCCTACGCCTACACCACCGAAGAAACTGAAAAAATGGAAGTGATGCAGCGTGCTGCGGGACTGGACGGCAATGTTGAACTCGCCATCAAGCAGATCGCCTCTCAAAGACGGGATAATGAAATCAATTTACAATAACAATTTAAAGATTAAACAAATGAAAAAAATACTATTCATGGTGTTTACGGCACTCACACTGGCTGCCGCACCATCAGCAGAAGCCCAATTTGTAGTAACTGACCCAGCCAATCTGGCTTCGGGTATCTTAAACAGTGCCAATGAAATCATACAGACCTCATCAACGGTAAGCAACGTAGTGAAAAACTTCAAAGAAGTTGAAAAAGTGTATAAGCAGGGCAAGGAATATTACGATAAACTGCAGGCTGTAAGCAATCTTGTCAAGGATGCCCGCAAAGTACAGCAGACAGTTCTTCTTGTCGGGAATGTTTCGGAAATGTATGTGCAGAATTTCGGAAGGATGATGAATGATCCTAATTTTTCCGCTCAGGAACTTGCAGCCATAGCCAATGGTTATTCAGCCCTTCTGGGCGAAAGCACCGAGCTTCTAAAAGAGCTCAAACAGATTGTATCCTCATCCAGCCTTTCACTGAATGATAAGGAACGAATGGATATAATCGACCGTGTCTACAAAGAAGTGAAAGAGTACCACAGTCTGGTGCGCTACTATACCAATAAAAACATTTCGGTAAGCATTCTAAGGGCAAAGAAACAGAACAATACCAAAAGGGTGCTGGATCTCTATGGCACCCCAAATCAAAAATACTGGTAAACGATGGAATTTAATAACCTTCACGAAGTACTCAGATCGCTGTATGATGAAATGCTCCCGCTCTCTGCCGATATGGCCGCAGTGGCAAAAGGTCTGGCCGGACTCGGAGCGCTGTTCTTTGTATCCATGAGGGTCTGGCAGGCATTAAGCCGCGCGGAACCAATTGATATGTACCCATTACTGAGACCTTTTGCCCTGGGATTATGCATTATGTTTTTCCCTGCCATGGTACTGGGTTCAATCAATGCCATATTAAGCCCCATTGTACAGGGAACGCACAGCATACTGGAGGATCAGATTTTGGATCTCAATGACCTGCAGGCAAAAAAGGACCTCCTGGACCACGAAGCAATGATCCGCAATCCCGAAACCGCTTATATGATATCCGACGCGGAATTCGACAAAAAACTCGATGAACTGGGATGGTCGCCTTCGGACATTGGGACAATGGCAGGAATGTATATGGACAGGCAGGCTTATCAGATGGAAAAAGCGCTTAAGGAATGGTTCCGCAACCTGCTGAAAATACTTTTTCAGGCAGCTGCTCTGGTGATAGATACCATCCGCACTTTTTTCCTTATTGTACTGTCCATACTCGGGCCAATCGCCTTTGCCATATCGGTCTGGGACGGCTTTCAGTCTACCCTTACCCAGTGGATTACAAGATATGTAAGCGTCTACCTATGGCTTCCAGTGGCAGATCTGTTCAGCTCGATGCTCGCCAAGATACAGTCCCTGATTATCGAAAGGGATATTGAGATGCTTGGCGACCCGTCTTTCATTCCCGATGCAACGGACACAGTGTATATCATCTGTGCGCCCGTCTAGGTTGTATAATAAATGTGTCTTTGGCAAGACACTAGGCTTGTATTCCGCTAGCCTATCATCAGCCAACTTATCTGTTAGGGAAACTGAGCAGGGAGTGTAGCATGTTGGTAAAGGCGTAAGTCAGAAAGTTATCATTCTGCTACTGAACGTCGAGATGAAATGATAGATATGAGGATAAAGTCCGAATTGATTAAATGGCAGTCCAAGTGGTCGATGTAGGGACTTTGACGTAAGATAACTAAACTCGTCATATTACGATACTACGCTAACGAAGATTAGTAGCAGTAGCAGGAATAAATCGTAACACAACCATAGTAAATGGAAAAGGACGGAAACCATATCCGACAATCTATCGAGCCATAGTTATTATACAGCAAACGGGGATTACCTTCCTCGGAACGCCGCTGGTGCGGCTATAAAGCGTAGGCTTTTGAATATCCGAAATGGTAACGGAGCTTCCGTAGTAGTTCGAGCAAGGGAAAGCCTTGTACATGGCGAAGGGAAGCAGTTAAAGGTTTAATACAATTAATGAACAATGTGTGAGACATTATGAGAAATTCTGCAAAAGTATTGAACGGTCTATCAAAGTATAGCCCACAAGTAAACTATAGGTACGAAAGACTTTATAGAATATTGTTCAACGAAGAAATGTTCTACAATGCCTACCAACGCATTTATGCTAAGGAGGGCAATATGACAGAAGGTTCCGATGGGAAAACAATTGACGGCATGAGTCTAAATCGTATCTCTAAACTAATCGATTTGTTAAGAACAGAAGCATATCAGCCTCAGCCCTCTAGAAGGACGTACATCGAAAAGAAAGATGGCAAAATGCGTCCTCTTGGAATTCCGTCTTTTGACGATAAGTTGGTGCAGGAGGTAGTTCGAATGATTCTTGAGGCTATTTATGAAGGACAGTTCTTAGACTGTTCACATGGCTTCAGACCCAAACGTAGCTGCCATACAGCATTAATAAAAATAAAAAAGACTTTCACAGGCGCAAAATGGTTCGTTGAAGGAGATATTAAAAGCTTTTTTGATGCGATAAATCACGAGATTTTAATCGGAGTCCTCAAAGAGCGCATCTCAGATGACCGATTTCTGCGTCTTATAAGGAAATTCCTTAAAGCGGGATATGTTGAAGAATGGACTTTTCACAAGACCTATAGTGGAACTCCACAAGGAGGTATTGTCAGTCCAATTTTGGCAAACATATATTTGGACAAACTGGACAGATACATGCTGAAATATGCGGAGAGCTTTGGAACAGGTGCAAGAAGAAAACCGCATCCAACTAGGAGCATGTTCGAAAACAAAAAGAAGTGGGCTACGCAAAAACTTAAAAATGTCAGAGATGAAAATGAACGCCTGGCAGTAGTAAAACAGATCAAAGCGATTGACAAGGAAAGACTATCCATTCCTAGTTGTGATGAAATGGATGATAGTTACAAAAGATTGCAATATGTGAGATATGCTGATGATTTTCTGATTGGAATAATCGGGAGTAAAGAAGATAGTAAAAGGATTAAAGATGACATCAAGAAATTTCTTGAAGCAGAACTGAAACTAGAATTGTCTGAAATGAAAACCCTAATTACCCATACGGAAAAACCAGCTAAATTCCTTGGATATGAAGTCTTGGTAAGAAAATCCAATCTCGCAAGAAGGGACAAAATGAATAGACTTACGAGAACCTATAATGCAAAGGTATATCTCCGTATTTCTATGGACACCATAAAGCAGAAATTGCTTGATTCCGAAATTCTTGAAATAAAAAAGAAGAACAACGGAAAAGAATGGTGGAAACCAAGGGAAGACACAAAATGTCTACATAAAGATGATCTGGAAATTCTTCAAATGTATAATTACAAATTACGAGGATTTACCAATTACTATGCTATAGCAAACAATAGTGCACTATTACACTCTTATTCATACATGATGGAATACAGCATGTATAGGACATTTGCTTGCAAATACAAAAGCAGTGTCCGTAAGATTCTCCGCAAATATCAGAGAGATGGTGTATTTACGGTTAGCTATACCAATAAAAAGGGAGACGTAAGAAGCCAATCTTTTTACAAAACGAGTTTTGCAACAAGCATGCCTGTAGAAAATACGCAACTTGACAATAAAACCCCGCTATATCACTCTAACAGCACTAGTCTTATAGACAGACTGAAAGCTGAAAAGTGTGAGATATGTGGAGCAAATGAGAAATTGGATATGCATCACGTTAGAAAGCTCAAAAATTTAGACGGCAAAGGATACGCCGACAGATTAATGATTGCTAGACGTAGGAAAACAATCGCTCTTTGTCGAGGTTGCCATCAGAAAACACATGCTGGAAAGATAGATTGACTCTTTAATGGAGAGCCGGATACGCTGAGAGGTGTAAGTCCGGTTCGGGGGCGAGCTTTTGGAAACCTACCATCGAAATATGGTAAGGCGCTGGATGCTTAGCCTACTTATGATTATCGGCATTGTCGGATACTTTACCATTCCCACTGTGACGGGCTGGGTCATTCAAGCCGGCGGAGGAACAAATTTTTTGCGTAATGTACACCAGACTGCAGTGAAATCCGGAAATATTGCGGGTGCCGGGGCCGGTTCGGCAGCAGGAAATATCAGCGGAAAGCTGATTGGCAAATAACTAAAAAAAAATAAGAAATGGAATTTAAAACACTTAGAAATATTGAAAACAGCTTCAGGCAGATCAGGTTGTATGCGATTGTTTTTTCGCTTCTCTGTGCAGCTGTTACCGGATATGCCTTATGGCGTTCTTACAGTTTTGCCGAACAGCAGCGCCAGAAAGTCTATGTATTGGATAATGGCAAATCACTGATGCTGGCACTTGCCCAGGATGCATCCATCAACCGTCCTGTTGAAGGCAGGGAGCACGTAAGACGTTTTCACGAACTGTTCTTTACCCTTGCCCCCGATAAAAATGCAATTGAAAACAATATGAAACGGGCATTCAATCTCGCAGATAAAAGTGCTTTTGACTATTACAAAGACTTGTCTGAAAAGGGATACTACAACCGGATCATATCGGGAAATGTGCAGCAGCGAATCGAAATAGACAGTGTGGTCTGCAATTTTGAAATTTATCCCTATACCGCGCGCACTTATGCCAGACAATTTATAATCCGTTCGAGCAATGTTACAAAACGCAGCCTGGTTACCACATGTCTGCTCTTAAACTCGGTCCGTTCTGACAGTAACCCGCAGGGCTTCAATATCGAAAAGTTTGGCGTGGCAGAAAACAGGGACATTGAGATAATCGAACGTTAAAACCAGTCTTATGGAAGCATTTTCAGATTTAAGCACGTTTGCAGAAATCCTGACGGGTAAAGGATACGACGGCTATTTCCAAACACAGGGATCGTACGCGGGAAAGCTGAAAGACAGCATTGGTGAATACCTCGAAAGTTGCAGGAAAGGCACCGAGAGTCCGCCTAAGGGACACCTGCATCTGACAGGCTATCTCCAATGGACGAGTGATGACAGCCCCCGCATAGAATGCAGTTTATGGGTAAAATACCTAAACGGAAAATTCTCACTAGACCGCATGGAAGTAGCCCGAAAAGATCGTTTTGGAAAGCTTCTTAAAAAAACGGAACTGGCAGACCTTTCAAACATATCCGCGCCCAAAGCAGCTGAAGCGGCTGCACTGGTGAATGAAGATCAACAGCAAAAATCCGAGAACAGCCCTAAGCGTTTCAAGCTGTAACGGCAGAAAAAGAAAGACTATGGAAAAATTAAGAAAAAATATCGAGCGGCATTTTGAAAAACTGGACAAACATTGGCAGGGACTGCCCCTTGGCAGACAGCATCAGTATATGCTGTACTTGTTTCTGGGTTACCTGCTGCTTACCGCTGCGGTCATTGGAAGAGTGATTTATGACACATCAAAGTCCCGCAACGATATGTCCATTGAACATATCGAAAACCTCCCTTCAAAGAAAAATGCCGTTCCTGCCAGACTGCAGGACAGCGCATCCGTAATTTTAAAAAATAATATTTATGAAAGAAAACAACAACAAGAAACCGGCTGTACGCGTAACGGAAGGTAATGCTCCTGCAGCCGCTGATGTGCTGCAGTACAGCGAACAGAACAGATTTGAAAAGCTGAAAAAGCCGCTTATTTTAGGTTTAATGGGAATTGTATTTGCTGGCTGCATGTACCTCATCTTTAAACCATCCCAAGATAAAATCCTGATTGAGAAAGCAGGGCTGAATGATGCCGTGCCACAGGCTACCGGCGCAGGAATGCCCGAAGATAAAGGCAAGGCTTATGAACAGGAAATGCTTGAACGCAAAGAGCAGGATAAACGAAATGACCTAGCTACGCTTTCAGACTACTGGAACTCAGACAATGAACTGGGAAAAGAAGAGCAGACACATGAGGAAAATGAAAGTGCTGGTTATGGTGCCGGCGGGAATACCGAAAAATATGGCAGTCCGGCCGTGCACAGCTACAGGAATGCACAGAATGAACTTGGATCATTCTATGAGAATGATAACAGCGAAACCCGCGAGCTCCGCAGGCAATTGGATGAACTCAAAGAAAAACTGGCTGAAAAAGATGTACCTGCTGCGATAACCGCCTCCGACCAATTGGCCCTGATGGAAAAATCCTATCAGATGGCCGCAAAATATCTTCCTTCACAACAAGCCGGAAGTGAAAGTTCTGACAGAAACTTTACTGCTGCTCCCGCCGCGTCCGAGAAAAATTATTTTACATCATTTATACAGGCAGAAAAAAGCACCATTTCTTCGCTTTACCGTGAGCCCTCAGACAGCACATTTTATGCCCCTGATAACCAGAACAAAAATCATGGTTTTAATTCAGCAGGTTTGCAGGAGAAGAAAGGTGCTGCGAAAAATAGTGTAAGGGCCTGCGTCCACCAGACCCAGACCATTTCCGGCGAGGGAGCCGTCAGAGTGCGATTATTGGAGGCGGCTAAAATACCCCAACATATTATTGCGTCGGGCACACTATTAACTGCCGTATGTAAAATTCAGGCAGGGCGCCTGCAGTTAAAGATTTCTTCAATAGAAATCGACGGCAGCATTATTCCCGCAGATATAATCATTTATGATCTTGACGGACAGCAGGGCCTGCATGTTCCTTACTCCTCTGAAATGAATGCTCTTACAGAAATAGCCGGCAATATGAGCCAGAACTCCGGAACAAGCATAATGATGACACAGTCTGCCGGACAGCAGGCAGCCGCAGATTTAAGCCGTGGAGCTGTCCAGGGGATTTCTGGCTACTTCGCAAAAAAAATAAGAACATCTAAAGTTACCCTCAAAGCAGGCCATCAGGTTCTGCTTGTTTCCAAAAAATAAAAACAATCCTAAATAATTAAATTATGAAAAAGCATTTTAAAAACCTGTGTGCATGTGCCCTGTTATTAATCATTACACTTACTTCTTCTGCCCAGAACAATGATACAGATCAGGCTTTGGGAAAGATCGAACCCTATCAGATACAGGTAACATACGATAAGACTTCACATCTTATATTCCCTGCCGCTATCCGTTATGTTGATTTGGGCAGCGATTACCTTATTGCAGCAAAAGCTGAAGATGCGGACAATGTTCTGCGCATCAAAGCTTCTTCAAAGGAATTTGAGCCGGAAACCAATTTTTCGGTCATCACGGATGACGGCCGTTTTTACACCTTTGATGTGCGGTACAGCTCCTGTCCCCAATCTCTGAGTTATAACCTGCATACGATCCCGAAGACTGCGCAAAAAACAAACTCAAGCGATGTTCTTTTTGAAGAGCTGGGAAAGACCCCTGTTTCTCTGGCAGCGCTTATTATGGAGACCATTTATAACAATAAAAAACGAATCGTAAAACACATAGGGTCTGAAAGTTTCGGAATACAGTTTCTATTAAAAGGAATATACATTCATAATGACACCTATTATTTCCATACCCATCTTATAAACCATACAAATGTTCCTTTTAGGATTGATTTTATCAACTTTAAAATTGCGGACAAAAAAACCGCAAAAAGAACCGCATCCCAGCAGAGACTCTTACTTCCTCTTCGTATCTATAGTCCTGTGGATGTGATTATCGGCAGATCGTCAGAACAGAACGTATTTCTGCTGGATCAGTTTACAATAGATGATGATAAGATACTTCAGATTGAAATTTTTGAGAAAAACGGCGGAAGGCATCAGACCCTTCAGATTGAAAATTCGGATCTGGTAAAAGCCCGATTAATAAGCAGCATGCATCTGAAATTTTAAAAACCCTAACAACAAATCAAAATGAAAAAGCTTATATATACTTTAATGCTCATCTTAGCGGGCATTCTCACAGCGTATCCGCAGCGTATGCTCCCCGGAAAAAAGGGATTAGAAATTAATGCAGGAATACTCCCCGGCGATGCACCCAAAAGCAATTATTACCTAAACGGTACGATGACAGTAAATGGTAAAAATGGAAATTACCAGCTGTGGGCTCTGGAGTATTCGCGCCAGCACTTCCATTATAAAGACCATTCCATTCCGCAGGAAACCTACAGCGCAGAAGCAGGTTACAGTTTTTTTATTCTAGGTGACATCTCCAGAAATATTGCTCTTAATACTTCAGTTACGGCTTTGGCAGGATACGAAAGCATCAATAAAGGAGAAACAAATCTCTTTGACGGGGCAGAACTGCTCAGCGGGGACAATTTCATTTACGGCGGCGGATTACGGCTTTCCCTTGAAATTTATTTATCCGATTATCTGGTGCTTGTTCTGCAGGCACGCTTAAAAGCATTATGGGGTACAGATCTGGAAAGACTGCGACCGTCTACAGGTGCAGGATTAAGGTTTAATCTTTAAAAAAAATAAAAATATGACAGCATTTTTCAATAAATTCAGACGAGGATCAATTCCTATATTTCTATTGCTATTCTTAATAAGCACAGCCGTTATTCTGTCCTGCGAAAAGGATGATCTGGAAACCCGCAGCAATTTCCCTTTTGAGGTCAAGGTCATGCCTGTGCCGTCAGCTATATCGGAAGGAAGAACAGCGGAAATTAGAGTCCGCATAGAAAAAACAGGCCAATATGAGGGCACAAAGTATTTTATCAGGTATTTTCAGTTTGAAGGACAGGGCATCCTTCAGTATTACGACCAGCCGCCCTACCTGCCAAATGATTTACACCTGCTGCCCTCAGAGAATTTTAGATTGTACTATACCTCAAATTCTCTGGTTTCGCAGTCTTTTGATATTTGGATTTCAGATAATTTTGGCAATGAGAAAAAACTAAGTTTTGAGTTTAACAGTTCTGATTAGGCATTATTAAGCAGCTGCTTAAAATACAAAATGACCTGCTGAAAACGGCAGGTCATTTTGTATTTTAGCGTAAAGTAACTCTACTTAACTATTAAAACACTCAACTGAACCATCTGTCAATGGTTTGTTCCAATTTATTAAAATTAATAACGTAATCCAGTTCAGAAATAACAGGATAACGTGAAATAACGAAATGTTCAATTTTATCCAATTTTAATTTATCTGTGATAAGACTTTCCCTGTCAAGTTCTTTCTTATAAGCTTTAATATAATAGCGAACAAGCCTTTTATTAAGTCTTGTCGTCAAAAGTGCATTTTCCTGAACCCTGCTTATATCTATTAAATTATTCTTGCATTGGAAATTATATATTTTATCTCCTTTAATGGCTATAACATCAAATTCTTTTCTTTCAATTCTAGTAATGGGAGTCACCTCAAATCCTTTGTTTTCTAATATCTTTCTGATTTTATCTTCAAAAACAAAACCTGAATTAATCTGAAAAGATTTGTTTTTATTCAAGAATATCTGCATACGGCTGGTGATAAACCTGTTTAGTAAAACAACAGAGGTATAATACATATCATCAACCAGCTGAAATAGTGAAACAAAATTTGAAGCAGAGAAATAATCGTTTGAATTCCCAAATATTTTAATTTTATGAATATAAGGTTTGATGTGCTGTTTAAATTCAGCTTGAGGGATACAGATATTGAAATCATCCGCACAATAATCCTTTAATTTATACACAAGAAAAGATAATTCCAGGTATTCATCTGCATTACCTACCTCATACTTTTGAAATACGGATGAGACCATTTGTATATTACTTTCTGCTTCGGCGAATGAAAAAACTTTATCTTCCGGAATTACAATCGATTTTGTTCCCTCAGTTTGTGCGGCACGGAACTCCAGCTGGTCCACCATCGTTAATGTCTGGGGTTCGAGAAAGAAACCTTCCAGATTATAATAGCTATGGCTTTTCACAGGAGGATCTACTGAAAAATCAATTGAAAAATCACTGATAGCATTTTTCAAAACTGTATCATAATACAGGGTGGTTACGGTTTGAAGACAGGAATCTATAACATATTGAAATTCCTTTAAAGTATTTATATAATTGAACTTATATGTACCTTGTGCCCAGAGGGGAATAAGATCTAAAAGTGTCACAAAGTATTTTCTTTTGGACTGATAATAAAACAATGCTGACTTCACATAGGCAAAATTAAAAGGCATTGCCTCAATGAGGTTCATTCTTGCATAATCCATTGTACCGTGATAATTCATTTTTGCAAAATTAAGAAATCTAAAAGCGACTTCATGCCCAAACTGAGATTCAACTTTTGAATTAACGTCCATGAATTTAGCTAATTCCGCATCATTCTTAAAATTAAATGAAAGCTCCATAAAACTATTCGCAGTATTCTGATCTTCAATCTCATGATACAAATTCAAAAACTCATCTATACTCCTGATCAACAGCCTCCAGTTATGATAAAGAGATACAGGCTCATACCTGCTGAAATGTTTTTTAATTGCATCCATGGAGTAATCAGATGCGCTTTTTAAAAATTCGTCTAACTGATCTCCTGACAGCTTTTCTTTTGGTGTTTTCATTTATTTATTAAAAGGTTTACAATATTGTACGCTAAACTTATTGAAAAGTTTTAAATTAAGTTAGAAAAATTTCTTCCAGTAAAAAAACAGCATCAGACCAAAGGATTTCTTTTGCTTCTTTTCTTTGCCTTGGACGCATAAAGAAAAGAAGTCCGCCGAAAACAAGAAAAGGGATACTGAATATCCCTTGAAAAAAAACTCAGCTTCTCAGTTAAAATTGCGGGTACTGCATTTTGGCTGAGGTGCTGTTCCTATTTAACGCAAAAAGACTGTCCCGACCAGAGGAAGGGAGTGTCTTTTTGCCGCCCGCTTTTCGGGCTTATCCCACTTTTAAGGGATGGGAGCTGAAATTTTTAAGGTTAAGAAAAAATCCCCTGTTCTCGGTCATGCCAAAGCGGAACAGATTCCACAGCAGGGAGCATCCCATCTGGGCGAGTGCCGAGTTGATAAACAAATCCTGTTTTTCAAGAGCCTCTGCAAGGGAACAGCTCGGCGCATCATCAGCAGATTCGGAATGCTCCAATAACTCCCCAAATTCATCAGTCACAAACGGCAGTGATGCCACGGTGTGGTACTTCTGCGAATCAGGCTGTTTTATTTCAGAAACTGTTGACAAAATAACCTGACCTGCATACTGGCTGTTGCCGAAGTCCATCCAGTATTTCGGGTCGTCCCTGTGGTGTCTGCCATTAGCGTATAGCTTTAAAATATCTGCTGTCTCAAAACGGGATTTCACATTATCCACGCAGGTAATATAAATAGAAGCCAGTGCGTTTTGGGGCAGTCTTCCAAGCTCATCTTTTTCAAATTTTGAGATTTCCGCTTTCCAGTTTGTTCCCATAAAACGATTGGCACGGTTTATAAGCGCTGAAGCCTTATAAAGCCCTATTTCGCACTGGGCAAAGCGCTGTCTGCCTATATTGGCACCCGTCACAATATCGTCATCCCAAAGACGCACGGAAATTCCTGCGTGCCCCAGTGCAGTCAGGCTGTGGTTCATTTCCATAAGGGCGGTCAATACTTTTGAGCCTGTCCCGCCTGCCCCTATCAAATTTACTGTTACAGGATTTGTCGGGCTTATCAGATAACTATCCGTAAAATGTATTTTTGTTTTATCTGCATTCATCACAATAGGTTTTTAAGTGTTTTATGATTCTTTTGTAGCACTTCCTTGGGGAAAAGATTCCCTGTTCCGATGAGGTCTTTCCAAAGGCTTACGCAGTTTCCTTTTATGGGGCTTTTCTTCCCCATCAAATGGCTGAAATAACTGTTGAAAAAATAGTCTTCCCAAGCATTAGTAAATTCTTCAACCGAAGCAGATTTTTTAATATTTATATTAACCGACCCCATGCAGACCTTTCCGTCCTCGTAGATATTGAAAAACGGGGCGCTGTACAATGGTGTTTTCTCTGACGGCCTGCTGTTCCCTGCAAGGGCGAAAACCCTTAAACTGTTCTTGGTAGCATGCCAGAGCATAGCAGGCACATTTCCAAAACCGCTCGGAATGCCAAGGCTTTCCACAAAAAACAGTTTTCTGCTCTGCGCTTTGGAATACCATAAAACTGCGCCTTTATCCTTACTGGGATTGATATGCAGTATTTCGGTTTTCATAATACCGCCTGACTGCAGAAAGGCAGTGTCTTTCTGCTTTTCAGTCAGCAGTGCCCCTGCCAGTGCTTCCGCTTCACGCACCGTAAGGGGATGGGCATTTACGGGACTGCCGTTTTTATCCATATCAAAATGTTCAACATACATTTGGCTGTCTGTTTTGGCCTGATAGAAAACCAGTGCGCATTTTGGATGGTATAATGTGCCGAAATCCTCCGTTATATCATGCATAGGTTTCATATTTCTTCATTTTTATAGTGATACAGCAGACTGCACATATCGTCCAGCAGATCAAATAACCTGCTTTCAAAATCAAGACTGCCATTTTCTTCTTCTCTGCTTTCAAAGCTTTTATAGATGGTCGGCTCATCCATCCCGCCATATTCGTTAAACTCGCTGTTGATGCTCTCTGCAATGCTCTCATAAAGCCATCCTTTAGTACTGGCTGTAAATGAAATATACTTTTCCATCCCGATGGTTTCATACTCGTCTGCACTGCCCTGGGAATCTTCTTTTAGAGGTGCATTTCGAAAGATGCTTTCAGTTGGATATTCTGCGAGTAAATCAAAGGCTTTTCGGGCGGTCACTTCACAATCACGGTCAAATTCATCACGGACTTTAAAAGAGTTTAACCTCTTTTCAAACACCTCTAAATTCATACCGCTCGAAATCTTCTGTTCCATGCGGTCACCAATCAGTTCCGCCTTTTCGAACTCAAGAATATCCTTTTGGTTTTCTTCCTGCTCATCGTCCTGTTCCATCGAGTCTTTGTGCATTTCGTACATCCAGTAGAGATAGCTGTTTTCCTGCCTGTGGTAGGGAATATCCGCAATGCGGTATAGATAGGAGCATACGCAGAGAAGAAGCTGTGCATTTTTTCTGTGCCTGCGGTTATGCAGCATCTGATAAAGCGGTTCAATCGGGATATAATACAGCGTAGTCCCTGTATTGTATTTCTCCTCACTGACAAAAAAAGTTTTCTCCCTGTCCTGCACCAAATGTATTTCGGGGCAGTTTAAAACATGTGTTTTCAGTTTTTCTTCCAAATCCCATAATGCCAGTGCGATGCTGTAAGGATATTCAAACTGGCTTGTCTGCATCATCTCTATTTTGTAATGCACTGCCAGATGAGAAAGCGACTTATAAAAATCTCTCTGCAATTTTGCAGTTCTTTTTAAAGCCTGTGCGGTTTTACTTTCCAGCAGTCTGGGCAGAAAGGAAGTCTTTAAAAAACCATCGGAAGCATCCCCAAAGGAACTGGCGTTAGTCTGTCTTTCTGAACCTCGCTCAGGTCTTTGGGTTTCTGCATCCATTCGGCAAACCTGCCGAACTGCTGATAGAGCTGTTTTTCTCTTTTCTGTTCGGGCAGTTTTACTGTTCCCGATATAATTGTTTTTCGCATGATTCATCGCTTTCAAATTTTGGCTATCCTTTAGTTCCCATTACGCTCTCAAATCGGTATTCGACTGCATCGTCCTTAATGGCAGGGGCAGATATTTTGGCGGTGGTCAATATGGGGTATGTTCCTGCATAAAAATTCAGGACGGCTTCTGCGCTCCATCTCGGTTCAGGGTCTGTGAGCCTGATTTCCTGTCCTTTGTCTTTGAGTATAAATACCCGATGCAACTGTGTGGCTAATAACATGGTTTCTGAATTTTAAATTAAAATTTATTCTTCTTCGGCTTCTTCTTCCTGCCCGCTTTCATCTATAGGATAATCCCCCTGCAGTTCTTCCTTTTTCAGCGGTTCGGGGTTATCCTGCCCTGCTTCGGCAAAAAGGCTCGGCGCAGAAAACTTATCGGACAATGCTGTTTTTCTACAGCGCAACTCGTCTGCTTTTTCGGGATATTCAGAAATCTCAGGCACTTTCATCCATGCCTCGCGAAATTTCCCCTCTTTTTCCAGTTCGTCAGCTTTTGCCATCGCATCCTTATATTTTTTATCCTTAGCTTGCGCATCTTTCTTCTGCTTATCGGCTTTTTCTTTCTCTGATGCTGACTGTTTTTTAGCTTCTTCCATCTGCTTCATAAAGGCTTCCATATTGACCATCAAGCCCGAAGCGCTCTGCACAGGCACAGTTACATTCTCAAAAAAACCGTTGTCAAGTTCCTCTGCTGTTCCCCTGAGATTAAGGGGAGGTATACTATTTTTTGCGTTATCTGTGCACGCTTCATTTTTGAGTATTACCGATACAATAAAATTGTTTTCTGCCCCTTTTGCTATGGTCAGGTGCAAATCTCCTGTTATGTGCATCTTTTCTATCTGATTGAAGAAATTTGTGTTCATTTTCTAATATTTTTAAAATTTGTGTTATTTTTTCTGCTTTTAATTTACTTTAAAAGTAAAGCTGTATGTTTATGACTGCTCGATGTGCTTCTGTTACCTGCGGTCAACGAACCATTCAATTTTCAGTTCTGTCTTTCTGTTAACAGTATAGACATATGAAAAAGCCATTTTTCTTTTTATGAACCTTATATTATCAACCCTCCAGTAAATTTTTCTCCTGAGAAACGGCATCTTAATTTTATCATTAGGAACTCCTGTTACTTCTTTTACCACTTTTAAAGGTTTGATAAATGCCACATTTTTTTTGGCATCAGGATAGTATGTGGTCAGCACAAGGTTATTGTCTCTGTCAAAAATTTCAAAACGCACAAAATTCCTGTCATTTACGATATCGATTATTAATTTTCGGACGTCAAAATTCCAATTCAGTGCTATCCTTTGTTTATCATCTGCGGTTGTGAGTATTCCAATATTCATAATTTTAGTTTTTAAGGCTGTCACCTTTAAAGGCGACAGCCTTTGTGTATCTAATTAAGGTTTAATATTTTCGTTCCTTCTGACTGGAAAGCGGTGCATAATTCAAAAGCCTTCTGTGCCTTGCCCTGTGCTGTGCCTCCGAGTACTATCGACTGAAGTTTAGCTTCCTTGTCCTTGTAAGTGCGTACATTCTGATAGTAGCCTGTCACGGCATTATAAGCCCCGAAAAGTGTTCCTTTGGTGGTCTGCATCTGCTGGGCATCGCTCACCATTGCATAAGCAAAAGCATCTTCCACGGTATTTTTAAATACGGTCGAAACTTCGTCTTCTGCCCCTTTTTTAATTAAATCCAAAGTTTCTTTGTTAGGGCAGAGCGCAAGCTGAATGAGTTTTTTAACCTCCTGGTCTGTCACTCTGACTTTAGCCCACTGGTTAAAAACACCTTCCAACTGAACACTTAATTTATCGGCAAGCCCCATTACTTTGTGGGCATCCTCCAATCGCTGTTTAGCCCCTGAGGTATGTCTGATGCGCACTACATTGCTCATAGAGCGGAGCGAAGCATTAAGTGGTTAGGGTGAGGTCACGGGTCGCCCCGCAACCTTCCCCACAGAACTGGACGTGCCACTTTCATGGCATCCAGCTCCCAGATTTAACTTATCCACATAATGTTGTTTGCGGTGGCAATG
>NZ_JAVFVR010000026.1 GCF_030929595.1 Flavobacterium sp. LHD-85 | reverse complement strand
TTGCCACTCAGTCGCAACTTAATAGTTAGTTGACTTGTGGCTTTTCCGACATGCTACACTCCCCGTCGGGTTTCCCGTTCGGATAAGTCGGCTGTTGATGGGCGTTATAAACACTTGCCAGTGGTTGCCAAACCACATTTGCTATATGCCCTTATGGGCGCACCAGGTATTCTTCAAGGCTGACTTCTGTTGCATATACTGCAGAGTGCGTACCGCCAAGACCGATCCATACCTCTTTGTACAGACGTGAAGGGTTGTTGTTCATGTTTATGGAAAGCACCTGTGCTTTTTCTTTGTCGGTGAGTCCCAGCATTGCCTGGATGTCATCAAACTTGTTCATGTATTTGCGCTGGTCCAGCAGTATTTTACAGTCAGAATTGTTTATGATGCTCTCTTTAACAATAGGCGACTGGATGATATCGTCCACTTCCTGTGTAACGACAATGGCTTCTCCGAAGAATTTTCTTACTGTTTTGAAAAGGTATTTTATGTACTCTGCCTTGGTTGATTATACATCATGCCGGGTATATTGTTGAAACTTATATTTTGTTGCTTGACAAACTGAAAAAGAAAATCCAGTTTCCAGTTTTTGTAAGTTAGTTGATTCTGCAGCCCGCCAAAATAATCTGGATTTAGATTTACAATTGTTTGTCTGTCATTTGGAGACGAAATTAGTCCGTCATTGTTTTCGTCGGCAAATTGATATATTCCGGTAACGGGGTCAATTCCTAGATATTTGTATGATAGCTGTATGTTGAGTGGCTGTCCAATTCTGTATTTATCTTTATATGTTGAACTTTGAATATTAGGAAAACTGATAAGTTTGTTCTTAGAAATGCTGATGTTGAAGCTGGTGATCCAACTGAAGTTTTTACGGGAAAAATTTACAGTACGAAGCGTGAATTCAAAGCCTTTATTTTCAACTGTTGCCTCTAGGTTTGCCTGAAGCTGCGTAAAGCCTGTTGTGCCTGGTAATGGTATTCCTACAAGCTGGTTAGATGAACGGTTTTTATACCAGGCGGAAGTTACAAAAATGCGGTCTGAAAAAAATCCCAGCTCGGTTGCAGCTTCTAGTTTTCTGTTTATTTCCCAGCCAAAATTAGGATTGAATAATCTAGATGGCTGCAGTCCTACGATATTTTGATAATTAACTCCTGATGAAGTGTAGGTGTCATGAAACTGATAATCGCCAATCTGATCGCTTCCGGTTGTTCCATAACTAGCCCTAAGTTTTGCAAAGCTTAGCCATGAACTTTTATTAATGAAATTTTCTTTAGAGAAGAGCCATGCTCCACCGATGGCACCAAAATTAGCAAATTGGTTTCCTGGTCCAAATCTACTTGAACCATCACGTCTTGCAGTGAGATTAATAATATATTTGTCCTGCCAGTTGTAATTGACTCTTCCAAAAAATGCCTGATATTTATAGATAGTTTCATTGCTGAATTGGACTTGTTTATTTACAGCTGAAGCAAGGTCGTATATAAGACTATTAGAGCTGAACCCGCTTCCAGACTGGATAAGGCGATAAGAATTCTGCGTTTGAAAGGTACCTCCTGCCAATATGCCTATTTTTCCTTCTCCCAACTGTGTTTCCCAGCTTATCTGCGGTTCTATAATCCATGAATTTCTAGTTGTGTTATTATAGTATAGAACAGAGTTTGCACTGGTATATCCATATGATGGGTTGAAAATTGTTGAAGGAGTTGTTCTGGTCTCTGTATGACGCAGGTCAGTATAACCAAAACTGCTTTTCAACAGTAGTTCATCAGTTATTTTATAAGATAGCACCGTATTGGCCAAAATATCTTTGGTTTTGGAAAGGTACTCTGCATTTAAACTTCGAAGAGGATTATCCCATGTTCCATTCGCCCAATTAAGACTACCATCGGGATTGTAAAGTTGCGGTGCATTAGGAACAATAAGACGCGCTTCACTGGTAAAGTCCGTGGCCGGCTGGTCGTTGTTTTGAATAGTATAACCAGCTGTTAATACCAGACGAAATCTGCCGTCTGATGACTGATGATTAACATTAAAATTTGCGCTTCCTTTCTTGTAGTTGAAATCTCCAGGAAAAACACTTGTGGATTTATGGTAGTTGCCACCAAAAAGAAACTGGGTGCTTTGATTCCCCCCCGAAATACTTCCGCGCAGTTCTGATATGATTGAAGTGCCTCCAATGAGCTCCTTTTGCCAGTCCGTATAACGGTTCTGGTCCCAGGTTCCGTTTATATCATAAGCATTTACAGGATAGACAGTTATTTTGTCATTTGCAAATCCTTGATGTCGCATGGCAAGATACTGCTCAGTGTTCAACATTTCCATTAAGCGTGTAACAGAGCCAGTTCCTGTAGAAGCACTTACGGAGAATTTTGTTTTACCTTCTTTTCCTTTCTTTGAAGTAATCAGTACTACTCCATTAGCACCTCTAGAACCATATATGGCAGTAGCGTCTGCATCCTTAAGCACTTCTATGCTTTCTATCGCATCAGGGTTTATGCTGTTTAATGGACTGGTTGTACTAGGAAAAATTGTAGAGGTCTGACTGTATCCTACTGTTTCTGAAGAGTAAGGGACTCCGTCAACTATATAAAGTGGCGAGTTTGCATCTGGTCTTATGCTGTTTTGGCCTCGAATCTGAATATTAAAGCTCCCGCCGGGAACACCCGTACTCTGGGTAATATTGACTCCCGCCATACGACCCTGCATAGTGGCGAGTACATTGGTTACTGGCTGGTTTTCAATATCTTTTGCTGTTATGCGGGCAATGCTTCCGGTACGTTCGCTCTCCTTTACAGAGTAATATCCTGCATTTACTCGGACTTCCTGAAGTGTTGTGGTATCATACTGTAGCGTTACGTTTATGGAAGAGCGTCCTGCAATGGGAATTAGTGCAGTTTTATATCCAACAAAAGTTACCACCAAGGTATCATAGGAAGCAGCAGCTAAAATGTATTGTCCATTGTAATCAGTGATTGCTGCGCCACTTGATTTGTTTTTGATACTGAGAGTCACACCCGGCAGAGGAGAAGTCCCATCAGAAACGATTCCCTGAACTTTAAACTGTTGGAAAGAAACATTGGAAAGCCGTTTTGAAATTCCGGCAAACGATGATGAAAAAGACAGCAGTATGCCAGCAAAAATCAGGCAATAAAGAGCTCTTCCATCCTTGTAAAATGAAAAATAATTCATAATATTGGGATTGGTTAGTTAAATGGTATTTGATTAGCTAAGGTCCTCTATGCTAGTTTGGTCGCTGCCGTGGAGGGCCATTTTTTTATGTTGAAGATTATTGATAAGTTCAAATCGGTCTTCAACGAAGGTGTTTCATAAGCAATAAGATTTAATGGTTTGATGATTGGGAATGCACACTGCCTTTTCCTAGTTGCAGCCAAGTATAGGCAGAGTGGTTCCCAACTAACTAATTCAATAATTGTTGTAAACGATTTGACTTTAGAATATTTAACAATGCTTTGAAGTAGGGAGTTCAATTTATGGAAAAATAAAAGACGTGAACTCAGCTTATTGCACTAGAGGTATTGGCCATACCTTACCACGAATAAGTGAGCCCACGTCAGTGACGTGAGCATCTTGCTTATTCTCTCGTGGTATTTGAAAAGGCCAATTTTCTAGTACGAGATTCAAAGCGAATGCTTCTATATTTTTATAAGAAGTATCGCAAATGTAATTAATAATCAACAAATATAACAAAATATATCATATGTAGTATTTAAACACTACATTTTTTTTATAGTAAAAGCTGAAATTTCTTTTTCTAAATACTTCAAATGGAAAGGAAAGAAAACTTAAAATTTTTATTATCATTCGGTGAAAAGCTTTATAAATTTAGAAAAGATAAAGGGTTTAGTTATAGGAAATTAGCTCAGATGTGTAATGTGGATCATAGTCAGATAAGTAAGATAGAAAAAGGACAGAAAAGTATTCAGTTAAAAACAGTATTCGATTTAGCGAGAGCATTAAATGTTCATCCAAAAGATTTTTTCGATTTTGAATTCGATTTGACGGATGATGATTTAAAAAAATGATAAAAGTTTTTTTGTTGAGTATTAAAGATTAACAGAGAGGTATCATAAAAAATAGTAAAGTAAACGTTATCAAAAAGTATTTTTAATGGTAAGTAAAAATGAATTTATTCTTTTATTTTTAGATATTATTGAACAAACTAAAATATGATTATAGAATTTTTTTATTAAATAATTTTAAAGTTTAAACTATTGAACAATAATCCAAGATTTCCAAATATTGAGGGACCCCGAAACTATCAAATTGAAGCTTATGAAAATTGGTTAAAGAATGATTGTCAAGGAGTTTTTGCAATGGCAACTGGTACTGGTAAAACTATAACTTCATTAAACTGTTTGTTAAATCTTTACAAACTTTTTAATACATATAAAACAATTATTTTGGTTCCATCTATAGCATTGCTTAATCAGTGGCAAAAAGAAGTTGAGTCTTTTAATTTTGAAAATATTCTACAAGTAGGCGGAGGGAATGATTGGGAAAGAGATTTGGCAAGTTATGTTAGTAATTTTTCTTGGGGTAATAAGAGAGATTTAATAATCATATGTACCTACGGAAGTTTTATAACCAGTAAGTTTCAGAAATATTTTAAAAAGATCGATAAAGATTTCTTGCTGATTGCAGATGAAGCACATAATATAGCAGCAACTAATATTAGAAAGAAATTGTATGATATTAAATGTGAAAAAAGAATTGGATTATCAGCGACACCAAAAAGAATTTACGATATTGAAGGTACTGAGGCTTTAAATGTTTTTTTTAATGACACTCCTCCTTATACTTTTTCATTTGATATTGAGAAAGCATTAAAAGAAGGTTATTTGACTGAATATAAATATTTTCCTGTTTTAGTAGAACTGAATTCTGATGAAATGGAAGAATACGTTGAAATATCAATAAAATTGTTAAAATTCTTCGATTTTGAGAAAAGAGAATTCAAGCAAGATCCAATGGTTGAAATTTTATTATTGAAGCGGAAAAATATAATTCATAAAGCAATAAATAAAATTGCATGTTTTAAAAAGATTATAACTCAACTCTATAAAACGGATAAACTCAAATATGCATTTGCCTATGTTCCTGAAGGATACTTAACTAACAATGAAGCAACAGATCAAAAATTAATTGATCTATACTTAAAGGCTTGTAATGATACAATTCCCTCTCTTCGGATAAATTCCTATACTTCAGAAGATGAGAAATTAGATCAAATTCTTAGAGGTTTTTCTGAAGGCAAGATAGATGTTCTTTTTGCGATGAAGATGTTAGATGAAGGAGTCGATATACCAAGAGCAGAAATAGGAATCTTTTGCTCAAGTACTGGAAATCCTAGACAATTCATTCAAAGACGAGGCCGATTACTTAGAAAGCATAAAGATAAAGCATATGCAACAATATATGATATGGTTGTCGTACCAAATATTTCAAATGGTTCATCCGATTTTTTTAATATGGAAAAAAAAATGGTAAAAAATGAATTACAGAGAGTCGCACATTTTGCTAGTCTTTCAATGAATTTTTATGATTCAAAAAGTAATCTTCAAGAAATATTGTCAAAATATGAATTAAACCTTGACCAAATAATAAGTGAATTATGAGTAAAAGAGATGAAATTTTGAAAGAAATCCTATCTGATGCAGATTTGATGAAGAAGTATAATATTACGCAAGTAGAACTAGAAAATATAGAACCGTTTAGACCAGACAGTAAAAAAATTGTTAACATTCTAGCTACAATAATTAATGAAAATGATAATGATAGGACTGGAAGACAGATATATTCTACAATAAAAAATATCCATAAAATATAAATCATGGCATCAATCATTAACAGTATTGCTTTTAAGAATTTCTTTAATTATTATGGCGATTTTGAAGAAAACTATTATGAATTAAATAATGGGGTTAATATCATTGTTGCGGATAATGGAGCAGGAAAATCAAAATTTTTTAATGCTTTTTTATGGCTTTTTGATGATATCGTTTTGGATTCGGATGATAAGCTTCGTAAGAGTATTAAAGACATGTATGTAAAAATCATATCTGATAAGGCGAAAAATGAAACTCAATTAAGACAAAATGTTGATTGCGCAATTCAAATAGAATATACATTTGGGGATAGAGTTAAATATCAAATTATTAAATCATTTACTTTAACTAAACTTAATGATAATATTTCAGACCCACAAAGTTGGCAATTGATTATAAATGACACTGAAGTTAACAAAACTGAATTGATTTTACCAAAATTTAAACCGGTTTATGATGAATATGAAAAGAGGAAAATTATAGATCGTTTGATTATGCCTGCTTTTAGAAAATATTCTTTTTTTCAAGGAGAGGAGGTTGATAATATTATTGATTTTAGTGAAAAAGCGAGTATTGAAGACGCAGTTCAAAATTTAACAGAAATAAGTAAGTATAAGAAATTAGTTGAATTAACAAACGAATTTAAATCAAAAGCCGAAAAAGATTTAACAAGTCAAAATAATGCAAATGATGAGCAATTTAAAAGACTTCAAGTGGCTATAGATGAAAAAGATAGGATTCAATTACAGTTAGATTTTGAGAATAAAAAATTGTTAGAATGGGAAACAAGCTATTCAGATGCTGAAAAGGAAAAAAATCATCTAGATAAAAATTATGCTAATGCTGAACGAAGAAAAGAGTTAGATGATAAAATACGACCTTTAAAGAAGAAATTAAAGGATAAAGTTGAGGAGTTTGAAGAGTTTCTTGATAGAATCAATAATCGTTTTTTTGATGGTAGTTTTTCATGGATTGCAATGGGATTTGAAGAGGAAATAACGAAATTTAGAAAATTAAATGAAAATTTTATAAATGAACATTTTCAGAAAAAAGCAATACAAAATATAGAGGAGAATCCTAATAACTATTTTCACTTTTTACCAGTAAATTCTCCTGATGCTGTTTCAATTCAAAATATGATTGAAAATGAGCATTGTTATGTCTGTGATCGACCAGTAAAAAAAGGTAAACCTGAGTATGATTATTTAATAAAATTATTGAATAGGCCAGGTGATACAAATAAAGAGAAACCATTTGTGTTAAATGATTTAAATGATTTTTTCGGAAATCTTCAAATAAATGGTCAGCCTTTTTATAGTAGAATCAATGGAGTGCAAAAAAGTGTTAAGGCTACTCAGGAAAAAGAAGAAGAATTAAAAAAACAAATTCAAAGAATTAAAGAACAATTAAAGTCCTTAACAGATCAGAGAAAAGATATTTTAATTGGCGGAAATAGTTCTGAAAATAATCCTGAAGATAATATTTTATCCAGTTATCAAGGAGCGATTAGAAGAATGGAAAATGCAAGGTCAAAGATTGATGATGTAATTAAACCCAAGATACTAAAATTGAAAACTGAAATTGGTAACATTGAAATAGAAATTCAAAGTTTGAATAATCTTAAAGATATTCCTCAAGGATTTAAGGATAATTATGCAATAGCAATTGATTTAGCAAATGCGACCTATAATGCAAAAGAGAGAGTATATGATAATATGGTAAAACTTTTAGAGGAACATTCAAATAATCATTTTCAAAGTTTGATTAAAAACAATGATTTAGCTGGAGGTATTCTAAAATTTGAAAAAACACCTTCAGGCTCTATTAATTTTAATTATTTAGATAGTAAAAACAATACAGTTTATGGAAGCTCAGAAGGTTTTCAAAGAATGAAAAAATTTTCGGTTGTTATGGCAATTATTTCAGCAAATAATACAGAGTATAATTATCCTTTGCTTGCAGACGCACCTATTTCAGCTTTCGGTGAAGGATTTACAGAAGGTTTTTTTGAGGCAACCGGAAAAGTTTTCCCACAAAGTATAGTTCTAGTAAAAGAAATATATAAAGCTAATGATGATTTAAAAATTAATGATTTAGGAAGAAGATTGTTAAATGATTCTAATGTAACTACTATGTATGTGAATCATGTGCCTATAGGAGCAGAGCAGGTAGACCTTTTTACAACTAAAACAAAATTAAAATAATGAATTCAGAGACTTTTAAAAATCAAATTTTAATAAAAAGACCAAGATATGCTAATAGTAGAATTCCTATTATACAAGCTTTTGCGAGTAAAGGTAAATCTAAATCTGAGTACAGTCAATTTGGGCCGATATACGAACTTTACATTTATGCATTTGTTTTAGGGTTAAAACGTAATTTAAAACTACCACTACCAAATAGAAACTTAACTACAGAATTTATTGAAGTTGGAAAATGGAAAAGAGATTCAACACTTGTAGACTTTTTGTTAATGATAATTTTTTCTCATTGCGAAGAAATTGGTTTTTCCTGGAATGAGTTGGAGGATATGGAGGAGGTACAATTAAACGTTGTTATTAATGATATTATAACTTTTATTGAAAGTTATGCAAATGGAGGTTTAGAGTATCTTCAAAAAGAATATGAAGATAATAATTTATTAAATAGTCCATATATGTTTGTGGATTTACTTGCAGAAAGTTGTGGAAATATTTTTGATGGCGAAATAAATTGTATAACATTGGAAAAGGAGGATGTAGATGAAGATTTAATTACAGCCACAGTCAGATTAATAGAACAAGGTGAAACTTCAAACACAGAATTTAAATCGACGCTGAGAGTAAATTTAAATACAAATATACCCGATGATAAAATGGAACTATCTTGCATTAAAACTTTAGCAGGTTTTATGAATACAAAAAGCGGAACATTATTAATTGGAGTTTCTGATAAAAAAGAGGTGCTTGGTTTATATACTGATTTTAAATCATTTGGAAATAAACATGATTTATTAGACGAGTTTCAAAAACACTTAGATAACTTAATTGAGAAATATATGGGGAATTCTGCTTTTGCGGTATTAACATTATACTTCCCGGAGATAGAGGGAAAGATGATTTGTAGGTTAGATGTTGATTTTCGAAAAAATGGACCAATATTTGTTAAAAACAAGGGTGTTGAAGAATTTTATATAAGACGAGCTGCATCAACAAGAGCATTAAACCCAAGCGAAATGATGGCATATATAGAAAATCATTGGAGTTAATTACAATTACAATTTTAAATATATAAGTGTAATCAGGTTATGACTATCAAAGAATCAATCCTAAAAAGTTTGGAAGATATTAATAGTATTGCCAGTGCTACAGAAATTTATAATCATATTACGGAAAATGGTTATTATGAATTTGGTGCAAAAAAGCCAGTTGCTATTGTTTCTGGCATGCTAAGAGAATTTATAAAAAATGGAGATTCAAGAATCAAAAGAAGTAAAATTTCGGGAGAAACTTATAAATACTATCTAACTAAATTAGAGAAAACAGTTTTACTTGTTCAATTAGAGTGTGAAAGAGATGCAGATAATATAAAACCTAAAAAGAAAGATTATCAAAAAAGAGATTTACACAAATTATTAAGTAGTTTTTTAAAAAATACTAACACATATTCAAAGACAATATTTCACGAACAATTATTGAATTCTAAAGATAGCCATCAAAAATGGATTCATCCAGATATTGTTGCGATACAGTTTCTAAATTTACAATCTGAAATCAATCAAACATTTTTAAAAGCAATAAATAAATTAGATATTTTTAAAATTTCTTCATTTGAAATCAAAAAAGAAATAAATTCAGATTATGAATTAAAAAAAAAACATTTTTTCAGGCTGTTTCAAATTCAAGTTGGGCGAATTATGGCTATTTAGTAGCATTTGAAATTAGTGATACTTTGAACGAAGAAATAGAAAGATTAAACCAATCATTTGGTATAGGGATAATAGAGTTAAAAGCTAACCCTTATGAAAGTAAAATTTTATATCCCTGCTAAATATAAAGACTTGGATTTCAAAACAATTGATAAATTATGTAAAATCAATAAAGATTTTGAAAAATTTATAGAACAGATTGAAAAACTAATGACTGCCAGTGATAAGTACTACAGGTCAACAGAGAAAGAACTTGAAGAATTTTGTGATGAATATTTTTTAAATGATACTGAAATTGAAGAATATTGTAGACAACGATTTATACCGAATAATTAATTTGTTTTACGTTTAGGTGTTTTGACAAAAAATGTGAATCCAGGAATTTGTATCGTAATTGGTGCGTTTTCCTTTTGTTTCGATTTGAAGGATTTTAAATCCAATCTTATTTAATATATTTTCAATTTCTTCGCTTTTATAGTAAACATAAAATTTCTCTACTCCACCGTATCTAATATCTTTAAACAAATGAGATCCTTTGCCTTCTTTTAATGAAATATATAGAAGTCCATCTTCTATTAATATACTTTTTAATTTTTTTAAAAGAGGGATAATTTTATTCTTGGGAATATGAAGTAAACTTGCCGAAGCCCATATTGCATTAAAAGAATTTTTTTTAAAGTCTAAATTTAAAATATCCATTATTTTAAAATCAATATTTTTGGATTCTTTTTTTGCTAATTCAATCATTTTAGTAGATAAATCAACTCCTGTAACTTTGAAACCATGATTAAAAAAAAATATTGAATGATGTCCTGGGCCACAACCTAAATCTAAAATTTTACCTCCTTCATTTACTTTAAGAATAAACTCATTTATTTCCGGTAATAATTCAAAACTTGATACAACTTTTTGATACTCAGGTGCTGTTTTATCGTAACTGATTATTGTTGTTTCTTTCAAATTTTGCATTTTTTTATTTATCTAATTTAAGAATTTCTAAATTGTATGAGTTGACTTTATTTTCCAATTCAGTAATTTTCTCATTAACTCTAATATTTACCTCATTTGGAAACACGAAGCCATTAAACTTATTTATTTGCCCGGACAGATCTTCTTTAAAAGCCATTCGTATTGTTACTAAATGTGAAATAAGTAAACTTAGTAAGGTCATATCATTTTCATATGTTATGTGTGAATATTGGGCTCTTGGAATGTATTCTTGTACAAATTCTGTATCGTCACCAATTAAATAACTTTTTTCGTGGATCAATTTTTCAATTTTTCTTCCTATTTTGATAATAGTTTTTAATAATGATTTATCATTTTTATTTAAAACTACTCTCACATTGTTATGGCCATAAAGCTGATTTTTATCAAGAAGATATGTTAAAGTTCTAAAGTTTACAGGTTTGTCTTTAGCAAAAATTTTAAATAAGGTTTTACTATGTTCTAGATGATGTCTTAAGGGTATATAAAATTCATTTAATTTGTTCTCAATAGCTTGTCTTTTGTCTATTATGCTTATTCGTTCAATGTTTTTTTTATTATTTTTATTTGACAACCAATTTTGATGAATAGAAATCAAAGCTATTATAAAAGTTCCAACAAAGGCAATAAATGCTGCATCTACTTCAGCACTATAAAATAGTAAAGCATATTTCATATGAATCAGTATTATTTTTTTAATTACACAAATGAGAAGGTATAATATGTTTTTCAAATTCATTAATAAGTAAAGTGCCATAGATAAGTCTTGAAAATGCTTCCGCTTCGTATAAAGCTCCGTTTATTCCTGTATGAGGTTTGGGTTCCATTGGTAAACCAACATAGTTCATTATTAGGTTACCACTTAAATCTGAAAGTTCATTTTTCATTGGAGGATCTATTCTCTTTTTTAAATTATCAGAGTAAACCAATGTATGAAGATCAATTTTTCTCCAACCAAATGACCAATTTATCTGGCATCTTTTTAAACTTTCATTTAAAAAAAGAATATCAAAATCTACATTTTGACCGGCTAAAGTTTTGTTTTTTATTGGTTTAGTCCATTCAATGAAATTTAAAATCATATCTTTTAATTCAAGTTTTTTTAAATCATTCAATTGAGAATAACTATATCCATTAACTTTTAAAGAATTTTCATCTACTTCAGCACCTTCAAATATTCTGCATTTTCCATAAAATCTATTTGATGGATTTTTAAAGTCCACTGCTCCAATTTCTAATATGGAATGCTTAAAAGGATTTAAGCCAGTTGTTTCAATATCTATTACAATCATAATTGATTTACGAGCTAGCTGATTCTATAAAACGGGTGTTATCATTTATTAAAATAATTGAATTACTCTAGATTATACAATATCTTCTTCAAAATTAAGACAAAAATCAATCAAAGTCTTTGAATTATATGTACTGAAAAAATCTGTTGTCCAAATATAATTCATTATTCTTTTTCTCTCGAAAAGTAATCTATTATCAATTTCATCATTTTTGATAAATATGCTTTTATTGAAGCTCACTAAATTGTAAGGAATAAATATTGTATGTATGGGTTTTAGTCTATGAAACTTAAAATAATTATTATATCTACTTGTTTCTCCTAATTTTTTATACCATTCTTTTCCACATGCACATTGAGCTAAAATAGATAGTAAATTAGGCACATTGTCATTAAAAGGTACCCAGCCTACTAAATCCAGTCCTTTTTCCTGTGTTCCTTTGGTAGATATCTCATCAAATGCATCATTTTCAATAGGGACTTTCATATCTTCAGCCAACGCTTTTATTTTTTCGACAGCTGTACCACGATAACTAGAATTTTTACCAAAAGATTTAATAATAGCGTGTTTAGGTAGGAAATTTTTTAAAACTTCTGTACATAGATTTTCAAATTCTGTAGTTAATTCTGACTGTAAATCTGAAAAGATATTTAATGAAGATGCTAATAATAAATATAAATATATTTTATTACGATTTGAAATTACGTCTTTATTTTTTAACTTTATTTTATTTATGCCTTCAATTTCAAATGGATAATCATCTCCAAACATTTGAGATCTTTCCAATATAAGTCTGTATACGCCATCAATAAAACTTTCATCTTCATCATTTGCTTCTGATTGGTCAGCATCAGATAATCTTTGTTTAATGATACCCTCGTCTTTTAATCTATCTAATATATCTGTGCTTGATATAAAGTTTTGATTAGAAATTAAACTTACTAGTTCAATATAATCGGCATAAAGATAAGTAAGATTTCTTGTAGGAGGTGTACCTAACTCTAATGTGAATTTAGCAAAGAAATTGGTGATTTTAGTATCAAATGTCATCTTCGTCTTCCTCTTTTTCTTGTAATGAACGATTGATTTTTACGGCTAAAGATCTGATTTCTTTAAGCTGTTCTGAAACTGCAGCGTGTTTTACATTTACTTTTACAACTAAACGATCAGAATTTTGTAATTGACTCAAAGCTGAATTTAAATAATTGTAGAATTGAGAATCTGCTTCATCAGTTAAATCTATAGCTAAGTCTAAAGAGTAACCTTTTTCTATAAATGCAACTCTAGCATCTTTATGACTAAGTACTTTGTTTAAAGCATTTAAATGAAAACTATCACCTATTAATCTTGTTCTGCCCTCAGAATTTTTTTCAAAAAGCCATCTTGTCCAGTTTTCTAAATGTTCTTCGTTTATTGTTATTTCATTTATATCGTCAATATTCTTCACATCTAAGCCTAGATAATTAGCAATGTGAGGTTTATTTAAGCTGTCTGCAATATAATTGAAATAAAACGTTGTGTCATCTAATCCAGCTATTCTGTAAAAAGCATCATCTTCTATTTTATAAAATATTTGATATCCAATAAGTATTCTCTTTACATATTCCTTTCTACTTCCTATACTTTTTGCTAATTCTCTTGATGCATCATTTAGGTCAAGTCCACTGTATTGGTCTTTCCATAGGCCAAATAAATATCTAGCTTTCTCTAATAGTTTCCATTCTTTAATTCCAGTAATATGTCTATATCCTAAATAATTATGAATGTTTTCTTCTGCATCAAAAACGAGACAGGGAATTTCTTTAGGGAAGTATTGGGCTTCTGTCGTAGCTTGTTGAATCTTTGTTTTTTGAACAGAAACCAAATCTGGATGATTCAATAATTTAACAGCTGAAAGACGTCTGTTTCCTTCTATAACTCTATAAATATTTTCTTTTTCTTGAATTACAAGAAGTTGTTCTCCTGGGAAAAAATCATTTTTACCTATAGCTAACATTAATTCAATTAATGAAGCGTCTAAAAGCATGTATTCTAGAATATCTTTCTCTTTAGCTCCTTGTAGAGACTTTGGTAATCGAGGGTTTTTATCATCTAGAAATAATTTATCTAATGAAATAATCTCAAATTTTGGATTATTATGACTCATGGTTATTATTTTGAGAGTAAATATAGTTTGAATTTAAAAAAAATGAATGTTTTTAGCTATTTTTTCTGTTAAAAAATCGAATCCATCAATATTAGAGAGCTGTGAAACTTCATTGTGCAATAAAGATAATCCGTGATCAACATGCATCTTAATATACTTAGAAATGTCCTTGTCTGTTTTGTATATATTATAATGTACGCATAACAAGCCTAAGTAAATATCATAATAGTCACCAAACAATACACTTTTTGAATATTCTTTTCCCCCAAAGTCTTTTATATCATTTAAATCAAGTCTTTCATTTATTGATAGAGAATAGGTAAAAGCTATTCTGGCAATAACATTTTCTGCACCTAAACCTAATTTTCTAGTCAATAAAGAAACAATTTCTTTGTTTTCTTTACTTGTTTTAATTTGCGTAAACATTTTTTTCCGAATTTAAGTGATCAAATAATGAATTTACAGCAACATGCTTGAAGGTTGATGAGCCATTATTATTTTCTATTGTAAAAGCTTTATTTACATTTGGTTTTAAATATTGGTATTCAGCTTCGGACAATTCTTTTTCTAAAAGAGGAAATAATACCACTTGTTCTGAAATATCAGGATAAAACTCTCTGATAATGTTTTTTGAATGATATTTATCGAATTTTTGCAATGGACTATCAATGAAAATAGGGAATTTAATTCCAGACTCATCGACTAAAGCTTTTAGTAGAGCCGTGGCATATAGCTGTTGCTCTCCTTTGGATAAAGAATCTTTATCTATAATGTTGTTATTTTTATCCAATAAATCAATGTCCATTACATCTTCTAAAACATTGACTTTAACATTGGCAATGAAGTCCTTTTTATGCATTATCTTTTTCAATCCTAAAAGAAGAGATTTTTGCAAAGAATATTTTTTGTCTTCTTTAATTTTGTATATGATTTTATTTATTTTATATAATAAATTTTCAATGACTTCATATTTCTTTTTGTCAGTTTCGTCCAGATTAATATCTTTTTCAAACTGTGAAAGTAATTTATGATTAGTTGCCAGTTTGATTTTTAGTCCTCCTGATTCTTCCAAGAGCATATCTCTGTTTTGAGAAAGTTCACTTATTTTTAGGTCTACATTTATTTTTTCCTGTCGTAGTTTTTGAGCTAAATGATTATCATTTCTTGCTTCAGCCTGTTTTATCTTATTTAGAACTCTCGATAATAAAACACGATTGTTTTTTTCTAATCTAATTATGTCATTAAATTGACTTGAAAAACTAGATTTTATGTTGTTATAAACGGCTTCGACATTTCTAAATTGTTCATCATTATAGTCTAAAAGAACTTTAACGTTTTCATTAGGATTTATATTTTGTTTATCAGAAATTGTTTTTTTTAGCGCATTAACGATTTTAGATTTAGTTAATGTATCAAATGTTAAATCATCTAGATTTTTTAATAACAAATTAGAAAATGAAACAAATTCTTCAGTTTTAATAAATTTGTGAATATTTTCGGAATGAAGTTTATTTTCATTGTCTAGTTGTTCTTTTAAATTAAGAAATTTTTTACCGGCTAAAACTAATGGGGCAATATCTAAGAGTTTTCTTAATCTATTTCTTAGTTCAATAGACTCTTCTTTAAGATTGTCTCTTTCTTTTTTTAATTCTTGAAGTTCATCAAGAGTAATTCCATTCCCTTCTCGTATTAATTTTTCTTGATATCCTTCACTAATAAGATGTTGATTTGAAATTTCTTTTTCAATATTGTTTTGACTATCCTGGTTTATCTCGATTAGGCCATTTAATTGTTTTTCTTCTTTTAGTAATTTATTTAGTTGTTCTCTTTGTTCAGGTGATGCGCCATCTCGTTTAAATTTAGAAATTAATGTTTCTAAATTCTTTTTTAAATCTTCATATTTTTTAATTCCTAATACTTCAGAATATGCTCTGCTAAGATTTTTTAATTCTTGTTTTGATTTGGCTTCTGCAAGAGATACGATTTTTTCAGCATCAAAAAAGAAGAACTTGGCAATCTCTCTTGGTAATATAAAATCATTAATAAAGACTTCGTAACCTACTTCTTTACTTAATTCACTTTCAATATTATCAATTAATATCGATAATTTTTCAGTTTGTTTAACTAAATCGTATGATCTTTTAACTTTTACAGACTTACATGGAATAGATGGGATTGAAAGATCCTTTAGTTCAATTTCTACTGAAAAAGTAGGCTGGCCTTTTTGCTCAATTTCGTACTCAGATTTAACATCTCGATTTAAAAGTGTCTTTAAGAAGTTATCATAACCTCCAACACTTTTTATATCTTTTCGGTATTTATCCTCAACTTCTCCCATCATTTTCCCATAGAAAACCCAAATAAGGGAAGTAAGAAAAGTAGTTTTTCCAAAACCATTTTTTCCCGCAATGATGCTAATGTTTTTAGAATTATTTGGATTAAAATCTATTTCATTTGTTCCTTTGTAAATTCTAAAATTCTGAAATTTTATTTTATTTATTTTCATAGTTCATTTGCGAATCTTTCAATTCTATTTTCTATATCATTATGAAGACCGTATTTAGTAATCATTAAAGTTTTTGTTTGCTGTAGATCAATTAGATTACTTATTAGATTGTAATATTCAGGTTCATCTGAACAAACTTCACGTACAATTCTTTTTTCAGTATCATTAAAAGTTTGGATGTTTGTAGTAGTTATTTCCTTATTATAAATGCTTTTATAAAGTTCACCAACTGTATGGTCGAAATACAAATCTCTGTTCCAGATTACCTGAATTGCAATTAACTCTTGATTGTTTATGAGGGTTACGTAAGGGTGTTCTTTTTGAATTTCTTTTTGCACAGTTAACAAATCTTTTAGGATCTCATATCTGTAATGTTCTTCATAGGTACCATTTTTTGAACCATCTTCTCGAACGGCAATTTGTCCATTACGTCTACTATCTTTGCGATTTTCTGAAATATTTCTATTCTCTATTAATCTATTTCTGAAATCTAACAGAGGTTGCATCCAATTTCTACCGTTGTTGACTAAAGAAGTCATTGATTTGTCATTTTTAACAACTGTACAAGTCCAGCATCCAAACCTGCTTTGACCACATGAAGTATGATTTTTATCAACAACAACGGTTGGACACTCGTAATCATCTGCACTTGCATCAGCATAAATTTGAAACAATATTGAATTATCAAACCCCCAAGGAGAAGGCACTGCATTGATAAAGTACCAGACTTCTTCTAACATTAATTCTTTTATAGGAGCGTATGTATAAGTATTTGCAGATGTTTGATGTTTGGAAAGTCTTTTTCCAGTAACTTCGTGTTTGCGTATAGATCTTTCTCTTGTAGCACTTTCATCATATCTTGTCCCAAGTAAAACAATGGCTTCTCCCATTTGGTCAACCTGTTCAATCAAAAAATTTGATGTTGGTCTAATTTTTAGCTTGTCAGTACACCATCTAAAAGAATTATTTGGAACAGGATACCCTTTTCCGATAACATTTATCCAAAATGTCTCCTCAAGTTTAGGGGTTGTTTTTTGAACAAAAATTGGTAAATCCTGATTTCTTGCTTCCGCGTCTATTTTTGATAATACGTCTTCAACATAATTTGAAATAATTGGGTTTTCTACCATAGTATCATTGCAAACTACATAAACTTTTCTTTTTAATTGAAAAGGATATGGTAATGTTTCTCGAATTCTTAGCAGGGCAATCCATACCAAACCCAATAAAACAGTTGAGTCTTTCCCTCCACTAAATCCAATTATCCAAGGTCTGTCTGATTGATCAGCATAAGCGTATTGGTCAATAATATCATTAATTACAGCCTCAATTCTTTTACTTTTTATAGGAGTCATTTATATATTTTATAGTTATTTAAAATTATAAAAATTTTAAAATAGAATTTATGCAAATTTAGGCTTAATATAAACAATTTTGATTTATTGTTTAAATTTTATTTAATACGCGAAGTCCTTAATGTAGGTAGACTATAGGCAATGTTTTGATTTAGCGTTTATTAACAGTTTTTAATTCTTTTGTTATTCGATAGAAAATAGATAAAGCCTTTTGTCAAGCTTAATTATCCTTCTATGCTACTTCTTAGAAGCATATTAATGAGGTTTTTATAAATTTAGCACAAAAAAAAGCCTTTCAAATTAAACATGAAAGGCCTGCTAAATAAAAAGTAATAATGAATTATTTTTTAGATTCTTCAATATTATCAATATCTTTTGATAATATTGAAAATCAGAAGAAGTAAATTATCACAAGCTGTTTTTTAGAATCTTTGATAATCAATTAATTACAGAGATACTCTAAAAAACAGCTTTTCATAATAATATACTAAGCTAGTCCCTT
>NZ_JAVFVR010000025.1 GCF_030929595.1 Flavobacterium sp. LHD-85 | reverse complement strand
ATTGGGAATCATAACCGATAGGTCCATATCTGTTGCAGCACCATCCTCATCTGTGTAAGTCAGGATTCCTGTAGCCGGTGTAAAAACGGCAGAGGTTAGCGTTTCATGCTGGGCGATTAATCCTCCTATAGTCAAAACTGTAGAAGTCCCTTTTTCATCAATATAAGTAATAGTTCCCGCTTTTACATCCTGAGAAATGGAAGTCAGTGCCTCAAAATTATTTTCCGCTCCCAATCTATTCCACTTATTAGTAAACCAATAATAAAATCCTGGTGTTACATCGGCTATTGTCTGTACATTAAATACGAGTAGACTATTAATATTTCCATTTGTAATTGTCGTCAAATCTTGAGTGCTGCTTAAAGATACTCGGGGAATCAGAATACCGCGGTCAGCGGATATGATATCAAGCATTGATGAATTTGACGGCTGTTCAGTTCCAATACCTACTTGTGCATGTACGGAGAAAGGAAAGCAAAGAAAACAAATAATAAACGCAGAAACGAGTAATAATTTTTTCATTTTTAATTTTTTTAAATTGAGCTAGTGGCTTGAGACTTATGATGGTGTCCGAAATTCAAGATAAAAATAAAGCGGGATGTGTTTTAAAAGATTAATAAGGATAGGTAGGTACCGAGAAGAATTCTATAACGTTTTTATAAAGATAAGATATTTATTTTATGGTAATTGTTTAAAAAAAAAGTAAGAATTATATTTTTTTAGTATATTATTCTATAGTTTATAAGTACTATTGATGTGTAGAATGTAGGAATTTAATTTATTCCTGCTCTCTTTTATTGTAGTTTTGAATATTAAAAAATTGGTTGCAAATTATAATTTGAAACAATGTTTAGCTTTTTGAAACAACTTACTGTCTAATAAAATCATATTTTTGTAGGAATATATTTCAAAATTAAATATTTCGTTATTTTTATGATTTCCAAGTTGCTGAGGGTGAGGTAAAGTTTTCATTATCTAGTAGTATCTTGGTTTGAATAATGGATTTTATGTCTAGGTGATGAATAAAAATTGGTGTTATTGGACAGGAATCAAGGTAATATTATAAAACTTGTTAAGGTGTTAATTATTAAGGCTTTTTGGGTGTTTAAAATGATGGGTTTGGTTTTGCACTTGTTAAATATGTTATAAGTATAAAACAGGTGTTTTTGGTTTGATTTTCTTAATAATTTAATATGGCTGTCTTTTTCAGTGAAAGATCAACAGCATAATATTATTTGCAGGTTAACAAACTATAATAAACTAATGGAAAGGAAAGCTATAATTAAATATTATGAGAAGTATAAATGTGAGCGGTACTGATGGGTATACCGCTTACTTTTCAAGTAAATGAAATAAGATATTGCTTATAATGAAAATAACAAAGCACTCAGGACACAAAGTCCCTTTTGACAAAGAAAAATTAAAACTTTCTCTAAAAAAAACTGGAGCCGGTACTGATTTGATAAGGGATTCTTTAGTTGAAATAGAAAAACAAATGTATGATGGTATAACCACTAAAGAAATCTACAAACTAGCTTTTGCAATTTTAAAAAAAACATCTAATGGATTTGCTGCACGCTATAATATAAAATTGGCTTTGCAAATGCTGGGACCTGCGGGTTTTTTCTTTGAAAAATTTATTTCCAGATTGTATGCTGAAGATGGATTTAAGACTAAAATAAACTTAACGCTGCAAGGAAAATGTGTATCGCATGAAGTAGATATAGCCATTATAAAAAATAACATTATAACCATGATTGAATGCAAGTTTCACGGCAGCAAAGAAGGTTCTTCGGATGTTAAGGTTCCTATGTACATTCTTTCTCGTTTTAATGATCTTAAAGCGAAACGACACACTTTATTTTCTAATAATGAAACTTTTGATTCCTGTATTATCGTAACCAACAATCGTTTTACAAAAGATGCCCAGGATTTTGCCAATTGCACAGGAATTTCTCTTTTAAGCTGGGATTATCCCCAGGATAATAATCTTAAAAATAAAATAAACAAAGGAGTTCTTTACCCTATCACCTGTCTCACAACATTATCAACGGTTGAAAAAGAAAAATTGCTTATTCTGAACCAGATATTGGTAAAAGATCTTATTGACGATTCGCAGGGTCTTCATAAAATTGGAATTAGTAAAAACAGGATTAAAAATATACTGCAAGAAGCTTCACAAATTTGTAAACTTATTTAAAATGAAAATAAAATTTTTAGGAGGTGCGGGTACTGTTACAGGTTCAAAAACTCTGATAGAAACTAATGGAAAAAGAATATTGATTGATTGTGGTCTTTTTCAAGGTCTAAAATCACTCAGAGAGCTCAATTGGGATCCATTGCCCATTTTGCCCTCTACGATAGATTGTGTACTGCTTACGCACGGTCATCTTGATCATTGCGGGTGGCTTCCTCGGCTTATGGCCCAAGGATTTACAGGCAAAATATATTGTACCAGCCCAACCAGATCAATAGCAAAGCTTGTTCTTTTGGATAGTGCCAAAATTCAGGAAGAAGAAGCCAATAGAGCCAACAAAGAGCAGTATTCTAAGCATAAAAGGGCCGAACCTCTCTACACAATTCAAGAAGCCCAAACTGTTACTTCTTTTTTTAAGGTCGTACAGCCAAATACACCAGTAATAGTTGCAGATGATATTACTGCTTTTTTTGAAAATGCCGGGCATATCATTGGCGCCTGCAGCATCACATTAATTCTCGAAGGCAAAACTTTAGTATTTTCAGGAGATATAGGACGTGATGATGATGTGCTAATGTTTCCCCCAACAAAGCCGATACTGGCTGATTATGTTTTTTTAGAAAGTACTTATGGAAATAAGCTGCATCCTGATTTGGATGTAAAAAAAGTACTGGAAACATTAATCAATAATGCCATAGAAGAGAACGGAACTGTAATCATTCCTGGTTTTGCCGTCGAGAGGGCACAATCTGTAATGTTCCTATTATGGCAGCTCAAAACTGAAGGCAGGATTCCTAATATCCCCTATATATTGGATACTCCAATGGGTGCTAATGCACTGCGTGTATTTTTAGAAAACCTGCAATGGCATAAACTTTCAGATAATAATTGTCGTGAAATGTCCAAAATGTTCACCATTGTCTCTGAGTTTGAAGAAACCATGCGTATTATTGCAAATCCTCAGCCTAAGGTTATCATTGCCGCAAGCGGAATGGTGACCGGAGGACGCGTATTATCGTATTTTGAACATTATATAGGATTTGATGAAACTACTGTGATCTTTGTAGGCTATCAAGCAGAGGGTACCCGTGGAAGAAGGCTCCTTGAAGGCGCTGACGAAATTAAAATATATGGGAATTACTACAATGTAAGAGCTAAGATATTTCAAATTGAAGGGCTATCTGCACATGGAGACCAAAAAGATCTTTTAAACTGGCTCTCTGCATTAAAAAATACTCCTAAATGCATTTTTTTAGTTCATGGTGAAAACCTGCCGGCTGATGAACTACGAATTAAAATTCAGAATCAATATCATTTTAAAAGTAATGTTCCATTAATGGGGAATGAAATAGAAATTTAGATTTTATTTTGGCTGTTTTTATTTTTCATCTTTAACCATATTCTAAAATTATTGGAAATACTGTAATCGGAATAACTTGATCTGCCTAATCATAATTTCTATAAATGATAATAACCCCAATATTTATAATTCATAAATGGATTAAAAAAAGAAATAGGATTTTTTTGCGTTTTTTATATTTTTAGATTTGGCGTCAGTGATAATTAACTACTATTTAAGCTTGATTTATCAGTAATAACTATTAATTAGAAGGTTTTGAGAAAAGAATCCATCCTATGTCATCTAGTTTAAAAAAGCATTGTTGTTGAATAATACAGTTATGGTATGTATTTTTGCATTTTGTTATATCATTTTCAACTGTATAAGTATTTTACTTTGTTTGTTTTAAATGAATAAAAAGAATCAATTGCACAACATTGAAAAAGTTTGTTTTTTTAGTTTTATGCTTGTCATTTATTTCATTATTTTTCTGTATCTGTAATAAGCCTTATTAGTTTTGAAAAAATGTATTTATTTATGCTCAGTAACTTAGTGACTTTTTATCTTAAAATAAAGTAAAAATTTTCTTAGTTTATTTTAGTGTTTTTGATTATCTTCACTTTATATAAAAGATTAATATGAAGTGAGATTTTAAGATATTTAAGAAAGATCTGTGTTTATCTGTGATTTTTACGGGATATAGATTTCTTATATGAAATTGTTATTGTTTTGCTAAGAAATAAGAGGAAAATCGTTCATTTTTTTATAGGAATTTTTATCTAACAGCATCGCTGCCATAAAAATTTAGATTGCTTTAAAAGTTATATTTCTTAGGACTGCTTTGAGCAGAATTTTTTTACCCAATCAATGGCCTGATCTCTTGACAAAACGCTATCGTGCGGTTTACTGATACTTATGATATGTCCATTGGCAGCCTTGAGATAAAAATAGAACTGCCAATTAGAGCTAGTCCTTTTATAAAATTTATTATGGTGCTGAGCATAAATTTTGAATCGTTCAATTCCTTTTTTGCAATTTAATTCTGTTAAATAGCTTCCACTGGTCATTAATATGTGATTTTTTTCATTTTTTAAAATGAACTGAAATTCTCCACTAGATGTTTTGTTAATAATAAAACTTTCCATATCTGTAATGAAATTAAAAATGATTTATAAAAATACACAAATATTCTTACAATAAAAAGGAAAGAAATAAAATAGTAGAGAGGTAAAATGGATTTATTTTAACTCTCTAAAATGTTGAATAAAGGTGTTATAAACTTATTATTTTATAAAAATATATTATGAAGGCATTGGTCATTGGAGCTGCTGGCTTAACTGGTAGGTTACTAGTTGATAAGCTTTTACTAGATGTTGATTATACTTCTGTTGTTGCTTTTGTAAATAAACCGACAGGGAAGAAGCATGCTAAATTCAAGGAATATATTGTCGACTTCTCCGAAATTAATTCGTATAAGAAATACGTTGTAGGAGATATACTTTTTTTCTGTTTTGAAACGGCTTTAAAAAAAAGAGAGAACCCTTGGAAATCAGACCTTATAGACTTAACGGGCTTCATTATGCTGGCTTGGAAAAATGGGGTAAGCTCTTTCATCTTAGAATCCTCTCTTAATGCATCTTCTGACAGCTGGATACTCTATTTAAAGATGAAAGGAATCTTAGAAGAAATGATTTCGGAGTTTTATTTCGAGCAGTGCATCATTTTCAAACCAGGATTGTTGGTAAGAGATGAAACTGGAGGAATGAGCGAAAAGATTATGATTAATACTGTGCGAGTCTTTAATGCTGTTGGAATGCTTAAGGAGTTTAGGCCCTTACCGGCATCTCTTCTTGCGGAGAAGCTCATTAAGGCCCCTAAGGTCCTGCCCACCGGAATTTCTGTAATAAAGTTTGAAAGAATATTTACACTTTAATCTGAAAAATTATTAAAGGAATTATCTCTAAGATCTTATTAAGACAAAGTTTTAAGCTGCTGTTTTAAACCAAATTTTATGCAGTGGTTTAAAAATTAATTTATGGATGAAGTATTACTATTATTTTATAATTCAGTTTTTTAAATAGCTGCAGATCTTTAGCTTTAACTACAAATTTGAAAGGCATTAATAAAAGTTAACAAATAATCAAGAATGAGCAATATACCATTTCAGGCAATAGATTGGACTTTAGTTAAAAAGGATCAATACAAGGGAGAAACAGGGACAGCATATTGGCAGACAATTCAATTTTCAGGATTGAGAATACGATTGGTAGAATACTCAAAGGGATATTTAGCAGATCATTGGTGTCAAAAAGGCCATATTGTTCATTGTTTAGAAGGTGAATTTGTCAGCGAATTGAGTACTGGTGAAAAAATTAAATTAATCAAAGGAGAAACATATGTCGTGTCAGATGAACTTAGCTCACATCGTTCCATTACAGGTGCGGAAAACCATGTAAAACTTCTTATTATTGACGGAGATTTTTTAAAACATACTCAATAAATTAATAATTCAGCTTATTTGCATATTTGAAGGATAAAAATGTCTTCAATGATCTCAAATAAAGCTTTTTTTGAGTGCTTAAAGCAATAAATGTTTTTACTAGCAGGATATCTAAGAGAGGAAATTATAGATTTTTGAATTTAATTTTACATCCTTCGAAAATGATGCTCCAGCGTTGTCTTTTAAATAAAGAGGCATACTTAGTGCCTATATGCTTATAATTTTTCTGATTCAATCAGAAGTCCAATCAAATCATAAGATGCCAAGATAAGCATTACTTTGAATGGGCTTTAATAACCTGAAAAATTTATTAATCGTAATGATATAATCTCGTAAATTCCCAAAATGTGACCACTGTTTTTTTTTACTCAACAATTCAATGCATCATTGCGCAGACCTAAATTCGGTTTATTTAGTTTTTTGCATCTTAAAATAGGCTGTAGATAATCTATATTATCAAATAAATTCTCTTTTATATTTGATTTTAAAAAGACCTAAATATATTTTGTTGCAACTGGAAAATTTGAGGACTTGGAAAATAGTAATGCCTCAGGTCATCGTTGTAAAATCATTAAAAAGCTTCTCCAATTCTAAAATATAGCCCCCAATCACCTTTTCCTACTGCTGCATCGAGCCCTACATTAAATTTTTCATGCTTAAAAGCCCGATATCGATAACCAATGCCTGCTCCTGGGTAGAGCCCCCAATTGAAACTTTCAGTATCAGATCCGTAAATCGTGGCAACACCGGCAAATCCAACAAGCCCCATTTTTTTGCCAAAATTGTACCTGTATTCACCCTGTATGTCAATAAGTCCGTCACCTCGGTATTTTCCTTGGGAATACCCTCTTATATCTTCATTGCCAATAGTTATCTGCTGGTCAAAAGAGATATTCCCTAATCCAAATTTACCAGAAAAACGAGCAACCAGCACATCAGCAGCTTTTCGCATTGGAAAATATTTATTATACTCTGTAAGAATTTTGTTTGCACTAACCTCATTTCCAATCCATGTTGGATAACTTATCCATCTTAATTTAGTTTTAGTGCCTTTTGTAGGATAATAAATTGCATCTCTTGTATCGTACATAGCAATTATCTGTAAACCATTTGTATGTGTGATTGAAGATGGTTCTACATTGTCTTGATATGCAGTGTCATAATGGGCATATGAATAGCCAATACCGCCATAAAAGGCTTTGACTATTTTGTATTGAAGGGTTCCCCCTGCCATGATTCTCTTACTTTGATAATTGTAAAAAGCTGGTATATCGATATCGTCCTCGTAAAATTGTTCATTTTGATTACCGGCTGCGAAAAATAATTGCAGCCGCCATTGATCTTCTTTAAAATAAAATTTGTTAAACAGTGCTATAAAATACGATTTATTGGTAGTATATACGGCCGTTAATCCGGATAAAGATTTTGGAGATATTGTATCTGTTTTGTCGATTTTGTACATCATCATTGGAATAGCTCCAAACATAAAATCAAGAGTCCTGTTATAATTTAAATAAGGCATTATATTGAAATCTATGCTTTTGGTATGAGGACTTTGTAGCGCTGTAGTGTCCACTGTTTTTTTCTGGCTCCATAGTACTGAGTAACATAAAAAAGATAAGAATAAAAGAAGGAATTTTTGCATAATTAGATTTTTTACGAGTTAATTTATTTCAGGGGAAATAAAATTATCGAAGCCAATTACTGCCAAAAACGACATAGTATGCCCAGTCTTCAGGACCTTTTGCTACATCAACACCCATTCGGAGTTTAAATTTTCGGGCTATAAGGTATCTGAATCCGGTACCATAGCTGTAAACAACAGGTTTGGCAAATGCTTTGTCCCAATCATCAAATGCGCTTGCAACACCGCCGTATCCCATAAGACTCCAGCGTCGGTATAAATCCCATCTTAATTCCCCTTCAGCAATAATGCTGGTTTTTCCCTGATATCTGGCCGCGGGAACTCCTCTTAAATTTATTCCTGGTCGAAGGTAAAAAGGGGGACTTCCAAATGCCTGCTCTCCCTCGAGTCTGAGCCCCCCAATTAATTTTTTAGTTAAGGGCTGATAACCAATTGCTGATAAATTTACCCTCCATGCCTCGTAATCACTTCCCAGTAAATTATCAGACCAGAAAAAATCAGCCTGCAGTCTTACTCCTTTATTTGGTGTAAATATATTGTCACGCTCGTCAAACTGAATTGCACCTCCTAACTGGCTCACGACACTTTTTATATCTTTAAGCTTTGCAAAGGCAGGGAGATTGTTTAAATCCGGAAAATTAATTTTAGAATCTAATAATAAATACTGAACCCCAGCACTCCATTTTGCATTTCGAAACTGCTTCATGACTCGGGAGTAGAACACAAATGATTGAAAATTAAGATCAATTTTTGCATCCTCACCAGTAGGTAAATTTTCATAAAAAGACATATTGACATCACCATAACCAGCTCCAACACGATACATTATTTTAGATTTTATAAAACTTCCGGCGCGAAATGCTCCTGCGGCCCAGCTTTTATTTCCAGTATATAGAGCGGCTGCTCCAGTAATATCAGGATCGATAAACCTTTTTTTTCCGTTTTGGTCAATAATTGGGTCGTGTTTTTTAAGAAAAACAGGTACAATGGCTCCGCCAATACCGCCTAAAGCAGGTTCGGTAATAAGGGTAGGGATCACTATAAAACCATGAGCGTATATTAAAAAATCACTAACATCAAAGGCGCCGTCAAGGGAATCTTTAAAAACAGTATGATGTTTTTGACTTCTTACAGTATGAATCGAAAATAAAAACAATACGCAGATTAAAAATAATTTAGTAATAAATTTTCTGCCAGCATCATTATAATGTGAACAATAATTTTCCATTTTTTATAATTTAAGATTTATTTCCAATTGCATTATTCCCAATAAAACTACTTCAGGGTGATCTTTTCTTTATTTTTTTTCAAATTTAAAAACGTGGGCAAGAGTAAGAAAAAAAGTGTTTCCCTGAAATCTGTTTATAGCATCTGCTTCCGTAATCCAGCGAAGCCCGGCCGAGGTGCTGCATCCTATATGAAAGTAGTTTACCTCGGCTCCAATTCCGCCGATGCTGTCATTTTTACCCTCTACAACGCCAATTAAAGGCAGAGGAATTTCATCACTTGTGACCTTATATTGCAGATAATAAATTAATCCCGCATTCAGCAGCCCTTTTGGAGCTGATTTTTCAGAATTCATAAAATAGAATGTTTTGCCCAGTCCTCCTTCAATACTTAAAATATCTCCGGTTTTGATATCCGTATCTTTCTTCTTCCCATTTATTTCATATGACGCCAAAGCTGAAAAATGAAATGTTTTTTTTTCGTTAAAAAAGAAGGTTGTCCCCGCTGAAAATTCATTCATAAACATGCCCAGTCCACTGTTGTCTGATGCTCCTGCAGTAAATTTTCCTGTTGGCAGATACATTTGGTAGCTAAAAACAAAATCGGCTCTTTTAGTATGCCACCCAAGCTGCAGGGGTTGAATATATGTATCGGTGAAAGCCAGGGAATTTCTGGAGTCAACATTATTTCCCTGAATTGTATTTCCAGCAAAAGCCAGAAGGACAGTGGCGCCGTAATTGGCTCCGAGAATCTTAAAACTGCTGACATATGATGCTCCAGCACCTGTAATGCTCATAGTTAAATCAGGATTGACAGCTGTCTTTTCGCCCGAGGCATTGCGAAGAGAGGATGCCGTGTAAAAATATCCGGGAATATATACGCTTAAAGTATTTTCAGGTGTCTGGGTCCCGGACTGCAGTCCCATTGCCCCCAATATATGCCCTCCTTTGAGCTGTGCCCGGCTTAAAAAACCTGATAGCATCAGCAGTAAAGTGATTAATTTTATGGTTCGTATATGGCATTTTGACTTTGTTTGCATAATCATAGTTTTAAAAATTAAGAAGTTCAAAATTTTAAATTTCCTTTATTTGCTATAATTGTAATTAGGATTTCTTTTTTGTGGTTTGACTCTGATTAGTTTGAAATATTCTGAAGGAGATTTCCCCGTATGTTTTATAAATGCCCTAAAGCAGGTTGTCCTGGATTTAAAACCAGATGCCCAGGCCATACCTTCTAATGATAAACCTTCCCATTTGGAACTATTAATTTTTTCCTTAAAGTATTCTATTCTTTTAAGGTTTACATAGTCATGAAAGCTGGCATTAAGTTCTGAATTGATCAGATTGGAAAGCTGGTTTACTGATAGGCCAATTTCAGATGCTACATCCCTAATAGTTAGATCTTTTCGTAGAAATCTTTTCTTTTTGCTAAAAATATTTTCAAGACGAGCGAGATACAGGTATTTTTTTTCTGACTCAAAATTTGATTCCCTTATAAACGGTGTGTTTTTTGTTTTGAATTCTGTTTCTAAAACTTTTTGATCATCATCAATCAGATAGAATTCATTAGTGTTTAGATGTAAGCCTGTATCATAGAATACCTGAGGCTGAAAGTACAGCCAGGTGCATGTAAAAAGCAAAGCTAAAGAAATTAAGCAGTACGATGAGAAACTTATATTATCGTGGGTATTTAGAAAATAAAGCACAAACAGGGTAGAAAATAAAAAGAGCGTTATCAGATTATATACCCTGATCCATGTCAGAGCCTTTATTTTGTTAATTTCTTTTTCTGTAAATTTTTGCCAGTCATAATTTAGAATCATAACAGTCTGTAGAAGTGCGTAAAGAAGCCACATTGTCAAGCTCAGAAAAGATAACGGATTATAAAACCTAAAAGGCAAAGGCCGTAAAATGTTAAGAGAGAAGAAACTATCAAGCCACATCATTGTACTTAGAGAAAAGTAAAGGATAAATGGCAGAAAATGCAGCCAGTCATACTTTTTATATTTCAGGTTTGCAGACAATACAGATCGTATGTAAAGGAAGGCACATGGAGCCGCAAGAAAAATAAATGATCTGGCAATAATTAAAATATCTGAAAACTCTTTGATTGTAGCAGAGGCTAAATGAAAATTATATATGCTTACAAAAGAAAGACTCAAGAGAAAAAGACCTAAGAAAAAGCTTGCTTCATATTTTTTTTTCGAAAGCAGAATTACAAAAGATAGTGCCAGACCAGCTATTGCAGCTATAAAGAAGGAAAGTAAAAGTATGGTGTCTTTCATAGGTTTGAATCTTTTTTTGGATTTGTCGTCTTATATAAAATTACAGACTATCAAATTTTGGTTGTATTTTTAAGTATTATGCCTTTGGTTCCAAATCAGCATAATACTTTTTAAATTAATGCACATATTATTTTTTGGTGCCGCCGGGCGGAAATCCTGCAAGAATTTTTTTGATCGAATCAGCGATAAATTCTTCAGGGTTATCAGGTCTGCTGTCAATCTGGGAATTTCCGATTCCCTGCCATAATAATTTTTGAGTTTTTGTAGATACAATATCAATTATTAGAGAGCCGTCAACATAATCATAGGTATTAAAGGATGTAGTGGCACCACCCATCATTGCACCGCCGCCCCAGTATCCATAAGGGCGGTACATTCCTCCATAGCCATAAAAATCAGAGTTAGCCGTAACCTGGGTTTTATTTTTTAAAATTGTTACTGCGTTTACTTTTAGATCTGGATTAGAGGCTGTTTCAATGAAACCTTTGCTTATCATTTCACTGCGTATCGCTTTTGTAATTCGATCTGCATTTAACTGGTTTATCTGTCCCTGCTGCGCTTTTAAATCATAAAGAGAAAAAGTCTTATACTCTTTGAAGTTTACTGCATGGTCGTAATCAGTTGTAACATTTACAGTTGGAGAACAGCTGTAAAACAATCCAAGCATCAATGCTTGGATTATTCGAAGATTTATTTTGATGTTCATCTTATGGTTATTTTAAATTAATGATTGAACTAGTTTAACTTGAAGGTTAAAATTCAGCTTAAACAATTACAATGTATGCATGGCTCTGTAAATTGGATGCTTTTTCTTTTATAAGCCGCTGACTAGTTGGTTTTTGTAATTGTGTTAAAAAAACAGTATGATTTTTTTTGGTAAAAGATTTCTGATTCCTGATTTATGTCTGCTAATCTTTTTCATAATATGATAAAATATTAAATTTCCAGTTTCTTATTTTCCCTGAACAACAACATAGCTGTCCTGGCCGTCTTTAGAAATAGGCTGGTAATAAACATTATTATAAATCATGTATTTTTGGCCGTCTATAGTTTTTTCTTCAGCTCCCTCAGGCAGATGCATAACAATGGCTCCAACTGGCGCATTTACTACTTTGTATTTATTGGATGCTTTTGCATAGTAAGCCCCTCCATAGTAGTAATAGGCTGTCCCGGAAACATTAATGGTAACATAACCTTTTGGCAGTTCTGAGATCGTTGCCCCCAATGGTGCTGGCACTACTTTGTACCCACTAGATTCTTTTTGGTAATACACTCCATCATCATAATGGTATTGATTATTTTCAACCGTAATTACAATGGCAGCTGTTGTTAATGTTGCCATAAAAAAACCTATCGGGTACCATGTTGGTCCCCAATAGTAAGGCACAAAAGGATGGTAGATATAGGGATATGGAACTGGATAAGGGTGAAACGGTGGCGGTAATGGTCTTGGATATGGGTGCGGGTACGGATGCGGCGGCGGCGGTAATGGACGAGGCGGAACCGGTCTTGGTCCAGGCGGTATTGGTCTGGGCATCGGACGAGGCATCGGTGCTGGTCTGGGCATTGGTCTTACGGGGGTAAAATGACCAAAACGCTGTGCTGCTGCTTCTTCTGGAATCATAAGTAACAGAGCAAAAAAAGCCGTAATTATGATGCTGATTTTATTTTTAGATGGATATGACTTCATAACTATATCGTTTATAGGATTATTTAGTGGTTTCTCGAGGTGCAAGTCTTACTTTAGTAGCTTTTGGAGGTGTTATGAATTCAAACATAGAATCTGGATAATCCAGATTAACGGCCCAATCTTTATAAAGAGCTTCATATTGAGGTTTGTCTTTATCAGAAGTATAAATAATGACCAATTTTACAGGCAGGTGCAGGTCGTCATTACCTACCCAGAATTGATAGCTTTTTGTTTTATCATTTCCGATAATATGAAAACACTCACGGCCATCGACTATTGTTTTTCCCAGAAAAATTAAATTTCCTTGTTCTGAGAGCAGATCTTGTAAAAAAGCAGGGTAGAAAAAATCTGCCCCGGGAAATTCGATGCCAAATTTTTTACTTACTTCATCAATGGTTTCAATTATTGAACCGGGAGCGGTGGTAAAACCGTAAGTATTATTATCAAATGAATAATAATTTAGTTTTTTACCATTGTACCATAAAGCACGGGTTCCTTTATCACCAACGGAAGAAATCTTCATTTTATCAGGAAACGTCATAATAACTTTGTCCGTTGTGCTGTGTTTTACAAGTCCCAAGCTTTCGTTGGGCACATCATAAGTTGTAACAGCTGTGAAACTGCAGGACTTTATATCCTGCAAGGTTTCGGCAGCTCGGTGTAAAAGATAAACTGCAGAAGAATCAATACGCTGCGTCTGGCCTTTTGATGTGATTGACATAATCACAAGACCTATCAAAAACAAAAACTTTTTACTCATATATTCTATTTTATTAATTACTATATGCCTAGATTTCCGTAGAAATAGGCAGTTTTCCCTCTTTTACAGCTTCTAGCATTTTACTATAATCTGATTGGTTTTGGTCTGCATATGAAATTGAAAATTTTGCAATAGCATTAGCAAACTCATTACTTTTTCCCATGTAACCTGATAATACTGAAGGGTCTCCCGTACGAGCATGGGCTCTTGCAAGGGCCCAGCCGCATGCCTTTGCATAATCTTTAAGATTTTTTGGTTTCATAATTTCAAGAACTGGTTTTATTTTGGTATCCCTCAGCTGTCGTATATAGACAAACTTGCCATTATCATCATTTGTCCATCCTAAAAATATATCTGATGCAGTCTGCATCAGTTTCTGACCTTTTACAATACGTTCGCCCTGATGACTGTACTTTCCTTTACTTTTTAAGTTCGATTCTAATACACTTTGCCTGGCTTCTTTAAATTGCAAAAAAATGGGCTCTCCTGTGGCTGACATTAATAAACTGATGCCGCAGCGGGTACCAACACTTCCAATTCCAACTACTTTTATTGCCAGATCATGCAAAGTGTACCTGCTTAGTAGTACTTTTTTTTCATCAGACAATGTTTCAAGGTAACGTCTATGTATGGTTTCTGCTTCTTTTAAAATTTGTATTCCCTCATGATCTATTGGATGAAAAATTAAAGGAGGATTATCTTTTATACGGGCTCGAGAGCCTTCAAGTTGTGTCATTTTTGCAAACTCTTTTTCATGGGCTGTATGTTCTGCTGCTTTTTTTATTTGTTTCTGCTGAAAAGATTTGATATCTTGGTCATGCCCTTTTTCAATCAATTGGGCTAAATCTATATCGGCGTACCAAATTTGAAGAGCAGATAGTTTGCTATATTCTATCATGTGCCTTTTATAGCTGTCCGCTGCAAGCCAGGCGGATTCCTGACAGGTTTTATTGGAAAATTTTTTTGATCTTCCGGCGATAACAAAACTTGTCGCAAGTCTTTTTATATCCCATTCCCAAGGTCCTGGAAACGTTTCGTCAAAATCATTAATGTCAAAAACCAATTTACGCTCTGGAGTTGCAAATCCTCCAAAATTCATTAAATGACAATCACCGCAAAGCTGAAGATCAATTCCTGTATTAGGTGTTTGTGCTAAATCAGAGGCCATTATTGCAGCAGCTCCTCTAAAAAATGCAAATGGCGATTCTATCATGCGTGAATATCGAATAGGCAGCAAACTCTCGATTCTGCCAATACTGGTTTTAATCAGCACTTCTACTGGATCTTGACGATTTTCGGTTGGAACCCAATGCTGCTGCTGGGAACGAGGCGTAACTTTTCTGATCGCGGCACCTTTATCATAACGTGCTGCTTTTGATGCTGCCGGATCAAATTTATTATCATTGATTGATTTGAATTGGTCAGTCATAACTTCTAGATTTATTTTCTTTTAAATGGCAAATCTGTTGTAAGGGTAATTCTGATTGTATGATTCATTCGGCTTAAACCATTTTCAGTATCTGATGATTTAAAAAAGACCTGATTCATATAGCCCAATTCCATTCTAATTTCTCTTCGTTTATCAAGACTGTAAGCGGCACCTAAATACAACCTGTTTTGATCCAAATAATTCTCATCACTACTTGCTGCATTGGTTCTAATATGAAGTTCATCATAAATCACTGCGGCCCATCGGGGTTTGAACCAATATTGGTACCGGAGCTGGTAGCGAAACGTATTTTCGAACTTATAGTAATCAAAATGGTCACTTTGGCTGTATGGATCGTCTTTTCTTCCAAGCCAGCGCTGTTCTAACCTAAAACGCTGCGACCATACTTTATTTCCCTCTTTTTTGACTATACGCCAGATAAATTGTTCGTATACTCTATAATCCGGATTATTGTACGGCAAGGAAAGTTCGTCATAAGGCAGATCCCATTGATAAGCAATACCCGCGCCTAACCGGTTCCCGTTTCTAAGATAATAATTGGCTCCTGCTCTGTAAAAGACCCCCTGCAGCTCTGATACCAAATCACTTCCTTTTGAATATCCTTCCAGCAGTAAACCCCATCTGCCATCTTCTTTAAAGGGCAGATACATTTCATAACCAATCCAAGCCGCAGTATTTTGAACCATTTTTTGCCCCATTGTTTCGATACTAGATATTACCGTAAATACAGTTAAAACAAACAGTGTTTTATTAATTTTGATTATTGTCATATCATCAATCAGATTAGTTGCACTATTTTAATAACTTTTAAAACGGTTTTCATTTTACTTTTTATCCTTTTGTTTCTATTTGTTTTTAATTCATAGAAAAACGCAATAAAGGGAACAAAATCTTTTTTCCTAGATTCAATAGAAATAAATGCTCTTTAAATTTATATCGTTATCAGAAGTTTTAATGTTTCTTGAAAAGGAACTTTAATAATTTAAGGTTAGTTTTTTTATAATTGTATTGGTAAGCTGTTTTTCTGTTAAGTATTTTTATAATTTGGTAAAAATCCTTTTTTATGATTCAGGAAATACAAAAGCCAAAACTGCTCTTAAACCCCAGTCAGGTTTAGATTCTGATGGCCCAACAACTGGAATCAAAGGCATTATCGCAAATTGAACCATTTGTTTTCCTACTTTTGTCACCCCGCCCACAGATGGATTTATGGTGATCATTGTTGTTTTTCCTTCCCAATTTTGAGTTATTTCGGCATTAACCCCTAAACTGGCACCACTCTTATAACTATGAGAAACAAATATCTGTGTGTAGAACTGATTAAAATCAGCACGGTCTTCATCACCTGCCACAGACCAAATTTGATTAGCAATAAAACCTACTGAAAGCCCTTTTCCTTGATGCATCACTAATGCGCTTGGGCCTACTCCAAACTTCTCGGTCCCTAAAAATTTATCAGTTGCAGTAGGCACTAAAAAAGCAGGACCAAAACCATAAATTAACCCTTTACTTTTAGGAGCAAAAAAAGCTGTCACCGTTGCATCACTTAAACCAAATTGATGTGTATTTTCGCCTGTTATATCTCTTTGATCTACCACTGGGAGAATATAACGTGTTATTAAATTTAAATTCTCTGACAATTTAAACGGAATTACCGGCTGTACATTTATAACATACTTTGATCCATTATACGGACCTATACCGTAATTCAGATTATTTTGTAAAGGGACACTAATAAGACTTGCTACCGGATTTGCTAATTTATCAGCTATTTCCTGAGCATTTGCTCCTGTTTTAGGTGCTTCTTCTTGAGCAGATACAGTAAAATTCAAAAGAAAAAAAGTTATACTGAATAATATTTGGATCGAGCGACTTGATATGGTAGATTTCATAATTGAATACTTTTAAATTTTTGTAATTGTAAAAAAAAGCATACAGCTTTTATTTAAAAGCTGTATTGCTAAAAAAAAATAACAAACCACAACCATTTTTTTATTTATCTGTAAAAACCTTTTTCCAATCGTCTTTAATACTAACGACATGGTATTTGTATTTTGCTGCAGTATTTAATGACAGGTTATCTTTTTCCTGATAACTGTATTCTCTGATCGAATCATTATGATTTACAATTAATTGAAAAGAAGGGTATTTGTTTCCTTGCGAATATCTGAGCATGGCAAGATCACCGGCACCGCCTTCGTTTCCACAGGCAAAAACAGGACGTTGGCCAATGTGCAATTGAATGCCAACTGGTTTTCCTTCTTTATCATTAAAATGACCCAAAGCAGGTTCTCTTTGCACCATGTTTTTAGCATCATCAAATTTGTATTTGAAAGAAGTTCCTACGACCTGCTCTTTTGGAATTCCGTAAAAATCAGCAGATATTGCCCGGACCAATTCAACAGTTCCACCTGTTACAATGAAAGTTTTGAAACCATTTGCACGCAGATAATTTAAAAGTTCTAACTGCGGTTGGTATCTGATTTGTTTTATAGGGACATTTTTGCCGGGAAATTTGGTGTTTGCAAAGAAATCTTTAGCATCTGTTTCAAACTCATCTTCAGTCATACCGGTATGAGTTGCTGCCACTAATTCTATTAGTGCTTTGTCACCGCCTTTTTCAAAAAAAGCTTTATCTTTCTCTACTACAGCCTTAAAAGGTTGTTTTTGTGCTAAGGCAGGATTAGCTTGTACCATTTTTTTTACTCTGTAAAACGCAAATAATTCCTGAACATAAGGTTTTTCAGCCCAAAGTGTTCCGTCATTATCGAATGTCGCAATTCTATTTTCGACCGGAATAAAATTAGGACTTCCTTCTTTGGTTACTTTTTCAACATAAGCAATGATGTCTTTCTTTAAAGTTCCATCATTCCAGCTTGGCAGAGGATCCCCGCTTGTTGATGCAACATTAGCATTGGTTGAATCTGTAACAATATTATTTTCTGATTTATCTTTGCATGAAACAAGCAAAAAAATCACAACTGGTATAAATAGCACTTTTTTATACATATCAAAAACATATTAAATTAAAAAAAACAGGATGGTAAAAAATCCTGTTTTTTTTACAGTTTATTACTTTTTCTTAGTGGTATTATTCTTTTGAAGGGTTCTTTCTAGTTTTATATCATCTAAGGTCTGTCTTAGTACCGTTGTAGGATTAAAACTTGGCGGAAAAGAGCGAGGCGGATATTCTTTGAATGTGGCTGCAAATGCAAAAACATCGTTCATCATACCATAAGCTGCACCAACATGGTTAAGATTCCAATCCCAGTAAGTATTTGAAGTGATATCAGCTCTTTCAAAAGGATCCTGCATTAAATTAAAGATCTTTTGTAAACGCAATTCCGTAAAAGGTTCTGCCCACAATCCCATAGTTCCCTGCAGACGTTGCTCAGCAAATACATATTTATAGTCTCCTTCACGTAAAGCCACTAACAAGCCATCATCATCAGAATAGAAGAATTTGTCTCTTGCACTCTTTCCGGTCCCGCGTAACAATGCCGACTGATCAAACCCGTCTAAATGTACTTTATAAGTATTCCCATTTGCTTTATACCCTGTTAATGCTTTTTTTACTAAATCCGGCTCGCCTGCTATCGAAGCCAAGGTTGGCATCCAGTCATTATGAGACATTAGTTCGTTGCTTATTTGTCCTGGTTTGATTACCCCTGGCCATCTAACCACACATGGCACGCGGAAAGCACCTTCCCAGTTGGTGTTTTTCTCCGAGCGGAATGGAGTCATAGCCCCATCAGGCCAAGTGTTCATATGTGGCCCGTTATCTGTTGAATACACCACAATAGTATTGTCAGCAATTCCTAAATCGTCTAATGCTTTTAAAAGATCTCCAACAATTTGATCATGTTCGATCATACCGTCAATGTACTCACTGTCTCCGTGTGTGTATTTACCACGATGTTCTTTTCTTACGTGTGTGCGTAAATGCATGCGAGTAGCATTGAACCAAACAAAGAAAGGCTTGCCGGCAGCATTTTGTCTTTTAATATAATCAATAGCAGCTGCAGAGGTTTCATCATCAACTGTTTCCATTCTCTTTTTAGTCAGGGCTCCTGTGTCTTCAATTTTTTGCTTGCCTATTTTCCCAAAACGGGCATCAGGAATACTTGGATCGTCAACATTTGTTGCCGTACATCTTAAAACACCTCTTGGTCCATATTTTTTAACATATTCAGGATCTTTAGGATAATCCGGCAACTCTGGTTCTTCTTCTGCATTTAAGTGATATAAATTTCCAAAGAATTCATCAAAACCATTTACCGTTGGTAAACTCTCGTTGCGGTCTCCTACGTGATTTTTACCAAATTGTCCTGTTGCATAGCCTAAACCTTTCATAACGCCTCCAATAGAAGGATCTAACTGGCTCATTCCCATTGGTGCTCCTGGGAAGCCAACTTTAGTTAGGCCGCTGCGAATTCCGTGCTGACCAGTTAAAAAAGCTGCTCGTCCAGCAGTACAGCTTTGCTCGCCATAATACTGTAGAAATCGGATCCCTTCGTTTGCAATTCGGTCTATGTTAGGGGTTGTGTACCCCATTAGTCCATCGCTGTAAGCACTAACATTGCTTATACCAATATCATCTCCCCAAATAACAAGAATATTTGGTTTTTTATTGTTCTGGGCCTTCACTTCGATTCCGCTAAAGGATAGTAATACAACCAAAAGAAGCGCGTTTTTTAATCCATTCTTAAGTCTACTTTGTTTCATAATGATAAAATTTGTTAATAAATTTGAAAAAATCGAAAGCGTAACTATAGTTAGTTTTAGAACTGTAAGGCAGTGATATTGAAATGTACTTTTGAAATTATGAGAGTTGAGTTTTTCTTTTATGATGTCTCATTTATCAAATTTAACAAAAATTTACAGCGTATTTTGTAATTACGACTCACTAAAGTTGTTGCAAATTATAATTTGCAACATGATTTGATGAAAAAAAAGTAATTAATTATAACATTTTTGTATTTATAAAATGACCTAAAAATACTATTATGTTGAAGATCACAGAAATAGTATTTTATTGATAAAAGTTTATTGTTAATCATAAGTATTTGTTTTTAAACTACTTAACTGTCTTGGTTCTGGATAAACAACATTGTTTTTTTATGAAATATTCAAGATTTGCAAAAAGAGAAGCTTGAATATGAAAATTTACTTTTGAGGGAAATACAATTTTTAATATATCAGCAAAAAAAATATGTTTTTGGTGTAAAATGAAACAAGAGTAATGAAAAGCAGCATCTAATATCCAATATTGATTTAAGTTTTAAGTTTTTTTGCTGCAGCTAATCAACTGATAAAGGAATATTATTGGACACAAAAGAAGACCGTCGTCAGTGATTGATAATTGTATTGTACAATTCAAGAAGAAATTAGAACAGAAAATTGCCATGAAAGAATTAAAAATTATGCCGATTGGTATTACAGTAATGAATTGGCACCTTATTTTGAGATAGAGGAGGAATATATTTTTCCGATATTAGGAATGGAAAATGAAATAATTAAAAAAGCATTAACGCTGCATCGAAGAATAAAAAAACATTTTACAAAAAATATTGAAGT
>NZ_JAVFVR010000024.1 GCF_030929595.1 Flavobacterium sp. LHD-85 | reverse complement strand
ATACTTCTCTAAATAGTTTCTCTCTAATGTTGAATCCTGACTGTTATTTCTCATCGCAACAAAATTTATTAAAGTTAAATTTTGTTACCGAATTATCTAACATTTACAGAAATGACAAATTATAACGAAATCAAAAAGAGTAGAAGTGTTATTTCTACCCTTTAAATTGTTGAAAAGTTTAACAAATATCGGGAGATAAACTTTTTTTAAAGGGCGTTAATTCGGGTTCTAATGGTTAAATTTGTGGAACTTCATAAACAAATTACCATTATGGAAGAAATGCTCTTTTATGATCGAATGCAGTTTGCCTTCACGATCACTTTTCATTATCTTTTTCCGCAACTTACAATGGGTCTTTCGTTGATCATTGTGTACTTCAAGTGGAAATATCTCAAAACCAAAGACGAACAATACAATCACGCCACCCATTTTTGGATGAAAATCTTCGCCCTTAATTTTGCAATGGGCGTTGTAACGGGAATTCCGATGGAGTTTCAGTTTGGAACCAACTGGGCTAAGTTTTCTGAACTTACAGGTGGAATCATTGGCCAGACATTGGCAATGGAAGGAATGTTTTCTTTCTTTCTTGAATCTTCTTTTCTTGGATTATTTTTATTTGGAGAAAAACTTCTCGGGCATAAATGGCATTTTGTAACTGGATTACTAATCATGATTGGTTCTTGGGCCAGCGGATTTTTAATCATCGCCACACATTCTTGGATGCAGAATCCAGTGGGTTATGAAATCTTGGAAAACGGAAAATTTGTATTGAATAATTTTCAAGCGTTATTTCTTAATCCTTGGCTTTGGCCTTCTTATTTACATAATCAAGCGGCTTCGTTGGTAACGAGTTCTTTTGTTGTTGCTGGAATTGGAGCTTTCTATATTTTAAGTAATAAAAACGTTTCTTTCGGAAAATTGTTCTTGAAAACAGGAGTAATCTTCGGATTGATTTCTAGTGTAATTGTAGCTGTTCCAACAGGAGATTTAGCAGCTAAAAATGTTGTGAAATACCAGCCAGTAACTTTTGCTGCGATGGAAGGAATTTTTCATACCGAAAAGAAAGGTTCTGAAATTGTTTTAATCGGTCAGCCTGATGTAAAAGACAAAAAATTGGATAATAAAATTGCCGTTCCAAATATTCTAAGTTTCCTAACTTACGGAAATTGGGACCAGGAAATAAAAGGCTTAGATCAGTTTGAAGAAGACCTTCATCCAACCAATATTTCTGGATTGTATTATGCCTATCATATTATGGTTGGATTAGGAACTGTTTTTATTGGGTTAATGGTGCTTTCTCTTTTTCAATTAATAAGAGGTAAATTATTTGAAACCAAATGGCTTTTATGGTCTTTGATGTTCATGATGCCGTTTCCGTACATTGCCAACACAACAGGCTGGTATACGGCAGAATTAGGAAGACAGCCATGGCTGGTTTATAATTTAATGAGAACCGCAGCAGGAGCCTCACCAACAGTTTCATCAGGAAATACCTTGTTTACATTGCTGGGTTTTATCGGTTTATACCTTTTGCTGGGAATGCTGTTTTTGCTTTTAGTTGGAAAAATTATCAATAAAGGGCCACACAATGTGGAACTTTCAAAAGAAAAAATATAAGTATGGAATTTTTTTGGTACATAGTTTTAATGGGAATCTTGGCTGTTTATCTGGTTTTGGATGGTTATGATTTTGGTGCAGGAATTATTCATTTATTTTTTGCTGATACAGAAAAAGATAAAAAGGCAATTACCAATGCCATTGGCCCGTTTTGGGATGCCAATGAAGTTTGGCTTATTGCGGCTGGAGGAGTTTTGTTTTTTGCTTTTCCGACTTTATATGCATCATCTTTCAGCGGATTTTATCTGCCTTTGATTATGATTTTGTGGCTTTTGATTTTTCGCGCCATCGGACTTGAAATGCGGGGACAAATTCATAATCATATGTGGGAAAGTATTTGGGATAAGGCTTTCGGAATTGCAAGTTTACTTTTGGCTCTCTTTTTCGGAATTGCTTTAGGAAATATCGTTCGCGGTGTCAATCTTGGAATGGTTCAAAATGGCGTTTCTACACAAGAAGCACATTATTTCTTTCTGCCTTTGTGGAATCCGACTTTTAGTCCACAGGCGAATGAATTGGGAATTATCGATTGGTTTACACTTTTCTTAGGAATTGTGAGTGTTGTGGCGTTAACGATTCACGGGGCAAACTGGATTATTTATAAAACAAATTCGGCGCTGAATCCGAAATTGAAAAATGTAATCTTTAGACTGAACTTTGTTCTGCTGATTTTAGTCTTTATTTCTTTGGGAATTTGGCACTTTATCGAGCCAAAACCCTTTCATAATTTTATTGAAAATCCGATTCTTTGGTTTTTTCCTTTAATGACTTTTGTGGGAATTGCGGGATTATTCAAAGTTCGTTCCTTCAAAAAAGATGGTCAAGGATTTATTTTTTCGACTTTATTCTTAGTTGGAGGATTTGCTTCGACAGCAGTTTCTATTTTTCCGAACGTTTTGCCTTCAACCAATAAAGTAAATCCGTCTTTAACGATTTACAATACCGCCGCTCATGAATACGGATTAAATGCTGGTTTGAGCTGGTTTTTTATCGCTTTGTTTTTGGTGATTATTTATTTTATTATTCAATATCGCGTTTTTAGCGGGAAAATGGATGATGTTGGGTATGGGGAGCATTGATTTTTTTTAGCCACGAATTCACGAATTTTTGTTTGAATGAATTCTGAATTTTGCAACTATAAATTTCACAAATTTTAATTTCTTCATTATCGAATCAATTGCCTCCAGTTTTAACTGGAGGTTTTTTGTTTTAATTTGACCGAGGGCTTTAGCCAAACTTTGCGGTTTTTGGCTAAAGCCTTTTTTGTTTACATTTGTTTACCTCCAGCTAAAGCTGGAGGCAATTCAAGAAATAATCTTAAGTCCTAAACGCGAGTTTACTTGTATTTGCGTAGGAATGGGGGCCGTATCTCCCGATTTAGAAAAACAAGGCTTTTTGGTCGTAGTTTTTGTTAATCGGGAATAAAGCAGATAGCCCGTTCACTTTGGCGAAAACGCCTAAAAGAGTTTTCTTGCTTGCTATTTCTTGTAAATAAAATATAAGATAAATTTTATAAAAGATTTAATTACAACTCATAGTTATATTCTATAAGCTGTATTGTAAGAAAAAAAAGCAGTTAATGCTTAATATTGCGAAACTAAGAATTTTTTCCCCATAAAGAATTTTTAGAAAACGATTTTTACTAAAAGCTTAAATCTATTTTACCTACTACATTTATGCCCTTAACAATTTTTTCCGACAAGGTTAGGTTTTGTTATAAATCTAAAAACTGGCAGTACCAATTTGATGAAATCAAAAAGCTCAGACTGCTCAAAAAAAAGAAAAAGTATTTTCTTGAAAATACTGCTTTTATTGCTGTGACTGCTGCAACATATTATTGTATGTTCTTTTCCAATTTAATGGACTTTTATTATATAATTCCTTCAATTTTATGTTATGCGTTTATTATAGCAATAAGGTTTAGCAATAAAGCAGAGTTTGTATATTTTGTTTTTGTTAAAGATATTTACCAAAATGAAATAAGGACTAAAATTGCATTAAAAGACCGTGCAATTGTTAGTAAGCAGATCGATTATTATTTAGATCTTCAATTTGAACGCAGTATACAAAGAACTGCTTAAGAAAAAATCAGAGATATTTGTATTTGATATTTTCCGTTATGATGTTTTTTTCATAATGGCAGCATTGATATATGGTTGTTTGATCATCAAAAAGAGAAAGAATAACAAAATGCTAATTCATAGTTTGTTTATTATGAAGTAGTTTAACGAATACCAAAAATAAGTATAGTTAAGTCGTTACCAATTGACGGCTGGCTGTTTTAGCTATACATGACCTCAAATCAGAATAAAACTATGGCCACAACAATTAAAAACAAGATTAGAAACATTAGAGAGTTAAAAAATTATACTCAAGAATATATGGCAGAAAGATTAGGTGTAACTCAAGCGGGTTACAGTAAAATTGAAAAAGGAAAAACTTCTTTGAGTTATGAAAAACTAGTTGAAATTGGAAGAATTTTAGATGTCAGTGTAGAAGATATAATTAGTTTTGAATACGATAAATACTTTAATAGTTTTAATAAAATTACAGGAAATAATAATGGAAGCATATTAATCAATGCCGATAATACATCGATCATAAAAGAACTTTATGAAGATAAAATCCAATTATTAGAAAAACTACTTTCTAGAACTGAAATAGAATTAGAGCGTTATAAAGATAAGTTTGGAGAAATTTGAAGGTTTTAGTTTCATCTTTGTCAAAGCTTAAAACTTTGACAAAGATTACTCTACAAGTGAAACTAAATAAAACTTTACGAGTTCGATTAGAATAAAACTTCCTTCGCAATGATATAAAATCCCATTATAAGGACAAACCATCCGAAAAGAGGTTTTAATTTTGTGCCGTCTATTTTCTTAGAAAGTTGGCTTCCGACAAGCATTCCGATTAAAGCCATTGCGGAAACGCTTAAAAGAAAAGTATAATCTATTGGTGTTCCGATATATAAATCGCCTGCAAAACCTATTGAGGAATTAATGGTAATAATCAATAATGAAGTTCCAACGGCTTGCTTCATGGGCAGTTTGGCGAAAAAAAGCAGGGCAGGAATAATTAAGAATCCGCCGCCAGCGCCTAGAAACCCAGTAACGATTCCGACTAAAAAGCCAATTACGCTAAGCTGTGGATAATTGGTTTCAGTTGCTGTTATTTCGGGTTGATTCTTTTTAATCATAGAAACAGCCGCTGTAATCATCAATATCGAAAAGACAATCATGATGAGAAAATCTTTTGAAACGGTATAGGAAGCAACAGAAAACAAGGTCGATGCAATTTGCGGAAAGATTACTTCGCGGATTATCAAAATAGAAATAACCGAAGGAATGGCAAAATACAAAGCCGATTTCAGTTTCAGATTTCCCATTTTGTAATGGCTGTAACTTCCAAATAATGCTGTTAATCCGACAATAAACAGGGAATAAGAAGTTGCCTGATCGGGATTTACTTTGAATAAATAAACTAAAATTGGAATTGTTAGAATAGAACCGCCTCCGCCGATTAAACCAAGCGAGATTCCGATTATGATTGAGGCAAAAAATCCTAAATATTCCATTGCATTTATTTTAATGCAAAGTTGCTTCGGAAATTAGAATCCTACAGTAACATTTATCACAGAAGAGGATTATTAAACACTAATTTCACGAATGTGCACGAATTTTTCTGTACATAATAAATTTTAAACACATAGAAACATAGATTTTAGTTATTTGAAAAAGATTATAATAAATGACTAGTCATTTACACATAGCTATGTGCGTTAATGCAAGTGAAACGCCTTTTGTAGATCCCGTTAAGCTATGTTTCTATGTGTTAAAAGAGTTTCGTGTTAATTCGTGAAATTTGTGTTTAATAACTCAATCTGGTTTCGATTGAGTTTAACCAGACCGCGCTGTTCCATTTTTTTTAATAATCTGGAAACTACTTCGCGGGAAGTATTTAATTCGGTTGCGATTTCCTGGTGAGAAAGATTCACTTCAGAACAGCCGCAGGCATCAGAATGTCTTTTTAAATAAAATTCCAAACGTTCATCCATAGAACGGAAAGCGATATTGTCAACTACTTCGAGAACTTCTTCAAAACGGCTTCGGTAGGTTTCAATTACAAATTCGTACCAGCTTCTATGTTCCATCATCCATTTGTCCATCAACTGCAGCGGAATCATCATTACGGTAACATCTTCAACAACTTTTGCCATTATCTGGCTTTTTTCGCTTTTAGCGGTGCAAATCATAGAGATAGCACAAGCTTGTCCTGGCTGCAAATAATACATCAAGAACTCTCCGCCGTCTTCGCCTTCGCGATAGATTTTGATTTTACCTTTAATAATCAAAACGGTATTTTTAATATACTGTCCGGTACGCATTAAAATAGTTCCGGTTTCAAAATCCTGAAGGCTTCCGTTTTCTTCAATTGTAGCAATAAGCTCGTTGGAGAAATTAGGAAATATGGTTTTTAATGAATGCTGCATTTGGTAGATTTTTTTTGCCACTAATTATAGTAATTCACATCAATTTATTCTTGAGAATTAGTATAGTTCGTTGCGAATAATTTTATCAAAATCGAATTAAAATATATGATTATTTGCAAAGATAAGGGTTTGGAATGGGAATAATTATCAGAAAACTAGATTTAAGATTAATTTTATGTAAATGAAAAAATCCTATTTTCTATCGATTTTGTAGGCTGAATTTTTAAAAATAGTAACTAAATTTGTAATTCACTGATTATAATACTTTCTCTAAAACGTTTTCTGAGAATAATAATCGAAATCGCATTTGGTACGTTTTTTATATATAGAAACGTCGTAATTTTACAAAAACACATTTTATTATGAATTTATCACAAGAAGATTGGGTTGCTCAGTTAGAGGCTGACGAAAATGCAGTTATACTTGATGTAAGAACTGAAGACGAATTTAATGACGGCTACATTGAGAATGCTCTAAATATTGATATCAATAAAGGGCAGGCATTTATCTATGAAATCGAAGAATTAGACAAAAATAAAAACTATTACGTATACTGTCGTTCTGGGGCGAGAAGCGCAAAAGCATGCCAGATTATGAACGAGTTAGGTATAGAAAACGCCTACAATCTGCTTGGAGGAATCCTAGATTGGGAAGGTGAAACAGTACAACCATAAAAGAAGAAGAGGCAATAAAAAAGCCTCTTTTTTCTTTTGAAAATAGAATTACCAGACCATTAAATAACCAAATTATGAGTTTTATACCAGAAGAATATCAGATTAAAAGTTTGATAAATCAAGATACTTATCTTGTAAATGGAGAATTGAAACAATGGACAGGGCAAACCACACCTGTGTTTTCTACTATTTCTTCAACAGAAAAATATTCGCCGACTTTATTAGGATCTATTCCTTTTATGGGAGAAAAAGAAGCAGCAGAAGTTGTCGAAGCTGCTACCAATGCGTACGATATGGGACAAGGCTTGTGGCCAACTATGAAAGTAGTAGATCGTATTAAATGCATGGAAAAATTTGTGAAACAAATGAAAGAAACCCGCGAAGAGGTAGTGAAATACTTAATGTGGGAAATTGGAAAATCATTAGGAGATTCGCAAAAAGAATTCGACAGAACAGTAGAATATATTTACGATACTATTGCCAGCTACAAAGAACTAAACGGACGCAGTTCGCACTTTGAAAAAGTACAGGGAGTAAATGCTATGATTCGCCGTGGACCTCTTGGCGTTGTATTATGTCTTGGACCATATAATTATCCTTTGAATGAAACTTTTTCATTGCTGATTCCAGCTTTGATTATGGGTAATACTGTAATTTTCAAACCTGCTAAGCATGGTGTTTTATGTATTTCGCCATTATTAGAAGCATTTAGAAGCAGTTTTCCAAAAGGAGTGATTAATATCGTTTATGGTAGGGGACGCGAAGTGGCTTCTCCGATTATGAAATCTGGAAAAATTGATGTTTTGGCATTAATTGGAAACAGTAAATCGGCGATTGCTTTACAAGATCAACATCCAAATAAAAATAGACTGCGTTTAATTTTAGGTTTAGAAGCCAAAAATCCAGCAATTATTCTTCCAGATGCCGATTTAGATTTGGCGATTCAGGAATGTATTACAGGAAGTTTATCTTTTAATGGACAACGTTGCACGGCGTTGAAAGTTTTATATGTTCACAAATCTATTAGAGAAGAATTCAATAAACGTTTTGCTGCAAAAGTAGATAGTTTAGTTTTTGGAAATCCGTGGGAAAAAGGAGTTTCTTTAACACCGCTTCCAGAAACAGATAAGCCAAAATATATTCAGGGACTAATTGATGATGCTATTCATAAAGGAGCAAAAGTCATCAATGAAAAAGGAGGGAAACATACTGATAACTATATTTTTCCAGCAGTTTTATATCCAGTAAACAAAGAAATGCGTGTGTATCACGAAGAACAGTTTGGACCTGTTGTTCCGGTGCTTTCTTTCAAAGATATTAAAGAGCCATTGAAAGATATGGCAGAATCAAATTACGGACAGCAAGTAAGTTTGTTTGGTAAAGACATAAAAACATTGGCACCACTAATTGATGCTTTGGTTAACTTAGTTTGCCGCGTAAACTTAAACAGTTCTTGCCAAAGAGGGCCAGACGCTTTCCCTTTTACAGGAAGAAAAGATTCTGCTGTGGGAACTTTAAGTATTCCAGACGCTTTGCGCTCATTCTCAATCCGTACGTTTGTAGCTTCAAAAGATATCGATTATAACAATGAGATTCTGCAAGAATTGCTTAACAGCAAAGAATCTAATTTTATTAATACAGATTATATTTTGTAGCCATCAAGGTTATATATTAATTGTAGATGCCGTTTGTTGTTTTAGTCGACAGACGGTTTTTCTTTTTTAGACGCTAAGGTTTTTTGGTAATGATTAAGTAATAGCTATAAACCATCAACAATAAACCATCAACTATTAACAATTAATAATTAAATTTGTAACATTGCTTTCAAACGGCAGTCTTATATACCAAACAATTTAAAGATCTAAGAATCACTTATGAAAAAGAAGTTTTTGCAATTTGCATTAATAGCATTCGTTCTTTTTGCCCAAAATAATTTTGCACAAGAGCTTTATATGCCCAGAAACATAAAAAAAGCTTATGAAAATGGAACACGCTCTAAAGACGGGAAACCTGGCGCAAACTACTGGCAGAACCGCGGAAAATATAATATGGAAATTTCAGTTGACCCAAAAACAAAAATAGTTGCTGGAACAGAAACCATCATTTACGAAAATAATAGCAAGGATACATTAAGAAACTTAGTTATTCGTTTTGTAAATAATCTTCATAAGCCATCTTCTCCAAGAGGCGGTGAAGTAAACAACGATTTTTTAAGCGATGGATTAACGATTACTTCATTAAAAATAGAAAATGAAGTGTACAAAGAAGACGCAAGAAATTGGGGAACGGTTGGAAATGTAAAATTGCAGAAACCAATTTTACCGCATTCAAAAACTACTATAAATATTCAGTGGAATTATCCTTTGTCTAAAGAGAGTGGGCGTGAAGGACAGATTGACGAAACTACTTTTTTTGTGGCATACAGCTACCCAAGAATTTCTGTTTTTGATGATTATAATGGTTGGGATAGATTGCCTCATACAGATCGTCAGGAATTTTATAATGATTTTAATGATTATGTTTTTTCTGTAAAAGCACCAAAAAATTATGTGGTTTATGCAACAGGAGATTTATTAAATCCAGATGAGGTTTTACAGCCTGAGTTTGCATCGCGTTTAAAGAAATCATATACAACAGAGGAAATCCTTCATATTGCTAACGAACAAGAAATGAAAAGCGGTATCGTAACCAAGCAATACGATTGGAATGTCTGGAAGTTTGAAGCTAAAAACATTACAGATGTATGTTTTGGTTTAAGCGATCATTATTTATGGGATGCTAGCAGCGTTGTTGTAGATAAGAAAACAAACCGCCGTGCGAGTGTTCAGGCTGCGTATGACATTAAAGGAACAGATTTTGTTAATTCTGTAAAAAACAATCAATATGCTTTAGATTGGTTTTCTAATAATTGGCCAGGAGTTCCGTACCCGTTTTCTAAAATGACAGCTTTTCAAGGTTTTGCCGATATGGAATACCCAATGATGTGCAATGACTCTGAAATGGGAGATCCTATTTTTGCACAGTTAGTTCAAGATCATGAAGTAGCGCATACTTACTTTCCTTTTTATATGGGAATTAACGAAACGCGTTATGCTTTTATGGATGAAGGCTGGGCAACAACTTTCGAATATTTAATCGGAATTGCCGAACACGGTAAGGAGTCTGCAGATAAGTTCTATAAAGAGTTTAGAGTTAAAAAATATATAACAGATCGATCTGCAGAACAAGACCAACCTGTTATAACAATGTCTACACAGGTTTCGGGAGCTGGTTATGGAAATAATTCTTATGGTAAAGCTTCTCTTTCATATTTGGCTTTAAAAGACATGTTGGGAGATGATTTGTTCAAAAAGGCGCTTCATTTTTACATGGATACTTGGAACGGAAAACATCCAATTCCGTGGGATTATTTTAATTCATTTAATACAGCAACGGGAAAGAATTTAAATTGGTTTTTCAATAATTGGTTCTTTACGAACAATTATTTAGATATTGCCATAAAAGGAATTTCTGCCGATAAGAAAATTATAACGATAGAAAATATTGGAGGTTTTGCAATTCCGTTTGACGTTGTAATCACTTATGCTGATAAATCAAAAATTACTTTGCATCAAACGCCAGCGATTTGGGAGAAAAATCAAAAAACGGCTAGAATAATTTTGAAAAGCTCAAAAAAAATAGAAAAAATTGAGCTTGATGGTGGAATTTTTATGGATGCAACACCAGAAAACAATGTGTTAAATGTTAAATAATTGAGTTAACTGTAGCAAACTATTTAAAAAAGTTACTTTGTTCTCGCAAAGTAACTTTTTTTGTTTGAAATAATTAAAAATATACAAAATTACGGAAAACCGTAAAGATATTTGTTAGGAAAATATTACGTTTGCGAAATACTAAAAATACCTCCAAATCCAAATGAAGAATACTTTTGTTCTGATTGTTTTGCTAACGACCATTCAATTTTTTGGGCAGAACGATCAAAAGACTGCATTTCAAAAAAACAAATATGAATTGGCTATTTCTTACTACAAAAAAGCTGATTTTGTAAAAGCTATAGATTTATTTTCTTTAGCTGCGAAGATTAAACCTGAAAACGAAATCGGAAAAGATGCTGTTAAAAAGGTAGATACCTTAAGAGAGCTTTTGAGAAAAGAAATTTTAAAGCAAGTGACAGGTACTTGGAAAAGAACAGGAAATCAACCAGTCTGGTCTTCGACTACAGCAAGTGTAAATCAATCTGCTTTTGATGAATTAGTCGAAATTAAAGAAAACGAGATTTTATTTTACGAAGTTGACAAAAAAACAAAGGTAAAGAAACTTGTCAAAACAGAAAATCTAGTGTATAATGATAATAACTGTAATGCATCTGCATTCTCAGAGATTATTCTTTCCGACGGGACAATCTGGAACTGCAGTCTGAATGATAAGTCAAACATACTCCATGTTGTAAATGTAGCTGTTAAAACAGAAGAAGGAATACAAAAGATAATGAGTGATAATGAAGAGAGTTATTACGTTAAACTATAAAACAAAAAAAATGGGAATCAATCGATTCCCATTTTTTTTGTTTTATGCTTATAGAAATTTAAATCCAAGTGATAGATTTGTTACTCCAGTTTTAATTTCGCTATTAGAAGCATCTATATCGCTTAGCCCGGCAAGATATCTAAGATCAAACGTTAGTCTCCAGACATCAACTCCAACACCCCCAAGAATACTATGATTGTTTCTTTCCAGTGCTATAGAATTAAGATTATTGCTGGTACTTATATCTGAATAATTTTTCCAGTTGTAGCCAACAAAAAGTCTTACGTTTCCAGCCTTTCCAAGGGGAACAATTTTAAGCCCAGCAATTAGTGAAGCATCTGTTCCTGCAAGTTTAAATTTAGTTTCTCCAACTCCGTCTTGATATACGCTGAAATTAGTTTGAGCATATCCAAATTCACCCTGAGCATAAAAAAGTGCAAGATTTAATCGAGCAAAGGCGGCAGCGCCAATTCCGGTATTCGTATGGTCGGAGCTGAAACTTTTGGCATTGACAGAAGTAATATTGGTTGAAAACTGTGGGCCAATTTGTATTAATTGTGCAAATCCATTAGCACAAATACATAAAAATACTGCTAAAAAGAATTTTCTCATAACGGAATCTGTTTGATTTTGGTATTATAAAAATAGTGATAATAGATTATAATTGAATGATTTGTCTGATTTATTTTTATGTAAAGTTTTGAAAGCTAGTTGTATCTGTATTCTGCATTTGTTTTTTATAATCAAATCAAAATGAATTATTTTTGAGCAGATAATAGAGTGAAATGGAAATTAAAACAATAAAAGCATCCGATACCTGGCAGATACGTCATGAAGTAATGTGGCCTGACCAACCATTTGAATTTGTACAATTAGAAGAAGACGATTTAGGATTTCATTTCGGAGTTTTTGAAGATGATAAATTGGTTTCAATAGTTTCTTGTTTTCTTGATGGGAAAGAAATGCAGTTTAGAAAATTAGCCACTTTAGAAGAATATCAAGGAAGAGGAATCGCTTCTTATCTTTTAAAACATATTTTGGGGTTTGCAAAAAGTGAAAGAATGGAAAAAGTTTGGTGTAATGCCAGAAGCAATAAAAAGTCTTTTTATGAAAAAATGGGATTTATAGATACTCATAAGACTTTTGTAAAAGCTGGTCAAGAGTTTACAATTATGCAAATTAAACTGTAAAATAGTATTAGTTTGTTTTTGGTAAATTATTGTATTGTAGTTGTTTATCTTGTTTGTTTTGGGTTTTAATGTTATTTTTCTTCATCTAATCTTCATATAAAAAGTTACCGAAAACGTTTTCATTTTATGTAACTGTTAAAGCTTGTTAAAAAATCTTTTTTTGTTTTAATTCTTTTACTACTTTCGCACCGAAATGAGAAAGTTAATAGTATTTTTAGTATTCATGAATATGCTTCTGTTTGGCGGAGGTCAATATTTGAATGCAAATACTTTTGGTGCTCATAATCACCATCATCTGCAAAAGCACAGAGTTAAATTCACTAATCATGATCGTGGAACCTCAACAATTGAAGAAGCTACAGATGTTGATCTAGAAGAAGATCTTCTGGGGGGTGATGATTCTAATTTACTAACGAACAAGTACTTTACTGCTTCGTATAGTTTGGTAGACGCTTTGTATCTGGCACTTTCAGATCAGTCTGCAGCGAATGATTCTAATCGTTTAAAATTTTCTACGCCTGTATTCGGGCATTCAAATCCTATCTATATTACTCAACGAGTATTAAGAATTTGATTCTAAAGTATACATCGGTTACCTGAGTTTTGATCTCTGCGTATCTTGCTGTTGTATATTTTTTTTTACTTCTGCTTATATAAAGTTAAGGTCTGGACTAAGGCTGGCTGATGCATTTTAACATCCAAAAGGAATTTTTATTCCAAAGCATTCAATCGCTTAATTTCCAAACTAAATCATGAAAAAAATCATTGTGTTCACAGGCTTAATGGCCTTGGTGTGCTTAACGAGCTGTACATCTAAAAAAGAAGAAAAGGAAGAAGTTGAAAAATTTACCGTTACTAATCCGGTTAGAATTGATACTTCATTTACAAAAGAATATGTCTCACAAATAAAATCGGTTCGTAATATCGAACTTCGCGCCCAAGAAAAGGGGTTTTTACAAAATATATATGTTGACGAAGGACAGTTTGTAAAAAAAGGACAGCTGTTATTTAAAATTATGCCTAACATGTATCAGGCAGAATTATTAAAGGCGCAGTCAGAACAAAAATCAGTAGAAATTGAATTGCAAAATTCAAAATTGCTGGCTGATAAAAATATCGTTTCTAAAAACGAATTAAGTGTCGCTCAGGCGAAATTGCAATCTGCAAAAGCTGAGGTTGCATTAGCAAAACTTCATTTATCATTCACAGAAATCAGAGCTCCATTTGACGGAACAATCGACCGCATTCCTTTAAAATTAGGAAGTTTAATTGACGAAGGGGAACTATTGACAAGCCTTTCAGACAACAGCCAAATGTTTGCTTACTTCAATGTTTCTGAGCCAGAATATATTAGCTATGAAACAAATATTAAAGACCGTGCAGATAACAAAGTGAATTTAGTTTTGGCTAACGGAGATATTTTTAAAGAAAAAGGTAATGTTGAGGTGATAGAAAGTGAATTCAACAACGAAACGGGAAATATCGCTTTTAGAGCAAGATTCCCTAATTCTGGAAAATTACTTAGAAATGGTGAAACAGGACAAGTTCAAATGAATGTTCCTCTTAAAAATGCTATTGTAATTCCGCAAAAAGCGACTTACGAAATTCAAGATAAAAAATATGTTTTTGTAGTTGGTAAAGACAACAAAGTTAGTTCTAGAGAAATCACCATTACAGGAGAAATTCCTGATTTATATGTAATCAAAAGCGGTATTACAGAGAACGATAGAATCCTACTTGAAGGTGTTCAGAAAGTAAAAGAAAACGACAAGATTAAATTCGATTACGAATCTCCTAAAGAAGTAATCAATCATTTACGCTTAAAAGCAGAATAGTTTTTTGTTTTAATAGTTTCAAGTTTCAGGTTTTAAGTTACGTACTGAACCTAAAACTTGAAACCTGAAACTTGAAACATTTTAAACTTCAATAAGTTTAATCATTTAAAAAATATTAAAATGTTTAATAAATTTATTCAAAGACCTGTTCTTTCGATCGTAATATCGTTGATCATTGTCTTCTTAGGGGTATTGTCGGTTTTAAATTTACCTATTACACAATTCCCTACAATTTCACCTCCAATGGTGAACGTTACCGCAGATTATCCTGGATCTAACGGTGAATTGATGGTTAAGGCGGTTGTTATTCCTTTGGAAAGAGCCTTAAATGGTGTTCCAGGAATGAAGTATATGGCTTCTGACGCCGGAAACGATGGTGAAGCTACAATTAAAGTAGTTTTTAACTTAGGTACAGATCCTAACCAAGCAGCAATTAATGTACAAAACCGTGTAGCTTCTGTTACCAATAAACTTCCTCCTTTGGTAATTCGTGAGGGTATCAAAATTACCCGAGAAGTACCAAGTATGTTGATGTACGTGAATCTTTATAGTACAGACAAAAATACAGACATGAAGTTCTTGTATAACTATGCTGATATCAACGTACTTTCTGAATTGAAAAGGGTAAACGGTATTGGTTCTGGAGATATCTTAGGAACACGTGAATATGCAATGCGTATTTGGCTGAAGCCAGATCGTATGTTAGCCTATAAAATTTCTGCTGATGAAATAATGGAAGCGTTATCTAGTCAGAGTTTGGAGGCTTCTCCAGGTAAAACAGGGGAGAGTTCTGGTAAACGTTCTCAAGCATTTGAATATGTATTGAAATATTCTGGACGTTTTACCACTAAAGAACAATATGAGAATATTGTAGTAAAAGCCAATCCAAACGGAGAACTTTTGAGATTGAAAGATGTTGCAAAAGTTGAATTTGGAAGCTCGATGTATGATATCTATTCTAATTTGAATGGAAGACCATCTGCAGCTATTGTATTGAAACAGTCTTTTGGAAGTAACGCGAATCAGGTTATTGAAGAAGTAAAAGCAAAACTGGAGAAAATTAAACAGAGATTTCCAAAAGGAATGGATTATGAAATTTCGTATGACGTTTCTAAATTCCTTGATGCTTCTATTGAAAAAGTAGTTCATACTCTTGTTGAAGCCTTTATCTTGGTAGGTTTAGTAGTATTCCTTTTCTTAGGAGATTGGCGTTCTACCGTTATCCCAGCAATTGCGGTGCCCGTATCGTTGGTAGGAACTTTTGTGTTCATGACATTCTTCGATATTTCATTGAACTTAATTACATTATTTGCTTTGGTATTGGCAATTGGAGTAGTCGTCGATGATGCGATTGTGGTTATTGAGGCTGTTCACGCCAAGATGGAAGAAGAACATCTCTCGCCATTTAAAGCGACTAAACAAGCTATGCATGAAATTGCAGGAGCAATTATTGCAATTACATTCTTAATGGCGGCGGTATTTATTCCGGTTGCGTTTATGTCTGGTCCTGTTGGAGTTTTCTATAGACAGTTCTCGGTAACTATGGCAACTGCTATTATTCTTTCTGGTATTGTGGCCTTGACTTTGACACCTGCACTTTGTGCGATGATGTTAAAAAACAACCACGGACAGCCTAAAAAGAAAACGCCAGCAAATAGATTTATTGATGCTTTCAACGAAAAATTCAATTTAGCTCAAGGAAAATATCAAAATCTATTAGGTAAAATTGTTGACAGAAGAGTGGTAACTATCGTAGCTCTTGTAGGTTTCTGTATCGGGACATTTTTAATAAGCAGTTCGGTTCCTTCAGGATTTATTCCGAATGAGGATCAGGGAATGTTTTATGCTGTAATTCAGACGCCTCCAGGATCATCTTTGGAGAGAACTAATAATATTGCAGAGAGAGTTCAAAAAATTGCTGAAGATATTGACGGAGTAAAGTCGGTTTCTTCATTAGCAGGTTATGAGATTCTATCTGAAGGTACAGGTGCCAACTCAGGAACGTGTTTGGTTAACTTAAAAGATTGGAGCGACAGAAAGGAATCTGTTGTGGAGATTATGCACGAAATGGAGGAAAAATGTAAAGATATTGCAGGAGCAAATATCGAATTTTTCCAACCGCCTGCTGTACCTGGATATGGTGCTGCCGGAGGATTTGAGCTTCGTTTGTTAGATAAAACGGGTTCTGTAGATTATAAGAGAATGGAGCAGGTTAACAACGACTTTGTTGCCGAATTGAATAAACAGCCAGAATTATCAAACGTATTTAGTTTCTATAGCTCTAGTTTCCCTCAATACATGATGAAAGTCGATAATGACTTGGCACAGCAAAAAGGGGTTTCTATCGAAAATGCCATGAATACTTTGTCAACTCTTGTGGGAAGTAACTATGAGATCAGTTTTATCAAGTTCGGTATCAACTATAAAGTTATCGTTCAGGCTTCGCCAGAATATCGTGCGCAGCCAGATGATATCTTGAAATTGTATGTAAAAAATGATCGTGATGAAATGGTGCCTTTTTCTGCTTTCATGAAATTAGAAAAAGTGTACGGACTTTCAGAAATCACTCGTCATAATATGTATACCTCAACACAAATTAGTGGTTCGCCAGCTCAGGGGTATAGTTCAGGTACTGCAATTAAAGTAATTCAGAGAGTTGCTGCCGAAAAATTGCCAAGAGGATATGACATTGACTGGGCAGGTATTTCTGCCGATGAGGTGGCTCAAGGTAATCAGGCGATTTGGGTATTCTTAATCTGTTTAGGATTCGTTTACTTGGTATTAGCAGCACAGTATGAAAGTTTTATTCTGCCATTATCAGTAATTCTTTCGTTGCCAGCAGGTATTTTTGGAGCTTTCCTTTTATTGAAATTAACAGGATTAGAAAACAACATTTATGCACAGGTTGCGATGGTAATGTTGATTGGTTTATTGGGTAAAAATGCCGTACTGATCGTAGAGTTTGCTATTCAGAGACATGCCGCAGGATTATCAGTTTTACAATCAGCAATGGAAGGGGCAAAAGCAAGGTTCCGTCCGATTTTGATGACTTCATTTGCCTTTATTGCAGGTTTATTACCGCTTGCTTTTGCAACTGGTCCAGGTAAAATTGGTAACCGAACAATTGGTACTGCAGCCGCGGGAGGTATGCTTATCGGAACCATTTGCGGTGTATTTGTAATTCCAGGCTTGTATTTCATTTTTGCCAAAATTGCTGAAAAGTACAAATTGGTAAAACATGAAGAAGAAAATCCATTAACAGAAGAAATTGATAACAATCATGTATAAAGTTAAATCATATCAATATAGTATTGCATTAGCTGTTTGTCTAGCAGTTGCAGGGTGTAAAACCCCTGCACCTGAGGCAGCAGTTACAACCAGTACGCCAGTTCCTGAGTCGTTTGGAGCAACAGCTCAAACGCAAGATGCCGACAATAATACAGCGGCATTAAACTGGAAAGATTATTTTAAAGATCAGAACCTTGTTGAGTTAATAGAGGCTGCTCTTAAAAACAATCAGGAATTAAATATTACTTTACAGGAAATTGAAATTGCAAAAAATGATATCCGTGTAAAAAAAGGACTTTTATTGCCAACAGCAGGTTTACGTGCGGGAGCAGGAGTAGAAAAAGTAGGTAGGTATACTAGTCAAGGTGCGGGTGATGCTACAACAGAGATTAAACCAGGTGTAGAAACACCAGACCCGTTAGGCGATTTTACCATCGCCGCTTATGCAAACTGGGAAGTTGATATCTGGAAAAAATTGCGTAATTCTAAAAAAGCAGCTTTAAACAGATATTTAGCTACTGTTGAAGGGAAAAACTTTGTCATTACGAACCTCATCGCAGAAGTTGCTGATTCTTATTATGAATTATTGGCTTTGGACAATCAATTGGATATTGTAAAACAGACCATCAAATTGCAGACTAACGCTTTAGAAATTGTAAAAGTTCAAAAGCAAGCGGCAAGAGCAACTGAATTGGGAGTTAAGAAATTTGAAGCAGAGGTTTTAACTTCACAAAGTTTAGAGTTTGATATTTTACAAAAAATAAAAGAAAACGAGAACAAAATCAACTTTTTGCTAGGAAGATATCCTCAAGAAATTAAAAGAACCAGCAGTACAAACTTCTTAAGTTTATTGCCAGCTGCTGTAAGTTCTGGAATTCCATCTCAACTGTTACAGAATCGTCCAGATGTGAAACAAGCAGAATTGGAATTGGTTGCAGCAAAGTTAGATGTAAAAGTTGCGCGAGCAGAGTTTTATCCTTCTTTAGATATTACAGCAGCTATTGGAGTACAGGCTTTCAAACCTTCTTATTTGTTCACCATGCCAGAATCGCTTTTATATTCATTGGCAGGAGATCTTGTTGCTCCTTTGATTAACAGAAATGCAATTAAGGCAGAGTTTGCAAGTGCCAATGCAAGACAGATTCAAGCATTGTACAATTACGATCGTACGGTTTTAAATGCTTATTTAGAAGTTTCAAACCAAATGTCTAAGATCGAGAATCTTCAAAAAGGATATGATCTTAAATCGAAACAAGTAGACGCTTTAAATACTTCTATTGATGTTTCAAACGATTTGTTTAAATCGGCTAGAGTAGATTATTTTGAAGTTTTGATGACTCAGAGAGATGCATTGGAAGCTAAATTGGAATTAATCGATACTAAAAAAGAACAATTAAATGCTGCAGTCCATGTTTACAGAGACTTGGGCGGCGGATGGAAATAAAATTTGCCTGTTAATTTGTAGTGAAAAAGCCTTTCGGAAGTAAAATTCTGAAAGGCTTTTTCGGTTTTCAAATAAGCATTTTTATTGTGCTTGACGGTTACTGCTAAAAGAATCTCTAAACATTTTCCAGCCTTTAGGAGTTTTTTTCCAAAGAACAAGAAATTTACCATCATCCATAAGTTCGCCTTTCGAATTTAAGGACTGCCATAAACCTTCTTCGGTAACATATTCTACGCCATCGCCGTATACCGCTGTCGTAATAAATTTACCGCCTCTTAAGCCATATTCGTCATAGGCTTTTCTGAAGAATTTGGCAGCACCTTCTTTTCCATAAATTTGAGGCGCATTCGGAAGCAGTATTGAAGCGTCATCCGCATAACGATCGATAAAAATAGATGGATCATTATTTTTAAATGAATTAAAATAAATAGCATTACTTTCCTGAATTGCTTTTTTTGCTTCGTCTAAATTGGCTGTTTCTTTTTTTGATGCCGAATCACAGCTACTTAATAATATGGTAAATACAATTAGTTTTAAGATTGTACCAAGAGCATAATTTTTCATAACGTTAGTTTTTAATTAAAAGAATAAATTGATATTATTTTAATCAAAGGTATTGCGCTTGAAAATTTTAAAATTGTACAAATCGGAACAGTTTTTTTCTAAGATTCTGAACTTCTAAGTTGCTAAGAAGTAGAGCCGAATATTGATTTTTTAAATAATTAAATTATTTATTGGAGATAGGTTTTCTAAATAAGAAGTAGGTGTAGTTCCTGTAAAAGCTTTGAAATCTCTTATAAAATGCGATTGGTCAAAGTAACCGGAATCGTAAGCAATTGAAGTTAAAAGAGAATCGTTGTTGGAAATCAATTTTAAACTGCGTTGAAAACGGATAATTTTATTAAATGATTTTGGAGCCAGACCCGTGTGCTGAAAAACCAGTTTATGAAGATAACGAGGTGTCATTCCGTATTTGGCCGCAATAGTATTGATGTCGCTTCCTGATGGATTTTGGACTAAACTAGAGAGAATATGAGCCACTTTTTGAATTTTCTGCGACTTGTTATCATTCGTTATTAATTTCTTGATTAAAAATGATTCGATAAGTTCAATTCGCTTTTGTATTTCTGGAGTTTCCAAAAGCTGTAAATGAAGCGTTGTTATGGGTTTGCCAATTACATCTTCTAAATCTAAAATCTGATCGTTAAAGATTCCGACCTCATCGTTAAAAAAATAAGCTGCAGAATGGGTATAAAACCGAATACCCAACATAGTGTGTCTGCCTTTTGATTTTATGGCAAGCGGTTTTGTTATTTGTCCCCACAATTCAATTTTGGGTGTTTTGTGAAATTTTTCATCAATTAGAGATTCCCAAATGCCATCTCCAAGGTTAAAAATCATTTCCATTTCGCCACTCGGAAAAACAGTATCTTGAAATTCGATATCAGAATCTGATTCAAAAATATAATAGTGTTTTATATAAGGTTTCAGAATTTCTGATGGTAGAAAATATTGGAATTCCATTGCACTAGATTAATGTTAAATCATTGTCTAGATCAAAGTTATGAAATTAAAGAATAGTTAAACCAGTATTTTTGTACGGCTTTAAAATTTCCTCATCTGGAGAAACATTGGTTACCAAAACATCGATGTCTTTTATTGGACAGACAAAATAAGATTCGGCGGTTTCCACTTTTTCAATAGAGCTTAAGGCAATCACAAAATTAGAGTTCTTAATCATATTCTTTTTCAGCACAGAATCGTCATATAAAATTCCTGTAATACCGCGTTCATGATGAATACTGCAGATTCCTAAAATGAAAATGTCTGCTCTAAAGTTTCTAAAAAAATCAATTGTTTCAATACTCGATGTCGCAAAAGAAGTTTTGCACATTTTTCCGCCTGCAAAAATTAGATCAATATTGGGTAAATCTTCAACCAACGAAGCTATGGGAAAACTATTGGTAATAACCGTCAATTTTAAATCGTAAGGAAAACTGGCAACCAAAGCTAATGAAGTTGTTCCGCCATCAATAAAAACAACTTGTCCGTCTTTCAAATATGAAATAGCTTTCTGCGCAATAATTTTTTTGTTTTCGATATCGTGTTTTTCTCTTTTTCTATAATGAAGCGGAATTGGAGAAGGAGCGACTGCACCGCCACGAACTGCTTTTAATAGCCCTTGGTCTGAAAGTTCTTTTAAATCGCGTCGGATTGTGTCTTCTGAAACGCTCAAATATTCACTTAATTCGATAGAGCTAACACGGTGTTCTTTAGATAAATACTCTAAAATTGCTTTTTGACGTTCTTCCTTTTTCATTTTGTTTGCGGTTTTATATTGCAAAAATAAGTTAAAAATTGCAATATTTTGCAATTTTTGCATAATTTTACCGCAAAATAAAATTATCATGAGAAAGAAAACCATTGCAGTCGATATGGACGGGGTGCTAGCCGATATAGAATCCCAATTGATTGAAGAATATAATAAAGAATACGGAATGAACCTTTCGAAAGAAGGAATTCAGGGACTAAGTGAAGAGGAAGCTTTTAAAGAAAGAGCACTTTTGCACGGAATTTTAAATAAAGGAAACTTTTTTAGAAACCTGCCCGTAATGCCAGATGCAGTTGAGAGTTTGCAAGAGCTCCAAAAGAATTTTGAAATTTTTATTGTCTCGGCAGCAACAGAATTTCCAATTTCGCTTGCCGAAAAAGTAGCTTGGCTTGCAGAGCATTTTCCTTTTATAAAATGGGAAAATATAGTGTTATGCGGCAGCAAAAGAATTATAAATACCGATTATCTGATTGACGATCATTGTAAAAATCTAGACCATTGCATGGGCCAACCTATTATGTTTACTGCCTTTCATAATATAAACAAAACACACCATTTAAGAGTAAATAACTGGAAAGAAGCGGTGGCTGTTTTAAACGAAACATTATAAGCTGCAAAAAGGTTATAATAGTATTGTTTTTTGAAGAGAAAAGCCTTTCAGATTAATTCTGAAAGGTTTTTTTAATATGCGAATTTTTCTTTCACCTTAATTTGCGTTTGTTCAGGCATAGATATTTTTACTTTAAATCCTTTGTCTGGTTCTGTTTCAATATCAAATGTGCCATTAATGGCAAGAACACGGTTTGACATATTTTGAAGGCCATTTTTCACAACCATACTTTTTTCGCAGCCTTTACCATTATCCCTATAATTTATCGAAATTGATTTTTGGTCACTATCAAATCGTATTACAACAATACTTGCCTCGCTGTGCTTTTTCATATTCACCATTAATTCCTGTAAAATTCGGCTGATGGTGATTTTTTTTATGTCGTCAATATTTTCCCAATTTATGTTTTCTAAATTGGTAACCATGATATTTCTCTCTCGTGTATTATAGGCAGAGAGCATTTCTTTTATGCTGTGGGTAAAATTTTCGCCAGTATCAATACTATTGTTTTCTCTTGAAATTCCACGTACGCGGCTATAAATATCATCCAGTTTTTGCAGCAGATTCTCTTTTGTATTTTCTACAGATAACGGCTGAGATTCCGCAAAAGCAATTACTTGAAAAACATCGTTTGCTAGTTCATCGTGGATTTTTTTTAGCAATTCGGGTTTCGGTGTTGTACGAAGTTTTAAATTCGATAGCTTTATTTTTATTTTTATAATAGCGTATCAAAATGAAAATGAGAATAACTAAAAAAGCAAAAACAATTACCGATACGATTTTTAGGTATTTGGCTCTTTGAAGCGATAATTGATTCTCGGCTTTTTCTAAACGAAGTTTTTCGTTTTCGTCTTTTTCCTTTTTGGCATCGTACTTAATTTTGGCAGACTTATTTTTAAAATTATTTCGAACTTTAATAATGCTGTCATTTAATGTAAAGTACTTTTGCGTATATTTTGCAGTATTAGGAGTGTTATCATTTGAGATTAATATTTGCAGGGCTTCTAATCTTTCATCAACGCTATTTAGTTTTGTAGAAATAGTATATGCTGCAAGAGCGTTTTCGTCTGATTTTTTTTTGTCTTTTTCGGAATAATAATCTGCGAGATGCAGATAGCTTTCGATACTTCCGTAAGTATCTGCTGATTTAATTCTTGTTTTTAAACCTTCACTCATTAATAGGATTCCCTTTTCATCCAATCCTTTTTTATAGTAAGCATAGCCCAAATTGTCTAGTAGTATAGACTTGTCATATAGTGTGGCTTTCTCTTTTAAATCTTCATTTGAAAGAGAGTGTAAAAGGGAATCTAAAATGGGGATTGCTTTATCATATTTTTTTTGTTGTATATAAACAGCAGCAATGTTTTGTATTGGGCCTTGTTTTTCTAGATTGTCGGTATAGTTATTTATCGCTTCCTTATAGTAAAAAATAGCATCATTATAAAGTGAAAGTTCTTTGTCGGCAACTCCTAATCTGTTGTTTATGCAGGCTGTATGATTTTTATTTTTTTTAGCATAAGGTAATGCTTCTGTTACAGTTTCTTTACTACCGTAATAATCTCCATTGATCTGTTGAATGGTTGCCATTTGGATAAGTATGTAGGAGATATTGGCACTATCTTTTAAAGTTTCAAAAAGAGCTTTTGATTTGTTAAATTCGTAAAAAGCGGTATTAAAGTTTTCTTTTACATAATTTTCGTCTGCTATATCTCGTAAGCTAAGTGCTTCTTTTTTAATTGATTCTGTGTTAGAAGTAGTAGAACTTTCTTCTTTACAAGAAAAAAGAAAAATAAGTAGAATAAAATAAAAAAACGGGGACCGTAACATATAAATTTACTTTCCCCGAAAATAGTAATTAATTTGATACTTTATGATTTGTTTCTTGAAGAGAAAAATCTTTCAAATTAATTCTGAAAGTTTTTTTTAATATGCGAATTTTTCTTTCACCTTAATTTGCGTTTGTTCAGGCATAGATATTTTTACTTTAAATCCTTTGTCTGGTTCTGTTTCAATATCAAATGTGCCATTAATGGCAAGAACACGGTTTGACATATTTTGAAGGCCATTTTTTACAACCATGCTTTTTTCGCAGCCTTTACCATTATCCCTATAATTTATCGAAATTGATTTTTGGTCACTATCAAATCGTATTACAACAATACTTGCCTCGCTGTGCTTTTTCATATTCACCATTAATTCCTGTAAAATTCGGCTGATGGTGATTTTTTTAATATCATCAATATTTTCCCAATTTATGTTTTCCAAATTGGTAACCATGATATTTCTCTCTCGTGTGTTATAAGCAGAGAGCATTTCTTTTATGCTGTGGGTAAAATTTGCGCCAGTATCGATACTATTGTTTTCTCTTGAAATTCCCCGTACGCGGCTGTAAATATCATCAAGTTTTTGCAGCAGATTCTCTTTGGTGTTTTCTACAGATAACGGCTGAGATTCCGCAAAAGCAATTACTTGAAAAACATCGTTTGCCAGTTCATCGTGGATTTTTTTAGCAATTCGAGTTTCGGTGTTGTACGAAGTTTTAAATTCGATAGCTTTGTTTTTATTCTTATAATAACGTATCAAAATGAATATTAAAATAACTAAAAAAGCAAAAACAATTGTTGATACAATTTTTAGGTATTTAGCTCTTTGAAGTGATAATTGATTTTTAGCTTTTTCTAAACGAAGTTTTTCGTTTTCGTCTTTTTCCTTTTTGGCGTCGTATTTAATTTTGGCAGACTTGTTTTTGAAATTATTTCGAACTTTAATAATACTATCGTTTAGTGTAAAATACTTTTGGGTGTATTTGGCAGTATTGAGACTATTGTCATTTGAAATTATTATTTGTAGAGCCTCCAGTCTTTCGTCAATGCTGTTTAGTGCTGTAGCAACTTTATAAGCTAAAAAAGCATTCTCATCTGATTTTTGAAGATCTTTGTTAGCATAATAATCGGCAAGATGTAGATAGCTTTCGATGCTTCCATAGGTATCTTTAGTATTGATTCTAATTTTTAGACCTTCAGTCATTAACTGTAATCCTTTTTTATCTAATCCTTTTTTAAAGTAAGCATATCCTAAGTTATCTTTTATTAGGGATTCATTATAAGTTTCATTTTTTTCCTTTAATATGCTATTATTTAGAAGAGAATCTAAAAGGAGAATGGCATCATCATATTTTTTTTGCTGAATATATACAGCGGCAATGTTATTTAAAGGAATTTGTTTTTCAATAGGGCTTTTATAATTGTTTACGGATTTTTTGTAATAAATTATTGCATCATCATATAGAGAAAGTTCCTTGTCTGCAATACCTAATATATTATTTATGCATGCTAAATGGGGTTTGCTTTTTTCTACATAAGATAATGCATCGGTTACTGTCTCTTTACTGCCATAATAATCTCCATTGATCTGTTGAATAGATGACATTTGTATAAGTGTATACGAAATATTGATGCTGTCTTTTAAGGTTTCAAAAAGTATTTTTGATTTATTGAATTGGTAAAAAGCAGTACTTAAATTTTGCTTTGCAAAATTGTCATCTGCTTTGTCTCTTAGATTTAAAGCTTCTTTTCGTATTGATTCTGTTCTCAGATTATTAATCTTTTTTTTATTACAGGAAAAGAGAAAAAGTAGTACGAAAAAATAAAAAAACGGGGACCGTAACATATAAAATTTACTTTCCCCGAAAATAGTAATTAATTAGATACTAAAGGTATATTTTAACTTATGGTTTTAGTGGAGGTGGAGTCTTCCCATCACCAGGACCATCAGGATTAGCATCACCAGCGTATGAAGGCTGGGTAGTTTTTTCAGTTTTCTTAACTGTTTGTGTCTCATACTCATCAGGAGTGCAAGAAAATATCGTGAACAATAACGCAAAAGCGATAAATAGTATTAGTTTTTTCATTTTGTTTATTTTTAAGAAATTAGACATAGGTATTGCTGTCCGGAATGATCCAGAGGCTTTGGGACAATACCAACATTGGTTTTGGGAAGTGAAGTGTGTAGAACAGTAAGACGTTATTTATACTTCCCGAATAAACTCGGTCTTACAGTTTTTTTACACTCTTAATTAGAACTGGTTTTCATTATTGTTTTAGTCTGCAGACAAAACCTGAACTAATTTCTTGATGCAAAGTAAAGGAGCTTTCAGGCCTTAACTGGTAAGGGATTCCCGGAATTCCCGCGTTTTCCTGAGATTCCCAGAAATTCCCAGAAAAAAGCGTAAAAGTCTAGTTTGAATTATTTAATTTTAGACAAATCTCTTATTATAATAGATGCAATAAGTCTGTCAAAAGTTGGGTGCGAACTATTAAAAAAAATATAGAAATAGTATAGATTTGGAACAGAAATTGAATTGCTTGTAAAGATTAAATTTAGAGGTTGAAAATAAAGGCATATAAAAAAGTTTTGGTTAAAAATGGAAATAAAAAGGAGTCAAAAGAATTTTCTAAAAAAGTAAGATGAACAATACATTAGAAGAATATAAAAAGGCGATTAAAATTAAATACGAGATTGAAAAAGACGGTGAGTACTTTGATTTTCTGTACCACCCTTCCCGCGGAAAACTCCGCGATTTATGCTGGCTTATCTTTGAAGACAACCCGACTCAAGATGATTTAAAAGTTTTTAGAAATTTACTATGCGTAGATTTTGACTATACCCAAAAGAATAAGTTTAAAAATCAAAAAGATAAGTTTAGGCCTATTGAAACTTTCTTTAAAGGCGAAACAGACCCAACAAATATTGATGCCATAAATCTTGCTGCAGTGCTAGTTGATTTTCAGCCGCGCCCTTTTAAAAAGTTCAACGAAAAATGTAGAATTGAAGAAGCAAAACAAATTAAGAACGTCGCGAAGGATGTAACCGTTGAAATTGATAGTAATGGCATAGAAGAAAATGTTTTGTTGAAAAATGAAAATGAAGAGTCTAAAGAAGCTCCTGAAAAGGAAAATCTTATGCTGAATTTTAAAGATTTATTTTCTAAAGAAATGGTTCAGAAAGTATATCCTCGCAAAATAATTACGATTGCGGTTGGAACAGTTGCTCTGGTGTCTTCTGCATGTTTATACTTGGTGCAGAAAAAAGATTAAGCAACATAAATACGAAATGAAATTTGGACGCATTTTGAAAAATAAAATGCATGAAGGAATAAAAAGAATGATTTTTTGAAGTGTAATTTTGGCGTTTAAAAAGTGTGTTTCTCGGCATATATTTACTGATTTTTACACTATAAAGATAAGAAAAAAAAAGCGTTAAACCTAATAAAATCAGTGTAATTATGCTTTTTTTTACTAAAAAAAAGCATAATTTTTTTTGAATCGCCGACTCTATCAATTCACTTAATTTTACTACTACCCAAACTACTTTTTGTAACTAAATTGAAATAAAATTATCTATATTTATAAAAATTAAAAAAAGCTTGAATCCATTAATGCCTATTGTAAAAATATTATTTATGAAAAAATTTTTATTGCTCTTAATTGTTTTATGCGTTGTCGGTTGTAAAAAGTATGTTGTTTCGATCGAACAGCCAACAAACATGAAATTGGATAACTTGAAACTAGAAGTGTATTTGGATAAAGAAAAAGTTCAGGAGATTAATTTAAAAGCAACAGAAGCATTACCAACCTATCAAACGATTGGGTTGCCGGTGTCAGATGATGGATTGCACCTGCTTCAGGTTAAAGCAAAAGATGCAATTTTTACTTTTGAAGTAAAGTACCCTGAGGAAAAATATATTATGATGACAGCTCACTTAAAAAATAATGGTAAACTTCATGTCGGAATCTTAAAACAAAATTATAAGTTTAGATTTTGCTCATAAATTAGTCTAGGTTATTTTGTAAAAGACAATACCCGACAGATTTTAAAATCTGTCGGGTATTGTCTTTTTAATTTGGTTATAGTATAGATATCATGTTTGAAATAGAATGTATGCTAGAGATGATTTAGGAATTGGATTTATGTTGACATGTATAATATGTTTCTCGCCTGAACGGTTTCTAAACTAGTTGGGTTTATATTACATATAATATATAAGTACATTTTAGTATTTATAGATATACTTATATATGTATGGCTGATGTATAATTGTAAAATGCCGATCTAATCGGAGCGAAGCGCATCGAGTTTTGGAATTTGGAATTTGAAAGATTGGAATTTTAATATTAATTAGGAGCTTGATCCCGCTATGCGCTCCAATCTTCTGCTTTTTAAAGAAAAAAGCAGAAGGATTTCCGCTCCTATCGGGGCTATGGCATCGGTTTTCAGAAGAACGGCCGGGAAAGCCAGGCGTCTTTAG
>NZ_JAVFVR010000023.1 GCF_030929595.1 Flavobacterium sp. LHD-85 | reverse complement strand
TCAAAAAGCGATACTTCTCTAAATAGTTTCTCTCTAATGTTGAATCCTGACTGTTATTTCTCATCGCAACAAAATTTATTAAAGTTAAATTTTGTTACCGAATTATCTAACATTTACAGGAATGACAAACTTCATCTTTAAGCTTCCGCCAATTTATTCAAAAACTCCAAACGCACGCTTCCGTCTTCGTCTATTTTTGTCAAATTGATTTCTTGCAAAGTATTTACCAATTCTGGATTCCAAGGTGTTTTTACTTTTACATAGTTTTCAGTAAACCCGTGAATGTATCCTTCTTTATTTTCACTTTCAAAAAGAACTGTTCTGTTTGTTCCTAATTGGCTTTCGTAAAAAGCACGGCGTTTTTTAACTGATAACCCGCGAAGCATTTTACTGCGTTTTGCACGAACATTTGAAGCAACAACGCCTTCCATATCGGCAGCTTCTGTATTATCTCTTTCTGAATAAGTAAATACGTGTAAATACGAAATATCCAATTCGTTTAGGAAATGATAGGTTTCCAAAAAGTGTTCGTCTGTTTCTCCAGGAAAACCAACAATAACGTCAACACCAATACAAGCATGAGGCATTACTTCTCGAATTTTAGCAACACGATCAATATACACTTCACGTAAATAACGGCGTTTCATTAATTTTAAAATATCATTGCTTCCTGATTGCAGCGGAATATGAAAGTGCGGAACAAAAGTGCGGCTTTTAGACACAAATTCGATTGTTTCATTTTTCAAAAGATTTGGTTCGATAGACGAAATCCTCAAACGTTCGATTCCTTCTACTTTATCCAAAGCCTGAACTAGATCCAGAAAAGTATGCTCGTGTTTTTTATTTCCGAACTCCCCTTTTCCGTAATCACCGATATTAACTCCTGTTAAAACAATTTCACGGATATTTTGAGCCGAAATTTCTTTGGCATTTTTTAGTACATTTTCTAAAGCATCACTTCTAGAAATTCCACGTGCCAACGGAATTGTACAATACGTACATTTATAATCGCAACCATCCTGAACTTTTAAGAAAGCTCTAGTACGATCTCCGATAGAATAGCTTCCTACATAGAAATCAGCTTCGGCAATTTCGCATGAGTGAACTTCACCCATATCATTTTTGCTCAAATCATGGATATAGTCCGTTATTTTGAATTTTTCTGTCGCCCCCAAAACCAAATCAACCCCATCAACTGAAGCTAATTCTTCTGGTTTCAATTGCGCGTAACAACCTACAGCAGCAACAAAAGCTTTTTCGTTCAGCTTCATTGCTTTTTTCACTACTTGCTTAAACTGCTTATCGGCATTTTCTGTTACAGAGCAAGTATTGATGACATAAATATCTGCTATTTCTTCAAAATCGACGCGGTCAAAACCTTCGTCGTTAAAATTTCTGGCAATTGTAGAAGTTTCTGAAAAATTCAGTTTACAACCCAGCGTATAAAAGGCAACTTTCTTTCTATTTTCCATAATCTATCTTAAATTAATGAAATCGTTGTCAAAAAATTTAAGGCTGCAAATTTACAAACAATATTCATCAAAAGAAAGCGATTAATGCACTTCGAATCAATATTTTGCACTAACGGTAATTTAGAAACATTCAAAAGCTAAACTTTTACTTTTTATTTTAAAAGAATCTATGCAACCACATTTTTTTGTCCTTTAACATTCCGATAAGAATAAAATGACAAAATAATCGACTAAATGCAATTTTTATCGATTAAATACATTTTTATCGATTTTAAATTCAAAATTTCTTACATTTACAAATGATATGAATCTACCTGCCAATAAATTCATATTAAAGAATTTTAGTAAGCTTTAATTAATTTAATAATAATTCGGGCATAACAATTTTGAATTTTACTCGTTATGTTGTTGTTTTGTGTTACAAAATGAAATGGGAAAGCCGAAAACCAAAGAGAGTAGGCAAAATTAAAATACAAATACCACGCTTTATGAAAGCATTTTTACCCACAATCTGCTTGATGTTCTTAACCATTTTTAGTTCGCAAGCGCAAACTAATGCTCCAGCTGCAAATGCAAATCCATTTCCTTCTATTAGCACATTAACATCTTGGGCAAGTTTAAACTCTCAGCAGCAATTTGACGTTGCTATTCGTGCTGTTGGTTTTAAATTTGAAGTAAAAGAACCAGGTGAAGGATCTACAGCTTATACCTACATTCGTAAAGTAACTGTAAACGAAGTAAATTATACAGATAGAATTGTATATAGAATTACAAATAACAATTCTGCAAGTATCATTTCTTTAGTAACTGCTTCGACTGATTTGGTTAGTTTATACACTCCACAATTGGCAAGCTTTAAAAACAACAACTGTAAAACAGAAATGTCTAAAGACAAAAACACAACTTGCAGCTGTTACGAAAGTGCAAATTTTGCAATCGATCTTTGCGACGAGCGTGTAAAATTAACTATGGGTGACGGAAATAAATATTTTGTTTCTGTAGCTAAAAAATAATATTTTCAAATATTACTTCTTTAATTAATTCCAAATCTTTACTGACTTTTAAGTATGTAAAGATTTGGAATTCGTTTTTATATTGAGTTCGGATTTTTAAGTTCGTACCAAACTTCTAATTCTTCTTGATATTCGAAAGAATTCACAAAATGAAAACCTAATTTTTCTAAAATTTTTCTAGAATTTTCGTTTCCTGCATCTGCATAAGCGTAAAGTTTTTCTACTTTCATTTCGTTAAAAGCATAATCAATAAATGCTTTTCCTGCTTCGGTTGCATACCCTTTTCCCCAGTGTTTTTCGATAAAGCGATATCCTAACTCGTAAAAGTTTTTGTGATTATTTATCTCGTCTGTAATATATTTTATTCCAGACCAGCCAATAAATTCATTTGTTTCTTTTAAAACAACAGCCCAACGGCCAGTTCCAAGATCTTTGTATTGTTTTTGAATGAATTTAATACGCTCAGTACTTTCCTCAATATGCTTTATGGGTCTATTCCCGACGAATAAATGCACATTAGGGTTTGATTCCAATTCAAACATTCCTTCTGCATCAGAAAGTTCTAATTCTCGTAAAAGCAAACGCTCTGTTTCAATTGGATTTTTCATTTTAGTTTAGTTTAAAATATAACGTGTTACTACTTCAGCAACACCATCATCATTATTTGAAGCTACGATTAAATCGGCTTTGTCACGCAATTCTGGCGTTACATTATCAACCCAAACACCTAAACCAGCATATTCAATCATCGTTAAATCATTCCCTGCATTTCCAACAGCGATAATTTCACTTTGGTGAATTCCTAATTTATCAGCCAAAAACTTCAGGCTTGCCGCTTTATCAATGCCTTGTTGGGCAGCTTCTAAGAAAAATGGCTTTGACATCGAAACGCTTAAATGTGGCATAGCTTCTTTCAAATCATTTTCTAACGTTTTCAAATACGTTGGATCTTGAAGCAAGATACATTTAACCGCTGGTCTGTCTACATAATCTTTAAAGCTTGAAACTTTATGATGTGCCATTCCAGTGATTTCTTTTTCGACCTCAATAAATTCAGAATCTGTTTCGCTGATAATTTCGTCATCCAAATACGTGATAATATGTGCATTTTTCTTTATGCTATAATCATACAGCGAATGAATTTGCTCCACAGTCAATTTCTGTTCAAACAAAACCAAATCATCTTTAACACGGCTAATTATTGCTCCATTAAACGAAATGATATAAGAATCGTTTTTATCCAATTCCAACTCCTTTGCATAAGCTGTCATTGCTGTAGTTGGCCTTCCTGAAGCTAAAACCACGTAAACGCCTTTTGCCTGAGCTTCTAAAATTACTTTTTTATTTAAATCCGAAATTCTATGATCGTCTGTCAACAAGGTATCATCCATGTCGAGCACTAACATTTTGTATTGCATATTTTTTTTAATTTTCAGTCGCAGTCGCAGTTTACAGTTTGAATACTGAAAACTGCGACTGCAAACTGCGACTTTTTTAAAGACTCATTCTGAAATTTTCAATAACGGGATTTGCCTTTGCAAAATCGGTTTCTTGAATAAAAACCTCAACTGCCAAATCTGTCTGTCCAAAACCTCCTAAACGAGCCGATTGAATATTATCTTTTTTTACTGTTTCTACTCCAGCTTCTTCTAATCTTTCCTGCAAAGCAATTGCTAATACTTCACTTCCAGAAAATACTTTCATTAATCCCATAACGTTTTATTTATCTATTCTAATATTCTTTTTAATTGTTTTTGAAAATCTCCATTTTCATTTACTCCAATATGTTCTTGATTTTTCAGCGGATAAAAGTAGACATTTGATTTTAATAACTTCTTTAATCGAATCGAATTATCAACTGGAATCAACTGATCCTTAGTTCCATGAAAAATATAAATTGGACTTTTTATTTTTGGAAGATAAACATTTGTTTCCAAACTAAACTTCTTCATAAAATCAGGAAAAAAAGGAACTCTGGAACTTGATAACTCTAAAAAGTTATAATACGGTGCTTGAAGAATCAATGCTTTCACTTTATTTTCTAAAGCCAATTTTGCCGCAAAACCAGAACCAATAGAATATCCCGCAATTATAATTTTACCTTCGGAATATCTTTTTGAAATATTTTTATAAACAATTGATATATCTTCAGTTAATTGCTCCTCGTTTTCAATCTCACCTTCACTTTTTCCGAAACTTCTATAATCCAAAATAAAAATATCATACCCTAATGAGGTATATATTTTTGCAATTTTACCCCAAGTTTCAAGTGTTCCAGCGTTTCCGTGAAGATAAAAAACAAGACCTTTTGATTGCTCTGCTTTGAATAATAATCCGTTCAAAATTGCTCCGTCAAAAGATTTTATATTTATTTCTTCAAACTTCTGCTGATAATCAAATTTATAATCTTTAGGCAGTTGAGAAGCATGAAAAACCAATCCTACCTGATTAAAATAAACATAGGAAAGTATTAAAACATAAAGAACAAGAAAAAAGCACAAAAGTACAATTGACAAGAATTTAAGTGTTTTAAAAATTTCCATTGATTAATTTGCGATTAAATTTTAAGTAAAAGTGGCAGTTCACAATACTTTTACTGTAAACTGCCACTGCAAACTGTTACTAAATATTATTCTTCTTCAATATCGTCTTCCTCTTCATCAAGCTCTTCTCCATCTTCGTCCATATCAAACAAATAAGGTTCGATCATGATTTTGTCTGCCAAAATTTCGATGCGTTCTGTCAAAGTTTCAGCAAAAATGATTCGTTGCACTTTGGCTATACTATTTGAAATACGAGTGATTTTAGCATCATGACGTAATTTCAAAATCGGCTCTGCATCATCTATAATAAACATTTTTAGACGATTAACATTGTAACCCGCCGTACTAAACATGTCGTTTAGTTTGGTTGGCGTACCAATTAAAACGTCAATTCCAGTAGAAACATAGTTTTTATCGTAATCCATATCACCTTTGTCATGAACTCCATAAACTTCTAGATTTGTATACCTTCCGTATTTCTCAAAAAGCTCTTCCATTGCCAAAACCTTTTCTTTGTCTTCCACAACAATCAAAGCTCGTGGTGATTCTTCATTCTTTCCTGCCAATTGCTGAATTACATTCAATACAATTGTAGTCGTTTTTCCGCTTCCTTTTGGAGAAATAATAACACAGTCAGCCCCACTTTTTATAGTTGAAAATGTTTCCATCTGCAAAGCATTCGCTTCTGTCAGACCATTCTCAATTAGACCGTCTTGCAATTTTTCGTTTATCTTTTTTAGTTTCATTTTTTTTTTGAGCTTTAGGCTTTAGGCAATAAGCTTTAGGCCAAAATTATTGTGTATTTTTTAGCTTATAGCTTATTGCACAAAGCACTTATTTGCTTGCGAACATTTTTACATCTGTTTCGGAGATTTCGCTTCCTCCTAAAATGATTAATCTCTCCACCACATTTCGCAGTTCACGAATATTTCCTGTCCAATCATATTCCTGCAATAAATTTATTGCTTGCACCGAAAATGATTTTACCGCATTTCCTTGTTCTGAAGCAATTTTTTCGGCAAAATGAGAAATCAATGCTGGAATATCATCGCGTCTTTCGTTCAACGGCGGCACTTTAATTAAAATTACAGCCAGACGATGGTATAAATCTTCGCGGAAACGACCTTCTGCAATTTCCGTTTTTAAATCTTTATTGGTTGCAGCAACAACACGAACATCAACTTTAATATCTTTATCAGCACCGACTCTCGTAATCATACTTTCTTGAAGTGCTCTTAAAACTTTGGCTTGAGCCGAAAGACTCATATCTCCAATTTCATCTAGAAAAATAGTTCCTTTGTCGGCCGCTTCAAATTTTCCTGCACGATCTTTCACAGCCGATGTAAAAGCACCTTTTACATGCCCAAACAATTCACTTTCGATTAATTCACTTGGAATCGCAGCACAGTTTACTTCGATTAACGGAAAACTAGAACGCTCACTTTTTTCATGCAATTGATGCGCTACCAATTCTTTTCCAGTTCCGTTTGGTCCCGTAATCAAAACTCTAGCTTCGGTTGGAGCCACTTTATCAATCATCACTTTAATATGATTAATCGATTCGCTGTCACCAATCATTTCGTAGTTTTTACTGACTTTTTTCTTTAGAATTTTATTCTCAACTACTAATTGTTTTTTGTCTAAAGCATTACGAACTGTATTCAGCAAACGATTCAAATCTGGCGGTTTCGAGATATAATCAAAAGCACCTAAACGCATGGTCTGAATAGCCGTTTCCATGTCGCCATGACCCGAAATCATCACCATCGGAATTTCTGGTTTTATCTTTTTTACTTCTTCCAAAACCTCAACACCATCCATTTTTGGCATTTTGATATCGCACAAAACCAAATCGTAATCGTTGTTTTTTATTTTCTCAAGTCCAGCAACGCCATCTTCTGCTTCATCAACCTGATACGAATCATTTTCTTCTGATAAAATTTTCACCAAAACTCTTCTGATTGCTGCTTCGTCTTCTACAATTAGTATTTTACTCATTTTTTTCTAAGGTTCAAAGTTGCAAAGGTTCATAGGTGCAAAGTTTAAAATCTTTGTCTACAATTATACCTTTTAACCTGTTATATAATATTTCTTCTGGCTCTAGTACATTTCTTAAAGTCGCTTTTCTAAGTTACAAAAATTCAAAAAACCTTTGAACCTTTGTCCCTCTGAACCTTTGCAACCTCAAAAAACTAATACTTCAGCCACTTATACAATTCCTTCCAAGTCGGCTTTTTGCCGTACATCAAAATACCAATTCGGTAGATTTTTGCAGCGAACCAGACAACAAGGAAAAATGTTGCAAACAATAATGATACCGAAATTGCGACTTGCCACCACGGAACGCCAAACGGAATACGCATTAACATTACAATTGGCGAAGTTAGCGGAATCATAGAAAAGATAACCGCAACACTTCCGTGAGGATCGTTTACTACAGTAAAAAATCCGATATAAACACTCAAAATCAGAGGCATCAAAATTGGAAGCAAAAACTGCTGAGAATCAGTTTGATTGTCAACTGCGGCACCAATTGCGGCATAAAATGAGCTATATAAAAAATATCCTCCAATAAAATAAATTACAAACCCGATTAAAATACTGGCAATTGGCAAATTCCATAATTCGGCAATATACATTTGCGCTGAACCTGAAAATTCGTGCTGAGCCGTTTGCATCATTTCTGGAGAAATTCTGGCTGTCGGACCAACATTTACGCCAAAGAATGCCGAAGCGGCAAACATTAATCCTAAACCAATAATTGCCCAGATTATAAATTGTAGAATTCCTGCTAAAGAAGTTCCCACAATTTTTCCAATCATTAATTGAAATGGTTTTACAGATGAAATAATGATTTCGATAATACGGTTTGTTTTTTCTTCGATTACGCTTCGCATTACCATATTTCCGTAAATGATAATAAACATCATAATTAAGTAACCGAATGCACCACCAATTGCAATTTTAATTTCGTTTAAACCTTTTAAACTCTCTTCTCCAGAAGCTTTAACCAAATGAATATTTACATCTGACTGCGCTTTCTGAATAGCCAAAGTGTCTAGTTTTGCCTCTTCCAGATTTAGTTTTGTAATTTTATTTCCGATGATATCCTGAGTGTTTTCAATAAAAGAAATACTTGGACTGTTATTAGAAATAAATTCAATTTTACTTTCTAATTCCTTAATGCTTTTTGTTTTCGGAATAACGATTAATCCGCTGAAATTTTCTTTTGTTATACTGTCTTTTAAAGCATTTACATCAATTTCCGAAAGATTTAAATATTTAAATTCACTCCCTTTTTTATTTTCCTTTAAAAAATCTGAAGCAAAAAGTCCAGTTTCGTCATGAATCGCAATTCTTTTCGTTTCTGCTTTCATGGTACTCAAATACCCAATAAAAACAGCAATAGCCACAAACAAAAGCGGACTCAAGAAAGTCATGACAACAAAAGATTTATTGCGGACTTTGGCAATAAATTCTCTTTTTATAATCAACGAGATAATACTCATAAATAACTAATTTTCAAATTTTAAATCCCAAATTCCAATTTATAAACTTGGAATTTGGAATTTCTATATTGGAATTTTTAAATTTTGTTTTCAGTAACCGTTTGGATAAAAATATCGTTTATGCTCGGAATTTTTTCAACGAAATGTGTTACTTGTCCGCGTTGTGTCAAAACATTCAATAATTCGTTTGGATTCGCGTTTCCAATCTGGATATTTAATTTTAAATCATCATTTAAAGATTTAAAACTCGCAGGAGACACGGTAAACTTCTGAGTGATATCATACATTAATCCTTCAACATTATTGGTCAAAATTCCAACTTCAAAACTATTTGTTCTAAACTGGCGTTTTACATCGACCACTTTTCCTTCTATCAGTTTATTCGATTTATGAATTAAAGCAATATTTTCACAAAGCTCCTCAACACTTTCCATTCTATGAGTCGAAAAAATAATTGTTGAGCCTTGTTCTTTTAAAGCCAAAATTTCATCTTTGATGATATTTGCATTTACAGGGTCAAATCCTGAAAAAGGTTCGTCTAAAATCAGCAATTTTGGTTTATGCAACACACAAACCACAAACTGAATTTTTTGTGCCATTCCTTTAGAAAGTTCCTGAATCTTTTTATTCCACCAGCCTTGAATTCCTAATCGGTCAAACCAATAATCCAATTGTTTTTTTGCTTCGGCTTTAGAAAGACCTTTCATTTGTGCCAAATACAAACATTGCTCACCTACTTTCATTGAACTGTACAAACCACGTTCTTCTGGAAGGTAACCAATAGTTTGCACATGTTTTGGCTGTAACTTTTCTCCGTCCAAAATTACTTGACCACTGTCAGGCATTGTAATCTGGTTTATGATTCTGATAAGGGAAGTTTTTCCTGCTCCATTGGGACCTAAAAGCCCATATATACTGCCTTTTGGCACATTTAATGAAACTTCGTTAAGTGCTACATAGTCGCCATATTTTTTTATGACTTTATGTACTTCAAGTAAGTTACTCATGCTATTTTTAAGGATTTACTGCGTTGCCTCTCCTATTGCGGTTCAGCGACTGTAAAAGTAAATAATTACTAGCGAATCTGTGCCATAATACGCAAAAAACCCATTCTAATTTATACTAGAATGGGTTTTTAAATTTTATAGTCTTTAAAAAAACTGCAAATTATGAGAACATATCTTTTACTTTTTCAAAAAATGACTTCTCTGATTTCTCTGGACTTGGAGCAAAGTGCTCGTCTGTTAAAGCATTTTCAAAGAATTGTTTTTGTTCTTTATTTAATGTTTTTGGAGTCCAAACATTTACGTGAACTAATAAATCTCCGCTTCCGTAACCATTTAAACTTGGAATACCTTTTCCTTTTAATCTTAAGATTTTTCCAGATTGGATTCCTTCTTCCAGTTTAATGCGTACTTTTCCGTTGATTGCTTCAATATCTTTAGAAGCTCCCAAAACTGCTTCAGGGAAACTGATATATAAATCAAAATGAATGTTTTCACCTTCACGCTTCAAGAATTCGTGCTCAACTTCTTCAATTGCAACAATTAAATCACCTGGAATACTGTTTCCTGGAGCATCGTTACCCTTATTAGCAACTTTCAACTGCATTCCGTCAACAACTCCCGCAGGAATTTTGATTGATACTGTTTCGTCCTCTTGAACCATTCCTTGAGCATCTGCCTCAGATGGTTTTTTATCTAAGATCTGACCAGAACCTCCACAAGTAGGACATGTAGAAGCAGATTGCATTCTTCCTAAAATGGTATTGGTTACACGCATTACTTGTCCTTGACCATTACAAGTTGTACAAGTTTTATACGTTACACCTTTTGCCTGAACTTTACGTTTTACTTTTACTTTTTTCTCAACTCCATTTGCAATTTCTTCTAAAGTCAATTTTACTTTAATTCGAAGATTGCTTCCTTTTGCACGGCGTGGGCCTCCGCCTCCGCCTCCGAAACCGCCAAATCCACCACCAAAAATATCACCAAACTGGCTGAAAATGTCATCCATGTTCATACCGCCGTGACCACCGCCAAATCCGCCAGAACCATCAAATGCTTGATGACCGTATTGATCGTATTTCGCTTTTTTCTGCGGATCACTCAAAACTTCATAAGCTTCTGCCGCTAATTTGAAGTTTTCTTCTGCCTCTTTGTCGCCTGGGTTTTTATCAGGGTGATATTTAAGCGCACTTTTTCTGTAAGCTTTTTTAATTTCGGCAGCATCAGCATTTTTTGAAATGCCTAGTATTTCGTAAAAATCTTTTTTCATAATTAGGTTTAAATTCCAAATTCTAAAATTCCAAAATCCAAAATGGAGCTGGAATTTTTATTTGCTTTTTAGTTTCCAACTACAACTTTAGGATAACGAATAATTTTCTCTCCTAATTTGTATCCTTTTTCAATAACATCTACAACTTTCCCTTTTAATTTATCAGATGGTGCTGGAATTTGGGTAATTGCTTCTGCAATATCAGCGTTGAAAGCATCTCCTGCCTGAATTTCAACTTGCTCTAAGCCTTTAGAAACTAAAGTGCTTTTCAATTTTTCGTGAATCAACTCAACACCTTTTTTCAAATTCTCATCCTCTGATTTGTTGATCTCTACTGTCGCTCTGTCAAAATCATCTAAAACTGGAAGCATTGCCAATAAAACTTCTTGGTTTGCTGTTTTAAACAATTCAAGACGCTCTTTTGAAGTTCTTTTTTTGTAATTTTCAAATTCAGCAAATAATCTCAAAAACTTATCCTTTTCGTGAGCCAAGTCTTTAGCTAATTGCTCCTCAACACTTAATTCTTCAACAATTAACTGCTCTCCGTTGGCATTGTTCTCTAACGTTACATCGTCTAATTCCTGATCGAATTCTGTATTTTCCGTAGTCATATTACTTTTATTTTTAAAAATATTCTTAAACTTCATTTTATTTCTTTCTGTTGGATTGCAAAAGTACTGCCAAATCTTATAAAATGTCAAATTGTCACTTTATTAATTATGAGACATTTAAAAAACGCATTTGCCCAGAAAAAATTTATTATAATTTTAAGACTATTACGTTTTAGTTTATGCTATCTTTGAGACCAATAAACATAAATTATTACCACCAAAAATTGAATTTAAGGGTTGGCTTCGGCCTCTAAATAATTATTAATTCAAATTTACCTTATATTAAAAAAAGCTTCGCCTATAGAGACGAAGCTTTTTTTTATGTTTGAGCTTAACATGACAAAGTTGTCATTTTCTATTTTTGCACGGGCGGAGGGATTCGAACCCCCATCAACGGTTTTGGAGACCGCTATTCTACCCTTGAACTACGCCCGTAACTTGAGGTCGCAAATTAAAAGTTTTTTTTCTTCTCTGGCAACTATTTCACGAAGAGATTTTAAAAGAAAACCCTTTAAATCTGCGGAATGCAAAGCAAAAACTTTTGTTCCAGACAGTTAGCATCTCAAAGTATTTTTTAATATTTCACGCAGATTTAAAAAGATTTATGCAGATTAAAATAAATTTACTTTTTAAATCAAATTAAATCTGCTCTAATCTGCAATCCCGGGAGCGTGAAACAAAAACTTAATTACGCCTGTAAAGCTTTCTTTAATCCGTCAAAATCTACAGGAACCTGCTCTCCTGTCACTAAATTTTTAAGCGTATATGAATTTGAATTAATTTCCTGATCACCAACCAATACCGCAAACGGAATCAAACGTTTGTCTGCATATTGAAATTGTTTTCCAACTTTTACACTATCAGGATATAATTCTACTTTTATATTTTCTTGTCTCAATTTCTGAATCGCTTTTGAAGCATAAAGCGCTTCTTTATCTCCAAAATTCAAGAATAATGCTTTAGAAGTCGCTGCAACGGTTTCAGGGAATAATTGCAATTCTTCTAAAACAAGATATATTCTATCTAACCCAAAAGAGATTCCAACACCGCTCATATTTTTTAATCCGAAAATACCAGTCAAATCGTCGTATCTTCCGCCACCGCCAATAGAACCCATTGCAACCGTTTTTGGCGCTGCAACTTCAAAAATAGCTCCCGTGTAATAATTTAAACCACGTGCCAAAGTCACATCAAGATCTAAAATTGCAGTTGACAATCCTAAATCTGCAACATTGTCACAAATAAATTTTAATTCTTCAACTCCCTTCATTCCTTCTTCAGAAGAAGACAATAAGTCCGAAAGCTGTGCAATTTTATCTGCAAAAGTTCCGGAGAAACTAAAAAGCGGCTGTACTTTTACCAGCGCTTCTTCAGAAATTCCTTTTTCGATCATTTCTTTCTTCACGCCGTCTTCTCCAATTTTGTCTAATTTATCAAGTGCAACTGTAAAGTCGATTAATTTATCAGAAGCACCGATAACCTCAGCAATTCCAGATAAAATTTTTCTATTGTTGATTTTAATTGTAACACCTTCTAAACCTAAAGAAGTAAAAACAGTATCGTATAATTGAACCAATTCTACTTCCTGCCAAAGAGATTTCGAACCAACAACATCGGCATCACACTGAAAGAATTCTCTAAAACGACCTTTTTGCGGATTATCTGCTCTCCAAACTGGTTGAATTTGGTATCTTTTAAAAGGGAATTCAATTTCGCTTTGGTGTTGCACCACGTATCTTGCAAATGGAACAGTCAAATCATAACGCAAAGCTTTCTCAGAAATTTTTCCTGTGAATTTATTTAATTCGATTCTTTGTTCTAAAGTTATTTTTTCAGCAGAATTCAGCTGTAATTCTTCGATTGATTCTGGCAATTCAATTTTACTTTTATTGTAGAAAAAATTACCTGAATTTAAAATTTTAAAAATCAGACGATCTCCTTCTTCTCCATATTTCCCCATTAAGGTATCTGAATTTTCAAACGAAGGCGTTTCGATTGGCTGAAAACCAAATTTCTCGAAATTAGCTTTTATAGTCTGAATAATATATTGACGTTTTGACACCTCTGCTGGTGAAAAATCTCTTGTTCCTTTTGGTATACTTGGTTTTGAAGCCATCTTTTTTATTTTAGATTGTCGATTTTAGATTTTAGATTTCTTTTGAAACTTAAATTCAAAAATCTTTAAAATTAATTTATTTCTATTTTCTTGATTGCTGGTTCTTTTGACTTTCCAACTTTCGACTTAATTTAAGTCTGCAAATATCTTACTTTTTAAAATAAATAATAACACTTCGAAAACAAACTTGTAACAAAAACCGTATTTTCGTGACAAATTGGTCATGATGCTAAAATTACTTAAAGAAAATATCCGAATTGCTTTTGGTTCTATCAAAACTCAAATTCTGCGAACCATTCTTACTGTTTTAATTATTGCTATCGGAATTACCGCTTTAGTAGGAATCTTGACTGTAGTTTCTGCTTTAGAGAACACCATTTCCAATGATTTTGCTTCTATGGGAGCCAATACTTTTAACATCAATCAATACGAAAATAAAGTTCGAAACCGCGGCGGGAGAGAACGCGAAGTAATCAACCCAATTATTTCATATCCAGAAGCCGTAGCTTTCAAGAACAAATACAAATACCCATTTACAGAAACCTCTTTATCTTTTACCGCAACAACAACGGCTGAAGTAAAATATTTAAGTGAAAAAACTGATCCAGAAATTACAATTGTTGGAGTTGATGAACATTTTATTACCAATTCTGGACTCGAAACCAGTTTAGGAAGAAGTTTTAATCAGTTTGATATTGACAACAATACCTATTCTTGCATCGTGGGTTCTGATTTTGAAAAAGGACTTTTGAAAGATGTAAACCCTATTGACAAAGTGATTTCTATTAGAGGCGCTCGATTTAAAGTCATTGGCGTTCTAAAAGAAAAAGGTTCTACGTTTGGAAACAGTCAGGATTTACGAGTTTTAATTCCCATTCAAGTTGCAAGATCTTTATTTACAGCTCCAAACATCAATTACACCATTAGTGTGATGGTTTCAAAAAAAGAAGTTTTAGATGAAGCCATAGATAATGCTACAAGCACCATGCGAAGAGTTCGCAAGTTAAGTCCTGTTCGCGACAATAATTTTGGCGTAGTTCGAAGCGATGATTTAATTAACCGTATTCTAAGCATAACGCAATATCTAGGAATAGCAGCGTGGACTATTTCTGTTATCACTATTTTAGGGTCTTCGATCGCTTTAATGAATATTATGATTGTTTCTGTTACAGAACGCACGCGCGAAATTGGTGTTCGCAAAGCTTTAGGCGCCAAAAGATCAACGGTTGCTTTTCAGTTTTTTATAGAAACTTTATTGATTGGTCAAATTGGAGGTTTGGTTGGAATTGTTTTAGGAATTCTGCTTGGCTTTGCTATAGCAACCGCAATGAGTTTTGCTTTCGTAATTCCGTGGATGGCGATTTTCGCCGCTTTTGCAACTAGTTTTTGTGTTGCATTGGTTTCTGGTTTATATCCAGCTATTAAAGCATCAAAACTTGATCCTATTGAGGCATTGCGTTACGAATAACTTCATCCCCACTTCCCTGCAAGGTTTCAAAAACCTTGTAGGTTTAAACTATAAATATTCTAAAAAAAAGACCTACAAGGTTTTTGAAACCTTGCCCGAAATCATACGATCATTGTCGTAAATATCTTTTCGAAGCTCAATGTTTTGAAAACTCATACTCTCAAGCAAATCAATCATTTCTTTTCCGAGATACTGATTGATTTCAAAATATAATTTCCCTTTTCCTAGAAGTGCATTTTTTGCTAGTGAGGCAATTTTTCTATAAAAAATCAAAGCATCATGATCTTCAACAAAAAGAGCTAAATGCGGTTCGTAATCCAAAACATTTTTCTTGATTTCTACTTTTTCCAGATTTCGCACATAAGGCGGATTAGAAACAATAATATCAAACTGACATCTTAGTTCTTCTTCTTTTAAAATATCCAATAAAACAAAAGTCACTTCGACATTATTTCTTACAGCATTTCTTTTAGCCGTTTCAATTGCTTTTTTAGAAACGTCAATAGCAACAACTTCTGCATTTGGAAGGTTTTTTGCCAACGAAATTGCAATACAGCCACTTCCAGTCCCGACATCAAGAATTCTTATTTTTTTTGATTTCTCTGGACTTGCATTTTCATTAATAATCCACTCAACCAACTCCTCAGTTTCTGGTCTCGGAATTAAAACATCTTCATTTACTTCAAAATCCAAACCGTAAAAGTTTGTTTTTCCAAGTAAATACTGAATCGGAACTTCTTTTTTAAGATGTTTCAGCAATTCGTCCCATATTATAAAGTCACTCTCATCAAAAACCAATTCATGATTTAAGGCTAAATCAATCTGACGAAGCTGATGTTTATCTTCAAGAATCAAATAAAAAAAGCTCTCCGCTTCGTACGCATCGTAAAAAGGAGATAATTCTTTAATAAACTGAGTACGATATTGTTTAATTTTCATTTTTAATTTTTGAGCATTTTCATCAGTCAAAAACTGATATTTTAACTTTAAATAAGTCTTACTGGCTTAAATTTGTTACATCCAAAATCATAAAACCTTCAGCATCCAAACAGGGCAAGAATTGTGTCCGGTACATCCCAACGGAGCATCTAAATATTCAAAACCAGATTTTTTATATAGTTTTTGTGCCGCATGCATAAATGGCATGGTTTCGATGTAACATTTTTTGAAACCAAAAGCTCTAGCTTGCTCTAAACACTTTTCCATCATTTGCATTCCAATTCCTAAACCTCTAGTTTTCGGAAGGAAATACATTTTCTGCAATTCACAAATTTCCGGGTCTCCATTTTCCAAAGGCTCAATTCCTGCACAGCCTACAATTTCACCTTCACTTTCAACCACAAAATAAGCCGAATTTGCTTTACTATATTCCTCAAACATCAAATCTAAATAAGGATCTTCGTATGCAGTTCCGACTTTTGGAATTTCCATTTCATCAAAAACAGAACGTATCAAACTTGCAACTTCCTGATTATCTTCTTTTTCAATTGCTCGTATAAGCCAATTTACCATTTTTTCTATTCTAGTTCATTATAACTACAAAAGTAAAGATAGTTTTGAATACTCTTATCACTATCTCGATTGTTTCACAACTTAACCTTTTTCAGTTAATGATAATCTTAAAATTAATTACTTTTGCACTGTGAATATACATGAAAAATATATAAAACGCTGCATCGAACTAGCACAAAATGGACTTGGAACAACATATCCAAATCCGATGGTTGGCAGTGTAATTGTTTACGAAGGCCAAATTATCGGTGAAGGCTGGCATAAGAAGGCAGGCGAACCGCACGCAGAGGTAAATGCGGTAAATTCTGTAAAAGATAAATCGCTGTTGAAAAAGGCTACAATTTATGTAAGCCTAGAGCCTTGCAGCCATTTTGGCAAAACTCCACCTTGCTGTGATTTGATAATTGCAAATGAAATTCCGAATGTAGTCGTCGGCACGGTTGATCCTAACGAAAAAGTAGCTGGAAAAGGAATTTTGAAGTTAATCGAAGCTGGAGCAAATGTTACAGTTGGAGTTTTAGAAGACGAATGCAATGAGTTAAACAAACGCTTTTTTACTTTTCATCAGAAAAAAAGACCTTATATAATTTTAAAATGGGCCGAAAGCCAAGATGGATTTTTAGCTCCTGAAAAAGAAATTGATCAAGAACGCAAGCCAATTTGGATTACCAATCAATATTCGAGACAATTAGTCCATAAATGGAGAACTGAAGAGCAAGCTATTTTGGTCGGAACACAGACTGTTGTTGATGATAATCCAAAATTAAATGCCCGAGATTGGAATGGTAACAATCCTGTTCGAGTTGTTATCGATCAAAATAATAGAATTGATGAAAACAGTTTTGTTTTTGATGATTCTGTGAAAACCTTTATTTTTTCTAAAGATTCAAAACCATCAAAAGAAAACACTCAATTTGAAGTAATTGATTTTAGCAAAAATATTATTTCTCAGATATTGGATGTTTTATATCAAAATCAAATTCAATCGGCAATTATTGAAGGTGGAAGACAAACGCTTCAATCTTTTATCGATGAAAATCTTTGGGACGAAGCACGAATTTTTATTGGAAAAACAAGTTTTGAAAAAGGCACGAAAGTGCCAGAAATTTCAAGAAAAAACACTATTAAAACCAACATTTTAAGCGACGAATTAATACAGATTAGAAATTATGATTAATGCGATAATTTTTGACTTTGGAGATATTTTCATCAATTTAGATAAACCTGCCACGATTTCTGGTTTGCAAAAACTTGGAATGAAAGAGTGGAATAATGAATTGAATCAATTAAATCTTTCTTTTGAAACGGGGTCTATTTCTCCGGAAGATTTTATCGGAGGCTTCCAAAAACAACTTCCAAATGCTTCTAAAGAAGATATTTTGAGAGCCTGGAATGCTGTTTTGGCAGACTTTCCTTTTTATCGTTTGGAGTTTCTTCAGGAATTATCAAAAAAATACCGCTTGTTTTTATTGAGCAATACCGATTCTATTCACATTAATACATTTGAAGAAAAAAGTGGTATTTCTTTTTACAAAGATTTTTATGATTGTTTTGAAAAAGTTTATTTTTCATTTGATATCGGAATGAGAAAACCAGATCCGAAAATTTATCAATTTGTATTGGACCAGAATAATCTCGTTGCAGAAAATACTTTGTTTGTGGATGATAAAACAGAAAACACAGACAGTGCCGCAACTTTAGGAATTAAAGTTTGGAATCTTCAAGTTGGAAAAGAAGATGTGGTAGATTTATTTAGCAAAGGATTATTATAAAAAAATAATTCTCGTCGAAAATATTTTGCCACAGATTAAAAGGATTTTCACAGATTTTTTATGCAAGCAAAAGAAAAATCCTTTTAATCCTTTTAATCTGTGGCTAAAAAAAAAAATTAAAGCTTAACTTTTGGAAATTAACGATACTTATCAAACTATTGCATCTGCATCTGAAGAAATACTGTTTAAAGAAAAAGGCAGTAAATTCTTTGGCTATGCTTTTCCGATAGATCATGAAGATGAAGTAAAACCCATTATCGAGGAACTCAAAAAACAGCATCCTCATGCGGTGCATTATTGTTATGCTTACCAATTGGGCGTGGGAAATAAAATTTCGTACCGCGCCAATGATGATGGCGAACCTAGCAATACGGCCGGCGCACCAATCTACGGACAGATACAATCTTTTGGCGTAACGAACGTTCTAGTTGTAGTGGTTCGTATTTTTGGAGGGGTAAAATTAGGCGTTGGCGGTTTAATTGCAGCTTACAGAACCACTGCTCAACAAACTTTAGAAGTTTGTGAGATTGTTGAAAAAACAATTGATGTCGAATTTTTAATTTCTTTTGATTACAAAAACATGAACAAAGTAATGCGTGTGATCAAAGAAAAAAAGTTAGAAATCGTGTCTCAAGAAATGGAAATGGATGAAGTTTCTGGATTGCCAATTGGCAAAATTGTGACAAAAACGCGAAAAAAAAATGCCGAAACGGTATTCAGCATTTTTGATTTAATGTTTGAAATTGATATTAAAATTATATAATTTAACATCAAAAAGCAGGTTGTTTTAACACTTTTCATCAAGTGCTTTGAATATCTCTAAAATGTATTCTGGAGGAGCTGTTGGACGACCCGTTTTTAACGCAACAAATACTAAAATAAACGTCGCAGTTGTTAATAACTCATTTGTCTCATTGTAAATTGCGCAGTCAAATTCGATCTTAACAGATGAGTGACTTTTGAATGTGGTATGAATTGTCAAAAGTTCATCGTATCGTGCCGATTTTTTGTAGCTGATATTCATGTTGACAATTGGAAGACCAATTCCGCTTTCTTCCATGCTTTTATACGAAACCCCTTTATTTCTAAGCCATTCCACGCGTCCAATCTCAAAATAAGGCACATAATTTCCGTGATAAACAACTCCCATTTGGTCAGTTTCTGAGTAACGAACTCGCACTTGAGTCTGGTGATTTTTCATTTATAAAATATTAAAAAAATTCGAATTTAAAAAGCCTCATTACAACTTTTTTTTATAAAATTAGATGCCGAAATATTTTTTTTTACAGAAATTTGTTCACATATTTGTTATCCCGAAATACGGAATAAAATTGCTCCACTTTTATTAGGAGAATCTTTATAACAATAATAAAAATTTATCTGAATCTATGACTAAAACTGCTCAATCGGTATGGGAAAACTGTTTGTCCTTTATAAAGGATAATATTCAAGACCAAGCATATAAAACTTGGTTCGAACCAATCAAATCAGTTGAGCTAACCGATAACGCATTATACATTCAGGTTCCGAGTAAATTTTTCTACGAATGGCTCGAAGAGCATTACGTAAAATTATTGAAAGTTGCGCTTACCAAAGAACTGGGAAAAAACGCAAAGTTACTCTATAAAATTAAAATGGAGAACACTTATGGCAATAAACAGCCGTTTACCGAGCAGCTGCCAAGTGCCAACAGAGTGCCAATGAAACCGCAAGAGGTTGACGCTCCGTTTAAAAACTTAAATCCTGAACTAAAAAATCCGTTTGTAATTCCTGGAATTAGAAATTTAAAAATTGAGTCTCAGTTAAACCCAAACTACAGTTTTGATAATTTCTTAGAAGGAGATTCAAATAGATTGGCTCGTTCTGCTGGTATGGCAGTTGCTAACAAACCAGGGGGAACTTCATTTAATCCGTTGTTGATTTTTGGAGGAGTTGGTTTAGGAAAAACGCACTTAGCGCATGCTATAGGTGTAGAAGTAAAAGACAAATATCCAGAAAAGACCGTTTTATATATTTCTGCTGAGATTTTTACACAGCAATACATTGATTCTGTTAAAAAGAATAATCGTAATGATTTTATTCACTTTTATCAATTAATCGATGTTTTGATTATTGATGACGTTCAATTCTTATCTGGAAAATCAGGAACGCAAGACGTATTCTTCCATATTTTCAACTATTTGCACCAAAACGGAAAACAAGTAATCTTAACTTCTGATAAAGCTCCTGTTGATATGCAGGATATCGAGCAAAGATTATTGTCTCGTTTCAAATGGGGATTATCTGCTGAGTTACACCAGCCTGATTACGAAACTCGTATCTCAATCTTAAAAAACATTTTATACCGTGATGGTGTAGAAATGCCAGAAGATATTTTAGAATATGTTGCTCGAAACATCAAATCTAATGTTAGAGAACTTGAAGGCGCTATTATTTCGTTAATTGCTCAATCTTCTTTCAACAAAAAAGAAGTTACGATCGAATTGGCTAAAAGCGTTGTAGAGAAATTTGTTAAAAACGTAAAGAGAGAAATCTCTATCGATTATATCCAAAAAATTGTTTCAGACTATTTCCAATTGGATATTGAGACACTTCAATCTAAAACAAGAAAGAGGCACGTTGTGCAAGCAAGACAACTAGCGATGTTCTTTGCTAAAAAATTCACAAAAGCTTCTTTGGCAAATATTGGTTCACAAATTGGAGATCGCGATCACGCAACTGTTCTTCATGCTTGTAAAACCGTCGACAACTTAGTTTCTACAGACAAACAATTTAAAAAATTTGTTGAAGACATTAATAAAAAACTAACGCTTTAAGACGCATCATGCCTGTAAAAATCTTAATGGTATGTTTAGGGAATATTTGCAGATCTCCTTTGGCCGAAGGAATCCTAGCTTCTAAACTACCCGAAGATAAATTCTTTGTTGATTCTGCTGGCACAGGTTCTTGGCATGTTGGCCATTGCCCAGATAAACGTTCTATTGAGGTTGCAAGAAAAAACGGAATCAACATTGGCGCGCAAAAAGGGCGACAGATAAAAGTCTCTGATTTTGATGAATTTGATTATATCTATGTTATGGATAATTCTAATTTTCGCGATGTACTTCATTTAGCTAAAACTCCTGAACATAAAAATAAAGTCCGTTTGATTTTAAACGATTTATTTCCAAACGAAAATGTAGACGTTCCAGACCCATATTATGGCTCAGCAAACGGTTTTGATAACGTTTACCAAATGCTGGACGAAGTAACAGATCTTATTGCAGATCAATTACTTAAAAAACACTCCTAATTCGATTCAATTGTTTCTAAAAAAGAGATAATTGAATTTTTTAATTTTAAACAAAAGCACATGAAATCTTTCGGAAAATTATATCTTATTCCAACCACAATGGGCGAAAGCGATCCGATGGATGTTTTACCTCAAACTGTTAGAAGAACGATAGAAGTTATCGACCATTATATTGTTGAAAATGATAAAACTGCGAGAAAATCTATAAAAGCGGTCTATCCAGAAAAAAAACAATCTGAATTGGTTCTTTTTACTTTAAACAAAAGAACAGAAACCAGCGAGCATAATGATTTCATTAAACCTTTATTAGAAGGAAAAAACATGGGATTAATGAGCGAAGCTGGCTGTCCAGGAGTTGCGGATCCAGGCGCAGCAATTGTAAAATTGGCTCACGAAAAAGGAATTCAAGTTGTGCCTTTAGTTGGCCCTTCTTCAATCCTACTGGCGATGATGGCTTCTGGAATGAATGGTCAGAGCTTTACTTTCAACGGATACTTGCCAATTGATAAAGACGAGAAAAAATCTGCTTTGAGACATTTTGAGAGATTATCTTATGACAAAAATCAATCGCAATTATTCATTGAAACTCCATACAGAAATAATAAACTGATTGAAGATCTTCTACAGATTTTAAGTCCTGCAACTCATCTTTGTATTGCTGCAGATATTACGCTTCCAACAGAATTCATAAAAACAATGAAAATTTCTGATTGGAAAAAGTTAAAAGTTGATTTAGACAAACGTCCTGCAATTTTTATTATTCATAAAATGTAATTAATATTAAAAATCCATTACCTATGAAAAAGGTTTTAATTTTGATTTTAATTAGTTTAACTCAAACCATATTTTCTCAAAAAATCACAAGAATTACTGATCTTCAAAAAGATAAAAACGGAAAGGTAATTCTTCAAGATGAAAATGCAATTTATATTCCTATAGATATAGAAATTAAACCCGAATTCCCAGGTGGCAGAGTTAAGTTTAATCATTTTTTAGATGACAACTATAAAAAGTCAAATAAAAGACCAACCATTCAAGGCAAGTTATTTGCTACTTTTATTATTGAGAGAGATGGTTCATTAAGTAATATAAATGTTTTACGTGATATTGGACATGGGACAGGAGAAGAACTAATAAGAGTTTTAAAATTGTCTCCTAGATGGAAACCCGGAAAACTGAACAACAAAGAAGTTAGAACTTTATATTCGCTTGTATTTCCAGTACAATTATAAAATACAATTACAGCTTTTCTTACTTATCTAATTATGAGCAAACTTCCAAACGTAACCACAAGCATATTCACGGTAATGTCAAAAATGGCAGCCGAATATAATGCTATCAATCTTTCTCAGGGATTTCCAAATTTTCCGGTTGATGAAAGATTAACTGATATTGTTTCCCGATTAGCAAAAGAAAACGTTCACCAATATACACCAATGGCAGGTTATCCTCCGTTGATGAACAAAATTGCAAAACTAACACAGGATTCTTATAACAGAATAATAAATCCAGATACAGAACTTTTGGTTACCGCTGGAGCAACTCAGGGAATTTTTACCACAATTTTAGCTTTAGTAAAAGAAAATGACGAAGTAATTATTCTGGATCCGAGTTACGATTCTTATGAATCTCCAGTTTTATTATGCAAAGCAAAACCTGTTCGAGTAGCATTGAATGACGATTATACACCAAACTGGGAACGAATTGAAAAAGCATGTTCTGCTAAAACCAGAATGATGATTATCAATAATCCTCATAATCCGACGGGAAAAATTTTAACCGAAAATGATTTTGTACAGTTAAAAAATCTTCTCGAAAAATATCCAGATATTATTATTTTATCCGATGAAGTTTACGAATACATTACTTTCGAAGAAAAACATATTTCGGCACATACAAAAGATTTTCTTTTAGACCGCTGTGTGATGGTTTCTTCTTTTGGAAAATCTTTTCACATTACAGGATGGAAAATTGGTTATACCATTGCACCAGAATATTTAATGAAAGAAATCAAAAAAGTGCATCAGTTTTTGGTCTTCAGTGTAAACAGCATTTCTCAGTTTGCCATCAGCGAATATCTTGATGTTGTTGACGTTAATCTTCTTGGAAAATTCTATCAAGAAAAAAGAGATTACTTTCAGAAACTGCTTCAAAACAGCCGTTTCGAATTAAAACCTTGCGAAGGAACTTATTTTCAAGTTGCTTCTTACGCTAATATTTCAGATGAAGATGATGTTACTTTCTGCAAAAATCTGATTATAGATCATGGCGTGGCTGCAATTCCAATTTCAACCTTCTACTCAGATCATAAAGACCAGAAATTAATTCGTTTTTGTTTCGCCAAAGACAATTTCACACTTGAGTCCGCAGCAAAAAAATTATGTGAAATATAAAATTTATTGAAATTTCATAACATTATTATGCGTGCATCCTATTTTATTTAACTAATATTGTAAAAAAAAGAAAAAATATGAGCTACACAGACAAAATGTTACGTGATGATGCTTTACAAGGCAAAGTCATTGTCGTTACAGGCGGCGGAAGCGGTTTAGGCAAAGCTATGACCAAATATTTTCTCGAATTAGGAGCTCAAGTAGCCATAACTTCTAGAGATTTAGAAAAGTTAAAAACTACAGCTGCCGAACTGGAAAGCCAAACTGGAGGCAAATGTCTTCCTCTTCAATGTGACGTTCGCCATTACGAAGAAGTAGAAAACATGCTTCAAGAGACTTTAAAAGCTTTCGGAAAAGTAGATGTTCTTTTAAATAATGCGGCAGGAAATTTTATATCTCCTACAGAAAGATTATCGGCAAATGCATTTGATACTGTTATAGATATTGTACTTAAAGGTTCTAAAAACTGTACGCTTGCTTTTGGAAAACACTGGATCGACACGAAACAAACTTCTGCTACGATCTTAAATATAGTTACTACTTACGCTTGGACAGGATCTGCTTATGTGGTTCCTAGTGCTACGGCAAAAGCGGGAGTTTTGGCAATGACAAGAAGCCTTGCTGTAGAATGGGCAAAATACGGAATTCGCTCAAATGCAATTGCTCCGGGACCATTCCCTACAAAAGGAGCTTGGGACAGATTATTGCCAGGTGATCTTTCAGAGAAATTTGATATGGCTAAAAAAGTCCCATTAAAAAGAGTTGGAGATCACCAAGAGTTAGCCAATCTAGCAGCTTATCTGGTTTCTGATTTCTCTTCATACATTAATGGAGATGTAATCACAATTGACGGAGGAGAATGGTTAAAAGGCGCTGGACAATTTAATTTATTAGAAGCAATTCCAGAAGAACTATGGGATCAGCTTGAAATGATGATTAAAGCAAAAAAGAATAAATAATTACAAGTGCTTACTAAATTCAGAATATTTTTTTAAACTATACTGATTGCACGAAATCCCGAAGGTTTACTTTCGGGATTTTTTTATTTTTCACCATATAAGTTCATATAAGAGATTATAAGTTTAGCGGGAATTTTTAAAGTTCTTTAAGTCAAAAAAAAAGAACTATTTATATTTACTTATGTTGCTTAAATGATTTAAAACAAATAATTCGGTCTTTTATCAATATAACGGTAGTAATTTCAGTTAAGTAACATTTTGCTTAAATATTTTCTAGCTTAAATTTACTTACATTACTTATATGGTTAAATTATTTTAAATGTTTAGCAATTCAGTTAAATTATTATTTTTGCTAAACAAATATCAAACAAAAATTTTATGCTCATTATCGGACTTGCAGGAGGAACAGGAAGTGGAAAAACTACAGTAGTACACCAAATTATGAATGAATTACCAGACACAGAAGTTGGCGTAATTTCTCAGGATTCATACTACAAACAAACCGATAATTTATCGTTTGATGAAAGAGCTTTAATCAATTTCGATCACCCTAGAGCGATTGATTTTGAGTTGTTGGTAAAACATTTAAAAGCTCTTAAAGCTGGTGAAACAATTGATCAGCCAGTTTATTCTTTTATTCAACATAACAGAACAGACGATACTGTATCGACACATCCTAGAAAAGTAATGATTGTTGAAGGAATCTTAATTCTTACAAATCCTGAATTACGCGATATGTTTGACATTAAAATCTTTGTTCATGCAGATTCTGACGAAAGATTAATTCGTCGTTTAAAAAGAGATATTTCAGAACGAGGCCGCGATATTGATGAAGTTTTAAACCGTTACCAAACAACTTTAAAACCTATGCATGAGCAATTTATAGAACCTTCTAAAGCTTTTGCAGACATTATTATCCCGAATGACAAATACAATACGGTAGCAATAGATGTAGTTCGCGCTGTAATTAATCAGAGAATTTCATAATTTTTATCGTAAATTTAAACCATAATAATTAGGAGCTGATTCCCGCTATTCGTTACAAACGGAGTTCACTGAACTCCAATGAAAATAAAAATTAAGTGAAGTAATCTTTTGTGCCGAACCCCGGCACAAAAGGATTTTCACTACTATCGGGGCTAAAGACAACACTCAAATTCAAAAGAAATATTCGTTTAAAAATGAAATTTAAAAATCCATACAAAGACAAAAAATGGTTTAAATACCTAGGAAACAAATACGTTTGGGTTTTGCTGTTTTTTATAGTTTGGATGCTGTTTTTAGACAATTACTCGTATTTTGATCATCGCTTTTTAGATGAGCAAATACATGAACTTGAGGATAATAAAAAATATTATCAGGACGAGATCAAAAAAGATCAGGAGCAGATTAAGCTTCTCAAAAATCCAGAGCAAATTGAGAAATACGCCCGCGAAAAATATTTTATGAAAAAAGACAGCGAGGATATTTACATCATACAATTTGAAGGAGACACGATTCAAGAAAAAGAATAATCAAAAAAACTACAATGGCCACTAACCTATTCGACGATTTTAATCCGATTTCATCCAAACAATGGAAACAAAAAATTCAGTTTGAATTAGATGGAGCCGATTACAATCAAACTGTTATTTGGAATTCGCCAGAAGATATTCAGGTAAAACCTTTTTATCACAGTGATGAGTTTACAAAAGCAGCAAATGTAAATACTCAAGCCTCAGATTTTAAAATCTGCCAAAATATCTTTGTTTTCGATGTAGAGAAATCAATCGAACGCGCTTTAAACACTTTAGAAAGAGGTGCAGAAAGCCTTCGTTTTACAATAGAAAATGATAAAATTGATGTTCAAAAACTATTGGAAAATCTTCCTTTAGAAAACAAAACCGTTTACTTTAATTTCAATTTTATCTCAATCGATTTCGTTAAAAAATTAGATACTCTTTCAATCCAGAAAAAAGCCAATTTCTATTGCAACTTTGATCCGATTGGACAATTGGCAAGAGAAGGAAATTGGTTTACAACTTCGGAGAAAAATAATTTTGAAACCTTAGATATACTTTTTAAGAATACAACCAATTTAAATCTGTTGAGTGTAGATTTGGGTTTGTATCAAAATTCAGGCGCCAATATTACGCAACAGATTGCCTACAGTTTAGCACATGCGAATGAATATTTAAATCGTTTCTCTGGTACAGCAAAATCTATCGTTTTTCAAGTTTCTGTTGGAACTAATTATTTTTTCGAAATAGCTAAACTTCGTGCGCTTCGAATGCTTTTTGATTTGATTGTCAAAGAGTACGATTCCAAAATCGAATGTCATATATTGGCAACGCCAACAAAGCGAAATAAAACCATTTACGATTACAACGTGAATATGCTTCGCACGACAACCGAATGTATGTCGGCTATTTTGGGTGGCGCAGATGCAATTGCTAATTTGCCTTACGACGCACTATATCATAAAGACAATGAATTTGGCGATCGTATTTCAAGAAATCAGCTTTTGATTTTAAAACACGAAAGCTATTTTGACAAAGTGAACAACCCTGCTGATGGAAGTTATTATATTGAAAGTTTAACGATGCAATTGGCAGAAAAAAGTTTGAATTTATTTAAAGAAATTGAAGCTAGCGGTGGTTTCTTGAAACTTTTAAACGATGGTACAATCAAAAAGAAAATTCAAGAAAGCGCCAATAAAGAACAGGAATTATTCGATTCTAAAAAAGAAATTCTTTTAGGAACGAACAAATATCCAAACAAAGAAGACCGAATGAAACAGGATTTAGAATTGTTTCCTTTTGTAAAAATCAAACCAAGAAAAACATTAATTACGCCAATTATTGAAAAAAGATTGGCTGAGAAAATGGAGCAGGAACGATTGGAGCTTGAATAAAATTAAGAGATAAGTTTTTGAATTTAAACTAAAGTATTATGAAAAGACCTAATGAAATAATATCAGTTGAAAACGATTCAATAACTGAATTTCAATACAAAATTCCTGAGTGGCAAATTGATCAAGTTAGAAAAAGAACAAAAGATTATTTAAAAAATCCAAATGATGTCTCTAACATCGATGACTTTTTAGAAGAAATCAAAAGAGATTTAATCGCACTTAAATAACCATATTTAAATTGAGAAAAGACCTTAAAAATATAAAGCTAGAAGTTAAAAATCAGGAACCAGAAATTAATTCTAGTTCTGACAACTTTACTACTGCCGAAGGAATTGAAATCAAAAAAAACTATTCGGAGAAAGATATCGAAGATTTAGAATTTCTTGATTTCGGAGCCGGCTTTGCACCAAATTTACGTGGACCGTATGCAACGATGTATGTACGCCGTCCGTGGACGATTCGCCAGTATGCAGGATTTTCTACTGCAGAAGAAAGCAATGCTTTTTACAGAAAAAATTTAGCTGCGGGCCAAAAGGGACTTTCAATCGCTTTTGATTTACCAACGCATCGCGGTTACGATTCAGACCACGAAAGAGTTGTTGGTGATGTTGGAAAAGCAGGAGTTGCAATTGATTCTGTTGAAGATATGAAAGTACTCTTCGATCAGATTCCGTTAGACGAAATGTCTGTCTCTATGACCATGAATGGAGCCGTTTTACCTATTATGGCTTTTTACATTGTTGCTGCAGAAGAACAAGGCGTTAGTCCAGAAAAATTAGCAGGAACAATCCAAAACGATATTTTAAAGGAGTTTATGGTGCGAAATACTTATATCTATCCTCCAACTCCTTCAATGAAAATCATTGCCGATATTTTTGAGTTTACTAGCAAGAAAATGCCAAAATTCAATTCTATCTCTATTTCTGGTTATCACATGCAGGAAGCTGGAGCAACGGCCGATATTGAATTAGCTTATACTTTGGCCGACGGTTTAGAATACATTAGAACTGGATTATCTACAGGAATGACCATTGATGAGTTTGCTCCAAGATTATCTTTCTTTTGGGCAATCGGGATGAATCATTTTATGGAAATTGCTAAAATGAGAGCTGGCCGTATGATTTGGGCAAAACTATTACAACAGTTTAATCCAAAAAGTGATAAATCTCTGGCTTTAAGAACACATTGCCAAACTAGCGGATGGAGTTTGACAGAACAAGACCCTTTTAATAATGTAGCGAGAACTTGTATAGAAGCTTCTGCAGCGGTTTTTGGCGGAACACAATCTTTGCACACCAATGCTCTAGACGAAGCAATCGCGCTTCCAACAGATTTCTCTGCAAGAATTGCTAGAAATACTCAAATATTTCTTCAAGAGGAAACCAAAATTACTAAAACGGTAGATCCTTGGGCTGGAAGTTATTATATTGAAAGTTTGACCAATGACATTGTTGAGAAAACTTGGAAATTAATTGAAGAAGTAGAAGAACTTGGCGGAATGACCAAAGCAATTGAAGCTGGAATTCCGAAACTTCGAATTGAAGAGGCTGCCGCAAGAAAACAAGCAAGAATAGACAGCGGGCAAGATATTATTGTTGGCGTAAATAAATATCGTTTAGAAAAAGAAGATCCGTTGGATATTCTAGATGTAGACAATCAATTGGTTCGTAAACAGCAAGTCGAACGCCTTGAAGAAATAAAACGAACCAGAGATTCTGAAAAAGTAAATAAGTCACTAGAAAAATTAATCCATTGTGCGCAGACAGGACAAGGAAACTTATTAGAAAATGCAGTTGAAGCCGCTAGAAACAGAGCAACATTAGGCGAAATCAGTAATGCATTGGAAACTGTTTTTGGCCGTTTTAAAGCACAAATCAAATCTTTTAGCGGAGTGTATAGTGCAGCAATAAAAAATGACGAAAATTTTGAGCGAGCAAAACAACTAGCAGATGTTTTTGCCAAACAAGAAGGAAGACGTCCTAGAATTATGATTGCAAAAATGGGACAAGACGGTCACGACAGAGGCGCAAAAGTAGTCGCTACAGGTTATGCCGATGTTGGTTTTGATGTTGATATAGGTCCGTTATTTCAAACTCCTGCAGAAGCTGCAAAACAAGCTGTGGAAAATGATGTTCATATCTTGGGAGTTTCATCACTTGCTGCTGGACATAAAACTTTGGTTCCGCAAGTAATCGAAGAACTTAAAAAACACGGACGAGAAGATATAATGGTAATTGTAGGTGGTGTTATTCCGTCTCAGGACTATCAATTCTTGTTTGATGCGGGTGCATCAGCCGTTTTTGGCCCTGGAACAAAAATAAGCGAAGCGGCTATAAAAATCTTAGAAGCTCTAATAGATTAGAGTTTACAGTCTCAGTCTCGGTTTTCAGTTATCAATGATGAGAAAAAAGTTGTAGATTGAGATTACTCATGAAAGAGGATAAAAAAGAGGTTGTTTCACTGTTGCGAAACAACCTCTTTTAATTTAGTCGTTTACTGTTGCGTTACTATCTGCTTCTATAAAAGAAAGATCGTAACCTGCAAAATCTCTCATGTAGCTTTTCAAAGAAGTTCCGAAAGCGTCTCTAAAATGTCTGCTTCCTTTGTTTTTGAAAAAATTCTTTACAGAACCTGCACCACCTAAATGTGCTGCAGCTAAAATTCCAGATTCGGTAATTTCGATACCACTGATGATTTTACCTTGATACTTTTCGATTTCATAACGTAAAATCCATTTGTTTTTGGCTAGTAAAGCCATAAAAGCTTTTTCTTGTAGAGCAGGGTCTTTTAAAAAGGCTTTATTATCATTAATTCCAATTGCTCTCAAAGCTTTAGAACCAAATTGATATTTACCCATATAACCAAGAGTGTTTACTAATCTGTATTGCCCTTGTGATTCTTTAAAAGCGACTGCTTCTTTAAATCCTATAAGACGATTTCCTGTAAATGGGACATTTGCGATTTTAGGATAATCATCTTTTTCTTTTGATGGAAAAATGTATTCTGATCCATCTGTTTTTTCAATTAAAAACCAAGGTTTGGTTTCATGGTTAGAGGGAATAAATCCCAAACTTAAAAATGTAATAATAACGACTAAACTCGCATAAAAATACCATTTCTTTATCATAAATTGTTTTTCTTCAAGACGCTGTCACCCTCTTGAAATTTCTACGCTGCAAAGATAAGCTATTTCAAAAATATGCTTAAAATCAATAGTTTAGCGTTTTTTACGTAAAAACGTAAATCGCTATCATCCCAGTTATCATAATGGATTCCACGAGATTTTCACTCTCTCGTTTCACCCGCAAAAATTGAAAATTAGGGTCAAAAAAAATCGCATTTTATATAAATTTTAAGCAAATTTCATTGAAAAGAAAGTTTTTTCTTATAATAAAATCATGGATTTTTATACAAATCTTGAAAGTCACTTTTAGAATTTTATAAAATTCAACATTAAAAAATGTTTATTTTTTTATTACTTCATCATAAAAAATAGTCATAATAATAATTTCATAAATTTTCGATTTCGATCCTACTTTTACATTCGAAAAAAACAAAAAAAAAACCGAAGTAAATTTTACTTCGGTTTCTAATCTTTTCAGATTTAAATTTATCTTGTTACACCCTGACTTGCGATCCAATCAGAATATTTTTTTGCATTTACATTATGTTCTGCCAATGTTGCTGCAAACTCATGATATCCGAAACGATCAACACTTGCACAGAAATAAATATAATCGTTCTTCTCTGGATTTAAAACCGCTTCAAGAGCCGTAATATCAGGCATTGCAATTGGTCCAGGAGGAAGCCCTTTGTTTATGTAAGTATTATACGGAGATCTCATAACTAAATCATTATAAAAAACTCTTTTTATAACTTGATCAAAATCGTTATCTCTCAATTTTAAAGCATAAATAACCGTTGGATCTGCTTGCAATGGCATTTCTAAACGCAAACGGTTTAAATAAACTCCTGCAATACGAGGTCTTTCGTCTTTTTTAACCGATTCTTTATGAACAATTGATGCTAAAATTGTTGCCTGTACAGGTGTTAATCCTTGTGCTTTTGCTTTGGCGATTCTATCAGCTGTCCAAAAATTATGATATTCTTTAATCATTTTATCACGGAACTTCTCTGCCGATGTATTCCAATAAATCTCATAAGTATTTGGAATAAACATTGCAAAAACGTTTTCTTCGTTAAATCCGTTTGCTGCTAAAAATGTTGAATCTTTTATAGCTTTCAATAATGATAAACTGTCAGCTTCGATTTCTTTTCCGATTCTTCCTGCAAAATTCTCTAAACGTTCTTGGTTATTAAAAACCAATTTAACTGGAATATTAGAACGCATTGCACGAACTAAGTCGATATTGTTCATGTCTTTCTTTAAAAGAAAACGACCCGATTTTACATTTTCTGGATAATCTCTTTTTTCGGCAACCATTTCAAAGTTGTCAAAATTCTTTATATAGGGTGCCAAAATCTTTTTTACATCAGCATAATTTGCATCTGTGGGCACATAAACGTACACTTCTTTTTCCTCAAATTTAGTATTAGAACTAAATATTTTACTGATTAATATAAAACCATAAATCAATAAAACTGAAATAATGGCTACGGCACTTATTGTGATTATTTTTTTTAGACTCAAAGCTTAAAATTTAAATTTGTTTATTAATTAGCTGAAAAATTGCTTCATCGTGATAGTGGTTATGATACAAAATCCAGTCTTTTTTTATTCCGATTTTCTTGAAACCAAATTTAGTAAAAAGTGCAATACTCGCTACATTTTGTACTCCAATATTTGCATACAATTGATGGAGATTTAAATTAGTAAAAGAATATTTTATTAAAAGTTCTAAAGCCTCAGAACCAATATTTTTCCCTTGATTTTCTTCTTTCTGAATGACAATACCAATCCCTGCCCTATTATTTCTAGGATCAAATTCAAACAAATCAATCAATCCGATAGCAGGAAAATCTTCATCCTGACAGATCGCCAAACGAAGCTGTTTTGCCTCATAAATATCCTGATGGGCATTCTCTAAATATTGTTTAATCAAAAAACGGCTATAAGGAGTTTGCGTATTGCTAACTTCCCAGATATTCTCATCATTTTCTATAGAATAAATAAACTCTAAATCTTGAGGTTCGAGTGCCCGCAAATAAATTGAATCTCCTTTTAATGTTATCATCTCGATATTTCAGATTTTAGATCTCGATTGGTATTTGGATTTTAATTTTTTGGGATTTAACATTAAATCTCAATTGTTCCTTTAAAAACGAATTTCGCAGGACCTGTCAAGAAAACATTGGTATAGCCATCATTATCTTTATCAAAAGAAACGACAAGTTTTCCGCCTTCAACATTTAAGTTTATCGAGGTTTTATCTGTTTCGCCAATTGCGTTCATTGCAATTGCAACTGCTGTTGCGCCAGTTCCACAGGCAAGAGTTTCGTCTTCAACACCTCTTTCGTAGGTTCTTAAAGAAAAAGTATCATTATCTACTTTTTTTACAAAATTGACATTGCTTCCTTTTTCCCCGTACAATTCTCCATAACGAATTGCAGCTCCGTTTTCTTTTACATTATAATGCTCCAAATCATCTACAATTTGTACATGATGCGGTGAACCTGTATTTAGGAAAGTATAAGAATCTTTTTTCTGGATTTCATTAACATCAATCATCTGCAAAGAAACAATTGAATCGGCATTAACCGAAGCATGATGCAAACCATCTGTTGCGATAAAAGTCGTTTTGTCATCAATTACACCCAATTGATTAGCAAAAGCAACAAGACAACGACCGCCGTTTCCGCACATCGAACTTTGATTTCCATCAGAGTTATAATACACCATTCTGAAATCGGTTTCAGAATCATTTTCTAAAAGAATTAATCCGTCTGCTCCAATTCCGAAACGTCTGTCGCACAAACGTTCAATAAGTTTTACATCATCTTTTGGAAAGAAATTGGAACGGTTATCAATCATTACAAAATCATTTCCTGTACCTTGATATTTATAAAATTCTATTTGCATTTTTTAGTTGTTAGAAATACAAAAGTACGAACTATTAATTAATGAAATGTTAATCATTGTTAAAGAGAGTTAAACCATTTTTACAAATAATTTTTTGAAGTATTTTTACGTTAAATATTAAAAACATAAATTTCTAATAACTTAAATTATAAATTCTAACATGAAAAGATTTTCAGCCTTATTTTTAGTGTCATTGCTAAGTGGTGCTATAACTCTTGGTGCTTACAAGTTATTATTTGAAAGCAACAATTCTTTTTTTGGAAAAGGAAATTCTGTTGTAACTCTTGCCCCTAACTCTTATGGAAAAAATGTTGGTTTAGGTGCCGAAATACTAGATTTTACCGAAGCCGCAGACAAAACCGTTCACACTGTTGTTCACGTAAAAAATGTTTCGAGAAGAACTGTAAGCAATCCAATGCTTGAGTTTTTCTACGGGTACGGCGGACAGCAACAGCAAGAACAAGTAGGAACTGGTTCTGGCGTAATTATTTCTGAAGACGGATATATTGTTACTAATAATCACGTAATTAAAGACGCTACAGAAATCGAAATTACTTTAAACAATAAAAAATCATACAAAGCGAAGTTAATTGGTACCGATTCTAAAATGGACATTGCTCTTTTAAAAATCAATGCCGATGAGAAACTTCCTTACACTGCTTTTGCCAATTCTGACAATGTAAAAGTTGGAGAATGGGTATTGGCAGTTGGAAATCCTTACAACTTAACTTCTACTGTAACTGCTGGAATAGTTTCTGCGAAAGCTAGAAATTTGGATCAAAGCGGAATCCAATCTTTTATCCAAACTGACGCTGCCGTAAACCCAGGTAATAGCGGTGGAGCGTTAGTGAATGCGAGAGGCGAATTGATTGGAATTAATACCATGATTTCTTCAATGACAGGTTCTTATGTTGGATATTCTTTTGCCGTTCCTTCTAATATTGCTCGCAAAATTATCGAGGATATTATGGAGTATGGAAATGTTCAAAGAGGTATTCTTGGTGTTGAAGGAGGCGAATTGAATGCAACGGCTTCTAAAGAATTAGGAGTAACAGAAACACAAGGATTCTATATTAATAGAGTTTCTAAAAATTCTGGTGCAGAAAAAGCTGGTTTAACGAAAGGTGATATCATCGTAAAATTGGATGATCAGAATATTGCAACCTATGCAGATTTATCAGGTTACATCAATACAAAACGCCCGAACGATGTTGTAAAAGTAACTTATATTAAAGAAGGAAAAACGAAAACCGTTCCTGTAACTTTAAGTAAAAATGAGTTTTACAGCGCCGAATTTAAAGGAATTGAATTAGAAAACATTGATGCTGCAGACAAGAAAAAATTCAGAATTGATTACGGGGTTAAAATTAAAAACATCACAAACGAGAATTTAATGCAATATCAAAACGAACTACTAGGAAATATTATCCTAAGCATTGATAATGTAAAAGCAACAAACGTTGAAACAGTTTCTAAACTTTTAAGTAAAAAAGACGAAGGACAAAGCGTAAGAATTGAAATGATCAACAGAAATGGAGAGATTTTCAGAATAATTATTTAAGTCGCCGTTTTCAGTCACAGTTTTCAGTTACTAAAAACTGAAAACTGTGACTGCGACTGAAAACTTCAAAAAAGCCATCTTAAGAAAATTAAGGTGGCTTTTTTATTTTCAAAAATAAATGCTAAAATAGTTTACGAAATCGATTGAAATAGATACTTTTGCGCAAAATTTTAAAATAGTGAGCATTTTATTTTTTCAATTATGAGTAACAAATCATTGTACCAAAAAGAGGTATCCTTACAAGTCGACCGAAGAAAAGCCGGTGTAGAATTAATTAAAATCATAAGCGATTTATGGTATGACAAGTCTATCGAAATGGTTTTATTCAAAAATCAGTTATTGGATAAAAACGTTAGTGATATTATAAATCTTCATCAATATGCCGGTGAATTCGTGGGCAAACCGATAAGTATTTTTGATTCGGTTGAAATCGCAAAAGTAGTTTTATCTTTAGATCTTCCGCCAGCAAAAATAGATCTCGGAAAACTAACTTATGAATATCGTTTAGAAGATGAAAAATATCCTGATGCAAGATATTTTGTTATCGAAAAATTGAAAAAAGCAAAATCTTCAAAAGAAATCAAACCAAAAGATATTGTTTTGTATGGCTTCGGAAGAATTGGACGTTTATTGGCGAGAGAGCTAATGTCTAAAACTGGAAAAGGAGATCAATTGCGTCTGAGAGCAATTGTAACCCGTGATAAAAATGATGCAACAAGTTTAGAGAAACGAGCTTCTCTATTGCGATATGACTCAATTCACGGAGATTTTCAAGGCTCTGTAATTGCCGATGCTAAAAACAACGCCTTAATTATAAACGGAACAACCGTTCATATCATTACAGCAAATTCACCAGAAGAAATTGACTATACTGCTTATGGAATAAATGATGCTTTAGTAATTGACAACACTGGAGCGTTTACAACTGAAGAAGCATTAAAAAGACATTTAACATCAAATGGAGTGAGTAAAGTTTTGTTAACCGCTCCTGGCAAAGGTGTTCCAAATATTGTGCATGGTGTGAATCACAATGAATTTAATCCTGAAGAAGTAAATATTTTCTCTGCCGCATCTTGCACAACAAATGCAATTACTCCAATTTTAAAAGTAATTGAAGAAACGCTTGGTGTTGTAAAAGGACATTTAGAAACAATTCATGCCTACACCAACGACCAAAATCTGGTTGATAATATGCATAGAAAATACCGCCGCGGTAGAGCCGCAGCTTTGAATATGGTTATCACCGAAACTGGCGCAGGAAGTGCTGTAGCGAAAGCTTTGCCAACATTAGAAGGCAAATTAACTTCAAATGCAATTCGTGTTCCTGTTCCTAATGGATCTCTTGTTGTTTTAAATTTAGAAGTTAAAAAAGCAACATCCATTACAGCTATCAATAAAATTATGAAGAAATATGCTCTTGAAGGAGAACTGGTAGAGCAAATAAAATATTCTTTGAATAACGAATTGGTTTCGTCTGACATAGTTGGAACTTCGGCCCCATCTATTTATGACAGCAATGCTACAATCGTTTCTAAAGACGGAAAAAATATAGTATTATACATTTGGTACGATAACGAATATGGTTACAGCCATCAAGTTATTCGTTTAGCAAAATATATTGCCAAAGTAAGACGTTATACATATTATTAATTCAACCAAACTAACTTTTTTTCTTAAAACCATCAGGGCTTTCTTGATGGTTTTTTGTTTTAGTTTAAATAGGAAGAACGGTAGTACTCTTTACCTCCGAAATCACAAAAACGGTATTTATTAGAGAAACTTCAGGTAGAACCGATAATTTTTTCTGATGAAAATGATGATAACTTTCCATGTCTGGAATAATAATTTTCAGCATATAATCGAAGTTTCCAGAAACGTAATTACATTCTACAACCTCAGGCAAATTCAAAATCGACTGATTAAATCCTTCCGAAGTATCATAAGTCTGTTTTGTCAGCGTAACTTGACAGTAAACAGTCAAATTATTCCCAAGTTTTTTCTTGTCAAGAAGTGTCACATATTTTTCGATAATACCATCTTTTTCAAGGCGTTTCACACGATCATGAACAGGTGTCAAAGACAAATTTATTTTGTTTGCGATGTCTTTTAAAGTGTAATGCGCATCTTCCTGTAAAAGGCGTAGGATTTTTTTGTCAATTTCATCTAAAGCCATAACGAAAACGTTTTATTAAAATTAGTCCGAATTAGTCATTTTTTCTTTTTGAAGAATAAATTTCGCCTCAAAACAGAATATTTTTCTGTAAAAATAAAAAATAAAATAATATTTTCTTATTTATTAAGCATTAAACCATAATTTATTCTCTATCTGTAGATTTGTAAAGCAAATTCAATAAAAACAAAAAAATATAACAAAATGATAATAGGTGTTCCTAAAGAAATAAAAAATAACGAAAACAGAGTTGCTTTAACTCCTGCAGGTGTTTCGGAAATGAAAAAACATGGACATACAGTTTATGTTCAAGCTACTGCTGGTTTAGGAAGTGGTTTCGCTGACGCAGAATATGCAGAAGCTGGTGCAGTTGTTTTACCAACTATTGAAGAAGTTTATGCTATTGCAGAAATGATCATTAAAGTAAAAGAGCCAATTGCTTCCGAATATCCATTGATCAAAAAAGATCAATTATTATTTACTTACTTCCACTTTGCTTCTTCAGAAGAATTAACGCATGCAATGTTAGAAAAAGGAGCTGTTTGTTTAGCTTACGAAACTGTTGAAAAAACAGACAGAAGCTTACCGTTATTAGTTCCAATGTCAGAAGTTGCTGGTCGTATGGCAATTCAACAAGGAGCAAAATATCTTGAAAAACCATTAAAAGGAAGAGGAATCCTTTTAGGTGGTGTTCCAGGTGTTCCACCAGCAAAAGTATTAGTTTTAGGTGGAGGAATCGTAGGAACTCAAGCTGCTAAAATGGCTGCTGGATTAGGTGCTCAAGTTACTATCATGGACTTAAGCTTACCACGTTTACGTCAATTGGATGATATCATGCCAGCAAACGTAAATACAGAAATGTCTAACCACTACAATATTACAAGAGCAATTAAAGATGCTGACTTAATTGTTGGTGCAGTTTTAATTCCAGGAGCAAAAGCGCCTCACTTGATTACTCGTGATATGCTTAAATTAATGCGCCCAGGAACTGTTGTTGTTGACGTAGCTGTAGACCAAGGAGGATGTATTGAAACTTGTACTCCTACAACTCACGAAAATCCAACATTCATTATTGACGATATCGTTCACTACTGTGTAGCTAATATGCCAGGAGCTGTTCCTTACACTTCTACTTTAGCTTTAACAAACGCAACTTTACCATATGCTGTACAATTAGCTAACAAAGGATGGGAAAAAGCTTGCGCAGAAAATGAAGAATTGAAAAAAGGATTGAATGTAGCTAATGGAAAAATCCTTTACAAAGGAGTTGCAGAAGCTTGGAATCTTCCTTTTAACGAAGAAATAGTATTAGCAAACGCATAGTGCTAATACTTATACAAGTGCTTACTAAATCACTATTACAAAAGGCTTTTCTTAATTGAAAAGCCTTTTTTTATGCCATAAAAAAAACCTGTCATGAAGACAGGTTTTCAAAATATTATCTTTTTTGTTATTTCTTACTATCTAGAACTTCAGTCATGACCTTCGCTTCGGTTCCATTCGGAAACGTAACTTTAATTTTCTGCGCTATTGTTGGAGCAATCTCTGTAATAGCTTTCTTATCGTAAGATTCTCCTTTTTTGATATGCCAGCCATAAAAAATAGCAGGAACGTGCGTATCGTAGCTATAAATTGTACCATGTGATGTTCCTGTTGGTGTATATTCAATCATTCCAGGTTTATCTACAATGACTAAATCGCCATTTTGTGTAACATCATAGCCTTTTGCTACAAAATTAAGAGCGTAATCATTTCCGGCATTAGCTAAAACTTCTTCCTCAGTATAAACTTTTTTAACCTGTGGCTGAGTGATTAAAAACTTCTTAAAAGTATCTTTAACTTTATCAAGATCCAATTTCTTATCCTTAATAATTTGCTTATTAAAGAAAACATTAAAGTTTGAATAATTTTGAACTAAATCTACACCAAAGGTTTTAACTGAAAAATCTTGTAGGCTTTTCTTAACCTCTTTTGAAGGATAATTATCTACATTATACTTACGGTCTTTCAGGTAAATTACATTCTCAGCGCCAGCATGGTCAGCCGTTAAGAAAAGCAAATAATTTCCTTTACCAACTGTTTTATCAAGATAAGCTAAAAAATCAGCAATTGTTTCATCTAACCTCAAGTAAGTATCTTGAAGTTCCATAGATCTAGGACCTAGTAAGTGACCTACATAGTCTGTAGAAGAAAAACTAACGGTTAAGAAGTCAGTACTATTATCTTTACCTAATCCTTCTTTCTCAATAGCTTTTTTAGCAAATTCAGCTAACAAGTCATTCCCAAAAGGAGTTGCCCTGATAACTCCTGCATCATTTTTCTCATACATTGATTTCAAATCATATGGAAAAACAGGTGCGGCACTTCCATATAATTTTCCTTCGTATGGATTGTTATCTGGAAGACTTTCATTGTAAACCGAAGCTGGTTTGTATAAATCCCAACCTTTATTAATATATTTTAAGTAGTTTTTTTCATTATTGAATTCAGTAACCCAGTCAGGTAATTTCTCACCATAAAAAGTACTAGAAATAAAAGAACCCGTTTTACTGTACCAAAATGCCCAGTTTGCAAAATGTCCTGCTGGCAATATAGCACCACGATCCTTTAAACTCATTCCAATAACTTTTCCAGTAAAATTGGTAGCCATTCTAACTTCGTCAGTAATTGTAGTACTTTGAAGGTTTTTTGGAGACATAGCACCTTCTTCTGCTGTACCGTCACCTACTGTTTTAACACCAGCGTCATCAGTACAATACATTTCTTTACCAAGCGTTCTGCTAAACCATTCGTTACCTACAATTCCGTGAGTTGCTGGAGTTGTACCTGTGTAGATTGAAGCGTGTCCAGGAGCAGTATAAGTTGGCATATAATTGTAATGCATATTCTGGAAAGTAAATCCATCATTCATTAGTCTTTTAAAGCCATTTGGAGAAAAATCATCTGAAAAACGATATAAATATTCCATTTTCATTTGATCGACAACTATACCCACAACTAACTTTGGACGTTGTTGCGCACTTAAACCTGTTACAGCAATAAGTGCTAACAATAAAATATTTTTCTTCATGTTTAAATAAAATAATTGAAACACAAAAATACTCATTCAAATCCAAAAAGTCTAAAGTATCAATATTTAACCGCCAACAATTGACTATAATTTAACACTTATTAAACTAAGATGATGACAATTATGACGTTTCCCGCCACGGCGGGCCGTGCTGTCCGCTGTATCTTTTGCGGGCGGGGCGATAGGAAAAAAAAGAAGTTCTGCATATCCCGCAAAAGGATGCCGCTCCCATCACTAACGCATCAGCCAATATGAAGGCATCAGGGCTATAGCATCGCAAAAGCCATCCGGATATTCAAAATTCCCAAAAACAAAAAACCCCGTTTCTAACGAAACGGGGTTTTCAAAAGAAAGGCGACGACATACTCTCCCACAATAATGCAGTACCATCTGCGCAGGCGGGCTTAACTTCTCTGTTCGGGATGGGAAGAGGTGAGCCCCGCCGCAATA
>NZ_JAVFVR010000022.1 GCF_030929595.1 Flavobacterium sp. LHD-85 | reverse complement strand
TTGCCACTCAGTCGCAACTTAATAGTTAGTTGACTTGTGGCTTTTCCGACATGCTACACTCCCCGTCGGGTTTCCCGTTCGGATAAGTCGGCTGTTGATGGGCGTTATAAACACTTGCCCAGTGGTTGCCAAACCACATTTGCTATATGCCCTTATGGGCGCACCATATATTCCTCAAGGCTCACTTCTGTGGCATATACCGCAGAGTGCGTGCCGCCCAGTCCGATCCAGACTTCCTTGTAAAGGCGCGAGGGATCATTGTTCATATTAATGGAAAGCACCTGCGCCTTTTCTTTATCGGTAAGACCGAGCATTTTTTGGATCTCATCAAATTTGTTCATGTACTTGCGCTGGTCCAGTAGGATTTTACAGTCCGAATTGTTGATGATGCTTTCCTTGACAATAGGGGACTGGATGATGTCATCGACCTCCTGGGTGACCACAATGGCTTCGCCAAAAAATTTACGAACAGTCTTAAAAAGGTACTTCAGATATTCTGCCTTGATCTGGTTGGCGCGGCTGTAGCGGGCCAGTGAGTGCATATTTCTTGCAGATTTTTCAAACCTGCGAAGGCTTTCCTCACTGTTGTCCAAAAACAAATACTGATTGTAAATATGGTTGCAGCCTAGAAGGAGCCCTGCAGGTGCGGCAAAGGACAATCGGCAGTCGCTGCGGTCCGTTGAAAGCTTTTCATACCGGGTATCTGATGACACCGTACCGGGCAGATCATCGGTATCAGACAGCGTGTGAAAGCATAATCTTTTGCTGCCTACGCGCACCTGTTCGCTACCCAGTGCTATATCCTGAAGCGGCGCTCCGGCTTCCCTGGAAAGGGTCAGGTATTGATCCAGTATTCCCTGTTTTTCTTCTGAGCCGATAATATCCTCTTCGCTCAGAGGTTCCAGCTTGATAAATCCGCTGTCACCCATGATGCGCTCGAACTGCGCCACTGCCTCCATAAAACGGTGTATCGTTTCTTTATCCCTGATTTCCTTTGGCAGCAGCGAGCCTTTGCAGAGCGAGGAGAAATTGCTTTGGGCCGCCATGCGCTCTTTGGTAGTCTTGGTCAGAAAAAGATAGCAGTAATGGTTCAGAAACGGGCGCTCGTTGAAATGGCGCTCGTAGGACTTCGCTAAAAAACTCTGGTCCTTGTTTTGTATTTCTGGCTCGTAGCTTTCTTTGATATACCAGTCCTGTTTGTGCACCACCGTGAAATCGGGCAGGGTCTTAATGGCTTTATGCCAGGCAGCATGTATGGCTTCATACTCAGAAGCGCCAACTGTAAAGAGTTCGGGCAGCTGTACTTTATAACAGGCTGTTATATCTGCATTCTTGGATACTATGCAGTTGTTCTCCACTGCCAGCAGGGGAAACCTGCTCTCTAGTGTGGCGGTCTTTGCTGAATTTCTCATACTCTGTCTTCTTTAGTATTCAACTTTAGCGGGCTCCCTGCAGCCCTTCGGGAGATAAGGTAGCGCGGATGCCTTTTCTTTGCGCCCATTTTCATCAGTCCGTGCTGGCCGTACTTTTTGTTCAGCGCGAAGGTCTGCCACACCAGAAGCGAAGCGCCGCCTGCACCCAAAAACAAACAGATGTAGGAACCGGCGCCAGCCATATAGAGTATCATGACCAGAATAAGGATTCCAAGCAGTCCGCCGGCGAAGATGAACAGGTACTGCGCTTTTAGCCCCTTAAATTCCACTGTTCTTCCAATTCCCTTATTGATGCTGTAAGTGCTCATAACGTTGCAGATTAAAGGAAGAAGGAGCGAAGAATGGTCGCAGCTACGATAAGGAAGATGCAGGCGCCAAACCAGCTTGCTGCGGTTTTGCTGGTATCGGGATCCCCGCTGCTGAATTTGTTGTACACCTTAACCCCTCCGATCAGCCCTACCACAGCTCCAATGGCATAGATGAGCTGCGTGGCGGGATCAAAATAGGAGGTGACCATCTGCGTGGCTTCTGTGATGCCCGCTGTACCGTTTCCCTGCGCCGCGGCGCCCAAACCTGCCAGCATTGTTAGTGCTGCCAGCAGGATTTTTTTTCTTTGTTTTTTCATGATCAATCACTTTAAATTGTTGTCTGTATCCCGCAGGATGCGGGTCTCAGCAGCAAAAGTGTTGTGAAAAACAGCAGTGTATAATGAATTGGAAACCAGCGGTATTACTTGTCTGGCAGTGGCAGTACCAGTAGAGAATCGGACATAAAAAAGCGCCCAAACCATTTGATTTGGGCGTTTGTGTTTCTAATGGAATATGCTTGCGGGCATGCTATAATTTTCGTCCCTTTTTAATTGGTAAAGAATTATCGGGTCCCATTTCATCTGAGGGTTTATTCTGGTCCTGTATTCTTTTTTCCTCCAGATTAAGCTTTATGCTGTTGGGGATATTGGTCGCTTCCCAAGGCAGGGTCTGGGCTTTAAAATGCAGCTTATATTGGTCTTCTTTAATACAGTGGGCGGGTCCAAAGCCATATTTTACATTCCATCCAACCCGGTCCAGCTCCTGAAGATGCGCAAACTTTACTACAATTATGTCTTTGGGCAGTTCTGTAATTTTGAGATGGTCAATTTCCTGGAATTCGTGTGTTTTAGGATTGTAGGGAATGATGTAGGCTCGGGCAAAGCGGTCATAGTACTCGAGGATCTGCTCAAGTGAGATTCCTTTGGATTTAAAATCATCTTTTGGACGCAGTTTTCCGGCGGCTATATCAACAAAAAAAGGATGTCCGGCAATATTTAATATGGGCAGTATTTTTTTATTCCATCTTAAGTCCAGTGGGCTTCCCGGGGTTATAGTCAGCTCAAAATCGGTTTTCCCTTTTATATATTCTACCGTCTGCTTGTACCTTTTGGCCATCCCTTCAGGATCAAGAGCAGTAAGATTGGGAATACTGATGTTTTTTATGTGCCTGTTATTGGTTAAATGAGTATATGATTCAAATGCAGCCAGATTCTTCGTGTTGATGTCATAATGAAAATCATAACCAGAGCCTGTATAAAGCATGTTTGTAATATTCATCCGATTTATAGGATCTGCTTTTTCTATCAATTGCTCATTCAGGCAATCAACGATAAATTCGGTTCCTTCAATGTTCAGTGTAGGGAATATCTTTTCCATGATGGGTGTTTATAAAAAAATGGGGATTTTTATCCTTAGACAAAATCCCCAATATTAAAATCATTCAAATCATCCTTTTGCAAATTAATGAGGCCGGCTCGCTTTTCAGAAGAAAAGCTCTCGTCCAGCAGCGCTGTTATTTTGCGCGAGGCACTGTCAATGGAATTCTCCAGCAGGCTGAATAATTCGGTCCCCTGTATTTTATGAACTAAAGTTATCGCTGTTTGCTTTTCAGAGGGCTCCAGTTTGTTTTTTTGAAGGAGCATCTCTACAGCGCTTAGTTCTTCTAAGGTAACCCCTTGGGCCAGACCGTCATCGCTGATGGAGATTCCATAACTGTTCCATTCCTGCTGCTCTTGTTTCAAATCAGCTGCATTTTTGAAAACATCATCCAGCTCTTCAGACAGATGCTGCATCTGGGGATCTTCGTTGATTTCAATATCAAAATTAGCTCTTTGCGCTTTCCCATTTTTATCGGGGCTCTCAGCAGTACGCTTTGGCATCAAAAGGCTTCTTAAAGGTTTAGACTTCCCCATAATATCGGGCAGTTTGGGACGTTTTTTTTGCTGCGCTGATTTTTTCTTTTGACTTTTAGCTGTCGGGATTTTATCGCGCAGGAGCAGGACAATAATAACGAGCAGGCAGATAACAATCAGATTTTCCATAATTATAAAATAGGTTTGTATTTATCGTTGAAACTTGTGGTAATCTGCTCTCTGAATTCCTGAAAATGATAGTCAAGAAGATTGTCCAGATAGGCGTAAATAGTTATTTTATCTTCGCCGATTACCTGTACGATCCGCGTGAGTTTCTCATGAAAATCCGGCCGGATATATACCGTCTTTCCATTACGCGCATTGGTTGCGGGTCTTTTGAAAAACACGCTTTCATAATCCTTTTCGTTTACTTTTTTAACCTTGTGACGTTCCTTCACTGCAGGCTTTTCAGGTAAAGCTTCAATAGGATCTTCAGGTTCTTCTTTGGGAAGCCGCAGCCCTTCTTTTTTCACACCGTCCACCATCAGACTCATCATCAGCTCCTCGTTGATTTCAGGAATTGGCTTTTTCTTATTGTATTTTTCCATAATCTTACAATTGAACAATTCTTAAAAATTCGCTCATAAATTGATCCAGTCGGCAGGCTTTCATCAGTCGCTCATCGGGTGGCATTAAAGTGGAGCGAAAACAGTTCTCGCACCCGCTTCGCTTTCTTTGCGGAAACGGGTGCTGTTCATGATCTGGGATTGCATCAAAGGGAGGCCAAGCTCATCAATAAGTGAAGTATAAACTTCGTACAGCGGGGAGCGTTCGCGCCCGTCTACCTGATTCCAAAACAGGTTAATGGATTTGATTGCCGTTTCACCTTTTTTCATAATGACATCCCGCATGAGCTGGGTAAAAATAAGCGTACTTTCCATAACCACACGGTCAGCGGTAATGGGAGTGAAGATATGGTGCATACCGGCAAGGGCTTTTAAAATCCCAGGTGTGTTTACAGTTCCCGGAAGGTCAAAAAAGATAAAATCAACCGGGACGGGGAGAGCTTCTATAAAATCATTTGCCGCCTGAAGCACCCCTTCGGCTTTATGCTGGATGACGGGATACGCTTTTTTGTTAATGGCTGTAAACTGTCTGAATGCCGCCCTTTTTAAAAAGTCATTTTCCATGACCATAGCCAAGTCGCGTGCCTTCATTTTCATAAGGCTGTATTGTGGGAAGTCGGCATCGAATACCGCCACGTTGTAACCCATTCGATAATGAAGGGTACTAGCGGCAAGAGCGGTAAAAGTGGATTTACCTACACCTCCCTTCTGGGAAGAAAAGGCAATAAATACGGGTTTGTGTTCTGTTTTCATTTTTAATGGTATTTAATTATTTATTTATGTTGGTGTGCAGGCAGGCAGGTAGCTATCAGCTGATGTATGTATAGAGTTACTCAAAAAAACAGGCAGCTCTTTAAGCAGTTATTGCCGGGCATCCATAGATACTCAAAGAGGTATAATTACAGCTGTGCGGCTAAATATGCTGCTACCATCAGATTTAAATATGTACATCTCCAGTCACTTTTCCTAGACGGATTAAATGATCTCAAAGGCTGGTTTTTTGTTTTACTAGAATCAATCTATTTACAAATTGATTTTTAGCCAGACTCAGCAGCGCTGAGTATTTTGTTAAAGCGCAGGTTTTATATGGCGTTTAGTGTCGCCTTTTGGCAATACATCACCTTATGCTCTTTTTATTCCGATGTCATTACTTTGTAAAGGGTTTAAGCCAGTTCCTATTGTGTTTTGAAAAAAGCAAGCGGGAGTTGGGCAGAGCCTTACTCGCTTGCCCCTTTGCTGGGGCTGCGGGGGTTTTAAGTATACTCGGGGTATATTCACAGACCTGCAGAGGTATTTATGTAAAGCGATTAGGTATACCCGATGGTATACCGCCATATAGAATGAATAATAGGGATTAAAAAAAAGGATGTTATGAAAGAGAGAGAGACCAACAGTATCCGATATCCAAAAGAAACGGATGATAAGATGCAGAAGCTTTCTAAAAACTTCAGGAGAAGCAAGAAAGAACTCTTCTGCCAGATGGTGGATTATTTTTATAGAAGCAAAAAAGATCCGGCAGACCCTGGTGATGAAATGCTAAAGCGCGAACTGTCTTCGGGCATCAGCCGTATAGTGTCTTTTATACGCCAGCAGGAGAAAGATTTTCTGCTGCCGCTGCTCAGCGATACAGGTAATTTGAAGGCTGTTTTTTCCCGGCATATGGAAATTCTTGAAGGGATAGGCAGGCATCTTTTAGCCGAAAGTGAGAAAAATGTTATTCTTGCCAGCCACAGCCAGCAGCTTATAAATGGTATTAAGCACCTCATTTCAAAGCAGAAAGAGAAAGAAATGCTTAAAGAACAGTTCAGCCAGTTACTGGATTATTACATATCTCAGCGCGAAGAAATGGGCTGGGGTAAAGCGGCGGCAAGGAAAGAAGAACTCATGGTTCGTGTAAAAAAGACACTCGCAAACCTATAGTTATGTATATCAGCATTACGGATTCTGAGACCGGCAGCAATAAAGCAGGCTCTGAGCAATTGGTAAATTATCTGGAAAAGGAGAATCGGGCCGTACGTGAAGACGCTGCTAACGCAAGGGAATTGTGGTTCAATACTGCCAGCAAGGAGATCATCCCACAGGAAGTCAGGATAAGAATAGACAATAATATTGCTAAGCTGGGCAGGAATGATGCGAAGTTTTTCCTTATCAATATCAGTCCAAGCCAAAAAGAGATTGGCTTTTTAAAAGAACGTTTCGGGGTGCAGGGAGCAGAAGAGAAACTAAAACAGTATGCTGTGAGGGTAATGGACGCATACGCTGATAATTTTAAACGGCCTTCAGTTCATGACAGTAAAGATCTTTTGTGGTATGGTAAATTAGAGCGCAACCGCTATTACAGTTTTAAGGATGACGAGGTTATACAGGGAACAGTCAAGGCAGGAGACCGCAAGCCAGGGGAACAGCTGCATGTACAGATCATTGTCAGCAGAAAAGACATCTCAAACAAAATAAAACTGAGTCCTCTGAACAATTCACGGGGACTAAACAAAGAGCATTCCGAGAAGCTGGGCCAGTTTGACCGTGTGGCTTTTAAAGGCTCGGCAGAGCAGATTTTTGATCAAATGTTCGGATTTGACCGACCGCTGGAAGAAACCGTTAACTATGCCCTGACCATGAAAAAGGGCTGCACAGATCAGAAACAGGATATTTATCTGAAAAATCAACTTCAAAGCAGACCAATTGATTCACAACAGAACTCGCTCTATGATACAGTCAAGGTTATTTCCCCTCACAATAAACCTGAACTGCAGCAGCTCATTGATGGAATTGATTTTCCCGCAGCAGGCCTTTTTGATATCCTTTCTGCTGACAATGGTTTAGTCTATGAGAATATGGAGGATCAAATCAAGGACTTCAGGAAGAAAAAAAAGAAAAAAAGGCGTCCACCAGGGATTTAAGCAAGCACAAGGTAAATAATCAAACAGTTCCTATCCGTGCCAAATATCGCCATATTATTAATTGCCCTCTGCGCTTGCTATACTTTCATGTCCAATATTGAATAAGTGAAAAATGCAGGGAGACGATGATTTAAGAGGGCTTGCCAAGATTATGGCTTTTATGAGAGCAGTTAGCATACTCATTGTGCTGATGCATTTATATTGGTATTGTTACGGTTTTTTTCTTGAAAGAGGGTGGACTCTGCAGACCATCAATAAAATTTTACGTGGATTCGACCAAAAAGCGGATTTATTTTCGCACATACTATATACCAAAGTTTTCGCCTTACTGCTGCTGGCCTTAAGCTGTCTGGGAACCAAAGGTGTCAAGAATGAAAAAATTACATGGACAAAGATCTATAGTGCTTTAGGGATCGGTTTTGTCCTTTTCTTTTTCAATACTCCATTACTTAAGCTTTCACTGGAAACCGCAGTTTTCTTTTATATCCTCACTATGGGAATTGGTTATATCGCACTTATGATGGCTGGTGTCTGGATCAGCCGTCTTTTACGTACGAACCTTATGGAGGATGTTTTTAACAATGAGAATGAGAGTTTCCAGCAGGAAACCCAGCTTATGGAAAATGAATATTCGGTTAACCTTCCAACCCGTTTTTATTATAAAAACAAATGGAACCATGGCTGGATTAATATTGTTAATCCGTTCCGTGCGACCATTGTGCTGGGTACTCCGGGATCGGGTAAATCCTATGCCATTATCAATAATTATATCAAACAGCAGATTGAAAAAGGCTTTTCGATGTACATCTACGATTTTAAATTTGATGATCTTTCTACCATTGCCTACAATCATTTATTAAAGCATCATGATAAATACAAAACAAGACCAAAATTCTACGTCATCAATTTTGACAATCCTAGAAAAAGCCATCGGTGCAACCCGCTTAATCCTGAATTCATGACCGATATCTCGGATGCCTACGAGGCTGCTTATACCATTATGCTTAACCTGAATCGCAGCTGGATACAGAAGCAGGGAGATTTTTTTGTAGAAAGCCCGATAATTCTTTTAGCAGCCATTATCTGGTTTCTTAAAATCTATGATTCCGGAAAGCATTGTACTTTTCCGCACGCCATTGAGCTGCTTAATAAAAAGTATGCTGATGTGTTTACCATCCTGACTTCTTATCCTGAACTTGAAAATTATTTATCACCCTTTATGGATGCCTGGCAGGGAGGAGCTCAGGATCAATTGCAGGGACAGATTGCATCAGCTAAAATACCACTGTCCCGGATGATCTCTCCGAGTTTGTACTGGGTCATGACAGGTGATGATTTTTCATTGGATATCAATAATCCGAAAGAACCTAAGATACTTTGTGTAGGGAATAATCCCGACCGCCAGAACATTTATTCTGCGGCACTGGGATTGTACAATTCTCGTATTGTAAAACTGATCAATAAAAAAGGGCAGTTAAAAAGTTCTGTTATCATCGATGAGCTGCCCACTATATACTTTCGGGGACTGGATAATCTCATCGCCACTGCCCGTAGCAACAAAGTAGCTGTATGTCTGGGATTTCAGGATTTCTCACAGCTGAACCGTGATTACGGGGACAAGGAAAGCAAAGTGATCCAAAATACGGTAGGTAATATCTTCAGCGGCCAGGTGGTAGGAGAGACCGCTAAGAACCTTTCGGAGCGTTTCGGGAAAGTACTCCAGAAAAGACAAAGTTTGTCCATCAATCGAAATGATACCTCGACATCCATTTCCACACAGTTGGACAGCCTGATTCCGGCTTCTAAAATTTCTACACTTACTCAGGGAGTTTTTGTAGGGGCTGTATCGGACAATTTTGATGAGCGTATCGAACAGAAAATCTTTCATGCAGAAATTGTTGTGGATAATGAAAAAGTGGCAGCCGAAACTAAGTGTTATAATAAAATACCAGAGATTTTATTCTTTCTGGATGAAAAAGGTGAAGATAATATGAAGCAGGAGATTGAAGCGAATTACAAGCAGATAAAAAAAGATATCGTTTTGATTATCGAAAGCGAACTGGAACGTATAAAGAATGACCCTAACTTGCAGCATTTGATACCGAAGGATCCTGGTAAAGCAGATAAATAAATGTAAAAATAATCCGGAAATTCATTTTTAAGATAGCGAGATCTTTGATTGGCTAAATTAAAAAAAACATCCCTATGGAAAGGGCTTAGGAACTGACGGGACATAAATGGCTGTTAACAATTGTGATGCATATTAAAGTGAGCATATCAGAGCAGAGAGAATTGATAAATAGATATTTTCCTGTTATATAATTTTATTACTTTTGAGAAAACATTTAAATTGTAACCAGATTAATTGATGAAAGAAATTGCGGATAAGATATTAGAAACTATTAAAGATTATAGAAATGATGACGGGATTTTTTTAGACAGCGACTATATTATCAATTGGGGAAAACAGTTTAATGAAGATGCTGAATTTGTGCTTAATGAAATCAGTGAGATAATACCGAAGGTTTATGTGTCAAAGGAAAAAGCAAAGGAATATGTTGATCAGCATATTCAAGCTCTGCTGAAAGATTTTAAATATAATAATATATCTCAATTTTTAATTGATACTGAGTTTTTAGATCTGCAGCTGCCTCATAAGAGCCAGCCTGCAATTTTAAGCATACTCGAAACGCTGCTGAATGAAAAATACGACGAGTCATATGTAAAATATAAAACTTATCCCAAAATTAATTTTATTTACTTGGATGATATTTTAGCATCCGGGAGTACAATAGGTAACCATTTGGTAACTTGGCTGAAAGAAACTAATTCGGAAGGTGTGAGTAATTCAGATAATATCTTAAACGATAATTATAAATTGTCAATTAATTTATTTTGTCTTCATAACTGGGGACATTCTTTTCAGAAGTTTAGATTGATGAAAGAATTTGAGGATAAGATTGATAGAAAAATATTTTGGTATTGGAATTATCGTATAGAGAATCATGCTAAATGGAATAATCAGTCTTTAAATGTTGCTTTCCCAACTGATGAACAGCCTACCAATGTCAAATCATATCTGGCAAATTTAGAAGCACCCAAGTATGAGGATTATGCATATAGAAAGTCTAATCAGCCTGCTGCGGAAAGTTTTTTTACATCTGCTGAAAACAGGATTCGTTACGAAAATATTATATTGCAGAAAGGAATATCAATTATCGAAATGATCCAAAATGAAATAAAACCCAATATAAGACCGTTAGGATTAATAAATCCGAGTTACAAAACATTTGGGCTGGGGACACATTTTTTTACTTGGAGAAATATTCCTAATAACAGCCCGCTTGTGTTTTGGTGGGGAGTAGCCGGCCACGATTGGATTCCGTTATTTCCTGTTGCAAATAGAGGTTAGTATAATAAAATTGTTTTAATTTGTATTATGAAAATTAGTGAAAGAATATACAACAAGAATGAAGTAATTACTTTTAGTAAAACTACTGGCAGATTTGGAGGTCTTTCGAATATGGCTCCCGGCTATTCTATATTTGTAAATGAAACTAATATTGCAAATTCTGAAATTCTATATCAGGCGTGCAGGTTTCCATTATTTCCAATGATTCAGGAAGAAATCATTTCCCAGACCAATCCAATGGATGCAAAAGAGATCAGCCGAAAATATAATCAATTTACCAGACAGGATTGGGAGACAGTGAAGTTTGATGTAATGCGCTGGTGTTTACAGATAAAACTTATTCAGAATTTTGATAAATTTTCTGAGATTCTCTTGAGTACAGGAAACAGTACTATTGTTGAGTTCTCAACTAAGGACAGTACATGGGGAGCAATGCCCGTAAATAAAGATGAACTAAAGGGGAAGAATGCATTAGGCAGATTACTGATGGAAATAAGGGAAGTAAACCTCAAAAATCATCAGGATTTAGAATATGTAAAACCATTAAGCATACCCGCATTTTTACTTTTTGACAACCCTATAGATAAAGCATATAAGCCTGAATTTGTCATACATGATCTAGACGATATCTATGCCTATTAAATAGAAAAAATGAAATAAATAAAATGGAAAAGCCCTCATTAATGAGGGCTTTTCCATTTTATAGTAAATTTTTCTTGCACCTGATCATCATCAATTTTAATAGCTTTTTCTTCATTGAGCTGCTCTTTACTTTCAGCAGTAATTGATGACTGTATCTTTCTTTCAATGGCAGCCAATTCTGTTTTTAGTTCGCTTAGTCTGCTCTCTTTAGACCAGCTGGATCTTACTAGCTCCTCAAGCACAGGAAGATCCCTTTGCATTTCTGAAATTTTCTTTTCTTCCTCTTTGATATATCTTGGAAGTTTTTCCAATGCATTGAGAAAATTAAGAGCCGCTGTTTGGGGATCTTTAGCCATTATACCATTGTTGTAAGTGTACTTGATATTGCCGTCGCCCTGAACAAAAAAACGGTTGAATTTTAAATCAATATCCTCTTTTTCCGATATTTCAGTTTTGACCAATGCAATAAAACCATAAAGGGTTCCGATTTCTTGGTATTGGCCTGCTGTTTGGGATAACTCGGCAAGTTGGTTCAGTTTGGTTCCCATTTGTTTAAAATCAGAGTTTATTGGAAGTCCGTCAAGCTGCAGCTGATTTACAATAGTTCCGTCAGGAAGCTTCTGAAGTCGTTTCTTTAAGTTTTCTCAGTCAAGGCTTATACGCTGCAGACGAGTTTGGGAAGAGCCAAGTGATGCTTTAATATCTTCCAATTTATATTTAGAGCCGTACTTGGAACGGTTGAAGGCTTGTTTCTCGCTTTCGAGTCCGGCAACCTGTTTTTCAAGTTTTGCTTTTTCCAAAAGATCCGTATTGCCAGATAGTATGGCAACGTATTCTGAGAAGTTCATCCCCGATTTTTCATCCATGCTTCCTTCATCAATGGTACGCTTGCCTAGGGTGTTGTTCTTGAGCTGGTTTATGAAAAGCTGTTTATTGTAAAGAAGGTTGAATTTATAACTGTCCAGGGATTTCTCTACAGCATAAATAATCACATCGACGTTGTTAGCTGCAAAAAACTTGGCTATCTCATTGCCTTTACGAATAGCCCTGCCATCGCGCTGGGCGAGATCACTTGGCCGCCACGGCGTATCGAGGTGATGTACGGCAACTGCTCGTTTTTGTGCATTTACGCCCGTACCAAGCATATCAGTAGAGCCGAACAATATTCGAATCCTGCCGTCATTCATAGCATTTATGAGTTCCCTGCGCTGTTTATCATTTTTAGCTTCCTGTATAAATCGTATTTCGGGAGCTGGGATGCCGTGGTCCTGCACCAGTTTGCGTTTGATTTCCGAATACACATTCCACGCATCAGGTTTATAAGTTCCTAAGTCCGAAAATACAAACTGTGTTCCTTTTTGTGCCTTAAATCTGCTGTGGTATTTGGCTATATTAGCCGCGCAGTGTGATGCTTTATTATCAGGATGGTCATCATATTTACTGCTTACCATCCGAAGATCCAATGACATTTTACGGGCATAATCTGTTGCAATTAGCATTTTGGCTTTTTCTTCACTCTGCGATAAAGGAGCCCGTCCAAGTAGAGCCGCATTGCCTGTTCTTGCAAATTCCATAAGGTTTTTAATAAAGGCTTCCTGTTGGGGTGTAGGTGTTATGTTGTAAAGGATCTCATTTTTTTCCGGACGGTCAATACCGATATCCCTGGCAGTGCGATAGTCTGTGATTTCGGAATAAAACTGCGCCAGCTCAGGCACTTTTATAAAGTAACGGAATCGTTCTTTCTGCACTATATTATTGGCCACCGAAAATTCATAGTCCGTTGTTTTTCTGGCATAAATAGCTGCCCAGGCATCAAAACAATGGATCCCTTGTTTCTCTAACGCCTGAGGACGCAGGTATTTAAAGAGCAGGTAGAGTTCAGTGAGTGAATTGCTTATGGTAGTGCCCGACAGAAAAGTTGCGCCCAGATCCTTTCCCGTTCGCTCCTGAATGGTGCGAATGGCAAAAAGCAGGTTTATTGCCTTCTGGCTTCCTGACATATTGCCCAGACCGGCAACCCGCTCATGACGGGTATTAAACATCAGGTTTTTAAAACGATGACTTTCATCTACCAGTAAATGATCAATGCCCATCATCTTAAAGTCTACAACATCATCTTTGCGGTTTTCAATATCGTGCTCCAGGGTTTTAAGTTTTACTTCAAGGTTCTGTTTTCTAAGAATCACACCTTTGAGCATTCCTCTTGATATTTCACTGCCTTGTGCCTCTAAGGCTGAAAGGTTGTCCTGAACAGAATCAAGCTCAGCCTGCAGTATCTGTTTCTGTATTTCAGGGGACTGCGGTATCATCCCGAACTGGTCGTGGGTGAGTATTACACAGTCCCAATCGTTATTTTTAATATCTCCAAAAATTCTGTGGCGTTTTTGAGGTGTAAAATCTTCTTTTCCAGGGTATAGTATTTTTGCATGCGGATAAGCGGTCCTGTAAGTTTCAGCAATTTCATGTACATTGGCCTTAAGTCCCATAATCATGGGCTTATGCACCATTCCCAGCCGTTTCATTTCCTGCGCCGCGCTGCACATAATGAGCGTTTTACCAGCGCCTACTTCATGATCGCAGATTGCGCCACCATTTAGTTTTATCATCCACACTGCGTCTTTCTGGCTGGAGTAAAGGTCTTCGATGCCTAAGGCTTTTCTGTCAAGTCCCGGGAAATCCTGATGACCGCCATTATACCTTGGGCGGACAAAGCAGTTAAAAGTGTTGTTGTACTGATCGGTCAGCTGTTTTTTAAACTCTTCATCTTGCGCATGAAGCCAATCGGTAAAAGCAGTACGGATCTCATCAATTTTGGTATTTGCCATCTGTATGGCCTCCATATCACGAACTTTTATTTCCTTATCATCAATTGTAATTTTCTTGGTTATCTCCGGTGTGGTGTTGACCAGCGCGTGCTTGAGCAGTGCTATTCCATCATAAGTGCGGCTATCGGATTTGACTGCGTATTTATCGCGTATGTGCACGTTTTTAACATTGCAGTTAATATTAAAATCGTCGCTGTCCTCAGAGAAGTGGACACGTACCTCTGAATCAAATAAATGCGAAGCGAAATCAGCATAAATGCCGGTAGGAATCCACCGCTCGCCAAGGTTAAAGTCGAGTTCTTCAAATTCGATGCGTCGAGGCTGGGCTTCTTCCAGTGCAGTAAGGCTTGCCTTGGATTCCCCAGTATAAGAATTCCTTTCAAAATAAGATTTTAGCTGCTGGGATTTTTCAACTACATTTCCTGCTATCCATCTTTCGGCTATTTCGTAATGTTTTTCAATAGGATTATAAAAAATTTGCCCCATCAGCGCTTCTTTCAAATCGTGCTCGTTCATACCGCTTATTCTGGACATGTAGTCCAAATCAACATTGCCGTATTTGTTCAGTGATGCAGCTAGCGCTTCATCAGGATTGCCTGCTGTGAGTTCAGTAATGGAGAAACTAACGGGATGGTCGAATATATCAGCCTTATGTACCACACCGCCGATAATACGCTCCAGATAAGGGATTTCTTTTCCTGAACTGTCGGTTTTAATGAGCTTGATATTTTCTGAGCTGTTGAGTCTGCCGTAATTTTTTACAAAAACATCGTATAGTCTGTTTAGGTTTTCCCTTTCCTCAGTATGTAGTGTCTGCAGCTTTGCCTCTTTCTGATAGAGATCCAGATAAGAATCTCTGAGATTAATATACGCCTCGGTTCTTGCTTTCTGTAATACTGGAAGCTTTAAAGGGTGGAAAATCATCTGGCTGTTGTTGTCCTCAGAATCTTTGAGATAGCCTACCCATCCATGATCCATAGCAAGGCAGCCGCTTCGGTAAAAAGACTGCTTTGCTTTGGAATAAATTGCAGGCTGGGGGATAGTTCCGTTTTGGTAAATTGTTTCAGTCTGATCGTCTGCTCCCAAACCTGAAAATAGGTCACCGGTAATAACCAGCTTGCTTTTATTGCTTTGTGTATTCTCTCTGTTGTAAGAGTCAGATTTGTTTAGAGTATCAACTTGTTTCAAACCACTGAAGAGATCCGGTTGCTTTTTGCCGATATTTCTGCTTTTTTTAAAGGTTTGTTTTTTAGTTTTATCAGATGGAGGTGATGTAATTATTTCTCCAAGGTCTTCAAATATATCAAAAAGGCTCAATTGCTTTTCTTGTTTTCTAGCAGAATTATTGTCTTGGGTTTCTGTTGTCAATACCGATGCAGCTGGTTTAGTATTTAGTAATTTTTGAGAATCAGACGACGTGTTTTCAGGAAGCGAAAGCTTTTCATCTCTCTTATCTCTGTACAATCCTAAATCCAGATGATTTGTAAGGTCTTCTACTAGCATTCTTTTTAAGTCTTTAGCAATTCCCTGTACGCCGTCCTGATGGTTATAGATCATTGCCGTCCTTCCATAGGGATCGGTGCCCAGCGTACTGCTAGTATGTATGATTCTTTTGTTGCCGTCAAACAAAGCATTTCCGGCAGTATTGTCGTGAATTAGACTTTGGCAAAACAGTTCTTCGTCTAGGGTCAGGTTTTTCTTTTGTGTATTCTTCTGCAGTATGATCAAATCGCTGCCCACTTGTGTACCAGCATACTCAGTAAACAGGTTGTTAGGCAGCCTGATTGCTGAAACTAAATTGTTATCCTGCATAAGCGCCCTGCGGATACTCTCATTTTTCGGGCTGTTCACGACTCCTTGTGAAGTTATAAAAGCCAGTATGCCACCATCACGGATCATATCGATTCCCTTAAGAAAAAAGTAATTATGTACACTTCTTGCAGCCTGCACTCTTGCCTCATTTTTGCTTCTCGAATACGAAAGGTCAAAAACGGAGGCATCTCCGAACGGGATATTGCTGGCTATAACATCATAGCCGTTTTGTTCTTTTTCTGGCACTTTTTCAAAACCTTTTATCCGAATTACACTATCTGGATAAAGCTGCTCTAAAATCCTGCCGGTAAGCAGGTCCTTTTCATAAGCCACAGCCTGTAATTGGTTTTTACTAGCAAAAGATTCGATAAAAGAGCCGATTCCGGCAGAGGGTTCCAGAAATTTCTTGATATCTAGGCTACTTTCCTGCAGTGAAGCTGCTATGACATCTATAACCTGAGGAGGGGTATAAAATGCTGTAAGTACAGAACTCTGCATGCTCTGTACATAACTTTGGTACTGCTTTTGATCAGCTGCGTTTTCTTTTAACAGCTCGTACAGTTTCTGGGTCAGAGGGAAAAGTTCCTGTTCTGTTTTTCTCCAATGCTTAATGTCCAGAGAGTTTTCAGCTGGGTACAAAACAAATTTAAGACCGCCAAATCCGCTGTATTGCATCATTTGCAGTCTTTCATCTGTTGAGGCTTTTCTGTTCTCCTTTTCCAGTTTAAAAGCAATTCTCAGTGCCTCAATATTGCCTTGGAGATGCAGTCTTTTATTGAAGGCCATTTTCTTCTATCCAGATGGCTATGGTTCCGGTCAGTTCGGTATAGAGCTGGTCAAAGTCCGCGCTGTAGGCAAAGTCATCTGTTAATTTGTAGTTGCTGAAAACTGCTGAGCAGACAATTAGCATCTTTAGGGAAAATGGACGTAATTCCTCATCAGCCATTCTCCTATCGAATTCATTGCAGACAACCTGAAAGATTGTATCAAACCTTGAGAAGTACAGCCCTTCAAAGAGAATATGCAGCGCAATGTCATCGCATTGAACTGCAGGGTTTCCTGCTATGAATGCCCCTTCATAAGCATTGGCTGCCCAAGAAGAACGCTGGTCAATAAATTGAACATCGTGCGCTTTTTCGGGAAAGCTTGTATTTAAAAGTTCTTGAAGCCTCAGCCTGTAATAGGATAGTTCTTTATTTTGTATATTCATGTTACTTGATTTATTTAATTATTAAAGAATTGAATTTAGAGTGTCCTGCCAGCGTTTATAGTCGTTCTGGAAAAGTGGAACTCTTTTGTCTAAAGTTTTTTACTGCCAACAGTAAGCTATATTTACCTTCATCTCCATTTAATTAGAATAGTACCGTGACTTATTTATTCTTTAGTTTGAATTTTTCAAATTCAAAAGAACTTTCGGCCTTATTATTAAGTTTTATATAAGCATCAAACTTTTTTCCAGTTTTACTTTGCATGGCTTTAATAAGAGGAGTTTTACCGCTGCTCACAAGACTTTCAATATCATATGTGCTGAGCTGTACACCGCATACGTTACGGAATTGAAACCAGCTGCAAACGTCATTCGGGCACTTGACAATTTTGCTTGTGATTATTAATTGTTCTTTATTGCATTTAGGACACAAAAGGTCAGGAAGATTGGTCTTCGCGACCGAAGTTTGAAGTAGTTCGTCCGTAATAAAGACTGCATATTTTTCCATTCTATTTTGGAAATCTGCCGCATCAGCTTTGCCCTTTTCAATTTTCAGCAGTTCTTCTTCCCACTCAGCGGTCATTGAGACATCAGAAATCTTTTTGTCTTTTACCAGTTCGTACACCTGCAATCCTTTTTGGGTTGGTACCAGATGTTTCTTTTGCCTCTCAATGTAATTACGGGCAAAGAGTGTTTCTATATCAGCTGCTCTTGTGGAAGGCGTACCGATGCCAGTATTTTGTAATGACTTGCACTCCTGCTGATCCTGAACCTGTTTTGTGGCAGTTTCCATTGCCGATAAAAGATCTGCCTCATTATAGAGCATAGGTGGTAAGGTTAATTTTTCTAGACTGCAGGCATTTTTTATTTTTAGTTCATTACCCTCTTTAAGTTCCGGCAGTACTTGCAGATTTTCAGTTTCATCATCAGAAAAACAACCGTTGACCAAACGCCAGCCTGTTTCTATGATTTTAGAGCCTTTCAGGGTAAATTCATAATGCAGAATCTGTAATGAAACGGCAGTGATCTCTTTGATACAATCCTGCGATATTGCTTCAAGTATTCTCTGAGCAATCATATTGTAAAGGGCATTTTCTTTGGCAGATAATGCAAAGGGTATTTTTTCTGTAATGAGAAGGCCATGATGGTCCGTAATACGCAGGTCGTTAACGATACTTTTATTTAAATAGCCCCATTTAACCCCACTTAAAGTATGGTTCCACTTTCCTGTTTTCTGCATGGCCCTTAGGATGCTGGATATTTCTTCCCACAAATCTTCTGGAATGTATTTACTTGAGGTGCGCGGATAGGTAATGAATTTCTTTTCGTACAGGTCCTGTGCAATGTTTAGGGTTTCCGCAGCTGAAAAATTCAGTTTTTTATTGGCTTCTTTCTGCAGACCAGTCAGGTCAAAGAGCAAAGGCGGCTTCTCGGTTAGTTTTTTGGTTTCAACCGATGTGACAATAGCAGTATTTCCATTTCTTTCGATACATTTCAAGGCATTTTCTGCAGATTTTTTATCTTCCCATTTGTTTTTCGAAAGACTTTTAAAATCTATGAATTCCTTGGTGTGCAATAACTGCAGTTGCCAATATTTCTGTACTGAAAATGCTTTGTTTTCCAGATAGCGTCTGCATATTAAAACCAGGATAGGTGTCTGTACTCTTCCTAGGGAATAATTGCTTTTCCCTGCGGCAATAGAAAGTGCCTGGGAAGCATTAATTCCTATGAGCCAGTCAGCACGGCTTCTGGATAGTGCGGCCTCATATAGACCGTCAAAATCACTTCCCGGTTTCAGGTTTTCAAAGCCCTGTTTTATAGCTTTTTGGGTAAGGGAGCTGATCCATAACCTTTCAAAAGGAATGCTACAGTTCAGATATTGATAAATGTAACGGAATATCAATTCCCCTTCGCGTCCGGCATCGGTGGCTGCAATGATTTTATTACTTTTTGAAATGAGCTGTCCAATTATTTTTAACTGCTTCAGCGCGCCTGCATCAGCGGTGTAGGTGTTGCCTTTTTTCTCTTTACAGGGAGTTAGTAAAAAAGGATTGGGCAGTATGGGCAGTGATCTTTTCTCAAATGAGCAAATTCCATAATCCTCCGGCATCCCTAGTTCCACTAAATGCCCAAAAGCCCATGTAACAAAATAGCCGTTGCCTGTCAGGTAGCCCTCTTTTTTTTCCGTGGCTCCCAAAAGGGTGGCTATTTCCCTTGCTACACTTGGTTTTTCTGCTATAACTGTTTTCATTTATGTTACATTTTACGTCCCTTAGATTTGGCTGGCGCCTGGAAATCTTCCTGCTGTTCCTGCTGTTTTTTATTATCTGGATTTGTCTGTCCTGATTTCAAAGGTTCATTGCTGTTTTTGGTTGCTTCATTGGTTTTTCCTTCTGAATTGACCGCCGTCTGTGTTTTATGAGCTTCAGCAGGTTTTACTTGATCTTTTAGTTTGTCTGGATTTTGGAAAGAAAAATCTGTTTTATTAGTTTCCTTATCAAAGGTGATATAACCATTATATTCTTTTCCTTTCTTATCCACCAGTCCGCTTATATAAACAGTTTGTCCATCTTTGAATTTTTGATATTGCTCGTTATCCAGTTCTTTATCCCTAAAGATTTTAGGCGCTTCCTGAGATTGGTTCTGCCCAGTGACTTGTGACTGTTTATTAGGCTCATTTCTGTCAAAGAGAAACTCCACAAAACGTTTGTCAGCATTGAATTGCACTGTTGCATCAAACGAAGTTCCTTTCTTGGAAATCATTCCTTCTAAATGAAGTGTTTTTCCTTCCTGTAAGGTCTGCTTTTGCTCATTGCTTAGTTTTAATCCTTTGATTTCTTCAGGGATTTTAATAAAATCGGTTTTTAGTGCGACGATTTCATTGGTTAGTCTGTCTATACTAATTAAAGAAGGCATGATCTCATCAGTTCTTGGATTGACCAAATTAACCACACGGCCCATGTTACCGCTCTGAAGAAGATTATCTTTATCTTCCTTGGTAAACTCATGCCCAAAGAACGGATAGTTTAGGTTCGGGGCTTTTCGAATGCCGTGGATAATAGCCACAATTTCTCCTTCATCATTTGATCTAAGGGAAAGACGTGCATCCATTCGAGTAACTGCAGTGCCAAGGTTAAGGGTAACAGGTACAAGCTCGTTAGTCTTGTACCCTTTTAGCAAGGGATCCAGCAGGTTCATTTTTTCCAGTTTATCTTTGCTTAATCCCAGATGATTTAATGTTTCCCAATCAATCTGTTCCGGTTTGAATTTGTATTCATTTGTTTCCGGATTTGTCTGTGTTGTTTCCATACTATTTTTATTATCTTGTTTATTATTTTTCATTTCTTGTGTTTTAATTTCATTCTCCTTCATTACCTGTTCAAACTCAGGTGTTGGATTAAGAATTTGTTTCTCCAATTCTTTCGCCGCGTCAATAGCCAATGGTGAAGGGACCTTGAAAAACATGAAGTTTGTTGGATTACGGAGCTGGCTGAAAAAATTAGAAAAGAAGTTGGAAAATAAATCACCCTGTCTGTCTACCTTCATAAATTGATTCTGATTTTTTTTGGTAGGGTCCACGGTTTTCAGATTTCCATTTTGATCCACTCCTGTTACTGCCTGAATTTTCTTTTTCTCTTTATCAAATACCAGAAGGATATCCGATAATTGTTCAGCAGATTTTATTGTATCTATAACTTGTTCGCTCATAATGATCGGTTTTATAATGTGCTTCGAAATTAAATGCTGCCGGCATTACTAAGTAGTAAGCAGCATTCTCTGGCACTTTTTTTCGCTCGCTGGCTTTATGTCTTGGCCACACGGGCGGTAAAACTATCTCGGATAAACTGATGAACATCAGAGAGTTTATAATATATTTTACCGCTGATTGTGTAATAAGGCAGTCTGCCCGATGATCGGTATCGCTGCAGCGAGCGGCCGCTTATCTTAAGCATTTGTAAAATATCCTGATTATCTAAAAGTTCCTCTCCATCAACACTTGCACGTTTTTTATCAACGTTGGTAATATGTTCAGACAGGAGATCAAAACGTTCAATAATTCTTTCCATCCATGATAGGAATTCAATTCGGTCTAAGTTCATGATGAATTGTTTTGCATTAGTACTGTATATTCTGCTTCATGCAGTATGATAATGCAAAGTTGGGGAGCCTCGAAAGTTTTTACTGCCAATGCCTGCCAATGTAAAATTGGAATTTATGATTTTTTTAACAATCTTTAAATCATAAAAAAGCATTGATTATTAAAGGTTTGCAGTTGGTATATAAAGCGAAGATGTGGTAAATAAAATATTTGCCAATTGCAAACCTATTGGCACTAATTGGCTAATCAATGGAAGTTATATTTCCTTGTCCATATGCTGCTTTAATGAAGACTTGAGCTGGTCCAGAAAAATACTTTTACTATCTGTCCTGTCTTTCATCCTATGGAAAGCGTGGTGGACGTCACCCAATTGAATCCTGAAAAGCAACTGGAAAACCATGCTGATTTTTCTAATTCCAGCTTTTCCGTGAGAAATGCTGCCCGAAGCATGCAGGGCGTATATTAGTTCTATTAGTGCACTTTTTGAATCTGTCCAGAAAAAATCTCTGTTTGCCTTATTTTCTTCTGAAAAAATGTTGGTTTGCTGCGTGTCGGGTTCAATTTTGGAAAGCAGGTAGCTGTAAAGCAATTCGTTGGCAATTATGCGGGCTACCTTGTAATCATAATAGGTAGAAAACTGCGTGTCAATTTCAAAAACAAAACTATTCGCTCCTTCATGAAGATCTATCTTCCCCCGACAAAAAAAGTGATGGTCCCATTCGGTTCTTCCCGTACGGTAGTAGCGATAAAAATCAGTGTTGTAAAAGTGCTCTTTATATTCCTGCTTGAGCAGATTAAGCTCATTGGAAAAATATTTAAGATGCATTTTTCCGGTTACAACGGGGCAGGATGCTTCAATTCGGAAAACTTTATTATAGAAAATAAGTTTTCCCAATATTTGGGGTTTTATACTTTTAAAGAAATTAATCTCTTCATTTTCGTCGGAGAATCCTTTCTCCAAAACATTTTTTTTAACCGTACCAAGCAGGTTTCGAAGCACGGTAGTCATATGGTAGGATTTTTCAATTATATGTTCAGGTTCTAAGCTGAATTGCTGTTCTTCTTTTCGAATAACCTGAAGTGCGTTTTCACATGTAGATCTTATCATGGCGGCAGAATTTAGATTTATTTGAACAAGGAAAAGCGTGGGCATTGCTGCCCTAATAAGTTATGACGTTACTTTTCGCTTGGTTTAATATATAGATATTTCAGCGCGGAATATTGGTTTCATTTTGCAGTGTCAGCATGAGTTCCATAGCATAATTATCCCGAGCCTGTACATAAGCTGTTTTCGGTATTACTGAAGCGCCAAGCTTTTTCTTTTCAAAAGTTGCCGATATCCCGAAATCGATTCGTCCAATTTTAAGCTCTCGTGCTCTTTTGATTGTCTGATACAGAAGCTGTCTGTATAAATTGAAGCCTTCGCCGGAAATATAGTCCATTCCTATAAGTTCAGGAACATATACGTTAGATGAATTTTTGTAGCAGAACATTATTCCGATAAAATTCCTTTCAGATGCATCTTTTAGTGTTAGAATTATGAACTCCCAGTTTTTACAGCTGTTCATATTTTCAAATACCTGCCTGCAGTAAGTATAGGTATTAATGGCCAGATTTCTGTCTTTAACGTTGCAGTACAGCCGGTAAGCTCTGTTTAGTTCTTCCTCGTTGAGACAGTCTTTTATTTCAACATTATAGTATTTTTCATATTGTAGTACATCTCTATTGAAATGCTGGCGGGAACGGGGTGTAAGTAAAGAACCATAATTCTCTAATTCAAGCAGATGCTTCTCTTCAATAACGCATGACTCTGGCATATCGATCCTGAAATAACCTTGGTTTCTTATGAGTTCATCCCATCGGAATCCGTGCTCAAAATCACGCAGGACGAGCATATCTACACCCAGCGAATTGTACTTTTCTTCCACTTCATTGAGAAGCATTCTAATTGATTGTTCTGCCAGAGGATGATTCTGGTCAATATAGCAGTGTAAACCTGCAGTAAATAGTGAGCCTGTGCTAAGTACTTTGGAAGTCATATGCATTGGATCTGTTTTTCTAATTTCTTCCAGGTGCCTTGATACTGATTCTGTAGACAGCATATCATCTTTCCAAATTCCGATGGTACAGAATGTCATTAAAAGCACCTGCATGTTCTGGTCACGGATTATATAATAAAAGAAATCCAATTTATTGGCAGGGTCCTGATTATTTGTAAAAGTGCGCTCTAGATAAAGCATTCCTTCCCAATCAAGAATATTGTGACCGCCCAAATACTTGTTCCATTCCTGTTTATCGATGTTATCAATTGTGGTTTGCTCTTCAATCTGAAGCAGTTCTGACTGTTGTTTTGCCTCAGGGAGCTTCGTTTTACTGTTCATTCTAAAAGCCTGCCGAATCTTTTGCTCACTGCTTCCAGTTTCTTCTACTGCTTTGTGTAAGTGGTAATCCATTGCACGGGCAAGTTCTGTTATATCTTCCATTTTATTATGTGCAGATATAGTGATACGGATACCGGTATTTTTTATGGGTACTGCCGGATATATACCAAGGTTTAGATAAAAGCCTTCTGAAAATAGGCGTTTTGTGAAATTATAAGCAGTTGAGGGTGTCCCCATTCCAAGAAAGAAAACGGGAGAATCATTTTCAGAGACTAAAGGCAGACTGCTTTTTGAAATCAGACTACCGAAATGCATTATTTTTTTTGCAAGTTCAGCCTGATGCTCATTTATTTCCGCAGAGAGATGTATATTGCACGATGCGATTGCAGCAGCGACTGATGCAGGTTCAAGCTGAGCTGAGAATGTCAAAGGACCGCCAAAAGTTTTAATCTTTTCGCGTAATTTACGATCGGTGCAGAAAAATGTGGCACCGCTGGCACCAAAAGTCTTACTCAGAGTACTAACAATAACTATGTTTTCTTCCAGCGTTCCAATGGTGTCAAATATAAAACCTGTACCATTTTTTCCTTTCCAGCTCATTCCGTGCACATCATCAAAATAGAGGTGAAGCTGCGGATACTTTTGGGTAAGGTTCAGCAGTTCTTGTACTGGCGCATAATCGCCGTACATAGAATAAACACCATCTGCCATGTACCAGATTTTGCCCGATTTGCCGCTCAGCGCCCGAATTTTATCTTCAAGCATTTCAAGGTTATTATGACGTATCATCTCAACTGGTATTCCCCTAAGCTTAAGAACTATACAAGCATTCTGAACACTCCAATGCGCCTGATGATCGATAATAACGGCATCTTCATCCCTGATCAGGGTTGGGATGATTGCCAGATGTCCAAGAGTGCTGTTCTTAGTTATGATCGGCGGTATATCATACATCTTTTCTATTTTGCTTTCCAGCTCAGCATATAAGGGATGTGAAAGATAAGTTTTAGAAAGCGGGAACTGTGTTCCATAATTATTTATAGCTTTAATTGCAGCCTCTTTGAGTCTTTTGTCCTGTTCTAGTCCGAGATATCCTGTAGTTCCGAAATGGAGCATTTCATTTCCGTTAATTTTTATGGTTCGCCCGTTGAGATATTCTCCTTCTGCATAGAGGTGCAGAATGCCTTTTTCTTTTGCATTTGAAAAAACGGTGTCAACTGTATCAATAAAATTGTTGTGCTTTATTTTTGCCATTTTTATAAGATATTTAGGTTTTAGAAGTATTATTTTTTAAATTGCTGAAAAACAGATATCTAAAATTCCTCATAAAAACTGAAAGTACTTTTGTTTTCATATATTTTACTCCCAATTAGGCAAGGGTAATTCCCGATTTAACAACAAATGGATGTGTTTTGCAAGAAATAATCCACAATTGACAATTAGAATGTTTCTTAATCTTTATATTTTTGTTAAATTACAACCCTTTATTTAAAAACTGATAGGACATGATTGCGGCACATGAATCTTATGAGAATCAGAATGCAAAGTTTTGGATTGAAAAGGGGATTCTCTTTTTCGAATATAAAGCTAATTCGGCAATAGATCTGCAGGTAGCAATGCGCGTAGTGGCAGACAGGATTGCATTTCAAAATGAAAGGCACCTTCCGGTCTTCTGTGATACCAGGGGTATCATCTCAATTGACAAAGCTGCCAGAGACTATCTCGCCAAATCCGGCTCACTGCTTGCAAAAGCAGTCGCTCTGATGGGCAGTGAGAATGTTTCAATGACTATGAGCACTTTTTATCTGCAGATTAGTAAGCCCTCTGTACCTACACAAATTTTTACTGTTGAACAGGAGGCGATAGATTATCTTAAAGGCTTTCTTTAGAAAAGGTCTTAACAGGCAGACCAATATATTTAAAATCAGAACCGATGAAAAGACCCCACAATCGCCAGCGGCTGCTATCAATGCACAAGATGTTATTTGAGATGGCACAGGGCAATTTCAATGGTCATATTCCTCTGAGCATCTATGATGATGAAATTGAAACACTGGTAGTTCTGGTAAACATGGTTGCCGAAGAGCTCAAAGAATCCGCCTTTCATTCCGGTTTTGTAAATCCCTATATTACCCACAGGATGGTAACTCCTGCAACTTTTATTTTAGATGAGGACCATTCTATAAAAAATGTAAATCAGGGTGCCTTGGAAATTTTGGGTTACAATGCATCAGAAATGCTCAGACACCCGATACAGGATTTCTTAATCGATGACTTTAGCAGTATGTCTGAGCTTGAGAGAAAAGAATTGGAAGAAATGCTTTTATCAGGCGAGATCATCACATTGAATTTTATAACACTTGAAAAGCTGATAGTAACTGCCGAGTGTTCGGTATCCCGATTATCGGATGGTAAGTTTACCGTCCTTAGTTTTGTTGCTCCCTTTCTGCAAGTTCATGAAAATGCTTCGGAATTGATTGAAATTAAATTAAACAGGCATTATAATTTCAAACAAACTGATGCGCGGCTGATACAGCGTGTTTATGATTATGTGCTGGCAAATTTAACAGAGCCATTGCCGTCCATTAAGGAACTGGCAAGACAGTTCGGTACAAATGATTTTAAACTCAAAGATGGATTCAGACATTTTTTCCATACAAGCGTGTGCAAGTTCTATACAGAACAACGCCTCAAAAGGGCTTATCTTATGATAGAGCAGACCGATATTCCTCTAAAGAATATTTCCTTTATGAATGGTTTTAACAGCTATCCCAATTTTTCGAAATCATTCAAGAAGCAGTTTGGATTTTCTCCTAAAGAACTCGGCAGAGGTAAAACCGGAAGTCTTTTTCCTCTGGAAGACCTTAATCCTTCTTAATCAATTTTTGCTCCCGATAGTATAAGTGTTATGGTTTTGGAATTCAGAATTTTACATTGTTGAATTTAAAGGACTTAAATATGATACTGAAAACAAATACGAGCTTAAAAAAAATTATAGTTGAGGTTATCTGTCTTGTTTATATATTACTTTTTATTTATGCGGCAGTCAGTAAACTTTTAGACTTTGAAAACTTTCAAGTTCAATTAGGGCAATCACCTTTAATCAGTTCATTTGCAGCTTATCTGGCATTTCTTGTACCTGCAGCAGAAATACTTATAGGTGCACTTTTAGGAGTGCCTAAATTCAGAAAAGCAGGTTTGTATGCGGGGTTTGGACTAATTGTTATGTTCTCGATTTATATTTATTTAATCTTAAATTACAGTTCTTATATCCCTTGTTCCTGTGGAGGAATTTTGGAAAAAATGAACTGGGACCAGCACTTTTATTTCAATATTTTTTTCTCCATTCTTGCCTTAATTGCATTATATTTTTTGGAAACAGATGGATTACGTCTCTATAAAAGAATTACAGTCTCTATTGTTTCTTGTATTATTCTAATGGTTGGACTTTATATACGATCAGATGAATTAGCACATAAGCAGAATAATTTTACCAGAATATTTCCACCATTTCCTGCTACGCGTGAAGCGGCTCAAAATCTAAAAGCTAACACCTATTATTTTGCAGGCCAGAATGGAGATAAACTATACCTAGGAAACCCTACGGCGCCTGCAGTTATAACTGAAGTTCGTACAGATTTTGGTCAAATGCGGACTTATCATTTTCAAATTACAGATACTCTCTTTAGATTTCTGAACATAAAGCTAAAAGTGATGCCTCCTTATTTTTTTGTATATGATGGTAAAGTTCCGTGCATTTTTAGAGGAAGACTCGACCAGTTAAAAGCTGAATTGCAGACAGCAAGGATACCCGGATTTACAAAAGCTTCCGTTATAGATTCTACCACATTTATAATTCGGAATCTGAACAATAAAAGGGAAAATTTACTTTCACTATTGGATATATCGAGTTCTAAGTTACAGCCTTCATATGAACTCCTCCAAAAGCAGTCTGATGGTCTCTTTGATACAGATGGTATTTTGCAGTACAGTAAAGAGACAGAGAAATTTGTATATCTATATTATTATAGAAACGAATATATAGTGACTGATAAGAAACTTAAACTATTGCACAGAGGTAACACAATTGACACCACTAGTAAGGCTTCACTGAAAATTGAATATATAAAATCTAAAAACCAACGTACATTTTCAAACCCTCCATTATTGGTTAACCGCCTTAGCACGCTTCATCGTAATTTACTATTTGTCAATTCTATGCTGCCAGGGCGATTTGAAGGGAAAAAAATGTGGCAAAATGCCAATGTAATTGATGTTTATAATGTACTTAATAAATCTTATTTAATGAGTTTTTATATCTACAAGGTGGATGGAGAAAAAATAGATGATATGATAGCCACAGATTCACATATCTATATTATTACAGGAAGTAGAATGGTTTCATACAAGTTCAGTAATCCGCTTAAAAATAAATTCAAATTTTAAAATGTTATATGTCGGGCCGGCAACAGGAGTGAGATCGAAAACCTGTAGAATAGAGTAGATCAATTTTATTTCATATTAAATTTTAGAAATCATGAAAGTTTTATCAATTAAATTACTTCTGCCAGTGGCTGCTTTTGTAATGGCTTCTGCAGGAGCAGTGAGCACCAGCAACTCAGTGAGTGCTATCAAGACTACAGATGTTCAGGGATGGAAAAGAATCGCACCTTCTAACTGCGAGCCTGTACGTGAGTGTAATAATATAAGCGAAGCTTTTTGTGTTGATGCATCCAATAATCAAATGTATGGAAAACCAACACCTGCTTCCGATTGTACTGAATTGCTTACACATCAGCCTTAATATCATCGATTAGGCTGAGAATCAAGCAGACAATAATTTGTTATTGTCTGCTTTTTTTATTGTAATGCTTTTTTAATCCAATCTTTTGGAGGCTCGTTTTTTAAATAAAAAGCCAGCCAATCATTAAGACGATTATATAAATCAATCTGGCTTTTTTTAAGCATTAAAGAGTGCGATTCTGTTGGATACATAAGTAAAATGCCTTTTTTCTCCAATCTTCTTAACGCGAGATATAATGCAACACTTTGATCAGGATTTACCTGTCTGTCTTCAGTTCCAGACCAAATTAACATTGGAGTACTTATACTTTTCACATAAGTTGATGGAGAATTTCGTTCATAATTCTCTCTTCCTTCGAATAAGGAAGTACCCATTCTCCACTGCTGTGATTCAAATCTCCATAATTCAGGTTTTCCTGAACTTTCACTTATTGATAAATACATCCTTTCCAAATCAAAAATTGACACTCCTGAAATAGCTGTCTTAAAGAGATTAGTTTGAGTAACGATAAAATTAGTCTCATAACCACCGAAGGATTGTCCCATCAATGCTATTCTTTCTTTATCTACTATTCCTGATTCTATTACTTTTTTAGTCGCAGCCAGTACACAATCGACAGCGGAGAAACCAGTATCACCGATTTTATATTTAATGTCAGGCATTAAAACAAAATAGCCTGCTGCTGTCAAGGACGATAGATTAAATCCTGTCAAGTTATATCGGGAAGGATTAGTATAATATAGATTCCTATAGCTGAGTTCTTCATATACAAATACAAGCATTGGATATTTAATTGTAGCGTCATAATTAAAAGGATAATACAAAGTTCCATTCAACTCCTCATTTGCTGAATTTTTGTACTTTATGAATTCCTGTCTACCCCAATTATAATTAAAATGATGAATATTACTCTGGAAGACTAGCTTTTTTTCCTTTGTCTTAGGGTTTAGATAAACGAGACTCGGAGGAGAGTCATAGGACTGAGTTATGTATATAAATTTATCAGCATTAGCGGATTTTGAAATTTTGGATTGTAAAGATCCGCCATAACAAATCTCTTTGAGCTCTCCTGTTGGAGAAAGTACGAAAAAACCAGTTTCGTTTTCACCTGTAGCGGATAGTGTAATTGGTTTGTTTAAGTCTACTTCCTGGCCAATATTTCCTGAATTAGGGAAAAAAACTTTTTTGTCACTGACTACAGTTCTGAATTTTATTTTTTTTTCTTGACCTCTGGTTATTTTTGAAGTTTTTTTTCCGTCTAAAGATGCTTTCCAAATATCAAAACGGTCATACAGCAGTATATACTTCTCGTCTGAGCTCCAGCCGCCGATGCCATGTGACTTTTGTTCCTGAGCATATTCTATGTTTTCAAAATTTATGCTATCTGTATTGGCAAGTTTTATTTTTAGTTTTGTCTTAAAATCATAGACCCACCAGTCATTATTGCTTAAGTAAGCAATGTATGAACCTCTGGGAGATATACTGGTGTTGTGCAGGCCCGTCAGATGATCTTGAAGAAGCAGATGCTGGCTGCCTGTTTTAAGATCTGTCACATAGTAGTCTACTTTTCGATTCTCACTGTATTGGGGTTTACCCTTGTTAAAGCCAAAGACCAAGGCAAAATCTTTGGAATTGTTCAGTACACAGTAAGGTTTGTCATTGTCTGTTATTTTTAAAAATCTTCCGTTTTGCGGTTGCCATGAAACTGTAATAAGTGTATTGTCTAATTCTCCTGAATGCACTTTTTCTGAATAGACAACTGCATCATTCGTGTTCCAAATTTGGACCGGATCGAGAATTTCAGATTTGAGCGTTTTAGAAATATTGAAGATCAAACGGGTGTCGTCTGTGGAGATGGTTAAAGTATTAGGCAATGTACTTACTTGAAATCCCTCAGGGAAGTCCTCTGTACTCTGAGGAATAAATTTGGAGAGTGTCTTTTGTTTAACCAAATAATGAAATAACTTGTTTTGGTTTTGTTTACTGTTTTGAGCTAAAAATGCAAATGAGCCGCTGCTTTCGCTCCACGTTAAATTAGAATAAATTCCCTGGCTTCCTTCCAAAATTTTAATTTTTGAAATGACTGCGCCTAGTTTAATTAATAAAACACTTTTAATCTCTTGGTTATCAATAAAGCCAACCAAAGCATTACCAAAATTATTCATTTTGTATTCCTTAACACCTGAAATCATCTCTAGAATTTTGCCTTCTAAATTTCTTATCGACAATAAGTTTTCCTTTTTGTTTTGTTCTAATGTTATTAGATATCGATTATCTGGTGAGACAGAATATTTCTGGATACTATCTAGTTTTATAAGTGTTCCTTTTTCTAAATCAAGTGAATGCAGTGATCTTGCTTTGTCTAAAAAAATGAAAAGCTTTTCATTAATAAACATACCTTCATTTGCATTAGGGAATTGAAAGCTGATTTTATTTTCGACGTTTTTCACGAAAAGTGTGTCTGGGGCGTCGTCATACTTCATGCAGTAAGAAGCCCAATCTCCTTTTTTTGAAAGTGATTGATTCATCAAAGTACCCCACTTACTGTAATCAGAAACTGTTATATTCTTTTTTAATTTTACCTGACCGCTTAAGGTATTAGCGAATAGTAATAAAATAAGATTTAAGACTCTAAAGTTGTAAATGCAACAAAAAATCTTCTTTGTATTGAAAAATAGAATCATATTAATATCCGGGATTTTGTGGAGTTAAAAATGGATTTGAGTTCATTTCGGACAAGGGAAGTGGCCAAAGTGAATCTGTTGTGTTCCATCCGGTTTTTGTACCTAAAACATTCTCTAACTGATTCCATCTTTTTAGGTCAAAAAAACGATGCCCGAATTCGCTGAATAATTCAACTCTTCTTTCATGTTCTATGGCTTTAAGTATATCATTTTGAGAAACTGCGGCCGTTCCTGATAATCCGGCACGATTGCGGATTACATTTAAATCTTCAACTGCGCCGTTCAGCTCTCCTTGCATGGCTCTGGCTTCAGCCCGGATTAAGTATTGTTCTTCAAGTCTCAGTACAACAGAATTTTCCTGAGTGACAGATGTATTGTTGTTTTGCTTGTATTTAAAAGGATGGTACCATTTGTTGTTTCCATTTGTAACGGTTTTTATCCATGAAGTTTTTCTTAAATCATTTGTTTCAAACTGAGTAATTAAACTTTCAGTAAGCGAAACCCTGGAAGGCGGACCCGCCTGAAAAATAAAGGTAGCACCTTGATAGGTATTGGCACCATTTGGGCCCGATGATAACTGCCATATTGTGGCCGGGCTGTCTTTTAAAAATACAGTATTGAGATTAGTACCAATACTATACAATGATTTTTCATTTAAAACAGCCGACGCCATTGTTTGAGCTTCTTCGTAATTATTGTTATACAAATAAACTCTTGCCAGTACTGACTGAACTGCTGAACGATTTGGACGGATTCTGTCCGATTGGCTGTATGTTTTTCCAAGCAAACTCGCTGCATCTTTCAAGTCGTTAATTACTTTTTGATTTACTTCGGTGCTGTTTATTCTCACTGCATTTTTATTTTTATTATAGTCTGTTGTAGTAATGTAAGGCACATCACCATATAGATTAACAAGATGGAAGTGTAGAAAGCCTCGGAGAAATAAAGCTTCTCCCTTTAATTGTTTTTTTACATCTTGTGATAGTGCAGTTGAATTTTCAACTCCTTCTATTACTGCATTTACTGCATATATCTGGCTGTATGTCCTGTTCCATATATTTGAAATGTATGTCATTGATGGGGATAATGTATTGGAATAAAAAGGTGCTGTTGTATAAATTCCATCTTCAAATGAAATGAGCTCGTCTGCATAAGTTCCCAAAAGACAGGAAAGGCCATTAATTTTTCCAGTAATTAAACCCTGTTCTCGCATCTGCGCATAAATATCAGTCATAGCAGCATTTGCCGTGGCAGCATCCCTATAGACGGATTCAGTGATCAATTGTGAATTAGGCTGCTCTATTTCGACAAAATTGTCACAACTATAACTAATGATTAATAATCCACAGATTATTAGCTTTATATAGTAAACTTTCTTAAAAAAATATTTTTTCATAAGTAACTGCTTTTGATATTAAAATGTAAACTGCATTCCAAGAGAATAAATCCGCAGAGGCGGTAATGTACCCCCTAGTGTAAATTCAGGATCTGCTCCCTTATAAGAAGTTATTGTAAAAAGATTTTGTGCCTGAAATGATAGACGGCAGCCCATATTAGGTGTTAACTCTTTAGGGAAATTGTAAGATAGCGAGACGTTTTTAAGCCTTATAAATGATGCATCACTTACAGCCCCCGTACTTAAACTGAAGAATTCACTACGCTGTGAGGCTGATTGATTTGTGTTTGTTGCATATCTCTGATAGGGCGCTATATTCCCGGGCTGACTCCAGCTGTCAACATATTCAGTTGGTTTATTGGCGAAATGTCCTGCCGAGCGCTGGGTATTAGCAAAATTAAAGTTCTCTTGTTTCACAAATTGAAAAAGAAAGTCGAGTTGCAGTCCTTTAAAAGTAAGCAGATTGTTCAATCCTCCGTAAAATTCAGGATTGAAATCTCTAACTGTTTCGCGGTCATATTCATAGGAAATGATTCCATCTCCGTTTACATCTTCAAATTGATACAGACCTGTTTGAGGATCAACCGATTTGAAGTTAAATAATTTTCGAATTGTAGTTGGCTGGCCCACTACAAATTGACTTCTATAACTTGAGTTTTCCAAACCGGGATATGAGAGAAGTTTATTACCTGCTTTAGTTATATTGAAGTCAGCCGTCCATGTGAAATTTTTGGTCTTAAAGGGATTTATATGTAAGGTTACTTCAAGTCCATAATTTTCCACTTCTGCATTAAGGTTCTGCTGAATTGAGGCAAATCCGGTAGTTCCCGGAAGAGGTAAGCCAACCAGTTGGTTAGAAGACCGGTTTTTATAGTAGGAGGTTGTTAGAAAAATTCTGTCGCGTAGAAAACCCAGTTCCAAGGAACCTTCCCACTTCTTATTTGTTTCCCAGCTAAAATCAGGGTTGTATAAACGGGCAGGAAGCAGGCCAATGACGCCCCCGTAATTTAAGTTGGAACTGAGGTAGGTATCTAGAAATTGATAGTCTCCAATCTGGTCATTTCCAGTTGTTCCATAACTTGTGCGCAATTTTCCAAAACTTAAAAAATTAACTTTATCTTTTATAAATGATTCATTAGAGAATATCCAGGCAAGCCCTGCTGCTCCAAAAGTTGAAAACTGTTTACCAGGACCAAATCGGCTTGAACCGTCCCTTCTGGCAGTCAGATTAATTATATATTTGCTGTCATAGGTGTAGTTTAGACGCCCAAAAAAGGCTTGATATTTATAGATGATTTCATCGTTATTTAGAATAACGGTCTGCGATGCTGATGAACTATTATAAAGCAGACTGTTGCTTGAAAATCCGCTGGAGAGAAATGCTAATTTCTCGCTTTTTTGATTTTGATATGTTGTACCTGCAAGAATGTCGAATGAAGAGCGTCCAAAAGTTTTATTCCAGTTTAGCTGCGGTTCAACAATCCATGAGTTTCTGTTAAACTGATTTTGATAAATTGATGATTGCTGACTGGTAAGATTAAATGAGGGATTATACATTGTGGAAGGAAGTGAGCGACTGTCAATATTCTTTAAGTCTGTAAATCCAAAATTGGACTTAATTAACAGGTTGTCAATTATTTTATAAGAAATAACAGAATTCGCGATCAAATCCGTTGTGTTTGCTAAACTTTTGCTTTCTAGATTTGCTAAGGGATTCTCCCAAGTATTGTTTTCCCAGTTCAAGTTTCCATATTGGTCGTATAAATTTGGAGCATTCGGTGCAAGCTGACGTGATAAGGTTACAAAATCTATCCACGGAAGATCATTGTCTTGTGCCATATAACTTGCTGAAAAATTAAAAATGAAGCGATTGTCTACTGACTTATGATTAAAACTAAATCGGCCGCCGCCTTTTTTATATAAAAAATCGCCGGGATAAACACTGCTTTCGGTTCTGTAATTCCCGCTAAAGAGGTATCGTGATTGTTCAGTGCCACCGCTTGCGGTGGCTTGGATGAAAAATGTTTCAGCCGTCCCGCCAATAAGCTTTTTTTGCCAATCGGTGTAGCGGTTCTGATCCCATGTTCCGTTCACATCATAGGCGTTAGCAGGGTATGTTGTAATTCCGTCATTAGCAAATGCTTCCCTGCGCATTTTAAGATATTGGTCAGTGTTCATCATTTTCATCATTTTTGTTACTTTACCAAATGAATGGTTAGTGTCAATGTTGAAAGTGGTTTTTCCTGTTTTTCCTTTTTTTGTGGTTATCAAAACTACTCCGTTCGCACCTCTTGAACCGTAGATTGCAGTTGCATCAGCATCTTTAAGCACTTCAATGCTCTCAATATCATTCGGGTTAATGCTGGCCAAAGGATTGCCGTCACCGGGAATTGAAGTAGAAGTCTGCCGGTCGCTGATAGGATCACTGGAGTATGGAACGCCATCGATGAGGTAAAATGGTGAATTTGCACTGGTCCTAAGACTATTAAGTCCCCGGATATTAATTTGAAAACCGCCGCCCGGAATGCCGCTTTCCTGAACAATGTTTACACCTGCCATTCGGCCCTGCATAGTACCTACAATATTCGTTATAGGCTGTGTTGCTATATCCTTCGATGTAATTCTGGCAATACTTCCGGTTCGTTCTTTGTCTTTTACATTATAATAACCTGCATTGACAATTACTTCCTGTAGTGTTTTGGTATCAGTTAAAAGTATGATGTTTACAACTGAACGTCCCTGAATGGGAATTAGAGAAGTTTTAAAACCTATATATGATACTACCAGAGTGTCATATGGAGAGGAAGAGAGTGTAAATTGACCGCTGTAATCTGAAATTACGGCATTGTTTTTTTTATTTTTAATGGCAATGGTGACGCCAGGCAGAGGATTGGTACCGTCTGTTACAGTCCCCTGAACCTTATGCTGTTTAGGAAAAGAAATGTTATGCCGATCCGAAGATTTGGCGAAAAGAGATGAGAAAGACAGACATAGCCACATAAAAAAAAGGCAATAAATAGCTTTCCCATCCTTATAAAATGAAAAATTATTCATAATATTGGATTGGTTAGTTAAACGATGATTTGATTAGCTATGGTCCTCTAGTCAACCGCCAAGAAGAGTTAGAGGACCTTTTATTTTATCTTGAAATGAAGTTGAAATTTAAATTTTTTCTTCAATGGTTTATTTCATACACATTTAAGTTTATTTGTTAATGATTGGGAAGTCTCAACTCCGTTTACTTGTGGTTGTCTTGCATGTAATGGATATTTTTATTTATTCAAATCAATCCATCCATCAGAATTTAGTTAATCTGAAGGAATTGTTTTGATGTGAATTTTTAGAAAACATTTTAAACTTTCAGTTGTGAAATAGAAATAAAGGATATACTTTTAAAGTGCAAGTTTAAAAGAGATTTATGCCGACATTCTAGGTATAAAATGAAAGAGTGAATATTTATGATAGTTTTCAATAGAAGCTATTATAAATATTTTGCAAATAAGTTATTCTCGTAGGAGAGTAAATTAATAATGTAAATGCCTCGTTTTGTCTTGTAAAGGCAATCAAAAAGTTGACCTTTAAGGTGGACGGACAATAACTGGTTTAAAGTAGTTCGTTCTCATACATAAGTTTTTATGGAACGATATTTCGGAATGTGAGATAGCTTGCAAAAAAAGCAAGGAGCGGTCTCACACTTTCAATCCGCAGGTGTCCTAATACCTACAATAATAAATTATTGTTGCAATTGAAAGCTTACGTGAGAACCGCTCGCATGCCGTATGCAAAAGTAAGAAACTTTTTGACATGGAGCGACTTCACGACACTCTCGTTTGCTAAATTAGGACTTTACGGAACGAGAAATAATCGTCTATTATGCGCAATTGGCTAATTGTCATTTCGCTAACACAAATATAATAATATTCTTCAAATATCCAACATGTTGGATAAAAAAAATAAACTTATGAATAAAATATTAGAATTTGAAACGACTCAATTTGATTTTGAATTAGTAAATCATGTAAAATTTTTGAGAAAAGAACAAGGTGTGAGCAAGGAAAATTTAAGTTTAAAAATGGGACTTTCCAAAACTTTTGTAGGTAATGTAGAATCATTTACTCAGAGACACAAGTATTCTACTCGGCATTTACCTTTACTCGCCAAGGCTTTTGGTTTTAAAAATATTTCTGACTTAGTTCAGTTTCCTGTACCAAAATATGATAAAATTAGAGTTACAATAAAGCAAACTTTCAATGAAAGTTGCAGTAAGGTAATTAGAAATGAGGTCTTAAGAATTGAAGAGTTGTAGTAGAGTAATAGTTAGAAGGTTATAGATAATATAATTAAAAATTATTTGTTGTAGCTTTATATAATTTAAGTTTATACTGTAATTTATGTAAGCTAGGCTCTATAATTATTAAAAATAGAATCCGAAATCTTACATAGTTTAATCAAATTTTCGCATTTTTGTATTCTAAGAAAATAGTTAATGGATATAGAAACAAATGAATATATTAGTGGATTATCTCAGCTAGAGATGCTCAATGCTGATGGCAATTCCTTTGGTTTAATTCGTACATGTGAGCTTGATAAGGCAAATATCAACTATTATCAACGTTTGTCACTTGAGAAAGCAAAAAAGGTTGGAGCGGATGCTGTTTATTTTAGAAATTTTCCGAATTTAAGTAGTCCCCCAAAGCCTCAACTTTATATCTTTGATTTTACCGTAAAGGAACAAGATGTTGTAGAAATTCATAAAAATGTTTGGAGTAGTACAGAAGTTCGTTTGTACTTAGTAATTACTAAATCGGAAATAAAATTTTTTAATTCATCTAAGCCTGTTGAGCAAACCAAAAGCGGTGATTTACAAGTATCCCCTTTTGAGACGTTAAAAATAGTTGGTGATGCTGTTAAAAAATATAAAGAATATTCAGCAAAAAAATTTGACAATGGTTCTTTCTGGGAACAAACCCAATATGATTTTGGTTATGGAGAAACTGCTTATGAAAAACTTATTTCTCAACTTAAAATAACAAGAGATCAATTTCTTGATGTAATTAAATTAGATAAAACAATTGCAAGCAAGCTTTTAGTTTTAGGGATTTTAGTTAAATACTTAGAAGAAAGAGTAGATGTTGACGAAAATGGAAAAGAAACAAGGGTTTTTGCGACTGATTTTTTTAATCAAGAAAAATTTGGATTTTCTACTGATTTTACAGAAACAATTCGAAAGGGAAATCAATATACTTTAAACCTGTTCGAATATTTGAGCAATCATTTTAATGGTAAAATATTTTATTTATCAGATGCTTATAAAGAACAAATAAAAGTAAAAGATTTGTCTCCTTTAGCTGATTTTTTATCAGGAGTATTAGATAAAAATCAATTCGTTTTTTGGAGATTATATTCATTTAATTACCTACCTATTGAGTTAATCAGTAGTATTTATGAGATGTTTTTAGAGGCTGATAATAGTACAGGAGTTGCTTATACCCCTTCGTATTTGGTTAGTTTTATGATTGATGAGTGTATGCCTATCAATCATCCAAAAGAGAATTTTAAGATATTAGATCCAGCTTGTGGTTCAGGAATTTTTTTAGTTTCTGCTTATAAACGAATTATTGATTGGTGGAGAGTTTCAAATTATGAAAAGACAGGTGAATGGTTTTTTCCTGGTAAAGAAAATTTAAGTGAACTAAAAAGCTTATTAAAAGACAGTGTTTATGGTATTGATATTTCTAATGAAGCTGTTGATTTAGCTATTTTTAGTTTAAGCTTAACTTTATGCGATATTTTGTCACCAAAAGTTATATGGGAAAATCTTCGCTTTGACGATTTAAGTAATAATGTTGTAGGGGAAGACTTTTTTGACTGGTATCCTAAAAACATAGATAAAAAATTTGATTTAATTATTGGTAATCCTCCTTTTATTGAATATGGAGTAAGGGAAACTAAAATTAATAGTGTTATTACTGGATTAAAATTGGTAGAACAAGTGCCTAATAATCAAAGTGCTTTATTGTTTACTATAATAGCTATGAATCTTTTAAAAAAAGAGATAGGATTACTTTCTTTTATATTACCTTCTGGTCCATTATTGTATAATAATTCTCAAAAGCCTATAAACTTTAGGAAATGGTTGTTTGCTGAATACAACATTCCTCAAATAATTGATTTTACCTATTTAAGTAATACACTTTTTAAAAATAAAGGGAATGAGAAAAATGTAGCAGTTTCTGCATTTTTTCTTGAAAACAAAGTTCCTGACAAAAATCCTATTTATCATATTACGGTAAAAAAATTAAAGACAGCAAAAGAGCGTCAATATTTTGAGATTGATCATTATGATTTTCATAAAGTAGGTAAAACGGATGCTTTAGATAATCCTTTTATTTGGAAATCTAATTTACTTGGTGGTGGTCGATTGGTTCCTTTCATAAATAGACTAACTAGTTTTCAAAGTTTAAAAGATTTTTTAGATCAGAGAAAGAAAAAAGGATGGATTTATGGTGATGGATTTATTAAAGGAAAAAAAGATGAAGAGTTGGTAGAATCTGATTTTGAAAAGAAAAAAGGAGGATATTCTGAAGCCGATTACCTTATGGACCTTGATTATGTTGAACCCGAATATTTTTCTGAAAAAGGGATTGAAAAAACAGAAAAAAATACTTCAAAATATTTTCAGTGGCCTAGAAATGAAAAAATATTTGAACCACCATTATTATTGATTAAAAAGAATATTGGTTCACATTCAATTCCGGTTTTTTTTAGCGATCTCAAACTGGGATATAAAAATGAAATCATTGGTATCCATTCTCCTTTAAGTGAAAGGGAAGAATTAAAAAATGTTTATTTTAGGATTAAAGATAATCCTCTTTATAGATTTTATATTCTAGCGACTAGCGCCAGAAGTGGTGTAAGCCGTTCAACAAAAACTACATTACAGAAAGATATTTTAGGTATACCATTTCCAGAATATGAAGAAGAAATTGAACTAACGCAGTTTGATAAAATTTTGATAAATGATACATTGGATTACGGTTTAGAATTTTTAGGAAAAGACAATAATGTTAAAGCTTTAGAAGTTACGACTGAAAAAGATTTGAATCGTTTTGCAGAAACATTTGCTGGTATTTTGAATTCATTGTTTGAAACTAAAGCCAAAAAGTATTTGCAAAAAAGCATTTATCAAACAGAATCTTTTATTTGTTCTATTTTTGAGTATGGAGATGAAAACAACATTATATTCAGGACTCTAAAGACTGAAATAGAGATTGAAAATCACATTTCTGAATTAGTTTACAATAAGATAGGGACTAGTTACAGAATAAATAGAGTTGTAAAAATATATGATGGAGATTTAATCTATTTGATTAAACCCAAAGAGTTAAGGTATTGGCTGCAATCTATTGCTTTAAGAGATGCTGATGAAACTATTGTTGATCTTTATTATGCTGGATACTAATGCTAAAAGATAACCATAACTTAATAGGTAATGCTCCTAATCCGTCAATAAAAAAAGGTACAATTAAAGAAAAACTAATTGTTTTTTTAGAAGAAACTCTATGTAAGTTTCAAGAACATTTTAAAGGTAATGTAATTGATTCTGAAGAAAATTTAAATGAACAGCTTGGTAAAACATTAAGCTATTTTTCCAAAGACCAAGCGTTTATTTTTCAAGCAGAAACCAAACAAAAACAAATTAAAGGTATAGACAGGCGGGTCGATATTGGCGTTTTTAGACATTTTTCTGATTCAACACCTTTTTTCACTATTGAAGCTAAACGATTAACAACTTCAATGCCTGTTAATAGAGAAAAAGAATATGTTTTGGGTAGTGATCCAACTAAGTTTTCTGGAGGAATTGAACGATTCAAGTATAATGTTCATGGAGTAAATTTAGATCATAGTGCAATAATTGGTTATATTCAGAATGAAGATGGAAAGTACTGGCATTCTACTATTAACAATTGGATTCAAGAATTGATTGATGGTAAAATTAAATCACCTTTGAGCTGGTTTTCAAATGATTTGCTTTTTAATACTTGTAATTTTCAGGATGTTAGGATAGTTAAATCTATTTCTGAAAGTGAAAAAACAAATCAAACAAAGATTAGGTTAAATCACTATTTTGTTAATTTGTGTGAATAATATTTTGTCTTATTGTTTAATAAATAATGCTGTTTATATCTCTTTTTTATGTTATCTGGTAATATTTTAGTGTTCGAAACCTAAAATAGATTAGTAATCAAATGAATTATAAAGATTTTATGTAATTTTTATGGATCATCTTTGCATATTTTTATAAAGAGCTTACAGGCTCTCCAATGCTTAATGTAGATGATGCTGTTAATTTGTATCAATCATCTAATAATAATCCTCATTTTGAAGGAGAAGTTCACTTGGTGATTGATTTTGTTTCACGAAGTACACTTGAACAAAATCTAAATAATTTAAAAGACGGAATTCCTTTTGCAAGACGTAGGGAAGCGATCCAAATTTTATGGTTTGTATCTTCTTTAATATCAAGTAGCCATGAAGTAAATAAAGATGGTTATGTACATTGCAAACCATGGCTATATTATTTAATCTATGTTTTTAAATATCTGAAAATTAAGATAGGTACTATTGTTTATAATTTTTTGTTAGTATCAAGTACTGGTTTGTTCTATTTTATATTGCTACATTTAGTAATTAGTATTTAAATTGGAATAAAGTATGAATCTTTACCTTTTATTATTCTTTATAAGATGTAATTTTTAGCTAAATTTATCTTCAAATATTTTAATTTAAATTGGTTTGTATGGACCTACCAAACTCACATTTTTTACCAGTCGGTAAATTGGCTTCAGTTTTCGCTAATACTTCTGCAACTTACAAGTTTTATTGGTTTTTAGCTATTCTTGAATTAGTAGAGGAGGGGAACATAATTATTAAAAAGAGGGAGCTATTCTCAAGAATGATAAGTAATCCTTGGTATACCGTTAACTATTTTCATGTTTCTTTTGGTAAGCAGGATCTTATTCAAGATTCAGTAAGGGCTATCATAAAAATCGAAAATCTAACAATAAATGAAAACAAAAAAGTCATAAATTTTGTTTTAGAAAATACCAAGAAGATCGAGACTATCAATATTTTGAATCATTTTGATAAAAATGTTCCGCATTGGTTTATTTCATCTTGGTTTTCAGGAACACGTAATGAGATCTATTTGTTTTCGCAGAATTTTGATAATGGCTGTCTCTATCGTTTAGAAAAAAATCATATTGAGATAAATCCAAGTTGGATTTCTTATCTTAAACTAAATTCAAAGATACTTAAGGGCTTCTGCTATTGGAATTTGTCGATTTTTCTTCAAAAGAGAAATCCAAATGTTCCGGATATTCCAAATAAAATATACAAGACAATTACAAGAAATTCACTAATTAAACAAACAAATGAATATTGGAAATTTGTATTTAATGAATTGGGGGCAGTAGATTGTATTTTTACAAATAAAAAATTGGTTTTCGATGAGAAAAAATATGCTTTGGACCATTTTGTACCTCATGCATTTGTTTCTCATGATTTAATTTGGAATCTAATTCCAATTGATAAAAATTTTAATTCGTTTAAAAGTAATAAGCTCCCTTTGATAGATAAACATTTTGATAAATTTTATACTCTGCAGAAGACAGCTTTTGAAGTAGTTAAAAGTTATAACTCCAAGAATAAATATTTGGAGGAATATCTTAGTATTTTTCCTGATTTAGATGATAACGGGTGGGATTATGTACGATTTAAAGAAACAATCCAGCCTTTAATTACTATTGCCAGTAATAATGGTTTCTCCTATATGAAAGATTAATGGCATTAATTTTTATACATAAAAAAGCCCTTCAGAATCTGAAAGGCCAATTTAGTAAAAGTAAGAATGAATTTATTTTTTTGATTCTTCAATATTATCAAAAGATATTGATAATATTGAAAATCAGAAGAAATAGATTATCACAAGTAGATAAACATTTTATTTCAAAACATCCTGACTATACAGGATAA
>NZ_JAVFVR010000021.1 GCF_030929595.1 Flavobacterium sp. LHD-85 | reverse complement strand
ATTATTACAATATTTATATTACTATAATCATGAAAGACCCCATCAGGGAATTGATGGAAAAAAGCCAATCGAAATGATAAATCCGTTACCGAAATAAATGACTTTTACAGAAATGACAAAAACACTGAGTAATCTGTGAAATTTGAATTAAATACCCACAAAGATTTGCCCTAATTCGTGAATTCGTGGCGAAAAAAACTTAGAATCTTAGGAGCTTAGTATCTTAGAGTCTCAAAAAAAAGCCATTGTATATATCTCATTTTAAGCCGATTTTTTTATATTATCATACAAAACCTGCTAAATTTGTTAAGAAATCCTTTTTTGTTTCATAAAATGCAATCTTTTTTTTGGTGCACTAAAAATAATTTATACATTCGCAGAGAATTTACAAAATAACACAAACAAAATGGCAAGTAACCGTTTTTATTTTAGCAACAATTTTTATTTCTTCTTTAGTAGAAGTCAGGATTGTGCTATGGTTATTTGAGAAAAATTTTTAAGACAAATAAAACTAATATACAATCCTGATGCAAATCAGGATTTTTTTTTGACTATATGACAACGAAAATTGCAATACAAGGTATTAAAGGATCATTTCATCATCAGGTTGTAAAAGAGTATTTCTCTGAAAATGTGGATATTGATGAGTGTTTGTCTTTTGAAGAATTGATCGACAGCCTTATTGCCGGAAAATCTGATCAGGCTGTAATGGCGATCGAAAATTCAATTGCAGGGCCAATTATTCCAAATTATGCATTGATTGATAAGAATAATTTGCACATAATTGGAGAGCATTATTTAAACATTCAGCAGAATTTAATGGCTTTAAAAGGTCAGAAAATTGAAGACATAAAAGAAGTTCATTCGCACCCAATGGCACTTTTGCAGTGTATGGATTTCCTGAAACAATATCCAAATATCAAATTGGTTGAGGATAAAGATACAGCAGAAACGGCAAGAAGAATTCAGGAAAAACAGTTGACAGGGATTGCAGCAATTGCAAGTGTGACGGCTTCTGAAATGTACGATCTTGATATTATTGCACCATCGATTCAAACGATCAAAAATAATATGACTCGTTTCGTAATCATTAAAAAACAAAATTCATTTTTGCCAGAAAGCGAAATCAACAGAGCCTCTGTAAAATTTGAATTAGATCACAAAAGAGGAAGCTTAGCGGCGGTTTTGAATGTAATGAGCGACTGCAAACTGAATTTGACAAAAATCCAGTCGCTTCCAAAAATTGAAACACCTTGGAAGTATTCATTCTTCGTAGATGTAACATTCGAGAAATACGAAGATTTCGCAAAAGCCAAAACGTTATTAAACATCATGGCAGAGTATTTCAAAGTGTTGGGAGAATATAAGAATACAAGGCCTTAAGGAAGTTAAGGGTTAAAGGTTAGAAGTTAAAAGTTTTGTCAGGCTGAGCGAAGTCGAAGCCCACGTTCCAATTGGAAAGCCCTTCGACTTCGCTCAGGGTGACAAGTCAAAAAGAGAAAAAGCATAGAGCGTAAAGCTTAAAGCATATAGCAAAAATTAAAAACAATGATTACAACAGCAAAACGATTAGACACAGTTGAAGAATACTACTTCTCATCAAAACTAAGAGAAGTTCGTCAGTTGATGTCTGAAGGAAAATCGATCATCAACATGGGAATTGGAAGCCCTGATTTGAGTCCGTCAAAAGCAGTAATTGAAGCAGTCGCTGCAGCAATTCAAGACGAAAACGGGCATGGTTATCAAAGCTATCAGGGATTACCAGAAATGAGGCAGGCGATGGCAGATTTTTATCGTGATCAGTTTGGTGTTGAAGTGAATCCGAATAATGAGATTTTACCATTAATGGGTTCAAAAGAAGGAATTATGCACATTTCGTTGGCGTTTTTAAATGAAGGCGATCACGTTTTAATTCCGAATCCAGGTTATCCAACTTATACTTCGGTAACCAATTTGGTTCAGGCAGTTCCGGTTTATTACGATTTAAAAGAAGAAAACGGATGGGAACCAGATTTTGAAGCTCTTGAAAAACTGGATCTTTCGAAAGTAAAAATTATGTGGATGGGTTATCCACACATGCCAACAGGAGCGAGAGGAAGTTTAGCGTTATTTGAAAAATTGGTTGCTTTTGCTAAAAAACACAACATCTTATTGATCAACGACAATCCGTATAGTTTTGTTTTGAATGATAATCCGATGAGTTTATTGCAAGTTGATGGGGCAAAAGATGTGGCTTTAGAGCTGAATTCGCTAAGTAAAACATTCAACATGGCGGGCTGGAGAGTCGGAATGGTTTTAGGAAATCCTGAAATTATTGATGCAGTTCTAAAAGTAAAAAGCAATATGGACAGCGGAATGTATTACGGAATTCAAAAAGGAGCTATCGCAGCTTTAAAATGTGATAAATCTTGGTTCGAAGACCAAAACAAAATTTACAGACGCCGTAGAGAATTAACAGAAAAGTTAGCTGAAAAGCTAAACTGTAAAGTATATAAAGAAGGAGTTGGACTTTTTGTCTGGGCAAAATTGCCAGAAGGAATCGAATCAGCAGAGAAGTTCATTGACGAAATATTATATGAGAAACATATTTTCATTACACCAGGAACCATTTTTGGAAGTAACGGCGAAGGATATATCAGATTCTCATTGTGTGTGAAAGAAGAAAAAGTACAAGAAGCGATAGACCGATTTTAAGTATTAAGATTTTAGAATCAAGAATCAAGATTTTTATCCAGATTGTCAAGCTGAGCGAAGTCGAAGCCTTTTTAATTGGAATTTAAAATTTTGGAATTTAAAAAATTATGAAAGTATACGTAATAGGAATAGGATTAATAGGCGGTTCGATGGTGTTGGACATCAAAGAAAAGCATCCGAATGCGACTATTTTCGGAATCGACAATAATGAAAAACATTTGCAGGAAGCAATTGATCTTGGAGTTATTGACGAAGCGGGAAGCTTCGAAGATTTACAAAAAGCAGATTTTGTAATCGTTTCGGTTCCGGTTGATGTTGCGCTGACAGTGTTGCCTAAAGTTCTGGATGCAGTTGGAGATAAAACGATAGTTTTTGAAGTAGGATCGACAAAAAAGCCAATCTGCGATGTGGTGGCCAATCATCCGAAAAGAAGAAATTTTATTGCCACGCATCCAATTGCCGGAACAGAGTTTTCCGGACCATCAGCAGCAATAAAAGGTTTGTTTAACGGAAAGACAAACATTATTTGTGAAGTAGAAAAAACTGCTTTCAAATTGCAGGAAAAAGCGTTGCAGCTTTTCAGCGAAATAGGAATGAGAATTCGATATATGGATCCAGTTTCGCACGACAAACACATTGCTTACGTTTCGCATCTATCGCACATTAGTTCGTTTATGCTCGGAAAAACAGTAATGATAAAAGAAAAAGACGAACAGGATATTTTTGATATGGCGGGAAGTGGATTTGAAAGTACTGTTCGTTTGGCAAAAAGTTCACCAGCAATGTGGACACCCATTTTTAAACAAAACAAAGAATACGTTCTGGAAACCTTAGAAGGTTATATTGCAAATTTGACTCAGTTTAGAGATTTGTTGGCAGACGACAATTATAACGCCATTTTTGAAGAAATGGAAAGCGTAAATAAAATTAGAGAAATATTAAACGGAATAACTATAAAAAAGTAAACTATAAAAACGATGGAAAATAAGAAAGAAATGAGAAAGTGGTTAGAAGATTTCAATTTAAATCACCCACTTGTGATAGCTGGACCTTGTAGTGCAGAAACTGAAGATCAGGTTTTGAAAATTGCTCACGAATTAAAAGATTCAAAAGTAAGCGTATTCAGAGCTGGAATCTGGAAACCAAGAACTCGTCCAGGAGGATTTGAGGGTGTTGGTGAAATTGGATTAAAATGGTTGCAAAAAGCTAAAGCTGAAACTGGTTTATTAATGGGAACTGAAGTTGCAACTGCAGCTCACTGTAAACTGGCTTTAGAACACGATATCGATGTATTATGGGTTGGTGCACGTACAACGGCAAACCCTTTCGCAGTTCAGGAAATTGCTGATACTTTAAAAGGAACTGACAAAATTGTTTTGGTTAAAAACCCAGTAAACCCAGATTTAGCTTTATGGTTAGGTGGTGTTGAGCGTTTGCACATGGCTGGAATCGAGAAATTGGGAGTTATCCACAGAGGTTTCTCTACTTACGAAAAAACAAAATACAGAAACATTCCAGAATGGCAGATTGCTATCGAATTGCAAAATAAATTCCCTGATTTACCTTTAATCATCGATCCATCTCACATTACTGGAGATCGTAAAATGATTTTCGAAGTAACTCAAGAGGCTTTAGACTTGAACTACGATGGTATGATTATCGAAACGCATATCGATCCAGACAACGCTTGGTCTGATGCAGCTCAGCAAGTAACTCCAGATGCTTTGAAACAAATCATCAAAGATTTGACTATCAGAAAAACAGACGATACTACAGACGAGTACAGCCAAAAAATGAAAAAATTAAGAGCTAATATCGACGTTTTGGATGCTAACTTATTAGAGTTATTAGGGAAACGTATGAAAGTAGCTGACGAAATTGGTCAGGTGAAAAAAGATGCAAACGTTGCGATTCTTCAGAACAACCGTTGGAACGAAATCTTAGGAAAAATGATTCTAGAAGGGGAGAAAAAAGGTCTTACTGAAGAATTCGTTTTAAGAATGTTCAAAGCGATTCACCAAGAAAGTATCGGACACCAAGAGAAAATTTTCAACGCATAATTTTCTTTAAAACATATAAGTGATATAAGATAATTTAAGTTTTGTAAAAGCTTTGTTATTGAGTTTAATTATATCACACATTTAAAATTAGATTGTTTTTTAAAGATCCCTGTTACTTTTGAAAAAAAGTGATGGGGATTTTTTGTTAGAAGGACTTCTATTTATATTCACTTATATAACTTATATGGTTTAAATTATTCATTTATCTTTGCAAAGATTTAGGTTTTTAATTTAAAATCTAAAATCAGCAATTTAAAATTAAAGAATGACAGGAACCGTATACAAATCTACAGGAAGCTGGTACACCGTAAAATCTGAAAAAGGAGATTTTATAGAATGCCGTATGAAAGGGAAATTTAGAATAAAAGGTATCAAAAGTACCAACCCAATTGCTGTAGGCGATATTGTTGATTATGAATTGGAGGAAACGTCAGATGCCGTTACCGGAATGATTCATAATATTCACGAAAGAAAAAACTATATCGTTCGTAAATCGGTTAACTTGTCAAAACAGATTCACATTATTGCTTCCAATATCGATCAGGTTTTTTTATTGGTTACGATTGATAATCCGCCAACAACTACAAGTTTTATTGACCGTTTTTTGGTTACCGCCGAAGCCTATGGAATTGAAGCTGTTTTGATTTTTAATAAAATCGATACTTTAAATGATCAGACTTTAGATGATCAGCTTTATCTGCAGCATATTTATCAGGAAATTGGGTATAAATGTCTTCGAATTTCATCAACAGAAAATAAAGGTGTTGACAAATTGAAAGAAATGATGATCGGGAAAGTAAGTATGTTTTCTGGACATTCGGGAGTTGGAAAATCAACTTTGGTCAATGCAATGGAACCTAGTCTTCATTTGAAAACCTCGGTGATTTCAGAACAAAGCAAGCAAGGACAGCACACTACAACTTTTGCAGAAATGTACGATTTGTCTTTTGATGCCAGAATTATTGATACTCCAGGAATCAAAGGTTTTGGAATCGTTGATATGGAACCAACAGAAATCACCGATTATTTTCCAGAATTCTTCAAATTGAAAGATCAATGTAAGTTTAACAATTGTTTACACAAAGAAGAACCGCATTGCGCCATAAAAGCAGCTTTGGAAAAAGACGAAATCGCTTGGTCAAGATATAATAGTTATCTTAAAATCCTTGAAGGTGATGATGAGCACTATCGTACTGACACGTATGGTGAAGATCGTGCTGCGAGTGATGAAACGAGAAAGTAAAATTAGTCGAAAGTCAAAAGTCGAAAGTCTTAAAGTTTTTTAGAAACGTGCTAGGCTTTTGACTTTTGACTTTTGACTTTCAGACTTAAAAATAAATGAAAGTAGTAATTCAAAGGGTTTCCCAAGCGTCAGTAACAGTCGATTCTAAAATTGTTGCCGATATTCAAAAAGGTTTATTGGTTTTAGTCGGAATAGAAGAGGCCGACACTCAGGAAGATATTGATTGGCTTGCTGGAAAAATCATAAAGATGAGAATTTTTGGAGACGAAAATGATGTTATGAACTGCTCGGTTCAGGATATTGACGGAGATATTATTGTGGTAAGTCAATTTACACTTCACGCTTCTACAAAAAAAGGAAATCGCCCTTCTTATATAAAAGCCGCCAAACCAGATTTTGCAATCCCAATGTATGAAAACTTTGTTCAGGCATTAGAAAAAGAGTTGGGGAAGAAGGTTCAAACTGGAATTTTTGGTGCGGATATGAAAGTCAGCCTTTTAAATGATGGCCCAGTTACAATCGTAATGGATAGCAAAAACAGGGAGTAAAATATTATTAAACATTTGTTAAGGATTTCTGAAAATAATATATATTTGACGAAAATCCCTACTAATGAAAAACCTTTGTTGCGCATTATTTTTTATTTTATTTACCGCAAGTATTACTGCTCAAAAGAGTATTTATCCTATATTTTCTATTCCTGATAGTTTAACGCAAAATGCCAATGCTGTTCTTCGCTTAGACCAAATGGATATAGTCATTGCTTCACAAAGAAGCATGAATATTAAAACTCAAAGAGTCGTTTCTGTTTTAAATGAAAAAGGTTTAAAAGATATTGATGCCTTTAGTCATTATGATAAAACAACTTCAATAAAAAATATTGAAGCTATTGTTTATGATGCTTTAGGAAATGAGATAAAGAAAATAAAAAGAAAAGATTTTAGGGATCAGAGCGCCGTAAGCGGAAGCACTCTTTTCTCAGATAATCGAGTAGTTTTTTTAGATTACACTCCGATTTCATATCCTTTTACAATTGCTTTTACGTGCGAAACTGAAACGTCAAATACAGCATTTATTCCGCAATGGTATTTTATTGGTAATTATTACGTAAGCATAGAAAAATGTATTTTGAATGTTACTTATCCAAAAGGATTGGGCTTTAAGAAGAAAGAGTTCCGATTTGATAATTTCAATATAAAAAAAACAGTCGATACTGACACCAATTTAAGTTATTTAGCAACAAATATACTTGCTCAAAAACAAGAAGATCTTAGTCCTTCTCCTTCAGATCTTTTTCCTAAAGTCATGATGGGGTTAGAAAACTTCCACTTAGAAGGAGTCGACGGAAATGCTACTACTTGGGAAGCATTTGGTAAATGGTATGGAGATAAAATCTTAACTGGCACAACTATTTTGCCTGAAGAAACCAAAACAAAAATCAAAGCTCTTGTTGGAGACGAAAAAGATCCTGTTAAGAAAGCCAAAATCATTTACGATTATGTGCAGAAAAAATCCCGATATGTAAACATCGCAGTTGGTATTGGCGGCTGGAAACCTATGCTGGCCAATGATGTTGATCGGTTAGGATATGGAGATTGCAAAGCATTATCAAATTATACAAAAGCACTTTTGAAGGTTGTAGACGTTCCTTCATATAATACTATTTTATATGGCAATCGCTATAAAGAAGATATTCAGTCTGATTTTGTTTCGATGCAAGGAAATCATATGATTTTGGCAATTCCTAATAAAGATAATTACATCTGGCTAGAATGCACAAGTCAAGATGATCCATTTGGATATCAAGGAACATTTACAGACGATAGGAATGTTTTGGTTGTAAAGCCAGAGGGAGGAGAAATTGTGCGAACTAAAATCTATGATGATAAAGGAAACACTCAAGATGGCAAAGGAGTGTATACAATTGACCAAACAGGAAATTTTTCTGGAGCATTAAAAATAGCGTCTCAAGGAAGTGTATATGCTTCTAAATCTAGAGTAGAAACTATGCAACCAAACGAAAAAGAAGAGCATTACAAAGAATACTGGGATAATATTAATAACCTGAAGTTGGGCAAAATTACTTTTACCAATGATAAAGAAAATGTTCGTTTTACTGAAGATGTTCAAATAAGTGCTGCAAATTACGGAACGCTGACTGGGAATAAAATGATTTTTGTAGTTGATGCTTTCAATCAATATACAGGAAATGTAAAACGAATTAGGAACCGCAAAAATCCATTTCAAATTCAGCGTGGCTATTTAGATACTGATGAAATTGAAATCAATCTTCCCGAAGGTTATCAGATAGAATTCCTGCCCTCAAATTATGAGTTAAAAGGAAAATTTGGCGAGTATAAAACCGAAATCATAAAAAAAGACAATAACAAATTGACTTATAAAAGGTCTATGTTTCTAAACAAAGGAAAATATTCGAGCAAAGAATATGATGAGTATCGTCTGTTTATGGAGCAAGTTTCAAGAAACGATAACGCTAAAATAATATTGACCAAAAACTAACAAGTGTAACCAAAAGCAAACCAAAAATTACCAATGAAAATTATTAAATTGTTTAGCCTTACTGCGATTTTATTAATCGCTTCAAAAGCGATGGCGCAGGAATTTAAATTAGGAAAAGTATCCATAGCAGAATTAGAACAAAAGGCGCACCCGAAAGATTCTGCAGCGGCAGCTGCTATTTTGTATAAAAAAGGGACAGCAAGAATTGAATATGATCCTAATGATGGTTTTGTCACATTAACTGATGTGGAAACTAGAATTAAAATCTATAGAAAAGAAGGATACGATTGGGCCAACCAAGCAGTATGGTATCAAAACAACAGTAACTTAAAAGAAAAAGTTTTTTTTGGTGATGTGGTTACTTATAATTTAGTGAATGGTAAAATTGAGAAAACAAAGCTGAAGAGTGACGGAGTTTTTGATGAAGTCTTAAGTAAATACGTAGCTCAGAAGAAAATGACAATGCCAAATGTAAAAGAAGGGTCTGTAATAGAGTTTCGATATACTATAAAATGTCCGAGTCCTAGAATTATCAGAGAATGGGCTTTTCAATCCAGTATTCCTGTTAATTATTCTGAATTCTCAACTTTTATTCCTGAATATTATGTTTTTAATTCAAGACAAAAAGGATATCTATTTCCCAAAGTTACCACAGCAAGAAATCCAAAATCCGTAACTTTTAATATTAAAGAAAGAAACTTGGGACCTGGTTCTGCGCCTACTACTTTTTCAACAGAGAAACATGATTATATGGAGAATCAAACCACTTTTATTGCTACAGATTTACCTGCAATGAAAGATGAAGCTTATGTAAATAATATAGAAAACTATATGTCGGCGGTTTCTCATGAGTTATCATTGACAAAGTTTCCAAATTCTCCAATGAAAGAATATTCCTCAGATTGGAATTCTGTTGTAAGAACAATTTATGAATATGACGATTTTGGTCCTGAATTAAATAAAACAGGATATTTTGAAGAGGATTTGAAAAAGCTGCTTGCAGAGACTAAAACACCAGAAGAAAAAATCTGGGTTATTTTTAATCATGTAAAAGCAAATATAAAGTGGAACAGTTACACCGGTTATGCCTGTGATAATGGCGTGAAAAAAGCGTATAAAGAAAAAACAGGTAACATTGCCGATATTAATCTAATGCTTACTGCAATGTTGCGTTATTCAGGATTAACAGCAAATCCTGTTTTAGTAAGTACACGTTCAAACGGAATTGCTCTTTTCCCAAACAGAACAGCATTCAATTATGTAATTGCTGCAGTTGAAACGCCAAACGGAAATATTTTGCTAGATGCAACTGACAAATATTCGATTCCAAATGTTTTACCATTGAGAGTTTTAAATTGGTCAGGAAGATTGATCAGAAAAGACGGGTCGTCGGAAGAAATTAATTTAATGCCAGAAAAAACTTCGGCCGATAATGTTTTTATGAATTATAGTATTGATAATACTGGAAAAGTTACAGGTAAGACAAGAAGACAGTGCATGGATTATAATGCAATGATTACACGAAGTAATATTGAAAGCTTAAAAGAAGAAGAATATTTAGAAAAACTAGAAAACCAAAATAATAAAATAGAAATTAGTGAGTACTCAAAAACGAATGAAAAAGATATGCTTCTTCCAATTATAGAAACGTATTCTTTTACAGGAAATAATCTATGCGAGCTAATTGGCGATAAAATATACGTAAGTCCAATGTTGTTTTTTACCAACGATAAAAACCCTTTTAAGCAAGAAGTGCGAGAATATCCAGTTGATTTTAGTTATCCTTTTGCAGATAAGTATAATATCACAATTAAGATTCCAGAAGGTTTTGCAGTTGAAACATTGCCAGCTCCGGCGGCACTAACAATGGAAGATAATCTGGGTGCTTTTAAATTTAATATTGCAGCCAATGGTGATACTTTACAATTATCTATTTTACATCAGATAAATGAAGCGATTGTTTCTACCGAAAAGTATGATATGCTAAAAGAATATTATAAGACGATGATTGCTAAACAAACAGAAAAAATCGTTTTAAAACGTATTTAAATTATGCCAAGGTTTCTCCTAATTTTTATTGCCTTTTTTTGGAGTACAATTACCATTCAAGCTCAGAATTATGACTTGGGTAAAGTAACAATTGCAGAATTAAACGAGAAAGTTCATCCTAAAGATAGCAGCGCCCCCGCTGCTATCTTGTTTAAAAAAGGAAGGACTTATTTTGGCTATAATAAAGATGTTGGATTTTATGCCAATCATGTTTGCGAAGTAAAAATCAAAATTTATAAGAAAGAAGGTCTAAGCTGGGCCGATCAGAAAGTGCGTTTTTATATCGGTTATGAAAAGTTAAATGAGGATCGCTTAGAATTTTCTGAAGCGGTGACGTATAATTTAGAGAACGGAAACATTATAAAAACAAAACTAAATAATCAGGGAGAATTTAAAACTAAGATTAATAAGTATTGGAAAGAAAAAACGATCACTTTACCAAATGTGAAAGTAGGTTCTATCATTGAATACAAATATGTCTTAAGATCTGAAAACCTTATAAAATTTCCAGATTTCGATATTCAGTTTGATATTCCTGTTAACTATTTTTATTATAAAACACAGATTCCAGAGTTTTATATCTATAAACCGCTTTTGATCGGCGGAATTCCGCTCGAAACGGAATCTAAATTTACAAGTGCCAGTCAGAGTTTTGATAATCTTTACAGTCAGACAAGCTCATTTAGCTATAAACAAATTGAAACCTTTTATACAGGAAAAGACGTTCCAGCATTAAAAGAAGAACCTTATATAAATAATCTAGAAAATTATCGAGGAAGCATTCAGCAAGAACTTGAAAGGGTTCGTCTTCCAGATCAGCCGGTTAAAGATTACAGTTTAACTTGGGAAGGTGTTGCCAAAACTATTTTTAAAGACGAAAGTTTTGGTAAGCAGCTTAATGAAACTACATTATTTACAGATGATCTGAATAAATTGTTGTCTAACGTAGAAGATAAAAATGAAAGATTGAATCTGATTTTTACCTATGTTAAAAATCGAATGAACTGGAATGAGATTAATAGCTGTTATACAGAAAAAGGAGTTGAAAAAGCATACAAAGAACAAACAGGAAATGTTGCGGAGATCAATTTTATTTTGATAAATATGCTTCGTGTGGCTGGTATAGAAGCAAATCCGGTTTTAGTAAGTACAATCCAAAATGGACTTCCGGTTTATCCCACAAGAACAGGATTCAATTATGTTATAGCTGCAGCTGAAATTGACGGTAAAAGAATTCTTCTAGATGCAACTCGTAAGCTTACAACTCCTAACATTTTGCCATTAAATGTTCTAAATTGGAAGGGAAGATTAATTATGAAAGATGGAAATTCACAAGAAATTGAATTAGATCCAGCAATACAGTCAAAAGAAATTTACAGCCTTATAGTCAAAATTGATCCTGACGGAAAAATGAATGGTCAAGGTAGAGTACAGCGAACAGAATATGATGCGTATAGTTTCAGAGAAGAAAACAAGGCCAAAACGGAAGACGCTTATCTTGAAAAATTTGAAAATAATTTGGGAGGTTTGAACATCTCCAATTATAAAATAGAGAATCAGAAATCAAATTTAGATCAGTCTGTTATAGAAACTTTCTCTTTTGCTTCTGGAAGCCGCTCAGATATTATTCAGGGTAAGATTTTCGTCAATCCATTATTGTTTTTTACCCGAAGTAAAAACCCGTTTAATCAGGAAAGAAGACAAATGCCTGTTTATTTCGGATATAAAAACATGGAAAAGTACAATTTTAGTATTCAGATTCCAGAAGGATATGCTGTAGAATCTATACCCAAACCGATAAAGATAACTTCAGAAGATAAACAGATGTCGTTTATCTTAAATTTTTCAGTTACAGAAAACAAAATTCAAATTGTAAGCCAAAAAGAAATCAACAATAGTATTTTTGCAGCTGAGGATTACGGAATGATAAAAGAGTTTTTTCAGAAGATGATTGTAAGCCAAAATGAAAAAATAATTCTTAAAAAGATATAGAAGATGGATTTGAAAAATGCACAGTTAGATGTTGATACTTGGATAAAAGAACACGGAGTTCGCTATTTTAACGAATTGACCAATATGGCACAGCTAACAGAAGAAGTTGGCGAGGTTGCTAGAATTATTGCCCGCCGATATGGTGAACAATCTGAAAAAGAAAGCGATAAAAACAAAGATTTAGGCGAAGAATTGGCAGATGTTGTTTTTGTCGTGTTGTGTTTGGCTAATCAAACAGGAATCGATTTACAGGCTGCTTTTGACAAAAAAATGGATCTAAAATCGGTTAGAGATAAAGATCGTCACAAAAACAATGATAAATTGAAATAATTGTGAAATTTCAGCGTGAATTTTGATTTACGGGCGAGGAGTGGTAAATTGCACGCTTGGATTATGTTACTCATAATTCGCAACTCATAACTAATATCATGAATTTAAAATTAACGACGAATTCACCATTCAACATTGATGATTCGCAACTAAATATTACAGGTTCTAAAAGTGAAACGAACCGTTTACTATTATTAAAAGCATTATTCCCAAATATTACTTTAGCCAATACTTCTAATTCTGATGATAGTGAAGTTATGCAAAAAGCTTTAGCAGGGAATGACGAAATTGTAGACATTCACCATGCGGGAACAGCAATGCGTTTCTTGACTGCTTATTTTGCTGTAAACGAAGGAAGAGAAGTAGTAATGACAGGTTCAAGCAGAATGCAGGAACGTCCAATCAAAATTTTGGTTGATACTTTAAGACAATTGGGAGTTGAAATCTCTTATGAAAAAGAAGAAGGATATCCGCCGATTCGAATTAAAGGAAAAAAAGTTACGGCTTCAAAAGTAAACTTGGCAGCAAATGTGAGCAGCCAGTATATTTCTGCGCTTCTATTAGTGGCTTCAAAATTAGACAATGGTTTAGAGTTGACTTTAGAAGGAGAAATTACTTCAATTCCATATATCAAAATGACTTTGGCTTTGCTAGCTGATTTAGATATTAAAACAAGCTTTGAAGGAAACGTCATCAAAGTTTATCCGAAAGAAGCGGTTGAATCAAAAGAAATGGTTGTAGAATCTGACTGGAGTTCGGCTTCTTATTTCTTTAGTTTAGTAGCTTTGTCCGATGCTGCAAAAATCACTTTGAGCAGTTACAAAGAAAACAGCCTTCAAGGAGATTCTGAATTGGTTTCTCTGTATGAGAACATGGGAGTAAAGACAACTTTTCAAAACAATAAAATGACTTTGGAAAAAGTAGCTGGATTCAATTATCAAGATGTAAATTTTGAATTAAATAATACACCAGATATCGCTCAGACAATTGTAGTAACTTGTTTAGGTTTAGGAATTGGATGCCACTTAACAGGACTTCATACTTTAAAAATTAAAGAAACAGACCGACTTGAAGCATTGAGAATCGAGCTTACTAAATTAGGAGCTAATATTTCTGTTACTAATGATAGCTTGACTTTATTGCGTTCTGGCGATATTAATCATGATGTGCATATTGCAACATACAATGATCACCGTATGGCAATGGCATTTGCACCTTTAGCAATAAAAGTTCCAATTGTTATTGATGATGCCGAAGTAGTTTCTAAATCGTATCCAGATTTCTGGAATGATTTAAAAGCCTTGAACTTTCAAATAACAGAATTGTAAATTTTTTGAACCATATAAGTGATATAAGTTCATTTAAATTAAAGCGCAATAAAACATAGCCTCTGGTTTCAACCAGAGGTTTTTTTATATGTATCTAAAAGCAAACCCGACAGGTTTTAAAACCTGTCGGGTTTAAATAGTACATAAAAAATTCTAGTTAATATGAACTTATATCACTTATATGGTTCGAAAAAACGTTTTTAATGGTTCTCGAAACCTCACAAAATCAAGGACTTTTGAAAATAAAAGCCAAAACACTTGACAACGCCTATCTCACAATCGTATATTTGCAACCGATTTAAAATTTTAGATAAACAAATCTAAAAGCTACACTCTAAAATCAACAATTCAAATATGAAATTATCACACTTCAATTTCAATTTACCGAAAGAACTTTTGGCTGAATTTCCAGCAGAAAACAGAGATGAATCTCGTTTAATGGTAATTGACCGTAAAAAAAACACAATCGAACATAAAATGTTTAAAGACGTGATCAACTATTTTGATGACGGAGACGTTTTAATTCTTAATAATACAAAAGTTTTCCCTGCACGTTTGTACGGAAACAAAGAAAAAACTGGAGCTAGAATTGAGGTTTTCTTGTTAAGAGAATTAAATTCAGAGCAACGCCTTTGGGATGTTTTAGTAGATCCTGCTAGAAAAATCCGTATTGGTAACAAACTTTATTTTGGTGATGACGATTCGTTAGTTGCTGAGGTAATTGACAATACAACTTCTCGTGGTAGAACATTACGTTTCTTATACGATGGTTCTTATGAAGAATTCAGAAACAAATTGACAGAACTTGGAGAAACTCCGATTCCTAAATACATCAACAGAGAAGTAACTGCTGAAGATGCTGAAAGATACCAAACAATCTATGCAAAAGAAGAAGGAGCTGTAGCGGCACCAACTGCTGGTTTGCACTTCTCAAAACACCTTTTGAAAAAATTAGAAATCAAAGGAGTAAACTTTGCTGAGGTAACTTTACACGTTGGTTTAGGAACTTTTAACCCAGTTGAGGTTGAAGATTTATCTAAACACAAAATGGATTCTGAGGAATTAATCATTACTCAAGAAGCTTGTGATATTGTTAATGAAGGAAAAGCAAAGAAAAAACGTATCTGTGCTGTAGGAACAACTTCTATGCGTGCAATCGAAAGTTCTGTTTCTTCTGCTAATACTTTAAATCCTTACGAAGGATGGACAAATAAATTTATTTTCCCTCCTCACGATTTCAGTATTGCAAACTGTATGATCACAAACTTCCACACACCAAAATCAACTTTATTAATGATGATTTCTGCTTTCTGTGGTCACGATTTAATGAAAAAAGCATACGACGAAGCAATCAAAGAAGGATACAAATTCTATTCTTACGGAGACGCGATGTTAATTCTTTAATTAGAATTTATCATATAAAAAGACCCGACTAGTTTTTATAACCTGTCGGGTTTTTTATTTGTTTCAAGTTTCAGGCTTCAAGTTTGACATTCGTTGAGAAATTTAAACGCAAAGAACGCAAAGGTTTTTTGCTCAGTATGTGTTTACCAGAAACAAAAAGAACGCAAAGCTTTGCGAACTTAGCGTTTATAAACATTAGCCTTGATAAAAAAGACTTTGCGAACTTTGCGTTAAAAAACACGCAAAGCATATCAACCTGAAACAAAACAAACATTTTTTGTTATTTTAGCAAGCAAAACAAAAACACAATGACTTTTCAAAATACACGCGAATTTGCACGAGAGCTAGATTCGAAAGACGCATTAAACCATTATCAGGATCAATTTATTTTTCCGAAAGTAAATGACAAACGAGTAATCTATTTTACAGGAAACTCATTAGGATTACAGCCAAAACGCACAAAAGCTTATATCGATGAAGTAATGAACGATTGGGCAGAATTGGCAGTTGAAGGTCATTTTTATGCCGAAAAACCTTGGTGGGATTATCAGGAAAGATTTGCAGAACCGTTGAGCAAGATTGTTGGAGCACTACCATCAGAGGTTACAGTGATGAATACTTTAACAGTGAATCTTCATTTATTGATGGTTTCATTTTATCAGCCAAAAGGGAAACGTTATAAAATTATTTGCGAAGAAAAAGCTTTCCCGTCAGATCAATATATGTTTCAGAGCCAAGTGAACTTTCACGGATACAAACCAGAAGATGCGATTGTAGAAATTAAACGCAGAGAAGGAGAACATAATATTCGTCTAGAAGATGTTTTAGCAAAAATTGAAGAAGTTGGTGATGAACTAGCATTAGTTTTAATTGGCGGAGTTAATTATTATACAGGACAAGTTTTTGATATTAAAACGATAACTGCAGCGGGACAAAAAGTTGGAGCAAAAGTGGGTTGGGATTTAGCACATGCTGCTGGAAATATCAAACTAGAACTTCACGATTGGAATGTAGATTTTGCCGCTTGGTGCAGTTATAAATATATGAATTCAGGCCCAGGAAATGCTTCTGGCTGTTTTGTTCACGAAAAACATCATAATTCAGACTTGCCAAGATTTGCGGGTTGGTGGGGACACAACAAAGAGCGCCGTTTTAAAATGGAACCTACCTTTGATCCCGTTCATGGAGCCGATGGATGGCAGATTAGTAATCTTCCAGTTCTATCTTTAGCGCCATATTTGGCATCAGTAGAAATGTTTGCTGAGGTTGGAATGGATGCTTTAATTAAAAAACGTGACCATATTACTTCATATCTGGAATTTATTCTTCACGAAATTGATAAAGAAGTAGAAAGTACTTTCGAAATTATTACACCTTCAAACCCGGAAGAAAGAGCTTCACAATTATCGGTTTTTCTTCATGGAGAAGGAAGAGCATTATTTGATTATTTAATGAAAAACGGTGTTATTACCGATTGGCGTGAACCAAACGTTATTCGTCTAGCGCCAGTTCCTTTGTATTGTTCTTATGAAGATATGTATGACTTTGGACAAATTCTTAAAAAAGGAATTTTAGGGAAGTAGAAGTTAATTTCGCAAAGGCGCGAAGACGCAAAGTTTTTTTAAAGCCACAGATTAAAAGGATTAAAAAAAGATTTTTTTCTCAATAGCCTCCAGCTTTAGCTGGAGGTATTAAAGATGAAGTTAAGAGGGCTTTAGCCAAACTATACTTGTTTGGCTAAAGCCTTTTTCTTTTGATTAATTTTTCATCCAGCTAAAGCTGGACGCAATTGAACTTAAAAGTTTTATTTAAAGCCACAAATTCAAAGGATTAAAAAGATTTTTTTCAATAGCCTCCAGCTTTAGCTGGAGGTGTTAAATATGGAGTTACGAAGGCTTTAGCCAAACTATACTTGTTTGGCTAAAGCCTTTTTCTTTTGATCAATTTTTTATCCAGGTTTTAGCTGAATATTATTGAACTTAAAAAAACAAAACTTTGCGTCTTCGCTCCCGATAGCTATCGGGATTGCGAGATTAAATCATCAGTTTAAAAAATAAAACTCAGCGAGAAATACCGCAGAAATCTTCAAATCTTATAAACTTTCTAAAAAATTCTGTAATAACCAATATAGCAGATATTAAGAACTTTGTGATGTATAATTTTTTAAAACTTATAATCATGAAAGGCTTATATATTTTATTGACCGTGATATTTTTAACTTCTTGTCAACAACAAAACAAAGAAGATATAAATAAAGCCAAACAAGCCAGCATTGATTCAATGAAAGTTGAGATTAACAAACAGCGTGTTATCGATTCGATGAAGACTGAAATGGCGAAATTAAATGAGGAAAAGATCGAAGCTCAAAAAGAGAAAGTTGTTGTAGTGCATCAGCAAGACGCAACAGCTGCTGTACCAGCTAAAAAGAAAGGTTGGAGCGCAACTGCTAAAGGTGCTGTAATTGGTGCTGGAGTAGGAGCGGCAACAGGGGCAATTGTCAGTAAGAAAAAAGGAGAAGGAGCCATTATTGGTGGTTTAGCCGGAGCTGCAGTTGGAACAGGAACAGGGGCTGTTATTGACAGTAAAAACCAAAAGAAAGAATAGTTATTTTATAAATAAAAACAAACCCCAAATTATCATCTAATTTGGGGTTTTCAATTTTAAACCAACTCTGAAACGGGAATTTTTATACCAACTAATTCTGATTTACAAGAATCGAGTTGATTTAAGTCTCCTTTAAAGGCTATAGTCGATTCAAATAAATTTTTATAATACTCAATTCCATCTAACAGATTAGATTTAAAAGTAGTCCATTTTTTAAGCTGAGCTGTTGTAAGTTCTCCAGAAATAGATTGAATCTCATTTCTAAAATACGTAATGTACATTTTAAGCTCTTTTATAAACAAGTTTGGGCGCTCAGTTCTAATAACTGATTTGCCTTGATAAATATGTTGGATCATTTCTTTTAAAGAAACTTCCTGATCAAAATAAGCTAAGTTTGGTCCAGGGCAAATTACTACGCCTTGTGCCTGACCTTTTATTTTAATGTCATTTTCTAGATAAGAAGCATTGGCCAAACCAACACACAGACACGATTTTTCGGTGATTTTGATTTTACTTTTCTCCAACTCATCAATAGATAACGAATCTTTTTTTGCTTCTAATTCTTCCAGTTTAATATCTTGATATTTTTTTGAAGCCGTGCAAATTCCGTGCGGATCGTATTCTTTGCTTAAAGCTAAAAATTTCTTCGGACAAGAACTTCCTGCTTTATTTTCATGAATTCGTTTTTGCTTTAAAAATTCATTGGTAGTGCCTTTCAAAGTATTAAAAGGAACACCCAAAGGGGAAATATTGCTTAAGTAAAAATCATCCTCTTTGGCATTCATCAATAAATTGCGAGTTTCTTTATCAACAGATGTTGCTTCAGGAACCAATAAAAATGGAGAGCCCCAGCCAACAGAATCAACATTATATTCATCTAATAAAAATTCGTGTTCTGCTGCAGTTCCGACACCGCCTTGAACAGTAATTTTTAATTCTAAAGGATTTTTAGGAACAGGCTGATTTTTTGCTTGTAAAGCTTTAATCATTAAATCGTGGGCAGATTGTACCAATTGATCTTTTTTCTGCTTGAATTCCTCTAAAATAGTGCCTAATAAGAGTCCATCGGTAGCAAAAGCGTGTCCGCCACAGTTTAATCCCGATTCAATTCGGTATTCTGAAACCCAAAGACCTTTTTTAGCCAAGAAATTTCCTTGAATCATAGCCGATCTAAAATCACTTACTTTTAAGATGATTTTCTTTTTCAGTTCATTATTTTCATTTGGAAAAAAATCTTTGAAGTTTTCGAAATACCCAAACAATCTCGGATTCATTCCTGCAGAAAGTACCACCGAAGATTCCAGATTACTATTGGCAAAACCTCTTAATGCGGCATGCGCATCATTAAATTCAACTGGAAGCTGTTCGTTTTTGACAAAATTATCTTTGTCTAATTTAGTCATAATGTTAACATCGATTTCACCAGGAAGAAGGTGTGTTTCGATGTAATTTTGAATGTTTTCTTTAAAGGCAATTCCGTCATCCAATAAATTCTGGAAACCTTTTTTGATATCAGAAGTATTTGGTAGCATCGACATGAAATTTTCAAGAGCTGTTTTGCTTTCCGCCAATTCTGTTTTAAAATTTTCGAATTTTTCTTTTACGATTTTATCGACTAAATTCAAATAAGAGGTAATTCTTTCAGCACGGTAGTCGTGAAATTTTTGAGTAATTTCTTCATATGGAATATTGAATTTTGTGCTGTAAAAATTACGCATTTTATCAATCAGATCATCGTCAGCAAGAGCCACAACCGATGAAATTCCATACTGCGCGACTCTAATAGGACTGTCTATAGTATAAGCCAATCCCATTACCGGAATATGAAAAGTATGCAGATTATTTTTTGTCATTTGTATTCGGATTAAAATAGGAACAAATGAAGAAAAATAAATTTTCCTAAAACCTGATAATTGTCAGGTTTGCAGATTGGTTGCCACGAATTACACGAATTTTTACTAATTTTTATTGGCTGATTTAAAAAATCAATTCGTGTTAATTCGTGTAATTCGTGGCTAAAAAAAAACTCCTAAATCAAAATCTTCTTCAAAGATTCGGCTATGCTTCTCCACAAAAGGTTGTAGAACGATCTGTCTTGAAGTCGCTTTACTTCAACTTCGGCAGTTTTGGCTTCGTCTTTCGAATCGTTTTTGACTAGTAAATTGGCAACAGCAGTTTTGAGTTTTGCTTCTTTTTCGGGATTTTTCTTTTTGTATAATTTGACTTTGAGATCATCATAATCGAGAGAAGCGTTTCCTTTTGAGCCATTATCGTTTCCGTAGAAATTAAAACGGTATTTGTTAAACGTTCCAGTAAAAGTTGTATTGATATATGGTTTGGTGAATCTCGTCATTCCTTGAACATTAAAATTCGAAATCACGCCTTGAATATGAAATCCGTCACTTTTATCCAAAACATTAAAACTCCAATCGACATCAAGAGGAGAATTTTTCATAAAAATAGATTTGACTTTGATCTTTACATCATCTGTTTTTTTTAAGCCATAACCGCTTTTTAAATTGGTAGCCTGCAAATTGAACTTGTCGAAAGTTAAAACTCCTGGACCTTTAGCAACATCAAGTTCTTCCTCATAAACCAGTTTAGATTTTAGAACTTGCAAGGTGTCAATTTGAAGCGGAAATTTCAGATTTCGCAGTAAATGATTGTAAAGATATTTTTTGCTTGGATCATCTTTTAGCATTTTACCACGATAAATGTTGGCATCAAAATGATGAATGACAAGCGAATTGGCTTTAAAATAAAACCTGTCATTTTTAAAACCCCAATCCATTTTTTCGACCTGAGCCGAGTCAAATTTTAGATTGTAAATGTCTTTTTCTTTTTCAAGACGCTTTACAAATTCGTATCGTTCAATTTGGGGAAGATTAGAAAAATTATTAATCTTTAAAAAATTCTTTTCGGTGCTTATTTTTCCAATATTGATATAATAGAAACCATTTGGTCTGTAAAATAAACTGTCACAAATGAGGGCGTACTTTTTATATCGAATTGGAATTTTTTCTTTCAAAGTGGCATCAGTAATTAAAATGCCTTCTAGTTTTAAAAGAATTTTTTTTATGCTGAAAATGGGTTTTTCAGTCTCTAAAGAAACGACATCAACAGATCCTTCGTTGAGGTAAATGTTAGAAACCGCAATAATTTTTCGAAACGGATCAATAATTTCTTTTTCGATGCTTTTACTGTTATTGATTAACTTTTCGCCTTTTTTGTATAAAATGATTTTCGGTTTATTGATAATAATACTTTCCGCCTGAATGATATCTCGAAAAGCCAAATCCCAAATGTTAAAATGTTTGATGGTGATAGATTCAATTTTGGAGAAAAGTCCATTTTTGCTGTCTTTCGGCTCGTTTTTCGGACTTACAAGCAAAGTCTGTGCATTGATATTTCTAGAAAAAAGAGAGACTTCAATTTTTTCATAATTGATATTATATGCGGTTTTGTTTTTTTCGTGAATAATGATCGGAAGCTGCTTTTTGATCCAGTAATTCAACCCGACATTGGCAAGAATTACAATGGCAAGCAGAGAAATTACTACAATAGCTATTTTTTTATAGATGGACATTTATAGTATTAATTTTAAATACATAAATTTAGAGTTTTAAAGACAGTTGTCTCTTATATGATTTTTTAGAAAAATTACATTATTACAAATTTCATCCTTTTTCAGAATATGAGAATAATTAAAAAAATCCTGCTGGCCTTATTGGTTCTTATAGTAATTCTTGCGATTGGTTTGTGTGCCTATATTTTTCATTTAAAGCCTAAGTACGAAGGTTCTTTAGATTTAAAAAACCTTGACAAAGAAACCACGGTCTATTTTGATGATTTTGGAGTGCCTCATATTTATGCAGATTCTGAAAAAGATGCTATGACTGCACTTGGCTATGTACATGCGCAGGAAAGATTATGGCAAATGGAATTATTACGCCGAATTGCGCCGGGACATCTTTCTGAGATTTTTGGTGGCGTTGCACTTAAAAATGATAAATTTTTTGCTGGAATCGGAATTGAAGAAGCTTCAGCAAAAGCGATTGCAAAGTTGGATAAAAACAGCGAAAGCTATAAACTCACTCAAGCATATTTAGACGGAATTAATCAGTATTTAGAAGAAGGAGTTACACCAATAGAATTTACTTTGGTTGGCGTAAAAAAGCAAAAGTTTACTATAAAAGACGTTTATAATATTTTTGGCTATATGTCTTTCAGTTTTGCGATGGCTCAGAAAACAGATCCTTTATTGACTGATATTAAAAATAAATACGGCGCTGCTTATTTGAAAGATTTAGGTATTGAAGGAGAATTTAATACTACTAGAATTAAAATCTCAAAAGAGAAAACTGAGGAATACACGGAGATTTCAAAAGCTATAACTGCGATGTTGGATCAGTCTCCGATTCCGCCATTTGTTGGAAGCAATAGTTGGGTTGTCGGGCCTCATAAATCGAAAACGGGTAAAGTTATTTTTGCGAATGATCCTCATATTGGATTCTCTCAGCCTGCAACTTGGTATGAAGCGCATATTGTAACTCCGAAACATGAATTATATGGCTGCTATTTGGCAGGAACTCCATTTCCGCTTTTGGCGCACAACAGAGATTACGCTTACGGCTTAACGATGTTTGAAAATGATGATATTGATTTTTATCAAGAAAAAAATAAAACAGACGATGCTTCTCAATATCAGACGCCAACAGGTTTTAGTGAATACGAGATCAGAAAAAAAACAATTAAAGTAAAAGATTCTTCAGATGTTGTTTTGACAATTAAGACTACGCGCCATGGTCCGATTATGAATGACTTTATGGAGCGTTTAGAAAAGAAAAACCCAATCGCAATGTCATGGACGTATACGAGAGAACCAATCTTGATTCTAGATGCGGCTTATGGACTTTCGCATGCTAGAAATACTACGGATTTTAGAAAGTCAGTGAGTTTAATTGCAGCACCTGGATTAAATGTAATGTATGGCGATGCCAAAGGAAATGTGGCTTGGTGGGCGAGTGGGAAATTGTACCGACATAATGAAGGCATTAATACGCATTTAATTTTAGACGGTTCAAGTGGTAAAGACGATATTACCAAATTTTTAGATTTCGAGCAGAATCCATCGGCTGAAAATCCAGAATGGGGATATGTTTATTCTGCGAATAATCAGCCAGAAGCTATAGACAATGGTTATTTATATCCAGGATATTATTTGCCAGAAGATCGGGCTAAAAGAATTTCGGGAATTCTAGATGCAAAATCTGATTGGGACAAAGAAGCTATCAGTAAAATGATTTATGACAATACTTCGGATGTTGCAGTTGAAACGACTAAAAACTTAATTGCAACTTTAGATAATAAAGCGCTTTCTTATAATGAGAAAGAGATTTTGGGAGTTTTAAAATCTTGGAAAGGAACAACAAATATTGAAGATGTTGCGCCAACAATTTACAACAAATGGATTTATTTGTATTTGAAAAATACATTTGAAGACGAAATGGGCAAAGACAATTTCAATTTATTTTTGGGAATTTCATTAGGAAAACAAGTTATTGCCAACCAGATAAAAAATGAAAATTCGGTTTGGTGGGATAATATTAAAACCAAAAATGTAAAAGAAACTAGAAAAGATGTGGTTTCAAAATCTTTTCATGACGCTGTTATTGCTCTGCAAAATCAGTTAGGAGAAAATGTTGCAGGATGGAATTGGGGAAAAGTACATACGGTAGAACACGAACATCCATTAGGAAAAGTCAAAGCACTTCGCGGATTATTTAATGTTGGACCTTTCAATTCTCCAGGTTCAAATGAAGTAATCAATAATTTATTCTTCGGATTTAATGATGAAGGAAAATATTATACCAAAGGTGGGCCTTCGACCAGAAGAATTGTCGATTTTGCCGATGTAGAAAATAGTTGGAGTATTTTGCCTACTGGGCAATCTGGAAATCCTTTCAGCAAACATTACAGCGATCAAGCCGAAATGTACAACGCAGGTAAGTTCAGAAAAATGAAATTAAATAAAGACGAAATCATAAAGACTTCTACGAAGTTGGTTCTGAAGCCAAAGAACTAAATTTTGTTTCAAGTTTAATATTTCAAGTTACAACCTTTGTCAAAGTTTTAAACTTTGACAAAGGCTAAAAAAACTTAGAACCTTAGTATCTCAGAACCTTAGCATCTTATTTAGAAATATATTTCCCCTTCACAATATCATCAGCAAAAATGTTCAGATTATTAATAAGCACTTTATTATTGGTCATTACATTTTGTGTTTGATATGCTGAGTCTTTTTCATAGGCTTTCAATAAAGTTTCCAGTTCAACTTCATCAAAAACAACAAAACTGTTGTAAATCGCATCTCTGAAATTTTTGTAATTGATGCTCTGGGTAATTTCCATTGCTTTTTGTTCGTTCCAGCCTTCTTTTGCGGAAGCTTCATTTATTTTAGATAAGCAAAAATCAATCACATAGTTTTTATAATGAGCAGCTTCGACAATTTTATCAATTATAATTTTGTTCTGCTGGCTAGGCATTAACGGCTTGTTGTTTTGCGATAAAGATTTAGAAGAAATAAAAAGGCATAATAATACAGCTAAGAAACTGTAGTTTTTTAGATTTTTCATAGGTCATTCAATTATTTTGGGTGGGCTAAAATAGTACTTTAGAAAAATAAATCATCAGGTTTGAATGTCCCAAGTTGTAACAAAAAAAGCTCCGAAAAAATAGATTTTGAATCTGCTTTTTCGGAGCCATTTTTTAAGCATTTAAGCTATAATTATTTGTCTTTATTTTTTAGAAAGCTCTTCCAGAACTTTTTTTCCGCCTTCATTTGTAGGATCCAGTTCAACAGATTTCTTGTAGTTGACCATTGCTAGTTTTTTATCTCCATCAGCCAAATAAGCTTCACCTAAACTATCATAAACATTTCCAGATTTTGGGAAAGCATCAACATTGATTTTGAAAACTTCAATCGCTTCTTTCTTTTTTCCAGTTTGCAATAATTGATATCCAACTCGGTTCATATCGCCTTCTTTAATCGCATAAGTTGGATCGGTTTTTAGCTTTTTGTAGGCTTCTGTTCCAGCTGTTGCACCTTTTTCATTATAAACATCTAATAGATCAAGAGCCAGAGATTTTTTCGGCTGATTAAATGGCTGATTGTATAAAATATTGCGAATTGCAGTATTCATTTCGCCTAAAACAGTTCCGCCAGTATTATTCAATAAAACAACAAGATTTTTATCTTTAGGAATACGCGAAATAATGGTATTAAATCCGTTGATTCCTCCTCCATGCTCAACAACAGTCAATTTATCGTTTCCGTTTGGCACTTCATAAGTAGACCATCCGTATCCGTAAAAACCATTCCATGTTTTAATGTAAGGTTTGAATAAAGATTCCATTGATTTTTCAGAAAGCAATTTATTGGTATAAAGCGCCTGATCCCATAAATACAAATCTTCTACAGTAGAGTATAAAGATCCTGCAGCGTACGGAATACTCATATCAATGTACGAAGCATTGACAATTTTCTTTCCTTCTTTTTCATAACCAGCAGCTCTGTTTTTTAAAATTACTTCACTATGATCGTAACCAGTATTAACCATTTTTAAAGGAGTGAAAATGGTTTCTTGTAAATTCTGCTCGTATGTTTTGCCTGTAATTTTTTCGATAATATAACCCAATAAAAAATAACCCGAATTGCTGTAGTTGAATTTTTCACCTGGAGCGAATTCAAGTGGCAGACTAGAAAAAGTTTTTACAAAAGCTTCTGGAGTATAAGGATTTTTTGCTTTATCTCTAAGGAAATTTGGCGCGTTGGTATAATTTGGAATTCCAGAAGTATGAGTCAATAAATGGTGAATCGTGATTTTATCGCCATTTTCTTTTGGATAATCTGAAAGATAAGTGGTAATTGGAACATCCAGTTTAATTTTTCCTTCTTCTGCCAGTTTTACAATTAAAAGTGCGGTAAATTGTTTACTGATAGAACCCAATCTGAATTTAGTATCCGTCTGGTTTGGAATATTCCATTCCATGTTGGCAGAACCAAAACCTTTTTTGAAAATTACTTTTCCGTTTTCTGCCACCAAAGCTGAGCCGTTAAATTGTCCGTATTCCTTGTATTTGTTTAAAAGCTGCTCAATTTGCTGTGCTTTATCTTGAGCAAAAGTGCTGAATGACGAAAACTGAAAAGCGACAAAAAGCGCAATAAGTTTGATTGATTTTTTCATAATGGATTGATTATGGTTTAAGATTAATGAATGATTCGTTTTTTTGATTGATGATTGAAACTTCATAAATGGAATTATATGATGCTATAAAATCTTAGACGATTGATTTACGATTTGGTTTCACGATTAACCCAATTTTTTTTATTTTTTTTTAGAATATAAAAAAGTAGAGCACAGACCAATTGCTTTAAAAGCCGGCCCATGCTCATAACTAACAAATATTTTTATGCTATTAAGCAGTTAAAATTTTACATATATATAATATTAAAAGGAGAAATAATTTGAGCATAATGATTAAAATGAGGTCTATTTCTTTGAATTTACAGCCGAATGATCATAACTTAAAGCTCGTTTTAGTTTCCAGTCATTATTTTCCAGAACCCATAAATGAGTAAATTTGGCTTTGCCTACTAGTTTTTCGTTTTTCTTTAATAGAGGTTCATCTTTTACGGCAGTAGTTTCATAAAATTGATGAATTCCGGTTTGTATTGCCGCGTACAAAACACCTTTTTTGTATAAAGGATAAATTTCTATGCTTCCTGTAACCAATTCTCTTCTAGCGCGATAAGTTTCTTGAGAACCACATAATCCGTTCTTAAAGCTATTCAAGAAATCTACTTTATTTGAAAACCCGTCTTTATCGTGATAAAATTCAAGTTCGTCACTGAATAAATTTTCAAATTGTTTTGCATCGCAGGTATTAAAGCCAATGTCGAAAAGAAGACTGTCTTTTGACATAATGGTTTTATATAAAGCGGAGCTTTTAGCTTCCTGAGAAAATCCAAATTGAATTTGGATGAATAAAATTCCAATTAAAAGAAATTTTAACTGAAAACAGGATTGATTGATTTTCATTTGTAATTGATTTTGATTGATGATTATGCAAAAGTAAATCAATCAAAACTTACAAAATTGTACAAATGCGAAAACTTATCTTTTATGAGAAAGAAAATAAGAGTCAGGATCGAATGTTTTCGGAGTGGTTTTAGTCACATCTTTAAACTTTTTGATAAAATGCGACTGATCAAAATATTTATTGTAAAGCGCAATATCAGTCAGTTTTAGTTTTTCTAAATCAGAATTCGCCATTTGATCTACCGATTTTCTGAATTTCAAAATCTGAATATATTTTTTAATTGTTAATCCAGTTGCAGTTTTAAATTTAATTTGAAGTGAACGTTGAGAAGATTTTAAAGCTTCACTAATTTCTGAAACAGATACTTCCTCTTTATTTTTAATGATTTCGCAGATTTTTTCAATTGTGTTTTTCTCCGAATTTAAATCAGATAATGCTTCAAAATAAGTGTTGATTGTATTTAAAATAATTTCAATATCAGAATCAATCTGAATTTTAAAAGGCAATTCTTCAAGATTAATTTTGATAATAGAATCTGTAAAATCGCTTAAATCATACTTAGGAAACAAGGAAAGTGTCCAAGTGTGAAGCTGAACAATTGTGACTTTGGTTTTTGGATGAATGTTTACTAAAACTTTATTAGTCATTTGAGAACAAAAGTAAACACCTTCATTCATCTCATATTTAGCTTTACTCGTATGAACTTGAATAGCATTTCCAGTTACAAAAGCGAGATTAAAACAGCCGTTTGGGAGAACCAATTTGTTTTCGATTGAACTTTCGCCGATGCTGTTGTCTAAGCACCAGATTTTGTTGACGAATCGTTCCGTTTTAGGATTTACATAATGTTCTGAGTATACTTCCATTTTAGTCTTCGATTTCATCATTTGAAATCGAAGACTAAAGTACAGTTTTTCGGAGTTATTGTTTAGGCAAACTCCCCAAAATTATCTCGTTTAGTATTCTGCCATTCTTCCAAAATGATACTGAAATAAACATCTTTGCTTTTTCCTTCAGAATCGACATAATTGTTTCTAAAAACGCCTTCTTTTACAGCACCCAGTTTTTCAATAGCTTTCTGAGATCTTAAATTTTCAAGATCTGCACTGAATTGTATTCTTCTAAATTGAATTTGTTCGAAACCAAAATCCAATAGCTCATATTTGCACGCTTTATTTAAACCAGTTCCCTGAAATTCTTTTCCATACCAAGTCCACCCAATTTCACATTTTTGGCTAGCGTGATTTAAATAACCGTAACGAGTGCTTCCTGCAACTTTGTTTGTAGCTTTATCTATAATAAGGAAAGGATAACAAATTCCATTTGCTTTTTGTTGTAATGTATTTTTAATATAGTTTTCAAAATCTTGATCGTTTCGAACATACATTCCCATATACTTCCAGATTTCATCGTCAAAAATAATTTCTTTCAATTCTATATTTCTTTTGCTTTCAAAAGGGATTAAAAGAGCTTTTTCATTTTCTAAAATAATATCTGATTGTAAAATTTCGCTGTTCATGAATTTTGTTTTTATTGAATGAATTAAATCGAAAGCTAAATTAATTGTTTAATTTCTGTAAATAAATTTAATAAAATAACAATTTGTTATATTTTTAAAATGCCAAAAAACAGAATAATCTTTGTGAATCACTATTTGCAAACAATTTGTTCATTTATTTTAAGGCTCATGTACAATTATTAGTTATTTTTACGACCCAATATTAGATTTTCCCTCGATGCAAACATCATTAAAAATTGCTGTAGTTGGTTCTGGACTTGTAGGGTCGCTTCTGGCAATTTATCTTAAAAAAGCTGGTCATACTGTTCATGTTTATGATCGTAGCCCAGATATCCGAAAAATAAATTTTTCTGGACGTTCTATTAATCTAGCAATGTCCAACCGTGGCTGGAAAGCTTTGGATGCAGTTGGTGTTGGAGATTCGGTTCGGGAAATTGCAATTCCGATGGATAAACGCGCCATTCACTTGGTAGACAAATTAAATTTTCAGAATTACGGTCAAGAAGGCGAATCTATATATTCTATTTCAAGAGGAAAACTAAACAGAAAGATGATCGATCTTGCTGAAGAAGCTGGAGCCGAATTTCATTTTGAACAAAAAGTTTGGGATGTTACTTTGAACGATGCGACACTTCATATTGGTGAAAGTGAAAGAGGCGAGTGGGAAGAAAGAAAATTTGATATGGTTTTTGGTGCCGATGGAGCTTTCTCTAGAATCCGCCACAGAATGCAGCGTCAGAGCATGTTCAATTATTCACAGGAATTTTTGAATATGGGATATAAAGAATTGAACATTCCAGCAAATCCAGACGGAACTCATAAATTAGATAAAAACTCATTTCATATTTGGCCAAGAGGAGAATACATGTTAATTGCGCTTCCTAATCTTGACGGAAGTTTTACTTGTACATTATTCATGCCTTTTGAAGGAGAAAATTCTTTTGAATCATTGACAGATCGTAAAATGGTCGAAGATTTCTTCGAGAAAAATTTCCCAGATTCGATTGAAGTTATTCCAGAACTGGCAAATGATTTCTTTAAAAACCCAACGAGTACTTTGGTAACTATGAAATGTTTCCCTTGGACTTATGAAAATAAAATTGCCTTAATTGGAGATGCTTGTCACGCCATAGTTCCATTTTACGGACAAGGAATGAATGCTGGTTTTGAAGATATCACCGTTTTGAGCGAAATGATTGAAAAGTACCAAGACGATTGGAAGAAAATATTTTCAGAATATCAAATCTCTAGAAAACCAAATGCAGATGCAATTGCAGAGCTTTCGTATCGAAATTTCTTAGAAATGAGTACCAAAACAGCAGATGAAAAATTCTTGCTGCAAAAGAAAATAGAAAAAGTCTTTTCAGACAAACATCCAGACAAATGGATTCCACTTTATAGTCGTGTTACTTTCAGTGATCGTCCGTATGCCGAAGCTTTAGCAATTGGAGATTATCAAAACGGAATTATGGAAGAAGTGCTTCGAATGGAAAATATCGAAAACATCTGGGATAGTTCAGAAGTCGAAAACAAAATTTTGACATTATTGGAGCGAGCTTAAGTTATAAACCATATAAGTTATATAAGTAAATATAGACTTTATCATATAGAAAACCCGTCAGATTTTAAAAACTGACGGGTTTATTTATGTAGACAAGGTAAGTTCTAAATGAACTTATATATCTTTTATATGGTTTAATTTTTTTATTTCTTAAAAAATTTAGTTAGAACACCAAAAACACCTCTTATAAAAGTAGCGCTTGTTACGACTTTCAAAACAGATTTTGTAACGACTTCTGTAGTACTCGGTCCTGATTTTGATGACTTTTCTGGAGCTTGTTCCTCTTGCTGAGCTGCGGCTTCTGCGGCTTCTGTCAGTTTTTTGCTTAAAATTTCAAAAGCACTTTCGCGGTCAATTTCTTCAGCGTATTTCTTAACAAGTTTCGATTTGCCATTTATTTCATCAATTTCAGATGGAGATAAAACATCCATTCGGCTCATTGGTGCACGCATCATAGTCGCCACAAGCGGAGTCGGAATACCTTTTTCGTTAAGCGCAGTAAACAAAGCCTCTCCAATTCCTAAACTTGTCAGCAATTCATCAGTCTTATAATAAGGAGAAGTAGGGTAGTTGTCGGCTGTTTTCTTAATCGCTTGGCGGTCATTTGCTGTAAAAGCTCTTAGCGCATGCTGAATTTTTAATCCTAACTGAGCTAAAACACCACTCGGAACATCCATTGGATTTTGAGTAACGAAATAAACTCCAACACCTTTAGAACGAATTAATTTTACAATCGTTTCAATCTGCTCTAATAATGCTTTGCTTGCCTCATTAAAAATTAAATGCGCCTCGTCAATAAAGATGACCAATTCAGGCTGATCTGCATCTCCTTTTTCCGGCATCTTCTGGTAAATTTCAGCCAAAAGACTTAGCATGAAAGTCGAAAACAATTTAGGTTTATCCTGAATATCCGTCAAGCGGATGATATTAACGTAACCCTTTCCGTTTTCATCAATTCGCATTAAATCATCAGTTTCAAAAGACAGTTCGCCAAAGAACAAATCACCGCCTTGCTGTTCTAGTTCAATGATCTTTCTAAGAATTGTTCCCGTTGTGGCAGTCGAAATTTTTCCATAGCTAGCAGCAATTTCATCTTTGCCTTCTTCAGTAATATAATTGATTACTTTTTTTATGTCTTTTAAATCCAATATGGGCATTTTATTATCATCGCAATATTTGAAGATAACTGCGACAACCCCAGCTTGAGTATCATTCAAGTCTAAAATTCGAGAAAATAAAACAGGTCCAAACTCAGAAACTGTAGCGCGCAGTCGTACGCCATCCTGTTTAGATAAAGACATCAATTCAACAGGAAATGCTGTTATATTATAAGGTATATTTATTTTGGCATGACGTTCTGTAATAAAACCCTCTTCTTTACCCTCTTTGGCTATACCGCTAAAATCCCCTTTAATGTCCATCATTAATACAGGAATACCGGCATTAGAAAGTTGCTCCGAAAAAACCTGAATTGTTTTGGTTTTTCCTGTTCCGGTTGCACCGGCAATTAATCCGTGGCGATTTAAAGTTTTTAGTGGAATTTTGACATGCGCTTCTGCAATAGGCTCACCGTCAAGCATTGCGCCTCCAAGTATAATGCTATCTCCCTTCGAAGAATACCCTGTAGTTATATCTGCAATAAAATTCTCTTTTTTATTCATGTTTTTATTTGTAATTTAGATTGTTATATGAGTATTGCTTTGTTTTTGGGCACTTTTTATGTGGTTTTTTTTAGTAAGAAAAAGCTTTTTTTGATTGAAAATTTAATAAAAAAAAAATTCGCAGCTTTTTAAGAAGATATCAAAGGAATCTTTGAATATTTACTAAAACGTTGTAATTTTTCTAATTATCGTCCTTTTTTTTGTTTTATTTAAAAAATGATGTCAACAAATTAATGAGATATTTTTTAATTTCAAGTTAAATTTCGGTCAATTAAATTAAAAAAAGTTTTTTTATTTAAACTAAACGTATAAATTTGCTCCTCTACAAGTTAAATATAACTAAAAAATAAAAATTATTTAAAACTATTAAAATTAAAAAAAATGGCAAACGTTAAAGTTAAAAAAGAAAGCACTTCAAATGGCGGAGGAATGATCACTGGAATCATTATTGTAGCGTGTATCTTAGTAGGGGTGTTTATTTGGAAAGTAATCATGGGGGATTCTGCGAACTTCGAAGGAGGTAATCCAGAAACAGGACATCCAATCAATACATTAGGACAAGTATATAAAGGAGGTTTCATCGTACCAGTATTATTAGGTATGTTTTTAATGGTTGTTGTTTTTTCTATTGAAAGATTTATTGTTATCGGTAAAGCTGCAGGAAAAACTAACCTTGACAAATTCATGAAAAGTGTTCAAGGTAGTATTAAAGAAGGAAACATCGAAGCTGCTATCGCTTCATGTGACAAACAACAAGGTTCAGTTGCAAATGCAATTAAATCTGCTTTGGTAAAATACCAAGATGTTAAAAAAGAAGGATTCAACAGCGAAGAAGCTTCAGAAGTAATCCACAAAGAAATTGAAGAGGCAACTTCATTAGAAATGCCAATGTTAGAGAAAAACATGACTATTATTTCTACTTTAGTATCTTTAGGTACATTAGGAGGATTATTAGGAACTGTATCTGGTATGATTAAAGCGTTTGGTGCGTTAGCTTCTGCTGGTACTCCTGACCAAGCTGCTCTTGCAACAGGTATCTCTGAGGCACTTATCAACACTGCTACAGGTATCTCTACTTCTATCTTAGCAATTGTTTCTTACAACTTCTTTACTGCTAAAATTGACGATTTAACTTACTCTATCGATGAGGCTGGTACTACTATCGTTAATACTTACAGAAAATTCAGAGGAAGTTTAAGACAATAATTAATTTTTGATTTTATAATCAAAAAAATAAAATAAAAGATAATGGCTAAAATAAAAATGAAAAAAAAGTCTACATCGACAGATATGACTGCGATGTGTGATGTAGCGTTCCTTTTGCTAACGTTCTTTATTTTGACCGCTACTGCTAAAGTGCCTGAGGCATTGCCTGTAGATATGCCTGCTTCTGTTGCGATAAGTAAACTGCCAGATACTGATTTGGCTATTATTACAGTAGGAAAAGGGAAAGTATTTTTTGACATCAAAGGAAGAGAAGTTCGTAAAAGAACTCTTGAAGGAATGGGTGCAAAATATGGTATTGAATTTTCAGAAGAAGATAAAACCAAATTTGCTCTTATGGATGACTTTGGTGTGCCAATTACAGGTTTGAAGCAAATCATTGATATGAAAGCGGCGGACAGAACCAAAGCAAACCAACCTGGAATTCCTTTGGATTCATTAGATAATCAATTAAAAGAATGGCTTCTTATTTCTAGAAGAGCTACAATTGATTTAGATGACAAAGAATTGCAGATTGCGATTAAAGGAGATGCTAAAGAAGAATATCCAAAAATTAGAAAAATTATGGATATTTTGCAAGATCAGAAAATCAATTCCTTTAACTTAGTTACTGGTAAGAGAGGAAGAGACTTTTAATTAAAAAATATACACTAAGATGGCTGAATTAAATACCGGCGACGGCGGTGGTGGTAAAGGTGGTAAAGTAAGAAGTAAAAAGCAGAATTCGAAAGTCGATTTAACAGCGATGGTGGATTTGGCATTCTTATTGATTACATTCTTTATGTTAACTACTTCGTTGTCAAAACCTCAATCGATGGATTTGTCATTGCCAAATAAAGATGATGATCCAAATAAAAAAACTGAGGATACCAAAGTAGACGAGAATCGTACTATGACAGTAATGTTAGGTGGCGATAATAAAATGGTTTACTATATGGGGTTATTGGCAACACCAAAAGTGGGACCAAAAGATATTGCATATGGTAAAGATGGTATCCGTAGAGAATTGTTAAAACAAAAGAAAAATGTTTTAGCGTATTCTGCTGCTTTAGGGAAACCTAAAAACGGAATCATTGTGATCATTAAACCAACAAAAAAATCAAATTACCGTAATTTGGTTGATATCTTGGACGAAATGGCTATCACTGGAGTTGAGACGTATGCAATTGTTCCTGAGTTTACACCAGAAGAAGCAAAAGTGATAGATAAAAAATAAGAGCAATCTTAGTTTTATCGACTTAAAAATCAAGAAGTATGAAATTAGATATTATAAAAAATCAGTGGCTTGATATCGTATTCGAAGGACGTAATAAGATATATGGAGCATACGAGCTGAGAAAATCAAACGGAAAAACAACTGTGAAAGCACTTGTTATTGGTTCTCTTATCTTTAGTGCTGCTATTGCTGCTCCTCTTATTGCGAGTTTGTTGCCAGACTCATCAGAAGAAGAAGAGGTTAAAGAGGTTAAGATGGCTGCGGTAAAATTACCTCCGAAAAAAGAGGAAGTTAAGCCTAATATGCCACCGCCACCACCACCACCACCAAAAGTGGATCAGGTTAAATTCGTTAAACCTGTGGTAGCAAAAGCGGAAGAAGTAACTGAAGACCCACCAAAAATTGTTGAGTTAAAAGACAAAAAAGTTGGTGCTGAGACTATCAAAGGAGATCCAGATGCAGTTTTAACTGTTGATGAGCCAGTTGGAAAAGGACCAGTAGCAGAGGTGGTACAAGAAGATAACACTGTTTACAACACAGCTGGTATCGAAGTAAAACCAGACTTCCCAGGAGGTATAGATAAATTCTACAAATTCGTAGGAAACAACTACAAAACTCCAGAAGAAGAAGGTTTAAAAGGTAAAGTTTACGTTACGTTTGTAGTTGAAAAAGACGGGTCATTAACAGATATTAAAGTTTTAAGAGATATCGGTTATGGTACAGGAGCAGAAGCAATTCGTGTTCTTAAAAAATGTCCAAAATGGACTCCCGGCGAGCAAAATGGTAAAAAAGTTAGGGTATTATACTCTCTTCCTATTACTATTCAATCTGCAGAATAATGTTAAAAGATATGCTTAATAATATTCAGAAGAAATCGCTCAAAGAGCGATTTCTTCTTGTTTTAGGAATACTGTTTTTTTTAATATATCTTGTGCTCGGTTTAATGATTATGTTTTGGGAGAAACTCCCGCTAAACATGGAATGGAAATACAGATATGCTTTTGGAGGATTGCTAATTGTATATTCGGGAATAAGATTTTTAAGATTAATTAATTCAAAAGATGAATAATTATGTTGAAATATAGTAAGGCTTTAGGTTTGGTTGTTTTTGTCTTTTTGTTTGCCATGTGCAACCAAAAAAGCAAGAGTGAAACTGAAAAAGAAACCATTTTGAAAGGATCACTTGATATTGCGGTTGACGAAACAGTAAAGCAAATTGTAGACGATCAGGTTGCTGTTTTTGAAGGTACTTACTATAACGCAAAAATAACAGTAAAGCCAAATTCAGAAGCTGAAGTAATTAATGATCTATTAAATCAAAAAACTAAAGTTGCAATTACAACTCGAGATTTAACTGTAGAAGAAAAAGCTCGTTTTGATAAAAGTAAAATTAATCCAAGGGTAACTCCTTTTGCACATGATGCTATCGCTTTTATTTCGAACAAAAGCAATAATGATACGTTAATTGCGTTGAAAAGTGTGATTGATTTCATGCAGGGTAAAACAGATGGTAAAATTAAGGGTCTAGTTTTCGATAATCCTAATTCAAGTACTGTTCGTTACATGAAGGAATTAGCTAAAGTGAATGAAATACCTAAATCTGGAGTTTTCTCATTTAAAACAAATAATGAAGTAATCAAATTTGTTTCAGAAAACGATGGAATGATTGGTGTTATCGGTATTAATTGGTTTTATCAGCCAACGCCTGATATGACTGAGACTATTAATAAGGTTAATGTTCTTTATGTTAAAGGTTTGAATAGTAATGAATATTATAGCCCTACTCAAAATGACTTAGAAATTGGAAAATATCCTTTGGCACGTGATTTGTTTATTATCAATTGTCAAGGTTATTCAGGGCTTGGAATGGGGTTTGCTTCATTTATAGCAGGCGATATTGGACAGCGAATAGTTTTAAAATCTGGATTGCTGCCATATAAAACTCCAGGACGAAAACTAAAGATTAGAAGTGAAATTATAAAAGATAAAGAATAAATTAATTACAATAAAGATGAATAAATTTAAAATTTTAAGTCTTGCATTAGTTGCTTCGGCTACCGCAGCAAATGCGCAAGATATCAACCAAGCAAAGAAGGCAATTGATGCTGAACAATTTGATAAAGCAAAAACAATCCTTAAATCAATCATCAAAAGCAAACCTTCAGATGGGGAAGCTAATTTTGTTTTAGGAAATGTTTATTTAAATCAATCTGTTGTCGATTCTGCAAAAATCTATTACAATAATGGATTACAGGCTTCGGATAAGAAAAATTTAAGCTATATTGGTTTAGGGCAATTAGATCTTGATGCTAAGAATAGTGCTGCTGCTCAAGCTAATTTTGCTTTAGCAACTAAAGACATGAAGAAAAAAGATGTAAATGAATTTATTTACATCGCTAGAGCTTACATGAATTCTGAGAATCCGGATTATAAAAATGCTACTGAAGTTTTAAAAAGAGCTTTATTAGTTGATCCTCAAAATGCACAAGCATTATTGGCAATTGGTGATGCTTACTACGGAGCAAACAATCAAAATGATGCTTACAAAGCTTACCGTGATGCTTTTACTGCTGACAACACTTTGTTGAGAGCAAAAATGCAATTAGGGGTTTTGTTAAAAGGGGCTAAATCTTATGATGAAGCAATTAAATCATTCAATGAAGTTATCGCATTAGACGCTAACTACGGACCAGTTTACAGAGAGCTTGCTGAAACTTATTACAAATGGGCAAGAAACAAACCTTCTACTGCTAAAGTTAACTTGCAAAATGCAATTACAAACTATGAGAAGTACTTAAGTTTGACAGATTACTCTCTAGATTCTAAAATGCGTCATGCAGATTTCTTGATCTTGGTTAAAGATTATAAGCAGTTAGAAACTGTTGCAAACAAAATGATTGCTCAAGATAAAGTAAATCCTAGAATCTACAGATATTTAGGATATGCTGCTTACGAAAATGGGAATGTTGATGTAGCTATTAAATCTATTGAAGATTTTATCAAAGCTCCAGGAAACAAAGTTATTGGTAGAGATTACTACTATTTAGGTTTAGCTAAAATTAAAAAAGGAACTGCAGCTGATGGTACTGTAGATCAAGCGGCTTTTGATGCTGGTTTGGCAGATATTAAAAAAGCAGTTGAATTAGAGCCTCTTGTAGTTGAAGAATTTGCTGACTTTGGAAAAGAGTTATTCGGTAAAAAACAATATGGACAAGCAGCTTCTATTTTTGAACTTGGAGCAAGCAATTCTGAGTCTAAAAATTACTTAGATGATAGTGTTTATTATGGAATCTCATTATACTACGGTAATGCTACTAAACCAAAAGAAAGCCGTGACGCTGTTGCTTTAGGGAAAGCAGATGCCGCTTTTGATAAAATTTTAACTACTGCTCCTAACTACGATGAAGCATATTTGTATAAAGCAAGAATTAATTCTTTATTAGACAAAGATGATTTGATCATTAAAAACTACGAAGAGTATGTTACTAAAATTTCAGCTAAAGGTGCAGAAGAAGTGGCTAAGCCAGCTGTAACTAAGAAATTTATTGAAGCTTACAACGGTATTGGTGCAGCTTATGCTAATACAGATAAAGCTAAAGCTATTGAATATTTCAATAAAACTTTGGTGTTAGATCCTGCAAATTCATATGCTACACAATCTATAAAAGCTTTAAAATAATTAGAAGATTTTAAAGAGAATATAAAACCGATAGTTCAAAAAACTATCGGTTTTTTTTGTTCCGTATATTATTGATTATCTTTGCACTCTTAAAATACTAAAATGTTACCAAAAGAAATACAATTAGAAGTAAATAAAGGAGCAATGCTTCCTTTGATGGAAGAATTTTATACCATTCAAGGAGAAGGTTCGCATACAGGAAGGGCAGCTTACTTTATTAGAATTGGTGGATGTGATGTGGGATGCCATTGGTGTGATGTGAAAGAAAGCTGGAATGCCGAGCTTCATCCGCCAACAAGCGTGGATTTAATTGTTGAAAATGCGGCAAAGTACGCTGATACAGTTGTTGTAACTGGTGGTGAACCGTTGTCTTGGGATATGACACTTTTGACAGAGCGTTTAAAAGAGAAAAATTTAAAAGTGCATATTGAAACTTCGGGTGCTTTTCCGTTATCAGGAACTTGGGACTGGATTTGCCTTTCGCCAAAAAAGAATAAATTGCCTACACAGACAGTTTATGATAATGCTCATGAGTTAAAAGTGATTATTTACAATAAACACGATTTTATTTTTGCCGAAGAACAGGCTGAATTAGTAAATGATAATGCGATTTTATTTCTTCAGCCAGAATGGAGCAAAAAAGAAGAAATGACTCCATTGATTGTCGATTATGTTATGAATAATCCGAAGTGGAGAGTTTCATTGCAAACACATAAATATCTTAATATTCCATAAAACAAAAAATCTCTTCACATGAAGAGATTTTTTGTTTTGAACACAAATTGTATAAAAATAAGCAGTAGGTTATTTCCAGTTTTTATAATTTTTCAAAGAGGTGATATGTGCCAAATGGTGATTTCCATGCCAAGCATACATTCCAATCATTCTTTTGAGTTTAATTTCTGAATTATCAGAAGGATGTATAAAAGTTTTTTCTAAATCAGATGTTGATAAACTTCGCATGATATAGCCCAATCTGAAATGAAGTCCTTTCAGTAAATCTAGAGTTGGTTGGATTGGCATTGTCAGATTGTCGCTTAATTCAGACCAAAGAACTTCGTCATAAGGCTTAATTACGGGATTGTTTTCTGTCAAAGCCCATTTTAGACGAACGTAGCAATTCATGTGGCTTTCGGCACAATGATGAATGACTTGTCTCACGGTCCAACCGCCAGGACGATATGGTGTGTCTAATTGTTCGTCAGTTAAGTGAATGGTTTCTTTTGCTAATCTTTCTGGAAGGGTTTCAATTTCTTTAATTTTTTCAAAAAGATATTCGTTTGTATAATCTTGAGGTGCAATAAATTTCCCTATAGGATATTTTAACTTTTCTAAATCTAATTCTGTCATGGTTTTTATGGTCTGTTTTTAAATTGAAAGTTTAGCTAAGTAATCATAATGTTCGCCTTCAAGGACTAGTTCGCAATTTAAACCATTAGCAATTGCTGCATTTTGAAGCGTGTTATAATCCAAATACAACCAGTCAAAAGGTTCTTCCTTCTCTCCTTTGTAGCTAATATTAAAAACAAGTTCTCCATAATAATCATTTTCAGACGGAATCCATTTGCCGCCATCTTCATCTTCATCAAACATATAAATGATGTCGGAGCTGTCAATTAAAATTTGTCCGCCAGGATTTAGAAGAGATTTTAATTTAGATAAATATTTATTGCAGTTTTTTAATTGGCCAAAAATACCTGTACCATTCATTAAGAGTAGGATCGTGTCAAATTTTCCTCCTTCAAAATCTAAAATATTTTCAACTTTAGCATTTTTAATTCCTCTAAGATGGCAAGTTTCAATTGCTTTTTCTGAAATATCTATAGCGGTTACATCTAGACTACGTTCATTTTGCAATGATAAAGAATGACTTCCAGCGCCACATCCTACATCTAATGTTTTTCCTTTAGCCAATTGTAAAGCTTTTTGCTCAATTTTTGGCATTTCATTGTAAGTACGGAAAAGATATTCAACACTCATTTCATCTTCTTCAGAAATAGAAGTTTCGGTGATAATATCTTCAGGCGAATTTTTGGTGTAAAAATCAAATATTGCTTTCCCAAAAAGATCTTTCATGTTTTAGTTCAAAGTTTAAGGTTTCAAGTTCAAAGTTGTTTAATTTTGCAAATCAACTTTAAATTTTAAACTTGAAACAGATTTTAAATAACTTAAGTAAGTTAGCCAAAGATAAGCATAACGAGAATAAAAAGTATTTCGATAAGCTTAAAAAGAAACCGCCAAAAAATTTAGATTACATTATGCAGGATTTGCACGATGCTGAATTTAAGAAAACGGATTGCTTAAAATGTGCTAATTGCTGTAAAACAACTGGGCCGCTATTTACTTTAGCAGATATCGAACGAATTTCAAAACATTTTAGGCAAAAGCCGCAGCAATTCATAGATCAGTATTTGCGAATTGATGAAGACAAAGATTATGTTTTGAAAAGTGTTCCCTGTACTTTTTTGGATAATGAAAACTATTGTATGATTTATGATGTTCGGCCAAAAGCCTGCCGAGAGTTTCCTCATACAGATCGAAACAAATTTTATCAGATTTCAAACTTAACTTTGAAAAACGTCGAAATTTGTCCAGCGGCATATAATATAGTAGAAGAAATGAAAAAGAAATTGCCATTATAAATCAAAACGGGCAATTGTTTACAACAAAATCTCAATTTTCCTTTTTAAGACGTACTTTTGGAAAAGGAATAATTTAAACAACTATAACTTGAATTTAGAATATTTTATAGCCAAAAGACTTATTACGGCAAAAGATTATAAAAGCAGTATTTCGGCGCCTATTATAAAAATTGCTATTTCTGCAATCGCAATCGGAATTATTATGATGATAGTTTCTGTGGCGACAGGAATTGGTTTGCAGAAAAAAATTCGTGACAAAGTCTCGGCATTCAATGGTCAGATTATAATTTCTAATTATGATAATAATAATTCGGAAGTTACAACAGTTCCAATTTCGAAGAAACAAGATTTCTACCCCAATTTTAAATCAGTTCCAGAAATAAGCCATATTCAGGCAGTAGCAAGTAAAGCTGGAATTATAAGGACAGAAAATGCATTTGAAGGGATTATTTTTAAAGGAGTAGGAGCAGATTATGATTGGAGCAATATTAAAGAATATATTGTAGAAGGGAAACTGCCAGATTTTACAAAGCAATTGAACGAAGATGTTATTATCTCAAGATTTTTGGCAGATCGTTTAAATTTGAAAATTGGAGACCAATTCAATACCTTTTTTATAAAAGAAGAGCAAGGCAAGCTTCCGAACAGCCGACGATTTAAAATTGCCGCTATATTTAGCTCAGGATTTCAAGATTTTGATGCAACATACATTATAGGTGATATTCGACACATTCAAAGAATTAATAAATGGAATGAAGATCAAATTGGGGCATTTGAGATTTTTGTCAAAGATTTTAATGAAATAAAAGCTGTAGGAAATAAAGTTTATGAATCGACTTCGTCTAATCTCGATACAAAAACCATCGTAGAAAAATACAGTTATATTTTTGACTGGCTTCAATTATTTGATTTTAATATCGTAATCATTTTAGGAGTTATGATTTTGGTGGCAACAATTAATATGGTAGTAGCACTCTTGGTGCTTATTTTAGAAAGAACGCAGATGATAGGGATTATGAAGTCTATGGGAGCTAACAACTGGTCAGTTCGTAAAATATTCTTGTATAATGCCTTTTACTTAATTCTACGCGGATTGTTTTGGGGGAATCTAATAGGGATTTCAATTCTTTTAATCCAACAGCAATTTGGAGTAATTCAGCTAAACCCTGAGAATTATTATGTCAATCAGGCGCCGGTTTATCTAAATTGGATTTATATACTCCTATTGAATTTGCTTACTGTTACTGTTTGTTTCTTGGTTTTATTGATTCCATCTTATATAATAACAAAAATATCACCAGTTAAAGCAATTCGTTTCGATTAGATAAAGAGATCTAGCATAAATACAACCCGACAGGTTTTGAAAACCTGTCGGGTTTGTTATTATGTATAATGTATAGAGTCAGTCTGTCGGTCTGAGCGGAGCGAAGCGCACCCAGTTTTGGAATTTGGAATTTGAAAGATTGGAATTTTGCGTTTAATTAGGAGCTATTCCCGCTATGCGCTTCAATCTTTTTGGGCCGAACCCCGGCCCAAAAAGGATTTCCGCTCCTATCGGGGCTATGGGATGCGGTTTCCAGAAGAAAGAGAAGGGCAGGCTTGGCGCCTTTGCGAGATTAGAAATGGCGGAAAAGAAGTTTTGAGGCTTGAAATCTTTTCAGGAAAGAGATGGAAAAGCTGAAAATTCTGCAGAATGGGGAAGCGGGAAGCGCCAAAAAATATCAGAAACGCAGACATAATAAGAAAAATCTTTCATGAAACGAAAAAATCCTGAAATGTAAACCTGCCGTTATCAGTGCGTTAAGAAATAACTTGAAAAAAGATTTAAAAAAGAGCGGCAAAAGTGTTGTAAAAGCGGAAAAAGGTTCTACTTTTGCACCCGCAACAGCGAAAAACGCTCTTAGACATTCCGCAGCATACGAATTGGAAACGGGAAGAAATTTCCAAAAAAAAAGATTCGAAAAAGCTTGCGGGAGAAGAAAAAGCTTTTTACATTTGCACCCCGCAAAACACGGAAAGTTCCTTGATAGACTGGCAGAAAAAATTGGGGAGATGAGGCGAAAATAAAGCTTCGAAAATTTTTCAACTTTTTCTTGCGAGAAACAAAAAGAAGTTTTAGTTTTGCACCCGCTTTGAAACACAAGCGAAGACAGAAAAAGACACGTTCGTAGACATATTGAATTGACAGCCGCTTTAGCAGAGATGCTAGAGCAAAATAGAATAAGAGTAATGGAATCGAGAGATTCGAAAAGAAACCGATAGATAGGCATCGACTATATAATATTAAAATATACGATGAAGAGTTTGATCCTGGCTCAGGATGAACGCTAGCGGCAGGCTTAACACATGCAAGTCGAGGGGTAGAAGTCTTC
>NZ_JAVFVR010000020.1 GCF_030929595.1 Flavobacterium sp. LHD-85 | reverse complement strand
GGCGCGACAAGCGTTTCTAACGCCTCCACGGCAAACAGCCTGACCACTACTGTAAACGGCGTTACGGGAGCCGGCGTGAATATGGTCAACAGCAATGCTTCGTCATTGAGCGGATCCAGTCTGGTTACTACTGTAAACGGCATTGCAAGCGCAGCTTTGGATTTGACTCCGGCAATAGCCGCATCAGAAACCACAACAACACTTGCGCAGAGCACCAGCACGGGAGGGATCACTTATACCAATGAGGACGGGACAGCCCAGACTGCGTCAGTTAGAAGTTCGGATTCAGGCAATATCATCACTGTTGGCACAGACGGAGGAAATTTTATTAATGCGGCAGTTATTAAAGCAAATGAAACGCTAACTACATTAGTGATAAATTCGACAACAGGGACACTAGACTATCGAGATGAAGCTAATGTTTTAAGATCATTGAATTTAAGCTCGGCTGTAAAAGAGCCTTGGTACAGTACGGCTACAAATACGGGTGCAACGCTAAATACTGAAAATATTTATACTGGTGGCTGGGTTGGGGTTGGGTTTACGGCTCCATCGGCAGTTCCAAATGAAAAATTGAGGGTAAATGGAGCAATAACGACGGTTAATAGTTATTATGCTGATTATGTTTTTGAAGATTATTTTAATGGATTCTCCAAAATTAAAAAGGATTATAAATTTATGCTTTTATCTGATATAGAGGAGTTTATTAAAAAGAATAAGCATCTTCCTGGCATAACTCCAATAAATGAACTTGAAAAAACAAAGGATGGTTACTCATTTAATATCTCAGAGTTGTCAATTCAGCTGTTAGAAAAAACGGAAGAAATTTATCTTTATATTATAGAGCAAAATCGAAAAATGATGGAGCAAAATAAAGAAATTGAGGCTAAGGGCATGAAAATAAAAGAACTAGAGAAGTCTTCTGAAGATCTGAATTTACGTCTTGTAAAACTTGAGAAAATAATATTAGGAAATAAATAAATTAAGTAAGTGTATTTAGAGGCATGATTCTTATCGCGAGGGAGGCAATTATTAGTGGGAGTAAAACTGAAACAAAAAGGAGTAAGTTAATAGAATGTTTTAATATGCTTATTATTTAAAGAACCCAAACCATAGAATTTTGGAAGTGTTAACATAGCGCAGAGTTTTAAGTTAAGGGTATAAATATCGATCAAGGTGTATGGGGCTGGCAGCATTACCATAAAAAGAATTTAAAATGCAGTAATGTTTGGTATATAGAAATAAAAGATTAATCTGATTTTAAGAAAAAAAATGAAAAAGATAGATATAAAAGCATGCATTTTATCCATTTTTTTGATGGGTAATGTATCAGCCCAAACCGTAAATTTAGGTGATTTATCAATAGGACCTGATACGGAGTTCGCAACGCTGTTTGATTTTGATAATAAAGCTGGTGGAGATTTGTTAAATGACGGTAGTTTTTTTGCTTATGGAAACTTCAAAAACGACGGATTAGTTACTTATAGTAATTTAAGTAGAGGAAACACTTCTTTTATTGGCAATAAATTACAGTTAATTGAAGGGGTTGAAATTGCTCATTTTCAGAACATTGTTTTCGATAATACATCAGCATTAGTTCCTTTTCATTTATCTACTACAATTGAGATAGGTAATAATTCAGCATTTAAAAATGGAATTATTGATGCGGAGAGTTTTAATGGGAAGATGATTTTTGATCAGGATGCTTTTCATACAGATGCCAGTAATTTAAGCTTTGTTGATGGGAAAGTGGAAAATATTGGAAATTTAAATTTTGAATTCCCTGTTGGAGATGATGTATATTTTAGACCATCTTTACATGATAAGGCTGCCGATGTAAAAAATATTTATACAACACAATATTTGTTTAAAGGTTTGGGATCTACAAATCCTTACACAAGCAAGGAGCAAACGATTTTATCTATTGACGAAAAAGAATATTGGAATGTAACCCAAGATCAAGGGAGTGAAAAAATTGTGCTGAGTCTTACCCTTAATAGTAATACAACCCCAGAATTATTTTTTAAAGAAGACCCTTCGGCAAAATTAGCGATAGTGCGCTGGGATGAAACCACGGCAAAGTGGATTAATGAAAATGGCGAAACTGCCGATTTGCTCCAAGGTGCAAATTATACAAAAATGGTGACAACCCAAGTTAGCGGATACGGAATTTTTACAATAGCAGTGGTCGAGAAAGATGATCCTGTACCTCCAACAGGGGATTTAATAATATATAATGCTATTTCACCTAACGGGGATGGTGTAAATGATAGTTTTCATATAAAAGGAATTGATAAATATCCAGATAACAGAGTGGAGATATACAATCGTTGGGGAATAAAAGTATTTGCGGCTGATTCTTATAATGAAAGCGATATGATGTTCAGAGGATATTCCGATGGGAGGGCTACTCTTAAAAGAGATGCCGGGCTTCCATCGGGCACTTATTATTATATTCTAACCTATAAAAAAGGTGAAGAAAAAATTAAAAAAGCTGGGTATCTATATATTAATAATGACTAAGTTGACCCAAAAAACAACGATTTAAGATTAGAATAATAAATTTCTACTATGAGAACAAAATTCTTTTTCTTCGTCTTTATGTTTGCAGCTTTAGCAGGTTATGCGCAGCAGGATGCACAGTATACCCAGTATATGTACAATGCGATAAATATAAATCCCGCCTATGCAGGATCTCGTGGAGCTCTAAGTGTTTTTGGTCTGTACCGTACCCAATGGGTTGGTCTGGATGGAGCACCAGAAACCAGCAGTTTCTCTATCAACACACCAATAAATAATAGTAATTTGGGTATAGGGCTTTCGCTGGTCAATGATAAAATAGGCCCTACTAATGAAAACAACATCTCTGCCGATTTATCATACTCCATACAAACTTCGCCAGATTTTAAACTCTCTTTTGGAATTAAAGGAACGGCTAATTTGTTTAATTTAGATATTAATAAACTCAATCCAGAGCATCAAGGCGATCCACAGTTTCAAGATCTAAACAATAAATTCTCACCAAATGTGGGAGCTGGTGTTTACTGGCATTCAGACAAAGCTTATATTGGTTTATCTGTACCCAATTTTATCGAAACCAATCGTTATGATGATAATGATGTGGCTATTTACAAAGACAAAATCAATTATTATTTAATGGCTGGTTATGTGTTTGATCTTGATAAACTGCAATATATCAAATTCAAACCTGCTGTACTAGCCAAAGTGGTAGAAGGAGCTCCTTTACAGGTTGATATTTCAGCCAACTTTATGTTTTTTGAAAAATTTGTGGTTGGAGCTGCTTATAGATGGAGTGCTTCTTTAAGCGCAATGGTTGGATTTCAAATCACAGACGGACTTTATTTAGGATACGGTTACGACCGAGAAACAACAAACCTAAACAATTACAATTCTGGATCTCATGAGATATTCCTGCGATATGAATTCTTCAAGAAAAATGGTAAAATGACTACTCCTCGTTTCTTCTAAAACTTATTATTATGAAAAATTATACACTACTTTGCTTAATAATATTAAATATTTTTAACAGCTATTCACAGCAGTCAAAAGTCAATTCAGCTGATAAAAAATACGACGGATATGCCTATATTGATGCCATTAAAACCTATGAAAGGGTGGCCGAAAAAGGTTATAAGTCTGAGGATTTATTTAAAAAACTCGGGAATTCTTATTACTTCAATTCAGAATTTGAAGGTGCAGCTAAATGGTACGGAGAACTCTTTGCTATGAATCCTTCACCAGAGGCCGAATATTTTTACAGATACGCACAATCTTTAAAATCAACAGGACAGCTTGCCAAAGCTGATAAAATTCTCAACGAATTTAATACAAAATACAAAAACGATTCTAGAGGTAAACTTTATAAAGAAGATGCAAACTATCTTGATCAAATCAAATTAAACTCGGGACGCTATAAAATTGAAGATGCCGGGATTAACTCTAAATATTCTGACTACGGAAGTTTTATATACGACAATAAAATCTATTTCGCATCAGCCAGAGATACGGGTAATTTCAGCCAAAGAAAGCACAAATGGACAAATGAATATTTTACCAACATTTACAATGCTGATATTGATGCTGAAAGCGGAAGTTCAACTAAAGTGAATAAAATAAAAACAGCTTTAAATACAAAATTTCACGAATCTTCTCCAGCATTTACCAAAGACGGAAAAACGGTTTATTTTACTAGAAACAATTTTATAGACGGCAAAAAAGGAAAAGATGATAATAAAGTTACTTTAATCAAAATATACAAAGCGACACTTGAAAACGGAAAATGGACCAATATAAGCGCTCTTCCTTTTACAAGTGACAGTTTTAGTACGGCTCATCCTGCTTTGAGTCCCGATGAAAAAACACTCTACTTTGCATCTGATATGCCTGGAACCATCGGACAATCGGATATTTATAAAGTAAGCATCAACAGTAACGGGGGTTACGGCACTCCTGAAAATTTAGGAAAAACAATTAATACCGAAGGAAAAGAAACATTTCCTTACGTAACCAGTGAAAATGAAATTTATTTCGCCTCTGATGGACATCCTGGTCTTGGCGGACTTGATGTATTTGTTGGGCAATTACAGAATAACGGAACGGTTAGCGATATTCAAAACCTAGGGGCAGATGTGAATTCACCAAATGATGATTTTGCCTACATTATCGACCCAGCTACTAGAAGAGGTTATTTTAGTTCAAATAAAGCCGGCGGACAAGGTTCTGATGATATTTATAAATTTCTAGAAACTAGAAGACTAAAATGTATTCAAGAATTAATAGGTGTAATTACAGATGCTGAAAGCGGTATAATACTGCCGGGAACAAAACTTACTTTATATGACAGCCAGCAGGTCGTAGTAAATACAATCCTTTCAGATGCCGAAGGAAAATACAGTTTCGCAGTTGAATGCGGTAAATCATACAATGTAAGAGCAGCAAAAACAGATTATGCTACTAAAGAAGTAATGGTAAATATTGGAAAAGTAAGCGGAAAAACCGATCTGCCGATTGCTTTAGACAAAATCATTTGTAAAGTCGCTATTGGTGACGATTTAGGAAAATGCTTCGGAATAAAAATGATTTATTTTGATCTTGACAAATCAGATATTCGTACGGAAGCTGCTTTAGATTTAGAGAAAATACTAGATGTATTGAATCAAAATCCAACCATGAAGTTAGATATTCGTTCCCATACAGACAGCAGAGCCACTCATCAATACAATGAAGCTTTATCTGACCGAAGAGCAAAATCAACTATCGATTGGCTTGTTAAAAAAGGCGTAGCTAAAAATCGTCTGACAGGAAAAGGTTATGGAGAAACACAGCTCGTAAACAAATGTTCTGACGGAGTGCCTTGTACTGAAGAAGAGCATCAGATGAACAGACGAAGTGAGTTTATTATTACTGTTATTTAGTTTTTTTATATAAAGGACAATATAAATAGACAAATTAATCGTTGTTATTAAGTACAACGATTAATTTGTATCTGGAATTTCTTTATTTTTTAAAGATTACTTTTCCATCCTTATTAAGTTCTATATTTTCCCCTTTCCCTCTTAATTGATACTGCTCATTTTTGTAAAATATTCCTGATGCTGTTTCTTGGCCATTTAAATTAATTTCAGTCCCATCTAAATACACAGTAGCTGTATTTGCCGTATTGTCAAAGATCATTTCAAGGGTTTGATTTTTATCGTTTTTTATTGTGGTGATTACAATTTTGTCATTGTTTGTGAAAATTAGCTTTCCATCTTTTTTTAGTTCAACAATATTTCCTTTGCCTCTTAACTCGTAGTGATCATTCTTGTACCAAATTCCTGACGCAGGTTTTTGTCCGGTTAGTTCAATATTATCACCGTTAAAGTTCAAAAAAACCATGTTCTTTGTATTGTTGAATGACATCTCTAATTTTTTGCCATCTTTGGAAACTGCATAATTTGTTACAATTTCATCGTTAGTTTGTTCTGTTTTTTTTGTCTCGGCAGCCTCTGTTTCCTTTTGTTTTGGGCTTTCTTTACAAGAATTTAAAAATAGTATTATCAGTATTGCGGATATAATTTTTTTTGTTTTCATTTTTTATTTTTTTTAGTGTTTATAAAAAAGTTAAGGGTTATAGATTTTACTTTGTGTGAAATTTAAAACTCAATTTAAATTAGTTTAAGATAAGAATAATTTTTGAAAGAAAATAGTAGCCACTTGTTTTTATATGTGTTTTAAATTAGACTTCGCATTTTTTATATTAACAGGATGACAATAACTTTGGCTCAGATGTTTTTTTTAGCGTAAGTTTCTAATTGAGCCGCATTATTTTCAAAACGGATTCGATTGGTAATCATTGTTACGATCTCCTGAGCGCAGCCCCATGAAAAAGTAACACCGGAACCCCCATGGCCGTAGTTGTGAATTATTGACGAGTTCTCTTCCCAAGCTAAACGAACATTTCCTTTTCTTAAAGGGCGTAAACCCACTCTTACGGGTTCATTTTCATCGAGTTCTGCATCCTCGAGTATAGGAAGGAATTCTTTACAGCGTCTGAACATTTCTCGAATTGGTTCGTAATTTTCAAGATTAATATTTTTATCCCATTGATCTTCTTCCGCAAGGGCTCCTAAGATAACATGATTTTCTCCTCTCGGCACAATAAAAACTATATTTTGCTCTTGAGTTTTTTGATCAAATGAAACACAATAGGCTTTGTTTAAAACAGCAAATTTTACTCCATTATTTTTGATTCGTACTAAAGCGCCTCTTAAAGGGTGCATAACTTCATTCGCTAATTTTATTGAACCTAAACCAGTACAGTTTATTATATAATCACACTGATATTGTTTTTTGAGTTTTTTTTCGACTGAAATTAAGTCTGAATTAACATCTCCCTGAATGACTTCTGCTCCTAATAAAAGAACTTGCTGCATAATCCATTCCATATAGGTATCAGTATCAACCATTGGGGCTTCATAACAATACGCATCTACCAAACCTATATTTGGATTAATTCCTTCTTTTTCGATAAAAGAAGCATCATGATCAAATCCTTTAGTATTTTTTTTAATTTCATTCATTTTTTGCAATTGAAAAGCATCGTTTTTTACCAGATCTCTAAAAAAGAAAAATGCTTGCCGAAGGTAAACACCAGTTTCTTTTTGTTCCGCCAATTGATAAAACTTATCATAACTTCTCATACACCATTCTTTTGACCGTTCAAGAGAAACCAGATCACTATGGTACCCGCAAACAGCGGGCGGCCATTCCCAAAGTGCTCCAGCAACATTTGAAGTTATGTCTGGTGAAAATTCTTTAGAAAGAACTTTAACTTTGTAGCCTGCTTCAGCTAAACAATATGCAGTTGTCAGACCACTGACTCCGGCACCAATAATTAAAACTTTTTTCATATTTATAAAAGATTAATGATTTTTTTAGTCAGCATCCCTTGATTTTAATGTGCTGCAGTCTAAGAGATGATATAATTTGCATTTTAGAATAGGAATCAGTTCTTAAGCGTAACAAAATAATGCCCGTATTCATTTTTATGATCCGTTACTGTGCATTTGTAAGTTTTCAGATTCTTTAGTAAATGTTGAATTTTAATATTAACTTTAAAAATGGTGTTTACAGGCATTGCTCTGTTTAGAAAAACCTCTAAGCTGTCTATTTCAACTGGTTTTGTTTCAGCATTACTATTATTAGAAGCTGTTCGAAAAACATTTCTTAAAATGCATTTTGCAAGAAGTACAGCTGGTACAATTTGATAATTTTCGAAATGACCTTTACAATGATTGCGGGTAAATTCGTCTACAGTAATATTAAATTCGTTTTCATTCAAATACTCAAATGAAGTTTCGGGCAGTATACCGGAAAAGTTATGATCGCTTTCTTCATTGTAATGAGATTCAAATATTTTCTTAAAAGATTCTTCATTTATGATAAAATAATCTATTTCCATTTGGAATAGTTTGGTATTCTCATCCCAAATTTCAATTAACGACTTACCTTTTTGATCGTTTTCTAATTGCGGACTTATTTTTGCTACTAAAAGGCCTGATGGGTGACTATGATAAATTTTTCTTATTCTTAGTTTTTCAGCCAGGAAATAATTTTTTTCATGTTTTTCCATTTTTCTGGCTAAATTCAGGCTTCCTATTGTTGTTAGTATTTTCATAAGGTCACTGAAGTTTTCACGATCGAAAGACTCAAATGTTTGGTTGAGCGGAAATTCTGTATGTCCGTCATTAAATGTGATTTTATCTGCATTCTCGAACAAATAAGGGGATGTTTCTCCAATTAGTTCTACTATTTTTTTTTGAGGATGTGGCATCATAATATTATAGATATTTAATGTTATACACAGATTTTATATTAAAATTATGGTCAATTTTTTCAAACGTGCAGTCTATTTGACAAGGGATATTTACAATTTCTTTAATACCTTCAACAAAAGGCAAAAAAGTTGGAATAGTGAGATGTTTTTCGATTCCCAGTTGGGTGAGTATTTTTAGATATCGATCAACTCCTGTCAGTTCTACTATGGTATTTTCAGGGGTATACTTTATGATTCTAAAGTTGTACTCAGGACTAGAGTTGTAAATTGCATAAATAACTACTGCCGCAAATGTTCTGGTATCTTTTTCTAGAGCGGGATATATTTGAAAAGCCTGCATTGTTTTGAGTTTTCCTAATTCATAAAATAGTTTTTTAGAATGTTCATCCATTTTATCATTGCCAAAAGCGGCACCAATATTTTGTAGCAGCAATCCATAGAAGGCTGCCGTTACACTTGATAAATTTTGGGTAAGTGCAACTGCATTTTCCGGAAAAAAAGCATTGAGCATTTCGTCTTTTATCTCGGATGATGGAAAGACATCTTTATTTCTGCTTAGGTCTAAATTTTTCAGTAACGTTTGTCCCATTGATATCAATTATTAAGTGAATAGATTTAGTTATCTGCAATGTTTTTGTTATCGATATGCTTTTGTTTAATCAACTGTTATTCATTGTATTGTAGTGTCAAATGTAATGTTTGTTTTGTTAAAAAAAAAAATTATTAGAAATATTTTTGAAAGTAATTTCACTCAAATTAAATAATGGTTAATAAAACATTAGCTGTATATGATGAAATATTTAGAAGCGTACTAATTTTAATGCTATAAAAATATGCTTGTTGATCTTTATAGTTTATCTAATGCTTGAACAATGCCCATTTGTATAGTTAGGAATTAAAATGAAAACAAAATTTAGACAGATTTTCTATTATGGGGGGCATATTCTTTTGGCTGATGGGAAAGAAGTTCTGATTTAAAGAAAAATTGAAGTATTTTTTTTTGATGCTCAATTGATGCCCGGAATCGAGTATAAGTGATATTTTATTATTTAATTATTGTTTTTGTAAAAGATTGTTTTTTGCCTTGACTTCTGAATGGTTTTAGGTTTTATCTGCTGTAATATTGGTTTTATCTGCAGAAAGAATGTCAGTTTTTTTTGAACAATAATTTCCAGGCAGGAAGTTTAAATATTAAATGACTCGTTTTTTTGAATGGAACTTGTGAGAGAAGTGCTTTTGGTGAAAAAAAAATAATTTAGTTTTTTTTTGTAAGATTTTATATGTATAAATTTGTATATTTATATTTGAAATTTGTTTGTGTAAAAAAAAGTATTAGAAAGAAATGGAGCTTGTAAATTTTTGTTTGGGATCGATTAAAATACTCTTAATTGATCTATTGGGCTAAGTTTTGATAAAAATGAAATAATTGATATTGTTGAAAACTAAACTAAATTAAACGATGAGTATAAGATTATATTCAAATTTTCACAGGGTCATGATTATTGACAATGATCAAATAGATAGATTTATTTTAAAGCATCTAATAAGTAAAAATAAATTTAGTGATATTATTTTAGAATATGATGATGCAAATAAAGCATTAGATTATTTGATTGAAAATCAAAATCATCTTTTTTTACTTCCGCAAATTATTTTTATTGACATTAGGATGCCAGGAATGTATTGTTTTGAATTTATGAAAGAATATGATAAGCTTTCTTCCATTTTAAAAAGCACTAGTAAAGTGTTCATTACATCTTCAATTGGTATCAGTAGTATAGACCGGTCTAAACTCGATGGTAAAAATATAGGTTCTTTTATTGATAAACCTGTAACGCAGGATTATTTAGAAGTTATAAAAAGCCTTTTTTGTTAGTGTTTAGACCATGAAAGATGAGTTTTGTCCATATGAAAATGATAATTTTTTAAGTTTAAATGTTTCATTGTCTTTGTTATAATAGTACAGATTATCCGGAGATTAAGCCATCGTTTTAAAAAAAATATTATTGAATGATTTGTTATATAGGAAAGGCGGTATTATATTAGGAGAATTGTATTTTTTTAAGAGTTTTTCGTTTAAAATTGAAATGAATTAAGAAAGAAAAAATAACTTTTTTTTAAAGGTATAAATTCTCGCAATGTGTTGAAGTGAAGAATAATTTGTTTTGATTGAAAATGCTGAAATTAAATTTTATTGTATCGAGATGAGCCTAGGAGTTATGAATTACCTAAAAATCTGCTGATACTGTATATTGAATTCATAAATGATTTTAAATATGGTACAGTTGAAATGTAAACTATAGAATTAACTATTTCATGAATTGCTGAAAATTATGAATGTGCAGGTGGTAAATTTATCATCTAATTTTAAACTTGAGGTGAATTAATATAATTTAAAAGAATTAAAATGCAGACAGGAGTTAAACTACAAGTTCGTAAAGAATTAAATGGTAAGCAACAATTGAGTATAATAAAATTAAAAGGGAGTTTGATTTCTAGAGGATATACTGAAATTATTCATATTAATGATCAGGATGAAGATTTTCACATAAATTCATTTGAAACTGCGGTTGAGAATCGAAATGAAGTTCATAATTTTATTAAAACATTTATAAATCAAGCAGAACTTACTGATTTAGTTATACTTTTAGGTAACAGAATTAATAAAGGAATATAATAGTCTTTTTTATGGATTTTTTTGCTGGAAATTGCAATTTTGTTGCATACTTGTTATTTTGCAAAAAAAACTTAAGTATATTAAAATATAGTAATTTTTCAATCAAAAATAGATGAGCACCAAGTCGTATTTTTTGCATTACTAAAATAAAACAAGATTAATTTTTTTAAAAAGGAATATGGGGGAGATTTTGAGAATAGACATAAAAATGGAAGATTATGTTTATTATGGGCGCCCGTCTGATACGTAAAACGTATTTGGCGGGTTTTTTTATTGAATTTTCAGCATATTTTATAAGTTTGGCAGCAGCTAAACCAGTTATTAAAGAGTATATTTATGATCTTGTCCAATAAAGCATCGGAGGGCGTTTGGATTTTGATTCCTATCTTTGTGTAAAATTAACGCTAGATTTAATGAAACGAATTTTATTTTTTATTATCTAATTTTATTATGCTTGGCCTAAAGAATTGTCCTCTATTGATTCATTAATAAAGTGCTTAAAATTTTCCTTAGTATATACTACTCATAGCTATTAATAAACTATAATGGCGTATAATTAAAATTATTATTTAAACACTATATTAGAATGTTGTTTAAGCATGCAGTTGATTGGATTGAAATCAAAAACGGATTCATATTTTTCTATCCGATGCTGTAAATTTTGTGCTTTTCAAACCAATTGTTCAAGGCTTCAAAAAAGGCATTGGTTTCTTTATTAATATGTTGATATTGAGTTTGTATCAGGGGTATTTTGCTTCTTATTTAAATCAAAAGAATTCCTCGAGGCTCTGCCTCGGGGTGATGCGCAAAGATTAGTATATTTGTTTGATGAGTGAACATATTTTCAAACGGCATAATAAAAGCTTATTGCTTTATCATTTGGTTTGTCCGATAAAATATCGAAGAAATGTTTTATCAGAGGAGGTTGAAATGAGTTTGGTTGAAGTTTGTAGAAACATTTCGGAACGGTATGAACTTCATTTTGTTGAAATAGGGGCAGATGAAAATCATGTACACTTTTTGATACAAAGTGTACCGAAGATTTCCGTTGAAATTATTGTCAGGACTGTGAAGAGTATTACTGCCAAAGAGATTTTTCGGTTGCATCCAGAAGTTAAAAGTAAGTTATGGGGTGGTAATTTTTGGACGAGTGGATATTATGTAAATACGGTTGGTCAGTATGGTAATGAGGATGTGATTCAGAAATACATTCAAAATCAAGGAGAAGAAAAAACGGTTTACAAATCGTTTAACAAAAATCAGCTACGGTTGTCTTTTGAGTAACGCGATACCTCGAGGCTCTGCCTCGGGGTAATTCATTGTTCTAAATTTAAATTCATCAATATTTTAATTTTTTAATTGCCGTGATAGGTTGCCAAAATATCTTCTAAAAATTTTATGCACTTTTTCACAATACCTACAAAATGGACTTGTAATGATTGTTATTTCTATATTGCTTTTCTCATTACCTAGAATGGTTAAGCTATCTGGCAGATTAAAATTATCAGTTGCTAGAAAAGTGTTTTAAAAAATTTCAAAGTTACGCATAAAGCGATTACCTGTTAATTGAAATTCTTTTAATTCTTTTTGATTGTTTAAGGATTGACCACAACCAAATACAGCCTACAAACAATAATCCAAAAGCGACAATATTGTATAAGTTAAAATTAAGGCAATAAAAATATGCAGCATGAATCTATTCTAGGATTATTATACCGTATATCATCAGGCAGATCAGACTCAATTTTTTTTTGGGTAAGATATCCAAAGAATCACTATGGAAAGAGCAAAAGTTAATAGTACTTTTGAACACTGAATTAAGTATTTATATCTGTGAGAAAAAGAAATATTGCTAGTGAGAGAATTTGGGAGCTAAAAAAGACAATACTCAAATCACCAAAGTTAAAAATTTCAAGAAAAAATCCACTTTCTAGAACTTATCACAGCTTCACAATCAGTTGCAAGAGTAAGATTGTAGCTATTGTCAAAAAAGAGACTCTTAGTGCCAAACAATTTGTTGAGTACCATTACAAAAAGCATAAATTCATTAAAGAGAATAATAAGAATAAGAGGTCTGGCGATTTTAACCAAACAGCTTTAGAGTAATAAAAAAAGTGATAAAAATAAATAAGGCAAGAACCAAAAGAATCTGCTTTTTTAGTATATTCAATCTGCGAGTTCTCTATAAGTAATACTAGATTATCCTATCTCGATTCTAAATCTTTTCTAATTACTACGGTACTTTTATTTCCAGTTAAATTATCCGTTAGAAATTATTTGCGTCAGAATGAAGTAAAATTTTAAAAACACTTGCATTGAAAGGAGTAAATTTCGTCGTATTATTATAGGTTGTAAGAAGAATTTGAAAGGCAGTATCATTTTAAAAAGGTGCTGAAAAAAGTCTTTCGAATAAGGGAAATAACTAAAAGGATAGAAAACAATAATGTTTTTTGTTCCTTTTAGTTATTATGAACCCTTTTAATCTATGAAGGCAAAAATTTTATTTCATAAATAGGTATAGATTGTTTATGAATAGCCAGATTTCGGAAAATAGAGATTTTTTCAAAGATCTCGTTCAGCTTAAGTGTTTTTATCATTAACATCCCATTTAAGTCTGCAATAATTTTGAACAGAGAGTACTATCTTCCAAGCGTTTGGTGAGCGGCCGTAAATTGCCCTGCAGACATAGCCGCCAAAATTGAAATTTCTCCAGTTAGGCATAAGGCCGTCGCAATTTCAGCAAGTTTACCGCTTTTACCTGCTCCGTAGCACCCCATTAACTCAAGGCATTCTTTTTGTGTCGGAAATGAAGTGCCACCACCTACTGTTCCGACAATAATGTTGGGCATCGTAATAGAGCAATACAAATCACCGTTTTCATCAATTTCCATCCTTGTAATAGCGGTAGAAGCTTCACCTGTACAAGCAACATCTTGTCCGCAAGCTATAAATAAGGCCGCTAGGGCATTTGAAGGATGCATCCCTGTACCGATAGTGCCTGTTTTTGCAGGTCCAGAAGAGCATATTTTCCATTGCTGCTGAAGTAATGCTGGGGTTGTCTTAAGGACTGTGCCAACAACCTCTTTTTTTAATGTAATTTCAGCAGTTATTTTTCTTCCCCGAACTCTTGTGACTAATGAGGTTGCTTTTTTGTCTCCCGAGGTATTACCTTCAATAGTCCAAAAAACAGCTTTAGTAGGGCAATTTTCTAAAATATATTTACAAATTTTATCGGTACATATCGTTACCATATTTTGACCTGATGCATCACCTGAACTATATTCGAATCTTAAAATTAGAATATTTCCTTCTATATTTATACTTAAATCATTCAAGATCGCATAATTGCTCGTTTCTTTAGTAATTGAAACAAAAATTTCTTTATGTTTTAATACCCATGATGTAAAATTGCCTAAATCAATTAAATTTTTAAACTTAAAAGTAGGTGTCCTTTGTACTCCTTCTTGCAAAGTAATTACAGTAATAGCTCCCGATTCCCTACAGGCTTTTGAGCCTCTGTTGTAAGATGCAAGGAGTGCCCCTTCTGTCGTTGCAAGAGGAACATAAAAAGGACCTTGAGCCATACCTCCATTTATTAATATTGGTCCAATAATACCGGTTGGAATTTGACTCATTCCAATGTAGTTTTCTATATTGCCTTTCAGACTTTGGTTATCATCGAATATTTTTTCGCCCGAAAGATAATCTACATCAATTTTTAAATGTTGACGGATAAAATTTAAACGCAATTTTTGACCGTTTACACTATATGGATCTTGCGCTGGAATTTTTTCAAGATCTGAAATGGGCTTTTGTGCATAAGATTTTAATTTTTCTAAAACTGATGAATCAATAAAATCATACTTTGCGCGACTGATATTACTAGGTAAATTCTTCATATGTTTTTTTTTGTTTTTATATATAGCTAAGTTATTACAAATAAAAAATATAACAAGGTAATTTCTTACTTTTTAACAATAATTATTTAATTATCAATAATTTATGGTTAAATTGAGAAAAAAAATAAAAAAATAAAAAAAAAAAGAGTTTAGCAAAAAAAAAGGGAATTATATCGTTGATAACCATTTGTATATAGGTGATAAGCTGTTATCATAAATGAATTTTTATAGTTTTTTTTAGACTTGAATGAGAACTTATATTAGGATGAAATTAGTGATCAGTTTTTGGACAATGAGTTATCTATTTGTTTTTTTGTAAGTTTTTCATTTGCCGTTTAGTTTTTTTAGAAATAAGTCGATTTTTGGACGCAGTTGAGTAACAATTAATAGGTGAAAATAGGAGAGTGGTTAATTAAATTTTAGCCATTTTAGTCTAAAAAAATGACGCCAATTGTCTTCAATTGATGCCATTTGGCGTTGTGACAGGACAAATTTCAACATCTTTTGGATGATTTGAAGAAATGGCGTACTATATGTAAATGTATGTTTTTCATTGGCTTTGTAAATGTGGTTTAGATCCTGTTGGGTATTGATGCGAAAAAATGTAAAAACTCAATAGGTTTATGCCAGTAAACTAACATATAATTCTACAAATATTATGGAGGATTTAAAAAAATAGTTCTACTTAAGGCAGAGCTGTCTTTTTTTGGCTCTGTGAATTGCTATCTGGGATTTTATATTAATGATTTTTAGGAGCTCTTCCCGCTATGCGTTCCAATATTTTGTGCCGAACCCCGGCGCCAAAGGATTTGCACTGCTATCGGGGCTAAAAAGTTAAAAAGACAATTCTTAATTGTAAAATGATTGGCCATTTTCTAAATGAGATTACATTATTAGCCGTTAAATACAATTTAGAAGAATCTGAAACTCACTTTTCAGCTTTATTCTTGGTGTTGGAATCCTGTTAAGTTATCTAACTATAAATTTTGAATTTTTATTACTTATCCTGCTAATAAGTGTTTTCTATAGTTTTTTCTGAAAAATTTAAAAAGAAAATAAAGCAGAATCGAGCATTGATAGGGGATATAAAAAAATGATGCCATTTGGCGTTGTGACAGGACAAATTTCAACATCATTTATGGCTGATTTGAAGATATTGGCTTACTATATGCAGTTTCTGTGTTTCATCGGCTTTGTGAATTCGGTTTGGATGTCCTGTTGGGATTTGCGAAAAACTCTTTTTAGTTTATTCATGGATTCTTTATAAATTATAATCTGATAAAATGGAATTTTATTTTCAAATTCAAAAACATGTACGGCACTATTCTGGCACAATTATAGGGACTGAAGCTTTTTCTCGCAGAAAAGAGCAAGTTCGGAAATAGTCACATAGAAAATACTTCAAATTTTTTATTCTATACTTCAAGTGACGGAAAAGTTAAAATAAACGTAATAGTTGATGATAAAAATGAAACTGTTTGGCTAACCCAGCAGCGAATAGCAGATTTATTCAATGTTGACAGAAGTGTCATTACAAAACATTTAGGCAATATATATAGCGAAGAAGAATTAGATAAAGATTCAACAAGTGCAAATATTGCACAAGTTCAAACAGAAGGGAAAGGACAGGTTAAAAGGAATATAGAGTTCTATAATTTGGATGCTACTATTTCTGTAGGATATCGGGTTAATTCTGTTCAGGCTACACAATTTAGAAAATGGGCCACATCAATACTTAAAGATTACTTGGTAAAAGGATTTATATTAGATGATGATAGGTTAAAACAAGGAAAGAATATTTTTGGCAGAGATTATTTCGATGAATTATTAGAAAAAATTCGTGAAATACGAGCGAGCGAAAGAAGGTTTTGCCAAAAAAATAACAGATATATATGCTACTGCTGCAGATTATGATCCAAAATCAAAAACCACACAAGTATTTTTTTCTACAGTTCAAAATAAACTTGAATTTGCAATTACACACTTAACAGCTCCTGAGATAATAAAACAGCGTGCGGATTATAACAAACCAAAATAAGCTTGTTACTATGTCCGAATGGGTTGATAAATTGGACACATTTTTAAGGTTTAATGAGTATGATATATTAAAAAATTCAGGTAAAGTCAGATCTGACGTTGCTAAAAAATTTGCAGAGAATGAATATGAGAAATTCAGGATAGGGCAAGATCAAGAATATAGATCAGATTTTGATAAAGTTATAGAAAGCATTAAATCAACTGGAGAACTGCCAAAAGAGCCGCAATTCATTACAGTAAATCCTTTGTCAATAAAATCGGTGAAAACATTATCAGATTTTAATGGCAAATTAAAGCAGGGATTAAATCATAATACAAAAGAAAATAAATAAAGCTGTATATTTGGGCTGAAAATATAAAATATTAGCGCTGGGAGCCGTCTGAAAAATCAGGCACATCTTCCCAATGGGAAATCTGCCGGTGCTTTCTCTTCTAAACTGCTATAAGATAGGAGGCCTATACTGCGGATGGAGTCCCGCGCCTTCTTTTAAAATATCCCGCTCAGTCTGACTTTTTTGAGCTGTTTCTGCAGTTTGGCTGTTTCTTTTTTATCTGAACCTGCTCTTATCCTCAAGGTGAGCTTTCCGTTGCGGAAGAGATTTTTCCAGTGCTGCAGGCTGTTTTTTATTGATCCGCAGCTTATCGCAGGCAAAGCCGACGCTTTTATGCTCTATGCAGCTCTTAATGGCCAGATTTTAAGGTTAATGCTGTATTTTTTCTGGTGTTTTTCATTCTGTCAAAAGTCAGCGCTATTCTGCTGCAGGGCAGTAAAATGGGCAGGATATTTTTTCTGAATTTTTTAAACGGATTTAAACAGAATTGCGCCTTAACTTCCTGTGGCGTTTTTGGAGGCAGTTCCAAAGTCAAGCGTGTAAAAATACACCCTTAGCTTTTTAAATTTTTTAATAGATTTTTCTTTTCTTGTTTTTTTTTTGAAAATTATTGCATTTATGCAGGAAAATGTAAACTGCTGATGCTTTGGAATAAACTAAATGAGGTTAATGCTTCAAAATATTAAGGTCATTTAAACTGAATTCCGGTTGTTCTTCATTGTGATGAAATAGGGGCAAAGGCAGTGATTTTTGCAATGAAATTATAAGATGGGATATTTTAGCAGCGTTAGAATAGCTATTAGAATGAAAAAAAATAACTTTAAACTTAATATCCCAGCTGGTAACAATTTGACGGGACAAACGTCTTATCATAAAACCAACTAATATGAAACCAGCAAAAATTAAAGCTTCTCCCCAGTTTTATGCCAGAATAGCGGGACTCCTGTATTTAATCATTATCCTGACGGGAATGTTCTCTGAGGTTTTCGTCAGAAATAAACTGTTTGTTTTTGGAGATGCGAATGCCACGGCAGACAATATTATCCGCTCTGATTTTTTATGGAGACTGGGTATTGGTGCAGATCTGATTATGCAGATTTGCGATCTGCCCGTAATGATTATATTTTATTATCTTTTTAAACCGGTAAATAAAGGGCTTGCTTTGCTTAATCTGTCTTTTAACTTGATACAGACTGCTGTTTTGGCCGCTAATAAACTAAATCTTCTGGCAGCTTTATTTTTCTTGACCGATGCCGGATATCTAAAATATTTCAGCCCGGATCAATTGCATGCGCTTGCTTATTTTTCTATAAAATTGCATGGATATGGCCTTGGCTTTGGTTTAATCTTTTTCGGTTTTGTCTGTCTGATCGAAGGGTATCTAATCTATAAATCAGGATATTTTCCAAAAGTTTTGGGAATTTTAATGGCAATCGCCGGCTTTTGCTATTTGGCAAATAGTTTTGCATCAATACTGGCTCCTGAATTATCTGGTTTTGCATTATTATTTCCTTGTATTGCCGCTGAATTGGGTCTCACTTTATGGCTTATTTTTAGGGGTGTGAACCTGAGAATCTGGAAAGAAAGATCAGCGGTTTATAAACTATGAAATCATTTTTAGCCTATGATAAGGAGGATCCATCTGTTCCAATAGGGATAATCACGCTGTCTTCAACCTATGCCATTTATAATTTGGGCGAGTTTGGAACAATGGCGGAATTTTATGCTGTTCCAGAATACCGATCCAAAGGTCTGGGAAACGTTTTAATGGAAGAAGCTAAGAAATTTTGCGCAGCAAGGAAATGGAAGAAGCTGGAAGTGGGCGCCCCAACGGAAAAAAACTGGCCTAGAACCATTGCGTTTTACCAAAATAATGGATTTAATAAAAAAGGCCCTAAACTAAGGCTTGATATGTGAGTTTGAAAAAACTCTTTTTTGTTTCTGAAAAGAATATATTCCAAAGAGACTCCCAAGGGTCCTCTGCAGCGTCAGCCGTTTATTTTTTCCTTATGGTAGCGCGAGAGCCATTTTTGCATTTTTTCAAGCAAGCGGATCTGCTCGGGATCGCCTGACGGGTCGATGAGTCCTGTGATGGTCCTGTGGTAATGGAATTTTTTATCCTCAAATGCGCAGGTGAACCTGGGAAACTCATTGTGGGATACCAGCCATTGGTTCTGCTCTGTCTCTTTTATTTCAAACTTTTTCATTTTTCTTGATCTGCCCAAAAGCTGCATTTGCTTTGGCATGGCTGCTGTTTTGCGTTGTTTATGCTTGTGGATTTTAAACTGTAAAAATAGAATATTATTGCAGGTGTGGAGTGTATAATTTTAAAGTTTAATTTTTTTTGGAGCTATTCCCGCTATCCGCTCCAATCTTCTGCGCCGAACCCCGGCGCAGAAGGATTTCCGCTGCTATCGGGGCTAGGCAGGTGATTTTATGGTTTGGGAATAAACCAACTTTTTGCTTCAGTCGAGCAACAATTTATATTTAATAAAAAAATGATCACAATTGTCTTCAATTGTCGCCATTTGGCTGAGTAGCATGGACAGGATAAATTTCAACATCTTTTTTGGATGATTTGAAGAAATTGGCTTACAGTATTAAAGGAGGAACGGTTATTCCACCAACATTTAGCATGTTTTGTGGCCTCAGGGTGATTTGAACTATGAACCCTGCTTTAAATAAAAAAAAAGGTTAAAAAAAGCGGTATCAAGTGTTCAGTTTGAATAGAAGACGATGATCCAAATTAAAAATTATAACTTTGCACTAATGAAAATTTTAGTAATAGAAGACGACCAAAGAGTAGCTGAACTGATTCAAAGAGGACTTGAAGAGCAGGGATTTATAGTTACACTAGCTTATGATGGCCTTTCGGGAAAGAAGCTGGCATTTAATAATGACTATAATCTGGTTATCACAGATATTATTTTACCAAAACTTGATGGACTCGATTTAAGCAAAGAAATCCGCAGAACTAAACCAGAGCTGCCTATCATTATGCTGACCGCACTTGGCACAACTGATGATAAAGTGGAAGGATTTGACGCCGGTGCAGATGATTATCTGACTAAACCTTTTGAAATGAGAGAGCTTTTAGTCCGTATAAAAGCATTGTTGAAACGAAGCAATAATACAGTCCATAACATTGGATTTATTCTAAAATATTCTGATCTTGAAATGAACCTGCAGACTAAAGATGTGAAAAGAAATAATTTAGATATAAGCCTTACTCCAAAAGAGTTTAAACTTTTAGAATATATGCTTCAAAATACGGAGCGCGTTTTATCGCGAACAGAAATTGCAGAAAAAGTCTGGGATACAAACTTTGACACAGGAACAAATTTCATTGATATATATATCAATTATCTGCGAAAAAAAGTTGATAAAGACTTTGATAAAAAGCTCATTCATACCAAATCGGGAATGGGATTTATTTTAAAAACAGATGAAAATTAGAAATCGTCTCAGCCTCTTGTTTACATTTATTACGGCCTCTATTTTATTGGCATTTGCTTCTGTTATTTATCTTTCAGCAATAGAAAATAGAGAAAAAGAATTCTATGCTTCCTTAAAAAAAGAAGCGGTTACTAAAGCCAACTTATTTTTAAATGCAAAAGTAGATTCCAAAACACTGCAGAGCATCTATAAAAATAACAGGGCTACTTTGAATGAAGTTGAAGTTGCTATTTATAATACATCATTTAACCTGCTTTATCACGATGCGGTAAATATAGACGTAGTTAAAGAAACGAAACCGATGCTGGATAAAATTATTCAGCAGAAAGAATTGCAATTTTACCAGAAAGACTGGCAGGTAGTTGGTTTAAAATATAAGTTCCAAGAAAAAAATTATGTTATTACTGCGGCGGCTTATGATGAGTACGGTTATAAAAAACTGCAGAATCTGCGCCAAAATATTATAATAGTTTTTATAATATCTATTCTCTTCATATATATTGCCGGCCGCTTTTTCTCAAAAAAAGCATTTGAACCACGGTGCCGCCAATGTAAACATTGAACAGGAGGGAGAACAGGAACAATTGGCAATAGATATTGACCGGCAGCAGGCCGCACGTTTTGGAATTAATGTTGCCGATATTCAGAATATGATTGAAGCAGCGATCGGCGGTAAAACGATTTCTACTTTATATGATGGGACAAAGCGTTACGATATTGTAGTCCGTTTTTTGCCGGAGTACAGAAATTCTATCGATGCAGTAAAAAATATTCTGGTGCCCTCATCAAATGGTGCCTTGATACCAATGGGCCAGCTCGCCAATATACATTTTGTGGAAGGGCAAACGAACATCTATCGTTATGGAAGCAAACGTATGATTACCGTTAGAACAAACATAAAAGGAAGAGATCAGGGAAGTTTTGTAAAAGAGCTGCGACAAAAAGTAGATAAAACTGTAACAGTGCCCAAAGGATACAGTATTATTTATGGCGGACAGTATGAAAATCTCGAAAGAGCGGGAAAACAATTGGCATTTACCATTCCTCTCACAATTATTATGGTCTTTTTATTCCTGTTTATACTGTACAAAAATTTCCAGCATACCATGATAACTATGAGCTGCATATTGTTTGCTTTAGGCGGCGGCATTGTGGCTTTACTCCTTAGAGGGTATTACTTTAATGTTTCTGCCGGGGTTGGATTTGTGAGTATTTTTGGTATTTCTGTAATGGCAGGAGTACTGCTTGTGTCGGCTCTTAACAGAAAAACGATATCTAAAGAGGATTTTCATAACAATGTATTAACGGCGTCAAAAGAGCAATTAAGAGCATTACTGTCCATTCTTATTGTTGCTATTGTCGGATTAGTTCCGGCTGCTGTTTCGTCCGGTATAGGTTCAGATGTACAAAGACCGCTGGCAACAGTAATTATAGGCGGATTGACAAGCACATTGTTTTTTGCACCCATATTAATTCCGCCTTTATATCTTTGGATCAACAAGAAGAAATTGATGTAAAAAAATCTTTATTGGGGATTATATCATAAAAATAATACTATAGTTTTTACCTAATGATAGATGGTGCTCAATCCCATTTTTCTTGAAAACAGTACGGCTTCTATATTTTAAAGACCTATATTGTAGTCTTCCAATGAGTGATCCTTAAGAAGGCTGAGTGGGTTTTTATTATAAATTAATTAAATCGGAACGGGATTTCTCTTGTTCCGATTTATTTTTTTAATATGTTTTGGTGCACGAACCTGCCGTGCCTCCTTTAGGGATTAATCCCCCCGAATCTGCCTGTTCTTCCTTATTGGCCGCTGTTTCTTTTAGGCTGTCCCGCTCCGTTTTTTTTTCTTTTTATCAGAGAGCCTGCAAAGCTGCCCTATCCGTCTATTTTGTCCTTATGGTATGCTTTAAGCCATTTTTCCATTTTATCAAGCAGCTGTATTTCTTCCGGATCTCCCGAAGGGTTGCAAAGGCCTTTGACGGTCCTGTGGTAATTGAATTTTTTGTTTTCAAACTCGCAGGTGAATTTTGGAACCTCGTTGTGCGAGACGATCCATTTATCGGGAGCCGTATTTTTAATTTCAAATTTTTTCATTTTTCATAATCTCCCGAGCAGCTGCAAGCGCTCAGATAGTATTGCTGTTTTATGCTGTTTTTACTGCTTGATGGCAAACTGCAAAATTAGCGGATTATTGTCCTTATTGGATGCTTTAAATGTAGGGATTATTTTTTTGATTGCACAAAAGCGGGCAGAGTTCAGAAGGGCTTGAATAATGGGGTGTTAATAATTCTTGCAGGAGTTTAATTTTGAATGTCCAGCATCGTTAATTATATTTAATATTAGTTTTTAGGAGCTCTTCCCGCTATACGCTCCAATCTATGCGCCGGAGCCCTCGGCGCATAGGATTTGCTTTGCACATGAGCAAAGCGAACTGGCGAAGCAATCGGGGCTAGGGATGCTGCGGGACCTATTTTGCGATGGAGAACTGCATATTTGAAAAGCATAATTGCAGGAACGGTGTATAAATAGGTTTGTAGAAAATTAATATTAAATTGTATTGTTTATTATCAGTACAATCTTAATCTGTTTTATTCAGGACCCGCCTGAAAAATCAGGCACATTTTCGCAGGTTGACCTTTCCTTCGCTGAAGATATTTTTCCACTGTTGCAGACTGTTTTTGCTGATCTGCTGTTTATCGGCCGCAAAGCCTCGCACTTTTATGTTCTATGCAATTCTTGACGGTTCAGATTTTAAAGTTAATGCTGTTTTTTTTCTGATGTTTTTCATTCTGTCAAAAGTTAGCCGCGTTACCCTGCAGCAGCAGCCTTAGCGGTAAAGAAGAAAAAACAGAAGGCAGCAGGCCATCTTGGATTATTATAGTATTTTAGCATCCGCATCTTAATTTTTTCTTTGTCCGCATAGCCGCTCATGGAAGTGCCAAAAAAACGCTAAATTTAAAGTGCTTTTACTAGCCGGCAGTAAGGAGAAATATATGTTAGGGAATAAAAATACCAGCTGTACGCTCAAACAAAAAACAAATATTAAAATGGATAACAAGGGTTTTCATAAATGGCTGCGTGCCAAAAATTGCTTTGAATATTCAGAAATGAATATTGAATTTGCACAGTCAGATGCTGCAATTTCATTGATATATAAGGATACAAGAGGCAAAGCGGCCTTCGAAGAATATTTATGTCATAAAATAGCATTCAAACTTGAACAGATCAATAGGATTTATTCCTTTGAGAATAATTGGTGCGATGAGGAAAAAAAGCACAAAACAGCTGAGGCAGATATGTCCATTGAGGATTTTTATTTAAAAATGAGCGGTTCGGATACTTTTGCGATCCAGCCGATAGAAAATAAATGCGCTGTGAGGATCGAGAATTGGTGGCAGGATTTTAGCGCTGTAATTGATTATGAAAATTTCTCAATCATAACAGATGAAGTCGAGGCAAAGACAATCGAGCCAAAGCTGTCGGAAGATGTCTTTGATTTCAAGTACAAATCAGGAAATGTGCCAAAATCTAATTTTTGGGTCGATACATTGGCTACAGAAGGAATGCAGGCGTCTTTCATTGATTATTTCTGCAATCCGGTTGATATTGACCAGGTTTGCCCGGACAATTACAGCGGCTGGTCAATTCGTCCTGTCATAGAAGGCACCTGGGGCCTGGGCGCTAAAATTTGCATAATAGATGATGCTGATGATTTTAAAACTGTCAGGTTTGACTTTATTGAGAGGAAAATAGCAGATTTTATTGATAAAATAAAACAAATCGTTTTAATTTCCGAGGTTGAAAATATAAAATGCGGAAATGTGGTTTTCAGCAAAGAACAATGGAAAAAATATGTGTTCGAAAGCATTATGCCCGAAATATAAAACCCTGGAGCTAACTCCCGGTTTCTGCTAATGCCTCTTACAGGCATTTATTTTTGTCAAAAATCGCTTCAAGCTGGTCAATCGCCGGTTTTACTTTAAAATCAGTTTTTTCTATAGCTTCTATAATTTTTGGACAGTCCGCGAATGCTTCTTGGGACATTTTTTGAATCAACGAATCTGTACCAATTGCCAAATCGCTTCCTGCTGATTTGGCATAGCCAAAAAACAATTCTTCGGAATTCTTTTTTCCAAAAAAGTAAGAAGTGCTTCCATTGGTAATTACCCTGCTGGTCCCGCCTGCATTAGGTCTGTTGCTGCCTTGCTCTGTGATGTAGCCTATTTTTGCACTTTTATCATAAATAATATACAGCCATCTTTTTTTGCCTGATCTGGAGAATTTTCCGGTTAGAAGATTGGCTGTTGTAGCATACAATCTCTCGGCGGTAAATTTTACATTATCATCATCAACAAATTCGATTTTTTTGATGTCGGCACTCGATATTTTCTCTTTTTTAGCTTCTTCGCTGGTTTTAAATTTTACTTTAGAATCGTTGTATTCTACTTTTTCTGCCAGTCCTTTTTTCATAGTTCCATCTTCCATGTATAAGACCGCCTTAACGTATTTTGCTTGAATTGTGGCGGTAAATAATAAAAGGACTGCTAAAAGTAAAGTCGTGTTTTTCATGTGTTTTTTAAATATTTATAGTAAATGTAATACAATTTATTTGTGATACCCAAGCAAATGTATAAGTAATCCTGAAAATAAATATTACCTGTAATCAGGCATATAATCGGATTTTTTGCTCCTTTTATCGGATTTTTTTAATTGCAAGCTAAAATTAATACATATATTCGCAGAAATTTTTGCTAATGAAAGTAATATTACACTTAATAATTTTTAGTTTTTTTTTTAGTGCCCCAATCTACAGCCAGAACGAAACTAACATTACCTACGGATTAAAATTTGGTATTCTGCATTCCACCTTCAGTAATCTTCCAGAGAGCATAAAAGGGAGAGATAATACTTTTGATAGCAGTGTTATGGAAAGTAAGGGAAAATTTGGCTTAGAAGGCGGTTTCTTTTTAAATTTTAAACTTCATGATACGCGAGTTGCCATTCAGCCGGAAATCTTATTTAGACAGTCAGGAGAAAAAGTGACTTACAAAGATGCCGTTGGAAAAGAATTCGAACTCGGATTAAATTATGCTTTTCTGCAAATCGGTGCTTTATATAAAGTTTATCCTTATGAAGGTTTAAATTTTGGTGCTGGCGCTTTTTATGGCATCAATTTATCTCCCAACGATATAACATACAGTTCCAATGAAGCAGGCGGTATGTACGATGTTGCCACGAGACAGTTTTATAAAGATGGTCTTGATGGAGACGATGATTTTTCGTTGTGCTTTGCATTAGGCTATGAACTTCATAAAAGCATACATTTTGACTTTCGCTATTATCTAGGCGTAAAGGACATGATTAAGAGTAATGCATCATCTTTTCAGTTTATCGAAAATCAAAATAAAAGCAGTGTCTTTTGTTTTTCGTTAGGCTACAGTTTTCATCAATGGTAATTTATAAAAAAATGAAAAAAATTATTTTGCTTCTTTTACTAGTAAGCACAAAATCTTTATTGGCACAGGGTGATCGAGAAATTACGTATGGTCTTTTTGGCGGCGGAATTTATTCTAAAATGTCCAATCTTCCAGATGTGATAGTGCCGAAAGGTATTTATGAAGGCTATACCCTAAAAGAAGAAGGCAAGTTTGGCGGAATGGGCGGTTTCTTTATTAATTGGAAATATCCTTATGCAAAAGTTGCTATTCAGACTGAAATCTCCTATTCAGGTCAGGGAACCGATTTGAATTACGAAGATGTAAAAGGACTCAAATATAAAATGACTTTTGGTTATAGTTATATCAATGTCGGAGCGCAGTTTAAATATTATCCTGTCGAAGGATTTTATATTGGCGTTGGGCCTTATGTAGGATTTAATATTGCTAGTGATAATATAAAATACTCCTCAAACGCACAGGAATTGTTTGCAGATTCTGGTGTTTATTTTGAGCCAGATGCCAATGTTCAGAAAGTATTGAAAGAATCTTTGACGGGTAAAAATTATTTCTACGGAGTTTTATCTGCAGGATATGAATTTGGCAATAATCTTTCTATTGGAGCAAGATACTCTTTGGGGCTTACAGATGCTTTAATGACCGAAGAAAATGGGCATCGTTACAGCGAAAACAAAAATAAAATCAATAGTATTTCACTAATTATTGGTTATTCATTTGACTTTGATGATTTAGGAAATTTCTAAAAAAACATCATCATAAAAATCACTTTAGAATATGAATAAAAGGATTTTTTTATTGGTAAACTTAACAGCATTTCTAATTGTGAATGCTGTCTTTTCGCAGGAAAAAATAGTTCCAGGAGCAGTTTCAGAACCTTTTTTTTGGATTAAATCCAGAAATACGGGAGAGAGTTACTATTGGGAAAGTCTCGTAAACAATAAAGAGGCAAAGGTGCCTGTAAAGAAATACAATGGCGCTGCTTTTAATTTTAATCCCAGTATCGTCATTGATACGGATCAGGATTCTTTAATTGTGCCTCTTGGCTCAGATAGTAAAAGGCGTCAGACACTTTTTATGGTATACAAAGTAAAGGACAGTCTGAAAGAACAATTTTTATGGACGATTAATGATCCTCAAAAAATAATCTCGGCTGCGACAAACAAACGTTTGGTTGACTTAAAAAAATATTCTTACCAGTCTTATCAGGAAAAGATCAAACCTCATAAAGCAAATATTCATTTTTTTCAGCAGAATGTAACTGATAGCGTTGCAAAACTGTCTTCATTAACTATTGGCCAGAAATCAAAAATGGAGAAATTGCCGCCAGAAGATTTTAAAGGAAGCATAAGCGAAATTTTGATTTACAACCGCGTTTTATCTGGTTTAGAAACGCAGAAAGCGGCGAGTTATTTAGCCATAAAATACGGAATTTCACTTTCTCAGTTTGACAATAAAAACTATTTAAACAGTAAAGGAGAAAAGATCTGGGATGCCGAAAAACACAAAGGATTTGCCTCGTCAATTACCGCAGTCGGACGTGACGACGCGAGCGGTTTGCTGCAAACCAAAAGCAGCAATATGATAGAAGAAGGACTGATGACGTTTGAAGTAAAAAGTAAATCGGACAGGATTCCTAATGATTATTTTGCTTTTTGGAGCGATAACGGAAAGAATCTCTTAGTTAAAAAGCAAGAGCAAGGAGAACCAATCGGAGTTTCTAGAGAATGGCAGCTGGATTATGCAAACCCAAGCGATCTTAGTTTAGACTGGACATTTAATCCTGCTTTTATAAAAGGAACACTGCCAAAAGACACTTATTATTGGCTTTTAGTTGATTATTCTGGAAAGGGAACTTATGATGAAAACGATTCAGAATACATTCGTTTAGGAAGCACTGCCAGTACAGAAAAATTGGTTTTAAAAGATTTTGACTGGAATAAACAGAAATCTGGGACAGCAAAATTTACCTTAAAAGTAGCCCCGCAAATGTTCAGCAGAGTTTGGATAACCGAAGCACTTTGTGGCGTTTCAGGATCGGGCGAATTAAATTATACCATTGAAGGCGGAGAAGCTCCTTTTACCGTTACAGTTAAAAAAGAAGGCAGTGTAGCAGTTGTAAAACAATGGAGTCAAGCTGCAAAAAGCCAGACCGGCGTGCAGCTTTCATCAGGAACTTATGATTATATCGTAAAAGACAAAAAAGGAAATCTGTATTCAGAAACCGTATTTGTGGCAGATAAGGAAGGAACTTTTCCTAATCTAAAATCAGATTATCTGCTGACAGATGGAAATGCGCTTCTTTTGGATGCCAGTGCAGCTCTGCCGTCTGGAAATTATCAATACCAATGGTTTTATGAAGGGAATTTTATAGATGACAATCCGAAGATATTAATCGATCAGCCTGGTAATTATGAGCTTCGATTAATAAACGGGCAGGAATGTAAAACGTCTAAAATGATTGCTGTAGCGACAGATGGAAAAGAAATTACAGATTCTAGTATCCTGATTTTATATCCGAATCCAACCCCAGACGGAAAGTTTGCAATTGCGATGCAGTTTCCTAAAAAGTCCGACGCAACGATTCGCATTTATTCTCTGGCGGGATCACTTTTAAAAGAGAAGAAATACAATCAGATCGAAACCTATCTGCATGAAGATAATATAAAAGAACCGTCAGGAATGTATTTGGTTAATGTGAGTTCAGATTTTGGAAATAAGACTTTTAAAGTAATTGTGAAATAACTAGACAAAGAAAGTATTTGTCAAATTCAATAATATAAACCGATTGCCTCAAATCGATTTAATCTACTTATGAAAAATAGAATTATAGTATTGGTATTTTTAATAGGAGCATTTTTGTTTGCCGCTAATATCAGCGAATATAAAATAGCTTTTCTGTTTTCTGAAAACACAGTGGAAGAAAAGGGAGTTTTAGTCTCTGATTCTACGGTTATTCAAAAAAATGAAAATAAAACCGCAAAGTTATTCGCAGCTGATATTAAAGAAGGTATAATTGGGGTTGACAATCCTGAGGATATTGATGATGCCTACGATAATGTTTTTCATTTAAAAGTAGATGAACTTCCCGCACAAAATGAAAACGCTTATTTAGAATACGAATTATTCGGTTACGATCAAGCAGCCTCAATTTCCAGAAGTTTAAACAACCAGCCCAGTATTGGAGGGCAATTTTTGTCTTATAACAAAGCATGGACTAGTCAGTCTGAATTATTATCTGAAAAATCATTGCGAAAAGGAGATAACGTGCTTTTGTTTACAGCGCCTGAAGGAATTGCGAATAGATACAAAATTAAAAATGTACGAATAGTATATAAAAACGGAAATCAGAATTCCAATTTTACGCTTTTAAAAGCAGCTGATAAATTATATATCAAAGGAACTAATTTTCCTTCTCAGTTAAAAAAAATGACTATTGCCGGAATTTCGGTAGATGTCACTCAGCCGGAATTTGAATTGGTTTTGGATGCTGAAAAGATCGGAGAATCTGTCTCAGTTTTAAAAGAAACTGCTTCGGGGGTTATTCTAAATGAAGAAATAAAAGTAAAGCAATTTTCTAATGTAGAAAGTTTCAGACCAATTGAGAGTGCAAAAGAACGTGTTTCAAAAATCATCAATTTTGAAACAGCCAATGCTTTAGAATATAAAGATTTCTTGGCCGTTTTTCCTGCCGGCGCTTTAAAAAATAATGTAAAAGTATCGGTAAGCGGTTTACGTAAAATTGATATTGCGCCATTAAACTCGGCAATGGTAAATGTGACCGCTGTAAATGCAGGTTTTCGTTTACTGCCGCACGGAACTATTTTTGAGAAAGCCGTAACACTTTCACTTCCTTACGATAAAAAAACAATTCCCGAAGGTTATACAGAAAAAGACATCAATGTATTTTATTTTGACGAGAACAAACGACTTTGGCAGGAAGTAACCAAAGATTCTCTTGACATCAAACAGGGAATTATTAAGGCCAAAACAACCCATTTTACAGATTTTATTGCGGGAATTATCAAAATGCCCGAATCGCCTGAAACTTCGGGTTACACACCAACAAGCATTAAAGATCTAAAAGCCGCCAGTCCCTTGGTAGGAATCCAATCTATTGCACCGCCTTCGGCAAACGGAAGAGGAACCATGAGTACAGGTTTTTCCATCGTTATTCCGAATGGGCGAGGTGGTATGCAGCCTTCTTTTAACTTACAGTATGATAGTGACGGCGGACACAGCTGGGCAGGAATGGGCTGGGATATTTCGGCGCCGGCAGTAAGTATTGAAACACGCTGGGGAGCGCCAAGATATGATGCAGTTAATGAAACAGAAAGTTATGCTGTTGCAGGAGAAGCTTTGATTCCGAACTCACATAGAGCAGAATGGATTGCCAGAACTGCTGATAAGCAGTTTTATCCAAGAAGAGAAGGTGCTTTTCAGCAGATTATCCGTAAAGGATCATCGCCTAAAAATTATTATTGGGTCGTAAAAGATAAGAGTGGTGTTGCGAGTTATTATGGAGGAACACAATCCGGACTTGCGGTTAATAGTGTTTTGCAGGACGCAAATGGAAATATCGGACATTGGGCACTTTGTCTTCAAGTCGATTTAAAAGGGAATACAGTGGAGTACGAATACGACAAACGCGATGGCGAATTGTATCTTAAAAAAGTATATTATACTGGTTCTGGATCGCAAAAAGGAAATTACAGTGTCACTTTCGTAAAAAACTCAGATCTTGGTGAAGCAAACCGAACAGATGTTCAGGTTTCGGCCAGATTAGGTTTTAAACAGCTGAACAATCAATTATTACGAAAAATAGAAGTCCGCTACAAAAATGACTTGGTTCGCAGTTACGAATTGAAATTTAAAGAAGGTGCTTTCAAAAAGGCTTTGTTAGAGTCCATTTCGGAATACGATTCAGAGTCTAAACTGTTTTATACGAATAAATTAGATTACTTTGATGATGTTCGTGACACATCAGGAAAATACAGTCCGTTTGGAGCGGAACAAGTTTGGAATGTTCCAAATGATAATTTAAAAAATAGCTCGATTCCGGCTTTCAGCGATGTGCTTTTTTCAGGAAAACACTCTTTAGTCAGCAGTTCAGAAGGAGCTACAAATGGCGTAAGCTACCGTCTTGGAATTGGTTTGGCAACTAATGCAGGAAGTTTGAAAGGCTTTACGGTTGGAGGTCACGGAGGAAACAGTTGGGGATCATCTGATACGGCAGTAAGTCTGGAAGATTTAGATGGTGACGGATTGCCAGACAAAGTTTTTAAGAATAAAAATGGTGTTTATTACCGAAAAAACTTGGCTGGTTCTCGACAATTAGGTTTTGGTGAACTGCAGGAAATTAATATTAGCGATGTTGGATTTTCAAAATCAACTTCATTCAATTGGGGAGTCGACTTAAATCTGAAATATGGAAATATCGGTTACGATCAGCAAAGATCTACCAATAAAACTAAAGCGTATTTCATGGATTTTAATGGAGACGGTTTAGTTGACTTTGTTAAAAATGGACAAGTATATTATAACCGATTAGAGAATGGTGTGCCAACTTTTAGAAATAGCAGTACAGGAACGCCTTCGCCTGTTTTTGGGGGAGGAGATATTACGATTCCAGGTTTTACCACGATTTCTGCAGAAGAAATCGAAAAACAGAATCCGCTTCATGATGTGGTGCGCATGTGGGAAGCACCTGTAAAAGGAATAGTGTCTGTTTCGCATCAATACCAATTAATTGAAGATACCACTCCTGATGGAATAAAAGCGCGAGCAGCGTACGTAAATAATGCAGGAAATGATAAAGCAGACGGTGTTCGTTTGTATTTTCAAAAAGGAAACCAATTGTTTTGGAATGAGGCGATCGGTCCAAAAGATTATGCCATTAAAACGAAACAGAACATTGGAATTGCTGTAGAGAAAGGAGAACGACTCTACTTTAGGGTAAGTTCGGTAAAGGATGGAAATTTTGATGCTGTAAATTGGAATCCTGTTGTCACTTATTCGCAAGTAAAACGTTTTGACCGCGGTTTAAGTGGAAATGTAACGGAGAGCGATTTTATAATTCCTGCCACTTTAAATGATGTCAATGGGTATTCTTTGGCTTCATATAATGCAAATGCAGATTTTTTCAGCAGTTCTGTTGCAGGAAAAACAGTTGCTGCTGCTGGAAATGTTGTATTAAAAGGAATCTTAAACAAACCGGTAACATCAGATCATATTAAATTGGTTATTACTAAAACCTATTTGGAGCAGACCAATCCAGCTGTAGTTGTTTTTGAAAAGACTTTTTTAGCTAATGAAGTAGCATCATTTAATTTAGCGTCAGTAAATCTTCCTGCATTTGAAGCCGAAACGCAGATTAGTTTGGCCCTTCGAACCGAAACCAACATCAATTGGCAAACTATTTCTTTTGCTCCAACGGTTACAGTGCCAGCTTATGCAGGTGGTGTTGCAGAAGAAGTTCCTATGGATGTTTCACATACTTTATACAATAAAAGAGAAGGAAATTATAATATTCCAGGAATAACTTCAACAGTAAGCGGAAAAGTAAAACTGAGCATATTGCCACAGGATTTAGTGTTGGCGACACCTTTCCAATATCCTGGAAATATTAATAATTATAATGGAGATGTAATTATTTCGGCTAAACAAAACAATGTTTTATTGGCACGCAATCGTTACAGAATCACAGCAGGAACTATGGTTTTAGCGAATAATACCTTTGATGATGCGGTCAACTATCCTGATGCTGTTTTACGAACTCCAATTCAATTGGAAATGACGGTTTCTAATGCGCAGTCGATTACCATTATTAAAAACTATCCAAAAACCAATGCCTTAAATATTCAAGTTCAAATTACCGATTTTAAAGATGTTGCAGATCTAACAGATGATATAGTTTTAAACACCACGACAGATGATTTTGCCATTTATAGTCTTTTAAACGCTGATGAAAGAACATTCGGTTTGTCCCATCGTCAATGGGGCGGATTTGTTATTAACGGAAATCTGGCTTCCAATACTATAGACCAGAATCAATTAAAACAATCTGATGCTTACAATACAGAACCTGATTTAAACAATACAGATCCTGATAATTATGATGGTAAAGGATATGAAATTGCTGACAGTTATTTTGTATCATTAAATCCGTCTTACAGTAAATACAAATGGGAAGGTCTGGAAGAAGGAATTTACATTAAAGGGCAAACCATCGGAACATCGAGATTAGGAGAAGATGATATTGCCGATTATACCGATTTTACTCTTCCAAATCTGCAGGGAGGAAGCACTTCTGCTTTAGATATGATTAGCGAAAGTAAAAGTAAAAGTATTTCTGGGGGAGTTTCTGCAGGAGGTTCAGCAAGTTTTGGATACAGTAAATCTATAGATGGAGACTCGTATATGACCCAGACCATGAGCGATTTTAATGGTGACCGCTTTCCAGATTATATTCGTGGAGGAAATATACAATTGACAGCGCCTGTCGGGAAAGTTTCGGACCAAATCGTAAATATTGGAGATAATTTCAGCCATTCTAGAACAAGCTCTGAAGGACCAAATTTTGGCGGAAGCTACAGTCACGGTGCGCCATCCAACTCTATGAGTGTTACGGTAGCAAAATCGAAAGTAAAAGCAGATTCAGCAAAAGAAACGGCCTCAAAAGAAGCAGAAAAAGGAGGGAACAGCATTTCTGTGAGTGCTTCACAGGGTAAAGGTGAAGACCGTTCTGTACTGATTCATAGCGATATTAATGGAGATGGATTGCCAGATAAAATAACAGAGTCTGGAGATGTATTTTTAAATACAGGTTACGGCTTTTTGCCAGCAGAAAAATGGAACCTTGCGAGTATCAACAAAGGAAATTCTACAGATTGGAGCGCAGGTTTAGGATTCAGCATTAAACAGGGATCCATTTCTGGAGGAGCTAATTATGCCAGATCGCAGTCAGATAGTGATGAATCTTTTATGGATATTAATGGTGACGGACTTGCAGATAAGATTAGATATGTAGGCAGTACAATGCTGGTTTCTTTAAATTTAGGAAACTCGTTTGATACGCCGGTTGTATATCCGAGATTTCCGGAAATGAGCCAGAATAAAGGGGTAAGTTATGGTCTGAATGCCAATGTCTCAATTGATATTATTGCTTGGCTATTGCGTATTACGCCTACCATTGGAGGAAGTAAAGGATGGAGTACCAACCGTTCTGAAGGCACTTTTATGGATATTGATGGAGATGGAAATTTAGATTATGTGGTTTCGAAAGATGATGGTCATTTAACAGCACAGTTATCCAATATCAAAAGAACCAACAAATTAAAAAGCGTTAAAAACGGTGCAGGAAATAGTTATACAGTAGATTATGAACTGTTGAAACCAAGTTACGAAAACCCTTCAGCGAAGTGGGTTTTACAAAGTGTTGATGTTTTTGACGGACATACTGGTGACGGTATCGATCATTCTATTGCAAAATTTAGATACGAAGACGGTTATCAGGATCGTCGTGAAAGAGAGTTTTACGGATTCGGAAAAGTAACTCAGGAACAGATTGATGCTGCGGATAATTCGGTTTTTATGACCACAGTGCAGGAATTTTACAATCAGGATTATTTTAGAAAAAACCTTTTAAAATACAGCTACACTTTAGACAAAAATGGAAAAATGCGCCAGGAGTCTGAAAATGAATATAGTTTTATAGATGTGGCAACACAGGCGAGCGTTCCCATTTCAGAATTGAACTTGCCTTCTTGCGATGCCAAACGTATTTTTGTTGGACTCGTTCATGCCAATCAGAAAGTCTATGAAGGCGGTAGCGATTATCTGGAAACGAATACTTTTAATACGTATGATGCTAACGGAAACATTATTCAATACGAAGATTTAGGCAACGGTGCCGCGGCTGATAAAGTAACCGCAAAAATCAGTTATTACGAAAGTACAACGCCTTATTATGGTGGTATTCCAAAACAATTAGAAGTATTTACAGCCGATGGTCTGCGCCGTAAAAGAGCGACAACCATCAATACGACAACTGCCGAAGTGACGCAGATTAAAAATTACGCATCAGCAGATAAAATTGCAGTGACTAATATTGAATATGATGGATACGGAAACTTGCAGAAAATTACAGGTCCTTCAAATCACAAAGACCAGCGTATGACTTTAGAATATGTATACGATGCAGAAAATCATCAGTACATGACGGAGATTAAAGATGCTTTTGGTTATCAAAACAAAATGGAATACAATTACCGTTTTGGAGTACCAGTTAAAACAACAGACCGTAACGATCAAAGTACAGATTATACTTTGGATGCAAAAGGCCGTATTGCAACGATTCGTGCACCTTATGAAATTGCTTTGGGTAAGTCCTATACGATTGCTTATGAATATTTTCCCGATGCGAAAGTGCCGTATGCCAAAACCAGAAATTACGATCCAGAATTGGACAAAGACATTGAGACTTATACCTATACAGACGGATTAGGAAGAGCTTTGCAGGTTAAAAAAACAGCAAGTTTGTTTACCGCTGCAGGAAGCGCCGATCAAGAAGCGCATATTATTTCTGGAAAAATAATTTATGATGGATTAGGAAGAGCCATAACCAGTTATTACCCAACCACAAGTACAACTTTAGACAATAATTTCAATACGGCAGTTTCTACTGTCGCACCAACGAAAACAGACTATGATGAGGTAAACCGCCCCATAAAAGTAACCTTGCCAGACGGAAGTTCCAATACTACAGTTTTCGCTTTGGAAAGTTATGATGGTCTTCCAGTATTAAAAACTACACAAACCGATGCATTAAACAAAACCAATACGACGTATACCGATGCTACAGGACAGAATGTAGCCAGTATGCAAAACGATTTGACAACGAAATTTGATACTAATGCATTAGGCGAAATGATCAAAGTTACCGATGCCATGGATCATATCACCAAAAGTACGTACGATTGGCTCGGAAGACGCATCGAATTTACGCATCCAGATGCGGGAACAACGAAAATGGAATATGATTTAGCAGGTAATTTGACTACTCGTATTACACAAGACATTAAAAATACAGTTCCTAATGGTGGCGCTATACAATACGTGTACAATTACAACCGTTTAGAGAGTATCAAATATCCTAAAAATCCGCAGAACAACGTGCAGTACAATTATGGTAAAGCAGACGGCACACCATCTCGCCGAGGCAGATTGTGGTTTGTACAAGATGCCAGCGGTGGTCAGGAATTTTTCTATGGTAAACTAGGAGAGGTGGAAAAAGAAATTCGAACCCTCCGTATTACACCTACAGATATACAGACTTATATTTCGCAATACGAATATGATACTTGGAACAGAATCCAGAAAATGACTTATCCAGATGGTGAAGTGGTAGAATATACCTATAACCGCGCAGGAAACCTGCAAAGCATGCAGGGTAAAAAAGAAAACCATACCTACGATTACATCAAACAATTAAGTTATGATGAATTTGAACAGCGTAAATATCTAAAATACGGAAACGACACCGAAACCAATTATACCTACGATCCTGTTATGCGCAGATTACAGCAGTTGCAAGTGCAAAGCGGTTCTAGACAAGTCATGAACAATGCATATGGATACGATTTGGTAGGGAATGTTTTGAGCATAAAAAACACCGCTCCAATTGTAAACAACACATTGGGAGGAATCTCTTCGCACGAATACCAATACGATGATTTCTACCGTTTAAAATCGGCAAAAGCGTCTTACCATGGAGAGTTTACCAAAGCCAATTATGAGCTGAATATGAGCTATAACAAAATGCATAATATTACCAAAAAAGATTTGGTGCATATTGTAAATAATGAGCAGAAAGGCTATGTATTAGACTATAATTACGACAACGAACTGCACCCAAATGCACCAAATAAAATTGCAGAAGCAGGAAAAGTACAGCCAAGAGAATATGTGTATGACGGAAACGGAAACCCAACAAGCTATACCGAAGAAAAAAGCTTCAGAAAAATGACTTGGGACGAAGAAAATCGTTTAATGGGAATTAACGATAACGGAAGAATTCACCAATATACTTATGATGCGGGTGGAGAAAGAGTAATAAAAAGTTCAGGCGATTCGCAGAATGTAGCCATAAACGGTGAAACTGCAGCAACCATTGTTCATACAGATGATTACACAGGTTATGTTTCGCCATATTTTGTAATAAGCAAAGGGAAATTTACCAAGCACTATTTCGAAGGAGCAGGACGTATCGTGAGTAAACTGGGGAACGGAGCTTTTGCACAGCCTTTAAAACTAACAGCAGGAGGAGTAAATTACGGCAAGCTTACAGCAGAACAGCAAAAAGCATTAGACACCTATGTGAGGAGTTTAGGATTGCCTCCCGGACCTCCAACGCAACAAGGCATTTATGCCACGCCAGAATTTACAGGTGATCCTTATCCTAGTGAAGTTTTAAAACCGGTTGAAGAAAACCAAGAACCGCCCGAAGGCTGGCCAAGAAATCCAGTTTTCAATGCACCTGGAGATGTGCCAGGACCACCAGTACAATTTGGCCCGCCTATAGAACCAGAAATCGTAAAATCTGGTGAAGGTTTTACAGGAACAGGAATGCCAGAGAATGATATTTTCTATTTTCACCCGGATCATTTAGGAAGTACTTCGTATATTACAACCAAAAACGGTTCTATTTCGCAGCATGTGGAGTATATTGCATTTGGGGAGGTTTTGTTTGAGGAGCATAGTTCTACTTTTTCAAGTCCTTACTTGTTTAATGGGAAGGAATTAGACAGGGAGACGAATTTGAGCTATTATGGGGCTAGGTATTATGACGCGAAGACTAGTTTGTGGTTGAGTGGAGACCCATTAGCTGAAAAATATCCTAATGTAGGTGCATACGTTTATTGTTTGAATAATCCGATTGTTTTTGTTGATCCCGATGGAAAAGATCCTATCACAGGTATAATAGACGCTGTATCGAGTTTTGCATTAGATGTAGGTATGGATTACTTTGGAGGTATGTTAATTGAAGGTAAGTCATCTCAAGAAGCATATAATGATATCGGGTGGGCTTCTGCTACATGGGGGGCAGTTGGATCATATGCGATTTCATCTGTTACTCCAACTGGAACAGCTACCGCTATTAAAATCCAAAAATTTGCTAAATCAAGAGCAGGTAAGATGATAATAGGTACAGTAACTAAAATGACTACTAAAATTATTGATAATTACAGTAAAGGTAAATATGACACAGATGGGCATTTTGATATGGATAAATTAATGGAAGGTGAAGATGGGTTAATGAATATATTTTTAGAGTCATCAATTGAAACTTTAGTTGAACAAGGGTTTGGCAATAAAGCAGAAGAAATGCTAGGCAGTTTGAAGATTGAAAATAAGGCTTTAATACGTAAAGTAAATAAAATGCTAAATAAAGTTGAAAATGGCGAATCCCCTACCAGAATTAAAAATTATTTTAAAAAGGTAAAAGAACAAGGAAACAAAGCATTAAAAGGTACAAATAACCTTTTACGACAAAAGACAAAAGATGCTGTTCAAAAAGGAGCCATTTCAAAAAAAGCAAATCAATATAGAAAAGATAAACAAAAAGAAAATGATAAATAAAATTTTAAAGAGTAAATGGATTTATTTTTTACTGCTAATAGGTATAGTATTATATCTACGAGACAATCAATTAATATTAAACCCTCCTAAATATATTTTTTGGATATTATTCTCATTATCCTTTATTATATTATCTGTATTAGAGATTAAAGATAAAATTAAAATAACAAAAAGCATTTGGGACTATTTTTTCGTAATGATAACGGTTTCTTTTTTTTCCATTTATATCGCTTTAATTTTAAAAATTCCAATCAATGAATATATAATATTTAAAAGCCAGAATGAAATTTTTGAAAAAAAATGTAAAATATCAAATTATATTTCTGGTCGATCAGATAGATTACTTTTTTATTTTGATGATAAAGTTTATAGTGTAGGATTTCAAAATCATAAACATTTGGAGAGAAAAAATATTATTGATAATTATTTATTAAGAGTAGAATACAAAAGATCTATTTTTAATACTTATGTAGTACAGGAATATGAGTTAATTAAAAAATAGAATATAGAGAAGACATTAAATTATTAATAACACAAAAAACAAATCTAAATGAAAAATTTTATTCTTTATTTTTTCTTCTTTTTTGCACTTCAGATTAATTCTCAATCTTTTGAAGGCAAGCTTGAATACGTTGTAAATACTACTACTTTAGGTGATACTTTAATAAATGGGATAAGTAAGAATAATTTAATTGAGAATTTGAAAAAACAAGGTGAGATACCAGTTGATACAATAACTTATATGTTTACAAGTAAAGGTAACTTTCTTAATATTTATAAATATAAGGACATAGAGATTATAAATACATATTTACAAAAGAATAATTTGCTTTATCGATTTGTAGACAATTCAAGTATTGTCTCTGCTGTAGATGTTTCAATAGATTTGGAAGAAATACTGGGAAATGAACCTATTATTACAAAAAAAGAGAAAAAAGAAATGGTAGGAGAGATTAATTGCTCTATAGTTGAAGTGGTATGGAAAACAGGGGTTTATCGATATTATTATGCTGAGGGACTTTTGAGTGTAAATCCAGATCTTTTTAAAAATTATAAATATGATCAATTTTATGAATTTCTTAAAATTTCTCACTCATTACCAATAAAACTTGAGAAACTGGTATATAATTTTTATAAGTCAGTATATGACTTAAAAGCATATAATAATGAGCATATTGATGAAGAATTGTTTGTTTTGCCAAAAATGAAGGAAAATAAAGAGCTGGGTAGCATGCAATCAAATAAAAAGATTTTTATAATTAAATAGTTAATAATTTACTGATTCTGAGTTAATGGTATGAGTTTCTAAAATTATAACTAAAATAAAAGAGAGTCAATAATTTAAAGATGAGCAGTAATGCTCATCTTTTTTGTTTCAATATTTCAATGCGCCGGGCGATGTGGCAGGACCGCCAGTACAGTTTGGTCCTCCTGTAGAACCTACAACCGTAAAAGGTGGAGAAGGATTTACAGGAACTGGAATGCCTGAAAATGATATTTTCTATTTCCACCCGGATCATTTAGGAGGTACTTCGTATATTACAACCAAAAATGGAAGCATAAGCCAGCACGTGGAGTACATTGCTTTTGGTGAGGTTTTGTTTGAGGAGCATTCGTCTAGTTTTTCTAGCCCTTATTTGTTTAATGGCAAGGAGTTAGATAGGGAAACGAATTTGAGCTATTATGGGGCCCGGTATTTGGATATGAAGACTAGTTTGTGGCTTAATGTTGACCCACTCGCACTTTATAATCCTATGTTTGAGGATGAGTTTTATTTTGATGGAGATCATAATGATGGAGTTTATAACTCTGGAAATTTATCAAATTTTAATTATTGTTATCAAAATCCTATCAAATATGTTGATCCAAATGGTAAGCAAAATGTAGCAGGAGTTTTATTGGGAGCTGTAGTTGGTGGAGGAATTGAATTAGGGACACAATTACTTTCTGGAAAATCTCTAGATCAAGTAGACTGGGCCGATGTTGGAATTGAAAGCGCTAAGGGAGCTATGATAGGATTTAATCCCGCATTAACAGGAGTTGCAGAGACTGCTGCTATTGCTCTTAAATCTACGACTGATTATACTAATGAAAAAGGCTTTAAAACTATAGGGGGAGTTATTGGTGATAAAAAAGATATTGGAGAAGTTGTGTATGATGCAGGAGCAGATTTTATAGGTGGTAAAATAGGTGATTTTGGTATGAAAAAAGTTGGTAAAATGGCTGAAGGTTCTGTGAAAAAAATGATAAAAGCAGAAACAAAAGCGGTTAAAGAAGTCGTTAGGGCTGAAAACAAATTTATAAAAGCAACTAAAGGAGGTACAAAATTTACTAGCGATGCCTCCAAAAGAGCTGTAAAAAGATTAGATGTTGCCAATTCAGCCGCAACCGTAGCAAGAAAAAAGACCGTTAGAGCACAAATGATTAAAGGTACTATTGATTCTCCTGTTGGAGGAGCAGCTAAAGGTGCTGCACAAAATACAATGACAGATAAAATAAAAGATTTTTTTGGTATAGGAAATTAATAAATTATGAAAAAGATAAATAATTATAAGACAAGCGTTAATATGCAAAAAAAGATAGAGATTCAAAGTGTACAGAAAATGAAAAAAAGAGATTATATAAAGTTGTTTCTTATTTTATTTGGAATAGCTTTAATTTTTGCTTTCTTTTTTAGTAAAATGGATAAAAAACGTAAAAATGAGCATAATTTGATAAAATCTGATTATAAAGTAACGAAAGGGATAATCACAAAAAAGTTCGTTTATAAAGGAAGTACAATTAGTGTTAAATTTAAGATAGGAGATACTATTTATGAAGGTAGTGATGCCTTGGATATTGGCAAAGACAAGAAAGTTGGAGATTCTCTATTGATTAAGTATTATCCGAAAGACCCTAATCTTTTTATTACTGAAGTAAATTCAGAATGGGAGAATTAATGAGATGAATCGGAAACTCCTCGCTCCCATACGAATTCTTTCGTGTGGTGCAAAGATAATCGATAGAGAATAGCTAAAAATAGAACCTCGCAAGTTGCGAGGTTTTTTGTGCTTTATAGTTAGGCTTATTATTTTCCTCCAACACAACAAGGTATTTATGCCACGCCAGAATTCACAGGCGATCCATACCCAAGTGAAGTTTTAAAACCCGTAGAAGAAAACCAAGAACCGCCAGCAGGCTGGCCAAGAAATCCAGTTTTCAATGCACCGGGCGATGTTCCTGACCCGCCAGTACAATTTGGCCCGCCTATAGAACCAGAAACCGTAAAATCTGGTGAAGGTTTTACCGGAACAGGAATGCCAGAAAATGATATTTTCTATTTTCACCCGGATCATTTAGGGAGTACTTCGTATATTACCACCAAAAACGGAAGCATTAGCCAGCATGTTGAATATATTGCTTTTGGAGAGGTTTTGTTTGAAGAGCATTTATCATCTTTCTCTTCACCTTATTTGTTTAATGGGAAGGAATTAGACAGGGAGACGAATTTGAGCTATTATGGGGCTAGGTATTATGACGCGAAGACTAGTTTGTGGTTGAGTGTTGATAAGATGGCGGAGAAAATGCCTAATTTTGGAACTTTTGTTTTTAGCTTTAATAATCCTATAAAGTTTGTAGATCCAGATGGTAATACGCCATATCCTATAACAATAAGATCATTTGCTCCATTTAAACATTTTGGAGGTGGATTTCATGGTGACGATAGAAGTTTTTCTACTAATCCAAATGCTTCGGCAAGAGTACATCAGAAAATTAATTTTGATACAGATAAAGAAAATATTAGTCTTAGAACGTGGAGCTCTAATACTTATCATACTGCCGCACCTTCAATAAAAGCTACCGCAAGTCCATCGGGTACTTTTACTTCGGGTTTTGGTGTTTACAAAGAAGGTTCTGATAAAAATTTCACATTTAGTACTTCTTATTCAGGAGCTAATCCATTAACTCCTGGTGCACCAAATATAGATGTATCTGCAAGTTTTTATATTAATGAAAATAAAGAAAAAGGATTTTTATCAATAAGAGGAAATTTAAAGGGAGATAATTTTCCTAGTACTGAGGCATTTATTACTGATCCAAGCGGGCAAAGTGTCTTTATTGGAGTAGGGTATTATGAAGGAAGTCCATTTTCAAGTCTATGGGGTAAAAATGAAAGACCAATTTCTGAGTTTAGTTTTAATATTATGATAGATAAAAAAGGTAATTTTACTGGTGTGCAATCTACTGATGGTAGCAACAAGGTGTATAGTTTAAAGGAATGGAACGCCCTTTTTGAAAAGGCAGACCCACATAAAAATGAAAAGAATGAATAAAATGAAAAAATTAGTAATTTGTTGTCTAATAAGTTTTTTAGTTATTTTTCTATTATCTTATTTATCTGGATTTAACGATGATATTTTTAGAGAAAAATATTATGAAGGAATATGGTATAAAGATTTAATAAATTACTTTATATATTACGTAATGTGGGTTTTACCATATTGGTGGCTTATATTACTGCTGGGGAGTATGATTTCAGGCATAGTCATGCTTTTATTTGTAATAGTTTGTAACAGAATATTCTATTATTTTAGATCTCGATCGCGCTGATTTGGAACTCGATCGCATAGATTTGCAATCTGTGCCCGAGAAGTAATTTCGTCAATAGTAGTTTGATAAGGAATTACTCTGCATTTTAATGTTTTTAGATGTTTTATTATTTTATTATGAAGCGCTAATGATATACATTTTTAAATTTATAACTCATTAAAAAAGAGTGAAAATTATCAAATTATAACTTAGAGATGAGCAGTAATGTTCATCTTTTTTGTTAGAAAATCTGGAGAAGGTTTTACCGGAATAGGAATGCCGGAAAATGATATTTTCTATTTTCATCCCGATCATTTGGGAAGTACTTCCTATATTACAACCAAAAACGGAAGCATTAGCCAGCATGTGGAGTATATTGCTTTTGGGGAGGTTTTGTTTGAGGAGCATAGTTCTACTTTTTCAAGCCCTTACTTGTTTAATGGGAAGGAATTAGACAGGGAGACTAATTTGAGTTATTATGGGGCTAGGTATTATGACGCGAAGACTAGTTTGTGGTTGAGTGGAGACCCATTAGCTGAAAAATATCCTAATGTAGGTGCATACGTTTATTGTTTGAATAATCCGACTGTTTTTGTTGATCCCGATGGAAAAGATCCTATCATAGGTATAATAAAAATTCTTCATATAAATATGTTTTTGTAAAATAGCAGCCGTTTTTTTTTTATATTAAGCCAATTGCCCAAATCCAGTGCAGCTGCCGTCTGCAGCGTTTTCTTGTCAGCAGTTTAGCTGCCAGCCGCTCTTTTTTTTATTTTTTTTGCCGCATTGATCTCTATACAGCCAAGGGCGAAGATAATTGCGGTTTCAATCAAAAAATAGGCCCTCCCGATGAGTGTCAGCAAATGCCAGCATTTAATCACAAGACCGATTGCCAGGATGCAGTAAAGAAGGTTAGCAGCGCCGATAAGGCTTATGAAAAGCGCCCGGCGCCCTTTTAAAAACAAAAAGCAGGCGGCCGAATAAATGCCAAAACAGACTGCTATTGCCCAAAGGCAGGCCAATGCAGCTTTTGGCATTCCAAAATATCCGCTGAAGTGCCGCCATATTGCAAAGAGGAACAATGCTGTCAAAACTGCCCCTAAAGAGTCAATAAGGAAAAGTTTCCTTGGGTTCTCTGCCAGATGGCCTATAAGATTGTTTAGTATTTTATTCACTTGAAATGTTGTTGTTGTTGTTGTTGTTGTTGTTGTTGTTGTTGTTGTTGTTGTTGTTGTTGTTGTTGTTGTTGTTGTTGTTGTTGTTGTTGTTGTTGTTGTTGTTGTTGTTGTTGTTGTTGTTGTTGT
>NZ_JAVFVR010000019.1 GCF_030929595.1 Flavobacterium sp. LHD-85 | reverse complement strand
GTTGTCTGGTTCTTTAGATTGTATATGAGACTGTTTTTTGGGTTTGGTGTTTTTTTTGGGAGCTTTTTCCCGCTGTCCGTTTCAATCTTCTGCGCCGAACCCCGGCGCAGAAGGATTTCCGCTTCTATCGGGGCTAGGGACGCACAAGGCCCTGTTTTGTATTTGGAAAACTTACCTGCTTTATTCTATTGGAGTATCGCGATAACGTTGATGGAACATTCGCCATCAATATTCCAGACGGTCACGTTCTGCCTGATTGTCATGATGTCCGGCGACTTCCAGATACTGCTCCGAAATTTGGATAAAAATTTCAGACAGGCAGGGATGCCTGTTTTTATGCAGTCTGGCCAGCTTCTGAAAATGGGCGGCATTGTTTTTCTCAATGGTTCCCCCTTCAAAAGGGCTTCTGGTGGTAGAGCCTCTCTTGTTGGTAACGGTCACCGCGAAATTATCCTTGAGGCTTGGGGTGTTGATGCGCTCAATGATTTGGCTGATTTCATCGGGCGGCCAGCATTCTTTGTCTTCTTCCGAAAAATAAGCCAGGAGCGTTCCGATATGCCTGTCAGCAGCCTCAATGCGGTCCGCTTTTTGGGCCAGCTCCCTCACCACCAAAATCCATTGGTTCAGTACGCCGTCATCAATTGTATTATCGGGACGGACTCCAGGCACCTTTTTAAAGTTATCCAGTAGCTCGTAACACTTATGGGCAAGGTGCTCAAGGGTTTCCTTAGGCATGATTTTCCTTTCGGGCTCGATATTTTCGTCATCTGCGGGCATGTAGAGCCAGGAGAGCACATCGACAAAAAAATGGGGGTTTTCAGCGAGCTCATTATAAAGGTTTTCAGGACTGTAGCCTGAAGAGTAGGAGCTGAGCACTGAAAGATAGAGCCATTCCAGGTCGAGCAGTTTTTGTTTGTCCATATCTTCGCGTTTTGCAATTTCTTTAAATAGGCCTGTGATCTCATTTGGCTTGAGAATAAAATCATCTTTGGATTCTTCAGTCGCTGTACTGTGCAGCACTGAAGAGATCATATCGGTTGAAAGTTGCTTTTTAATATAGTTTGCCGCCCTGACGGCGCTTTTAAATCTTTTGTGCTCCATCAATTTATTTATCCCTGTGGTGCCTTCCTGCGAAGTAGTGCGCAAAAAATAGGGATCCACTGAAAGCCAGTAGGCTTCATTAAGGCTTTCGCTTTTATTTTCGATAAACTTCCATAGATCTTCTGAATGCTCCACCTGGCTGAAAAGCGCGCACAGCTCCAGGTTGTCCAAATTAAGCTCATCCAGCCTAGGGAAGAGATCAAAAAGCCATTGAATGCCGTGGTGTACGGTTTTTCCCGCTATATAAAGGCTGACAAAATTCTTATTTGCATTATGGTTTTTTAGGGATGCAGCTATCCTTATTGTTTCATCCTCTGTCTGTTCGGTTTTGGACAGCACGAAAGCCAGAATCTGCGAACTTTCGGCTTTGTCAGCCAGTTTGATGATTCCGTCAATTCCGATCTGTGGCTTCAGAATCGCAATAGCTCCCATACGTGCTTTCATCACTTTGGCATTGTAATCCTGATCATCCCTTTCATCGTCCTCGGTCTCCAGAGTACCCTGGGGGAAATATAGCTGAAACGAATCAAAAAGCCACTTGTATTTAGCAGTGGGATCATCAGGCTCCAACGCTTCATAAACGGACTGATAGCGGGCCAGAACCTCTTGCTCAAAGGACCAGTATGCATCGGGATAGGACCGGTGATGGTTCAGAATCCTTCTTGTTTCGTCTCGGGAGAGGGTACTGTCTTTAGGTATTTGCGCATAATTTTTTTCAATGAAAGCCAGCAGTTTGTTGCGGTGCTCAGAAGACAGCATCTCAGAGGAATGTCTCAGGATTGCGGCAAGCTTTTCATCGCTGTTGTCAAACATTTCGAGCAACAGGTCCGAAACCGCCTGGAATGCCGAGAGTTTCTGTTCAGCAGAATCGGTCGGCGCGGTGGTTTGGTCAGAAAGGCGCCATCTCATTTTGCTGGTCTGCATCCAGTTATCATGATTTTTCGGCATGAGCTTTCTTAATAGTTCCCAACCCTGGACGGGATGTTTTTGGACGGCTGACTTTAGCGTTTCCATACGCTCCTCAAGGGACGCGGATGTCTGAGGGCCCGAAGGTCTGTATATATCCACCAGGCTTCTGGCAGGCCTGTTGCTCAGATTTCCTCCCGGATCCAGCTCAGCCAGCCTCAGCAGGATATCTGTCGCCTGAAAAAGATATTCAGGAAGCCAGGCAAGACCTTCCAGCGCCCATAGAAGTCCCGTGTGGCTGCTGGTTTCGCCTAAGAAACTTTTATTGGTCCTGAACATCCCCATAATTTCAGGCTGGTCTTTCTCAAGGGAGTGCTGGGCCGCCTTTATGAAACTTTTCGGGGATGCCTCAGCAATCAGGGGAAGCTTTTGGTTGGTCCTGCGCCACAGGGCATCATCGGCATCGAAGAGCAGACCTGCCACTGTCTGGTCCACCCAAGCCTGAGGTCTGGGAAGGATAGCGGGATTTATGTATTCTCCATAAAGGCTGATCATAATCAGTGTCTGGACAAGTCCTTCCTGTGCCCAAACGGAATATTTTTTTGGAGGTTTGGATGAATAGGTTATTCTTATCATTTCGGTTTCCCCGCTGTTTGAGGCATCATTAAATACCCCAGCAAAAGATGCTGCAAGGACAGCAAGGTCATTTTTTGTAATATATTTTGATACGCTGTTCCAGAGATCAAGAGGGGAGGTGAGCCTCCATGTGCCGCCGATCTGCAGTATGGGAGAGTCTTCAAAGTCTTTCCATCGGTACAGGATGTCCATGTAATTGTCAAAGGGCATGCAGGCGAGTTTTTCCAGGATCTCGCAGTCGCCTGGATTATGGATATTCCATCTTCCGAGAATAAGGGCAGGGATGATTTCGCGTATTTTCTCCGATTTATACCAGGGAGCCTTATTGTCAATAAATTTCAAGAGCCTTCTCAGCTTATTGATATCCCTTCCGGCTTCCCTGCTGTAGCGTTCGGCTTCATCTCTGGCCAGTCCCATTTCAGTGAGGCCTTCCACTTGTCCCTCTCTGCCTATTGTCGGCAGGGCAATGCTCTCACGGCTTATCTGGTCATCTGCTCCTGCAGGGATAATCACGTGATGGCCTTGTGACACCGCGGCGGCAATAAGGCTCCTGTCATCGAATTTGGGTATCAGGTTTAATGGCGTTTTGGCATAATTCAGCGAAAGGGTCCTGAAGCTCTCTTCTTTTTCGGCGACCATTGTTTTTGAGAAAAAACGTTTTTTTTGATCTTCCCCGAAAGAGTCTGCAGCGGCAATTATAAATGCAAGGGCCTCAGTTTTGGTTTTGGCCTGAACAGTGATAATGCCGGGATTCCCGTCCAGGAAGCCGCACAGCTGGTCACTTTCGCCGCTGCGCCCTGCAGTTATGATTTTCGGAACAAGCCGGCCGGCGTCCCCAGTGGACCATTCTGCCCAAAACTGTTCTGCGTCCAGAGCTCCTTCCATGGGCGCCTTTCCTATTTCTCTGGCAAACCAGACTGCAGCGGGACCGGAATGGTCCAGCCACTGCATCAGATCAACCGCATCAAGCACCAGAATGTCCTTCCATAAATTCAGCTTGAGCTTTTCGAGCCTCCAGTCTTCTTTACCTTTCCAGAGCCTTGGCGTCGCAAAGACATAGGTGCAGTCTGAGGCATCATGCCCTAATGGGTTTGCGGCCCTTTTATCAAAGTCCTTATCGGCTTTAGTCTTGAAATCCTTATTGGTCCCGAATTCCCACAGCGATGTGCCGGCAGGCACATACGGCCTGTGCTGCTCAGACCATATTACCCCGTCCCAGCCGGGAAGATAGACAGCGCTTCCGTAAGGTATGTTGATTTGCGCTCCGGGAAGGGTGGAAAAATAAACGAGCTTTGAAATCAGATAGGGAAAATATCCCTTTCCTTCATGTTTTTTAGCCCAGTCTTCTATATCCGTTCTGTCGATTAATTTCATGGGAATACATTTAAAAGTTGGTAAGTAATAAAGCATATTTATCAATTCAAATTTATGCAATATCATTAAGACATTCCATCTTTATAGTCGAAAATTCTTAACATTTGAAGCGATGAAATAGTACTTGCGCCAGTGTATTTCCAATAGGGCTTCTGCAGGTATAATATACCCCAATCAAGAGCCAAGGAAGACTGCAATGTGCAGACCGAGCTGTTTATAAATTTGGGACCTTAAAGCAGGCAGTTGTTTAGAAATTGAAAAGTGGATTATCTTTTTGGCCGGTGCAATTGAAAAATTAGCTAATTTTATGTGTAAATTTAAATATTCGATATTATGTATATTGATTATCAGGACCCTAATATTTTTCAGACTGACTATGTATACCGGATTCACAGCTTTTTTTAGAAAAATTAAAGTTATAAAAACATTGCTTTTCATTTAATGCGTAAAGCACTTGTTAGGGAAGGAAAACATCAATTGGGAATTTTAAAAGCTTCCCGGTTTCAATTTCACTTCTAATATCATCATTTCGCTCCAGTCTGCTTTGGGAACTGCCAGCTCCATATATCCTGAATATTGTATAATTGCTCCCATGTTCAAACATTTTTTTCCATTCTCCTTCTGAAAGCTTGATCATATCTTTTTCCATCGAGGGTGTGCCTTTTACTTCGATGCATCTTACGTTTCCATTCTCAGTAACTGTGAAATCATATGGGAAATAGCTTTCTTCAGTTTCATTGTGCCAAATAATCTCTGTAAAATTCTCCGGTTTGCTCATCAGGTATTGGTTGACATATTCCTCAGACCAGCGGCCGATATCAATTTTCACCTGAGAATTTGTAATTGGCTCATAAGTTCGGCCTGTATTAACAGCGGCGTCTGCAAGCTTGTTGATAACGGCTGTGACATTTGTAAAATTAATATCCTGCACTTTTACTTCAGGGACAAAGGGACGTTCAGAATAGCTTTCAAAAGAGACATCTATTCCTGTGTATGGGCTTTCAGGGTCTGTCCCGTCATTAGAAGCTATTGCTTGATCAGCTGCATCTAAGTGGTTTGAAAATAATTCGTCCTGCGTATCAATTTCTTCGACCGCATAGCCCTGTGCTTTCAGCCATATAAAAGTATCCTCAGGTTTGAGCTGCATTAGAAGCCCAAACTCCCTTTCCATATTCTCGAATTTCAAAAGGCTGCTGAGGCTGCTGCTTAAGCTGTATATGGTCAGAGGCGAATTCCATTTTCCCGTAAAATAAAACTCTCCAGGCTGGCCAGCCCAGCAGTCAATTTTTGAATCTACAACCACTCCTGAACTATCCTTATAAACCAAACTGATGGTCTCCGCATTAATGAATGCGGTCTTTTCAAACACTGCTACGCAGGAAGCGAGTATTTTCAGGTATTTTTCAGTGCTTTTTTTGGAATAGATAAGCGCAATAAATGCTGCGCGTTTAAGAAGTGCCTGTCGCAGGCTTTCATCTTGTGAAGCTCCGATGGGCACAAACTCCAGCATATCTCGGGTGATTATCGGAATGCTGAAAAACTCGGCCAATGCATTAATTTCGTCCCTTGAATGTTTGCCTGATGTCTTAAGAAACCTGTCAGTCCCCATGGGCGCCTGCATATTTTGTACGGCATATATATATAATTGGCCTGCGGGCATAAAAGTGTTGTCGATTGTCAGCAGATGTCCTGTATCTTTCCACTGGGTAATTTCCGGTCTTAATGACTGTACCTTTTGGGAAGGAATGCTGATAAGCTGGTCGTATATAGAAAAGAGCTGTCTGTTTGTATCGCTCTCAAGAGGCAGGGCGCTCACTGCGCTGAGAAGCATAAGGCATTCATTTGGGCTGATCTGCTTTTTGAAAGCAAAAAAATCAGTCTGCACTGCTGTCATTGCTGCAGGCAGATCTGCCACAGGAAGATGTTTCCCAACAATTGATTTGAAAGACGGTGCAAATACTTCCTGCGATTTGCGGCATATGCCGTCTGTACAGGGAATGCAATCGAAATTCTTGAAATAATATTCTATATAGCTTGGAGCCGCGGTATTTCCTCGGTAATAATAATATACAGATTTACTGCACTTGGCGGCAAAGTCATCCCAATTTTCCAGCGTTCTGGTCCAAAATAATTTAGCGAAATCCCTGTTTAGAAGATGGTCCCTAAACTCAATGGCTGTAAAATTCTGAATGTAGTGCTGGCCACTGTTGCGGTAAGGATAAAAGGCGCTGGGATAAGCCGTTGTACTGTCCAGCCAGCTGAAATAAGGTGCAGCTTCGGGATGATTTCTCTGAAAAGCATTTCGTTCTACCGTTTCTTCAATTAAGTCTACTGAAATACTGTCTCTTACTCCGATTCTTTTTAAAAACTGTTTCCAGTAGGTAATATCTTCCGGATTCTCAATGTAGTCTTCAGAAACAAAATTTGCAAGCGGCAGAACTGCAGTTAGGTTGTTGTCAGGCCTATATTGATCGGAAAGATAAGATCGGGCGGGGAGCTGCATTCCGTTGGCAGTTAAAAGATGCAGTCCTCTGAGTTCAGCGTAATCTTGATCCGATAGCTGTCCGGACTTGTAATTTTTGAATATAAACCGGGTCAGGTTTAATCGGTTTGCAAGGGTTATTCCGCTATTTTTGACCATCGGCAGTACAGCTTTACGCAGAATTTCGATATCTAAAGGTTCGCGGACTCCAAGAGACTGAAGCCAGCTCATCATATCTTTATTTTCTCCGTAACTTGCAAGAAGACTGCTGTGTATATAATTTAGGCTGCTGAAATCAATATCGGCTGCGGCATTGGCGGAAGGAAAGAAAATTTCACCTGGCGTGCTGAACTCCCCTGATTCATCTAAGATAAAAGGTGCCGTTGTAAGCGGCTGCCTCCAGCTTGGGTTTTGATTGTTGATTGTCTTATTGAAAAAGAATCGTATCAATTCGCCAGCTCTTACTGTATCGTTTATTACCTTTGAGTGAACCAGATCGATCACCTGTGAAAAATCAAATTTTTCCGCCCCAAGAGCAGTGAGTCCAGTCTGGGATTCCATCCTTAGATCCACAACCCCGTGGGTGTCTGACACTTCCATGTAATTGGTTATAAAGGAAGCATGAAAATATTCTGAAAAACCAATGCTGTCCAAAACTGCATGCGAAATTGTTGTCGTGCCGGTCTTATGCTGCTGCGGCAGAAAATCTATTGTAGCGGCAGCCGCTTCAAGACTTTTATTATAGGCGGCATCGATCAGTGAAGGTGAGTACCCGGAATATTTTCCTTTCAGCAGCTTCAGTACATCAAACTTGTAATCTGTTTGCTGCAGCTCTTTAAACCATTCCAGCTGTCTGGCTGCGATTTGTGTAAATAAAAACTCATTCCATACATTTGGCATAAGGGCCGTGCGCTCGGCGTTAGTCAGAAAATCCCCATTGATGAGAAATGGAAATTTTTTTTCTGCTTTTGTCGGAAGGTAGGAATAAATTACCGCATTGTTTACTGCGGCAAGACGTCCGTCCTTAACCTGGGTTGCAAATGTAAGTTTGGTGGCTTGTGCATCTTTTAGTTTTTGGGGACATTCAGTATCAGATAGCTGTGCGAGCTTCTCCGAGAGCGTCTCTGTAATTGCAAGTTCCATCGACTTGAAAATCCATGCGCTTTGCAGTATGCCGTTTTTATACAATTCGATTGTATCTCCAACAGGATTCTTAGTGACTTCAAATATTTTTTCATCTCCATCAAACAGGGTAACAGTTTTGACTTTCCTTAAAAAAAGAATGATCTGGCAGTCTTCAAAAACTGCCATTATTTCGCGCCTTATATTCTCTCGGCTGTTGATTCCAATAATGGTATTTACCCGTTCATTATCAATATAAGGGCTAATTTCTGCTGTCGGCTGATCTGTCCAGATTGGAACAACCTGCCAGGGATATTCCTCGGGATTAGCAAAACCCTCATAGTTTCTGTCAAAACGAAATGAGAATCCGCCTGAGACAATATGTGCATAATCAGAGCTCCCAAACACCGATTTAAAACCAATGCCCTTGTATCCCGTTTTTTCGGTGTTCTTGTCCTTGGCGCTGGCACGGCTTCCAATACCGGAAATCCCCTGTACATCTTCTGGGGAAAAATGCTTGCCGTCGTGCGAGAATACCAGGTGATTTTCCAATAGCTGAAAATTCACGCTGATTTCTTTTTCCCCAGAGGATGAATCATCAGCATTCTGCAGAAGCTCAAAAACAAAACGGTTAACTTCTCCAAATACAGTTTTTGATAAAACATTCAGCGTACGGGCAAGGTCCATAGAATTGCTGTCGTTTTTAGCTTTCTCATTATGTATTCTGTCAACAAATTCTTTATGCATAAGCCCGATAATTTAAATCATACTTTAAAAATGTAAATGTAAGGGAATTATGCGTTTTAACAAGAATTAGGGTCTGTAATTTTTCCTGCAGCAATGCTTTGATTTCTTGCATTGACTTTAAAATTTTAAAGCTAAGATGCTAATTCTAGAAGAATAATTTGCAGAGAACTGACTGTTTTTTATCCCCGCTTCATTTTAATAAAAATTCTAATGCTTGCGGTTTGTTTTAAGCAAAAGAGGGCCGTATGCTTCGTTTTTTGTATTTCAGGAGCAAAGGCAGTTCCTCTCAAGAGCTACCATTTTAGATTTTGCGCCCAGTTGTTATCATCGGATAATTTTTTTTCGCGGCAATAGCTGCAGTTGTATCTGATTCGAAAATTCTGGATAGGAAAGGCTTCTTCTTGGGCGTAGGACAAATAATTTAGCAGTTTAGAATATCGTCTTACAAACGTGCCGCACTTCGGGCAGAAGTTCGCCTGATATTGCTCGCCTGTAATTCTGCTCTGGTACTTACTGATCGCTGCGCCTTTTTCTGCGGCAAATGTAATTTCGGAGGGACTGAATTTCTCGGGCCCAAATAAAAATTTATAAGCTCCATTCTTCATTAGGGCAGCTTTCATGGGGCTGTAGCAGTTCCAGCATTTTCCATCTACTATAGACATAATAATTTTTTGCTGGAAATTATCGCAGACACTGCATTTTGGGTTCGGACAGAATTTAACCAGATCAGGTTCAGTGAGTTTTTGCTCTACAAGATAAATATCCTCGTCCGATTTAAGGTTTATCTGGATTAGTATTATTTTGTTTTCAAGATAGTAGTTTATGACGCGCTCACTTGGCTCATGGGTCACTACAATTTCAATAGCCGCAAATATCTGTTCGTTTTCATCTAAAAGCGCAATGTCCGGCCTGCAGTGCTTTAAATCATATTCCAGTCTAACCGATTTTAGTTTCTTAGTGTAATTGCCAGTGTGCCGGTCCCTGCAGAAGCCGCAGCGCCAGTTAAAATTAAATGGGGCTCCAGCTTCCAAATAGCGGTTTAATTTTTCTGCCGCTAAAGTTTTAAAGCCAAAATGCAGAGCTGTTTCAGGCTGGCAGTTTGGAGCCATGGATTTATGGGCAAAATGGGGACGTTTTGTGCGCGGGCCGGTTTTTCCGCTTTTTTTGAGCATCAAAACATTATTGCAGTTCACACAATAATACAGGCTCCCCTTTGCAGCGTTAAGTGCAGTAAAAAGGTTTCCTTCTGGGTCTTTTGCAATTGCGTATAAAATATCATTCATAGTGACTCTATTCAAAGTACTACTGCGAAAGTTCTGGTAATGCAGCTGGTCTAGCTGCTGTCTTATTGCGTTTGAATCCTATAGAGTTGGAATCTTGCCATGTCGATAAATTCATCATATGTAAAGACAGTTGTATCTCTTATGTTTCTGAGTTTCGCACGTTCTTCAGCATTAAAATCTTTGCTGTGTCCAATTATCAAAAATTTTCTTGGGTGCAGAACTTTTATTCCCTTATTTTTTTCAAGCCAATCCGTATTTGCTTTTTGGCTGCACCAATACGCATAAGCATCTAATTGTGAAATTGCAGTGTCAATTTCAAAAGAAGGATGTCTCCTTTCCAGCTTTCCAACCATTGGACTGTTTTTTAAATACGGAAGTTTAAATTCCATAATGTCTGCGTAACCATCCATTCTTACTGGCAGGAAATCAGGTTTTAGGTTGTTTAGTTCAGTTTCAAATTGCCATTCTAAAATTATCTCTGGGTTCAGTTGATGAACCCCAAAAGCTAATTGCAGTATTTCAGGATTCTGAGATAAAAAAGCTGTTATTTGCGTTTCATTTATATCTGGCAGATTAATGAATTCGATAAATTCATTTAATTTTGAATGAAGTTTAACTTTGTATTTAGGGACTTCATAATTAACAATAAAGTCTGCAAATTTTTTCAAGGAATTATTATCATGATAATATATTTCTCCATTTTCTCCTAAAGGAAAAATTTCCATAAAGTCGATATGTTTGATTTTTAATCTATCATTTCCATCAGTCCAAAAAAAGTTTGTATTTGAAATAAAAATTGGTCTGGTTGGTTTTGAAAAATCAATGAATCCGTTCAGCATAAAAAATTCATAAGGCATTTGAGTCATATCATAGAAGTAATCTGATAGATAAGTCATTGATTTGCCTAGGAAAAAGCTCATGTTGTCCATATCTGTTTCTATTTGCATTTCAAGAGAGTTCAGATGTTTTATTTGTATATCTAAAAAATCATATACATCCCAGGTTGGCTGATATATGCCTTCACATCCAAAATCTGATTCTTCATCTTTGTTTGGACCAATATATTCTACAGCTAGACAATTATCTAATATCCCAATTCTTAATTTGTACGGATAAGGAAATGCTGGATTTAGACTGCTTCTCACTTCAGGTTTATTTGTAATATAATCATGTATTGGAGAAAATACATAGTCTTTAATGTCATTTGAAGTTTGTTTGATAAAAACTTCTAATTCTTCCTTTGTCATATCACTTATGTTTTTAGTTCTTGGAGGTTGCCGCAGCCAGCTAACTTATACCGGTCATAAAACTGCACAATATGACTTTTTTTAGCTGGATTTTTAAAATTACTAGGCTTGTTAGCGAATATAAGAATAATATGCTAAATCTCTTAGTTGTCCAGTAATAGTTATAAATTAGCTGTTTAACTTGTCCTTTAGCTGTTTTTTCTACAGTTGAAAATAGCATTTTAATATTATTTTCTCAAGAGCTGACTTTCGAGCGGCCTAAAACCTATGTGATGTATTTTTGAATTCACCTCGATGCTTATTGCTTCACTTCGTAATTACTGCTTATCCATACTATCCCAATTTCTTCCCTTTTGCTGTTGATCAAAGACCCTGTATGCTTCTGTTTTTTATTTCAGGAGCAAAGGTAACTCCGTGTTCTTTACGCGCCGGCAAGGCCGTGCCTTTCAGGTTTGATAAAAAATCTCCACCCATCCGGGTCGTATTTTTTATCAAAGCCTTGCTGTTGCTAAACACTAACCTTTTTATGCTCATGAAACAAAACACAGCATACGGCGGCTCTTTAGACGAATAAAAAAAAATGTCAGAAATGACCCTTGAAATATTGAAAACAGACACAATGAAACAAAACAAGCGCCGGCTCTCATTGCCGAATAAATTTCAAAAAAAATAAAATTAAAAGGCAGAAAAGCGGTGCGGGGAAAAGAAAGTATAAAATTTAAAAACTAGAAATCATGAACATCACAGGAAGAGTGACAAGAGATGCGAAAGTTAGCACCTTGTCAAACAGCAGACAGGTAGTTAATTTTTCAGTAGCGGTAAACGAAAGCTACAGAAATAAAAAAGGGGAAAAAGTAGAGCAGACCACATTTTTTGAATGTGCCTATTGGATAAGCGCCAAGGTAGCGAGCATCCTGACTAAAGGGGCGCTTGTGGAGCTTGCAGGCAGGGTCAGCGCAAGGGCGTGGAGTGGCACAGATGGCGAGCCACGAGCAGGACTGAATTTTACCACCTCACAAATCACTCTGCACGCAGGGGGAAGGAAAGCGGAAAACCCGCAGGAGGTTCAAAGCGCAGAGCCTGCTGTAGGGGGAGAAGATAAAAAGCTGACCGTAAAAGAGCCTGAGGATGACCTTCCGTTCTAATGCTTGCAGGCAGGGGTTACAGTAGGCTATACAAAGCATTCTAAACCAATTATAAATTTTTAAAAATCAAATATCATGGCACATAATATCAATTACAACAGCCACACAGGAAAGTATTCTTTTTTCAGCGTAAAAGAAAAGGCGTGGCACGGGCTCGGGCAGATAGTGGAGCAGTATCCGACAAGCGCAGAAGCTATCAGGCACGCAGGGCTTGATTACGAGGTGGCTAAAAGTCCGCTTTATACTAAAGGTTCGGGCATAATACAGACCGCTGAGAGCATTGAGATGGGAAGCATCGAGCTTGAAGTGCCTGACTACTTTGCCAATACCCGAACCGATAACAATGCCGTTTTGGGCGTAGTGGGCAAGGACTATCAAATCGTGCAGAACCGTGAAGCGTTCAGTTTCTTTGATGCCATAGTGGGGGGAGGCGACGGCATCCTGTACGAAACCGCAGGGGCACTCGGACAGGGAGAGCGCATCTTTATCACAGCCAAACTACCTGATTATATCAGAGTAGGCAAAGGGGATGATGTAACCGAGAAATATATTGTGCGCCCATAAGGTTGTGTAGTGAATGCAGTTTTGGCAAACTGCTGAGCAAGTGTTCAAACTGCTCATCAACATCCGATTTATCCAAAGGGGAAACCTAATGGGGAGTGTAG
>NZ_JAVFVR010000018.1 GCF_030929595.1 Flavobacterium sp. LHD-85 | reverse complement strand
AGCGATACTTCTCTAAATAGTTTCTCTCTAATGTTGAATCCTGACTGTTATTTCTCATCGCAACAAAATTTATTAAAGTTAAATTTTGTTACCGAATTATCTAACATTTACAATTTCGACGAAGGAGAAATCACACAAGATATTCCGTAAAGAAAATCGGCAATCTTTGTCGAGTTTCTAGTGTGATTTCTCCTTTCAGTCGAAATGACAAATAGTAGTTTATTTACGACTTACTCCCGCACTTTCAAAACTAGCCATTTCATTTAAGAATGCCTCAGCAGATTTTAAAATAGGAAATGCAACGGCACAGCCAGTTCCTTCTCCCAAACGCAAGTCGAGATTTAAAATAGGTTTTGCTTCTAAATAATTTAGCAATTCTGAATGCGCTTTTTCGGCAGAACAATGACAGAAAACAGCATTTTGTTTGATGTTCGGAGTTATTTTAAAAGCAATCAAGTACGCGACAGTGCAAATAAAACCGTCAACAAGAATCAGCATTTTGTTTTCAAAAGCAGCAAGCATTCCGCCAGCGATTTGAAGAATTTCAAAACCTCCAAAATAGGAGAGTTGCGACATTAAATCTGCTTGACCAGAATAACTTTCAATTGCTTTTTTGAGTAAATTTTGTTTTAGAAGCAGTTTTTCGTTTTGTACTCCAGTTCCTTTTCCGACACAATCTTCAATCGGAAAACCGGTTAAAAGACTCATCAAAACTGAAGCGGTAGAAGTGTTGCCAATTCCCATTTCGCCAAAACCGATACAATTTGAGCCTGATTTTGCAATATTTTCAACAATCGATTTCCCTTTCTCAAAACATAACTGGACTTCAGATTCGCTCATGGCAGGAACATGAAGAAAAGATTGGGTTCCTTTGGCAACTTTTGCATTGATTAATTTTGCGTTGGTTGGGAAATCATAATTCACGCCTGAGTCTACAATTGATAATTCTATATTATTCTGATTGCAAAAAACGTTTATAGCAGCGCCGCCATCCAGAAAATTATTGACCATTTGTCGTGTAACATCTTGCGGATAATCACTTACGCCATGATTTGCGATTCCGTGATCGGCTGCAAAAACAACGATATTGGGTTTTATAATTTTTGGATTCAAAGTTTCGAAAACCGTTGCCATTTGGAAAGCCAAAGCTTCTAAAGTTCCTAAAGAACCAATAGGTTTTGTTTTCGAGTCTATTTTGTCTTGTAAAAGAGCATGGAAATCAGCGTTGTTTTGAATTTTATTTTCTGATTTCAAATCAAACGCAGGAACATTTATTTGATGAATCTTATGGATTTCAGTGCAAATAGGAGCTTCCGATTTTTGTTTCCAATGCAGTTGCTGCAGCATTGGCTGATTGTTATAATTGGTTGCTGGTTTTCCGATACAGAAATAGCCAAGCGGTTCTATATTTTCGGGTAAATCCAGGATTTTTTTAAACTGATAATAATTGAGAATCGAAACCCAACCCATTCCATAACCTTGTTCTGTTAGCGAAAGCCAGATATTCTGTGCCGCGCAAACCGAACTGAATTTCACGGCTTCGTTACTGCCAATTGTTCCAATTGTAAATTGATTGAGAACCGAGCGATCATAGGCAATTACAAGTCCGATCGGCGCTTCTTCGATTGCTTCGAGTTTAAGCGATCTATAGAGTTCTTTTTGTTCTGGATTGTCTGTAAGTTCTTCGGCTTTTTTATTGTAATCTAAAAAAAGCTTTTTAATAGACGTTTTAACTTCATCTGATTTAATGAGATAATATCTAGTAGCATCGGTCAGCCCGACAGACGGCGCCCAATGTCCGGCCTGTAAAGCTTTTTGGATTACTTCATCAGGAACGTCATCAGCTGTAAAATGTCGTGTGTCGCGGCGGGATTTTAATATATCGTCTAAATTGCTCATTTCTTTAAATTCCAATTTTTAAACTCCAAATTCCAAATCTGAAAAAGGAAAGATTCTAGTAAAGGTAAAGCATAGCTTTGGAATTTGGAGTTTAAAACTTGGAATTTCGTTTCAATTTATTGGAATTTGGAATTTTTTGTATTGGAATTTATCCTTTTATTTTCACCGGAATTCCAGAAACCATCAATACAACTTCATCGGCATTTGCTGCAAGAAATTGATTCATCCAGCCTTGAAGTTCAACAAATTTTCTTCCGATATGCGTTTCTGCATGAACACCCATACCGATTTCATTTGTTACAATAATGATATTCGCGTTTTCGTGTTTTGCAATGGCAAGAAATTCTTTTTTAGCTTCTTCCAGACTTAACTCTACATCATTTTTAGTATCGATAAAAAAATTAGTAAGCCAAAGCGTTACACAGTCAATTAAGGCAGTTTTTCCAGAAAAATCAATTTCACTTAAATATTTTTCTTTCTCAATATTCGTCCAGTTTTCGTCTCGTTCCTGCTGATGCCGATCAATTCGATTTTGAAAATCAGCATCCCATTTTCGGGCAGTCGCTACATATATAGGAGAGCCGGAAAGTTCTAAAGCAAGTTTCTGTGCATAACCACTTTTTCCAGAGCGCTCACCGCCAGTTATTAAGTAAATCATTTTTGTTAATTATGAGTTTTGAATTATGAATTATGAGTTTGGAAAGTTATAAATTAATTATGAAGGCCAACTCATAATTCATAATTTATAACTCATAACTCCTAATACGGGCAATGTCGGCAATTATTTCCGCAGCAGGTTCCTCTTTTTAAATGAAACCAAGCCTTAAAAACATAATTGCCATTTTCGATATAGTAATCGATTCCCTCAATTAAATTATCAGTTTTAGGTAAAAGCATTGCTTTATTATTAAGCGCTTTTTTTGGAGTTACGGTTTCGATATAAGCGTCAATTTTATCTTCGCAGGCTTCTTTAAAACATGCCGGGCATAGGCAATCGCCTCCTTCAGAAAGATTGAAAATAGGAGGGTAATCATTACACCAGCACTTATTTTCAGATGAAATGTCGCCACATGAAAAAGCGGCTTCACAACTGGAGCAAATTTTTGTTTTTGGTGTACTCATTAAATAAAAGGCTATTTGTTTAAATTTGTACGAATAAAGGTAAACAAAAAAAATAGAAATTGATTTACCTTTGTTGCCATACAAAACACAAAATATGAAATATTTTTTCCATAAATTACCAGTCGTTTTTTTACTTTTTATAGTAGTTGGATGTAAAAAGAATGAAACGCGAGATACTGTAAAATCTACCGTTGCTAAAGAAAGCATCGAATTTGCATCTGGGCTTTCAATTGTAAAAAAAGAAGGCTATTCGATTGTAAATGTGGTAAATCCGTGGCCAAATGCTAAGGGGGAATTTACTTATATTTTGGAAGAAAAAGACGTACAGATTCCGGACAGTTTAAAAAAATATCCCTCAATAAAAGTTCCGTTAGAATCTGTTGTGGTAACTTCAACAACAAATATTCCTTTTTTAGAAATGTTGGAAGTTGAGAATAAATTGGTCGGATTTCCACATACGGATTATATTTCTTCAGAAAAAACAAGAGCATTAATTGACAAAGGTTCTGTGAAAAACGTTGGACAAAATGAAAAACTGAATATCGAACAATTAATAGAATTATCGCCAGATTTGATTGTGACATTTGGTGTTGACAATAATAATCCGATGCTGGATAATTTGAAAAAAAGCGGTTTAAAAGTACTTATTCAAGGCGATTGGATGGAACAGTCTCCGCTAGGAAAAGCCGAATGGATTAAACTTTACGGCGCTTTATTTGGAAAAGAAGAAAAAGCAAAGGAACTTTTTGATAAAATCGTAGAAAGCTACAATCAGGCAAAAAAACTGGTTGAAGAGAAACCAGCAACTTCAAAAGTGTTATATGGCTCTATGTATGAAGATGTTTGGTATGTTGCCAAAGGAAACAGCTGGGTGGCGCAGTTTATGAAAGATGCAAAATCTAATTATTTATGGGCAGATTTAAAAGGAACGGGAAGTGAAGGTTTGTCTTTTGAGCAAGTGTTAGATAAGGCAAAAACAGCTAATATATGGATTGCTTCTGGATCTTTTAAAAGTTTGGATGAATTACAAAAAGCAAATCCGCATTATGGAGAATTTGACGCTTTTAAAAATAAAACGGTATATAATTTTGAAGGAAAGCTTGGAGCAACTGGCGGAACAGTTTATTATGAACTAGCACCAAGCCGTCCCGATTTAGTTTTAAAAGATTATATCAAGATTTTTCATCCAGATTTACTGGCAGGTTACGAATTTACTTTTGCATCAAAACTGAATTAAATTGGCGAATAAAAAACGAAATACCATTTTATTTGTCGTTTTGGCTTTAGGATTTTTGCTAATGTTTTTTGCGAGCATTAGTTTAGGGTCGGTTACAATTCCGCTAAAAGATGTTGTAGCCAGTTTAACAGGAGGTCAGGCAACAAAATCGACTTGGGAATATATTATTATTAATTACCGTCTTCCTAAAACCATCACCGCAGTTTTAGCAGGAACAGGACTTTCAATGAGCGGACTTTTGATGCAGACTTTGTTTCGAAACCCGCTAGCAGAACCTTATGTTTTAGGGTTAAGTTCTGGAGCTAGCTTAGGTGTTGCTTTTGTAATTTTGGGAGCAGGATTTCTGCCTTCATTTTTAAGTGTAATTGCATTGTCTTCTTACGCAATCGTTTTGGCATCTACTTTAGGAAGTACATTGGTTCTTTTTTTAGTTCTAATTGTTTCGCAAAGATTACGGAATACAATGGCAATCTTGATTGTGGGACTGATGTTTGGAAGTTTTAGCACGGCAATCGTAAGCATTCTGACTTACTTTAGCACGGCAGAACAGCTTCAGAAATTTACTTTTTGGACAATGGGAAACCTCGGAAATCTTTCATGGACAAACATTGGAATTTTAATTTTCTGCGTTGGAATTGGATTACTTTTGAGTGCCAAAAGTATCAAACCATTAAACGCTTTGCTGCTTGGAGAAAATTATGCCAAAAGCATGGGATTGAATTTTAAACAGGCTAGGTTAATAATTATATTGGCAACCAGCTTATTATCAGGAGCTATTACCGCATTTGTAGGGCCAATTGCATTTATCGGTTTGGCTGTGCCTCATATTGCAAAACTGACTTTTCAGACTAGCAATCATACTATTTTATTTTGGAGCACTTTATTTTTTGGCTCTATAATAATGCTGTTTTGTGATATTGTTTCTCAAATGCCTGGTTATGATGTCACGCTTCCAATAAATGCAGTTACCTCTATTATTGGTGCGCCGGTTGTTATTTGGCTGGTAATGAGAAAAAGAAATTTTTAAGTAAAGTATTACAAAAAAAGCAATATCTTAGTTTTTTAAACACATAGATACATAGTTTTAAAAGCCGATTAAAGGCGTTTCACTTTTTGCAACAATCATAGTTTTGCAAGAATAAATAAGACGATGTTCTACTTATAAAAAGACTATGATTACCCAAAAATTTTTAGATGAATTAACTTATACTGTTATTGGAGCATGTATTGAGGTGCATAAGGAAATTGGAAAAGGGTTACTTGAAAATGTTTATCATCAATGTTTGAAAGAAGAACTTAGATGTCGAAATATAATTTTTGTTTCCGAAATGAAAGTTCCTCTAATTTACAAAGGCAAAGAAATAAACGCAGATTTCAAATGTGATTTATTAGTAGAGAATTGTTTAGTTGTAGAATTAAAAGCAACATCAGAATTAAATCCTATATATGAAGCGCAATTAATGACTTATATGAAACTTTTAAAAGCGCCTAAAGGCATTTTGATTAATTTTAATTGTTTTAATATTTTTAAAGAAGGTCAAAAGACATTTGTAAATGAATATTTCAAATTGTTGCCAAAGTTTTAGGCTCAAAGGCTATGTGTTAATTTACGAGTAAATTTTCAGATAAACTTTTAAATAAAAAAATAGAAATCTATGTTTCTATGTGTTTAAATAACAACCATAATGATTAGAAGTATTTTAAAGACATCAAATTTAAACATTGGATATAAATCCAAGAAAGGAGTTACGACTATTGCTGAGAATCTTAATCTTAATCTTGAAGCGGGTAAATTAATTACTTTGATAGGAGCAAACGGAATTGGAAAGTCAACTTTACTGCGAACGATTACTGGAATCCAGAAACCTTTATCAGGAAATGTTTATTTAAACGAAAGAAATATTTCAGACTATCAGCCTCTAGAATTGGCGCAAAATCTCAGTTTGGTTTTAACCGAAAAACTGCCACCGAGTAATCTTTCTGTTTTTGAATTGGTTGCTCTGGGTCGTCAGCCTTATACCAATTGGGTTGATAAATTGTCTGATGAAGATGTTTTGAAAGTTCAGGAAGCGATGAATTTGACGCAAATCGAACATTTCGCTTCAAAAAAGCATTTTCAAATTAGCGATGGACAATTGCAAAAAGTTTTAATTGCAAGAGCTTTGGCACAAGATACGCCATTAATTATTCTAGACGAACCAACAACACATCTTGATTTATTGCATAAAGTTTCCTTATTTAAATTATTAAAGAAACTAACACAAGAAACTCAAAAATGCATTTTGTTTTCGACACACGATATCGATCTGGCTATTCAATTAAGTGATGAAATGATTATCATGACACCAGAAAATATAGTGCAAGATCAGCCTTGTAATTTAATTTCGAATGGAAGTTTCAGCAATTTGTTCAAAGACGAGTATATTGTTTTTGATGCTGAAAAAGGGAAATTTATTGTGAGTTAATATTTCGGCTGTCCTGCAAGGTTTTTAAAACCTTGTAGGTCTTAACTTCAGATCTTAGCTAAAAATATAAATACCTACAAGGTTTTAAAAACCTTGCAGGAAATCGAGATTATTTCTTCAGTCCAATTTGTCTCTTCGCTTCTCCAACCACAAAAGCAACCGAATTAGCGATATTAAAACTGCGAATAAGCGGTGACATCGGAATCGTTAAATGATTTTCGAATCTTGCCATAAATTCTTTGCTCAAACCAACGCTTTCTTTCCCGAAAACCAGCCAGTCACCATCTTGAAATTCGTTTTCTAAATAAGATTTATCAGAATGCGAACTCATTAAAAAAACGCGAGAATGATCTGGAATCTGTGCAATCCATTCTTCTACATTTTGGTATTCCGTCACATCAAGATGAACCCAATAATCCAATCCGGAACGTTTTAGGTTTTTGTCATTAATCACAAATCCGAAAGGATGAATTAAATGAAGACGGCTTTCCGTACCTACGCACAATCTGCCGATATTTCCGGTATTATTTGGTATTTCTGGTTCGACAAGAACAACGTTTAACATCTTTTTTTAGTTATGAATTATGAGTTATAAGTTATGAGTTTCTGGAAATTATCTAATAGGCACATTTTCTAATTATCTAATTATCTAATTGAAAATCGGAAACTTCTAAAACTTCACCTGCTTTTAGATTTTGCAAATATACATTTCCTATTCGAACGCGAACAAGACGCAGCGTTGGAAAACCAACTGCGGCGGTCATTTTTCTAACCTGACGAAATTTTCCTTCTCTTACTGTGATGGATGCCCAAGAGGTTGGGCCATGGCGTTCGTCTCTTATTTTTTTGGCTCTTGGTCCAAAATCTGGAATTTCTGTAACAATAGATGCTTTGCAGCGTTTCGTTTTGTATTTTCCGCCGTCAAGTCCAATTTCGACACCATTTTGCAATTGTTCAATTGCTTCTGGCGTAATTAATCCGTCAACCTGAACGTAATATTCTTTGTCGACCTTTTTGCTTCGCACAAGTTCACTCATATTTCCGTCAGTTGTCAGTAAGAGCAAACCTTCAGAATCTTCGTCCAATCTTCCAATTGCCATTGTTCCATTTGGGAAATCGTGCAATTCGCCCAAAAGCTTTTTCCTTCTTTTTAATTCATAAATAAATTGGCTTAAGTAACCGTAAGGTTTAAAAAGAATGAAGTGTCGGTGCATTTTTAATTTTTTGCAAAGATAGTTTCTTTCTTAAACTAAATCTTATAACTGCTTTTCAGATTTCATTTTTTTCAGCCATTGATAAACAAACCAAATTACAGTTACGGTAAAAATGACAATTAAAACTGAATAATAGTTTTCGAAGAAAGTATGGAAATAGCTTCCAATTAAAATATAAGCAGAAGCCATACAAAGTTTGATTAAGATAAATTCAGAATTAGACCAGCTCGTTTTGATTTTAAAGAAATTCATAATTATTTAAGGTTGTTAAGTTGCTTTGAATAAAGGTAGTAAATAAAAAAACAGATGGCAATTATAAAAGAAAGCGATATGAAGTCATAATTTTTTGACGGCTGGAATTCGTAATATTATAAAGTATTTAATGTAAAAAAGAATAATGCCATGGAAACAAATGATTTAGGAACAAAAAAGATAAACGGGACACAAAAGAATATTGATGAATCTAAAGGAAAAAATGTCTCGCATGATAAAGAATTAAAAGAAGCCAAATTGAATAAAGAATTGGTAACAGACGCAGACGGAGATAAAAAGATTGTGGAGCGAGCCCGAAACGAGAATGAAGATATTTATAAAGCTCTCCATCAAATAAATCCAGATAATCCAAATGCAAATCGTGGAGTGGAAACGGAGGATGAAGCAAATAAAACAGTAGAGAATAAAGATCGTAATTCTGATATAACGCCAAATCGATATCCGAACTCACATCCCGATAATCATAAAGATCGTGGGAATATGAAATTGGACGAAGAGGAATAAGACAATACAAAATTTAAAACAAAATTGAGTCAATAAAATGTCAAATAACATAAGATTAGCGGTTCGCGTTAATGTTATTTTAAACTCTTTTCAAAGCTTTTGTATCGGTTGAGATCTTCGTAAATTAGAGGAATCAATTTAAAAACATATATAAAATGGCACTTTTAGAAAACAAAGTAGCTTTTGTATCTGGTGGTGGTTCAGGAATTGGACGCGCAGTGGCAGAAGCCTACGCTCGAGAAGGAGCAAAAGTAGTAGTAGCTGATATAAATGTAGAACACGGTGAAGAAACCGTAAAAACGATAAAGGAAAAAGGTGGAGAAGCTTTTTTCATAAAAGGGGATTCGTCTAGTGCAGCCGACAATAAACATATGGTTGAGGTGACAGTTTCTAAATATGGCCGATTGGACATTGCTTGCAACAATGCAGGAATGGGAGGACCGGCAAAACCAACTGGAGAATATGAGCCAGAAGCTTGGGATAAAGTGATTGCATTAAACTTAAGCGGTGTTTTTTATGCCTGCCGTTACCAATTGGAGCAAATGGAGAAAAATGGTGGAGGAAGCATTGTAAATATTGCTTCAATTCACGGACAGGTAGCCGCGCCAAATAGCGTTGCATACACAGCAAGTAAACATGGTGTGGTAGGTTTGACAAAAAATATAGCAGTAGAATATGCGCAGAAAAATATTCGATGTAATGCCGTAGGACCAGGTTATATTGAAACAGCACTTTTAAAAGATAATTTAAATAAAGAAATGATGCAGGCCGTTGCAGCAAAATCTGCAATGAACCGTTTAGGAACTGCAGAAGAGGTTGCCGAGTTGGTCGTTTTTCTAAATTCTGACAAATCATCATTTACAACAGGAAGTTATATTATTGCCGATGGAGGTTATACCGCGGTATAATAATTTTTTTAAAGAATACTATTTTGAATTAGTAAAAGCAGTAAGCGAAAGTTTGCTGCTTTTTTGTTTTTGAACCTATGTTATTTGTAGGAAACATAGTGTTTTAAGGGCTTTCGTTGGTTTTGTGTTGTTTTGAAGAATGTTTTGTTTTGTAGCTTTTTTGTTGGTTATATTTTAGTATATTTAGTGTTGTGTTAAGTTTTGATGAAAAATATTTATAAAAATCTAAACGTTAAGTTTATGTTTTTGTAATATTCGCTTAACTTTAAAGACTATAAATTTGAACTCTAAAAACTCTATTTTTTAACGTATGAAAAAACTTTACTTTTCGCGCCTTTTGGCTCTTTTATGTTTTTTTTGTTGCATCTCTGGAGATCTTTTTGCCCAGACAAATCCAACGCCCCAAACGCTACCTATAGATCAAAGATTTATTGGATTCGCTGCAAACTCTACTACTTATCCAGCTGGTTTTCAGGGATGGTTGGTGAGTTCAAGTCAAAACACATCAACTTATAGTACAGCATTGTCTGGCGATAGAGCTTTAATAGCTAGCAGTACGGCATTTACTACTAGCGGAAACATCCATAATTTTGATGGTAAAATAGGTTTTTTAAATACTACTAGTGCAGATTTTGCAATTGGCTTCGCATTTTCAAGTTCTGGTATTACAGGTGTTAGAGTTGAATACGATGCTATGGTTATACGAAATCCTTATGATGGAACAGCCAATTATCGTCTTCAAGAAATGGCTTTACAGTATAGAGTTGGAGTTAGTGGGCCTTTTATCACTTTACCTTCAACAGCTTATATTAATAATAGTACAACACCGCAACTTACAGCAGTTACTAATCCGTTAGATAATATTGTTAAAAGAATTGGTGTTACGTTGCCAAGTGAGTGTGATAACCAAGTAGTGGTTCAAATAAGATGGATTGCAAGATTAGCTTCAGGAACTTCGGGTTCCCGCCAATCTTATGCAATAGATAATATTACTATTGAAAAAGATATACTAGCTCCAGTTAATAGTTCTGGTTATCCAAAAGCGGCTAATGTTTTAGGATTAAGTTTCGATTTTATTAATAAAATAAATGAAATAGGAAAAACATACTATGTTTTGCTTCCAGGAGGTAGTGCAGAACCAACGGTTGCACAAATAAAAGCAGGACAAGATTCAAATGGAACTCCAGCGTTGCAATCAGGAGTATTTGACGTTAGAAATTCTGATTTGGAATATGTAAAGAGTTTTACAGGATTGCCTTTAAGTACAGCATATTCGGTTTTTTCTATCTCAGAAGATGTTGTTGGAAATGTTCAGGCATCGGTTAATAAAGTAGATGTGACAACACTAAGTGTGATGCCTCCTGCTATATCTCCATCTATTTCTGCATTAAATTTGGGGGGTACTGAACCAAATTTTGATCCTTTAACAAAAAGCTATCAGATAGGAGCTTCAGATCTTACGGCGAATGTAGTGCTTACAGCTTCAGGGAATTTTACTATTTCAAAAGATAACGTGGCATTCTCAACATCTTTAACATTTGTTCCCACTGATTTTGATTCTAATGCAACGCCAACAGTTTATGTAAAATTTACCCCAACTTCAGTTGGCAGTTTTACAGGTACAATAACTCATGAAACAACTGGAGGTACAACTAAGACAGTTAATCTGACAGCTCTTGGAGTAAATCCTTTTGTACAGAATTTTGATGATGCAAATGTTTTTGCAAATAGTAAATGGTCACAATATAATGAGGCTGGACCAATAAACAAATGGGCTTATACGAATCAGTCACGTAATGTTAACTCTGGAACTGGAGCTGTTTTAATGAACGGATTTTCGGATAGTGGCGCAAGTAAAGATTGGCTGATTTCTCCAAGATTACGTTTAGATGGTTTTACTCAAATTCCATTATTATCTTTTTATTCTCGTCAATTTTATGATGGGCCATCTTTAAAATTAATGGTTTCAACCAATTATGATGGAGTAAGTGATCCAAATACTGCAACATGGACACTGATAAATGGAAGATTTCCGCAAGATACAGGAAGTTATGTGAAATCTGAATATATAAATTTATCAGCTTATAAAACAGATCACACTTATTTGGCTTGGGTTTACGAAACCACTTCTGGCGGAAATGATAATGCTGCGGAATGGTCTTTTGATGATTTTGCTATTATTGATGAATCAAAATATGTGGATTCTAACCCGCGTTTAGATTTTGCAGATGTAAGTCCAAATACGGTTTCTGCTAGTCAAACTTTTGTTTTTGCAGCAGCAGGCTATGGCGATATCACTATTGTAGCTCCCGCTTCTTACGAATTGTCATTAGATAATATTTCATTTTCATCAAGCATTATTATTGCTGCAGCAGATGCATTAACCGGAAAAACAGTTTATGCAAGATTTGCGCCAACAGCAAAAGAACCAACAATTTCTGGTGTGTTGAACATTACAGGAACATCGCTAAACAAGCAAATTGGCTTATTTACGGGATCATCTATTCTAAAGGTGGATACTTTTGATGTAGTAACTTATAACTTAGAGTTTTTTGGTTCTGATGTTAAAGATAAAACTGGTAAAGAATTTGGACCAACAAATGATGCGTTGCAAATAGAAAACGTGGCCAAAGTAATGAACAAATTAAACGCAGATGTTTATGTAGTTCAGGAAGTTTCTGATGATCCTTCAATTGATGCTTTAATTCAGAAAATTAATATCAATGGGAAAACATTTGATAAAGTAGTTTCAACTTCTTGGTCTTATTCATTTCAGGCTCTAGACCCCTATTTTCCGCCTCAAAAATTAGTAGTGCTTTATAATACGCAAACTATAACTGTAAAAAGTACAAAAGTATTGTTTAAAGATTTGTACGATCAAATTCGCTTAAACACTGTGGTTTTAACAGGTTATCCGGGAACAGATACTCCACAAGAAAACGATGATAGTTTTTTCTCATCAGGTCGTCTTCCTTTTTTGGTTCAAGTTGAAGCTAATATTGGCGGAATTAAGAAAGAGCTTAACTTAATTGATCTTCACGCACGCGCAAACAGTGGAACTGATATTTCAAAATACAATCAGCGTAAATATGATATTGATTACCTGAAAGATGCATTAGATGCTGAATATCCAGATGTGAATTTAATTCTTTTAGGAGATTTTAATGATGATGTAAAAGCTTGGGTTGGAAATGCAAATACAGCTTCGTCTTATAAGAAATTTGTAGATGACAGTACTAATTATAATGCTTTAACATGGGATATTAGTCAAGCTGGAGCTTATAGTTTCTTAAGTTCACAAGGATTTTTAGATCACATCTTAATTTCGAATGAATTGAATGATGATTATATCACTAATTCGATTGCTGTATACGATCCAAGAAATGATATTGCAAATTATACCACAACAACATCAGATCATGGACCAGTAATTGCTCGTTTCGAATTAAAACAAGATGTACTTTCTACGCCAGATTTTGGGAAGAATAAATATTTCGTAAAAGCTTATCCGAATCCTGCAACAGATGTTTTGAATTTTGATGTAAAAACTACGCAAGGAAGAGATCTAAAAATCAGATTATACGATTTTAATGGTCGTGTGATTGGAAACCCAATCAGCGTTAAGAATGAATCTGAAGTTAGTACCGCAGTTGTTGCTGTTGGTAATTTAGTTTCTGGAGTTTATTTCTACACGGTTACAGAAAATAATAAAGTGATTTTTAAAGATAAAATCATCAAGAAATAAAAATCGATTATAAAGCAGAAAAGGCAGTCAATTTAAGACTGCCTTTTTTTATATAAATACTTTTTTCAATTCCTCTAAATCAATTTTACTTTGATCTGAAAAGTTAAAGAAATAATCTAATTGCCATTTTTGCGTTTTCTGCGCTTGTTTACTTGTAGTTTCATCCCAAGGTGGATAAACTCTTGTAGCTCTTATTCCTTCTTTATTTTGAGTCGAAAAAATACCTTTTTCTACTAGGATTTTTTTCGGAAAAATAAATTGTCCCCAATTCTGATCTTTTCGAACAGTGACAATTACAAAATCAATATTATCTGAATAATCAAAAGGTTCAATGATTCCAGATAGATTTCGTTTCCATAAAGTAACAAACTGCCCTGTTTTAGTTGGGGTAATTTTAGCTTCTCTATAGCAGATATTTTTGTGGTTTATTTGAAAACGAAATGCGCTATATTCTTCGCTTTCGTTTTCCTTTTGTAAAGAAGTTATTTGCAAATCAGCTTTATCAAAAATATTTTCTTTACTCAATAGTAAATCAGGAGAACCAATGGTAGAATTCATAAAAATCTATTCTAAAAATAGTTTAAAAATTACTACAAATTTACTTTAAAAGTTAACATTCAGTCCAAAATTTAATCCCCATTGGAACTGGTTGAAAGACTGACTGTTTAATGGATTGATATAATAGTTTACGGCAGGCTCAACAAAAACATTGGTCTTTTTGTACACACGATATTGAACCGTACTGCTCAAAGTAGAACCATAAACATAATCATTGGCATTCATATTTTCTCCAATAGAATGTCCGTCTAGAGCCACATTGTTAGAAATTAATTTACCTACAAAACCTCCAGTGTTTAGGTTAATGCTGGCTTTATTTTTATTAAAAACAGCATAAGAAACTTCAAGCGGCATCTCTACATATCTTAAATTCTGATCCAATTTACCAGTTTGTACATTTTCATTTTTCATGGCTTCTTTTGTGCTATTTGAAACAAAAAAATATTCCTGTCTTGATGGATCTGATGACGCAACTGGACTACTGTCGGCATATGAAGCGGCAGGAGCAAAAAATGCATTGTTTTTGGCACTTACGTACGATACATTGGCAACGCTTTGTCCCAATTCGCTAATTTTTAAACCAGAACCAACAGCCCATTTTTTGTTAATGCTGTATTTTGTTTTTACACCATAAGAATTAGATTGTTTAGAATCGTTTACGTTACCCAATGTTTTTTCGTTCTTGGTATTTTCAGAACTTGCAACACCAGCAAAAACGGCAACAGCCCATCTTTCTTTTTTATTGATCAAATTGTCTTTTTTCTCTTTTTCTTCTTTTTCCTTTTCCGGACTTAAAATTCCTTTTTCTAAATTCTGAAGTTCAGCTAGTTGTACAGAATCGGTTTTGCTCAAACTGTTGGTAATTTTTAGATCATCTTTTATGATAACTGCTTTGTCAGTACGCTTATTCTCATTTTTGCCCGAAATCGAATTGTTAGAATTATAGGCGTTGCTGTTTGTAAAAGCGTTATTATTTGCAGAATAGCGCTGATTATTGAAGGCAAGATTTTTATTGTTTTTCGGAGCAATCTGCTCTTCAAAAATAGAATTTGAAAGCTGTTTTTTTGCTGTTGAATTAAATTTGCTTTGTTTGCCAAATGCAATTCGTTCCTCAGAAATATTTTTATTTGAAGATTTTGCATTATTTCCTAAAACGGATTTTTTAGAAGATTTTAGAATCGATTTTTCTTCTGATGAACCCGAATTTTGATAGGCAATAGATTGGTTTGGAGTATTTGCTGGAACTCCTGCATTAGATTTTTTAGAAGATTTTGCAATCGGTTTTTCTTCTGATGAACCCGAATTTTGATAAGCAATAGATTGGTTCGGGGCATTTGCCGGAACTGCTGTGCTAGATTTTTTAGAAGATTTTTGATTCGATTTATTTTCTGATGAAATAGAATTCTGAAATGCAACAGATTGGTTTGGAGTGTTAGCCGAATTTGGCACACTGTATTTAGAATCTTTTTTACTGGTTTTGCTTTTAGAATTTGTCTCAGCTACAGAAGTCTCTTCAAATTGATTTTTCGGTTCATTATTAAATTGGTTCTTTGTAGAATTTTCATTTAAAGAATCAATTGTTTTGTTCGTATTTTTATTGTTGTCCTTAATGTCATTTGTGTTTTTATCAAGAACAATGCTATTATTGTTTTCTGAACCACCATTGTTAAATTTGGCATTTTCAGATGAATCAGTAAAATGTAAAATTGAAGGCAGAAGCAACCCCAATAATAAGCATGCAGCAGCCGACCACCAAAGAACAACTCGTTTCTTCTTTTTAGGTTTGTCTAATTTTTCTTCAATCTGACTCCATAATTCTGGAGGCGGAACACTCGAAAAGTCTTCCATTGATGAAAAAATATCTTCTATTTTGTGCTTCTTCATGCTGTTTTAAAATTTTTTATGCTCAAAATTCGCTTTTGTAATATGTGTTTGGCGCGATTTAAATTTGATTTTGATGTCCCTTCGGAGATTTTTAAGAGTTCGGCGATTTCTCTGTGTTTCATTTTTTCAAATACATACAAGTTAAAAACCGTTCGATATTGATCTGGCAAATCCCTAATGTACTCCAGCAGTTTTTCCTGTTCTATTGGAATTGTTTCCAGTTCCTCTTCTTCCACAAAGTCGGTATCGGGATCAAAAACATCCAAAAAGAAACTCTCTTTTTTCTTTTTGTTTAAAGTCTCGATGAGTTTGTTTATAAAAATCCGTTTTAACCAACCTTCAAAACTTCCTTCAAATTTATATTGGCTTATTTTCTGAAACGCAATTACAAAAGCTTCTTGAAAAACATCTTTCGCATCATCTTCGTTTTTCATATATTTCAAACATATGCCATACAAAACAGGAGAGAACAACTGATAGATTTTCAGCTGTCCCTCTCTGTCATTTTTCATGCACAGTTTGATATATTTTTCTAACTCGTCTTTCAAGAAATGGTTTAAATTTGATTTTGCAAAAATAGTTTTAAATAGCTTACAAAACTATCTTTTAAAAATAGTTCGACTACCATCTTGACTATTGCTTACAATGGTTAGGTTTTGATTGTCAAGGTTTTCTATTACATAAGTTTTGCCTTCAAACGTAATTAGATCATGTTCCGATTGATCAAGAAATCCTTTTCCTTTTTCTATCTGATAAGAACTGTTTCTTATCTCCACATTGTTTTTATACGTAATAACCCTCCCGTCTTGAGTAAAGATAATTTTCTTAGTAAATCCGATTGTTTTTGGAGTTGTCACATATGGATTATTAGAGCCTCCAATAGATTTTTCCCAAGTCCAAGTATTTATTATTGACCCCGCAACTTCTTTAGAATCATTTATAGAAATCATTGATGTAAAAAGAAAACAAATAATAAAAGATAAAAAGAGTTTTTTCATGATTGAATTATTTTAAACTTGTAATTTTTTCTTGAATAGTTTTTTTGAATAGTTTTATTTCAGTGCTTTGATCTTCAGTGTCATTGTTGTCGATATAAACTTTAGTAAGTACCGCACCTTGACGCAGTTCAAAATAAATTCCGCCTTGATCTGCAGCATCTGGAGTACCGTATGTTTTGGTTTGTCCCTTTAAAGCCAAAATCTCAGCAGGAACACTTTTTAGCAATAAAGTATATTCTCCTCTTTTGATTGTTGGAGTGTATCTGTATTGTCCAAAATCGTATTGGTTCGCAGCAACATTTAAGAATTTTAGCGTGTTGTAATCATTAATTTGATAGAATTTTTGACAGTCTGAACTTAAACATTGATTATTGAAGCTACCAATAACTATATTGTCTGCATTCTCATTCGTTTTATTGAAAATCATTCCTTTTGTGGTTTTCGGAATCAAAACAAAATCATATGGATAAGTAGGAGTTTGAGTTACATTTTCACCTGCTGCAGGAGCTTTTTCGTAGTAGTTTACAACAATTTCACAATTGTTTTCTACAATAGAGCTTATTACAATTTTATATCCGGTTGTAGGTTTGGCTCCAGCAAAAATTCCAACTAAATATTCTTTTGTGAAATCAATAGTAGGATCGCTCGCCACAGGACAGCTGTTGTTATGTTTTGTGAAATATTCATTCATTTTTTCTTCTGATCCAATAACAATTGCCGCTGAATTGTTTTGCTGCGTTTTTTCGCTATAATTACATGAGAACGGGAAGCCAGTAAAATTTACTACTGTATTAGCGCCACAATCGACATAGTTATTTCCATCATTTAGAGAACAGGCGCTGAATCCGAAGGCTACAAATAAGCCAAGCATTATTTTTTTCATATCTATTTAATAGGTTTATATCTTAGTAGATAGCGGTTTCAAAAAAAGGTTGCGTTGAGGATATTTTTTTTTTTGAAAAATAAAATGTTGGTTTAGTTTGAATTGAGAATGAATTAGTGAAATTTCTGCTTTAAAAAGTAGGCACTACGTATTATTGCGTACTTTTACGTAAAATAAACTTAGTTATGGCTGATTATATACCGTTTTTATTAGGGTTTGTTGTTGCACTTTTTGTGGGCATATACGTAGGAAGAATGCTTTCTGCATCAAAATTTCATTCGGAAAAAGCCATTTCAGAAGAGAGATTAAATGCCTTAAATGGTCAATTGCAAATGCAGAAAGAACAATATGAAAATGAAAAAAATAATTTTCAGAAACAGCTGCAGTTAAATATTGCCGAAAAAGAAAACATCAGGACAGAAAAAGATAGTCTTGCGATTCAGCTTTCTAAAAAAGAAGTTGATTTTGAAAATTTATGGGAACGCCATAAAGAACAAAAAAGCGAAATCAACGAACTTCAAGAAAAATTCACCAAAGAATTTGAAAACCTTGCCAATAAAATCTTAGAAGAAAAATCGGCAAAGTTTACCGAACAAAATACTGTAAACATGAAAAATATCCTGACGCCTTTGCAGGATAAAATTCTGGTTTTTGAACAGAAAGTCGAGCAGACCCATAAGGAAAGTATCGACTATCATGCGGCGCTTCGCCAGCAGATTATTGGTTTGAGCGAAATGAACGCACAAATGAGCAAAGAAACCTTAAATCTAACTAAAGCATTAAAAGGAGACAGCAAAATGCAAGGGAATTGGGGTGAATTGGTTCTAGAACGTGTTTTAGAAAAATCGGGATTAGAAAAAGGAAGAGAATACGAAGTGCAACAGAGTTTTACAAATAGTGAAGGAAACCGAGTTTTGCCCGATGTTGTAATTAATCTTCCAGACGGAAAAAAAATGATTGTCGATTCTAAAGTTTCCCTTTCAGCTTATGAAAAATGGGTAAACGAAGAATCAGAACTTTTAAAAATAGAATTTCTGAAAGAACATGTCATTTCTATAAAAAGACATGTAGAGCAGTTGGGCAGTAAAAATTATCATGATTTGTATCAAATGGAAAGCCCAGACTTTGTTCTGCTTTTTATTCCGATGGAACCTGCTTTTGCGATTGCTTTAAACGAAGATCCTTCTTTATACACCAAAGCTTTCGACCGAAATATTGTTATTGTAACACCGAGCACGCTTTTGGCAACTTTACGAACGATTGATAGCATGTGGACCAATCAAAAACAACAAGAAAATGCTTTGGAAATTGCGAGACAAGCCGGAGCTCTGTATGATAAATTTGAAGGTTTTGTTTCTGATTTGGTTCGAATTGGGAATAAAATAAAAGATACCAAAACAGAATACGAAAGCGCCATGAATAAATTGGTTGACGGAAAAGGGAATCTGATTTCGAGCGTAGAGAGATTAAAAAAAATGGGAGCAAAAGCCAAAAAGTCGCTTCCTGAGAATATTATTGCAAGAGCCGTAAATTCAGATGAAAATGAGTTATTGAATTAAGAAAGAGAAAAGAGGCAAGAAAATAGAAAATAGAAATACAACTAATCAAAATACCAAAAACAAAAACATGAGTACAGATTTTAAACCCGTTTCATCATCAAAAGTTAGTATATCAGAATTAATGCTCCCTTCGCATACTAATTTTAGCGGGAAAATTCACGGAGGATATATTTTACAATTATTAGATCAGATTGCTTTTGCATCGGCATCAAAATTCAGCGGAAATTATTGCGTAACCGCTTCTGTAGATACCGTAAACTTTCTTAAACCAATTGAAGTTGGAGAATTGGTTACCATGAAAGCGTCTGTAAATTATGTCGGAAGAAGTTCTATGGTTGTTGGCATTCGCGTAGAAGCAGAAAATATCCAGACAGGAGTTATTAAACATTGTAATTCGTCTTATTTTACAATGGTTGCCAAAGATAAAGAAGGAAAAAGTGTTCAGGTTCCGGGACTGATTTTATCTAACTTAGAAGAAATACGCCGTTTTAGAAAAGCAATAAAACATATCGAAGTAAGAAAAGAAGTAGAAGAACACGAAAAATTGGCCAATATAAATTCTATTGAAGATTTGGCGAGTTTAGAAAAATACAATGTCCTTTTAGAAATTAGCTAAATTTTCTTATATTTATTTGATGCACATTAAATATTAGAAATTATGGTCAAGTTTGGATATACAATTTTATACGTTGAAAATGTCGAAGAATCTATTGCGTTTTATGAAAACGCATTTGGTTTTTCGAGAAAATTTATAACACCAGATAATGATTATGGCGAATTAATTACGGGAGAAACAACACTTTCGTTTGCTTCCAAAAAATTAGCTTCAAAAAGTTTGCCTGAAGGTTTTATAGAAAGCAGTTTAGAAGACAAGCCTTTTGCTATAGAAATTGGTTTTATAACAGACAATGTTCCCGAAGTTTTGCAAAAAGCAACTTCTTTTGGAGCCGTTATCGTTTCAGAACCGGTGGAGAAACCATGGGGGCAAATTGTAGCTTATGCAAGAGATTTAAATGGGTTTTTGATTGAGATTTGCACAGAGGTAAAAGCATAGAAATTCATTGTCAAAAATTACATAAAGTCCCTATGGGACAAAATGTGGGTGAACCAATACTTTTTTCTACCGATATATAATTCCTAACGGAATACTTGAAAAATTGATATTAAAAAAATATCTCGTAGAGATTACATATCGGTAGAAAAAAAATACACACGCCAATATTTTGTCTACCGATATATAATTCCTAGCGGAATATTTTAAAAATGATATTGTGAAGAAATATCTCGTAGAGATTAAATATCGGTAGAGAAAAAATATTAGACACACCTATATTTTGTCCCGTAGGGACTTTTTCTAAAATCCCTTTAATGAGGCAAAAAATTCACAAATTTTTAGCATTGCTCTCAGAACTTTTAATGAGGAAATTTCGTAACTTTAAGTGTAATTATTGGGTTACGGAATTTTTTCACTGGGTATTGCCGTTCAATTTTTCGGATTAATTAAAATCAGATTTTTAATTTTCTCTTAGTCAGAATAAATTGAATGACATAATTGTTTAAATGCAGACGATTATGAAAACAACTACTTTATTATTTTTACTTTTTACCGCCTTTTCTGTCATTGCCCAAGACAAGTTTTTTACTAATACAGGAACAATAAATTTTGAAGCCTCTGTTCCTCTATTTGAAGAAGTGAAAGCGGTAAATAGACAAGTTGCCATACTTTTAGAACCTAAAACAAGTACTTTTATCTGTACTGTTATTGTCAAAAATTTTCGCTTTAAACTGGACTTGATGCAAGAGCACTTCAATCAGAATTATATGCAAAGCAATCGCTATCCTAAAGCAATATTTAAAGGGAAAATCCAGAAATTTGATTTGAAAGATATTACTGAAGTTGAAAAGCAATATGAGATAAAAGGAAAACTGAATTTACGTGGCAAATCGAAAGATATTGTTGTAAATGCTTTAATTAAAAAGGTGCCAGAAGGTATTCAGGTTATTTCAGATTTTCCAATTTTGGTATCTGATTTTAATATTCATATTCCAAGTTCTATAGCTTCAAAAATTGCTACAACTGCCAATACAGAATTGACAGGAATAGTTAGAAGCGAAGAATCGTTATTAACCTTAAAATAAAGCTATTTTATACAATTTATAAGCGTTTTCTCTAAATCTGTAAATTGAAACTCAAAACCTGTTTTCTGAATTTTCTCTGACGAAACACGCTGTCCAGTTAAAACTGCTATGCTCATTTGCCCTAGCATAATCTTTAATACAAATGGCGGAACTTTTGGCAACCATATCGTATAATCATAAAGCTTAGCCAAAGTTTTAGAAAATCTGGCATTTGTTGTATTATCTGTTATACAAGCATTGTAGGCACCTTCTAGTTTTGTGTCTTCAATGCTTTTTAAATAAATCTGGCACAGATCTTCAATATGAATCCAAGGAAGGTATTGTTTGCCAGAACCCAAAATGGCGCCAAAACCAGATTTAAATGATGGAGTCATTTTTTTTAAGAAGCCTTCGTTTTTGCCCAAAACAATACCTGTTCTAATTTTAACTGTTCGAATATCTAAAGAACCTATTTTATCTGCTGCGCTTTCCCATTTCTGACATGTAGTGCCAAGAAAGTCGTCGGTTGGAGGCGTGTTTTCAGTACAGATTTTATGGCTTGTAACTGCGCCGTAAATTCCAATTCCAGAAGCAGAAACAAAAGCTTCCAGTTTTTTATTATTCATTTCTAAAACAGAATAAATCATTTCTACCGGTCTTACACGACTTTCAATAATGGCTTTTTTACGTCTTTTAGTCCATCTTTTCTCCACTATTCCTTCTCCTGCAAGATGAATGATATAATCTGCTTTAAGAATGGCATTTTTATCAATGTAGTTTTTCTTAATGTCCCATTTATAATAGGTCACTCTTGGAGTATTTTCTTTATCAGAACGACTCAAAATAGATACAGAATATCCAGCTTCGATCAGAACATCTGTCAAATATTTTCCAATGAAACCAGTTCCGCCTGTTAATAGAACATTTTGAGCCATAATAGTTTATAATATATTTAACAGTATATAGTGTTTAAGGATAAGTAAAGGTACTTAAACAATGTTTACCTTTATGGCAAATTCTAAATTTTAATAAGATGGCGACTAAAAAAAAGGTGATTACCAAAGATGATATCGTTTCAAAATATATGGAAGAAGTTCTGGAAAAAGGTCAAAAACCAAAATCGGTTTATCATTTTGCTAAAGAAAATGATTTTACTGAAGCTGAGTTTTATGCTTTCTTTGGAACATTAGAAGGTTTAGAAAAAGAAATATTCCGACTGTTTTTTGAAAACACGGTTAATCTTCTTCATAAAAATGAAGAATATCAGGGATATGATATGAAGAATAAAATGCTGAGTTTTTATTTTACTTTTTTTGAAATTTTGACAGCGAACAGAAGCTACGTTTTGCAATCGCTTAAGATTGATAAAAATCCACTTAAAAATTTAGTTCAGTTAACTGCACTTCGAAATAGTTTTAAAGAATATGTTTCTGAAATCCTGACAGACGATTATAGATTGGAACAGGAAAAATTTCAAAAATTTCAAGAAAAAGCTATTCAGGAATCTTCTTGGCTGCAATTAATGCTGACAATTAAATTTTGGATGGAAGATGAATCTGCTGCTTTTGAGAAAACAGATATTTTTATTGAAAAATCAGTTAATGCCTCATTCGAATTGATGAATGTTGCGCCAATGAATCATTTGATAGATTTTGGAAAATTTTTGTTCAAAGAAAAAGTATACAGCAGATAATGAAAACAATAGACTATATCCCAACTTCAAAAATTGAAAGAGCGGGAAAATTGGTTCAGACTGGTGCTAAAATTGGTGTGAACTACGTAAAGCATTATGCTGAAAAAATAGTAAATCCCGATCTGACACGTGATAAACTAAATGAGAATAATGCCGAAGATATTTATGACGGACTAAAAAGCTTAAAAGGAAGTGCCTTGAAAGTGGCTCAAATGTTGAGTATGGACAAGAATTTTTTGCCTCAAGCTTATGTTGAGAAATTTTCATTGTCGCAGTTTTCTGTTCCGCCGCTTTCTGCTCCTTTGGTTTTAAAAACGTTCAAAAGCAATTTTGGAAAAACACCTTACGAGATTTTTGACGAATTCAATCCAAATTCTGTAAATGCTGCGAGTATTGGTCAAGTGCATTTGGCAAAGAAAAATGACAAAAAACTAGCGGTTAAAATTCAATATCCTGGAGTTGCCAATAGTATATCGTCAGATTTGGCTTTGGTAAAACCTATTGCAATAAGAATGTTTAATCTGCAAGGAAAAGATTCTGATAAATATTTCAAAGAAGTTGAAGACAAACTGATTGAAGAAACCAACTATTTGCTGGAATTAAAACAAAGCCAAGAGGTTGTAGATGCTTGCTCAAAAATCGAAAATATTACTTTTCCGAATTACTATCCAGAGTTTTCATCAGAGAAAATTATCACAATGGATTGGATGACTGGAATTCATCTTTCTGAGTTCACGGCAAAAAATACCGATCAGGAAGTTGGCGATAGAATAGGGCAGGCGCTTTGGGATTTTTATATGTACCAGATTCATGTTTTACGAAAAGTACATGCAGATCCGCATCCGGGAAATTTTTTAGTTGACGATAAAAATCAATTAATTGCTTTGGATTTTGGCTGTATGAAACAAATTCCAGACGATTTCTATACACCGTATTTTGAGCTGATTAATAAAAATGTTATTACAGATGAGAAGCTTTTCAACCAGAAATTATTCGAATTGGAAATTCTTCGCCCAGATGATACGCCTGCAGAAATTGAATATTTTACCGAAATGTTTCATGATTTGCTGTCTCTTTTTACAAAACCTTTCCAAAACGAAACTTTCGATTTTGCCGATGAAAAATTCTTCAACGCAATTGCCGAATTAGGAAAGCGTTTCTCAGAAGACACAAACTTGAAAAAAATGAACGGAAATCGCGGTTCTAAGCACTTTATTTACATGAATCGTACTTTCTTTGGTTTGTATAATTTAATGTTTGATTTGAAAGCTAAAATTGTGGTGAATGACTATTTGAAGTATTAAGTTTTTTTGTTTCAGGTTTCAGGTTTCAAGTTGGCTGAACTTTATCTATAGAACTTTGTCAAAGTTTAAAACTTTGACAAAGTTTTTTATTTAGTTTGTCATCCCGAGGAACGAGGGATCACACTCGTAGGTCCACAAAGATTATCGATTCTGATTGCAGAGTTTCTAGTGTGATCCTTCGTTCCTCAGGATGACAAAAATGAGTATAAATCTGCTTAATCTGCAAAATCTGCGTGAAACAAAATTAAGCATCCAGTATGAACCTGAAACTTGAAACCTGAAATAAAAAAAAACTACTTCAAAATCCCAGCCTTGTAAGTCGCAATCGCACGATCTCGGGCAAAAGCATGATCCACCATTGGTTCATTATAGCCAAAATCAAATTCAGGAATCCATTTACGGATGTATTCTCCCTTTGGGTCAAATTTCTTTTGTTGAATTTCAGGATTAAAAACTCTGAAGTATGGCGCGGCGTCGCAACCTGTTCCTGCTGCCCATTGCCAATTACCTACGTTTGAAGCCAATTCAAAATCTAAAAGTTTTTCGGCAAAATAAGCTTCGCCCCATTGCCAGTTGATAAGCAAATGTTTGCAAAGAAAACTTGCCACAACCATACGCACGCGATTGTGCATATAACCTGTTTCGTTAAGCTGACGCATTCCTGCATCAACCATTGGATATCCAGTTGTTCCAGAACACCAGCGTCTAAATTCTTCTTCGTTATTTCGCCATTGGATTCCGTCATAATTGGATTTGAAATTGTGATTGACACAATTCGGGAAATTGAACAAAATTTGAATAAAGAATTCTCTCCAGATTAATTCGCTCAAAAACGTCTGATTTTTTCTATTTGCCCAGTTTACTAATTTTCGAATGCTAACTGTTCCAAAACGTAAATGTGGAGAAAGATAAGAAGTGCTGTCTAAGGCTGGAAAATCTCTTGTTTCTTTATAACTGGCAATTTGTGTTAAGTTGTGAGGAAGAACTTTTATAGAGCTTCTGTCAAAACCTATTTCAGCTAAATCTGGAAACTTGAATTTCTTTTTAGCAAAATTAGATTGATATGAAGTAGAATCATATTCTGGAGCTGATCCTAAAAAATGATATTTTTCGAGCCATTTATTTTTATAAGGAGTGTAAACCGTGTACGGAAGTCCGTCAGCTTTTGTGATTTCTTTTTCTTCGAAGATGACGTGATCTTTAAAAGAGAAAGATTTAATGTCGTTTTCTTGTAATAAAGATGAAATTACAGTATCACGTTTGATAGCAAACGGTTCGTAATCTTTATTGAAGAAAATGCTTTGAATATCAAATTCATTAATAAGTGATTTCCAAACGTCAATAGTTTTTCCTTTTTTAATTAAAATGGAAGAATCTAGTTTGTTTAATTCTGAATTTATTTTTTCTAATGAATCATAAATGAAAGTTACTCTGGCATCGTTTTTAGGAAGATGTTCTAGAATGTCATCGTCAAAAATGAATAATGGAACAACAGGAAAGTCAGATTGCAAAGCATGAAATAATCCCGTGTTGTCTTCTAAACGTAAATCACGTCTAAACCAGAATAAAGTAACTTTTTGTTTTGTCATTGTTTTTATTTTTTGCCACAGATTAATGGATTTCGAATGATTTTTTATTCTCGGGGCTGTTTTTCTCAACACATAGAAACATAGATTTTATTTTTCTTTTAAAAAGAGTTTAGAAAGAAACTAGTTTCTAACACATAGCTATGTGTATTTATGCAAGTGAAACGCCTTTTTTTGTCAATCTAAATTCTATGATTCTATGTGTTTAAAATTTTTAGGCTTTTTTAGAATTAAACAACTCTTCGATTTTATTAAATCTATAATCGAAAATACTTTTCAGTTTGTTTTTTACGACTAAGCGGTTCATAATTCGACCTAGAATTCCTAATGGTAATGCATAATGAACAATATCTGTCATTTTGGTTCCTCCATCTGGCGTTGGTTCAAAGAAATGTTTATGATGCCAAAGTTTATAAGGACCAGATTGTTGAATGTCTACAAAATATTCGTTTTCTTGGCAAGCCGTGATTTCGGTAACCCACGATGTTTTGATTCCGAAAAGCGGTTTTAAAGTATAAGTTATGAGTTGTCCCTGATACATGCGTTTTTCATCATAATCTTGAATTTTAAAGCTCATATTGTTAAGCGTGATGGTTTGAAGATTTCTAGGACTTGAGAAAAAATCCCAGCAATCTTCAACACTTGCATTGATATGCTGTACGGTTACTATTTTGTATAACTTCATAATCAAATCGTTCTTTAAAATGCTAACTAATGCTACATTTTATAATATTTGAATGGAACAAACAACATTCCGAAACATTCTCCTTTTTCTTTGTTGAGGTGTTTGTGGTGTATTTTATGAGCTTTTCTAAGTCCGATGAGGTATTTGTTTTTGGTGTTTTTAAACCATTTAAATCGCTGATGAATCAAGACATCGTGAATTAAAAAATAACAAGCGCCATAAAGGGTTATGCCGCAAGCAATGAAAAACAAGTAATTGAATCCGCCTTCGACGCCAAAGTAGAATAAAATAATGCTCGGAGTGGCAAAAATGACAAAGAAAATATCGTTGCGCTCAAAGGTGTTTTCATATTTCGGCTGATGATGATCAGCGTGAAAATACCACATAAAACCATGCATGACATATTTGTGCGTAAGCCAGGTCACACATTCCATAAATAGAAAAACGCCTAAAAAGATTAAAAAAGAAATCATTTTGTTAATGTTTTAAAATTATTGTTTTATTAGTTTTGAGTTTAGCTTTAGATTAGAAAAGATTGACTCAAATGGATTTTTTATTAATGGTTCTCTCATTTTTGTCATTTCGACGAAGGAGAAATCTTCGCGAGAAACTCGACAAAGATTGTCACTTTAGATTGCGGAGCTACTTGCGAAGATTTCTCCTTCGTCGAAATGACATACTGTTGGTTTAATTGTAAGTACAAAGCTGAACGAAATTAAACCAACTTCAATTTATAAGTCACAAAAGACTGCGCCAAAAGTCCCGCTTTTGTATAATTGGAAACCCGAATTCTTGAATTTCCAATTTCGTAATACGGTGTGTTTTTTAGTTTTTGAAGCAGTTTTTTATAGTAAACATAAGCGGTGTAAACTCCAAATTTGGCTTCAATTGGCAGTTTTACAATTCCTTGATAAGCAATTCTAAAATCTTCTTCGATTTCTTTGATAATTTGGTTTTTTGAATCTTCGTTGAAATTGTTCAGATTTACGCCTGGAAAATACGCTCTGTTCAAGATCGTGTTATCGTCTTTTAAATCTCTCAGAAAATTTACTTTCTGAAAAGCTGATCCCAAACGCATGGCTTCATTTTTCAATTGCTCGTATTTATGTTCTTTTCCAGAAACAAAAACTTTTAAACACATTAAGCCCACAACATCGGCAGAACCGTAAATATAATCTATGTATTCAGTTTGAGTTTGATAATTGGATTTTATAAGATCCATTTTCATGCTTTTTAGAAAAGCCTGAACCAAATCGTCGGTAATATTATATTCTTTGACAGTTTGCTGAAAAGAATTCAAAATCGGGTTTAAACTGATGCCTAATTCCATTGCTTTGTAATATTCTTTTTCGAAATCTTCAATAAGATATTCTTTTTCATAATCATGAAATGAATCTACGATTTCGTCAGCAAAACGAACAAATCCGTAAATGCTGTAAATGGCATCGCGAATGCTTGGTGAGAGCATTTTTACGGCTAGCGAAAATGAAGTGCTGTAGTTTTTGGTAACCAGTTTGCTGCATTTGAAAGAAACGGCGTCGAATATTGATTTCATTTTTTAAGATCTAAAAGATTTTTGAATTAATTCAGCTACGAGTTTTCCTGAAATTAAAGCAGGCGGAACACCTGGGCCAGGAACAGTTAATTGTCCTGTAAAATATAGATTCTTGACTTTTTTGCTTTTTAATTTTGGTCTTAAAAAAGCCGTTTGCAATAAAGTATTGGCCATTCCGTAAGCGTTTCCTTTGTAAGCGTTATAATCTGATACAAAGTCATTTTTGCAGAATGATCTCTTAAAGATAATGTTATTTTTAATTTTTTGTTGGGTAAGATTTTCAAAACGAGAAATGATTTTCTCAAAATATTCTTCTCGTAATTTTTCGTTGTCTTCAATTCCAGGCGCAAGCGGAATTAAGAAAAACCCAGATTCCATTCCGTCAGGGGCAGCTGTCGCATCTGTTTTGGATGGAAAATTGGCATAGAAAAGTGGGGTAGTCGGCCATTTTGGATTATCATAAATATCGGCTGCATGCTGGTTGAAATCGACATCAAAAAATAAAGCGTGATGCGATATGTTTTCTATTTTTTTATTGAAACCAACAAAAAACAGGAGAGAAGACGGAGCGAAAACTCTGCTTTTCCAATATTTTTCAGAATACATTCGGTGTTCTTTTTCTAATAAAGTTTCAGAATGATGGTAGTCGGCACCGCTTAAAACAATGTCAGCTTTTAGGATTTCGCCATTAATTGCGATTCCTGTTGCAGTTTTATTCTCAACGATTATTTTGTCAATTGGAGAATTAGTTTTAATGGTAACGCCAAGTTCTAGAGCGAGTTTTTCGATTCCTCGAATAACATCGAACATTCCGGTTTTAGGATGCCAAGTTCCTAAACCGAAATCGGCGTAATTCATAAAATTGTAAAACGAAGGCGTTTTAGTTGGTTTTGCTCCAAGAAATAAAACTGGAAATTCTAGAATTTGAATTAATCTTTCATTCTTGAAATTTTTCCGAATATCAGTGCTTACATTTTTAAAAAACTGATTGAGTTTTAATGCAGTTTCCTTGGTGATTAATTCTACCGGAGAAACTCCGGGACGATAAACCAAATCTTTAATGGCAATGTCGTAATTGCTTTTGGCTTGGTCAATAAAGTTTTGCAGTTTTTCACCGCTTCCTTTTTCAATGGTTTCGAAAGTATATTTAATTTCTTCCAAATTATCATAAATACTGATGAAATCATCCATTCCAAAATAAACCCGATAGGCTGGATTTAGTTTTATCAGTTCGTAATAATCGGAAGTTTTTTTGTTGAAATCTTGAAAAAAGCGTTCAAAAACATCTGGCATCCAATACCAGCTTGGTCCCATGTCAAAGGTGAAACCATCTGCTTTAAACTGTCTAGCCCGCCCGCCAATTGTACTGTTTTTTTCGTAAACGGTAACTCTATTTCCTTGTTTTGCAAGGTAACATGCGGCTGCCAAAGAAGAGAAGCCTGAGCCTATTATTTGGATAGTTTTTCTCATTTGTTTAACAAATATAAGAAAAACTTAAACAAAAATAAATTAAAGCATGTTAATAGTTTCTTCCATCGAATCAAAAACTCGAATTCTGTCCGTTAAGACTTTCTCGTCTATGTATTCAACCATTTTGCCCATAAGCCAGATTTCATTGTTTTTCTGCAATAATTTCTGTCCCATAGATTTTACATATTGATTAATTACGCTTCGGTCCGGTTGAACGGTCATAAAAGAAATAAATGTAATGTTCTCAAAATGTTTGGTCAGATCTTGTAAGTTCTCAATTGGCATGCTTTCTCCTAAATAAATGGTTTTGTAGCCTTTATCAAGGATTTCATATTGCAGATACAATAAACCGATTTGGTGAATTTCGTTTAACGGAAGTGATAAAACAAAAATTCGGTCAGTTTTGATTGGTTTTCTAATTTGAAGACTTTCTGTATAAATCAATATTTTCTGCTTTATTAAATGACTCATGAAATGTTCATTTGCAGGAGTGATTGTTTCAGACTGCCATAATAATCCCAACTCTTTTAAAAGAGGCAAAAAATGTTCTTTAAAAACTTCTTTAAACGTTTTTTCAGTAATAAGCCAATCAAATGTGTTGAAGAATAATTCTTGGTCAAAGTTCATCATCGCCATTTTAAAAGAAGTAATGGCATAGTTTTGAGAATTTTTCTTTGAAATTATTTCGCGTACCAGTTGTGGTATCTTTTCTTCAGGATATGTTGCAATTTTAGAAATCTTATAGCCGTATTCGTGCAGCAACGTTATATTTAAAAGTTTCTGCAGATTCTGAAGATTGTAAAATCTAATATTTGTGTCGGTTCGCATAGGTTCAAGAATGTTGTATCTCTTTTCCCAGATGCGTATAGTATGCGCTTTTATTCCAGATAAGTTCTCAAGATCTTTAATGCTGAAAACAGTTTTTATATTGTTTATCATTTTTTGCGATTAAGTCAACAAATGTAAAATAAAATCTTAGATTCGGCCTTAAAACTACATTAAAAAGATAGAGGATTAGAGGTTTACGTATTTAAAATATATTTTTTACCTAAAATCAGGTATATAATTTTTAAGAAATATATTACTTTAACAAAAAAGAACGGTCTGCATGTTTTAATATGCAGACCGTTTTGAGTTTTTTAAGTCTTGTTACTTGCAAAAAGTAGCTTTGTTTTTTATAGCGCTCTGGCTTCCAAGTTCAATTGCTTTTGTGAAATCTTTGCAAGAATTTTTCTTGTCGCCGATTTTGTTATAAGCTAATCCTCTTAAATTATAGGCAATATAATCTTTCGGATTTAAACCTAGAGAAGCCGTACAGTCGTCAATTGTTCCCTGATAGTTTTGCAGTTTGTAATTAACATTTGCTCTACCTGTAAAAGCATCCGCATTCATGCTGTCCAACTCGATTGTTTTGCTAAAGTCTGCTTGAGCCCCTTTTAAATCGTTTAGTTTGAATTTTGCAACGCCACGATTCTGATAAGCTTCGACAAATTTAGAATTCATACTGATGGCTTTGGTGTAATCGGCAATTGCGCCTTTGGTGTTGCCAGCTTCAGCTTTTTTCATGGCTTTGTCAAAATAGCCAGTTGCAGATTGTGCCCAGATAGAGCATGTCATCATCATTAATGATGCTAATAGTAGGTTTTTCATAATACTAATTTGGGATTAGTGATTTTATTATTCGTCAACGAATTTAAGAAAGTTTTGTTTTCTGGAAAGCTTTCTTTTTAAAATAATGAACTGAATATTTGATTTGAAAGAAAAAGGATTCTGTATGAGTCACATGGGGCTGCTTTTGTTTCTTTTGCTTTAAAATTTGAATAGAAAACAAGTAGAGGATTAAATTATTTATACATTCGTTAGAAAATGAATTGATATGGGGTATTGGTGTAGTTTGCATTTGTTTGACGATAAGAAATTTTACAGAGAAGTAGTTCCGCAGCTCAGAGGAGAAGTCGGAGATTTGACTGAAGCTAGTAGGGAGTTTTTAAGGTATTATAGTTATGGTGGGATTTCTCATTTTTCTGAAGAAAAGATCAATAGTTTGATCGAAAAGAATAATCAAAGAGTCATTTCAATTTCGAAGTCAATGGATCAAACTTTTAAAATTCATTATGAGTTTGATAAAATTACAGATTATAAAAGTAAAAGACATTATTTGGGCCAATTAGACGGGCATTATGAATTTTGTGAATTCATGCAATACTATTTGTTTAAGACTTGTGCTGACTTCAATCCAAATTTAGGTTTGGGTAAAGGTGGGGTTTCGCGGAATTTTACCATTGCTAACAAAACGATTTCATGCAACGTTATGAGGGAGCTGGATTATTGGAGTGAATTTTTTGCTCATGGCATGACGGGGATTACAAATTGGATAACGCATGAAGATGTTGAGCTTCTGTTTCTCGATAAAGAAAATTTGCACTTTGATGATAATGAACTGGCAAAATCTTTCTTAGAATTGTTGGATATAGCTTATAAGAACAAGCTCGGTTTTATTATGGGAGTTGATATGCGGGAAAGTCAGTTGGAGTTGTTGTATGAAAACAAATTATTGCCGGATGATTTGTAATTGAATATCCTATAAAACAAAAAAAAGGCCAAGTAAAATAATTACTTGACCTTTTGTGACCCGACTGGGGCTCGAACCCAGGACCCCATCATTAAAAGTGATGTGCTCTACCGACTGAGCTATCGAGTCATTCATTTCTTCAATGAGGGTGCAAATATAAGGACTTATTTTAGCTTGACAAGCCTTTTTTGAATGAATTTTTAAATAAAGTTTATAAAAATAAGTAAGGTGTTGTTTTATAGTGAAATAAAAATTAAGATTGTTTTTAATCGTATTTGTCTTTTAATCTAAATTTTATGGTCGAATTGTTTACAGTTAAGAAGTTATAGCCAATGTCAATAGTTTTGTTTTTAAATTTGAAATACCTGCCGTCAGTATAAACTATTTCTTTTTTATCTTGATCATTCCAAAATTCAATATAGTATTTGTTTTCAAATTTAGAAGTTGTTTCCTTGCCTTTGAAAATTTCTGTAAATAGATAATAGCTTTCGGATTTAGTCAAATCACAAATTTGATTTCCTTTTTTGAAACTGATTCGCCATATTGGAAATAAAAGTTCTTCTGTTTTTAGAGGAGACAGTTTTATTTGTTGGTATAAAAATCGAACAGGAATAGATGCCCAAATTAAAGCTTCAGGAGATTGTCTTCCATAATCACTAATCGATTTTACAATTTTGCTCTTTTTAATGAATGTTATAGTGATCGTTTGATCATCTGTCCAGTTTGCGACATATTGGTCTTTAAGGTTCATTATGTCGGCTTTCTTAAATCTAGTTTGGATCTTTAAATATTGATCGTTATTAATTTTAGATGTGAAAAAGCCATTTTGAGTGTTGTAATCTTGACCATAGTATAAGACATTGCCATTGTTTTCAATGCTGATATTTGAAATAGGGCAAGAACCATAGCAACCCGAAGATGAAACTATAATTTGGTCGTAATTCTCATTTGGATTGATTTTGTATTTAGTTCTTGCGTATTTTGCAAAAATACTATCGGCTACTTTTGTTGTTAATGTATCTCCAATAATAGATTCTATTTTTTGATTCTCCCAAGTTTCACTTACTAAATCAAAAATTTTTAAACTATCATTTTCTATTTTATATTTAGTATTGGTTCCTAAAAAGTAAGTCTTTCTGTTGTCCCATTCTTTTGCTCTAGTTAATTTAAAATATCCAGATTTGTACTCAGCTATATTGTTTTTTAAAAAGACATACCCTTGTTTAGGAGAGTCAAATGGAGGAGGAGGTGGAATATTAGGGTTTTTGGTCTTCGGTTTTCGCTGATCATTCGTTTTGATATACATCCATTCGCCAATAATATCTTTTTTTAGCTTTTCGTTATTATTCGTCTGGCAAGAATGTAAAATAAAAAACAGTGCGATGTATAATACAGGTGTCGGCTTCATATATTTATTTCGATTATTGTAATTTGGTTTACAGTAATGTAAATATAGTCGATTTTGAAAGTAGTTTTAAGGGGAGGTTTTAAAACTAAAAAAGCGGAAATCTTAATTATAAAGATTTCCGCTTTAAGTGACCATGGAGGGATTTGAACCCTCACGCCCTTGCGAGCACCACCCCCTCAAGATGGCGAGTCTACCGTTTCTCCACATGGCCTTAAAAGAAAAAAAGGTCGAGTAAAATAAATTACTTGACCTTTTGTGACCCGACTGGGGCTCGAACCCAGGACCCCATCATTAAAAGTGATGTGCTCTACCGACTGAGCTATCGAGTCATTGCTTTCAATGAAATTTAGTTTGTTAATCACAAAATTTGTGACCCGACTGGGGCTCGAACCCAGGACCCCATCATTAAAAGTGATGTGCTCTACCGACTGAGCTATCGAGTCATTTAATTTCTTGAATGCGGGTGCAAATATAAGGAGTTTTTTTTGAAGTTTCCAAGCTATTTTATCATAAATTTGTCTTTTTTTTGGAAAAATCTCCAATTGCTTAGTTTATAAGGTTTTATTAATATGAAAAAAATTGTACTGTTAGGTTACATGGGTTGCGGAAAGTCAACAATTGCCCAAAATTTGTCGAAAATTACAAATATTCCGTTCTTAGATTTGGATAAATGTATCGAGGAAAGAGCAAATTTATCCATAAATGAGATTTTTGAGAAACACGGAGAAGTGTATTTTCGAAAATTAGAACACGAAATGTTTGTCGAATTGCTGCAATCTTCTGAGAATAATATTATCGGTTTAGGGGGAGGCACTCCTTGTTATGCCAATAATCATGAATTGCTAAAAGGAGATGACGTTGTATCTATATATTTAAAAGCATCAATTGATACCTTATATAATAGATTGGTGAATAATAAAAGCAAACGTCCTTTGATTGCTAATATGAATGAGGAGGAAATGAAAGAGTTTATCGCGAAACATTTATTCGACAGAAGTTTTTACTACAATCAGGCAAAACATAAAGTTTCAGTAGACGATAAATCTGTCGAAGAAACGGTTCAGGATATTTTAGAAATATTAGCTTAAAAAAGCATAATCGCCGTTTTCTGAATTGAAAACAACTTGAACATGCTCTAATAAAGAAGTTGAAAGCGAAATTCCTTTGAAATCTGCCTTTACAGGATATTTTTTGTGATTTCGGTCAACAAGTACTGCTGTTTTGAATTTTTTAAGCGGAACGTCTAAGAAATGACGAACAGCATAGATTAATGTGGTTCCTGAGTTTAAGACATCATCAACCAGTACTAATCCTTTGTTTTTGTATTCTTCAGGGCTTAATGAAGTTTTTATCGCTTCTTGCGGATTTTGTTTGTTTATTTTGACTTCACAGATAGAAATCTTTAAGGTAGAAATATTGTTTAGTGCCGAAGCAATTTTTTCGGCAAAAACAAATCCGTTAGAAGCAATTCCTGCAATAACAACTTCATCTTCGTCTACAAAAGTCTCGTAAATTTGGTAAGCGATACGTTTTATTTTATGATCGATTTCTTGATTGGTCAAGATTATATTGCTGCTCATAGTCTATTTTTTTGCTAAGATAAATAATTTTAAACTCCAATTTTTAAAATTCCAAATTCCAAACTTTGTGAAGCAAGAATGAAATTGTGAAATTCAAATTTATCGTATTTGGAATCTGGGATTTGGGATTTGAAATTTAATTTTCATCATGGTCTTCTTCGTCATCATAAAAATCGTCTCCGTAATCGTCAATGTCTCTTCGATCTTTTTTGGTCGGACGTCCTGCACCTGTTCTTCTAGAATGCTCTTTGGATAGTTTTAATAATTCTAAATGTGCAAAAGCTTCTGGTGGAGTTTCGTTTTTTTGATAAATATCTACCAACTTTGCTCCAACACGATTTTGCGGAATGTCTAAAACCGTGATAATCTGTGTAATTTGATCTTTTCTAAAAGTAATTCGGTCTGTTGGAAAAACTTCTTTTGATGGTTTTGCAATTTGTCCATTTACTGTGATCTGATTCTTTTTGCAAGCTTCAGTTACCATGTTTCTGGTCTTGTAATAACGAACGCACCACAAGTATTTATCTATTCTCATAATTTTTCTAAAATCCAAGTTAAATTCTTTACAAAAATAAATCAATATTGTATCTTGCGCACCTAAAAAAATGCTAATAATGAATAAATTTAAATATTATTTTGTTTTATTGCTTGCTGGTCTTGCCATCGTTTCTTGTAATAAAAAGGATGATGATGAAGTAGTAGTTGTTCCTGTGAGGGATTATAAAGAGCAGTATAAAGCAGATAATGATTCGATTGAAAAATATTTAAAGAATAATTACATTAAAAACGTAACTGCAGATTTTGATATCACATTTGAGAAAATTACAGATCCAGCAACTCAGGTTTCTATCTGGGATCAACAAGAGTATTCTTTAGAACATAGAGATGTTTACAATCGTGATGTTACATACAGAGTCTACTATCTAATATTAAGAAAGGGTACTGGAGAAGCACCTTGTAATTTTGATAGTGTGTCGGTAGCTTATACGGGTAACCTTTTGAATGGAACTCAGTTTGATAGCTCTTACGGTTTAGCTCGTGAGTTTAATCTCGATATATATGCAAATAATATTATTGAAGGATGGGGTGAAATTATGCCTAAGTTTAATGTAGGGACACAAAATGCTGCCGGTTCTGACGGAACGATTACTTACGACAATTATGGTGCTGGGGTAATGTTTCTGCCTTCTGGTTTAGGATTTTATGCGAATGCTCAACCAGATATTCCAGCTTATTCGCCAATCATGTTTAGTTTTAAATTATTTGCGTTAAAAAGAGCTGATAGTGAATACAATATTTCGAATGGTACGAATATAATTGTTGGAGATGGTGTGCCAACTTATAAAGAAGACATCAATGGTGATGGTTATGTTTATGATCATAGAGATAAAGTAAGATTTCCTAATATGCCAGCGAGTTTAATAGATGATACGGATGGAGATGGAGTTCCTGATTTTTATGATTTTGATGATGATGGCGATGGTTATACTACAAGATTTGAAGTTACAAAACCAACAGATGCACCTGTAACAGGTATTAGTTTGTATTATCCTTATGATCCAATTCCTGATAATCCTGCTACACCAAATATTGATGAAAGTGAAACGTGGGGTATTCCTGCTTTCTCAGCGACAGGAAATCCAGATTATACTAGTCCAGGAAGATTAAGAATTCATGTTGATAAAGATCATCATAGCGCTAAATAAGATTTAATGATCCCTATAAAAAAACCTCGGAATGAAAATCCCGAGGTTTTTTTATGTAAAATTCTGAGCTATATGCGTTTGTAATAAGTATTAAAGATGTATTAAAGGTTGTTTTTAATGTACTCTGTATCATTTACTTAGTTTTATTGTAAGAATTGTCTTTTTGTTTTACGGAATCATGTCAGTAATTTATTTCTTTTGTTTCTAAATTTGAAAGAATAATATTAAAATTTACAAAATGAAAAAATTAATTGCATTATTTTTAGGGCTTACTATTTTGTCATGTAGTAGCGAAGATCAAGTAAATCAAGATGTTGCTTCTTCAAAAGAAATTTCAGCTTCAGTCTTAGATGGTAAGATATTATCATTTAAAAATGAAGAGTCTTTTATTAAAGAGTACTCAGATCTTGCTTTGTTAGACGGTAAGGGCCTTCAGGATTGGATTGCTTCGAAAGGATTAAATCCATTGCTAAAAGTTTCTGATGAATCAACCGGTATGGAAGAAGATGTTGATCAGGAAACAAGAATTATTTATTCAGATGCGTTAGAAGCAATTTTAAATGATGAATCTAAAGTTAAAATTGGTGATAAGGTATTATGGCTTAATGAACGTGATTTTTATCTCTTATCAGAGAATGAAGTTAATAAGAGTCCAAAGGAACTTATTAGTATTAAAGAGAATCTAGTAGTTTATGGCCAGCTTTAAGTGTTTCAAAATCTACTAAAGATTTAGCGAGCAGATATGTTATTCCAAATGAAAATAGAACTAAAACATTTGTTACAGATGAAGGAAGTTTTAATGTGCCAGGAATGAGATATAGACATGTATTGGATTTGTATAATGAGACAGTTGTTTTAAATAATGCTGTCTATTCAAGTAAAATGTTTTTAAGATCATTAATGCAATATCGTTCATGTTCAACTTGGAGATGTACTTGGAAAACAGAATCAACTCCTATGCAAGTAGATGGAAGTAATATATCTGCAAATTCTCTGTTTTGGTCTGCTTCGTTAATTATGGATAATTCGGTTTCTGGAAGTAAAACTTTTTTATTAGCTACTTGGACTCCAAAAACGCCTTATGCTGAGCAAGCTTGGTATCAAAATTTTGTGGTGTCAGGAAACTTAAAGATTTACGTAGTAAATGCTTGGCATGAAATTCCACTTTCTTGGTATTAAGAAATAAATTGATGTAAAGATAAAAAGCCTCGAAATGTAAATTTCGAGGCTTTTTTTTATAAAGTAAGAAAACTTAAAATTATTTTCTTTTGATTACTCTTTCTACAGCTTCAACAATCGCTTGATTGTTTAATTTGTATTTTTCCATTAATTGCTCAGGAGTTCCAGATTCTCCGAAACTATCTTTTACTGCTACAAATTCTTGCGGAGTTGGATTGTTTAAAGCTAATACTCCAGAAACACTTTCTCCAAGACCTCCAAGGTAGTTGTGCTCTTCTGCCGTAACTACGCATCTTGTTTTAGCAACAGATTTAAGGATAGCTTCTTCATCTAGAGGTTTAATAGTATGGATGTTGATTACTTCAGCAGAAATTCCTTTTTCTTCTAATTTTTCAGCAGCGATAAGAGCTTCCCAAACTAAGTGTCCTGTTGCGATGATAGTAACATCTGTTCCTTCGTTTAATAAAATTGCTTTTCCAATTACGAAAGGTTCGTCAGCAGGAGTGAAGTTTGCTACAACTGGACGCCCGAAACGTAAATAAGCAGGGCCGTGATGCTCTGCTAATGCAATAGTTGCAGCTTTAGTTTGGTTGTAATCGCAAGTGTTGATTACAGTCATTCCAGGCAACATTTTCATTAAACCGATATCTTCTAAGATTTGGTGTGTTGCTCCGTCTTCTCCTAAAGTTAAACCAGCGTGAGAAGCACAGATTTTTACATTTTTATCTGAATAAGCAACAGATTGACGAATTTGGTCGTAAACTCTTCCTGTAGAGAAGTTAGCAAAAGTTCCAGTAAAAGGAATTTTTCCTCCAATAGTTAAACCTGCAGCGATTCCGATCATGTTAGCCTCAGCAATTCCGATTTGGAAAAAACGTTCTGGGTGGTTTTTCTTGAAATCATCAAATTTTAATGATCCAATTAAGTCAGCACATAATGCGACAACATTTTCGTTTTTTTGACCTAGTTCAGTCATTCCCGCTCCAAAACCAGAACGAGTATCTTTACTTCCTGTATTTTCGTATTTTTTCATTTTGTTTTTTTGCTATACGCAATAGGCTGTAGGCAATAGGCTTAAAGCTTAATGCTTACTGCTTAAAGCTTTTTAATAATCTGCTAAAGTTGAAACGTTTTGAGCTAAAGCACTTGCTAATTGATCATTATTTGGTGCTTTACCGTGCCAAGCATGTGTGTGCATCATAAAATCTACACCATTACCCATTTCTGTATGCAATAAGATACAAACGGGTTTTCCTTTTCCTGTTCTTGATTTTGCATCAGTCAATCCAGCGATAATAGCATCGATGTTATTTCCTTCTTTAATTTCTAAAACATCCCAGTCAAAAGCTTCAAATTTAGCGCGGATACTTCCCATTGGCAAAACTTCATCTGTAGTTCCGTCAATTTGTTTACCGTTAAGGTCGATTGTTGCAATAATATTGTCTACTTTTTTAGCAGAAGCGTACATGATAGCTTCCCAGTTTTGACCTTCTTGTAACTCACCATCTCCGTGTAGACTATATACTATGTGATTGTCTTTGTTTAATTTTTTAGCTTGAGCTGCTCCCAAAGCTACAGATAAACCTTGTCCTAATGAACCAGACGCAATGCGAACTCCAGGTAAACCTTCGTGAGTTGTTGGGTGCCCTTGTAAGCGAGAATCTAATAATCTGAATGTAGCTAATTCTGAAACTGGAAAGTAACCACTGCGTGCTAGAACGCTATAAAAGACAGGAGAAATGTGTCCGTTTGAAAGGAAAAATAAATCTTCTCCAATTCCATTCATATCAAAACCTTCTTTGCGGTCCATTATGTTTTGATATAATGTTACCAAAAATTCAGTACAACCTAATGAACCACCTGGGTGTCCAGAGTTTACAGCATGTACCATTCTAAGAATATCTCTTCTTACTTGGATCGTTAAATCGCTTAATTGTTGTGTGTTAGGCTTCATTTTATATGTAAAAGTTAAACTGGAGCAAAAGTAAACGTTATTTTGTGGGCAGACAAATGATTTTTTGCTTTAGTTTTATTCCAATTGTTAAATTTTGCTCTTTTTTTTACATTATGAGAAAAAATATAACGGATATTTTGCTTTTCAGTTTTTTATAAGTGTGTTTTTTACAATTTTAAAATGAGAAATAAAAAAATCTTGCGTTTTGCAAGATTTTTTTATTTGATTTTAGGTGAGATTATTCTGTGTCACCTTCGCTGTAATAATTGTTTTCTTCGTCTTCAGAACCTATTTCTTCTTGCTGATTGTCTAATTCGGCGCCTGGAATGTCTAAATCATTTCCGATTTTGTCACTGTTTTGTTTCCATTCGTTATTGTTCTTATTAATAATGCGCTCGCTTGAAATTTCCTCAAGATCAATGTCTTCTAGTTTGTTGCCTTGATTGTAAATGTCTTCATTTGCTGGATAATCCAGGTTTTCAAGATTTCTTTCAATTTGATCGTCCTTGATTTGGTCTAATTTTTCTTCAGAATTTATCATGATTTTAAAATTTTAGTTCTTGATATTGTTTATTTATCTAAAATTACAAAATAAAAATGGCTTACGGTTATATTTTATTAGGCTGATATTCTAGTTTTTACATTCAATTGTTTCTGATTTGAAATGCTCTTGGTTATTTGTATTAGGGATAGAATTAGTATCCTTTTAAGATTTATATTTTATTGATTAAAAATGAATGTTCTTGAGGCAAAGATATGGCTGGTGCCCTCCCGATAGTTATCGGGGTTAGGAATGCCCAGATAAAATTAAATTTCAAATGTGAAAACGGAAGTTCTAAAACATAGAATCATATATTAAGAAAATATTAGCTAATTTTCTACTTGACAAATTACCTAATTCATAAAATTTCCCTGAAATTAAACTATCTTTGCCGACTGAAAAACGAATTTATGAAGTTTGATTTATTACAAAAAGATCCGCAGTCTAAAGCAAGAGCGGGGAGTATTACTACAGATCATGGAGTTATAGAAACTCCTATTTTTATGCCAGTTGGTACTGTTGCTTCTGTAAAAGGAGTGCATCAGCGTGAGCTTAAGGAAGAGATTAATCCAGATATTATTCTTGGAAATACCTATCATTTGTATCTGCGTCCGCAGACAGAAATTTTAGAAAAAGCTGGAGGTCTTCATAAATTCATGAACTGGGATCGTAATATTTTGACTGATTCTGGAGGATATCAGGTATATTCTCTTTCTTCAAACAGAAAAATTAAGGAAGAAGGAGTAAAGTTTAAGTCTCATATTGACGGTTCTTATCACTTTTTTACACCAGAAAATGTAATGGAAATTCAGCGTACAATTGGTGCTGATATTATCATGGCTTTTGATGAATGTACACCTTATCCTTGCGATTACCGTTATGCACAGCGTTCTATGCACATGACACATCGTTGGTTGGATCGTTGCATTAATCATTTAGAAAAAGTACCTTATAAATACGGTTACGAACAGACGTTTTTCCCTATTGTACAGGGAAGTACTTATAAAGACCTTCGTCGTCAGTCGGCGGAGTATATTGCAAATGCAGGTCAGCAAGGAAATGCAATTGGCGGACTTTCGGTTGGTGAACCAGCTGAAGAGATGTATGCAATGACCGAAGTGGTTTGCGAAATTCTTCCTGAAGACAAACCTCGTTATTTAATGGGGGTTGGAACTCCAATTAATATTTTAGAAAATATTGCGTTAGGTATTGATATGTTCGATTGCGTTATGCCGACTCGTAATGCGAGAAACGGAATGTTGTTTACAGCAAACGGAACAATCAATATTAAAAATAAAAAGTGGGAAGCTGATTTTTCTCCAATTGATGAAATGGGACACACTTTTGTTGATACAGAATATACAAAAGCCTATTTACGCCATTTGTTTGCTGCTAATGAATATTTAGGAAAGCAAATTGCTACCATTCATAATCTTGGTTTCTATATGTGGTTGGTTCGTGAAGCTAGAAAACATATATTAGCCGGAGATTTTAGACCATGGAAAGAAATGATGGTTAAAAATATGAGTCAGCGTCTTTAAGAGTTTTAAGTTTCAAGTTTCAGGTTCTCTACAGGACGAACTACAACTTGAAACCTGAAACTAAAAAAACTTGAAACAATAAAACTATATGCTTTCAATAATAGATAAATACATTTTAAAAAGATATCTGGGAACTTTCTCTGTGATGTTGCTTTTATTTGCACCAATCGGAATCGTAATTGACGTTTCCGAAAAAGTAAATAAAATGCTCGAAAACAAGATTCCGTTTGGCGATATTGCATTCTATTATTACAATTTTACAATTTACTTCATTAATTCGCTGTTTCCTATATTCTTGTTTTTGTCGGTAATTTGGTTTACTTCAAAACTGGCAAACAATACAGAAATTATTGCGATTTTAAGTTCCGGAATTTCATTTACACGTTTCTTGCGACCTTATATTATAGGTGCAACAATTGTTTCGCTTTTTGTATTGCTAATGGGATTTTTTATTGTTCCTGCAGCGAGTGAAGGCTATAATAATTTCAGATATACTTATCTGAAAGGAAATGGAAAAGAACTCATGCGAGGTGAAAACACCAATGTTTACAGACAAATTAACGATCACGATTTTATTTTTGTGAACAGTTTTAATGAAGAAACTAAAACGGCTTTCAACTTTTCTTTGGAACATTTCGAAAAAGAAAAATTGACTTATAAAATCACTGCAAGCCGTATAAAATGGGATCCTAAAAAGAAGATTTATGTTTTATACGATTATACTAAAAGAACAGTAGGGGAATTAAACGATGTAATTGAAAAATTTCCTGAAAGAAATGTTGCTTTTAAATTTGAATTGGCCGATTTAACGCCTGTAGTTTATATTGCAGAAACATTGACTTTGGGCAAATTGATAGATTTTATTGAAAAAGAAAGAAAAAGAGGTTCGGGAAACATTAATACCTATTTGGTTGTTCTTTACAAAAAATATAGTATTCCTGTTTCAGCATTTATTCTGACCATTATTGCGGTTTCAGTTTCTTCTATGAAACGCCGTGGAGGAATGGGAATGAACCTTGCTATTGGAATTGCCATCGCGTTTTCTTTCGTATTCTTTGATAAAATCTTTGGTACACTTGCCGAAAAATCTACATTCTCACCTTTATTAGCTGTTTGGTTCCCGAATATTGTTTTCGGAATTTTAGCAGTTTACTTATTACGCAATGCGAAACGATAATTTAAAAAGTTATTTAAATCTTCACTTAATTGTTTTTATCTGGGGTTTTACAGCCATTTTAGGCGCTTTAATTACCATTGATGCCGATAATCTGGTTTGGTACAGAATGTTGATCGCCATGGTTTTTCTTGGCGGATTTATTGCATTTAAAAAACAGTCTTTTCAAGTCCCGATAAAAGAACTTTTCAAATTGATTTTTGTTGGATTACTAATTGCGCTTCATTGGATTTTCTTTTTTAAAGCAATTCATGTTTCCAATGTTTCAATTACACTTTCCATATTTTCTTTGGGAGCTTTTTTTGCCTCCTTATTAGAACCATTATTTTACGGAAGAAAAGTGCTTTGGTATGAGGTTCTCTTCGGACTTGTAATAATTGCCGGTTTAGGATTGATTCTTCAGGTTGAAATAAAATACCTTGAAGGTGTTTATTATGCTTTGGCTGCGATTATTTTAGGTGTTTTGTTTACTTTGATGAATGGGAAATTAATTTCAGATCATGAACCTTCAGTTATTACTTTCTATGAGTTTGGAGCGGGCGTTTTCTTTATTACAATTTATTTTTTATTTCAAGGAAAATTCACAGCAGATTTCTTTCAAATGTCTTTAAATAACTGGGTTTTATTATTGGTTTTAGCTTCAATCTGTACGGCGTACGCGTTTACTGCTTCGGTAAAAGTAATGCAGCGATTGACACCTTATACCGTGATGTTAACCACTAATTTAGAGCCAGTTTACGGGATAGTGTTGGCTTATTTTATTTTGGGAGGAAAAGAAAAAATGAGTGTCGAATTTTATATTGGAGCTGTTATAATAATCATAACAGTTATTCTAAATGGCATATTCAAGCATTATCAGAACAAGAAAGAAAACTTGTAATAGTTTACTTATTTTTAAATTGCATTTTTATACTTTAAATAACAATTAACTTCGCCAATGATATAATATTTTTATATTTGCGGTTCGATTTAAAAACAAAATTCAAAAATCCATGGAATATTTAGATTTTGAGCTTCCAATTAAAGAACTTGAAGAACAGTTAGAAAAGTGCGTTATTATTGGGAAAGAATCTGACGTTGACGTAACGCCAACGTGCAAGGAAATCAACAAAAAATTAGTAGAGACTAAAAAAGAAATATATAAAAACCTTACGGCTTGGCAGAGAGTGCAATTGTCAAGACATCCAAATAGACCATATACTTTAGATTACATTAGAGCAATCTGTGGAGAGACTTTCTTAGAACTTCATGGAGACAGAGGTTTTAAAGATGACAAAGCAATGGTTGGTGGTCTTGGTAAAATAAACGGACAATCGTTTATGATTATCGGTCAACAAAAAGGTTTTAATACAAAAACACGTCAATACCGTAATTTTGGTATGGCTAATCCAGAAGGATACCGTAAAGCTTTGCGTTTGATGAAGATGGCAGAAAAATTCGGGATTCCAGTTCTTACTTTAGTAGATACTCCGGGTGCATATCCAGGACTTGAAGCTGAGGAAAGAGGACAAGGAGAGGCTATTGCTAGAAATATCTTCGAAATGGTTCGTTTGCAAGTGCCAATCATTACTATTATTGTAGGTGAAGGTGCTTCTGGTGGAGCTTTAGGAATTGGTGTTGGAGACCGTGTTTATATGTTAGAAAACACTTGGTACTCTGTAATTTCTCCAGAATCTTGCTCTTCTATTTTATGGAAAAGCTGGGAGTATAAAGAGCGTGCAGCGGAAGCTTTAAAGCTGACTTCTTCTGATATGAAAAAACAAAAACTTGTTGATGATGTAATTCCAGAACCACTAGGAGGAGCACATTATGACAGAGAAACTACTTTTAAAACAGTAGCGGAATATATTACAAAAGGATATAACGAATTGAAAGACTTATCAACAGCCGATTTAATTGCCCAAAGAATGGACAAATACAGCAATATGGGCGAGTTTAAAGAGTAAATTCATAAAATAGAATTAAAAATCCGAAGCCCTGCGGTTTCGGATTTTTTTTTGGTTATGAACAGGTCGGTATTATTTATAAACAATTAATTAGTTATAACTAGATAGCAGATTTTTTTTAAATTTTGCTACTTTCGCTATATGGAAAATTTCAAAAATGTAAACCCTGTCAAGGTCGATAAAACCACAATCATCAATCTAGAAAAAGGTAAGCTTCCTCCGCAAGTAATTGACTTGGAAGAGGCTGTGCTTGGTGCGATGATGATTGATAAGAAAGGGGTAGATGATGTAATTGATATTTTACAGCCAGATGCTTTTTATAAAGACGCACACAAACATATTTTTGAAGCAATTTTGCAGCTTTTTACAGAAACTCAGCCAATCGATTTGCTGACGGTTTCTACACAGTTAAAGAAAAACGGAAAGCTAGATTTGGCTGGAGGAGATTTTTATTTAATTCAGCTTACGCAAAAAATTGCTTCTTCTGCCCACATCGAATTCCACTCACGTATTATTCTTCAAAAATTTATTCAAAGAAGTTTGATTCGAATTTCATCTGAAATTATCGAAGAATCGTATGACGAGACAACAGACGTATTCGATTTGCTGGACAAAGCAGAATCTAAATTGTATGAAGTAACGCAAGGAAACATCAAACGTAGTTCTGAAACAGCTCAAAGTTTGGTTCTTCAAGCAAAGAAACGTATTGAAGAAATTGCTGGTAAAGAAGGATTGAGTGGTGTTGCAACTGGATTTGAGAAACTAGATGAAGTTACTTCTGGATGGCAGCCTTCGGATTTGATCATTATTGCGGCTCGTCCTGGTATGGGTAAAACGGCTTTCGTCCTTTCGATGGCGAGAAACGTAAGTATTCAGTTTGGGCATGCCGTTGCGATTTTCTCTCTGGAGATGGCATCGGTTCAGTTGATTACGAGGCTTATTTCTTCTGAAACAGGATTGTCTTCAGAAAAATTAAGGACTGGTAAGCTAGAAAAACACGAATGGGAGCAATTAAGTACGAAAGTAAAAAACTTAGAAAAAGCACCATTATTTATTGATGATACGCCTTCGCTTTCGATATTCGATTTACGTGCAAAATGCCGTCGTTTGGCTTCTCAGCACGGAATCAAATTGATTATTATTGACTACTTGCAGTTAATGACTGCAGGAGGAAGCGGAAAAGGAGGAGGAAACCGTGAGCAGGAGATCTCGACAATTTCCCGAAACTTAAAGGCATTGGCAAAAGAGCTAAACGTTCCGGTAATTGCACTTTCTCAGTTATCGCGTGCCGTTGAAACCCGTGGATCTAGTAAACGACCACTTCTTTCGGATCTTCGTGAATCTGGAGCTATTGAGCAGGATGCCGATATCGTATCGTTTATCTATCGTCCTGAATATTATAAAATTGAAGAGTGGGATGATGATGAAGCTTCTTCTACACAGGGTCAGGCAGAGTTTATTATAGCCAAGCACCGTAATGGTGGTTTGGAGAATATTCGTCTGAAATTCTTAGGACATTTGGGTAAGTTTGATAACCTTGAAGAATTTACTGGAGGTTACGATGATTTGCCATCTAAAATGAACCATGATGATAACCCTTTCCTAACAAAAAATTTACCATCTGCTAATGAAGCCTTCGGAAGTAATTTAAATGATGACGATGATGATAGCGATGTTCCATTCTAAAAAATCAAAAAGCCTTAATTTTTAAGGCTTTTTTTATGTTTGAATGTTAATTTTCTAATAAAAATCAGTAGTTTAGCTAAACCAATTATAAACTATTAAAGTTTTTTTTTAATTATTAACCAATAACAAATTTTAAATTATGAATGAAGAATTAAGTTTAGAAAATATTGAGATTTCTTTGTCTGAGGGAATTAAATGGGCAGATAAGTATCGTAAAGATACTGGGATTGAAGAAGGTAAAAGAAAAAAAGTTGACGGATTTTTGATACCGGTTGAAACACTAAGAATGGTATTGGATCAGGATATTCAAGCTGTGCGTGCTTACAATGGAATCAATAATGAGGGAGAACAAACTCTAATATTTGTTGGAGCAAAATGGGATCCTGAAAAGAAAATTTATGTTGATGTTTTCAGAAATGATGGATTATTAACTGGTGGAGATGTTGTTTATGATGGTGCTCGTCCAGTTCCTCCTTACGGTGATCCTGAGAGTCCATTAAACCCATAAAAATGTTTGATTTTTTTATATACTTAGGCTATTTCGTTTTATCTATAGACCTAATTTTATATACATATAGCTTTTTTCGAAAGAAAAAAGCTAATGTTTTTTTTGTCAGTTACCTCGCGTTTTCTTTTATAATGCAGTTTTCAATGGAAGTGATGTATCATTTTAGAATGAATAATTTATTTCTAGTGAATATTTTTATTATTGGACAAATGATTTTATTAGGGTTATTTTATAATTCTATTTTTAAATTAAAAAGTCAAAAGAAATTCGTACTGATTAGTATTGTCGCAGCATTATTAATACTCGCGGTTCAATTTATAATAGATTGGAATCAATTTTTACGTTTCAATTTGTTCGAAATAACTCTGACTTCTCTACTAGTTGTAATTTTTGCCTTAATTCATTTTTATAACATGCTTACAGAAAGCAAAGAATACTATTATATTAGTATTGCTGTAGTGTTCTATCTGTTGACTAGCACAGTGTTGTTTTTAATTGGTAATTTAACCCACAACCTAAGCAAAGAGTTTAAGTTTTTGAGTTGGCAGTTAAATTCTATTTTGCTAGTTATGTATTATGGTTTTATTTTGTATGATTGGAAAAAGAATTTATCAAAAGATGTTGCTAATTAATGTTGTTATATAAAGATGGGTGTACATGCGTTGCCAGAAAAAGAGATTGTTGCAATTATTTTGTATATCTCTATGTTTCTAATGATTCTAGCAGTTGTATTAATCGTATTTTTTTATTTTTCTAGAAAAAAAATCATTCAAAAAGAATTAGAGAAAATAGATTTAATACTTCAATATCAAAAAGAACAATTACATGCCATTATTGTAACACAGGAAGAAGAGCGTAAAAGAATTGCGCAAGATTTGCATGATGATATTAGTTCAAAATTAAATATTGTTTCCTTAAACAGCCATTTGCTTACAGCGCCAAACTTAACTGAAGCTGAAACTGCAGAAATTACAGAAAATATAATTGCTTTGACAACAAAGGCATTGGATAATTCTAGAAAAATTGCGCACAATTTATTGCCGCCAGTTTTTGAAAAATTTGGATTGAATGCCGGCATAGAGGAGTTATGTGAAGAGTTTGAAAGCAGCAAATCGGTAAAAACACATTATAAAAACGAAATTGATTTTGACGAGAAAGAAATAGACAGGCATTTGCATGTTTTTAGAATTCTGCAAGAACTCATGAATAATTCAATCCGTCATGGAAAAGCATCAGAAGTATGGATTTCTTTTACAGATAAAGATGGAATTAACACTTGTTATTATGAAGATAACGGTGTTGGTTTTGATAGTTCAAATGCTGAAAATCAAAAAGGTCTGGGAATGAAAAATATTGACAGCCGAATATCATTTTTGGAAGGGACAATAGAAATTAGTTCTAAAATTAATAACGGAATTAATGTGAGTTTTACCTTCTAAGCATAATTTAACTATTTTATTAAGGTTTTTGGTCAATAAAACAAGGTATTTAGATTTTTTCTAAATCATATTTTGTAATTTCGATAAACCAAATAAACGACCAAAATCAAATAAGATGAATTCTGTTATTAAAATTGCTCTAGTTGATGATGAAATTTTGTTTCGAAAAGGAATTTCTTTTTTACTACAGAGGGAAGAAAATATAGACGTTATTTTTGAAGCCTCAAACGGAGAAGAGCTTATTTCTCAACTAAGCGAGAGAGAAATCAAACCCGATATAATAATAATGGACTTAAAGATGCCAGTTTTAAACGGAGTCGAGGCCACTAAAATTATTAAAAAACTCTTTCCTGATATTAAGATTATTGCATTGACCAGTTATGATACAAAATCTTTTATCGCAAATATGATTCAAGTTGGCGCTGTGGCGTACTTAATTAAAAATACGACTCCAAAAGATCTAATTCATACAATTAGCGAAGTAGCAAAAAAAGGGTTTTATTATAATGAGAATGTTTTAAAAACAATTCAAGAAACAATAGTATCTCCTAAAAATTCAAGAGGGGGGTTAGAGACTAATTTTCTTTCGCCTCGTGAAATTGAAATTTTGCAATTAATTTGCCAGCAGAAAACTACTGCGGAGATTGCAGAACATCTTTTTTTGAGCCCAAGAACTATAGAAGGACATAGAAACAACTTATTGCTTAAAACAGAATCAAGAAATATAGCTGGTTTGGTTGTTTATGCTATTCAAAATGAATTAGCAGTTTTAACGATTTAAATTATGCTGTCAAAAATTGAATTGACAATACATAATACAATATGATTGTTATCACAAGAACACATAAACCTATTTTCTGAATCATATTTAAACCCTTTTGTTGGTTGTTACTTTCATTAAACTTCATAGTGGTTAATTTTTTACAGCGATTAGTTCTGTGAACTTGGGACAACAAATTTATAGAGAAAATTCTATCAAAGTACAGGTATTTTTACCTGTTTTTTTATCGTTGAAAGTCATCTTTTTTTCGAGCTTTCTTATTTAACATTCTATTGTGTCAGAAAAGGTTGTAAGCGTTCTTTTTTTCTTGCGGCCTTTTATATCTTTACTAAAATAATTTTCTGATGAATAAGAGTTTACTCTACCTTTTTATACTACTAGCAGGATTTAATGCTAGAGCTTCGTTTATCTTACTTCCGATGGACGAAACAACACAGCAAAATCATTTAAAAGCTTACGGAATTACCTATTGGTGTTTAAGTAGAGATTATAAAGCAAGTTGGCTTTTAAATTATCGTGGAGGTTCTTTTTTACTTCCTGATGCTGATGAAATTAGAAAAGAGTGTAAGATAAGAGGAGTTAGTTTTGAAGTTATCTCAGATAGCGAACAAACATCTATTTTAAATGAAATTTCGAGTCCTTCCCAGAATATGGAATCAGTTATTTTGGAAAAAGCGCCAAAAATTGCCGTTTATACTCCAAAAGGAAAACAGCCATGGGATGATGCTGTGACTTTGGTTTTAACGTATGCCGAAATTCCTTTTACTCCAATTTATGATGAAGAAGTTTTAAGTGATCAGCTATTAATGTACGATTGGCTTCATTTGCATCACGAAGATTTTACAGGACAGTATGGAAAATTTTATGCAGCGTATAAAAATACACCTTGGTATATTGATCAAAAAAAGGATGCAGAAGCTCTGGCGGCCAAATTAGGATATGGAAAAGTATCTCAAGAAAAAGGAGCGGTTGCCAAAAAAATTAGAGATTTTGTAATTGGCGGAGGTTTTATGTTTGCCATGTGCTCTGCAACAGATAGTTTTGATATTGCACTTGCTGCCGATGGTGTCGATATTTGCGAAACCATGTTTGACGGAGATCCGAGTGAATCTAATTACCAGTCAAAATTAAATTATAACAATTCTTTTGCTTTCAAAAATTTCACTTTAGAAAGAAGACCAGAAGTTTACGAGTTTTCAGATATCGATATGACGACGAAAAGGCGTATTGTAATGGAGAAAGATTATTTTACATTAATGGAATTTTCAGCAAAATGGGATCCAATTCCGAGTATGTTGTGTCAGAACCATACACAATTAGTGAAAGGTTTTATGGGACAAACAACTTCATTTGATACCTCATTGATCAAATCAAATATTTTGATTATGGGTACGTGCGAACTAAACGGTGAGTCTAGATATATTCATGGAGAAAAAGGCAAAGGAATGTTTACTTTTTTTGGCGGACATGATCCAGAAGATTTTCAGCATCAGGTTGGAGATCCGCCAACGGTTTTAGATTTACATCCTAATTCGCCAGGTTATAGATTGATTTTGAATAATGTTTTGTTTCCTGCCGCTAGAAAAAAGAAACTTAAAACGTAAATTAGTTTAAAGAAAACTCAAACCAAATCGGAATATGGTCAGATATTTTTCTGGCGCTTTGTAAAGAATCAAAATCTTCGTAAAATTTAACAATGCCAGAATTGATGATTTTTAGGTTTGATGTTTTATAAAAAATATTGTCAAACTCAGAGGCAAGACAAATATTGTTTTTGCATTTATGTTTAAGAGTCGTTTTTTGGTTTTTGAATATAGAGTTATACCCCATTTTTTTTAAAGGATTAAAAACAGAGTGTTTTTCGGGACAGTTAAAGTCGCCTAAAAAAACGAGATTTAAAGAGGGGTGTTCGTTTGGTAAAAACTTGAAATATTTGATTTCAGTTTCAGGTTGCTTCTTTTGTGTTATCGCGTGAAAATTGACAAGAGTAACAGTTTTTCTGTCGATCTCAAATGTGGCAAAATAGGGCTCACGATCAATTTCTACACTAAATTTCCTCTCTAGCCAAGGTTTGTTTTTTAATTTGACTTTGCGGGTTTTCCAAATAAATGCATAACGCTCGGTTTTGTAACTGCTGCTAGAAGTTGGATCGCTTATTGTGTAGTCCCACTTATTTCCTTTTTGATTAAGTAATTCTGCAAGCTTTGCAACAGTTTGTGCGCCTCCATTTCCTGCAACAACTTCTTGAATTGCAATTATATCGTAATTGGAAACTGTTTTTGCAACGTAATTTAGATGGGTGTCTGTTTTGGATTTTCCAAAGTTTTCAATATTCCATGATACTACTTTGGTTTGCGCAAAAGATAAAAATGTAAATAATAATAAGACTAGACTGAGCGTTTTTTTCATGTACAATTAATGAAGCTAAGATATGAATCTTCCCTTCCAGCAATAATTAAGCCCTTCTTAAAATTAATTAATGTTTTTTATATCTATTTTTTAACGCAGTCCCAATAATTATAATTTGCAATACTAATAATGCTGGAATAAATATTATTTTCCAATCAATTTCAAGCCAGCCTGTTCTTTCAGAAATAACAGCAAAACTTAGAGATAAAAAAAGGCAGAGTAACATTGTTTTCATAATAATTTTATTTTGAGTAGTATTAATTTTAGAGAATATAATACTCGCTTTACTTTTTGGTTTCATCGGTTAATTGATAGAGTATCACAAATATAGCAGTATCAGATGTGCAATCCTTACGGGAAACCGTAAAGAGTTGTAGAAATTACACCAATCCGAAATCTTTTGCAATTGCGATCAAATGCACATTATTGTTAGCTTTAAAATAAATTTTTAGTTTATTGATTCTTTTTTCTATACTGCTTGTTCCGTTAGGAGTTATAGATAAATCTTTAAACTCTTTTGAAATACTCTCTAGAATATATCCTTGCGATAAAAGTTTTAAGATGGAAATATCATACGATTCAATTTCGATTAAGGACTTATCGTTAAAACTAAAAGACAAATCAGAAGAAAGTATTTTTTCTTCATTATTAAATGTACTTTCAATAGCATTTCTTAGTTCTGAAATACTATTTCTTCCTTTAGATACATAAGCATTAATACCTAGTTCGTTAAAAAGTGTTTTAATTCTATAACTTTTATCTTCTATAGAAAAAACTATTTTTTTTAGATTTGGTTGCACTTTATTTATGGCATCAATAAGTTCATCGCCACTATTTAAGCTTACTTTTCTGTGATCTGATTTAAATGATAAATCTGTAATCAATAAATCATAAGGTTCTTTATCAGCCAGTGCTTTTTTAATTTTAAGCAAACCTTCATCGCAATATTTCACGTGGTTAATTACAGGAACTTTAAGCTCTTCAAGTACTTGAACAACTGCAATGCTGATACTATCTAAATCTTCGGCAACTAAAACTTTTTTAAACATATATTGGGTTATATAGGAAATTTGAAACTTATTTTAAAACCACTTTCTGAATTTGCATCAAAATTAAATGTTCCTTTTATTGTTTCAATACGGTTTTCCACATTTTGTAGTCTTTTTTCTAAAATACCGTATTTTTGCTTGATTTTATGGCCATTATCAGAGTATAGTATTACAATATTTTCTTCTTCTTTTTTAAATATTAAACTCATTAATGTAGCATCGTTCAGTGTTTTCATTTGATTGAGAGTTTCCTGGATAGCACGAAAAAGAACAATTTTTTTTACTCGATCCATTTTATTCCATAAAATAGTATTTACTCCATTTATTATGATGTTCAAATTTGGATTGGTATATCCTGAAATCATTTCTTTAAGAACTTTTTCGAAATTTTCATCGGTAAGTATTTCGCTGTTTTCTCTAGATATGTTTCTTGTTGTTGAATAGATATTGTTTAAATGAGAAAGGAGTTTTTCTTTGTTTTCTTCTTTTTCTAAATCGCTTTTTGCTGTAAACTGCAAGATTTTGTCAATATCTTTTTCAAGTTCAAACTGCAATTTTTCAGTAATGCGCATTTCATTCTTAAAAATTTCACTGGTTCTTTCTCTTCTTCCTTTTTTGGTTATATAAAAAGCTATAAAAATTAATGATAGAAGACTGACAGAAATTATGACATAAGAGATATAGCTTCTGTTTTTGTGCCTTTGAAGCAGTAATTCATTTTCTGTTTTTTGATTTTTTAGTTCTAAATTTTCTTCTTTATCTTTCTTTGAATTATAAATAATATCGGCAAATTGATTTTTTGCTTTTTTTCTGGCAGTCATGAGACTATCCGTTTTTCTTATATAAATTTTCAAATGTTTTTTTAAACTTTCAGTATTGTCAATATTTTCATCATTTTCAGCTTTGATCAAATAACCTAACATGTTAATCTCGTAGAGTTTAGAATTTGATTTTTTGGCATAATAATAAGCTTTCTCAATATTGTTTTTTTTGAGTTCAGGATTATTGTATTTTTTGTAATATTTATAAAAGGCATAATAGCAGGTAATTAGTTCGTAGTCATCATTTAAAGTAAGAGCTACTTTTAGACTTTCATTAAAGCAATCAAAGGCTTCTTGCTTGTGACCTCCGAGATAGAGGTAGGAAAGCCCCAAATTATATAGTTTAGCGGTACGTTGATAACCTGTATTTGAAGGAGTAATTTTGTCCTCGATATTCAGCCAGGCTATCGGTTCTAGTAAATCTATAGCCTCCTGATATTTTCCTTGTTCCATATAAACAAAGGCAATTTCAGATATTATACGTGATTTTCTAAATGTGGAGAAGGCCTTTTTTAATGCTTTTTTGTGATAATACAATGCTTTTTCATAGTCATAAGTAGAATGATAGTTATAAGCCATAAATGTATAAGCATTAACGGCATACTTTACATTAGTTGTCTTGTCTAAGTATGGAAAGGCTTTTACGAGTGTATTTTCTACTTCATAATAATCGCCATATCTTTGTAAAATTTCAGCAATATAGTTTAGTGATTCCACATAATAATCGGCATAATTCTCTTTTGGTTCACATAATAATTGAGTTTTATTAAAATAAAAATAAGCACTGTCGCCTTTTCCAGCGTCCCAAAAAGCATGTGCCTTTTCCAATGTTTGTTTTATTTCTGGCAAACGATCGGGTTTGGTATAACTTAAAGGTGATTTTTTAGTGTCCGAAGATTGTATAGAAAGAAAGGCAATAAAAATAGCACAACAGATTAGCAAACAATAAAGAATGTGTTTTTTTTGAAAAAAGTAAAGCAAATCTCTAATCATTATAATGGAAATTTAATTAAAACCTTAAAACCTTGACTTTGGTTTAAAGAAACATTAAAAGTGCCTTTTATCAATTTTAGACGGTTTTCAATATTAGCAAATCTTTCGTTTAAATTATTTTGATCGTGAATTTCGCTACTATTGTCAGCGTACGTTATTATAATTTCTTCTTCATCCATTTTAAATGTTATACTTGCAAGAGAGAAATTATTGCGAGTTTTTACTTGATTGAAAATTTCCTGAATAACGCGAAAAACAGTAATTTTTTTTGCACGATCAATTTTGGACCAAGAAAACGTACTTAAACCATTTGTGATGATGTTTAATTTAGAGCTTGAATACCCGGAAATCATCTCTTTAAGAACTTTTTCGAAATTTTCATCGGTAAGTATTTCGCTGTTTTCTCTGGATAAGTTTCTTGTCTTTGAATAAATATTGTTTAGATGAGATAGAAACTTTTCTTTATTATCATATCCTAGATTATTTTCTTTTGCGAAAGAAAGAGTTTCATAAATGTCGTATGAGAGTTCAGTGTGAAGTTTTCTAGCTATTTGGGCTTCACTTGTATATACAGCATCTATTTTTTCTCTTCGCCCTTTTGAAATTAAATAATAAAATAAAAACAGTAATGTTGTAAGACTGAAAGCAATAATGACGTATAAGATAAAATTTCTGTTTCTTTCTCTTTCTAATTGAAGTTCGTTTTCAATTTTATCTGTTTTTAGCTGTAAATTTTCGTCTTTATCTTTTTTGGAAAGATATTTCATGTTTGAAAATTGATTTTTTGCACGCCTCCTTCCTTCAGTAATGCTATCAATTATTTTAATGTAATCATGCGAATATTTTTTGAGCTCATTTCCTTCACTTGTTCTTATTAGTTGGGCTAGAGAGTTTGCTCTGTTTCTAGCTGATTTTACTAAGAAAGCTTGTTCATATGATTTTTTTGCATAGATAAGTGCAAGCTTGGGATTGCTTTCTTGATGAAACTCTGAGAGTAAGCGATAAGTATAATCTAGTGAATACTCATTATTTACTTTGATGCCAATTTTTAAACTTTCCTCATAATACTTAATTGCATTAGGTTGTTTTAGCTTAAAATAACAATATCCAAGGTTTAAAAGAACATCGGCATGAAATTGATTGCTATATCGAGGCCACTTTTTAAATATTATTTTTTCTGACGTTAATGGCTTCAGAATTTCGACAGCTGTTTTATATTTTTTTTGAGCTATGAAAACTGTGGCTATATCGTTTAAAATTACTGCCTTTTTGTATGATGTTGCTGGCTGTTTTAGTGCCTTTTTGTGATATAATAGTGCGTTTTCAAAATCATAAGTGTTATAATAATTGTATGCCATGTATGAATATACATTACGGGCATATATTGGTTCTTTTATTTTGCTTAAATAAGGGAGAGTTCTTGTTAGTAATTCTTCGCTCGTGGCATAATCACTGTCAATAGTAAGAATGTCGGCAATAGAAGAAAGTATATAAACGTATTGAACATGGTCTACATCTGGATTGGACAGAGCCAGTGCTTTGTTATAATAAAGTAGTGAACTGTCAATTTTGTTATGGTCATAAAATGTATCTGCTTTAGCTACAAATTTTTCGATTTCAGCAGAATATTTCTTTTGCCGTATTTTTTGAGTTGTTTTAGTTTCGCATGCATGCATTAAAAATATAATTCCAAAAAATAGGAGGAACATTTTTAATTTATAAAAAAGTATAAATGGAAAAGTTGTTTGCATTTTTAAGATGGAAATTTAAATGTAGCTTTGAACCCTTTATTTGGTAAAGAATCAAATGAAATTTCTCCTCTTATTTTCGTAATACGACTTTCAATGTTGTGTAGTCCATTCTTAAAAGTTATTTTTTTAGCATCAATGCCTTTTCCGTTATCATTATAGTTTACAATAATATATTTCTCTACTTTTTTAAAACTGATACTTACTAATGTTGCATTGCTATGTTTTTTCATGTTCACAAGTAACTCCTGAAGTATTCGGTAAATCGCTTCTTTCTTATTTTGGTCGATAGCATCCCACGAAACTATATTGAGGCCATTGAGCATAAGATTTATATCTGGAGTACTAAATTCAGAGATCATTTGTTTTAAGTGTAAAACGTAATTTTGATCAGTAGAAATTGGATTGTTTTCTTTCGAAATGTCTCTTGTTCTTGTGTAAATTGCATCTAGATTGCGCATCAATTGATCTTTATTTTCTGCAATCGAAAGATTTTTATTTTCCGTAAATGCAATCGTGTGATAAATGTCATTAGCTAATTCATCATGTAATTTTTTAGCAATTCGAGTTTCACTTCTATATGTTGCTTCAATTTTTTCTTTATTAACTTTTGATGTTAAATAATAGTATATAATAAAAATGATGATAACACTTAAAATAATAATAAGATAGGAGATTATATTTTTGTTTTTTTGTTTTTCTATTTGAAGTTCTTTTTGCGCTTTTTGAGTTCTAAGTTTTAAGTTCTCTTCTTTTTCACTTTTTGAATCATATTTGATCTTTGCAAATTTATTTTTAGCTCTTTGTCTAACCTCAAAAGCACTGTCAACCAAGGCAACATACAATAAAGAATTCTTCTTTAGCTCCGACCCATTACTGTTTTTTATAATTAATGCTAAAGCGTTAAGACGGTCCTCCATAGAGTTGGCTTTTGTATAACTTTCATAACTCAACTGAGCATGTTTTTTGGCTAGAACATAATTTTTGGTCTCATCATAATATTTTGCAATATGGAAATTGCTAGTGCCAATTCCTGAAATATTTTTGAGCCCTTTTCTAATTTCTAAGGCATGATTCAGATACTGAATTCCTTTCGGATCATTCATCTTGTTATAACACAGACCAATATTGTCTATATTTTTTGCATTGTATTCTGGCTTCTGTTGCAGTTCTTTTTGAGTGGATAAACGTAAAAAAATCTGTAAGGCCTCATCATATTTTTGCTGTTCTAATAAAACAGTTGCAATATTACTTTTAGTTAATGATTTTCTAGATTCATCTACTTTAAGACCCAATGCTTTATTATAATAGAGCAAAGCATCATTAAGATTATAAGTTCGAAGATAGTTAGTTCCTAAAGTTGTATAAATATTCCAAACATTTGTTTGATCCTTTATTGACTTTAAATAAGGAATTGCATCGGTTATTGTAGTTTCACTTCCAATATGGTCTCCATGATTAAGTTGGATATCTGCCATATGGTTAAGAATGTTTGCATAATTATCAGGGTCTTTTTTGGGATCACAAAGTAATTTTGCTTTGTTATAGTAAAAAAAGGAACTATCGCTATTATTATAGTTTTGGTAAAAAACCGCAGCTTTGTCTATATTTTTTTTGAATTTCTAACTTGTTATTTAGCTCTTTTAAATTATCGTTGTTGTCTTTCTGACAAGAAAAAAGCACTAATAAAAGGGAGGCAATAGAGGTTATTAATTGTATTCTTTTTGGTATCATGCGCCAAAAATAAAAAATCTGAATTCCTGTAAAAGAGTATAAATACCTGTTTTTGCAAAAAATGTATTTTTTTTATTTTCTAGTATTCATTTACAATGATATACAAATAAACCCTCAGAGTGAGGGTTGTTAAAATTTTAAAATGTTGTAAAACTTATCTTTATAAAACTTAAATAGCTCTCATTCCAGTTGTAATTCCTATTCTATTCCAAGCATTAATTGTGATAATCGCTAGAATGATTTCAGCAAGGTATTTTTCATCAAATAATTGGGCTGCCTTTTGATAAACTTCTTCAGAAACATGATTGCTTATTAAAGTAATTTCTTCGGTCAAAGCTAGTATTGCTTTTTCTTCTTCAGAATAAAAATCGGCTTCGCGCCATGCACTTAATAAGTATATGCGCTCTTCTGTAACCCCTAGTTTTCTGGCATCGGCAGTATGCATTTTTATGCAATAGGCACAGCCGTTAATTTGCGATGCTCTAATTTTGATTAATTCTTTGTGAACTGGAGTTAAAGATGTTGAAGCAATATATTTTTCTAAGCCTAACATGGCCTGATAAGCTTCGGGAGCAACTTGTGGGATAACAATTCTTGGTTTCATTTTTATATGTTTTAAAAGTTCATTACAAAGGTCAGTAATGGATACTCTTAAAAACTTGAACTACTTCAAGAAATTCAAATCAGACTTTTCCAGCTCGTATTTTACTCATAAATTCTGCAGAGAAATCTAAATAGGAGGCAAGCATATACTGGGGAACGCGTTGAACAAATTCTGGGAAATGGTCGTTAAAGTGATGGTATCTTTCTTCGGCTGACATTGTAAATAAGAATTTAATTCGCATTTGCATGGCACCGAAACTTTTTTGAGTGACGATTCTAAAATACCTTTCAAGATTCGGAATTTCAATTAGTAAGGATTCTAAAACGTTTTTATCAATTGCAATAACTTCTGAGTTTTCGACTGCCTGCAAATAAAAGCTTGAAGGTATGTGATTGTGATAGCTCAAATAATCAGTAATCCACCAATTTTCAATGCCAAATTGAAGTGTTTGTTCCGTGCCTTTAGAATTGATGATATATTGTCTCATACAGCCTTTAACAACAAAATACATTGTATTGCAGATTTGGCCTTCTTCTAAAATGTGTTCTTTCTTTTTTATTTTCGAAAGTTCTAGACATGATTCTAGTTTATCAATATCTGAAGGTTCAAGAGTAATGAATTTTTTAATATGAAGGATAAGTGAGTTTTGCATTACTTTGAAATTTATATATTTTAATTGTAGAAATTGATATCAAAGTTACTATTTACTTTTATGCCATTACTAACCGCAGCAGTCCAGTCTGCATGTTTAATAAATGCGTTGATTTGGTCTGCTATCAAATTGTAAAACTTTTCATTTTGCGGATTCTTAAATTCAATCTTTACAGTAATGTTGGATATTGAATTGTCTTTATTAATTGTAAATTTAGTTTTGGCAAAAAAATCTCTTTTTTCATTGCTTTGAATAAAATTTTTAGGCAATGCAAACGAAGAGAAAAAATCTTTTTGAATTTGAATCTTTTGCTCGAGGAAGTCTCGAGCTTTTGGATATATCATGCAGTAATAATCTACTCCATAAGGATATTCAAAAGGTATGTGTATTCTACTCATCACATACAAACTGTCAGCAGTCTTTTCAATGTTTTTAATGAAGTTTCGACCATATTTTACATTCAACAATTCATTAGATGCTTTGCAGTAGCAATTTGTTACTAAAGGGTATTTATTCGCACTATCTGAACTCCAAATTGGTGAGAACTCGGGTTCAAAAGATTCAGAATAAGCAATTCCCTTTTCTTTAAGTAAATTTATTAAATAAGGATAATGTCTATTGTAGTTGCTGTCAAGAGATCCTTCGGGAATAATATTACAAAGGACTTCTCTAGATTTAAAATCAAATTGTGCTCTCCTAATTTCCGAGAGACAGCCAGCATCACGTTTGTCAATTATACCAACGATTGTTTGCACGGAGTTTTTATCCAAATTACTCTCTTGGGCTTTTGTCCAAAGTATTTGTGTAAGGAATAAGAATACAAAGAGTTTTTTCATTTCTTTATTGTGTTCGGATCGAAAGATAATAAAAACAAAAAAGCCATTCGAATAAACGAATGGCTTTTTTTATAATAAGTAAGTAATCTTAAATTGAGTTTATAAAACGTTTATTTTACTTTATTAAGAATAGCTTTGAAAGCTTCTGGGTGGTTCATAGCTAAATCTGCAAGAACTTTACGGTTCAATTCGATTCCGTTAGCTTTAACTTTCCCCATGAATTGAGAATAAGACATTCCTTCTAATCTAGCTCCAGCGTTGATACGTTGAATCCATAATGAACGGAAATTTCTTTTGTTTTGTTTTCTATCGCGGTAAGCGTAGCTCATCGCTTTCTCTACTGCATTCTTAGCAACTGTCCAAACGTTTTTACGTCTTCCAAAGAAACCTTTGGCTTGCTTCATTATTTTTTTTCTTCTTGCTCTTTTAGCAACTGAATTTACCGATCTTGGCATAATTTTAATGTGTTTTTGTAGCAGGCGTCCTGAATTGAATCAAAGGAACTTAAAGCCATACTCCAAGGTTATATAAATAATTTTTTAACCTAAAGAAAATCTTTAGTCAAATATCGAAAGCCTGATGTCGAAAGAAAATTACTTTTGACTTTAAGACTTTCCAACTTTAGACTTATTAGATAATTCTTAATTGTTGTTTAATGCTTCTCATATCTGTTTGGTGAACTAGCGCTGAGTGAGTCAAAGCTAATTTACGTTTTTTAGATTTTTTAGTCAAGATGTGACTTTTAAAAGCATGCTTTCTTTTAATTTTTCCAGAGCCAGTAACTTTAAAACGTTTCTTAGCGCTAGATTTTGTTTTCATTTTAGGCATTTTTCCTAGTGTTTTAATTTATTCTTACTTACTTATATTTTCAAAAGCTTTAGGCAGTAGGCTTTAAGCTCTAGGCAAATGTTTGAATTTTTGCTTAAAGCTTAAGGCTTACTGTAAAGCAAATAATTATTTTTTCTTTTTAGGAGCAATGAACATAATCATTCTCTTTCCTTCCAAAACAGGCATAGCTTCAACTTTACCATGTTCCTCTAAATCTTGAGCAAGACGTAATAATAAAATCTGACCTTGATCTTTATAAATGATAGAACGTCCTTTGAAGAAAACGAAAGCTTTTAATTTAGCTCCTTCTTTTAAGAATTTTTCAGCGTTCTTTCTTTTAAATTCATAATCATGCTCGTCAGTTTGAGGACCAAATCGAATTTCCTTTACAACAACCTGAGAAGACTTGGCTTTTAATGCCTTATCTCTTTTCTTTTGTTCGTAAACAAATTTCTTGTAATCCATGATTTTACAAACCGGCGGTTCTGCATTTGGCGAGATTTCAACTAAATCCAATTCAAATTGGTCAGCTAAACGTAGCGCATCGGCGATTTTAAAAACCCCTGGTTCAATGTTTTCACCTACAAGACGTACTTCAGGAACACGAATAAGATTGTTTATTCTGTGCGCATCTTTTTTCTCTACTCGAGGTTGAAAACCTCTGTTACTTTTTATTGCTATGACTTTCTAATTTAAGTTAAACTGTAAATACTTTTAATGTCTTTTTTATTTCTTCGTCTACAATCGAAGCAAATTCTTCGATAGAAACTGTGATATTTCCTTTTCCTTCTTGACCGTGGCGGCGAATAGAAATCGTACCGTTTTTCTCTTCTTCCTCACCAACGATAAGCATAAATGGGATTTTCTGCATTTCTGCATCTCTAATTTTCTTACCGATAGTTTCGTTTCGGTTGTCAATTAGGGCGCGAATTTCGTGATTTTCTAGCAAATCTAAAACTTTTTTAGCATAATTTTCGTATTTCTCGCTCAAAGACAAGATAATAGCCTGCTCAGGCATTAGCCAAAGTGGGAAATTTCCTGCTGTATGTTCAAGTAAAATTGCTATAAAACGTTCCATAGATCCAAAAGGAGCTCTGTGAATCATAACAGGGCGATGTAATTCATTATCAGCACCTTTGTATGTCAATTCAAAACGTTCAGGTAAATTATAATCCACCTGAATAGTTCCTAACTGCCATTGTCTTCCTAAGGCATCTTTTACCATGAAATCAAGTTTTGGTCCGTAAAACGCTGCTTCGCCATATTCTACAACAGTATTAAGACCTTTGTCTTTTGCGGCGTTAATGATGGCGCTTTCGGCTTTTTCCCAGTTTTCATCAGTACCAATATATTTATCTCTATTCTCCTGATCTCTCAATGAAATTTGAGCAGTAAAGTTTTCAAAGCCTAATGAACCAAATACGTACAATACAAGGTCAATTACTTTTTTGAATTCTTCGTCCAATTGCTCTGGAGTACAGAAAATATGCGCATCATCCTGAGTAAATCCTCTAACGCGAGTTAAACCATGTAATTCGCCAGATTGCTCGTATCTGTAAACAGTTCCAAATTCAGCATAACGCTTAGGTAAATCTTTATATGACCAAGGTCTTACATTGTAAATTTCGCAGTGGTGAGGGCAGTTCATTGGTTTCAATAAAAACTCTTCACCTTCTGCTGGCGTATGAATTGGCTGAAAACTGTCGGCTCCATATTTTGCATAGTGACCAGAAGTAACATAAAGCTCCTTTTGACCAATATGCGGACTAACTACTTGTTCGTATCCAGCTTTCTTCTGGGCTCTCTTTAAAAATTGCTCTAAACGATCTCTAAGCGCAGCACCTTTTGGTAGCCATAACGGCAAACCTTGACCGACCTTTTGAGAGAAAGCAAACAATTCAAGTTCTTTTCCTAACTTACGGTGATCGCGACGTTTTGCTTCCTCAAGAAGTTCAAGATACTCCGTTAAATCTTTTTGTTTAGGAAACGAAGTTCCATAAACGCGAGTTAACTGTTTGTTTTTCTCGTCACCTCTCCAGTAAGCGCCAGCAACGCTCATGATTTTTACAGCTTTGATAATTCCTGTATTCGGAATATGTCCACCACGGCATAAATCAGTAAAAGTTGCATGATCACAGAAAGTAATAGTCCCGTCTTCAAGATTTGAAATCAATTCAGTCTTGTAAACGTTGTCTTTATACATTTCTAAAGCTTCCGCTTTAGTTACAGGACGCATTTTAAAGTCAAATTTTCCTCTTGCGATTTCAAGAATACGATCTTCGATCTTTTTGAAATCAGCTTCAGAAATTTTCTGATCTTCAAAATCCACATCATAATAAAAACCGTTGGCAATTGCAGGTCCTAGAGTTAATTTAATTCCAGGGTACAATTCCTCAAGAGCCTGAGCCATTACGTGCGAAGTCGAATGCCAGAAAGCTTTTTTACCTTCCGCATCATTCCAAGTATATAAAATAAGATTACCGTCGGTCGTTAATGGAGTCTCGGTTTCAATAGTTGTACCATTAAAAGATGCAGAAATAACATTTCTTGCAAAACCTTCGCTAATGTTTTTAGCGACCTCCATTGGAGTTACGCCCGAAGCGAACTCTCTAATTGACCCATCGGGTAAAGTAATCTTGATCATTGTTTATAATTTTGTGAATGCAAATATACATGATTACAAAAATACATACAATATATATGTAGAAGTTTACTTTATTATATATAGTATAGTTTTTACTCATTATTATATATAAGGGTAATTCTCGTTCTTATCCCGACAGGTTTTTAAAACCTGTTGGGTTTGTTTTTATTATATGTGTATAGATGTATAATAAGATTAATCAAATTCCAATTTCCCGTAGAGACGCACTGCAGTGCGTCTTATGTTTGTATAATAAGGAGAAAGCCTCGACTGCCGGTCTGAGCGGAGCGAAGCGCATCGAGTTTTGGAATTTGGAATTTGGAATATTGGAGTTTTAATATTAATTAGGAGCTATTCCCGCTATGCGCTTCAATCTTTTGGGCCGAACCCCGGCCCAAAAAGGATTTCCGCTCCTATCGGGGCTATGGGATGCGGTTTCCAGAAGAAAGATAAGGGCAGGCTTAGCGCCTTTGCGAGATTAGAAATGGCGGAAAAGAAGCTTTGAGGCTTGAAATCTTTTCAGGAAAGAGATGGAAAAGCTGAAAATTCTGCAGAATGGGGAAGCGGGAAGCGCCAAAAAATATCAAAAACAAGGTTGTATTCAGAAAAACCCCACATAAAGCTAAAAAATCCTGAAATGTAAACTGTCCGTTGCCAGACAGTTAGGAAATAATCAAAAAAAAGATCAAAAAAAGCTGGGCAAAAGCATTGGAAAAGCGGAAAAAGGTTCTACTTTTGCACCCGCAACAGCGA
>NZ_JAVFVR010000017.1 GCF_030929595.1 Flavobacterium sp. LHD-85 | reverse complement strand
TTTGAATGTCTCAAATGCGGCATCCAATGCGGCCTGATCGGCATAGGCGCACGCTGAAGCGTTCACTGCTGTCGGAGCTTCAGGAGTCACTGCCGCAGGAGCTGTGATGGTGAAGTCTCGGCTGATGGTGGTCTCGTAGCATTTGTCGGTCACTTTATAGGTAACTGTCACCGTGCCTCCATCGCATAATTTCGGAGCTTCAGGATTTCCTTGGATCTCTCCTTTCGCATCGCATCCTCCGCTCACTTTAAAGCCCTGTTTGAAGGTCTCAAATGCGGCATCCAATGCGGCCTGATCGGCATAGGCGCACGCTGAAGCGTTCACTGCTGTCGGAGCTTCAGGAGTTACGGCTGCTGGAGCTGTGATGGTGAAGTCTCTGCTGATGGTGGTCTCGTAGCATTTGTCGGTCACTTTATAGGTAACTGTAACTGTTCCTCCATCGCATAATTTCGGAGCTTCAGGATTTCCTTGGATCTCCCCTTTCGCATCGCATCCTCCGCTCACTTTAAAGCCTGATTTGAATGTCTCAAATGCGGCATCCAATGCGGCCTGATCGGCATAGGCGCACGCTGAAGCGTTCACTGCTGTCGGAGCTTCAGGAGTTACGGCTGCTGGAGCCGTGATGGTGAAGTCTCTGCTGATGGTGGTCTCGTAGCATTTGTCGGTCACTTTATAGGTAACTGTAACTGTTCCTCCATCGCATAATTTCGGAGCTTCAGGATTTCCTTGGATCTCCCCTTTCGCATCACATCCTCCGCTCACTTTAAAGCCTGATTTGAATGTCTCAAATGCGGCATCCAATGCGGCCTGATCGGCATAGGCGCACGCTGAAGCGTTAACTGCTGTCGGAGCTTCAGGAGTCACTGCCGCAGGAGCGGTAATGGTGAAGTCTCTGCTGATGGTGGTCTCGTAGCATTTGTCGGTCACTTTATAGGTAACTGTCACTGTTCCTCCATCGCATAATTTCGGAGCTTCAGGATTTCCTTGGATCTCTCCTTTCGCATCGCATCCTCCGCTCACTTTAAAGCCTGATTTGAATGTCTCAAATGCGGCATCCAATGCGGCCTGATCGGCATAGGCGCACGCTGAAGCGTTCACTGCTGTCGGAGCTTCTGGAGTTACGGCTGCTGGAGCCGTGATGGTGAAAGTTGCTGAACATGTTTTCTCTAAACCGCAATCATCAGTCACTTTGAAGTTTACTGTTACGGTTCCACCACATAAAAGCGGAGGAGTTAAATTTTCTAATCCTGAGGTTACTAAAGTTCCGTTGCCTCCTGAAGCTGTAAAACCTTGTTTGAAGATTTCAAAAGCAGCGTCAACTGCAGCCTGATCGGCATAAACACAAGAACTTTTTAAATTATCTTCAGGACAAGCTATATTGAGAGGTGTTGGCGGAGTACTTGTTACAAGTACATCATCTGCCTTTTTACATCCATTAATAGGATCGGTAACTGTTAATGTATAAGTTCCAGCCTTATCAACTGTTGGCGTTAAAGTATCACCTCCTGAAACAATGTTTCCATCCAATGTGCTCCATAGATAAGTAGCATTAGGCGTACTTGACGAGCCCGACAATTGTATTGACGTTATCAAACAAGTTAAAGCTTTATCTCCTCCTGCATTAACATTTGGCGGTTCTTTATTTTCAAGAACTGTGACTGTTTTTTTAGCAAAGCAGCCTTCTAAATTTGTATAAGCATATACTGTATAAACTCCCTTAACAGATACAACTGGTGCATTTCCTGGTATAAAAGGTCCATCGGCTATACCATCAGGTGAAGGCCCGTACCATTTTATAGTAGCATTTGCTGGAGTTGGAGTTGCTGTTAAAGTAGCTGTTGGATTATTACAGGTCAATGGGTTACTAACATTACCTACGACGGCTACATCTGTAATATTTCCGAATAAAAAAGGTCCTGAAAAATCTTTTAACTCTGCAGTAAATGAAGATGAAGATCTCGTTTTTACTAGCAGAGAACCTAATAAATTTGAACAAGGACTCTGGTTAACATTTCGGCTATCGAGTCCTAACGCTGTCAAATTAAGTCCAAACTCTGTAAACTGTAAGGCTTTATAATTATCTTGAAAATTGGCTTGCGAACCTTCTAAAGTTCCCCAAGGCGGCCCTAATGTAGCAGCTGATACATTCACAACTGCAAAAACATTTGTAAGTATACCTCCTCCTTTTGCTTTTATTTCAGCATATCCATAAGGAGGCGCGCCATTACCTTGGTCAAAAACACCAGTTAGATCAAATGGTCTATTAGGTCTTGAGTTAAAATTAGCAATATCAGCACTAGACATCCAAACTCTTACGCTACCAAGTGGTTTTGTTCCACCATTTTCAAAATCGATGGCAACAAGCACGTCACCAGGGACAAGTATTTTTCCGGTTGCATCAAAAGTCCAAGCTGTGTGTCCTGCTTGACTACCTGTACCAACTAATGCGCTACCGTTAAAACTTACTTCTGTTCTAAAAAATTCAAAATCAAAATGTGAATTCCCATCGGAAGAAATTTTAGATGCTCCTCCGTATCCCCATAAAATTCCGTTAGGATTAATTGCTAATGCGGCTGGAGATAAATCTCTTCTTAAATAACCGTATACATCTACAATATCATCCTTTTGAGGAATACTACCTGAACCTAAAGACCAAGTAGTTGGGTTATCACCATTCTTGTTAGAACTTCCAGAAAAAGTACTAGAGTCGTTGTTATTTTGCGTTGAATTTCCATCACGCCCATAAACAGCATCAATCCACAAATAATTACCAACCATGGTATTTTTGGGTTTCGACATTCTTTTTTCGAATGTAAAATTATTATTCGCCTGGATTGATGTTTTTAACCCCGCCGCATTAGTCTGATCGATAACATTTTGACCGGTTCCATTAGCAAAAGCAGAGCTAAAAAACCAGTCATCATAAATACCCGAAACCGTTGGAGGGACTAAAAATTGTTCTTTGTTTGCATAAACATCAGCATCAATACCAAAATTAGCTTGTACAGCTGCTCCAGATATAGCTTGTGAATGCAAATAAGGTTGGAAAGAAAATAGCATAAAAAGTACCGTCAAGTAAAATTGATACTTTTTGTGCAAACTAATTTTCGCCAAGTTAAAATTTGGGAAAACTAAAATAATAAAATAACAACGAAAGATTTTACACAGTTCATGTATAATCTTCATGTAATAAAAAATAGTTTTTTTCATAATAATAGTATTTAGAATACCATTACATTAGCAAAAAACCAGATAGTTTACAGATTTGGTAATTACATGTAAATAATAAACCATCTTCAAAAGTTATGAAGCACAAAATCTAAAAAACTCTTATAAAAAAGACTTGACCCTCAGAAATAAATCTGACATTTAACGATCGGGGGAAAAACATTTGTTAAAATTAGTTAATAACATAAATGCTCTCCATTAAAAAGAAGTAAAATCGATATCATTCAATAATAATCGATGAACGGAATGCAATAATAAGAAAAGTAGTATGTAATAAATAAAAAACAGGTCTTATTCATTTTCAAAAATAAAAAATAAATACCTGTTTTTTATTATTTTCTCAAAAAACACCGCGCTAAAATAGAACAATTCAAAATAAGGTAATTCAAAATATTAATTTCGTAATTACTTCGTTTTAGTTTTTAGTAATATTTTATTAAAAAACAGTGCGTGATACGGAAGCGAATTTTCCCAATAATCCCAAGTATGAGCTCCTGCGCGTTCTGTATAATCGTGGTCAACTTTATTGTAAACCAATCTTCTGTGCAATTCTCTATTTGGCTCAATTAGAAAATCATCTACTCCGCAATCTATTATTAGAGGCAATTTGTTCACTTTTATTTTATCAGCCATTCTTAGAACAGAATTTTGCTCATACAATTCCGTACTTCCACTTTTATCACCAAAAACAGGTTGCATTAATTTTACAATTTGAGCCGAAGAATCTCTATTTAACATCGTACTCATATCTACCGCACCGCTCATACTTCCAGCTGCACAAAACAAATCAGGATGTCTGGCCGACAAATATAATGCACCATGACCTCCCATTGAAAGCCCAGTGATTACTCTTCCGTTTCTATTAGCAATTGTTTTATAGGTTTTATCTACTTTCTGAATCACTTCCTGCGTAATAAAAGTCTCAAACTGACTTTCTTTATTTACAGGGCTATCAATATAAAAACTAAACGTCTCTCCTTCTGGCATTACGATAATCATATTGTATTGATCTGCAAGATTATGCACCAATTTTTTGTTTGGAGTATTTTTAAGCCAATCGCTAAAATGTCCGTATGCACCATGCAACAGATACATAACTGGAAAAGCAGTTTTGCTTTTGGCATAAGAATTTGGCAGAACTACCGCAGCTTTATAGGTTTTTCCCATTGCGGTACTAGCAACTTGAAGTGTGTCTACTTTTGCAGCATATGTCATCGTGGTAAGACAAAGCAAAAATGCAGACAATAGCATTTTAAATTTCTTCATTTTGATATTTTTTTTCTGATTAGGGTCTGTAAATATAACTTTTTTCAGAATAAAATATATGAAAAATCCGACTGGTTTTTGATGCCACGAATTACACAAATTTTCACTAATTTACTTAAATCACTCTCTTCTAAAAAATTAGCAGCTAAATGGAAAAGATTAAAAAAATCCGACCGGATTTAAACCGATCGGATTTTTATTTCTTCAATCAATTATAAAATTTAATTCGTGCCAATTGGTGTAATTCGTGGCAAAAAAACATTAACTAATAATAATCTTATGTTCGTGACGGTATTGTGAAGCGCTTTTACCAGTATATTGCTTAAACGATTTACTAAAGTGGCTGAAGTTATTAAATCCGCTTTCGTAACAAACTTCGTTAATGCTCATCGGTTGTTCTGCCAAAAGCTTAGAAGCATGTACTAAACGATATTCATTTACAAACTCTGTAAATGTTTTGTTTGAAATCTTCTTAAAATAACGACAGAAAGAAGGCGTAGTCATACTTACCAGACTCGAAACTTCGTCTATAGAAATAGATTCCTGAAAATGATCTTTCACAAAATTGAAAACCACATTCATACGATCGTTATCTTGAGTCTGAAGTTCCATCGAAAATCCGTCTGCATTTAAAATGGTATACTCCTCAGCCGATTCCAATTCGTCCAAAACACTCAAAAGTGTAATAAGTCTTTGAAATGGAGGTTCGTTTTCCATCATTTCAATTTTCTTTCCGATACGTTTTTTCGTTTCACCGCCAAAAGCTATTCCACCTTTAGCTTGTTTCAAAATATTTTGCACCTTTTTCATTTCAGGAGCAACAAAAAAATCGCTTCCTAAAAATTCAGGCTTAATATGGATAACAGTTTCCGTTGTATTTCCTGTCTGCTCATTTGTAAAACCGCAGTGCGGCAAATTAGCTCCTATTAAAAGTAAACTACCATTGGTATAATAAGAAACATGGCTTCCTATTTGTCTTTTTCCGGCCCCACCATTTATATAGACCAACTCAATTTCTGGATGATAGTGCCATAAATGAGCTTTGCTATTGGTCTTTTCGGCGTGTTTAGCGTAGGTAAAAGAACTTCCGTATGAGTTAGTTATCACTTCAAGAGCTGGGGCAATTGTCTTCATGATAATTTCTTTAAAAAATAATAGCAAATTTAACAAAATCACCTAAAATAATTTAAATTTTAACCTATAACGGTTTCGTAAATGCGAATTTTACATTAAAATAACGTTCTTAACACTGAAAAATTTATATCAAAATCGGATTTTTTTTAGGGTCTTATTTTTTTTTCTCCCTTTTTTTCTATTTATCCCATTTAAAACCCGATTTTATACCAATATGTTAAAATTTGTAAGAAAGATGGAAAATTTAAGAAGTATTCAGTTTTTGAAAAACTTTGAATAAAAACAATCAAATTAACAAAAACACAACATTAAAGTCAAATTTTAACATATAACGGTTTCGTAAATGAGAATATAGCATATAAATTGGAAAATATAGATGTTAAAATACCACACATGCTGCTATAACTTTGCCTCAGAGAAATGAACGAAAAAAATTTAATACTATAGAATATGAAAAAGATAATGAAATTAAGTTTAGTATGTGCAGTACTTCTAACAGGAATGAGTACTTATGCAATTGATGGAAATGAAGCGTTAAATCTTCATGTATTAAAAGGAAATGGCAAGGTAATTGCTTTTGGAATTAATCAATTACAAAAAGCAGTTATTAGTATATATGATACAAATGGTAATTTAATCTATACTGAAAATGCTTCTGGTAAAACTGGAATCTTAAGAACTTTCAGTTTAGAAGAATTTCCACAAGGAAAATACATTTTAGAAGTTGCTGATAACTTCAAAAAAGTACAATACGATATCACTGTAAACGCTAACAGTTCTGTTTTGTCTTCAAAAGGAACTGTTTCTGTTAACTAAGAAAATATTAAGGTTAAGTGCAATTCTTCACGGCACTTAAAACTTTATACTCTAATACAGTATAAAAAGTGAGGTTAGATAGTTAGTAAGTTAAAAACTTTCAAAAGTTTTAAAAACAGCTCTTTGTGGTTACTGAGCTGTTTTTTTTTTGCTTTATACTTTTGAGTTTATTCAACCGCAAAGATTTTTTACCGCAAAGACGCAAAGATTTACGCAAAGTTCACAAGGTTTTTTTATCAAAGATCATGCATACAAATACAAAGTTCGCAAAGCTTAATCTAGATAAAGCTTCGTGAACTTTTTTATTCTATAAAATTTACTCGAAAAAAGCCTTTGTTAACTTTGCGCAACCTCTGCGCCCTTTGCGTTAAAATACACAATCCAAATAAAAACTTAGAATCTTAGTATCTCAAAACCTTAGCATCTTTCAAAACTTCCTACATTTTTTTAAGAAATCGTTATGCCATTGTAAATTAAAAACAATTAAAAACGTTGAAAAATAATAGGCGTTTTAGCAAAAACACTAAAAATAATTCAAATTTTAACATATAACGGTTTCGTAAATGAGAATATAGCATCGAAATCAGCAAATACAGTATTGATTTTTTACTTACAACTGAAGTAATTTAGCATCAGAGAATTAGAACTATTAATTTAAAAACTAAATACCATGAAAAAGATTGTTAGATTGAGTTTAGTAGCAGCATTGCTTTTCACAGGAATTAGCACATATGCAATTGATGGAACAGCAGATTTTAACCTGCATGTTATTAAAGCTAATGGTAAAATGATCACATTTGGACTTAACCAAACACAAAAAGCCAACTTAGCTATTTATGACAAAGACGGATCTCTAATTTATTCTGAAACCGCTTCAGGTAAAGACGGAATTCTAAGAACTTTCAGCCTAGAAGAATTTCCAGAAGGAACTTATTTCTTAGAAGTAGAAAACGATACAAAAAAAGCAAAATACGAAATCACAATAACTGACGATTCTTCTGTTTTATCTAAAAACGCTGTGTCATCAGTTTACAAAGCAGGTTTTGCTAAAAATACAAGTGTGGCAACACGCTAAAAAAGTTTATGCTTTCATAAAGTATAAAAGTGAGGTTAGATAGTTAGTAAGTTTAAAAACTTTCAAAAGTTTTAAAAACAGCTCTTTGTGGTTATTGAGCTGTTTTTTTTTGTTTTTTTTTACCGCAAAGACGCTAAGGTGTCTACGCGAAGTTCGCAAAGTTTTCTTTCCACAAAACTTTGCGAACTTTTTCGCTTTTATAAAACTCTTGGACAATAATTCTTAGCGCTCTTTGCGTATCCCGATAGCTATCGGGATTACGAGCTTTGCGGTTAAACCCACATTCTATATGTAAATAAATTCTTAGCTCACTGTAAACTAAAAATCAAGCAAAACATTAAAAAATAACAACTGAATTAACAAAAACATTAAAAATAATTCATGTTTTAACCTATAACGGTTTCGTAAATGAGAATATAGCATAGAAATAGGAAAATACAGTTGCGCTTTTTCATGTATCACATAAGTAATTTAGCATCAGAGAATTAGAACTATTAATTTAAAACTAAGTACCATGAAAAAAATTGCAAAATTGAGTTTAGTAGCAGCGTTGCTTTTCACAGGAATAAGCACTTACGCAATTGATGGAAATGGAGAATTTAATCTTCATGTATTAAAAGCTAATGGAAAACTGATCACTTTCGCACTTAACAAAGTACAGAAAGCCAATTTAGCTATTTATGACAATGATGGAACTTTAATTTATTCTGAAAGCGCCTCTGGAAAAGATGGAATTTTAAGAACTTTCAGTCTAGAAGAATTTCCTGAAGGGACTTATTTCTTAGAAGTAGAAGACAACATGAAAAAAGCAAAATATGAAATTACAATTAATGATAATGCTTCTTTATCAAAAAATGCAGTTTCATTGGTTTACAAATCAGGTTTTGCTAAAAATTCAAGTGTTGCTGCGCGCTAAGAATTTATACGCTAAAAAAGGTATAAAACAAGGTTAGAAAATTTAAAAATTACGTTATAAGAAACAGCTCTTTGTGGTCATAGAGCTGTTTTTTTGTTTAAGTGCAAAAGCAAAATCTTATTGCGAAACCATTTTCTGAAAATTATTCTTATTAATTCAATTCTTTGATTTTTAAGTGTTAAAAAAAGTTTTCTAAAAACAAATCCAAAAGCCCAGTAATTACGTACATAGTTCAAACAAAATGCCGAAATAATTACAATTCAACAACTTAAGCGTTTAAAAATGCTTATTTATTGCTAAAAATTAAATTTGTATTTGTAGTTTTACGCGTTCCACATTTAGTAATTAACAATTTAAAAAAAACATGACAAAATTTACCAAAGCTGGTTTAGTTGCTGCCTTTTTTTTAGCGACTGTGTTTACCTACGCCATTGATGGAAAGGGTGATTACATTTTAAATATCAAAACAGGAAACGGAAAAGTAGTTAGCTTTACTTTAGACACTGTAGAAAATGCATCTTTCTCTATCTACGACGAGAATCACAACTTACTTTATGCGGGAGAATCTGCAGCAGACAAATTAGAAGTTTCAAAAACAATTAGTTTAGAAAGTTTTCCTGCTGGAACTTATGTTCTTGAAGTGAAAGCAAACGACAAAGTTGCGAAACACGAAATTAAAGTTGCTGCGAAAAAAGTTAAGACTGTAAAGTTAGATCAATCTGTAAACCAGAGTCCATCTTTCCGTCGTTAATTTTTTGCCCTAAAAATTAGAAAAGCAGCTCGTACCAGGAGCTGCTTTTTTTGTTTTTCATTCTATTTATCAATTCTTTTCTCGATAAAATCTTTCGAGTTTAAAGAAGTTACTACTTTTTTTCCTGTTTTAGATTCCAATTCGTTTAGAGCAACTTTAGCAACATTCCCTCCTTGTTTTGCTACTTCCCTACTTTCATCAAAATTTTCAGGTTTTGTCGCATTTGAAATATCTTTAGTAGACGCTTCTGCAAGCATATTCAGAATTAATTCAGTATTAGACATATTATCTCGCAGATTCTCCTTTTTCAGTCCTTTTAGTATTTTATATTCTTTAGTTGTTTTTCCAGACCAGGTTTTTGAAATAATATCTGTTAAAATGGCAAACTCCATTCCTTCCTTAACACCTCTGTTTTTCCATTCTCTAGTCAATTCATTTCGAATTTCGATACTTTTTAATCTCTGATTAATCCAACTTTCTGAATAACCTAGCTGCATATATTGTTCTAAAGCTCGATCTATCGTGATTTCAGGATCTTGCATTTCATCTAAACGTTCAGATGCAATTTGTGCAAGCCATAATTTAAAGGGCTCTGCTTTAGGAGAGGGAATAGATTGTATTAATCTAAATAATTGTTCCGTATCTGCGACATCTGTCTTATAATATTTACCATCGGCGGCTTGCATTTTCAGTTGACTACAATTTATAGTCAACTCACTTCCTTCTTTCTTTAAACGAAGTTTTAGTACACTCCAATACTTTCTTGCATTAAGACTATCAGTTAATACTTGTATAACATCAATAATAGAAAAATACCATTTTTCTTGTTCTTCGTCCCAAACTGTCCTTACTTTCTTCTTTTCAAATATTTGAATAACTCCTTCTTCTTTCATTTTTCTTTAATATTCTTTATTTCACAAAAACAAGAAAAAACCTTCATTTTTTTTATCATAAGTTTTAAACGACAATTCTCAACAACAAATTTAAGTATAAACCAGCTCAAATAAATTGTCTCCTTATTTATATTTTCCTTTCAAATCCGAACCCATTTTTACCAGCTTCCAAAAAAGCGTGGTCTCTGATGAAAAAATTATTTTCTCCGATTCTTTATAGACAGAAGAATGCATAAAAGCATAAATATAATCTAAGAAATCTATCAGCTTGAAACTCTGTCGATACTCTGGACGCACCTCTTCACTGTTGGCAAGACAAACATTTCCAGATTCTTTTTCTTCTAAAAAGAGTAACCCTAAATGATCTGCAAAGATTTTTATAACATCATCATTTACAATTATTATTTCCGAAGCTGATTTTTGAAATAAAACATCGAAAGAAAAAGATGGCTCAATATTGATTTGTTTTATTTGTTGAATACAAAATTCCAAATCTGCATCATTTGCAAGCGCAATTTTGCTTTTCTCATTGTCCAAAACCTCTATTCTATTCAGATATTCCTGTATTGTCATTTTGATATTCTTTACTTATATAAAGTTATTATATAAAATGAAGCTGCAAATCATTTTCTGTCAATATCTGCAAAGCATTTAAAATCAATTGCTTTTAAAAATGTAATATAACAGGTTTTATTTACAAAACATCGTCTAAACTTACTTCATATTATTGATTTCCATATATTTGTACACTAAAATTGCATTAAGCATACAATAAAAATAAATAAGTGAAGTTTATAATTGTTTTTACAACTGTTTCTTGCAGTGCAAAGATTTTCAAAAACAATTAATGAATACGATTAAATACCACAACCAAAACTAAAAAACCATGCAGAGAAAACTAGCTATTTTAGTATTGTTAATCGTATTTTCATTTCGTGCAGCTGCGCAAAATGAAACCTATTATAGAACCGATAAAGTCGGCGAAAAATACGCCTATGTAGATGTCATAAAAACCTACGAAAGGGTTGCGGCAAAAGGCTACAAATCTGTAGACTTATTTCAAAAACTAGGAAATTCATCGTATACAAACTGCGAACTTGAAAAAGCAGCCGAATGGTACACTAAACTTTTTTCTCTTACCACAGATTTAGAACCTGTATATTATTACCGCTACGCAGAATCATTACGTTTTATTTGTGAAAACGCAAAAGCCGATGCTTTATTAGAAAAACTAAAGCGTAAACCAAAAACAACGATAAAAAAGAAAGTTTAGCAACATTCTTCTCAGATGAAGAACTTTTTTTGTCTAAAAAAATTAACTGTTTAGTAATTTACTCTTTTTAAACGCAATACCTTTTCTAATTAAATAAGCATGATAAGAACTTGGAATATCATGCTGCCAATTCGGTAATATTAAAATGATCAGTATTACATCCAAATGAGATATTAATCCCATAATTATTGCTAATGCAAATGGAAATCCTGTATGTCCGAAACCTAAAATTGACGTAAAAGCAGCAAGTAGCGTTAAGCCCCAAATTTTTGAAAGAAAAGCATGGGTACAGGTTTCTTTCCTAAATTTAATGAAACTGATTAGGTAGCATAAAATTTCCATTCCGAAAAGCAACCCTATATAATAAATGTTTGCATTAATAAGTTGAGGATATATAAACCACGAACTAACTCCTATTGAAACCCAAAACAGCATATCGACCTGGCTATCCAATCGTCGTAATTTTTCTGTTGAAATATTTTGTTTTCGGGCAATTATTCCATCAAAAATATCACTAAACAAACCGATATACATAAGAATCAAAATTGCTAAAGCACCATTTTCGCCAAATTTCCAGCCAAGAAATAAAATTACGGGCGCCATTAAAAGCCTTAAAAGAATAAGTAACTGAGGAATATTCATCTGTTTTTTATATAAATAAATTCGCTCAAATATATTACTTTTTAAATATGTTTAGACAACTAAAGCTTTTTAGAAATGAGGCTATTTGTTATTTAAAATAAGACCCCAAAAATCTTGTCATTTATGACAAACTGGATAAAATAAACTTTATGTTCACGAGCAAGACACTCACAATAGCGAAGCAAATTTATTTTCAATATATTTGAGATATGAATGACAACACAAAAGATATATCGATCAGGCAAGCTGTAAATACAGATTTACCTAAACTTGCCGAATTTCTACAACATTTAGTGCATGCAGAAAGACCTTTCGACGTAACATTAAAAGAAGGAGAGATTTTTTATTATAGTATAGAGGATTTTATTTCTGACCCCAAGTCAGAACTTTTGGTTATAGACTTTAACAATCAAATTATTGGTTGTGGATATGCACAAATCAGACAAGCTAAACCTTATCAAAAACATGAATTTTTCGGGTATCTTGGTTTTATGTTTGTAGATCCAAAATTTAGAGGACGTGGTCTTAATAATCTATTAATCGATCATCTTAAGAAATGGGTTTTATCTCAAGGAATAACCGAAGTTAGATTAGATGTATATCATGACAACGAAGCCGCTGTCAACGCTTATAAAAAGGCAGGATTTGAACCAATATTAACAACAATGCGTTGCGATATAAGCCAAATGGGTGAGAATATTTAACCGCAACATTTAAACACAATATTTGTCATTTCTGACGTAAGGAGAAAATAATACCATTTTCTTATTTGCTATTCCAAAACGATATAAACATAGCCCGTGGTTTCAACCACGGGATCGCAATATTGTCTTGCTCGTATTGTGTACCCGTGGTTGAAACCACGGGCTATATTTGATAATAGGATTATTTTATGAAATTTATTAAATGACTCAGATTCTTAAAAACCTGCATAAAAGCCTGAAAGGTTAACAGCTATAAAATAGGGCAACGCCCTATCAGCCCTATCAGAATGTCCTATCACATAGCACTTAATGTAACTCTAAGCCCTGAAAGGGCGATAGACATTCTCATTATCTAATAGCTTACGCCCTTTCAGGGCTTTCTTATTGGTGTTATTACAGACATTGGGCTTTACCCAATGCTGGGTGATTAAAGACCTTCGGCCTTATTTATAATTTCATTCAAATAAAAAAACCTCTCATTTCTGAGAGGTTTCAATATTAATTAAGCGTCCTAAAATATCGAACGTTTGAATCAAAATTCTACATATTCCTTCTATACTGCCCACCAACCTCAAACAACGCCGAAGTAATCTGCCCCAAAGAACAAACCTTTGTAGCTTCCATTAAATGGTCGAATAAGTTTTCGTTTTTAATAGCGGCTTGCTGTAATGTATTTAAATGTTCGTTTACTTTTGCTTCGTGGAAATTATGCAAATTATCCAACATCGTAATCTGGTATTGTTTTTCTTCTTCTGTGGCACGAATCACTTCAGCCGGAATTACCGTTGGAGAACCTTTTGAACTCAAGAACGTGTTTACACCCACGATTGGGAAATCTCCGTTGTGTTTTAAGGTTTCGTAATACAAACTTTCTTCCTGAATTTTAGAACGTTGATACATCGTTTCCATTGCGCCCAAAACTCCGCCACGTTCTGTAATTCTATCAAATTCTTGAAGAACTGCAGCTTCAACTAAATCAGTTAATTCTTCGATGATAAACGAACCTTGAATTGGGTTTTCGTTTTTAGCTAAACCTAATTCTTTATTAATAATCAGCTGAATCGCCATGGCACGACGTACAGATTCTTCTGTTGGCGTTGTAATGGCTTCGTCGTAAGCATTGGTGTGCAATGAATTACAGTTATCATAAATGGCATATAAAGCCTGTAGAGTCGTTCTAATATCGTTGAAATCAATTTCCTGCGCGTGTAAAGAACGTCCAGATGTCTGAATATGATATTTCAGCATTTGTGCTCTTTCGTTGGCTCCGTATTTGTTTTTCATGGCTTTTGCCCAAATCTTACGCGCCACACGACCAATTACTGAATATTCTGGATCAACTCCGTTTGAGAAGAAGAACGATAAATTTGGTCCAAAATCGTTGATGTTCATGCCACGGCTCAAATAATATTCCACGTAAGTGAAACCATTTGAAAGCGTAAAGGCCAATTGCGTAATTGGGTTTGCTCCTGCCTCGGCAATATGATACCCTGAAATGGAAACCGAATAGAAATTACGAACGTTTTTAGTAATAAAATATTCCTGAACGTCGCCCATTAAACGCAAAGCAAATTCGGTTGAGAAAATACAAGTATTCTGCGCCTGATCTTCTTTTAAAATATCGGCTTGAACCGTTCCACGAACTTGAGCTAAAGTTTTTACTTTTATTTCATTATACACTTCCAAAGGTAAAACCTGATCTCCCGTAACGCCCAAAAGCATTAATCCTAAACCATTGTTTCCTGCTGGAAGTTCGCCTTGATATTTCGGTCTTTCGATTCCTTTATCCTTATATAATTTGTTGATTTTAGCTTCAACCTCTTTTTCTAAATCATTTGCTTTAATGTAAATCTCACATTGCTGATCGATTGCCGCATTCATAAAGAAACCTAAAAGCATTGGCGCAGGCCCATTAATTGTCATACTTACCGAAGTCAATGCATGAACTAAATCGAAACCTGAATATAGTTTTTTAGCATCATCTAGACAGCAGATTGAAACTCCCGCATTTCCAATTTTTCCGTAAATATCCGGACGCAAATCTGGATCGTTTCCGTACAAAGTTACGCTGTCAAAAGCCGTAGAAAGACGTTTTGCAGGCATTCCCGCACTTACATAATGAAAACGTTTATTGGTTCTTTCTGGTCCGCCCTCGCCCGCAAACATTCTTGACGGATCTTCTCCTTCACGTTTAAACGGATACAATCCTGAAGCAAACGGAAATTCTCCAGGAACATTTTCCTGTAAATTCCAACGCAAAATATCGCCCCATCCTTCATATTTAGGTAAAGCAATTTTCGGAATCTGTAAATGGGATAAACTCTCCGAATGCGTGGCAATCTTGATTTCTTTATCACGAACTTTAAATGAGTAAACTGGATTTTTGTATTTCGCTACTTTTTCATCCCAATTCAGAATAATTTCCCAATTGTACGGATCTAAGTCCATTTTTACTTTATCAAACTGATTTAGTAAAAGATTTAAAAAGATTCTGTTTTCATCGTGTTCTGCAATTCCGCTTGGCAAAACTGTAGAATCGTCGATTCCTGCTTTGGTAATCTGCGGAACTTTTCCAGAAACCGATTCTATGGTTTTGAAAATTCCATATAATTTCTGAGCTACTTTTTGTTGCGAAATGGCTGTTTCATCATAATTTCTGTTATTCTCTGCAATTTCAGATAAATAACGCGTTCTTCCAGGAGGAATCACGAAGATTTTCTCGCTCATTTCTTTTGTGATGGTAAAAGTCGATTTCAAATCTGAAGCCGTTTTTTCAACCACTTTATCCATAATTGCTTTGTAAAGCGTGTTCATTCCAGGATCGTTAAACTGCGAAGCAATTGTTCCGAAAACTGGCATTTCGTCTGGACTTTTATCCCAAAGATTATGGTTTCTCTGATATTGTTTTTTCACATCGCGCAAAGCGTCTAATGCTCCACGTTTATCAAATTTATTTAAAGCTACTAAATCGGCAAAATCAAGCATGTCGATTTTTTCCAATTGTGTTGCCGCTCCAAATTCTGGCGTCATTACATATAAAGAAACGTCTGAATGATCCATAATCTCCGTATCAGACTGACCAATTCCTGAAGTTTCCAGAATAATCAAGTCATATTTTGCTGCTTTCAAAACCTGAATCGCTTCGGCTACATATTTAGACAAAGCCAAGTTTGACTGACGTGTCGCCAGTGAACGCATATATACACGAGGATTATTAATCGCATTCATACGGATTCTGTCTCCTAAAAGTGCTCCTCCTGTTTTTCTCTTCGAAGGATCGACAGAAATTAATCCGATTGTTTTTTCTGGGAAATCAATTAAAAATCGGCGAACCAATTCGTCAACCAAAGAAGATTTTCCTGCTCCTCCTGTTCCTGTAATTCCTAAAACTGGAATTTTAGAAGTCGTATTATTTTCATGAATTTTATCAAAAACAGGTTTTGCAATTTCTGGAAAGTTCTCTGCTGCCGAAATTAAACGCGCAATTGCCGTTGGAACTTTATTTTCGATATGATCGATTTCCCCGTTCAATTTATCACCAATAGAAAAATCAGCACGCTGTACCAAATCGTTAATCATTCCTTGTAAACCAAGAGAACGTCCATCATCTGGAGAATAAATTCTTGTAATACCATATTCATGTAATTCCGAAATTTCGCTTGGCAGAATTACACCGCCTCCACCTCCGAAGATTTTAATATGCCCCGCTCCTTTTTCGCGAAGCAAATCATACATATATTTAAAGTATTCGTTGTGTCCGCCTTGGTAAGAAGTCATTGCAATAGCATTGGCATCTTCTTGAATCGCGGTATTTACCACTTCTTCAACGCTTCTATCGTGTCCAAGGTGAATAACTTCAACTCCCGTAGACTGAATAATACGACGCATAATGTTGATGGCAGCATCATGACCGTCAAAAAGTGAAGCAGCTGTGACAATTCTTACTTTATTTTTAGGAATATATGGTATTTGTTGTTCCATTTTATGAATATGATAATTTTAAGCGACCAATGTACAAAATATTTTAATATTTGATCAGTCAAATAACATTATGTTAATAAATAAGAAAATATTTTTTCTTCAATATAAAGGTAACAATTCTCAACACGTGCCAACAATAGTTAAAGAAAACTTAAAGACATGGCAATTTCGCAACATTTAAACAAAATCAGGAAACATGTTTTAACTATTCCAATAGTAATTTAGCAATGTAGAAAACCCCAAATTTTTACCTAAAAACTTACATAGAAAAGTAATAACGTAAAAATTAAAAAAATGAGAACATTATATTCATTCACCGTAATTTTAAGTTTGAGTTTTTTTGTATTTTCTTTTAACAGAATTGAAAAAAGTAATTTTACACATACAAATACAAAAGCTTCAAATCATTTAACCGTTTACTACAATCAGAAGGATGTAAACGAAATTTCGAACGACTTCTTTAAAAGATATTCAGATTTAAGAAAATATAAGTCTGATGTAATGTCGTTGTACAAAAACAGAACACTTGGAACGATTTGGTTTGACGAGGATGAAATCAGTGAATTTGGCTCTGTTTTGTATGAAAAAGCAAAAAAAACAAACGATTTGATCATTCCTTATCAAAAAGAAATCGATCAATTGTTTAGTGCTTCGTCAGATAAAAGCACACTTTCTCAAACTGATGCCGATATGCTTTTAAGTTCTTTGTATGTCGTATACACTAAAAAAAGTAACGCTGACAAAAAAAGAATTGCTTACGATACAATGCTGAAAGATTTCTTAAACTATAGCACATTAGAAGAGCAAGAAACAGCCACAGCTGCAACAAATGAAAAAGTAGAATTTGACCAGTATTACAAATTGCAAGACGCTCTCAAAAAATACAAAAGATTAGAAAAATCCAGCAAGTATAAACCTATTGTTCCGGAAGAATCTCCATACAAAGAATTGCGTCCAGATGCGGTTTCAAGCACTATTGCGCAAGTTAGAACTCGTTTGTATTTATTGGGAGATTTAAAAACCGATTCTAAAAGCAATGTTTATGATCGTGAATTGATGGATGCTGTAATGAAATACAAAGTCCGAAACGGATTTAAACCTAATTACATTTTGGCAGAGGAACACATTAACGAAATGAATATTCCGCTAGAAGATAAAGTTGCAACTTTAAAAATTAATATGGAGAGATGCCGTGAGATTTCGGCTTTAATTGCCGCTAGCGATGAGTATGTATTAGTAAATGTTCCTTCTTATGAATTGATTTATGTAAAAAACGGAAAAGTTCAATTGACTTCGCCCGTATTTGTCGGCGCGCCTTTAACTAAAACAACCATTTTTAATGGCGAAATTGACCGAATCGTTTTTAGTCCATATTGGACAGTCCCTCAAAGTATTGTACAAAATGAATTAAGATCTAAAATTGCTGCAGATCCAAATTATCTTGCAGAAAAAAATATGGAGATGGTTAACGGTCAAGTAAGACAAAAACCAGGGCCCGACAACTCTTTAGGATTAGTAAAATTTATGTTTCCAAATCCTGATGATATTTATATGCACGATACGCCATCTAAAACTTTATTCGATTTTGAAAAAAGAACTTTCAGCCACGGATGTATTAATGTAAAAATGGCTAAAGAACTAGCAGTTGCCATGCTGAAAGATTATCCAGAATGGACTCAGGCAAAAATAGATAAAGCTATGGCTGGTAAAGTAGAAAACAGTTTTAAACTGACAAAAAAAGTACCAATTTACATTACTTATTTTACTTCATTGGTAAATGAAAAAGGAGAAGTTGGTTTCTTTCAAGATGTTTACGAAAAAGATGCCAATCCAAACGGTGAAACGATTCCCGACACTGTAATTGTAAATTAATAATTTACGCCAATAATTTTAAGAGAGGATTTATCAAATTTGTTTTGATAGATCCTCTTTTATATTAATGAACAAAAAAATCCTAAAGTATTATTATTAAATCTTTTGAGGGTAATAACGGCTTTAAATTCTCCTTTATTTTGCAGTACAATTCAAGTCCCATTTTTGTAAATGTTTAAAACTAAACTATTATGAAAACAAATAATACAGAAGGTCTTTCAATGTTTGAAATAAACGTTTTAATTCAACAGGGAGGAAAGTTTATAATGTTTCCTTTCATTATTTCTAAAATGGTAAAAAAGATTAAGAAATCTAATATTTATTTTATACGCCCAAATGAAGGCACATTTAAATATGCCTTAAAACATTTTCTTTTGAATTTATCGCTAAGCTTGCGTTTTTTCCCTTTTGCCCCAATTTATATCGCTATATCATTATTTTATTTAATGAAAGGCGGGAAAGATTATACTGAAACTATATTAAAAGATTTAGACACCAATAGACCTGTTTATACGCCACAATTAAAAGTATCATATTGATATAAGTTTCAAAAACTTTCCCTTTAGAATCACCTTATAGTTTTATAAGGTGATTTTTTATTTAATATAAAACACTAAAAATCAACAAGATTTATTCTTATTTTAGCTTTATCTTTTTTAACCTAAAAAAACAATCTATGGAAGATTCAAACGAGTTAATACAAAGAAAAAGCTGGCTAAACCGAAACTGGAAATGGCTTATTCCCAGCGGATGCTTAACTCTTTTAATATTATTTGGCTTATTTATTGGAGGGATTTTTTATGAAGTTACTTCCATAATAAAAGATTCTGAGGCTTATAAAGAATCAATGACAGCTGTACAGAATAATAAACTCGTAGTTGAAAAACTTGGATCTCCCATAGAAACAGACGGCATGGTTTCTGGAAATGTCACTTCAACCAATGATGTGCGCACTTGCGATGTACAGGTTCCGCTAAAAGGTCCAAAAGGCAAAGCAACTTTATTTGTTGTTGGCGAAAAAAGAGGAAAATGGAAATATCGCGAAATGTCTGTTTATATTGAAAGTACAAATGAAAAAATAGATTTATTGCAGAAATAAAAATCTATCGTCCCAAACAAAAATTATAAAATGAAATCTTTTATCAGTCTATTCTTTGGACTTTTTCTGTATGTCTCTTCTTTTGCACAATCTGCCGAAAATTACAAAGTTTACGCCAATCAAATTAAACAATTCTCAAAACCGACAAGAGTATTACGTAATGAAATTAATGCGGAGAGAAATGGCTTTATCGAATTTACAAATCCTAAAAATCAAATATTGCGTTTTCGAGTGCAGCAGAATAAACTCCAACTGGGATCTTGCCGTATCGCTTTTGAAATATATTATTATGAAAATAATTATTTGAGAAGAATTGAATCGCTTGACAGCAGCGGAAATTTAATAGGATGCAACTTAAAACTAAACGGAGAAGCTGTTACAGAATATATTGTTGAAAAACCTTCTTTGTATCTCCAAAAAAAGAAACTGATTGATGGTGCCGAAGGAAATATTGATATGAAAGATGATTCTGAAGAAAAAATCATTCGCGTTCAATATTTTGATGCTAGTAATAAACCTATAATGCTGCCAAAGCCTGTTTACATTTCGAGTAAAACCTATTGGCAGGATAATATTCGAATGGCTTGGCCATAAATTGGGGTGCTAAAAAAATTGAGGCTCTAAGTTGCTAAGTTCTCTTATGTTAAGTTTACAACAAAATGTTAGTTTGCTTAAAATAAAATTGTGGCGTTGTTTTTGAATAAGTAGTATTTTTGAAACTTAAATAAAACCCCATAATGAAAAAGATTTTACTATTAGCCGTTACATTTTCGCTTACTTCTTGCGCACAGGTACAACAGACTTTAAATCAATTGCCTCAAATCGCATCGCAGATTCCGACTACAGGAACTGTAGACATTGCTTCTGGATTAAAAGAAGCTTTAAATAAAGGTATTACACAACAAGTGAGTAAATTAACCGCTGTAGATGGTTTTTATAAAAACGAAGCTGTAAAAATTTTAATGCCCGAAGAATTACAAAAAGTAGATGCAACTCTACGTAAAGTAGGTTTAAGTTCTCTTGCAGATGAAGGAATCAAAATGCTGAACCGCGCTGCAGAAGATGCTGTAAAAGAAGCAACTCCAATTTTTGTTACAGCAGTAAAAAATATGACTTTTACAGATGCCAAAAACATTCTTTTGGGAAGTGACAACGCTGCTACAAGTTATTTACAAGGCAGTACAACAACAGCATTATATGCCAAATTTAACCCAGTAATCAAAAGTTCTTTTGAAAAAGTAGGCGCCGATGCTGTTTGGACAAAAATTATAACAAAATACAACACTATTCCATTAGTAAAAAAAGTAAACCCAGATTTGACTGATTATACAACCAATCAAGCTTTGTCTGGTGTTTTTAAAATGATTGCTGTTGAAGAAAAAGATATCAGAAACAACATCTCTGCAAGAACAACACCTTTATTACAAAAGGTTTTTGCAATGCAGGATGGAAAATAGTTTTTTCTTGTAAGGTGCAAAGGGACAGAGTTATAAAGGGACAAAGCTTCCTTTGCAACTTTGAACCTTTGTAACTTTGCAACTAACCAAAAACAAAAGACCGAAATGCAAAAAATTACCATACTCATTCATTGTAAAGACCAGAAAGGAATTATAGCAGCAGTGACTACTTTTATTGCTAAGGTAGAAGGAAACATTACCTACATCGATCAGCATGTTGATGTAGAGCAGAATGTATTTTTTATGCGTTTAGAATGCGAATTTACCAATCAAGGCAATAATATTGAAAATATAAAAGAAGAGTTCAGCAAGACTATCGCTGCAGACTTTGATATGTCTTGGGATTTGTACAATCAAGAGCAAAAGCCCAAAATGGCTTTGTTTGTTTCTAAATATGATCACTGTTTATTTGACATTTTAGGACGTTATAGTGCCGATGAATTGGGTGTGGAGATTCCGATGATTATAAGCAATCATAACGATTTGCGATCAATTGCTGAGCGTTTTGATATTCCATTTCACTATGTTCCTTTTACAAAAGACAACAAAGAAGAAGGCGAAGCAAGACAAATTGAACTTTTGAAAAGGTATCAGATCAATTTTATTGTTTTGGCGCGCTACATGCAGATTGTGACTCCAAAAGTGATTTCGCTTTACGAAAACAAAATCATTAATATCCACCATTCGTTTTTACCTGCTTTCCCGGGTGCAAAACCGTATCATTCGGCTTTTAAACGCGGTGTAAAAATCATTGGAGCTACAAGCCATTACGTTACAGAAGAATTAGACGAAGGTCCAATTATCGAACAAGATATTGCAAGAGTTTCTCATATTCACTCTGTAGAAGATTTTATCATGAAAGGCCGTGACTTGGAGCGTATTGTTTTGGCAAGAGCAATCAAACTGCACGCCGAAAGAAAAACAATGGTTTATAGTAATAAGACGGTGGTATTTTCTTAGGCTCAAAGAGGCAGAGGTTCAAAGGTACAGAGGCTTTTCTTTACCTAAAAAACTTCGACTTCGCCCAGTCTAACAATAATCATCTCAAAATAACAAACCCGACAAGTTTTAAAAACCTGTCGGGTTTAATTTTATAAATCTAGTTCAGAAAACCTTTGTCTCTTTGAACCTTTGCTCCTCTGAACCTAAAAAAACTTATCTCGCTTTAATCGCCAATCTCGGGTCATCAAAGGCATTCACCTCATCCATTGTCATTCCTAACGCATTTGCTACGCCGGCACCATACGCTGGATCGGCTTGATAGCAGTTTCTGATGTGACGGACTTGAATAAATTTCTGCGCTCCTCCTACTTGTGCAGCTGTGTTTTTAAACAAAAGCTGTTTTTTTTCCTCAGTCAGCAAGTTGAACAAAAGTCCTGGCTGAGTGAAATAATCATTATCGTCTTCTCTAAAATTATGAGCATAAGCATCGCCGTAAATTGCCAATGGTGGTTCTTTTACTTCTGGCTGTTCCTGCCATTCCCCAAAACTGTTTGGTTCGTAATGTTTTCTTCCTCCATAATTTCCGTCTACACGCATTGCTCCGTCTCTGTGGAAACTGTTATACGGACATCTAGAAGCATTTACTGGAATCTGGTAATTGTTTACTCCTAAACGGTAACGATGAGCATCTCCGTAAGAAAACAAACGTCCTTGAAGCATTTTATCTGGAGAAAAACCAATTCCAGGAACTACGTGAGCTGGATTAAAAGCTGCTTGTTCTACTTCGGCAAAATAATTTTCTGGATTTTTATTCAATTCAAATTCTCCAACTGGAATTAGCGGAAAATCTCCCTTCAACCAAACTTTCGTTAAGTCGAATGGGTGAAAACGATAGTTTCTTGCCTGCTCTTCTGACATAATCTGAACAAACATTTTCCATTTCGGGAAGTTTCCTTCTTCAATGGCATTAAATAAATCCCTTTGATGGCTTTCTCTATCTCCGCCCACCAATTTAGCGGCTTCTTCATCAGATAAATTTTCGATTCCTTGTTGTGAAACCAAATGGAATTTTACCCAATGTCTTTCGTTTTGCGCATTGATGAAGCTAAAAGTGTGGCTTCCGAAACCGTGCATTTCTCTATATGATCTCGGAATTCCGCGGTCACTCATTACAATTGTAACTTGATGAAGAGCTTCTGGCAATAAAGTCCAAAAATCCCAATTATTATCAGCACTTCTTAAATTGGTTTTTGGATCGCGTTTTACAGCATGATTCAAATCGGGAAATTTCATTGGATCACGGAAAAAGAAAACTGGCGTATTGTTTCCTACCAAGTCCCAATTTCCTTCATTTGTATAAAATTTCATGGCAAAACCACGAATGTCTCTTTCGGCGTCAGCAGCGCCTCTTTCTCCTGCAACAGTCGAAAAACGAACAAACATTTCTGTCTTTTTACCAATTTCAGAAAACAAGTCTGCTTTAGAATATTTGGTAATGTCGTGTGTAACAGTAAAAGTTCCGTAGGCTCCAGAACCTTTGGCATGCATTCTTCTTTCCGGAATTACTTCTCGGTCAAAATGTGCCATCTTTTCTAAAAACCAAAAATCTTGTAATAAAACAGGTCCGCGAGGGCCAGCTGTTTGAATGTTTTGATTGTCTGGAACGGGAGTTCCAGTTGCAGTTGTTAATTTTTTGTTTGATTCCATATTGCTGATTTTTAACATTTTATCAAATATACAAACTTATCCTTAGTATATTCATAAGTAAAATTGATTGTTATTATATTTTAATAATAAAAAATTATTTTACGTTGCAGAAAGCTCAAAACAGCCATTTTTCAAATCTTAACTTATGACCAACAAAGTAATAACAAAACCTTAACAGCATAAAATTGATATATGTCGGACATTTGTAATGTAATAAACTGGTTATTTATTATTTTGGTTTTGGTTAGTTAAATGATGCCGGCTTCTTCGAGATGCCGGCATTCTTTTTTTATGGTCTTTTGTTTCAGGTTTCAAGTTTTTTTTGTTTCAAGTTATAATGCATGCGCTTAGTTTTAACGCAAAGAGCGCAAGGATTTTTTAATTAAAAAAAGTTTTAAAGTTCGCAAAACTTTGTAAAAAACTTTGTCCCTATGACTATCTGAATTGCCTAAACTTTTGCATTCTTTCTGTTCAACCACACGCTCCAACAACTTGAAACCTGAAACTTAAAACAAATGTTTTAACTGCAAGTTTTGAACATTAACTTATATCCAACAAAGTAATAACAAGATCTTAACAGCATAAGTTTGATATATGTCGGACATTTGTACTGTAATAAACTGGTTATTTATTATTTTGGTTTTGGTTAGTTAAATAATGCCGGCGTCTTCGAGATGTCGGCATTCTTTTTTGCATTAAATTCCAATAAAAAAATTCCAAATTCCAATTTTACGAAACTGGGAATTTGGAATTTTTTTATTGGAATTTAAAAATATTGGAATTTTAGTTTTTAAGTCTTTCATGGAGTAATTTAAAATAAGAGAAAGCCTTTAATAACCTGCTTCCGTGCCAAGAGAACATCTCGCCGTCTACAAAAATAGTTTTTGCATGATGTGTAAACCTTCCGATTTCAAAAGCATCTTCTTCTTTAAAAGGGTAAGGTTCTGATGAAAGGAAAACAATATCTGGGTCGCCTTCTAAACGCATTTTCTTTAATTCGATTTCAGGATAACGCCCTTTATCTTCGTAGATATTTTTAAAATGATTCAGTTTTAGCAATTCGTTTATATAAGTATCTTTTCCAGCCACCATATATGGGTTTTTCCAAATAAAGTAAGCTGCTTTTTTTTCCTTTATATCTTTTATATAATTTTTAAAATCGCTTAAAGCAAAAGCTAATTTATTGTTCCATTTTTGAGACTCGGTTCTGCAATTAAACAACTGTCCGAAATCTGAAATCATCTGAAAATTATCTTCAATAGAAATAATATTCGTAACCCAAACAGGACAAATTGAACTTAATTGTTCTACAATCTCCAGCGTGTTTTCTTCTTTGTTGCAGATAATAATATCCGGCTCTAAAAGCTTTATTTTTTCGAAGTGAATTTTCTTTGTTCCGCCAACAATCTTCTTGGTAGATTTAAAATGAAACGGATGCACGCAGAACTTCGTTATTCCGATAATTTTTTCTTCTAAACCTAAATCATATAATAATTCAGTTTGTGAAGGAACTAGCGAAATAATACGTTTTGGAGCTGTTTCAAAAGAGTGAACAGTGCCAAGCTGATCTTTTATTTGCTTCATATTTGTTGGAGTGTGTATTTTTTAACGCAAAGTGCACAAAGTTTTTTCGCAAAGTTCGCAAAGAAATTATCTGTGATCTTGTAAAAAGTCTTTTAAGTTCTCAAAGAAGAGTTTAAATATTGCTTTACTAAGCTTTGAGAACTTAAAAAAACTTTAATTCAAAAAGATAAAACTCTGCGAACTTTGCGAAAAAACTTAGCGAACTTTGCGTTAAAACTATGTTCAAAGCTAACTTTAAACCTAAAACTTAGAATCAATAATCTCAGCCATTTCCTGCTGCACTTTTAATGCCTCTTCTCTAGCCTTTTCAGCAAAATCAGTTCCTTTTGAAGCGTAAATAATCGCTCTTGCCGAATTTACCAAAAGACCAACTTTATCATTCATTCCGTATTTGCAAACTTCAGATAAGCTTCCACCTTGAGCTCCAATTCCTGGAACTAACAAGAAACTGTCTGGAACAATTTTTCTGATTTCTGTAAAATATTCTGCTTTTGTTGCACCAACAACGTACATTAAGTTTTCGCTGTTTTTCCAAGTTTTAGAAGTTTCTAACACTTGTTTATACAATTCTTTTCCGTTTGTATTTAAAGTCTGAAAATCGAAAGCTCCTTCATTTGAAGTTAAAGCCAACATAATCGTATGCTTGTTTTCGAAAGCTAGAAAAGGCTCAACAGAATCTTTTCCCATATAAGGAGCAACGGTTACACTATCAAAATTCAAGTCTTCAAAAAAAGCTTTAGCATACATGCTAGAAGTATTCCCAATATCACCACGTTTTGCATCTGCAATTGTAAAAATCTCAGGAAAATTTTCGTTGATGTAATTAATCGTTTTTTGCAAAGACATCCATCCTTTTATTCCGTATGCTTCAAAAAAAGCTGTGTTTGGCTTGTAACCAACAGTTAGATCGTGTGTGGCATCGATAATCGCTTTATTAAATTCGAAAATAGGATCTTCAGTTTCTAATAAATGCTGCGGAATCTTCGTCAGATCTGGATCTAAACCAACGCATAAAAATGATTTTTTTTGAAGAATTTGTTCGTGTAGTTGTTGTGTTGTCATATTCTTTTTTACTTGTGCGGCAAAATTACAAATTATAATGGTTTATAAGTTATTGGTTGATGGTTAATTATTGATGGTTGACAGATACTGTTGAATGTTGCTGCTGTCAGGCTGAGCGGAGTCGAATCCCTTCAACTCTGCTCAGCCTGACATTAATCATATTTCATTTTTAATTATTTAAGTAACATTGAATTCCTATAACATCTATCAAAAATTGTGTAATAGGAAAATCGGAATCAAAAGTAACTTTGAAATAAACCATTAAAAAGACAATTATGAGCCCAAATATCGGAATTACACCAAAGAACTTAAAAAAGAGCGCTGCTATACTGGCTACGATTTTATCAAACGAAATGACTTTGTATGTAAAAACAAGAAAATTTCACTGGAATATTTCTGGAAACAGTTTTATGGAATTGCACAAATTGTTTGAAGAACAATACCGCGTTCTTGAAGCCCAAATTGATGAAGTAGCTGAACGCATTAATCAATTGGGAGAAAAAACAATTGGAACAATGAAAGAGTTTATTGACAACTCAACCTTAAAAGAATCTCCAAAAGAATATGCTTCCCAAAAAGACATGTTATCTGAACTTTTAGAAAATCACGAACAGCTGGTAACAGAATTCAGAAATTACATTCCGATTTTTGAAAATGAAACCAACGATGCTGGTTCTGCCGATTTTGTAACAGGATTACTGCAAGAATACGAAAAAATGGCTTGGATTCTGAGGAGATATCAGGTTTAATTGCGAATTGAAAATGCTAATTGGGATGAAAATTATACAACAGTAGAAAAGATAAATGTAACACGGAGCCGATTTATAATTTGCAATTTTACAATACAATAAAAAACTTAAAAGAGATATCATGAATACCACCGAGATAAAAGGAAACTGGAACGAGCTGAAAGGAAAACTAAAGCAAAAATATGCTGAGTTAACAGATGACGATTTGATGTTTGCTGAAGGAAAAGAAGACGAAATGTACGGAAAGCTTCAGCAGAAACTGGGAAAAACAAAAGAGGAATTTCATCAAATTCTGTCAGATTTGTAAATCCTTGCAACTCAATCAGGGAAATACCGTCTAGTAAAAAATATTAGGCGGTATTTTTTTGAAAATTTTATTTTAAAATCGTATTTTGACGTAATTCTGTGCCATTTAAAAGCAAAAACACCAAATAAATTAAGTATCTTTAACCAAATTCTATAAAATGAAACTATTTATAAAGTTCGACATTAATACTATTTGCTCTCTTTATTTAAAACAAAATCTGGAACAAAACAATGTAAATTTTACAACTCTAGGATTTGGCGAAATTGAGATTGAAGACAATCTTGATGCCGAAGCTCTGGAGAATTTAAAAAGCAAATTGGCTCCATGCGGTTTTGAAGTAGTTGAAAATCAAAAAAGTGTATTGGTCCAAAAAATAAAAGATGCGATTATCGAGCTTGTATTTATGGACGATAACAATAATTACAAAAGTTCTGTGTTTTTGGCTGAAAAGCTAAATCACAGTTACGGATATTTATCTAATGTTTTCTCAGAAGTAACCTATTCTTCTATAGAAAATTTTATTATTTTACAGAAAATTGAAAGAGCAAAACAGCTGATTATCATCAACGAAATGAGTCTTACTGAAATTGCTTTTTTACTTAATTATTCGAGTGTTGCGCATTTGAGTACGCAGTTTAAAAACACAACTGGAATTACTCCATCTGCTTTTCAGAGAATTATTAAGAAACGAAGAGAAAATTTAAAATAAAAACCCAAATACCACATTAAAATGCAGAAAAACGCATTACACATTTTATTGGCCGATGATGATGAAGATGACCGCCTTTTCTTTAAAGATGCTTTTGAAGAAATAAAGATACAAACAAATGTAAGTTTTGTTCATGACGGTATGCAGCTTATGGATCATTTAATGAACACAGACAATAAACTTCCAGATATTTTGTTTCTAGATTTAAACATGCCTAAGAAAACAGGTAAAGAATGTTTGATTGAAATCAAAAAAACGGATCATCTAAAAGATATAATTATTGCCATCTACTCTACTTCTTCTTCGGAAGAGGATATCGAAGATACCTTTATTCAAGGCGCCAATATTTACATCAAAAAACCAAGCGATTTCAATACATTAAAAAAAATAATTAATGAAGTCGTGACTGTAAATTGGCATTATCATACTTCTGGTTTAAACCGTGATAATTTCTTGCTGCGACTAAAATAAAAGCATTCCAATAATGAAGTGGATACCAAATTTTAATTCTTCAAACTCTTTGAGAGTTATTTTTGTAATCGCAGTTTTCATTCTGTTATTCCTTTCTTCAATTGCTTACAAACATAACCAGGACTTGAATGAATCGAGCAAACTGGTTATGCATACTTACGAAATAAACATTCAGCTCGAACGATTAATGTCGGCTATTAAAGATGCAGAAACGGGCCAGAGAGGGTATATTATCACTCGCAACGCCCGTTTTTTGACTCCGTACATATATTCTCGAGACAAGGTAAATACTTCATTTATTACCTTAAAAAAATTGACTGCCGATAATCCGAGACAGCAGGATAATCTCCAAAAACTTTTCAAACTCATTACCCAGCGTTTTGTTTCTTTTGAAAATTGTCTAAAATACAGCGATCCAAAAACATACGACAAAAGAAAACTGGACAATCATATGTTTGGCGGCCGAATTTTAATGGAAAATATCCGCTTTAAAGTGGACGAAATGAACGACATCGAAAAAGATTTCCTAAAGAAAAGGCTTAAAATTTACGATTCGGAAATCTCTTTAAGTCCGCTATTTTCTATTTCTTTATTTCTAGTGGCATTGAGTTTTATTTTATTGGGCTATCGCCAAATTAGCCGTGATTTTGAGCGTTTGAAAATATTCAATAAAAAACTTCTTATTTCTAGCGGTTTAATTTCTGAGTCTGAAAACATTGGAAAATTCAGCACTTGGCAGTGGGATCTGGATTCTGATAAAATTGATTTTTCAGACAACCAGTTTCGTTTATTAGGTCTAGAACCAAGATCGTTTGCACCAAATAAAGCTACCCTTATAAAATATGTCCATCCAGAAGACAAAGAATCTGTTGCTAAAGCAATAGATGGAATCCTAGAAAAGAAACATCTTCCGTTTGTATACTATAAAATTGTACGCCCAGATTTTGAAGTACGTTATTTTAAGACAACAGGTAAATTGGTGACGGATCAGCAAGGCAGTAAAATTTTACTTGGAATTAATTTTGACATTACAGACGAACATCTTTTGAATATTGAGCTTCAGGAACGAAATAAAGAGCTAGAAAAAAGCAACAAAGAACTGGCCTCCTTTAACCATGTGGCCAGTCACGATTTGCAAGAACCGCTTAGAAAAATACAGACTTTTATTTCGAGAGTTTCCACCGCCGATAAAGAAGTTATGTCTGAAAGCGGAAAAAATTACATCACCAAAATAGAAAGTTCCGCAAAAAGAATGCGTGTTTTAATAGACGATCTTCTTTTATTTTCAAGAACCAATACAACCAAAAAGGAATTCATTAAAACGAATCTTAACGAACTTCTAGACAATACAGAATCTGAATTGGCTGAAATTATAGAAGAAAAGAAAGCCGTAATTCAGCGCATTGGAAAACTTCCGAAGCTTTCTGTTATTCCGTATCAGATCGAACAGCTGTTTATCAATTTAATTGGAAATTCATTAAAATACAGTGAACCTAATATTGAACCACAAATTTCTATTTCGAGCGAAAAAGTAAGTTCTGCCGATTATCCAGAAATATTGGAACAGTCTATAAAAAAGTTTCATAAAATCACTTTTACAGATAACGGAATGGGTTTTGATCCTCAGTTCAAAGAAACCATTTTTATTCTTTTTCAGCGTCTACATTCCAAAACAGATTATCCAGGAACTGGAATCGGATTGGCAATCTGCAAGAAGATTGTAGAGAACCATAAAGGCCATATTATTGCCGACAGCACTTTAGGCAAAGGCTCAGTATTTACGGTGTTTCTTCCCGATTAAACTTCATTATAAAATCACATAAAAAGCGTTATATAAATCCATTATGGGAATTATATAACGTTTCTTTTTTATGCTGTAAAGCAAAATCTTTCATTCGTTGCCATCTTTGTAATGTAATACTTTAGGAAGTAATAATGAAAGCAATTCCCCCCTTAAAAGCTTCAATTTTTAAAGTTCTTTTTTCAATCCTTTTAATTCTATGCATCACTTCTTGCAGAAAAATTAATCCGATTGAAAATACTTTAAAGAATCAAGCTTTTGCAAAAAATGACCGAGAAGAAACAGAGGTTTTCTTTTTTATATCTACGGCGAATGTAAGTAAGTCTATTATTTCTAAAAGTCAGATTGCACAACAAAAAAGTTCAGATGTTATTGTTCAGGAATTAAGCAAAAGAATAGAAGTTCAAGAGAGCCAATTACTGGAAGCAATAACCAAAATGGCCACATCAAAGCTCATTGTCATTACTGAAATAAATGCCACGCACAAAAGAGACCTGTACAACCTCATTGATGCAAGCAATAATGATTTTAACAATATCTATCTAGACGCCATGACAGAAGCGATTTGTGACCAGATTGAGTTGCTCGAGACCATCTCTAGAGAAACAAACGACAAAGAAATTCTCGAACTAGTTCTTCGCTTTTTGCCACAACAATACAGACTCTTACGAGAGACTGAACGAATAAAAAAACAAAATAAATAAACGCCTATTATCTATCTATTAACTAATTTTTTTACTATGAAATTACACGCCAAATTTTTATGCGCCTTAACACTTTTTTTAACAGCATCATTCGGAATGCTGCACGCTCAGGACAATAATGTAAATACCGAATTCGGTGTAAAAGGAGGATTCAACATGTCAAATTTATATCAAAGTGAAGCTGACGATGAAAATGTTTTATACGGATTTAATGCTGGGGTTTATGCCACACTTCCTGTTTCAGACTTCATTGCCATCCAGCCAGAGCTTTTGTTTACCACAAAAGGTTCAGAATTAGAATACAACAACGCTTTTGCAAGTGGGGATGCAAAATTTAGACTTAATTATATTGAACTTCCACTTTTAGTGCGAGTTAATGTTACAAAAAACTTTAACATCCACGCTGGTGGTTACGCTTCTTATCTAGTAAGCTCTAAAATAAGCGGAAACGGTAGTTTTGATTTTGACCAAGATATTGACACAGACGATCTAAACAAATTTGACGCAGGACTTTCTGCTGGTGTTGGAGTCGATTTTAACCCAATCAGCGTAGGATTACGTTACAATTATGGTTTAACAACTGTGGGAAAAGAAAGAACCGTTGCAGGAACTACCTACACGTTTCCAGATGCCAAAAACAGCAACCTGACATTATATCTTTCTTATAAGTTAAACTAAACGAGAAATTGATTATTAACTACTAAAATAAAAACCATGTCAAATTTATTATATACCATCGCAGTGATTCTGGTAATACTTTGGGCTTTAGGGTTCTTTGTTTACAGTTTCGGAAGCATTATCCATATTCTGTTGGTAATTGCCATTATTGCCGTACTGCTTCGCCTTATTAAAGGTCGCGAAGTTTAAAAATCACAATTTATTAAATCAACAAATTATTAAATATTAATCCATTAAAATTATTTATTATGAAAACTAGTAGCACAATTTTAGGAATTTTAGGAGCCGCAGCGGCGGGAGCATTCATAGGTGTTTTATTTGCACCAGACAAAGGATCAAACACAAGAAAAAAAATCAAAGATAAATCAAGAGATTATGGTGATAATCTAAAAACAAAATTTGATGGCATTGTAAACACGATTACTTCAAACGGTAAAGAAATTATCGAAGAAGGAAAATCTAAACTTAACCAAGTTAAAGAAGATTACAACACGCTAAAAGACGATGTTAAAACAGTAAAATCAAACTATTAATAGCAAACATTAATTAGTGAAATTTTCAAACCATAAAACCTTATATCATGGAACCAAATGCAACAACAAACGAGAATTTAAATCTTTATGAGAAAGCAGAAAACTATGCTAAAACAAGTTTAGAATTACTTAAACTAAAAACAGTATGTTCTGTTGCCGATGGTGCTTCATCATTAGCTTCAAAGATAGCGATTGGTATTGTTGTTGCATTTTTTACTTTGTTTCTGAATATCGGGATAAGTTTATGGATTGGTAAAGAACTTGGAGAGTATTACTACGGCTTTTTTATCATGGCACTATTCTATCTTATTCTAGTGATAGTTGTGGTAAAATCACATCATAAATTGATAAAAACACCAATTGGAAACACCATCATCTCCAGTATTCTAAAAGAAACAAAAAACTGATTTAATTTATTAATAAAACTAAAAGACTATGGAAGCCATTTACAATATTGATCAGTTAAATCAAAAAATTGAGGAATTAGAAATTCGCCAAGATAAAGAATGGTGCGATATAAAAGATGAAATCGAAGAGATTAAGAACAATTTAAAACCCATTAACCTTATTCGAAACACGGTTGAAGAAATCAACGAAACTGTTGGCTTTAAAAGCCATATCGCTCAATCGGCAATCAGTATCGGAATTGGCTATTTGGCCAAAAGATTTATTGTCGGAAAAGGCGATTCGATGTTCAAAGGGGTTCTTGGTTCTCTTGTTCAGCTTATTGTAACCAATCTGGTTTCGAAACCTCATCATGAATCTTCTGAAGAAGAATCATCACAATACGAACCGTCTAGAGAGTAATTTGTCTAACTTAATTTAATTATTATGGAAAAGCTTAGCGAAATAGTAATAAAAAATGGTGTATACGTTTACTCGAATCTATATAAATGTTTTGAATATACGAGAGTATTTTTAGGGATATAACCTTTTTTTAAGGTACAAAGTTACAAAGGTTCAGAGGTGCAAAGTTTAAAAACTTCGTGTCTCTGAACCTTTTTTTTAGCCTTTGTCTCTTTTATCCCAATACTTTGCGTTCCAGCGGTTGAAACTACTGTCTATGTTTTTTGGCACAAAAAAAGCCGAACAAATGTTCGGCTTAAATATATTGAGTTCAAAGAGAAAAAACCTCTGAACCTTTGCATCTCTGTCACTTTGAACCTGTGTACGATTAGTACACCTCAGAAGCTTCCTTCAATTTCTCCATATTATTAACCAACTGAAGCTCAGAAACGATTTTCTGAATATCACCATTCATGATGTTTCCTAAATCGTAAAGCGTTAAACCAATACGGTGATCGGTTACACGACCTTGTGCGTAGTTGTACGTACGGATTTTAGCCGAACGGTCTCCAGAACTTACCTGAGAACTACGTTTTTTAGCATCTTCCTCCTGCTTTTTGGCCAATTCCATTTCGTACAAACGAGAACGTAATACCATCAAAGCTTTATCTTTATTTTTGTGCTGCGATTTCTCATCCTGACATTGCGCCACCAAACCTGTTGGAATGTGCGTTAAACGTACAGCCGATTTCGTAGTATTTACCGATTGTCCTCCAGGTCCAGACGAACAGAAGAAATCTACACGAACATCGTTCATATCTACCTGAACATCAAACTCCTCTGCTTCTGGCAAAACCATAACCGTTGCAGCCGATGTATGCACACGCCCTTGAGTTTCTGTCTGCGGAACACGCTGTACACGGTGAACACCCGCTTCAAACTTCAGAGTTCCGTATACATCTTCTCCAGTAACCTCAAAAATAACCTCTTTGAAACCTCCTGAAGTACCCTCGTTCATATCTACAACAGATGATCTCCATCCCATAGATTCGCAATATTTCGTGTACATTCTAAACAAGTCACCTGCAAAAATACTCGCTTCGTCCCCACCCGTTCCGGCGCGGATCTCCACCATAACGTTTTTCGCATCTTCAGGATCTTTAGGAATAAGCATAAATTTGATTTCCTCCTCCAATTCTGGCAGACGTTCTTTTGCTTCATCCAATTGCATTTTGGCCATTTCCACCATTTCAGCATCACTTCCGTCAGCAATAATTTCGTTTGCTTCGTCGATATTTGCCAAAATTATGATGTACTCTTCTCTCTTTTCAACAAGCGCTTTTATCCCTTTATATTCTTGGTTAAGCTGCTTATAACGTTTTTGATCAGAAATAACATCCGGCTGAATAATCAAATCCGAAATCTCATCGAAACGCTGCTTTACATATTGAAGTCTATCTAACATTTTCTAATTCCTTTTATTGGACGGCAAAATTACAAAATTTTTATCGAAAATTCTAGTGTTCATTTTTTGCGGAATTTAAGTTGAATATTTAGTGGAATTACGATTGTTTTTAGGAGCTATTTCCTGCTATCCGCTATATCTTTTTAGGCAGAATATTTGCGGTTTAATAAGCTCTTTTTCGTTTGCCTAAAAAGGATGCCGCTTCTATCAGGGCTAGGGCTTTGGTTTTCATAATTATGTTTACGGTTTTCCGTAATGCATTTAGATTTTATGTTCTTAGTTTTGAAAACCAAACTAACTAATAATCATAAACTCTACAATGAAAAAACTGTTTACTATGTTCCTGCTGCTCCTTGCAGTAACACAAATTTATTCTCAAAAAAAAAATTCTGAAACCCGCCAATTTATTGATAATGCAGAAATCACTCAAATAAATAAAGATTGGAACGTAAAAGCTGAATTTAGATCTGGACTTGGAGAAGTATTGTCTTTCTTTCCTGTTGAAGCAATTGATTTGAAATCAAACAATAAAATAAAAGCATTGCAAATGGATATGACGGTTATATACCAAATTGCAGGGAGAAATTTTAACTATTTCAAATCTTCATGGATTGACTTAGATGAAATTGATGAATTTGTATTATTTATAGAACAATATGTTATTCCTAATCTTAAAGACAAAACAGAAAAAAAACAATCTACTACATATATTTTCAATTCAAGAGAAATAACGTTTAGTTTTAATATCGAAAAAACTTCTAGAAGAGTCTCAATTTATCTTAAAGACAATGGTATTACAGATAATGAGCATTATTTCTGGACAGAAACACAAGTAGGGAAAATTCCTGAGTTGCTTACGATGTTGAAGGAGATTAAATGAGTTTTTAAATAACTAAAAAATGGATCTTGTTCGTTATCATAAAAAATTAGGTGTTTTCACTTACAGAAAAACTTAAATTAAATGCGATGTTTGTTTCTTATATTATAACAAATACTAAAGACACTAATGAATCATAAAATTATTGCATGGGTATCCTTTTCATTATCAACAATTATAATACTTATATTATTTGGACGAACATTTTGTGATGACTATACTTTTTGGAGTCCAATGCCAATTCAATATGACATTACAGGTCAAATTGGAGATTTTATTGGCGGTGTTATTGGCACTTTAATTTCTGCAGTAGGTTTTTATTATTTATATTTAACATTTACAGAACAAAAATCTGCATTTGAGAGAGAAAGGTTAGAAAGTAATTTTTTTGACCTTATTAAACTACATCGGGAAAACGTTTCAGAATTAGAATTTGATGGGAAAAAATTAGTTGAAAATGACGATTCATTGCATATTGGGAGTTCAAAATTTACTGGAAAATCTGTTTTTAAAGTTTTTTTCAATCAACTGATTATATGTAAAACAGAATTAAAACATATATTTAGAAGTCCCCAAATATATGAACGCGAGTATGAGCAAAAAATGTTGGCACATCCTTATGTTAAGAAAAACAATATAGATATTTACCAACTTGCAAAGATTGATATATGTTATAATATTGTTTTTTACGGCTTGAGTGCAGAAGGTGTATTAATTTTAAAGCATATGTTTAAAGGTAAATATCGAGACGCTATTATAGATTTTGCAATACAATATCTTAGACTAAAACCCGCATATGATGAAGATATTTTTAAAAAGTGGTCAATGATTCCTCACAATAGTACAAAAGCTAGAAGAAGACAAGCTGTACAAGAGATTTACAATTGGAGAGAAAAGAGAATTTTAGATGGTAATTTTTCTGAAATTGCAGAAAATTATCATAATAAATTTATAAAATATTATGGAGGACATCAGTTTCGTTTTGGACATTATTTTAGACATTTATTTCAAACAGTTAAATTTATTAATAATCAAAAAAATATCTCTTACAAAATCAAATATGACTACATTAAAACACTTCGGGCTCAATTGTCTACTTATGAGCAAGCGATATTGTTTTTTAATAGTTTGTCTTCATTAGGACGTGCTTGGGAAATTGATCCTGAAATTGATTCAGTATCAAAATTTACATCTTATGACTTTGAATTGATAACAAAATACAATTTAATAAAAAATATATCTGGTGAATTTTTATATGGTTTAAGTTTTAAAGATTATTTTCCCCTAGTTGAATATGAAAATGACATTGTGAAAAAAAATCGCCCTAATTATCATTAACAGTCAATCTTCGTAAATTTATTACATAAAGAAGTATTAGCTAACTTGCTCAAACATTGTGTTAGTATAATGTATTAAATAAAAATTAACATCTCGAAATTGAAAATTAATAACTAATTAATCAAATATTATGGGAAGAATTGGAGTAACAGAATTTCTTGTAGTTGGAATTCCATTTATAGTAATTTATTTTTTACCATCAATTATTGCATTAAGTCGTAAAAAAAATAATGGTGCTGCAATAATAATGCTAAATTTCTTTTTAGGATGGACATTCATTGGTTGGATCGCTTCATTAGTTTGGGCTTGCACAACGGATCGTGAAACTCAAACAATTGTCGTAAACAATACTCCCTTTCCTAAAGAAGAAAACCCATCTACACAACAAAAGAATGATTTTGATGAAAAATTAAATAGTTTACAAAAACTAAAAGCTTTATTAGACTCTGGTGTCTTATCTCAAGAGGAGTTTGAACAACAAAAATCAAAATTATTGCAGTCATAATATCAGCTCCCCCCGCTCTTCTAAGTGGTATTATAAGTGCTACGCAAATGTCTCTGACTTTGCGTTTTTTTGTTTCTTATAAATCCGAAAGCCACTTGCTGGCGCGAGCGTCCCGCTCGTGCCTATTACTACGTTCACGAGCGGGATGCTCGCTCTAGCTAGAAGAAACCTTGATTGTTTTAGAGAATAATTTTATTTTACAAAAATCATGTAGTTTTTTAATTATTTTTAAGCCTTATTAAACCATAGTCCGAGATATTAATAAAACACTATTTATGAATAAAATCTACTCGTTACTTTTTCTACTATTTATTTTTTTTGTAAGCTGTAAACAGAGCGAAGAAAGCAAAATAAAAGAAACCTGCACAACTTATATAGAGGGCAGAATAGCTTTTGAAAATGGCGACACTTTAAAGATAAAACCGGTTCTCGGAGATACTCTTTACAGACAAATGCTTCTAAACCGTCAATATTCAAGACTTCTTGAATCTGATCTTGCAATAGGTCCAGAGTTAATAACTATAACGCCAAAAACTGTTGAAATTAAAGGAAATAAGGCAACTTGTATTATGAACAGTCCGATACCTTTCCAACTAAACTTACTGAGAAGTAATGACCAATGGAAAATTGTGGGAGAAAATAATATATTTCCAAATGCTTATACCATTCCTGCACTAGAGAAAAAAATAAGTGATTACAAAGTGTATTTAAAAGGAAAACCTGCTCGTGATCCTGTTTTTCAAATCACCAATCTTTTCTTTAATGATGTGAATAACTATTGTAAAAACAACGATTTAAATGCATTAAAAAACAATTGTGACGATGCTACAGCAAATTTTGTGAAACGTCTTTATGAGTATGCAAAAAAAAGATCTGGCACCAATGTAATTAATGAAGAAATCAACAATCCGTATGCGGCGAGTGGAGCTATTTCTTTTAAAGGAGATTTGGCTTATTATATGTTTTATCAGGAAAGTTCCTCAGTACTTCTTAAGAAAATTGGAGACACTTATAAAGTGATTGGTTTTAACGGAATCAAATCTGCTTCGATAAGCAACCAAATGATGGAAGATCAATATGTCGCATTGCTTAGAGCGGTAAGATTGGTGAAACCGGAACAATATCGAAACAAAAATATTAAATAACGAAAGACCGATAGCCCCCCCGCTCTTCTAAGTGTTATTAATAAGTGCTACGCAAATGCCCCTGCTCAACGAAGTCTTCAACTGAAACGCTACGCAAATGTCTCTGACTTTGCGTTTTTTTTTGTTTCTTATAAACTATAAAGCCACTCAAAAGTCTCCCGATTTTTTACGAATCGTTCTAAAATGATTATTTTTATAAGTACGAATGATGTAAAGTCTGAGACTTTGAGACCTTTCGGTTTTCAAATTAACGATAGCAAAAAAGGCGCAAAGTCAGAGACATTTGCGCAGCACGGTTTCCATGATTTTTAGTTGTTTTTCTTTGAAACGAAATTAGAAAGAATAGATTATTTTTACGTGATCGTAAACAATCGAGTGTATACAACCGATTTGTGAACACAAACAAAACAATCAAAACTCATAAAATTAAATGGCAGAAACAATAACAATTAAAAATAAACCAAACTGGTTCATTGCAATCTTTCTTCCTTTTGGTCTTTTAATTTTGATTCTTATAATGTTTGTTATTCTTCCTATTGTGTCAGCTGAAAACACTTATCTCCTTTCAATTTTACATTACATTATATTATTAATTCCTTTTTTAGGGTTCTTTATTTTATTCCTTAATATTTGGCTGTGGAATACTTTTGGAAAAGTCATTTTAGAAATCTCATCAGAAAAAATAAAAGTCATCAATAAAAATCGTCTTTTTAATAAGTCCAAAGAATATCAAGTTTTTGAAATTGAAAAAATCAGTATTTTAGATCTGGCAATTGAAAGAACTAAATATAATATGCGCTTAAACTGTTTATTTTCAAAATCACATTATTCGATCGTTATTCAAAAAAGTTCTAAGACAAAAAGAATTATAGATTGGTTAACTTTTGAAAATGCAAATAATATCCTTGAAAAAATTAATGAAATTATGAAAGAAAAGATACGTTTATCAAAATCGTGATTACAACGCTTTGTGCTTACAATATGGAAACTCTTTGCGGAGCTACTTACGAAGATTTCTCCCCGCTCCACGAAGTCTTCAACTGAAACGCTACGCAAATGTCTCTGACTTTGCGTTTTTTTTGTTTTGCTTCTTATAAATCCAAAAACCAATCAAAAGTCTCCCGCCTTTTTACTAATCGCTCTAAAATCATTATTTTTATAAGCACGAATGATATAAAGTCAGAGACTTTGATACGTTTCTGTTTTCAAATTAACGATAGCGAAAATGGCGCAAAGTCAGTCCCGAAAGCTTTCGGGATTGCGCAGCACGGATTACACGACAGACAATAAAAAACCAGCTACAAAAAAAATGAATAAAATTGTATTTAGATTTTGGGTAATTAATTTTCTAATAAGCATTTCATTGTTTTTTATTTATAGAATTGTGATTTCAGAAACAAAGATGATTGATGGAAATTTCTTTGAAAAATTTATACAGATTTTAGAACTCATATTAAATATAGGTTTTTCTACTATATATTTTATTGCTATGATTATCTCTTCTTTTGCAATTTTTCTAAATCTGATAGCAAAAATTAGGAATAATTTCTATTGGTCACTTTTAGCATTTTTAGGAATACCTTTATTTTGTGTCCTTTTTATCGTTATTAAACTATTGATCGACATACACTTACACAATTTAACTATTTTGACAAAGCTTGCCATTTTTTCAATAATTTATCTACTTCTTACGACAATAGAGTTTTTATTATTCAGAAAAAGAATCAACAAACTAAAAACTGAATAAACAAGATTATCTTGCCTAACCGTGCTACGGCTCCCGTTGCTAGCGCGAGTGTCTCGCTTGTTTCAACGTTGCGTTCGCGAGCGAGACGCTCGCACTAGTTTTGGTCCGAAATAATCAAGTATAATACAAATTATCAAATACAAAAGCTGCAACAAATCATGTAGCTTTTTTTTTATATTTACAGAAAAATAAGCCAATCTTTACAGCTACAGTTTCTAAACTAATTATCCGTAACTCAATAAAATTAAATGAAACTACTTTCTATTTTGTTTTTTATTCTTCTTTTCAACTTTTCGTATTCTCAAAACATTGACTTTAAAACTGAAAAAGAAATTATCAAACAAACGCTTAGTCAATATTTAGACACTAATCCAAATTCAATTGCTAGTTTTTTTAAAGGGGGAAAAGGCTACAAATTTGCCTCTTTTGGGCTCGAAACGGGAATTGCAATGGAGGAAGATTCTCTAAAAAGAGAAGATCTCAAAAAAGATTTAAATCATTTGAATTACTACTCTGATTCTATCTCAGATGTTTTAAAAACAAAAAAAATTAATGTGTTTATTAGTGATACTTTATTTGCTTATAAATACATTCCCGCCACTAACAACCTGAAGAACGAAAATGATTGGAAACAAAACTACCAATATTTACTTTCTGATTTTAAATACAATGAATTGGCGCGAATGGATACGATCATTGGTGAAGAATATATCGATTTAATTAAAAGGCAAGTGCATTATAAAGGTGAAAACAAAACATTTGCAAGAGGTGAGTTAGACCATTCTTATTATAAATATGAAAAAGAAGATCTCACTTCTAAAGATGAATTCAGTATTCGAGGTTCGAAAATATATCGATTGGTTTTAAATAAAAATAATACAAAGGGGTGCTTTTTATTTTCTTTCTACTGCAATCAAAATAAGATTTGCAGAAGTTTTATTTTCATCAAAAAAGAAAATAACAAATGGGTCTATGTAGATGAATATCCATCATGGATTGTAGATGAATCTTAATCTTTCTCAAATACTTCCAAACTTTTGGGTGCAGTTCATAATTCTTCGGCTCTTTCTTTATTTTGTATTTCCATGTTTTTCTGTTTTTTATTTCAAAACGAAATTAGAAATACCAGATTATTTTTAAGTGATTGTAAACAATCGAGTGTATACAACCGATTTTTAAAATCAAAAAATGCATGAAATATTTTATATTTGATAAAAACTAAACCTATCCAAAATGAATAAGCTGATCAAACTAAATCTTGTTGGAGTGATTTTATTTCTTACTTCTTGTACTTCAATGTCTCCACTTCAAGTACATAATACACTACCTACTTTAACAAAATCAAAATATATTACACAATCGGAAATAGAAACAAGTAATTGTAAAGCTTTAACAAAAAATAGAAGTTACGTCGCTCCTATTGGAATGACACCAAAAAACGATTTGACAAATGCTGCCAAAGGAATAGATGAATGGGTTAAAATTGATGGAGGAAATGCCTACGTTTTAAGAAATTTTAATTGGGTTAATATTGACCAAGATACAAGTCAACTTCATGTTGATTTTGATACTTTGTTGTGTGAGTAAATTTTTGAATTAATAATATGGAAGAGAGATTTTGTTGGCGCTGTAATGTAAATGTTGTAATGCTAAATGACGAGGAGTTTGCATTATGTCAAGAAGCATTTATTCATGGAAAAAAAATCGTTGAAAAAGAACTGGAAAAAAGAAATATTAAAGATTTTGTTTGGTTGGACAAAATTGAAACTTTTGAGAAATATCGCTATTTACTTGAAATGTACCGTATGTTAACTGGAGAATATGAATCAAATCCATTAGCTATTTTACATCACCAAAGTAGTCAATTTGGAAAAGATTGTCCAAATTGTAAAAAACCTTTTAGAACATCACGAGCAATATATTGTGCTCGTTGTGGTTATGGATCGGGAAATTTGACAAAAATCTAAATAACAGATACAAACAAGAAGTAAATCACAAAAAAGAAGTTAATGAAAATCTCTAAAATTATATTAGGAACTATTATTCCCATAGCAATTACGACGCTAATTGTTATTGGATGTCTTTTCATTAATCAAATCTTCTTTACTGAACCAAATATAGCTTGCGAAACTTATCAGCTGAGTAATACAACTTACTTAACATATGCCTTAATAATAATCGCTTTTACTAGTTTTTACCAAATTGCTATTGGCAATTTTATTCTTAAGCAAGATAAAAATAGTTTCATTCTAGGTTTGTTAAACAGTCTTACTTATGCCCTATTTTATATTGGAATTTTAATCCTAATAAATTTATTTCAAAGAAAAACAGAATGGGATTTCTTTCTTATTTTCTTTTTATTATTTTTTATTCTGGGCTTATTGTTTACTGTATCAATTAAATTGTGGCGAAAAATTGTATTGTAAAAAGACATAAAAAGTAAGCTAAATCTCGATATTTAAAACATTAAAAATGGTACAACTATATAATTTAGTTCATGGTAAAGAGTCTTTATCCAAAATTATCGATAAACTAAGAGATTGGAACTTCGAAACATTAGATGGGATTGGCTTTTGCAGGATGCATGATAGATATTCTGCTATTGAATTAAAAGTTTATAATCTTAACAATTATCCCGAAAAAGATAAATTAGGACAATATAAATCTCATTTAAATTGGAATGTAGATAAAGACTTATTTCCAATAGAAAATTATGAATATGCGGAAAAAGAGCTTATAAGATATTCTGAGTTTATCACAGATTGGTTTTCTACAATAAAAGGAGAAACAATATATTTAGTATATGAAATTAATTTTGCAGGATACGCCCCGACAGACACGTGGGGACGAGGTGCGGCAGGCCGAGCATTTTTAAACGCCATAATTAGCTGTTTTGATGAAGATCTATATCAAACTGGAATTGAAAGAAAAGAAAAAGATCATCCTTTAGAAAATGGAATTTATCAAAGTGTTTATAGTCCTAGTCGAGTTTAAAATTTAACAATACAATCTTGTAATATTTGCGGAGCTACTTGCGGAGATTTCTCCTTGCGTCGAAATGACAAAACTGTCCGAATAGACAAAAACCAACCCTCATTAAATCAGTATTTTAGTAAGAATTTTATATATTTGGTCAACCACCAAAAACAAATTTACTATCTAAAAACCACTATTAATGAAAGGACTTATTAAACTCGGCCGTTTATTTTACGGTATTGGCATAATTGCTTTGGGAGTACATCAGCTTATTATTAAAGATTTTCGATCCGAAATTTTATCTCCTTTTCCTGCTTGGGCGCATCAATATCCTGGTTTTGATATACTTACCGGAATTGTTTTAATATTAGCAGGAATTATTATTTCGGGAATTGTTACCATTAAATTTATTGATACCCGAAAAGTATGTCTTTATTTAGGTTTTGCTTTTCTTGCCGCTTTTATGGTTTCTCATCTTCCGTTTATTTTCATTTTTAATACCGATAAAACCAACGCTACACAAATCTGGATCAATGCTATCGAAGAACTCACTTATAGCGGCGGAGCGTTTGTATTGGCTGGTTCCTATAGTGCGAACAAAAGCGAAAGCAAATTCGACAAATTTCTAGAAAAACTTATTCCTGTTGGGCGAATTTTCTATTCGCTTTTAATGCTTTTGTTTGGTTTAAGCCATTTTCTTTTTGCTGAGTTTGTGTCTACGATGGTTCCTAAATGGTTGCCTGGAACTATGTTTTGGACTTATTTTGTAGGCGTTGCGCTTATTTGTTCGGGCATTTCGATTATTTTTAAACTTTGGATTAAACCTATTTCGCTTCTTTTGGCTTTAATGCTTTTACTTTTTGTACTTTTCTTCCATATTCAAGATGCTGTTGCAAACCCAACTGTAGGTGGCGGAAATGAAATTGTACGTGCCATTATTGCTTTACTTTTCTGCGGAATTGCATTGGTAATTGCACTAACAAACGATTCTAAAAAACAGGTTTTAGCAAACTGAGTTCATCCCCAAATAAATCTATCTAATCAAAAAAGACAATGACCAAATTCAATTTCAATAACAAAAGATTTGCGCTTATTCAGAATTCGGAAAACGGACAAGTAAATACAGAAACTGTTTTCAACTACAAACAAGACGACAATCTTGTTACTGCCGATTATTTTGGCGGAAGCATAAAATATGGTAAAATCATTGCCGAACTAGCCGATGATAAATTAAACATGCTGTATCAATGCATAACAGTTGATAACGAATTGAAAGCAGGAAAAGCATTGGCACAAATTTCGCTAACCGAAAACGGAAAAATAAAACTAGCTCTAGATTGGCAATGGCTCAATAATGGAAACGAAAAAGGAAAATCGGAGTACATAGAAATTGAATAAGCAAATTCGTTAATCATTAAAAAACTCAAACCATGGAAAACTTCGATTGGACTTCTTTCACCAAAAAAATAGCTGTTAAAGCTCCGCTCAGCGACATTTACAATGCTTGGACCATTGCGAACGAACTCGAAAAATGGTTTCTAGAAAAAGTATCTTTTTTTGATACGAATCTAGAACCAATCGGCAAAGACCAAAATGTTTCGGGAGGAAATACTTATGAATGGCTTTGGTATTTGTATGATGATGCCATGAAAGGAAAAATCACTTCTGCCAACGGAAAAGACCAATTGCAGTTTACGTTTGAAGGTTCGTGTTTGGTTGATATTAAATTGAGCGAAGAAAACGGTTACACAATTGTAGAACTTCGTCACCACAACATTCCAACAGATGATAATTCGAAAAAATTCATCAGACTGGGCTGTTCCAACGGCTGGCATTTTTATTTGACCAATCTGAAATCGGTTTACGAGGGCGGTTTGGATTTGCGTAATAAAGATGAAAATTTGAATCCTATGATTAATAATTAAAAGAAAAACTATTTCAAGTGGATTTTGAACAAATAATAGCAGGCCGAATTATTCTGGAGTTTTTAGGAGCTTTAGCAAGATTTCTCGGTTACAATTTATGGACTCTTTCCAACGACAATGATTTCAGAACATTTTCGAGTTTCTGGTCACCAAGTGGAAGTAACCAAAAAAAGATGATAATAGTAATCGAAATCATATGATTGGAGTTCTTTGCTTAGGAGGTTTCGTAATGCTGCTAATTATCTTTAATACCTAATTCAAAAACCATTCATTTAAAATGGGATATAATTTTTACAATACAGAAGAAGAGATTTTATATCTCAATAATTCTAGCGAATACGATACTTTGTCGGTTTTTAAATTCTGCGCAAATGATCTTCATAGAATAAACGAAAGAATTAAAAACGGAGAAACGATCAAAATCATTGAAAATATTGATAAAGAATATGCTAAAACGTATATCATCGAGAACACAACAGATTTTAAAAAATGGGTCGAAAAAATATACAACGGCGGTTTTGAAGATTATCTCGAAATTGGAATAAAATAGTTTTTCTTAAATAGTATCTGCAAAAAAAATATCCCAAAAAGAAAGTCTTTTTGGGATGTTTTTTATAAATGAAAACACAAGAAAAACCACCTTTTAATGTGGCGCAAATCGATTATGATCGTATAGTTTTTTCTCTGTGATATAATGTAAAATAAGATTCTTTGTCTGTTCTGCCGTCAAATCCTGATTGTATTTTTTTGCCACTACAACTCCCAATCTATTTTTTTCATCGTTTGACAGGTTTTCAAAATAAGAAAGTATAGTTTCTTTGTTTTCCAATTCGTTAATATCAAAAACTGGAATTATTTCCTGCTCTTCAATTTCTTTCTTTCTGTTTGAAACGTTTATTTTCTCTACTTTTTCAGTTTTGTTTTCAGAAAAAGTTTTAGCTGGCGTATAATTAACCGCAACTTTAGGTTCTGGTTCAGAAGGTAAATCTGCTGGATTCATTTTAGAAACTACTTTAAAAATATTTCCTAAAACCGCAGCCAAAACTATTTTTGGCAAAAACACAATGATATCACTGTTAATTACTTTTACCATTTGAAGCGCCGAAATTATACCATAAATCATAAACGCAAAACCTAATATTTTAAAGTAATCTTTTAAAACAACATCAATTTGTCTAAGACGGTTTCCTAAAATAATATCAATCACGATTAACACTACACTAGATAAAAGCAAAAAAATGGCACTCGAAATAGAACTTGCGCCAAAAGAGAGCAATGCATTTGCATCGTCGGAAGAAAAATAGACTTTTAGCGCCTTAAAAAAAATTACGCCAACAGAATAAACGCCTATTGCTAAAAAAATGAAAGAAGCATTTATTAAAGAATTCGCTTTATTGTATTGGAGTGTTTTATTCAAAAGAACTTTAAGTACAATAAGGAGTCCGATCCAGATTAGATTGCTGAAAACAGAAAAACCATTGACTGTTAAACCGTGAAGCCAAGTTTGGTCGACATAAATAAAATCTTTGTAAACTGAAAAAATTAGCATTAATCCAGCATATACAAATGCTACTATTGCAGCAGTATTATAAATTTTAGGCAATCTTGCTTTTGAGGTAATGTTATTCATAGAATGATTAGTTTGTTAATTGGTGATTGGGTGGTTATGCAGTCAAAAATATAAAAATATAATTACAAAATTACTTTAACATTTAAGGTATTTGAATGTGTTTGCGATAAAAAATAAAAGCTGCAAAATCACGCAGCTTTTTATATTTTAGAAGTAGAAAAACCAATTTTTACGATTGCAAATCACGCCACAACGCATTCCATATTTTTTTCTTCCATAATCTGCATATCGATTATTTTTTGAGCAACAGTTCCTCTTTCAAATAAACGAATGAATTTGAAAACGGCGCTTACAAAATACCCCGGGTTCGAAACCAATCGAGCGATTTCTGTTATTCTCTGATCTCGTAATTGTGTACAAGCTTCTCTTTCGTTTTCTGGAACAGCTACAAATTCGTTCGCAAATTTCCATGCGCCATTTCTTGCGGTTTCCATGCTGAAATCAATAAAGAAATTATCTACTTTACCCGTAAATTTTAATATCCATGTAAGTGTTGGCCAAATTTTGATTAAGCATTTTTCGACACCGCCAACCAAATTGCTAAGAATAGAGTTTATCTTATCAAAATCGGCTTTTAAATCTTCGATATCTTCAACTGTGCTGACTTCTGCCGAGGCAATTCCTAAATCGAGGTTAATATGCGCATTGATTCCGAGAAGTAAATGCTGCAATACTATTGGCCAGAACTTTTCGGCTTGTTCAAAAGCAAATGCCCAGCATTCAGACGGTTTTTCTTTTGCTTGATATTGATAATACGCTTTCAGATATCTATTGGCAAAAATAACATCCAACTTTTCCATTCGCTCACCATTTTGAAACGAACCTGCCAAAATACCTTCTTTTACTCTTACAGTCACTTCGCGATATAGAATAGCAAATAAACCCAAATTGCTCTGGTCTATTTTTGATTTTTCTATTATCTGATCCAAAAACAGAATGACTTCGTCTATAGTTTCAGCTTGTTTCATACTCATTTATAATTGGTTATGATTAAATTGAGAAGAACGAATTTAATTATTTTAAGCTTCCATTGAACGATTTTTGAAGCAATTCTCTTATTATTTCGCTTTCTAGTATTTCAAAAAAAATCCCAAAAGAAATATCTTTTGGGATTTTACTAAACTTAAAACGAAAACGAAACGATGTTTACTATTCTTCTACTTTTAAAATCTCTAATTTAAGATTTCCTTTTTTAGCAGGCCATTCAATAATATCGCCTTCTTTATAGCCCACCATTGCAATTCCTTCATCTGAAAGAACCGAAATTTTGTTTTTACTGACTTTTGCTTTTTCCGGACCAACAAGAAGAATTGTTTTTTCTTCGTTATTGATGTGATCTTTATAAGTAACTTTTCGATCTATAGAAACTACATCTTCAGGCAGATTTTTTCGCAATACCTGCGTGGCATGTTTTAGCTGCCCTAATAAAAGTTCTTCTTCTTGAGCGGTTACTTTTTTTCTTCTTACGTGATCTTTAATTAAATCGTAGGTTCCTGTAGTTAAAATTATATGTTGTGACATGACTTTCTTGTTTGCTTCATTATTTCTAAGATATGACACAACTCTACAGTGAACAGCACGCAAAACGGCATATTCAACGATATCATATCCTGAATAAATGAGATTAAATAATAAAAATTAAATGGTAAAATATCCCCTGCCTAGAGTTGTGACAGGGCGAAAGAAATAAACTCTTTTGAGCTTTTCAAGAAAGTATCGTCATGCAAATACAGCAATGTGCACATTAAGCACATTAGACAGCTATTTACTAAATAAAAATTTGCAGTGACCATTATGGTATTAATTGTAATATTTTTAGCAAGATAAGCTTATTTCTGACAATAAAAAAATTATAAATTGCCAATATGGTTTTACGTAAGGATTTTGATTTTAAACCATTTACTTTTGGAAAAAATCTTAAACTATCCGAAAAACAAAACCTATGAAACTAATACTAGCTGCGTTACTTTTAATTTTAAAATTAAATTTATTTGCACAATCCAATCAGTTTGCAGGCGATTATACCCGCTCTCTTTCTGACGAAATTCATAAACTTGAATATAAACTGACTTTAAATCCAGACGGAACATTTGAATTTCATTCCTATTCCAACATACAAGGCGGAACTCCACAAGAAGTCAATAAGTACGGAAAAGGAAAATGGAGCGCAAAAGACAATCTGATCACTTTTTCTTCTGATAAAAAAACAGATTTAGACCAAAAATATACTTTAGATTTTAGCCATTCTACAGCAAGATTTGTTACTAAAAATCCGAGAGACAAAAGCGATAAAATAGTGAAGACAAAACTTCAATTTTTAGAATCGGAAATCTTTTGGATGAGAAGAATTGATATTTTTAAAGTATAAATGAAATGAAAAAATACTTGTTTTGGTTTTTCTTCTTTTATCAATTGCAACGTTTTCACAAAACAAAAAAGAGAGTCCAATAGATGCGTTAGAGTCAAAATGTCTTAATAAAGGCAATATTTCTAATGCAGACATGTGCAATTGCACCATACAGGCCCGTGAATCTTGGGACAAAGAATTGAACAAATATTACAATTTATTGAAAACGAAACTCCCAAAAGAAGCTTTTGAAACTTTGAAGGAATCTCAAAAACAATGGCTTGTTTATCGAGATAAAGAATATAGCTTTGTTTCAAAATACTTTTACGAAGTAAAGCAAGGAACTATGTGGTATCCTGCTGCCGAAAACAAAAAGAAAGAAATGGTAAAAGCAAGAGCAGTCGAATTGGAGGAATATTACAAAATGTTAGAATATTAAATACTTAGAAATGAATCATTCTCTTATAATTGTTTTAAAAAAATATACGCCTATTTTTTCTATCGTCTTCTTTTTTGTGAGTATAGTTCTGACGTTTTATGAAATATTCTACTTTTTATTACTATTAGGTATTTTGCTCTTATCAGTATCAATCTTAGCTCATACTTTCTTAAGTGACATTGATAAAACAGGAATCGAAATTTTTGGAAAAATCGTTGCTTACGACTCAGATGAAGATGGTCATAAAACCCCTATAATTGAGTTTCAAACTTCTGACGGAAAGCTTTTTAAAGGCACTCCTCTTATTCATTCCTCATCAGACATAGATAAATTTCGTTCGTATCAGGAAAATATAAATAAAAAAATTAAAATACTTTACAGTGCAGATTGTCCTGAAAATTTTATTATAAAAGGAAAAACTTACACCTTTTTTCTGAATCTCATGGCTATTGTTGGTTTGGGACTTATAATTTGTTCCATTGCAAAACTTTTAGGATATGATTTTATCTTCTAAAATTATTTTTCGAATTTGCAAGAACAACTTAGAATCTTAGAGCCTTTGCCCCTTTCTTTAAAATTCCTTAATTTCGCTACAAATAAGAAAAGGAAAAAATGAAGGTCTGTATTGCTGAGAAACCAAGTGTAGCACGTGAAATCGCATCTGTTTTGGGTGCCAATACCAAGCACGATGGCTATTATGAAGGCAACGGCTATGCTGTGACCTACACTTTCGGGCATTTATGCACCTTAAAAGAACCTAACGATTATAAACCGCATTGGAAAAGCTGGGATTTGAACAATCTGCCCATGCTTCCTGAAAAGTTTGAAACCAAAGTAGTTCAGAATTCGGGAATTCAAAAACAGTTTAAAATCATAAAAAGCCTTTTTGAAAAAGCCGATGTGGTTATCAACTGCGGGGATGCTGGACAAGAAGGAGAACTCATTCAACGCTGGGTGATGAACGAAGCGCATTATAAAGGCGAAATTCAGCGTTTGTGGATTTCATCGCTGACTACAGAAGCTATTAAAGAAGGTTTTGAAAACCTTAAACCCTCTTCTAATTATGATAATTTATTCTACGCCGGATTTTCGAGAGCCATTGGAGATTGGCTTTTAGGAATGAATGCAACGCGTTTGTACACCGTAAAACATGGCGGTTACAAGCAGGTTTTGTCTATCGGGCGCGTGCAGACGCCAACACTGGCAATGGTTGTAGATCGTTTTAGAGAAATTGAGAACTTTAAACCTCAGCCCTATTGGGAATTGCAGACTTTGTACAGAGAAACGCTTTTTAGTTATGAAGAAGGCCGTTTTCTAAAAAAAGAAGACGGAGAAATTATAGCCGCAAAAGTTAAAGAAAGTGATTTCGAAATTGTTTCTGTTGACAAAAAGAACGGAAACGAATATGCTCCAAAGCTTTTTGATTTAACAGGTTTACAGGTATATTGCAACCAGAAATTTGGGTTTTCAGCAGAAGAAACGCTGAAAATTGCACAAACTTTGTACGAGCAGAAAGTTATTACTTATCCCAGAGTAGATACGACTTTTTTACCTGGAGATATCTATCCGAAAGTGCCTGGAATTCTGCAAAAATTGACCAATTATGCCGAATTGACTCAGCCAGTTTTGGAGAAAAAAATCAAGAAATCGCCAAAGGTTTTCAATGATAAAAAAGTAACCGATCACCATGCGATTATTCCAACGGGAGTTCAGAACAATCTGCCTCATAATCAACAGCAGGTTTACGATATTATTACAAGACGTTTTATTGCCGTTTTTTACGATGATTGCCTCGTTGCCAACACGACTGTAATCGGAAAAGCTGCCGATGTGACTTTTAAAGCAACGGGAAAAGAAATCTTGAAAAAAGGTTTTCGTGTTGTTTTTGAAGATCCGAATGCGAAAGAAAAAGAACCCGATTTATTGCCGAGTTTTACTGTGGGCGAAAAAGGCCCGCACGAGCCTTCTTTTCTTCAGAAAGAAACTAAACCGCCTAATCAGTTTACCGAAGCTACTTTATTGCGTGCGATGGAAACAGCAGGAAAACAGGTTGACGACGAAGATTTACGCGAATTGATGAAAGAAAACGGAATCGGGCGTCCGTCAACACGTGCGAATATTATTGAAACGCTTTTTAAACGTCAGTATATTGTTCGTAATAAAAAACAGGTTTTACCCACTTTAACGGGAATTCAATTGATTGATACGATTCAAAATGAATTGGTGAAATCTGCCGAACTTACAGGAACTTGGGAAAAGCAATTGAAAGATATTGAGAAAGGAACTTTCACCGCCGCAGCATTCATTAGAAACATGAAACGTATGGTGGAAGCTTTGGTTTATGAAGTTCGAAGCGAAACCAAACATGCCAATATTTCGCATGCTGCAACGATTCAAAAACCAGTTGTAAAAGCAGAAAAAGAGAAAAAGAAAGCCTCTGGAATTTCGGCAGAAACTTGTCCGAAATGTCAAAAAGGAAATATACTGAAAGGAAAATCGGCTTTTGGATGCAGCGAATATAAATCGGGTTGCGATTTTGTATTGCCTTTTGTTTTTCATGATAAAAAAATTACAGAAAGCCAATATTTACGATTGGTTCAGAAAGGTTCTACAGTAAATATAAAAGGCTTTAAAACCGATTCTGGAACTGTTGAAGGTTTAATTCGTTTTGAGGAAAATTACAAACTGAAATTAGAGCCAAAGAAAACAGATAAAAAAGCCGAGCTAAAAGAAAGTTCAGATGCTTTGACTTGTCCGAAATGTAAAAAGGGAACAATTCTAAAAGGTAAAACCGCTTATGGCTGTGCCGAATACAAATCAGGTTGTGACTTTAAAGTTACTTTTGATGAAGTTCGAGCAAAATTAAAAGACCAAAAACCTACTAAGGAATTGGTTTATTCTATTTTAAGTGCGAGCGTTTAATTTTTTCTTCGCCACCAATTTCACAAATTTCCACGAATTATTTTTTGAAAATTACTGTGTCTATATTATTTGCCACAGATTAAAATGATTAGCGCAGATTTATTTTTTTTGCCACGACTCGACCGAAGGGACAGACGTAGTAATTACGCAAATTTACACTAATTTATTTCACGCAGATTTTGCAGATTTGTGCAGATTGATTAGATTTTTATTGATCTAAATCTGTGTGGATCAGCTTAAATCTTTTTAAATCTGCGTGAAATAAAAAACAAGAGAACTTGTGCAAAAACACACAGTAAAAAAAATCATTTTAGTCCTTTTAATCTGTGATAGATATAAAAAAGAAATTCGTGGAAATTTGTGCAATTAGTGGCAAACATTTTTTTCATACATTAGTGCTATCAAAAATCTAATAAATATGTTTCAGAAAATTACTCTTTTAGCTCTTATATTAGCCGCAGTTTCCTGCCAGAAAAAAGAAACGGTTGAAAAAGACAAAATCAAAAAAGCCGACTGGTTAATAGGGAATTGGGAAAATAAATCTCCTGAAGGCGTTTTATCTGAAAACTGGCAAAAGCTAAACGATAGTACTTTCAGTGCTTCTTCTTATTTTATTAAAGGAAAAGACACTTTGCATTTTGAGACTATTATTCTGGCTCAACTAGGAGAAACGCTTACTTACAAAGCAACTGTAAAAGGTCAAAACGATGACAAACCGGTCTTCTTCCCTTCTACTTCAGAAACAGATAAACAATTGATTTTCGAGAATCCAAAACACGATTATCCTCAAAAAATCACTTATACAAAAGGTGCCAATAATACTTTGACTGCAGAAATTTCTGGAAATCTCAACGGAAAACCGAGTTCTGAGAAGTTTGTGATGACCAAAAAATAATTCTTTTTGAATGTTTACATTTGTCCTTTCTTTTTTCGCTATTATTATCGTATTGAATATCATTTTATATATAAAGTATTCAATTATTCCAAAATCATTTATACCGCTTGAAAGCAAAATAATTCGCTTTGAAGAAAGGATAAAATGGCGTGACGCTACAGGAAGTCCAAGCAATCCAGAAGTATCGCCAACTTACTATGTGCCAATTATAGAATATACTTTTAATGATAAAAAATATATTTATGAGGGTAAGCTTCCGATAACGTTTGCAACTTATAATTTCAATCGCAAAATAGTAATATACGTGAATCCTAAAAAACCATCTGATGTCAGACATAAAATTAAATACCATTGGGAGTGAATTATGGAATGGCTATAGCAAGCACAATGAAACTCGAGCTTTTTTAATCGATTTAATTCAAAACGGAATCACTTCTTTTATTTTTAGATATAATCGAATAGAAGAATCAATAAACACAACTTTCGATTTTAGGTTTTATTGCATAGAAAATCAGGTTGAAAAAGAACTATTCTACGTTAATTGCAGCTCTACCAGAAAAACATTGCTTTCTTTCTTAGAAATCCTTAATCATATTAATGAAAACTATAAAATTGACTTAGTGAATGAATTCGCTAATGATGGTTATTTTTATGAAAGTGAGAAGCAAGAAATAGTCCGACTTATATATCCATAATTTTCAACAGATTTTTTTAATTGAATACACAGGAATATGTTCCTTAGAAACGTTTGATTATGTTCACAACATTCATTCCGCAATACAGGTGTCCCTACAGGACACTATGCAAACACTTAACCTTTTTTTACCAACCAGATATTCCTAACGGAATAATTTCTATAAATAATCCCTTTCAAAAACATAATAGTTTCCGGAAAAACCCAATTAAAAAAACCTTAGAACCTCAGCATCTCAGAACCTTAACATCTTAAAAAAGACTACTCATTCTCCCCGATCTTATTCACCATAAAAATCATCAGAATTCCTAAAAGCGCCATAATAAGAAACGCCCATTTCATACTTAGATATTCGGAAATAAAACCAACCATTGGTGGAACTAATAAAAATCCTAAGTAACCAATTGTAGATATTGAAGTTAAAGCAGAACCACTGCTTAATTTTGAAGATCTTCCGGCAATACTAAACACCAATGGAACCACGCAAGAAACCCCAAATCCGATTAAAACGTAACCAAAAATTGTTGGATATGCGTACGGCAGTATAAAACAAATACCAAAGCCAACCGTTATTAATATCCCGCTATAAAGCAGGATTTTTTTAGTTCCAAATTTCATTACCCCATAATCGCCAAAAATACGTCCTAGCGTTACTGCCGAAGCAAAAAATACAAACGCGGCACTGGTTAGTTTTGGAGAAGCTTTCAATATATTTTCGAAGTAAATTCCGCTCCAGTCGTACATTGTATTTTCGCAAGCCATTGACACGAAACAGATCATGGCAAATTTTACCAGATTTTTTTCTGGCATTGAGAAAAACTTCTTTTTAACTGGAACAGGTTCATTGTGAATACTCATCGGGTAAAAACAAGCCGTTAAGGCCAGCATAAAAATGCTCACTCCCAATAAGTGATGTGATGGCGCAATCTTCTGTGTTACCATTACATACCCTAATCCCGCTCCTGAAAACACAGCGATACTCCAAACCGCATGAAAACGCGTAATAATCGACTTCGGATATAATTTCTGCACTTCAAGAGATTGTGCATTTATAGATAAATTGAAAATATTACGAGAAGCTCCGAAGAATAAAAGTATAATAACCAACTGCCAGACAAATGCTGCCAAACCTGGCAAAGAAAGTGCAACATTAAACATAACCGCTCCAAGCAGCATGATGTAACGGCTGCTGTATTTGTTTAACAGTTTTCCTGTAAAAGGCATCGTCAGCATTAAACCTATTGGAAAAGCGAATAAAACGGCTCCGAATTCGGCTTCAGAAAGTTTTAATTGGGCTTGTATATGTGGAATTCTCGAAACCCACGAAGAATAACCAAAACCAGAAAGGAAGAAAAAAACAGTATTGGCAATGCGATATCCTCGAGGCGTATTTTGAATCTTTTTAAAGAATGGTAAAATCATGAAGTCAATTTTCAGACTGCAAAATTAAGCCTTTTTAAAGTTTATCTCACTACAACTTCTAACAAGAATTTCGATTAAATGCTCTAAAATCAACATTTAACAATTTCAACAATAAATGATAAAGAATAAAAGTACTCCTTATAACCTGTTTCTTATTTTATTAGTCAAAATAATAAAAAAGCATTCTTAGTTTTTTTTATTTTTAATTATTCTAAATAAAGCTTATGTTTGTAGAAAATATCATTCTAATAATTTAAACTTGATCTTATGAAATCAAATACTTTAAAAACACTAAGCTTTTTATTTTTAATGCTTTTTGCTGCACCTCAACTTTTTGCTCATGCTCTTTGGATCGAAACTAAAGCAACAGGAACAAAAGGAAAAGCTCAGGAAATTTCTGTTTATTTTGGAGAGTTCTCTGATAACGATATTACAAAAGCCGATAAATGGTTTTCTGATTTAAAGGATTTCTCTCTAGTTATAATTTCTCCTTCAAAAAAAGAAATTAAATTGACTTCTAAAGCTTTAGACAATAAATACCAAGCTTTCTTTACGCCAGATGAAGATGGAGTTTATACGATTGTAATGCACCATACAGTAAAAGATGTTTATGGGACTATGAAACTAGATTATAACTCTAGTGCAAATGTTGTCGTTGGAAATAAAGCTGCGGGAAACAATATTGCTTCTAATACTAATAAAATCGCTGTTTTCTCAGAAAACGCAGATGTAGCTAAAAAAGACTCTAAAATTACCGGTGTTGCTTCTTACGACGGAGCTATCGCAAAAGAAACTAAAATTAAAGTAATTGCACCAAACGGATGGGAAAAAGAATTGTGGACAAACGATAAAGGAGAATTCTCTTTTACTCCAATCTGGTCTGGAAATTATATGGTAGAATATGCTCATACAGATAAATCATCTGGTGAACATAACGGCAAAAAATACGACGAAATCTGGAAAATGGCTACCTACCAAATTGCAGTAAAATAATATCCGAATATTTCATTCTTAGAGATTAATTTCAATTTAAAAAACCTTGCTCAATGGCAAGGTTTTTTTGTTGTTATTTATACCAAATTAAAATAACATTAGAAAATTCTTAAGCAAATATTAAGAAAACAATAAGTAAGATTTAATAAAGAAAATCACTTCATAATTTCTTGTTAAAGAGTCTGTATATTTATATTTGCACTCGATAATTTTTATTGAATCTAAATAAATACCATGAAATATAATTTACTATTTGTATTAGGATTATTGAGTTTTGCCTCTTATGCGCAAGATTACTCAAGCAACGAATCTACTTCTTCAGTAAACGATACAGTTAAGAATAAAAAAGGGGAAATTTTAAATGAAGTAGTTGTTACTAAAACCAAAGAACCAAAGCCCGTAACAGCAGTTCGTTCCGGATTAAAACCAATGGATAACCCTCAATCGATACAAGTTATCGGATCTGAAATTATCGAACAGCAGCAAGCAATCAGATTAAGTGAAGTACTTAAAAATGCCAATGGTGTTTACGTTAGTTCTGCTCGTGGTGGCGCTCAGGAATCTTTCTTTTCAAGAGGTTATGACATGTCTGCTAATAACATGTTTAAAAACGGATTCCGCTACAATTCAGGATCAATTCCTGATGTTTCTGGCCTAGATAAAGTAGAATTTTTAAAAGGTAGCGCGGCTTTATTATTTGGAAATGTAGCGCCAGGGGGAATTTTAAACTTAGTAACCAAAACGCCTCAATTTAAAAGCGGAGGAGAAATCTCAATGCAAATGGGAAGCTATGCTTACTACAAACCAGCATTTGATTTCTATGGTGGTCTTAATAAATCAATCGCCTTTAGAATTAATGGTTCTTACGAAAACTCTGAAAGCTTTAGAGATGTTGTAAAAAACGAACGTTTATACATTAATCCGTCTTTACTTTTCATTGTTAATCCAAAAACTCAAATTACAGTTCAAGGAGATTATTTAAGTGCAGATTGGACACCAGATTTTGGAACTGGAATTATCGGAAAAGAAATTTTAGATTTACCACGTAATGCTTTCTACGGGTCACTTTGGTCAAATGGAACAACTAAATCTTCAAGCGCATCCGTATTATTAAACCACGATTTTAATAAAAACTGGAAATTAAACTTTAATTCTTCTTTCCAAAATTACGATAGAGGAAGCTACTCTACTGCCCAATTATCAGGTTTAGATACTTACCCGAATCCTGGAGATTGGAATAGAGGCTTAACAAAAAATAAAAACTTAGAGCAAATCTTTGGTGACCAATTAAGTTTACAAGGAAACTTTAGTACTGGATCTGTAAAACACCAAATTTATACAGGTGTTGATTGGGAAAATTCATTTGCAACAGCTTACACTTTTACATTTGACGAAAAATATGTAATTATTGGAACAAAAGATGGCAAACCTGTATATGGCCCAACTCTTTACGATACTATAAACTTATTTACGTTTGATCCTGCAGATCAAAGAATGGATATTCCAACAACTGATAGAGCAACTCAAATCACAAAAACAGATACAAATCGTTTTGGAGTTTATTTCCAGGATTTTATTTCGATTACAGATAAATTTAAAGTCTTAGCAGGTATAAGATGGTCTTGGCAAGAGGCTGAAGTTAGCACATACAAAGAAACTAAAACTGGCGCTGGAAATCCTCAAGATGCAGTTCCAACAATTACTCCGAAACGTTTAGATAATGCATTTTCTCCTAAAGCTGGATTAGTGTATCAGCCAACAAAAGACGTTTCGATATTCGGAAGCTACTCTACTTCTTTCACGCCAAATACCGGAACAACTGTAGATTTGCAACCTATCGAAGCTTCTATCATTGATCAATATGAAGTTGGTGTAAAGACAGATTTCTTTAAAGGTTTATTAAGCACAAATATTACTGTTTATCAAATTACAAACAGCAATTTAGCACAGATGGCACCAACAAAAGCTGATGGAAGCGACAATTTTGATGCAAGCATTAAGATGTTAAGCGGTGAAACTAAAAGTAAAGGTGTTGAAGTTGATGTTACAGCAAGACCAGTAGATGGTTTAAACATTATTGCTGGATACAGCTATAACGACATGCGTTATACTAAAACTTCAGGTTTAAACGGAAGTTTTGTTGAAGGAGATCGTGTAGCAAGAACACCATTAAATACAGCAAACTTAAGTTTCTTTTATACTTTACAATCTGGATTCTTTAAAAATGTTTCTTTTGGAGCAATCGGAAATTACGTTGGAGACCGTTTAGGAGGATGGAATGATGATTATGTTTGGACAGAAAACAAACCTTCAACTAATCCAAAAACGTACACGGTAACCATAAGAGATCGTGATATTCCGTTAGAAGGCTATGTTACAGTTGATGCATCTGTTGGATATACTTGGAGAAAATTCTCTATTCTTTGCAAATTATCAAACATTACAAATACATTAAACTATACAGTTCATGAGAACTATAGTGTAAACCCAATCGCTCCTCGTCAGGTTATGACAAGTTTGAGATACAAGTTCTAAAATATTGAATTAGAGTTTTAATTTTATCCCAAGATTTTCAAATTAAACTGAAAATCTTGGGATTTTTATTTTAAAGAATTCAATAAAGTAATATTAAACTTACTTTTGTTTTGGTTTTTGAAAAAATACACTATTTTTGTATTTAACACTATGAAATATGAATTACAACTTATCATTTCAGGAAAGAGCGAAGTTAAGCATGGAACAATTATCCAAGCAGCAGCCAGTTACCTTAGAAGAAGCCAAAGCTCAAGTACAGTGGCTAAAGAATTCAAGCATTTCAAAAAACAAGAAAAAGAGACTTTAGAAAGATTTATTGCCTTAAATAGTCTTTGGATTTTAGATATCAATCTTGATAATTATGTTTCTGAGGGAGCCGAACAAAAGGTCTATTTAAAAGACGGAAAGCATGTTATCAAACTTAATGATTCTATTTATTACAACTCTTGGGTAGATTATTTCAACAATCTATTATTAAACAACTTCTTTTTTCCAGACACAGCATACAATTTACTAGGCTTTTTCAAAAATGCAGATATCTTATATGCAGTTGTGGAACAGCCTTTCGTAAAAGCAACTGAACCAACAGACTTAGAGCTTGTAAAGAAGTTTATGCTTGAAACGGCTTTCTAAATACCAAAAACAACGATTATTATAATCCTGATTTAGGAATTATTCTTGAAGATCTTCATGATGAAAATGTATTAACAGAAAATGGTATACTTCAATTTATAGACACCGTTTTCTATATTAAAGATAATTTCTACGAAAATTAAAAAACTAATTTCGTAAAAAAACACAATTTCTGCTGACATACCCTTGTCACTTTATATCTTTTAATTTGCATTATAAAACACTAAAAAGATGAGCAAATTAGATTTAACCAAAACGGACAAAACGTATTATAATGCCAAAACTACTCCTGAAATTGTTTATATAGAAAAAGCAAATTATATATCGCTTACAGGTCAAGGTGATCCTTCTGGAAAAGATTTTTCAGAAAAAATTCAAGCGTTATATACCACCGCTTATGCCATTAAATTTATGCATAAAGCCATGAACAATGATTTTGTTGTTCCAAAACTAGAAGCATTATGGAGTTTTGATAATGAAAAATACGCATCCATCTCAATGGATGAAGCTCCGCTGAAAATACCCCGCTCCGAATGGAATTACAGAATCATGATTAGAATGCCCGATTTTGTAACGAAAGAACAAACCGAAGAAGCTATTGCCATTGCAGTCAACAAAAAACAAAATGCATTAGCCAAAACAATTGAATTCTTTAAAATGGAAGAAGGCAAAGTTATTCAGGTTCTTCATATTGGCCCTTTTGAAACTGAACCTCAAACACTGAAAAAAATTCAAGAATTTAGTACCCAAAACAATCTACTTCAAAATGGATTGCATCATGAAATTTATCTCTCAGATTTCCGCAAAACGGCTCCCGAGAAATTAAAAACAATACTTAGAGAACCTGTAAAATAAAAGAACCCGACAGATTTAGAAAATCTGTCGGGTTTTGTTTTATAATCTCTAATCTGATTTCTTACTTCAAACCAGCCAAACTCTGCTCGATTGTAGCAATTTTTGCCAAAGCATCGGCTTGTTTTTGTTTTTCTAAATTAAGCACTTTCTCCGGAGCTCCGTTTACGAATTTCTCGTTAGAAAGTTTTGCTTCAACAGATTTCAAGAATCCTTTTGTATAATTTAATTCTTCTGTCAGTTTTGCAATTTCAGCTTCAACATCGATGTTTCCTGTAATCGGAATGAAATATTCATTTGATTTTACACGGAAAGACAATGCGCCGTCCACTTTTTCTGAAACATATTCGAAAGCAGAAACGTTTCCTAATTTCGTTATGATTGAATCAAAATAAGTAGAAACATTTTCGCTGTTGATTCCTTTTAATTCGATTGCATCTTTAAACGGAATATTTTTATCTTTTCTGATCGTTCTAATTCCAGAAATCACTTCAATAGAATTTTCGAAATCAGCAATCAATTTAGCATCAAACGGTTTTACTTCTGGCCAAGTTGAAACAATTAAAGCTTCTTCTGGAGATCTTTCAGCAATTAACTGCCAGATTTCCTCTGTTAAGAAAGGCATAAACGGATGCAATAACTTCAAGTTGTTTTCTAACATTTCGATCGCTTTCGCGAAAGTTACGCTGTCAATTGGCTGTTGGTATGCAGGTTTAATCATTTCTAAGAACCAAGAACAGAAGTCATCCCAAACCAATTTATAGATTGCCATTAATGAATCTGAAATTCTGTATTTCTCAAAATTATCTTCAATATCAACCAAAGTCTGCTGCAATTTCGCTTCGTACCATTCGATTGCCACTTTTGATGATTCTGGCTGTGCGATAGTTTCAGAAACTTCCCATCCTTTAATCAATTTGAAAGCATTCCAAATCTTGTTTGAAAACGCTTTTCCTTGACTGCATAATTCCTCATCAAACATAATGTCGTTTCCTGCAGAAGCACTTAAAAGCAATCCTACACGAACTCCATCGGCACTAAATTTATCGATCAAATCTAAAGGATCAGGAGAGTTTCCTAATGATTTAGACATTTTACGACGTTGTTTATCACGAACTAAACCAGTCAAATATACATTTGTAAATGGTTTTTCTCCTGCATATTCGTAACCAGCAATAATCATTCTCGCAACCCAGAAAAATAAGATATCCGGACCTGTAACCAAGTCATTTGTTGGATAGTAGTATTTAAAATCTGGACTTTCTGGATCCATAATTCCACCAAAAACAGACATTGGCCATAACCAAGAAGAGAACCAAGTATCTAATGCATCAACATCTTGTTTTAAGTTGTCGGTTGTTAGTTGTTGGTTGTTGGTTTTTTCTTTTGCTAAAGCTAAAGCGTCTTCAATGTTTTCAGCAACTACGAAATCTTCTTTTCCGTCACCATAATAGTACGCTGGAATTTGCTGTCCCCACCATAATTGACGAGAAATATTCCAATCGCGAATATTGTTTAACCAGTGCGCGTAAGTGTTTTCGAAACGTTTTGGATGTAATTTAATATCTCCTGTTTCTAAAACTGACTTAATTGCTGGTTTTACCAATTCTTCCATTTTCAAGAACCATTGGTCTGATAATCTTGGCTCGATTACCGCTTTTGTTCTTTCAGAAGTTCCTACTTTGTTTAAGTGAATTTCTGTTTTTGCTAAAGCTCCAATTTCTTGAAGTTCTTTTTCAATTTCCTTACGAACCACAAAACGGTCTTTTCCTTGATAATGTAATCCGAAGCTGTTTAAAGTCGCATCTTCATTAAAAATATCAACGATTTCAAGATTGTGTTTTTCACCTAATGTTTTATCGTTCATATCGTGCGCAGGCGTTACTTTCAAACATCCTGTTCCGAATTCAACGTCTACATATTCGTCTTCAATAATTGGAATTACTCTTCCGCAGATTGGAACAATAGCTTTTTTACCTTTTAAATGTGTAAAACGCTCATCGTTCGGATTGATACAGATTGCAGTGTCTCCAAAAATAGTTTCCGGACGTGTTGTAGCAATCGTCAAGAAATCTTCTGAACCTTCGATTTTATATTTTAAGAAAAATAATTTTCCTTGCTGTTCTTCGTAAATTACTTCTTCATCAGAAAGAGTAGTTTTTGCTTCTGGATCCCAGTTTACCATACGGTATCCTCTGTAGATTAATCCTTTGTTGTATAAATCTACAAACGATTTAATTACAGATGCAGACATATCTGGATCCATTGTAAATTTGGTACGCTCCCAATCGCAAGAAGCACCTAATTTCTTAAGTTGTTCTAAGATTGTTCCACCATATTTATCTGTCCATTCCCAAGCATGTTTTAGGAATTCTTCGCGGGTCAAATCGTTTTTATTGATTCCTTCTGCTTTCAATTTTGCTACCACTTTTGCTTCTGTAGCAATAGAAGCGTGATCTGTTCCCGGAACCCAACAAGCATTGAATCCTTTAAGACGTGCACGACGAATTAAAACATCTTGAATCGTATTATTCAACATATGTCCCATGTGAAGGACTCCAGTGACGTTTGGCGGCGGGATTACAATGGTGTACGGTGTTCTATGATCTGGTTCTGAATGAAAATAATTGTTTTTCATCCAGTAATCATACCATTTACTCTCAATCGTCTTAGCGTCAAATTGTGCTGGAATTGTCATTTATATATGTTTAATCGTTTATTTGTTTAACCGTTTAATCGGTTTTGATCATTGGACTTCAATTAATTCATTTTCTTGTTTTCTGTTTTCAAAAAGATCATTTACAATTCAATCTCAACGATTAAACAAATAAACGATTAAACAGTTAAACAAAAAAATGGTTCAATTTTTGTATTTATAACTGACAGCAAAAGTAAATAATTAAGTAGACTATAAAAAGAGAAATAATAATTTGTGTGTTAATTAAAAGAATGTATATTTACTTACAATTAAAAAAAGATTTCATATGAAAAATGCAGCCTCTTTTATTGCAGTCTTATTGTTTAGTGCAGTAAGTTATGCGCAAAATGGCCCAAAAATTGAATTTGCAGCCCCTGATAATACAATTGATTATGGAAAAATTTCTAAAAGTGACAATGGGCTTCGTTCGTTTGAATTTACCAACACAGGAGATGCTCCTCTATTAATTACAGGTGCAGAATCTACAGTAAGTTCGATTATTGTAACAAAACCTTCGGCAGCAATTCAGCCAGGCAAAAAAGGAAAAATCGATGTAAAATATAATATGGTCGCAGGACCTATTCGTAAAACAATTACTGTTGAAACAAACGCAGTAAACTATCCTGACGGAAGAGTAGCCCTTAAAATTAAGGGGGAAGTTCAATAAGAATTTAAAATCTTAAAATAACAAAAATAGCTGTCTCAAATGGACGGCTATTTTTTTTTTAAAGCTTCAGAGAAGCGAAATATTTATAGCAAAAGAATAAATATTTACAACATAAAGCTCCAGAGGAGCGTCATATATTAAGTCTACAGAAAAAATATGTCGCTCCTCTGGAGCTTTATCCATTTTTGATATTACCAATTCTATAAATATTTCCTGCCACTGGGGTTTTTACAGATCAAAAAAAATGTCATAAATATTTCTGTCCAATAAAAAAATTGTCCTTTTGAGACAGCTTCGTTTTATTTTTGTAGAGAAACATCTTGCTTCTCCAATCTTTCTTCTTTTATTTCTTCTCAGCGCATTCAGCAGTATCAAATTTGTACTTTACGCTTTCAAAATCAATTGGTTTGTCTTTTACTAAATAGGTTACTCCCATTGTAGTCTGCATGGTTCCGTTTCCTAAAATAAGCTGATTATTGCGTTTTAAAAGCGCCATCGGATTCTTGAATGTTTTCTCTCCGTTTACATTGTCTTTAAAAGTATAATCTACAAATAAAGTATCACCATGAAATTCACCAGCAACTTCTCCCGTTCTAACAGTTGAAGGTGCAACTCTCATAATCATATCTCCACTTAATTTTCCGTTTTTTAAAGTATTTAATTTTAAATCTATCGTATCCTTTTCATAAATTGCTTTGTAGCAAGCTGTGCTTACTACTGTTTCTCCTTCTGCTTTTGCAGCTTCAACTGCTTTTTGTTTTTCTTCATTTTTACAGCTTTGCAATCCGATAAAGGATAAAAGCAAACAAGATAAGGTTAGATTTCTCATACTATTTTTCATTTTGTTGATATAACTATAAAATTAAAGAAAAAGATTTCAGTAAAAAAGTTTTGGCAAAGTTTTTCTGTAAAAATGAAACCCGACAGGTTTTAAAAACCTGTCGGGTTTAGTATGTTTCAAAAAAATTACAAATTTTTAATTACAAATTCAGATCTTCTGTTCAATTCATGTTCTTCTTCAGAACATGATTCATCAGTTTTACATTTTATAATTGGAACCGATTCTCCATAACCTTTTGCAAAAACTCTTTTGGCTTCAATTCCTGATTGAATAATAAACTCTCTAGTTGAATTGGCTCTTTTCTGAGATAAATCGGCATTGTATTTTTCATTTCCTCTTGAATCCGTATGCGATCCAATTTCAATTACCATTTCAGGATATTTTTTCATTAATTCGACCACTCTTCCTAAAATGACTTTGGATTCTTTACGAATATACCACAAATCATAATCAAAGTAAATCGGGTCGGTTTTAATGATCAAACGATCTTTGTCTTTTACGACATCTTTTTCTTTTGCTAAAATCTCTTTTACTTTTTCCTGCTTTTTAATTTCAGCTGCAACGATAGCCGCTTCTTTGGCTTTTTTCTCTTTTTCTTTTAATTCAACTGCTGCCAAAGCTTCTTTTTTCTTGTTTTCTTCTTCAATAATAATTTCCTGCTTTCTCTTGTTTTCAGCAATTTGCTTTTCTTCTTGTTTAATTACTTCTAAAGATTTCAAAGCCAAAGAACCATCATTTACTTTATCTCTTGTTTTGTCTAAGGTCAATATTTTAGAAGCGTTGGTATAGTTTTCCTTGAAAGCGCTAATTTTATACGAAGTCTCACAAGCAACTGTAAAACTGAATTTTCCATCGGTCGAAGTTGTAATGGTATTTAACGTTTTATTTTCTGAATCTTGTAATAATACCGTTGCGTTTTCTAGAACCAATTGCGTATCTACATCTGTAATTGTTCCAGCGATAAACTGTTTGCAATCTTCAACAATCAAATCTTTTATTTCTTTGAATTGATAGATATCATCACTTCCTTTTCCTCCTTCTCTATTTGAAGCAAAAAATCCTTCTTTGGTATTTGAATCAATATTAAACGCAAAATCATCTAAATTAGAATTTAATGGAAGCCCAACGTTTATAGGCTTTGAATAGTCATTTCCATTTATTTCAGAAACAAAAACATCTAAAGATCCATAACCTAAGTGTCCATCTGATGAAAAATATAATTTATTGTCTGCCGAAGCAAAAGGAAACTGTTCTCTCTTATCTGTATTAATTTGCGCCCCTAAATTCTTCGGCGTATCATACGCTCCTTTATTTATATTAACCGAATAAATATCAAATGACCCCAAAGAACCAGGCATATCTGAAGCAAAATACAGGACTTTTTCATCTGCACTCAAAGCAGGATGCTCAACAGAATAATTCGGACTGTTGAATGGAAGCGCTGTTATATTAGCCCATTTTCCTTCTACCAACTCTGCTTTAAAAATCTGAAGATTGGAGATTTTCTTTTCGTCTTTTCTCTTCTTGCCGTTTTTAGAATTATTTCTCGTAAAATACATCGTTTTGCCGTCTTTTGTAAAAACTGCATTCGATTCGTGCATTCCGGTTTTCAATTCTTTTGCAAAATAATGGACAATAGAATCTGCCGAATTGATGTTTTTTAAAGGGATTGAAACCAAATTCAAATAGGTTTCGTTATCCCATTTAAACTTTTTATCAAATAAACCAGGCTTCAATTTAACTCCTGCAAAAACTAGATCCTCTTTGTATTTAACTGCTCCAAATTCAGAATTTGGCGTATTTACAGCAAGGTTTTTAATTTCAAAACGTTTACCTATTGCGGTAACATTTTCTAAGGTTTTGAGTTCTTTTTCAAAATTGGCAATATCTTCTGGATTAGAAGATTTAGCATAATATTCTTTTAGATTGGCATTTGCATCATCAGTACTATTAGTTGCTTTTAAAGTCTGGGCATATCTAAAATAATACTCTCGGTCTAAATTATTGCTGTAATTTGATACCAACAGACGATAATAACGTTGTGCTTTGACCAAATCATTGGTATAGAAATAAGAATCGGCTAGATTTTTAATGACTTCTTGCGAAGGTTTTTCATCTGCTAATTTTTGATATAAAATAATGGCTTCGCTGTAATACGTTTTATCAAAAAAACGCTTTGCTCTAATCAATTCCTGATCCTGTGCATTTACAAACTGTATTGAAAATACGAATATAATAACGAGTAATTTTTTCATATTTTTCATCTTAAAAGAATCTTGGTGATTTATCGAATCCTTTTCCTAATAGATCTAAATCAAATAACAGCATAATTTCATGCGTTCCTGAATTAAACTGACCGAAATTTGTGAGCGTATAATCATAGGCGTAACCCACTCTCAAAGTCGGCGTTACATTAATATTGAACAGCGCACTTACCGAATCATCAATTCTGTAGGCAACACCAAATTCAAACTTTTCATCATACAAAACATTCGCAGTGACGTCTAAAGTTATTGGCGCGCCTTTTACAAATTTTGACATAAATGCAGGTTTCAATTTCACCTTATCGCTAACCTGAAAAACATAACCAGCCGTTAAAAAAGTGTGTATTTCTTCAGAACCAAAAGCATTCATTCCAGATTTTTCTTCAATGTATTTTGATTTCAGCAAATTTGGAACAGATAATCCAACGTAGAGATTGTCTCTAAAATAGTAGGCTCCTACTCCAATATTTGGTTTTGTTGCATTTATATTTTCTGAAAAAGCTAAATCTGTCTGGGGATCTGTAAATTGAAAACCATTAAAATTGGTTTGCATTGATGAAAATCCCGCTTTTAAACCCAGCGATAATTTATTTTGCCCGCCCAATTTTAAAACATAGGCAAAATCAGCGTAAACGTTATTTTCTTTTTTGGCACCATCACCGATATCATCTGAAATAAAAGAGATTCCAGCTTCTATTTTGTCTGAAATGGCAGTGTGACCAAAAAAAGTAAAGGTCTTTGGAGCTCCAACTGCTCCTACCCACTGTGTTCTGTATAGTCCTCCAAAATTCATCATGGCAGGAACGCCTGTTGCATAAGCAGGGTTGACCACACTCATATTGTACATATAATGCGTGTATTCCGGATCTTGCTGGGCAGAAATGGATAAACAGAAAAGGAAATTTATAAGGAGTATTATTTTTTTCATTTGAAAATTATATTAAAAATATAAAAAAGAGATTTAGCGATTTAAATAAAGACGGCCTTGTTTTGGCGGTTTATTATCTTTATTAAAATGCAGTACATAAAAATAAACTCCGTTGGGTGCGATGCCTCCTGCGATACCGCTTTTTTCATAATTTTTACCATCCCAAGCTGGTTTACTATTATCTCCTTTATACATTCCGTTTCCGTATCTATTATAAATTTCAAGTGTATAATTTGGATATAAAAATTCAATATCTTTTATCACAAACGAATCATTTACCCCATCTCCGTTTGGTGAAAATCCGTCTGGAATAAAGAAATCGTACTGCGCCTCTTCACAGTCTTGCAAGGATACTTTTACTTCTTTATAATTATCAGATAGACATCCTGTTGTTTCATTTAAATCATATCCATAATAAGTTGTATTATGAACTAACAATGTCGTTGAAGGCAGTAAATTTCCGTCTACCGCATCGTACCAAGAAACGGTTGAAGAGACATTGGTTTTATTAGAAAGGTCGCTTATTTTCGGATTTGCCAATCCACAAAAATCTGCTGCTTCGATCATTTCTGGTGCAGGCGTATCATTAATAACTACTGAAACTTTTGCTGGTTCTGAAGTACAGCCCGCCGCCGAAGTTTCTCGAACATAATAATCTTCTGTTTTTAAAACATAATCAACGGCAAGCGGTGTTGTGGCTGTTGCCGAATTATACCATTTATATTGCGATCCTTTTGGTTCTAAATTGGCTACTACCGCTTCATCTACTTTACAAAACTGCTGATCTGAAACCATTGGCGCTAGAGGAATCGGATTTATTACAAAATCATCTGTAACGTTGATTAAATCTACATCACAATTTGTCACTGTATTGGTTAAATTCAGTAATGTGATTTTTGTGGTGCCTGTATTTAAAAGCAGTTCTGCAGGAATAATAAAATCTAATTTGCCATTTGCTACTGCCTTTGTAATGGTTTGCACGGTTGAAGAATTGCTTTCAGACAGTGAATAAGAAATGCTGGCATTGGTTAAATTTCCTAAACCAGAAACGGCTACGGTAACGGGAGCATTCAAACAATAGTCATTAACTTTTGCAACCACCGTTACTGCATTCGGAAGCGGATTTATATTTAAATTGCCTGCAACATTTGCCATATTAGTGCATTGAGGCGAAGGGTTTGTAATATCAGTTATACTATAAATGGTAATTACAGATAATCCGCTTCTTGTAATCAGGTTTCCTGGAACTATAAAAGAGGCTTTTCCACCAACAGCAATCATTTCTGCTGTTTCGCCTAGAGCCAAATTTTCTCCATTTACGTTATAAGAAATACGATAAGTACCATCGAGCAAATTAGGTGCCGTAACTTGAATAATTGCATCATCATTTTGACAAACCGGTATCGCTGTTAATGAAGCATTAGTCAATCTCGGTAAAGGATAAATCGTTAAAACAGTTGAAAACGGACTAAAGATATTTACGCACTTTCCTAAGCTGGATGTTGATACTATACGTGTAATCGTTATGGTATATTTACCGACTTGCTTAAAATAAGACGATTGAATTGGAAAGTTAAATTCTCCATTCACAAAATTTGCCCTGACATTTTCAAAACCAGATATCCCAGGTCCGACAACGGTAAAAGTAACGTCATATTCTCCATTTGGGATACCATCTGGCCCTTGTATAATTTTCCCCGAATATGTTGCTGTCGCAATTTCCGACTCGCAGATATCCTTATTAACTATTATTTTTGATCCTGTAAAATCAATTCTTTTTTCAAGAGTTATTGTCACAGTAGCTTCATCATCTTCACATATATAATTATTAGGAACTGCTAAAACGGTATACGTATAAGTGTATGCTCCCGGTCCATTGGCATCGAACAATTCTTGAAGATTAATATGGTGATCTGTTGCAGAAGCTATCCCAATACCTGTCCAAGTACCATCGGGATCCACATCTTCAAGCTGATCATTTAAATCCAAATTGGTATAGCCTGCCAAATCAGTTGTACCGCATAATTCTAAATTTGTTGGGTCTCCGGCTTCTGGGGCTATTAAAATCGTAACTTGTACATTAGTCGACTTTTCGTCAGGAGAACATGCAAGCACTGCTGGCACAGTATAAATAAAGTGAAGCGTAGTTTTAACTGTATATTGGTCAATCGTTATTACAGGATCTACAGGTGCTCCTTTATCGGTGGTAAATCTCCCGTTTACATGTGGTCCCATTACTTTACTGTCAAAAGCTGTAAAAAGATTAAAAGTCCTGTCTTTATTACAAACTGTTGCTTCCGATCCAACTCCAACATATGCACCTATCGTAATCGTGACTACAGCCTTGTTATCTGTACAGCCCGAAGTTGCTGGAGCTGTATAAGTATAACGATAAGTTCCACCGCCACGTATAAGCTGGGCGTTCAAAATACCATTAGAAGCATCTAAACCATCATTGTTAGCACTTGTCCATGTCCCGCCAGGAACTGGGGAACCACCCAACAAAGAAAATAAATTTACAGATTGATAAATTGGATTAGAAACGTCACAAATTAATTCATTTGTATTATCATCACCTGCACATTGTGCCGTTAGTTTTGAAGAAATGAGGGTAAAAAAAATAAAAAAAAGTACAAAATGGTGGTAGCTAATGTAGTTTTTTGTCATAGATTAAATTTTTGCTAAACATAAGAAAATATTTAACAAAAAAACTAATTTTTAGTAAACTTATTTTCACAAAAAAAAGACATTCGTGCAATACAACACTATAAAATAAGGTTTTACAGTAAACTACATTTCATTTTTTTATAATTCATCTTCTAACTTAAATCTAAACTTAAGCACCAGACTATTTCGTTCGACTTCTAGATCGACCCATACATCATCTTCTGATTTTAAAAGATTATTTATCTGCTGCAGACTATATTTATAAGGTTGAGTTCTATTAATACTAACAATAATATCTCCTTTATGCAATCCGCATTTTTCAGCTGCAGAATTTTTACGCACATTCACTATTTCGTAAACAGGTTTAAGAGCAAATTTATATCTAAAATTATTGTCATTTTTATCCTTTTCCTGCAACTCATCCATTGAAGAAGCAACTCGTACCGTTTCTAAATGCACCGTTTCCTGCACCCACTGAAGTCCGTTGTGCTGAACCGTAATTCCGCTCTTATTATAAGTAAACGGCTCACCAAATTTACTGTTCTTCTTTAAGTACAGTTTTTTTTCTCCATAATCTAAAACGAGGGTAAATCGTTTCAAAACTTCGCCTCCAACAGATCCAATGCGACCTGGAACCATCTTAACGTTACGAATCGAAATAGAATCGGGAAAAGAGACTATTGGCTTTCTAAAATCAAATTCATCAATAGAAAATTTATCTATTTTAGCGCGATGTCCTTCAATGTCACCACTAAATCCTTTGCCTAAAAAATCAGGAAAATTTTTATTTGGGAGTTTTATTTTATCATTGTCAAAAACCCAGAAAGCATCGCTATTACCAATATCTATTAAAAGCTTTGCAGGGATTTCTTCATCATTAACTGTCGCTTTTGTCATTATATAAGGTTTTGCTCTTTCTATAGTTATCGGAACTACCTTAAATTGTTTATCTAATTTTGCCTGATACTTAGCACTTTTAGAATGAACCATTATTCTCTTCTTCTGATAATTTACTTCAACAAGATTGTTTCGAAAGAATTTGTAACCGATAATACCATTGACTGGAATCCCTATATGAGAAGACAAATTAAAACTTTGGTCTAAGATAATAAAAACCGTATGGTCGTCTGATTTAAGACCATGCGTTTCTAGAATATTTTTTGTCGACTTCAATCCCTCTATTTCTTCCTCGCTGCCTAAACCACGAAGTTTGATTTTCACCACATTGTTAAAACTAACTTCCTGCTTTTCGTCCATACTAAACAGAATGGTTTCTTCGACACCAGAATCCAGCAGAAAATTTAGCTCCACTCCATTTACTTTTATAGGAATAAAAATAAGGTTATTAATCAGTTTGAAAGGAATTGTTGCCTTTGTTGCATTGTTTTCCAATAAAAAATCGCCTTGTCCAAAAAGCCAAAAAGGTAAGAATAACCCAAAAAACAATACTATATATTTTTTCATTGACAATATTTTATTATAAAATTAGTAAATATATTTATTATTGTTACATTTTTAGAAGTACCCTTATTATTTACGTTAAATACGAAAAAAATATGCAAATTTGCACTTCAATAATTTATACTCATGCCGACAATTTCACTCAAGGGAAAAAACATGCCCGAATCTCCGATACGCAAGCTGGCTCCTTTTGCTGATTTAGCAAAGAAAAAAGGACACAAGGTGTATCACTTAAACATTGGTCAACCGGATATCAAGACACCGGAAGTGGCCATCGAGGCGGTAAAAAATATTGATTTGAGTATTATAGAATACAGTCCGTCTGCCGGATATGAAAGCTATAGAAAAAAATTAGCTCATTTTTACCAGCGCCAAAATGTAAACGTTAACACAGAAGACATCATTGTTACAACTGGTGGTTCTGAAGCCTTACTTTTTGCGCTGGCCACAATTACAGATCCAGGAGATGAAATCATTATCCCGGAACCTTTTTATGCTAATTATCATGCGTTTGCTTCTTCAACAAGTGCAACTGTAGTTCCATTAGTTTCTACTATCGAGACTGCTTTTGCATTACCAAGCATTGAAGAAGTTGAAAAACTAATTACACAAAAAACAAAAGCCATTCTGATTTGCAACCCTGGAAATCCGACTGGATACTTATATTCTGAAGCCGAAATTAAACAGCTGGCTCATTTGATTAAAAAACACGATTTATACTTAATCGCCGATGAAGTGTATCGTGAATTTTTGTACGATGGTGACGATGTGCACTTTTCTGTAATGAATCTTGAAGATGTACAGCAAAATGTAATCATGGTTGATTCTGTTTCTAAACGCTACAGCATGTGCGGAGCAAGAATTGGCTGTTTGGTTACTAAAAATAAAGATGTTTTAGCAACTGTAATGAAGTTTGCTCAAGCACGTTTGAGTCCGCCAACTATTGAACAGATTGCTTGCGAAGCCGCAATAGATACACCTCAAAGTTATTTTGACGAAGTAATTGGAGAATACAAAGAACGCCGCGATACTTTAATTGCCGAATTAAACAAGATTGATGGCGTTGTGGTTACAAAGCCAAAAGGCGCTTTTTATTGCATTGCCGAACTTCCGATAGAAGATTCGGATGATTTTGCACAATGGCTTCTTGAAAGTTATGATTTAAATGGCGAAACCGTAATGATTGCTCCAGCAAAAGGTTTCTATTCGACACCTGGAATGGGACTAAATCAGGTTCGTATTGCCTATGTTTTAAACAAAAAAGATTTGATTACAGCTGTAAATATCTTAAAGGAAGCTTTATTGGTTTACAACAACAGATAATAAATTCATTATAATCGTTTTAAAAAGACAATAACATTTTTCGTTGTTGTCTTTTTTGTTTTTAATAATAGTATTTCTCTTCAAATTTTAAATTATATCCAAAAAGGAGTAATTAAATCCTAAAAACCATAGAAAAGGTTTCCTATTTATTAATTATCTTTACCGCCTTAAAAAGATATACCACATTATAATAGTAGTTCTTAATGATAAATAACGAAGATTTTTTAGACGAAATTGGTGACAGTCATTTCAGCAGTAATGCAAAAAACCCTCTAAGAGCGGATGCTTTTGACATCACTGATGAAGAAAAAATAGAAAAAATTAAAAAAGATGTTGAAAACATTCTACAGACTCTTGGAATGGATTTGACAGATGACAGCATTAAAGGAACTCCAAACCGAGTTGCAAAAATGTTTGTAAAAGAAATTTTTGGAGGCCTTAACCCTGCAAAACAGCCAAAAGCTTCAACTTTTGACAATAATTATAAATATGGCGAAATGCTTGTAGAAAAGAACATCACGGTTTATTCTACTTGCGAACACCATTTACTGCCAATTATCGGGCGTGCTCACGTTGCTTATATCTCTAGCGGACGCGTTATCGGTTTATCTAAAATGAACCGTATCGTTGAGTATTATGCAAAAAGACCTCAAGTGCAAGAGCGTCTAACTATGCAGATTGTTCAAGAACTTCAAAAAGCTTTAGGAACAGAAGATGTTGCCTGCGTGATTGATGCAAAACACCTTTGCGTAAACTCTCGCGGAATTAAAGATATCGAAAGCAGCACGGTAACTTCTGAGTTCGGCGGAAAATTCAAAGACGCTCAAACGAAAAGAGAATTCCTTGATTACATTAAGCTAGATACTCAATTCTAAATATTTGGGTTAATCGTTTATTTGTTTAATCGAAAAACAGTTAAACAAATAAACGGTTAAACTATTAAACAGAAAGCATGTACGTTTTTTCCTTTGAGAAGCTTGAAGTGTGGCAGAATGCAAGAATGTTCATTTTGGATATTTATAAATTGACTAGTAAATTTCCATCAAATGAATTGTTCGGGATAACATCTCAAATAAAAAGAAGTGCATCCTCAATTGCAACAAATATTGCAGAGGGAACTTCAAGAAATACAAATAAAGACAAAGCACATTTTTTAATAATTTCTTATTCATCTGCAATGGAAACATTAAATCATTTAATTATTTCTAAAGATTTAAATTATGTTTCAGAAGTAGAATATATTGCCTCAAGAGAAAAACTTGAAAAAATTTGTAATCAAATAAATAATCTAAAAAAATATTACCTTTCACAACTATAAATCCGATAATCCGAATTAAACAAAATTAACAGTTAAACGATTAAACGATTAAACGATTAAACAAAAATACTATGCCACTATATAGCAGTCAACCTCTAAAAATATACAATTCACTTTCGGGTGAAAAAGAAGATTTCAAACCAATCCATGAAGGAAACGTTGGAATGTATGTTTGTGGACCTACGGTATATAGCAATGTTCACTTAGGAAACGTGAGAACTTTTATGTCTTTTGACGTGATCTTCAGATATTTTCTGCATTTAGATTATAAAGTTCGTTATGTTCGAAATATTACTGATGTTGGACATATTGTAGATGATGTGGATGAAGGTGAAGATAAAATTGCTAAAAAAGCACGTTTGGAGCAATTGGAACCAATGGAAGTAGTACAGCGTTATACTGTTGATTTTCATAACATTCTAAAGGCATTCAACTTTTTGCCTCCAAGCATCGAGCCTACAGCGACAGGACATATTATTGAGCAAATTGAAATCATTAAAAAAATTATCGATAAAGGCATCGCTTATGTAGCTAATGGATCGGTATATTTTGATGTTGTAAAATATAACGAGACTAATAATTACGGTATCTTAAGCGGTAGAAATATCGATGATATGTTAGCAAACACGCGTGATCTTGACGGGCAATCTGACAAGAGAAATCCACAAGATTTTGCGCTTTGGAAAAAAGCAGAGCCAGAACATATCATGAGATGGCCTTCACCTTGGAGCGATGGTTTCCCAGGATGGCACTTAGAGTGTACTGCAATGAGCACCAAATATCTTGGCAATCATTTTGACATTCACGGAGGTGGAATGGACTTAAAATTCCCTCACCACGAATGTGAAATTGCTCAAAACGAAGCTTGCACGGGTCAAGCTCCAGTAAATTACTGGATGCACGCCAACATGCTTACCTTGAACGGAAAGAAAATGGCAAAATCGACTGGAAACAATATTCTTCCAGGCGAAATTCTTAGCGGAGACAACAACATATTAAGCAAACCATTTTCAGCTTCTGTAACTCGTTTTTTCATGCTTCAAGCACATTACAGAAGTATCTTAGATTTTTCTGATGATGCCATTGTTGCTGCCGAGAAAGGATATAAAAGATTAATGGAAGCACTAGATGCTTTACCAAATATTAATGCAGGAACTTCTAGCTCTATAGATTTTGCAGCTTGGAAACAGCTTTGCTACGATGCTATGAATGACGATTTCAACACGCCAATTCTAATTGCGCAATTATTTGAAGCCGTTCGTTACATCAACTTATTAAAAGATGGCAAAGAAACTATTTCTGCTGATGATTTAGCTGATTTCAAAGCAGCGGTAAACGCTTTCGTTTATGACGTTTTAGGCCTTAACGACGATAAAGCGGCTGATGCTGATAGTGACAAATTGGAAGGTGTGGTAAACATGCTTATCGGAATGAGAAATCAAGCCAGATCAGATAAAAACTTCGCGCTTTCTGACCAAATTCGCGATCAGTTAATCGCTTTAGGAATTCAGCTTAAAGACGGAAAAGAAGGAACGACGTTTAGCATTCAATAAAAGTAATTAGTTTTTTAGTGTTCAGAATAAACTGAACACTAAAAAAAACTAATACTTAACTAACTGATACAAAAAAAATATGTTTTCAAAAATTCTAATATATCCATTTGTATTGTTAGTCCGTTTTTATCAGACTGCCATTTCACCCTTTACACCGGCTGCCTGCAGATTTGAACCAACTTGTTCAACGTATATGATTCAGGCATTACAAATTCATGGATTATTTTATGGCGGATTTTTAGGTATCAAACGCATTTTAAGTTGCCATCCGTGGGGAAGAAGCGGTTACGATCCTGTACCAGAAAAGAAATGCAACCACAAACATTAACTTTTTAGAAAGCGGTACTTTACATTAAATATTTATTTTTACAGCTATATAAAAACATTTATACATGACACACGCCTTAAATTTAGTTTGGAATCCTTCTGAAGGAATCAACTTAGGATTTTTTATGATTCGCTATTACAGCTTAATGTTTGTAATTGCTTTTGGTTTAGGATGGTTCCTAATGAAAAAGATTTTCGAAAGAGAAAACGAGTCAATTGAAAAATTAGATTCTTTATTTGTTTGGACAGTTCTTGCAACTTTAATAGGAGCTCGTTTAGGTCATGTTTTCTTTTACGATTGGGAATATTTCAGAAATCACTTGCTTGAAATTTTCCTTCCATTTAAATTTGAACCTGAATTTCAGTTTACAGGTTTCCAAGGATTAGCAAGTCACGGAGCAGCGATCTCAATTATTGTTGCCATGTACTACTACAGCAAAAAAATACTAAAACGTTCCTTGTTATGGATTTTAGACCGTGTTGTAATTCCTGTTGCAAGCGGCGCTATTTTTGTTCGTCTTGGAAATTTCTTCAATTCTGAAATCATTGGCCACGAAACTTCTTCAGCTTTCGGAATTCGTTTTCTTCACGACACATTCAGTAAAGCCGAAGCAGTACAAAAAACAGGTATTGCAGATCCAAAAGAAGCTTATAATGCAATAGCAACAGATCCAAAATTTGCAACACTATTAGCAGAAGTTCCTTCTAGACATCCTACGCAATTGTATGAAGCATTCTGTTACGTATTTGTTTTCGCGATTTTATTCTTTTTATACTGGAAAACAAATGCAAGACTTAAATCTGGTCTTTTATTCGGATTATTTTTAGTGTTATTATTCGTTGTTCGTTTTGTTGTAGAGTTTGTAAAAGAAAGTCAGGGAGGCCTCGAAAGTGAGTTAGGCTTATTTTCAACTGGACAATGGCTAAGCATACCATTTATTCTCATTGGACTTTTCTTTATCATAAGAGCACAAAGAAATCCTTTAGCGGAATCTTAAAGCTATATTTAATCAAAATAAAAAATGCCCAATATCTAGCGTATTGGGCATTTTCTTTTTATAATTGATACGATATACCAAATTCGATATTCTTTGTATTATACCCTGCATTACTGCTTCCTAAACCAGCATTAGAAACGTGCCGTAAGCTCGGACGTAAATCAAACTGTAGTTTATTGCAACCAACTGTAAAACCAAGTGCTAAAACATCGGCAAAAGCAAAACCTTCAGAAATTCGCTCTGTTTCTGTATCTGTAATCATAGGACCAATACTGCCCAAAATATAAAAAGAACAAACGTCACCTATAGGTTTCCGAATTAAAAAACCACAATTAAGCACATATTCTCGAACATCTTTTAAATGCGTATATTCATCTCTTTTTTGCTGATAGTTTGGTGTTTCAGGCTTTACAAAATAGAAATTTAATAATTGATGTTCAGCAAAATTAATCTCCGGCTGAACTAAAATCTGATATTGAAAATGCTTTGTTTCCTTTATTTTGTAATACAGCTGAACTTTATAAAAGTGGTTTGTAAACGTATAGTTTCTATTACTAAATTCACTTCCAAAACCATAATTAAAACCTAAAGAAAAATTTGAATCGTCTTTCTGTGCAGTCATTTTTACAGTCATAAGAAACAATAAACCTAAAAGTAATTTTCTTGTCATAAATCATTTTAAAATTCTATTTAAATATAGCACAAAAAAAAGATCCAGCTTTCGCTGGATCTTTTTTATATAATTAAAACAGTAATTATGCTTTATTATGTTTGTCTTCGATTGTGTGTTTCTCATCACTAGAAATCGTATCAACCAATACAGGTGTTGCGATAAATAATGAAGAGTAAGTACCAACGATAATACCAATTAACATTGCGAAGATAAATCCTCTGATAGATTCTCCACCGAAGATAAACATCGTTAATAATACAATGATCATCATTAATGAAGTATTCAATGTTCTAGATAATGTAGTATTAATAGAAGCGTTTACGATATCTTCGAAACTTCCTTTACGGTTTCCGATGATAAACTCTCTCACCCTGTCAAATACAATTACCGTATCGTTCATAGAGTAACCAATTACAGTTAGGATCGCAGCGATAAAGTGCTGATCCATTTCCATGTGGAATGGCATGAATTTGTAGCATAATGAGTAAACTCCTAATACGAAGATTACGTCGTGCGCAACAGCTGCAATCGCACCTAATGAATATTGCCATTTACGGAAAGATACCATTAAGTATAAGAAAATAACTGCCATTGCACCAAGAACTGCCCAATAAGAGTTAGTTTTGATATCCTCAGAAATAGAAGCTCCAACTTTAGAAGCTTGCAACACACCTACTTTTTTACCATCAAATGAGTTGATGAATTTATCGTAAGTTGTATTTGGGAAATATTTCTGTAAAGCAGCATATAATTTTTGGTTTACTTCCTCATCGATAGCAACACCATCTTCTTTAATTTTATATTTAGTTGTGATTTTCAATTGATCATCATCTCCTAAAATTTTAGCTTCAACCGGAGTACCGAAAGCAGCAGACAATTCATCTGAAACCGCAGTTGCATCAACTGGTTTTTCGAATTTAACTTGGAAAGTTCGTCCTCCAACAAAATCAACACCTTCATCTAATCCGTTAACGAAGAAGATAGACACTAAACTTACTACTGTTACAATAGAAGAGAAGATATAAGTGAATTTTTTGATTTTGATGAAATCAAAGTGGAAGTTTGTAAACCAGTTTTTAGTAATATTTGTAGAGAAAGTTAAATCTGCTTTTCCTGCAATATTTCTGTCAATGAAAATTCTAGCAATAAAGATAGAAGTAAACAATGAAGTTACGATACCAATTAATAATGTTAATGCGAAACCTTTAATAGGACCTGTTCCGAAAATAAATAAGATAGCTCCAGTTAAAACGTGAGTAACGTTAGCATCAATAATAGAACGCATTGCACCATGCCATCCGTAAGAAGCTTGAACTGCTTCAGAAAGTGATTTACCTTCACGCAATTCCTCTTTTGCTCTTTCATAGATAATAATGTTCGCATCTACCGCTGTACCCAATGTAAGTACAATACCTGCAATACCTGGCAATGTAAGTACAAAACCAAAACTTGCCATAATTCCAAACAAGAATAGTAAGTTTAACAATAAAGCAAGGTTTGCATACCAACCAGCTTTACCGTAATAGAATACCATCCAAACACAAACTAATAAGAAACCTAATACAGAAGAAATTGTACCTGCATCAATAGCTGCTTGCCCTAAAGATGGACCAACAACAGTTGATTGGATAATATCTGCAGAAGCTGGTAATTTACCTGCATTTAATACGTTAGCTAAATCTTTAGTTTCAGCTACATCAAATGAACCTGTAATCTCAGATCTTCCTCCAGCAATAGGACCGCTTGTTACACCTGGAGCAGAATATACGATATCATCTAATACAATAGCAATGTAGCTTTTTTGAGCAAATGCTCTTCCTGTTAATTCTTCCCAAACTTTAGCACCTTGACTGTTCATTTGCATAGAAACAGCTGGTTTACCCATTTGGTCAAAAGTATCTTTTGCATCAGTTACAACACCACCGCTCATTGCTGGGTTATTGTCTCTGTTTCCTTTTAAAGCGTATAATTCAACTGCTTCAATATCTGCAGCGCTTTTAATGTCTTTTGCTTTAGGATCTTTTATAGTTGTTGGCTTACTCCATACAAATTTTGCATAGTGTTGGTCAGCAGCCAATAATACTCTAATTTCTGGTCTTTTGAAATAATCATTGATAGCAGCAGTATCTTTAGGAGCAAAATAACCTAAAACTGGTCCACCACCTTGAACGATCATTTTATCAAATAAAGGATTATTTCCTTTTTTAACATCAGAAGAATCTTTAGCATCTGTTAATAATGCATTTAATGAATCTTTAGCAACTGTTTTAGTTTCTGTCTTTTTAACTTCAGTTTTCTTTAAAGCTTCGTTTGCTGAAACTAAGAAATTTCCAATTTCTTCAATTTTGAAAGTTTCCCAAAACTCTAATTGAGCTTTTCCACCTAATAATTTTTTAATTCTATCTACATCCTTAGCACCTGGAAGCTCTACTAAGATTCTTCCTGTTTCTCCTAATTTTTGGATGTTTGGCTGTGTAACACCAAATTTATCGATACGCTCTCTTAATACTTTAAAAGCACTTTCTACAGACTCATCAACTTTTCTTTTGATAACTTTTTGAACTTGCGCGTCAGACATTTGAAAGTCTACTCCACCTTCTCCTTGAAGACTTCTGTTAGCAAAAATATCTGGAGATGCTAATTTTACAGTTCCTTTTGAATTCGCTTCAAAAGCTTCAAAAAACTTATTTAAATATGTTTTGTTTCCTTCTACATTTGCAGATGCATCAGCTAATGATTTATTAAAAACTGGATTTTTAGAATTATTAGCCAAACCTTTTAATACATCTTTAATAGAAATCTGAAGAATCACGTTGATTCCCCCTTCTAAGTCAAGACCTTTATTAAGTTGTTTGTTTTTCACTTCGTTATAAGTGAAATCAGTAAAACCAAGGTTTAATACTTTTTCTTTACCAATAGAATCTAAATATTTCAGCTCTTTATCAGGATTATCTCCTGCAAAAGCTTTAGCTTCACTTTTGACACCATTTGCCACAAAAGTGAATGATAGTTGGTAAATACTTACCAATGCAAATAGAATTGCGAAAAATTTAATAAGTCCTTTATTCTGCATTATTACTAAAAATTAATTATGTTTTATTTTTGATTTTGTTTTAAAGTCCCATAAAATAAGCCCTGACATGATTTTTTAAAACAAAAAAACGAGATCACGAATTACCAATTTTTTTTTAAACCGAGCAAATATATAATTAACGAAAATATTAACCAATTTATTTATTAATTAATCTCAAAAAAAAAGCTGCAAAAGTGCAGCTTCTTTTCTTTTTTGCCGTTTTTATTATACTAAAATCGCTTTTAGGGCATCATTCATGCTTCGAACTGCATCTGCACTTTTGGCAAATAATGCTTTCTCCTGATCGTTTAATTTTATATCTACAATTTCTTCCACACCGTTTTTACCAATTATACATGGTACACCTATACAGATATCATTTTGCCCATATTCTCCTTCTACAAAAACAGAACATGCAATCATTTTCTTTTGATCATTCAAAATACTATCTACTAAATATGCCACAGAAGCTCCTGGCGCATACCAAGCAGAAGTCCCTAGAAGCCCTGTAAGGGTCGCTCCTCCTACCATAGTATCTGCCGCAACTTTTTGCAATACTTCTTCTGAAAGGAATTGCGTTACCGGAATTCCATTGTAAGATGCTAAACGCGTTAACGGAATCATAGTTGTATCTCCATGACCTCCAATTACCATTGCCGAAATATCATTTGCCGGTTTATCTAAAGCCAATGAAAGATATGTTCTAAAACGAGAACTATCTAAAGCTCCACCCATTCCTATAATTCTATTTTTTGGAAGACCTGTAGCTTTTAAAGCTAAATACGTCATAGTATCCATCGGATTAGAAACTACAACAATAATTGTATTTGGAGAATACTTCAATACGTTCTCGGCAACTGTTTTCACAATTCCTGCATTGATGCCGATTAATTCTTCTCTTGTCATTCCTGGCTTTCTCGGAATTCCTGATGTAATTACAACTACATCACTTCCAGCAGTTTTAGAATAATCATTGGTAACTCCAGAAACTTTGGTATTAAACCCTGTGTTTGTAGCACACTGCATAATATCCAATGCTTTACCTTCGGCAAAACCTTCTTTAATATCCAACAATACTACTTCGCTTGCAATTCCTCTATAAGAAATAACATCTGCACATGTAGCTCCAACATTTCCTGCTCCTACAATGGTAACTTTCATATTTTTTACTTTATCGGTTATTAATTTATTTGTCTATTCCTTAAAAAGACAATTCGTTTAATTGTCTAGTAAATTTAAACAATTAAACGAATTGAAATTATTAATTTTTTATTTTATGCGTCAATATTTGCATAAACTGCATTTTTCTCGATAAACTCTCTACGAGGCGGTACTTCATCCCCCATTAACATAGAGAAAACTTGATCAGCTTCTGCAAGACTATCAATATTTACTTGGCGCAAAGTTCTGAAATTCGGATCCATTGTAGTTTCCCATAATTGCTCCGCGTTCATCTCTCCAAGACCTTTATAACGTTGAATGTTAGCACTTCCTCCCATTCTTTCGTTAGCTTGATCACGCTGAACATCATTCCAAGCATATTCTTTTTTATTTCCTTTCTTAACTAAGTATAAAGGTGGCGCTGCGATGTAAACGTGACCTTCTTCAATAAGTTCTTTCATAAAACGGAAGAAGAACGTTAATATTAAGGTAGAAATGTGACTACCATCGACATCGGCATCACACATGATGATTACCTTATGATATCTTAATTTTTCTAAGTTAAGCGCTTTACTATCTTCTGCAGTTCCTACTGTTACTCCCAAAGCTGTAAAGATATTTCTAATCTCTTCGTTTTCGAATACTTTATGATGCATCGCTTTTTCAACGTTCAAGATCTTACCACGTAGCGGAAGAATTGCTTGAAAGTTACGATCGCGTCCTTGTTTTGCTGTTCCACCAGCCGAATCTCCCTCGACAAGGTAAACCTCACATCTTGCTGGATCTTGCTCAGAACAGTCTGATAATTTCCCTGGTAATCCGCCGCCACCCATAACGGTTTTACGCTGCACCATTTCACGCGCTTTTTTCGCCGCGTGACGTGCTTGAGCTGCTAAGATTACTTTTTGGATAATTAATTTCGCATCATTTGGATTTTCTTCCAAATAATTCTCTAGCATTTCTCCAACCGCTTGAGAAACTGGAGAAACAACCTCTCTATTTCCAAGTTTAGTTTTTGTCTGACCTTCGAATTGAGGTTCAGATACTTTTACCGAAATAATTGCTGTTAATCCCTCACGGAAGTCATCTCCAGCAATTTCGAATTTTAATTTATCTAATAACCCAGAAGCATCAGCATATTTTTTAAGTGTTCTTGTCAAACCACTTCTAAAACCTTGCAAGTGCGTTCCTCCTTCGTGAGTATTGATATTATTTACATAAGAAAAAATATTCTCTGTATAACTTGTATTGTAAATCAAGGCAACCTCAACTGGAATTTCGCCTTTATCATTATCCATACTGATAACATGAGAAACAATTGGCTCACGATTACCATCTAAATAACGGATGTATTCTTTAAGACCTTCATCAGAATGGAAAACTTCGCTTCTGAATTCGCCTTTTTCATCAACTTCTCTCTTATCGGTAAACGTAATTGTGATTCCTTTATTCAAGAAAGAAAGCTCACGCATACGTGCTGAAAGTGTATCGTATGAAAACTCAGTAGTTTGAGTAAAGATCGTATCATCTGGATAAAAAGTCTGGCGCGTACCTCTTTTATCCGTTTCTCCAATTTGTTTTACCGGATATAAAGATTTTCCTCTTTCGTATTCCTGCTCATAAATTTTACCTTCTCTAAATACAGTAGATTTCATATGAACAGAAAGGGCATTTACTACAGAAACCCCAACCCCGTGCAAACCTCCTGAAACTTTATATGAATCTTTGTCGAATTTACCTCCGGCACCAATTTTTGTCATTACAACCTCAAGTGCAGAAACTCCTTCTTTTTTATGCAAATCAACAGGAATACCACGTCCGTTATCTTCAACTGTAACAGAACCATCTTCGTTTATCGAGACACCAATTGTGTCGCAATGCCCTCCCATGGCCTCATCAATAGAGTTATCAACAACCTCGTAAACTAAATGATGCAGTCCTCGAACCCCTACATCTCCAATATACATTGATGGACGCATTCTTACGTGCTCCATTCCTTCTAATGCCTGAATACTATCTGCTGAATAATTGTTCTTCTTGATTTCTTCGCTCATATAATTTATTCTAAAAATGTATTTACTGTCTAACACGCAAATATATAAAAACGCGAGCTATATACCCAGTAAAATACGACTTAAAGCACTTAAGTTATCAACACAATTGTCTGAAAAACCAAAAAATAACGATAAAAATGAATTTAAATTCTATTTTTCTGAAAATCCCAAAATTTTAAATACCAAATTCCAGTTTTGAAAATCCCAAATCCCAAATCTCAAATCCCAAATCTCAAATCCCAAATCTCAAATCCCAAATTCCAAATCTCAAATCCCAAATTCCAAATTCCAAATTCCAAATTCTAAATTCTAAATTCTAAATTCTAAATTCCAAAATCTAAATTCTAAAATCTAAATTCTAAAATCTAAATTCTAAAATCTAAAATCTAAATTCTAAATTCTGCCTAATACATTAAAATTAAAAAACCGAAATCACATTAAAATGCATTTCGGTTTTTCTATATCAGCTCCAACTTGGAATTTGGAGTTTTATTTTTTAAAGTTTTTCCTTTTTCTTGGAATTTGGAATTTAAAAAAATTGGAATTCCTCTTTTCTAAGCAATAACACTAGTTTTCACTGGCTCAAAATTACCATTTAAGTGGGCAGCATTTGCTCTTCCGCTTGGATCGAGGTTTTCTTGCCATTTTGGAATCCATTTACGAACAGTTTGTGCCGCGCTAACCTGTGGATAGAATTTATGAAAAATCGATCTATACAAGTACGCTTCTTTAGTCGTTGGCGAGTTGTATGGAAATTCTGCGCTTGCTCCAGCCAATTGCTCATCTGAAACTTGCGTAGCGCAATATTCAATTAATTCATCAACCCAATTATACCCCACTCCATCAGAGAATTGCTCTTTCTGACGCCATAAAACTTCTGAAGGCAAATAAGCATCTTCAGTATCAAAAGCTTTTCTTAAAATGTATTTTTCAACGCCATCATACGTTTTTGGCTGTTTCTCTTCTGTTTTAATTCTAATTGCAACATCCAAAAATTCTGTATCCAGAAACGGAATTCGCACTTCTAGACCATTTGCCATTGTTGTTTTATCTGCACGCAACAAATCGGCTGTAAATAGCTTCTGAACTCGTTCTATAGTTTCATCCTGAAATTCTTCTTCTGAAGGCGCATTTCTAAAATACAAATGCCCTCCAAAAACCTCATCTGCACCTTCGCCAGACAAGATCACTTTTATACCTTGATCAGCAATAGCTTTTGAAAGCAAATACATTGGAACACCAGATCTAACCGAAATAATATCATAGGTTTCAATATGACAAATTACTTTTTCTAAGGCCTCCACTCCTTCTTCTACAGAAAAATGAATTTCGTGATGTTCAGTTCCTAAAAATTCAGCTGCTTTTCTTGCTGCAGTATTATCTGGAGCATCCGCATCTAATCCGATAGAAAATGAATGCAATTTCTCTCCTTTTTCTTTTAACAACCTTGAGGTGATAGCCGAAATCAATGAAGTGTCCAAACCTCCCGATAACACAACTCCTAGAGGCACTTCTGCCAATAGACGTTTGCGTGTTGCCTGAATTAAGCTTTCGCGAATTAAATCTAGATCTAATGGCTGAGTTGCATTTTTATGATCTTCGTATTCTGGGCGATAATATTTTACAAAACCTGTTTTTGCGGTATAATAATGTCCTGGAGGAAAAGTAGAAAACGATTTGCACTGGTCTGCAATAGATTTCATTTCTGACGAAAAATAAATTCTTCCTCTTTCATCCAAACCATAATACAAAGGTTTTATTCCAATTGGATCACGGCCAGCAATATATTTATCGCCGTCAATAACCACAAAAGCAAAATCCCCATCTAATTTGTTGCAGAAATCATATCCAAATTCTTCATACAGATGCACAATTACCTCTGAATCTGATTCGGTTCTGAAAGTATGCTCCTTTAAAACTGTATTTTTAAGTTCCTGATAATTATAAATTTCTCCATCGTGCACCATCCAAGCTTTACTAGTTCCTTGAATTGGCTGTTTCCCCGAGTTAAGATCAATAATCGATAGGCTTTCATGACAAAGTATACTGCCATTTTCCATAATATGAATATCGCTTTCATCAGGTCCGCGATGCGACATTCTCTCAGAAAGTTCTTTTACAAGCTTGGGGTCTTTTCCTTTGCCAATAACGGCTAACAATCCAGACATACTATTCTATTTTTTATTTTTATTCTGATGTACCAAGCTCAAACAAGCTGTACATTAAAAAATCATTAAAATTTCTGCTTAAAAGCAAAACTAAATATTATTTTCTGCTTTCCTACATTTTGCATCCTAAAATTTCAGGGTTTAACTTTTATTTCGACGAAAGTCATACATGAAATAAATTTTAATCGATTACCAAAACTTTTTATTTTAACATATTGAAAAACAGAAACTTTTTTAGACAAGAAAGACGCTCTCATAAAAGAACGTCTTTCGGCAATATATATACTAATTCTAAAAATTAAACTCTTAATTATTTAACGTAAGCATCATCGTGAACATTAGCTACTGCTCTTCCTGACGGATCATTCATGTTTTTGAAAGCCTCATCCCACTCCAAAGCGATTTTTGTACTACAAGCCACACTTGCTTCCTGAGGCACGCATAATGCTGCAGCATCGCTTGGGAAATGTTCTGTGAAAATTGAACGATAGTAATACTCTTCTTTAGAAGTTGGAGTTTGCAATGGGAATTTGAATCTTGCGTTTGCCAATTGCTCATCTGAAACTTCTCTAGCTACCACTTCTTTCAAAGTATCAATCCAGCTGTATCCTACTCCATCAGAAAACTGCTCTTTTTGTCTCCAAGCAACACTTTCTGGAAGCATATCTTCAAAAGCTTTACGAACAACCCATTTTTCCATCGGATGCTCTTTGTTGATCATTTTATCTTGTGGGTTGATGCGCATTGCAACATCCATAAATTCTTTATCTAAGAATGGCACACGCCCTTCGATTCCCCAAGCAGCCAAACTTTTGTTTGCACGTAAACAATCGTACATGTGAAGTTTTCCTAATTTACGAACGTTTTCTTCGTGGAATTCTCTAGCGTTTGGTGCTTTGTGGAAATATAAATATCCTCCAAATAACTCATCTGCTCCTTCTCCAGAAAGAACCATTTTGATTCCCATAGATTTGATCACTCTCGCCATTAACCACATTGGAGTCGAAGCTCTCACTGTAGTTACATCATACGTTTCAAGGTTGTAAATTACATCACGAACTGCATCTAATCCTTCTTGGATAGTAAATTTGATTTCGTGGTGAATAGTTCCAATATGATCTGCCACTTTTCTTGCTGCAGCTAAATCTGGAGAACCTTCCAATCCAACTGAGAAAGAGTGCAATTGCGGATACCAAGCATCTGTAGTATCATCTGACTCAATTCTTTTTTGAGCAAATTTCTTAGCTACAGCCGAAGTAATAGAAGAATCTAAACCTCCAGAAAGTAAAACTCCGTAAGGAACGTCACTCATTAATTGTCTGTGAACCGCAGCTTCCAATGCTTTTCTGATTTCTGGAATACTAGTTTCATTGTCTTTTACTGCATCATATTCTGTCCAGTCTCTTTTGTACCATTGTACAAATTCTCCGTCTTTACTTGATAAATAATGTCCAGGAGGGAATAATTCGATTTTTGTGCAATATCCTTCCAAAGCTTTTAACTCAGAAGCTACGTAGAAAGTTCCGTGCTGATCCCATCCAATATATAATGGAATAATTCCCATGTGGTCACGAGCTACGAAATACTCATCTTTATCAACGTCATAAATTGCAAATCCGAAGATTCCGTTTAATTCATCAACAAAGCTTACTCCTTTTTCTTTATATAATGCTAGAATAACCTCGCAGTCGCTTTCAGTTTGAAAGTTATATTTACCAGCAAATTGTTTACGAAGATCTCTGTGGTTGTAAATTTCCCCATTCGCAGCCAAAACTAATTTTTTGTCTTCAGTAAATAAAGGTTGCTTTCCTGACGCTGGATCTACAATTGCCAAACGCTCATGAGAAAGAATCGCTTTATCATTGCTGAAAATTCCGCTCCAGTCTGGTCCACGGTGACGGATGATTTTTGACATTTCTAATACTTGAGGTCTTAACGCTTCGGCTTTTTGTTTAAGATCAAAGGCACATACAATTCCACACATAATTTTATATTTTAATTCTTTAAATTTTATTTTGATAGGGCAAAGATGAAGTATTAGTTACAATTGGAAAACACAAACATTGATTTCAATTACAATTTAAAACCAAATTTTTATTTTTACATATAAAATGTAAAATTTTAGCATTAAAAAAAGACCTAAACTTTAAATCCTTAATTTTAAGCACAAAACTGCTTTCAAATTTAAAGTTTAAAGCGGTTTTTAAAATTAATTTACAAGACATTTCTATTATAAATGGAAGATTCGTAAAGAAGAGATAAGAAACTGTTCTGGAATTATTATTTATACAATCGTTTATCAATTTCAACAAAGAAAACCCTTAAAGGTAGTTCGACAAAGTTTTTTCATTAACTAATTTCAAAACATAGCCCGCGGTTTTAATCGCGGGACGCAATATATACAATACGTTTCCCGTGGTTAAAACCACAAGCTATGTTTAATAAAAGATAAATATAAATGATATGTGTTATGGAATTGCGTACGAAGATTTGCTTCGCCTATTCGCTATCGCTCGGGTCTCACTCATCGGAATGACATTCTTTGTAATTAAGGCAGTGCTTTAAAAAAATAAACGATTCCCATAATCACGAACATTCCTAGTAATAGCCAATGCTTAAAACTTGTGGCTTTTATTTGAAACTTATAAAGTTTATCATTTTCTGTAACATCTCTTTTCCATAATTTATGAATCTTATAAAAGGCATAAGAAGCACCAAAGAATGAAAAACTACATATTAAGTGCATAAAATTCATATACTAGCTAATTTCTTCAATAGTATAATGCGTCTTGTTAATCTCAAATTGAAACCCATCCTTATTTCCCATTAAATGATTTCCTAACGGAGATTGCGGAGAAAGTGCAATAACATTAATTCCGTCAATTGCTATTTTTGGAAGTGCAACACTCACATATAAATAAATTCCGTTTGCTTTTACCAGACTTCCTAGAACAATGTTTTCTGTCGTTTTTAGCGGATCTATCTTGTCTAAAATTGCTTTTTGCTCTAGTGCTTCTTTTAATTTATTGGTGAGTTTTTCCTGTTCGATATGCATCATAGACAAAGCCGTTTCGTGTTTGTCACCAGCTGAACCTTTTGCATCATTTTTTGAATCTTCGGTCAAACCCGAAATCATGTCTTTAAAAACATCAATTCGGTCTTGAACCATTTGAGTGTAGTGAGAATATATTTTTTCTTTGAAAGTCATTTTTTTTTAAAGGTACTGAGGTTCTGAGATGCAAAGGTGCAAAGGTTTTTTTCTTTGTCTAAATTTTTATTCGAAAAAAGTTTTTGGATACACCACTTCTCCATTTACATCTTTTAAACCATCTTCTGCTAATGCAATTACCATACAGTTTTCAGCTGGAACATCAAACGGCATTTTGATATTGTATTTTTCGCAAAGTTCATATCCGAATCTTGGATAATAATCTTGATGGCCTAATAAAATAACCGATTTAAATCCTAAACTTTTTGCAATTTCATGTCCATGTAAAATCAACTTTGATCCAATTCCTTTTCCTTGAAATTCTGGTAAAACCGAAACTGGAGCAAGTGCTAGTGACTGAAAGATTTGAGATTCACTTTTTATTTCAAGTTTAGTAAATAAAATATGGCCGACAATTCTATTATCAATTTCGGCAACAATAGACAGTTCTGGAATAAAAGCATCCGATTTTCTTAATCTCTCTACCAAAAACTGTTCTTTATGGTCGCTGTATTCTTCCTTTTCGAAAGCTTTTTCTATCAAATGAAAAACACTTTCAAAATCATTTTTATTTTCTTGACGTAATATAATTTCCATTTTATAAAATTAAAAAAAACAGCCACGAATTCACGAATCTACTCCAAAAAATTCATGAGCTCATGGCTGAAAAAAAAAAGGCACATTCATTTTAAATGTTTTTGTGCCTAAGTATCTTTATGGCAAAGATCTCTTAAAAATCAAATTTATAATTTGCGCCTCCTAAAACTTGGAATCCTTGTACAGGATAATTCAACCATTTTTCGTAGGCTTGATTTCCAATATTGTTCAATTTCAAGAAAAACGTTAATCTTTCGTTGAATTTGTACCCAACATGCGCATTCGCATCAAAATAGCTTTTTAGAGTTATTGGCGTAGCATCGACTCCTAAAGAAGTATTGGTCTGCATATCTTTTCTTTCTCCTACATAAAACACATTCAATCCTGCATACCACTGCTTTGTAATATTAACGTCTAAAGTCGAACTTAATTTCATTGTTGGCAAATTCCATGCTTCAACTACGTTGTCAGTATTGTAACTATTAAAAGTTCCGTTGATTCCAAAAGTTACATTTTGAGAGAAATCGGCTTTTAATTCTCCGTAGAAACGGAACGTTCTAATATCTTCATAAACTACTCCAAACGAGTTCCCGAAAGCGTAATCTTCATTTGTAATTACTTCTGTATAGTCATTTGCTTTAAACAGCGCTTTGTCTTTTTCATTCAAGTAAGAAGCAGTCACGTTATAATTTACATTGTTCGCCAATTTTCCTTTTAATCCAGCAAAAATATTGTATTGCGTACTTGATGGACGCATGTTTAATGTTGGAGACAAAAACGGATTTTCGCTTACAAAATCAGCATAAGAATTTTGGTTTAAACCTCCATTTACTCCAGTATAGAAAATCATTAAATCCCCAACCAATTTATACGAAGCATTTACTTTTGGATAGAAATAAAATTTATTGCCGCTATTTTCAGAATCTGCACTGTAATAAATTCCAGCCCCTAATTCTAATGTCCATTCGTTTTCATTGATTACAAAACTTGGTTCGATTCCAACATTTGTAAAACTATATTTTAAAGCTTCTGTATTATCCTGTAAATAATTGTTTTTGAATGAACCGCTAACATGATCTACAATAAGATTTGTTTTAATTGCCTGATCCATTACATCAACAGTAAAAGTTGGCTTTACATAAAATCTGTTTTCTGACGAAGAATAACTGTCTGAAAAATGCGTGAATTTTGCCGAAAGTTTACTGAAAATGCTTTCGTTAAATTCTGCATTTCCGCCAACCCAAATTGTATTATAAGAATGATCTGGATTAATGCTGTTTACCAAATCATAACGCTGATCTGGAATTGTAGAGCCAAAATCTGATGGAAGTCCGTACCAGTTATAAATCTGATTTTGATATCCTAAATCTACTCCCCAAGTATTATCTCTATTGTTTTGACCATAACCAACATTAATTGATGTATCATAAAATTCATCGTTCAATTCTACATCTTTAATTCCGCCTTGAGAAGAGTGGTGACGAAACATTCCTGCCACATAATCATTATTGCCTAAATCTTGGTTTACGAATAATTCACCATTTAAAGTGCTGTAGTTTCCAAGCCCTAAAGTGGCGTAATTATTAAACAATTTTTCTCTTTTAGCTTTCTCAACGCCTTCTGCTTTTCCTTTTGAAGGCGTAAAAGTCGAAGCCACAGGAACAGACAAAATACTGTATTTAATAACTTCCTTTGGCTGATTACCGCTATCGTCAAGCGAAGGCGTTTCTTTTACTTTAAAAGCATCTGAAATAGTAGGCGAATAAGGTTTTACTACGTTTACAGTTTCGGTTCCAATACTTTCATTTTTCTTCTGTGCAATCGAAAACTGAGCAGTAAATAACACTAACAAAATGATTATTTTATGTCGGCAGTTTAATTTCATATTTCTTTATTTTAAGAGAATAGAAAAAAGATTCAAGAAGAAAGACTTCTCTTTTATCTTTAATTTTTCTCTATATTTTTTATTCTATTTCTAATATCTTGTCTCTTTGTTCTGGCTTCTATTTTTCTAATTCCTAAGCTTCCCACTCACCTTTAGCCACAAACTGAGCTTTTCCTCCTATTCTAATATCAAACAGATCTCCGCTTAGTTTTCCATTAAAATAAATCTCAGATGGACGTCCGATGTAATCTCCTTGATGGTTTGTCAATTTAAATTCAGGCTTATGATATTTTAATAAAAAAGCCTGTAAACATGTACTGGCACTTCCTGTTGCAGCATCTTCTACCAACTGATTATGCTCGATACACAACATTCTGCTAAACAGTTTTTCTCCTTCTAAATAATAAAAGTATAACCCCCTATGATCTGTTTTGCAGTGCTGTTTCATCCATTCATCAGCTTTATCTTTATCTAAAACCAAATTTTCAAGAGCTTTTTTACTGCTTAAACCAACCATTACAAAAGCGCTTCCTGTTGTTACTTCCTGAATTGGAAACTGATTCTCGAAATCACTTACTTGGAGATTACTGAAAAAAGTAAAATCTATTTTAGAAAAAGTATCCCAAAACTTTGGCTGCGCTGCTTTCAACCAAATCAAATCATCTGATTTATTGATTGCGATTGGTCCAATCGGCACTTCTAATTTTATTTCGTTAGGTGAATTATCAAAAATCTTATTCATTAAAACCCAAGAAGTTCCAATTATTGGATGTCCCGCAAATTGCATTTCGTGAGCCGGGGTAAAAATTCTAATTTCTGCTTTATTATTGGCTTTATCCAGTTTGGTTACAAATGTGCTTTCCGCAAAATTAATCTCGCGCGCCATCTGCTGCATTTGTGCTGTACTTAAATTTTCTGCATCCATAAAAACCGCCAGCTGATTTCCAGCGTATTTTTTATCAGCAAAAACATCAACTATGTAAAAAGGTAAATTCATTTCTTTCTTTTTTTTAGAGAAAAGAACCAAGATGAAAGATAAAAGACTTTTCAATCTTGCTTCTTGTTTCTTTCTTCTAGAAATTCTTGCTTCTTGTCTCTTTCTTCTATTTTTCTCTCTATCTATTAATCGACGAATTTGTTTTAGACTCTTCTGCTTTAATAGCTCCTAATTCTTTTTTCGCTTCTTCAACCACATCTGGATAATCTGTAAAATTGTTGATTACGTTGTCCAAAATATACGTCGCTTGGTAACTATCTTTTAATCCGTAGAAGTTTTTCGCCATCAACACTAAACCTTTTGCTCCGTAATATTTGTAAGCAGAATAGCTTTTTGCCAGTTTTTGAACAGCAGTATTCGAAGCATCATATTTCCCTTCTTTTGTTTTAAAATACGCATCATAATACAAAGCTTCTGCTGCCAATTCTCCTTTTGAACTTGTCATTAATTTAGCGTAAGCTGTTTTCGCTTTATCTTCATTTCCTGTTTGAATCGCCGCTCTTGCTACAATGATTTGAGCATCGGCTTTTACTCCAGCATCAGATTTTGCATTTTCTAAAACTTTTTCAGCAGCAGTAACCGAATTGTCATAGTCTTTTTTGTCATAATAACATTTCATCAAGTTTGCCTGTGCGAAAGTTTTGTTCTGCGGATAATCTGCTTCTGTTTCTAAACGTTTTAAAACCGGAATTGCTTTATCACAATCTTTTGCTTTTAAGTAAATCTGAGCCAATCTGTTTAAAGCCTGTTCTGTAAATTCATTTCTAGGCTGATCGATTACATATTGATAATTTGATGTCGATTTTGTTTCAGAACCTTCAGCATAGTAAAGCTGCGCCAGATAGAAATTAGCTTCTAAAGCGTGTAGTCCTGCTGGGAATTTGTTCACATAACCACCAAAGCCCGTAATCGCAGCTTTGCTATTGTTTTGGCTATATTGTTTGAAAGCAGCATCATAAGTATCGTTATCTAATTCAGCATCCGAAACTTCAACAAAATCTAAAGTACGAACCCAAGTTGCATATTCGTCTACTTTTCCAGAATCAACATAGATTAATCTTGCTGTGGCAACTGCTTCTAAAGCCTCTGGCGTTTTTGGGAATTCTGCCGCAACTTTCTTGAATTTCGTTAAAGCCTGCTGATCGCGATCTGAATTGTAATAAATCAAACCTTGTTTTAAGATTGCTTTTGAAGTAAAAGACCCGTTTTGGAATTCTGAAATCAATTGATCATATGTTTTCAAAGCCTGATCGTTTTTCTTTTCTGCAACGTAAGTATTTCCTAATTCGAACAAAGCATCATCTCTGTAAGATGATTTTTTGTACATCTGAAGGAAATTATTTAATTCATCCACTTTCTTCGAATTATTTGACATAAATCCGTAAGAAAGTGCTTTTTGAAATTGTGCATAATCGGCATCTACACCTTTTGCTGCGATTGCTTTTGCATAAGCCTCATTTGCCGCACTATATTTTGAAGTCACAAAACGACAGTCTCCCAAACGCAAATAAGAATCGTTTAAACGAACTTTATCTGAAGGCGAATTATCGATCTGAGCTTGAAAAGAATTTGCTGCCTGATCGTATTCTTTCAGTTTAAAATACGTGTAACCAATATTATAATTGATGTTTTTATATTCGTCTGTAGACTTTGCAGCTGCCATTCCAGCGAACTGTTTGTAAGTCAGCAGGGCATTTTGCATGTCATCATTCAGATATTCAGTTTCTGCTTTCCAGAAAGTAGCACGTGCCGTAAACTCAGGCGTTTTTTGTTCGCTAATAGTATTTTTGAACATTTTACCCGCTTCTTGGTAATTATTTTCGTTATATAATTCCAATCCGCGGTAAAAAAGCACTTTTTGGTACGCTGCTTTATTTTCAGCAGTTCTGTTTTTTTCTAATAAAACTAAAGCCTCTTTGTAGTTTTTAGAAGAAATGTAAGAATCGACCAATAATTTCTCTACTTCTGCACGGCTTGAATTGTTTGGATATTTTTTAAGGAAATCTAATAAAATACCTGGAACAGCTTGATACGCGTTTCCAATATCATAACTTAATTTAGCGTAATTTAAAGCGGCATCTTCTTGAATCTGTGCATTAAAATCCATTTCAGAAGCATTCTTGAAAGCATTTAAAGCTTCCTGCTTTTTTCCTGTATTTAAATAACTTAAACCCAAATGGTAATAAGCGTTTTGGGCAACAAAATCTTTTCCTTCGATAATTTTGTTGAATTGAGAAATTGCTTTCTCATACTCTTTCTGCTCATAATAAGCGTAACCTAACTGATAAAAATCGGTATTGTTCCACTTCCCTTTTTTTCCAGCATATTGCTCTAAATACGGAATTGCTTTTCCATATTGCTTCAAATTGAAATAACTTTCTCCAATAATTTTATTCAGTTCCGATTTTTCAATATCGTTTGATTTATTCATGGCTACCAATCCTAAATCAATCGCTTTTTGGAAATTTCCTAATTTGAAATTCATGTCGGCCTGATAATACGAAAGCTTTTCTTTGTATTTTTCTTCGCCCGAAACTTCATCAAAATACTTTGTCGCCTCTTTATAATCGTCACCTTCATACGCCATAAAACCTAAGTAATATTTGGCTTGAGAACCATATTCTTTAGAATTGACAACTTTATTAAAATAATTGGTAGCTTCTTTTTTCTTTTTAGCATTAAAATAGCTGTAGCCTTTCATGAAGTTAAACTTGTCCGATTCTGTTTTGCTCATGTAGCTTTCGTCCACTTTATCAAACCATTGTAATGCTTTTGGATAATTTCCCTGCTCGAAGAAAAATTGAGCAGCTTCAATATAAGCTTGGTTCTGCTTGGTGCTCGTTGGATAATCATTAACGAATTGCTCTACCAAAGCATCTGCATTTGCTTTGTTGGTTCTTATAGCGCAATTGGCAATGTAAAAAGCACAATCAGATTGAACCTCTTCGTTTCCTGCATTGTATTTTACTTTTTCAAAAATCAATTGAGCCGAAGCATATTGTTTATCATTATATAAAGCCAGTGCTTTGTCAAAATCCTTTAATTCGTAAGTATAAATAGCCGATTTTTGTGCCGTAGCTATAGTCGAAGCAAGGATAATTTGGTATATAAAGAACCTGGAAAGTTTACGCATTTTAATAATATTTAGTATTCAAATGTATCATTTTATAAGGGTTATAACGAAACGTTTTGAGGTTTTATTATGAACAAATATTCCACAATAAACATTTTAGCTCGCTATAAAAATTGAATCTGAGCCATTGTAAGAACGATAAGTTATTATAAGTTAGGAACTTTTGACAGATTAACCAAAATGAACTTAGATTGCTTATAGGGTTTAAATTTTCATTCGTTTTTCTAGAATTTTTCTTAAGAAATGATTGAAATTTATTTTGAATACAAGCGTTATCTTATTACTTTTACCATTCAAACCAATTTTATTATGTCACAAACCGTACTGTCTCTTAAAGAAGTCACTATATATCAAGAAGGAAGAAAAATTATATCTCACATTAATTTGGATGTTAACCATGGTGAGTTTATCTACATTATCGGAAAAACTGGTTCTGGAAAAAGTAGTTTCCTAAAAACTTTATATGCTGATTTACCATTAATTGAAGGTGAAGGACATATTGTTGAATTTGATTTGGCTACTTTAAAAGAAAACGACATTCCGTATTTAAGACGTAAAATCGGAATTGTATTTCAAGACTTTAAATTACTTCCAGACCGTTCAATCAAAGACAACATGCTTTTTGTTTTAAGAGCTACAGGATGGGTAGAAAAAGAAGCCATGCAACACAAAATTGATGAAGTTTTGGATAAAGTAGGCATGAAAGATTTTATGAACAAAATGCCTCATCAGCTTTCTGGAGGAGAACAGCAGCGTGTTGCGATTGCAAGAGCATTGCTTAACGATCCAGAATTTATTTTAGCCGACGAACCAACAGGAAACCTTGATCCACAAACTAGTTCTGAAGTTTTAGAGGTTTTAAAAGCAATTAATGCTGCAGGTAAAACGATCATTATGGCAACACACGATTATGCTTTATTGATGAAATTCCCTTCTAAAACCTTAAAATGCGAAGATGAAAGAATCTTCGAAGTGGTGCAAAGAAGCGTGTAATGCTTTCCATTTTAATTCCGGTTTATAATTACAATGTTTTACCGCTTGCAAGCGAACTCGTAAAGCAATGCAATTCTTGCGGAATTACTTTTGAAATTCTTTTTTTAGACGATGCTTCTCAAGAGTTTACAATTGAAAATGAAAGAATTAATCTATTCGAAAATGCTTCTTATTCTATTTTAGAAAAAAATATAGGACGAAGTGCCATTAGAAATTTACTGGCAAAAAAAGCGGTTTACGAAAATTTACTTTTTTTGGATGCCGATACAATGCCGGTTCACAATACTTTTATTTCTAATTATATTTCAGAAATAGAAAACAAAACGGTTTTCGGCGGACTTTTGTACAAAAATAAAAAGCCTCGACAAGAACAAGTTTTACGCTGGATTTATGGCAAAAAAAGAGAAGCCTTAAGTTTATCCGAAAGAAATAAAAACCCATCAAATACCGCGTTGGTTTCTAATTTATTGATAAAGAAAGAAATTCTAGATCTCTTTCCTTTCGATGAAAATCTAACAAAATATGGCTATGAAGATTTGCTTTTTTTTGCCGTTTTAAAATCTAATGAAATTGAGATTAAGCATATTGAAAATCCCGTTTTTCACTTAAATTTAGAATCTTCCTCTTTATTTCTAAGCAAAATAAAAACTGCATTAGAAAATCTAGTTTTTTTAGATAATTTGAATAAAATATCTAAAAACGAAAGTAAAATCATCGGTTCTTTTGACTTCTTAAAAAAAATGAAACTGATTTCTATTTTTAATTTTGTTTTTAAAAAATCGGAACAAAAAATTGAGCGAAATTTGCTTTCAGACAAACCGTCACTTTTTCTGTTTGACATTTATAAATTAGGTTATTACTGTTTTCTTAAAACAAAATAAATGGCTTTTTTTTCCATCATAATTCCTCTTTACAATAAAGAGAACTTCATTGAAAATACGATTCAAAGTGTTTTGAATCAAACTTTTCAGGATTTTGAAATTATTGTCGTAAATGATGGATCGAAAGATAAAAGCGAAGAGAAATTACTTCAATTTAAAGATTCTAGAATACAGTATTTCATTAAAAAAAATGAAGGTGTTTCGGCAACTAGAAATTACGGAATCGAAAAAGCAAATGCCGATTTTATTGCTTTTCTTGATGCAGATGACTTCTGGCATCCAACATTTTTGGAAAGTATGTATACTAACATTTCAAAGCTTCCAAATCAAAAAGTGTTTTCTGCTGCGATAGAATTTGAAACTTCAAAAAAAGTAATTTCGGCACAATATTCAATTTCCAAAACAAATGATGATTTTGAAATTGTAAATTATTTTAAAGCCAGTTTAAAAGAAACCGTTTTGTGTACTTCCTGCTCCGTTTTTCATAAATCCATTTTCGAAGAAATTGGACATTTTGACACCAAAATTAAAAGCGGAGAAGACACCGATTTGTGGATCAGAATTGGGCTTGTTTACCCTGTTGTGTTTTCTTGGAAAGTATTGGCGCGTTATATTTACGATCCAAAAAGTCTTTCGAAAGACAAACGTTTGATTAAAGAAAAAATGGATTTTTCAAAGTTTGAAATAGCAGAACAAACAAACTCAAATTTAAAAAGGTTTTTAGATTTAAATCGTTTTTCGCTTGCGATAAAAAGCAAATTAGCTGGAGAAAAAACGCTTTTCTATAACTATTACAACGCAATAGATTTAGAAAATTTAAGTTGGAAGAAAAAAGTTTTACTGCGTCTTCCTGCATTTATTTTACGCATTCTAATTTTCTTTAAAACCTTTTTAGCCAATTTAGGATTTGGTTCATCTGTCTTTAAATAGTCGGAATTTTTTGTATTCTCGAATATAGTCTCCTTCACTAAACTCGCCAGAAGACAAAACCAGACAAACACTTCCTGAAGAGAAATTTTTAAGTTCACGCCAAATCCCAGAAACAATAAGCAAGCCAACATTTGGTTTATTTAGCGTAATTGTTTTAATGTTTTTTCCGTCTTTCAAAACCACATCAAAACTACCGCTTAAAGCAATTAAAAACTCTTGCTGTTCAATATGTGCATGCCCTCCTCTTTTGCTTCCGCTTGGCACATCGTACAGATAGTATACTCTTTTGGAAACAAACGGAATTGTATCTCCTTCTACAACAGAAAGATTTCCTCTACGATCCTGAATTTTAGGAATTTCAATGAGTTGAATATCTGAAATATTCGTTATTATTGATGATTTAGAAGATTCTTCCATTGTTCTGCAATATTTTTTAAAGACAAATGTTTTACACTTTCAGCAGCATTCTTTTTACAAAAATTATATAATTTGCTATCATCTGCAAATTTATTCATCGCTTCTGCAAAAGCTTTCGGATTATGATTTTCAACTAATAATCCATTAAATCCATTTTGAATAATTTCTCTAGGTCCAGAATTGCAATCAACAGCAATTACAGGCGTTCCCAAAGCCAATGATTCTACAATAGATAACGGAAAACCTTCAAAATTACTGGTCAAAACGGTAAATTTAGCTTCTCGAACCTCATCAAAAGGATTTTCTCTGAAAGGAAGAATCTTAACATAATTGTTCAAATTCAATTCTTCAATTTTCTGCTGAATAAAATCCAAATCTTTCCCAGATCCCATTACATGCAAATGATATCCTTTTTCATATATTTTTGATTGAGAAAAAGCTTCTAGCATCAGTGTGAAATTTTTCACTTTTTCTTCAAATCTTCCAAAAAATAAAATCACTTTTTTGGGCTCCAAAATTTCTTTTCTTAGTTCTTCTTCCGCAATAAAAAAAGGATTGTAAATTGTTGTTGTATTCTTTAATTGAAATAGACGATTAACTTTTTCTTCAATCGCTTTTGAAACACAAACTAAGGCTTCTACATTCTTATAAAGTATTCTCGACCAAAACTTTGAGGAAGGAAAATAAATCTGAAAATTATAGCTGTGAACGATATAAAAGATTTTTAAATTTCGATAAATAAATCTCGTGATTAACTCCCGCAATAAAACATTTCGTGACCGCCCGTCTATAACAATTTCAATATTATTCTGAATCAGATAATTTCGCAATAGCTTTCCTTTTTTTAGTTTTTTAAAAAAAGAAAACGAACCCAAATTTTCTCTTTCTAAATTGAATAAAGTTCCTGTATACGAATAATCTACACAATCATTAACAATAATAGAATGAACCTCAAAACCAGAATCTTCTAACATAAAAGTCAGTAAACCCGCAAAACGTTCTGCCCCTCCTTCTCCTAATGAATGCGAAACAATAGCAACTTTCTTTTTACTCATGTTTTAACCAAAAAAGTAAATATATTTGTCAAATATACACATTAATGAAAGTATTATTGGTAGGCGAATACAGCCATTTGCACAATTCTCTAAAAGATGGTTTACAGGCTTTAGGACATGAAGTTTTTATTGTCGGTCGAAAAGATGGCTTTAAAAACTTTCCTGTCGATTTTCCTATCCAAAAAAAATGGGACTCGGGATTGTTGAAAAAAGCAAAAGTTGCCCTTTATAAATTGTTTGGCTTTGATATAAGTTCATTTTTTACATATTGCCAATTTTTAAAATTCAAAAAGCAATGTTCTGGTTTTGATGTTGTGCAGTTAATCAACGAAAACAGTTTTGAATGCCAGCCTTACTTTGAAAAAAAAATTATTTCACATCTTTCAAAAAACAATCAAAAGCTTTATTTATTGAGCTGTGGCTACGATTATTTGAATGTGAAATATTGCTTCGAAAATCCCGATTTTAAATCTGTAATTCCGTTATATCTTAATCATAAAATCGATAAAAAGTCTTTTGGAAACGTTCTGAAATTTCGTGAAAAAGCATTCTTCAAACTGCATCAGTTTATTTACAAAAACTGTCACGGAATAATTGCTTCCGATTTTGATTATCATCTTCCGCTACAAGGAAATAGTAAATATTTAGGATTAATTCCAAACCCAATAAACATTGATAAATTACTATTTGAATCGCTGAATATTGATGACAAAATCATTATTTTTCATGGAATTAATAATGATAATTACATAAAAAAAGGAAATGATTATTTTGAAAAAGCTCTAGAAATTATTCAAGAAAAATATGCTGAAAAAGTAGAAATAATCACCGTTAGAAGCGTTCCTTATTCCGAATACATAAATCTTTATAATCGTTCCCATATTTTATTGGACCAAATTTACGCTTACGATCAGGGTTATAATGCATTGGAAGCTATGGCAAAAGGAAAAGTTGTTTTTACAGGCGCAGAAACCGAATTTATTTCGCATTACAATCTTTCAAAAAAAGTCTGTATAAATGCTATTCCAGACCTTGAGTATTTGGTAAATGAATTGTCTTTTTTAATTGAAAATCCAGATGAAATTATGGCGATTGGAAAACGTGCGAGAGCTTTTATAGAAGAGCATCATCACTATAAGAAAATTGCAGAAAAGTATATTTTGAAGTGGAATGAAAATTAGAATAGAATTTTTCTAAAATAAAACGCCAAAACCAGTAGATAAACCAAATTATCGAAAGCATAAGCGATTACAACGCCTTCGATTTGAAAGATTTTGATAAAATACAAACAGGCAAAATATAAGACCGAAAACGAAAATAATTCGGCAATGATAAAGGCTGAAGTCATTTTTTTAGCAAAAAACTGAAAACCCAAAATCAGGGCGCAAACTTTGAAAACATCGCCTAAAAGCTGCCAAAAAAACAAATTGGCTACAGGTAAAAATTCTTTAGTAAAAAGCAATTGAACTATAAAAAATCTAGTAAAATATAGCAACGTTAAACCCAAAACAAAAATTGGAAGTATAAATTTATAATACTGTAAAAAGGCATTTTTGGTTTCTGAATCATTTTGAGCTTTAGATAATTTTGGAAGAAAATAAACACTCAAAATCGTACTGACAAACATTAAATAATAAGTCGAAATTCTAGTCATAGTTTCCCAATATCCTGCTTGTTCGATTCCTAAATTCTGAATAATATGATTTCGAATTGCAAGAAAAACAAAAGGTCCTAAAACAGACGAAACCAACACCATCAAAGAATAAGAAGAAAGATTTTTCAATACATTAAAATTGAATGCTTTTAATTTTATGAATTGAAGAAATTGAATCTCTTTTTGAACCAAATAAAAAGTAATAAAAAACAGTAAAGCTGGCGCGATAACAATTGCCAACAAAGCTCCGGTAGTTTTGAACTGCAAAATCAGAAAAATGGAAGTCAATAAACCAATAATGTTCCCAATGATATTAATCCAAATTACTTTTCTAAATCTGCCCAAACCATTAATTACCGCAATTAGAAAAATTGAAAGTCCGTAAGTTGGCAAAACCAAAGCTAAAACTTTAAAAACAATCAAATATTCAGTCTTATTTCCAAAAATTTCTTGGTTCCAATAAGAAGCTGTAAAAAATAAAATGCCACTTAATAGAAACGCTAAGAAAACTAGACATATAAAAACCGTAGAAACTATTTTTTCAAGTTCGGTTTTATTTTTTTCATTTTCAGCGGTATATTTTACGATTCCATTTTGAAACCCCAAAGTGGAAATATTTTCTAATGAAGTTAAAAAGTTACGAAGATTTCCAACCAGAGCCATTCCGCTTGGGCCAACAAAAATTGCCAGAATTTTGGATGTAATTAAACCGATTCCGATTTTTAAAGCAACACTAAAACTGTTTAAAGAAGCAATCTTAAACAAATTTGTTTGAACTATTTTTCTATAAAAATTCAATTAGTATTGGTTTAAAGTTTTGATCACAAAATTCACATCAGATTCTGTCATAATGGGACTTATCGGCAAGCTCAAAACTTCTCTATGAATCTTTTCAGTTATCGGAAACGACAAATTATTCCATTGCGAAAAAGCCTTTTGCTGATGTGGCGGAATTGGATAATGAATTATGGTTTGAATATTGTTCTGAGCTAAACATTCTTGTAAATGTGCCCTGTTTTCTGTTCGAATAACAAACAAATGGAAAACATGATTCCGAGAAAGATCCCAAAATGGAAGCACTATTTTATCATTTTCAATTTCTGATAAATATCGTTTTGCAATAGCTCTTCTTTTCTCGTTATCTGAATCTAAATTTGGTAATTTTAAATTTAAAAACCCAGCCTGAAGTTCGTCTAATCTGGAATTTATGCCGACATATTCGTTATGATATTTTTTTTCTGAACCATAATTTCGGAGCGAAAAAAGAACTTTTGCTAATTTTTCATCGTTTGTGGTAATGGCTCCGCCGTCGCCTAAACAACCCAGATTTTTTCCTGGGTAAAAACTAAATGCGGAAGCACTTTGCGACTCTTCGACTCCGCTCAGAGTGACATCGTAATTCTGGAATTTGGAATTTTTATTTTGGGATTTATTTATTTTTACTCCGTGAGATTGTGCTGCATCTTCTACGACAATCAAATCATGTTTTTCTGCAATCTCATTTATTTTTTGCATTTCAGCTAATTGTCCGTATAAGTGAACTGCTAAAATAGCTTTTGTTTTTGAAGTGATTTTCTCGGGAATTAATTCTGGATTTATATTGTAGGTTTCTAATCTTGGCTCGATCAAAACAGGAACTAAATCGGCTTCTAAAATGGCCAGGATACTTGCAATATAAGTATTAGCTGGAACAATAACCTCATCTCCTTTCTTTAGTTTTCCAAGTGCAATGTAACCTTTAAAAATGAGAACCAAAGCATCAAAACCATTTCCTACTCCAATGCAATATTTTGATTGGCAATATTCCGCAAAGGATTTTTCAAATGTTTCCACTTCTTTTCCCAAAATATACCAGCCGTTTTCTAAAACCGATTTCAGTTTTTCCTGAAAAGCAGCTTCATAAGGCTCGTTTATTTTTTTTAGGTCTAAAAATGGTATCACTTTATTTCTATTTTATAAAAATCCTGATTGTAAACAGAACAGCCTAATTCTTCTTTTTGATTCAAAAGCCCCAAATTATAACCTGGTTCATTTTCATCATCCACAATTCCCATATCAAAAAAATGCTTCCCTTTTCTTTTGTATTTATGAATCAGATTGATGAATAAAAAATCTAGCGCCCTACATTCTTCTCCTATTTTTGAAGTAGCGCCATATTGCGATTTTATGACATTTTTGGTTTCAAAAATCGTTATTCCCGCTATAATTTCATCATTTCTGTAAGCAGAATATTGTCTTATGTTTTTCGGGAATTTAGATTTCAAAAGTGCCATTTCTTCTTTGGAATGAACAGGTTTTACATCAAATTTTTCTAATAATCTTGGCTCTAAAATTTTCTCCCAAAACGGATCGAAATTTTCTTCTTCAAAAATATCTAAATCAAGATTTTCGATTCGTCTGAAGTGTTTCATTTTACTTTTCGAAATCTTCAAAGGAGTCATCAAATTAACCGCCAAATTCATTTCTTTACGTTCTAAAACTGCCCCTCTTTTCATTAAAAAAAAATCGAGTGCAGCATTTCCTTCCGAAAAATAAAAATCTGGAATTGGTTTATAATAAAAAGTTTCGAGTTTATTTTCTTTCAAAAAAAATAAAATTTGATCTAAAATCGATTCTGCTTTTTCTGCTTTCAATTTGGACAAAAACACTAATCCGCCGTAAGTTAAACCTTGATGAGAATAGAGTGAATTTCCTTTTTTATTGGCGGGAAGAACAGCTCGCAATTTTTCATCTTCGAAAACTAAAAGCGAAAAGTCTTCAAAACGATCTTTATGATATTCGATAAAATCGCGATGAAACAAAAAAGTAGCATTCTTAGCCTGAGCGACAAAATCGTTCCAAATTGAATAATCCTCTTGAGAATACTTTTTTATGGTGTATTTCATGTCTATTTATGATCAAATGCCTTTAAATGCCATTTATACTTCACTGCCATTAATCGAATTACAATAATAACAAGTGAGGTAACTAAATATAAAATGTCGTCGTTTAAATTGAGTTTTCGCAATCCAAAAAAAACGATCCCACCAAAAATACAGATGGTTGCGTAAATCTCTTCTCTAAAAACGTTTGGAATTTCGTTGCATAAAATATCTCGAATTACACCGCCAAAACAGGCCGTCATTGTTCCTAATGCAATACAAATTGCAGGATGAAGACCTGTTATAAGTCCTCTTTCAAGACCTATTAAAGTAAAAACTCCAAGCCCAATTGTATCAAATAGAAACAATGAAGTTCGAAGTTTATCGAAGCTTTTTCTGAAAAGAATCGCTAGAAAAAATCCTAAAATGATCACATACACGTATTGCATGTCGCGCATCCAGCCCACAGGAGTTCTTCCGATTAAGACATCACGAAGTGTTCCGCCTCCAACGGCAGTAACAAATGCAATGATAAAAACCCCAAACGGATCTAATTTTTTGTGCATTGCGGTCAAGGCGCCTGACATTGCAAACGCCATTGTCCCAATAATATCAAGTAAGTGAAACATTTTTTTTGAGTTACAAAGATGCAAAGGGTCAAAGTTACAAAGTTGTGACGAATAATCTTAACAACTCGCACTCATAAAACATTCCTTATTTTTTCACGTAAATCGGACTTCTTTTTAACAAATAGGAAATAGAGTCCATCCAGCCATCTTTTACTGCCAACAAAGGTTTACGGGTTTGCGAGTAGATTTTATCGGCATTTCTATACATATCAAAATAAACCGTATAGTAATAATACGTCTGATTGTTTGCTGTTGTTGTAGAAATATCGCTTGTTGTTACTTTTTTATCATTATTGCTCACTTTCGCGTTTCCACTGTTATATGTGGTAGCCGTAGTACCGGTTCCAATTGTGTATGAAACTTTTGCGGCCACAATATTATCAACTCCTAATATTTTTTCAAGATCTTCTATTGGCGTTTCGTCAATATTATTGTGGTCAATTCCTGCTTTATGCAACAAACTGTTTGTAGTTCTTAAATCCTGAACTGTCAGCGGAAAAATATTAGATGATTTATCTAACAATTTATTGTACAAATCGTTTTGAGCAAATTTTGCCATATCCTCAGAGCCTTGCTGATTATCTGCATTTACATAAGGAACTGGCAATACTGCGATTGTATTGTGTTTCATATCTGCACTTGCTACATTTTGAGAACTGCTTTGAGGGGCAATGCTTGCATTTGCAGAGACATCAAAGGTTTGAGATCTTCCGCTAGCAAAATCAATTCTGGCAATCTGCGAAACGTCTAGCGAAATTTGAACCGTTTCACCAGGAAGTGAATATTCTACTGTTTTATCAGACATTTTTAGAACCGTACATTCAATAATCTGATAATCTCTTTTTATAATTTTATCTAATTTTTTTCCGCTTTGAGCAAAACTAACGCAAGCAGATAATAGTACTAATAATACGAGAAAAGGCTTTGTAATTTTCATTTGTTTGGAAATTTATGAATTAATTATCTATATATAAATTTACGAAGAAATTCTAAAAAATTATCAGCAAAAACCAGAAAAACTCAACAATTGTTCAAAGAAAAAAAATCACATGTTTTGTGTGTAAAAATTATAATCTTTTAAAATTACACGGATAAAATCGCTATTGTTTCCCGATTGATTTTTAATACCAGTTACACTTTCAATTTTAGCAACCAGTTTGTAAATAACTTCATGATCATTTTTAGCTGCTGCTTTTTGATAGGTTTCCTTAATAATACGCATATCATTGTCTGAAAGCTTGATTACCAAAGGATACGTTGGCACATAAGATTCACCTATTTCTTCCAGAATAGTATGGCTGATATTAATTTTATTCTTCAATGTAATAACCGCTGTTCCTGCTGCCATATCTCCCAATCGCTGTGATTTCTGGCTTGTAATAACAGCAATAAGTCCCGGAAGTCCGAAGAACGTAAAAAAGTCAATTACCCTAAAAAACCAGCGAATTAAATAGTCTCCAAAACCTGCTTGATAACCATCAATTTTTACCACTTTTATTTTCAATATTTTTTTGCCAAGAGACTGACCTTCAAAAACACTTTCTAAAACCAGCGAGTAAACTATAACTGGAGAATACAATAATAAGAAAATCGCGCCACGTGACCAGCCATCCAAATTAACCATCAATCTATCGAGCTGCAGCCAGTCAAAAAGTATTATTGAAAGCGCTGTTATATAGCAGATTATAACAAACAAATCTATAAAAAAAGCACCTAGCCTTTCACCTACAGAAGCAGCGATAAAATTTATTTTGACATTTTGTGTCGTATTAATAGATAATTCTGACATATTTCATATTTTAGCCTACAATGAGAGAAATCGCCTTTATAAAACAAAACAGAGAAAAATGGCTCGAGTTTGAGCTGGCAATTTTTGGTAAAGCTAAAAAAAATCCTGATGAATTAGCTAATTTGTACATTCAAATGATGAATGATTTGTCGTATGCTCAAACGTATTATCCTAAAAGTAAAACGGTTGTGTATCTCAATCATCTTGCCTCTCAGATTTATCAAAAAATTTACAAAACCAAACGAACCGATCAGAATCGCCTAGTAGATTTCTTTAAAATCGAAGTCCCTTTATTGGTTTACGAATACAGAAGGTATTTGGTTTATGCGTTTGCCTTATTTTTTGTGACCGTTTCTATCGGAGTTCTTTCTGCTCGTTACGATCGCGATTTTGTACGTCTGATTTTAGGCGATGACTATGTAAATATGACTTTACAAAACATCAAAAAAGGCAATCCGATGGCCGTGTATGGTTCGGGCAGCAATTGGGGAAGCTTTATTGGCATTACGGTCAATAATCTTTTTGTTGGCGCCAGATGTTATTTCTACGGAATCTTTGCAGGAATCGGAACTTTTAATGTTTTTCTTCAAAACTGTATTATGCTGGGTTCTTTTCAATATTTTTTCTACGAACAAGGCGTTTTCTGGAAAAGTGTTCGAGGCATCTGGATTCACGGTTCTATGGAGATTTTTGCCATTGTTATTGAAACTACAGCGGGTTTTATTTTAGGAGCTTCTATCCTATTTCCTAAAACTTTTTCTAGGTTAAATTCATTTAAAATCGGTTTCAAAAACAGCTTTAAAATATTCTTAAGCACTTTTCCGTTTACCATAAGCGCAGGATTTTTAGAAGGTTTTATTACACGATATTCTATCGATATGCCCAATTGGCTAAGTAGTTTTATTATTTTATTGACATTGGCAATAATTTCGTTTTATTACTTAATATATCCTTTTATAGTACACAAAAAAATAACTTCAAAACCAATTCATTTATAATGTTCGAGCTTTACAGAAAAAGACAATTAGGCGATAATCTAGGCGACACTTTTACTTTTTTCAAAAATTACGGAAAGAACTTTTTCAAGATTTTTTTTATTGCAAATGGAGCATTTTTACTTCTTTTTGCAATAGTAATTTATACGCTCCTTAAAGTTAATTTTGAACATATCCAAAACTCTGGTCTTGAAAACAATCAATTAAAAAATGATCTTCTTGAATATTTCAATCATAATGAAGGATTAGTAGTGGCACTGATGTTTATCTGCATTCTTTTATTCTTTATTATATCATTGTTTAATTATGCTTATCCGGTTTTATATTTAAAAATGATCGGAGCTGGCAAAGAAGATTTTGAATTGAATGATGTCTCGGCAAGTTTTTTTAAAGTTCTTTTTAAATTAATAAAATTCAGCATAGGATATTTATTTTTAGTTTTTCCGGTTTTAATAATTGCACTGATCATCTTGTTTTTTCTGTGCTTCATTATTATCGGGATTCCATTGCTTATGATTGCGCTACCTGCATTATTTACCTTTTTAAACCTGCATTTTTACAGTTATCTGACAGAAGAAAAGCGTTTTTTTGAATCTCTGAAACACTCCTACTATTTAATAAAACTAGATTTTTGGAACACAATTGGAACAACCTTTATTATTATGATGATAATGCAGTTTGTTCAGTTTGCCATAACAATGTGTTTATACTTTGTGGGTATGTTTATCGCTTTAGCCTATTTAATTGGAAATTCTGCTTCAGACCATACAAACTCTATAGAACCTTCACCTTTGTTGATAGGCTTTATAACGATTGTTGTAATTGTGCTAATTATTCTTGGCAACATTTTTAACAACATCATTATAGTTAATCAAGGAATGATTTACTATAGTCTTGATTCAGGAGACAAACAAGAATCTAAATCAATTGATTTAATCGGAGATACTACAAATGAATAGGTTTGTTATCATTTTATATTTTCTTTTCTGCTTGAACCCATTGTGTGCTCAAGATACTCTGGTGGTTAAAGAAGATCCTCCAAAAATTGTTGGAATTAAGTATACCGAAAAAGATATCAAAGTAGATTCTGGAGCTGTAGAAGCCAGACATTTTGAAAAGAACTTCAAGAAAAAATATACCGATAAAGATTTTGTCTACAAATACAAAGAACCCGAAAAAAACTGGTGGGATCACTTTAAGCATTGGCTCGCTAGACAAATTGCCAACTTATTTAATTTTAGCAGCGTAAAAACGTCTCTCGATTTAATTTCTATTTTATTTAGAATAATTGCCATTGTAGTGGTTATTACCTTGATTTATTTTATAGTCAAGGCATTAATTAAACGAGAAGGAAGATGGATTTTCGGAAAGAATGCCGACAAAAGAGCTTTGTTTTATTCTGATGCCGAGAAAAATATCCATCTTTTAGATTTTGAAAAACTTATTAAAGAAAGCATCGAAGCTGGCGAAAAAAGAATTGCCGTGCGATATTATTATTTATGGCTTTTGAAAGTAATGGCGCAGCATCATTATATTGAATGGGATATTGAAAAAACCAATTCCGATTATTTGTACGAACTGCATAATCCTGCTCACAAAGAAGAGTTTACTTATCTTTCTTATCTGTACAATTATATTTGGTATGGTGAATTTGAAATTGACGATACAACATTCAGAAAAACAGAAAACCGATTTAAAAAAGCATTAAAAACCTTTGGCAATGGATAATAAAGTTAAAATATACATTGCTATTCTGGTTTTAATTTTCGGAATAACATTACTCGTAGACAAAGGACAGCCAAAACCTATTGATTGGACTCCAACGTATTCTGTTGAAGATAAAATCCCTTTCGGATTATATGTTTTTGATCAGGAAGCCGATGGGCTTTTTAAACAGAAAATAGAAAGAATTTCTACTCAAACTCCTTACGAATATTTGGATTCTCAATATGATGCAAGAGAAAATGTAGAAACCTATAAAATCAAAGGAACTTTCATTAATATTTCTGAAGCTGACAATATTGATGATCAATCTATGAAAGAAATTCTATATTTTGTTTCTCACGGAAACAATGCTTTCCTAAGTATGAAAGTATTCCCGAAAGTGCTGCTAGATTCTTTAAAAATAGAACTAAAAACCGATTTCATGCCCAATGACAGCATTTCGGTTTGGATGGCAAACAAAAAAACAAGCGCAAAAAAATATACTTTTAATACTGGTTTAAACGATTATTTTTCTAAAATAGACACTTTAAACACAAAAGTTCTAGGATATCAAATCAGCAGTAAAAACAAAAGACAAGTCAATTTTATTGAAGTTCCTTATAAAAATGGCTATCTCTATCTGCATACGCAGCCAGTGGCTTTTACCAATTATAATCTGCTCAAAAAAAATTATTATCAGTATGCCGAAAATGTTCTTTCTTATATCCCGAAAGGAAATATTTTCTGGTACAATAAAACTTTTAACGATAAACGAATTTCAAGCTCTCCAATGCGTTATATCTGGAGTCAGCCCGCTTTAAAATCGGCTTGGTATTTAGGCTTACTTGGAATTCTTATTTTTATGATTTTTAATGCAAAACGCAAACAGCGAGTTGTTCCGATCATAAAACCGTTGGAAAATCTCACCGTTGATTTTACCAAAACAATTGGAAATTTATATTATCAGGAGGGCGATCATACCAATATTATTGATAAAAAGATTATTTACTTTTTAGAAAAAATCAGAACTGATTATTTGCTTGACACCAGCAAACTAGACGATGATTTTATAATGAAATTGCATTACAAAACCGGAAAAGATGAAAAAGATATTCGCGATGTGGTTCAGTTAATTAATGACCACCGAAATAGTTATCACGGAAGTCTTGAAGAAGATTTGATTAAAATAAACGCAGCAATAGAAAAGATTTTACATTAATTTATTTAGCTATTCCCTCTAGCTATCGGGAGTGGCAAAAAAATAAAAAAACATACCAATTATGGACGACATCAATACAACATCAAGCGAAATCACAAATGAAAATGTGAATTTTGAAACGAGAATCAATTTAGGACCGCTTTTGGATCACGTAAACACGATCAAAAAAGAAATCGAAACCGTAATCGTAGGACAGCACAAAATGGTAGATCAGCTTTTGGTTGCTATTTTGTCAAACGGTCACGTACTTTTAGAAGGTGTTCCTGGAGTTGCCAAAACAATTACAGCTAAATTATTGGCTAAAACCTTAAATATTGGTTTCAGCAGAATCCAGTTTACGCCAGACTTAATGCCTTCAGATATTTTGGGAACATCTATTTTTAATCTAAAAAATTCAGAATTTGAATTCAAAAAAGGCCCAATTTTTTCTAATCTGATTTTAATTGATGAGATTAACCGTGCTCCTGCAAAAACACAAGCCGCACTTTTTGAAGTAATGGAAGAACGCCAAATTACAATTGACGGTTCAGCTTATCAATTGGAAGCTCCGTTTTTGGTAATTGCAACTCAGAATCCTATAGAGCAAGAAGGAACTTATCGCTTGCCTGAAGCGCAATTAGATCGTTTTCTTTTTAAAATCACAATTGATTATCCAAAACTTAATGAAGAGATTCTAATTATTCAGAGAGAACATTCATTGCAAGATCATGGAAAACTAGATGCCATTAAAACCATTCTTTCTGCTGAGGAAATCAAAGAATATCAAGGTTTGGTAAAACAAATTAGGGTTGAACAAAACTTATTAGAATATATTGCTAGAATTGTGGTAAACACACGCGAAAATGCCTTTTTATATCTAGGAGCTTCGCCTCGTGCTTCGATCGCTATTTTGAATGCTTCAAAAGGTTTTGCTGCAATCCGCGGACGCGATTTCGTAACGCCAGAAGACATTAAAGAAGCTGCAATTCCAGTGTTACAGCACCGCGTCATCGTAGCGCCAGAACGTGAAATGGAAGGACTTACAAGCTCAGAAATTATTAAACAGATTATTGAAACGGTAGAAATTCCGAGATAATTATAAATTATGAATGGTGAATGGTGGACAAACTTGAAAGTAAAAACTTTGTACATCTCAATTGTCACCCTGAGCGAAGTCGAAGGGCACAACGGGCTTCGACTCCGCTCAGCCTGACAAAGAAGAGCAAACTTGAAACCTGAAACTTGAAACAATAAAAACTAAAAAAAATTTGAAACCGTCTAAACTTCTTATATCGTTCTCCCTACTATTGTTGATTGCTTTTCAGCCATCAAATGCTGCTTTTTTAAAAGACAAGAAAGATTCTTTTTATTTCAAAAATGACAAACAGGAAATTGAATCTTTAGTAAAAAAACTATACGAATGGGTAGAAACGAAAAACAGCAACAATGACTTCAACCCTCTTTCGAATAAAAAAGGAGACAAATACATTGGCTTAGATTTAAACTCGCATAAAAAAAGACTGGAAGAACTAAAGAGAACCAATTTCTTTTCGCAGCAGTTTTTAGACAATTACAATAAAATTGCTTTACGAATAGATTCTAATCTTAAAACAAAAAAGATTGAATGGTTTGAAGGAGAATTACCTCCTTTTGGAAGCGATTCTAATCCGTGGTGCAATTGCCAAGATAATCCAGAAAATTTTTGGAAAACAATGACGATTAATCATCTGAAGATTGAAAACGATAAAGCTTCTTTTGATTGGACTTGGTCTTGGGAAGGTGATTTTAAATATAAAGTGAAAACCATTAAAGAAAACGGAGTCTGGAAAATAGCTTCTTTAGAAGGCTTTGATTTTAATGAGTTCACCAAAATTTATTAGAAAAACATAAAACCGAGAAAACTTGAAATTCATAAAAAGTCTATATCTGAACAATTTCTTTTTCTATGTGCTCATTAGCATTATAGGATTGTTTATCTGTGCTTTTATTTTTCCGAATATGTACCACGCAGTTTGGCTGCTAGTCTTAGGTTTAATTACTTTTTTAGGCCTTGATGTATTGCTTTTGTATTTAGCAAGAACTGGACTTGAAGCTGAAAGAATTACACCCGAAAAATTATCAAACGGAGATTTAAATCCGATAAAGATTAATTTAAAAAACCATTACACTTTTCCCATTTCGGTTAAAATTATTGATGAGATTCCGTTTCAATTTCAAGTTCGCGATTTCAAAATCGTAAAAACAATAAAAGCGGCAACGCAAAAAGAAATTGGTTATGATCTTCGTCCAACAGAACGTGGAGAATATCATTTCGGCTCTTTAAACATCTATGTTTCTTCGCCATTAAAATTGATTTCGAGAAGATTTCTTTTCGATAATGGTCAAATGGTTCCAACCTATCCATCTTATATTCAGTTAAGAAAATACGATTTGATTGCTTTTTCGAATAATTTATTTCAATACGGAATTAAAAAAATACGCCGAATTGGCCACACAATGGAATTTGAGCAGATTAAAGAATATGTTCAAGGCGATGATTTACGAACTTTAAACTGGAAAGCTACAGCAAAAAGAAATTCGTTGATGGTGAATCAGTTTCAGGACGAAAAATCGCAATCGGTTTATATGGCAATCGATAAAGGACGTGTGATGCAAATGCCTTTTGACGGATTAAGTTTATTGGATTATGCTATTAACTCTTCTTTGGTTTTGTCTAATGTGATTCTGAAAAAACAAGATAAAGCTGGACTTTTTTCTTTTTCTAAAAAAGTAGAAAACAGAGTTTTTGCCGAAAGAAGAGGTTCACAGATGCAAAAGATTCTCGAAACTTTGTACAATATAAAAACCGATTTCTTCGAAAGTGATTACAGTAGATTGTATGTTGATATTAAGAAAAATATCAATCAGAGAAGTTTAATTATTCTGTATACCAATTTTGAAACAATGGACGGTCTAAATCGACAATTGCCTTATTTAAAAGGAATTGCCAAAAGCCATTTATTGGTTGTGGTTTTCTTTAGCAATACAGAACTAAACGGTATTATCAATAAAAAAACAACTACAATTCAGGAAGTTTATGACAAAGTAATTGCCGAAAAATTCATGTTCGAGAAACGATTAATTGTAAACGAATTGAAGAAATACGGAATCCATTCTGTCTTAACACAACCAGAAAATCTTACGCTTGACGCCATTAATAAATATTTGGAGATTAAGTCGAGAGGGATTTTATAGCTTATTTATTTTCAAGTTTGTTGCATTTCGATCAAAATACTATTCTCAATCAAAAATCAAAATAATGAAATCAAAAATCACTCTTCTCCTATTTTTTATCTTTTTTGCACAGTTAGTTATTGGCCAACAAAATATTCCAACCATAAAAGCAATATCAAAAAAACTTGATATTAGAGATGGTAAAACATACAAAAAACAATCTTGGAATATTTCTCCTCAACTAAATCCAGATGTATACGAAACATCATCATTAGGAAAAAAAGTCACTTTTATTACTGATAAAGATTCTATCTCAGTAAAAATTAAAAAAAATACACAATTTGATTTTGTGATTTTACTTAATGATTCTGTAAAAGCCTATACACAAATCAAGTATAAAGCCGCTACATCTCGCTTAGAAATACTAAAAAAAGCAGCTAAATATAATTATTTAGACAATAGATTTATTCCTGAATTTACTTATCAATCAATGGAGAATCCAAATCTAATGAAAATCAGAAAAGATTTAAAATTGGATTCAATTGCTGGAACTGGAAGCGAAACTTCTCAAATTCTTAATTTACTTCATTGGGTGCATAAAATAATTAGACATGATGGAAGCAGTTATAATCCAACGCTAAGAAATGCAATCGATTTAATAAAAATATGCAAAACCGAAAATCGCGGTCTTAATTGTAGAATGATGGCAACAATTCTTAATGAATGCTATTTAGCTATGGGGATAAAATCTAGATATATTACTTGTATGCCAAAAGAAACTGATTTTGATGATTGTCACGTAATTAACATGGTTTACAGCAACGAATTTAAAAAATGGATCTGGATTGATCCTACTTTCGATGCTTATGTTATGAATGAGAAAGGAGAATTACTTGGAATTCAAGAAGTAAGAGAAAGATTGATTAACGGAAAAACATTAATTTTAAATCCCGAAGCAAATTGGAATAACAAAGCCACGCAGACTAAAGAATACTATCTGGAAACTTATATGGCTAAAAATTTATACCGACTAAAAACTCCTGTTTACAGTGAATATGACACTGAAACCGTGAAAGATGGAAAAGAAATCGCATATGTTGAACTTTTGCCATTAGACGGAATTGAACAAACTCCACAAAAAACAGAGTCCACGAATACTAAAACAAATGTAAAAACTATAAGCTACAAGACAAATAATCCGAATTTATTTTGGGCTAAGCCAACGAAATAAATCTTTTACAAGCTTTTTTATCTATCTATTAATTTATAGTTACATTCTGTCATCGAGTAAAAATCGTTTTATTAAATTACTTAGTTTTGAATCGTATTTCAAATTTATCTGCAATGAAAAAAACAATTCTAATTCTATTCGTTTTATTAGGCATTCAATCTCAAGCGCAAAAAACAGAAAACATCATTATCATTACTACTGATGGCTTTAGATGGCAGGAAGTTTTTAAAGGAATTGATCCTGCAATTGCCAATGATAAAAAATTCAATCAAGGAGACAGCGCTTACATTTATAAAAAATATGCTGACGCTGATATAAAAGAAGCACGCAAAAAATTAATGCCTTTTTTCTGGTCTGAAATTGCTACTAAAGGTCAAATTTATGGCAATAGAGACTTAGGAAACAAAGTTGATGTTGCTAATCCGTATTGGTTTAGTTATCCTGGCTATAGTGAAATCATGACTGGAAATGTAGATGTAAAAGTCAACTCAAACGGTTACAAAGCCAATCCAAATGTAAATGTTTTAGAATTTTTAAATAAACAGTCTAAACTGAAAGGAAAAGTTGCCGCTTTTGGCGCATGGGATGCTTTCGACAGAATTTTAAATGAAGAAAGAAGCGGGTTTCCTGTAATTTCTGCCTTTGATAAAGTGGGTGGAAATAAACCAACAGCAGCTCAGCACTTATTAAATGAGATGCGCGATAACTCATATAAACCATTTCACATGGATGAATGTTTAGATGTTTTTACGCATTATCAAACTTTAGACGAGCTAAAAAATAAAAAACCAAAAGTACTTTATATCGCTTATGGTGAAACTGACGAATGGGCACATCATGCACAATATCGTTCGTATTTGGACGCTGCCAATCAAGTTGACAAATGGATTCAGGAAATTTGGAATTTTGTTCAAAACGATCCGCAATACAAAAACAAAACAACTCTTTTCATAACTGTCGATCACGGACGTGGAGACAAAGTAAAAGCACAATGGACAGATCACGGCTCTGATGTTCCGGGTGCTTCAGAAATTTGGTTTGCTGCAATGGGTCCAGAAATTACTCCAAAAGGCGAAATCAAAACAAATTCTCAATTTTATCAAAAACAATTTGCTCAAACTTTAGCAAAATTAATGGGATATGATTTCAAAACCGATCATCCTGTTGAAACTGAGATTAAAGAAGTTTTTGAGAAATAGTTTTTTTTCGCCACGAATTCCACGAATTTTCACTAATTTCTTTTGACTAAATTATAATTCGTGAAAATTCGTGGAATTCGTGGCGAAAGAAATATCGTTTCAAACCTACAAGGATTTAAAAACCTTGCAGGAAGAAAAAAACTCTGTACCTTTGCCCCTCTGCAACTTTGAGCCTTAAAAAAATGAAACAAATTACTTCAGTTCAAAATCCGTTTATCAAATCTTTGGTTTTACTTCAAGAAAAAGCCAAAGCCAGAAAACAAACCGGAACGTTTTTGATTGAAGGACAACGCGAAATTTCATTAGCCATAAAAGGCGGTTACGAAATCGAAACGGTTTTATTCTTACCAGAATTAGTTTCAGAATCAGAAATCAATAAACTGATTCAGAATCCGTTTCAGATTATCGAAATCAATAAAGAAGTTTACCAAAAACTAGCGTATCGCGATACAACAGAAGGAATTCTTGCTGTTGCTAAAACCAAATCATTAAAATTATCTGATTTAAAATTATCCGATAATCCGTTGATTTTAGTGGTCGAATCTTTAGAAAAACCAGGAAATATTGGTGCTGTTTTACGTACTGCGGATGCTGCCAATTTAGACGCAGTTTTGATCGCCAATCCAAAAAGCGATTTATATAATCCGAATATTGTGCGATCTAGCGTTGGATGTCTTTTTACCAACCAAATCGCAACTGGAACATCCGAAGAAATTATTGCTTTTTTAAAAGAAAAAAAAATCAATTTCTACAGTGCCACTTTACAAAATTCGACTTCATATCATACACAAAACTTTACTACTCCAACCGCTCTTGTTGTCGGCACAGAAGCAACGGGCTTAACCCAGCAATGGCGTGATGAGGCAACTCAAAATATCATTATCCCAATGCAGGGCGAAATCGACAGCATGAACGTTTCTGTTGCTGCTGCAATTCTAATTTTTGAAGCGAAAAGACAAAGAGGGTTCTGATTTTAGATTTTAGATTTTCTAAAGTTGATTTGCTCCTTTAGATTTTGGAATTTGGAATTTAAAAAAATTGGAATTTATTCCTGCAAAAATCCAAAATCTGCACTCTAAAATCTACAATAGCAAAGCCTTGCGTATGTTCAAACTAATTCTTATTTTTAGTACTTGAACTATGCCGTTATGACAGAAATAGATATAGAAAAAGAAAACAAAGCTATTGCGCAGGAATACAAGGAATTACTTCGAATAAGTTACCAAACTTTAAGCCCTACTGACAAGAAATTAATTAGAAAAGCTTTTGATGTTGCCGTTGATGCTCACAAAGAACAGAGACGTAAATCGGGCGAAGCCTATATCTTTCATCCTATTGCAGTTGCAAAAATTGTTGCCTCAGAAATTGGTCTGGGTGCGACCTCTATCGCCGCGGCCTTACTTCACGATGTTGTCGAAGATACACCAATGACAGTCGAAGACATTGAACGTTTATTCAACCCGAAAGTGGCTCAGCTGGTTGAAGGACTTACGAAAATTTCGTTAGTTCAAAAAGACCTAAATGCTTCAATGCAGGCGGAGAATTTCAGAAAAATGATTCTGACACTGAATGATGATGTACGTGTAATTTTAATTAAACTAGCTGATCGTCTTCATAACATGCAAACCATGGATTCGATGGCGGAATATAAACAGACCAAAATCGCATCTGAAACTTTATACATTTATGCTCCTCTAGCCCACCGTTTGGGACTTTACAACATTAAAACCAAACTTGAAGATTTAGGATTAAAATATACCGAACCAGCAGTCTATGAAGACATTGTAAGTAAAATTCGTGAGACCAAAGAACAACAGGATGCCTATATCAAAGATATTTCGGAGGTTTTGAAGAAATCTTTAGACAATGAAGACATTGATTATATCATCAAAGGTCGACCAAAATCGATTTACTCTATTCGCCGAAAAATGCGTGCGCAAAACGTAACTTTCGATGAAGTTTATGACAAGTTTGCACTTCGAATTGTTTACAAAGCCGATCCGCATGAAGAAAAATTCATCGCTTGGAAAATATATTCTATCGTAACCGATCATTATCGTCCTAGCCCTAGCCGTTTGCGTGACTGGATTTCATCGCCAAAATCAACTGGTTATGAAGCACTTCACATTACTGTAATGGGTCCAAAAGGACGCTGGGTCGAAGTTCAGGTGCGAAGCGAACGTATGGACGAAATCGCCGAAAAAGGTTACGCAGCGCACTACAAATATAAAAACGGTGCGACAGAAGAAAGCGGTCTGGATACTTGGCTAAATCTTCTTCGCGAAGCTTTGGAGAATCCAGAAACCAATGCCGTTGATTTTGTAGAAGATTTTAAAATGAATCTGTATTCTAAAGAAATCTTCGTCTTTACGCCAAAAGGAGAAATCAAATCGTTGCCAAAAGGCGCTACTTCCCTCGATTTTGCATTTAGCATTCACTCTGAAATTGGAATTAAAACCCGCGGAACTCGTGTAAACGGACGTTTAGTCCCTCTAAACTACGAATTAAAAAGTGGTGATCAGGTCGAAGTGATTACTTCTCCAAATCAGAAACCAACTGTAAACTGGTTAGAATATGTAACAACTTCGAGAGCTAAAAATAAAATTAAAAACGTTCTTAACGAGAACACTAAAAAAATTGCAGAAGAAGGAAAAGAATTACTTGTTAGAAAATTAAAACACTTAAAAGTTACGTTTAATGAGCAAGTAACCAATGAACTTGTAAACTTTTTCAAACTTAAAACGAGTTTAGATTTATTTTACCGAGTTGGAATTGGCGCGATTGAAAATCAGCAGTTAAAAGATTATGCGGCACAGAAAAGCAATTCGTTTATCAATTTCTTCAAAAATAAAATTAAACGAACCAAAGATACCGCAGACGAGGATATTCACAAACCAGTCATCAGCAGCAATTATGACATGTTGGTTTTTGGAACAGAACATGACAAACTGGATTATAAATTATCGCAATGCTGCAATCCAATTCCTGGTGATGACGTTTTTGGTTTTGTTACGATAAATGAAGGAATAAAAGTGCATAAAAAAGATTGTCCAAACGCTATTGGAATGCAGTCTAATTATGCTTACAGAATCATGAGTGCCAAATGGATTGACTCTTCTCAAGAAGAATTCAAAGCCATTATCAATATTACAGGAATGGACGTTTTAGGACTTACCAACCAATTGACAAAGGTAATTTCAAACAATATGAGCGTAAATATTCAAAGTATTTCGCTAAGTACCGATGCTGGAATTTTCCACGGACAAGTTGCTGTAATTGTGAAAAACAATACGATTTTGAAAAAAATGATTAGCGCCATTAAGAAAATTGATGGGGTCGATAAGGTTACTAGAGAGTACAGAACCTAACTTTTTAGGGAAACTATAAGAATTTTGTAACGAAACTTTAAACCCGAAACTTTTATTCATTAAAAATAAAAAATTATCTTTGCCGGATATGACACTTATTTCAACTGACAACACTAAGAATCAAGAAATTGTAAAAAATGTTTTTACACTATATCTTGAACAAAAAGGGCATCGCAAAACTCCTGAGCGTTATGCTATACTTCAGGAAATTTACGATAGCGAGGAGCATTTTGATATAGAAAACCTTTATATCAAGATGAAAAACAAGAACTATCGTGTGAGTAGAGCTACTTTATACAACACGATCGAGTTATTGTTAGACTGCGCTTTGGTTAGAAAACATCAATTTGGACAAAATCAGGCTTACTACGAAAAATCATATTTTGATAAACAGCATGACCATATCATTATGACAGATTCTGGTGAGGTAATCGAATTTTGTGATCCAAGAATTCAAACCATCAAAAAAACTATCGAAGAAATTTTTGATATTGAAATCACTAATCATTCGCTTTATTTCTACGGAAACAAAAAGCAAAATTCAAATTCATAGTCTATTCCGTTAGACTTTTTCAAAAAAATAAAAAAAGAAAATTAACTACATAATCAGTAGGACGACTTAGATTGTCCCAACGCAAATTAAAACAGAATGACCGTAGATTTATTACTAGGATTACAATGGGGAGATGAAGGTAAAGGAAAAATTGTAGACGTACTTACCTCAAATTACGATATTATTGCACGTTTTCAAGGAGGACCAAATGCAGGACATACGCTAGAATTTGACGGAATTAAACACGTACTTAGAACGATTCCTTCTGGAATTTTTCACAAAAATTCAGTAAATATCATCGGAAATGGAGTTGTAATTGATCCTGTAGTTTTTCAAAAAGAAATTGAAGGTTTAGAAAAATTCAACCTTGACATCAAAAGCAAATTGATCATTTCTAGAAAAGCGCACTTAATTTTACCTACTCACCGTTTGCTTGACGCAGCTTCTGAAGCTTCAAAAGGAAAAGCAAAAATTGGTTCTACTCTTAAAGGAATTGGACCAACTTACATGGACAAAACAGGTAGAAACGGTTTACGTGTTGGAGATATCGAATTAGAAGATTTTAAAGATCGCTACAGAGCTTTGGCTGACAAACACGAGGCAATGATTGCTTTCTATGATGTTAACATTCAATACAACTTAGCAGAATTAGAAAAAGAATTCTTTGAAGCTATTGAAGAATTAAAGAAATTAGATTTCATTGACAGTGAAGAATACATGCACCAAGCACAAAAAGCTGGAAAATCTATTCTTTGCGAAGGTGCTCAAGGATCTTTATTAGATGTTGATTTCGGAACTTATCCTTTCGTAACTTCATCAAATACTACTGCTGCTGGAGCTTGTACAGGTTTAGGAATTGCTCCTAACAAAATCAAAGAGGTTTATGGAATTTTCAAAGCTTACGTTACACGTGTAGGTAGCGGACCTTTCCCAACTGAACTTTTTGACGAAGTTGGTGCTACAATGGCAAAAGTGGGTAACGAATTTGGTTCTGTAACAGGAAGACAAAGACGTTGCGGATGGTTAGACCTTGTTGCTTTAAAATATGCGGTTCAAGTTAACGGAGTTACTCAGTTAATGATGATGAAAGGTGACGTTCTTTCTGGTTTCGAAACTTTAAAAGTTTGTACTGAATACAACTACAAAGGACAAAACATTTCTCACTTCCCTTACAACATTGAACCAGAAAATGTTACTCCGGTTTATAAAGAGTTTAAAGGATGGAAACAAGATTTAACTGGAATGACAACTTACGATCAATTGCCAATTGAGCTAAAAGAATATATTGAGTTTATTGAAAAAGAAATCGAAGTGCCAATCAAAATTGTATCGGTTGGACCAGATAGAAAACAAACAATAACAAAATAATACATTTTAAACGCTCTGATAATCAGAGCGTTTTTTTTATACAAATTATTTCATTTATGAAAAATCCGAAAGTTGAAATTAAAGAAACTAAATTATTATCAGACAATTGGTATATCTTAAACCGTGTTACTTTCGATTACCAAAAAGAAAATGGTGCATCTGAAATTCACACCCGTGAAGTTTACGATCGCGGTAATGGTGCTGGAATTTTATTATACAATTCAACTAAAAAGACAATTATTCTAACACGCCAATTTCGTCTGCCTACTTTCCTTAATGGAAATAAGGACGGAATGATGATTGAAGTTTGCGCTGGACTTTTGGACAAAGACAATCCCGAAACGGCAATTATTCGCGAAACTGAAGAAGAAACTGGTTATCGCATTTCTAAAGTTCAGAAAGTTTTTGAAACCTATATGTCTCCAGGCGCAGTAACGGAAATTTTATATCTTTTTATTGGAGAATATGACGAAAGCATGACAGTAAGCGAAGGTGGTGGACTAGATGCTGAACAAGAAAATATTGAGGTTTTAGAATTTACTTTTGATGAAGCTTACGCCATGATTGAATCTGGAGAAATTACTGATGCAAAAACTATTATGCTGCTGCAGCATGCTAAAATTAAAAACCTGATATAAACATTTTAGCTTGGTAAAATGTAAATCCCGAAACCAATTCAAAAAATTATGTAACCCTTTTCAGCTATCAGATTTATAACTTTATATTCATAAAAATTCAATCTATGAAAAAGTTATATTACACAGCAAACGTACTACTAATCTTGATGTTGGTTTTATTAGGTTCTTGCAAAAAAACCGATACTATTACATTGACCGAAAATAAAAAAGATAAAAAGAAAGTAATTGAATATAAAAAGCCAGAAACGATTGCTTATCAAATAACGAATGCGAAAGAATGGCTAAAACTAAATGAAGCTGACAGTTCTAAAATGGATATTGTTTACGCCCTTAACCGAACAGACAAAGCTAATTTTAAGAAACTAGATTCTGTTGTTATTCCAGCAGATTTTAGCGGAGATTTAGTTTATTACCTCCCGTTTCCATTACATGTTTCAGCTTTAGAGGAGGTTTCAAAAATTGTTCTCTTTTCATATCCAACCCAAACTTTTGCTGCTTACGAAAACGGCGAATTGGTTCGTACAGGTCCAACCAATATGGGAAGAAAAAAAGATCCTACTCCTACCGGATTGTTTTTCACCAATTGGAAAGCAGAACAGACAACCAGCACCTTTAACGACGAATGGGATTTGAAATGGAATTTTAATATTGAAAATAAACTTGGAGTTGGTTTTCATCAATATGACTTGCCAGGATATCCAGCATCACATTCTTGCTTACGCCTATTAGAAAAAGACGCTAAATATCTTTATAAATTTGCCGACGAATGGATTTTGAAAGACAGGGAAAATGTAAAAGTAAAAGGAACCCCCGTTGTAGTTTTTGGAAGTTATGATTTTGACGGACCAAAACCTTGGCTACAATTGGCATCAGATCCTGAAGCTTTAAACATCTCTGAAAGCGATATTGAAAACATCATAAATCCTTATTTAAAGGAAATCTTAGAGAATCAAAACCTAAGAGAAGCCGAGCCAACAAAAACTTTATAAAATATACTCTAAATACAGAATCAGCTGAAATGATATACTTTATTTCAACTGATTTTTTTATGCTTATTAGTTTCATAATGCAAATATTTGGCTAAGCCCTCCACTTAACTATTATGAACCTCCAGCTAAAGCTGGAGGCAATTCATATTAGCATTCAAACTTTTAAACCTTTGCAACTTTAAGCCTTTCCCACTAAAAGACTCAGCATCTCAGAACCTCAGCATCTTAGAATCTCAAAAAAACAATAAATAAGCGATCGTTCATTTATTATTAATATCTTTGTACCGTAATCAATTAGAATTATGAGAACAAGAGATATCAATAAAGAAGAAATTGTAAAGCAAAAAGCGATAGAAATGATTGTAAACCAAGGCATGGAAGGTTTTGGAATGAATCGTTTGGCTAAAGAATGCGGCATTTCTGTTGCTACACTTTATATCTATTATTCAGATAAGGAAGACCTGATTCGTAAAATCGGAATAGAAATTGGCCAGAACTTCTTTGAAAAGATGTTTGATGGTTTCTCTACCGATATGTCTTTTAGAGACGGATTACGAAATCAATGGGAAAACCGTATTTATTTCAATCAAAATTTTGCGCTACAAGCTACCTGTTTTGAACTTTTAAGACATTCTACTCATGGTGATGCAATCATACAAGAGGTAACAGGGGAATACAAGCAAATGATGACCGAATTTATGCATTTGGCAATTGAGAGAAAAGAACTCATTTCTGTTCCTTATGAAGTTTTTTGGAGTATTGCTTATGGTTCGCTTTATTCTCTTTTAGAATTTCATAGAGACGGAAAATCAATGTCTGGAAAATCTTTTATTCTTAATGACAACATTAAAAATGAAGCTTTTAATCTTGTTTTAAAGGCGCTTACTCCATAATTTTTCAATTACAATAACAATTGCAAAAATCAATTTTAGATATAATATCAAAACACAATGAAAACTTCAATTATAAAAAATAAAAAAATAGCCATTATTGGTGGAGGCCCCGTTGGACTAACAACTGCAAGAATTCTACAAATAAACGGTGCTGATGTTACAGTTTACGAAAGAGACATTGACGCTCAAGCCAGAACTTCTGGCGGAACTCTTGATATCCATTCAGATTCTGGTCAGTATGCGATTCAGAAAGCAGATTTAATGGATGAATTCTACAAATATGCTAGACCTACTGGTGAGAAAATGGCTGATATGGACGGAAATATTACTTCTGATGAAATGCCAGATGAAACCAATGCTTTCTCCCGTCCAGAAATCGACAGAAACGATCTTAGAAAAATTATGCTGGATAATCTTAAAGAGGATACTGTTGTTTGGGACAGCCAACTAATTAACCTCGAAAAATCCCAAAACCAATATATTTTAGAATTTAAAAACGGTACAAAAACAACGGCAGATTTTGTTATTGTAGCAAATGGAGGAAGATCAAACGCTAGAAAATTTGTAAGCGATCGAGAACCTCAGCTTTCTGGAACGTATATTATTCAAGGGGAAATTGCAAACCCAGATCAAGATTATCCAGAGTTTAAGCCTAAATACGGAAACGGAAATGTTATGGCAATGGGTGAACACAAAATGTTTTACACACACACTATGCGCGACGGTTCAGTTCATTTTGGAGTTTCTTTTAAAGCAGATGAAGACTGGATTGCAAATCATGGAATCAATTTTGAAGATGACAAAGCGGTAATTTCTTTTTTAAACGAAACTTTCGAGAACTGGGGAGATGATTACAAAAAATTCTTTGCTGCATCAACTGAATTTTCTGGTTTGCCATTGCGTTTATTTTCTTTAGAAGAACCTTGGAAAGAACATTCAAACATTACACTTGCTGGCGACGCCGCTCACTTAATGCCTCCATTTGCTGGTGAAGGCGTAAATATGGGATTATTTGATGCATTTCATCTAACACAAAATTTGACTAACGGAAAATTTGAAACCATTGATGAAGCAATTGCCGATTATGAAAAGAAAATGTTTGGCTATGCTTTAGAAGCGCAACGTATGACAAAGAAAATGGAAGATTTACTGCATTCCGATATTGTTGCCGAAGATATTTTGAATAGTCGCTACGAATAAAAAATAAATTTCATAGCTTAGTACAGCTATGACCGATTCTTCAAAAAGTAATAGAACTTGCATAAAAGGGCATCGCTATATTAAAACTAGCGACTGTCCTACTTGTCCCATTTGCGAAGCTGAAAAAAAGCCAAAAACTGGACTTTTATCTATTTTATCTGCCCCTGCTAGACGAGCTTTAGAAAGCAAAAACATTATAACCGCAGAAGATTTATCAAAATATACACTAGAAGAGATTATGTCTTTGCATGGAATTGGTCAAAGCAGTCTGCCAAAACTCTTGGAAGAATTAAGAAAGAATAGCCTTACTTTTAAAGAAAACCATTCTAACTGAATAAAGTAGTTTTTATTTCTTACTTTCGTTCTCTAAGCGAAAAAAGCGCTTTGAATTACCTATGAAAAAACTATATTTATTTCTTTTTACTTCCGTTACATTTTTAAATTACGGCCAGTCCAATCAAACTTTAGATTTTAAAATACGGTTCTCACCTCAAACTGTTTACAATCAAACAATGACAAATTCAGCTTCATACGAACTTACTTATGAAGGATCTGAAGATTTTCTCAATACATTAAAATCTACTGGCGTAAAAAACCCGACAATAACTAATTCTACTATCGACATGGAGTCAGTTTTTAAAACTGGCAAAACAAATGCAGAAGGAAATTTTCCTGTTGTAATTGAATATATAAAATCTTTAGACAACAAAGGAAATACTATAATCCCGAATGGCACTTTAATCTACGGGAAAGGATCAATTTCTGCATTGCCAAAATTAGATTCTATTGTTGCAAAAGATCTTGATGAAGCATCTAAAAACACTATTTTTGAAATCGTAAAAAGCTCTTTTTCCCAACTTGCATTACCGGAAAAAAAATTAAAAGTTGGCGAAGCATTTTCTCAGGAAAGTCCTCTTACAATTCCAATTGGAGCACTTAACATTGATATGTCAATCACAACTATTTACAAACTAACAAATATCGTTGACAAAAATGCTTATTTTGACATCAATCAGGTTTATACGGCAAATGTTTCATCAGAAAACTTAAACAACATTATTGTCTCAGGAACCGGAACCGGAAAAATGACATACGACATTCCTAATTATTTTGCGAGCGAAAGCGCCATAGATATGAAGCTTATGTTTGACTTGAAACAAGATGAATTTGGCATTAAATTAAACTCTGCCACAAGCATAAAGCAAACTGCCAGAATTAGTAAAATCAAATAAAAAAAGGCGTAAGATTTAAATCTTACGCCTTTTGTTTTATATAAAAACTAAAAATTATCTAGAATAATTTGGAGCTTCTTTTGTAATTGTTACGTTATGCGGGTGACTTTCTGTGATTCCGCTTGACGTGATTCTAACGAAACGCCCTGTTTCCTGTAAAGTAGGAATATCTTTTGAACCACAGTATCCCATACCTGCACGAAGTCCTCCAATAAACTGAAGCATACTTTCGTTTAATTCACCTTTGTAAGGAACACGTCCAACGATTCCTTCTGGAACTAATTTCTTAACGTCATCTTCAACATCTTGGAAATAACGGTCTTTAGATCCTGTTTGCATTGCTTCAACTGATCCCATTCCGCGGTAAGATTTGAATTTTCTTCCTTCAAAAATGATAGTTTCTCCTGGAGATTCTTTTGTTCCTGCCAATAATGAACCTAACATTACACAGTCAGCACCTGCAGCGATAGCTTTAGGAATATCTCCTGTGTAACGAATTCCACCGTCAGCAATAACTGGAACTCCAGTTCCTTTAATTGCAGCGGCAACTTCTAAAACTGCCGAGAATTGAGGAAAACCAACACCTGCAACGATACGTGTGGTACAGATAGAACCAGGTCCGATTCCAACTTTTACTCCGTCAGCACCATTTTCTACTAAATATTTAGCAGCTTCTGGAGTAGCGATGTTTCCAACCACAACGTCTATTTGAGGGAACTTTGATTTTACTTCTTTCAATACATTCACCACACCTTCTGTGTGTCCGTGAGCTGTATCGATAATAATTGCATCTACACCAGCAGCAACCAAAGCTTCAGCTCTTTGAACTGCGTCTCCAGTAACTCCAATTGCAGCAGCAACTCTTAAACGACCAAAAGAATCTTTATTAGCGATTGGCTTTTGAGTTAGTTTTGTAATATCTCTAAATGTAATTAAACCAACTAATTCATTTTGAGCATTTACAACTGGTAATTTTTCGATTTTATGACCTTGTAAAACTACTTCTGCTTGTTCTAAAGAAGTTCCTTCAGCAACAGTTACTAAGTTTTGGCTTGTCATAACCTCAGCGATAGGTCTTGCACCGTTTTTCTCAAAGCGCAAGTCACGATTGGTAACAATTCCTTTAAGAATTCTATTTTCGTCAACGATTGGAATACCACCGATTCCGAATTCTTTCATAGCGTTTTTAGCGTCAGCAATTGTAGAGTTCATTGGTAAAGTTACCGGATCGATAATCATACCTGCTTCTGCACGTTTTACTTTTCGAACTTTTCCTGCTTGCTGTTCGATAGTCATATTTTTATGTAAAACACCAATTCCGCCTTCTTGCGCCATAGCAATTGCCATTGCACTTTCTGTAACTGTATCCATAGCAGCAGATACAATCGGAACGTTTAATGTAATGTTTCTTGAGAATCTTGATTTAATGCTCACTTCGCGAGGAAGCACATTCGAGTAGTTAGGTACTAATAATACATCGTCGTAAGTTAAACCTTCGCCGATAATCTTGGAGTTGTGTGCTATCATGTTGCAATTTCTAGTTGAATTGCGTGCAAATATAGTGAATAAATTGCTAACTTGAATACTAACTTATTCATAAATTTAACTTTACAAGAAAAGTCTTTCAAATTAAATTCCATTTTTTTTAATTCCAAATTCCAAGTTAGATCGAAAAAAAGCTTCGCTTTTTTTTGGGAGTTTGGAATTTGGACTCGAGCGATAGCGAACAGACGAAGTAATTTGAAAAATTGAATATTTCTATTCTTTATCTTGAAAAACAAAATTGATTCCGAGCTGAAAGGCCGCACTGCTGGCTTTGGAGATATCTTTATATTCTAAAACATTATTGACCAAAGCATAAATATTTACTGGACCAAGTGTCCCTGCTAGCCCTAAACCAATATTTGTATTTGAAAAAGTATCTAGAGTATAAGTGGCTTTCAAATCTAATTTCTTAAAAATATTTCTTCTGTAAAAGGCCGTTAAAGCAAATAAAGGTGTTCGAGGTGCAGACATTGCAAAAAGCTGTACTCCTACTGCATTTTTATAATAGGTATTGACTTTTCCATGACAATTACATTCGTCATCAGGACGCGCTTCTCCAAATGAATATTCGATAGAAGAATACAATTTTGTCGGACGCCATGTTGTATACTTGTTATAAAGGGTATCTCTTGGAATTGCTTTATCAAACTCATCGAAGACATTTTCGGGATCATCTGAACCTGAAAAATCAGGATTGGCACCATTGTATTGATAAGTTCCTTTGTAGGTAAGAGTTTCTATATCTTTGGTTTGTCTTATAAAACCTAAATCTATAATACTCGCCGTTAACTGTAAATTGTCTTTTATGTAATAGGTGATTCCGGCATCGATGCCCAAACCTAGACTTCCATTAAAAAAAGTATTATTGGCAATATCACGTGCGACATTTCCTTCGTATTCGTCTTTAGTAAAACTTGCAAGTCCAGAAGTTTTTAATTCTAAATTAGAAGAAATAACCTGATTGTAAAGGTTTGGAGTTCCAGATTCTTGACCTGTATAAATGTAGCCTGAATTTTTTGTCGAAGTAGCATTTGCACCACTTGAATAAATTTTGGCATGTCCTCCGTAAACAAATTTATCATTTACTTTTTTATGAAAACCAACATGAAAAACAGAAAGCACTTCGGCTTTCATGCTTAAATCGCCAAGATTAAACGATTTTCCGATATAATCTCGATTTCCGTTTAAGGCCAATAAAGCTAAATCTTTTGGAACAAACATAAAGAAATCAAATTCCTGATATAAGCCGAAAGAAACATACGAACGGCTTTCTCTTCCTCCAATCCTGAATCCGCCAGAAAATATTTCCAATTGCTGGTTGGTCACTACTTTATCATTGCTGGAAGATTTATTGACAACATCTCTCACTTTTTGATTAAAATCGACTCCATCATTTGAAAATAAATCATAAGCAGAAAAACTGCTGGAACCTACATTTGCTGAAATTCCAGATAAAACTGGAAATCCGAAATAATATTTATACGAAACATCAGCTCCTGGGTTTACAAGAGAAGACTGCGGAATTGAAGTGAAATTATACAAAAGCTCTCTGTTTTGGGCAAAACAAGAAATATGGAAAAATAAGCAAAGAATCAGTACTTTTCTCATTCGATTACTAAATAAGCTGTTGCACTTGATCTTAATTTTAAATTTCCAAGACTTTCACTATTTAATGGAGATCCTGCAGCAATTATTACCACAAAACCTATTTTTTGAGTTTGTTTTAAAAGATCTAAACGAGCGTTTTCAAAAACTTCTGTTGGATATTTTATAACGTTTGGAGTTCCTTTATAAGACGGAACCGTAAAAGATAAAGTTTGCAAGACTTGATCCTGATCATTAAGCAAAAGCATATTTAAGACAAAAGCGCGATCAATATTATTTTCAACTTCAAAATCAAGCTCAGCTTTATTAAGTCGTTCAGTAAAAAACTTATTCTTAAAAACATCAAAATCTCTAGAATCGTACCCAATATTAGTACCTCCATCATCTACAAGCCGATTAGCAGGAATATCAAAATAAGCAAGGTTTGCTACAAATACAGGCTCTAACTTAAAATCGTTTACCTGATCAAAATTTAAATCGCTTGAACAGGAAAATAATAAAAAGACTGAAAATAATATACTTGAAATTTTATTTAAAAAACTTAATCCCATGAGAACTGTTGTATCAATATTAAATGTAACGCATTTGTTTTACATTCATTATCTAAGGTAAGAAAAATAACCTTTTTTTAATGAAACTTTCCAAACAATTTAGAAGCTTCATTATAAGCACTTTCAAAACTAAGAGAATTAAGTCCTGTTATTCTTTTATTGGCAGTAAAATAAGAAACCAGTTTTTCTGTAGGCATATTTCCTGTAAGTTTATCGGTTGCCATCGGACAACCTCCAAAACCTTGAATAGCTCCGTCAAAACGGGTACAGCCTGCTTTTGCTGCTGCATCGATTTTCTCGAACCAGCTTTCTGGAGTTGTATGCAAATGAGCACCAAACTCAATTCCAGGATATTTCGGGATTAAATCTGAAAACAAATAAGTAATCACTTCTGGTGTAGAAGTTCCGACAGTATCAGAAAGCGATAGAATTTTCACGCCCATTCCAGCCAGTTTTTCTGTCCACTCCCCTACAATTTCAACATTCCACGGATCTCCATACGGATTTCCGAAACCCATAGAAAGATACGTAACCACTTCTTTATTTTTCTTATCAGCTACCTCAAGAATTTCTTCTAGCGTAACCAAAGATTCTGCAATAGTTTTGTGTGTATTACGCATCTGAAAGTTCTCAGAAATAGAAAATGGAAAACCTAAATATTGAATCTGCTCATAACTTGCAGCTGTTATTGCACCTTGTGTGTTGGCAATAATAGAAAGCAATTTGCTTGTTGTTTGAGACAAATCAAGTTGTTCTAAAACAGCAGCAGTGTCCTGCATTTGCGGAATAGCTTTTGGAGAAACAAAACTTCCAAAATCGATTGTATCAAAGCCAACTCGCAGCAAAGCTTGTATGTAGGTAACTTTATTTTTGGTTGGAATAAAATCCTTAATGCCTTGCATGGCATCTCGAGGACATTCGATGATTTTGATTTCTTTACTCAAAGCTTATTCTTTTGTTAAGGCTAAGTTAGTTCCTTTTTTAATGAAATAAAAGATAATTTTAGCGCAAACAAATTTATTAATGAATATTACAATAATCAATTTTATTACCAAAAAACGTAATAACTTAAAATATTACCAAAAAACGTAATAATTATTTTTATTCCTTATATTTGTAATATAAAATTTATAATTTTTTTAATTATATTTGAGTTATGACTAGTGTAATTACAGGTGACATAATTGGTTCGAGACAGCAATCTGAGCATTGGGTCGAAGATTTAAAGAAAATCTTAGCTCCATTTGGCAAAACGCCAAGTCAGTGGGAAGTATACCGTGGAGATGAATTTCAAATTGAAATTAGTAATCCCGAAGATGCGCTGTTAGCTGCTATTTTGGTAAAAGCACATTTAAGAACCATAAAATCTGATGCTCGGATGAGCATTGGTTTTGGAGATAAGACGCATAATGCTGCACGAATTTCTGAAAGCAATGGTTCTGCCTTTATTAATTCTGGAGAACTTTTTGAAACTTTAAAAAAACAAAAAGTTACTCTCGCTTTGCGAACAGGAGATACTGATTTAGATGAAAAACTGAATCTAATGCTCCAATTAGCATTGACTTTTATGGACAGCTGGCTGGTGCAATCGGCAGAATTTGTTGCTGTTGCAATTGAAAACCCAACCTTGTCACAGGAAGAATTAGGACAAAAACTAGGCATTAATCAAGCTGCTGTCAGCCGAAGACAAAAACGCGCTCAGTTTGATTTGGTAATGAATTTAGATCGATACTTTAGAAAACAAATAAAACAACTTACAGCCCCATGATTTTATTTATAAAACTACTTCTCGCACATTTGTTAGGTGATTTTATCTGGCAACCCAATTCTTGGGTCGCTAATAAAGAAAGCAAAAAACACAAAAGTGTTTATTTGTATATTCATATTTTACTGCACGGAGTTTTAGCAGCGGTTTTAGTGGGCGAAATCAGTTTTATACCTTATGCTGTAATAATAGCCGTTACGCACGGAATTGTAGATTTAATCAAATTAAATTTTCAGAAAAATAAAACCAAACGCACTTGGTTTGTAGTTGATCAAATTGCGCACATTTTAATTTTAATTGGAATAGCATTATTATATGAAAATAAGCCTATTCCTTATTTTTGGAAAGATAATGAGTTCTGGATTCTGCTTACAGGATTTTTATTGCTCACAAAACCAACCTCTATTTTTATAAAAACCATAATCTCAATATGGGCTCCTGAAAGCCAAAACAGCCATCAGGATAATTCTCTAATAGCTGCTGGAAATTATATTGGTATTTTAGAACGCTTATTTGTTTTCGGATTTATTCTAACCGGACATTTTGAAGCTATTGGTTTTCTTCTTGCCGCTAAATCTATTTTTAGATTCGGAGATTTAAAAGAAGCCAAAGACAGAAAATTGACCGAATATGTAATGATTGGGACCTTAATCAGTTTTGGAATTGCAATACTTATCGGATTAACTGTTCAAGCGCTGCTTTTATAATTGTTCTAAAACTTTTTTGTTAATTGCTTTGATTAACGCTGGACCTTCATAAATAAATCCAGTGTACAATTGCACCAAACTCGCACCTGCATTTAGTTTTTCGATTGCATCATCTGCAGAATGAATTCCTCCTACTCCAATAATTGGAAATGCTTTGTTGCTTTTTTCAGATAGAAAACGAATTACTTCTGTAGAACGTTTCGTCAATGGTTTTCCAGACAAACCTCCAGTTTCAGTTTGATTAGCAGATTGCAAACCTTCTCTAGAAATAGTGGTATTTGTTGCAATTACACCAGCAATTTGAGTTGTTTTTACAATATCAATAATATCCAACAATTGCTCATCAGTAAGGTCTGGAGCAATTTTTAAAAGAATTGGTTTTACTTTCTGGGTGCTTGTTTTTTGCTTTTCGACATTTCTATTTTGAAGTGTCTGCAACAAAGCTGTTAAAGGCTCTTTATCTTGTAAAGCTCTTAAATTTGGTGTATTTGGCGAACTCACATTCACTACAAAATAATCTACATGATTGAAAAGCGCATCAAAACAAATGATGTAATCTTTTACGGCATCTTCATTATCGGTTACTTTATTTTTTCCGATATTTCCCCCAATTAAAACACCTGAGTTCTTTTTCAAACGCTCTACCGCTTCTAGAACTCCGCCATTATTAAATCCCATTCGGTTAATAATTGCTTGATCTTCTTTTAAACGGAATAAACGTTTTTTCGGATTTCCTTCTTGTCCAACTGGCGTTACAGTTCCAATTTCGATAAAACCAAAACCAAAATCACCTAGTTCTTTATACAGCTTAGCATCTTTATCAAAACCAGCCGCAAGTCCTACAGGGTTTTTAAATTTAACTCCAAAAACTTCTCTTTCTAGTCGAGTATCTTTTACCTCATAAATTGATCTTATAATCGCCGAAACTCCAGGGATTTTTGAGATGAATTTTACAAAAGAAAAAGTAAAATAATGCACTTTTTCAGGATCAAAACAAAAAAGTATCGGACGAATTATCAATTTATACATAAGAGTTGTGTTGTTGTTATTTTGGCTGCAAATTTAAATATTATAGTTTAAAAAGGTGTCTTTTTGCGAAAACAAATCATTTTCTTTTTGTTTGATTTTTCCGCTCATAAATAAAACTATTCTTAAAACATAGACCGTCCATTGTTCTAAAACTTGCTTTTTATGTTGCAAATTATAAAATGAAACCACTTAAATCTGTTGAAAATATCCTTCCAAGCTTATAATATTTAAATTTGAGAGATTACATTTCAAAATTTTAAAAACTATAAGCCTATAAAAATATTTCGATTTAGAAAAGACTAAAAATTCCATTTTTTTCAGATTATTTTTTATACCCAAAAGTTCAACAAAGTGCCCCGCACAAGATCAATAATAATTAATAACTTAAATCATGAAAGTCAGTAAACAATTCATTCTGAAAAGTATTTTCACACTACTATTTTGCCTTTCATTAGGCTTAACCTCGAAATTAGCCGCTCAGGCAGATCCTCAGAAAGTAACTAAAGAAAATTTCCATGGTGTCATCGAACTTGATATTAGAAATTCAAAACCAGACTGGAAACCCTACACTAAAAAATCAGCTCCAGAAGGTGCGCCAAACGTATTGTTTATCTTATACGATGACACAGGACAGGCTGCTTGGTCACCTTATGGAGGAGCCATAAACATGCCAACACTGCAAAAATTAGCGGACAATGGTATTACCTACACCCAATGGCATACTACAGCATTATGTTCGCCAACTCGTTCTACTTTATTAACTGGTCGTAACCACCACTTAAACGGTATGGCATCCATCACCGAAACTACAGATGGTTATCCTGGAGCAAACGGACAAATCCCAGCTCAGTGTGCTACAATTGGTCAAGTACTACAACAAGCAGGATGGAGTACTTTCTGGATTGGAAAAAACCACAACGTACCAGAACAAGACGTTTCTTCTGGAGGCTCCAAAGCACAATGGCCAACCCAAATGGGCTTTGACCGCTATTACGGATTCATAGGAGGTGAAACCAACCAATGGTATCCTGATTTAATAGAAGACAACCACTTTATTGAGGCACCTTATACTCCTGAAGAGGGCTATCACTTATCTAAAGATTTAGCCGATAAAGCCATTGAATACATCAAAGACCAAAAAGCCACCAACCCCTCTAAACCATGGTATATGTGGTACTGCCCTGGAGCAAACCATGCACCACACCATGCACCAGAAGAGTACATTGCTAAATACAAAGGAAAATTTGATACTGGTTACGATGCTTATCGCGAATGGGTATTACCTCGTATGATTGCTAAAGGAATTCTACCTAAAGGAACTAAAAACACCGATTTCAATTTCTTACCTCCTAATATTGCTAATCCTGGTGATTATGTAAAACCTTGGAATAAACTAAGTGCTGATGAGAAAAAATTATTCTCAAAACTAGCCGAAGTATATGCCGGTTTCTCCGAATACACTGATGCTCAAGTAGGACGTGTTATTGAGTATTTAGAAAAAACAGGTCAGTTAGAAAATACTGTTGTTCTTTATGCTGCCGATAATGGTGCTTCGGGTGAAGGTTCTCCATCTGGATCTGTAAACGAAAACAAATTCTTTAATGGTTATCCTGATGAATTATCTGAAAATTTAAAATATTTGGATAAACTAGGAGGCCCAGATACTTACGAGCATTATCCTACTGGTTGGGCGGCGGCTTTCTCTGCTCCCTACAAAATGTTTAAACGCTACAGTAATTATGCAGGAGGAACTTGTGATGCATTAGTAATTTCATGGCCAAAAGGAATTAAAGCCAGAGGTGAAATCCGTAATCAATACCACCATTCTACTGACATTGTACCTACAATTTTAGACATCTGTGGTCTAAAAATGCCTACTAAATATAATGGCGTAGATCAATATCCATTATCTGGAGTTTCAATGAAATACTCGTTTGATGCTAAACCAGATGCTCCTACTCAAAAACACATACAGTACTATACAATGTTAGGGACTCGTGCCATTTGGAAAGACGGTTGGAAAGCAGTTGCTGTACATGTACCGCTTACCGGTAAAAGCAACTTTGACAAAGACGAATGGGAATTATACAATGTAGATGTGGACAGAGCTGAGTCAAACAATTTGGCTAAAAAGTACCCTGAAAAATTAAAAGAACTTAAAGATGCTTGGTTTGACGAAGCTGCTAAAAATTTAGTTTTACCTCTAGACGACCGTTCTCCTATGGAATTATTAAGCACGGAACGTCCTTCTCAAGAAAAACCAAAAACTCGTTACATTTACTATCCTGGAACTGCTGCTGTACCAGAAGGTGTAGCAGTAAACGTACGCGGTCGCTCATACAAAATTGTCGGTGATGTAGATATTAAATCGGGAGCTTCAGGAGTAGTTTTTGCTCACGGATCTCGCTTTGGAGGACACTCTTTATTCATCAAAGACAATAAATTACACTATGTTTATAATTTCTTAGGAATTCAGCCAGAACAATCTTTTGTTTCATCGGCTACCTTAACTCCTGGTAAACATGCCTTGGGATTTGAGTTTGTAAGAGAAAGTACCGGTAAAAACGGAGAACAAATTGGTACAGGTCATTTATACATTGACGGCAAAGAAGTAGCCAAAGGTCCTATGAAAACACAACCAGGTAAATTCACACTTTCTGGTGATGGTCTTTGCGTAGGATTCGATAGTGGCGACGCTGTAAGTCATCAATATAAATCACCAGGTACTTTTAAAGGTGGAGAAATCTTAGGTGTTGGTGTTGATATTAGCGAACAAAGCTATGAAGATCTTAATAAAGAAGCTTTAAGAATTATGAAAAGCGAGTAGTCTTATAGAAAAATAAAATTAAAGAGGTATTTATATACTGAAAAAAGTAAATAAAATACCTCTTTTTTATTAAAGATTAAAGATTAAAAACTAAATCACAATGACTAGTACAAGCCATCTTAAAAAAACACTTTTTCTAACAGCTCTTTTGTACTTAATCATTCAAAACAAAATTTCAGCTCAGGAAAACGAAGAAAAAAAATTCAAAACGCATCATCAAATCGGAATATCGATTAATCATGTTCATGTTTTTGAAGGCCGTGATGACGAAGGAAATCGGGAAACTTTAACCCTTCCTGCTTGGGGGATAGATTATACATTTCAGTTTCATGAAAAATGGGCAATTGGTCTTCATACTGATTTTGTTATGGAAAAATATAAAGTCGAAAAAGTATACGCTAGCGAAGAAGACAAAGAAACCGTAGAAAGAAGTTATCCTATTGCTCCTGCCTTAATGGGAATTTACAAACCAAACGAAAATTGGAGTTTTCTTCTAGGCTTTGGAGGCGAATTTGCTAAAGAAGAGGATTTTTTCCTAACCAGAGCCGGAGTTGAATACGGCTACGAATTGCCAAAAGGCTGGGAAATTTTCGGAACCGTTAGCTACGATTTTAAATGGAATGCCTATGACAGCTGGGGACTAGGTTTAGGAATTGCGAAGAACTTTGGAGGAAAATAAACATTTTAAAAACCAATTATGTACCTATACAAAACAAATAAAACTGTTTCGATTTCAAAGATTATTTTGACATTCTTGATGCTTTTAATTGGTTTTAATGGAATGGCCCAGCTTGAAAAAGAAAAGGACACCACAAAAATAATGACTGTTCGATATGGAGATAAGGGGCTTGAGTTGCGTACAAAAGACAACAAATTCCTGTTTCAATTACATAGCCGACTTCAGTTTCGTTTTTCAACACCAAATGATACAGATCCATTGACTTACGATGATTATAGCCAAGATGCTAAAACGACTTTCAAAATAAACCGTGCCAGATTAAAAATTGGCGGTCATGCTTTTGAACCTTGGCTCAAATATTATTGGGAGTATGAATTAAGCCAATCCAATTTACTTGATTTTAGATTAATGATCGAAAAATGGGACTTCCTGAGTTTTAAAGTTGGGCAATGGAAAACCGAATTTACACGAGAACGCTTTATCAGCAGCGGTGAACAGCAAATGGTAGATCGATCCTTAATTAACCGTCCTTTTACTGTAGACCGACAATTAGGAGCAGAAGTTTATGGCCATTTAAAAGGAGCTGGTATTGCCGATTTCAATTATTGGTTTGCAGCTCTTACCGGAACCGGAAGAGGAAGTACTTCTAACGATGATAATCACTTAATGTATTTTGGAAGAGCACAATGGAATTTCCTAGGCAGATCCCTTGAATTTGAAGGCTGCGATTTAGAATTTCACGAAAAACCAACTCCAATTATTGCTTTCTCAGCTGTAACCAATCGAAGCCCTTATACGCGATTTTCTCAAGCTGGAGGAGGTTCTTTAGATGGATTTGAAGATGGATTACCAGGTCAATATAGAGTCAATCAATGGAATTTGGAGAGCGCTTTTATGTATCGCGGATTTTCTTGGCAAAGCGAATGGCATACTAAAGAAATCATTGACAAATACAACAATAACGATATGACGGTAATGAAAGGCTATTATGTTCAAGCCGGATATTTCTTCCATAATGTTTTTAATTGGTGGCCTAAACAATTAGAAATGGCGGGACGTCATGCGGGCTACAGACCTGATAATTCTATAAGAGAAAACAGACAAGAAGAATCTACATTGGCTTTTAACTGGTTTTTTAAAGGTCATAAAAACAAACTGACTTCAGAGGTAAGTTACTTTAGTTTTCAAGACAAAACGCTTCCATTAGAACAAGGGTGGCGATTTAGAATACAATGGGATATTTCATTATAATTCAAACTTTTAATTCATTAATTCAAAACGAACATTTTTTTTCATAACTTTAAATCACATAAATTACTGAATATGAAAAGTATATCGAAAACAGTAAAAAAACTGGCACTTCTAATGTGTTTAACCGGAGCTTTTTTGTTTATTTCTGTTGACAGCTTAGCGCAGCGTCATCGTGGTGGCGGTGGTGGTGGCGGATTTAACAGAGGTGGCGGAGCAGCTACACATTCCCGTCCAGCCAGACCAGCTACACAGTCCAGACCAAATGTGTCAAGGCCAAGTACAACTAGACCTGCTGCAACGACTAGACCGGGAGCCAATAATTCTGGCACTCAAATAACTAGACCTGCAAACAATTCTAACAGAAACAACGCTGTAAATAGAAACAATACAGTAAATCGAAATAATACTGTCAATCGAAATAATACTGTCAATCGAAACAATGTAGGCAATAGAAACACCAACATAAGCGGCAATACCGTTAACAGAAACAGAAATAATGTCAATATTAATGTTAACAATAGTGTTCATGTTCGCAATAATCGAAATACAGTAGTTCGTCCCGGATACAGACCATATACACGCCCACCTTATGTGTATGGCGGTTACAGATACAATTGCTATCATCCTTATTATCCGCGTCCTTATGTACCATTTTACTGGGGACCAGTTTGGCATCCTTGGGGATTTTTCGTAGCAACTCTAGCAACTACGGCAATTATTGTAAGCGTGCAAAACGAAAAGTATCACTACGATCAAGGAGTTTGGTACACCTCGACCAATGGCGGTTATACAGCAGTTCCTGCACCAGTTGGAGGTACAGTAAACAATATTCCAAGCGGAGCAGAAACAGTAAATACCGGTACGGTAAACAATTACTATTATGGAGGAACCTATTATGAAAAAGATGGCGGGAAATATACTGTAGTTGCTCCTACAGCAGGAACAATTGTAGATAATTTGCCTGAAGGCGGAGAAGAAGTGACCATTGGCGATGCTAAATATGTAAAATTTGGTGAAACCTATTATCAACCTGTACAAATTGATGGGAAAAATAAATACGAAGTAGTTTCAGTTGAGAAAGAAAGTTAATCTTATTAATTCTATAAAATTACTATAGTTATAAAAGTAATTTTGCTAATTTTATGCCCGCTATTGATAACCATTATAAGCTCAAATAAATAAACCATGAAAAACAAAACCTTTTGGATTTTTGCGTTACTCACATTATCCATTATTTCAATCGCTTACAGCTATACTAGATTTACAAATAAGGAAGAAAAAGCAGAAAAAACAATTGCCGAATGTCACGAAATTCCAAGCAATGCAGAATCTGAATTCAAGCCAACCGTTGAAAATAAATTTAAACCAACAGAAAAAACCCCGAAAGGCATGGTTTGGATTCCTGGTGGCGAATTTTCTATGGGAACTAATGTTGAAGATGAAAGTCTATGCAGTATTAAAGGCGTGACAAAAGATGCAGCTCCAATTCACAGAGTTTATGTAGATGGCTATTATATGGATGAAACTGAAGTAACTAATGAAGAATTTGAAAAATTTGTAAAAGCTACTGGTTATGTCACTGTTGCTGAACAAAAACCAACTAAGGAAGAGTTTCCAACAGCAAACGAGGAAGATTTAGTAACAGGTTCTGTAGTCTTCACTCCTACACCATCAGCAGTTAATTTGAACAATTTCTTGCAATGGTGGCGTTACGAACCAGGTGCCGATTGGAGACATCCAGAAGGCCCCCAAAGTACCATTATAGGAAAAGAAAAATATCCTGTTGTACATGTTGTTTACGAAGATGCTGCAGCTTATGCAAAATGGGCTGGAAAAAGACTTCCAACTGAAGCTGAATGGGAATTTGCTGCAAGAGGTGGAAAAACTGGAAATTTATACGCTTGGGGAAATGATTTAAAACCAAAAGGAAAATTTCAGGCTAACATCTACCAAGGCCATTTTCCAATTAAAGACGGTGATACTGGAGAAGACGGATTTAAAGGAATTGCCCCAACCAAACAATACGCTCCAAATGCATACGGATTATATGATATCGCTGGAAATGTATGGGAATGGGTAAACGACTGGTACAGCGTAGATTACTACAAATCATTAGCAGAAAGCGGTAAAGTGACAAAAAATCCGCAAGGGCCAAGTGCTTATTACGATCCGAATGACCCAACCGAAATAAAACGCGTACACCGTGGAGGTTCGTTTTTATGCACCGATCAATACTGCACTCGCTATATGGTTGGAACAAGAGGAAAAGGCGAAATCAGATCTGCCGCAAACCACGTTGGTTTTAGATGCGTAAAAAGTAAATAACAAACTCAAAATACCAAAAAGGGATTCAAAATTGAATCCCTTTTTTATTAATTCAGATATTGAAAGCTAAATTTCCTAGCAGAAAAAATTTTCTATATTTGCTAAAAATTCAAAAAAATGCAACATATCATAGATCGCTTTATCAGTTATGTAACGATTGATACGGAATCGGATCCAAATTCACAAACAACCCCGAGCACACAAAAACAATGGAATCTTGCCAATAAATTAGTTGACGAACTAAAAGCGATTGGTCTTGAAGACGTAACTATAGACGACAAAGCCTATATCATGGCAACGCTTCCGAGCAATGTTGACCATGAAGTGCCAACAATTGGTTTTGTTTCTCACTTTGATACTTCACCAGACTTTAGCGGAGCAAATGTAAAACCTCAAATCGTTGAAAATTACGACGGAAAAGATATCGTTCTAAACGCTGAAAAAAACATTGTCTTATCTCCTGATTACTTCAAAGATTTATTACAATACAAAGGCCAAACCATCATTACAACTGACGGAACAACACTGCTAGGTGCTGATGATAAAGCTGGAATTACAGAAATTGTTTCAGCAATGGAATACCTAATCCAACATCCAGAAATTAAACACGGAAAAATCAGAATCGGATTTACTCCTGATGAAGAAATTGGTCGCGGTGCGCATCATTTTGATGTAGAAAAATTCGGAGCGCAGTGGGCTTATACCATGGATGGAAGTCAGATTGGCGAATTAGAATACGAAAATTTCAACGCAGCTGGAGCTAAAATCACTTTCAGAGGAAAAAGTGTTCACCCTGGTTATGCTAAAGGAAAAATGATCAATTCTATGCTTTTGGCAAATGATTTTATCAATGAACTTCCAAAAGGCGAAACGCCACAAGAAACTAGAGGTTACGAAGGTTTCTTTCATGTACACCACATCAAAGGAAATATCGAAGAAACAGTTTTAGAACTGATTATTCGTGATCACAACAGAAAGAAATTCGAAAAAAGAAAAGAATTGATCCATAAACTGGCAAAACAATTCAACAAGAAATTTGCGAAGAAATTTGGCGAAGATATTGTCGTTGCTCAAGTTAAAGATCAGTACTATAATATGAAAGAGAAAGTTCTTCCAGTAAAATATATTGTAGATATTGCCGAAAAAGCAATGAGAGAATTAAACATCAAACCGATCATAAAACCAATTCGCGGCGGAACTGACGGTTCTCAATTATCGTTTATGGGATTGCCTTGTCCGAACATTTTTGCGGGCGGACATAATTTCCACGGAAAATACGAATATGTTCCTGCAGAAAGCATTCAGAAAGCAACCGATGTTATTGTAAAAATTGCTGAATTAACTGCAATTCCAGGAATTTTTGACGCACCAGAAAAATCTAAGAAAAGAAAATAATCAAAGGAATGTCTGAGAAAAAAAACGTTTGGGACAAAATGAATCAGTGGGAAGAAGAAATTCTTATCCTCAAATCAATTATTGATAAAACTGAACTAATTGAAACTGTAAAATGGGGAGCACCTGTTTATGTTTTCAATAAAAAAAACATTGTTGGCCTAGGCGGTTTTAAAGATTATTTCACCATTTGGTTTTATAATGGCGTTTTTCTGAAAGATGAAAAGAAGAAACTTATAAACGCTCAGGAAGAAGTAACAAAGTCGTTACGTCAATGGCGCTTTAAATCAAAAGAAGAAATAAACGAGAAGGATATTTTAGAATATATTCACGAAGCCATTGAAAACGAAAAACAAGGAAAAGTCATAAAACCTGCAAAAAAAGAAGCAATTATTTCTGAACTTTTAAATGAAGAAATGGCGAAAAATCCAGCTTTAAAAGAAGCTTTTGAAAAATTTGCTCCTTACAAACAATATGAGTTTTTAGAATATATTGAAACAGCAAAACAGGAAAAAACCAAACTTTCGAGAATCGAAAAAGTGATTCCAATGATTTTGACAAATGTTGGATTGAATGACAAATACAGATAGTTTAAATTCCAATATTTAAAATCCAAATTCCAAAGCTATACGAGAACCTTTGTCAAAGTTTAAAACTTTGACAAAGGTTTTTTTTTTATAATAGAAAAATATCATCTGGCAAACATAGCCCGTGGTTTCAACCACGGGGCACAATCATTATCACAATCACAATCCGTATTCCCGTGGTTGAAACCACGGCCTATATTTTCATACAATGAATTAAAGTCTTTGCGGAGCTACTTGCGAAGATTTCTCTCTTCGTTCGAAATGACAAGACTGCTGTATTCAGTTAAAAACAAAAAAAAATCCCAAACTCCTTTTGGAATTTGGGATTTTACATTTTGAAATTTATTTTTAGAATAAAAATTAAGCTTTCTTATTCAAAGCAGCGCTCAATTCTAAAGAGATCGCAGAACGCTCTAATTTTAATTTTCCAGACATCGTTTCGATTACAACAGTAGTTTCTGCTAATTCAGCGATTTTACCGTGGAAACCACTTTTTGTAACTATTTTATCACCTACTTTCAGGTTGCTTTCAAATTCTTTTTCGTTTTTAGCTCTTTTTTGCTGTGGTCTGATCATGAAGAAATAGATTACCACGAACATTAAAAGAAATGGCGCAAATTGAGTTAATTGTCCCATAATTTAAATTTAGTTTTTGATTTATATTTAATATACTTTTTTAATTCTTCGACTTTGCTCAGAGAGACAAAGCAGTTGGAATTTTAAAATTGATTATTTCAAAATTTTACATTAACCCTCTTCCTACTTTTACCATCTTTTTATTGGCAGTCAGCTCCTTAACCAAATTATCTAAAATTCCGTTGATAAAAATACTACTTTTTGGTGTAGAATACTCTTTTGCAATTTCTAAATATTCATTAAGAGTTACTTTTACAGGAATTGAAGGGAATTTAATAAACTCGCAAATAGCCATCTTTAAGATAATCGTATCAATTTCGGCAATACGATCACTGTCCCAATTTGGAGTTTTGTCTTCGTATTCTTTTGCAAAAGCAGTTTCATTTAAAACTGTTCTTCTAAACAAATCTTTAGCAAAATCTTTATCTTCAACATCTTTATACAATTTTGGCACTCTAAAATCGTCTGGATCTTCTGTTTTGATTGCTTTCAATTGTTTAACGATATGTGTATTTACAACCGGAATATCATCAACCCAAGTTAATTTATCATCCTCTAAATACTCATATAATTTTTCGTTTGGAACAATAACATTTTCAAACAAATCAATAATAAATTGTCTGTCTTCTTCAAACGTATTGACGTTATTGCTCATGTATTTTTTGTAGATATCGCTTGCTTTAACATCATTTAAAAGCAAAATAATATAATCGTCGTTTAAAGACCAGTTATTGATCTTACGATTTTCTAAAGCGATGCTAAGAGAATTACTTTCTGCTAAAAGCTGGAAGATTTTGTTTTTGATGAACTTTTCGTTCGGATTACGTTCTGCTGCAGTAGCAAGGTGTTTTTTACTTGATAGATGCAAATAGACAGCTTCTTTTTTGCAAATTTCTATCAATGAAGAAAGCATTATAAGATATAAGTCCTGAATATTATCAATGCTGTAGAAAAGAAATTTCTCTTCTTTTTCCATGTTATCAGAACCGCTTTGGTGCATTGCATAAATGGATTGCATTACTTTAACGCGTATGTGTCTTCTATTTACCACCTTGTAAGAACATTTAAAAATTAGTCTGCAAAAGTATAACTTTATAGGCGTATTTTAAAATTAAATCGTAAAAAAGTCGCAGTTTTAGGCATCATTTTTATTTAGTTTTCAGTCGCAGTCACAGTTTTCAGTATTAAGCGAAAACAAAAAATCTCAGTTTCCAGTAGATCTGAAAACTGAGACTGAGACTGTAAACTCAAAAAATTACTTCTTAGCGTTCTCGATTCTTCTTTGATCGATACGGTTTTGAGCAATTGTAAGCGCCGCTTTATGAGTTGTAATATTATTTTTAGCAGCGAAATCTATAATTTCTAAAGTTGTGTTATAGATATTTTCTGTTTTACTCATGATTTCAGCTTTACCGTAGTTTGCTAACTCAGCATAAACATTGATAATTCCACCAGCGTTGATCAAGAAATCTGGAGCGTATAAAATACCTCTTTCTTGCAATCTTGCTCCGTGAACATTCTCATCAGCCAATTGATTGTTTGCTGCACCAGCAATAACTTTAGCTTTAATTTTATCTACTGTATTATCGTTGATTGTTGCTCCCATAGCACACGGTGCATAGATATCAACATCTGCAGTATATAAATCTTCACCAGTATAAATTGTTGCATTGTATTTTGAAGCAACTTGGAATAATTTTTCTTCGTTGATATCAGAAATAGTTACCTGCGCTCCTTCTTTAGTTAAATATTCAACCAAAGTTTCACCTACGTGTCCAATTCCCTGCACTAAAACTTTTTTACCGTCTAAAACATCAGTACCAAACTGACTTTTAGCTGCCGCTTTCATACCTAAATAAACTCCGTAAGCAGTAATTGGAGAAGGATTTCCAGAACCACCTCTTTCTTCAGAAATACCCGTAACATAAGGTGTTACGTCTCTTACCGTATCCATGTCTTTAGTTTCCATTCCGACATCTTCTGCAGTAATATATCTTCCGCTAAGTGAGTGAACGAATTCACCAAACTTACGCATTAATTCAGGAGTTTTTTGAGTTTTAGCATCGCCGATAATTACAGCTTTACCTCCACCAATATTAAGTCCAGTAATGGCAGATTTAAACGTCATACCTCTCGAAAGGCGTAAAACATCGTTTAAAGCTTCCCATTCTGTGTTATAATTCCACATTCTGGTTCCTCCCAAAGCTGGCCCCATAACCGAATTATGAATACCAATAATTGCTTTTAAACCTGTATCTTTGTCATTGCAAAATACAATTTGTTCGTGATCGTCAAAAGATAATTGACCAAAAACAGGATCCATTTTTTGAAGTTCCTTTCCAGTTGCGAAAGTTGCATCCATAGCGCTAGTATTAATTAGGTTAAAATTATGAATTTGTCAAAAAGACATCTCAAACATAATTAAAAAATACACATGTGCTAATTTTTTATCCTTAAAATAACAATATTACAATATAATTGTTTTGATTAAATCGCAAATTATTATAATTTTATTTAACAATAATTCTTAAATCCAAAACAATTCAATATCATATTTCTTAAAAAAATGAAAGAATTAAGCTATTTAAACAAATATTTCATTAAATATAAATACAGTTTTTCACTCGGTATTTTAATCACCATAATCGCACAAATATTTTCTCTATTTACTCCAAAACTCATTAGCAAGTCTTTAAATGCTATTGAAAACTTTGATAAATTATCTGCTGCAGAACAAAAATCGGAAATAGTAATTGCAGCTTTTCGTCAGGATCTTATTCATAATGTGCTACTTATCATTGGAACAACTATAGTTGCCGGCTTCTTAACCTTTTTAATGCGCCAGACTTTAATCGTAATGTCGCGTCATATTGAGTTTGATTTAAAAAATGAAGTTTTCAGACAATACGAGAATCTTTCTCAAAATTTCTACAAGCAAAACCGAACAGGAGACTTAATGAACCGTATTAGTGAAGACGTTTCAAAAGTCCGAATGTATGTCGGGCCAGCTGTAATGTATACTATAAATACAGCTATTCGTTTTGCCATCGTTATATTATATATGTATAATGTATCGCCACTGCTTACCTTATATACTATATTACCGTTGCCAATTCTTTCTTACTGCATTTTTAAATTAAGTTCAGAAATCAACAAACGAAGCACGACGTTCCAGCAATATCTTTCTAAGGTTTCGAGTTTTACTCAAGAAATTTTTTCAGGAATTCGAGTTATAAAAGCGTATTCTCTAGAAAATCAGCATCAAAATAATATGGTTGATTTGGCCGAAGAAAGCAAACGTAAAAGCTTAAGTCTGGCAAGAGTGCAATCTTTATTTGGACCATTAATGATTGCACTTATTGGAATCAGTAACTTGGTTGTAATATATTTTGGAGGTGTAATGTACATTAACGGAAGTATTCCAAATATCGGAACTATTGCTGAGTTTATATTATATGTAAACATGCTGACGTGGCCGGTTGCTTCTTTAGGATGGGTTTCTTCTATGGTTCAAGAGGCGGAAGCTTCTCAAAAACGTCTAAATGAATTCTTGAAAATCGAACCAGAAATTAAAAACAACAACGAAAACACTTCAGAAATTCAAGGAAATATTTCTTTCGAAAATGTTTCTTTTACTTATGATGACACTAATATAGAAGCGTTAAAAAATGTTTCTTTCACAGTAAAAAAAGGAGAAACATTGGCAATTCTTGGAAAAACTGGCTCAGGGAAATCGACTATTCTTTCATTGATTTCGAGACTGTATGATGTAACCGAAGGAGAAGTTAAAATTGATCAGCATGAAATCAGTACTTTAAACTTAAATGATCTTCGTAATAATATCGGAATTGTGCCTCAGGATGCTTTCTTGTTTTCTGACACGATTAAAAACAATATCAAATTCGGAAATCAAAATGCAACTGATGAGGAAGTGATCGAAGCAGCTAAAAACGCCGTGGTTCACGACAACATTACTGCCTTTAACAAACAGTATGACACCGTTTTAGGAGAAAGAGGAATTACACTTTCGGGCGGACAGAAACAGCGTGTTTCTATTGCGAGAGCGATTATTAAAAACCCAGCAATTTTACTTTTTGACGATTGTTTATCTGCCGTTGATACTGAAACTGAAGAAATGATTTTGAATAATTTGTTCGAAATTTCTAAAGACAAAACAACCATAATTGTGAGCCATCGAGTATCATCTGCCAAGAATGCAGATAAAATTATTATACTCGAAGATGGTAAGATAATTCAACAAGGTTCTCATAATCAATTGATAAATCAAGAAGGTTATTATGCATCGTTATATTTAAAACAACTTTCGGAAAAAGAATTACTTTAATTGTTGCGTAATAGATAATTTTTTATGATTTTTGAGTACTATTAATTCCAAAAATGATAGAACGTATTATGAGAGAAAATGACATGTTAGAAAAAGAAGAGATTTTTTCTAAAGTATTACGAGCAGGAAGAAGAACTTATTTCTTTGATGTGAGAGCTACCAAAGCTGATGATTATTATATCACGATTACAGAAAGCAAAAAATTTACTGAAGAAGATGGTTCTTTTCACTTCAAAAAACACAAAATCTACTTATACAAAGAAGATTTTAGTGCTTTCTCCGAAATATTAGAAGAAATGACTTCTTATGTTTTAAACCATAAAGGTGAAGAAGTAATTTCTGAAAGACATCAAAAAGATTTTAAAAAAGAATACAGCTCTGAAAAGACTGAAAGCCAAAGATCTAGTTTTACAGATATTGATTTTGACGATATTTAATCTAAAATCATCTACATAAAGTAGGAGTCCAATTTGTTATGCATTTTGGACTTTTTTTATATATTTATGTTTCGAGATGTGAATTGTAAAATGTGAGACGTACGATTCATGCACTTTTTACTTCTAATAATTTTACAAATTACACTTTACTTCTTATGAAAAAATTAATTATTCTTCTAAGTTTCTTCTTCTTTGGAATTTCTCTTTCTGCACAGAATATAGAGTATGAAACGAAAAACAATATCCAATATTATAATACAGCTGTAAATAAATCTGATAAATATATCAACGAAAGATGTGTCTTGGATATTTACTATCCGAAAAACAAAACCGGATTCGCAACAATCGTTTGGTTTCACGGCGGCGGATTGACTGGCGGAAACAAAGAAATCCCAGAAGCTTTAAAAAACAAAGGTTTTGCCATTATTGGAGTAAATTACAGATTGTCGCCAAAAGCAAAAGCTGAGAAAGCTATTGAAGACGCAGCTGCAGCTGTTGCATGGACTTTCAACAACATTGCAAATTATGGTGGCGATAAATCCTTGATCTTCGTTTCTGGACATTCTGCTGGAGGTTATTTAGGAATGATGATTGGTTTGGATAAAAAATATCTTCAAAAAGAAAACATTGATTCCAACCAAATTGCGGGGCTTATTCCGTTTAGCGGACAATGCATTACGCATTTTGAAATTAGAAGAGAAAACGGGATTCCTGAAAAACAACCTACAATTGACCAATTTGCGCCTCTATATCACGTTCGTGCCGATGCTCCGCCAATGTTATTAATTACTGGAGATCGTGAACTAGAAATGCTTGGGCGCTATGAAGAAAACGCGTACATGGCCAGAATGATGAAACTGGTTGGACATACACAGACTAAATTGTATGAATTGGACGGTTATGGCCACGGAATGACAGAACCTGGTTTTCCGCTTTTAGTTAATGAAGTAAACCGAATTTTAAAAGAACGCAATAAAAAACTATAAGTTTAATATAAATTAAAAAATCAAACACATAGAAAGATAGTTTTAAAAAAAAGAAGCAAAGAGTAAATAGAGAAACACATTTCTCACGCATAGCTAATGTTTACTAAACAAAGCATAACGCCTTTTTTAGCCTATAAAATCTATATTTCTATGTGTTAAAATTAATTGCGCTGAGTAAATAAAATAAATCACTAAATATAAATTCCACGGCAATGGAGACACAACTATTAATTATACCAGGACTTGGAGATTCTGGAGAGAAACACTGGCAAACCTTTTGGCATCAAAAATTTCAAAACTCAATTCGCGTTGTCCAAGACAATTGGGATGAACCAATTCTAGGAGAATGGCTTGAACGATTAAACGAGAATATCTTAAAACTTGATAAACCAACTATTTTAGTTGCACACAGTTTGGCTGTTTCATTAGTTTTGCATTGGGCAGAAAAATACAATAATTCCAATATTATCGGCGCTTTTTTAGTCGCTCCTGCTGATGTTGATTCACCTCAGCATACACCTGAATGCATAAGAAATTTTTCTCCAATTCCGCTTTATAAATTACCTTTTCCTTCGGTAGTAGTAGCGAGCGAAAATGATCCTTATGCTTCTTTTGAAAGAAAAAAACTCTTCGCCGAAAAATGGGGAAGCGATTTTGTAAATATTGGTCAACAAGGCCACATTAACTCTGATTCTAATCTAAAATATTGGGAGGAAGGACAATTAATACTTCAGCAATTGATCAAAAAAATTAATATATAAGCAACATATTCTAACACTTCAATGGATTTAAGTCTAAATCTTATTGCTTAAATCCATTGTTATAACTTATGGCAGTTTTTTACTCGAATTGCTATTTTCATTAATTTCCATTTTCAACAAAATCGGTATAATAATAAAACATAGTTGACATTCTTTCTTTTACAATATTACAATACTGCCTGTAATAATTAACATCTAAAATTTCCTCTTTTAAGCGAGTTGAGAGCCACGTAAATTCTTTTTGCCTAAAGACTTCCCAATTTTCTTGAGAAATTATTAAAGCTTTTTTCTGATTTTCTGTAGCCTCTTTCTTTGATAATTCAAAATACTTATTCATTATACTTTCATACTCTTTTGTCGCATCTTTAACTAACTCTATTCTCTCTTTATAACTTAAAAGAGAGTACAAACTTTTTTGCTCTAAATAATATGCGATTCTAAAAGTATCAATTGCAAACCTAGAATACAATTCTTTAGTAAAAGGATTCATAATCTTAGACTCAACCAAGGATTTTACATCAGGAATTTTAAGAGCAATTTGCGCTATAATGAATTCATCGCTTCCTTTTTTATACTCATTTTGCGAAAAACTTAAAGTCAGCCAAAAGCTAAAAACAAGGAAGAATATATTTTTAATCATTTTGAATATCATTTTTATTTAAAACTCAACCAATCCTCAGTCCATTAGGAATATTAAAATCAGGAGCCAATAAAATCACATCTCCTTCTTCTCCTACCGCTCCTAAAACAAGGCATTCACTCATAAATTTTCCGATTTGTTTTCTTGGGAAATTTACAACTGCCACAATCTGACGATTAACTAAATCTTCTTTCTGATATCTTTTAGTAATTTGTGCAGATGATTTTCTAATTCCGATTTCTAAACCAAAATCAATTGTTAGTTGATAAGCTGGTTTTCTTGCTTCAGGAAAATCATTTACTTCTATAATAGTTCCTACGCGCATATCAGTGCGCTCAAATTCGTTCCAGGTTAAATCCATTTTTAAATTGTATTATTTACAAACCTATAAATTTTGTAATTAATGCGCCTAATTCTATAACCTATTTCTTTTTCTTTAAATCTAATTTTACGAGAAGAAAACGAATAATACTCACGTAATAAGATATAACATGGAACATACTGAACCAAATGCATGCATGTCAATTAAAGATTTTGAATCTAATTTAAAACAGATTCACACTGATAAATACATAGAAACTGCTCAAAATGTAAGACTTTATGTGAAGGATTATGGCCAGGGAAAACCTGTTATCCTGATTCATGGCTGGCCACTTTCTAACGAAATGTGGGAATATCAGATTGATCATCTCGTGCAAAACAATTGTCGCGTAATCGCCTATGACCGACGTGGCTTCGGAAAATCTTCTCAGCCTTGGGATGGTTACGATTACGATACTTTAACTGATGATCTTAAGGAAATAATTGAGCAACTGGAATTAGAAGACGTAACTCTTGTCGGTTTTTCAATGGGCGGTGGCGAAGTAGTTCGTTATTTCAGCCGTCATGGCGGAAAAGGCGTTACAAAAGCAGCTTTGATTTCATCGATTATTCCTTTTCTACTAAAAACTCACGATAATCCAGACGGGCATCCAAAAGAGAAAAGCGAAAACACTGCAGCAGCAATAAAAGAAGACCGAATAGGATTTATTGACAATTTCGGAAAGACGTTTTTCGGGATCAATATCATCAACAAGCCTTTAAGTACGCCTTTATTAGAATATTATAGAACTTTATGTTCGGCAGCTTCTCCAAGAGCTACTTTAAAATGTGCCGAATCTTTTTCTTATACCGATTTTAGAGACGAATTGGATTTTATAAAAGTTCCAACCCTGATTATTCACGGAGACGACGACAAAATTGTACCGATTGATCTTACTTCAAGAAAAGCGGCAAAATCAATTGCCAATAATACTTATATCGAATATGAAGGAGCGCCTCACGGCCTTTTTTATACAGATAGAGATAAATTAAATGAAGATTTACTAGAATTTTTGAATTCATAAAAATTTAAAAAAGTACCCAAAGAAGCAAGCTTACTGAGCTAACTGCTTTCTTTGGGTATTTTTTATTCTTGTGCTCTTTTATTTACAGATTTTTAAAACTATTTTTGAGAATCAAATTTCAGATAAAATGGCACGAACTGAATCAACAATGCTTCCACTAGGAACAGTTGCACCTGATTTTTATTTAAAAGACACCAACTCGAACAATACTTTTTCTTTTGAAGATTTAAAAGGTTCAAAAGGCACTTTGGTTATGTTCATTTGCAACCATTGTCCGTTTGTGCATCATGTATTAAGCGAAATTGTAATGATTGCCAATGATTATCGCGTTCAGGGATTAGGAGTAATTGCGATTTCTAGCAATGATGTTGTCAAATATCCTGAAGATAGCCCAGAACTAATGACTGACTTTGCAATGGAAAACAAAATTGATTTTCCTTATCTGTACGATGAAAGCCAAGAAACAGCAAAAGCATATCAGGCTGCCTGCACGCCAGACTTTTATTTATTTGATAATCAAGACAAATTATTCTATCGTGGTCAGCTAGACGATTCTCGTCCTGGCAACGGAATTCCTCTTAGCGGAAGCGATCTTAGAGGCGCAATTGATGCCTTAATTTACAACAGAAGTTTAAAGGAGCCACAGAAGCCAAGTTTGGGCTGCGGCATTAAATGGAAGTAAAACCTCACTAAATTCAAAAAGATTACGTATCTTTGCAAATCAATTTAATCCTCCTTATGGGAAATAAAACACCATTTACAGCTTCTATAAAGTCGTTTTGCCTAGCAAAACCACTACCTGCTGTAATTATTTCACATAATAAGGCCTTTATTTTTTAGGCCTCCGTCTACTTCACTTTTCTTCTTTTTGACGGAGGATTTACATCAGCTTAAACATTTCTATTATTTGACAAAAATCAATTTTTGATCAGATATTTTTTGTTTTTCAGATTAAACATTTCGATACTGGCTTTTAGAAGTCAGAGAAAGTTTTACTTGTAAATTATTCTAAGGAGAAAAAATCATTCAAAATTTTACAACAATAAATTCAATATAGATATGAAACCAACACCCACTTTCTGTAAATCAGATTATCAATTTTTAAGAGAATTGATTTTAAAAAGTAAAAACTCAACAAATACTAAAGAAGCCAATCAGCTTTCGCAAGAATTAGATCGCGCTGTAATTAGCAAAGAAAGCGAATTGGACAGTTCGGTAATACGAATCAATTCATTTGTAACGATAGAAGATGTAAAAGCCAAGAAACAAATGAAAATTCAAATCGTTTTACCTTCTGCAGCAGACGTAAAACAATCTAAAATATCGATTCTAGCACCTTTAAGTGTTGCTATTATTGGTTTTAAAGAAAATGACGAGGTAGATTGGGAATTGCCTGCTGGAATCAAAACTTTAAAAGTAATCGCTGTAGATAATTCTGCTGTACATCATTCTTAAATTTCAAAACACCTCATTCTGTGACGGTGTTTTTTTTATATCTATTTGAAAATAAAAAAAACTGTTCAATCGAACAGTTTTTTTATACTTATTACTCAAATCTAAATTACAATTGCGAATCAATATAATTTGTAATTGAAGCCATTTGAGTTTCATCTAATTTCGCTTTTTTGCCCATTTTTACCAAAATCGGTGTCCATTCTGTTTTTGAATACTCTTTTGGCTCATAAAGCTTATGACATCTAACACAGCTATTCTCATAGAGACTTTTGCCTGCCGCCAATTCAGGCGTTAATTCTTTTGCTTTAATTTCCTTTCCAACAGGAGCAGTTTCTGCAACAGCCGTTTTTTTAGCGCCACATGCCGCTGCAAACAACGCTACGGTCATTAAACTTAAAATCGTTTTTTTCATTTCTTGGTTTCGTGTTTTTTTTTATTCAAGTAAATATAAAAAAATCCCATACGCCGTGGCATATGGGATTATTATTTAAAACAATACTAAATTGCTTGTAAACTCTTATTTTACGTCCATTAATTCAACGTCGAAAATCAAAACAGCGTTTGGTGGAATAACTCCTCCTGCGCCAGATGGTCCGTAAGCTAAATCAGATGGAATTACAAAACGAGCTTTGTCTCCAACTTGCAATAAAGCAATACCTTCGTCCCATCCTTCGATAACTTGTCCAATTCCTAATTTGAATTCGATTGGTTTTTTGCGTGGGTAAGAAGAATCAAATACTTTTCCGTTATCTAAAGAACCTTCGTAGTGAACAGAAACTGTTTTTCCAGCTTCAGCTTTCTTACCTTCTCCTTTTTGAATCATTTTATAACGTAAACCGCTTTCTGTTTTATCAAAACCAGCAGCTAATTGTTCCATTTTTGCTTCAGACTCTGCTTTTAAAGCTGCTTCACGTTTCATACGAGCACCTTTTAAACCAATGAAAGCTTCAATTGCATTCCATTTTTGAGCTTCTTCTCCAACTCTGATAATCTCAACAGACTCTAAATTGTCACCTTGAGCAACAGCATCAACAATATCTTGTCCTTCAACAACGTGTCCAAAAACACTGTGTTTGTTATCTAACCAAGGAGTTGGAACGTGAGTAATAAAGAATTGAGAACCATTACTTCCAGGTCCTGAGTTTGCCATAGATAAAACTCCTGGACGATCGTGTTTTAAGCTTGGGTGAAATTCGTCATCAAATTTGTAACCTGGATCTCCAGTTCCAGTTCCTTTTGGACAACCTCCCTGAATCATGAAATCTGCAATTACTCTATGAAAAGTTAATCCATCATAGAATTTTTGTCCTTGAGGCTTTACTTTATTTTCCATATTTCCTTCTGCAAGAGCAACAAAGTTACCTACAGTTCCCGGTGTCAAATCATGTGTCAATTTTACTAAAATTGAACCTTTGCTAGTATTGAATTTAGCGTATATTCCGTTTTCCATGTTGTTATTTTTAATTTGAACGCAAATTTACAAATTAATTTTTTAATCAATTTGCGCTTTTGCTTTTTTAGATTTTGATTTATATGTGAATCCGTACACTGTTAATGACAATAATGATAAGACCATACAGCCGATCGTTACGTACTGCCATCCGCCCATTTTCCATAACAATAAACCGTATGCAGATCCCGCTGCTGTTCCTAAAAATGTCAGCGACATAAATACAGTATTCAATCTGTTTCTTGCTTCTGGCAATAACGAATAAACTCTTGTTTGATTGGAGATATGAACACCTTGAATTCCGATATCGATAAATACAATTCCGATTGCGATTCCGATTACACTTTCAATAGCAAAATAAAAGACAATAAAGCTTATTAATACCAATAGACAGCCATAACCAACTGCAATTCTCGAATTTCCTTTATCTCCCAATTTTCCAACAAGAGGTGCTGCTAAAGCTCCAGATGCACCAACAATTCCGAACAAACCAATTGTAGCACTATTAAAATCAAAAGGTTTTCCAGAAAGTAAAAGCACCATCGTGGTCCAAAATGCTCCAAATTGAGCAAAACTGAAAACATTGATTGCTGTTGCTTCGCGCAAAACGGGCTGTGTTTTTATAAGCGTAAATAAAGATTTTATTAATTGTCCGTAAGTTCCTTTAAACTGAGGCTTATTAACTGGAAATTTGCTTTGAATGACAAAAAAGATCAAAAGACAGATTCCAGCGGCGATATAAAACATAGATCTCCACCCTAACACTTGGCCGATAAAACCGCTTAAAGTTCGCGAAAGCAAAATTCCGACTAAAAGTCCGCTCATGATAGTTCCAACAACTTTCCCTCTTTGCTCAGGCGCGCTCAAAGAAGCGGCCAAAGGCAATATAAGTTGCGGTACAATCGACGTGATTCCGATAAGCAGGGAAGCAATTTGTAAAACAAGAAAACTCTTTGCAGTTGCTGCAATTAACAAGGCAATTACAGTTGCAAATGTGGTCATTAAAATTTGCCTTTTTCGTTCTATTTTATCGCCAAGCGGCACCATAAAAAATAACCCGATCGCATAACCCGCCTGAGTTAAATACGTTATAGTTCCGGCGCTGGCTTCAGGAATTTTAAATTCGTTGGCAATTAAAACAATTAAGGGCTGGCAGTAATAAAGATTTGCAACTATAAGACCAGTGCAAACTGCCATAAACAGTACATTAGTTTTAGATAAATTCATGCTGCAAAAATACCACTCTAATCTTTAGCAAAACTTTAAAAAAAGTATAATTTTTAAGTTTTTTTAAACCATATAAGTGATATAAGTTCATTTAAAAATACCTTGGCGAAATTTATAGCCAAACTTAAATTTCTTGAATCTCTTATATGGTTGTTTTTTATTAAGCTTTTAATATTGTAAAAAATCTTCTCTTGCAGGACTGAAAACATCTGTCAACATACCCGTTTCCAAACATACAACTCCATGAACAGCGTGAGGCGGAATATAAAAACTATCTCCTTCCTTTAAAGTTTGCGTTACACCGCTGATTGTGACATCAAACTTTCCGCTTGCAATGTATGTAACTTGAGAATGATAATGATCGTGCAAAGTACCGATTCCGCCTTTTTCAAAATGAACGTTTACGAGCATTACTCTTTCATCAAAAGCCAAAATCTTACGCTTGATTCCTTCGCCGACTACTTCCCACTCTATTTCATCTCCTTTTATAAATTCTTTGCTAGTACTCATTTCTATTTATTTTTAATTTTTTCAAAATCCTTTTTCATTAACGCTACTCCTTCATTTAGATTATTCTTTTGAAAGAATTCTTCAAGCTCTTTTAACCTCTTTAAATTATCATATTTAAATCCCGAATTTAATTTTCTCTGGCAAAGCGAACACAATCTAATAGAATGCGAATCTGTTTCTATCATACTATTGGTTCCATTCATAACACAACTGGCTTCAATACAATGATGCAAACCAAACATATGTCCAATTTCATGGGAACAAATTTTCAGCAATCTTTCTAATCCTAAATTAAAATCAGCTTCTTTTTGCATTCTATACATAGAACTTACTGCGATTTTATCTCTATAAGATGCCAATCCAAAAACATAATTCCATTCGGGTTTTGGGTACAAATCTTTTTCAGTTATTGCCATTAAAGCAATTCTTTTATTAGGATTTTCTTCTTTTAAAACATCGGTTAAAATATATCCTGCTAAAAACTGTTCTTGTCCAACATCTCCAATTCGCCTGGCATGATTCGGAATAATATCATTTGAAACATTTTCTAAAACCTTAGTTTCCAACTGAAAAAATATTTGCAGATACTGACGAACTAATTCAATTTGTTTTATTTGCATTGAATTGAACTTTCCTATAGGCTGCAAATAAATAATGTTTTCTTCTTTGGTTGGAACAACATGTTTAGTTCTCATAAATTGTTCGAAACTTTGTCCGTTTTCTTTATGAGAAAACAACCAATCACCGAAGACAGGTTTCCCAAGCTTAACATCATTAACTTTAATATCTACAAAATAAGGTTGAGGCGGCAAAATTTGCTCCGGAACTGATTGTGTCTTTAAATTTGTCTTTTCTTTTTTATCAGATTGACAAGATAAAAGAATCGCAAATACCAGCAAAAGAAGTTTCTTCATAAATATGAATTAGATTAAATTCTTTGAAATAAAATCACAGCTCGATTGGATAGATTCAAAAGAATTTAAAGCAAAATTATTTTCCTGTTCTACAAAAAAATGAACCATTCCAGATTGCTGTGCTTCTTTGAAAATAGGTTTAAAATCGATTGTTCCAGAACCAACTTCAGTATTTAAATCATTATTTTTCTTGTCTTTATCTTTTACATGCCACATTTTGAAACGGCCTGGATTTTCTTTGAATAATTGTAAAGGATTATTCCCAGAATGAATTACCCAGTATAAATCCAATTCAAAATAAACCAGATCTTTTTCTGTTTCCTTTAATAGAATTTCGTAGCCTGTAACGCCATCATATTTTTGAAACTCAAAATCATGATTATGATAAGCCAGTTTTAAACCTGCTTTTTTACACATTTTTGCAGCTTCATTTACACGAGCTGCAATCTTTTTATAATCTGCTATACTTCTTCTAAAAGGTTCATCGATCCACGGAACAGTCAAAAAATCACTTTTAAGAATCTTTGCAGCTTCAATAGAAGCGACTAACTCTGTAGTATTTCCGTCATATAAAAAACTTCCCAGATTGTAATGCCCGCTAACTGCTTTCAGTCCATTATCATCTAAAATCTTTTTTAATTCGTGAGGCGTTAATCCCCAAAACTGGTCTTTGACTGAAAACCCATATGTCTCAACAGTTGTATACCCTGCTTTTGCAACTTTTTCTAAAGTTCCTTTTACATCCTTAGGAAGTTCATCGCGAAGCGTATACAGCTGTAAACCTATTTCTTTTTTATTCATAGAAAGTGCAAATGATGGTGAAGCCAAAACTGCAGTTGCAGCAAGACCTGTGGTTACGATAAAATTTCTTCTGCTAATCATTTTAATGATTTAAATTTCAGAAAGTAAATATATTATAAAAATTGATTCTTAAAGTTTTCTGCAAAGTTTTGAAGTGCATTTGCAGTTTCTTCTGAAACAATTTCACCTTCAGCATTAACTTTTCCGCGTACGCCTTGAATCAGAAGCTGTGTTGCATCGTCAAACTTAGCTTCGAGTGTTTTCATTACTAATAAAAGCTGCTCGTGCCCCAATTCGCCAGAAGCTGAAGCTGTAATCAGACCTGTTTTTTTACTTGAAAAGATAGTGGTTGAAACACACCATTCTAAGGCATTTTTTAAACTTCCAGGAAGACTGAACACGTATTCGGGAGTGCAAATGATAACTCCATCAACGTTTATAATTTTATTTCTAAATGTAGTGATTTCTTGCGGAAGATTATCTGTATCTAAATCTGGATTAAAATGTGGAAGATGCTCTAAATCTTCAAAAAATTCAAACTCAAATTGAGGTTTTAAGCAATTTGAAATGTATTTCAGAATTTTGAAGTTGCTGGAATTATTTCTCGTGCTTCCAGATATGGCAAGGATTTTTATTTTTGATGAAGTCATTAAATAAACAATTCGTATTTCTAAATAAATCTAAAAATACGAATTGTTTAAAAATATTTCGGATAAATTTATTTAGCTGTCAATAGATTTAATCCTTCCATTTTTGCAGAATCAATTGCTTGTGGCGGATAATTCTGTTTCTCTTGTCGTGTTGATGTGACTTTACCTTCTTTATTTATATAAACATAATTGTAGCGCCAGTAATTTGACCCGGCCAATGACGTCGTTCCTTCTTCAGTAAAGACTTGATCTGCGTAAACAAGAATTTCTCCATTTTGATTATTGTCTAAAATTCTTACCGGATTTCCTAAGTTTTTTAGCACTTTCGACTTGGCTTCTCCCACAGCGACCGTAGCTGAGCTAGTACTTGCACAGGAGAATACAAAGAGTGCAAGGAATGCGGACATTAATATTGTTTTTTTCATAATAAGTGTTTGAATTTACGTTTGGATTTGGTTATTATCCACTGATAATTAAGATTGTAATGATAAATAAAGTTACAATATTAGCTTTTACATAATTTAATAAGTATGTTATATAATTATTACCAAAAGACTCCATGCAATATTTGTATCTTTGCCAGCAAGAAATTATCGATTAAAGATGCGAATTGACATTATTACTCTTTTACCTGAATTATTAAGAAGTCCGTTTGAGGCTTCAATTATGAAACGCGCCATTGATAAAGGTTTAGTCGAAGTGCATTTTCACAATCTTCGTGATTATAGCACAAACAGACAGAAAAGTGTAGATGATTATCCTTTTGGCGGAGGTGCTGGAATGGTAATGACAATTCAGCCTATTGATGATTGCATCACATATTTGAAAAGCCAGCGCGAATACGACGAAGTAATTTATATGTCTCCTGACGGCGAAACCTTAAACCAGAAAATGGCCAATAAAATGTCTATGTATGAAAACATTATCATTTTATGCGGACATTATAAAGGTGTTGATCAAAGAGTTAGAGATCATTTTATTACAAAAGAAATTTCTATTGGAGATTACGTTCTATCTGGAGGAGAATTGGGTGCCATAGTTTTATCTGACGCTTTAATCCGACTAATTCCTGGAGTGTTAAGTGACGAAACCTCAGCATTGACTGATAGTTTTCAGGACAATTTGTTGTCAGGACCAATTTATACAAGACCTGCAGATTATAAAGGATGGAAAGTTCCAGAGGTTTTAACCAGCGGGCATGCGGCCAAAATTGACAAATGGCGCGAAGACAAAGCGTACGAACATACTAAAAACAGGCGTCCAGATTTGTTGGAAGGCCATTAGAAAAGTGCTCAGTTTTCAGTCGCAGTATTCAGCCTGATAAAACTGAAACTGAAAACTAGAGAAAAAATGAATCTAAAACGGATCTATAATACTCGTAACTATATTGAGACAAATTACAATCAAATTATCTCAATAAGTGATCTTGAAGATATTTCCAGTTACTCTTATAGAAATTTACAGCGTGTTTTTTATTCTTTATTTCAGGAAACAATTGGTGCTTATCAAACCCGACTGAAAATAGAAAACGGATATAAAAAACTTTTATATTCTAATAAACAAATTTCAGATATTGCTCTTGAAATTGGCTTTGCAGATGTACAGTCTTTTTCTAAAGCTTTCAAAAAACACTTTAATTGTCCGCCTTCTGCAGCGCGAAATCAAAAAGAATTGCTGTTAAATGATTTTCATCCGCAAGAACCTGTTTATAATATTTTAGATCCTGAAATTGTTTTCATTCCAGAAATAACAGCTTATTATTCTAGCTGCAAAACTTCATACATTAATCCTGAGATAGAAACTCTTTGGGATACTTTATTAGAAAATGAAATTAAAGAGCCCATTTCAGATTTCTTCGGTATTATTACAGACGATATTCTAATTACCGAAAAATCGAAATGCACGTATGAAGCCTGTATCGTTACTGAAGCTATTATTAGAAATCTTCCAATAAAAAAACTTTTTGGAGGCAGATATGCTCGTTTTCTCCATCATGGATCTTACGAAACTTTGGAAAACACTTATCAGCAAATTTTTGGCGGATGGTTTCTTAGTAATAATATCGAAATATCTCATTTACCAGTTATTGAGCAGTATATCAAAAACGATTCAAATTGCAAAACGCCAGCCGATTATCTTACAGCTATTTATATTCCTCTTGCTTAATTTGTCCATTTTGGACAACTGGGTAATTACTATTTAGAAATACTTTTGTCCTGTCAAATTATCGATAAAAATGGCACTAACATTAAAAATTAAATCAACTAAGATGGAAAAGCTTTTTTTAACATTATTCTTAATTCCTTTAATTTCTTCTTGTCAAGGAGATGAAATAGATACAATTACAGATAAAATAGAAGACACCGAAGTTATGTACACCATGCCAGAAGAATCGGCTCCACATGAAGGAACTTGGTTGCAATGGCCACATCAATATCAGTACGGAATTGATTATAGAAATGATTTAGATGCTACTTGGATCGCCATGACTAAATCTTTAATAACAGGCGAAAAAGTTTTTATTATCGCCTACGACCTTGTTGAGAAAAACCGAATTGAGGCTTTATTGCAAGAATCAGGAGTTTCATTATCTTCTATCGAATTTAAAATTTACAAAACCGATGATGTTTGGGTAAGAGATAATGGACCTATTTATGTAAAAGACAAAAACAATCAGTTAGTAATTCAAGATTGGGGATTTAATGGCTGGGGTAAAAAAGCAGCTTTCCAGAATTGCGACATGATTCCTTCGCAAATTGCCACAGATCAAAAAATCGCAGTTTTAGATTTAAACAAAACAATGATTAATGAAGGTGGAGCTGTAGAAATAGACGGAAATGGCACTTTAATGGCAACTAAAAGTTCAATACTAAATTCAAATCGAAATCCTTCAATGACACAGCAACAAGCCGAAGCGAATTTTAAAAAATATCTTGGAACAACTCATTTTATTTGGCTAGACGGCAAAGCAGGAAGGGAAATTACCGATATGCATATTGATGGATTTGCTCGTTTTGGCAATAAAAACACCATTGTAACCATGAATGAAAATGATTTATTATACTGGGAAGTTCCACAAAATGACATCAGTACCTTATACCATTCAAAAGACAAAAACGGTAAAAATTATACTTTCTTAAAATTGCCATTGTCTAAAAATAATGTTGTCACAACTTATGGTAAAAACTTAGGGTACAAAGGTTCTTATGTAAACTTTTATATTGGAAACACAGTTGTTCTCGTTCCAAATTATAATGATCCAAATGATATTGTAGCCAATCAGCTAATTCAAAGTTTGTATCCTACTCGAAAAGTAATTGGTATTGATGTTCGAAATTTATATGCAAACGGAGGAATGATTCATTGTGTTACACAGCAACAGCCGAAGTAAAAAAATAAATTTCAAAAATTCTAAATTCCAAATTCCAAACCTCAAATAATCAATCAATTAAAAAATTAGAATTTGGAATTTTATTTCTTGGAATTTTATTTTTTTCAAACTATCTTTGCACCCGAATTTGACCAACCTCTGGCGAGATCCGTGAATGTTGCTCTAATATAAAAACCATAATTTAAATTATCATGGCAGATTTATTAAAATTCGTTCAAGACGAATTCGTTGCTAAAAAAGATTTCCCAGATTTCGGAGCTGGAGACACAATCACTGTTTTCTACGAAATTAAAGAGGGTGAAAAAACAAGAACTCAGTTCTTTAAAGGAGTTGTGATTCAAAGAAGAGGTTCTGGAGTTACAGAAACTTTTACTATCCGTAAAATGTCTGGATCTGTTGGTGTTGAGCGTATCTTCCCAGTAAACTTACCAGCTTTACAAAAAATCGAAGTTAACAAGAAAGGTGCTGTACGTAGAGCTAGAATTTTCTACTTCAGACAACTTACTGGTAAAAAAGCTAAGATTAAAGATAAAAGAAGATAATCATTTATCAAAATGTTATAAAAAACTCGTTTCATACTGCTTGAAACGAGTTTTTTTTATGTTCTATTTTCATCACTAACAAAACTGTAATTTTTTAATACCAAAATCATCGATTTAGCAATTTAACGAGCTCGAAATAACAATCTGTTAATTTCATCTTTTCTCTTCAAAACTCAACCGTTTTCGTTGTGATTTTATTATATTTGCTCCGCTCATTTTGAGCCGAATATATCTTTTACATCGTTAACTCCTGACGATACGATTATAAAAAAAAAAGAAAATGACAAAATCAAAAATTTTTTACACCTTAACTGATGAGGCGCCTCTATTGGCAACGTACTCTTTGTTACCAATTGTTCAAGCTTTTACAGCAACAGCTGGAATTGAAATCGAAACCAGAGATATTTCGCTGGCAGGAAGAATTTTATCAAACTTCCCAGATTCTTTGACAGATGCTCAGAAAACTGGAGATGCATTGGCAGAATTAGGCCAATTAGCAACTCAGCCAGAAGCAAACATTATCAAATTACCAAACATTTCAGCATCTGTACCACAATTAAAAGCGGCTATTGCTGAATTACAATCGCACGGATACAACGTACCAAATTTCCCAGAAGATCCACAAAACGATGCTGAAAAGGAAATTAAAGCAAAATATGCAAAAGTATTAGGTTCTGCTGTAAACCCAGTTTTACGTGAAGGAAACTCTGACCGTAGAGCTCCAAGAGCAGTTAAAAACTTTGCTAAAGCAAATCCACACTCAATGGGTGCTTGGTCAGCTGACTCAAAAACTAAAGTGGCTTCTATGTCAGGCGGTGATTTTTACGGAAGTGAAAAATCTGTTACTGTAAATGAAGCAAACGATGTAAAAATCGAATTTGTTGCTAAAGACGGAACTACAACTGTTCTTAAAGCAAGTACTCCATTAAAAGCTGGAGAAATTATTGACAGTTCTGTTTTAAGCGTAAGCAAATTAAAAGCTTTTGCTGCTGATGTTATCGCTGAGGCGAAAGCTGCAGGAGTTTTACTTTCTGTACACTTAAAAGCTACAATGATGAAAGTTTCTGATCCAATTATCTTTGGCGCTATCGTTGAAGTATATTTTGCAGATGTTTTCAAAAAATACGCTTCTTTATTTGCTGAATTAAACGTTGACACAAGAAACGGTTTAGGTGATATCTACGCTAAAATCGCTGGAAGACCTGAGCAAGCAGAAGTTGAAGCTGCTATCGATCAAGCAATCGCAAACGGTCCAGCTCTAGCAATGGTTAATTCTGATAAAGGAATTACAAACTTACATGTTCCATCTGACGTAATTGTTGATGCTTCTATGCCAGCAATGATTCGTACTTCTGGACAAATGTGGAACAAAGAAGGAAAAGCGCAAGATACATTTGCTGTTATTCCAGACCGTTCTTATGCTGGAGTTTATACTGCAACAATCGATTTCTGTAAAAAACACGGTGCTTTTGACCCGAAAACAATGGGAAGTGTTCCTAACGTTGGATTAATGGCTCAAAAAGCGGAAGAATACGGATCTCACGACAAAACGTTCCAAATTAAAGGTGACGGTGTTGTACGTGTGGTTGATGCAAATGGAAATGTTTTAATGGAGCAAAACGTTGAAGCTAATGATATTTTCAGAATGTGTCAGGCAAAAGACGCTCCTATTCAGGACTGGGTTAAATTGGCTGTAAACAGAGCTCGTTTATCTAGCACTCCTGCTGTTTTCTGGTTAGACGAAAACAGAGCACACGACAGAGAATTGATCGTAAAAGTTCAAAAATACCTTAAAGACTACGATACTACAAACTTAGATATCCGTATTTTAAACCCAGTTGCTGCTACAGAATTCACTTTAGACAGAATCATTAAAGGTTTAGATACTATTTCTGTAACTGGAAACGTTTTACGTGACTACTTAACAGATTTATTCCCAATTTTAGAATTAGGAACTTCTGCAAAAATGCTTTCTATCGTTCCTTTAATGAACGGTGGTGGATTGTTCGAAACTGGTGCCGGAGGTTCTGCTCCTAAACACGTTGAGCAATTTACAGAAGAAGGATATTTACGTTGGGATTCATTAGGAGAGTTCTTAGCTCTTGGTGCTTCATTAGAGCATTTAGGACAAACTTTAGACAACTCTAAAGCAATTGTTTTATCTGAAACATTAGACCAAGCAAACGATAAATTCTTAGCTAACGATAAATCTCCTGCTCGTAAAGTAGGGCAGATTGATAACCGCGGATCTCACTTCTATTTAGCATTCTACTGGGCTCAAGCTTTGGCTGCTCAAACTAAAGATGCTGAATTAAAAGCTATCTTTACTCCAATTGCTGCCGAATTTGAAGCTAACGAAGCTAAAATCGATGCAGAATTAATCGGTGCTCAAGGTAAAGCTCAAAACATTGGAGGTTACTACCAGCCAACACCAGAATTAGTAAGCAAAGCAATGCGTCCAAGCGAAACATTCAATGCTATTGTTGCTAAAATCAAATAATTCAGAATACAATTTTGTATTTCTAAATAAACAAAAAGGACAACTCACAAGGTTGTCCTTTTTTTATCTTAACTTATGTTTAACAAAAGTTCCGTAAGAATATGTAGTAAGAATTTGTTAACTATGTAAATCAAAATCAATATAATGATTACAAAAAATACCTGCGCATTTTTTCTTTTTATTTTAACGATTTTTACCTCATTTGCGCAAGAAAAATTCACTCTTAGCGGAACTATTACTGACAGCCGAAATAACGAAACTCTAATTGGAGTTTCCATCTATATTCCTTCGCTAAAAATTGGAACTACAACAAACGAATACGGATTTTACTCGCTTTCTGCCCCTAAAGGAAAATACGAAATTGAAATCAGTTACACTGGTTATCAAGCCATTCAAAAAACCATAATTTTAAATCAGAATACAAAAAGTAACTTCGCAATCAAAGAAGGTGGCGAAGAACTTCAAGAAGTCATTATTACAGAAAATAAAGGCAAGACAAACATTAAATCGCCAGAAATGAGCGTTAACAAGCTCTCTATTTCAACCATAAAAAAAATGCCCGTGGTTTTAGGAGAAGTCGATGTTATAAAATCGATTTTACTGCTTCCAGGGGTCACCAATGCAGGCGAAGGCGCTTCTGGATTTAACGTTCGCGGAGGCGGTGCCGATCAGAATTTGATCCTTTTGGACGAAGCAACGATTTTTAATTCTTCCCACGTTTTTGGATTCTTTTCCGTATTTAATCCCGACGCCATTAAAGATCTAAAATTGTACAAAGGAGGAATTCCTGCGCGTTATGGCGGCAGAGCATCTTCGGTTTTAGAAATCTATCAAAAAGACGGAAGCAGCAAAGATTTCCATATGAATGGCGGAATTGGCTTAATATCGAGCCGTCTTCTTGCTGAAGGTCCGATTGCAAAAGACAAAGGTTCATTTTTAATTGGAGGAAGAGCTTCTTATGCGCACCTTTTTTTAAAACTCTCTGAAGACAATAAAAATAATTCAGCCTATTTTTACGACTTAAACACCAAATTAAGCTATAAACTTAACGACAATAACAGCCTTTACTTATCAGGTTATTTTGGGCGCGATGTTTTCAGATTAAATAAAAGCTTCACTAATACTTACGGAAATTCTACTTTAAATTTCAGATGGAACCATTTGTATTCCGACAAATTATTCTCCAATCTTTCTTTAATTTACAGCGATTATTATTACGGTTTAGACCTTGATTTTGTGGGATTCAACTGGGATTCTGGCATTAAAAACTACAATATCAAATACGATTTCAAACATTATCTTTCAAATAAACTAAAACTGAATTACGGCGTAAACGGAATCTATTATCAATTTAATCCAGGAACAATTAAACCAAGCGGCGAAGATTCTGGAATCAATCCGGATCAATTGGATAAAAAATACGCTTTTGAACCTTCTGTTTACATAGATGCAGAAAGTCAGCTTTCTAAAAAAATTACTGTTGCATACGGCTTACGTTATAGCTTATTTTATAGATTAGGCGCTTCCACTATTAATTATTACAATAATAATCAAGCAGTTGTCTTCAATAGCAATATGCAGATTTACGAAAAAGGAACACCAACTTCAACGCAGTATTTTGGCAAAAACAAAGTCATCCAGAGTTATGGCAATCTCGAACCGCGTTTTTCGATTTCTTATCAATTAAATGACGATCAAGCCATAAAAGCGAGCTATAACAGAATGGCACAGTATCTTCAATTAATTTCCAATACTTCGTCTCCTACCCCGCTAGATGTCTGGATGCCGAGTGATAATTACATCAAACCTCAACTTGCAGATCAGGGAGCAATTGGATATTTTAGAAATATTTATAACGGAGCTTATTCACTAGAAGTCGAAACTTATTACAAGAAAATACAAAATAGGTTAGATTATATAGACGGAGCCGATCTAATAGCCAATAATGCCATTGAACAAGTCATTTTAAACGGTCACATGCGCTCGTATGGTTTAGAACTGATGATAAAGAAAAACAAAGGGAAATTTAACGGATGGATTTCGTACACAATTTCCAAGTCAGAACAGCAGACTCCTGGAAGAACTCCCGAAGAAACAGGAATTAATAATGGCCAATGGTATGCTTCTGCTTACGACAAAACGCATAATCTTGCTATTACATCGGCTTACAACTTAAACGAAAAATGGTCTTTTGGTGCTAACTTTGCTTTGCAGTCAGGACAGCCAGTTACTTATCCGAATGGCCAATACGAATATTTAGGAATTACGGTGCCAAGCTACGGTTTGCGAAATGAAAATAGACTTCCTGCTTATCATCATTTGGATATTTCTGCAACTTTGACTCCAACAAAAAATAAAGATAGAAATTGGAAGGGAGAATGGGTTTTCAGTATATACAACGTTTACAATCGTATGAATGCCGCCTCGATTAACTTTCGCCAAAATGTTGATACAGGTGTAAATGAAGCTATTAAAACATCTATTTTTGGAATTGTTCCAGCGGTTAGTTATAATTTCAAATTCTAAAAAATCAATACAAAAACTAAAATTATAAATATGAAAAAATTAGTTTTTTTAATTGTGCTTTTCACATCTTCATTCTTCACAAGTTGCGAAGAGGTTGTTGATGTCGATTTAGATACAGCCGCTCCAAAATTAGTAATTGAGGCTGCCATTAATTGGGAAAAGGGAACAGCAGGAAACGAACAGACAATAAGACTAACTACAACGGCTGGTTATTTTGAAAACGTAATTCCAACTGTTTCTAATGCAATTGTTTATATAGAAAACAGTAAGAAAGAAAGATTTAATTTTATCGAAATTAAAAAGACAGGACAATACGTATGCTCTAATTTTACACCCGCTATTGACGAACAATATACACTAACCGTAATTAGCAGAGGAAATAGATACATCGGAACGGAAATTTTAAAATCAATAGCGCCCATTACCCGAATAGATCAAAATAACGAAGGTGGTTTTACAGGGCAAGATATCGAAATAAAAGCATTTTATAACGATCCTGCCGATGCAGATAATTTTTATCTCTACAAATATTTATACCCTAATAAAGTCAAGTCAATCTATTATGTAGATGAGGATAAATTTTTTAATGGAAATGAATTTTTCAGCCTTTCTGATGATGAAGATTTGCAAATTGGAAGTGAAATCGAAATAACGCACTACGGAATCTCAAAACAATATTATAATTATATGAGCATTTTAGTCAGTATTGCTGGAAGCAATTTTGGCGGACCGTTTCAATCTCCTCCTGCCACTGTAAAAGGAAATATGGTCAATGTAACCAATAAAGATAATTACCCGTTAGGTTATTTCTCATTAAGTGAAACCAGTACAAAAAAATATAAAATTCAATAATTATGCGACCGCTAATCAAAACCTTAACCGAAAAAAAACTAGTCGGACATTTTATTGAAATGTCTTTTATAGAAAATAAAACTTTTCAATTATGGAGTGGTTTTATGCCAAATAGAAAAGAAATACAAAATGTAATAAGTCCTAATTTATATTCTTTAGAAGTATATGAAAAAGATCATTTTGACAATTTTGATCCGAATGATATTTTTCAGAAATGGGCAGCAGTAGAAGTTTCAGATTATTCAACTATCCCAGAAGGAATGGAAACACTAATTATTCCAACTGGTTTATATGCCGTTTTTCTTCATTTAGGACCAGCAACAGAAGCCCACAAAACCTATCATCATATTTTTGCAGAATGGCTTCCCAAGTCTGATTACACGGTTGATGACAGGCCTCATTTTGCAGTAATGAACGAAAGGTATAAAAAAGATGATCCAACTTCTGAAGAAGAAATCTGGATTCCGATAACAAACAGAAATTAATTGAGTGAAATTTGTTATTTATATGAATTATAAAAATTACTCAGACAAAGATCTTGAGGAAGCTTATATTACTATGGTTGATTACTCAGGAAAAGCTAGCAAGGAAATACTTTTGGAAATAAATAACAGAGGAGGTATTAACCTGTTTCTATCTACTCTGGAATCCAATAAAATTAATAAAGAAGAAATACAAAGAATAACAAAGGAAGTGTATGATTTGAGTAATGATTATTCTAATTTGAACTTCATAAAACAATTTATTAAATCAGACGTACTAAATTCCATTGAGTTAAATAATTTAGTCATCTCTAAATTTAATGAACATCAAGCAATTCTAAAAGATAGAGAAATTAATCAAAAAACAATTTACGGAAGTTTAGCAGGAATGGCTTTAGGAATTATAGTCAGTTTAATTTTCTATATTTTGATTATTAACCTTTTAGAAAAATTTATATATTATCCTATTATAGCTGTATATTTCATTTGTTATCGAACTATTAAAATCATAACTAAACAAACAAGAGATAATACATTTGTATTTCTAACATCACTTACGGGAACAATACTAACGTTGATTTGCCTTTTCTTCATTTACCGTTAATTCAAATAAAACAATGCCAATACAAACTTTAAAAACACTTTTCAATAGAGATTTAGACAAGCTAAAATTTGAAATAGAATCGTACGAATTCGAAAAACAAATTTGGGCAATTGACAAAAACATCTCCAATTCAGCAGGAAATCTTTGTCTTCATTTAATTGGAAATCTAAACACTTATATTGGTGCAGAAATAGGCAAAACTGGCTATGTGCGAAATCGTCCTTTAGAGTTTTCTTTAAAAGATATTCCAAAATCAGAATTAATTCAGAAAATTGAAGACACAATTTCAGTTGTAAACAACGCTCTCGATAATCTGACAGAAGCCGATTTAGAAGCGACTTACCCACAAATTGTTTTCGAAAAAGAAATGTCGACCGGATTTTTCTTAATTCATCTTTCAACTCATTTAGCTTATCATTTAGGACAGATAAATTATCACAGAAGACTACTAGATTTCTGATTCTAGATTGTAAACATTACCTTTGCAACACATTCAAAAAAACATACATGTCATCACATCATATAGTCCGAGACGATCAGGAACCTGCTTTAATCATTGCAAATGGCGCTGCCTGCGATCCTGAATTATTAGGGCAATTGCTAGAATGGTCTCCGTTAGTTGTCGTTCTAGATTCGGCTATTGAAAGAGTGATTGAATTAGGCATAAAAGTCGACGTTTTATTGGGTGATTTTGACCGCGGATTTGATCCTGAAATCTATAAAACTTCACAATTTCCAATCGAAATCGTTCATACCCCAGATCAAGACAAAACCGATTTAGAAAAAGCTTTTGATTATCTTATCGAAAGAAAAATTCCTGCCGCAAATGTCGTTTGGGCAACTGGAAAACGTGCCGATCATACCATTACAAACCTTACACAAATTGTTCGCTATAGAGATTTACTTAAAATTGTAATCCTCGACGACCATTCCAAAATATTCCTGCTGCCAACAAAATTTGAAAAATGGTATACAGCAAAAACACCAATTTCGTTAATTCCGATTGGTGTTGTAAACGGAATTTCTTCAGTCAATTTAAAGTACGAATTAAACAACGATACGCTCACAATGGGCTACAGAACCGGAAGCAGTAATTCTGTCGAAAAAGACGGAATCGTAACCATTACACATCGTGAAGGCGATTTGCTTTTAATGGAATGTTTTGATTAGAAGCATTAAAAAGTAAAAAGTCCCAGCGGGACGAAATATTTATAGATTAAAATGTTTTGATCTAATTAAAGCTCCAGCGGAGCGACATGTGTTTATGTCGCTCCGCTGGAGCTTTTACCTTAATAATAAATTAAACTAGCTATAAATATTACGCTCCTCTGGAGCCTATCCTCAAAAAAGGAATACCTATCTTTGCACTTGAAATCAATGAAAATGAAAGCAAACGACAATTCCGAAAAAAGCAATTTACACCCAAGAAATCTTCATCGAGACCGATATGATTTCGAAAAACTGATATCAGATTGTCCAGAATTAAAAGCTTTTGTTTCCATCAATAAACACGGAATCGAAACCATTGATTTTAGTAATCCGCTTGCTGTAAAAACTTTAAACAAAGCTTTATTACAAACCTATTACAATATTCAAAACTGGGATATTCCTAAAAACTATCTTTGCCCGCCAATTCCTGGACGTGCAGATTACATTCATTATATCGCCGATTTATTAGCCGAAAGCAACAATAATCAAATTCCAGAAACCTCGCATGTTTTAGGATTAGATATCGGAACAGGCTCAAATTTGATCTATCCGATATTAGGAAATTCAATATACAATTGGAGTTTCGTAGGAACAGATATTGACAAAAAATCAATTGAAAATTGCGCTAAAATTATTGAAGCCAATCCAGAATTAATCGATTCAATTAGTTTACAACAGCAAACAGAACCACGATTTATCTTTAAAAACATTATCACGCCAGAAGATCGTTTTGCATTCACGATGTGTAATCCGCCCTTTCATGCCTCTGCCGAAGAAGCGAATAAAAGCACTTCTAGAAAAGTTTCGAATTTAAATCCGAAGGAAAAAAGAAATGCAAATCCAGTTTTAAACTTTGGCGGACAAAATGCAGAATTATGGTGTAACGGCGGCGAAATCGGATTCATCACACAAATGATTTACGAAAGTGCCAAATATCCTTCTCAGGTTTTATGGTTCACAACTTTGGTTTCCAAAAAAGAAAATCTTCCATCGATTTATAAAACTTTGAAAAAAGTAAATGCCTTTTCGGTTAAAACAATCGAAATGTCTCAAGGACAAAAAAACAGCAGAATTGTGGCTTGGAGTTTTTTTAATAGTTCTGAACAAAAATCTTGGACTTTAAAAAACTCAAATAATTATAATAAAGATTTAAATTCTGCCGAAAAAGATATAAAAGAAGGAAAGTCTTATTCACATTCTGAAATCAAAGATAAAATTGAACAATTGAAGAAGAAATAATTTAGCAGACATTGCTAAAATCTCTAGTCTCATTCATCCTCTAAAAAACATATTCTACTGATTTCCAATACCAAAATCTTGATTTTACAGTTTACTTTTGCTACATTTATTGTAAATTATTTAAAATCAAGATCATGGCTGAATACATTGGTTATCTCGCATCTGTTTTTATTGTCGGAGGATTTTTGCTGAAAAACCTCAGAGCAATCCGTTTTATTAATATGTTTGGCTGCATCTGTTTTGTAATTTATGGCATCTTCTTAAACGATTACAGCGATTTCAATCAATGGCTTTGGCCAGTAATTATTCCGAATGCCATATTAGCATTTGTTCAGATTTATTATCTGACTTCCAAAAACGACAAATCTTAAAATTATGATACTTTAAAATAAAATTCTGATACACTTTTCGCCCACTCTACCCGTAACTTTAAGCTGAAAATTGAATTTTATTACGATGTTAAAAATATATTCCCGCTTAGCTATTGTACTTTTTTTAGTGATAAGTTGCGCTTCAAAAAAAGCAAAATTTGAAGATTACGTTTTTAAAACCAAAAGTGAAGAAGTAAATTATCAAACTGCTTATGATAAAGCTCTGAAACTTTGGAACATTCCGTATACCGAAGAAGATGTAAAAACTAGTTTTGGAACCGCACATGTTGTAATGGCTGGACCAAAAAACGGAAAAGATCTGGTTTTACTTCACGGAATGGACGCCAGCTCTACCATGTGGTACCCTAATATTCAAGCTTTCGCTAAAAATCACCGCATTTACGCTATCGATTTTATAATGGAACCCAACAAGTCTAACTTAACCGCAAAACCACTTTCATCAGATGATATTGTTGCTTTTTACAATGAAGTTTTTGCTTACTATAAATTAAAAAAATTTGATATAATTGGGGCTTCACGCGGTGGATGGATTGCGACATTATTAGCCATTCAAAAACCAAATTCAATTGATAAAATTGTTTTGTTGAGCCCAGCACAGACTTTCAAATTTCTTGATAAACCTAGAAAAACGACTTCGGCATTAATGCTGAAACTTTTTCCAAGCGAAAAAAAATTCAGTAAAACATTAAATACTTTTTCAACTCATCCAGAAAACATAAGCCGTATTTACAAAAGGCAATTCTATTTGGCCAATAAATATGCAAAATCCAATTCCAGCATGTTAAAAATGATGCCTTTTTCAGATAAAGAATTAGAATCTATTCAAAATCCTGTTTTAGTTTTAATTGGCGATAAAGACATTATTAATTCCGAAGAAAGTTTAGAACGAGCACAGAAACATTTATCAAAAAGCGAAACAAAAATCATCAAAGACGCAGGTCATTTTCTAACTATCGATCAGCCAAAGATTGTAAATGATGCAGTAATTAATTTTTTAGATTAAGAGTTTTTTTGCCAAACATTTTACAAATGTGCTTTGCATTTACATTGGTTCAGAAATAAAAAATTAATGCAAATTAGTACAATTCGGAACAGACTTTAAACTACTTACTTATACAAACTTCGTATCTTTACAAAACCAAATTTTCAGTATACGCAAATGAAATTTCAAGTTTCCTCAGAATATAGTCCAAAAGGAGATCAGCCGCAAGCCATACAAAAATTAGCGCAAGGTGTAGTCGACGGAGATAAATATCAAACTTTATTGGGAGTTACAGGCTCGGGAAAAACATTTACCGTTGCCAATGTAATTCAGGAAGTGCAAAGACCAACTTTAGTTCTGGCGCACAATAAAACTTTGGCCGCTCAATTGTACTCTGAGTTCAAGCAATTTTTTCCAAATAATGCCGTCGAATATTTCGTTTCCTATTACGACTATTACCAGCCAGAAGCTTTTATGCCTGTAACAGGAGTTTTCATTGAGAAAGATTTATCTATCAATGAAGAATTAGAAAAAATGCGTTTGAGCACTACTTCTTCCCTGCTTTCAGGAAGACGAGACGTTTTGGTTGTAGCTTCGGTTTCTTGTCTTTATGGTATCGGAAATCCTGTCGAATTTCAGAAGAACGTAATTGAAATTAAACGAGATCAGGTCATTTCGAGAACTAAACTATTACACAGTTTGGTTCAAAGTTTATACGCCAGAACTGAGGCAGATTTTAACCCAGGAACTTTTAGAATTAAAGGAGATACAGTTGAAGTTTATCCAAGCTATGCCGATGATGCGTATCGAATTCATTTTTTTGGAGATGAAATAGAAGAAATCGAATCATTTGATGCTAAAACTTCTCAGGTCATAGAGAAATTTCAGCGATTAACGATTTACCCTGCCAATATGTTTGTGACTTCTCCAGAAGTTTTACAAGGCGCGATTTGGCAGATTCAACAAGATTTGGTGAAGCAGGTTGATTATTTTAAAGAAATAGGAAAACATCTGGAAGCCAAACGTTTGGAAGAAAGAACCAATTTTGATTTAGAAATGATTCGCGAATTGGGCTATTGTTCTGGAATTGAAAATTACTCAAGATATCTTGACGGACGTGAAGCAGGAACCAGACCTTTCTGCTTATTAGATTATTTTCCAAGCGATTATTTAATGGTCGTAGACGAAAGTCACGTAACCGTTTCGCAGGTTCATGCCATGTATGGAGGCGATCGAAGCCGTAAAGAAAACCTTGTGGAATATGGTTTCCGTTTGCCTGCCGCAATGGACAACCGTCCGTTGAAATTTGAAGAATTTGAAGCTTTGCAAAATCAGGTAATTTACGTTTCTGCAACTCCTGCGGATTACGAATTACAAAAATCTGATGGTATTTATGTTGAGCAGATTATTCGTCCAACCGGATTATTAGACCCAGAAATTGAAGTTCGTCCGAGTTTAAATCAGATTGATGATTTGATTGAAGAAATTCAGGTTCGATGTGAATTGGACGAAAGAGTTTTGGTAACCACTTTGACCAAAAGAATGGCCGAAGAATTGGCAAAATATTTAACCAAAGTAAATATTCGATGCCGCTATATCCATTCTGAAGTAGATACTTTAGAGCGTATCGAAATTATGCAGGATTTACGAAAAGGTATTTTTGATGTTCTTATTGGAGTAAACTTGCTTCGTGAAGGTCTGGATTTGCCAGAGGTTTCACTTGTTGCCATTTTAGATGCCGACAAAGAAGGCTTCTTGCGTAATCATAGATCTTTGACACAAACTATTGGCCGTGCTGCAAGAAACTTAAACGGTAAAGCAATTATGTATGCAGATAAAATTACGGCAAGCATGCAGCGGACAATTGACGAAACCAATTATAGAAGAACCAAACAGATTAATTTCAACGTAGAAAACAATATAACTCCTCAGGCATTAAACAAAAAAATCGAAAGCGCATTCACCAAAAATCCATTGGTTGAATACGAATTAGGTCATCCTATTCCTGTTGCTGCTGAACCAGAAACGGCTTATTTATCTAAAACGGAATTAGAGAAAATGATTCGTGAAAAACGTAAAACGATGGAAAAAGCCGCTAAAGAATTGGATTTCTTGCAAGCCGCTAAACTTCGTGATGAAATTAAAAAACTTCAGGAACAATTACCTTAAAAAGCTTATTTAAAAAAAGTTAAAAACTATTCATTTTTTTAAAAATTAACCAATCTAATCGTTTTAAAATTTATTAGATTTATCAAAATTTTTAAAATCTGAAATGAAATATCATTTACTCTTTTTTCTCTTTTTACTTGTCAATTGCTTTTCAACAGCACAATCTAATAAAAATGATTTTTGGAATGAAGAATTAGAAAATTCATCTGATATTATAAAACCTAATACACTTTCAACACATCCTTTTGGGATTTACATTTCGAGATTAAATCATAATTTCAATGTTCGAAATACCGAAAAATACTCGTTTTCATTTGAAGTTTCGAGCGGAAATGTAGTATTGCCTTATGTAAAATCATATGAATTAACAGATCCTGTTGATCGTGAAAATTCCAAAAATCAGCCGTGGCATACTCGCGAATATTCATTCGATTTAAGCAAAGTGCCGTCTAAAATCAAAGAATTTGAGGCCGATGGTGTTATTAGATCTTATCGATTTAATTTTACATTACCGCTAACGGTTAATCATGAACTTAATTTCAGCCTCCGCGCCAACTCGCTTGATCGAGGCAAATATCCTTTTTCCGTTTTTACTTCTGATGAATCGATTGAATGGTTTCATCGCAATATTGCCGGTGGAAAAGACCCGTTTTCAAGATATTATTATGGCATAAATAAAGCGGGAATATCATACAAAGATGAAAATGGAAAAATTCTAAAAATGGATAACAATAATTTTACAATTCCTGGAGTTGATATAAATTACACCTTTTATCCTAAATTAGAAATGAATGAAAAACATCATATTTATCTAAATTTTGGAGCACAATTAGGCATTAACACTTCAAAATATAATCCTGCTGCCGATTTTGGGATTTCTTCTTCTATCTTAAAAAAAATGATCATTAAAAATAAAAACATTCTAAGTTTTGGTTTAAGCGCCGGAATTTTACGTCAGCATATTTTTGAATATGGAGACGGCGTAAACCTCAGCAATCAGGATTTTTTATGCAGTTTTGAAGGTTTGATTAATTACAAAGTAAAACTTAGAAACAGCAATCACATGTCTTATGGCATCAATTACAATTTTCAAAATTCATATAATAAGAAAAGTGACATGGATTATATTGTCCTAACCGGCCAAAGAATCAATACGCATTGGCAGAAAACAATTTCTCATTTATATGAAGATGTAGAAGGATGGAGCGCAATTTGTACTTATTCTACGAAGCGATTTTCTTATTTTGTGTATCTTCGAGAAGATTTAAATTTAGATAATGCACCAGATTTACAAACAGGCATCGGAGTAAAAATGTCTATTAAAAAGAGTTAGAATTCTATTTAAAAAAACAAAAAACAAGCTTATTACACCATGAAACTTATCTTAAGAGAATACAATCTCAAACTAAAACACACTTTTACCATTTCGAGAGAGTCTATTGATTTTCAGCCTTCGTTAATTGTCGAGTTGCAAAGCGATGGTTTTTCTGGTTTTGGAGAAGCAACTTCAAATCCTTATTACAATATCACAGTTCCGATGATGATGCAGGATTTGAAAAAAATTAGGAGTATTATCGAAGATACTGAGAATGAAACTCCAGAAGTGTTTTGGGCAAAAATTCATCCGCACTTAAAAGACGATATGTTTGCTTTATGCGCCTTAGATCTAGCTTATAATGATTTGTATGCTCGTAAAAAAGGCAAAAAGCTTTACGAATTATGGAACTATACCACCGAAAGAAATCCAATGACCGATTACACTATCGGAATTGCTTCTATAGAGAAAATGGTTTCTAAAATGCAGGAACTTCCATGGCCTATTTATAAAATTAAACTAGGAACCAAAGAAGATATCGAAATTGTGAAAGAGCTTCGTAAACACACCAATGCTGTTTTCAGAATTGATGCCAACTGCGGATGGACTGTTGAAGAAACTATCAACAATGCTGTTGAATTAAAAAAACTAGGTGTAGAATTCTTAGAACAGCCAATGAAAGCTGATAATTGGGAAGGTCATAAAGAAGTTTTTAAACATTCTGTTCTTCCTGTAATTGCCGACGAAAGCTGTATTATTGAAGAAGATGTAGCAAAATGCCACAATCATTTTCATGGCGTGAATGTGAAATTGGTAAAATGCGGCGGTTTAACTCCTGGAAAACGAATGATCGAAGAAGCAAAAAAACTCGGCTTAAGAACAATGGTGGGCTGTATGACCGAATCTACTGTTGGAATTTCTGCCATTGCACATTTGCTTCCTCAATTGGATTATGTAGATATGGACGGTGCGCTTCTTTTGGCAGAGGATATTGCAACCGGTGTTACTATAAAAGATGGTGTTATAAGTTATTCTAATTTAGACGGAACCGGAGTTACATTGCTATAAAATGAAAGTCGAAAAGTTTCCAGATAGAGTTATTGAAATTGACCAAAAACAGTATTTGTATTTTGGTGGAACTGCGTATTTGGGACTTCCCACAAATGCAGCATTTCAGGAATTAGTGGTTCAAAATATTTTGAATTGGGGAACTACATACGGAAGCTCGAGAACGGCAAATATTCAATTATCGGCTTATGATGCAGGCGAAAGCTTTTTAGCTTCTCATATTGGCTCAGAAAAAGCTGTTACGGTTTCTTCGGGAATGCTGGCCGGAAAACTGATTATTGATTTAATGAAAAAGCAGACCGATTGCTTTTTTCATTTGAATGATACGCATAATGCTATCCAAACCGAAAATAGCCTTCCAATATTCTTAGATGGAAACTTAAATAACCGTTTGTTAGATTCAAAATCTGAAAAAATAACAATCCTTACAGATGGTGTTCCTTCATTTGAAACAAATCCTGCCGATTTATCATTTTTAGAGAAAATTTCAAAAAGCAAAGAAATTACTTTAGTAATTGATGAATCTCATTCGCTAGGAATTACAGGCAAAAATGGCAGCGGAATTTATTCTTCAATTCAATTTCCGGTGAAAAGAAAAATCATGGTTTCTTCTTTAGGAAAAGCTTTTGGATTAACTGGTGGCGTAATTGCTTCCGATTCTGATTTCATCAATCAAATCAAAGAATTGGAAACTTTCACCAGCGCGGCAGGAATGAATCCCGCTTTTGTACAGACACTTTCTGATGCCAAAGAAATTTATAAAATACAGCATCAAAAACTAAAAGACAATCTAAATTATATTGATTCGATTTTAATTAAAAATGGTTATGTCAAATTTGACAAAAACTATCCTCTAATTTATCTTTTATCAAATGAATTAGTAGAAAAACTGAAACAGGAAAAAATCATCATTGCTAGTTTTAAATATACAAAAGATGCAGAACCTTTAAATCGAATTGTAGTTACAGCAAATCATCTTAAACAGGATTTAGATAAACTTGTAAACGTTTTAAATGATTTTAATTCTCGTTTTTAATCATTTTAAAAAACTACCTTTGCAAAAGGTAAATAATGAGTTTTAATTTCAAGTAAAAATTACAAAAACTTGAAACTCTAAACATGAAACAAAAATTATGACAAATAACGATATACTTAAAAAACTTCGCGTGGCTTTGATGCTCCGTGATGACCAAATAGTTGAAATTTTAGAATTAGTAGATTTTAGAATTTCAAAATCAGAATTGGGCGCTTTTTTTAGAGCAGAAGATCATCCAAATTACATGGAATGTGGCGATCAGGTTTTACGTAATTTCTTAAACGGATTAGTAATTCATTTAAGAGGAACTAAAGAAAATCCGAAAAATCCGAATGATGTTTTAGCAAAACATAAATCAGAAATTCCAAATAAAGAAACTTCTAAAGAAAGACCTGAATTTAAAGCTGCACCAAAAGATTCAGAAAAGTATAGAGGTGATCAAAAACCATCTAGCTCAGGATCATCAGCTGGAAAACCTAAAAAGAAATCATTCCCAAAAGGAAATGGAAAACCAGTTGTTGTAGAAAAAGTGGTTTTCAAAAACGGGAATAAGAAAAAATCGTAATTGAAGGGATTTAACCGCAAAGAACACAGAGATTTTCGCAAAGTTCGCAAAGTTTTATTCATGAAGCTTTGCGAACTTTGTTTTTAAAAAAAGATTGTAATTTTCAAATTCTTCTCTGAAACATAGCCCGTGGTTGAAACCACGGGCTATGTTTCAGAGATTCATTGTGTGACATATATTGTGTTCCCGCGGTTGAAACCGCAGGCTATATTGAAATAAAATCCGTAGAATTCTGTTGATTTAGCTTTGCGAACTTTACGTTTGTATTCTCAATCCTAAGTTAAAAATCCTTGCGTGCTTTGCGGTTAAAAATCTATATCTTATTCTCTTCTATTTTATCAAAAAATGCATCTTTAAACGTTGCTCCAATCGGAAGTTCTTTTTCATTTATAAACACCGAAAAATTATCTGTTGATTCGATATGTTTTAAAGAAACGACATACGATTTATGAATCTGAATAAACTCATTTTCTGGAAGAGATTCAATTACATTTTTCAAAGATGAATGTGTGATAATCTGCTGTTTTAAAGTATGAATACAAACATAATTCTGAAGACTTTCTATATATAAAATGTCCTTCAAAAATACTTTCTGAAATTTATTCTTCCCATCCGTTTTAACGAAAAGAAAATCTGGCAGATTACTCTGATTTGAGATTTCTATTTTAGGTTCTGAATTCAATTTTGAAACCGCTTGATAGAAACGTTCAAGAGAAATCGGTTTTAGTAAATAGTCTACAGCATTCAACTCAAAACCTTCTAAAGCAAAATCAGGATATGCTGTTGTAAAAATGACTTTTATATTTTTCGAAATGATTCTAGAAAGCTGTAATCCTGTCAATTGAGGCATTTGAATATCTAGAAAAATCACATCAACAGATTGTGTATTCAAAAATTCTAACGCTTTTAGAGAATCATTAAAAACTCCAGCTTTTTCAAGAAAATTTACTTTTCCAATATAATTCTCAAGTATTCGTGTTGCGGGCGGTTCATCGTCTACAATAATGCATTTAAAAGCCATAAATTAGTTTTTTAGTGGTATTTTCAAGTAGGTTTTAAAGGTATTATTTTCTTCTGTTTTTTCAAGAATAAATTGGTCTTTATACATGTATTCGAGTCTTTTCGTCAGGTTTTCATAACCAATTCCGGTTGACGAATAATTCTCTCCGTCCACATTATAATTGAAAGTTGAAATCTCCAGAAACCCATCTTTTATTTTAATTAAAATAAAAGCTTTTTCTTTTTCATTATTCAGTTTCCCATGTTTAAAAACATTCTCCACAAAATGAATTAAAGCCGAAGAAAGTATCTTTTCATTTGAATATTCTCCTTCAATAGAAAAATCTAAAAACAGCTGATCTTCAAAACGTTTTTTCTGTAAATGAATATAGTTTTGAATAAACTGAATTTCTTTTGAAAGTACGGCTTCATCTTTATCTGTTTCTACAATAACATATCGAAGCAAATCTGAAAGCACCAAAATATCATCAGCCATTTCGTCTTCTTTCAAAACTAACTGACTATAAAATGAATTCAAGGTATTAAACAAAAAGTGCGGGCTTACCTGCGCTTTCAGCATTTGAAATTCGGCTTTTTTATTCTCCAAAAGCAACTCCTGATTTTGATGTTGCGTAGTATGAAATTGCCAAAACAAATAACTTAAAGCACTAAAAATAACAGCCGGAAGCCCAAAAAATAAATTATCAAGAATGTAAAATCCCCATTCTAAATCGCCAACATCATAATTGTGCACTCCTGTAATATGAAAAACAATAACTTCCTGAGTTACATAACGAACACCTGCAAAAATCACTAAGGAGATTGGCATGCTTAAAAAGTAAAAAAGTATTTTCTTTTTATTTAGAAACCAATCACAAAAAGTATAGAAATTTAATACGTAAACAATAAAGACGGAAAGAATATAAGTTGATGTAAGCCAAAAATAAAGTTTGGTATGCTTCTCGATTGCTATTTTATTGTTTATTCCGTAATCCCAAAGAAAATAGGTTAAAAACAATCCGAGAAAAAGAACAATATGGTAGTAAAAAGGAATTTTGAGCTTCATAGAAATTGGTTATAACATCAAAAATACAATTATGACTTTAAACGAAAACGGTATTTTATATGAAACCTCATTTTTTGTATGATGAACAGCCAAAAACTTTATATGAACATTTTGAAATCGAAATTTGGATAGTTGGTCAATTGAAATTCCGCATTCATCAAAAATGAAAATAAAGCTTTAAATCTGTCTATACATTTGCAATGAATTTAAAAACAAAATCATCATGCAAAAAATTATTCTATTACTAGCTCTTATTACAGTTAACATCACTTCTGCTCAGCAACCTAAGAAAAAACAAATTTTATTAATCGGAACTTTTCATTATGCAAACCCAGGTCATGATATTGCCAAGATAAATACTTTTAATGTAATGTCTGAGAAAAGCCAAAAAGAGCTCGAAATAATGAGTGATAAAATCAAGAAATTTGGTCCTGATAAAATTTTTGTAGAATGGAAATTTGCCAAACAAGCTGAATTAGATAAGTATTACAACAAAAACACCGATAGTATACTCAATAAAGATTCAAATGAAATTGCTCAATTAGCATTACGCACTGCTAAAAAACTGAATCACAAAAAGATGTATGGAATTGACTATCGCACGCGCTTTCCTTATGATAGTTTAATGATGTCAATGGAAAAAGCGAATCAGAAGGATTTAATGAAAAAAACTACTGAGTCTACAGAAAGGTTTCAAAAAGAAAACAATGAAAGAATGGCAAAAAGCTCTCTTACCGATCTTATGCTTTATTATAATGAAAAAGCAGCTAATGAAGATAATATTCAATGGTATTTAGAAGTAGCAAACCGAGCTGGAAACCCAGACGATTTTACAGGAGCTTCTTTAGTTTCAAATTGGTATAAAAGAAACTTGTACATGTATTCTTTGGTTCAAAAATTAACCGAAAGCACCGATAAAAAAATAATGGTTTTACTTGGAGCTGGACACGCTGCAATGCTAAGAGAATTTCTAGCACACGATCCAGAATTTGAAATTGTAGAATTGGCGACTGTTTTGAAATAATATTTTTTAACCGCAAAGATATTTTAGCCACAGATTAAAAAGATTAGCACAGATTTTTAAAATCATTCTAATCTTTTTAATCTGTGGCTAGATTTTTACACGAAGAATTTACTGTAGAGACGCACTGCAGTGCGTCTACGTCTCGTGAATCGATAATGAGAAATACGTTGTGTAGACGCACTGCAGTGCGTCTCTACGATATACTTTGTCTTAAAAACATCCTCAACCAGAATATTTTTTGGTATAATTACAACCAAAAAATCCCTCCAAAATTGGAGGGATTTTCTATATAAATTGATTTCTTATTTTAATTAAGAAAGAGCAGCTTTTACTTGGTCAGCAGCTTCTTGGAATTGAACTGCAGATAAGATTGGCATACCAGAGTTGTCAATTAATTCTTTTGCAATTTCAGCATTTGTTCCTTGCAAACGAACGATAATTGGCACATTGATAGCGTCTCCCATGTTTTTGTAAGCGTCAACAACACCTTGAGCAACACGGTCACAACGAACGATTCCTCCGAAGATGTTAATCAAAATAGCTTTTACGTTTGGATCTTTCAAGATAATTCTGAAAGCTGTTTCAACACGTTTTGCATCAGCAGTTCCTCCTACGTCAAGGAAGTTAGCAGGCTCAAAACCAGCGTATTTAATTAAATCCATAGTTGCCATTGCAAGACCAGCTCCGTTTACCATACATCCTACAGTACCGTCAAGATCCACATAGTTAAGACCAACTTCTTTAGCTTCAACTTCGATTGGATTCTCCTCACGGATATCTCTCATTTCAGCATATTTAGCTTGTCTGTATAAAGCGTTATCATCGATGTTAACTTTAGCGTCAACAGCTAAGATTTTGTTGTCTGAAGTTTTAAGAACTGGGTTGATTTCAAACATAGAAGCATCAGAACCAATGTAAGCATTGTAAAGTGCGTCGATGAATTTAACCATTTCTTTGAAAGCGTTTCCAGAAAGACCTAAATTGAAAGCAATTCTTCTCGCTTGGAAACCTTGCAATCCTACAGAAGGATCAATTTCTTCAGTAAAGATTAAGTGTGGAGTGTGCTCAGCAACTTCTTCGATATCCATTCCACCTTCAGTAGAATACATGATCATGTTGCGTCCTGTACCTCTATTCAATAAAACAGAAACATAAAATTCAGAAGTTTCGCTTTCTCCAGGATAGTAAACATCTTCAGCTACTAATACTTTGTTAACTTTTTTACCTTCAGGCGGAGTCTGAGGAGTAATTAATTGCATTCCGATGATTTGTTCTGCTAACTCTTCAACTTGTTGTAAGTTTTTTGCCAGCTTAACTCCACCACCTTTTCCACGACCACCTGCGTGAATTTGTGCTTTAATTACATGCCATCCTGTTCCAGTTTCGGCAGTTAATTGTTTTGCAGCAGCCACAGCTTCAACTGCATTATTAGCCACGATTCCGCGTTGCACACGTACTCCGTAACTCGCTAAAATTTCTTTTCCTTGATATTCGTGTATGTTCATAATATAGAATTTGTCTGGTTCTGAATTTATTTCAGAATAAAAGTGCGACAAAAGTAACAAAATACAACTTAATAGTAAAATCTTTTTCAATTAAATAAATGTTATATATAGGTATTAGGGGTTGATAATTTTTGAAAGCAAACAAATCGTTAACGGAACAATTTGTTAATGTTAACACAATTCGCATAAAACGTTTGATATTTAACAAAAAATTCACTGGTTTTATTGGCCTCCCGACGATTTTTCCTAATATATTTTAAGAGTAATTATATTTTTAGCAATTCGGGATGCCTTCTATAATAATATTAATAATTAAGAACCCTTTTTCTAATATTACAGCAAAAATGAAAGCAAAAGCACTATTTCAATACATTATGTTTAACGAAATCTTTATTTTTGTAAAAAAAATATCAAGAATGAGAGTTAAAGAACAAGGGCTTTATCTGCCTGAATTTGAACACGACAATTGTGGTGCAGGATTTATTTGTAATTTGAATGGTATTAAGTCAAATGATATTATTCACAAAGCATTAGACATCTTAATTAAATTGGAACATCGTGGTGCCGTAAGTTCTGATGGAAGAACTGGTGACGGAGCCGGAATTTTATTCGACATTCCTCATGATTTTTTTAAGAAAGTTTGTGACTTTGAAATCCCAGAAGCGCGTGAGTATGCAGTAGGAATGGTTTTTTTACCAAAAAGCAAAAACCAGGTTTCTTTTTGTATTAATGCATTTGAAGCTACTATCAAAGATCAAAACTTAAAAGTTTTAGGTTGGAGAGATGTACCCGTTGAAGTTGAAAATCTAGGTGAAATCGCCGCAGAAAAAGAACCAACAATTAAACAAGTTTTCGTTTCTAAAAACGGACAGGATTTAACTGAACAAGAATTTAATGCAAAACTTTTTGCAGCTAGAAAAATTGCTGAACATGCCGTAAGAGGATCTAAAACCTCAGAAAGCCACATGTTTTATTTTACTAGCCTATCGACAACTACTATAATATATAAAGGTCTATTGATGCCGGAAGACATCAGCCGTTATTATATAGATTTGAAAGATCCAGACTTGGTGACTCGTCTTGCACTTGTACACCAGCGTTTCTCTACAAATACATTCCCATCTTGGGACTTAGCTCAACCGTTTAGATACATGTGTCACAATGGTGAGATCAATACACTTCGTGGAAATGTAAGCCGTATGCGTGCTCGTGAAGAGCTTATGCAGAGCAAAGTTTTTGGCGATGATATCAAAAAATTATTCCCAATTATCTTAGAAGGAAAATCAGATTCTGCTTCTATGGATATGGTGATTGAACTTTTATTAATGACTGGCCGTTCGCTTCCGGAAGCAATGATGATGGTAGTTCCTGAAGCTTGGGAAAAACACCAGACAATGTCTCCAGAAAAAAGAGCTTTCTATGAGTACAATGCTTGCATCATGGAGCCTTGGGATGGTCCTGCTTCTATTCCGTTTACAGATGGTAACGTAATTGGTGCTTTACTAGACAGAAACGGATTGCGTCCTTCTCGTTATACATTAACGAAAAGCGGATTCGTAATTATGTCATCTGAAATTGGTGTATTAGACATCGATCCAGAAGATGTAATTCAGCACGGTCGTCTTGAGCCAGGAAAAATGTTCTTGGTTGATATGAATGAAGGCCGTATCATCGAAGACGAAGAAGTTAAAAAAGCGATCGTTACAAAACGTCCATACAAACAATGGGTTGACGAAAACTTATTGCCATTGGCTAGCGTTCCATACACCAACAACCCTACTCCTGTTGAAAAATTAGATTTCTTAACAAGACAGCGTTTGTTTGGTTATACTATTGAAGATTTAAAAACAATCATCAACCCAATGGGTAGCGACGGAGCTGAAGCGATTAGTTCTATGGGTAACGATACTCCTTTGGCAGTTCTTTCAGATCAGCCTCAGTTGTTGTACAATTACTTCAAACAATTATTTGCTCAGGTTACAAACCCACCGTTGGATGGTATTCGTGAAGAAATCATTACTGACATCAGTTTAGCAATTGGTGGAGATTTCAATATTTTCGAAATTGAATCGAAACAATGTAAAAAGTTAAAAATCCAAAATCCAGTTATTTCTAATGAGGATTTGGATAAAATCAGAAATATCGATCACGCAGATTTCAAATCGGCTACTATTTCTACTTTATATAAAATAGAAAAAGGAGTAAACGGTTTAGAGCGTGCGCTTGAAAAATGCGTTCAGGCAACTTTTAAAGCGGTTGAAGAAGGATGCAACATCATTATCTTATCTGATAGAGGTGTAAGCGAAGAATTAGCTCCAATTCCAATGTTATTGGCTTGTTCTTACATTCACCACTCATTAAACATTTTACAAGTTCGTTCTAAATTCGGAATCATCATCGAATCTGCTGAACCAAGAGAACCTCATCATTTTGCTTTATTGTTCGGATATGGTGCAAGCGCAATCAATCCTTACATGGTAAACGAAATCATTCACGATCAAGTTGAAAAAGGTTTCATTACAAAAGTAAAAGCTGATTATGCAGTTGTAAATTACAACAAAGCGATTGCAAAAGGAATCGTAAAAATCATGAACAAAATTGGTATCTCTACTTTACATTCGTACAGAGCTGCTCAAATTTTCGAGATTTTAGGATTAAACAAAACATTTACCTCTAAATACTTCCCTTACACTCCATCAAGAATTGAAGGAATTGGTTTAATGGAAGTGGAGAAAGAAGTTAAAAAACGTTTCCAAAAAGCTTTCCCAAATTCAAAAATTGCAAACTTGCTTTCTCTTGAAATTGGAGGTATTTACAGATGGAGACGCGGTGGTGAAAAACACATGTTTAACCCAACTACGATTTCTAAATTACAACAAGCGGTTCGTTTAAACAGCCCAGAAAGTTATAAAGAATACTCAAATGCTGTTAACGAGCAGAGTTCAAACTTAATGACTATTAGAGGTTTATTTGAATTCAACAATTTAGATCCAATTTCTATTGACGAAGTAGAACCTTGGACAGAAATTGTGAAGAAATTCAAAACAGGTGCAATGTCTTACGGATCTATTTCGAGAGAAGCACACGAGAATTTAGCGATTGCAATGAACAGAATTGGTGGAAAAAGTAACTCTGGAGAAGGCGGAGAAGATCCAAAACGTTTCCAGAAAGAAATTAACGGAGATTCTAGAAACAGTGCTATCAAACAAGTTGCATCAGGACGTTTTGGTGTTTCGATCAACTATTTGACAAACGCTAAAGAAATCCAGATTAAAATGGCTCAGGGTGCGAAACCTGGTGAAGGCGGACAGTTACCTGGAGAAAAAGTGGTGCCTTGGATTGCTGAAACTAGAAACTCTACACCTTATGTAGGTTTGATTTCACCTCCTCCTCACCACGATATTTACTCTATTGAGGATTTATCTCAGTTAATTTACGATTTGAAAAACGCGAACCGTGAAGCTCGTATCAACGTGAAATTAGTTTCTGAAGTTGGAGTTGGAACCATCGCTGCCGGTGTTGCCAAAGCAAAAGCTGACGTTATCTTGATTTCTGGTTATGACGGAGGAACAGGAGCTGCACCATTAACATCTTTACAGCACACAGGTATTCCGTGGGAACTTGGTTTAGCTGAAGCACAACAGACTTTGATCTTAAACGACTTAAGAAGCCGTGTAGTTTTAGAGTGTGACGGACAATTGAAAACTGGTCGTGACGTGGCTATCGCAGCTTTATTAGGAGCAGAGGAATTCGGTTTTGCAACTGCACCGCTTGTTGCTTCTGGATGTATCATGATGAGAGCTTGTCACTTAAATACTTGCCCAGTTGGTATTGCAACTCAGGATCCTGAATTGAGAAAAAATTTCAAAGGAACTCCAGAGCACGTAATCAACTTCATGTATTTCATTGCTGAGGAGTTAAGAGAAATCATGGCACAGTTAGGTTTCAGAACTTTAAAAGAAATGGTAGGTCAGTCACAAAAATTAAATGTGAACAAAGCCATCAAACATTATAAAGCAAATGGTTTAGACTTGTCAACCATTCTATACAAACCGGAAAAAGCAAAAACAGAGCCAAATCATAATACAACAACTCAGGATCACCAACTTGAAAACGTATTGGATTTTGACATCATCAAAGAAGCGATTCCGTCTATTTATAGAAAAGAGAAAACAAGAGTAACCTTTAAAATTAAAAATACAGACCGTTCTGTAGGTGCGATTTTGAGTAACGAAATCTCAAAAATCTACGGCGCACAAGGATTACCTGATGACACTATTTTAGTTGATTTTGAAGGTTCTGCTGGACAAAGTTTTGGTGCATTCGCAACAAACGGATTGTCATTTAAAATTCACGGAAACTGTAATGATTATTTAGGAAAAGGTCTTTCTGGAGGAAAATTAATTGTAAAAGTCCCTCCTACTGCAACTTTCAAACCTGAAGACAATATCATTATCGGGAACGTTGCCCTTTACGGAGCTATTACCGGAGAGGCTTATATTAATGGAATGGCCGGAGAGCGTTTCTGTGTTAGAAATTCTGGAGCAACAGCAGTTGTTGAAGGAATTGGAGATCACGGATGCGAGTACATGACCGGTGGTACAGTAGTAGTTTTAGGAAAAACAGGAAGAAACTTCGCAGCTGGTATGAGTGGTGGTGTAGCTTATGTTTACGATCCGAACAAGAAATTCGATTCTACCGTTTGTAACATGGAAATGGTTGCATTCGACCCAATGGAAGAAGAAGATCTTACGAAACTAAGAAAACTGATCAAAAATCATTCATTGTACACAAGCAGTCCATTAGCAAAAAGAATTTTAGCAGACTGGGAAAACCAACAACAGCACTTCGTAAAAGTAATGCCAACTGATTACAAAAAAGCATTACAAAGAATTGCAGAAGAGAAAAAAATAGAAGAATTAATAGCGGGATAAAAATCAATTTCAAAAAATAAAATTCCAAATTCCAATGGCAATATCAATGAAAATGTCTTCCTGAGCGAAGTCGAAGAATTGGAATTTGGAACTTAAAGAAATTGAAATTTAATTTAAAAAGTCATGGGTAAAATAGGCGGATTTAAAGAATATAACAGAGCCGATGAAAGTAATTTAGCAGTAGCAGAACGTGTTTCTAACTACAACGAATTTACTATTCCGGTACCAAAAGATAAATTAAAAGAACAAGGATCAAGATGTATGGACTGTGGAATTCCTTTTTGCCACAGTGGTTGTCCGTTAGGAAATTTAATTCCTGACTTCAACGACATGGTGCATCAGGAAGAATGGCAAAGTGCATTAGAGATTTTACAATCTACTAATAACTTCCCAGAATTTACAGGACGCTTATGCCCTGCTCCATGTGAGAAATCATGTGTATTAGGAATCATCAAAGATCCAGTTTCTATCGAAAACATTGAGAAAAGCATCGTAGAAAGAGGTTTCGCTGAAGGATGGATCAAACCACAAGCACCAAAAACAAGAACTGGAAAAACTGTTGCTGTTATTGGTTCTGGACCTGCAGGTCTTGCAGCTGCTCAGCAATTAAACAGAGCTGGTCACACGGTTACTGTTTTTGAAAGAGACAACGCAATTGGAGGTTTATTACGTTACGGAATTCCAAATTTTAAATTAGAAAAAGGAATTATCGATCGTCGTGTAGCTATTCTAGAAGCAGAAGGAATCACTTTCAAAACTAATGTAAACGTTGGTGTTAACTTCAGTGTTGAAGAATTAAACGCATTCGATTCTATCGTTTTATGCGGAGGAGCAACTGAAAGAAGAAGCTTGCCAACTAAAGGAATCGAAAGCAAAGGTGTTGTTCAGGCAATGGATTTCTTGACACAACAAACTAAAGTTTTATACGGAGAATCTATTCCAGATCAGGTTAAAGCAACTGGTAAAGATGTAATCGTTATTGGTGGTGGAGATACAGGTTCTGACTGTATCGGAACTTCTAACAGACACGGAGCAAAATCAGTAACTAACTTTGAGATTTTACCAAAACCTCCAGTTGGAAGAAGCGAGTCAACTCCTTGGCCTTTCTGGCCGTTACAGTTGAAAACATCTTCTTCTCACGAAGAAGGTTGTGACAGAAACTGGCTAATCAATACTAAAGAATTCATTTCTAACGAAAAAGGCGAATTAACGGGATTAAAAACAGTTGAAGTGCAATGGAAAATGACTCCAGGTCAGCGTCCAGAATTAATCGAAAAAGAAGGTTCTGAAAAAATCTGGCCTTGCGATTTAGCTTTATTGGCTCTAGGATTTACAGGTCCGGAGAAAACATTAAGCGAGCAATTAGGTATCGAAACTGATATGAGAAGCAACTACAAAGCGCATAACTATCAGACAAACGTTCCTCACATTTTCACTGCGGGTGATATGAGAAGAGGACAATCATTAATCGTGTGGGCTATTTCAGAAGGTCGCGAAGCAGCAAGAGAGGTAGATTTATTCCTTATGGGATCTACAAACTTGCCTACTAAAGGAAAAGGAGATTTACCGAGCTTATAATTTAAGGTTCTGAGATACTAAGGTGCTAAGGTTCTAAGTTTTTTTCCTTGCATTTTATTTAATCTTTATTCCTATAAACAACATAACTACTAACAAACCCTTGAATTCATATTCAGGGGTTTTGTTTTTTTAGCCACAGATTACACAAATTTTCGCAAATTTCCATTTTGACAGATTTATATTCAAATATAGCCCGTGGTTTCAACCACGAGGACGCAATATATAATTATGCTCAATTCGTAACGTTTCCCGTGGTTGAAACCACGGGCTATGTTTTATACATTTTGAAAAAAAATCTAAATTAAAAATTTGTGAAAATTTGTGTAATTTGTGTAATTTGTGGTGAAAAATTTTCTCATTTTGAAGCACCACAATAGGCATTTTAGTAAACATAGTTCCCGCTTTCGGCTATATCTCTCCGTTCCACTACGAGGATACCGCCTCAATCGGGGCTAAATTCAAACATTTGGCTTCTTTTAAAAATTCGTAAAAAAAATCCATTTAATCTGTGACTCGAGCGATAGCGAACAGGCGAAGCAAATCTGTGGCAAAAAATAATTTCAACATCACGTAGGAATTAGAGAAATTCGTGAATTCGTAGCGAAAAAAACTTAGTATCTTAGCATCTCATAACCTTAGCATCTTTAAAAAGGTTATAAAATTTCAAAAACAGCAACTTTTTGTTTGAAATAAAACAATTTGTTATATTTTGTTATTTTTCTGCAAATTATTTGCTGGTAATCAAAAGTGTAATAACTTTGCTCAAAATAATTTGAAAAATGCAAGCAAAAGATTTACTGCAGTTAGCAGACCAATTTGGAAGTCCATTGTATGTTTACGATGCTGAAAAAATCCAATCTCAGTACAACAGATTAACTAAAGCTTTCTCTAAGGTAGAAAACTTAAGAGTTAATTATGCCATGAAGGCATTGTCTAACATTGCAATTCTTCAGTTATTAAAGAACATGGGGTCTGGCTTAGACACTGTATCAATTCAGGAAGTTCAGTTAGGACTTCATGCTGGCTATGATCCTGAGAAAATTTTCTTTACACCAAACGGCGTTTCTCTAGAAGAAATCGAAGAAGTTGCTGCAATGGGTGTACAAATCAATATCGACAACTTATCTATTCTGGAGCAATTCGGAACAAGACATCCTAATATTCCGGTATGTATTCGTATCAATCCACACGTAATGGCGGGCGGAAACGCTAACATTTCTGTTGGACATATCGATAGTAAATTCGGAATTTCTGTTCACCAGATTCCGCATATCTTGCGAATTGTTGAAAACACAAAAATGAGCATTGTTGGAATTCACATGCACACAGGATCTGATATTTTAGATATCGAAGTATTCTTGTATGCTGCTGAAATCTTGTTTGATACTGCTAAACATTTCAAAGATTTACAATTCTTAGATTTCGGAAGCGGATTCAAAGTTCCTTACAAAAAAGACGATATCGAAACAGACATCGAAGAATTAGGTAAAAAATTATCAAAAAGATTCAACGCTTTCTGTACAGAATACGGCAGAGATTTAACATTGATTTTTGAGCCAGGAAAATTCTTGGTGAGCGAAGCAGGTCATTTCTTAGTAAAAGTAAACGTAGTAAAACAAACAACCTCAACAGTTTTCGCTGGAGTAGATAGTGGTTTCAATCACTTAATTCGTCCAATGTTGTACGGATCTTCACACCACATTGAAAACATTTCGAATCCAAAAGGAAAAGAGCGTTTTTACTCTGTTGTAGGATACATTTGCGAAACCGATACTTTTGCAAACAACCGTAGAATTCAGGAAATTACTGAAGGGGATATTTTATCTTTCAGAAACGCTGGAGCATATTGTTTCTCAATGTCTTCTAACTACAATTCAAGATACAAACCAGCTGAAGTTTTATGGATGAACGGTCAGGGAATCCTAATTCGTCAAGCTGAAACATTTGAAGATTTACTTAAAAATCAAATTCCGTTGCCACAAGAAATTGCAGCTACGGTTTAACAATAGAAAAAAAGAGAATATCATTTTAATCCCGTTTCTTAATTGAGGCGGGATTTTTTTGTTGCAGATTTTTGAGTTTAGATTTTAGATTATTTTGCAAACGTCTTGTCAGGCTGAGCGAAGTCGAAGCCCACGCAAAGTAATCGCTATTTTTGTCATTCCTGTAAAAGTCATTTATTTCGGTAACGGATTTATCATTTCGATTGGCTTTTTTCCATCAATTCCCTGATGGGGTCTTTCATGATTATAGTAATATAAATATTGTAATAATTCTTCTTTT
>NZ_JAVFVR010000016.1 GCF_030929595.1 Flavobacterium sp. LHD-85 | reverse complement strand
GACCGAAGAGACAAGATTGTGTTTAGATTTACATGATCAAAACATAACCCGTGGTTTCAACCACGGGGACACAATGCATATCCGATATATTTCCTGCGGTTGAAACCGCAGGCTATATTTGATTTTGATTGCGTGATTATTGCTGGTTATTTCTCTAAAATCCCCTTTTCAACACTTTCATTAATTAAACCTTCAGCGTAATTCCATATCGATTTTGAACCCTCTTTAATAATGCTTTTCTTTTCGTAAACTTTATCATATTTCACTCCGAATTCTTTCCAAGTTCCGCCGTTATTTGATGTGTTTTGTAATAATGGTTCAAGTCTGTCCATCGATCTTGCAAATTTGGCTTCATTGGTTTCTCCCGCTTCAAATTCTTCCCAAATAGCAATTAACTCTTTGGCTTGCTTTTCTGGCAGCAAACCAAAGATTCTGTTCGCTGCTAAGCGTTCTTCGTCTGTATTGTCATGACTTTTTACAGTATCATAAATAAAAACGTCACCCGCGTCAATTTCAACAATGTCATGAATCAAAACCATTTTTACGACTTTCAAAACATCAATTGGCTCGTTGGAATATTCTGCCAAAACAATTGCCATTAAAGCCAAATGCCAACTGTGTTCTGCATCATTTTCGCATCTGTCGCTATTAAATAATTTGGTCTTACGCTGAATGTATTTTACTTTATCAATTTCTTTTATAAAAGCAATTTGATCTATTAAATCCTGTGTGTTCATTTTCTTTTCTGTTTTGAAATGACAATCGTCATATGCAAAATTAAAGCTTAAAGCGTAATTGCTCAACTTAAAATTAACTTATCTGAGATCGTATGGCAAAATCCATATTATTTTACACAAAAACCTAATTTCTGTAACATTAGTCACCTATTTTTTTAAAAAACAAAACTACCTTTGTCTTCCATTATTTTTATTACTGAATCATGAAAATAGAACAAATTTACACCGGATGCCTCGCTCAAGGTGCATACTATATCACTTCAAATGGCGAAGCGGCCATTATTGATCCGCTTAGAGAAATTCAGCCTTATCTGGATCGTTTAGAGCGTGACGGAGTGAAACTGAAATACATTTTTGAAACGCATTTCCATGCCGATTTCGTTTCTGGACACGTTGATCTGAGCAAAGAAACAGGAGCGCCAATCGTTTACGGACCAAATGCTACCTGCGAATTTGATTGCATTTCTGCAAAAGACGGACAAGAGTTTAAAATCGGAAACATAACTATTAAAGTATTGCACACCCCTGGCCACACAATGGAAAGCGCTACTTTTTTATTAATTGACGAAAACGGAAAAGATCACGCCATTTTCTCTGGAGACACTTTATTTATTGGAGATGTCGGGCGTCCAGATTTAGCTCAAAAAGCAGCCGGAATGACACAAGACCAATTGGCTGGAATTTTATTTCATTCGTTAAGAGATAAAATAATGACTTTGGCTGATGACGTTATTGTTTATCCTGCGCACGGTGCGGGAAGCGCTTGCGGAAAAAACATGAGCAAAGAAACTGTTTCGACTATCGGTAATCAAAAAGCGACCAATTATGCTTTGCGTGCTAATATGACCGAAGAAGAATTCATCAAAGAAGTAACTGACGGATTGTTGCCTCCTCCTGCCTATTTCAGCATGAACGTTGCAATGAACAAAGGTGGTTACGAAAGCTTTGAAACTGTTTTACACAACGGAATGAGAGCTATAAATGCAAAAGAATTTGAAGCCGTTGCTGAAGAAACTGGAGCTTTAATTCTAGATACAAGAAGTGCGGCCGATTTTAGCAAAGGATTTATTCCGCAGTCTATCAACATCGGAATCAATGGTGATTTTGCTCCGTGGGTTGGAACTTTAATTGCTGATGTAAAACAACCTATTATATTGGTTACTACTGCTGGCATGGAAGAGGAAACTGTAACTCGTTTAAGCCGAGTTGGTTTTGATACGATTATCGGACATTTGGAAGGCGGTTTTGAAGCTTGGCAAAATGCAGGTTTCGAAATTGATACGGTTAACAGAATTACTGCTGAACAGTTTGCAAATGAGTTTAAATTTGGAGAAGATAAAGTGGTAGATATTCGTAAGGAAACAGAATATGCAGCGGAACATATTGATGACGCTTACAGCAAACCTTTGGCTTATATTAATGATTGGGTAAAAGACATTAATCCTAATGAACATTTCTATCTACATTGTGCTGGCGGTTATAGAAGTATGATAGCAGCTTCTATTCTTCAAGCAAGAGGTTTCAGAAATTTCTCTGAAGTTGAAGGCGGTTTCGGAGCGATTTCAAAAACCGATGTTCCAAAATCAGATTTTGTTTGTCAAAGCAAGGTTTTGAAAGCATAAACATTGAAAATAAATTTTTACCATATAAGTGATGTAAGTTCATTTTAGATTGGGGTGTTTTTAAGCCCAGTTCTTATATTTACTTAACTTTTCTAAGTTATAGAAGAAACTCCAACTTATAATTTCTTATATAACTTATATGGTAGAGAAAAACACTTAATTTTTAAATTATATATGAGTTTACTAGATATTTTGAGAGAACCTTGGCCTTGGTACGTTGCAGGCCCTTTAATTGGATTAACAGTACCAATTTTATTAATTATTGGGAATAAATCTTTCGGGATTAGTTCTTCTCTTCGTCATATTTGTGCGGCTTGTGTTCCGGCGAATATTTCATTTTTTAAATACGACTGGAAAAAAGAAAGCTGGAATTTATTCTTCGTTCTCGGAATATTTTTCGGAGGTTTTATTTCGGCTCATTTTTTATCGAATCCAAATCCGGTAGAAATTGCTCCTGAATTATCAGAAAAATTAGCAACTTACGGAATTACAGATCACAGCGGTTTGGTTCCTGCACAATTATTTTCTTGGGAAAGTTTATTAACGCTTCGCGGATTTATTATGATTGTGGTTGGCGGATTCTTGGTAGGTTTTGGAACTCGTTACGCTGGCGGGTGCACAAGCGGACACGCGATCATGGGATTATCAAACTTACAATGGCCGTCATTGGTAGCTACAATCTGTTTTATGATTGGCGGTTTTGTAATGGCACTTTTGATTTTACCTTATATTCTTTCACTTTAAAATTTCAAAAATGAGTTTAGAAAATAAAAATATAGACGGCGAAGGAATCAACGCAAGTCAGAAAAAAGAAACTGCATTAGGAAACTTAAAATATTTAATTGTTGGAATCTTTTTCGGAATTGTATTCGTAAAAGCAGAAATCATCAGCTGGTTTCGTATTCAGGAAATGTTCAATCTGGAATCATTTCACATGTATGGCGTAATTGGATGTGCTGTCGTTGTTGGACTAATATCAGTACAATTGATTAAAAAATTCAACATCAAAACTCTTAATGGAGAAAAAATTGAAATCCAACCAAAAACTTTTAATAAAGGACAAATCTACGGCGGATTGTTATTCGGTTTCGGATGGGCGATTACTGGAGCTTGTCCAGGTCCGCTTTTTGCACAAATTGGTACAGGAGCTACAGTAATTGTAGTTACCTTGGTTAGCGCCATTGCTGGAACTTGGGTTTATGGTTTGATCAAAGATAAATTGCCTCATTAAAAAATGAATACAACAGAAAAGCTATCTCTAAGAAAAGCAAATCTTTCAGAAACACCTCAAATCTGGGAAATCCTGCAAGATGCAATCGAACAAAGAAGACTAGACGGAAGTACACAGTGGCAAGATGGTTATCCGAATGAACTTTCTGTTAAAAATGATATCGAAAATGGTTACGGATATGTTTTTACAGAAGACGAATCGATTCTAGCTTATGCCGCGATTATTTTTGACAAAGAACCTGCTTACGAAAATATCGAAGGCAAATGGCTTACTGATGATGATTATACTGTTGTGCATCGTGTAGCGGTTTCAAAATTGGCAAAAGGAAAAGGAATTGCAACCAAACTATTTGAAAGCATTGAGGGTTTATCTGTCGAAAATAAAATTTATAGTATAAAAGTAGACACAAACTTCGATAATACTCCGATGTTGAGAATTTTAGACAGATTAAAATATACATATTGTGGAGAAGTCTATTTTAGAGGCTCTGCAAGAAAAGCATTTGAAAAACGATTGATATAAATATAAAATCCGTACAATTGATAACCCGACAGTTTTTTGAAACCTGTCGGGTTTTGCTTTTTTAGGAAGCAATTCATTCCGTAGGAATGTCTCATTGGTAGAATTGAATTTGAATTCCATTGATACGTCCCGCAGAAACGTTTGAGCGATAAACCTAGATATCATTTACAAAAAACAGGTCTCCCTACAGGACACAATACTGAACAATATTTTTTTTCTACCGATCAGATATTCCCATGGAATATTTCTAAGTTGGTTAAACCCAACAGGTTTTAAAAACCTGTCGGGTTTGTATTCTAATGACCTATTCATTCCATAGGAATGTCTCATCGGTAGAATTGAATTTGGATTCCATTTTTACGTTCTGTAGGAACGTTTGATTGATTTACAAATACATTATAAATAGCTGTCCCTACAGGACACAATACAAAACGATATTTTTTTCTACCGATCAGATATTCCTATGGAATATTTCTTCATCAATTTTTAATTTCATTTCGTTAAGTTTGCTTTAAACAAAAAGTCCCATACATATATGAACCGCTCCGAGCAATTAACCAAACTACAAAATACTGAAAATTGGGATGTAATAATAATTGGCGGAGGTGCAAGCGGTCTCGGGACAGCTGTTGACGCAGCAAGTCGCGGTTATAAAACCATTTTATTTGAAGCGGTAGATTTTGCAAAAGGAACTTCAAGCCGAAGCACCAAATTGGTTCATGGCGGTGTACGTTATTTGGCTCAAGGAGATGTGCATTTAGTTCGAGAAGCATTGAAAGAACGAGGACTATTAGCACAAAACGCAGCTCATTTAGTCAAAAACCAGTCGTTTGTAATTCCGAATTATCATTTGCTGAGCGGTTATTTTTATACGATCGGATTAAAAATATATGATTTATTATCAGGCTTTTTAAGTTTAGGAAGTTCTAGATATCTTTCAAAAAAGAAAACTATCGAAATGCTTCCTAACGTTGAGGAAAAAGGTTTGGTCAATGGCGTTATTTATCATGACGGTCAATTTGACGACGCTCGTCTAGCCATCAATCTTGCTCAAACCGCTGTAGAAAACGGAGCTTGTCTTTTAAATTATATAAAGGTTACCAATTTATTGAAAGACGACAAAAATCAAATTATTGGAGTTCAGGTTGAAGATCATGAAAGCGGAATTAAATATGATATAAAAGGTTCTGTGGTAATAAATGCAACAGGAGTTTTTACAAACGCCATCATGAAATTAAATGATAAAGTTTATAAAAAATATATTGTTCCAAGTCAGGGAATCCATTTGGTTCTAGACAAATCTTTTCTTCCAGGCGAAAATGCTTTAATGATTCCGAAAACAAAAGATGGAAGAGTTTTATTTGCTGTTCCGTGGCATAACCGAATTGTAGTTGGAACAACTGACACTTTAATTAAAAAGCAAAGTTTAGAACCTATTGCTTTAGAAAGCGAAATCCAATTTGTTTTGGAAACTGCGCAAAGGTTCTTAGCAAAAAAGCCAGAAAGAAAAGATGTATTATCTGTTTTTGCAGGATTGCGTCCGTTAGCAGCGCCTAAAGAAGAAGGCAAAAGCACCAAAGAAGTTTCTAGAAGCCATAAAATTATAGTTTCAGAAACGGGGCTTATTACCATTACTGGAGGAAAATGGACAACATACAGAAAAATTGCGGAGGACATTATTGATAAAGCTATCAAAACTGGCAAATTAGAAAAGAAAGAATGCAGTACAGAACATCTTTCAATTCATGGAAATCAACCAACGAATTCTTTAGATAGGGAAAATCACCTTTATATATATGGTACTGATATTCCAAAAATAATAGAATTACAGGAAAGCGAACCTGAACTGAAAGAAAAACTTCATCCCAATCACGAATTTACAATGGCAGAAGTTGTTTGGGCAATTCGTTACGAAATGGCAAGAACTGTAGACGATATTTTAGCCAGAAGAGTTCGTTTATTATTCTTAGATGCCAGAGCTGCAATTGAAGTTTCGGAGAAAACAGCAAGAATAATTTCCAAAGAATTGGGACATGATGAAGCCTGGATAAACGCAGAAATTGCCAATTTTAGGCCAATTTCGAAAGGTTTTCTGCTGTCTGAATTCCGATAAATCGTAAAAATAGCTGATTAAGAGAATCTTTTAGCTTAAAGTTACCCTACAAAAAATCAATTGCTAAATATTTTAAAATTAAAAATCGTCTTGATATTAAAAAATTATTAATTAACAACATATCAATACGTTACATAAAAAATTATTTTAATTTTATTCTCTAAAAAACCATTCTTTTAGTTCTTATAGAATGCGCATATATACATATTAACAAAAAATTAACACAACACTTGTATATACAACTATTAAAAGTTATACATTTGTATATACAAATTATACACTTACGACTATGACAATTGAAGAGGTTATTAAGAGTACGGTTAAGATGGATAATGCGAAAAAAGTTATTCTGAATATCATGTACACGCAAAATGTGATTCAGGATCATTTCAACGAGTTGATCAAACCGTATGATTTATCTGGAGAACAGTACAATGTGTTGCGTATATTAAGAGGACAAAAAGGAAAGCCTGCTAATATGTGCGTGATACAAGAGCGAATGCTTGCTAAAACAAGCAACACAACACGTTTGGTAGACAAATTATTATTGAAGGATTTTGTTACGCGAAATGTCTGTCCTGATAATCGAAGAAAGATTGAAGTTTCGATTACACAAAAAGGACTAGATGTTTTAAAAGAATTAGATCCGAAAGTTGATGAGCATGAGCAAACATTTGCAAACAATTTAAAACCAGAAGAATTAGTTTTCTTAAATCAATTATTAGAAAAATATAGAACCAACAAATAAAATAATATAAACTATGAGCAATTTCTTAGCAAATCAAAATTGGAGATACGCAACCAAACAATTTGATGCTTCAAAAAAGATATCAGATGCTGATTTAAATACATTAAAAGAGGCGGTTAGATTAAGCGCTTCTTCATACGGATTACAACCTTATAAAGTAGTTATTGTTGAAAATCCAGAATTAAGAGAAAAATTAAAAGGTGCAGCTTGGGGACAAACTCAAATTACAGACGCTTCTCACCTATTCATTTTTGCAAACGACTTAAGCCTTGATGCAGGTTCTGTTGACAAATATATCAGTAATATCAGCGAAGTAAGAGGTGTTCCTACTGAAGCTTTAGGCGGATTCAGCGATATGATGAAAAACGTAATTTCAAATTTATCTGAAGATGCAAAACACATCTGGACTGCAAAACAAACTTATTTAGCTTTAGGAAACTTATTAAATGCAGCGGCTGAATTAAAAATTGATGCAACTCCAATGGAAGGTTTCAATGCTGCTCAATTTAATGAAATCTTAGGTTTCGATAAATTAGGTTTAAACGCTTCAGTTATTGCAACTGTAGGCTACAGACATGATGATGACAAATCTCAGCACCAGAAAAAAGTTAGAAAATCACACGAGGAATTATTTATCACACTATAATTATTTATTAATCAAATTCAAATTTAATTTTAAAAACATGAAAAATTTAAAAACTATTGCAATAGCATTATTCGTAGCAGCAGCTGGAATCTCAGTAAACGCTCAAACTAAAAAAATCGACGTAAAAGCATCTACTATTAAATGGGTAGGTAAAAAAGTAACTGGAGAGCACTCTGGAACTGTAAACTTCAAAGAAGGTGCTGTTATTTTCAAAGGAAAAAAATTAGCTGGTGGTAACTTTACTGTTGACATGACTTCATTAACTTCTACAGATTTAACTGGAGAATACCAAGGAAAATTAAACGGTCACTTAAAAGCTGACGATTTCTTCGGAACTGACAAATTCCCAACTTCAAAATTAGTTTTCAAAACTATCGGTGCAAAATCTGCTGACGTTTACACTGTAACTGCAGACTTAACTATCAAAGGAATTACTAAACCTGTAACTTTTGATATCACTGTAAAAGGAAACACTGCAACAACTGCTTTCAAAGTTGACAGAACTAAATATGATATTAAATACGGTTCAGGTAGCTTCTTCGACGGTTTAGGAGATAAAACTATCAACGACGAATTTGAATTGGCTGTAGCTTTAAAATTCTAATATTTCAGCCTTACTAGTTCAGAAATACAATAAACCCCAGCAGTTTTAACTGTTGGGGTTTATTTTTTAAGTACTTCTTTTAATTTTTATTGGGTTTTGTCTTGTATCAAAAACATCTAAAATTTCAATTGAATTTTTCTTTAAATTAATCCAATAAATAATTTTATAATTTTTATAAACCAAATATCGTATTTCTTCAGAATAGCTTTCTAAAAGCTCTTCTTTTTGTCCTATTGCATTTGTTGGCTTTGGTTTTAATTTTAGAGTTTCTTTGGTAATCCCAAGTACAAGCTTTTTCGCAACAGTTAGGCTTGCTTCTTTCTTATAATAATCAAAAATCTTTCTTAATTCACTTTTAGCAAAATCAGTCCAATAAATTTTCAACTCCATTTCTCAATCTCAGAAATTAACTCATCAACATCTGTTATCCTTTCATTTTTTGAATCTTTTATAGAAGTATCAATTCTTTTATGAAATTCAGCAATAGACATTGGTTTTAATTCTAAATCTTCTTTAATTTCCTTTTTTAACAATTTTTCAAACTGAGAAATTGCTCTCTCACTTTCAAGTTTAAGAAAGTCTCTAATAAAAATCACTTTTCGAGTATCTAAATCCATTTCTTTTATTTTTATCAAAGTTACAAATTATCTTTAAATGAAATTTAATTGCAAATAATTTTAAAATAGACTTTTATACATAAAAAAGACATTAACCCTTTTCATAAACTTAACATTCTTAATAATATAGTAACTCTTTCGTAATAAGTATCAGGACTTTGATTAACATACAGCTTCTATTTTTGGGACAATTAAAAAAAATCAAAAACTAGAAATTAAAATCATAGTTATGAAAACAAAATTACATTTTGCATGCATAATCTTCATTATCAGCTTTTTCGCACAAGCTCAACAACAACCAAAAGGAATCATTGGCACTTCAAATTGGATGACTAACTGGACGAGCTTTAAACCTGCTGGCAATGACTATGGTGAAGCAACAAACATAATTGCTGGAACAATCGATAAAGACACAAGATTAACAAAACGTAATATATACCATTTAGTAGGTGTTGTATATGTTACAAATAATGCAACTTTAACTATTGAGCCTGGAACTGTTATACGAGGCGATGATAAAACCTGCGGAACCTTAGTAATAACAAATGGTGCAAAAATTATGGCCGAAGGACTAGAAACTGACCCAATTGTTTTTACATCTGAAAATGAAATAAATAATAGAAAACCAGGCGACTGGGGTGGAATTATCATTTTAGGAAAAGCTCCAATAAACTCTTTAGGAGGAATTCACACTTTGCCTTTCGATTTAGATCCAACTTTAAATCATTACGGAGGACAAGATTCAGAAGATAATTCAGGTGTTATGAAATATGTGAGAATCGAATATGCGGGAAGAAAATTAAGTGCTTCTAAAGAATTAAACGGTCTTTCTCTTGCTGGTGTTGGAAGAAAAACAACTATTAGCCATGTTCAAATCAGTTATTCAAATGATGATTCTTTTGAATGTTATGGAGGAGATTTAAATCTGAACAATTTAGTTTCATACAGAACAACTGACGATGATTTTGACTTTACTCAAGGGGCTCAAATTAATATCGCAAACAGTATTGCAATTCGCCATCCGTTTTCTTCAGATATTTCAGGTTCAAGATGTTTTGAAGTAGATTCATATGAAAAAGTTGGCACTACAGATATGACCAAAAAAATGACCAAAATTAATGCGAGCAACATCACTTTGGTTAACTTAGAAGAAAACAATCAAGGTTTGGTTAGAGAATCTGCTTACATTAAAGAAAATACTTTCTTCAACTTAACCAATAGTGTGGTTTCTGGATTTGCTCCCTTTATTTTATTGGAAGGAAATATTGGAAATGGAGAAGCTAATCTATCAAAAATCACTTTTAAAAACGTTGTGGCAAATAATTGTCAAGGTGAAATTGAAAGCGAATCTGGGAGCAATATTCCGGGTATAAAAAGCTATTATGGCAACCCAGCTTATGGCATAGAATATACAAAAATGAAACTTAACGAGTTATTTGCAATACCAAACATCAAAGGAAATCCAGATTTTAGATTAAATGTAAACAACACGATAGCAAGTGGAAATTAAGGAGTTACAGAAGCATTCTAAATCAAAATTTAACAAATTTCACAGATTCGAAAAGTTTTTTTTGAAATTTTATGTACTCTAATTAAAATTACATTTATATCTTTGTCATATCAAAATAAAGAAATGAGAACAATTTTAAACAATACTTGGTGGTGGAGCAATTTACGTCAGACGTCGTGAACGAAGCTTCCTATGGTATTGTAAGAAATATAAAAATATAAAGGGCTTGTCATCACGACAAGCCCTTTTTTTTTGATCAAAACCGAAACATAAATTAACAACACATAAAAACTATATATTTTGAAACCTTTTATTCTTAATACACATTACAAACAAATTCTGGCAGATACGGTTACGCCAGTAAGCATTTATTTCAAAATTAGAGATAAATTCCCAAACAGCTTATTACTGGAAAGTAGTGATTACCATGGAAATGACAACAGTTTCTCTTACATCTGCTGCAATCCTATTGCTACAATTAAAATCGAAAATGAAACAATCTCAAAAGCATTTCCTGACGGAACTTCTGAGAAAATTATGATTGATGCTTCAACAAATATTCCTCAGGTAATTCAAGAATTTTCAAGTCAGTTTCAATCAGAGAAAAATGATTTCAAATTCATTAATAACGGTTTATTCGGATACATTTCTTATGATGCTGTTCGTTACTTCGAAAAAGTATCTATTGCAAAAAAAGACAATGCGACTTCTATTCCAGATGTTTTTTATGCAGTTTATCAAAATATTATTGCAATTAATCACTTCAAAAACGAAGCTTATATTTTTTGCCACAGCGTAGATAATAAAAATAATATTGCTGAAATCGAGCAATTATTACAATCAAGAAATATTGCTTCTTATAAATTCTCTAAAGAAGGAGAAGGCTTCTCTAACTTAACTGATGAAGAATTTAAAGCAAATGTAGCTTTAGCCAAAAAACACTGTTACCGTGGCGATGTTTTCCAATTGGTTCTTTCTCGCCGATTTACACAAGGTTTTAAAGGAGATGAATTTAACGTTTACAGAGCTTTAAGAAGCATCAACCCTTCTCCATATTTATTCTTTTTTGATTACGGTGATTTTAAAATATTCGGTTCTTCTCCAGAAGCCCAAATTATCGTAAAAAACAGAAAAGCCGAAATTCATCCAATTGCTGGAACTTTCAAAAGAACTGGAAATGACGAACGCGACGCACTTTTAGCAAAAGAACTTTCTGAAGATAAAAAAGAGAATAGTGAACACGTAATGTTAGTTGATTTGGCAAGAAATGATTTAAGCCGAAACGGACATGATGTAAATGTAGAAAAATACAGAGAAGTTCAGTTTTTCTCACATGTAATTCACCTAGTTTCTAAAGTTACTGGACATTTACACGATAAAGCGACAACTATGCAAGTCGTGGCGGATACTTTTCCTGCAGGAACTTTAAGCGGTGCTCCAAAACACAGAGCCATGCAGTTAATTGAAGAATGTGAAAAAACAAACCGTAATTTCTATGGAGGTGCAATCGGGGTTATGGACTTTGACGGAAACTTTAATCACGCGATTATGATTCGAACGTTTCTTTCTAAAAACCATCAATTGCACTGTCAAGCAGGAGCTGGAATCGTAGCAAGTTCTGATGAAGAAAGCGAAATGCAAGAAGTTTACAATAAATTAAGAGCTTTGAATACGGCTCTTGAAATGGCAGAACAGATTTAGTTTCAAGTTTTTTTTAGTTTCAGGTTTCAAGTTATTGGAACGTGAAACTTGAAATCTGAAACTTGAAACCTGAAACCTGAAACAATTAAAAAACAAACTATAAAAACCACCAAAACATGAAAAACGCAGTATCAATTTTAGTTTTAATCATTACTATGACTTCTTGCAATTCAGAAAAAAAGCAAAATCCGATTGAAGGAACCTGGCGTCTTATATCAGCTGAAACGACAGAGAAAGATTCGACATTCTCGACTTTCAATTCAAAAACAAAAATGATTAAAATTATTAACGATACACATTTTGCATTTTTTAATCATGATTTGAAACACGGAAAAGATACAACAGCAGCATTATTCTTTGGCGGAGGCGGAAAATATACTTTAAAAGACAGTGTTTACACAGAACATTTAGAGTTTTTCAACAACCGCGATTGGGAAGACAACAAATTTGAATTTGTGGTGAAAGTTCAAAACGACACCTTGATTCAAAAAGGAGTAGAAAAAGTAGAAAAATTAGGCGTAGATCGTGTTATTGTAGAAAAATACGTTCGAGAAAAATAAAAAATTTAGTTGCCAGTCTCAGTCTCAGTTTTCAGCAAAAAAACTTAGTAACTCAGAACCTTAGCAACTTAGAACCTTAAAAAAAATGAAAAAGATTTTAGTTATAGACAATTACGATAGTTTCACTTACAACTTGGTGCACTATTTAGAAGATTTAGACTGCGAAGTTACCGTTTACAGAAACGATGAATTTGATATTGATGAAATCGCTTCTTTCGAAAAAATATTACTTTCTCCAGGACCTGGAATTCCTGATGAAGCTGGTTTATTAAAAACAGTAATCGAAAAATACAGTCCAACAAAAAGTATTCTTGGAGTCTGTTTAGGACAGCAGGCAATTGGAGAAGTTTTTGGCGGAACGCTTTCAAACCTTGACAAAGTATATCACGGCGTTGCAACAAATGTAAAGACTTTAGTAGACGACGAAATTTTATTTGAAGGCTTAGGAAATGAATTCGAAGTTGGAAGATACCATTCTTGGGTTGTTGACAGCAATTTACCTGAAGATTTAGAAGCAACTTCAGTAGATGAAAATGGACAAATTATGTCTTTACGTCACAAAAATTATGATGTAAGAGGCGTTCAGTTTCACCCAGAAAGCGTTTTGACACCAAATGGGAAAAAGATTTTAGAGAATTGGATTAACAGCTAGTCGAAAGTTTTAAAGTCGAAAGTCATAAAGTCAAAAAAAGGTCTTTCGCTATTTTAAAACTAAAAAATACAAGAAAAAAAATGAATTACAAAGTCAAGGACTTTAAGACCTTCGACTTTAGACTTTAAGACTAAATTTCAATGAAAACTATATTAAACAAATTAATCAACCACGAAGTTCTTACTAAAGAAGAAGCAAAAAACGTATTGATTAATATTTCAAGCGGTCAATATAATCCAAGTCAGATTTCGGCATTTTTGACCGTTTTTATGATGCGAAGCATTACAATTGATGAACTTTCGGGCTTTCGTGAAGCTTTGTTAGATTTATGTATTCGTGTCGATTTATCAGCTTACAACACCATCGATTTATGCGGAACGGGCGGTGATGGAAAAGATACTTTCAATATTTCAACTTTAGCTTCTTTTGTATCTGCTGGAGCTGGAATAAAAGTGGCAAAACACGGAAATTATGGAGTTTCATCTATTTCTGGATCAAGCAACGTAATGGAAAAGATGGGAATAAAATTCAGCAATGATCCTTCATTTTTAGAAAAATGTATTGATCAAGCTGGAATCTGTGTCTTGCATGCTCCCCTATTTCACCCAGCGATGAAAAATGTTGGGCCAATTAGAAAAGAACTGGCTGTAAAAACATTCTTTAATATGTTAGGGCCAATGGTTAATCCCTCATTTCCGCAAAACCAGTTGGTTGGGGTTTTCAACTTAGAATTGGCAAGAATGTATGCTTATTTATATCAAAATACCGATGTGAATTTTACCATCCTGCATTCGCTTGACGGATATGATGAAATTTCATTGACAGGTCCGACAAAAACAATTTCTAATCATATGGAAGGGATGTTGAATCCAGAAGATTTTGGCGTTCAGCTTTTATCTCAGACAGAAATCGAAGGCGGAAAAACCATCGAAGAATCAGCAGAAATTTTTACCAATATTATTTCAGGAAAAGGAAACGAAGCGCAGAATAATGTGGTTTACGCTAATGCAGCAATGGCAATCGCGACGGTTACAAAATGTTCTCCAAAAGAAGGATTTGAATTAGCAAAAGAAAGTTTATTGTCTGGAAAAGGACTTCAAGCGTTAAAAAAATTACAAGAATTAAGTAAATAAAAAACAAACACAAATTTCACGAATTAGCACTAATTAAATTTGTGCCTTTGTGACTTCGTGGCAAAACAACAACAATGAACATTTTAGATAAAATAATAATAGATAAAAAAAGAGAAGTTGTTCTGAAAAAATCGATTATTCCAGTTTCTCAATTGGAAGCTTCAGTGTTTTTTGGAAAACAGACTATTTCTCTTAGCCAGAAATTAAGAGAAAGCAATTCTGGAATTATTGCTGAACACAAACGCCGTTCTCCTTCAAAATCAATCATCAACAATAATTTTACGGTTGAAGAAGTAGTAAAAGGTTACGAAAATGCTGGAGCTTGCGGAATTTCAGTTTTAACCGACGGAAAATACTTTGGGGGATCTCTCGACGATTTACTTTTAGCAAGAGCTTCAGTAAATATTCCGCTTTTGCGAAAAGAATTTATTGTAGATGAATATCAAATTCTTGAGGCAAAAGCACATGGAGCCGATTTGATTTTATTAATCGCAGCAGTTTTAACTCGTGAAGAAATTAAATCTTTATCTGAATTTGCTAAAAATCTAGGTTTAGAAGTTTTATTGGAAGTTCATAATCAAGAGGAACTAGAAAAATCGATTATGCCAAGTTTAGATATGATTGGTGTAAATAACAGAAACCTAAAAACATTTGAAGTAAGCTTAGATTTCAGTAAAGAATTAGCTTCTCAAATTCCAAACGATTTTGTAAAAGTATCTGAAAGCGGTATTTCATCAATTGAAGCCATTCACGAACTAAAACCATACGACTACAAAGGTTTCCTGATTGGAGAAAACTTCATGAAAACTGATAACGCAGGTGAGGCTGCAACAGAATTTATTAAACAGCTTTAAAAAAGTTGCCACGAATTACACTAATCTCCACGAATTTAATTAGTGTAATTCGAGTAATTCGTGGTGAAAAATTAATACAAAGCTTTGCGAACTTTTTCGCATGCTAAACACAATACAGAAAGAAAAACCTTAGCGCGCTTTGCGTTAAAAACACACAACGAAATGAAACTCAAAATATGCGGTATGAAATATCCTGAAAATATTCTCGAAGTAGGCGCTCTTTTGCCTGACTATATGGGATTTATTTTCTGGGAAAAATCCGCTAGATATTGCAGCGAAAATGTTCCCGAATTGATAAAAACAATCAAAAAAGTGGGCGTTTTTGTCGATCAAAGCCAAGAAGAAATTCTAGAAAAAGTTGAAAAATACAACTTACAAGCCGTTCAGCTTCACGGAAGTGAATCTGTTGAATTTTTATCAGAATTAAAAAATCAATTGCCAAAGAAAATTGAAATCATAAAAGTATTTTCGGCAGATGAAAATTTTGATTTCGAAACAATAAAGCCTTTTGAAAATGTCTGTGATTATTTTCTATTTGACACGAAAGGAAAACTGCCTGGCGGAAACGGAACAACTTTCGACTGGAGCATTTTAAAAAAATACAATTCGAAAAAGCCTTTCTTTTTAAGTGGCGGAATCGGAATGAAAGAACTAAAAGCTATTGAAGAAATTTCAAAAACCAATTTACCGATCTACGCTGTCGATGTAAACAGTAAATTTGAAATCGAACCAGGGCTAAAAAATAAAAATCTATTAAGCAATTTCAAACGCAAATTTGATGTTGCCAACTTTTAAAATTTAAAAAAATGAGTTTTAACGTTAACAAAAAAGGATATTACGGAGAATTTGGAGGAGCTTACATTCCAGAAATGCTGTATCCAAATGTAGAAGAATTACGCCAGAAATATTTAAGCATAATGGATGAACCTGATTTTAAAGCAGAGTTCAACCAATTGCTAAAAGATTACGTTGGGCGCCCGAGTCCGTTGTATTTTGCAAAACGTTTATCTGAAAAATACAACACCAAAGTTTATCTAAAAAGAGAAGACTTAAACCATACCGGCGCGCACAAAGTAAACAATACAATCGGGCAGATTTTATTAGCAAAACGTCTGGGCAAAAAAAGAATTATTGCCGAAACTGGAGCAGGTCAGCATGGCGTGGCAACTGCAACAGTTTGTGCTTTAATGGGAATTGAATGCATTGTTTATATGGGCGAAATTGACATCGCACGTCAAGCACCAAACGTGGCGCGCATGAAAATGTTAGGCGCAGAAGTTCGTCCGGCACTTTCGGGTTCAAGAACTTTAAAAGATGCTACAAACGAAGCCATTCGCGATTGGATCAATAATCCTGTAGATACACATTATATTATTGGATCTGCAATTGGACCGCATCCTTATCCAGATATGGTGACGCGTTTTCAGAGCATTATTTCAGAAGAAATCAAATGGCAATTGAAAGAAAAAGAAGGACGCGAAAATCCTGATTACGTTGTGGCTTGTATTGGTGGAGGAAGTAATGCTGCTGGAACATACTATCACTTTTTGCATGAGCCAGAAGTTGGAATTATTGCGGTTGAAGCAGCTGGAAAAGGAGTTGATAGCGGCCATAGTGCGGCAACAAGCAAACTAGGAAAAGTTGGTGTTATTCACGGCTGTAAAACGCTTTTAATGCAAACACCAGACGGACAAATTACAGAACCATATTCTATTTCAGCTGGATTAGATTATCCTGGAGTTGGCCCTTTACACGCTCATTTAGCGCAAACAGGACGAGGAGAATTTTTCTCTGTAACCGATGACGATGCTATGAATGCTGGTTTACAGCTTACGAAATTAGAAGGAATTATTCCAGCTATAGAAAGTGCTCACGCATTTGCCGTTTTGGATCAAAAGAAATTCAAGCCTGAAGATATTGTTGTAATCAGCCTTTCTGGACGTGGCGATAAAGATTTAGATAATTACATTGATTACTTTAAATTGTAATAAAAGTATTAATTTGCACATCTCTAATCGCAACTATTAACGAGAAAAATATAATTATGGAAAAGTTATTCTCATACGGAACATTAAGATCGAAACAAGTTCAAATGCAGATTTTTAAAAAAGTATTAGTTGGAACTCCAGATCAGCTCTTGGGTTATAAACTAAAAAGTTTACAGATCGAAGAAGAATTTGGAATGGCAGATTATGTGGTAGCAATTGCAAGTGAAAATGCAGAAGAAAATATACATGGCGTAGTCTTTAATGTTTCTAATGCAGATTTAGCAAAAGTCGATTTATTTGAATCTAATTCGTACAGAAGAGTTCAGGTTAAACTGAAATCTGGAACAGTTGCTTGGGTTTATACCGAAAACAAATAATTAGAAAATAATCTTAGCAGCGGCACAGACAAAACCAAAGCGAGGAAATACCTAAAGTTACTAAAACCTCTTAGGTTAAAAAAATATATTAAAATGAACAGAATAACTCAAAAGTTACAAGAAGATAAAAAGATCCTTTCGATCTATTTTTCTGCCGGATATCCTAATTTAAATGATACCGTACAGATTATTCAGGATTTAGAAAAAAACGGAGTTGATTTAATCGAAATCGGACTTCCTTTTAGTGATCCTTTGGCAGATGGTCCGACAATTCAAGCGAGTTCTACGCAAGCACTTCATAACGGAATGACAACTCAAATCCTTTTTGATCAGCTGAAAAACATTCGCGAAAGCGTAAAAATTCCGTTGATTATTATGGGATATTTTAATCCGATGCTGCAATATGGAGTTGAAGCTTTTTGCCAAAAATGTGCTGAAATTGGAATTGACGGTTTAATTATTCCTGACCTTCCTGTTGATGTTTATGCTGATGAATACAAAACGATTTTTGAAAAATACGGATTAATAAACGTGTTTTTAATTACGCCTCAAACTTCAGACGAACGTATTCGTTTTATCGACAGCGTTTCAAACGGATTTATTTATATGGTAAGTTCTGCAAGCGTAACAGGATCTCAATCTGGTTTTGGTGATGTTCAAGAAAGCTATTTTGAAAGAATCTCTAATCTGAATTTAAAAAATCCTCAAATTGTAGGTTTCGGAATTTCTAACAAAGAAACTTTTAATCAAGCAACCAAATACGCAAAAGGTGCTATTATTGGAAGTGCTTTTATCAAGCATTTGAGTGAAAGTGGAAGTGGGAAAATTGAGGAATTTGTTGGAGAGATTCGATAAATAGATTTTAAAAAAATTAATGAAATATTTTAAAATTTTCTTATTTATAACAGCACTCTTTTTAAATATGAGTTGTGATTTCAGTTGGAAAATTTCAGAACTTTTTGTTCAAAAAATTGAAAATTCCTCTAAAGTTATTTATAAATATGACGCTTGGGGAGGACGCGATTCACACAAATTTGGATATGTTATTCTAGATTCAACTAATGTATTTGATATTAATAATGTTGAATCATTACCTTTTCAATATTTTGAAACTATTCCGACAAAACAAAATATTTCTGGCGTTACCTGCGAAGAACTTGATGATCAAATAACTCCTAACAAAATCTTTATACCTTTAAAAATTAAGGATAGTGAAGAAAAAGGAATTAAAATTAAAGCTAAAATTTTTCAAAATGAAGGTTTTGTACTTAGAAGTCAAGGTTACAAAGAATATCAATTTGAAACATTTAAAGAATCTCGAGATAGTATTTCCTTTTATAATTTAAATGACATTAAGAGTTTAGAACCCGAACATTTGGATATTTTAAAATTCAAAAAGACAAATATTTTCATCAGGACTAAAGCCTCAAATATTGTTTCAGAAATATCAATTGAAGATTTAAAACTATCGCAAAAAAATGAAATTATTTCTAATATACGATATGATCTAACACCAAAAAACAAAACTAAAATTAGCTCATTTTCTAATATAGGAATTTTCAAAGAAGTAAAACTACCTAAAGATTAATTAAAATATTAAGCCTGAAAACTCGAGTTTTCAGGCTTTTTTATTTTAACTAATTAAAGAACAAATTAACATAAATTATCGAAAACGCTTTATGTTAATATTGTGTTAAAATAAAATTAAACAAGCGTTTAAATTAAACAAGTGTTTAATTTTGCATCCGATTAGAAACAATACCATGTCACACATCGAATTGAACGATAAAAAAATTCAGATTCTTAATGTTGCAGAAAGACTTTTTTCTGAGAAAGGATTTGAGGGTACATCGATACGGGATATCTCCAAAGAGGCCAAAATTAACATTGCTATGGTCTCTTATTATTTTGGTTCAAAAGAAAGGCTACTTGAAGCTCTTATTTTTCACAAAACCGTTGATTTAAAACTACAACTCGAAAATTTATTGCAAGAAGACATAGAACCTCTTGAAAAAGTCAATAAATTAATCGAAATTTACATCAACAGAATTTGCCTTAACAAAGGGATTTACAGGGTTTTACATTTTGAACTTTATAACAAAAAGAGAGAAAAAAGCCTTCAAGCTTTTACTGAACTTAAAAAAGGAAATTTAAAATCGGTTGAAAGCATTATCAAGCAAGGTCAAGCCCAGGGAGTTTTTAGAAAAGATGTTAATATCCAACTTATTACGCCTACGATTATTGGAACCTTTTTTCACTTTCACATGAATCGCTCTTTCTTCGAAGAATTATTTGATCTAAAAACCGAAGAAATGTTTAACAATTACATTAAAAACGATCTTACAAAGCACATTCAACAAACTATAAAAGCGCTACTTGTTTATGAAAATTAGTCAATTAATGCTCTTTGGAGTTTTCTTTATCGGAATATCTTCAGTAGAAGCACAAGAAAAAACAAGTTTAACCTTGGGCGAGGCCGTGCAAATGGCTTGGGAAAAGAGTAACGAAGTTACACTTGCCAATACTAAGGTAAACACAAAAAAATACGAGTTAAAAACCGTAAAAAATAATCAATACCCTGATCTTAAAGTTTCTGGTCAATATCAGCGTCTTACAAAAGCATCGATTGATATGCCTAATCAAGGTGAAAGTGCTTCATTAGCTTCTCCAGACAGAGCAATGCTTGGTATGGCAAATTTAAGTCTTCCTATTTTTGCTGGATTTAAAATTCAAAACAGCATTGATGCATATGAAGGAATGTACGAAGCAGAAACTGCTAATGCTGAAAAAACAAAAGAAGATGTTGCATTAAAAGCAATCACTTATTACACAGCCTTATACAAGGCTCAAAAGACTTTAGATGTTTTAAACGAAAATCAAAAAAGCGCAAAACAGCGTGTTACTGATTTTACAGAGTTGGAGAAAAACGGAATTATTCCGAGAAATGATTTATTGAAAGCGCAATTATTAGTTTCAAAAACTCAATTATCTATTGATGAAGCTAACAATAACATCAATAATATCAACTTCTATCTTACTACTTTGCTGAAATTAGATCCTAATGTAAAAATTCAGGTAAATGAAGAAGATTTCTTTAATCTTAAAACAAGCAATTCTATAACATCTGATGCTGTTGCACTTGAAAGCAGAAAAGATTTAGAAGCAATAAGATTGCAAAGCAAAGCTTCTGAAGCTAATGTAAAAATTGCAAAAGCTGGATACTATCCTTCAATTTCACTTTTAGGCGGTTATACTGCTTTTGATCTTAAAGACATTGTAACTGTAAAATATGCGATGAACTTTGGAATCGGATTATCTTATGATTTATCTGGAATTCTAAAAAATAATGTTCACGTAAAAGAAGCAGAAAGCAGAGCTTTGGAAGTAAAAAATACCGAAGCAATTATGACAGACCGCATTAAAGTAGAGGTTCAAAAATCTATTGAAGATTACGACCTAGCAATCAATCAAAGTGTGGTTTATGAAGAAGCATTACAGCAAGCCGCAGAAAACTACAGATTAGTAAAAGATAAATTTGACAATGGTTTATCTGACACTAATGATTTAGTAGAAGCAGATGTAGAGCATTTAAATGCCAAAATTCAAACTGCTTTATCTAAAGCAACCATTATTCAAAAATATTACGAATTACTTTCAGTATCAGGACAATTATCACAATCATTCAATCTTTCTAAAATATAATCGATAGCTCTCATGGAAAAGAAAAAAACAAATAAAAAATTCATCATCATACTTGCAGTTCTGATTTTAGGAGGCGGAACTTACGGAATATCTAAATACTTACACGGCCAAGCTCACGAAGAAACAGATGATGCTCAGATTGAGAAAAAAATGAATCCGATTATCCCAAGAGTTTCAGGATATATCAGCAAAGTTTATGTGAAAGATAATGATTATGTAAAAAAAGGAGATACTTTATTTACTATCGATAAGAGAGATTATCAATTAAAAATTGATGAAGCTAATGCAGCATTATTGGGAGCTGAAGGGCAATTTGAAGCAGCTAAAGCAGATATTGGAAGTGCTTACGCAAGCATCTCTGTTTCTGATGCTCAAATGAGATCTGCAACTGGCTCTATCGAAAGTGCAAAAATTAGATTGAGACAGCTTACAAATGATTATAACCGCTACAACAACTTGTACAAAACACATACGATTACAAAACAGCAATACGAGCAGGCTTTAACTGCAAAAGAAGAAGCTGAAAACCAAGTGCGTGTTTTAGAACAACAGCAAAAAGCTACTTCTTACCAAAAATCGGTTATTCAATCAAAATCTAAAGTTTCTGATAAACAGACAGAAGTTGCTGCCGCAAACATCAAAAAAGCAAAAACAATGTTGGATGTTGCACACTTAAACCTTTCTTATACTGTAGTTACAGCTGCAATTGACGGTCAGGTATCTAAAGTTGATATTCAGCCAGGACAATTGGTTCAGCCAGGACAATCTTTATTCTACATCATCAACAATAATGAAGCTTGGGTTGTAGCTAACTTTAAAGAAACACAATTGAACAAAATGGTTGTGGGACAAAAAGTAAGCTTAAAAGTAGATGCATATCCAAACTATGAGTTTAAAGGGACTGTGTCTTCTTTCTCTCCTGCAACTGGATCTCGCTTTTCATTATTGCCTCCTGATAACGCAACAGGAAACTTCGTAAAAACAATTCAGAGATTACCAGTAAAAATTACCATAGACGAATCTAACGATCCTGAAAAAGTAAAACTTTTGAGACCAGGTATGAACGTTGACGTAGATGTACATTTGAAATAAAATAAATGGCAACAGCAGTACAAGACGACGATTTAGTAGAATACGGTTTCAGACGCGTTATCATTACGATTACAGCAGTACTTTGTGCACTGCTGGAAATTGTTGATACGACGATTGTAAACGTAGCGCTTACAGACATGCGCGGAAGTCTTGGTGCAACCTTGACCGATGTGGCATGGGTAATTACAGCATATGCAATTGCGAATGTTATTGTAATTCCGATGACGAGCTGGCTATCGCAGCAATTTGGAAGACGTAATTATTTTGTGGCTTCCATTATAATATTTACGGTCTGTTCTTTTTTGTGTGGTAATGCCACCAATATTTGGGAACTAGTAGCTTTCCGTTTCGTACAAGGTATGGGTGGAGGAGCATTACTGGTAACAGCCCAAACGATTATTACAGAAAGTTATCCCGTAGCAAAACGTGGAATGGCTCAGGCTATTTACGGAATGGGTGTAATTGTTGGTCCAACTCTTGGTCCGCCTTTGGGAGGATATTTAGTAGATAATTATTCTTGGCCATATATTTTCTATATCAATATTCCGTTAGGAATTATCGCTACTATTTTGGCTTTAACTTTTGTTAGAAGTCCGAAATATGGAGAAAAATTAAAAGCCAATCAGGTTGACTGGTGGGGAATTATATTGCTGACTGCCTTTATCGGTTCTTTACAGTTCGTATTAGAACACGGACAGCAAGATGACTGGTTTAATGATTCTACAATTATAACCTTGAGTGTTGTTACTGTTCTAGGATTGGTTCTTTTTATTTGGAGAGAGCTTACCTATGAATATCCAATTGTAAACCTAAGCGTTCTAAAAGACGGAAACTTAAGAATTGGAACTATAATGTGTTTTATTCTTGGTTTCGGTTTATATGGTTCAACTTTAATTATCCCAATTTATACGCAGTCAATTTTAGGATGGACAGCGACAGATGCAGGATTATTATTGATTCCGGGATCTATTACAACGGCGATTATGATGCCATTTGTGGGTAATATGATTCAGAAAGGTGTTCCTCAAGGGTATATGGTTGGAGTAGGTTTTTTAATTTTCTTCTTCTTTACCTTCATGATGTATAGCCGAATGACACCAGACACTGGAGTTGAGCACATGTATTGGCCTTTAATTTTGAGAGGAATTGGTTTAGGATTACTTTTCGTTCCTATTACAACACTTTCTCTTTCAACATTAAAAGGAAAACAAATTGGTGAGGGAGCAGCTTTTACCGGAATGATGCGCCAATTAGGCGGATCTTTTGGTATCGCGATTATTACCACTTTCATCACGCGTTTTAGTCAATCTCATAGAGTAGATTTAATTAATAACCTAGATCCTGCCAAATTTGATGTTCAGCAGCGTATTGCAGGAATGCAGCACGCCTTCATGGCAAAAGGATATAGCGCAGATGTTGCTTTGAAAAAAGCGTATCAAGCTATCGAAATGTCAGTCATGAAGCAAAGCACTGTAATGGCTTATATGGATATTTTCCTTTATCTAGGAATTATGTTTTTATGTTGCATACCGATTATTCTCTTTATCAAAAAAGGGAAGAACAAAATTAGTGCAGCCGACGCAATGCATTAATAATAATAGATTTATAATACGCAGAAACGCCGAATTCATCATTTAGAATTCGGCGTTTATTTTTTAGTCACAGTTTTCAGTAACAGTTTTCAGTTTATAAGCTTTATGCTAAAAAACTTAGTCCCTTAGAATCTTAGAACCTCAGCACCTTAAAAGTTACCTTGTAAAAACCAAATGATTTCCTTTAGAAAGATTGGCATCAAACTGATATCCTTCATAATTAAAACCTTTTAAGTCATCAATAGTTTCTGCATTAGTATCAATAATATAACGCACCATCATACCTCTCGCCTTTTTGGCAAAGAAACTGATCATTTTTAATTTTCCGTCTTTATAATCTTTAAAGTCTGGAGTAATAACAGGAACTTTTAAAGCTTTTACATCAACTGCCGAAAAGTATTCGTTACTCGCAAGATTCACGAATAATTCATCTTTTTTCAATTCTTTGTTTAAAGCTTTAGTCACTGTAGGTTTCCAGAATTCGTGAAGGTTTTTAGATTCACCAACTGGCATTTTAGTTCCCATTTCCAAACGATACGCCTGCATTAAATCTAATGGTTTCAAAAGTCCATAAAGGCCAGATAAAATTCTAAGTTTATCTTGCAAAACATCCAATTTTTCCAATGGAATGGTATAAGCGTCTAAACCTGTATAAACATCACCATCGAAAGTATAAACTGCCGGACGGGCATTTTCTGGAGTGAAAGGAGTTTTCCAATCCTGATTACGTTTCCAGTTTAAATCGGCTAGTTTGTCTGAGATAGACATTAATTCTGATAATTCAGCTGGCTTTTTTGTTTTTACTACTTTATGAACCACTCTTGCTTCTTTTAAGAATGAAGGTTCAGTATATTGAGATGTTGGTAATTCTTTTTCGAAATTCAGTGATTTCGCTGGAGATATAACAATTTTCATGTGTGCTTTTTTCTATGTTTCAAAAATACAAATTGAAATTTTAAAAATTGATTATCTTAATTGATTTGTTTTATTGTTACATAAATGTTTTTCAACCACAAATTACACAAATTATTCTTTTAGGTTCTTTCCCATAGATTAAAAGATTTACATACATTTTTCACCTATTTTTATTCTGTAATCTACAGCAGAATTGAAAATCAATTTGTGAAAATTTGTGTAATTTGTGGTAAATCATTTTTATCTACAATAGAGTAAAATTTACACAGATTTTTTAATCCTTTTAATCCTGTAATCTGTGGCAAAAAAAATAAATTCGTGAAAATTTGTGTAATTCGTGACATCCCTTTCTCAATTCATAAAAATCAACATCAAAAACTATTAATTTCTTCAAAAAAGTGAGCTCTAGATTATAATAGGCATTTTCTATGTTGTAAATTTGCATGCATTTTATTTCTACTAAAATTAAAAAATGCTTTTATTCAAAAATTAGTGAATTCGTGGCGATACAAACAAACTATAAAACTGCTTTACAAAACAAAATCTTCGATATCATTTCGAAAGCTTCTCAGGAACTAAAAGTTGACTCTTATGTGATAGGAGGATTTGTTCGTGATTTGCTTTTAAACCGAGGTTCTAAAAAAGACATTGATGTTGTTGCGGTTGGAAGCGGCATCGAGTTGGCTCTTAAAGTTTCAGATTTACTTCCGAACAAACCAAAAGTTCAAGTTTTTAAAACGTACGGAACCGCAATGCTTCGTTTTGAAGATACGGATATTGAATTTGTTGGCGCCCGAAAAGAATCTTATACTCGTGACAGCCGAAATCCGATTGTAGAAAACGGAACTTTACAAGATGATCAAAATCGTCGTGATTTTACAATCAACGCATTGGCTTTATCATTAAATTCAACTAATTTCGGAGATCTTTTAGATCCTTTTGACGGATTAACCGATTTAGAAAACAAAACAATCAAAACGCCTTTGGATCCAGACATCACCTATTCTGATGATCCTTTGCGAATGCTTCGTGCGATTCGTTTTGCAAATCAATTGAATTTCGAGATTGAAGAAAATTCTTTGAATGCGATCACAAAAAATGCAGATCGCATTAAAATTATTTCTGGCGAAAGAATCGTTGATGAGTTAAACAAAATTCTCATGACCGATAAACCTTCTACAGGATTTTTACTTTTATACAAAACCGGACTTTTAGATTTAATCTTACCTGAATTAACAGCTTTAAATCAGGTAGAAGAAATTGAAGGTCATACGCATAAAAACAATTTTTATCATACACTGGAAGTTGTCGATAATATTTGTCCAAACACAGACGATGTTTGGCTTCGCTGGTCGGCATTACTACATGATATTGGAAAAGCACCAACGAAACGTTTCACGAAAAAACAAGGTTGGACTTTTCACGGACATGAATTTCTAGGGGGAAAAATGGCAAAAAAAATCTTCGAACGTTTGCACATGCCATTGAACCATAAAATGAAATTTGTTCAAAAAATGGTTATTATGAGTTCGCGTCCAATTGTTTTGGCGCAAGATATTGTCACTGACAGCGCGGTTCGTCGTTTGGTTTTTGATGCTGGCGAAGATGTAGAAAACCTAATGACGTTGTGCGAAGCGGATATCACAACCAAAAACCCGTCAAAATTCAAGAAATATCATAAAAATTTCGAGCTCGTACGTAAGAAGATTGTAGAGGTTGAAGAACGCGATCACGTACGTAATTTTCAGCCACCAATTACAGGCGAAGAAATTATGGAAATCTTCGATTTGAAACCTTCACGAGAAATCGGAATTTTGAAAGAAGCTGTTAAGGAAGCCATTCTGGAAGGTGATATTCCAAATGAATATCAGGCGGCTTATGATTTTGTGATTAAAAGAGCTGAGAAATTAGGCTTAAAAAAAGTTGAGAAATAAGTATTATTTAATAAAATGAAAAAAGAGAATAAATCAGTAATCATTTGGTTACTATCGGGCTGTGTTTTATTGTTTTTAATGGTCGTTGTTGGCGGTATCACGCGTTTGACCAATTCAGGTTTATCTATGACCGACTGGCACTTGGTAACTGATACCTTCCCACCTTTAACAGAAGCAAAATGGCAAGCCGCTTTTGACGAATACAAAAAATTTCCTGAATATCAGAAAATCAATATTCACAACGATTTTCAGTTAGCCGATTATAAATTCATTTATTTCTGGGAATGGTTTCACCGTTTTATTGGCCGTATTATTGGTTTGGTTTTCTTTGTGCCATTTGTTTACTTTTTAGCCAAAAAGAAATTAGACACTCCAACCATTAAAAAATGTATCGTTCTTCTGGCAATGGGAGCTTTCCAAGGATTTTTAGGATGGTTCATGGTAAGAAGCGGATTAATTGACAATCCAGATGTAAGCCATTTTAGACTTTCATTACACTTAACTTTTGCTTTTATCACATTTGCATATACACTTTGGGTTGCACTAGATTTGATCTATCCAGAAAGAAACATCAACAAGATTTTACCTTTAAGAAATATTGCGCGTTATGCTTTAGTTGCATTATTAATCCAAATTATTTACGGCGGATTTGTAGCAGGATTAAACGCTGGATTGATTCACAATCACTGGCCTTTAATGAGCGACGGAGAATTTGTTCACGAATCGGTTTTTATTGAACAGTCTACTTTAATAAAGAATTTAATTGAAGGAAAAAGCGGTGTTCAGTTTGTACACAGAACTTTTGCCTATGTTGTAGTTGCGATTATTCTTTTCCTTTTCTTCAAAAGCAAAAAATATACACTTACACATACTCAAGCAAACGGAATCAAAACTTTAGTTGTTTTTGTTTTCATTCAGTTTTTATTGGGCGTTTTCACTTTATTGTATAGCGTGCCATTGGCTTTAGGATTAATTCACCAAATTATGGCGTTTTTCCTTTTGAGCGCGATGACGTATACTTTACACCGATTAAGTAAATAAAATCGAAATTTATTAAAACATAAAAGAAGCTGTCTCAAAAGGACAGCTTCTTTTTTAGAAGGAATATTATCTTATATGCAAAACCCCAGCGGGGTGAAATATTTATAGAATTACATTAAGACAAATTAAAAAGAGCTCCGGAGGAGAGACATATAAATAAACTTTACAAAAATATGCCGTTCCCCTGGAGCTTATGGTGTTAACATTTATCTTTCGCTATAAATATTTCGCTTCTCTGAAGCTTACAAAAAAAGGCTGTCTTTTGAGACAGCCCATTTTATCGTTTCAATTTTAATCAAATGAATTAAAATCTAATGAATTTCTATATTTTATTTGAATTTTATCCTAACCAAGCTTTAAAATCCTGCACTTTTTCTCGGCTTACAATTACCTCATCATCTTTGTAGCTTGGTAAAATAACTTTTAATCTCGAATTGGTATAAACTTGAATTTCTTTGATTGCTTTTAGCGGAACAATAAATTTTCTGCTTACGCGAAAGAAATCCTTTTTATCTAGTTCTTGCTCTAAGATTTCTAAAGTTGAATCGATCAAATAATCACGATTGTCGTAGGTATGAATATAAGTTCCCTTATTTTCACTAAAAAAACATTCAATTTCTTCTGTAGTTATTACTTTTAAATGTTGTCCAATTTTAACTGTAAATCTCTTTTTATATGTTTTTTCAAATGGATTAGATAACATTTGACGAATTTGCTCAAAATCCAATTGCATATTTGAAGATTCTGCTGCAACTTTTGGAAGACGTGATTTGAATTTTGAAACAGCTGTTTCCAAATCATCTTCATCAATAGGTTTTAGAAGATAGTCAATGCTGTTTAATTTGAAAGCTTTTAAAGCATACTCATCGTAAGCTGTTGTAAAAATAATAGCGCTTTTGATATCTATTTTTTCAAAAATCTCAAAAGATAAACCATCTGACAACTGAATATCCAAAAAAATCAAATCTGGATGCGGATTATTTTCAAACCAATGAACCGATTCTTCAACAGAGTGAAGCATGGTTTCTACAGTTACGTCTAACTTTTCAAGTTTTCTTTGCAGCAATCTCGCCGCTGGTTTTTCGTCTTCTATAATTAATGTGATCATTTACTATAATGTGAAATTTGAAAAAATTATGAAGTCAAAGTTACTCCCATTTATTTTTATTTGCGGCATCTCTTTCCATGTATTTTTGGATTTTTCTTTTCTCCCAATCTGAGCCAAAAAACCAATCAGTGCCAAAAACAGATAATCCGTGAGCCAGTAAACCAATTCCCCAAAAAAATGCAGTAGAATACGTGTGCCATTCCGTCAAACCACTAAAATCCATTCCTTCATTAAAATTATCTCGGGCTAAACTCGATACGATGATAATGATATTTACAATAATGTAGACTTTGACGTGCGAGTAAAATCCTTTCAGTTTTTTTACTCTTCTATAAGCTGCATTGTAATTTGGATCGTCTGTATACTCTCCAAAATGCTGTCTTGTGTAATCTTCGTACATATGTCTTCTAAAACGTCCCATAACTATATTTTGATTATTTCCACTTGTTTTTATTCTGTTTTTCCTTCTCCATGAACTCTTTGATTTTTCTTTCTTCCCATTCCTTACCCATTCCTGGAAAAACTTCAAAGACTTTTAATCCGTGAAAAACAACTCCTACTCCCCACCACATTAAAGGCCAAAAAAACCATAAATAGCTTGGTGATGTATATAAATTGATAAAAATCAAAATTGCATTTACTAATATGTATGCCACAAGATTTCCGTAAAATCCTTTAATGTTTTCAACCTTTTTTTTGGCTTGGATATATTTTTCCTCGTCGCTTAAATTCCTTTCCATAACTACTCCCATTTTTGTTTTTTATATTTTTTTTCTAAAATGCTTCTTAATTTTCGTTCTTCCCATTCTTGCCCAAAAATCTTGTACGAAGCAAACAAATCAATTGCAGAGCCAACTACAACAGCCGACCAAATAATTACAATGACCCAATTTAAATATCTAATTGGAAAAAATTGCAGTGGCAAATTGGTATATTCTTTTAAAAGAAAAAGAACCATTGCAATGGCATAAACAAACAAATGTTTATAAAAAGATTTCAACTGAATCACTTTTTTGGTTGCCAAATCTTTCAAAATGGTTTCTTCCTGATCGCTATTCCAATCTGTTTCCATGACTATTTTCTAAACGTTGCTGATTTTCTTTTTCTAGAATTTCTCTTATTTTTTTCTCTTCCCATTTCTTATTGAAGAAAGGCGGCAGACTAAAAACTTTCAATCCGTGCAAAACAATCGCAATTCCCCAGCCCATCACAGACCATATCCACCACAGGTATTCTGGAGAAGTCATATAATTTACAACAATCACAATCGGGTTGCAAAGAGCATATACGGTCAAATGCTCATAAAACGCCCTAATTTCTTTCACTTTTTTCTGAGCATCATAATAACGATCTGCTTCAGTGAAATCTTTTTCCATTATTTCCACGTTTTTTGGTTGTTATCTTTCTCTAAAATCTCGCGAATTTTTCTTTCTTCCCAATCTGAGCTGTATCCAAAAACTTTAAAAGCATGCATCGCAACTCCAAATCCCCAGCCTAAAGCCGAAAACCAAAACCATTGAAATCCTGGCGAAAATTTTAAATTAATAAAGATCAAAAACGGAATTACACAGCAATATGAAATTATATTTCCATAAAATCCTTTCAGTTCTTCTACTCTTTTTTTAGCTCTATAATAAGCTTTTGCTTCATCGGTATATTCTGCACTCATTTCCATAACGGCAATTTGTTTTGTTAAAATTGGAATTCTAACGGTGAAATTCTTTCCATCTTCCTCAATCTTCACTTTTCTATCTGTTATAATTCCGTATCTATTTACAATATTCTGCAGTCCGACACCTTGCCTATCCTGCAAAACTTCTTTTTTCTGAAGATCATTCTGAATGGCCAGATAATCTTTATCAATAAAAATTCTAATATGAAGCGGTTTTTGCTCACTTACCACATTATGCTTTACCGTATTCTCTAGTAAAAGCTGTAACGAAAGCGGCACCACTTTAGCTTCTGGATTGATGTTTTCTGTTGGCAATTCGTAAAACAAACTATTTTCGAAACGCATTTTCAGAAGATTCATATAGGTTTTTGCAAACGACAATTCGTCTTCAACTGAAACCAATTCTTTGTCTTTCTGTTCTAAAACATATCGGTAAATTTTAGACAATGAAGTCGTAAAACGCTGTGCATTATCTGGATTTTCTTCTATTAAAGAACTAAGAACATTTAAGCTGTTAAAAAGAAAATGCGGGTCGATCTGATTTTTTAAGCTTTCAAATTTAGCATTTGCTGTTCCCGCAATAATTTTTTGTTGTGTTACTTTGTTTTCCTGATAGAGTTTATAAAAATTAAGTCCGTGAAAAAACAGTAGAACAATAAATGTCATTACCGCAGATTCGATATAATTTTCTGCTTTTTCATTGGCAAGAAAACCAATAATGGTTTTATTCTCGATTATTACACTTGTAAACAAACGCAATACTAAAATTACGATCATCGATATTAAAAAAGAACTTGCAAAACCAATTAAAATTCTCTTTAGCGAATATGGATTTTCTTTGAAAACTCTATCTAAAAAATCAAAAAGAACAACGTTTACGATATACAAAACCACACTGTAAAGCATGCAGTACAAGAAATAAATGTAGAGATTCTTGTTAAAGACTGCTGTTCCTAAAGAGGCAAACCGAATTAGGAAAGAGAACAAAAATACTATTCCTCCAACTAAGCATGCTTTTAACAAATTAGGTTTTAATATCATCATGTTTATAAACTACTGAATTATTTACAAGTTTTTTGAATTTCTAAAGCTCGTTCTAATCCCCATTTTGGAGAATAAGGCGTTGCTGGTTTAAAAGTATTAAAAAGTTCAATAGATTTATCAACTTGTGCACACAAAGGTTTAGTGTCAACGCCTGTCCATTTTGCTCCTCCTATTTGATAATCTGCTTCACCAAAAACTGCTCTTGGATTATTTGGATCCAATGCTTTAGCTTTTGCGTAAGCTTCCATTACTTTTGCAGAATATTTCATTCCGTTTGTCATTGGGTCAGCAACAACATATCCTGTATAAATTAAGGCTTGCATTACATACAATTCTGAATTGGCTTGGTCTTTTATTAATTCAATATCTAATGCATCTTGCGCTTTTGTCAATAACAAATCGATTTTTGCTTTGTCTTTTTCTGTAAAAACAGCGGTTGCGTTGATCATAGCAACATAATAATTAGGCAAATAGCTATTTTTTTCTGCCGCAGCAATTCTTTCAAATAAAGCGGAAGCTTCTGTATTTTTTCCTTCTTTCCAAAGTCCGAATGCTTTGTTCATTCCTTGTTCAAATTGTGTTTGAGCAGATAATAGACTGCAAATAAATAACGTAATAACTGTGATAATTTTGGTCATGATTTCTTTTTTTTAAGTTTCTAAGGTTCTGAGTTGCTAAGGTTCTAAGTTTTTTTTATTGATGATTAAAACTCTTTTTTTTTAAGGTTCAAAGGTTCAGAGTTGCAAAGGTTCAGAGGTTTGGTTTTGTCATTACTAATATTCAAAAAACTTTGATCCTTTGTCGCTTTGTTTCTTTGTTCCTTTTAATTTACACTTCAAAAGTATATCGGTTTTTACTCTTTTAAAATTAAATGATACTGAGTTGTTGATTTTGGTTACTGAATTGTTTTTTCTTGAGGGACAGAGGTTCAAAGGCACAAAGGTTCAGAGGTTTTCCTCTATTTATTCCCAAAGACTTTGTCCCTTTGAGCCTTTGCCTCTTTGCCTCTTTTTTAAAGGTTTTTCAATTGATTCTCACTCTTATTCTGGCTGATAGTCCAAAAGAAACCTACAAAGAAGAATCTGTCTGCTGTTGGTACTACGGCTTGCCTTTGATATACTCCGCTTGCATCTGGATTTTTTGCATAATCGTATCCGAAAATATTTTGAGTTCCTAAAACATTTGAAACTGAGAAATAAAGGATTTTTTGTGTCGTTAATAAATAAGCCCAGCTAAAACTTAAACTATTGTACGATTTTGTTTTCCCGTTCATAAACTGCGTCTGATTTGGATCGTTATACGGACGTCCTGTGCTGAAACTATTTGTTAAACTCACCTGAGATTTCCAGTCTGTAATAAAATATTTTGCTACAACAGATAAGTTATGATTGGCAATAAAACTTGGCGTTGCCATTTTTGGAAAGTTTTTATACTGTCTTTCTGAATCGATATAAGAATATGAAATCCAATATTCTAGATTTTTGTGCAAATTGCTGTCTCTCCAAAATAAATCGAATCCTTTTGCGTAACCAGATCCGTTGTTGTCGAAAACCGAGTTGTATTGAATATCTCTCGTATCGTACTGCACCAAATTACTGTAATCTTTGTAATAAGCCTCTGCTCTAAGTGTTTGACCTATTCTTGTAAACGTGTAATTAAAAATATAATGTCTTGCTTTTTCGCTTTCAAACTGATGGTATTTAGAAAATTTAATGTAATCTACAACTGGGGTTTGAGAATAATCTCCATAAGCAAACGAGAACTGACTGTTTTTTGAAGCTTTATATCCTAATGAAGCTCTTGGCGCAATATTGTTTTCGTTTAATAAACTGTTGTTTGAATATCTCAGACCAACTTTTAAAGCTAGTTTTTTAGAAAATAAAATATCTCCTTCTGTATAAGCTGCAAAAATGTTTGAATCGTATCCATTTGTAACATCAAGAGCAATATTATCAGCTATATTTTCATCATATTTTGTAATGAAATAATCGCTTCCGAAAGACAATTTAAAAAAGTTCGAAAATTTCTTGCTTAATTTCAGTTTCAGCTGCGCTGCATTTTCTTGACTGTCAATTCCTGTAATATCATATTTCAGTTTATTTTTACTGTAACCGTAACTCACTCCAGAAGTAATCTGCCAACCCGTTCCAAAACTTCCTTTGTAAGATGAATTCAAATAGAAGTTATTATTATTCATATCTGTTCGAATCGGATTCTCGAAATTGACATTTTTCTGATTCAAGTCAAATTTTTCAGAATCAAAAGAAGCATACAGCTTAAATATTCCGTTTGTGAAGTTGTATCTATAAACTGTCTCTCCTCCAAGCGATTGATACGGATTATTCCAATCTACATTTTGCGGAATAACAGCCTGATAAGGTGCTAAATTCACATACATCATATTTACACTAAGAGAACTTTTTTTGAATTTCTGTGTATTTCCCAAACTCAAACCAACCGTCATAAGTCCAATATCTGTTTTATCATGATCCTCTTCGTCTTGTGTATTTAAAAGCAACACACTCGATAAAGCTTCGCCATATTCTGCAGAATAACCTCCAGTAGAAAATGCGATTCCGCTAAACAAAAAAGGAGAAAAACGGCTTCTTGTAGGCAAGTTATTTGTAGTTGCTCCATAAGGCTGTGCAACACGAATTCCGTCAACAAAAGTCTGTGTTTCGCTGGCTTCACCACCACGCACAAACAAACGTCCATCTTCGCCTACGGTTTGTGTTCCTGGTAAAGTCTGCAAAGCTGCCACAATATTTCCTGCAGAACCTGCCGTAGTTACAATATCCAGCGGTTTCAAAACAGAAACTCTCGATTTCTCACCAGATTCCATAGTTCCAGCTGTAATAATAACGGCATCCAAATTATTAATATTCTCGGTTAATTTTACCGTTTGCTTTTTATAATTGGCAACATCTATTTCTTGCTTGTAAGTTTCGAAAAGTAAAAAACTTACCACTAAAAATTTATTTCCAGTTTCAGTAGTTTCAAAAGAAAAATCTCCAGTTTCAGAACTTGTTGCTCCGTCGTAAGTTCCGTCAATATAAATATTAGCGCCAGCAACAGGTTTTCCTTTTGGGTCAAGTACTTTTCCAGAAATAGTATTTTGAGCAAAAATTAAAGCTGTAAAAAATAAAAAGCTTATTGTAAAAAATAATTTGGTTTTCATGTCATCTTTGGTTTTTGATGAAGCAAATGTATTTTAACAATTCATGTTAAAAAATATATAATAACCCAATTGTAGATTTTCGAGGATGAGTTGTAAAATACTAATTTGTATCTTAGCTAGGAAAACCAAAATCATCATTTTATGTCAGAATGTAAAAGAATTTCAAATCTATATCAGTCTATTTATAACGGAAATCCTTGGCTTGAAGTTAATTTAGACAATACTTTAAAAAATGTTACTGCCGAGCAGGCTTACAGAAAAATAAACCCAAAGCTAAATACAATCTGGGAAATTGTGAATCATTTGATTCAATGGAGAAGAAATATCCTCGAACGTATGCAGGGAGAAGTAATCATTACGCCAGATCACAACTATTTTGTACCTGTTTTAGATCCTTCAGAAGCTGCTTGGGAACAATCGCTTCAAACCTTAGCAAAATCTCAAGATTCTTGGAATGCTTTTTTTGAAAGTTTTAATGACGAAGATTTAGCGAAGATTTATGTTAATAATGGTCATACCTACTACGAACACATTCATGGAATTATCCAGCATGATGTTTATCATTTGGGACAGATTGTTATTTTGAAGAAACTACTTTAAAAACTCATAATCATGAAAAAGTCACTTTTATTTTTTGTTTTTTTTATAATGAGTGCAATCGGCTTTTCGCAAGAAACCGAAGTTAAATATGATGAAGCTCTAGCCAAATCACTTCACGCCGACGAATACGGAATGAAGAAATATGTTTTTTGTCTTTTAAAATCTGGAAGTAATACAACAGCTTCTAAAGAAGAAACCAAAAAACTTTTTGCAGGCCACATGGAAAATATTGGCAAATTGGCCAAAGAAGGAAAACTGGTTGTTGCAGGACCTTTCATGAAAAATGATCGAAATTATCGTGGCATTTATATTTTTAATGTTGAAACCATAGAAGAAGCCAAAGTTCTAGTTGCTACCGATCCGGCAATAAAAGCCAATTTACTCGAAGCCGAATTAACGCCTTGGTATTGCACCGCCGCTTTGCAGGAAACTGTAAAAATACACGACAAAATTGCCAAGACGAAAATGTAAAATATGAAAACAGAAAAAGAAAAAATGATCTCGGGCGAATATTACAACCCCTTTGATCCTGAATTGGTAAAAGGCCGTCGTGCCGCAAAAAATCTTTTGCACTCTTTAAATGTAAAAGAATACAGAGTTACCAAAAAAGCAAAAGAGATTTTAAAAGAATTAATTCCAAATGCTGGAGCTGGTTTATATATTGAACCTCCTTTTCATTGTGATTACGGGTACAATATTTTTGCTGGAGAAAATGTTTATTTTAATGTGAACTGTGTGGTTTTGGACTGTGCGCCTGTAACAATCGGATCGAATGTGTTTATTGCGCCAAATGTTCAGATTTATACCGCTTCACATCCGCTTGACGCTGAATTAAGAAAAACATTAGAAAATGCATATCCAGTTACAATTGGAGACGATTGCTGGATTGGCGGAAACTCTGTTATCTGTCCTGGCGTAACCATCGGAAAAGGCTGTGTTATTGGCGCTGGATCTGTTGTTACAAAAGATATTCCCGACAATTCGCTTGCTGTGGGAAATCCAGCAAAAGTAATTCGAAAATTAAATCAAGAACCTGAATCCAAAAAATAATGCTTACCCTTAATAAAGTTCACCATATTGCCATTTTATGTTCCGATTACGAAAAATCGAAATATTTCTACACTCAGATTTTAGGTTTAACCATTATTCGTGAAATTTACCGTGAAGAACGCCAATCGTATAAATTGGATTTAGCTTTGAATGGCTCTTATGTTGTCGAATTATTCTCCTTTCCAAATCCGCCGCAAAGACCTTCAAGACCTGAAGCGGTTGGTTTAAGACATTTGGCTTTTGAAGTCATTAATCTGGAAGAAACGATTGCTTTTTTAAACTCAAAAAATATAGAATCAGAACCCATTAGAATTGATGAAACGACCGAAAAACGTTTCACTTTTATTGCAGATCCAGATTTATTGCCGATTGAGTTTTATGAGCGTTAGTTTTTTTTGCCGCAAAGGCGCTAAGACACAAAGTTTTTTTAAATTTTTAAAGATTGAAGAATGAATTGCGTCCAGCTTTAGCTGGATGATCACAAGACTCATACTGAAGAGGCTTTAGCCAAATCTACAAAGTTTGGCTAAAGCCTTTTACTTTTTCAAATTTTATACCTCCAGCTAAAGCTGAAGGCAATTCAATTCACTGTAGAAGAAAACTTAAAAAACTTTGTGTCTTAGCGACTTTGTGGCAAAAACAAACTTCGAAAGAATTTTCCTGTTTATATCTATTTTAACACACTAAAATGAATATTTCCTAGAAAAAACCGAATTTGATGCTTAATTTTGTAATCCGCAGAAAAAAAATGCGGAATTCTCAAACTTATAATGATGAACAAAAGGGCGCAAATCAAAAAAAATCATCAATTTATCAAACTCCGAAAATTAGTTATTGTTTCTATCTTAATTGGCTTCCTTTCTGCCTTTCTCGGAATTTCACTTAAAAAAATAACCGAATATTACGAAGAAATCTTCTTTCACGAAGTATCGGTCCATCCTATATTTTACATCATATTTCCAGTTTTTGGTTTGTCGGTAATTTATTTCCTAAGACAATATCTTTTTAAGAAAAAAGAAAACAAAGGAATCAAAGAAGTTTTTGAAAGTACAGCATCAAAATCTAAAAATCTGCCTTCTTATAAAATTCCATCACATTTCATAAACGGATTATTAACGGTTATTTTTGGAGGTTCAACAGGAATCGAAGTTTCTACTGTTGTCGCCACAGCAACTATTGGTTCTGTTGCACACGAAAAAGAAAATGTTTTCCGCCAATACAAAACAGAATTAATCTGCGCGGGAGTAGCTGCCGGTGTTACTGCACTTTTCAGCAGTCCGATTGCGGGAGTTTTATTTGCTTTCGAAGTCATTTCTAGAAAAGTAACGCGAGCCTTTATCATTTCAAATTTAATTGCCGTTTCTATCGCATTTGGTTTGCTGACCATTTTAAAAGAAGAACCATTATTTGCAGTTTCAATCACAACTTGGAATTTAAAAGCGATTCCGTACTTTATTCTTTTAGGAATTTTAGCGGGAATGAATTCGGTTTATCTGACACGTTGCGTTTTATTCTTCAAATCTCAATTTGGAAAAATCGATACGCATTATTACAAAATCATTTTAGGATCTGCTGTTTTAAGCCTTTCATTATTCTTTTTTCCGCAATTGTACGGAGAAGGCTATCATGCCATTAAAGGAATTTTCGGAAATGTGCATCAAGCTCAATTGACTATTACTTTAGCGCTGACTTTCATCGGAATTTTAATTTTAAAACCAATTGTAACTTCAATTACGTTGGCTTCTGGCGGTGACGGCGGTGTTTTTGCGCCAAGTTTATTTATTGGAGCATTTTTGGGATTATTGCTGGCTTCTATCTTAAACAGCTTTTTCCATGTAAATGTAATTCCGGTTAACTTTATGATTATAGGAATGGCTGCTGTTTTAAGCGCCAGCATTCATGCACCTTTTACAGCAATATTTTTAGTTTGCGGATTAACAAACGATTATACTTTGTTTTTCCCAATTCTTGTAGTTTGTTTAATTTCAAAATACACTGCAAAAACAATTTATCCATACACCGTATACAGTTATTCCCCAAGCTTAATTAAATAACCCCAAACCGACAAGCTACAGATTCACAAAGCAATAAAGTCTGATAACATACCGCAAAGTATATTTAAAAACATAACGAGCAAAATAATACCACATACTATGCCCACTGAAAAAATAAAAAGAAGCTATCGCAAAACACGTTACATTCTTTACAAAGAAACTTTAATAGACTACAAAGAACATTTTTGGTCATTTTTAGGTTCATTTATTGGAATCGGAATTTTGGCTTACGTTCAATCCATACATTTTTCTGGTCCTGATGCGGTTTATTTAATCGGTTCTTTCGGAGCTTCGAGCGTATTGGTTTACGGAATTATCCAGAGTCCGTTTTCTCAGCCACGAAATTTAGTCGGCGGACACGTAATTTCGGCTCTTGTTGGAGTTACAGTCAATAAACTGGTTCCCGATATTATGTGGATTGCCGCGCCTTTAGCGGTTTCAATCGCCATTATTCTAATGCAGATTACCAAAACGCTTCATCCGCCAGGAGGAGCGACAGCTTTAATCGCAGTTATCGGAACAGAAAAAGTAAAAGCACTTGGTTATATGTATGTTCTTTCTCCAGTTTTCACAGGAGTTATGATTTTACTTTTAACGGCCTTGGTTTTTAATAATATGACTTCAAGCAGAAGCTATCCAAGTCATAGTACTTACCACAAACATTATCATAAAATTAGAAAAAGACTGGCGAGAAAATAGTTTTCTTTCTTCTCCTGCAAGGTTTTCAAAACCTTGTAGGTATAAACTTCAGCATTAATAAGACCTACGAGGTTTTGAAAACCTCTCAGGATTGCAAAACAATTATAACACAGCAAATCAAAAGATTAAAATCTTTTCAACAAATCACGATTCGTAATTCGTATTTCGTTTTTTATATTTTACCTTTGACCTCTCAATAAAAACAAAGATTATGGTTTATAAATTTAGAGTTATTCTAGACGCCGAAGAAGATATTTTTAGAGACATTGCTATTCTTGAGGAAGATACACTTGAGGATTTACACAATGCAATCTTCAATGCTTTTGGCTTTGACGGATCAGAAGTGGCTTCATTTTATACTTGTGATGATACATGGAATCAAGAAGATGAAATTCCGCTTTTTGACACAGGAGATGTTCCTGGCGAAATAAGAACCATGAACGATTATCCGTTATCTAGTATTTTAGATAAAGAAAATACAAAGATTATCTACGTTTACGATTTCATCAGCATGTGGACTTTCTTAGTTGAATTGGCTGCAATCGAAGATGAAGCTGTTGGAGCTACTTACCCAGAAACTTTATTTTCTCACGGTGAAATGCCAGACGAAGCTCACGAAAAAAACTTCGAAGCCGATGACATGCACAATGATATCTACGGAGAATTTGAAGACGACCTAGACGAAGACGATCTTGACATGTTCGAAGGCGATGACAGCTTCGAAGATTATGGATTTGAGGAGAATTGGAACTAGTTTTGAGGTTCAAAGAGGCATAGGTACAAAGGTTCAGAGGTTTTCTTAAAATCTAACGATTTTAAATGTAATATTTTTCTTTATTTTTATATTTTAATTCTTAAAATATAAAATGAAAACTTTTCGCGACCTTTTAATCTGGCAAAAATCTATGAATCTGGTAACTGAAATTTACCAATTAACAAATTCATTTCCAAAAGAAGAAATTTATGGACTATCTTCACAAATCAGAAGATGTTCAATATCAATACCAAGTAATATTGCGGAAGGATATGGCAGAGATGGAAATAGTGATTATTTGAGATTTTTAAATATTTCAATATCATCATTATTTGAAATGCAGACTCAGCTTGAAATTTCATTCAATCTAAAATATATAACCGAGTACCAATTCAGTAAAATAAATGGAGAAAGCAGAGAATTAGAACGAATGTTAAGTTCTTTTATTCGAAGAATAAAAGACAGAAAATAACCTTTGTCCCTTTGAACCTCTGTACCTCTAAACCTAAAAATAAATGATAAATTTATTCAACACCCACATCGACACGCTGTCAATACACCGCGTAGGAAACAAAAGCCGTAACGAAGCGATTTTTTTATCGGAGCAGCCGTTTAATTTAAATGACGAGATTGTTCCTTTGATAAAAGAATTCTTTTTTAAGCCTTTTAGAGAAAAAGAAGAAAACTATTATCAGTTTGCACACGAAGTGGACTTGGATTACAACGACATGTTTAAATATGCAACTGAGATTTTTGCTAATCCGTCAAATGTTCATGAGGTTTCTAAAAACATCACAAAGCATTTATTTGAGCAGTCAAATCACCCGCACATTAAAAATGGAGAGGTTTACGTAACTTATTTGACCAACTTAAGCATTGATAATAATGTAGTTGATGCCATTGGTATTTTTAAAAGTGAGTTACAGGCAGACTTTTTACAATTTGAAGAAAACGGAAGCAACCTTGAAATGATTTTACAGCAAGGAATTAACTTGAGTAAATTGGATAAAGGATGTTTGATTTTCAACTACAAAAAAGAAGAAGGATACAAAATTCTTACTGTAGACAGCAACCGTTATGATGCACGTTACTGGTTAGAGCACTTTTTATCTGTTGATGCTTTTGAAGATGAAAATTTCATCACAAAAAAATATTTAAAGTTCTGTCAAAACTTCGCAAAAGACGTGGTTTTGCCAGCCGAAGACAAGAAAGAGGAAGTAATGTTTATGAACCGATCTGTGAATTATTTCGCTAAAAACGATCAGTTTGAAGAGCAGAATTTCTTGAATGAAGTACTAGACAATCCTGATTTGATCCCTGAATTTAAAAACTATAAAGTTGATAAAGGAGAAAAATACAGCATCGAAGATGTAACCTCATTCCCTATTGCCAACGCAGCAGTTTCTGACGCTAGAAAATCGATTAAAAACGTAATTAATTTGGATACGCACATTCAGATTAAAATGGATTTTATCAACCCTGAAAGTGCAGAAAAATTTGTTGAAAAAGGCTGGGATGAAGAAAAACAAATGTATTACTACTTAGTTTACTTCAACAAAGAAGAGAAAAGCTAAGAAGTTTTCATTTTCTATTACTTACTTAATACAAAAAAAGGCAATTACAAATGTAATTGCCTTTTTTTATTAAAACTGATTTTCTAAAATAAAGCGAAAATCGATCTTAAAATATCGTCATAAACTTGTTTATCTTTTTCACCGGCACGAGCCAAAACTCGAATTCCAGAATAATTATTAAAGATAAAGCGCGCTAGTGATCTCGCATCTTGTCTATCAGAAATCTGACTTAAGTCCTGCCCTTTTTTTACAGCATTACAAAAAATGTCTTCTACTACCTTTTGGTTATCATGAACAATTTTTGCAATTTCAGGATCATGCATTGCTAATTCTACAGCAGAATTTACCATAAAACAGCCTTTTGTAATTCGATCTTGAAGACTTTCTATAACAGCTTGTTTGAATATATCGGTTAAAGCAGTTTTAATATTTTCAGCATTTTCAAAAAGCTCATTGAGACTATCTAGATTTTGCTTTTGATATCGTTTTAATGACTTTACAAAAAGCTTTTGCTTATCTCCAAACGTATCATACAGACTAGAACGGCTTAAACCCAAATGGTTTACCAAATCCTGTGCAGAAGTTCCGTTGTAACCTTTGTGCCAAAAAATCTCAATTGCTTTATCTAAAGCCTGATCTTCATTAAATTCTTTCGTTCTAGCCATGACATTCAAATTAAAATCCTTTACAAAGATATAAAAATATGGAACAATCGTTCCTGAATTAATCAAAAAAATTATAACACTGTATTTACGATAAGTCCACCATCAACCACAATTTCAGATCCAGTGATAAATGAAGCATCGTCTGAAGCTAAGAAACTAACTGTTTTGGCAACTTCCGCAGCTTGTCCAAAACGTTTCAATAAAATCTTTTCGCCTAGAGCAAATCCTAAACCTTCTACTTGTTCTTTTTCTAAACCAACTTTTCCGTACAATGGTGTTTCAATTGGACCAGGAGAAACTGCGTTTACTCTAATTTTTCTTGAAGCCAATTCTACAGCAAAAACTTTATTTAAAGACAAAACCGCTGCTTTGCTCGCTGCATATACACTTGAATTTGGCATTCCCACGTGAGCATTTACAGAAGTATTAAATATAATTGAACCGCCGTCATTTAAAATTGGCAACACTTTTTGAACTGTAAAATAAACTCCTTTTACATTCACATTCATAATACTGTCGTAATGATCTTCTGAAGCTGAATCTAGTGGTGCAAAAGCTGCAATTCCAGCATTCAAGAATAAAATATCCACTTTTCCGAATTTTGCTTTTACTTCTTCAACTAAATTATCAATTGACTTTAAATCAGATTGATCTGCAACAATTCCAGTAACATTCAATTCTGTTTCAGCTTTCGCTAAAGCTTCTTTGTTTCTTCCTGTTACAATTACTTTTGCTCCTTTTGCTGCTAAATCAGCTGCTGCTGCGTATCCAATTCCGCTGTTTCCACCTGTCACGATTGCTACTTTGTTTTCTAAATTTTTCATTTTATTATTTTTTAAGTTATTGATTATTCAATTATTATGATACAAAGATATAATAACGGAACGATCGTTCCGTTATTATTAATGTTAATTTTTTGTTAAAACAAAAAACTACCCTTCTTGATGTCTTTATTTTAAAGGCAATCAGCTATTTAGCTATAAACGAAAGAAATAGCAAAATGTCGTACATTCTTAATTTATGCTTAATTTTGTATTAAAAAATAACTCAGATGGATATTCAATTTTTTAAAGAAAGTCCTTTTACCACTATAATTTCATTTCACAAGTTAATTGAATCTTTTGAAGAAATTGCACAGTCAGACGTTGATTACAGATCAAATTATGCCAAAGCGATTTTAGAGCAAATTGAATTAATTCCGGAACTTAGGACTGGAATCCAGGATTATTCAGTTATCAAAAACAATGAAGCTTTAATTAAAAATATATTATCCGATTTATTTCCGACTGCATTGACGCACAACGAGATAAAGGCGGTTACAATTCCATTTCAAAATATCTCCTTTAATTATACAGAGCGTTTCAAGAAAATCCTCAAAAATGCGGGAGACGAATTTTATATGGAAATTCGTGACTTTAGCGACCATCAATTCTACATCAATAACTGCTGTTTAATTTTGAGCAGTTATTACAAACAGCATATTGATTTCAATCAGCCGTTTTTCTATGACATTCCTAATGAAAATGGTATTGAAAAGCACTATCGCATTTTGTACAATGCTGATTTCATGGAAATTACTCCAACCGAAAACGCTGTTCCACTAACTCAAGAAGATATTGATCAATTACTTGACAATTATAACGATATCAATTTATGGAAATCTAAATTCCCAAAAGGAAGCTGGATTTTAAGAGGTTTTGGTATTGTTTCTTTATTTGATGCGACAACAGAAAGTGCTATTTCTATATTGAAAAGCAATCTTCTGAAACCTGGGCCTAAAACGGTTGAAACAGATCAAGAAGTCTCTAATATTTTTCAGTCTATCTTTAATCTTCCAAATTTAAAAGTCGGATTTATTATCTATAATCCAGAGGAAGAAAAATTTATAAGACCAGCAAAATATGAAAATCAGATGAAAAGCTTCTTGCTTTCTGCTGATCAGGAAGTCGATTGTAAAAATGCTTTTTTCGGATGTTCTTTCGAAAATTTATTAGATAACAAGGAACCTTTTGTTATTTCTAATGTGCGTAAATTCACTGAAGAACAAACAAATAAAAAACTTGGTGAGCATTTACTGTCACAAGGTATACAGAGCTGTATATTTGCACCAGTTATAAAAAACGGGCATTTATTAGGAGTTGTAGAATTAGTTTCACAAAACACACAAGATCTAAATAGTGTAAATGCTACAAAACTAGATTTGGTTCTGCCATATTTAACCGATACTATCGATCGTGTTAATACCGACATGCAGCATCAGATCGAGGCGATTATTCAGCGTGAATACACTACGATTCACCCAAGTGTGTATTGGAAATTCAAGAGAGAATCTCAGAACTATTTTCAAAATATGAATCATACGAAAGATTATATTTTTAAAGAAATTGTTTTTAAAAATGTGTATCCGCTGTATGGACAAATTGATATTAAAGGTTCTTCTGAGCACCGTAATGAAACAGTAAAAATTGACCTGAAAAGTCAACTGACTGCTCTTATGGAAATTTTTGATAATCAGGAAGAAAATTCAAACCTAGTTCTTCTTGAGCAAAGAAAATTTGAATTGGAGTCGCTTCGAAATGAATTGGATTATCCACTAAAAGCAGATACCGAACAGCATATACAACGCTATATCGAAGAAGAAATTCATCCGATACTGAAAAACACTAAAAGCAATCCTAAATCTGAAAAATTAGAAAAAATTTACTTTGATAGTCTGGATGAAAAAACAGGAATGTTTTATCAGGAAAGGAAGAAGTTTGACAATGCTATGTCCATTATTAACAAAAGACTGGCAACAGTTTTAGACAGAAAACAAGTGGAAGCGCAACAGATTTATCCGCATTATTACGAGCGTTTTAAAACGGATGGTGTGGAACATAATTTATACATTGGAGCATCTATTTCGCCGACAAAACCATTCGATATTATGTATCTGCACAATCTTCGTTTATGGCAATTGCAGACTTTATGCGAAATGGAACTAGAACACCATGAACTTAAAGAATCGCTGCCGTACGAATTGGATGTTACTTCGTTAATTCTGGTTTTCAGCTCTGCACTTTCTATCCGTTTCAGAATGGATGAAAAACGTTTTGATGTAGACGGAACTTACAATGCGAGATATGAAGTTGTTAAAAAACGAATTGACAAATCGCATATTAAAGGAACAAACGAAAGAATTACTGAAAAAGAGAAAATTACAATTGTTTATTCTCAAAACAGTGAAGAAGCAGAATACTTAAAATACATTAAATACCTGCAGCACAAGAAAATTCTTGAACCATCGATAGAACAATTTGAAATTGAAGATCTTCAGGGAGTTTCTGGTTTGAGAGCGATTCGTGTGAAAGTAATCAACAATAATTCGAATCCAGGAATTAAGAAAATAACTTATCAAGATTTACTAGATGAGCTCAACTAAATAGTTGAGCTTTTTTTATTTTTTAAACACATAGAAACATAGATTTTGAAACTTAAAAAGACGTTTCACTTGCATCAATTCACATAGCTATGTGTGAGAAACTGGTTACTTTCTTTATTCTTTGTAGATAAAGAAAAAACTATGTTTCTATGTGTTTAAAAATATTTCTGCACAAAAAACTTTGTCAAAGTTCTCTAGACACTGATTTTAAATAGATTTAAAAGCAATCACAAACGCAATTACCGTTATGATAATTCCGAACATAAAAAAGTTGTAGGCAATTCGGAGTAAGTTATATTTTCGCTGTAAAACCAATCCCAGATAATACAAATCTTTGATCATGGTTGAGTACAAATAGTCGCGGTCTTTCATCATTTCGTTCATTGCCCAGTCATAATCTTCTAATGGCATTTTGTAGAAATTTCCAAAAAACATCAAATTCACTTTCTTAGCTTCCACATCATCTCTGGTGAAAAATCCTGATGTAACTTTTGGACGTGTCGAAAGAATCGCAAAAATAATCGTGATCACACTCGACATTAGCATAATAAACGTCGGTACAACCAAATGAGCATTTTTCGGACTATCCAGTTTTGGAATAATAGACGATAATGCAATCGAGATAATAATCGCATTTACAGACAATAAAATATTGGCCTTACTATCGGCAATTCCACTTAAACGAGTATGGTTTCCGAGAGTGACACGAAACAAAGTATCGATTCCTCGATCAGGTTTTTCAGCTTTTTCAGCTTTCTCTCTTTTTTTATTTTCTTCTTCGAGTGCAGCGGCGGCTTTCAATTCCTGTTTATTTATTTTTTTCTGAATTAATAATAGATTTTTTTCTTTCAGAGGTTGCCATTTTCTCAAGGCATAGTCTGTGTAGAATCTGTGTTTATTCAATAAAAAATTAAGATTTTCTCTAGTCCATTCTTCATTAGAAAAACTTACAATTCCAGCATTTTTTAATTCTAAACGCAGTAATTCGCAAGTTGTCGCATATTCAGCTCCCATTAAATGCGCATAATCTGCATCTCTAATAATTTTTTCAAGATGCGTTCTAGGCTCATACTCTTTAACTGTAGCCAGAATTAAACTCGAAACAAGTGCAATAAAATCTTCCGATTTTCCTTTTTCGCGCAAAAAGTTCGCTGCAATTTCGGTGCTTTTCTTTTCATGATTTTCATACCCTTCAATGTATCCAGTGTCGTGAAACCACGCAGCCACCAAAAGCGCCTCCTTATCCTCACCGCTTACATCTTCTTTTTTGCAAAGTTCTTTTACTGCTGTAACAACCGTAAAAGTATGATTAAAATTATGGTAAGAATATAAATTAGAAAGTTTATCTTTGAGTAAATTACCGACAAAATTCTCGGATTGTTCTATTAGATTCATAAAGAATATTTTTATACCACTAAATTATGAAATTGTTTTTGGATAATCATTTTATTGCTAAGATTAAAAACTGTTTATTAGCAATAGCGACACTATTCATCGTTTATTCCTGTGCAACACGCAAGCCGCAATATGGAAAAAGTGTGAGCGCCAACGAAACAGAAAACGCAACAGATACCATAAAAATTGCACATACTTTTTTTCTTGTTGGCGATGCTGGAAATGCCGATGAAGAACAGGCACAGCAAACGTTAGAACTTCTGCATCAAAAGCTTAAGAAAGCGAGTAAGAAATCGACACTTCTTTTCTTGGGTGACAATATATATCCGAAAGGTTTTCCGAGCGATAAACATCCTGAAGACAAGGCTTTAGCAGAAACTAAATTGACCAATCAATTAAATTTAGCGAAAGGCTTTAAAGGAAAAACAATAGTTATTCCAGGGAATCACGATTGGTATAGCGGCATCAAAGGCCTAGAACGTCAAGCTGATTTCGTTGCGAAATATTTAGACGATAAAAAAGGGTTTCTTCCAAGAAAATCCTGCCCGATTGAAAACACAAAAATTGACAGCACTACTACTCTGATAGCTGTTGATAGTGAATGGTTCCTTGAAGATTGGAACGATCACCCAACTATAAATGACAATTGTGAAATTAAGACCCGAGAAGCTTTTTTTGAAGAGCTAGAAGGTCTTTTAAACAAAAATCAAGAAAAAACCGTTGTTTTGGCTATTCATCATCCGTTATTAAGTAATGGAACTCATGGCGGACAATTTTCATTAGAAAAACAATTATTTCCTTTAGAGCAAAAAATTCCGCTTCCAGTAATTGGTTCGTTTATTAATTTATTGCGAAAAACTTCTGGCGTAAATCCGCAAGATATTCAGAACAAACAATATACGATTTATACTAAAAGAATTAAAACGCTTTTGCAAAAGCAGAAAAATGTAATTGTAGTTTCGGGTCACGATCATAATCTGCAATATATAAGCAAAGAAAATATCCAGCAGATTATCAGTGGAGCAGGATCAAAATCGGAAGCCGCTAGAGCTATTAGCCCGTATGACTTTTCATATGGTGGAAATGGTTATGCTACTTTAACTATGTTTAAAAGCGGAGATGCAAAAGTTTCTTTCTATGGAAATGAAAATGGCAAAGAAAAACTGCTTTTTGAACGCGAAATCATAAAAGCCAAAGAAATCAATTGGGCTTCAGATATTCCGAACAAGTTTCCTGCAAAAGTAACCACTTCGATTTATTCTCCAGAAATGACTCGAAAAGGTGCATTTCACAGATTTTTATTCGGTCAGCATTACAGGAAATATTATAGTATGCCGGTTGAAGCTACAACTGCTACCGTTGATACTTTAAAAGGAGGCTTAAAACCAATTCGCGAAGGCGGAGGACATCAATCGGTTTCTTTGAGAATGTCTGATCCTCAAGGACGTGAATATATCATGCGTGCGATGAAGAAAAGTGCGACCGTATTTTTACAGTCAGTAGCTTTTAAAGATCAATATGTGGTAAATGAATTCGAAAAGACATACGCTGAGGATTTCTTATTTGATTTTTACACGACTTCTCACCCTTATTCGTCTTTTGCAATCGGCAGCATGTCTGATCAAATTGGACTTAGACATACCAATCCTGTTTTATACTATATTCCGAAGCAAAATGGTTTAGGCGAATTTAATGCAAGTTTTGGAGACCAATTATATATGGTTGAAGAAAGACCTGCGGACAATCATCTTGATGGCAAAAATTTTGGAAAACCAAGCAACATCATCGGAACTGATGATATGATGCTGAACCTTCATAAAGACGAAAAATACACTGTTGATGAAAAAGAATATATCAAAGCGCGTTTGTTTGATATCCTTTTAGGCGATTGGGACCGTCACAGTGATCAATGGCGTTGGGCTGAATACAAAGAAGATGGAAAAGTAATTTACAGACCTATTCCAAGAGATCGTGACCAAGCTTTTGTAAAATACGATGGCGCTTTGCTTTCACTTATAATGAATATGCCTCCTCTTCGTCATATGCGAACTTTTAAAGGCGACAGAATTAATGTAAAATGGCTTGGAAGAGAACCTTATCCAATGGATTTGGCATTTCTAAAAACTGCTGGAGAAAAAGAATGGGTTGAGCAAGCCAAATATATTCAGGAAAACTTGACAGATGCAGATATCGATTTGGCTTTCAAAAATATGCCAAAAGAAGTTCAAGACGAAACGGTTGATGAAATCAAAGCAAAACTAAAAAGCAGAAAAAAAGATCTTCAGAAATATGCTCGCGAATATTCTGATGTGTTAGACAAAACCGTTATGATTGCGGGAACAGACAAAAAAGACAAGTTTGTTTTGAATCATAATGTAAAGAAAGGAATTGAAATTCAGGTTTTCAGAATCAAAAAAGAAGGCGATGAATTGTTATATATCAAAAACGTAACCGATGATAAAACCAAAAATCTTTGGATTTACGGACTGGACGATAATGATGTTTTTGAAGTAAAAGGAAACGAAAAATCTAGTATTAAAATTCGTTTGATCGGAGGTCAGAATAACGATACTTATAACATCGAAAACGGAAGAAAGGTTATTGTTTACGATTTCAAATCAAAAGAAAACACTTATAATCTTGATTCTAAAACGCAGACACAGCTTACAGACGATTACGATGTTAATGCCTACAATTACGAAAAACCTAAATATAATGTAGTTTCTGGTCTCCCAAATATTGGATACAATCCGGACGATGGTGTAAAAGTTGGAGTTAACGTAAATTATACCGTTAATAATTTTAAGCAAAATCCGTACACGCAAAGACATATTTTTAATGCTTTCTACTATTTTGCTACTGGTGGTTTAGAGTTTAATTATGCGGCGCATTTCCCTGGCTTATTAGGAAAATGGGTCATTGATGTGGAATCATTGTATACGACTCCAAATTTTGCCATGAACTATTTTGGCTACGGAAATGAATCGCAATACGATGATGATCTAGGAATGGATTATAACCGTGTCCGTATTAGAAAATTTAATGCTTCTGGGGCTATTCGTCACGTAGGAAGATATGGAAGCGAGTTTAGCGTTCAACCTATTTTCCAAAGAATGACAGTTGAAGATACCGAAAACAGATACATTAATATTCCAGGAATTGTAAATCCTGAGGTATTTGATAGTCAGAATTATGGAAGTTTGAAAGTGAAATATCAATTTAAAAATTCAGATTTTGCAGCAAAACCAACATTAGGAATGGCTTTTATGATTGCTGCAACTTGGACGACGAACTTAGATGACACAAAGAAAAATTTCCCTACTTTGGAAAGTTTCTTAGGTTTTACTCATAAAATTGATCATAACGGAAAATTGATTTTAGCAACTTACTTTAAAGGAAAAGCTATTTTTAATAATAATTATGAATTCTATCAGGGTGCTTCTCTAGGTGGCGATACCGATTTGCGCGGTTATAGAAATGAGCGTTTCTTAGGAAGTTCATATTTCTCTCAAAGCTCTGATTTGCGTTTAAGCATAGGAAAAATCCGCAAAACGATTGTGCCTTTTACTTACGGAATTTTAGGAGGTTTTGACTACGGAAGAGTTTGGTTGGATGGTGAAAATTCTAAAAAATGGCACCAAGATTACGGCGGTGGACTTTGGCTGAATGCCATAAATGTGATTACAGCAAGAATCTCTTATTTTAAATCTCCAGACGAAATTGGAAGATTGATTTTTGGAGCAGCTTACAGCTTCTAGCTATAGGTTCAAAGTTGCAAAGGCTCAAAGTAACAAAGTTTTTTTATAGCCACGAATTACACTAATTTACACTAATTTTTATTTAAATATAATTCGTGGAAATTAGTGTAATTCGTGGCTAACTTTTTGACTTAGCAACTTAAAGATTGAACTCATAGAGCTTTCCTCCTATTTTGTTTGTTTTTTCGTCAGCTATAAGTAAAGTGTTATTGTCTTTAAAAACGATGGCTTCTTTTTGTGAGAAGTGGTTTAAGCTTAATTCAGTTTGAGTTCCTTTATGATATAAATCTCCTTTAAAGTTTTTAAACAAAAGCACTTTATCATGGCTAAGCAAGGCTACTTTTTTTCCATCAGGACTTATTGTGGCACTTGTCAAAACACAATGATTGTAATTGCTGCACGTTTTAAACTCTCCTATTTTAACTGCTTTCTGAGTTCCTGCAGCATTTTTGATTTTGTAGATAAAAGCTGTTCCATCAAAACCTTTGCTCCTGTTTTTGGTAAAAAGATAGAAATAACCACCTTGTTCAAAGAAACCTTCAACATCGTAAAACATTTCTTTTTTCTTTGGAGGAAATTCTGTTTGCTCAGGATACGAAAATGAAATTTTATATTCCGTTTTAGCCACTTCATTATTCAATTGATTTTTTGCTACTTTATAAATACACAGATCTCTTCTTTCATTATCATTATTCCCAAAATCACCAATGTAAATATTTCCAGATTTATCTTTTGTAATATCTTCCCAATCTACATTTGCGGCATTAGAAATCGTAATGGTTTTGGCCAATTTCCCTTTAGAATCTATGGCGTAAATTGCATTTTTATTTCCGCTATCTTCCAAAGTATAAAGCGTTTGGTTTTCAGGAAAATAAGTAATTCCAGAAACTTCTTTTAATTTTTTTGGAAGCGAATAAAGTTCTTGTAAATCAGAACCAGATTGTTTCTGGCAAGCTAATAAAACAATTGAACAGATAACTAAAAAAGATTTTTTCATAAAAACTGTTTTTTGAACCATATAAGTTATATAAGTTAATTTAAAAGATTGACTTAATTCAACTTATATAACTTATATGGTGAAATGATTTAAACTAAGTTAGTGTTTTTAAAATTACGTGTAATAAACTCAAAAGCGGCATGCATAACATGTCCCATCGATTTTGCGTTTTTGAATTTCATATCGTTTGTATAACGGTACAACTCCATTTTTAATTGCAGTAAATGTTCTTGCGTTGAAATGGTATCGTGGCACATAATATTCAGCAATTTTTTAATTCTCGTTTCAGCAGAATGAATACGTTTTGCTAAAATAGCTCTTTCTTCATCTTTATATTGAATGATCGAACGCTCTTCTAATTTCTCTTTGATTAATTGAATCATCGGGAAGTTTTCCTTGAAAAACTGCGGACGATATACTTTAAAATTTCCTTCATAACATTGCTGGTCAAAATCGATTGGACGAATTTTATAGACTACCTGATCAAAATCGTGAATTGGGACAATCACATAATTGTAAGCTCGCATATCTCCCAAAAGACGAATCATACAGCGTTCGTTAAATTTGACAAACTCTTTGGCAATCTGTGCTTTTTCCATTTCACTGCATTTATCTAGCAGCGTATCCATAAAAACATCACCTGGAATCCCGATAATATGTTCCTCTATCAAAGTGTCTTTATAAACCAGAAAGTTGATTTTATCAGGCGAAAGAATATCCTCCAGTTCCAATCCATAAATACGGGAAGCATCTGCTTTTTTGATATAAAAATGAACATAGTTGTCATTTAGAATATTTCGAACTTTAATTCTAAAAGGTTTTGAATTTCCAAACGTACAATAATCAATTGCATCGACATTCAAGTATTGAATGATTTCGCTATTTCCATCAGAATGTAGAAGCGAATATATTTTCTTTAGATTTAAATCAATTTCATTGCGTTCAAATTCGCCATAATATACCCGAATCCACAGCGTGTCGGTGTCATTTTTGTCGTAAACATTTATAGAACCCGAAAAACGAAGCAAGTCATCATAAAACACAGAAACTTTAGAAATACGCTCGTATCGTTCTAAATAACTTAAAAGTGGCTGTGTTAAAGGGTAAGACGGTTTTTTTAAAACCATTAAAGGCTCGCTCATTTTGAATATCTTTATTACAAATTTACGGGAATACGATTTAAAGTTAGAATTTAAAGTAACAAAAATCAACTTGGCTCGTCATACTAAAAACTAAAACCAGAAAAATTTGGAAACCATATTAACCATTGAGAATTTAAGCAAAAGATACGGCCGAATTCAGGCTCTGAAAAATGTATCTTTTCAAATACAAAAAGGTCGTGTTTATGGCATTCTTGGGCCAAACGGCAGCGGAAAATCGACTACATTGGGAATTGTATTGAATGTTGTCAATAAATCGTCTGGCGATTATCGCTGGTTTGATGGCAATGTTGAAACTCATGATGCTCTTAAAAAAGTGGGCGCCATTATAGAAAGACCCAATTTCTATCCGTACATGACAGCCGAGCAAAACTTAAAATTGGTTTGCAAAATCAAAAACATCAACTATTCTAAAGTCAATGAAAAACTGGAATTAGTAGGTTTAATTGAAAGAAAAGACAGCAAGTTCAGTACTTTTTCTTTAGGAATGAAACAGCGTCTAGCGATTGCATCCGCGCTTTTGAACGATCCTGAAATTTTAATTTTAGATGAACCAACCAACGGATTAGACCCGCAGGGAATTCATCAGATTCGTGATATTATCAAAAAAATCGCATCGCAAGGAACAACTATTTTACTTGCTTCGCATTTATTGGATGAAGTAGAAAAAGTTTGTTCACAGGTAATTGTTTTAAGAAAAGGCGAAGTTTTATATTCCGGCCCTGTTGATGGAATGTCCTCAAACGAAGGTTTCTTTGAGCTGCAAACCGATAATAATTTAGTTTTAAAAACTGTTTTAGCAGAACATCCTGCTGTTGATAGAATTGCTGAAGAACATGATAAAGTTTTAGTTTACCTAAATTCTAATTTATCGGCTTCAGAATTAAATCAGTTTTTGTTTTCTAAAAACATTGTTTTAAGTCATTTAGTAAAACGTAAAAACAGTCTGGAAGCACAATTTTTAGAATTAACCAAAAACGCCATCGCACAAAAAAACTAAACCATGAAAAGACTTCTCTCTATAGAATTGCAAAAAATCTGGATGAACAAAGCCAGTAAAATATTAACCCTAACTTACTTTGTATTACTTTCTTTTATAGCTCTAATTGCAGCAATAAAATTTGATATTGGAATTTTTAAATTTCATTTGGCAGAAATGGGAATTTTCAATTTTCCGTTTATCTGGCATTTTAATACGTATGTTGCCGCTTGGATGAAATTCTTTTTAGCCATTGTAATTGTTTCCATGATGGCAAATGAGTATAGCTACGGAACTTTAAAACAAAACTTAATTGATGGTCTTAGCAAAAAAGAATTTATTTTATCTAAATTCTTAACAGTAGTTTTATTTGCTTTTGCATCTACAGTTTTTGTTTTTGTAATGAGTTTAATTCTAGGATTATCGTTTTCTTCTTACACCGAATTTGGCATTATCTTTAGTGACTTAGATTATCTACTAGCCTTTTTTGTAAAATTGACAGGTTTCTTTTCGTTCTGTTTATTTTTAGGAATATTAGTAAAACGTTCTGCTTTTGCTCTTGGTTTTCTTTTGGTTTGGAATATAATTGAAGCAATAATAAGAGGTACTTTAGCATTTAAAATTTTTCCAGACAGCGATATTGATAAAAAAATCACACAATTTCTCCCTCTAGAATCAATGTCCAATTTAATTGTTAATCCAGGCCCAAGATTATCTGTTGTGAAGAACATTGGCACACAAATGGGAATTGAAACAGATGCTGATTTTAGTGTTGATTATTTTGCTGTTTTTATCGTTTTAGCTTGGACTTTTACGTTTGTTTATTTTTCTTACAAATTATTAAAAAATAGAGATTTGTAGTATATTTGTTACTATGAGTCAACTACGATTTTTAATACCAATTTTCATCTTGTGCTGTTTTTGTCATAAAAGCAGCGCACAGAATATTTCTGTAAATAATACGGCAACACCAACAGATTTAATTCAAAATGTTTTAATAAATAGTTCTTGTGTTGATATTGAAAGTGTAGGCGCATCAGGAAACCCAACTCCAAACCAGCAAAGTTATGGCTCTTTTACAGCTGGTGCAAACTTTCCATTTTCAAGCGGAATAGTGTTGAGCACTTCACCAAGTAAAAATGCAGAAGGCCCCTTTGTTCAGCAAAATTCTAAAGGAGTGCAAGTGCAAGGTTGGAATGGTGACTCCGACCTTAATCAAGCTTTAGGCATTAACAATAGCACACAGGCTACAGTTTTAGAATTTGATTTCGTGGCTCTAACTAATTCAATAAGCTTCAATTATATTTTTGCTTCGAATGAATATCAAAATAATTTCCCTTGCATTTATTCAGACGGATTTGCTTTCTTGATTAAAGAAGCGGGAAGCAGTGAAAATTATAAAAATCTCGCTGTTTTACCCAATTCTGCAACAGCGGTTTCTGCCACAACAGTTCACCCAAAAATTAATACCATAAATGGCAGCGGTGGAGAACCATTGATAGGATGCGAAGCTGTAAACGAAAGTTACTTTAATGGATACAATACAACCTCCAGCCCTATTAACTACGCTGGGCAAACTGTAGTAATGAATGCTTCTACAGAGGTCATTCCGAACAAAAAATACCACTTAAAATTGGTTATTGCTGATGATGCCACGAGACAATACAACTCGGCAGTTTTTATTGAAGCAGGAAGTTTTGTAACTAAAATAAACTTTGGAGAAGACAGAACTGTGGCAAATAATAATCCTGTCTGCTTTGGCGAAAGTTACGTTTTGGAAACCAATATAAGTTTACCGGATTACACTTTTAAATGGTTCAAAAAAGACGCTTCCAATAATTATGTTCAAATTCCAGGAGCAACATCTTCCTCTTATGCTGTGCAAACAACAGGCATGTATAAAGTTGAGGCGAATTTAAGCGGCACAACATGTATTTCTGTTGGAGAAATCACAATTGAATTTTCACCACAAATTCAATCAACCAACACTTCTTTATTGCAATGCGATGATAACACAGACGGTATCACCATTTTTGATTTGACAAAAGTTGCCAATATCATAAAAAATAATAACTCGCAGATTACCAACCAAGGATATTACGAAACTTTGGCAGATGCACAGGCAAAAACAAATCCAATTTCAAATCCTCAACGTTATACTAACAAAGCACCGAATCAAATCGTTTTTGCAAGAATTGAAAATACTTTTGGTTGCAGTGCGACTGCAGAAATTACACTAAATATTTCTAATACTGCAATTCCAGATCAATCTCCAATTGCCAAGTGTGATGGAGACGAAATTCAAGACGGATATTATCAATTTGATTTAGCGACAGAAGTAACTCCTCAAATTTCAACAGGTCTGCCAACTGGATTAGTATTCACTTATTTTACAACAGCTTCTGATGCAATTACAGAAACAAATCCGTTGCCAAATATTTTTAAAAATACTGTACCAAACAGCCAGACTATTTATGCTCGTGCCATCAACGGTTCTGATTGCTATGATATCACTCCTATCGAATTGATTATACATACTTTTGACCCGCCCAATTTTGAAGATGCAACACAATATCTTTGCAAAGGAGATCAGATAACATTATCTGTTGCCACTGGTTTTAGCAGTTATAATTGGTCTAATAACTTAGGCACAACAAATTCAATCCAAGTTAGCACCCCAGGTGATTACTCGGTAACCGTAACAGATGCAAATGGATGCCCAAAAACTAAAAATTTCAAAGTAATTTTATCTGAACCAGCTACAATTACAGGAGCAGATGTTAAAGATTTTTCTGGAACAGACAATTCTGTAAAAATTCTATATACGGGCGTTGGAAATTATGAATTTTCGCTTGATGGATCCGTTTTTCAAGACGATCCAACTTTCACGCAAATAAGTCCGGGAGTTTACAATGCGATTGCCAGAGACAAAAACGGTTGCGGTCTGTCTAATGCATTTCAAATATACGTTTTAGATTATCCGCGTTTCTTTACTCCAAATGGAGACGGATACAATGATTTGTGGGCAATTAAAAACATTGATCAAATGCCAGATTATACGATTTCAATCTTTGATCGTTATGGGAAATTATTAAAGCAAATGAACCAAAATGGATCAGGCTGGAACGGAATTTTTAACGGAAGAGAAATGCCTTCAGATGATTATTGGTTTACTCTTCTTTTTGTTAACGGAAAAAATGTAAAAGGGCATTTTAGTCTGAAGAGGTAATATTTTAAACTCTTGCTTTTTCAACAATAATAGCACATATAACCATTTAATTTAACATCCTTGAAAATAAATTCTACGAAAAACAAAAAATAGCCAACAAACAACAGTCCAGCAACTTAAGATTTCAACTACATATTTTTACTTTTACATCTTACTTTAATAAGATGAATCGAGTTAAAATATTTCTGCTATTTTTAATTATCTCCTTAAAACTTTACGGACAAAATGACTGTAAAGACTTTGTAACAGTTTGCGGCAATAACAACCTGTCTGATTTGACAGCTCAAGGGCCAGGCCTAATCAAAGATTTCCAAGATATTACCCGTTGCAAAATACCCGAAGTAAGCAGTCTATGGTTAAAAGTAAATATCCAGAAAGGCGGAACGCTCGGATTTACTTTAACCCCAGAAAGCAGTGATTTGGGCGTTGATTTTGATTTTTATGTTTTTGGTCCAAATGTGTCCTGCGATAACTTAAAAGATCCTATTCGATATACTTTTACAAATCCTCAGCTTGCAAAACAAAGCACTAACATCACCGGCATGAACTCATTTGCATCTGAAAGTTTTGAAGGCTTAGGCGTACAGCAGGACTGTCAAGATATAGGAACTAATGGTGATGGTTTTGTAAAATTACTTACTACTCAAGACAACGAAAGTTATTTCATTGTAATTTGCAGATATTCAGGAGATTCAAAATTTAATATAACATGGAATGGTTCGGCTAAATTGTACGACCCTCCTGTATTTAAAGCTCCTAATCCCGAATTCATTCTTAATTTAGAAAAGTGTGACACAGATTCTGTTGACGATAATACTACGCTTTTTGATTTAACACAAAACACCGATTCGGTAGTACAAAATCAGCCTGAGATTACAATTACCTATCATACTAATGCAAATGATGCAATACTAGGAGAAAATCCTATTATTCATCCTGAAGCATTTAGAAATACGTCTTTAAAACAGAAAATCTACATAAGACTAACAAATTCGATTACAAAATGTTTTACCACAACAGATTTTTCAATATCACTCAATAATTACAAATTATCATTTCCCAAAACTTCATTTGATGTATGCGACGATTCTTCTGATGGTAATGATCATAACGGCAGAGCTAACTTTTATTTAAAAGATATTACTGAAACGATTTTTCCAAATAAAAAGGATTTAAACATCAAATATTATTTAACTCAGATAGATGCAGAAAACAATACAAACGAATTGACTGACCTCTTTTACAATACAATTCCAGGACAACAATTTATTTATGCAAAAGCATCCGACTCATTTTATTGTGCTACGATTAGAAAAATTACACTTAATATAAATCCGTTACCGGCAAAAATTGCTGCGACACTAGAACAATGCGATTCAAGCAAAAATGGAACAGGATTGGTTCTATTCAATTTAAATCAGGCGAATTCAGAATTGACATTCAAAAACCCTGACATGGCTACTCAATTTTTCTTAAATAAAAATGATTCTGAGAATAACACAAACGCTATAGCTCCAGACTTTTACAATACAACAAATCCTCAAACTTTATATGTCCGTATAACAAATTCTATCACGAAATGTTCTAACCTTGGTACTCTAACACTCAAAACCAATCCCGTTTCTGTTATTGAACACACTTTAAATCCTACATGCGATGATGACGGAATTGAAGACGGACTGCATTCTTTCGACCTATCTGATGTTGCCATAGTATCCAGCAATTCGCAAACTGTAAAATATTATAGTTCAGAAAAAGATGCTTTGCTGGAGAAAGATGCAATAGAAAATATAAGAGCATATCAAAATAGAATTCCTTATAATGACGAGGTTTATGCTCGTGTAGAAGAAAACAATAACTGCTTGGAAATTCATAAAATTAATCTCGAAATAAATAAACTCCCTAATATTGAAACCACAGGTTTTACAAACGTTTGTGAGGGTTCTTCTTCTTACTATGCACATTTAGAATCTGGAATTTCTGAAAGTAGCATAGCCAATAACTTTAGCTATGAATGGGCAAAAGATGGAATTCCAATTCCAGATCAAATATTGCCCACATTAGACGTGAATGAAGCTGGCATTTATACCGTAACAGTGAAAAACAAATTTAATTGCAGTAAAACCAGAACAATAGAAGTTACAGCATCAGATAAGGCAACTATAATAAAAATTGAGATTGCAGATTTAACAATTAACGATTCAAATAAAATCACTGTAATTGTTGAAGGAAAAGGAGAATATCAATATGCTCTTGACAATCCTAACGGTCCTTTTCAAGATTCAAATATTTTCGAAAATGTTGCAGCAGGAATCTACGAAGTTTATGTCAATGATAAAAAAAATTGCGGGACAATACACAAAACTGCAGCAGTTGTAGGTGCTCCAAAATTTTTTACACCAAACGATGACGGGTATAACGATTACTGGAATATTGTAGGTCTCAATACTACCGAAAATAAAAATGCAATTATTTACATTTTTGATCGATATGGCAAACTTATAAAACAAATTCATCCATCAGATTTGGGATGGGATGGCACATTTACTGGAAATCCACTTCCAGCAGATGATTATTGGTATACCTTAAAATTGGAAGACAATAGGGAAGCTAAAGGGCATTTTTCTTTAAAAAGATAATGTTTTAAATTCCAATATCTGAAATTCCAATACTTGAAAAAAACTCCAAACTTTATAAATTTCAATTGCAAAAAGCAATTCCGATTAAAACACAAAAAAGAATCCCAAACTCCATAAAACTGGAATTTGGGATTTTTTATATTGAAAGTTAAAACTAATTAGATTTTATATCTTTTTCTATCAGTTTCACTTAAGTAAATCTTTCTTAAACGTAAAGATTTTGGAGTAACTTCAACGTACTCATCTTTTTGGATGTACTCTAAAGCTTCTTCTAATGAGAATTTGATAGCTGGAATAATTCTAGCTTTATCATCAGCTCCAGAAGAACGTACGTTAGAAAGTTTTTTCGTTTTAGTAACGTTAACAGTCATATCATCGCTACGAGTATTTTCCCCAATTACCTGACCTTCATAGATGTCCTCGTTTGGATCAACGAAGAATTTACCACGATCTTGTAATTTATCAATAGAGTAAGGAATTGCTTTTCCATTTTCCATAGAGATTAATGAACCGTTGTTACGTCCAGGAATTTCTCCTTTGTATGGTTCGTACCCGATGAAACGGTGTGCCATGATAGCCTCACCAGCAGTAGCAGTAAGCAACTGATTTCTCAAACCAATGATTCCACGAGATGGAATGTTGAATTTAATAATCATACGCTCACCTTTACCTTCCATAGAAAGCATTTCTCCTTTACGGATTGTTACGAATTCAACCGCTCTACCAGAAAGGTTTTCTGGCAAGTCGATAGTTAACTCCTCAATTGGCTCACATTTAACACCATCAACTTCTTTGATGATAACTTGTGGCTGACCAATTTGAAGCTCGTATCCTTCTCTTCTCATTGTTTCAATAAGAACAGATAAGTGAAGTACACCACGACCAAAAACCATGAATTTATCAGCAGAATCAGTTTCTCCAACTTTCATCGCTAAGTTTTTCTCCAACTCTTTTGTCAATCTTTCGCGGATGTGTCTAGAAGTAACAAATTTACCTTCTTTACCAAAGAAAGGAGAATCGTTAATTGTAAACAACATACTCATTGTTGGCTCGTCGATAGCAATAGTTTGTAAAGCTTCTGGATTTTCAAAATCAGCGATAGTATCACCAATTTCAAAACCTTCAATACCTACAACAGCACAAATATCTCCAGCAACAACTTCTTCTACTTTTCTACGGCCTAAACCTTCAAAAGTGTGTAATTCTTTAATTCTAGATTTGATGATTTTACCATCTCTTTTTACTAAAGAAATTGGCATTCCTTCTTTCAAAGTTCCTCTTTCAAGACGTCCGATAGCGATACGACCTGTAAATGAAGAGAAATCTAAAGATGTAATCAACATTTGAGGAGTTCCTTCAGAAACTTTAGGAGCAGGAACATTCGCGATAACCATGTCTAATAATGGTTCAATGTTTTCTGTTTGATTTTTCCAATCATCAGACATCCAGTTGTTTTTAGCAGAACCGTAAACAGCTGGGAAATCTAACTGCTCTTCAGTAGCTCCTAATTCGAACATAAGGTCAAAAACTTTTTCGTGAACTTCTTCAGGAGTACAGTTTTCTTTATCTACTTTATTGATAACCACGCAAGGTTTCAATCCTAAATCGATCGCTTTTTGCAAAACAAAACGAGTTTGTGGCATTGGTCCTTCAAAAGCATCAACTAGCAAACATACACCATCGGCCATGTTCAATACACGTTCAACTTCACCTCCAAAATCGGCGTGACCAGGAGTATCGATAATATTGATTTTTGTTCCTTTATATTGAACAGATACGTTCTTAGAAGTAATTGTAATACCTCTCTCACGCTCTAAATCATTATTATCTAAGATTAAATCACCTGTGTTTTCGTTCTCACGAAATAACTGACAGTGATACATAATTTTATCAACCAAAGTTGTTTTACCGTGATCGACGTGGGCAATAATTGCAATGTTTCTAATAGATTCCATCTGTGATTTTTAATGGGCGCAAAGGTACACTTTATTTTGTAAAAAAAAACGTTTCTATCATAGTTTGCGTATATACAATCAATTAGTTAATACAAAACATCTAAATATCGGTTTCAAAATGACATTAACATACGTTTAGTTATTGTTAAATTAACTATATTTGAACTGATGAAAAGTAAAACTCTCCAAATTACTCTTATTTATACCATCATCTCGATAATTATGGCGGCCTTATGTCATAAATTACTCACAACCTACTTTTCTTCATCAGAATATCTATATATAGCTTTAATAAAAGATATTGTATTTATTCTAATTACTGGATTAGTTTTCAGATTTATACTTTCAAAAAACGAAAAAAGAAACATAACCATCTTTGAAAAGCTAAACAAAACCAACGAAGAAATAAAAGAATCAAATGAGAAATATGACATTGTAGCAAAAGCGACTAGCGATACGATCTGGGACTGGAAAATTCAAGAGGATAGCATTAATTGGAACAAAGGAATTGAAGGTGTTTTTGGTTATGACCCGAAAGAAGTGGGTAAAACTTCTAAATGGTGGTTTGACAAAATTCACCCTGAAGACAGCATCCGAATGTCAATAAAACTATATTCTTTTATAGAACAAAAAACAGAAAAATGGCAAGACCAATACCGTTTCAGATGTGCAGACGGGTCTTATAAATATGTATTAGATCGAGGGTTTTTATTAAAAGATGAGACTGGAAGAGCCATCAGAATGATTGGTGCTATTCAAGACATTACAAAACAAAAAGAAGAAGAACAAAGATTAAAACTTTTAGAAACCGTAATTACACAATCTAAAGATTCCATTTTAATTACCGAGGCAAATTCTTCAGAAAGAAGAATACCAAAAATAGTTTACGTCAACCCTGCATTTTCACAAATGTCGGGTTATCAGTCAAATGAAATCATTGGAAAATCGCCAAACATTTTCAAGGGACCTAAATCGGATTCAGACGAATTAAAAAAACTTTTAAGAGCCATAAAAAACGAAGAAGAATGCTTAATTGAAACCATTACTTACACTAAAAACAAAGAAGAATATTGGGTACGTTTTTCCATGATACCTATCTTTAATAATGAAGGAGTAATTTCGCACTGGATTTCGATACAGAGGGATATTACAGATGAGAAAAAACTTGAAACAGAAAAAGAACATCTTATCCGAGAATTAACGCAAAACAATAAAGATTTAAAACAATTCTCTTATATCACCTCACACAATCTTAGAGCGCCACTTTCTAATTTGATTGGGCTTTTAAATTTAATAGAAGACATTCCTATAGAAAATGAAGAGCTAGAAGAAATATTAGCCGGATTTACAAAATCGACACATTTGCTAAATGAAACCATCAATGATTTAGTTAAAGTCATTATTATTAAAGACAACCCTTCGATGCAAAAGGAAGAAGTATCGTTAAAAGAAGTTTTTGAGAACGTATTTAGCCAGCTTTCTTTTCAAATTGAATTACACAAACCAATAATCAAACTAAAATTTGACAAAGTCCCTGAACTTATTACCAACAAAGCCTACATCGAAAGTATTCTATTAAATCTGCTTACTAATTCTATAAAGTATAAATCGGAAAACAGAAAACTAAAAATATCTATAACAGCAGAACAAATAGAACAAAGAACAATCTTAACCTTTAAAGACAACGGAATCGGAATTGACTTAGAAAGAAATCGCGATAAAGTATTTGGACTTTATCAAAGATTTCACAATTATCCCGACAGCAAAGGATTAGGATTATACCTTGTAAAATCGCAGGTCGAAACAATGGGAGGAACAATCTCTATTGATAGTGAAGTCAATAAAGGAACTACATTTACAATAACATTTAAAAATTAATTATTATGCTTGAGCAGATTTTATGCATCGATGATGATCCTATCACATTGATGCTATGCAAAAAGGTAATTTCAAAATCTTCGTTTTCACATGAAGTTATTACAGCTCAAAACGGCGAAGAAGCTCTTCATCATTTCAATGTTCTAAAATACACCAATGATAAGGCTAAAAAAAGGCCTGAATTAATTTTTTTAGATTTAAATATGCCAATTATGGGAGGATGGGAATTTTTAGATCATTTCACTTCTCCAGATTACAGAGAGTTCAACACTGTCCCAGTTATCGTATTATCTTCAACTATTGACCCCGAGGATCTTGCCAAAGCAAAAAAATATCCCATTATAATAGATTTTCTTTCTAAACCCATTACACAGCCAATGCTGGAATATCTTAAGAAGAAAATTGATTTATAAAATATAAAATTCCAAAACCCTTCAACACAAAAAAATTAAAATTCCAAATTCCAATATTTATAAAGATTGGAATTTGGAATTTATTTTTTTTTTATTGGAATTTTACTTCGAGTTAAAACAAAAAAAGTCCTCTAAAAGAGGACTTTTTATATCTTTAATAAATTGTTTTAATTACAATTTAGCAACGTGTTTCGTTAATTTAGACTTCAAGTTAGAAGCTTTATTATCGTGAATGATGTTCTTTTTAGCTAATTTATCAATCATAGAGATTACAGTTGATAATTTTGCAGTAGCATCAGCTTTATCAGTAGCCAATCTTAACGCTTTAATAGCATTACGAGTAGTTTTATGCTGATATCTGTTAAGAACTCTTCTTTTTTCGTTACTTCTGATTCTTTTTAATGCTGACTTATGATTTGCCATTTCTTTTAATTTTAGATGTAATAATTATTATAAATACTAGTTAAAAAAGAAAAACCTCCCACAATTACTATGCAATCACTTTGGTTTTAACTAATAAAACAAAAACCGAGACACCAATTTTTGTTTTACAAAACTTATTTACAACTAATTTGTAGTCCGTAGGGGAATCGAACCCCTGTTACCAGGATGAAAACCTGGCGTCCTAACCCCTAGACGAACGGACCAATATTCTCCTAAGTTGGAAACTTTTCAATATGTAATATAACTTGTAGTCCGTGGGGGAATCGAACCCCCCTTACCAGGATGAAAACCTGGCGTCCTAACCGATAGACGAACGGACCGTGCTTCTGTATTGCGGATGCAAAGATACATCTATTTTTTATTTGCGCAACACCTAATGCAAAAAAATATATATTTTTTTAATATGCCTTAGCAAAAAGCACTCTTTTAGACGATGGTTTCCCAGTAAACACGCAGGTTCCCGCCTCTTCAACAGCGTCCAAAGGGATGCAACGAATTGTCGCTTTTGTCAATTCTTTTATCTTCTCTTCTGTCTCAGCAGTTCCATCCCAATGAGCAGATAAAAAGCCTCCTTTTCCTTCTAAAACTTCTTTAAATTCCTCAAAACTATTTACTTCCGTAATATGAGTATTACGATAATCTAATGCTTTTGTAAATAAGTCCGTTTGAATCTGCTCTAAAAGATCATTTACATGCTCAACGATTTTTTCGCTAGCAACAACCTCTTTTGTCAAATTATCACGTCTTGCAACCTCAAAAGTTCCGTTTTCTAAATCTTTCGGACCAACTGCAATTCTAACAGGCACTCCTTTCAATTCCCATTCTGCAAATTTAAATCCTGGTTTTTGAGTTGTTCTATCATCAAATTTAACTGTGATTTTTAATTTTCTCAATTTAGCTGTCAAATCTTTAACTGCTTCTGTAATTTGAGCCAATTGTTCATCAGTCTTATATATAGGTACAATAACTACTTGAATTGGAGCCAAATTTGGAGGCAGCACCAATCCTTGATCATCAGAATGCGTCATAATTAGCGCCCCCATCAAACGAGTAGATACTCCCCAAGAAGTTCCCCAAACATGTTCCTGTTTTCCTTCGGCATTAGCGAACTTAACGTCAAATGCTTTTGCAAAGTTTTGACCCAAGAAGTGAGATGTCCCTGCTTGCAATGCTTTTCCGTCTTGCATTAATGCCTCGATACAATATGTTTCATCTGCACCAGCAAAACGTTCCGTTTCGGTTTTAAAACCTTTAACAACTGGAATTGCCATAAAGTTTTCAGCAAATTCAGCATAAACATTCATCATTTTTTCTGATTCTTCCAGTGCTTCTTCTTTTGTAGCATGAGCAGTATGCCCTTCTTGCCATAAAAACTCAGCAGTTCTCAAAAACAAGCGCGTACGCATTTCCCAACGAACCACATTGGCCCACTGATTAATCAATAAAGGCAAATCTCTATAAGATTGCACCCATCCTTTATATGTAGACCAAATAATTGCTTCACTTGTTGGACGAACAATAAGCTCCTCCTCCAATCTTGCATTTGGATCAACCATTAATTTTCCTGGTCTTTCCTCGTCATTTTTTAATCTATAATGCGTTACAACCGCGCATTCTTTTGCAAATCCCTCAGCATTCTTTTCCTCCGCCTCAAACATGCTTTTCGGCACAAACAAAGGGAAATACGCATTTTGATGTCCAGTTTCTTTGAACATACGATCTAACTCAGCTTGCATTTTTTCCCAAATAGCATATCCGTATGGTTTTATTACCATACATCCTCTAACTCCTGAATTTTCAGCTAGATCTGCCTTTACAACCAGTTCGTTATACCATTTCGAATAATCTTCTGATCTTGTAGTGAGGTTCTTACTCATATTATATATTTTGGCACAAATTTTGTTTTAAACAATTTTAACTAAATAGTTTGACAAAACTAACTAATTTTGTAATGTGCAACAATAAAAAACACCACAGATATGAAAACTTACCTTTCACTCCGCCAAAACTCTAATCATTTTTACTTAATTGGATTACTGAGTTTATTGCTAGCATCGTGTGGTTCTTACCAAAACTCCTCTTATTACGATAATGATGGTGTTTATGGTGGCTCATCTGTAAAATATGCGCAAACTACTGGTACAAACAACCAATACAAAGAATATTTCAGATCACTGCAAGATGACAATCAGTCAACTGAAATTTTCACTGATGTTGACAATTATACTAATTATTCAGATAGCACTCAAACCGCTTCAACAGGTTATCCAGCTTGGGGAAGCAGCAGTTCTGATGTATCTGTAAGCTTCTACACTACCCCAACATGGTCATTCGGATTTGGATGGGGATACCCTTATTACGGCTATGGCTATTACGGATGGGGCTACCCTTACTACGGATGGGGATATCCAGGATGGGGCTACCCTGGATGGGGCTACCCAGGATGGGGATATCCATATTATGGATATGGCTACAACTATTCTTATAACTATGGAAGAAGAGGATCTGCAGCTTATTACGGAGACAGAAACTATGCTTACAACAGAAATTACAGCACCAATAGAGGATACACAACCAATAGAAACTACACCACTAATAGAGGATACACTACTAATAGGGGAGATTACACAACAAACAGAAATTACACCACAAATAGATCTAACAGCTACTCTGATTTTAGAAGAACTTCTACTTTAAACAGAGGAACCACTAGTCCTACATTTACAAATCGAGGAAATTACAACAACGGCTCTAATTACAACTATAGCAACAGAAGATCTTATAATAATAGCGGAAATACCACAACAAACAGAAGCTACACGCCTAACTACAACAATGGCTCTTCTAGAAGCTATACACCAAGCAACAGCAGCTCATCAAGAAGCTACTCTCCTAGCATGGGAGGCGGAGGCGGCTCTAGATCATACAGCGGCGGTGGCGGCGGTGGCGGAATGAGATCTGGTGGCGGTGGCGGAGGAAGAAGATAACCTTTCTTCAGCACACTTAAATTCGAACTAAAACTTATCAAAATGAAAAAAATACTTTTCCTATTAATAACAGGACTAACTGTCAGCGCGTCATATTCTCAAGAAGTCTCAGATGCTTTACGTTATTCTCAAGAAAACCTTACCGGAACTGCACGCTATAGAGCCATGAGTGGTGCTTTTGGAGCTGTTGGAGGAGACATCTCTGCTTTAAGCGTTAACCCTGCCGGATCAGCGATTTTTAACAGCAATCAAGTTGGAGTAACCTTTAGCAATCAGAACATTAAAAACAATTCTAATTACAACGGAACTCAAACATCAGACAAAGAAAACTCTTTTATCTTAAATCAAGCTGGAGGTGTTTTTGTATTTAAAAATCACAACCCTAATGTAGGTTGGAATAAAATTTCAATTGGTGCAACTTATGAGAACACCAATAATTTCAACAATGAAGTTTTCTCGGCAGGAACAAACCTTAACCATTCGGTTGACGCGTATTTTTTAGATTATGGAAACTATAGCAATGGAGGAGCACCAGTTCCACATCAACTTGTCAATACTCTACCCAACGAAACTATAACCGACTTATATCAGCATCTAGGGTCTAATTTCCCAAATGCACAATATCCAAACCTAAGTGGTTTTTCAGCTCAACAAGCTTTATTAGGATATCAAGGATATATTATGAATATTGATGATGTTAATAATCCTAATAGCACTTATTCAACAAATGTCCCAAAAGGCCAAAATACAAACTATTACCAAACTAACGATATTTACTCAAGAGGCTATAATAGTAAAGTAAGCTTCAATATCGCTACATCTTATAAAGATCGACTATATTTAGGAGCAAATTTAAATGTTCATGTCACAGATTATAGGAGATCAACAAGTTTTTACGAAACCAACAATGGTGTGCTCACATCAAACGAAACAATATCAAGCATAAGATTCAATAATGATTTATATACTTATGGAAATGGTTTTTCTTTCCAACTTGGAGCAATCGGAAAAGTAACTGACAATTTTAGACTGGGTGTAGCATACGAATCTAACACTTGGTATGAATTGTACGATGAGCTTTCACAAAGCCTATACACAACGAGACAAGCTGCAGGCGGACCAATTGTCAATGCTAATGTAGCCCCTAATGTAGTAAACGTATATGAATCTTATACTTTACAAACACCTGATAGATGGACTTTTAGTGCTGCATATATTTTTGGAAAATCAGGATTATTAAGTATTGATTATGGCATAAGAAATTACGGAAACGCTAAATTCAAACCAAGCAATGCGGGCTTTGGCGGCATTAACAATGAAATAGATAACACTCTAACTAGCACTGGAGAGCTTCGTATAGGTGCTGAATACAAAATCAAACAATTAAGCTTAAGAGGCGGATACCGTTATGAAGGAAGTCCTTATAAAAACGGAATTACAGTTGGAGAATTAAACAGCTATTCTGCTGGTTTGGGTTATAATTTTGGATCTACAAAATTAGACCTAGCTTACTCTTATTTAGAAAGAGATTCAAATCAAGGTTTCTTTACAAGAGGATTCACTGACGGAGCTAACATTACTTCGAAATTAAACAATGTTACTATGACTTTATTATTTGAATTGTAATTAGAAATCAAAATAGATGATTGAAATTTCCGTCAGGTTTTTCCTTGACGGATTTTTTTTATCCTTTTAAAAAAACACTTGTTTTTAAATCCAACTCGAAAAACACAAGTAACCAAACCAGTTAACTTCATAAAAAACAGCTAAAACAAACTGCAAACTAGCGTAGTTTGAATAAAAAAAGTGTAATTTTGCACTCCAATTTATAAAAGTATGAGAACCAAGTCTTTAAAAAAGAACAAAATTAACGTAATCACTCTTGGGTGTTCAAAAAATGTTTATGATAGTGAAGTCCTAATGGGACAGCTTCGCGCGAATGGAAAAGAGGTTGAACATGAAGCTCCTGCAGAAAAAGAAGGAAACATTATTGTAATTAATACTTGCGGATTTATTGATAATGCAAAAGCAGAATCGGTAAATATGATTTTGGAATATGCAGACAAAAAAGACAAAGGACTTGTTGACAAAGTTTTTGTAACAGGATGTTTGTCTGAGCGCTACAGACCAGACTTAGAAAAAGAAATTCCGAACGTTGACCAATACTTTGGAACTACAGAACTACCTCAGCTATTAAAAGCTCTTGGAGCCGACTACAAACACGAATTACTTGGAGAACGTTTAACTACAACTCCAAAAAATTATGCGTATTTGAAAATTGCCGAAGGATGCGATAGACCTTGCAGTTTTTGCGCTATCCCGCTAATGAGAGGTTCTCACGTTTCTCAACCAATTGAAAAATTGGTTAAAGAAGCTGAAGGATTAGCTAAAAACGGAGTTAAAGAATTAATCTTAATTGCTCAAGACTTAACTTATTACGGTCTTGATCTTTATAAAAAGAGAAATCTTGCCGAACTACTTGAAGCTTTGGTAAAAGTAGACGGAATTGAATGGATTCGTTTACACTACGCCTTCCCTACTGGCTTCCCTATGGATGTTTTGGAAGTAATGAAACGTGAACCTAAAATCTGTAACTATATTGATATCCCGTTGCAACACATTTCAGATTCAATTTTGAAATCAATGCGTCGTGGCACAACTCAAGCAAAAACAACTCAGTTGTTAAAAGATTTCCGCGCAGCAGTTCCTGGAATGGCAATTAGAACTACTCTTATTGTAGGTTACCCAGGTGAAACTCAAGAAGATTTTGAAATTTTAAAAGATTTTGTTCAGGAAATGAAATTTGACAGAATGGGATGTTTTGCTTATTCCCACGAAGAAAATACTCATGCTTATTTATTAGAAGATGACGTTCCAGATGATGTAAAACAAGCGAGAGCAAACGAAATTATGGAATTGCAATCTCAAATTTCTTGGGATTTAAATCAGGAGAAAGTTGGCAAAGTATATAAATGCATTATTGACAGAAAAGAAGGCGCTCATTTTGTTGGCCGTACAGAATTTGACAGTCCAGATGTTGACAATGAAGTTCTAATCGATGCTTCTAAACATTATGTAAAAACAGGAGAATTTGTTAATATCAAGATAATTGAAGCAACAGAATTTGATTTATACGGGGAACCTGCTTAAATTTACGCTGAACAATTGTTAATCACAGATAAAAATACTTTTATGAAACCTTTTCAAACTTTATTTATTTTAGTTTTTGGCTTATTCACTTTTACTGTTTCTGCTCAATATGGAGGAGGATACAATAATGGCTACGGTAACGGTTATGGCAGTGGTTACGGAAGAGGAGGCGGAATGGGTATGGACAGAAGCATGATGGCTGGACAGCAACAGGGTTCTCAAAGCAAACCTAAAGAAACTCCACCTGAAGAAACTGCAGGAATTATTGTAGAACAAATGAAACCGCAAGTAAATCTTGATGAATTACAGGCAATTGCTATTACAAACGTTCTAGCCGATAGTATTCGAGAACAAGGAATTTTATTAAAAAACGAAAGCAGCAGTCAAGATCAAAAAATTGAGCAGATAAAAGCTTTACGCGAAAGTACTGATAAAAAAGTTACAGCCTTTTTAAATCCAGACCAAGTTGAAAAGTACAAAACATTCATGAATACTTTAAAAGAAGTAAAAAAGACCAAATCAAAAAAGAAAAAAGATAAAGATTCTAAAGAAGATTCAAAAGAAGTAAAAGAAACCCCAGATACGAAAATATCAGAATAATCGTTATTAACCTATAAAACAACGAATTATGACAAAAAAACATTTTTGTTATCTAATTTTAGCTGTTATTGTAAGTGCTTGTTCCACAAATCCGTACAAGAATACTGAAAAAGCTTATGATCAACAGCTGAAAAATTTGGAAAACCAGATTACAAGCAAAGAAGCCAAACCAATTCCAGCAGTTTCACCTGTTGTTATTGACACTTCATATGCGCAGCAGCTGAGAATTGTAAAAGATACTTTATCTAAAACAAATTCTACTTATTTACAAAACGGAATAAATACTGAATGGATTGGTACTGTAAATTTCAATTTAAGAAAACCAAGCTTTGTTATTATTCATCATACTGCTCAAGATTCTGTTCAGCAGACGATCAATACTTTTACAAAAACCAAGACTCAGGTAAGCGCCCATTATATCATTTCTGAAAACGGAAAAGTAGTGCAAATGCTTAATGACTACCTTAGAGCTTGGCATGCTGGAAATTCAACTTGGGGAAAAACAACCGATTTAAATTCTTGTTCAATAGGAATTGAATTGGACAATAACGGATTCAAGCCTTTTACGGAAGCACAAATCAGCAGTTTAGTCGCTTTATTAACTAAGCTAAAAAAAGATTACAATATTCCGACACAAAACTTTTTAGGCCACGCTGATATTGCCCCGGGAAGAAAACAAGACCCAAGTGCGTTGTTTCCATGGAAAACCTTAGCAGAAAAAGGATTCGGAATCTGGCAAGACGAAGTCTTAGAACCAGCTCCATTTGATTTTAAAATCGAACCTGCGCTAAGAATAATCGGTTACAACACCAAAAATCTAACCGCAGCGATTCAAGCATTTAAACTTCATTATATTCAAACCGATGCAACCTCTGTTTTAGATAGAAAAACAATTGACACTATTTATTCGATTTATAAAAAACAAGTCCAATAAACCCTCAATAATTAAATAAAAAAAGCGTTTCTGTAAAAAAACATAGAAACGCTTTTTTTTTTATCATGAAAGATTTCTTATTTTCGAACCCTACATCAAACGTTCCTACGGAACGTAGCGCGCGGCAATCAATTCAAATCTACCGACAAAACATTCCTACGGAATGAGTATCGCCTGTTCAACTTCAAACTTCAAACTTCAAACTTCAAACTTGAAACTTGAAACTTGAAACTTGAAACTTGAAACAAATAAAAAAGCTGCCAAAACATTAATATGTTTCGACAGCTCCAAAAAAAAAAAAAAAAAATATCAATCTTTATCTCTAGAAAGAGTATGTTGTTGCAATTAAGGCATAGAAACTTCCGCCTGTTGGCAATGCATCTTTATCTAAGAAAATATCTTCAGATGCCGCATCGTATCTTAGCTCAGGAATTATGGTTAGTTTCCCAACTTTGTAGTTTAAAGAAACTGTGTTAGCAAATACATTTGATCCTGACAAAGTTCCTAAACTTGGCGCTGCATCTTTAGCATCAAAATATTCCATTCTGTAAGCTAAAAGCAATGCTGGATTGAAAGTATAAGTAGCATATCCTACCAAAGAAAACCAGTCTCCATCTAAAGTGCTGTCAAAATCATTTGTTGTTTTAGCATAAGTTGCATTTAACCCAAGTGAAAAACTATCTGAAATTGTTTTTGAAGCTGTTAAATCAAACTGTGTTTTATTTTCGTCCGAAACTGGAATTGTGCTTCCTGGTATCGGGTTACTACTTCCTGTTGTAAAATTCAAATAAGCACTTCCTGTATCGCCTATATATCCTACTTGCCCTATGAACGTTTTTTGATAAGTCCCTGCATCCATAGCCGATTTAAAGTCAGTCGGGTTGGTTAATCCTAACATGGCTGTAAATTTACCAGAAGTATATTGCGCTTTAACCCCAGTATTAAAAAACGGTCCGTAAGAAAACGCATAAGACATACTGTAGTTTTTGTTATCTACTGCATCTAATAGTTCATAACCGATATGAGTTCCGAAACTACCTGCTACTACTTTAAATTCATCAGTCAAATTATATGTAAAAAATAATTGTTTAATCATAAATTTTGCACTTGCATCTTTATCTGGTGTTTCGTTATATGAAAATTCTGCTGCTCTTTTTCCGAAACCTAAGTCTACAAAAACTGAAGCTTTTCCAAAAGTATGACCCGCTTCGATCGACGCCATTCCTAATTCGAATGAATTCTGTGAGTTGGTAAAGCTCGTCAATCCATTCATTTGTTTTGAAAAATCATATTTATAGTACGCATCTGCAGAACCTCCCCATGTGGTTGCTGGGGGAGCTGCTGCTTCCTCTTCTTGGGCAAAGGCAAAAGAACTTGTTAACATCGCGGCTAAAATGTGAAATGCTTTTTTCATGTTTTAATTTGGTTTTTAGTTATTAATTGATTCTGGTTAGTTAATCTTTTATATATCTATTTAATAGTATAAGTCATTTCTAAAACCTTTCATGCGCCTTCAAATCATCATCATTTTCATTAGCGAATTTATTAACTTTTGTATGAGTAGAATAATCCAAAACTGCTTTTTTGACGTTTTAGATGAAGAATTATGGATTACAAAAATTAAATCGCCAATAATCGTGATTTGACATTTATCGATAATTGTTTTTGAAAATTCAATAACACATTTTAGAGTAACTTTTAAAATTTATCATAGGTCAAAGTAAAAAATACTACAAAAATTCAAAACAAAATATCTAAAAATAACTTTTAAAAGTAAACACCCCTATAAAAAATAGGGGGTATTTAAAAAATTAAAAAATAAGAACTCACAAACATCATTATAAAAACACAAACTAAAAATCATTTCAGGCCAAAGCAAATTCTTACAAAAATACATCCTCACAAAACACCTCACTATTAAGACAAGAAAGGCATTATCATCATATAAAAAAATCAAAAAAAAGCCTGTTCATTTAAATGAACAGGCTTTTATAAAAACGATCTAAAAAATTTATTCTTCTTTATTATACTTTCGCAAGTACTCGCGCACTTTAATTCCAGATTCTTTTAAATCCTCATCTTTCCACTTTCCATCAGATTTGGCAGATTTTTTTAAAATAGAACATGTTTCATCTTTATCGGATACCGACCAAGTAATCCAGCTTAGTTTTTTAGACTCCATCCAGTCTATATATTCTTGCCAAGCTTTATAATTGAGAGGTCCATCACCAGAGGCTTCCATTCCAGCCGATTCTGAAATAAAAACAGGTAAACCTCTCTTGATAGCCAAATCTGTTCTATCTCTCAATTCTTTACCATGAGTTGCAGCATAAAAATGCATGGTATACATTATATTAGTATAATCTCTTATCGGATCTTCGGCTGGAAGATCAATATCCTGATCCCAATGCGGACAGCCGACCAGAATAATATTATTAGGATCGTTTTCGCGAATTACTCGAATTACCTCTTCTGCGTAATTTTTTACTTCCCACCAAGTTTCATAATCTGGCTCATTAAATACTTCATATATAATATTAGGATACTTAGCATACTTTTTTGACATTTCTGCAAAAAAGGCTTTAGCTTCTTTCAGGTTTATATTATGGCTATGCCAATCTATAATTACATAGATATCAGACTTTATAGCCCCATTTATTACTGCTTCTATTTTCTCTTTAGAAAATTCTGGATCCTTTATATAGGAGTAATCACCTAGTTCAATTCCCATTGCGGCACGAACCACATTACAATTAAAATCCTTCTTTAACCAGCTTACTGCTTTTTCATTATAAAATCTCGGCCACATGCTATGCCAACCAAAACTTAATCCGCGAAGCACAATTGGATTATTATCTTTATCGACAAGCTGAGTCCCAAGAACACTTAGTTGTCCATGCTTTTTCACAAATTGTGCTTTTGAAACATTTACAAACAACAAAAGCAAAAAGGTAGCATACCAAAACTTTGATTTCATAATGTATTGATTTAAGGGATTAATTTTAAGGTAACAACATCATGCGAAGCTATTTCGGCCGTAAAAGCCTTTTTTGTAGTTCCAATTTCTTTGTTTTTCCAAAGGTCTTTTATTTTAAAAACGGTTTTACTAAAATCAGCTTCATAACCAAAATCCACATCTTTGATGTTATTTTTCTTCCAATCAAAATTAACTTTTTTTGAAGTTTCGGTTCTGTTTACAAAACTCACTGCCCAAGCTCCATCCGAAAGTGGTTTTACCCATACTTCTACTCCATCTAAAATAGCATATTTAAATCCTTGAATTCCAAGTTTATCTTGATTTACAGCCAAAAGTTCTTTATTGGTCAAAATTGCTAAAGTCTCTTTTGACATCTTTCTGTAATCATTTCCAGTAAAAAGTGGTGACGAAAGCATGCACCACATTGCAAAATGCGTTTTGTCTTCAGTATCATTCATTTCGTTCCCAACTTCCATCATATCAAAATCATTCCAATGATCTGGCCCCGAATATTTACGAATATCTTTTCTCATATCGGCGATTTTCATGAATCCCCAAGATGACCAATTTTCTGGATGCTTGAATTCGCAGTCAAAACATGGGTATATATCTCCAGATATTCTCCAAAGATTGCCAATTGGTTTTCCCCATTCCCACGGCTGATTATCTCCCCATTCGCAAAGACTAAAAACAATTGGCCTTCCAGCTGTTTTAATTGCATTACTCATTGTAGTGTAAGCTTCTTTTGCTGTAATTCCTTCTGTATTACACCAATCGTATTTTAAAAAATCAATTCCAAGTTTTGCATAAAATCTAGCATCTTGATATTCATAACCTCTTGTTCCAGGATAACCTGCACAGGTTTTGGTTCCTGCACAATTGTACAAGCCAAATTTTAAACCTTTACTGTGCACATAATCGATAAGCACTTTCATTCCGCTTGGAAATTTCTCAGGATCTGGCACTAAATCACCATTTACATCTCGCTCATGCGTCATCCAGCCATCATCTAAAACAATATAATTGTAGCCCGCGGCCGCCAACCCCGAAGAAACCATAATATCTGCGGTTTCTTTTACTAATTTTTCATCAATATTGGTTGCAAAAGTATTCCACGAATTCCAACCCATTGGAGGCGTCATTGCCAGACCTTCAAATTTTCCGCCTTGCTGTTTATGCGTATTGCCTTGACTGAAACCAAAACCGGTTATAATGAAAGCTAGTAGTAAAGCAATTTTTTTCATCTTTTTTAATTTAAAATATTTAAAAAAATGTTCCCTAATTTTTCAATCAGGGAACATTTTTAAACTAACTCAATAACAAACTAACTTTATAAAAATCCTATATCATCGTAATAAATAGTGTTTCCTGGCGTAAGTGATATTCCTGAATATTCTTTAATAAATATATTATTAAATGTAGCACCAACCTGATTCAGTTTCAGATCAGACATCGGAATTGAAATATTATTCCATTGTCCTGCAACCAATTGAACTGTTGTTCCCAAACTATCATCATTATTAGCATTGCTATGTATACTAATTAATATTTTCGTACTTTCAGTTGCATATACCGATATTTTAAGGAATTGATAATCGGCAGTATTCAAAGTTTCTTTAAACCCGATATAAAATCCAGACCATGCACCCGTTACTTTCTTAATAGAATGAGTACCACGGCTTACATTTTCAGTATTCATCATATCAAAACTACCTCCCCAATCCCATTGGTAGCTAATTTTTGATGTATCATCTGCATAAAGCAAATATTTAAGACCTATACTACTTGGAGCAGATACGCCAAAATCGGTCTCTACAACAATCAGTGCATACGAATCAAAATCGGCTGGAACGGTTACTTTTATTTCTGTTTTAGAAACCGCTGTAAATGTAGCTGCCGTAGATCCGAATTTTACACTTTTAACTTTTACAAAATTTTGTCCTGTAATTGTAATAACATCTCCTGGAGAAGCTAATACTTGCGACAATCCACTAATTACTGGTGCTGGTGGAGTTAATTCAATAACATTGCTTAAAACATTCACAAAACCATTTGTACCATAATAATCTAATCCCGGCGCTTCTTTGTCAGATCCATTAACTTTTAAAACACCATTGGTTACATTAATGCTAAGCAAATATAGATCTGCGTTTACAGCATTTGCCATTGTAGCATAATCACCTGTTTCTAAATAATCAGCTTCAACACCTTCAAGTTTGCCTACTCTTTTCTTGACACCTTTAATAACATGACTTAAAACCAGTTGTTTTAAATCTTCCACAGGAACAAGCGTTATATCTGGATATCCAAGATCATTTACATAACCATTGGCCACCAAATAAGCATCGAAAGCGGCATCGTTTGGAACAAAATACGTGTAATTATCAGCTGTATTTAATGTCGATTCTAAACCCGCTAATTTTATTGCTTTTGTAAACACAGTTAAACTACTATTTGCCTGAATTAAATCATATGCTGTATTGTAATTTTGCTGCGCTCCTCCAATATCTTCAATTTCGTTATCGCAGGAAGAAGCTGCAACAACCAAAAAGACACTTAGAGCAATATGTTTTATTTTATTATATATATTTTTCATAAATTCTCTTTTAGTTTTTTAATTATGGATTCTAATAGACAAACTCAACTTAATTGTTGAAATTTACTTTTCGAACCCTTCGCAATTATTTTAATACCAATCCAATATCATCAAGTAAGATTGTGTTTCCGCCAAAACCACCAAATTCCTGCCATCCAATTTTGCTTAATACAGCTGGATTACCTACATCACTAAAAGGAATTTCAATATATGTCCATGAATCAGATTTAAATTCTACTATCTTAATATTATTCTCTGGATCTCCATTTATAAAAAACTTTACTTTTCCTGCTTTTGCACCTTTAATAGAGAATCTAACAGCTTTGAATTTATCTGTATCTTTAAAATTCCAATCAGCCAGAGCAATAATATAAGCATCCCACTCACCTGATTTCCATTCAATACTTTTAGAACCTTGACTAAAATCTTTGGTGTAGGCCAAGTCAAAACTATTAGTCGCATCCCATTTTTCATCCCAGCCCCAAATATTAGTAGGCGCATCGTCATAAAGAGCACTACCCAATGCTTGATTAGCAACAGTAGTTCCTGAAACATTTGTTATAGATAAATATTTATATTTAAAATCATCTGGAACTTTTACTTTTATCTCCGTCAATGATGATTCTAAAGGCTCAACAGTCGTAGTTCCAAAATTCACAATAGGACGTAAAAAATATTCTCCCTTGATCGTAATGATATCTCCGGCATTAGGATTAATTGGAAATCCTTTAATACTTGGGCTTGGAGGTCTGATCGCTATTTTATAGTTCAGAGTTCCTAAACTAGTAACGATTTTCATTTCGTCCATTTCATTATAATATGGCGTTTTTTCGTCTACTAAAACAACGATGGCATTATCTGTTACGAATGTTGGATTAAAATAAGACTCCAATCCGTTAAATGAAATTGATTGTAATGTCGCAAAACCAGATCCTCTAATGATATAGTAATTTCCAGCATTAATAACATCTGTAGGAACATCAACTTTTCTATCTCCTTCAACCAAAGGATCGTCAACAACAGATCTGCTGATACCTGTTACTTCGAGTTTTCCTGATGAACCTGTAGAATCATCATTTGAACAAGAAGCGAAGAGGAAAATTGAAATCGAAGCCAAAAAATACAACTTCAACAACATTCTATTTTTTATATTTTTCATAGTGATTTACTTTTAAAAAAATTATTTGAAAGTGTAAGGAACTGGTGCCTCTTTCAATTTTGGATTTTTTCTAACTTCGATATCTGGTTTTGGGTAAATAAAATCTGTCGCAGTTGGCGTATAATGAATTACCCCTTGAGAATCAAAACCTCTATCTTGCTGAGAAATAATATTGATCGCTTCCTGACGTGGAAGTCTTCCTAAATCGAACCAAAATTCACCTTCAAAAGCAAATTCAACTCTTCTCTCGTGAAATAAAACTGCTTTTGTTAAAGGTACATTAGCATCTAAAGCATTAAATCCTGCTCTAACTCTTACTTTATTGAATGATTCTTTTGCAGCAGCATTATTGGTCTCATCAGCTCCCGCCATAATCGCCTCAGCATGTATCAATAAAAGATCAGCATAACGCATAATATAATTACAGTTACTCATTCCTCCCCATCCATCGGCTGGGCCGGTCTCGCTAGTAACTTGCCCAACAACATATTTCTTAACAGCTGCTCCTGTATTGGCCAATGCATCTGGATATTTCGTTTTATCCATAACAAAACCTACAGCACCATCTCCTTTTATATTAGGATAAGAATCTCCATAAACCATAAAAGATTCTTTTCTTCTCAAATCTCCAATTTCAAAAGCATCTTGAACGTCATTACTTGGCACATAAGTAGCACCGTATGAAGCATTATCATTCAAAATATCTAAACCATATTGAATATTAGAGAAATTTCCTCCTCCATAAGTATTTATAGCGCCAGACCATTGCCAAGAATAAATAGATTCTTCGTTGTTATTTTTACTTGTCAAAAACAAATCTGCAAAATTTGGCAGTAATCCAAACTCGCCTGAATTAATCACTTTTTCAGCCATTGTTTTAGAATCTGCATATTTCTTTTCATATAAATATACTTTGGCCAAAAATGCTTCAGCAGAACCTTGAGTTACAAAAATGTTGTCTCCGCTGGCAGATCTAGATCTAATTTTAGATTTTAGATTTGCTGCTGCAAATTTTAAATCGTTTTCAATAAAAGTATAAACATCTTCAACTCTATTTGTATTCACCATCGGATCTTTTGCCAAAGCCAAATTATCTTCAATAATAGGCACTGGTCCATACAAACGAACCAAATAGAAATAAGCGATCGATCTAAAAAAATGCGCTTCAGCAATCGTGTTTTTAATTACTGCTTTACTCACATCTGCAGTAGCATTTTTTTCAATATTATTAATTAAGTTATTGGCTTGCGCTATAATTGCAAAACAAGCTCTCCAAGGATCTAACAATATTGGACTATCGGAAGTCAATTTAAACTGAATCAGTTCTGGTCCATCGGCATAAGCCAAACAATTTCCTGATGACAATTCTGACAATGCGTAAAAGTTTTTAGTATAATAAGGAGCCCACATTGCACCATACATTCCGTAAGTAGTTCTTGCAACCTGCTCATCGGTATTATAAAACTGGTCGCTGCTGTAACTATCTTCAGATGGGCGATCCAAGAAATCTTCGCTGCAAGAAGTAGTTGCCAAACCTAGCGTTAAGAATAAAACTAAGGTCTTTATATTGATATATTTTTTCATAAGAGTAGTAATTAAAATTCTAAATTCATTCCAAAAGTGAAACTACGATTGGTTGGGTAACGCCCTGAATCGATTCCAGATAATAACGGATCTTGGTTATATGATCCAATTTCAGGATCATAGCCTGTATATTTGGTAAATGTGTAAAGATTTTGAATACCAAAATAAAATCTTAATTTACTAATGCTCGCTTTTGAGAGCACATCTGAAGGCATGTTATACCCTAAAGTAACTTGCTGAATTCTCAAGTATGACCCATCTTCTACATAACGATCAGAGATTGCAATGTTTGGATGTCCGTCTCCTCCATCAGGCCTTGGATATTTTGCATCGGTATTTTCTGGTGTCCAAAAATCTGCAGCTTCCGCCAATTGATTTTCGTACAAACGTTGGTTTTTAGTACCAGCACGTCTTGTTAGGTTCATTACCTTATTACCGTACGATCCTTGTAAAAAGACTCCTAAATCAATGTTTTTATATTTAAAAGTATTATTGAATCCGTAAGTAAATTTTGGCGCTGGATTACCAATGTACGTTAAGTCCTTATCATCAATCAAACCGTCTTTGTTTTGATCTACGTACTCAACATCTCCCAACTGGCTTTTTACTGCTTTGTTTCCAGTAAACGGAATTGGTGCATTTGCCAATTGTTCATTCGTTCTGATAATTCCCACTGCCTGATATCCGTAAAACTGGCCAACTGGCTGTCCAACCACAGTTTTAGTTACCGCTTTATTCGTATAATCATTAAGCATTACATCTTTTGTCAAATCAAAATTATCTTGAAGACTCAACAATTTATTTTTATTTGTAGAGAAAATTACTTTTGAATTCCAAGAAAAATCTTTTCCGAACTTCTCATTATAATCTAAAGTCATCTCAAAACCTTGATTTCTTAAACTTCCTAAATTTACACTTGGCGCTCCTAAACCTCCTTGATAAGCATCTGTACCAGTAACGTAGTATGGCAATGGCAACACAAATAAAAATCCTTCAGATTCTTTTTTGTATATATCAAATGTTGCTTGAAGTTTTGATTTGAAAAGTGTAAAATCTAAACCAAAGTTGGTTTGTTTAGAAGTTTCCCAAGTTAAATCTGGATTTGCAATATTATTTACCGTAAAGAAGTTACCCATAGCCGATTTTATTGCACGAACCGTACTCATGTAACCTCCACCGCCAATATTTTGGTTTCCAGTTTCTCCATATCCACCTCTAAACTTGATGTTATCAATGTATTCTCTAGTTCCTTCCATAAACTTTTCGTTCGAAAGTTTCCAATATCCAGAAACCGAAGGAAAGTAACCCCATTTTTGACCAGGTCCAAAATTAGAACTTCCATCCGCTCTCATGGTTGCCTGCAAACCATATCGGTTATCATAGTCATAATTAAAAGACCCGAAGAAAGAATACAAAGCAGAGCTTCCCTTATATTCTGAAGCAATAATTGAATCTGGATCTCCTAAACTAATAGAGTGAATATCATTACTCAACAACCCAGAAACTGATTGCGAATTACCGAACCAATGACTGTCATTTGCCTCTTGACCAGCCAAAACATTAAAATGATGATTCCCTACGTCAGCTTTATAAGTTAAAACGTTTTTAATGTTAAGTCCATACCAATTGTTTGCTCTCTCTGTCAGCATATTGGTTTCTCTAACCGCTGAACCCCATTTATAAGTAGGCTGAAAACCTTCGTAATTATCTATATTAGTAGATCCCCCAAAGTCAAAGCGATACTCCAATCCTTTTGCTATTCTAAAATTGGCATAAAAGTTTCCTATGAAGTTCTTCTTAATCAACTTATTGGTATTCATCAAAGCCGAAGCTACCGGATTGATCCAAACCCCGATTGATCCATCTGCTGGCGGACCAGAATAATTGCCATTAGTATCTTTTACCGCAACATCTGGCGTCGACAAAATAGAAGTACTGATAATACCATTGCTCGCACCATTGATTGTAATATCTTCATTGGTTACACCTGCTCCAACAGACACGCCAACAGTTAGCCAATCTTTTAGTTTGCTGTCAACATTTGTTTTAAAACTATATCTTTTAAAACCAGAACCAATAACAATACCTTCCTGATTCGTATAACCTCCAGAAATATAGTAGTTAGTACCATCTTTTGCACCAGAAAACGAAACCTGATAATTATTCATTATAGCCGTTTTATAAATCTCATCTTGCCAATTTGTTCCTTTACCCAGAACAGACGGAACAGCAAACTCATCTCTTGGCGCAACACCATAAACCGCCGCCAAAGCATTTTGCTGCGCAGCATATTGACTCAAAGTCATAGTATCTAGCAAACGAGTTACATTTTGAACAGAGAAATAAGAATCAAAAGTGATTTTTCCCGTTCCTTTCTTACCTCTTTTTGTAGTAATAATAACAACCCCATTTGACGCTCTAGAACCATAGATAGCAGTTGCAGAAGCATCTTTCAAAATATCCATTGTTTCGATATCGTTAGGATTTAAAAAAGCTATTGGACTCGAAGTTACGTTTCCTGTGTTTGATCCTAAATAACCTGTAACAATTGAACCTCCCGTAGCAGTATTGGCAGCATCACCAGAAATAGGAATACCATCTATAATATACAATGGCTCATTGGTTCCAGAGATAGAAGTAGTTCCACGAATTTTAACCGACACACTGCTTCCAGGCTGTCCAGAGTTGTTCGTAACTGTTACCCCAGCAGCACGTCCTTGCAACAATTGATCTACAGATACTTGTGGAGAGTCTGCAATATCCTTAGAAGTAACAGTAGAAATAGCGCCTGTCAAATCCTTTTTCTTCACACTTCTATATCCTACATTTACCAGTACTTCACGTAAATCTTCAGCGCTTAATTTCAAAACAACATTGATTGTTCCTCCATTTCTAACGTTGACTGTCTGTGCAACATATCCGATAAATGAAACAGAAATAGTTGAATTTGCGGGTGCTTCGATAGCATATTTCCCATCAAAATCTGTTGAAGCCGTCTTCTTTGTACCCGTAACCACGATATTGGCACCAGGAATAGACAATCCCTTCTCATCAGATACAGTTCCCGAAACCTTTACCTGAGCCGTAATAGAATTACTCACCAGTAATAAAAATAATATCAAAGGAACGGCTTTGTGGTCAGCCATCCAATGAATGAAGCTAGTCATTAGTTTTTTCATAATAATGTTTGGTTAGTTAAATTTGTTTATTGCATAATCCAAAAGTAAATGCCTGGTAAATTTTACTTTAAAATTATTTAACAAATCTATAACAGAGAGGATTATCAAATCAATAGTATTATATCATTTAATGATAATATTTTTACTGTAAGCGATTAAAAAAACATATATGAAAATAAAATCATATAAAAATTAAATTATTCGCAATAACCATCCTCCAAAAGAAGCTAACCTATGAATAAAAACCAATGAAATCTCGAAAAGCAAACGTTTTCGTTAAAAATAATATTTATTTGTGATAAAAAAGTATCACTATAAAATGCGCTTCAAACCCGAAAATTCTTCACGATATTGACTTGGCGTACAGTTTTTAGTTGCTTTAAAACTGCGATTGAAATTTGCAATATTATTGAACCCCGATTTGAAAGCAACCTCAGAAACACTCATATCTTTCTCTACCAGCCAACGTGCCGCGTAACCAATTCGAATGTCATTTATATAATTGACAAAAGTTTTCCCAGTACGCTTTTTAATAAATCGGTTAAAAGAAATAATAGACATGCTCGCCACGTTTGCCGCATCTTCTAAAGTAATTTTTTCTGCAAAATTTTTCTGCACATATTCATAAATAAGTTTCATTTTATCATAATCATCAAACGTATCATAATCTACTGTATAAGTCGAAAGCAGACGCTGATTTCTAGAATTGGCAAGATCATATAATAAAGACGTTATTTCAAGAAAATAATCCATTCCGTCAAGCTTAGAAAGCCTCACAAGCCTTGGCGTCAGCTCCTCGGCAGTTTTTTTAGAAAACAGAATTCCATGAATAGATCGATTAAACATATCCCTAATCGGATTCATAATTCGTCTTGACAGTAAAGACTCATGAAACAAATCATTATGAAACTGAATCGTTATTTCGTGTATTTTTTTACTTGTACATTTATTTAACTCCCAGCCATGATATAAATTCGGACCAATCAAAACCAACTCGACATTATCAATTTCTTCAATATTATCTCCAACAACCCGCTTAACTCCTTTTCCATTCAAAATAAAATTGATCTCAAATTCCGGATGATAATGAACCGGAAAATCAAAACTATCTTTTACGCGATCGAAAACCAAAAAGCTATCGCTCGCTGCAAGTGGCGCAATTTCTCTATAAAAATTTTTCGTAGTACCCATCTTAAAACTATTTTCAGGAAAGTAATGTGTTTATTTTTGACTGCAATAATATGATATATAATTGATAAAATAATATTAATTACACTATTATCATCCGTTTATCTTTGAAAAAATTAATTATCATTTCTTTAAAAAGAATATTAATAATAAACATTAATCATTTTTAATCGAATATCTTTTTATAGTTTTAATAATTTTAATGAGAAATCGCTAAAGAATTTTAGAGCAAAACAAACGATAGCTTTTCAAATCATAAACCATTGTATATTTATCGTTTAGCTCCATTAACAACCAATAATCCGACAATGAAAAAACATTTTATTATGCTTCTATCTGCTGTTTTCATAAGCGCTTCGTGCGAATCGCAAAAAAACAACAGTAATACAATTTTGTCACTTTCAGATAAAAAAGCCACTATAGAAACGCAATCACTTTATAAAAACCTAAATACATTATCGAAAAAAGGTTTTCTGTTTGGACATCAAGATGATTTGGCCTACGGTGTAAAATGGAAATACGAAAATGGACGCAGCGATGTAAAAGATGTAGCTGGAGATTATCCCGCTGTTTACGGATGGGATATTGCAGGTTTAGAAAATGACAAACCCAATAATATTGACGGTGTTCCTTTCAGTAAAATGAAACAATATATTATGGATGCCAATGCTAGAGGCGGAATTTCGACTATAAGCTGGCACTTTGATAATCCTGCAACAGGAAAAAATGCTTGGGATAATGTTCCTAATTCTTTAAAAACGATTTTGCCTGGAGCAGAAAATCATAAAAAATTCACTTCATGGCTAGATAAAGCGGCTATTTTCTTTTTGTCTTTGAAAGATAAAAACGGAAAAAACATTCCGATTCTTTTCAGACCTTTTCATGAGCTTACAGGTGGCTGGTTTTGGTGGGGAAAAGGAAATTGCACTCCAGAGGAATTTAAAACAGCTTGGAAATTCACCTTCGATTATCTTCAGAAAAAAGGCGTTCATAATCTTATATATGTATACAATACTGGCAGTTTTGGTAGTGAAGCCGATTTCTTAGCCAATTATCCTGGAGATAATTATGCCGATATTTTAAGTTTTGACACGTATCAAAATAATGATGATCCGAATGGTGAAAAATTTATCAGCGAAGTTCAGAAACAATTTAAAATTTTAAATGAGATTTGTCTTCAAAAAAACAAACCAATGGCATTGGCCGAAGCGGGCTACGAAGCTATTCCCGATCCAAAATGGTGGACAGGAACTTTACTAAAAGCAATTGGAGATTATAAAATCTCTTATGTTTTATTGTGGAGAAACCACGGCTGGCAGGAAAAAGAACAAAAAATGCATTATTATGCCCCATTTTCTGGACAAGTAAGCGAAAAAGATTTTGTTGATTTTTATAATCTCGATCAGACTATATTTGAAAAAGACATCCAAAAGAAATTAAAATAACCGCCCCGAAACAAATTACAACCTTAAAAAATAACCAATGCACGACAAAATTAGTTTAAAAGAAAAAATCGGTTACGGACTAGGAGATGCTGCTTCCTCTATGTTCTGGAAAATTTTCAGTATGTATTTATTGTTTTTCTACACCGATGTTTTCGGATTGGCGCCTGCAGTAGTAGGAACCATGTTTTTAATTACCCGAATCTGGGATTCTTGCTTTGACCCAATTGTTGGAATTCTAGCTGATAGAACCAAGAGCAAATGGGGAAAATTTAGACCATACTTACTTTGGGTAGCTATACCTTTTACCGTGATTGGAGTTTTAACTTTTTATACTCCAGATTTTGACGAAAAAGGAAAAATCATCTATGCTTATGTAACATATTCTTTAATGATGATGATTTATTCTTTGATCAATGTTCCGTATGCATCACTTTTGGGCGTAATGTCATCTGATAGAAAAGAAAGAAACACGCTTTCGTCTTATCGAATGGTTTTTGCTTTCGGAGGAAGTTTATTGGCACTTTGGCTAATTGAACCTTTGGTCAATTATTTTGGAGGAAATTTAAATTCTAAAAGCGGTTGGCTGGCAACAATTGCTGTTTTCGGATTCATTACAACTGTCTTTTTCTGGGCTTGTTTTGCTTTCACAAAAGAAAGAATCAAACCCATTGCAGATGAACAAAATAACTTAAAAGAAGATTTAAAAGATCTTTGGAAAAATAAACCTTGGTGGATTTTATTGGGAGCAGGAATTGGCGCTTTGGTATTCAATTCAATCCGTGATGGAGCTGCGGTTTACTACTTTAAATATTATGTAAGCAGTTCTGTAAATTTCGATTTTTCGCTTTTCGGAACCGATTTCCACATGACACCAACATCAATTTATCTGGTTCTTGGACAAGCAGCAAACATCATCGGAGTTATTATTGCAACGCCAATTGCCAATAAAATTGGTAAAAAGAAAACCTTTTTTGGCGCAATGGCTTTAGCCGCAATCTTAAGTCTTGTTTTCTATTTATTCGGGAAAGAAGATGTTTTCTTAATCATGAGTTTCCAAATTTTAATCAGTATTTGTGCGGGCTGTATTTTCCCATTAATCTGGTCAATGTATGCCGATAGTGCCGACTATTCTGAATGGAAACAAGGACGCAGAGCAACAGGATTGGTATTTTCAGCATCCTCAATGTCTCAAAAATTTGGCTGGACTATTGGCGGCGCCGGAGCAGGATGGCTATTAGGTTATTTTGGCTTTCAGGCCAATGTCGAGCAGACTGCAACAGCACAAAACGGAATTCAATTAATGTTAAGCATACTGCCAGCAATTGCGGCCGCAATATCAGTAGCTTTTATAGCATTTTACCCTTTATCAGAAGAAAAATTACAGATTATAGAACAAGATTTAAACGAAAAAAGAGATCAAAATCAATAAAAAATAAAGACATAGAAATCAATTATATGACAACAATAACATCTTCAGTCAATTTTCAAGAAAGAAAATCGGCATTAGAAAAAGAACATAAAACGCTGATTGAGCAAAAAAATGAACCTCAAGAAATTGCAGGAAACGGTATTTACGAACGTTACAAAAATCCTGTTGTTACCGCAGCTCATATTCCGTTAAACTGGCGTTTTGATTTTAACGAAAATACAAATCCGTTTTTGCAGGAAAGAATTGGCGTAAATGCTGCTTTCAACGCTGGAGCTATGAAATGGAACGGAAAATATCTACTTGCCGTTCGTGTAGAAGGAATTGACAGAAAATCGTTTTTTGCCATTGCCGAAAGTCCAAACGGAATCGATAATTTCAAGTTTTGGGATAAACCATGCGTGATTCCGCAAACGGAAGAGCCAGACACCAACGTATACGACATGCGTCTAATCAATCACGAAGACGGCTATGTTTATGGCATTTTCTGTACCGAGAGAAAAGATCCAAAAGCCCCAAAAGGAGATACAAGTTCGGCTGTAGCCAATGCCGGAATCGTTCGTTCTAAAGATTTAGTAAACTGGGAAAGGCTTCCTGATTTAATTTCGAATACTGGACAACAGCGAAATGTTGTTTTGCATCCTGAATTTGTAGACGGAAAATATGCTTTATATACGCGTCCGCAAGATGGTTTTATTGATGTTGGTTCAGGCGGCGGAATCGGTTTAGGTTATGTTGAAGACATGAAAAATCCAGTTGTAAAAGACGAAAAAATTATTTTCGGAAAACAATATCATACTATTTATGAATTGAAAAATGGTTTGGGGCCAGCACCAATTAAAACCTCTAAAGGCTGGCTACATCTTGCGCACGGAGTTCGTAATACGGCTGCAGGATTACGCTATACTTTATATATGTTCATGACCGATTTGAATGATATTTCTAAAGTTACGCACGTTCCCGCAGGACATTTTATGGGGCCAGAAGGAATCGAGAGAGTTGGTGATGTTTCTAATGTTTTATTTTCTAACGGATGGATTGAAGGCGAAAACGGAACAGTTTACATTTATTACGCTTCATCAGATACACGAATGCACGTGGCAGTTTCTACTGTAGAGAAATTAGTTGATTACGTAATAAACACTCCAGCAGATACTTTTATTTCGGCAGGTTCGGTTCAAACGATTATTAATCAAATTGAAAAAAATAACGCAATCTAAAATACCGTGTCATTACAACTAAAGCTTTTAAAATCGGAATTATCCGCAGAACTGGATTCTATTCTAAACTATTGGTCGCAACGAACTGTAGATGAGAAAAATGGCGGTTTTGTCGGACAAATCGATTTTAACGATCATCTTATTGCCAATGCAGAAAAAGGTTCGGTTTTAAATGCCCGAATTCTTTGGACGTTTTCTGCCAGCTACAAAACCACAAAAAACAAAAACCACAAAAAACTGGCAGAAAGGGCATTTGAGTTTCTTGCAGCTTACTTTTATGACACCCAATTTGGAGGTCTTTTTTGGAGTATTAATGAGGATAAAACTCCAAAAGACACCAAAAACCAGATTTATGCTTTAGCCTTTGCGATTTATGGATTGTCTGAATATTATTCGATTTCAAATGAAGAAAGAGCTTTAGAAATTGCGAAGAAACTATATTCAAAAATTGAGGAACATAGTTATGATCCTACTAACAAAGGATATTTTGAAGCTTTTACAAGAGATTGGCAACCCATTGAAGATTTGCGCTTAAGTGCAAAAGATGCCAACGAAAAGAAAACCATGAATACGCATCTTCATATTATTGAAGCTTATGCGAATTTATACAAGGTTTGGAAAGATGAAAAACTGCTTGCTACTATCATCGAATTACTAGAAACCATTGAAAAATATTTTATCAATACCCAAACGGGACATTTGCGCTTATTTTTCGATGAAAACTGGAAAGAAAAACCGGACGTTATTTCATACGGACATGATATTGAAGCGGCTTGGCTTTTACAGCAGTGTGCCGAAATTTCAGGAAATGAAACTTTAATTGCCAATTATAAAAAACATGCCATTCAAATTGCAGAAGTAACCAAAGAAGGTTTAGATACTGACGGCGGTTTATGGTACGAATTTGATCCTGAAAAAGATGAATTAATTGCAGAAAAACATTGGTGGCCACAAGCTGAAGCTTTAATTGGTTTTTACAACGCTTATCAATTAACTGAAAAAGAAGAATATCTAGATATCGTTTACAAAAACTGGAAATTCATAAAAAAACATATAATTGACCACAAAAACGGAGAATGGTTTTGGGGCGTTTATGACGATTATTACACAATGAAAAAAGATAAAGCCGGATTCTGGAAATGTCCTTATCATAATGGCCGTGCTTGTTTGGAGCTTATTAATCGAATTGAGAATTAAGGTTTCAAATAAAAATCAAAACGTCTTGAAGAACGTATAGCCCTAGCCCCGATAGAAGCGGAAATCCTTTTGTGTCTCGTTTCTTTAACGAGACACAAAAGATTGAAGCGGATAGCGGGATTAGCTCCTTAAAATATAAATTATGAAAAACAGATTTTTTAAAACCCTTTCATTTGCCTTGATTTTTTCTGCAATTGCTTGTCATGCGCAGGAAAAAATTACCGTAAAAGGAAATGAATTTTACAAAGGTGATAAACCGTATGCTTATATTGGAACCAATTATTGGTATGGAAGCATGTTGGCTTCTAAAAAAATAGGCGATCGTAAAAGACTTTTACGCGAGTTGGATTTAATGAAGAAAAACGGAATTGATAATTTACGTGTTTTAGTTGGCGCTGATGGCGGAAAATACGATTTTACAGTTCGTCCGGCATTGCAATATGAACAAGGAAAATATGACGAAGATTTATTGGACGGATTGGATTTCCTAATCAGCGAAATGAGCAAACGCGGTATGTATGCTGTTTTATATTTGACCAATAACTGGGAATGGTCGGGCGGAATGTCACAATATTTGGAATGGAATAGTAAAGGTCCAGTTCCGGTTCCGAATATTCCGCCAAATACTTGGCCTCAGTTTATGTCGTATACAGAACAGTTTCATAGCTGCGAACCTTGCATGGAAGCTTTAAACAATCATGTCAAGTTTATTATTGGCAGAACAAACGCTTATTCTAAAAAGAAGTACAACGAAGACAACACGATTATGTCATGGCAGGTCGGAAATGAACCTAGACTTTTTACTGTAGAAAATGAAGCAAAATTCACAAAATGGCTCAACAATATTGTGGATTTGATTGATAGTTTAGACAAAAATCATTTGGTTTCTACAGGTTCTGAAGGAAAAAACAGTTCCAACGACAGCATGGAAATCTTTGAAAGAACCCATCAAAATGCAAACATCGATTATTTGACGATGCATATCTGGCCAAAAAACTGGAACTGGTTTAAAGCTGATAATGCCGAAGCTACAATGCCTGCAACAATAGAAAATGCTGGAAAATATATTGATGATCATATTAAAGTTGCCAATAATCTGAAAAGACCTATTATCATTGAAGAATTTGGGCTTCCGAGAGAAAATGAAAACCTAAATGCTGGAGCATCTTCTGTTTACAGAGATAAATTTTACAGCTATATTTTTGGAAGAGTTGCAGAAAGCGTTAAAAACAATGGTCCGTTAAGAGCGGCCAATTTCTGGGGTTACGGTGGCGAAGGAAAAGCAATTCATCCAGACGGAAAATGGAATCCAGGAGATCCTTTAACAACAGATCCTCCGCAAGAACCTCAAGGTTTAAATTCTGTTTTTAATGGAGATAAATCGACTCTTGAAATTGTAAAAAAATACAATTTACAATTAAAGAAAAAGTAAACTTAATTTCCCACCATATAAGTTATGTAAGTTCATTTAAAGTTTGATTAAAATGAACTTACATAACTTATATGGTTTAAAAAAATACCCAGATGAAAAATATATTTATTCTTTTTTGTTTTCTATTCCTAAATCTTTCTTTTTCTCAGCAAAAACAGAGCTTTACCGTTAATTCTCCTGATGGAAAAATCGAAGTTAAAATTGCTGTGAATGATAAAATAAGCTGGACAATCTCACATGAAAACGATTTGATTTTGACTCCATCTGAAATGTCTTTGACTTTAGATCAAAATGTGGTTTTAGGGAAAAATCCTGTTGTTTTAAATTCGAAAAAAGAAAGTGTAAATACTTCTTTTGAAACGCCTTTATACAAAAAGAAAACCGTTAAAGATCAATACAACAAACTGACGCTTAATTTCAAAAATGATTTTGCTATCGAATTTCGCGTTTTTGATGATGGCGCAGCGTATCGTTTCATCACAAAAAAGAAAAAAGAGATTACAGTTAAAGGTGAAGAAGTCGTTCTGAATTTCGATCAGGATTATAACACTTTAATGCCGTATGTACGTGATTTGAGAAATCCGAAAGATCAGTTTATTTCTTCGTTTGAATCGCATTATGAAAACAAAAAAATAAGTGAATTTTCTAAAGACACTTTAGCTTTTCTTCCATTTCTAATTGATTACAAAAACCGTAAAAAGACAGTTTTCTTAGAAGCCGATCTCGAAGATTATGTGGGATTATTTGTAACGAATAATAAAAACAAAACTGGTTTTGAATCTCGTTTTTCTAAATATCCAACAAAAGAAACCAACGGCGGATTTAATTACCTCAACAAACTGATTACTGAAAGAGCCGATTATTTGGTAAAAACAAAAGGAACGCGAACTTTTCCGTGGAGAGCAATTGTGATTTCTGAAAATGATGCCACTTTAGCCAATAATGATATGGTTCAGAAATTAGCAGAGCCATCTAGAATAAAAGATATTTCGTGGATAAAACCTGGAAAAGTAGCTTGGGATTGGTGGAACGACTGGAATATTTATAACGTAGATTTTAAAGCTGGAATCAATACGCAGACGTATAAATATTATATTGATTTTGCTTCTAAAAACAAAATCGAATATGTGGTTTTGGATGAAGGCTGGAGTGTTGAAACCGACATTATGAAACACAATCCAAATGTAGATTTGGAAGCTTTAATCGCTTACGCGAAAGAACGAAACGTGGGCATTATTTTGTGGGCTTCGTGGATGGCAATAAATGACAAAACAGAAGCCGTTTTTGGCAATTATGCAAAACTGGGCGTAAAAGGTTTTAAAGTAGATTTTATTGACCGTGATGATGCCAAAATGGTCAATTCGGTTTATGATATTGCACAAAAAGCAGCCAATCATAAATTGATTATCGATTTTCACGGCATGTACAAACCAACTGGGATCCAGCGAACTTTTCCTAACATTTTAAATTTTGAAGGCGTAAAAGGTCTAGAAAATAATAAATGGACACCAAATGACGATGTTCCACTTTATGATGTAACAATTCCGTTTATTAGAATGATGGCTGGTCCAATGGACTATACACCAGGTGCGATGCGAAATGCTACAAAAAGCGAATTCAAACCAAGTCATTCGACTCCAATGAGTCAAGGAACAAGATGTCATCAGTTGGCATTGTACACCATTTTTGAAGCGCCTTTACAAATGATGGCTGATAGTCCGACTGCTTTTATGAAGGAACAAGAAAGCACCGATTTTATCGCTAAAGTTCCGACCACTTTTGATGAAACTACCGCTCTTGATGGTGAAGTTGGAAAATATGTTTCTATTGCCCGAAGAAAAGGAAATACTTGGTACTTAGGGGCAATAACAAATTGGGACTCTAGAGAAGTAACAATTGATTTTTCTTTCCTTGAAAAAGGCAAAAAATTCCAAGCCGAAATCTTCTCAGATGGAATAAATGCCGACAAAGCGGCAACTGATTATAAAAAGGAAATAATTACGATAGATTCAACAACAAAGCTAAAATATAGATTGGCAAGCGGAGGCGGATTGGCGATGATTATAAAATAAAATCCATTTCTATAAACAAACCCGACAGGTTTTAAAAACCTGTCGGGTTTATAATATCTAAACATGACGTCGACGCACAGAAGCGTATCTACGATTATGTATTTTTACGAATTAACAATTTATAATTAACAATTCACAATTAAGATAATATCTTCTCAATCGCATTCAACTCATCATGCGAAAACTCTGTATTCTGTAAACAATCAATATTATTACACAATTGTTTTACAGAACTAGCACCAATTAAAACCGACGTAATTCGTTTATCTTTCTGCAACCAAGCCAAAGCCATTTGCGCCAAAGACTGATTTCTATTTTGAGCAATTTCATTCAGCTGAATTAATTTCTGAATTCTTTCCTGCGTTACCTCATCTTCTTTTAAATGCCCATTCGGATTATGTGCTCTTGAGTTTTCAGGAATTCCGTTTAAATATTTATCTGTTAAAAGCCCTTGTGCCAAAGGCGAAAACGCAATACAGCCCACTCCTTTTTCTTCCAGAACATCCAATAAACCATTTTCAACCCAACGCTCCAACATTGAATATTTTGCTTGATGAATCAAACATGGCGTTCCTAATTGTTTCAAAACATCAACCGCAACTCTCGTTTGTTCCGCAGAATAATTACTGATTCCAACATACAAGGCTTTTCCGCTTCTAACGGCATGGTCTAAAGCCATCATTGTTTCTTCAATCGGCGTGTCTGGATCTGGACGATGTGAATAAAAAATATCTACATAATCAATACTCATTCGCTTTAAACTTTGATCCAAACTAGATAAAAGATATTTTCGCGATCCCCAATCTCCATAAGGTCCTTTCCACATCGTATAACCAGCTTTTGTAGAAATTACGATTTCATCACGAAGATTCCCTTGAAAATTATGCCATAATATTTTTCCGAAATTCTCTTCAGCAGAACCTGGAACGGGTCCGTAATTATTCGCTAAATCAAAATGGGTAATTCCTTTATCAAAAGCCTCAATCGCAATACTTTCAGCATTTTCGAAATTATCCACCGAACCGAAATTATGCCATAATCCTAAAGAAATCTCAGGCAGTAATAAACCGCTTTTGCCACATCTGTTATATTTCATTGTAATAATTTATAAATTGGAGTTTTAATAGATTTTAAAGGTAAAAAAAACTCCCGCAGATTTAGCAGATTTAGGAGATAAAAAAATCTGCCGAATCTGCGAGAAAATTAAAAATATCATTCATTTTAATTTTTGTAAATTTGTTTAAATAATAAAATTATGGAAAATAACTGGCAAAATTTAATTTCGATAAACCAAGATATTCGATTTGGCAAACCTATAATTACAGGAACTAGAATCTGTGTTTCTGATATTCTTTCATGGTTATCTACAGGAATGTCTTTTGAAGAAATCATTGAGGATTTTCCTGAATTAAAGAAAGAGCATATTCTTGCTGCTTTAAGTTTTGCTGCTAATAGAGAAAATATTACGAAAATAATCGCTGCGTAATGAAGTTACTTCTGGATGCAAATATTTCATGGCGAATAATTAAACTAGTTGAAAATGATTTTTTGAATTGTTTACATGCTAATGATATTCCTGTCAATCAACCAGCAAAGGATATTGAGATTTGGGAATTTGCGAAAGCAAACAATTTCACTATTTTGACTCATGATGATGATTTTGAAAAATTATTGCTTTTAAAAGGAGCTCCGCCAAAAGTTATAATTCTAAAAACCTTCAATAAAAACACCAAACAAATAGCTGAAATTTTGTTTTCAAAAAAACACATTATCGAATCGTTTATAACTAATACTGAACTAATGATTCTAGAAATTTACTAAGTAACAGACATAAACACTAAACCCGACCGATTTCAGAAATCGGTCGGGTTTAGTGTTTTATAGAAGTTAAAAATAATCTTATTTTTTCAACCTAGATCATGTATTCTTTTCAGCTTGAAAGAAAAATAAATATAGAAAATCCCGCTTGCGATGAAAGCAAAAGCAGTCCAATATACTATTGAAAGCCCTGCAAAAACAGGATTCCATAATAACAGAAATGAGAATAACACTCCCAAAATTCCTAATCCTAAAAGATTTTTCCAATCTGGAACAGAATAGCTTTTTAAATTAAAAGCCATAAAAATAGCCATTACAGAACGAAATAAAATAGCCAGTCCAACATAAAGTGGCAAAAGTGTTACCGAAACTAATGGATTAGCAATTAATACTATTCCAACACCTAAACCTATAATTCCAGATACTAGTGTCCAGCCCCAATTGTCTATTTTTTTTCTGTTTGAAAGTGCAAAAATAATTTCAAAAATTCCGCTGACCAGAAACGAAACACTAAATAAAAATGCCAATGTCAAATATGCTTTTACAGGTGTGGCAAAAGACCAAAATCCGATGATTACAAAAAGTATTCCCACTAATAACGGAATGTACCAATAATCAATTGCTGCTTTCACTTTTTTAAATAAAGAATGTTCCATAATACTATTTTAAAATCTTGCCTACTCTATAAAGTTTTCAGCTTACCTTGAATTACCAATTAATTTTTTTTTAAATGGCTGTCTATCAAAGATAAGACAAAAGCTTAGACCAAAATAGTTTTTCTATAATAAAATACTGACATATAATACCATTAGCATACAACAAATCAATAGCATCCAGCTTTAGCTCGATGAAAACATAATCTCAATGAAAAGGGCTTTAGTCAAACTTTACAAGTTTGGCTAAAGCCCTTTTCTTATTCAAATCTTATTCCCCTAGCTGAAGCTAGGGGCTATTCAAAAAATGTGAATTGCTTTTGAAGAAATTGTTGAGAATTTTCCAGAATTAAATAAAGAAGATATTCTTGTTGCTTTAGCTTTTGCAACATAACAATTCAATAGCGTCCAGCTTTAGCTGGATGACAACAGCAACACAATCAAAAGGGCTTTAGCCAAACTTTGTAGGTTTGGCTAAAGCCCTTTCTAATTTAAATCTTGTTCCCCTAGCTAAAGCTAGGGGCTATTCAAAAATCTTTACGCCTCTGCGCCCTATAGCTATCAGGATTGTGAGATTAAAAAAACTTAGCGTCTTAGCGCCTTCGTGGCAAAAACCTTTTACTCTTTTATCTCAAAACCACTCTGCAAACCTTTATCAGAGCTTCCTCCAACCATGATTTTAAAAGTTCCAGGTTCTACAAGATAATTTCCTTCATTATTATAAAAACCAAGTTCCTTATCAGTTAAAGTAAAGTTTATTGTTTTAGTCTCACCTTTTTTCAGATTAACCAATTCAAAACCTTTCAATTCTTTTATTGGGCGAACGATACTTGCAAATTCATCATGAATGTACAATTGCACTACTTCTTTTCCATCATAATTTCCAGAGTTCGTAACCTCAACGCTAACTTGAACTTTTTCACCTTTTGCGAAAGCCGTTTTATTCAACTTCAAGTTTTTATAATCGAAAGTTGTATAACTCAATCCGAAACCAAACGGAAACTGAGGCGTTTTTTCCACATCCATATAATGCGACCAGAAAACATTTTTATCACTGTCAGTTGGTCTTCCTGTACTGTATTTATTGTAATAAATTGGCACCTGACCTACATTTCTAGGAAACGACATTGGCAATTTTCCACTCGGATTGTAATCTCCGTATAAAACCTGTGCAACCGCATTTCCAGCCTGAGTTCCTAAATGCCAAGCTTCTACAATTGCTGGAACATTTTCTGCAGCCCACGGAATGCTCAACGGACGACCATTATTTAAAACCAAAACTACATTTGGGTTTACCTTATAAATTTCTTCTAATAATTCTTGCTGTAAACCTGGTAAATTCAAATCGGTGCGACTTCTTCCTTCACCACTTTGGAATCCGTATTCTCCTAAAACCATAACCACAACATCGACATTTTTTGCAACTTTTTTTGCTGCTTCAAATCCGCTTTTATCTGTTGTATTGAAAACCGTTTCAGTTAAAAAAGTTGCTTTTTGTTTCAATAAATCAACACCTTTTTCAAAAGTAAGCTGATTGTCTTTATATTGCTGCATTCCTTCTAAAACCGAAACCGCAGTATCATCAGAAGCTGCAATTCTCCAGCTTCCCAACGGACTATTTTTATCATTGGCCAAAGCGCCAATCAAAGCGATTTTCTGTCCAGATTTCTTTAGCGGAAGCAAATTCTTTTCATTCTTCAACAAAACGATCGATTTTTTCGCCATGTCCAGAACGCCTTCATTATTGGCTTTGCTTCCAACAACTTCTCTTTCGCGTTTTTCATCACAATATCTGTACGGATCATCAAATAATCCTAATTCAAACTTCACGCGAAGAATTCTTCGAACGGCATCATCAACCAAAGATTCTTTTACCTTTCCAGATTTAACCAAATCAACCAATTTTGCCACATACAAATACGATTCCATATCCATGTCAGAACCCGCAATTACCGCTTTTGCAGTGGCATCGGCTTCATCTTTTGCAAAACCATGGGCAATCATTTCACGAATCGAAGCATAATCAGAAATTACAAATCCATCAAACTTCCATTTTCCTTTTAAAATATCTCGTTGCAAAAAAGCATTTCCAGTTGCCGGAACACCATTCAACGTATTAAACGAATTCATAAACGTACGAACTCCTGCCTCAACAGTCGCTTCAAAAGGAGGCAAAACCGAATTATACAATTTCGAATTACTGATATCTACAATATTATATTCCAATCCCGCTTCAACATAACCGTAAGCGGCAAAGTGTTTCGCGCAAGCCGCAATCGTATTTACTTTCGCCAAATCAGCAATGGTTTCACCCTGAAAACCTTTTACTCTGGCATAGCCTACTTTACTTCCCAAATACGGATCTTCTCCCGCACCTTCCATCACGCGTCCCCAACGAGCATCATTTGCCACATCGACATTTGGGCCAAATGTCCAATTAATTCCAGATGCCGAAGCCTCATCTGCCGCAATCGCCGCCGATTTTTTAATCGCTTCCAAGTCCCAACTCGCCGCTTCTGCCAACGGAATCGGACTTAACGTTTTGTAACCGTGTATTACATCAAAACCAATAATTAACGGAATTCCCAAACGGGTTTCTTCCACCGCAATTTTCTGTACGGCACGAACTTCTTTCACACCACGAACTGTCAGCATAGAGCCAACTAGTCCTTTTCTTAAATGTTCATATTTCAGTTCGGCTGTTCCTCCTTTTGGCGCTGGTCCAGTAACATCCCAAAAACCATTATATTGATTCATCTGCCCTACTTTTTCCTCCAGCGTCATTAACGGTAAAAGCAAGTCTATGCGCTGCTCAACAGTTTTATTCTTATCCAGATACGGCTTTTTTTGTGCATTCATATTTCCAACAGTAAACAGAGCAAAAACTCCAATAATTAGTATTTTTTTATTTTTCATTGTGGTTTAGTTAGTTCTTTTTAAGTTGCTAAGGTTCTAAGATGCTGAGATCCTAAGTTTCTTTTTTTGGGCGTGTCCCTCCGGGTCGGGCTATTCGTTACAAGTCCTCGCACTTCCTTCGTCAGGCTCCGGGCTTTCCACTTCTATCCCTCACGCAAATCGGTTTCAAAAGGGCGTTTTTGGTTATCTTTTCATCCTGAGGAACGAAGAATCACACTAGAAACTCCACACAGAAATTTGCCAATCTTTGTCAAATCCCGAGTGTGATCCTTCGTTCCTCAGGATGACAAACTTGGTGTCTTTACTTTGCGGCGCTTCGACTTCGCTCAGCCTGACAAAAAATCTAAAATCTAAAAACTTGCTTCTTTATTCTTTTATCTTTCTTCTTTCTTCTTTCTTCTTTCCACACTCACTCAGAAACAAAACAAGAAGCCGGCAAATTCGCTTTATTAAACAAATCTGACTGAATCGTATTTCCCCATGCAAATCTCACTTTTGCTGGAGAAGCTACTTTTTTACTTGTCAAAATCACTTCGCTATTTTTAATCGAAGCTTCGGCTGGATAGAAAACTCCATCTGCACCCGCAACTTCAAACTGATTCGATTTTTTGTCTTTGAAATACAATCCGTCTCCATAGTCAAAAGAAACGGTTACTTTATTTTTATCAATTTTAATGGATTTAAAGAGCGGTCCATTAACTAAATTATTGTTGGTTTTGTAAGTCTCTGCTAAAGCTAAATTTGCTAAACGAATTCCAACTGATTTTTTATTTTTTGGATGAATATCAATCGTATCCGAAATATCACTGATTACGACCATTCCTGTTTTTGAAACTTCTTTCAATAATTTTCTCTGAGAATCTCTAACTGTTACATTAGAAAAATTATTCTTTCCAGTTTTAAACGGTGCAATCTGAACATAGTAAAACGGAAATTCATCTTTCCATTCTTTTCTCCAAGATGTAATTAAAGCGCCCAGAGTTTTATCATAAACCAAAGAACCCACATTAGATTCGCCTTGATACCAAAGCGTACCCGCAATTTTAAATCCGATAATTGGATAAATCATCGCGTTGTAAGCACGTCCTGGTTGTCTTGGACCGTATTCTTGTTCGTTTAGTTTTTTGGCGTTTTCCAATAAAATCGAATCGTTGTTTACGACTTCTGCCGGCATCCAGATTTCTGCGGGAGTTCCTCCCCAATTAGAAGAAATTAATCCGATAGGAACATTTTTTAAATCTTCGCGTAGGCGTTTTGCAAAAAAGTAACCAACAGCGCTAAAATATTTCATGCTTTCAGGAGTCGATTCTGTCCAATTTCCCAGTAAATTATTCTGCGGATTTTCAGCCGTCAATTTTGGAACCGTAAAAAATCGAATGTTTGGATTCGTTGCATTTTTCATTTCTTCTTCGCCATCGTCAATTCCCCAACTCACTGACATTTCCATATTAGATTGTCCGGAACAAAGCCAAACTTCTCCAATCAAAATATTCTTTAAAACCACTTCATTGTAGCCTTTTATAGAAATGGTAAAAGGCCCGCCAGCCTCTGGAGTTTTAATCGTTAATTCCCATTTTGCCTGATTATTGGCAACGGTTTTATATTCCTGACTATTCCAGCTTGAAACCAATTTGATTTCTTCTTTTGGATTGGCCCAACCCCAAATTTTCACTTCAGAATTGCGCTGTAAAACCATATTATCACTAAAAATATTCGGAAGCGACACGTTTGCCATCATAGTACTGGAAATCAATAGAAAGAAAACAAACTTAAAAATATTATTTTTCATTTAGCAACTTCTTTAAAAATGGACCATATTCTTCTGCCAAAACCTTATGATCTGCTACGTCTGGATGTCCCGTACATCCATTTGGAGTCATTGGTTTGAACTTGAAAATTTGAATTGGTTTGTGTGCTTTGTCATTCGCGAAAGCATTTTTAACTTTAATCAAACAATCTTCAAAAACTACTGCCCTTTCTCCGCCAACCATCGGGCTGTTTGTAATCACAATCTGCACATTCGGATTGTGTTCATAAAGCATTTTTATAAAATTGATGTAATTCGAAACATACTTTTCAGAATTAAAAGGTAGACGTTCTTTTTTACCATCTCCACCAGAGAAATCATTTGTTCCTAAAGCAATACTGATAATATCTGGCTGAAAAGCAAAATCGTATTTCGGTTTCGAAGCATCTTTCGTTAGATATAAATTAGGATAAACATCTGGCATTATCGCTTCGTCTTTATGCTCATCGTTCCAGTTTCTGTACATTCCAATTCCCGAAACACAACTCATTAAATAATCAACACCAATTGTTCTTGAAAGTGTTGGCCCATATGCATAATAGCCATTATGATGATCCATATATTCTCCTTTATCACAAGGAACATCTGACGGATCGCTCGCTGCTCCGCACGTAATAGAATCGCCAATAAATTCTATTTTCTTTCTCTTTTGAAACGAAATCGGAACCAGTTTTGCTGTTGTTCCAACAAACAAAATATTACCGCTTTGAGCTTCTGTATTTTTATAAATCTCTAATCTGTGCTTTTTTATATTTTCGGTAACTTTTATTGGAAATGACTGGATTGCTCCTTTTTCAATTCTAATTTTCCCAATATACTTATCGTCCAAAACCAATTGGACATAATTATGATGCTGATCTACACTTTGAAGCGAAATGGAGCATTCATTTCCTGTAAAATTGAAAGAAACTGAAGAAGCTGTTCCAATTAAAATAACCTGATCATTTTGAAGTTTATCAATTCGACCTTCGTATAAAAAAGTTTTAGTGGAATTTTGAGTTTGTGAATTCGAAATCGCCGAAATCAGTAAAAACGAAATTAAAACAGCTATTTTTTTGAGAAACATAATTTATTTGTTAAATCTAAATACGATTCACAAATATATTGGAAAGAGATTATCCAAAAAGATACTAAAATGTCAAAAAGTAATAAAAAAACACCACACAAACCCATCATTTGGGTAATTATATGTGTTAATTCTTACTTTTGCAAGAACAACCCACAATTTAGATTTATCTTTGTCGTTTTACACTTTTACAATCAGCAAAAATGAAAGCCCTAAGTTTAATTTCTTTATTGTTTTTTATCACTCTTTCTTCTTTCAATTTAAAAAAGGAAAAAAAACAAATTCAAAACAATCCAACTCAAACCGAAATAAATCGTGATTCTATTATTGCTTACGCCAAACAATACTTAGGAACTCCTTACGTATACGCCAGCAACAATCCGCAAAAAGGATTTGACTGTTCGGGTTTTGTGTGTTATGTTTTTAAGAACTTCGGATTGACATTGCCAAGAAGTTCAAGCGGTTATAAAAACATAGGCAAAACTTTAAAACCAGAAGAATTTAAAGTTGGTGACGTTTTAGTTTTCTACGGATATAAAAATAGAAATGTTGTTGGTCACGTCGGGATAATTTGTGAAGCCAACGGAATGCAGTCAAAATTTATTCATGCTTCTTCAGGAAAAGCACAGCAAGTAACTATAACAGCGCTGGATACAGAACATTATACCAAACGTTTTTATAAATGTGTAGATGTTTTGTCGGAATAGTTTTTATCATTCTTTTTTCACGCAGATTTTGCAGATTGGAACAGATTTAATTAGATTTTTTTGTATGAAATCTGCGAGCATCTGCTTAAATCTTTTTAAATCTGCGTGAAAATTATTTTTATTCTTCAGTTAAGAGTTTGATCATACTTTCATCTCTTCCATAAATATCTTTATAGAAATTTAAATTCCCTTGTCGATCTACCCAAGCGGTAAAATATCCAATATAAACTGGAACTTTTTTCTTCAAAGTATACCAGCTTTCTTTTCCGGTATGCATTGCCTTATCAATTCTTTCAGGATTCCATTGCGGATCAACTTTTAATAATTCAATTGCTAATTCACGAGGTTTTGCTACACGCACACAACCATGGCTAAAAGCGCGACTTTCTCTTTCAAACAAACTTTTTGATGGCGTATCATGAAGATAAATATTGCTTGAATTCGGGAATAAAAACTTTACTAAACCAAGTGAATTATTTTTCCCCGGAAGCTGACGAACAGCTCCATTATTCCATTCCAGATTTTTCTTTTGCAGATAGTTTTTGTCCCTTGCCATTCCAGGTTTTATTTCCGATTTGATAATACTTGGCGGCACATTCCAATACGGACTAAAAACAATATTGCTCATCATTCCACTGAAAATAACGGTTTTTGTCATTGACCTTCCTACAACTACAGGCGAAACAAAAGAAATTTTACCATCCTCAACTATATACAATTTAAATTCTGGAATATTAACCTCTATATACTTCTGCCCTTTTTCTAATTCTGGATCTATCCATCGACAACGCTCCATGTTTGCAATAATGGTTTTGATACGATCTGAGACAGGAATATTCAAATCTTCAATATGTTCTTTAAGAATAGTGTTCTTTGCCGTATAACCATGACGCAATTCGTAGTTTTTCATGGCTTTCATCAAGACTGTATCACATACTGCACTTTTGGTGTCTTCTTTTAGATCCTTAGTTATGAAAAGTCTTTCTCTAATTTCAGCAATAATATTAGACGAATCGCCAACTTTTAGACTTTTATAATCTTCACCAACTTCTATAGTTTTCCATCCGCCGTTTTTCTCGATTTCTCTATATTCTTTAAGCGCATCACGAAGTTTATAATACTGGCTGAACATCTTTTTTTTCTTATCATCCAAAATGGTTGATTTTTTAAAGATTGAATCTGAAAGTACTTGGTAATTCAGTTTTTTACGAGGTAAAAGCCATTCTAAAGAAACTACCGTTTTTTCGTCAAAACCACCTACTTTTTCACCATAATAGTAATATAAATTAGAAAGCAGTAAATCGGTATCTTCTTTTGAAAGTTTGGTGTTTGCGTTATTATCAAAAACAGAACTTAATTGCTCATTATAAGGATAATTAGCTTTTAGACCTTCTTGATCTAGATTTTTGTATTGGTTGAACAATGTATTGGCAAATTCGACAATTCCTTTATTGTCCTGCCACAATTGAGTCGACTTATTTTTTTGATATAAAGCAGTTACATCATTTTTAAACTTGTCCAGTTTCGGATAATTTTCATAAAACTTAGCAATGCGCACGCTGTCGATAGTAAGTTTTAATTCAGGAACTTTTTCAACCGCTTTTATCGAGTTTTCCTCTTTCTTATCAGCTTTCGAATTACACGAAAAAACAGCAAAAAAAACAATAGCAATAATAGGCGTATACCAGATTTTCATAACTCCAAATTTTTGATTAAAAGTAGAAAAAATTCTATTAAAACAAAGTACTCAGCAATAAATCTTAAATCTTATTTTTTTGAAATTTAAGCGGTTAATAAAAATAAAAAGCTCCAAACAATATACATGTCTGGAGCTTTCGCCATATAACCAACCTATTAAAATTCTAATTAAATAACTGTACCTTTTAGAGTAAGTACTTTTGGTGTTGTTTCTGCGCTAGTCGTAACAGTTACCGTTTTTGTAAAAGCGCCTTTGTTTGCAGCATTGTAAGTTGCAGTAACTTTTCCAGATTTACCAGCCTGAATTGGCTCTTTTGTGTAATCTGTTGCTGTACATCCGCAAGATCCTTGCACGTTTGTAATCACAACAGCCGTTTTTCCTGTATTTTTAAATTCGTAAACAATTGCTTTTGGAGTTCCCTGCGGAATTTGTCCCACATCAATTGTTTCTGCTTTCCAAGCAATTGTAGAACCTGCAGTTCCTGAAATTTCAGTTTCTGAAACTAAAGATTGTACTGGAGCAATTGCAGAAAAAGACATTAGGCCTAAAGCCAAAGCTAACATCGAAATTTTGATCATTTTCATAACTGATATATTTAAAATGGTTTATAGTTCATTTTTGATATTACAAAGGTAATTCAGACAAATTCAAGTCGCTGTTAACTGGTTTCAAACGTTTGTTAATGACTTGTTAACCGCCTGTTTTTAGGCCAAAATTGATTAATATTACACTCTCAAAATTCTTTATTCTTGAAAATTAATAAACTCAACAGCATCATTATCTTAGGATTAGTAGCTATCATTAGTATTTTGGTAGCGCAATTGCTATGGACAAAAGAGGCTTTTACAATAGAACAAAAAAAGCTGAGCCAGAAAGCGCATATTGCTTTGCTCGAAGTGGCTAAAAAATTATACGAAGGAACCAACCACGAACTCCCTGTTCAGAATCCCGTTCAGAAAATTGCAAATGACTATTATATCGTAAATGTGGATAATGAATTTGAACCCGATATTTTAGAATTTTATCTGAAAACGGAATTCAAAAAAATGAATATTACCACCGATTTCGAATACGCGATGTACAATTGCCAAAGCGACGAAATGATCTATGGTGACTATATTTCGCTTTATAAGAAAAAAGCAGAATGTAAAAAGACTGTTTATTTCCCTAAACATAAAAATCTGGTTTATTATTTTGCCGTTCGTTTTCCAAACGAAACGACTTATCTTTTTAGTTCGATGCGTTTTTGGTTTATCCTTTCAACTGCATTGATTCTAATTCTGCTTATTTATGTTTACTCGATTTTTACTCTTTTGCAGCATAAAAAGTATTCAGAATTACAGCGTGATTTCATTAATAATATGACGCATGAATTCAAAACCCCTTTGGCTTCTATTCTGATTGCGTCAAAATATCTGATTGAGCAAAAACCAATTAAAGAAGATAAAAAACTGTACACTTATACTGATATTATCATCAATCAGGGAAATAAGTTAAATAGTCACATCGAAAAGATTCTAAATATTGCAAAGTCTGATTATGCTCCTTTAGAACTTAAAAAAGAAAACATTTTAATTGTTCCGATAATTGAAGAGGCAATAGAAAATATCAAATTAAAATATCCTGAAGCTTCTATTACAATTGAAACGGTTTCAAGAGAATACTTACTAGAAACAGATACTTTTCATTTTGCCAATTTAGTTTACAATCTGCTAGATAATGCAATTAAATACTGCAATGAAAAGCCAGAAGTTACGATAAAAATTATCGAAAATAATAACTGTTTAAAATTGGAGTTTATTGATAATGGAATCGGTATTAATCCTAAAAAAATATCTTTTATCTTTGATAAGTTTTACCGAGTTCAGAATGAGAAAAGCAACGAAGTTAACGGATTTGGACTTGGTTTATACTATGTAAAAGAAATCTGCACCCTGCAAAACTGGAAAATAAAAGCCGAAAATAATTCAGAAAAAGGTATTACCTTAACTTTATCAATTCCTTACAAAAAATGAGAAATTTCAAAATACTATATGCCGAAGACGATGAAACTCTAGCGTTTTTAACCAAAGACAATTTGGAGCAAAACCATTATGAGGTAATTCATTGTTCTGATGGAAAGTCGGCACTGAAAATTTTCGAGGAAGAAGAATTTGATATTTGCATTTTTGATATTATGATGCCAAAAATGGATGGTTTTGAACTTGCCGAAGCCGTTCGAAAAATTGATGTTGATGTTCCGATTATTTTTCTTTCGGCTAAAACTTTAAAAGAAGATCGAATAAAAGGTCTTCGTTTAGGCGCCGATGATTATTTAGTGAAACCTTTTAGTATTGAAGAATTATTGCTGAAAATTGAAATTTTCTTGAAGCGTTCGCAGAAAAACATTCCAGTTGCAAAAACGATTTATGAAGTTGGCAAATATCAGTTTGACACCAAAAATTTCATTCTTTTTAATGATGAAGAAAAAGTTGGATTAACACAGCGCGAAGCCGAATTACTGAAACTTTTCTTGGATCATAAAAACTCTGTTTTAAAACGCGAACAAATCTTAACCTCTTTATGGGGAACAGACGACTATTTTATGGGAAGGAGTTTGGATGTTTTTATTTCGCGTTTACGTAAAATCTTGGCAAATGAAGAAGGCATTTCAATAGAAAATCTGCACGGAATTGGATTTAGATTTTCTATTGGGTAAAATAACAATTCTGTTAAAAATAAAGAAAAATCTGTAAGCAGTTTTTAGAAAAACTTTGTATTTTTAATATCTAATTTTCTTGGATATGAAATTACATCATTTGCGAAATGCCTCTTTGGTAATTGAAACAGAAAAGCATGTCATTTTAGTTGACCCAATGTTAGGTAAAAGAAAAACAATTCCGCCTTTTACTATTTTCAGATATAAACCAAAACGAAATCCGCTAGTGGCATTGCCCAAAAACAGCCGTGAAATTTTAAGCCGTGTAACACATTGTTTGATTACGCATTTGCATCCTGATCATATTGATAAAGCAGGAGAAGTTTTTTTGAGAAGAAAAAGCATTCCCGTAATCTGCAGTTCTAAGGATGAAAAGGCACTTATACAACGAGGATTAAGCGTAATTCAAACTTTAGAATATTGGGAAGCTCAAAAATTTCTAGACGGAAAAATTACAGGAATTCCTGCAAGACACGGCTACGGATTTGTTGCTAAATTAATGGGAAATGTAATGGGCTTTCTCATAGAACTAGCCGATCAAAAATCTATTTATATTAGTTCAGATACCATTTTTACAGAACATGTAGAAACAGTTCTAACGCAATTTAAACCCGACATTTCGATTGTCGCCTGCGGAACTGCAAGATTAGATTTTGGTCAGCCTTTATTAATGCGAATGGATGATATTTTGAAATTCGTGACACTTGCACCAGGAAAAGTCCTCGCCAATCACTTAGAAGCGTTAAATCATTGTCCGACCACAAGATTGCAATTAAGAACTGCACTTTCAGACCATGGGCTTTTGACTAAAACTTCTATTCCTAATGATGGTGAATGCATTGAATATTAGCTTAAAAAAATAAATCTTTTTTTTTGTGCTTTTATTTCTTATTCTCTCGTAAATAGTATATTTGGCTCGCTAACCAAATCAAAATAAATGACCGATTTTTTAAGAAAAATACACTTAGTTAAAGACATCTCTATACAATTACCAGTTTCAAAAATAGATTTTATTCAGAAATTCAGAAGTCATGTTGATGAATCTGATTTAAGTTTTGTTCCTTTTGAAGTTTTTCAATCCAGCAGAAATGAGTACAAAGGCAATATTTCTAATAATTATTTTGAGTTAAAGAAACGACGAAAATTATTTGATACTAACTATTCTTTTGCAAAAGTAACTGGCACATTTAAAGAAGACAATAATCAATTAAATATAAATGCCGAAATTAATGGCTTCAGAAAAATAATGTTTTTCGTTTTAGGAGTAGTGCTTCTATTTTATTTGATTGCGCTTTTCAGTTCTATTTTTATACCTAGTGACAATTCTCCTCCTTTCATCTTTTTCCCTTTTCTTTTATTCCACATGTTTGTAATGCTAGGAATCCCTTATTTCGTAATCAGAAGAAGTGTAAAAAGAATGATTTATGATATAGAAAGAGATTTACATTATTGGGTAACCAAAAACTAATTATTACTTTTAAAGTACAAGTAATCCAAACTCCCGCAAAGTATTTACTGGTTTAGAATACCAAAATAGTTCAAAATCTTCTAAAGAAGTTTCAAAATCATTTTTGACTTCTTGAAAAGTATAACCTTTAGAACCCGAAACGGCTATTTTTGACAAAATTGAAAGTAGCCATTCGCCTTCTTCTTTACTAGTCTGAATATCGAAACTTTCTTTTTTATCATGAAACGTTAGCGACATCATTTCCCAGCTTCTTCCTTTTTTAGATTTTGTAAAAATTTCTGCAGTAGGTTTTCCTCCAATCCAAACCACTTTTGCATTTGGTTTTGTATTGAAATCGTTTCGTTCTTCTAATGCATTAAAAATAAAATCGGGATGGATTTTTGTTTTCGGAATTTTAAAATCGAACCATTCTTGAAGTTCATAATCAAAACAGATTCCGTGCATGAAATTAAAAAGCGATTTCTTTAATCCAAAACTGAATTTATCGTGGTTGATTCCCGTTGCATCGGTGTACTCAATATCATTATTAGCAAAAGCTCCAATCGTTTCTGTTTTTTTGGTCACGCCAAATTGTTCTGGATACAATCCAACCGGACTATGTGCCGTCAAAGCAAACTGATGCCAAAATCCCGACTGTAAAACTCCCGCTTCAAACAATTGACGAACCATTTCAAGACTGTCAACTGTTTCCTGAATCGTTTGTGTTGGATATCCGTACATTAAATACGCGTGTACCATAATTCCAGCTTCGGTAAAATTTCGAGTCACTTTTGCGACTTGTTCTACGGTAACACCTTTGTCTATTAATTTTAATAATCGGTCAGAAGCAACTTCCAAACCGCCCGAAACGGCAATACATCCAGAAGCTTTTAGCAATAGGCATAAATCTTTTGAAAAGCTTTTTTCAAAACGAATATTGGTCCACCACGTTACAGCCAGTTTTCTTTTTAGAATTTCAAGTGCCAACGCACGCATCAAAGCTGGCGGAGCGGCCTCATCCACAAAATGAAATCCGTTTTGGCCTGTTTTCTCGATTAGTTCTTCGATTCTATCGCATAAAAGACTTGCCGCAACGGGCTCGTAAACTTTTATATAATCTAAAGAAATATCGCAGAAAGTACATTTTCCCCAATAACAGCCGTGCGCCATTGTGAGTTTATTCCAACGGCCATCGCTCCACATTCTATGCATCGGATTTACAATTTCGATAACCGAAATATATTTATCCAAAGGCAAATCGGAGTAATCTGGAGTTCCAACCTGAGATTGTTTATAATCGTATTTTAGAGAATTGTTTTTATAGACAACTTCTCCATTTTCTAGCAAAAATGTTCGTTTATAAGAATTGTAATCTGGATTTTCTAAATTGAAAATTAATTCCTCAATTGGAACTTCTCCGTCATCTAAAGTGATAAAATCGAAAAACTCAAAAACGCGTTTATCAGAAAGCGAACGTAATTCTGTATTTGGAAAACCTCCACCCATCGAAATCTTTATCTCGGGATGATTTTGTTTTACCCACTGTGCGCAACGAAACGCGCTATATAAATTTCCAGGAAATGGTACGGAAATTAAAAATAAAGTTGGTTTTACGGTCTCAATTTTAGCTTTCAAAAGCGAAATCAGAATCGAATCGATATAAGTTGGCTCTTGCTGAAGGGCTTCGTACAATTCATCAAAAGAATTAGCACTTCGTCCTAAACGTTCTGCATATCGGCTGAAACCAAAATTTTCATCAACACATTCAACAATAAAATCCGAAATATCCTCAAGATATAACGTAGCCAAATGTTTTGCTTTATCCTGAGTTCCCATTGAGCCAAAAGCCCAATCCAATTCTTCTAATTGTGCAAAACGAGAAGCTTCGGGCAGAAAATCTTCCTGACAAATTTGCAATGCCAACGTTGGATTTTTTCCTTGCAGAAACTGAATTACAGGATCAATCGTTTTGATGTATTCGTTCTGAAGAGCAAAAATACGTTTCGAGTTCTCTGAGATTTCAGAACCTGAAACTTGAAACAAATCTTGTAATCCTTTTTTCGAAAATAATTCCAAAATCACATCAATACCCAAATCAGCCTGAACCGATTCGATATTTTTGGTATTCAGAAAACCTTTTATATACGCCGTTGCCGGATACGGTGTATTCAGTTGGGTAAAAGGCGGCGTAATTACAAAAAGTTTCGTTTTCAAAAGGGAATTTTTTTTTTGCAAAAATACGGGATATTTTGAGACTTTTCAGCGTTTCAATTTTTGATTTGAGTTTGTAAACATTTAATTACATTTGCCAGTAGCCAAATTATTAAAATGAAACATACATTACTATTTCTTTTTTTCTTACTAACACAACATTCATTTTCTCAAAATAAAAATCAATCTATTGGTTTTACAGAAAATAAAGGACAAATTATAGATCAAAATGGAAAATCAAATATTGCTGTAAAATATTTATTGAATTCTAATGGTTTGAATGTTCAATTGAAGAAAAATGGTTTTTCATATGATGTTTATGAAGTAAAAAAGACGCCAATTGTTCGTTCTGTAACAGCAAAAACACTTCCTTATTTAATTCCCGAAAAAAACAATCAAGAAAAAGAAGAATTTAATCTTGAATATTCCTTTCATCGAATCGATATTGACTTCGTAAATTCCAATTCTAAAGTTGAATTAATTGCAGAACAAAAATCAACGGATTTTGATAATTACTACAATATCCCTAACAAACCTGAAGGAGTTACCGGTGTTTATAAGTACAAACAAATTACCTACAAAAATATTTATCCCAATATTGATGTTATTTTTACAATTCCTGAAGATCTACAAAAAACAGTAGAATATAATTTTGTCATTCACCCAAAAGGAAAAATCTCTGATATTCAATTAAAGTTTAATGGAGCAGAAACCAGTTTGGTTGATAATAAAATCCAAATGAATGTTCGTTTTGGAAAAATGGAAGAAACGCTTCCTGTAAGTTGGATTGAAGAAAAAGGACAAAAAAAAGCGATTGTTGTTGGGTATCAAAAAATAAAAAAAGATGTTTATGGATTTCGTTCAGCAAACTTTTTAATTGGGAAAAAAGTTGTAATTGATCCTGTGCCGATTAGACTTTGGGGGACTTTTTATGGAGATGAAACTGGATTGGATGCAGCAAATTGGTATCCTTCTGACTTAACGACTGATTCCTTAGGAAATGCTTATGTTTCGGGAACTACAACTTCTCAAAGTCCTTCTTATGCTACTTCTGGGGCACATCAAACAAGCGGAAGTCATCCGTATGTCAATTCAATTACAAATGGTATTCTTTTTAAGTTTGATAAAAATGGTAATAGACTATGGGGAACCTACTATGCTGGCACACAATATGTTTATATTTATGGTGTAAAAACTGACTCACAAAATAATGTTTTAATTACAGGCTATACAGGGTCAGAGACAAACATCAGTACTGTGGGATCTTTTCAGCCAAATTTAAAGGGATCTTCAGATGCTTTCCTAGTAAAATTTAATAGTAATGGTGCAAGGCAATGGGGAACCTATTTTGGTGGTGAAGATTATGACTATGCAAATAAATTGGATATTGACATTAATGATAATGTTTACATTGTTGGTACAACTTCCAGTAAAACAAATATCGCTATAAACAGTAAATTTCAAACTGAATTAAGTTATTCAGCAAGTCCATATGGGATAAATACAGACGCGTTTATTACAAAATTTAATAAAAATGGAAATTTAATATGGAGCACTTATGTTGGAGGGGATGGAAATGATAATTTAAATGCTATCACAATAAAGGATTCTTACTTAGTTGCTGGTGGGTCTACTAAAAGCACAAACAATATGGCAACTACTGGTGTTTTTCAGGAAAAACCAAACTCTAATTTTCTAGGAGATGGATACGTTTGTAAGTTTTCCATAAACGGAGAAAGAATTTGGGGCAGTTATTATGGTGGTAGCTCCCCGATGGAAAATATTGAATCTGTCGAAATTGATAATGAAGAAAATATTTATATCGGTGGATACACTTATAGTAGTGACAATATTACGACATCTGGAACATTTGAAGACTCAAATCCAAATCTTTACAAAGGTTTATTAGCAAAACTAAATGTTCAAGGACAAAGAATATGGGGTACTTATGTTGGAGATATTAACATTTCTTCTATAGTCTTTCAAAATAATTCACTTTACATTGGAGGCGGAAATATGGATTTTAAAACTGATTATAAACTAACCACTCCATGTTCTTACAAACCAGATCGAATTAGGACTCACTATGGATATACTGGTAAATTTTCTAAAGAGGGTCTTTTTATTTGGGGAACATATATTGGCAATGATAATACTATAAAAATAGCTTTACATACTGACAGTTCAATTTTTGTCGCTGGATTATCAAGTTTCAATGATGACATTGCTGATGCAAGTTCTTATCAATCTAATATTTTGGGCAATAAAAATTTTTTTTTAATGAAATTTTCCGAAGATCCTCTAATTAAAACTCCTGAAATTTCTTCAAATTCACCAATCTGTACTAACAAAACATTAGAACTAAAAGCATCGGGCGGGACTGATTATTATTGGACTGGTCCAAACGGATTTACATCAACAGACCAAAATCCAACAATTACAAACGTATCGTTAATTAATTCCGGAGAGTATAGCTGTTTAATTACCGGAACTGGTGGTTGTGATGGCATCAAAAAAATTAATATTAAAATTGGAGACACAGAAGCCCCTGTTCCTAATATTGCTACCTTACCAATTATAACTGGAGACTGTAATACAGTATTAGCCACGATTCCAACCGCAACCGATACTTGTGCCGGATCTATTGATGGAACAACTACAAATCCTCTATTTTACAATTTACCGGGGACTTATACTATTGTTTGGAATTACGATGACGGAAACGGAAATACATCAACCCAAAACCAAACTGTTACTATTACTGGCCAGCCTTTACCATCAGCAGATCCTTTACAAACTTTCTGTGGTAATCAAAATGCAACTATAAATGAAATTCAAATTACAGGGCAAAATATAAAGTGGTACAATGCGCAAACAGCGGGAACACTTTTATCTAATACAACTACACTTCAAAATGGAGCCATTTATTATGCCTCTCAAACTATAAATGGTTGCGAAAGCGAGAGAACTCCTGTAACTATTAATATTCAGAATACACTTGCTCCAAGTGGAGAAGCAAATCAACCATTTTGCACAGGACAAAATCCAACAATTGCAGATCTTCAAGTTACTGGAAATTCAATAAAATGGTTTGATGCGTTAACTAATGGTAATTTATTACCAGAAACTACTGTTCTTGTAGACGGAAAAACATATTACGCTTCTCAAACCATAAATAACTGCGAAGGCTCTCGATTTGGAGTTACAGTTTCTGTTGTAAACACACCTCCTGCTCCAACTGGAAATCCTGAACAATCGTTTTGTAAAAAGGAAAATAAAACTCTTAATGACATTCAAATAACGGGACAAAATATAAAATGGTTTGATACGAGTTTCTCTGCCTCTGTTTTACCAAATACAACTCTTTTAGAAAATAATCGAACGTATTATGCTTCGCAAACAATTGGCTGTGATAGTGACCGAACTCCTTTTCTTGTTCATGTATACAACACACCTTTACCAACTGGAAATAATAATCAGCAGTTTTGTATTGATGAAATAGCGACAATTGAAAATCTAAATATAGCAGGAACTGCACTTAAATGGTACGATGCTGCAACAAATGGAAATATTTTGCAAGAAACAACTTTATTACAAAATGGAAAGTACTATGTTAGTCAAACTCTAAACAACTGCGAAAGCGAAAAATTTTTAATAACTGTAAAAGTACAAGACACGCAAATTCCAATAGCCAATTCTCCACAGCAATTCTGTATTCAGAAAAGCTCAAAAATAAGCGACATTGAAATTAATGGTCAAAACATCAAATGGTATGACAGTTCTTCGTCTACAAGTAATTTATCAGAATCAACTTCTCTTGAAAATGGAATTACCTATTACGCTTCTCAAACAATAAACACTTGTGAAAGCGATAGAATCCCTGTAACAATAAGTATTTTAGAGGCTGCAGCTGGAGATTGTATTCATTTGGTTAATGAACTTCCGTTTCCAAAATTCTTTACGCCAAATGGCGACGGTTTTAATGACACTTGGACAATTGATCCAGATTATTTGGCTCCTAATTCATCTATTAGAATATTTGATCGATACGGAAAATTAATTAAAGAATTGGCATTAAATACTTCTTGGAACGGAACTTATCTCGGTAATCAACTACCTACATCAGATTATTGGTTTACCGCTACCAGAATAAATGGAACAGAATATAGAGGCCATTTTTCTTTAAAGAGATAAAGCAAAAACCGCAAAGATTTATGTTTAAAAAGAAACCCTTTTCAATTGTATAAATCTTTGCGATTCAATAATTTTATTTCGTCTGCAACAAAAGCCAACTTGAAATCTCTTCTAATGCTGTCGGAGATATTGTTTGCTCAATTGCTCCATATTCAAATTGCGATCCTGTTTTACATTCTTGAAATAAATGATTTAAATTTGGAAGTGTTTTTATTGTAATCTTCTTATTTCCCCCTTTTGTTAAGGCTCTTTGAATATTTTGAAGATTTGCTTCAGGAGGAACTTGCACATCTTTGCTTCCGTTAATTGCCAAAACTGGGCATTTTACTTTTTCTAAATACGGAGCAGGATCCAGTTTAAGGAAATCATATATCCAAGGATTTGTTACTTCAGCGGTATAAGCCTCTGCTATTTTGTCTGTTACGCCAAGTTTAGACTCAAAAATATTTTTAACATCTTTCTTAAGTTTTTCGTCAATTGCAGAACTGGAAGTTATAAGTTCATAAACTTCTTTATAAGTTTCCTGTCCTCTTTTTACTTCTTCTTCAGAAACTCCCATTTGTTTTTCGATCAATTCCTTTTGCAAGAGAAGCAATTTATCACCACGAATTCCCGTTCCTGCCATTAAAACAATAAATGCAATATCTTTAGAATTTCCAGCTACAATTGGCGCAATTACTCCTCCTTCGCTATGCCCAATTAAACCAATTTTCTTTTTATTGATTTCTTTTCGAGTTTTTAAATAGTCAATTCCTGCCTGTACATCTTTCGCAAAATCTGTAGTCGTTGCACTTTTAAAATCACCCGTAGACTCTCCAAAACCACGATCATCAAAGCGTAAAACAGCGATTCCTTTTCTGGTAAGATAATCAGCTAAAACTAGAAAAGGTTTATGCTGAAGCATTTCTTCATCTCGATTTTGCGCACCGCTTCCAGAAATTAAAATAACTACTGGAAAATTACCTTCTTTTTTAGGCAACGATAAAGTTCCTGCCAGAGTCACTTGATCTTTTATATTTTCGAATTTTACATCTTCTGTATAATAAGGAAATGGCTGTTTAGGTTCTTGAGGTCTTAGAATTTGAACATTTCCCTTTGCCAAATCAAGTTCTAAAGACTGGCCATTTTGAGTAAACTTGCCAGTAAATTTATTCTCATTTAATTTCCCTTCATACACAACTCCAGCTTGAGGAGCAATGTCCAATCTCAACACATTATTTTCAAAAGTGGTTTTAGCTACTGGAATTCCTTTTGCACCTTGGTCGGGACTATCCATTGTTGAAGTATATCCTTTTTCAGTTTTAGTGATATTTACCACTATTCTTAATTCAGAACTGGGAACTTTTAAAACTCCATTCCATTGTCCCGAAATATCTTGTGCAAATGATTGAGAAAAGCTAAAAAGTATAAACAAAAGAGGTATTATTTTTTTCATTTTCATTAATTAATTTAGTTAAAGATTACCTTCTTTTTTATCGAGACTTTTAAATTTGAAATAAGAATAAATCATAGGGACAACGGCAATAGTAATTCCTATACCAACAAAAATTTTAGAAAAATTAAATCCCGAAAATATCAGACCTCCCAATATTATTACTAAACCGCCTGCAAGCCATAATTTTCCAGCAAAAGCATGTGTCGCTTTCCAAACCTGCTGATTTTCCAACGTCCAAGGGGTACGAATTCCGATAAAATAATTAGGCTGAATAACTTTAAAATAGTTTCCGAATATAACTAATAGCACTCCAACAGCTACATACATTAAACCAGGACTAGAGAGCGATTGGTTTTTGGCCAAGTAAACAAAAAACGAAGCCAATACGGACATAAATAAAACCAAGAAAAATTTAAGCTGATAAAACTTTCTTCCCATTAATAAAATTCTCTTTTTTGGATCAATTTTAGATGCCGCAGTCATTAAGACATACATCAAAACAGGAAGCATAAAAAGCAAAAAAACCAAACTAAACTTATCACCCCAATTATCAATTTCTCCTTTGTAATTCCAATGTATAGGAACTCTTTCAGGAAGTGTGTTCCAAATTGTGGCCAAATAAACAAAAGGAATCAAAACAATTCCAATTAGGGGAAGTTCTTTTTTCAATTCTAAATTCATTTTATTATTGTTTAAAGGTTAATATCCATTGCAAAACATCTTCCATTATGGTGGTATTGATGGAATAAATGATGAATTGTCCGTTTTTTTCAGATGTAATTAAATCAGCTCGTTTTAAAATATCTAAATGATGAGAAATGCTTGGCTTTGAAATATTAAAAGCATCGGCAATCTCTCCTGCCGACATATCTTTTTGCTTTAAAAGATCCAGAATCTCTCTTCTAGTCGCATCATTTAATGCTTTAAAAATATCATTCATTACATTTATATATTTAGACAAATATCTAAATACTTTTTAAACAAACAAAAAAAAGCAGTAATTTTTTACATTACTGCTTTCAAATATTTTAAAATAAATTTATTTAAAACTTATGTTCGTCTTTGCTAATTACCAAAAATGAAACTAAAGATATAAGTGCAGCTGCAACTAAATAAAAGCCTACATAACTCACATCGTACGTCTTAGCCAGCCAAATTGCAATCATCGGTGCAAAAGCTGCGCCGAGGATTCCTGCCATATTGAACGTTAATGACGCTCCCGAATAACGAACATTGGTTGGAAATAACTCAGACAAGAAAGTCCCTAAAGGCCCATATGTGAATCCCATCAAAGACATTCCAATACAAGCGAAAACAGTTACCAAAGTTATATTTCCTGAACTTAAGAAATAAGAAAAGAAAAAACCGAAAACGGCAATAGCCGCAGTCGCTGCAATAAGCATTTTACGACGTCCGATTTTATCTGCAACGACTGCCGAAACCGGAATAAAAAGTGCAAAGAATAATACTGAGAATAATTGAATCAATAACCCGTCTCTTTTTACAATTCCTAAATCAGAAGTTGCCCAACTTAGAGTGAAAACTGTCATCAAATAAAAAACTAAAAAGGTCGTAATCGCCGCGAAAGTTCCGAAGATCAATTGATTTTTATAGGATTTCACCAATTCTAAAAATGGCACTTTTACTTCTTCTTCGTGTTTTTTAGCTTGTTCAAATGAAGGAGTTTCGGTAATTTTTGTTCTGATATAAAAACCAACAATTACTAAAAGCGCGCTGGCAATAAATGGAATTCTCCAGCCATAATCCATAAAATCTTCATTACTCATTGAATCGGTAAGCAATAAAAATGTTCCGCCTGAAAGCAACAATCCGATTGGAGCGCCTAATTGTGGAAACATTCCATACCAAGCACGTTTATTTGGCGGTGCATTCTCGATGGCAAGCAAAACTGCTCCTCCCCACTCGCCTCCTAAACCAACTCCTTGCCCGAAACGACAAAGCATTAACAATAAAGGGGCAACAACACCAATACTAGCATAACTTGGCAGAAAACCAATTGTCACAGTAGAAATTCCCATTGTTAATAAAGCAGCAACGAGAGTGAATTTACGTCCGATTTTATCTCCGTAATGTCCAAAAAATGCAGAACCTAACGGACGTGATAAAAAAGCAATTGAAAAGGTTGCTAAAGATTCCAGAGTCGCCATTGTCGAATCTGAACTAGGGAAAAATAATTGCGGAAAAACTAATACGGCTGCATTAGCATAAATATAAAAATCAAAAAATTCGATTGTAGTACCTATAAGGCTTCCAAAAAGAACATGTTTTAGGGAGTTCTTTTTATTCGGGTTATTTTTCATGAAAATTGATATCTTTTTTATTTGCAAAAATAGAGTTTCATTATTAAAAACTCATATTTAGACAAATTACTTTTGCCACTACTTTATAATTTTAACAAATTATCTAAATTTTCAATTTTTCACAATCACGTATAATCAGATTTTAAAATCCTGATTACAACGTTTTTAAAAGCATCAGAAAAAAATCAAATCTTAAGCAATTGTTAATAGCGTTTTTAACTGTATATTTTCATTAAATTTACAGCTATCAAAAATAAACTTAAAATTATGCCTACCGACTGTATCAGCTTTCAATCTTCTGGATATTTCTCTAAACTAATGCAGGATTATTTAGATCAAAAACCAGAATTAAAACCGCTGTACAATAATTTTCCAGTCTTAGAAAATTTCGAAAAACAAATTGCCGAAAAATCAGCAAATTTTGACAACAACAACCGAGCTGTATTGGTTGACACATTGCAAAAGCAATATCAAAACATTGAAATTTCAGATTTAACAAGACAGAATATTTCGCTTTTAGCACTCGAAAATACTTTTACTATTACCACTGGTCACCAACTGAATTTATTTAGCGGACCATTATATTTTTTATATAAAATCATTTCAACAATTAATTTAACCAAAGAATTAAAATCGAAATATCCTTCCTCCAATTTTGTCCCAGTTTACTGGATGGCGACAGAAGATCACGATTTTGAAGAAATTAATTATTTTAATTTTAAAGGAAAAAAGATCCGCTGGAATGCCGAAAGCACTGGTCCAGTCGGAAGACTTTCGACTGATGGTTTGGAAGATTTATTTGAAATTTATTCTCAGGAATTAGGCTCAAGCACAAATGCAAATGCACTGAAAAAGCTTTTTGAAGATGCTTACTTAAAACATGAAAATTTAGCAGATGCAACCCGCTATTTAGCAAATACACTTTTCGCTAGCTATGGCTTAGTAATTATAGATGCAGATGATGCCGATTTGAAACGTGCTTTTATTCCGTATGCAAAAGAAGAATTAGAAAATCAGACTTCGTTTAAAGAAGTTCAAAAATCAATTGAAGAGCTCGCCGCATATACCGTTCAGGTAAATCCGCGCGAAATCAATTTATTTTATATTGAAGATAAACTGCGCGAAAGAATCATTTTTGAAAATGGCAAATATTGGGTTAACAATACCAAAATTTCATTTTCTAAAGAAGAAATTCTAAAATTACTGGAAAGTAATCCAGAAAAATTCAGTCCAAACGTAATTATGCGTCCATTATATCAAGAAATTATTCTACCTAATCTTTGCTACATTGGCGGAGGCGGAGAAATCGCTTATTGGTTAGAACTGAAAGCTTTCTTTGATGCTGTAAATATCACTTTCCCAATAGTATTAGTCCGAAATTCTGTTCTTCTGGCAACCGAAAAACAAGTTAAAAAAGCTGATAATTTAAATTTATCATGGAAAGATTTATTCAGCAAATCAGAGAATTTAATTAATGAGATCACTCATAAACTTTCTCCATTTCCAATAGATTTAACTCCTCAAAAGGAAGCACTTGAAAAGCAGTTTGCCTACCTTTTTGAATTGGCCGAAAAAACAGATAAATCTTTCTCTGGAGCTGTAAAAGCACAAGAAGTAAAACAAAAGAAAGGTTTAGAAAATCTAGAAAAGCGTTTATTAAAAGCGCAAAAAAGAAAACTGGCCGATCAATTGGAACGTGTTACCGATTTACAATGTGAATTATTTCCGAACAATAGCCTTCAAGAACGCCAAGCTAATTTTTCTGAATTTTATTTAGAAAAAGGAGAACAATTGATTCCGCTTTTAATTCAAAAATTAAAGCCTTTAGAACATAATTTTGACATCATAATCATCTAAAAATAATTATCTTTAGAAATTCAAAAGCGTTAATTTCGGAACAAATAACCAGCACATTTCCTAAATTATTGCTCTCTCAAACCAAATAGAATTATATTTTATAACCTATTAACGAACTAACCTAATGGTAAGAGAACGCCTAATTTCGCTTGATGTCTTTCGCGGACTGACTATTCTATTGATGACAATTGTAAACAATCCTGGTGATTGGGGAAATGTTTACCCTCCGCTTTTGCACGCACAATGGAATGGCTGTACACCAACAGATCTTGTATTTCCTTTTTTCATATTTATAATGGGAGTTGCAGTTCCGCTTGCAATGCCCGACAAAAAATACGACGAAACAACATTCAACAAAATCCTGATTCGTTCTTTAAGAATGTTCTGTTTGGGGATTTTCTTTAATTTCTTTGGCAAAATTCAGTTATTTGGTTTAGACGGAATTCCACTTCTGATCGGCCGATTGGTTATTACTTTTGCTGTTGGTTATGCTTTAATGGGAAATTTTAGCAACAGACTAAAAAACATTTTTGCCTTTAGCATATTAGCCATATATCTCATTCTAGCTTATGGAGGTTTTGAAAATTATGCAGATGTGAGACTTCCTGGAGTACTGCAGCGTATTGCAGTGGTCTATTTTGTAGTTTCGCTTTTATATTTAAAAACATCACGAAAAACACAGCTTATTACGGGAATCGTTTTACTTTTAGGCTATTGGGCTGTTATGACTTTAATTCCGGTTCCAGGATTTGGAGAAGCTAGTTTAGAGAAAGGAACCAATTTAGCCGCTTGGGTGGACAGCGTCTTCCTAAAAGGACATATGTATCATGAAACCAATACTTGGGATCCTGAAGGAATCTTGAGTACGCTTCCGTCAATTGTAAACGGAATTATTGGTTTATTTATCGGCCAAATTCTACTTCTTAGTTTAACTAAAATCCAGAAAGCTCAAAGAATGGGCATGATTGGCACATCACTTATCTTTTTTGGATTAATGTGGGATTTAGTTTTCCCTATAAACAAATCAATTTGGACAAGCAGTTATGTAATATATACTACAGGATTAGCAACAGTATGTTTAACCATTTTATATTACATCATTGACATCAAAGAATACAAAAAAGGCTTTAAATTATTTGTCATATGGGGAGTAAATCCCATGATTGTTTTCTTTGCTTCGCAAATTATTCCACAAGCTCTGGTAATGATTCGTTTTAAACATCCATTACTTGCTGGCGAACAAATTAACCTTTTAGAATATTTATACCGTTTTGGAATCGCGCCATTTTTCAGCAATCCAATGAGTGCTTCTTTAGCAGGCGCATTAACCTATGTAACAATCTGGACTTTTATTTTATGGATTTTCTATAGAAACAAATTAATATTCAAGGTATAAAATTGTTTCACCATATAAGTGATATAAGTTCATTTTAGAAGTAATGCAAAATTTACAATAAATATTCTCCGCATCGCTATTTAAATGAACTTATATCACTTTTATGGTTTTCAAAAAACTTGTTCTAATCAAAACATCATTCTAAAGCGTTTTAATTATGATTTTATTAAAATCAATTCACAAAAAAAGTATACTTTTGCACAAAATTTAATAAAATATAAAATGGCAACAAATAGAACTTTTACAATGATTAAACCAGATGCTGTTGCAAACGGACACATCGGGAATATCTTAGCAATGATTACTAATGGTGGTTTCAAAATCGTTTCATTAAAATTAACTCAATTAACTGTAGCAGATGCAAAAGCATTTTACGCAGTTCACGCAGAAAGACCTTTCTACGGAGAATTAGTTGAATTTATGTCTCGTGGACCAATTGTTGCTGCTATTTTAGAAAAAGACAACGCAGTAGAAGATTTCAGAACTTTAATCGGTGCTACAAACCCAGCAGAAGCTGCTGAAGGAACTATTCGTAAAGCATACGCTACTTCTATCGGAGAAAATGCAGTTCACGGATCTGACAGCAACGAAAACGCTGCTATCGAAAGTGCATTCCACTTTGCAGGAAGAGAGCAATTCTAAGACTTCTTAAATCATAAAAAAAACCGCTTCATAACTGAAGCGGTTTTTTTATTTACTTATAATCATTAAAGACTTTCAGAAGTCTTCTTTACCATTTTCTCAACTCTTCCATCCAAATCTTTTAAAAGTTCGTCTAATGCGCTTTCGCACATTGGCAATACTTTATCAAAAGATAAAACAGGAATTCCTCCTACTATTGTTCCAGTTTTCTTTGAATTTGCTCCTTCATTAAAAGCAAAAACTTTTTTTCCATTTTTATCATACAAAGCAATTCTTGCATAAGCTCTCATTTTAACAGTACCAGTTCCGCCAACTGCAAACCCTTTTACCACAGCAAAGTGAATCTCTGTAAACAAGACACCATCTGCATTATCTTTAAACATAGTAGCTGTCGCTACCTCATTTGCCGAACCGTTTGTTCCCTCATAGATATATTTATATCCAGGGTAATTGATAATATATTTTCCTTTTTCTCCCTCTCTATCAAAATGAGGAATATAGTCAATATACTCTTGTTTTTGAGTTACATCTGTTTCAGGAAGTAAATCGAATGGAAACTTTTTAGAATAATCATTAAAAAAAGCATTGTGATACTTTTCCAAAATTGGTTGTAGGTTAAAATTTGGATTGTTTCCTAAATCTGTTACTGCCGCAACAGCACTTAAACCAAGCTCTGAAAGATCAATTGTTTTGTCAGTATAAAAAGCAACAACAGCAACTTTTTTCTTTTGTGAATAACCAGTTAACGTAAATAATACAGTTAAAATTAGTAAAATTTTTTTCATTGATTTTTTATTGTTTTGGGTTTATAAAAAAGACGCTATTTTAAAGAAATAACTGCCCAAATGTATCGTAAAAAAAAACACCTCACAATAGAAGTGTTAATTAATTTTAAAATTTATCTTACTAAAAAAAACTACCGCAAAATCACGTCTTTCACCACTTCGCGGCCCAATTCTTCATTGATCATTTTTACGATTTTATACTTTCCGTGAGTCAACTCTTCACGTAAAACAGAAGACCCTAATTCCACATAAAGTGTACTGCCTTTCAGTACAACATTTCGAGTATAAGTATTCACACCGCTTCCCATGAGATTTTTCCAAGCGTCACGAACATCAATCTGATCCATGCCTGGCTGCAATTTATTCACTTGAATAATCTGCTGTAGTACAGCACTAATAGTACTTTCGTTATTTAGTCTTTTCGCCATCGTTTAATAAATTTACTGGTCCAGCTTTTTTATAATGATACTCTATCTTTTGCGGGTTCTTAACCACTAATTTGTCATCTGAAAGCGAAATAATTTCTTCACTCCATTTTGCATACTTTGTTTTATAATCCAAGAAAACCTGCTCTCCGGCAAAACGAACCGAAACATTTTCAAAAGTATCTGTTGTTAAAAAAGTCCCATCAAACTGTGGCATCACTTTCGTTCGAACACCTTTATTATTCTTAATTTGAAAAAAATCAAAAGTCTCGTTCATTTTATACTCCTTCTCTTCACCTTTCTCAAAAACTACTTTTTCAATTTCCCAATAGCCATTCAATTTAGCAATATCTGCAGGTTTTAATTCTTGTTTGCAACTCACAAACAAAAGCGAACAAAACAAAACTATGAAAGTATTTTTCATAAATAAAAATATTAAAAATTATTCTTTTTTTTTAGAATGAAGTCGAAGAATTAGGAGCTGATCCTGCTGTCCGCTATATCTTTTGTGTCCGCCGTGGCGGACACAAAAGGATGCCGCTCCCATCAGGGCTAGGGCTCCCGTTTTCAAAAGAAATTTTATCGAACTACAAAGATAACCTTATAATTATCAAAAGAAATAAAAAATCGAAAAACACATTAAACAATTTTGCAAATTCTCAGCTAAACCCCAAAGCAAAAACATTAACGAAATTGTTTTTACCATCCTGACATCTTAATGTATATGTAAAACTTTAGAATATTGTAGCAAAAGCAAGCGGATTAATAATGCTAATAAAGAAAAATGGAAAAACGATATAATTCCAAATGAAGAATGGAAGATACTACCGATAATGCAAATCTCGTCCTATCTGATTTTGATAAACCATTATGGGAAAAAATTAATACTATATATCAATAAGCGAAGAATTTCACTTTAAATCAATTGCCATCCCTTATTTTTTAAAAACCTTTTACAGTTTTTACAAAAGTCTTTTTCTTCATTCAGTGGGTTTCCGCCTTTAGCATCACGCATTAAACACGTCTTAATTTTGCAGTGTGGCAAACCCGCTGTATGACCTAATTCATGCAGAATTAGTTTATAAAACTGGTTATTTCTGTGTTTTTTAGACAATCTAAAATCCGAAACAACACAAGCCGTTCCTGGCATGTAACCCAAACCCATTACACCCCAATCTTTAATATCGTTTTTTGTTGTGCTAATATCAAAATGCGACAACCCAACAATCACGGAATCATTGCCAATATTATTTTTAAGATTTTTAATAATACTGTCAGCACGATATCTATTGCGAGGCTTGTAAAAAGAATTTCTAGGAAAGTCTATATTTTGTCTTAAAACAACATTTGGGCTAATTGTTTTTATTTCAGCTAAAACTTTTTGAGATTGATTAAGTTCAAAATCACCCAAAGGCTGTATCACTATAACTGTTTGATTTTTTTCAGTATTTTCATTCTGTTGTTTGTTTACACAACAGCATAAACAAAAAATAAAAATGAAAATACTGTATTTCATATTAGTCAAAGAAAACTATATCAATTATTTTTATTGGTTTTTCTTTTCTTAAGAACTCCTAAAAAGAATAAAACAATTCCTAAAACCAGCAAAATATAATATACTGAAAGATTTTTATCCTTTAAAACATTTGCCAGAACAAAAGATAATACACTAGCAAAATAAAAGGTTAAAGCTGATATATTTTTCATTATAAATTATTTAAAGAAACTATCAACGAATTCATACTTATTAAAGACTTGCAAATCTTCAATTCCCTCGCCGACACCAATATATTTAACTGGAATTTGAAATTGATCAGAAATACCAATTACAACTCCACCTTTTGCTGTTCCGTCCAATTTAGTAACTGCTAATGAAGTTACCTCTGTTGCAGCTGTAAATTGTTTTGCCTGTTCAAAAGCATTCTGTCCTGTTGAACCATCCAAAACTAAAAGCACATCGTGAGGCGCATCGGCAACCACTTTCTGCATTACACGTTTTACTTTTGTCAGCTCATTCATCAAGTTTACTTTATTATGAAGACGACCAGCAGTGTCAATAATAACAACATCTGCATTTTGAGCCACAGCAGATTGCAAAGTGTCAAAAGCTACAGAAGCAGGATCACTTCCCATTTGCTGTCTTACAATCGGCACATTTACACGATCTGCCCAAACTTGCAATTGATCAATTGCAGCAGCACGAAAAGTATCTGCAGCACCTAAAACCACATTATGACCCGCTTTTTTAAACTGATAAGCCAATTTACCGATCGTTGTTGTTTTGCCCACTCCATTTACTCCAACAACCATTAAAACATAAGGCTTTTTATCTTTCGGAATTTCAAATTCGGTTGCTTCACCTGTATTAGTTTCAGACAACAAAGCACCAATTTCATCACGCAGAATCTGATTCAACTCTTCTGTCCCTAGATATTTATCTTCAGCAACACGTTTCTCAATTCTTTCAATGATTTTTAATGTAGTATTTACTCCAACGTCAGAAGCAACAAGTACTTCTTCCAAATTATCTAAAACATCATCATCAACTTTAGATTTTCCTGCAACGGCTTTGCTTAACTTCGAGAAAAAAGTAGTTTTTGTTTTTTCAAGACCTTTGTCTAAAGTCTCTTTTTTTTCGCTAGAGAATAATTTTTTAAAAAAACTCATTTTTTGTAGATTATTAGATTTACTAGATTTCTCGCTTTTCAGACAAGAAATCCAAATCTTTAAAGAAAGTGCAATTGTTTTTCAAAAAACAATCAATTGTTACGATTCTTTAAATTTTTAGACAAATATAGGTAATAAAAAAGCTACTTCCGAATGAAAGTAGCTTTTCTATATAATGTAATTGTAATTATTTCTTTTTCAAGAATTCATCAACTTCTTCAGGAGCCATAATAGATTCTACGAATGTATATGCACCAGTTTTAGGAGATTTTACCATTTTGATGGCTTTTGATAATCTCTTAGAAGATGTTTGTAACGATGCTACGGTTTTCTTTGCCATGATTCAAATGTTTTGGAATTCGATAAATTTTCAAATGCAAAATCATTTGAGATTTTATCAAAATCTCTAATTATTACTTAATTTCTTTGTGAACAGTTACTCTTTTTAAGATTGGATTAAATTTTTTAATCTCTAATCTATCTGGAGTGTTTTTTTTGTTCTTAGTTGTAATATATCTAGAAGTTCCTGGAACACCAGAAGTCTTGTGCTCAGTACATTCTAAAATTACTTGGATTCTATTACCTTTCTTTGCCATCTTGCTATATATTTATTTAGGAAAAGATTATTTGATAAATCCTTCTGACTGCGCTTTTTTCAAAACTGCAGTGATTCCATTTTTATTAATTGTTTTTATCGTAGATGCTGCTACTCTAAGAGTAATCCATCTATCTTCTTCTGGAAGATAAAAACGCTTTTTAACTAAGTTTACAGAAAACTTTCTCTTAGTTTTGTTCATAGCGTGAGAAACGTTATTTCCTACCATCGCTCTTTTACCTGTAAGGTCACAAACTCTTGACATTATACTTATCTTTTATCGTTATTCAAAATCAGGGTGCAAAGAAAAGAAAAATAAACCATTGTAGCAAAAAATTATTGCACAAATTTTAAAATTTCTTTCTGTAATATTTCCAAACTCTTAACTGATGCCCTATCTATCACTTTTTCACGCGGTTGTCCGAAGTTAAATTCTTCCACAATTACTCCGTTTGGTGTGGCTAAAGCAATAAAAACTGCACCTATTTCGGCATCAGAATCTCCTTTTGAAGGTCCCGCATTACCTGTCGTAGCAAGCGCATAGTCTGTTTTCAGCAATTCTTTAACACTCAAAGCCATAGCCGACGCAACCTCAGCACTTACGACTGAAAACTGATCAATTAAATTTTGTGAAATTCCCAAAACATTTACTTTGGCTTCTGTTGCATAAGAAACAACACTTCCTTTAAAATAGCTTGACGAGCCCGGAACAGATGACAGCAATGAAGCAATTCTTCCTCCTGTACAACTTTCTGCTGTTGAGACGGTTTTATTTTGTTTAGAAAGCAATTTACCTATTACAGTTTCAATTGTTTCATTTTCTTCGTAACCTACAATTATATCATGAATTATAGCATCTAAAGATTGAACATTAGATTCTATCGCCTCTTCCAGTTCTTCTTTATCAGTTCCTCGCGCGGTCAAACGCAGACGAACTCTTCCTGGATTTGGCAAATAAGCCAATTTTATAAATTCAGGAAGATTATTTTCCCATTGCTCAATACGTTCTGCAACTAAACTTTCGCCTTGACCATAAGTTAAAATTGTTTTATGGATAATATAAGGACGTTTGTATTCGCGAACAATTTTTGGAATTATTTCTTCTTCGACCAAATATTTCATTTCATACGGCACACCTGGAAGCGAAATAAAAACCGTGTTTTCCTTCTTCATCCACATTCCTGGGGCAGTTCCCACTTTATTATGCAAAACAGTACAAGTTGATGGAACTAGAGCTTGATCTTTGTTCAATTGAGAAATTGGTCTTTTATAAAAACCTTCAATTAATTCTGTTACGTGCGCCAAAACTTTTTGATCTACAACCAACTCATCATCGAAATATTCACAAAACGTTTTCTTTGTAACATCATCTTTTGTCGGACCTAATCCGCCAGTTACAATTACAACATCTACTCTATTTTGCAATTGCGCAAAAGTGTCTAAAATATGCTTTTTATCATCGCTTATTGATAGCATCTCTGCCACCTCAACCCCAATTCTATCAAGTGATTTAGCAATAAAAGCCGAATTTGTATCTACGATTTGGCCAATTAAGATTTCATCTCCAATAGTAATAATTGCTGCTTTCATATCAGTGAAATATTTTTGTTTCTTACACTAAGTAAGCCATAATTTATAAGTAGAAAATTTAAATTTTGTCTTGGAGGAAGGTATCAACAGCTTTTACAGACTACAAGCCGCTTACAAAATTTAAAAAATGATTTTGACTTATCCCTCAATTTTAAATAAACCAGGAATAAGTCAAATTTATATTAAAGATCAAAGTCTTTTTTAATTTCTTTAATCGCTTCTTTTACTTGTACCTTAATACTTTTAAAAGTTTCGATAATATCTTTTTTCTTGCCCTCAGCCTTTGTCCAGGCTTCTACCTGCAAAATTTCTTCAAAAGCCACATTCAATCCCATTAGATCCAATGTAGGCTTTATTTTATGAGCATAGGAATAAGCATATTTATGATCCTTCTTTTTTATTCCTTCTTTAATTTGTTTCAAATCTTCTGGAACCTCTGTAACAAATAAAGTTAAAATCTGATTTACAAATTCAGGGTCATTATCTGAAAGCGCATAAACTTTCGAAAGGTTGTACTTTAAAGCCATTATTTTACTTGTATTCTGAATAATTTTTTATCTTCTAAAAAGCCTTCTAAAACATCATTTGGTTTTACAGCCGCAACACCTGCAGGCGTTCCTGTAAAAATAATATCTCCAATTTTTAAAGTAAAAAACTGAGATACATGAGAAATCAATTCGTCAATTTTCCAAAGCATCATACTTGAGTTTCCTTTTTGAACTATTTCTCCATTTGTTCTTAATTCAAAATTAAGGTTTTCCATAGAAACAAAGTTATCTTTTGGTAAAAAATCACCAATAACCGCTGAACCGTCAAATGCCTTGGCTTTTTCCCACGGAAGTCCTTTTTCTTTTAACTTACTTTGCAGATCTCGTGCTGTAAAATCGATTCCAACACTAATTTCATCATAATATTTATGAGCAAATTTTGGCTCAATATATTTCCCAACTTTATTAATCTTTACGATTATCTCAACTTCATGATGGACATCTTCAGAAAACTCTGGAATGACAAACGGATGCTGTTTCAGCAAAACAGCAGAATCTGGTTTCATAAAAACAACAGGCTCACTTGGGCGTTCGTTTTTCAACTCTTCTATATGATTGGCATAATTCCTGCCGACACAGATAATTTTCATCTTTTTTATAGGTTATAAGATACTAAGACGCTAAATTTCTAAGGAAAAAACTCAGAACCTTAGAAACTTAGCATCTTAGAAACTTACTTCGTATTTAATTTTCTTAATTTAATTGCTGTCAAAACTTTTTTGGTGTACAAAGGGAAATCGGCATTTTGAATCCAGCTGAAATATCCTGGTTCTGTTTCTAGAACTTTCTCCACTTTGGCACCTTTGTGTTTTCCAAAAGTAAAAATTTCTTCATCATCTTTATCAAAAGCAATCATTCCAGCGAAATCAGCGATTTTTTTACGCGTTGTAAATTCAGATAAAGATTTCATATCGTTTTCTAATTCCGGATAACGATCTAATTGCGCTTTCAAGATTTCGTAAGTTGCCATTGTATCTGCTTCTGCCGAATGCGCATTATCAAGACTTTTTCCGCAATAAAACTTCAGAGCAGCACTTAAAGTACGCTCTTCCATTTTATGAAAAATCGTCTGAACATCTACAGAAACCTTATTCTTCATATCAAAATCAACTCCCGCGCGAAGTAATTCTTCAGCCAGAAGCGGAATATCAAAACGATCAGAATTAAATCCGCCCAAGTCACTATCTTTAATCATGTTATGAATATGCGGTGCGAGTTCTGCAAAAGTTGGTTCGTTGGCCACTTTTTCGTCTGTGATGCCATGAACTGCAGTTGTCTGCGGAGGAATTGGAATTGTCGGATTAACCAACCAGGTTTTACTTTCTTTGTTTCCGTTAGGAAAAACTTTGAATATTGAAATTTCTACGATTCTATCTTTACCGATATCAATTCCCGTTGTTTCGAGATCAAAAAAGCAAATTGGCTTGTTAAGTTTTAATTCCATTTCTAATTTTTATAAGTTTACAAATGTAATTTTTAAAGCCGAATATCTCTCTTTATTCTGATTTTTTTTTGTCGAAAAAAGCTTTCAAATAGCGATTTTAACTTTTCCAAAATGAGGCCTCAGCAAGAGTAGGCATATCCACTTAATTCTTTTCTTACAAAACAAAAAAATCCGATAAGCTTTAAAACCTATCGGATTTGAATTTATTTTACAATCTATTTTTAGAAATCTCTATCTACATCAAAAGCTTCTAAATATTCTGCCACACGTTTTACAAAACTTCCTCCTAATGCACCATCTACGACTCTATGATCATAAGAGTGCGACAAGAACATTTTCTGACGGATTCCGATAAAATCACCTTCTGGAGTTTCAATAACCGCAGGGACTTTACGAATTGCACCAAGCGCTAGAATTCCAACTTGCGGCTGATTGATAATCGGCGTTCCAAATACACTTCCAAAAGTACCAACGTTTGTAACTGTGTAAGTTCCGCCTTGTGTATCGTCTGGTTTTAGCTTTCCAGCTTTTGCACGATTTCCTAAATCGTTAACCGCTTTTGCCATTCCAACCAAATTCAGCTGATCTGCATTTTTAATTACAGGTACAATTAAATTTCCGTTTGGCAATGCTGCCGCCATTCCTAAATTGATATTTTTCTTTTTAATAATATAATCTCCATCAACAGAAATATTCATTCCTGGGAAATCTTTTAAAGCTTTTGCAACCGCTTCCATCATAATTGGAGTAAAAGTCAATTTCTCGCCTTCTCTTTTTTCGAAAGCCGTTTTTACTTTATCTCTCCATTTTACAATGTTCGTTACGTCAACTTCAATGAAAGATTGTACGTGAGCAGAAGTCTGAACCGAAGCCACCATGTAGCCAGAAATCAGTTTACGCATTCTGTCCATTTCCACAATTTCGTCAGCTCCGTTTACAGAAACTGGAACTGCTTGCTGGCTTTTTTGAACAACTGGCTCAACTGCTTTTGGAGTTTCAGCTTTCGGAGTTTCGACAGCCACTTTTGGAGCCGTTTCAACCGCTTGAGGAACTTGAACAGCACCCGATTTACGAGCTTCTACATATTTTAGAATATCTTCTTTAGTCACACGTCCGTCTTTTCCAGAACCTGCAATATTTTCAAGTTCGTTTAAAGAAAGACCTTCTTCTTTTGCAATATTTTTTACTAATGGAGAAAAGAATTTATCTGATCCTGAGAAATCTTGAGAAGTCACCGTTTCTTTAACCGATTCGATTGTTTTTTCGATTTCGATAGCTTCTGCAGGAGCGGCAGTTTCCTGAACTGTACTTACAGCTTCTGGAGCTGCTGTTTCTCCGCCTTCAGTTTCAATAATGGCAATAGTCTGCCCTACTTGCACTAAATCATCTTTACCAAACAATTGCTCAACTAAAATTCCTGATACTTCACTAGGCACTTCGCTGTCAACTTTATCTGTTGCAATTTCGAGTACGGCTTCATCAGCCTCAATTTTGTCTCCAACTTCTTTCAACCAGTTAGTTATGGTTGCTTCAGCGACACTTTCTCCCATTTTAGGAAGCTTTAATTCAAATCTTGCCATATTGTTAATCTAAAAGATGTTTTTGATTTTCAGATTGCGAAATTAATGAAAATTTTAAACATAAATTACACTTAATATAATTTTTTACTGAATTTTCACGATTTGCCCTCTGTCATTCCTTGAATTACTTCCAATAATAAAACCTGTATTTTTGGGAAAAATTTTAAAAGTAACCTGCTTATCTTTAAGAGTTTCTATGATTTCGATACATTTTTTGAATGAAATATAGTGATTATCCAAAATGATCTCTGCCTTTTTACCCTTTAAAATTAGGCACGAATTTACCATTTTTTCTCCTTTGAAATCTAAAAAAGCAACTTTATTTTCCAAAATCGGAGCTAGTTTTTTAGCGAATTTCTCATTTTCGGAGTATAAAAAATAACTTTCCGGCAATGGGTTTTCTTTTGGTTTTCCTTGAAACATTTTAGCAACAGAAAACAAAAAAGCACCAATTTGAATAAAGATACTAAAGAACCTCGATTTCTTAAAATGTTTCTCATAAAAGAAATTCATAGCCTCCTGAAAACGCATCATATATTTTTCGTCTTTTACGGTGCTTTCGCCTTTATAATGCAAAACGATAGTTTCGTGAAAATAAAAATTTACTTTTCCTATTTGCAAAGCTCTATATGACAAATCGATATCATCGGCATACATAAAACATTTTTCATCAAAACCATTTAGATCCCCATATAGTTTTCTTTCTAAAAACATAAAAGCACCAACGAGAATATCTACTTTTCCCGTTTCGTTTTCGTTTAAATGCTGCGCGTAATATTGATTAAAAAGTTTGGTTTTGGGAAAGATTTTATACAATCCGAAAATTTTTGTGAAAGCAACCCAAGGCGTTGGAATTCCTCTTTTGCTTTCTGGAAGAAATGCTCCTTTCCCGTCAATTAACTTACAGCCTACAATTCCAAGATTATTTTGCCTTTCGGCGAAAGCCAGAATCTTTATAAAAGTATCTTCTGCAACGACAGTATCAGGATTTAAAATACAAACGTACTTTCCTTTCGCTTGACGAACACCAATATTATTGCCTTTTGGAAAACCAAAATTTTCTTTGTTTTCAATTAGTCTTACGTTTGGAAATTTTTCTTTCATCATCAAAACGCTTTCGTCTGATGAATTATTATCGACCACAATAATTTCGGCATCGATTGACGCAACTGCTTCCTGAACACTTAAAAGGCATTGTTCGAGAAAGTAACGTACATTGTAATTTAAAATAACAACCGATAACTGCATGAATATATTGGGTCTGTAGATTTTGGCCGAAGTTAAAAATTTTCTGATAACCCCAAACGCAGCGACCAATCGTTTTTGCTGATTCCGTAATCTAAAGCGAGATTACTGCCGTTACGTTTATTCCATTTTATACGGATTCCGGTTCCAACTGCCGGATTCCATTTTTTAAATTCATAGGTATCAAGTTTAGAAACCGAAGAAACATTGGTAAAAAAAACAGCGCCAAAAAAACCATTTCGGCTGATATCGGTTCTGTATTCGGTTTCAAAATAAATTAAAGCATTGCTTCGATATCTGTTTTTTGTGAATCCACGACCTGTTTTCCCTTCACGATCCCAACCAATACTTGGCAAATCCAAATAATGCGGTTTTCCACCAAAAGTGGACCAAAAGAATGCTCTAGAAGCCCAAACACGATGTTTGGTTTTACTAAAAGAATGGTATTTTCGGGCATCAAAATACAAAGACTGCCACTTATCGCCTTCTACTCCACTGGTATTGAGTCGTAAATCGGCTTCGACATATAAACCTTGTTCTGGATTTATAATATTCTCTCTGGAATCGTACAAACCTTGAATGGCAAACCCGAAAGAAGTCTCATCGGAATAATCACCATTCATATATTTATAATAATCTGTTTCTCCGTCTATATAAGATTCTTCAGAAATATTTTTATAATTATCGAAAAGAAAACCAACTCCCAAACGATAATTGCCCACAATCTGCCTCGTAATAAACTGATAAAAACGCCACTGCTTATAATCGAGAGTTGACATTTCCTTATCAGAATTGTCTATACCCAATCCATAAGTATCCTGCGGATAAATCATGTAACGATAATCTCCAATAAGATTCCATTTATTGTCACTTGTATAAATATAAGACTGGATCGGAAATACAAATTGATTGCTGAAACTGAAATAAGGCGAAAAGGTAATTTGAGACATTTTAGTTTTTTCTGCATCTCCCAAGTAAAAAGTAGTCAGAAAAGAAACAACCAAACCATTGCTAGAATTAACCCCAACAGGAACAGGCAATAAGGAAAAAGTTAGTTTTCGTTTTCTGTCTGGCCGAATAGTATCCTGTTTATCAAAAATTTTATGAATAACATCTAAGATATCTCTAGTTTCCACGGCGGTACTATCATTTTGCGCCTGACAAAACGATCCTATTAAAAACAAAACCAAAATGTATTTAATTTTTAAACTATTCACACACAATATCTTAAAAACCGCTTCTTACAAATTTAAAATTTTATTAAGAATAATGGCTAATTTTATGCTTGAAAGTTTTTTTTAGTCACAGTTTTCAGTCGCAGTCACAGTTTGCAAACTGAAAACGGCGACTGAAAACTAAATCTTAAAGATGCAGCTGAATTTTGTATCGGTTCAAAATTTTCATCACAAAAAGCATAATAATAGAGAACACCAAAGACCAGATAATTCCTGGAACTCCTTCGGTAAAATATTCTGGCAGAATATGAAGATTAAGTGCTTTATTGAAATAAAAAATAATACCCGGCAAAATATAAATCAATAACGGATTTGCTGCAGCTGGCATAAAAAACTCGCTCCATTTTGTCTGTTTTTTAACTTCCATAAGCCAATACAGAAAATAGAAGAGAACGGTGCAAATTGCTGCTGAAAACATTGTCCAAGATGGTGTTCCTTTGATTTTTGATATTCCGAAATACGGACGAAGCAAAATTGCTGTTATCGTAAACAAAGCAATAAAACCAATTACCGTCCAATTAATTTTGGAACTGATTTTTCGATCAAAAAACAATAATGAAATTATAATTCCAGCCGAAGTTAGAGAAACATGTGTAAGGTGCCCCGCTATAAAACTCAACCAAGAAGTGCTTTGAACAAAAGAGCTTTCAATTAAGTTGAGAGAGTTCATAATAACAGAAAAAATCAAAAGCCCAATCATTGCCCATAAGCTTCCCGAAACCAGCCAATAATAAATTACGGTAAAAAGATATGCCCAACCTATTAAACCTAGAATTCCCCACCATTTTGGCGTCATTCCACGATCTCCTGTATCTTGGACATAGATGAAATAAAGTGCAATGAGAACTAAAATCCCTCCATATTGAAGCACATTTTTTATCCAAACAGGAAAATCTTTTGGGTATTTATTCCAAATCGGAATTGGCATGCTATAAGCCAAAAGTCCCCAAAAGGCAGGTGCGATAATCATCTTCGATGCATCATAACCATATTCGGCATTGACCATAAAAACACCAATTACAATAAGCGCAATCGCTCTTTTAAAAGTATGAGTCCAGATTGTTTTCGGATTATCTCCTTTTATAAGTCGAGCATTAAAAGCAAACGGAATAGACATTCCAACAATAAATAAAAAAGCAGGAAAAACTAAATCAACAAAAGTCATTGCATCGGCATCAGCGGGCATGTGCTTCATCCATTGCGGTACATTTTTAATACTTGCAAGTTCATTTACAAAAATCATTACAAAAATGGTGATTCCACGCAAAGCATCAATAGAAATAATACGCTGATTAAACAGATTCTCTTTTATTTTCATAATTTTTTACTTTTTTACTAAAAATCAAATATAGTATAATTCTAAAATGTCTTATAACAAATTCTCGACTAATTTTGCACATTAATATTTGAGTTCTACAGTTTTTACTTTATGCTATCATTCTTCAAATCAAAACCTATTTTAAAAGACCTGCTTGATGGCAGTTTTGTAGATATTCATTCTCATATTCTGCCAGGAATTGATGATGGTGCAAAAACCATTCAACACACAAAAAATCTGATTAAATCTTTAGAAGAAATTGGCGTTTCACAATTCGTAACTACACCTCACATAAGTCATTATATTTGGGATAACTCTCCTCAAACCATTATAAACACTTACGAAGAAACCAAATGTCTTTTAGAAAAAGAAAGCATGAATATTTCTTTTAAAGCTGCGGCAGAATATTTTATGGATGACTGGTTTGAAAAACATTTTAAAACTGAAGAGCTATTAACGTTAAAAGACAATTATGTCTTAGTCGAAATGTCATACATTAATGCCCCATTAGAACTTTACAAAATACTTTTTGACCTACAGGTAGCTGGATACATTCCGGTTTTAGCACACCCCGAAAGATATATTTTTTATCACAAAAGTTTTAATGAATATGAGAAATTAAAAAGAGCTGGCTGCAAATTTCAGTTAAATTTACTTTCTATTGTTGGTTATTATGGTGGAGAAATCACTAAAATTGCTGAAGAGCTGCTAAAAAAAGGTATGTATGATTTTGCAGGAACCGATATACATCATGTTAAACATGTTAGAGCCTTTGATGAAAAAGTAAATATTAAAAGCATTTCAAATCTAAAAGAAGTTATTGCTAACAATGCTTTTTTTAAATTTTAAGAGGACCACTAATATGCATTTTCTTCCCCTTGAACAATATTCATTATTGTTCGAATTATAATTTTAACATCCAGCAACAAATTCCAATTTTCTATATACCAGATATCACATTCAACTCTGTTTTCCATGTCCGAAAGCTTTTTTGTTTCTCCGCGATATCCATTTACTTGTGCCCATCCTGTAATTCCAGGTTTTGCGTAATGTCGAACCGAATAGTTATCTATTAGCTCTCCATATTCTTTAGCAAGATTTATCATATGAGGTCTTGGTCCTACAACAGACATATTTCCAAATAGAACATTAAAAAATTGAGGTAGTTCATCAATACTTGTTTTTCGCATAAAAGCTCCAAACTTTGTAATACGCGAATCCCCTTTTCTAGCCTGCTTGTCATGTGCAAAATCATTAATATACATGCTTCTAAATTTATAGCATGAAAATGTTTTATTGTCACGACCAGAGCGCTCTTGTTTAAAAAATACTGGTCCAGGTGATTCTAACTTTATAAACAGCATCACTATAGGAAATAGCCACGGAAAGATTAAAATTATAACCAATATTGAAAAACAAAGATCAAATATTTTTTTTACAAGTCTATTAACTGCAAGTTCTAATGGTTCGCGTCGTAACATCAAAACAGGTGTGTTTTCGTAAAAAGCAACCTCAACTTTACTAGATTTTGTGTACAATTGGAAATCTGGTATAAACTTGATCCTCACCAAGTTTTGCTCACATATTTTTGTCAGTTTATTAATTATTTCAATATGATCAATATGTAAAGCTACATACACTTCTTCTACTTTTTCTCTAATAATAAATTCCTGCACATCATCAAATCCACCAATAATTGGGATTGGCTGATTTTCAATTTCATTTTTTTGATCAAAAAATCCTAAAAATTTGTAGCCATAGGTTAAATTTTTAGCTAGTATTTTTCGCATTTTCTCTCCAGTCTCATTTGCTCCAATAATGATGAATTTTTTAAAATTATACCCTTTCGCTCTAAAGTTCTTTAAAAGCTTCATGAAAATGTAACGAGAAATCAACAACAAAATGAAGAAAAATGAATAAAAATACAATAATCTAAGCCTAGAGATATCTGTATATTTCAGAAGTACTACAAAAAAAACGATTAACGCAATATGTATAAAAAGCTTTTTAATAGTCCTTCTTAGAATTGATTCTATATACTCTATTCTAATTATTCTATGGGAATCTTTTTGCATCAGCAAAGCTACCCAAATCAAGTTTGCTAACAACGAGATTGTTTTTTCGTCTTTTAAAAAAAGCTTATCTACGTCTCCAAATCTCGCCATAGCGGACAGATAGATAGCAAGATTTAATAATAGTAAATCCCAGCATACAAATAATAGTTTGGAGTAACGCGAAATACGATAATGTGATACGTTTTGCAAAAAATTCATCTTCAACTTATTTGCCTAGATAAGATTTGTTTTGGTATAGATGACGAAAATAATACTTTAATTATTCTTAAATGCTATTTTTTAGATCAATTCTTGCAAAACATTAGATTAAGAATACATTACCAATTTTGAACTCATAAAAAAAAACGGCTCAAAATATTTTGAACCGTTTTTTCTTATTTTAGCTGATACGTTTTTTAAACCAACCTCTTTTCTCCAATTTCTCCCCATAACCGTAACTATACTTTCCTTTCGGATTTGTATCATTGAGAACAATGCACATATTAGGAAGTTTTTTATCTCTAAAAAACCTGTTTGCAATAGATATCATTCGTTTTTCTAAAAATCTGGCACGCATTACATAAACAAATGTGTCAGCATTTTTTGCAATGAGCAATGTATCTGTTACAAGACTAACTGGAGCAGTATCTACTATAATATAATCATATTCTTCTTTTAATTTTTCAAATAGCTGATCTACTTTTTTGTTCGTCAACAATTCTGGTGGATTAGGTGGAACTATTCCTCCAGGCAAAATATAAAAATTCTCATATTTATCATGCTTTACGATATAATCCTCAATTTCTTTATTGTTTGAAGACAAATAATTTGTCAGCCCTTCAGTCGGAAGGTCGATATATTCATTCAGTTTTGGACTTCTAATATCCATACCTACAAGTAAAACCTTTTCATCTAACAATGCAAAACTAGCTGCTAAATTTGTCGAAATAAATGTTTTCCCTTCAGAAGCTAAAGTTGAAGTTACAAATATCGTTTTTGCCTTTCCTTCTTCCCCCTTATTCAGCATAAATCCAAGATTGGTTCTAACAATACGAAGCGCTTCTGCGGAACTACTCCTGCTATTAGGTTTGATTAGTTCTGATACATGCTCGCAATTTGGCACATCTCCTATAAAAGGAATTTGCGTTTTCCCTTCTAAATCATCTCTGCTTTTAATTTTAGTATTTAATAAATCATCCGCATAAATAACACTAAACGGAATCAATAGCCCCAGTAAAATTCCTGCTAGGTAAATTATTTTTTTCTTCGGACTTACCGGATTCTTTTCTGCTTTTGCTGTATCAATTATTCTAGCATTAGGCTCAGTTGCAGCTAAAGAAATTGCAGTTTCTTCTCTCTTTTGCAATAAGTACAAATACAGCTCTTCTTTTACTTTTTGCTGCCTTGCTATCGCTCTAAACTGACGCTCTTGAACTGGAATTTTTCCAATCTTACTGTTCAAAACCCCTTCTTTAGTTTTTAGATCGCGATTTTGAATTTGTAAATTAGACTGCATTGTATTCAAACTTTCTGCTACATTAAGTTTTAAAGAATTTATTTGCTGGTCTAATTTTACAACCGTTGGATTCTCATTTGTTGCCGATTTCAAAACTCGATTACGATCTAAAACCATTTGATTATAGGAATTAATCAAATTAGATGCATCTCCTCCTTTATCTAATATTAGATTAGAAGGCAAGAGATCTGAGTTTGAACTTTTTTTAATAAAATCAAGCAACGAAGAAACTACGTTTAACTGAATTTCTGTTTCAACCCCTTTTTTGTCATACTCATTTGAACTTTCAACATACAGCTTTGCATCAGATTCAATATCGGTTAGTCGATTTGATTTTTTGAAGCTCTCAACATTTTGCTCTACACCATCAAGTTCTTGCGTTATCAGGGCAAGTCTGTTTGCAATAAAATTAGAAGTGTTTTCTGAAATGAAATTTTTATCTTGTGCCGCACTCTCATTATAAATCTCAACCATATTATTTAAAAACTCTTCGGCCTTTTTAGCAACTGGATCTGAAATTGAAATACTAACCACACTACTGGTTTTACTAATAGGCTCTACTTTGAGTTTTTTTCTAAAATCTTCTGTCAAATCATCTAATGGTTTTATCAAAATACAGATAGATTTCTCTCCATTTGAATAATAATCAGAAAAAAAAGCTGTTTTGTTTACTACTAAAGCTCCTATTTTCGTGAAAATTTTTTCTCCAAATCTAAACTCTTTTTTAGACGATGCTATAAAGCTTTCCTTATTATCGGTTTTCTCTACTAATGAAAAAGTTTCAGCAGTTATTAATTCGCAATTAAGATTGACATTTGCCTCTCCAAATGATTGTCTTTTGTTTACAAAATGAATTTCGATCGGAGCTTCGCCATATATATCACGCTTGATAAAATTTTCCTCATAAAACAAAGCAATATTTAAATTAAGTTTCAAAATTGTACTTTCTGCCAAAGTTCTTGATTTTAAAATTTCAATTTCATTGTCAACATTACTTTTCATACTTGCTCCCAAACCTAAATCTGAAAAAACGGAAAGCTCTGAAAGCATCCCACCCTTTTTCTCATCCTTAACAAGTATTGTAGTTGAAGCCTCATAACTAGGTGTTGAAAATCTTAAATATAAAAAAGCCAACAACAGACCTATTATAATACTCAGTAAAAACCAACGCCAATGAGCTAAATATTTTTCTAATTGTTGCTTAAGACCGAGATCTTCGATATCATCATCTTCAACATCATTGTAAAACTCTTTCATTATACTTTATTATTATTTCGATTTTATTTAAAAATTAGAACTGAAAGCGAAACTAAAATAGAGATCGCAGAAATGATTACAGAGGTATTTGGCCCAACAGCCGAGGAATTCACTCTAGTTTTATTAGGCTCAACATATACTACATCATTTTGAGCTAAATAGTAAAAAGGAGAATTAATAAAATTTGACTTTGTTAAATCTACTCTATTGTATGATTTTACCCCATTAACTTCCCGAATAACTAAAACATTATCTCTTTTGCCATATATAGTCAAATCCTTGGCCATACTCAAAGCCTCTATTAACGTAATCCTTTCTGAAGCGACAGAATAAGTTCCTGGCTGGTTCACTTCCCCTTGCAACGAAACCTTGAAATTTGTTATACGTAGATTGATTATTGGATTTTTAATGTAATTTCCAATTTTATTCTGCAATAATTCCAGCACCTCTGTACGAGTAAATCCTCCTACTTTTATTTTACCAACTATAGGGAACTCAATATTTCCGCTATGATCTACCAAATACAACTGTACCGTTTCTTGACCACGAGCGATATCCAGCTTAGTGTTACTGGCAATACTATATGTTTTTAAATTAAAAGGAATAGCAGCCTCAGGATCATCCGCAGAAACAATAATCATTAATAAATCGTCAGGCTGAATTTTAACTTCATAAGAAGTTATATTTTGCTTGGTTTGAAGGGAATCAATATTTTGGTAATAGACAAGATCTTTCTTAGAAGCGCAAGAAAAGAACAAGAAAAAAACTGATAAAAAAACTACAGTTTTTATAAAAAAATTAAAGTGAAATTTCATTAGGTTTGAATTTTAAATCATAGAACATTTGCAACAAAATAGAAAGACTATCCTGCAAACGTATTTTTACTAAAAAGGGATTGTATTTTTAACTTGGAAGAAATCTAATACGCATTTTTTTCTCCCCGAAAAACATTAATAATTGTTTTTATAATGATTTTCACATCCAGAAGTAAGCTCCAGTTTTCAATGTACCAAATATCGCATTCAACTCTATTTTCCATATCAACCAGTTCTTTAGTTTCGCCGCGGTAGCCATTAACTTGCGCCCAACCGGTTATCCCTGGTTTGGCATATTGTCGAACTAGATAATTATTGATTAGCTCGCTATATTCTTGTGTATGATACAACATATGTGGCCTTGGTCCCACTACAGACATATTGCCAAGAAAAACATTAAAAAATTGAGGCAACTCATCGATACTCGTTTTACGCATAAAGGCCCCAAACTTCGTAACTCGTGAATCTCCTTTTTGTGCCTGTTTATGATCTGCAGAAGCATTAACAGTCATACTTCTAAATTTAAAGCATGCAAAAGATTTGTTATCCCGCCCAGATCGATCTTGTTTAAAAAAAACAGGCCCCGGAGATTCCATTTTTATAATTAGCATTATAATCGGAAACAGCCACGGAAATATCAATAGAATAACCAACCCTGAGAAGCAAATATCAAAAGCTTTTTTCAATAATCTATTTATTGCATATTCTAAAGGCTCTCGACGAGACATTAATACAGGTGTATTTTCATAAAAAGAAATCTCAACTCTACTTGATTTAGTATACAGCTGAAAATCAGGTATAAACTTTACACGAACCATATGATGCTCGCAAATATCTATTAAGTAATTAATGATATTAACATTATCAATGTGCAATGCGATATACATTTCGTCTACGTGAACTTTTGCCATGTAGTTCTGAATATCATTGAACCCGCCCAAAATACTATCGCTTGCTGAATCAGAATTATTTTGGTTTTCATCAAAAAAGCCTAAAAATCTATAACCATAAGTTAAGTTTTTGGCTAATATTTTACGCATTCTTCTCCCCTTGTCGTTAGCTCCTACAATAACAATGTTTCTGAAATTATATCCCTTAGACCTAACATGTTTTAAAAACCGCATCAAAAAAAATCTTGATAACATCAATAACACAAAGAAAAACACATAAAAGCAAAATAATTGCATTCTAGAAATATTGGAATATTCTAGAAAAACCACAAAAACTGCAACAATAGAAGCATGAATAATAACTTTTTTAATTGTTCTGCTTAAGATTGATTCTAAGGTTTCTATCCTAATAATTTTATAAGAATTCTTATAGAGCAATAATCCAATCCATATCAAATTACCCAACAAAGAAATAGTTTGCGCCTCTTTTGTAGATAGCACATCAAGATCATCAGACTTAATTAAACCAGAAACAAAGACTGCAACATTCAATAAAATCATGTCCCAAACAATGAACGTAATTTGGTAATATCTCGAAAAACTATATTCAGATAGTTTTTGTAAAATTTTCATAACTAATTAATTCTAATAAAAAGGGTCACGATATAACCCTAATTTCTGCATAAAAAGATGATAAAAAAAGATTGGATCTTCGATAAAGTATCTTCTCCATAATCTTTTTGGCTCTTTTATAAATCTGTAAAACCACTCAAGATATAATTTTTGAAAAAAAAGAGGAGCCCTCTTTATATTTCCCGCCTCAAAATCTATTGTGGCGCCTAATGCCATAAACAAATCGATATTTGGCAAGCCATTTTTATACTTCATTATCCATTTCTCTTGTTTAGGAGCACCGACCCCAACCACCAAAACATTAGAATTCGAATTATTAATCTTTCTAATTATTTCCTGGCATTCTATTTCATTCTTTTCAAAACCATAAGACGGAGAATGAGCACCTACAATAATTTCTCTTCCATTTTTTTCATTTATCCTAAACATAGCTTTCTCACCTACACCAGGAGCAGCACCTAAAAGAAATATTTTTATACTTGGATTATTTTTATGAAAATCACAATAAGAAGCAAAGAATGAAGATCCAGGAATTGCCTCTTTAATAGGCTTCCCCAAAAATCCAGATACCAACTTTAAAATTTTACTATCACAGATAATCCAATCACTATTCTGGTAAACATTATAAAAGTTTGGGTCTTTTTGTAACTTTACCATATGATCTAAATTGGGAGTAAACAATACTCCTTTATGAAGCTTCCGCAACAAATCTTCTTTTGATAATGATTGAATATTTATGTTCAATATATTTATTTTTGGAATCATAAAACGATTGAGTTTATTTTCTGTTTTTAATAACTTTTGCAGGAACACCAACTGCTATCGAAAATGGAGGAATGTTTTTAGTAACTATTGCTCCCGCGCCAACAATAGAGCCTGTACCAATTACACAACCAGGCATTACTACAACATTCCTTCCAATCCAAACATTGTCTTCAACTATTACAGGATTACTTGACGTCATTCCCTGAAGATTTATTGGTAAATCAATTTGAACAGAAATATGAGAGTTTGATAATAAGGACACATTGGGAGCGATCAAAACATAATTTCCAATTTTTGCTGCTTGTATAAATACATTTTCGTTGATATGTGTATGGTGTCCTATTGAAACTTTGTCCTTTCCTGTAGAAATATAAACCCCCTCCTCAAAGATGCAATCTGTAGAACAATTGAATACCTTAAGAATATTTTTCAAATACCACAATCTAATTTTATTACTTATTCTTAAATACCTTGAATTGGGCAATTTAAAAATTAACATATAATAGATTGCTACTGTAATCTTATTGTACATTATTAATTTTTATACGCTTGAAGTAGTCTTTTAAAAATAGAATCGTTATCATATAAACCTTTTTTAATAAACTTTTCTCTTAGACCTTTTATGTCTGAGTCAAAAGATCTAAAAATACATTCCGCAAGTTCTGTTACTGAATAAGTGTTACTAACAAAACAACCTGGTAAATCTTCTATCACATTCGATACGTCTCCTACATTTACAGAAACAACAGGCAAATTACAGGACAATGCTTCTTTTATTATTTGTGGAGAGCCCTCGCTTAATGATGTCATAACTAAACAATCACCAGAAGACAATAGATCTACAACTTCTTCTCTTTTCAAATTGTGAACAATTTTCATATCAAGATTATAAGGATATTTCTTTCTTACTTCTTCATAAACTTTTTTAAAAAGAGGGAAGTTTTTAACTGGTCTGGCAGAATCTCCCGGAAAAACCAAAACTTTATTTGTTTTATTTCTGATAATATAATCTTGATTTTGATTAAAACAATCTATATCAACACCACAAGGAAGAATTTCAAAAGGAATTTTTAATTCTGAAAGTATCTCAGCCATTTCTCCATTTAAAATAAATGCCTTATCAACTTTTTTTAATATTTTTCGTGTAAAAAATAGTTGCATGTATTTTCCTTGTTTAGGAAGAATGTCCCCGCCATGAAGCGTAATAAATACCTTGCATTTAGGTCTAAAAAATAAAAGAAACAAACCAGACAAACCATAATGTATATGGATTATTTCAGGATCAAATTTATTGATCGTTTTTTTTAATCCAAATATTGCTTTTACATATTCTATTTTTCCGTTTTCTAATGCATTGATAAAATACAGCATACTATCGATCCCAAATTTCTTTTTAAAACCTTCTATTTGTTCCTGTACATGAATGCCATAATAAATGTGTTTCTGAGTAGGAAACATATTAGATACATACAGTATTTTCATAATTATTTCTATTATTTTTTCTGAGTAAAGTGCCAGATATTAGTCCTCCTGTAGCGGTAATTAAGGAAAACACATATGATGAATAAATAACATTTTCAAACGATAAACGAAGTACTAAAAAAACAATAAAAGTTATTAGAACCTTAGAATTACTCCGAATTGCTGCTTTAAAAAGTTTGAATAAGAAAAACAAAAAACATAATAAACCGACTAAACCAAAATCAAGAAAAATTGCAATAAAATCGTTATGTGGTGCAAAAGTCGCATATTGAAAAAATGATTCAACTCCAGAACCAAACAAAAAATTTATAATGTCTTGATGAAAAATATTATACAAATAGAAAGTATAAGAAAAAATTCGCCAGGTAAAAGAGCCACTATTTTCTGAATCATTTAGTTCCAGATTTTGATGAATTGAATCCTGATAAAACTCTTTTAATGATATTTCTTTTCCAAAATAATTAATTGAACCAAATATTTTTTGATGTAAATCAGGAGAAACTGAGTCTGTTATATAATAAGAACCTATGCCAGCAATTATTATTAAAAGAGATAAATACAAAATATTCCTCAGTTTATAATATCTTGAAGGTATAAATGCCGTAAGCTGACTAACAAAAGCTCCTGTTGAAAGAGTTAAATAAGAAGCAATTACTAAACTGAGAGATGAACTTTCCAGCGAACGAACTTTTTTCTTTTTATTCTTATAATGAATAAAATAAAAAATAGAGATAAAAACGAAATAAGTCCCTAAAAGGTTTACATGTTCAAAATTATAAAACTCTCTTCTCGAATACCGACCAGTTAATATCGAAATTAGTAAACTTGCAAAAAAACAAACTAAACCAACTTTCCATATTATTTTAGATCTTTTAATTATTACATTAAGTGTTGATTTATAACCAATAAATAAAAAAATACAATAAAAAAGAACAGCGATAAAAATCTTAACCGATTGAATATTTTTTGATATAAACACATAAAGCAGAAAATATAATAAAACAAAATTCAATTTACGCTTTACTATAAAATTTAGAAATTCTCTATCCATCAAGATTGGAAGTGTAATGCATAATTGTATAACACTATTAAGCTCTCTAAAAGGACTAAAAAAATCTAGAATTATTTTAATAATAAAAAATGCGGGAAGTACATTAAATTTTGAAATCATTTCACTAAAAAAATCTTAATCATATAAAAGGGTTTAAAACATAGCCCCCTTAAATAGTTCATTTTAACTTATTAACTAATTTTATGTTTACTAATGAAAACATCTTTGTAATAAGAAAAAGCACTACTCCAAAGCTGTTAAAAAGACCATTTCGTCTTAATGATTTAAATGAAATAAATAAAATTTTGGAGTTTTTCCACAAAATCATATCATTATACCCAATTTTAGAAACTAATTTTTCATTCCTAATTTTCAAGAAAAAATTAGATATAGCGGAGTCCGCTTTTTTAAATAATTTAAAGCTGCAATTTTCAGAATCTCCTAAAATTAAATTCAAAACTTTATCATCTATTATTGTATCGTACTTCTTTAAGATTGAAATAGTAATTCTTTTAATTCTTTCCTGTTGCTCCCTTCCATTTGTATTTGTAATACTTTCAGAATTGAGACGATAAAATATCAGTGACTCAGGAATTGTAAAACATTTAATATTGTTTTCAAACAGTCTATTCCATAATTCAAAATCTTCAACATGCTCAGTATTAATTTGATCATTATATTTAAAACGCTTCATTATTGAAGTTTTGATCATAACCGCAGGATGAACAATCATGGTCTGAAAAATTGAAACATATTTTATTGCTTCATAATTAACCGTAATATTTGTTCTGTTTTTTCTATATCCATTCCCGTCTTCATTTAGTAAAAGACATTGACAATTAACCATATCGATTTCATCATGAAGAATAAACTGCTTAATTTGTTTTTCAAAGCGGTCAGTCACCGCAATATCATCGGCATCCATTCTGGCAATGTATTCACCTTTGGCTAATTCTATTCCATAATTTAAAGTCTTTATCAGGCGTAGATTACTTTCATTTTTTATATATCTGATTCGATTATCATTATATGAAAAAATTATGTTTTCAGTTTCATCAGTGCTCCCATCGTTTATAATTATGAATTCAAAATTTCTATACGACTGATTAAGAATACTATCAATTGCTTCTCTAAGAAATTTTTCACCATTATAAACTGGCATTAAAACAGAAATAAGAGGATTATGAATACTCATTAAATTATTCTTTTTATTACTTGACCTAATTAACTAAATAGCTCAATTTTAGAACTGTGAACATATCTCTTCTCTTTTGGAGGTATTCCCATAAAGTCACCATATTCATCTGTCAGAAATTCATCAATATTATTTGGGGCACTAAATTCATATTCTTCAAATTTAATTTTGCCAACAGGAAAACAAGTATTCAATTTATGTGGGGCATAAAAACCTATACCGTATGCATGAGAAAATTTGTTCTTAGTAATTTTTCCTGTGACTTTTAAAAGTGGTAGTAGCAATAAGGTAATATGATAAAAAAAAGAAGAAATTAAACTCCAAATGATTCCCTTTTTTAATTCAAATCTAAACTTACTGTAAAATGAATCAAATAGAAGTTTACTTTTCTTTGGTAAACAAATAGATTCAAATGGAAAAATGTCTATAAATAATCCATTATATTTATAATTTCTGTGTAAGCATTGGTCTTCCAATATAAAGGAATTCAAATCGCGTATTTTTGCATAAAAATAAGGATGATTGGGATCTGTTTTTTTTGTTTGTAGTTTTAGAAAATAAGGCAGTTCAACTTCTAAAATTTTTAGCAATCTGTTATAGTCTTCCATTTTTACACCTACATCAAAATCATCATCCCAAGGGATAAACCCTCCATGCCTTCTTGCCCCCAACAATGTACCAGACATTATCCAATAAGTAATATTGTTTCTTTTACAAATTATATCAAACTCTATCGCTATATCTAGCATTCTTAATTGGGCATTTCTTAACACAGATCCCTCTGGATTATAACAGCTTAAATCTTCCATTTTAATTATTGATAATTAACTTTCTAACTCCATTTGCTCTTAAACCCAAGACCAGTAACTCTGTTAAAACAACTAACATAGCAACTGAATAAACCGTAATTGAATTGAAAAACCACATCACCACTAGCATAGACACATGGAAAAGAGATGCAACTATGACTGTGTAATTAGTGAATTTTGTATGCCCAAAAGCTCCCAGTAAAGGATAACCTAAAAGAATCGAAGGAACAGAGATAAGGCAAACACCAAAAAGAATTTTTAAAGTATTAATACTTTCTATTGCAACATTTTTATAAACCAACTGCATAATAAAACCTGAGTTGTAAATACAAATTGGCAGGGAGATGCAATTAATTACTATTACAATAATAAATATCTTCTTAAACATTTTAATATTCTTATGTTTAATCATGTATGGATATAAGGCATTATTCAATGGTCCAAACATGCTTTGTAATGCCAGGTACAGTTTTTCCGCAGCAGCATAAAATCCAACTGCAGTATTTCCTAAAACTAACCCCAATATGAATGTATTACTTACAGTATATATTGAAACAGAAATTCTAGAAACAAAAAAATCTGAGCTATCTTTAAGACACTTTTTTATTCCAGTCAAAGAAACTGTTGTTAAATTGAAATTTACACCAAATTTGGATTTCGCTATATAAAGTGCAATTGCGCCCGATGCTATAGAACCCAAGCCATAAAAAAAGGGAACTAATAAATAATCTGCATCAGATTTTACCAAAAAAAAAATAGGGATAATTGCCAAAGTACGTGTTGCAATATTAATTTTGGTTATATACTTCATTTGTTCTATCCCCTGAAAAAACCAAGTTGGCAAAAGTACCGAACCAAATACCGTCATGTAAGACAATAAGTAAACCCACTTATCATGATTAAATTTATTAAAAATAAAAAGTACAGATAGTAAAATGACTAAACCTACGAGAAACAGAAAAAGTTGTGAAATTAATACATGTACAAAATAAATATCTCGTAATTGCTTATTATCTCTATTTATTGAAATAAATTGAACACCTGACAAATTAAATCCAAAATCTGTTAAAATCACAAAATACTGTGCAAATGCTGAGGCAAAACTTATCAAACCAAAAGTTTCCACACCCAGAGTTCTAAATAGATACGGGATTGTTAACAACGGAAAGATATAATTGGCTCCTTGTAAAATTACTAACGAGAAAAAATTGGATACCAATGAAGAGTTTAAATTTATTTTTTTTGCGAACATTTATTCTTTTTTACCATTATAACATTGAATAACCACCATCGATGACCAATATTTCTCCATTTACATAATTATTATTAATTAAGAACCAATATGCGTCAGTCAATTCAGTTGGTTCACAAAAGCGTTCTAAAGAAATTTTTTTATAAATATTCGCTTTTTGCTCTATTGCCTTATTGCTTTGCCATTCAGTATTAACAAAACCAGGCGCAACTGCATTTATTCTAATTTTTCTATTAGAGAATATTTTAACGAAATTCTTCACAAGAGAATGTACCGCAGCTTTTGTCACGCCATAAGATAAAGAAACTGAGTGTGGATGAATACCCATTAAAGACCCCGTAAAAATAACTGAAGATTCATTGTTAAGTTTTGAGGCAATTTTTTGCAATAAGAATGTGGGAAAATTAATATTTACATCAAAAACTCGTTGCCAATTTTCAGGAATAATATCCTCAAAAGCAGCTCTGTCTGTTATTCCTGCATTAAATATTATTGAATCTAAAAAAATATTATTCTCAATTAAATAATTATCAATTACGCTTATAGCCTGTAAATTACTACAGTCTACCTTTAAAACAATAAATCTTTCCGGATGTAATAATGATAAACTTTCTTGAAATGATTCAGCATTTTTTTCATCAGAAAGATAAGTCAGTATTACATTCCAGTCTTCTTTTAATAACCGTTCAGCAATTGCCTTACCTATTCCTTTTGTTCCTCCTGTAATTAATGCAGTTTTCATTTTATATTAACTTCAGGATTGGGATGTTTATCACTATTATTTTTCAATTCTTTATACTTATGAAAAATATCTTCTTTTAACTTAGAAGAAGAAACACCATCTCCATAGGGAAAATAAAAAACTTTAATTCCTAAATCTCTTAAGTAATCATATTTTCCAATCCAGTCATCACCTACTACAAATGAGTCAATATTGAGATTTCTTACTAATTCTGTATGATCTAAAGATCTTTGTGGTATAACAATATCAGGGTATTTTAAAGATTCTAAGATCACTAGACGTTCTTCAAAAGGAATAATTGGAGCCTTTTTATAAGAACAAACTAATTCATCTGTACTAACCCCAACAATAAGGACATCTCCTAATCCTCTGGCATATTTAATCATTTTTAAATGATTAGAATGAAACATATCAAATGTTCCTGATGTATATATAATTTTACTTTGTGACATTTTATTGAAAAAATTTATGTTAAGTCAAAACAATAAGCATTTGAATCAGCTTTCATCCTAAAAATCAGATTTTAGCCAACTCCCTAACAGCCACCTCTTTTCTCAACCCGCTACTCGAAAAACGATGATCCCGTTTATTAAAATAAAGCTCAATCCCTTTTTCTTCACAATATGATCTTCCTGTAAATTTTTTATGTTGATATTCATCGCCTATTATGCGAACATCAATTTTAAAAGATCTTAAGATGTCTTCTAAATCTTGTTCTGTCGAATACGGAACAACTTCATCTACAAACTTGCAACCCTTAAGTTGTATATATCTTTCGACTACAGTTTGAGTTGGTCTATTTTTTTCTGGTCTGTCTAATGTTGGGTCTGTTTGTAAACCAACGATTAAATAATCACAGATCTGCTTTGCTTCCTCTAACATTTTAATATGTCCTGCATGCAGTAAATCAAAAGCGCTAAAAGTTATTCCTACCCTCATTTCTTAAACATTAGTTTATTTACTTATTTGCTTATAATTGTTTAAAATCTTAACTGACTGACACAGCTTCGCTACTCCCACTCACATAAACTGGGATCAAATCTGATGTCGATTAAATACACAAACCCTTTTTTAAATTATATTGCGAGCTTATGCTTTTATTTTTTTGCAAAAGTAGTTTAACACTTAGGTGATTCACAAGGCGAAAAGAAAGAATTGTCTTATTTTATCACAAATAAAACCTCGAAGTATCCTGCTCAAAATGGAGCAAAATTTTTTTTTTTATAACAATCAGCCTCATTTTTCGGGCATTAAACTCTATTTTTACTTTCTTAATAAACCTTAATGAAATGATTAGAACATTAGCACTTTGGATTCTATTTATCTCTTCAGCTTATAGTCAAATTGAAGTGCGCCCAGATGTAAAAGCTAAAAATTACAATTCTACAGCAGTAATAAATAATGGTAAACTCAGCGATAAAAACCAGAAATTAAAACCAGAATACTCCATTCGTTTGAGCGATTCTATAAAAGAAACTTCTGGATTAATTGCCTTCGAGAATCTGCTTTGGACGCACAATGACGATCAAGACAAAACAATTTACGGCTTAGACTCCTTGGGAAAAATTAAAAAGAAAATCGTTCTGGAACAGGCAGTAAATAACGACTGGGAAGAAATCTCGCAAGATGATACTTATATCTATATTGGAGATTTTGGAAACAATTATTCGGGAAACCGATCGGATTTGAAAATTCTCAAAATTGAAAAAAAATCTTTTCTAGAAGAAAATCCACAAATTGAAACCATTTCATTTTCCTATTCCAATCAAAATGATTTTTCTCCTTCGAAACCCAATAAAACCGATTTTGACTGTGAAGCCTTTATTGTTTCTAAAGACAGTATTTATCTATTCTCCAAACAATGGAAATCGTCTAAAACCAATATTTACGTTTTATCTAAACAAAAAGGAACACATATTGCAAAACTCAAAGCAACACTCGACACAAAAGGTTTGGTCACTGGTGCAACTTATTTAGAAGATAAAAAACTGATTGCTTTGTGTGGCTATACCAAAGTTGGAAAACCGTTTTTATACTTACTTTACGATTTTAAAAACCAAGATTTTTTGTCTGGAAATAAAAAACGAATTGGTTTAAAACTTCCTTTTCATCAAATAGAAGGAATTGCAACAAAAGACGGTCTTCATTATTTTATTACAAACGAATCTTTTGTTCGCAAACCTGTTTTAAACAATCCGCAACAAATTCATTATTTTGATTTGAGTTCTGTAGTAGGCTTGTATCTCCATAAATAATTCGCAAATGCAAGATAATAGTTTACTTTTGCAGAAAGTTATGTTTTAGAAACATTCATAACTCACAATTTATAACTTACAATTTACAAAGTGAATTACTTATCTGTAGAAAATATATCGAAGTCATTTGGCGAAAGAGTCCTTTTTGACAACATTTCTTTTGGGATCAACAAAGATCAAAAAATCGCTTTTATTGCAAAAAATGGTTCTGGTAAAACAACCATGATGAGCATTATCAACGGACTTGAAGAACCAGATACAGGGCAAGTTGTTTTAAGAAAAGGAATCAGAATGGCTTTTCTTTCGCAAGACAATAATCTTCAGGATGAACTTACAATTGAAGAAAGTATTTTTGCTTCAGATAACGAAACGCTTAAAGTTATTGAAGCTTATGAAAAAGCTCTAGAGAATCCTTCAGATGAAGAAGCTTACCAAAAAGCTTTCGATGCAATGGATCAGCATAATGCTTGGGATTTTGAAACTCAATACAAGCAGATTTTATTCAAATTAAAACTGGAAGATTTTAAACTTAAAGTAAAAAATCTTTCTGGAGGACAGAAAAAACGTCTTTCATTGGCTATAATTCTAATCAACCGTCCAGATTTATTGATTTTGGATGAGCCAACCAACCATTTGGATTTAGAAATGATCGAATGGCTTGAAAGTTATTTTGCCAAAGAAAACATTACACTGTTTATGGTAACACACGACCGTTTCTTCTTAGAACGTGTCTGTAATGAAATTATCGAATTAGACAACGGAAAACTATACCAATACAAAGGAAATTATTCTTACTATTTACAGAAAAAAGAAGAAAGAATCACTTCTGAAAATGCAAGTATTGACAAAGCTAAAAACCTATTTGTAAAAGAATTAGAATGGATGCGCCGTCAGCCAAAAGCGAGAACAACCAAATCTAAATCGCGTCAAGACGACTTTTACGTTATTAAAGAAAAGGCACAGAGCCGACGCAAAGAAAACAAAGTTGAACTTGAAATTAATATGGAAAGAATGGGAAGAATGGGAAGCAAAATTATTGAGCTTCACAAACTTTCTAAAAAATTTAAAGACCGTGTTATTCTGGACAATTTCAGTTTTGATTTCCAACGTGGAGAAAGAATCGGAATTATTGGTAAAAACGGAACTGGAAAATCAACTTTCTTAAATCTTTTGACAGGAACTATTCCGCCAGACAGCGGACGTGTAGTTAAAGGAGATACTATAAAAATTGGATACTATACGCAATCTGGAATTAACCCGAAACCAGGTCAGCGTGTTATTGACATTATAAAAGAATACGGAGAATATATTCCGTTGACTAAAGGAAAAATTATTTCGGCTTCGCAACTATTAGAGCGTTTCCTTTTTGATGCTAAAAAACAATACGATTATGTAGAGAAATTAAGCGGTGGTGAATTAAAACGTTTGTATTTGTGTACCGTTTTAATTCAGAATCCGAATTTCTTGATTCTCGATGAGCCAACAAACGATTTGGACATTGTAACTTTAAATGTCTTGGAAAGTTTCCTTTTAGATTATCCTGGATGTTTATTGGTGGTTTCGCACGACCGTTATTTTATGGATAAAATTGTCGATTATTTATTTGTTTTTAGAGGACAGGGTGAAATAGAAAATTTCCCAGGAAACTATTCTGATTTCAGAGCTTATGAAGACAGTGCAGATGTTGCTCAAAAAGAAGAAAACAAAGCAGAAAAGAAAGACTGGAAACAAAATAATCCGACAGGAAATTTAAGTTTCAACGAACAAAAAGAATATCAAAAAATCGAGCGAGAAATTAAAGATCTTGAAGCTGAAAAAGCTAAAATCGAACAATTGTTCTCTGACGGAAAAGTCGCAGATTCAGATATTGAAAAGAAAGCAAATGAACTTCAAAATATAATTAATAAAATAGACGCAAAAGAAGAACGCTGGTTTGAACTTTCTGCGAAACTTGAAGGATAAATCATGCTTTGATTTTCAGCAATTAATGTTAATATCTGAAAACCATCGCAACGACTAAAAAAGTAATTAATATATTTACGACTTTTAAAATAAATACCACATGAAAAAATTATTAGCAGCATTTTCTATTCTTGCATTTTTCATCTCTTGCTCAAGTGATTCAGGATTGGAAAGAATTCCAGAAAAAATAGACTATAGTGTCGAAAACGAAAAAGAAATTACCGATTATTTGACTAAAAATAATTTAACAGCACAAAAAACAAGTACTGGTTTGCATTATATTCTTACAGAAGAAGGAACAGGAAAACAACCTACTTTACAGTCAAATGTTACCGTTACTTATAAAGGTACTCTTACCAACGGAACTGTTTTTGACCAAAATGCTTCTGGAGCAACTTTTCCTCTAAACAAATTAATATTAGGATGGCAGCAAGGATTACCATTTTTTAAAGAAGGTGGAAATGGTATCTTATTTGTTCCAGCACATTTAGGATATGGAAGTAGTAAGGTTCAAAACATTCCTGGTGGCTCTGTTTTAATTTTTGAAATAAAACTAGTTTCTGTAAATTAATCGATCTGAAGAACAAAACATTCTAAGAGTGCTGTTTCACATACAATCTTATTTAAAATTTCTTTGGCATTCTAAAAACGAACACGCGGTTCATTCGCCGTTCGTTTTTAGTCTGCTTACAAAATGCTTCTACGATAAGAAATCCAAACCTGAATATGCTATTCTAAAAAAATACAGAAAAACGCTTTTAGAGAATAAAAACTTTATAGAAGTGACTGATTTCGGAGCAGGTTCAAGAGTTTTCAAATCAAATCGAAGACAAATTTCTAAAATTGCGCAAACTGCTGGAATTTCGCCAAAACGTGCCGAATTATTGTTTCGAGTTAGCAATTATTTTAAGCCTTCAACTATTTTAGAAATAGGAACTTCCCTGGGATTGGCAACTTCTGCCCTAGCTTTAGGAAATCCCAAAGCTACAGTAGTTACTATTGAAGGCTGTCCAAATACAGCAAACGTTGCTCAAAATCAATTGGCTGAATTTGATTGCAAGAATGTTGAAAATGTAATTTCTGAATTTGAATCTTTTTTAGTTTCTGAGAACATTCAAGCCACAAATTACAATCTGATATATTTTGATGGGAATCATTCAAAAAAAGCAACTTTAGCTTATTTTGACCTTTTACTGCCAACCATAGACAACGATTCCGTTTGGATTTTCGATGATATTCATTGGTCTCCCGAAATGGAAGAAGCTTGGGAGATTATAAAAAATCATCCTCAAGTAAAAGTCACAATTGACACTTATCAATGGGGGTTTGTATTTTTTAGAAGAGAACAGCCAAAAGAGCATTTTATAATTCGAGCATAAAAAAGACGATCATTGCTGATCGTCTTTTTTATTTCTAACTCAAAATTTTAAAAATCTAATTTTTTGCGTCTTTATTTTCTTCAGATTTTGCTCCCATTCTGTTTACAGTATACATTGGTGCAAACTTAACTTTCAAACCAGCAATCTTTCTGTTATCCTCTGCTGACAGACCTTCTTTTTCAACTGTATTTTTACGGCTGTCAAGAGCTTCATACATTAATTTAATTTCATCCCAGTCTTCTCTAGAGTATCTGTCTTTATTATTTTCTACAGTATGAACAAACTGCTGATAAACACTATGAATATTTTGAGCATTCACCCAATTAAAACTCATATCATCACCAATTTTTCCTGCGCCAAACAAAGCATCTCTTAACTGTTGTTTTGGACTAGGAGCTGGCGGGGCAAATTGGGCGGTCACTTCATTTTTAAATTCCTCGTACTTAATTTTACTTGCATTTACTTTTTCAGTCGCGGCGGCATTATCTTTAATATCTGCTAAAGCAGCCTGAGCTTCTTGAGATCTTTTATCGTACTCAGCTTCTACGCTCTTCCAGTTGTCTTTTAAGTCGGCAGCTGCTACATTTTTTACAGAGTCAACATAGATTACATAGTTTTCTACTGTTTTCTGAGCTTTTTCTTGTTTTTCATCTTTACACGATGTAAACCCTAATACTACTAATGCAATTCCTATAGCTATTTTTATATTTTTCATAATCTTAGTTGTTAATTAATTATATAGACAAATTTACTTAATAGCTAACTGAAGAAATTACATGATTCTCACGTTTTTAAAACAAAAAACATCATAAAACTATAAAAGATATAAAATAATGAGAATTACATAAAATCAAACCTGAATCATATAATCATTTTGCTTTTAAAAAGAGTATTTTTTTTATCATATGGATATTTTTATAAGTCAAAGTGATTTTGTAACAAAAACCAATTATCAACTACTTATTCAAAAGTGTTTTGTACTTTTAAATCCAAAATTGTAAAATAAAATGGCTGAACCATTAATTAAAATAACCGACATAAAACGAAATTTTACTTTAGGAAACGAAATTGTTTATGTTTTAAAAGGAATAGATCTAGAGATACAAAAAGGCGAATATGTTGCTTTAATGGGACCTTCTGGATCAGGAAAATCTACATTAATGAATTTATTAGGCTGTTTAGATACCCCAACTTCGGGTCGTTATATTTTAAATGGAAAAGATGTCAGCAAAATGAAAGATGATGAATTGGCAGAAATTAGAAACAAAGAAATTGGTTTTGTATTTCAGACTTTCAATCTTTTGCCAAGAACTACGGCTTTAGACAATGTTGCATTGCCTATGATTTATGCGGGTTATGGAAAATCTGAAAGAATCGCTCGTGCAACCGAAGTTTTAAAACAAGTTAATCTTGCTGATAGAATGGATCACCAGCCGAATCAGCTTTCTGGAGGACAGCGCCAACGTGTTGCTGTTGCAAGAGCACTAGTAAACAAACCTTCGATTATTCTAGCCGATGAGCCAACAGGAAACTTGGACAGTAAAACTTCTATAGAAATCATGAAGCTTTTTGGAGATATTCACGCACAAGGAAATACTGTAATTCTGGTAACTCACGAAGAAGACATTGCTGCTTATGCGCATAGAATTATTCGTTTAAGAGATGGACTGATTGAAAGTGATACTTCTAAAGAATTGCAAACAAATAAAATTTAAAAAAACAAATGCGAATCATAAAATATTTTTTACTCGCGTTTTTGGTTTTGACATCATGCAAAAATGTGTCAAAAAATGAAAATCAATATCCTGAATTACCACTAAAAAAACCAAGTACAAAAATATTTTGGCTAAACGATAAAATCGTCAACTTAAAAATAGACCCCGCTCTATCCTATTGTGAAAATATAAAATGTGACTCTGTGATCGGAGTAAATTATATTGGTTTCTCTGGTGAACATTTCTTTAATCCTATTAATGAAAAAGGAAAATATATAAATACAATTAGTCAAAGGAAAAAACTTAATCAAAGTCAGATTTTAAGATTAAATTCGATTATTGGAAATAAAAAAACATATAAAAATCCAAACATAGCGGGCTGTTATGAACCAAGACTTGCATTTATATATTTTAAAAATAATGCGGTAATTTGCCAAACTCAAGTTTGTCTAAGCTGTTACCAACTTCAATCAACTGCTCATTTTGTTGATGGAGTAGACGGAAACTTCAACAATCAAGCTCAAGAAAAATTAACTCAACTGCATGATGAACTCGGTTTCACAGAAAACTAAAAAACTTAGCATCTCAGCACTTTAAAACCTTAGCATCTTAAAAAAAATGAAAGTATATACAAAAACAGGCGACAAAGGCACAACGGCACTTTTTGGAGGAACTCGCGTACCAAAAGACCATATCAGAATTGACAGTTACGGAACTGTTGACGAACTAAATTCTTATATCGGATTAATCCGCGATCAAGAAATGGATTCGCATTACAAAACTATTTTAATCGAAATTCAAGACCGTCTTTTTACAGTTGGTGCCATTTTGGCAACTCCTCAAGAAAAAGAAGTTTTAAAAAACGGAAAACTTCGTTTGGAAAATCTAGGCATAATCGATTCGGATATTGAATTATTAGAAAACGAAATAGACAAAATGGACGAAAGCCTTCCGCCAATGACGCATTTTGTTTTGCCTGGAGGACACCCAACCGTGTCACATTGTCATATAGCACGCTGTATTTGTCGTCGTGCAGAGCGTTTAGCGGTGCATTTAAGTCATAATGAACACGTTCCTGAAATAGCAATTACATACTTAAACCGACTTTCTGACTACCTTTTTGTCTTGGCACGAAAGTTGTCCTCAGACTTAAAAGCGGACGAGGTGAAATGGATACCCAGAAAATAAATCTTCTGGAAATTCCAAATTTTTGAAATCCCAAATTCCAAGGAAAAAGTAAAAATCCAGGAATTTAAATTACATAATAAAGTTCCGAAACTAGGCGCTATAACTGCCTTTTTTGGGGTTTGGAATTTAAAAATTGGAATTTAGCAATTGACGTTCTTAAATTTTATTAAAATAAATCAAATTTTACTTGTCTTTTTCAGTAAAAAATTTATTTTTGCACAAACTAAACAGATAACAGATGTATTGGACATTAGAATTAGCATCTTATTTAAGTGATGCGCCATGGCCTGCTAACAAAGATGAACTTATAGACTACGCTATCAGAGCAGGTGCTCCATTAGAAGTAGTAGAAAACCTTCAATCAATCGAAGACGAAGGTGAGATATATGAATCAATGGAAGAAATTTGGCCTGATTATCCAACAGACGAAGATTATCTTTGGAATGAGGATGAATATTAAAAAATAAACCAAAGGAAAAAGTCTCTCATCATGGAGACTTTTTTTTTGGTTCAAATACATATTATATAATAAAGAAATACAATAAATCATGAGTTTCATAAACAGTATTATTAAAGTCTTTGTCGGCGATAAGTCGCAGAAAGATGTCAAAGCTTTACAACCTTACTTAAACAAAATCAAGACATTCGAAGCTCCTCTAATGAGTCTATCAAACGATGAGTTAAGAGCTAGAACCGTTTATTTTAAAGATAGAATAAAAGATGCTAGAGCTGATAAAGATGCAAAAATTGCTTCGCTTAAAGCGGAAGTAGAAAACATCGAAGACATCGATAAAAGAGAAGACATTTATGATGCTATAGATACTCTTGAAAAAGAGGCTTACGAAATCTCTGAAAAAACTTTATTGGAAATTCTTCCAGAAGCGTTTTCTGTAGTTAAAGAAACTGCTCGCCGTTTTAAAGAAAACTCTCATATTGAAGTTACTGCAACTCCAAAAGACCGCGAATTCTCAGCAACAAAATCATACATTTCTATTGAAGGCGACAAAGCTGTTTGGGCTAACAAATGGAATGCTGCTGGAAAAGACATTACTTGGGACATGATTCATTATGATGTTCAGTTAATTGGTGGTATGGTATTGCACGAAGGTAAAGTTGCCGAAATGCAAACGGGTGAAGGTAAAACTTTAGTTGCTACACTTCCGCTTTACTTAAACGCTTTGACAGGAAATGGAGTTCACTTAGTAACGGTGAATGACTACTTAGCAAAACGTGATAGCACGTGGAAAGCGCCTTTATTCGAATTCCACGGTTTATCTGTTGACTGTATCGATAATCACCAGCCAAGTACAGAGCAAAGAAAGAAAGCATACGACGCCGATATCACTTACGGAACTAACAACGAGTTTGGTTTTGACTACTTAAGAGATAACATGGCACACTCGCCTAGCGATTTAGTGCAGAGAAAACACAATTTCGCGATTGTCGACGAGGTTGACTCTGTATTAATTGATGATGCTAGAACTCCGCTTATCATTTCTGGTCCAGTTCCTCAAGGAGATCGTCATGAATTCAACGAATTGAAACCAAAAATTGAAAACTTAGTTGCACAACAACGTCAGTTAGCAAATGGTTTCTTAGCTGAAGCTAAAAAATTAATCAAAGAAGGAAATACTAAAGACGGAGGTTTCTTATTATTAAGAGCTTACAGATCTTTACCTAAAAATAAAGCATTAATTAAATTTTTAAGTGAAGAAGGAATTAAACAATTGCTTCAAAAAACTGAAAATCAATATATGCAAGACAACAATCGCGAAATGCATAAAGTGGACGAAGCTTTGTATTTTGTGATTGAAGAGAAAAACAATCAAGTAGAATTAACAGACAATGGTATTAAATACCTTTCTGGAGATACAGATGCCGATTTCTTCGTTTTACCAGATATTGGAACAGAAATCGCTGCGATTGAAAAACAAAAATTAGACAAAGACGCGGAAGCGGAAGCTAAAGAAAGATTATTCCAAGATTTTGGAGTAAAAAGCGAGCGTATCCATACTCTTACTCAGCTTTTAAAAGCATATGCTTTATTCGAAAAAGATGTTGAGTACGTTATCATGGACAACAAAATTATGATTGTCGATGAGCAAACAGGTCGTATCATGGACGGACGTCGTTACTCTGACGGTCTTCACCAAGCGATCGAAGCTAAAGAAAATGTAAAAATCGAAGCTGCAACTCAAACTTTTGCAACTGTTACATTACAGAATTACTTCAGAATGTACAACAAACTGGCTGGTATGACTGGTACAGCGGTTACAGAAGCAGGAGAGTTATGGCAGATTTATAAATTGGATGTTGTTGAAATTCCAACCAACCGTGGAATTGCAAGAATTGACAAAGAAGATTACATCTACAAAACAACACGTGAGAAATTCAACGCAGTTATTGAAGACGTTACTGAATTATCACAAGCTGGAAGACCAGTATTGATTGGAACAACTTCTGTAGAGATTTCAGAATTATTAAGCCGTATGCTTAAAATGAGAGGAATCACACACAACGTATTGAATGCTAAAATGCACAAGCAAGAAGCGCAAATCGTTGAAGAAGCTGGTAAAGCTGGAGTTGTAACCATTGCAACAAACATGGCTGGTCGTGGTACCGATATTAAATTATCTCCAGAAGTAAAAGCTGCGGGAGGTTTAGCAATCGTTGGTACAGAGCGTCATGATTCTCGTCGTGTAGACAGACAGTTACGTGGTCGTTCTGGTCGTCAAGGAGATCCAGGAAGTTCTCAATTCTATGTTTCTCTTGAAGATAACTTAATGCGTTTATTCGGTTCTGAAAGAGTTGCTAAAGTAATGGACAGAATGGGACTTAAAGAAGGTGAAGTTATTCAGCATTCTATGATGACTAAATCTATCGAACGTGCTCAGAAAAAAGTAGAAGAAAATAACTTTGGTGTTCGTAAACGTTTATTAGAATATGATGATGTAATGAACTCACAACGTGAAGTAGTTTACAAACGTCGTCGTCATGCATTGTTCGGAGAGCGTTTAAAACTGGATATTGCAAACATGCTTTATGATACTTGCGAATTAATTGTAAGCAACAGTAAAGTAGCAAATGATTTCAAAGGATTTGAATTTGATTTAATTCGTTATTTCGGAATAACATCTCCAATTTCTGAAGCTGATTTCTTAAAATTATCTGACATTGAAGTTACTGGAAAAGTGTATAAAGAAGCTTTAGCTTTCTATACTGAAAAAACAGAAAGAAGCGCTAGAGAAGCTTTCCCAATTATCAAAGGAGTTTACGAAGAGCCAAACAATCATTTCGAAAGAATTGTAGTTCCATTTACAGACGGAATCAAAACTTTGAATGTGGTAACTGACTTGAAAAAAGCTTACGAAAGCGAAGGTGCTCAATTAATCGCTGATTTTGAGAAAAACATCACGCTTTCTATTGTTGATGAAGCTTGGAAAAAACACTTGCGTAAAATGGACGAATTGAAACAATCTGTTCAATTGGCTGTTCACGAGCAAAAAGATCCATTGCTTATTTACAAATTGGAAGCTTTCAATTTGTTTAGAGGAATGTTAGACAACGTTAACAAAGAAGTAATTTCATTCTTATTCAAAGGTGATTTACCAGCTCAAAACGTTCCTGAAATTCACGAAGCAAGAGAAGTGGCTCGTCCAAAAGAAAATTTACAATTAAGTAAAGACGAAATTCCAAACAGCGAAAGCATCAACCGTGAGGCTGGAGAAACTCAACAACGCCAAGTTACTGAAACTATCGTTAGAGATATGCCAAAAATCAACAGAAATGATACTGTTGTAGTTCAAGAAGTTGCTACTGGTAAAACAGAAACAATGAAGTACAAAAAAGCTGAAGCTTTAATCGCTGCTGGAACTTGGGTTTTAATTAACTAATAATTTCTATTTCAAATAGCAAACATAAAAACCCGACAGATTTTGAAATCTGTCGGGTTTTTCTTTTCTAATGCTTCCAGTTGCTCTTTTTTTTATATTAAATGATAAAAATCCTTCTTGTAGATAATATTTAAAATGTATTTTTGCTCTCGAAAACAACGAAACCTATTTTGAAACGACTTTTCGTCATATTTCTTTCTTGCATGCTATTAGTCCCTTCTTTTGGCAGTTTCTTTGTTTATACCTCATTCAAATTAAATCAGGAAGAAATTTCTAAAACAATCTGTGTACAACGCAAAATGGTTTTCAACAGCTGTAATGGTCGTTGTGAACTTCAAAAAAGCTTAAAAAAATACGCAGATAACGAAAAAAGAATGCAAAACAATCTGAAAGAAAAAGCAGAAGTAGTTTACATTCAAACTTCAATCTTAAACAATTTCAAATTAACAGGACTTATTGAATCAAAAGCAAAAATTTTCACTTCATTCAATAAAAAACCTATTGCAATCGCAAATTCAATTTTTCATCCTCCATCCTATTTTATATAAATTTTAAAAAGTCAAAATTTCTAAGACTTGCAGTTCGCTTACGGCCTAAAGCCTATAGCTTACAGCTTTAATTCATATAATTCAAAATGAAAAAAATATACTTTACCCTATTAATCATAGGGCAATGTGTCTTTGCACAAAACAAAACCGAGCAAGACACAACAAAGCAGGAACTTGAAAATGTTTTTGTAACGGCAAATCGTACGGCAACTTTGAGAAAAGAAACTCCAGTTGCGATCAGTAAATTGACTGCAAAAACTATCAATGAAACCAAGGCTACAGCAGTTTACGAAATCATAAATAAAACTCCCGGAGTCTTAATGGTAAACCTAGGAAACGAACAGCACATGATGTCTATTCGCCAACCTATGACTACAAATGCCTATTATTTATATCTAGAAGACGGATTGCCAATTCGCCCAATGGGAATTTTCAACCACAATGCGTTATTGGAAATAAACCAATACAATCTGCAAAGTATTGAAGTTGTAAAAGGTCCCGTTTCTTCTCTATACGGGCCAGAAGCTGTTGGCGGAACTATCAATTTAATTTCGATAAAACCTCCCGTTGATCCTGAGTTTAAATTCGGGATCCAAGCTGATAATTATGGCTACAGAAGATTTCAGGCCGCAGGTGGCGCCACAATTGGAAAAGTCGGTTTTCATATTGCAGGAATTTCAAGTTTACAAGAAAATGGCTGGATGACCTATTCTGATTACAATAAAGATAATCTGAATGCTAGAATTGATTACAATATCTCGCCTTCTACTCGATTGATCAGTAATACGATGTATGGAAAATATTATTCAGACATGAGCGGAACTGTCAATGAGGAAGCTTTCAACAACAGAACTTATAAAAGCACTTCTGATTTCACGTATAGAAAATCTGATGCTTTGCGAACTCGTTTAACATTAGAACATGACTGGAATAGCAATTCTAGCAGTTACATTACAGCTTATTTGCGCGATAATAAATTAGGGCAAAATCCATCATACGGAATCAAATGGAGTCCGACAGTAAATCCGACAACAGCCAAGGGTGAAGTAAATTCGAATAACTTTAAAAGTTATGGCGCAATTGCACAGCACACTCAAAAATTTGATTTTTTAAACACCAAGCTTGTTGCAGGAGCTTTGTACGATTACTCTCCTGTCACCTATTGGTCGTATGTAATTGATTTAAAAGCCAATTTGAATCCAGGACAGCCAGGAAAACAAACGGTAGATTCATATGAAATAATTGCCGAACATCCCGATTCTAAACTTTCAGATTATACAGCCGATATTTTTAACACTGCGGGTTATGCGCAAATTAGCTTTAATCCAATCGAGAAATTAATTGTTACTGTTGGTGGACGTTATGACAATATGAAAGTGAATTACGATAATGCAATTGATCTTTCTACAGGAAGCAAAGTATATGATAAATTTACTTTTAAAGCTGGAGCTAATTACAATCCTGTAGAATTTGCGGGGTTTTATGGCAATTACTCACAAGGTTTTGCACCTCCTGGGATTACTTCAATTTTCAGAGCCAAACCGGGAACTGGCGGTACATCAGGCGTTCCTGCCCAATTTTATTACAATCTAAAACCAGCAGATTTTGATAATTATGAAATTGGCGGATGGCTTTCTTTCTTCGAAAATAAGCTAAACCTTGATTATGCTTTTTATTATATGGAAGGCAAAAATGAATTGCTAAATATCAAACTTCCAGATAATTCAACCGATTATCGTTCGGCTGGAGAAACGCGTCATAAAGGAATTGAGTTTGGAGCTTCATACAGACCTTCAAAACAATTCAATATTCGTCTTGGCGGTACTTATGCACAGCATACTTATATTGATTTTAAACTTTCAGACAAACAATCAGATCCAATACAAGATTTAAACGGAAAAGAAATGCCGTCTGCTCCAAAATGGTCTGGAAATTCAGAAGTAAGTTATTATCCAAACTGGCTTCCAAATTTAAGGACTTCAATCGAATGGCAACTCGTAGGAAGTTATTATCAAGATCAAATCAATACGGTAAAATATGACGGCTACAATATTTTCAATGCCAGAATTGGTTACCAATGGAAAAAAATTGAGGTTTACGGAAATGTGCTAAATCTCACTGACAAATTATACGCCTACAATGTCACAAGAACAAATGTTGCCAATGCACAGCCAACTTACACAGCTGCAGCACCTAGAACTTTTGTATTCGGAATTCAATATAATTTTTCATTAAAAAAGTAAAGAATGAATAAAGAAAACAATAAAAAATCTTTGAAAAAAGATTCCAAATTCATCAAAAAAGTCAAACAACACATGTACAAATGGCATCGTGTTATTGGGTTGATTACAATTGTTCCTGTAATTTTCTGGACATTTTCTGGTTTGATGCATCCATTTATGGCGCACTTTTTCAAACCTGAAATTGCTCATGACAAAATCGAACAAGCCATTATCGATAAAAATCAATTGCATTATTCTATTCAGGAAGTTTTACTGAAAAATGAAATATCGCAATTCAAAAATTTTAGAATTGTCACTTTTAATAATTCAACTTATTATCAAGTAAAAACTATTCTTGGCGAGCTTTGGTATTATGATGCCTCAAATGCTAAAAAACTAGAAAACGGAGATCAAAAATACGCTGAATGGCTGTCTCGTTATTTCTTAGATGACCAAAAAAATCCTGTAAAACACAGCGAAGTTGTAACCGAATTTACCTCACAATACAAATATGTAAATCGTTATTTACCCATTTATAAATTAAGTTTTGATCGCCCAGATGGCATGCAAGTATATGTAGAAACCTCATCTAGTAAATTGGCAACCTATAACCCAATTTCTCGACAAGCTTTTATCTGGTTTTTCGACACTTTTCATAATTGGTCGTTTATAGATGCCATAAGCAATAATAGTATCAGAATTATTACAATGATCATCTTATTGTCAATTATTGGGTTTTCTGCCTTGAGCGGGATTCTAATCTATGGTTTGCTTTGGAAACAATTTAAGAAAACGGATAATTTAGCACCAAAAAAAGGATTGAGAAAATACCATCGTCAAATTGGAATCTGTATTTCACTTTTCACTTTGACTTTTGCTTTTAGCGGTGCCTATCATGCGACTACAAAATGGGCGCCTTACACGTTATCGCAAATGGTTTACGAACCGACTTTTGTGACCAAAGAAACTCCTGGTGCAAATAATAATCTTAATTTAGATTCGAATCGTTTTCAAAACATTAGCTTAATTACGCTGAATGACACTATTTATTACAGATGTCAATTGCTTGAAAAAGAAACAAAAAGGTTCAAAATACCAAAATCAGATTCGAAATGGGATAAAAAAGAAAAATCAAAATCTGAGGTGGTTTACATTAATGCAACAACAAATAAAGTTGCACCAAATCTCGATTTGGAATATGCTGAGTTTTTAGCTTATTATTTTACTGACGGAGCTCCAAAAGCTTCTTGTTGCGAAATGATTGATACTTCAGAAGATGATTCTCAACCTTCTTTTGAAAATATAAAATTGCTTGAGTCAAAAGTTTTAACCGATTTTGATAGTAGAGAATATGGTTTTGTAAACAAAAGGCTTCCGGTAGTAAAGCTAGCCTATGACACGCCAGAAAAAACAACTTATTTTATCGAAACTTCAACATCAAGGTTGGCTGCGGTTGTCAATAATTCAGATCGAGTTGAAGGTTATTCTTTTGCTATTCTTCACAAATTTTTATTTATGGATTGGGCTGGGAAAAATATTCGGGATTTAGCGACTGTTTTGGTCGCGCTTTCAATTTTAATTGTAAGTATTTTAGGTTTTATTCTTTTCCTGAAAAAGTAAATTTTAAGATGCTAAGATTCTGAGATACTAAGTTTTTTTCTTAGAACCTTAGAATCTTAGCATCTTAGAATCTTAAAAAAATTTATCTTGGGTTATCTTGATAATAACGCTCTTCAATTCGCTTTATATCTTTTATAGAGTTTTTCGCCCATAGCAAACGTTTAACTAAAATTTCTTCTTCAGACAATTTCCAATCGATATCAGATCTTCTAAGTCTATTCGTTAAGCTTTGAATGATAATTGCTGCAGAAACAGAAATATTTAAACTTTCTGTGAAACCAACCATTGGTATTTTTAAGAAACCATCGGCATTGTCCATAATTTCTTGTGACAAACCTTCTTTTTCTGTTCCGAAAAATAAGGCGCTTGGTTTTGTAATATCGAAATCTTCCAACATACAGTCTTTTTCGTGCGGAGTTGTCGCAATAATTTGATATCCTTTACTTTTTAAATCAGAAAGACATCCTGAAACCGAATCAAATCGATTGATATCAACCCATTTTTGCGCACCTAAAGCAATTTCTTTATCGATTCTTTTTCCAAAACGCTGCTCAATTACATTTAATTCCTGAATTCCAAAAACTTCGCAGCTTCGCATTACCGCGCTTGTATTGTGCATCTGATAAACATCTTCTACTGCAACTGTAAAATGTTTTGTTCTATTTTCTAGTACTTTTAAAAAATTAGCTTTTCTATTATCAGTTAATATGTTTTCTAAGAATGCGAGATAATCTAAATCAATCATTTTATTTAAGTTTGGCGCAAAAATACATAAATAATAGAGAAAGAAGAATCCAACTAAATTTTCAACGCGCTAAATCTTCAATGAAATTGGCATTAAGCTTTTCGTGAAGTACATTAACTTCATCCAAATTAACAGACAAAACATCATCTTTATATGAATCTCCAACGAAAGCAGCATTTTCATTTTTAGAATGTTTTTTAAGTCGTTCCAACATTAGATTTATTTCGTTTTCAGAAAAATCGACATCAATAAAAGATATAAATCGTTCTATAACATTTTTCATTCCATCATTATAATTAAGCATAATTACATTGCGATCAATTTCATAAAAATCTAGAAAACCTTGAAAATATCTTTCTAAAACCAAAGCTTGATATTGCTGAAAACTTGTCTCTTGAATTTCTTTAAAAGTAATTCCAAAAACACTAGGCGGAATTAAATTAGGCACCATATGCATTCCTGCCATTTTCTGATGCGATCTTAGAACCTCTCCTGGATTTCGATACAATAAAGCAAAAGGAATTTCAGGAAAAATCGACCTAAGATAAGAAGCCTTAAAAATACTCCACGCATCCAATTTTACAATAAGATTCTTTTGTTCTCCAAATCTCTTTTGCCCAAGCAATCTAATAACCGATTCGAGCAAAACCGTTCTGGTATCTTCATCAAAAAAATCACTTCTTAAAATCTCGTCAATAATAGGAGCCTCAGAAACCATAACATTTTCAGCTGAAGTCGCCAGAGACTGACTCAACATAGTCGATCCACATCTTGATACATGAAAAACCAATCCTTTCAATTCAACAAAATCAAGTTCTTTAGACCAATCAATCAGATTTTCTGCTGTACTAATTAATTTAAACGGCTTTGAATTATAGCTGTGACTTTTACATTTCACAATTGTTTCTTCAAAAAAAGGATCTGCAAAAGGAATATCCGCGAAATAAATCCATTCAAAATAAACTTCATTCTCTCTTTCAATCAATTTAATCGGAATCCAATTTGCAATACAATCTTTTAGATTTTCCATTTTTTATAAATTCATTTGTGATTGAAGCTCGGCAATAATCTTAGCATTAGTTTCAGATGGATTTCTTGAAAGCTCATCAATAATCTGCTGTTTTACGTCATCTGAATATTGTTTCTTGGGCACAAAATTCACATCAAAACCCATTTTAGAAAACAATTCATCAGACCAGTCATTTCTTATGCAATCCAATGTTAAGTGAATCCTAGGTTCCGAACTTTTATTTTGAACACTATGCGGCAATTGAAAATTAGCATACCAGCACTCTCCCATTTTCATTGGAACTAGTTTTTTATCTACATAAAAATAAACTTCAGAATTGGTAATTATAGGAACATGAATCCTAAAAAAACCATCTTCATAAGAGGTATCATTATCACAATGCTCTTTGATCTCGCTATCAGGACCGAGCCTTAATAATCTCACTGCTTCTTTTTCGCATTCAAACCAATCCATTATTTCTTTAAAATACGGACAGCTGTCAAGCAAAGGCGTATTTTTATATTCTTTATCTGCAAAAGAAAGTATATCGGTTTCCAAACCAGATTGCGATCGCAAAGAAACACTTGTCCATTTCCCTTCGTAACGATTGATATTAAAATGCGGTGTCCATAAATTGGTCTCGCAAGTCACTAAATCATTTTGAAGTTTTTCTATCGAAAAAGAAATGGGAAGCTGACAAGAAGAAGGATTCATAAGCCTTAAAAATTTAAATTGCTAATTATAAAATTGTACAGTTTATGGGCAGAGGCAGAAACCGTTTCAGAATCTGTTTTTAAGACCAAATCTGCTTTTTCTGGAATTTCAAAAACATCACTTATCCCCGTAAAACTTCTAATTTTATTTTGATCATGGTCTGGCAATAATGCTCTTTTGTACAACCCTTTTGGATCTCTTTCAATCAAATTAGCAATAGAACAATCTAGAAATACTGTTTTTACAAATTCAAAAGTTCTTAATTCATTTCTAACATTTTCATAAGGATTTATAACTGACATCAAAACGATTTTATTTTCCTTGATCAAACTTCTACCAACGTTAAAAAGACGTCTTACATTTTCGCAGCGATCTTCTTTAGAAAATCCCAAATCTTTACAGATTGTCTGCCTGTAAACATCGCCATCTACTATTTCTGCTTCGTAATTGTTTTGAAGCAGCAGATGCCGGACATTTTCCGCCAGTGTGGTTTTTCCTGAACCTGACAGCCCTGTAAACTGAATTAAAATCATACTGAATCACTTTTACCAAACAGAACATTAAAATTAAACAATTCAGAAAGAGAGACAAAGCGTATAAACCCCCATTATTTTATCCAAAAAATTGCAGTCTCTCCTTACTATTTACTAAACATTTGAATAAAGAAATCACTATTTTTATCTTTTAAAAAACTAAGAATGAAAAAGAAACTTGTTGTTTTAACAGGAGCAGGAATCAGTGCCGAAAGCGGCATTAAGACTTTTCGCGATAGCGATGGTTTATGGGAAGGACATGATGTTATGGAAGTTGCCACTCCAGAAGGCTGGCATAAAAATCAGGAATTGGTTCTAGATTTTTACAATAAAAGACGCCAACAGTTAAAAGAAGTAAATCCGAATTTGGGTCATATTATTTTGGCTGAATTGGAGAAAGACTTCGACGTGCAGATTATCACTCAAAACGTTGACGATCTTCATGAACGCGCAGGAAGCACAAACGTTTTGCATTTGCATGGCGAATTGCTAAAAGTACGAAGCACTCAAAATAAAAACCTGATTTTAGATTGGACAGAAGATTTGCTTACTGGAGATTTTGATGCAAACGGACATCAATTGCGCCCACATATTGTTTGGTTTGGCGAAGAAGTTCCTGCACTCGAGGAAGCCATTGACATTACCGAAACTGCAGATTATTTTGCTGTTATTGGCACTTCATTACAAGTTTATCCTGCTGCTGGATTAATTTCTTATACTCCAAGCACAACTCCTGTTTTTTATATAGATCCAAAACCTATTTCAATTCCGAACCTTCGCAATAAAGTTGAAACCATTGCCAAATTTGCTTCTGAAGGGGTTGCCGATTTGAGAGAAAAACTAAAATCGATTTAAGCACATCATTTATTGAACACAAATTTCACAAATTGACACGAATCTTTTGTATTATCTATCAAGTAGCAAAAAAATCCGTGTCAATTTGTGAAATTTGTGTTTTGTATTCTTTTTTACCTTTTAAAATGCCTTCAATTGACTTTAGAATAACTTTTAATCCGCAAATTCTATTTATATTTGCACCTTTCGAAAAACAACATAACAATGACTACTCTAAACGAATTGAATGCTATATCGCCAATTGACGGAAGATATAGAAATAAAACTCAAAATTTAGCACCTTTCTTCTCTGAAGAAGCTTTAATAAAATACCGCGTTTTGGTTGAAGTGGAATACTTCATTGCTTTATGCCAAATTCCATTGCCTCAACTACAAGGTATTGATTCTAGTTTGTTTGAAAGCTTGAGAAACATCTACAAAAACTTCTCAACTGAAGATGCACTTTGGATTAAAGAAACAGAAAAAGTAACCAACCACGACGTAAAAGCGGTTGAATACTTTATAAAAGATGCTTTTGAGAAATTAGGTTTATCTCAATACAAAGAGTTCATTCACTTCGGATTAACGTCTCAAGATATTAATAACACTGCCATTCCGCTTTCTACAAAAGAAGCGTTTGAGCAAGTTTATATGCCGACTTTAATTGCTGTAATTGCAAAATTAAAAGAATTAAGTGTTGAATGGAAAGATATTCCAATGTTAGCTCGCACGCACGGACAGCCAGCTTCTCCTACTCGTTTAGGAAAAGAAATTTTGGTTTTCGTAGAGCGTTTAGAAGAGCAAATGCGTTTGTTGTTCAATATTCCGTTTGCAGCTAAATTTGGAGGAGCAACAGGAAACTTTAATGCGCACCACGTAGCATACCCACAAATTGACTGGAAACAATTCGGAAACAAATTTGTTGAAACAGATCTTGGTTTAAAACATTCTTTCCCAACCACTCAAATTGAACACTACGATCATTTCGCTGCTTTCTTTGATGCTTTAAAAAGAATCAACACCATTATCATCGATTTAGATCGTGATATCTGGACGTATGTTTCGATGGATTATTTCAAACAAAAAATCAAAGCTGGAGAAATTGGTTCTTCTGCAATGCCGCACAAAGTAAACCCAATTGATTTTGAAAATTCTGAAGGAAACTTAGGAATTGCGAATGCTATTTTCGAGCATTTAGCGGCAAAATTACCAGTTTCAAGATTACAGCGTGATTTAACAGACAGTACTGTTTTGCGCAATGTTGGTGTTCCTTTCGGACATACTATTATTGCTTTTGAAGCAACTTTAAAAGGCTTGAACAAATTGCTTTTAAACGAAAGTAAATTTGCTGAAGATTTAGAGAAAAACTGGGCAGTAGTTGCTGAAGCGATCCAAACTATTTTACGTCGCGAAGCATATCCAAATCCGTACGAAGCTTTAAAGGGTTTAACTAGAACAAATGAAGCAATCGACAAAAACGCAATTCACAATTTCATTGCAACCTTGGAAGTTTCAGATTCAGTTAGAGCAGAATTATTGGCTATAACTCCTAGCAATTACACAGGAATCTAAGAAAAATACCAAATATTTTACCAAAAAAAGCTATCTTTATCGAGATAGCTTTTTTTTATTAAATCCAGAGGCAAATCCAGATTACACTCCTTTTATTTTAATTGGAGCTAATGAATTTCATTTGAAACAAAAAGCTGGATCAGCCGCTAAAAAATACCACATTTTTATATGATTGCATTAAATGCCGCTGCAGAAACCACACACCACTTACAACCTTTAATTAGTGATTTAGGATTAATCCTAATGACTGCCGGAATTGCCGTTCTATTATTTAAAAGATTAAAACAACCTTTGGTTTTGGGTTACCTGATCGCAGGATTTTTGGCCGGAAACCATTTTGATTTTTTCCCATCTATCACCGACATGAAAAGTGTTGAAGTTTGGGCAGAAATTGGGGTTATATTTTTACTTTTTAGTTTAGGACTCGAATTCAGCTTTAAAAAACTAATGAAGGTTGGAGGAACTTCGTCTGTCACCGCCATAACCCAGATCTTGTTTATGACCGTAATTGGTTATGCAGTCGGACAATGGATGGGCTGGGGAAAAATGGACAGTATATTCTTGGGTGCAACACTTTCTATTTCGTCCACAACGATTATAATTAGAGCTTTTGATGAACTGGGTGTAAAAGGAAAAAAGTTTGTTGGAATTGTTTTTGGAGCTTTAATCGTAGAAGATATTGTTGCCATTTTAATGCTGGTTTTACTATCCACCATTGCTGTTAGCGATCAAGTTTCGGGAACTGCACTACTCCAATCTGTTTTAAAACTAGTTTTCTTTTTAATCATTTGGTTCTTAGGAGGAATCTTTATCATTCCGACTATTTTCAAAAAAGCAAAACACCTCTTAACCGACGAAATGCTATTGATTATCTCCTTAGCCTTATGTTTAATGATGGTAATTTTTGCTTCAAATGTTGGTTTTTCTCCGGCATTAGGCGCTTTCATCATGGGATCTATTATTGCTGAAACTACGATGGCAGAAAAAATCGAACATTTAATACAGCCTGTAAAAGATTTTTTTGGTGCCGTTTTCTTTGTATCGGTGGGAATGTTAATCAATCCGGTTACTTTAATTAATTATGCACTTCCGGTGGCTATAATTACTTTATTGACCATATTCGGAAAAGCCTTTAGTTCCTCTATTGGAGCATTAATTTCTGGCCAGCCTTTAAAACAATCGGTACAAACAGGAATGAGTTTGGCGCAAATTGGGGAGTTCTCGTTTATTATTGCCACTCTCGGAATGTCTTTAAAAGTTACAAGCGATTTCTTATACCCAATTATTGTGGCTGTATCTGCAATTACCACCTTTACTACTCCTTTTTTAATTAAATATTCGGAGAGCTTTGCTTTATATTTAGAGGCTAAAATGCCAAAAAGATGGGTTAAAAACATTAACCGTTATAGTGTGAATGCGCAAGCAATTAAGTCTGTCAGCACTTGGCAGATTGTTCTTCGTTCTTCGATTACACAAATAATTCTTCATACTATTATTATTACGGCTATTATATTATTGTCATCTAAATTTGTAGCGCCTTTGGTTGCCGATACAAGATTCGGAAATACTTTGGCTGCCTTGCTAACATTGGTTGTAATTGCACCATTTTTATGGGCGCTTTCACTTCGCCGAGTTAAAGTAGATGAAGTTGAAGCTCTTTGGGAAGAACGTAAATACCGTGGTGCACTTTTAATGCTGATCTTGATAAGAATGAGTCTCGGTCTATTCTTTGTCGGATTCTTATTAAATATTTTCTTCTCTCCTTTAGTGGCATTTATAGCGCTGATTATTGCAATTGGAGCTTATCAAATTTTCCCTAAAAAACTAAACGAGCAGTATCATAAAATCGAAAATCACTTTTTGAAAAACCTCAACGATCGTGAAAACAAAAAGATCGACAGAAGATATGCCAATTTAATGCCCTGGGACGGACACATGTCTTTCTTTGAAATTAAAAAAGAATCTAATTTAGTTGGACAAACTTTACAAGAACTCCGAATTCGCGAACAACTCGGAATAAATATTGCCTACATTAAACGAGGAGAAGTTACCATTCCGATTCCGACCAAAACCGAACGCTTATTTCCAGGCGACGAAATTTGCGTAATCGGAACTGATGCACAAATTGCAGAATTCACAAAATTCTTAACTCAAAACGAAACAGAACCGCCTACAAAAGTAGAAGAAACCGATATTGTTTTACGCCAGCTTGAAGTTTCTCAAGATGAATTTATCCAAAAAAGCATTGGCCAATTCAGAGCCAAAACAGACGGAATGGTTGTAGGAATTGAAAGAAATGGAAACCGTATCCTAAACCCAGAATCTAGTTTGATCCTAGAGAAAAATGATATTCTCTGGGTTGTAGGAGACAAGAAAAAAATGAATGCTTTGATGGCTTTTGAAGGTGCAAAGATTCAAAGGGACAGAGGTTCAAAGATCTCGTAGAAAATAAAAAGGCTGGGATTTTTCCAAATGGAAAAATCCCAGCCTTTAAACTTTGTCCCTCTGTCCCTTTGAACCTTTGTCCCTTAAAGTTACTTATTCGGCTGCGGAGTCAATCTCAAATAAGGTTTTATTGGTGTATGTCCTTTTGGGAATTTTGCAGGAATATCGCTGTCTGGAATTGCAGGTGCAATTACCACATCTTCTCCATCTTTCCAGTTTGCAGGGGTTGCAACACTATAGTTTGCTGTTAATTGCAAACTGTCAATTACACGAAGCAATTCATCAAAATTTCTTCCTGTTGAAGCTGGATAAGTCAGCGTTAATTTGATTTTTTTATCTGGTCCGATAACAAAAACAGAACGTACCGTAAATTTATCGCTTGCATTTGGATGAAGCATATCGTATAGATTTGCCACTTTTTTATCCTCATCTGCAATAATCGGGAAATTTACTTCTGTATTTTGAGTTTCGTTAATATCTTTAATCCACTCTTTGTGTGAGTCTAAACCGTCTACACTCAGAGCAATAACTTTAGTATTTCTTTTCTTGAATTCTGGCACATAGTTCGCCACAGTTCCCAATTCAGTAGTACAAACTGGCGTAAAATCTGCCGGATGCGAAAACAAAACACCCCACGAATCTCCTAGCCATTCGTGAAAATTAACTGGTCCTTGTGTGGTTTCTGCTTGAAAATCGGGAGCTATATCGCCTAATCTTAATGTTGACATAATTTCATTTTTTTAGTTCATCTAAAATTAACTAAAAAATACATTTAGAAAACATTCAAAAGGTAAAAAAAAGTTAAAATTCTACATTCTCTATCTAGTTAGTATTTTAAACTCGTTTCGAGCGCAATTATAACACATAGAAACATAGCTTTTGTAATTCTAAAAAAGGCGTTTCACTTGCATTAATAAACATAGACTATGTGTTAGAAACTAGTTTCTTTTAATCTTCTCTTTTAGACAAAGAAAAAGCTATGTCTCTATGTGTTTAAAAAAATATAACCAACGATTAAAGATTATATAAAACCCACCACAAAGTACCAAATCGCAAGCGTGACAAAAGAAATTGGAATTCCGAAACCAATCATCATACTGCTTAATTTTGGTTTTAATCCGTAAGTCGAAGCAAGGATTGCACCCGTTATCATGGGCGCCATAGCCGTTTCCATTATCGTAATTTTTATAACTTCAGAATGCTGGTTAAAAATAAAAACATACAGCACAAAAATTACAAAAGGAATCAAAAGCAGTTTAAAGAAAAGTCCAAGTCGTAAAAATTTCCAATGCTGGCTTTTTCGATCAAAAGTCAATTGCAAACCAACAGAAAGCAAAGCTAAAGGGGTTACTAAACTTCCTATTTTCAATAATACAGATTGGATATTTTCATTTAAATTATAATCGAAAACATTCATTAGACATGCCAAAACAAACATCAGAAATGGCGGAAACGTGATGATTTTTTTGAAAATCCCTAATGCATTTGGACTTCCTTTAGAATAAAAAGCGGCAGTAAAAACGCCAAGTGTCGAAACTACTACAAAAGTTCCAGGCTGATCTACCAACACAGCTGTTTCTAAACCTTTCTTTCCAAACAGAGCTTCAATAATGGGATAACCAAGAAAAGAACTGTTGCTTAATCCTGCCGTCAAAATCAAACAGCCAATCAATTTATTAGACCAGCCATTTCTTCTTCCTAAAAAATGAAAAAAAATAAAAGCCAGAATATAAGTAATCCACCCTGCTCCTATTGGAAACAGCAATTCGCTGCTCCATTTTATTTTAGGAATATGATATAAAGTAATCGCAGGAAGACAGAAATAAATAACAATTTTATTGAGCGTCTTATAGATGTGAGTAGGAAACTGTTTTACATGCTGTAGAACTAAGCCCAGCGAAAGAAAGAGAAATATTAGTATAAAGTTGTTCATATCATGACTTCAGCACAAAAATAGGAAAATATAACTTGATGGATTGAACAAATTATCTCCTCTCTTTGAGTTTTTTGTTACTTTTAATATGTAATTCTAAAACCTATGCAGCAAATAAGGAATAATCTTGAACTAATGGCCAAACTTTCTGATGAAGACTGGAACATCTTTTCGTCAAAACTCATTCGTCAGGAATTTCCAAAGAAAACGGCAATACTTCAAACGGGTCATATAGAAAATTATCTTTCTTTTATAGAAAAAGGAATTCTTAGATATTATATTCCTTCTGAGAATAAAGACCTAACCTTTACTTTTGTATTTGATGGCGAATTTACAAGCGGCTACGATTCATTTATTACCAGATTACCGGTAAACTATACTATCGAAGCACTTTCTGACACCATTCTTTGGCGCGTTTCTTATAATGATCTTCAGGACATTTATGCCGAAACTAAAGTTGGCAATACCATTGGCCGATTAGCAAGCGAAGATTTATTTATTAAAAAATCAAAGAGAGAACTGTCTTTGCTAAACGATTCTGCAGAACAGCGTTATCTTAACTTATTCACCGAGCAGCCTCACTTAATACAAAAAATTCCTCAAAAATATCTTGCCTCTTACATTGGCATTACTCCACAAGCTTTAAGCCGAATCAGAAAACGCATTTATTAACCCAGGTTCATTGTTTTAGGTTTCTTTACTGTGCAACTTTGTACAATAAAACAAAAGATATGGAAACCATAATCGTGCTTTTTGGAATTTTTATCACCGTACTGCTTATTATTTGGCTTACAACTAAGCGGTTTGAATTAGCATTTGCTGGAAGAGTAGCCATGGCGGCTATGCTGACATTTACTGCTGTTGGGCATTTTGTTTTTGCTAAAGGAATGGCGATGATGATCTCTTTTTTGCCTTGGGCAAATGCTATTGTATTTGTTACTGGCATTATAGAATTAATTGCTGCAATTGGATTACTGCTGCCGAAAACTAAAATCCTTACAGGAAAACTGCTGATTTTATTCTTTATCTTACTCCTACCCGCTAACATTTATGCCGCAAGCCATAATATCAATTTACAAACTGCCGATTATACCGGCAAAGGTTTATCGTACTTATGGATTAGAATACCAATGCAACTTCTTTTTATAGCGTGGGTATATTTTTCTTCTCTATGGAATCAATCAAAAATCAAAATAGTCAATTAAGGAAATTGTACGTCATTCATAATTAATGATTTGCATTTTCCTTTACTTTTATTTTATGTTTCTAATTTCTTTAATTAACTTTAAGTTAAAATTGTTTTTTTGCATTACAAAAAGATGTAAATTTGTAACATATTTTATTACAGTATGATTTCAGGTAAATTTGCCATAACGATTCACATTCTTACTTTGCTTCATAAATTCCCAAATGATTATTTGTCATCGGAGTATATTGCGGGAAGTATTAATCTAAATCCTGTTTTGGTTCGAAAAGAAATTGCCAACTTAAAAGCGCATCATATTGTAGAAAGTAAAGAAGGAAAAAATGGCGGTACAAAATTGGCAGTAAACGCTGCTGAACTGACTTTAAAACAAATATTCGAAATGACCTTTGAAACGATTGGTTTAGGTTTTGCAAAGAATCAGCCTAATCCTGATTGTCCTGTTGGAAAAAACATCAATCAGCATTTGGAAGCTTTGTACAGCGAAATGAATCAAAACGTCAGCAAACAGCTGGAGGGAATTTCATTGGAAGATTTTTCGAATCAGTTTTAAAACTATTTTTTTACCCTAAACTGTAACATTTTTTATTACTAAATAAATTTATATATTATGAAAATCGCACTTATCGGAGCTACAGGATTTGTTGGCTCATCAATTTTAAATGAATTAGCAGACAGAAAACATGAAATTACTGCAATTGCAAGAACTCCAAAAGACACAGCAAACGCAACTTGGGTTGCTGCAGATATTTTTAATGTTAATGCTTTGGCAGAAATCTTAAAAGGTCACGATGCAGTTGTCAATGCTTATAACCCAGGTTGGACAAACCCAAATATTTACGATGATTTTCTAGCAGGTTCTAAAGCGATTCAAGAAGCGGTTAAAAAATCGGGTGTTAAACGTTTTATCACTATTGGCGGAGCTGGAAGTTTATATGTTGCGCCAGATTTACAAGCGGTTGATACTCCAGATTTTCCAAAAGAGATTTTCCCAGGTGCCAATGCTGCGAGACATTATTTAAATATCATCAAAGAAGAAAAAGATTTGGACTGGGCATTCTTTAGCCCTGCTTTCGAAATGCACGCTGGAACTAAAACGGGAAGAACAGGAAAATACCGTTTAGGTTTAGAAAATCCTGTTTTCAATGACGAGCAAAGAAGTATTTTATCTGTAGAAGATTTAGCGGTTGTTATTGCTGATGAAGTAGAAAATCCAAAACACCATCAAGTTAGGTTTACTGCCGGATATTAATTTTCTTAAAAGACGCTAAGGTACTATCTCGATAGCAATCGGGACTGAGGTACTAAGTTCTTTACCGTGACCCGAGCGATAGCAACAGGCGAAGTAATTATATGAATTTTCGCCATTTTTTTGAGTTCTTTATGTCTTCCTGAGCGAAGTCGAAGAACACACAAAGTAATTCCACAATACTACTCAGACCCGACAGATTTTAAAAAACTGTTGGGTCTCTTTGCGTCAAAACAAGGTATCTGTACACACAATCCTGAGTAAAATTTTAGGTTTTGTGATAATTTTAGGTTTCCATTTGATAAATGCAACTATTTAAGACTTTACAAGGTAGTGTTTTTTAATAAAAAAAAAACTTACTTAATTTTGAGGTCTTTGTAAGTTTTATTACATAGTAATACATATATTTGTACTGCTAATAGCAAAAACAGATGTAATTGCAAATAACAATACAAAAATTAAAATAATATAGTCCTGAAGATAAGTTATGTTTGAAGGCTATTTTAGTATAGCACATTATTAAAATTTTTCCATCTCTAATTGGAATTTTTGCCGCAGATAAAATGATTCTTAAACAAATCACAGAGTCTGCGGTTTTTTTATTTTATAATGAAGATCGTAAATGATTATAAATCTTATCAAAGTTTGAGATAGAATTAAAAATCAGCAGTGTTATTTAGTGCAGAAAAAAAACCTCCCTTCCATTAATTTGTCTTATTCTGTTATTACAAAAATTTTAACAGGTAAACTACTATAATTTTTACAGTTAATTTTATCCCAATTTATAAATCGCTTAAAATTTATAAATAAAGATTCAAATAATTACTAAAAACCAATTAAAAATGAAAAAGCTTGTATGTATACTTTTACTAATCCAAAGCGGATTTGTCATAGCACAAACGGAAACTGTTGTTACTATTAACGGTAAAAAAGTACAAATTAACCCTAATTCTTTAAACACTGCAGATAACGGTTTATCTGCTAATGCCGGAAATGTTCAACTCGGCGGTGCTTTAATTAGATCAACTACTCTGGCAACTTCATCAGTCAATACATTAGCAGTTACAGGATTAGAACAAGGTGCTACTACAGACAATATAATAGTTACAGATGCCAATGGAGTTCTAAAAAAAATAAGCAGCTCATCTATAGCCAATGTAAAAGATGTTAAGATTATCAACACCAATTACACTGTAACAGATACAGATTATACCATTATTGCTTCGCAGCTTTCTGGCGATATTACCATTACGCTTCCAGATGCTTCGGCCAGTAAAGACAGAACTTTATTGATTAATCAGACAAATGTCTTAAACTCTTCGGGTACTGAAGTTACTGTTAAATTTAATGTTCCTGTATTCTATTCAGATACCTATAGCGTAAATGAAATTGCCGCTCCATATTATTCATCTACAGGTGGTACTCTTAAAATCACTTTGCAATCTGATGGAAATAAGTGGTATGTAGTTTCCTCTCTTTAGCATCTGCTTTCTAGAGATTAAAGTGCAAGTCAAATAAAGATAATATTCATATAAAATATGTTTATATGCTATTGCTCGATGACTTGCAATTTATGCTAATAAACAGTTTCAAATTTTAAAACAACTTAACACATTATATAATGAAGAAAAATCTATTTTGTATGTGGCTTCTCCTTCTGGCCCTATTTTTTTCTGTAAATACTCAAGCCCAGATGACCATAGGGGGAAAAAAAGCTCCCGAACCTTTCTCAGTGCTCGAACTGCTTAACAAAGGCGGACTTAGACTGCCTCAGATGACAACTGCACAGCGTAATGCATTTGCGGTACAAGGCAATGCTAAAGGCGAAGGCCTAACCATTTATAATAGCGACACTAAATGTGTGGAGTATTGGAACGCAACGCGCTGGGTGAGTCTGTGTGAAGGAACATCGCAGACTACAATCAGCCCGCAGCCCTGCATAAATGTACCGGCTGATGGCACTGGATGCACTGACACGTTTACGATTACCGATCCCGACTGTCCGAACGGGCCATTTTCAATTGCTATTGTCGCCGGCGGTGATTATGCAGCATTAACGGATGTGGATAATGTTAACGGAAACTTCAAAATTAACTTTTATCAGAATGAGACTGTAAACATACATACTGTTTTGGTGCGTGTTACAAGCACCTGTACGAGTTTGTATAAAGAGTTTTTATTCTCTCAAAATGGCGTAGACTGCGGTTCTATGCCGTATGCAGTGCCAATAGTGACAGCATCGGGAACATCTTTATGTGCTGGAGGTTCAGTGTATTTATCTGTTCCGGCAAATACAGCAAATCTTGACAAATTAATCTGGACCCGTAATGGCATTGAGGTAGCTCGAGGCGTTAATTATTATATTGCGACTCAAGCAGGAAAATACAATATTTCTATGGGTGCTGTAGGCTGTAATACTAATGTGGCAAATGAGCGCAATATTACTAATAATGGCACCATAACACCAGTTACTCTTAATGCTATTGCTGAAAACAATGGCGTAATTTGCGGTGGAAATCAAATTGAACTTTCGGCATCAGGAAACAGCAGTGGCACAATAGTATGGTTTCAAAATGGAGTAGAAAAAATGTCTGGCGCAAAAATTTTAATAAGCGGAGACAGTAATCTTGGAGAATGGTTTGCTGCAGTAAAAGACCAAAACTGTTACTCTAACAGATCTAATATTCTTATCATAACCAAAAGTACAGGATCGGGACAAATTACCGTTCCGGATGCAGATGTATTGGTAAACGGAAAAGCATTAAATACTTTTACGTCATTTTGTGAAGATGGTAGTTTAGATTTAAGTATTGCTAATCCAAATCCTTCTGTTACTTACACTTGGTATAATGGCAGTGAACTTATTACTACAAATCCTTTTGTAATACCAAAATCTCAAACCAAGCTTTCGCTTCGTATGATTGCTAGTGACAACAGCGGTGCTAAATGTCCTGCTGAATCGCATGTGTTAGATAAAAATATCGTATCAGGCAATACCCCTGCACAGCCTAGTATTACAGGAAATACATTACTTTGTAATGGAAGCACAGATTTAACTGTAGTGCCAGCTGTTGACGGCAGTTATACCTATGCATGGTATAAAGATGGTGAAAAAATGGATGATAAAACATCTGCCACCATTACTGTTCGTGAAGGTGGTGAGTATAGTGCATCTGTTACAAATAGTACAGGTTGTACCAGCGTTCTGACATTAATGACCGTTTCATCAACAGTTTCAAATATACCTACAGTTAAGTGGGAAGCTAATCCTGCAACGGCTACTTTTGGAGCAACAGTTACGTTACAAGTTTCGGCTACATTTACTCCAAAAAAATATACGTGGACTGCTGATAATGATGCAACCGTCATTGGTACTGGCGAAAGTGTAGCAATACAGCTTCCTGCTTCAGGAGCTGATGGACTAAAAATAAAAGTTACTGTAACAGCAGAAAATGATTGTGGTAAGTCAGTTCCTTTAGAACATTTTATTACTTTAAATAATGCATGTCCTACGCCAGTTGTTGCAGAACAGACGAGTGTGAGTCAAAATATTTTACTGGGGGCGACCGCTGCTTTAACTGTTGCTGTAACAAATGGCACTAGTGTGGGTACTACATATCAATGGTACTCAAATACATCCACAAGTACAACAGGCGGTACAGTTATCAATGGTGCAACTTTAGCCACTTATTCGTACAAACCAACTGCAGTAGGCAAATACTATTTCTATTGTGTTGTGAAGAATAGCTGTTCTGGCACAACCGTAACTTCACAATCATTTACAATTACTGTAACTAGTATTGATAGTTTAGGGCCTGGAGGATTGCTATTTTCAGGCAAGCAGTGTTTTGATGTTGCAGAAACAGATGGGGCAGCAACAGATTGTGGAACTCTTGCGTCAAGAGCTGGAAACAAATCAGATTTTAATGTGACTAATAAACAAACCTATACACTAATTGTTCCTACAGGAACTTCAATAAGTAATGTTCGTTTTGTTTATATAGAAACCGTTAGCGGTCAAATTGTTGAAGGTATAACTGGAGACAACCCTGCAAGTAATATAAGGTCAAATGTTACTTGTACAGTAACATTCAAAAAGGACTTAAGTAGTGCCGCTGGCGTTACTGGTAAAGCAAAAGGAAGAACAGCAGCTAATGCGCTTACTTTTAAATTATATGCAATTTATACAGCATCAAACGGTAAAGACTATACAACAATGCTGCCAATACAAGTAAGAGATTGCAACTGCTGTGGAGCAATGGTAAGCGCTACAGAATGGAGAAATTTTGCTTGCTTTAATTTAGGTGTTACAACAGCCGTTCGACAAACCGCAAACCCTTTAGTAGCGATACCGACAACAAAAGGACTAACTTATACATTTAATGGAAATACAACAAATTGGTATCAAAACGGAAGAAAATCATCAACGGATCCTTGTCCTGCAAATTATCGTGTACCAACTTTAAGTGAATTACAAGGAATGGTAGATAATAATGTAAGAAGTCTTACAGGCTCTCAAAGTGTCGGAAATGGAGGAGTTATGGTGGGTTCAAGTTTAATGTTGCCTTATGTTTCAACTACATCAAACAATCCTATTAGATATCTATCAAGTACACCTGTAATTAATTGGTATGCTTCAGGGCTATATAATAATAACGGAGGTTATACTTCTACGTTAGTAGCAGGTAGTTATGGGGCAGCTATAGACACAGATGCGATTCGTTGTATAGCAATACCTGATAGTGAAAAATAATAATTTTAAAAATTGCTTTTAATCTTGTAAAACAATTAATGCTTTTAGGGCTAAATAAATTTAGCCCTAAAAGCATATTGTTACCTAATAAGAAGTTTAACCAATAAAATTACCAAAAAAGACTGCAACGCTTTTCATTTCCTGCGCACAAGCAAGAATGAAGGGCGTTTCGGTGTTTTGTAAAATTTTTGAATCAATAAAAGGAAATATGAAAAAAATACTATTAAGAGCCCTTGCAGTTTTCGGAGTGATCACTTCTGTACAGGCGCAAACTATAAATGTAAATTTTTCTCATTATGGAGGGAAACAATATGTTTATGTACTCGAGAGAGGAAACAAAAACGACACAATTCTTACAGGTAAGCTTGACCCGTCTGGAAAAGCAGTACTTGTAGTGCCTGATGCCAAAAAAGGCTATGCCGGTATTTCGCATTTTGTGCTTACAGACGGGGGCGGCATGGATTTTATTGTAAACAAGGAGAATTTCTCCATTTCCTGTCTTGAAGAACAGCCCAATTTTGAGAATACCAATTATATAGGTTCTCCGGAGAATGAATTTCTAAACAGCAGGCAGAAAAAGCAGAATCAGTTTTTCCAAAAAGTAAGTATGGTGCAGTATGGGCTTAACATTTATACAAAAGAAGAACCTTTATATAATGCTCTTGAAAAAGAAAGGCAGAGCCTTAATCAAGAGTTGAGCGTTTTAAAAAGCAATACCTCTCAAAGCAAACTATATGCTGCAAGATTGGCAGAAATTTATGATGTTTTACTGGGAATAGGAAGCCCTATTAATCAGTCAGAAGAAGAAAGAGCCAAAGAAAGTAACCTTTTTGTAAAAGACAAACTTGATATGGCCGTATTGTACAACAGCGGCCAGTGGAATAATCTTATTGAAGGCTGGATGCAGCTGCAACAAGCCGTTATTAAAGATGATACAGCCTGGCTGGCAGATACCAAACAGATATTATCCCGCATAAAAAGCAATGAAATCTACACTGCTTTTACAGAAAAAACTGTGGCATTATTTACCAAAGCTGGTAAAGATGATATGGTAAGTGCCATAAGCCAGTATGCTGCAAAATCAGGAAGGTTAGAAAAACCCGGCAAGCAATTAACAAACGCGATTAGTGCTCCTGTAATTGGCGCTTCGGCGCCTGCTTTGCAGACGGCGGCAGGAAAAAAAACGATCAATAAAAAAACGTTATTATTCTTTTACGAATCGGGCTGCAATAACTGTGAAAACGAAATTCATCAGTTATTGGGCAATTATGAAATCGTAAAAAACAAAGGCTACGAAATTATAAGCGTCGCCGCAGATATGACCAAAGATGCCGCAGAAGGCCACGATCACACTTTGCCATGGAAGGAAAAATTATGCGATTTCAAAGGTTTTGCGGGGCCTAACTTTCAAACCTATGCCATAATAGGAACCCCGACTTTTTTTACCATCGACGAAAAAGGAATAATTACGGGTAAATACGCAAGACTTGTCGATACAGATATTCTTAAATAATTATTAATTGTTTTTTTTCTCCTGAGCGAAGTCGAAGGGCGCAAAATAACTCCGTAATACAAATCAGACCCGACAGGTTTTAAAAGCCTATCGGGTCTTTTTGCGTTTAACCAATCTTTATCGAGCTACCTGCGTGTTCTTCGACTACGCAAAGGAAGACAAGATTGAAAAAAAACTAATTAGTGCAAATTCGTGTAATTAGTGGCAACCCATCCTTTTGAAACTGTTTTTGTTTTCTGTACTTTTACATTTCTAAAAAGTGCGTTTTGTCAAATTCTAATAAACAAACTGGCAGCATATCTGAAAAAGCTGGAATTTCGCCTCCTGAAATTACCAATGTTTTGGCTATCAATCAAATTAAAAGCAAACGCAGACAGCAGCCAACTTCTAAAGAATTAATCGACGGCATTTTAGAAGGAAATCGAACTTCTCTAAGCCGTGCCATTACTTTAATAGAAAGCACCAATCCAGATCATTTTGACAAAGCTGGCGAAGTGATTCAAGGCTGTTTAGCTCATGCCAATAAATCAATTCGAATTGGAATCACGGGAGTTCCCGGAGTTGGAAAAAGTACTTTTATTGAAGCTTTTGGAAAACATCTGACACAGTTAGGAAAAAAAGTTGCGGTTTTAGCCGTTGATCCAAGCAGTTCGCTTTCTCACGGAAGTATTCTCGGCGATAAAACCCGAATGGAAGAATTGGTAAAAGATGAAAATGCTTTTATTCGTCCAAGTGCTTCAGGTGAAACTTTAGGCGGTGTGGCTCGAAAAACTCGAGAAACTATTATTCTTTGTGAAGCTGCAGGTTTTGATACGATTATTATCGAAACAGTTGGTGTTGGCCAAAGTGAAACCGCTGTTCACAGCATGGTCGATTTCTTTTTGCTTTTAAAGATTTCTGGCGCTGGCGACGAACTTCAAGGCATTAAACGTGGTATTATGGAAATGGCAGATGCAATAGTAATCAATAAAGCTGACGGCGATAATATTAAAAAAGCCAATCAGGCGAAACTAGAATTCAATCGGGCTTTGCATTTATTTCCTCCCAAAAAATCAAATTGGCAACCAAAAGTAACGACTTGCAGTTCACTGACAAAAGAAGGCATTCCTGAAGTTTGGAATACGATTTCTGATTATTTCGAATTAACCAAAGAAAGCGGATTTTTTGACGAAAGAAGAAACGAACAAAACCACTTCTGGATGATGGAAACCATCAACGAACAATTGAAACAAAATTTCTATAATCAGCCTGATATCATTTCGCTTTTAGAAAAAAGCAAAAAAGCAGTGCAAAACAATGAGATTTCATCGTTTGCCGCTGCTTCTAGTTTATTAAAATTATATTTTAATAAAGGTGCAAAGGCTCAAAACGACAAAGGTTCAGAATAGAAAAAAGTCGCTTTACTCCTTTTATTCTTCAACAATCTCTATACACAAACTTGTCAGTTCGAGCGGAGCCGAAAAACCATAAAGTATTTCAATTTCACTAAAAAAGAAAAAGGTCCAAAGTAAAACCTTTGAACCTTTGTCGCTTTGTGCCTTTGCACCTATTTACTTCTGAGCTTATACTTGCTTTCTTTATATAAATTTCCTGCTGTAATAACGTGCGCTAAAGCATCTTTTGCCAAATCTTCATTTAGCTTTACAGGAACTAAAGTCGTATCATTTTTGATTTCAAACTGCAATGGTTTCAAATTTGGCTGCATAATCACAACCTGATTTTCAACTCTAAATGCATTAATATCATTAAACTGCATAATAGATCTCCCCTGTACTTTTGGATCAAGTTTGCTTAAGTTTCTACCTACCATTGGTGTTTCAAACGGAAGTCCTAAATAGCTTAACAATGTCGGCGGAATATCAATCTGACTTGCCAATCTGTCATAAACTGTTCCTTTTGGAACTCCTGGCCCCATGATAAATGCTGGAATGTGGAATTTATTAATTGGGACTAAATTTTTACCGTAAGTTCTGGTATTATGATCGGCAATTACAATGAAAATCGTGTTTTTAAAGTAATCTTCTTTTTTAGCCATTTCAAAGAATTTCCCAATTGAGAAATCGGCATATTTCATGGCATTGTTTACTGTAGCAGGCTTTTTATCATAAGCCTTAATTCTTCCCGCTGGATATTCAAAAGGTTCATGATTAGAAGTTGAGAACATTAAAGAGAAAAATGGTTTGTCTCCTTTTGATTTGAAATACTGATTGGCTTTGGTTACCAAATCTTCATCAGAATACCCCCAAGTTCCTTTAAATGCATATTTATTTCCATCAGAATCAAAATCGGTTTGGTCTACAATATCTGTAAACCCATTTCCGTTGAAAAACGAAGCCATATTATCAAAATTGGCCATTCCGCCATAAATGAAACTTGTATCATAACCTTTCTGTTTTAAAGCATCTGCCAGCGTGAAAAATCCTTGCTGCGAGTTTCCAAGTTTTACCACACTTTCTGATGGCGAAGGCAAAAATCCAGTTACAACTGCTTCAATTCCGCGTACACTTCTAGTTCCTGTGCAATATAAATTGGTAAACAACAATCCTTCTTTAGACAATTTATCAAATTCTGGTGTTAATGGTTTTCCTCCTAAAATTCCAACGTATTCCGCACCTAAACTTTCTTGCAGAAAAATCACCAAATTGTATGGCTTTTTCTTAACAGAATCTGGCTGCTGTATGTGTAAAAACGGGATATCCTTATCTGTAAAATCACTTGGTCCAGCGATCATGTATTTTTTTACACGGGCAATCGCTTCGGCTTCGTCCATTTTACCGTACATCTTCGTATTTCCTTCATTTTTGATTGAATACGCCGCAAAAGCAACGGTATAAAATGAATTTAATCCCAAAGTATTTGTTAACTGATCTGTTGAGAAAACAGCGTTACTAGCATTTATAGGACGTTTTGAAGTAAGACTTGAACGTGCTCCAAAAAACAATAAAAAAGCCACTAATGGAAACACCATTAATTTGAATTTATAATCTGTACTTGTAGTGTAGAAAAGTTGTTTTCCTTTTTTGAAAGCAAAATAAATTACAACTCCAAGAATTATGAATGTCACGATGATAGAAGTTAAATAACTTTTTAAAAGCATTCCAACCACTTCTTTTGGATAAATAAGATAATCTAAGAAAATCTTATTTGGACGAGTATCGTATTGTTTTACAAAATCTGGCGAAGCCAATTCTACAAAAAGAATTAAAAACAGAAATAGAAAACTATAAACTACCAGAAATTTATTGGTAAACTTTATCGCCTTATTCGGCAAAAAAGTGATTAACAATGCTGGAAGAAACGACAAATAACAAAGCAATATCAAATCCATTCGAAGACCGATTGGAAAAATATACCAGAAATCTGGCGTCTGCTCTACTCTTTCTTTAAAAAGAAAAAATAAAAAGATTCGGCTTAAAGTGGTGATCAATAATCCGATTAATATAAAACTGAAAATAGGTTTTAAGAAACGTAAATTTTTCATTAAAAATAGTATAAGAACGTGAGATTAGAAAAACAAATTACTCTTCGTAACGGTTAATTTCTCTATCATAAAACTCATTAGCTTTTTCAATCAAACTTTCCATTTCGGCGTTTAATTCAGCTTCGTCAAGATCTTCTGGTTCTTCTAAAAACTCAACCTCATCATCTTTCAAATTGATAATAAATCTTGGGTAATCTAGGTGAATGATAAAAATATCGTCTGGAAAATCGGTATTATCTCCAAGTAAAAATTTAGGTAATTCCATATGTGTTCATTTTTTAATGGTTATTTTTTTAGCCACTCCCGATAGCTATCGGGATATAAGGATTAAAAGGATTTCTCCAGACTTTAAGCTTTATAATTTTCGGCCTATTTTTTATTCAAATTTAATTATTCTGTGTCTGAATTCTTAACTAATCTCTTTGTTAGGTAATGAAAACGAATATACAAACAAATTGCCGCTGCGGTTAAACCTGCCAAAAGTCCGACCCAAACTCCCTGCGCCTTCAATTCGGTGTGTTCTCCTAAATAATACGAAATAGGAAAACCAATAACCCAATAGGCCACAAAAGTAATATACATTGGAATTTTCACATCCTGCAAACCGCGGAGCGCTCCTAAAACCACAACCTGAATTCCGTCAGAAATCTGGAAAATTGCTGCAATTAAAAGCAGTTTTGAGGCAATTCCTATCACTTCTTCGTTATCTAAAATCTGTCCCGTATTTTCCATATTCAAGAAAATATATGGCAGATAATCGTGGAAAACGATAAAGAAAATCGCAAAAATCGTTTCTAAAATTATAGCAAGCAGGAAAATAGAACGCGCTACAACAATTAGTTTTTTATAGTCCATTAGCCCTCTTTGATTGCTGACACGAACCATCGAAGTTACGCTTAATCCCATGGCAAACATAAAAGTCATTGATGCCAAACTCAAAGCAATCTGATTTGCCGCCTGACTCGTTTTTCCGATATTGCCGCAAAGCCAGATAGAGGCTGTAAATAAAACCACTTCAAAAAGCATTTGCATTGCAGAAGGAAATCCGATGCTGATAATCTTTTCTATTGTTGCCTTTTTTATTTCATTAAAACTGAAACCTTTAAAAAAGCGCTTTAAATCGTCTCTTCGCGAAAGCATAATATGCATGAACATTACCAAAAATATTCTCGAAATCACCGTTCCTAAAGCGGCTCCGATAATTCCCATTTTTGGAAAAAACCAAATTCCGTAGATTAAAACATAATTAATTCCGACATGAAGCACGTTTGCCATTATCATAGCATACATAGAATATTTGGTCAATGACATTCCGTCTGCAAATTGTTTATAGCCCTGGTACATTACCAACGGAATTAGAGAAAAAGCCACCCAGCCTAAATATGGTTTTGCCAGCACAATTACGTCTGCAGGCTGTTTCAGCAATTCCATAATGGGTTTTGCAAACATAATTACGGTAAAAAGCGCCAGTCCTAAAATCGTACATAGAAATAATCCATGATGAAAAGCAGAACGAATTTTGGTGTCGTTTTTCTCTGCATCTCCTTCTGCAACAATTGGCGTAATGGCTGTAGAGAAACCAATCCCTAAAGACATGGCGATAAAAATCATACTATTTCCAAGCGAAACCGCTGCTAGTTCTGTACTTCCTATTTTACCAACCATTATATTATCGACAATACCAATTAAGGTATGTCCGACCATTCCTAAAATAACAGGATATGCCAGTCTTAAATTATACGAAAACTCTTTGGTGTACTGCTTAAAATTCACTTCTATTCTATTTTGTGCGCAAAGATAGTCAGAAGCTTCGAATTCTATCCTATCAATAAAAATATATCCTTATTTTAAGACAAAAATAAGACGAACTCAATATTATGTAACGATTTTTAAAAATTGTATAACAAACTCCAAATGGCTTCCCTATAATTTTACATCATAGAAATTTCAAAAATATAAGCCATGAAAAAATTACAGATGTTATGCCTAGCTGCTTTCACATTTTTATTTGCCAACACCACATTTGCTCAAGAAACAGAAGCAACAAATTACGATCAAGGTTTTAGATTAGGTTTTGGCTTAAATGGGGGATTGCCAACCGACAATGACTACGACTGGTCTCTTGGGGGAGATGTTCGTTTACAGTATGATCTTTCCAAAAAAACATCGTTGACCTTAACAACAGGTTTTACGAATTTATTTATGGGGAAAGACGATCTTGGAAATGACATAAAAGATCTTGGATTCATTCCGGCCAAAGCTGGTTTTAAAGCTTTTGTTTTAAAAGATCAATTTTATGTTTTAGGAGAACTGGGTGCCGGTTTTGCGGTAACTAATGGTTACAATCAAACCACATTTTTATGGGCTCCAGGAATTGGCTATGCCAACAAATATATCGATTTAAGTGTTCGTTACGAAGATTATCATGATTTTAGAACCAATCAAGTAGCATTGCGTGTTGCTTATGGTTTTCAACTCTAAAAAATAGGTTTAATTTATTATTTTGTTTTTGGTAAAAACCCGATAGTCTGAATAGTCTGTCGGGTTTTTTATTTTATGCCATTGGTCAAAAGAAAAGTGCTGGTAGTCAAATGATTTTTTGGGATTGGTTTAGAACGCGGTAATTCGCAGAAAAATTAATCAAATCATGAACAAAACAGTCTTTTATTTATCGCAGCTTTTTATTTTTTTACTTGTTACTCTTGCCGCACGATCACAATCGGGAATTTCAGGCGAATTCAAAGTCGATTACGTTCCTTTTTCTAAATATGTACGACCAATGGATAGCACAAAAACAAATGCCGAAAGCAATTTTAAAAGAGCGCAATTGGCTTTTGAAGTTCCGCTATCTTTAAAAATGGATAAATATGATCATCCAAAACTCTGGTCGGTGTTTTTTAATAGCAGTTATGCCAAAATGGAAAACAGAAACTACAACATTCAAGATCTTCCAGTAGCATTTCAAAGCGGATTTCCAGATGAATTGCTCAATACGCAAGTTGGAGTCAAGCATTTGCGTTCTATTTCTTCTTCTTGGTCGCTGTTAATAATGGCTTCTGTAGGGGTTTATACAGACATGGTCGAAATTAATAAAGACGATGTCCTGCTTCAAGGTGGAATTCTTTTTATCAAACAATTTAATCCTAAACTGGCTTTGGGGGCTGGACCGGTTTTAACTAATAGTTTTGGTGTGCCAATGGTTCTTCCTGGAATTTATTTTAACTGGGAATCTACAGGAGCTTTGCATTTTAAAGTAGCTTTTCCGGAAGGTGTAGAAATTGGCTATCGAATGTCTGATACTTTTGACTTAAAAGCAGTAGCGGAAATAAGCGGAATGACAGCTGAAACCAAAATTGGAAATAAATCTACACTACTTGGATATCAGCAAATAATTGCAGGCTTACGACCTCAGATGAAATTTGGAAAACATTGGATTTTAGAACCAACTGGCGGAACTACTCTTCTTCGAAGTTTTTCGACAACAAACCGAAAAATTAAAGAAATTTTCAAGGAAAAAGATATTGCAGATCCAAGATTCACCACTACATTTTATGGAGCAATAGCGCTGAAATGGAAATTCTAGAGCTACCTGCTTAATAAGTTTTTATAGACTACCTCTTTCAATAATTCCTCACGGCGTGTTCTTGAAATGGGTAGTTCTTGTCCTTTTATAAATAGTCGTCCGCCAGAAATAGAATCTATATGCGTAACATTTACGAGAAATGATTTATGGATTCGAAAGAAAATTTCTTTGGGAAGTGTTTCTTCTAATGAAATCATCGTCTGATGAATAATCAACACTTTATCTTTAAAATGAAGCTTTGCATAATTTTGCATTCCTTCGATATATAAAATATCTATCCAAGAAATTTTCTGAAATCCATCTTCCTGACGCACATATAAAAAAGGATCCAATTGGCTTTGTTTTGGAGAATTCAGCATTTGATGCCATTGCTTTGCTTTTAACGAAGCTTGATAAAAACGCTGAAAAGTAATAGGTTTTAATAAATAATCTACAACCTGAAGACGATATCCATCTAAAGCATGTTCTGAATAAGCAGTTGTAAAAATCACCAGGGGCGGGTTCTCTAATGATTCCAGAAACTCCAATCCCGTAAGATAAGGCATATTGATATCCAGAAACATCAAATCGATTTGCTTTTCCTGAAGGTACGAAGTCGCTTCTAATGCCGAAGCGCAAGTACCGGCAACTTCTAGAAAATCAATTTTAGAAACAAAATCTGCTATTCCATTTCTTGCTATAGGTTCATCGTCTATTATGAGGCATTTCATTTTCATAGTTTTTTTTGTTTCTGGTTTGGTATTTTTTTGTTTCTCGCAGATTGGGCAGATTTAGCAGATTTTTTCTTTAACCGCAAAGAGCGCAAAGGTTTTACGCAAAGTTCGCAAAGTTTTAATTTTTTAAAAGGATGCAAAGATCACAAAGCATTGCGGATTAAAATTTGTGCTAATTTGCGTAATTTGCGGTTAAAATAAAATCCTTTTTAATCTTTATAATCTTTTATCCCGATAGCTATCGGGAGTGGCTAAAAATTTTAACGAAAAGAACACAAAGGTTTTACGCAAAGTTTTAATTTTATAAAAGGATGCTAAGAGCACAAAGCAATATGTTAAGATTTTGAAGATTAAAAATTCGTGCTAATTCGTGCAATTAGTGGCTAAAATAAAATCATTTTTAATCTTTATAATCTGTGGCTAAAAAATTATTTTAAATCTAAAACCACTTCAACTGTAAAATCAGAATCGGTTTTATGGATGTCTAATTTGTACTTTTCAGGATATTGTATTTCCAATCTTTTCTTCACATTCTCTAAACCTAATCCTTGATTTTTTGAAGGTATTTTATATTGCTCTGTATATGAGTTTTCTATTTTAAAATTCAGTTGATGATTTATTTGCTCGCAGGACAAATGCACATATCCTTTTTGATTTGGAAGTCGGGAAACATGTTTAAAAGCATTTTCGATCAAAGGAACCAAAAGTAACGGTACGATTTGAAGCTGTCCGTCTTCTATATTCCATTTGCTTTTTACTTCCAATTCATTTCCCCAACGAGTTTCTTCAACGGCAATTAAATCTTTTAAATATTTAATTTCAAGATGCAAAGGCACATATTCTTTGTTGCATTCATACAATTGATACCTCAAAATATCCGAAAACTGAACCAATAAATCTGAAGCTAACTTTACATTGCTCTGCATCAGAATATGAATATGGTTCAAAACATTAAACATTAAATGCGGATTAATCTGATCTTGCAAAATCTTGATTTGAGCTTCTAAATGAACCTGCTGCAATTGCGCATGATTTCTTTCGATAACATTATGTTCCTGATAAAACCGAAGTCCGCAAGCAGTGCCGCAAATTAAAATCGCAGACGGAATGTTGCCGTAAAATCGCGACCATAAAAAATGAAGAGAATCTACATCTGTTTCTTCAGGATATGCTTTCCTTCTTATAACCGAATCAGAAAAAACAATATAAATCAATGACAGACAAAATGCCAAAAGCAGCACAACAACAACGCTTTGTACGGCAAACGAGCTCATTTTATTTTGTTTTAATGCTTTGGGCAGTATAACATCACTTAAAATATGAGCTAAAACGGCAGAAGAAATCAAAACTAAAATAGCCTGAATCGTAGCCGTCAAAAAATCGTAATCTTCGATCATCTGCGCCCAAATCGTGATGCCTAACAAACTCCAAAAAAAGACTAAAAATATCCAATGCCTATTTTTATTGATTGCAATCATCTATATATAATTTACTGAGAAAATTTAACTTCAAAAATAGTTCTATATTTTTTAAACAAACAGCAAAGAAGCATAAACCATAAGTGTTATTGAAATCAATTTGACGAACTGCGTTTTTGTTTTGACCAATGGAATATAAAAAAGCAGTTTAAAAATTTTCGGACATAAAAATAAACCCGACAGGTTTTAAAAACCTGTCGGGTTTACAAAAAAATTATCTAATTGACTAATTATCTCAATTGCCCAATTACTTCTCTCCAAGTTCCTTTTTATAGAGCTCGATATTTATAGCCGTTTTCTCGTCCAATTCAGGTTCTTTAATATCGGTGTGTTTTTTCATTTCTTCCCAGATAATTTTGGCTACAATATAGCGTGACATTTCTTTATCATCTGCAGGAACAATATACCATGGCGCATGAGGTGTTGATGTCTTATTGATCGCTTCTTCATAATACTTCATATATTCATCCCAATAGCCGCGTTCTTTTAAATCACCTGGAGAAAATTTCCAATTGTGTTTTTCTTCTTCCAAACGGCGCAATAAACGCTGGCGCTGTTCTTCTTTGCTCAAGTGCAAATAGAATTTCATTACAATTGTTCCGTTTTGGCAAATATGCTTTTCAAAATTATTGATCTGCTCAATTCTATTTTCCCAAAATTCAGGCGTAATATCATCAACAGAATTAATATCCGGAAGGTTTTCAGCCAAAAGATATTCAGGATGTACTCGCGTAACCAAAACATTTTCGTAATGTGTCCTATTAAAAATAGCAAATTTCCCTTTTTCTGGAAGCGCGATATAATGACGCCACAAATAATCATGTTCCAGTTCTGCTGAAGTTGGAGTTTTAAAACTATGAACCACTACTCCACGCGGATTAAATTCTTTAAAAACCTCCCGAATCAAACTGTCCTTACCCGAAGTATCCATTCCTTGAAGACAAATCAAAACGCTGTATTTGTTGTGCGCATACATTACGTCTTGCAAATCGCTCAATTTGGCTTGAACCTTGTCTAGTTTTTCTTCTTTTTCATCGTCATCGGCTTTAATATTTAAAACAGTTGGAATTTCTTTGAGCTTTATTTTATCTACAACTTTAAAATCTTTCGGGTCTATTGATTTCATATTTTCAAATTTTATATCATAAATATACTACTTTTACGAAGCATATTCCTGCTATCCATTGCAATACTTTTCAATAAATAGCTTTTTTCCAAAGCCATAACAAGAGCTTCCGTTGGTCGCTTTCTTATGTCAGGAAAAAATGCAATTTCTTTTCAAAGTATTTCCATTACTATCAGGGCTAGGCACTTATTTTCAAAAGAACAATTCAAATATTTCAAATTCATAATGAAAAAGATATTTCTAATTGTATTTTTACTTTTCTTAAATAAGTCTTATTGTCAAGATGGAAATTACTCAAATCCTGAAAAAGCCTTAATTAAAGTATATGGGAAATGTTACAAGGATTTAAAGTCAATTGAAGGAACAAGAGGTCTTATTCCTGAAAAGAAAAATGTAAAATTCTGTTCCCTATACCAATGTGTTTCAAGAATTGAATATGCAGAGAAACAAAAAGATATCGAAAAAGCAATCATTAAAAGAGCTATAGAAATAACTGTCAGACTTTATAGTGAAGGAACTCCAGTATCTTTAATCTATGGAATGAACAGTTCAAGTCAAGCCGATTGGGATAATCAAATTTTGACAGATGACGATAATTTAGTCTATATAAGTGTTGCAGAATGTATTGTTTCAAACTCTTTAATAAAAATATGTGAAGCAGTAAATAAAACAACAATGGAGTTAATTAACAACTCAAAATCAGTAAAACAAAAAAAATAAAATAGCAGAAGCTTTCAAAACAACATTCATGGAAAAATTCACATTAGAAATATTATTTCAAATTATCGGAATCGGTTCGGCATCGGGATTATTTTACAATAATGATGCTCTTTATGTAATTGGCGACAACAGCGGATTTCTTTACGAGTACAATATGCAAAATCAGCAATTGAATCAGCATGCTTTGATTGATAATCCAACACAGAATATTCCAAAAAACTTAAAACCCGATTTTGAGTCTATCACACATCATAATGATACACTTTATGTTTTTGGTTCTGGTTCTACCGAAAACCGAAACAAAATGATTGAATTCGATTTGAAATCAAAAACTGTTTTACAGAAAAACAATTTAGTCGATTTGTATGCCGTAATGCAGAATTTTGGAGAAATTAAACCAGAAGATTTCAATCTTGAAGGTGCTATTTTTGATGGTGAAAACTGGTATTTATTCAATCGCGGAAATGGCGTTTCTAACAAAAACACCATTTTTACGATTCACGCCAAAAATCTAGGAGAAGAATTTGCTCTGATTTCGGTTAATTATAAACTTCCAAAAATAAAAGGCGTTCGTTCCAGTTTTACCGATGCTGTTTTGGTCGACGATAAAATCTATTTCCTCTCAACTGCCGAAGACACAAAATCAACTTACGATGACGGAGAAATTCTAGGAAGTTTCATCGGAAGAATTGACGTAAAAACCATGAAAATAGATTTCACTCAAAAAATTACCTCAACCAATAAATTTGAAGGTCTGACTTTCTATAAAAAAGAAAATAATAAAATCGAGTTTTTGCTTTGCGAGGATAATGATACAGAAATTTTGGAAACAAAGATTTATAAATTAACATTACCTCTTAAATAAATTGTAACATTTTTCTTAAAATAGCGTCTTTTATACCAAAACCAAAAAACCAATAATTATAAATTTATTTAAAAAATAATGATCAGAAAAACCGCTTTCGCTCTTTTAGTTTTTATTACAAGTCAAGCTTCACAAGCCCAATACAAATACCCTACGACTCCTGAACGTCCTGTTGTAGATGACTATTTTGGAACCAAAATCACAGACTCATACAGATGGCTTGAAGACATGAACAATCCTGAGGTTCAAAAATGGTTCAAAGACGAATCGGATTATACCAACTCTATTGTAAAAACTATTTCTGGGCGTGATGACCTTTTTAAAAGAATGAAAGAAATTCAAGCTTTGGGTGGAGATCAATACGCTTTAATCAGGCAGGTTGGAGATATTTATTATTATACTAAAAATAAAAAAAATGAAAATATCGATAAATTGTACCTTCGCAAAGGTAAAAACGGAACCGAAATTTTATTGATAGATCCTACTACGATCAAAAAAGGGGCAACTATTACAAGTTTTATTATTAGTCCTGACAATAAAAAATTGGCAGTAACCATCTCTCAAGACGGTGCAGAAGTTTGTGATCTCCAAATTATGGATCTTGAATCGAAAAAATTCCTTTCGGATAAACTTACACCTGTTTGGAGCGAATTTCCTTTTGAATTTACTCCAGATAGTAAGGCCATAACATATACACAAATGGTTACCAGAGATAATACAAGTGAAGATTTTTTGAAGAATATGAAATCTTTCCTGCACATTATTGGCACTGATTCTAAAACAGATAAAATACTGGCTTCAAAAGAAAACAATCCTGAATTAGGCATTCTGTCTGAACAATTCCCTTATGTTACCTTTTCTAATGATTATGCGTATATAATTTTAAATATTGGGTCTACAAAAAATGAAGAATTTTCTTTTTACGTTCCATTTTCTGAACTTGGAAAATCAAAAATTAATTGGAAACCATTAATTAAATATGAGGATGAAATAACGGGAAGTCACATTATTGGTGACAAACTATTTTTTCTTACTCACAAAAATGCGCCAAACTATAAACTTGCCTATACAAGTATAAAAAAACCAAATTTTGATAATGCCACAATCCTTGTTCCAGAAAATGACAAAGTAATACGAAGATTAAGAAAGTCTAAAAACTTTATCTATTATAATTTGAGCGACGGAATCAATCAGGAAATTTTTCAAGTTAACGCCAAAACTTTAGAAACCAAAAAAATTCCATTACCAGTGGGTTCTAATGGCGGTTATCCATTAAATCCACATCAAACTGACGATTTGTTATTATTTAACAATGGTTGGGTTACACCTTCTACAGATTATGATTATAATAGCTTAACAGGCAAACTAGAAAAAAGTACGGAATTAACTTCTAATGGTGCTTTTCCTGACTTTAGCAAAGATCACGTTGTAAAAGAAGTAGAGGTTCCAAGTCATGACGGTGTAATGGTTCCACTGTCTATTATTTATCCAAAAAACGTAAAAATGGATGGTTCTACATCTTGCTTTATTACAGGATATGGTGGCTATGGAATTAGCGAATATCCGTATTTTGTTGGTCCTAGTTTAATGACTTTATTAGAACAGAACACTATTGTAGCTTTTGCCCACGTAAGAGGCGGAGGTGAAAAAGGTAATCAATGGCATGTAGACGGAATGAAAGCAAAAAAACCAAATACATGGAAGGACTTTATTGCCTGCTCTGAATATTTGATTAAAGAAAAATTTACTTCTAAAGAGAAACTTATTGGAAATGGAGTTAGTATGGGAGGTGTATTGATTGGAAGAGCAATCACAGAACGTCCTGATCTTTATAAAGTAGCACTTGTAGAAGTAGGCTGTACAAACACTTTAAGAATGGAAACTACCCCTAATGGTCCAAATCAGATACCTGAAGTTGGATCTCTAAAAAATGAAGAAGATGTAAAACATATATTAGAAATGGATTCGCAGAGTAAAGTAAAGAAAGGCGAAAAATATCCAGCAGTTTTTATTAGAACAGGCATCAACGACCCTAGAGTTGTACCATGGGAACCAGGTAAGTTTGCAGCAATCCTACAAAATTATAATAAATCAGAAAATCCAATTTTGTTACATGTTAACTATGCAAACGGCCATCATTCAAATGATTTAGATGTTACATTTGGAGACGAAGCCGATATGTTTGCTTTTGCCTTATGGCAAGTTGGGAACCCTAAGTTTCAAATTGCGAAATAATTGCAAAAAAACAAAAGCTCGATTTCTATAAAATAAGAAATTGAGCTTTTTATTTATATCCGAAATTTTACAACACAACTTAATCTAGTGAAATAAAACGTATTTTATGAAGAGAATAATTCTGTTATTATTTATAATTGGTGTTATTGCAACAAGCGCTTTTTTATTCTACAATTTTAAAGAAAACAAAGAATTAAAGGAATACTCCAAAACTATATACGTGAAAGACTTGAATCCAAAATCTTTTATTGAGCTTTGCAAAAAGAGATATAATAAAACGCCAATTAATAGTGTGACAATGGCGGGAGAATTTCCAGAAAATTGGGTAAAACCAAACGATGTGAATTATTTAATCTCTTTAATGTATTCTAAAGAAAAATGTTGCGGATATATGAACATTTTTTCCTCACATATTTCAAAAGAAGATGCTGAAATTGGAGGTTTTGCTTTAATTTTTTTAGATTCTTATATTTCCAAAACAAAAATAAATTTGGGTTTAAATAGCTATCCAAAAACTAGCAAAGAATCAATCAGAAAAATAGAAAACTGGTACAGAAAGACAAAGAAAATTTAAATTATTTCTAATTAGTAAATGAAACAACTCTACAGAATCATATTCATTTTATTTTTTATCAGCCTTAAAATTTATTCTCAAACAGAAGAAGCTATAATTTACTTTAAAGACGGAGATTCTATTGAGGGATTTGCTTCTTTAAATTTCAATAAAATAAAATTTAAGGTCGCTCCCGAAGACAAACCTGATACTTGGAATGATGAATTTGTTAAAAAAATTACATTTTTAGGTTTTAACTCTGCGAGGTCTTTTGAATATGTGAAATTAAATTCATTAGACAAGCCAAAACTGGTCGAGATTATTATTAAAGGAGAAGCCACCTTATATAAAAAATTTGGGTCAGATTTTAGTCTTCTCGATCAAATTTATAATCCACATGATGAACGACCAGCAACTTACAATCCTCAAACCAGTTCTTCCTCCCAACCAACTGAATCTTCTGAATTTTATTATGTAAAAAAAGCAAAAGACAAATATCCAACGTGTTTAAACTGCGGTATTGTAAACTCATGGCGAAAAAACACTTCTAAAGTTTTTGCTGACTGCGATTTTATCGTCAAAAAACTAAAAAGCGACAAATGGATTTTCGAAGACATTAAAGAAATCGTAGAATTTTATAATGATATTTGTTTAGGAGAATGATTACGGTCAGATGCACTGCAGTGCATCTCTACAATAAACCTTTGTAACTTTGTAGCTTTGTAACTTTGAACCTAAAAAAAATATTTTAATATTTTTTTCACCCTCGTCCCAACCTTTTTATCTTTTTATCTCTCTATATAAGAAAGACAACAATTGTGATAAACGAAACTCAAATAGCAAACTGTAAAAAAATGCACCGCGATGCCCAGCGTCAGGTGTACGAATACATGGCGCCAAAGTTGTACCGCCTTTGCAAAAGATATTTAAAAAAGGAAGAGGAAATCGAAGAAGCTTTGGCCGATTCTTTCTTTACTATTTTCACCAAACTAGAACAGTTAAAAGAAGCGTATGCTTTTGAAGCTTGGGCAAGACGTATAACTGTAAATCATTGTTTGGCGACCATTAGAAAAGCAACCAACTTTAACATGTATCTCGACGACGTAAAGCTGATTTCTCAGCCTTCTGTTGACGAACTAAATACATTGGAAGAAGAAGATTTACTTAATTTATTAAACCATATTCCTGATGGCTGTAAAACTGTGTTTAACCTTTTTGTCATTGAAGGTTTTTCGCATAAAGAAATAGCCGAAATGCTGAAAATCTCTGAAGGTACCTCAAAATCACAATTGAATGCTGCTAAGACCAAACTGAAAGAACTGGTTAATAAACTGTATTATCAAAAAGCAAAATAGTCATGGACAATCAAGATAAATTATTCGATAAAATAAAAGAAGCTTCGCAAAAAGCCGAGTTTCAAGACTTTCCAGGAATGGAAAAAGTCTGGGCGCGTGTAGAAGAAAAACTGGACAAAAAAGAAGACAAAAAAACAATAACATTATGGAAAAAAATCGCGGTTGCAGCTTCTCTTCTATTATTGCTTTCTTTAGGATTTCAATTTTTAAATTCTAATAAAGAAACTATAACAAAAACTCCAAAAGTAGTTTTGGAAGAAAAAGAAATAAAACAGCCTCAAACTGAAGAGCCTATTGTAAAACAAAATGATGCAACTTCTTCAGGAATAGTTTCAAACGAAGAAGCCGTTAAAATTTTAAACAATCAAACTAAAAAGAAAGAACGAGTTGCTGTTCAAGAAGTAACGGCTCCTCAAGCTGGACCAGTTCTGTCTGCACCAAGTCCAAGTATTGCGGCAGAAGCTGTTGTTTCTGCAAATGCACCTCTTAGAAGCGAATCTTATGAGGAAGAAAATAACATCGTTTCAAAAAAAGAAGTGACTCCAGAAATGGGCTATTCAAGCTATCCTCAAAGAGAATCTGCAAAAACGGCTTACTCTGCAACACCAACGCAAAGAGCAAAAAAAAGCAGTCCTTTAGTTGTTCTAAACGGAAATGCATTAGCGCACAGCAACGATGCAAAAAAAGACAAAATGATTCAGAACGAACTTCCGAATTTACAACCAGAAAATTTAGATTCGCTTGTAGTTCTTGATGAACCTTTGTATATCATTGACGGAATTTATTATTCTGAAAATGATTTATTCGGCAAAAATCCAACAAGCCCTTATGCGCCTTTAGATAAACAAGACATTAAAACCGTAACTATTTTACAAGACCTTGAAGCGACCGAAAAATATGGCGAAAGAGGTAAAAAAGGAGTTGTTATAATCACTACAAAAAACGGAAAACCAGCTCCGAAAAAATAATCTAATGCTTTGTCAAAGTCTGCAGCTTTGACAAAGCAAAACCCAAACATTAATTCTAAAACTTATTATCATGAAAAGTCTAAAACTTATTTCATCAGCCATTGCTATGCTTATATGTTTCGTAACCATGGCACAAGAAAGAACAATTTCTGGAATCGTTTCAGATGAAAGCAAACAGCCACTTCCAGGCGTAACTGTTTTCAATCAGACATCAAAAAAAAATGTTGCAACTGATTTTGATGGAAAGTATACCATTCAAGCTAAAACTGGAGACATGTTAGTTTTCAGCTTCATTGGATACAAAAACCAAAGTCAAAAGGTTCAAAACTCAAATACGATTAATATAAAACTTTTTCCAGATAATCAGACTTTAAGCGAAGTTGTCGTTGTGGGTTATGGCGTAAGCAGTTCGGAATACGAAGACCGAAGCTATGCTCGTGCTGAAAGAAGAAGAGAGAAAAAAGATGCTGCGCAGGCACTAAAAGGAAAAGCTACGGGAATTCAAGTTCAAAATTCGATGGGATATTCTGCTATGCCAAGCCCAACTGTTGTTATTCGCGGAAATGAATCTGTTTCTCCAAAGAATGAACCTATTTACATTATTGATGGAGTTCCAGCAAAAGCCAATCAAATGGCAAAAATTAATCCTAATGATATTGATAATGTTTCGGTTTTAAAAGATAAAAATGCGACTTCAATTTATGGAAGCAAAGCTTCAAATGGCGTTGTGGTTATTTCAACCAAAAATGAAATCTATAAGAACCTTTCTGAAAAAGAATTAGATAAAAAATTAAACATCCTTCCGAATCCAGCTGAACCAACTCAGGAAGATTATGATGCTTTTGTAGAAAATGCTTTCGAAAGTCCAAAAACAGCTCCGCTTTCAACTTTTTCTATAGATGTTGATAATGCTTCTTATACGAATATCAGACGTTTTTTAAACAATGGTCAGCAAGTTCCAAAAGATGCGGTTCGTGTAGAAGAAATGGTGAATTTTTTCAAATACACTTATCCACAGCCAAAAAATGAGCATCCGTTTTCTATCAATACAGAAGTGAGCGATTCGCCTTGGAATAAGAACAATAAAATTTTGAAAATTGGTTTACAAGGAGAAAATATTCCAACCCATGATTTACCAGCTTCAAACCTTGTTTTCCTGATTGATGTTTCGGGTTCCATGAGCGATATGAACAAATTGCCTTTATTGAAACAATCTTTAAAAATATTGGTAAACGAGTTACGTGCAAAAGACAAAGTTGCGATTGTGGTTTATGCTGGCGCTGCAGGAATGGTTTTGCCTCCAACTTCTGGAGACGAGAAAAAAACAATCATCGATGCTTTAGATAAATTACAATCTGGAGGAAGTACAGCCGGAGGTGCAGGAATCGAACTGGCTTATAAAACGGCAACTGAAAATTTCATTAAAGGCGGAAACAATCGCGTAATTCTAGCAACTGACGGAGATTTTAATGTTGGAAGCACTTCTAATTCTGATATGGAAAAACTAATTGAAGAAAAAAGAAAAACAGGTGTTTTCTTGACTTGTTTAGGTTACGGAATGGGAAATTACAAAGACAGCAAAATGGAAATCTTGGCTGATAAAGGAAACGGGAATTACGCTTATATCGATAACATTCAAGAAGCGAATCGTTTTTTAGGAAAAGAATTCAAAGGTTCGATGTTTGCAATTGCGAAAGATGTAAAAATTCAGATCGAGTTCAATCCAAAACAAGTTCAGGCGTATCGTTTGATTGGTTATGAAAACAGAAAATTGCGTCCAGAAGATTTTAAAAATGATGCTATTGATGCTGGCGAATTAGGCAGCAATCATACTGTGACAGCTTTGTATGAAATTATTCCAGCTGGTGTAAAAAGTGATTATTTGGCGGAACAGCCAGATCCTTTAAAATACACTAAAACAGAAACCAGTTCAAACAATTACAGCAACGAATTGGCTACAATTAAATTCCGTTACAAAAAACCTGATGGCGAAAAAAGCATCGAAATGGTTCAGGTAATCGAAAACAAATCGGTTGCTTTGGAGAAAGCGAGCGATGATATGAAATTTAGTTCTGCCGTAGCTTGGTTTGGATTAAAATTGAGAGATTCAAAATTAATTGCCGACAAGTCTTCTGAAGAAATTATAAAACTTGCCAAGCAAGGAAATTCAAACGATGGCGAAGGCTATAAAGCTGAGTTTATTCGTTTGGTTGAAACTTCTAAACAGTATAATTAATAAATATTGTATTACATTTGCGGCTTCATTTTTAAAACATATTTTACACACGTATGAATCCCATTTTAAGCCAAAATCTATTTTTAGTAAAAGAACATGTTGGAATGTTCAAAGCCGCAAATAATTACGACATATATCATCCAGAAACCAATCAAATCATTATGAACTGCCGAGAAAACAATCTTGGTTTCTTCACAAAAGTATTTCGATTTACAGATTATAAAAGAGCAACTCCGTTTAATGTTGAAATTACAACTGCTTCTGGAGAAAAATTAGTTACCGTAAGAAGAGGTGTTGCCATCTTTAGATCTACCGTTGAAGTATTGGATGAAAAAGATCGTTTGATTGGAACTTTCAAACAAAAATTTTTCTCAATCGGAGGAAGATTTGAAATTTTAGATAAAAACGAAAAACCGGTTGCAACACTGCAAGGAAAATGGACCGGCTGGGATTTTAAATTTTCGCACGAGAATAAGCAACTGGCTCAAGTAAGTAAAAAATGGGCAGGATTAGGAAAAGAGTTTTTTACAAGTGCCGATAATTATGTTCTTCAGATTGAAGATACAGTTACAGCTGACAGTCCGTTGAGACAATTGATTTTAGGAGCTGTCATGTGTATTGACATGGTTCTAAAAGAATAACAAAAGTTGTTAAACTTAGATTAAGAATATCTTTTAAAGCATCATTTTAGTTTTCAAAATCTTATTTTTGTAAGACTTAAAATGATGCTTTCTGCATTTCTAAAAACACAATCATGACCGACTTAAAAAATAAAAACGCCTTTATAACGGGCGCAGGAAAAGGAATAGGAAAAGCTGTGGCAATTGCTTTGGCAAAAGAAGGTGTAAACCTGATTTTGGTTTCTAGAACCAAAAGCGATATTGACCAATTGGCAAAAGAAACTTCAAAATTGGGAGTAAAAACTTTGGCCTTGTCTGCTGATGTTTCTGACATTAATTCTATAAATGCTGCTGCTGAAAAAGCTATTGCTGAATTTAAACACATCGATATTTTAATCAACAGTGCCGGAATTGCTTCTTTTGGAAAATTCTTAGAATTGGAACCAGAAGCTTGGGAAAGAATTATTCAGGTAAATTTAATGGGAACGTATTATACAACTCGTGCCCTTATTCCAAATATGATCGAAAGACAAACTGGAGATATCATCAATATTTCATCAACTGCTGGATTAAACGGAAACGCTCTGACAAGTGCTTACAGTGCTTCTAAATTTGCTGTTTTAGGTTTAACCGATTCTTTAATGCAGGAAATGAGAAAACACAATATTCGTGTTACTGCCTTGACACCAAGTACTGTGGCTACAGATATGGCAAAAGACTTAAACTTAACGGATGGAAATCCAGAAAAAGTAATGCAGTCTGAAGATATGGCAGATTTAATAATTGCACAGTTAAAATTAAACCGAAGAGTGTTTATTAAAAACAGCAGTATCTGGTCTACTAACCCGTAAAGAATAAATTCTAAATTTTTGAAATTCCAAATTCCAATCTCAAAGTAATTGGAGTTTGGAATTTAAATATTGGAATTTGGAACTAAATTATTGGAATTTTAAAAACACATGATGGAACAATATTTAAGACAATTGGTCGAAATAGAATTTCAGGATAAAAAACAGATTTTCTCCGGATTTCTTATTGATTATTCTGACGAATGGATTTTACTTCGAAATAATCCTGTAGATTTTATTTTGGATGGTTTTGTTATTTTGAGAAATAAAAACATTGAAGCAGTAAACCGCGATCATGATCTGGCTTTCACAGAAAAAGTAATCCGTCTGAAAGGTTTAAAAATCAATTCTGATGATATTATCCCGATTAAAGATTTGGCTTCGATTATTAAATTTATTTCTGAGAAATATGGCATTTTTCAGATTGCAAAAAAATCATCTAAATCTGCTTACCTAGGAAAATTAATCGAATTAAATGAGGAAGAATTGACCATCGATTTTTTAGATACGCAAGGTCAGTTTGGTGGAGAATTAAGTTTTAATCCCGAAAAAATTCGAGTTATAGAATTTGATACTGATTATATTAATTCTTTGAAATTGGTGGTTCAGGAAAATGAGTAATTTATAAAAAACAGAAAAGCCTCTAATTAAGAGGCTTTTTTTGTCATTCCGAGAAACGAGAAATCACACTAGTAATTCCATATGCTATAATTGTCAACCTTTGTCGAGTTTCGAGTGTGATTCCTCGTTCCTCG
>NZ_JAVFVR010000015.1 GCF_030929595.1 Flavobacterium sp. LHD-85 | reverse complement strand
TAAAAGAAGAATTATTACAATATTTATATTACTATAATCATGAAAGACCCCATCAGGGAATTGATGGAAAAAAGCCAATCGAAATGATAAATCCGTTACCGAAATAAATGACTTTTACAATTTCGACGAAGGAGAAATCTTCTCGAGAAACTCTACAAAGATTAGCTATAGATTGTGGAGCTGCTTGCGGAGATTTCTCCTTCGTCGAAATGACAAAAATGAGAGTAAAACATCATAACTTCAAAAAGAAAATTAACGAAATTTAGTGTAATTCGTGGCAAAAAAAACTTCGCGCCTTAGCGCCTTTGCGGCAAAACAAAAAAAACTTAGAACCTTAGCAACTTAAAAACTACCTATCCATCCATTGTTTGAAAAATGGCGTTTTCTCACGGCTAATGATTACCTCGCGTTCGGGATCTAGTTTAAGTTGGATTTTAAGTTTTGCGTTGAAGTAGTTTGCAATAGATTTGATGCTTTCTGCACGAATGAAAAACTGGCGATTGGCACGGAAAAAGATATTTGGATCTAATTCCTGCTCCAGTTCTTCCATGGTTTGCGGAATAGAGATAATTACACCAGATTTAAGAAATAAATTGCTGGTTTTAAATTCAGAATATATAAAGTCAATATCGGAAACGTCTACGCTTTTATAACCGTCACGATAGGTTACTAAAAAGCGCATTCTAAAAACTGGCTTTTCAATCAGTTCTTTTAGAATTCCAGCGATATTGGTTACGTTGGATTCGTTTTTATTTAAAGATTTGAATTTGGTTAATGCAAATTCCAATTCCGTCTTTTCGATAGGTTTCATCAAATAATCGATGCTGTTTACCTTAAAAGCACGAATTGCATATTCGTCATACGCTGTAGTAAAAATGACTGGACAAGTGATATTAATTTCATCAAAAATGGCAAAACTCAGTCCGTCGGCTAAACGAATGTCCATCGTAATTAAATCGGGAGTCGGATTTGAATTTAACCATGCTACAGTATCTACAACAGTATCAATAATGCCTAGAATCTCACAATTGGGCTCCAATTCTTCCAACAGCCTTTTTAATCGGCTGGCGTTAATACTTTCATCTTCTACAATTAAAATTTTCATAACTATTAAATTAATGGCAGGCGCACGTCATAATAACCATCTGATTCAGTGAAAATTGGCATTCTCTGAGATAGAATCTTATAACGAAATTTGATATTTTTATTTCCAATTCCCGTTGAAACCAAAGTTTTTCCAGCGGTTCTCTGCAAGTTATTTCGAACAATAATATCATCTGAATCGGAAAAAACAGTAATGGTAAGCGGATTGGCTAACGTTGCCATATTGTGTTTCACAGCATTTTCTACCAATAACTGCAAAGTCAAAGGTGGCAAATGAAGCGCTAAAGAAGCAGGATCAACTTCAATTTTTAAAGCAATTTTATCTCCCAGTCTTTTCTTCAATAAATAAAAATAAGCATTTAGGAATTCAATTTCTTCTTTTACCGTAATGGTATCTTTATTTGAATTTGAAATCATATAACGATATACTCTCGTTATATTTTCTAAGAAGGAAGCCGCTTCTTTCTGATCTTCATAAATCAATTCGGTCAAAGTGCTGAAATTATTGAACACAAAATGCGGATCTAACTGCATTTTTAACGATTCTAATTTTGAACGCGTTACCGCTTCCTGCAATTCCGATGCTCTAACTTTTAATTCAGCCGTTTCTATAGCATTCAAACGCCATCTGTTTAGCAAAAATATTCCGGTATGAATAGCGCTTATAAACAATGATATAATGGCTGCCATAATCTTAGACTGCCAAATGGTAACCAAATCATTTACTTCTAGAGCTGTACATGGATATAAATAGTCCCAAAGCCAAGAAAAAAAATAGTTTAAAAGAATATTTCCTGCAATTAAGCAGATAAATTGGGCAATGGCCCTAAAAGCTGGATTTTGTTCCCAACTTATATAATAGTTTAATTTTCGGCCAACAAACAAAGTCAGTTCCGTAAGTATGGCGCAATACAACAAAATAATGAAGATATCGAAGGTCTGATCTAAGTCGAGCAAACCTTCTTCTTCAAAATTTCTATACGGATTTAGAAAATAATAAGACGAAAGATAGACCAGAAAAACGGCTGGAATTACTATAATCCTGTAGTATTTATAGAAAAAATTCTTGCCTGATTTTTTATTTTGGTTCCTTCTACCCATTTATTCCCTCAACTGTAAAATTGAAAAATCCTATCTTAGTGTTCTACTAGAACGCCTTCTTCTTTTTTGCCTGCTTTTATAGTAGCAACTGGATTTTTCTCACGCATAACGCCCCATTTTAAGCACGTTGCACCCCAAGAAAATCCTGCTCCAAAAGTAGTGATCAATACATTTTGTCCTTCTTTAAAATCGTCTTTGAAATCCCATAAACACAGCGGAACTGTTGCAGATGTTGTATTGCCGTAACGGTCAATATTTACTTTTACTTTTTCAAAATCAATGCCTAAACTTTCGCCTACAGCAGTGATAATTCTTAAATTAGCCTGATGTGGAACTACCCAGTCAATTTGGTCAGATTCTAATTCGTTTTTTGCCAAAGCATCTTGCGAAACTTGGCTCATTGCAGCCACCGCTCTTTTAAATACAAAAGCACCGTCTTGTTTTAAATAGTGTGTTCTGTGCAAAAGACTCTGCATAGAAGTTGGATTTCTAGAGCCTCCAGCTGGTACAGCCAAAGAAGAAACTCCACTTCCGTCTGTTTTCAAAATCGTTTTCATTAATCCAGCATCAGATTCAGTTTTTTCTAATAAAACTGCTCCTGCTCCATCTCCGAAAAGAATACAAGTATTACGATCTTCATAATCTACGATAGAACTCATTTTGTCAGCTCCAACGACGATTAATTTTTTGTAGCGACCGCTTTCAATCATGTTTGCTCCCATTTCTAGTGCATACAAAAATCCGCTGCAAGCTGCATTCATGTCAATTCCAAAAGCATTTGTAAGTCCGCTTTTATCGCAAACAATACTAGCAGTTGGCGCTAAAATGTGATCTGGAGTTGCTGTTGCTACCAACAACGCTTCAATCTCATTACGATCTACCTTATAATTTTCTAAAAGATTTTCAATCGCTGCTGCGGCAAGATCAGATGTTGCCGTGTCGTCGTCTGCGATTCTGCGTTCTCTAATTCCAGTTCTTTTAATGATCCATTCCTCCGATGTATCAACTGTTTCTGAAATCTTTTTATTGGTCAAAATTGATGATGGCACGAAACCACCTATTGCTGTAATAACTGCGCTCATTGTTTTTATTTTTTTTTAAGCTTTGTACTCTTAGAACCCAATGCTTACTACTTTTCTCTTCTTTTCACAGTTTATTTAGAACTATGCAGGAAACGTAATGTATTCCTTAAAAAGCCGATTAAATCTGCTGACAATACTTTTTTATGAGAAATATTATTTTTTAAAATCTGAACAAGCTAAAAATATTATACAAAATCCAATTAAAATAAATTAAAAATCTACACCAAGTGTTCTCTCGGTATTACGTGGAATAAAATCTTTAATTTATCTTATTTTTAAAATCATATAATGCTATTTCAGTTTGTAGATAATTCTCAATTATAGCTGTTGCCATACTGATAAAAAAACCTATCTGCATTAAGTTTTTAGAGTGCCACAAAATTAATTTAAAAATATCTGAAACCAGCAGACAATTAAGAATAATTAACAAAACTGCCCGAAATGTTAAGATATAATTTTGAAATTCTGCAACTAGCTCCAAAAATTATAGAATCCCTAAAATCAAAAAAAATCTGTTAAATTTTATTTTGATACTATTTCTTCAAAAAAACCTCTTAATTTTTATATCATTATTTTTAAATCAAATCAATCTTTAATAATTCGGAAACGACAATAATGGGATCTCAAGTCCTGCTGCCAGAACCCTAGTTTTACTTCTGTGAACCAAAGAATCCCAAAAACCGTATTTTTGAGGCACCATAATCAGCAAATCAGCCTTGTAATTCTTAATTTCTTTCCTGATTTCGTTAATAACAGCGTTCGATCTTACCGTTTTATACAGATATTTAACGTCTTCAAATTCTTTTTCGAGATTCGAATTCATCAAAATTCTATGCTGTTCTTCTTTCAAATCATCCAACTTATCGTCTACAGTAAAAAATTCAATTTCGGCTTCAAAATCTCCTAAAGCATTTTTTATCCAGCTAAATTTTTTAATAGCCGAAAAACTTAAACTGTCGCAAGCATATAAAACCTTTCTTATGTTAAGAAAACGTGCATTTTGCGGCACGGCTAAAACTGGAATCTGCAAATTTTTAATCGCCGTGGTCGTTGAATTTCCTAATAATTCTTGTTCAAAAGAACGCTCCGCCATTCCCATTACCACAACATCTGCATTGGTTTCCTCAATAATTCTTGGAAGTTCGTCTTCTAAAAAAGAATAGGTACAGATTGCTGCAGTTTCAATTCTAAACAAATCGCCTGTTTCTTTTGCCAAATTTTCCAACCTAGCAATTGCTCTATCAATCTGCTTTTGCATTGCGTCTGCGGTTATATGCGAGTTTGCGCTGTGCACACTCAAAGAAAATGAATTAAACAAAACCAATTTTGCGCCAGTAGCTCTTGCAAGCCCTGCTGCATAAGCAACGGCATTATTTGCAATATCAGAAAAATTAGTCGCGGCGATTATAGTAAGAGGTGAAATCATAAAATAGAAATTAAGCTTTCTTGCAAAATTGCTCATTTAAATGCTTTAAACCATTTTTATATCACTGAATAATCATTTTTTACGACCCAACCGTAAAATATCATTCCTGAAAAAACAGGCTTTCCTTTTTTGTTTCTTACTTTAAATGCGATAAAATGCAGTTGTGATTTAACCGCGAAGTACGCAAGGATTTTTACTCTTTGGGATTTATAAAAACGTAAAGGTCGCAAAGCTGTTTGTATAAAGCTGGTTTAAATTGCTCGCAAAGTCGCGAAGTCGCTAAGGATTACATTTTTAAGACCACAGATTAATTAGATTAAAAAGATTTTGTTTCACGCAGATTCTGCAGATTTTAGCAGATTTTAGCAGATTTTAATTTTTAAGCCTTAAAAAAATCTGCGCTTATCTGCATAAATCATTTAAAATCTGCGTGAAATAAACCTTTGCGCCTCTACGACTTTGCGAGATTAAAAACCACAATATTTCCACACAAAGCTTTGCGAACTTAGAACACAATCAAAGAGAAAAAGAACCTTAGCGAACTTTGCGTTAAAAAACACCAAGCCCAGCAGCGTCCAGTTCACCCCAAAGTTTGTCCGTTTCACCAAAATTCCGATTTCGTTTTTAAGGCTTTCAGCGCACATTTGTACCGTTAAATAACTTTAAATATCAAAATCATGAACTCAAAAACAACAAAAATTATCTATTGGACAGGCGCAGTATTAACTTCTTTATGGTTTGGCGCAAGTGGTTTCTTCGAATTAACAAATAATCCATTAGTTTGGGGAATCACACAACAATTGGGTTATCCTGCACATTTTATTTATATCCTTGGCGTTTTTAAAGTAGCTGGTGTTATTACGCTTTTAATTCCGAACAAATTATTACGATTGAAAGAATGGGTTTTCGCAGGCGTATTTTTCGATATCATCTTTGCATTCTTTTCAAAAATTGCTGTATTAGGTTTTGGTGCTGCAACCGATGCGATTGTTGCCTTTGTAATGGTAAGCGTAACGTATGCTATGTATAGAAAATTATACACTGCAACTTATACCCCAGCGGGGTAAAATATTTATAGAATTTCAATTAGACACATGAAAGAAGCTCCAGCGGAGCGACATATATCATAGCCTAAAAAAATATGTCACTCCTCCGGAGCTTTAAATTGTAACTGCATACTTTTTTCTATAAATATTTCGCTTCTCTGAAGCTTAAAAAAGAGAAACTATACTTTTGATATGTTCTCTACAAACTTTAAATTTAATTTTTTACAATGAAAAAGATCATTCTAATTCTCTGTTTTATACTTTCGGCTTTGTTTTTTATAAGCTGTTTTATGTTTCCCGGATTGTAAAATCAAGCCAATTAGTTTATCTCAGAAAACGATAAATTAATTGGTTTTATCGGTTTTCTAACCAGCTTAAAAAAGCGGTTGCTTTTTCTTTTCCAACTAATAATTTTTCTTCAGTTGGAACACTCAGTTTTACGATTATTTTACGTGAAAAATAATGTTCAGCTTCGCGAATGGCCGAGAAATTAACCAAATATTGTCTATTGACTCTAAAGAACTGAATTGGCGATAAAAGCTTATGAATTTCATCTAACGACTGCGTTAACGGATATTCGTTTTTATCTAAAGTCATAATTGTTGGCGTTTCGTTTTTAATGAAAAAAAACGCAATATTCTCCGTTAAAACCGTTTGATATTTGTTGTTTTTGAAAACTAAAAAACTGCTTTTTCCTTTGTTTTCTCCATTTCGCGTAAGCAAATAATCAAAATCGGACATCGCTTTTTTATTTCTCTGAAAGAAGTTTTTCAGTTCACCCGCTTTCTTCAAAGCTTGCGAAATGCTATCTCTTGAAAAAGGCTTTAAAACATAATCAATTCCGTTTGACTTAAAAGCGTCGATCGCATAATCATCAAAAGCGGTACAGAAAATAACAGGCGATAAAACCTCAACATTCTTAAAAATCTCAAAACACTGACCGTCTGCCAGCTGAATATCCATAAAAATAAGATCTGGCTGATCGTTTGCTAAAAGATAATCTACTGCTCCATCAATGCTTTGTATATACGACAAAATCTGAACATCGGGTCTGATGCTCAGAATTAGCTGACCAAGTGCTTTGGCCGTTTTTACTTCATCTTCAATTATTATGATAGTCATAATTAAGTGGTATTTTTACTTTAAAGGTAGTTTCGTCTTTGTCAATTTCAATTTCTTTGTGAATCAGGTGCATAAAACGCTGGTTGATATTATCTAAACCAACACCTGTAGACACGGCGCCTCTTTTGAGCTGAATTTTATTTTCAACAACCAAAAACTCATTTTCTGTATAAAGTTTTATTTTTAAAGGTTTGTCTAAAGAAACGACATTGTGCTTGATGCAATTTTCAATCAATAATTGCAAAGTGAAAGGCGGAATTGCCGAATCGTACTGTTTTGGATTTACTTCGTTTTCTAAAACAAATCCGTCTTCAAAACGTGCTTTCAACAGGTAAACGTACGAATCTAGAATCTGAAGTTCTTCGCTTAGCGGAATCAAATCCATTTTTCTGCTTTCAAGCGTAAAACGATAAAAGTCTGATAATTTCAAAATAAAATCTGAACTCTGCGGATCTTGGATATCGACCATAGATTTCAGCGTATTCAAACTATTAAACAAAAAATGCGGATTAACCTGCTGTTTCAATAATTCGTATTGAGCGCCGAGATTTACGGCTTTTGTACGTTCTAGTTCTACTCCCATTTGCTGTGTCTGATAATTTTGAAAAAGCAAATGCAGAAACATATACACAATCAAGTTGATTAAAACTCCGCGAAGCTCAAACATGATTGGCGCATCCATTTTTGAAACCTGAAATAGTTCTTGATGCGCGATTACAAGAATCACCATTAAAACAATCCCTAGAATAACACTCAATAAAAGTTTCCAATTAAAGAGACTTTTATTGGCATGATTAGCAGAAAATTTTGGCAAACTGTAAATATTGTAATACCATATAAAAAGGGAAAACAACAGCGTAATCGAAGAATTTATAATAAGGTCTCCAGGTGTAGAATCGGCATCAAATAATTTAGGTATCGAAGCCATAACTGCCAATGCAACCGAACTTCCCCAAATAACTTTGAGCGAAACCTGAAAACGTTTTGTTTTTTCCATATTGTAATTGGTTTGTTATCCTGAGAATCAAAGATAGGTTTATTTGAAAAAGATTTCATGCAGATTTTATAGGATTTTAGCAGATTTTGCAGATAATTTCGATTTCCTTTTTTAATCTCGCAAAGACGCAGAGTCGCAAAGTTTTTATCCTCTTTTTTTGTGAAATGAGAAAATTTCTCTCGCAGATTTAGCAGATCTAGCGGATTTTTTATCTGCATAATCTCCAAAATCTGCGAGAGAATATTTTAATACTAAAACTAAGCTCTCTTAACTCCCAAAATAGCACCTGAATTCATATCTTGAACAAATCCAATAATTTCGAAATCCTGTGCATTATAATTTTTAGGAAGATGAATAGATGCTGTTCCTTTTTTTATTTTATTTAAATCTACAGATTGCAGATTACGAACAATTTGATAATGCGATAAAACCCTGTGAGCATTCTCGCCTCTTTTTACATTGCTTTTAGCTTCTTTCTGAACAACAGCAATTAATAAACGACTGTTTTTTGAAGTGCCTTCTACATTATAATTTATAGAAATTGAACTTTCATTTTGATTGGCGTCTAAATTTAAACTTGCTGAAGCTGGTTTAGAAAGTGCCGATTTAATTCCGTTTCGCAAACTCGTTTCCTGAGAACCGATATAATCTGTTTTTCCGTTAATGATTACTTGAGGCGTGTAGATTGGTTCTTTTCCTATAAATTGGGCGTAATCGTATTGTCTTTTGGTAAAATCAGGATTACTGAAAATGTCTTTCCAGCCTTGTTTGTCCCAATAATCTACATGATAAGCCAATACATAAACATTTTTATCGTGGTATTCATTCTGAATTCGTCCTAACAATTCATCTGCTGGCGGACAGCTCGAACAGCCTTCTGAAGTGTATAATTCTAAAAGCGCAAAACCTTTTTTATCTGAGTTCTGACTGAAAACGCTATTTCCAACTAAAAGAAATAACATTAAAAAGCTACTTAATAATTTTATCTTTTTCATAAATTGCATTTATTAAACCTGACAGGTTTTAAAAACCTGTCAGGTTAGTTGAGAGTTGAGTTCTCGAATCAACTCATAACTCATAATTCATAACTTAAAACTCTTTTAAAGAATATTAATCTCAACGTTTATATTTCCTCTTGTTGCTTTAGAATATGGACAAGTCTGATGCGCTTGAGCCGCCAAAGCTTCTGCTGTTGAAGTGTCAATTCCAGGAAGACTTATATTTAATCTTGCCTGAAGAGAATATTCTCCTTCTGTTACGCACAAATCTACTTCGGCATCTACAGCGGTTTCTGCTGGAAGTCTAACGCCAAGTTTAGAAGCTGCAATTCCTAAAGCTCCAATAAAACAAGCCGACCATCCCGCAGCAAACAACTGTTCTGGATTTGTTCCTGGACGCGAAGATCCCGGTGTACTTAATTTGATGTTCAATTGTTCGTCTGAACTTTGAGAAGCTCCTTCTCTACCGCCTGTTGTGTGTGTTTTTCCTGTGTATAAAATTTTTGTGCTCATGATTTTTTGTGTAAAATGTTATTTGTAAAAAGTGAAATGTTTATTGTTACTATTTTTTGATATTGAATTTGGAATTTGGAATTTCAAAAAATTGGAATTTATTTAGAAACATCAATTATCGCTTGTGCAAATGCCTTTGGATCTTCTTGCGGAACGTTGTGTCCGATTCCTTTTAAAATTCTGTGTTCGTATTTACCTGTAAATTTGTTTGCGTAGGCTTTTCCATCTGCGAAAGCGCCGTCAAAATCACTTCCTATTGTAATAGTTGGAACTTTAATCTCTGGTTTTGTTGCCAAACGTTTTTCTAGATTATCATATTTTGCTTCTCCCGCCTCAAGAGATTGTCTCCATCTATAATTGTGAATCACAATCGCTACGTGATCTGGATTATCAAAAGACTGAGCTGTTTGATCGTAAGTTGCTTTGTCAAAATTCCATAGCGGAGAAGCGATTTTCCAGATTAGTTTATTAAAATCGTACGTGTTTTGAGTGTAACCTTGTTTTCCTCTTTCGGTTGCGAAATAATATTGGTACCACCATCCTAACTCAGCTGTTGGAGGAAGAGGTTTTAAGTTTGCTTCTAAGTTCACCACCAAATAACCACTTACCGAAACCAAACCTTTTACACGTTCTGGCCAAAGTGCAGATACTACCACTGCTGTTCTTGCGCCCCAATCGAAACCTGCAATAACGGCTTTGTCAATTTTTAGCGCATCCATAAAAGCAATAATATCACTTGCTAATGCTGCCTGCTGGCCGTTTCTGAAAGTATCTTTAGAAAGGAAAGTCGTTGTCCCGAATCCGCGTAAATAAGGTGTAAAAACGTGGTATCCTTTTGCTACCAAAATCGGAACGACTTCGTTGTAACTGTAAATATCATATGGCCAGCCGTGAAGCAAGATTACTGGAGTTCCGTTTGACGGACCTGCTTCGGTATAACCTACATTTAATAATCCAGCATTGATTTGTTTTAAAGTTCCTATAGAACTATTTACTTCAATTGTTTTTTGTGTTGAAGTCTGTGCTTGAATAAAAGCTGCATTCATAAAAAGAATAGCGATTAGAATATTGGATAGTGTTTTCATAATTTTTATTTTTTGATTAGTTGATTATCAGTTAATTTCTTCGTCAAAGGTATTTTGACAATGTTTGTTTTAAAAGGTAAAAAAAGGTGAAGTGGACAAAGTTGAGGGTGAAATGGACAGGGAAGGATTTTGCCACAAAGACACGAAGGCACTAAGTTTCTTTTTATAAAGAATAATTACTATTAAGGTATTTACAATAAAAATCTTTGTGGACTTTGTGATAAAATAAATCTTTAAGTCTTCGAGTCTTCGCGGCTAGAACCTTAAACTTGGAACTATTTTTTCATTACAAGTATCGGTTTCCCTTTTTCCACGATATAAGTTGCTAGCTCTGATGCTTTCACATCTGTATTATTTTTAGCGGAATGCACCACGCCCGCCGGAATAAAAAGCACTTCCCCAGCTTTTAATGTTACAGGCTTTTCTCCTTCGATCTGATATTCCAGCGAACCTTCAACGACGTAAATGACTTCTTCGCCTGGATGAGAATGTTTGCCGAAAGCTGAATGTCCATCAAAATCGATTCGTGCTTGAACCATTTCTTTTCCTGGAGTACTTAGATCATGTTTTTGCAAATCAATGCGTTTTACTCCTTGTGCTGCAATCTGATTCGGAACTAAAAAGGCAATAATTCCTAAAACAATAATTGCGATTATAACCCATGTTTTTTGTTTTTTCGTTTCCATAACTTCTGATTTAAATTATTTGTTTTCGTTAATTTCTTTGTCAAAAGTATTTCGATACCCCTTCATACGAAATCAGAAAATAGGTGAAACGGACAAACTCTAAGGTGAACTGGACAACGCGTAAGTTGTGATTTGTAAGATGTGAAATGTTTGAGGTTTAACCACAAAGCACGCTAGTACTTACGCAATCCCGATAGCTATCGGGAGCTAAGTCTTTTTAATCTCGAAAAGACATGAAATCGCAAAGTTTGTCTTTATTTTTTTGCCCCAGATTAAAAGGATTAAAAGGATTTTTGTTTCACGCAGATCCAGCAGATTTTAGCAGATTTAATTTTTGAGATTTTAGAAAACAATTTGCCTTTATCTGCTTAAATTATTTAAAATCTGCGTGAAATAAATCTTTTGAATAAAATAAAAATTCACAAAACTTTAAAAAGAAAACTTAGTGCCCTAGCGCCTTTGTGGCAAAATGAGCAAAAAAAAAAATCAGGATTAGCATTTTACCGCCATCCTGATTTTTCTGAATTATAACTAACTTTTATTTAAACTTTCGACTTTTGACTTTCGACTTTTTATCTTCTACCTCTAAAGCCTCCTCCGCCTCTAAAACCGCCACCGCCGAAGCCGCCTCCATTAAAACCTCCGCTTCTTTGGATATTCTGAAAGTTTCGAGTTTGCATTTCACCGCGATCTCTTGACATAGCCGAACGATCGAGATCATTTGTAATATCTGAACGTCCAGCTTCTCCAAGCGGTTTATTTGGCTGTCCGAGCGTTTGATCTGCTTTCGGGAAATTATCTCGCATTCCGTCTCCCATTCGGGTTTCACCACCTAGATTTTGGTTATCACGCTGCATACGTTCTCCCGCTCCATTTGCTCCAAGTCCCTGATTGTTATCACGCTGAATCCTTTCTCCTGCTCCATTTGCACCAAGCCCTTGATTATCGCGTTGAATTCGTTCGCCTGCTCCATTTGCTCCAAGTCCTTGGTTAGCTCTATTCTGAATTCCTTCACCTGCTTTTTTAGATGAACCCAAAGTTCCTGCTTGCGTCCAGCCACCGTTTCCGTTATTATAATGGCTCCAATTTCCATTGGCATCTCTTTTATAAACATGTCCGTCGTGGCCTGCGTAAACATTATTATTGGTATGAATCGTAGTTCCTCCGCCTCTTCTGTGTGTAATTACACCTTTATTTCCTCCTGAAGTTTCATAACCAATAGCTGTTCCGCGTCTTGTGGTAATATGTCCCGTTTGTGCCCACTGATTTCCATTTGTCGCAGCCGAATGTCCCCATTGTGCATACGCGTTATGCCCTTGATTGGTTCTTGCATAATTTCCCGTCCACGGATTATATGTGCTTGCAGCCGTACGCCCGCCGTACCAGCCTTGCACGCTTGCAGAACGACCGTATCTTCCCGTTGCAGGATTATACCAAGCCGAAGTTCCAGCTGCTCCATAAGGTCCGTAAACGCGTCTACCTGCGGCATAGCCTCCTGTCCAAGGATTATAAACCGCTCCACCCCCGTACGCATAAGGCCACGGACGATAAATTGGATACATTCCGCCATAATACATATAAGGAGGATAATACCATCCTGTGCCGTAAGTCAATATAGCGCCGAATGTTGCACCAATAATAAAAGCACCCAAATAACCTGCTGTTGCACTACTTTCAACTGTTGTATCGGTTGTGGTTTGCGTTACATACGTAACATTATACACTGGCGAGCTTGGCGGAATCGTATAAATTTCTTTCGGAACAGAATCACATGTTTTCCAAGGTCCATTCGGACTTGTCGACATAAACCAAACTGCCTGAAAACACAAATAATACAAATCACCTACTTTTACAATCTTCTCCTGCGTATTACTTGCATATTGCATTTTTGTTCCATCAATAGGTTTAAACTGAGGAGTTCCACCATCATAGGCTACTTTTACTTTTGCCTCAGCATCCGATTTCTTCAAAATAGCCGTTGTCGGAACTTGCGATAACATTACAGCATCATTCGCTTCCTACGTTCCTGGCACAGATGACAATACATTCGCACGCGGAGAATCTTTAGGAATTTTGGCAAAATCAGCAGGAAGACTATTGCTGGCATAACTCCACGGACCTGTTAGTTCTTTAGACTTAAACCATCTTCCAGACAATAGTACATAATACTGACCTTTATTTTCATCAGCAAAAATATCATTCTCGGTATTGTCAATGTATAACAATTTGGTTCCTGGAATTTTAACAAATTTTGGACTTCCGTTTATGGCAATCAATTCAGCAGGTTTATTACTGTAGAAAACCTCTGGAGCTCCACCAGAAGACGGAGGCGGAATCATTTTCTTAACATCGTCAAAGTTCTGTCCCGAAGGCAGATTACTTAAACCCGCAGGCAATTTGGTTGTTTTAGTCCATTTGTCCACCACGTTTTTCGAAGTCAGCCAGATATTCTCCACCAACAAATAATAATCTTTTGTGGTTTTATCAAAAAACAAATCCCAATTGGTATTTACCACATATTGAATATCCGTCTTTTCTACAGGCACCAAAACTGGTTCGCCTTGCACGATAAGCAAAATCGACGGATTCGTGCTGTAAAAAATCGCAGGAGGATCGTTTTTACCCGCAATTCCCTTTGCCGGACTTTTGGTATGACTTAAATCTGCCAAAATACGATCTACCGAAATAGGATCTCCGCTCTGAGGCAGCGTTTCTTTAAAGAGCTTTTCCATTTCTGGCACTTTCTTTTTGTCCAGAGCAGGAAAACGTATATCGGTTACCTGAAGATTTTTAATAAAAGCGCTTCGGTTGTCTTTGTCTACCAAAGTTTCTGCTTTTAATGAAGCCACACCCAAAACCTGTTTTCCGTCTTTTGGAGTCAGCGAAAAAGCTATTCGGGCAGTAATTTCTTTAAAATCTTTCCAGTCGTCTACCTGAGGCTGATAATAAACCAGTTTTGTCCCGTTATTCTCAGCTTCGCGAGGCCAACCACGATCTGCTATTAATGTAGAGTCGGCAGTTTCAGACTTTCCAGTTTCAGAACTTGACTGCTCCGTATCTTTATCTTTTTTGCACGAGAACAAAACTGCACTCAAACAAACTCCAAGTATTAGAAAAGCATTTCTCATAAATTTAAAAGTTAGATTATTCATTGAAAACTTATTTTCTCGATCGTCTTATAAAATTGTTTCGTATAAAATTAGATTCACCACATAAATAAAACTAGAAATCAGCAGCTTACTTTGTTTCACATTATAATTTGAAACCAAATAAGTACATAAATGCTCGCTCTTTTCTCGAACTGAGATTTTAAATCTGTTTCTTAATAAGTCTGATAAAACAAAACATTGACATTGATTAGGAGCTATTTCCTGCTATCCGCTATATCTTTTGTGGCGAACCCCGCCCCAAAAGGATACCGCTCCTATCAGGGCTAGGGCATTCATTTTCAAAAGGAAGTTTTCGAAAAATTATTATTTAAAGTCTTTTGTGTTCTAACCTACACACAATCAACACTTATAAATTATTTTTATAAATACTAAAAATTATTAATTTGATTAATAAATACCTTCCCTATACCTTTGTCTCATCAAAATCAAAGAAATGATTTGAACATCTTAAAAAATAACTTAAAAAATAGAAATCATGAAATTTACAAGAAGAGCAAACGCAAACTGGAAAGGTACAGGAATGGAAGGAAAAGGAACCATTAGTACACAAAGCACAACTTTAGACAATGCGCAATTATCATTCAAAACTCGTTTTGAGCAAGGTGTAGGAACCAATCCTGAAGAATTAATAGCAGCGGCACATTCTGGATGTTTTACTATGCAGTTGAGCTTTTTATTATCTGAAGCGGGTTTTGTTCCAGAAGATTTAGATACAACGGCTAAAGTAACTTTTGAAGACGGAACTATTACTTTAATTCAGTTAGAATTGACTGGAAAAGTACCTGGAATTTCTGCAGAAGACTTTCAGCAAACCGCTCAAAAAGCAAAAGAAATTTGTCCAATTTCTAAATTGCTGAATACTGAGATTACTTTATCAGTTACACTTAATTAAATTCCAATTCTTTTAAATTCCAAATTCCAAATCTTTGTGGAGTTTCTTGCGAAGAATTGCTTCGCCAGTTCGCTATCGCTCGGGTCCAAATTCCAAAGCTTTACGCAAAGCTTTGTCCTCCTGAGCGGAGTCGAAGGACACGCCAGAAATTCCAAAAAGAATATCACTAATCTTTGTAGAGTTACTTGCGAAGATTTGCTTCGCCAGTTCGCTATCGCTCGGGTCTCCTTCGTCGAAATGACAAAGATTACGGATAATTGGAATTTAAAATAAAACAACACAAACTATTAAAATCTAAAATCAACAATCTAAAATCTAAAATCTAAAATAAAAATGAAAACACTATATAAAAGCTATTTAGCATTCGCAGCAATAATCTTTAGTTTATTATTTACATCAGTTCAGGTAAATGCACAAAAAACAGCTCCAAAAATTAAAAATGTCGTATTGGTTCACGGTGCCTTTGCAGATGGTTCTGGATGGCAAGGTTTATACAAGGTTTTGACTAAAAAAGGCTATAGTGTAACCATTGTTCAGAATCCGTTGAGTTCTTTGGAAGATGACGTTCAAGCTACAAACTTAGCTTTAGACAAACAAGACGGACCAACTATTTTGGTGGGACATTCTTGGGGAGGAACCGTAATTACAGAAGCTGGAAATCACCCAAAAGTAGCGGCTTTGGTTTACGTAGCGGCTTTACAACCAGATAATGGCGAGAACTCTGTTCAATGGCTGCAAACTGCTCCTCCTGCTCCAGAAAATGGAGTATTGCCTCCAGATGAAAAAGGAATTGCCTATTATGACAAAGCTAAATTTCACGCTGGTTTTGCAGGAGATTTGAGCAAAGAACAAGCTGATTTTATGTATGCTTCGCAAGGTGCTTTTCATGCGCAAGGTTTTTTAACTCCAATAACTAAAGCCGCTTGGAGAACTAAACCTTCTTACGGAATCGTAGCAACTGAAGATAAAAGTATTGTTCCAAGTATTCAGTACGCCATGTACAAACGCTCTAACACAAAAATCACCGAAATTAAAGGTAGCCACGTGGTATTTATTTCTCAGCCAGAGAAAGTGGCGAATGTGATTATTGAAGCGAGTAAATAATTGTGAATGGTGAATTATGAATGGTGAATTCTAAACTATCCACAATATTGTCATTTCGACTGAAAGGAGAAATCTCCGCAAGAAACTCTACAAAGATTGGCGACATTCTATACGGAGCTACTTGCGAAGATTTCTCGTTCCTCGAAATGACAAACTGTGAGCAAAAATTCCAAATTCCAATTACTGCATAGCTTGGAATTTGGAATTTTTTGTATTGGAATTTCTCCCAAATCAATTGGAATTTGGAATTTTTATTTTGGAATTTCTAACGATACTTGCTAACCTCCTTAATAAAATAAGGCGAATCGTTCCAGCGGATTTTCTTATACGAGAAATCTTTTTTGAGCGATTCGGGAAGGCAGTTCCAAATCGCTTCATTCATTTTCTCCAGTAACAATTTCTTAGAGAAAGAATCAGAAACTACCAGACTTATTTCTCTTATGGGAACAGGTTCTTTGAAAGGTTTAAAAAGTGCGCCTGATTCGTTTAAGGTGGAAAGTTTAGGAATAATCGCAAATCCTAAATGGGCTCGAACTAGATTTTTTAAAGTTTCTATCGAATTGATATCGTACGTAAATTGTTCCTTTATTTTATCAGATGTTTTTAGTCCGCAGATGTCTAATAATTGAGCGTTGTAGCAATATTCGTGATGCAGTAATAACAGTTCGGTTTTATCACCGGGCTGCATTTCGTAAAATTCATCATTCGCCATAGGATGCGTCTGATTTAAATAGGCAACAAACGGTTCTTTAAAAACAACATGTTCAATTAAATTCGGGTTTCCTGTTGGCGTAGCCATAATCGCAACGTCAATTGCACCCGTTTCTAGATCACGCATTAAATGCCCCGTATATCCTTCTTTAATTATAAAATGCACCTTTGGCGCCACTTCTTTCATTGCCTGAATAAACAGCGGAATCAGATAAGGCGATAAAGTGGAAATAATGCCAAGTTTCAGCTCTCCTTCCAGCAGATTTTTTTCGTTTATCACAAAATCACGAATTTCATCGACTTCACGAAGTATCTTTTTTGCTTTATTGATAATTTCAACTCCTAAAACGGTTGGTGTCAACGGCACTTTATTTCGATCAAAAATCTTAATTCCGATTTCTTCTTCCAGATTTTTTAACTGAATGGTAAGTCCGGGCTGCGTTACCATACAAACTTCGGCAGCTCTTGCAAAATGCCGTTCTTCGTCTAAAGCGACTATATATTTTAATTGCTGAATGGTCATGTTTTGTAGTTTCTAAGATACTGAGATGCTAAGGTACTAAGTTACTGTGTTTTTATTTTTAGTTTCTAAGGAAAAACTTTGTGTTGGTTATTCTGAATGATGCTACAGCCAAACTTGGAGACAGCTTCTATTGGCTCAATGAACTAGCCGAAATTTTAGATCCTTATCGGTATTTGGAGTAAAGGTTTGTTTCTTTTTTGAAAAAAATTAAAATCCTTGGTCTTTAAAAGAAGATTGAGGGTTTTGTTTTTTTTATTTTGTTTGGAAAAATACCGTGTAAATACTCATTATTCTGTTTCATATTATTATTAGAATTGCTAAAATTATTATTACAGTTTACGGATTTCCATAAAAATAATATCCACAAAAGAAAAATCTTTGCATAAACAACATAAAAACATTTACACATGAAAAACCTACTTTTAATAAGCTTAATTCTATTTTCTATTTTTTCATATGCCCAAAAAGAGAATATAGAATCCACAACAAGACAATTTATCGATAAAGCTCAATTTACTCGAATCAACAAAGATTGGAACACAACAGCCGAATTTAAATCTGGAATTGGTGAAGTGGTAAACTTTTATCCAATTGAAGTTATTGACTTAAAAGCAGGAACAAAAGTAAATGCTTTGCAAATAGATATGTATATTAAAAACCCAGACATTTATAAAACAGCCTGGATTGGCATTGATGAAATTGAAGAATTTATAAATTTTGTAGAAGATAATGTTATTCCAAACCTTGACTTAAAACTTAAAGGCAAATCTTCTGAATTTATTTTCAAAGCTAAGGAAATGACAATGTATTATTTTGTTAATGAAAGAACCAGAAGAATTACAATAAAACTAAATAGCTATGATAATGATAAAATTTTAAATTATACATTTTGGACTGAAACTCAGGTTGATAAAATCCCTAAGCTTTTGACTGTTTTAAAGAAAATTAAATAGTCTTTAATAATTGATTATTATTGTATAAACAATTATCTTTTTTAAGAGTAAACATCGATTTCAATTATCTTTATAATGACAAAAACTTTACTTACAAGAATCAGTATTTTAAGCCAATATAATTCTAAAAATGGAACCATCCTGTGGGAAGATCCTGCTAGTAATCGCTGGGATAATATATATGGACAACTAAAAGAAAATGATAACGCAATTTTTATTTCAAATGATAAATTACTTATAGGAAAAGTAAGTGAAGTTATCTTTGGAAAGAGTTTGTTATGTATAAATATTGAGGAAATAAATTGCCAAAATGATCAATTTCTAAGACTAAATAGCGCATACCCTGAACTTATTTCAAGGGTTAAGGCTAACTTTCAGCCTTTCATTCACCCTCTACAGTTAGATCTAAATCAGCTTATAGCCGATGTAAAAAAACAAAATTTCATTAACTTTTACATCTTATCATCACAAGAAAAATATAATGCACTATCTCAAACTTTTAAAGAACATGATCGTATTGTTATATTAGATGTTAATTCTGGTTTTCAAAATGTCAAAAGTAATTCCAAAGAAGGCTTAATTGCCTTTCCAAAAGAATTAGACATTAACATCAGCATAGAAGGACTTTTAATTGATGAAGTACTTCAGAAAAATAAAAACTATAAGCGTAAAAGTCTTAAATCGAACAATGTTTCAAGGATAGAGAAAATAAAAAAAGAAATTAATGATAATGGAATATTCAAGTTCACCTCTTTCTTTACATATCATGACACCTTATTCAACAAACGTGTTTATCAGAAAAAAGAAGGGAAATCTAAATTGAATGTAGTTGATTTAAATGGTAATGAATCTATTTTTAAAGTTTCAATGAGTCCAAAGGATATTGATGATAAGGCCTTTACTTACTTTAACGACAACTATTTAATCATAGTTCATAGTCAAACCAAAGCAAAAGGAGTTTCTTCCCAAACGCAGGGAGAAACATTTGAAAAAGAAATGAAAATAGGAGATTACTTCTATATGTGCAGAGGTAACAGCAATTTAGAAGTAATAGGCAGAATAACGAGCGATGCTACCTATTGTGAATATGAAGATTTTGGTGATGATGGCTGGCTACAACGCTCCTATGAAATTATTTCGGAAGCAATTAAAGAAGAGCCTTATAATGATGATAAAAAATGGTGGACACCCAATGATAATTCTACATGTATAATTATACCTGCTAGAGAAGTAAAAGAAGCAAATACCAAATTATTTGTACCCTATTTTGACACTCAATTTGAGCTAAAAAACAATATAATTACAAGCACAAATATAACTAAAATTATGTCTGCAAATTTAAATCAAATTCTTTACGGCCCACCAGGAACTGGAAAAACCCATAAATTAAAGCATGATTTTTGTTCTCAATTTATTGAGAACAGTAAAGCTATTTCAAAAGAAGAATTTTTAATAGAAAAAATAAGCAAATTAACTTGGTGGCAAGTTATTGCACTTACATTATATGTGGAAAATAAATTAATGTCAGTTCCACAAATCAAAGAACATCAATTTATAAAAATAAAACTTAATGCTTCTAATACTGAAAGTATTGACCAAACTTTATGGGGACAACTTTCGCAGCATACAATAAAGGAGTCTAAAACTGTTGACTATACAAAACGTACAGATCCACTAATTTTTAATAAATTTTCTAATTCACTTTGGAAGATAATTCCAGAAAAAAAAGAACTTATTACTAATATATGCGAATTAGGTAATGAAATTAAAAATTTTAAAAATAAACGAGAAACAAAAAACAACTTTGAGTTTGTAACTTTTCATCAATCCTTTACATATGAAGATTTTATAGAGGGAATAAAGCCAAGATTAAATGAAGAGGATCAAGAAAATTCTGATTTAAGCTATTTTGTGAGAGATGGTATTTTTTACAAATGTTGCGATGAAGCTGCTAAATTAGCGGGGTTTTCAAGTTTGTCAGACTGCATTTTAAATTACACTAAAGAACAAAGAAGAGAAAAATTTAGTGGTGCTTCGCCTTTTGGATTATTCATTGACGAAATTAACAGAGGAAATGTTTCATCAATATTTGGCGAATTAATTACACTTATCGAAGCAGAAAAAAGACTAAGCCATGATGAAATAATTGTAAAACTACCGTATTCAGAAAGATATTTTTCAGTACCTCCTAATTTATTTATTATTGGGACAATGAATACTGCCGACAGAAGTATTGAAGCTCTGGACACCGCTTTACGAAGACGTTTTTGTTTTGAAGAAATGCCTCCTCTTTACGATTTAAAAGACTTGCAAAATAGTATTTATGGATATTCAGCTTCTGATATACTTCAAACGATTAATTTAAGGATTGAAAAACTACTAGACAAAGATCATAGAATAGGACATTCTTACTTACTCAATAAAAATGAGAATTCAATAATAGAATCCTTTTATAAAAATATTATTCCTTTATTACAAGAATATTTCTTTGGGGATTATAATAAACTAGGTTTAGTATTAGGAAAGGGGTTTGTTCGCTTACAAGAAGAAGAAAAAGCCTCAACAAATATTTTTGCTGATTTTTATGATACTCTAGACGATTTCGACAACAAAAATATTTATGAAATTATTGATTACAGAAAAGACGAGGAGATTATATTTAAAGATAAACATGGAGAAATTATGAGTTTTGAAAAAGCTCTTAAAATTCTAATGAATAAATAGTTTGGCTGGAATAAAAGAAAATATTGTCGTATTTGAACATGAAACTCTTCGTTTTGATAAAGGTGAAAAGAAAATCACCAAAGATCAATTTGAAGCTTTAGAACGTTATTATGGTAATGGCAAACCTTTTTATAAATTGGTCTACAATGGCGTTCAATTTAATGAACACGTTGGTGTTATTCAAGTTGGTAATACATTAATAGAAGTATTGCCAAAGGCAGACAAAATTCCTCACTCAAAAGAAGAAGACAAAAAATGGCGTAATTTATTAATTGGAATGTTAAGGACTGTGGGAAGTTTTGATATAAAATCTACAAGTAGCAGCAACCTAAAAATAAAGCCCAATACTATTCTTGATTTATATTTTGAACTATTTATTAAAGAAGTAGAATATCTATTCCATAATGGATTGGTCAAAAAATATAGAAAAAAAGAAGAAAATATTACTACTTTAAAAGGGAGTTTACAGTTTAGCAAACACATTCAACAAAATCTAATTCATAAAGAACGTTTTTATGTTCGTCATTCCATATATGATGTTGAACACACTTTACATTTCATTATTTATAAAGCTTTAAGATTACTAAAACAAATCAATAGCAATAATGATTTACACAGTCGAATTGGTGTTTTATTATTGAATTTTCCTGAAATGCCAGATATAAAAGTTTCAGATTCTACTTTTGAAAAATTAATATACAATAGAAAAAACAAGCATTATCAAAAAGCCATTGAAATTGCAAAGTTATTACTTCTTAAATATCATCCAGATGTAAGCAAAGGAAAAAATCATGTCTTGGCTCTGATGTTTGATATGAATCTTTTATGGGAACAATTTATATATGCGAGCTTAAAGAAAAATACAACTGATTTCATTAAAATAAAAGCGCAATCGTCAAAGTTTTTTTGGAAACCTGAAAATGGCAGAAGAACTGCAATGAAACCAGATATCTTTATTGAAACTTATGATGGAAATATTGTATTAGATACAAAATGGAAAAATCTAAATGGTTTTAATCCTTCTCCAGATGACTTAAGACAAATGTATGTCTATCATGAATATTATGATGCTAATAAAGTAGCTTTAGTTTATCCAGGAGATAATAAAAATAGTAAAGCGGGAGTATATCTAAAAAAAGATGGCAAACATGATAGTAAAATATGCAGTGTTGTTTTGATTAATGTAGAAGATGAAGTATTAAAATGGCAAGAAGAAATTAGAAGAATTATTAAACAATTTGCCAGTACAAAATAAAGTTTTATAAAAGAAAGAGCTTGCATTCTAGACTGCAAGCTCTTTTGTCATTTAAAGAATATATCACCCCAAACTCATCCCCCCATCCATAATAACATCAGCACCAGTCATAAAAACCGCAGCCTCACTACTTAGATAAGAAACCATCTTAGCCACATCTTCTGCCCTTCCCATTTGTTTTAGTGGGACTTTTTCTACTACGACATCCATAATCCCTTTTACGGTGGTTTCGTCTAGGCCTACTTTGTTCATAACTTCGGTTTGGGTTGGTCCTGGGCTAACCGAATTGACACGAATCTTTCTTGGCGCTAATTCTAAAGCCGCCGATCTCATAAACGAATTCAAAGCTGTTTTACTCGCTGAATAAACCGAAGATCCCGGACCTGGCATACTTGCAGTATTCGAAGAAAGAAATACTACTGAAGCGCCGTCTTTCAGAATCGGGATGAATTTGCTTAAAGTAAAAAAAGCGCCTTTTAGATTCACATTCATAATGCTGTCGTACAATTCTTCTGTGGTTTGTTCGATGGTTCCTAAACCCGCGATTCCCGCATTGATAAACAAAATATCAACCGAACTGAAATCGGTTTTTACTTGAGTAGCTAGTTTTTCTATATCCGAAATATTAGATTGGTCTGCTGTGATGGCGGTAACGCCTAGTTCTAAGGCTGCTTTTTCTATAGCTTCTTTTCTTCTTCCTGTAATAATTACGTTGGCGCCTTGCTCTTTTAATTGTTTGGCTGTTGCGTAACCTATTCCGCTGTTTCCACCTGTGATGACGGCTGTTTTATTTTTTAGATTTTTCATCTTTCTGATTATTTAAAATTTATTTGGCAAATTTAAATTCAAATTGGTATAACTTTGTAACCAGTATCATGGAGTATACCAAACTAATTTTAACCTTTGCAATGGAAAAAATTATAGCCACGACTCGACCGAAGGGACAGACGAAGTAATTCACGAATTTATTTTTATAATCTATGTCGAAAAATGTGATTAATTACACGCATTAGATTGATTGAATATCAATATAATTCGTGGGGAAAGCTTTGAAAAAAATTCGTGCCTCGAGCGACAGCGAATAGGCGAAGCAATTCGTGGCAGAAAAACTTTGATAAAAATTGAGTACTATGGAAAGAAACCAGAAGGAAGAAGTACAGGCACTTCAGGACACATTGCATGTTTTGGGCGGAAAGTGGCGTTTGCCCATCATCAATTCAATCTGCAACGGAAATCATCGTTTCAGGGAAATCGAACGCAGTATTCCGGGAATTACTACTAGAATGCTTTCGCGAGAACTCAAAGAAATGGAATTGAATATGCTCATTAAAAGAACCGAAGACCGCGATGCCGAAATTCAGGTCAAATACGAATCGACTCCTTATTGCAAATCGTTTGGTCCTGTGATTGAAGAAATGATTAAATGGGGAAAATCGCATCGAAAGGAAATTATTCAAAACTCCTAATTATAGAAACTGTAAAGTTCTAAACACATAGAAACATAGTTATAATAGCTATTTAAAAAAGAATAACAAAAGAAGCTAGTTTCTAACACATCGTTACTATGTGAATTGATGTCGGTGAAACGCCTTTACTCACAATCTTAAACTATGTTTCTATGTATTAAAAATTATTTCAACACGAAGTCAACTTTGACAAAGTTTAAACAATTGAGAAAAAATTGCATAGAGAAGAAATCACGAGCTCTTAAAAATGATTTCCAGTATTACAACGATTTAGTTGAAAAACAGCTATAATAAGCGTAATTTTTACACATAAAAAGTATCACAATAAAGACCAAAAGTGAACGATTTTACCCCTTATTTTTCAGCATTTTTCTCTAACTTAGCGCTCTACATTTTGAAATGTAAGATTAAAATAACCATTGTTTTTTGGCAAAACATTGAATGAAAAAGAATTACCAAACTTTCTCTTACTTTTTGCTGCAAAAACATTCTTCTAATAATTTAGTTAATTGAAAACTATGAGCAAATTTGATTTTGGAATTGTAGGACTCGGCGTAATGGGTCGTAACCTACTTTTAAATATCGCCAGCCATAACTTTGCGGCTGCAGGTTTAGACTTAGACACCGAAAAAGTCAATTCTCTTCAACAAGAAACCGATGCCAATCACACTATTGAAGCAACTACAGATGTAAAACATTTTGTGGAGCTTATTCAGCCGCCAAGAGCGATTATGTTATTGGTTCCTGCGGGAAAACCAGTTGACAGCGCTATCGCTAGTTTATTGCCTCACTTAGACAAAGGAGACATTATTATTGACGGTGGAAATACTTATTTTACTGATACTGACAGAAGATTCATCGAATTGTCTGAAAAAGGAATCCACTTCTTCGGAATGGGAATTTCGGGTGGTGAAAAAGGCGCTCGTTTCGGTCCTGCTATGATGCCAGGAGGAGATCAGAAAGCTTATGAAAGATTACGACCTATTTTTGAAGCGATTGCAGCAAAAGTAGACGGCGAACCTTGCGTAGAATATTTAGGAAATGGTTCTGCTGGAAACTATGTAAAAATGGTTCACAACGGAATTGAATACGGAATCATGCAATTAATCTCTGAGATTTATGACTTAATGAAAAGAGGTTATAATCTAGATGATGCAACGATTCAGAAAACTTTTGAAGAATGGAATCAAACCGATGATTTGAGATCATATCTGATTGAAATCACAGGAAAAATTCTGAAACAAGAAGATACAGACGGAGGTCTTTTAATCAATAAAATTTCGGATTGGGCAAGATCTAAAGGAACAGGAAAATGGACTTCGCAAAATGCAATGGACTTACAAGTTCCAGTTCCAACAATCGACGCAGCGGTTAACATGCGCGATATGTCTAAAACAAAACCAGAAAGAATTGAAGCTGCTAAAAAATTAGTTTGGAACGCTGATGAAACAAACGTTTCTCAAAGCGAAGCTATTGCGTCTTTAAAATCGGCTTTGTTCTTTTCTATCGTAGTAACTTATGCTCAAGGTTTAGCGCAGCTTCACACCGCTTCTAAAGAATACAACTATGGATTAAACTTAGAAACAGTTGCTAAAATCTGGCGTGGCGGATGTATTATTCGTGCTACCATTTTAGAAGATTTCAGAAAAGCATACGTTACAAAATCAGATTTGCCAAACTTGCTTTTGGATAACGGAATTGCTTCAAAATTAACCGAAAACCAATCAGGAATGCGTTCTGTAATTCAATTTGCGGTTCAAAAAGGATTGCCAGTTTCAGGATTAATGAATTCGTTATCATATTTTGATGCTTACAGATCTGCAAATCTGCCAACAAATCTAATTCAGGCACAACGTGATTTCTTTGGGGCACACACTTATGAGCGCACCGACAAAGAAGGCGTTTTCCATACCCAATGGGCTGAATAAGACAACTAAAAAAACAACACAACCACACACAATGACTAAAAACAAAAATATAAATCCGACAATTATTGTAATTTTTGGAGGAACCGGAGATCTGGCAAAGAGAAAGCTCTTTCCGGCTTTTCAGAATCTGTACCTTGATGGCCGCATGTCAGAGAAGTTTCAGATTATTGCGCTTGGTAGAGCTCAAAAAAGTGATGAGGAATTTCGCAGTTATGTTTTAGAAAACCTAAATACTTTCTCTAGAAAAAAAGGGCTTTCTGATGCAGAAACTCAAAAATTTCTTTCGCATATAAGCTATCACAGTCTTGATATCGACAAAGAAGAATCATATCTGGGATTAAGCGAAAAAATAAACAGTTTAGACTTGGAGTTTGGCGAGCGTTCAAACCGTCTTTTCTACCTTTCGATTACGCCATCTTTTATTTCGACCATTTCGAGCAATATCAAGAAAATTGGCCTTGCGGCGAATGCCAAACAGGATCGCATTATTATTGAAAAACCTTTTGGTTATGATAAAGCTTCTGCAATCGAGTTGAATGAAATGCTTTCACAGACTTTCAAAGAAGAGCAGATTTATAGAATTGACCATTATTTAGGAAAAGAAACCGTTCAGAATATCTTGGCTTTCCGTTTTGGAAACTCGATGTTTGAACCTTTATGGAGCCGTAATTTTATTGATTTCGTGCAAATTACCGTTGCAGAAGAAGTTGGCGTTGAAGAACGCGGCGGATTCTATGAAGGTGTCGGCGCATTGAAAGACATGATTCAGAATCACTTGTTTCAGATTTTATGTATGACGGCTATGGAAGCGCCTGCTTCTTTGGCGGCAGATGACATTAGAAATCGTAAAGCAGATGTGCTGAAATCAATCCGAAGAATTAAACCGGAAGAAGTTGACCATTACATTGTAAGAGGCCAGTATGACGCTGGAACTATTAACGGAAAACCAGTTCCAGGTTACCGCCAGGATAAAGGAATTGCAACAGATTCTAATACAGAAACGTATGTTGCCATGAAAATTTATCTGGACAACTGGAGATGGCAAGGAATTCCGTTCTATCTGCGTTCTGGAAAAAGAATGGAAGAAAAACAGTCTTCGATCATCATTCAGTTCAAACCAGTGCCGCATTCTTCGTTTTCTTACGGAAAAGAAGGCATGACTCCAAACCGACTGATTATTAACATTCAGCCAGATATGGACATCAAATTGCAGTTCATGACCAAAAAACCTGGTTTATCAATGTCGCTACGACCAGCCGAAATGGTTTTTGATTATTTCTCTTGTTCTACCATGTCGCCAGAAGCTTACGAAACTTTGTTAGCCGATGCTTTAGCAGGAGATCCTACTCTATTTATGCGTTGGGATCAGGTAGAAGAAGCTTGGGATGCGATTGAAACAATTCAGCAGGTTTGGAAAACTACTGCTCCAACCAATTTCCCAAATTACAAAGCAGGAAGCTGGGGTCCAGAAGAAGCCGATGAATTATTGGCGCGCCAAGGGCATAAATGGATTCCGAATATACAAAACATTAAAAAAGAAGAAGAAGTTTTAGATGGTACAGATATATAATAACATTGACGAAATTAATACTAAAGCAGCAGATCTTTTTGTAGAATCGGCTCAGAAAGCGATTGCTGCAAAAGGCAAATTTACAGCTGTTCTTACCGGAGGTTCTTCTCCAGCAGGAATCTATAAATTATTGGCTTCTGATGCTTATAAAAGTAAAATAGATTGGAGTAAAGTCTATATTTTTTGGGGAGATGAAAGATGGGTGCCATTAAACGATGATTTGAGTAATGCAAAAATGTCTTATTCAACTTTATTAAGCCACGTTCCTATTCCGCAAGAGAACATTTTTGAAATGTACAAAGATGGTGTTACACCTGAGGATTATGCAGCTGAATACGAAAAGTCTATCAGAACAGTTTTAGGCGAAGAAGGCAAATTTGACCTGATCTTATTAGGAATGGGAGACGACGGGCACACGGCTTCTCTTTTTCCAGGTGAAGCTGTTCTGGAAGAGCAAACAAAATGGGTTGACGCTTATTATTTAGCTCCGCAAAAAATGTATCGTATCACGCTTACAGCTCCGTTAATCAATAAAGCTGAAAAAATTGTTGTCGTGGCTTTTGGAGAAAAGAAAATCAATGCTTTGAAAGAAGTAACCACTGGCGAATACAATCCGACATTATATCCAATGCAATTGATTAAACCAGTTTCTGGTGAATTATTGTTTTTGGTGGATAAAGTAGCTGCCGGAACAAACTAAGAAATTATTTATTTCCATATAATTTAAGGTCTATGCTGAAAAGTGTAGACCTTTTTTATTTATAATATTTATTTCACGCAGATTTTGCAGATTTATGCAGATCTAAACAGATTAATTTTAAAAAAATCTGTGTGAATCTGCTTAGAACTTTTTTTATCTGTGTGAAACATAATAGCCAGTTAAACAAACACAAACAACTAAGAAGCGCAAAACTTATTTCGATAGATACTTTTTTCACGCAGATTCAGCAGATTTAAGCTGATCTAAACAGATTAATTTTAAAAAAATCTGCGTGAATCTGCTTAGAACTTTTTTAATCTGTGTGAAACATAATAGCCAGTTAAACAAACACAAACAACTAAGAAGCGTAAAACTTATTTCGATAGATACTTTTTTCACGCAGATTTAGCAGATTTATGCAGATCTAAACAGATTAATTTAAAAAAAATCTGCGTGAATCTGCTTAGAACTTTTTTAATCTGTGTGAAACATAATAGCCAGTTAAACAAACACAAACAACTAAGAAGCGCAAAACTTTTTTCGATAGATACTTTTTTCACGCTGATTTAAGCTGATTTAAGCTGATCTAAACAGATTAATTTTAAAAAAAATCTGCGTGAATCTGCTTAGATCGTTTTTAATCTGCGTGAAACATAAAGATCAGCTAAACAAACACAAACAACTAAGAAGCGCAAAACTTTTTTCGATAGATACTTTTTTCACGCAGATCTAGCAGATTTATGCAGATCTAAACAGATTAATTTTAAAAAAATCTGCGTGAATCTGCTTAGAACTTTTTTAATCTGCGTGAAACATAAAGATCAGCTAAACAAATACAAACAATTGAAAAAACAAATATCTACAAAACCTATTTCTTTTTTATTTAATTTTGTTAAATACTCTCCGATTCAGTCTATTAGATTATAAGCTCAATTTCTCAAACTATCATTATTTTTCTGTTTTAACGAACAGCATCATTCTGTAGAAATGTTTGATCGGTAGAACTAAATTTAGTTTACAAATACACGTTCATTAGGAACGTTTGATTAATAAAGCAGATGCCTCATTCTCGCTAAAAAAACAGGTGTCCCTATGGGACACACAATGCTACGCAATATATTTTTTTTCTACCGACGAGATATTCCTACGGAATATTAAATTATATAATATCAAATCCTTTTTGCTATGAAATATAATTACTTTCTAATTGCGGTTTTTCTTCTTTTTATTTCCTGTAAAGAAAAAAACACAGAGCCCAAATCAGTTAAAGTCAGTGCCTCGCAAGGATGTTATATTCCGAAAACGAACGATAAAGATTGGTACACCCAAAACAAAAAAGCACCAAAATTTAGAGGTCTTGATGGGGTGAATTTTAAAATTACGACCAATAATTCCGAAGCGCAGGAATATTTCAATCAAGGAATGATGCTGGCCTACGGATTTAATCATGCCGAAGCTGCAAGATCATTTTATGAAGCCTCACGTTTAGACCCTAATTGCGCTATGGCATATTGGGGTTTTGCGTATGTTTTAGGTCCGAATTATAATGGTGGAATGGAAGAAGATAATTTTCAACGCGCTTATGATGCGGTTCAAAAAGCTAAAAAACTTTCTGCCAAGTGTTCTCCGAAAGAAATTGCTATGATTGATGCTTTATTGGTGCGTTATGCTAAAAATCCTCCCGCAGACAGAAAACCGCTTGACATTGCGTATGCCGAAGCGATGAAAAAAGTATATACTCAATTTCCTTCAGATCCAGATATTGGCGCGCTTTACGCGGAATCGCAGATGAATCTGCATCCGTGGGATTTGTATGAAAAAGGCACTGGAATACCTAAAAAATGGACTCCAGAAATACTTGCCGTTTTAAACGAATTGATTAAAAAAAATCCGAAGCATCCGGGCGCACATCATTTTTTGGTTCATGCTGTAGAAGCTTCTGCTCATCCAGAAAACGGACTTAAAAGTGCTAAATTACTAGAAACTTTAGTTCCTGGTTCGGGACATTTGGTTCATATGCCTTCTCATATTTACATTCGTACAGGAGATTATCATGAAGGCACACTTTCCAACATTGAAGCGGTTCGAATTGATAGTCTGTATTCTACTGCCTGTAATGCGCAAGGCGCTTATCCTCTAGCCTATTATCCGCACAATTATCATTTCTTGGTGGCTACTGCTGCTTTAGAAGGAAATTCAAAGTTGGCTTGGGAATCGGCACAAATATTACAGCAGCACATGTCTCCTAAAATCATGCGTGAAGCGGGCTGGGGAACTTTACAGCATTATTATAGCATTCCGTATTATATCGCTGTAAAATTTTCGATGTGGGATAAAATTATTGAGATTCCGCAACCAGAAAAGGATCTCGTATATCCAAATGCAATTTGGCACTATGCGCAAGGAATGGCTTATCTTGGGAAAAATGATATCGCCAATGCCGAAAAACAGCTTGCTTCTCTGAACCAATTAGCTAAAGATAAAACCTTAAAAGAAGTTACCATCTGGAATATCAATACCACTTATGATCTTGTTCAGATTGCTGCTAATGTGCTTTCAGCAGGAGTCGAAGCGAAAAAGAACAATTTAGATAAATCCATTGCTCTTTTAAATAAAGCGATAGAAATCGAAGATCAATTAAACTACAACGAACCACCAGATTGGTTTTTCTCTGTTAGACATTATTTAGGCACAGTTTTACTTAAAGCTGGAAAATACGCCGAAGCTGAAAAAATCTATAAACAAGATTTACAAACACTCCCAAAAAACGGATTCGCCCTTATCGGACTTTACAACTCTTTAGTTGCGCAGAAAAAAGAAAAAGAGGCTTTAAAAATTAAAACCTCTTTTGATAATGCTTGGCAATATGCCGATTTTGCGATTAAGGATTCTTCTAGTATTGTGGAGTGATTTTAGTTTTTATGATTTTTCAAAGTAACTTTTTTATAATCCATTTTAGAAATGTAATTGTAAAAAGTCAGAGACTTTTATTACGTTTAGAAATTCTAAGACCAAAAAAAATTGCGCAAAGTCAGAGACATTTGCGCAGCTTTTCAATTCAAGTATGGCACTCTATGCAGAGTTGGGGCTATTCCATCATATTTTACCGTAACTGTGATGTTTGTTAGAACCTCTTATTGATTTCGAAGTATTTAGTATCAGATTCAACAGTATATTTTGTAAAAAAATCAGCACCTTCAACAATAAATTCAATTGCTCCAACAGGAAATTGAAAAGATACAACGGGAATTTTCAATTCTTCATCATTCAATGTCATTCCCAAAAGAAGCTTTTTATCGTATTGCAGCTTATACCATAATCCAGTCTCTATATCTCTCCAGCGAAATGATGGATAAAAATTCATTTTTTCTTCTATTTCAATATTAGTTAAAAACTCCCATTTTTTCATTTTTATTCCAGCTACAATTTTAGTGTAAAAATAGAAGCTATATCCTGAATTTAAAATTTCATTAAAATCCTGAGTTTCTTTATTTAAATTAAAAACCCAAATTAAATCGCCTCCCAGATAATTTGGATCTTTATAGAAATATTGGAAATATCGGACTTCGCCATTCTCAATTACTTTGAATATATCGCCTCGTTTTATTTTTTTTGCCATAATCTATTTCTTTTTTATTCCGTATTTAATCCAGTTTTTTTCCGCTACTGCATTTATCTTGTTATATAATTTTTCCAATTTAAGAGAAATTATTTCTGTTTGTTCATAATATTTAGCTCCATAACAGGAAGTAATCGTAAAAAGTCAGAGACTTTTATTACGTTTAGAAATTCTAAGACCAAAAAAAATTGCGCAAAGTCAGAAACATTTGCGCAGCTCTTTGATTTAAATCTGGAACTCTTTGCGGAGCAAGGGGGTAATTTGTTTTGGCTGATATTTACATATAGCCCTTTTCCTTAAAATAACATTCCAAATCTTTTTTAAAAGTTGCCAAATCAAAGTCTTTAATTTTAGTTCTCAAAGTTTCTATTATTTCTAATGATTTCAAAATTTCTAAAGACACATATTTTTTAGCTTCAATTTCTGAAAAATTTTTGATTGTTTCAAAATCTAACTTTATGCTATACTCTAGACATTTTTCAACTTCATATTCAAACCCCTCACTTTTTACATATTTTTTATCTTTTGTATATTTTGGCAATTTGGGCTTAAAAAATTGTTCAAAAATTGGACTTACACATATAATTCCAATTACAATTTCCATTAAATCTTTTCCATATATTTTTTGTGTGAAAGATTTTTCCATCTCATCTGAAAAATCTATCAAAAATCTAGTTTCTTTTTTTATTTCCGCCGAAGTATATTGAGCTAAACCTAGTTTCATATATTATATTATTAATTATTATCTAAAAATTGGATTTCTCCCAGCTCTCCAAAGTCTTCCTCGCTAGCGCTACGCAAATGTCCCCAGCTCTCCGAAGTCTTCCCTACTAGTGCTGCGCAAATGTCTCCGACTTTGCGCCATCCTAAATACTTCTTAAAAACACAAAAATATCTAAAAAGTCTCCGACTTTAAAACGAATACAAGTATAAAGTTTTATTGATTTTAAATATAAAAATCTACTACTCAAATATCAGCTTTTTCAAAATGCATTAAGCATAAATCATTTACATAACAACTTATAGCGAAACAAAAATAATCAACCCTCTAAAAACCAACCCCAATTATTATCAAATTTTTAAATCTCATAGTTTTTAGAAAATTTTAAGAACCCTTACTTTTCAAATTACTATATTTGGCGCACCTTAAAGAATAATTAATCCCACTTTCTAAGGAACAAAATTGTAATTCCTGCTGTAGTTGTATGAAACCCACTAAGTTCATATATATCGTTTTACTTTCGCTGCTTTGTTTTTTCAGAGGCACCGAGACGTATTCGCCGATTTATACTTTCAGCAACTGTATTACCTTAGATAGCGTTGCGGCAGACGATACGCAGATTTTTTCTTCTGACTTTTCTTCTTCTAAAAATTTAGAAGTTCATTATAAGCTCAAAAAGAAAATGAAATGCAGAGCGACTACTTTAGAACAAAGTACGATCAAAGCTCCGTATCTCAGCAATTTAGTCAACTTCAAGCTTTATAAAGAAAGTTTAATCTATGGTATAGCTTCAATATACCATATTGAAAGACATCCCCACTTACATTTGTACCAGTTATTCTAGGCTGCCGTATTTCGTAGTTTTTATTTTCTAGTATTCTGGAACAATACCTCATTTACGTATGTGATTGAGCAGCTATTGCTATAAAAACTTTTCTCTAAAACGGTACTTTTTTAAATAAAAAGCATCCGTAAACCTTATTATTTTCAAAATCCAAATTCAGACTCCCGATATGTAGTATCAAGGGAGCACATCTATTTATTCAAAAATTTAAACCTAATGATGAGCATTTATAAAAATCCATTTCTTTTATGCACCTTGGCTTTATTCGTTTTAGTCTCGTGCGGAGATAAAGCAAAAAAAGATTCAAACAACATAAAAACGGTTCCTGTTTATAAGGTAACTCTAAAAGACACCATAGTTTCGAGCAAATTTGTAGCCGATGTACATGCTAAAAATAATGTAGAAATTCACGTTCGTATACCTGGTCTTCTGGACAAAGTTTACGTTAGCGAAGGACAAAAAGTAAAAAAAGGGCAAATCCTTTTCAAAATAAGCGATGTTGAACTTCAGATTCAGCTTCTAAAAGCTGAAGCAGTTTACAAAAGCGCAAAAGCCGATTTAAGAATTGCAACGGTAGAATTGGAACAGGCTCAAACCCTTTTTAATAAAAAAGTAATTGCCGATAAAGAATTAGAATTATCTAAAGCCAAATATGAAGCCGCTTCTGCGAAAGTAGCTCACGCAGTTGCCGAAAGAAAAGCAATCAACCAACAGATTAGCTTCACCACGATGCGCGCGCCATTTGACGGAACAGTTGACCGTATTCCGTTTAAAGAAGGAAGTTTAGTAGAAAACGGTTCATTATTAACTACTGTTTCTCAATTAGACGATGTGTACGCTTATTTCTCAATTCCTGAGAACACCTATTTCCAAATGATGGAAGACAAAACCTTAAACACTCAGGGTGATATTAAACTGGTATTGCCAAATGGACAAGTTTACGGTCAAAAAGGAGAATTAAGAACCGCTGACGGAGAAATCGACAGACAAACTGGTTCTATTCAATACAAAGCAAAATTTCATAATCCGCAAGGATTTATCAAGCACGGAACTTCTGGAAAATTGATTATTTCAGAACCAAAAACCAATGCAATTTTAATTCCGCAGAAAGCAGTTTTTTCTATTCAAGACAAACAATACGTTTTCCGCGTGAACAAAGATGGAGTAGTTAAAATGACGAATGTTACAATCGAAACGACTCTAGATGATGTGTACATCTTAAACGAAGGTCTAAAAAGCGACGACCTGATTGTACAAGAAGGTACACAATCATTAAGAGACGGCGATAAAATCAACATGAAACAAATGTAGGTTATCGACTTGTAAAACAGTTATTTAATTATTTATCTAAAACATTTAAAATGATAGAGTTATTTATCAGAAGGAAAATATTGTCATTAATCATCTCGGTTATGATAGTCCTTCTGGGATTGCTGGCGTTGTTTCAGCTCCCTATTACCCAATTCCCAGATATTGTACCACCGTCTGTAACCGTTACAGCAAAATATACAGGAGCAAACGCAGAAGTTTCGGCCAATGCCGTCGCCCTTCCGTTAGAAAGAGCCATAAATGGAGTTCCCGGAATGACCTATATGTCAACGGTAACTTCCAACGATGGTTTGACTTTAATTCAGGTTTTCTTTGAAGTAGGAACCGATCCCGATTTGGCCGCGGTAAACGTACAGAACCGTGTAACGACAATTCTCGATGAACTTCCAGAAGAGGTAATTCGTGCCGGAGTTACAACCGAAAAAGAGGTAAACAGTATGTTGATGTATTTGAACATTACAAGTACCGACAAAACTCAGGACGAGCAGTTTATCTTCAACTTTACCGATATTAATATTCTTCAGGAATTAAAACGTATTGATGGTGTCGGACGTGCAGAAATCATGGGTCAGAAAGAATATTCGATGCGTGTCTGGCTAGATCCAGAAAAGATGCTTTCGTACAATATTTCGGCAAATGAAGTTATTGCTTCACTTCAAAAACAAAACATTTCTGCTGCCCCGGGTAAAGTCGGTGAAGGTTCAGGACAAATGAACAATCAACTGCAATATGTAATTAAGTATGGCGGAAAATTCTTTGAACCAAAACAATATGAGGAAATTCCGTTAAGAGCTAATTCAGATGGAACAATTTTAAGATTGAAAGACATTTCGAAAATTGAATTTGGTGCGATGAGTTACGGAATGGTTTCTAAAACCGACGGAAAACCTTCTGCATCGATCATGTTGAAACAACGTCCAGGTTCGAATGCTTCTGAAGTAATTGCGAGCGTAAAAGAAAAAATGGCTGAATTGAAAGTCTCTTCTTTTCCTCCAGGAATGGAATTTAATATTGCCTACGACGTTTCGCGTTTCCTTGACGCTTCTATTCATGAAGTATTGAGAACTTTGGTTGAAGCCTTTATTCTAGTAGCGTTCGTAGTTTTCCTTTTCCTTCAGGATTGGAGATCGACTTTGATTCCTGTATTGGCAGTTCCTGTCGCGCTTATTGGTTCGTTTACTTTTATGTCGATGATGGGATTCTCAATCAACTTATTAACGCTTTTCGCTTTAGTACTTTCCATCGGAATTGTAGTAGATAACGCGATTGTCGTTGTAGAAGCCGTTCACGTAAAAATCTCCGAAGAACATATGTCGCCAATGGAAGCTACCATTAGCGCAATGAAAGAAATTACTGGAGCCGTTATCGCGATTACGATTGTAATGGCTGCCGTATTTATTCCCGTTGCTTTCTTGAGCGGTCCAGTCGGAGTTTTTTACAGGCAGTTCTCTTTAACAATGGCAATAAGTATCGTAATTTCTGGTATTAACGCACTTACCCTTACTCCTGCCCTTTGTGCGATTATGCTAAAAGCGCACGATCCGAATAAAGAGAAAAAATCGCTTTTAGACCGTTTCTTCAACAGATTCAACCATTGGTTTGATAATATTACTTCAAAATACATCAAAGTATTGGTGAAATTTGCTGATCGCAACACTGTTACCGTTGGATTATTAGTACTATTTTGTGTGTTGACTTGGGGAACAACTAAGTTTTTAGCGTCAGGATTTATCCCGACTGAAGATCAAGGTATGGTTTACGTAAGTGTTACAACGCCACAAGGAGCAACTGTAGAACGTACTGAAAAAGCTTTGGATGAAGTAACGAAAATTGCTCAAGGAATTAAAGGTGTTGACAACGTAACGACTCTTGCAGGATACAGTATTGTAACTGAAATTGCAGGAGCTTCGTACGGAATGGGAATGATTAACCTAAAAGACTGGAGCGAACGTGATATTTCGGTAACCGAATTCATGGCGGAACTTACAGAAAAAACCAAAAACATTTCCGACGCACAAATCGAGATTTTTGCACCGCCAACTGTTCCAGGTTTTGGTAACACCAGTGGTTTTGAGCTTCGTTTGCTGGATAAATCTGGTGGAAGCATTACTAATACTGACAAAGTCACCAAAGAGTTTATTAAAGAACTAAATGCTTCACCAGAAATTCAAAACTCTTTCTCAAGTTTTGATGCCACTTTCCCGCAGTATTTAATTCATATTGATTACGATTTGGCAGCTAAAAAAGGAATTTCGGTAGACAATGCCATGTCTACTTTGCAAACCATGTTAGGTTCGTTTTATGCTACCAATTTTATCCGTTTTTCTCAAATGTATAAAGTAATGGTTCAGGCAAGTCCGCAATTCCGTCAAAATCCAGAAAGTATTTTGGATATGTATTTGAAGAATGATGCAGGCGAAATGGTTCCGTTTTCTACTTTCATCAAATTAGAAAGAGTTTATGGACCAGAAGTTTTAACGCGTTACAACATGTACATGTCCGCTATGATTAACGGTGAACCTGCCGAAGGTTACAGTTCTGGAGATGCCATTGCCGCTGTTGAAAAAATTGCTGCAGAAAAACTCCCAAGCCGTTTTGAATTGGAATGGTCTGGTATGACACGTGAAGAGATTTTATCAGGAAACCAAACCATCTACATTTTTGCACTTTGTATACTTTTCGTATACTTATTATTGGCCGCACAATATGAAAGTTTATTGCTTCCATTCCCTGTATTATTGAGTTTGCCTGTTGGAGTTTTCGGTTCTTACTTTGCGCTTGTAATGGTTGGGCTAGACAATAACATTTATGCTCAAGTAGCACTCGTCATGCTGATTGGTCTGCTCGCCAAGAACGCCATTCTGATTGTAGAATTTGCCATGGCACAGAACAAACTCGGACGTGATATTGTCGAAGCGGCAATTGAAGGAGCAAGACTTCGTTTCCGTCCAATTTTGATGACCTCATTTGCTTTTATTTCAGGATTGATTCCGTTGTGTATCGCTTCTGGTGCAGGTGCAATCGGTAACCGTTCTATTGGTACAGCAGCTGCAGGAGGAATGTTAATCGGAACTGTGTTTGGTCTTTTAATCATTCCTGGACTTTACATACTGTTTGCAAAATTGGAAAAACGAATGAGTAAATCTTAATGTATAATTTTTTTAACACATAGAATCATAGGATTTGGAAAGCGTTTAAAGGCGTTTCACTTAACTTAAATAAACATAGCTGTATGGCAATCACCATATCCCAAAGTTGAAACTTTGGACTATGTTCATTCAGCTATGTGTTAGAAACTAGTTTCTTTCAACTCCCTTTTCAAAAAAAGAAAATCTATGTTTCTATGTGTTAAAATAAAAATTTAGACAAAAGATTGAACAAATAAAATTAAACAATGAAAGAGATATTAAATCAATATAAAAATGCTGATGTGCAGTTTCTAAGGACAACCAAAAGTGCCGTTGTAATAACCGGAATTTTACTTTTGACAGCTTGTTCTGCACCAAAAGTCAGTACTAAACTAGACGCTGCAAAGCTTCCTGAAAATTTTGATGCACAGAGAAAAGAAGCATCAAACGAGACTTTTATTCCATTAAAAACAGAAACCTTTTTTAAAGATCCAAAATTAGAAGCTTTATTAAAGAAAGCCATTGCCAAGAATCCTGATTATTTAATCATGCAGGAAAGAATCCTAATTGCCAATTCGCATTTAAAAGTGGCAAAACTGGCGCTTCTTCCCTCTTTAGATTTTGTTGCCGATGCTTCGGGAACTCATTACGGAAAATATACGATGGAAGGTGTTGGAAATTACGATACTAACTTCTCGCAGAATATTACAGACAAACAAAAAATCAACGAGAATGTTACTCCTAACTTTTTTCTAGGAGCAAAAGTTTCTTGGGAAGCGGATATCTGGGGAAAATTAAGCAATCGTAAAAAAGCAGCACAACAGCGATTTTTTGCTTCTCAGCAAGGAATGCGACTGTTACAAACACGCCTTTTAAGTGATGTTGCCGACTTGTATTTCAAACTGGTTGCATTAGACAAACAAAAGTCGATTTACGATAACAATTTGAAAACGCAGGAAAAAGCATTGGATATTGTTTCGGCACAAAGATCTGTCGGAAAAGCTACAGAATTGGCTGTACAGCAGTTTAATGCACAAAACAATAACATTCACGCCGAAGCTTCAGAATTAAAATTAAGCATTGATCAAACCGAGAAAGCTTTACTGACGCTTTTAGGTGAATATGGCGGAAAAATCGATAGAAGCACCGATTTTCTAGCTGGACATTTAGAGGTTTTAAACCAAAAAATCAGTGTAGATTCCATCATTCATAAAAGACCCGATGTCTCTGAAGCTTACTTCGAATTATTAGCAAGTAACGCAGATGCTAAATCGGCTCGTGCAGCCTTTTTCCCGACTGTAAATCTGGGCGGTTATGCAGGTTTCAACTCATTTTCATTCAACACCCTTTTTGATGCAGGTTCTTTTGCTTGGCAATTATTGGGGGGATTAACAGCTCCTGTTTTCAATAAAGGACAAATCAAACAAGAATTTTATGTTTCGAACAGAAGACAGGAAATTTCATTTCTTCAATATCAAAATGCTGTCACAACAGCTTTCAACGAATTGAGCGCTTTACTACACCGAAACGAAGCTTACGAAGATGTTTTAAAATATAAATTGAACGAAATTGATCATCTCGAAATTGCCGTAAATGTCTCAAACGACTTGTATTTGAGCGGTTATGCCAATTATTTGGAAATCATCAATGCTCAAAAAAATAAATTGCAGGCTGAACTGGATTTTGTTGATATCCAACTTCGAAATGCAAACTCACAAGTATTGCTTTACAAAGCTTTAGGCGGAGGAATAAATTAGTTTATATGTTGGTCAAAAATGGCTTCTGTTTATAATAGCTCATCGCAGAGGTTATTTTTAAGTCCCGTTTCTATTTTGAAACGGGATTTTTTTTATAAAACAAACACTCATTTTACTGTTTACTTTTTACCTTTATTCCAAAATACTAAAATTCCGTTGATGGATATTTCCAAAATTCTCGATCACATACACCAACTTCCTGAGCAATCTAAGCTTGCTTTGCAAAACAATGTCACCGAAATTGCTTTTGCTAAAGGGCATATTTTGCTAAAAGCCAATAAAGTAGAATCAAATATTTATTTTATAAAAAAAGGATTGGTGCGAGCTTATGTAGAAAGAGATAATGAAGTTACGTTTTGGTTTGGAAAAGAAGGCGAAACCATCATTTCGATGAAAAGTTATGTGGAAGATCAGCCTGGTTATGAAACCATCGAACTTTTGGAAGACTGCGAATTGTATGAACTCAAAACGGAAAATCTAAGAAAACTCTTTAATGAAGATGTTCACATTGCTAATTGGGGACGTAAATTTGCAGAAAAAGAATTAATTAAAACAGAAGAAAGACTCATCTCAAAACAATTCAAAAATGCTTCTGAACGCTATTTGGAATTAATGAAAGATCATCCTGAACTCTTGCAAAGAGTTCAGCTAGGACATATTGCCTCTTATTTAGGAATTACACAAGTCAGTTTAAGCAGAATTCGCGCGGAAATAAAGTAACCAGTTAAGAGCTATTTTTTAAAGCACTACATTTAAATCTGAACAAATCTGCTTTAATCTGTGCAAATCTGCGTGAAAAAATCATACTCAAAAAGTATTTCAGGCAGATTTTTAAAAGATTTTAGCAGATCAAATTAGATTTTAATTGTTGTGCAAAACAGATTAAAATAACTTCATTTTTTATCATTTGTTAATTTTTTTCTGATTTCCATAAAAGAACTTTGCATCACAAAATTTTAACTATATGAACTGGATTATTTTAATCATCGCGGGTCTATTTGAAGTAGCCTTCGCATCATGTCTTGGAAAAGCAAAAGAAACAACTGGTACCGAAATGTACTATTGGTATATTGGCTTCTTTATATCTTTAACAATTAGTATGCTTTTATTAATGAAAGCTACAGAAACACTTCCGCTAGGAACTGCTTATGCGGTCTGGACAGGAATTGGCGCGGTAGGAACGGTATTGGTAGGAATCTTTATTTTTAAAGAACCAGCTGCTTTCTGGAGATTGTTTTTCTTAGCAACATTGGTTGGTTCTATTGTTGGTTTAAAGGCAGTATCCCACTAAAAATATATTACACGAATTTGGATTCAACTTTGTCAAAGTTTTAGGCTTTGGCAAAGTTTTTTTACATAGAAAAATGCGTCATCGCGCTAAACATAGCCCGTGGTTTCAACCACCGGAACGCAATCATAATTACCATATTGATCACCGTGGTTGAAACCACGGGCTATGTTTTTCATACAATGATTTTAAAATCTTGATGGAGCCTTCTAACGGAGATTCATCGTTCCTCGAAATGATAAACTGTTGACACAAACTGTTGCCTGAACTTTGACAAACTTTCCACTTTAGTTTTGTTTTTTCACCTTGGAATTTGGAATTTAAAACTTGGAATTTAAAAACAACTAATGCATTTTTCGCATCACCTGATAAAAAAATAGCATTTTATATCATTACTAAGGCTTTTATCTTTGTCAAAAATTAAAGCCTAAAATTAAAAATGACATTCAGCCATTCCATTAAATCTTTTGACGAATTATCCAATCACGAATTGTACAATATCCTTCGGTTGAGAAGCGATGTTTTTGTAGTAGAACAAAACTGTCCATATCTCGATTTAGACAATAAAGACCAGAAAGGTTTTCATTTATTGTATTATGTTGATAACGAATTGGCAGGTGTGACGCGCTTACTTCCAAAAGGACTATCGTATGATGAAGTTTCAATAGGAAGAGTTGTAATTGCAAGATCGCATCGCGGATTAGGTTTAGGAGTAAAACTAATGGAAGCTTCAATTGCGGGCTGCGAAGAAAAGTTTGGAAAAGATCCAATTAGAATTAGTGCGCAATACCATTTATCCAAATTCTACCAATCTTTAGGATTTGTAGAACAAGGTGAAGTGTATGATGAAGACGGAATTCCACATATCGGAATGCTGAGAGCTTAACGGTTTACGGAATAATCAATTTCAAAACATTGGCCAACACAGGATTATGATCTTCGGTTCTCCAATTGACATAAAGATCGGTTTCTAGCGGTAATTTGATAAATCGGATTCCTGGGATTTCATGAAAGACATATGAATCGGGTAAAATTGCGATTCCGAGTCCTTTTCGAACTAAAGCAATTATAGAAGAACCAAATTCAGAATGAAGATAGGCTTCTGGCGCGTTCTCCAAAGAATTGAATAATCTCTGAATAAGGTCACTGTAACTGCTTCCTTCATCATTGGTTGGCAAAATAAATTTCTGAGAAGCGAGAGTTTCTTTAGTAAAATCCTCAGTCGTTTGATAAGGATGATTCTCAGGAACTACAACTGCTAAGTGATCGGTATATATTTTTTGAGATTGAATATCTTTTGCATTATTAATATCTCTGGTAATCGCCAGATCAATTTTATAATTTCGCAGAAAATCCTGCTGATTCTCGTACAGAACCTGAACCAGTTTGATTTTTAGTTTTGGAAAAGCTTCTGAAATACGTGACAAAATTTCGGGCATTAGAGAAGCCGAAATAGAATCAGGATGAGAAATGGTAATCGTACCACTCTCGCCTAACTGAATTTGGCGGGCAGATTGATGAATGAATTCGAGTTTACTCAATTCTACCTCCCATTTTTCTTTTAAGAACTGGCCAGCGGCAGTCAATTTAACGTTGCGTTTGTTACGCTCAAACAACTGAATGCCAAGCTGATTCTCAAGAGACTGAATCTGACGGCTGAGTGCTGATTGTGTAATATTCATTTTTCCGGCGGTATTCCAGAAATGAAGTTCGCGAGCCAAAGCCAAAAAATATTTAATCTGCTGTAAATCCATTGATGCAATTTACGCATTTATCACAAACGAAAAACAGCTTTTAACGTATTAAAGAAACAAAAATGAATACGCTAAAAATAACCAAAGCCACAATAGATGACGTTTTAAAACTTCAATCAATTGGCAGACAAACTTTTTCTGAAACTTTTGCCGATGTCAACAGCGAAGAAAATATGAAAAAATATCTGGACGAAAGCTTCGCTACAGAAAAATTGAGTGTTGAATTGAAAAATCCTTCATCATATTTCTATTTAGCTGTTTTAGACGAAAAAATTGTGGGTTATCTAAAACTGAATACTGCCGACGCACAAACCGAAAAAGAAGATTTAAATGCCTTAGAAATTGAACGCATTTATGTAGCAAAAGAATTTCATGGTAAAAAAGTCGCGCAGGCATTATATGCTCAAGCAGAACAAATTGCAGCAAAAATAAAAGCTTCGTACATGTGGCTTGGCGTTTGGGAAAAGAATTTCAGAGCCGTGAGCTTCTACACTAAAAATGGTTTCGTTCAATTTGACACGCATATTTTCAGATTAGGAGACGACGAACAAACCGATTTAATGATGAAAAAAATCTTGATTTAAAATGGAAAGAAGACAGCTTTTATTGTTTTTATTAATTCTTGGCACTGCCTTTTGGGGAGTATCTTACTCTGTTACTAAAATGGCAATTGGCCACTATTCGCTAAACGTATTTTTGTTTTATCGCTTCCTGCTGGCTGTTGTGGTATTGAGTATTATTTTTTGGAAATATGTGAAAGACATTAATCGAGAAGCTATTAAAACAGGCTTTTTACTTGCTGTACCAATGTTTTTAGGCATTCAGCTTCAAACTGTTGGGCTTATATATACAGATGCTTCTCAATGCTCTTTTATTGCGGGATTAACCGTAATTATTATTCCGTTATTAAAACTAGCAATTTATAAAACCAACGCTTCGCTAAAAATCTGGATTGCCGCTTTGACAGCTTTAACTGGGTTATTTATTATTGCCATTCAGGATAAGTTTACCATAAACTTTGGAGACTTATTTACCATTGCGGGAGCTTTTGCTTTTGCAGTTTATTTGATTGCTGTTGAAAAACATTCGGCCACCAAAAACCTTTTGTATTCGATTGTTCCAATGTTTGCATTTTGTGCGCTTTTTACTTTTTTTATCGCGATAACAGACAGGACATCAGAATGGCTTCCGCAAAATAATACGTTCTGGATGGGCGTAATTTATTGTGCATTATTTTCTACAGCTTTTATGTATACGGTTTCAAACATTTCACAACGCTATTTATCGGCAGAACGTGTAGCGGTAATTTATTTGTTTGAGCCTGTTTTTGGCGCAATTGGAGCTTTTTTTATTTTAGGAGAAAATCTTTCGTGGCGTTTACTTTTGGGCGGAACTTTGATTTTTTCTGCCACTATTATTTCTGAAGTCAATTTTAAAAGTGAAAGATTAAGACTGTTGATTAGAAAAAATTAACATTTTAAAATATTTCACGCAGATTTAAAAAGATTTAAGCAGATCAACGCAGATTTTTATTCTAATAAATCTTTTTAAATCTGCAAAAATCTGCGTGAAAAAATCTAAACCTTTTTTTATTTAGGCTAATCAATCCTCAATCAAAGATATCTCAAAAACCGTTTTCCCATTTTCATTTTTATGCGAAATATAACCGCCGTGTGCTTCAATAATATTTTTAGATAATGTCAGACCAATACCAGCGCCTTCGGTTCGGGTGGTGAAAAACGGAAGAAATATTTTTTCTTCAATTTCTTTTTCAATTCCTTTTCCGGAGTCCGAAACTTTTATAAAAATGCGATTGTTTTTGGCTTCCGCCGAAATCGAAATTTGCTTATGATTGCTATTATCTAAAGCATTAATAGAATTAGTCAATAAATTAATCAATACCTGTTCTAACTGCTGGGAATCGACATTTATCAAATAGTTTTGGGTAACAACATTAATGACTTCGATATTACTTTTTCGAAACAACGGATTCATAACTTGAATGCAATTTTCAACCAGCTGCTGTAATGCTGCTTTTTCTTTTTTAGGCGAAGGCAACATAGCCAGTTTTCGATATCCTTCAACAAATTTCTGCAAATGATCGCTTCGTCTCAGCATCGTCTGCACACTGTTTTTTATATCTTCTAAGTCTTCTGTCGAAAGCGAATCTTGTTCTACTAAATCCTCTAGATTTTGGCAGATCGAACGAATTGGCGTTATAGAATTTAGCAATTCATGCGAAATCACTTTCATCAAATTGATCCACGCATCTTTTTCTTTTTTCTCTACCACATTCTGAATAGAATCGAGCAAAACAATAAAATAGTCCTGTCCAAAAATTTCAGTACGAGAAGCCTGCAAAACAAACGTCTGTTTGCTTTGTTCGTTTATGCTAAGCTCGATTGAAGTTTTTATTTCATGAAAATCATCTTCTTCGATAATCTCACACAAAGACGGCAGCTGGTTCTTAAGATATTTCCACTTTGAAACTTTCGGCACATTAAAATGACTCGAAAAATAATCGTTCATCAAAAAAATACTCCAATCGTTTTCTTGCTTTTGCAAAATAATAACGCCCGATTCGATATTGTTTAAAATAGAACGGTAAATAATATCTCTCGTAACTTGCTCATTTTGTTTACTTTTTAAAGTTTCATACAAAGTGAAAAGCTCGTTATAAGTACTATTGAATTTATGTTTTGAGAAATCGGAACTAAAATCATCCTGCAATATCGAAGAAATAGTTTTATTATAGATTAAAACCATATTTCTAACATAAAAATACATTTCTCTTCCCAGCAGAAAAACCATGCAGAGACCAAAAATTCCCGTAAAAAGCAAACCGATTCTAAAGAAATACAGCGACAATTCGATTCCAATCACGATAAAAATTAATCGCAGAAAAAGGAGTTTATAAGTTTGTAAAGTCCTTAGCATAATTAGTCGATATTGATATTAAATTTCTCCAAACGTCTGTAAAGCGCACCTCTTGATAATCCCAATTCTTCGGCAGTTTTACTGATATTGTTGTTGTTTTTAAGAAGCGCTTTTTCAACCGTTGCTTTTTCAACCGAAGAAAGCTGAATATCATCTGAGTTTTCCTCGTAAGGCGTTATCGTTTCCAAATCCAAATCAGAAACCGTTATAGTGTTGTTTTCGCAAAGAATAACCGCACGTTCAATCTTATTTTCCATTTCGCGAATGTTTCCATTCCAAGCGTGTTTTTCAATCTGTTCTAAGACTTTTTTATCAAAAGTGATTTCGTCACGGCTATATTTTTCAATCATTTTGTCCAAAAGATATTCAGCAAGCGGAATTTTATCTTCATGTCTTTCTCTTAACGGAGGCAAAACAATTTCCATCGTATTGATGCGATAATACAAGTCTTCACGGAAGTTTTTATCGGCAACTTCTAGTTTTAAGTTCAAATTGGTTGCTGTAATAATTCTAACGTTTAAAGGTCTTGCTTTTGTTTCTCCCAATCTTGTTACCGTTTTGGTCTGAATAACTTGCAAAAGTTTTGATTGTAAATGAAGCGGTACATTTCCTATTTCGTCTAAGAAAATAGTTCCATTTTGTGCCATTTCAAAACGTCCCGCTGTATCAGTTTTAGCATCGGTAAAAGCGCCTTTCGCATAACCAAACAATTCGCTTTCGAAAATGTTTGAATTCAAAGAACCCAAATCAACTGCAATAAACGGCTGATTTTTTCTTTCGGATTGTGTATGAATATGATGCGCCAGAACAAATTTTCCTGTTCCGTTTTCGCCCAAAATCAAAACATTAGCATCCGTTTTTGCAACTTTATCTGCTAGAGAATAAGCCTTTTTTATAATTTCAGAACTGCCGACAAAGAATTCTTCTTTTATCTCAACTTCCTTGTTTTTCTTCTGTTCTTTTCGAGCTTTATCTACGGCTTGTTTTACCGATTCTAAAAGCTTTTTATTTTCCCAAGGTTTCAGAATATAATCAAAAGCACCCGATTTTAAACCTTCAACAGCTGTTTCTACTTTTCCGAAAGCGGTCATCAAGATTACGACAGTTTTTGGCGAAAGCGTTTTTATTTCTTTCAATAAATACAAACCTTCTCTCCCATCTTCAAATCCTAATCTGTAATTCATGTCTAAGAGTACAACATCAATGGCATTTTTTGCCAATAATTCGACAATATTATTCGGATTATTGAGCGTATAAATGTTCTCAAAATACTTTTTCAGGTAGACTTTTGATGCAAAAAGAATGTCTTCTTGATCGTCGATGATTAAAATAGATGCGTTGGTCTTTTTCATTATTGTTCAGTTTTGGACGAAAGGTGTCCACTTATGGACAGTTTAAAATTTTATTGAAAAATAATCCCTTAAAAACAAGGTATTTACAAGGTTTAATTTACTGGCACGAAAATCACATTAGAACTTGTAAATCATTAATAATTAAACCCTTTCGGAAGTACAAATAACAAAATAAATAGCGATAAATTAAAAATAATTTATCTTAATTTTCAGACTTGTTTCTGTCATTTCCGAAGGCATAAAAATTTTAAAAGAAAATCAATCAAAAATTAAAAACAGTCAAATTATGATTACCATTACAAAACTTTCAAAAGTATTTAGAACTGAGGAATTAGAAACTAAAGCATTAAGTGAAATTTCGTTAACCATCAATCAAGGCGATTTTGTTTCTATTATGGGACCGTCAGGAAGCGGAAAATCGACTTTATTAAACATCATTGGACTTCTGGACAGCGCTTCTAGCGGAAGCTATAAACTTCTGGATCAGGAAATGGTAGGTTTAAAGGAAAAACAAAAATCGCAAGCTAGAAAAGAAAACATCGGATTCATTTTCCAGAACTTCAATTTAATTGACGAATTATCGGTTTTTGATAATATCGAACTGCCTTTAATTTATAACAACGTTCCTTCTGCCGAAAGAAAATCTCGAGTAAACGAAATGGCAAAAATTTTAGGAATTGCACACCGTTTGAAGCATTTTCCCCAACAGCTTTCAGGCGGACAGCAGCAGCGTGTGGCTGTAGCAAGAGCTTTAATCAATAATCCGAAAATTATTTTGGCCGATGAGCCAACAGGAAACTTGGACAGCCGAAATGGAAATGAAGTAATGGAATTGTTGACCGATCTTCATGCCAGCGGATCGACAATTTTGATGGTAACGCACTCCGATTATGATGCTTCTTTTTCTCAAAGAACTATTTTAATGAAAGATGGCGAAATCCTTTCTGAAAAAGTGAATCATAGAAATGTTGATGTTTTAGTAACTGCTAACAACTAATTTATGCTTCAGAATTGGATTAATATATTTATTTATCAATTAAAGCATAACAAGCTTTTCACGGCTCTGAATATTCTTGGTCTGAGTATTGGAATTGCAGGTTTGATCTTTGCAACGCTGTACTGGAATGATGAGTATTCTTATGATAAATGGAATCCTGAAAAGGATAGAACATTTATTGTAATGAATGATTTAGGAAAAGGAGATGTTTGGGCTACAAACTCAGCTATGACTGGGCCATATTTAAAATCATCTACTCCATATTTAGAAAATTATTGCTATTTCAATGACTACTATAGTAGAGAAACCATACAGTTTAATGGCAAAACAGAATTGATTGATAAAATCTTTTCAGCACAAAATAGTTTCTTTTCTTTTTTTCCTTTTGAATTCAAATACGGGAATCCGAAAACTGCTCTTAAAGAACCACAAAGTATTGTTTTCTCTGATGAAACGGCATTTCGTTTATTTAAAAATGAAAATCCAATTGGCAGACAAGTAAAATATGCCGACAAAATATTTGTCGTTCGAGGCGTATATAGAATACCTGGAAAATCGGTTGTAATGCCAAATGCTGTTACCAATATGATCGAAGAAGATCTCGAAGGGCGTAAGGATCACTGGGGCTTCAGTTTTGGTTTAATTTTAAAGTTAAAGCAAAACAGTGACTTGCCTCTTGTAGCTAAAAGTCTAGATGATTTTTTTATTGAAAGCAACTTCAAAAAACAGGCTAAACGTGAAGGAATGACAATTAAGGAGTATACTAAGGCATTTGGCGAACCTATGAAAGTCCAATTACTCCCTTTTGAAAATTCACGACTTTATAAAGGAGTATATCCATTTCCGGAAGGAACAGGAAATCTTCAGTTTTTACGAATCTTGATGGGATTGTCAATTTTAATTTTATTGCTTTCAATTGTAAATTATATCAATTTAGTTACAGCCAATGCCATAAAACGAGCAAAGGAAGTTGGCGTGAGAAAAATTATTGGAGCCACAAAAAGACAGATTGTGTTTCAGTTTGTATTTGAAACCGCATTGACCATGCTTTTCGCTACATTATTAGCACTTGTAATTGTGGAAGTTTCTTTGCCTTTTTACAATCAGTTTTTAAACAAAGAATTGGTTCTTGCAGGATCTCAGTTTTATCTTCAGCTTGTTGTAATCTTTAGTCTTGTAGTTGTTGTGAGTGGCGTTTTTCCAGCGGTTTACATTTCAAATTTTAAAGTTTTAAAAGGAAATTTTTCACACAGTAAAAATGGTTTGTGGCTTAGAAATACCATGCTTGTTTTACAATTTTCGATTGCTGTTTTCTTCATTATTGGTTCTATTGTAGTCTATCAGCAAGTTCAATTTATGGTAGAAAAAGATTTGGGGTTTAGTGGCTCACAATTAATGAATATTTCATTTAGAGAACAAAAAGACAAAGGGCAATTTGAGCGCTACGAAAGCATAAAACAAGAAATCTCAAAGATTCAAGATATTGAAGGAGTTTCAGTTGGAGCGTTTTCTATCGGCGATAACTGGTGTTCGAGAGGTGGCGTGCATTACAAAAATAATGAAGTTGTTATTGTTAATCAACTAGGTTCTGATTTTGGAATGTTGGAAATGTTGAATATTAAGTTAGCGAAAGGAAGATTTCTTTCTAAAAAGCTAGCTTCTGACACAATTTCTAATGTTTTACTAAACGAAACTGCTGCTAAAACTATGCGTGAGAAAAATCCTTTGGATAAAACTATTGGATGGAACGGACAAGATTATAAGGTTGTCGGAATTGTAAAAGACTTCCATTATTTTGGTCTTGATACCGAAATTGCTCCTATGATTTTCTTTCATATAAATACTCAAAAATGGACACAAGGTAATATCGAATCTATTACAGTTAAAGTTTCTCCAAAAAATATGGATCAGACTATTGCTTCGCTAAAGAATTTTTGGGTCAAAAATGTAGATTCCGAATATCCATTTGAATACAGTTTTGTAGACAAAAATTTTGCCCGCACTTATAAAAAATACGAAGACCAAAGAAATTTATTTGCTTTATTGAATGTTGTTGTAATTCTAATTGCCGTTTTCGGGCTGTTTGCCTTAGCTTCTTTTTCGATGGAAAGAAGACTGAAAGAAATTGCGATAAGAAAAACACTTGGCGCTGAAACCAATACTTTACTGAAAGAACTATCTAAACAATATGTAGTTTTCTGTATCATTGGTTTCTTTATCGGAATTGTACCTGCTTATTTGCTATTGCAAAAATGGCTCGAAAATTTCCCATTCCGAATTGATATTACTCTACTACCCTTTTTTATTGCTTTTGTGTCTTTGCTTTTTCTCACGCTGACCATAGTTCTAGTAAAAGCCTATCAAGTAACAAAAGTCGATGTTTTAAAATACTTAAAATACGAGTAAAATGATTAAAAATTGGACAAACATATTTGTTTATCATATAAAGAATAACAAATTCTTTACAGCCCTAAATATATTGGGATTAAGTATAGGAATTGCAGGTTTAATATTTGCCATTCTATACTGGAATGACGAACACGCTTACGATCAATGGAATCCTGAAAAGGATAAAATTTATAACGTAATGAACGATTTTGGAGGAGGAAATGTTTGGACATCAAACTCTCCGATTCCGGGAAGAATGTTAAACGAAACGACTTCTTATTTAGACCAATACTGTTATTATAGACTGTATTACACAAAAGAAACAATTCAATATAACGGAAAAATAGAATTGGTAGACAAAATTTTTTCGGCTCAAAGAAGTTTCTTTTCTTTTTTTCCTTTTGAATTTGTACAAGGAAATGCTAAAACAGCTTTTAGTGACCGCAACAGCATGGTTCTTTCTCAGGAAACGGCTTCGCGCATTTTTAAGAATGAAAATCCTATGGGCAAACAGGTTAAATATGCTGATCGAATTTTTGTCGTTCGCGGTATTTACAAAACACCCGAAAAATCATCGATAATGCCTTCGGTTATTACTCCTGTAGTTGAAGATGAACTAGAAAAAAATAAGGATAACTGGGGTTTTAGCTACGGATTAATGCTTAAGCTGAAAAAACAAAGCGATACTACGGCAGTCATTCAAAACTTAGATAAAATATTTCTTGAAGACAACTACAAAAAACAGGCAAAAGCAGACGGATTATCTATTGAACAGTTTATAAAACAATATGGAGATCCTATAAAATCAAGACTTCTGCCGCTTACAAAGGCAAGACTTTATCAGGGAAATTATGCTTTTCCTGAACAAAACGCCAATTTGCAGTTCTTAAAAATTGTAGTGGGTTTATCTATCTTAATTTTAATACTTTCGATTGTAAACTACATCAATATGGCTACTGCAAATGCGGTAAGACGTGCTAAAGAAGTTGGGGTTCGCAAGATTGTCGGTGCTACGAAATCACAAATTGTTACGCAGTTTGTTTTTGAAACCACTCTCATCACTTTGTTTTCTGTTTTGTTGGCAATGGTGATCGTAGAACTTTCGCTTCCGTTTTATAATGCTTTTTTAAACAAAAACTTAATGCTAATTGGAACTCAATTTTACTCCCAGCTTATTCTAATTTTCTTTTTTGTCATTATCGTTTCGGGAGTTTTTCCGGCAGTTTATATTTCGAATTTTGAGACGCTTAAAGTCTTAAAAGGCAATTTTTCTAGAAGTAAAAATGGTGTTTGGATTCGTAACGGAATGCTTGTTTTACAATTTTCTATTGCTACACTTTTCATTATCGGGTCGTTTATTGTTTACAAACAGGTAAACTTTATGATGGATAAAGATTTAGGTTTTAACGGTACTCAGGTTATGGATATTTCTTTTAAACCTCAAAAAGGAAAAAGTCAATACGAAAGGTATAAACTCATTAAACAAGAATTGTTGAAAATTAAAGGCGTTGAAGCTGTTTCTGCTGGAATGTTCTCTATTGGCAGCAACGAAAATTCTTGGCAAGGTCTTCATTATAAATCCAATAAAGAAGTCATAACACAGCAAATGCCAATGGATTTTGGACAATTAAATCTTTTAGGAATCCAAGTAATCAAAGGAAAAGATTTGAATCCTGAATTGGCAACCGACAGCATTTCGAGTGCTTTATTGAATGAAACCGCTGCAAAAACGCTTCAGGTAAAGGATCCTGTAAATCAAGATGTCACTTTTGGAGGAAAAAAATTTAAAGTTGTAGGTATTGTCAAAAACTTCCATTACATCGGAATGGAATATAATATTGCACCAATGATTTTTTTCCATATTAAGGCTTTTGACTGGATAGATAACGAGATGCGCTTTATTTCGGTTAAAATATCTACCGATCAAATGCCTGAAACAATCGCTGCTATAGACAAATTCTGGAAATCTAAGGTCGATCAGGAATATCCCTTTGAATATGGTTTTGTAGATAAAAACTTTGCTCGAACTTATAAAAAATATCAAGACCAAAGAAATTTATTTGCTTTACTGAATGTTGTGGTAATATTAATTGCCGTTTTCGGATTATTTGCTTTGGCTTCTTTTTCTATGGAAAGAAGATTGCGCGAAATTGCCATCAGAAAAACGCTTGGCGCTGAAACCAATATTTTGCTAAAAGAATTGTCTAAACAGTATGTCCTTTTCTGCATAATTGGTTTTCTTATCGGAATTGTTCCTGCTTATTTACTAATGCAGAAATGGCTAGAAAACTTTGCTTCTCGAATCGATATTCCGTTTCTGCCTTTCTTAGTTGCTTTTGTTTCGCTGTTATTTTTAACGCTGACAATTGTTCTAGCGAAAGCCTATCAAGTGACCAAAGTAGACGTTTTAAAATATTTGAAATACGAATAATTAGTTTGTTTTTTTTATTTCACGCAGATTTTACAGATTTAAGCTGATAAGGCAGATCTATTTTTAGATTTAAAATGCATCTGCCAAAATCTGTAAAATCTGCGTGAAACTAACCTCACTAAGTATAAGGCATAGCATAAACTGATGCTCTATATTATTTAAACCACCAACAAAATGCTAAAAAACTGGATCAATATATTTATCTATCAAATAAAACACAGTAAATTATTTACTGCTCTCAATATTCTCGGATTATCAATAGGAATTTCGGGCTTGATTTTCGCGCTTCTGTATTGGAATGACGAACATAATTATAATGCTTGGAATCCAGAAAAAGACAAAGTTTATCAGGTTTTAGCGCAATTAAGCGATATGCCTGTAACGGCAAATAATCCTGTGCGCTTAAAACCTCATTTAAAAAATGATCCCAACGTAGAAGCTGTTGTTTATGCAGATGAATGGTATCAAAAAGACAAAGTTGTTTACAATGGCCAAAAGGAATTTGTAGATAAAATCGTAAATGCCGAAAAAGATTTCTTTTCTCTTTTTCCTTTTGAATTTATTCATGGAAATGCAAAATCGGCTATAAAAGACGAAAACAGTATTGCCATTTCAGAGAAGCTTGCAGAACGTTTTTTTGGAAATAAAAACCCAATAGGCAAACAAATCAAATGTTTGGATGCTACGTTTACAATTGCGGGCGTTTATCGCATTCCAGGAAATTCATCGATCGCACCAAACATAGTGATAAACCGCATGAAAGACTTGGCAGATCCCGACAAAAACCCTGGTCTTTTTGTTTTAAAAGTATTGGTAAAATTAAAAGATCCATCCAAAGCAGACTTAACTCGGAAAATGCTTGATCAAGTATTTTATGACGAGGTTATTGTAAGAACTGCCAAACAAGCGGGTTTTACACCAGCAGAAATGGTCAAGAAAATGGGAAGTTTCAAGGTTTTGATGGAACCGCTTTCATCTGCCAGACTGCATTCTGTAACCGACGGTTATCCTGAAGGAAGAGGAAATTATCAGTTTCTGGTAATTATGGCTTGCTTGTCTGTTTTGATTCTTATTCTGTCTATTGTCAATTATATCAATTTGGCAACGGCAAATTCAATTAAAAGAGCTAAAGAAGTTGGGGTTCGTAAAATATTGGGCGCTTCCAAAAAACAGATTGTTTGGCAATTCATTTTTGAAACCATTTTGATGACTGCTTTTTCGGTTTTATTAGCGTTAATGATTGTAGAAATTGCTCTTCCTTATTACAATTCTTTTTTGGAGAAAAATTTAAGGATAATCGAAAGTCAATTTTATCTTCAATTAATACTAGTTTTCATTATAACCATTGTTTTTGCTGGAATATTTCCTGCTTTATATGTTGCTAATTTTGAGACTTTAAAAGTTTTAAGAGGCAATTACGCTCGAAGTAAAAGCGGTATTTGGCTTAGAAATGGAATGCTGATTTTTCAATTTGCCATTGCTTCCTTTTTTATTATTGGTTCTGTAATTGTCTATCAGCAAATTAAATTTTTAAATAATAAAGATCTTGGTTTTAAAGGCGATCAGGTTATGGCAATTTCGTTAAATCTTCCGTCTTCCTATTATCAGGGAGAAAATGTTGGAAAGAATATTTTTGAAAGATATAACACTATAAAACAGGAACTTTCAAAAATTAAAGGCGTTGAAAAAGTTTCAACTGGTCTTCTTTCTTTTGATGGAGAAGATGATTCACAATGGCCAATTTGGTATCGAGATGTGCTTTTCAAACAAAAAGCAATCGGACTTGATTATGACATGCTAAATCTGCTAAATATAAAAGTAATAAAAGGCAGAAATCTTACTCCAAACATAGCTTCAGACACTATAAATTCTGTTTTAGTTAATGAAAAATCATTGGCTTTAATGCAGATAAAAGATCCTATTGGTAAAGAGATCAAAATTGGAAATCAGAAAATGAGGATTATTGGCGTGGTAAAAGATTTTAATCTTTTAAGCCCAGAAGTCGATGTTCCGCCTGTTACTTTTTATCATATAAAATCTCTAGATATGGCCAATGAAATGAATCGCATTTACGTAAAATTAAAAGCAGATCAAATTCAAAGTTCTATTGCTGAAATTGAAAAATTCTGGAAATCAAAAGTCGATACCGAATATCCTTTTCAATATGATTTTGCCGATAAAGAATATGCACGAACTTACGAGTCTTATGTAAAGCAGAAAAATTTGTTTTCTCTGCTCAATATTATTGTGATTCTTATTGCCCTTTTTGGACTTTTTGCTCTCGCATCTTATTCTATTCAAAGAAGAATGAAAGAAATTGCGATTCGAAAAACTTTGGGCGCAGAGACCAATATCTTACTGAAAGAACTGTCTAAACAATATGTAGTGTATTGTGCAATAGGTTTTCTTATTGCTGTATTTCCTGCCTATGTTTTATTGCAGAAATGGCTGAATAATTTTGCCTTTAGAATCCAAATTCCGATACTGCCGTTTCTACTTTCCTTTTTGCTCTTATTGTTTTTAACGCTATGCATTGTTTTAGCAAAAGCATATCAAGCAACAAAAGTAGATGTGCTGAAATATTTAAAATATGAATAATCATTTTTTAGTTTTTTTTTCACGCAGATTTTACAGATTTAAGCTGATTAGGCAGATATATTATAGATTTAAAATAATCTGCCCAAATCAGCAAAATCTGCGTGAAACTAACCTTACCTAACATGCTTTGCATTAATGTGCTGAAATATTTAAAATATGAATAATTAGTTTTGAGTTTTTGTAAAAAGCTGTGCAAGTCTGAGCCCTTGCGCAGTTTTTTTTTATAAAATTATATTCCGTTAGGAATATCTCGTTGGTAGAAAAAAAAGTTGCGTATTTGCATAGTGTCCTGTAGGGACACCCGTTTTGCGGAATAAATGTTGTGAAGATAATCAAACGTTCCTACGGAACGTGTTCTGTGAATCCATTAAAAAAATCTACCAATCAGACATTCCTGCAGAATGAATAGGAACAGAATTAATTCTGTTCCTATTTTATTTTATGTTACTAATTGAGTCTTTCTTTTTCAAGACAAATTAAGCGTAAAAACGGTTTAAAATTTTCTTTGCATTGTCTGAAGCGACAATCAATCCGCCACTCATCATGATAATGTCTTTGAGAACCAAACGGCCTCCAACAGAAAGATACGGAAACCCAAACTCTGGTGTTGGAAAATCTCCGCCCAAATTTGGAACGTAAACTTCTGGCGTTGTGATTAAAAATGATAAGGTTACAAACGCCATTCCGAATGTCAGAAGTCCACCCAAAAAACCCATTTTAGGAAACCAGATTCCCAAAAGAACCAACAAGCCAATTGTAACAATAACAGTTCCCAATCCGTAAGAAAAAATATAAGTTCCGTTGGCTTCGTGCCATTTAATGTTTTTCTCAACGGTTTTACCTTCAACGTTTTTGTAAAGTGTGTAGGCTTTTACAGTTTTACCTTCATCATTCACAACCTGTTTATTGGCATCTTTATAAAAGAAACTCATAAACGGACTATTCGCTACAAGCGGAACTATTCCGTCTGCTTCATATTTAAAGGCTTTTAATCCGCCAATCCATGCCATTACAACAAATATGGCAATTCTTAAAAAATGAATAAAGTTGCTTTGTCCACCCGCAATAAATCGTATAAATTTTTCCATTTTGATTATGTTTTAAATACAAATCAAAATTACTTTATGCTTATCTGGATAAAAATGGACGTAAAGGAGTTTTCATGGACTATTTTGCCACGATAGAAATGCCAACTTCTTTTCTGAATTCTTTAGGCGAAATGCCTACGCTTTTCTTGAAATAGCGGCTGAAATAAAATTCGTCTTCAAAATTAAGATCGTCTGCAATTTCTTTTATGGTCTTAGTTGTTAAATGCAACTGTTTCTTAGCTTCCAAAACAATGCGATCTTGAATAAGCTGAGAAGGCGATTTTCCGAAATGTTTTTTGATTCTTTTACTGAAAGTATTCACACTCAAATTGTATTTTGAGGCATAAAAAGCGACTTCTTTTGCTTCTAGAAAATGCGTGTCTAACAAATGCTGAAACTTCAAGATATCGGCATTTCCAATAGACTCCTGAATCTGAGGTGACATTTTGAGCTGTTTTTCTTTACTGCTCAAGGCGAGAATAACTTGCAGATAGGATTTTAGAATCGAGTTGTCATAATCCTGTTCAGAATCTTCTACCCTTTTCATTCTTTCCATAATGCTCGTGATTTCTTCGTAAATAAAATCGGAAACAATTACGAAAGGTTCGCTATAAATATCATTGAATAAAATTCCGTTGCAAGCCACTTCTTTTTTATGGTATTCAATGCAATAAAAATCTCCATGAAAACTGAGAATATTTATGAAAGGGGCTGTCGAACTTTTCCATTGCAATAACTGATACGGCGTTAAAAACAAAAGACTTTTTCCTTTGCATTCGTAATCGGTTAAATCAACAGAAAAAGTGGCTACCCCATCAAACATCAAAATGTTATAATACGGTTCGTTGATTTCCTTATCAAGAAAAGAAGATTGTTTCAGTTCGATTTTCATATTACTAAATTAACGCAAAGCCATCTATTGCGCAATTTAAATCAAAAAAAATGCCCCAGAAAGTTAGCTTTTCTGGGAACATTTAGGATTGAACAATTCTAATTATTCAAAGCTGGTTTCGTAATATATTTTCTAATTCATGAAACAAGAATGCATTGGAAGTTGGTACAATTCTTCAAAATCTATTCCAGCAAGATTTAGGCTTTTAAAAAATGCTTTTGCTTTATTTTTTGCCTGTTTATCCAATCCTGTATAAAATATTTCATTGCCATTCTGCTTTTGGTTTATCATAGAAAGCACTTCTGGATTAACTACATTAAGAACCCTTATAACATGAGATTCTGGCAATAGCGATGCAATTATTTCTGATGAAGATTTTGCATTTGGCCTCAAGCATTCTAAGCTAAAAATTGGATTGCTCTCGTGAATTATTATTTTTTCATTCATATCGGGCAAGTCCGTTAGGAATAGTCCAACATCTTCACGGGGAATAAATAATATCAAAATACTGGCTTTTGCAGCTTCGTTTCTGCTTACCAATTTTACATTTTCTCCCATTTTTTTAGCCAAGTCCTGAAACTGGCGATTTTCGCGGGTGGAACTTAATAATACCTGATGTCCAGCCTCTACTGCCCTATTCACAAAATTCATTGTAAAACTGCATAAACCAATTACTCCTATCCTCATCTGTTTTGAACTTTGTTGTTAACCTTTTAAACAAATATAGCGTTACAAACCCTTATAGAGCCTATTCTGAATGTACCAATACACCTACAACGCTGTAGATTTAAAACTACAAACGGCAATTTCTGATTTATGTTTTATAAGTTTGTATCCTATAAAATTAGTCAGATGTCTAAAATGACGGCTTTTGTTTCTTTTCGTTATGGTTGTTTTTTGCTGCTGCTCTTAACAACTAAAATGGTCTGCCAACAAAACTACAAGGCCAGATGGTACACTGCGGACAATAACGAACTGCAGCAGAATAGCATAAAGGCAATCGTTCAGGGCAAACATAATTTTATATGGATGACGACTGAAAATGGTATTGTGCGTTATGACGGAAACAATTTTCTGGTTTTCAATTCATCCAACACTTCGCTAGAGCACAATCGTTTTACTGATATTTTCGGAAGTATAGAAAAAGACAGCCTCACCAGTTACAACGAGAGCAAAAAAGAGCTAGTTTTTATTCGGAATGCCAAAGTTCAAATACTCAAAAAAAATGCTCCTCGTTCTAGTTTAGACCGAAACGGCAGACGTTTCTTTTTTCATGATGGCCTTCCCTCAAACTATACCATCAATCAGCATGAGCCTTATTATATCAAATTAGCTACTGGAAATACATTTTTCGTAGATAATGAGAGCATTGAATTATGCGATTCAAAAATGAAAAGCATTTCTAAGACAGCTTTTAAAAACGATAATGTTTTTAATTTTTTTGCGCTAAACAATTCTCTTTTCTACCTAACAGAAAATGGAGATTATCACTGTTTCTCACAAAAAGGCAAATCATCTGGAAAGCTTAATGTATTATCATCAGAAAGTAATCGTAAGCTTTTTTGGAATATTACTACTGGACAGGTTTTTCTTTCTGTTAAAAATAAAATTTACCAGCTAAAAAACCAGAATGGCAAACTGACAGCCCAATTAATTGTTGAATACAAAGATTTTGAAGCAAGCAATATTATTGCGGTTTATTTTGATCAGAAAAATAGAAAACTATATCTGGGAAGCAGTACAAATGGATTGTGCATCATTTCTTTCCCTGCTTTTAAATCTGTAACCAAAAATACGGGAAGAGCCGAAGTCTATTATGCCGCACAAGCTTTCACAGACAGCACGATCGTCACTTCTGAGGGGTTAATTATTAACGATAAAAAAATTGTTGGCCATATTCCTTTTCCTAAAAGTGTTTTTTTGGAAGAGCGTCTAAATATTGCTCTTGACGATGAAAAAAATATCTGGATCAGCCGAAACCTAAATGTGCTTTGTTATCTAAAAAACTCGGGCTACAAAAAATATCTCACTTATCGTTTTGATCAAAATCCGAAAACAATATTCAAGGATAACAGTAATACGATCTGGGTTTCTATGGGTATCGATGAATTTCATAAACCCAAATTGTATGCTATAAAAAACGGAACGGTAACGCTAAAAGCTGTTTTCAAAAAAAACATTAATTATATTGTCCAGCTCAAAAATGCACTTTATTTGGGTGGAGATCAAGGTTTATTTCAATATGATTTAAAAACTGAGAAAATACATTTTGAAAAAAATACTGAAAAATTAAATATTAGAAGCGTTTTTATCGACAGCCAACAGAAAATTTGGCTTACCACATACGAAAAAGGTTTTTATCTCTACTCCGATCATAACTTATATACGTTCCCAACAGACGAAGAAAACTCGCTTAATTCTTCGCACTGCATCATTGAAGACAAAAATGGCTTTTTCTGGATATCAACCAACAAAGGGCTTTTTCAGGTTTCAAGAAAAGTGCTGCTCAACTATTCTAAAAATAAAAGCACCATAATATATTACCATCAATACAACAAATCGGATGGTTTTCTGATTAACGAATTTAATGGCGGATGCCAACCATGTGGCAATCTTCTTAAAAATAACACTATCGCTTTTCCGTCTATGAACGGAATTGTATTTTTTAATCCTGATAAAGTGTCTCCTTTACTGCCTAGCAAAGATCTTTTTATAGACAGGGTTGTTCTAGATCAGAAAACACTTTTGCCAAAAGATACCATTGTCTTAAAAAACAATTTTCAGAGGGTTAGTTTTCTACTTTCTTATCCTTATTATGGCAATCCTAAAAACTTGACCATCGAAGCAAGAATGGATAAAATTGGCAGTGACCGTTGGGAAAGGCTGAGAGCCGATAAATCGATATCTTTTACTACACTGCCGCCTGGAACTTACAAACTTACTTTTAGAAGTTTGTCTGGTTTTGATGCCAATTATGCCTACAAAACTGTCATTCTTGTTGTGCCTGCAAAATTCTACCAGACCATCTGGTTTGCTATTCTTTGCTGTTTTCTTACAGCTGGTTTTGTAATTTCACTTTGGTACATACGATTGTACTATCAAAGAATGAAAAGAATGCAACTGGAAGAAGTCATTGCAAAAAAGACAAAAAAATTAGCTTCTACCGTTAAAAAACTTGAAAAGGCAGAAAACAATTTAAAACAAGAAATTAAACAGCACGAAATGTTGGTTAAAAGCATGAGCCACGACATCAAAAGTCCGCTGAAATTCTTGTCTTCTTCTATAAAACATCTTTTTGAAAACAGTACGATACAAGAAGATCCAAAACTCAAACAGCAATTGGGAACCTTACAGACATCTACTTCTCAACTGTATGAGTATGTCGAAAATCTTATCAAATACTCTTCTATTTTTATTGAAGGAAAAAAACTGGAAGATGAATGTTATTCTTTACATGAACTCATCGAAGAAAGCATTCAGATTTTTGAAAAGATTGCAGAAGCCGAAAATAATACCATTATCAATAATGTACCGAAGGCTTTATTTGTAAAAACAAACAAAAAAGCGCTTTCCATCATTATTCATAATTTGATTGATAATGCCATAAAAAATACCAAAAATGGAAGAATTGCACTATTATGTACTACCCAGAATAACATTCTTAACTTAAAAATTATTGATAATGGCCAAGGAATGAGCAAAGAGCTTATTGATTATTATCACAATTTTTATAAAAATCCGATTTCAAAAAATTATCATCTCGGACTTCACATGATTATTGAACTTCTTATCCTAATTGAAGGAAACATCAATATTATTAGCGACATTGATAAGGGAACTACAATCGAAATTATGGTTGAGTACAACTAGCTCTTAAACGTTTTGTACAAATTGATGAGCTCTACCAAGTTATTGACTTTTAGTTTCTCAAAAACTCTTGCTTTATACGTGCTCACGGTAGACATATGAATGTTGAGCTGGTTTGAAATTTCTAAATTGCCATTTCCCTGAACCAATAAATCTGTAATCTGAAGTTCTCTTTTGGATAAACCTTCCAACGGATTTAAAGTTTTTTTACTAGTCTGAGTATTTACCAATTTACTAACCAATTCAGAAGAAATATACGTTCCCGATTCGAAAATTGATGTAATAGCAAACATGATTTTTTCTTCGCTGCAGAGTTTGTCTACATAACCGTTGGCGCCAGAAGAAAGGTATTTTAAAGCATATTGTTCTTCTTCGTGGGCAGAGAAAACCAATATTTTGACATCGGGTTGAATCGCTCTGATGTCGGTTATCATATCGGTATTTTTTCCGCCTGGAATATTAATATCTAAAATCACTAAGTCAAAAGAAAGATTTTTTAAAAGTGTAATCGCTTCAAAGAAATTTTCGGCATTCGAAATGGCAACATCATCAAACTGCCGTTCCAAAATCATGGCAACTCCATTTCGCACTACCAAATGATCATCTACTATTAAAATCTTCTTTGTCATCTTCATTATTTCTTGGTAAATCCTTTTCTGGTCATTTCGCCCCATCCCTTGGTTCCCATCATTTTTTCTTTATACCCAATTAAAGCCGCATAAACGGTAAGCGGATGAAAATAAAATGGTTCTATAAAAGCCGCCATCAGCAATTTGAAAAAATCGGCTTGTTTTGGGTATTTATGATAGGTTTTTTCTTCGCTGTACAAAGCAATAACAGAAAAGAGCACTGCAAATGTATACACAAAAAGCAGCAGTAAAAAGAAAAAATGCCAGTTTAAAAGACCGAATACTATAAATACTGCAGTGATGACCAAGCCAATAAATTCTATTGCAGGCGCTAGAAATTCAAACAAAGTCCAATATGGCACACTCAGCATTCCTAACAATTTATATTTCGGATTTAAAAACATTCTGCGGTGAATGCTTAAGGTTTCTATTGTTCCTCTCATCCATCTGGAACGCTGTTTTTTGAATATTTTAAAATCTTCAGGCGCTTCTGTCCAACAAAGCGGATCTGGAATATAGCTCACCGAATATGGCAGTTTATTATCCAGCATATAACGGCGCATTCTGACAATAAGCTCCATATCTTCTCCAACCGTTTTGGTGCTGTAACCGCCAGAAAGTATGGCAATTTCTTTATCAAAAGCTCCAAAAGCACCGCTGATAAGCAATAATCCGTCTAGTTTTCCCCACGCCATTCTACCTAAAAGAAATGCTCTTAAATATTCTAAAACCTGAATTCTCGACAGCATCACATCTGGAACATTTACTTCGACTAGGCGTCCGTTTTTTATTATACATTGGTTCGCAATTCGCACTACTCCTCCAGTGGCAATAATGCGTTTTCCGTATGATTCTAAAAATGGTTTTGCGAGTTTTAAAAGTGAATCTTTGTCTAAGATACAATCGACATCAATACAAACCACATAAGGATTCTGGGCAATATTAAGTCCGACATTTAAAGCATCTGCTTTACCGCCATTTTCTTTATCGACCACAATCAGTTTTTTTAAAGCTGCATTTCTTGAAGTATAAATGCCTCTAATTTTTTTGGTCTCAATTTTTGGATGAAACTCCAAATCAGTCAAAACCAAATCGTAGGTTTTGGTTAAGATTTCCATCGAATTGTCTTTGCTTCCGTCATTGACTACAATAACCTGATAATTGTTGTAATTCAGCGAAAGCAATGATTTTACATTTTCTTCAATCGTAAGACCTTCATTATATGCGGGCGCAATAAGCGAAAGTTTTGGAGCAAACTCGCTAGTCAACAGCACATCGTAATCGACAAAACTGTTTCGTTTAAGGTATCTTCTAAGCTCTTTTGTAGAAATATAAGCCAATGCTAAATAAGAAGACATGATTAGTATGGCGTAACCAAGAATAAGGAGTATATATACATCCAAAAACCACGTTATTTCAGTATTAAAAAAAGTCATTTCTTGTTCAATTATACTGTTAATGCCTGCAAAAGACTCTGTGCTTTGTATTTAATTACAGTGTTTGAAGTATTCTCTGCCAAATGAACAACATGAGGAAGCTTCTGTGTTAGTTTAAGCTCTTTTATCAATTTTAAACCAAGTGCCACTACTGTCGTATTTTGCGATTCTAATAAATGTTCTATTCCAACTGTATCACCAACATCGTGTTTTTTGAAAGCGCCAATAATATTCAGCTGCATCCAATCATCAATAGGATCTGAATGTTCTACTAAATATCTAATACTCCGAGTTCCTTCAAGTTTGATTGCGGCATTTAAGGCAACAATCTTTAATGTTTTTTTTCTGGCTTTAGAACAGGCCACAATTGGAACAAATGCTTCTTTAATATTAAACTCTGCCAATTCAGTAATACCTTTACATTTTACTTCCCATCTCAAACTTTTAAGTTTTCTAAAAGAAATTTTCATCAGATGAGAATCTCTATAAAACTGTTCTAGTTTTTTAGCATAAACACCTTCATAATTTTTATGCAGATTGATAAGCGAATCTGTCAAAACTTCTCTAAAAAAAGGCGTATCAAAAAGAAATGGAAAATTTTTGTCTTTTTGTATTACTTCGGCAAAAGATATATCCTCAAAAATAACAGCCGACATAACCTTATCAATTATAGAACTGTATTCTTTGCTAAGACGTTCTTTTTTGATTTTACCGTTTCTGCTGGCAACAATAATAAGATATAGAATAAGAGAGGCCGCTACAAACAGATAAATGGAGAAAGTAAGAAAAGGTACTTCCCACTGGCCGTTTTTATATAGTTCCCAGAATTCTCTCATCTTAAAAACGTTTTGTTACAATTAGCTGTACATTAAACTTGTTTCGATATTCACTAGGAATATACTCTTCATATTCATAAAGGAAAATTGGACGTACAAAAAACGAATCGCCAAAACGATGCTGATATTGAAGTCCAACACGATATGCCTTTAATGGCTCTGTAAAATTATTGTAGAGATACAGGTACGGAACGTTTCCGTATTGCAATTCCAATCTTATAAGACGTTCTTTTTCTTCATTGACACGCTGAATGCTTAAAACATGAGAAAAAAGTTCGTTCGAAATATCATAATAAGGTCTATAAGCAAAACTATAAACTCCTGCATTGTAGGCAACTTGTCCTGTAAGCAAGGTAATATCGTCTGTATCAAAATGCATAAATCTTCCTCCAAGCGAAAAATCAAAATGTTTCTGTGGCTTAAAATAATATTCTAAACCTGCTTTGGCTACAGGAAAAATGGTTTCTCCTGTCGAAACGCCAGCATTTGCATACAAATAACTTTTGTTTGAAAAGGTTTGATAAAAATCGGTTTCAAATAACATTTGGGTTTCGTTGCTGATATTTCCAATATTTGTCCTTCCTACAATTGCCGATTTACTGAACTTATGCGAATATTCAACATATCCATAATGAAATGGTTGCTGTCCAGGATCGGAAGTCGAAATATTTAAGTAAGAAGCCGAAACTGTATTTTTTGCTTTACGTCCAATAAGCGTACGTATTCCACTAAAAGCTTGTGTACTATTATCGATGTAAGATGCTTTTTCTATTAAATCTAACGCTTCTTGATCTCGATTTAATTTCTCTAGACAAGTGGCTTTAATCTTCAAAACTTCAACCGATTTTGGGTCTATCGCAAGATATTTATCGCAATACGAAATACATTTTTCGTAATCTTCTGTCCAGAAGTAAATGTTTACAAGCGCTTGCAGAGCCTCAGGATTTGGATTATTTCTGTCTGCCATTGGAGACAAAATCTTTATTGCCGTTTTATAGTCTTTTTTCCAGCTGTAAATGCGTCCTGCATAAGTCTGTATATCTTCATTTTCAGGATATTTGGCTCGGAGAGGCTCAATTATCGATAATGCTTTATCGTAATTTTCTTTTTCGACTTCACGCTTTACATTGGCTAAAGCCTCATCTATATTGATTTCTTGTCCAATTGCAATAGAGGAAATGAAAAGAAGGAAAATAGAATAATATACAAACTTCATCAGATTCGGGGTTTTAGTAATCTATTAATCCTCACTAAAAGTACAGCCGGACTTACTGGTTTAGCAATAAATTCGTTTGCTCCAATATCAAAAGAGTCAAGCTCGGTCTGCTCAACACCCGAAGAAGTCAAGATAATGACAGGAATATCAGATTTAAGATTCTCTCTAACATGCTGGGTAATTTCCATTCCGCTAACGCCCGGCATGTTTATATCGGTCAATATTAAATCATAGTTTTCTTTTTCGATCGCTTCTAGCGCCTCTTTACCATCAGAAAACTGGTCAATACTAAATCCTTTAGATTCTAGAAAAAAAGATAACGATTTGCGTAGGATATCATTATCTTCGGCTACAATAATTCTCATTTTTTTATTTTTTCTCTTTGGGACAAACTAATTTATATCATCATTACTATAAAGCTACAGTATATTTCCCTTATATCATAGCTCTTTTAAAATTTTAACGACTTCCTCGATTCCGCAGCTGAAAATATTTACTTTATCTAATGTTTCAGCAGTAAATTCGCCAGATGACGCTTCTTCTTCGATAATCGACAGACAATTGCTTAAATCTTGCAGCATAAAAATGTCCATGCTCGATTTCATATTATGTGCCAATTTTTTTACGCTGTCATGATCAATATTCTTAAATGCCTCTTCCAGCTGTGTCGCTTGAACTGGAATTTTTTCTATAAAAAGACCAATCATTTCTTTCTTAAATTGCGGATCGCCACCAGACATTTCGTCCAGAAAAGACATATCAATAATTCTCTTATGATGCCCATCGCTGTCTGGAGTCATAACCGTTTTTATGGCTTTTAAAAGAACGGCCTGTTTAAAAGGCTTTGGCACATAAGCATTCATTCCTACTTTGTAGCAGCGCTCCTGCTCTCCTACTAGAGAATGTGCCGTCATGGCAATAATCGGAATAGTCGAATTCATTTCATTTCGAATATATTCTGTCGTTTGGTAGCCGTCTTTAACAGGCATTTGCAAATCCATTAAAACCAGATCATATTTGTTTTGAGACAAAAGTTCGATGCCTTCTTCTCCGTTTTGCGCGATATCTAAATCAAAACCAAAATTATTAATTACGCTTTTTGCCAGTTTTTGGTTTAAAACATTGTCTTCGCAAAGCAATATTTTAAGATTTCCTAAATCGTTCTTAGAAACCGTTTTTACTGCTGCTTCTTCAGAATCTGATTTTTTGTACGAAAGGATAAAGAAAAACTCCGAACCGCGGTTTAGTGTACTTTTAACATGAACTTCTCCTTTCTGAAGCTCTACTAATTGTTTGACAATATTAAGCCCAAGTCCTGTACCACCAAAGGTTCGTGTTGTGCTTTCTTCGCCTTGCGTAAAACGTTCAAAAATAGTTTCAAGCTTATCTTTCGGGATTCCGATTCCAGTGTCTTTTATAGAAAATTTAAACGAATAACTATCTTCTGTTTCCTCAATTTTCTTAACTGAAACCGTTACTTCTCCTTCATTTGTAAACTTAAGCGCATTCCCGATAAGGTTCACCAATATCTGATTAAGTCTTCCTTGATCGCCAATCACCATATCTGGCAATTCGGCATCAAGAAAAAGATTAAACTCAACCTCTTTCTGCACTTTTACCTTCAACAAACTATAAACATGTTTGAGGGTTTTCTTCAAATTAAAAGATTCGGTTTCGATTGTCAAATTTCCAGATTCCATTTTTGAAAGATCCAGAATATCATTCACAATCAAAAGTAAATTTTCGCCTGCAATCTGAACACTTCCAATATAATCGCGCTGTGTATCATCGAGTTCTGTTTGTGCAAGCAAATCGGTAAAACCAATAATTGCGTTTAAAGGGGTTCTAATTTCGTGGCTCATATTAGCCAAAAAACTGTCTCTTGCCAGAACAGCACGCTCTGCAATTTTTCTTTGCGTATATAACTGATTGTTTTTTGTGCCTAATTCCAGCTGTGCAATAACGTGTTTTGCAATAATCGAAAGTGCATTGCGCTGATTATCATTTAATTCCTTAACGACATGATCAATAGCACATAGCGTTCCAATATTATAGCCATCTGGCGTTGTAAGCGGTACGCCGGCATAAAACCTTACATTGAAACCTCCTGTAACATTGGGATCATCTTTAAATCTTTCGTTGACATGAGTATCATTGATTTCTACAATTTCAGTATCTAAAATAGTGTAATTACAGAACGTAATTTCCCTTGGCACTTCAGAAACTCCTATTCCTATCTCAGACTTAAACCATTGTCTGTCTTCATCAATAAAAGAAATATGGGCAATTGGCACACCGCAGATATAAGAAACAAGCTTTGTCGCATCGTCAAAGGCATTGTCTGGAAGCGTGTCTAGTATATTATAACGTTTTAGGGCTGCTAAACGTTGCAGTTCGTTTTCTGGAATGGGGTAATTCTTATTCATTTTTTGGCATGGTAAAGGCATAAAGATAAGGCAAATTACTCTAAAACCCTTGCACTATCTCGACTTTTCTAAAAAGCCACCTTAAAAAACTGTAATTTTTATCGGTCAAATCTTCCTTTTTTTATTTCATTACAAATTTTTTCTAGGTCATTACAAAATTGAATAGCCCCTATTGGGCAAATGCTGATTTTGTTATAAAATTGCCCTGATTTTATGAACTAATCTCTTCAAAAAAGCCTTTTTTCTACCTTTTTCACAAGAAAAATCAAGTCGCTGCGAAGAGCAAAAAATGAAAATAAATGAAAAATTTAAGAAACAGTATTTTTTACGTTGGAGTTATTGGAGGATTCTCCGTTCTAATGTATTGGATTATTTTGTTAGGCGTAAAACTGGAAACAGGTCGAAATCTTAAAATCCCTACTTCAGACAAAAGTCAATGGAGCGAATTTCTCGATTCTCTTATAAAAAACCTGCACCATCCTTTAGCTCTTTTATTGGCACAAATTGTTACGATTATATTTGTTGCCCGTATTTTTGGATGGATATGCATTAAAATAAAACAGCCCGTCGTTATTGGAGAAATGATTGCCGGAATTGTGATGGGACCTTCCTTAATCGGAATGTATCTCCCTGAGTTTTCTGCCGCTTTGTTTCCTGCCGAATCGCTTGGAAATCTTCAGTTCTTAAGCCAGATTGGTTTAATCCTTTTCATGTATATCGTGGGAATGGAAATTGATATGAAGATTTTGAGAAACAAAGCCCACGATGCTGTAGTTATAAGCCACGCAAGTATTATCATTCCGTTTGTTTTAGGAATGGGACTGGCGTATTTTATATATGACGAGTTTGCCCCCGCTGATGTACAATTTACATCTTTTGGTTTGTTTGCCGGAATTGCAATGAGTATCACTGCTTTTCCGGTGCTTGCCAGAATTGTGCAGGAACGTGGCATTCATAAAACAAAACTGGGAACTATTGTAATTACCTGTGCCGCCGCCGATGATATCACGGCTTGGTGTATTTTGGCTGTTGTAATTGCAATTGTAAAAGCTGGTTCTTTTGGAAGTGCTTTATACACAGTTGTTTTGGCTTTAGGTTATGTTTTCTTAATGATAAAAGTCGTTCGTCCGTTCCTGAAAAGAATTGGAGATTTGTATGCGACAAGCGATAAACTAAGCAAACCCATTGTTGCCATTTTCTTTTTGACTCTTGTGGTTTCTTCTTACTTGACAGAAGTTATCGGAATCCATGCTTTATTTGGTGCTTTTATTGCTGGAGCAATCATGCCGGAAAATATTAGATTCAGAAATCTATTTATCGAAAAAGTGGAAGACGTTGCTCTTGTGCTTTTATTGCCTTTATTCTTTGTTTTTACTGGTTTAAGGACACAGATTGGTTTGTTGAACGAACCTTATTTATGGAAAATTGCAGGATTAATTTTTGCAGTGGCTGTTATAGGTAAATTTGTAAGCAGTGCGCTTGCAGCAAGATTTGTGGGACAAAACTGGAAAGATAGTTTGTCAATCGGTGCTTTGATGAATACAAGAGGTCTAACAGAATTGGTTGCTTTAAATATTGGTTACGATCTTGGCGTTTTAAGCCCCGAATTGTTCTCTATGTTTGTTATTATGGCACTTGCCACTACTTTTATGACTGGCCCAACTTTAGATTTAATCAATTGGCTTTTTAGATCTAGCAAGCCAGAAACCGAAGAAGACATTGCATTAAAAAACAAGTACCGAATATTATTGTCTTTTGACAGACCTGAATCTGGAAGAGCTTTACTTAAAGTTGCTGACGGATTGACCAATAAACGTTCTGAAAGCTCTGAAATAACGGCAATGCACTTTCTTCCTTCTGAAGAACTACATCATTACAACACTGATGTTTATGAAGACGAAAAGTTTAAAGATATTGTGGAAGAATCTGTTGCTTTAAACCGAAATATCACTACTATGTTTAAGGCATCTGCCGATATTGACAATGAGATTGTAAATGTTGCCAACAAAAGCAAACATGATTTATTATTGGTTGGAATTGGGCAATCTATTTACCAAGGAAGTTTATTAGGACGCGTACTCGGATTTACAACACGAATTATTAATCCTGAAAATATACTAAATACCGTAACCGGAAAGGAAAACATTTTAGAATCTGCTCCTTTTGATGATGGAACTAGGCAAATTATTGCAAAATCACATATTCCGGTTGGAGTTCTAATTGACAAGGATTTAGCCGACATCAACTCGATTTTTATTCCGATTTTCAGCTTAAAAGACTGGGGTTTTATGCAGAATTATGTTCAGAAGTTTATTCAGAATATCAATGCGAGAATTGAAATTTTGGATGTTGAAGGCAAAATTATGGCCGATCTGGACACGAAAGAAAAAATTAGGTTAATGGAACAAGCAGCTCCAAACCAGCTGACATTGAGAAAAGAACAATCTATAGAAAAAGATTTTCTCGACCAGCAAGATCTTATGCTGATTTCTATTGATGGATGGAAACATTTAGTAGATATTAAAAGCCCTTGGCTGACTAATATTCCTTCTACTTTAATTCTTTCTGAAGATAAAAAATAGCTTTTTTTAAAATTATGAATTATAAGTTATGAGTTGCAAATAGGTCTGTAACTTATAATTCATAACTCATAACTCATAACTCATAACTCAATAATTCGATTCAGTTCAAGCGTTGTATTTCCTGACGGAAGTACTTTTGGTGCTTTTACCAGTTTTTCGGCTAAAAATGTAGTTGTAATTGGTTTCAGGTTTTTAAAAAGCCCAATTGCATTAAAGAATTTTATGACTTTGACAGAAATCTTTTCGCCGAAACGATCTGTATTCTCTCGAATTAAAGGTCCAGGTCTGAAAATAATATATTGAGGAAAATGAAGCTCTTGGAGATAGTCTTCTAGTTTGCCTTTCATCATAGAATAATATACGCTGCTTTTTGCTGAAGCTCCGTAAGAAGAAACCAAAATCAAAGATTGCACATTGTTTTGTTTTGCCACAGCTGCGAAATCCGCGGGAATATCGTAGTCGATTTTCCATTGTTTTTCTTTTGAACCGGCATCTTTCAGCGTAGTTCCTAAACAAGAAAAAAGCGCATCTCCGGTAATTTCGCTTTGAAATGAATTTACATTCGAAAAATCAACAACATGCTCTGTCAATTTTGGATGAGATTTTCCTGTTGGACGTCTCACAAAAATTGATACCGCTTCATAATCATTATTTTCCAATAGCAGATTAACCAACTCTTTTCCTGTTGCACCTGTTGCTCCAATTACCAATGCTTTCATAATGTTCGGAATTTTGTATCGTAAATATAATGATCTTTTTTATTGAAAAAAACGTCTCCCGATATGTCGCTCCTCTGGAGCTTTTTCCTCTCGCTATTTTATTTGCTATAAATATTATGCTTCTCCGAAGCATTTTGCTACAAAAAAAAGCTGTCAATTTGGTGACAGCCTTTAATTATTCAATTTTAAAATTTTATCTTTTAATAAATTTCTGAGTATACTTTGCTTTATCAGTCACAATATTGATAATATAAAAACCTTTGGCAAAATCACTTACATCAATTTGATTGTTATTTAGTCTCGTATTGATGGTTCTTCCATTAACATCATAAATCACAACATCGGTAATTTCATCTTCAGTACTAATATTCAGATAATCTGAAACTGGATTTGGATAAATTGATAATTGCACTTTCGTGAATTCGTCTCTGCCTAAAACCGCTGTATCAACCAAAATCGATTTTTCGACTATTTTTCCATTAGAATTAAAACTGATTACAATTGTTGCTTTTCCTCCTGTTTTTGGCGTTACAATCAGTTCTTCATTCGCATTAATTTCTACTGAAACAATAGTTTCATCACTATTAGATTTTATGTTTTTTACAATCGCACCAGACAAATTATCTTCATCTGAAACCACTGTTTTTAAATCAATAATTGTCGGACTTCCTGTTGAAATTTCCGAAGGCAGAATTGCATTTACAATTGGAGCTGCATTATCTGGAAAGACTGTCATGGCAGGAAACCAATAATAATCATTTAAAGTTTTGGTATCAACTAATTTTCCTGTATTGTCAAAAGTATGAATCCAGTTTTTTTGGTAATGTGCTCCAAAACCACTTTCGGTTGTGTTTACAATAATCTGATCTGAAACAGGATCAATTCTCAATGCTGCTCCATAAGGAATTTGCTTAAAAGTTCCTGTTTGTCCTGGAAGTTTCGCAAAACTTTCATTGAATGTTTTGGCTGCCACATCAAATTTTATAATTTGAACACCCGAAGTAAATGCGTTGACAGAATTCATCCAATACAAAGCATTTTCTTTATTGCTATAAGTGAAACTACCAGCATTCCATGCTCCCCAAGAACCTAAATATTGAGTGGTTGGTATGGCATATTCAATAGTTGCAAAAGTTAAGGGGTTAATATTAATTATTTTCTTGTTTTGAATTCCCCAAATGCTTCCATCTTTAGATTGCGTAACCGAATGAAACGCGCCTGTAATCGTTTTTACGACACTATTTGTTTTAGGATCAATGACCAAAATTCCACCGTTTTGTTTTACAGCAAATACATATTGAGAAGTGCGAATCATATTTCCAATCTGCCCAGCATACTGGCTTCCGCCTCCTGTTCCTGCAATGAGAGTTCCTACTTTCATATTGGCAATATCAAAAATAAAAATTCCGTTTGAAGCGCCTATATATCCCGTTTTTTCATCAACTCCAACAAAAGAACGACCATCGCCTCCTCCAACATTATCAAATTCTGCAAGGGTTTTCATGGTTAACGCATCGGCAACAACTAGCCTTCCGCCTGGAGTATATTGCGTATCGCCTCCATCTTTAGGCTGTTTAGAAACAAAATAAAATTTATCCCCATAAATAGTTCCGTATTGTGTTGTAGCTCCAAAAGCTTTATTTTCATTTACATCGCTATAAACCCTATAATTAATTTTCCCGTCATTGCTAACAAAATTTACAGATCCATTGGTGTGGCCAAACCACTCTTCGTTTACCATAAAATACCCCTTTGTAAAATCTATCACATTAGAGTATGGTGTTACAGGAGTAAATGCAGCAATGGGTTCTTCTGCAAACGAAACATTAAAATTCCAAACATCCCAAGAACCATTTTGTAAAACTCGGCTTGATGCTCCTAATCCAGAATAATCAAAACTATTATTCACATCATCTCTTACCCAATACGACCAATATCCTTTAGTTGTCCAGCCAGACTGCCAGTGATCTGATGCATCAATTGGTGTGTATTCGTCAAAATCATAAGCCGCTGTATTTACAATACCGCTCACAGGATAATAAGGATAAGTTAGATTTCCGCTTTTGTACAATCCAATGGTGTTGGCTCCATCCAAATCGAAACCGAATCCACCAATTGCAGTTCCAAATTGTGTTCCTTGCAATAAAAGAGTATAAAAACGTGGGTCGGCTTTTGCAATGGCTTTCATCATATCTTCGCCAGTTGCACTTCCATCCCATTTAAATCCCCAGATTAAAGCGTCTGCATTTTTTCCATCGTTCCATTGCACAGCAAATGCTGCTTTATTGGCACCTGTACCAACCCAAAACTGAATATCATCAAAAGTGGTCGCATTGGCACTTTTTGCTGTTAGTTGTTTTTGTGTAACTGTATTTAATTTAATGTCATTTCTAGGAACGCCTTGCACTGTTATCTGTGCATTGGTTAGAAATGCAAAAAAAAGCATTATTACTATAAAGTAGTTTTTCTTCATAATGTTATGGTTTTAAAATGTTGTGTTACTATTTTTTTAAACACATAGAGACATAGATTTTATTTCATCGAAAAGAATAGAAAAAAGAAACTAGTTTCTAACACATAGCTATGTGTTTTAAAATAAAGTGAAACGCCTTTCTGAGTTTCTAAAAAATTATGTCTCTATGTGTTAAAAATTTTACTGTGTTAGTTAAGATGTAAATCGTAAGCCCCAGAAACCTCTGTAGAAACTTCGCCAAGCCAGCCTGCTTCCTGATTGATTGCGGTGTATATTTTTACGAAATCTATTCCAGGAAGTTTTAAGTATTTTCCGTTTTTATCTACTGCCCAAGAAATATCGATATTCGAAGCTTCATCACTATTTGGAGCATTATCGGCATAACCAAATTCAAACGATTTGCCTACCCAATACGAACCTTCTCCGCTTTGATCGTAGAAGTTATCTGCTATTCGCGTTCCTTTCAAGCTATAAGAAGCATCGGCAATCCAAAGTGGATAGTAATTTTGTTCATGAAACACATTTTGTGATTTATATCCTGATTTTCCAGCGTTGTCCTGCCATTTAATGTATTCGGTATTAACTTGCCAAAATTCATTTCCTGCAACTGGCAATTTATTTGGATCAGGTTTGAAATAAGTAATAGAATAGTTTTTTGTAGTCGTGTTTTTAAAATATTCACTTCCAGCAATTTCGTACCATTCGTCTTCGTCAGGTTTTCCATTTTTATTCTTGTCGTAAGCCACCATAATAATTCCGGGTTCGCAAGATCCTGCACGCGCTTCGTTTGCTTCATTTCCCCAAAAAGCATTTCCTAAAACCTTAAAATCTCGTCCGCCCATATTTGGAATCGTGTGATCGAAACCAAAAACCACGTAACCTCCAAAACCGCCTAGTGAAATCATTGTGGTGTTTGAACCTGCAATTGCTTTCTTGGCGGCAGAAATCATATTGGCTTCTGTATTCCTTACGGTATATTGTGGAATTTCATTTGTAAACTGTCCAACTGCAGGACGAAAATCAAATACATTAGAAATATATTTACTATATGTTCCCGTTTCTTTTGTAACATTGATTGACGAGTTATAAATCTTGGTTTCTCCGTTTATTTCAACTTTTAAAGTCAATGGATAACTTTTTTGAAACGGACTGATAAAATCCAAATCAGCATTTTCTGAAATAATAGAATCTTTAACACTCCAAGTCAGTTTTGCTGTACTCGGAAGGTTTGTTGCGATATTCAGAACCTTAAAACGGTCAATTGTGTAGGATTCTTTCAGAACTTCTGCGGGGAGCAGATTTTCTTCATTATCATTGTCTTTATCACAAGCCACAAATCCCAAAAAGAGAATTGAAAACAAAGCGATTTTAAAAAGATTTTTATTCATCATTTTTAAGGGTTATTTTTTAGTTATAAAAGCAATATGGGCAGGAATATTTCCTGCGGTCGTTTTCCATTTTAATTTTCCGTCGGGCGTAAAACAGTAGATGTAGCCCGTTACGACATAGTTTTGAGCGTCGGTAATGTAGATTTCTTTGGTTTCGGGATTGACTTGAAGTCCGTACGGAATCATGATTTTTTTGTCGGTTCCGTCCGTAATAATCTGATTGGTGATTACCTTTTTGGTTTTGGTGTCCAAAATTCCGTAACTCACTTTATTACTGCCTGATAAGTAACTCCAAGAAACGCTGTAGTAATACAATAAATCATCTACCAGACAAGTTCCAGAAACAGGAATATCCAGCTGCATTTTCTTTTCGTCTGTCTGTGTATCAATCACAAAAAGATTAGATGGCGTGTTGTAATAATCGCCTCGTGAACTCACATAAATATCGCCGCGACTGTCAATCTGCATGCTATACAAATTAATGCCCACATCTATTTTTTTGATTTCTGTGAAAGTCGCCAGATCAATAACAGAAACAGTTCTATCGTAATTTGGAACCCTGTAACCGCCAGAATTTGCGACATATAATTTTCCGTTATGAATAACCATTTGTTCAGGCTGATAACCAACGGTCACTTTTCTTTTTATTTCTAATGAAGTAGTATCAATTTCAGCTACAAAACCGATTTCTGCATTCGGATTAATGGCAACTGGTCCCGAATACGAACTCACATAGGCTTTGTCTTTATAAAAAGCCACATAACGGCAATTGGGAATGTCAATTTTTTTAATGCGTTTTGCTGTCCATTTTTCTAAAACCTCAACTTTGTTGGAGCAATTTATTACTGCATAAACCTTATTTCCATAGATTTTGATATCGTTTCCAACATCTCCCAATTCCTTTACCACACTCGGATTTCGTTCGGAATAAACATCTGTGGTATAATTTCCTGTTCTGTAATTGAAAACATCCAAACTCGCACGATTCATGCCCATATTTCCCTCGTTTAAAAGATAGAAACCTTCAATATTTCCGTCGCTTCTTGGCGCGGCTACGGCTGTATCTGAAGAAAGAAATACAGTTTCATCTTCACGACAGGAAATCATTAAAATCGTTACGGCTAAAACGAATAGTATTTTTAAAAAGCTCTTTTTCATAACTCAAAACTGATTATAAATTTGAATGTTCGCCCTGGCATCGGATAATTGTAAATCACTTCATATTGCTGATTAAAAGCGTTGTTGACTTCAATCGTTCCGTTTAATTTGTAATTTTTGAATGCGAAAGATTTCTGAATCGCCAAATCATGTGTATACCAAGGCTGCACTTCATTCACTTTGATATTATTGACATTGCCGTTGTAGCGCTTTCCGACGTAAATGAAACTGTAATTGAAGTTCCAAGATTCATAATTGGCGTTTAAAATTCCAGATCCGCTATGCCAAGGTGTGTACGGAATCTGATCTCCATAAGAAGACATTTCTAAACCGACAAACTTTGTAAAATCCTGACTTTTAGAATAGGTATACGTTAAATTAGCATCAAGTTTTAGCTTATTAAAATGAGTTCCCATATTCAGAACCGTTTCGATTCCCTTTCCTTTCACTTGTCCGATATTGGTCATCATCCATCGAAATAAATTTCCTGTTGGAGCAGCAACAATTTTGTCTTTTGTATTGGTATAATAAGCATCTGCCTGAAAAGAAAATCTATCGAAAAAGCTTTCTCTTACAGGAAAATTATACGTAAAACCAACATCGTACTGATTCATGTATTCTGGTCTCAAAGTGCGTGAACCAATCATGGTATAATACAAATCGTTGAAAGTTGGCATTCTGAAAATACGTTTAGCGAAAGCCCTTAAATTGAAATCGTATTTCTTAAACGGAGTATAACCAAGAAATAAAGCAGGTGTAAATTCGGTTTTATTGGGTGCTTTGGCATTATACTTTACCTCTTCGATGACGCGGGTTGCGAGTACATTCCCTAAAACTTTAAAGCCTTCATATCGATACGAAGTTGCCAAAGAAACTAACGCCGTATAACGGTGTGGAAAAGAGAATTGCGTTTGGATCCCTCTTCTTGTCGCATTTAATTTATTGTATTGAAAATCGGTTGAGAGCGAAACATCCCAAGTAGGTAAAATGCTGTACATGTTAACAGCCGAAAAATAAGCTTCCTGCTGATAATAACTATCATCAGATTGTGCGCCTTCGGTCACGGTTTCGCCTAAAACATTGGTAGTATCTCGTGCAATATAATGCGTGTAATCGTAAGCGAATTTTCCTTTTAGCTGAAATTTATATTTTTCTGAAACGTCTTTCGTTAAAGAAGATTGTCCGAAAAAGTTCTTGTCGAATTGTCTGAAACCGTCTTTAAACTTATTTTCTACAATGGCCCCCGGCGCACCGCGTTCAGAATCGTAATAATAGACTTTGGCGTCCCAAGTTCCTTTATTTATTTTTCCATAAAGTCCAGATTCAAATCGGAATGCTTCTATATCACTGTTCCATCGTGTAGCTGTAGTATCGTAGGCAATGCTGCCGTCTTGATTTTTTCTTTTGTATCTAAATTTATATTGTCCATTCGACTTAATGTATTCAGAACTTACGCTCAAACTCACTTTATCGCTCAGCTTTTGTTCCCATCTAAAAGAAGGATCGTGATAATTGATGGACATTGTTTTGTAACGAACCAGCAAATTTGTTTTTTTATTGCCTATAAAAGCAGGACGTTTAGTTCGCAAATAAATCGTGGAAGCTGATGCAAAGTCTTTCGCTGACTGAAAAATTTCGCTTTTCTGACCATTGTACATGGTAAGCGATTCCATATCGTCAAGCGAATATTTTCCTAAATCGGTTACGCCGTTTTGAGCGTTTCCAAGCTGAATTCCGTCATAAAAAACACCAACATGGTGCGTTCCCATATTTCGGACATCAACCGTTTTGAGTCCGCCGACTCCTCCATAATCTTTAATTTGAGTTCCGGCAAAATAACGAAGCGCATCGGCCACATTATGACTAGAAAGATTTTCGAGCAGAACGCCCGAAAGGCTTTGCACCGGAATAACTTCCTGATAAGGTTTTCCTTTTAAAACCACTTCTTTTAAAACCCGCGAACTGTCAGTCACCGCTTGCGAATGAAGCAAAAAAGGAACAAGTGCTAAAAAAACAGAAAATAAAGTTTTACTCAAATTATACATCACGATTTTATTAAATAAACTTTGCGTGATGCCGTAATTATATAACAGTAGTAATCCCGCTATGCAATAGCAGGTTATTCTCTTGTCATCAACTTCATACCGCGAAAGTTTTAAACTATGTGATCGTGGCAGGTCTCCTGACTTATTCTATCTTTAAACGGCCTTCTCACCCCGCAAAGCGGGACAATGGCATTAGTATGTTTAAAGACTTTGTGTAGAACTTACAGTAGCGGGTCTGTTCAGGATTTGCACCTGATTCCCTTTTAACTGCTTATTTCAGATTGAAAAAAGCAGACCAAAATCTGGCGCAAATATATGACGCAGGTATGGTGTCTGCAAATAAGAATTTGATTTTTTGGAAAAACAAAAAAACCACTCCTAAAAAAGAGTGGTTTTAAACAGTTATGAAGGTGTTACTAACTCTATTTAAAAAAATAACCGATCGTTATTTGAAAAACTTTATTCTTCATATCACTGTTAATAATATAATTTGTGTTTGCTGTTACATCTTTAAACACATTGGTATAAGATAAATTATATCTTGCATCTGCATAAAACTTGTCTTTAAACTGATAACCCAATCCAAAATTTACAGAAGCATCTACTCCATTTGAGTAATCTTTTAAATCCATTTTTTCATGGTTATCGTAACCTAAAAAGTTGTCTTGGTATTTGTTGTTTGCTTTAAGCAAAATTCCGACTTGTGGTCCCGCCTGAATGCTTAAACCTTTCACTACGTAATATTTCAACATTACAGGAATGTTTAAATAGTTTAAGGCAATAGTACTTTTGTAATTTGAATTTTGCACTTCTGGATCAGAATAAGACAATTTCATTCCCTGCTGGCTGTACAATAACTCTGGCTGTACCGAAAAGTTTTTTGCCAACGGAATTTCTGCCATTAAACCTGCTGTAAATCCTGTTTTAGAAGATGAATCCAATTCGTTTTCATCAAATGATAGGCTCGAAATATTTAAACCTGCTTTTACGCCCAGTTTTACCTTTTCGGTTTGAGCCATTGCACCTGCACACATTAGCAATGCACAGATTATTAGCTTTGATTTTTTCATCGTATTTTGTTGTTTTTAAGAAGGGCAGTTCTACGTGAGAACTGCCGTTTCTATCTGTAAATTTGTTACTTTTTAATAATCTTAGCTGTGTACTTTTTACCTTGTATGGTACAATCTAAAATGTAAACCCCAGTAGTTAGCTGACTTACATTTACGCTAGACGGAACTGCACTGTAAGTTTTACTCCAAACCGCATTACCTTCCATAGAATAAATTTTCATTTCAGCCTCACCTTCTGCTTTTTCAGCCAAGAAAATGTTTACATTATCTGCCACAGGGTTTGGGAACACTCTGAAAGAATTTGTCAATTTTCCGATAAGCAATCCTTTAGATTCAATTGGAGCAGACATGCTTGTACAGCCATGCGCATTTGTTACCTGAAGACTATAGCTTCCTTCCCAAATTGTTGCAACTGTTTTTTCGGTTGCATTTGGTAAAACTCTTCCGTTTAAATACCACTGATAACCTGTCGCATCAGCAGAAGCTGTAATTTTATTTCCTTCTAATGCCTGAATCTCCGGAACTATATTTTCAAGAACATTAATAGTTGTAGTGAAAATTTTACCTAATCCGTGTTCGTTGTAAACCGTTACATAGTACTCACCACTTTCTGTAGTCGTGAAAGTTGGATCTGTAGAACCATCAAACCATTCGTAAGCAGCATAATTTCCTGGATTTAATACTACTTCTGGACCGCAAACATCACCGCTTGGCAGACCAGATTCGAAAGTATCAAATACTACTGTTACTTTTTCGGTAAGAGTACATCCGTTTTCCAATGTTGCCGTTACGCTATAATCTCCTGCTTTATCAACATTGATAGAATTGGTGCTTTCACCTGAACTCCATTTGTATGAAGTTGCTTCTAACTCTCTAGCCACAAGATTTCTTTCTGCATCCAGATACACACTTTTACCTGCATAAGCATGGATAACAGACGTGTCAAACATTTTAAAATCTGATGGTACTCCTTGATATACATAATTCTTGATGTTATTGTTTTGTTCAATAGCATCATTCTCCATTTTTGCATTAATGGCAAATACATGAGAATCTCCAGAATCATCTAATTTAGGCTGTTTGATAAAAGTATACTCGATACTTTCTCCAACCGGAATTCCTGATGCAATGGCTTCTGAAATTTTTTCTGACGTATTAACATATTCTAAATCTAACTGGATAGAATTTTCTTTAATAGCAACTTGTCCTTCGTTTGTAAGTCTAACTTTTACTTCGCTATTGCCGCAAATATCCTTTGGAGATAAAATTTGAACAGAAACGTCTAAAACAGGCTCACTCATTACTTTAAGATCGTCTAAAACCAAATAAGAATATCCATCTGATTTTGCATGTCTAAAACGGAATAAAACTGATTTTCCAGCGTATTTCGTAATATTTAATGCCGCTTTCTGCCATTCTGTATCTACGTAAGTTCCTTTACTTGTTGCTCTCCAAGCTTCAGTCCATTCTCCGCCAACTGGCTTAATATCTACAATTAAAGCATCATTAACATTGCTTTGCAGAGCGTAGTAAAACTCTAAAGCTGTAGTATTTTCAGATAGTTTATAAAGTGGAGAAATTAATTCGCTATAGTAATAATAGCCTTCTAGCTGACTGTATAATAGTTTTCCGCCAGCATCTCCCGTTCTATTCTTCAACGGAACCGTTAGATTAGTATTATCTGGAGTAGTAACCGCTCTCCATGGATAATTTTCATCGCTTTGATTAGAAATAAACCCTTTTGATCCAAATATTGAACCTTGCGTCAGGCTAGAGAAATTCTCTTCGCTCAACTCCAATGCTTTCTCAGCAACTTGAAAAGATGCAGTTAGGCTTTTAACATTTGTACTTGCCTCTCCATCGGCAGTTGCCTGCACTTTAATTTCATAGTTTCCAGCTGCTAATTTAGGCAAACCGTCTATTTTATAAACTAGAGTTTCGCCTTGTCGTATTGTTTGGGTTCTTTCTAATGAAACTGGTTCACCGATAGCGTTTCCGTTCTGAAGAATTTGATATTTAAGAGTAATTTTCTCCAATGTTTTATAAGCTACATTTCTTGCATTAATGTAAAACTCATGCGTAGGCGCATCTTCGTAAACGGTTTCACCTACCACTAAATTCGATAATTGTAAATTACTCTTCGTTGGTGTAATTTCAATGTTATCTACTGCAAAACCATTCGCAAAAAAGCCATTGTCATTATGCTGAAAAGCAAGCTGTACGCAAGAATTCCCTGCATACGCACTTAAGTCAACATTATATCCAAACCAAGCGCCATAATAAGGCATTTTAAACACTTCTTTCCAAGTTGTTCCTCCGTCGGTACTTACTTTTACATAACCGTCTGACCATTGCTGCGGATCTCCAAAACCATCAAAAGATAAATGCGCTTCTTTGTAATTGGTTAAATCAAATACTGGAGAAACCAGCATATCGTTGGAAGCATCACAATTGCATTTATCATCATTACTTGCCATAAATTTGGTATGATCTGCAATAAACCATGCTGGAGAGCCTAAATCTGCTCGTACTCCATGTTTCCATCCTGCAGAACCTTTATTCTCAGAAGTTCTCCATCCTTTGTATTTAGAAGCGTCTTCAAAGTCCATTTTGTACGGAAGTGCAGAAACTTTCATGTCTTCGTTATTCCAATTATCGTATGTTAATGTTACAGCATTGTTTCCTTGTTTAAGGTCTTTTGCCATGTCCACAGGAAAAACAGAAACCGAAATGGTATGTTCTCCAACATTCTTTAAATTAATATTAGGAATAGAATAGCTTATTGTGTCTTTAAACCTTGCGAAGTTTAAAGTTGTTTTTTCTATTTTTGAAAAAATCTCCACTTTTGCAGCATCAAGAACTTTAGTTGTGATATTAACTTCCTGACTTGCTGTCGCAAAATTGTTTGTTACTTTAGCAATTATGGCAGCGTTATTATTATTGATATCACATTTACCAGCGTCTAATTTTGCAGATACAACTTCTAAATCGTAAGGTGCATCACTTACCAAAATGTTATCTATAAATCCGCCTAAGAATCCGTCATAATAATCATCTGATTTTACATGGAAACGAATAGCCGCTTTCTTTCCTGCCAATTCATTTAAACGAATTTGATACGGATCTTTTTTCAGACTATTATTTGCTCCCGTAAACCAGCCGCCATCAAATAAATCATTATTGTGTTCTATTTCCGGATAATTAACTGTATTTATTTTTTTCCAGCTTTTACCTTTATCTTCCGAATATTCAACGATTAAACCATCGTACGTTCTATGCAATAAATAATACAAATCGAACTCTACATAAGGAGAAACCACATTGGTAAAATCAAAGATTGGCGATTCTAAAACGAAATCAGAATTAAGTCCCATTCTGTCATTTCCTTTAAAGTCTACCATTCCCCACATATATTGTGACTTAACAGTTCTAAAAGATGCTGGATAATTTTGAAATACAAACTTCTGATTCCCGCTTAACGCTTTTGTATTCCATCCTCCTGGCGTTCTCTCGAATCCTTCTGTATAAGGAAATTGTGTTATAACATCACTGTAAGCCCCATTTATAATACTATTATTTGTAGTAATAGGATCTTTGTCATAGGTTACATAAGCTTCATAAGTGTGTAAACCTGCAGCTGATAAATCGACCGCAGTATCAAAAGTTATTTTCATTTCTGAATTTGCTTTGAAAGCAGTCTGCAATGTCACATCTTTCCAAATTGTTGTGCTTCCTGCTTTTGTATTTGCATATCCAACTTTTAAAACAGTTCCTGCTGGAATATCCTGACAGCCTAAATTAAAAATTGTAATAGCAGGAGTATAACTTGACATTAGCAAATCTCCTGTATACATTGGAAGATCTAAAGCCGTAGCTTTAATATCAAAATCTTTTTGTGCAGTACCAACGTAAATCCCCGTAACAAAAGAATATCCCTCTTTAACGCCAAAATCTACAATAGGATCAAGATCTACTTTAACTTCTACATAGCTCGTCGCATTTATCTGATATGGGATTTTGCTTTTTATTGCAACAGTTGTTTCTTCTCCAATTCCTAAATCTTTTGTAAAAGGAACTTCTCCATCATTGGTATAAAAAGTAATAAGTCTGCCAAGTGCGCTAGCCATGGCTCTTAATTTGAAATTTAAACCTTCATCAGCTTTAATGATCTTAGTTCCTGTATTTCTTACTGTAATATAAAAAGGCTCATCTCCTTTTAATGGTCCGCAAGATGTTGACGGATTTTCTACCGAAACAATAGTTATTTGTCTATCTGCATAAGCTGTACCTACACCGATGGCATACCAAGCATTAGTAACTTGTTTAAACTCTTCAGAACCTAGACCATACAAATCTTCTACAGCCATCAAAGTCGCCTGACGCATGTCGCTGAAATTTGAAGAAGGTGACAAATATTCGGTAAGCGCTAAATAAGCAATTTTCTCAGCCTTAGCCAATCCGATTGGTTTAACGCTATAACTGTTGTTAAGGTCATTTACGCCTTCTCCTCCTTCTACTAACAGATAATACCAATAATTGGTAATTCCGCTGTTCTGGTGCACACCGCCATTATCATAACTTGTATTTGCCGGGTTTGTCCAAAATTCACCTCCATAAGTATCCGGTTGTCCAGCCGCTTTTGGATTTGCCATACTTCTCAAACTTCCGTGAGAATATAATTCGTCACCTAGCAGCCAAATATCCTTTGTACTATCTTTTGCGGCATACAGCTCTATAGAAATCCCGAAAATATCACTAAAAGATTCATTCATTGCTCCAGATTCTCCCTGATAAATCAATCCTGCAGAGAATTGTGTTACAGCATGAGTCATTTCATGTCCAGTAATTCCTAAACTCACAAAAGGCTGTTTATCTCCGTCTCCAAACTGTGCCCATCCTCCTGTCCAAGAGGCATTTTGAACATTAGTTCCTAAATGCGCCAATGCAAAAATGGTCATTCCTTTATCATCAACACTATTACGGTCAAATTTTTCTTCGTAATAGTTCAAAGTCTTTTGAATTCCCCAATGAATATCAATTGCTGCTTCGTCGTGATCCTTATTGTACAAATCATTCCAATTGTTATCTTCATCGATAAATTCGGTTAAGACTTCATCAGATGCGTGTTCCGCATGATTCATGTTTAAAGTATACATCTGTACTTTATACTTTCCTACTAAATCCTCCAATCTGTAACCATCTGCATATTGAGTAGTTCCAAAAGTTACATCTCCCGCAAATCTTGCTTTTCCTTTACCAATTGCACTTCTTCCGTCTGCATAAGGCGAAGAAGACGAACGAAGATCTCTGCTTAAATCAATTTTTAAAATGACTTTTCCGGTATTGGCATCAACATAAATCGTCTGGCTTGACTGCGGATTTGTAGCAAAAACGTCGAATTTCCATGCCAAATGATATTCTGTCAATTCTGAAGAAAAATTAGGCCCAACATAAACCAATTCTCCCTGTGGTTTTGTACTGATTTTTTTATGGACTAAAGACGATAGTTTTTTGCTCTGCCAAACATATTCTTTAGCATTTACAGTATTTAATGCGTTTTGTAAAGCGGCCGACGCATTTACTTTATAATTACTGTTTGCAGGCAATTTTTTACTGATATGCCCAAATGCTTCAATTTTGCTCTTGTTATCTCTTACTTTATAAATAGCGCCTTCAACAGGAACAGCATTATGCATTTGCTGATAGGTTGCCAAACTTCTGCCGTGTTTGTCTGAAACCGATCTCAGCTGCATTTTGTCTGCATTAGAAAGTTCGAAATCTGCTTTTTTAACTTCAAATACATTACGGATAGTCAAATTAGAAGATTTTGCAAAAGATCTCACTTTTGTGCTGTCTGTTGTTTGAAGATTTTTAGCTGTTGAAGCGCTTCCGCTTTTATTAAAAAGCTTCTGGCTTGCTTTTAATCTCTTATTTACATCATCACTTTCTTCCTGCGAAAGCGTTTTTCCATTTATGCTTTTTTGCGTCAAAAGAGTATTGGCATCATCCTCTTGATTAACACTTGAATCGCTGTTTTTCTGATAAACTTGATTCTTTTTCTGATTAGCAGCTGGCGATTGTACAGCCGTCTGCGCATTAGACGTTTTGTTTTTTGGAAAAGGAGACTGGGCCATTCCGACGGAACAGATCAAGAAACCTAACAAAAGAAACAAATACCTGGGTTTAGAGTAAATCTGGTTCATTTTTTTTAATTTAAAAATTAGTATTAAGGCTGCGAGTTAATAGAATATAATGGTTCGCAGAAAACCACAAAAGCAAGTCCTTAGAATCAATTCGGCGGTTGATTCTTAGAACTTGCTTTCGTTATTTTTTGTAGAATTTTTAAGAGCGCACTCTTTTTTGTTTTTGTTTCTTCTAGAAGTTCTTCCAAACTTTTAGAGGGTTCTTCTTTTTTTGTGGTATTCATCCAAACTTGTTTTTGATAATTGTTTGGTAAAAATAGACGGACACTATAAGGCTCGAAAAAAAAGGACTAATGCAAAAACACTCGCAGGCAGAAATGGAGCACTCAGAAAACACTCATTTTAAACTAAAACAAACTATATCAAATAGTTACAAATAAAATTATTTTACAATGAATCGCCTTTAAAACTATTCAGATAAGTGGAAAGATTTACTTTTTCGTTGGTTAAATCGAACTTTTTGCGCAATCTGGTTCTGGCATTTTCTATCGATTTAAAAGATTGTCCTGTAATTTGGGAAATTTCTTTTGTAGTTAAATCTAAATAAAGCAGCGCACAAAGTCGGCGTTCTTTTGGAGTAAGTGTCGGATAATCGATAGTCAATTTATCGAAGAAAGATTTATGAACCTGTTCAAAACTAATTTCAAATTCTTTCCAGATATCCGCATTCAAATCTTTTTCCAAACGTTTCAAGACAATATCAATTGCCTGCTGTAATTCTTTGTTGGCTGTTTTGAGTTTAATTTTTTTAAGATCGGTCAAAATTTCGTTGATATTATCAGTACGATGAATTTCGGCCATAGCCTTACCTACCAAAACCATATTTTTGGCTTCGAGACTTTGATTCAATTCTTGCTGTTTGGCTTTTAGTTTCTCCTTTTCCAGCTGATTTTTAATATTCCTATTTCGATAACGGATAAGCAGAAGAACTAAAGTCAATATTCCGACAACTAATATTAACCCGACGACATAATACTTGAATCTGGTTTTTTCCTCTACAAGAGTTCGAATCTGGCTTCGCACTTTATAATCTTGTTCGAGCCTAATTCGTTCTAAGTTTACTGCTTTCTGCTCAATATTGATACTATCGCTGATTGCGTTGTATTTTTCAAAGTAATGAACTGCATTTTTATAATCCTCTTTCCCTAAATAAGCTTGATACAATATTTTATTCAGTCGTAGTCCTGCAAAACCAAATTCATTGTCTTTTGATAATTCCAAAGCACTTTTGGCATTTAGAATCGCCTCGTCGAGTTTCTTTTCCTGAAAATTATATTCTGAAAGCGACTCATAAGTAAAAGCTTTTAATGAGTTATCGATGGAAGAATCTGTTAACGAAAATGCTTTTTCAAAATAAAAACCAGCATTTTTCTTATCTTTCTTTAATCCGTACGCACGTGCTAAATTGGTATAAACATAAACCTTCAGCCTGTTGTCTTTTAATGTTTTGGCAATTGCATCGGCTTTATGGTAATAATAAAGTGAAGAATCTAAACTTTTACCTAGATAAGTTGTACCAATATTGTTTAAAATTTTGACTAGTTTATCAGGCTCATTCTTAGATTTTTGATAACGATAGACGTGCAAAAAATACTTAAGTGCTTTTTCCTCATTATTGCTTTTGGCATAAATAATAGCAAGGTTATTTTCTATTCTTGCAGTTTCATCTATAATATTATTGCTTTTGTAAATATCGTAGGCTTTCAAATTATACTGCAATGTAATATCAATAACATCTTTTGCATCGTAAATTTGAGCTGCTGTCACATAGGTTTTAGCCAGAGACAGATCGCTTTTATCTGTTTTTTTTGCTTCAGACTCTGCCAGTTCGATATATTTTACAGCTCTTTCCCAATCGGAATCTTGAAGTTTTGATGCAATTTTGAGAGCTAAATCCACTTTTTTCTCATGATTATCAATAGTATTTAGGCTATCGATCCATTCTTTTGTTGAAGATTGCGGATAAATATAAAAAGTTGTGAAAATAAAAAATATGCAAAGTATTCGACCCATCACGTATAAAAATCATAAGTACAAGTCCAAAATTATATAAAATTAATAGCATTTAATAACAAATAGGAGAAATAAACATTCTAACACAAAAACCCAAAAGTTAATCATGATTTACGATTTGACGAAAAAGCAGTAATGCTCCGTTGTTATCTTTTTTCCAAACATTCATACTTTTTCCTTTTACATTTCCATGATTGTCACCATCACGCCAATCTACACTATAATAGCCAACTTCTATGATTGCTGTTCTAGCATAAATAATTCCCGAAGTCAGAATTGAAATTTTATCAATATTTAATGTTCCAGGTTTCTCATGTTCTGTAAAATAATCCGTAATTTCTTTTTCTCCCGAAAGAATTGGTGTGTAATAGGTCAGATACATGGCATCAGGCATAAACATTTTGGCATGTTCTGCTCCTTGTCTATTTTTAACAAAATCTCTAATGGTATTATTTCGCTCTTTAATTTCAGATGCTAATTTGTCTGAGAAACTATATTCTTCCGTTTTTGGAACAGAAGAATCATCGATATTAGGAATATTTTTATCATCAAAATAACTTGAAGATCCCCAGATCTCGGCAGCAATTGTTGGAGGCAAGCTCCTATTTGAAGACTTTTTCCATAAAACCGCATATTTGCCCGTGTACAAAAATGCATTCTGTTCATTTAGATTTAAGTTTTCATCAAAAGTTCCGATTTCCAAAATATAATTTCCAAAATCCTGCAAGTCCAGAATTTTTCTTTCATAAGATGCAATTTTTGCTTGAGCCAGCCATTGCTTATAAAAATCTCGAATCGTTTTACTGCCCACACGCTCTCTGCTGTGTTCCGGCATAAATATGGTTTCATCTGTATAAGCTTTTACTAAATCGCCTTGACTTCCTTTTACGAGAGCGTTTGAAAATGAAGTATTATACTCTTCAATTTGTTTTTTAATAACCGAATCTGTTTTACTCCCTTGAGCAAAAGTAACGGATGCTAAAAGAAAAAAGATAAAATTAAACCTATTCATATCTGAAGTTATCTAATTGAACAACAAATATATAAAATATTAACATTCAATACATTACAACCAAAAACAGATCTAACTAATGAAATTAACTTTCAGGCAAAATTTTCGGTTTCTTCTATTAAATTCCTGATAATAATTTCAGTCGAAACATCACTAAAACTAGTAATAGATTGTCCCATCCAAATGCTTACAAAATCGGCGTTTTGCTCTAATTTTGCTGTTTTTCTCAACTCCGCAGTCAGCTTATTTTGATATGGATACGGCAGCACAAATGCCGAATTTTCAATTTCTTTTATAAACGTATTTCTAATTCCGCGCGCGTATCTTCCTGTAAAACTTTTGGTCAAAACAATTTCATTTTCTTTTATATTTCTAAGACGGTGTTTTTCAAAATCCTGTAAAGCACTTTCAGCACTTCCTAGAAACAGGCTTCCAATCTGGAAACCAGCTGCGCCCAAAGTTTTGGCAGCCAGTAAAGTTTTGGCATTATAAATTCCACCTCCATAAATTACAGGAATATTTACAGCTTCAGTAACCTGAGAAAGCAGTGATAATCCGCCGATCTGCGGAATCGTTTCTTCTAGAAAACTGCCACGATGCCCACCTGCTTCAATACCTTGAACACAAATAATATCGATACCGCTATTTTCCAATACGATAGCTTCCTGAACAGAAGTACAAGTTCCAATCAGAATCACTTTGTTTTCTTTGAATGTTGCAATACTTTCCTGATCCAAATTTCCAAAAGTGAAACTCACAATTTTGCAGTTTTCCAATAAAATAGCTTCGATCTGATCGTGATAATCTGTAAGTTTGAGTTCCTTTATATCAGGAAAATCGGTTTCAATGCCCAATTTCTCAGTAAGTTTCTGCAGATGCTTTTTCGTTTTAGCATAATCATCCTCCAATTTTGACGTAATTGGATCTATTTTATGTACAAAAATATTGACTGCGAAAGGTTTATCAGTCAATTTTCTTGTCGCTCTAATTAATTCGATACATTTTTCTGCAGGAAGATCTCCTAAAGCCAATGATCCTAAGGCTCCAGCATTGCTTGCAGCCGCAACCATTTCTGGAGTTGTAACGCCCAGCATTGGAGCTTGTATAATCGGATAATCCGTTTTAAATAAATCGGTAAGAACATTTTTCCATTCCATACTATTTCATTTTTATTTGAAGAAAATCACTTTAAAACAATACAATCTTCAAAATTTCAAGAGAACATAAAGATAAGTCAGTTTTAGCAGAAAACATTATGATTCTGCCTTTAAAGAAGTTAATTTTTCGACAAAAAATTCATAACAAGACAATATTTGGTTTCATAAAATGTTTATATATAAAAGATTATGATGCATCTAATTTTTTAAATCAATACCACACAGATTAATAGTATAAAAACATGAAAAAAATATTTTTGATAATTGCCTTTGCTTCTTTTTCACTGCACAGTTTTGCTCAAGAACTGGATAATAAATTCAAATCGATTCCAGCAAAAAAATCTCCTGTAAAAGAAGTTATTCCGCCAACAGAAGCCGCTCCTAAAGAAAACCCGCCAGCGCCTATTGAGAAACCAGCACCATTGCAGGTTAATCCAGACGAATTGTTTAAAAACACTAATCTTTATAAGCCAGAAGCTAATGTTGAGGGAATATTTTATAGAAGAAACCAATTTTTGGGCAATTTCAACACTACCGCTGTTACTTCTACTATAATGTACCGCGATGCAGCTTTTGTGGACGGAGATAAAGTAAAAGTATATTTGAACGATAAAATTATTGAACCTGAAGTTTTTTTGAACGGTGATTTTAAAAGCGTCAAAATAAACTTGGAAAAAGGAATCAATAAAATTGATATTGAAGCTTTAAACGAAGGTTTTGCTTCTCCAAACACAGCCGAATTTAAAGTTTATGATGATAAAGGCCAGGTTATTTCGTCAAGCGAATGGAATGTTGGTACGGGATATAAAGCCGTTATTGTATTAGTTAAAGAATAAAACTTTCAAACAGAAATCGTTTGAAATCATAAAAAACACTTAAAACTGCTCATCTCAGCAGTTTTTTTGTTGTTTATATGTAGCTAACTACGTAGTTTTGTACATATATTTTAATTTACAATCAAATGCACATTCAACCTATACAAAACAAGCATGAAAATGAAATCGTAGATTTGATTTTAAACATTCAGCAAAAAGAGTTTAATGTTCCTGTTACTTTAGAAGACCAACCAGATTTACTGGATATTGAGAACTTCTACTATAAACCGGGCGGGATTTTTCTTGGAGCGTTTATAGATGAAAAACTTGTGGGAACTATTGCTTTGGTAAAATTCAATTCTGAAGCTGGAGCCATTAGAAAAATGTTCGTCAAGAAAGAATACAGAGGAAAAGAATTTCAAATAGCCCAACAATTACTCGAGCAATTAATTGCATACAGCAAGGAAAAAGGAATTAAAGACTTATATTTAGGAACGGTTACATTATTGCAGGCGGCATTACGTTTTTACGAAAAGAATAATTTTGTAACAATACCAAAAGAATCGCTTCCGACTGATTTTCCGTTAATGCGACCAGATAATGTTTTTTGTCACCTAAAACTAAATCAATAAAAATGAATATAATTGACGAAATTGGAATATTAGCCATATCAACACGGTTACAGCGCCTTAGCGAGCAATTACGCAAGGACGGAGCACAGATATACAGTTATTTTAATATTGATTTTGAACCAAAATGGTTTCCAGTGATTTACACTCTGCATGTAAAAGAAATGCTGAGTGTCGTTGAAATTGCAAATGAAATTGGCTACAGCCATCCGTCGACCATCAGTTTATTGAAAGAATTGGAGAAAGAAAAAATCATTAGTTCTAAAAAAGACAAACAAGATGAACGTAAGAGATTGATCATCTTAACGGCAAAAGGGAAAGAACTGGTTTCTAAAATGCAACCAGTTTGGGGCATTATGACAATAACACTGAACGAAATTACTAATACGCAAAACAATCTTCTAAGAGCAATTGAAGAAGCAGAACAGAATCTAACTCGTCAAGGTTTTTTGCAAAGAGCTATCGAAATAAAAAACAAAAGCTAATCTTTGCCTGTTATTTTCTTTCTGTGGTTGTGCCCCCATTTTGCAAGAGAATCGATAACTTCCTTTAAGGTATGTCCGTATTCTGTTAATTCATACTCAACTGTAACAGGCTGCGTATTGAGAACAGTTCTGGTTACCAATTGATTTTCTTCGAGATTTTTTAATTCCCTACTTAGCATTTTTCCCGAAATGCCTTCAACTTCTCTTAATAAGTCGGTAAATCTCAATGTATTAAAACAAAGAGAAGCTATGATAGAAATTTTCCATCTTCCGTTTAAAATATACATGGCGTCGTGCACTGCCATAATATGCTGATTGCACGATTTTTTATCGTGTATTGGTTCTTTTATCATGCTGTATTTATAGGTTACCTCGATGTTAGAGTTACTTTTGGTAATCTAATGACAAAAATACACTTAAAGTTTTTACATTTGAATACAATTTTAATCAATAAAAAAAATGGCCTTAATAGATGCACTAAAGTGGCGTTACGCTACAAAAAAAATGAACGGACAAGCTGTTCCGCAAGAAAAAGTAGATTATATTCTTGAAGCTGCAAAACTAGCTCCTTCTTCTTCTGGTTTGCAACCTTATAAAATCTTTGTTATTACAAATCAAGAACTTAAAGAAAAACTAAGAGCAGTAAGTTTTGATCAAAGTCAGGTTACAGATGCTTCTCACGTTTTGGTTTGGGCTGCTTGGGACGGTTACAGCTTAGAAAAAATTTCTGCTGTATTTGACAAAACAATTGCTGAAAGAGGAATTCCTGCAGATGCAATGGACGAATACAAACAAAGACTTTGGGGAATGTACGAACCTCTTGGACAGGAATGGCACGCTCATCATGCTGCAAAACAAGCTTATATTTCGTTTGGTATTGCAATCGCTGCAGCTGCAGAACAGCAAGTAGACGCAACTCCAATGGAAGGTTTTATTCCGGCTGAAGTAGACAAACTGCTAGGTTTAAACGAACTTGGTTTAAATAGCGTTCTAGTTTTACCCCTTGGCTATAGAGATGATGCAAACGACTGGTTGGTAAACTTGAAAAAAGTAAGAACTTCTCAAGAAGATTTTATAACAGAAATCAAGTAAAAAATTATTTTTTTCTTAAAAGAAAATGCTTCTGAAAGGCCTACAAGCGCTTTTTCAGAAGCATTTTTAGTTTAATCATTTCATTTTCAAACCAAAACAAAATTAAGTTTATAAGAACAAAAACTGATTTTATCAGACTTATGTTATTTTTTAATTATTGCATAAAAAAAGGTACGCAATGCGGATAATTAAATAATATTGTATCCCTAATTTTGCTCTTATCCAAAACAATTCAATCTTATTTACAACAACTAAAATTCTAACATTATGTCTGATTTTTTAACTCAATTTGGGGAAGACCTAAAAAAGAACGTCCCTGGGTTCATCGCAGTTTCGGTAGCTGAAATTGCAAGCGGCATGTCATACTATTCTCAATCTGTAGTTGCAGATTTTGATCCAGAACTAGCATCAGCTTATAATCTGGAAGTGGTAAAAGCAAAAATGAACGCTATTAAAGCTTTAGGACTACAAGGTCAAGTAATCGACAATATCATGATTACATTGAGTTCTCAAATTCACATTATTGACGTTTCTGACAATCAGGAATACTTTATTTACCTGGCTGTAGATTCTACAAAAGCTAATTTAGGAATGACAAAATCTATCCTTAATAAGTACAAAAAAGAAATCGTAGCTAAATTATAACACAATTTTGCCCTTCATAAAAAGGAATATTCATGAATGAATATTCCTTTTTATTTTTTCAGCCATACCTTTAAATATGTTGCTCCACTGGAGCTTTACGTCCTTTACGTTATTTCTTCCTATAAATATTGAGCTCCGCTTGAGCTCTGCTCATGGCTAAAAATCTTGGAGAAATGAAATGTTTTTTTGTTGAATAAGAGCTTCAACGGAGCTTCATGTTGTCAAAAAAAAATCGATAATTTCGGAAGAGCCTCAGAGAGGCGAAATATTTGTAGAAAAACGACCCCAGACATAAAGGAGCCCCAGCGGGGCGAAATATATTGACACAAACAATTCCTATTTAAAAAATCACAAAAACCCTTTTTTATTTTTTATGCAAATTGTTATTCGTTTCTTTTAAAATATTTTATATTTCGAAACGTAAATTATGGATTTGTATAGATGGAGCTACGCGCCTATTTTGAAAAATATTCTGATGAAGCAACTTGCATTGAAGAGCTCAAAAACAAACGTTTAGAGAATGGCCTTTTATGCAGGAAATGCGGGCATAATGCGCATTCTTTCCGTCAGAGTGATTTAAAATTTCAGTGCCGAAAATGTAGTAGCCGCACTAGTCTGCGCTCTGGAACCGTAATGGAAAACTCCAATCTTCCTGTTCGATACTGGATGATCTGTATTGAATTGATGACACTTTCGCACAGAAGATTATCCATTCTTAGAATTCAATATTTACTAGGACATAAAAGGTATGAGCCAATCTGGCTGATGGTGCAGAAAATTCGTCTGGTTATGAAAATTAGAGACGAAAAATACAGATTGAGAGCCTATTCTGAATTTGATCCTGAATTTCTTCAGAAAATTGATAAACTCACGCTAAAGAAAAAAGCTAAAGAATTGTGAATTGTGAAATACAAGACTCTAATAAAAAGCCACAGATTACAGGATTAAAATGATTTTTGAAAATCTGTGTTAATCTTGTAATCTGTGGCTTTTTAATTCTATTTTGTGGTTGCTTTGGAAAATTCACAATTAACCATTCACAATTCACAATTATTTTTTCTTGTTCTTCTTTGCTTTAGATCGTTTCGCTTTGTTTTTTGCGATTTTTTTAGCTTTAGCTTTATCCTTTGCTTTTTTTGCTTTGGCTTTCTTTTTAGCTTTCGCTTTTAGTTTTGCTTTTTTCGCTTTTTCCTTCTTTTTGTCTTTAGCTTTTTCTTTTTTCTTAGCAGCAGCTTTTTTCTTTTTCAGTTTTTCTTTTTTCTCTTTGTCTTTGTCTTTGTCTTTCATCTTTTTATTTTTTTTAGATTTTGGCTGATCTTCGTTTTCTTCTGATGTCTCTGTTTCAGCTTCAGATACAATCTCCTCTCCTGTTTCGACTTCTTTATTTTCTGCTACCTCTTCAGTTGCAGCTTTTTTTGGAGCTCTTTTAGGTTTTGGTTTTGATTCTGAAATTTCAACAGCAGATTCTGTTTCTGAAACCGAACTCTCTTGCTGTTCCTTTTCTTCGTTCGAGATAACTGGAGCAGCTTCTACTTCCTGATCGATTTCATTAGTAAGTACTTCTTTTGTCATTATTCTGTTAATTTTAAGAAATTGATTAAATTTATTGTGGATTAAACTAATTCTTAATGTTATTAAATCATTAAATTAACATCAAAAAATAATAAACAAATATAGATTGAAAAACACATTCCCCAATGTTAAGTTTTTCATGAGCATAAAAAACAGAACTTATTAAACTAAAAATCAAGCAATTACCCAATGTTAAGTTTTTCATTGCCATCTTTCCGAAAGCCAAAACGTCTTTACAGCCTTTTTAAAGCTGTTCTTTCTTTTAATAATGAGTGACGAATTGCATAATTTCGCTTTAATTTTGATAAAATGATTCACGATTTAGTATATCAATCCATTAAACCCAACAAAAACCTTTCAGATTTTGTAGACAGTTTTTGGTGTATGGAAAATAAATCGGACCAGACTTTAGAAACAATCGGCCTTCCCGACGGTCGAATTGATTTATCGCTCATAAAAACGGCTGAAACTTCCTTTCAAATTAGACTTCTAGGTTTAGGCACTCAGCAATATGAAAAAGGAATAATTCCAGCCAACAGCTTGACCTTCGTAATCAGCTTTAAACTTCTTGCTTCGGAATATGTTTTTCACGAAAGCATTGCAGCGCTTTTAAATTCGGGGAAAATGCTGAACTCCAATTTTTGGGATTTTAATGAAAATGATTTGGAAAATTTTGAATTGTTCTGCGAGAAAGCTTCTGCAAAAATTCATTCCTTATTATTAAAAGATGTAGACAGCAGAAAACAAAAACTGTTTCGTCTTATCTATGAAACCAAGGGAACAATGACTGTAAAAGAATTATCAGAAAAAGCGAACTGGAGCAGCCGGCAAATCAACAGATACTTTAATCAGTATTTTGGAATTTCGCTAAAAGGCTACTGCTCAATCCTTAGATTCCGCGCTTCTTTAGAACATATAGCAAAAGGGAAATTATTTCCAGAAGAGAATTTTTCTGATCAGACCCATTTTATTAAAGAGATCAAAAAGATTTCGGGTTCTCTTCCAAAAGAATTATTTCAAAACAAAAACGACCGATTTATACTATTATCAGCTCTTTCCTCTCAATAATTTTGTGGCATAGATTTTAAACACAAAATTATGTTACTACAAAATAAACAAGTTGCCGTGATTGGCGGCGGAATGGGCGGTTTAATGCTAGCTCGCCTTTTACAATTGCAGAATATTAACGTGAAAGTTTATGAAAGAGACCTCAACTCAGAAGTTCGTGTGCAGGGATCTCCGTTAGATTTACATGAAGATTCAGGTTTGATAGCCATGAAACAAGCTGATCTATTAGATGAGTTTTATAAAAACATCAGGCCCAATGCCAGCAAAGCCCGAATTGTGAACCAAAACTTTGAATTGAAATTTGATGAACATTCCATTACAAAAGAATCTTCTCAAACAAATTCAGAAAACAGTCTGGATTCACTCCAAGACATTTCAAAACCTCGTCCTGAAATAGACCGTTCAGTGCTTCGAAATATTTTATTGAATTCTCTTTCTCCTGATTCCATTGTTTGGAACAGCCAGTTTACTGCTATGGAAAAAGAAAATGAAGGTTGGCGCTTGCATTTTAAGAACGGAACTACTGTTTACGCAGATTTGGTAATTGCCGCAGATGGCGCAAATTCTAAAGTCCGTCATTATATAAGTGCAGAAAAACCAATTTATTCTGGAATTACCATGATTGAAGGCACAATTTACAATGCAAGAGAAAATGCTTCGAATCTTTTTGAGTTTTCAAAAGGCGGAAAAGTTCTTGCATTAGGAAAAGAACAAACCATTATGTATGGCACAAAAGGAGACGGTTCTCTGATGTTTTTGCTCAGCAGTAAAATTTCTGAAAGTTGGATCATCGAAAATCAATTGGATTTTACAAACAATCAAAAGATTTTTGAATGGTTCAAAGAAGTCTATCAAGATTGGAGTTTGCAATGGGATGAGTTATTTAAAAGTAACGAATTGTATTTTATTCTGCGTCCCCAATATTATTTTCCGTTTAACCAATCTTGGGAAGCACAGAAAAACTTAACCATGATTGGCGATGCTGCGCATAGAATGCCTCCTTTTGCTGGAAAAGGCGCTAATCTGGCTTTGCTAGATGCTGTTGAATTGGTAGACTATTTAACCAACAATCAGTTTTCTGATATGAAAACCGCTATTTCCTATTTTGAAAAACAAATGCTGGAGAGGGCAGCAATTGCATTGGAAAACACTTTAAAGAACGGAGAAAAGCTGCATTCTGAAAATGCTTTAGAAAAATTACTCACAATATTTGGGCAAACAGTTTAATCTTAATTTATTTTATTCCAATTACTTATATTTTTTATTTAAATTTACAAATACCCAAAAAACATTTTCTGCGCCAATATAAGTTTCACCAAATAAATTTATACCATGAGGCATTTTCTACTCTTATTCTTTTTTGCTGCTTTTACGTATGCTGCTTTTGGACAAAAAAAAGCAGATTCTATCCCGAAAAAAGAAAAGAAAATTGAACTTCGAATAATGCCTTATCTGAGTTACAATCGAAATCTCGATTTTATGTTTGGGGCAATTCCGATGGCGATGTACAAACTCAATCACAACGATACGATTTCTCCTAAATCATTATCCGGAATGTCGGCCATTTATACCACCAATAAATCTTATATCTTGGCTTTCTTTAATAGGTGGTACTTGAATGAAGATAAATGGCGCGTAAAATTTTTCTTCCTTACCGGAAATCAGAACTCACAGTATTATGTTGATGACATAGACCAACCCGATTTTTACGACTACGGAACCAAAACAACTATTTTGAGTGTAGGCGGCCAAAGGAAAATTGTGGGAAAATTTTATGGTGGGCTTTCTTATACTTATGCACATTATAATACGGTTTATGAAGATGATATTTCTCCTTCTTCAATATCACATAGTAATGCCTTGGTTGTAAACTTATTATATGATACCCGAGATGCGGTTTATTACCCAACAAAAGGATATAAAATTAAATTGGACTGGTCTACTTATCCTGATTTCCTAGATAATGAACTGGCATCTAATAGAATATCTTTTCAGGCCAATAGATATATTCCTACTAGAGATAATAAAGATGTTATTGCAGCTCGCGTGTTTGGTAAATTTGGTCTTGGAAATGTGGCGTTTGAACAGCAAAGCACCATAGGAGGAACAGACATTCGTGGGTACTCTGAAGGAAAATATAGAGGTGCGGGATTAATGGATATTCAGGGCGAATACCGCTACAACTTTGGAAAAAAAATGGGTTTGGTAGGCTTTTTTGGTATCGCAACAATTTACGGTTCTGACACTCCAAGCTTTGACTGGAAAATGTATCCTGGAGGCGGCGTTGGTTATCGATACAATCCTTTCAAAAAATCAAAATTTAATGTTGGCTTAGACGGTGCAGTTGGTAAAGGAGATTGGGGTGTTTATTTTAGAATTGGTGAGGCTTTTTAATTTCAAAAAACTCATGTAAAGGACTGTCTCAAAAAAGATGGTCTTTTTTTATTTAATTTCCGCAGCCTCCGTTTAAGAGCTTTTTTTAAGGCTTCAAAAACTGAATTTCTTTCTTAAATACTTTATTTTACTCCTATCTTTTCAAAAAAATGAAGCCAATTTATTTTTCAAGCAAACGCTTTCTCACGTTACTGTAATGCATTTCATTGTTCCAAAATCTATTTTTTATGTTTCATTTTATAATCTGCAACATACAAAAAAAAATTTCATGGTTATCTTTCTTTAAATTTGAAGTAACCCCAAAATATATTCTAAATCTTAACTACAATTAATGCTCAAAATCAATTTATTAATTTAAGGTAGTTATAAATTATTGTGCTGCCTTTTTATTCCAGATTGCTTATGGCACAATTTTATTTTTCTTGGAGAATTTGCACTTTATCAAAAAAACTGGCTTTTGCCACCTTATTAATTTTTCTTTCAATTTTTCAAACAAATGCACAAAACTGTACCGTAAACGCTGGAGTTTTGAATGTAACCATTTGTGCTACAGATGCACTGGTTTTGACTGGAAATAATCCGAGTCCTATTATTGGCACTGTCAAATGGACTCAAATTTCTGGTCCAGCAGTAACCATTAATTCACCAACAAGCTCAAGCACAACAGTTTCTGGTTATACTGGAGGCAATACTTATATTTTTAGATATAGCGCAACCTGTGGAGATGGAATTACAGCTTATCAGGATAAAGTAGTAAATGTTGAGCCTATTACGATGGCAAATGCAGGCGGCAATATTGCCAGCTGTCCTAATAGTAATGGAAATTTGTCGATAACAGCAAATGCGCCCCAAAATACAGGAGAAACTGGCCATTGGGAGATCGTTGGCGCTAATAATGCGGGAGTTGTAATTAATTTTCCAAATTTGCCAACCTCTACCATAACATTACCTGATACAAGCTGTGGGGTTACAACGTTGCAATGGGTTATTGAAGGACCTGAATATGCTCCTGGCCAGCGTTGTAGAACAACTTCTCAAATAACCGTAACCAATTATGGAGGTGTTAAACCTGTTTCAGCAGGGCCAGATCAAACACTTAGCAATTGTTATACTACAACTCAAAGCACCAATCTTAATGCAACTTATGGTGGCTGCGGTCTTAACGGACAAAATGGTCAGTGGACATTTGTGAGCGGTCCAAATACGCCAACAATTGCCAATCCTAGCGCTAATAATACAGGCGTTTCAAATCTTGTTCAGGGAACTTACACATTCCGATGGACCGTAACTGGCCCTTGTGCTTCTGGCAACGATTTGGTTGTAATTAATGTTCCAGCAGCGACACAAGATGTTACTACTCTCCCTGGCGGTGATGAAAATATTTTCTTTTGCGACAATACCATTACTCAAGTAACTTTAGTAGCTCAAACTCCTCTTTATGCTGGAGAAACTGTTCAATGGACACAAATAACTGGAGACCCTGGCGCTGTAATTGTATCTCCAACAAATCCAACCACATTAGTTACCAATATATCTGATTCTGGTGACCCTTACAAATTTAGATATACGCTTACCAATAACAATACAGGCTGTATCTTCACTAAAGATTATAATGTTCAATTTAATGGAGCAACTAGAACTATTGTCGCCAACAATGGCGATGATATGGTTGGAAGTTGTAATGCAACGGTATTTACTATTCCGCTAACCGTTACAGGAACTGGCATAAATCAGTACCGAATTGTAACTGGACCAGACAACTCTCCTCTAGCGCCTTTTCCGACTGCATTGCAGGATGTTGGAAATTCTCTGACATTGACTCTTACTGAAGCGGGAGAATATACCGTAGAATTTATCAGGAGTCAAAACGGGTCTATTCTTGCTGGCTGCGATTATGGATTTGACACTTTAAATATTCTTGTCTCTGGCGACCCGACTCCTTCTAATGCAGGATCTGACGTAAGCTTGCCTTGTGGAGATACTAGTACTATGCTCTCTGGAGTTGTAACCGGAGATGGCATGCATTTTTGGAGTCAGCTTAGCGGTCCAAATCAAGCAGTAATTGCAGACAATTTTGCCATAGACACTCAAGTAACAGGGCTTATCCCTGGAACATATGTTTTTCAATACATAACAAAAGGAGGCGGTGCAACTTGTGGTTTTTCTGTTTCAGCTGTAACTATTTATGTCTCTGACACATCATTGGGCACTCCCGATGCAGGAGCAAATCAAATTGTTTGCGCCAATGCCCAAGTACAGCTTGCTGCAGTGCCCGTACAAGATGGCGAAATAGGCACATGGACCCAGATTTCTGGACCAAATACTATCTCATTCTCCAATGTTAATGATCCGAATGCTATAGCTACGGGCTTTACAACAAACTTGTCTCAGTACGAATTGCAATGGACAGTTTCCTATCTTCATCCTGGCCCATCATGTAGTTCTTCTGTCTCTGATAACGTAATAATTGCTACTAATAATTCTACAGCAGCCTCAACTTCTGATGCTGGTCCAGATGCTTGTTATCCATCTGGAACAACTTCTTTTAACCTAAGTGGTAATAACCCTGATTTTTTGGAAGTGGGGCTTTGGTCTGTAACACCTTCGGCTGGTGTTATTATTGCTGATACTAGCGATCCAAACACGCTGGTAACCGTTCCCGGAAACGGAACCTATGTTTTTACTTGGTCAATAGAACCTATAACAAGACTTTGCGCGCCAAATCAAAGCAGTGTTTCGGTTACCATTGCAGACACTCCTCCTGCTGCAGATGCAGGACCTGATCAGGAAATTTGCGGATCGACTATTACAATGGCTGCTACAACAAGCAGTGGTTCAATTGGAACCTGGACAAGAATTTCTGGTGTTGGTGAGTATACCATAAGTGATATACATGATCCTAATGCAGTTTTTACTTTTACCTACAGCGGTTATTACATTTTTAGATGGACAGTTGATGCTGCTGTCTGCGGGCAAGCATTTGATGATGTTAATTTAACTATTGGCATTCCGCCCCATCAAGCGGTTGCAGGACCAGATAAAAATGTTTGTGACGACACCAGCGTTACAATGGCGGGAAGCACTTACGATAGCTTCTTTGAAACTGGACAATGGTCAGTATTGACTGGCGCTCCTAATCAGCCCAACATTGTGGATCCTACTAACCCAAACACTATCATCAATGGACTTGTAGCAGGTACGTATACATTCAGATGGACCATAACCGCTAAGAGCATTTTCTTATGCCAGGGTACATTCGATGATATGGTTGTTGTGGTTACTCCTGCAGCAGATGCAGGAACTACAACACAAACGTATTGTGATGTCACTAGCATTCAGCTAACAGGAAATAAAAATTCGACTGGAATCTGGACATTGACTAGCACGTCTGGAAATCCAGCTGATGTTCAAATAACACAGACACCTCCTAATAGCTACATCGCAAATGCGACTGTTGTACCTGGAACTAGCTATGTCTTTACCTATACGACTAGTGATACCACTTTTCCTGATGGATCTACCTGCCCAGGATCATCTGATTCTGTGAATGTTGAAGTTTTCAGTGGAGCAAGCATACCGCCTAATGCAGGGCCAGATCAAACATTATGTATATCTGATGTTAACGGAACCGCAACTTTACAGGGAAATGTTCCTCCAGCAGACGTTACAACTTTTGAATGGCGTTTTGCATCGCAGCCAGCTGGAAGTGTAGCTGTAATAACAACTCCTACCGCTCCACTTACAACAGTTACTGGCCTAACAGTGCCAGGTTTATATATTCTAGAATGGGTTTTTGAAAGCCCTTCTTGCAGAACATTATCTGATATTGTGAGAATCGTAATGAATGCTCCTCCTAGTGCAGCAGATGCAGGTCCTGACGATACAGTTGCTTGTCAGACCACCTACAAAACTGCCGCTCTGCCACCAGCAGTAGGTATTGGAACATGGACATTTGCCTCTCAGCCTCCTGGCGGAAATGCTGTTATTGATAATCCAAACAGCCCAATTACTACCTTATCAAATATCAATGTTTTAGGCACTTATGTCTTAACCTGGACAGTTACAAACGGACCATTTACCAATCCTTCGTTATGTCAGCCAACCTCAGACACTGTCAGCATTACTTTTAACGATAATCCACCAACCTTAGCCAATGCAGGTCCCGATCAAGAAATTTGTGATGTTACTACAGCAACTATGGCAGCTAATACACCACTTATCGGCACAGGACTATGGACTCAAGTTTCTGGGCCTAATTCGGCTACAATCTCAGCTCCAAATAATCCAAACTCACTGATGTTAGGATTAATTGCTGGGACTTATACGTTTAAATGGACCATAACCACAACCGGATGTACTTCAGAAGATCTTGTTCTAGTTACAATCTATGAAAATCCTTCAACTGCAGAAGCAGGTCCGAATCAAATAATTCCTCAATTTTCACCAGTAAACCTAAATGCAACTGTTCCAACGGTTGGTACTGGCGAATGGACTCAGATTTCAGGGCCAAGTGTGGTTGGCTTTACAGACGCAAGCTCTCCTACTACAGCTGTTACAGGAACTGTTCCAGGATTATATGTAATGCAATGGACTGTCAGCAATGGCAATTGTGCGGTTTCATCAGACACCATGAATCTAACCATTCGATCAATTGCTGATTTAGAATTGACCAAAACCGTATCGCCAACAACTGGAAGCGTGGGCGATGTTGTTACTTTTAATATAAATGTATTTAATAATAACTCGTTGGGTGGATCTGCTACTGCCACAAATGTCGCTATACGCGATTATATTCCGATGGGCTTTGCGCTTGTGGCCGGAACAGTTAATTCAGGAGGAATATATAATGTTGGAGATAATACGATTACTTGGAGCGGTGTAACGATTCCAAGCGGCAGTATCTTAAATTTAACCTATAAAGCTACTATTCTGGGTGGTGGATCTTATGTAAATACAGCAGAAGTTGTCGCATCTGATCAATTTGATCCAGACAGTACGCCAAACAATCAAAACCCAGCAGAGGATGATCAAGATAGCGCAACAGTTGTTCTGGATGTAGCCGATTTATCTTTACAAAAAACCGTTTCACCAGCAACTGTAAGTATAAACGACAATGTTGTGTTTACAATTAGAGTTACAAACAGCGGACCTAATAATGCAACTGGAATTACGGTATCAGACCATCTTCCTCCAGGATATACTTATGTAAGCGATAATGGTGGCGGAAAGTACAATAGCCTTACCGGAATTTGGAATGTTGGCAGTCTAAACAATGGAAACTCTCTCGCTTTACAGATTACAGCCAAAGTAAATGTCGTAACATCAATGAACGATTACTTTAATACGGCAGAAATTCAGACCGCACATCAGTTCGATCCAGATAGTACTCCAGGAAACGGGTTGCCAGAAGATGATATAGCTACAGCTTCTGTTTCTCTAAAACAAGCTGATCTGGAACTTACTAAATCTGTGACGCCAACTTCTGCCGCGGCAGGCGAACAGGTAAGCTTTACCATTAATGTCCTTAACAGAGGCCCAGGAAATGCTACAGGAGTTGGCGTAAAAGATGTTATTCCTGTAGGCTATACGCTTATTCCGGGATCGGTATCTGCTGGAGGCACCTATCAAGTTGCTACGGCTACACTTGAATGGAGAAACCTAGTATTGCCTGCAAACTCAAATGTTAATCTTACTTTTAATGCTTTTGTTAATCCTTTGGGAAGCTATCAAAATGTCGCTCAAGTTATAACCAGCGATTTACCAGATCCTGACAGCGTACCCAATAACAATATTGCTTCGGAAGATGATCAAGATGATGCTGAAATCACTTTTATAGGCCCTTCTGCCGACTTATCTTTAGTCAAAAATGTCGTTACAGGCAATACAAGTCCAGTCGTTGGAAGCCAAGTTTCTTTTGAACTTAAAATAACAAATGACGGCCCAAATAATGCAACTGGGGTGCAGGTAACTGATTTATTGCCTTCTGGCTTTCAGTACGTAAATTATAGTTCGTCTGCCGGAACATACGACAGTGCTACTGGAATTTGGAATGTTGGTACAGTCGATGTTGGTGTTACGGAATCACTTATTCTAGATGCAAAAGTATTGCCCGCTGGAGATTACAAAAATATAGCGCAAGTTTCGGCAAGCAACCTTCCTGATCCAGACAGTACGCCTAATAATGACGATGGCGATCAGAGCGAAGATGATGAAGATAATGTAGTTTTAACTCCTATACCTCCAGCAGCAGATTTATCATTAACAAAAACAGTAAATAACGCTACCCCTTTGGTTGGTTCTCTAGTAACGTTTACTATTATCACTACAAACAGTGGCCCACAAGATGCTGCTCAAGTTCAAGTAACTGATTTACTGCCTTCTGGTTATACTTTTGCTACTTTTAGTGCAACAAGCGGAACATATAACAGTACAACTGGTCTTTGGACACTCGATATATTAGAAAGCAGTGAGTCTGAAACATTACAGATAAATGCTATAGTTAATCCAACAGGAGATTATACCAATATAGCGGAAGTTACCAATAGTGACACTCCAGATCCTGACTCGACACCAAATAACGGCGTGCCAACAGAAGATGATTATGGAACAGCCACTACCACTCCAATTCCGCAGTCTTCGGATTTATCTTTAGTTAAAACTGTTAATAACGCTACTCCACTAGTAGGCTCAGTGGTTACTTTTGAAGTTGTGGTTACCAATAATGGCCCGCAAGATAACTTTGGCGTGCAGGTAACAGATGTGCTTCCGTCTGGTTATACTTTTACTGGATTTACGGTTTCTACCGGAACTTATGATACCGCAACAGGAATATGGACTGTTGGTAATTTGGTTGCTGGTGACGCAGAAACACTTCAAATTGTGGCAAGGGTAAATCCAAGTGGAGATTATACGAATAAAACTGAAGTAACTGCAGCAAATCTTCCTGATCCTGACTCCACTCCAAACAACGGAATCACTACTGAAGATGATTATTCAGAAGCTACAACAGTGCCAGTTCCGACATCTGCAGATTTATCATTAACCAAAACTGTAAATAATCCTACTCCGCTTGTAGGATCTCAGGTAACCTTCAGCGTCCAAATAACCAATTCTGGCCCTCAGGAAGCAAATGGCGTAACAGTTACCGATTTATTGCCTTCTGGTTATACTTATGTATCCTACAGCGCAACAACAGGATCTTATGATTCTACAACAGGGCTTTGGGATGTTGGAAATATGCCAATTACAGATTCTTATACTTTACAGATAACGGCTATAGTAAATGCTTCTGGAAATTATACCAATAGTGCAGAAATTACAGCAAGCAGCCAGCCTGATCCTGATTCTACTCCAAACAATGGCGTTACGACAGAGGATGACTATGCAGAAGCAACAACGATTCCGGTTACAGCATCAGCTGATTTATCATTAACTAAAACAGTCAACAACACTACCCCACTTGTAGGTTCTCAAGTAACTTTCAGTCTTCAGGTAAACAATGCTGGACCGCAAGCCGCAGATGGCGTTGCTGTTACCGATTTACTGCCTTCTGGATATACTTATGCCTCCTACAGTGCAACTGCTGGAAGTTATGATTCGGCAACAGGTATATGGACAGTTGGAAATATAGCAATTGGCGCTACTCATACATTGCAAATAACAGCGGTAGTAAATGCAACAGGAAACTACACAAACACTACCGAAATCACAGCAAGCAATCAGCCTGATCCAGATTCTACTCCAAATAATGGAGTTATAGCAGAAGATGACTATGCAGAAATAACAACAGCTCCGATTCCAGCATCAGCCGATTTATCATTAACGAAAACAGTTAGTAATCCTTTTCCGTTAGTAGATTCTTTGGTAACTTTTGAAATTATAGTAAGCAATAGCGGTCCACAGGATGCAACTGGCGTACAAGTTACAGATTTACTTCCTAGCGGGTACGGATTAAATGGGTATACTATTTCAAAAGGAACCTATAATTCAACAACTGGCATATGGAATATAGGAAGTTTACCAATAGGATATTCTGAAACTTTACAGATCGTTGCAACCGTGAAAGCAACTGGGAATTATACAAATATTGCTGAAGTAACAGCATCTGATCTTCCCGATCCTGACTCAACTCCAAATAATGGAATAGCTTCAGAGGATGATTACGGCTCTGCGGTGGTAACAGTAATAACTAAAATCCCAGCATCAGACCTGTCTTTAACTAAAACGGTAAATAATTCAACACCATTAGTAGGTTCACAAATCACCTTTGAAGTTATCATTACCAACAACGGAAGTGATGATAATACAGGAGTACAAGTGACCGATTTGCTTCCGTCTGGATATACGCTTACCGGATACACTATTTCAACAGGAACCTATACACCAGCGACAGGTTTGTGGAATGTTGGCAATATAATAAATGGAAAATCTGAAACTTTACAGATTACAGCGACCGTAAATGCAACTGGAAATTATACCAATATTGCAGAAGTAACTGCCGCAGACATTCAAGATCCTAACTCAACGCCAAATAATGGAGTTCCTACTGAAAATGATTATGCGACCGCAACCACTACTCCAAATGCTCAAGCCGCAGATTTATCTTTAACTAAGACAGTAAACAATACTACTCCACTAGTAGGATCTATTGTTATTTTTGAAATAATTGCAACAAACAATGGTCCTCAAAATACTACTGGGGTCGAAGTAACCGATTTATTGCCTTCTGGCTATACTTTCGCTAATTACAGCGCTACAAAAGGAACTTACAATGCTGCAACAGGGAAATGGATAATTGGTTCATTCTTAAATGGAGATTCGCAAGTGTTGCGCATAACTGCAACTGTAAATCCGACAGGAAATTATGAAAACATTGCAGAAGTGACTGCAAGTAGCCTGCCTGATCCTAATTCGACTCCAGGCAACGGAGTACCAACTGAAAATGATTATGGTACGGCAACTACTTCTCCTTTAGGACAAGCAGCCGATTTATCTTTAACTAAAACCGTTAACAATGCCACTCCATTAATTGGAGCTCCAGTTACTTTTGAAATAGTCATAACCAATCAGGGGCCACAAAATGCAACAGGCGTCGAAGTAACCGATTTACTGCCTTCTGGTTATACTTTTAATAGTTTTACAGCAACAAAAGGAACATATACCAGTACAAACGGAAAATGGATTATTGGTTCTTTAGCAAGCGGAGACGCACAAACACTTCAATTAACAGCAACTGTAAACACTACAGGAAATTATTTAAACACAACTGAAGTAACCGCGAGCAGTCTTCCCGACCCAGATTCAACTCCGAATAACGGAATTACTACAGAAGACGATTATGCAGAAATAACAACAGCTCCGATTCCAGCATCAGCCGATTTATCACTAATTAAATCAATAGTAGGTGGCAATTCAAGCCCTATCTTTGGCTCAACAGTTACGTTTGAAATAACCGTAAAAAATAGTGGCCCACAAACCGCAACAGGCGTTCAAGTAAAAGATATGCTGCCAAGCGGTTACGAATATGTGGTATACAGTTCAACATCTGGTCAATATTACAATACCACTGGACTATGGGAAGTTGGAAACATACCAAGTGGAGGTTCAGAATCTTTATTAATTGGTGCAAAAGTAAATACAACAGGAGATTATTTAAACATCGCTGAAGTTTACGCATCCAATGAATTAGATCCAGATTCGACACCAAATAACAATGTCATTGGCGAAGACGATATCAGTTCTTTACTACTGACACCAGTTCCTGCAGTGGCTGATCTTTCTATTGAGAAAAAAGTAATTAACAACATACTTACTCCTGCAGTAGGTTCGCAGATATCTTTCTCAATTACAGTAACCAATTCAGGTCCGAGCAATGCTACAGGTGTAACTATAAAAGATGTATTGCCTTCTGGGTATGATTACATTTTCTATAATTCGACTTCAGGAGCTTATAATCCTGCAACTGGCGAATGGTCTCCTGGAATTATACTGCCTGGAAATAGCCATACTTTGATTTTAAATGTTTTTGTAAAAAGTCCAACAGGCACTACAGACGAATATTTAAATATAGCCGAAATCATGACCGCAGATCAGCATGATCCGGATAGTACACCAGGCAACGGCGTTACGACTGAGGATGATTATGACAGTATTTCTGTTGCACCGGTAATTGTAATGGCAGATTTATCTATTAAAAAAACAGCTCTTAATCAGGATGCCGTCTATGATGTAGGCTCAACGGTAATTTTTACAGTTACCGTTACTAATGACGGGCCTGCAGATGCATCTGGCGTAAGAGTCAAAGACTTGCTTCCACCTGGATTTACTTATCAGACAAGTAGCCCTACAAGCGGATTATACAACTATGTCACAGGTATTTGGAATGTCGGAAATATTCCTACCGGAACAGATCAGTCCCTAGATATTTATACAACAGTGGATAAGCCAACGGGCACAGCAGGCGAATACACAAATATAACCGAGGTTATTGCCAGTAACCTGCCCGATCCTGATTCGACTCCAAATAACGGAGTTATAACAGAAGATGATTATGACAGCTTACAAATCAAAATTGCAGTTGCCGATTTAAGTTTGGAAAAAACAGCCAGCAACAAAAACGCTAATGTAAACGAAGTTGTAACATTTACGCTTCAGCTTAATAATGATGGGCCAAGCACCGCTACTGGAGTTGCTGTTGAAGACCTGATACCGCTTGGATTCAAGAATATTTCAAACATCAATAATGGAGGTATCTTCAGTAAAGACATTATAAAATGGGTCGATTTAACCGTTCCTGTTGGAGGCATTACACTAACGTACCAAGCAACTGTAGCCAACCCTCTTGGCTTAGAAAGCACTGATTATGTTAATATTGCTCAAGTAACTGCCAGCAATCAATTTGATCCAGATTCGACTCCAAATAACGATAATGGAGACCAAAGCGAGGATGATGAAGATTCTGAATTTATCAATGTTCCTTCTACAGATATAGCCATCAATAAAGAAGTAGATAAAACCGATGTTCCAATGGACTCTCAGGTAACCTTTACTATTACAGCAGAAAATCGTGGCAGTATAAATGCTACAAATGTAGAAGTGCAGGATGCATTGCCAAAAGGATACTCATTTATAAGCTCAACTGTAACTTCAGGAGCTTATGACCCTAAAACAGGCATTTGGAGTATTCCATCAATCAATACTGGAGCTTTACAAACGCTGACTTTAACAGTTAAAGTTGTCGATTTTAATGATTATCTGAACACGGCACATTTGACAAAACTAGATCAGATCGATACAAATCCGGCAAACAATCAGGACACTGCCACTGTTTCGCCAAACTGTCTCAAAATCTACAATGAGTTTTCACCAAATGATGACGGCCAAAACGATTACTTCTATATTGATTGTATTGAGAGATATCCTAATAACCAGTTGGAGATCTTTAACCGCTGGGGTAATTTGGTTTATTATCAAAAAGGCTATAAAAACACTTGGGACGGAAAAGCGGAAGGTTCTGCCAAAACGCTTCCTGAAGGAACCTATTTCTATATCCTTGATTTAGGAGACGGATCTAAAAAAACCTCTGGATGGCTTTACCTCAAATAAAACCATCCAGAAAATGAAAAGTTTAAGAATAGGATTAACCAAAATAGAATTGGCTATGATTAAAAATATAAAAAAGGTTTTCGCGATAATTACTCTATTCTCGGTATATGGAGCCTTTGCACAACAGGACCCGCAATACACGCAATATATGTACAATACAATGACCGTAAACTCAGCTTATGCAGGATCTCTTGGACATTTAACCGTAACAGGTCTTTTAAGAACGCAGTGGGTTGGTATCGAAGGCGCACCAGATACTCAAAGTTTTTCTCTCGATACACCAGTCGGAAAAAATGTGGGTCTTGGAATTTCGATTGTAAATGAAGAAATCGGACCAACAGAAGAACAATATCTGGATGCTAATTTCTCTTACACCATTAAATCTGGCGAAACGCACAAGCTTTCTTTTGGTATAAAAGGCGGTGGACGCGTCATCAATATCGATTGGTCTAAAGGAAGCTATAAAGATCCCGATGTGCAATTTCGTGAAAACATTACCAACAAATTCCTTCCTGTCATTGGCGCTGGATTGTACTGGCATGGAGAGAGGGATTATATCGGGCTTTCGGTTCCGAATTTTATGACCCGCGAACGTTATACTTACGATGATATCAGCGAAGATTTAGTCAATCAGAGAATACACGTTTATCTTATTGGGGGTTATGTTTTTGACCTTTCGGCACATACCAAATTTAAACCTGCTGTTTTAGTGAAATATGTTGCCGGTGCGCCTATAATTGCCGATTTCTCGGCCAATTTTATGTTCAACAATGTATTGACGCTAGGAGCCTCATATCGTACTTCAGATTCTGTAAGCGGTCTTGTCGGAATCCAGATTACACCAATGATTATGGCTGGCTATGCTTACGATTACACCACAACCGCATTGCAAAATTACAATAGCGGCACGCACGAAATCATGCTTCGATTTGAACTGGTTTCACGCAAAAAAGGACTAAAATCACCAAGATTCTTTTAATACGGATAGTCTATGAAAAGAACAATTACTATACTCGCATTATTGGTTATACAGCTGATTTACTCGCAAACCAAAAACAAAGCTGCCGATGCTCTTTTTGATAAGATGTATTATGTTGAAGCCGCAAAATCGTACGAGCTTTCGATAAATAATGGTGATGCTTCTAAAGAAACGCTTCAACGGCTGGGAGATGCTTATTATTTTAATACCAGAATGTCAAGTGCATCAAAATGGTATGGGAAGCTGATTGCAGAATATCCGAACGAAGTCTCTGCCGAATATTTATTTCGTTATGCACAGTCATTACAAGGAACTCAAAATTATGAGCTTGCTAAAAAATGGATGAAGGCTTTTGCAGAAAAAGAAAAATCAATCGATGCGACAAGAGCAAAGAATTTTTCGCTTAAAAATATAACTCTAGAAGATATAGAAAACATAAAGCCTTCTTTTCTGCTTGAAAACTTAGAAATCAATTCAGCCTATTCAGATTTTGGTCCGATGTTTTACAAAGGCGATCTAGTCTACTCTACCACAATTGATTCTTCGTATTTTAAAACTGAAAAATACGGATGGAATGATCAGCCATATTTGAATATGCAATTGGGAAAAATAAGCGAAACACAATCAAACGTTACTTTTAAAGAGCGTTTTGGCAAAGATATTACAACCAAATATCACGAAGCCTGCATCGCTTTTTCTCCAGACGAAAAAACAATTTATTTTACCCGAAACAATTATAACGGAAAACTGAAACGTGACAGCAAAGGCATCAATAATCTTAAGATTTTTTCTGCCACGGCAACAGAGAACAGCAATGGCACCGTTTCTTGGAAAGATATTAAAGAACTGCCTTTTAACAGTGATAACTATTCCGTTGGACATCCTTCAGTAAGCAAAGATGGTAAAAAGCTATATTTCGTTTCAGATATGCCGGGAACTATTGGTTCTACAGATATCTTTGTAGTAGATATTTTAGGCAATAATCAATTTTCTGAACCTAAAAATTTAGGCGAAAAAATAAACACAACTGGCCGCGAAATGTTCCCGTACATTACCGATCAGGCGCTATACTTTTCTTCTGACGGATTTTTAGGTTTAGGAGGTTTAGACGTATTCGAAAGCAGAATACATGACGGAGCTTTTGACACGCCAGCCAATCTTGGTGCGCCATTAAACAGCAATAGAGACGATTTTGGATACATCGTTAATGAAGCCACCAACAAAGGTTTTGTGTGCTCAAACAGAAAAACAGGAAAAGGCGATGACGATATTTATTCCTTTGAAAGATCGTGCAACCAAGCCATAAGCGGTTATGTTTTTGATGCCATTTCAAACAACAGAATTGCAGGAGCTATGGTTACACTTAAAAATGCCAACGGAATAAAAGTAGCCGAAACCGTTTCTCAATTGGACGGAAAATACGATTTTAATAACAACGTAAATTGCAACACGCCTTACACTATCGAAGTCTCGAAAGAGAATTACAACAACAATACTAAAGCAATTGTAACTGCAAACAGCTCAGGAAAAACAGAAGCTTTAGTTGGTTTAGATCCTGCTCTGATTGTGCGAGAAAATGGTCTTTTAAAAATCAAAATCGGAATCATATACTTTGATTTAGACAAATCAGATATTCGCTATGATGCTGCAATAGAATTAAATAAAGTAGTTCTCTTAATGCATCAGTATAACACTGTCGTAATCAAAATTGAATCGCATACCGATTCTCGTGCCAACGACCAATACAATCTAGAATTGTCTGACCGAAGAGCAAAAGCCACAAGAGATTATCTCATTTCTCAAGGAGTCGCTCCCGAACGAATCGAAAGCGCAATCGGTTACGGAGAAACCCAGTTAATCAACAATTGCTCTAACGGAGTTCCATGTACAGAAGCACAACACCAAGTCAATCGCCGAAGCGAATTCATCATCACAAAAATGTAAAAAGAGAAATATTTGTAAAATCCCAGCGAGGTAAAATATTTATAGAATTACGATTAAACAAATAGAAAAAGCTCCAGAGGAGTGACATATTTCTTAGCTAGATATGTCGCTCCTCCGGAGCTTTTTAATCTAAAATTTTATCCCAAGCTATAAATATTGAGCTTCTCTGAAGCTTAAAAAACCTCTTTTCTAAATATCCACTAAAAAATATTCCACCATCTAGCTTCTTGCTTCTATCGTCTCGCTTCTATCGTCTCGCTTCTACCCTCTTACTGAAGCTTCACACACATCCACTCGCCTTTCATAATCAATTTATCTTCATCAAAAGCTTCACCCGATTGTTTTATGATTTTTTCGCTGGTACGAATATTTTTTACCACAAATTTAACGAGTTTATTGAACTCAACACCCCCAAAAAACTCAACATTATCCATACTAACCAATCCAAAAACGCCGTCTGCAATTCCTAAAAGTTTTATTCCGGCACCGCCACATTGCGCCATAGCTTCGATTAAAATAGTTCCTGGAACAAAATTAAAATCAGGAAAACTGCCCTGAAGCCAAGCATCTTTATCTGTAAACGTCTTTAAACCAATGATTGTATCTGTTGTATAAGAGATAATTTCATCTACAAAGAGAAATGGAGCACGATGCGGAATTAAATCTTCTATTTTTTTTGTCATGTCTGTAATTTTTAACAATGTACGAATCTGAACTGAAATAGACAATATTAAAATGGTATCTGTGTTAAAAGCAGGTTAAAATGTTAAAAAAAGGGCTGACTCACTTTGAGACAGCCCGCGTTATCAACTCTAAAATCGCAAAGTTTTTATTCTTCCAGTAAAACAAAACTTTTAGCATTTGCTTTGATTTTATTTCCTTCAAAATCAATATCGATAATTCCTGCTTTTCTTGGTGAAACCCCGCTATTGCTAAAATGAGTATGCAGCACATATTTCATTTTTCCGCTTTTATCATAGAAAACATCACCGTGACCCACTCCGTTAATTCCAACATCTTTTTTACTAATGATCGGACTCTCAGTCGCTTTTTCCCAAGGTCCAAGCGGACTCTTAGCCGTCGCATAACCTACTGCATAATCCGGATTTCTAAAATCGTTTGCAGAGTAAATCATATAATACAAATCATTGTGTTTTAAGACCGTTGGGCCTTCTGTAACTGGCCAGGAAACATTCTGAGTATTTTCCCATGGAAGAACGCCAGAAATACATTCCTTCAGCGTTTCTTCTTTAATTCCAGACAAATCATCTTTCAGTTCAGCCACAAAAATTCGGTTCCCATTGGTCAAACGCACGTGATAAAGGTATTTTTTGCCATCCTGATCAACAAAAACAAAAGGATCGATCTGTTTGCCCGAATTAAACATTGGAGCCTTAGAATCGTTTTTAAATGGCCCAAGCGGACTATCACTGCTTGCCATAGCAATATTCTCATCGGCAGTATAGATCATGTGAAATTTATTGTTGTATCTAAAAACCTGCGGTGCCCAAAAACCTTTCGTTCCATAAGCTTCTCCTTTTTTTAATGCCAAACCATTTTGTGCTCCAACGGGACCATTCCACTTTTTTAAATCAGATGAAGTGTACACCTGAAAACCTTCTCCGTTCGGAAAATCTCCTGTTGTGGTTCCATACAAATAATAAACTCCATTTTCATAAAAAATGGTTGGATCTGCCAACAAGATTGGCTGCTCTTTTGAAGTCGTTTTTTTAACCGTTTCTTTCTCTTGAGAACAGCAAACAAAGACACAAAACAGACTTAAAAGCGTAAAATATTTTTTTATTTTCATTATTAAACTTTTTATTTAATTAATTCTGTTTAAAAACTAAAAATCAATTAGTTAAAACAATACTATAGAAAACCTCTATGATGCAAATTTTGTTAAAAATCCGTCAATTAGCTTCAAAAAACTCCTTTTTATTTTTCACAAAAAAGCCTTTCGCATAACGTTTTCCAACTCCTAATTTCTAGCTCAAAACTCATTACTATTTAGCCGAAAATTGATACAAAGAAACCGTATGATACTTCTCTCCTGCTTTTAAAGTTATTTGAGGGAATTTTGGCTGATTTGGTGCATCTGGAAAGTGCTGTGTTTCTAACGCAAAAGCGGTTCTAAAATCATCCTTAGCACCTGATTTAAAGGTATTTTTACTCTGCATAAAGTTTCCGCTATAAAATTGTAGTCCAGGCTCTTCTGTATAAATATCTAAAGTAATACCTGAAATATCACCTTTAATCATTGCCGCATGAACAAATCCATCTTTTTTCGTTGCATTAAGCACGTAATTGTGGTCATAACCTTTACCAAATTTCAGCTGTTCGTCTTTGGTTTCTATTCTTTCGCCAATTTTATGTTTTGATGTAAAATCGAATGGCGTATTTTTTACCGATTTCAATTCGCCAGTCGGAATCAAACCTTCATCAACCGGTGTAAATTTGTCTCCGTAAATCTGTAATTCGTGATTTAAGATTGTCCCACTTCCTTCTCCATTCAAATTGAAAAAAGCATGATTAGTTAAATTGACAATCGTAGTTTTATCGGTTGTCGCTTCATATTCCATTCTCACGGCATTATCATCTGTAAGCGTATAAGTGACTTTAACGTTTAAATTTCCTGGAAAACCTTGCTCTCCATCTGGCGAAACATAAGTAAAAACCAAAGTATTTTCGTTTGTCTTTTCAGCATTCCAAACTACATCTTGAAATCCTTTTACACCACCGTGCAGCGCATTCTTTCCGTTATTAAGCGGAATCTGACAGTGTTTTCCTTCGAGCGTAAACTTGCCTAATGCAACTCTGTTGCCAACTCTTCCAATTGCAGCTCCAAAATAAGGTTCTGTTGACGTTTTAAAGCCTTTCACACTATTCATTCCGACCACAACATCGGTTGGTTTCCCGTTTTTATCTTTAACCCATAAACCTATTAATCGCCCGCCATAGTTGGTAAATGCAGCTTTTATATCTTTATTTTCGATCCAATACAAACCGACTTTTTTACCATCGATAATCGTATCGAAGTTTTTGGCTTCTAAAACTGTTTTTATCGAATCTGATTTGATTTCTGAGCTTTCTTTTGAAGCCGGATTTTCCTTTTTACTGTCTTTACAGCTGAATTGGAAAACTGCCAGCAACAAAACTGCAGCAATTTGAATATTTTTCATTTTTATATTTTTTGAAATGATTTTAATTTGAGGGAATGGCCAATGGCGTTCCTTCGCTGACTGGCTCGCCTAAAACAGGAAATCCATTCGTATCCCAATCAATTTTCTGCATTCTTGGCGATCTTTTGTTGCCACAACCCTCGCCTGGATTTGAGTTGGCGTGGTATAAAATCCAATCTTCTTTTCCGTCAGGAGATTTAAAGAATGAATTATGCCCTGGCGCATACACTTTATTCTTCTCAGATTGTTTAAAGATCGGTTCAGGAGACTTCTTCCAAGCATTTGCATCTAACAAGTCATTATCGCCAACAAACGATAATAAGCCTAAAGCATAGAAATCGGTCCAGCAGCCACTTGCTGAAAACACAATAAAGATTTTACCGTTTCTTTCTAAAAACTGCGGCCCTTCGTTTACATTTACCTGCGGCGGATTTACATCATCATGTAAAGCACCATGTGTTTCCCAATCGTTTGTTGGTGCAGAAATCATAACACGATCGCCATCAATCTCCATCGGATTTTTCATTTTAGCAATGTAAATGTTCTGCTGACCGTTTTTGTCCCCTTCCCAGCCTGCCCAAATCATGTACAGCTGTTTTTTATACTCGAAAACATTTCCGTCAATTGCCCATTTATCGGTTTTCGCAGCAATTTTTCCTTTAAACTCAAAATTCCCCTTAAACGGATCTGAAGATTTATTTTCCAAAACATACATTCTGTGATTGTTGTTATCGCCATTATCTGCCGCAAAATAGCAATACCATTTTCCGTTGATGATATGAAACTCTGGCGCCCAGATTTCAGCTGAATAATTGGTATTTTTCGGTGGTGTCCAAATCACTTTGCTTTCGGCATTTTTAATGTCCGAAAGGTCTTTTGTTTTCCATAAAACCAGTTTGTTTCCAAGTGTGTTGGTGTAGTAATAATAACCTTTGTAATACGTGCTGTAAGGATCTGCTCCCGTTGGCAGAATCGGATTTGTGAATGTTTTTTGCTGCGCAAGACCTATCGTCGTGAGCAGAAAAAGGATTAGATATTTTTTCATTTTATTTTTATTTGAATTTTTCCCGCAGATTTAGCAGATTGTGCAGATTATTTTATCCGCTAAATCTGTTAAATCTGCGGGAGAAAAAATCATTTTTGATTCAAAGCATTTATAACTTCTGTATTGACTTTATTAACAGCCTTGAAATCCATTTTGTCAACTTTTCGATCATAAGTCATAAAACCGTTTACTTCGCCTTCAACATCTGTTGTCTGAGTATAGACTGCAGCCGAGAATCCCGTTTTAACGTATTTTTGAAGCATTTCCGCGTACTTTTTGTATTCGACGGTAACTTCTGCCTCATTTTTAAATTTGATGTAACCCCAGTTGTCATTTGCTCTCCATAAATGACCTTCCAACGGAAGTCCGATTCCGCCATACTCCCCCAAGACTGTAACTCTTCTTGCATCATACAAATACATTTCTGGACCTGGATAATTATGCAAATCCAAAATATCTCCTGTTTGAAAATGATTTCCTCCACTTGCAGAATTAATCAAGCGTGTTGAATCGTGGTTTTTCGTCCATTCTGTAATTTCAACAGTTTTAAATTGTCCCCAAGCTTCGTTAAACGGAACCCAAACCACAATACTTGGGTAGGAATACAGATGATCCATAATTTCGCGCCACTCTTTTCTGTAAATTTCTTCCGATTTTGCCGAACGCTGCAACTCTGTTCCTTCAAAATACTTTCTATTTTGCCAAACTGGCTGATCGTCTCCGCTTGGCATATCCTGCCAAACGAGAATTCCTAACTGATCGCAATGTGTATACCAACGCTCCGGTTCCACTTTTACGTGTTTACGAATCATATTAAAACCTAACTCTTTGGTTTTAATGATATCATATTTCAAAGCTTCATCAGTTGGTGCCGTATATAATCCATCTGGCCACCAGCCTTGATCTAAAGGTCCGAATTGGAAATAATCTTTGTTGTTTAATTGCATTCTCACGATTCCATTTTCATCTCGTTTAGACGAAATCTTACGCATCGCAAAATAACTTTTCACCTCATCAACGACTTTGTTTTTACTGATTAAGCGAATTTTAGTCTTATACAAAAACGGACTTTCAGGCGACCACAGTTTCGGATTGTTCAAAACAATATCATTGCTTTCTCCCACAACCGCTTTTTCTTTAGCGATTTCTTTTCCGTTATCGAAAACAGAAATTTCTACTAAATCTCCTTTTTCCGCTCCATTTACCTCAGCTTTTATACTAATCGTATTTTGATCAATATTTGGCGTTGTTTTTAATGTCGCAATGTTTTTAGCATTTACAGGCTCAATCCAAACCGTTTGCCAGATGCCGGTAACAGGAGTGTACCAAATTCCTTCTGGATTTTTGACTTGTTTTCCTCTTGGCTGAGGCCCATCGTTGGAAGGATCCCAAACTTTTACAACCAGTTTCTGATTTTTCCCATTCTGAATAAATGGCGTAATGTCAAACGAAAATGGCGTATAACCTCCCGTATGAGAACCTACTTTTACATCATTCACAAAAACTTCTGTTTTCCAATCGACAGCTCCGAAATGCAAAAGGATGTTTTTTCCGTTCCAGCCTGATTCAATTGAAAATTGGGTTTCGTACCAAAGTTCGTTTTTAGCACCAACTTCTTTCATTACTCCAGACAAGCTCGATTCGGCCGCAAACGGAACCAGAATCTGCCCGTCATATTTTGAAGGCGCTGTATTTCCAAATTCTTGAATGCTGTAGTTCCACAAACCATTCAGATTTTTCCATTGGCCACGCTCCATAATCGGACGGGGATATTCGGGTAAAGTTTTCTTAGGATCAACCTGCTCTGCCCATTTGGTTTTGATTTTATCTCCTTGCGGTTTCCATTGCGCATTTACCGCAATCATGGATAACAAGGCTAAAAAAAGGATGCTTTTTCTTTTCATGCTTTTATATATTTTTTTTAAACCATATAAGTTATATAAGTTCATTTTAGTTTAAGCCTCTTTTAAAAAATGCCAAGAGCATATAAGTTTTTACTTTTACTTAAGGCAAGATTTAATATGAACTTATATAACTTATATGGTGAAAATATTTACCGTGATGTTTTTTACAAATCAAAATGAATTACCGGGCTCATCTCCACATAAGCCCGATAATTACTGAACTAAACTAACTTAACTAACCATTTTTTTTGAGTTATGAGTTTTGAGTTAGAAGTTATGAGTCTTATCAACTGTTATTTTATTCCTCAATAAATAACTAGTTATCATTACCACAAAACACTCATAACTTATAACTTATAACTTATAACTTATAACTTTTTAGTAAGACCGAATTTCTTCACCAAACTGTCGTATTCTTTTTTAGAGATTGTAATCATACAGCCGTGGCGTACTTTTTCTGGGAGACTGTATTTGTCCCAATCTGAGAAAAAAGTGTAGCCTGAGGCCTGAAACCAAGGTCCGTTTAAGTTATCTGCGATCGATAATCCGTAGGAAACTCCTGGGTATTGTTCATAATACATGTACCATATTTTATCATCTGGAGAAGGAATCAGCATTGGCGCTTCTCTAAAGTTTGGACTGATAGATTGCTGGGGCAAAGAATAAGGTCCTAAAAGATTTTTTGATTTCGCAATTCGGATGGTTTTTCCGGTTGTCCAATACAAAGTTGGATACGTCTCGTCTTTAATCACGGCGTAGTAGGAATCGCCGACTTTACGAATAAAAACATCAATCGTTCCCATATCCCAATCGAATAAACGTTTTGGTGTTCCTTCGAAAGTTTTTAAATCTTTAGACAAAACATACAAAGTTCGCTGACTTGCCCAATAACGTTCGCCATCTTCTTTTGTTCCTTCCAAATGTGGCGTGTGCCAAGTCATGATGAATTTTTCTGAATCTTTGTCGTAATACAATTTTGGAGCACCAATTCGCTGTAAAGCGTTTGAATAATCTGGCGTACTTTTTAAATCGGGCGTATAATCAGAATGTTTTTTCCAAGTAATCAAATCATCCGAAACCCAAATATTAATACTTTTGGCATCGTCTCCTGTGTTTCCTGCGATGTAATATTTTCCGTCAGGCCCTTTGCAGATATCGGGATGCCCTTTATATTCTTCAAAAACGCGTTTCCCGTTGTTTAGATTTTCCCAATGAAGACCATCCAAACTAACCGAATAGTATAATCTGCCATAATCGTTGTGCGTCATGTGCGCAAACAGATAGGCTTCGTTTTTTGGTTTTTCGTTTCCTTTTACTTGTCCTGGCGGATCTGGCTGTTGCGCTTTCGCGGAAAATCCAGCCAAAATCATCATTAGAAAAAATAAGTTCTTTATTGTTTTCATAAGCTGTTTTTTTAATGTGTCAATTAGTCAATTTGATAATTAGAAAATGAGAAAATGTGGTAATTAGAAAATTAGTCAATTAACACATTTCAAGAATTATCTAATTATCAAATTGACACATTATCTAATTCTTCTTATTCGCCTCAGAAGTCATTTTCTTAATTAAATCTGTTTCGGCTTTAATATATGGCGTTCCATCTGTGTGTAAAACATCGTGAAACCATAATTTTGGCTCAGCAGTATAGGTTTTCGTCCAACTATCCCAAGCATATTTCGTTTGTGTTTTTCCGTCTACAAATCCCCAGTTGATCATGCCTACGTTGTATTTTCTCGCAAGAGGCAAAAATCCCTCAAAAGTGCTTCCGTTTGGTCTTGCCATATATTCTGTACAGATTAATGGTTTTCCGTAACGCTGTAATTGTTTGATTACTTTTTCAAAATCTTGTGGCGTATTGTAATTGTGGAAAGAAACAATATCAGATTGTTCGATCTGCATTTTGTGCATTGGTTTCATTTTCGCTTCGTCGCTCCAATCCCCTACCCAAACTCCAGAAGTCAATGGCTGAGAAGGATTACTTTCTCTCGCCCAAACAAAAACATCTTTTAAAAGCGGCAAAATCAAATCGACTTTGTTTTTAATTTCTACTTTTTCGTAAGAGGGTCCAGTCATATTATCTGGTTCGTTCCAAAGATCCCAACCTAAAATTCGTTTGTCATCTTTAAAATGAGCTACCGTTTCTTTTACATATTTCTCTAAACGCGGATACTGTGTTTTATCCTGAAGTGCTTTTTGCCCTGGAGCCTGAAGCCAACCTGAATTATGCGTATGCGGTTTTGGAGCACGCTGTTTTCCTAAAGCAGGAAACGGATCCCAACACGAATCAAACAAAACAAAAAGGGTTTTTATGTGGTGTTTATCAGCAATTTCTAAAAATTGATCCATGCGTTTGTAAAGTCCTTCTGCATCTTGCTGATGCAATAAATCGTGCAGATAGACGCGCATTACATTCATACCAAGATCTTCGGCCCAACCCAATTCCTGATCGATTCGCTTTGGATCAAAAGTATCTTCCTGCCACATCTCTAACTGATTTATAGCTGTGCTAGGAGAATAATTTGCGCCAACTAACCAAGGCTGTTCTGCGTACCATTTATTGGCCTGATCTTTTGTCCAGATTTCTCTTTTTTCTATTGATTCGGTTTCGCTTTTCTTTTCTTCAGGATTACTTTTTTTATTGTTGCAGCTAAGCAATACGAGTCCTGCTAACATAAATGTCAGACACAATTTTACTTTCTTCATTTCAATTTTATTTTTTTGAACAATCGTTCTTTATGAAAGGGAATCAGATTTGTAAATCTGATCCCCTCAAAAAATCAGTTTTAACTCATTAAGTGATTTTTTCTATTCTTCAGCTTAATTTAAATCTCTCTAAATCTGCTTTAATCTGTATAAATCTGCGTGAAAAAAGGGAATAAAAGTATTTCACGCAGATTTTAAAAGATTTTAGCAGATCAAATTAGATTTTACTTGTTGAATGAAAAGTATCCTATTATCATCCAATTCGTAATTTTAATATCCAGAGTTCTGCTCTAGATTTGGGTTATTATCTACATCGCTTTGCGGAATTGGCATTCTGTGATTTTTACCTACTGTGAAGTTTTTAAAATCTGTATCACGAAGTGCGATTTTATCAACAGAAGCTTGAGAATTTAAATCTCCCCAGCGTTTTAAATCTTCCCAACGAACACTTTCTCCGCATAACTCTAAAACTCTTTCCATTTTCAAACGCTCTAGGAATTTGTCGTGATCGTTTCCAATTTCAGGATGTGCTGTTGCCAATGTATTCATGTTGGCACGAGCTCTTACCAAATCAACATATTGATACGCTTGAGCAGTGTTTCCCAATTCGTTTAAAACTTCCGCGTAGCGCAATAAAATATCCGCATAACGAACCAATCTGTAGTTTACTTGACTGTAGTAATCCTCATTATTTCTGTAATAATCGCGGCTTCCTTTTCTAAACCAAGCTTCATTATTGTTCCACTCCCAATTTCTTCCGTATGTTTTGTCTCCAAAATCAGCTAATAATTGAGGATAGAATAAAGTCCATCTTAACCTTTCATCCAATTTTCCGTCTTTATTATTTTCTTGTTTAAAAGCATCAATTAACCAAAAACGAGCTTGTCCGTCAGACCATCCAATTCCTCTTGGTGCAAAAAATTGAGAACGGTTACTAGAAACTGCTGCATTTTGCGCTTCGTCAGTTCCTCCTTTTCTTTGATCTCCAAACTGGATTTCAAAAACAGATTCGGCATTATTCTCATTTGTATCCGTAAAATTATCTCTGTAGTTAGATACCAAACTGTACTTCGCTCCTGCTCCAGAAATTAAAAATTCCAAAGCTCCTTTTGCTTCTGGCCATTTATGCTGCTGCATATATACTTTTGCAAGAAAAGCTTTTGCAGCGCCTTTATCTGGTCTTCCTAATTGATCAGCAGCCCAATCTCTTGGCAAATCTTCAAAGGCTTCATTCAAATCTTTTTCTACTTGAGCCCAGATTTCGTCTACCTTTACTTGTTTTGGCAAATCTGCTGGTGTCGACGGATCTAAAACCAACGGCACATCTTCCCAAATTACACCTGCATAATAGTAGTGCAATGCTCTAAAGAATTTAGCCTGCGCTATAATTTGCTTTTTATCATTTTCATTTTGAAAAGTGATATTCGGAACATTCGCCAATACCTGATTGCATCTAAAAATAGCTTTATAAGTATCTCTCCACGTTACGGCATTTCCTTCCCAAAAATTATAATTGATATAATTGAATCTTGTCCAATCTGCCAATTCTGTCCACGGACTTACGCTATAACCTTCGTCAGAAGTTAAATCCAGACGGAAATATATCCATCTTGCCCACAATCCATCTTTATAAAACATGGCATAAATAGAGTTTACACCGGCTTGTGCATCACTTTCAGTTTTCCAATATTGGTCAACTGTAATATCATTTGGGCTGTTTAGATCCAATTCGTTTTCACAAGCGGTAAAAACAAGACCTAAAAAAGCTGCGGTTATTATGATTATTTTTTTCATTGCGCTATTTTTTTAATTAAAAGCTAAATTCTACACCAAAAGAATACGTCTGAAGATTCGGGAAAGAGCCGTTATCAACACCTCTTTCAAAAATTCTGTTATCACCCGTATTGCTAAACTCAGGATCTAAACCTTTGTATTTTGTGATTGTTAGAATGTTTTGTGCAGATAAGGTTAATCTTGCTCTTGTAATTCCTGATTTTTCTAAAACACTGCTTGGCAAATTATATCCAAAACCAATGTATTTTAGTCTGATGAAATTGCCACTTTCTAAGAAACGGTCGCTATCTCCTCTTGAATTTAAAGTCGAACCTTTTGTAACTCTAGGAAAATCAGTATTTGGATTTTCTGGTGTCCAAGGCTGAATTCCTTTTCTGTAGTTACTATTGTCATCAAAACGATCTACAACACTTCTAAATCCGTTATAAACAGTAGCACCGTTTGAAGCAATCCAGTTCATCGAAAAATCAAAGTTTTTATATTCAGCTCCAGCATTCAAACCCATTTCAAACTCTGGCCATGGACTTCCAACAATCGCCTTATCTTCGTTTGTAATTTGTCCGTCTCCGTTATTGTCTTTAAAACGAATATCTCCAGGCACTGCATTTGGCATAATCACTTTCCCATCAGCATTTTTGTAGTTGTCAATTTCCTGCTGATTTTGGAATAATCCGTCAGTTTCCAAAACATACCACATTCCTACTGGGCTTCCGCTGCGAGTCATGGTGTTTCCAATAATGTTTTCGTTTTGTCCGTTACCTAAAGAAACCAACTTGTTATTTACCTTTGTGAAGTTTACAGAAGCGTTAAAAGAAAACTCATTGATCTTTTTGCTATAAGCTAATTCCAATTCAAAACCTTTGTTTTCTACCGTTGCAGCATTAGAAATTGGGTTTCCTCCATCGTTTCCTGTAGTCAATAAAATTGGGAAACCAAATAATACATCTTCTGTACGAGCAATGAAATAATCTGCTGTTAAGCGTAAATCGTTATTTAAAACTCCTAAATCTAATCCGATATTAGTTTGTTTCAATTTTTCCCAGCGCAATTGTGAGTTTGATAATTTTACCTGAGTTGCAGAAGGATATAAAACTTGGTCTTTTCCTAAAACAACCTGTCCGAAATTATTAATGAAGCTTTTAGATTCATATTCTCTAATGTTTCCAGAACCTAATTCACCATAACTTGCTCTTAATTTTAAATCTTTAATAAATTCTGATTTAAAGAAAGATTCGTTACTAATTCTCCATCCCGCAGAAATAGAAGGGAAATTACCCCATTTGTTGCCATCACTGAATCTTGAAGAACCATCACGTCTAATTACCGCATTAAATAAATAGCGATTATCATAATTGTATTCTAACCTTCCTAAATACGATGTTAAAGCCGCTTCGTTGATAAAACCTCCAACAACTGGCGAATCTCCTTGATTTAAAACTTCATAATATTCTCCCGTTCCAGAATTCATCGGAAGATTTCTCTTTGTTCCGTAAATCTGGTCGTAATTGTCTTTTTGATACGTCTGACCAACTAAAAGTGTGATGTCATGTTTACCAAATTCTTTTTTGAAAGTCAATGTATTTTCAAACAACAAAGTTTCTGATCTTCCTTTGTTTTGATCGGTTTGAGAAGGATCTTGCGGCTGGTTTAATGTCCAGCTTCCTTTTTTTCTCATGTATTTATAAGAATCAAAACTAGTTTCATATCCAAAATTGAAACGGTATTTCAACCAAGGCACAAATTTTAATTCTGACCAAATGTTTCCTCTAATTCTAAAATTTTGATTCGTTACATTTGAAAAATCAGCCAATGCCAAAGGGTTTGTACCAAAAGTGTCAGCAACTCCTTGTTTTCCGTAACCATATCCACCCGGATTTGATGGATCGTAAAGCGGAATCGTTGGTGTCATTCTGTACACATCGATAATTGGATTTCCAGACATTTCGTCTGTTTTAGCATTACTGATCGCTAAATTTTCTCCAATACTGAAAATTCCTTTTGTTCCGCTTGAATTTACACGAAATGAAATTCTGTCAAAATCAGTTCCGATAACTGTTCCTTCATTTCCAAAATAATTTCCAGACATAAAGAATGTTGAATTCTCATTTCCGCCAGAAAAACTCGCGTTGTAATCCTGAATCATTCCCGTCTGAAAAGTGGCATCCTGCCAATCTGTATTAACAGCCATATTTAAGTTTTGTCTCGGAAATCCAGCATTATCATACGCCATGTTGTTGTATTTGGCAAATTCCTCAGTTCCCATTAAATCGTAACGAGGCATAACCTGAAGACTGCTTTTTGCTGATACTTCAACCTGTAATGGTCCTTTTTTTCCTTTTTTAGTGGTAATAATAATGACACCATTTGCTGCTCTAGAACCATAAATTGCTGCTGCAGAAGCATCTTTTAAAACCTGAATCGATTCGATATCGTTTGGATTAAAGTCTCTATTTGCAGAAGTTACTAAACCGTCAATTACGTATAATGGGTTTGTATTTTGAAGGTTTTTAAGTCCGCGAATTTCAACATTGGCTTCTTGCCCTGGGCGTCCGCCACCGCGAACTTTAACTCCAGTAACCAAGCCTTGAAGTCCGTCTGCTACTGTAGTAACCTGTCTTTTCTGAATTTCGTCTGGTTTTACTAACGCAACAGCTCCTGTAAGGTCTTTTTTCTGCTGCGATCCATAACCTACAACAACTATTTCATCCAGCTTCATAGCGTCTTCTGCCATGGTAACATTTATAGAAGTTTTGTTATTGATGGCAATTTCTAATGTTTTATAGCCTTGCGAACTAAAAACTAATGTCTGATTTCCGTTGGCCGAAATTTTAAAGCTTCCGTCAAAATCAGTAACAGCACCATTTTGAGTTCCTTTTATCAAAACATTCGCAAAAGGAACCGCTTGTCCGTCTGCGGTAGTCACTTTTCCCGTAACATTTATTTGCTGGGCAAAAGCGGACTGCAGTAATAAACTAAAGAAAACTAAGAGGTAATATCTCTTCGTTAAAAAGTGAGTGAACTTTGTTTTCATTGATTTTTGCATTTTAGATAGTTTTATTTCTTTTTGTGGTTTGGTTTAATGAAATATGGCTCTTTTTTAATCGTCTGGAATGCGGACAAAAAAAGAACTAATATTCTTTGGTTGTAATAAATTGTTCATTTTGTTTCAAAATTATTAATGGTTAGATTTTTCAAACTTTATTTTATTGATAGTATATTTTTAACCTTAAAATTTTATCAATATCATTTATTTGAAAATTCAAATTAGGCGCTTTTTATTCAAAATAAAATGCTTCATTTGTGTCAATATCTCTCTCAAATGATTCAAATTGTATTAAAAACAGATCATTTTCATTCAGCTGCAACATTTTGTAGAATATTGAGACGATTTGCAGAAATATTGATTTTAGCCTAAAAAACAGCCCTATGCGTAAATTCTTTCTTTTCTTATGTTTCAGCCTTTTTTCGATAAATTTTTCGAATGCGCAAGACTATTATTTTAAACATTATCAGGTTGAAGAAGGACTTTCTAACAATACCGTTTTAACCTCCATTCAGGATAATGATGGTTTTATGTGGTTTGGAACCAAAGATGGTCTAAACCGTTTTGATGGCTATCGTTTTAAAACCTATAGGAGCAACGGAGATCCTGTACATAGTTTAGGAAGCAATTATATACAGTCGCTTCACGAGCATAATGGCACTATTTGGGTCGGGACAGACAAAGGTTTGTATCATTATGATAAAAAGCTGGATCGTTTTACGATTTTGAATGAAGCGATCAATGACCGCATCAACGACATCAATCACGACCAAAAAGACAACATTTGGTTTATTTCTGGCAACATTTTGTATAAGTATGCACCAAAAAAGAAGGAAACGACCACTTTTAACCCGAACAAATATTTTATTACGACCTCGATTACGAAAGATTATAAAGGAGAAATTTGGGCTTCTTCTCTCAATAAAATCTATCATTACTCTGAGGAAAATCTTTCTTTTGAAAACATTCCGTTAAATCCGCCAGCGAATAAAGCCAATTTTAGAATCACCGTGATTTATGCGGTCGATTCTGAAAACATTGTAATCGGCACACAAGACCACGGCGTACTCCTATATAATAGAAAAGACAAAACGACAAGCGAACTTAAATTCGGGATCAAAGAACCCGTTTTCGTTCGTCAATTCAGAAAAAAAGGAAACGATGAACTTTGGATTGCTAGTGAATCTGGCGTTTATGTTTATAATCTTAAAACTAAAACCGCTGTAAATCTTAAGAAAAACTATAACGATCCGTATGCCATTTCAGATAATGCAGCTTATTCAATTACAATTGATAAAGAAAACGGAATCTGGATTGGAACATATTTTGGCGGTGTCAATTACCATCAGAAACAATATACGCAGTTTAAAAAGTACTTTCCGAAGAACAATCAAAACTCCATTAGTGGAAGCGCAGTTCGAGAAATCCATAAAGACGATCAGGGCAATTTATGGATCGGAACCGAAGATGCGGGAGTAAATCATTTTAATCCTAAGACACAAAAATTTACGTCTTATCCTGTTTCCTATTATAACATTCATGCTTTAATGCCTCGAAAAGACAAAATCTGGGTAGGAACTTTTGAGCATGGTTTGGATGTTTTAGACAGAAATTCTGGCACAGTTATCAAACATTACAGCGCCAATGACGGCCGAAGCGGACTGCACAGCAACTTCATTTTTTCTTTTTATGAAATGAAAAATAACGATTTGATCGTGGTAACAACATCGGGACTTTATCGCTATAATGAACAGGCGGATAATTTTGAAATCTTGAAATTCTTTCCAGAAACGTATCATTATACGAATATGAAGGAAGACAGCAACGGAAATTTCTGGGCAGGAAGTTATCGCGACGGATTGCTATTTTACAATCCGAAAACGAAGAAAAAAGAGGTTTTTACGTATGATTATAAAAATCCGAACGGAATAAGCAATAATACAATCAACGCCATTTTTGAAGACAGTTCTAAAAACCTATGGATTGCCACCGAAAACGGATTGAATCTCGTAAACAGACAAAACCACACTTTTACCAAATTCACAACCAAAAATGGAATGCCGAGCAATGTCTTCTACTCTATTTTGGAAGATGATTCTAGAAATCTCTGGCTGACAACTTCTAAAGGTTTGGTGAAATTTGGTCCAGATCATAAAACCATCAAGATTTTCACCACCGCAAACGGATTATTGAGCGATCAGTTCAATTACAATTCGGCTTTTAAAGATGCAAACGGCGATATGTATTTTGGAAATTTAAACGGAATGATCAGTTTTAATCCGAAGCATTTCAGCAAAAACAAATACACGCCTTTTATTTACATTACCAATCTTCAAATTAACAATAAAGATATTGAGGTTAACAGCCCCGACTCGCCCATTTCGCAATCTATTTCGTTTTTGGACGAATTGGAACTCAACAACAATCAGTCAACTTTTAATTTGGAGTTTGCTTCTTTAAACTATACCGCGCCAGAATTGACCGAATATTGGTTTCAGCTCGAAAACGTAAACAAGGATTGGGTTTATTTAGGACGAAACAACAAAGTTTTCTTTACCGAACTCGCGCCTGGCGATTATGTTTTTAAAGTAAAATCCTTGAATAGTTTTGGGGTTTGGAGTAAAGAAGTAAAACTCAAAATTACCATTCTGCCTCCGTTTTATGCCAGCAGTTATGCGTATATATTGTATTTTCTATTGTTCTGCGCCGGATTGTATTATATTATCAGATATTCTCAAAATCTGACTCAAATTAAGAATAACCGTAAAATAAAACATTTAAACGACGAAAAAGAGAAAGAAATCTATCAGGCAAAAATTGATTTTTTTACGAATGTCGCGCATGAAATTAGAACGCCTTTAACGCTTATTAAAGGTCCGCTGGAAAAGCTTTTAGGCATGAAATACGAATCGGAAGAAGTGCCTCAGCATCTTTCGATTATGAAGAAAAATACTTCGCGTTTATTAAAATTGGTCAATGAATTGCTCGATTTTAGAAAATCGGAAATTGGCGGTTTGAAATTGACTTTCGTCGAAGCGAATATTTCTTCAATGGTTCGAAATTTTCATTTAAGATTCAGCCAATTAATTGAAGAACGTGAACTGGAATTTGACTTGGAATTAGGAGAAAAAGACATTCATGCTTTTGTCGACAAAGAAGCTTTCAAAAAGATTTTGAGCAATTTGATCAACAACGCTATTAAATATTCGAATAAAAAAGTCTCTATTTCATTGTTCAGAGATGAAAAAAAACTGCATCTGATTGTGAAAAATGACGGAAATATGATTCCGATTCATTTAAAAGATAAGATTTTCGAACCGTTTTTTAGAGTTGATGATAGCAGTACGGCTTCAGGAACCGGCATCGGACTTTCGTTAGCGCATTCTCTAGCGCAATTGCACAACGGAAGTTTAGAATTGATTGAAGATGCGAATTTTAATATTTTCGAATTGATGGTTCCGCTACATCAAGAAGAAGAATTTATGCTTTATGCCGATTCTGAAAAAGAACAGACGGAAAGCGAATTGCCAAAAGAAGTTGTTGAAATCAAAAATGAAAAAGCACAAGTTTTAGTTGTTGAGGACAATGAAGATCTTTTGAGTTTTATTACAACAGAATTGACTGGAATTTATACTGTTCTAAAAGCCGAAAATGGTGAGGAAGCCATTAAAATTATTCATAACGAAAACATCCAATTGGTAATTTCAGACGTAACCATGCCTGTTATGGACGGATTTACAATGTGCAAAAAGATTAAAACGAATCTGGAAACAAGTCATATTCCAGTGATTCTATTGACGGCCAAAAACTCGCTGAAATCACAAATCGACGGACTTGAAGTTGGTGCAGACGCTTATGTGGCAAAACCTTTTTCTATGGATTATCTGAAAGTACAAGCCAATAATCTGATTGAAAACCGAAGACAAATCATGAATTATTATGCGAGTTCTCCCCTTTCGCATATTAAAAGCATTGCCCACAATAAAACCGACGAAAAGTTCCTGAAAAAACTCGACGATGAAATTCTTAAAAACATCACCGATCAGGATTTGAGTGTAGAATCACTCGCCGAAATCATGAATATGAGCCGTTCAACTTTATATCGAAAAATTAAAGACATCACAAACTTGAGTCCAAACGAACTGATTAATATCGTACGATTAAAAAGAGCCGCGGAATTACTGCTAAACGAAAACTATAAAATGTACGAAATCGCAGAAATGGTCGGCTACAAATCGCAAACAAGCTTTGGTAGAAATTTCCAGAAACATTTTAATATGTCACCAACGGATTACATCAATGCGAATAAGTAATGTGGCAATGTGTCAATTAGAAAATTAGTCAATTACTCACATTTTCTAATTTTCTAATTTTCTAATTGACACATTATCGAATTCCAAGCGACGAATACAGTTCATCTTTTTTATTCAAAGCTGCAGAAATGGTTTTCCCATCAATCAATTCGACCATATTTCCGTTAAGACTTCTCACAGCTTCGAGATTTAGAATAAAAGAACGCTGAACGCGAAAGAACATTGGGAGTTTCAGCACTTCTTCCATTGACTTTAAAGTTCCTAAAGTCGTGTACGATCCGCCATTTATGACGAATTTTAGATAATCTCCCTGCGCCTCCACATAAAGTATTTCACTCAAAAGAATCTTAATCAGTTTTCCTTCCGATTTAATAAAAATGCGATCTGAATTAATTTGATGAACTGAAGTTGTTTTCTTCAACGAAAGATATTCTTTAGCACGATTCACCGCTTTTAGGAACCGATCAAAACGAACAGGTTTTAAGAGATAATCTGCAGCTCCCGTTTCAAATCCTTCTAGAGCAAAATTACGGTGTGCCGTGATGAAAATAATAACTGGAGCATTCGTAAGCGATTGCGCCAATTCTAAACCATTAAATTTAGGCATTTCAATATCGCTGAAAATAATATCAATTTCGTTTTCCTGCAGAAACAATAACGCTTTAGACGCTTCTCCAAACGAAGCTTTCAGTTCCAAAAACGGAATTTCAGCAATAAAAGATTCGATAATATCTCTTGCAATTGGCTCGTCGTCAACAACAATGCATTTTAGTTTTTCCATTATCTTCTTAAAACTATTTTTAAATCGACTTTAAACGAATTTTCCAGTCTTTTAATTTCTAATTCATACTGATCAGGATATAGCAATTCTAAGCGTTTACGAGCATTCTCTACTCCAATTCCGCCAAAATCAGAATCGTTTGCCGTTTCTTCCAAATCGTTTTCTAAACTAAACCAAAAAGTATTGCTTTCAATCTTAATGTTGAGTTTTATAAAGGCATTTTGGCTTTTTAAACCGTATTTAAAAGCATTTTCTATAAAAGTAAATGTCAGAAGCGGTGCAACAAAAAGTCCTGCGGTTTGTCCTTCACTAGTAACTTGAATATTGGCATCTTCGGCATAACGCATTTTTTCTAAAGCGATATAATTTTTAATAAAATCCAATTCTTTTTCCAGACGGACAATTTCAGTATTCGACTCATAAAGCGTATAGCTCATAATATCTGAAAGATTCAAAATGACTTCAGGAGCCAGATTGTCTTTTCTAACCGTCAGTCCGTACAAATTATTCAAGGTATTAAATAAAAAATGTGGATTCAACTGAGCCTTCAAAAAGTCTTTTTCAATTTGAATATTCTGAATTTCTAAAGCTGTTTTCTCTCTTTCAATTTGAAATTTCTTGTTGTACAATTTCGTGATTTCGACCAATATTTTAGCAAAGCAAAAAGGCGAAAGCAACGAAATGATAATTATAGTCTGCGAAAGCATTCTTTTTGGCGAAACTGCTTCCAGAAAACGTTGTTCTGCGCTCATTTTGATCACGCCTTTTAATTCTCCGAAATCAACTTCAAGACCTAAAGTATAATATAAAAGCGAAATAAAGTACGTTGAAGCCATCCAAACAAAAATCGAAAGCGGAAAAACCAATACTAACAGTACTATAATTCGAGTTTTGCTTCCTGAGAAAATCTTTGGAAGCAACAAATAAAACAGCATATAAAAGACAATAATATTGACCAAAGCCATTCTGATAGTCAGTAAAACAGCATCAAAATAAACGAGATGATAGCCAATTACATAACTTAAAAACAATAAAACAGAGAATCCGAACCACATGAAAACATGCAGTAAAATTCGATTTCTTTTGGTGAAAAAGCCGTCAAAATTCAGCGAAGCGATTTTATCTAAAAAATATCCCGAAGTCGATGTGGTATTTGGCATGTAATACGGTTGTAAAGCAGTTTCAAATATAACTTTAATTTGGCAGGTTTTATAAAATTCTAATCACGGCATTGATCAAATTAATGGTATTATGCCCTAGAATAGAATAAATGAGATTTCCTGAAAACTGTCTTAAAATTCCAACGCTTAGAGAAGAAATCAAGGTTAAGTACACCATTGTAATAATATCAAATTTCAGATGTAAATCTTGATCTAAAACCGCTCCGTGAGAAACTCCAAACAAAACGGTTACGATAACAAATGCCCAGCCAAATTTGATACCGCGATAATTCCATGTTGGCGCAAAAGCCTTATCTAAAAGCCATAAAGAGATTCCTCTAAACAGAATTTCTTCTGTTAATCCAGGCATTGTGGCTTGAAAAAGAAAAGTTTCTAAATCAAAGGCGTTGCCCTTTGGAAACAAAATCAGTTTGAAAATAATGTCGAAGAAAGTAAATCCGAAGAAAACCAGTAATCCGAATTTCAAGCTTGCTGGCGAATTGGTTTTAGAAGTAAATCCGATTTTGATTCTTTCTTCTTTTGAAACAGAGAAAATAATAATCAATCCTAAAATTAGGCTTAGAATTTTTCCTGACCAATTGAACTTTAAATCAAGATCAATTAATTGTTTCCCCGAAGCCTGTAAAAAAACATCGGCAAGGAAATATAAAATGAAAAAAACTAAATATTTCCAGTTTATTTTTTCCGTTTTAAAGCACGCAATAACAATAAGCGGAGCAATTAACAAAATCCAAAGAAGAGGCGTAAATAGTGACATAATTTTGATTTTTAAGGTTTTAATTTGAATCAAAAGTATATCGAGAGTATATCAATTAAAATTCAGATCGGTAGAACACACGATCTGCTCGGTGAAAATGTTGTTTCGACCGATTGCAGATTTTAAAAAATGTTCCGTAGGAACATCTCATCGGTAGAAAAATATGTTTTTAAATCGTTTTACGTTCCGTAGGAACATTTGGTTGGTTTCATAATTTTTTATCATTTAAAATATCAAACGTTCCTACGGAACGCAAATTGGGCTGGACACCATTTTTTTTCTACCGACGAAACATTCCTACGGAATGATAGCCCCTATTAAATATCGAGAATTCAATTCGATTCAATTTAAAATAAACCACTAATTAGAAAATGTGCCAATTAGATAATTTCTCGCATTATCTAATTGGCACATTTTCTAATTGGCACATTGACTAATTTCTACCAAGCATATTTCAAAATCAATCTCGCATTAAACGGAGTTCCTGCTGTAAAATGAATTTCTTCAACAGGATCGGTTTCATTTGCCAATCTTGATTCGGTTAAGAATTGTGTTTCTTTCCATTTTGTATTGAAAATGTTGTCGATGTTTACCCCAATTGACACGTTCTTAATCTGATAATTCACAGAAAAATCGGTGATGCAATACCCTTTTGCGATAACCGAATTGTCTTCGTTTCCAGGTCTGTCTCCCAAGAAACGGGTTCTTATACTTCCTGAGAAACCTTTTAAATCTTTTACCGAAATTCCATTCATTAAAGTATTTTTCGGAGCCAAAGGCAAATAATCATTTCCTTTTGGTTCATCTATTGCTCTTGCGTGCGTATAGGTGTAATCGGTATTCCAGAATAACCAATTAGTCAATTGATATCTGAAACCAAAATCGAAACCTTTTCTTTCTGTTTTTCCGCTTGGTTCAACAACTGCTTCGTCTCCCACATAAACAAATTCCTGCGCTAAATACAAATACCAAATTGCCGAATTAATAATCATGCGTGGAAATGGTTTCCAATTGATTCCTAAATCTGCGCCATAGGTTTCTGGAAGGATTTTTTCTCCTTTTTGAGCCACAACTACACGCGTATCATTGCTATGAAATCCTTTTCCTAATTTCAGAAAATAGTTTAATTTGTCATTTTGAGTATACAAAAAGTTTAATTTCGGACTCACAATTGCTTTTGTCTGCGTCTGATTGCTGTAAGTCGCTGCCAATTGATCTTCGTAACCAAATTTGAAATAATCCAAACGTAAACCTCCGTTTACTAACCATTTTCCTGCTGTAAAATCAAGACTTGAAAACGTAAATAAATTAGTCTGATTTACCGTACCTAAACTCAAATATTCTAAAACTGTTTTTCTGTTTACTGTATGGGATAACTCTACATCTTTATTATTATCATTTCGAAGTCCGGCGCCCAATTTGAAACGCCATTTCTCATTTAATTTCTGATCGTATTCAGACTGAAAACCTACAATGGTTCTATTTTCTTTCTGTTTGATTTGATCGCCGTTTACAGGATCATTCAAGAAAAAAGTAAAATTAGAATACAATTCAAAATCATACTTGCTTAAATAAGCGCTGCTTTTGACATGTGTATTTTCGTCAATTTTTGCATCGTACTGCAAATTGAAATTGGTTCTGTCTGTATTTCCTCCTTCATTTGAATCGATTGCTCCGAAATGCGAAATTGTTCCATCGTTTACAGCACAGTCCGGAATCTGTCCGCTGGCGTCCCATTGGCTTTTAAAATGTGAAACCGAAATAGCCAAACGATCTCCATTCTCCATTTTAGCGTTATATTTTCCAAACAAATTAATTCGGTTAAAATTCTGAGGTGCATCAAAATAACCATCGGTCATCATGTATTCTCCCGCAAAATAAGCCGACTGATTTTCTTTATTCAGCAAATTGAACATGGCAACAGTACGAAAGGTGTCAAACTGTCCTCCCTCAAAAGAAATAGAGCTGTTCTGCAAAGCGTTTTTGGTATTAAAACCAACATATCCTGCCGTTGTAAAATCGCCTTTATCTGCAAAATAAGCACCTTTATCAAAATCAATATTATCAACTGTTTCCGGAATCACAAAATGCAGATCAGAATATCCTTGTCCGTGTGCGTGCGAAACCATATTTACTGGCATTCCATCAACAGTGATATTAATATCAGTTCCGTGATCGCAGTCAAAACCTCTTAAAAAAATCTGTTCTGCTTTTCCTCCACCTGCATGCTGACCAATGAAAAGTCCTGGAACTTTTCGCAGTAAATCCTGAGAATTTGAAATAGGCTGAATTTCAAAATCAATTTTAGAAATGGTATTCAGGTATTTTAGATTATTGCCAATCTTGACTTCTTCGAGCAAAAATGGTTTTTCTTCTAATGAAATGTTCAGAAAATCTAAAGAAGCCAATTTTATTTTTTGAGTAGAGAATCCTTTTTTGGTAATAACCAGACTATCATTTATCTGCGTTCCTTCTAAGGTAAATTTTCCATTTACATCAGTATGTGCGTGTGTTTTTGAATTTAGATTTCGAATTAAGACTTCTGATGATGCTTTTCCATCAGAATCATTTACAATACCATTTACTGATTGTGCATTAATAGAAAAAGAAAGAATAAAAAAGATAAGTGCTGATAAGGATTTCATTGCTATTTTGGTAACTTATTGGAATAATTTGACCGCAAAAATAGCATAAAAAAGCATTTTTCAGCTTTATTCAAGAGAATCTCAAATATTCTTCCTTTTAGGATCATAGAGCATCGCCGTGCACAAACAGTTTTTTCTTTCCTTGCTTAATAATATCGGACAATTGATGCAGCTTTTACAGTTTTCCCAAAACCCCTCATCTTGAGTCAGTTCAGTATAAGTAACGGGTTCAAAACCTAGATCGTGATTCATTTTCATCACTGCAAGACCTGTTGTAAGACTGAAAATAAGTGCCTCTGGGTATTTTTTACGACTAAGTTCGAAGATCTCTCTTTTGATTTTTTTTGCTAAACCAGTGTGTCTAAACTCACGCGCGACAATTAATCCTGAATTAGAAACATATTTTCCGTTTTCCCAAGAAGATATAAAGGCAAAACCTGCCCATTTTCCATCTGATGCAAATGCAATAATAGCTTCGCCTTCTTTTATTTTTTTCTCAAGCAGTTCGGGAGGTCGGCCTGAAATACCAGTTCCTCGAGTTTTTGCAGATAATAGAGTTTCCTCACAGATTTCATTTACATAAAAAATATGTTCGGCTTTTGCTTCTTCGATAATAAAATCAAAAGGTTCAATGATTTTTTCATTGGAAGAAAAAACAGCCACATCTGTCTTGTCCTGAATGGTTTTCATACTAAAACCTAAACTATTTTAGCGATTAGCATTACAGTAATAAAAAGAACTACCGTAAATACCATTAAGTTGACGAATCGATCTTTGTTTCGTCTAGATTTATTTGAAAAATACGTTTTTGTGATTTCTTTATTTCTTTTGTTACTTGTTTTCATATTCTTTAAATGTTTTAGAATTAAGAGCTGTTAATGATATCATCAACAACATCACAAAAACAAAAGGTATGCCACGTCAAACAAAACCATAATAAACCACTCATTATAAAACAAATAATAAAAAATAAGCTTCAGTCAATTTATAAAAGCCTATCAAAATGATACGATGATATGTTCAAAATGAAAGGGATAAAATAAAAAAAGCTCTAAATCGAAATTTAGAGCTTTCTTAATTTTTATAATTGCCAGTAAATTAATCCCACTGATTGTTTTTAGAAACCGCATATTTGCCCGCTCCAGTAAAGAATAATGCAAGAGCACCTAAAAAATAAAGCATTAATAATTCTAAAGCATAACCGCCGTGCTCGCTAATTGAGAAAACCTCCTGAGCATGCGCCGTTGCAACTGCCACTACACAAGTTATTGCCAAAAGAACTGCTGCAATTCTAGTTCTGAATCCCAATAAAATAGCAATTGGAGCTAAAACTTCGCCAATGTAGACTGCATATCCAAATGCACCCATATTTTCTACAAGGAACGAAATTCCGTGAATCAGTTTAGAAACACCATGAAAAAGCATTAATCCGCCAGTGCTTAAACGCAACAGTAATAATCCAAGGTCTGTGTTTTTTGAAATCATAAATAATTTGTTTTAGGTTAAAAATTTATCCAAATTGGGTTTGTAAGTTGACGAAAATACAAAATTTTCTTATTTAAAAACAATATTATTTAAAACAATTCCAAATAGTCTTTTAAACCATTACTAACACGATTTTAAGCTTTACAGCTTAATAGCAATCTTTCCAATTGTCTTTCCTGACTCCAAAAGTTCGTGCGCTTTCTTTAGATTTTCAGCTGTAAGTCCGTTTAAGGTTGTATTTAAAGTGGTTTTCAAAATGCCATCGTCTAGCAAGTCTGCTACAATATTTAAAATATTATGCTGTTCAATCATATCTTCTGTCTGATACATGGATCGGGTGTACATTAATTCCCAAGAAAAAGAAACGCTTTTACTTTTCAGCTTAGTTAATGCAACAGGATCGCTGCTTCCTGTAATCGAAGCAATATGACCTTGCGGTTTAATCAATTCGACCATTGTATCCCAATAAGCATTGGTATCTACGAAATCTAAAATAAAGTCAACATATTCAAAACCAGCTTCTCGAACAGAAGAAACCAAATCTTTATGATCTACCACAAAGTCAGCTCCTTGCTTTTTGCACCATTCAATCGTTTCAGGTCGCGACGCTGTTGCAATAACGTTTAAACCAGCAATTTTCTTAGCCAATTGAATGGCAATCGATCCTACTCCGCCTGCTCCGCCAATAATTAAAATAGATTTTCCTTTGTCTTTATCGGCACTAATTCTGATTCTGTCAAATAGAATTTCCCAAGCAGTCAAGGCCGTTAACGGAATTACAGCTGATTCTTCAATACTTAATGATTTAGGTTTTCTGCCCACAATTCTTTCATCAATAATCTGATATTCGGCATTGCTTCCTTGTTTGGTAATATCTCCAGCATAATAAACGGGATCGCCTACTTCAAACAAAGTAACGTCTTGCCCGACAGCCTGAACGATTCCTACAGCGTCCCATCCAATAATTTTTGGAGTTTCTAAAACAGTGTCTTTCGCGCTGTTCTGGCGGATCTTAAAATCGACTGGATTTACTGAAATCGCGTCAATTTTAACTAATAGATCGTGTGGTCCAGGAATTGGTTTTACGGCTTCAAATTCGATAAAACTTTCTGGGTTTTCTATGGGTAATGATGTTTTAAATCCTATTGCTTTCATTTCTTTTTAATGTTTAAATTAAAACCATACTACAAATATAAGACGAGTTGAAATCTCTTAATTGGTATATATTGAACGTATATTTGTATATATTAAGCATAATGCGTTTTTTGTTTCACGCAGATTTTACAGATTATAGCTGATTCTGCAGATTTTTTATTTAAAATCTGCTAAGATCTGCTCAAATCCTTTAAAATCTGCGCGAAATAATTTTAAAGACTAAATTTGCTAAAAATACTACACTATGAATATCAGAAAAGCCGAAAAATCAGACTCAAAATATATTGCTCCCATATTATTATTAGCAATGGAAGATATTATCTATAAGTTTATTGCGAAAGAAGATTACGCTTCCGCGAAAGACTTTCTGCAGCATTTCGTCGAAAGTGAAAACAATCAATACTCTTATCAAAATTGTTTTGTAGCTGAGGAAAATAATGAAATCATTGGCGCAGTAAACATTTATAATGGTGCAGATATTGAAAAATTGAGAAATCCCATAGTTGAATACGTTAGAAAACACTATAATCCAGAATTCGATCCAGAGTTTGAAACCCAGGATGGAGAGTATTACATTGACTCTTTAGGTGTAAATCCGAAATATCAGGGAAAAGGAATTGGTTCTCAATTATTGCAATTTTTGATTGATAAATACGTTCATAAAAATAAAGAGGTTTTAGGTCTTCTGGTTGAAGAAGACAATCCGAGTGCTAAAAAACTGTATTTAAAACTTGGTTTTAAGGTAGTTGGAAACAAAACTTTGGTTAAGAAGAACCTGGAACATCTTCAAATCAAAAATTAATTATAGAATGAAAAACATCACAATATTAGAAGCAGGTTTAATTTTAAGAATAGTTTTAGGAATCACAATGCTTTCGGCCGTAGCAGACCGATTTGGAGTTTGGGGCGCACCAGGATCTAACCAAGTTGCCTGGGGAAATTGGGAAAACTTTGTAATCTACACACAAACCCTCAATTCATTTGCCAACAAAGCCACAGCAGAAATTCTGGCAGGAATTGCCACTTTCTTTGAAGTTTTACTGAGTCTCCTACTATTATTTGGCTTCAAAACCAGACTTGCCGCTTTAGGAACTACGGTTTTAATGTTCTTTTTTGCCTTTGCCATGTCCGTTTCGGTTTCTGTAAAAGCTCCACTTGATTACTCAGTTTGGACAAGTGCCGCGGCAGCTTTACTATTGGCTAATATTGGAAAAACCTCTTATGCCGTTGATAATAGAATATAGTTTTTTTTGTTGATGGTTTTTGGTTGATAGTTGATGGCTACCTAAACTTTGCAGAAATTAATTGCAACAAAAAAATAACGATTAACCAAAAACCATAAATCAAAAACTATCAACCAAAAACAACAAACATTTTTAAGGTATATTTAAGGTCATAAAGCTGTTTCGAACAAATATGTATTCGTAAATTAGCAATTACAAAAACATATCTTAAATGACAATACTTACCTTTACGCTTATAATGATTCTTGGCGCCTTTTTGGCTGGATTTATAGGTTCATTATCAGGCTTGGGCGGAGGAATTATCATCATTCCGCTTCTTACCATTATTCTCAATGTCGATATTCATTATGCCATTGGAGCCGCTTTAGTCTCTGTTATTGCCACTTCTTCAGGCTCTGCCGCTGCTTATGTAAAAGAAGGAATTACTAATATGAGAATGGGAATTTTTCTCGAAATTGCCACCACTATAGGAGCGGTTTGTGGCGCATTGCTTTCTACTATTGCCCCTACTTCTTTTATTGCGGTTTTATTCGGTTTAACGCTGATTTTCTCTGCTATTAATTCGCTTCGAAAAAAAGAAGAACATATTGTTTTAGAATCTAGTCCGCTGGCTAAAAAACTAAAATTGGACGGAACTTATCCTACTCACGATGGCGAAGTCGTAAAGTACGGAACCAAAAACGTAATTGGCGGTTTCAGTATGATGGGAGTTGCTGGAATGATGTCTGGTCTTCTCGGAATTGGTTCTGGTGCTTTTAAAGTGATCGCAATGGACAATATTATGCGTGTTCCGTTTAAAGTTTCAACTACAACCAGCAATTTTATGATGGGTGTTACCGCAATGGCGAGTTCTGTAATTTATATTCAAAAGGGATATATTGAACCTGGAATTTGTATGCCAGTTGTAATTGGAGTTTTATTTGGAGCTATGGCTGGAGCCAAAATCTTAGTGCGAACAAATCCGAAAAAATTGAGAATATTTTTTGCCTGCCTGATTTTTGTTTTGGCAATAAACATGATTTATAACGGACTAAATGGAAAAATCTAATATGGTACAGGAAGAAAAATTTGGCGAAAAAGATTTTCAAACAATCATAGGAAACCTGCTTCGTTACGGGGTTTGGATTTCGTTGTCGGTAGCTTTCATCGGCGGAATTGTTTATTTGCTTCATAACGGAAATCAGATTGAGGATTATTCTGTTTTTAAAGAAAATGACCGAAATATATTTGAAGTAATTGCGGCTGTTTACAACGGTGCAATTCAAGGAAATGGTGAATCATTAATATTTACAGGAATTATTTTCCTGTTCATGACACCCGTTTTACGTGTGTTGCTTTCGCTGTTTTCATTTTTATTGGAAAAAGATTACTTGTACGTTGGCATTACATTAATTGTAATCATGATTATCATTATCAGTATTTCATTTGGTTTCTCACATTAATATAGCTTTAAGCTATAAGCCGTAAGCTTTAGGCTTTCTAAAATGCTTACAGCCTATAGCGTAAAGCTTAAAGCTAAAAAAAAATGGAAATAGGAATAGACAGTTTTGCTTCGGCAATGTACGGCGATAACAATACTCTGAGCAGTGTTGATGCCATGGAACAGCTATTGCAAAGAATTGAATTTGCAGATCAAGTTGGTCTAGATGTTTTCGGAATAGGAGAACATCATAAAAAAGAGTTTTTAGATTCTGCTACAGCTGTTATTTTGAGTGCAGCGGCGGCAAGGACAAAAAACATCCGACTGACAAGTGCTGTAACCGTTTTAAGCGCTGCAGATCCTGTGAGGGTTTATCAAAGTTTTGCGACTTTAGATTTAATTTCAAAAGGAAGAACCGAAATTGTTGTCGGAAGAGGATCTGCCATTGAAGCTTATCCCCTTTTTGGATATGATTTGAGAGATTATGATGCTCTTTTTAAAGAAAAACTCGAATTGCTTCTTCAAATTAGAGACAATGAATTTGTTTCTTGGGAAGGAAAATTTCGTCCTGCTTTAGATAATTTACCAGTTTACCCAAGAGCTTTACAAGAAAAATTGCCCATATGGCTTGGCGTTGGAGGAACTCCTGAATCTTTTATCAGAGCTGGGTCATTAGGACTTCCGTTAATGGTTGCCGTAATTGGCGGACAAACACATCGTTTTAAACCTTTAGTCGATTTGTATAGAGAAGCTGGAAAAACGGCTGGCTATAAACCTGAAGAATTAAAAGTAGGTTTACACTCGCCAGGATATGTGGGCAGCACAACGGAAAAAGCAATCGAAGAATACTATCCTGGTTACGCCGAATTATGGACTAAACTAGGATACGAAAGAGGTTGGCCTCCTGTAACCAAAGGTAAATTTGATGGTTTAATTGATGATTTGGGCGTTTTAATTGTCGGAGGTCCGGAAAGAGCAGCGGAGAAAATCCTTAGACATAGCGAAGCACTTGGCGGCGTAGATCGATTTACTTTTCAGATGGACAATGCTGGATTGACTCACAAACAATTAATGAATGCTATTGAATTGATTGGTGCAAAATTGATCCCGCTGATTAAGAAAGGATAAATTGTTAATCTCGCAAAGTCGCTAAGACGCAAAGTTTTTTTGCCACAGATTACATAGATTAAAAGGATTTTTTTTTAAAATTGAATAGCATCCAGCTTAAGCCGGATGAAAATATAAAACAAGATAAAAGGCTTTAGCCAAACATCACTAGTTTGGCTAAAGCCTTTTTTTTAATCTTTATTTGTCACCTCCAGTTAAAACTGGAGGCAATTCAAAAGAAATATACATCTCAGTTATTAAAACTTTCGAAGTTTTCACGCAGATCTAAAATGATTTCAGCAGATTAAACAGATTATTATTTTAAAATTAAAATCTGCGTTATCTGCAAAATCTGCGAGAAAAGATGATTTTACTAATAGAATTTTAAAATCTCTCAAAATAATTAAGTAGCGTCCAGCTTTAGCTGGATGAAAAATATAGCAAAAGTCAAAAGGCTTTAGCCAAACATCAATAGTTTGGCTAAAGCCTTTTTTTAATCTTTATTTGTCACCTCCAGTTAAAACTGGAGTCAATTCATAAAAATATAGATTTTCAAACCTTTGTCCCTTTGAGCCTTAGCACCTCAGAACCTTTACTTAAAATTTATAAGTAACACCAACTCTAAAATTTCTTGGAGCTTCAGCCTGCCAGTAATAAGCACTTAACCACTCGTAGTAAGAACCGCTGTAAAGATATCTGTCTAAAATATTGAATACGTTTGCTGTAACTTTAATTTTACCCGTTTCATAAGACAATCCACCGTCTAGTTTAAAATAAGTTGGAAGTTTTACAAGTCCTGGACTCCAAGTGTCTGTTTGGCGTCCGTCTAGGAAAGTTCCTCCAATCGAAGCACCAAACCCTTTTAGCTTACCATTCTGGATCGTATAATTTAACCATGCATTTGCGGTATGTTTAGCATAACCAGGTACAACAGAACCTTCTTTTATAGTCGAAACATTTGAGTTAAGTACAATCGATTCAGTAAAAGCATAATTAGCAATAAGATTTAAACCGTCAGCAATTTTTCCTCTCACATCAAATTCAACACCCTGTGCTCTTTTCTCACCTAATACAACACTAACTGGGTTGCTCGGATTACTTGTAGGATCTGCAGTCAATTCGTTTTTCTTTAAAATATTGTATGCCGATAAAGATGTACTCCATGAGCCATCGAACCAGTCTTTTTTAAGACCAAATTCAATATTATTTCCTGTCAAAGGTTTAATTTCCTGTCCTGGTGCAACATTACCAATTTGTGGCAAAAAAGCCTGATCATATAATCCATATATCGCAAAACTATCTGTTATAGAATAACTTGCTCCAAAACGTGGTGTAATATGACTGTCTGACTTTGTTGGCTCATAGCTACTCGTCTGACTAATCCATGTATATCTTGCGGCAATAGTCAATCTCAATCTATTTTCAAGAAAACCAAGTTCATCCTGAACATATCCAGCCGCATACTTCGAACCATAAAGGCCACCTGCTCTTTGACTTAAAGGAGTATCGTGATCAAATTGCGGGAAACCATTTGAAGGCGTGCCATAATTTGGATTGTAAACATTAAAAGGATTTGCATAAGTATCTAAATCATGAGATTGTCCCCAATCTGCCATATAATCTTTGCTTCCTAAATCTACTCCACTCAATACTTTATGAGAAACATTTCCAGTACTGAATTTTCCATTCACGAAAATCTGTCCTAAATACATATTACTTTCCGCATCCCAAATACCAACATTTCTAATGATATCTCCCTTATCAAGAAAAACATCTGAAATCTTGTCACCATCCGTATCTATTTCAGCTGGCCCAACTAAACTTGGCCATGAGCTATATCCTTGCTGAATGTATTTAAAATAAGACGTTTGAGCTGTAAGCTTCCAATTTTCGTCAAATTTGTGTTCAAACTGTAAATACCCGCTATGATCCTGAATGTTTGTATCAGGCAGTCCTGGCTGTGTCATCGTAAAATTACGAGGTAAAGTTGCATATCCATCAGATTTAGGTCCAAAAACATAGTAAGAACCTACTTCGGTCATATTTGCGTATTGGAAATTATATTCGGCAGTAATTTTTGTTTTATCATCAATCTGATACGAAATCACAGGCGCAATTACGTAACGATCGTTATGCTCAAATGGACGGAATGATCCTTTCTTTTGTGCTGCTCCGTTAAAACGGTATAATAATTTTCCTTTTTTATCTAATTTTCCGTCAAGGTCTAAACTTACTCTGTAGAAATCATAGCTTCCTACCATAGCACTCACCTCACCTTTCGTTACACCTGTTGGCTTTTTAGTCACCACGTTATATAATCCGCTTGGATCGCCGCTTGAAAGCATAAATCCGGCCGGACCTTTTACAAACTCAATATGGTCTACAAAACTCATGTCTTCTGTTAATGGCCCCCAGAAAGAAGAAACCACGTTAAATCCGTTTCTAAAAGCCTGAATTTGAGAACCTCTCATAGTAATATTCGTATACAAATCTCCCCAATGCTCTAAACGTACAGCACCACTCACGTTACGAATTACTCCATCGCTCATACTAGTAATCTGCTGGTCTTTTAAAGTCTGACCGCTTACAATTTGTATATTTTGAGGAATTTCTAAAACTGGAGTCTGAAGACGCAAAGATAATGAAGGCTTGTCTTGCTTGTATTTATTCTTTTTAATTACCACTTCATCAAGATCTTCCTGACTTTCAGAAAGAGAAAAATTCTTAGTTGTAGTCTGTTTAGAATTTACTACGATTTTATCCTCAACAGGTTGAATTCCTACTCCATTTAATACGATAGTATATGTTCCTGGCTTTACATTTTTAATTTCATAATGTCCTGAAACAGTTGTAATATCTGAATATTTTGTTCCTTTTAAAGCTACAGCAATATTTTCTGCTGGTTTATTGCCACTCAAAGAAACTTTTCCGTTTACAGTTCCAAGCTGTTGTGCCATCATATTTAATGAGCTCAAAAACAGCACAAAAAGATAAACTCTGGCATTAAAAATTATTTTCATTTGGTTTTGATTTTAAATTGAGCGACAAAAGTATATGCAAATCTCAACTTTTCCAAATTATTTTAATTCATTCTAAATAAATAAAACAAAATATACTAAATCGGTAGAATAAATTTGAAAACAGCCATCTCTAAGTTATTTCCTGATAATATTAATCTACATTAAGTTGCAAACAAAAATCTATTTCTATCTTTATATTTCTAAATCTGAGAAAACCAAAACAAATAACTCCCTGATATGAAATCAAATACAATAAAAAAAGTTGCTATTGTAGGCTATAACAGAATTCCTTTTGCGAGAGCTAATACAGCTTATTCCAATGTTGGAAATAAAGAAATGATGACCGCATCTCTCAATGGTCTTATTGATAAATACAATCTGAAAGGGAAGTTATTAGGCGAAGTTGCTGGAGGTGCTGTAATCAAACATACTTACGACAACAATTTAATTCGCGAATGTGTCATGCAGACCAGCCTCGACCCGGCAACACCTGCATGCGACTTGCAACAAGCGTGTGATACGGGAATTGAAAGCGCTATTTATATTGCCAACAAAATTGCTCTCGGACAAATAGATTCTGGAATTGCTGGAGGTGTAGATTCTATCAGTGATATGCCGATTGCTGTGAGCGAGAAACTTCGAAAAATCTTATTGGAAGCCAGAAAAGCAAAATCATTGGGCGAAAAAATTAAAACTTTTCTAAAACTTCGTCCAAAAGATCTTAGTCCGTTAGTTCCTCGAAATGAAGAATCGCAAACAGGACTTTCTATGGGCGGACATACTGAAATTACAGCAAAATATTATAAAATTTCACGCGAAGAACAAGATGAATTTGCTTTAAAAAGTCATCTCAATATGGCAAAAGCTTATGATGAGGGATTTTTTGATGATATGATTACTCCTTTTAATGGTTTAGAAAAAGATAATAATCTAAGAAGAGACAGTACGATTGAAAAATTAGCCAAACTAAGTCCAGCTTTTGATAAAGTAAACGGAACTCTTACCGCAGGAAATTCAACGCCACTAACAGACGGTGCTTCTTGTATTCTTTTAGCAAGCGAAGAATGGGCAAAAGAGCAAGGACTACCTATTTTGGCGTATATTACTTTCGCAGAAATTGCTGCAATTGAATACGTTAAAAACCAACAAAATCTTCTCTTAGCGCCTTTATTTGCTGCTTCAAGAATGTTGGAAAAAGCAGAATTAAACTTGCAAGATTTCGATTATTATGAAATTCACGAAGCTTTTGCTGCTCAGACATTAGCCACTTTAAAAATTTGGGAAAGCCCAGAACTAAGTGCCGAAATAGGTTTAAAGAAAACTTTAGGTGCCATTGATCGAAACAAACTGAATGTAAAAGGCAGCAGTTTGGCGGCAGCACATCCTTTTGCCGCTACTGGAGGAAGAATTATTGGTGTAATGGCAAAACTGCTCAACGAAAAAGGTTCTGGAAGAGGGCTAATTTCTATCTGCGCTGCAGGTGGTCAAGGAGTTACCATGATAATCGAGAAATAATCCTTCAAAAATATTTCAATTCAATTTTATAAATCTGCTGTATCTGCTAAATCTGCGGGAGTAAATTTTACTCGCAGATTCAGCAGATTCAACAGATTTTTTTATTTAGAATCTTCGTAAAAGATTTAAATATATAACTGCTGAAAGTTTTTGTTTCACGCAGATTTAGCAGATTATTGCAGATTTTTTTATTTAGAATCTGTAATAATCTGCTTAAATCTTTTTAAATCTGCGTGAAAAATTTAAGCATATAACCCTCATAAGTTTTTTATTTCACTCAGATAGAGCGAATTCAACAATTTTTTTTAATTTCCTTTCTATACTAAATCTGATTATTTAATATACTTAAAGTCCATTTTTGTTTAAATATATTCATACAAAAAACAGCTAAATATCAATATTTTATACTAAATTTAGTTTTCTTTTGAACTTTTGCATGGATTCATTTTAAACCACTAAAAATGATGGAATCAAAAATACCCGAAGGTCCTCTTGCTGATAAATGGAGTCTTTACAAGTCTAAAGCCAAATTGGTCAATCCTGCCAACCGAAAAAAACTAAATATTATTGTTGTCGGAACAGGGCTTGCAGGCGCTTCGTGTGCAGCTTCTCTTGCTGAGCAAGGCTATAATATAAAATCTTTCTGCTTTCAAGATTCTCCAAGACGCGCACATTCTGTTGCCGCTCAAGGCGGAGTAAACGCTGCCAAAAACTACAAAAACGATGGAGACAGCACGTATAGAATGTTTTACGACACTATAAAAGGTGGCGATTTCAGATCACGAGAAGCCAATGTTTATCGTTTAGCAGAATGTTCTGTACATCTTATCGATCATGCAGTTGCGCAGGGTGTTCCTTTTGCAAGGGAATATGCAGGATATTTAAACAACAGATCTTTTGGAGGCGTTCAGGTTTCTCGAACTTTTTATGCTAGAGGCCAAACCGGACAACAGCTTTTATTGGGCGCTTATCAAGCTTTAGAACGTCAAGCATCTTTAGGAAAAGTGACTTTGTATACCCGTCACGAAATGCTCGAACTCGTTGTTATTGATGGCAAAGCCAAAGGAATAATCGCTCGAAATCTTGAAACAGGAATTTTAGAACGTCACGCTGCAGATGCCGTTGTTCTGGCTTCTGGAGGTTATGGAAAAGTATATTATCTTTCTACTTTGGCCATGGGCTGCAACAGTTCTGCCATTTGGCGCGCGCATAAAAAAGGCGCTTATATGGCAGGCGTAAGCTGGATTCAGTTTCACCCTACTTCGCTTCCACAGCATGGTGAAAACCAATCAAAACTGACTTTAATGTCAGAATCACTTCGAAATGATGGCCGTATTTGGGTTCCGAAAAAAGCAGAAGATGATCGAAATGCAAACGCCATTCCCGAAGAGGAACGCGATTATTACTTAGAACGCCGTTATCCTTCCTTTGGAAATCTAGCTCCACGAGATATTTCGTCAAGAGCCGCAAAAGAAAGAATTGATGCCGGACATGGCGTTGGGCCAATGAAAAATGCTATTTATCTCGATTTTTCGGATGCCATTAAAGCGCAAGGAAAAGATAAAATCGAAGCCAAATACAGTAATCTTTTTGCTATGTACGAAAAGATTACTGGCATAAACGCTTACAAAGAACCCATGCTGATTTCGCCATCGGCGCATTTTACTATGGGCGGACTTTGGGTTGATTATGAGCTTATGACCACAATTCCTGGTTTATTTGCTTTAGGCGAAGCCAATTTTGCCGATCATGGTGCTAATCGTCTCGGTGCCAATTCGCTTCTTCAGGCTTGTGTTGACGGTTACTTTATTGCGCCTTATACGATTCCGAATTATTTGGCAGGCGAATTGAATTTACCTAAAACAGATATTTCCCATCCCGCATTTGAGGAAGCTGAAAAAACGGTACGAAGACAGCTCGATCGTTTTTTACATACCAACGGAACACTTTCAGCAGATTATTTCCATAAAAAAATAGGACGCTTATTGTATGAAAAATGCGGTCTTTCGCGAAGCAGAAAAAAATTGGAAGAAGCTCTAGTTGAAATCCGCGAACTGAAAGCTTCATTTGAAAAAGATCTTAGAATTACAGGCGATAACACGTTAAACAGCGAACTTGAAAAAGCCGGACGAATTGCCGATTATATCGAATTAGCCGAATTAATGTGTTACGATGCCTTACAACGCGAAGAATCCTGCGGCGCACACTTTAGAGAAGAATACCAAACCGCCGACGGAGAAGCTGTCCGCAATGACGCTGAATTCTGTTACGTATCAGCTTGGGAATGGAAAGGTTTAAATAGCGAACCCGAACTTCACAAAGAACCTTTAACCTTTGAATCGGTAGAACTTGCAGTGAGAAGCTATAAATAATTGTGAATTGTTAATTGTAAATTATTAATTCACAATTAATACCTCATAACTCATAATTCATAACTCATAATTCATAATTAACAATTATCTATGAAACTTTATCTAAAAATATGGCGACAGTTTAATTCTTCAACAAAAGGAGAAATGACAGATTATGAAATTGATGGAGTGTCTGAACATATGTCGTTTCTGGAGATGCTGGATCTTTTAAACGAATCTCTTATTCAAAATGGAGAAAGAGTGATCGAGTTTGATCACGATTGTCGTGAAGGAATCTGCGGGCAATGTGGCGTTATGATAAACGGACGCGCTCATGGTCCATTAAAAAATACTACAACCTGTCAGCTTCATATGAGAAGTTTTAAAGATGGAGACACTATTTATATTGAACCTTTTCGCGCAAAAGCTTTTCCTGTTCTACGTGATTTAAAAATCGATCGCAAAGCATTTGATTCCATTATTGCTTCGGGAGGTTTTATTGGTGCTGCTACGGGTCAAGCGCCAGAGGCAAACAGTATTCCGATTTCGTATGAAACGGCAGAAGCCGCTTTTGATGCTGCTGCCTGTATTGGATGCGGAGCCTGTGTGGCTTCGTGCAAAAATGCCAGCGCTGCTTTGTTTGTTGGAGCCAAAATAACACATCTGGCACTTTTACCTCAAGGAAAATTAGAAGCCCAAACACGTGCGGTTTCGATGGTAAAACAAATGGATGAAGAAGGTTTTGGAGCATGTTCCGATACAAGAGCTTGCGAAATCGAATGCCCGCAAGGAATTTCGGTTCTTTCAATTGCTAAAATGAATTTAGAATATATGAAGGCTTTGACTTTTAGGAAGTAAGTTTTTTTTGCCGCTAAGACACAAAGCCGCAAAGTTTTAAAATTTAAAAACTTAAAAAAGAAAAACTTTGCGACTTTGCGAGATTAAAATATACCTTAAATACATTACGCTTATCCTTCAACTCCACTGAGAAAAAAGCACCAGCCATTTTTTCAAAAAAAAAACTTACTGCCTTTGCGTCTTAGCGGCAAAAAACAACATTAAACCGTAAAATAAGGCGTCAAGATATCTTCAAAATTATATAATCCTTTTTCTTTCTCTTTTAGATTTTCGGCCACAAAAATAACTCCGTTCCCGAAAGCTTCTCTAGAAATCGATTCGTGAATTAAACGAACGGTTTGAAACGGAAAACCAAAAATAACTTCGTGTTTTCCAACAATTCCTCCTGCCCTAACCGAATTGATATTTTCTTTATCCACATCAAGTGCTTCGGCAATTTTTACCGCTGTTCCAGATGTTCCCTGTTTGGTTTTAAAATGTTCTTCGTTTACTTCGATATCAACCCAAGGTGCTATTTTCTTTAAAAATTTAGCGGCAAATAATAAATAGTTTACCCCTAAAGTAATATTTGGCGACCAAAACACAGTAGTTTTTTTTGAAAGCTTTTTCAGAAAAGCCAACTCTTTGTCTTTATAATGCGAGATTGCCGAAATGATTTTTATATTTTTTTTGGCCGCCTCTTCTCCATAGGTGTAAATTCCCTCATGTGACGAAAAATCTATAATAACGTCGACAGGATGCTTTTCTAATAATTCTTCAATAGAAGTTTTAGAACTAGAATAGATTAAGCCGGGTTCTTTTGACTGCACTCCAAAAAATTCTGGAACCGATCTGTGTTCTAAAACCGTACTTTGGCGCAAAACCCATTCTAAGCAGAATTTTTTATTTTCTAATAATATTGAAGCTACTGATTTTCCAGTTTTTCCGAATCCGATTAATCCTATTTTCATAAGCATTTATTTGTTTATGGGCGAAGCTTGCCCGGTTGAAAATATTGATATTGTAAGATGTTCAATATCAATCCTAATTTTAAAGAATTCAGACCGTTTTAGAAACCGTCTGTTCATAAAAATAGAAAAATCATAACAGAATTACCAACTAAAACTTCATTTTATAACATAAAAATCTTTTATTAATACGATTTTATCTGTTAATACAAAATCAAGTTATCAAATTCTGCCTATAATCGCATTTCTAAATTATTCAATTTAAAATGTTAAAAAAAGGCATTAAAAAATGAATTGAGGAATGTACAAGTAAACATATTTTGACTAGATTTATGGTCTGATACCCCAAATAAATATCAGTAAGTAATGGCCTACAACAATAATGGACTGCTTCGTTTTTTAGATGCTCAGAATAAATTGTATTTGACAGCTCTGGACGAAATCAAGAATGGTAAAAAAGAATCTCCTTGGATGTGGTTTATATTTCCACAGATAAAAGGAATGGGTTTGACCGATACTTCCAAATTTTACGAAATCAAAAATGCCGATGAAGCAATTGCTTTTCTGGAACATCCAATTTTAGGCAAACATCTTGTAGAAATCACTTCTGAATTAATCAAAAAAGAAGAAAATGTTTCTGATATTTTTGAAAGTATTGATTTAGAAAATCTTCAATCGTGTATGACCTTGTTTGCTAGCGTTCAAAATACAGAACCTATTTTTCAAGAAGTGCTTCACAAACACTTTGATGGTTCGTCTGATTTTCATACGTTGCAATTATTGTATAATAACCTGTAAACTGGACGTAAAATAAGGGTTTACGAATAAACTTTTCAAAAAATAAAGTTGGTTTTACAGTATTTCAAAACTAGATGTTTATATTTGCAACATTGTTGCGTTTTAGTTATCACTAAAAAACCAACTGTTTATTCAGAATGAAGAAAAGATTTTTAATTATTAATTTCCTGATGTCAATTATAGTATTGTCCGCAATGCTATTTCAGACTATTCATTCCTATGAACATGTTTTTAAACAGCTTTCAGAAAAGCCTTGTGAACATCATACAAGTGCCAATCAGAAACAAATTACCCACAGCCACGATGTAGATACAAAATGTCATATTTGTCATTTTGCGTTTAGCACTTACATTCCAAACTCATTTGATGCTTTAATTTTTCATAAAACTCAAATTGAAACAAAACCGATATTTATTTACACAAAATCGGTTTCTACATTTTTCAAAGGCAGTCTATTTGCTTTACGAGCACCTCCTGCTCTATTTTAAGTTTACATAAAGTTTATTCTTCTTTTTAACTCTCTGCATTCTATATGGTTTGCAAAGAGAAAATATGCATTTACGCTTTCGCGAATAAACTGCAGTAAACCCATTCCTTTTTACAAACAATTTTGCAGATGCAATCAAAAGTTACGTCGTGATTTTTTTTAGTCTTTACAAAACTTTAATACAAATATCGAATTATGCTTACAGCCGAAAATCTCACCAAAAAATATGGTGATTATACTGCTTTGAATGCCCTAAACTTAACTATAAAAGAAGGTGAAATCTTTGCTCTCTTAGGTCAAAACGGAGCTGGAAAAACGACTACAATCAATTTATTTTTAGGCTTTATAGAACCTTCTGAAGGAACTTTAACCATAAATGACATTCCAGTTACTTTAAACGCAAAAACAACCAAAGAATTTGTAGCTTATATACCAGAAACTGTAATGCTTTACCCAAATTTATCTGGTATAGAGAATCTTAAATTTTTCTCTTCGCTGGCAGGTTTCAAATACACAAAAGGAGAACTGACTTATTTCTTAAACAAAGCAGGCTTGCAAGCTAAAGCTCATGATCAAAACTTAGGAGGCTATTCTAAAGGAATGCGCCAAAAAGTAGGAATCGCCATTGCAATTGCCAAAAAAGCCAAAGTGCTTTTATTAGACGAACCCACAAGTGGTTTAGATCCAAAAGCTTCCAATGAATTTTCACAGATTCTAAAAGAACTTTCGGCAGACGGAACGGCAATTTTAATGGCAACACACGACATTTTCAGAGCGCGTGAAGTGGCTTCGCATATTGGAATCATGAAACAAGGAAATCTAGTTACTGTAATTGAAGCTGAAAAAATTTCGGCCAATGAACTGGAAGATTTGTATTTACAAACGGTTTAAAAGGAATATTGATTTCCATTTCTATAAAAATGAAACAGATAATTATTTTAATTCTTTTATTAAATAGTTTTTTCGTTACCCAAGCGCAGCATAAAGTTAAGGACAGCATTCTTAAAGATTCTGTTAGAATAGAGAAAAACGAATTGCAGACTGTTGAAATCGTGGGGCGCTCAACAAAGAAATACAATAGTGATTACTCTTTTTCGGCTACTAAAATCGCGGCTCTCAACAAAGATATTCCGCAGTCCATTTCTTCTATTACCAAAGAATTAATTGCCGATAAAGCTGCTTTTTATCTTGCCGATGCCGTAAAAATGGCCAGCGGGGTCATTCCTGCAAGTTATTACAACCAATATACCATTCGCGGAATTAGTCAGAATGAAGAAGGTCAGATTATTAACGGTATGAGAACCCGCCAATATTACTTTTTACAGCCAATAACAAGCAATATCGAACGAGTTGAAGTGATTAAGGGCCCTTCGAGCGCAACATTTTCGTCTGTAGATCCTGGAGGAAGCATTAACATGGTGACAAAAAAACCTCTTGCTACAGACCGCAAAGAAGTTAGTTTTACCGTTGGAAGTTTCAGTACCCTTCGCGGAACATTAGACTTTACTGGACCTTTAAATGATTCTAAAACACTTTTGTATCGTGTAAATGGGGCTTATCAAGAGGCAAAATCTTTTAGGGATTTAGTCAATAACAAATCTTTTCTATTCTCGCCTTCATTCAGTTATGTGCCAAATGAAAAAACAGCTATCAATACGGAACTGATCATTAGCGATATGACGGGTATTCTAGACCGCGGACAGCCTATTTTTGGGGCTCAGGCAGGTGTAACGAGTTTAAACAAAACCCCAATTAGTTTAAATCTGGGCGCTTCGAGTGATTTTTTTAAGTCGAAAGAAATGATTTTAACAACCAATTTTGCTCACAAATTTTCTTCAAAAGTTGGTTTTAATGCCGCTTATATGAAGCAAACTTGGAATGAAAATCTGCAAGAACATCGCACCACAAATGCATTTGCTGTAGACATGAACAATCAGCCTGTTAATACTCTGGCAATGATGCAATTTGTAGAACGACAGCAAAATTGGGATATTGATAATGTAACAGCCTATTTTAATTTTGATTTAAAAACAGGTCCGCTTCATCATAAACTGCTAACGGGGTACGATTTAAGCAGCTGGAATAAAAATAAAGGCGGTGCGCAAAATGCGGCCCGAGGTTATATTCTAAATGACGGAAATGTTGCCAATACATTCGTTCCTGCAAATGCTGCCAATTACCAAACAGTTACTGTAAATGGAGTTGTAATGCCAAAACCTAATGTCAATTTCTTTGATTTAAGCAATCCATCTTATACAATGCGAACTCCAGAAGATTATATTCTAAATGTACGCACCGCGCTTCCTTCTGCATTAACAACAACTAGTGCTGTCTATTTTCAAGATCAGATTCAGTGGCAGAAATTGACTTTTCTTGTAGGCTTGAGAAATGAATGGTTTGAAGATATTACCAATTATGAAACCAACAATGAGCTAAAAGTAAAAAAAACAGCTCTTCTTCCTCGAGTGGGTGTTACATACGCTGTAAACAGCAATATTAATGTTTACACGACTTACTTAGAAGGCTATCAGCCTCAGTCAAACACAGTTACTTTGATGCCGCAGACTGGTTTATTGCCAGCTGGTAGTTTATTTAAGCCTCTAGAAAGCGATTTAAAAGAAGTTGGAGTTAAAGCCAATTTCTTTAATAATTCTGTGAGTTTCAATGCGGCAATTTACGAAATCAACCAGCGCAATATTTTAATGAACGCTAACGATTCTGCTAATCCAGACTTACTGGTTACCAGAGGTTCTGAAAGAAGCCGAGGTTTTGAATGCGATCTTGCAGGATACATTACACGCGACTGGCAGATTAACGTTTCTTACAGTTATATTGATGCCAAAATCACCAATGATGCCAATGCCTCATTAATTGGACAGCCTAAACAAAATACGCCCAAAAACAGTGCTAATTTGTGGACACGCTACAATTTTTCTACAGATTCTGTTTTACAGGATTTTGGTTTTGGTTTGGGCATGCAATACCAAAGCAGCAAAATTGCTTGGTTTGCACGAGATCTTGTGCTTCCAGATTTTACCATTTTTGATGCTGCAGTTTATTACAAACCTAATAAAGGTAATATGCAGCTGGCACTTAATGCTGGAAATTTACTAAACAAAACGTATTGGTTAGGCGCGCAAAACTATCTGAGATTATTTCCGGGAAGTCCGCGAAACTGCAGCTTAACCCTAACTTATAAATTTTAATTGTATGAAATTATTACATGCAGAATTCTTAATCGCAAAACAGCTGCGACATTCTGTCTTTAAAAATAAAGCCATTTTTATTATTACCCTCTTTATAGGCATTTTGCTTCTATATGCTGCATTTTCGGGCTGGGATAATTATAAAAATCAAAATGAAACAAGCGAAAAATACCAGCATGAATCTCGTGAAGACTGGTTGAAAAATCCAGATAAAAATCCGCATAGAATGGCACATTATGGCAATTTTGCTTTTAGAAAAAGTACGTCACTAAGTGTTTTCGAATTTGGAATGGAACCTTTTTTTGGGAACGCTATTTTCTTAGAAGCACACAAACAAAATACAGCAAACTTTTCTGAAGCAGGATTTTCTAGCAGTATGCTGCGTTTTGGAGAAATTAGTATTGCAATGGTTTTGCAAGTGCTGCTGCCGCTTTTGATTTTCTTTTTGGGATTTAATTCTATTTCTTACGAACGGGAAAATGGCACTTTAAAAATTCTTCTAACTCAAGGAATTAACTGGAAACAGCTTTTGTTCGGAAAAATTCTTGGGGTTGCGAGTGTTATCATGCTGCTTTTTGTTCCTACAATTATTATTTTGGTTACAATCTGGCTATTTCTTCAAAATTTTAGCGTTACCGCAGACGAAATGATCAAAATGGTTTTATTTATTCTTTTTCATTTTATTTATCTCATCTTTTTCTGTGCCATTGCGGTTCTGGTTTCGGCAGTAAGCAAAACATCTAAGAATGCATTGGTGCTGCTTATCGGAATCTGGCTTATTTTTACAATCGTTTTACCGAGAACAACACAAGCTGTTGGAGCTTACATTTACGAATCACCTTCAAAAATTCAATTTAATAGCGATATCGAAAAAGATATTTTAAAAGAAGGAGACAGCCACAATCCGAACGATCCGCATTACAAAGCCATAAAAGACTCTCTTTTACGCACATACAAAGTAGATTCTGTTCAAAAACTGCCTTTTAACTATTCGGGCTATATCATGACAGAAGGAGAAAAAATAAGCTCTAGAATTTATAATGAACATCTCAAAGAACTTCTAAAAATTTACAGCAAGCAAAATAGCTTTTCAAAAGCCGTTTCTTTCCTTAATCCGTATATCGCCATGAAAAACCTTTCTATGGGATTATCTAATACCGATTATGAGTCTTACATCGATTTTCAAAAACAAGCTGAAGATTACCGCTATAAAATGGCTCAAAAAATGAATGGCTTGCAGATTAAATATATAAGCAATAAAAAAACGCCTGGCAAACCTAGCATTATAGGGAAAGAGCATTGGTCAGATTTAGAAGAGTTTCATTATGAAATCAAAGGAATAGGAACTGTTTTAAAAAATGAAATTGTTTCTGTCATTTCAATTATTCTTTGGATTATGCTGTTTTTGATTTTAATCAAAATTGCAGCTAAAAAACTAAAAGCCATTTAATTATGTTAGCATTATTATTTAAAAATTTCATACGATCGAAAGGAACCAAAATTGGTTTGCTTTTTTTAATATGCGTCGGATTCGTAAGCCTTTTAATCGGGAAACAGTTTCAAGATAAACAGCAAAATAATATTAAAGAGGCTGTTAGCTACCAAAAGGAACACATTGCCAGAAATGCCGAATACCATAAAGACGAAATTGGGCCTCTGCTTTATTACATTAAATTTTCTTTGGTCAACAAAACCTTCCCTATCAATAGCCTTGCTATCGGACAGCGCGATGTTAATCCGTCAATACAAAATGTAACTATTCGAGGATTAGAGGGACAGAAATATGATGCAGAGCTCAATAATCCGAATAATCTTTTATCTGGAAATATCGATTTTAGCTTTGTACTAATTTATCTTTTTCCACTTTTAATTATTGCTTTCTCCTACAATGTCATTTCTGAGGAAGTAGAAAGCGGCACTTGGAAAATCGTTTCTACACAAAGCAAGAATATCTTTTTGTATATCCTACAGCTGTTTTTTGTTCGAATTTTAACTTTGATTGGTTTATTAAGCATTTTGCTTTTTACTGCAGCACTATTTCTCCAAATTCCGTTAGATAAAGCTTTTTTTGCATTTTATGGGCTTGGCATTTTGTACCTCTTATTTTGGTTTTCCATTTGCTTTTTTATTGTTTCTCTGCAAAAACATTCCAATTTTAATGCTGTAATTCTATTGACAATATGGCTATTCTTAATTGTAATTCTGCCTGCTGGAATCAATGCCTATATCGTAAATCGCTACAAAGTTCCAGAAGCTTTAGAATTGACTCTGAAACAACGAAATGCTTATCATGAAAAATGGGATATGGATAAAACTGCCACAATGGAAAAGTTTTATAAGCATTATCCGCAATTTAGGACTTGCAAACTAGATGAAAAAGCAGAATTTACCTGGCTTTGGTACTACGCCATGCAGCAAATGGGAGACGATGAATCGGCGGAGCAATCTAAAGAGTTAGAGTCAAAATTGCAGCAACGAAACCATTTCAGCGAAGTGATTGCGCAATTTATACCAACGCTTCATACTCAAATCCAACTGAATGAAATTGCTAAATCGGATTTAAAAAATCAGCTTTTGTTTTTAAACGAAACCTCAAAATTTCACGAAAAGCTTCGTTTGCATTTTTATCCTAAAATATTTGACAATGCACCTGTAGCAGAACAAAAATGGGATAATTACAAAATAGAAACCTTTAGCGATACCACTCAAATAAATTTTACAAAAGCATTTTTGCCATTGCTATTATTCATTTTATTGCTAATTGGTTTTGGATGGAGAAATTTTAATACTAAAGCTTTTTTTTAACCGGTAAGTTTCTTTTTAACGCAAAGAGCGCAATCCCGATAGCTATCGGAACGCAAAGGGCGCTAAGTTTTTTAATCTTTGAGAATAAAGTTTTAAGAGATTTCACAAAGTTTTAAACATAGCCAATGGTTTCAACCATTGGCACGTAATGATTTTTATATTCTGCATATTTAATTTTGCCACAGATTTCACAGATTAACACAGATTTAAAATCCTTTTAATCCTTCTAATCTGTGGCTGAAAAAAATAAGTTCGCAAAGTTTTACACAAAGCTTTGCGAACTTTTGCGTTTATATAACCTCCAGCATATTAAAAAAAACCTTGCGCCCGATAGCTATCGGGATTGCGGTAAAAAAACAAGTAAACTAAACCTATTCTGAATAAAATTTTCTGGAAAGGTCTTTATTTGAATTTTATTTAGAATTAATATAAATAAACTTTTATATTTGCCGCTTTCTGAACAAAATTGAGCTGTTTTTAAAAATATGCTTACTATTGTTTTTCCAAAATAAATTCCGTTTAATGAATAATAATGCCAGTTTCGAATTAGATCTTTTCCATTCTTTCAAAGAAGGCGACGAAACTGCATTTAAGTTTTTTTACGATAAATATTTTAGAAGAATTCAATCTTTCAGCATTCAGTTCATTTACGATCAGGACGAAGCCGAAAATCTAGCTCAGGAATCCTTACTACACCTATGGCAAAGTAGAGAAGAAATAGAATCTATAAACGGAATCCAAGCTTTCTTATTTACTTATGCAAAATCAAAATGTTTGAATTTAATCCGTCATAATAAAGTGAAGGACAAATTCAAAAATGACCTCTTAAACCACAAAGAAAGAGAATTGAATATTGAAGTTTTAAATTCGATTCAGTTTGACCCTTTAGAATTAACCGAATTAGAACGAATCATTCAGGAATCTATCAGCGATCTGCCTGCAAAAACCCGAGAAGTTTTTATAAAAAAACGTTTCGAGAATAAAAAAAATGCAGAAATCGCTGAAGAAATGGGAGTTTCTTTAAAAGCTGTCGAAGCCCATATGACAAAGGCTTTGAAGATTTTAAAAACCAGATTATCTGATTATTTGTTCTTAATTTTTATGCTTATTTATAATAATTAAGAATAAAAGGTAGGGTATTTTAATCCTGAGGTGTACTTATAATGGCGAGAAGTTTTAAAACGCAAATATGACATCGGAAATAATATATAAATACCTTTCTAACGAAGCTTCAGAACAAGAAGTTCAGGCACTTTTTGATTGGATCGAAGCATCGGAAGAAAACAAAAAACAATTTATAAAAACGAAGATGATTTGGGCATTGACCACTTTTTCTTCAGATTTATCTATTGAAACGGCTCCGGTAATCCAAATGAAACCCAAAAATAGCATTAGACAGTATTTGCAATATGCTGCGATATTTTTAGTGTTTCTTGGTTTAGGAATAACTATTTTCTTGTTTAACAGCAAATCTGAAACTCCAAAAGAAATTGTTCTAGAATTGGGCGACGGCCGTCTGGAATATATATCAGGAAAAAACCAGACTGCATTGTTGAATGACAAAGGCGTTTTGATTGCCAAAAAATTTCCGACTGAAATTATTTATTTTGGCAAAGTTCAGGATCAGAAAGTGATTTACAATACGCTTTCAGTTCCGTACGGAAAACGCTTTAAACTTAAACTTTCAGATGGTACCATTGTGAGTTTAAATGCCGGCAGCTCTTTACGTTATCCGGAACAATTTGGCTTAAACGGAAACAGAAATGTATACTTAACCGGTGAAGCATTTTTTGAAGTCGCCAAAGATAAAGAGCATCCGTTTGTTGTAAACGCCAATCAAGTTGATATTAAGGTTCTTGGGACAAAGTTTAATGTGAGCGCTTATCCTGAAAACCCTACTGTTAACAGTACTTTAGTTGAAGGAAGCATCGAGATGTCTGAAACTGCAAATCCTTCCAATGTTATTTTGCTGGAGCCAAACCAAATGGCAACTTGGCAAAATAATGCTAAAAAAATTACCCTCAAAAATGTTGATGTTTCCCTTTACTCAGCCTGGACAAAAGGAGAACTGGCATTTAAGGACACCCCATTTTCTACAATCGCTAAAATTATTCAGCGCACCTACGACGTTGAAATTGTCAACGAAAATTCTGATTTGGCCAGACAGAACTTTACAGGTACAATAAACATTAGCGAATCTAGTGTCGAAAACATTTTAGACCTGCTAAAACGTGACACTCCTTTTAATTATTCTATTAAACAAAAAACCATTACAATTACCAATCCGCGATAAAAAAATAAACATGACATTTACGATACAGCCCGCTTTAAGAAAAATTCTGTTTTTCTTAGCCCTCCTCATATCTGGATTTAAAGGATTTTCTCAGAATAAACTCATAACATTACATGTAAAAAACAAACCTATAAGCTTAATTATCAAATCTATTGAAGATCAAACCGATTTTAGAATCATTTATAATGCAAAAAAAATAGATAGCGATCAATTAGCAGATTTAGATGTTAATAATGCTACTTTAGAAACGGCTCTAACGCAGTTATTAAAGGATAAAAACATTTCGTTTTACATTCAGAAAAAGCAGGTTCTTTTAACGAGTTCAATTTCTGACAATCCAAATAATACTGTTCAGGAAACCCAGCGAATGATTAGTGGAACGGTTTATAATGCAAAAGACAAACAGCCTCTTCCTGGCGCTTCTATTCGCATAAAAGGAACTGGAATGGGCGCTATAACCGATTTTAACGGGAAATTTGTTTATCAGTTAAAAGGAAATAATATCGAAAATCTGGTTCTGGAAGCTGGATTTTTAGGAATGGAAACGCAATCTCAGAAAGCAGATGACAAAAAGACGTTTGTTTTTTATCTTCAGGAAACTACCGATGAGCTGAATCCTGTTGTGATTACTTCGTCTTACGGTACAACTAAATTGAAAGAAGAAATTGTTGGAAGCATCTCAACTTTACAGGCAAAAGATATTGCTGTTGAACAGGCATCTGAAAGTTTTGATAAAATGATTACGGGGCAGATTGCCGGTGTTATGGTTGAAAATACTTCGGGCGTTGGCGGACCTGTAAAAATCAATATTCGCGGTCAAGGCACTTTATCTTCTTTAAGCGGCGCTATTACAGGAACTTCGTCTCAACCTCTTTTTATTGTTGATGGTGTTGTAATGAGTGAGGAATATGCTATTGACAGCGCCAATTTTAACGGGAACGGCGATTTTGCCGAAAATCTGGCGAATCCGTTGATGAAAATTGCTCCTGAAAATATCGAAACCATTTCTGTTTTAAAAGATGCCGCAGCCGTTGGTATTTATGGTGCTGACGGAGCTAATGGCGTAATTTTGATTACTACTAAAAAAGGAAAAAAAGGAAAAACACAATTTGGTTTTTCCAATCAGTTAGGGGTTTCTTCTGCCATTAACCAAATTAAATATTTAAACGGAGAGCAATATACAGAACTGCGAAATGAGTTCATGAAAAATACTACCCCAGGTTATGTGCCTGTTTCTTATAATGGCATCAATACCGATTGGTTTAATATATTGAACCGAGCAGGAATATACAATAAGTATAATTTTAATGTTTCAGGCTCTACTTCTAAATTTTCGTACCGTACAAACGTTAGTTATACCAAAATTGATGAACCGCAGATTGGCAATGAAACCAAACAGTTGAACGCAGGAATCAATTTAGGCTACAATTCTGGCAAATGGGATATTAATTTGATGCTGAACCCAAGTTTTGTACAAAAAGATGCGCCAAATATCTTTTATAGTTTTGCCTACCTTCCAACGCTTGCTGTGTATAATACTGATGGTTCTTATGCAGATTTGGGCGCAAGCGGTTCTACTAGAGGAAATCCTCTGGCGGCAATTGAGCAAAACAAAAACGAAGCACAAACTTTTGGTCTTTTAGGAAGTTTGAATTTGTCTTATAAACTCAATAAAAACATCAGATTCTCTACTCTTTTTGGTATGGATTATACCGATAAAGAACAGGATCGCTACTTTTCTGCAGCCAATGAAAGCGGACAATACAACGGAACTTTTATGTTGGACGGAATTTCACGTCCAGCTTGGGGACGCCGCGTTATCAATCAGAGAAATTCTACGAAATGGAACTGGCAAGGACAAGCTTTATTCAATAAACAATGGAATGAAACTCATGAAATTGATGGTGTAGTTGGTTTTGAACTTGCTGAAGATAAAACCGATTTTAATTATAAAGCCGGAATTGGATTTTTAAACCCAGAGTACATTCATAAAGTGTCTGAAGCGATACGAGATGATAATCCTGACACGCCTGAAGATGAATCTACAGACGGACAAAGCTACCGAAATGAAATAAGCTATAACTCCAGAGTTTCTCTGTTCTCGCAATTAAACTACAACTACAAAAAACGTTATTTCTTATTAGCGAATTACCGTCGCGATCAGAGTTCGGTTTTTGGAGATGATACCGATGTGGCTCATAATGGCGGTTTTGGTGCAGGATGGATTATTAGCAATGAAAATTTTCTGAATTCTAATTCTTGGATCGATTTCTTGAAATTAAAGGCAAGTTATGGTACAACAGGAAATTCTAAAATTGGTTCTTATAGATCAAAAGGATTGTATAATATCAGCCAAAACGGATACAATGGCGATATAGAAGCAACGCCTGGAGCGGCTCCAAATGGCAGATTAAGCTGGGAAAAAAACACAAAATTCAATGCAGGATTTGATTTTAATGTTTTCAAAAGAATCGAACTGACTTTAGAATATTACTATGACAATAAAAGCAATTTGATTACAGCCAGAGATATTCCTACCGAAACGGGTTATAGCTCTATACAATTAAACGCTGCAAGTATGTACAACAAAGGTTTTGAACTTACTACCAGAATTAAATGGATAAAAAGCAACGCCTTTAAGTGGACAACAGCATTCAATATTTCGACGGTAGACAGCAAAGTAACCGATTTAAAAGGTTTAGGAAGCGACTATTCTGTAGCAAATCTTGCATTGGCTCAAAAAATTGGCTACAGCACTACCACCTTGTGGGGCGTTAATTGGGTTGGTGTAGATCCAGCTACAGGAAGAGATCTTATTCGAAAAAATGGTCAAGTTTACGATGCCAAAACGTATGGCGAATTATACACAATTGCCGACTGGGAACCTATTGGAGACAAACAGGCAGATGCTTACGGTGGTTTCTATAACAATTTTACTTTCTACAATAATCTTACTTTATCAATTAGAGGCGATTATCAAATTGGGGGCGACTTTTTAGCTTCAAGTGAGCTTATAGATCAATATAACGTAACAACAAACAGAAATCTTTCTGTAAACGCTTATAATTATTGGAGAAATCCTGGCGACAATGTTACACAGTCTGCCGTAACACTTTCTCCAATTATAACCAACTTAAGCAAATATGTTTATGATGCCACTTACATCAGAATCAGCAATATAAATCTAAGCTATAACATACCGTTAAAAAATACTTTTCTGGATGCACTTTCCGTATTTGCCGATGCTACAAACGTGGCGTATTGGTACAAAGAAAAAAGTCCGAAAGGAATGAACGGTGTACGAGAGTATAGTTATATCTATCCGCAGGCAAGAACAATTTCGCTAGGAGTTAATGCTAAATTTTAAGAAAATGAAATATTCAAAATACCTATCCATATTTTTTCTACTACTTTCATTGCAAAGCTGCAGTGACTTTTTAGAGCAAGAACCTGGAACACAAACTTCTATAGACGAACTTTTACAAAATAAAACAGGTGTTTTACAAGCGCTTAGAGGACTTTATTCTTCTCTAGAAGCCAATGTAAGATCAGAGCGTTATGCTGTTTATGCTGATTTACAAGGCGGAAATATAAAATTTACGCCAACTGCGACAGGAAGTCTTAGAGGACAAATTTCGGCTCCATCAAATGTTGAACAGGTTTATTCTTTTGATGATCAGGCGCTGACAAGTAATTACAAATCATTTTACGATGATAGTTATGATATTATAAATCAGGCAAATCTAATTTTAGAATATACTCCTTCCCTCACCGATGCTACTGATACAGAGAAAAATCAAATAAAAGCAGAAGCGTTGGCTATAAGAGCTTATACACATTTTCTTTTATCGCTGGTTTACAGTCAGGATTATAAATATACGGCCGATGCTTCACATTTAGGAATTGTTTACAGCACAGCATCTATAAAAGGTGGCATACAATATCCAGCAAGAAAAACTGCAGCAGAAACGTATGCTTTAATTATTAATGATTTGCAAACTGCCATTGCCAATTATTCGGATAGTTCTTTGCTTTCTGGCGCTGCGTATTCTTTCTTTAATCAAAAAAACACAAAAGCTTTAATGGCTAGAGTTTATCTTCAAAAAGGAGATTGGGCAAATGCTTACGAAACAGCAAATGATGTTATTACCAATTCTGGAGCAGTATTAACCAGCAAAGAAAGTTTAATTACAGAATGGGAAAAACCAGACCTTCCTATTTCGGAAATCTTGCTTGAATTTGCTATACCTACAGACAGTGAAAACAATGTTTCGGGATCAATGTCAAAAGTTTTTGGCTATAATACAGATTTAAGTTTTGAAAAATATACAGCTTCAAATGACTTGATTAATTTATATGAAAGCACCGATTCAAGAAAACAGCTTTTCTTAGTAAAACCGCTTTTTACATTGGTTAATGGCGTGCAAACTTATGTCAATTACAGTTTTACAAAAAAGTTCCAAGACAATGCAGGTTATGTCGCTTTCAGACTTAGCGAAATGTATTTAATTCGTGCCGAAGCAGCTTTAGAAACCAACAGAGCAGATTTGGCAATGACAGACATCAATACAATTCGTGCTCGTGCCAATGCCTCATTATTAACCAATACAACAAATCTAAAAGAAAATATCTTTTTAGAAAGAAGGAAAGAATTATGCTTTGAAGGCTTTTTATTCTTTGATATTGCCAGAAATCATAAAGATGTTTCAAGAACCGATGGCTGTCTGGCTACGGTGTGCAGTTTAACATATCCGTCTTTAAAATACGTATTGCCAATTCCAACATTCAACACCAATCTTAACCCTAACTTGCAGCAAAATGACTCGTATTAAGATATTCAGCCTATTATTTACAGCACTGTTATACATTTCGTGTTCAAAAGACGATTACAAATTAGGATCTGATATTGATCCTTACATACGATTTAACTTTTTGGTTAAAGCCGATAATACGCCTTTAGAATATCCTACAATAAACGGAAATTTAGTACCGCAATCTACTTATGAAAACAAGTCTGTAAAAACATTAAAAGTTCCTGTAGCCTTAACCACACGTGAACTAAAAGAAACGGTAACGGCTAATTTTAGCGCTGAAACATCAGGAGTTGCTGATAGTTTTAGTGTAAATCCAATAAATCAGCTTTCGTTTCAAGGCAATAAATTAACCGATACCATTTATGTTTCTTTTGACAAAAGATGGGCTGCAAACCAGAGCATTAACCTAAAACTAGAAACGGTTTCGGATCCTGATATTCATATCGGAAATTTAAACTCAGCATATCCAAACAATACTTTCAAAATTGATTTAGGAACCATTGCTACCAATTATACTTTTCCTGTAACGCAATACAATGTGAAAGGCGAAGTAGGCGAAACAATCGATTTTAAAGTGAATTTTCCAAATGGCTTCTTCCCTGAAGAAATTGAAAATGCTAATTTTTTCAAATTTCAAAATGGTTTCGAATATTCTTTAACGCATGATGAATTTGGCGATAACAGAAGTACTGTAACGTATCATTTAACTCTTTTAGAAGACCTTCAGAATGATGATGCTCGTTACGAATCAAAAATTACTTTAATAAATATTCCTAATTACACTGCCACAGGAAATATCAATCTAACTATTGCAAAACCAATAAAATCTCCAAGAGATATTCAGGCAAATCCTGCATCTAAATTTACCGATCCTACAAATGCGTTTTATTTGACTTATGGAGAACATTGGTTTAGCAACGGAACCACTTGTGCTTGGCAGACTTTCAACGCTCTGACTTTTCCGGTTGTCGTTACAAAAGATGATCCAAACGCCATTTTATACAGCGATAAAGGAACAACAAACCCAAATGATGATGTTTATCACGATGCCTTCAAAATTGGATTTAACGTTGCCAGCGGAACCAATACAGTCAATTCTTTTGGTCTAAAAAGATGGTTTTCTAACGAAAGTAATTCTGCGTCAGTATCGCCTGGATTTAATATTACCTCTGCTTTAGAATTTTTCCCAGCAAACGGAAACAGCAAAACCGAAGGAACTGTTTTAGTAATTCCGCAAGATTTAACTATCGGAAAAGATAAAGACAACACCTACCAAATTGCTATTTCTGGCGAAGGAACATACAAAGAAATCAGTAACGGTTTATATGAAATCTCATTCGAATTAAAACTGACAAACGATAAACTGTTTGGAGGAACAGTCTCAACACAATACAGAATGTACAACAATAGAGCATATCCAAAACCAGCAGCATTGAGTATTCCGTGCCCTAAAGAAGTTGCGCTTTAAAATAAAAATTGTTTCAGGTTTCAGGTTTCAAGTTACAACAGAACTTGAAACCTGAAACCTGAAACTTGAAACTTGAAACAAAATTAAAATTGAAAAAACTAATCTTTCCTCTCCTATTCTTACTTGGGTTATCGGCTTATAAAACAGCCGAAGGTCCTGATTATACCGATATTCAGGAATTACGAAAATTGTATTCCAGCGGAGATTCATCAAAATGGCCTGCCGCAGAATTACATGAAAGTGTCGATAAATCAAAATTTCAAGATATTGGCGTTTTACCTGCGATTCCGTATCCAGCTTATAATCCGTATTCCAAGGAAAAAGAAAGTTTGGGAAAGATTTTGTTTTTTGATCCCAGATTGTCTCGAAGCGGACAAATTGCTTGTGCTTCTTGCCATAATCCTGAATTGGGCTGGACAGATAATTTAACGCGTTCTTTTGGCCACGACCGCCAAACTGGAAAACGCAATTCGATGACGATTTTAAACTCGGCGTATGCTACTTCTCTATTTTGGGATGGAAGAGCGAAAAGTCTGGAAGATCAGGCGCAATTTCCTGTTCAAGATCCTTTAGAAATGAATGAAAAACTGACGATTGCTGTAGATAAAATTGCTAAAATAAAAGGCTACAATTCACTGTTTACTGAAGCTTTCGGAGACAAAAAAGTGACTTTGGAAAGAATTCAATACGCCATTGCCACTTTTGAAAGATCAATCAATAGTCCGAAAAGCAAATTTGACCAGTTTGTAAGCGGAAAATCAGACGCATTTACCGATCAGCAGGTAAAGGGAATGCATTTGTTTAGAACCAAAGCACAATGCATCAATTGCCATAATACGCCTTATTTCAGCGACAATCAATTTCACAATGACGGACAGACTTTATTTGGAACAAAAAATGAAGATTTCGGACGTTATAATGTGACTAAAGACGTAAAAGATATTGGCAAATTCAGAACGCCAACGCTTCGTGAAGTAGTAAACACAAAACCATGGATGCATCACGGCCATTTTCCAACTCTGCTGGATGTAGTGGAATTATACAATCTAGGAAATCCATCTCCAGTACAGAAAAAATATCTGGGAACAGCGAGAGATTCGCTGATTCCAAAAGTAGATCCAATGCTTAGAAAATTGGATCTAAACAAAGAAGAAATCGCTGATTTATTGGCTTTTATTGAAACTTTGAGTACGCCAACAAGAAGAATTATAATTCCTGAAATGCCAAAATAAGTTAGTTGATGATTTGCTTTTTGCCCCACAATCTGCAAATTACGAAGCCCATTTCTTTTATGAAATGGGCTTTTTTATTTCTTAATTTCATCTTTCAAATATATTTGCACCCAACCAAACTTATACACAATGCCATTATTAATTATTCCAAAAACCACCAATTAAGAGAAGAAGTTTTTTCGATACTCTTACAACAATAACAGCTTGTCTTTTTGTAACTTTAATAAAATATTTAGAGATGCAATTTAAATCCAACCCATACTAATTTACTATCCTTTCATTGACGCATAAAATAGTGCTGCATCCTTACTATCGTAGGCATTTTTTAAATTTGTCTCTCACTCAAAAGAAGCTTTTTCTTAAAAAAAATTACTATCATGAGAATAGATCAGATACAAATTAAAACAAACGACATCCAAAAAACGAAAGCATTTTATCAGAACATTTTTGGGCTTTTCGTTCTGGAAAATGACCAAAACTCGATAACGTTTCAGGCTGGAACCTCTATTTTAAAATTTGTTGAAGATCCAAATTTTAATTCGATATATCATTTTGCTTTCAATATTCCCGAAAATCAGCTTGAAGAAGCTATTCAGTGGTGTGAGAACAAAGTAGATTTAATTGTTCTCGAAGATAAAAGCGTAGTCACGAATTTCGAAAATTGGAATGCGCATTCTATTTATTTCTTTGACCACAACGGAAATTTACTTGAATTCATTGCCCGACATGATCTTAATAACGAACAAGTTGGCGATTTTAATTCTGCTTCGATTTTAAATATTAGCGAAATCGGAATTGTTACAGAAAGTCCTTTACAATTAGGAAATCAGTTAATTGAAGAACACGGATTGCATTTCTTTTCTCAAAATACCAATACCGATAAATTTGCTGCCATTGGCGATCATGAAGGTTTATTGATTCTGGTTCAGCCTACTAGAAATTGGTATCCAACGCAAATTCCTTCTGAAAGTAATCCGGTGAAAATAACTTTAGAAAATAATGATAACATAATTGAATTGAAGTTTTAATAATTAAATACCTTTATATTTATATGGGATTTTCTAATCTTATAATGAACAATTAATAGTAATTATGTCAAAAATATTAAGGGGTCTCTTTTTGTATTTTATTTTTACAACACATTTTATCGCAACTTGTTATAGACAAAATAATATCGTAATTCCCAAAAATTTTAAAGAAACAATTCCGCCAAAACCGTGGAGCGATAAATGGTATAAATTAAATCATTCTAAAAATGAATGTAAAGTTGAAATCATAAACTCTAAGCTCAAAATAGGAATTCCTAAAGAGATCAATGAATGCAAACTTGAATTAGAAACAGGTACTTTAGTAGGAACAAATGGAGGCGAATTTGGCGGAAAATTAATTTTTACTCCAAAAGACAAATCCAAAAGTGATGTTAAGGTTACTAAGGGAAATATTCTTTTTTTATTTCATTTTAAAGATAAAATTTATTTTATCTCTGGACTTCTCCACATGAGTTTTAATGGTGGAGGAATGTTTGAATTAAAACCAGAGGGAGAAACTTTTTCTATTCAAAAAGTAATGGAATTTGAAAGTGCGCCAATGGCATTTAAAATTTATAAGGACAAACTTCTTATTGCTGCCGACAAGGGATTTTATGTTATAAAGGATTTTAAAAAGCAGCTGATTTTCAATAATGTCTTTTGGGAAAGTTTGTATCCAAATTCAATTGCAGTTCTTAATGACAAAAATGTATTTGTTGGAATTAGAAGCGGAATTGTCAAACTTGATTTGAATGCAAAAAATTTAAAATTCTATATGAAGATTTAAAATTTTCGCAGAAGAATCCGAAGATTTTTTCTGCGAAAAAAATTCCTTATGCGTTAAAATTTCATTCTCTGAATTCGAACCGCATTTAATATCGCTAACAGCGCCACACCAACATCTGCAAAAACTGCTTCCCACATTGTGGCAAGTCCGCCTGCGCCAAGAATTAAAACAAAAGCCTTAACTAAAAATGCCAAAGTAATATTCTGCCAGACAATCTTTTTGGTTTGTTTGCCAATATTGATTGCCATTGCTATTTTACTGGGTTTATCGTCTTGAATAACCACATCGGCAGTTTCTATGGCAGCGTCGCTTCCTAAGCCTCCCATTGCAATTCCAACCGTACTTAAAGCAATCACAGGCGCATCGTTTACGCCATCGCCAACAAAGGCAATTGTTTCGTTTTTAGCTTTAATTTCGTTGACTTTGTTCACTTTATCCTCTGGAAGCAAATCACCAAAAGCTTTTGTAATTCCCAATTTATCGGCTACAAACTGGACTACATTATTTTTATCTCCACTTAACATAGTCAATTTTACACCTAAAGATTTTAGTTTAGAAACCGTTTCTTTGGCGTCTTCTTTAATTTCATCGGCAATAGTCAAATAACCCGCAAATTTACCTTCGTAAGCAATTGCAATTGTCGTATAAACTATTGAAGACGGATCAATATCATACGAAATCGAGTATTTATCCAAAAGTTTAAAATTCCCAACAAACAATTCTTTTCCGTTGTGTATTGCTTTTAATCCGTGTCCCGAAATTTCTTCGATTTCTTTTAATTCTACCGAAGAATCAATTGGTCCAACATGATTATGAATGGCTGTTGCCACAGGGTGCGTGCTTCTGTTTTCAAGAGCATTGACTAGTCTTAAAATTTCGTTTTTGTCAAATTCGGATTTTATAATGACTTCTTGAACTTTAAAAACACCTTCGGTCATAGTTCCTGTTTTGTCTACCACCACATTCTGAATTGTAGAAATACTGTCTAGGAAGTTACTGCCCTTAAACAAGATTCCGTTTCTGCTTGCAGCTCCAATTCCGCCAAAATAACCCAACGGAATACTAATAACCAAAGCACAAGGACAGGAAATAACTAAGAAAACCAAAGCTCTGTACAACCAATCGCTAAAAACATAATTATCAACAAAAAGCATCGGAAGCAAACAAATCGCAATTGCCAAATACACTACAATTGGCGTATAAATTTTCGCAAACTTTCTGATAAACAATTCCGCTGGCGCCTTTTTGGTTGTGGCATTCTGTACCAACTCCAAAATTTTTGATAATTTACTATCGCTGTAAGCGGTTGTTACTTTTACTTCGGCAATGGTATTGCCATTTATCATTCCTGCCAAAACAGTTTCGCCTTTCTTCTTGGTATCAGGCTTGCTTTCTCCGGTCAAAGCAGCTGCATTAAATGAAGCCGAATCCGATAACAATTCGCCATCCAAACCTAATTTTTCTCCTGCTTTAAGCTGAATAATAGCTCCAATCTGAACGTCTTTGGCTTTGACTTTAACTGCTACATTATTTTCTAAAACATGAACCTCATCGGGACGCTGATCCAATAGACTTTTAATGCTAGATTTTGCTCTATTAACTGCCATTCCCTGAAAGGTTTCGCCAATTGTGTAAAACAGCATAACAGCAACTCCTTCTGGGTATTCACCAATGGCAAACGCTCCAATTGTGGCAATGCACATGAGGAAAAATTCAGAGAAAACATCTCCTTTTACAATGCTTTCGTAGGCTTCTCTCAAAACAGGAAGTCCGACAGGAAGATACGCAATTGCATACCAAGCGATTCTAACATATCCTGTAAACCAATCTTGCGGAAAATAATTATCAAAACCAATTGCGATCAGCAATAAAACAAAGGATATAATGGATGGCAAAAACAATTTAAATAAACTGCCACTTGCATTGTGTTCATGGTCATGCCCTTCGTGATCATGTCCGTCATTATCAGCATGTACAGGTTCGTCATGAGAACAACAACAGGAAGGTTTGGCTTTATTTTTTATAATTTTTACTTCTTTATCTTGATGTATCATTTTTTTTAATTTCAAGTTTCAGGTTTAATCCCGATAACTATCGGGACAAGTTTTTGCTGCTCTGAAACTTTGTTTAAATAATGTCCTAAATTTAAGCATTTTGTGGTAAAGTTTATTGCCACAAAGGTGCTAAGTCACAAAGTTTTTTTTTAGTATGATGAAGTTAATCTCGCAAAGTCGCAAAGTTTTTTTTTGCCACAGATTAAAAGGATTTAAAAAAAATATTAATCTGTATAAAATAAAAATCATTTTAATCCTTTTAATCTTTGGCAAAATTTATTTCTCAATTGCCTCCAGCTTTAGCTGGAGGTTGAGTAGATTCTAATTTGTAGGCTTTAACCCAACTTGCGCATTTTGGCTAAAGCCATTTCTTATTGTTTCTTGTTACCTCCAGCTAAAGCTGGAGGCAACTCAAATTAATTTGCTTAAATCTGCTTAAAAAAAACTTTACGTCTTTGCATCTTTGCGAGCAAATTCTACTCCAACAAAAAAACTTAGTCCCTTAGTATCTTAGCAACTTAGCATCTTTAAAAAAAAACTTCGCGCCTTAGTGCCTTCGTGGCAAAACGAACTAGTGCGTATGCTCTCCTCCGCCCTTCATTGCGGAAAGCAGATAAAATGCGCCTTTCGTTACAATTTTTGCATTGGCTGGAATATCATTTACAAACTTAACCTCAGTAAAACCTAAATCGGTTGTTCCTGGCATTACTTCTATGGCTTTAAAATGCACTTCTTCTTCGTGAGTTTCTTCTTTTTCTCCTTCTTTGTGTTCATGCTTTTCTTCTGCATGTCCTTCCTCCTGTACAAACACAAAATATTTATCAGCATTTTTCACAACAGCATCTTTAGGAAGCGCTGGAACAGTTGCATTAACAATATTGATATTCGCTGAAACATACATTCCCGGAATCAATCCCTTTGCATCGGCGGGATCAATTTTAGCGTGAACAGCAACGGTTTTACTTTCGTTAGAAAACGATTTATTGATCCCGAAAATCTTTCCTTTAATCGATTTATTTGACTGATTCGTTAAGACAAAATCAATGACTTGCCCAATCGAAATGGATCCTAAATCTTTCTCATAAACATTCAAATCCAAATGCATCTGGCTGTTGTCAACCACCTCAAAAAGCGAAATTCCCGTATTCGCAAAAGCGCCTTTCGCAATATTTATTTTTCCGACAAAACCATTTATAGGCGAAACAATTGGCACGACAGATGTTGTTCCTTTCGTATTCACATGTAAAGCTTCTAATTTGTTTTTTGCTGCCTGCGCGCGAGCTCTTTCGGCTGCTAATTTGGCTTTTACTTCCTGAAAAATCTTTCTCGGATTTACATTTTCATCACTCAGCGTTTTCTGGCGATTGTATTCTAACTGCAGATACTCAACATTTGCAACAGCCGACTGATAATCTTCCTGCATTCCAATAACTTCCAGATTCTGAATCGTTGCTAGAACTTTTCCTTTGTTTACATAGGTTCCTTCCAAAACAAAAATATCTTTCACTGTTCCGCCAATCAAAGTCGAAACTTCAGCAGAATTTTGTGGAGGAACTGTCGTATAACCATTCGCTTTAATGACTTTATTTAGATTTCTATCTTCTACAGAGCCAGTTTCAATACCAACTGTTTTGTATTGAGAAGCAGTTAAAGCCACTTCCGTAGTTGATTTTTCTTCTTCCTGAGGTTCTTCTGCTTTCTTTTCAGTACAACTTGTTGCTATGGAAATAACCGCAAGGCACGCAAAGATTAAACGCAAGGCACGCGAGAAAATTAAACTTTGCGCTCGTTGCGTAAATTCCTTTGCGCTCTTTGCGGTTAAATAACTACTAGATATATTTTTCATGATTAATTGTTTTTGATGGTTGGAAATTGAAGTTCAATGGCGCTCTGATTATAGCTATGCGTTGCCTCGGCAAATTGCTTTTTTATATCGATCGCCTGATTCAGAAAACTGATATACGACCAATAACTCATATCGCCATTGGCATAACTTTTCTGGGCAGTTTCTATAATCTGATTTGCATATTGCTGACCTTCATTCTGGAAATAGGTTAAGTTTTTCTGCTGTTTCTCGAAGTTATTTTTCAATTCTTCACGTTGCAGATGCAGCATCATTTTATTTTTATCCAAAGCCAATTGTGACTGTGAAATGCTAATTTCTGCCGCTTTTGCCTTAGTTGTATTAACGCCACCAAACAACGGAATCTGCAATCCTGCCGTAAAGCCTTGAAACAAAGATTCGGTATTAATTGTTTGCGCAAAATATCCCAAACCGACTTTTGGGGTACGTAAAGCTTTAAACGTTCCCGCTTCTTTCTGATAAACTGAAATCTGCTGTTGGTAAAAATCAGTCATTAGCGTTTCTGCTTTTGTGTTTTCCTGATTTTCTATAAAAGTATATTGCAAAGCGGTATTAGAATCAGGAATAATATTTTCATCAGTCTGTATGAAAAACTGCAATTGCTTCTGATAGATTGCCAAATCGTATTCTAACTGCGCTTTCTGCGTTTCAATTTCTTTTACTTTCGCTTTAGCACTGATAACTTCGATATTGCCGCTTTCTCCTGTTTTGAAACGTAATTCGGCGTTCTTTAGAAATTTGGTATAAATATCATTCAATTCTGAATTAAGTTTCTGGATTGAAACACCATACAAATATTGATAATACGCCAGTGTAACCGCTTTTTCGATTTCATACGAAGACAGCGCTTTTTGTTTTTCAGCCAGCTTTGCCAATTCTTCCTGCAATTGTCGATTCGCTTTTGTAATATTTCCTAAAGGGAAAAACTGCTGCACGGAAACGTTATGGTCAAAATCGGCACTATTAAATTGACCGCCTTGGTACTGCACTTGCAACGGATCTGGCTGAAATGCAGCTTTCTTGAGAACGGTTTGCTTCTCGATTTCTTTATCGGCAATTTTTAAGTCGATGTTGTTTGATTTTGCTAGTTCTATGGCTTTTTCTAGACTTATGGATTGCTGTGCAAATGTTGCTGTACCTATCAATAGGAACGTGCTTAACCGCAATGTTCGCAAAGTTTTTTTCGCAAGGTTCACAAAGGTTTTGGTTTGCGTTTTATATATTGAATTTTTCATTTTTATAATTTTTTGTTTCACGCAGATTTTAAATAGATTTAAGCTGATAAACGCAGATTTTTTTTATTAAAATCTAAATTAAATCTGCTTCAATCTGCATAATCTGCGTGAAAAATCTTTTTTACATTCAGCAGTAAATTATCTAATTATCAAATTTTCTCATTTACTAATTATCTCTACGCTTAAACTTTTCCAGCAGTAAATACAAAATCGGTAAAACGATTAAGGTTAATAGTGTTGCCGAGATCAATCCGCCTATTACTACAGTTGCTAAAGGTTTCTGCACTTCTGCCCCGCCGCTTGTCGACAATGCCATTGGCAGAAATCCTAATGAAGCCACGGCTGCGGTCATTAAAACAGGACGCAAACGGGTTTTGGTTCCGATAAGAATTCTTTGAAACGGATCTGATATGCCTTCTGTTTTTAACTGATTGAAATACGAAATCAGTACAATTCCGTTTAAAACCGCAATTCCGAACAAGGCAATAAAACCAATTCCGGCAGAAATGCTAAACGGCATTCCTCTCAGCCAAAGCGCAAAAACACCTCCAATAGCCGATAATGGAATCGCACTAAAAATAAGCAACGCTTGTTTGGCACTTTTGAAAGTAAAATACAGTAAGACCAAAATCAGTCCTAAAGCAATTGGCAAGGCTACAGAAAGTCTTTTGGATGCTTCAATCAGATTTTCAAATTGTCCGCCATAAGTCACATAATACCCCGCAGGAAGTTTAAAACTTTTATCTAGTTTAACCTGAATTTCTTCTACGACACTTTTAATATCTCTTCCGCGAACGTTTAATCCAACTGTGATTCTTCGTTTTCCGTCTTCGCGGATGACCTGCACAGGACCTTGTTCGTATTCAACAGAAGCAACTTGAGAAAGTGGCACTTGCTGACCATTTGGAAGCGGAATAAACAAATTGCTTACATCAGTGATATCACCACGATTGTTTTCGTCCATTCTCACTACAACATCAAACCTTTTGCTTTCGTCATAAATCTTTCCTGCCACTTCACCTGCAAAAGACGAGCGAATAATTTGATTGATATCTGAAATATTAAGCCCGTAAAGTGCAATTTTATCATAATCGTATTTGATGGTAATCTGAGGCAATCCCGTTACTTTATCGGCTTTTAAATCTCCGATTCCTTCAATTCCCTTTATTTTCGAAATCAATTCTGTTGCTTTTGCATCTAGAATCTCCAAATCATCGCCAAAAATTTTGATTGCAATATCAGAACGGCTTCCTGTCATTAATTCGTTAAAACGCATTTGAATCGGCTGTGAAATTTCGATATTCGCACCTGGAATTACTTCCATTTCCTCTTTCATCGCATTGGCAATTTCTTCCCAATTACGATATTTGTCTCTCCACTCTTTTTTGTCTTTCAAAACAATAATTAGATCTCCACTTTCTATTGGCATTGGATCGGTTGGAATTTCACCGCTTCCTATTTTGGTTACAATGGTTTTGATTTCTGGAAATTTAGCTTTCAGAATCTGTTCGTATTTGGTTGCAGTTTCCACCATCTGCGTCAACGAACTTCCCGTCATAATGGTTGCATTGATAGCCAAATCGCCTTCTTCGATAGTGGGGATAAATTCACCTCCCATATTTTGAAAAACGATAAAGGCAAAAGCAAAAAGTCCGATTGCAAATGAAAGAACTACTTTTTTAAATGCTAAGGCTTTTTTCAACAAAGGCGTATATCGGCTCTCTAACCATGCGATCATGCGGTCACTGAAATTTTCTTTGTGTTCCGTTTTCTTCGAAAGAAACAAAGCGCTCATCATTGGAATATATGTCAGCGAAAGAATAAATGCTCCAATAATCGCAAAACCAACTGTCATAGCCATTGGCTTGAACATTTTTCCTTCTGTTCCAATTAAAGCTAGAATTGGCAGATATACGATCAAAATAATAATCTCACCAAAAGCCGCACTATTTCTAATTTTTGAAGCCGAATTATAAACCTCATCGTCCATTTCTTCCTGAGTCAATTCTTTTTTGTTTTTGAATTTTTGAAGATGATGCATCGTGGCTTCGACAATGATTACGGCACCATCGACAATGATTCCAAAATCTATGGCTCCGAGACTCATTAAGTTTCCACTTACGCCAAAGGCATTCATTAAAATAACAGCAAACAGCATGGCCAACGGAATTACAGAAGCAACGATCAATCCCGCACGAAGATTTCCTAAGAATAATATCAAGACAAAAATTACGATTAAAGCTCCTTCTAACAAATTCTTTGTAATAGTTTTAATGGAATTGTCAACCAACTTTCCTCTATCAATAAAAGCTTCGGCGACAACTCCTTCTGGAAGGCTTTTGTTGATTTGAGCCATTTTTTCGTGCACACGATTTACGACAGCACTGGAGTTTTCTCCTTTCAGCATTAAAACCATACCCGAAACAATTTCTCCTTTTCCATCTTTTGTTGATGCTCCGTAACGTAATGCAATGCCTTCGCGCACCTGCGCTACATTTCGAACCAAAACAGGCGATCCATTACGGTTTTTCACCACCACATTTTCAAGGTCGTTAATGCCTTTTGCCATTCCGACACCGCGGATAAAATAAGTGTATTGGTCTTTTTCGATGTACGCGCCACCCGTATTTTGATTGTTTTTTTCTAAAGCCTCAAAAATTTCGGTAATCGTAACGCCCAAACTATTGAGCATATTTGGATTTACAGCAATTTCAAACTGTTTGAGTTTTCCTCCCCAAGAACTTACTTCTGCAACACCTTTAATTCCCTGCAATTGCGGAATAATGATCCAATCCTGAATGGTTCTCAGTTCAATTGCACTGTATTTGTTTTCATAACCTTTTTTGGCGTAAACATCGTACTGGTAAATTTCTCCTAAACCTGTAGAAATTGGCGCCAGCTCTGGAGAATCTACATAATCTGGGATGTTTTCTTCTGCTTGTTTTAAACGCTGGAATATCTGCTCACGCGCCCAATAAATATCAACATCATCTTCAAAAACAACGGTTACTACCGATAAACCGAAACGGGAGATACTGCGGAGTTCTATCACATTTGGAACTGTTTTTACAGCTCTTTCTAAAGGATACGTAATTAATTGCTCTATTTCCTGACTTGCTAATGTTGGTGCAGTGGTAATAATCTGAACCTGATTGTTGGTTACATCTGGCAGGGCATCGAGCGGCAATTTTTTAAGCGAATAGCTTCCCCAAGCAATGAGTGCAAGGGTAAATAATAATATGACGAATTTGTTTCGTATACTAAACTGAATAATTTTATCTAACATTTGAATATATAATGACGTGAGAAATTAGACAATTAAATTGTCTGTAAACGTGTGGAAAGTCCACAACTCTCTCGCCCGTTTTCGATCTTTATCGAACAGGCATAATCATTATGCTATTTGAGGGGGCTGCCAAATACTTCCGTAGAAATTGGAAATAAAAACAGAACTGTAACTTGGTAAAGCAACTGAAATTTGATTGTAAGCCTTAGGAAATTCAAAACTTACAGCAGAATGGTAACTTAAAACTTGTGCGCCACAACAATTACAGGCACAAAATGGAGAGCATAAATCATTGTCTTTATCATGCGAATGATTGTCTTCTGAGGCAAACTGAGCTATTTTATGCATAGCACTATTTACTTCCATATCAGCACATGGCATATTAGACAATGCCATTAGGTAAATTGATAATATGACTGTTATCCATTTCACAGCTGTAAAAATACAATTATTTTTTTTTAATTGGCTCCAATAATTCTAGAAATAAAAGCACGAAAAATAATGCAGAAATTATTTTTACTCCTTTTATCATTTTCTTATCATTTTCTTATCATTTTTTATTGGAGGTAAGAAAATTTCGTTAACTTTAACACTAATTAACACATTATTAAGCCTTAATCTTTAATTATTATAAAGCCTATTTAGCATACCGATAAAAAGATTCTCACAACAGCATTAGTACATATTTATTTTTCGCAGTTTAATTAATTAACATTAAAACACTCTAATCAATGAAATGTAATACACTAATATCAGCCTTTTTATTACTATTTAGCATGCAAATTTTCGGACAGGTTTATACCGACAAAATTGTAGGAAAGAAAAATGAAGAATTAAAAGACAGTCTTAAAGTCGAAAAATACCCGTACGCTCTACCAATCTGGGGAGAAAAAGTAGCTCAGAAAGGCTACAAGCTTCCTTATTCTGCTGGAGTTTCTGTCAATTATTTTTGGCAGGAATCTGAAATTGTTATTAATGATTTAAATATTGGTTTTAATCATGGTCCGCAATATAACTTAGATGAAATTGTACGATTTGATAAATCTACGGTTGAAGCTGGCGCACTTACTATTAGACCCGATGTATGGCTGCTTCCATTTTTAAATATTTATGGAATTTTTGGAAAAGCCAAAACGGCAACAAAAATAAACGCTGGCATCTGGGTTCCTGATGCCGATAACAATTGGTCTGAAATTGCTAATTTCAGCACCAAAGCAAATTTTGATGCCACAACTTTTGGTATAGGTATGACACCAACAATTGGTATTGGAGGTGGCTGGTTTGCACTCGATATGAACATGGCTTGGACCGATATTAGTTCTCTGGACAAACCTGCATTCTCTTATATTTTTGGTCCAAGATTAGGAAAAACATTTAAATTCAAGAAGCCAGACACCAATATAGCAGTTTGGGTTGGAGCTTTTAGAGTTCATATTTCTGGAGATACTAATGGAGATTTACCTTTATCTGATTTTATTGACGTATCTACTGCACAGGCTAAAGTAGATAGCGGTCTTCAAAAAGTATCAGAAAACCAGACAAAAGTAGATGCTTGGTGGGACGGTTTAACACCTGCTGAACAAAAAAATCCTGTAAACATTGCCAAACATAACACTGCCGATCGCGCTTTAGATAGAGCGGGAACTTTCTTAGCAACTCTTGATGGAGCTCTAAGTACTGTAGGAGACTCTTCTGTTCAATATTCGCTTCAAAAAAGACCTAAAGATATGTGGAACTTTATTATTGGGTCTCAATATCAATTCAGCAGACATCTTATGTTTCGTGCAGAATGCGGTTTCTTAGGCTCACGTACACAAGTTCTGGGCAGTCTTCAGTACCGTTTTGGACTTTAATTCAGAAATTGTATGAAAAAAGGTTTTCTAATCCTTATCACATTCTTTTGCATTACCTCAGCACGATCCCAAGTCTTGATTTCCTTAATATTTGGAGACAAACTCAATTCAGAGTTTTTAGAATTTGGTCTTGAAGGTGGCGCAAATTTTTCTACCATTTCCAACATGGGATCTTCTGCTTTAAACCCAGGTTTTAATCTTGGTTTTTATTTTGATCTGAGATCTAGAAAAAATCCAGCGTGGATGATTAATACTGGCGTAATTGTAAAATCGCCTATGGGAGCCAAGGATATTCCGGTGTATTCTTTAAATGATGAAAATCTGGACAATACTTTTGCCGGCGGACATGTAAATCGTGAAATACGATATTTTAATGTTCCCATTTTAATTAAATACCAATTCAAAAATAACATCTATCTCAAAGCAGGGCCGCAATTTGGTTTATTAGCTAAAGCATTTGATGAGTTTAAAAATGAAATCAATGATGACGATGTAGTTTACAAGAAAAATATTAGAGACCAAATTCATGTCATAGATGCGGGACTTGCTTTTGGTGCCGGCTATCATATGAATGTTGGAAATGGTTTAAATATTACGGTTCAATACTACTATGGCCTTGTTACCGTAATGAAAGGCGATGGGCCAAATAATCAGTACAACAGATCTTTGTATGTTACGGCGGGAATTCCAATCGGAAAAGGAAAAGCGGCCCAAAGAAGAGCTGAAAAAGAGGCAGAACTTAACAAAGTGGTTCTTCCTGAAGATGAGAAATAGTATCTCTTTTTTATGCAAAAAAATTATATTTCGCTCCTCTGGAGCTCTTGATCATGTGTGTAATTTTTTGCTATAAATATTTCGTCCCTCTGGGACTAATTATAGCTTAATCTATGTCTCCAAATGTTAATTATAGTTGGATGGATTCATAAAAAATGTTTCCGAAAAATTTGCTATAAATATTTCGTCCCCTGTGATTTTTTACTTGACAAAAAGCTTCGGAGAAGCTAAATATTTATAGCAAATAATTTATCCGTCTCCGAAAAGCCCCAGAGGGGTGACACTTCTAATCAACCTCTGCTTCTTGATTTATTTCTTTTATAAACTCCAAAATCTCTTCGGTGCTTAAAACAAAATCAGGCGTTGTATGCAAAATGGCATTATTGGGCATAAATGGCATATCTGCAGAAAGCGGATTCTGCACTACGCTTATTCCGCCAGCTGACTGAATTGCCCTCAATCCAACTGTTCCATCTGAATTGGAGCCTGAAAGTAAAATGCCTACCAAATGTTCGCTGTAAACTTCTGCAGCCGACTCAAAAGAAACATCAATGCTTGGTCTGCTGTAGTTTATTTTTTCTGAAGTATCTAAAGATAAGGTTTCGTTTTTTTCAAATAATAAATGATAATTAGAAGGGGCGATATAAATAAATCCTGGTTTTAGTTTTACCTTATCTTCTACTTCTTTGACTTCTATTTTTGATTTTAAAGCAATTAAATCCTCCAAGGTTTGTTCGTCTGAGTTTTTTCTGTGAACGACGATCACAATTGCAAAAGAAATTGCTTTATCTATAAATGGCAAAATCTGTAATAATGCCTGTAAACTTCCTGCCGAACCTCCAATTATAACTACTTTACAATTTGCTATTCTTTTATTTTTCTCCATATTTTCTCTTTATCAAATTGTTTGTATTTGGTTTGAGATATAGAATATTTTATAGTTTCTTTTGTTCCGAGAGCCAAAAAGCCCAAAACAGCCAGACTGTCATCAAATAGATTGACTACTCTTTTTTGCAGATTATTATCAAAATAAATTAAAACGTTGCGGCATAAAATGAGGTCAAACTCATTAAAGGAAGTGTCTGAAACCAGATTGTGCTGAGAAAACACCATTTTTTCAGATAGATTATCATTAAACTTTGCAAACCCGTAATTGGCAATATAATAATCTGAGAAATCTTCCTGACCGCCCGCTTCACGGTAATTATCTGCGTAATCTTTTATCATTCGCAATGGAAAAATACCGCTTTTGGCTGTTTCCAAAACCGTCGCATTAATGTCAGTTGCATACAATAATGATTTGTGGAGCAACCCTTCTTCTTTAAGCATAATGGCCATCGAATACACTTCTTCTCCTGTAGAGCAGCCGGCATGCCAGATTCTGATAAAAGGTTTGGTTCCCAATAAAGGAAGAATTTTTTTTCGAAGGGTTAGATAAAAAGACGGATCACGAAACATTTCTGTTACGTTAACCGTAATTTCGTCAATCATTCTTTTGCAATATTCTGGATCGGTTCGAACTTTAGACAAAAACTCATGAAAATGCTTGAATCCATCCAAAGTAAATACCCTGCTTACACGTCTTTTAAGTGATGCTCTTGAATAACTTCCAAAATCAAAACCATAATATTCGTAAACTTCATTAATCAGAGTTTCCAATTCAATATCTTCAATCATAATTCATTTAAATTTCTCTCAAGATCTGAAGTAATTTATCCACATCAACAGGTTTTGAGATATAGGCATCTGCCCCGGCTTGTAAACATTTTTCTTTATCTCCTGCCATAGCTTGCGCTGTTACGGCAACTACAAAAGTATTCTCTTGCAACGGAATGGCTTTAATAAGCGGAATCGCCTCATAACCGTCCATTTCGGGCATCATCATATCCATCAGAACGGCATCAATCGAATTATCTTTTGCCAATATTTTTAGGGCTTCTTCGGCACTTAAACAAGACAAACAGTCAAAAGATTTTGCTTTTAAAGTATTTACTAAAGCAAAAATATTTCTAGAATCGTCATCTACAATCAATACTTTTTTCTTTTCCATGTACAGATTTTTTAAGATTAGATTTTATCGTATAACCAAACTCGAAGCAGCGATAACAATTGATCGACATCGACCGGTTTTGTAATATAATCTGAAGCTCCCGCTTTAATGCATTTTTCTCTATCGCCAGTCATAGCTTTTGCCGTTACAGCGATTACGGCTAAGTTAAGAAATTTAGGATTGCTCCTTATTTTTTCGGCTGTTTCGTAACCGTCCATATTCGGCATCATCATATCTAAAAGCACAACATCTGTATCTGGATTTTCGTTGAGAATCTTAATTGCCTCTTTTCCATCAAAAGCCGTAATCACATTCATTTTAAATGCTTCTAACGCTTTAGAAAGCGAATAGATGTTTCGCACATCATCATCAACAATTAATACCTTTTTCTCAAATAAAATATTGTTTAAAGAATTCAGTTTTTTACTGCTTTCTTTTGCGTTATTGCCTTCTTTCTTATTTTCTACCAAATGAAGGAAAAGTGAAACCTCATCTAGCATTCTTTGGTACGAATGTGCCGTTTTTACAATAATAGAATCGGCATATTTCTTAATTTTCAGTTCTTCTTTTATAGAAAGGCTTTTTCCTGTAAACACAATTACCGGAAGATTTTCTAAACCTGGACTTTTCTTAACTCCATCTAGAATTTCGTAAGCCTGTTTGTCTGGAATTCCCATATCGAGAATTACGCAATCAACTTCTTGTTTTCCTAAAGCCGATAAACCTGCCGAAACTTCACTTTTTATTTCAGAATTAATATTATAAGTTTCTAAGAAATACGCCAGCGCTTTTGCATGTTTCGGGTTATCTTCAATAATTAAAACCTTTTGCGATTCTTTGTTTATAATGTGTTCAATACGCTTGAAAACGTCTGGAATTCTATCAAAAGCAACTGGTTTGTCTAAGAAATCTACCGCTCCTTTTAACAGACTTTCCTGTTTCAGTTTGTGCGAAGACATGATATGTACCGAAATATGTTTGGTATGAGAATGATTTTTTAATTCTTCTAGAACCTGCCAGCCGCTTTTGATAGGCAATTCGATATCCAATAAGATTCCGATAGGTCTATAAATTAATGCAAAGTTTAAGGCATAATCTCCTCGCACCGCCACTACTCCTTTGTATCCTTTTTTCTGAGTGAAAGCCAATAGTGATTTTGCAAAATTGATATCGTCTTCTACAATCAAAATGACTTTATCGCCTTCTGCAATTGAGTCTCTGTCATCTTCAATTTCTTCGGGAATAACTTCACTGATGTATTTTGGTTTTTCCTCATCGCTTTCAGTTGTTACTTCGATTTCTTCTGCATGCGGAATTTTATTCACTGAAATTTTATTGATCGCAAATCCTAACACAGGAAGGCACAATGTAAAAGTACTTCCTTCGTTAACTTTACTGTGCAGAATAATTTCTCCTCTCAATAATTTAGCCAGCTCACGGCTAATAGATAATCCTAAACCTGTTCCTCCATATTTGCGTTTTGTTGAACCATCGGCTTGTTGGAATGCTTCAAAAATTAATGGCTGTTTTTCTAACGGAATTCCGATTCCGGTATCTTTTACAATAAAACAGATTATTTTATCATCGTCTGTATCAACTTTAATTTCAAGAGAAACGGTTCCTTTTTCAGTAAATTTAATCGCATTCGAAATCAAGTTTTTCAAAATCTGCTCCAGACGCATTTTGTCTGTTTTAATAACAATTGGCGCTTCTTTGGCAATAATTTCAAAATTAATTCCCTTTTCTTTTGCAACTAGATAAAAAAGATTGTAAAGGTTATCTGTAATTTCTTTAGTCGAAACATCCAAGAATTCCAGATCCATTTTACCCGCTTCGATTTTAGAAAGATCCAGAATCTCATCAATTAAGCCCAATAAACTATTTCCCGAACTTTGAATCACTTTTGCAAATTCAATCTCTTCATTGTTCATCGTTTTATTGTTATTTTCAGATAGCAAACGGCTCAATAATAAAATCGAATTCAGCGGTGTTCTCAGCTCGTGCGACATATTGGCCAAAAACTCCGATTTATAACGAGTTGTCAACTCCAAAGCTTCTGATTTCTTTTGGATTTCGGTATTTTTTTCTTCTAATAAAACGCTTCTTTCAGACAATTCTTCGTTGGTTTGTTCCAATTCTTCCTGCTGTACGCGAAGCTCTTCTTCAGAAGCCTGCAGTTTTTCGGTCTGCGCTTCCAATTCAGCATTTATCGCTTCCAACTCGCTGTGCTGAATCTGTAATTCTTCTGCCTGAGATTTGGTTTCTTCCAGAAGCTCCATTACTCTTTTACGGTTTTGAGTTGCTTTTATCGCAATTCCGATATTATTGGCTACAATGTTCAAGAACTCAAGCTGCAGCATAGAAAATCCGTATATGCTAGCCAGCTCCACAGCTCCTTCAATCTTAAAATCCATCAATGGCAATGCCACGATATGAGTTGGTTTTATTTCTCCCAAAGCATAATTAATCTGAATATCGTCTGGAGAAAGTGTTTTTAGCTCCAACATTTTTCCAGAAACAATAGATTGCCCAATCAACCCCTCGCCTTTTTTAATTCTTTCTCTATTTTTGCTCGGAATATAACTATAACCTCCCGTAACAGCTAATTCTTCACCATCTACAACATACAAAACTCCAGCGCTGCTGTTGGTATATTGGCACAAAAACTCGATTACATCTTTAGATAACTTCTGAATGGTTTTTTCTCCCAACATTTTATCATTTAAAGTCGCAACACCCGATTGGAGCCATTCTTTTTGAGATAATAAATCAAATGAACTTTTTAAAGAATCTTTCATTTCATGAATAGAAGATCCAAGAGCTCCTAGCGTATCGGCTTTTCTATCATCAATTTTAACATCGTAATTTCCTTTAGAAATTTGTGTGGCAATACCGCTAATTACTTGAAGTCTTTCAGCTGTTTCTTTATCCTTTTTGATTAATTCTTGCTGCAATAAAGTCCTCTCGTTGTAATCTTTCAGAATTCTGATAAGGAAAACAATAGAAATAAGAAAGGCTATAAAGAAAGCAATGGCAATTAAAGCCAAACTATATCTTCCGTAACGTTCTGAATTTGAATTACGTTCGTCCAAAAGTTTTTGTTCTGTATTTTCAACCTTTTTGATGATCGCCCTCATTTCGTTCATCATATTTCTTCCTTCATTCAAATCGAAAACCAGCGCTTGTTTGCTCAAACGTTTTTTTACAATCTGATTATTTAAGTATTTGAAGAAACCAGAACGTTTTTCGCTTAATTCTTCTAATAATTTTCTCTGTGAAGGATTATCTGCTGTAAGCTCATCCAATTTCACAAAATAACTATTTGATTTGGTTTCAGCCTCATTAAATCGTTCTACAAACTGCTCATCTCCCGTGAGCAGATATCCTCTCATGCTAGTTTGCGCTTCTGTAATAATCGAAGAACCTTCATTCAGGTTATAAATCACATCCTGAGTATGATTTACCCAAAAGTTGCTGTTTAATAAGCTTTTGATACTAATAAATGAAGCTACAGAACTAATCGTAAGCACAAGCAGTGAGACGAGTGAACTAATTAATAAGTTTCTTTTAAAATTGCCATTCATATATTTCCAAGTTATTTTATTCGTATTTTAAAGGAAGCACAATTATAAAACTTGCACCTTCTCCCTGTTTACTTTTTGCTGTAATTAATCCGTTATGCTTTTCTATAATTTTCTTAGCAATTGCCAATCCAATTCCCGTTCCTTCGTAGGTTTGGCGGTCATTTAAGCTTTGGAAGATAATAAAAATACGGTCAAGATAAATTTCATCAAAACCAATTCCGTTATCTTTTACTGTAATCCTGCAAAATTTTCCTTCTGGTGAAGTCGGACTATCAAATGATTTTTCTAAAATAGTTTCAGAACTAATTTCAATCACCGCTTTTTCTTCATTTCCAGAAAACTTTAAAGCATTTCCGATCAAATTTTGAAAAACCTGACGCATCTGGCTCGGAATACTGTCAATCGTAGGGAGTTCGCTGGTTTTTATTACCGCATTTTTGCGTTCTATCAGATAATCAAAATCTCCAAGCACTTCTTGCAAAACGACATTTAAATCTGTTTTTTCAGGTTTAACTTGCGCCGAAAGTCTCGAATACGCCAAAAGATCGGTAATTAAAGTCTGCATTCTTTCTGCCGATTTTATAGTTCGGTCGACATAATCAATCGCTTTGTCGTCTGCTTTTAAGTAAAGGTCTTTTATAATTTTAATAAAGATTTGAATTTTTCTAATAGGCTCATTTAAATCGTGGGAAACCACCCAGGAGAACTGCTGCAATTCGTGGTTTCGGAGTTCCAGTTCTTCATTTTTCTGAACCAGTTCGCGCGTTCTCTCAGCAATTTTGATTTCCAGATTGTCCTGCGCCTCTTTTCTGATTTTGATCTCTTTAGAAAGCAGATCTTTCATTGCCTTCAATTCGTTTTGCTGTTCGTAGATTTTAATGAAGGTTTTAACTTTCAGAATCAGCAAATCAGAGTCTACCGGTTTTGTAATGTATTCTACAGCCCCTGTTTCGTATCCTTTAAAAATGTATTTTTTCTCGGTATTAATTGCCGAAAGGAAAATTACGGGAATATCTTTTGTGCGTTGATTTCCTGAAAGGATTTTGACGACTTCAAAACCATCGAGTCCTGGCATTTGAACATCCATAATAATCAGACAGTAATCTGTTTTTAGGATTTTTTTTAAAGCTTCTTCTCCAGATTCGGCACTATCGACCTCGATATTATGCAGCTCTAATGTTTTCTTTAAGGCAATAATATTTGCCCTTATATCGTCTACAATTAATACCATGCCGTGTTGGAGCTAAATCGGTTGTGAATCAAAACTCTTGAATTTAAAGTGAATTTAAAAATTTTCTTATTTTTTTATAGAATCACCGAAGCAACTCTTAAAAATTATGCGGAAATTCTCAAATGTATAAAAAAAATAGCGAGCAGGTTTTTTATCTAAATTGAAAATAGTTACAAAATTCCCATCTTTTGCTGACATTTTAAACATACGCAATGATTGTTAACTTATTAGAAATTTCTTATTATTTTAACTGTTTTCACTAATCGATGTATTTTCACACAATATCTTTCCTTTTGATTTTTTTGAGGCAAACAAAATGTCTTTTAAGACAAGTATACTTGCAGTTATCGCCTAATTTTAAGTGAGATTAAAAGCTTAAAAAAAGTAGATTATGAAAAAGAAACAGACATTTCCCGAACAGAAACAAAATCTTCCAGGCAATGAACACTTAATGAATCCAGAGCCGGAAATTATAAGAGAAAACTATGTTGGAAGCGGCAAACTATTTGGAAAAACAGCTTTTATTACAGGCGGTGACAGCGGTATTGGCCGAAGTGTTGCAATACATTTTGCAAGAGAAGGCGCCAATATTACAATTGTTTATTTAAAAGAAGATAAAGATGCGCTCGAAACCAAAGCAATGATCGAAAAGGAAGGTCAGCAATGTCTCCTGATAAGCGGTGATTTAAAAGATGAGAAGTTTTGCAAAAACGCTATCAAAAAATGCCATACCACTTTTAAAAGTCTTGATGTTTTAGTAAACAATGCTGCAACCCAGTTTCCGCAGACCGAAATAGAAAAGATAACAACGTCACAGCTTCATAAAACTTTTGAAACCAATATTTATCCTTTCTTTTATATCACTAAAGCAGCACTTGCTTTCTTAAAAGAAGGCGATTCTATTATTAATACAACTTCTGTCACTGCTTTCCGTGGAAGCGAGCATTTGGCAGATTACGCAAGTACCAAAGGGGCAATTGTAAGTTTTACGCGCTCGCTTTCGACTATGCTGGCAAAAAGGAAAATACGTGTGAATGGCGTTGCTCCCGGACCAATCTGGACGCCTCTGATTGTTGCGAGTTTTGATAAATTATCTGACTTCGGAAAAGATAATCCGATGGAAAGAGCCGGACAGCCTTCTGAGGTTGCGCCTGCTTATGTATTTCTGGCCTGCGAAGACAGCAGTTATATTACCGGACAGTTTATTCACATCAATGGCGGTGAATTGGTGGGTTAAAAAAGCTTCTAAGATGCTAAGCTTTTCTTTTTGCAACCTACTTAATGAGCCTAACAATAAAACCAGCGATTACCTTAGCACCTAAGAACCTTAAAAAATAAAAAAATGAATTTTATAGACATTATAGGACTTTTTGCTGGGGCATGTGTTACGATATCGACAATTCCGCAGATTTTGAAGGTTTGGAAAACTAAAAAAGTGAAACAGATTTCGCTTAGAATGTTTGGCACACTCACTTTCGGAATTGCGGTATGGGTGGTTTATGGCATTTTTAAAAACGATCTGCCAATTATTATCACCAATAGCATTTCGCTTATTTTAAATCTCATAATGGTTTATTTTATTCTTTATTTTGAGAAAGAATAGAATAAAAAAAAACAGCTTGGAAGAAGCTGTTTTTTCTGAAATTGAAGAATATAATATGCTTACTAGCTAGCTAATTTTTGATTATAAGGTTTTAATTCTAAATGCAACTTTTCTTTGAGAGCTCTGGATTGCAAACTCTTTCTAAAGAATAAAACTGGCGCCATAACAGCTCCCAATTTGATTTCTGAAAGTTTTTTGATTTCATCCAGCTGTTTAATAGCAAAATTTAAAATTGGAACAAACGGAGTTAAGTAATTGTAACTATGCTGTGCAACCTCTAGCTCCAAAATTTCTCTCAAAATGTTTTTCATCAACAGATAACGAACCGTTCCTCGCTTTTGAATTGCTTTAAGTTCCCGAAACTTCTCTCCTATTTTTAAATTCTCAGCTCCGATATAAATATAATTTCCCGATTCGCTCGTAAACCTTTTTCTAACTTGAGCGGCAAAATCAACATCGGCTTCTTTTGCTTTTCTATTGGTTGGCATTCCGATCAATGAAAACTGAATCTGTTTGTGGCTTTCAAAATACAGCACACTATTTATAGACGAGGAATTGCTCATAATACCAGACTGTTGCATTTTTAAGCGTTTAATGGCACCGTTAGATCCAAAACTGTGCAATACATTTCCTTTTTCGCAATATGCAAAAAACACTGGTGCAAAAGGATTAGATTCGATACTTAGATTTACATCTTGATTGAAAGTCAGATTAAAATTGAGATAGGTCATTTCTTTTTCAAAACGAACTCCAGAAATGTTTCCTGTTGCCCATTTTGATTTAATTGCCAATTTATATTCATTGGCAGTAACTTTTAAGTTTCCACCAAAACTATCTTTCAAATTATTAAAAACAGCATCAAAGCTTCCATTGTTTATGTAAAGTTTTTTCATAATAGGATTTGGTTTTATAAAACGGTTAGTACTTATTTACGAACAAAAACTAATTGTAGTTTTACTTCATTTTCTATAACTCAAATTTCGTTTATATTAACCCTCAACTATTTATACAATTTTTGGAAGATATTTCATAATTATTATTTTAAGGTTCTGAGGTTCTAAGTTTCGCATACTTCAAAAAAAAAGTCAAAAAAAAACTTAGCATCTCAGAAACTCAGCAGCTTAGAATCTTTAAAAAAAACAATCAGGAAAAAAACTTAGAACCTCAGCAGCTTAGCATCTTAGAAGCTTAAAAAAAAAGCAGCTGCCTCAAATAAATTTGAAACAACTGCTCATCAGCAAAATAAAAATACTAATCTATTTTTATTCTTTTAAGTCAATTCGTTTATGTCAGCATTTTTAGCATAATTGGCTTTCGGAATATCTTTAAAGAATTCTGCTTCTTCCAAATCGGCCATAGGGCCATATCCTAATAAATGGGTTCCTTTTCTTTTATCTTTTGTTTCAATGACATACAAAATAGACATATCATCGGGATCGCTCATTCCTTCATATCGATGATGTGCGACAATAAATACATCTTCAGGATTATAAACCTCTTTGGTTTCTGAATCTACTAAACGATCGTTTTCGAATATGTAATTTGCCGTATATCCTTCTTCCTGATATCTCTTTATATTATCGGTTTCATGTTTTGAATCTTCTCGTTTCATATCTTTTCAGTTTATCGGTTTATCAAATTTCCGCATAGAAACAAGATAAAATTAACTCAATAGATTTTAATCTTGCCTCATTCAAAAAACGGCTTTAAAAGAGATTTTATTTTTTATTAATTTTAACAGAGGTTAATTCAAAACACCGAGTACAACCTGAATATAAGGCTGTTAGAAATTAAACAAAAAGCAAACTATTAATGAACAAAAGCTATGATTTTCTGGCCAACGGAGGTGAAATGGGAGAACTTACTCGTGCTAAAGATTGGAGCAAAACGGCAGTAGGTCCAGTAGAATCTTGGCCTCAAAGTCTCCGCACGACTTTAGGTATTCTATTAAACTCTAAATTTCCCATGTTTCTGTTTTGGGGATCAGATCATATTTGCTTTTATAATGATGCTTATCGCCCGAGTTTAGGAAATAATGGCAAACATCCGTCGATTCTAGGCGAAAAAGGTGCTATCTCTTGGCCTGAAATCTGGAATTTTATTGAGCCTTTGATTAACCAAGTGCTAATAAAAGGAGAAGCCACGTGGCATGAAGACCAATTGCTGCCGATTTATAGAAATGGTAAAATGGAAGATGTTTACTGGACTTTCAGCTATAGCCCTGTGAATGACGAAAATGGAAAAACAGCTGGTGTTCTGGTTATCTGCAATGAAACAACAGCGCAAGTGCTCACTCGAAAAAAACTGGAAGAAAGCGAAAAACGCTTTAGAAATACGGTAAAACAGCTTCCGCTTGGAATCTGTGTTTTAAAAGGCCCAGATCTGATCGCTGAAATGGTCAATTCAACCTATCTTCATATTATTGACAAAGAAGAAAAAGATATTCTGCACAAACCTATTTTTGATTCGGTTCCTGAGGCAAAAGAAAAAGTGTTCCCACTATTGCAAAATGTTTTTGAAACCGGAACTGCTTATTTCACCGATGAACTTCCAGTAACTTTAAATCGCTACAATAAAGAAGAATTAGGTTATTTTAATCTTGTTTTTTATCCTTTGAAAGATGAAAATGATACTATTGAAGGTGTTACGGTCGTTTCTTACGAAGTAACTGAAGAGGTAAAAGCAAGACATTTTCTGGCAGAAAGCGAAAAAGCATTTCGAGACATTGTAATGGATTCGCCTATTGCAATGGCAATCTTTAGAGGACACGATTTTATCATTGAAATGGCCAATAAAACCATGATGCATAAAATCTGGCAAAAGGAAGAAAAAGACTGTATTGGCATGCCACTGCTTGAGGTTTTCCCTGAATTAAAAGATCAAAAATATCCTGAATTACTGCATGATGTTCTAGCTAATGGAAAAACCATCCGTGAGAATGAAGGCGTGGCTTATGTTGATATAAAAGGAAAGCTAAAAAAATTCTATTTGGATTACGAGTATACAACGCTGTATGAAAAAAACGGAAAAGCATCTGGTGTAATGTGTTCGGTTTATGATGTTACTTCTAAAGTCAAAGCCCGAAAAAAAGTGGAAACGGCAGAAGAAAGAGCCCGTCTTGCCGCCGCAATTGGAGAGATTGCAACTTGGGATTTAAATCTGCAAACCAAAAAATTGATTTATAGCGATAACATTCTAGATATTTTCGGATTTGAAAAAGATGCCAAAATAATACATCAGGACATTCGAAGCAGGATTATTCCAGAAGACGAACCTATTGTGCTCGAGGCTTTCAAAAAAGCATTAAAAACCAGCATTTACAAATATGAAGCCCGTATTCAAAAAACGAGTCAAACTATAAGCTGGATCAAAGTGCATGGCAAAATATTTTTTGATGAAAATAAACAACCATCAAAAATGGTCGGTACAGTAATGGATATCACTACCGAAAAAGAAAGCCAGCAGGTAATGCAAAAAAGCGAAAGAAAATTTAGGATTCTGGCCGACTCAATTCCACAGTTAATTTGGACAAGTGACACCTTGGGAAATCTCAATTACTTCAATGAAACTTTCTATAATTATTCTGGATATTCGAGAGAAGAAATTGAGAAAAACGGATGGCTGCAAATTGTTCATCCTGATGATCGAGAAGAAAATGTAAAACTCTGGATGGAAGCGGTAAAAACGGGTCATGATTTTCTTTTTATTCATCGTTTTAAACGTTATGATGGCGAATACAGATGGCAGTTAAGCCGAGCCATTGCGCAATTGGACGAATCTGGAAAGGTGCAAATGTGGGTTGGCACAAGTACAGATATAGAAGAGCAAAAGAACTTTACCAATCAGCTGGAAGAACAAATTATTGAACGTACCACTCAGCTGGAACTCAAAAATAGAGATTTGGTCAACATGAACATTGAACTGCAGTCGTTTGCTTATATTTCTAGCCATGACCTTCAGGAACCACTCCGAAAAATCCAGACATTCGCCAGCAGATTATCCGAGTTGGATGAGAGAAATATTTCGGCAAATGCCAAAACTTATTTGGCTCGAATTGAGTATTCGGCAAAAAAAATGCAAAATCTTATTCAGGATCTACTCACCTATTCGCGCGCTAATTCTGCCGACCGCGTCTTTACAAAGGTTAATATAAATGAAATTGCAGAAGAGGTTTTAAGTGATTTTTCTGATCGCATTGAAGAAAAAAATGCCATTGTAGAATATGATGATTTGGGAGAGGCTACTCTTATACAGTTTCAGTTTAGACAGCTGCTTCATAATTTGATAGAAAATGCTTTAAAGTTTTCGCGCCCTAGTGTTCCTCCAAAAGTAATAATAACCGTTACAGCAGTTGATGGAAAATCGCTTCCAAATGCTGAATTTAAAGACAAAATTTACCATCATCTGCAAGTTTCAGATAACGGAATTGGTTTTGACCTTGCTTATAAAGAAAAAATATTTGAAGTTTTTCAGCGCCTAAATACCGAAACCGAATATAAAGGAACAGGAATTGGTCTTGCGATTGTCAAAAAAATCGTAGAAAACCACAAAGGCTTTATAACAGTTTCAAGCGAAAAAGGAAAAGGCTCTATTTTTAATATCTATATTCCCGATTTATCTTAAAATCAATATTTAAACACAAAATTTGATCTCGTAGGAATAAATTTATCCCAGTCAATTTTCATAGCGTGCTCTATTGCTTTTATTATATCGCTCATCAAAACCGGTTTGGTAATAAAGCAATTTGCCCCAAGACTAAGGCATCTCTCTATATTTCCAGGTTCACTAGATGTGGAATAAATCACAACAGGAATATCTTTTTTATCATCAGAATTTCGAAGTTCTTGCAAAACATCAAAGCCATTTTTGCCAGGCATATTTAAATCCAAGAAAATTACAGAAGGTATAACAGATGAATCTGAAAGCGCATTCAAAAAATTTTGGCTTCCAGAATAGGTCTGCAGATTGATATTGTGAGGTATAGATTCTACTGCATCAGCAAAAATACATAAATCATCTTCGTCGTCATCGGTATAGAATATAGTGAAATCTGTCATGGTATTTATCGGCTGAGAATTTTAATATTCCAAATATAATGTAATTTTATGTAACAAGAGGCAGGAACGCCCGAGTTTGTTACAAAACAAATAGAAATCTCATAATTTATAAGTTTAATTATATAATCTAGAAAAGCACAAAAAGCGCCAACTTTACTTTTATCTAATTTCAAGCAAATTAGATGCTGTTTGTCAAAGAATTACAAATTTAAAATATAAAGTTATGGGCGATCATAAAGACCTTACAGACGATTTTGCAGTAGATAAAATAAAGGATCTTGCTGCACATATTAAAACATGCATGTTTTGTACATATAACGAATACAGAATTCAATCTAGGCCAATGTCTGTTCAGAAAATTGATGATTTGGGAAATCTATGGTTTTTATCGGATAGAAATAGCGGACAGAATGCAGAAATTACATTAAACCCAATGGTAGAAATATTCTTTTCTGAACCGCATGATAAGTTTCTAACCCTTCACGGCACAGCCAGTATTTCGTACGATAGAGAAACTATTGAAAAATTATGGAATCCTACTGTAAAAATATGGATGCCAGGCGGTATAGATGATCCGAATCTGAGTGTTATAAAATTTGTTCCAGAAGATGGCTACTATTGGAACAACAAAAACGGAAAAATGGTTGCCATCGCAAAGATGACAGCTGCTTTGATCACAGGAAAAACAATGGATGACGGAATTGAAGGAAGCCTGAAATTGTAGTATTTTCTAATAGAAAGTTTTTTTAACCGCAAAGAATGCAAAGAAATTTATCTTTTGTTCTTTGTGGTTATTTTTTTTCAATTAATAGAATAATAAATACTCCTCGTCTATGAGGCGGGTTATATGATTTCAAATTAAGACCCTACCATAAACACCTGTTAATTATAGAATTACGCTTTATAATTTTATAATAGATTCTATCAGCTTCATGCTAGCTTTGTATATATAATCATAAAAAACAGCTATCATGAATACTACAGATAAAAACAACAGCACGAATAAAGATTTTAGAGAACATTTCTCAGATGACCGAAATCTAGCAGAAGATCTAAAAAATGATCTTAAAAAATCGGACACCGATAATCGTGAAATTGCGGAACGCGGATACACAGTAAGAAATGGCTACAATCCGAACCGACCTAATCCAGATCAGGAAGATTTTGCCGATGATGATTTGGACGATTTAAATGACGATTTTCATAAGGGCAGAGATTTAGAAGACAATACTGATGATATTTACGAAGTTGATTTGGAAGATGAAAATGACGAATTCGACAATCCGTCAGATTTAAAAGAAGATGAATTTGATTTCAATGAAACCGAAGACGTTTTAGAAGACATTGATGATCAGGATGATGAAGATGAAGATGAAGATGAAGATGAAGATGAAGATGAATATATCGAAGAAGACATTGAAGACGATGATACTGATTACATTGAAGATGATGTCCAAGAAGAAGATGATGACGATGAATATCCCGAAGATGATCCTCGCCGATTCTAATTTCTTAAAAAAATAAAAAACCGTCCCGTTAAACAACGAGACGATTTTTTTGAGTTTAAAATTTAACTATTTAATCCATAATAATTCTTAACAGAAATCCCCATTTTGAATTATTAAAACCAGAAACGACACATTCCAAATGAATGTGCCGTTTTAATCTGTTCTATATCTATTCTTCTTATACTCTCGATCTTCCGCTTATTAAAGAAATAACGAAAAGAACTAAAAATATAAAGAATAAAATTTTAGCTATACTAGCAGCTCCAGCGGCAATACCACCGAAACCAAATATTCCCGCCACTATGGCTAGAATAATAAAAGTGACTGTCCAACGTAACATAATAATAGTTTTTTAGTTAATAATGATTTTGTTTGTATTTCAAACTTTTTTAAGCTTTTGGAGAGATGCTCAAACTCTTTTTATTGACAAGATGCTTCTAAATTGACCTCATAATTCTGAATCAATTCAGAGAATGCGATTTCTGATTTTGTAAAATACTTTTTAGTGCTTCGGCTATTTTTTGCCTTATCAAAATACTCCTGAATAGAACCATCTTCATAAGTCGAAATTAAAAGCGGATGAACGTAATAATCTTTGCATACTTTTCTGGTGTTTCCGAGCGCTTCGGCTGTCAGATCAAAAGCAGTTATGATATTCTGTTTCATTTCTTTTTCATCTGAAGTCACTCCTATTTCCATTAAACTTTCGAAGAAAATAATCGATGCTGCCCAGGTTCTAAAATCTTTCGCGCTGAAATATTCTCCCGAAATATTATGCAGATATTCATTGACCATATGACTGTCCAGTACTTTTTTCTCACCGTTTTTATCATAATATTTAAAAACTTCCCAACCCGGAATTTCTTCGCATCGGCTTACCAATTTTATCAATTGTTTATTTCGGGTCGTAATGGTATGCTGTTTTCCTTTTTTGCCCACAAACTCAAATCGAAGCGAATTTCTATTGATGTTGATGTGGCGTTTTCTTAAAGTCGAAAGTCCGTACGATTTATTGTCTTTGGCATATTTCTCATTTCCGATTCTAATATGCGTTTCTTCCATTAATCGAATTACCAAAGCAGTTACTTTTTCCTTAGACCATTCCTTCTTCTCCAAATCAAGATCAACTTGTTTTCTAATGGCGGGAAGCTTAGATCCAAATTCAGCAATTTTATAAAACTTGGTCTGATTGCGAATCAAATTCCATTTTGGATGATATCGATATTGTTTTCTATTTTTATCATCTGTTCCTACGGCTTGCAAGTGTCCGTTTGTAACATCTGTGATACGAACATTTTCCCAAGCTGGCGGAAGAACCAGACTATTAATGCGTTTAATTTCATGTTTGCTTTTTACATTTTTTCCGTTCTTTTTATAAACGAAATTTTCTCCCTCGCGGCAACGTACGATTGTTAATTGATGATCATTGATATATTCCAAATCCAGTTTTTCAATTACTAGATGTGGCGCTTTTATCAATTGATCCATTAAAAGTTCTTTTCTCGCAGCATTCATGATATTCAAATTTTTATCGCACAAATAGTTCTGACTTAAACTTTAGTTATTTCTTAAAGAGTAGATTAAATCTTTTTTGTTCATATAAGATCTTCCTTTTATGCCTACTCTACTCGCTTGTTTTAAAAGTTCGTCTTTTGTCCATTCGTCATAAGGCTTCGCTTCTCCGCCTTTTTTTCCTGCATCTGGCGTGTTGGCAATACGAGCCGATTTTTCTTTGCTGTATCCTTTTTTCACCAATGCTTCATACTGCTTTTCATTTTTAATTCTTGGATCTGGCATGACTTTAAATTTTATAGGGTTAACATTTTGACATTTCATATGTCGAAATCTGTTATGTCAAAATTCATCATTAACTCAATATTTTATGTTATAGAATTTTGGTCTCAAATTTCATATTTGTGGGATGGGAATTATGAAAGGAGAAATATAAATTTGTATTTTCTGTAAAATCTGAAATGTTAGCAAAAAAAAATCCCAACTCTTTTAGAGTTAGGATTTTAATTATTTTAAATTTAAAAAATATTAATCTTCTTTTTTATAAGAGATTTTTATTGATTGATCTTCTTTTGCTCCATCCCAATAGACATATTTTTGTGCTTTTTTTATACCTGCCAAATCTTTTTCAAAGTTATTTTGATAGCTTACAGCCACCTCACCCTTTTCAGCATATTCATTAAATAATATATTTCCAATATATAAAATTTCACCTTTCTTTACTTTAAATGGAATTGAAAAACCTCCCAATCCACTATTTTTTTGAAGTATTGCAAAACCACTATTAGAAAAAAGTCGAATTCCAATTATTTCATTTTCTCCTTCAGGTCTTTCAATTGCAAAAAGATAGGTAAGCCCATTATCTAACTCTCCCTTGTGCTTCATTTTGAAAATTTGAGCTGGACTAATATGTACTTCCTTAAAATTTTTTCTTGCAGTTTTTTCATCCGCAGCTTTATAACTAATCTGTATAAAATACTCATTAAAATGTGCTTTTTCTTTTGGAAATGTAATTGACCCGAAGATTAGTCCTTTATCTGTTTTATTTGGAATAAACGTTAATTGCTGAGCCGTTAGTTTTGAAAATGTTACAACACATAAGAAAGTAAATATTGACAAGAATAAATTTCGAATCATAGATTAGTTTTTAAAGTTTTTTGATAGTTAATTTTTAAGCTAAAATATATAATATTTTAATAAATCAATTTTCTAATATGAGAAACATGATTTTTGCACATCTTAATCCTATAACAATCTCTAAAAATCCTGTAAGACATTCCTGTATCTACTCCATAATTTTACATTATAACATTTAAACTATTAAAATCATGAAAAAGTTATTATTAGCCGGGAAAGCCATTTTAGGAGCAGGACTTATTATCATATTCCTTCAATCTTGTAAAAACGAAACCAAACAGGAGGATCCAAAAGAAGTTGCTGAAGATGCAAACGAAGCAAAATTCGATTCTATTGACAGTAAAGAAGATGACTCCGAATTTTTAGTAGATCAAGCCGAAATTAATTTAGCTGAAATCGAAATTGGCAAACTGGCACAAACAAAAAGTACTAACCCAGAAGTGAAAAAATTTGGTAAAATGCTTGTTGATGAACACACCAAATCGGCTTCTGAAGTAAGTGCTTTAGCAAAAGCAAAAAACTTTACTCTTCCAACCTCTTTAACTGAAGAAGGACAAGAAGAATACAATAAATTAAACGAAAAATCGGGAGTTGATTTTGATAAAAAATTCGCCGATATGATGATTGACGGTCACGAAAAAGCGATCAAAAAACTTCAAGATGCAACAAAAGATGCCGTTGACGAGGATGTAAAAACTTGGGCATCTAACAATATTGCAGGTTTAACAGCACATTTGGAACACGCTAAATTGCTGAAACAAAACCTAGATAAAAAGTAAATGAATTAAGACGCTAAGATTCTAAGGTTCTGAGATTCTAAGCTATTGAGTCTAAGAACCTCAAATCTTTGCTAAAAACCCCCTCAAGAGTTGAATTGCTTGAGGGGGTTTCTTTTTTAGATGCTAAGGTTCTAAGCTGCTAAGGTTCTGAGTTTTATCTTAGTTACTTAGAGTCTTAGTGTCTCAGCATCTTAGGAACTTATTTTCCCGCTATCTTCTGAAGATGCTCTGGGTATCTTGAGCCTTCAATTGTTATTTTTGAAGCCGCTTCATTGATTTTTGCAAGATCTTGTGCTGAAAGTTCCAAGTCTACTGCGCCTAAGTTTTCTTCTAAACGATGTAATTTTGTAGTTCCTGGAATTGGGGCAATCCAAGGTTTTTGGGCCAAAATCCAAGCAAGAGCAATTTGTGCGTTTGTTGCTCCTTTTTCGACAGCAATTTTAGATAATAAATCTACCAAAGCTTGATTTACTTTTCGGGCTTCTGGTGTGAAACGCGGTAATGTATTTCTAAAATCAGTGCTGTCAAACTGTGTGTTTTCATCAATTTTAGCGGTTAAAAAACCTCGTCCTAACGGACTAAAAGGCACGAAACCAATTCCTAATTCTTCTAAAACCGGAAAAATTTCTTCTTCTGGAGTTCTCCACCAAAGCGAATATTCGCTTTGCAACGCTGTAACAGGCTGAACCGCGTGTGCACGACGAATGCTTTCTACTCCAGCTTCTGAAAGTCCAAAATGTTTTACTTTTCCTTCCTGAATCAAATCTTTTATAGTTCCTGCAACATCTTCCATTGGCACATTCGGATCTACGCGATGCTGATAATACAAATCGATAACATCTGTATTTAATCTTTTTAGCGAACCTTCAACGCTTTTTCTAATCCATTCTGGACGGCTATCTAACCCTTTTTTAGAATCGCCTTCCAGAAAACCGAATTTTGTTGCAATGACAACTTTATCTCTAAAAGGCGCTAAAGCCTCTCCTAAAAGCTCTTCATTCAAAAATGGTCCATAACATTCTGCCGTATCAAAAAAAGTAATTCCTTTTTCATAAGCCGAGCGAAGCAGACTTATCATTTCCTTTTTATCATGAGCTGGTCCATAACCAAAACTCATTCCCATGCAGCCAAGTCCCAAAGCTGAGACTTCTAAGCTGCTATTTCCTAGTTTACGTGTTTTCATTTTTTTCTTTTTTAGGTGCAAAGGTTCAGAGGGACACAGGCACAAAGGTTTTTCCTCTCTACCCCTTTTCAGCACAAAGATTAGAAACCTTTGCCACTCTGAACCTTTGTCGCTTTGAACCTTATTTCAAAGAAGCCATATCAATCACAAAACGATATTTGATATCTCCTTTTAATAATCTTTCGTAAGCGTCATTTACATCATTTACGCCAATTACTTCTACGTCTGCTGTAATGTTATGCTCTGCACAGAAATCAAGCATTTCTTGAGTTTCTGCGATTCCTCCAATGGCAGAACCAGCGAAGCTTCTTCTTCCTAAAATAAGGCTGAAAGAAGTTACAGGAAGCGGATCCATTGGCGCGCCAACTAGCGTTAAAGTTCCGTCTACTTTTAATAAATTTAAGTAAGAATCGATACTGTGTTCTGCTGAAACGCAATCTAAAATAAAGTTTAAGCTTTTAGCATGTTTTGCCATTTGTTCAGGATCTGTAGACAAAATAACCTCATCTGCACCCAAACGTTTTGCATCTTCGACTTTAGATAAAGAAGTGGTTAAAACAACTACATGAGCTCCCATAGCTTTCGCTAATTTGATTCCCATATGTCCTAAACCTCCAATTCCGACAATACCCACTTTTTGACCAGGTCCAACTTTCCAATGTTTTAACGGAGAATAAGTTGTAATTCCTGCGCATAATAAAGGCGCAACTCCAGCAAGATCCAATTTATCTGAAATGTGCAATACATAATTTTCATCAACAACAATACTTTGAGAATAACCTCCAAAAGTATGTCCGCCTAAATGTTTGTCTGGTGAATTGAATGTTAGAATGCTTCCTTCATCACAATATTGCTCTAAATCATTTTTGCAATGATCACATTCTCTACAAGAATCAACCATACAGCCTACTCCTGCTAATTGACCAACTTTAAAGTTTTTTACGTGATCGCCAACTTTTACCACTCTACCTACAATTTCGTGTCCAGGAACAATTGGATACATTGTACCATGCCACTCATTTCTAGCTGAGTGCAAATCGGAATGGCAGATTCCGCAATATAAAATTTCGATTTCTACGTCATGCGCCTGTACAGCTCTTCTTTTAATATCTAAAGTTTTTAATGGTGCTTCGGCAGCTTCGGTACCAAAGGCTTTAATGTTTTTTGTTTCCATAATTTTATTGTTGTTTATAGTTTTTTTGTTTCATGTTTCATGTTTCATGTTTCATGTTTCAAGTTTCAAGTTTCAAGTTTCAAGTTGTAGACCGTTGAAAAATTGCAATAGAGATCCAGCTGACTTGTACTGATTTACAATTAGTTATATAAATTTCGATTATTTTAATCTAACCAAAAAATATAATCTGTTATAAATCAGTAAAATCTGCGTAAAAAAAACTTAGAATCTCAGGATCTTAGAACCTTAGCATCTTTCAAAAGAATAATATTCTTCATCGCTAACGCTATCCAGCCAAGTTCCATGACCTTTATCTACCTCTGTGACAATAGTAATATGAGAATATTTAGTCGTTGGTGTTGCTCCGTACCAGTGCTCTATTCCAGGTAAAACTGTGATTACTTTTCCTTTTTCGATAAGATTAATTTGTCCGCCTCTTTCTTGGTAATACCCAGCTCCATTGGTTACAATAATCAATTGCAGACTTGCATTAATACGCCAATTGCTTCTTGCACCAGGCTCAAAAGAAACATCTTTTATAACTGTGTTTTCTGGGTGAATTTCGCTTGTCTGCTTCTTATATGACACTTCGCCTGTCATATAAGTATTTGGAATTTTACCTTCTTCGGTTACGGCAGTGAATTGTGTCGACATAATTTCGATTTTTTTTGGTTAATAATTAATTTAAAAATTCTTATAAGCTTATTTGAATGAAATAATCAGTACATCGAATCTCTTATAGAAGGAGATTATTGATTTTAATTAATACTTTAAAAATTTTATATTTTTTCTATTATCAAAATTTAAAACTAAATGCAAAGCGGAGCATGCTTTTGTGAAGTGTTATTTAGTCATTAAAAAAACTGATACAAAGATTCGTTGTTTATTTCAAGGCAAATGTAGTACAATAGTGCAATGTCGAAATAACAATATTCAAACAAAAAATTAAGAAATTGAAACAATTTACATTCGAAGCGATTTTGGAACCGTTCCTGTAAGTCTTTTAAAATAATTATTGAAATAACTTGGATATTCAAATCCAAGCGAATAGCCAATATCAGAAATACTCCAATCTGTGTGCTGGAGCAAAGCTTTTGCTTCGTTAACCACTCTTTCTGTAATATGTGCCGTAGTTGGTTTTCCTGTAACTTCTTTTACAGAACGATTTAAATGATTCACATGCACAGAAAGGCTTTGCGCATAATCCTGAGGCGTTTTTAAAGCCAGCGGCTGATCTTTGGTTTCTATTGGAAATTGTCTTTCAAGCAATTCTAAAAACAAAGACGTAATTCTCGAAGAAGCATTTTTATGTTTAAAGAAGTTCTCCGAAGGCTGCATTTTCATGGATTCGTGAATAATCAAATTGACATAACTGCGCATTAAATCGTCTTTGAAAGCATAATCGGTTTCGTATTCTTCGATCATTTTTTGGAATAACGAATCGATAAATACTTTTTGCTCAGGCGTTAAAGTAAAGATCGGTGTTCCTCCTATTTTAAACAAAGGCGATTCCTGAAGGGTCTCGGAACGGTCTTTTGTTTTAAAAAATTCCTCAGTAAAAACGCAGGCATAACCTTCATATCCCTCAGAAATAGTTTCCCAAGAATACGGAATAATCGGATTACCGAAAAACAAAATCGTTCCGTCGGTTTCGATTCCTCGGTCAGCGTATTGAATGATGCTTTTACTGGTGTTGATGCAGATTTTATAAAAGTCTCTTCGGCTATAAACGGGAACCTTACTAAAATCCCCATTTATAGGATACACTTTAAATCCCTTCATTTTTAAATCTGAAGTAAAATCGCAATTCTGAGTTTCTGTCTGATTATTCATTTTGCAAAGTTATGAAAATCAAACATTATTCTTTTGTTAATTTTTTGTTCGTTTTTTTACCGCAAAGAACGCAAAGAATTACGCAAAGAACGCAAGGTTTTTATTTTGAGAGAAACAAATGCTCGCAAAGTCGCTAAGACGCAAAACTCTTTTTGAATTGCCTCCAGCTTTAGCTGGAGGTTTAAAAGAAACAAGCATAGAAAAGGCTTTAGCCAAACCAAGAACTGTTTGGCTAAAGCCCTGATAACATTCCAATCATTTCACATCCAGCTAAAGCTGGACGCAATTCATTTATAACTATTTTAAAAAGAGACTTTGCGTCTTAGCGACTTTGCGTGCATATTTCTCACAGTTGCATAACTTGAAACCTGAAACTTAAAACTATTTTACAACTAAAGTTCCTATGCGTAACCCTTTCGCAGAAGCAGATAAAACTACCTCTTTTGCATTCTCATCTTTCTGGATGATTATTTGCGCATAACCATTAAAAAGCTTTCTTTTCCAAGATTCTGCTGGTGTTATTACTTGAATAATTCCTGGATCTGTATTCATAACATCCCAGTCTTTTACTTTCTGTAATGGCGTTGCTGCAATGTGAATCGTATTTTTTCCTTCTTTCAAAATAGATGCATTCAAAACATATTTTTGAGAATCTTCTTTACTTGATTCTACTTTCTTTCCATTTATAAAAACCACGGTTTCAACTCCTATTTTTTTATAAAAGAAGCTCACCGTGTTAGAAGCCGAATTGCTCTTTAAATCAAATTCTCCTTTATAAATGTATGACGGAGCTTGTTTTTTATAATCACGATCTTTAAAAGCTGCTGTCCATTCATTTTCTGAATAATTTGGCAACTTCTCAGGCAGAGTCTCACTTTCTGCTTTTTGTTCCATAAAATTACTTATAGCGATCAAGGTAATTCCATCAATAAACTGATCGCTTTCTAACGAAGTTGAATCGCCGTTTCCTACTCCTAAAATTTTCCCTCCTTGTATTGAAAAGGTAATTTCTTCATTTGCTGTTGGAACATGTAACTTATTTTTGTCTGTAACTTCTACCGTTACAACAGAAACATTTCCTTTTAAAACATTTTCCTTATCCAATGACAATTTGATATTTTCAGGTTTTTCAGTAGTTTTTTTAATATCTGAAAGTACTTTTTTTCCGTTTTTATAACCAACAGCTTCTAGAGTTCCAGCAGCATAATTTACTTTCCATTCTAGATGACCGTTTTGCTCCATTTTCTTTTTTCCTAAACTCTTTTTGTTGAGAAAAAGTTCCACTTCATCACAATTAGAATACGCCCAAACATCAATTTCTTTGCCTTCCAATCCGCTCCAATTCCAATGTGGCAAAACGTGTAAAACGGGTTCTTTTCCCCACCATGATTTTAAATAGAAAACATTGTCTTTCGGGAAACCACAGACATCCATCATTCCGAAATAAGACGTTACAGACGGCCAGCCATAAGGAGTTGGTTCACCGCGATAATCAAAACCTGTCCAAATAAATATTCCTGCCAAATAAGGTCTTTCAGCATAGAATTTCCAGCCTTCTTCAATACTATAAAAAGTTGGTCTCGGTTTTTTATCGTAAGCACTTTGGTAATGTTTGGCATCATCGGTAAAATAAATACCGCGTGTGGCAAAAGTTGAACCTTCTTCAGTTCCCATTCCGGGCTGATTTTTAAACTGATTTCTATGCGCGTCTATATCTCCGTTTCCAAGATAATTATAGCCCATAATTTCTACAACCGAAGAAATTCCGCTTTTAAATCCGCTACTGATTCCTACTGTTACAGGTCTTTTCGGATCAATGCTTTTGCTGAAATCCTGCATGATATTGGTAATTCTTTCACCAATAATTCCGCCCTCAATCTGCCATTCTTCATTTCCAACCGACCAACAGAAAATGCTTGGATGATTTCGGTCGCGTTCCATCATTCGCTGCAAATCATTCAAATGATAATCGTTGATTCCCATTAAACGAGTTTCATCAATAACCAGCATTCCTAATTTATCGCAAGCTTCCAATAATTCTGGTGTTGGCGGATGGTGCGAACATCTATAGGCATTGGAACCCATTTCCTTCAGTTTTGCAATTCTATAATACTGAATCTCATCAGGAAGCGCTATTCCAATTCCAGCATGATCCTGATGATTGTTCGTTCCTTTTAATTTTACGTGTTTTCCGTTAAGAAAAAAACCATTCTCTGGATCAAATTTTATTGTTCTGATTCCAAATGAAGTTTTATACTGATCAATTACTTTTCCTTCACTTTTGATTTCAGTAACTAACTTATACAAATTTGGCGAATCAATATCCCATAAAAGCGGATTATTGACATTTAATTTTGAAGTATAACTATTTGTTTTATAAAATTCTGGAGCTGTAACATTTTGAGAATTTGATGCAACTTGTTTTCCAGAAGCGTCTAAAATAATTTGGTTTATCTCAACATTTCCTTTAAAATGACCTTTATTCTCCAATTTTACTTCTGCAGTAACTACAGCATTATCATTCGCAATTTCAGAAGTTACATAAGTTCCGTTCTGTGCCACATGAAGCGGATTGGTTTTCTGCAAATAGACATGTCTATAAATTCCAGCGCCTTCATAAAACCAACCTTCTTCCATCGAAGCATCAACGCGGACTACAATTGTATTTTCGCCTCCATAGTTTACGTAAGCTGTTACATCATACTCAAAACCATTATAGCCGCTTTCTTCTGTTCCTAGGTAAAATCCGTTAAAAAAGACTTTTGAATTTCTAAAAATACCATCAAATTTTAAAGAAATTGTTCTTCCTAAATCTTCATTCGGAATCGTTATTTTTTTTCTGTACCAGCCAATGCTTTTCTCTGGAAAATTTTTCCCCGCTGCTTTAAATCCGTGGCTGAAACTTGCGCTTTCGCTAAAAGGCTGTTCAACTGCCCAGTCGTGCGGAAGATCTAATTTTCTCCAAGCGCGATCATCAAAACCAGAAGCTGCTGGTCCATCAGCAAATCCTGTTTTGGTTAAATACGAAAAATAACCTTCTGCATGCCCAAAATCTTTTTTGATATCGTATTGATGCCCAAATGAAAACCTCCAATCTTTATCAATTAAAATAAGCTCTCTTTCTGATTTATTTTGCGATAATAAATGGAATGAACATAAAAGAAAAAAATAAAAAATCGATTTTTGGGTAAAAGTGGTTTTCATGAGTTTGGTTGTTAGTAAATCAAATAGCGATAAAAATAAAGCTTTTAGAGAAGAAACATTAATAGTATTTTATCAAAATATGATAAATCATTCATAACAAATGTTTCTAAAATGGGCTTTTAAAATTTAGAATGAATCTAATGGCTTCAGATTCAAAAATGATTTTCTTTTGATGTAATTTTATATTAAAATCATAAAAAAGCAATTACCACTATGAGTACTATTATTAACGAAAATAGACTCCAAACCACTTTTAAGAACCTCGATCATAAGATTAGCAAACTTAATGATCAGAAGATTAGTGCTTTTTTTGAATCTTTAGGATTATTAGAAAGAAAAGATGTTCCAAAAGACTTTTTGAATTGGGAAAACATATTAATTGTTGTTCCAAATCGACATGTTTCTCACGAACTGAAATATTATAAATATACCATTTCACGAATTTCATTCTTAACTAATCCTTACGCAGATCAGATTCATATTTTTGATCTCAAAGATTGGAAAAGCGCTTCGCAAAACAAAACACAGTTTCAGATCAGAGAAATGCTGAAAACGAGTTTTGGGGGTGTAAAGAAAGTGATTAAAGAGTCTTAGCGAAGAATTAAAAATCTGGAATTAAAAATTAAAAGCCCAATCGATATCGGGCTTTTATGTTTTTAACTGCAATTGCAAAATTTTATTTCTCTCGCAGATTTGGCAGATTGAGCAGATTTAAATTTTTATAAATAGCAGAAAAAATCTCTATAATCTGCCAAATCTGCGAGATAAAACCCTTTAAATGAGACACTTTGCGAGGTTAAGAAAAAAAAATTACTGAACCTCTAAAAGCTCTTTAATTTTAGCTTCTAAAGCCTGTCCGTGAATGTTTTTTGCTAAAATGATTCCGTTTTTATCAATTAAAAAATTCAATGGAATAGATTGCAGCATATAATCTCCAATAACCGGAGATTGCCAGTATTTTAAATCGCTAACATTTGTCCAAGGCAATTTTGCTTTTGCGATTGCACCTGTCCATAATGGCTTTTTGGTATCCATAGAAACGCCATAAATCGATAATTTATCAGGATAAGTATTATGCAATTTTATTAATAGTGGCTGTTCTTTAATACAAGGCCCGCACCAAGAAGCCCAAAAGTCTACCAAAACTAAAGTTCCTCTTAAAGAAGAAAGTGCAACTTTCTCTCCTTTAGTATCCGGAAGGTCAATTTCTGGAGCAATATCTCCAACATCTACGCCTACAACTTGAGCTTTAGAATTGGTAATTACACAGCATAAAAATGCTAGAATGAGTACAGTTTTTTTCATAGTTAAGTTTATTTGATAAATACAGGGCTGTTTTAATCTCGCAAAGTCGCGGAGTCGCAAAGTTTTTAATTTTGACAATTGAATTGCCTACAGCTAAAGCTGAAGGCAATTCAAGAATAACTTTGCGACTCTGCGACTTTGCGAGATTAATACATTAGCAAATATAAATTTCTTTCTTAAATCTTCTATCATTTTTTCTTCTTCATCCCCTCCCCAATCACAAAATTATCCTAAATATTTTTCTTTAAATCCATATATCGGGAAAAGTCGATATATTTGCAGTATGGAAACGATAGAAATTTTTAAAGCATTATCCAACAAGTCCAGATTACAAATGCTGGAATGGTTAAAGGAGCCCGAAATTAACTTTCCGGGACAGCTTGAACATGCTGGATTTGAGCATGGTGTCTGCGTTGGACAGATTCAAGCCAAAGCTGGTTTGACACAATCCACAGTATCCGAATACCTGTCTATTTTGCAGCGCGCTGGTTTTATTGAAGCCAAACGTGTTGGACAATGGACTTATTATAAACGTAACGAAGGTGCCTTTGAAGCACTTAGTAAATTAATTCAATCTAATTTGTAAAATTACTATGAGTACAAACAACCTCTTTTCTGAGTTTAACTTAAAGTCGTTAAATCTGAAAAACCGAATCGTAATGGCGCCAATGACGCGCTCTTTTTCTCCTAACGGAGTTCCAACTGATGAAGTCGCAGCTTACTACCAAAAAAGAGCTGAAGGCGAAGTTGGTTTAATTTTATCTGAAGGAACTGTTATTGACAGAAAATCATCTTCTAATGATGCTAATGTTCCTCATTTTTATGGCGATACAGCTTTAAACAGATGGAAAAAAGTGATTGACGAAGTTCATGCTGCTGGCGGAAAAATGGGACCGCAAATCTGGCATATGGGAATTATGGACAATCACCATTCTGGATGGGTTCCTCCTGTTCCATTTGAAGGTCCATCTGGATTAAATCGTCCTGATTTTAGAAATGGCGTTGCCATGACCGAAAAAGATATTGAAGATACAATTCTAGCTTTTGGAAAAGCTGCTGCAGATGCTAAAAGATTAGGATTTGACACTGTTGAAATTCACGGTGCACACGGCTATTTAATTGATCAGTTCTTTAGAGCTGAAACGAATTTACGCGAAGATATTTATGGAGGAAAAACGTTGCCAGAACGTAACCGATTTGCTATTGAAGTGGTTAAAGAAGTTAGAAAACAAGTAGGCAATGATTTTGCTGTTATAATGAGATTTTCTCAATTTAAACCTTCTGATTACAATTATAAACTGGTTAAGAATCCGCAGGAATTGGAAGCTTGGCTTACTCCTCTTGTTGATGCTGGTGTTGATATTATTCACGCTTCGCAACGTCGTTTCTGGGAACCTGAATTTGAAGATTCTGATTTAAACTTTGCTGGATGGGCTAAAAAAGTAACCGGAGCACCAACTATTACTGTAGGTTCTGTTGGTCTTTCTGGCGATTTCTTTGGCGCATTTGCTGGAGAAAGTTCACAGCCAACTTCTTTAGAAGAATTAAACAGACGTTTCGATAGAGGCGATTTTGATTTGGTTGCGGTTGGAAGACCTCTTTTATCTGATCCAAATTGGGTGGCTAAAATCAAAGCAGGAAAAACTAATGAATTAAAAGGTTTCAGTAAAGAAGCTTTAGGGCAATTGGTTTTAGAATAAGTTTTTTTTGAAAGGTTCATAGTTACAAAGGCTCAAAGGGACAGAGTTTTTCCTTTGATTGTTTTTATTTCTATTCGAAAAAAAAGTGGTTGTTTCGATTTCGAGACAGCCGCTTTTTCTTTATATTTTGTTCTGTAGGAACATTTTGTCGGTAGAAAATAATAATTTCATCCTGTTTTTTACGTTCTGTAGGAACGTTTGATATTTCAAACCGTTAAAAACGATGTCTAATTCAAACGTTCCTACGGAACGTAAACATATACGGGCATTGTTCTACCGATCAAACATTCCTACGGAATGGTGGCTTAATGAAAAATTATTTTTCATTATAAAATAATCCCAAAAAAGAAAAGGGATAAACTTAATGTTTATCCCTTTTTGAATATCTATAACTAACAAAATTTAGAAATTCATTTTTTTTAGGTTCAGAGTTCCAGAGCTACAAAGGGACAGAGGTTTTTCCTTTGACTGTCTTTATTTCTATCCAAAAAAAGTGGTTGTTTCGATTTCGAGACAGCCACTTTTTCTTTATATATTTTTGTTCCGTAGGAACATTTTGTCGGTAGAAAATAATAATTTCATCCCGTTTTTTTACGTTCCGTAGGAACGTTTGATATCTCAAACCGTTAAAAACGATGTCTAATTCAAACGTTCCCACAGAACGTAAACATATACGGGCATTGTTCTACCGATCAAACATTCCTACGGAATGATGGCTTAATGAAAAATTATTTTTCATTATAAAATAATCCCAAAAAAGAAAAGGGATAAACATTAAGTTTATCCCTTTTTGAATATCTATAACTAACAAAATTTAGAAATTCATTTTTTTTTAGGTTCAGAGTTCCAGAGCTACAAAGGGACAGAGGTTTTTCCTTTGATTGTCTTTATTTCTATCCGAAAAAAAGTGGTTGTTTCGATTTCGAGACAGCCACTTTTTCTTTATATTTTTGTTCCGTAGGAACATTTCGTCGGTAGAAAATAATAATTGCATCCCGTTTTTTTACGTTCCGTAGGAACGTTTGATATCTCAAAGCGTTAAAAACGATATCTAAATCAAACGTTCCTACGGAACGTAAACATATGCGGGCATTGTTCTACCGATCAAACATTCCTACGGAATGATGGCTTAATGAAAAATTATTTTTCATTATAAAATAATCCCAAAAAAGAAAAGGGATAAACATTAAGTTTATCCCTTTTTGAATATCTATAACTAACAAAATTTAGAAATTCATTTTTTTTTTTAGGTTTAGAGTTCTAGAGCTACAAAGAGACAAAGTGTAAAAACTTTGCACCTTTGTCACTTTGTTACTTTGCACCTTATTTAGACCTTTTTTGAAATTTCTTCATCAGCCATTTTCTAACTGGTTCATCGTATAATTTTAAGCATACAAAAGCTAGAACTATACTTACGATTAAAACTCCGATTCCTTCCAGATAGCCGTTTTCCATTGAAACTTTATTATCTACAACCCATGCTGTAAACCAATAAATTAATGGATAGTGTGTGATATAAATTGGATAAGAGATATCTCCTAATAGTTTACAGATTTTTAATGAAAATTCGTTTTTAATTTCTCCTCCTGCTCCAATGACAACAATAATTGGAAACATTACAATGATACAGAAAGATTCGTATAAACCATTGATCCAAAGACTGTTTTCATCTCCAAATCTTGGCAGTGCCAAAACAATTGTGATTAAAATACTGCAAATCCAGAAAGCATTTTTTACATGTATTAATTTCCCTAAACGGCACAGTAAAACTCCAGCAAAAAACGGATACAATAATCGGGTAAAACCAACATATAATTGCTCTACATTGAATGACCATCCGCCGATAACGTCACCTTTTGGCCCAAAAACAGTATAATGAAATAACAGTCCGGCAAATAGCAGCACAAAAACTGACATTACTTTATTCGAAAATTTACGGAAGATAACGGCGTACAAGATGTTTGCAATATATTCGAAAAAAAGCGACCATGCCGGACCGTTTAAAGGATGCATTTCTCCCCAACCTCTAATTTCTAACGAAGGAGGAATTGGCAACAATGTAAATCCGATGACCATTGTAAGGATAATTTTCCATACTTCCATACCTCCAATCATTGGAAACAATATATCTGAAGCCTGAAAATAATAAAAGATAGCACCAATAATCATCCCCATGATTACCATTGGCTGTAAACGGATTAAACGGCGTTTGTAAAACTCCCATTGCCTCATTTTTACCCAACGATCGTCATACGCGTAAGCGACAACAAATCCGGACAAAAGGAAAAAGAAATCTACGGCAAGATATCCGTGATTTATAATTTGTTTAAAACGATTTCCGCCAGCAAAAGCTTCAAAAATATGAAACGCAACTACCAAAATAGCAGCAACGCCACGAATACCATCAAGTATTTCGTAATGTTTTTTTGGTTTAATATCAGATGAAATTGAACTCATTTGTGTTTGGTTTAAGTTAAGTTATGATTTATAGTTTAAGTTTTTGGAATTTGGTATTTAAAAATTGAAATTTAATCTATTGATGATTTTTAAGCCATTCCAATCTTCTTTGGTCTGGTAAATGCTTTACAGTGAAATTTTCGAATTTTGCTTCAAAACCTTTTCCGTCTGGAGAAGCGGCCATTAAACCAACCATCACAGGCGTGTTATCTTGCAAAGGCGCATTTCTGGTCATGATATAATTTTTATCATCAAAAGAATAAAATATCTCAACAGCATCTAATCGTCGTACGGCTTTTATCCAGATAAAAGGAGGCACTTTGTCTAAAGTTGTTACACTCCAATCACTTTTATCATGTGTTACAACGGTACTTACATTAAATTTTCCGTCAACGAATTCTACTCCTGTTTTTATATAATTCTTTTCGTCGATACGAATCATTAAGCCCATCTGGTCAAAACGAGCGATATAATTTCCTGTCAATTTTACTTTTGCTTCAAATTCGCCTCCATAAGTTGCATAGTAAAAAGGCGCATCATCCACTGTAAAACCATAATGCGAAATTCTCCAATAATCGCTATTCGCAGTGACATTCATAATTAAAGCATTATTTTTAATTTCCCATTTTTCAGGTTCATTAAACCATTGCATTTTATTCAAACTCTGAGCCGAAAGGTTTTGAAATAGAACAAATCCAATCGTAAATAATAGTATTCTTTTCATTATAATTTGATTCTTTATTTAATAAAAAGCAAAACCTCTAACGTTTCACATTTAACATTTTTACATCTAACTTTTTAAGACAAAAGCAAAGCTGCAAATTTTTACACTTGCAGCTTTACAAACCAACCAATTTTTAGAAATAAAAAAACTTATTTAAGTGAAAAATTCACTTTAGATTTAATATCTGTTGAAGAAGCACCAATTATGGCTTCAAAATCGCCAGGTTCAGCAACCCAGTCGTGTTTTTTATCATCGAAGAAACTTAAAGCCGTTTTATCAACTGTAAACGTAACTGTTTTTTCTTCTCCAGCTTTAAGAGCAACTTTCTCAAAACCTTTTAATTCTTTTATCGGACGTGGCAATGAAGATTTTAAATCAGAAATATACAATTGCACTACTTCAGAACCTTCTCTGCTTCCTGTGTTTTTTACGTTTACTGTAAATGTGATTTTATCTCCAGCATTCATTTGTTTTTTGTCTGCTGTTACTTTTCCGTAAGCAAAAGTCGTGTAGCTTAAACCGTGGCCAAAAGAGAACAATGGTTTGATTTTATTTTTATCTGCCCAACGGTAACCTACAAAAATTCCTTCATTGTATTTTACTGAATCGCCTCCTGGGAATTCGCCTAAAGCGTGAGCTCCGTTATCAGATAATTTTACTGGGAAAGTAAAAGATAATTTTCCTGATGGATTCACATCTCCAACCAAAACATTTGCTAAAGCATTTCCTGCTTCAGTTCCTAAAAACCATCCTTGAACAATTCCTGGAACTTCTTTAATCCAAGGCATTGCAATTGCATTTCCAGAAATATTCACGAAAACAATGTTTTTATTTACTTTCGCTAAATCGCTGATTAATTTATCCTGACCATAAGATAAATTCAATTCATTACGATCATGTCCTTCATCATCTTGATTTGGGCTTTTGTTCAATCCACCGATGAAAAGAACAATATCTGCATCTTTTGCCACTTTTAAAGCTTCTGCAGTTAATTCTGCTGGAGAACGTTTGTCTTCTAAACTTACTTTAGCAACAACTCCGTTATAATTACTTGTAGGATCTCCTACATAACCTCTTGCATATACAATTTCAGCTTGATTTCCGATTCTTTTCTTCAAACCTTCTAATGGAGTGATTTCGTATCTTGCTTTAAGCGAAGAACTTCCTCCACCAACAGTCATCATTTTGATAGCATTTTCTCCAATTACAGCAATCTTTTTAGTTTTAGAAAGATTGATTGGCAGAATGTTGTTGTTGTTTTGCAATAAAACAATTCCTTCTTCAGCAATTTTGCGTCCTGCAATAGCATGTTCTTCTGTTCCAAAAGATCCAAAAGGACGATTTCTATCCATTGTTGTCAAGAAAGATAAACGTAGAATACGACGTACTTTTTCGTCTAATTCTTTTGTTCCAACTTCTCCTTTTCTGATCATTTCAGAATATGGTTTTGCTAAATAATAGTTGTCGTAAGCATTACTTGTTCCCCAAGACAAACCATTTGTCCATGAACCAAATTCCATATCTAAACCGTTGTGAATAGCTTGTTTAGTATCGTTAACACCACCCCAGTCAGAAACTACAACTCCTTTGAAGCCCCATTCTCCGCGAAGAATATCGTTTAACAAATATTCGTTATGGCAACATTGCTGACCTTTGTATTTATTGTAAGCACCCATAATTGACCAAACATCACCTTCTTGAACTGCAGCTTTAAAAGCAGGAAGATAAATTTCATACAACGTACGATCGTCAACAATTACGTCAACAGAATTACGTTTAGTTTCCTGATTGTTTAAAGCAAAGTGCTTAACGCAGGCAGCAACTCCATTTGACTGCACTCCTTTAATATAAGGAACAACCATTTTTGAAGCTAAAAACGGATCTTCTCCCATATATTCGAAGTTACGCCCGTTTAATGGACTTCTGTAAATGTTTACACCAGGCCCTAATAATACATTTTTGTTACGGTAACGCGCCTCTTCTCCAATAGATTTACCATATAAAGAAGCCAATTCTTTGTTCCATGTCGATGAAAGTGCAGTAAGCGCAGGAAAAGCAATACAAGAGTCGTTTGTCCATCCAGCCTGATCCCATTCGTCCCATTTTACCTCAGCACGAATTCCGTGTGGTCCATCGGTCATCCAGTTTTCTGGAATTCCAAGACGTTTTACACCTGGAGAACTAAATTTAGATTGCGCATGAATCATGGCAATTTTCTCTTCGGTAGTCATTCGTTTAAGCGCATCTTCTACACGCTCTTCAATCGGTTTTTTATCGTCTAGATAAACTGGAACTTTGTTCTGGGCATTTATTCCAACAGAACTTAGCAAAAGTAAAACAACAATTGTTTTAACGTTTTTTAACATAACAGTAATTATTAAAGCATTAGTTTATAATAGGGAAAGTCTTTTTGAGAAAAACTTTTTTATCATATTGTAAAACTAAAACGTTATCGTACAACTTACATTTTTGGATACAAAAAAGTAGTGAATTAAAAAATTAAAACATTGATTTACAGATTTTTAAATTTTAAAAAACCATAAAAAAAGTAGTGAATTTAAAACGAATATTTATACTTTCAAAGCCTTTGAGCCGATTTTCATGACCATTTCTTCGAAATCATTTCGCGAAACTGCGGCCTTATTTCGAGCTCTTGTGCGATAGTTGTAAATTGTGCTTAAAGAATAACGTAAAAATGCCGCTATTTTAACACTGTCAGTAATTCCTAATCTGATTAAAGCAAAAATTCGAAGCTCGGTATTTAACAATTCATTTTGCTTGAGAACAATCTGTTCTTCTTGAATTAATAAGGCATTGAAATCTTTGACAAATGTTGGATATAAGTTCAAAAAGATAATATCGAAGTTCTTGTACAATTCTTCCAATTCATTATCAACCAGAGTAGTTGACTTTAAGATTTTATAAATCTCATCAAATTGTTTTGCCGTTGCTTTCTTGTTCAAAATAATTCGATAATTCTCCAGCTTATTGATATAAGTCGAACAAAGATTGAAGAAATGCGCAATATATTCTTCTTTAACCAAATTAGATTCAGACAATTGCAGGTTACTTTCCTGAAGCTGACTGTTTGTTTCGGTAATATCTTTGTTTAATTCAGCTAATTTCTGACTGGTTTCATAAAGCTCTGATCGAATTCTCGAAACCTTCTTCATCTGCTTGTAAACGTAAATAATCGCAACCAATAAAAACAGAGAAAGCAAACTGATGCAAAGCAAGTAAATCTGTAATTCGCTTTTTCTTTGCGCTTCACGTTCTAAATATACTGTATTGATAATCGAATATACTTCTGACATTAAAAGCGTACGAAACTGGACATTGCAATACAAAGCGTCTTCAATAGCCGATTGTGTAAGTTTATAAGCCATATCAACATCTCCAATTTCATAAAAAACCAAAGCCAGTTCCTGCAAAGAAGCATTGTCTTTATTGGCATTTTTAATATCCGAAGTCGCCGAAAGTGCGTAGTATCTTTTTCTGGCTTCCAAATCATGTGTCGCTTCGCCTATTTTACCCAACAAATAGGTAATCATAGCATAGTTTGGACTTTCATCTTTTGTTTTACTCAATAAAGAGAGTAATTGCTTTTCCGATTCTTTATATTTTCTATGAATAAAAATTTCCTGTTGGATTCTGTTAATCTGATAATCTAAAGTATTCGGATTTAAAATCCCTAACAAAGAATCACGATATTTTCCAATCTGTTTTCTGTATTCTGCACTGTAACTATTAGCCGCATAATGCTCGAAAAACTCACGATATGAAATATAATAATTTGGGAGTAATGAAGCAGGAAGGCTTTTTTTATTAATACTCTTTAAAATTGCTTCAGATTCACGGTATTTTCCAGAAGAAGAATAAAGCGTTACAAGTTGCAGTTGGGCTAAATTAAAAAGTTCTTTATTCTGAAGTTCTTCTGCAATTTTGATATTCTTTTTTACGTATTGAATTGCCGAATCTGAATTTAGTTTCTGATACTCTAAATACAGCGTTTTGTTATAATTGTATTCTTGCTCTTTGGTAAGATTATCAGATTTAATTTTCTTAAAATTCGCAATTCGTTCTTCTTTAATCTTTACGTAATGCTGTTTATTTTTGATTGCTTCGTTTAGTTCTTTTAAAATAACATCTGTGCTCTCCGATGCAAAAAGAGGAAAGCTGACAAGAACTATAAAAACGGAAAGAAATAGATTTTTCAAACTGACAAAATAAAATAAGATATACAAATATAATAAAGTGTGTATTCTAAAATATTACAAGTAACCTTTTTTATATTTTTGTTACAACAAACCTGATAAAACTTAAAATTATGCCACACTTTATAATTGATTGTTCAGAAAATGTGCTACGCCGACTAGCTGCAGATGAAATAATGCTGGGAGTTTTTGACGCCGCTTTATCGACTAATCTTTTTGCTGGTTCTGAAATTAAAGTGCGCATTAATCCTTTTACGTATTATAACAACGGAAATACCTTAGATGATTTTATTCATGTTTTCAGCTACATTATGGAAGGGAGAAATGACGAGCAAAAGAGCAATCTGTCAAAAATAATCGTCACAAAACTAAATGCGCTACTTCCAGAAGTTTCTGTAATTTCTATTAATATTCAAGAATTTGAAAAGTCAAACTATTTTAATAAAACAATGATATAAAAACTTTTACCTATCAATTAATTTTATACCTAAAGACTTACTGATATAAAAATAACTTTATCAAAGCTTGTAACTTTGACAAAGTTATTTTTAAAACTTATATCATTTATATGGTTTAAAATCAAACCGCAATTGGCGCTGCCAAACAGCTTTCTGGAATATCAAAAGCATTTACCAGAGCTACAGCATCGGGACGAATATCCCAGCAAAGTTGATTTACAATTTTACGGACTGCTTTGGTTTTAACCGCTTCCATATAACCATCTTCCAAATACCAAGCTTTATTTTTTTCAATCGTTGAAAGTGCGTACAACTGATTCAGTTTTGTCAAAATTGCTTTTGAAGGTTCGTCTTCAACGGTTTTTATTGCAATCTGAAATTGCTCTAGAACTATTCTTTCCAAATAGGCCTGCGAAACATCAATCATTTGATGCTGAACGACATTAAAAGCGTCATAAGGTTCTAATCCACCGTCAATTAATTTCTTGATACGTCGCGCCGCAGAAGCCAAAATTGTTTTTTCTCTGTGAACAAATGCCTGAAGATGAAATTCTCCATCCAATAAATGCTCATCTTCTGTTCTGCGGGTTGCAATTGGGTTCTTTTCTGCAATAGCTGTTTTTGCATTTTCATACACATAATTAATGATTCCCAACGAACCCATTTCTCCAAACGATTTTCTGAATTCTGCCAAACGATTTTTAGCTACCAATTGCATCAAAACCGTATTATCGCCCTCAAAAGTTGTGTAAATTTCAGTATCATTTTTAAGTGCATCGATTCGGTTTTCGGATAAATATCCTTTTCCTCCACACGCTTCACGGCATTCCTGCAAAATATCTCTGGTGCTCCAAGTTGAATAGGATTTCATTCCTGCAGCTAGTGCTTCAATTTCTTGCATTTCAGCTTCAGTTCTATTTAAAAATCTTTTGGTTAAATATTGAAGCCCAAAATGAACCGCATAAGTTTTAGCCAAATGTGGTAATAATCTACGCTGATGCATTCTATAATTTAAAATCGGAACTTCAGATCCGCCTTCTGGTCCGAATTGTCTTCTTTGATCGCTGTAGCGAATGGCAATTGTCAATCCAGATTTTGCTGCCGCTAAAGCGGAACGCGGAATTCCGATTCTTCCTCCTACCAAAGTGCCTAACATGGTAAAAAATCTACGGTTATCACTCGGAATCGGACTTTCGAATTCACCTTTCTCGTTCACAGAAGCAAAACGATCGAGCATATCTTCTTTCGGAATTACTACATTATCAAAACTAATGGTTCCGTTATCTACTCCATTTAATCCCATTTTATGACCACAATCGCCAATTGTTACACCATTTACGACATTTCCATTTGGATCGCGTAACGGAACCACAAAGGCATTCACGCCGTAATCGTGATCGTCAATAATTAATTTCGCGAAAACAGTTGCTTTTTGTCCGTGAACGGCTGCATTGCCGATATATTCTTTTTGCGCATTTTTATTAGGGGTATGAATGGTAAAAGTTTGATCGCTATGATTGTAAGTTGCTGTAGTTTCCAAACCTTTTACGTTCGATCCGTGATGTGTTTCGGTCATGGCAAAACAGCCAGGAAGCTTCAACGAACCAATATCTTTTAAATATTTAGCATAATGTTTTTCAGTTCCTAGAGATTGAACACTCATTCCCCAAAGTCCGAATTGAACTCCGAATTTAATCACCAGACTTAAATCGTGATAACTAAGCGTTTCCATAATGGCAAAATAATCTTCGATATTTCCTCCTCCACCGTATTCTTTTGGGTATGCCATGCTTCCAAGGTTTTCATCGGCCAGAATTTTACACCATTTGTAAACAGTTTGTCTGAAAACGTTAATATCGGTAGAAGTTTCGTAAGCAAACTCGGGTCTTGAAATCACAGATTTTACTCTCTTGATTATTGCGGCTTCTTTTCCGTCTAAAATCTGAGTGATTTTCTGAATATCAAAACTGGCATTCGTATGAGAATCTGCCGTAAAAGAACCTGCTTTGGTTTTAAAATTTTGAAGCGCTTCTTCACCTAAAATTCCCAAATCATTTTCTAGTTTTTTGAAATCGGATTCGATTGGCGTTAAATCCAAATCACTGCCTGAAAGCGCTTTAGCAATATCAAAAATCGATTTGATTGAAGAGGTATCTTGAATACTTTTCTCGATATCCGATTTCCATTGTGTGAGTTCATTTCGCGAAGGCGGATTTGAAATATCTGCTTTAGAGAGCAAATATTCTTTTTCTTCTTGAGACAAAACAGTTAGCGAATTTATAAACTCTTTTAAAGTTGTAAATTCTTTCTGTGTCAGTAAATCATCTGACCACACTAAATAAAATAATGGAGTAAAGGCTTGAAGTTTGGCGGCTTTCATATCAATAATATTCGTTTCGTATTAGTTTTTTTGCCACAAATTAAAAGGATTGAAAAGATTTTTTTATTCGCCACAAATTACACAAATTAACACGAATTAATTATTCTAAAATAGTGAACAAAATTTGTGGAAATTCGTGTAATTCGCGGCAACATTCTTTCGCACAAGAATATAATCCTTTTAATCTGTGTAATCTGTGGCTACTATTTTTTCAGTTTATCACAAAAAAAACAGGAATGAAATATACTCATTCCTGTTTAAACATCCTGTTAAGATTCTGACAATTTTCGATTTTAAACCAATAAAAAATATGAAAACTAAGAATTAAGAACCCTTGGATATTGAGGTCATTTTTTGCTTTATGGCAAAAATATGATGCGAATTAAAAACTAACACTGCGGTAAAAATGATACCGTATGCTGTAATCTGCAAAGGCGTAATGTTTTCTTTGAAAAAAAAGGCTGCCAAACCAAATGCAATCATCGGATTAATGTTTAATAACATCCCAACTGTCGAAGAGTTGATTCCAGAGAGTGCATATAAATTGAGAAATAACGGAATTATAGTAAATACAATTGCAATGGTTTCAATGCAGAGATAAAACTTAAATTCCGTTGGTACCGGTCCCCCAAAAACCGGATAAAACGGTAATAAAAACAATGCTGCCAATGTGATATGAAAAGTCAGAACAATAAACTTGTCAAAACCTCTGTTGGCACGCTGGCTTACTAAATAAGCGGCATAAGTAAGACCAATAATGATGCTGAAAAACATATCCATGATATCGCTGTATGAAAGCAACAAACATCCTGAAATGCTTAATCCTACAGAAAGCCATTGTGTTTTTAGCAGTTTTTCATTTAATATAAAATAAGCTAATAATGTAGTCAGGATTGGGCAAACAAGATAAGCCAACGAAGCAGCTTTTACGCTGATATGATTCACTACGTAAATGAATGTAAACCAATTGGCCATCAAAAATGCGCTTCCGCCAATATTTAAAAGAATTGATTTTCTTTTTTCTGATTTTGATAAGGCTTTAAAAATATCAATGGTTTCTCTTATTTGTTTTCTTTTGAATAGAAAAGCAATCAAAAGCATTAAAATACCACAGCTAAAAACACGGAAAAACAGAATATCCAATGACGGATAATCATGTATCGGTTTTAAAACTAAGCTAAAAAGCCCCCATGTAATAAAGGCTGAAATTGCTGCTACGTAATACTTTGTTGTTTTCACAAAATTCGCTTTTGGATTTATTTTCTTTTGATGAAGCAAATTTCTAAAAAATTAAACAGCAATACAGATACAGTTTTTGTAAATTGCAGCATAACAGTTTTTATTTTCATTATGAAAAATTCCAATTACTTATATCTTCAATTTGCTGACCTCATCGAAAAACAGATCAAATCTGGGCTTTTAAATGTAGGCGACAAACTGCCTTCTATACGAGAAGTCTGTGCTGAAACGGGTTATAGTATGAGTACGGTCAGTAAAGCATACTATGAAGTAGAAAGCCGTTCTTTGATCGAATCAAGACCGCAATCGGGCTATTATGTAAGCAATATTTCGTCCAGAACAATTCCAGAACCATCGGCTAGTACACCGCTTTTAACTCTTGAAAATATTGAACGCGAAGATTTAGTCGATTTGGTTTATGGCGATATGCGTAAAAAAGACATTACGATGCTTTCGCTTGGTTTTCCGTCCAATGAATTGCTTCCGATTGCGAAACTGAATAAAGGAATGGTTCAAGCCATGCGTCAATTACCCAACAGCGGAACGAGTTATGAAGAAATTGAAGGAAACAGCAATTTAAGAAAAGAAATCGCGCGCTGGTCATTTACTTGGGGCGGTTCTTTGACTGAAGATGATATTATAACGACTCCGGGCTGCATTTCGGCTATTTCAGATTGTTTATTAACGCTGACAAAACCGGGAGACACCATTATTACAGAAAGTCCGGTTTACTTTGGAATTCTGCAATTGGCGAGATCATTGGGTTTGTACGTAATGGAACTTCCAACTAATATGACAACAGGAATCGAATTGGAAGCAGTCAAAAAAACACTTTCTACGAATAAAGTAAAAGCTTGTGTTTTGATGAGTAATTTCAGTAATCCGTCGGGAAGCATGCTGCCAAACGAACATAAAAAGGAAATTGTCCGTTTAATGGATTTCTATAATGTTCCTTTAATCGAAGATGATATTCACGGCGATTTATATTTTGGAACAAGTCGTCCAACCAATTGCAAAACTTACGATGAAAGTGGTATTGTTTTATGCTGCAGTTCGGTTTCTAAAAGTCTAGCACCGGGCTATCGTGTGGGTTGGGTTTCTCCGGGGAAGTTTAAAAAAGAAGTTCTGAGAACTAAATTGTACCATACGATCTCCAATTCAACTATAACACACGAAGTCGTTGGTGACTTTCTAAAAAATGGGCGCTATGAAAATCATCTAAGAAAAATTCGTCAAATTCTGAACCGAAACTGCACCAATTACATCAATACCGTTTTAGAATCTTTTCCAGCAGGAACCAAAGTGAGCCAGCCTCAAGGTGGTTTTTTTCTTTGGGTAGAATTGGATAAAAAAATCGATACCGCAGCTTTTTATCATTTAGCACTGAAACATAATATTAGTATTGCTCCGGGAAGAATTTTCTCTTTTCAAAACCAATTTTCAAATTGCATGCGTTTGAGTTTTGGATTGCCTTGGTCTAATGAATTAAGAACTGCTATTCAGACATTGGGAAGGTTGGCGAAGCAATTATAAATATTCTAGCCTTCATCAAATTAACATAGCCCGTGGTTTCAACCACGGGAACACACAGCAAGGTTTGATATTCTTTGCGTTCCAGCGGTTGAAACCGCTGGCTATATTTAATATCTTTTCGAGCAATTCTCATTTAAAACAAAAAAACTGGACAGCGCAACTACACACTGTCCAGCCAACAATTAAAAGAAGACCAAAATTAAATAGTTATAAGACAAAATAAGCGTCTTTCTCGACTTTCTTAGGTTCGTCGTTTAATTCAAATTCTTTTAGGATATCAAATTCGCTTTGATATTCGTTCAGCATTTGTTTGATATTTTTTTCAATCGTATTTGCAATTGCAGTAACTGGCGTATCTGTTGGTCTGTTTTCAAACGGATCTTGCAAATGAATCGCCATTCTTTCGATCAAAAAGAAAGCAGCGCCGATTGCAGTAATCAGCGGAATTGCAAACCAGCTTAATACGCTTGTTAATCCGAAAGGCAATACAAAGATGAATAAACACAAAGTCAATCTAATATACATACTGTATGTAGTTGGGAAAATCGTGTTTTTAATACGCTCACATTTCCCCATTTCATCACATAATCTTGACAAAGTATTGTCGATTTCAACCTGCTGATACATGTTGATTTTCTTTTCATTTTTAGCAGTTCTCAAATCTTTTGCGTGCAACATCAAAATGGCATTCGGAACGTTTTGATGATTTTTGATGTATTTAATTTCTTCTTCGTTAATTAAGCCTTCAAGCGGTTTTATCGGGTTTCTGTTTCTTAGTGATTCTCCTAAACTATAACACCAAGCAATTTGTCTTTTAGCAAAATTCTCTTTGAATTCACTGGCTTCAACCGAATAATCAGGATCATCGTAAAAGGTTAAAACTTGACGAATTAAGGTTCTGGAATCGTTTACAACTGCTCCCCACACAATTCGCGCTTCCCACCATCTATCGTAAGCCTGGTTGGACTTAAAAGCTAATAATAGGGAAATAATTGTTCCAATCATGGTTGGAATCGCAATTGGAATATCTACAGGAAGATTGATAAAATAATGATGGAAAATTTCAAATAGTACAGTATATGCGAGTACTAGAGCAATTTCTACTTTAATTTTCCCGAGAACGTACTTCATTGGTATTCTTTTCTTTAATAACATATTTTCGGTTTTAAATTAATAATTTTTGAGAGGCTAAGATTCTAAGTTTCTAAGGTGCTAAGAATTAAAAAACTTAGAAACTTAGTGTCTTAGTAGCTTAGAATCTCAGACTCTTAAACCATCTCTTCGTACAATGAAAGAACCGGAAGCCCTAGTTTTTCGTTGACATTTTCTTTTTTCGATTTTTTAAATTTGATTTTTTCGCCTTTTCTAGTTTCCACCAGCATATCAATATTATGTTTTGAAATGGCTTCTGATAAGAATGGAGCAACTTTTTCGTAGTCATCTTCAAAACTGGCAGTCTGACTTACAATCTCAAAAGAGAAATTAGCGCTCAAAAAATCTTGAACATCTTTTACATGAATATTCATACTAGAATTTTCTACATAAAGTGCTTTATAGAAAACTTCTTTATTAATCTCTGTACTTAAATGCAGAATCGGGCATTTCTGATTTCCTGCCAATTGCACCAAATACTGATGAATCCTTTTGGTTTCTTGTTTATATGAATGTGTAAGAATGACCAATTTCACTGAGAAAACTTCAATCAGTCTTTTAAAAATAGGAGCTGAAAGTCCGTATTGGGTATGAACTTTTAATTTTATATTTGAAGTGTGTTCTATAATATAACGGCACGTTTCTAGAACTTCTTCCTGACTTCTGGTAAGTCCAGATTTCATTTCTCTTAAAAAACCAGATGAAGAAAATGTATCAGGAGCTTCTGATACTAATACTAAAATAATCTCCGACTCTGTATTCTTAGACTGATTTACCGCAGATTTAACAGCCGAAATAGTATCATCTTTTAAAGTTGTAGGTATAAGAAAATTTTTCATAAGTATATCTTTTAGTTTATACTTACAAAATAACTCTCGGCAAATTAGACCGTTATTAATCTAAAATTAGAATTTTCTAAAATTAAACATTAGATTTTTTAATGTTGCCTTTTTTGAAGATGATTGTAACGATTGTTCCTTTGTTTTGTTCCGATTGCACTTGAAGTTCGCCATCGTGCATTCTGATAATTTTAGAAGCTAAAGGAAGACCTAAACCATAACCAATGTATTTGGCAGCAATTTTTCCTCTAAAGAAAGGTTCGTACAAATGCGGAATATCTTCAGGCGGGATTCCGATTCCGATATCATTGATCGTAATCTTGATCATTTCTTTATTGGCCGTAAGATTCACAAAGACTTCGTTATTATCAGAATATTTTACTCCATTGGTAATAATATTATTGATCGCCAATTCTAAAAGCGGTTTATTGCATGGCAGCAATAATAAATTAGAATCTTCTGGAGCAAAATTAAGTTTAATGCTTACGCGATTATCTGGATAAATTTTATCTAAATCTGATTTTACATCCAATAACAATTCGTCCATTCGAGCAATATCAGACACTTGTTTTTGTCCGTCATATCCCGTTTGAGTCAGCTTCAGCAAACTCTCCGTTAAGTTTCCTAATCTTGAAGCCTGGCTGTAAATGTTTTGCAGAGATTCTATATATTCCTGCTGTTCCCTTTCTTTGAGCAGCATAATTTCGGCTTCCGCAATAATAGTTGTTATTGGGGTTTTTAATTCGTGAGAAGCATTATTAATAAAGTTAGCTTGAATTTCGAAAGAAGTTTCCAAACGATCTAACATATTATTAAACGTATTGGTCAAATCTGAAATTTCATCAGAATTTTTAACTTCAGGAAGACGATTATGAAGATTAGAAGCGCTAATTCTTTTTACTTCTTTTGTAATTCTTGCTACAGGATCGATAACACGTTTGGCTAAAAATCTCCCTAAAAGAAAAGCTAGAATCACAAAACCGATTCCGCCAAAAAGCATGATTTTGACAATATAAACCGTTGTATCTTTTCCTTTACGGTCTCTTGCACCAACAATAACAATATATTTTTGATTGTTTTCTTGAAAAATCTGTCCTAAATAATACTTATTATCTCTTTCGTACGAGTCTTTTCCCGTACTCAAAATATTAGTATAAAAAGTATTCGGCAAGTTTAGGTTTATATTGTAATCAAAACTGTTGTGACTGTTTATTTTGAGTACATACTCCTCTTCTTCAATTAATTCCTCAAGACCATTTTTTTGAAGATTTTTATAATATTTAATTTTCTCCGGATCTTTTTGAAAATGAATTGAAGCTACAATTTTCGCCCTATCATCTAAACGCTTTAAAAAGTGATATCTATTGTTTTCTCTGAATAAGAAAAACACAATGATACACAATAGCGAAGTGCTAAAGGTAGAAAGAGCAACATAATTGAAAGTGATTTTTTTCCTAATGTCCATATTATGGTTTTATTACATAACCCAAACCTTTCATGGTGTGAATCAGTTTGGTTGAAAAAGGCTTGTCTATCTTTCTTCTTAAATACGTAATATACACATCTACAACATTGGTATTCATATCAAAATTAATATCCCAAACATTGTCCAGAATTTGATCGCGCGAAACAATGCGTCCCGTATTTTTTGCCAAATAATATAAAAGCTTAAATTCTTTGGCTGTTAAAACGATATTTTCTCCATCTCTTTTAACGGTTTTCGCTCGTCCGTTTATTTCTAAATCAGCTATTGTGATCGTATCAATTTTTTCTGTTTCCTGCTGCGATCTTCTGTATAACGCATTTACTCTAGCGTCTAATTCACCAAATTTAAAAGGCTTCACCAAATAATCATCAGCACCAGAATTGAGCCCAGTTACAATGTTTTCTGAAGTTCCTAAAGCGGTTAAAAGCAAAATTGGCACAAAGTTTTTGGCAGCGCGAAGTCTTCTGCAAATTTCAATTCCGTTAACATCAGGAAGCATTACGTCTAAAATTACCACATCGAAAGTATAATTATGAATCATTTCCATGGCCGTTTTACCATCCATAGCAACGCTTACTTCATTATTATTTTCTGCAAAACCTTTTCGTAATATCGACAATAGATTTGGCTCGTCTTCGACTATCAGTAATTTCATATTAAGAAGTTTGTATATACAACAAAAATAAGAATACTATTTAAAATAATTTTAAACAACTTTACAAATTATGATTTTATTGTGAAGAATAAAAAAAGCAGACCCGATAGCCTGCTTATTAATATTATTTTACGTTTAAAGCTTGTAATTTTTAAAATTAAAAAGTCTCTCCAGCATTTAAATAAAAGCCTTTCGAGTTATTACCCCACGCCAAATCTGCAATAAGATTGGTTCTTGTTGCTTTATCAATTAAAATGCGAAGTCCGAAACCAAAAGCTGGCTGAACATATTGAAAAAGTTTTGTGTTGGTGTCTGGATTACTGGTTGTTACGAAGTTTGTAAAAACCGTACCGCTGAACATTTGATCGCAACTCAGCGGAAACCTGAATTCTGTTGCTAGATAAACTAAATTTGTTCCTCTAAATAATCCCTGTGTATATCCCTCTCCGCTTCGACTACGCTGATCCCAGCCAATTGCAGGCAAATTTAAGTATGGAACTTTTCCTTTGGTTACAAATTGTCCATAAGTCCAAAGCGCTAGAATGTATCGTTTATCTTTTTGTGAAACTGGAATAAAATTTCGGTATTCGGCATACAAAACATTACTTACTTCCTGATTGTCAAATATTTCTGGATTAAAACGGTAATTTATATTGGCAAACCAGCCGTGCGTTGCATTCACTTGATTATCTCTAGAATCATAAACCAAATTAAGACTCACCCCGTTTAAAAAATATTCTGATTCATCGAATCCATATTTCTGATTATAATTATAGTGATAAGTAAATTTTCCATTTGCAACATCAAGATCTTTATCAACAATACTAGAATACCAATCGATATTGACACCACCGCCTACATAAAAGTTTGGATGAACCTGAAAAGAAACCGACTGATGAAATTTAAAGTAATTGTAATCCATTGGTTCAGCAATAGAATCAATGCTGAAACCTGAATCTTGTTCACGACGAGGCGGAATAATATTTGTTCCTAAACCATAGTTGGGTTGCGAAAAAATATACAAACGATAATCTCCACTCAAGAATATCTTGTTGTTTTTGAGCAAAATATTATTCTTGACATTTACCAGCCATTGTTTTTTTGTGGTATAGGTTATTCCAACATTTGCTATTGAATATTTATCGGCTGCTTCTTTTCCTTTAAAAGTGTACTGTGCGACAGCGCCATAAAAGAAACCTGTGGCTGGCTGAGAGCCGATTGCCGGAATAATTAAGAAGAAACTGTTTTTTATGGGCTTTACAACATAAATAGAATCCTTTTTTTTGAAGATTTCTAATATTGTTTTAGGAGGGCAAATTTTTGGATTTTGATTGTCGGGATTTTGATTTTCTTCTTGAGCAAATAAATTGAAGGAAATAAAGAGTAATAATCCTAAGATTTTATACTTGTACTGAACGGCTTTATTTTCAAAAAAAATCACCATTTACAACGTTTGGTTTTAGAAATAAGATTACAATCTCATTGTAAATATAAGTCTTATTTTCAACATGTTAAACATTAAAGCCGAATAAGTTTAAAATATTTTAACAAAAAAAGCCATCAAAAAAATTGATGGCTTTAGTCTATGTCAATTAAAATTTTATTTAGTGATAAACTTTGGATGAATTAAGTTTTCTAAGGAATAAATTTCATCCCATTTTTCTTGAGTTATTAATTTTCTTTCCAAAACTGCAATCTGATGGACGCTTTTACCTGTTTTTAAAGCTTCTCCTGCAATACTCGCGCTTTCTTCGTAACCTAAAATTGGATTCAATTGCGTTACGATCCCGATACTATTCATTACCATATTATAACAGCGATCCACATTTGCAGTGATTCCGTTAATGCATTTATCGATTAAAGTTTGAATAGCATTTGAAAGATAATCCAAAGAAGTAAACATCGCAAAAGCAATAACAGGTTCCATTACATTCAATTGCAATTGTCCTGCCTCTGCAGCCATTGTAACCGTTAAATCCTGACCAATCACATAAAAACAGGTCTGATTTACCACTTCTGGGATTACAGGATTTACTTTTCCTGGCATAATAGACGAACCTGGCTGACGCGCTGGAAGATTAATTTCGTTAAAACCTGTTCTTGGTCCAGAACTTAATAAACGTAAATCGTTGCATATTTTAGAAATCTTAACCGCAGAACGTTTTAAAGTTCCCATAATTTGAACATAAGCTCCCGTATCTACTGTCGCTTCGATTAAATCTGGAGAAAGCGTCAATGGAATTCCAACTTCTTTGGCTAAATAAGCCACACAAATCTCAGGATATCCTTCAGGCGCATTTACTTTTGTTCCAATGGCCGTTGCTCCCATATTAATTTCCAAAAGCAATTCCTGAGCATTTTTTAAACGTTGGATATCTTCTCCAATTGTTGTGGCATAGGCTTTAAATTCTTGTCCTAAAGTCATAGGAACCGCATCTTGCAATTGCGTTCTTCCCATTTTCAGAACTTCTTTAAACTCCTCTCCTTTTTTAGCAAAAGCGACTTCTAAACCAGCAAAAATTTTAATAAAGCTTTCCATTTTCAAATACAAAGCAATTCTAAAAGCCGATGGATAAGCATCGTTTGTCGATTGAGAACAGTTTACATGGTTATTTGGATGAAGAAACTGATATTCTCCTTTTTTATGACCTAAATATTCCAAACCAATATTAGCAATAACTTCGTTTGCATTCATGTTTACAGAAGTTCCCGCTCCACCTTGAATCAAATCGCTCACAAATTCCTGATCAAATTTACCAGCAATAACTTGATCGCTTCCGTAACAGATTGCTTCGGCAATTTTAGAATCAATTGCGCCACAGTCTTTATTGGCTAAAGCTGCCGCCTTTTTTACATATCCTAAAGCTTTGATGAATAAAGGTTCTTTTGAAATCGGAATTCCTGTAATATTGAAATTCTCTACAGCTCTAAAAGTCTGGATTCCGTAGTATAAATGATTCGGAATTTCTAGTTCTCCTAAAAAATCATGTTCCTTTCTTGTTGATTCCATATAATAAAATGATATGTTTAACTTAAAAAATAAGTGTAAAGCTACAGCATTTTATGGATTAAAAATATGAATGAAATCAAAATCATTTATAATTTGTTCCCATTATTTTATCGTAAATTATTACCTTTTCACCTTCAAATAATTACAGAAAAGAGTTGAAAAAAGAAAGCGAATATTTTCTTGATAAAGAATACAATACGATTGTTTACGCCAAAGATGATCTTAATTTTAAAGACTTCGAATGTTGCGTTTTTAACAACTGTAACTTTTCTGCCTGCACTTTTCTGGCTGTTACTTTTATCGATTGTGTTTTTAACGACTGTATTTTCAACGAAGCTAAAATCAATTATGTAGCCTTTAGAACCGTAACTTTTAATCGCTGTGAAATCAAAGAAGTGAATTTTGCGATGTGCGATAAACTAATTTTTGAAGTTCATTTTAATGACTGCATTCTCGATTTTTCGAAATTTTATACTTTAAAACTAAAAGGAACTCCGTTTACGAATTGCAGTTTAATAGCTGTCGATTTTATGGCTGCAGATTTGACCAACGTAATTTTCGATAATTGCGACTTATACCGTTCAGAATTCAACAAAGCCATTGCCAATAAAGCCGATTTTAAAACGAGTTACAATTATACTATCGATCCATCAAAAACTAAATTGAAGAAAGCTGTTTTTTCTTTGAAGGAAGTTAAAGGGCTATTGTTTACGCATGATGTTGTTATAAGTTAGTTGAATAAAAAAGAAGAATTTTAGCCTATAACATTAGTATACACTCAAAGTTTGTCATTTCGACGAAGGAGAAATCTTCGCGAGTAACTCCGCAACGAAAAGCCAATCTTTGTAGAACTTCTTACGAAGATTTCTCCTTCGTCGAAATTGTAAATGTTAGATAATTCGGTAACAAAATTTAACTTTAATAAATTTTGTTGCGATGAGAAATAACAGTCAGGATTCAACATTAGAGAGAAACTATTTA
>NZ_JAVFVR010000014.1 GCF_030929595.1 Flavobacterium sp. LHD-85 | reverse complement strand
CATCCCGAACAGAGAAGTTAAGCCCGCCTGCGCAGATGGTACTGCATTATTGTGGGAGAGTATGTCGTCGCCTTTCTTTTGAAAACCCCGTTTCTAACGAAACGGGGTTTTTTGTTTTTTGACAGTTTTTGAAAATTGTATAGATTAAACTAGAAAAATAAAATTTAAAAGTAAAAATCACTATTTATAGTGATGTGAAAAATAGGGAAGAATGCTAGATTTGTGTAAAAGTTGCAATGTAAACGAGGTGTGTCAAACTATTTTGGAGAATTAAATTGATATAATCATGCAATTTTAATTGAAAATCTTATTACTTGCTCGAATGAATAGTATTTGCATTGGGGAGCTTTACTATATTATTCGGGCTTAGTAATAAATTATTTCTCTAAAGATTAATCTACTAAGCCATTTTCGACGGCGTATTTTACCAGCCCTGCTGTATTTTTAGCGTTTAATTTTGATAATAAATTGCGACGGTGTGTATTTACCGTATTTAAACTTATAAAAGTTTTTTCAGCGATTTCGGCAGTATTATATTCTTGAACAATCAGTACTAAAATTTCTTTTTCCCTTGAACTTAGTTCGGTTAGGTTAGAGATTTGTTTTTCAATTCTCGTATTATTGCTGCAATATTTTTCTTGTAGTTCTTCAGTAAAGTAATTCTCTCCCAAAGCAATTGTATTTATAGCTTTTAAAAGCTCTTCTTTTTCAGCATTTTTCAATAAATAGCCATTTACGCCAATTCTGATTAATCTCGAAACAATCATTACATTGCTATGTGTACTTAAGATTAAGATTTTGATGTGAGGATATTGCTTTTTAAGAATTTTACTCAATTCTATCCCATCCATTTCAGGCATGCTAATATCGAGAATTATAAAATCAATAGTTGCTTTTTGAATAATCTTCAACGCATCAGTTCCATTTGTAGCTTTGTCAATAATAGTAATATTAGATTCACGTTCTAATAAGGAAATAATTCCCTCAAGGAACATGGTATGGTCATCAACAATAAGTAAATTAATTTTATCCATTAAATAGTTATGTTAGGTGCTTTTTAATTCGTCAAGCTGATTTTTTAGATCTATCCCTTTAATTTGGATTTTTGCTTTTGATTGAAAAACGGGAATCTCAATATTAAAAATAGTACCGCGTTTTTGTTTTGAATCGATTACAAGCGAACCGTTTAGTTTATTGATTCGGTTTTCCAGATTTACGAGGCCAATTCCTTTTGAAATGTTTTCAGTTTGAAAACCTATTCCATTATCTTCAAATAAAAGATTGAATATGTTTTCAATGTAATTCAGCTGAATTTCGATTTCAGAAGCTTTTGCATGTTTGATTGTATTAGTCAAGAGCTCCTGTATGATTTTAAAAATTTCAAACTGAATAGTTTCATCCAGTTCATTAATCTCTTTCTTTGGATAGGGAATATATGAAATCTTAATTTTGCTTGCTTCGCTGATATTGTTTAAATAAGATTCTAATACTTCTAGAAATTTATTTTGGCTGAATTTCTTTGGAAGTAGAGTGTGAGATAAATTTCGAACCTGTTGGTACGTTTCGTCGAGCTGAAGGCTTATTTTTTGTATGTTAGAAAAATTCGAAGAGTTTAAATGATTGACTTGTAGTTTGATCGCTGCGAGATTACCACCAATGCTGTCATGAAGTTCTTGAGAAATACGCTGCCTTTCTTTATCCTGTCCAGTGATTGAAGCTTTGATTAATTCTAATTCTTGCTCTTTTAAGATGCTGTTTATTTTTTGCGAACTAATCTCGGTTTGTTTAATGTTTAATAAATGCTGTATTTTGAATCTTTTATAAAATTGAAATAATAAGGCAATTATAGGAAGCAATAAAATGAGAAAAGCACTAATTGTAAACAGTTTAATTTTCTTTTGCTGACTGATTTCTAATGTTTTTAATTGCTGCTCTTTTTTGAGAAGTGAGATCTCATTTCGCTTTTTGTTGGATGAATTTTGATAGGACAGAATTGTGTTTTCATTATTTTTTTTTGAAATTTCATCCTGAAGTATCATATTTTTAATAGCTTCTTCTTGGCTAGCTAAAGTTAGTTTTTTTGCTTCGTTTTCGAATTTCAAAGATTCAATTTCTTTTTGTTTCTGAGCTGTTTTATATTTGATTTCTAATTCATTTATTTCTTTAATTCTTTCCATTTTGGAGATTGAATCTTTTAAATGAGTTGATTTATCAAAAAATAAATAAGCATTTTTATAGTCTTCTTGTTTTATGGCAATTTCTCGCAGTTCATCATAGATGTCTATCTGGTTTTGAAGTAATCCAAAATGAATTGATTTTTGAAGCGCTTCGGAGAAAATCAATTTTGCATCATTATATTTTTTCTGTGAAGTATAGTAGTCGCCAATAGTGCTTCTTGAAATAATTGCCAATTGATTCATTTCGTTTTCATCTGCAATATGAAGCGCTTCTTGAAACATTTTTAATGCTTCTGGATATTTGCCCTGTAGCTGGTAATTTTCGCCTAAACCAAGTAGTATAATGGCTTTTCCTTGAAAATTATTTGTTTTTTCGCAAATTGCCTTTCCTTTTTTATAGTAAAGATTGGCATTGTCATAATCTTTCAGTCTCGAATAAATATCAGCAATATTGATGTAGCTCCCTAGAATTATTTCAGAATCATCTTTGTATTCAAGACATTGTTTAAATAATTTTAGAGCATTTTGATAATCGCCTAATTCTGTATAGGTCTGCGCTAAACCGTGTACATGTGTGTAGAAAAGATTTGTTTCATTGTATTTTTGAGAGGTTTCAATTCCTTTTAGGTGCCATTTTTTACTTTCATTAAACAAGCCTCGTTTATTGTTGTTAATAGCGAGAAGATTATATCCTAATGAGAAAAGACGGTTTTTTATTGAGTCGTTAGCGGTTGTATTGTATTTAAAAGCCTGATTTGTGTAATATATAGAAGAGTCAATTATTGCTCTTTTGTTGAAATAATAAGCAAGAAGAAGGTTGGTGCTTGCAAGGGATCGGTTGTCTATTTTTGACTTTAATAGTAAATGCGCTTTTTTATATGCCTTTTTCTCCTCTCCAGAATTATATAAATCATAAAGAGCTAGAATTTTGGAATTGGGTTTAAGAACTGATGTTTTTTTGGCAGCAAAAGACTTCTTTTTATTTTCAATCTGTGCTTGTAGACTGAATGATAAAAAGATGATGATGATTAAATAAGACCTTCCTAACCAGATTGCCATATGTTTTTGGTTTGTATTCTCAAGAAAAACTAGAATAAAAGTTTTGTAAACTTGGGGTTTAAAGAATCAATTTATTTTGACTGAGAAGTAAAAGTACTACAAAACAATTTAAAAAATCTTCTGAAAAATAAAATTTTTAAATGAAGTTGAGATATAATAAATAGTAGGAAATATTTTAATTTGGTTGTTTGTCAGTGTGTTATGTTTCTGTAAAAGGCTAAAAGTTTCTTAAAATAATTTGAATGTAAATTTTCTTACAGTAAATTAGTGAGGCTATACTTAAATGATTGAATTATGAAAAAGCGAATATTTTTAGCCGTTGTTTTATTGCTAATTGCAATTTCGGCCAATGCACAGAAGAAGATAGAGGTAACAGAATTGCCAAAACCAGCTCAAGATTTTTTGAAGAAACATTTTGCTAATGAGAATGTGGCAAGTGCTCACAAAGATGCTGAACATGGAGAAAAGGGGTATGAAGTAAAACTGAAAGATGGAACGGAAGTTGAATTTTGGAAAGACGGATCGTATCGTGAAGTTGATGGTGGAGACAAGCCAATTCCAACTGATTTTATTCCGGATACTATTAAAGCGTATGTGTCAAAAAATCATCCAAACGAAAAAATAACGCATATTGACTATGGACATAAAGATGTTGATGTAGATTTGACTAATAATATCGATTTGGAATTTAGTAAAGATGGTAAAATTCTCAAAGACAAAAAGAATGACTAACGGCTTTAATTTTTAAGTGATTTTTGAAAATACAAACGTGAAAGAAAATAGTTTATATTTACATCTTCTATTTGTTGTTTTATGGAAGAGAATAAACATGTAACGATTTACGATATTGCTGAAAGACTTAATTTGGCGACATCAACCATTTCACGAGCTTTAAAAGATCATCACACGATTAGTGATAAAACGATAAAGAAAGTGAAAAAAACCGCTGAAGAAATGGGATTTGTTCCCAATACTTTAGCAGCTGGTTTGCGTGGCAATAAAACAAGAACCATTGGGGTTTTGATTCCTACCGTTACACAACCTTTTTTATCATCATTAATCAGCGGGATCGAAATTACAGCTCAAAAGTCCGATTATACGGTAATCATCATGCAGTCGCACGACTCGTATGACGAGGAAGTTAATATGGCTAAATCCCTTTACAGTAACCGTGTTAGTGGCGTGATTTGCTCGCTGGCTATGGAAACACGCGATACATCACATTTTCATCAATTTTCAAACAATAATATTCCGTTAGTTTTTGTCGATAGGGTTCCGAAAGATTATAATACCTTTAGGGTTGTAATTGATAATTATTCGGCTGGCTATAAAGCAACTAAGCATCTTATTGAACAAGGCTGTATTCGTATTGCACACATTACAGCAGGATCAGAATTAGGAAATTTATATAATGAAAGAAAAAGAGGCTACATAGAAGCCTTAAAAGATCATAATGTCGATATAGATGAAAACTTGATTATTAACCTAAATTCTGTTACTTACGAAGATGGTGTAAAAGCCAGCAATGCTTTATTTGATCTAGACCCAATTCCTGATGGCTTATTTGCACCAGGGGATATCTTGGCTGTAAGTGCTGTTCAAACTGCAAAAAAACGCGGAATTAAAGTTCCAGAAGAATTTAAAGTAATTGGTTTTAACAACGACCCGATTTCACAAATTATAGATCCGAATTTATCGACTATTACGCATCCTGCGGAAAAGATGGGAAAAGCTGCAGCAGATATAATTATAAAAAATTTGAAATCATCTAAAAATGATGATGATGCCAAAGAAATTACATTCTTAAATACCGAAGTGCTCGCACGAGAATCTTCGCAGAAATAAAGTCAAAAAATAAAGGATTTAAATAGTAAATCCACCCAGTTAAAGCAGGATAGTTTTTATAATTATCCTGCTTTTATTTGTTATATAAATTATTTTTTTTGAAAAAAAGACAGCTAAAATTTTTTTCTTAAACAACAATCTTATATTTTTACGCAACCGATTGCAATTGTTGTTTTATTTAGAATAATGTATTTTTTAAATTAATTTTTTGCCAAATACTTTTAAACACAAATAAAATATTGATTCTTTCAAAATAGAGATTGTAAGAATAAAATAAAACTAAAATGACTTCACTGAGATTTGCTTTTCTGTTTCTTTTGCTTTCCTTTTCGGCTTTAGCACAAAAGGATTATAAATTATGGCTTCAGTATAATGAGACGAGTAATTCTGTAATGATTTCAGAATACAAAAGCAATCTTAAAGGAATTGTTGTTTTAGGGAATTCAGAAACTATTAAAATCGCTGAGAAAGAACTTAAGACTGGATTTTCAGATATGTTAGGAAATATTTCTGAAATCAAATCAGATATAAAAGGAGAGAATAATCTTATTGTTGGTTCAGAATCGAATTTAAATGCCGAAATCAAGAACGAACTGCAATCTGATTTTGCTAAAATAAATGATGAAGGTTTTATTGTCAAAACGGTTTCTTTTAAAAATAAAAAGCAAATTATTATTACAGGAAAAAATGATGTTGCGGTTTTATACGGAGTTTTTAATTTTCTGAGAATATTACAGACTAATAAATCAATTAAAAACTTAAATATCGCTGATTCTCCTAAAACCAGCATCAGAATCCTGAATCATTGGGATAATCTTGATAGAACAGTTGAAAGAGGTTATGCTGGATTTTCCCTTTGGAACTGGCAAAAACTTCCTGATTTTATAGATCAGCGTTATATTGATTACGCTAGAGCGAATGCTTCAATCGGAATTAATGGAACTGTTTTGACCAACGTAAATGCCAATGCTTTAATCTTGACTCCGCAATATTTAGAAAAAGTCGAAGCCTTAGCAAATGTTTTCAGGCCTTATGGAATAAAAGTCTATTTAACTGCAAGATTTTCGGCACCAATCGAAATTGGAGGCTTAAAAACTGCCGATCCAAAAGACCCTGAAGTCATCAATTGGTGGAAGAATAAATCGGCTGAAATTTATAAGCGAATCCCAGATTTTGGTGGATTTTTGGTGAAAGCCAATTCAGAAGGCCAGCCTGGCCCGCAAAATTATGGAAGAGATCATGTTGACGGAGCCAATATGCTAGCGGATGCTGTGGCACCTTTTGGTGGCATAATTATGTGGAGAGCGTTTGTCTATTCAGAACATGATGCAAATGATCGCGCCAAACAAGCTTACGCTGAATTTCAGCCGTATGATGGAAAATTTAAAGAAAATGTAATTGTTCAGGTCAAAAATGGAGCTATTGATTTTCAGCCTAGAGAACCTTTTCATCCGCTATTTGGAGCGATGCCGAAAACCCCTTTAATGATGGAATTTCAAATCACTCAGGAATATTTAGGTTTCAGCACACATTTGGTTTTCCTACCAAAATTATTTCAGGAAGTTTTAGAGTCAGATACGTATCAAAAAGGAAAGGGTTCAACAGTCGCTAAAGTGGTTGATGGCACTTTATATCAAAATAAATTAACAGGAATTGCTGGCGTTGCCAATATTGGAAATGATTTAAATTGGACGGGGCATCCATTTGCACAGGCAAATTGGTACGGTTTCGGTCGATTGGCGTGGAATCCGTATTTAGATTCAGAGACTATTGCCGATGAATGGCTAAGAAGCACTTTTTCTAATGATGAAAACTTTATAAAACCTGTTAAAAGTATAATGATTGAATCTCGTGAAGCCGTTGTCAATTATATGACACCGCTTGGTTTGCATCATATTATGGATACAGGGCATCATTACGGTCCAGGACCTTGGGTTTCTAACTTGTCAAGACCAGAATGGAATCCGACGTATTATCATAAAGCGGATCAAAATGGAATTGGTTTTGACCGATCAAAATCTGGAACAAATGCCGTTTCGCAATATGTGCCAGAAGTGGCAGATCTTTTCGATAATTTAGAAACTTGTCCGGAAAAAGATCTTTTATGGTTTCATCATGTTTCATGGGATTATAAACTGAAAAATGGACAAACGCTTTGGAATGGTTTGGCATTGAAATATCAAGAAGGTGTAAATCAGGCTGCAGCAATGCAGAATGTTTGGAATAAGGCAGGGAAATATGTTGACAGCGAACGTTTTAATGAAGTAAAAATGTTATTGGAAATTCAGTATAAAGAAGCAAAATGGTGGCGCGATGCTTGTTTGCTATATTTTCAGCAGTTTTCGGGAAAAGAACTTCCTGAAGGAGTTGAAAAACCAACACAAACTTTAGAGTATTTCAAATCATTAAAATTCCCATTTGCCCCTGGAAATGGCTAATAAATTGAGTAATTGTAACGCGGATGAAACAGATTTGCTATCGCAAAGACACGGAAAAAGACGGATTTTTTTTAATGAATTTGAGTAAAAAACCTTGTAAATAAGCGATTTCGAGATAGCGAATCCTTTTCATCGGTGCACAAAAAAATATATTTAAAAAAAATTATGAGCAAGAAAACAGCAATTGTAACCGGAGGGAATTCGGGTTTAGGTTTTGCAACAGCAAAGAAATTATGTGATAACGGTATCAAAACCTACATCATTGGAAGATCAAAAGAAAAAACAGAAGATGCCTGCAAGGAAATTGGAGAAAATGCTATTCCAGTAATCTTTGACTTAAATAATCTAGCTGGAATTCCAAAGATGATTGAAAGCATTACAAAAGAAAATTCAATAGATATTTTGGTGAACAACGCTGGAATCAATATGAAAAAAGAATTTACAGATGTAACCGACGAAGACTTTCTTTCAATTATTCATACCAACCTTTTAAGCGTTTTTGCAGTAAGTAGAGAAGTGGTAAAAAACATGAAAGAGAATGGAGGCGGAAGCATTATCAATATTAGTTCGATGGCATCGCAATACGGAATTCCAAAAGTAATCGCCTATTCGTCAAGTAAAGGCGCAATTGAAGCAATGACACGTGCAATGGCAACAGAATTGGCTCAGTTTGGTATTCGTGCCAACTGTATTGCTCCAGGATTTATTAAAACTAAAATGTCATCAACAGCTTTAGACAACGATCCAGAAAGAAAAAATAAAGTGTTGGGAAGAACGCCAATGGGGTATTTAGGTGAGCCTGCAGATATTGCAGATGCGGTTTATTATTTCGCTTTAAGCGAATCAAAATATACTACAGGTACAGTGTTGCCTGTGGATGGTGGAAATAGTATAGGATTTTAAGTCTAGATGAAATAGCTCGCAAAGGCGCGAAGCCGCAAAGTATTTTTCTTTTAAGTTTTTTTTAAATAAAACTTTGTGACTTAGCACCTTCGTGGCATAAAAAGAGAAGTATGATAAAAATGCAGCAAACCATGAGATGGTTCGGTCCAAACGACAATGTCAAGCTGATTGACATTCGACAAGCTGGCGCAACGGGAATTGTAACTGCTTTACATCAAATTCCTGTTGGCGATGTTTGGACAATTGAAGCAATAAAAGAGAGACAGGAAATCATTAGCAATTATGGTTTGGAGTGGACTGTGGTTGAAAGTCTTCCTGTTCATGAAGAAATCAAACGAGCTTCGGGAAATTATTTGCAATACATTGAAAATTATAAAATCAGTTTGCAGAATCTGGCATATTGCGGTATCAGAATCATAACCTACAACTTTATGCCGATTTTGGATTGGGTGAGAACCAATCATAATTTTATTAACGAAGACGGAAGCAGAGCTTTACTTTACAATCAGGATGCGTTTACTTATTTCGATGTTTTTCTTTTAAAAAGGTCAAACTCAGAAAAAGATTATTCAGATGCTGAAAGAGATAAAGCTTTACAGTTTGGAAATCAATTATCTGAAGAGGAAAAAGCATTATTGTTTAAGAATGTTTTATTGGGATTGCCGGGGAGCAAAATCAATTTTACGGCAGAACAGATTTTGTCTCTTTTAGAAAATTATGCCGAAATCGATAATCAAAAGTTACGAGAAAACCTGATTTATTTTTTGTCTGAAGTAATTCCGATTGCGGAGAAAAATGGGCAAAAGTTAGCGATTCATCCGGATGATCCGCCGTTTTCGGTTTTAGGGCTTTCGAGAATTGTTTCAACAGAAGCTGATTTAAGAGCTATTTTCAGCGCCGTTTCGTCAACAGCAAACGGATTATGTTATTGTACAGGTTCTTTAAGTGCTGATCCTAAAAATAATCTTGAGAAAATTATCGATGATTTTGGAGATAGAATTCATTTTTTGCATTTGAGAAATACTATCCGCGAAAGCGAAACCATTTTTAGAGAATCGGAACATTTAAACGGCGATGTTAAAATGGAAGTGATTGTTGAGAAATTATTGTTGTTGATGAATAAAACCAAAACAAGTCTCCCAATGCGTCCAGATCATGGTTTTCTTCATCGAGTTGATGAAGAAACAGAAACTTATCCTGGTTATTCATTAACGGGAAGGTTAAAAGGTTTGGCGGAGTTACGAGGTTTGGAAATGGGAATTGCGCATAAATTGAATTTGTAATAAAAGTTTTCCATATCTAATGTGCTGAGAATTTCTCGCAAAGTCGCAGAGTCGCAAAGTTTTGTTTTGAAAAAGCTTAAAAAGAATTGCTTTGCGACTCTGCCACTTTGCGAGATTAAATAAAAAAGTTTGTGACACTATGTTTTTAAAAATTAAAACTTCATGTCTAATTCTATTACTTTTCCTAATCGGGTTAAGCACAAAATCGTATGCTATAAATCCAGAGAAATATGTAGTCAATCAGGCTTCTGTTGGAAACTTTCCTTTAGTCAGTAAAGGAAAAACGGCTTCGATTTTAGTTGATGATAAAGATTATTCTGGAGTTTTAAAAGTAACAGGACATTTAGAAAATGACATTTTTCAGGTTTCCGATTTACATTCGAAAAGAATTAAAAAGATTTCTGAAGTAGAAGATTTTGTTGTCATCATTGGGACTTTAGGAAAAAGTAAAATTATTGATCAATTAGCAAAACAAGGAAAAATTGATGCCAAAGAACTTCAAGGGAAATGGGAAAAATTTACGACGCAGATTATCGAAAATCCGTTTAAAGGAATCAAAAAAGCGTTGGTAATTGCAGGTTCAGATAAACGAGGGACGATTTACGGAATTTACGATTTATCCAACCAAATAGGAATTTCGCCTTGGTATTATTGGGCAGATGTTCCAGTTAAAAAACAAACGGAATTGCATGTTTTGCCTGGAATTCATTCGCAAGGAGAACCAAAAGTAAAATATCGTGGAATTTTTATAAATGATGAAGCGCCTGCTTTAACTGGCTGGGCATTCGAGAAATTTGGCGGATTCAATTCGAAATTCTACGATAAAGTTTTTGAATTGATTCTGCGAATGAAAGGCAATTATTTATGGCCGGCGATGTGGGGCAGAATGTTTTATGTCGAAGATTCTCAGAATGCTGTTTTGGCTGATGAATATGGAGTTGTAATGGGAACTTCGCACCACGAGCCGTTAACGAGAGCGCATGCCGAATGGGGAAAATCAAATGGGAAATGGGATTTTAATTCCAATTCTGAAGCTTTGATTCAATTTTGGAAGGACGGAATTAAACGAATGGGAAAGAAAGAAACCATCGTAACGATTGGAATGCGTGGCGATGGCGACGAACCTATGACCGAAGGAACTGCGATTGAATTGTTGGAAAATATTGTAAAAACGCAAAGAAATATCATTGCAGAAGTTACGAAAAAACCTGCTGAAGAAACGCCACAAATATGGGCGCTTTATAAAGAAGTTCAGGATTATTACGACAAAGGCATGACTGTTCCAGATGATGTGACACTTTTATTATGCGATGATAACTGGGGCAATATTCGTAAACTTCCTGAACTGGATGCGAAACCAAGAAATGGCGGTTATGGTATTTATTATCATTATGATTATGTTGGTGGGCCAAGAAATTACAAATGGATTAATACGAATCAAATTGAGCGAACTTGGGAGCAAATGGATTTGGCGTATCAATACGGTGTCGATAAAATCTGGATTGTAAATGTTGGCGATATCAAGCCAATGGAGTTTCCGATTGCCTTTTTCTTGGATATGGCATGGAATCCTGAAAAGTTTAATGCCGGGAATTTAAATGAATATTATTTGAATTGGGCAAAAGAAAATTTTGGCAATCAGTTTACAGAAGATATTGCTGAAATTTTAAAATTATACACCAAATATAATTCACGAAGAAAACCAGAATTGCTGGATGCTAAAACGTACAGCGTAACCAATTATAACGAAGCAGATAAAGTTGTTGCAGATTACCAAAAATTGGTTGAAAAAGCTAATTTGATAAATGAAAAATTGAAGCCAGAATACAAAGATGCTTTTTACCAACTGATTTTGTTTCCGGTTTTGGCAAGTGCTAATTTAAATGAAATGTATGTGGCACAGGCTAAAAATCATTTGTATGCAGAACAAGGAAATCCTGTTGCAAATGTGTATGCTGAAAAAGTAAAAGAGTTATTTGAAAAAGATGCTGAGCTCACAAATTTTTATCATAAGCAATTGGCAAATGGCAAATGGAATCATATGATGTCGCAAACGCATATTGGGTATGATAATTGGCAGCAGCCAGAGAAAAATGTTATTCCAAAAACAATTGAAGTTTCAAGTAAAACTAAAGCGGGAATTTCTGCTAAGGATTTTTCAAAAGCTGAAACACCAAGTAATAAAATTAGAGATTTAGATCATGTTCAAGGTTTTATTGAGAGCGACGGTTACATTTCAATAGAAAGTAAAAACTATTCAAAAGCAATAAATTCGAATGCAGTAAAATGGACTATAATTCCAAATCTTGGTAAAACAGATTCTGGAATAACCATAAAACCTTCGAATATTCAGCCAATTGAAATCTCGGAACAATCGCCAAGATTAGAATATAATGTTTATTTTTTCAATAAAGGAAAAATAAAGGTAAACGCTTACTTTTCGCCAACAATTAATTTTAAAAAGAGTAACGGACTTAAGTACGGAATAGGCCTTGATGATGAAAAACCGCAAATCATGAACCTCAACGCAGATTCTTCAGAAAAAGCTTGGGCAGAATCTGTTGCCAATAATATTAAAATCATTACCTCAACACATGAAATTGAAAAAGGAGGAAATCATGTTTTGAAAATTTATGCGATTGATCCAACTTTGGTACTTCAAAAAATTGTAATTGAAACCGAAGAAGGAAAAGTTTTGGAGTCGTATTTGGGACCGCCAGAGAGTTTTAGGAAGGAATGATTATCACGGATTTAGACCTGACAGGTTTTAAAAACCTGTCAGGTCTCCGTTGAGGGATTAAAAAACTATTAACTATTTAAACCAAAAGATATGAAATGTATTAAACCTTATTTAGTTGCCGTCACAACTTTGCTGGCTGTCAGCTGTACATCGCAAAAAGAAACTGCCTCATTAAAAGATGCTTACAAAGACGATTTCTATATCGGAACCGCGTTAAGCGCTGATCAAATTGAAGTCAAAAATGCCAAAGAAGATTCGTTGATTCGAAAAGAATTTAATGCAATTACGGCTGAGAATATTATGAAATCCATGCATATACATCCGCAAAAAGACAAATACGATTTTGCTTTATCGGATAAATTTGTAGAGTATGGGGAAAAGAATAAAATGTTTATTCACGGACATACTTTGATTTGGCACAGCCAGTTAGCGCCATGGATGGAAAAAATTGCCGACAGTACAGAAATGAAAGCGTTTATGAAAGATCATATTACGACCATAGTTTCCAAATATAAAGGCAGAATTAATTCTTGGGACGTTGTAAATGAAGCTTTGAATGAGGATGGAACTTTAAGACAATCTGTTTTCTTGAAAACATTAGGCGAAAAATATCTGGTTGACGCTTTCAAACTTGCAGAAAAAGCCGATCCAAAAGTGGATTTATACTATAATGATTATAATATCGAAGAACCGGCAAAAAGAGCAGGAGCGATTGCTTTAATCAAAAAAATAAAAGCAGAAGGAGGAAAGGTTGATGGAGTGGGAATTCAAGGGCACTGGAGATTAAATAGTCCGTCATTAGAAGAAATTGAAAAAAGCATTTTGGAATATTCAGCTTTAGGAATCAAAGTTGCTTTTACAGAATTGGATATTACGGTTTTACCAAATCCGTGGGATTTAAAAGGGGCAGATGTAAATCAGAAGTTTGAAGGAAATCCGAAAATGAATCCATACCCAGAAAAATTGCCAGATTCTATCCAAAACAAACTCGCAGAGCGTTACGAATCGATTTTTAAACTATTTTTAAAGCATAAAGACAAAATCAGCCGTGTCACTTTTTGGGGCGTTCATGATGGACAATCTTGGCTCAACGATTGGCCAATAAAAGGAAGGACAAATTATCCATTGCCATTTGATGCCGCTTTAAAGCATAAGCCAGCTTATGACAGTATCTTAAAGTTGAAAGAAACCATAGAATAAACACTTAAAAAGGCTAAGTTTTGATAAAACAATTAGCAATCGGTTGTGGTTTGAAAAATAACTTAAATAAAGTAAACTAAATTTGCATAATATGTTTTTTTGTCTAATTTTACACAACCGATTGTTTTAATTATGATCCGCTTTCCTGCAAGGTTTCCAAAACCTTGTAGGTCTGATTTTAGAGCTGTAAAAAACAATTGAAACCTACAAGGTGTGAAAAACCTTGCAGGAATAAAACTAACTAAAAAAAATGACCACAAACCCACGAATGACTAACATTTCACAAAAACTATCCATCAAAGAAAAAATTGGATACAGCTTAGGAGATCTTGCTGCTAATCTCGTTTTTCAAACTTTGATGACTTATCTGGCGTATTTCTACACCGATATTTACGGCTTGTCTCCAACCGATTCTTCGATTATCATGCTGATTGTTGGCTTAATCGCAGCTTTTATTTTTAATCCGATCATCGGGGTTTTGGCAGACCGAACCAGTACCAAATGGGGAAAATTCAGACCTTGGATTTTGTTGACTGCAATTCCGCTTGGAGTGGTGGCGCTATTGGCATTTTCAACTCCTGATTTCTCTTATAAAGGAAAAGTAATTTATGCTGTTATTACCTATACTTTATTGCTTCTTTTTTATGCGGGAAATAATCTGCCATATTCTGCTTTAAGCGGTGTTATTACAGGCGATATGAAAGAACGAAACAGTATGTCGTCTTATCGTTTTGTGGCGGTTATGTTTGCCCAGTTTTTTGTTCAGGTTTTTATGCTTGGCATCATCAAAAGTGCCGGAAACGGAGATAAAGCTATCGGAATTGAGAAAGTAATGACTGCGTTGGCGATTATTGGTACAATCATGCTTTTAATTACCTTTTTAACTACAAAAGAAAGAATCATTCCGAAACCGGAACAAAAGTCAAGTGTAAAAGAAGATCTGAGCGATTTAATCAAAAACAGACCTTGGGTAATTATGCTTTCACTTACGACTTTGGTTTTTGTGACTTTAGCAATGAAAGGCGGTTCGTATGTGTATTATTTTGAAAATTACGTTGATAAAGAACAATTGGCAATTTTTATTCAGCCAATTCTAGATACTTTATCCAATATCGGATTGAATCATTTTGGAAATGATCCTGTTTCAGCAGGTTTTGGTTTATTCAATGCAGGCGGCATTATTTTTATGATTGTTGGGATCACACTTTCTAAAAATCTGGCAGACAAATACGGAAAAAGAAATGTTTTTGGAGTGTTTTTATTCATATCGACCTTATTTATTATCGCTTTTTATTTCTATCCGCCAACGTCAATTGGATTGATATTTTTCTCTCAGATTCTGCATGGATTTTTCTACGGAATCACAATCCCGATTCTTTGGGCAATGATTGCCGATGTTGCCGATTATTCAGAATGGTTGAATAACCGTCGTGCAACAGCGATTATATTTTCGGCAATGATGGTTGGACTAAAAACAGGATTAAGTGTTGGAGGTGCGTTGACCACTTTGTTTTTAGGTTATTTCCATTACGTTCCAAATGCGTCAGAACAGTCCCAAACAGCCATAAACGGAATCAAATTACTAGTGAGTATTTTCCCTGCAATCCCTTTTTTAATTGGAGCTGGATTGCTGTTTTTCTATAAAATCAATAAAGAAATGGAAGTGCAGATCGAAACAGAACTTAAACAAAGAAGAACTTAATTATTTAAACAAAATAGTAGTATGCCTGAAGATAGCATTGAACACATTAATTTTGAGGAAATTAATGACCTGGCGATTTCAAAGCCTTTAGTATCCCATATGTACACAGCCGATCCTTCGGCGCATGTATTCAACGGAAAAATTTACATTTACCCCTCTCATGATATTGATGCCGGAATTCCGTTTAATGATAATGGAGATCATTTCGGAATGGAAGATTATCATGTTTTTTCTATGGAAGATATTTCATCAGAAGTAGTTGATAATGGCGTTGCATTACACGTAGATGATGTGGCTTGGGCCGAAAAACAAATGTGGGCGCCCGATGCTGCTCATAAAAACGGAAAGTATTATTTGTATTTTCCTGCCAAACGTGCTAACGGAATTTTCCAGATTGGTGTTGCCATTTCAGATTCTCCAGTAGGACCTTTTGTTCCTGAAAAAGATGCCATAAAAGGAAGTTACAGTATTGATCCAGCCGTTTTTGAAGATGAAGATGGCAAGCATTATATTTATTTTGGAGGAATTTGGGGCGGACAGCTTCAGAAATACCGTAATAATCAGTATGATCAAAATAACGAAGAACCTTTGGCAGAAGAAAAAGCTTTAGGGCCAATTGTAGCTTTGTTAAGAGACGATATGTTGGAATTTGCCGAAGATCCGAAAGAGATTAAAATATTGGATGAAAACGGAAATGAGATTCTTGCTGGCGATAATGCTCGTCGTTTTTTTGAAGCTTCTTGGGTTCATAAATACAACGGAAAATATTATTTCTCATATTCAACAGGCGATACGCATTTTATCTGTTATGCCATTGGCGACAATCCTTATGGGCCATTTACTTATCAGGGAAGAATTCTGAATCCTGTGGTAGGCTGGACATCGCATCATTCGATTTGCGAAGTGGAAGGTGAATGGTATTTGTTTTACCATGATTCGAGTTTGTCAAAAGGGGTAACGCATTTGCGAAGCATGAAAGTAACCAAAATCGATTATTTAGAAGACGGTTCGATTATTACGATTGATCCTTATGGTATAAGAAGATTAATTGATTAAGTTTTTTTGTCTAAAAAAATTTCACAAAAATTACAATCGGTTGTGTGTTCTCATTACGCTTCTTTTTATTGGTGTGATTGCAGAGGAAATAACGAAGCGCATTAAAAGTTTGCAAGGAAAAGTCCCAGAGGGACGAAATATTTATAGAAGATTTATTTCGCAGATTTGCAAAAGCCCCAACGAGGCGATATATTATTTATGACAAATGTGTTGCTCCGCTGGAGCTTTTAATCTGTGGGTATTCAATTTGCTGTAAATATTACGCTCTTCCAGAGCTAAAAAAAATAACATAATTCAGGTAAAAAATAATTTTTTATAAAAGTTTTTTAGCTACTTTAGCATAACAGAACGGAACAGAACGGTATGCTAAAAGAAGAAGAAAAATTTGAGTTTATAATTAATCACGATAGTGATATTCCGAAGTATCAGCAGTTGGTTGACGGAATTACGAATGCTATTGCGGAGAACATTTTGCAGAAGGGAGATTTGCTTCCGTCGGTAAATGTGATTTGCAAAACATATCAGCTTTCGAGAGACACGGTTTTTAAGGCTTATACGATTTTAAAAGACCAGAATACAATCGATTCTGTACCCAATAAAGGCTATTATGTGGCTGGTGAAACGAGAAAAGTGCTTTTGGTGTTAGATACGTTTAAGGCGTATAAAGAGGTTTTATATCATTCGTTTGTGAATAATCTGCCAGATAATGTGATTACAGATGTGCAGTTTCATCATTATAATATTGATGTTTTTAAAACGATTATTAATAACGGAATTGGGAAGTATTATAAATATGTAGTAATGAATTTTGATCACAAAGATATTGCTCCGGCGTTGTCGGCAATTTCGAGTGATAAATTGCTTTTGATTGACTGGAATATTCAGACGAAAAAAACGAATAATTATGTTTTTCAAGATTTTGGAAAAGCGTTTTACGAGTCATTGACAGAAGCAGCTGATTTGTTTAAAAAGTATAAAAAGATACAGTTTGTTTATCCAGATTTTACGAATCATCCGTGGGAGACGGTAGAATATTTTAAGAAATTCTGTGCCGATTTTGGTTTTGAATATGAAGTGATTATAGATCCGAAAAAATTCAATATCGAGAAAGGAATTGCTTATATCAGTGTAAGTGACCGAATTTTAGGGCACTTTTTAGAACAGTGCAAAGAGAAAGATTATGAGCCAGGGAAAGATGTTGGATTTTTATCGTACAACGAAACCCCAATGAAAAAGTTTATATATAAAGGAATTTCGGTTGTTTCAACTGATTTTAAAGAACTAGGAACCAAAGCAGCGGCATTTATTACGCACGACGAAGAAACGCAGTGTTATGTGCCGACAAAATTAATAATAAGAGAATCATTGTAGTATGTATTATATCGGATATGATATTGGAAGTTCTTCTGTCAAGGCGGCCTTGGTAGAAGCAGAAACGGGCAAAAAAGTAATCGTTTTGAATGAACCGCAGAACGAAATGGAAATCCTTTCGATTCACCCAGACTGGGCAGAGCAAGATCCCGAAATGTGGTGGCAGTACATTTGTACGGCGACTAAAAGAGCGATTAAAGAAGCTAATATTGATGCATCGAAAATTCAAGGAATTGGCATTTCGTACCAAATGCACGGATTGGTGATTGTCGATGCAGAAGGAAATGCACTTAGAAATTCAATTATCTGGTGTGACAGCCGTGCGGTTGAAATTGGAAATACCGCTTTCGCCGAAATTGGAGAAGAAAAATGCATGTCGCATTTATTGAATTCTCCAGGAAATTTTACCGCTTCGAAACTGAAATGGGTTAAAGAAAACGAACCAGCTGTTTACAATAAAATCTCAAAATACATGCTTCCGGGAGATTACATCGCTTTGAAATTAACAGGCGAAGTAACGACTACTAAAAACGGTTTGTCTGAAGGAATGCTTTGGGATTATAAAGAAAATAAAGTAGCTGATTGGCTTTTGGAATATTACGGAATTGATACAGCATTGACGCCAAAAATTGTAGAGAATTTTACAAATCAAGGTGTAGTTACAGAAAAAGCTGCTGCAGAATCAGGTCTTCCAGCAGGAATTCCGATTGTGTATAGAGCAGGAGATCAGCCAAATAATGCTTTGTCATTAAACGTGCTTCGTTCGGGAGAAGTTGCGGCAACAGGCGGTACGTCAGGCGTTTTCTATGCTGTTACAGAAACAAATTCAGGAAAAAGTACTCGTGTAAACAACTTTGTTCATGTAAATTATACAGAATCAAATCCGAGAGTTGGAAAATTGCTGAATATAAACGGAGCAGGAATCCAATACCGATGGATGCGAAACAATATCGGAAATGAATCCTACGAAGAAATGAATGAAAAAGCATCTCAGATAAATGTAGGTTCGCAAGGATTGGTTGTCATTCCGTTTGGAAATGGCGCTGAAAGAATGTTCAATAATAAAAACATTGGATCTCATATTTTAAACCTGAATTTTAATATTCATACCAACGCACATTTATTTAGAGCCTCTTTGGAAGCAATTGCATTTTCTTTTGTGTACGGAATGGAATGTCTGAAAGACGATAATGCAACTATTAATGTAATTAGAGCCGGAAATGATAATTTATTCCGTTCCGAAATTTTCTCTAATACAGTGGCTACATTAATCGGACATGAAATAGAAATTTACAATACAACTGGAGCAGTAGGCGCGGCAAGAGCAGTTGGCTTGACAGATGGTGACTTTGAAAAATTTGGTTCAGGAATTACAACAAACGATCACGTAATGACCTTTTTGCCTCTAAAAAATAAAGAGGAATACGAAACGGCTTATAAAAAATGGAAACAAGAATTAGAATTAATATTAACAACTAAATAAAAAAATCAAATGATAGTTTTAGGAGATAAAGAATACTACAAAGGTATCGGCCAAATTAAATTTGAAGGAAAAGAATCTGATAATCCGTTGGCTTTTAAATATTACAATCCAGATCAAGTTGTAGCTGGAAAAACAATGCGCGAGCACTTTAAATTTGCTATCGCTTACTGGCATACTTTCTGCGGACAAGGTAGCGATCCATTCGGGCCAGGAACGCAGCAATTTGCTTGGGATGCTTCATCAGATCCATATCAAGCGGCAAAAGATAAAGCAGACGCTGCTTTTGAATTCATCAGCAAAATGGGATTCGATTATTTCTGTTTCCACGATTACGATTTGATTGCTGAAGGAGCAACTTTCGCAGAATCAGAAAAACGTTTGGCTTTTATTACAGATTACTTAAAACAGAAAAAAGCAGAATCTGGAATTAAATTGCTTTGGGGAACTTCAAACTGTTTCTCAAACCCAAGATTCATGAACGGAGCAGCTACAAATCCAGATTTTAATGTAGTAGCAAGAGCTGGAGGACAAGTAAAATTAGCTTTGGACGCTACAATCGCTTTAGGCGGAGAAAACTACGTTTTCTGGGGTGGTAGAGAAGGTTATATGTCTTTGCTAAACACAGATATGGGAAGAGAATTAGACCACATGGCGCAATTCTTAACAATGTCTAGAGACTACGCTAGAGCACAAGGTTTTAAAGGAACTTTCTTTATCGAACCAAAACCAATGGAGCCATCTAAACACCAATACGATTTTGACTCGGCTACAGCAATCGGATTCTTGAAAAATTATGGTTTAGATAAAGATTTCAAAATCAATATCGAGGTAAACCACGCTACATTGGCACAACACACTTTCCAACACGAATTAGAAGTGGCTGCAAAAGCGGGAATGTTAGGAAGTATCGATGCCAACAGAGGAGATTACCAAAACGGATGGGATACAGATCAGTTCCCAAATAATATTCAAGAAACTACTGAAGCAATGTTGGTTTTCTTAAAAGCTGGCGGATTGCAAGGCGGTGGAGTTAACTTTGATGCTAAAATCAGAAGAAATTCTACAGATTTAGAAGATGTTTTCTTAGCGCACATTGGTGGAGCTGATACTTTTGCAAGAGCTTTATTGACTGCAGATAAAATTATCACTTCTTCTCCGTATGAGAAATTAAGAAAAGAAAGATACAGCTCATTCGATTCTGGAAAAGGAAAAGATTTTGCTGAAGGAAAATTAAATCTTAAAGATCTTTATACTATCGCTCACGAAAATGGAGAATTAAATCTTCAAAGCGGTAAACAAGAATTGTTTGAAAATATCATCAACCAATATATTTAATTGGTTTAGACTTTTATATCAAACCTAGCAGGTTTTGAAAACCTGTTAGGTTTCTACAAAAAATATTTTTAGTGAGACAGAAAATCTAAAAAGAGTTTTAATTTTTAATATGATAGCTATAAAACGTTATTTTCTTTAAAACTATTCTTTTAGATAAAAACTTCGAAAATGTGTATTAAGATTATGGCTTTTTTAAATGGAGATTTAAGAAAAACAGATTGAAGGTTTAGTTACTGTTTTTTGAAAATCGAAACAAATAAAAAGTCAGTTTGATAAAATAATTAAGTGAGTATTTTTTATTGAAGGTTTTTTGAAGAGCAAAATCAATCGAAATGCACATTTTTCACTCACTAGAACAAGCTGAGAACTTTGTCAAAGTTTTTTTTACTCAATCTTGTCATTTCGACGAAGGAGAAATCTTCGCAAGAAACTCGACAAAGATTGGCGATTTTGCATGCGGAATTACTAGTGTGATTCCTCGTTCCTCGGAATGACAAAAACTAACGGAACATAACCACAAACCAAAAAACTTATGAAATTTTTTATTGACACTGCCAATCTTCAAGACATCGAAGAGGCGCAGGCTTTAGGCGTTTTAGACGGCGTAACCACCAATCCGTCTTTAATGGCAAAAGAAGGCATTACAGGAAAAGAAAATATCCTGAAACATTATCTTGATATTTGCAATATTGTAGATGGAGATGTTTCGGCTGAGGTAATCTCAACCGACTTCGAAGGAATGATAAGAGAAGGCGAGGAATTGGCTGCTTTACATCCTCAGATCGTAGTGAAATTGCCTATGATTGGCGATGGTATAAAAGCCTGCAAATATTTTTCTTCAAAAGGAATTCGCACCAATGTAACTCTGGTATTTTCGGCGGGTCAGGCTTTGCTTGCCGCTAAAGCAGGAGCCACTTATGTTTCTCCATTTTTAGGGAGATTAGATGATGTTTCGACAGACGGAATGCATTTAATTGCTGAAATCAGAGAAATCTACGATAACTATAATTATCAGACCCAAATCCTTTCGGCTTCTGTAAGACATACTATGCATATTGTTAATTGTGCCAAAGTAGGATCAGATGTAATGACAGGACCACTTTCTGCGATAAAAGGATTATTGAAACATCCGTTAACGGATATTGGTCTGAAACAGTTCGTAGAAGATGCCAAAAAGATGAATCTCTAGTATTTTTATTTCCATTTTTATAGTTTTAAAACTCTCTTCCAGTTAGTTGGAAGGGAGTTTTTTTGTAAAATATAAGCAACCGATTGTTTCTGTTTTAGATTTTGTAAGAAATATATTCTTTGTAGGTTAGTGTGTTGGTTTACAGTTTTTAAGGACTTCGAAGTCTCATTACATAAGGGATGAGAAAAAAAATAATTTAAGAAGAATTTTTATACACTTACTACAACGTTTTAGTGCATTTTCAAAAAATCTCATTTTTTAACATTTTATATTTTTTTTAAGATTTTTAAGTAAACGATTTATTATCTCTAACGTTTTCGTTGTATTAAACATTGTTTTTGATGATTTTTTAAAATTTTACAAATATAAATGCAAATAATTCTTTTTTTAAGAGGTATTTTTTTGAAATTGAGAAATAAAATTAACGCAACCGATTGTGTGTTGTTGTTTTTTGCATATATTTGTTTTGACTATAAGTCGTTATTTGTTCGAAATGTTAAAATAAAAATGGATAACGAAGTCACTCAAAAACGAAAACTAACTAAACCAACTATTAACTCATTAAACCAATTATTTATGACTAACTTTTTAATTACTAAAGGCAGATCTAAATACTTTAAGAATTGGGGACTCTTAATCCTGATGCTGGTATTTTCTGCTGCAGTAAATGCACAAATTACTGTTACAGGTACTGTATCTGATGGTACCGGACCAATACCAGGTGTCAATATCATTGTAAAAGGAACCAAAACAAGTACTGTATCTAATTTTGACGGAACTTATACGCTTCAAGCCATTCCTACTAATAGTACTTTGGTTTTTAGCTTTATTGGATATAAACCGTATGAAGTGGCAGTAAATAATAAAACTAAAATTGATGCTGTACTAGAAGAGAATTTAAATGACTTAAAAGAGGTGGTTGTTATTGGATACGGAACAGCAAAAAGAGCAGATTTAACAGGAGCGATTTCTTCTATTTCTAGTAGCGCAGTAACCCAATCTGTCTCTACAACTATAGATCAGGTTTTACAAGGTAGAGCAGCGGGAGTACAAATTCAGCAGAATAGTGGTACGCCTGGAGGAAGCTCTTCGGTACGTATTCGTGGTATAAGCTCGATTACAGGTTCTAATGAGCCGATTTATGTAATTGATGGTGTTATTATAGATGGTAATTCAGGTTCATTAAATGCAAATCCGCTTTCGGGAATTAACCCTAATGATATTGCTTCTGTCGATATTTTAAAAGATGCTTCAGCAACTGCGATTTATGGATCTAGAGCTGCAAATGGGGTAATTATAGTTACAACTAAAACAGGTAGAAAAGGAGATTTGACTTTAAATTTTGATAGTTATGTAGGATGGCAGCAAATGCCTAAAGAATTGCAAGTGCTAAATTTGAGAGAATATGGGACGCTAAAAAACACGCGTGCAGATTTAGGAATCGTTCAAAGAGATCCTTATTTTATTCGTCCTGATTTATTGGGAGAAGGAACCAATTGGCAAGATGAATTATTTCAAACAGGTTTAATTCAAAGTTATAATTTATCTGCTTCTGGCGGATCTGATACTACTACGTATGCCTTAGGAATGTCTTATTTTGATCAAGAAGGAACTATCATAGGATCTTCTTTCGATCGTATGACGATTCGCGCTGTAGTTGATTCTCAAGTAAAAAAATGGATGAAAGTTGGAGTAAACTTAAATGCATACAAAAACAATCAAGTAACTACGGTAAATGATGATTCGGTAATCTTAACCGCTTTAAAACAGACTCCAAACGTAGCAGCTAGAAATGCTGACGGTACTTTTGACGGACCAGATACAACAGAATTCGTTCAGACTAATCCGCTGGGAATTGCGATGCTTAAAGATAATCACGGAAAAGACTACGGAATTAGAGGGAATGTTTATGCAGAAATTGGTTTTACAAAAGATTTAAAATTTAAAACAACCTATTCTATTGATTATGGTTTTGGAAACCGCTATACTTTTAATCCGTCTTATACTTTTGGAGCATTATCAAATGAGGTAAGAGAAGGATCAAGAACAAAATCAACCAGCGAAAACTGGATTTGGCTTAATACTCTAACTTATAATAAAATGTTCGGAAAACATAATGTTAACGCTATGTTGGCTCAAGAGCTTCAAGAGCAAAACTGGGAAAATCTTTATGGATACCGTTCAGGTTATTTAACAAACGGAGCAACAGATTTAAATGCAGGTGATCCTACTACAGCAAGAAACTCAAATGCAAGTTCTACAAAATCGCTTAGTTCTTATTTTGCAAGAGCAAATTATACATTTGATGATAGGTATATTTTAACAGGAACAATTAGAAGAGATGGATCTTCTCAATTTGCAGAAGGCAACAAATGGGATTGGTTTCCATCTGCCTCTTTAGCTTGGAAAGTTTCAAACGAATCATTTTTAAAAGAAAATCAAACTGTTAGTAATCTAAAGCTACGTGCAGGATGGGGAGTTACAGGTAACTCAAGTGTACCAAATAATGCGTATACGTCTATTTACGGTACTTCAGCAACCAATTGGGGAAGCGGACAAATTGCAACCAATACAGCAAATCCAGATTTAAAATGGGAAAAATCAAACCAGACTAATATTGGTTTAGATATTGGACTTCTTGATAATAGAATTGAAATTACAGCAGATGCTTACTACAAGAAAACAGACGATTTATTATTAAGATTATCACTTCCAGCTTATGTAGGAACAACGGGTCAGGGAGCTACGGCACCGCCTTTTGCTAATATTGGATCGCTTGAAAATAAAGGTTTTGAGTTTACAATCAACACAATTAACATGCAGAGAAAAGATTTTGTATGGAAATCAAATTTCAATATTTCAATGAACAGATCTAAAGTCTTGAAGTTAAATTCAGAATCAGGAGTTTACGATCAGACTTTACAGCAAGGTTCAGATGTAACAGTAGTTACACGTACTGCTGTAGGTCAGCCGTTAGGACAATTTTATGGGTATAAAGTAATCGGGCGTTTTGAAAAAGCAACAGATTTCTATTATAAAGATGCCACAGGAACAGTAAAACCAACAGCTTTGCCAGAAGGAATGGCAATTGGTGAAAATGGAGTTTGGATTGGAGACTATATGTTTGAAGATGTAAATAAAGATGGTGTAATCAATGAGAAAGATGCAGGGTACATTGGTAATCCTAATCCAGATTTTACATTTGGCTTTAATAATAGTTTCTCTTTCTTAGGATTTGATGTGAGTATTTTATTTACAGGTTCGTATGGAAATGAAGTTTTAAATTACCAAAGAAGATGGTTAGAAAACCCTCGCGAGAACACCAATTTATTGAAAACATCTTTAGGATACGCGCAATTAGAATTAATCGATCCGAATGGACCAAACGATTATCGTAACGTTCAGATTGTAGGCGGAGATCCTTATATGCCTAGAATCGCGGCTTCATCAGCGGCTTCGGCTTCAAACTATCGCTTGAGCAACAGATTTGTTGAGGATGGTTCTTACATAAGACTTAGAAACATTTCATTATCGTATAATCTTCCTAAAGACTTATACTCTAAGTACGGAATTTCAAATGTAAAAGTGACGTCAAACATGCAGAATGTTTTAACCTTTACGAAGTATAAAGGGTACGATCCAGAAGTTGGAGCGATAAACCAAAACCAGCTTTTAAATGGTATCGATAACGGACGTTATCCTTCGCCAACAATCACTACACTTGGATTAACAGTTAATTTCTAAAAAGCGCACAATGAAAACAAAGAAAATATTTTACACGGCTTTAATTATTGCATTGCCATTTGTTTGGACGAGTTGCAGCGATATTTTAGACGTTGAGCCAAACGATGTCATTACAAAAGAAAATTTTTATAAATCAGAGTCTGATTTTCAGGCTGCAACGGGACCATTATACAACAAAGTATGGTTTGATTTTAATGATAAATTTTATTATGGATTAGGAGACGGACGTGCCGCAAACATGTATGCGCCTTTCTCAGATTATATTTATCCTTTTACAGATTTAACAGAAACTGGATTAACAGGACCTCTAGTTTCGGCTTGGGCATCATTGTATAATGTAGTGCAGCAGTCTAATAATGTAATTATCGGAATTTCAGAAAGTCCGTTAAGCGATGCCGTTAAAAACAAATACATTGCCGAAGCTCGTTTCATGAGAGGAACTGCTTATTGGTATTTAGCTTCATTGTGGGGAGATGTGATTATTTCTACAGATCCGAGAGAATTGGTAAAAAATCCAGTTGTGAATAAAAACCCAATGAAAGATGTTTATGAATTTTCTATACGTGATTTAGAGTTTGCCGCTAAATATCTTCCAGAAACTGCTGGTCAGGCTGGACGTTTAACGAGGTATAGCGCATTCGGAATGCTTTCTCGCGTTTATTTGTCTTTTTCAGGAGTTGGCGACAATCCAAATAGCGGAACTCGCAATCAAGAATATCTTGATTTGGCTAAAAAAGCGGCAGAAAAAGTAATGAGTTCAGGGTCTTACAGCTTAATGACAAATTATGAAGATTTATTCATGATTGATAATAACAACAATACCGAATCGATGTTTGCATTGCAATGGGTTCCAAACGGAGATTTTGGAGTAAACAATACACAACAGGCTTACTTTGCATTAGGTTCTGATATTACGGGAGATGATGCTGCTTGGGGATATTGGACAAGAGCTTCTTATAATGTTTTACAAGAATATGAATCAAAAGATCTTCGCCGTAAAGCAACTTGGATGGGAGATAATGATCATTATGCTGAAATTAATAAAGCAAATGGAGGTTATACTGTAGATCATGGAGCTGATTTCCTTACGGTTAAAAAAGGAGTTGTAGGTTCTACAAAAGACAATTCTAAAATTACTCGTATGAATTCTGTTTTGAATACCTATATGTTGCGTCTGGGAGAAGTTTATTTAAATTACGCAGAAGCAGCTTTAGGAAACAATGCCTCAACGGCAGATGCAACAGCTATCTCAGTGGTAAATAGACTTCGCACCCGTGCAGGTTTAGATCCAAAAACAACTTTGACTTATGCAGATCTTGCACACGAAAGAAGAGTAGAGTTATGTATGGAAGGACAATACTGGTATGATTTAGTTCGTAGAGCTTACTACAAACAGCAAGAAGTAATTAACTATATAACAGCACAAAATAGAGGAACAATCACTCCAATTTTGTACGACACAGCGACAAATACAGTTACGGTTGATGCTTCAAAAGCGACAAGTCCGAGAGCAATTGGAGTAATTGATGCAACCATTTTCACGCTTCCTTATCCAGAATCTGAATTAGTTCAGAATCCGTTATTGAGAGAAAATCCTGTTCCGTATCAGTTTACAGAAGAGAAAATAAAAGACTTATTCTAGTTTCAGAAATAAAAAACTAAAAGACATAAATATGAAATATATTTTAACTAAAAAGTATTGGGCGCCTATTGCATTGTTAAGCATGATGGTTTTCGGTATGCTATTTACTTCTTGCGACAACAACGATTCAGAAGGAGGCGCAATTACAATTACAAAAGTGTTTTTAGAAGATGTAAATTCAACAGTGCCAGATAGAGAAGTAACTTTTGCCCGTTTAGGACAGCTATTACGCATAGAAGGTTCAGGTTTTGAAGGACTAAAGAAAGTTTACATTAACGGATATTCAACCTATTTTAATGTGGTTTTTGTTTCTAATAATTCAATGCTGGTAAGCGTTTCTGGAGATACGCCAATTTTAGAAGCAGATCCATCAGTAAGAAATACAATTAGATTTGTAAATGACAATAACGAATTCACTTTTCCTTTTGAAATTAGAGCTGGGAAACCAGAAATTACGCGAATTTCGAATACAATGCCTAATGCAGGAGAAACAATTACAGTTTATGGAAGTGGTTTAACAGAAGTAACCAAAGTAGTTTTCCCGGGCAATGTTGAGGTTACATCAGGAATTGTTTCAGATGAAGATGGAGAATCATTTACAGTTGTAGTTCCAAGTGGCGTGTCGGATAATGGAGGCTCATTATACGTTCAAGGATCAAATGGAGGCGTATATTCTCCAGCATATTTTAACTGTAAAAGAGCTATTATTTTAGATTTTGACGGAAGAGGACAGCACAGTTTCTGGGGAACACCGCCAGCCACAGGTATGATTCTAGGAACCGATTTGGAATCGGCTTCAATTGGTGCCGGAAATCTCTCTCATGGTAAGTATGTACCGCATCGTCCATCTCGTCTTACTTCGATAGCAGCCGCTACAGGAAGAGCGACAGAAGTTTGGACAGGAGGAACAGGTGTTGATAACTGGAGAGCTCAATTTACCCCTTTTATTCCAGCAACCACACCGTTGGATAAAGTCGCATTTCAATTTGATATTTATGTACCAGATGCATGGAAAGATTCGGGCTATTTAAAAATATGTACAATTAATAATTTCAACGCAGGAGCATGGTCCGGAGGAGTTTATAATTATATTCCTTGGTTAGTCGATGGAAAATCTGTCGCTTTCCAAACTTCAGGATGGGTAACTGTTACTATTCCTTTAAACAAATTTTATCAATGGTCTAAAGAAGCTGCAACATTTGAAACCGTTTTAGCTTATCGCGAAGCTGCAACGTATCAGAACTTTGGTATTTGGTTCGAAAATTTGGATGTAAAAATGAAAGATGTACTAGGAAACACAAGCGAAGAAGAATTTGCATCAAAAGCAACTTCTGTAAAAGTGTACACTGATAATTGGAGAATTGTACCATTAGATACACCAGTTTATAATGATTTCCCTAACTAAAAAATGACCAAAATGAAATATATAAAAATATTACCTGTAATTGCTTCATCATTGTTGTTATTCGCATCTTGCGATGACAACTTGATGGAGTGGGGAAAAGACCCAGAGCATGGAGAAGTAACAGGAGCTGAGCTTCCGTTGGCTTTAGTAGAAAAAATAGGCCGTTACGAACCATTAAAAAACTATTCAGATTTTCCTTTAGGAAACGGAATCGGAATCAGTTTGTATATGAGTGATCCTGCTTATAGAAAAATCGTAAACGAAAATTTTGATGAGGTAACGCCAGGTTACGAAATGAAGCACGGTGCAATGGTAAACTCTAAAGGAGAAATTAATTTTACTAATGTTGATGCCTTTATCGCGGCAACAAAGAGCGCAGGATTAAAAGTTTTTGGACACACTTTAATTTGGCATTCCAATCAAAATGCCAGTTATTTAAACGGTATTATTGCCCCAACAGTAATTCCAGGTTCAAGCGGAACTAATATTCTTGATGTAGCAGGTTTAAAAAGCGGAACATTTACAAATTGGCTGAGAAATAATCCAGGAAAAGGAATCTCGATTGTAGCCAATTCAGGTTTGGCAACCAACACGCAAGCCATTAAAATGGAAGCAAGTGCAACATCTTCTGCTGCACATCATTTGCAATTAACATCGCCAAATATTCCAATTGTGAGCGGTCATAATTATGAAATATCGTTCTATGTAAAATCAGATGTTGCTGGTAAAGGACGTGTTTCATTTAATACCTCTTTGACCAATCAGTGGCCATATAAAGATTGGTTTGCAACAGGAGGAACTTGGACAGAAGCTTTTGCAACTACGTCTTCTTGGCAGCAAGTTAAAATAAAAGTAGCGCCTGGCGATTTTAAAGCAGGAAGCACCACTTTTCAGTTTAATTTAGATTTAGGCTATCTTCCAAATGTTGCCTACTTGATAGATGTAAATACTTTAGCAGTTGTAGATCTAGATGCCACAACAGGACCAGTTAATTTAATTGCTAACGGAACTTTTAATTCTGGTATTACTGGATGGAATAAAGCCAATGGAGCAGCAGATGCTCTAAGTGCAGGAACAGGAGCTTCAAATGTTTATGAAGGAAGCGGATCAATGAAAGTAGTAAATGCAACATCTGATGCTGGAAACCAATGGAAAACTCAAATCCAAACTACTTTTACCTCTGCATTGGTAGCAGGAAAAAACTATACGATTTCTTATATGATTCGTTCTGAAGCAAATGGTTCTGTAAGATGCTCCACTACACCATCATCAAATGCAAGTTATCAGGCAGATCAAGCAACAACAACGACATGGAAACAGATAGAATGGAAAATCACAGCAAAAGGCGGTGAGACAGGTTTTGGTTTTGATTTAGGAGGAGCTGCTGGAACGTATTATATCGACAATGTTCTAGTATCTGATGGATCATCATCTGCCGGTAATGTACCAACAGCACCGATTACAGTTGAAAAAACAGAAGTTGAGAAAACCAAAATTATTGGCGATGCCATGACAGATTGGATTTCTAAAATGATGACGCACTACAAAACAAGTGTTTTCTCTTGGGATGTTGTCAATGAACCAATGAAAGAAGATGGAACTTTAAGAAACGGAACAGAAGGAGATACTGCTACAGACTATTTCTCATGGGTAAAATATCTAGGAAAAGATTATGCTGTAACTGCTTTTAAACTAGCGCGCCAGTACGGAAATGAAACAGATAAGCTTTTCATTAATGATTATAATTTAGAATCGAGATTAGATAAATGTGATGGATTGATCGAATATGTGAAATATATAGAAGGTAAAGGTGCTAGAATTGACGGAATCGGAACGCAGATGCACATTGGTCTAACAACTGATAAAGATAAAATTGCTCAGATGTTTCAAAAATTGGCAGCGACAGGAAAATTGATTAAAATTTCTGAATTGGACATCAGATTAGGAACGGCGACGCCAACAGTGGAACAGCAAGCTTCTCAAGCAGAAATGTATCAGTATGTTATTGATATGTACAAAAAATACATTCCTGCACCTCAACAATACGGAATCACAATTTGGGGAGTATCTGATAATTCTAAAGAGCATGAATACTGGCTTCCAAACGAATCTCCAAATCTTTGGGATGCAAACTATGTTCGCAAACATGCTTATAAAGGTGCAGCAGACGGACTTGCAGGAAAAGATGTGAGTTTAGGTTTCTCAGGAGAATTACAAAAACCTTAAATATTTAATTAGTAATATATCCATAGTGCAAGTCTATAAAAGGTTCTGCGCTATGGATTGTTTATTTTCTTAACTTTTATGCTCAAGATTTATTAGAGCAAAAAACAAATCAAAATGGCTTTCAATCTTAAAACAAACCGAATAAGAGTTTTTACAAAAGGCAAATTGTTTCTCATTGCATTCTTGGCAATACAATTTGGTTTTAGTCAAAACATGCCTCATCTTCAAAAGATAGGTAACAAAACACAACTAATTGTAAACCAAAAGCCTTTCTTAATACGAGGCGGAGAATTAGGAAATTCTTCTGCAACCAGTATGGAAAGCATGGAAACCATCTGGCCAAAACTTGTAGATATGAACCTCAACACAGTTTTAACTCCAATTTATTGGGAGTTGATAGAGCCGCAAGAAGGCAAGTTTGATTTTCAGTTAGTAGACGATTTGATTCTTCGTGCACGAAAAGAAAACTTAAAACTCGTTTTTCTATGGTTCGGATCTTGGAAAAATAGTATGTCGAGTCATGCGCCAGAATGGGTAAAACTGAACCAGAAAAAATATCCGAGAGTTAAAGACGATAAAAATAAAAGTCATGAAATTTTAACGCCTTTTAGCGAAAATAATCTTCAGGCCGATTTGAATGCCTTCAAAAAACTAATGGCGCATATCAAAGATTTCGACCAAAAAGAGCAGACTGTAATCATGATTCAGGTTGAAAACGAAATCGGAATGCTGCCAACTGCCAGAGATTATCACGCTTTAGCGAATGTTGCATTTCAGAAATCAGTTCCAGATGAATTGATTAAATATTTAGAAAAAAACAAACAAAAACTAGTTCCCGAATTTTTAGAAATCTGGAAGAAAAACGGATTTAAAACCAAAGGAAATTGGGAAGATGTTTTTGGTAAAGGACTTCATACCGACGAAATCTTCATGGCTTGGTATTTCTCAAAATTCACCAATGTTGTTGCAAAAGCAGGAAAAGATGTTTATCCGATTCCGATGTTTGTTAATGCGGCTTTAAATGCTCCAGAAAAAAAACCGGGACAATATCCAAGTGCAGGACCGTTGCCTCATATTATGGACGTTTGGAAAGCGGCAGGAAACACAATCGACTTTTTAGCGCCCGATTTTTACAATCCGTCTTTCAAACAATGGAACGATTTATTTACCCGTCAAGGCGATCCGTTGTTTATTCCAGAACATAAATTTGATGAAACAGCTCCTTTCAAAGGTTTATATGCTATCGGACATTATGAAGCGATTGGTTTTTCACCATTTTCTATAGAATCTGTTGCCGATGCCAAAAAAGAACCTTTAGGGAAAATATACGATTTAGTAGAGCAGTTAACTCCAACAATTGAAGCCAATAAAGGACAAGGAAAAATTGATGGTGTTTTGCTAGACAAAGAAAATAATACGCAAATCATCAAAATGGGTGATTACGAATTCACTTTCAAACACGATTATACCTTAAATTGGTCTGATGGAGCAAAAGCTGAGGTTTGGCCAATGTCAAGCGCCATTATTATTGAAATTGCTAAAGATGAATTTTACATTTCAGGTTCAGGAATTGTGGTTACTTTTAAACCATTAAAAGAAAATGTAAATGCAGGAATTCTAAAAACCGATCAAGGCAAATTTGAAAATGAAAAATGGAAAACCATAAGACATTTTAACGGAGATCAAACCCATCAAGGCAGACATTTAAGAATCTCAGTTGGAGATTACGAAATTCAAAAAATAAAATTATATAGTTATGAATAGTTTTTTTTTGCCACGAATTTCACTAATCATTACTTTGTCTATAAAATTGAAATCGCACGAATTTTTTAATTTGTGAAATTGAAGACAATTACAAAATAATTAGTGTCAATTTGTGAAATTCGTGGCAGAAAAAATTTTAGCCACAGATTAAAAGGATTAAAAGGATTTTTTATAATCTGTGTTAATCTTTTTAATCTGTGGCAAAAAAAATATATCAAATGAAAAGCAAAATAACATTACTGGCTGTCCTTTTAAGCTTTGCAATTAATGCCCAAATAAAACTTCCAAAACTTATAAGCGATGGAATGATTTTACAGCGTGATACAAAAGTCAATATCTGGGGTTGGGCATCGCCAAATGAAAATATAGAACTCGATTTCAAAGGAAAAAAATATAAAACCATCACAGCAGGAGATGGAAAATGGTCCATTCGGCTTCCATCGCAAAAAGCAGGCGGGCCTTACGAAATGACTTTAAAAGCGTCAAACACAATTGTATTAAAAAACATTCTTTTCGGTGATGTTTGGCTGTGTTCTGGTCAATCGAATATGGAATTGTCGATGGATCGCTTAAAGGACAAATACAAAGACGTTATTGCAAAATCTGCTAATCCGCAAATCCGACAATTTTTAGTTCCCGATGAATATTATTTCGCAAAAGAAAGAAACGATTTTTCGTCTGGTTCTTGGGTTGAAGCAAATCCTTTAAACGTTTTGCAATTTACAGGCGTTGGTTATTTTTTCGCTTCAGAAATATACGAAAAGTATAAAATTCCAATAGGATTAATCAACAGCGCTTTGGGTGGTTCTCCGGCAGAATCTTGGATTAGCGAAGAGAGCATTAAAAAATTTCCCGAGTATTATGAGGAATATTTAAAATTCAAAGACGGAAAACTCGAAAAACAAATTGAAGAAAACGACCGAAAAGTTAGTTCAAATTGGTATAAAAAACTGAATGAAACCGATCTTGGATTGAAAGATAAATGGAGAAATTCTGTTGAAATTTCAGATTGGAACGAAATGAATATTCCAGGTTATTGGGCTGATGGTGAACTCGGAAAAACAAACGGTTCAGTTTGGTTTAAAAAAGATTTTATTCTGGAAAAAGTAAAAGAAAATCAGGCAAAATTAATTTTAGGAAGAATTGTAGATGCCGATTCGGTTTTTGTAAACGGACATTTCGTTGGAACAACTTCGTACCAATATCCGCCAAGAATTTATTCTTTTAATGCCAATGTTTTAAAAGAAGGAAAAAACGAGATTACAGTTCGCGTTATTAATAATTCAGGAAGAGGAGGTTTTGTAACCGATAAACCTTATGAACTGATTATTGGCGACAAAACCATCGATTTGAAAGGAGCTTGGAAATACAAATTAGGTTCAAAAATGGAACCGCTTCCAGGGCAGACTTTTGTACGCTGGAAACCAGTCGGACTGTACAATGCAATGATTGCACCTTTGAAAAATTATCCAATAAAAGGTATTTTGTGGTATCAAGGGGAAGCCAATACCAAAAAGCCTTTGGAATATGGAGCTTTAATGGAAACCTTAATTGCTAATTGGCGAGCACAGTGGAAACAAGAAACTTTGCCTTTTTTACTAGTGCAACTTCCAAATTTTATGGAGCCAAAACCAGAACCAGCCGAAAGCAATTGGGCAGCTTTGAGACAGCAGCAGTTAAATACGCTGAAAGTTGCAAATACAGGATTGGCCATAACAATAGACTTGGGCGAATGGAATGATATTCACCCATTGAACAAATATGATGTTGGAAAAAGATTATCGTTGCAAGCTAGAAAATTGGTTTATGGAGAGAAAAATTTAACCGCCTCAGGTCCGCTTTTTCAATCTATGAAGCAAAACGGAGATAAATTGATTTTAAGCTTCTCAGATGTTGGAACAGGTTTCATGATTAAAAAAGGAAACGAATTAAAAGAATTTGCCATTGCTGGAACAGACGGAAAGTTTGTTTGGGCAAAAGCAATTATTGAAGGCGATAAAATCGTAGTTTGGAATGATGCCGTTTTAAATCCCTTAAAAGTTCGTTATGCTTGGGCAGATAATCCAGTAGAAGCCAATTTATACAATAAAGAAAATTTGCCCGCTTCGCCTTTTGAAGCAGAGTTGAAGTAGATTTTTAGTAATGAGAACTTTGTCAAAGTTTAAAACTTTGACAAAGTTTGCTGCAAACAATTTTTAGACAAAATTCCGGAGGAATGAAATATTTATAGATTATTTTTATACATGGTTAGCAAAAGCTCCAGAGGAGCGACATAATCCTATAATTAATATTTCACCCCGCTGGGGCTCTTTTGAAATGGGAATAATTGTTTCTATAAATATTTCGTCCCGCTGGGACTTGTTTTAAAAATTCGATATTTAAAAACTATTTCAAATTTTCTACCAACATTTTCAAAAATACCTTAACTGCTTTTTTCTCATATACTTCCTTCAAAGAAATAAGCATCGCTGTTCGCGTCATATTTTTGCCTTGAATCGGAATGGCGTACAAATCTTTCTCGTTTTCAATAGTAGTTTTGGTCAAAATGGTATGCCACTTTCCAGTTTTAATCAGTTCGAGTAGAGTTGGAATATCGTTTATTTCAATCGTAACATTTGGATGTAAATTGCTTTTTTCAAAAGCTTTATTGATAAACTGAGTTGTACTGAAACCACTCGAAGGAAGTGCAAGAGGCAACGAACTTACCTCATCTAAAGAAATGCTTTTTTTATGCGTTAAAGGCGTTTCTGATGCCGTAACCAAAGCCATGGGCGAAGTAAATAATTCCAAATATTTAAAATGTGCTTCTGAGGCTATTTCTTCAAAAGTCAGGATTACATCAAGTTCAAAATGATTTAGTTTATGAATTAATTCCTGCGAAGTTCCAAACACAATTTCGAATTGAATTTTAGGGTATTGAGAACTAAACAAAATCAATGCTTTTGTGACCACATGACGTAAGGCATACGTTACGCCAATTGCTACTTTTCCTGTTTCCAGATTATTTAAATCTTTTAATAATTCCAATCCATCAGAAGCTTTGTTGACAGATTGTTGGGCGTAAACGGCAAACAAATCTCCAGCTTCAGTAAGCGTAATTCTTTTTCCAATTCGGTTAAAAAGAGGAACCTGTAGTTCATCTTCCAGCTGTTTAATTTGCTGCGATAATGTACTTTGACTGATGTAAAGCGCCGAAGCAGCTTCGGTAAAATTCAGTAATTCTTTTGCTTTTAGAAAATATTTTAGCTGTCGAAGTTCCATTTCTAAATCGGTTTTATCGATTGATTTTATCGAAAAATAAGGTTTTACAAATATAGAAATTCTTTAGAACTTTGTCGTGTTGCAAAATTAAAGCAAAAACAAAATGGAAATTATAGCTTTACAAGAAGGAAATTATGTTGCCAATTCTCAAAAAGAATTTCAACTTTTAACAGCTGAATCAACGACTCCAGGTTTAAAAATGGCAATCCAGCCCTTTGTTGTTATCACCGACAATGATGTTATTTTATTAGACTTCGGTTTGGGATTTGTTAATAATGGCGTTCCGTTTATTTATGAAATTCTGAGAAAAAACAATATAGAGCCTCAACAAATAACAAAAGTTTTGGTTTCACATTTGCATAAAGATCATATTGAAGGAATCGGTTATTTTGAAAACGGAAATCTGGTTCAAAATTTTCCAAACGCGACAATTTATATTCAAGAAAGAGAAATTGATTTTGCTCTTGAACAAATTAACAATCCTTCTTATGTATTTGAAATACTAAACGAGCTAAAAAAACTTCCTAATGTAGAATTGCTGAATTCTGATAGTGGAAATATAACCGATGAAATTTTCTATGAAGTTTCGGCAGGGCATACCCAATTTCATCAAGTTTTTTGGATTAAAGCCGATGATGAGATTGTTTTTTATGGAGCCGACGATTTGCCTCAAAAAATATATTGGTCCATGCACGTTGCCTACAAAACTGATTTTGACGGAAAACGAGCCATGCAATCGCGTAAAAAATGGGAACAGCAGGCTAAAGATGAAAACTGGAAAGTGCTTTTTTATCACGATATGAAAACGCCTGTTGTAGCGTTTTTTGAAGAAGAAATGAAATACGTATCATAAATAAAAGATTTGCAATCAATTTCAACTTTAAAACAATAAAAAGAAAATTCAGATTAAATTATTTAGTCTGAATTTTTTTTTAGCAGAAAACAGAAGAAATAAAACACTTCTCACTTTTTCTTCAAGTGAAGTCCTTAGAATAGAAAATGCTTTTGTAATCTGAGCTTCAACGGTTTTTATTGAAACGTCAAGATGTTCTGCAATTTCGATATTGGTTAAACCTTCTTTTTTACTTAGAATAAAAACCTCTTTACATTTTGGAGGAAGGTTCTGAATTTCTTTATTTACAGCATTCAAAACTCTTTTAAAATCCTCAGAATCTTCTTCCTGAACAATTCCGTTTAAGGCATCATAATAGGACTTTTCCAAAGAAAACAAAGACTGGTTTTTTCGATATAAATCGATAAACTCATTATAAGTCAATTTATAAAGAAAGCTTTTTAGAGAATGATCCGCTTTTAATCTTGTGCGTTGCTCCCACACTTTTATAAAAACGTTCTGCACAATATCTTCGGCGCTGTAAACATTTTTTACCAAGCTGTTGGCATACACACAAAGTTTATGATGATAGGTATCAATAAGATACGTGTAAGCGCTTTCATCTCCATTTCTGAGAGATTCAATTAGAATGGTATTATCGCTGTAATCATCAATCTTCATAAAAACAAATATATAAATTAATAGTTTTTTAGGGTAAAAAGTGAACTGAAATTGCTCAAAACGACTTCTTTTTTTCTTTTCTATTCGAAATTTATTACAAATAAAAAAGGAATAAAATGCAAATATAAATCTTTTGTTTTATAATTTCTACCAAATTAGTCGAGTTTTATTGAAAGAAAAGACTTGTGAAAAATAAAAAATGCACCAAAATGAAAAAAACTTTATCAAATTGTTAGGGTTTTGTTTTTTGGCTTCGTAATAATATTAAAAACAACTAAAATGACAGTAAAAAAGTCAGAGCGACTAATTGTTAAATTTATCACAAATCAGGCTTCTCAAGAAGAGATTGAGGAGCTTACGGAGTGGTTAAAAGAAGAAGAGAATCAAATTGCATTTAAGGATTTTGTAAAAACCAATTATGCAATTGATGCTGCTTTGAACACTTTTGATTCTACTGAGGTTAGAAAAAAACTTTCGGAGCGAATCAAGAATGAAAATAATGTTTTTTATAAACGGAGATTTTCATCTTATTACAAATATGCAGCGATTTTGATTGTGGCTTTGGGAGGTTTTTATTTCTATAAAAATTCAAGCAATTCTCATTCAAAACCAAATATTATTATTCCGAGAGAAGATGAAATTGTATTGCAGCTAGGAAACGAATCGCAGAATCTTAATGCAAACGATGCCAGAAACATAACCGATAAATACGGAAATGTAATTGGAAGACAGGAAAAAGGCAAATTGGTTTATACAAAAGCGTATTCTGATGGAGCGCTGGTTTACAATACCATCAGGATTCCGTACGGAAAAAAGTTTGAAGTGCAATTGTCTGACGGAACGCTTGTGCATTTAAATGCGGGAACCTCATTGAGATATCCTGTGCAGTTTGGTAAAAATCAGAATCGTCAAGTGTACCTTTTAGGAGAAGCTTTTTTTGAAGTGGAGAAAGACAAAGCACATCCATTTAATGTGAATACACAGAATATAAATGTTGAGGTTTTGGGAACAAAATTCAATGTAGACACGTATAGCGAAAATGTAAGTACCGATGTTGTTTTGGTTGAAGGAAAAGTTGCGCTTTATAAAGATCAGAAAACAAAAGAAGATCAGGTGTATTTGAAACCGGGAGACAAAGGTTCGAATCTAAAAGGGCAATCAAAAATTGCCATAGAACAAGTTAATACAGAATATTATACGGCTTGGGTAAAAGGAAGTCTGGTTTTTAAAAATGCTTCTTTTGATGATATTATTAAAAAACTGGAACGCCAATACAACGTTACGTTCATTAACAGAAATAAAACCCTCGGAAAAGAAATTTTCAATGCCCGTTTTGACAATGAACCAATCGAAGTTGTTCTAAAATATTTCAGCGACAGCTATAAGATTGATTATGATATTGACCGAGACAGAATTACTATTAAATAGAAAATAGAATAAAGAGAAAAGAAGTAAGACAAAAATAAAAAAAGAGATAAAAAGCAAGATTGAGAAATCTAAAATCAACAATCAGAAATCTAAAATCTAAAATCTAAAATAAATAGGCCTATGTAACAAAAATCCAAAATGAAAAGGATCGTTATAAAAAAACCGGAAAATGCGCCAACATTTCCCGGTAGAATATATGCGGTCAGTTAATTAACCAACCAACATTAAAAAAACATTTTAAAAGTATGAAAAAACTCTTGAACAGAATCAGGTTTGATAAGCCTTTTTTGAAATTTGATTTGAAAATGAAATTGACCACATTATTTCTACTGACTGCCTTAACAGTAATGCACGCCGGAACCACTTATTCTCAAAAAAACAAGATTTCTTTTAATGCCAGCAATATGACTGTTGCTAAAGTGATTGAAAGGCTTGAATATACTACAGATTACAGATTTGTTTACAATGTAAGATCTGTAGATTTAAACAGAGTAATCGACGTAAATGCATACGAAACTTCAATCGAAGTTATTTTAAACAAAATTTTTAATAATACCAGTACCGATTTTAAAGTATCAGGAAACCATATTATTCTGACGCCTAAAAAAATAGCTACCGAAAAACCGATTGAAGCAAAAAAGGAAGTGGCTGATTTTATCGTAAAAGGTAGGGTTACAGATGAAAAAGGAATGCCTTTAGTTGGTGCAGCAGTTGCGGATAATGGCTCTGGAAGAGGTGTAAATACCGATTTTAATGGAGAATATCAGATTATTGCGGTAAGCAGCGAAACTACTTTGGCTTATTCTTATTTAGGATATGTGAGACAGGAAATAAAAGTTGAAGGAAGAAGTGTTATCAATGTTGTTTTAAAAGAAGATGTACAGCAATTGGAAGGTTTGGTTTTAACAACTGGTTACCAAAATATTACTGCTGAGAAAATAACAGGTTCTTTCTCCAATCTGAAAGCAAAAGAGTTTCAGGAACAGCGTTTGAGCAGTATGGATAAAATTTTGGAAGGACGTATTGTTGGATATCAGGATGGTAAAATTCGTGGTACTACAACTATGAGAGGTGTAGTTTATCCTCTATACGTTATTGACGGATTTCCTGTAGAAAGTACAAAACTAACGCCTTATGCCACTATAGAAGAAAATGTACCGAATCTGAATTTAGAAGATATCGAAACAATTACAGTTTTAAAAGATGCGGCAGCGGCTTCTATTTATGGTTCTCGTGCAGCAAATGGGGTGGTAGTTATTACAACCAAAAAAGCAAAAGCTGGAAAAACAAATATTTCTTTTTCAAGCAATTTAACCGTTACGCCTTATAGAAATTATACCGGAAACCTAACGGATTCAGCTGATATTATTGGTTTAGAAAAAGGTTGGGCAGCAGGAAACCAGAATTTGCAAGGCGCAAATGCTGGGACTTATGCGCAATCATTATTGAATAATGCTGCATTTACAAGTTTAGGAATGAATACTTTATTGAATGGTTATGCAGGCAAAATTTCTATGGCAGAAATGAATAATCGATTGAACACACTTGGCGCACAAGGATATAAGTATTATGATGATATTGCAAAATATGCAAAACGCGATCAGTATTTTATGCAGCACAATCTTAGTTTAGGTAAAGCAAGTGAAAACAATACTTTTAATGCATCGATCACTTACAAAGACAATCAGTTAGAAGATATGTACTCTGAAAATCAGTCTGTGGGAATTAATCTGAAGAATTCTACTCAAATTAACAGCTGGCTGTCATTAGATTTAGGAGCTTATTTAAACTACGGAACAGGAGATACACAAAGTTATTTGGCATCAGCCCCTGGATTTAAATTTCAGCCATATAACCAATTGGTAAATAATGATGGGACAAATTTTGTTTCGACAGCTGCGTCTCGCTACAATAATTTTACGCTTCAGTCTATGCAGAATTATGGACTGTACAATATGGACATTACGCCAATGGATGAATTTGGAAGAAATCTTATTGAAAACAAAAACTTCCTAAACAGAACTTACGCAAAGTTTAATGTGAAATTCAGCAAAGCCTTTACATACAATGCAATGTTCCAATACGAATATGGTTCAGATCGTGCAGAACAGCTTTTTGGCAAAGATTCTTATTACACAAGAAAGAGAGTAAACGAATTGGTTACTATTGTAAACAATAAAGCGGTTTACAATCTTCCTTATGGCGATATTATAAAAGAAACCAATCAGTTTACAAACGCTTACAATTTCCGTCAGCAGTTAAATTTCAATCAGACTTTTAATGAAAAACACGATTTTTCTGCTATTGCCGGTATGGAAATCCGCCATACAAAATTAGAATTCAGCAATAATACCCGTTACGGTTATGATGCTCAGACTTTAGGTTTTACTCCAATAAATCAGGCAGATTTACTTAAAGTATACGGAGGAGTTTTTGGAGGTTATATGGTTCAGGACGATTTTTCATTAGAAAAAGAAATGCTAAACCGTTTTGTATCTCTCTACTCAACAGGCGGATATACGTATGACGGAAGATATACCGTTTCTGGAAGTATACGTATGGATCGTTCTAATCTTTGGGGAACAGACAGTAAATATCAAAATAAACCAACTTGGTCTGCTGGAGCAGGATGGAATATTGATAAAGAATCTTTCTTTAAAGTTTCATGGGTAGACGCGCTTAAAGTACGTGCTTCTTATGGTATTTTAGGAAATATTGCAAAAGATACAGCTCCTTATTTAACAGCTTATTACAATTCAAATTCGAATGTTGGAGGAACTCAGGGAACCGTAAGATCAAGACCAAATCCAGAATTATCTTGGGAAAAAACAACTACGACCAATATTGGTTTGGATTTTTCATTATTCAAAAGCAGACTAAGCGGAAGCTTTGACTTTTATAACAAAAAAGGAGAAGATTTATTAGCAAGCAGCCAAGGAATTCCAACAGAAGGATGGGGCTATTCTACTTATACCATCAACAATGGAGGAATGACAAATAAAGGAATCGAGGTAACTTTGAGAGGAACAATCGTAAAAACACCTTCATTCTCATGGGATGCTGCTATTTTGTATGCTAATAATAAAAATAAAGTAGATTTTATAAATGTAAAAGCACCAGTTTATTATTTACAGTTAGATCAAGCACAATCTTTTCCGCGAGTAGGAACAAGTTTTAACTCTATTTACGGTTACCAATGGGCAGGGCTGAACAACGCAGGATTGCCACAGGTTTATGATGCAAACGGAACAGCAGTAAAATACAATCCGGGGCAACTTGATGCTATTAAAGATTATGGTTCAACAGTACCAACTCACAGCGGATCATTCCATACTTCAGCTAATTACAAAAATTTCTCGCTCTCAGCACTTTTCATTTACGAGTTAGGACATAAAATTAGAAATAGCTACTTGCCAATGTTAAACAATAATTATAATAGCGCAATGGGTGGTTATGTAACAGATATTACAGTTGTAAACAATCATATTAGAGATCGTTGGCAGCAGCCAGGAGATGAGGCTTTTACAAATGTTCCGAGAGTAGTTTATGAATATGAATCCGATTTTAGTTCAGATTCACGTACTATTTATTCATACGCAGATATTAACATCCTAGATGCTTCAAATATTAGATTAAGCAACGTTTCATTGGCTTATCAAATGCCAAAAGAATTGATGAAGAGAGTAAAATTAGATGGAGTTCGTTTTAATCTAAATGCCGAAAATGTGTTTACTGCAGCAAAAAGCAGAGATGCCAAATTCCTATTGAATGGTTTCCAATCTCCAAGTTTTGTTTTTGGTGTGAATGTTAATTTTTAATTTTTTAAAGACTAGACGATGAAAAAAATATATAGAAATGTAGTGTGCATTTTAGCTTTAGGATTGACTTTTGCATCTTGCGAAAACTACTTGGATGATGTGCCAAAAGGATCAAAATCACCAACTACATTAGCCGATTTTGAAGCTTTTTTAAGAGATGAATACACCAACCAGAGAGTAGACGTTTTGCCAGCTTTGCACGTATTAAACGATCAGTTTGTAAACGCTGCAACTTTATCAAGCAATAGATTGTATAATGCAAATTATATGTGGGACGAAAGTGCAAACCGTATCGAATTGAAACCATCAGATGAAGGAACTTACTATGGAGGTTATCAAGGAATTTCGACTTTTAATTTAATAATCGAAAATGCTTTAACAACGACAAAAGCAACCGAACAGGAGCAAAGAGTAGTTTGGGCTCAGGCAAAATTATTGCGTGCCATGAACTATTTTAATGTGGTAAATTTTTATGCAGATACTTATGTGGCCTCAACAGCATCTACAAAATTATCTGTTCCGTTAATTACAAGCGCTAATATTAATGCGCCAAGCAAACAGGTAACTATTCAGGAATTATATGATTTTATTTTAAATGATATAAAAGATGCGCTGCCTTATCTGCCAAAAGTTTCTCAGACGGCGCTGCATCCAAATTTAGGCGCTGGTTATGCTTTCAATGCAAGAGTTAATCTGCAGATGAATAATTATGCAGAAGCTCTAAAAAATGCCGATTTAGCATTAGCAGAAAATAATAAACTATACGACTGGATTGGATATTACAATGCTAATAAAGCGGTAATCGATGTTCCAAATTCGTATACTACAACTCCATCTCCAATGGGATTCAATTATGTCGAAAATTATACGTTTCGTCACGGAAGTTCTTCAAATTTAGGAGCAGAATTTGACATTCCGGTAGAACGTGCACAGCGTTTTGAAACAGGCGATGCAAGATTTATTTCTCGATGGAAAATCAGAACAGTAGGTGCTGAGACTTCATACAGAAGAACTTTGACTGGAGCTTTCAATTTTGGTGGAATCACAACCGTAGAGGTTTATTTAATTAAAGCAGAATGTCTTGCTCGCGATAATAAAATTAGTGAAGCGTTGGGAGTTTTAAATACTGTTCGTAAAACACGTATTCTTCCAGCTTCTTATCAAGACATTTCAACTGCTGATAAAACAACAGCTTTGAATGCCATTTATAGAACAAAAAACAATGAACTGATTATGACACTTATCCCATATGCAGACGCGCGCCGTTTAAATGCTGAAGGAATTTACAAAGTTAGTTTCACAAAAGTAGTTGGTGGTAAAACATACACGCTTTCTTCTGATTCTCATTTATGGACATCTCCGTTCCCGCAAGGAGCAATAAATAATCCAGGAAACGGAACAATAACACAAAACGTAGATAAATAATAACTGTAAAGCTTCCTGATTAGGAACTCCGAAAAGGAAGCTTTTCTTAAAATATCAATCAAAAATGAATACGATTAAATATAAAATATTAGGACTGTGCATTTGCTTGTTTATGATTTCAAACAGCGGTCAGGCACAAAAGAAAAAAGCAGTAACTCCAGCAGCAACTTCATATTCTATTGATGGAACTATTGCAGGTCTTGAAGAAGGAATGGCAGTAAAATTAATTCCCGGAGCTACACATACTTCTGAATTGCCAGTTGCTGAAACAGCATTAAAAGACGGTAAATTTACTTTCACAGGAAAATTAAATGAGCCTCGTTTTTTCTATGTTGTCTTTGGAAAAAACAAAGGAATCATTCCGGTAATGGTTGAAAATTCAAAAATAAAGATTACCGCTGTTGGAAGTGTTTCAACTGAAGAAGGTCAATTTATTAAATTTAAAGATGTAGTAATTACGGGCTCTAAATCAAATGATTATTATGCAAAAGAAATTGCTTATAAAGATCAGCTTGATAAAGATTACAAAGCGTATCACACAAAAGAGTCCGACGAATTGAGTAAATTAATCGGTGCGGCAAGACGTGATAAAAATACAAAAGCGGTAGACTCACTTCAGAATCTTCCAGTTTGGAAAAAATTTGAAGCAGATGAAAAAGCATTTTTTACAAATGTCGAAAAAACAACATTAGCTCTTATTGCAAAACATAAAGCAACTTGGTGGGGGCCATTCTTTATGATGACCAATTTTAGCTATTTCACAGCAGAGCAAAAACCTTTGTACGATCAGTTTTCTGATGTGGCAAAGAAAAGTTATTACGGACAAATTTTAGATAAAGATTTGAATCCTAAATCTTTAATAGGAACAAGTATCGCCAATTTCAGTTTAAAAGATAAAGACGGAAAAGCATATAGTGCAAAAGATATTGTAGCAGGAAAAAAATATATTTTGGTAGATTTTTGGGCATCTTGGTGCGGTCCATGCCGAAAAGAAATTCCGAACTTAAAAACGGCTTATGCTGAATATGCCCCAAAAGGATTTGAAATTTTAAGCGTGTCGATTGATAAGGACGAAAAAGCTTGGCAGAAAGCGCTTGGACAAGAAAACATGCAATGGCACAATCTTCTGGACGACGATAAAGTAAGTAAGTCATTCAACGTAAAAGCAATTCCGGCAACTTATTTAGTCGATAGTAAAGGTGTAATTATCGGCGACAATTTAAGAGGTGCAGAATTGGAAGCGAAATTAAAAGAGCTTTTAAAATCTTAAATTAAATCACAGCTTTCAGTCTCAGTTTTCAGTCTCAATGAAAACTGTCGACTGAGACTGCGACTGAAAACAAAAAAAATAACAAACAAAAAAATATAACATGAAAAGTACAATCTTAAAATCAGGTTTATCGGCAATGGTATTGTTGACCGTGCTGAATTCTTGTTCTAAAAAAGAAGAAGGATTTACAATCAATGGCACAATCGCTGGACTGGATAAAGGAATGGTTTATCTGGAAAATACAGATGAAAAAGGAAATAAAAAAATTGCAGATTCAGCGCAAATACAAAAAGACGGAACTTTTACTCTTGCAGGAAAAGTTTCAGAACCGTTATTGCATACCATTAAATTGAAAGGGGAAGAATACGGTGCTTATTTTCTTTTATCGAATGAAGAAATAAAAGTGGAGGCTAAAAAGGATTCTATTTTTAAAGCTAAAGTTACGGGAGCAACTCAAAATGATTTCTATAAATCATTTTATGATAATGAGTTCAAAAAAATACAAAACATTGCAGGTCCAATTTACAAATTATCTGATTCGCTGACACAAGGAGGAAAAGTAAAATTAACTCCGGAACAGCAAACGGCAATGGATAAAAAATGGAAAGATCTTCAATCTTTTGCCGATGATTTAACCGATAAATTTATCAGAAAGAATAAAGATAAAATTGCTGGTGCTTTGGTAATTAATGATCGAATTGTTTCGTACGGAACACCAGAGCAGGTAAAAATGTATTACGGAGTTTTAACTCCAGAAATACAGAAATCGGTTTACGGAAAACAATTAAAAGCTACAATCGATCTTAACGACAAAACGGCTATTGGTGCGCCAGCATTAGATTTCTCGCAAACTGACGTAAATGGAAAAACAGTAAAATTATCAGATTATAAGGGAAAATATGTTTTGGTTGATTTTTGGGCTTCTTGGTGCGGTCCTTGTCGAAAAGAAAATCCAAATGTAGTTTTAGCCTACAAAACGTATCATGAAAAAGGATTTGATGTTTTGGGAGTTTCTCTAGACGACAAAAAGAAACTTTGGGAAAAAGCAATCGAAAAAGACGGTTTAACCTGGACACATGTTTCAGACTTAAAAGGTTGGAAAAATGAAGCGGCTGTTTTATACGGTGTAAAAATGGTTCCAACCAACTACTTAATTGGACCTGATGGAAAAATCTTGGCTAAGAACCTTAGAGAAGCTGAATTGCAATCTAAACTAAAAGAAATTTTCAGTAAATCATAAAGTTAGTTTTCAGTCGCAGTTTACAGTCTCACTCTCAGTCTCAGTCTCAGTGAAAACTGTAAACAGCGACAAAACTGAAAACTAAGAAAAATATCAACAAAAAATGAAAAAATACATCTTTCTGGGCTATTGCTCATTAGCTTTCTGCGCGCTTATTTCAGCGCAAAGTAAATCGGTTAACTTCAAGAAAATGAAACAATTAGACGGAATTGAAGAATATTTATACCAGCCAAACGGAATGAATGTTTTGCTTTTGCAAGACAATGCTTCGCCAGTTGCAACGGTTCAGATTGTATATCGTGTTGGCTCTAAACATGAAGTTTTAGGAAATACAGGATCAACGCACCTTTTAGAACATTTAATGTTTAAGGGAACGTCAACTTTCAATAAAAAAAACGGAAATACAATTACTGATGTGCTTCAAAATACAGGAGCACAATTGAATGCTACAACTTGGTATGATCGAACCAATTATTTTGAAACATTGCCAAGTGATAAAATCGAGTTAGCACTTCAAATTGAAGCTGACAGAATGCGTAATTCTTTACTATTAAAAGAAGATAAAGAAGCAGAAATGACAGTGGTTCGTAACGAATTTGAACGTGGAGAAAACAATCCGAATAGTTTGTTAGATAAAGAAATTTGGGCATCGGCATATATTGCACATCCTTATCATCATTCGACAATTGGTTGGAAATCGGATATTGAAAATGCTCCAATTGAAGTATTAAGAAATTTCTATAATACTTATTATTGGCCAGATAATGCAACTTTAACCATTATTGGAGATTTCAAAAAAGAAAATGTTTTTGAATTGATCGAAAAGTATTTTGGCAAAATTACAAAAGCGCCAAATGCAATGCCTCAGCCTTATACACAAGAACCTCAGCAATATGGCGCGCGTAAAATTACGGTAAAAAAACCTGGAGAATTAGGTGTAGTAAGTAAAGCGTATAAAATTCCGGGAGCTTTGCATGAAGACCTTCCAGCATTGAATATTTTGGCTCAGATTATTGGTGTTGGGCCATCAGCAATTTTAAACAAAACTTTTGTAGATACTCGATTAGGAATTTACTCGTACGCTGAAGCTACAAATTTTAAAGAAGTCGGACTTTTTACAGTTATCGTTGGTTTTCCTGCAACTTCAAAACACGAAGATATCGATGCTAAAATCAGCGAGGTTGTGGCTAAAATTCAAAAAGAAGGTGTTACTCAAGATGAGGTTAATCGTGTTGTAGCAAAAGTAAGTGCGCAGACTATTTTAGCTCGCGATGGTTCTGGAGTGATTGCATCGGCATTAAATGAAGCAATTGCATCTGGCGATTGGACAGATTATATTACAGGAGTTGACAGATTGAAAAAAGTAACTCCAGCAGATATTTTGCGTGTGGCTCAAAAATATTTGGTTGAAGACCAAAGCACAACAGGATATTTTATTCCGAAACAGGCTGGTGCACAAAATCAGGATATGGCAAAAGCAAATAATTTTATGCCTGAGAACGGTCCGTTTTATTACAGACATTCAGACGAAGGACATATTCATGAAGAGTCTTCATCTGCTCCAGCTTTAGTAAAAAGTACAGCAGAAGAATTAATTTCTGAATCAAGTTTAATCGAAAAATCGGCTTCAGCTTTTAAAAGAGAAAAAGTATCTGGAATTGATGTGGTTTCAGTAAAAACTTCGGCAAAAGATTTTGTAACCGTTGCAGCAAGTATTTCGTTAGGAAATTATGCCAGTGAAACTAAAAATGATATTATTCCAGCATTAACGGCTTCAATGTTATCAAAAGGAACTACGCTAAATGACAAATTTAAATTTTCAGAAAAACTGCAAAAACTAGGAGTTTCATTAAACGTAAATGCTTCGACTTTCAAAATCAATATCGGATTTAAATGTTTGAAAAAAGACTTAGATCAGGTAATTGCTTTATTGGCAGAAGAATTAAGAAATCCGTTGTTTGATGCCAAAGAATTTGAGAATCTTAAACAGCAGTTTATTGGAAACACACAACAGGATTTGAATGATCCAGGAGAAAGAGGAAGCATTGCTTTATCTCAGGCGATTTATCCAAAAGGAAATCCAAATTATAGTTTAAGTGTTGAAGATAATATTGCGAATATTAAAAACGCAACTTTGGATGAAGTAAAAGCTTTCCACAAAAAATATTTCGGAACAGCTTCAATGAGGCTTGTAATTGTGGGAGACACCGATGGAGCAAATTTAAATGCTTCTCTAAAAAAATCATTCAAAAACTGGAATGGGGGCGTTGCAGAAAAACTAAAATTTGAAGAAGCTACAAAAGCAGCATCAAAAACAGAAGTGGTAACCATTCCAGAAAAACCAAGTGCAGAATTATTCATCGGACAGTTTACAGGTTTAAAAAGAGCCGACGCCGATTATATTCCGTTTTTTATTGGAAATTACACTTTAGGAGCAGGTTTTGCTGGACGATTAATGCAGACTGTTCGTGATAATGATGGTTTAACATACAACATTTCTTCTGGTTTAGGCGGAAACATCGAAACTGGGGGCTACTGGTTTGTCAACGCTTCTTTCAATCCGAATTTATTTCAAAAAGGACTTGATGCGACAATGGTTCAGGTGGATAAATGGGTGAAGAATGGAATCACAGCCGAAGAATTAGCAAACAAGAAAACCAACTTAATCGGAAGTTTTAAAGTAGGAATGTCAACTACAAACGGAATGGCGAGAACGATTTTAAGTTTTATTGAAAGAGGTTTAGAGCCAAACTATATCGAACAGTATCCAAAAGATATCGAAAAAGCAACTTTACAGCAGGTAAACGATGCGATTAAAAAATACATTCAATTGGATAAAATGATTGTCATCAAATCGGGTTCTCTGGAGAAATAGTTTTCAGTCTCAGTTTTCAGTCTCAGTTTTCAGTCTTGAGAATTCAACTTTGTCAAAGTTTTAAACTTTGACAAAGTTTGCGATTGCGATTGCGATTGCGATTGCGATTGCGATTGCGACTGCGACTGCGACTGCGACTGCGACTGCGACTGCGACTGCGACTGTGACTAACTCTAAAATCTGCAATCTAAAATCAACAATTTTTAATAGTCGTCTTTCATTATTTTTCATTTTAGAATCTGAATTAGTAAGCCATTTTCTGTGAAAGACAAAAAGAGCTGTTTTGCCGACAGCTCTTTTTTTAAACATCAAACCAAAAAACAATGAAAAAAATCATAATAATAGTACTGCTGCTTTTTTCGGCAAGTATGTTTGCCCAAATGTACAATCCGGTAAAATGGTCAACATCGGTAGAGAAAGTATCAGATAAAGAATATATTTTAAAAGCTAAAGCAATTATACAATCCGGCTGGCATTTATACGGACAATACATTGAAGAAGGAGGGCCTTCCAGAACAGCTTTTACTTTCAAAAATCCGAATAAAAATTTCGAATTAATCGGCAAAACAACCGAAGAAAAAGGGCATGAAGTAGTTGATAAAATATTTGATATGAAAATTAAATATTTTGAAGATAAAGCACTTTTCACGCAAAAGATCAAATTTACTTCAGATAACATTTCAAATATTGAAGGCGAAGTCGAATTTATGGTTTGCGATGATAGCAATTGTTTGCCACCAACTTCGGAAGAATTAGCATTTAAAATTCCGACTGAAAAGAAACTAGCTGCTACTGAAGAAACAGCAATCGTAAAAGAAGATTCTACTACAGCTAAAACAGAAGAAAAAGCAGTTGTTCAGACAGAAGAAAAAGCAATAAAACCAGTTGTTTCTTCACAAAAAAAAACAGAATCTAGAGGATTGCTAACAATTTTTATTTTAGCTTTTTTATCAGGATTTGCGGCTTTGTTGACTCCTTGCGTTTTTCCAATGATTCCGATGACGGTAAGTTATTTTACCAAACAAAGTAAAACTAAAGCGGCCGGAATTAGAAATGCGATGATTTATGGTTTTTCAATCGTAATTATTTATGTTTTACTAGGTTCGATTGTAACGGTGATTTTTGGTGCAGATTCTTTAAATGCACTTTCAACCAACGTTTGGTTCAATTTGATTTTCTTTATTTTATTGATTGTTTTTGCCTGTTCGTTTTTAGGCGCTTTCGAGATTATGCTGCCAAATGCATTAGCTAATAAAGTAGATTCGCAGGCAGATAAAGGAGGATTAATTGGGATTTTCTTTATGGCTCTGGCTTTAGCGATTGTTTCATTTTCGTGCACAGGACCAATAGTAGGAACTTTATTGGTTGAAGCGGCATCAAAAGGCGGAATCGCGCCAATTGTTGGAATGTTAGGTTTCTCTATTGCAATCGCATTGCCATTTTCGTTATTTGCAGCTTTCCCTGGCTGGCTGAATGCTTTGCCAAAATCGGGCGGATGGCTGAATACGGTAAAAGTGGTTTTAGGATTTCTGGAACTGGCTTTGGCCTTTAAATTTTTATCGAATGCCGATTTAGTTCTGCAATTGCATTGGCTGGAAAGAGAAGTTTTCTTAGCGATTTGGATTGCGGTTTTCGGAATGTTGGCTTTTTATTTATTTGGAAAAATTACGCTTCCGCACGATTCGCCGTTAAATCATATTTCTGTCGGAAGATTAGGTTTCGGATTGCTGGTTTTAAGTTTTACAATTTATCTGATTCCAGGACTTTGGGGAGCACCTCTTAAACTAATAAGCGGATTCCCACCTCCAATGCAATACAGCGAATCTCCAAACGGATTGGGAGTTTCAAGCAATTCCGAGTTAAAAATAACAGGTTCACTGCCAGAAGGAGCAGAGCATGGGCCACAAAACATCATAACTTTTCATGATTATGACAAAGGAATGGAATATGCGAAAAAAGAGGGGAAACCAGTTCTATTGGATTTTACAGGATATGCTTGTGTAAACTGTAGAAAAATGGAAGAATTGGTTTGGTCAGATCCTAAAGTTTTGGGCGTTTTAAATAACGATGTGGTTCTGATTTCGCTTTATGTAGACGACAAAAAAGAGCTTCCTGAAAACGAACAATACGTTTCTGAAACAACAGGAAAAAAGATTAAAACAATCGGAAACAAATGGAGCGATTTACAGATTAAAACTTACAAAGCAAATGCACAGCCATTTTATGTAATTGTGGATCATAAAAGTGCGAATTTAACAGAACCGTCTGCTTATAATCCGAATATTGAGGAGTATTATGGTTGGTTACAGAGTGGGGTTGGGAAGTTTAAGAAGTAAGTTTTTTTGATATAAAAAAACCTCAATAATATTTTATTGAGGTTTTAATTTTTTATAGAGAAAAATTACGGAAATAAGATATGTTTTTCTGATTTGAATTAATCGGTTTATTATTTTTTTCGAAACTTAATAATTCATCTATTGATTTGTAATAATCTGGGTAAATAGTTTTTATATGCTCATTAAAATTAATTGCTATTTCTTCTTTGTATTTATCAATTAGCAAATGAAAATACCCTGTCTCAGATGCTAGTTTGTAATTTGGATCTATAATTGTGCCGATAGACATCTTTAGTTTATCAGCAATCACAGCCCAAAAGTATTGCTCCCAAACAACACATAATTTGTGAAGTGGAACAAGAGACTTGAACTTTTTTTCGTTTTTATCCATGAAAGCAAATACAGAATCACAGAATAACTTGTTAAATTCAAGATTGTTGCAACCGTAAATTCCAAGATTTACTGCGTGTTTTTTGTTAGAGAACCCAATAGGCAAATCTGTTCCATAATTTTCTAATAGCTCAATATATGGCATATAAGTTTTATGATAAGCATTTATAGTGAAAGGTTCGAAATTTTGAACATATAAATCATTGTTGAGTAGTTTTTGAGAAAGAGGCTCAAACAGAACTACATCTAAATCAACATGCAAAAAAGGTTCTTCTTGAATACTATAAGCTTTTATTTTGCCCAAAGCCCATGAACCTTTGTCATATTTTTTTAATTCGTCAAGATCTGTCTTAATCGATTCGAATGGCAAACCTAATTTCTCAATCCACACCTTGCTTGTGCTATCAGTTACCATTTCTACTCTCCCATAGTGTTTATAACTATTAAGAACAGACATTACCATAGAAGAGAGCATGAATTGAGCATTAAACCAATTGCTAGGTTTTTTTAATCCGTTGCCTGTATCCCAATAACTATAGACTATTTTCATTATTTTATATGAATAATTATACTATACTGTGGTCCACTTGATGTAACGGTTGCTCTCAAACTGCTTCCAGTACTTGAAAAATATCCGTTCGTACTAAGATATCCTGCAGTCATATAAAAGTAATTTGATGACGTTAAACCGGTAGTTGGCGTATATAAATCTAAAATAAACGTTCCATTAGAGAATATAAGATTAGTATATGAAGTACTAAAATTAAAACTAGCTCCACTAGCAAGAGTGGGTAAGGTAATATTGGCAACTGTTGTTCCGTTTGCTTTAATTGTCATATAGGTTGCGCTAATAGTATGTCCAGTATCGTTCCAGATTACTCCAGTATTTACTGTACCTCCTCCACTAGATCCTCCACCAGAAGAAGCTGCCGTATGATTATAACCTCTCCATTCGCTTATTGAAGCTGGATTTGAACTAGATGGTCTAGAAGGGCTATTTTGGTTAATTGTAGCATAAGAGCCATTTTCAGCAGCATCCAAAGATATAGATGTTGTCCTGGTTCTGCCTAATTCTACATTTATATCTCCCATTGAAAGGGGACCAGTTGTTGAAAGTGCCATTATAGTTGTGTTTGTGTTTTTAAAAATTTAAATCTGGAATATAACCAATGCATTCTGTTATAGTTTGATAATCTACCAGTATTTCTGTGCCGCTTTGAATAAGTGTTTTTGCGGTTAATTCTACTTTATCATTGTGAAGACATACAATAGTATTAGGTGTTAAGGAATGATTACAATATCTTCCTAAATCATCAGTTTCCCACCATTTTTTTTGCATCTGGTTTTGAAATAAGCATCGGGAGTTCTCGCTCATAGGTTTGTCGATTACCCAAATACCAATCGATTCATTAGGAAGAATATCTTGAATAGCAGTTATTTTAATATTGGTTAAATCTTCTCTATTGATTTTATATTTCATTTAGATTGGATCTGGTGGCTTAATATTATGTGTTAATACACCATTTGCAAAATAAGTATGAGAAGGGCTTAGGGTTAAAGGATATACTTTTCTTTCTTTTAGATTGACAGATACTGAGGTTACCGGAATGATCTCTTTAGATAAACTGTATAAATTATCTCCAATAACAACTTCACCAATTGGAATAAATTTCCAAGTACCTTCTCTCTGGATTAATTGCGAGTGAAAAGGAGTGGCTTCAAGCAGTCCGTTGTTTAAAATGATTGTTTTGTAGGCAATTTTTGGCTCAATGTTGGTTATTGGTGCTGTAATTCTGTTTTCTGATAAATAGTTACAAGACCATTTATATAATTCCGTTACATCATTTGTATCATTCAAAGTATCAATTTCTGAAGAAAGCAACAAATCATTAATTTCTAATGCTTCTATAGTTTTTTGTGAACCATCTGGTAAGGTAATTAAGGTGCCTTCAACAAAGCATACAATTTCACCTGTTCTCCAGCTTGCTGACGAAGAAAAATTGGAGTAATTTCCTGCGGCATCATAAGCTCTAACTTGAAAATAATACAAGGTATTGTAACTTCCAGTATCATAATATAGAGTGTTTGGACCTGAATATCTAGTAACCCACGTTCCATTAGCACCTGCTTTTCGCTGTAAGTTATAACCTGCGACACCTTTGTTATCTGTTGAAGCATTCCATCCAATAAAGATGGATGTTGTATATTCTCCGTCTCCGTCGTTACAATATAAACCAGTTGGAACACTCGGAGGCGTAGTATCATTGGCAACCACAAATTGATATACATTTGAAAATATGGAAGTGTTAAGTGCGTCTTCAATCATATACCAAGTAGTTACAGTTGGGATAGAAACACCTCTAGGCGAATTGGATCCAGCAGTACTGTTAGACCAAGGCCCCGTTGCAGAAGTAGTACTAGATTTTACCGTTAGCGTCGAAGGTGAATAAGCAGTACCAGCAATCGTAAAACATAGATTTCCTGAACTGTAGCTTGTGATGGTTATTGAAGGTGCAACTGCGGCATGATTATAACCATGCCATTCGCCTATTGTAGCAGGATTTGAGCTAGAAGGTCTGGAGGAACTATTTTGGTTGATTGCGGCATAAGATCCATTTTCAGCAGCATCCAAAGATATGGATGCTGTTCTTGTTCTGCCCAATTCTACATTTATATCTCCTAAAGAAAGGGGACCAGTTGCTGAAAGTGCCATTATAATTTTAGGTTTAAATGTTCAAGAATAAGTTTCATTTTTTTATCCTGTTCTTCAATCTGTGCCTGCTGTTTTTTTACTGCTTCAAATAATACAGCAACAGCATTTTGATATTTTACAGCTTTTGTTCCATCTTCTCGAGTAAGTACCAATTCAGGGAAATTTTCTTCAAGTTCTTGAGCAATAAACCCGATATTGTTCTTTTGATCGTTATCAATTCGATCATAAACAACTCCTCTTGAAGCTTGAATTCTTTCAATTACATTTGAAATAGGCCTGATATTTTCTTTAACTCTTGCATCAGAAAAAGCAGTAACATCTCCGGATACAGTTAAAGAAGCACCAGTAATTGCACCTGAAAACGCGGAATAAGCAGCGTAGTTAGAATCTGTTAAAACGGTTTTCCAAGATGTCCACCCAGTAGTTCCACTTGCTGTAGTATTTCCTCTAAATTTCATACCACTACCATCTCTTGAAATAGTCAATTGCTGTCTACCATCACCTGAAGCCATATGCAATGTTGAAGTATAGTAATAACCTGAAGAAGGAGCTTCTTCTCTTGCAATAGTTGAAATACTGCCAGATAGATTATCTAATTGCACACCCGATTGGAATGGAAATCCGGTAGAATTTCCATTTAAATTTCCAACAAAAGTAGGAGCAGTTACAGTTCCTGTAAATGTTGGAGAAGCCAGTGGTGCTTTTGAAGAATCAACAATAGTAATATTTGCAGAACCATCAAATAAAACGCCATTAATTGTTCTCGGTGTTTGTAATCTAGTTGCTGTCGCAGCATTTCCTCCAATGCTGAACGTTTGCGAGATACCTGTTAACCCTGAACCGTCTCCGGTAATTGTTCCTGATGTCCAGATTCCATCTCCAATGGCAGATTTAGGAGAACCATTGCTACACCATACCATTTGATGTCCACCAGCCATAGTTCCTCCTGATGGATTATTGGTATGTTTATATGCAAGACCATAGAGAGTGCCAAAATTTGAACCATCAATAGAGTTTCTATAAGCAGTTCCCATAGACCAAATTGATTGCGTTTTTGTTGAATCATAAGTTCCAAAAATGCCTTCTGAACGATCAGTACCGGGAAATATAATATCTCCGCTCATTGTTCCACCAATTAGTGGTAATTTTGTTGAATCGGCAATGGTAATGTTTGCAGAACCATTAAACGATACTCCATTAATTGTTCTAGGAGTCTGTAGAATAGTTGCTGTTGAAGCATTCCCCGTTAAAGCTCCAGAAAAAGTTGGTGCGGTAACTGTTCCTGTAAATGTTGGAGAGGCTAGGGGAGCCTTTAAAGCATCATTTCCATTTAATTTATTAATAGCTGTTAAAATTGAATCGGTCGCAGCAATTGTGCCCGGTGTAGAACTATATCCTGTCAATATTGAGGCAATTGATCTTGCGTTTGAAAAATATAAGTTGCCAGATTCAGGAACATTAGCTGTAGTTAGAGCTTGCCAAGTTTTATCTCCTCTCCAATATTGAGAAGCTGTACCTGCGGTAATACTATTTTCTTTTGTTGGATCAGTAATGGTAATGTTTGCAGAACCATCAAAAGAAACTCCATTGATTGTTCTAGGAGTCTGTAGAATAGTTGCTGTTGAAGCATTTCCCGTTAAAGCTCCAGAAAAAGTTGGTGCAGTAACTGTTCCTGTAAATGAAGGAGAGGCTAGGGGAGCCTTTAAAACATCATTTCCATTTAATTTATTAATCGCTGTTAAAATTGAATCGGTCGCCGCAATTGTGCCCGGTGTAGAACTATATCCTGTCAATATTGAGGCAATTGATCTTGCGTTTGAAAAATATAAGTTGCCAGATTCAGGAACATTAGCTGTAGTTAGAGCTTGCCAAGTTTTATCCCCTCTCCAGTATTGAGAAGCTGTACCTGCAGTTACACTATTTTCTTTTGTTGGATCAGTAATGGTAATGTTTGCAGAACCATCAAAAGAAACCCCATTGATTGTTCTAGGAGTTGTTAATTTCGTAGCTGACAAAACATTTTTAGCAGCATCGGCAGTATTATCTACACTTCCAAGACCAACATCGGTTTTAGCCAATGTTACAACGCCAGTTTTCCCTGCAACGCTGTCTACTGCACCGCTTGTAATGTAGACATAGGCAGATCCTCCCCAACGATAAGTTTTGTTAGTGTCTTTAGCAATATAAATTTTTCCAGTTTCTCCAGTTGCCGGAAAACCAGCTAGATTTGTAAATTCCAAAACATCATCCACATAGCTTGGCAGCTGTGATGTTAAAATAATACCGCTGGCATCAAGTGTTGCTACTCCATTAGCGGCGCCTTTTTCGCTAGAAGCAATTCTTGCGGTTGAATCTACAGCATTGATTGTAATATTTGCAGAACCGTCAAAAGCAACCCCATTGATCGTTCTGGCGGTTGTCAGTTTAGTTGCAGATAAAACATTTTTAGCGGCATCAGAAGTATTATCTGCGTTAGCCAAACCAACAGCAGTTTTGTCTAGCGTCTGCCAGCTTTTATCACCTCTAAAATACTGACTTGTAGTACCTGCGGCGATGTTTGCTTGTTTTGAGTTTAACTGTGTCTGAATACTAGATGTTGCATCATTAAAAGTATTTTGATTGGCCGTTTGAAATTTTCTCGATGCAGTTTCACTAATCTGATCGGCTGTATAATCTCCTGTTTGAGAGACAACAGCTCCGTTACGGCCAAAAACAGTAGTGACAGCATCAGGCGGAGTCAACAATTCTTGCCAATCGTTTATTAATGCTGGATTGGTTCCTTTTAAGACATAAGACTTATTCACATCACTTCTAATAGCCATATCTCCTGTTTCTGCAATTAAAGCTAACATGGCAGTTTGTGAAGCGGTTACGAAAGTATTTTTAATTGCAATTGAAGGCAATTGAGCAGCGATAAGTTTTCCGTCTGCTCCTAATCCTGCATAACCATTAACTGCATTTTTGTTTGAAATATTTTCAGGAGTAAATCCGAGAGCAGATTGTTTTGCATTCCAAGTGGCTTTTTCAGCATCAGAAACAAAACGATTACTTGCATCTTGTGCTATAATACTTGGAGCATGAGTTGTTGGATGTGTGTAGTTTACAAGTGTCCCCAGACGCGTAATTTCTGAATCTGAAAGAAGACTTTTTCCTGCTACTTTATCAACTTTATTGTTTTGCAACACTTTTCCCATTTCTGCAGATAATGCTTTTGCAGCTCCTCCAGTTGTAAGGTCATTTACCAAAATAGTATTTAGCGACGCTTGAATTGCTTCGATAGCATCGACTAATTCCTGAACAGTATTTAAGTTTGCATTATCAGAAGCAAGTAAAGCATTAATATTGTCAATAAAACCCTTTAAGATTTTACCTTGTCTAGCATCAAGAGCTTTGCCTTCAAGGGCATAATCCAATGCATTGTAACTGATATTCTTAATATTGCTAAACTCTAATTCGCCATTGGAGTTTGTAATTAAAATTTGATCAGAACTGTTTGTTTCTAGGTCGGATACTTTTATCCTATTATGATTTGTATTCATATGAATTGATTAAATTATTTAGTTTTACTGGTTTTAGAAAGAATAGAAATAAGCTGAAGCTTTTGCATTTAAAGCAAAATAGAGAGTTCTAGATAGGTTTTCTAATTAATTATAGACAGTAAAGGATAAGGAGAATTTAAGGTTCTATTCGCCAATTTTAGCTAATAAATAATCTATCTGAGCTTGCTGTTCTTTTATTGCTTCAACTAAAAGAGGAACTAGTTTAGCGTAGTTAACAGTTAAATAGTTTTCACCAGATTTAGAAACTTCCTCTCCTTCTTCTGTAACTTTTCTATCAAATGGAGCAGTAGTAACAACTTCTGGTAAAATGGCTTGTACTTCTTGTGCAGAAAGTCCGATTTGCAAATCAGTAGATTTATAGCCAAAGCTTTTTGCTAAGCGATTGTTCTTATAATAAAAACCATTTAAGGTTTTAACTTTATCAATAGCATTGGTAATATTGCCTTTTCTCGTTTTTAATCGTTCATCAGAATAGTAGGCTGTTATATCTCCAGTTGCAACAATACCGTTATTTACCAAAAGTTGTTTATTGCCATAAATTTCAACGTTAGTAGAGTTTTGCATCCAAATTCCTCCACCATAAGTAGAGCTGTACCAGCCTGATGGTCCACCAGATCTAAACCATCCATCGCAAGAAAATGAATTTGCAACTCCAGCATCATATCCGGCAGCAAATCTTGATCCTGTAACAGCTCCAGAAGTCCAAATTCCTGAACCAATAGCTGTTTTAGTAGTTCCTGCTTCCATTACTAATAATTGATGACTAAGCCCAGCTATTGACTGACCTCCAATATTAGAATGTGTCCAAGCTAATCCGTAACAGTTACCAGATGCTGTACCATCTGATGCTAATTTGTAAGCATCCCCCATCGAAAAAATACCTTGATATCTAACATCAGAATAGCGTCCAACAATCCCGCATCCATAATCATCATCAATGTAAAAATTACCATTCGAACGAGACGATCGATCAGAAATTCTCGAAGAGTCAACTCTAAGGCCATAAGTATTGGCACCATTCCATCCCATAAGAGAAGGGTAAGTTGTAGTCCAAGCAATTTGGGCATTGGCATTATTTACTGAAGTGCCTGAAGGAGATACTGATGCTGAAGCGTCAAAAATAGTATGGCCAGCACCATAATTATTCCAATTCATCTGATTGGCTATTGTAGCAGTACTGGCATTTCCTGATAATGGTCCTGCAAAGTTTGATCCAGTAAATACTCCTGTTGCGCTAATGCTTGCAATGTTTGAACTTTCAGAACGAAATATCCATCCTCGATTAGTAGCGCCTGCCATGGTAAAATAGGTTGCCCAATCTCCACCGACAGATCCATGGCCACCATAGTTTGATGTTGTAGCAAACATTAAGCCATAAGAAGGCATACTATTTGTCGCGCCACCATATAAAGAAAGACCTTGACCAGAACCATTAGTTTGATTGACGCCCAAAGCAGAACTTGTAGTTAGACCAGATGTTAAGAAATCACCATTAGTAGCAAAAATAAATTTTGAACCCGCATTTGTTGCATTTCCAAAATGGATTCCAATTGAATCTGCTCCATTTTGACCAGCTGATCCCTGAAAATAACTTAATCCATATCCGTCAGCATTGCCAAAAGACCAAATTCTATTTCTGGTATTGGTTGCATAACTGGCAGTTTGAAAACCAAGACCAGAAGATACTATGCCAGAAAATGCTGAATATGTGGCATAATTGGCATCGGATAAAAATCTTCCCCAATCTCCCCAAGTATTTGCATCTCCGTTATGTGTTCTAAATCTAACGTCTGCTATTCCTGATCCATAATTTGAATTTAATTGTAAGCTATATCCTCCGGAACCAAAGTGTATTAATTGACCACTTAAAGGACAATTATTTGCATATGAGAATCCAGATTTATTCTCTCCAATAGTGTTCGCATCATAGCCAGGAGCATTAACCCAACCATCATACCACCTATTTGTTGCAGTAGTAGCTAATCCTAAAGAATTTATAAAATTTGCAGGTGTATAGTATCTCAAGTATTGATCATCAGATGCATAAATTCTATTGATTGGAGTTGCTCCGCTGTCTCCAGAAACAGTATTAATCCATCCTGCCTGGATATAACCGTTGGCATCTGTTCTTACAATTTTATTCGGTTCATTGTTTGTTGACGAATGAACAGCTAATCCGCCTGCAGTATTTGCATTTCCTGTTACATTAATACTCCAAGTGCCTGAAGCTCCTGAACCAGTTGTAGAAGCTTTGGAATTTAATTGTGTCTGAATCGAGCTTGTCGCATCATTAAATGCTTGTTGAGTTGCAGACTGAAATTTTCTTGATGCTGTTTCAGTAATTTGATCTGCATTGTAATCACCAGCTTGAGCCGTAACCGCGCCATTTCTTCCAAAAACTTTTGTTACTTCACTAGTAGGAGATAATAATTCCTGCCAATCATTTAAAATAGCTGAATTTGAGCCTTTTAAAATAAACGATTTACTTAAATCGGTTCTTACTGCAATATCTCCTGTTTCTGCAATTAATGCTAACATTGCAGCTTCTGAAGCTACAACGAAAGTATCATTTACTGTAATGGTGGGAAGTTGAGAAGAGATTAATTTTCCATCTGCTCCTAAACCAGCATAACCATTGGCAATATTTTTATTCGAAGCATTTTCAGGAGTAAATCCCAAAGAACCTTGTTTTGCGTTCCAATTTGCTTTTTCAGTATCAGAAACAAATCGGTTTTCTGAATCTTGTGCAATAATGTTTGGAGTATGAGTAGTAGGATGCACATAATTTGATAGTGTCGCCAGACGAGTAATCTCACTGTCAGAAATTAAGCTTTTTCCAGCAACTTTATCGACTTTATTGGTTTGCAGAGTTTTTCCCATTTCAGCCGATAGAGCTTTTGTAGAGCCTCCAGTACTTAAATCATTTACTACTATTGTGCTTAAAGAACTGCGGACTGCTTCAATAGCATCTCCTAATTTTTGAAGCGTATTTAAATCGATATTATCAGAAGCAAGCAATTCGTTTGCATCATCAATTAAATCTTTTAAGATTTTTCCTTGTCTGGCATCCAAAGCTTTGCCTGGAACAATATAATCAAGGGAGTTGTAACTGATATCGTTTATGTCAGTAAATTCTAACTCACCATCGGTATTGGTTATTAAAATTTTATCGGGGTCGCTTGTTTCTAAGTCGGAGACTTTTATTCTGTTATGATTTGTATCCATTTTTTGTTTATTGATAATTGCTGTGTATTTAAAACCTTCTTTTGAAATGATATACACGTAAATCCAAATTCTACATTCTTTTTTTTGACTAAAGATTATTTTAAGGTCAATTTCAAAAAAGAATTTTTTGTAGAATTTGGATTAAATACTTTGTAGAGTTTGTAAAAGAAGAAACGATTTTTATTCATTAAGATGACGTTCTGCTTTAATTATCATTATGCATCGCTTCTTTATAGTTGTGAGTTAAAATTCCATTTGCAAAATAGGTGTGAAATGGATTCAAAGTCATTGGATAGATGTTTCGTTTTTCTAAATTCACAGTTACAGAAGTAACAGGAATAATTTCGCTATCTATCGCGTATAAATTATCTCCAACCACTATATCTCCCAAAGGAATAAATCTCCAAAATCCATTGCGTTGAATTAACTGTAGGTGAGTAGGAGTGGCCTCCAATAATCCTTCATTGACAATAATTGTTTTGTCGGTAACTTGTTTTGCAATTTTTGTAATAGGCGATATGATTCTGTTTTCAGATAAATGTTTGCATGACCATTTATACAATTCATTAGGAATATTGGTATCGTTAAGCGTTTCAATTTCCGTAGAAAGCAATAATTCGTCAAGAATAAGTTTTTCAATTGCTTTTCTTGTTCCGTCAGGTAACGTGATTAGAGTGCCTTCAACAAAACATCCACTTCCGCCACCTCCACCGCCAGAGGCTGGAGTGACTTCGCATGTTCCTGCCATATTTGCATGAGCCTGTACGTTTGCTGCTAACCACGCATCTGCTTGAGCATTGGCATCTGCAAGACTTACGGTAGAGACAAATTGATTTGGAAGAGCAGTAAGTGTGACGGTGCTTCCGCTGTATCCTGTTCCGCAATTGTTTTTTTTTGCGCTTAATTTTTTTTCTACGCTATAGTATCTTATGCTAGGAGCACATGTGGTAGTATCTAAAACGGGTGCAATATAATCAGGATCTGTAACTACATTTGGTTTCGTTGGCTGTCCTGTTGGGCTTCCGTCATCAATATAATATAATTCGAGCGCCCCAAAAGATTTGTATCCTGTATTTCCCATACGTTTGTTTTTTTAATATTTAATTACGATTTTTCCTGTAGACGAGTCTTTAATGTAGGTAACGTATCCGAGGTTTGTGACAGCTTCAATGTTTTTAGCCAAATTGGTTCCTTGAATTGGTACTTTTTTAGAAAAGTTCTTTTTATCGATCAGAGTTCCGCCAACATTAATGATGTCGTAACCTGATTTTTGCATTGTTCCACCGAGATACGTAACTATTTCTACATCTATATTTCCTGTTTCGACAGTTCTATACCATGAGCCGGCCATTCTTATCTGAACGGTATTTAAAGTAGGGTAGTCTCTTGTAATTTTACTGAAATTCACAAGACAGCTTTCAACACCATTTGCTTGTGTATTATCGCCAGCCCACATGATGTACGAATCTTCAGCTTGGGCATTTATTGGGATTTCGTTATTAAATCCATGCCCCCATCCCATCCATTTATTATCTAAAGAGGTTCCTGAATTAATAATTCCGGTATATGTGTCGAAATCTTGTCCTGCTCCTAATGCCCATTTATATCTAATAACCATGTAGTTAAAAGGTGCTAAGTTTACATCAGGTTCAACAACACAAGACGGATTTACTCCTCTCCAGGCTGTAATTCTGCACGAACCTACATTATTGGCATAGGCCTGAACATTCGCAGCTAACCATGCATCAGCTTTTGAATTGGCGTCTTCAACACTTACTGTAGACACGAATTGGTTTGCGTTTGCAGTTAGAGTAACGGAAGTTCCCATGACTCCGGCAGCGCAATCATTTTTTGCCACAGTCAATGACTTGGCTATATTGTAATATTCCATACTTTGTTTATAATTGATTATGATTTGTCTCAACTTAGAGAAGGATTGCGTTAAGCAAAAACTAAGTTTGATGAGGTGAAAAGCAATTTTTTACGCTTTTTGACTTCACCTTTTTTTAAGTGCTATTAATTTATTTTTATTGCTGTAAAATTGAATTTTAAAAAAGCAATGAGTTAAAAAAAGCAGGTTGTCTAGAAGTAAGTAGACGAAAAATGCGATAGGAGAGTATTATAGCCAATAGGAACCACGCCAGAAGGCTCGTAAATTTGTGGTTCCTAAATAACTATCTAAAGATTATGGTCAAGAATTATTCTTGTTCTTGTTTTACAATTTCGCCGGTTTCAATGTTCACACGAATATCTCCGTGCTCATCCTTAATTGCTTTTTCCAACTCATTGAAGTTTTGCTGCTGAACGGCAATCTGACTTAAAATATCTGCTTTTTGAAACTCATACTGAATAGACAATTCTCCTAACGATAATCTAGCCTTATCCATAAAGACATTAAAGTCTTGTAATTTCTTTAATTGTTCTGCGTTGATTGTTTTTGCTTCTTCTTTGTTGATTGTTACGTTTTCCATTTTTTTATTTGTTTTAATGTGTTTTTATATTTTAGTTTTTATAAAGATTGTTAGGTTGTTACTCCACCATCATAAATTGTCCAATTATTTGGCGCTCCAGTAAGAATTGCTCTGGCGACTGTACTAGCTGATGTATATTTTGAGGAGTTAAAAGAAATACTTAAAGATGGTTTTACGACTCTTGAACTCCAGCCGTTGTAAATGGCATCTAGATTTGAGGGCGATAAGTTCGATGCCATGAAATCGGAAATTTTTGTAACATTTGAAATATTCCAATTTCCAATAGGTTGATCAAAGTTTGTAGTTAAAAAGAACATTCTACTCATATCTATATTTCCATTTGACTTCAGTGTCCAATTATTTATATCAGGACTTCCACCATTATTGAATGCATAAGCATATTGAAACATGATTGAAAAATCTGTAACATTACTGACATTCCATGCTCCTATATTTTGGTTAAATTTCGCTGCTCCTAAAAACATTCCATTTAAACTAGAGATTTTAGAAATATCCCATGTATTAATATTTTGATCAAAATTGGAGGCATATGCAAACATATTAACCATATTTGTTACTGCAGACGTGTTCCAATTTCCAATGGGTTGATTAAAACCTGTTGCACCTGAAAACATCTGACTCATATCTATTGCCCCGCTTGGTTTCAACGTCCAATTATTTATATCAGGACTTCCTCCGTTATTGAATGAATTTGCAGAACCGAACATTTGTTTAAAACTGATTACATTTGTAACATTCCATGAGCCTATGTTCTGATTAAAATTATAGGCTCCTGTAAACATGTTATTCATATCAGTAACTTTTCCAGTATTCCATGCGCCAATGTTTTGATTAAAGCTTTCGGAACCTGAAAACATATAATTCATAGAGGTAACATTTGCAGTATTCCACGAACCTATATTTTGATTAAAATTTTTAGCAGATTGAAACATTGTTTGCATGCTTTTTACAGATGATACATTCCAATTTCCAATAGGCTGATTAAAGTTTAAAGCTTGACTAAACATTCCATAAACCAATACTTCTTCGTCCGATTTTAGTTTCCAATTATTTATATCAGGACTTTCTCCATTGTTGAATAATTTTGCATTTGCAAACATGTTTGAAAAATCTCTAACATTGTTGACATTCCATGCTCCAATATTTTGATTGAAGTTTTCTGCACCCAAAAACATTGCTCCCATATTATAAATGTTCGAAGTGTTCCATTCATTTATTTTACTAACAGATGTTAATGAAGTGCAACCATAAAAGAAACTGTTAAAAGTTACTATTCCTGTTAAATCTAATGCATCAGACACAGTTGATAAATTTAAATTGGCGCATCCAGCAAAGAAAGACCCTTGATAAGTACCTAATTTTAATCCTCCCCAAGAAACTATAGATAGAATTTTTAATCGATCTCCTGTATTGGTAAAAGACCATCCGTTACAGATTCCTGTAATTTTTACGGTATAATTTCCTTCTACAGAATATGTGTGTGTCACCTGAGATTGATTCCAACTGGTTATTTTATCGACATTTCCATCCCCCCAATCAACCCGAAAATTATAATTCCCATTACTTGTTAATGGTAGTTTTATCTGATTTGAAGTAGTTGAGCCACTAGATATGTTTGAAGTTCTCCATGTTGAAACAAATGCTTTGCGTTGCTTTCCGTATTCATAATGTAATAAAGGATTCATAATTTATGCATTTGAAATTCTTAAATAATCAATTGTTCCGATGCTAGAAATAGTAGCGGTGCTGCCTGGAGTCCCATTAAAAGAAGCATTGCCATCTACTAGCACTAACGTTCTACCTGTACCTTGCACAAAAGTTATTGCTCCTGTACCATGTTTTAAGTATGATGCATTAAAGTCTGTACCGCCATTTACAATAATGTTTATTGCGCTTGTTCCGTTACTGATAATAACGTTTTTACCAATTTGTTTTTTGCCATTGGCATCTAGTGTATCAGTTGTAATACTTGTCGTTGTGGTAATTGTAATTTGTGAAGGTTCAAGTGATGCACTTGCAGAAGTAGTTACAGATCCGTCGGCCATTAAATATTGAGAACTTGTACCTCCAGATTTGATAAATGAATTAGCGGTAACATTCCCTATTTTATTCAATGAAAATGTTGTAACACCATTATTATTAGATTCAATTGCAAATCCATTTGAGGCTGTTCCTGCGTTCAACACCAGATTTTTTCCTGTCGTATCATTTTGGGTTGAATTAATACAAGTACTTCCTACTCCTGAATTAGATAATGTAAATAATCCAACGCTAGCTCTTGTGCTTGTCATTGAAATTAAGCCTAAATCTGTATTGCTACTATAAAACGTTTTAGTGCTTGTTATAGTTTGATTAGTTGTCTTATCTACAAAATTAGTAACATGATGTGGTCTTAAATATGGAACGTCTTCTAAATAAGTTGTTTTTACTAATAAACCAGAGGAATCGGTTTTAAGTACTTTATTTGATCCGATAGAAATCTTAAGTATTGGTCCGTTGAGCTGACTTATATAGATTCCAGAAGGGGTTTCTACAACTCCATTTGGATACAACAGAGGTGAACCTGAAAATAGTTCTGATACTGATCCTGAAGTCGTAATTGAAAATAGCTTACTGTCAGTATTAAAGTAATCAGTTGCTAAAAAGCTGCCATCCATTCTTGTACTAATTCCTTCAGGAACCCTTATTCCAGATGCAAAGAATGTAGCAACCCCATTTGGAGCTAGCTTAATTATACTACCATCAGTTGCTTTAGGTAAGTAAAAGTTTCCAGAGGTGTCTTTTGTGATGCCTCTATTTGTGATAATGCTATTATATATAGAAATATTTAATCCGTCCGTAGTTAATCTAATTAATCCATAACCAGAAGGAATGTATAATGCTCCGTCATTTCCAATACAGATAGAAAAGGAAGCAGATAATAAAACATTGGTAGTTAAAGTACTCGTCACTCCCGATGGAGTTGTTTTAAACAAAGGAGTATCGACATATCCTTTTGAAGCGTAAGGAATAGTATAAATGTTACCTGAACTATCGACACAACTTGCCATTCCTCGTGCTGTAGAAGATAATAGTGATACAGATTCATCTGGAAGCATTTTGTATAAACCATTATCCAATGTAGTTATATAAATATTTCCATTATTATCTTTGGTAAGATTCCTAACACTAGAGTAAATAGGTGAGGAGTGTACAGTTTCTATTTTTGTAGGTATAGTAGATAATTTTAATAATTTTAATCCACTTATGTCAGCTGTCCCACTATCAATGATTAACTCTCCAGTTTTGGTTTCGGTAGCATAGCCTGTTTTATGTAAAACATTATCTAAATCACCCCCACTTGCACCAATCTTCTTCTCAACCCCATCACTACCCATAACATACAAATCAGTAGTGCCGTCAGTTTTGGCGTATAATTTTGCGTGACCAGCCATTGCAGTTGCAGAAGTTGAAGCTGCTAATGTTAAAAAGCCATCGGTAATATCTGCTTTTTCGTTTAAGGTTGTAAATGAAGTTCCTGATACATTTCCATCGTGTGTGATAAAGGCTTTTTCGACTTGGATTTTTTGAACGCTGATTGCTTTTCTGTTAACATTATCAGTGTTGGTGTCAAAAGTTGAAGTAGTAGCGCTAGAACTAGAGTTTTGAACTAATTTTAAACAGTTTGCACTATTGTTTTTCTCAATTGTTAAAACATCATCTGCTGAAGTATTGTGTGTTAACTTTAAAGCTCCGTCTTTAGTTTCATTACCAGAAGTATGAATTACTTTGGTGTCTTCAGCATAAATTTTATCATCAAAAGAACCATCTCCTTTGACAAATTTATCTTCTGTTCCGCCTTCGCTAACAAATCTTTTTGCTGTTACAATTCCCTCAGCATCAATTTTAGCTTTTACAACATTATCTTTTGTCACTTGAAAAGGATCTCCCGTTGTTGCTGAAGAAGAGTTGACTTGTAAACCTGCTCCTGCTCCAGTGTTAGATACTTTAATACCAGTTCCTGTTGCTGTATTTTGAACCGCAATACCGCTTCCAGCACCACTAACTGTTACGTCCAGTACTTTTGCGCCGGTGTCAGTACCACTGTTTGTTAGTACAATTCCGCTGGTTGAGGTAGGCGTAGTGTTGTTGAAAGTTAAGATTCCGTTTTTAGTTTCATTTCCTGAAGTATGTAGAAAGCTTGTAAAGTCAATTTGTTGACCAGCACCGCCTCCCGGATTTGAATTTGGAGCTAAATTTTTATACCAATAATCGACTTCAATGTTCCTATTGTCAATATTCCCTGAAAAAGTGATTTTGGCCATCTCGTAATTGATAATATAATCACCATCATTTCCTTGACTTTCTTTCTCTAGTAATAATTGTCCGTTTTTAAATACTTTAACACTGTAATTAACTGGTGCATATTGCAAAGTAATGGTATCGCCAACAAATGAGTCAAAATGCTCTTTACGTGGCATATAGTTATTTCCTGTAATGATGCCAATATTCTTTAAACCTGTATACAAAAGGGCAGGAGTTACATAATGCTGATTATCGGTTCCTGCTTCGACCATTTGAAAATCGGCTTTGTCTTCGTCAATATGAACGAAACTTTTAAATACCTCTTGGAAGTCTTCCTGCGACGGAATATCCCCTTTTTCGAATTTGTACCCAATGTTAGTTCTGTCTGTTGCCATGTTGTTTGAAATTTATTTTCTTTCTGTAAATATTATTTTTGATTAGCTTGATTTTGAATCCCAACAAATAATTTCGTTGGGATTCATTTTTTGAATTTATAGGGTTAGAATTTTTTCTTCACTACTGTACATGCCCGAAGAGTTTTCGGCAAGTACTTTGAAATGATGGTAGATTCTTTCATCATCACCATTTTTAATAGTTAATTCGTCGGTTTCTAATTTGGTTTCCAGTAAAGCCAATGTCACGATGTTTTCATTAGAAATTTTCTCTTGAATTTTATCCCAGTTCCCTTGATTATTCATTTTATATAAATGATACTTACCATTATGAACCGTTTTCTCCCAACTGAAAACAATAGGTTTCAAGACTGATTCATTTGCTCCTGTTAATTCCCCAGAAGCTGTTAATACAGGAGATTCTGGAGCGATAGTGTCGGCAATCACTGTGGCAGTAATTTTTGATGGTTGAGATGGCGTATAATCAATATTAATAATAGGGTTAAGATCAGTCGAACTCGGATCAGCATATTCAATTTCTCTTGAAACCGTAATTCTGTAAAAAAGGCCATCTCCAAAAGGAACGGTTTCTAAATCTTCAAATTCATCATAAACCGTCCAAACACTATCAAAATCAGTAGATAAAGTATTTTCATCAATCAAGATTTCTTTGACAGGAGTCATCGTTCTAATAGATTGTGCATCCAACATATTTTTTGCACGATAGATATTTATTTTTCTGATGTTGTATTCCGGTTTGTAAGTATTTAATTCGATTTGAATAGAAGGCTTGATTCCTAAAACCTGATTTTCTAAAACAGGCATAATTCTCTTAATCTCTGGTGTTTGCGGTGGGCTGGAAGGAACTAGTTTTACCGGCCCTAAGAAAGTACTGAACTCGCTGAAATTCATTTTAATATCCATTTCGCGAACACCGTAGAAATAAATGTTTTGAGAATTTCCGTCTAGATTAAAATCTGTAAACTGCGTTTTGAATAGCGCTGCATCTGTGATTTTCATCATTGGCGCAATATCTAAATCAGGATGCGGATATTTTAAAATATTTCCATTCTTATCCTTAATGGTTTGCTTTTTATTAACGGGTACATAATCGTTATCCTTAATATATTCGTAAATAACAGGAACTTCAGTAAGTGGCACAAAAGTGGCGTGAATAACTTGTTCTATAAAATGTATTGCTAATAGATTTCTTTCAATTCCATGTTTTGTAGAAATTATAATATCATTTAAAGTATTAAGAACAGTAATTTTTGGAGCCTTTGTTGTAGGGTGTGACGTATTGTGCCATTCAATAAATTCATTAATGGAAGCAATAAAAAGTTCGCTATCTGGAGCAGGGAAACGATATCTAAGCAGTGGATCACCATCAAGAGGAAATTCTGTATAATGCAATGGTTGTCTTGGAGGCAGTATATCTGGCTGATCTTCAGGTCCAAGTAAATCAGTCGGATTCAGAACATTATTCGTTTTTATTAATCCTTCAAGATCTAAGAAATTTTCCCATCTATTAGCGAAAAACTTTTCATTATTACCACCTAGTTTACTCAATTCTTCCCTAATTCTGGCAATTGTTTCCGTTTTATACAAAGCATCTAACAAAGCCTGATCATTTGCTCTGTAATGCAACATTCCGTAAGGTTTGTGCGTATATCTAGTTGTAAATGTATATGTTGATCTGTTGAAAAAATCGGGTCTTGTGGCATATAAAGCTCCTTTTACATCCTCAGGTTTTACAGGTTTTTCAATTCTAACTGCATACATTGGAGTTGGAACACTAATTTTAGAATCATAATCATAAGCATTAGAATAGCTTCTAATTCCGAAAATTGAATAGTGTGTACTTTCTCCTTCTCGTGGCTGAATGTTTGCTGCTGTAATTCCGTTTGAAGGATCAGCAAAAAGATATACTTTGTAACTTGGGTAATAATTTACTTTTTGCTCTTTTGGGCTGTTGTGCTCATCCGCTTCAAGAATAATATGATCATAAGTCGGATCCATTTCTTGGGTTCCGTCTTTTTTAATTTTAAAATTAGGATCATTGATAATTAACACTAAATCCTGGTCTGTTCCGATATTGTCTGCACGTACAACTTTAAATTCTTTTCTAGATTTTACAGGAATAGGATTGGAGCCATCAAAACAGCTTTTAGTAAACAAGCGCACAGTTCCATTTGCCCATTCAACTGAATGTTCATTGTTGGCGTTGTATTGCGGGTGTTGCGCTAATTTTAATCCTTTGAAAGTAAGTTCATATAAACCAAAATGTTTTTTCTCTTCTTCTGGAAGCGGAATTGGATTTTCATCATCATCTAGTATATATTCTCCTTTTTCGTCGACTTGAAAAGCTTTCTCCAGAACTTTTTTAATTTCTACTTTATCATTCCAAATTCCACGCGTTTTTTCGACCTGTAAAGTATCATTTCCTTGGCTGTCTTTTTGTAAAACAATCTCTCTATGTACCGTTTTTAAAACTTGTGGCAATTGAACTTGCAGACCAATTGGACTTGGCTGACGCCAGTTTTCAGGTGTTAGCATATTCTCAACCAATGAACATAATTCGTTAACTGGTTTTTTGATTTGCTTAATCTGTTCAGAATCGATTGTTGCGTCTCCGTCTGAAAGCAGGCTTTCGCTTACTTCTTTTTTAAGTACTTCGACATCTGCATATTCAAATTTTCCTGCTGTAATGACAACATTAATATTCTGAATGATATAGTTTTGATCGCCAACGGTTAAAACACCACCAATAAATCTATCCTTATTGGCATCGGTTAAGTTAATTTTAATGTCTTCGCCGCTACTTAGAATTTTGTATTCGGTAATTCTAATAATTGATGTAAGTTCATTTGACGAACTATCGGTAATGTTTGCAATTTTTGCATGTTCAATTTGAGGAAGACTATCTCTAAAATAAAGTTTAAAATAATCAGCAAACAGCTCTTCATTATCTGGATAAATTTTATCAGAAAGTAAAGCGTCTTCTTTAGTCATTCCATCTGGAATGCTGTAACTTAATAATTCCTGAGCAGAGTAATATTCAAAAAGAAGTCGGATGTAAGTCTTATCAGTTATTGACTCATTATCTAAAAGTGCTTTCAGTTTAATCTGCTCACTCATCGAAGTAAACATCAACGGATTTTCTTCTGTAATCAGTAAAGAATTAATTCCAGATGGAGGCAATAGCGTATTGTTTGGCTTAATTTCAGAAGTAATTTCTAATTGTCTTCCAGATGTTGCTCTCGAGAAAATATTAATGCCATAACCTTGATATACATACGTTTGTAAGCCTGTTTTTTCTTGGCGAACATTCAAAAATGATTTTCCAGATTCAGGAATAATGATAGGAGAAGGCTCAAAAGAACCAGTTCCTAAGTCTTTAGTGACGTTAGAATAGGCTGTGTCACAAGCTAATTCGGGTTTTTGCCAATTCAACTCACCTTTAAACTTATAATCGACTCCTGCATAGATTGGGAATGTAAAAGAACTTCCGTCAAATTCGTCAGTAGAATCAAAGAAAGCTGTATTTACACTGTAATCAGCGATGTCATTCATAAACAAACTCACATATCTTTTCTTTCCATCAAAACTATATCCATTAGGATCTGTAATTTTTGCCGATTGATCATCTTCATCAGAACCTGCATTAAGGCCTGGCAAATATTTGCTTAATTGTACAGGAAGAGGCAAACGTTCTGTGTTTACAGAAGTTGGAATACTCATAGAAAGATGCTGTACTTCTTTTGGAGTTGTACCACCTTCTAAATTCTTAAAAGTAACATACTCTGTTAGATAGATATATTCACCAGAAAGAACTGTTTCATCAATATCGATGCATCCTAAACCTAACATTCTGGCAATATGAAAATCATTTGCAGCAATGTTCAATAAATCCAGATTAGATATTTCAGTTGTATTTTCTTCAAATTTTGCTTCTTCGCCCGGTGCAGGTTCGTTGGCAGGAATATTGTTTTGAAATTTAACCGTTTCTACTGCAGTAGGATTTGTACCGTCAAGACTTAGATCGATGTAACTTTCAACAACCTGTTTAATGTTTTTATCATCTTCACCTTTAGGAAGATTCCATTTGTCTTTATAGTTTTTTACGTTTACATATTCTCCGTCATTAAATTTTAACCATTTTCCGTGAACAGCATTTAGTTTTGGTTCTAATTGTTCAAATGCCTTACTGTCAGTAGTCGTTAAAGCATATTTTCCTTTTAAATCCCAATTGCCATTTGTATTTGCATTTTGGATAAAATCTCCATAAAATTCAAAATTGATTTCTCTTAACAGACATTTATTCGCTTTAAAACGAATGCTTTTTCCATTTTCGGTAATCACGCGAATTGCATTAACCTGTGCTGAAGGATAAGTTTTACGATTTGTAACTCTTTTAGGTGCAACAATGCTATTTTCAGCTACAGATAACGTTTCTAATTTAACAGTACTAGAGCTATCCGCAGAACTAAATTTAAGTTCGGCTGCAAAAAATAATTCGCTTTTATTTTCAATCTCAATAATCTCATTTCCATAAGCTTCAATAAAACCAGATGGATCTGTCATCGGATTAATGCTAGCATATGTTAAAAGATACTTTGCTTTGTTTTTGAAATAAACATAGATTGATCTTTGCAGAGCAGGAGTTTTATAAACCCATAATGCTTTATTGCGATCAACAGTTTGAGGTTTTTTCGTTAAATCCAATTTATGGACAACTTTAGCGTAAGGTGCTCGGTATAATTTTACGAAATCATTAGGTTTATTAAAATTATTAGTAGCGCCAGTATATAAATCCCCTTTCGGAAGGTGGTTTGCTCCCAATTCTCCAGCCAAAAGCCAACGAAGATGGATTCCTTTTGTGCTATCGATACCTTTAGAACCTGCTGCCGCGATCTGCAAACTTGTAGATTGCAAAGCAGTTTTGCCTGAATTAATATCAACAATATAAACCTCTTTGGTTACAGTAAAACTGATTTTAAAATTGCTTGGATTGTAAACGCCCGGTAGAACAATTAAAGCATTGTGGCTTTCCATTGCAGAAGGTGTTCCGTCAATTCGGATTTTTGCTTCTACGCTCGCTAAACCAGGTATAACGACATTTTCTTGAAGTCTGAAAATCAATCCACCAAGACTGCTTGCATTGTGGATTCTTATTCCTGCAGGCAGAGTAAGAGGAACACGGCTTTTATTTCTTAGAACGAAAGTTCCGGCGCTTTCGTGTACAGCTAGACCTTTCTTTAAAACAGGATAAACTAATTTATTTTGAATAATACTCACATTAGGTAAACATCCAATTTGTGCACCAGATAGATCACTGCTTAACTGATTTAATTCAGCTCCTAAAGTGCTAAAATCAGGAACTCTGATATAGTCTGTATTTAGAATAGAAAGACCACTGTTTTTTAGTACAGGAGTTTTTCCTAAAAAGGTAGTAATAGGAGTAACCAATTCAGCAGCATTGTTTACGGTGCTTGTAACACCGTAAACAAAAATATGTGACTTATCATCCAGATTTTGATATAAATTTTTCAGCAAATTGGTATCATTGACCTGTAAACCATCTGTAACAACAACGACAACATCTGGAATTACAGTCAAACTGTTTACAACTTCTAAACCAGAAGCCCAGTGATCAGATTGAGGATCGGCCGATCTTGAACCAAAACCATTAATCCAACTTAAAAAACTGGAAGTATTTCCCGAAATTCTTTTTTGAATAACATGTTCTGATCTTGAGTTGCTGTCGCTATTAGACATTCCGATTAATGAAAGCGTAATTTTGCTTTGAGCTTGAGAATTGATAAATGAAGTTAGCCCATCTCGTATTTGCTGCGCTTCATTACCATTTATCGAACCCGACTCATCGACAACGATAGCGATGTACGTTTCGCAACCTGTGGATTGGCTTTCTTGAAGATTTATAGAACTCATTTTTATTGTTTTTTAAAGATTTATATTTTCAATAGTTAAAGTTACCGGCTCAGCAGCGCGAACGGTTAATGGCGTTGAATGCGCTTCAACAGATCCGTTATTATTCCACATTCTGTATTCGAACTTGATATTTAAATTTTGATCAGTAATTTTTTTACTGTCATTCATAATTAATACCTGGGCATAATCTTTAGAATGCAATACTTGATAGTTTGCTTTCGCTACACCAGCATTATCAACTACTGAAATTGTATTTTTAATTTCTTCTAATGGAATTTTAGGAATATTGAATGGCTCTGGATTACGAACCAAAAGCGCAACAATGTCACCAGTATTTGTATTGATAATTTTATTAACTTCTGTAGATTGAGCTGGATCCAGAGGAGACATTTTTAAAATTCCTTCGATAGCACGATCAAATAAATGCTGATATTTTAATGCTAAAGAATTACTTAGAGTATCGTTAAGTCCAAAAACAACATTGTTTAAAGATATAATCTGATCTTGGTTTAAACTTAATGGGACATTAAATAAAGCTTTTCTTGATTCGGTTTGGTCAAGTTCATAACTGTTTACTTGCTCAGCAAAATCTCTGTATCGAGAGGTTTGGAAACCAAATTGATGCACCAATATATTTTCTGAATCTTCGATTTGATTGTTTTGACTTTTATCGAAATAGTTTTTCGCTAAAACAGTATATAATTTAGAAGGTTTTAAGTCGGTTAATTTGACCTCATATCCGTACGATTTCGGTTTTAAAGCATCTCCAATTGTAATTTTACATTTTATTTTGTCAGTACTTCCTTTAATCATGTTTTGTAACATTTGAATATTTAAAGGAATTCTAGGATCGTTGTCATTAACCCATGGATCAATATTAACCTCCGGTTTAGGATATGGCGTTGTTTCTGTTGGCAATGGGTACTTAATAAGAACATCGTTTAAAGGATCTTTAATAATAAGGTTTAAAGCGCCATCAATTTTTGCTCTGCTGTCGTAAGCATTCCATTCTTTAAGCATATGATACACATAAGGATTCTTGAAGAACATTGTTATCTTACATTGCTCATTTCCGTAGAATGAAGGTTTTGATAATAATAAACTTCCATCGGCATTTGGATAAGAACGGTTGTAATCTAAATACTGTCTCAATGAAGTCAATGGCGATTTAGATAAATCGGTTAATTCATTTTTTACAACTGTTTGTCCCGGAGGAACTACAGGATCTGGAACAGGGTAGTGTCCTACAGGTCCTAATGTTTTGAAACCATAATAGTAATCGAACTTAGTTGTGTCTTTATCATCCACTCTATCAGCAAGAGTAAATTTTAAGCAATAAGTTGAATTCGGTCTCCAAATTGGTTGAACGGTATTTTGAATCGCAGCTTCCATTGCTTTATTATCTGCAATTACAGCATCAGAACCTGGAATAGTTAGATTGTGCATTGCGCTTTCCCTAGTTAGCCATCCAATTTCTTGAATAGAAGTAGAGTAGTTTACTTCATTATCATCATCCGAATCTCCTCCAGCAGAACAGATAAGAGCATTGATCGTCAATAAATTTGAAGATTTTGTTCCTCTTATATAAACCGCTTTATCAGTGCTGCCTAAGTCTGTGTGAGTTGCAGTCGAATCTGTTAAAGCAGCTGCAGACGAAACAACAGAAACAGTTTCTTTTGGATATAAAGAACAGTTGTCAAATTGATCATTAAATAAAGAGAAATAAATTCCTTTTTCATTTTGTTTCGAAGAAAGCATTAGAATCTCATTCGTCGAAGGCTCATTTTGAATATTAATAATAGAGGCCTTATCATTTGCACTTCCTCTTTCAATTAATCTTGTAAGGTTTAAAGAAGTATTAAATACAAACAAATATTTCTCATTGTAGGCAATAACAGAATTGTCAGTCAAAGTATTATTAGATAAATAAACCACAGAATCAAAAATGACATCGTTTTTGACAACTGTAATAGCAGTTCCATTAATTTGAGCCAATCCGAATTTTCCGTTTGTCAATTTAACCGTAAGCAAGACTTTGTCGTTTGCAATTACTGCATCTGTGATTTCAGAAATTGAGGATTCTGAAACTAGTTTTGTATCTGTTATTGTAATTGTTCTTGTACTTGCATTGATGCTGAAACGAATGACTTTTTTGTTTTTAACAATCAAACTGAAATCAGTACTATTGTGCTGAAGAACTTTGATGGCCACTTCGTCTATTTTTATTCGGCGTAAAAGAGAACGATCTGTGCCGTTAACCCAGTTAATTTGAGTTCCGTCTTCTAAAGCATTAATCCAAAGTAATTCATTATTTGGCAATGAAATAAGCTTGTTGAAACCTTCAGAATACGTATTCATATACTGCATTCCGGAGTTTCTGTTTAATTCAGAATCTAGTTCGATAATGGCAGTTGTCGCAGCAGGAGCTACGCAGCCTACTATAAAAGTGTCATCAACAACAGCTTCTCCAATTCCTTTGCATTGCGTTGCATCTAGAGCTTGAGTAAGTAATAAATTATTATTTACGACTTGCATCGACGTTACCAAACCATTCAATAAACGCTCTCTCAATAGATTTCCTTTCGCATCAATTTGTGCGATTACAGTAGTTTTTGGCGTTGGATGAAATGAAACCAAATAAGTGTCATTGTATTTGAAAACTTTATCAAAGGCAAAAAGAGATCTTCCGTTATATCCATAAAAACGAGTAAATGTCAATGGCTCAGAAGTTCCAGTTGGATTATCGTTACCTGCTTCAGCTTTTAATTCAGCCAATAACGTCATTAAACGATTGTATTCAGTTATATTGCTTGGTTCTGATACAATAAATTCTCCATCAGCAGAAGCGTACATATCATTAAATAATGCCGCAATTTGATTTCTAACATCTAAAATAGCGTCAGCATTTGCAGCCACAGGGCTGATAACAATCTTATCAATTTTCTTTTTCAATAAAACATCGCCATTTTCGTCAAATAAAGTTATTGGTGATCTCAGCTCAGCTTTAGTATAAGGGATCTCATATAAAGCTGGCGAATTTTTAGCTTTGCAGATTTTAACTTTTTCATATCGAGGTAATTTAGCACCCTCATCTAAAACTGAAGTAAAGGCAGTAATGTTTACTGTTTTTGCTTGAGTTGTAAGTTTTAAAGTTGGTTCGATAGCAGATTCAGGGAAAATAATTTCCAGTTTATCATAATTTTTGAAGGATAGTGATCTTCTAAAACCAAAAGGGTTGCTTTCTCCAGAAATGCTCATAAAATCTCCGCCAGAAAGCTTGCCATCCACGATTTCAGGAGTTTCACCAACGAGTTTAAAGAAGAGACCATTGATTCTATCTGCTTCATATTGAGTAGGTACATAATAACGTTTTCCTATTTTTTTATTTTTAAAGTTGACATATTCTGCTTCAATGCTATCAGAGACACAGAATAACTTAGAAGGTGTGATTCCGAATTGTTCCGGAACATGCCAGCCAGGTTCTCCCGCACTTAAGTATGAAAATGGATTAGTTGCCAATACACGAATGCTATCGTATTGATCAATTACTTTTTGCCATTGTGCCCAAGGCAAATCTTTTACAAGATCTCTGGATGCTAAATTTACAACTGCTTTAAAAGGATGATAAGTCTCCCAAGAATCTCCATTCGCAGAAAGTAATTCAATCGATTCAATTGAATATTGATGTTTCACTTGACGAAGTTTTCTACCTGCTTTTGATGTTGCTTCAGGAGGCATTAAATCAGTGTAATTTTTTGCATCAGCTGTGTATCCACCAATTATTTTAGAAAGACTATTGTTTGGTAAAACTCCTTTAGTCATCTTAATATCGATAAAAGTATCTAGCGGAATCACTTTATTAATGGCAGTTGTACTAGGCATTTGATCAAAATAATCAAGCAAGAAAGCTTCATTTGTAAGCATGTGGACTCCTTTGACAGAATCGGCAGTTCTGTTGTCATTAGCATCTCCGTATGTACCTTTAGGGAGCGGACTGTAAGGCGTACGATCTACAATTCTGTTGATATCCCATTGCAGTTCTATTTTGAAATTTTTACGCACTCTAACGAAGCCAAGCTTAACACGTACACTTAATTCTAATTTTGCATAAATCAAGAATGGTTTAAACGATTCTACAGAGAATATGGTGTCTAAAACAATTTCAACATTAATGATCCAGATTTTAATCTGAATTCCTCCACCAGCACTAATGTAACCACCCATTTGTGGACGTTTGAACGAAATTTTACCGCCCATTTCTAAGTAAGCCCATAATTTGACTTTTGCCGGTCCAAAGCTTTTCTCGAGTTTAAAGTCTAATCGTGCTCCGGCTTCAATTCCTTGAGCCGAAAGCATCAGAAATGCTTTAGCTGTAAATAAAGTCAGGATTCTAGCTGTAATAGGATCTTTTTTAGAACCAAGATTAATGTACCAAGGCTTCTGATTTTTAAAGAAAAATCCAGCTTCTAATAAAGCATGCAACTGAATAATCTGTCCGCCATCTTTTGGCATTTGAAAATCTGCTCCGGCAGCTAGTTCCAACGAATTATCTCCAAAGGCAACCATTGCAAAGAATGGGGGAGTACTTTGATCTTTTTCAATAGGACCTAATTTATCGCCAAGAACATTTAATCCTGCCTCAATATAAAATAGAGTAGGTAGAGAAAGCAATAACATGGCTCGCATGTTTAAAATAGTTCCGCCTGTTGATTCAAACGTTGCACCAGCTCCAATAGAAAAAGGCGAGTCATATTGCATAGAATCTGGTGGTCCGCTGAATTTTCTAATATTGATTCCGGCTTTTGGATGTTTATAGAATTCGTACCAAGAATTTTCGGTTGTTAATCCAGCCGCTTTTTTGGTAGCCACATATCTAAATCCTAATAAACCTCTGAAACCTGTGATTGAAAGAAACCCAAGCGGAATACCTGTAGGCAATTCAATGCCTGCATCAACTAAGAATGCAGGGTATTTAGGCGCAAAACGCATTCCTACGCTTCCTGTAATTTTTGCTTTTGGTAACTTTAATGAAACCTCTCCCATGAATTCTTGTGATTCTCCTGGCTGAGGTAACGAAATCATACCATGAATGATAGCCATAGCAGACTCTTCTGAAGCTGTTCCGGGAATCATCAAATCGACTTCGATAGTCTGGATTCTGATGAAAGAATCTTTGAATCCTTCTTCGGTGCTGTAATAGTATTTAATACCCTCACCACGAGCATCTAATCCAAGCGGATTGACACTGATGGCACCATCAAATCCCCAGAAGTTGTATTTATGTCCATTAATTTGAGTTGAACCAAAGTTGATGTTGCTTACCGCCATTTGAACCGGTCCAAGATTCACTGATAAATTAATCGGAATTGGAATAGAACCACCTTCAACTTCAATGTTTCCATCACTGTAAATACGAAGTTTTTCAACATCAAAACCTTGGCCTTTAGCCAATTTGTTCATTAATGTTCCTTGTGGGAAAGACACATAACAAGACGTTCCTACATAATAATCGTCATCTTGTTTTCCAAGTTCAAAACTGTGAAAATCAAAGTTTACCAAACCAAATAGATTGGCCTTAGGTTCACTTGCTTTGTCAAAAGATGCAGTTAGATTGAAGTCACCGTCGTCATATAAGTGTCCTTCCAATGTTGCATGAAAAGAACTTCCGTCAGGATTTTTTAATTTATTGATAATTAATTGTCCTTTGATGTTAGACCCAATAACCTTGTTTTGTTTGAAAGAAATATCAAATTTGTTGAAACCAATTTCAAACCCACGATTAGGATTACCAATTCTCTTCCAAAGTGTATTATCTGTTACAAGTTTTGATAAAAATGCTTGATATTCTTTAGCATTCTTAAAAGTATAAATAGTAGAAGGGCTAACTTCTGAAGATACTAATGTAGACTTAGTGGTTAATGTTAAAGGATAACTGAAAGGATATGGCAGGCTGCTCGTAGCACTAAATTCTTGCAAATAATCAAGCAATTCATTGTAATCGGCAATTTGTGTGATTTCAACAACATCCGTTTCTTCGTTTCTTTGTAACATGGAAAGAGGGTACTGAAAATCGAATTTATCACCGAAATAACTAAAAATACCAGTAGATACAGGAACTGTTTCCAAGTAAATATCTCCAGAAATTCCCCCTGTTCCAATCAATAGATCAGATGCGCCAATTCTTAATGTTGTGCTTGTGCTTCCTTGTCCTTCTTTCGTGTAATCATGAAACCATTTTGAAGGTAAAGTTACAGATACAGCACGGGCATAAACTCCCACAAAGTCATTGGGTCTGCCATCTGCAGTAGCTTCCGGAATATTTGTTTTTTTGCTTAAATCGAGTTTTAAAGTGTCTAACTCCAGAATCATTCCGGTGTTACCAATCATTGCATATTTAGAAGGGCCTAGAGATCCTCCTAGTTCAAACTGATAGCCAATTCCTTCTTGAGTATCAGCTTGTAATAAAGCTTGTGCAAATCTAAATTGTGATTTAGGATTAGGATTTGAAGGGTCAGTGTAAGGATTGCCTTCTTTGGTTACAGGTTTCAAATAAGAATTTGGAAACTCGATAGCGGCACTTAATTCTAATGTTACTCGGGCTTTTGGAGTAATGATATTTTTGATATAGCTGTCAATATCATCAGGAATCAAACTCTTAAAGAAGTTTTTTACATTCGAAATAGAATTTGAAACACTTGATTCATCTAAAAGATACAGCAAAAATGCTGCAATTGAAGCCTCATCAGTGAATTGATTTTTAATAGCTAAAACCAATTCTCTAGGTTTGTTATCTGAAGTAGGAACAGGAATATTTAATCCAAATTTGGAATTCATATCATTTACAAACTGTTCAACTTTTGTTAGATTGTCACTTTTTGGAGAAACAAAATTGTTAATGATTAAGGTTACAACTTCTTCTTCAGACGTGTTTAAAATTTGCAATCCAAGTTCGAAGAATTCTCTCGGAGAATAAGAGAAATTTTGAAGATTGAAACTTCTCAAATAAGATAAAATTAGCCACTGATATTCTACAGTAACGGGAAAAGATGAAATAGATGAATCGGTATTGTCCGGATTAAGAATTAAGAACATTTCTGTTCCTGGTATTTGAAACTGTAATCGTTCTTTTGAAACAATAGACAAGCCGTAGAAACCAGATTCTCCTCTTGGGCTAATGCTAGCCTGGAAATCTTTAATATATACTTTGTCAAATATTTGTTGAATCCCATCTTTAATGAAGCCTAAAGCATCTGGAAAATCATCCAGACTTACTACAGTCGACAAGGAAGGGTAATACTTTTGCGTGGTCGGTGTTGGCATTTTTTTATTGTTTAATTAAATTATTTATTTAATTCTTGTTTGTAATTTGGAAAGCATTAGGCAAAAAAATGCTTGATCAAAAACTGATAAACAGTATTGATTTTGAAATGAATTTGTCAGTTTTTATAACTGAACTATTTTATGTAATTGTGAAAAAAACAAGGTTTTTAAAACCTCAAAAAGCCGAACTTTTAGTTGTAAAGAAGCTCACTTATCTGCTGAAATATTGATTTGTTTCAGCAAATTTGCGTGATTTTTGAGCGGAAAAAAAATAGGTGTTCGTTTGCTTTACAGGTGTGTAAAGCGTTCGGAGGGAATTGGAAAATCGGATTGCAATTATTCTTTATTCAGCCTTAGAGAATCTTGGTATTTTTTTTGTAAGAATTTAAAGCTTTTTAAGAGTTTGAAATAAAAAGAAGAAAATTTTGAAATTTTAGATTGTTTTGAATCTGAAAACGTCTTTTATTTTACGATTAATTCTTTTTTCAAATCTTTAATTGTATTGGGATGTAAAAAATAAAGAAGTATAAAATAAAGAAGTATAAAATAGAATGTACAATTAAAAAACTAGCATAGTTTTAAACTTGATGTTTTTACTAGTGGTAAATTAAGTTTCACGAACTATGATTTGGATTTATAACCCCATTTTTACAATGGGGTTATAAGAAGATTATGAATACGAAAATATCTAATATTATAGTCTAAACATATCATAGGAATTGAATTTTTTGATTCAATTTTTTGGAACTAATTTTATGCATTTTAATATTACTCAAATCAACTTCTTTTTTTCTGAAAGTATCAGAATATATGTGATCTTTTGTTTTTAAATCAGTTAAATCAATAAAATAGTACCCATCAACAAACTTCAATTCCTTTAAGTACAATTTCTCACCATAATCCAAATCGAAGTCTATTTTAAAAAAAAGTGTCATGGATTGTTCTGCCTTGAAAATATTTAATATAATAATATCATTTTTTCTGGGATATGGATTACCCATAAATACATAGATAAATTCTTCATCTGTCCTCATGTAATTTTTATAGTTATTCCAGTATTCATCTGTTAAGTAAGTATTTTTTGAATTTTTATAATATTTTAAAGATGGAGAATGTATTTTATATTGGTTTGACACATTTATCGAATCTGTTTCTAATAAGCTATATTTTAGTTTGAAAATGGCTGGTGGTTCTTGCGCAAAACAAAAAAAGGATGGGATAAATAGAAGTAAATAGATATAATTTTTCATAATTAGAAGTTAGTTAGCGCATTTTTAATTGCATTTTTTATAGTATCAAGCATTAAATTTCTATCTGGACTAGCATCATCTTGTAAAAATCCAACGTGAATATGTCCAGTTAATTTATTTGGCTTGAGTGTTTCTCTTAAAAAGGATACTCTATAGAATATTTCATTCGAAAGATAATCTCCTCCAGAACCTTGTCTTGCCTTAATCTTATTTGCAACTATACCAGGAGGGGCTGCGTAATTTGTTATATTAGGAAAAGCAATTGCTATAAAAGAAAACTGTCCATATGTAGAAATAATAAAAAAATGAAATGAATGAAATTTATCTTTCGATTTGTTTAAAGGATTTTTCTATAGGATGTTATTAATATCTAATCATATTTCAGAAAATGATGTGATCTAGATAATTTATGTAGATGATCTAAAAAATATTATTTTTTAGATCATCTTATTAAGATACACAACTAAAAGATAATTATTTTCTTTTAGTTGCTAATGTTTAGGATGGAATTAGTCTAATGATTTCACATTCAAGTCTTTAATTGTGTCTCCAGTAGTTCCATCAATTACAATAAATCTATAAGTTAATCTATCATTACTATATAAAAAAATAGTATATTTAAATTTCATATCAGATGTATCCAATCCTCTGTCAATTCTTAAATCTAGGTTGATATTTTCAGTGTTAATATTAAAATCATGTAAGAGTTTTTGTTTTAGCTCCTGAAAACTAAAAGGGAAATCCTTGTCAAAATTTTGTTCTTTGATAATACTTCCCTCTAAATCATATGAGGTATGAATTCCAATTGGAAAATCAAATAAATAGTTGCCCTCAGCAAGTAGATGTCTTTTATTTTTATCATAAAAGCTAACAGTTTTTAAATGTTCACCTTTTTTAGATTTAGTTTCTCGATAGGTTTTAAACTGATCGTCTAGTTTAAATATTGAATCATTTTCTGTAAACGTAAGCTGATTATTTTTTTTATATTTTTCTAATATTTTTTGATCTAATTTTTTCATGTTTTTTTTTGTATTTGAAATCTTATTCTTTTCCATTACATTGTTAATAGGTTTATTGTTGCCCTTTTCATTTGCTTGTCCACAACTATTCATAATTAAAAAAAGAAGAAAAGCAAGAATATGTAATTTTTTGCAAAACTGAATCTTCATAAATAAGTATATTTTTTAATATTATCTCTAATAATTTTCCATTGCCAATGCCATGTGATTTTTCGATTATTTCGGTTATAACTCATAAAATTATCAGTGGCCTTAAGTATATTTTCAGGCGGTGTTAAGTTCAGTAAATGGTCGGCATGACGATAAACAAATTTAGCATTAGGAGAGGTAACTGAACTTGTTGGTTGTCCTGAAGAGTCTTCTTCGCGGTGGGTATGATTTAATCCCAGACCATGTAATATTTCATGGGGCACAGTTGTCTTTCCTTTACTTTTATAAACAATTACAACCTGTTTACCAATATCTTGGGCGTGGCCATTGACAGAGCTTCCACTTGAGTTTGGAGCTGAATTTACATCAAATGAAAAGCACATAAAATAGTTTTTAAATTTGGAACCAAAACTAGAGTTAAGTAATGAGTCTCTTAAATATTGGTGAATGCCATCTTCATCCCATTTTATTCCATTATTATTAATATATGTCCCTCCAGTAATGAATTTCGGATCATTATCTAAAGGTAATATTACTTCTTCAATGTCACCATAAACAAATGATTGATATAATCCATTACTAAGATATCTTTTTTCATCAGCAGTATATGAGCCAGTAATGCTGGCTCCAGGTATATTTGCGATGTTAGTTGTGGCTTTAACTAATACTATTTTTAAGTTTTGTCTATTTGATTGTCTACTATTTTTGCATACTTTGATAATGCCAATTACTTTTTCTTTCTCATTAACACTCGTGTTTGTTGCCACAACTTTAATAACTTTATCTTTATCAAATTCTTTTAAGCAAGTTATTAGAATATCAACATCATAAACAGGACCAGACGTTAAGGGCATAATCGTAGGGTCTGGAGTAGAAGCAATTGAGAATAAACTAGAGTCATATTTAAAACTAATTTGCTGTAAATTTTTGCTTATATTAACTAATCCTCTTAAATTTATTGTAGAAGGGGGTAAAGGTGTGCCAATTGCATTCTGAGGATAGATATTTAAGTAAGGAACATAATATAATTCATCTGGTTTTTGAGTTTTGATAGCAATATATTCTTTTTTTAAAGCTTGGAATGCCTCAGTAGGGGTATCAAATTCAGTATCAAAATCAAATCCGGTCCAATTTCTTTCTTCGTACCCACTTACAATGGAGGTTTCATAGCTAGGTTCACTAGTATCTCCAATTCTAAGCCAATCAAAACCAAATTCTCCATCATAATTGCTTTTTGTTCTAAAGTTAATAGTAGCATTTTCGAATTCTTCCGCAAATTCAAATTTTTCAGAGAAATTTTTAGTGAAAAAATAGTATCCATCAATGGTATATATAAACACATCATTTATCGTTGGGTATTTTACACTTTCAATGTAGCCAATTAAATTACTTACTTGATATTTTATCCCTAATTTGTACTTTTTAAAAACTGAATTTTGGGTAATTCCTGAATCATCTAAATGAAAAAACAGATTAGTAGCATCTACAGGAATATGATTAGAATTTTCAATTTCCTCGCTATTATATATTAATTTATTAAAATCAACTTCTGTTAATCCTAATTGCATAAAATTGGTTGGATTAGTATCTTCTTCAAAATTAATCAATTGTAGTGTGTCAATTGTATCTGTACCATCTATAATTTTGCCTTTCCAAATTTCATAACTTTTGTCACCATAGATGTATGCACTGTATTCAGATTTATTAGAAGCAAAGCCATACCCTGAATCTGAGGATAAGTATTGTTTGAAATTTCTATTTTCATTCTCTGTTGAATCTAGTTTTTTTAATACATACAACCTGGTTCTATTATCGTCAGGTAGAGTTGGAGGAATAATCGTATAATTTCCAACAGTTACTATTCCTTGAGTATAAATAGAAGCATATCCATCTCTAAATTTCAATTTTAAATTTTTGTTATCTGCTTTTTGAATTATAGAATTTGATATTGGGTAATGTGATCTAATGATTGGTTGAATGTTTATAGGACCGAAAAAGTTATTAAAATATTCAACTTCTTTTTCGTCATAGTTGATATAAATAAAAGTTGTTATACTTTTGGTTATTAAAGAACCTCCATTTAAATTATAGTTATTTATTAAGCTATAATTTACTTTATTTGTATAATCTTGAGTAGCAATGTTATTTTCATCGTAGAGTGCTGTATTAATTAAAAAGTTTCCTTCAATTTTTTCATTTGCACAATTACCATGCGCATTGTATAAGGTTGCATTTTTATTTATTGTCTTAAATTTTAGCTGAAAAGCTAAGTCATTAACACTTTTTCTTTTGCTATTTTCCTCTTCCGTATGTGTTTGCTCAAATTCACTTATAATAATTGGCCAGTCATTCGTTTTATATGGGCTGGCCGTTAAAGTTTCAGACGTGCCAATTTTTAAAGGATCTGCTCCTAAAGTTTCATCAAAATTAAATGATCTACCTCTATTGTCTTTGAGATAAATGTAACATTTATTCTTATTAATGAATTTACTTATGATATTATTGTAGATATCAGTTTTGGTATTGTATTTGGCATTATTATCTACAATTTTTATTTCGCCTTTTTCTTTTTCAGTAATATGAGCTCCATAAAAAGCAGCAGGATCCAAAAATTTTTGAACATTTTCTCTATAAATTTTTTCAGAAATATTTGGATTGTTTGCAATATCAGCAAGATCTAAAACTGCTTTTTCAGCTTTAGCATAGTTGAGGTCAAATTGAAAACCAGTATCTGACTTTTCCTGATAATAGAATCCGTCATTTAAAACAATTTCGAATCCGCCTTTGTTATCCTGGAACTCACCAAAATATTGTCCTGCTTCAATTATTGGAAGATTGTATGCTTTATTTTCATCTGTACTTGTGACATCATAAGTATTGAAAAATTTGGCATCTAAACTATTTGTACCTGTTTCAGTTGTAGTATATCCAAATAGGCTTGCAGGAATTTCAGGTAGTGGCTGCTCTGTTAGTTTGTTGAAAGTAATAAGATCAGTCCAAACTTTTGCCATAAAAGGTGTATTGTCACTGCTTTTTGGTAAAATGTTATTGCTAGAATTAATAAATAATTCTTTTTTTAACCCTCTATAAACGTAATATTTAATTTGAACTCCAACATCAACATTTTTTAGAGGCTTTATGAAAACGTTTACTTTTGATTCGTTTCCATCACCAGATTGAGGTACAATTAATACTTGCCCGCTTGTAACGGCATATGCTTTTTTATTAGTAAGTTCAAATTGGGTTGTAATGTTGAATTTAGTGTTTGTGTCTACAAAATCTGGTCCGTATGCACCTTCAGCTATAGATTGTGCCGTGATAGTAGATTCTGTAAAAAAGTAAGATTTGGGTTCAAATTCTTTTATTCGGCCTTTTCCTAAAGTGTTCAAAACTTCATTTTCTTCTGATTGAGAAGTTAGGGTATATGTAAAATCAAATGGTTCGATTGGCATGGTATTAAATATTTACGATTTCTAATTTGACTTCTAGTTTTGTATTGTCCACATTAATAGTGTGTGGAAATTTGATATTTGTATATTCAGGATGATTTCCTGGAGTTTCAATAGGCTGGTCAAAAGCGATCCAATTATCAGTTGGAGAAGGTTGTAGAGACCATGTATTTCCTGTTTTTTCGTAAAAAACTTCTTCAACAGTTTTATTACTATTATTTTTTGTTGTACGAGCTCTTATTTTAAAACTACTTAAATTGGTAGTTAATACATTTTCCATTAACAGATGAAATTTCTTCTGAACTGATTGTGCGCCAACTGTTAGATCAAGTTTTTTACCAGGTAGAAATGCAGATCCGTCAGTAACACTATTATGACTGACTATAATTGGTTTGCAACTAAGTTGTTTATTGAATCGAATATTAGTATTTCTTACTTCATTAGAATTACCATCAAAAGGAGCAATATGTGCTAGTAGATATGCATTTTTTCTTTTAGTGGTAGCTGTATCCAAATTATTCCACATATTCCATTTTGATGCTATATCTTTCCATTCAATGCCTATAGTTGTAGAACTTCCACCTTGAATAATTGGTATTTCTTTTACGGCTAACAACTTTACGTCTGCTTGATCATACCATTTAGAAGGAAATGGGAAAGCAGGATTTTCATCATCAGTAAATGCAATATAAACTCTTAAATCACATTCCTTAAAACTAGCTTTGTTACCACTATTACGTACTTTTATGTAAATCTTTTGATCCACAGAAGTATTAGGGTTGTTGAAAAGTTGTGTTGGTGAAGGTTCTTGAGTGGTATTGTCTGCTAATGATTTTATCCATATATCGGGACTATCTACTGGCTCAGTTTCTAAAACACTTTCTAAAATAAGGCCATTTAATCGGTCAGCTATTTCCATTTTGGGTTTCTGGACAGTTGTGCTTGTGTGCCAATCTATTGCCAATTGAACAGCAGCTTCAGCATTTATTCTGCCTGTACCGAAACGATCATTAGTTGTATAACTGTAGTTGTATTTGGTATCATTATTGACCAAACTGTAGTTAGAAGCACCAGTGATTTTGTCTGTTGTTTCTTTTAAGATGTGTTTTATTTCTGCAGCATTTAAATCATTATTTGCTGAGAGAATAAGCCCTGCTAAACCTGAAACAATTGGAGTTGCAGCAGATGTTCCTGTAAATCTAGAAGTAAAGTCTCCATAGGCTAATGATGTCATAGTAAGTTTATCGTCTATCGGACTTGGAGAATGAGACATTGTTATAGTAGTACCGTCAATTTTTGTAATAAATGCAATCCTGTTTGTGCCTCCTGAAAGTAAAACTTCTTGACCTACGAAAAAACCAGCTATATCATTTACACTTGTTACGGAATAATATGGAGATGTTGGTTTAGTGTTTTTGTAATAATTTATACATTTTATTGAAGCTTTAATTTGATCCGGAACTAAAATCAATGGATTATTTATCGGATCGTTAGGGAGGGCACTTAAATTATCTCGAACTTCTATTCTATAGGTGTTTTCATCAACAATAGTAGTGATTTCAGTATCAATTCCAGTTAATTCTGAGTTTTTAGGGTAGATGTAAACCTTTTGGGATCCTGTTCTAAGGTTGATTCCTCTTAGATCTTTTAGTGTAAGCTGATAATTTGAACCTGTATGTTTTGTTGCATTTTTTTTTAAAGCTACTATTCTTGCATTAGTTCCAACTAAGCTAAATTGCACCCCATTTTTGTTAAAATCTTTAGTAAATTTAATTGGAGTATCAAGAGTAACTTCAACATTGTTTGTGCCCGTAATTTTATCTACTTTATTAATATATCTTAATTCATGGAAATAGCTGTTTGAATCTCCTAATTCAATTGATTGACCTTTAAAGATTCCTTTTACATTTTCTAAAATTAGTTTAGTGTTACTGACTACTTGATTTATTTTAGTAAAAAATGATTGTTTATCCGTTCCAATATTTCCACAATTTAACATCGTAGGACTATAGATATTTATATCATCTTTAGAAGGATTACTATCTGGCCCACTTGGAGCACAAAGATCTACTCTTTTCCCATAATTAGAATAATCAGCTTTGCTCTCATCAAAAACAGGATTGTTTATATATGATGGTAAATCATTAGAGTCTAGAATCACTTTAGAAGCGGCAACAATTAATGATTTGTTACTAAAAGCCGTTGTCCTATATCCAGAATCTGTCACAGTTTCACTAATTTCAAGCCCTCGACCTGTAGAATCGTCTCCATTTCCTGCAGATACAACAACTAAAGTTCCTCTTCCATTTCGTCCATATGCGAATAATTCTTTAAGTATAAAGTCGACTTTTGTGGATGTCAATGGAATATTAAAACTGCAATTAATTACACTTGTAAAATTATTAGAATAAGAATCGCTCGTATTGCTAGCTCCTCCATTTATAAAGTCATTATCTTTAGCCGATGCAAAAAAAGGTGATAGAATGTTATTATTTGAGAACGGGTTTATTAAAGCTAAAAATAATCCATCTTCAAAATTATTAGAATTAATAACTCGAATGTTTGGAGAAATACCATCAATTAGAGTTGATGAATCCTCATTTCCTGAAATTATTCCTGTCACGCATGTTGTATGCATACTAGGGGAAAGCGTGCTAATATTTTGAGTAAATTGCTTGTTATACTTTGGATCTGTCGAGATAACAGAACTTCGGGTAAAAACTTTTCGATTTCCAGAAATATCGGAAAAACTGCCATGTGCAGGTGTGTAATCGTTAATTGTTAATGGGTTAGAGCTATTTGTTGCTTGAAATTCAATTTGCCCTTCTATGACTCCTATATAAACATTAGAATAGCCATATTTATTTATGTATTTACTTAATAATAGATCTCTCGCTCGATCTAATTTAATTACTTTGTGGTGCCAATTTCTCATGTTTTTTGTTGTGCTTTTGAATAATATTCGTATATGTCTAATATACCGAGTCCCAGAGCGTTGTCTGGAGTAGGTATTCTATACGTTTCTGGGTTTTCTTTTCCGATCTCGCGGAAAAGATTATAAGTTTCATCCTTTTCATTTGATATTAAAATAAAAGATGGTAATTGGAGGTATTTATTTGGTTCATCAAAAAAAAGATAATGCTGTTTTTTAAATAAGCGAAACAACCCAAATGATTTCTTTTCATTTCGAAAATTATTATCATAAAAAAAGACTTTAGACGAATCTATTTTATTTTTTAGATTAAATTTTTTATTTTGTTTGTCTCTGATTTTGAACTTACTCGTAAAGTCACTTCCATTTTTTTTATTTAATAAGATGGCACAAATTTTAATTTTTTGTTGCTTTAGCTTATTTATAATGGGATCGTTAAATCTTTTAAATTTTGAACCATCTGTTTTTCTTAAAATGAAACATATATCTCTGGATGTATTTGAATAAGATCTGTCAGAAAAAAAAGAGCTTACTCCTCCCGCTAATGGAAACAAATAGCCTCCTTCTACTTTTTGATTTTCTTTAAGATTGAGAGCTGGATATCCTTCTTTTTGAGAAATGCCATATGGATTGTTTTCAATTTTGTTCATTTCCCAATAAGGATTTACTAATTCTACAGCTAGTTGTAAATCTTTGATTGTTTGATTTATAAAATCTTTTTGGGTGTTATAGTCTAACATACCTTCTTTCAAGATACTGATCTTATAAGGATCTTCTACATAAGTATTTTTGTAGATATATGATTCGAAGCTATAAGAAACATTCAAAGGATTATAAAGCCTCAACTTCAACTCTCCAGGCAATCCCTCTAAGTTTTGATACCCTTTTTCATTATATTTTTTGTGATAAGCCATTATTGTATTATACCCATCAGGTATTTCATCAAAATAATAGAACTTGTTTTTCTTGTCGTACAGACCAATGATTGGAGGAATTTCAAAACCTTCAAGAGTTACTTTTGCGTCATCAATGTTCTTTTCTGTTTCAGCATCTTCAAGATAGATTTTTATTTGGTGCGTCTCTTTTTGCTGAGCATAGATGAACAATGATAGGAAAGAGAAAACGAGTGTAAAGAGCTGTTTCATAGTAGTGCGATATTGTTAAATTGATTTGAGGCGAATTCTGTTAAAGCCTTCTAGTTTAGTATAGAAGCTTATCAAAGCTAATTTATAAACAATAATCAAAAATCTAACCAATTTATATCATTATACGCTTGTTAAAATAAGTGATAAAATCTTCTAACAAATCTTACTAGGTAATAAACCAACACCAATAGAAAAATCCTCCCCAGCCAAATCTGAACCTTTTGCCAAAAAGTCAAATAGTTTACAAATTTTGTAGTGTTGATTGTTTTTACTTCGGTTTCTTTTACCTGTTGAGATTTCCAGCGGGCATAGAGCTCCTGCTCTTTGAGTTGGCAGTCTACGTTGAGTTTATTGTTATCAAGACGAACCTTTGGGCTTTTTAATGTACGCCCTGGTTCGGCTTGAGTAACATTCTTAACAACTACTTTTCCGTTTTGGCATTCGAGTAATGCTTTGAAAGAACTGCTGTCTTTCTGAATTTTAAAAACAGTATCATGCACTGTTTCTTTGATTGTGATAGTTTTGGTCTTTTCTTCGCTTAGAACCGGTTTCGGGCTTTTGCACGAAACCAGAACTAAGGCTGAAAAAAACAAAAAAACAAGACGTTTTAAATTATTCATGATAAATTATAATTTGTTTGTTAATTGTGGGTTTTAGAGCCTTAGAAAGCCTTTAACGCTTTTAATTTCTCTTTTTCTTCTGGCTACTTTATAGCCTTCGCGACCTCCCATGTCGTTTGTATTGCCTTCAATGGTGTAGATAAGTGTTCCGGCTACTTTATCGACAATTCCGGCATGGCCAGTTCCGTTTTTAAAATCTAGAATAAAGACATCACCAGGCTGAGGTTCTTTTTTGACTAGAGATTTACTTGAGTTGTATTGGTCTAACACGCTGCCGGTTTTCTTTAAAGGATTTTTGACTCCTAATTGTAATGCCGCTTTTTGAGTACACCAGTAAACAAAAGCCATGCACCATGGATATCCTTTTGCGAGTCCGACACTTCTTAAATAAATCTCGACTTCAGGTCCGGCATTGCTGTTTCGTGGCATCTCTTCAACGCCAACCTGAGCAATTGCAGTTTCTAAGGTTTTCAGGGATAATGTCATTGTTGTTTTCCGTTTAGTTGTTTAAATTTTTGTAGTTCATCTACTAATTGTTGGTTTATGAGCATGAGCTCTTTGTGCTGTATTTCCATCTTTTTTATGGTTTCGGTTGCAGAGGTCAATCGAGCGGTAAGATCATCTAGTAAGTCACGATAATATTTTACGGCGCTCACGGCATTGTCAAGTTCGGCTGCTCGGTCTTCGGCTAATGATTTTCTCATCGAGAAAAACCAAGTAATAAATGCAGCAAAAAATGCAGTAAGAGTGGGGTATAGAAACTGTTCCATTAATGTTTTGAAAAATAGGTGTTAGGATTAAAATTTTGTTTTTTGAGAAACAGCTTGTGGTATTTTTTTTTGGAAGAAATCTGGCCTTAATTTTCTGTAGTAATTGCTGTAGCTGTTTCCTTTTGTGGGTACAAAGATTGGTCTAAAAAAGCGATAAAAAAAACAAGTGAAAGGCGCTTAAACACTTGTATTCTGGTGCTTTACAAAGTTGTTCAGTCAATGAACAGGCGCTGTTTTTACTGAGAAAAACACCACATCTTTGCAAAGCGATTCAGATAAATTAGCAGTATCCAATTTAGTTTTCCTGCTTTATAAATTTTTGGTCTGATTCGAAATCAGTTCTTCTATTTTTTTAAGTTCAGAAGTTATCGGAGTACAAAGAATCTCATACAAAGTAGTACGAGAAATAGGGTAGACCGGATAGATGTATTTACGCCAAACTACAGTAGTAGGAATATCTTCAGTTTTATGTTTTTGATACAATTCTTTGATAAGCTTATAGCGTAAGAGTTTATTTTTTTGGATGCCCAGACTTCTGTTAGTAGATATTGCCATATTGAAAGAATAAAATGATTTAAAAAGAATTGTTTTAGAAAGAAATAGAGCCATTTGTGGCTTAAATGAATACATAAATGCATTACAGATAACCAAAACCATTTGATCCTTATATATCAATGGCCGCTCTTCTAATGCCGAAAATCGTCTGGAGCTTCGTCCTGAAGTCATTCTTGCAAAAGCACTTAATAATTTAAGTCAGCAGAGTCCACACGACAATTTTGTTCCGGAGTTATAAACTTGGAACATCCTGGGAAAAAGAATGGTTTTGAGTTATTTGATTAGGGCAGAAAGCGCCCGCTTTTCGGTTCCTGACTTTCTTAAAATAAGTTAAGAAAACAGGAACCTTTTTTATTTGCGGCAGTTTTAAAAACAGTCGGGTTTTAAGAAGAAAAAGACTCATATCAAATTGTTTCGGTTTGATATGAGTTTTTAATATTTGATAGTAGATTATCTGAAATTCAATTTACAATTTGTGATCGTTCTTTTTCTTAAGCTCATTTTGGTATTGCTTAAAAGTTGAATTTATTTTAAAATTGATCCATTCACGAAAATCCAATATCGGTTTTAAATTTGTTGCAATTAAAAGAGCTCCTAAAAGGAGAGAAGCGTAAATGTCATGGTTTGGTAACATTGATTTATAGTGTTTTTTGGGTTATTTTGGAAAGTTTTATTTGGTCTTTTTTTTGATTATGATTTCTTTTCTTCCATAAAAGGATCTTCGTAGTAAGGCGTAAAATCAAATTTTTGGGCAAGTCTTGTAACGTTTTGTACTTTATTTTCGAGATCTGGTGAAACAGGGCGAGGTTCAGCTTCTGGATTATCTAAAATGTGCATCCATTGAAAACGCTCTTGATTAATGCAAATTCGTTCTCCAGCAGTAAACGTTTTAATTTTCTCCGAGCAAAACTGCAGCGCAATATAAAGCTGCGCAATACGCTCTTTGATTTGGTTTTTATTCATGTTTTCGCAGTTGTAAAATAGTTCGTAATTTTTTCAGATCGTATTCAATTAGGCTTCTTTCAGCACTGTTAGGATTTTTAATCAGCCAAGATTCTAATTCCTGTATTTTTTCGATGATTTGAGAAATAGTCATTTTAATTTAGGATTTAAGATGGAGAAACTTTTTTGCATAAATGAGTTTATGATTTAGCATATTGGAATTTGCTTTTTTGTAAATGAATTGTCTTAATTTTTACAAATGGAGAAGATTTTTTAAAAAAGTGAAATCAGACAAAATGAGACTTTTTTGATTCACGCAGGAAGATGTTAATTAGAAGCTTTTTTTATAAATAAAGCTAAAAGGAAGCAGTACGCTTAGAAAACGTTTTTTAAGATCATAATCGAGTTTTGTATAGAAGAAAAAGCCTGTAAAATAAATTGTTACAGGCTTTTTCTTTGATTAAAATGTCAAAAGAACGTATTTTCAATACTATGATTTTTAAATCAATTTAGATGATTTTTGATTCAGTTTTTTATAAATGAATCTAGTTGAGAGAGCAAAGATGCGAGCTTTAAATGCTAAAAAAAAGTCAATGCAAGGTGTGTGAACACCAATGTTCGAAGCTTTTACAGACTTGTACAGAAAGCAATTTTGATAGCCAATTTATGAGATGTAATTAGGAAGCCATTTTTTGGCTCAATTCCTCGATTTTTTTTAATTCGTTTGTAATCGGTGTACACAGAATTTCGTAAAGTGTAGTTCTTGAAATAGGATAAACAGGATAGATATATTTACGCCAAACAACTGTAGTTGGGATATCTTCCGTTTTATGTTTTTGATATAAATCTTTGATAAGTTTATATCTAAGTAATTTGTTTTTTTGAATTCCGAGGCTTCTTTGGCTTGAGATTGACATGGTAAAAAAGATTAAAGTGATGAAATAATGAAGTGTAGTAATTTGTGGTATTTGGTTGAAATTAATTGCTTAAAAAAGAGTTTTGCGATCTGTTTTTAGCCTTGTTTTTAAGTTCGTTTCTATACTGTTTGTATGCTGTGCTTATTTTAAAATTTAGCCATTCATGAAACCTAAGAATAGGTTTCAGATTGGTTATAATTAATAAAAACGCTAAAAGAGCTGATGCGTAGATATCGTTATTAGGCTGCATTTATGTGTCTGTTTTGTTGGTTAAAAAAATTGAAAACATATCCGTGAATAAAATCAACTGAAGACATAGAAAGCGGAATATTTGTTCTTGTTCCGTTTTCGTTAATTGTACTTGCCTCAATAAACCAGCTGGAACGAATTGGCTTAAATGCTGAAGCTATAATTTCTACGCCATCTGTAAATTCTTCATCATTAAATTCTTTTGTAAGCTTTTGCAGTTCAAGAACTCTAGAGCCTTTTAGATTTCCTTTGGCATCTTTTTTCAAAAGATTGAAAACAATTTTCACTAAAGATGCCGTTTCTTTACTTGTAGAAAGTGATGCAATGTAATTTTGCACTTTTTCAATTCCGATCGTTACAGTGTCGTCCCAGCCTTCGTTAATTCGGTATCCAATTGTAATTTCTTCTTTTTCATTAGAAAAGGTATGCGACATTTGTTTTTCTTTAAAACCGTAAACCTGGTTTTTTAAATCTAAAATCGTTTCAAAAAGCTGAAATGTTTCTGTTTTTACATTTTGAATCATTTCAGAAGTCTTTTTTAATTTTAAAAGAGCTTTCGGAATTGTTTCTGCAACTAATTTTTTGTACGTATCTCTTTCTTGATTTTTTTTGCTTTCAACTCTAATTAAGGCTTCTTTAAGCTGTTTGGCTGAAAATTGAGATAAGTCGATTGTTTGGTTGTTAATAATTGTAGTGTTCATAGTTTGTTGGTTTTTAGGTTTTTAAAAAGTGGCACTAATCTCTTCTTTAAGCGGATCTTCATGATAAGGCTTAAAATTGTATTTCAGAGCCAGTTTCGAAACTTCTATAATTTTGTTTTCTATAACTGATGAAACAGGTCTTGGGGTTGCGTTTTCGTTCTCTAAGATGTGCATCCACTGAAAACGTTCCTGATTAATGCAGATTCTTTCTCCAGCTGTAAATGTTTTTATTTTTTCAGAACAAAATTGTAGTGCTAAATAAAGTAGTGCAATGCGTTGTTGAATTTGTGTGTTACTCATGATTTTCTTTTAATTGATTTTTTAATTTTTTAATGTCAGATTCGATTAAACTTCTTTCAGGACTATTTGGATTTTCAATCAGCCAATTTTCCAGTTCCTGAATTTTCTCTTTGATTTGAATTGTTCCCATTTTTAATTCGGATTAAAGTTTTGATGGTATTTGTTGTTTTTAGATTTTCTAGAAATATTTATTTTTTAACTAGTAGTATTTTACATCTTTTTGTGGTTTTAGGGTAATATTTTTCTTTTTTAGCTTTTAGTTGTTTTTGTTGTTGTAAATCAATTTGTTATATTGAATATTTGAAGCGATAAATTTTTGGTTGCTCAATATTTTCTGCCTTAACCCCTTGTTTTTCAATTTTATTTTTCTTTACTTTGCAAATATAATGTAAAATAATACATGAAACAAAATTTTTAACGTAAAATAATACATCTTTTTATGGGGTCAACGGAAAGAGTGCGAGAATATCTTGATTATAAAGGGATTACTAAGTATAAGTTTTGTAACGATTTAGGATTTTCTAATAAGTTTTTAGATAATAGTAGCAATATGGGAACAGATAAGGCGTGTAAAATATTACACTATTATCCGGACCTAAGTTCAGAGTGGCTGTTAACAGGAAACGGACCTATGATTAAAGAAGAAAATACTAGCGTTATGGTTATGAATAGTGATAGAAAAACAGTCGATTCGGTTCATGCAAATCAAGAAATACCTCTATATGATTTGGAGGCGGTTGCGGGTTTAAGAGAGCTCTTTAGCAGTGGAGAACCGCAAAGAATTTTGGATACCATAAAAATTCCAAATCTTCCAAAATGCGATGGAGCAATTTCTGTAACAGGAGATAGTATGTATCCTTTATTGAAATCGGGAGACATTATTCTTTATAAGGAAACGGAATTTGAAAATATCTTTTTTGGAGAAATGTATCTTCTAAGTGTTAAACTGAATGACTGGGAGGAATACATCACTGTAAAATACGTTCAGAAATCTGATCAAGGGCAAGAATATGTAAAATTGGTAAGTCAGAATTCGCATCATCAGCCAAAAGATATTCACGTGTCAAAAATATCGGCATTGGCTCTTATAAAAGCTAGTATTCGTATTAATACTATGATGTAAATTGTTTTAATAAATCTCAGACTTATTTTTAAATAAAAAGAGGAAAATAAAAATGCTTTAGCTAAACTTTTGAAGTTTTGGCTAAAGCATTTTCATGTTTTATAAATTCGGTATGAATGCGCTAAACTGCATCTAAGAAATTCTATTTGGAAAGATTCAAATCATATCGCTCCTCATAAAACGTTTTTCCCCATTCGTGAACTTCTTCAGATTTTGTAAGTTCAAATCCCATCATTTTATACATTTTAAGCGCTTTGTCTTGTAAACTTGTGGTAAGCAGAAAAATATTTTTAAATTTCTTTTCTCTGCAAAAATCAACGGCATCGGTTAAAAGTTTTTTGCCAATTCCTAGACCTCTAAAAGCGGGATCTAGAAGAAACCATCTCAGTTGCGCTTCTTCGTTAGGCTGGTGTACAATTGCAACGCATCCCACAATTTTGTTATTGTATTCTGCCATCCAGATTCGGTCTTTTTCTGGAGAATATTTTTCTAAGAAATCGTAAAAAGTTTTGATCACGTATTTCTCAAAATCAGTTGAAAAATCCGATTCGTTTCCATAGATAAATCCGTGTAAATAAATGATGTAGCCAATATCGCCAGGAGTAATATTATGGCGATAGGTAATATCTTCTCGAGTTATTTTATTTTCTGTCAGCAGATTTTTGACTGTATTCATCGAATCTACTAAAATTTCTTTTTCTGAAGAATTTAGTTTTTCGATTTTACCTTCAATCTTATTTTCAGATTTAGTATTTAAAACACTTAATAATTCATTTCCAGAATCGGTTAGTTTAATGTTAAAAGCGCGTTTATCTTCTGCGGAAGCGACTTTCACAATTAAATTTTCCTTTAAAAAACGCTTCAAAATTCGGCTTAAATATCCTTTGTCGAGATTTAAAATTTCGGTAATTTTCTGAGCAGTTATAGTTTTGCTTTCGCTGATTTCGTAAAGGATTCGTATTTCTGTCAAAGAATATTCGCTGTCTAAATAATGTTGACTTAAAATATCTAAATGCGCTGTATAAAATCTATTGAAACTTCTAATTTTTGAAGTTGTAGTAGTCATGATTAAAATATTGTATTGTTGAGGTACAAATATATAAATTTAGTTGCTTTTGTCAACTAAATTGAGTTTTTTATTTTTTTGAGAAAGGAATTTGAAGAAGAATAAACTCATTTTAATACATTCCCATTAATTATTTGTTAAGCACTTTTTCTGCTTTTTATAAGAGAAAGATTGTTATACCAAACAAAGTTTTTCATTTTTTACGCCAAATACTACAAACCCTTATTTTTCACTTGGCTTTCGACTTCAAATGTTAATAATATGTTTCGCTTTAGAGTGGTTTTATTAATGTAAACGTAACCTAATCGACCTACCCTCAGCTTTAATTTTGGAGACATATAAGAAGAAACCAATACTTTGTATATGCCAATTTTAAAACAACAGGATCATTATCAAGACAAAATCAGAAAAAGTGTTTTGACTCACACTTTTGATTTGATTAATCATAAAATAATGAATCATGTATAAGAAGTTTACAGACGAAGAACTTGTCGAATTATTAAAATCGGGCAAGGACAAAGCTTTTGATGAACTTTATTTTAGATATCGAGATCTGTTAGTTCGATTCGTCTATCTCCGAATGAAATCGATCGCCATTTCAGAAGAAATTGTGCAGGAAGTTTTTACCTCTATATGGGAAAGACGCAAAACAATTGTCATTCAGAAAAGTTTTGCGGCCTATATCTATACTTCGGTTCGCTACATGACTTTAGATTATATAAAATCGCACGAAGTTACCGATCAGTATATTCAAGAAGTCTTAGAAAAGAATACCGTTTCACAAACCAGTTATAATGCAATAGAGGATTCTATTTATTATGATGAATTGCAAAAAGCAGTTGACGAAGCGGCATCATTACTTCCTAAAAAATCAAAAGAGGTTTTTATTCTTAGTCGTGTAAAACATTACACCAATAAAGAAATCGCCGAAGAATTGAATGTTTCTATCGAAACCGTAAAATACCATATTACGTATGCGCTGAAATTCATGCGTACTTATTTGGGCGAATTCAATTAAAAGTAAACTTCAGATTAAGAACTCAGCTTTTTTCTTAACAGAAGCGTAACCTTTTGCGCCTACCTAAAATTACAATTCCCAAGACATACTATTAAAGACATAAAGAAATTATAATGCCTGAAAATTCAAATAACGAAATCAAAAATTTTTTAGAAGGAAAGTATTCCCCAAAAGGACAAGAAATGTGGAATAAATGGTACGATCGTACAGATGATTTTTTTGATAATATGGAAGTGGTTCAATCAGACCGCTCAAAACTTAGAAAGGAATTAAGACAAATAAAGAATGCTAATAAAGTTATTTCTCTTCCATATAAAAACTGGGCTGTTGCGGCTTCTTTGGTTTTCCTTGTCGGATTATCAGTGTTTTTTTATGCAACATCCAATACTATTGAAAACAAGCAATTTGCAGTGAAATTAGGCGAACATGCTCAGATAAAACTAAGTGATGGAACAAAAATCTGGCTAAATGCAGGAAGTGTTCTTAAATATCCTACAGCATTTAAAGGAGATACGAGAGAAGTGTATTTAAGTGGAGAAGCTTTTTTTGATGTAGCCAAAGACAAAAGGCATCCTTTTATCATTCATACCAATAAAATGGATACCAAAGTTCTCGGAACCAGTTTTAATGTTCAAGCGTATCCGGATCAAACGACACAAGAAGTTTCGGTTGCAACAGGAAGAGTAAACGTGAAATCGACTGTTACAGAAGAAAATGTGTATGTAACTCCAGGACAGAAAGTGGTTTTTAAATCTCAGGATAACAAACTTCAAGCTTTTAAAGATGTTCCAGTAAATACCATTTCACTTTGGCGAAAAAATATTATGGTTTTTGAAGAGACGCCTCTACCAGAAGTTGTGGCGACAATTAATCGCAATTACAATGTTTCAATTGAAGTCAAAAATAAAAATCTAAATGCTTTAAAGATTAGCGCCTATTTTAAAGAACTGCCTGCTGATCAGGTAATTGGATTGGTGTGCAACATCATCAATGCTCAATACAAAATGGATTCTGGGGTTTACAAAATCGAGTAATTCATTAAACAATAAAAATAAAACTACGTAGCAAACTATAAACAAAACAATTACACTAAATCTAAAAACTATGAATGAAAAACAAATGCGGTATGCCAGCATAAGGACAATAGGAACAAAATTATTCTTGTTTGTGACTTTGTTTTTTGCAGCACTTACAGTACAAGCCGGGAATGTTGACATTAACAAAAGAGTGACTTTAAAAGTTGACAATGAAAGTATAAAAAATATATTTCAAAAAATTGAAAATCAGGTTGATGTACATTTTATGTACGAAAGCAGCCAAGTAAATGCCAATCAGAGATTAAGTTTAAAACTGAATAATGTAACGCTTGAACAAGCGTTGGATAAAATTTGCGGCAATGTGCTTAGATATGAGATTGTGAGCAACAATATTGTAATCAAGAAAAATCAGAAAGTTGCTTCTGCCGATCAAAATAAAATTATTGTTTCGGGAACTGTTTTCGGAGGAGACGATAATATGCCTTTGCCAGGAGTTGGAATTAAAGATAAAGGATCAGACGCAGCAACAGCAACAGATTTTGACGGAACATTTAAATTAGAAGTAAACGCTTCTGAAGCGACTCTTATTTTTTCTTATGTGGGTTATGTAACGCAAGAGGTAAAAGTAACGAGCTCACAAAATATTACTGTAAAATTGGCAGCTGACGTAAAACAGCTTCAAGAAGTTGTAGTTATGGGTTACGGTAGTGTAAAAAAGAATGAAGTTTTAGGAGCGGTTGGTTCTGTTTCTATGAAAGAAACTTCAAGCAGAACTTACAACAATGCAGCCGAATTATTGCAAGGAACAGTTGCCGGAGTTACGGTAATTAACGATGGTGGAGATCCTACTGCATCGCCAACAATTAACATTCGTGGTATTGGATCTTTGAATGCCGAAACGCCTTTAATCGTTTTAGACGGAATAATTTATAGTGGATCTTTAAATACTATAAATCCAAATGATATTGCTTCGATAAACGTTCTAAAAGATGCGGCTTCGGCGGCAATTTACGGTGCGAGAGCTTCTGGTGGGGTAATTTTAATTACGTCTAAAAAAGGAGTTTCAGATAAAATTAATGTGAATGTAAACTACCAAGGAGGTTTTCAGAATGTAGCGAAAAAATTAGAGGTTTTAAACGCTGCAGAATATGCTGATGCAATGAATCTTGCGAGAGATAATGCAGGTTTGCCTAGAATTCCTGCTTTCGATCCTGCGTTTGAACCAACTGCAAGAACAACAAAAACAAACTGGATGGATGAAATTTTCCGTACAGGAGAAATTCAAGATCTTTCTCTTTCTGTAAACGGAAAAACAGAAAAATCTAATTTCTTTCTTTCTGGAAGCTATAGAAAAAATGAGGGTATTTTGCTAAATACTTACGGAGAACGTTATACAGTAAGAGCAAATTCTTCTTTTAAATTGGCAGATAATTTTACAATTGGAGAAAATATCTCGTACTCGTTGACTAATGGACAAACAGCCAATACTTCAAGTTCATATACAGGAGCAATTCAAGCAGCGATTTTGTATCCGCCAAATGCAACAATTTATAGAGAAGATGGTTCAGGACAATTTGGCGGTGTTCCAGAAAAATATATTGGTTCTTACGGAGACGTGATTAATCCGGTAGCGTATTTGAAAAGATTAGACAATAAAAATCCTATTTCTACCATTTTGATCAATCCGTATGCAGAATGGGAAATTGTAAAAGGGTTAAAAGTAAAATCGAACTGGGGTTACACCAGAATTCAGGACAACGCAACTGATTTTACTGTAAAAGTTACTGAGCCAGGAAAAATATTCGACTTCAATAGGTTGACGTTGAAAAACTTAACAGTTACCGATTTATTAAGCGAGCAGACTATTTCTTATGAGAAATCATTTGGGAAACATAATTTGAAAGCTTTGGCTGGATATACGTATCAAGAGACAAAAAGAGATTTCTACACAGTTGAAGGAACTGGTTTTGACAATGAAGATCCATCACAGCGTTATTTGTTGAATGCAAAATTGATTCAGCAGACAGCAGCAGGAAGATCAGATGAAATTATTTCTTCTTATGTGGGAAGAATCAATTACGATTTCAATCAGAAATATTTAATCTCAGGAATTGTTCGTCGTGACGGAACTTCAAAATTATTAGAAAATAACCGTTGGAAAGTGTATCCTTCTGTCTCTGCAGGTTGGTTAATTTCTGAAGAAAATTTCATGAAAGGCATCGAGCCAATCATCAGCAATTTAAAACTTCGTGCAAGCTGGGGACAAATTGGAAATTTAGGAAATCTAGGGCCATATCAATTTAGTGTGCCTTTGGTTCAGACTCAGGCCTTAATTGGAGCAGTGCCATCAATTAATTATGGTTACGCTGAAAGCGAATTATCAAATCCGAATTTAAAATGGGAAAGTTCTGAGCAGACCAATATTGGTTTAGACTTTACCATGCTAAATAATACTTTAGTAGGATCTGTTGATGCTTATGTAAAGAAAAATAAGGACATGTTGGTTCGTGACCAATTGCCAGGAGTTTCTGGAACTCCACAAGGAAGAATTGTAAACTCAGGAGATGTTGAAAATAAAGGAATCGAGGTGAGTTTAACGTACCAAAAAACTCGTGGAGAATTTAAATTTGATGTTACGGCAAACGCAGGTTTCTTAAGCAATAGAATTGTATCTATTAAAGACGATTTAAATTCATTAGAACCTCTTGGTTTAAGCAGAGTTCGTAGTTTGCCATTAGCGAATATTTACCAAGTTGGAAGCCCAGTTGGAGCTTTCTACGGATATGCTACTGACGGATTATTCCAAAGCAATGATGAGGTGAAAGCTTATGTAAACAAAAATGGTGTAATGTATCAGCCAAATGCGGTTGCTGGAGATATTAAATTCAAAGATGAAAATGGTGACGGCGTAATCAATAACAGCGACAGAGTAGTTTTAGGAAGTCCGTTCCCAAAAACAACGTATAGTTTGAATGCCAATTTCAGATACAAAGGATTTGATATGAATATTTTCTTCACAGGTGCTGCAGGAAATAGTGTTTTCAATGCCGTAAAACACACAGGTTTAAATGCTTCTTTTCCAGGTTACAACTTATTGGCGGATTCAAAAGATGCTTGGTCGCCAACGAATACCAATACAAATGTTCCAGTTCTTTCGTCTACAGATAACAATAACAACTTCGGACGTATTTCTGATTTGTACATTGAAGATGCTTCTTTCTTAAGATTGAAAAACGTTTCTATTGGTTATACAATTAAAGAAAGCTGGCTGAAAGGAAAAGCAAAATTGAGATTCTTTATCTCTGGACAAAACTTATTTACGATTACTAATTATTCTGGAATGGATCCTGAAGTTGGTCTTAAAAACTTCGGAATGGATTTAGGACGTTATCCGCTTTCTCGTATTTACATGACTGGTGTTAACGCAACTTTTTAAAAAATAAAAAACAATTAAAATGAAAAAAATAAGTCTTTTATTATTGAGTTTCGTGCTTTTGGTAAGCACTTCGGCTTGTGAAAGCGAACTTGATGTTGTGCCGCAAGGAGCGCCGTCAAGCGGGAATTTCTGGAAAACGCCAGCAGATGCAAAAGCGGGAGTAAATGCAATCTATGCTTTGTATTCTGATGATAATATGTACGGGCGCGGTTTCTTTTGGCTAAATAATGCCAGCGATGATATCGGAACAAAACCAAGGCAAAATGCAGAAAGAATCAAAAACTTTATCGTAGACGGATCAGAATCGGATACTAAAGATATTTGGAGAATTCACTACGAAATTATGAAGCGTTGTAACGACGTGATTCGCAATATTCCAAAGATTGCATTAGACGAAAATGCAAAAAACGGAATGTTGGGAGAAGCTTATTTTAACCATGCTGTAATGCATTTAGAATTAGCTTATCATTATGGAGACGATCGTGCTGGAATTCCGATTCAAGACAGAGAAAACCCGACAAATGTTTATGTGCCTCGAGCAAAAAATGTAGCCGAAAATTACGCTTACATTGCAGCAGATTTAATCAAAGCAGCCGATTTATTGCCATATTTTGATCAGCTTACACCAGACAATCGCGGACGTGCTCATAAAACTGCGGCTTGGGCATATTTGGTTCGTACTTATTTATATGCAAAAGATTGGGACAATGCCATCAAATATGCAAACATGATCGTGGCTAGCGGAAAACACAAATTATTAGACAACTTTGAAGATGTATTTAAAATCAGTAACAACTGGTCTTCAGAATATATTTGGTCTGTAACTTCAAGTGCTGAAAATACTTCTTTAGGCTCTATTTTTCCTGGAGTTTGTTTAGAAGATAAAGGTTGGGGAGTTTACAACGGATGGGGAAATTTTTATCCGACAAAAGAATTATTCGATACTTACGCTGCAAACGATAAAAGACGTAGTGCGACAATTTTACAAAAAGGAGACAAATTTGTTTATTTCGGGGAAACCGTAACTTTTAATGAAGGAAATCATGTAGTAAGTTCTAGTAACAGAACAGGTTATCAGTTTAAAAAATATATGGAGCCGTTCAGTTATCCAAAAACAACGTCGGGCGGAGTAGACATTCGTTATGTAAATGCGAATGGAGACAAACCTTCAACAGCTTTGAATGTTCCTCTTTTGCGTTATGCTGATGTGATTTTGATGTTAGCGGAAGCGAAATTAATGAAAGGCCAAAATGCAGACACAGAAATTAATATGATTCGTCACCGTGCAGGTCTTGCCGATATTTCTGGCGCTACAATGGTCGATTTGAAAAGAGAGAGAAGATGCGAGTTGGCAGGAGAGTGGACAGACCGTCATTTCGATTTAGTGCGTTGGGGAGATGCAAAAGAAACTTATGCAAAACCATTGCACCATTATAATGGAAGTGTCATTTATCCTGCTCGTAATTTCAATCCTGCAATTCATCATGTTTGGCCAATACCGCCAGACGAAATTGCAGTGAGTAAAGGCGCTTTGACTCAAAACCAAGGCTGGTAATAAAAAAATTCGTTGTGTTTTTTTAGTTTTTTACGCTGCAGTCTTGGTCAGGAGACTGCAGTTGTAAAAAAAACAGAGTAAAGTTTGTCATTCCAAGAAATGACAAGATTACTTTTTACTATGTGTATTTAAACAAGTGAAACGCCTTTATGCATAAAGAAAAGCTATGTTTCTATGTGTTAAAAATAAATTGCAGAAACCCATTTCTAATAAAGTTACCTACAGCTTTAAAAGAATAAAAATCATTTTCGATGAAAAAAATAATCACCCTTTTTTGCCTTCAATTTTGCTTGTTTGCTCAAGCGCAAGAGTACACTTCTTCTAATATTCATTCGCATAACGATTACGAAAGCAAACTACCATTTTATGGTGCCTATTCTAACGAAACAGGAGTTATTGAAGCCGATGTTTTTTTAGTAAATAATGAGTTGTTTGTGGCTCACGCTTCTAAGGAAATTGCTTCTCACAATACACTAAAAAGTCTGTATTTGGAGCCACTTTCTAATAAATTAAAAACGTTGGAGGGGAAAGCGTATCCGAGCAATAAACCATTGATTTTGATGATTGATATTAAGTCTGATGCCGATTCGACTCTAAAAGCAATTACACAACAGTTAAAGACTTTTCCAGATATTATTTCTAATAAAAACATAAAAGTGGTTATTTCTGGAAACAGACCTTTACCATCATTATGGAAGGAATATCCAGATTTTATTTATTTTGATGGAAGGCTAAATGAAAATTATACTTCAGATCAATTGGCAAGAGTTGAGATGATCAGTGAAGATTTGCATGAAATTACGGTTTGGAACGGAAAAGGTGTTTTGACGCAGCCAGATGCTGAAAAAATTCAGGCAATTATTAAAAAAGTCCACGATCAAAACAAAAAAATAAGATTCTGGGCTACGCAAGACAACGTGAATACGTATATGACTTTAATGAATTTAAAAGTTGATTTTATCGGAACGGATAAAGTATCCGAACTGACTCAATTCATAAATAATATTAAAACGACATTTTACCAGAATACAGAATTTCACCAAGCTTATATTCCTAAAAATGGTTTCAAGAATAAACGCCCAAAAAATGTTATTCTCTTAATTGGAGACGGAATGGGATTAACGCAAATCTATTCTGGTTATACAGCAAACAAAGGGCAATTGAGTTTATTTAATATTCCGACTCAAGGATTTTCAATCACAAAAGCTTCCGATAGTTATATTACAGATTCTGCAGCAGGAGCGACGGCAATGGCTACGGGACATAAAACTAATAATCGTTTTATAAGTGTTGATGAACAGGGGAAACCGCTTCAGACCATTGCAGAACAATTGGCAAAGAAAAACTATAAAACAGCCATTATTTCTGCTGGAAATATTACGGATGCAACTCCGGCTGCATTTTATGCGCATCAGCCAGAAAGAAGTTTAAGCCAGCCAATTGCAAATGATTTTCTTTCGAATCCGTCAGATATTTTAATTGGGGGAGGACAGAAAGAATTTATTTCTAGAAAAGATGGCAAAGATTTGTCTAAAACTTTAACTGAAAAAGGATATACATTCTCGGATAAATTCTCGAGTCTGGATACGATCAAAAATAGCAAATTTGTAGTTTTAGAAGATGCAGCCGTGGTTTCTATCAAAAATGGAAGAGGAGATTTTCTAACAAAATCTTTAGCGAAAGCAACAAACACTTTTGCAAAAACAAAAAATCCGTTTTTTATTATGGCTGAAGGCGCTCAAATTGATTACGGCGGACACCAGAATAATGTAGAATATGTGGTGAGAGAAATGTTGGATTTTGACAAATTGGTTGGTCAGGCAATGGAATTTGTAGATAAAAATCCAGAAACTTTGTTAATCGTAACAGCAGATCACGAAACTGGAGGATTATCTCTAATTGACGGAAGTATTGAAAAAGGATATGTTCACGGAAGTTTCAGCACTAACGATCATACGGCGATTCCTGTTCCTGTTTTTGCTTACGGTCCAGGATCTGAAAAATTCATGGGAGTTTACCAGAATACAGCAATTTATGACAAGATTATGGAGTTGATTGGAGGAAAATGATTTGTTTTCAATTGATATAAAAATCAAAAAGGAGCGTCTGAAAAGACAGCTCCTTTTTGATTTCAGAAATATATCGCTCCGCTGGAGCTTTTTACTTTGTGTGTTAAAATTTTAGCTATAAATATTTTGCTCTTCCAGAGCTTGAAAACGTTTTTCAAATCCCAATGAAACAATATATTAGTTTTAAATTGTGTCTTAAAAAAGTCCCAGAGGGACGAAATATTTATAGAAATAGAATTGCGGTTTAAGAAAGAGCCCCAGCGGGGTGAAATATATCGCTCCGCTGGAGCTTTTTAATCGTTGTCTTTGAATTTTTTCTATAAATATTTCGCTCTTCCAGAGCTTGAAAACGTTTTTCAAATCCCAATGAAACAATATATTAGTTTTAAATTGTGTCTTAAAAAAGTCCCAGAGGGACGAAATATTTA
>NZ_JAVFVR010000013.1 GCF_030929595.1 Flavobacterium sp. LHD-85 | reverse complement strand
AATAGAATTGCGGTTTAAGAAAGAGCCCCAGCGGGGTGAAATATATCGCTCCGCTGGAGCTTTTTAATCGTTGTATTTGAAATTTTTTCTATAAATATTTCGCTCTTCCAGAGCTTGAAAGAGTTTTTTAAATCCCAATGAAACAATATATTAGTTTTAAATTGTGTCTTAAAAAAGTCCCAGAGGGACGAAATATTTATAGAAATAGAATTGCGGTTTAAGAAAGAGCCCCAGCGGGGTGAAATATATTATTTCGGCTAATTTTAAACATTACATTTTATTTTCCTTTCAACAAATTAATGCTCACTGTTGCCGTATCGGCATCTGGAAATCGCTTGAAGATTGACTTATCTGGAAATAATCCTGCTTCTGCGGCAATTGCATTAAAAACATCAATTTCAACAATATACTGATCCGAAAAACCATGTGTGGCATCATAAGCGGTTGCAGGAGTTCTGCCTAAATTATTGGCCGTAAGTTTCGGACTTATAGTATGAAGTTCAATCAGAAGCAGACCAAATTTTCGCACATACGGTGACCATTTTTGCAAATGTTCCAAAAGATTATCTTCGGCGAGATTGTTACTGATTCTTTTTCCTCTGTAAGCAAAAGCACCTGTTGAGGTACTGATTCTGTTTGGGTTAATATGTTTTGGATCTTGCCAAATTCTATTGTGATCTAGAAAAGTTCTCACATTCAGAAGATCTTTCAAATCAATATTATAATTTTCTTTCAAATCATTGGCAAGTAAATCAGGACGGCCGATATCGCCCCAGATTACTTTTGCCCAAATATCTGCATTTATCAGATTAGCTCTGGTTACTTTCAAGGCAGTTTGGTTATAGTCAACTCCAACTATAAACAGCGGATATTCATCGAGCATTTTTCCTCTTAAAGTTTGTCTGTCAATTACTTCAAAAATATGCTGCAAGAAAGCACCATTTCCGCAACCCATGTCTAGAATTCCTTTTGGCTGTTCTTCGATAGGAAGATTAAAAAGCTTGATTAGAATTTCGTCAACAACTTTAAAATAAGTATCGTGAGCGCCGCCACTTCCCCAAACATTCATTTCGCGATCTACATGAAGTTCGTTTTCACCTTCAGTCGTTCGTAGAATATCGGGATTGCCAAAAATCAATTCTTCTATTTTGGCAAAAGTTGGCAGATAAGAAACCGTAACGCCGTAAGCGCTGGCTCTTTTGGCAAAAAATAAACCTGCTTCGGTAAATTGATAATTGCCATTTTTTTCTAGAAACCAGCCCAGATGAACAAAAAAGTCTAATATCTTTTTAAAATTTTCGGGCGATTTATGAAATTCTTCAGGTCTGAAAGAAGTTTCCATAAAATACTTATGAAACATTCCGTTCATTGCCAATCGCACAATAGTTGGTCCGATGAGGTACCCTTCAATATGTTTTAAAATCTGTTCCTGAATGCTATTCGTCAGAGGATCGTTAGAAGGCTCAATGCCATATCTTTTTTTATATTTTTCAAAAATAGTATTGAGTTTTTCAAAAGGAACATCTTCAAACAAACGGGGATGAAACTGAATGGATAACTGTAGCAAATTCACCACATCTTCGTAGAGATAAAACAATGAAAAAGCAATTTCAGTTTTCTCATTTGCAGAAATTGTGATGACCTGCGTTTTATTATCAATTTCATATTCTAAAAATCCTTGAGATGCCAAAACTCTCAAAGCAACATTTAGATAGCCTTCGTTGGCATTAAAAACAGTTGTAAGCTCAGATAATTGTGTTTGCTTTTTGTCTAAAATAAATTCAAGTAAGGATTTATTTTTAAGTGCTATTGCTACAGGAGCAGTAACCAAGCCATCAAGATGTCTGAAAATGGAACTTAAAAGTTGTGATTTATCGGTCATAATGCTAAAATGAAGGTTAGTTAAAAATAATGATTTTTTTTCTTACTTAACACATCTTGTTTTATTTGCGCTGAAGTTTTGTTTCTGTTTTTTCTGAAAATGGCATTTTTATGGGATTTTAGATTTTTGAGCTTTTTTTTAGAAAAAAGGCGTTAAAAAAAGGGTAGAAAATACCCGATAATTCAATTAAATCTGTACTAAAATTGTAGAATCCATATTAAAAGTCAAAATGACAATAACTTATAAAAAACCAGTATTTGCTGAATTTTTCATTTTATTTAGGTGATAAAAAAGAGATTTATTGAAAAAAAATTTTACTAAAACGTTTTTGTAAGCTTCACTTGCATATATTTGCGATGTACTAAAATATTTAACTATAAATTTTTTGCTTGATGAAAAAGATTACAATTAGAGATATTGCTAAACAGGCAGAAGTTTCTATTTCTACTGTGTCTTTTGTGATCAACGGAAAGGGCGAAAAAATGGCTATTAGTCCAACTGTAATCAAGAAAGTTCAGGATGTAGCACAAAAACTGCAATACAAACCCAGCATGATTGCTAGCAGCCTGCGAACAGGAAAAACAAGATCAATAGGACTTATTGTAGAGGATATTTCCAACCAGTTTTTTGCAGATTTGGCTAGAGTTATAGAAGACGAAGCAAAAAATATAGATTATAGAGTTTTTTATTGCAGTACAGGCGATGACAATAACCGTTCGGAAGAATTAGTGCAAAGTCTTTTACAGGCAAATGTTGAAGGGTTTATTATTACGCCAACTCGAAACCTAGAGAAAACAATCGGCCAGCTTTTAAAACTTCAAAAGCCAGTGGTTTTGATTGACCGATATTTTGCCAACCAAAAAGTAAGTCATGTTCTAATGGACAATTATGAAGCATCTTACTCGGCTACTAAATTTTTAATTGGCAAAGGAAAAAAGAATATTGCCGTTGTGAATAATGAATCTGGAATGATTCAGATGAAATTAAGAGAAAAGGGATATATAGAAGCGTTAAAAGAAGAAGGGATTTATAACGAAAATTATACGCTTCATATAGATTATCATGCAAGTGAATATAGCAGAATTGAAACTATTATAAATTTCTTCAAGAAAAATAAAGAGATAGATGCGGTTCTTTTTTCAGCCAACTATCTTGGTCTTGCAGGACTTCAGGCATTTAGAGCGTTGAAATATAAAATTCCCGAAGATATTTCTGTTATAAGTTTTGACGATCATGACAGCTTCAAATTGCATACCCCCACAATCTCGGTCATTGCACAACCCATTGAAGAAATTGCCGTCAAATCGATACAGCTATTAATGAGTCAGATGACAAGTTTTGAAGATTTCAAAATAGAAAAGGTTCTCAAGAAAGGAACTTTGATTATAAGAGAATCTGTTTAACCCATCTGATATTAAAATTGAAAATTAGAAATTAAAAAAGTGCAACTTTTTTTTTAATCATTTCACTAAAACGATTTAGTAAGATTTTTTCTGAATTTTCTTAACCGTAACAAACTAAAACAGCTATCGGGATAACTTGTTATTAAGGCTGTAATATTGAAAATAGAGTACAAATTTTTATTAATTATTTAAAAACAAACAACAAATCAAATCAACAAAACAAAATCAAAACCAATAACCAAAAAAAAAGCTTATGAGACGAATATTAGCAGTGTTAGGAGTGATATTGCTTAGCAGTTTAAGTGCTGCCGCGCAAAATCGATTAATAACCGGCATAGTTACAGATGCAGAGAACAAGGGAGTTGTTGCTGCGTCAATTGAAGTTCAAGGAAAACCATTTAGCGCTGTTACAGATGCTGAAGGGAGATTTAAAATGAATGTTCCTGAAGGTAAAATTACACTTAATGTGTCTTCGATCGGGTTTCAATCGCAGTCAATAGTACTTCAGGGAAAAGAGACTAGAGTTGCTGTTGCACTGGTTGAATCTAAACAGGAATTGAAAGATGTTGTTGTAACTTCATTTGGAGTTAAAAAACAAAAGAAAAGTTTAGGTTATGCCGTTGGAGAATTAAAAGGCGATGATCTAACAAAAAATAAAGAAATCAATTTAGGAAATGCTTTGCAGGGTAAAATTGCCGGTGTAAACGTTTCGGCTCCTGTTACAGGGCCATCGGGATCAAGCCGTGTGGTAATTCGTGGTGCTACTTCTGCATCTGGATTGAATCAGCCTTTGTATGTTGTAGACGGAATTCCGATTGACAATACACAACAAGGAAATGCAGGAATGTGGGGAGGTGCCGATAAAGGAGATGGTATGTCTTCTTTTAATCCAGACGACATTGCTTCGCTGTCTGTTCTTAAGGGTAGTGCTGCTTCTGCTCTTTACGGGTACAGAGGATCAAATGGTGTTATCTTAATTACAACTAAAAAAGGTAAAAACGGGACAGGAATTGGAGTAGATTTTAGTACAAACTCTTCTTTTAACACGCCTGCAAGTCTTTTAAAATGGCAAGATCAATATGGATCAGGAGCTCCAAATGCGAGTGGTGTGCCAACTAGATTTACTAATTTGCAAGAACTTAGAGATTCATATTATTTTGCTTGGGGAGATAAATATGATGGGACGCCTTCATTATCACTTGATGGAAAAACTAGACCGTATCAAGCTTATGGAAAAGATAATGTGGAGAATTTCTACAGAACTGGATATTCTTTCAGCAATACTTTAGCAATTTCTGGCGGAAATGAATCAACAAACTTTAGATTGTCTTTCGGAAATACAAAAGACGAATCTATCTTGCCAGAAACTACTTTTGGAAGAAACAATGTGGCTTTGAGTTTAAACTCGGCTCCAAATAAAAGAATCAGTATAGAGAGTAATGCTCAGTATATTTCTGAGAAAAGCCATAACCGTCCGTACTTAAATGATTCGCCAAGAAACCCGTCTTTCCCGACTACTTTTATGACTCCAGGAACAGATATCAGATGGATAAGTAATCCTTACGATGCTAATGGAGGCGAAGAGGACTTTTTAGGAGCAAACGTTTATCATACAAATCCTTATTTTGCTACGAAATCTCCTTTAAACGATGACCTTAGAAAGCGTTTTATCGGATCGGCAAAAGTGAATTACAACATTACAGATAAAATTTATGCTAAAGCTGTTATTGGTATTGATGATATTAATTATGAATATACTGAAATTGAGCCTACAGGAATAAATTACAGCCCAGGCGGATCTATCGAAAACAGAATTGAAACTCGTTCTGAAGTAAATGCTTCTGGTTACTTAGGCTACAAAGGAGATATTGCTAAAGATTTCTCATTGGATGCTTTTATTGGAGCAAACCGCCAGCATAATAGATACAGCGGTATCAAGATGAAAGGAAACAATTTTATTGTTCCGTTCAAATATTTCTACGGAAATACACAGCCAGACAAAACTGAAAAATTATTCTCAGAAAGTGAAGTAAACTCTCTTTTCTATTCAGCAGATCTTGGATATAAAGATTATTTGTTTCTTAGTTTAACAGGTCGTGAAGATTGGTTTTCAACTTTAGATCCTTCAAACAACAGTACTTTTTATCCTTCTGTAAGTTCAAGTTTCATTTACTCTGAAGTTATCGGTCTTCCAGAATGGATTTCTTATGGTAAAATTAGAGCAGGTTGGGGTAACGTTGGAGGAGCATTGCCAGAGGCTTATGCTTTAGCATTGACTTACACTACGCCAGACGGACAGACAGATTCTTTAGGACAGCCAATTTTGGGGGTAAACGGAGAAACAATTCCAAACAGAACTTTAAAACCTTACAACGTAAGCACAATTGAGTTTGGTTTTGAAAATACATTCTTCCATAATAGAGTGAGTACAGATTTGACTTTCTACAGCAAAAAAACAACAAATGATATTACAGATGCCGATGTTTCTCAAGCTTCAGGATATAGAACCACAAAAATCAATGTTGGAGAAATCCTAAACAAAGGGGTGGAGTTTGCTATTAATGTAAAAGCAGTTAAGACAGAAAATTTCTCTTGGAACGTAGGTTATAATTTTGCTTACAACGATAGTGAAGTTTTAAATCTTTCGGATAAAATCACAACAAAAACATTAGAAGGAAACAGAGACGGAAGAGCTAATGTAGTTTTAGAAAAAGGGCAACCTTTTGGAGTGATTAAAGCATATGACTATTTAAGAGATGCTAATGGAAATATAGTACTTGGCACGGACGGAAAATTCTTAAGAGGAAATTTAATTATTGCAGGACAAGGTGTTGCGCCAACATCTATGGGACTTTCAAATGATTTTTCATATAAAAACTTTACACTTTCAGTTTTTGTTGATGCCAAATTTGGAGGAGAAATCTACTCGGCTACAAACCAGTTAGGAACACGTTACGGATTATCTGAAATTACGCTTCCAGGTCGTGAAGGTGGTGTGGCAGTAAGCGGAAATGATGTTAACGGAAACCCTGTTAATAAAACAGTTTCAGCTTACGATTACTGGAGAAGTTATAGTGATGTAACATCAAACTTTGTTTACGATGCTGATTTTGTTAAACTTAGAGCAATTTCATTTGCTTATAATTTCCCAAAAGCATATTTGCAAAAAACACCATTCCAGTCTGTTAGTTTAGCATTCTCAGCTCACAATTTATGGACTATTTATGACAAAGTTCCAAACATCGATCCTGAGTCAAATTACTCAAACAGTAATGCGCAAGGTATGGAAAGAGCTTCAATGCCTTTGACAAGAAACTATGGTTTTGCACTTAATGTCAAATTCTAATTCTAAAAAAGATGAAAAATAGATATATCAAAATATTTTGTGTCGCAATTGTTGGTGTTTTGACATTAGCTTCATGCGATAAAGGATTCGAAGAAATGAATAAGAATCCAAACGCGTTAACAGATCCAGCTGTAAAATCTATGTTTACGCTTGCTGAGATTTATGTAGACGGACAAGATTTTTCTAACACAAGAGGAAACAACTTATACGCAGCACAAATTGTACAGCAGTTTTCTTCACTTGGAGGGCCAGGTTCAAAATACACCTATTCTTCTGAATATTCTGCAGCTCTTTTTGGTGAAACTTACGGAAAAGGATTAAATCAGATTTTCCAGTTATTGTCTGTAGTAGAAAATACACCAGAAAACTCAAATATGATTCAGGCTTGTAGAATCATGAAAGTTTTCTTGTTCCAAAAATTGACGGATACTTATGGTGAAGTTCCTTATTTTGAAGCTGGAAAAGGATACAACGGAAACGTTTTTTCTCCAAAATATGACACACAAGAAGCCATCTACAATGATCTTTTAAAAGAATTGGATGAAGCTGGAACTGCTCTAGATGCAGGAAAACCATTTGTAGGCAACGCCGATTTGTATTACCAAAGTGATGTTGCAAGATGGAAGAAATTGGCAAACTCTTTAATGTTGAGAGTTGCAATGCGTCTGTCTAAAGTAAATCCTGCAAAAGCAAAAGAATTTGTAGAAAAAGCTTATGCAAAAGGTGTATTTACTTCAAATGACGATAGTTTGGTTTTAAAACACGATGCAGGTCCTGCAGGAGTAAAAACCAATCCAATTACATCATCTTGGGTTAGAAACGATTTGAACGGAGGAGAATCTAACATTAAATTCAGTAAAACGTTTATCGATATGTTGAAAAACACAAACGATCCTCGTTTAAGAATTTATGCAAAACTAGAAGCTACAGGAGATAATAATCCAGCAAGTCAGCAAGGTTTGGCAAATGATGCAAAAGAATTTCCTGGTGGAGACAAAAAATTGTTTTCAGATCCAAATACTTCTACAGTATTGCGTTTAGATGCTCCAACATTAATTATGTCTTATGCTGAGGTTCAGTTTTTATTGGCTGAAGCTGCGGTAAAAGGATGGAACGTTGGAGGATCGGCTCAGACTTATTATGAAAATGGCGTAAGAGGTGCTATGAATATTTTAGCAATTTTTGGAGATAAAGTGCCTTTGGTTTCACCAGCAGAATACAACACTTATATTACTACTTATCCATTTAAATCTGGAGGAACAGAAGCACAAAAAATCGAACAGATTATCACTCAAAAATGGATTGTATTGTTGTTCAATGGTTTTGAAGCATTCTCAGAATACAGAAGAACAGGTTATCCAGTTTTAGTTCCGGTTAACGATCCAACGGGAGAAACTCAGGGAACAATTCCAAGAAGATTAATTTATGATCAGTCAGAACTTATTACAAATGAGGCTAATTATAAAGCAGCAATTCAACGTCAAGGTTTAGATTTAATGACCACAAGAATCTGGTGGGATAAATAATTTTTAAATTGGTTGGTTAGTTAAGATAAGTCGGGTAATGAGCATACCCGGCTTATTTTTAAATTTTGTAATTAATTGATTTAAAAGTAAGTATTTGAAAAGTTGATTTGCAGGTTCAAATGCCTTTTTTTTCGCAGCAAACTGAGAGAGATTCTGCTGAAAAAGATGGATTTATTTTCTGCATTTTAAAAATTTCAAAAGCGATACTTAAAAGTCGATTCAGTTATTTGAATTTAAAAGCGATTCATATCAAAACCAAAATAAAACATAGGCAGTGGTAAAGAAAATATTTCTAGTTGTATTTTAGAGTTACTAACAAAGAATAAATTCTAAAGAGAAGGAAAAGTGCGGTCAGTCTTTCCTTCTCTAAAACTGCCAAATTACCAGATTACTTACCTTTTTTAGTAATTTTAGAAGGTATTAATATATTACTCAGTAAAATGAATTATCAAAATAAACTTCATTGGATAATGTCCCTGTGCTTATCAGGTTTTATGTCAATTGCCTTTGCGCAGAAAATTGATTTAAAAAACAATTGGACATACCGTGAAGAAAAAACGCAAAAATGGTATTCGGCTAGTGTTCCGGGAGAAATTCATACCGATTTGCTAAACAGTAAATTAATTTCAGATCCATTTTACAGAGATAATGAAAAAAAACTGCAATGGATTGAACGCAAAAACTGGGAATATAAAACGGCTTTTCTGGTTACAGCCAATATGCTGAAAAAGAAAAACACAGAATTAGTTTTTGACGGATTAGATACTTATGCATCAGTTTATGTAAACAATCAGCTGGTTTTAAAAGCAGATAATATGTTTCGCCAATGGCGTGTTGACGTTAAAAAAGTCTTGAAATCAGGAAATAACGATTTGAGAATTGTATTTCAATCGGCACAGAATGTAGTCGATTCGCTGGCTAAAAAAGATTATCCATTCGTAATTCCAGATAATCCTCGCGCTTATGTACGTAAAGCGCAATACCATTTTGGTTGGGACTGGGGACCAAAATTTACAACCTGCGGAATATGGAAAACGCCAAGATTTGAAGCTTATGATGAAAAAGAACCTGAGAAGCCTTACGTTTTAAATCGAAAAATCGAATTAATACAAGACAAAGACAGTCTTGGCCGCTCTTTTTATTTTAAAATTGATGGAAAGCCAGTTTACATGAAAGGAGCCAATTATATTCCATCGGATGCTTTTCTTTCGAGAGTAACCAAAAAAGAATATGAAAAAATAATTTTATCTGCCAAAGAAGCCAATATGAATATGCTTCGCGTTTGGGGCGGAGGTATTTATGAAGACGATTATTTCTACGATTTATGCGATAAATATGGCATAAATGTCTGGCAGGATTTTATGTTTGCAGGCACAATGGTTCCTGGAGACGATGCTTTTTTTGATAATGTAAAAAAAGAAGTCCAATATCAGGTAAAGAGACTGCGCCATCATCCAAGCATCGTTTTATGGTGCGGAAACAACGAATCTGATGAAGCCTTTAAAAATTGGGGCTGGATGAAAAGTTTCAAAATTTCAAAACAAGATTCAATCCGTTTGTGGAAAGATTACACGCGTTTATTTCATGACAGTATTCCAAAATGGGTGAAAGAAGTTGATGGCAAACGACCATATTTAAGTTCTTCGCCATTATATCATTGGTCAAAAGCAAAAAGCGTAACCGAAGGAGACAGCCATTATTGGGGAATTTGGTGGGGATTGGAAGATATTGAAGCCGTTCAGAAAAAAACAGGACGTTTTGTAAGCGAATACGGAATGCTGTCTTTACCAAATTATAATTCAATTGAAGGATTCACTTCTCCCGAAGATCGACAATTATATTCAGATATACTAAAAGTACATTTAAAAGCAGGTAAAGGGTTTGAGAAATTAGATTCTTATCTCGGTAAATATTTTATTGATGCTTCGAAAATAAAAAAGATGAATCTGGAAGATTATGCCTACTTGAGTCAGTGTATGCATTATTATTCCATAAAAAATATCGTTGGGACACATCGAGCTAAAGCGCCTTACAATATGGGAACTCTAGTTTGGCAGTTAAATGATTGTTGGCCTGTAGCAAGCTGGAGCATCACAGATTACAATAATCGACAGCCAAAAGCAGCGTGGTATGCCATAAAAGAAGCCTATAGAGATGACATAAAACCAGAAACGGATTTTACGCACCCAAAAGATTTGGCATTAGAAGATCCAAAAATCAGTTGGCAAGTAAAAGGAAATAGCGTAACGATAAAAGCTCAGAAAATGGCAAAATATGTTTGCGTTTCAATGAAAGGCTATAACGGAAAATGGAGCGATAATTATTTTGATTTAAAAGCGGGAGAGGAAAAAACAATTTCGTTTGAAGGGAAAATAGCGAAGCCAAAGATTAAGATTTATTCTTTGTTTGAGGTTCTTAAAAGGTACTAAGATGCTAAGGTTCTAAGGGACAAAGGTTTTTTGTAGAGACGCACCGCAGTGCGTCTCCTTATGAAAATTACGGTTCATTCTTTATTATAATGTTTTATAAATTGACCGTAGAGACGCACTGTAGTGCGTCTAACATACAGAAATTAAAAAATATTTGCGTTAATTATTTTAAACCATACGCAATCAAAAATAAAAATATATGAGAATAGCATTTAGCGGTTTTTTGGCTTTGAGTTTACTTTTTGCCAATCCGATAATTTCACAGCAAAAAAAGACTAAACAAACAGATGTAAATTATACACAATATGTAGATCCGTTTATAGGTTCGGCGGGTCATGGGCATGTATTTGTGGGTGCAAATGTTCCTTTTGGAGCGGTGCAGCTTGGTCCGGTAAATATTTTTGAAGGCTGGGATTGGTGCAGCGGTTACAACTATGCAAGCAATACGATTTTAGGTTTTACCCACACGCACTTAAGCGGAACAGGAATTGGAGATTTAAATGATATTCTCGTTTTGCCTGTCAGCGGAAAAGTCGGTTTGACCAAAGGGACAAAAGAAGATATGGTGAACGGTTACGGCTCGTATTTCTCTCATAAAAACGAAGTGGTAAAACCGGGATATTACAGCGTTTTATTGGATAAATATAAAATCAAAGCTGAATTAACGGCAAGCGAAAGAGTCGGTTTTCATAAATATACTTTTGAAAATACTAATGATTCACACATTTTAATTGATCTTGCTGATGGAATTGGCTGGGACAGACCTGTAAAAACTTTCGTTAAAAAAATAAGCGAAACCAAAATTGAAGGCTATCGATATTCTGCAGGATGGGCAGCAGATCAGCGTATTTATTTTGCAATGGAATTCTCTGAGCCTATCACAAATATGATGGTTTACGACAGTACAGCTGTAGTTAAAGGAACAGAAGGAGAAGGTTTGAAAATAAAAGCGGTTTTAGATTTTAAAACCTTAAAAAACAAACAGATTCTGGTAAAAGTCGGAATTTCGCCAGTTAGTACAGAAAATGCATCAGCCAATATAAAAGCAGAAATTCCGAATTGGGATTTTGAAGCGATTGCAAAACTGGCAGATTCAAAATGGAACAAAGAACTGAATAAAGTTCAGATAAAAGCAGACGAAAAAACAATGAAAGTTTTCTATACTTCATTGTATCATACCATGTTTGCGCCTTCTATTTTTAATGATGCCAATGGAGATTATCTGGGAACAGATAAAAAAGTCTACGAAAAAGCCAATTTTACCAATTACACTACTTTTTCACTTTGGGATACCTACCGCGGAATGCATCCATTGTACACTATTACGCAGCCTGAAAAAATCAATGATATTGTAAAATCCTTTTTAGCAATTTATCAGCAACAAGGAAGATTGCCGGTTTGGCATTTAATGGGTAATGAAACCAATACCATGAATGGAAACCATTCTATAGCCGTTATTGTCGATGCGTATTTAAAAGGATACCGTGATTATGATGTCAACTTAGCCTACGAAGCCATTAAAAAAACGGCCATGCAGACGCGTGACGGAATGGATTATGTTCAGAAACTAGAATATATTCCTGCTGATAAACTATTAGAATCTGTTGGAAATGCTTTAGAATATGCGATTGATGATTACTGCATCGCCTTAATGGCAAAGGCTTTAAACAAAACAGATGATTATAATTATTTTACCAAAAGAGCCAATTTATATAAACAGTACTTTGATAAAGAAACCACTTTTATGCGTGGTAAATTGACAAACGGAAATTGGAGAACGCCGTTTAATCCGCTTTCGTCAGCACATCGTAAAGACGATTATGTAGAGGGAAATGCATGGCAATATACTTGGCTGGTTCCGCAAGATCCGTACGGTTTAATTGATTTATTTGGAAGCGAAGAGAAATTTATCGCAAAACTGGATTCACTTTTCCTGCTGACTGATAAGGTTGAAGGAGAGGATGTTTCGCCAGATATCAGCGGTTTAATAGGCCAGTACGCCCACGGAAATGAGCCAAATCATCATATTCCGTATCTGTATGCCTATGTTGGACAGCCTTGGAAAACAGCAAAATTAATTCGTGAAATCGATGAGAAATTCTACTCAACAAAACCAGATGGATTGTGTGGTAATGAAGATTTAGGGCAAATGTCGGCTTGGTACGTTTTATCTTCTATGGGATTCTATTCGGTTAATCCAGCAAACGGAATTTATGTTTTAGGAAGTCCATTAGTAAATTCAGCGGTTATCCATCATAAAAAAGGAATTTCGTTTACTGTAAATGCCATTAGTAATAGCGTTTCAAACATTTATATCCAAAAAGCAGAATATAACGGAAAACCCTATACAAAATCATACATCACACAAGAAATGATCGTAAAAGGGGGAGAGTTGAAACTATATATGGGAAATAAACCATCAGCTACATTTGGAGTTAAGAAAGAAGATAGGCCACTTTAGAACTGTGGATTTCCTGCAAGGTTTTTAAAACCTTGTAGGTATAGCTAAAGATTCTATTTTACGATAAGTTATAGATTCAGATTTCGCAAAAATAAATACCTACAAGGTTTTAAAAACCTTGCAGGACAACAATACATGATATGAAAATAAAGAGTTTAATTTTTTTAGGAATAGTGCAGTCCTGCTTTTTTCTAAATGCGCAGAATTTAGATCCTGTAGAATATGTAAACCCATTAATGGGAACACAATCTTTGCATAATCTTTCCAACGGAAATACGTATCCCGCAATTTGCAGACCGTGGGGAATGAATTTCTGGACGCCACAAACTGGAAAAATGGGCGACGGATGGGCATACACTTACACAGCAGAAAAAATTAAAGGATTCAAGCAGACGCATCAGCCTTCACCGTGGATGAATGATTACGGCCAGTTTTCGATTATGCCCGTTACAGGTAAATTGGCTTTCGCCGAAGACGAACGTGCGAGCTGGTTCAGCCATAAAGCTGAGATTTCAAAACCGTATTATTACAACGTTTATCTTGCCGATCATGATGTTACTACCGAAATTACAACAACAGAAAGAGCAGCGCATTTTCAGATTACATTTCCTGAAAATGAAAAATCGTCTATCGTAATTGACGCATTTGATAAAGGTTCGTATATCAAAATAATTCCTTCAGAAAACAAAATAATTGGTTATACAACACGAAATAGTGGTGGAGTTCCTCAAAATTTCAAGAACTATTTTGTGCTCGTATTTGATAAAAAAATTGAAACCAATTCAACTTGGATTGATAAAGTTTTGACTGCTGATAAATTAGAAGCAGAAGGAAATCATGTAGGAGCAGTTATCGGATTTCAAACCAAAAAAGGAGAAAAGGTAAATGTTAGAGTGGCATCTTCTTTCATAAGTTCAGAACAGGCAGAATTGAATTTAAAAAATGAATTAGGCACATCGACTTTTGAAGAAACGGTTGCGCAATCGAAAGCAGAATGGAATAAAGTTCTGGGAAAAATTGCTGTTGAAGATAATAATACAGATCAGTTAAAGACTTTTTATTCTTGTTTATACCGTACAGTTTGTTTTCCTCAAAAACAATATGAAATTGATAAAGATGGAAAAATTGTTCACTACAGCCCATACAACGGAAAAGTCCTTCCGGGTTATATGTATGCAGGAACTGGATTTTGGGATACTTTTCGCGCCTTATATCCTTTGTTAAATCTGGTTTATCCTTCTATAAACAAAGAAATGCAGGAAGGATTGATAAATGATTATAAAGAAGGCGGATTTCTGCCAGAATGGTCAAGCCCAGGTTTTAGAAATGTAATGGTAGGAAATAATTCTGCTTCTGTAGTTTCTGATGCTTATATGAAAGGATTACGTGGTTACGATATCAATACTTTATACGAAGCTTTATTGCATGGAGCTAATAATGAAGGGCCGATGGATGCTGTGGGAAGAAAAGGAGTTCAATACTACAATACTTTAGGATATGTTCCTTACGATGTAAATATCAACGAAAATGCAGCGCGAACACTTGAATATGCTTATGATGATTTTACAATCTGGAAACTGGCGAAATCATTAAATCGTCCGAAAAAAGAAATTAGTTTGTATGAAAAGCGAATGATGAATTATAAAAATCTATACAATTCTTCTATCGGATTAATGAGCGGACGAAATAAAGACGGTAGTTTTCCAGCCAATTTTAATCCGTTTAAATGGGGAGATGCTTTTACTGAAGGAAACAGCTGGCATTACAGTTGGAGCGTTTTTCACGACATTCAAGGTTTGATCGATTTGATGGGCGGAGAGAAAAATTTCACAGGAAAATTAGATGCTGTATTTACAATGCCTCCAATTTTTGATGACAGTTATTATGGAGCTGTTATTCATGAAATCCGCGAAATGCAGATTATGAATATGGGGCAATACGCTCACGGAAATCAGCCAATTCAGCACATGATTTATTTATACAATTATGCGGGCGAACCTTGGAAAACGCAATATTGGTCAAGAGAAGTCATGAACCGTTTGTACAAACCAACTCCAGATGGTTACTGCGGAGATGAAGATAATGGACAAACTTCTGCATGGTATATTTTCTCAGCTATGGGATTTTATCCAGTTTGTCCAGGTACAGACGAATATGTTTTGGGAGCGCCTTTGTTTAAGAAAACGACATTACAGTTAGAAAACGGAAAACAGCTTATTGTCAATGCACCGAATAATTCAGAAACAAATAAGTATGTAAACGAATTAAAATGGGATAATGTTCTTCATTCTAAAAATTACATCAATCATTTTGATGTATTAAAAGGCGGAGAGTTAAATTTTGATATGACAAGTTCTCCTAATTTTAAAAGAGGCACAACAAAAGAAGCATTTCCATATTCTTATTCAACTTCAAAATAAAAAGATATGCAGTCACGTAGAAAATTTATAAAAAATGCAGGCATCTTTTCAGCAGGATTGATGGCACTTCAAACAGAAGCTTTCGGATTTAATTCAGATACTTTTTCCTTTCCGCTAAAAGATTTTGTTTCTAAAAGACCTCCTGTTGGCGAAAGAAAATTTACAAGCAAGGCAATTGAAGCCGCTATTGTACGTGTTAAAAAACAAATTGCAAATCCAGAATTGGCATGGATATTCGAAAACTGTTTTCCAAATACATTAGATACCACAGTCGATTTTGAAATTATTGACGGAAAACCAGATACGTATGTAATTACGGGAGATATTGACGCCATGTGGCTTAGAGATAGTACAGCGCAGATTTGGCCATATATTCCTTTTGTGAAAGAAGATCCGAAATTGGCAGAACTGGTAAAAGGTGTTATTAATCGTCAAGCGAAATGTATTCTGTTGGATCCGTATGCTAATGCTTTTTATAAAGATTTTACAAAGGAAAGCGAGTGGAAAAATGACCTTACCAAAATGCAACCCGGAATTCATGAAAGAAAGTGGGAAATTGACAGTTTGTGTTATCCTGTTCGATTAGCGCATGGATATTGGAAAGAAACAGGTGATATCAGTTTATTTGATGCCAAATGGAAAGAAGCCATGCTTTTAATCCTGCAGACTTTTAAAGAACAGCAGCGAATGGATGGCAAGGGCGGGCCTTATAGTTTTCAGCGTCAGACGGCTTGGGCAACAGACGGAGTTCCGTTAGGCGGTTATGGTTATCCTGTAAAACCGTGCGGATTAATCGTTTCGACTTTCCGACCAAGCGACGATTCTACTTTATTCGGTTATCTGATTCCGAGTAATATGTTCGCTATTGAAATATTAGGCTATCTGATCGAAATTTTCTCTCTTCCAGCTTTAAAAGACAATGATTTAGTTGCGAAAGCGACAAAACTAAGAGATGAGGTTCAAAATGGTCTTCAAGAACACGGAATTATCAATCACCCGAAATTCGGAAAAATAATTGCTTTTGAAGTAAACGGATACGGCAGTTTTCACATGATGGATGATGCCAATGTGCCTTCGTTATTATCGTTACCATATTTAGGTGCCATTGCCCCAAATGATCCATTATATCTAAACACAAGAAAAGTGGTGCTGTCAGAGAATAATCCATTTTTCTACAAAGGAAAGGCTGGAGAAGGTATTGGCGGTCCGCATACAGGAGTTGATACTATCTGGCCTATGAGTATTGTTTTGAGAGCCATTACAAGTGTAGACGAAAAAGAAATAAAAGCCTGTATAAGTAATTTGATTAAAACCAATGCCGATACTGGATTTATGCACGAATCATTTCATAAAGACGACGTGAATAAATTTACCCGTAAATGGTTTGCTTGGGCGAATACATTATTTGGCGAAATGATTGTACATACCAGTATTCATTATCCTCAAATTTTAAAAGACAAAAATATCTAGTACTAAAAAGCTAAATAAACAAAAATGAATACATCACATGCCATTGGGCTAGATATAGGAGGAACGCATATTACAGCTGCGGTTATTGATAAAACCGAAATGAAACTTCTTGATTTTTCGCTTTGTAAAGAATCTTTTGATTCGAATATGCCAGCAGATCAGGTCATGAATATCTGGAAAAAAGTAATCAGCACCTCAATTGAAAATTCTAAAATTAAAGATATTACGGGGATAGCGATTTGCATGCCTGGACCATTTGATTATAAAACTGGTATTTGTTGGATTAAAGACCAATCTAAATACGAACATTTTTACGGATTAAACATTCGAGAACTGCTTTTGGAATCTCTTGGTTTTCCTTCAGATTTTCCAGTTCTTTTTGAAAACGATGCTGTTTGTTTTGGAAAAGGAGAAGTTTTTAAACAACAAGAGAATCTTTCGAAAAAAGTAATGGCCGTAACACTAGGAACAGGTTTAGGAGCTTGTTTTATTGACAAAGGAACATCAATCAGCTCGGGTGATTCTGTTCCAACTGATGGCGAAATATACAATCTGCCGCATAAAGATGCAATTGCAGAAGATTATGTTTCGGTAAGAGGTCTCTTATCACATTATAAATCTTTAAGCGGTAGCGATCTTAATAATGGCTTAGAACTTTATAATTTAGCAAAAAACGGAGACCAGCAGGCAATTCAGGTATTTGAAAGAATGGGAGAGGATTTGGCCACAGTTGTTATTCCGTGGATTAAAAGCTTTACAGCAGATCATATTATTATTGGAGGAAAAATTGCCAATGCGAGCGATTTGTTTTTATCCTCATTTAATAAAACAATTCAGGAATCTGATTTAAAAGTTGAGGTTTCTATTTCAAATGATAATGAAATTGCCGCTTTGTTAGGGGCGGTCAGTTTTCTTTGCGATTAAAAACAAAAAAGGATGAGGTTTAATCTCATCCTTTTTTGTTTTAAGAAATAATTTCAAATCCTAATTTGATTATTATCAACGGATGAATACGATCCAAATAAAATCAATGCATTCCATTTTCAAATAAATAGCGTACTTGAAGTCCACTCAGCTATATGCATAACTATTATCAGAATTGATACTCAAAGTCATTTAAAACTTGATTCCAAAGAATTTCTTGGATATCCCACGAGCCTCTGTTTGACGGTGCTTCTAGTTTTTGGGCAATTATTATTTTCTCTCCGTCTGTACGCACGTTGATCATTCCGTAAACTGTTACCAAGCGCTCTTTGTCTATTGGTGTAGCTGTAGAAGTTTTGTTTTGGGTCTTTTGCAAAAATTCTGGTGTAGATCTGGCAAGCTCGGTTGAGAAAATCAATGATCTTAAACCGCGACTATACTTTCCAATGGTTCCAAGCGTATCGGGACGGGGATGACAGTGTGGCTCTTCATCTCCACTAGAAATAATGGTGGCAATAGGGTTTAGCGCATCCATAAACTCACTAGTAAAATCAGATGAACCATGATGGCAAGATTTGGCTATGTCAGTTTGAAAAACGGTCCTTGCTTGAAGTATTGCGGCACGAAGAGCATTTTCAGCAGTTTGTCTTTGGGCTGTGGTGCCTGATTTAATCGCAGTTCTAAGTGCTGGAAGATCTGCACCAGTGTAATGTTTCATCAAATGATCTTCGGCGGGTTCATTTAAGTCTCCTCCAAGAAGCAGTTTGACTTTTCCTATTTTAAGTTTTAGAATAATAGAATGACCATTTTTAGTTTTGCCTTTATTATCCTTGAAAACCTGTAATGCAGGCTTGCCTTGAATGTTCTCTGCAACAGGCCCTAAAATTTCCATAACTGTATTTTGACTGCCAAGAGCAGGTAGTCCGGCACGCAGTCCGATTTTATCTGCTGTGGTTTTTAACAGCATTTTAATGTAATTTCCTTGTCCAGTAGGAGAGCTTACTCTGTTTTGAAAGTCAGAATTATATTGACAAAGATCAGTAATGTGATTTTTGCCTTGATTAGAGATCAATGTTCCGAGCGTAGCTGGATCTTCTCCGCTCTTTTCAATCATGCCGTTATGGTACACTTTTTTTATTGTGAAGGTTTTACGTCCTTCTTTTTCATGTGTGAAAATTTTGGTGAAACCAGCATAATGATCTTCATCTGAATGTGAGATAATAACATCCATGGGAGGTGGAAATTTGCCGGGTTTATTAAGGTTGAACCTCCATCTTAAAAAGCGGAACATATTATCTGAAGCACCTGCATCTATAATGTAATGCTGATCTTCGGGAGTAACTACATGACAGCCGTCTCCTTGGCCAACATCAACAAAATTAACTTCTAATATTCTGTTGGACTGTATTTCTTCAGGCCTGATCCAGCCGTTTTGATTTCTTCCTCTAACTCGGACGTATTGTTTGTTATTGTGCTGTTCGTAGACAGGAAGACCATCAGGTCCTGTTAGAAGACCGATCCAATCTCCAAATAATAAATGTTTTACCCATTTAAATGTTGTTTTGCCTTTTTTGTCTGTTACATAGTCCATTATTTTTACAGAAGGGAAAGTGGCAAATCCATACTTGTTATTGATAATTTTTTGATCCATTTTTTGTCATATTGGTTAGAAATAGTGTTTTGTTTTTGAGAGCTGCTATTTTCGTATTCTTAAAGTTTAAGATATTGATATACACAAAGTTATATAAATTTGTTTTTGTGCTTTCAAGTATAACTACCTGATTAATAGGTGTGAAATGTGAAAAAAATGTAAAGAATGGAGAAGCCACAGTTTTTAAAGCCTTAATAATATTCGAATTGTGATTCGATAATCTTTAATCGAGTAAAACAGGGGCAAGATTCTGTTGCGAAATTTTTTGAGAAGTTATGTAAATATTGAAAATGGGTATAAAAGACAAAACCCTGGAAATCGTATGATTTGTGCAGGGTTCGTCGTATTTTAACTTTTTTGAGAAAAAAGAAAACCCTTAACAAAGTTAAGGGTTTTTAAAGTCAGCGGAGGAAGAGGGATTCGAACCCCCGGACCTGTTACAGTCAACAGTTTTCAAGACTGCCGCATTCGACCGCTCTGCCATTCCTCCAGTAAAACGCAATCATTTTCTGATTGCGGGTGCAAAGATAAAATGTTTTTTCGATTGCAGAAATTTTTTTGATACTATTTATGAAGAAAATGATAAAATGTACAGATTGGCAGGAGATCTTAAGCAAAATGCTGGATCTAGTTATTTAATTACAAATTTAATTGCAGTTATAACTTAATATATTAATATTATTCCTTAGCGACTGTGTAACTATCTCAGGTAAATCCTTGATGTTAGAGAGTGACTTTTCTCTTAATTGGCATTTTTTCTCCAAACGAAATTTTTTCTGAGAATCACTTTGAGAAAATTTGAAAAGAAAATCTTCTAAAACCATCGAATTATATAAGGTTTGCGAGTATTTAATTCTGCCGTTGGGATTATTTAGTCCATTTTCAAAATACTTTTCTGATAATAAAAAATACTTAGAACAATCATCATACATGTTTTGTAGTTCACTAGATTCTATTTTATTTGATTCTGCCTGTACAAAACCAAAAAGTTGCACTGCGAAATTTGAGATAAATTCACCTATCATGGCCTGCATATTTTCTTTAACAAAAGGATCTACATCAACAATAACATCACAAACTTTTATAAATCGTTTGACTTTTTCATCTGCCAAAGAATAGTCGCCAAAATTTAAATTAGTTAGGTAATATTGCGTCATATAATTGCCAAAACTGCTAAGGTAGGTTATACCATATTGTTTGGCTTTTATCTCGACTAGGGTTGTGCTCTTTTCCCAATGATAGTAAGCGCTATCTTTTTCTTTAGTAACGGTATACACTTTTGCTATTTGCTGTTCAAGCTGTGGGATAAAATCCTCATAAGCAAACTTATTTATGCTGCTTGCAGTTTTAATTTCAACTAGTAATTTTTTATTGTTGGCTAAAGCTTCTTCGAACTTTTCTAATTTGAGGAATAGCTCATTAGTCCTGAAAAAACAATCTGAGGCTTTTTGTTTATCAAACTGCACCATATTAATATTTTGCAAATAATAATCATAAGCTTCAAGTTGAAATTTTTCGGCTTCCGTTAGATGGTTCTGAAGGAAATAAATATTGCCTTTGTCTGAATTTATCCAGGCTTGGTGTATTAGAAACTCTTTAGGGTTTTCTTTAACAAACGGCTTTAGTCTTTCATTAATAATGTCTAGGCCTGCCATAATTTCTGGAATTTTGTTTTGGACCGTATAGTACACAAATAATGCCGTATATAGCTGCTCATATGCATAAATGTAGATTTTGCTATTTAATGAAATTTTAGGCTCTATTATGGAAATTGCTTTTTGTAAGGCATCAATGCCAAGTTCAGGTGGTCCTGAATAGAAATACACTTGATTTAAGTTATAATATACAGAACTCAGATCAATTGCATAACTATCTGGGTCGTTTTCATAAGAATTTTTTAAAAATAGAAGTGCAGTATTGTAGCATTCAATAGCTTGGAAATATTCGTTAAGGATCGCATGTCCTTGTCCTTTTTGACGTATGAATGCTATTTTTTTGTTTAAATCAGATTGAGAAGGTATAGGTATCCTGCTGATCTCTTCAATAGCCTTCTGTGAGTAAGATATAGCAGTCCTTATATTTTCAACATTAAAATCTCTGGTTGAGTAGTTAAAAGCGATGTTAGAATAAATTTGTGCTTTAATTGCTATAAGGGAATTATCAGATAATGGCTCCATGGTATCTAGCAATGTGATAGCCTTTAAATACATATTGTTTGATTTTAACCGATCTTGTATGTAATAAGATATGCCAAGATAATTATAAATTTCAACTTTTAACTGATTGTTTTCTATGGAGCCTTCTGCTTTCTCGAGAAAATTAATTGCGCTGCTATAATTACGAGCATAGTCGACAAGAAATTTACCATATTCGAAATAATTTTGGCTGCTTGGAGCTAATGTAACGCCAATTGTAAATGATTTGTCTGCTTCAGTAAGTATTGTATCAATTTTTGAATAATCTAATTTAAGGAGAAGAATTTTTGCTTTTAGCATATTTGATTCTCCTATTGCTTTGTCACTGCCACTCTGTTTTTCGAGTTCTTTTAATGTTTTTTCATAATCACCTTGTTTAAAAAATACATACGCTCTTTTATATACTTCCGAAGGAGTCTTTTTTAGTTCACTTTCAATAAATTGGTATTTTTTAATGTAATCCTTAATAATGACTTCTTTCTTTTTTAAGTTAGTATTGAGATTGTCCAGTTTTTCATTTTGGCTATCAATCATTTCTGATTTAATTTTTAGCTCATTTATTAAGTTAATGGTTAGCCCTTCGGGTAAATCGTAAGTAATTATTTGTTGTACAACATAGGTAACCGATGCATAGTCTCCAATAATTACAGGACTACTATCACCGGTTGTTCCAAATGATTTTGGAAAAGTAGAGGTGAGATCCGAATAAAGTGTCTTGGTGCCAATTATTTTTTCCACCACTGAAAAATTACCTTCGTCTAAGTTTTTCTCAGCCATCTTTTTCGTATTGACATCACTTATTTTGTCAATCTTTAATTTTAGTTCTGAATATTTTTTAAACCATACAGATAAGGCTTTGTCGATTGAAGATTGATTTGGTTTAATTGTTTTATTCGTGAAAATTAGTCCAGCCAAGTAAGGAGTCAAGTTGGGCGGCAATTTTTGTTTAATCACTTGCTTTTTTACATACTCGACTTTAGCCTTAGCACCTTTGATTACAGGTGAGTTATTGCCTTTTGAGGTCTGAGCGTGTATTTGCGTTAGTAGCATCAAAAAGAATATAACTTTTTTCATGATTTAATCTTTTACAGTGTCTTTCATGCTTTCAGTGCTGTCATTTGATGTCTCTGTAGTATTGTAGTTTATAGTTGTTCCATTGCCATTAATGCCAGGACTATTTTTGCCATATGTTTCAATCTTAGTTTTGTTAAATTTTATATATGAGGGGATTATAAGGAGGATAATCACACCAGTAAATAGAATAATGCCCAATCTTAGAAGTTTCATGTTAATCTCGAATTTCTTCATTTTCTGTTCCATATCCATTTTGATGATTTTAAAGCCGTTCTCCTGATTTAGATCAGGCAATTTATATGAAGGCAATATTTCAAGCATTGCTGTAGTTAGATTAGCCTTATTCTTTGAGTTAGCAATTGAAATAATTGAGGATACCTTCTTCATTCTAAGTGAATTATTGTAGGCTAGAAAGCCAAGGAAAGCAGAGAAAATAAAGGAGCAAAGGCCAAGAATTGTTTCTACTTTATAATTTTGCGCTAAAAATTCAAAAAAGGTCATAATAATTGTCTTTAGGTTTAACAATTTAAAAAGCGAATAAGATCAACACCATTGCTATGGTATATGTTTTTATTCTCGAATTATTTCTTAATAGCTATATTTTTTTTGTTGTTTTACTGGATTTACATTTGCCACTTCTAAAATAAAATTTCTTTTATGGTTTTTTAAAGTAATACAGTATTAATCGGGCATTATGCATCTACATTCTTGTACGAAAGTCTTCTTTTGAGTTCCATTATAATTCATTGTTAAAGATATGATTTGAAAATTATTAATAGATAGGTATTTATACTTGTTTTTTTATTAAAAATAGCTGTGTTTTTTGATCAATTCGCTCAAAATGAAGTACGTTAGGATTTGAACTTGTGACGGTTCCATTTTTCTGAATATCGATGTACTAGTATTCTATGACTAAGATTTATGCTTTGATCTTTGTCTTGTTATTTGTTTAGATTGATAGCTCTTTACTACTTACTTCTGGAGAAAAAGAACGTTATTCCATCGTCTTTTTTTGATTAGCAATAGAATAAAAAGGATAAATTAGACTTCAGGGTTGTTGAGATTAGTGGAAACTTAAAAATGACCCATTACATAAGGATTACGGCTACTCTCTGCTGCGTTAGAAAGTCATATTGCGGAACTTCAGACTCCGCAACATAAAGATGTAATAAATTACTTAAACAAATTCAGCAGAAAGACTGGATTTTAAGAAAGCCTGCAGATTTTTTTGCAGGCTTTCTGTTTTGTGTCTTATCTGTACTTCATTTTATTGCACCACTTGCAGATGCTCATTTGCGAATTTCGGGCTCTGGAAGTAGAGGGTGCAAAGAAACGCAAAACAAAAAATAACAAAGAGAGCTAAGATGTTGATAGTTGGTATTTTGACTCTTTTTTGTTATAACTGTACAATCAGTTTAAGAGCTTAAATTTAGGATTTCCCATTTGCCATAAAGCAAAGGCAAATTGATCAGCAAAGTCATTATATAATTCCAGATTTGAGTTGTCTAGTCCATGACCGGCATTGTAATTCACTGCAAAAACAATAGGTTTCTTTGAAGTAGACGACGCTTTTAATCTCGCAGCAAACTTACCTGAAATCCAAGGTGCAACACGGGCATCATTCATGCCTGTAGATATTAAGCAGGCTGGGTACTGAACTCCTTTTTTAATATGCAGATAAGAGTCCATTTCAATAAGAGCTTCTAACTCTTCTTTTATTTCCGGATTACCAAATTCTTTCAAGCAATTTGGCCCGTTTGGAGTTTCTTTAAGTCTTTCGGTATTTAATTCTCCATTTTTGCAGATCATTACTTTAAATAAATCGGGTCTTTCAGTAATTGCTCTGCCAACTAAAATGCCACCCGCACTGCCACTAGTTATGGCAATTTTTTCATTTGAAGTAATTTTTTCTTTAATCAAATATTCGGCTGCAGCTATTAAATCTTTCCATGTATTTGGTTTTGTAGATTTATAGCCGTTTTTATACCAATCATTACCTTTCTCACTGCCGCCTCGTACGTGTGCTTCTACAAATACGCCACCGTTTAAAACCCATGATAAATAAAAGATTTTGAACCTTGGTTTTAGCGAGATCCCAAATGATCCATATCCGTCAATAAGGACATTATTCATTTTATCCTTTTTAAGGCCTTTTTTGTAAATTAATGATACAGGAACCATAGCGCCATCGTGTGATGGAATTTCGATCTCTTCTACGACAAAATCTTCAAATTCAGGATAAAGAATCGGTGCTGTGATATTTGCTTCGCTAAAGATGTTCTTTTGGGCATCATAGCTGTATCGGGATTTAGAATTTAGCCAGCCATTGATAGTTATTAATAAGCCTGTATTATTGCTGTTATTATTTTGTATAGTAACAGCTCCTGCCTTTATAGGCAATTGTATTTGTTTAATTATATCTCCTTTTTTTTCATATAATTTCGCTTCAACTCCATTTTTAGTAGTAGAATAAAATAAACCTTCTTTATTTATGACATAGTCATCAATAGATTCTATTTTATTTTCGGCTACGACAATTTCTGCATTTTCAAAATCAGGACTGATAATATTGGTTTTGATAATCTTAAAGTTGGGTGTGTTTTTTGATGAAACGCAGTATAAATTATCATTTATTAGTTTTGGGTTTAAAAGCTCATCTTCCTTTTTATATAAAGGTTTCCAGTTTATTTTTTGATTCTTTAATTCTGTGATGTGAGCATAATAATAATCTTCATAAGTTGTTGCTCCGCTTAGGCTGGCTGTAATATATTTATCATTAGAATTAAAATCATACACTACAGGAAAATCTGCATTGGTAATTTCAATTTCGGGATTATTATTTTTTGAGAATATTATTTTATGTTTATCTGGCTGATCACCTATTTTGTAGATAACAGATTCAGTATTTAGGATGTAATTTTTATCTTTTGAATCAATTACAGGAATATGAATGTAAACAATTCCAGAGTCATCCAATAGCCATTTTATGCCCGCTAATGCCGCTGGCCAGCAATGTGTAATAACTTCAGGAAGTAAAGTTTTAGTTTTTACATTAAGAAAGGCTATTTCGCCAATTTCTTCTCCATTTTTAGCCAAACCAATAGCAACAATATTATTGTTCCAGGAAGGTTTGATGTAAGTTATGGAATAATTACTGCCTGCCTCCTTTTTATAATCCGCAGGGTCAAAAAGCAAAATTTCTTTTGCTTTTTCCCCACTTTTAAAATATAGTTTTCCGGTTTTATCACTATTTAATTTCTTTAAGTAAAATGAATAGTTATTATCCGTAATGTTAAGTAAGCTTATATCGAATGAATTTCTTTTCTCTAGTTCTAATAATTTTTCAAATATTTCTTTTCTGCCAGAAATATTATCTAAAAGTTTTCTGCTTTCAATACTATTTTGTCTGAACCATTTTTGCACCAATGTGTCATCTGGGTTTTCCATATAACGATACGGATCACTAATAACTTTGCCATAATAATTGTCGGTAAATGGTTTTTCTGTTAGAATAATTTCTTGGGATGCTACAATATTTGTGAAAGCAAAAGCACAGATTAAAAAAAATAATTTCATTATAAACGTTTTTGATATTTTGACTACAAGACTACGCTTTCAGAAAGATCTTAATTGCTTACCTGCCCTGAATTTGTTGGTGGTGTAATTGTTCCGCCTTTATCATCGTCAACGTTACCACCAACAATAGTACGCATATTTTTAAATTCAGCTACCTTAAATTTATCTAACGACAATTTCTTTTCAGTTTTAACTTGTTTCTTTTTCATAGTTTTTAAATGTTAAAATTAATTCCGGCGAATATACTGTCTACAGTATTCAGTTAAAAATTGTTATTCTCGAAATTTATAAATATCGGTCTAGAATATTTATAACTTATTAATTGCTATGTTTTTAAAAAGTTGTTTCTTAATTATTTTTCGCTGTTTTTTATAAAATAAGACGGCTGGTATCCTGTTTTCTTTAGGAAAGCTTTTGAAAATGATTCAGAGTTACTAAAACCAACTTCTTCTGAAATAGCTTTAATAGAATAATTTCTAAATTTTTTATCTTCACTTAATCTCTTAACAGTATGTTCAATTCTTAAATCATTAATGTATTGGCTAAAGTTTTTGTTTTTATATTGGTTAATTGTTTTAGATAAATAAGTGCTATTGGTTTCTAGTTTACGGGCAAAATCAATTTGGTTTATGTTTTGCTCCAGATAACCTTTATTCTTCTCAAATTGATCTATTTTTTTTAATATTTCAATTGCTTTTTCTTTAGAAAGATCTACAGTCTTTGTATTGTTTTCCTTTGTTTCTGTAACAGCAGTTTCAATTATCGATTTTTCTATTTCAAGAGCTTTATTTTCGTTACTATATTTATGATGTAATTCATTCACTCTATTTTTATAAAGTTTATTTTGTCTTTTTATTTTTGATAAGTTAAACAGAGAAAATCCTAAGCCTATAAAAATGATAAATCCAATGCCAATGTAAAGATTTTTCTCAATATTCATTTTTACAATTACTTTTTCTTTTTCCAACAATAAATGTGGCCTTTCATAATTTTTATTGATATTATCCTGCAAAATGATTCCATTTTTATTTAAATAGGAATCTATCTCTATTAATCGATTTAAATAATATAATTGTTTGTCATTATTTTTTAATTTTTTACTTATTTCAATTAAACGAACACAATTGTTGTGTAAATCTGCAGTATTTGAGCCGCTTTTAACCAGTATAGAATCTGCTTTTTCAAAATAATCCTGAGCTTTAATTATATTTTTTTCATTTTGTAAAATATTTTCTCCTCTGTAGTAATAACTAATTGCCAAGTTTAGTTTATCGTTACCAGATGCTAGCATCGTAATTGCTTTGTCTAAAAAAATGTCGCTCTTAGCGTATTGATTTTTAAAATGATAGCAAATGCCCTCATACATAATTGAATATTCATAAAATCTATTGCCTGAGTTAATTTGTCTTTGAAGTATTTTAATATAATTAAGAGCGGTATCTATTTTTTTTAAACGAATATATATATCAGACAAAATCCAGGTAGTGTATAGATAATCGACAGAATGGGCATCTTTGGATTTAAAATACTCGTAATTTTTTAAGATAAGAGGTAAGGCTTCTTTTGCTTTTCCCAGTTCAATTTTAATTAAGGCTATTTGCTGATTAACCATTAAATTTTGCTCAATGTTTCTTTTTTTAGAAGAATATTTTTCGGCTTCTAATATATTATTCAGTGAGGACTTTAAGTCCATATTTTTCATTAAAAAGTTACTTTTTAATATATAACCTTTTGCAGGATAATTAAAATCATCACTATTTTTTGTTAATGCGATAATGGAATCAGAGCATTTTAAAGCATCTTTGTCATCTGCAAAGGATATAGCGTATAAATACAATCCATTTGCAAGAATGATTTTGTCATTTTGAAATTTAGATTTTTTGTAATAAACTCTTGCATACAGTTTTTTGATTTTGTTATTCGAAAAAGAGCGTTCAAAACGTTTTTCAAGTTCTGTAAAAGAGGTGTTTTTTAATGAATCCGGAATAACAAAAGTTTCTTTTTTTTGAGAAAAGGAAGCAGTTGTAAATAACAGTAAAAAAAATAAGATAATATTTTTCATTTTCTGGCAGCAATACTTTTATAATATCGGGTCATGAAATCATAGCAAAGCATTTCATACTGTCTTTGTTTTGATCTGAATATTCTATTAATGTTCATGTGAATAATGGGGGAGATAAGACTTTCGATTGGAATGGATGGTTTCCCTTCTATTATATCATTTATTATTGCAATCTCTTTTTTAGTTGTTTTAAATAATTTTATTAATCCTTGTAAATACAAAGGCTCTTGTTTTTCTTGTAAATATAATTCTATTTCATTTTTATATGCCCGATATAATTGATCTAATTTTTTATTATTTTCTTTTTCAATCTCATGTTCCGCTTTATAAGCTTGTTCCATGGATTTTACAAAGCTGATTCGATCGTTAAACGACATTTTAAATTGCTCTAGCATTTCATCAATCATTAATATAGAAGCAAATATTCTGGCTATTTCGTCATTTTGTTTAGTAGTATTGCAAATAAGTTTGAGCACTTTTTTACTTTGGTAATAAAATAATTTTTCGATCAGTTCTATTGTTGTTTCTCCATATCGTTCAATTTCTCTTTTATAAGTTGCCGTTACAATGTCATTTACCAAATCTTTTTCGATCAATTCTCTAAAATGTGCCTGAATTAAAAATATTATTTTCTGAATATTTTTGGTATCATTGATTTGAAAGCGAAGCCTTAAATGATTTTTAGGATCATTATAACGTATAAAAAACCATTTTTTAATGAGCTTTTTTTTATGCAGTTTTTTTACAATTGGTAAAATGGTTTCGCTTAATATGTTATCGGCAGAATAATTTCCACAATATATTTTATAATAAAGCCATTCTTCTCCCAAAATAAAAGTTCTTTTTACTTGCTTATTCATTTCCTACTCTTTATTATTTTTTAAACCCACAATGAATTGATTTGCATAGCAGCCTTTTTCTCCTTTAACAACGTTATTAGAAGGAAATAAAAATTCTTCCAAAATAAATTGTGGTCTATTTTTAACAGTTTCGGCCAGCATTTTTAGACAAGTGTCGTTTGCTAGATTAATTACTAAGGTATTATCTCCATCGATTAATGAAACATATTGATTTTCTTTAATGTTTTCAGAAAGAAGAGCTGAACGAAACAATTCAGGATTAAAATTATTTGAAGCCAATATGTTGAAAAAATCAACATGTTTCGTTTTACTAAAAATCCATTTTGCTTTTGAGATAATGCAGTTCTCAATTGTAATTCTGGGTAAATAATCGAAGAGCTTCTCCAGTTTATTATTCAATCCAATTGCCGATTTACAATTTTCAAATTGCATATCGCATAAAAAATGGTATATAGGCAAAGCATTGTGAGAGTAATTATGAGCATTGGTCAGCTTTGTGATTACCTCTTTATCATGTTTTTTACTCCACAAAACTAGTCGGTCGTTTTTTACAAATAACCATAAGTCTTGAATATTTATCTGATTTGAATTTTCCAGATTTGACTTTCCCAAATAAGGAATTTCATAAATTCTAAAATTTGGCCTTCTTAATACATTTCCTGTTCTGGACTCTGGGAGATGAATTATTTCGGCAATAATTTTATTGTTGATATTTTCAGATTCAAATTGGATGATTTCTTTTGCGAAATTATTTATTTCTGAGTTTCCGTAACAAAATCTTGCCATTAAATTTGCCGCACTGGAACCTCCAATGCTTTGAATTGCAATATATTCTTTTCCGTTTTCTTGAACTATCTCAAAAACGCATGAAAATGTCTCTGGCATTTTATGAGCATAAGATATATCTTTAAAATCTTCATCGCTTAAGCAGATGCTTGCCTGGTTACTCTCAAGGACACTTAGTAATTTGCTGTAGATAATTTTTTCAGCTTTGTTTAAGTTTATTTGATAGTCAGTATTTGTTTTTGATTTGATTTCAATACTATCTAATATAGGAGTAGAGTCAAAAATAGTATTCTGCAAATATCCAATTCCAGTTTCAATATCGAGTGCTTTAACTAAAGGAACGGCTTCATGTTCATACCTCTCAAGAAATGATTTTTTAAAGTTTTCTAAAGGCGTTTGTTTTGGCTTTTCAGAAATTTTGTTTAAAAGATGTATCGCTTTTTGCAATTGATATTTATGTTTTTTATCTAATTGAAAGTCATTAGATTCAAGAAATAAATCAGTTTGAAAAAGATATTTTTTATCAAAAGAGATTTCTTTTTTCAGGAGCGTTTCCATTATTGCTTCGTAAGAAGAAATTTGGTTTCCTGATGCAAGATCGATTTTTAAAAGTTTGTCATTTATTTCATTATTAAAGGTCTCAATTTTAATGGTTCTTTCGGCCTCTTTTTTTGATAGACTTTTTAAATTCTCTGAATTAGAAATTTCAGTAAGTGCAGGTTCTAATTCAGATATAAGGATTTGATTAGAAATTAATTCGTCAATAAACTCTAAAGCTTCATCTTGACTAATCTCATCACTTATTAAATATGCAGCCAAACTATCTTTACTCTTGCCTAAAACGGCTTTTTCAAGTATTAAATCTAAATAGCTGCTTTTTTTTAATGCTTCCAGAGAATACTTGCGTTTTTTTTTTTCAAAGATGTACTCTACATATCTATAAAAATCACCCAGCTTATATAATGTAGAATTAGGATAAAAAAGCAATTCGTTTTGAATATTTTGATCTTGAGCCAATTCAGTAGATAAATTAACCAGAAACTGCATGTCTAAACGAGTTCTTCTATAAAACGAACCTTTTTCGACTGAGGAGATATTTTTAATATTAATTTTTGTCAAATCTGCCAATCTGCCTGCTCCACAAGCCGCAAAAAGGCCGAAAGGAGTACATCTGGTAGACATGCGAATAAGATATTTTAAGACAGAAATTTTAATTTTTTCGCCTTTTTGAATTGGATAATTTTCTTGTGCGCACCATTTTTGAATTTCAGAAAATAACTCGGGTGATGCTAAATATAGTGCTTCACTAATTTGATAATCGTTTACTAATTTTTTTACAGTATCTGTTTCAATTGAAAATCCTTCAGTAAGATTTTTATAAAACTCAATAGGATAAATAGGAGTGCGTATTATAAACGAAGAAAAAAAAGTAAAATCTATTTTAGGTTTTGGCATAAATTCAATAATGATAGAGAAAGATTAAGAAATACTTTGACAAAAATAGAGATAATTATTCTTTTTTATGAATTATTTTTAATACAATCCTTACAAAATATGTGATAAGTATGCTTTTGTATATCAAGAGGTTAGAAAAAATAAAGAATGCATTTTATAAATGTAGACTCGAAATTTATAAATGTCGACTGTATGCATTTTATATAATGCTATGCAACAATTAGTTTTGGCATTGTTATAAACGATTTTACATAGTGTAAATACTTTGATAATTTTTGTTTGAGCTGTAATTTAAATAAGTCATGGAAATTAAAAAATGAAAATTTGCAGACTTAAGAGTTCAAAATTGTAATAATAAAAAAAACGGAAAAATTAGATTTATGGATTCGAACAAAGGTTTAGATAACTTTGATTTAGCTTCAAGATACTGGAAAAACAAAATTTCTTACAGAGAACGTAATATTGTTTCTTGGGATAAAAAAGAGCATACTTTAAACGCAAGAATTAATGTTGCGGATCTTTCTTATTTGAATCAGATTACTAACAATAATGCTACAGCACAACATACAGTTATAGTTGCTGTTTTTTCTTTTTTGCTAAAAAAACTTATGCCTGAGTTTGATGGCTACGTAACATCAAATAGTGATTCTCATGCTAATTATTTACTTCTTGCGCTTCCAATAAATTTAAATGCCACATTTAAAGAGTATCTGCTAAAAGTCAAAAATGAGATCTTAGAAAGTTTAAGTTATTTTGAGAATTACAATATCGAAGATTATGATTTAAAAGGTGTTATAAATTTGTCTTCTTATTCTAATTTGGATATTAATATAAATTCTAAAGAAAATATCAAATGCAAAGGCATCGCATTTGACGTTAAGATAAATGAAAATATAGATATTAATGTTACTTACCTGGATGGGTTTGTAAAAAAGGATATAGTTCATTATCTGATTGCCCATTTTACTGATTTCATAATTAACTTAAAGGAATACATAGCCGTTGATTTATCTAAATTCTCACTATTAAGAGAAGAAGAAAAACATAATTTATTAGTAAATTTTAATGCTACCAACACGTTTTATCCGCAAGAAAAAACAATAGTTGATTTATTTGAAGAGCAAGTTGCTAAAACGCCAAATAATACCGCAGTTTGGTATAAAGATTCAAAATTAACTTATTCTGGATTAAATGAGAAGGCAAATCAATTGGCTCATTTCATTTCGTCAGAATACGTTATAAATCAAGGAGACATTATTGGTGTTTTTTTGCCTAAATCAGACAATGGAATTGTAGCATTATTAGCAATATTAAAATTGGGTGCAGTTTATATGCCAATCGATATAAATTATCCAAAAGAAAGAATAGACTACTTTATAAAAGATAGTGGTTTGCAACTAGTAATTTGTGAAGAGGCTTTATTGCTTGAGAATAATTGCATGACAGTAAATCTTCTGTCAATAAATTTTGATGAGATTAGTAAAAACAATATCAATAAAAAGATTTCACCCAAAGATTTAGCGTATGTAATTTATACATCAGGCTCTACCGGACAGCCTAAAGGGGTAATGATTGAGCATACAAGTAATGTAAATATGTCTTTAGATCAGATTAGATCTTTTGAAATTACAGAAAACGATAAAATAGTATGGTTTGCTTCTGTTGCTTTTGATGCTTCCATATCAGAGATCATGATGGGTTTGTACAGCGGTGCCACACTATGTATCCCGACAGAAGAAACGATAAAAGATAAGAATGAATTTGTTGATTTTCTTAAAAAAACAAATTCATCAGTGGTGACTTTTCCGCCAAGTTATTTAGGCTTGTTATCTGACAGCGATATTTCAGGATTGAGATGCATTATTACGGCGGGAGAACCTGCGAATTCTACCAAAGCAATTGCTGTTATAAATGAAGGAATTGATTATTATAATGCATATGGACCTACAGAGTATGCCGTTTGTGTGTCAATTTATAAGGTAAGTAGAAACGATTTTGAAAAGACAAACATTCCAATTGGAAAGCCAATTTCAAATACTAAAATTTACATCTTAGACGATGACTTACAACTCGTTCCAATTGGAGTTACTGGTAAATTGTATGTGTCAGGATCTGGTTTAGCAAGAGGATATTTAAATAAACCAATATTGACAGATGAAAGATTTATAGCAAATCCATTTATGGGTGGCGAGCGAATGTACGATACTGGTGACTTGGCATGTTGGCTGCCTGAAGGCGATATTGAATTTTTAGGAAGGAAAGATCAACAAGTAAAATTAAGAGGTTATAGAATTGAACTTGGCGAAATTGAGAATACAATTTTACAGTTTTCTGGGGATATAAAGCAGGTAGCTGTAGAAGTAAAAGAAAATAATCAGGAGAAAGTGTTGGTTGTTTACTTAGTTTCATCAAAATATATTGATAGATCAGTATTAAGAGATTTTCTTCAGAATGCATTGCCAGATTATATGGTTCCAGGATTTTATATGTTTTTGGAAAAACTGCCTTTAACTCCTAATGGAAAAATTGATAGAAAATCTCTGCCAAACATTTCGGAAGAAAATATCATCCGAAAAGAATTTAAAGCGCCAACAAACGTAATAGAAGAAAGTTTGGCAGGAATCTGGCAGGAAGTATTGGGAATAGAAAAAATTGGAGTCAATGAAAATTTCTTTGAATTAGGAGGTCATAGTTTAATTATTTCTCAGGTAATAAACAGAACTCAGAAAGAATTAGGCAAAACCGTATCGTTTAAAACTTTTTTTGCCAATCCAACCATAGAAAGCTTAAGTGTTCTGTTGCAGGATAATGGCTATTCACCATTACTAAAAACTTTTGAATCTGAATCTTATCCATTGACGGCTTCTCAAGGCCGAATATGGATATTAAGTCAGTTAGAAGGCGGTTCTTTAGCCTATAATATGCCTGCTGCAGTAAGGTTAAACGGAACCATCGATTTTGATAAATTTGAACAATCTTTTCAATTATTAGCACATCGTCATGAAATTTTAAGAACCGGTTTTAAAACAAATGAAGAAGGCGAGGTTCGCCAATTTATTTCACCTGATAGCCATACAACGTTTAAAATTGAACAAAAAGATTTTTCTTCAGTTGAGAATCAGAAAGAACAGATTGCAGATTATTTAGAAGAAAGAAATGCGACACCTTTTGATTTGCAAGAAGTGGGGCTTATTAGAGCCTCTTTATTAAAATTGAAAGAGGAAGAATTTGTGTTTTTCTTATCGCTGCATCATATAGTTGGAGATGGATGGTCTATCGAAATATTGATATCGGAAGTTGTAAAAATTTATAACGCTTTACTGCAAGGAAATAAAATTGATTTGCCAAAATTAAATATTCAATATAAAGACTATGCAGTATGGATTAATGAAGAAATATTGCAGGAAAAATATAAAATTTCAGAGCAATATTGGCTGACTCAATTTACCGGAGAGTTACCAGCTCTTAATTTGCCTACTTTTAAAACGCGTCCGTTAGTTCAGACCTATAATGGAAATACAATAAAACATCAGTTTTCATTTCAATTTTTAGAGAAATTAAAAGTATTTTCAAAACAGCAGGATATTACGTTATTTATGACTTTAATGGCAGGCATAAATACACTGCTATATCGATACACAGGTCAGAATGATATTATAATTGGAACCCCAATTGCAGGAAGAGAGCACCCAGATCTGGAAAATCAGATAGGGCTGTATTTGAATACACTTGCCATTCGAACTAAAATTGAAAAAGGAATTGATTTTTTAGATTTTATTAAAGTTCAAAAAGAGGTTCTGTTATGTGCATACGATCATCAAAATTATCCTTTTGATGTCTTAGTGGAAAATCTGAATCTAAAAAGAGACACAAGCCGTTCTGCTTTATTTGATGTTTTAGTAGTATTGCAAAATCAAGGACAATTGCATAATCTTAATCAGGAAGAACTTTTAAATCTTAAAATAAATAATTATGAGTTTATAAGTAAAACATCGCAACTGGATATAAGTTTTACGTTTGTAGAAAGTGAAGGATTAGATCTAACAATTGAGTATAATACAGATATTTATGATGATTATCTTATCGAAAGAATATTTCCTCATTTTAAAAACCTTCTTTTAGAATTAATTCAAAAACCTGAAAAACTAATCGATCAAGTTGATTATCTGACAGATCATGAAAAAGAGGAGTTAGTTACAGGTTTTAATAATACAGAGGTAATTTACTCAAAAGAAAAAACGATTGTAGATTTATTTGAAGAGCAGGCAGAAAAGACTCCAGACCATATTGCTGTAGTGTTTGAAGAAATTGAATTAAGCTATAAAGAGCTAAATGAAAAAGCAAATCGATTAGCACATTATCTTAGAGAGAACTATTCAATAAAACCAAATGATTTAGTTGGAATTAAATTGGATAGGAGCGAAATGATGATTATCGCGATCTTGGGAATATTAAAAGCAGGAGCAGCATATGTACCTATCGATATAAATTATCCCGAAGAAAGAATAAGCTATATTGAACAAGACAGCAAATGTATTGCAGTCTTGGACGCCGACACATTAAATAATTTTAATGCAATATACAGTAAATATTCACAAAACAATGCCGAGAGAATCTGCCAGCCTCATGATTTAGCTTATGTAATTTATACATCTGGCACTACAGGTAACCCTAAAGGTGTTATGGTAGAGCATTTTAGTGTGGTAAGTATTTGTGAGAACTGGAAATCTCATTATGGTTTAGATCAGATAAATGTCAATTTATTGCAGCTTGCAAGCATATCTTTTGATGTTTTTGTTGGAGATATCTGCCGCTCTATTTTAACAGGAGGAAAAATGATTATTTGCTCGAATGATGTTAAACTGAATCCGGAGCATTTATATGAGTTAATGTATAAACAAAAGATCTCAATTTTAGAGGGCACACCTAGTTTATTGCTGCCTTTAATGGAATATATAGTAAAGGAAAACAAAGATTATAGTTTCTTTAAAATATTGATTTTTGGTTCTGACAGTTTTAATAATCAGGACTATAATAGGTTGAAAGACAAGTTAGGTAACGAAATAAAAATAATTAATAGTTATGGTGTTACTGAAGCTACAATAGATTCAACTTATTACGACGATTATAAAAAAGCTCTAAATGGTTTTACGCCTATAGGAAAACCATTTTCGAACACAAAAATTAGAATATTAGATGCTTATGGCAATTTGGTGCCGTCTGGAGTTTACGGAGAAATATATATTGGAGGCGATGGGCTGGCCCGCGGATATTTTAATAATGATTCTCTAACAGCAGAAAAATTTGTTTTAAATCCATTTAAAAAAGATGAAAAACTTTATAAAACCGGTGATTTAGGTCGTTGGTTTGAAGACGGTAATATCGATTTTATTGGGCGAACTGACAATCAGGTTAAGATACGAGGCTATCGAATAGAATTAGGAGAAATTGAAAGTGCGCTACAAAAGCATAAAAATATCGATTCTAATGTAGTTTTAGCTAAAACGAATCATTTGGGAGAAAAATGTTTGGTTGCCTATGTTGTAAGTAAAGAGAAATTAAAAATATCAAACTTGATTTCTCATTTACAGTATATGCTGCCTAACTACATGATTCCAAGTTATTTTGTGCAAATTGATTCTTTACCATTGACGCCAAATGGAAAAATAGATCGAAAAGCATTACCTAATCCTGAAGAATCCAGAATTTTATCAAGTGCAGAATATGTTGCGCCAAGAAATGATTCTGAGAAAAAACTTGCTGCAGTTTGGAAGGAAGTTTTACAGATAGAAAAAATTGGAATAGGGGATAATTTTTTTGAACTGGGAGGCCACAGTTTGAAAGTTACTAAACTATTAAGTTATGTAAACAGAGAGTTTAATGTAAAAATTAGCTTTAAAGATCTATTTGTAAATATGATTTTCGAAGATCAAATGCAAATAATCTTAGCGGCTAAAAAAATAATATATAGCAATATTTCTAAAGTCGCTCAACAATCAACTTACGAACTGTCTTCTTCACAACGCAGATTATGGCTTTTAAGCCAATTTGAAGGAGGGAATATTGCCTATAACATGTCAAGTATTTTTGAAATAAACGGAAGTCTGTCAATTCCTTCTTTAGAAAGAGCATTTTTAAGCCTCATTGAGCGTCATGAATCTTTGCGTACCGTTTTTAATGAAAATGAAGCGGGTGAAATTAGGCAAAATGTATTAAAAATCGCTGAAATTGACTTTCTGTTACTGTTGGAAGATGTAAGTGAAGAAGATTGTTCGACTGAAAAAATAAATGAAATTGTTTATAATGAAATCACGCATAGTTTTGATTTAGGGCTGGATTTATTAATTAGAGCAAAATTGATAAAAACTTCTGATGATACTTACATTTTTATTTGCGTTATGCATCATATTGTAAGTGATGGATGGTCAGTTGATATAATGAAAAATGAGTTATTTGCTTTATATGATGCTTATTCAACAGAAAGCCAATTGGTATTGCCAGAATT
>NZ_JAVFVR010000012.1 GCF_030929595.1 Flavobacterium sp. LHD-85 | reverse complement strand
GCTATGCGCCTCCAGGAAATGAAATTGAAAAGACTCTTGTGAAAATATGGCAAGAAGTATTAGGAATAAAAAATGTGGGGATTAAGGATAATTTTTTTGAATTAGGTGGACATAGCTTATCGGTAATAAAACTAAGTAGTTTAATATATGAAAAATTTAACATAAAAATATCTATAAATGATTTGTTCGAAAATTTAATATTAGAAGAAATGGCTGAGTTGATAGCTAATATTAATCTCATAGATAATATTGATACTAAACAAAATAGTGATGAAGTCGAATTTTTTTTGCTGTAAATATTGATACATAGTAAAAAAAGTCCTTATACGCTTTAAGAAAAAAATGAATTGTAATGAAAATTGTATTTGTATTATTAATGTTATTAAGCTTAAACCTATCAGCGCAAATAAAAATTACTGGAAAAATCATTACCTCGGCTGAAGATCCAATTGAATTTGCACAAGCTGTATTAATAGCTAAAGACTCTACAGTGATTAAAAATGAGTTTACAAATGAAAAAGGAATTTTCGAATTAGAAATAAACGAGGGATGGTATAGGTTAGAAATTCGAAAAGAAAGAAAGATATTATTTTCAAAAAATATAGAATTAAATGCTGATTTAAATATGGGGATAATTACCATTGATCATGTTAATCAATTAGAAGAGGTATCAATTGAAGCTAAAAGAAAACTTTTCGAAAGAAAAGTTGATCGATTAATTTTTAATGTTGAAAATTCAATTAATGCATCAGGAGGTGATGCATTAGATGCGCTAAAAGTTACTCCAGGAGTCAGAATACAAAATGAGAAAATATCAATAGTTGGTAAGAATAATTTAGCGATTATGATTGACGATAAAATTATTGAAATTCCACAAGAAGATTTAGTTAATTTTTTAAAGTCTATCCCGTCAGAATCTATTAAGAGCATTGAAGTAATTACTACGCCACCTGCAAAATATGAAGCAGCAGGAAATAGCGGAATGGTTAATATAAGATTAAAAAAAATAAAAAAAGATTCTTGGAATGCTCTAATGGGAATAACATATCTTCAAAGAAAATATGATGATGGTGCATTTCTAGGGAATTTGAACTATAATAAAAATAAAGTTGGTGTTTCTTCTATAATAAATTATAAAAACGGGACAACATATGTTGAGCAAAATAGCAATGTATATTTTCCGGATGGTTTATGGCGTACTAGTAATCCTTTTAAATCTCAATATAATAGGATTAATGGGAGGGTAAACGTTAATTATATAATATCGCCTAAATGGGTTTCAGGAGTTCAGTTCTTGATTAATGATAACATTGCTAAAGCATCAATAAATAGTTATACGTCAGTTAATGATTTTATGACAGACCAAACTATTAGCTATTTAAAATCTGATAGGCAAACAGTACAAAAGCCAAATATAAAATCATTGAATTTTTATAATGAATTTAAATTAGACACTTTAGGGAAAAAAATTGAATTGAATCTTGATTTTTTTAATTACAATAATAAAGATTCCAGAATATATAACGGGATTTCAGTTATTGAAATTCCAACGCCTCCTTCTGAAAAATATTTTTCAGGCATCAATAATAATAATCAAAATATAGATAACCTATCAGGAAAAATTGATGTTGAATTTCCATTTGAATTTATGAAATTAAATTTTGGCGGTAAAATATCTAATTCGAGGTCAAATAACAATATTTTCTTTTTTAACAGTGGTGTTGTTAACCAGCCAATTTCAGAATTGTCACTATCACAAAGTAAATTTGAATATACTGAAAATGTCGAGGCTATTTATGTTTCTGGAAATATAAAAATAAATAAAAAATGGGAATTGCAACTTGGCCTAAGATCTGAAGCGATTCAAACAAAAGCCTTTTCAGAAAATTTAAATCAGTTAGCAAAAAACAATTACTTTAAATTGTTTCCAACAACATTTTTATCATATGTGCCAAATGAGAATTCAATATTTAGTTTTAGTTATAGTAAACGAATAGAAAGGCCCCGATTTAATGAGCTTAATCCAAATGTATTTTATATTAATCCATTTCAGACAATAGAAGGTAATCCGTTTCTGCAACCAGCATTTATAGATAATATTGAGCTCACTTATACTTATAAAAAGTTTGAAAGCAAGTTTTATTATAGTATTGAAGATAATTTGTTTTATCAAATTCCGATAACTGATCCTAACGCAAATAACATAAAATATACAAATGAAAATTTCATTGATACCCAAAGGTATGGGATTTCTGAAAATTATGTATATGATAGATACAAAAGGTGGACCAGCAGTATAAATTTTGACATTAATTACAGTATCTCTAAGTCTAGTTTGACTATTACCAATAGAGAGCAAAAGGGGGTCAATTCAAGAATTTCATTAAATAATGATTTTTCGTTGAATCCCAGTGAGACGTTACTTTTCAATATGAATTATTGGTATAATTTTCCTTCTGTTGATGGAATTGAAAAAAACAGAGCTATTAGCTCTTTATCGAGTACCCTACAATATTTGTTGTTAAAAAAGGATCTTAAGCTTTCTTTAAAAATAAATGATTTATTCAAAACGGAAGTGATACAATCAAATTCGACTGTAAATGGAATCTATCAAGAAGCAAGATATTATTTAGATTGTAGAGGAGTACAACTGTCAGTAAATTATAAGTTTGGGAATAAAACTGTTAAAGAACAGCAGAGACAGATGGGAAATGAGGAGGAGAAAAGAAGAACTGGGATTTAGATATAACATAATGCAGGAAAAAAATGCAGAAACTACTTAGTAAATTAATTAATCTAAATATAATAATTGATTTAGTTGATGATAAATTAAATGTTCAAAGTCCAAAGGGAATTATGACTGATGCTTTATTGGATGAAATTAAAATACATAAAAATGAATTAATTGAACTTATTTTCTTGAATAAAACAAAAAAGAAATTCTATTATAGAATTCCCAAAATTTCAGAGCAAGAGAGTTATGCTTTGTCTTCTTCACAACGCAGATTATGGCTTTTAAGCCAATTTGAAGGAGGGAATATTGCCTATAACATGTCAAGTATTTTTGAAATAAACGGAAGTCTGTCAATTCCTTCTTTAGAAAAAGCATTTTTAAGCCTCATTGAACGTCATGAATCTTTAAGAACATTATTTGTAGAAGAAAATGGCGATATTAGACAGAAGGTTTTAGATTTTAACATTACTAAATTTAATCTTGATTATGAAGATGTAAGTACAGAAGAATTTTCTCAAGAGTTAATAAATGCAGTTATCGAGAGAGAAGTAAAATATATTTTTGACTTGTCGTCAAGTAGTTTATTACGTGCTAAAGTAATAAGAAAATCCTTGAACAAATATGTTTTTATTTGCGTTATGCATCATATTGTAAGTGATGGATGGTCAGTTGATATAATGAAAAATGAGTTATTTGCTTTATATGATGCTTATTCAACAGAAAGCCAATTGGTATTGCCAGAATTAAAACTTCAATACAAGGATTATGCTGCATGGCAACAAGATCAATTAAAAAGTGATGCAATAAAAGAGCATGAAATTTATTGGATGAACCAGTTTAATGGGAATCTTCCAGTTTTAGATTTGCCGACTTATCAAACAAGGCCAGCGATAAAAACTTACGCAGGAAGTTCTTTGGATAAGGTATATGAAGAGAGTATTGCAAAACCGTTTAGTGATTTTTGCCAGTCACAAGGATCAACTTTATTTATGGGGCTATTAGCTGCCGTAAAAGTATTGCTTTATAGATATACAGACCAAAATGACATCATAATTGGAAGCCCGATAGCAGGGAGGGAAGACGTTGATTTGCAAAATCAAATAGGGTTTTACGTCAATACTTTAGCATTACGAACACAGTTTGATGGTCTTGATAGTTTCGAAAAGCTTTTAGAAAATATAAAAGAAGTTACTCTATCAGCATTTGAGCATCAAATGTATCCTTTTGATGAATTAGTTGATCATTTATCGCTGAAAAGAGACATGAGCCGTAACCCGTTATTTGATGTAATGGTTACTTTTCAAAACACCGATAATCTTAAAGTAAATCTGGAGCAGTCGGGAGATATTACAATTAAGGAATATGAAACCCAGCAAAATGCCATTAGTAAATTTGATATTGAATTTATTTTTGAAGAAACATCTCAGGGCATTAAATTAATGCTTGTTTATAATACTGCTCTTTATACCGAGGAGTTTGCAGAAAATATTATAAATCATCTTGAAGTTCTACTGCAAAGCATTATCTCAGAACCTAAGCTGGCAATATGTTCATTAAAATTTTTATCAGATAAGGAACTGAATCAGCTATTAGTAGAATTTAATGACACACAAGCTGATTATCCAAAAGATAAAACAATATTGGATTTATTTGCCGACCAAGTTTATAAAACGCCTGAGAAAATTGCATTAAGTGATAGCCGTAAAACGTTTTCTTATTCTGAACTTGATAAAACTTCCAGTCAAATAGCATTATATCTTATCGATGCTTTTGGGGAACAAGATAGATCACCTATTGCTGTTTTACTGGATCGTTCAGCAGATATGTTGGCTCTCTTGTTAGGGATATTGAAGTGTGGAAGATCATATATTCCGTTAGATCCCAATTTTCCAAAAGAACGTTTAAATTATATTGTCGGAAGTAGCGGAACCAAAGTTCTTATAAGTGAAAAAGACTATAAAGTGCAGAATGGAGATGGAGCAATTATTCTATCGTTAGAACATATTTTAGAGAAAATCAAGGGCTTAAAAGGGGATCTAGAAACGAGAGTTTTACCAGAAGCTACAGCTTATATAATTTATACATCAGGTTCGACAGGTAATCCAAAAGGAGTTGAAATTGGGCATAGGTCATTGCTTAATTTTCTAACCAGCATGCAGAAGCAGCCAGGCATAAGTGCAAGCGATATTTTGTTTTCGGTAACAACTTATTCATTCGATATTTCAATTTTGGAGTTTTTTGCTCCTTTAATTTGCGGAGCTGCTGTATATATAGCTAACCATAATGTTTTATCTGAAGCTAATCTGCTTATAGAAAATATAAATGAGGTGCAGCCGACTATAATGCAGGCAACTCCAAGTTTTTATCAGATGCTCTTTGACTCTAATTGGCTAGGAAGTAAAGGATTAAAAATATTATGTGGAGGGGACTCATTGCATGAAGCATTAGCAGGCAAACTAATTCCTCATTGCGGGGAGGTCTGGAATATGTATGGACCGACAGAAACCACTATTTGGTCAAGTATAAAGAAACTGCAAACTCCGAAAGACGCATCAATCATAGGCAAGCCAATAAGCAATACAAGTCTATTTGTTTTGGATATGTTTTTACAGCCAAAGCCAATAGGAACAATAGGAGAGATTTATATAGGAGGTGATGGTCTTGCAATAGGGTATTATAGAAATGAAATGCTTAGTAAAGAGCGTTTTATTCAAAATCCTTTTGAAAGTGGAGGCTTATTATATAGAACTGGAGATGTTGGAAAATGGAATTCACAGGGAGAAATAGAGTTTCTGGGAAGAAATGATAGCCAAATCAAGATACGAGGCTATAGAGTTGAATTAGAGGATATAGAGAACGGCTTATTGAAGATCTCTTCTTTAGATTCAGTGACTGCTGCAGTAAAATCGGATTCCAAAGGAGACAAAATATTAGTAGCTTATCTTGTAAGCCGTGAGAAAGTTAATGTTTCGCATATTAGATCTGAACTGAGACATTTTCTGCCCCATTACATGATACCTGCCCATTTTATTCAGTTGGATTCCATGCCATTGACGCCAAATGGAAAAATAGATAGGCAGTCTTTGCCAAGCCCTAAAGGCATTGCACCAATTTCCGAAGCTGGCTATGCGCCTCCAGGAAATGAAATTGAAAAGACTCTTGTGAAAATATGGCAAGAAGTATTAGGAATAAAAAATGTGGGGATTAAGGATAATTTTTTTGAATTAGGTGGACATAGCTTATTTGTTGGTAAAATTTTAGGAAAGATTAGAAGTTTTTATGAAGTAGATATTTCATACAAAGAATTTTATGTTTACCCTAATATATTTAGCATATCTAACATAATAAATGATCAAAAAGAAAAAGAGAATGAATTTCTTGAAGTTTTATGTGATGATATTTTGATTTATTTAGATGAAATTAATGAAAATGAAGTGTTTAACTTTTTGTCTTTTCTCAAATTTAAAAATGTTAACATTTACTGTTTTGAAAATAAATTGATAGTACGAAGAGATATAAATTTAATTGACGATAATTTAAAAGGCTTTCTGGATACGAATAAAAATCAAATATTTAGGTATTTAAAAAGTATAGGTAATAGCTCACGTTATGATTTTAAAACAAAATGTTCTTATCTCCAAAATGAGGTTTATAAATTTTTAATAGCTAATGGTTCTAATTCAAATATTAATTTTGGTTTAATAACCAATGAAATAATCAATCTTGATAAACTTGAAATTGCGTTAAATGATGTAATTGAGAAGCATACGATTCTAAAAACTCAATTTTTAGTCGAAAATAATTATTTATATCAAAGTTTTTCAAATGATAAGAAAAATATAAGTATTAATTACCGGGAGTTTGATCAGTTCTGTGAAGCCGATGAATTTTGTAAGAATGAACTTTTAAAAAAAATAGACCTGTTTGGCAAGGATTTTTTACTATCTGCCTGGGCTGTGAAATTTAATAAAACATCTTATATTTTATTTTTCATTGTGAATCATATTATTTTTGATGGAGCATCGATTAATATATTTTTAAAAGATTTATTTAATTTCTACTATTTTGATAAATCAACCACGGTAAAGATGCAATTCCATGAATATACTGCTGCCATGCAGTTTTATGAAAAAACATCCAAGTATGTCGTAGATAAAAATTACTGGGAAAAAACATTTAATGAGGAATATAATTTTTCAGCTTTTATTTCAAGAGAAGAGATTAAAGGCAAGGTTCCATTTGATTATACAAATACAATGGTTTTTAAAGTTAAATCTTTAAAAGATCAAAGTGAAAAAATCAAGGCATTTTGCAAGAATAATAATTTCACACTTAATAATTTCTTTCTAACTATTTATTACTTAGTAATTAAAGAACTGTCATTAGATAGAGATGTATTAATCGATTGTACAGTTTCCAATCGTGAAAGTGGAGAGATTTGTAACGAAATAGGCCTATTTACAAATTCACTTTTTTTACGACTCAATATTGATACTGATAATTATCTCGAAATAATTAACGAAGTGCAAATTAAATTAGTAGAATGTCTATCACATAGTGATTACCACAGTAACAAAATTTTCAATGAACTTGGATTAAATAAATATGGACATGAAATATTAAGAAAATTTAAGTATAACTATATTGATAGTGAAGATTTAAATTCATTCGAAGGCAAATTAAATTTTGAAATTTACTCCGTTGACCAAAATTTTGGGTGTTACTATATCTTATTACAGCCGATTAAGACCGCCAATAACCTTCAGTTTAATTTTATTTTTAACAAAACATATTTTTCAAATAATCAAATTTCTTCTATTGCTGAAGTTTTTGACTCCATAATGGGTAAAATTTTGAACTAATTTAAATTACATAATAATGATTTTTGAATCAGAAGTTTTAGAAGAATTCGGAACTAATTTTAATAAAAAGGCTTTTAACGACAAGTATGACCCGATATTTTACAGAGATCTGGAGATAAGAAAGCTCATGGAAATCTTAAGCAGGCGTTTTAAAAATAATCCTCTTTTATTGGGAAAGCCTGGTGTAGGGAAAACTGCATTAATAGAAAATTTGGCATCAATGATTAATAATGGACAAGTTCCAAAAGAATTAAAAAATAAAACGATTTACGGATTAAGAATTAGTGATTTGGTTGCCGGGACAAGTTACAGAGGTGAATTCGAAGAAAAGGTAAAAATAATTTTAAATGAGGTCTATAAGAATTCAGAAAAAATAATATTATTTATTGATGAAATACACACAGTTTCTAAAGCTGGTTCATCCGAAGGAGGACTAGATTTAGCAAATATGCTAAAACCTGCACTTTCTAGAGGTGATTTTCAATTGATAGGGGCAACTACAAATGAAGAATATGAGAAATTCTTGCAGCATGATAAAGCATTGGATCGAAGATTTCAGAAAATTTTAATTGAAGAACCAGATGACTATATATGTTATTTAATGATTAAAAAATTAAAGAGCAAATACGAATTTTTTCATGATATTCAAATAGAAGACGAAGGGATATTAGAAGCGGTTTTGCTATCTAAAAGTGACAAAACTAAATTTTTTCCGGATAAAGCTCTTGATTTACTTGATTTAGCATGCTCTAGATTAAAAATAAATTCAGAATTTTTTAGTGATGAATTATTGAAATTAAATAATCAAATTGAATTATATGAAGAATTTAACAACGATCCTCTTTTAAGTAATTTTCCAATAAGCAGTGAAATCAAATCTATAGATATCAATAGTGTTAATCTTAGAAAAAAAAGTATTACTGACGACATTGAAGTTGTTAAGAATAATCGGATAAAATATATAAAAAATAATAAGTTGATTAGAGTTTATTCTAAAGAAGCAGATTCAATGAAAACACAAGGTTATAATTCTAAGTATGAAGAAATCCAAATGACCATAATACCAAAATTGATTGATGAAAATAGGATTAAATCTAATAATTGTATTCTAACCGCGGAAATAATCAGGGAAACTTTTAATTTTTTAAACTCATAAGATGGTAGACATAAAACCGACACAGATTTGTGTGCAAAATCCAATATTTGGACCAAGGAATTTGGGACACTATTTTGGATCAATGGCAGATTTAGTTAAAAATCAATATAAATATAAATCTATCGTCATTATTGATGATGTAATGGCACTTTTTATGAACCCTAAGGAAGCGAGTTCTATAAAAAACAGATCATATTTTGTAATTCAGGACTTTATTAATTCGGGATTTGATTATCAGAAGAATGACATCATATTAACATCCCAGATTTTAAATCAATTGGTTGAGTTAATTCATATTTACGGAAATTTTGTTGATTATAAACATTGTAGATATTTATACGATAATTCATTTCTAGGAGGATTGAAATCATACCAAAGAGAGGAATTAGGATTATCACTTTACCCATCTATATTTGAAATTTTATACCCACAATTAGGTATGCCGGCTCTTTCTTTGGGGCTCGAGGTTGAGCTATTTCAAGGCGGTGAAGAAATTATGGGATATACCTACATAATGAAACATATATCCGCACAAATTAGAAATAAAATTAATAAATATAATTTTTCTCCAGAGTATGAGCCTTCTTCCAGTCCGCATTTATTAGGTTTAGATGGGACATATATGTTTCAGCATAACAGTATTTTTTTAGCGGAAGAAGTAGAAGATATAAGTGCTAAAATTGATAGCATTACTGATAAGAAAGTCTTAATTGACTGGTTTAAAGCATTAGAATATTTTGATATTTCTAAAAGATTGGAAGAAAACGATGATTATGCATATGAAAAATTACTTCTTAAAGAAATTTTAGTAGATAAATTGAAAATCTTTAGAGACAATAAAATTTCAATCAATCATATAAATGAAATTTTGAACAAATCAAAAGAGAATATATCAGAAAAATTAGAACAGAGCATTATTTTTTTGAAGGACAATTTTTTTAATATACAATAATATGGATAACCAACAAATTAATTTAAGAACTATTGAGGAAAGAGATTTAGTTTCTTTAAGAAAAAATGCAGATAATATTAAGGTAAGCAAATTTCTAGCAGATTCTTTTCCAAATCCTTATACTGTAATTGATGCTGAGAACTGGTTTTTATTCTGCCAGATTTTACCGAAATACACTCAACAAATTATTGAATACAATGGTGAAGTTATTGGAGGTATTGGAATTAATATTCAAAAAGATATCTATAAGAAGACTGGAGAAATTGGCTTTTGGCTTGCGGAAGATTTTTGGAATAAAGGAATTATGACTTATTGCCTTAAAAAATATTTAGTCACTATTCAGAAGGAATATAGTTTAAATAGAATTTATGGGAGAGTTTTTGCAGATAATATTGGTTCAATCAATGTATTAATAAAAAACGGGTTCACTTTTAAATGTGTATTGTCAAAAGAAATAGTGAAGTGTGATCAAGTTTATGATGCACTTTTATATGATATAAATCTTTAACTAACTAATTATAATCTAAATCTATAAACTAATAAAATGAAAAAATTTGTTTTAAACTCTGAATTAAAAATAAGAAAAGAGCAGTTTGGCTGTATCGTACTAATTAACCAAAGAAGGGCAGTTAGGTTCTTTAATAAATTTGGTTATGAAATCATAAAATCATTAAAGAAACCAAAAACAATCGAGCAAGTTTTTAATGAAATCAATAACAATTTTGATATTTCAAAATCTTCTTGGATAGAAATAGAAGAATTTATAAACTATCTCTCAAAAAGGGATATTTGTAGAGAAGAAAATTCTGATGTTGTTTCGGAAGCTATATTTTATTTTGACGAAATTCAAGAAGATATGTTTTCTAAGGATTATTTCTATACGCCTTTAGGTGTAGAAATTGAAAGTACAAATAAATGTGGAAGGCAATGTACTTATTGTTCATATTTTAGTAGTCCTTTTGTTGATATTAACTTAGAATTACAAGCAAGTGATTGGAAGCGAATTTTAGACGACATTGTTCGATCTGGTGTTTTCTATGTAAGATTTACAGGCGGTGATCCATTTACAAGAAAAGATGATTTGCATCAAATGGTAAAATACGCGGATGATCTTGGCTTAATGGTTTCTATTGGCTCTGATTTAACAGTAACTGATGAATCAGATTTTGAACAGCTTAGCAAATTGAAAAATTTTGTTTATCTGCAAACTACATTAGATGGTGTTAATGCGGAAAGTTGTGAAAAATACAGAGGCAAAGGAAATTTTTCAAAAGTTATGAAAGGTTTAGAGTTGATGCAGAAATATAAAGTCCCATTCATTGTTGGTACTGTTTTAACCAAGTATAATGTCAATGAAATCTACGATATTGGGAAATTGATTTCTCCATTTTCTCCGTTGGGATATAGTTTTGCTCCTCTTTATATCGCTGGCCGAGGTATAGGATTGACGGATGATCTGCCATCCAATGACGATTTGTACAGAGCAAATTTACAATTGAGAGATTTAGTTAGGAATAAAATAATTAAACCTGCAGATTCGGCTTGGAATGAAATTACAAACGATATCAAAGAAGAGGAATTTGAAACTATGTTAGATGATCAAAGTTTCTTAACAAGAACAGGAGAAAGATTGATGAGGATCACTCCTCAAGGTTTTTGTTATGTTTCGGTAAAACTTAAGAGAGTTGACGTGGAAAATGAAAAAGAGTGGAATGCTGGCAGTATTTTGGAAAAATCTTTGATTGAGATATGGCAGCGGTCTGATAAAATGAATTCTTGGAGAAGTAATGAATCCCAAGAAAACTTTTTCGGCAAGACGACAGATATAAGAGTATTATTGAGTGAAAATATATAATGTTTAATTTAAAAATTTAATTATGAAAACAAAATCAGTACAATCAAAATCAGTAGAATCAAAAATTTCAAAAGAAAAAATTGATCTTAAAGGGACACCTACATTTGAAAATGTAAAACCAATGTTAAGTACGCCGTTAGAAATAACAAGGGATAAATTAAGAATGATGAATATGATCGATGAGAATATTATCATTCATGATAGCGATATCAAACAAGATTGCGAATAATAATATTTAATTAGTGTTTTAAAAGCTCAATAATACTTATTTATTTAAACCCTATCAATGAAGATGATTCCGATTCGTAGGTTGTCTAATCTTATTGAAAACAGTTTCATCCCTTGGTAGGGTTTTTATTAATCAAATTTTTAAAAGTAAAATTAAAAAATAATAATGAAAAAAGAGATATTAATTAGTGCCCATAATCCGGTTACTGGACCTAGACATCTAGGTCATTATTTTGGAGCTATGAAATCGTTGGTGGAATGCCAGGATGATTATGAAACAATTGTTGTATTAGATGACCTATTAGCTCATTTTATGTATCCGCACGAAAGAGAATTTATTAGAAACAGAACTTTTTATGTGGTTCAGGACTTTATTAATTCAGGATTTGACGTTAGTAAGCATAGTATTGTTTTAACTTCCCAGATAAGCAATTACTTTGTAGAACATATGTTATACTATGGTTCCGTAGTTGATATGGATTATTGTAATCATTTATATGAAAATTCATTTCTTGGATCATTAAAATCATACCAAAGAAAAGAATTGGGACTAGGATTTCATCCAACGGTTACAGAATGGCTTTACCCACAAATTGGAATTGCAGCAATGACTCTTAGTATGGGTGCGAAATACTTTCAAGGTGGAGAGGAAATTATTGGATACATCTACATTATGGAGGAAATTATAGAAAAAATTAAAAATAGAACCGGTTTAGATATAGATTTACCGAAATATGTGCCTTCAAAAGTGGGATACATAAATGGTATAGATAATAAATATATGATTCAAAAAAATTGCGTGTTTTTATCAGAAAGCGTCGAAAGTATTACTGATAAAATAAATTCAATAAAAGATAAAAGGGTTTTTATTGATTGGTACGAATCTCTTCATATGGAGGCTAAATCTTTAGAACTTGCAGGTAGGGATTTCACTGAAAATGACCGTAAAGAGTTTTTAGATATTTTATTGGCAGAACTACGACCTTTTAGAGATAATAAGATGACAAATGAACAAATCATCGAGGTATTGAATCAAGGGAAGGAAAAGGTAAAATTCCTTTTTGATGAGACTTTACTACCTCTAAAAGAATCCTTGAATGTTTATAGTCTATAGAAGTAAAATATAAATTGTCCCAAAAAACAGGTTTTTTCTAAACATGTTTTTTGGACTTTTTTAATAAAAGTAATATTATGCTAAATAATTTAAATTCCTTTTTTCGGGGGATATTTTCCATCGAAAGATTTCTAATATTTTTATCTGTTGTCCTTTTTTGTTTTTTTTTAGAAATAGTAGTAATTGGGTGGAAGTATTCTTCTTTAAGGAAACTAGTCTCCTTTGAATCGGATAGTCTTAAGAATGACTTTTTTAGCTATATTTTTAAATTAACTAACTTCATACAATTATTAGCTGTTTTTTTTTCATTTGGCTTAAGTTTAGTTATTCCAGAATATTTAGGCGTTGCTAAAGTCAATTTATTAGAAATATACATACCTAATATTTTTTTGCAAAATGTTGTGTTTATACTAATATTAGATTTTATTTTATATTGGACTCATAGGGGACTGCATTTCTTTGCACCACTTTGGGAGTTGCATAAGTTTCATCATTCTGCTACTGAAATGACTGTAATGACCACTGCAAGATTACATCCTATGGAGATAGCAATAAATAGCATTCTTTTTTCAATTCCTATTTTTTTAATTGGTGTACCTTTGGAAAGTTATGTTTTTTTCTTCATTTTAACAAGCTGGTTAGGTCATATTCAACATTCTAATATACCATGGACTTTTGGATTTATTGGTGAGTGGATTTTTATTTCACCAATTACGCATAAAATTCATCATTCAATTAATGAGAAGCATTTCAATAAAAATTTTGGAACAATTACTCCTTTATGGGATAGAATTTTTTGTACATGGGAAAAATCATCTACCAATGAAAATATTGAAATAGGATTAGATGAAAATATATTTAATGAAAAAAATGTCCTCAGAAATTACTTCGGATGTATAAGAAATTTATTTAAGAATATATAAAATCGTTTATTTATGGTAATTAGAACTGCTGAAACTGCTGATTGTGATGAACTGATTCTTTTGATTGAGGAATTGTATTTCTATCATGAAAATTTTAATAATAATTTTAAAATTGATGATAATCATTTTATTTTAACTAAAAATGTTTTGCTTGATAAAATTGAAAATGCAAATTCTGAAATTCTTATTTGCGTTTTTAACACTAAGATTGTTGGAATGATGATTTTAAGTTGTACTATCAATCAAAGATTCATTGTTAAAAATAGAGGGTATATTCATGAAACAATTGTAAATGAAGAGTATAGAGGCTATGGTGTCGGGTCAAAATTAATTAATCAAGCAAATTTGTGGTTTGAAAATTTGAATGTTGAAGTCATTGAATTGCAGGTTTCTTGTTTAAATACAGAGGCAGTTTCTTTCTGGAATAAACATGGCTTTCAGATTATAACTTATCACTTGTTGAAAAGTTTAAAAAAATAATTTGTTCATTAAATGGTTAAAGTTTCAATTAAAAATGCCATTTATCTTGTTTTGTATTCTGTTCCCAACACCATTTTGAGCTTTGGAATAATTTACATCATGAACAATGTAATTTCAGGAAAAGAGGATTTCTTAAAAGATTACATGGGAATCGTTTTTGCTTCAATAGTTATATATACATATTTGCTTAATATAATATTTCAAAAGAAAATTAATAAATACTCTTTTGAAATATTATATGAAAACGAAAAAAAAATATTCGATAAAATCTTAAAGACACCATTGATTACAATAGAGAAATTAGGCTCTCAACGATTCTATACTGCAATTGAAGATTTACGAATATTTTCCTCTTTTCCTGAAGTAGTAACGCATTCTATTAATTCTTTGTTGATGCTGCTACTTTGTCTTATGTATTTATTTACGTTATCTGTCTCTGGAGCCTTAGTTGTTATTGCTTTAATTACTTTAATAGCCGTTATCTACTTTTTTGTAATCAGTACAATGTCTCAAAAAGTAAAAAATCTTAGAAAGTACAACGAGCATTATTATAAATACGTTGATGATGTAATAAAAGGATTTAAAGGATTTAAGTTAAGTGCTAATAGGAGGCAAAATTTGATGAATAATCATTTATCTCCAAATAGAGAAAATGCAAAAGAACTAGACTTTAATATAAACTACGTGTTTTTATCCATTAATTTAATAAGCCAGTACGGATTATATTTGGTTATTGGAGCAATACTTTTTTTACTGCCAGAAATTGGAATACTAAAAAGAGAAGATGTTATTTCTTATGTAGTCATCTTATTGTTTATTTCGGGGCCAATCAATAACTTAATAAATATGCAAAATATTTACACCAGGTTAACGGTTGCTAATACTAGAATTAGAAAATTTATCAAAGATTTTGATACTGCTGAAGTTTTTAGTTCGGCCCAGAATTTAGCTCCCCAAGCATTTAATACTTTAGAATTTAGTAATGTCAGATTCAATTATGAAAACGATTCTAACGAAAAGACTTTTGCAGCGGGACCAATAAATATTTCAATACAAAAAGGAGAAACAATATTTGTAATTGGAGGAAATGGAAGCGGTAAAAGTACATTCATTAATATTTTGACAGGTTTGTATAAGCCATCTCAGGGAGAAATAATTTTGAATGACCAAACTGTTAATCAGTATGATACGGTTCAAAATTTAATATCGGCAGTTTTTACAGACAATCATATATTTTCACATAATTACGATGATTATTTACTAGAACAAAATCAGGACTATCAGGAGTTATTAAAGGTGATGAAATTAGACAAAGTCATTGTTGATGATAAAGAAGAATCTGCAAGACGACCTTTTTCTAAAGGACAAAGCAAGAGAATGTCAATGATATTTGCTCTTCTGGAAAACAAGCCGATTTTGGTTTTAGATGAATGGGCTGCAGATCAGGATCCACACTTTAGAAAATATTTTTATGAAGTTCTGATTCCCAAATTAAAAGAAGAAGGGAAAACAATTATAGCGGTTACGCACGATGATGCTTACTTTAAGCACGTTGACAGAATAATTAAATTTGATTATGGTCAGATTGTAAAAGATTTTAAAATGGAGAATGAGCTTTTAAATACAGAAAGTTTATGGTAAAATCCATACTTAAAAGAGCAACAAATAAATAAGCATAGCGAATCTTTTTTTAATATGAAATTTACTTTACCACAACAAGATATATATTTTGACCAGCTATTACATCCTAATGAACCCATCTATAATATTGGAGCAAAGATTGAAATCAAAGGACAAATAGATGTTGAAATATTAAATAAAGCATATATAGAACTTATTAATCAGCATGATGCTTATAGAATTACGCTGGTAAAAAATCAGGAAAATGTAACTGCAAAAATAGTAGAAACAAATACTTCGAGATTAGGATTCGTTGATTTTTCTAAGGACGAGAACGCATATAATAAAGCCACATCTTATATGCAAAAGGAGTTTATGAAACCTTTTGATTTATTTGATAAAAATCTCTTGCATATTTTTACTATAGTTAAAGTAACAGATGATTTTCATTATTTATTTTCTGTTTATCATCATATTATAACCGATGGATGGGGAACTTCTCTGATGTTCCAGAGATTAGTTCAAAATTATAATGAGATTTTTGAATTTGGAGAGGTTAAAACATTGTACCCTTTCAGTTACCAGTGTTTTGTAGAAGATGATGAGATGTATCAAAATTCCGAATCATTTTTAGAAGATAAAAAATATTGGGTACAAAAGTTTAAGTCTTTGCCTGAAAACATTTTTGATAAAATAAATGATGCGATAAAAATAAATAAAAGCAGTCGCAAAGAATTAATTATAAAAAGAGAGGTATATAATCAGTTAAATAAATTAGCTTCAGAATATAAATGCTCCACTTTTAATTTAATTCTAGCATTTTTATACATTTATTTTGGAAGGAAACATGAGAATAATGATTTTGCAATAGGTTTGCCTGTTTTAAATAGAAGTAAATCAAAGTATAAGAAAACGGTGGGGCTCTTTATGGGAATTTCTCCTTTAAGAATTGCTTTGGATTTTGAAGCTTCTATTGAAGATTTGATCATTGCAATAAAAAATCAATTACGACATGATTATCGCCATCAAAGATTTTCTTTAGGCAAACTAATTCAGGAACTGCAGATTTTTAATGAAAAAGAAAGATTATTTAATATTACACTTTCTTATGAAAAGCAAAATTATGCTACTAATTTTCAAAATACGCAAACGAAAGTTATTCCGTTAAGTCATCAGGCAGAACGAGTAGCTTTGGCTATATATATAAGAGAGTTTGATGATTTAGAGGACGTAAAAGTTGACTTTGATTACAATCTTAATTATTTCGATGATTTAAGAATAACAGATGTTGTCAATCATTTTGAAAATTTAATTAATTCCATATTAACTTCTCCAGATAAAAAGCTGAAAGAACTTGAATTTTTAACTAAAGATGAAGAGCGTCAATTAATAAAAGAATTTAACAATACACAAGCTGATTATCCAAGAGACAAGACAGTAATAGATTTATTCGAGCTACAAGTATTAACAACACCAGAAAAAATAGCCATAAAGGATGATTATAGATCTTTTTCATATTCAGAGCTTAACCAACTATCCAATAAAATAGCAGAATATATTATTGCCACTTTTGGAGAAGAGGATAAATCGCCAATTGCAGTTCTATTAAGCAGATCTGCTAATTTGGTTGCTATTTTACTAGGAATATTTAAAGCAGGCCGATCCTATATTCCATTAGATCCAAATTTTCCAAAAGAGCGATTATGCTACATTGTTGATAATAGCCAAAGTAAAGTGCTTATTAATGAAAATGGATATGATTTAGCTGAAGTTGGAGATGTAGAAATATTGTCATTAGAAAATATTTTAGAAGCAATACATGCATTCGATGGAAATCGATCTTCAATAATTTCATCAAAAGAGACAGCTTATATAATTTATACATCTGGTTCAACAGGAAATCCGAAAGGAGTAGAAATTGCCCATCAGTCTTTGCTTAATTTTTTGATAAGCATTCAACAAAAGCCTGGAGTAAGTTTAAATGATATATTATTTTCTGTTACTACTTATTCTTTTGATATTTCAATTTTAGAATTTTTTACTCCTTTAATATCAGGAGCTACTCTGTATATTGCAAGTCAGGATATTTTATCAGATCCAAATTTTACTATCCAAAAAATAGAAAAGATAAGACCTACTTTAATTCAGGCAACACCAAGTTTTTATCAAATGTTGTTTAATGCAGATTGGCAGGGAAATAAAGAGTTAAAAGTATTGTGTGGAGGTGATTTATTAAGCGAAGCATTGGCTGAAAAATTAATCAATAATAGTTTAGAGGTATGGAACATGTATGGACCAACGGAAACCACCATCTGGTCAAGTATAAAAAAAATAGAATGCCCAGAAGACGCTTCTAATATTGGAAAGCCAATAAATAATACACAATTTTACCTGCTAGATTCATTTTTAAACCTCAAACCAATTGGAACATCTGGGGCAATTTATATTGCAGGAGATGGTTTAGCAAGAGGATATTATAAAAATGAAAAATTAACACAGGAAAAATTTATAAAAAATCCGTTTGATAATACTAGTTTGCTTTATGAAACTGGAGATGTGGGTAAATGGAATGATGATGGAGAAATTGAGTTTTTAGGAAGAAATGACAATCAGGTCAAAATTAGAGGATATAGAATTGAGCTGGGCGATATAGAGGCACAATTAAATCAAATAATAGGGATTAAGGGATCGGTTGTAATTGCAAAAAAAGAAAATCAGTACGAAGCTTTTTTAGTAGCTTATATTTTAAAAAGTGACGAGGTTGAGAAAGAAAGAATTTTTGAGATCTTAAAGAGCAATCTTCCTTACTATATGATTCCAAATGCAATCATTTTTTTAGATGAATTTCCACTTACTCCAAATCAGAAAATAGACAGAAAATCTTTATCACAAAGAAGTATTCAGCAAAATAAAGATTATAATGCTTTTAAAGCGCCTGTTTCTGAACTAGAAAATAAACTATCAGATTTTTGGGCAATTGTTTTAAATAGTACAAATCCCATAAGTGTAAATGATAATTTCTTTGCGCTTGGTGGACATTCTTTAAACGCTGTTAAATTGATGGGATTAATTGCAAAAAATCTTTCATTTAACATTACTATAAAAAATATTTTCGATTATCCAACCATCGAATTGTTAGCCAGATATATACAAACATTGAGGCCAGGCAAATCAATTAATTTGACAATATCAGAACCTAAGGATTTTTATAATGTAACGCCATCACAATATAACATTTGGGTAACATCTCAGCAAAAACATAGTTCGATAGCTTATAATATGTCAGCTGGATATGCTATAGAAGGCTCCATAAATGTAGATAAAATTGCAGAATCAATAAATAAAATAATTGATGAACATGAAATTTTAAGAACAAATTTTATTGAAATAGACGGTAAACCTTATCAAAAAGTTAATTCATATAACAACATAAAGATTGAAATTTCTACCGATAAATTAAAAAGTACAGATGTAAATGATACCGTTAATCAATTGCTTAATAAAGAATTTGATTTAGAGCATGATTTATTAATGAGAGTTCATCTTATTGAATTAGCAACAAGTCAATTTATACTGCTTTTTTCAACACATCATATAATAATGGATGGTTTATCATTAGAAATTTTAACTAAAAAAATCATTAAATACTATAATGAAAACACTTCTCAAGTTGGAATAAAAGAAAATAATTTAGAATTTCAATTTAAAGATTATTCAGAGTGGTATAATAAAACAGTTCAAGAAAACATCGAAAAGAATGCGTTTTTCTGGAAAAATTATCTTGAAAATTATCAGCCTAAAGATTCCTTTCGCAGAGATTTTAACATTGGGAGCAAAAGTCAGAATGGAAATAAATTGATGTTTGAAATAACACCTGAAATTACGTTTGGCTTGAAAGAGTTAGCTCTAAAAGAACAAGTTACTTTCTATACTCTTTTAGCAGCGACTCTGAATGTTTTAATTTATAAAATTTCTAATCATAGTGATATTAGTATAGCAACTGTAGATTCTGGCAGAAACATTTCAGAGTTAAACAATCAAATAGGAATGTTTGTTAAAACGATTGTTTTAAGAACTCACATCGATTCAAACCAAAGTTTTGCTGCTATTTTGGGAAATATTCAAAGCAATCTATTAGAAATAAACGAGTATCAGGATTTTCCGTTCGAAAAATTTTCTCAATCTTTTTTTGATTTATTGTTAGTATATCAGAATCCGGATTTTTCATTTGACACTATTGATACATTTGATGGGCTTAAATTAACTTCTTATCCTGTTGAAAATAAATACAGCAGAATGCCTATTGTGTTTAACCTTTTTGAAAATAATAATAAGCTAACAGGTATTATAGATTACAATTGCGATTTATTTGAGGCCAGTACTATACAAATTATAGCATTAAAATATTGCAAAATTTTAAACTCATTGCTAGAAAATCCATCATTGAGTTTGGATTTAGTAGATGATAAATTAGAATTTGAAAAGAATGCAGTATTAGATTTTGATTTTAATTTCTAAAAACAAACATAAATAACTTTGATTTATATCTATTATTCCTACTTGTGTGAAGAAAATCACGAAAACTTAATGAAAAACTATTTGCCAAAGTTTTCAAGCGATTTTCAAGCAAAAATTAAAAGCTATAGGAGGTGGCAAGATGCGCAATTATCTCTTTTAGGTCGAATATTATTGTTTAATGGAATTGAAAAAATTAGTACTTATAACCCTTATGATAAGGTAATAAAGCACACTAAATATAGCAAACCATACTTTGATAATGATTTAGTGCGATTTAATATCTCGCATTCAGGAGAAATCGCCATTTGCATCTTGAGTAAGGAACATGAAGTTGGTATCGATATAGAACTGATGTCAGATATTGAGATAGATGATTTTAAATTTCAAATGACTGAAAATGAATGGAACACTATTATAGAAAGTAATCATAAAGAAGCTTTTTTTGAATATTGGACTCAAAAAGAGGCCGTTATAAAAGCCCATGGACATGGACTGACAATTCCGCTTAAATCATTTGAAATATTTAATAATACAACCAAAATCAATGGTGAGATATTTAATCTAAAAGAAATAAAAATTGATAAAAAGTATAAATGTTATGTCTCTTTAAAAAGAGATATAGATGATATTTATTTGAAAGAAGAAAAATATAACACCAATAATTAATAAAAATTAAAAATGAAAAATCTATTTAGATTATTCTTGCTGTTAACTTTAATGCCAACTTTTTCGTTTTCTCAGGCGAATACTATAAAATTAGAAAAAACTAGTTCTTTTTTTCCGAAAGAAAAAGCCATTAATCAGGAAAATATAGAGTGGGCATACTTAAATGTACCCGAAAATTGGGACAAGCCTTTAGGTAAAAAAATTAAAATTGCAGTTGCGATTTTGAAACATACATCAGCAAATAGCAATTTAAACCCTGTGTTTTACGTAGAAGGCGGACCAGGAGCAGGAGGGATTGAAGGAATTTGGAGCTGGTTGAAACACCCTTTAAGAAAAAATAGTGATGTTGTTTTAGTGGATGTTAGAGGCACTGGTAATTCTTTACCAAAATTTTGTCCTGATTTAGGAAAGAAATTCTTAGAAATATTAGCAAAAAATCAGGACAAGTCCCAAGACGAGCAACAAAAGACTATTGAAGCAATATCCTGCAGACAAGATTTATTAAACAGAGAAATTGATTTAAATGCATATAATAGTAAATCTATAGCAAAAGATCTAAATGCTCTAAAAAAAGCATTAAAGTATAAAAACTGGAACGTTTATGGCGTTTCTTATGGCACTTATACTGCTCAGGTGTATGCAAATAATTTTCCGGAAGATATTAAGACATTGATTCTCGATTCTTCGATTTCAGATATTTCTCAGTATTACAACCATAATACTGAAAATTATATGACTAGCCTCAAGAAAGTTTTTAATGAATGCGAGAACGACCCTGCTTGTAATAAACAATATCCAAATTTAGAAAATACTTATTACGAAACTATAAAACAACTAGACAGAAACCCTGTTACAGTTCAGGTAGATAAGAAGATAATATCAGACGGTAAATTTACATACAACGCAGAAGACTTTAAAGTCGCTATTCAACAATCACTATATCAAAAAAAATTAATCGAAGTATTACCTTTATTAATTAACCAATTCAATAAAAGAGACAAAAGTACTTTAAGTTCTTTGGTAGCTGCATTTTCCGGAGCTTTGGGGTTAGATTACGGAGCCTATTATTGTGTGAGCTGTAATGAGGCAATTCCTAATAATTCGATAATAGCATTTGATAAAAATGCTATTAAATACAAAAGATTAAATGGAGGTTTATCTTTTTATAAATCAGACTTTCTAGTCTGTGATCAATGGAATTTAAACAATGGACAATCGAAAAAGAATTTAAATGATTTATCTAATTTATCTACATTAAAAATTCCAGTATTAGTTTTTTCGGGAGCATTTGATCCCATAACTCCTGCTTCTAATGGAAAAAGCACTGTGTTGAAGTTTAAAAATTCCTTTTTAGTAAATGCTCCGGTTTCTGGTCACGCACCAAGTTATTCCAAAATTGGATTTAAAATTGTGGATGAGTTTGTAAATAATCCTACACAACGTCCGGATGTAAAAGAACTTGAGTCAAATAATAAAGTCCGTTTTATTACTAATGTAAAAATAAGTAAAGGAGTTTCAAATTTAGCCAATAGTCTAAATGAGTTCAATTTATTGTTTTTTGCTCCGTTCTTTATAGCTGTTTTTATTTTGTTTATTTCAATTTTTAATTTTTGTTATGAATTAATTAGAAAAAGAAAAGAAACACTACATAATAAATTTATGAAATATTTTCTTGTGATAACTGCTTTATTAGGTTTGTTCACAATTATTGGATTTGTTATGGCTATAAATAGTGCAGCTCAGGACAATTTTTACATTCTTGCTTTTGGTATACCTAATCAGTTTGAGTACTTGTTTGTAATTCAATGGATGTTTATATTATTTACTATAATCTCAATAGTTTATTTTATTTTCAAAATTAAGTTTATATCGAATTCAAGCATAATTGTTACAATTTTATTTTCGCTAGGTCTTATTATTGTTTATTTTCAATATTGGGGTTTTTGATATAAAAAATGTGATCTAGGGCTTTAAATAATAAAGTTCCGAAATTAAGCTTTTTTGAATTTGATGACATGTAAAAACCTGTTTATCAGTATTCTGTAATGAAACATGCATTGATGATTTTTTTTAAACAAGCTTAACTTTTGTGGTATAAAGGTGGTAGCTGCAATTTGAGGATTTTAAAATAAGTTCCAATAGACAGGAAAATCTGTGCAACAAATATTTATACCCCAACAGAGAAGAAGCAAAAGAACTATGTTATTAGGAAAAAATGTCGAGTACCATGAATTGCTTAAAGTGATGCGTTGAGATAAAATGATTTAATTGATTATTTTTTATCTCTTTTTTGAAGTTTAATCGAAAAGCAGACAGCTATAAAAGAATAAAAGGTGACTGTCTTTTTATAAGTCAGATTTTTTAAAGGAGTCGGACATAGTTAGAGATTTATAAATAAGTTACGGGGCAGTTGAAAAAAAAGACACATTAGGAACAAGTATGAAAAAACGAACAAACACATAAAAGCAAACAAATAGATGAAAGAAAACAAACACATAGAAAGAGAAGAAAAGGGAGCGACAGAAATGTATGACAATAGAAATTTAGAAAAAGATTACAGAACATTGAAACCAATTCTAGAAAAGGGAATGATAATATTGGATGTTGGTTGCGGTACAGGTGCGATTTCTAAAGATATTGCAAAAATTGTAGGAGAAAATGGGAAAGTAGTCGGAATCGACAACACGAAAAAATTTATTGAAATTGGGAAAAAAAATTATGGGGAGATAAAAAATTTAGATTTAATTCATTCAGATTTATTTGACTTTCAGTCGGAGGAAAAATTCGACTTAATAATATCTGCACGTGTTTTACAATGGCTAACTACACCAAAAGAAGCTTTATTTAAAATGAAAGAATTATTAAAACCAAGTGGACAAATATCAATTCTAGATTATAATCATGAGGCATTGGATTGGAAACCGTCACCACCGAAATCAATGCAAGACTACTATAAAGTATTTCTTGAGTGGAGGAAAAATGCAGGAATGAATAATAAGATTGCCGAAGATTTATCAGATATGATGAATGAAGTTGGTTTAAGTTCAATAGAAGTACTGAATTCAAATGAGCATTACGAAAGAGAAAATGATAATTTCGAGTATAATGTTGGAGTATGGTCAAAAGTAGCGTCAGGCTTAAATCAAATAGTAGAAGAAGGTTATATAGGTAACGAATATAGACAACAAGCTATAGAGGAATATAATGAGTGGGTAGAAAAAGAAGCAATTTCTATGACAATGAAACTAAATGAAGTTAGAGGAAAAATGCCTTGCTAACAGCTGTTTTGATAGCTAGAATTTAGGTAGGAATTAGGATTTTAGTTAGCCAAAAATAGGCTTAAAATCGATTAATAATTGGACTATCTGCTGGAAGCAACCGGCTCATAACAACTACTACAATGGATTTGGGTTTGGGGCAATTGGCTTAATGGGAAAATGGTTTAGTATTTGGCTGTTTTTTCCTGACAATTTTAAAATGCTTGTGCAAAGTTTTCTTTCTATAATGTTTTCTAATTTACGATTTTAGAGGTAATCTTAAAAAACAGATCAGATTGATTTATAGCAAACTTTAAAAAAACAAAAGCATATTTTTTTACTTTTGTGGCAACTACAAACTATTTATGTTCTTTCTGAATTTGTCATAATTTACGTGCAAGAAATGACTTTTTTATGTTTTTTCTTCCAAAAAATGTGTGCCTTATTTGTACCTGCGTGTTGTTTAACCCTTATAAAATAAGGAAAGTTAATTTCTGCATCGGCAATTTCGAGATAAGCATGAGGCAGGTTTACTAAGTATGATTTTGAAACGTTCAGAATCAAAATAGTGTTCTGCTTGAAACCTGAATTTTTTTACATAATTCTTTTTATTAGATTTTCATTCTAGGCTAACATTCTAAACACTGAGGTGAGAAATAGTCCAAAAGAAATAAATCGATTTCTTTTAGACTATTTTTAAAATCATTTTTTATCTTCTTCGAAATTTGCCAATTCTTTCTTGACTTCCTCAAGTAGTTGCTCTTCAGTCGGAAGGTATAAATGATACTGGCTTGCAATTATGCTTTTGTTGCTTTCGGGTAATGTGAATTTAACTACTCCGTCATTCTTATCAGCACACAGCAATATTCCTATAGTAGGGTTTTCGTTGTCGTTTTTTTCAATTCGGTCATAATAGTTAACATACATCTGTAACTGTCCTATGTCTTGATGGGTAAGTTTTTGTGTTTTGATTTCTATTAATACGAAACATTGAAGTAATCGATTATACAAGACCATGTCTATAAAAAACTCATCTCCGTCGATATGTATTCTTTTTTGTCTGGAAACAAATGAAAATCCATTTCCAATTTCTAATAAGAACTCCTGAAGATGAGTGATAATTGCCTTTTCCAGATCTTTTTCATAGTATGAAGCTTCACGTTTTAAACCTAAGAACTCCAAATACATCGGATCCTTTATGATTTCTCGAGCATCTGAAGGCTGTTTTTCATTTTGTGCAACTGCCAGTACACTTTCTTGATCACTGCTTATTAGGAGTCGTTCAAATAAACTGCTGTTTATCTGGCGCTCCAGTTGGCGAACTGTCCAATTATTTTTTACTGTTTCTGCAATGTAAAATTCTCTTTTGTTTTGATTATCAATTGCTAATAGTAGTTTGTATTGGCTCCAACTCAATTGTGTCCACAGTGTAGACACAATTGGAAAAGTCCTGTAAAACTGTCGGTACCAATTTAACTGTCGGTATGAAAACCCGCTCCCATATTCAGGTTGCAACTGTTTTGCAAGATATTTGATTAAGTAGGTTCCGTAATCAGCTCTTTCTTTCCCCTGTTGTTCTTCCTCAAAAATGCGTTTTCCGATGGACCAGTACATAGTAGTTCTTTCATTATCGACGGCTCTAATTGCACGTTCTTTTGAAGTCTCAATTATTGCTTTTATATCAGGGATTAAGGATTGGTTTTGAAGCATTTTTTTTAAATTTAATAGTTAGGTGTAGTTGAGTAAAGTTTTAAAAGTAGGTTTCACATCAAGAAACTTTTTTTTAAGCATTTTACCTAAATTTAGATTTCAGTTTTTCCATATCTTCCATTATATTCACATCCAAAACCTTTGCATAATGCTGGGTTTGTTTAGTATTGGTATGCCCCATCATTGCAGAAACATTTTCGAGTCTTACTCCGTTTCCTAAAGTTACAGTGGTGGCAAATGTGTGCCTGGCAACATACCATGTAAGATGTTTGTCTATGCTGCAGGCATCAGCTATTTCCTTAAGATAGGCATTCATTTTCTGATTCGATATTTTCGGGATAAGACCTTTCTGCTGATTTTTATATTTAGAAATAATTTTGTCAATTGTAGGCAGTACTGGGACATTGGCCCTAATGGCCGTTTTGGCTCTGCTGGTCATAATCCATAAGTTTCCATTTGAATCTTCAGATAAGTTTCTTTCGAACAGATCCATTGCATCGACGGGCGCATATCCTGTATAGCAGCTGAAAAGAAATATATCCTTGACTTTTTCAAGGCGGGGCGTTGAAAATATTTTATTCTCGATTGTGTTGAGTTCCTGCTGGGTTAGGAAAACGGCATCTTTAACACTTAGTCTGCCGTCATACACGTTGAATGGGTTTTTTATAATCAAATCCATTTTAATGGCGTAATTGCAGGCAGTTTTATACATTTTCATATACTTTACCACCGAATTGTTTTTGATGCCTTTCTGGTCTTTAAAACTACTCTCGTATTTAAGGAACTGTTCCAGTTTAAACACAAACGAGCTTGATATTTCAGATGCGGGCAGATCTTCCTTTTTGTAGGTGCTGGTAATGAAATCCAAAAGTAAATTCTTTGCTCTTTTGTATTTCTGTAGTGAAGCAGCTGCGCGTTCTCCAGTATTTACTCTTTTGGTGAAGAATATATTGTATGTTTCCATAATTTCAATTATGGTTGGGCCTTCAGGCTGGTCGACTTTGACTTTTCCTGTGAGTTCAGCTTTTAATAATTGAAGGTTAACCTCAGGATCAATTCTGAAGAGTTCAGTAAATTTTTTGGCTGCATTAAGTTGAAATAGATCAAGAAGATTTTTGATTACTATTTCCTTTTCAATTTTAAGCTGGTTTCTAAGGTTATTAGTGCTGGCCCATTTTTCTTTTGAAATGGCTTGTCCGGTTGACATTGAAATTTGTTTGCCATTGTAGCTCAAACGTGCATAGATTGGAGATTCGCCGTTCTTGTTTACTCTGTCGGATTTCTGGTAAAAAATTACTTTTAACATGTTATCTAGTTTTAAAATTAATAATCAAATTGAATTAAAAATTTTAAGAGAGCCCATTGGTAGCAGGGAATTCCCGGGGAATTCTTTCTTTTTAGTTACCCATTTTTGAGAAAAATTACCTCAAAAAAAGCTGGGTAACTAATAGGGTAACCATTCTTTGATAAAACATGTGCTTTTTGAAAAGTGTGCAAAAACGAAAAAGCCTTTAAACACTAGTGTTTAAAGGCTTTTGACTTTTAAAGTTTCTTCTGAAACTTCTACTGGCGGAGAAAGAGGGATTCGAACCCCCGGACCTGTTACAGTCAACAGTTTTCAAGACTGCCGCATTCGACCGCTCTGCCATTTCTCCAATATGTCGCTATCATTGCTGATTGCGGGTGCAAATATAAGACGGTTTTTCGGTTATAAAAACTTTTTTCAGACTTTTTTTTGAAGTTTTTCGAGATAATTTTCAAGTGTCTAATTATCAGTATTCCCGAAAGTGATGTTTTTTGAAAAATTAATCTAAATCGTCTAAAATTGGCGTTGGTTTCTTGTGTTCGTCGACAGCAACAAACGAAAAAGTTCCTGAAACTACCGTTTCGCGAAGCTCAGAATACATTTGTTCCATAAAAATGTCTACGTGAATTTTACAGCTTGTTCTTCCTACGCTATCTACTTTTGCTACTAATTCAATTAATGTACCTGCTGGAATTGCTTTTTTAAAGTCAATTTGCCCTGTCGAAATCGTCACAACTTTTTTACGGCTGAAACGCGTCGCACAGATAAAAGCAACTTCATCCATAAGATGCAGAGCTGTTCCTCCAAATAAAGTGTCGTAGTGATTTGTTGTGCTAGGGAAAACCGCTTTAAAAATTCGAGTTTCTGATTTTTGAATTCTTTCTTCTACTGTTCCCATATTAATAATTAACGTATTCTGTAATTTCAAGTCCGTATCCAATCATACCCACTCGTTTTGTTTGCTCTGTATTCGAAACCAATCTGATTTTAGAAATATCTATATCATGAAGAATTTGAGCTCCGATTCCGTAATCTTTACTGTCAATAATAACTTTTGGAGCTTTTAAAGTTCCGTTAGCTTGTAATGATTTTAGTTCAGAAATTCGGTTTAAAAGGTTAACTGCAGTCATATCTTGATTGATAAAGATAACAGCACCTTTTCCGTTCTCGTTAATCACTTTAAACATATCGTCTAATTGCTGTTCTGCATTATTAGTCAATGTGCCTAATAAATCGTTGTTTACCTGAGAAGAGTGAATTCTGGTCAAAATAGGTTCGCCAAGATTCCAAGTTCCTTTAGTTAAAGCAATATGAATTTGTTTATTTGTAGTTTGTTCGTAAGCTCTTAAACGGAAAGTTCCGAAACGAGTCTCAATATCAAAATCTTCTTTTTTAACGATTAAGCTATCGTGTTGCATTCGGTAAGCAACCAAATCTTCAATAGAAACTAATTTTAAGTCAAATTTCTTAGCCACTTTAATTAATTCTGGCAAACGAGACATGGTTCCATCTTCGTTTAAGATTTCGCAGATTACACCAGCGGGTTTAAATCCTGCCAAACGTGCAAAATCAATTGCGGCTTCAGTATGTCCAGTTCTTCTCAAAACGCCGCCTTGTTTGGCAATTAATGGGAAAATATGACCTGGGCGAGCCAAATCGTGAGGTTTTGTATTTGGATCAACTAACGACTGAACTGTTTTTGATCTATCGGCTGCAGAAATTCCAGTTGTAACTCCTTGACCTTTTAAATCAACAGAAACAGTAAAAGCAGTTTCCATGTGATCAGTATTGTTTGTCACCATGGCACGAAGATCCAACTCCTTGCATCGGCTTTCTGTAAGCGGCGTACAGATTAATCCACGTCCGTGAGTTGCCATAAAGTTGATCATTTCTGGTGTTACTTTTTCGGCAGCAGCCAAAAAATCACCTTCATTTTCGCGATCTTCATCATCGACTACAATGATTACTTTACCTTGACGAATATCTTCTATAGCTTCTTCAATGGTATTCAATTGTATTTTTGTTGTTGACATAGTTATTTTTGCTTTTGAGCAGGTAAAAACCGCTCAGAGATTTTCTGAAATAGTTGTGAAATTGGAGTTGTAATCGCATCAAAATTAATTAATCCATTATCGTTTGTGGCGCGATAAGTCAATAAAACTGCAAGAGGCGATAGGATAAAAGACGACATCCATGAACCCATAAACGGGGTCATACCGCCTTCTTGAGATAGCCTTTTTCCGAATGTATTGATGAAATGGAAAGTAATGAAAATTAAAACGGCAAATACAATAGGAAGTCCAAGTCCTCCTTTTCTAATAATAGCCCCAAGTGGAGCTCCAATAAAGAACATTAAGAAACAAGCAAATGCAATAACAAATTTCTCGTACAATGCAGTCAGGTGTTTGTTGATGTCTCGTTGTTTATCTTTTAAGTCTTTCTGGGTGGTCTCGATCGAGTAAATGTTACTGGTAATATTGCTGCCAGCCATTTTTAAAATATCTACTTTATCTTTGTTAGAATAGATAGATAAAAGATCATTTGGAAGCGGTTTCTTCTTGATGTCTTTTTTTGAATCAGAAAAGAACTTTTTAAATCCAACGCGCTGATTGATATTTTCAGAGAAAGAAACAATTTCGTTATCTAGATTTTTGCTCAAAGAATCTAATGTATAGCGCAATTCGTTAACATTTAGCATGGCATTTGTTCCAGCAATGCTTTCTTTACTGTCGTCAACTTTGTTTAGTTCAGATAAATCGATGTTGATAATCTGCGTTTTAAATTTTCCTTTTATAAAAGGCATTTTCGCACGATCTTCATATTTTTTAGGAGTAACGTCTTGATAGTAATAACCATCATTCAAAACTAGCTTTAAAATGCTAGATTTTTCGTTACTAACTAGTTCACCAGTTTTAGCTTTAATTACGGTTTTATTTTCACCCATATTATTCGCTTTCTCGTGAATTGTTACGCCAGTCAGGTGATTGCCGTTTTCGCCCGTTTTCTTGTTTACTTTAATGTTGTATGTGCCAACATCGTTAAACTGACCTTCAGCAATAGCCATCGCTGGTTTGGCTTGAGCAATGTTTTTTCTAAAGTTGACAAACTTATATTCGGCATACGGAATAACGTTGTTTGCAAACCAAAAGGCAACAATACTCAAAACGAAAATAAAAATAATCAGTACTCTCATTGCTCTTTGCAGTGAGATTCCAGACGATTTCATGGCGGCGAACTCGTAATTTTCTGCTAGATTTCCGAAAGTCATAATAGATGCTAGTAAAACCGAAAGCGGTAAAACCAGCGGAATAATTCGGGGCATAGAAAAAAGCAGGAATTTCACGACCAATATTAAGTCGAGATCTTTACCTGCTAGTTCTGAAATAAATAGCCATACTGTTTGCAGTATGAATATGAAAAATAAGATTACAAATACCGTGGTAAATGTAAGTAAGAATGTTTTTAATAAGTATTTGTCTAGAATTTTCAACCTTCTGATTAATCTAATTTATTGATGTAGTATTTCGGGTATTTACTCGCTACAAAGGTAAATTGATTTTTTGATAATGGCTGATTGGTTTTAAAAGAATTAACGGTTAAAGTTGTTTTTGTTCCGTTTTTTCCAGTTTCAATCAAATTGTAGATGTGTTTTGTCTGAACGTCAACCCCTAACAAAATTTCTTTTCTTTGGTCTTTTCCGCTAGTTGGAACTAATTTGATGTATTGAATTTTTCTTCCCTTTACATTCTGAACAATGTCCATGTTGTATTTATAGCCAGAATTGAAGAAAGTAAGCATTTTCGAAGGAGTGATTGCGTTATCATCTTTCTCATTTACTTTAGAAATAGTAACTTCTTCGTCTTCAGGAACGATAGTGTAAGTTTTCTGACCGTCAAAGATTTTGGTAACGCCCATGAAATTCAAAACATATTGATTTCCTTTCATTGTTACGTTTCCTTTACTGTCTTGATTGATGTTTTCTTTGGCATTATTCAAAGAATATTTAAAATCGATAACAATATTGTCGTAGCTTTTAATTTTAGAAGTTACTTCGTTCAATAAATCTTTCGCTTTTTTATCTTGAGCTTGAATAGAAGTGAAGCTCAAAAGCAAAATAATTGCCATTTGGAAACACTTTTTAGTCATGTTTGTGATAGAATTGTTGTTGATTTCTTGAATTTTTGCTTTCATGATTGGATTAATTTTGTTCATTATTAAAAAATTGATCAAGAGCATTTAAATCTAAGATGTTTACACTGCGTGCTTTACTGCCTTCAAACGGACCAACAATACCTGCTGCCTCAAGTTGATCGATCAAACGACCCGCTCTGTTGTATCCTAATTTTAATTTTCGTTGCAATAAAGAAGCAGAACCCTGCTGTGCGTTGACAATTATCTCTGCCGCTTCTCTAAATAAAGTATCTCTTTCGGAAATATCTATATCAAGATTAATGCCACTTTCTTCTCCAACAAACTCTGGAAGTAAATAAGCTGTAGCGTATGCTTTTTGTCCGCCGATAAAATCTGTAATTTTTTCAACCTCTGGAGTGTCAATAAAAGCACACTGTACACGAATTACGTCGTTTCCGTTGGTGTACAATAAATCCCCGCGTCCAATAAGCTGATCGGCTCCTTGTGTGTCCAAAATAGTTCTAGAGTCAATTTTAGAAGTTACTCTAAATGCAATTCTAGCAGGGAAATTGGCTTTGATTAAACCTGTAATAACGTTTACAGAAGGTCTTTGCGTTGCAATAATTAAGTGAATACCAATAGCACGGGCTAATTGAGCCAAACGCGCAATAGGAACTTCGACTTCTTTTCCTGCAGTCATAATCAAATCGGCAAACTCATCGACAACCAAAACAATGTAGGGTAAGAATCGGTGGCCAGCTTCTGGATTTAATTTTCTAGACTTGAATTTGTCGTTGTATTCTTTAATATTACGAACCATCGCATCTTTTAGTAAAGAATAACGATTGTCCATTTCGGTACAAAGTGAGTTTAATGTATTGACAACTTTTGCATTATCGGTAATAATAGCATCTTCTGTATCAGGAAGTTTGGCTAAGTAATGTCTTTCAATTTTATTGAAAAGTGTAAGCTCTACTTTTTTCGGATCGACCAAAACAAATTTTACTTCTGCTGGATGTTTTTTGTATAACAATGAAGTTAAAACCGCATTTAATCCAACCGATTTTCCTTGTCCAGTTGCTCCAGCCATCAATAAGTGAGGCATTTTGGCAAGGTCGACAACAAAAGTTTCGTTTGAGATGGTTTTTCCTAATGCAATAGGCAATTCCATTTCTGCTTCTTGGAACTTTGCAGCTCCGATAACGCTCTTCATGGAAACCATAGTTGGGTTTTTGTTCGGAACCTCAATACCGATAGTACCTTTTCCTGGAATTGGCGCAATAATACGAATTCCTAGTGCTGATAATGATAAAGCGATGTCATCTTCTAAACTCTTAATTTTAGAAATTCTGATTCCTGCTTCAGGCACAATTTCATATAAAGTAACCGATGGTCCAACGGTTGCTTTAATTTGTGCAATTTCAATTTTGTAGTTACGAAGTGTATCTACAATCCTGTTTTTATTTTCTTCTAATTCTTCCTGATTGATTGTAATTCCTCCAGTCGAATATTCTTTTAATAAATCGATGGTTGGGAATTTGTAATTGGATAAATCCAAAGTTGGATCAAATAATCCGAAATCGGCAACTAAGCGGGAAGCTAAGTTTTCTTCAATAATATCTTCCTCTTCCGCTTTTTCTATTACGAAAGCTTCATCGGGAGAAACTAATGGCAATTCTTGTTTTGGTGTAATTGGCTTTAGAACTGGATTTAATTCAATTTCAGATGAATGAGATATAGTTGGTTTTAAAGCTTCTTTGTTAAGTTCAAACTGAGTATCAACAGTCTTGATATGGATATTGTCCAATTCAGGATCATCTTCTTCCTGTTTTTCTTCTACAATAGCAAATTCTTCTAAATTATAAGCGCTTTCAGGCTGATTTACAGCTGGTTTTAAAGTGTCTAATTCTGATTTGAATTCTTTTTTAGTAGAATCAAAATACGATTGGATTTTTTCTGGAGATAATTTGATTTTGAAAATCAGATAGACAATCAAACCGAAAAGCAGTGTAAGCAACGTACCTGTTTTTCCGATATAATCTTGAAGGAATAAATTTAATTCGTAACCGATCGTTCCTCCTAATTCTGGGGCAGAAGTAGCAAAGAAACCAAATAATACAGAAACGATAATAATGGCAAAAATATCCCAGAACCAAGTGTTTTTTAGTTTTTGAGTTGAAAGCTCTAATGCTAAAAACATTCCGGTAAGGAAAAATAAACGCACGAAAATGAAAGAAGCAAGTCCGAAGCCTCTGTAAATAATTAAATCGGCAAGAAAAGCTCCGAATTTACCGAGCCAGTTCTCAGCAACTTCAGTGCGATCTCCAAGTTGGTTTACAACACTTTGGTCGTTTTGCCATTGTCCATTAACATAAAAAGAAATAAATGCGACTAATAGGGCAATAGAAAAAAGAACCAAAAGACATCCTAGAACAAATTTTTGCTGTTTGGATATCTTAAATGATCTTTTATTCCCTTCTTGTTTGTCGTTTTTTTTATCTACAGTTTCTTTTTTATTTTTTGCCATTCTTGCGTTTTCCTTTGCCTAAATAAATTTTGGAATATAAATAATCAAGCCTATTGCTATTGCAGTCATTGCAGCAAAAAATACTGCCCCTGCAGCAATATCTTTAATAAATCCGATTCGCTTGCTGTAATCAGGATGGATAAAATCGGCAATTTTTTCAACTGCTGTATTTAACCCCTCGATTGCTAAAACCAAACCGATTGCCAGAGTTTGACAAAGCCATTCAGTTTGCGTAATATGAAAATAAAAACCTAAAATAGTCATTACGATTCCCAATGAAAATTGGACCATAATGCTGTGTTCTGTTTTAATTAATTTTACAGCGCCGTTAAAAGCATAAGTCATGCTTTTTAAACGGCCTGTAACAAATGTATTATCTTTTTGAAACTCCATTTATTGGAAAATATTATAGTGCTGCTAAAGCTGCTTCGTAATTTGGTTCGTTTGCAATTTCTGCAACTTGTTCTGTGTGAACGATTTTTCCGCTGGCATCAACAACAATGATTGCTCTTGAGTGTAAACCTGCTAATGGCCCGTCAACAATTTCTAAACCGTTTGCTTTACCAAAAGCACCAGTTTGAAAATCTGATAAGTTTACCACATTTTCTAAACCTTCAGCACCGCAGAAACGTTTTTGAGCAAAAGGTAAATCTCTAGAAATACATAAAACAGTAGTGTTTTCCAATCCGCTTGCACTTGCATTGAAAGTTCTAACAGATGTTGCGCAAGTTCCCGTATCAACACTTGGGAAGATATTTAAAACTAATTTTTTACCAGCGAAAGTGCTTAGTGAAGCAACAGATAAATCGTTTTGTACTAATTTAAAGTCAGCTAATTGCGATCCAACTGCTGGTAATTCGCCTGATGTATGAACTGGATTTCCTCCTAATGTGATAGATGCCATGATTTTTGTTTAAAATTAATGAGGCTCAAAAGTAAGGATTAATATTTTAATCTAAAAGTATTTGTTAAGGGTTTAAGGAGAGATTAAGGATCGTTTTTGGATAGCCACGAATTCACGAATTTATCTAAATAATTTTAGATTTTAGATGGTAAATTTTGGATTTATTGTGTATGTCAGGCTGAGCGGAGTCGAAGCCCACGCATAGCAAATCATCAAAGATTATCAATATAAAATGGGAAGCTACTCATGTGGGCTTCGACTCCGCTCAGCCTGACAAAGATTTCGTAAAACTGTGACTGAATACTGCAGCTGAACACTGTAAACTAAAAAAAGCGTCTCCAATTAGAAACGCTTTCTCAGCTTTGTTTTTTTATTTATTCTTGGGAGGGGATCGATTTACTTATCGATTGAGCCTAACACACGTTTCATGAACGTATTTAGAGCTTCTTTTTTATCAGTTCCTTGAGCAACTAATTTCTGAACTTCAAGGGCACCATACATATTGGAAATCAATTCACCGATTACGTCCAATTCTTCATCTTTAAGAGAAGGAATTTCGGTCATCGCTTCTAGAACTTCGATTGTTTCAATGATATAATCCTGATCGTTTTCTTCGATGAATTGCGTTAAATGCTTTATTACTGGTAATTTCATAATTTTTTGTTTAAGCGTTAAATCGTTTTTTTGTTTAATCGATTAAACGAATAAACAAATAACCAATTAAACAATAGCGTTTACTAAGTCAATTAATACTTCTTGTTTGTTAGTTTGCGTTTCACCAACTAATTGTCCGTTTACGAAAGTTGCAAATGTTGGCAAGTTGCTCACATTAGCTAATTTTCTTGATTCAGGAGAGTTTTCTGCATCAACCAAAACAAAAGTGATAGCTTCATTTTCTGTTGCTAATTTTTTGAATTTTGGTTTCATAATACGGCAATTTCCACACCATGAAGCTGAATATTGTACTACTACTTTTTCGTTTTTAGCAACTAAATCTGCTAACGTATCTTCGTTTAAGTCGATTAACATAATTTTATTTTTTAGACACTAAGTTGCTAAGGTTCTAAGATGCTAAGTCTGCTCTCGAACCGAATAACTTTGTGTGGATTTATTTGATTTTTTTTAAGTCGTTGAGATTCTAAGATCTAAGTTTAATCTTAGAATCTCTTGACTTCTTATTGTAGAATTGTATGTAAGATTCAAAAGTTATGCTAAAAAACTTAGCAACCTAGAACCTTAGTATCTTAGCAGCTTAGTTAGCGCTTAAGTATTCAGCAGTACTGATTCTGTCAGCAGACATAGCTTCTTTACCAGCTTCCCAGTTTGCAGGACAAACTTCACCTTTAGTTTGGATGTGAGTGTAAGCGTCAACCATTCTTAAGTATTCGTTTACGTTACGTCCTAATGGCATATCGTTTACGCTTTCGTGGAAGATTTTTCCAGTTTCGTCAATTAGGTAAGTAGCTCTGTAAGTTACGTTAGAACCTTCGATGATAACTGAGTCAGTATCTTCGCTGTAGCTTGTAGATTCGATATCAAGAATACCTAGAATGTTAGCTAAGTTACGGTTTGTATCTGCTAAGATTGGGTAAGTAACACCTTCGATTCCACCATTGTTTTTTGGAGTATTTAACCAAGCAAAGTGAACTTCGTTTGTATCACAAGAAGCACCAATTACGATAGTATTTCTTTTTTCAAATTCTGGTAATGCAGCTTGAAAGGCGTGTAATTCAGTTGGGCAAACAAAAGTGAAATCTTTTGGGTACCAAAACAATAATACTTTTTTGTTGTTGTTTACTGCTTCTTCAAAAATGTTGATTTTTAAATTGTCACCCATTTCTGAGATAGCATCTACTGCAATACTTGGGAATTTTTTTCCTACTAAAGACATAATTTTCGTTTTACGTTTAATATTTATTTGCTGCAAAAGTAGGGCATAAGTACAGCTAGTTACAATAAGATGTGATTATAAAAATTTATAAGTTGATAAATTTTGACTATTTGTTATTGTAATTTACTGAATATCAATATTTACTGGCAAAGCGCCATTGAAATTATTTTTTTCTAAAAATTGAACTCCCGCTGTTTTTTGAAATTCTTCAAAATCTTGGTACGCCTGAATTAATCCTGAAGCTTTTTTCAGATTAGGAATTAAAGGCAATGCATACGGATTTCCGAAAACAAAAACAATGCACTTTTTAGTTTGCAATAATTCAGAAAGCAGTTCTAAAACTTCGTTATCAATTTCGAAATTATTTAGTGGTTTTGCTTTCGGAACAAATAATGAAATTATAATCGTTTCAAAATTTTCTAATTCTTTTTGGATTAATGAAATATCCGAAACTTCTAGATTTTCAAAAGCAAACTCTGGCGATGGAAGTTTTGTATTTAAAGTTTCGAAAAATGTATTTTCAGTATTTTTATATAAACTCAATTTGGCAAGTTTATTTTTTTTCTGCGCTTCAAAAGCCAGTTCAGCACTTAAATTATCTACAATTTTAGTAATGGCATTTTGGGCAATTTCTAAATTTATTTTTGATGTTTTTTCGAAATCTAATCCGCCCAAAGCAGAAGTATTTCCAGAAAGGATTCCAGCTTTTTCTTTGGCTTTCATGATTCTATTATAGCTTTCGAGAATACGGTCTGGTGAAGCATTTTTGTAAATCGCTTCAATTCCTTCTGGAACATTTTCCGCGAAACATAAAACATCATTTCCAGCATTAAAAGCTTCCCATTCCAATTGTCCTTTGGTTTCATACAATTTAGAAACGCTGTGCATGTTTAACGCATCAGAAATTACCAAACCATCATAACCTAATTTATCACGCAAAAGATCCTGAATCACAGCTTTTGATAAAGTGGCTGAAGTATCTTTTCCGTCATTTAAACTCGGAACTGCCAAATGTCCAATCATAATCGAATCGACATTGTTTTCAATTCCTTTAATGAACGGATATAATTCGTTTTCTAATAGTTCTTCTAAAGTTTCTTTTAAAACAGGCAATCCTAAATGCGAATCGACATTGGTATTTCCGTGTCCAGGGAAGTGTTTCAAACAGCCTAGAACGCCAACTTCTGACATTCCTTTTAAATATTCAACTGAAAAATCGGCTACTTTTTCTTTGTTTTCACCAAATGAACGATAACCGATAACAGGATTATTTGGATTATTATTAATATCTGCCAAAGGCGATAAATTATACTGAATTCCAGCAGCTTTTAAATCTAAACCAATTTGTTTTCCAGCTTCGTAAACTAAGTTTGCTTTGCTTTCTGGTAAAGCACCAAGCGTAATCGCATACGGATATTGAGGTGTTTTTTCGATACGCATTGCCAATCCCCATTCTGCATCAATGCTAATAAGAAGTGGAGTAGAAGCTGCTTTTTGATAACGAACAATCAAAGCTTTGATTTTTTCATAGCTGTCATCATTGAAAACTACTTTTTTCTTGCTTTCATAATTGGTTGCAGCGCTCGCGCGACTGTGAAAAAAGGTCAGTCCGCCAATATTATGTTCTTTTATAAGGCGTTCAGTTTCTTGAATATTTTCTTCAGTATCGTTGATGAATACTGCTGGAAAGAAAAATTGTCCTATTTTTTGTCGTAATGCTTCGGCTGTGATTTTCATTATTATAAAGTCTTTTTCATGCAAACACTATTATCCATTTTTTCGTAAGGAGGATAATTTGGAATGATGGTATAATTTAATTTTTGATATAAGTTGATGGCTTCGGGCTGATTTTTTCCAGTTTCCAAAATAGTATAAGTATAACCTACTTCTTTTGCCCAGATTTCTAATTCGGCTAAAACTTTTGACGCAATTCCTTTTTTTCTGTGATCTGGATGAACATACATTCGTTTAATTTCTGTTGTTCCAAGTTCTTTTTCGCGAAAAGCGCCACAACCAACAGGAATTCCGTTTTCGTAATAAACAATTGTGTGTTTTATTTTATCGGTTTTATTAAACTGATTATAAAATGCATGATCTTCACCATCTCGAATCGCTAAATCTTGATCTAATAAAGCAGCCAGATTTATAAAATCAATATCGTCTGAATTAGTGCGTTTTATGTTCATGATTTAGAATGCTTAGATTAGTATCGTTTAATTTTCTAACACATAGAAACATAGTATCTAGTTCTTGAAAAAGGCGTTTCACTTTGTTTAAATACACATAGCTATGTGTTGAGAAACTAGTTTCTCTTTTTTATTCTTTTAATAGAAAAAAATCTATGTCTCTAGGTGTTTAAAAGAATATTTTATTTCAACTTTGCTTTCTTTTGTTTCGCCAATTGTTTTTTGGTTTCAAGAGCTTTTTCCAATCGGTTTTTAAAACGGAAAAGTTTTGGCAATCCTTCCAATCGGTCTTCGATTGTGATGATTTCATAAACCACAATTGCTTTTTCTAAAACCCGAATTTCATTTTCGAGGTCATTTTCGTTTTTGTAGATCGTTGCTAATCGATCGTACGGGTGATTTCCTTTAAAGCCTTCTGCAACATTTTCTTCATACAACTCAATCGCTTTGTCAAGATTTCCATTTTTTTCGAAGTCTGATCCTTTCAGATTTCGTTCGTTCTGCAAATTCTCATTGATTTCCATAGGTAAAGTTTGATTTGGGGTTTAAACTTCTTCTGATTTCTTCCCAAAATCTTTTGGGAAAGTTAAAAAACGTGATAAAATAAGACCTGGAATTGTAGCTATTAGAACCCAAATAAAGAAGTTTCCATAGCCTAAATATTGTTGAATGTAGCCACTTAACATTCCTGGCAGCATCATTCCCATTGCCATAAATCCTGTTGCCAATGCATAATGTGCAGTTTTTGATTCTCCTTCGGCAACATGAATTAAATACATCATAAATGCCGTAAAACCAAAACCATAGCCAAATTGTTCTAAAATAACGACGATATAAATGTAATAAATTGAGGTTGGGTGAAAAAATGCTAATAGAATAAAGCCAATAATTGGTAAATGCATGGCTAAAAACATTGGAAACATCCATTTGGTAAGGCCATGTCGTGAAATGGCAATTCCTCCCAGAATTCCTCCTAAAGTTAATGCGGCAACGCCAAATGTTCCGTAAATAATTCCAACGGCTTCGGTGTCTAATCCCATTCCTCCAAGTTCTTTAGAATCTAGTAAAAAAGGACTTAACATTTTTAGCAATTGCGATTCTCCTAATCTGAAAACTAAAACAAAGGCAAGAATTAATCCGATTTGTTTTTTCTTGAAGAAACTGATAAATATCGTTCCAAAGTTTTGATGTGATGTTTCTTTATTGCTCTCTACAACATTGATTTCATTTTTTGGTGTGAAAATGAAATTGTAAGCAGTAATAAACATCATCAATAAACCTACACAAATCATGGTATACGACCAAGCTTTGGTGTTGTCTCCAAATTTATGTTCCAAATATCCGGCAAAAAGTACTACCAAACCGTTTCCTGCAAGCATAGAAAGTCTGTAAAAAGTACTTCTGATACCGATAAAAAAAGATTGTTTGTCTTCTGGTAAAACCAATAAATAAAAGCCATCAGTTGCAATATCATTGGAAGCCGAAGCAAAAGCGGCAACCCAGAAAATGGATAAGGTCATGATGAAAAATCCGTTGAGTGGAATCGTGAAACCAACTAGCAGAAAAGCAATCGAAATGATTAATTGCATTAGCAGAAACCATTTTCTTTTGGTTCCGATCAATTCAATTAGCGGACTCCAAAGCGGTTTAATAACCCACGGCAGATAGAGCAAACTGGTGTAGACACCGATATCTTCGTTAGAAATTCCTAGATTTTTGTACATAATTACCGAAACCGAAATAATTATGGCATACGGTAATCCTGAAGCGAAGTTTAGAAGCGGAATCCAAAACCAAGGTTTGTTATCTGTTTTCATTAGGTTGATTTGGTGTATAGTTTTTAAATGGTTTTTTTAAGTCTATAGCAGTTGGTGTGCTTTCGTTAGCATAATAATCAATAAACGTTACAGCGCAGGCTTTGTAAAGATTTAGTTTTCCGGCCGCTATTGCGAAAGTAATTTTTCCGTCAACTTCTTTTACCGTTACTTTTTCGATAATTTTTGTAGCATCATTAATATCGATTTTCGAAATATGTTCGCCTCCATAAACCACCATATAACGAACCTTTGTATTTAGCGGACTTTGGAATGTGAAGTTATATTTTATGCTGTCTTTATTATATTCCAAAACTTTTGGAGTATCGATAATGACGTGTTTTAAATTTGGAACTGCCGCAGGAAGTGCAGGATATTTATATTGGTTTTCTTCTAAATGACGAACTACATCAAAGTTTTTCCCCATAAACCATTTTGAACTGAAATAGGCACTTCCAGAAACATTTTTAAAAGTTCGAAGAAGATCAATCTGATTTGGAATTTCGGTCATATAATTCCAGTTTTTATCACCATCAGCTCTAATTTTGTATGTAGCGTGACCGATATAAATAGCTGTATTATTGGAGTTTTCCGACCACCATTTTACCAATTTAGAATACGAAGCTCTTGTATTGTTCATACTCCAATACAATTGAGGCAGAATATAATCGATCCATTTTTGATCCATCCAAAGCATTGGATCTGCATACAAATCATCGTAATTTGATGTCGATGAAGTTTCAGAACCTCTTGGATCTTGATATTTGTTTCGCCAAACTCCAAACGGACTAATTCCGAATTGTACCCAAGGTTTACTTTCTTTTATTGTGTTTGAAATAGCGTGAACAAAATTGCTCACATTGGCACGGCGCCAATCTGCACGACTTAAACCTGCGCCATATTTTTGATAGGAAGCGTTATCATTAAAGACTTTTCCTGGAACAGCGTAAGGATAAAAATAATCGTCAAAATGAATTGCGTCAACATCATATTTATCAACCACTTCTTTAACGACTTTGGTTAAATGCGCCTGAACTTCTGGAAGCGCAGGATCATAATAGTATTTTCCGCCATATTCGATCATCCATTCCGGATGTTTAAAAAGATCGTGGTTTGGACTTAAAAGATTTTTATTCAAATCGAAAGTAGCACGATATGGATTTAGCCAAGCATGAAATTCAAATCCGCGGTTATGCGCCTGTTCAATCATCCAAGCCAAAGTATCGTAATACGGGTTTGGAGCCAAACCTTCTTTTCCCGTTAAAAATCGTGACCAAGGCGCAAATTCTGAAGGATAAATAGCATCGCCAACGCTTCTAATCTGAACAATTACCGCATTGTAATTCAGTTTTTTGTAAGCTTCTAAAATTTCAAGATAATCAGCTTTTTCTTTTTCTACGTTGTCTGTCGCTTTTTGTGGCCAGTCAATGTTTACGACTGTTGCAATCCAGACACCTCTAAATTCATTTTTAGGATGCAGTATTTTTTCCTGAGAAAAAGAATTCCATCCAAAGAAAAATAAAAATAGGAGAGTGTGTAGTAAGTGCTGATTTTTATGCATTTCAATCTTTTATTAACAAAAACCAAAAATAGTTTCTTTTGCCACGAATTCAATGAATTCTACTAATTTTTTATTTTAAATGTTTTTTTGCCACGAATTTCACAAATTACACTAATTTTTTATTCTTAAAGTATTAAAAAATAATTCGTGAAAATTCGTGTAATTAGTAGCGAACTTTTAATCAGGGAAAGAAATTTTCCCCATTGTTACTGATGGAATTCCTTTTTGTGAACCAAAATTGTAATTTCCGCCTGCAACCGTTTCATTAGCCAAAACGGCAAATAAAACCGCTTCTTTTGCATCGCCTGAAATTCCGAGAATGTCGCTTTTTTCAAATTTACAAGGTAATAATTCCTGTAACCAGCTTACCATTAACGGATTTCGAGCGCCACCTCCAGACATATAAACTGTAAACTCTTCGATTGGCGTTTTAGTATTTTCTACAACAAACAAAACCGCTTCGGCAATTGTTTCTGCGCTCAAACGTGTTAAAGTGGCCAGCAAATCTGGTGCCGAAATGTTCTCTAAATCTAATTTTACCAAAGCCGAATTCACAAAATCATGATTGAATAATTCCTGACCAATTGTTTTTGGGAAGCTTTGTTTAAAGAAAGGATCACTTTTTAATTCGCTTAAAAGCTCTTGATTTACAGTTCCCTTTTTAGCGATTTCGGCGTTTTTGTCGAAACTTTTTTCTGGGAAAAATTGTTTGGTGAAAATATCGATTAAAGTATTTGCAGTTCCCGTATCGGTTACAAAGACTTCCTCGGCATTTTGTGAAGCAGGCAAATAAGTGAAATTGGCGATTCCACCCATGTTGAGCATAATTCGGTTTTCACCTTTTTTGCTGAATAACAAATAATCGCCATAAACTGCCAAAGGCGCACCTTCGCCACCTGCAGCAACGTGTTTTTGTCTGAAATCTGAAAGTGTAATAATTCCTGTTTTTACCGCAATATGATCACCATCGCCAATTTGTAAAGTCGCATTTGGAAATTTTTCCTGCTGATGTAAAAACTTTGGTGCATGCAAAACCGTTTGTCCGTGCGAAGCAATCAGATCGACTTCACTTGCGGGAATATTCCATTTTGAAAGACAATCGTTTATCATTCCTGCGTGTAGGTTTGCAATCCATTCGTTTAATAAAACCAAATGCTGAAAATCTATTGTTTTTTGAGCAAATACTTTTCTGATTTCGGTTTTAATGTCTTCAGAATAAGAAATGGTTTCAAATTCTAGGATTTTCACATTCGTATTTTCGCCAGAACCTGAAACAGCGCATAAAGCAATATCAAGTCCGTCGAGAGAAGTTCCAGACATTAAACCCAATATTTTTCTAGTTTCTTTTTGAGCTATAGTATAGAGTGCGATTATATTTTTATTCATTTAAAATGAGGGTTTATAGTAGTCAGTTTATTGATAATGCTAAAATGGGATTATTTCGGGTATAAATGTAGAAAAAAAAGAAATTTTTGTTTTCAAACTACGGTTTTCCATAAAATAATAAAGTTTATAAAATTAATATTTGTCTTCGGTGTGGAATTGAATACCTAAAAAGTATTTTTATTTAAAATAGAAGAAATTTGAAACTTCAATCGCCAAGATTTTTCACTTGGATTGTTGAAATATTAAAACCAAAAAACATGAATCAAGTACTTTATTTCTTAAGTTATGATCTTATAAAAACTAAGGATTACCAAAAAATTTATGATGAGCTTACTAAGGTTAGAGCTAAAAGAGTTTTAGAATCTGTTTGGTGCTTTAAATATGAAGCTGGTAAATCTGGAGATTTAAGAGATCATTTTATCAAATTTATTGATGGGGATGACAGATTATTGGTAATCCAATCAAATGGTTGGGGGTCATGGAATTTATTATTTAATCCTAATAATCTTTAAAATTAGATTATTAAGCCAAGTATCTACTTGGCTTTTTTGTTGTATATAGTGAAAAAGAATAATGTTAAAAGTGTATCACCGCTAGCGCGAGCGTCCCGCTCGTGAACGTAAGCATCTCTCTTCCTAAAAAAATATAAGTATAATACTTTTTAGAAATTGCTTCTCTTGTTTTGTGCACGAGCGGGACGCTCGCGCCAGCAATGGGAAAAGTTGAAGATTTTTTGTTTGTAGTAAAAAAACGGAGATATCTACATGATGATTTTAATTGATATTTTGATTTTAGTATATTAGAATAGTTTTCAAATAGTAAGTAAAATTCTAAAAAAATAGTGCAGATTTGCAATTCTAATCTTTTAATGATTGGAAATTTAACTTCAAAGACATCACATGAGGATAATATTAAAACTTAAAACGTTCTTAGAAAACAAAATATCATTTCTTTTTTTATTAATAATGAATCTATTTGGTAAAATCTTATTCTTTCTAAAAAGCAATTTTAAGTTCTTTTTTTCTTGGTTAGTTTTGTTTACAATAGTTTTGATTTTTCAAAATAAAGTTGCAACTTTTTTAGGAGAAAATTCTATTATAGAACATGTTGATGTTAAAAAACAAAGTTTCAAATTAGCATTTGTAATATTAGTACTGATATTCTTGATTCGTTTTTTTTGGTTTATAATAAAAAACTATAGAATTTCTCAAAAACAGAACTATTTTATCTTTTTATTTAGTTCGATTTACTTCTTTCTTAGGAATGATGAAAATGACTCTTTGTATTTTTCATATTTAAGTAGAAAACATGATTTATATTATTCTGATATAATATTACTAATTGCAATTCTATCAATTTTGTTATTAGTTAGAAATATATTTTTAAAAAATTGGAAATTATATGATGATATAGTTATTTGGTTTGATAAATTGATTGAAAAAGATGAATATAGAAATACCTCTTTTTTAATAGAAGATACCCCTTTAAATAAAACAGATATTAATGATAACGAAAAAGTAATTGATGAGGTTGTAAATGCAGTAATAAATTTAAAACCATCAAATTCATTTATAATTGGAATAAACTCAATATGGGGAATTGGTAAAACAAGTTTTTTGAAACGACTTGAATATAAACTTACAATTCATAAGATAGAGAATGAAGGTAAACCAATTACTTTTTGGTTTAATGCATGGCAACATCAGGATGAAAAATCAATAATTAACAACTTTTTTAATCAATTGAAGAAAGAGCTATCAATCTTCTCTGGAAATTCAAAAAATTCTATTGATAATTATTTAATTGAAATGTTTGCTTTAGTAGACAATAAATATTTAAATTTCTTCAAATCAATAACAAATAATATCTTTTCTGAAGGTGATACAATAAAAGATTCCTACGATGAAATAAATAATATTATTGAAGAAATAAATAGAAGGATAATTGTATTTGTTGATGATATAGATCGATTGAATAAAACTGAAATTTTAGAAACATTAAGAATTTTAAGAAATATTGCAGATTTTAAAAACATAATATTTGTTTGTGGCTTTGATAGGGAATATGTCGTGAAGCAATCTCAAATAGATAATCATTATTTAGATAAAATTTTCAATTTAGAAATTAATTTAACTACACAAAACGAGAGAGGATTTATCTCTTTTCTTAATGAATTAATTAATGAACATTTTGGTAACATTAGCAATGAGGAAAAAACGTTGTTGATCGAATCTATTAATAAAATATTTTATGATCATAAAATTGAAGAAATTGATTTAGAGAAAATTATAAATTTATCATCAAATAAAAATGAAGAAGTAAAAAATACGATAGGAGAACAACTAGTTGCAATACCTTTAAGTCCTTCTTTTTTCTTTGAATCAAGGAGAGATGTTAAAAAGTTTTATAATGAATTATATATAAATATTCAGACTCTTAAGAGTATTTCAGATATTGATCTCGAACAATATGTTTTATTGAAATTATTGTTGTTCAAATATAAATGGATGCATAAGAACTTTGCATCTAAAAGAATATATTCTTGGCTTGGGAATACTCCTGTTTTAAAATTTGAGGATTTGAATTTAAATAAACTTCTACAATATGAAGGATTGGAATATCAAGATAAATTTATAATTTTTTCTACTTTAGTTAAGTTGTTTCCTGCAAACGGACTACATAACAATTCTCAAAAAATTAATCAGAAAAGATATTTTCCTATTTATTTTAGTAACAATGTGTTTAATGAATGTCTCTCTTACACCCAGTTATTAAATGCACTTAAAGACAATGAAGTTGAAGAGTTAATTAATAATATTATAAAAGATAGAGATAACGAAAAGTTGATAAAATATGATATTAAAACATTCTTATTAAAAGAAGAGAATATTTTCAGTACAATAGAATTCATGCAAGTGGTAGACTTAATTAAAAAAGGATATTTTGATTTGCTTGATGAATTAGAAATAAATAATTTTTTATATATAGGGTTTTTAAATTCTAAAGAAGATTATGTAAAAAATTTAGATTCAATTTTTACAAATTTTCACGATTCTTTTGGACTCTATTTGATTAATTTACATGAATATTATATAAAGATTCCTTCTACTTACGTAGATAGAAAAGATATAGAAAAATTTGAAATGTTAGATTTAGATAATGTTAAGAAGATTTCGTTAAGAATTTTTAGTAAAGAAATAGAAAATAAAGAAAATGACGTAGATAAGATACTTTCATTTCATAAAAACTTTTATGAAGTATACTTTACTGAGTTTAAGCGTGGCTTTTTTTACGAAGATTTTAAGATCATTCTTAAAAAAATCATTACAGATAATTTTGAAGCTATTTTCTTTAGATTCGATTCAGAGAAAACTTTTATGGATTTAGATGTCAACTTATTATATTCACTTTTCGAAGATGTAAAAGATAGAAATAAATTTATTGAAATATTAAATTATGAAATATCTGGAACATCATATAATGAGGCTGAAAGAGGAATTGCACATACTTATGAAGACAATGGATTTGATAATTTTATTGAATATTATGAAAAAATGATTACTTCCGTAAGTACCGAAAATTTAGATGCCTATAAAGATTTTCTAGATTGGTTGCATACATATAAAGATGGTCTTTATGTAAGAAAACCTAAGAAGGAAGAGGTTGAGAAATTTAAGAATAAAACCTCGACTTAAAAATCGAGGTTTTTTCATTTAAAAATCTCACACCACCTCCAAATAAGGATTCAAAGTCTCAGCCACTTCATTGAGCTACTAAAAGCTGTCTCTTAATTTGGTGATTTCGCTTTGAAATGTTTTATATTCGCTTAAAACACATAAAGCGAGAGTAAGATTTCCAGTCGGTTTGTCATTTCGACCGAAGGGAGAAATCGCACTCGTAACCACAAAGATTGTCGATTATGTTTGCGGAATTTCTAGTGTGATTTCTCCCTTCGGTCGAAATGACAAGATTGGGGAATCTCTTTGGGAAATAACATTTTTAGATTTAGATTTGACTACAAATTATGATCGAAAAAATCTTAACCGACTACATCACATTTATCAGAAGCTTTGAAGCTTTATTAAAAGATAAATACAAACAAGAAATAAATCCATGTTCATTTTCTAGTGACTTTTTTGAAAGAAAAGGAACAATTAATGGAATTGAATATTGGTTTCACGGAAGTGGTTGTACAGCTAAGAAAGACGGAGTTATTTATGAATATGATATCACAATAAACGAAATTAATTTTTCGCAATGGAAATTCTCAGAGTTTATTAGAACTCATCCAGAATATCAGAAACTAAATTATAGCGAAGATTATATCGAGTATGAACTTTATAAACTTATAAATAAAGGAATTTTAGAATGGTTGATTTTCGAAAGAATTGAAGGAAAAGCTTTTGGATGTGTTTTTAAATGTTATAGAGTTGTTCAGGAATCGTTTTTTCTTTAATAAACATTCTTATGAAACCAAGTGCCCTAGCCCTGATGGAAGCGGCATCCTTTTGTGGTGGGGTTCACCACAAAAGATATAGCGGACAGCAGGAATAGCTTCTGAAAAATATCTTATTTGATTGGCCAGCCAAATTTTAAAATATGTTGTATAAAGTCTTCAGCTTCTTTGTTGGTTTCGATTACATAATCATACAAAGAAAAATCAACACTGGGTTCTTTTGTAACGGTTGCAAATTTGATGTTTTCATTTGAAAATTCGATTGCTAATTTATGTTCGAAATTTTCTGGAAAACAATCAATTTCATAAATCTGAAATTCGTTGAAGGCTTCGTAAAAGGTTATTTGTGAGCCAAATATATTTTTTAAGTAATCCTTGAAGTTTTCTACATTTATTTCTCCTGTATTAGAACGATCTTTTGATGCATTTTCTTGTTTTTTGTCAAATACAAAATCAGAGAAAAGTAATGCCGATAAGATAATATTTAGACACCAGACAGAACAGATAAATGAAAATCCATAATAATAAAGGTCATAGTCTTTTTTTATATAGGTTATGCTAAAACCTGCGATGAAAATTAAAATGGTTATAAAACTTATGCTAGCAGTAGGTTTTAGATTAAAGCATAGTCTTAAAGTGATTAGCTGAATGGATAGATAGATAAGTAAAACTGCAAGAAAAGCAAAGACCTCAATTCCGAAACTGAATATGAGCAATGCGAAATAAAAGAGACAAAATGCTAATCCTATGAAAAAGAATATAATAGTCATAGCTAGAAAATTGCGAATGAATTTTCTATAAAAACAACAATGAAAAATGCCTAAAAAAACGCAATAAATTACATATGAATTAATAAATGACCTATTTGTTATTTTGTTCTCAAGATAAGAGGTTCCAAAAAATAAGAGCAGGTTTAGTAGAATTCCAAACAAAATAAAAAAAGAAATTCTTTTGAATAATTTGTCTGTTTGAATGTCGAAAAAATGATCTCCCATTTAGATGTTTTTGAATTTGAAGATAATATTACGAATAAAATAAATAAGTAAAAAAAACTTTGACATTCTAAATCTTTGAATATCTATTTCGACACAAATCCGCGCTATCGTTACTAGTGTCAATTGAATGTAAATCGAAAATTCCAACTCCAAAAACAATGACAAAAAAACCTTAGAACCTTAGCATCTTAGAACCACAGAACCTAAAAAAAATAAGTATTTTTGTGAAATCATATTCAGAAAAAATGTTACTACTTAAGGATTTAGAGCAATTAGCCAGCGAACTCGAAGGCACACTTTTATACGATGATCTTCATAAAACACTTTATTCGACAGATGCATCGGTGTATCGGATTCGGCCAAATGCGGTGGCTTTGCCTAAATCTACGGCGGATATTAGCAAGTTAATTCGCTTTGCAGCAGAATATAATATTTCTATTACGCCAAGAACGGCTGGAACTTCACTTGCAGGGCAAGCCGTTGGCGACGGACTTGTAGTTGATGTTTCGAAGCATTTTACCAAAATATTAGGTTATAACGCAGAGAAAAAAACGGTTACAGTTCAGCCAGGAGTAATTCGCGATGAATTGAATTTATTTTTAAAACCTCACGGCGTATTTTTTGCTCCAATTACATCAACTTCAAACCGCGCCATGATTGGCGGAATGGTGGGAAATAACTCCTCCGGAACCACTTCGATTCGTTATGGTGTTACGCGCGATAAAATTGCTGAGGTAAAAGCGATTTTGAGTGACGGAACTGAAGTGGCTTTTGGCGAATTGACATCAGCAGAATTTATAGAGAAAACCAAAGGCGATTCTTTAGAAAATAAAATCTACAAAAGCGTTTACGACGAACTTTCGGTAAAAGAAAATCAGGAAGAAATTATAAAGGAATTTCCAAAACCAGAAATTCACAGACGAAATACAGGTTACGCGGTTGATATTTTGCTAAAATCTGAATTATTTGGCGGAACTGAACCAACTATAAATCTTGGAAAACTGCTTTGCGGAAGCGAAGGAACCTTAGCTTTTACAACCGAAATCACTTTAAAAGTCGATGATTTACCACCACCTCACAGTATTATGGTGGTAGCGCATTATCACACGATTCAGGAATCGTTAGAATCTGTTGTCGTGGCGATGAAACATCATTTGTATACGTGCGAAATGATTGACGATACGATTTTGGATTGTACGAAAACGAATCGTGAACATATTAAAAACCGTTTCTTTTTGGTTGGGGAACCAAAAGCGATTATGCTTTTTGAAGTGGCTTCACATAATCTTGAAGATGCCGAAAATCAAGCAAACGCTTTAATTGCCGATTTAGAGAAACACAATTTTGGATATGCTAGCGTTAAGTTATTTGGAGCTGATATTGATAAAGCCAACGAACTTAGAAAAGCTGGTCTCGGACTTTTAGGAAGTATTGTAGGCGACGACAAAGCAGCAGATTCTATTGAAGATACAGCGGTAGAATTAAGCGATTTGCCAGCGTATATTGCAGAGTTTTCGGCAATGATGTTACGTCACGGACAAGAGGCGATTTATTATGCGCATGCGGGTGCAGGAGAACTGCATTTACGTCCGGTTTTGAATTTGAAGAAAACGGAAGATCTAAAATTATTTAGAACCATTGCGACCGAAGTAGCGCATTTGGTAAAAAAATATAGAGGTTCGCTAAGTGGTGAACACGGAGACGGAATTGTGCGCGGAGAGTTTATTCCGTTTATGATTGGTGATAAAAATTACGAGTTGCTGAAAAGAATCAAATTAGCATTTGATCCGAATTCGGTTTTAAATATCGGGAAGATTGTCAATGCCTTGAAAATGGACGAGAATCATCGTGTAGTTTCAGGAAGAGTTGAACCAGATATTAAAACGTTTCAAGATTTTTCAGATAGTTTGGGAATTTTGCGTGCAGCTGAAAAATGCAACGGTTCAGGCGATTGCCGAAAAATGCCATCGGCAGGCGGAGCGATGTGTCCAAGTTATCGTGCTACTAGAAACGAGAAAGAAACAACTCGTGCGAGAGCGAATGCTTTACGAGAATATTTAACGTATTCTGAAAAAGAGAATAAATTTGACCAGAAAGAATTATACGAAGTTTTTGAGTTGTGCGTAAGCTGTAAAGCGTGCGCAAGCGAATGTCCGAGTAATGTTGACGTTGCAACTCTTAAAGCAGAATTTTTATACCAATATCAAAAAGCAAACGGATTTTCGACTAGAAATAAGATTTTTGCCAACAACGCCAAATTGAATAAAATGGGAAGCAAATTCCCTGCGATTACGAATTTTATTTCGAATCAGTCTTTGGTGAAAAAAACAATGGGAATTGCGCCAGAAAGACAAGTTCCCTTATTAGCGAAAAAGACTTTTAGAAAATGGTATCAAAATCATAAACCTGCAACATCAGATTTTCCAAACGGAAGATTGTATTTGTTTGTCGATGAATTCACGAATTATTATGATGTAAATATCGGAATCGATGCTTTTGAATTATTGACGAAATTAGGCTATCAGGTTTTGGTTGTGGATCATGAAGAAAGTGGAAGAACCTATCTTTCAAAAGGATTTTTGGAAGAAGCGAAGAAAATTGCCAATCATAATGTCAGTGTTTTTAAAGATTTGGTTTTAGGAAATGCACCTTTAATAGGAATTGAACCTTCGGCGATTTTGACTTTTAGAGATGAATATCTTCGTTTGGCCGATGATAAAGAAGCTGCGGAGAAATTATCCAGAAATGCTTTTACAATTGAAGAATTCTTCAAAAAAGAAATCATAGACGGAAAAATAACTTCAGATTCATTTTCGGAAGAAACTAAAGAAATTAAAATCCACGGACATTGTCATCAGAAATCTTTAAGCTCTGTTGAAGCGACTTTTGCAATGCTAAATCTTCCTAAAAATAATACAGTTACGATTTACAATTCTGGCTGTTGCGGAATGGCGGGGTCTTTTGGTTATGAAAAAGAACATTATCAAGTGAGTATGCAAATGGGGGAGGATACGCTTTTCCCAAAAGTGCGAAACACGGCTGAAAACGTAAAAATCGCCGCCGCAGGAACGAGCTGTCGCCATCAAATTTATGACGGAACAAAACGCGAGGCGCAACACCCAGTTAGTATTTTGAGAAACTGTTTGCGTTGAGAAACGGCACGCTGATGAAACGGATTCACTTCGTGAAAACGCGGATTAATACTGATTTTTTATTTTAAGTTTGGCCAAAGATTATTAAGATTGGAATGATTTTATTTCACGCAGATTTTACAGATTTAAGCAGATGTGTAAAGATTATTTTTAAGAGAAATCTAATTAGATCTGCTCTAATCTGTAAAATCTGCATGAAATAAATATTTTAAAGAATCTGGGCTAATCTTTTATCCCGATAGCTATCAGGAGTGGCAAAAAAAATAATTCGAGAAAATTCGTGAATTGCGTCGCCAGTTCGTTATCGCTCGAGTCGTGGCGGAAAAAAAACTTTGCGACTTAGTGTCTTCGTGGCAGAAAAAAAACACCTGTAAAAACAAAATCGTTTTATATATTTGAAATCAAGATAATTTTTGCATTATTTGCAAAATAAAACAAAAAGAACTGAATTAAATTAATTTATAACAGCAAAACATTATATGGCATTTTCAAGTTTATTCCGAAAGAAAACAGTACAGGATATTCTGAAGCAGGTTGCACAGAACGAAACAGATGGTCATAATGCCTTGGGAAAACATTTGACAACTAGGGATTTAACGGCTTTTGGAATAGCGGCTATTGTTGGAGCGGGAATTTTTAGTACCATCGGAAAAGCCAGTGCAGATGGTGGTCCAGCTGTAATTTTCTTATTCTTGTTTACAGCTTTGGCGTGTAGTTTTGCTGCTTTTGCTTACGCTGAATTTGCTTCTATGGTTCCAGTTTCTGGAAGTGCTTACACGTATTCGTATGTAGCTTTTGGAGAATTAATTGCCTGGATAATTGGTTGGGCTTTAATCATGGAATATGCCGTTGGAAATATAACTGTAGCCATATCGTGGAGTGACTATTTTACGGGACTTCTCCAGAGTGGCGGAATTCATTTGCCGCAATGGATTCAGATGGATTACTTAACTGCTTCAAACGGATTTAAAGATGCTGAGGCCTTAATGAGAGGCGGAAAATCATTCGAAAACTTAAGTGTTGCTTTACAACAAGCGCATACGGCTTGGACAACAGCACCAACAATAGGATCTTTCCATTTTGTGACCGATATACCTGCTTTATTCATTATTATTTTGATTACGGCTTTGGTTTACAGAGGAATGAAAGAATCTCGAAACGCAAGTAATTTAATGGTTGTTGTAAAACTTTGCGTGGTTCTTTTAGTAATTGCAGTTGGTGTTTTCTATGTAGACACAGCCAATTGGGATCCGTTTGCGCCAAATGGTGTTAGCGGGGTTTTAAAAGGAGTTTCTGCCGTTTTCTTTGCTTACATTGGTTTTGATGCGATTTCGACAACTGCCGAAGAGTGTAAAAATCCACAAAGAGATTTACCACGTGGAATGATGTGGGCGATTATTATTTGTACAATTCTTTATATTGCTATCGCCTTGGTTTTAACGGGAATGGTAAAATATCACGAATTAAATGTTGGAGATCCTCTTGCATTTGTATTCGATAAATTAGACTTAAAATGGATGTCAGGAATTATTGCCGTTAGTGCAGTAGTGGCAATGGCGAGCGTTTTATTGGTTTTCCAAATGGGACAGCCTCGTATCTGGATGAGTATGAGCCGTGACGGTTTACTTCCAAAGAAATTTTCTACGGTTCACCCAAAATTTAAAACACCATCTTTCGCTACAATCGTAACAGGATTTGTAGTAGCAATTCCAGCGTTATTCTTAAACCTTACAATGGTAACCGATTTATGCAGTATCGGAACTTTATTTGCCTTTGTATTAGTTTGTGCAGGAGTTTTAGTTTTACAAAATAAACCTGAAATTCCGAGAGGAAAATTCAAAACGCCTTATATCAATTCAAAATTCATTATGCCAATATTAATGATTGCGGGCTTGTATTATGCTTTTGCTTTCAACAATAAAGCGACAATGGCGTTTATTAATAATGATCCACAGATTTACGATGCAACTTCAATTGTTACTTCTTTAGATAAATCAGAATCAGAACAGGTTTTTAAATACCTAGAAAGTATCGAAGTAAACAATAAAACTGCCGAAACCTCAGATTTAGAACATTTATTAGGACAATATCAAGAAGACGAAGTAAAATATGCTGAGGTAGTAAAAGGTCTTCCAATTGCAGATTCTGCGAAATATGAATCAGGATTTAGTTTATTCAAACACAAAATCCCAATGTGGATCTTCTTATTCGTTTTAGTTGGATTAGCGGTTTGGGCATTCAGAAAAAATCTATCGTTAATTCCGCTTTTAGGATTAATTTGCTGTCTGTATATGATGGCCGAATTAAGTGTTTGGAACTGGATTTATTTCACCATCTGGTTAATTATTGGATTGTTGATTTACTTTACATACAGTAGAAAAAACAGTAAGCTGAATACTATTTAGAGTTTTTTTTAAAGACTTAGACATTTATTTCTACACTTAATATTAAAATCATTTGAAAAATATCTCGAATAAAAAACTATTCTCAATATTTGTCGTCCTGTTAATATTAGATATAATTGGATTGATTTTCCAAACACAAAAAACTGGAGCTTATAATTTAAATGGTAGTTATAGTGAAGCTAATAGTGTTGGATTAATTGTAAGTGTTTTGTTCGGAATTGTAATTTCTTTTCCTTTACTTTTTGCTTTTATAGCTGCTGTAATTGCACTTTTTATGAATAAAGTGCTTTCATACAAAAAAAGATTTATTAGAATATTCTTGTTTATTTTAGTTATTTTCTATGCACTCTTTTTGGTTCGAATTTTGTTAAATTTTATTTGAGAAAAGTTGAAAATTATATATAAAAGCCGTTCTGAGTACTTCAGAACGGCTTTTTGCATTCTTGATATTTTATAGAAATATTCCTATGTTTTAAAAGCGCTTTTCCTTAAGTTTGTTTCTAGTGAAATTTTAAATTTAATTAGTAATACATGAGTTTTCTAGATAAAATATTGGGCAAAAAAGAAGCTCCAATACAATCTTATAATGATTTCTGGAATTGGTTTTCAGCAAATGAAAAAGCGTTTATTAAAACTGTTCAAAGCGGAGAAAATATACACCAAGATTTTTTTGATAAACTTGCCCCAAAACTGGATGAAGTGCACGAAGGAATTTATTTCCTTACGGGAATGTTTGACGATCAGACAGCCGAATTAGTTTTAACGCCAGACGGGGCAATTAGAAATATTTATGCAATTGAAGAATTAGTTGCTAATGCTCCTAAAATTGACGGTTGGAAATTTACAGCCCTAAAGCCGGCTTCAGATATCAACAATATAGGTATTACTTATCAGGATTTTGAGTTCAGTAAAGAAAATCTGAAATTTTATCCTCGCATTCATGAAAGTTATCCTGACGAAATAGATCTGGTAATTGTTTATGATCATTTTGTTGAAGAGAAAAAATCTAATATAGCCAACGGAGTCTATATTTTTCTGGATAATTATTTAGGCGAATTGCATTCTGTAACTTTAATTGATAATTTGGTTGTTACAGGTCCAGAAAATGTTTCTGAAGAATTAATTCCGATAGAAAAATTAAAGGACTATTTAATTTGGAGAGAAAAAGAGTTTGTTGAGAAATACGAAGGAACCAGACATAATACAGAGAATGACAGTTATGCCAATTTTGAAGGTAAAAAGCAAGATGGTTCAATCGTTTTGGCTCTAATTAATACCACAATTATTGAGTGGGATCAAAAAGCATCTCATCCTTGGGTTTTTATACTAGGAATTCCTTTTGATGATTGCGATAATGGTGGATTACCTGATGAGAAAACATACAAGCTGTTAGAGGAAATTGAGGAAGAAATTATCTATAGTCTTCCAGATTCTGAAGGTTATTTAAATATCGGAAGAGAAACAGCCAACAATAAAAGAGAAATCTTTTTTACTTGCAAAGACTTTCGAAAACCTGCCAAAATTGCTGACGAGTTAATTAAAAAATACAGCGGTGTTTTTGAAATAAGCTACGAACTCTATAAAGATAAATACTGGCAGTCATTTAGACATTTCGAGCCAAGATAAATTGCAAAAAGCCGTTCTGGATTATTCAGAACGGCTTTTTAACTTCCAAAAAAAATCCGCTTTGAGAAAGATCTCCAGCGGATTCAAAACAATCTAAAAAAAATGTGCAAATTTATTAATAGAGTAATGTTTCCTTTTTTAAGATTCCAAGCTCTTTCATACAAGCTTTCATCATTTCGTAAGTACGTTGAATGTCGTTGTCCAAACCAATAGAAAAACGAATCAAACCATCTGTTAATCCCATTTCTTTTTGTTCTTCTAACGGAATCTCACTTGAAGTTGAAGTTCCAGGCGCGCTGAATAATGTTTTATAAAAACCTAAACTTACTGCCAGATATCCAAGATTTCGTTCTTGCATTAACTCCATTAATTCATTGGCTTTTTCCAGAGAACCTACGTCAATTGTCAGCATTCCGCCAAAACCATATTCCGGATTAATCATCGTTTTATACAATTCATGACTCGGGTGGCTTTTTAATCCCGGATAAACCGTTTTTAAGCCGTCTTTTTCAAATTGATCAGCTAAGTAATGCGCATTATGGCTGTGCTGTTTGATTCTGATATGAAGTGTGCGAAGGTTTTTCATCACACTTGCCGAACGCAAGCTGTCCATTGTTGGTCCTAAAAGCATGCTCGCACCTGAATTTACATTCTTCAATGAATTAATAAATTCCTTAGAAGCGCAAGTCACACCTCCAACCGTATCACTGCTTCCGTTAATATATTTTGTCAAACTATGAATCACAATATCAGCACCCAATTTTGCAGGAGAAACAGATAATGGAGAAAAAGTATTATCGACAACCAATTTTAAATTGTGCTTTTTGGCAATTTCAGCCAAGCCAGCAATATTGGCAACTTCCAAAAGAGGATTACTAACCGTTTCGCAATACAGAACTTTAGTTTTAGGAGTAATCGCAGCTTCAACAACATTCAATTTTGTAATATCAACAAAGCTTGTTTCAATTCCGAATCTTGGTGTAAAGTTTTTCAAGAAAGCATAAGTTCCACCATAAATAGTTCGGCTCGAAACGATATGATCGCCGGCACCGCACAATTGCAATAGAGTAGGCGTGATCGCTCCCATTCCCGAAGCCGAAACATTTGCAGTTTCCGTTCCTTCCATAGCTGCCAAAGCCTGATCCAGATATAAATTACTTGGCGATGAATGGCGCGAATATAAATAACAGCCTTCCATGTTGCCTTCAAAAGTATCAAACATGGTTTTAGCTGAAAGAAAAGTATAAGTCGAAGAATCAGAAATCGACGGATTCACACCGCCAAATTCACCAAAATATTGCAAATCCTGAATTTTATCTGCTGGGTTGAAGTTTTTCATTATAGTTAGTTTCAAGTTTTTATTTGTTCCAAGTTGCTAAAATTGCAATTGTCATCCTGAGCGAAGTCGAAGGATAAGGAGCTATTTCCTGCTTTCCGTTTCAAGTCCTCATAAAAAATGCAAAGTTTCTAATGTTCTAAAAAGAGCTTCCGTTGGTCGCTTTTTTAGAACAAGAAACTTATGCCTTTTTTACTCCGGGCTTTCCACTTCAATCAGGGCTAGGACACTCGTTTTCAAAAGAAATTCTATCCAAAATAAGGTTTAATAAGAAAAATAATCAACTATAAAATATAAAATTAGATTTTAAAACTATTAAAATGTATTTGTTGTGATTTTTAATCTAAATTTGATTTAAAAAACACAGTTGAATAGATTTTCTTTCTTTTTAATAACCATCAACAATCAACCAAAAACAATCAACTAAAAATGACTTTAGACGCTACAGATAAAAAACTGCTGGTTTTACTTCAAACCGATAGTAAAAAAACAACCAAAGAATTATCCTTAAAACTTGATCTTTCGGTTACAGCAGTTTACGAACGAATTAAAAAGTTAGAACGCGAAGGCATAATAAAAAACTATGTAGCCTTAGTCGATAAATCTAAAATTGAAAAAGGATTTGTGGTTTTTTGCCATTTAAAACTGATTCAACACACAAAAGAATTTCTAACCAAATTTGAAAGCGAAGTCATAAAACTCAATGAAGTTCTAGAATGTCATCACGTAAGTGGCGATTATGATTATATTCTGAAAGTTTTGGTAAAAGATATGGAAGCGTATAGAGAGTTTTTAGTCACAAAATTGACTTCACTACAGCATATTGGAAGCACCCAAAGTATGTTTATGATTAGTGAAGTGAAGAATTCTACGGTGATTTCTTTCTAAGATGCGAAGGTTTTAAGGTTCTGAGATTCTAAGTTTTTTTTTTAATATCGCAAAGCAAAGACGCGGAGTCGCAAAGTTTTAATTGAATTGCCTCCAGTTTTAGCTGGAGGAATTAGGTTTTAGTCGCAAATGGGCTTTAGCCAAATCTTTGTCAGTTTGGCTAAAGGTTTTTCTGTAGAGACGCACTGCAGTGTGTCTAACATTACGTTAAATACATAAACGGAAAACATTAACAAAATTCAAAGCTAAAAAAACTTAAATTTGAGTTTAAATACAAACAAAATGGAAACGAAAGAATTAAGACGTAAGCTTATAAAAGATTTTGGCAAATTCATTGACGATGATTCTAAATTAGAAATTTTAGAAAGTGTTTTTGATGCCATCAAGCAGGACGAAAAAGGGTCAATCGTTCCAGATTCGCATTACAATAAAGTCGCTGAAGAAAGAGAAAAATATTTGTCAGGAGAAATTGAGGTAAGTACTTGGGAAGAAGCTGAACAACGACTGAATGCTAAATATGGTTTTTAAAATCAAAATTTTACCATTAGCGGAAAAAGAAATTGATGAATCTATTGAATTCTACGAAAGTAGAAACAAAGGTTTAGGAAAGCAATTTCTAACTTATTTAAAATCTTATCTTAAGGTTTTGAAGACAAATCCAGAATTATATGAAATTAAAAAACAGCCAGGTTATAGAGAAATGACTTTGGTTAAATTTCCTTTTGTTATCATTTATGAGATTATTGGCTCTGAAATAATTATTTACTCTGTATTTCATACTTCGAGAAATCCTGATAGAAAACCTTAAGGAAGCTGCTTAGGTTCTAAGTTTTTTAATCTCGCAAAGACGCGGAGTCGCAAAGTATTTAATTGAATTGCCTCCAGCTTTAGCTGGAGGTATTAGATGAAATTAAAAGGAGGCTTTAGCCAAATCTACTACAGTTTGGCTAAAGCCCTTTTAGTGTTGACAATATTTACCATCCAGCTAAAGCTGGACGCTATTCATTCAATATTGTTTGTAAAAAAAAACTTTGCGACTCTGCGTCTTTGCGAGATCAAAAAACAAAAAAACTTTGTGTCTTAGAGCCTTCGTGGCAGAAAACCTTCCTCCAAAATTTCACACAAAAAACATTGAAAATTAAACCTCAAACAGAACTTTATTGCTTAATTTTGTAACCGCTAAAATAAAAACAAAATACTATGAGTTCATTTGACGTAGTCATTATAGGTTCAGGTCCTGGAGGATATGTATCAGCAATTCGTTGCGCACAATTAGGTTTCAAAACTGCAATTGTAGAAAAATATAATTCATTAGGCGGAACTTGCCTTAACGTAGGTTGTATTCCTTCAAAAGCATTATTATCTTCTTCTCATCATTATTCAGAAATCGCTCATTTTGCAGATCACGGAATTGAAGTTTCTGGAGATGTAAAAATCAATTTAGAGAAAATGATCGCGCGCAAACAAGCTGTTGTAGATCAAACTGTAGGTGGAATTAACTACCTAATGGATAAAAATAAAATTACTGTTTTCAATGGTTTAGGTTCTTTCGTAGACGCAACTCACATTGCTGTTGCAAAAGCTGACGGAACTTCTGAAACTATCGAAGCAAAATATACTGTAATTGCTACAGGATCAAAACCATCTTCTTTACCATTCATCAAAATTGATAAAGAAAGAATCATCACTTCTACTGAAGCTTTGGCTTTAAAAGAAGTTCCAAAACACTTAGTAATTATTGGTGGTGGAGTTATCGGAATCGAGCTTGGACAAGTTTACCTTCGTTTAGGAGCTCAGGTTTCTGTAGTGGAATTCATGGACAGAATTATTCCAGGAATGGATGGTTCTCTTTCTAAAGAATTGACTAAAGTATTGAAAAAACAAGGAATGAAATTCTATGTTTCTCACAAAGTAAAATCAGTTGAAAGAAACGGTGACGCTGTTGTAGTTCAGGCTGAAAATGCAAAAGGAGAAACAATCACTCTTGAAGGAGATTATTCATTAGTTTCTGTTGGGCGTCGTCCTTACACAGACGGATTAAATGCTGACAAAGCTGGAGTAAAAATTTCAGATAGAGGACAGGTTGAAGTAAACGATCATTTGCAAACTAGTACTCCAAATATCTATGCAATTGGTGACGTTGTTCGTGGAGCAATGTTAGCGCACAAAGCGGAAGAAGAAGGAGTAATGGTTGCTGAAATCTTAGCTGGGCAAAAACCACATATCGATTATAATTTAATTCCTGGTGTAGTATACACTTGGCCAGAAGTTGCTGCAGTTGGTCAAACTGAAGAGCAATTGAAAGCTGCTGGAGTAAAATACAAATCTGGAAGTTTCCCATTCAAAGCGTTAGGACGTGCAAGAGCAAGTGCTGACTTAGACGGATTCGTAAAAATCTTAGCTGATGAGAAAACAGATGAGGTTTTAGGAGTTCACATGATTGGTGCTCGTACAGCAGATTTAATTGCTGAAGCAGTTACTGCAATGGAATTCAAAGCTTCTGCTGAAGATATTTCAAGAATGAGCCATGCGCATCCAACTTTCGCGGAAGCGGTAAAAGAAGCGGCATTAGCAGCGACAGAAAATAGAGCTTTACACGTATAATTTTTACGTTAAATCATATATACAAACCGTCAGAGCGATCTGACGGTTTTTTTATGCTTTGTATAATATAATAATCAAAAATAATTTTGTAAATTAGATGTGTATTTCAGGTGCTATCTTTATGATAATTAAAAAGATAGGATTATGAAAACGAAATATGTAGTACCGGTTTTGATCGGAGCAGGAATTGGACTCGCATTATATTCTTGCGGAGGCGGAATTCCCAAAAATGCAAAAGCTGTAACAAACTTTGACAGCGCAAAATATCTCGGAAAATGGTATGAAATTGCCAGATTAGATTACAAATGGGAAAGAGATCTGAACAATGTAACTGCCGAGTATTCTTTAAATGAAGATAAAACAATAAAAGTCAATAATAAGGGCTATAATGTCAAAAAAGACAAATGGGAACAAAGTGTCGGGAAAGCTAGATTTGTCAAAAAAGACAATATTGGTATGCTGAAAGTCTCATTTTTTGGTCCTTTTTATTCTGGTTACAATGTCGTTGCAATCGATCCTGATTACAAATACGCACTTGTGGCTGGAGAAAGCGTAAAATATATGTGGATACTTTCTAGAGAAAAAACAATTCCAGAAAGTGTAAAAGCAGATTTTCTTATCAAAGCTCAGGAAATTGGATATAAAGTAACCGATTTGGTTTGGGTAAAACACGATAAGGCAAATTAAAAATAAAAAGTCCGTCAGATATAATATTGACGGACTTTTTTATTTCGATTTGAAAAATGCTTATGCAGTAAAAACACTTTTATAGTTATCCCAGTATCTGTAAATCAAGAATAGGTTTCCTAGAAAAAGAAGAGCTGCAATTGGCAGACCATCTGGAGTAAGGAAATAATTGATGAACAAAATATTTACCGTAATCGGTAAGATCAAAATGTTTGCTAAAGTTACATAACGCCCAGATACAAATGCAATACCACACAATAACTCGATAGATTTTGCCATTGGCATTAAATACGTCGAAGCCATTAAACCTACATTAAATGCTTTAAAATTTCCTGTAGTTTCAGGCTCAGGCATTAGGTGGAAAAAATAACTGATAGAGGCGAACAGTAGCAAAAGGCCAATTAAAACGCGGACAATAATTGTGGCAATTTTCATAATACTTAGGATTTTTTAAGGTTAAAAAAATTAATTAAGTTATTGGAAGAAATGCAATCTAAAAGCCTAAAAAAGAATCATAAATTAATTTTTTTTGAGGTTCTTTTTTAAGGATTCTATAATCAAATCAATACTGTTTTTAGATTAATCTAATTGTATATCAAATATAACGAATTTTTTCTTATAAAATGAATGTCTTTTTAACAGTTTTGCGATGTAATTCAAATCATTTTGATTATTTTTTTGTTTTCTTCTAATGAAATAATTTTGTCGTAATTTTGACCTTTAAAATTACCATTTTTGAGAGTTTCCATCCGTAAAAATATTGCCAATCCTAAACTGTTTAAAGAACAGCTTTTAAGTTGGGCGCAGCAATTTCGCGAAGTCGTTTTTCTAGACAGTAATTCTTATCCGCAGCAGTATTCAAGTTTTGACTGCATATTGGCAGTAGATGCTTTTACCTCTTTAAAAACAGACTATTACAATGCTTTTGAAGATTTAAAACAATATCAGCAAAACACAAAAGACTGGCTTTTTGGATATCTTTCTTATGATTTAAAGAACGATATCGAGAACCTTCAATCCAATAATTTTGATGGTTTAAATTTTCCCGATTTGTTTTTCTTTCAGCCTAAAAAAGTTTTTATACTAAAAGGAAATGAACTCGAAATTCAGTATTTAATGCTTTGCGATGATGAGCTTCAAGAAGACTATGAAGAAATCGTAAAAGTTCAAACTGAAACATTTGTCACACTGAGCGGAGTCGAAGTGCAGCAGCGCATTTCGAAAGAATTATATGTTGAAAAAGTGAATCAAATGCTTCATCATATTCATATTGGTGATATGTACGAAGCGAATTTCTGTATGGAATTTTATGCTGAAAATGCCGTTATAAACCCGTTAGAAAAATTTCAGAAACTGAATGAAATTTCGCAAGCGCCTTTTTCGGTTTTCTTTAAAAATTACAAACACTATCTGCTTTCTGCTTCACCAGAACGCTATTTGAAAAAAGTAGGAGATAAGATTATTTCGCAGCCAATCAAAGGAACTTCTAAGCGTTTTACAGATCCGATTGAAGATGAAAAATCAAAAAATATTTTAGCCTCTGATGCCAAAGAACGCGCTGAAAATATCATGATAACCGATTTAGTTCGAAATGATTTATCGCATACATCGCAAAAAGGCTCGGTTGAGGTTGAAGAACTTTGCGGAATTTATTCGTTTCTCCAAGTGCATCAGATGATTTCGACGATCACTTCAAAATTAGATCCTAAATATTCGGCAGTAGATGTTTTGAAAACAACATTTCCAATGGGGAGCATGACTGGCGCACCAAAAATTTCAGTTATGGAAATCGTCGAAAAAATAGAAGAAACCAAAAGAGGTTTATATAGTGGTGCGGTTGGTTATTTTACTCCAGAAGGCAATTTTGATTTCAATGTCGTAATCAGAAGCATTTTATATAATCAGGAAAATAAATATGTTTCTTTTTCAGTTGGAAGTGCCATAACATCACTTTCAATTCCAGAAAAAGAATACGAAGAATGTTTATTGAAGGCAAAAGCAATGCATGAAGTTTTGCAGTAAAAAATGTTGCCACGAATTGCACGAATTTGCACGAATTTTTTTCCTCAATTCGATAGAAAAAATATAGCCACAGATTAAAGGGATTAAAATGATTAAAAAATCTGTGAGAATCTTTTTAATCTGTGGCAAAAAAATAATTCGTGGAAATTCGTGTAATTCGTGGCAGAAAAAAACAACGCTTAACATTTCGTTTAAAAATAGATCAAATTTAATTTTTTACTTTTATCAGATGTTTTCAAAATTTCAAAATCATATCGTTTCAAGATTTCCCTTTTTAGCCGAAAAAAAACTTTTCCTGGCTGTAAGTGGTGGATTAGACAGTATGGTTTTGCTGCATATAATGAATCAATTGCCTTATGAAATTGCGGTTTTGCATTGCAATTTCCAACTTCGCGGACTAGAAAGTTTTGGAGATCAGGAATTTATTCAGAACTATTGCGATCAGAATAATATCCCGATTTTTACCACTCATTTTGATACAGAAGCTTTTGCTAAAGATTATAAACTCTCTACGCAAGTTGCGGCGAGAGAATTGCGTTACAGTTGGTTCTATGAATTGTTGGAAGAAGAAAACTTCGATTATATTCTAACTGCACATCATGCCGATGATAATCTGGAAACTTTTATCATCAACTTAACTCGCGGAACAGGTCTAGAAGGCTTAACCGGAATTCCTGAGCAAAACGATAAAATTATTCGTCCGTTGCTTCCTTTTTCAAGAGAAGAAATTTTGAAATATGCAGAAGAAAATAAGATAGAATGGAGAGAAGACAGCAGCAATGCTTCGACAAAATATCTCAGAAATAAGATTCGTCATAATTTGGTTCCTGTTTTAAAAGAAATCAACCCGAATTTCTTAGATGTTTTTCAGAAAACGCAATCTTTTCTTCACGAGTCAAAAGAAATGGTTGAAGATGCATCGATTATGGTGTATCAGCAGGTGGCAAAAGAAGAAGGAGATGATATTCATTTCGATTTAAATAAGCTAAAAAAACTGCCAAATTATAAATCTTATTTGTATCAATGGCTGAAAGAATTTGGTTTTTCTGCCTGGAATGATATTTATGATTTGATAGAAAGCCAATCTGGAAAACAAGTTCTTTCAGAGGAATTTAGATTGCTGAAAAATAGAGAAACACTCATTTTAAGTCCGTTTTTTGAAACATCAGAAAAAGACGAATATGAAATTACTGAAAACGATACAGAAGTTAATTTTCCCTTAAAAATGAGTCTTTGTAACGTAGGTCACACAACATTCGGTTCAAATAAAGTTATATTTGTCGATTCTGATAAAATCCGCTATCCTTTGATTTTGCGTAAATGGAAAGAAGGCGATGTTTTTCAGCCTTTTGGAATGCATGGAAAATCGAAAAAAGTAAGCAAACTTTTTAAAGATGAAAAACTATCCTTGATCGAAAAGGAAAAAACTTGGATTTTATGCTCAGGCGATCAAATAGTCTGGGTAGTCGGAATGAGACAGGACGAACGTTTTAAAATAGAAAAGCCCACAAATAAAATACTAAAAATAGAATTACAATAATGAACTTTACTCAAGCCCATCAGTCGATATCTTCGAAAAGTATCTGGAATAAAATAACTGCTTTTTTACTCTTTTTCTTTTTTGCATTAGCAAGTAACGCTCAAATATTAGAACCAGTAAAATGGACTTCTAAAATAGAAAAAAAAGGAGATAAAGTTATTCTAATTTTTGATGGAACGATCGAAAAAGACTGGCATATGTATTCTCAGTTTACGCCAGATGGCGGTCCGCTTGCTTTGGAAATTTCGTTTAAAAACCAAAAAGGAAATTACGAGTTGGTTGGAAAAGCAAAAGAAGGTAAAACAAGAACAGCTTTTAACGATGTTTTTGGTGTAGATGAAACTTTCTTTGAAGGTAAAGCGCATATTGAACAAGAAATAAAAATCATTAACCCAAACTTAAAAACGGTTGATGTAGATTTTGATTTTCAGGTTTGTAAAGAAGTTTGCATCAATTCGAGCAAGAAATTCTCGATTGCTGTTCCTTCAACTTTTAAAATGGATGAAGTTCCAGTTGTAGCAGAGGCAAAATTGGACGAAACAAAAGTTGCTGGTTTGGCGGTTGATACCGTTAAAAAGGAAGAAGCTGTACAGCAAAAAGTAGAGAAAACAGCAGAAACGGCTAAAGAAGAAATCCCGGCGCCAGCTCCTGCAAGAAGTTTGTGGTCAATCTTTTTTATTGCCTTTTTATCAGGATTTGCAGCGTTGTTGACTCCTTGCGTTTTCCCAATGATTCCGATGACGGTAAGTTTCTTTACCAAACAAAGTAAAAGTCGTGCAAAAGGAATTCGAAATGCCATTATTTACGGATTTTCAATCATTGCAATTTATGTGATTTTAGGTCTTATTGTAACTAAGATATTTGGTGCAGATGCGTTAAATGCTTTATCTACAGATGTTTGGTTTAACTTAATTTTCTTTGTTATTCTAATCATTTTTGCTACTTCATTTTTGGGTGCTTTCGAAATCATGCTGCCAAATTCATGGGCCAATAAAGCAGATCAGCAGGCAGATAAAGGCGGTTTAATCGGAATATTGTTCATGGCTTTAGCCTTAGCAATTGTGTCGTTCTCTTGTACAGGGCCAATTGTTGGAACCTTATTGGTTGAAGCAGCTTCAAATGGAGGAATTGCTCCAATTGTTGGAATGTTAGGATTCTCTTTAGCATTAGCGCTTCCGTTTATGTTATTTGCAATGTTCCCAGGATGGTTAAACTCTTTGCCAAAATCTGGAGGATGGCTAAATACGGTGAAAGTAGTTTTAGGATTTTTAGAATTGGCTTTGGCTTTCAAATTCTTGTCAAATGCAGATTTAGTTTTGCAATTGCATTTCTTAGAAAGAGAAGTATTTATCGCTATTTGGATTGCTATTTTCGGAGCTTTGACTTTATATTTATTCGGAAAAATTACATTGCCTCACGATAGTCCGACAAATCATATTTCTGTTGGAAGATTGTATTTGGGATTATTGACATTTGTGTTTACAATGTATTTAATTCCTGGGCTTTGGGGAGCTCCTTTAAAATTAATCAGTGCATTTCCGCCGCCTCCGCAGTATAGCGAAAGTCCGTTTGGAGTAGGAGGAGGTTCAGGAAACGGAGCGGTTTCTGCAGAATCTATAAAAGGTATGCCAGAAGGTGCTGAATTAGGGCCACACGGAATTATGGTTTTCCATGATTACGAAGATGGATTAGCTTATGCAAAAGAAATCAATAAGCCAATTATGCTTGATTTTACTGGTTATGCTTGCGTGAACTGTAGAAAAATGGAAAACAATGTTTGGTCGGATCCTTCAGTTTTGCCAATTCTTAAAAATGATGTGGTTTTGATTTCGCTTTACGTTGATGATAAACGCGAATTACCTAAAGAAGAGCAGTTTACAACTGAAGCAGGAGATAAAATCATTACAGTTGGAGATAAATGGACCGATTTTATGATTTCTAAATATAAAACAAACACGCAGCCTTTGTATGTAATTACAGATTTAGAAGGGAATAATTTGAACAGCACAAAACCAACAATCAGTTACGTGAGTACGGAAGAATATCTGCATTGGCTGAAAGAAGGAATTTCGAATTTTAAATAAGAGAATAGAAGAAAGATTGTAGAAGCAAGATAAGAAAATCTAAAATCTACATTCTAAAATCTAAAATATAAAGGGGATTTAATTCAAAGCAAAAAGCACTCTAAGTCAAATTTAGAGTGCTTTTTTATTTATCAAGTAATGTGAGAAAGGGAATTTATTCTTATAAGAATTCTCCGTGTTGAGAGATGTCTAATCCTAATTCTTCTTTTTCTTCTGTAACTCTTAGCGGAGTAATTTTGTTTACGATGAAGAATAAAGCGTAAGAAGCAACAAAAGCAAAGATTGAAACCACAACAAGAGCAGTCAATTGGTTGATGAATAAAGTTGGAGTTCCGAAGATTAAACCTTGATTATCTCCAACCGCAGGGTTGATTGCTTTTGAAGCGAAAACACCAGTTAAAAGCATACCTACCATACCACCAACACCGTGACAAGCAAATACATCAAGAGCATCATCGATTTTTCCTTTAGGGAATTTGCTCACTACAATGTTACTTACAATTGCAGAGAATAAACCAATAAAGATGGCGTGAGGAATACTTACGAAACCAGCAGCAGGCGTAATAGCAACAAGACCTACAACAGCTCCGATACAAGCTCCAAGAGCAGATAATTTGTGTCCTAATATTTTATCAAGGAAAACCCAAGCCATTGCAGCAGCTGCCGCAGCAACAGTAGTTGTTCCTAAAGCTTGAGTAGCAAGACCATTTGCTCCTAATGCAGATCCAGCATTGAAACCAAACCATCCGAACCAAAGTAAACCAGTTCCTAATAATACATAAGTAATTCTAGCAGGATTCACTTTTTGAACTTTTCTTTTTCCTAAGAAGATAGCTCCAGCCAATGCCGCCCATCCAGCGCTCATGTGAACTACAGTTCCTCCAGCAAAATCAAGAACTCCCATTTTAAAGAAATATCCATCAGGATGCCAAGTCATGTGGCATAATGGAGCATATATAAGGATTATGAATAAAACCATGAATAACAAATAAGCCCAGAAACGAATACGTTCTGCAAAAGCACCTGTAATTAAAGCAGGTGTAATGATGGCAAATTTTGCTTGAAATAATGCGAATAACATAAAAGGAATCGTTGGGGCAAGGCTCCAAGCAGTGCTAGTTCCAACACCTTCAAAGAATAAATTAGAAGAAGGATTTCCAATGATTCCTCCAATTGTAGGACCAAAAGCCAATCCAAAAGCAACAACAACCCATAAAATTGTAACGATTACCATTGCCATAAAACTTTGAAGCATAGTACTAATTACGTTCTTCTTACCTACCATACCTCCGTAGAAAAATCCTAGTCCTGGTGTCATTAACAATACAAAAGCAGTTGCAACGATCATCCAGGCAGTATCTCCCGTATCAAACTTTACCGCTTCTGCAGGAATTGGGTTGTCTGCAATGATAAAGTTCGAAATAAAGGTTAGGACCAAAATCGTGATAAGAATCACACTTAAAATAATTTTTCGCATAGTTATTTAGTTTTAAATTTTTTATAAAAGTATAAAATGATTTAATACCCCATAAAAAAATAGGGTTTGATGTTTAATTTTTGTTAAATTTAAAATTTAACCCCTATGATTTTGCATGAATTTCTTAAAACAAACTTAAAATTTACAATTTGGCAACATTTTTTTTTCACTTAATGTCATTTTTGATAATTTTTGGGGTAATTGATTGCTATTTTTTGTAGGATAATAGATATTTGTTGTTTAAAAAACGTCTCTTGCATGTTGTGATGGAAATTTTTTAATCTTTTTAACAATTTTGATGATTATAATATAAGAATGGGAAATAGAAGTATAAAATGGGGAATAGTAGGATTGGGAAACATTGCATGTCAGTTTGCATCAGATTTATTATTGATTGAAAATGCTGAACTGACAGCAGTTGCCTCAAGAGATCTTGCTAAAGCTGAGGAATTTGGAGGGAAATTTAATGCTTCAAGAATATACAATTCTTATGATTTGCTTTTTGAAGATTCAGAAGTTGAGATTGTTTACATTGCAACTCCTCATAATTCGCACGCCGAATTATCTATAAAAGCTTTAGAAAAAGGGAAACATGTACTTTGCGAAAAGCCAATGTCTTTGTCTTATAAAGATGCTCAAAGAATGATAGAAGCGTCTAAAAAATATAATGTATTTTTTATGGAGGCATTCTGGACAAGATTTATCCCGTCAGTTCAAGATCTTCTTCAAAAAATTGGCAACGGAATAATAGGAGACGTAAATTATATAAAAGCCGATTTTGCCTTTCACGGAAGTGAAACAGAAAATAAAAGGTTGTTTGATAAAGAACTGGGCGGAGGAGCTTTATTTGATATTGGTGTTTATCCTTTATTTCTGTCTTATGTATTATTAGGAAAACCAAAAGAGATTGTAGCAAAAGCAATCAAGCATAAAAATGATGTCGATCTGCAGACATCGATGATTTTGCAATACGAAACAGCTCAATCTATTTTGCATGCTTCAATAGTTTCTGAATCTGATATGAAAGCCATTATTGCGGGAACAAAAGGTAGAGTAGAATTAAATGCTCCGTGGTTTGTTGCAGATGGTTATTCTCTATTTATAAATGAAGAAAAGGAAGCAACATTTACTTTACCAGCTTTAGGAAAAGGATATTCTCATGAAATAATAGAATGTCAAAAGTGTATTTTGAATAATGAAATTGAAAGTAAACTTTGGTCGCACCAGAATAGTTTGGAGTTGAGTAGGATAGTGGAGGAAATAAAGAATCAAATCCAATTACCTTTTTAGGACTTTATTATTTTGTAATAAAATATTTACATATTAATTATTTTTCATTAGTTTTAAAAACAATTAATGAAAGGATAATTTATGTTAGTAAAAGTTTACGGAAGTGCCGTTTTTGGAGTTGAGGCCACAACGATTACAGTTGAGGTTCATATGGATAAAGGGATTGGTTATCATTTGGTTGGACTTCCAGATAATGCTATAAAAGAAAGCAGTTTTAGAATTGCCGCTGCTTTAAAAAATAACGGATTTAATTTTCCCGGAAAGAAAATTACAGTCAATATGGCGCCAGCCGACCTTCGAAAAGAAGGTTCTTCATACGATTTGACATTAGCAATGGGAATTTTGGTTGGTTCAGATCAGATAAAAGCTCCAGAAATTGAACAGTATATTATTATGGGAGAACTTTCTCTCGATGGAAGTTTGCAACCCATTCGCGGAGCTTTGCCAATTGCTATAAAAGCGAAAGAAGAAGGTTATAAAGGATTTTTTCTTCCAATTCAGAATGTAAAAGAAGCGGCTATTGTAGCAGGTTTAGATGTGTATGGGGTTTCTAATCTTCAAGAAATAGTTGATTTTTTTAAAGGAAATGTAACTTTAGAACCTACAGTTATTGATACACGCGCAGAATTTTATAAAACATTAGATTTCCCCGAGCATGATTTTTCAGATGTTCGCGGACAAGAAAGCATTAAACGTTGTATGGAAATTGCAGCTGCAGGCGGACATAATATTATAATAATATAGTAATCAAATACCATTTTTCATTTATCTTTGCAAAATGAAGAAGGCAATTATATTAGTGAGAGTGAGTACATCTGAACAAGATTTTCAAGCTCAAATACAAGACCTAAAATATTATGGACACTCTTTAGGTTATAAAGAATTTCATATAATTGAAACTAAAGAAACTGCATTCGCTGATTTGAACCAAAAAATTGGGACCACTGAAATGTTCAATTACATTGAACGTAATCCTGAATACAATACTGTCCTGACAACTGAGATTTCTAGGCTTGCAAGAAGACAAAGCATTTTACATTCTATCAAAGAATGGTGTCTAAATCAACAGATTCAAATTTATATAAAAGATTTAGATTTCAAATTGCTTGATGAATCAGGAAAGATAACACAGCAGGCTGAAATGATTTTCACATTGTTTGGTTTGTTTGCTGAATCCGAAGTAAAACAAAAACTTGAAAGGTTTCAACGAAAAAGAAAGGAGTTGATGCAATTAGGTTTGTCAATCAGTGGCAAACTTTTGTTTGGATATAATAGAATGATGACCGAAAGTGAAAAGAATACGCTTGTAATAAATGAAAGTCAAGCTACCATAGTGAGAACAATCTTCAATTGGTATCTTAATGGCTTGGAAAATGTAAAAAATCCATCAATAAAAACAATATCACTTGAATGCATCAAGCGTGGTTTCCATTCTTATACTCATAGTAAAAGAAATGTTAACAAGTTGCTCAAAGAACAAGCATATACAGGTGAGAAAACAACGAACAATAAGCGTAAAAATCCAAAATTTGGTATTGTTTTAAACGAATCCGAATATCTTACATCAGCTAACAAGATTAGATATCCTGTTATTATTGAAGAGGAAATATTCAACAAAGTACAAGACAAACTAAAATCAAATATTACACAAGGTGATAAACAAACTAAACATATTACCTTGTTATCAAAGTTGATAAATTGCCCGTCCTGTGGTCGAAAGTTGCAAGGCAACTACAGAATTAATAAGGGAGAACAAAAAAACAGCTATCGTTGTACTAGCCGAGGTGATTCAAAACCTTGTTCAAGTACTAAATCATTAAGCATGAATCTTATTGACAGTGCTGTTTGGTCATTGATAAAAGCAGATTTGCCTGCTTTATCAAAAGTAATAAATGAAATCAATCCTGATAAATACTTATCTCAACTTGAAAATCATTTACAAAACTTTATTGCTAGAGAAAATGATATAAAAAATGGTATAAATGAAAATATTGAAATCCTTAAATCAGTTAGAAAGCTCAGAAGTTCCAACATACTTGAACTTATAGAAGCTACAGCTAAAAAAATTGAAAATCTTGAATCTGAACTGAATAAAATCCAACAAGAAAAATCTAAAATAGAATCCAATAAGTTATTGATATATGACAAGCAATCAAATGTTGAATCGGTAATCACTGATAATCTTCAAACAATAGAAGGTTCAAAAGAACTATTAAAAAAGTATATAAATAGTTTTATATACTCAATAAACATAATCGAGCACAATGTTAAGCATACTGTTCTTGAAATTGGCTTAAAAGATTACAGCTATTCAAGTGATATTCTCAAAATTTTTCCTATAGTTAAAGATGTAGAATATATCATACTCGACAAAACAGTGACCAGACAAATCAAAGGTGCTTATTACAGGTCAAATTTAAGTTCTTCGATATACACAAATCATTCCTCATTCAGTTTAGGTGAAGTAACTTCAATTATAAAAAATGAATTGAGAGAAAATAAGCTTGAAATAGGAACTGATTTGAAGTTTAATAAATTACAAAATTTATAGAAATATTAAAGATAATTGTGGTCCCAACTCTTAAATATTTTATGATACATTAATAGACTAATGAAATGAATTAATTGCTCTTTAGTTATATCACTAGATGAATATCATTTACACCAAAATTGAGGTAAGGAAAAGAAATACCTTTTCTCAACAGGTTTCTATTCAACAAGAAAAGCCACTTGAATAGAGTGGCTTTTGTCTAATGTTATTTTTTTGGAATAGCTGTAAATGTGCCTTTAGTAATGTTGAAAAATTTTTCTTTTATCTGAGTACCGTTGCAGAATCCAATATTAGAATATCCATTGCTATTGCTTAGGTTACTAATTGTAAATTCTCCTTTTATAGTTTCGCCATCAAAGCTGGTTATTTTAACTTTTCCGACTGTTTCATCACGAACAAATAAGCTGGCAGTTGTATAACATACAGTTGGGTCTTTTGCCAAAGGTAAACCCAAAACTAAAGCTACTTCAATATCAATATCGTATGTCTTATTTACCTGCAATGTCTTATCAGAAGTTATAATGTTAAAATCAGTATAGTGATAGTATTCGTCTGCTTCTCCTTTTATTGAAACGCTTGAGCTAATAGTGTATTTGCTGTCAGCAGTGTTTGTAACCTGTTTCTTTTCCCAAGTAGTTGGAAAAATATCATAATCATTTATTTTTTCATCATGAATTGATGCGTATTCCGTTTTATTATCTAATGTAAAACTGAATGAAGATTTAGTAGAGCTTTCAGAGTTCTCTTGTGATTCATCAGAAGAGCAGTTAACAGTTAAAATTCCGATTAATATTAAAAGTATATTTTTTTTCATTGTTTATATTATGATTAAGATTAAATTTATTGGTATTTATAGAATTGAATTATTAATATTCCCAACCCTTGTCCAGTTTGCCAGTATGAAATCCTTCGCTAGAATTGATTTCTTTAAAAATTAGAGCATTCCCTAACTTTTCGTTATGCTCAAACGTATATGTTCCGTAACTGCAATTTCCAAGTGACCTGATTTTTTTCGCATAAGAGCTTGAACTTTCCGCTTCTTCTTGAATACTGCCAATAGATAAAGTAACAGGAGGCTGTTCAGTCCAATCACTGGTTATGTTATCTGATGAACGTCCTGTATTTGACAGAATCATATTAGATTTCCAGCATCTTATTTGAGTATCTGTTATTTCGAACCTGTAGTATGTTATCAAACCGCCTCTGCTGACAATTTCATCGTGCCATTTTCCCTTGATAAAATTTTCAACACTTTCGATAGAATCAATGTTGCCTCCTTTCTTATAGCTTTTCAGTCCAAAAGCAAAAACTAGGAAAAGGAGAGAAAAAATAAAGAATGTAGTTGGGGTAAAGATTTTTTTCATTTGTTTTTTTGGTTTTAAGTTCATTTAAATTTTGTCAAACTTAACACTAAATGTTTAAATCGGCAAATATGCCGATGATTTAAATCTCCATTATTCGACTTTTGGATAATGTCAGAAGAATTTTTAATAAAACTAGGTCAGAACATTAACATAAGAGCTAAAGCAAAGTTCAAAACTAATTTGGAATTTGCGGATGCATGTGATATAGATGAGGCCAGTATCAGGAGGATTTTAAAAGGAAACCAAAATTTTTCAATTAAAATCTTTTTAAAAATCTGTAATGCACTAGATATTAAAATGTCGGAACTGCTTTCCGAACTCAATATGTAACGTTGATTCTACGGTACTCACAAGCACTTTTTATACCCATTTAAATGTACCAAACGGCTAGATTATGTACCTAGATTAGCCTGTTTTTGCTGATAAGGCCAAATTAAAAGCAAATTAAAATTATAGGCCCATCTTCCTCCCTTTACAGGCAATTACAATACTAAATTCTAGGATTTAAAGCCTCAAATTACCTACCCGTAATATAAATTGTGTACCTATTCCAAACTATACTATCGATGTCTTAAGCGAAAATTCTAATATTTTTTGAGACTTTCCAGACTAGTGTCTCATTTTGGAACGCTTATTCAGACATCTAAAAAAAAAAAAATGAAAAAAAAGTGCCAAAAAGCTACACTTTTCAAAGTTTGATAGTATTTATTGTAAAGATGCTTGACTAACTCTCTTGTATGGAGTTCCTGTATCTAACCAATAACAAGATACTAATCAATTAAGAAATGAAATATGAAACCCTAAAGAAATTTATCGTAAGTACAAAAGCAAGCAAAAGCACTATTTACAGATTCTATAAAAAGAATGAAGACCTATTTTTAGAAACGAAAAAACCAAACAGAGAAAGACTTTTCCCCGTTAACCATGCAAGATACTTCGACAGTGAAATCATGTTCGATGAGAACAAAGCTTTGAGACAGGAAAACCAATCCATGCGAAACCTCATAGATTGTCTGGCTGATAAAGAGAGTCTGCAACATACTTTTTGGCAGATGGATTGGAGTTTTTTCTTCACGGTAGCCTACAAAAAAGACCGTAACAAGACCAGCTGTTTCAAGCAGATGCACGGACTATATGATTATCTTAAACAAAAATACGGTTCATCAACAGAAATCCGACTCTTCTTTACAACTGAGCCATTCCAAAACCGAAAAGGCTGTCACAATCATTTTGTGGTCTACGTTGATGATAAAAAACTTCATAAGCAGATTGTAGCGGATATTCAAGACTACTTCAATTACGACAGAACCGATGTAAGTATTTATGACCGATACAAAGCAGGATTGTTTTACATGTCCAAAGGTGGTCTGAACGGAGAAGATTGGGATTTTATCAGTAACAGCGTAAACACTACAGGAAATGAGAATTAAGCTTAAACTTTCTCAGCTAAAGCAGGTATTGCAGACACAACCGCTCAAACTGCCTATAAGTTTTAAAAGAAAAAATTTTACTGATAAAGAATTTTCAGAGTTTTCACGATTCATACAATCCAAAGAACGAGGTTAAGCACTTCGTTTTTTTTTTCTATCATGACCCAAAAATCCGTGGCCCAGGAAATCCAGGATTTTTCTAGGTCAGTTAAAAAAAAACCTGGACTATTGCAGTGTAATAATTCATAAACGGTCGTTTAAGGATTATTACACCTTAAATTTTGACTATGAAAAAATTTGTATCTTATTATCGTGTTAGCCGAAAAGAACAGGGACTTAGTGGTTTAGGACTGTCTGCTCAGAAAAGCTCGGTTGTAAAATATGTAGAATCACAAAATGGTGTCATTATTAATGAGTTTACTGAAATTGAAACAGGAACCAATAAGCGTGAACGTATAGAAATCCATAAAGCAATTCAATTAGCTAAAAATGAAAATGCGGTTCTGATTATAGCCAAATTAGACCGTTTAGCTCGAAATGTAAATTTTGTGAGCTCACTAATGGATGCTGGCATTGAGTTTCTAGCTGTTGACATGCCATCAGCAAATAATTTTACTATCCATATTTTTTCGGCACTGGCAGAACAGGAAGCAAAACTTATTAGCTCAAGAACTAAACTTGCATTAGCAGAGTTAAAGAATAAAGGTGCATTGCTAGGAACACCAAAGAATCTTAATAATGAGGCAAGGGCCAAAGGTCTTAAGAAAATAAAAGAAAATGCCATTAATAACGATAGGAATAGACAAGCTCAGTTTGTTATTTTAAGCTGTAAAGAAAAAGGAATGAGTTACCGTGAAATAGCTACCTATTTAAACAAATTAAATTTCAAGACTAGATATGGCAATCAATTCTTTGCTACAACTGTTCTTCAATTATACAATAGAATACATACACAATTAGTTTAATTTTTTTTTAAATTGTTTTTTCTAATAATCTCATCAATATAATTAAGTGTCCTTTGTACTGTTTTACTACCATGACAATTTTCATATAAAATTGATGAACCACAAATGCAGTTACGAATACCTGACATAATGTACTCTCTATAATCGGCAATTAATGAGTACAAAGTTTTTACTCCTTCATTAAGTTCATGGGGAAAAATAACTAAATCTTTAATTTCTTTACTATCTCTCCCGTAATGTATAATCAACACATTTAAAATATCAAAAATCATAAAATAATCATCGATAGCTTGCTGTTTTCTATAATTGCAACGGATATTAGGAACATAAATTCCATCATCAACATCATCCATAATAAACAATAACTGAATAATATTTTCTGAATTTGGACAAGATATATCAATATATTCTCCCTCTGGGCTTTCCCAAATAGCATGTTTTTCGGCTTCAATGAAATAATCATTATCATAAACTGACCAACCATATCGAATTTTGCCTTTGGATAATTGTATTTTTTTATTAACGTTATTATAGCAATCACTTGGAACTGAAAATGATTCAGTTTTGATTGGAATAGTAATCAATTCATATTGCCTACCTTCAAACTTTTTTAATAATTGCAGTACAGGTTCTGTTATTTCTGTTGGGCTATAATAATTAAAAAACATAGTAATAATATTAAATTTCGACAAAACAAATCTAATAATTCCAACAAATTAAATATTAGATACTTATAAACATTTTGAACTATAAATAAGTTAGTAAAAGTTACAATTACAAATACAGCATGCTTTTTTTATTCATAAATTAGTAAAAGAAAAAAGATAAAAAATGGATAAAGAAGCAATTAAAAATGAGTTAGTCCGAGAAGGGGAATTGATAATAAATTCTACAAGAAACCCTGTAAAATCTAGCGTAGGAATTAGTAAACTAAAAGCTCTAGCAAATCATCTTGGCACTATAGAAGATTTTACAAAAAAAATAAATTCTAAGTTGAATGAAATTCTGAAAGAGCATAACATAACAGAATTTGAAAGTGAAGAAGAAAAAAATGAGCTTATTCAATACTTAAAACCAACAGTTACCGAGTTGATTAGAAAATATACTTTGGGTTAAAAACAAATTACTGTTAATAATTCCTTTAAAAATACTTAGTAAGGATAATCTTATTTGAAAATTTTTATTACTATTATTGTGAAAAAATATTAACAAAATATGAGTACACCAAACATTAATAGTAATATCGAAGTTTATAAAAGATTACTAAAAGCATTTTCTGTAGAATCTTTAAAAACAATTTTTAATCTTAGTGATTCAAAAGAGAGGCAAGCTGGATTATTAATCAATATTACTAATACACATAATGTTGCAACACTTAATAAAATTATTTTTGATAATTTTTCTTTATTAAAACAATATGTTTATGTTTACGAATTTAAAGGAGTTCTAACAGACACTTGGCTAGACAAGCATCCAGCTTTTATAAATAGCCAAAAAATAACAAATAGCCACTCTATTTTTAATTTGTTGGTTCCTATTGTATACGAGGGCTATAATAAAGCTAAGGGAACTATCGACAAATTTAATTTCTTAGTTCCTGTTCAAATACACAAGAGAAAAACTGTTCTTACCATTCATATCAATATTCTTGAAAGAGATATTTCTACCATTACAACAGATAAAATTATTGGTGCAACTCGTGATTTAAATGACGAAGCTATCTTAAAGACTATAGTTCCTTTCGCAAACCCTATAAATTTATTTAAGTATGATTTAAACAAAGGAATTAAATATCTATGGGATATTGATGAAATAGATGCATTAAAAGTCAAATTTAAAAAAAATGATTCGACATCTCACGAAGTAATGGATGCAGGTAAATTGATAAAAAAACAGATGCCAGTCCTTTATGCTGAATTAATTAAAACACCTATAAGACACACAATATTTCGTATATTGCAAAGGCAAAATCTTGTAAACCATTTTGCTATTGACCCATCACTTGGAATAATAAATTTTTCCGTATACCCTCCATTTTTTAACGGGACCAATGATTTAATTGATTTGATTTTAGTAAACAATTAATATGTTTAGAAAATTTTTTGATAAAAAAGCTTCTATTATTGAAGAAACTAATCCCGACAACATTTCTGTTGAAAATGTGAGAAGTTTTTTTAATATTTCTACCAGATTAGCTAGACTAATCTGCAAATTAGCTGTGCGTCAAGGAATATTTAAAAGAAAATTTGCCGTCGAATGTAAAAATGAATCTTGTGGTGTAATTAATGTTTATGACACCATAGAAGAAATTCCTGAGCATATAAATTGCTTAACTTGTGAAATAGAAGGTTTAAATGACTTTTCATTTAAAACTAGCGAGCTAAATATAGTTGAATATTATCAATACATTGAAGATGGCGACAAAAAGTCAAGTTAATATATATCAAGCATTAACCGACTTAGTTCTCAAGGCGGTCATCGTTATGGCAATTGTAATATGCTTTTTAATTGGTTTTGGTTTTTTAATATACCTGAACTACATAAACCGTCCTTGGCAAAATATGGCATTACTCGGTGCAGTTGATGCTATGCTTGCTTGGTCATTCCCTTATATTTTAAAACATTATTTTCCCAATAAAAATTCAAATAATAATCCATAACTTTATTAAACTCTTGCCTTATAATAAATTATAAAAAGTGTTATAGACTAATTCTAAAATTGAGTTTTATAATTAAAATTCATGGATATCAGGTATTAAGTCAACCAACCATTTTTTAAACTCTTCACCATTAAAATCATCTTCAAAATCAATCGTGTATGCTGTGCCGTCTTTTGTTTGGGTCGCAATATAATCTCCTTTCAAAGCATTAATTTTTCCATTGATTTGTGATTTTTTTACTAGATATTTATCAGGTAAAGTAAATGAATTTGTAGTCATATCTATTTAGTTAAAAGTTTTAAATTCTGATTTTATTATAGAATTATTTCACCCAAGAGGAATCCAATCTATAATTGTTCCGTCACACTCAGGAGCACTAGGGCAATAAATATATTCAATACCATCTTCTTTAAAAACTTTGTAATCACCTACTTTATATATTTTATTGCAGTGATAACATACTATTTCGCTTGTTAGTTCTGGTATACTTGGAGTACCTCCAAAAGGATAGTTTTCCTTGAGATATTTTTCTTTGTCGTTAATAAAAATTTCTTCCATTTTAACAATAATAATGTTTATCAAAACATCAAATTTAATTAATATAAGTTAAAAATAGGAAGTTAAACACCAATATTTCAACCTATTAAGCTTTATTCTTTTTATTATTTCTATTTTTAAATTCACGCAATATAGAACATAAAATAATACAAATGGGAGAACGCAGACTTTACGACCGCAACTTTAAAGAGAAAGCAGTCCAATTAGGGTATAAAATTGGTCTTACAAAAGGCGCACGAGAGCTTGGTATTAAACCTCCGCTTATGACTCGATGGAGACAAGAATTTCTTGAATTTGGAACAGCAAGTTTCTGTGGACGTGGCAACTGGAGATTAAATAAAGAACAAGCAGAATTTTCCAAACTAAAAAGGAAACTAAAAAATGAGCTTAAAGAATCAGAACTTAAGCTTGAAATTTTTAAAAGTGCTAGTAAATACATTTCTGAATCAAACCTTACCATCTATGACTTTATAAAAAAACATTCAGACAAATACACAATTACAAAAATGTGTAAAGTTTTGGGTACAGATAAAACTACATTTGACAAATGGAAAAGTCAGACAATTTCGCAAAGACAGCATAGGGTAAATTTGTTGCAAAAAGAGATAACTTCCATATTTTATGAATTCAGAGAGTTGTATGGAGGTGCAAAAATTACAGCAGAGTTGCAAAGTCGAGGGTTTAAAATAAAAACAGGTCAAGTGTGTATTCATATGAGAAAACTACGTCTTGTTAGTAAGATTAGAAGAAATTACCGACTTAAGACAAATTCACTTAATAGCCCCTATAAATTTCCAAATATTTTAAATCAGCAATTCATATTCGAAGAACCATGCAGGGCATGGATATCTGACATAGCCCGAATCCAAACATCCAACGGATTTTTGTTTGTAACAATTATTATGGATTTATATGACAGAAAAGTTATTGGATGGAACCTTAGTACTGGATTAACTATAAATGAAACAACAATGCCAGCATGGGAAATGGCTGTCAATAAAAGAAAACCAGAGAACGGACTAATATTTCATTCCAATAGAGGTATTCAATATGCTAACAAAATCTTCAGCCATAAATTAGACTCCTATAAGTTTATTAGAAGAAGTATGAGTCGAATAGGAAATCATTCTGACAATGCTGTGTCAGAAAGTTTTTTCAAATCTTTTAAATCTGAATTGGTTAATTTAAATATGCTTTTTACCAGAAAACAAATGCAAGAAAAAATATCTGAATATTTTGAAAACCTTTGACGATAAACTTCAGCCTATGAAAACATACGAACGTACTTTCAAAGTGAATGCAGTTAAATTAAGTTATGAGCGAGGTAAGGGACAACTTGCATGTCTTGCAAGAGAGTTGGGAATATCTCCAGATAATTTGTACAAATGGCGAAAAGACTTTGAAAAATTTGGAACAAGAAGTTTTCCAGGCCCTGGTCACCCAAATTTAACTGCGGAACAAGCTGTAATTACAGACCTTGAAAGAAAAATTAAAGATTCGAAAATTTCTCTTCAAATTTTAAAAAGAGGAACTAAATACGTTTCGCAAGGAAAAATACCGACTAAAAATTTCATTGAAAACAACAAATCTGAATTTACAATTGCTAAAATGTTAGCTGTTCTGGAAGTATCAGAAACAACATATTATAGAAGAAAAAAGCAAGAAGTTACAGATACAGAATCTCGAGTAATTTTATTGAAACAAGAAATTACATCTATATACTATGAATTTAAGCGAAGATATGGATGCTTCAAAATTACAAGAGAGCTTCAAAATAGAGGATTTAAAATAAAAAACTCTTCAGTAAAAAAGTACATGAGAATGTTGGGTCTACGTCGAAAAATTAAAAGAAAGTTTAAGGTCACTACTGATTCATTTCATAATCACTATATAGTTCCAAATGTTTTAAATAAAGAATTTACAGTAAGTGAGCCTTCAAAAGTTTGGGTTTCAGATATAACATATATACAAACAACCAAAGGCTTTTTGTATCTTACTATTGTAATGGATTTATTTGATAGGAAAATCATAGGATGGAATTTAAGTACGACAATGAGCACTAAAGCAACAACTTTACCCGCTTGGGAAATGGCTGTTAATAACAGAAAAATCAATAAAGAATTGATTTTCCATTCTGATAGAGGAGTTCAATATGCTAATAAACTTTTCACAAATAAATTGGATTCTTATAATCGTGTTATCCGAAGTATGAGCCGTAGAGAAAACCATACTGATAATGCTGTCTGTGAAAGTTTTTTTACTTTTTTTAAAGCGGAATTACTTACTGGAAATAAGTTACTTTCAAGAAAGCAAACCAGAGTCGAAGTATACGAATATATTGAAAATTGGTATAATAAAAAAAGAAGGCATTCGTTCCTAGGTTATAAAACAATTGAAGAGTTTAATAAATTAAAAACTGAAAATAAGTGATTAATCAGCATATTAATCTTTAGTTTCCTTCGGCAAATAAATTGTAGGTGTATTTTTTTCTTCATCAGATAAATTCAAATAGTAGTCCGTTATAAAAATCGAGATGCTTTTATCAAGGTCCATTTTATTCATACCCACAAATTCAATACATCTATATATTTCAAAATTGTGGTCAAATAAGACATATATATCATTATTGAAATTGGATTGAAATATTTCATAGCCCTCAATGATATTATATTTCGTTAATTGTGGTGGTTCTTCAGTGCGGATGCTTTTTAATTCAAAATTATGTATTGGTCTCATTTAGGCAAGAATTATCTGTTTATAGCTTTGTAAAGATAAAAAGAATAGTCTCTTGCTAAATAGATGTCGTTGACTTAATTTTCCAACTCATTTATGTCCCATAATTCACAGCTTTCTATTAATTACTATTGAAAATAAATCTTACATTAGCGAAAACATTTCATCTATTTCAAAGTAAAAAGTAGAAAATAAAAAAGTAAAATTATGAATTGGAAATCACCAAGCCATATAGAGGAGAATAAATACGAGTTGCCAGGAAACTGGTTAAAGATAGAGTATTTTGAAGCACTAAATATTCTCTTTAGATTTGAAAATTCCCTCCGAGTTTTTGTTTATATTATTCTGAAAAATGAATTAAAGGAAAAGTGGTGTGAGCTATCAATCACTAGTGATGATGAAGAAAAGTCAACTATTAATGCCATTGCTAAAAGAAGAATTTCTCAAGATAAGAATTACGCCTATTTGGGTTATGTTTTAAATAGTCAGTTACTGCATCTTACGAGTGGTGAATTAATCAGAATTATAACATCTGATAACTATTGGAAGTTTTTTAAAAATTACTTTTTAGGGACAAAAGAAATAATTAAAAACAAATTGGATGAAATTGGTAATGTTAGGAATGCGGTTGCACACTTTAGACCGATAAAGAAAGGTGATATTGAATTAATTAAGCAAAATTCAAATCATACTCTCTCCCAAATAGAAAAAACCATTCAAGATTTTATAAGTTGTCCTGATATTGTACCAACAAATACAACAGAGAATTGGTATAAAGAATTAAAAACGGTTGAAAATCTTGAATGTAGTGTTAATTTCAGACAAAGCAAAAATGAAGAATGGGTTAAATTGATTTTGACTTTTTATCCGCCAGTATTGCACCGAGAAGATTTTTATGGTAGTCAAGGTTTAAAAACGCTCAACATAAAAGTAACCCAGTTATTGATTAAATATAAAGCCTTTACAAATCAGACTATTTGCGTAAACGAATACGTTCCTAACATTAATAGCAAAGATGCTAACTCTATTAATCCATATAAGGAAATTAGATTTACATTTAGTCGAAAGAATTTAGAGAAAAATTATGCAGAAATTAAGTTACAGCTTGATGAAATCATATTACAAATTTCTAATGAAGTTGACCTTATAACAAACGATAATTTAGCTAGAGGTGCTATGATAGAAGTTGTTAACACATACGTTGAAAAAAATCACAGCAAGCTTTTTTCTTGGGATAATTCGCAATTTTTTACAGAATTAGATGAAAATTCACCTGTTGAATATTGGGGTCGATTAAATTATCCAACGTCTAGCTTTGTAACAGATACTGAACAATATCCCTGGATGCCTGTAACCATTTCAGAAGATAAAGATTTACCATTTTAAATTATAATAATTTTTAATTTAAAATCAGATATATCAATTAACACGCTTTAAAACAAGTATTTAAAAAGTGGTATTTCTTTACTATATTTTTATTCTAATTGGGCCACCAGGTGCAGGAAAAACAATGTTGGCAAAACGAGTTCCGAGTATTTTACCGCCCATGACTTTGCGTGAAGCATTGGAAACCACTAAAATTCATAGCGTTGCCGGAAAATTAAAAGAAGTTGGATTAATGAATCAAAGGCCTTTTAGAAGTCCACATCATACTATTTCTAATGTTGCTTTGGTCGGAGGAGGGAGTTATCCGCAGCCAGGAGAAATCTCGATGGCGCATAATGGTGTTTTGTTTTTGGATGAATTGCCAGAATTCAAACGTGATGTTTTAGAAGTAATGCGTCAGCCGTTAGAAGATCGCGAAGTAACTATTTCGAGAGCCAAATTTACCATAACATATCCCTCGTCTTTTATGTTGGTAGCAAGTATGAATCCAAGTCCTAGCGGATTCTTTAATGATCCAAGCATGCCGAATACTTCTTCGCCACACGAAATGCAGCGTTATATGAGTAAAATTTCTGGACCATTATTAGATCGAATTGATATTCATATAGAAGTTACTGCGGTTCCGTTTGAGAAATTATCAGATGAGCGAAAATCAGAAAGTAGTGTAGAAATCCGTAAACGAGTTACAGCAGCAAGAGAAATCCAAACCAAACGATTTGAAACAGTAGAAAATGTTCATTACAATGCGCAAATGAGCAGTAAACTAATTCGCGAATTTTGTGCTTTAGATGAACCGTCAAAAGAATTGCTAAAAACAGCGATGGAAAGGCTGAATCTTTCTGCAAGAGCTTATGATAGAATTCTGAAAGTTTCGAGAACCATAGCCGATTTAGATCATTCAGAAAAAATTGTTTCTTCTCATATTGCTGAAGCGATTCAATATAGAAGTTTGGATCGAGAAGGGTGGCTAGGGTGATTTTATTATAATTATATATGCTAATTGAGAATCTTATCAATTAGCATATATAATTAGCTAAATTAAAATTAAAAGAAAGAATATCCAACAATTAAAGAAGTGGTTTGGTAAGAAGAACCCCAATTTGGATTTTCAGCCAATAGACCTCTTGGAGTTTGATATCTTACTTCTGCACTAAATTTATCTAAGAATTTACACCCTAGACCAAACCCAAAATTGATGCCTGATTTTACATCCAGTTTATTTAGTTCAGAACCATCTTGTCTTGTAACGCTTACTTTAGAACTACTGCCAAAATCTACAACTAGAGATCCATTAGCAAATATTTGAACATTTTTATTAATGAAGAAATAACGTCTAACGCCTATTGGCAATTCGATCGATTTGTAATCTACTTTACCTGTCAGAGTTCCACCAACTACTTGAGAACTTTGTATCGTTTGCTCTCCTTTGTAATATTGATAGGTTGGCTCGACAATAATAGACCATCTGTTTTTATTAAATGGTAAAATGAATTCAGCTTCAATTCCTAAACTAAAGTTTGATTTTCCCCCAAAATCAAAATCCATTCCTTCAAAAACAGAGTTATCCATAGATAACGAACTATTATTATATCTAGGTCTAAGTGTAAGGTTGAACAAGTCTTTCTTTTCTTTTACTTCAAGGTCAACAAATTCAGAATTTGTGCATTTATTGTATTTTGTAAAAATACGCATTAGAGCATTCTTAGTATAGTTTAATGTCTCATATTCGTTTTGTTGAATATTATCACATTTCAAGTCAAGATAAAGCTGTTCTCTGAAGTAATTATTTTTAGCAATTTGGTCGTCATTTGCAAAATAAGTTTTGTAAACAAGTTGCTTTATTTCAGAATTGTTCATTTTGTAAAAGAACCGTCTTACAGTTCCATCATCATACAGATACAATGACGCATTTCCTTCCATTAGAACCTGCAGAAACAGATTTTCCTGTCGAAAAGTAGGATTTTTGTCTTTGTCCATAATTTGTAGATTTTTCGTAGAACGATCTATATTTACAATTGCTCGTATAAATTTGTTTTGACCAGAAATTCCGAACTCTTTTATGGTTTTATTATCTGCTTCAATAGCAGGTGAATCTTCAGACAGACGATATCTGAAATTTGCAGGAGTATTTTTCCAGTCTATATTTTCAATTAAGCATTCTGTTTTTTGATTGTTTTCTGAAATAAAATATCCTTTTTCGAAAGCTATTTGGGAGTAATTTTTAAAAGTAAAAAATAGAGTTAGGGCAATAAATAAAATTTGTTTTTTCATTAAATTAAGTAGGTTATATAGTTTAGTTTTATTTTGGTTTGATAACTAAAAAAGTTATCCTTTTTTTTAATGGAGTGGTAAAAATGGTTGCGTTTAGTTTAAATTATTTTTAATGGTCTTTTGATTTTTTTTTGCCAAATATACTGTGGTAAGAATCCATGATCTTTACGGGAAACCGTAATTTGTTTGTTTTTTTTAGAAAAATGTTTGCGGTTTTTTATTGTTCTTTGATTTATAAATGATTAAGGTTAGTCTTAAAACCAAAGAATCATAAAAGAAGAGACTCTTTTATGATTCTTTGGTTAAACGAACTGAGCCGTTTTTTTATAAGCCGAAATCATTTTTATCTTTTGGTTTGAGGATAAAAGAATTTAAAAGAATTGAAAACTGCTGTGTGCAGAATCGATCCGTGGTTTTCTTCGGGGAAATAATCAAAGTACGTTTTTACATTTTTGCTTTTAGATTCTTTTAATTTTTCAGACAATAAAATGGCGTCAACTTCCATAACATGCGGAATTGCTGTTGGAGCTAATCCTTCTTTGCCTACAGCAATATAAATTTCAGTTGGTTGTTTAAAATTTTCTTTCAGCATTTCAGAATCCAAATCAAGTATCGAACCATTGTTCCACCATAAACTCGGACTTACAATAACGTATTTATTAAAAAGAGTTGGTTTTTTAAGCAGGATTTCAGTTCCTAATAACCCGCCAAGAGATTGGCCAATGATGGTTTTAGAATCATTGGTTTTGTATTTTTTCTCAATAAAAGGCTGCAATTCTTTTTCAATAAAAGCAATAAACTGATCAGAATGCCCTGTTGTTGGAAAACGAGTTTTATCTTTTTCGATAGTGGTTGGAAAAGTAAAATCTCTCTTTCTATCAACAGTTGCAATTCCGACGACAATTGATTTTGGAACCTGATTGATCCACTCAAAACTATTAAATTGAACTAATCCAGAAATATGAATAAAATCTTCATCGGCAGAACCGTCCAATAAATAAATGACAGGATATTTTGTGTCTTCATCTGGATTATAACCTTCAGGAAGATAAATGTTCAGAATTCTTTTTTCGTTTAATTCTTTTGATTGAATTTCATCGATAACGCCTAAAACGAATGGTTTAGAAATTTCGTTAGTTTTGGTTTGTTTTTTTTGGCTGAATAGTAATGTGGAAGAAAAAAGCAAAAATGCGAGAGCAAAAAAATTGTTCATTATAAAATGATGTAAAATGTTTTTATAAAATTAGTTTTAATTAAGAGATTTCAAAACTATTTAATTGTAAAAAATCTTTACGATTCTATTTTTAAACACCATTCCATTGTTTTTAAATTATCAATTTCAATATCAGATAAATTTTTGGTTTTATATTCTGTAAATCCTTTTTTTAAAATTTGATTTCCATAATTTTTCTGCATCCAAAAAGGAAGTTCAAAAACACTTTTATTCCAGTTTTTTAAAGTGAAATCTAGAATTGAATCGACATTTTTATCTGTTTTGGGATTAATTTCTTGAAGAATTAGTCCTGCATATTTTTGGTCGCTGTAAATGGTGTCGCTACGATTCTCATTTCCAAAAACTTTCAAAACTCCTTCAATAATTATTTCGTTATTTACGTTTTTCAATACTTGAATTAATTGTCTAATTCTCAGATCTCCATTTTTTTTAGTTTTATCTACAGATTCAAAAATTTCATTTCTGAGATCTTCTGGGCTGGAGGGGAATTTCATTATTTATTCAAATTTTGTGGTATTGATTCTTGTTTCACTTCTTGTTCAGGCTTGTAATAACTGCTTCTATTTGTAGTAACAATTAAAACGCCAGCTTCGCCGTAATTACCATAAATACTGATTCCAGCTTTTTTTTCAAGAGCAATAATTTTTTTGATTTCAATTTTAGAAAGAACAAGTTTTTCTTTTTCAAGATCTTCAAAGCGGTGCGGAATTCCGTCAACCACCACAATCGGATGATCTGTGATTTTTCCAGCTTTGGCAAGATTTGAAATAGAATCGGAAAGATAGAGTTTGTCTTGCCCTTCGTCAGAAAGCTCGTATCTGTTTTGAGAAAAAACAGCGGCAGAAATGAACAAAAACAGAAAGGTAAAGAATTTCATCATTTGTGTATTTTTTAGTTTTTTAGATCAGAAAATTAATTTTCGAATCGAAAATACAAAAAAATCCTGCAAAAATGCAGGATTTAACAAATAGTAAGATTTTTTTTAATTCTTATTTTTTTCTACAAAAATAGCATCCAAACCTTCCATTGCAATGGTGAAACCTTCTTTGAATCCCATTTGAATAATCATTTCCAAGTCGGATAGTTTTTCGTGTTTGATGACAACATCTACAAAAGTAGAACCGTCTTTTTCAGTGAAAGTCACGTCCCAGTCAGAACGTGGGAATTCCTTGTTTAGGTTTCCTTCGCTGTCGCTAAAAGCATCTAAATACTTAAAATTAGTTTTAGGACTAATTGAAGTAAAATCGGCAATGGCCCAATGCTCTTCGCCTTCTGGTCCAAGCATGGCATACAATCTTCGTCCGCCTTCTTTAAACTCCATGTTTTTTGTTTTAGATTTCCATGGAGACGGCGCCCACCATAAATCTAAAATTTGAGCTTCTGTCCATGCAGACCAAACTTGAGATAAAGAGGCGTTAAATTCGCGTTTTACATTGACAGTTTTATTTTCCTTATCAACAGTAAAATTCATTAAAAGATTTGATTTCATTTTTTTTAGATTTTTAGTTAATAACCAGTCGGATAAAATTTAAAACACATAGAAACATAGATTTCTATTGTAAGAAAGGAAGTAAAAGAAACTAGTTCCCACACATAGCTTAACTATGTGCATTTAGATTAGTGAAATGCCTTTTCTAGATATTCTAGAGTTATGTTTCTATGTGATAAAAATCAGATCTAACATTTTTTTTAATAATTAATTCGGTTAAAAAGGCTTTACTTTTCCGCTAAGATTTTGTCCAAACCTTCCATAGCCGATGTAAATCCTTGTTTGAATCCCATTTCGATTATTTTTTCCAGTTCTTCAAAACTGTCTCGCGTAATCACAATATCTACAATAGTAGAATCTCCCTGTTCTGTAAATGAAACGTCCCAGAAAGAACTTCCAAAAGCTGAGTTTGGATTTCCGTCAGCATCGCAAAAAGTAGACGTGTATTTAAAATTTGTTTTAGGAGAAATCGAAGTATAATCAAAAGTACTCCAGCCTTGCGCGCCTTCAGGACCAACCATTGCATACAATCTTCGTCCGCCTTCTTTAAATTCCATGCTTTTTGTCTCAGACTTCAACGGAGCCGGCGCCCACCATAAATCTAGAATTGCAGCTTCCGTCCAAGCAGACCAAACATTTGACAACGGTGCATCAAATTCGCGTTTTACATTCACTCTTTTATTTTCCTTGTCTACAGAAAAATTCATTAATAAATCAGTCTTCATTTTCTTTAGATTTTAAGTTAAGTAATACTTGATCCAATTGACTAAAACGCTGTTCCCAAATTGCTTTAAATTGCTCCAGCCATTGATCAATTTCTTTCATTTTATCAATTTTGAGCTGATAATAAATTTCTCTGCCCAATTTCTTTTCTTCCAATAAATCACATTCATTCAATATTTTAATGTGTTTTGAAACTGCCTGTCTTGTAGTTTGAAACTGCTCTGCAATAGCATTTGGGGTCAATGCACTTGAAGAAATCAAAACTAATATTGCTCTTCTCGTCGGATCGGCAATAGCTTGAAAAATATCTCTTTTCATGTTTTTGGAATATTTATTGCGCAACTAATCAGTTGCAAATATACGCAACTTTTTGGTTGCGCAATATAAAAACGCGATTTTTTTTAATGAGAATATTGTAAACAAAAAAAAGACGCATCAAAAATGCGTCTTTTCTTCCATAAACGTGTTATATAATTACCGTCTAAATTTATTCTTTACAATGATATCTTTTAGCTTAGCTTTCAAGTCTTCGCCAGTATCGTAAACCATCTGCTCGTTGTTCGGGAAAGCAACGGCGCGTTTGTCAAAATATCCTAGATAGTTATCATCGCAAGCACCTCTGTTTCCTTTGTAAGTCGAATAAATATTCTCGAAAACATATTCGCTGCTTATCGGGAAAGTCTGCACCAGCTGATTGCTTTTTAAATCTACATAATCCACTTTTGCTGTTACGAGACAAGATTTAAACTGTCTGAATTCGTAAACCGTTGCACGAAGTGTTTTATAATTATCTACTTTAATTTCTTTACCTAAACTATCTTTTACAGGTCTTCCGCGGCTGTCCAAAAGTGTTTTTACACCATCTTTTACTTGTCTTTCTTTTACAAATTCTTTTTCTTTAATCTGTTCTGGCGAAATAGCGATTTGTCTAAAACTCAAAATCAGACTATAATCATAAGTCACATTTTTTTGTTTCGCACTATGGTAAACCGTCCATTTATCGTTTAATCCGTAAGTTTTAAAATCCAATAAATCTTCCTGAAGCATTTTCGGAATCACCATTTCGGTTTCATTTTTGGCGTAAACATCTACAAAATCAGTTCCTTTAAACTGAGCATCGTCCATCAGTTTTTTGGTGTTTTTATATCCGGGATTAATACTTTCCAAATAAGCAAAATCGTCGTACGCTTTTCTGAAATCCAATTTGTTATTCGATTTCAAAAGAGACGAAGCGTTTTCATATAAATATTTTGAAAGCGCATTTTTACTGTTTACAATCTCATTCGAATAATTATCAAATGGGAAATTTGCGTTTCGTCCCAATTTCAATAAAGGCAAAGGCAGAATTGGTCTAATTTTTTCCTGACGATTATTGAGTTGTACATAAGTATTGTAGATGCGTTCTGCATTTGCTGGGTTATTTTCTTTATTCAGCATTTCCAAGTTACGCAAATCGCGATCTTTAGCTTTTGCAAAAGCTTCTTCCAGCAGATAAACATAATCTTGTTTTCCTTTTGAATCTTTTTTGGTGCGAAGCGCTTCAACGGCACGATCAATGGCGCCATCGTAATTTCCGTCGCTAAGCATCGATTGTGTCGTTTTTACCCCGCAAGAAGAAAGGGTTAAAAACAATATAGAAACGAGAAGAGTAATTTTTTGCATAGTGTGTTTTTTGAAGTTGCAAATATATTTTATTTAACTTTCAACAACTATGCCTTTTTCTAATTTATTTAAGGAGCAGAAAAAGCTATTTTCATAAGAACGTTTACTCCCGCTGTCCGCTAAATTCCCGATCAAAAAAAACTACGGCTGAAATAGCCTTGTTTTTCTAAATCGGGAGATACCGCTTCCATCGGGGCTAGATTAGAACTTTTATTTTTCAGAAGAAATGAAAAAACAGCTCTAATTTATTCAGCCACCTTTTTATATTCAAAAGTACCAACTTCAGGATTAGTTATAACACGTTTCTGACTGTCAAAAGAATTTATAGAAAACTCAACTGGCAGAATAACAGAAATAATTGTCAATTTAGAATTGTCTTTAGATAATTTCCATTTTGCTTTATGCGATTCATCGCCAATAACACTTTCAAAGTCACCATTTTCTTTAAAAACCTGAAAAACCTGATCTGTTTTAAAGCGCTCTTGAATATTTTTTTCCTTACCATTTTTAGTCCATTTCACCAATTGCCATTTTCCGATAAGTTCTTTAGAAGTTTGCGCTGAAACAGATAAACCGATTAAAAAGACGAATGCTATAATTAATTTTTTCATTTTTTAAATGTTTAAGAATTAATTCTAATTTAATGATTTATAATGAATTGAAATAGGATTTTGTGTTAAGTCTCAAGAGATTAATCTTTAAAAATTATTCCTGCTGAATCCATTCGTATTTTCCATTTTTCAAATAAATAACACCACCTCCACAGCTTTCTTCGGCATGAATAAAGATTCCGTCATTTGGCAATTTTATTTTGTCTTCTTCTGCAACTTGTTCTTCGCCAATAATGTCACCGTCTTCATTTACGTTGTCAAAGTAAACTTCATTTTTTGGTGCTTTTTCAAAAATTCCAGCCCAATCAATTTCGTCAAAACCTCTTTCTAAAATATCATTTCCAAAACCTAAATAATCAGTTCTTTTTCCGTTTCCGAAAGTGATTTTTAGACCGCTTTTTTGGTTGTTTGTACTTCTAAAGATTTCTACAGTTTCGTCTAGATTATCTCCGTCAAGATCGCATAAAATTTTATTGGTTTTATGTTTTGTAGATAATACAATCGTATCAGTTTTTTGTGTTTCTGGCTCTTTTTTTTGAGTCACTTCCAAAGAATCTTTTGGCGCAATTTTAGAAGTTTCTAATTCGGTTTTTGTTTCTTTTTTACAAGAAATAGTAATCAATGATAAAAGGAGTAAAGTTCTAATTTTCATATTAGGCTTTGATATAATTTTAAAATGCTAATATAAAAAATACGTACGAAAATATATAGTTTTATGAATTATTGAGTATAATCCTTTTAAATCATTTTATGAATTGCCTTCAGTTTTAGCTAGAGGTAGAATATTGATATAAAAAAGGGCTTTAGCCAAAAAAAACGATTTGGCTAAAGCCCTTTTGAGACTTTTATGAATCTCCAGCTAAAGCTAGAGGCAATTGAAAATATATTATTTAGATTTTCTAATCTTCACTTGATATACAATCTCCCAAAAGATAATTGAGAAAACAGCGTTAGCAAAAATGGCAGTTTTAACCTGATAAGGATCGTAATTGACAAACAGATGCAAATTGGTAAACTGTAAAGCCAGAAACATAGCTAAAGCCGCAATTCCAACAGCGCAAAGTACATTAAGCAATGGTTTCCATTTTAAAGCTGTAAAAGCATAAATAAGATTTAAAATACCAAAACCAGCTCCTAAAGTGACAAATGCATCTCCTTTAAACTTTTCGTTTAATTCAAGCAAGAGCTGCGTAGAAGTAAGGTATAAGAAGAAAAGAATTGAATAGATCAGGATTCGTACTTGCGGTTTCATTTTGATATTTTTAGGATGATTTTTTTATACGCGAAGATACTACTAAATGATGAATGCCAGATGAAGTCTGTGAACTTCATAGATTAAGATTAACAAACTTTTTTGATTATTTAGTGTCAAGTTCAATTTTGAACTTTTCAATTTGCCTTCTATGACGTAAGATATGCACAATTGCATGTTCCATCATTTGTTCAATATCATAAACTTGTCCCCAAGAAGTGGTTATTTTCTTCTCGTTGTTGCATTCTTCCAATTGATTATCGCTAAAATTTTTAAGCACATTTTCAGTGAAAATAAAAAATGCAGTTAGATCATTTTGATATTCTGAAACAGTCTTTCTATATACAAGATCTGGGATGCTATTTTGCTCTCCCGACAATTTTTGAATGTACAAAGCATATGCGTATCCAGAACGAACTACATGCGCGAGTATCGATTGAACCGATACATCATTGATTGTTGTCGTAATTGCTGTGTCATTAAAAGATGAGATCGTTTTACTTAAATCTAAAATCGCTCTTTCGTATTCATCGAGTAAAGCTCCAATAGCACCTTTTCTGTATGTTTTGCTCATATTTTGCAATATTATCCAAGTTTATTTTATGGCAAAAGCGTTTCTATTTTGGCTTCCGATTTTTCCTTTAACGGACTATCGGCCTTCAAACTCCAAATGATTAGAAATTTTCCTTTTACAACATATTCTTCTGGATGCTCATCGGTTGGCTCGCCTGCTTTTCCCCAAAGTAAACCTTGCAAGAAACGGTCGCCTTTAAATACATGATCAAATTCAAAATACATAATAGAACCGCGATCTGCTTTGCTTTTAAAACTCTGAATAGCTTTACTTTTTATAGTCCCAACAATGTTGCTATACGTTTCAATATCATTATAAAAACTACAAGCTTGCGGTGTAATGCAGACATTACCGTCACTAACCATATAACCGCCTTTCGGAATTTCTTTTGGTTTTAGTTTTAAATCAGCAAGGGTTTGGCTGAATGAATTGGTTGTGATTAGTAGGAATAGTGTTGATAATAGGAGTGTAGGTTTCATTTGATTTTTGGGGTTTGATTTGATTTTTATGATGTTATAATTTGTTATCTAAATACATTAAAATAAGAAGGCATGTAGAAAAAAGAAAAACTTGAAATGCAACATTACTAATTTTATACAACATTCTGCTTCTTTTGGTTTCTTGTAGCCATTCAGTTGTATATTCTTCATTTTTTTTATTAAAAATTCGATCATTAAAATATTTAAAAACAAAAGAAAGAATAAGAAAAGAAATAAAAACAAATGAAGCACTAATTTTTAAGTTAGGTAGAAAAATTTTCTTAAGAATTAGTGAAATTAAAAATATTAATAATGATTCGTGTATTGAAATCGAAGTGGTGGCTTGCCAACTGTTTATTGACCTTGTGTTGATATAAAAGAATCTTCGGTAAATTTTTTTAATGTCCAAGAGAATTGTTTGTTTAATCAGAGTGAAGATTGTTAGTAAAAAAAAAAGCACAAAATAAGAAGATATTTGTGCTTTTATAAAATGCATTATTTAGGAATTATTTTCCTTTTAATAATTTTTCTAAATACTCCACTTTGTCTTTTTCAGCCTGAACCAAACGTTCGTAAAGTTCTACAACTTTGTCAAGTGGATTGAAAGTGCAAGAATTGTTAGTGTTTCCACTTCCTTACGCTCCGTTATTTGCACTATTGTCATAAAAGTTATTAAAGAAATTAAAAACTGATTCTTCAGAAAAATTTTCAATCACCTCTTTAGTTACGCCTAAAGCTTTTGCAATTTCAACAAGCTTATCTTAATCAACAGTTTCACTTGCCTCAATATTAGAAACGGTTTGCTGGCTTAATCCAATTGCAATTGCGTCCTGTTTCATACCTTTAAGTTCTCTGATTCGGCTTATGTTTCTGCCGATATGTTTTTGGTTTTGATGTCGTGCTCATAATTTCAAGGGTATTTAATTTTTTTTGAAAAAATCGGGGTTGGTGAAAAACATAGGCTTTTAGTAAATTACTATTTTGAATAAAACAAAAATATAATTTTCTTATAAATATTAATATGGTTTTAGCTAATAGTTTTTAGGTTACTAAATGAATTTTTTACATAGTTCCATATTATTCCAGCAGCTTCTGGAGGAATAACTAATGCCATAATTAAACTTGCAATTGTTCCAACAAATAATGATTTCCAATCAAATTTATTTAGTTCGTCAACCTTAGATGAAAGTATATCGAGTTTGTGTTCGATGATTTCTAACTTGTCTGGTGCTAAATTTAAAAGCTTAATTTTTGCTTTTAATTGTATAATGTTTTGTTTGGTTTCGAGTTTTTCCGTAACTGTAAATTCACCGTTTAATTCTTCAAATTCAATATCAAAAAAATTCGTGTTCTCAAACGACTCCCATCCTGTTGAAGAGTTCAGCTCACTTACGAGTTTTTGTGACCACGATTGAAAATTTTTTATTAAATCGTTCCAACTCATCGATCCAGAAACTGGATTTTTATTATCAACGCTAAAATATTCAATTAGATATACACTAGGCTTTTGCTTGACTATATTAAATGAGAAGTAATCATATTTGAATTTAATCTTAAATTGTTCATATTCTCCAGTTGCTTCAAAATCAAAAATATTTAGTTTTAAGCCTTTAAAAATATCAGATAGTTCTTTTTTTTCAACATTCGTTATTCTCATTTTGTACTAATTTATTGTATTTGTCCTTCAATTAATATTTATAAATGTCAGGGATAATTGTAGAGAGTTTTTCATTAAACTCTTTTCCATTTGCTTCATTTTCAAAATCTATAGAATATACGATACCATCTTTTGTTTGTATAGCAGTAAAATCTCCTTTTAAAGAATTTATTATTCCATGCAGTTGTGATTTTTTATGGACGTATTTGTCTGGTAAATTAAATGATATGTTTGTCATGATTGTTTAGAATTTTAATATTAATGTAATATTTAATAGCAATATTCGCTGACACATATTTTCCACTCAGTGTCATCTTGATCTTTTCCTTTTAAATCGGTATAGGTATTAGTGATGCAACTTTTTTCAACTTCAGAACCACATAAAGTGTATGATGTCAATTTTATTACGCTTGCCTTTTCGTTGCCCCAAAATATTACAGCATAAGTTGAATAAAAAGAATATTTGTAAGAGTTTGTTGCTTCATTTAATTCGGATCCAGTTAAAAATGTCACATCAACAACATACTTTTTTGACCATCCATCTTGAGTCATATATTTTACTGTACACGTTTGTACATATTTTGCTGAAGCAATTAATGTTGAAAAAAAGAATAATATAATTAATAATTTTCTGTTCATAATCTAAAGTTTAGATTTTATGTTTATCTATATGAAATATAAAAGTTTTTCAAATCTTAATTTTCAAATATAATATTTTATTTGTTAAATAAATTTTTGATTGAAACTGAGTATAAGTATATCTGAAAAATATTCTTTGAAGTATTTCTAGTGAGATTCTTCGTTCCTCGGAATTGTAAATGTTAGATAATTCGGTAACAAAATTTAACTTTAATAAATTTTGTTGCGATGAGAAATAACAGTCAGGATTCAACATTAGAGAGAAACTATTTAGAGAAGTATCGCTTTTT
>NZ_JAVFVR010000011.1 GCF_030929595.1 Flavobacterium sp. LHD-85 | reverse complement strand
ATCAAAAAGCGATACTTCTCTAAATAGTTTCTCTCTAATGTTGAATCCTGACTGTTATTTCTCATCGCAACAAAATTTATTAAAGTTAAATTTTGTTACCGAATTATCTAACATTTACAGAAATGACAAACTATGTGTTTTATCATTCCTGCTGATAAAAATTCGAAAAATTGTATCCACAGTATTTAATAAAATAATTTTAATTAGAGAGATTCGTGAATTCGTGGCAAAAAAAACTTCGCGCCTTAGCACCTTCGTGGCATAAACCCAAGCCAACGTTTCAGTATCAAAATATGTCGTTTGGGTAAATTTCTTCCTTTAAAAAGCGGTTTTACGCTGTTATTTTGCTGCCAAATTTGAGGTAATTCATTTAAAAATGAAAAGTAAAATGACAAAACAGTTTTTTAAAAATAATAAAGCAATTGGCAGGATTGCAATTTTATTGATAACCATTTCTCTTGCATCATGCGGAAAAAGTGGAGATGCACAAATGGCTCCTCCAAAGCCAGAGGTAGATTTTCTTCAGACCAATTCGGCAACGGGAGAAGTAGAAAAGAAATATCCAGGAACAGTCGAAGGTACTGTAAACGTTGATATAAAAGCTCAAGTATCGGGTTATTTGGAAGCCATTTATGTGAAAGAAGGAGATTATGTAACCAAAGGACAATCTCTTTTTAAAATAAAAGGCGATGTTTACGCCGAACAAGTAAACAACAGCCGTGCAGCTTACAAAAGCGCTTTGGCGAATCAGGCGAATGCGAAATTGGAAGTAGAGAAAATCAAACCTTTAGTTGAAGGAAAAGTTTTCTCAGACATGCAATTAAAAACAGCACAAGCCAATTACGAAGCCGCAACGGCACAAGTAGCACAAGCAAAAGCCGCTTTAGGATCATCTCAGTTAAATGCCGATTTCTCTTTGATTAAAGCTCCTGTAAGCGGCTATATTAGCCGTATTCCAAACCGTATCGGAAATTTGGTTACGCCAAATGATGCCGTTCCATTAACCACACTTTCAGAAATTAATAGCGTATTTGTATATTTTTCTTTAACAGAAGCAGATTATTTGGCATTCTCAAAAGATGCAAAAAGCAATCAGACTGTAAGCTTAATTATGGCCGATGACAGCGAGTACGATCAAAAAGGAAAACTGGAAGTGGCTAGCGGAAACATCGATCGCGCAACGGGAACAATTGCTTTAAAAGCCATCTTTCCAAACCCTAAAAAAGAATTGCGTTCTGGAGGTTCTGCAAGAATTGTCTTGAACAAAAGTTTGTCATCTGTATTTACAGTTCCAATGGCGAGCGTAAAAGATATCCAAGATAAATTTTTTGTATTTATTCTAAAAGAAGGAAACAAAGTAGCCATGGTTCCAATTGAAATCGCGGGAAGCGCTGGAGCAGATTATTTCGTAAAATCTGGATTGAAACCTGGAGATAAAGTAGCACTGAATAATATCGATGTCCTTTATGATGGTATGGAAGTAGTTCCAAAAATCGCTGCTAAAAACACGAGCAGTAAATAATTTTTCATTCAATAAAATAACATTTCCATGTTAAAGAAAATAATAGACAGGCCAGTATTGGCCACAGTTATCTCTATTGTACTGGTTATACTGGGGATTATAGGTCTTACCAGATTATCGGTAACGCGATTTCCAGATATTTCGCCACCAACTGTTATGGTAAGCGGTTCGTATCCGGGAGGAAATAGTGAAACCGTTATTCGTTCGGTAGTAACACCTTTAGAAGAGCAGATTAATGGAGTTGAAAATATGCAGTACATTAAATCTACTGCAAGTAATGACGGATCTTTTTCGATCAGTGTCATTTTCAAGCAAGGTGTAGATCCGGATCAGGCTGCGGTAAACGTGCAGAATAGAGTGCAGCAAGCAACGCCAAAATTGCCTCAAGAAGTTATCCGAATGGGACTTACGACTTCTAAGCAACAGAATAGTATGATTGTTATTTTCAACTTATACACAGATGATAATAGCAAATATGATGAGTTGTTTCTGCAGAATTATGCCAATATAAACCTTGTGCCTCAAATGAAGCGTGTTCCTGGAGTAGGACAGGTTCAGATTTTTGGGCAGAAAGATTATTCGATGAGAATCTGGCTAGATCCACGTAAAATGGCCAATGCAGGCTTAGTTCCTTCAGATGTTACTCAAGCCATTGCAGAACAGAGTTTAGAATCGGCTCCAGGGAAATTGGGAGAAGAATCTTCTGCGGCTTTAGAATATGTAATACGCTACAAAGGAAAAAAGAACAAACCAGAGCAATATGAAAATATTGTAGTTAAAAACGTTGGTAGCAATGTTTTAAGGCTTAAAGACGTAGCGAGAGTAGAATTTGGTTCAATTTCGTACAGTGGAGATAATAAATCGAATAGTAAAAATGCCGTTACTATGGCTATTTTACAAACTTCGGGTTCTAATGCCAATGACATTGAAATCGGAATCAATAAAGAAGTAGAACGATTATCTAAATCTTTTCCTCCGGGTATTAAATACGTTAACGTAATGAGTACCAAAGAAAGATTGGACGAAGCAACGGGACAGGTAAAATCGACTTTGTTGGAAGCTTTTATTCTGGTATTTATTGTGGTGTTTATTTTCCTTCAGGACATTCGCTCGACGATAATTCCAGCTATTGCAGTTCCGGTTGCGATTGTAGGAACGTTTTTCTTCCTGCTGGTTTTCGGATTTACCATTAATATCCTAACGCTTTTTGCTTTGGTATTGGCGATTGGAATTGTGGTCGATGATGCGATTGTAGTGGTCGAAGCGGTGCACAGTAAAATGGAAGAAGACGAAGCGATTTCAGCCAAAGAAGCAACTCACAGCGCGATGGCAGAAATCACGGGAGCAGTAATTTCGATTACTTTGGTGATGTCCGCGGTATTTATCCCAATCGGATTTATGACGGGATCTTCAGGGATTTTCTATAAACAATTTGCTTATACATTGGCGATTGCGATTATCATTTCTGCTGTAAATGCCTTGACTCTTACGCCTGCATTATGTGCGCTTTTGCTAAAGAATCACGGACATAAGCATGGAGATAACGAACATAAAACGAGCTTTAAAGACCGTTTTTTCGTTGGATTCAATACGAGCTTTAACAATTTAACGGGAAGATATATCAAAGGCGTTCGTTTCTTAATTGGCAGAAAATGGCTTGCAGCAGGATTAGTGGCAGGGATAACTGCAATTGCAGTTTATACGATGACATCTACGCCAAAAAGTTTTGTGCCTCTTGAAGATGACGGTTTTATGGTGTACAGTTTGTCTATGCCACCAGGAACGGCACTTGATCGTACGACGGCTGTAATTCAGAAATTAGAAAAAGAATTGGCTCCAATAGAAGCGATTGATGTCAATACGAGTATTACAGGATTCAATATTTTGAGTAATAGTGCCAGCCCTGCTTACGGATTAGGTTTTATAAAACTTAAACCTAAGAAAGATAGGGGAGCAGTTAAAGATATTGAAGAAATTATGAATATCGTAAGCGGAAAACTGGCTAAAATTAAAGAAGGTCAGATTATGGTTTTCAGAATGCCTCCGGTAGAAGGTTTTGGTGTAACAAGTGGTGCCGAAATCGTGTTGCAGGACAGAATGGCGAGAAGCCCAGAAACTTTAAAAGTCATGTCTGATAAAGTAATCGCACAGATTATGAAACAGCCTGGAGTACAATATGCTTACACGACTTTTAGAGCCGATTATCCGCAATTGGAATTGGAAGTTGACGAAGACAAAGCGCGCCAAATGGGTGTAAATATCAAAGAGCTTTTAGGAAATATTCAAACCTATTTTGCAGGAGATCAATCAGCTGACTTTTCGAGATTTGGTAAGTTTTACCGTGTGAATGTAAAAGCTGATGGAATTTTTAGAATGGATGAAGATGCCTTTAATGAAATTTTCGTAAGAAATAATGATATGCAAATGGTTCCAGTAAAATCTATCGTAAAGTTTCATAAAGTGTACGGGCCAGAATCGGTAAACCGATATAATCTTTATAATTCGGTAAATATTACAGCTATGGCATTGCCTGGTTACAGTAACGGACAAATTATGGCTAATCTGGAACAAGTTTTAGATAAACTTCCTGCTGACTATAGTTACGAATGGACAGGTTTAAGTTTGGAGGAAAAAGCAGGAGGAAGCCAAACGGTTGCCATTTTTGGATTGTGTCTATTGTTTGTATTCTTCTTATTAGCAGCGCAGTACGAAAGTTATTTACTGCCACTTGCGGTATTGCTTTCTATTCCAACAGGAATTTTAGGAGCTTTTGCGGGAATTAAAGCAGTTGGTTTAGATAACAATATTTACGTTCAGGTCGGATTAATCATGCTTGTTGGACTTTTGGCTAAAAATGCCATTTTGATTGTCGAATTTGCTTTGCAGAGACGTTTGGCTGGATTAACTATAATCGATGCAGCAATTGAAGGGGCAAAATCTAGGTTACGACCAATTATCATGACTTCGCTGGCATTTATTGTAGGTATGATTCCGTTAATGTTTGCCTCTGGAGGAACTGCAGTTGGAAACCGATCTATCAGTGTAAGCGCCGCAGTCGGAATGTTTAGCGGTGTTGTGTTGGGTGTTTTTGTTATTCCGTTGCTTTTCATTGTATTCCAATATTTACAGGAAAAAGTATCAAGAAAGAAAATCGCAACTCAAGTTCAAACGATAAAAGAATAAGAATGAAAACACTATATAAAATAGGAATGGTTTTGCTTACTGGAGCGATTATGACATCGTGTGTGGTGGGCAAAAAGTATTCTCGTACAGAATTAAATGCTCCAGAAAAATTCCGCGAAGAGGTAGCGGTTACTGGAGACACGGTTTTGCTTCCGTGGAAAAACTATTATAAAGATCCTTTGCTGGTTGCTTTGATAGAAAAAGCTTTGGTTAAAAATAATGAGATTGTTATTGCCATGAAAAGCATGGAGCAGCTTGATCTTAACTACAAGCAAGCCAAATTATCTTTGATGCCAACTCTTGATTTTGATGCAGGTGCAAGCCGTGCTTATCCATCTAAAAATTCCTTAAACGGATCTTTGAGCCAGCAATTTATAGGTAAAGATTATATGGACGATTACAGCGCCAATCTTCGTCTTTCTTGGGAAGTTGATATTTGGGGAAAAGCAGCGATGCAGAAAAGAGATGCTAAAGCAGCTTATTTTGCTCAAAAAGAGAATCTTTCGGCATTAAAAACCCGAATTATTGTTCAGGTAGCGCAGTCTTATTACAATCTTTTAGGTTTAGATGAACAATTGAAAATTGCGGAGAAAAATATTGAATTGAGCACCAATACTTTGAACATGATGCAATTGCAATACAAATCGGGCTCAATTAGTTCTCTGGCCGTAAATCAGACCGAAGCTCAGAAAAAAACGGCTGAATTGCTAGTGCCTTTAGCGAAAGCGAATATTGCAGTTCAAGAGAATGCTTTGCAGATTTTGTGCGGAGAATATCCTGATAAGATTGAAAGAGCAGGAAATATAGATGCTGCGGAAGTTTCGGTACTTTTTCCAGCAGGAATTCCAGCTTCACTTTTAAGCCGAAGACCAGATGTAAAATCAAGCGAATATGCGGTTATGTCAGCTAACGCTAAAACAGGATTGGCAAAAGCAACGATGTATCCGACTTTAAGTTTGAATCCGTCAATTGGAGTTAATTCTTTTGAATTTGAAAACTGGTTTAATTTTCCTGGTTCGGTTACCAAAACAATTGCTGCCAATTTAGCGCAGCCAATTTTTAGAAAAAAAGCATTGCGTACAGCTTATGAAGTTGCAGTTTTAGAACAGGAAAAAGCGGTTGTACAATTCAAGCAGTCTTTTATAACGGCAGTTGGAGAAGTAAACGATGCGATGTCTAGATTGAAATATGCCGATGAGCGTGTGATTTTGGCAAAAGACAAAGCAGAATCTTTAGAGAAAGCGACTTCAGATGCTTCTTTGCTTTACAAAAGCGGAATGGCCAATTATCTTGAAGTTATCGCAGCCCAGAACAGTTCGCTTCAAAATGAATTGGATTTGGTAACAATAAAACTCGAAAAACTGAATGCAGCAATTAATCTGTACCGTGCTTTAGGAGGCGGAGTAGAGTAGTACTTAATTTTTCTTAATTCACCATTTCTGTAAGCAATTATAGAGATGGTGAATTTTCTTTTGAATTGATTCATGGACAAAATTACTTTTACTAGATCAGAACTTTATACTTTGGTTTGGAAATTTCCAATCCTGCAGATCGCAAAACATTATGAAGTTTCCAGTATGGGAATTAAAAATGCATGTGAAAAAATGAAGATCCCGCTTCCTAAAAGCCGACATTGGATTGGACCAGCATATAAGAGAAAAAATGTTCCAGAGCTTTCGTTGGATTTTAATGGAAATAATGAGATTGCAATTTTTAAAAAGACCTACGAAATGCAGCTTAGAGTTCCTTTAAAATCTACTCCTTTGCTTGATTTGACTCAGAGTATAAAAAACGATGTTCATGCTCCTTTAAGCGTTAGCGATACATTAGAAAATCCAGTTGAGATTATTTCAGCAACAAAGCAATATTGGGAAAGCAAAATTGTAGATCAAGATATTCTGCTAGATAAGTTGGAAATTTTGGATTTATATGTTTCTAAAGAAAACTTGGATCGGGCTTTACGCTTTATGAATGCTTTGATCAGACTCATTCAATATCGTGGACATGAATTTAGAAAAGGTCTAGACGGATTGGATACTGTGGTTTTTAAAAATGGAACTGAAATTAAAGTTGATTTAAGAGAAGCGCAAAAAAGACTAACCAAAAATAGTATGAGAGAAACGTGGGGATATGTTTTTACTGGCGATTTCATTTTTAGAATTTCTAGAGGTTCAAATAAGAAAGAATGGCGTGACGGAAAAATTATTCTAGAAAATAATCTGGCTTTAATTATGGCTAAATTGGAATTAATGGCTGCCGAAGAATAGTTTTTTATCTAAAATCCTTTTTAAATACCAATTGAAAGCTAAGTCCATTTTCATTTTTAACCACTAAATCTCCTTCAAGCGTATTGCTTAAGCCATTTATAAGCGTCATTCCGAACGAGTTACTATTTTGCAATTCTGTGGTATCCGGTATGCCAATTCCGTTATCAGAAATCTCCAGCATATAGCAATTTTCGCTTACTTCAGATAATGAGAAGCGAATCTTGCAATTTGAAGTGTCCTTAAAAGCATATTTTATCGAATTGGTTATGATTTCGTTTGTAATTAATCCAACCGCAATTGCTTGAGAAATATCCAACTCTATAGAGGCAATTTTTACTTCAAAATGAATGTATTCTGCATTAAAAGACTCTTTTAGATATTCAACCAATTCGTTGCAATAATCAGGCATATTGATCATAGAAACATTATCTTCCTGATACAATCTCTGATGAATAAGTGACATTGCATAAATTCTATTTTGACTGTTTTTTATAGTAGAAATTGCCAAATCATCTTTCAAATAGGAAGATTGCGAATTAAGCAAACTAATGACAGTCTGAAGATTGTTTTTTACGCGATGATGAATTTCTTTTAATAGCCATTCTTTTTCTTCAACCAGACGCTCCAATTTTACATTTTTGAGCTTAATTTCTTTTTCTTTCAATTGTAGTCGGCTAGTACTTCGCTGTTTAATTTTTGCTCTATTGTATAATAAAATAATGATAATCAGTAACAAAAGCAGACTGCTTATAGAAATAGTGTTTAAAAGCCGTGAAGAATGCAGTTCCCGTTTTTGAAGATTGGTCTGCTGCCTCAGAGATTTTATATTTTGTTCTTTGGCAGTAGTTTCAAATTTGAATTTCAAATTTTCATAATCACGATTTTTACTAATGTCATCCATCGAATCTTGAATTCGATTATAGCTTTTCATGTGTTCGATCGCAGAAAGATAATTTCCATTGATTGAATCTATTTTATACAAAGAAAGTTCCAAAACATTGTGGTTAAAACCTTCTTTATTTTGTTTTGAAATAGCAATAACGTGATCTGCAATTTCTTTAGCTTTTTGCGGCTTATTAATTTTTAAGTAAAACAAAGCCATGATCGACGAGCACTCTGCAACATCTTTCATTGCTTCTACGCTTTTTATTTTTTTAGCATAAAAATTGACTTTTTCATAACTTGCTTCGGCTTCTTTCAATCTTCCTAATTGGTCGTAACAACAAGCCTTTAGTTGATTTAGGATCATATTATCCAAATCGTTTTTGGGCGGATATTTTTTGGAATTATTTTCTAGATATTGTAAGGCTTGAGTGTATTTAGAAGCATCCATTAGCGAGCGTACAGCACCAAAAAAACTCTTATGCCAAGTTCCAGTATTTAACTCTCTTTGGTTATATTCAATTCCTTTAAGATAAAATTTAATAGCATCTTCATAATAGCCCGTGCTACTGTAAATGTTTCCTAAACGTATATAAAAGCTGTCTGCAAAGGCATAATCTTTTGTTTTTTCCATTGAACTGACACTTTCCAAAGCATAATAAAGCGCGTCTTTAAGGTTGTTGTGGAATAATTCGATATGCGAAATAGTCGTTTCGGTATACTGTGTGTATAGAAAACCTATCTTTTTCTGAAGGCTAAGACTTGTTAGGAGTTCTTGTTTGGCCAATTTCATATTGCCAGTCCAAAAATGAACCGGAATAATTTTCATGTAAGTTTCAATTTCCTTTTCCTTGTTGCCCGTTTTTTTATAAATAGCCAAAGCTTCAGATAAAATAGTTGCTTTTTCCTTATTGTTGTCAGGCATAAATGTACCTTGATTGTCAATAGCTTCTGCTAGTATTTTTTCATTTTGTGTTTTTCTTGCAGCGTTAACCAATTGCGAAAAAATCGTGCCGCTCAATTGCGGTTTCCCTGCTTGATAATAATATTTGGCTAGAAGATATTTAGATTGAAAACGCCATTTTTGAATCTCATATTTTTCTGCCAGTTTTTGGGCTTTATTGATATATAAAAGCGCATTTTTGAGATCATCTTTTTTGGCACCAGCTTTAAAAAGATAAAAGCTCCCAATCTGCAACGCTAGCTTAATTTGATCTGTTGTATTTAATCTCGGCAATAGCAATTCTGCGCCACGAACATAATTATTCGTAATTAAATTATTTCCCGGAAAGTTAGATGCATCATTAAAACCTTCATCATTGGCAAGCGTGTACGGAAGTTTGTGCGCTTTGCAGGCTAAAATCATCGCGCTGTCAATATCGATAGATCCTTGATTAACGTTGCGAAGATAAATAGCCACATTATGTAACATTAATCTATCTTTCTGAAGCTTAAGTTTATCGGTTTCGTTTTGGCTAAAAGAGGACGTGGTAAAGAAAGTTAGTAAAAGTAAGAAAATTACTTTTTTCATGTTTTGGGGTATTTGGAAGAGTAAAACTAAGGGTTTTGAACATGTCTAGAAAACATTTTTATAGATAATTTATTGCTTCGAAAAAGTATTATGTGATGAAATGATTATAAAAAAAGCTGTCTAGATTCTAGACAGCTTTTTTTATATCATTTGTTTTTGATATGCCAGTCTCAGGTTTTACTGTTCTGAAATTAGCTGTAGCTTTTTCTTTTTACATTTATTTTTTCTTTTTCTATTTTATTGTTTTTCGATTTTGAATACAAGATTGTTTCAACTTGATTTTGATTGAAAGCATACGAAACGGTTAATCCATATTTATATTTATAATCAGTATCATTCATAAACGCTTTAACTTTTTCAATATCATGATCAGAGGTTTTGCCTTTTTTTGCTTCGATTATAAGTAAATGTGAATCTGACTCTGAAGTTTTCATTCTTTTATGAATTAAAATATCGGGTCTTACAGGAATTTTTATGCCTTCCATTTTTACAGATTTTGGATTTGAAAAGTTTCTATTGTATTCAATATCGACATTATAAGTTGTTAAGTTTTTATTTATCAAACCGTTTTCCAGATAGAATGCGAATCTATGATTTAAAGCTGTTTCGTGTAATTCTCTATTTAATTTTCGTTCTTTTTCAGTAGATTTTCCTAATTTAGGCAATTTTTGTTTAAAAATTTCATCATCTTTATCTACTAGTTCTTCAAGAGCTTTTCTAATTATATTTCTAATAGTTTCTATTTCCACGCGATTTTTTTTAATAAGTTTATTGTCTATTATTCTGTTTTAGGGCTATCTAGCTATGCGGTCTCCGCTAACGCGAGTGTCTCGCTCTTGTACATACAAGACAAAGTCTTAATAATTGCTTTTCCATTAACCCAATTGTCTAAATTGATCGAAGTACCTGTTATCAGCTTTTTTTATTCTATTATTGAACAATTAATCTCATAAGGCTCTTTCGGGAAACCATGTAGAATTATCTTTTGTCTGTCTACATATTTTATAGGAATTAGTTTTTCAAGATAATTGTCTGTATAAAGTGCAACAAATAGTGTTTCATTTAGTTTTTCAAGCAAAATTCTACTACCTTGTCTATTCAAACGTTTATTTATTTCTTGTATAGTAGGTGGGTCTAAAACCTCATTGAACTTGAGATTCTTTTTTTCTCCATTCCAATTAAACTCAAACTTTAAATTCTGAATTTCAGTTTCTGTTAATTCAGTTTCTGTTACGTTTAGTTTTTCGTAGTCATCTTCGAATATACAATCTTCAGTTATAGACTTTTCATCACTTAAAACTTTATGAATTTTTCCTTTTCTGAAAAATCTAATTCGATTTTGATTTATAAATTTATATTCTGTTTCGCTTAACTTTTCATTTCTGTTTTCGCTTTTTAGGAGACAAGTTTCATCAATTTTTTCAACGATAAAATAATCAATGATATCTTTATCAATCTGAATAATCTCCGGATATCCGTAATCATCTGGAGTTTTAATAAAAAGCCAATTTTCTTTCATATGCGATTTTATAGAATAGGTGTAAAGTTGTAAGTAAGAACTCAAATATAAAATATTTTCCTATAAAAAATCAAACCATTTTAATTTCCCAAGCAAAAAAAGCCATCCCAAATTAGGACAGCTTTTTCAGAATAGTTGTGTGTTTTGGGATTAAACCCAGTTTAATATTTGAATTAATTAATTTTAACCAAATGCTCTTCGATAGCTGCTCTTTGAGATTCGTATTGAGCTGGAAGCTTTAAGTTTTGACCTAATTCTTCTAAGCTTTCGTCTACAGTAAATCCAGGATTGTCAGTTGCAATTTCAAACAAAACTCCGCCTGGTTCTCTGAAATATAGAGAGTGGAAATATTGTCTGTCAATTTGCGGTGTGATAGACAATCCGTAATCTTCGATTTTTTCTCTGAATTTCATTAAAACTTCATCATTTGGCACACGGAAAGCCACGTGGTGAACAGTTCCGTTAGCGTTTAAACCGCGTTTTTCTTCTGGCAATTCTACCAAGTCAACAATAGCCGCATTTTCTACAGCATCTGTCGCATAACGGTAACGGTTTACATCCTGATCGATTAATTTGTAACCGAATATGTCAGTTAAGATGGCTGCAGTTGCTTTGATATTGTTTAAAGTCAAAGTAATGTTATGAAACCCTTTTGTAGCGACATCAGCTTTTACTTCGTCAGTTTCCCAAGCTTTTCTGTTATCATCTGTTTTAGATTCGATTAACTCCAATTTTAATCCGTCTGGATCTAAGAAAGTCAGATATTTTTCACCAAACTTTTCAGCTGGTTTATTGTAAATTACATTATACTGCTCAAAACGTTTTTGCCAGAAATCAAGACTTCCTTTTGGAACAGAATAGCCAATTTCAGTTGCCATTCCAGAACCTTTTCTTCCTTGTTGAATTCCTGCTCCCCAAGGGAAAAAGGTTAAGATCGTTCCTGCGCTTCCTACTTCGTCACCAAAGTAAAAGTGGTAAGTTCCAGGATCATCAAAGTTCACTGTTTTTTTGATGAATCTTAATCCTAAAACTTTTGAGTAAAAGTCAAAATTGCGTTTAGCGTCACCTGCAATTGCAGTAATATGGTGTAAGCCTAAAATTTTATTTTCCATGGTATTTTTTATATTAAATTGTTATTGATTTTTCTTTTACAAATTTACGGCGGTTATGCTTCTGCATCGATTAACCTAGATTAAGAAATAAAAACGCACTGTTTTTGAAAACATCAAAAGCAAACCAAATAACATTCCGATTTTAGAAAGGCTTTGAAAACAAGGCTTTTGAAGAAATGCCAAATTTTAGAACCTACGATATATCGTAATTTTATGATTTAAAAATGGCATATTTAGAAAATCTATATTTGTTTACTAAATGCTATTCCTTATTTTTACGCTATAACCGCCAAAATGCCCCAAATAAATACCGTTTATGGAAAAGCCTATAGATAAAGCTGCAATTGCAATAAACCGTTTGCAGGAAAGAGAAAAAGAACAAATGCTTATTATGTTTATCTGTACAGCACTTTCTCGGGTTTTAAATAAGAAGGAATTTGAACGTCTTGTTGACGGAATATTAAAAGATAACTTTCAATTTGATGACTTTGTTCTGGCTTCTTCAGATGAAAGCAAAGGCGATTATTTTATTTTTCATTCAACAGATAAAAATATAGCTTCTCAAAGTTATCCTCTAAATGACAGCTTTTTTAATGATTGCATTAATTCTGCTGATGCAGTTTCTTTCGATTTATCAAATTCAAACCATCCAGATTATATTCAGAACATTTATAAAAAAGGTTTTAAGAATGTTTTTGGAATTGCTCTCCCTTATATAGAAGGAAATAGAAATGTACTTTTTCTTTTCTTTAAAAATGCCAAAACTTTCAGTAGAGAATCTGGTCGCGTTTTGAGAGGAGTTGCGATGCAATTTTCTATTACGTTAAGAAACATAATGCTAACCCAACAGAATGAAAATGCTCTTGCCGAGCTGGAAATATTAAAAAAGAATATTTCGGGCAAAAAGAAAGAAAAAAACATTCCTAAAAATGAAAATTTTCACGGAATTATCGGAAACAGCAATGCTATGAAAGATGTTTACGAATTGATTTCGCAAGTAGCCTCTTCTAATTCTACTGTTTTAATTTTGGGCGAAACAGGAACAGGAAAAGAACTTGCAGCAAATGCAATTCATAATTTGTCTGAAGTTTCAAATCAGAAAATGATAAAGGTTAATTGCGCTTCGATTCCTGAAAACTTGATCGAAAGCGAGTTGTTCGGACATGAGAGAGGTGCTTTTACAGGAGCAACCGAACAGAGAATTGGTAAATTTGAACAGGCTGAAAATAGCACCATTTTTCTAGACGAAATAGGAGAGTTGCCGCTAGAATTGCAAGGAAAACTGCTTCGCGTATTGCAAGAAAAAGAAATTGAAAGAGTTGGCGGAAGCAAAAGCATAAAAGTGAATGCTAGAGTTATTGCAGCAACTAATAAAATTCTTGAAAAAGAAGTTTATGGCGAACGTTTTAGGAGTGATTTGTATTTTAGATTGAATGTTTACCCTATTAAGCTTCCTGCTTTACGCGACCGTAAAGAGGATATTCCTATTCTGGGACATTTTTTCTTAGAAAAGCACGCTACAAAAATGAACAGAAATGTAAAACGTTTTTCTAAGAAAGTGCTCAACAGCATGATGGCTAATGCGTGGCCAGGTAATGTGCGCGAACTAGAAAATATGGTCGAAAGAAGCATTTTGTTTGCCAAAGATGAAAAGATCAAAGAAATGATTTTTCCTGAAATTGTAATTGCCAGTTCAGATGCTTTAGTCAACGAATTTTATACCAAAACCCTTCAAGAAGTAGAGAAGGAGCACATTCTAAAAGTAATTAAAAAATGCAGCGGCCGAATTTCGGGTCCGCAAGGCGCGGCAGTTTTACTCGGTTTGCCATCTACAACTTTGACTTCTAGAATGAAGAAGCTAGGAATTAGAAAAGAACATTTTTTGAATTGATTTTTTTGAAAGCGTAAAATTTAAACACATAGAATCATAGACTTTAGCTTGTGCAAAAAGGCATTTCACTTGTGTAAATACACATAGCGCTATGTGTTAGAAACTAGTTTCTTTTTTTAAGTCTTTTTCACGATCAAAAAAACTATGTTTCTATGTGTTTAAAAAAACAGTATCAACTTTGTCAAAGTTAGACAGAACTTGAAACTTTGAACCTGAAACCTGAAACTATTTTAAACCAACTTTATAAAAATAGATTTTCTCAGTTTAGGCTCAATATTTTTGGTTTTGTGCCCTTTTCCTGTGGTATCTTCTACCAACAAAATAGAACCTGTGTTGAATGTTCTTTTTTCTCCTAATGAAGTTTCGATTTCTACGCCTCCTTCCAGCAAAACAATATATTGGCGATCTGGAGCATTGTGAAAATCATAATCATAAGAAGGGCTAACTTCTCTAAAAACAATAGATTTAACAGGTTCATCCTCCGATAAGAATCCGATGTCTCCATTGTTTTTCAACGCAACTTCAAAGTCTTCAAAATGACTTTCTCCATTTGCATCGCTATAAACACGAGTGATCGTAATCATTATTTTTTATTGAAAATTAATGCATTGGCGCAATTTACTTCATCTTGACTGATGGTATGTCCCATATTTGGGTAGATTTTTTTAGTAACGTCTGCACCCATTTTTTCCATAAGTGCTTCCGTCTCATTGACTCTTTCTACAGGAACGTGAAAATCAGGATCACTTGTTCCTATAAAAACAGGTGTGTTTTCGAAATTCCCTGAATAGTGATTTTCATAAACCTGATCACCAATTAATCCTCCTGTGAAAGCGACGATTCCGCCATATTTTGCAGCATTTCTTGTAGTGAATTCCAATGCAAGACAAGCTCCCTGAGAAAACCCTAAGAAATAAATGTTTTCTTTTTCAATTCCATTTTGTTGTATAGCCACCACAACTTGATGTATTGCTTCTAATGATTTTGAAAATGAAGGCTCATTTTCGTTTAAAGGAGCTAAAAATGAATACGGATACCAAGTTCTGTTTTCTGCTTGGGGTGCAACCAATGCAAAATCTTCAACCTTAAGATGTTTAGCAATGGAAAGAATATCGTGTGCACTTGCACCGCGCCCATGAATCATGATTAAAGCTTTTTTGGCTTCATTTAATGGTAATCCGTCTGTTAATATTTCTGTATTCATCGTTTTTGATCTTTAATTTTTTGCATCGAGACTAGAGTCTTTCGTCTTTAATCTTTCGTCTTTCAAACTTTACTTTTTCCAGATATCTTCGTATTCGTCTGGATGTCTTTTAAATTGCGCATGAACATAAGGACAAAGTGGTAACACTTTCAAATTATTGGCACGAACGTAAGAAACCATTTCTTCTAAAAGTTTTTTTGCATAACCTTTTCCTTCTCCTTCTGGCTCAACTCCCGTGTGGTAAACCGTCAATAACTCTGGCTTTATGCTTACGGTCATTTCTCCCAGTTTTTTATCGTCTACATAAAGGTTAAAAGCGCCATGTTTTTTTTCGTCTAATTCTAGTTTTATTGTTTCCATATATTTTATATCGTTATGTGTAATTTTAACCGCAAAGAACGCTAAGATTTACGCAAAGTTCGCAAAGCTTTGTCTGCAAAGTTTTGTCTACACAAAGCTTTGTGAACTTAATCTTTAGATTTTGCTTGAGCACTTAATATAAAGCCTTAGCGAACTTTGTGTAAACCCTTGCGCCTTTGCGGTAAAAAAAGTTAAATAAATTTAATTATATTCTTGCTTTATACCTAATTTTTTCATTTTTGAATACAAAGTCTGTGGCTGCATTTTTAAAAGCTCGGCAGCACCACCCGTACCCGAAACTTTGCCATTGCAGATTTGAAGCGCATTCATAATATGCTCTTTTTCCATTTCTTCCATTGACTTTATTTTTTTTGCATCGATTTCTACAAAAGCAGCAGGAGCAGTAGAAGGCAAGTCAAAAAAAACAATTTCGTTTGTTTTGGCGAGAAGTACGTTTCTTTCAATTAAATGTTCTAATTCACGTATATTCCCTGGCCAATTGTAATTTTTTAATTGTTCTAAAGCTTTTGCGTTTATACTAACTACATTTCTTTTAGAGCTAGCGGCATATTTTTTTAGAAAAAAATGAGCCAATATTTCAATATCTTCTTTGCGTTCTTTTAAAGATGGCAATTGTATCGGAAATACATTTAATCTGTAATATAAATCCAATCTAAAACGGCCTTCGGCAACTTCTTTTTCCAGCGTTTTATTGGTCGCGGCTACAATACGAACATTGATTTTAATAGTTTTATTGCCTCCAAGACGCTGAATTTCTTTTTCCTGCAGAACACGCAATAATTTTACTTGAGAGTCAAGCGGTAATTCGCCAATTTCATCAAGGAAAATAGTTCCGTTATTGGCTTGCTCAAATTTACCTATTCTTATTGCATTCGCGCCTGTAAAGGCTCCTTTTTCGTGTCCAAAAAGTTCAGATTCTATTAAAGATTGTGGTAATGCGGCACAGTTTACAACCACAATAGGATTTGATTTATGTGCCGAAAGTTCATGGATTGCATGCGCAGCTCTTTCTTTTCCTGTACCGCTTTCGCCTAAAATCAAAACTGAAGTTTCGGCGGGAGCTACTATTTTTATTTTTTCAATAGCTTCTTTCAAAAGTGCGCTTTGACCAATGATTCCTTCAATTTCTTGAATTTCTGGGCTTACTTGATTTAGAGCCAAACCTTCTTTTTCTTGATTAAATCGGTATCGGGCAATATCAAGCATTACAACAAGATCTTTTTCTCTAAAAGGCTTTACGGTAAAACCGTACGGATGGGTAGCTTTTACAGCCTCAAGCGTACTTTGATTGGTGTTTGCTGAAATATATAGAAAGGGCAGATTCATTTTGCGCAGTTCCCACGCCAGATCAATACCCGTTAAATTGCCTTTTAAGATGATGTCCAACAAGATCCAATCTGGATTTTTTTCTTCGATTAATTTTCTTGCTTGAGCTACAGAAGCAGCAATGCCAACAACTTGATAACCTGCTTTGTGCAGCATGATTTTTAAATCATTTGCAACTATAAATTCATCTTCAACAATTAGTAGTTTCTCCTTCATTACATTGTTTGTATAATTTCAGAATTTTCAAGAATAGCCAAGAATTTGGAGTTTTTAGAAATTTCTTTTTTGAGAGAGTTTAGAGTCTTTTTTTGGAGAAAAGAGTGCTAAAATCATTTTTTAAAGATACTATATTATCAGAAATTTGCAATCTGAAAAATGGGCTTTTGCTTAGTTATCTCGGTGATATAAGTAACAAATTATCATTGCCAATCCTGGAAGAATTAAAGTCCCAAGTCCGAAAAATTTTCCTGCAATTGCTCCTAGAAAACATCCCACAAGAAATCCAATTAAGGTAACGAGCTGCTTTTTAAAACTTAAGAATACTTCGGCATCTTTAAATCCATTTTTTAGTAGATTTCCCAAATCAAGAGAAGCTTGAGTAACATTTCCTGTCATCATAGTAGTTGGGCCATGCGTTTCCTTCGCATAAAGCTTTCCAAAAGCATTCTGAAGTCCCATTGCAAAAACTGTTGTCATGGCAACCGTATACATGGTCCATTCTTCGAAGTTCTGCAAATAGCCAAAAACATATGATGCAATGCCGCTTAGAAGCAAAATTATACCTTCCCAAAATAAAATAGTATAGCGATTGGTTGCTTTTTGCGCGATTCTTCCGCCTGTAATTACAGCAATAATAAAAATTGGAAAAGTAAGCAGTTTTACCCAAGCATGAAGGTCTGAACCTTTTACAATCTGATACGCAAAAACGATAAAGTTGCCTGTTACGTGCGCCGAAAATATCGAATCGGCTGCGACAAAAGTCACGGTATCGCAATACCCTGCTATTATGGTGAGAAGCAGGGTTACGTACCAAATATTTTTTTGTTGAATTTCCATAGTTTGTTTTTAGTTTAAATGTGCGCGAAGCATCCACGCCATTTTTTCATGGTTTTCTACAAGGCCTGTAATAAAATCGCTAGTTCCTGCATCTTGCAATTCATTAGCAATAAAATTAATGTTTTCTCGCAAATAAATAATGATGCTCTCATGATCTAAAAGCAATTCTTTAATAAAACCATTGCTGTCATTTTTCTCTTTAAGCTCTTCTGTAAGATGGGTTAGTGCCAAGAAATCTTTTAAAGTAGCGGGTGTATAATGGCCTAAAGATCTAATTCTTTCTGCAACTGTATCTACGATTTCATCAATGGCATCGTATTGCTGTTCGAAGAAAAGATGTTTGTTATAGAAATCTGGTCCTTCAACGTTCCAGTGTGCTCTTTTTGTTTTGGTATAAAGTACGAATTCGTCTGCAAGAACTTTAGTTAATACATCAACAATGTTTGAGATGTTTTCTTGCTTAATTCCGATGTTTGTTTTCATTTTTAAATTGGGTTTTATTAAGTTATGAGTTATGAGTTTTGCTTTTTGGAGGAATAAATCAATAAACACATAGAAACATAGGCTTTCTCTTTGTTTTGAAAAGAATAAAGAAAGAAACTAATTTCTAACACATAGTTCTTTGCGAGAACTATGTCAAAGTTATGTGTATTAATGCAAGTGAAACGCCTTTTACTCGCTCCAAAAAACTATGTTTCTATGTGTTAAAAAATATTTTTCGTTTAAATTAATTGTTTAATAATGTCACTAAATAATAATCAAGTGAATATGTTCCTGCACCTAGGGCAAGAAGCAGTAATAGGGATAAAGTGTACATGTACGGAACATCGCGCACTTCGAGCGAATCGTTTTTGTGAACCACAAAATAACCAATTGCTGTTACGCCAATTGTAGGCAGAACGGCAAGACGTGTTCCAAGTCCGAGAATTATGAAAAACGGAATTACAGTATCTGAAAATGTGGCGACTAATCCGTTTATTTTTTCAGGTAAATGCAACGGATTCGGAACGTGTTCTTTTTGTCCGTTTTCAACTCTAAATTTTTTCATTCCGTGAACTCTGAAAAGTTCAATTGCCAGCAGAACTCTAAACGCTAAAAGCGCCGCGTTGTTGAATGAATTTCCTAAATCGGAATGCAATATTTGTTTTATAAGTTCGATCATTTCTTTAAAATTTAGAAAGCAAAACAAGAACAGCCCAAGGCGCCCCAGAATGCATTATAATTGTTTACTGGAACATTGCTCATTCGAGCAGCATCGTGATTGTGTAAATGAACGTCGCAACTTCCTGAACAGCTGTGAATCTGCGAAGTTAGTTTTGGTTTTGCATCTGCTTTTGCATTTTTTTCAATTGCATTTTGGAAACTGCTTCTCACCGGATATCCGTTGTAGATATTGGTTGGCGACCAATCTGGCAAGATCGGAATGTGAGGTGGCGAGAACGAAGAAAAATCTCCATTTGCGTACACAATTTTTCCGTCTACAATAGTTAAATCGGCTTCGATCTTTTTGATGTCTTCATCATCTATTGTAAAATAATCCCGATCTAGAACTGTTAAATCGGCAAACATTCCCACTTTAATATCTCCTTTTTTAGTTTGTTCCTGCGAAAACCAAGCGCTTCCTCTTGTGTACAATTCGAGAGCAGTTTGTCTGTTCAATCTCGTTTCGTTGTACAATTGCAATCCTCCAACTGTTTTTCCAACCGTCATCCAATACATTGAAACCCACGGATTGTAACTGCTCACACGTGTAGCATCTGAACCTGCGCCAACAGGAACTTCCATTTCAATCATTTTTTTGATTGGCGGTGTGTTTTCAGCAGCTTTTGCTCCGTAACGATCGGTGAAATATTCCCCTTGGTACGCCATTCTGCTTTGTACTGCGATTCCTCCGCCTAAAGCTTTTACACGTTCGATGTTTCTTTCGTCAATAGTTTCCGCGTGATCAAAAATCCAAGGAAGTCCGTTGAAAGGAACGTCTTGATTGATCTTTTCAAAAACATTTAAAAATCTTGTAATACTTTCGTTGTAAGTTGCATGTAATCTAAAAGGCCAGCGGTTTTCTACCAAAAGACGAACTACTTTTTCCAATTCAGCTTCCATATTTTCAGGAAGATCTGGTCTTGGCTGTAGAAAATCCTCAAAATCGGCAGCAGAAAAAACCAGCATTTCGCCCGCTCCGTTATGACGGTACATATCGTTTCCTTGATATAATTTTACGGTGTCAATCCAGTCGGAGAAATCTTCAAATTCGTGTTTTGGTTTTTGAGTGAAAAGATTGTAGGCAATTCTAACCGTCAATTGTTTCTTTTCGTTCAATTCGTTAACGACTTTATAATCGTCAGGAAAGTTCTGAAATCCACCGCCAGCATCAATAACACTTGTAATTCCGAAACGGTTCAGTTCTTTCATAAAATGACGAGTCGAATTAATCTGATGCTCGTAAGAAAGAGTAGGACCTTTTGCCAAAGTCGAATATAAAATCATCGCATTTGGAGTCGCAATAATAAGTCCTGTAGGTTCTCCATTCGAATCGCGTTCGATTTGTCCGCCTGGAGGTGCAGGAGTATTTTTGTTGTATCCAACTGCTCTCAACGCCGCTCTGTTCATAATGGCTCTGTCATACAAATGCAGAATAAAAACAGGAGTATCGGGTGCAATAGCATTGATTTCTTCTAAAGTTGGCATTCTGCGTTCAGCAAACTGAAATTCTGACCAGCCGCCAACTACACGAACCCATTGCGGATTTGGAGTGCGATCTACTTGCTCTTTCAGCATTCGAAGCGCATCTGCCAAAGAAGGAACGCCATCCCAACGTAGTTCAAGGTTATAATTTAATCCGCCACGAATAAGGTGAATGTGCGAATCGTTGATTCCAGGAACCGCTCTTTTATTCTGAAGATCGATTATTTTGGTTTCTTCAGATGCAAAAGCCATTATATCACTGTCATTTCCTACTGCAATAAATTTTCCGTCTTTAATAGCAACAGCTGTAACGTTTGGAGTTTCAGCGTTGAAACTATGAATTTTTCCGTTGAATAAAATTAAATCTGCTTTCATAATTCGGTTATTTAGAGTTTAATTTTGCAATTGCTTGTTTGATTCCTTCTCCTGCAACAGTGTAATAAGCTGGTCCTGCAAGCAAAATAACTTTTGTTAAAGGCTTGTATTCTGTCAATTTTTTTTCTTTTAAATAAGATTGAGTTCTGTAGGCTTCAAATAAACCTAAAACCACATTTTCAGCAACTAAAGCAGTTGGAGAATCGATTCCTGCATCTTTAATATCACTTGCAAAAGAATAATTAGAAACCCCTAAACGTAAAGCTTCGCGCATGGCTGTGCTTCCCACACTAATCATTAAATCTGGAGTAAATTTATTGCGGTCTCCCAACCCGATTAATAATAATTGTTTGGATGCTAAAGTGCCTTTTGGAGGGGTAATCAATAAAGTTTCAAGTGAATGACCTGTAAATTTACCGCTTTTTCTTAATTCAGTAATAATGCCTTTTAAAGCATCGTCTAAATGCACCATTCCGTTTAAGTTGGCAGGAAGGGCAGGAGGGTTAAAAATATCCCCTTCTGTATATTCAAAAACGCAGGCAACTTGTAAGTCAGCTTCTGCTGCAGATGGTCCTTGAACCAATCCGTTTACTGCAATTCCGTCTACTTTCCCCCAAGTTACTGTAGAACCGATTGAAGCTGTTTGGGCAAAAGCGTTGTTACTAAGAGCGCCTGCAAATGTTATAATTAGAAGCATCAGATAAGAATATCTAAAGCTATATTTTGAAGTGTTTGTTTTCATTTTTTTTGGTTTAGGTTTAAAGTTTTTAAACACATAGAAACAGTAGGATTTCTTTACTTTGAAAAAAGAGTAGGGAAAGAAACTAGTTTCTAACACATAGCTCTATGTGTATTAATGTAAGTGAAACGCCTTTTATACGCTCCCAAAAACTATGTTTCTATGTGTTAAAAATTATTTTTTAATTAAAATTTAAATGTTAATCTGGCATTAAAGAAAACCCCATCTTTTGAGTTCGGAATCATGTCATCGATAAAAGCACCTGTTTTGAAATACTGGATACCGCTGACAACCGAAATATATTTGTTTACGCTATAGGTAAAATTGGCGAGATAAGCAGTTCCGATATATCTTTCGTCAGAATCGCTTCCGCGAAGATTTAGAATTCCGCTTGGTCTATAAACTCCGTCTTGTGTTGAGAATCTCCAGTTTAGAACCACATCGACCTGCATCTTTAGCTGTGGCAGTAAATCCATCGTAGCATACGGATGAATATCGATAAGGTTAACCGGTCCAACTTGCGGACTAAAACCAAAATATCCTCCTTTTGGATACAGCGGATTAAATGTTTGAAGATCTCCGTTGCCTTGATTTTTATCTCCTGAGATATAATCGTTTCTAAGATTGATGGTTGGTTTAAATTTTACATTTTCAAACATATATCCAATATCAATAGATCCCGTCCAGGCATTGATATTTCCAGAACCGAAAGTTCCGAATTGATAGGCTGCTTCAAGGTTATAGATAAAACCTCCGCCGTATTTCCATAATCTTGAACCTATTGTATGCCTTCTTTCAGGAGCAATTCCTTCTTCAAAAACAGATTCGTCTCTTCTGAACCCGAGATAATACAGATCGAGATTTCCTGCTTTTGGGAAAATTATTTTAGAATATGCTCCCCAAAGATTAAGCTGTTTGGACATTTTATTATCAAAAACACCATTATGAACCGTGTCGGCCATCATGGCAAAGGCATCAATTGATACTCGTGACGAAGTGTACATCAGTTTTCCTCCTGTAAAATAAAGCCTTGTATTTGGACCTTCTCTAACAGAAATTAACCTTCCAGAACCATAATCCAATTCTTGTCTTCCGGCACGAATAGTTATTTTTTTGTCTTTTTGTTGCCAAACATTAACATCGACAAAAAGATTCTGAACATTAAGCTGATCTTCGTCTATACCGCGAGCACCATTTACGCGTCCGTCTTCTAGGGCGCTTCTCAATTGGGCAAATATTCTAACACGTTTTCCTAAATGCACATCGGCATGAAGATCGTAACGCTGCAGTAAGAAATTGTTGTGTCCAATATTGAATCTTCCCCAGTCTTCATTGTTGAAATCAACGTATTCATATCGGGCTTCGCCGCCAATTGACATATAAATGTCTTTTTCTTGATTTAAAGGAATGAATTTAAGTCCTTCATAAAAGTTTCGATTTGAATCTTTTAAGAATTCATAATTTTCATCGTAACGGAGCAGCTTGAAATTTTGAGCCGATGCCGTGTTTCCTATTAAAAGAAAAAAAGCAATACATATGAAAAGGATTTTGGATAATATGGATTTTGATGATTCCAACATAATGAAGCGTAAGAGATTTATAATAAAATGAATTAGTCAGATTAGTGTTTCAACATGTTATGTGCATAGTGAATACCAATTCCGTAAGAACCGCCATATTTTTTCATTAAAGTAGTAACAGGACCGTAAGTTTCTTCGCGCGCCCAGTCTCTTTGAAGTTCTAACAAATATTGAATAGAAGTTACAGGAATTGCTCCAGCTTGTATCATTCTCTGCACAGCACGTTCGTGAGCTTCGGCAGTTACATCACCGCAAGCGTCTGTAATAATGTAAACTTCGTAACCTTCCTCAATAGCCGATAAAGCAGGTCCAACAATACAAACGCTTGTCCATAATCCAGCAAGAACAAGTTTCTTTTTGTTTTTTGCTACGATAGCTTTATAGGCATTTTCGTCTTCCCAAGTGTTCATTGTAGTTCTGTCAATGTAGCCAGAAGTTGCAATAGGGTAAAATTCTTCTACTTCAGGAAAAACAGGCCCAGAGAAGCTTTCTTCTGCAACTGTAGTGACAACTGTTGCTACATTAAAAATTTTAGATGCTCCTGCAACAATTGCTACATTAGTACGTAATTCGCTTACCGGAATATTGTGCGTTGCAAAGGCCATTTGTCCTTCAAAATCAATTAATACTAATGCGTGATTGTTTGGTGATAATAAGTTAACTGATGGTTTCATACTATTTATTTTTAAGATTTTTAATTGGTTAGGCTAATGAAATCGAATAATCATTAGCGATATTTCGTGTTTTTTTTAAGATTAATGAGTTGACAATTTCTTAATCATTTCAGAAGAAATCGAATCGGCATAAATTCCAAAGGCGCTTGTTAAAACACCTTTGATATTGAAGATTTCAGATTTAATCCCATAGACAATATCTTCGTCTCCTGGATCGGTGTCTCCTTCAAAACGGAATAAATATTCAATTTTGAATTCTTCTGGTGACATGCTTTGTGTATTGTTATTGTAGCGAATACAATTAGAGTCCAGATTAAAGTTTTCTGTAAAACCTTGTGTACTCAGCCATTGCAAAGCTTCTGTAACCGTATCAAAAGAGGGTTGTTGAAAAAAACTCATAATTTGAGAACATTAAACTACCTGCAAATGAACCTTTACAGGCAGTGATTATGGATTATTTGATAAAATCTAAAATATCGTTGTTGATGGTCTCAGCATTTATAGTTGGCATACCGTGCGAGAATCCAGGATATGAAATCAATTTTCCGTTTTTCAGCAATGCAGCCGATTTTGGTGCTTGATGATAAGGAACGATCTGGTCATCTTCTCCGTGTAATACAAGAACCGGAATGTCTAAACTTTTAAGATCTTCTCTAAAATCTGTTTCAGAGAAAGCTTTAATTCCTTCGTAATGTGCCAAAACAGAGCCCATCATTCCTTGACGCCACCAGTTTTGCTTAATTCCTTCTTGAACTATTTGTCCTTCACGATTCCATCCATAAAAAGGAATTGGAAAATCATAAAAATATTGTGATCTGGTAAATGCCGTTCCGTTTCTAATTTCATCAAAAATAGACAAAGGCACACCTTCTGGATTTGATTCGCTTTGAACCATAATTGGCGGTACAGCGCTAATAATAACCGCTTTTGAGATGCGTCCTTTTCCGTATTTTGCTGCGTAACGAATTACTTCACCTCCTCCTGTTGAGTGACCAACGTGAATAGCATCTTTTAAATCTAGAGCTTCAACTAATTGAGCAATGTCTGATGCGTAAGTTTCCATGTTATTTCCTTCAGAAGTTTGGCTTGAGCGTCCGTGTCCACGACGATCGTGTGCAATAACTCTGTATCCTTTTTGAAGAAAAAACATCATTTGTGCATCCCAGTCATCGGCTGATAAAGGCCATCCGTGGTGAAAAACAATTGGCTGTCCTGTTCCCCAGTCTTTGTAATAAATTTCGGTTCCGTCTTTTACTGTAAATGTGCTCATGGTTTTTGATTTTAAGATTAATATTTGAATTTTGTATAATTATATTTAGTTTTTTAACAAATGGTTTGTTGTATGTTTATTATTGTGATGTTTCTGATGCAAACTTATTACGGAAATAGATCTGCATCGATTAACCTAGATTAAGAAGTGAAAAATGACCACGATTTTTTATTTATTAAGGTCTTTTCTATGAAAGTTTACTTTTTCTTTTCTCCGAAAGGCTGGATCTCGATCTCTGAAAAGGCGGTAGTTTTGGTTTCATATGATGTTGCATTTTAAATGGTTTATTGGAATGCCATATCTATTGCCAATTAACGTGCCTTATTTGTAGTGTCTTTATATTAAAGGGATTACTGGAAAATGGGTGTTTTTTTATTTACGATATTTCGTTATTTTATGAATATTCCATTATTTTACAAATGCTATGAAAGTTCTCTGATCAAATAAAAAATCAGAATTAGTTAAAAATAAATACAAAATAGTATGTACTTTTGCCAGCAACTATTGAACAAGCAATTGAAAAGGGTAATCATCATAGCGCTTTCTATTTTAATTCTGTCGCCATCTTTTGGCAGCTTGTTCGTTTATGCTTCTTTTAAAATCAATCAGAAAGAAATTGCTAAAACCATCTGCGTTCAGCGTAAACAAGCTTTTAATAGCTGTAATGGTCGTTGCGAACTTCAAAAAAGCATTAAAAAATATTCTGATAACGAACGAAAAATGCAGGATAGCCTAAAAGACAAATTAGAGCTTGTGTATGTTCAAAATACTGCCGAAATCAATTTTAGCATAATTCCAGTTATCGAATCAAAAGAGAATTCTTCAATTTTATTTGAAAAGAAACCTATCGGGGCTTCTAATCTTACTTTTCATCCTCCTCTCAGTTTAGTGTAGAGGTCATTTTTAGTTTTAAATTCCAATATTTTTAAACTCCAAATTCCAAATCCTAATTTTGGATTGGCTTTTTGCAATCTGTTTTTCTTTTAAAATTAATTTCGATCTTCTTTTGTAATTGAAAGGGAAAACTCTTCCATTTTCATTTACGTTGCCATCTCTTTGGCACATTCACAGCATTTTGGCTCTTTTTTTGGTATTCAAAAATTTATGGCAAGGCGCTACATTTTAAACGTTTTTTATAACATCATCAAATGAAATCTTTTAATTTTTGGATAGTCGCACTATTGTTTGCGGTTACTTCCTGTACAATTGATAAAACAGATTACGAAGCTGAAACCGGTTCTGAAGTTCCTGAAAACTATGAATTTAAAGAAGCAGTTTCGTTTACCAGCGGCAACTACAAGATCACTATAGATGCCTTAAACGGAACATTCTACAAAGGATTTAATGAGCTTCATTTAAAAATTGTCAATACGCAGAATAATCAAGAACTGAATTCTTCTGCAGTAACTTTTCTTCCTATTTTGAGTAATGCAGACGGAAGCAAAAGTTCATGTCCGCATGAATATAATTTTGCTTATGATGCGACTAACAAATATTACAGTGGTTATTCTGTTTTTACTGGCGAAAGTTCAACTACTGTAAGCTGGAAATTGTATATCAGTTTTACAGCTGATAATCAAAAATATGAGATTAATAAAGATGTTTCTGTAGCACAGCAAACCAATAAAAATTTGAACATGACGGCTTTTGCAGGAAATGATGGTGAACAATATGTAATCGCGTTGATTTCGCCTCAAAAACCTACTGTTTCAGAAAATCCGCTTGTGGCTGGGATTTACAAATACAATAAACCAACAACGCCTGCTGGAACTTTTCCAGATCCAACGCAGTTTTCGTACTCAGAAGTGGTGGGCTATACTTTAAAACTTGATCCTAGAATGCCAGAACCTTCAATGGGAAATCATTCTTCGCCAAATAACAAGGATTTGATACAGGAAAACGATGGTTTGTATCATGGAGTGGTTAATTACACAATGACAGGAAATTGGACATTGAATTTAATTATGATGAATCAGAACGGATTAATCGTAAAAGGAACCGTAGTTCCAACGGATCATACGCCTGGAGTAGAAGGCGTAAAAAGCGAATTATATATTGATACTTTATTCTAATTACATGAAATATATTATAATGCTGCTTTTTTTGGGAATGTCTGTAACAGCTCAAAATCAGCATGAACATCACGACAGCATCAAAAACTTAGAAGAAGTAACCGTAAAAAATGCCAAAAAAAAGAAAATTGAAACCGAGATGAAAATGGCAGTTTCTGTTGATGAATTTCTATCATCATCGGAGAATATCAGTTTTATAAAGCGTGGAGCTTATGCTTGGGAACCTTTGTTGAACAATATGAGCACAGAACGTTCTACGGTTACTATTGACGGAATGCACGTTTTTGGTGCTTGTACCGATAAAATGGATCCGATTACGTCTTATGTAGAAAGCAACAATCTCGCGGCAATTGATATTAAATCGGGACAGGAGGGAAGTCTGCACGGATCTACCATTGCGGGAAGTATCGATTTAAAAAGAAAAAGCACGCCGTTTGGTCTTCAAAAGAAATGGAATGGAGCGTATCAAACAGGTTTTGAGTTTAATAATAAGCAGTTTTTCAATTTAGGAAATATCTCTTATTCGGGAACTAAATTTGTGGCAGATGGAAGTATTTCGTACCGAACAGCCGATAATTATTCGGACGGAAATAACAATGAAGTGAAGCATTCGCAATACAATAAATTCAACACTTCATTAGGATTGGCGTATAAAACAAGTGATCTTTCATCTTTGCGATTGGACGCTATTTTTGATATGGCCAAAAATGTGGGTTATCCTGCCTTGCCAATGGATTTGTGGCTTTCGCGCGCGCTGATTACTTCGGCTTCTTATAAACAATTGTTTGAAGAAGGATTGGTTAGAGTGGTAGATACAAAAGTATATTTTAATGCAATCGAGCATTATATGGATGATACAACGCGACCAGAAAATTTGGTTCACATGGATATGCCAGGCTGGAGCACAACTTACGGATTGGTTTCTAAAGCTAATTTAAAAAGAAATAATTATTCGTCTGAAATTCAGTTGAATGCTTACGATAATTTGTCGATTGCAGAAATGCGCATGTATCCGCAAGACAGAAGCGAAAGAACGATGTTTGCCTACAGCTGGCCTTGGGTTACCACTCGTTTTGCCGGACTTTCTATGAATAATTCTTGGGAACTTTCGGAAAAAAGTACCGTGAATCTAGGAGGTTCTTTGGGAGTAAATTACAATTATTCTAAATATATAGAATTCAACTGGATTTTTCATCCTGGAGCGCCTCAGGAAAAAACAAGATTTCTGCCAAGTTTAAATGCTAGTTACCAGTTAAATATTGATCAGTTTAATTTCTCTGTAGGAACGGGTTACGGTCATAGAGCGCCTTCGGTTTCTGAAGGTTACGGATATTACATTTATAATAGTTTTGACCGTTATGATTATATAGGAGATCCCAATTTGAAAAATGAAATTTCGTACGAAGGAAATGCAAGCGCAGGCTTTAAAAACGAAAGATTAAGCATTCAGGGAAAAATAAACTATTTCTACATTGATAATTACATTATTGGTAAAATCTTGAGTTTAGGAAGTCCGATGAATTATCAGTCGGTTGGAGTAAAAGGATATACTTCTCTAGATTATGCTACACTTTTAAATATGTCTGCCAATGTGAGTTACGATATTTTGGAACATCTGCACTGGAAAGGAACGCTTATGTATGCACGCGGAATGGATAACAAAGGTGGAAATCTACCATTTATACGTCCGTTAAGCTATTTGACTTCGCTTCATTATATGTATAAAAATTTCGGAATCCAGACTTCTGTCAATGGCGATTTTGAACAGATTAACTACAGTCCGGAATATGGAGAAGATTTGACCGCAGCTTATGCCATCTGGAATATTTCTGCCAATTATTCTTTTACAATCAATAAAGTAAGAAGCACGATACAGATTGGCGCAGAGAATTTATTAAACGAATATTATAGCACATATGCCGATTGGGGAAATATCCCGAGAATGGGACGCAATATTTTCACGTCTTTAAAATTGAATTTCTAATCAGCAGACCATCAAAATTAAATTTAAACACATAGAAACATAGATTTTTTTGATGCTGAAAAGGAAAAATTGAAAGAAACTAGTTTCTAACACATAGTTTGCTATGTGAATTTAAATTAGTGAAACGCCTTTTTTAAAGCTAAGCAAACTATGTTTCTATGTGTTAGAATAATTAACTCAATAGTTTAAAATAAAATAAAATAAAACACAATAAATTAAAATCACAATATGGAAACTTTAAAAAAATACCTTTTATTATCGGCCGCAGCACTAACATTTGCATCATGTTCAAATGATGATAATAGTCCCGCAGCAAACAATCTAACGTTGGAATTCAACAATACATTTAAAGACAAGACAATTGTTTTAGGAGATGCAACTTCGGCTTCTGCATCTACAAATACTTCTGCGGCAGGACAAATTCATCATTTTTCTGAAGTGAAATATGTAATCAGCAATATTCGTCTAATAAAAGATGACGGAAGCGAAGTGCCTTACAATGTAAATGATTTGGATAAAGGCGCAACAGTAATCGATCAGGCAAAAGCAGCTTCTTTAAGTTATGTTTTGAGCAATGTGCCATCTGCAACGTACAAACAGATTAAATTTGGTTTAGGTATCAAAACAGAACAAAACACTTTGGACCAGACAAGATTTCCTCTATTCTATGCAGCAGCAGGAGCAAATGATACAGCAATGATGTGGGAGTGGGGAACAGGATACCGTTTTACAAAAGTGGAAGGTTTTTATGATACAGATAATAAACCAATGTCGATTCACACAGGAAGTACTGTTGCCGGAGAAGAGGGCGCATACAAACAAGGTGTAAATGCCTATAGAGATGTTACGCTAAACCTTACTGTAAATGCAGTTGTTGGAAAAAATGCTGCTAAAATCAAAATTAAAGCTGATTTTGATAAATTATTGAGCGGAAAAATCAACACAATTACATTATCAACAGGAACAGGAATGGGCGATAATGCAACTCCAAATGTTCATACTGCTGCGCAAATGGTAAAATTTGTGGATAATCTGGGAGGAAATGGAACAAATGATATTTCAGGAATGTTTTCTGTTACTAGCGTAGAAAACTAAACTAAGCTTTGATGTACAAAATTAATTGCCTCCATCTTTAGATGGAGGTGAATAAATTTAGCAAAATTAGGGCTTTAGCCTAAACATGTTGGTTTGGCTAAAGCCTAGCTTATTTACATTTCAAAAATCCCCTAGTTAAAACTAGGGGCTATTGAAAAACACTAATCAAACAAATCTAATTAAATCTGCTTAAATCTTTTAAAATCTGCGTGAAATATTTTTGCGCATAATTTTTTTCACGCAGATTTTAAAAGATTTAAGCAGATATAGACAAATTAAATTAATCTGTTGATTTAAATTATATGAGTCGTCTGAAATTAAAAAGACGGCTCTATTTTAAAATTCATTAAAATGAAAAAAGTATTTGGCTTCATCATAATTGTAATCATTTTTGCTTCTTGCAGCAGTAGTGATTCTGATGACACTTATTTTGATAATCCTGAGCTTTCATTGCATATTCCGACTGATTTTCCAGAAGTAAACAGTTATGTGAGTTTGAACAAGCCTACAAAATACGGAACTGAATTGGGAGAAAAACTTTTCTCTGACAAAAGATTTAGTAAAGACAATACCATTTCGTGTTCAAGCTGTCATATTCAAGGAAATGCTTTTGCAGATCATAATGCTCGAGCAATTGGAATTGAAGGTAGAGTTGGACTTAGAAATGCGCCGCCAATTCAGAATTTGATGTTTCTAAAGTTCTTTAATTGGGATGGAAGCAGACTGCAGTTGGAAACACAGCCTTTAGTGCCGATTATTACCCATGAAGAAATGGATTCTTCGATTCTGGAAGTTATAGGGAAAATTAAAGACGATGCTTCTTATAAAGAGTTATTTAAAAAAGCATTTGGAGATCAAGAAATTACTCCCGACAGAATTTATAAAAGTATCGCTCAGTTTGAATATACTTTAATTTCTGCTAACAGCAAATATGATAAAGTAAAACGAAAAGAAGGACAGTCATTTACAGAAAGTGAAGCGGCGGGTTATGCAACGTTTCAGCAGAAATGTGCCAACTGTCATAGCACAGAATTGTTTACAGACCAGAGTTTTAGAAATATTGGGTTTCCTTTAAATACAGATTCTAATGAAGCAGGAAGAGGCAGAGTTACTGGAATTCCGTCTGATTTTATGAGCTTTAGAGTTCCGAGTTTAAGAAATGTTGAATATACAGCGCCTTATGGAAGTTTTGGTCAGTTTGAGACTCTAAAATCTGTTTTGGATTATTTTGATAATGGTGTTTTGGAAGCAGAGAATCTAGATCCGATTTTTAAGAATAATGGCAATAGAATTCCGCTTACCGAACAAGAAAAAGAGAATCTTCTTGCATTTATGAAAAGCCTGAGCGACAAAGATTTTACTGGAAACTAACCTCGAAAGGACTTGATTTTACTGGCATTTGGCATTTCTTTTGTAAAAAAGAAGGAATGTTTATAATATGTTGATAAATAATACGTTGCGAATAGTGTTAAAATCTGATTTCGATAGATTAAATGTTTTAAATTTAGTAACTGAATGATAGTTAATTATTTAAAATTATTTGAATATGGAAAGAGCTATAAAATTACAGGTTCGCAAAGAGCTTGACGGGAAGCAGCAGGTAAACGTAATTAAGTTAAAAGGCAGTTTAATTACCAAAGGCTACACAGAAATTATCCATATTAGCGATAAGGACGATGAATTTTACATTAATTCATTTGCAACCAAAACAGAAGCAAGTAATGAAGTGAAAGAATTTATTTTAGATTTTATAAACAAAGAAAATTTAAGCAATACAATTAGTGTTCTAGCATAATTTGCTAGAACTATACAATTGTAATGCTTAATATCGCAGATTTAGACTGCACTTGTAAAACTTGTATTTTGATCCAGATAAAGAGGCTTGTCTTGTATTGCATCGTCTGGCTTATCGTCCCAATCTCCCCAATCTCCTATATAAGTTTTACGGAATATTAATTCGTTATTATCACCATTACAAACCAAAGTTCGGTCAGTACAGGTTTCATTGTTTGGACTGAAATTTATTTGTAAATTTTTCATGACGTGATTATTTGTAATTGTTTGTATATGAGATTATAAAAGTAGAAATAACCAATGAGAATTAATTATAAAATAATATTAAATTATTGTTTAATTTGCATGTATTAGATTGAAAAATAATGTTATACAAAAAATGCTAAACATATTGTTTAGCATTTTTTGTATAGTTTTTAATCTTTAGTCTCTCATCTCTTATCTTTCATCTTTAATCTTTCTTTCTCTTAAGGCATCTTCCTCTCGGTTCATCGCCTTCTTGAAGTATAATTTCAGAATGTAAAAACTCTGCGGCATCTGCAGAACCTTGTACTTTTGCTGAACTGCGTTCGAGCATTTCAGCTTCAAATTCGTTTAGTACAGATTCTCTCAATCCTCTTTCTCTCCATTTTGACTTTGCATTACAATCTCTTGAAATTTTTCTAGCCAATTTTAAAGCATCCAATAAAGCTTGATTGGCGCCTTGTCCTTTAAACGGACTCATCGGATGTGCCGCATCGCCAATTAAAGTAGTATTTTGATTTTTTTCTAATAATGCTGCACTCAATAATTCCCGATCGTAAACAGGATATCCAGAAATTAGATTTTCTTGCGTTGCTTTTAGAATCTGAGGAATAGGAGCGTGCCATTGCGTTCTTCGGCGAGCTTCTTCTTTTAAGGCTTGAGGCCCTTTTGCACTCAATTCTTTGGCTTCTTCTTCAGACATCGGAAAACTAAGTTGCCACATAACAGAATCTGCAGTATAGGGCATTACATAAATTCGTTCATTTCCGTTGGCTGTCTGAAATATCGTTGCACCGTCTAATAGTTCGCTAGAAAGCCCTTCGAGAGAACTTAAAGGACAAATTCCTAAAATTACAATGCAATCCAAATAACGGAGCGGTGTAGTTTCTTCGCCAATTGTTAATTTTCTAACAGCGCTGCGAATGCCATCTGCACCTACAACAAGATCGGCTTTTACAGTTTTTATATTTTCGTTCGTCTGAAAGTCTAGTTCAACACCTTCTAAAGATTCTCTTAGATTTACTAATTGATGTCCCCATTGTACCTTATTATTTCCTCCAAGCTGTTCCAAAAGTGCCAATCGAAGCGATTGTCTTGCGATATGTATGTTGGTGCGTTTTGTAGGTGATTTAATGGCGGTTTCCAGCCATTTTCTGGTTCCCCATTCGCCTAATGTTTTACCCTCAGTATTATGTACAATATGTTTTGTCGAAATTACGCCGTTTAGAGAAGTAATTCCTAAGCCTTTCATGGCTTTACTGGCTTGCTGTAAAGTAAGTCCGTAACCCTGAGATCTTGCATCAAAGTCGCTGTCTCTTTCGTAAATTGTAAAAGGAATTCCGCGGTGTAAACAGGCTACCGCTAAAGCAACGCCGCCTATACCTGCACCAATAATGGCAACATGCGGTTTTGTGAAATCAGGTTCAAGATACTTTTCAGATTGAATTAGTCCTGATCCTGAACAATTTGTACACAAATGCAGATGCGCCTTGGGACGTATCGGAGCAATGTTACTCTGCTTATTCTCATATGCAGCCAATTCCGTTTTATAAAGGCGTTGCGCTTTTTTACTGAGTCCGCGATTTATTTTGCCCTGTCCTTGGCATTCATGGCATATAGTCCACATAATCTGTTGTATAACTTACTTTGAGTATCGAGGCAGCAAAGTTACGTCAACAAAAGCATTTAAACTACTGATTTTCAAAGCTAGAGTGTTTTTATTATTAAGTAATTATTTTATTGAAAATCAGTAGATTGTATTTTGTTTGTTTTTTTAATTCGATTCTATGAAGTTTTCAATATAGCGAGTAACCATTTCTGGGTACTGGTGATGCGGACCATGGCCTGTTTGAGCAATCGTGATTAAGGTTGCAGTTGGCAGTTTTTGGTTAAGTTCGAACCAGTTTTCTGGCGGAAAACAAACTTCATGATTCGCAGAAATAATCAATATAGGGATATTTATCTTCATTAATTTTTCTCGGGCTTTGTACGGATCATTCCAATAATCATCGTGCGATTTGCCATAATATTCCCAAAGTTCTGGTCTGACTTTCGGATCTTTATTTTCTCTTTTATTTATTCTATTGTGGCTTTCTATTGCAGCATTTCGGCTTATTTGAGAGGCAGGTTCAAAGAATAATATGGTCTCATGTTCGATTGTATATTCAGGAATATAAGCTGTTTTAATGAAAATTTCTTCCAAAGGATGATTGACTTTTCCAGGAGGTTTAGTCCCTATTAAAACGGTATGTGTAATTCGGTTTGAAAATTCTGTTGTTGCAACTTGCGCTGCCCAGCCGCCCAATGACCATCCGCCTAATATAAATTTGTCAATTTTTAAGGCATCGGCTAAATCAATAGCATCTTTTCCAAAACCTAAAATCGTGTCATGAGGTGTTCCCGTTGAAGAAGCTAATCCTTTATAATTGAAAATAATAACTTGATATTTTTGCGCCAACGCATCTAAAAATGCTGGATCCCAATCGTCCAGATTTCCGCGAAATCTGTTGCAGAGAATAATGGGCAATCCTTTGCCAATAATTCGATAAGCAATTTTATAATCTTGAATAGAAGCAAATTTAGTTTCAGATTGATCAGCCTTGACCAAAGTATTTCCTTTTTCCATTGTTCAAAAATTAAAAATTTATAATTGTTTTTGATTCCGTTTGTCTTAGTTCCAAATGCCAGACAAAGCTTTTTTCTGAATGTTTGCTGCAAACAAAGGCGTCTCTTCTTTGTTATGTGCTTCCAAATTATCTTTCATACCCATACGAACGGGTTCTAAATCTGAAACGCCAGCTCCTGCAAGCAGTTGAAGAAAATGTTCGGTAAGCGAAATCACAACATGATTAGAAAGTTCACAAGAAGAATCAGTTAGTTTCTTAACTTTCAGTTCCCACCTAATTATCAAAGTGGTGCGCCCAAGAGGCGACAAAGAATCTGAAAGCGAATTTACAGCGCAATGATTTCTTTTTGAAATATCCTCAACATAATGCTGAATTAATAAGTTTCCTGCAATCTGTTCGACATTTATAGAAATTCTCCGTCCATCTTCTGCTGTTGAGTTTCCTGCTGCAATGTGCGAAGCAGAGCATTCCTGATATTCTTTATCCTTTAAAGTAAAAAGCCATTCCGTTAAATCAATGTTTTCCAGAGGAGCATTGATCGTCGCTATTGTGGTACTTTCTGTAAAAGATTCCATAACTCAGGAGTTGATATTGTTTATGAATTCTTCGGTAGAAGAAAGAACATGCCCGTAATTCGGAAAATTAGTTTCGACCGTTGCTTTAATTTCTTCCCAATTAAAAGCACCAATTCCGTCTTTGATTAAAGTGACATGATAACCGAGTTCTACGCCAAATCTCGCGGTTGAATCGATGCAAGTATTGGCTCTCATGCCGGCAAGAACAATATGGTCAATATCGTGCTGGCGCAAAAGAAAATCTAAATCGGTGTTGGCAAAACCGCTGGCAGTCCAATGGTTCTGTGCTATAAGATCACCTTCCTGCATAATAAGATCAGGATGAAACTCGGCTCCCCAAGAACCTTTTTCAAACAAAGTAATGCTTTTGCTTCCCAAATGTGAAGGTGCCATAAACTTCCAGTTCAAGTAATCTCCTTTTTGAGTATGGCGATGCGGTGCATAAATCACCTGAATTTTCTTTTCTCTCGCAGCTGTCAATAGTTTTTTGATGTTGCCGACCACTTTGTTTCCTTCGACAGTTTCTTTTGTAACAGGAAATAATTTTCCTCCTTCGGAAAGAAAATCATTAAAAGGATCAATAATGACAAGTGCGGTTTTTTGAAGTTGATACAAGCCCATAATTTAAAATTTTTAAGTTAAGTTGCTGTATTCTAATAATGTGCCACTTGTTTTCTGATGCTGTTTTATTGATGTTTTCCGAAGTATAGCAAAATGGAAACTGCGATATTTAACGGATTTTCGAAATAAAGCAAATTAAGAAAGCCGTTTCATTTTATAATTTTTAAAAATGATTATATAACCCAAACCATTGCATTTGAGGTAATTTTAATAATCATTTAAAAACGAAGCATTATGGAAAAGAATAATCAAACCCAGAAAAATCCGAATCCTAAACAGCAGGGCGGAGGAGATCATCGAAATGATACTAGAAAACATCAATATAAAGAACATGATGAAGTGCTGACAAATGATGAAAATTATGATGTTGACACCAAAAAGTTTAAAGGACAAGAACCTGAACTCGATGATAAATTGAATAATGAAGAAAAAAAATAATGCTAAAACGCCTCAAGTTTGTTTGAGGCGTTTTCTTTTTCCGCTAGAAATCATTTTTATAGATATAAAAAGACTTTTTTTGAAGAGATAAAAGTGAAGTAGTGAAAAATATGAGTGGTTTTTTATAGATTTGTAAAAATCTATTACAATCTCTCAAATAATAATTGGGAAACAATATATAATACAAGGCATGAAATCGGTTACTTCAGTTTTTTTACTTTTAATGTTTGTCTGTTCAAGTTCTTACTCACAATTGAGCTCTGATAAAATATTCGAGAGTTTTAAGCAGGGGGAACGCACCAATTGTTCATCGATTGCTTTTATTAAAGCGTCTTTAAACATTTATGGTTTAGATAACTTGTTTGTCAGCGAAAAGTTAAATGATGATTTATATAAAATCACACTAAAAAACAACGCGACATTCAATCTGCACAGCAGCGAAATTCACAAGGCCAAAGAATCTGCGGGCTTTGTTTATATTAAAGACAACTGCGATAGCGAGAAAATTACCGATTATGCAGAATTGACTTATGCGGTAATGGCAAAATACAAACAGATTATCGATAAAGAATCTACTTTTGACAAAGCATTGGAAGATTTGGAAGATGGTACAGTGTATACTCCAACAATTTATAAATACCTTGGATTTGCATTAGGAAAACAAATTCAAAAGTTAAAAAAAGAATCAGGAACAGATTACTGCGGTGTTGTGGCATGGTCAAAAGTGCATGCTGTCTTTGTGTGCGGAGAATTTATGGACTATTATGGCAACAAAAAGAGTTTGTGGATTAAATATCCGAGCCGTTTTAGAATAATTAAGTCGTAAAACAGTAAAATTAACTTTTGAGAAAATGTGCTGAAATAGCCTAAATTCCTGCCTTTGCTGTAATCTTTTACTTATCGCAACGTAACAATTATAATTTTATTGTGAAAAAGAAATTATAAAAGTTGCATTTTAACATAATTTATATATTTTTGTTTTTATTCAAGAACCAAATCTATTAAGAAAATGAAGAGCAAGATTATTTTATTATGTGTCCTTTTCTTCTTGACGACTGCTGCCGTTTCTGCACAGGCAAAAAATGCACCAAGAAGTATCATTAGTACAACAGCTTTAATTCGTAAATACCATGATCAAAAAGAATTAAGTGGTATGCAAAAAGGAGAACTTTTAGAATTGTACATTGAGCGTATTAAAGTTTTAGTAAAAACACTTCCTTACATTGCTTTGGTTACTAAACCTGGGGTTACAATGGCAGATTTAGGTATTCCAGATACTGGCGAGAACAAAAAAATCTTAGATGGACAAGCAGAAGGAACAACTGTTTTCTTAGATACTACAGTAGATTTTCAGAGAAAAATGATGCCATATTCTGATAAAGGAAATCTTATCGCTGCAATCTTATTTTATGAAACTACATTGAAATCTTTACACGAGTTCAACGAATTGTAATATTTCAACAATAAAAAATAGAAGCTCCAAGGTCTTATGATCTTGGAGTTTTTTTTTGTTTATACTTTACTTAAATCCTTTTTAGTCTCACAATAAAAATATCTTAGCGCACTTTACGAGTAATATTTAACGCAAAGTACACCAAGTTTTTTTTCTAAGAATCATTACAAATGAAAGTTCACAAAGCTTTGCGAACTTAAATTATGTTCTGCTTAGGATTGTGTTTGAAAAATCTTAGCGCACTTTGCGATAAAAATGTAAAGCTATGGAAACAATCCCTATAGATATTGGGATTCGCAAAGTGAAAATATTAGGCTTTTAGTACAATTCTTATAAAACAGCATAAAATTACCTTTTTCGTAACTATTTTATTTTTAGTTGTTTAAGTGTGCTGGTTTAAGAGAGTTAACATTTTTTTTGCAAAAAGTTTAATTAAAATTTGGGAACTAAAATTTTTAACATACTTTTGTTCTATCAAATTAGTAGAGTTTAAAAATATAAGTTAAAAGCATAGAGATTAGAACCACAATATTTTATTTCAAATAAGCAAAAGCATTCGGCAGTTTTCTTCCTTATGCATTCTACGGTTAAAATTCCTCTTTTTTAATTCATTATAAATTTTAAGAAACATAATCCCGAATAGGGGTTAAAATTTTACAGGCCAATTTAAAATAATAGTAATCCAAAAAAAGTAAAAATGAAAAAACGAATGTGCTGCAGATAAAAAGAAAAACCATTTCTGTTGCAGCAGAAATGGTAAGAGTTTAAAAGAAATTGTCATCTCTAAAAGGAAAGCCAGAATGGTATTAAATTGTCTGAGCCAACCTTATTTATTAAACTAAAACAAAGTAATGAAAAAAAAATTAGAAAGATATGCTTGGCTATGTATTTTGTTGATTTCCATAGGGGTTAAAGCTCAAGAGACTAAGCCGCTAATCCAGTCTAAACTGGAAGGAACGGTAGTCGATGCCGTTACAAAAGAGCCTATTATCGGGGCTTCGGTAACAATTCAAGGAACTACGCATGGGGTTGTTACAGATACAGATGGAAAATTCTATTTCCAAACAGGACAAAAATTCCCATATGTACTTTTAGTTAGTTATTTAGGATATAAAAAACAAGAAGTTGTAGTCAACAAAAACGCTATTACGATTGATCTTACCGAAGAACAGAATGCGTTATCTGAAGTTGTTGTTACGGCACTTGGAATTTCAAAAGAAAAGAAATCTTTAGGATATACGACTCAGGCAGTAAAAGGGAAAGAATTGGCGACTACAAAAGAAACCAACTTCTTAAATGCGCTTTCAGGTAAAGTAGCGGGTGTTCGTATTACAAATTCACAAGGAGATATGGGATCTTCACGTATTATTATTCGTGGGGAAACTTCTATTGCAGGAAACAACCAGCCGCTTTTTGTGGTAGATGGAGTTCCTGTAGATAACTCACAATTAAATTTTGGAGGAGCTACTCGTGATTTCAGAAATGCAATTGCCGATTTAAATCCGCAGGATATTGAAACTTTGACTGTTTTAAAAGGACCAAATGCTGCCGCGCTTTACGGATCGCGTGCTGCGCATGGTGTTGTTCTTATTACTACAAAATCTGGAAAAGGACAAAAATCAGGATATGGAGTTACTTTTAATACGGGTATAACCGTTTCTCAAGTGGCTACTTTGCCTTCTTTCCAAAATACTTTCGGACAAGGTTCAAACGGAAGATTTAGCTACGTAGACGGAAAAGGAGGAGGAGTTAATGATGGAGTTGACGAAAGCTGGGGACCAAGAATGGACGGGCGTCTTATTCCGCAGTTTTATTCTAAAGGGGAAGCAGTGCCTTTTGTCGCGCACCCAAATAATGTGAAAGATTTCTTTAATACTGGGCTTACTTATGACAATAGTGTTTCTATTGCTAAATCTAACGAAAAATCAGATTTCCGTTTAGGCGTAAACAATCAAAAACAGCTTGGAACGGTGCCAAACAGTGAAATAAACAAAACAAACTTTACGGTTAATACCAATTACCAGATTTCTGAAAATGTAAAAGTTGGGGTTAATGCTAATTATATTGTAACAAATGCTCCACAATTGCCAGGAGGTCCATCAGGTGGACGTGCTGCGGGCGTAATGCTTCAGTTTCTTTGGTTCGGGCGTCAGGTGGATATTGACCAACTGGACAAAGACTGGTCGACTAATTGGAACAACAGTTACTACAGCAATCCTTATTGGAATGCGTATTACAATACAACAAGCCAACAGCGTAACCGTATAATTGGAGATGTTCACTTAGATGCGAAATTGGCTGAAGGATTGAACTTCAGATTCCGTACAGGAGTAGATTATTATAATGACCGAAGAAAATATACGATCAAGTATGGTACAAACGGAACTCCTTTCGGATCGTATGCAGAAGATGCTTACACTGTAAATGAACAAAATACTGAGGGTATATTTCAATATACAAAACAGCTAAATGATGATTTCAGTTTAGATGCACTTGCAGGTTTCAATATTCGTAACCATAGCGATGCTAACAATTATCAGAAAGCACCACGTTTAGCAGTTCCAGATTTGTACACATTGACAAACTCTAGAGATCCGTTAACGTCGTCAAACTCATTGTCAAGATTACGCGTGTATAGTGCTTACGCTTCTGCTCAGGTAGGATTTAGAAACTATGCTTTCTTGAACGTTACAGCACGTAATGACTGGTCTTCGACATTGCCAAGCAGCAACCGTTCTTATTTCTATCCTTCTTTTAACGGAAGTGTAATCTTAACAGATGCATTGAACATTAAGAGCAGTACGCTTGATTTCTTAAAAGTTAGAGGTGGATGGTCTGAAGTAGGTAATGATGCAGATCCGTACCAATTGGCTACAGTTTACAATTTCCAGACAGCATTTGATGGAAATCCGATTCAGACTTCTTCTCAAAAGAAATTAAATGAAAACTTAAAACCAGAAACAACTCGTTCTACAGAAGTAGGTCTTGAAGCTTCTTTCTGGAAAAACAGACTTCATTTTGATGTAGCGTATTACAATACCAATAGTTTCGACCAGATTTTGGAAATTAAAACTACAGCATCAAGCGGTTATAATTCGCAGTTGATTAATGCGGGTAAAATTAACAATCAAGGTATAGAGGTACAATTGGACGGAAACCCAGTTCAAACTGAAAACTTCAAATGGAATGTGGCTTTAAATTATTCAAAAAATAAGAGTAAAGTAGAAATTCTAGATTATGCTGGAGATATTAAAAACTATACAATAGGTTCTTCGGGAGGTGTAGATGTATTGGCATCTGTAGGGCAAGCTTATGGAGCACTTTACGGAACAGCTTATGAGCGTGATGCAAGCGGTAATATTGTAGTAGGAGCAAACGGACTTCCAAAAGCAGATCCAACTAAGAAAGTTTTAGGACACTATACACCAGATTATTTGGCAGGTCTTACAAATACTTTGACTTATAAAAATCTAGAACTTTCGTTCCTTGTTGATGCTAGCGTTGGCGGAGAACTTTTCTCTGGAACAAACAGAACTGGTAACTATACTGGAGTTTTGGCACAGACTCTTCCAGGACGTGGTGCTGAAAACGGCGGATTAAGCTACTATTATCCAGGAAACAATACTGCTAACCCGAAAACTTTGGTTACTGGTGGTGCTGCTCCAAGCGGTGTAACGGTTTATGATGACGGAATGATTTTCGGAGGTGTATTTGCAGACGGAACACCAAATAATAAAGTAATTAGCGCACAGGAATATTACAAGGCGTCTTACAACATTAGCGAAGCGTATATCTACAGCTCAACTTTTGTAAAAATGAGAGAGATAAAACTAACGTATAATGTTGATAAAAAGTTGGTTAAAAAGTTAGGATTGGAAGGAGCAAGCATTACTGCAGCTGGACGTAACTTATTCTTTATTTACAAAGATGCACCAAATATTGACCCTGAGACCGCTTTCAATACAGGAAATGCACAAGGATTAGAAAGTTTAGCGTTGCCAACAACTAGAAATTTCAGTCTTAACCTTAATGTTAAATTTTAAAAACTCGGAATCATGCTAAAAAAACTATCATATACAATACTGTTTGCATTGGCACTGAGCTCTTGCAGTGATACTTTAGACGATATAAATAAAAACCCAAATGCGACTGAAACTCCGCTTGCACCATATTTGCTGACGGGAACTTTAAAACAAGGAGCAGATTTGTATTGGGGAGATGCGAACAACTTTAACTCAACGTTGCTTTTTGTACAGCATTGGGCTAAAATTCAATATACAGAACCAGATCGATACGATGTTTCAAATGCTTCGTTTACCTCATTGTGGGATAAGGGATATGCAACTCTGATTACAGATTTGAACACGATTATAAAATTTCCAGACGCGCAAGCTAATTCTAATTATAAAGGAATTGCCTTATCGTTACGTTCATGGACATTTTTGTTGCTTACAGATGCTTACGGAAGCATTCCGTACAAAGAAGCAGGTCAAAATGTAACGCCTGCGTATAACACGCAGAAAGAAGTTTACACAGGTTTGCTTGAAGATTTGAAGCAAGCGCAATCTTTATTAAACTCTGCAAATGGTTCTGTTACCGGAGATTTGGTTTACAAAGGGGATATAGCAAAATGGAAGAAGTTTGTGAATTCGCTTCGATTGAGAATTGCTTTGAGAATCTCAGATAAAGAACCAGTATTAGCAAAACAGGCAGCAATTGATGCAACAACTGATGCCGCGGGAGTAATCAGTAGCGAAAGCGAAACATTTAAGTTTACTTACACTAGTTCGCCACAGCAAAATCCAGCTTCGGCTTGGTTTGAAACGAGAGATGATTTCCGTATTTCAAAAACTATGGTGGATCAGTTATATGCATTATCAGATCCGCGTTTGCCAGTATTTGCTCAATTGCCATCAGATGCAAGCGTAGGCAAATATGTTGGAGGCGCAAACGGATTATCAAATAGTGACGCTAACAGCCAAGGTTTTGCTAAAACATCAAAACCTGGAACATATTTCCTTACATCGGCTTCACCTGCGGTAATTGCTTCTTACTCTGAAACTTTATTTAATTTGGCAGAAGCTGCAGCAAGAGGTTATATTTCTGGAGATGCAGAACAGTATTATAAAAATGCTATTACAGCATCATTGATTCAATTTGGAGTTAACAATCCAACAACTATTTCAACTTATCTGAATCAAGCAAGTGTAAAATATGATGCTTCAAACTATGCTAAATCAATCGGTACGCAAAAATGGATTGCTTTCTTCGGACAAGGTCTAGATGCTTTTACAGAGTGGAGAAGATTGGATTATCCAGTATTAAAAGCCGGTCCTGCTACTGTTTTGGACGGAAAAATTCCTTCGCGTCTTTTCTATCCTGGTACAGAACAATCTCTTAACGGAGCAAGTTATCAAGCTGCAGTTGCAGATCAAGGAAAAGATTTATTGACAACCAAATTATGGTTTGATGTGAAATAAATTTGCTTGCAAATAATATTCCGTAGGAATATCTGGTTGGTAGAAAAAAAATGGAACGTTATGCATAGTGTCCTGTAGGGACACCTGTTTTGACGAAAGAATATATTTAACGTTTAATCAAACGTTCCTACGGAACGTAAATTCATAATCCGAAATTAATTTCTACCAATGAAACATTCCTACGGAATGAAAAATTCTACCGACCGAACATTCCTACGGAATGAGTTGCATTATTTTTTTGATATTTTAATATTCCGTAGGAATATCTGGTTGGTAGAAAAAAAATGGAACGTTATGCATAGTGTCCTGTAGGGACACCTGTTTTGACGAAAGAATATATTTAACGTTTAATCAAACGTTCCTACGGAACGTAAATTGATAATCTGAAATTAATTTCTACCAATGAAACATTCCTACGGAATGAAAAATTCTATCAACCGAACATTCCTACAGAATGAGTTGCATTGTTTTTTTTTTTTTTTGATATTTTAATATTCCGTAGGAATATCTGGTTGGTAGAAAAAAAATGGAATCGTTATGCATTGTGTCTTGTAGGGACACCTGTTTTTGCGGAAATAATATGTATAACGTCTAATCAAACGTTCCAACGGAACGTAAATTCATAATCCGAATTTAATTTCTACCAATGAAACATTCCTACGGAATGAAAAATTCTACCGATCAAACATTCCTACGGAATGAAAAATTCTACCGATCAAACATTCCTACGGAATGAGTTTTTTTGAGTCAAAAAGCCCTGTATCAACTAAGATATAGGGCTTTTGCATTATTCCATTCGCTGTTTCTGCCTTTCTTGATTTGATTCTTCTTCAGAACTTCCGCGTTTCCAATATGAAACAGCGTGAAAACGATCACGTTCTAATTGAAGTTCTTCTTTCAGATGTTTTCTTATTTTCCTGATTGTTTCAAATTCTGCTGCAGCAAATACATATTGCTGCTTTTCGTTAGCTAATAAATCGATACATTCTTCAGCTAGTTTGCTTCCATCCAATGGTGAAGAATTATAAATCCCTTTTACATTGAGATTTGCTTTGGTATTTAGAATCAATACATCTCTATAAGAATTCACTTCGAGCAAAAGCATAGCATTTGCAGATGAAGGCAAAGTTTCTAGAATAGCCGAAATAACTGGAATTGCAGTACAGTCTCCCACAATAAAATAATTTTCAGCTGAAGGAACAAGCGGTTTTTGACTTTCTTTCATTGCAATTCCAAGAAAATCTCCCGATTTAGCATTTTCTGCCCATTTAGAAGCGGGGCCATTATCGCCATGCGCTACAAAATCGATTTGGAGAGTTTTATTAATGAAATCAATATTTCGTGTGGTATACGTTCGCACCGCCATAAAAAAATCAGAATTCCAGATGGGCTCGTCATAATCAGTAAAGTATATGGCGGTTTCAGAAGGAATGTAAATTTTATTATTGTTTCCAGAACGCATATTCTGAAATAGATTTACTTGTTCGTCAGACATTTTAAAAGTTATTCTGATGTAATGCGGAGTAAGAAATGCCTTTTCTTTTACCACAAAAATAGATCGCGCAATATTTCGTAAAGGTTTATCCATTATTATTTAAATTTTTAGTTAACAATTGCCTGAATTTCTTTTCGCTCCGATTGAAGAAGGCTTGCAATGGCAACAACACAGCTGAATGCCCCGAAAAAGTAGATAGATTGGTAGTCGAGCCATCCCGCAATTAGACCTGCCGTTGGCCCCGCAATTCCTAACGAAAGATCAAAAAATGCCGCATAAGCGCCTAAGGCAGTTCCTCTCATTTGTGGTGTTATTTTTTGTATGGCCAATACGCCTAAAGATGGAAAAACAAGCGAAAACCCAATTCCGGTAAGTGCGCATCCTAAAATAGCTGTCCAGCCGTTAATGGATAAACCTATGCATAACTGACCAGCTATTTCAATCAAAAAGGAAATCATAGCGACTTTGAATCCGCCAAAACGATCTGGATAAGAAGAGAAAAACACGCGGGTCAAAATATAAGAACCCCCAAAGAAAAGAAATCCAAGAGAAGCTCCATCCCAATTTTTTTGACTGAACAATAAAGCGATAAATGATGCAATGCAGGCAAAAGCAATAGAAGAGAAGGCGAGTGCAATTCCTTGCGGAAACACTTTTCCGATTACTTTATAAAAAGGAGTTCTTAAATGTCCTTTGTGCACAGGAATTATTGGCAATCCTCTGGAAACTGTCCAGCTTATAAATGCCAAAACTAGAATTGAAGAAAACGCAAACGCAGTTCCAAATTGGACAATCCACAGACTAAAAGGAGCGCCAATTGCGATTCCGGCATACATCGCGATTCCGTTCCAAGTCATTACTTTACCCGAATTCTGTTGTCCTAAAAGCCCAATTCCCCAAGTAAGCATTCCTGTAACCAGAAAACTTTCAGCTATTCCGTGAACGATTCGGGACAATAGCAATAAAGAAAGCGATAATAAAGGAATTGAAACTGCAGAGCAAGCGCACATATATAAAACGCCAGCCAATAAAACCAGTAAAATGCCTCGTGTTGTACTAATTTTTGAACCTAAAACATCAGTTGTCTTTCCTGCATAAGCACGCGTGAGCAGAGTTGCCAATGCTTGCAGACCAATAACTAAACCAACGGCAAGATTGCCAAATCCTAATTCTTGTTTTATGAATTTTGGCAATATGCCTAGAGAAATGCCGATTGTGGTATAAACCGCCAAAACCGTTATGACAATAGGAATTAAAAGTTTGGTATTCGATTTAGGATTTAGTTTGGGAGTACTGTTTGTAGTGGTACTTTCTGTCATAATTTTACTTTGTATATTAATAATTTTACAAAGGCAAAATTATGCCTGCGCTACCTTTTAATGGTTGTCTATAGCAGGGGTGTTGTTGGACAAATCATGGTTTTTTAATCTGAACTCAGAGGCAGTCATCCCGATGTTCTTTTTCATAAAACGCGAAAAATAAGCATGATCTTCATAACCCAATTCAAAAGCGATTTGTTTGATATCAAGTTCTGTATAATACAGCAAACGCTTGGCTTCCAATACGATTGTCTGCTGTATCCAATAGCTCACCGTGAAACCGGTAACTTGTTTTACAATTTCATTTAGATACAATGGCGTAATATTTAATAAAGCGGCATAATCTTTAACCTGCTTGCATTCTTTAAATTTTGATTGCACAAGTTGCTTAAACGCATTAACGGTTTGATACTTTTGGCCGCCAATGAGTTCTTTAGCAGCATCTACTTGTATAAGTGCTCCGATAAAAAATCCTAAAAAAGCATCAGCCAGCGAATATTCGGTCTGGTCTTGAAAAATTTCCTTTTTTTGTTTTAGCAGATTTTCAAGTATCGGAATAATGGAGAAAATCAAACTATCAGACGTTAGCTGAATTCCTTGTCTGCTGTTTAAATGCGTATTTAAGATTTGGGTATATTTCTCGGAAATTAAAAGCGAATCCATAAAAATATACCATCCTTTGCAGTTTTCTTGATTTGTATAAGAGTGAACTTGTCCAGGAGCGACATAATAAGCGCAATGATTGGACATTGTAATGTGTTTAAAATCCAGTTCCAGTTCAAAAATGCCCTGAGACAACACAATAAACATATAATGGTCATCACGATGAGGCGCCTGCGCTTTCTCTGAAAATGCTCCAATTGGAATAACATCTATTCCCACAGTTTTCATTTCATCTCGATGTATTTCAATATGATTTAGGTTCATGCTTTAGATTAAATTGCATTCAAAGGTAAAAGGAATTAGAAAAAGTTGTTCGTTAATTTGCAATTTTTGCTCTTGAACTATCTAAAATTTCTTCATTCACTTTTATGTATTTCAATATTGTTTTTTATTGTAATTTTAGGAGTAAATTATAGAAATAGAACCGTAATTTACGGTATAAAAATAAGCTAGATAATATGCAGACTATATTAGGTGCCAATGGGCAGATTGGGGAAGAATTGGCAAGAGAACTAAAAAGAAATTTTACTTCAGATATACGAATTGTAAGTCGTAAAGCACAAAAAGTAAACGATACAGATACTGTTTTTTCAGCAGATTTAACTATTAAAGAAAAAGCGATCGAAGCTGTTAAAGGTTCTGAAATTGCATATTTTACATTGGGACTTCCGATGGATTCTGATTTATGGGAGAAACAATTTCTATTGATTTTAAGAAATGTCATTGAAGCCTGCAAAATCAATAAAACGAAATTGGTATTTTTTGACAATACCTACATGTATCCGCAAGACAGTAGAGTGCTTACAGAAGAAACCGCTTTTGAACCCGTGGGAAGAAAAGGAAAAATTAGAAAAGAAATGGCTGAAATGGTTTTAAGCGAAATGAAATCAGGACAATTGGAAGCTGTAATCTGTCGTGCGCCTGAGTTTTATGGACCTGCTAAAACGCAGAGCATTACCAATACTTTAATTTTCAATGCGATTAAAGAAAATAAGAAACTAAAAGTGCCTTTGAGTGACACTAAAAAACGAAGCCTTATTTGGACACCCGATGCAAGTCGAGCGACAGCGTTGATTGGAAATACGCCAGACGCTTTTGGTCAGACTTGGCATTTGCCTGTAGATGAGAGCCATCTTAATTACAAAGAGTTCATTGCATTAGCTTCTAAAATATATGGCAGAGAACTAAAATATAAAGTTATGCCAAAGTTTGTTTTTGCAATAGGAGCACTTTTTAATAAACAAGCAAAAGAATTGCAAGAATTACTTCCAAGATATGAACACGCGAATGTTTTTGATGATTCAAAATTTAGAAAGCGCTTTCCAGATTTTGCCGTAACAAGTTATAGAAGGGGAATTGAAGAAATAAAGAGGGAGCAATATTCTTAATAGAAATGAATGTTTGAAATAAAGAAAATGCTAAATCCAAAAGATTTAGCATTTTAGTATATTTTTTTTAGACACAAAATATATAATTTCTATATCGATTCATACCAATTTAAAATATAATCGGCAACACTTTCCCAGCCGGGTTCTCCGCAGATAAAGTGGCTTTTCCCATCAAATATTTTTAGATCGACACGACCTGCATTTTCTTTGTATCTGCTGGCAATTGTCTCTGTCAAACTAGGAGGAAAGATATTATCGCTCCCGCCGCCAATAAACAAAATTGGTTCGTGCGGTTTCTTGAAATTAATATTGGAGAATGAATTTAAAACCAATTCTCTGCTGACTTTATAACTTTCAGGCACTGCAAATTTCTCAAAAGCATTCTTTTTTTCTGCTTGTGGTACAGTATTAAAAAAGGCATAATCGTACCAGTCACGGCTTCCCATGAAATATTTTTTAGAAGAAAAGAACCCAAAAGCAGGTATTACCGTTTTTAAGGTTTGAAATGGCGGAAACACATTTTTTGGAGGCGCTCCGTCAATGCTTACTCCAGCTGCAGCTTTGCCTAATTCTACAAGCTTTAGAGTTGCCATTCCAGCCATTGAATGCCCTATTACCAATGGTTTTTCGGGCAAAGTGTCTATTAATTTGCTGATGTTATTGACAATATCAATAAATCCGGTTTTAATCAGATCAGGATGCACTCTTGCTCGCAATTCGGCAGGAACTCCATCGTGTCCGGGATTTGCTGGAGCATAAACTGTATATCCTTTTTGTTCATAGTATTTTTTCCACTCTGTCCATGTTTTGTCGTTCACAAAATTTCCATGAATAAGTACAATAGTTTTTGATTTTGACATGATTCTTTTATTTGATTAATGTTAGAATTTCTTTGAAAATTTCCCGTCTGGAATCTTTGACCAATTCATAAAGACACATTTCAATATTGGTTATGGATGCGCCTTTTTGCTGCAATTTTTCTAAAGCCGTTTCAATACTTTCTGCTGAGCGTGAAGAAATGCAATCGGCAACAATTTCAACTTCAAAATTGTTAGATAATAATCCTCGAGCTGTCTGATATACACAAATATGGGCTTCTATACCACAGATAAGCCATTGTTTTCTTCCAGAATCTATAATTGCCTGTTTAAAAGCTTCATTATCCAAAGCGTTGAAAGAATATTTTTCAATAGGTTTCTGATGAATTAATAGCTTTTCTAATTCAGGAATGGTAGAGCCAAGTCCTTTTGGGTTTTGTTCAGCCCAAATAATCGGAATTGAAAGTATTTGACAGCCTCGAATAAGCTTTTCTAGATTCGCTGCCAGCTTTTCACTGTTGTGTACAATTCGAGCAAGTTTTCCTTGCACATCAATTACAATCAATCCAGTTTCTTCTTGTACAAGCATAACGACTCTAATTGTTTTGGAGATTAAATTTATGAAATTATTTTGTTTAAATATTTGATTTTTAAATAATTATAATTGTTTTATTCAAGTGTTAGATTTACTGAGTTGAAGACTAGTTTATTTAACAGAATACGGCAATGAAAGATTACCGCTGGCAACCGTATATACTTTATAAACGCCAAGCATTGGTTTAGAACCTTCAGAATCATGAGAGCCGCCAGCTCCTGTGCTTACTTCCATATAGCAGCTTACAGCATCAAACTTAAAATTGGTTTTGTTGTTGATTCTAAAATCAGGCACAATGACTTTAATAGAATTTCCTTTTGCAACGATATTAAAACCAGGGCTATCCATATACATCGCCATTCCGGGATTTGTTGGGGGCAGAACCACTTTTGGATCTCCTTTTGTAAACTCTTTAACCGAAAGTCCGCCGCCAACACGTTTGTCTTCAACCAGTAAAACCCAGTGTGCGTGCCAGATTAAACCGTCATTAAGGTAATTTCCGTCTAGATTTTCATCCCAAAGCGGAGTGTCTTCAAAATCGGGGTGTGAGGTTAGGGCAAGAGCCACAATTCCTTCGGCTTGACCGAAACCAATATCTGAAGATTTTAAAGTAGTCGGGAAAACATAGGCTAGAACTGGAGCGCCATTTAGCTGGCCAACTGGTTTAGGCATTGTTTTTCCCGCGGTTCCTTCGACTTTGATGTCCCAAACAGTAAGACCTAAATCTGCTTTATGAGTTATTGTAGCCGATTTTATTTTAAAATCACTGTTATTGTAAGAACTGCATTTATCGCAAGCTTTTGTCGCGCTAAAATTTAGAAAGAGAATAATTATTAGCAATATTGAATTTTTCATAATAAATTGGTTTTTAAGGGTTGACTCCCTAGAAAACCAATTTATATGCCATGCCAATAAAGTCTTTAATAATTAGGATTTAGCACTTTTTATAGGGTTTAAAAGCGCTATATTTCGCTAAACCCATTTAGATTAGTGAGATTTCGCTATAAAAGAAATTAGCTTTTATTCTTCAAATTATCTTCTTTTTTCGTTGATTGGAAACTCTTTGGAAAACTCAATTTTAAGAATAGTTCCGTTATTGTTTTCTATAGAAAAAGCAGCATCCAAATCGTCGCTAAGCCCCTTTATAAGACTTAATCCAAACGAATTTATTTTTTTATTGCTGATATTCGCATCAAAACCAACTCCATTGTCAGCAATTGTCAGGAGGTATTTATCTTCGGTTGTCGCTTGGAGTGTGACATAAATCATTCCTGTTCTGTTGTCTGGAAAAGCGTATTTAATCGAATTGGTAATCGATTCGTTTAAGATAAGTCCGAGCGGAATTGCCTGCGCAACATCTAATTCGAGCGGATCAATTTTAAGCTCAAAACGAACGCGCTGTCCAAGCGAAAAAGATTCTCTTAAATACTCTACCAATTCCTTGATATAATTCGGCATATTAATCGTAGCAATATTCTCTGAATTGTACAATTTCTGATGAATCAGAGACATAGAATGAATACGATGCTGACTGTTTTTAATAGCCGACAATGCCATATCGTTCTCCAAATAGGCCGATTGCGAATTAAGAAGGCTTATTACGGTTTGAAGATTGTTTTTTACACGATGATGAATTTCTTTCAAAAGCCATTCTTTTTCATCTAGCAAATGTCTAAGATTAATATTTTTTTGATTGATTTCTTTTTCTTTGAATTCCAATTCGGCATTAGTTATCTGTTTTAAGCGGTAACGATTGTATAATAAAGCGAGAAAAAGAGCCAATAAAATTAGACTCGATATTGAAAGTATATTTAATAATTTGGATTTTTTTAATGCTGTTTCCTGTAAATCAGTTTCTTTGTCTAGTAGTTTGATTTTCTGTTCTTTATTTTCTGTTTCGTACTGAATTTTGAGCTCTTCAATTTGTCTGTTTTTAGAATAATCTAAAACAGAATCGCTGAATTTTTTATATAATTTATGATGTGCAAAAGCCGATTTAAAATTGCCATTAAGCGAATCTAACTTATACAAAGACATTTCTAGCGCTTCTGAATTATAGGTCTTGCCATATTTTTTGGAAAGCGTTTCAATTTTATCGATGTAAAGTTTTGTTTTTGATAGATTATGTCGATTCGCATAAAACAAAGCAATAGACGAATACGTATTGCAGAGATCTCGATACGTCTGCGGTGAATCTAAAGCATCTGCAGCTTCTCCTGCTTTTATAAAATACTTTTCGGCAGTGCCATAATTTTTAATTCGCCAATAACAATTTGCGTAGGCAAAATTCATAATCATGTTATCGAATTTATTTGGTGGCGGATAATGGCTTGTTATAGAATTCATGTATTCTATTGCTTCTTTGTTTTTTCCTTTCATAGACAAAGATGCTGTTGCAGTAATAAAACTTTTGTACCAGCTGCCGCTGCTGTAAACATTTTGTCCGTACTGAATGCTTTTTTGAGCCATTTTCATTGCTTCATCTGTATGCCCCATTTGCAAATAGATTAAACCTAAACGCATATAAAAAATATCTGCAAAGGTGTAATCTTTGTTAGACTCCATTGTTTGCACACTCTTTTGAGCATAATATAAAGCACTTTTCATATTAAATTGAACTGCTTCTATGTAAGCAATCGTAGTTTCGCTAAATTGCTGCTGCCTGAAACCGATTTTTCGCATATCGGCAATATTCTGATACAATATTTTCTTGGCATCGTTTATTTTTCCATGCCAAAAATAGATAGTGCATATCCTTGCTTTTGTAGCAAGCCTTTTTTCTTCAAAGCCCAACGTTTTATATAAAGCTTCGGCTTCTTTCAGAATTTTTTCTTTTTCAGGATCCAAATCGTATTGATTTGTTGCTTGATTGAATAATGCATCTGCCAGCGCAGCTTTATTTTTTTGTTTTCGGCACTCATTTACGACCTGCAAAAAGCATTTTTTGCTTTCTGGATAATTGTTGATTTGGAAATAAAACTTACCCAAAAGTGACAAACTCTCCTGTTGCCATTTTTGAATTTTTAATTCATTACTAATTTTAACTGCTTCTGTGATATAAAAATTAGCTTTTTTTAAATCATCTGGTTTTGTAAAAGGTTTGAACAAATAAAAAATTCCCAATTGGAGTGCCAATTTTATTTTATCTGTTTCTTTAGACTTCAGAAAGAGCTTTTCGGCAGCTACTATATTTCCTTTTTCAATTAAGTCATTTCCAATTAAATAGGAGCCATCATTAAAACCTTCATCATAAGCTAAAGAAACTGGAAGTTTATAAGCTTTGCATGTTAGAACTACCGAACTATCTGCATCAATAGATCCTTGATTTGAATTGTATAAATAAGATGAACAAGTTTGAATTAATAAGCGTTTCTTTTTTAGGTCATAATTTGTTGTCGCAGGATGGTTTTGCGCCTGAGAATTAATTGTAATAAGAAAGAGCAGACAAAACGAGTAAAGTAGCTTCATGGTTTATTAGAATTAAATTTTAATAGGTTTTGGATTAACAAATATATAGAGAAACAATTTTTAATGTTTTAAAAAATAATATGAAAATTACGGTTAATTGTGATTTTTATTTATCTAAATTTGGGAACTATTAATTTTGATTGCGATAATTAACTATTTTTGTATCAATAAATTAAGTGCAAGATAAGGTAAAAAACACTCACTTATGAAAAACTCTCCCGATAACGGATATGAAGCTGTTGCTTCTGGTTTGAAAAAACGAATTTTAATTGTAGAAGATCAATTTATTGAAGCCCACGATTTACAGTTAATTCTCGAAAAAGCAAATTATGAAGTTGTTGGAATAGCGCGGTCGGTAGAGCAGGCCTTAGAGCAAATTGAGGTAGAAAAACCAGATCTGGTCTTTTTGGATATTATGCTGAAAGGAAACCGAAATGGTATCGAATTAGCCTATATTCTTAAAGAGAAATATATTGGTTTTATATTTATTTCTGCCAATTCTAGCAAAAGTATATTGGATCAAGCCAAAACAACTCAACCATATGGATTTATAGTTAAGCCTTTTCGAGATCAAGATGTTCTGACAACGCTTGAAATAGCATTTTATCGTCAGCAATACAGTTTGGAAAGCCAATTAATCCAGCAATTTCAGCTTCAGAAAGGAATTACCGAAATTATAAATTCAAATTTAAAGAAAGAAGAGGCGTTATTGGCTTTTGCGAAAGCGGCACAGACTTTTATTCCTTTTGATTATTTAGAAATGGGTTTTGTTACGTCAACGCATTATGATAATCTCGGAATTGTACGCAGAAATTTAGATCAGTATCAGATTGTCAATCTGCAGAAACTTTCTCAAATCTCCGAATTACCTGAAAGAGAAATTAATGAAACTTATAGAAAGTCTAAAGTTGATAAAGAACCTATTATTTATAGCGAAGAGGCACTGATTAACAACCTGCAAGAAGCGCCAATTAAAGCTTTAATTGCACATAATTTTGGCATAAAATCGTATTTGGTTTTTCCTGTTTCGATAGCCGCAATCCAGAGCTATCATTTTACTTTTTACAGCCGTAATCTTAATGTTTATTCTCAAGAGCATCTACGAATTTTAAATTCGCTTGAACTGCTTTTCCGTCAATTTATTGCTAAAATTTATGCGAAAGAAGATTTGGGTCTGTCTCCTAAAAAAGCTGAAAGCAAAAATGTAAAGCCTGTTAATACTCAAGAAGGATTTGAAGGAATTATAGGCAATAGCTCGCAAATGAATACAGTTTTCAACTATATCCGAAAAGTTTCGGCTTCAGACACTTCTGTTTTGGTTTTAGGAGAAAGTGGTACAGGAAAAGAAAAAATCGCACAAAGCATTCATGCATTATCTCCGCGAAAAGACAAACCTTTGGTCATTATTAATTGTGGTGCTATTCCTGAGAATCTTGCAGAATCGTTGCTTTTTGGACACGAAAAAGGAGCTTTTACAGGTGCGCTGGATAGGCGTATCGGTAAATTTGAAATGGCAGATGGCGGAACGATTTTTTTAGATGAAATAGGAGAGATGTCTCTCGAATTGCAGGTAAAACTGCTTCGCGTTTTGCAGGAAAGAGAAATTGAGCGTGTAGGTGGTATTTCGCCGATGAAAATAGATGTTAGAATTATTGCGGCAACCAATAAAAATCTGGAAGAAGAAGTGGCTGCGGGAAGATTTAGAATGGATTTGTACTATCGTTTGCATGTTTTTCCTATTATGGTTCCGCCTTTAAAAAAGAGAAAAGAAGACATTCCGGATCTTGCGAATCATTTTATTGCCGTTTATAGTGAGAAAATGGGTAGAAAAGCGCCAATTCTTTCTGATGCGGCTTTGCAGCAGATTATGAATTACAACTGGCCAGGAAATATTAGAGAACTTGAGCATGTTATGCAGCGTGCCATATTGCTGACAGACGGAAATGTAATTAAAGAAATTGAACTTTCTATGTCTTCTAAAATCCATCCTGAACCGGCACAAGAATCATTTTCTATAAAAACGATATTAGAAAATGAGAGGGATTATATTTTGTATATCCTTAAAAAATGCAACGGAAAAATTTCTGGTGCTGGAGGTGCCGCTGAAATTCTAGATATTCATCCTTCAACTTTAAATTCCAAGATTAAAAAACTAGAAATAAAGAAAGGGATTATTTAGTAGAAATATTGATTTTGTTTTTAGTTGCAGTTATAAATATAGCCTGTTGTTTCAACCACAGGAACGCTTATAAATATAGTCCAAGGTTTTAACCACGGAAACACAAAAAAAACGCGATCAATCAAGTAATTTTTATCAACCAGTTTGCTATAAATTCGGCAATAGTTTCCCAGTTTTCTTTAATTACACTTAGATGATTTGAATCTTCAAATTCTTTGTAACAAGTTATAGAATGCAGGTTTTTGTATTTTTTGAAGTTTAAATTATTTAAAGAAACAGAAACAAAAGCATCTTTTGAACTTGATACGAACAAAAGCGGATTGTGCTTTTTCTTGAAATCGATTTTGGCTGATTTAGAATAAATGTTACGTATGATCGATTTAGATTCCGGAATCAATAAGGCCTCATAGGCATCTTTTTGTTCTTGAAACGGCATTTGGTTTGCAAAATAGTGTTGCCATGTCTTAAAAGGCATTAAAAACGTCTTATTTGTTGAACTAAAATGATCGGAAAGATCCCAAATGGCTTTATAAAGCGAAAAATTAAAATGCGTAAGATTGCTTGGTGGCATAGAATTGATGCAGATACCCGCATAACCAAGTTCTTTTTGGATGAGTAATTGAGTTAAGAGACCGCCATAAGAATGGCCAATTAAAATTGGTTTTTCAGGAAGTTTATCAATAATTTCCATATAATAATCCAGCAAATCAATTAATTGAATTGAGGCAATTTTTGAATTGGGATGAGCTTTTCTTAAATCGACAGCAGATTCGTTTTTAAATAGCCAGGGCGGAGCCACAGTTTTATAGCCTTGATTTTCAAAAAAAACAATCCATTCTTTCCAGCACGCATGGCTGATGAACGTTCCAGGAATAAACATAATCGTTTTTTTGTTAGATAAGTACATCATATCGAAGCTATTAGGTTAATTTTAGAAATAGGTGCTATTTAATTTACAAAAGACAAAAGGAGTGCCTTTTTTGTAAAGTATTGATTATAAAAGCTTTGTTCTTGGAACTGATTTGGGAATTATTATATATCGTTAAAAAGAAGATTTGATTCTTGAAATATCATAATTCTTCAGGATAACTATAATTGCTAAATGCTTTATTATGAGAGTTATGTGTTTTGGTTTGATCTTTGTCTGCCTCATAAAAATGAATATTGTTTTGAATCTTTAATTTATGATTATGGAAAAAATTTATAATACAGAAACAAGTTTTGCCGATTTGGGCGATCGTACAATTGCTTATCGTTCTTATGGAAAAGGAAAGGCAATAATTTTTGTAAACCGTTTTAGAGGAACGCTCGATACTTGGGATCCGTTGTTTGTGGCATCGTTAGCAGAAAAGTTCAATGTTATTGTATTTGATTATTCTGGAATTGGTTCTTCTACAGGAAATCTTGCTCCAGATATTACTCTTGTTGCCAAAGATGTCAAAGATTTAGCAGATTTCTTAAAGCTGGATTCCGTTATTGTTTTAGGATGGTCATACGGAGGATTAGTGGCACAAACGGCAACTTTGCTGTATCCTAATCTTGTTACACACGCTGTTTTGGTAGGAACAAATCCGCCTGGAAAAAATGAGGTTCCTATTGAACAAGTATTTTATGATGCTGCACTAAAACCTTTAAATGATTTTGACGATGAGATTGTTTTATTTTTTGAACCAAAATCAGAGTCTAGCCGATTGGCTGCAAAAGCTTCACATGATAGAATTCATAAAAGAATAGAGGTAGAGAAGATTCCATCGACAATGGATGTTTTTCAGTTGTATTTTGGAGGAGGAGACACTTTTAGAGAAGATCCCCTTAATTTCAGAGAACAGCTTAAAAAGATAAAAACGCCAATTCTGATTATTTCTGGCGATCATGACATCAGTTTTGCGGTTGACAACTGGTATCCGATCATCAATCAAATGACAAATGCCCAAATGATTGTATATTCTGCAACAGGACACGGACCTCAACATCAATACCCAGAACTTACTGCACAGTATATCATCAATTTTGTAGAATACGTATAATTTAAGTTCATCAGCAGAACTTAATTATATGCAAAAGGAATAGTGTCAGCAGCTATTCCTTTTTTTATGTAAAAAGTTTTTAGTTTTTTTTTCTCAGAATTAATTGCAGATGATATTTCGCTAAAAGCTATCTTTTAGCGAAATATAGCAATGAAAATCTCCGATTTAGATTTCTATTGTGCTGTTTATTTTAGGGAGAAATAATTGGAGCGAAGCATTTTTAAACGTATCCAAAGCTTTTTGATGATCCATAACAATAAAACCGAAAGTATCATAATGAACGCCTAATATTTTATTTACTCCGACAAGTTTTGAAGCTTCAATAGCTTCCTCGATTCCCATTGTAAGACCATCGCCAATAGGAAAAACAGCAAAGTCAAGTTTTGTAAATTTTGGAATAAGCTGCATGTCTAAGGTTAGAGCAGTATCGCCGCTGTAATAAAAATTGCCATCAGAAGTTGTTAGTACAAAACCACAGGCAATTCCTCCATAAGAACCATCTATAAAACTGCTTGGATGCTGAGCTACCACACATTTAACAGTTCCAAAATCAAAATCAAATTTACCGCCTGGGTTGATAGGATGCGCATTTTCGATTCCGTTTTTCAATAGCCAATTATAGATTTCAAAATTCCCCAGCACTTTTGCTCCTGTGTTTTTTGCAATTCGTTCAACATCTAGAATATGGTCATAATGCGCATGCGAAATAAAAATATAATCTGCTTTTATAGCATCAACATCAACCTCTTTGGCTAATTCGTTTGGCGTAATAAAAGGATCAAAAAGAAGGTGTTTCCCGTTGGCATAAACCGAAAAACACGAATGTCCGTAGTAAGTAATTTTCATGGTAAATTGTTTTAAATCAGTTAATAATGAAGAATGTTTTTTCAAGAAATGTGCCAGTGGAGAAGAGCGCTATAAAAGTAAAAATTATGAAGAGTTGTCTTTAAGTGCACCAATGAAGCAAAATATTTGCAGCGAATTTTAAATTTGGCTAAAGCCCTATCTGCTGAAATTCCTGCTAACCTCCAGCTAAAGCTAGAGGCAATTGATTTAATGCTCTGGCGAAGCAAATTATTGGTAGCAGATTAAATGTTACAACAATAAAAAAAACACCAGCTAAAGCTAGAAGCGATTGATTTAATGCTCCGGCGGAGCAAAATATTTATAGCAGATTCAATTCCTAGACGACAAAAAGCTCCAGAGGAGCGACATCAAAATGCTTCATATTTCTAGTTTTCAAAGAAACCAAAAGCATCATATTTTCCATAAATTAAAATAGCACTTATAAAATAAAATCTTTATCTTTAACTAGTTGGTATATCAGTTTATATGCTTTTTTGCTGTTTAAGTTAAGAACCCCAAATTTTCGTAAACAGTATATTTTAAATACATTCAAACAATTTCAGAATTTATCTGAATAATAAGTTTTTATCTCATTTCTATTTTATCCTGCTGTTTTTAATTAGACAGCAAAGAAGTCGCTAGTTAAAAGTAATTTCAAATCATAAGAATATTATATAGATGCACCTAAAACTAAAATTTCTAAAGCTTTTTATTTTGTTTTGCTTTTTGTCCTGTCTGGAAACAAAAGCACAGACCACTTCTCTGGAAGAATGTTTTTCTATAGCGCAGCAAAATAATATTACCATAAAACAAGCGAAATCTGCATTAAAAACAGGAGAGTATAATCTTCAGGCCGAAAAGAAAGGCTATTTGCCCAAAGTTGATCTTTTGTCGAGCTATTCTTATTTGAGCAATCCGCTTACGATAAATCTGCAAACCGTTAAAGACGGAGTTGTTGAAGGTTCATCACAGCAAAGTGTGAATACGGCAAACGAAATTTATCATGAAATTACGGGAAACAATTTATCTCAGGCAGCTCAGGATCGTATTTATAATGCTTCAAAAACGGTTATTGGCGGTATTTATCCAGATTACAATCCTAGTTTAAGTAAACAGTCCTATTTTATTGCAGGAGTGGGAGTTCGCCAGCCAATTTTTCTTGGAAATAAAATAAGTTCGAGCATAGATCTAGCTCAATCGGTAGCCAATTCAGCAGGAATTGGTGTTGAGATTGCAGGTAAAGAAGTTGATTTTCTAATAGCCGTGCAATACCTCAGAATATTATACCTCAACTCTTTAATTAAAAAACAAGAACAGATAGTAAATGCTTTAGATAAAAACCGAAACTACGCCGAAGAATTGGTCAACAACAAAATTCTTCCTCCGTATCAAAAAAACTGGACGAATGTAGTTTTAATTCAAGCACAGAGTCAGTACAATAATATTAAGATGGAAAAACAAAATGCCCATCTTGAGCTGAATAAACTAATGGGAGTTGACCTTGACACTACAATAGTGATTTCAGATACTTTAAGATATGCCGAAATCAATTTAGAAAAACCTATGAAGGATTATTGGCTTACCAATCCAGTTTATAGAATTGCAAACAATAAAATCTCTTATGCAGAAACTGCTGAAAAGATCAGTAAATCTATGGCTCTGCCTAACGTTTTTGCTATTGGAAATTACAATTTGTATCAGAAAGATTTGCCAGTTTCTATTCCAGATTGGTTTGTAGGACTGGAATTGCAATGGACTTTGTATAACGGACAGACAAGCAAAAAGACTTTAGCTGCAAAACAATTAATAGAAGAAGCCAAGTTAGGAGAGGAGAATTCCAGTTTAATGCTTCAGGTGCAGTCGAGAGTGGCAAAGAATAAAATGAGTTCGCTGCAAAATGATGTTATGGCTATGGATGCTGCTAGAAAAGAAGCCAATACGACCAGCAGTTTAATTACCAAAAGAATGAACAATCAGCTATCATCGCCAAAAGACGTTAATGATGCTTTGCTGGTAGAAACTGAGATAGAAAAAGGATATTATACTGCTGTTTTAGGATACTATCTGGCATTAGCTGAATATTTTAATAGTTTAGGAAATCCAAGTCAAATAACGCAATTTATTAAATAGATGAAAGATATATTTAAAAACTACTGGGCACTGATTATTCCAATCTTTGTAGTAATAGCAGGACTGATTTTTTTCTTAAAAGACAATAATAAAGAAGACGATAATTTCATCGGAATGGTTGATGCAACAAGTGTAGATGTTGCGGCCGAATTCCCAGGTCGATTAGATTCGTTGCTTGTAAAACAGGGCGATACTGTAAAAACAGGACAATTGCTAGCTGTACTTCGATCTAACGAAATAAACGCCATAAAAGCACAGGCATTATCGGCAATTGATGCTGCAAAAGGACAACAGGAACTGCTTACACAAGGAGCAAGACCAGAGTTGATAGAAGCGACTTCTAAATTGTATCAAATTAGTCAGGAACAATATAAATTGTTTAGCACAACTTACGATCGCATGGAACGATTGTATAATGAAGATGTAATATCGGGACAGGAAAAGGATGTTTTCTATTTTAAATTTCAAGCTGCGAAAAAGGAAATGGAAACCGCTCAGTTAAATCTGCAAATGCTGAAGAATGGCACAAGACCCGAATTGCTAAAAACGGCAAATGCGATTGTAAAACAAGCAGAACAAGCTTATGAATTGACCAAAGCGCTTGGAGATAATACAAGAGTTTATGCTCCTGCAGATGGAGTAATTTCTAACTTGGTTACACATCAGGGCGAAATTATTTCTATAGGGTATCCGATTATGACTATAGAAAAGAAAAATTCGACTATAATTAAATTTAATATCAGACAGGATAAATCAAACCTGCTAAAAGTAGGGAGCAAGACTGAAGTTAAAGTTCCGGGTTGCGAACCTGAAACGTTTGATGCCGTTGTGCATTCTATTGCGCCTACATTAGAATTTGCCAATTGGGTTCCGTCAAAAGATAAAGGAGAATTTGAACTTAGAACTTTTACAATAGAAGTGAAACCCGAAAACCTTACACAAATTAAAGGACTTCGTTCTGGTATGACCGCTTCTTTAATTCTTCCTCAATGATTTTGATGCTGAACATAATTATTAGGGAATGGAAGCGCATTCTAAGTCTAAAAGTATTTTATTTGGTAATGCTTGTGGTTCCTGTCGCCTTGTTTTTCTTTTACGCTTTTATTTACCAGAAACAAGACGCTAAGAATTTAGCATTTGCGATTTGGGATGAAGATCAAAGTGCGATAAGTCGAGAGCTGATTTTTTTATTGGAGCAAAAAGAAACGCTACAAATTACAAGAAGAGTAAGCAGTGAAGCCGAAGTTAAAAAACTGATTCAAGAAGGAAAAATACTGGGCGCCGTACATTTTCCTGCAAACTTGCAGAAGAATATCTACAGTCGGCATCCGAGTAATGTGACTTTGTATACCAATGCCGCCGCGCTTGTTCCTGCGAAGTTAGTTTATAAGGCTGTCGCCGAAGTTGTAATCACAGGAAGCACAGGTGTAATTTTGCAGAAATTGGTGAAAACCGGAATGAAATCGGATCAGGCAATGGCAATTGCAAATCCTATTAGTCTGAGAACCTATCAGCTTTATAATCCAACTTACAATTATCAGGAATATTTGGTTCCAGGATTGATTACGGTGGGAATGCAAATGATTCTCATTATCAGTTCTATGCTGGCTTTAAATTATGAATGGATAACAGGAACGATGCACGAACTGTACAATTCATCAAAAGGTTCTGTTATTATTGCAATTATTGGCAAAACAATAGCTCATCTCGCGATCAGCTGGATTAATTTTATCATCATTACTGGAATTATTTTTCCTTTTTTTGATATTGGCATTCCTGCTGCTACGGGAAAGTTTTTTGTGCTATACACCATGCTTTCTTTAGCGTGTATTGGCATCGGAATGTTTATATCGGCTTTGTTTAAAGATGTTATGCTTTCGGGAGATGTTGCGCTTTTCTATACTTCGCCCGCTTTTGTCTTCAGCGGATTTACTTTTCCGAGATGGGCAATGCCTTGGTACGATCAGTATTATGCGCTTATTATGCCTTATACCGCTTTTTTAGACGGTTTTTTTAAGGTGTATTATATGAATTTGCCTTTAAAATATGCTCAAGGAGAAGTGGCAAAACTCTTATTGTTTTGTGTCGTAATGTATCCGACCGCGATGTTGTTGTTTAAACGTCAATTTAATTCGATTAAAGATGAAAAAGAAACCGCAACAATCGCTGATTAATCTTTTCCTAAGAGAAGCTTCGCAAGTAGTAAAGGATCATAGTTTGCTGCTTACGCTTCTTATTGCTCCATTGCTTTATGCATTCTTTTACGGAAGTATTTATATCAATAAAGAAGAATTTGATGTAAAATTGGCCGTTGTTGATGATGACGGCTCGAGATTATCACGTTTGCTGCAGCAAAATATAGACGATTCTCCGATAGTAGAACTGATTCATTTTTCGAATTTGGAACAGGCAAAAGAGCAGATGTATCAAGGCAATTGCCAAGGCTATTTTTATATTCCAGAAGGAACAGAAGCCAATTTATTGAGTTTGAAACAAAGCAACGTAGTATTGGCCATAAACGCTGCAAGGTTTCTTCCATCGAGTGATCTGTTATTAAATGTACAGCAGATATGTCTGACCGTTGGAGCAGGAGTACGGCTTCAGTATTATCAAAAAAAAGAAGGTATGAGCACTACCATTGCAATGGAAAATGTAATGCCTGTAAATTTAGATTATCGCCCTTTGTTTAATGAAAGATCCAGTTATGGTGCATTTTTATTACCAGGATTGTTGGCTTTAATTCTGCAGCAGACCTTATTGATTGGTTTATGCGAAAGTGTAGCAGGCGAGCGGCAGCGTTCTCGATTAAAGGAATGGCTCGGTTCTGGTATTTCTAATGGTATTTGGGGAAAAGGATTGTTTTATCTGATACTTTTTTCTTCGTACGGCTTTTTCTTTTTAAATGTAAATTACAAACTGCTCAATTTGCCCATGAGAGGCAGCGGATTTGAATTAAGCTTATTATTGCTTTTGTTTATTTTGACTTTAATTCCAATGGCTCAGTTTATTGGTTCTTTGTTCAAATCGCAATTGCTTTGTTTGCAGATGATGGCTTTTTCGACTTATCCGATTTTCTTGATTACTGGATACAGCTGGCCGTTTGAATCGCTTCCGCTAGCATTGTAGTGGCTGTCTAATCTTTTGCCAACAACGCCATTTATTGTTTTGTATACGGCTATTGTACAATCGGGTGCCAGTTTATGGGACAATCCGTCTGTTTTGTTGCATCTTATACTGCTTTTTGCTTTTTACAGCACAATCTGTTTTGTTCGTTTAAGATATTTGAAGAGAGTTATGAGTTATGAATTATGAGTTATGAATTATGAGTTATGAATTATGAATTATGAGTGTCGCCTAATCATTACACAATATATTCAAAACATAGCCCGTGGTTTCAACCACGGGGATACGTGTGATGCGTATAAATCAGTATTAATTTGAATTGGCTCCAGCTTTAGCTGGAGTTTAAATAAAGGGAATCGAAATGGCTTTAGCCAAACATACGTTATTTGGCTAAAGCCTTATTCTTGCAATCATTAAAAACTTCCAGCTAAAGCTGGAGGCTATTCATAAAAAAACTCTACTAAAAAAAGTTATATATTATTAAATCTTCGAGAGAACAAATAAAAAAAGCTGGAATAAATCGCATTTTACGATTTGCTCCAGCTTCTTAATTGAGTTAGTTACTTAAATTATTACAATACCACCAAAGGAGAAATTACACCAAGCATAATTCTTCCGCTTGTGATATTAGATTGTCCCAAATCTGTTTTAGCATAATCGCTATAATTATAGAATCGCTGCACATAAGTAGCAAAAAACTTTAAATTGAAGTTTTTGATGGGATAAAATTCTACAGTCGGAATAATACCATATGCAGTACGAATTCGGTTTGAACTTATTGAAGGATCGGGAATATCTTTCCACGAAGCCCTACTTGTCATTCCGATTACCGTAAGTTTCCATTGTTCATTTAGAGAATATACAGTTCTAAGCCAATGTTCTACATAATACACATTTTCAGCAGCGTGATCTAAAACGGTATCTGGAATAATAGTACTTACAACTCCAGTACGGTCTAAATCTTCGCTACTCCATTTGAAATCATATTGAAAAAGCCATTTTTTGCTTCGAAATTGATTTCCTAATGCTGTATAATACATATTTACCGGTCTTCCATTTTTTGTGGCTTCCTGAAAAATACTGAAACTGTATATAGTTTTGAATTTTCCACCTAAAAAACTTCCGTTCCAGTTTCCTACGTAAGCGGCAGGAAATTTGGCTTCTTCAACATCGGGTACATTTTGATACAGTTCAGAAAAAGTTTTGGTTCTGGAATTTAAAATCTGTCCCGAGAAAACATGATCAGCATTTAGTTTCCAGTTTACCTGAACTCCAGTTAAAAAGTTGTCTGAATTATCGACAATATCATTGTATTGATAGATATCAATCGGGTTCATGTCGAACTCGTAACCGCCCCAGTTTGCTGTCATTTTTCCAATGGCAATACTTGTTCTGGCGGAAATATTATAGCCAATAAAAGCCAAGTCTGTAGAACTGCTTATGTTATCTGTAGATTGCGGTTCAGTTTCTTTAGTATATCGGTCTCTGAACCTAAAGAATACTTTGTCCTTATAAACTTTTCCTTTTACTTCCAATCTAAACTGGTTTACTTCAAATTTACTGCCAGTGTAATTTCCGTCATCAAAATAGGTGTTAAAACCTACTTGAGTATTGAAAATTAAATCAACATTGTTTAGCAAATCAACTTTGGTTGCTTTTATTAAAGGCGTTTTATGATTTAGGATCGTATCGGTCTGTTTTTCCTGCTGTGCATATGCACCTGCGGAGAGAAAAACGCTCAAAATTATAAAAGTTAAGACACGCATAATTTACAATTTCAGTTGATTAATACTCAAAGAAATACTCCTGCAGTTTTTTACTGTCAGTAGTTTGGGTAAGACCAAGCATCAATAGGATTCTCGCTTTTTGCGGAATTAAATCATCTGCGACTATAGTGCCAAGCTTTTGATCATCGGTTTCGTCAAATAAAGTAACTCTTCCAGACGGTACTCTAGAAGCTCTCGCAACGGCAATTCCCTTTTTAACAGCACTTGACGCAGCATCTGAGTTTACTTTATTTAGATTTCCGTTACCTAAACCGCCAGTTACAATTCCTTTTACACCAGAAGCCACATAAGCATTTATGGCAGTTGCAGGCGCATCGGCGTATAATTCTACAACAGCCACTTCTGGTAAAGTTGTTAAACCTGTGATGTCAAACGGAGTGCTTTTATTGGCTTTTCTTACCGGAGTTTCATAAAGAGAAACTTTTCCGTCATAAACTTGCCCAATTGGACCATTGTTTGGCGCTGTAAATGCATTTAAATGCGTTGTACTGGTTTTTACAGCACTTCTTCCTGTAAAAATGTATTCATTAAATACCAATAAAACACCACTGTGCGCCGCTTGTTTTGAAGCTGCCAGAGTTACTGCATCATACAAATTCTTTGGGCCGTCTGCGCTTATGGCTGTCGCTGGACGCATAGAACCAGTAATGATTACAGGTTTATCAGATCGTACTGTCAGCGATAAAAAATAAGCTGTTTCTTCCTGCGTATCGGTTCCGTGTGTGATTACGATTCCGTCAGCTTCGTTATTTTTATAAATCTCGTTGATTCTTTTATTCAGCTTGATCCAAATATCGACAGTCATGTCCTGACTTCCCACATTTGAAATCTGTTCTCCTGAAATTTCTGCAACTTTGTCAATTCCTGGAACTGCAGCAATTAAATCTTTAATTGGCAATTGTCCCGCGGTATAAGCAGAACGATCTGCCGATGCGCCTTGTCCCGCAATTGTTCCTCCAGTTGCAAGTATCTTGATTCTAGGTAATTTCTGAGCATAAATACCTGTTACTAATAAAACCGATAATAATAATGTAAATAAATTTTTCATAGATCAGATGTGTTTAATTTAGGATTCTATTATTTTGTTGAGTTTTCCCAGCTGGTTACATATTCCATTAAAATTTTACGGATATTTTTTCCAAGAATTAAATAGCTGTCTGTTGGAAGATTGGCAAGAGAAACTCTGATACTCCATTCTGGCCCAGCAAAACCGCCGCCATTTAAAAGTACAATTGCTGTTTTTTCTGCCAAGCGGAATAAAACATCAACTGGTTCAAAATTCTTTTTCAGCCAATTGGCAAAATCATCACCATAAAAGTGTTTTGCTGCCACCATAACATCAATTTCAGAATAATATCCTGCACGCATTGGATCTTCTAGAATTGGAACTTCTAGTCCTTCCCATAATAAATTAAGACGTTTGTGAATAATAGACTGTGTAAGCGTTTTATAAACATCTTGAGTGTCTAATAGACAAAACGCAGAGAAAAGCATCATTTGAAATTGCTGAGGTAGTGATAATCCTGCTGTGTGGTTTAAAGCTACTTGTCGGCTATCGGCAACCAGTCTGTCAATAAATTTGATTTTTTCTGGCTCTAATGTCAGAGAAGAATAGCGATCGTGTAGTTCTTTTTTAAGTTCTGGACTTAAATTGGCAATTTTTTTATCGAAAATATTGTCCTGATGAATGGCAATTGTTCCAAGTCTCCAGCCTGTACAGCCAAAATATTTTGAGAATGAATATACTGTGATGGTATTTTGCGGAATAATAGCCATTAAAGATCTAAAATTATTAACGAAAGTTCCATAAACATCATCTGTAATAATCATCAATCCTGGATTGTGATTTTTTACAATATCAGCAATATAATTAAGCGTATCGGTACTCATTGCAGAAGATGGCGGATTGCTTGGATTTACCACAAAAGCAACCTTAACCGCTGGATCTTTAAGCTTGTCCAATTCAGAATTTGGGTATTGCCAAGTATGGAATCCGTTTTCGCCAACTCCGCTAGCTTCTACATAAACGACATCAAATTTATATCGATCCAATTCAGGAATTTCGATATAAGGCGTAAAAGTAGGAGTGAGCAATGCTATTTTATCTCCGCGCTCGGTAAGGTGATTTTGCATTAATGAATCAAAAATATAGCACATTGCTGCAGTTCCGCCTTCAACAGCAAAAATATCATACTTGCCTTTGTCATTTCCTGCACCGCACATTTCCTGTACCAAATAGTCGTGAACAATAATTTCTATCTGACTTAGCATACGATCTGGGACAGGATAGTTAAACCCGATTACAGCTTCTATCCATTCACGAATCCATGCGTCGCCATCAAAATCATGTTTATCTACACCATAATGATATGTTTTTTCTAAAAGTGATGCAGCAGGAGAATCTTTATGTTTAGCCAAAAATGTTTCAAAACGAGAAGCTACTCCGCTTTTGTTTTGTACAATTCCTGCCAGTATGCCTTGTTCTTCCATAACATTGCGGCATTCTTCCAATGCAAATTGTCCGAAAAGGAAAAAAGCCTCTCTAGGAACGGTAGCGATCCAGTTTGGGTTTCCTCTTCCTGCATTAAGCGTTATCGCTGTCGATTTAAGTGCGCTTTCTTCCGCCAGATGAATTAATTCATTTTTAATTTCAAATGGGCTGAGGGTCTGAAGTGTTTTTTCTACCTCTCTTGATGTTTTTATTTTTGAAATATCAATTGCCATGATTTAAATGTTTAGAGATTATATAAAAATTCGACTAACTCATGATTAAAATAATGACGACGCCCCATATAATGAGCAGCGTATTTCCAACGGCATAGGTCACAGTGTAACCCAATGCTGGGGTTTTGCTTTTTACAGCGTCTTGCAAAGCTCCCAAGGCTGCTGTAGTAGTTCTTGCTCCAGCGGCGCAGCCTAAGGTTATAATAGGATGGAATTTGAAAATATATCTTCCGATAAAAAGGGCTAGGATTAACGGAATGGCTGTTGCTGCAGCTCCGGCAATGAAAAGTCCCCAACCAGCTTCTTGAAAACCAACAATAAAACTTGGTCCTGCTGTAATACCCACAACAGCTATAAAAATGTTCAAACCAACATTATTCATAATCCACAAGGCAGGTTCTGGAATTCGGCCAAAAGTAGGATGCTGGCCTCTTAGCCATCCGAAGAAAAGTCCAGATATTAAGGCACCTCCACTGGTGCTAAGGCTTATTGGCACTCCACTAATTTTAACGGTCAATGCACCAAGCAATCCTCCCAATACAATTCCTAAACCTACAAAAGCCATATCTGTAGTATTTGTTGGACGGTCAGGATAGCCAATATGTGTCGCAACTTGATCTACGTCTCGTTTAATGCCAATCAGTTCGATCATATCTCCTTTTTGAAGAACAGTATTGGGCAATATAGGCATCTGGATTCCAGATCGTTTTAAAGATCTTACGACAACGCCATGCATATATTTTAAATGGCGCAAATCGGCGATGGTTTTGTCTATTACTTCTTTTTTTACAATTAATATGCTTAAAACTTCGACAGGAAAATTAAGAAGTTCGATATCTAGCACTTCTTTTTCGTTTACGGCAACGTAATTCATCATGTATTCTCTTCTTCCTCCCAGTGCCACAACATCATTTTCTTGAATTACAAATTCTGGAGTAGCATCTATGATTTCTTTTCCTCTTCGGATTCGTTGTATAAACAAGCGTCTGCCTTTGCTTTCTAATTCATTTTCAACCTCTGCAATTGTTTTATTGCAAGCATAAGAATGTGCCGCAATCTGATAAGCATTGTATATTACACGATCATAAGCAGAGGCAATGCTTGGATCATCGCCAATGGCATCTCCTCCAAGCTGAATCTCAAGTTCTTTTGCTTTTTCTACTAAATTACCGCCCAATAATTTTGGCCCAATAGAAGCCAATAGCCAAGCAGATCCAGCTGTCCCGAAAATATAAGTAACGGCGTATGCAACAGGAATTTTATTAATTAAAGCCGTTTTTTGATCGGCGGGAAGATTTAGCTGATTGATCGTGTCTGATGCAACACCAATAACGGCTGATATGGTTTGAGAACCCGCAAGCATACCAGCAGTTAATCCCATATCGTAACCCATAATTTTACCGATTAGATAAGGACATACCAAACATAAAACACATACAACAGCAGCATAAAGCATTTGAGGCAATCCGTCTTTTTTTAAGCCGCCAAAGAATTGTGGTCCGACACTGTATCCGACAGCAAAAAGAAACATTAGAAAAAATACTGATTTTACGTTAGGAGAAATGACAATATCTAATTGTCCGACCAAAACTCCCACAAGTAAAACACTGGTAACAGTTCCTAAAGAAAAACTTCCGATTTTAAATTTTCCGATAAAATAACCTAATGATAGCGTGAGAAAAATAGCCAGTTCGGGATAATCTTTTAATGTAGTAATAATCCAATCCATAAGTATTTGTTTTTAGTTTAGATATATCAATATTGATTATAAAAATCTAGTAGTAGGAAGAAGATCTGAGAGGGGCGTTTTTTAGAACGAATTGTTTAGGCCTTTCAAAAATATGCCATAAAGTGAGAATAATTGCATAAAATTGAAGGCATACATGTTTCAAGTTATAATATGAAACAAAAAAACTTGCAACGAAATGTTGCAAGTTTTTATTTGATACTGAGTTATTTAGGTAATATTTCTTTTAAAGAATACTTAAAAAAAGTTAGAATAGTATTCTAGATTCGAATGAAGTCTCTTTTCAAATTGGAAATATTTTAAACGTTTAATAAGCCTGTTTGATATGATTTTCATTCAATTAATATTTTTCAACTACTGGCGGAATCCAGCTTTCGTCTATAATTGCTTTTTCTCCCCAGTAAGCTCTTATGTATAAAGAAAAATCACCTTTAGGTGCAGGAATCCAGTTGCTTTCTTTATCATTTCCAGGGTTTTTGTTCCCAACATAAAGTGTTAACGAACCGTCAGCATTTTTTTTGAGACTTTTATTTTTTGTACCGAGAGAATATCTTTTTAGATCGTTCGCGAAAAAGAAATGTTCAGAGTTATATAAAGTCATTGACCAAAAACCCTTAACAGGAGGAAGTACTTTATAGGTTACTTTGTAATTTTCGTTGCCATTAAGTTTTTCTCCTTTTGTCGTATTGTCGGTGTAGAAATATTGAGTCTCTGTTGGTCTGTTATCAAATATATTGCTTCTTCCTGAGCTGGTACGGTTTGTATAATCAAATCCCCATACTGCATTATGAAAAGATCTGTTCCATCCATTTCCTGCAGGTTTTCCGTTGTATTTCCATTTTAAATAATCTTTAATAAGCGTTTGATCTAAAGTAACAGCTTCTTGAACAATTATTTTTTTGATTTCTGGATCTTTTGCTGCTGTTGCCAACAAGGCTTTAAATTGTGCATATAAAGCTTCTTCGCCTTTTAGAGGTGGCACTTTTTCTAAAATTTCTGGTAAAAGATCAAAGAATTTTTCTGGAACTACCCATTTAATTTCTCCTCCGCCAGTATTACCTGTTGGAATGTTTGGAACTTTATTCCATTCTTTTGTTCTCATTTTTCCATCAAATTCCGAAAGTGGATACGCTACAATTTGATTGATAATGGGTTGTAATGCCACTCTATCTTGTGGAGTGTCATCTAGAAAAACTCTCGGAATTGCATTTCCTAATTCGGTCTCAAATTTAATAACACCAGTAATTCCGCTAGGAACTTGTCCTTTCCAGTTAGGTCCATGAAGCAGATAAAATCCGGGCTTTGTATTATACATTTTACCCATATGTCCAGTTTGCTCAGTTCTGGCATTGTAAAGGGCATAGACCCAAAAACGATCTCCAAAATCTGGAACCTGAATTACAACGGGAGTTTTATCAAGTTCAAAATAGCCATAACCATAAGCTACATCCTGATTAGGGCAAGCAACACTGTTTTGTTGTGGGGCTATATAGTCAGAAAGCATGCAAATTTGTCCCAGAGGAGCACCTGGAAGTACTCCGTTAAGTCTGCCAGGCTCTTTTAATGGACGAAAAGCATTCCTTCTATTAAAAACATTAGCTAATGGATAGCCCCAAATGTAGGCAGCACGAGCAATAGTTTTTACATATTCAGGGTGTAGCGTCACATCTGAACCTGGAACATTAATTGATTCAGCGTTTAGTGTGTCAGGTGATTTTTCTGAAGTGTTTATATCAGGATTTGCTGCTGATTCTTTTTTGCATCCTGCAAGAATAATTAAAAAGAGACAAGTGAATAATATTGATAATTTTTTCATTTTTAATTGTTTAAGGTTAAGTGGGAATGTGTTATCAAATTTACAGAAAGTGCTAGTTGGTACTTATTTTTTGATGTTGCAGATTATAATTTGCAACCAGTTTAAAAAATCTGGCTCTTTTATTAATTGTAATTTTCGTTGTCAAAAAAATTTTTCATTCTGGAATTCTTTGAGAAGTAAAAAAACTCTATTCCTCGCTAAACTTTTTTGCTGAGATTTCAAACAAACCACATTTAATTAAAATTTTAAACCATGAAAAAAAATGCCTTAAAATTAATTTTTGCAGGTTTGCTGTGTTCCACTTTCATAGGATACATAAGCGCACAAACCAAAAAGAAGCCTAACATCATTATGGTAATTTCTGATGATACTGGCTGGGGAGATTTAGGAGTTTACGGTGGAGGAGTCGGACGCGGAATGCCTACGCCGAATCTGGACAAAATGGCAAAAGAAGGAATGCAGTTCTGGTCTTTTTACGGACAGCCGAGCTGTACTCCTGGAAGAGCTGCTATGATTACTGGCCGCATTCCTAATAGAAGCGGTATGACTACTGTTGCTTTTCAAGGACAGGGCGGCGGTCTTCCTGCTGCAGAGTGGACATTGGCTTCTGTATTAAAGAAAGCAAATTATAAAACCTATTTCTCAGGAAAATGGCACTTAGGAGAGGCAGATTATGCCATGCCAATTGCTCATGGATTTGATAAAATGCAAAATGTAGTATTGTATCACTTGAATGCTTACACATATTGCTTTCCTTCTTGGAATCCGGATATGGCACCTGAGATTAGCGACTACATAAAAAAAGCGACTAAAGGAATTTTGGAAGGAGAGGCTGGAAAACCTGCAAGAGAAATAAGTGCTGTAACTGAAGAAAATATTGCAGAACTGGATATGAATATGGTTGACAATAATTTAAAACAGCTGGATGAATATGGCAAATCTAAAGATCCATTTTTTATGTGTATCAATTTTGCTAAAAATCACCAGCCAAACCTGCCTTCAAAACAGTTTGCAGGAAAATCTCCTGCGAAAAGCAAATATGGCGATGCTGTTGTAGAAATGGATTATAATGTTGGCCGTATTATGGATAAAATTCGTCAGCTTGGAATTGCAGAAAATACAATTGTAATTTATACTGTTGACAATGGAGCTTGGCAAGACGTACATCCGGATGCTGGTTATACTCCATTTAGAGGTTCTAAAGGAACAGATCGTGAAGGAGGAAGCAGAGTTCCTGCAATTGCATGGTGGCCAGGCCAGATTGAAGCAGGAAGTGTAAGTCATGATATTGTGGGTGGTTTAGATTTAATGGCAACATTTGCTGCTTTGGCTGGAGTTGAATTGCCTAAAAATGATAGAGAAGGAAAACCTATGATTTTTGATAGCTACGACATGTCTAATGTTTTGTTTAAAAAAGGAAAACCGCTTCGTGACAGATGGTTTTATTTTACAGAAAACGAATTATCTCCTGGAGCTATACGTATAGGAAAATGGAAAGCAGTATTTAATACACGCGGAGATAACGGCGCGCAAGCAGGAAGCGATACGCCTGGACAGCAATTGGGCTGGAGAGGTGACCAGACTTACATTGCAACTGTTCCTGCTGTTTACGATTTATGGCAAGATCCGCAAGAGCGCTATGACCTTTTCATGAACAGCTTTACAGAGAAAACATGGACAATGGTAATTTTTGACCAAGTTACCCTTGAGCTAATGAAAACGTACGCAGCAACTCCGCCAAGACCACAGCAGAGTGGTGCCTATGGTGGACCAATGGAAATTGGCAAGTATAGAACTATCGAGCAGGCGAAACAATTGTTGAACAGTAAAGAATTGTCACTTCCGCCTTTAAGTGTAGATCCTAAACAATAATTTTTTTTTAAATTAAAAATTAAAAGGCAATATTACCTGCTTTATTAATTTTATAGATAAGCAAAACCATGTACTTTTTGAGAAAAGACATGGTTTTCTTTTTTTATTAGTTATGCGTATATTTGAGAGAATAAAAAAATAAAAGCCATTATGAAGAAAATAGGATTTTTATCATTTGGGCATTGGTCTAATCATCCATCATACAAAACCCGTACAGCGGCAGATACCTTGTTGCAGTCTATCGATTTGGCCGTTGCAGCTGAAGAAATAGGAATAGATGGTGCTTATTTTCGTGTACATCATTTTGCACAGCAGTTAGCTTCACCTTTTCCTCTGCTTTCGGCTGTAGGCGCTAAGACAAGCAAAATAGAAATCGGAACAGGTGTAATCGATATGCGGTATGAAAATCCAATGTATATGGTTGAGGATGCTGGAGCTGCCGATTTGATATCAGAAGGACGTTTGCAATTAGGAATTAGCAGAGGATCACCAGAACAAGTTATCGATGGATGGAGTTACTTTGGCTACGAACCTGATGCAGGTGAAACCGATGCCGATATGGGCCGTAAAAAAGCTTTAGAGTTTTTGGATAAATTGAGTGGAGAAGGATTTGCAGAACCAAATCCGTATCCGATGTTTCCAAACCCGCCTGGATTGTTGCGCATTGAACCACATTCTGAAGGATTGAGAGAAAGAATCTGGTGGGGAGCAGCGTCAAATGCAACGGCTATTTGGGCAGCCGAAAACGGTATGCATCTTCAAAGTTCTACGCTTAAATATGATGAAAATGGCAAGCCGTTTCATGTTCAGCAGGCAGAGCAGATAAGATTATATAAAGAAGCTTGGAAAAAAGCAGGACATCAGCGTGAAGCGAGAGTATCGGTTAGCCGTTCGATTTTTGCACTAGTCAATGATCAGGATAGATATTATTTTGCTGGACAAGCAAAAGGCAATGATAGTTTTGGCTATATTGAGCAAGATAAACGTGCGATTTTTGGTAAAAGCTACACGGCTGAACCTGATAAATTGATTGAAGAATTAGCTCAAGATGAAGCGATTCAGGAAGCAGATACATTGCTGTTGACTATTCCGAATACTTTAGGTGTTGATTATAACATACATATTTTATCCTCAATATTAGAACACGTTGCACCTGCATTGGGTTGGCGATGAGTTTTTATAAAGAAAGAAAAGCCCTCTGTTGATGAAACGAGGGCTTTTCCTCTAATAAATTTTAGTTTAAGAGAGTATGAATCAATTTTGATTTGCAGATTGATACTCTTCGTCAGAAACAGGTTGAAGCCAAGTAACCTGAATATCCTCTTTAAAATTGGTAATGGCAATATGAACCATTTTTGCAGTTGCGCTAGCACCATGCCAATGCTCTATGTTTTCAGGAATGTTTACTACATCTCCTTTTTTAATTATTTGTGCAGGTTTCCCTTTTTCTTGATAAAGTCCTTCGCCCTCAATAACCAGCAGAACTTGACCTTTAGGATGAGTGTGCCAATTTGTTCTCGCGTTAGGCTGAAATGTTACAGACCCTGCCGAGAATTCGTTATTTTTATCTTTTGCCACTAAAGGTTTTAAAAAGGCATTGCCTGTAAACCAATCACTAGGAAGCGGTTCTCCCTGCGGAAATATTTCTGTTGTATTCATACGATCTGATTTAGAATTACATGCGGTAAAAATTACTGATGTGAATATAATGATTAATTTTTTCATTTTGTTTTGAGTAAAGCTTAAAGTCTGTTTTAACTAAACATAAATCAAAAATTATTTCAAATTGTCTAGAAAAAAAGACTGTAGTTTTTCAAACGGAATTTTATCCAATCTGTCATACAAATCAACATGTACAGCACTTGGTATAATAACTAATTCTTTAGGCTCAGCTGCAGCCCTAAAAGCATCTTCACTAAAGTATCTCGAATGCGCATTTTCACCTGCAATTATAAGTATAGGTCTAGGGCTGATTTCTTGAATATAAGATAGAATTGGCATATTCATAAAAGAAACCGGATTTGTGGCAGTCCATGAAGCATTAGAGTTGATTGAACGAACATGAAAGCCTCTCGATGTTTTGTAATAATCAAAATATTCTTTTACAAATTGAGGCTCACTGCCCGTAAGTTTTTGAGGAAGATTGTTTGCAGAAGGCGCATAAATTCCGTTCTCAGCATCTTTCCAGCGCTGTAGACCTAATTGCTTCAGAGTCTCCGTGCGTTGCTCGTTAGTCACTACATCATTGTAGCCTTTAGACATTACTCTGGTCATATCATACATACTTGTTGTTGCTACGGCCTTGATGCGTTTATCAATTGCTGCTGCATTCAGAGCAAAACCACCAAATCCGCAAATGCCTATAATTCCGATTTTTTCTCGGTCAATATTTTTCTGTACGCCTAAAAAATCAACTGCAGCGCCAAAATCTTCAGTGTTAATATCTGGCGATGCAACATTTCGAGGCTCGCCGCTACTTTCTCCTGTATAAGAAGGATCAAAAGCTAATGCTGCAAATCCATGTTCTGCTAATTGGTTGGCGTATAAACCAGAAGACTGTTCTTTCACCGCTCCAAAAGGACCACTTATTGCTATTGCAGAAAGTAATGTTTTGTCCGCATTTTTTGGAAGATAAAGATCTCCTGAAAGAGTAATGCCATAGCGGTTTTTAAAATTTACTTTCTGACGTGTTACTTTATTGCTTAACTTAAAAGTATAATGTTCTTCTGTCGTATTCATTTTTTCTTTCTTTTGAATTGATTCTTTGTTTTGTGCCAATGCTTGTCCGATAACAAAAAAAGACAAAGCGACTAATGCTGTTATTTTCATCTATTTAAAACGGTTTAAATTATAACCACAAAATTAAAACGGCACCATCAGGCGCCGTTAAAGAATATCAAACCAAAAGTTAAGAATTTCAAACTTCAATTTCTCTATATGATTTTGGATTAGTTCCGGTATGTTTCTTGAAAAAATTATTGAAATATGTTGGATATTCAAATCCGAGTGAGTATGCAATTTCTGCAATATTCCAATCGGTATGTTGCAAAAGTGCTTTTGCTTCTGCTGTTATTCTTTCTGTGATATGCGATGTGGTTGATCTGCCTGTAATTTTTTTGACTGCTCGATTTAAGTAGTTCACATGGATGTTTAAATTTTGGGCATAATCTTTCGCTGTAGTCATACGAAGGGGACTATCGGCACTTTCTATCGGAAATTGTCTTTCTAAAAGTTCCAGAAAAACAGATGTGATTCGTGCTGTTCCATTTTTACCTTCATTATAGTTTTCTGATGGCTGTAATTTTAAAGATTCATGAATAATTAAGTGAATATAGCTGCGTATGAGTTCATCTTTGTATGCATAATCACTTTTTTGTTCCTCGATCATCTTTTGAAAAAGAGTGTTAAGAAACAATCTTTGTTCTTCTGAGATATAGAGTATAGGTGTTCCGCCTATTTTAAAGAAAGGAGATTGATGCAAGCTTTCAGATCGGTCAGAATATTTTAGAAACTCTTCAGAAAATAAAATGGTGTAGCCTGTATAGGTGGTAGAAATTGTTTCCCAAGAATAAGGAATATGTGGATTGCCAAAAAACAGAATAGTTCCGTGCTGCTCAAAACTTTTGTCAGCATAATGAATTTTGCTATGTCCTGTAGTTAGACATATTTTAAAGAAATCTTTCCTGCTGTAAACTCGGGTGGCATTGCTGTCATCTTCGATTTGAAAAGCTTTGAAACCTTTTAGTTTAAGTTCATTATTAAACTCAGAAATACTTCGAACTGTTTTATCTTCCATGGAGCAAAGTTAATAAAATCAAATCTATTGCCTTTTTTATACAAAAGATAATTTAATTAAGACGCCCAAGACAGCAGCGATTAAAATAATATACGGTTCTTGAATTTTTTTGATATAAATTAAAGAAAGAATGCTTGCAAGAGCTATCAGTATTGTTGAAACATCTACAATGCTTCTTTTGGCAATAATGATGACAGAACCAACTAAAGCTCCAACTACAGCGGCCGTTATTCCTTCAACAAATGCTTTGACAGGTTTGTTGTTTACAATTTTCTTAAAGAATGGCGCCAAAGCAATGGTAAAAAGATAACAAGGCAAAAATGTCGCTAAAGCCGCTGCTATAGCGCCCAAAAGTCCATTTACCAAATATCCTATAAAACCAACAGTTATTACGACAGGACCAGGCGTTATCATGGCTATTGCAACCGAATCCAGAAATTGCTGTTCTGTCAGCCACTTATTTTCAACAACTACTCCCGAATGTAAAAAAGGAACAATTGCAAGACCACTTCCAAATACAAAAGCACCTGCTTTAGTGAAGAAAACGGCAATTTTCATTAAGGTTGAACTTTCAAAAGCCCAAAAGCCAGACGAAACAACTAGTAAGACATTGGTGGTTTTAGCAATCTTAAAATACGGACGAGCCTTTATCAGCATATAAATAAGTCCTGCGGCTATAAATAATAAAATGTGCTCTTTTTCTGTGATGTAGGTTATTATGATGGCAGAGATAAAGAACAGCCATAAAATCCATTTTTCTTTAAAAGAATTTAGGTTTAGTTTTCCGATGGACTTTATAGTAAGTTTATAAGAACTCAAAGTAATAATTCCGATAACGGCTGCACTGACGCCATAAAATATAGATTGAATCCATAACAATCCGCCATAAGCTTGATAAAGTATTCCAAGCAGTAAAACCATTAGGAAAGAAGGGGCAATAAAAGCAAATCCAGCTAACGTAGCCCCGAGAATATTGTAATGAACATAACCAATATATATGCCAAGCTGTGCCGCCAATGGACCTGGAGCCAATTGCGCTAATGCGAGACCTTCCTTATATTCTTCATCAGAAATCCATTTTTTGTTTTCTACTAAATCTTTGTACATGTAACCCACCAACGCAACAGGGCCTCCAAAACCAATTGTGCCTAGTTTTAAAAAATAGAGTATTAATTCTCTTAAATCATATTTAGGTTTTTCGATCATGTTTTGTTCGTTAAAAAAAGTGATGGATTTAGTTTGAACAAAACTAGAACGAAATAGAAGTTTTAAATAGAATCTTATTTACCTTTTGTATACAGATTACTTTTTGTTGTTCTTTTTTCTTTAAAAGATGAGGTTCTGCCTATTTAAAGTTCAAACCGCCAATTGATCGTTCTAAATATAAAAGGATTAAATTTAATCATATATGCTATTTTAATTGTTTAAAATCTTCTTATGTTAATATTTAAGATTGCTGTTTTTAGATGTAAATTGGTCTAACAATATGGCATTGACATAAAAAACAGGTTTCACTTTATAATTTGAAACCAGTTTAATTGGCGGTTCAATTTTTATGTTTTTTAACTGTGTTAATTTTAAAATTTTATCAATGTAAAAACAAGCATTAAGGATTTGGAATCTTATTTGTGTAATTATATATAATAATAAACTTATGTGTACTAGAATACTTTATCATGGCTTAGACGAATTAATATTAACCGCTAGATCAATGGATTGGAGTTCTGATCTTCATACAAATCTTTGGCTGCTGCCCCGAGGTATTAAGCGAACAGGAGAAGAAGGTTCGCAATCTATTAAATGGACTTCAAAATATGGAAGTGTTATATCGGCAGTGTATGATATGGCGGCAACAGATGGAATGAATGAAAAAGGATTGGTAGCAAATTTATTATGGCTCTCAGAATCAAGATATCCTGATTGGGATGGCAAAAAATTAAAGCTAACCATGGCAGGATGGGTGCAGTATGTTTTAGATAATTTTGCGACAGTTAATGAAGCTGTAATTGAATTGCAAAAAGAGCCTTTTGTACTTACGACTGGCGCAATGCCTGGAGAAGGGCCAAAGGCGACGCTGCATTTATCAATATCGGATACTACAGGAGATAATGCAATTTTTGAATATATCAACGGAGAATTAGTGATTCATCATAGTCCAAAATATACTGTTATGACTAACTCTCCAATATTTGAAAAGCAACTTGCATTAAATGAGTATTGGGATTCTATAGGAGGGCTCACAATGCTGCCAGGTACCAATCGTGCGGCAGACCGTTTTGTAAGGGCTTCTTTCTATAGTAATATTTTGCCAAAAACCAAAGAAGCTGCTCCTGCAGTGGCTGCTCTTTTAAGTGTTATACGAAATTGTTCTGTGCCTCTTGGGATAACTACACCTGAACAACCCAACATTGCTTCTACTTTATGGAGAACTATTTCAGACCAGAAAAACTTAATTTATTATTTTGAGTCTTCTCAAACACCCAATACTTTTTGGGTAGACTTTAAAAAAGTTGATTTTTCTGTTGATGCTCCTGCTAAGAAGCTTAATCTAACAAATAATGAAGTATATGCTGGTAATACTACTGAATTGTTTGTACAAAATGAACCATATAAAATTAAGGGAAGTCCAAAATAAATTTATAATTGGCAGCTATTCTTATGGATATCTGTCTTCGTTCGTTTAAAATAAAACTAGAGAAATATTTAACTTTTTTGTGATTTTAAGATCGATAATATTTAAAACAACATTCATTGCTTGCTTAGTCAGTATTATATAAAATATGGCAACAATTATAATTCAAATAATTAGAGCGTACTTCTAGTAATCAAAAATAGAGAAGTATTATAGCGCGAAAACCGCCATTTTACAAGTAATCGCCAAAACAGTTTTACTAATGTAGTTAATTTTCTATAGCTGCTATTTAATAAAAAAATGAGTTAAAAAAAAAAATAATGCAATGAAAGCATTAAAAGAAGGGAATTAGAGTTTTAACTCTAGTAAAAACAACTTCGATGTTTTTAATGGTAATAATAAAAAGCATCGAAGTTGTATTTAATTTTTTTCCGGCCCAAATTGTTTTAAAGTCTATAAATTATAGCGCATCCCAAGATGCGCTTGGATAATAGATAGAACTTGTTACCGGAGCTGTCCAATAATTTTGACTTCCACCACGGAAAGTGTGAAGGCTTACAGCATTTACATTTCGCTTAGAATCGTTAGTTACCCAGCGAATTTTTTCATTCAATATCTCCGTGCCATTTACGTAATATTTAACATATCCGTCTGTATTTGAACCAGTATTTAGTTTCACAGATATCTGGCAGTTATACGTTACACCTTCTTGGATGTAATATTTTTTTCCAAAATCATTACCATACTGTCCAGGCTGATCTCTGTAATATACATAAGGCTGAAGATAAGCGCCGCTTCCTTTAGCAGTATTCGATCCATTTGGGCAGTACCACATAAATCTGGCGCTTCCGCCATTTCCATCCCATGCTGCATCGCCACCTGTATTCTGGTCACCAATTAAGATTCCATACCCACATTTTCCGCCTCGGCTCCAGTAAAAACCGTTATTGAATTTCATTTGAAACCATACAGTGTAAACACCTGTTGACCAAACGCCATACGATGTGCATAAACCGCCAGGACAAGATAGTGTATTGGTTTGCAATGTGATTGTTCTTGCTCCAGCTGTACCTCTAGCTGTAGTGCTGCCTTCAATTGCAGCATTAGATGCGAGCGTATCTTTGCTGGCAATTTGCTGGGCTTCTTTTTTAGCAAGTTGGGACGCATTTAAATCTTCTTGCTCCTTTTCGCAAGAAATAAGTACTAATGCCATGGTCAATAGCATACTGGTTAATTTTAAGAATTTCTTCATCTTTTTAATTTTAAGGTTAGTAAACGATTAATAGTTAGTAATAATAGATAGTAGATTACGGTATTTGGGAACCGAAAGTGTAAAGTTGGGTAATAATAATTTTTGGAAGGAGTAATAAAGTACGTTTTTACGTACGCAATAATACAGGTTATATTTTTTGTATGTTTTTCTGAAAATTGGAAGACAAGATTACTGGATTTTTCAGAAGAAAGAAGCTAATAATGCTTTGGTCTTAAAACTAGAAATTAGCAAATGACTGAATTATAAAATTTTATAGAATGAAAAGATTCTTTTTTATTAAATTTATGTAGTTGTAATATCATATTAAAAAAGTTCTTTTTTTAAGAAAGAACCTTTTTGGTAAAACTAACTGAGTTATAAGGATTTTAAATATGAAAAATGTTTATAAATAGATTTTGTCTATTTCGGAAGTAGTATTTACAATCTGCAGCCCTAATTTTCTCTTTCATTAGTTTGTAATTTAGTCAAAAATAAAAATTTTCAACTATGGATAATCAATCAAATGACATCAGCAAATGCCCTTTTCACAATGGAAGCATGGACAAGCAAGCCGCATCGGGCACGAAAAACGGTGACTGGTGGCCTAAACAGTTAAAGGTAAATATCTTGAGACAAAATTCAGCATTGTCAGATCCTCTAGACAAGGATTTTAATTATGCAGAAGCTTTTAAAAGTTTGGATCTTGAGGCCTTAAAGAAAGATTTACATGTTCTTATGACCGATTCGCAAGATTGGTGGCCTGCTGATTTTGGTCACTATGGAGGACTTTTTATAAGAATGGCTTGGCACAGTGCGGGTACTTATAGAGTGCATGACGGACGTGGAGGAGCAGGAGCAGGACAACAGCGTTTTGCACCGCTTAACAGCTGGCCAGATAATGTTAGTCTTGATAAAGCAAGAAGATTGCTTTGGCCAATTAAACAAAAGTACGGACAAAAAATCTCATGGGCCGATTTGCTGATTCTAACTGGAAATGTTGCTTTAGAGTCTATGGGCTTTAAGACATTTGGTTTTGCCGGAGGACGTGCAGATGTATGGGAAGCCGATGAGTCTGTATATTGGGGATCTGAAACCACATGGCTAGGAGGTGATGAACGTTATAAAGCGGGATCTGATGGTGTTCCAAAAGATCATGGTGTAGTATCGTCAGACGACAATGCAGATGGAAATATTCATAGTAGAAATTTAGAGAAACCTCTTGCAGCAGTGCAAATGGGACTTATATATGTAAATCCTGAGGGGCCAGATGGCAATCCTGATCCAATTGCTGCAGCCAAAGATATTAGAGATACTTTTGGACGTATGGCAATGGATGATGAAGAAACAGTGGCATTAATTGCTGGTGGACATACTTTTGGTAAAACGCATGGAGCGGCTTCTTCTGATAATGTAGGTGCTGAGCCCGAAGCGGCTGGTTTAGAATTGCAAGGTTTAGGATGGCAGAATAGTTATGGTTCAGGAAAAGGGTCAGACGCTATTACAAGCGGACTTGAGGTGACTTGGACAAAAACGCCAACACAATGGAGCAATAACTTTTTCGAAAACTTATTTGCTTACGAATGGGAACTTTCTAAAAGTCCAGCAGGGGCACATCAATGGGTAGCAAAAAATGCTGAGGCTATTATTCCTGATGCTTTTGATCCTAACAAAAAGCATTTGCCAACGATGCTTACTACCGATTTGTCATTAAGGCTGGATCCAGCTTATGAGAAAATTTCTCGTCGATTTTTAGAAAATCCAGACGAATTTGCAGATGCCTTTGCACGAGCATGGTTTAAATTAACACATCGTGATATGGGACCGCGTGCTCTTTATTTAGGAGCAGAAGTGCCTAAGGAAGAACTTTTATGGCAAGATCCTATTCCAGAAGTAAATCACGCATTAATAGATGACCAAGATATAGCTCAACTAAAAGAGAAAATACTAAACTCAGGATTAAGCACATCTCAGTTAGTTTCAACAGCATGGGCTTCGGCTTCTACTTTTAGAGGATCAGATAAACGAGGTGGTGCAAATGGAGCTCGCATTAGACTTGCACCACAGAAAGACTGGGAAATAAATAATCCAGTAGCACTTAAAGTAGTTTTAGATAAGTTAGAGGCAATTCAAAAAGAATTTAATGCTGCAAATGGCAGTAAAAAAGTTTCATTGGCAGATTTAATAGTTCTTGGAGGTAGTGCGGCTGTCGAAAAAGCGGCAAAAAATGCAGGAGCTTCTGTAACTGTTCCTTTTTCACCTGGGCGTATGGATGCATCTGCAGAACAAACAGATGTTGAATCATTTGGATATCTAGAGCCAAGAGCAGACGGTTTTAGAAATTATAGAAAAACAAAATCATCTGTTTTAACAGAAGAACTTCTTATCGATAAAGCACATCTATTAACTCTCACTGCTCCTGAGCTAACAGTTCTTTTAGGGGGACTTCGAGTTTTGGATATTAACGCAGACGGAAGCAAAAACGGTGTCTTTACCAATAGACCAGGTCATTTGACAAATGATTTCTTTATTAATTTATTGGATATGAGCACAAAGTGGCAATCGGTTTCTAATGATCAAGAACTTTATACTGGGAATGATAGAAGTACTGGACAGCCTAAATGGATAGGTACGCGTGCTGATCTTGTTTTTGGTTCAAATTCAGAATTGAGAGCAATAGCAGAAGTATATGCTGCTTCTGATGCACATGAAAAATTTGTACAAGATTTTATTGCAGTTTGGACTAAAGTAATGAATCTGGATAGATTTGACTTAAAAGCTTAATGCAGCAGAAAAGAATACTCTTAAAAAGACGCCTACTAGGCGTCTTTTTTTTGGGATAGATAATTTAAAATGATATTAATTTACCATGAAATCAGGTATTGTTTTCTCTAGGTGGCGTCAGTAAATTTGTGGCAAATCAAATAAATACCAATGAGAGTTAACACTATAGATAGTTTTTTAGCAATGAAATTAACATTTTTAAAGAATAAAAGTGTAAATCTGGTAAAACAGTTTTTTTATTTAATGATACTGCTTCCTTTTATTGCATTCAGCCAAAAAGAAATTGTACCCGGCAGTAAGGATATCAATACGAAGTATATCAAACCAGGAAAATCACTTTATACCGTTTATTATGTAAAAGGTACAGAATGGAAGAATATGGGAGCATTGACCTATGATATTACATTAGCAAACAATCAGTTAACTTTGGATAATACTTTTACTCCAAAAGACAATGGAAAACCAACTACACGTATTAGCACAGCAGATGCACTAACACTTAAAGCGATCAGTTATTCTGATGAAACCAAAAATGCAAAACTGAACCTTAACTTTGGAGAAACAATTACGGGTAATTTTTATTCGAAGAAAACCAAAAAAGATAAAAAACTGAAACTTAAACCTAAGGAAGAATTTTTTGATTTCAATTGGACCGATCATTTAATCGGAACATTGCCTTTAGATGTAGGATACAAAGGCCGTTTTCCTCAGTTTTATTATAATGATGAGTCAAATGTGCTGGTTGAATATTATACCATTAAAGAGGTAAAAAGTTTTGTTTATAGTTCACCGAGAACTGGTAAACACGAGTCATGGATTGTCTCGGTTTTGGAAGAAAGCACTAATGCCTATTATAATTATATTATAGACAAAAAAGACCGTCGTCTTTGGCAACGAGAAATGTCTATGGCTAACGGAATGTGGGAAATAACCGTTAATGAAGAATTGGATTATCAACCCATTAAAAATAAATTTAATAAAGAGGAAGTTGCCCGACAGATTGCAAATGGCAATGGCGTTATAATAGGTACAGCTTACGCACGATCTGACTCTGGCAAGAGATTGGGCGGTTTGGTTAACACAGCTAAAAAACAATACGCTCCAAAAGGTACAGAGATTACGCTTTTTCCAAGTTCTGCTTATTATGAAGAATGGTTAGAGGTGAACAAGAAAATTCGCAAACAGAAAAAAATGCCAGAAGTTCCGTTGGATAGTGATTTTGGATATTCGGTTAAAAAAGCCAAAGTTTATGACGATCAAGGACATTTTGAATTTGCAGATCTAATGCCAGGAACTTACATTGTTATGGTAAGTTTTGATTTTACAAACTCTTATAATTATTCGTATGTATCTGGTTATACCAATTATTATAATTATTTTGGCTATCAAGGTTCTACGACCAATTATGGTACAGCAAGCCAATCTTATAATGATAAAGCTAACATTGAGAAGCGTGTGACCATTGATAAGGATGGGGAAAAGAAAGAAGTAAATTTAAAAGAAATATAAGAAAATGAGAAAGCCGTATCAGCAGAGAGTTAGATACGGCTTTAGTTTTTTTAATTTTCCTGCTCAAATTTGGACATATACATGTACCAATTCCATTCCCAAGAGTTTCCGTTATCTTCAGAGAATGCTTGGCTCCATACTGGATTATTTTTGTCTCTCGCATCCCATCGGAAAATCACAACAATATCTTTCCCGTTAAAAGTATCTTTAGTAATAAAGTGGCCTACATTATTTTCGAACGAGCCTAATACTGGCGGATCTAGTTTTCCTTCATTAGAATCGGCCCAGTAAATACTCCACAATCTACTTTTCGGATTAAATAATCTAACCGTCATTCCTTCAAATGGATTTCCGTCAAAAGTGGCAAGAAAATTATCAATATTGCCAATTCCATTGAGAATCTTGTACATTTCTTGTGTCGATTCAAATTCGGTCCATTCCGTACAATTAGACAATCTGGAATTGAGTTTCTTATTATGAAGTTTCCATTTTCCTTCAAAAAAATCAAAATCATCTTTAGATGAAGTAGGAGAAGCTGTAATGATTAATTCTCCGTTTTCATCAAAACTGATTTTCGGTATTTCTAAATTTTCAGTTTGCATCATTTTTAGTTCTTTGATTATTAGTTTGTTGGTTTAAAAGTAATAATTTATGATGGATTGTTACCAATTGCTGTATTGAAAAATTTAATGAAGATGACATACCATCAATTGCTTTTTGCTTGGCTTCATAATCATCTTTATCTTCAAAATGAGTTATAGATACCAAGAGATTTTTATCTTGAAAAACAGGAAGTCTTGGAAAATCGTTTTCTTTCATTTCGCTAATCCAAAATGAAATATCGGTAATATTTATAGTTTTTAGAAATGGTTTATATTCAGCATCAAATAACTTTATTACTTGTTCAATTGTACTATTGCAGATATAGAAATCAATCACTGTAAAGCTTTTATTCGTTTTGAGATTATTATTGTTTAATGGTTTTAACAGATAAACATTATCGGAGTTGATCATCATTTCATTTGCTGCTTTTCCGTTTTCTTTCCATGCAATGCTTTCACAGTAAAAGTCATTTAGAAATTTTACTCTTGTGTCCATATCTTTAAAGCCGCGCAACCAAACAAACCGATCATTTAAGCTGTCAATTTTAAATTCTCCTAAAGTGTAACCGCCTAATTCCTTCATTGATTCAACAAATTTGGAATGAAAATATTGGCTGAAAGTATCTGCTAAATTTGGTTTCAGCAAATAATTACGAATTTCCAATACTTGAATATCTTCTGAGTCTTCTAGATTATTGTAAGCCATATTTTTCTATTTAAAATGTTTATACAAAGTAAATTAAATGATATCTTTATGGCAAGTAGGCACTAATTTGTATCCTACATACTAAAAGTATATTAATGCTGATTATCAGTAAGTAATAATTTTAAAAATGATGAAAAAAAATAAATTTGCCTATTGTCCAGTTGATTATGCTTTTCAAAGAATTGGAGGTAAATACAAAGGAAGAATCTTATGGTATTTGAAAGATGGTATTATGAGATATGGGGAGTTAAAAAGAATTGTAGAAGGAATAACACCCAAAATGCTTACGCAAACGCTAAGAGAATTAGAAGAAGATAAATTAATTATAAGAAAGGTTTATAAAGAAGTGCCGCCTCGCGTAGAATATCGTCTTTCGGAAACTGGAAAAGAATTAATTCCATTTATTGACCAGATGCGAATTTGGGGAGAAAAACAAATGGCTATAAGCTAGCCTTTTGATTTCTTCTAAAGAATTTCCAGTATTAGAAAATTAAGCACTTTATATAAAAATAATATCTACTTTTATTAGCTGATTATGAATTGACTATTAAACCAAAAATATGAGTTCTCAAAACCAAAAAAACGAAATAAACCGACGCAAGTTTTTGCAAAATACTACATTAGCAACTGCTGGAATTTACTTGGGTGTTTTAGGTATGCCTAAACTGTTTGGAAATGTCTTGAATGATAATAGTTCTGTTGTTGCGATCCCAGATGTTAAATTGAATAACGGATTGAAAATGCCTATACTAGGTTTTGGAACTTACGGACTTAGCGGCGAGGTTTGCCAGAAATCTGTAGTTGAAGCCATAGCTGCAGGTTACCGTCTTATTGACACCGCAAAAGTGTACGGAAATGAAGTAGAAGTAGGCAAAGCAATAAAACAAAGCGGAATAGACAGGAAACAGCTTTTTGTCACTTCGAAATTATGGGTCGATGATGCTGGTTATGAAAATGCTAAAAAAGGTTTTGAAGAAACACTAAGAAAATTGCAGCTCGATTATCTTGATTTATATCTGATACACCGCCCAAGAGGAGATGTAAAAGGATCGTGGAAGGCAATGGAAGAGCTTTACAAAGCAGGAAAAATCAAAGCTATTGGAATTAGCAACTTTGATCCAGCTCAATTGGCAGATCTTTTGTCTTATGCGAAGGTAAAACCTGTAGTGAATCAAATAGAAACGCATGCTTATTATCAGCAAACAAATGATTATATGGTGCTAAAAGAGCATAATATCCAAATGGAAGCATGGGCGCCTTTTGCAGAAGGCCGCAACGGTCTTTTTACAAATGAAACATTAACCCAGATTGCCAAGAAGCATAGTAAAACTACAGCACAAGTAAGCTTAAGATGGCATTTTCAGCGTGGTATTGTTGCTATTCCGAGATCTTCACAAAAAGCACATATTGCTGAAAACCTCAATATATTTGATTTTAAGCTTGATGATGCTGATATGAAAGCGATCGAAAAATTGGATTTAAATAGAACCCAGTTTCCAGAGTGGAGTTAAAGCTTAAATTGAAAACTATAATCAAAAGCCCATTTCTAACGAAATGGGCTTTTTTAGTTTGTGATTCTTTGCAGAACCGCTATTAACTTTTTTAATCTAATGAATAAAAATTAAACGGATTTATAAAAAGTATTAGCGGATATCCAATCATCTTAGACGAATTTATATCTGTTTAAATTCTCATTCTCTTTTTTCTAAAATTTGTGTTCTAATATTGTTTTGTTGTAAGACAAAATAATAAAACAAGAAGTATTTAAAACCAAAGTAACAAACAAAAAAGTATGAATCCATTATTTTTAATTCCAGTTGTATTGATAACTGCAGGTGTAATTTTTATGATTAGCATGAATAAAAAACACAAGACTGCAAAAGCAGAAATTGATTTAAATTTTGAACGAACAAAATATGACCAATACAAACAAGAATTGCTGGCTAACGATTTCTCGCAATTGAAACATTGGATGAAAGGCAAATCTATTGACGCTTTTACTTCTGCATCTGTGCCTCAATCTACAAGCAGTAAAATTCAGGAAATTGTAAGTGATGGTATAAAGAATGTTGCATTATCACCAGTTGGTGTAAAATTGAGAAGAATAGAAACAGATTGCTTTTGGGTTTTGAGCGGAAACGATTTGCACTTTTTTTGCACTAATACAGTTGGCGAATTAGACGAACATATTGTTTTTGATAATTTCAGAATTGAAGATGCCAAACTTGAATATGGTGGGGTATTAAAATCGCAATTGGGTATTTATTCTAAATCTTCTGAAGAATATTTGCCAAAAACACATATTATCACTTTTAATATCGATGGCAGTCCATTGTCACTTGAAATACACGATAGGCTCAATTATATAGTCGATCCAGCTGATGTATTAAACTTGAAAAAACAATTGGAAATAAGAGCAAAATATAGAGTGGTGGGCGAAAGATTTACCGCTATTCTACAAGGCAAATTTTCTAATTTGAAAGCAGCATAATAGGCATGGGATTTTTTTCAAAAATTTTAAACTCATTTCAAAGTATTAAACTAAACAAAGAAAATGAGGTAAAAGGGTATTTGTTAGACCATTTGCTTGTTGGTTCAATGTATGCCGAACAGCAATCAGCCTATTTGAATTCTTATGAAACAGGTTTAAATAGATCTGATATCGTCACATTGGCTGAGGATTACTGGGGAATATATAATAGAGATCAAGCGATAGAAATTCTTCAGAATCTGCACGACAGAAATCAAGATGAAAATATGAATGTCGTTTATAAAGCTTTTGAGGATAGGGAAAATTATGTTAACATTTTAAAATCAAATCTGCCAAAAGAAGAAGGCTTGTTTGAACATTATATAGAGCTGTTTAGAACACTAAATGATATTGTTCCAGAATTAATGGAACAAAATGTTATAACAGATTTTTCTCAAATAAAAATGACAAAAGATAGCGCCTGGAATTACGGAAGAGGCGCCTTCTTAGCACGCTGCTGTTATGATTTGGGATATCTTTCAGAAAAGGAGCTTAAAGACTATTTAGAAAAATCCCATACCGATTTAAAAAAATACTGTAGCACTTGGAAAGAATACACAACAAGCTATATTTTTGGAAGAGCCGTTTGGGGTGGCGCAAATAATAGCGGAATGATACAGATTGCACATGATTTGCTGAATAATGAAAATAGTCCGCTTAAGAATAAAACCTATATCTAACTGCTTTTTTAATTAATTATAAAAATTTTAGGGTATAATTTTATTCTTTGATTTATTCTTTTTTAATTTGATAGAGGTGAATCTTTGTGAGGTATTTAAAAATGTAGATTCCTTATAAAGATTCACCTCATTTGAATTTTAAAGATGTTTTTTAATGATTTATAACCAAGAAAATTTTCCCAAAATATATTCTGAACGCAATCTAGGAATTACCATTTTAATATATTCACTTTTTGGACTTTTAGGTGTTGCAATGCTCGCCTTATTTGTTGCCCTGCCGCTCAGCATTCAGTTGGAACACAATAGTCCTTTATCTAGTGGCGAGATGATCTTCGATCTTATCTATTTTCCTTTGCTGCTTTGGGGGATTTGGGCGCTGTACAAAAATTATCAGCGACAAAGGCTGAAAAAAGTCACTATGATTTCTGTAGATCGTTATGGTGTGCATCACCATCAGTTAGATGGTAAGATTCAAAGCGTTTTATATAAAGATTTGGAGGTTAGTGCAGAAGTTTACGTAAGTGATATCGATCGAAAAACGGGAACAAAATATTCTCCAAGCTATATTTTCGGATTTAAGAACGGAAAGCGCATTCCCATTTATTTTTCTACATCAGAGAATGGGCTGTCATATTTACCTAAGAATGAAAATCAGTTAATTGCTCATTTTTTGCAGGGCGTCGCTTTGTTTTGCCCGCATCTAAAGGTTTCCCAAATGGTTTATGGCTTTTATTTTATAAATCCTGAGATTTTTGAATTAGATAAAAAAGCCCAAAGAATCGCGTATTTGATAGCCTTTGTACTAGTTGTAATTATCCTTCTTGCGATCGATCTGCTTCTAAAATACACCAAAGGCTTTTCGTTATTGTTTTAAATACAAACACAACTTTGTAAAATTTTCAGATTTTAACTTATCTTCGCTGTTTATAGGTTTCCAAAAACAATTAACTCTTTTAAAATCTAATTTGTGAAAAATAATCATGATGCCGCAGAAGACAATCAGCTAAAACGTGGACTGACTAATCGCCACATTCAATTAATTGCCCTTGGCGGATCAATAGGAACGGGGCTTTTCCTCGGAATTGGCCCAGCGGCTGTATTAGCAGGACCATCTGTTATTTTAGGATATGCCATTGCCGGAATTATCGCTTTCTTTATTATGAGACAGCTTGGTGAAATGGTTGTTGAAGAACCTGTTTCAGGAAGCTTTAGCTACTTTGCCTACAAGTATTGCGGTTCTTTTGCTGGTTTTGCATCAGGTTGGAATTATTGGATTTTGTATATTCTAGTTAGTATGGCCGAGCTTACAGCCATTGGGGTTTATGTGCAATTTTGGTGGCCAGAAATTCCGTTGTGGGCATCCAGTTTATTTTTCTTTTTAGTTATCAATGCTTTAAATTTTGCTTCGGTAAAAGTTTACGGAGAAACCGAATTCTGGTTTTCAATTATAAAAGTTGTTGCCATTATTGCGATGATCCTTTTTGGGGCTTATTTGCTAGTAAGCGGAACAGGAGGAGAGCATGCTACCATTCATAATTTATATAATGATGGAGGTTTTTTTCCAAAAGGTCTTTTCGAAAAAACAGCAAATGGCAGTTTTCAAGGTTTATTATCTGCAATGGCGCTCATTATGTTTTCTTTTGGAGGCTTAGAACTAATCGGAATTACCGCTGCTGAGGCCGAAAATCCAGAAAAAAATATCCCTAAAGCAACCAATCAGGTTATTTATAGAATCCTAATATTTTATGTTGGTGCATTGGTTATTTTATTTGCCTTGTCACCTTGGCGACAAATTACTACAGACAGCAGTCCGTTTGTAATGGTTTTTCAGAATCTTAACGGAATGGAATTTGAACTGTTTGGCAACAAAATATACTTTACGCGCCTTATTGCCAATGTGCTTAATTTAATTGTATTAACTGCCGCTTTATCAGTTTACAATAGCAGTGTTTACAGCAACTCACGAATGTTATTTGGATTAGCAGATCAAGGTAGTGCTCCTAAGTTTTTAAAGAAGCTCAACAAACATTCTGTGCCCGTTAATGCTATTTTAATTTCGTCATGTTTTGCAGCCATCTGCATTTTAATCAATAAAATAATTCCAGAAGAAGCTTTCAGTATTTTAATGTCTCTAGTGGTGTCTTGCTTAGTTATTAACTGGGTTATGATTTCGTATACGCATCTGCAATTTAGACGCACAAAAGACAGCGAAAATATAAAGACCAAGTTTGCTTCCATATTTTATCCAATAAGCAATTACATCTGTTTTGTATTTTTATTGGGCATTTTATTGATCATGTGGATGACAGATATGAAGTTATCTGTAGAATTAATCCCTATTTGGCTGGGCATTCTTTTTATTTTTTATAGAGTTTTTAAAACTAAAAAATAAGCAAGTTTTAATGCTTCATGTATTGTATAAATTTTGTGATACATGAAGCAAATAGTTTTGAAATATTGTACCATGAGCAATACATTTTCTGATAACAGCCAAATTGGAGTAGTAGCTACTTTCTCCGAACTTGTGCATACCAATTTCAAGGGAGAAATGAATGCGCTATGCTGGCATAGAAATTTGGATGGCGATTTTAAGGAAATTGTAGCCAAACTGTCTTTAAAAGAAAATATAACCGAAGTTTCTCCCAAAGATTTAATTGAACTCCAACTCTCAGAAAAGGGGAATATAGCAAGAGAAATAATCTTAAATGATTTGCAATTATTAGCCGATTTTGGTGCTTCGCCTTCTCTTAATTTACTGAAGTGTTACGAACGTGACGATGAATTTGATTTCATATCTACAGATGTATATTCGTTTCACGTCGATCGTTCGCCCATTGCAACCGATACTTTTTTATGCACCTATCATGGAGCGGCTAGTGATATTGTTGCTAATGCGCAAGCAGAACAAAAGATTCTAATTCCAGAAATTCGAGCAAAGTTAAAAGAGCTTCATGATGGAGCAGAAGAGGACTTTGAAGATTTTTTAAAAGAAAATTATTTTGACTTGCATTATCAGTTGCACCAAAATGCAGAACCAATTAATTTAGGATTAGGGCATCTTTGGCGATTGGCTGTAGATCATCCAAAACAAGAAGTAATGCCTTGTATTCATAGAGCACCTGTAGAAAATGAAGGAGAATATAGATTGTTGCTGATTTGTTGAGAAATACGGTCTGTCGAGTTTAGATTTCTATTGCAATAAAGTATTCCCAACAAATTGATTTGCTTTAAAAGTCTTGTCTTCCGATGATGGTAATAATCTCTATGCGCTTATCTCCCTTAATTCTGTAATAAATAGTGTCAACACCGCAAACACAATAGCGATATCCTGTTTTAATGTGATCAGCAGATGGAAATAAAAAAGGATTTTCTTCTATTTTTTCAAAACAATCATAAAACATATTAAAATAATTGTCAGCTTGATTAATGCCAAACTTACCAATACCATAATAATAAATTCTTTTTAAATCTTCTTTGGCTTCGCTACTTAAATAATAGCTATACATTAGGCAGATCTTTTTTAAATTCGGCTAACATTTCTTCTCTTGTCTGTTTTTCTGCAAAGCCGCTTTTTTCTCCTTTATCTATTTTAGCTCTCACAAACTCATAATATTCTTCTTTTATACGAGCCTGCTTAATCAAATAGTTAATAGCTTCACTTTTACTGCTAAACTCTTCTGTGTCAACCTGATTTTTTAACCACTCGTCATTAGGGGCAGTTAATGATATGCTTTGTCGTGTCATAATGATTCAAGTTTAAAATTGGTGTAAATTTACACCAAAATCTTTAGATGAAAGACATAATTTAGATGAAATTGTTTTTTAGTTCTTGGGATAATGAAGTAGATATTTTAGATCCTAATCTGTCGAAGATAAAAATAGGTTTTTAATAACATTATTAAAAAACGAGAAGAAAATATTTCACTTGAGTTTATAAGACTGGCATTTTTTTGATTAAACAGTTATCTATTTTACTAAAAGTTTGTTGCAAATTATAATCTGCAACATCATTAAAAGATTTTGTAAAACCCATGTTTGTAAATTTATTACGAATAACAAAATCTCGTAATATGAAACCGTTTATCAGCCCAAAATTGCTTTTAATTTTAGCTGTATTTTTTTTCAGCTGCAATCAATCCCAGAAAACAGATTCTGTAACAGAAAAAACAGATTCAGGAGAATTAGACCGAACTACACTACCAATTCCTGAGCCACCTTTTGGCGGAAAAATTGGAGAAACCTACAAAGAATCTAAAGAAGAATGGCCAAAACTGGTTACGCCTCCACAAGGAGCTCCAAATGTAATTGTTATTCTTTTAGATGATGTTGGTTTCGGACAGGTAAGTACTTTTGGAGGGCCCGTTCCAACACCAGAATTAGATAAATTAGCGGCAAATGGTTTAAAGTACAATAGATTTCATACTACTGCAATTTGCGGACCTTCTAGAGCGGCTTTATTAACCGGAAGAAATCATCATAATGCCGGTTCTGGTTTCTTGGCCGAATGGGCAACAGGATATCCTAGTTACAATTGTATGATTCCAAAAACTACTGCAACTTCGGGTAGAATCTTAAAAGGAAATGGATACAGTACAAGTTGGTTCGGAAAAAATCATAATACTCCAGACTGGGAAACTTCTGTTACTGGTCCTTTTGATCGCTGGCCTACGGGTTTAGGGTTTGATTACTTTTATGGATTTAATGCCGGAGAAACACATCAATATTATCCAGTTCTATTTGAAAATACAAAAGCCGTAGAACCCGATAAATCTCCAGAGCAAGGCTATCATTTCATGACCGATATGACTGATAGAGCTATTAACTGGCTGGAATATAGTAAATCAGTAGCGCCTCAAAAACCGGTTATGCTGTATTTTGCTCCAGGTGCGGCACATGCACCGCATCATGCACCAAAAGAATGGCGTGATAAATTTAAAGGACAGTTTGATAAAGGCTGGGATGTCGTGAGACAAGAAACTTACGAACGTCAGTTAAAAATGGGAATTATACCAAAAGGAACAAAATTGACTCCAAGACCAGACTGGGTTACGCCATGGGACAAACTTTCGGCAGATCAGAAAAAGCTTTTTGCACGTTTGATGGAAAATTATGCGGGATATCTTTCGTTTGCCGATCATGAAACAGGACGACTTTTAGAAGCCATCAGTAAGCTTCCTGATGCAGATAATACTTTGATATTTTACATTGTAGGAGATAATGGAGCAAGTTCTGAAGGAGGAATGGAAGGTACAGTTAACGAAATAAAAGCATTGAGCGGAATCGCAACTCCGTTGAAAGATAACTTAAAACATCTTGATGAAATTGGAAATCCTAATACGGAGCCTCATTATCCTGTGGGTTGGGCTTGGGCAGGAAATGCTCCTTTTCAGTGGGTAAAACAAGTTGCGTCTCACTTTGGCGGAAGCCGAAATCCGATGGTGGTTAGCTGGCCAAAAGTAATAAAAGATAAAGGCGGTATGCGAAGCCAATTTGTGCATTTGATTGATGTGCTTCCAACCGTTTTAGAGGCGTCTCATTTGCCAGCGCCAAAAACGGTTGATGGTGTTGAACAGAAACCTATGGACGGAGTTTCGTTCTTATCTACTTTTACTGATAAAAATGCAAAACCAGTTAGAACTAGACAATATTTTGAGATCTTTAGCAACAGAGCTATTTATGATAATGGCTGGGTTGCCGCGACACAACACACTTTCCCATGGAGACAGGATTTTGCACCAGGAAACTGGGATAAAGATAAATGGGAACTTTATAATATTGATGAAGATTATAGCGAATCGGTTGATTTGGCTAAAAAATATCCTGAAAAGCTTAAGGAACTGCAAGCGATTTTTGATGAAGAAGCAAAAAAATACAATGTTTATCCATTAGACGATAGAGGAACAGGCCGATTAATTTCTCCAAAACCAACTCCATCAGATCCTAAACGAAAACATTTTACTTTCTATGCAGGAGCAACGAGATTGGCGGAAACGGCATCTCCAAACACCAAAAATAAATCGCATAGTATTACAGCCGAAATCGAGCTGAAATCTAAATCAGACAGCGGTATTATTGTAGCTTCTGGCGGAAGTTCGGCAGGATTTGCGCTATATATTCAAAACGGAAAACTGGTATATCATTATAATTATTTTGATGAAGCCCGTTACGTCATTACTTCAAAAGAATCACTTCCAGTCGGAAAAAGTACAGTAAGATTTGATTTTGCTTATGATGGCGGTGGAACTGGAAAAGGGGGAACAGGAAAATTGTATATCAACGATAAATTAGTTGGCGAAGGACGAATTGATAAAACCGTGGCGGCGCGTTTCGGAATCGATACTTTCGGAATCGGCGAAGATACGGGCTCTCCAGTTGCATACTCGTACAAGCTTCCATTTAAGTTTACGGGTAAAATTGATAAGGTGAATATTGACCTGAAATAATTATTAATTATAAATGGTGAATTGTAAATTAAAAAAATTAACATAAATAAGCATGAAGAAATATATTGTTTTATTAGCAGCCCTTGTTTTTGCCACAAAAATTACCGCACAGCAAAATTATTTTAATCCAACGGTTAAAGTGAAAGAGTATTTAGAACCTGCAATTCCGCATCCTGATCAGGATAAGGAAATGAAGGATAAAATGAGCAAATTAAAGAAGAAACCTAATGTTCTGATTATCTTAATTGATGATATGGGATATGGCGATATTGGCGTTTATGGTGGAGGAGTAGCAATAGGAGCACCAACTCCAAACATGGATAAAGTAGCTCATGAAGGTTTACAGCTAACTTCGACCTACGCGCAGCCAACCTGCACACCAAGCCGCGCCGCAATCATGACAGGAAGAATCCCCGCAAGATCAGGACTAACAAGACCAACTTTGACAGGAGAAAATCCAAAAGTAAATCCGTGGGCTTCTGAAAATACTACAGCCAAAATACTTTCTCAAAGCGGTTACAAAACCGCCATTTCAGGAAAATGGCATTTAGGCGAAAGCAAAGGAAGTTTGCCAAATGAAGTGGGTTATGATGAATGGCTTGGATTTGGTTCTGTTCAATCCGAATATGCACAGCTTGTCAATGAGTGGATTTATCCGGATTTAATCAATAAACCAGACCGATTAAATGCGGTTAAAAAAATGGTGAACCAAAATATTCTTACGGGTAAAAAAGGAGAAGAAAATAAAGTTGTACAGCCCATTTCGACTATCGAAGAATTATCTAAAGTAGATCAAGTTTTTGCTGATTACAGTGAGGATTTTATCAAGCGTTCTGTAAAAGAAAATAAACCTTTTTATTTAATTCATTCTTTCTCTAAAGTGCACAATGACAATTATGTGTCTCAAGGTTATAAAGGAAAAAGTCCAGCTGCGATTCCATACAAAGATGCCATTGTTGAAGTTGATGATATTGTGGGCAGATTGATGAAACTTTTGCAAGATTTGAAAATAGACGAAAACACATTTGTATTTATAACTTCAGACAATGGACCAAACGAAGATGTATGGCCAGATGGCGGATATACTCCGTTTAGAGGTGGAAAAGGAACCACTTGGGAAGGTGGAGTAAGAGTGCCGGGAATTGCTTATTGGAAAGGTATGATTGCTCCAGGACGCATTAGCGACGGTTTATTTGATATTTGTGATTTGTTTAATACTTCACTTTCACTTGCTGGAGTTGTAGATAAAATTCCGTCAACAAATTATATTGATGGAGTCGATCAGGCATCGTTTTTATTATCAGATAAAGGATTGTCAAATAGAAATGCCGTTTTCATGTATTCAGAAACCAAATTTATGGCAGTGAGATGGCAGGAATATAAAGTGCATATGAATGTTTTTAATACATCGGCAGAACGAAAAAACTTGGATCAGTCTACCATTCAAAGTATTGGAATGAGTCCGTGGGTATATAATCTGTATTCAGATCCAAAAGAACAATTAAGTACAGGACATCGTTATTTTGAATGGGGAATTCCAGGCGTTATGAGCGTTATTGCCGCTCATTTGGCAACCTATCAAAAATATCCAATGAAAGATATCGGTTTGAAGAAACCGGGTGCAGAATAATACTTTAATAAATTCATCAAAAACAAAGACTCCTAAGCAGAAGGAGTTTTTGTTTTTGATAGTAAATGCATAGTAAATCAATGTTTTATGAAAGAGTTTTATAATTTAAAGTCAACCGCATATTTCGAAAATAAACTTAGCATTATAGTTTTATTTTTTGTTTTGATTTTTGGTCATTATTCCAAAATTTACGCACAGGATGTTTTGCCTTTTCCACCAGTTCCGAGTGCCAGTGTTGCCAATGAAACCCTTGCAGAAAGCACACATAAGCGAAGAGCGCAACCAGATCATTTGCCAAAAGATGCACCAAATATCGTTATTATTTTAATGGACGATTTGGGGTTTGGCACACCGTCAACTTTTGGAGGTGGAGTAAATACGCCAACATTAACCAAAGTATTTAAAGAAGGAATTGCTTATAATGAATTTCATACGACTTCGATTTGTTCTCCGAGTCGTGCTGCTTTATTAACAGGCAGAAACCATACTCATGTAGGAAATGGAACCATAGCAGAAAGAGCCGTAGATTGGGATGGGTATACCGGAATTATTCCAAAAGAAGCTGCGACAGTTGCCGAAGTTTTAAAAAATTACGGTTATAGCACATCGGCTTTCGGAAAATGGCACAATACGCCTGCGAACCAAACAACTGTTGCAGGGCCATTTGATTATTGGCCTGTGAATTATGGATTCCAGCATTTTTACGGATTCTTGGCTGGTGAAACTTCACAATATGAACCAAGATTAATAAACGATTTCACACCCGTTGAACCTCCAAAAAATGAAAAATACCACCTTACAACTGATTTGGCTGATCATGCTATTGATTGGATGAAACAGCATAAATCGTATGCCGCGGACAAACCATTTCTATTATACTTTGCCCCAGGTGCAGGCCATGCTCCACATCATATTTTTAAAGAGTGGGCAGACAAATACAAGGGAAAATTTGATGACGGCTGGGATGCGTATCGCGAAAAAGTATTTAAACGCCAGAAAGAATTAGGCTGGATTCCTAAAAGTGCCATGTTGACTGCAAGAGACAAAACAATGGCTTCTTGGGAAAGTATTCCGAAATCTGAAAGAGCGTTTCAAATTCGAATGATGGAAGTATTCGCTGGATATGTAGAACACGCCGATCATGAAGTTGGACGCGTTTTGGATGCGCTTGAAGCAAATGGACAAAAAGACAACACAATCGTATTTTTCATTTGGGGAGACAACGGTTCGAGTGCTGAAGGGCAAAATGGTTCAATCAGTGAATTATTGGCTCAAAATGGAGTTTCAAATACGATAGAACAGCAATTAAAAGCTTTAAATAAACTTGGCGGATTAGACGCAATTGGCGGGCCGCTTTTAGAAAACAATTATCATGCAGCCTGGGCTTGGGCAGGAAATACGCCTTTTAAACATACAAAATTAGTGGCTTCTCATTTTGGAGGAACACAAAATGCAATGGTTGTTCGTTGGCCAAAAATGATAAAACCAGACAGTACGCCAAGAAGTCAGTTTCATCATATCAATGACGTTGTACCGACTATTTATGATATTTTAAGTATCAAAGCGCCAAAAGTGGTTAATGGTTTTGAGCAAATGCCTTTAGACGGAGTAAGTTTTAAATATACTTTTAATAATGGCAAAGCAAAAGAAGTATCCAAAGTTCAGTTTTTTGATAATAACGGAAGCAGGGGAGTTTATAAAGATGGTTGGTACGCCTGTACTTTCGGGCCTTTATATCCGTGGATTCCTGCACAAAAAGGCTTAGCCGAATGGGATTCTACAAAGGATGTTTGGGAATTGTATAATATCAAGGAAGACTATACACAGTATTACGATTTGGCCGCTAAAAATCCGCAGAAATTAAAAGAACTTCAGAAAGTATTTAACGAAGAAGCGAAAAAGAACAAAGATTATCCAATTGGTGCTGGAATCTGGCTTCGCATTCATCCAGAAGATGTTATTAAAGCGCCTTATACTTCGTGGGTTTTTGATGAAACCACTAAAAGAATGCCCGAGTTCAGCGCACCGGGTTTAGGCAAAAAAAGCAACAAAGTAATTGCTGATGTTGAAGTTAAAGAAAATGCTTCGGGAGTTTTATATGCGCTCGGAGGTTCTGGTGGCGGCGTGACTTTATTTATGGATAACGGAAAACTAGTTTACGAATACAATATGCTGATTATAGAGCGCTATAATGTAGAATCGGCTGAAAAGATTTCGGTTGGAAAACATACCATTGAAGTTTTAACCACAATTGCAAAACCTGGAGCATCGGCCGATATTGTAATTACAGTTGATGGCAAAGAATATGCTAAAGGTCAAGTAAAACGTACCGTTCCTGTAGCCTTTACAGCCAGCGAAACGTTTGATGTTGGCGAAGATCTTGGAGGGCCAGTTTCTATTCGATATTATAAAAAAGCGCCTTTTAAGTTTGAAGGAAAAATAAATAGCGTAAAAGTGAATTTGCTTTAATTGATTAAATAATAAACTTTCTGTTATGGAAACTAGAAAATATAAAAAACTGATTTTCTTTTTTAGCGTAAATGTTTTATCGATACTTTTTGTAAATGCGCAGGATGTATTGCCATTTCCTCCAGCTCCTTCGGCTTCTAAGGCGGGAGTTACGATTGAAACTTCGAGTTACAAAAAAAGAACAGAGCCGAAACATTTGCCAGCAGATGCGCCCAATATTCTAATTATATTAATGGATGATGCTGGACCGGGTGCTCCATCTACATATGGCGGAGAAATAAACACCCCAACATTGTCCAGAGTTGCCAATACCGGAATTTCATATAATCGTTTTCATTCCACAGCCATGTGTTCGCCAACTCGCGCTTCCTTGCTTACGGGACGCAATCATACTCGCGTAGGAAACGGTCAGATTGCGGCTATTGCGAATGATTTTGATGGTTTCAGCGGAACTATTCCAAAGAGTTCTGCAACAATAGCTGAGATTTTAAAAGATTACGGTTACAATACCGCCGCATTTGGAAAATGGCACAATACGCCCGAAGAACAGATTACTTCAAAGGGTCCGTTTGATTATTGGCCAACAGGTTACGGATTCGAGTATTTTTATGGTTTTTTGGCGGGAGAAGCTTCGCAGTACGAACCAACTTTAGTTAGAAATACATCTTATGTAGAACATCCCAAAACTTCCGGCGGACATGATTATTACCATTTATCAGAAGATTTGGCAGATGACGCCGTGCTTTGGCTGAGAGAACAAAAGGCATACGCGCCTGAAAAGCCCTTTTTTGTGTATTGGGCGCCAGGTGCTGCTCATGGGCCGCATCATGTCATGAAAGAATGGGCAGATAGATACAAAGGCAAATTTGATGACGGATGGGATGCTTATCGTGAAAGAGTATTTAAACGCGAGAAAGAACTAGGATGGATTCCGCAGAATACGTTGCTTACGCCAAGAGCTGCTTCTATGACTGCATGGGCAGATATTCCAGAAGCGGAAAAGCCGTTTCAACGTCGACTTATGGAAATATGGGCTGGTTTTGCAGAACATGCCGATTCTAATGCAGGGAGAGTTATTGATGAAATTGAAAAATTGGGAGAACTAGACAATACCATTATTATTTATATCTGGGGAGATAATGGCTCATCTGCAGAAGGCTTAAATGGGACAATTAGTGAGCAATTGGCTCAAAATGCCATTCCAACCAAAATTGAGCAGCATATTACAGCTCTAAACGAACTAGGAGGTTTAGATGTCTTAGGTGGTCCAAAAACCGACAATATGTTTAATGCAGGATGGGCATGGGCAACAAGTACTCCGTATCAAGGAACAAAATTGCAGGGCGCTTATTTTGGAGGAACACGTCAGCCAATGGCTGTTTCGTGGCCAAAAGGAATTAAACATGATAAAACGCCAAGACCGCAGTTTCATCACGTAATTGATATAGCATCAACGATATATGAAATCGACAAAATTCCGATGCCAAAAGTGGTAAATGGCTTTGCTCAAGACGAATTAGATGGCGTGAGTATGGTTTACACCTTTACTGATCCAAAAGCAAAAGGAACACGCCGAACGCAATTTTTTGATATTATGGCAAGCCGAGGCATTTATAATGACGGTTGGTTTGCAAGTGCGCGCGGACCAAGAGAACCGTGGGTAGGAGGAATTCCGAAAGGCATTAAACAATGGTCACCGCTTACAGATACTTGGCAGTTGTATAATCTGGATCAGGATTGGTCGCAGGCGGTTGATTTGGCACAAAAAGAACCAAAAAAACTGGAAGAGATGAAAGCTTTATTTTTAACCGAATCGGCAAAAAATAAAAACCTTCCAATTGGTGGAGGATTATGGTCAACTGCGCTCTATCATCCAGAAGACGCGCCTTCTTCTCCTTTAACCGAATGGACTTTTGATTCGCCAATAAAAGGAATGCCAGAATCGGCGGCTCCAAAATTAGGAAAAGTGAGCAGTATTGTAACCATGGACGTAGAAGTTCCAGAAAATGCAAACGGAGTTTTGTATGCTTTGGCAGGATTTTCAGGGGGAGTTACCTGTTATGTAAAAGAGGGGTATTTAAATTATGAGTTTAATTTATTTGAAGTACAACGCACTAAAATTAAATCGAAAGATAAACTGCCAAAAGGAAAAGTGAAAATTGAAATAGAATCAAAGCTCGTAGATAAAATTGGTGGTTCAATGAATGTGACTTTAAAAGTGAACGGAGCAACAGTTGGGCAGGGAACTGTTCCAACAGCTATGTCGCTTCATTTTACTTCAAACGCCACTTTTGATATTGGAACCGATTTAGATTCTCCTGTTTCTTTAGATTATTTTGAGCAGGCTCCATTTTCATTTAATGGAAAAATAGGAAAAACCAAAATTGTTTATTTAAAGAAAAGTTGATGAAACCTGATTTTTTTGTTCTGAATAGCAATGCAGTAAGCGTGTGAAGAAACTAAATGCGTATATTTGAGGTATGAATAAACAAACTCCTTTTTCGGTATGCGGAGAATTATTGTCGGCTCCAATGCATATTTGCGGTTTTTTCGATTCGAGAGAACAGCAATATGAAGTAATCATTCCCTATATTCTGGAGGGGTTGGAAGCCAATGATAAAGTTATAAACATTCTTGAAGGAAATCGCCATGGTGAACATTGCCGTTGTCTGGCTGAGAATGGAATTTCTATTGCCGAAAAACTATCGAGCGGCCAACTGGAAGTTCTGGCTTCTGAAAATTCTTATATAAAAGATAGCGAGTTCGCTGCAGATAAAATGTACAAAATGCTCGAACAGACTTTATTGTCGGCTTCAAGAGCGGGTTATGATAGCGTAAGAGCGTGCGGAGATATGGTTTGGGCTCTCAAAAACTTGCCAGGAACTGATGAACTCTTAGAGTATGAGGCAAGATTGAATCTTCTAACCCCACAACATTCAGTTTCACTAATTTGCATGTATGATATCAGCAGTTTCAGCCAAAAAGCACTTGCAGATATATTGCTTACACATCCTTACGTGATTAAGGACGGAAAAATTAGCAAAAACCCACATTATGTAGAACCTTTAGAATTGCTTTCTAGTCTTTCTTCTCGATCTGGTGCGCTTAAATCTTAAATCATTCTTTTATTTCTTAGAATAGACACTGTCAATTTCAATTTAGATAATGGCAGTTTATTCAAAACAGCTTAAAAATACTACAAAAATATTCTTAAATATAACAAAAATTACTATTTTTGTTATATTAATGCAATTAAACTGATTATCAGTATTGTAGTGGTTTAATTTTTAAAGAAAAAATGGAATTCAGCGCTGATAAAAAAACGTTAAAAGCATTCTTAATTTTAAAGTGGCACAATTCCTGCCTGCAAAAAATCATTGAATAATCAGAGCGCTTAATCGGTGTTCTAAAAAAATTAAAATAAATGAAAAGATTTAAATGTATGTATGTTTTTGTAGTAGTGTTATTATCAACATTTACATATGGTCAGGAAAGTTTAAAAATGTTTGTGAAAGAAAGTAAAGTGCCATGTACAGGTGTTGGCCCTATGGAATGTCTGCAGGTAAAGTATGACAATGACAAAGAATGGCAATTATTTTATAATCATATTGAAGGTTTTAATTTTGAAAAAGGAAATCGATACGAGATACTGGTAACGAAAACAAAAAGACCAGAACCCATTCCGGCTGATGCTTCTGCATACGAGTATAAACTGAAAAGTATCATTTCTAAAACTCCTGTAAATAAGGAAAAAGGAATTTATGATACCAAAATGATTTTAACGCAGTTAAACGGAAAAAAGATAAACAGCGGAAAAGCATTTATCACCATTAACGATGAAACTGGAACAATAAGCGGTAAAAATGGATGTAATAATTTCAACGTAAAATACACGAAGCTTTCTTCAAAAAATCAAATTAAGACCAATTCTCCTATGGGAACTTTAATGGCTTGTGACAAAGAAAGCATGAAATTGGAACAAGATTTTAGCGCTGCAATAACCAATAAAAAGTTCAAAATTGTCAAGAAAAACAATACAGTACAGTTTAAAAATACTAAGAACAAAGTGGTTATGGAATTTTCTATACCAACAGAAGACCAATTATGGAGTTTTATTGCAAAAAACAATTGGAAACTAATTGCACTTGAAAATGTTGGACAAGACTACGGAAAAGCTTCTATTAAGTTTGATCCAGCAGGAAAGAAAGTGAGCGGAAATACAGGTTGCAACAACTTCGCTGGAACTTATGAAACTAACGGTAATCATATTTCTTTTGATAAAGTAGCAGTTACAGCAATGGCATGTATTGGTGAAGAAGGAAATAAAACAGAACAAAAAATAGTATCTTATTTAAATAATAAAGACTTACGTTTTGACGTAGCAGACCAAACTCTTAATTTTTATCTTAATGATAGATTGGTCATGATGTTTGGCATTACAAAATAAATTCAGTTCTATTAGTCATCTTGAAATAGATGATTTATGAAATAATAGAAAACCAGTGAATTAACTTCACTGGTTTTTTTGTTTATGACTCATAGGTTTTAAATTTCATATATGTAAATTAGCGCAAAGTCGGAGACATTTACGCAGCTTTTCATAAGAATACTTAGGAGAGCAGGGAAAGCTATATGAATTTTTGAAAAACCTTTGTCGTTTGCCCATGGATCTCTAAAAACAAGCTTTGCCTTCTATTTTTAAAAACTACTAGAAAATTAGGGGTTATATAAAGTTAAGACATGCATATTTTCATATTTATGATTTCAAAGTAAATAATTGAATTAAAAAGAATAATTGATTATTTTAGCTAATAAATTTTATTTTCATGATTGAAAAAATAACCTTTGAAGGCTATAAAGGCTTTAAAAATTCAAATGAGCTTGATATCAAACCTATGACCGTACTTATCGGAAAAAATAGTTCTGGAAAAAGTGCTGTTGCAAAGTTACCCACCATCATAGAAGAATCTCTCTCAACTACAAGTAAAACCCCAATACTTCATACTATAAAAGGAATTGAGCTTGGCGCTGAATTTAGAGATTTGTTGTATGGTAGAGATATTCAAGGAGAGCTTAAATTCATGATTCAAAATTCTGAAAATGAATCTATAAATGTTCAGATAAATAATTCTCCTATCAATAATTCTCCTATTATTACAAAATGGCAGTATCAAGACGATGTGGTAATTACTAATATTGATCCCTCAAAAATAAAAAATGTAACCTTTGAAGGTATATTACCAAATGATATCGAAGATTTAAAAACTAAATTCAAATTTGAAACTAATTACTTAGGTCCATTTAGATTAAATCCTCCGAGGAATTTTTATCTTCATGGAACAACAGAATATAAAAGAATCGGAAATAAAGGTGAAAATGCATATCAGATATTAGGAAACAGTTTTAATAATAATGATGATTTAGTTAAGAAGGTAGGAGATTGGTATTTTAATAATTTTGACGGATGGAGATTGAAGGTTGTCAAAAATGAGCCTTATTATGAAGTTAAAATTGTAAAAGACAATTTTGGTAGTGAAAGTGAAGTAAATATTGTTGACGTTGGACAGGGAATGAGTCAAGCTTTGCCAATAATTGTTAAAGCTTATATGAAATCTAATCCATCACTCGTAATTATAGAACAACCTGAATTACATCTTCATCCTGCAGCTCATGGGAATTTAGGGGAGTTACTAGTTACATCAATTAAAGAGTCAAAAAATAGATTTTTAATTGAGACACACTCTGAAAATTTTATTTTGAGATTAAGGAGAATGGTTGCTGAAAAAAGATTGGATGTAAATGACTTAGTAATATATTCTGTAGAGTATGACTTGGAAGATAATTGTAGTTTTTTAAAGAGAATTAATGTAGATGAAAATGGAGAAGTGGACTACTGGCCAAAAGACATATTTAAAGAAAGTTTTGAAGAAGTTAAAGCATTGAGAAAAGCACAAACTGAAAGAAAATGATTGTGCATATAAACTCTGCTGCATTTAATGTAGAAAGCAATTTTCAGAAATTAAATCATATGTTTGCTTTTTTTGAAGATGAAAAACATACTTTGTTCTTAAATGAGGATATCTCTGAATCAGAATGGGTAAACAACGCTAGTAAAATAACTAAAAAGTTTTGTGAGATTGAATTTAAAAATGGTGCATACTCAATTGAAGCAGAAGTTGACCTGAGAATTGGCAATGAAAATGATTTAGAAAATAATATATATTCTGTTTTTGATGGATATATATTGTTACAGAATAATCCTATAATTTTTGTTGAAAATGCTACTAGCGATGGATTATTTCTTTATAGTATATTTAATAACTTTACAGAATGTGATAAAATAAATAAAAATTTCAAAAACAGATGGATTGAGGTGAGAGGAGTAGGGGGTAAAAATGAATTTAAAAAGGGAATCAATAATGAACTCCGAAAATTTAGAAAGGAAAACTTACCGAATGAAAAATATTTACGCGCTATCGTTATAGTTGATAGTGATAAAAAGTATCCTCATGAAAGTTTAAGTAATACTCACAATGATATTATAAATTATTGTAATGAAAAAAAAATAAAGTATCATGTGCTTGAAAAAAGAGAAATAGAAAACTATTTGCCTATAGAAGTTTTTAATGATTTTCCTCATAATCATCCAATTGTTAAGAGCTATTTAAATTTAAATAGTAAACAACAATCATATTATGATTTTCAAGATGGTTTTAAAGGTAGAGCTATAAAAACATTTGACATAAATATTCAAGATCTTTTTGCAGGGATATCCACTGATGATGAGAAATATTTAAGAGTAGGATTTGATAGATCAATTAAAGATTTTTTTTCAAAAAAAGCATTTCCTTTATTATTCAAACATGCTAGAATTTCTCGAGAAACTCTTTTAAAAAATTGTAATATGCAAAATGACCCAGAAGAATTGATTCAAATTATTAAAAAGCTAGAACACTTACTTTAATCAAAATGAGTTTAAAAAATAAAATATACGTCAAACCTGAAAAAAGTAGATTAATAAATTTATTAGAGGATATTAAAGCAGGAAGAATTAGGATTCCTATTTTTCAAAGAGATTACGTTTGGAAAAAAAATCAAAGGCTGGAATTATTTGATAGTTTAAACAGTGGTTTTCCAATTGGAAGTTTGTTGTTTTGGAAGCCTCAAGATTTAGTGTTTAATTATTCTCCAAAAATAGGTCCTTTTGAAATTAAATCAAGTTCTTCTAATTATTCATACGTTTTGGATGGCTTTCAACGAGTTTCAACATTATTTGGAGCTTTAATAAATCCTTTTACTTATGGGGATGGAGTTAATGAAAATTATAATGATTTTGTAATCCATTATGATTTGAAAGAAGAAGAATTTGTACAATTACGAGGTAAGGAAGAAGTCTTTCAGATACCTCTTTATAAACTAATAGATACTTTTGAATTTTTAAGTTTCTCTGAAAATTTAAGATTAAGTATTTTAGATGTAGATATTAGTTCGAAATATATTAATAGTGCAAAGAGATTGGCAAATCAACTTTTAGATTATGAAATACCTTTTGTTGAGATTATTGGGGGAGATATCGAAGATGCAGTAGACATTTTTCATAGGATAAACTCAAAGGGCAGTGATATATCCCCGATTTGGATGTTGAATGCATTGACTTATGTCGAAGATGAATTTAGGTTTCATAATGAAATTAAAGAATTAAAAGAAAAATTAGAGCGTTATAATTTTCAAGATTTACCAGCAGACATTATTTTGCATTGTATTGAAACATCAACAGGTAAAATCTATTTTGATGTTAATCTTCAACTATTATCAAAAAGGAAAGATTTTCCGTTGTTAGTTAAAGAAACGTTTACAAATATTGAAAAAGCTGTTGAATTTCTCTATTTTAAAGTTAATGTATTTGACAACAAAATTTTACCATATAATCTTCAATTAATTTTTATTACAGAATTTTTTAGATTAAATCCATTTCCTAATTATTTTCAGTTACGAGAATTAGAAAGATGGTTTTGGACAACATCATATGCTAATTATTTTTCAATTTACTCTTTGAGTAAGCAAAGGATTGCTTTTAATCAATTTCAGAGTTTTGCTAGAGGGGAAATATCAAATTCTATTTATAATGACGATGATAGACAAAGATTTAAAACACTTGAGTTTCCAGAAAAAATTATTTATGGAAGCGTACGGTCAAAATGTTTAGGTTTGTTTTTAATTAAAAATTATCTAGCATATACAGATTCGGGTCTTTTAGTAAATAATGAAAATGATTTTAGAGATTTTGAATTTAAGTATTTAATTAATAAGGTTAAAAAGGCAGAGATGGCCATTCCTGTTAAAAAAAATAGTTTTGAATCTTCTTTTTTTGATAAAAACAATGAATTATTATCTTATTTTGAAGATTTAGTTGATGAATCATCATATAATGCGCTTTTAATTGATGAAACGATAGTTGAACTTTATCGAGAAAATAGAGTTGACGAAATGATTAGCCATCGAAAAAATTTGATAATTAATTCTGAATCTAATTTTGTTGAAAATCTGAATATTGAATATTTAGGTATTGATAGTTATTACTATATAGATAATTTCCATAAATCAACAATTAGGGCTCATTGTTATAGGCTAGAATGGGATACATTGCAAGATTGTGTATTTTATGATGATGCACGAGGGGCAGAATATTTTACTGCATTTTATGATATAGATGAGCTTGTATTTTTTTTGGACGAATTAGTAATCCAAGATGTTTTAAGTGAATTGCCTACAAGTTTTCTTAAAGAGAATAACGAAATACTTGATTATACAGATGAAATTCGACTTTTTCTTTCTGAAAACTATTTTGTTGAGATGTCTAAAATTGGATGGGACGTGTCAGATATTGTATAAAAAAAGAATTTTACATTTCCAGCTTATTTAATAAATTAGTTAATAGCAATGCAAATTTATTAGCTTATTATGTTAGTATCAAAATAAAAAAGAGACTTTAAAAAAGTCTCTTTCTAAAATTACTATATCTCTATAAATAATTACTTCCCAATCAATTTCTCAAGTCTCTCCATCATTTCATCTTTCCCCCGCTGGCGCGAGCGTCTCGCTCGTGAATGCAAAGTATTTCTTACATTAGCCCAAAAATAATAAATGAGCAGAAGATACAAATTTGGAGATAAAACTGAAGCTTACTTTATAAGTTTTGCTACGGTTTACTGGATAGATATTTTTACAAGAGAAGAGTATTTTTGGGTGCATTGTTGAATCATTAGATTACTGCAGAAAAAATAAAGGAATGGAGATTTATGGTTATTGCATAATGCCAAGTCACGTTTATTTAATTTTCAGATCTGAAAATGGAGACCCTTCTGGTCTTATTAGAGATTTTAAAGGTTTTACCTCTAGAAAAATGCTCAAAGCAATTGAAGAAAATCCGCAAGAAAGCAGAAAAGAATGGATGCTCTGGATGTTTGAAAGAGCCGGAAAGAAAAACAGCAATGTAATATTCAAGCAATTTTGGCAACAAAACAACAAACCTATTGAAATCTGGTCTTTAAAAGTTTTTGAGCAAAAGTTAAACTATATTCATAATAACCCACTCGAAACTGGTTTTGTCACTAATTCTGGAGATTGGAAATACAGCTCTGCTAGAAATTATGGAGATAACGTCAGACTGTTTTAGAAATTGACATTAATTGACTTTCTTGGTGTGCACGAGTGAGACGCTCGCGCCAGCGGTGTATTATAAGTAGCATTTATCGATTATTCTCATACAAAATAATTTCCAAATCATTTTAGGAATGATTGAATGAAATTGGATTTTTTTTAAGTTTATTTGTAAGATAATTATTTTAAAATTTTCAGTTTAAAACCGATTTGCATTTAAAACGAATTGGACTTAATGCGTAGATATAATAGTGCGGATTTATAAATAATAGTTGCGAATGTTTCAATATTTAAGACGAATTTATATTGGCTTACATTCTTATTCTCTTTTTTTTAAAATTTGTATGCTGACTTGTTTTCTCAGTTGCAAATCAATTACTAGAATTAAAAGAAACATTTAACATAACCACCAAAATATGAAACCAGAACATTTAACAGAATTAAGCGATCAAGAGCTTTTACAGAAAATGAAGAAATTAAAAAACAATAAAATAATTGACGCTACAATTATTGGAGTTACAATCGGAATTACGGTTTATGGCGTTGTAACTAAAGGTTTTGGGTTTTCTGTTTTCTTTCCTTTAATAGTTGGATATGTAATTATGAGAAATTCGAAAAATAATGAACTATTGTATCAAGAAGTACAAAAAGAACTAGAAACTCGAAACTCAAAGCAATAAACATTTTTCCGAAAAGAGATTTAAAGCAAAATGAAAAAACTAATTCCGATTTTACTGCTTTTCAATGCTTTTCTTGTCAGTTGCAAGCAAGAGGCAAACCCACTTAAAATAGATTCCAAAAGCGAAACATCAATTGAACCGAGAGTTCAACCTTTAGAAGTAGAACCTATTGATTCTACGCAATTTCCGAAATTATTGAAATATGAGGGATTTGTAAAAAATGCTGTTCGTTGGAAAGATAAATGGGGTGATAATATTGTAATAACTACAGAAACTGGAAACTACAGAAGTGAAAAATTTCAGCATGAGTTTGATGAAAGCGGAGATGCCGAATTATTCGGGTATCATTTTTTAGTAAAAAATGGTCAGCCAGTTCAAACCTGGAAAGTATACGATTACATTCAAGATTGTCCGGTTGATATTGTGGCTTCATTTGTAAAAAATAGCTTTGAAATTACCGATTTGGATACTAACGGAATTGCAGAAATTTGGTTGATGTACAAAACGATATGCCATGGCGATGTGAGCCCTTGCGATATGAAAATTATCATGTATGAAGGAAAACAAAAATTTGCTATGCGTGGTGAAAGCAAGGTTCAAATAGGAATTGGCGATAACGGAGAAAAACTATTTGAAGGTGGCAATTACAAATTTGATGCTGCATTTGAAAAAGGTCCAAAAGCTTTTAAAGATTTTGCTTTAAACTTATGGAACAAAAATATAATTTAATGATTTTAAGATTTTTACGACACACTTATTTATGAAGAATTTTTTAGTACTGCTTGCCATTTTTCCATTTATGATTTCGTGCAATAAACAAGAGAAAATCGATTTGTTTAAACTAAAACTAAACGAACCAATAAAAAATGTGGTAGATTTTAATGACAGCTTGTTTGTTGGCGTTGAAACGGTAGAATATCCGTTTTGCTTATTGGTCGAAGTAGAAAAATCTGCAAAATATACTTTTGAAGGAATTGATTTGGAGGAACAAAAAGTAACTTTTCAGATACATTCAGAAAAGCTTAAAACAGATAGTATTACAAGATTTGGCGGTGCTCATATTGATTTAAAATTAATCAAAGAGGAGAACGAAATGATGAAGACTTTAAAAGATTTTAATGCAGAGGATAAAATCTATGGAGTAAGAATTGCAGTAGAAAATGCAGGTTTAAAATCGGAGATTCTAAAGAAAATAGAATTAAAATATGGCAAGGGAACCAAAAATCCGAATACAGATAATGGTTTATATTGGAATGTAAAAAAAGAAAACAAGTATATTTTCTTTGCGCCAGATTATGACAGGCTTATTATTTTAAACAGTACCAATTTATCTAAAACTTGCTATTGGGACATTTTTAATGGATTAATAGATTTCGGTGGCTGCGATAACGAACAATACACCAAAGATTTAGTGAAAAATAGTACCAAACCAGAAGATGTTAAAAATAAACCCGTTGTAAAAATCGATAAAAACTGGAATGTAAATGATCTGATTATAGGCAAATCAACCGAAGAAGATTTTTTGAAATCTCAAACCAGTAAAAATTTTGAGCGAGTAGAGGAGATCAGCGGAAGTTCGGGAAGTGTAAATCAAATCATGTATCAAAATGAATATCATGATTTCTATTTCTATTTTAATACGAATTTAAAAAATCCAGAAAATAAGAAGACAAATGTCATTAAGGGCTTTTTATTGGACAATTTGAAAAAAGTCGAAATTTCATTTGAAAATGGTCTGAAACCAGGAATGAAGTTTGAAGATGCTTTAAAATTACTTGACAAAAAAACAGTAAAAAAGACCATAAAAAATGAAGGCGAATTGAGTTTTGCAAATTATATCATTATCGAAAACGGCCAATATGAAGTATCATTGGTTTTTAACGAGGAATTGCTTTTTTCAGGAATGCATATACGATAGGAAAACTTGTTGAAAACGAAACTGTTGTAGGATATTTTAAATCAAAAAAGAAATAAAAAAAATGAATTTACGTGCTGTAAAATGCCTTAGGCAAATGGTAATGGCGGTTTTCTTTGCAAGTTTTTTAGTAAGCTGTAAAGCGAATAAAATTTCAAGTGAAAAAAGCAAAACGTTAAATGAAGTCGATATTTATGTTGCTGGCTACGAATATAATGACAGCAAATTTGAGAGTTCGATAGAAGAGATTGCCGACGAAGTAGGGATGAAGCATGTTGTAAAGTTATGGAAGAACGGTAAAAGCATCGATTTGGAAGGAAAAGAATATTATTCTGATGCAAATTCTGTTTTTGTGCATAAAAATGATGTTTATGTTGGAGGTTCTATTAGACCTGATGAAGAGTATGTGGCAATTATTTGGAAAAACGGAAAAATGCAGAAGCTAACTGATGGCATAAAAACGGCTTTTATTCAATCGCTATTTGCTGAAGACGATACGATTTACTTTTTGGGACAACAATTTAATGATCCCAATTATATTATAAAAGTTTGGAAAAATGGTACAATAACCAATATTACAGACGGAAAGAAATGGGAAGACGGAAACTCATTTTTTGTTGATAAAGGAAATGTTTACATCTGCGGACATGAAAAAAAAGGAAATAAAAGCGTGGCAAAAGTCTGGAAGAACGGAATTCCTCAAGATCTTACAAATGGCCATAATAATGCGTATGCACTTTCTTTGTACGTAGAGAACGGCAATGTGTATGTGGTAGGATATGAGATTGAAAACGATAGATATATTGCCAAGTTATGGAAAAACGGAAAAGTTCAAAATCTTTCTGACGGTGTAAATAATTCGTATGCATCTTCTGTATTTGTCCAGAAAGGAAATGTTTATGTGGCAGGAAATGAAAATGTTAATGAAAAAAGCATATTGAAATTATGGATAAACGGCAAAGCGCAAAACATTACAGATGGTACCTATAGTGCTGATGCCAATGCTATTTTTGTACATAACAGCACAATTTATATTGCAGGATATGAAAACAACAGTTTAGATCGAAATGTTGCAAAATTATGGATAAACGGAGTTGCTAAAGATCTTACTGACGGAACAAAAAATGGATATGCAGAATCCCTTTTTATTGTAGAAAAGAAATAAATCCATTAAAAAAATGAACATAGCGTTTATGCAAAACATCTTGATTCTTATCTTTTTATCGTTTGCAGTTGGATGTCAAGGTCAGGAAACTTCTACTCCGTTGGTGGTTTCAGAGGTATATTCTTCTTCAAAAAAAGAGAAACTTTCTACAGCTGCTTATGAAGTTTTTAGAACCAATAAATTTTTAAATTTTAAAGATAAAGATGTTCTTGTGGAAAAAATTGATGGTGTTGTTTACAAGAAAACCGATTTGAATAATTTTTTTGATTCTAAAAAAGATTGGGTAAAAATTCAAAAAGAAGATACAGCTTCATACGTAAAAAAAGAAGGTGCAAAGTATGCCTATAAAGACAATGCAATGATTGAAACTGTTGTTGAAGTTGGAAGTTATAATGTGCGAAAAGAAATAGAAACAGTTTACAGTCCGAAATGTTTTGTTTTGCGATACGAGAAAAAATATTTTGTGGGAGAAAATTACAATCGCACCGAAAGTATTGCCAATGAATATGATAATCTTAACAGAGTCACCAAAATCATAAAACGTACAGAATATAGCAATAAAAAGGATAACACAGAAGCTACAATCGCAATAAAATACGATGATGGAAATGCAATTATTAGTACTGAAAATGGCACTATAGTTTGTGAATTGCTTAAAGATGAGAATTCAATTGGAACGATTTCTAAATTAAGCGCAAATGATACTGCAGAATATTTTCGTTATGCAATTGCGCAGCAGCAAATTGAAACGGCCAAAGAATATTGCAGCGAAAAAATGGTGAAAAAGATAGATGAGAATTTGAATCTGTATCAAAACGTTGGTGGTATAAAATGGTTGGGCGGCACTGGCAGTTTTGGAGAAAAAGTGACTATTAATGAGGATTGGGAAATTACATTTAAAGACCAAAAAACAGAAAAATGCCATGCTATTTTTGTTTTGGTAAAGCAAAAAAACGGGTGGAAAATAGATGATTTTGAAATAGCAAAAGAAGCGTTAAAATAAAACGCTTATTAAGTAGAGTTTGTATGAATTTGAATGAAAGAGCAATTACAAAATTAGTTGGTGTTTTTACACTAATATTGGGGCTGGCAGTAATCTTTTTTTATATCAAAAGCGGATATAAGTCTTTTGGTTTATACCTAATTCCCATTGTTTTTGTTATCGTTTCATTATCGATTATTTTAAAAGAGAATGTTACAAGATGGTTGAATGAAAAAAGAGCGGAAAAACCAAGAAGGTCAATATCGCAATTTTCGTTTTTAGGCTTTTTTATTTTACCGCTTTCAATATTTTCAATAATTGGATTCTTTTTGCTGTTTTTTGCTATTAAATTAAAATGGGATGTTGGTTTATTAGGCTGGATAACCGTTTCTACATTCGCATTTTTTCCTTTAGTTTTAATTTACAGTTTGATATTCGGATTTCCAATTTCAAAAAAACGGCAAAAACAAATAGAGGAAAGGCAAAATAAATTGTTTGCTGACGATAAAGGAATGACAATTGAAATGCCTTTATTTGACAAAAACTGTTTTATAAATTGGCAATCTATAGAAGCAATTAGTTATTATAATTATATTATAAATAGTGACTTCACAGAGCATTATGAAGGTTATAAACTCTATTTGAATGCAGTTCCCATCTATACAAAATACGAAAAGCAATTTTGGTTAAATAGGCTGTTTCCAAAAGATTCACAAAGCAAGATAATTGATATAAATAATGAAACAAAAAGCTTTGGTGAAATACCAAAAATTGTAGAGAAATATTTAAACGCCAAAGTAGGAATTGAGGTTAAAGATCTAATGAAAAATACATTGATTTCAAGCGAAACTTATATCAGAAAAAATAAAATTTCTACCGTTGAAAAATGGAAACCAAGCAATGGGAGAGACGAAGAGGTTGTTTTTGATAAATTCAATAGGAGTATAGACAAAATTAGAAAAAGCTATTATTAAGAATAGATAATATTAGTCCAAAGAATAAAGAAAGAAAATATGAAGAAAGCATTATTTGCAATTATGACATTTGTATTGGCCGTTACAAATACTTATGCGGGTTGGTATGAATGTTTTAGCTATAAAGGCAAAATTGATAAATACCCCATTTCACTGTCTTTTCAAATAAAAGAAGGATATTTTGGCGAAAAGAGCAAGAAAGATTTCAATGTTATTGGGGTTTATAAGTACGATAGCCATAATAGCCCAATTAGGCTTGAAGGCACTTTTGATCATAAAAAGAACAAAGTTTTACTTTACGAAATCAATAATGATAAACATACAGCCACATTTGAGTTTGATTTTTCTAAAGAAAAATGTGCTGGCGTTTGGACAAACCTCTTAACCAATAAGCAGTTGTCTTTACAATTAACCAATACTTCGATTTTAATTGATCAAATAGAAGAAAACGAGTTTAATAATATTGATATTTTGCAAGCAAATTCATTAGGCGCATTTTATTTTATTGGTGTTTATTCAAAAAAGAGGAATCATGATACCGCACAAATGGATCGACTTAAAATTATTAATAAAAAAGATAATGCCGTTTTTCAAACAATTGATTTTTCAAAAATAGAAACTTTAACGGGTAACATAAGAACCATAATTTTTGATAATGTTGAGATAATCGATAATAAGAAAAAAGAACTGATTGTTTGGAATGATGTTGGAAGAATGGGAGGCTATTTAACCATTCAATTTGATTCGAAAACCAATAAATTCAAACTAGATCCGAAGCCAGCAATTGATGGTCCAAATTAATGCAGATACTAGCATTATAATAAATATTAACTAAATGAAATGGTTTAATATGGCAAAAAGAATTACAATTATAATTTTATTGATTTCTCTACCTTTTCTATTGTTTTATGTAGCTACTAAACTATCGCAGATGTATAACAAAATGCACTATGATACTAGTTACAAAAACTACGAAGAGGGAATTAATGCCGAAAGTTATGTCCTACTGCCAGTATCGAAAGTTATTCCGCAGGATTTAATATCCGGAAATATTAATTTTGATACTTTAAGCCATAAATTTATTCTTCCTCTAAAACATCAATATTATGATGAACAAAAGCAAGAGGCTACTGTAACTAATTGCATGTATGTATTTGATAAAAACGGCGTTTTGCTTTCTAAAACAGAATCTGCGGAGGAAAGCGAACAAGAAACAGAATTTGAGCATTGCGTGAAGTTAGAAGATATTTTTTTTGACAACAGCAAATGTGTTAGCGTTGCCTATTTCTTAAAAGAGAGTTATCGTTACAGCTGGAATCCTTTTAGAGGAATTGGCAGTCCCACTGGCGCTGGCAGAAATATGACTTGGGAGGGAACTGCGTATGTCGATTTAAAACTGAAAAAAGAAGCTTTAAAACTTAAAATAGGAGAGGTATTTGCTCAAAATTTTTTTTCGAATAAAGTTGAAAGAAATGATTATGCATTATATATAAGTCTTTATCAGTTGCCACTTAAATTTCAAAAGATGTCAAGTATTAGCTTTTTCGTGAGACGCAAAGCGTACGGTCCGAATGAATTGTATATCATTAAATCAAAATAATGAATAGAATTATGGTTTTTCGGGATACGCATCTTTTAAAGGGATGACGACACCGTTTTTCGAGATTTCACCTTTAGCATAAGCATTTTTATAAATTTTAAAATTAAAATTTATATCGCCCGGAGCATCATTCGCATTTAATTTTCGGAAAGCCGTTAAAATTTCAATAGGAGAGAAAGTATATTGAATGCTATAATTTTTTTTATTCTCCCAATAAATGTAAAAAGTGGATGGGATACTTCGAATTGATGCCGTATCATTGTCTTCTAGGACATCTATACTTTCCTTTTTAAAAGAATTTGCGTAAACGCTTTTGAGAATATCACCATCTTCTTTTTCGATCTTTACAGACCATTTAAACTGATTTTGAAGCAAATCTGCATAGTCAGTAATGCTTTCTATGCCAGGATAGCGATTATACTTTTCGCCTAAAGATGTTTCATAAACCAGCATATTCAGATCTCCTGTAGTTTCTTTAGAAACAAATGTTTCTACTAGTTTTGGTTCGGCATTTTCTTCATTTGGACGTATTTTCAAAAGTATTTTCCCTTTTGGTTGAACTTCTAAAATTAAAAAAGGGACCTCGTTTTTATCTTTAACTAAGTTTTTCATTTTCTCATAAGGGAGGTGAGTTTGAAGCAGATAAAATTTGCGTTCATCGATAGAGAAATATTTCAAGTTGAGAGAGTCTGGCAATAGTTCTTTTTGCCAAATTTTAAACGAAATAAAATCTTCACTTTTTGCACTCGTTACCCGTTTTGATTCAGAATCAATATCGCTTACAGATTGATTGAAATTGTTGTGTAAAGAAGCCTCAACAATTTGGATAATATTTGAATTTTCTGTTTGTGAATCTTCAGTATAACTATGAATTTCAGCATTCCACAATATCTTATCTTGTTCTTTATTTTTAAATCTTGCGGCAAAATTAAGCATAACTAATACGACCAAAATTATGGTTAAAGAGATATTGATATAGTCTAACTTTGTTTTTCTCATAATTCTTCAATCAATGTTGGTATGCTTTTCCTAAAGCCGATAAATAAGATAATATCAGAAAAACGATAACGGAGATAATAACAAGAAATATAGAAAAGTTTCTAAACTCTTTTTTGTGTTCGATATCGTTAACGGAAAGCGAAATTAAAACCGAAACAGCGGGAACCGTAAAGCAAAAAATAGGCAAAATTAAGCCTGCATATTCAGAAGAAGGCAATACTAGATCTATATAATCGATATAAATGTACAGTACTATTTCTATGCAAAACAATAGAATTACTGTAATAAAAGGATTGTTTCTCATAGATGAATTGCGTTTGATTTTTAGATTAAAAATAAAGGTAAAAATTTAATTTTAGCATTTCAGTGTCACAATATATTGCAGCTTTTTATTCTGCTTTAATTGGCGCATAGATTTTACCTTTCCAAAATATTGGTTTTTCTGGGGCTTCTTTAGAATCAAAAGTAAAGTCAAATTTAGCCTTCATAATTCCATTATTCCACAAATTTTTATCGATTTTAATGTAGCCTTTTTTACAAATATATATTACCTTTTTTGCGGTGCCAGTAACGCTGTTGAGCTTGATTACAGGTATGCATTTATCCTTTGTAATGATCAGGTCTAAACTGCTATGAGTGGCTGCATTATTATCTGTAAAGCAATGAATGGTATCGTTACTCATTTTTACTGCTGTTAGAAAATTTGTTCCTGTCCATTCATAACTATTAGAATTCGATTTAATAGAATGAAAAAGATGTGTTGTATCTACCAATTGATAAAATCGGGGCAATGAGTCTTTAAATATTCGTCCATGGTCATCTTTCATTTTGTCTGTTTCGGCTGGACAAAGACCATCGCAGCTTACTTGTCCAAAATCGTTTCGATAAATTCCTTCGGGATAATCCCAGTTTTCTTTGAAAGAAAAACTACCTGATAAATTTTTCATCCAATCAATTTTAATTTGACCATATTTCAAATTTTCGTGCTTGTCAATTACTGAACCGCACGAGAATACTATTGCGATTAAAAATGCACCTATAAGAGATTTTACCATAGAATAGTAATGCGATTGCATTTTATTATTTTGATTTTATAAATGTCAAGTACTTTTCGTCGCACTGTACAAAATGCACAAATTCATTCATTGAATTTCCGTAATTCTGAATCTGAATTTTATCTGTATCATACATTCCGCCAATTTTTCCAAAAGACAAATAGAGAATTTCATCGTCTTTTTGTTTTTTGACTTTACCTTTTGAAATTACTTTATTCCTGTCATAAATTAGAAACAAATATTCCCCCGCTTTCTTTTCTATTTTGATTTTAAATCTTGAATCTTCGCAAGATTCCAAAACATAAACACCCATAATTTCGGGATCGGCAGTATAAAATAAAGCTAAAGATGACTGTCTTTGAAAAGCGTTGGCAAATAGAGAGAAGCTCATAAAAACGCAAAACAGAAAGTTTTTATAGTTCATAATGATATAGTTAAAAAAGAATTGCATACTAGATACAAATTTGGTGATAAAAGGTTTACAAATTAAGACCAATATAAATTCGCTGAAGATTTCTCGAGATTTGCAGTACTCTTTTTTTGATGTGCATTAAACTTATAGATTGTTTAGAAAATATTGTAATAATGGTCTAAAACAAAACAATCATTTGGCATTGGGACAGAGATAATATTCTATTAAGAAGATTGGAATAAAAAATTATATATTCGTATCACAATTTACTCCCATATGAGGAGCAATTTCCAAGCGCTGTCATTCAGGACAAAAGATAATTTGTAAAACTGTTATTCCATATATGGACAAAATTAGAACATTAATTATAGAAGATGAACCAGCGATTAGGAAAGAATTGCAGTGGTTAGTTTCGCAAGAAGAATCATTAAAGCTTGAAGCAATGGCGGGTTCGGTAAAAGAATCGTTGCAAATTATAAAAAGTACAGAGATTGATTTAATTTTGATGGATATTCAGCTTACAGACGGGACGGCTTTCGATATCTTAAATCAATTGGAAGAACCTTCCTTTCAAATTATTTTCATTACTGCATACAATCATTTTGCCATAAAAGCAATTAAATATGGTGCGCTTGATTATCTTTTAAAACCAATTGATAATGATGAATTTTTGACTGCAATCCAAAAGATCAAAAAAGTAAAACAGGCAGACTATCAAAATCAGATTAAACTTTTGAAAGCACACCATACAGCTAAAACTATCGATATGAATTCCAGAATTTGTATTACCTCTTTAGACTGTATGCAGATTGTTCGTCTTTGTGAAATAGTGTATCTCTCAGGAGATGGATCTTATACTCAAATTCATCTGGAAAATAAGAAAATAGTAACAGCATCTAAACCCTTAAAGTATTATGAAGATATTTTGCCTGAAGACTTTTTTATAAAAACTCACCAGTCTTATATTGTCAATAAAGATTTTATTGATAAGTACATGAAAACTGGTGTGATTATTATGAAAAATTGTGCAGAAATCCCTGTTGCAAGCCGGAGAAAAGAGTTTGTTGTGAATCATTTAAATCCTTTGAGGTAATGAAGAAAGCAATTTTTTTTCTGTTGTTCATTGTAATTTCTTGTCATAAAAAAAACGAAAAAGCCCAAATTCATCCAGAAAAAATGCTGGATAGCTTGCAGGTTATTAGCGATAGCTTAGATCAAGACCCAGAAACAGATAAACTTGTTTTTTGGTCTAGCCGACTTAAAGAAAAAGAATTCTCAAAAACAGGTTCTGCTTTAGCGTTTATTCATTATAATTTGGCTAAAAGTTCGGTGAAAAAAGATATTGATAGCGCAAAAAAACATATCAATATTGCCTTAAGTCTGATCGAAAAAGAAAAAGAATCCAATGCCCTTAAATTTACCATTTACAATGGTGCAGGTTTGATATCAGAACTTGAAGGGAAGTATTATCAATCGGTATATTATTTCAACAAGTCCGCGGCTATAATAATGAACGATGATTCGCTGAAGTGTAAACCGTTGGCAAAAGTGATCTGTCTATTAAATGCAGCTCAGGACAACAATAAAATTAGCCAATATTCAAAGTCTATAGAGCAAAACCAGCTTGCTTTAAAAATTTTAAAAAAACAGCCAGAGGATCATTATAAATATAATTTTAGAGCCTATTCGCAACTCTTTACTGCTTGCGAGGAAGGTTCTATTTATAAGGCAGATTCGCTTCTTTTGTATATTAAAAAGCTAAAAGAGATTTCTTCAATAACAAACGATCCAATTCAGATTAGATTTACTAATGAGCACATGGCGCATTATTATCTCTTAAACAATCAGTACGATGAGGCAATACATCATTATAGTTTAGTAAAAAAGTATGATGGCGAAAGTTTAGCAGCAGACCCTGAGAATCCTGTAGCGATTAAAAATTTTTACACGACGATTGCAAACCTGATTGATTTGCATGTTTTGAGCAAACAATTCCCTGAAGCAGAAGATTTAATCGAACAGGCCGATAGAATAGAAAAACAGCATTTGCAACTATTGTCTTATTATGAAAAGTGTTTAAATAAGAAGGCAAAAATGAACTATTATTTAGCTAAGGGAAATAATGAGAAAGCAAAAAGTGAAGCTGATGAAGTATTGTTGCTTAAAGACAATATTCTTAGAAATGCAGGGATTCAGGCAACAGAAGAAATGGCAACTATTTATGAACTTCAGGCAAAGGATAAATCTATTTATGGACTTAATAAAACCATCGATACAGCAACAAATCGTTTGGAACGAAATAGATTATTGCTGTTGATTGTTGGATTATTGGCGCTTTTGGCAGTTTCGTGGGTGTTTTTGCTTTATTTCTTCCAAAGACAAAAAAGACATAAACAAGAAAGAGAGAAAATTCTATTGCAACAGCAATTGCTTAGAACGCAAATGGAACCTCATTTTATTTTCAATACTTTATCAGCATTGCAAAGTTTTATCAGGTTTGATGAAAAAGAAAAATCAATAAAGTATTTAAATCAGTTTAGCAGATTATTGAGAAGCAGTTTAGAGCTAAGCCGTAAAAATTATGTGCCACTTGATCAAGAGCTCGAAGCAATTGAAAATTACCTGAGCTTGCAGCAAATGCGTTTTGAATATTCATTTGCTTACGAAATTATTTCACCAGATACGGATACTTCAACTTTGCTAATACCTCCAATGCTCATTCAGCCTTTTGTTGAAAATGCAATAATTCACGGTATTGGAAATCATTCAGATAAAGGATTTATAACGCTGGAAATTGTGCTGCATGAAAATCAGGTATTGGTAAAAATTACAGATAACGGAAAAGGATATCAGGATAAAACGAGTATAGATACTAATCATCAGTCTTTGTCTGGTGCGATAGCCCGAGAACGTTTGGAGATTCTGGCTCGCGAGAATAAAATAAAAACTAATATAGAAATTACTTCTAACAACAACGGAACCATTGTTCTGCTTACGCTTCCTTTAAAAAATTAAAGGCATTAAAACGAATTTATAAAGAATCTTAGCGAATATTCAATTGCATGAGACGGATTTATATCGGCTCAAATCTGTGCACTTATATTGTTCAAATTTGTCGTGAAATAAAACCATAAACAATCAAAATCAATTGCAACATTATGAGGCTTCTATTTTTTATCTTTTTTGTTTTTACTTCTTTATCAGGCTCAGGACAGGGCAAGATCCAGAACGAAATCAATTACATTCGGAGTTTACGTAAAGAATCCACCAGACTTGTTGTAGAGTTGGGCGTTAAACCAAAACTCTGTTTTATAGCCTTAAAAAATAATCCTAATTATGCCAAGTTTAGTGCCTTATTGCAACCGTATGATAAGAAAGAAAATCTATATGAATTAGGAATTGAAGAGAATACGGGTAATGTAAAGACTCTTAGGGTTTTAAGTAAATTGGAATCAGCAGAATACGAATATATTAAACCCTATTTTGGAGTGGCTATTGCGGCTGTTTCGGAAAGTGATATGCCTGAAAAATTTTATGATATAGCGCTTGAACTTTATAATAAACAGCAATATGATGAAGCAATTGTGACAATAAATAAGTCGATTGAAATAAATACCCAGAATCCTGAATATCATCAGTTAAAAGCGCTTTGTCTCGCGAAACTTGAGCAATACAAAGAATCTACTAATGAAACAAAATATGCGCTTGAACTGGATAATGCCAATCCTGAATTGTATGAATTGATTGCAAATAACTACTATTTTTTGCGAGATAATGAAAATTCAATTCAATACTTTGAAAAAGCCATTCAATATAATAGAGAAAATATTACTAGAATTTACCATAATTATATAAAATGCCTAATTGATATACCTAGTCCGCAAAGAGCAATTGAAGTTTACAAACTTTATAAATATCGCTTAGACGGGCCAGATTACTATGGTGATAATTCAGGAGATTTTGCAGATGATTTAGAGTTTTATGCAGGTCAGGCCTATCAGCAAATAGAGGATTGGAATACGGCTCTTGAAATTTACGATAGGCTAATTGTTATGTCGCCGAATGTTTATGGATATCGCGCACAGAGAGGAAGACTTTATCAGCAGAAAAAAGAATTTCCAGCTGCAATCAAAGATTTTGAGATTGCGTTGAAGCTAGACCCAAATGAGAATATTCTATGGACAAATCTCGCTGAAATATATATGGAACTTCACGATTATCAAAAAGCAGAATCAGCTTACAATCAATATCTCGACAAAAATTCAAATGATGCTCAGCAAATGAGTAATTACGGTTATCTTTTATTGGATGAAGCAAAGTATAAAGAAGCGCAAATTAGATTTGAAACATCATTTAAATTGGACGAGAAAAGCATTGATACTTGCATAGGAAGAATTCTAGCAGCTCATCTGCTTGGCGAAGTAAAAAGAAAGAATCGATTAATTGCTGAAGCAAAATTACAGTTTCCAGAAACTCAAATTAACAAAGAAACTTTAACAGCTCTTATAAAAACGGGAAACTATTATTATTCTGAAAAGATTATAACCATTTGGAATGATATGATTCCTTGAAAATGAAAAATTGATCGAGGAGAAGAAGTGATTAAACAATAGTCTTTTTGATAATTTTCTAAAGTATAGATAAATCGTATGAGTATAAAATATTTCGTTTTTGTTTTGTTGCTGAGTGTTTCATGCAGAGAATACAAGGAGACAGGAAAAAAAACATTAGAGCAAGAAGTAGTGAAAGGCCATCACAACGAAAAATTAAACGTTCAAAAAGAAGAGAAACTTAAAAAAGACATTAAAATTATCGAGATTGGCTATCAGGAAAAACTGGACAATCTACCACATTTTCGACTAGATAGCATTAGCGAAGCTGAATACAGCAGATTTCCTTCGAATAAGAGTTTTAAAGAAGTGAATGTAGAGAGCGATAAGGATTTTTTTTATATTCAGGGAGCAATTAAAAAATTTAAGTTTAAAAAGTACAGAGATTACAAAGGAGAGGAAAGCTGGAGCGGTTTTGAATTTATGGGTTACTGCGGCAGTTTAAGCCTTGTAGCCGTAAGAGAATCAAGTACAGCAGATCATTTGGGTTTTTCAGAACTGCAATTATTGGACACATCCAACGATTTTCAGTATAAGATCATTTCCCTTGGCGATTCGAGTGTTTCTGTTCCAGAACTTTCGCCAGATGGCAAATTGATGGTTTATTTTCAAAATCCGGAATACGAATTAGGAACTCTCTCTATTGTAGTTTTAAAAGTTAATGGCAAAACTGACCCCACAGGATTTTTAACGGAATATAAAAGCAGTTTTTCAGAAGGCAAAGATTCCATTGAAGAGATCAAATGGTTAAATGATAATACATTTTATATAAAAACTTCACAATCGGCTGGATTTAATGAAAGTGGACAGGAATTAAAATATTACTCTTATTATAAAGCTGAAATTTAGAGAAAAAAAATAATTCATTTGCGTATAATAGACGATATAACGCAACGTAATAAAAATTATAATTTGTATAATCCCATGTATTTCGTTATCCATAATAATATTGCGATAATCTTCTGGTAATCGTTCACTGAATTTTATTAAACAGCTGTCGAGACTTTCTTTATTATCAAAATCTGTTTACAGGGGCAATGCTCTTCAAAAATAATTTAAAATTTTCCATTTCCACTTTTTTTAATTGATTTAAATACTAGAAGCTTAGTTTGAATAGAATCTTTTTCTGAACCAGAAGGCAAGATTAACCAATGCAATAAGAGCCGGCACCTCGACCAAAGGCCCTATAACCCCTGCAAAAGCCTGACCGCTGTTTATTCCAAATACGCCGATCGCCACAGCAATGGCAAGTTCAAAATTATTCCCGGTTGCTGTAAAAGCAATAGAGGTGGCTTTTGAATAGTCGGCTCCAAAATATTTTCCGGTAAAAAAGCTGATGACAAACATCAAAGTAAAATAAATCACAAGAGGTATTGCAATACGCACAACATCCATAGGGATCTGAACAATAAGTTCTCCTTTCAGACTGAACATTACAATAATTGTAAAGAGCAATGAAATAAGTGTAATTGGCGAGATAAATGGTACATACTTACTCTCAAACCATTCAGAACCTTTTAAAGCTATCAAAGTATAACGGCTTATGATTCCCAAGGCAAAAGGAATCCCTAAATAGATACCTACACTCTCTGCAATCTGAGCAATGCTGATGTTCACCTCAAATCCAACATATCCAAAGTAGGGAGGGAGAATGGTTATAAAGATATAAGCATATACGCTGTAAAGCAGCACCTGGAAAATACTGTTAAGCGCAATAAGTCCTGCGGCATACTCACGGTTTCCGTCTGCCAGATCGTTCCATACCACAACCATTGCGATACAGCGTGCTAGACCGATCAGAATCACCCCGATCATGTATTCAGGATATCCGTTCAAAAACAGGAGTGACAATAAAAACATTAAGACAGGACCAACAATCCAGTTAAGAAATAAAGAAGCACCCAAGACTTTAGTGTTTTTGAAAACCTGTCCCATCTGCTCATATTTTACTTTTGCCAGTGGCGGGTACATCATCAGGATAAGTCCTATTGCCAATGGAATGTTTGTTGTTCCACTTGAAAAAGAATTGATGAAATCTCCGCTTGAAGGAATAAAGTACCCTATTGCCACGCCTATTGCCATAGCAAGGAAAATCCACAGGGTTAAGAAGCGGTCAAGGAAACTTAGTTTTTTGCGCTCGACAGCTGGTGCACAGTTATTTGCTGACATTTTAATTTTTTATTTGTGAAAACACATAAAACATTTCGGTTGCTATCTGGAGGCTACGTTCCAGATAGGTCTCTTTTTGCAGAGGGGTTCCATCAGAAATTTTAGGATCTTCAAAAGTAATCGGGATTCTTTTCTCGGCGCCTGCTATAAAAGGGCATCCGCCGTCGGCCTGTGAGCAGGTCATTATAGCTGCAAATCCGTTTTCAGGATTGAAATCATCATCATAGGTTTTAGAAAAACCGATTACAGGAAGTTCATTTGCGGAATATTTTATTGCATAAACAGGATTCGATCCTACTGAAAGAGTTTTGATTCTAAATCCTGAGTTTTTTAAAGTTTCAGCGACCATTGGGAACAAAGCTGTGGCTTCAGTTCCTCCTGAATAGCATGCAACATTTTTGATGTCGTAGTAGGACGCCGCGGTCTGCGCCCAAACCTGCGAGAGGTGGCTTCTTCTAGAATTATGGGTACAAATCAAATTAAGTCTTACTTCCTGTTGATTGGTTGTTTTGGCTTGAATAAATTCAATTAGTGGTTGCAATATTTGTTTTCTGTCTTCAGACAAGAACGCAAAAGGCAAAGATTCTATAGTTTTTGTTAAATCTGGATACATTATTATTTCTTTTTAAAATGACAAAAAATAAAGTTCTGTACTGTTTCAAAAGGAGTTTGATGATTTTCTGTAAAACATTCCATTTTACGAAAAGCATCAGAAAAAACCTTGTCTAGTTTTGATTCAGAATATTGTGTTATTTCGAGCCCACTGCATTTTAAAGGGCCAGATTCTGAAAAAGTTCCCATAAAAAGATTGGCATTTGCATTTGTATATTTTTCAGCAATTGCCTTGTATTTTTCTATTTCCTCTATTGAAGTTAAGAAGTGAAATGAAGCTCGGTCGTGCCAAAAATCAAATGACTCATCAGTAGTAAACTCTAAAATGTCTGAAACAATAAATGTTACATAGCGAGATTTCTCATTCAAACGATTTTTGATTCGATCGATGGCCTTTTCAGAAATATCCAAAAGATAAAGATTAGTATATCCTAAATCAATCAATTTATCTATCAGGTAGCTGTCACCACCTCCAATATCAATAATTTTAGCATTTTTTGGCAAATTACTTTTTAGAATAGCTTTTATCGATGTTTCAGGATTTATTTGATACCAGCTTACTTCATTTTCTTTCTTAGTGGAAAAAACGTTTTCCCAATGTTCTTTTCTACCCATAAATAGTCGTATTAGCAGCATCCTCCGCCCGGAGTGCATGAAGAACCGTTGTCAGAATTTAGCTGAGATAATTTCACTTTAGGTTTTTCTGACGGAATGCCGCACTGTTCTTGAGCAAGGCAAGCTGTCTGCTTATTAAGTAAAGTGAAGTTTTTTCCATCAAAATCTAAATCGTATTTACCAATAGTTGTGTTTTGGTATTCCACTTCAATTTCATGATCCTCAATTCCAAGCACTTTTTCTGAAAGTTCGATTATGTGAATTAGTTTCTGTGGTTTAAGCCTGTGTTCGTAGTCGTTGGCATCCCAAAGCTGAAAGTTTACCACAGTTTCTTTTCTAACCGTTCCTCCGCAATCAATGAAATTTTTGGTAACTAAACCTACTTCAGTTACGTGAAAATATTCTGGTACAAATGTGCCGTCAGGCAGTTCAAAATTTACAGCTTCAACTGTTTTAAGCACTTCTTTAATTTCTGAAAGTTTCATGATTTTTTATATTTAGTTAAACTATATTTTTATTAAATAATAGCAGAGCTTCTTCTTTCAAGAAGCGCAGTATCTCTCCAGATACCATTCTGTTTTCCGATTTTTTCCCTTATTCCAAGTATCCTGAAACCAGCTTTTTCATGGATGCGTAGGCTTGCTATATTCTCTGGAAATATTCCTGCCTGAAGTGTCCAGATGCCTTCTTCTTCACTTTGATTTACAAGTTCATTTAAAAGAGCAAGGCCAATTCCTTTTCCTGAATGCACAGAATCAACATATACGCTTACTTCTGCCACCCCTGCATATACGCAACGGGAAGAAACGGGAGTGAGGGCGGCCCATCCAATTACTTTGCCGTATTCTTCCATCACAATTCGGCAAGAAGTAAGGTGCGACTGGTCCCAGTCTTCCCATGTTGGGGCACTAGTTTGAAAAGTGGCGTTGCCAGTGTCGATTCCTTTTTGGTAGATTAATTTTACCTGATCCCAATCTTTGCTTGAAAGTTTTCTGATTTCCATATGTCTAAAATTAACAGCATTCATTTCTCTTTTTTGCTAAATGATTTGATATATGCTCAAAAAATCCTTTTATCTTTTCGAGTCCTGGTTCATTGATACAATAGCAGATTGAATTTCCTTCAATACTTCCTTTAATGAGGCCGGCATTTTTTAATTCTTTCAAATGTTGGGAAACTGTCGGCTGTGAAAGAGGAAGTTCGTTTACAATATCTCCGCAGATGCAGGCATCCACTTTTAATAAATATTCCATAATAGCAATACGCGCAGGATGTCCTAACGCTTTAGCTAAAATAGCCAGCTCATTCTGGCTTTCTGTAAAATGATCTGTTTTTGTTGCTCCCATCGCTTTATATTTATATTGCAATATTACGATAATGAATTTAATAGACAAAACTTTTTTGCTCTTATTTTCAGGGTGTTGGTTGTTTGAAGGCTGATGATTTTTTTAAGACTCTAAAAATATTGCAATTATATTACTTGGATCTACCTATATACTGCGTGTCATAGTGGTTTAAATTCTGGGGTGGCCATCTCAATGACATGCTTAATTTTTTTTAGATAAAGATTTGAGTGTGCAAAAATAGGGTATAAAAAAACGCTGAAACATACGTTTTAATGTTTTTAAAAGTGACGGGGACAGGACAAATTTCAACATCATTTTTGGATGATTTGAGGAAATTGGCTTTCCATATGTAGTGTCTGTCTTCTATTGGCTTTGTATATTTGGTTTGGATGTCCTGAGTAGGATTGATGCAAAAATTGTAAAAACTCAAGAGATTCATCGCATTAAACTGATATATAAATTTAAAAAATTTAGGGAGGATTTTAAAAGAATATTTTAAGTTAAGGCAAGATTGTCTTTATTTGGCTCTATGAATTATTTGATTGTTGTTCAACTGGAGCTAAAAAAATGATTTATTTCTATTATTTCTTTTCGTATTTTTTAATTAACAAAAACTCTTCCAATGAAGAGTTTTTGTTAAAAAAGTTATAAGTGGATTTTAAGTTAAGGCTTTTTTCTTTTACTGCCAATGACCGTTACACCATTACCTTTAGGTTTATCAGTTTCAAAGTAACGAGTTCCATCTGTTATATAGCTGCGAATATAGCTGGATGATTTTTTTAGTGTTCTTAATAAATGATCGAATCTATTCCCTGCAAGCTCAAAATTAGAATTTCCGTCTTTTATTATATTTAAGTAAATTTCACCATTATCACCTTCTTTATAAATTCCATCTGAATCCAAAACGTAATAATTAATATGAGTAGGGGCATCATACAACGAAGCATATGCATCATTGCTATTCTTAGTCGATTTCATTCTCTGATCTTTAGGGATTTTAAATTTGAGTGTGTCCACTTTGTTTAACTGCATATTCGGAATTTCCTTTTCCAATTCATAAGACAATACCATCAGATATTGTTTTTTTGTCTTTTTATATGTAAAATATATTTCAGAATAACAATAAACATTAGGACTGGGGTAGTCTTGAGGCTTGATGCTTTTAAATTTGGCCTCATAATCTTTCAGCTGTTTTTCAGAGAAAGATTTAGGAGGAAGAATGAATGAGTTTGCTTCCTTAGCATAGTCTTTAAATGCGGGAGGATAATTTTTTGCGCAATATCCCCAGTACCATGAAGGCTTGTAATCTGTTTCTACTGGTTTATGAGCATATATGTAATAAGGTGTCTGGTAATAAATGATTTTATCTATTGTTAAATGCTCTAATTTTTCATAAGTTTTAGTTTTTTTATTATTCTGATTTTGTGCACATAAAACTAATGGCAGAAAAAAGAATAATTTTAACAGAATTGAATATTTGAATTTCATAATTATATTTATTTTATATTTTGTTAATTAATCGGCACTATAAATTATCCATGGACTGTATGGAATATCCTGTTCGTTCCATATAGGAAAGCTTCCAGCAATAATTTCACATTTTTCCTCTAGAGTTCCAATGTTGACTTTTACTGACAGGCTGTAATCTGCGCCAACTTCTCCAATTTTGAGACGCGGAGTTAAAAGTATCACTCTTCCCAGATTATTTGCCATTAAAGTTCCGCCAACTTTAAAATATCCAATGTTGACAGTTCCTGTAGCTGCTGCACAAAGTTTTTCTTCATCACCAATTACTGCTGAAACTCCTCCTGAAAATGCGGTAAAGCCTAATTCAAAACCGCCTTCGAATTCTGCAGTAGCTTCCGTTGAATCATCAAAGATCCCTTTTATATTTGCTGAACCTGTAGCTGTGCCTAAATCAATTGTAGCATATAAATGAGCCACGCCACTTTCATAGATAGGGATTTTGATTTTTGGCATGGTCATAGTGTATGTTCCTTTTAAATCTAGAGAAGTTGCCTTTCCGCTTCTGGTCCCATCATTCAACATGTCAACGTTCCATCTTTCAATAGTCCCGGTAAAATCCAAAAATTTTTGCCCCTCAGTAACTTTATTTCCCTTTGCTTCAACAAAACTTTTAAAATTATCAGCTAAGTCATTAATCTTGTCTTTTATCCCATTAATTTGAGCTGAAAAATTAGTCTTATTTTCATTTATGATCTCAATCTTGCCATTTGTAGATAATTCCTGGGTAATTTTCATGTTAAAATTAGAAGTAGAATTTCCTGCGTAAGAAGCTGAAATTCCATTACCTGTAATGCCTGTTCCAGACCATATGGGATAATTTGATCCAATCGCTGGTGTGTAATTGTCTAATTTAAGAGATATCTCTGCTGTTCTATCAGAGTCCTTTTTGACCATGACCAATGCTTGTCCATCAGTAGCAACTCTATTTGGGTTATTACCGTCAGTAATTATAAAACCAGGACTGCATTGATTTTGTAAGTTGTAATATGTATCATCACAATCTCGACCCATTGAAGTACCTAAATACCAGTGCTCGCCAGGAGGCTCATTTTCTTCGGTAATCGCTATAGCGGAATCAAAAGCATCTGTATCCTCATCTTTAAACCATAAAAATAGCCGTTCATCTTCTTGTATTTTTCTCATAAGTTCCTCAACATCTCCTGCACCACCACCAGAAGAGGGTTCAATTCTGTAAATTTCCCATTGCTCTAATATAGAACGCAGGTAATGATAGTCATTAGTAACATCAACATTATTCAGCTGATTGCATCCAGATCCCACGCAAACATTTTGTAACCAGCCCAAATTCCACATGTAATTTGGATCGTCAAAATTCGTGCCCCCGTTTCCTCCGTTATAGTCCTGCCCAAAAGTGATCTGCCCGGTGAACAAACACAAAAAAGTGAACACTATTAAAATAAGTCTATTTTTCATCTGTTTACTGTTTAATTAAAATTGTAGTTTTTACTTCGTTGTTATATTTTAGTTTTAAAGGATAGTAACCTGCAGGCAGATTGAGCGAAATTGTCTTGCTCTGGTGTCCGGCTGCCATCTGTTTCCACTCTCTGTTGTATAAACTCACACCATTCATGCTGTAAATCTCTACGCTGACATCCATTATGGTATCCAGGTCAAAGCTTATATTAAACTCACTTGAAATGGGATTTGGAAATATAACAACTGATGAAAGGCTTTCTTTTGTGGGCTTAACCGTTTCGCTTTTTTGCATTATTAGAAACATGGGTTTCTCATTTTCATGTCTTTTGCTGTCATAAAGCTGAATGTTTCCTGCAAGAAATAAGACGTCGTCTGTTTGGATAAGCTGGATTTGAGCTTCTTTTATTTCATATGAAGTAGGAGAGCCTTTATGATAATAGTCCACAAGTTCTATATTAGAATCTTCAAACAAAACTTTATTATTCTGGATCTCTCCTTTTAACTTTACGTTTTGACCTGTTTTTTCTTTTAACAAACCAGTAATTTTTTTTCCATTCTGCACAAAGTTTAGCTCTAACGGAATAGTAGTAATGATGTTTTGTCCGCTCCAGTCGTAACGAACCAGACTTCCTGAGTAATTTCCAGTTAAACTATTGCTTAAGGGAAGCTGCTTGACTTTCATGAAAGTCTTGGGAGCTTCATTATTGCTGAGATCTGTTACTTCATCAAATGGTTTTGACAATGTTTTGGCTTGATTTGGTTCTGCATTTTCCGGAATCGATTCAGATAATTCACGATCTGATGATTTTACTCCCAGCGAAGCAGATTTGGTTAGCCAGAATTTTGCTTTTTCCGTATCTATGGCTGTTCCATATCCATTTCTATAGCACAGCCCAAGCATATACATAGCGAATTTATTGCCTTTCTGTGAAGCGGTTTCAAAAAGCTGTAATGCTTTGGAATAATTCTGCTGAGAGCCGAATCCCTTGTAGTATAAGTATCCCTGAGCGTAAATACAGTGCACGTTACCATGCTCGCTGCCTTGTCTGAAGATATCTAAAGCTGCTGCGTAGTCCTGGGGAACATCTATCCCATCTTTGTAAATTTCCGCCCATTTCTGCCAGGCTTCTTTATAGCCTGCCTTAGCCGCTTTTTCAAAATAGGAAACAGCTTTATTTATATCTTTTGCTTTTCCCACGCCATCCTTATAAAGAAGGGCTAAATTGTACCAGGATTTTGCATATCCGCTTTCTCCCGCCTTCTCGAGCCATTTAATACCCTCTGTTTCATCTACAGGGGTTGCTATGCCCTTAAAGTAAATTAGTCCGAGTCCATTCATGGCTCGAGGATTGCCTTTTGAAGCAAGGTCAGTGTAGGTTGCTACTGCTGCACGCGGATTATAACCTAGGCTTCCTGCAATAAGCTGTTTTTCAGCCCTGTATAGAGCGTTCTTGTCGGTAATTGATTCCTGCCCATGGCATAAGAAGGGGCTGATACCGCACAGAAGCAGCGTAAGTGCTTGTCTAGTAATTTTTTTCATGGTTTGTATTTAAGGTTAGATAATTCGTGCTTTACCAGGTGAGCTCATTTTTTGTGGCAATTCCTTTCGATTTGTTTCGAGCGATTAAATCCAATTTCTTTAGAAGTTCTGGTTTTTTCTGTTCTATATCTCTTCGGTAAAATGAGTATTCTGATGTATTATACATTCTTGCTTTCTCATCAGCAATTAAAAATTGAAGTTGGTATGCTGCAAATTCTTTTACCACAGCATCCTGATTGAGACCTTTTATTAGTCCTTCCATTTCCAATTTTTTCCAATTTTTTTGAGCAACTTTTAATGACTGGTTCTTATTTTTACTTGCCAGCCAGATGTCAATTTGTTCCGTAGTTAAAATCTTTATAACATTTTCATACTCTGAAGGTTCTTTAATTGGCAGTTTACTGGTAAGATCCCTTTCTTCATTTTCAAATCTTAGAGCCACTAACTGCTTATACTTTGACAATATGGAATCAGTTTGTGAAGAGGTAAGCTTTATATCTCTTTCATATTTTATAATTGTAGAATAGGTATTGTTTTTATATTCACCTGCTGATAATATATTGGCTCTTATTAAAAGAGGCGGTTCCTGAAGAGCAATTTTTTCAGTCTCAAATGCAAGTTTCTTTTTGTCATATTGTTCGGAATCTGCATCTAGATAGCTGTTTTTAAGCAGATGGTATTTTTCCAGTTCAGCATACTGAACACCATTGTTTTTATCTGTAATGAGATTAAGCTGTTTTATTCTCTCCCAGTCTTTTTTGGCATCTGTTTTCGATTTATCTCTGTAAGTGATCTGCAGTAAGGAAACGTACTGTTCTTTAGTGAGTATGCTGCTGAGTTTGCTGTTATAAAAAGCAATAATTTCTTTTTTATCGGTAAGTTTCTCAGTAGGCTGTACATCTTTTTGCTTTCGGATTTTATTTATCTGATCAGGGTTAAGCTGTAAATCTGCCGCAAATTTTAATGCGGTCAGAAAACGGTCACTGTTGTTGTTTTCAAACTCATAGCAATCGTATTGATATGGCGTTAGTGTTGTTTTAAGCGTTTGGCTGTCGTCATTATAGAAGCCAGCAAGCTTGGAAAGGGACTCTCCGCTGGCGAGACTTTTATTTGCCAGACTGTCTTTTATAAAAAAGCTTCGCCCCAGTCTTGATTGCTGCTCTTCACTTAGGTTGACTAGAGTTGAAATCTGCTGCACCTTCCAAACTATATGGGCAGGAAGGTTTCTAATTGCTTTATCGTTAATTTGTGCGGTAAGGAACACCGGACAAGTCAACAGCCCAAGCATTATGGCTGGTAAAGTTTTGTTTTTCATTTTGAGATAGTTTTGTATGTATGTTTATTTTTTGTAATCGATTACATTTTTAGGTAAAAAAATGCGGATTCTTAGATTATTTTAATACCAGGTCCTGCTGCCGTCATCTCCAACTGTAAAAGGTCTTTCCAGCTGTTTGGTATCACTCGCCACCAAAAGCAGTAAGGCATTTTTTGGAACTTTTTCAAATTTTAATTCTGATACAGCAGTGGAGACATTCTGAATTCCTGCTATTTTCCACCCGTCCTGCCAGTAAAATAATCTGTATGAAACCCCTAGTTTAAACTTTAAATATTTCTCCTTTTCTGCTAAAACAATATCTCTCCTCTCGTTAAGATCAGGAACCAATATCTTATTATCATTTGAACCAACAACTACTGGTGGGCCTGCAGGAACTAATTTTCCATTAATGAAGTATTGGGGTATGATAACTGTTTCTTTACAAATAGAGGTAAATACGGTTTCATTATTTATGATGGTTCCCCACCAGAAAGGCTGCCAAATTAGCCCATTAAATGTTGTGGCGTATACAATTTTTGACTTGTTATAAGTCTGATAGAGAGAACAGCTGACATCTCTAGTATCCCAAAAATCTTTAGTTACATCAATATAGTTTTGCTGCTGCAGTATTCCCGGCGGAATTTTCCTGATGTCTTCAAAGGAAGCAAGTGTATTCGGATTCTTAGAATAAGTTTTTCGAAGTACTTTTGCAGGTTCTCTCTGCAGTTTTTCTTCAAAACTTTTCGCACCGTAATCGCAGTAATTCTCTTTCATCTGATCCCCGAAGAAGGTATTCATGAAGTGCCCTCCGGTTGATGTAGCCCAAAAGGGGATAACATTTACTGTGGCGGGTATGCCTTGGGAACGCATTATAAATACACCCAAATCAGCTATGTCAGGACAAGGACCCTGTTTTCTCTGCAGGAGCTGTAATGCACTAAGTCTTGGCAATGGCTCTTTTCTTTGTTCGCCCCATGTGTTGGTAAACCATTTATCATAGTCATCCTTTACGTAAGGCAGTACCTCACTGAATCCTTTAGATGATATTTCTTTATCGATCCACTTAAATTTTTCAGAATAGGAGCTTCGCCATTCCTGAATAGGTTCCACATCTATGCGATAAGGGAGTATATATTCACAAAAGTCATTAAAGGAAATGTTTTTCAATGGCGTATCCTGCCATGATTTGAATGCTTTTTCTAAATTTTTTATAAGAAAATCTGCCGTAATGGTTTCGATGTCCTTTAAGATGACGGGTACAGGTTTTATGCCTGGATTCTGTTCTTTCAGTCTAATAAAAGCCTCTTTAGCCTGTTCAAAATCAGTATATTCCAGTTCGCTGTATGCTATTTTTTGTCCAGAGCTGTTTTCCCAGTAATAATCTGATGTGTGGTGAATATCCATATTGGTTATTAGGAAATCCATCGCTTTAAATTTAAGCTCGTTGTTTTTGCCCGAAAAATGTTTCAGCGCCTTTTCAAGTTCTGACCTGTTGTTTCCCGCTTTTTTTAAAGCTATTTCCAGTTGGGGAGAATACTGGGCAGATGAAGAAATAAATGTAAATAAGAAAATTAATTTCAATGCTGTTTTAAACATGGTTACTTTGGTAGTTAGTTGAGATTATGATATGAACTGTAAACTAGAACAGTATTTTCTCTTTCTGCTGGCTGGCAATTTTTAGTAGATTATAGCACATCTTTTTATAGCTGTTTACTTTATCTGAAGGTATCTTAGGCTTGGTATGAATGATTTCCGATGCCAGACTCAAAGCCTTTTCGGTGTTTCTGTTTTTTAGATACATCTGCAGTAATGCCATTTTATAAATGAATCTAGATGGGTCTAAAGAGGTCAGTATTTCATATTCTTTTATAGCTTGAGGATATTTATTCATTCTTTCATAACATATGCCGCTGTATGAATATACTTCGGGAAGGGAAGTGGCTTTTTTTGCTTTTTCAAAGCAAATAACGGCTTTCGAATACTGGCCCATATCGAGATAAATCCGGCCGTAATTTTCCCAATAATCGCTTTGAAAGGAGATTTTGTTTTCTAATGCGGGCATAATTTCTAGAGCTTTCTGGTAATTTCCCGCATTTCTCAGCATGGCTGATTTTTTATTTAGCCTGTCAGAACATGCTGCCGATGCAATAAAATACATTAGATAAATACACGGCAAAGTCAGTACGGTCCTATAAAATACAGAAGTTATTCGATTTGTTTTGGGATATGCATGCAGAAAAAGGATTTTGATAGGCTGCTGCACACTTGAAATCATAGCTGCATATAAAATAAGCATAAAAACCAATGGAATAATCTGAAGTGTAGAATTGACCATTGACATTGCAATAAAAGAGCCCACGCCTGCATAAGCGACATTTATAATGTTTTTATCAGATGATCTTGATGTCTGTGGTGAGACAGAATTTTCAGCATCTTTCTTATTATTTTTAATTTTTAAAAACAGTGAGGTGAAAAATGAACAAACAAGAAATAGCCCTATAATGCCTCCTTCGACCCAATTTTGGATTAGCTCATTGTGAGGCATTATTACAGGTCCTGCGTTTTGAATTTCCGCAATTGATGCGTATCCTTTCCTTATATAATCTGACTGAAATAAATTATATTCCTTTTCAAATAAGCCGTATCCATATCCTGTATAGGGTTTTTCAGATGCCATCTTAATGGATACACCCCAAATGAATTTTCTTCCATCGGCGGACTCTTTTTTGGCGTTGTATAAACTAGAAAATAACGGAGCTAATATTAGCAGGGCAATAACAATTAATGCCCTGTAAGAATTTTTGTTTTTTTTGTCTCTAATCCAGTTGATTAGACGGAATTCTAAGAAGAAGTATATTAATATTGAAAATAAAAAACCAATCAAAGAAGTCCGGCATTTCAGCATCATTAAGACAATAACAACAAATACGATATTTAAAATTATTAGACTTTTAAAACTGCGGCGAAGCAGAAACATATGCACCGGCAACGTCAAAGAAAGAAACATAGCGGTGACATTAGGATTATTCCACGTTCCTGTAACTTTGTAAAAAATGTTTTTGCTATCTGCGAATCCGAAGTATTGGAGTATACAATAAATTGACTCTAATGCTGTAATAAATACTATTCCATACATCAATAGATTTATATCAATCATTTTTCTTCTAAGCAGATTGCTGATAATAACCAGCAGAAGATATAACGTTATCATTTGGATTGAAATTAAGGCAGTTGCGGATTTGTCTGAAAAACGTAACAGAACATAACAACACCAAATTCCAAACAAAGTATTTGTAGGGGTTAATGCAGAATTTAAAGGCGATTTACATAAAATGCCGATTATAACAAATGAAAGAGAAAAGATTGTAAATGTGTAATATGGCCAACTTATCGGAGAATAAAAAAAATCAGAAGTGACAAGTGCTGATAAAAAAATGTTTAACAGAAAGATGGTTAAAAACAGTTTTACAGCTGGCACTGAAAAGTATTTAAATTTCAATTTTGTTTTTTTTTAAGTTAATTGTAGGACAAATCTATAATATTGGACTATTATTTTTATTAATGCTTTAATTTTTGATAAATTATGTATTTAGATGTCTTTTTATTATTTTTTTTAAAATTAAATGTCAATTAAACACTTGTTAAAATGATTTAAATGTAAGAAATATGTTAATTTACGTGATTCCTCATTTTGAAAAATGGAGACAATTTTATAAAAAAAAAGAAAAAAAAATGCTACGAAGCACCTCTATAAGCTATATGATATTTTTTACTTATTGTGAAAGTGACTATATTTGAAAAAATAGATTAATGAAAGTGCTAAAATTTCCTTTTATATTTTTCCTTTTTATGTTTGCCAGTGTCAAGAGTACTGGAGCAAATAATATGGCAGGAAATGAAGTAAGTTTTGAATCTACAACTACTTATAAACTGCTCAAGATGGACACTGTTTTTTATGGAAATAACAGCATTGAAATAGATTCCTATAAAAAAATGTTTAATAAAGCAATAGAGAGGATAAAAGGCAAATTTTCATATCATGAAATAAAAAATGCAGATTCTCTGGTAGCTGTCAGCATACTTAAAATTATCGACAGTACATTGACAGAAGAAAATTTTCTTTTCAAGACAGGTCAGAAAAGGAATTTTGACTTTTTGACTGGTGCTATGAGAGAGCAGTTTAGTTTTGAAAGTGCCGGTCTGAGGCAAAATGAATATAGAGAGAAATATTGGCTTAACAGAAAGGAAAAATTATGCAGATTTATTGATTGTGACCTCTATTGTGAAATTTACATTGGAATAGGGCAGATGGCGGGACTTCCGTTGAAAATGGTTGAGATTCCAAGTCATAATTACATTAGATGGTTATTTGCGGATGGAGGGTATATTGTCTGGAATGGAAATGACGGTAAAGTGTATGCTGAAAATAAGATGGAATGTTACTATAAGCTGACAGACAGTAACAGGAGTCATTATCTTTTTAACTTTCAGGAAAATAATATTTTAGGGTATTATCTGTTTTTGATCGGTATGAATTTCCATTTTAGGAATCCAGTGGATTTGAACCGTGCGAAAGAGTTTTATGAGTTGTCGATAGAACTTGATGGCGATAGACCTTCGACCCTTAATAATTATGTATGGCTTCATATAATGAGTCCAGAGCTGGATGATAGTTTCAAAGATAAAAAAATGATGGTCTACATTGATAAAGCGATTTCTCTGGAAAAGAACTTAAATTTTTACGATGCAAAAGCATGCCTTTATGCTCTTCAAGGGAATTTTGCAGAAGCTTTGAAAGTTCAGAGTGATGGATTAAAACTTTTACACGATCCGTTCTTTAAAAGGAAGAAAGCAGAGAATCATTTTAAATGTTTCTTGAAAAATGAAGTTTGCAGGGAAATCCCTTAGATCCTTATTGATTAAAAATTGAAATATGAATTCCAAATTGAGTCAATGTTTAGCATAACTTAAGATTTTTTCTAAGTCTCTTTACTTTTATTCGTTTTTTAAGGAGTAATAACCGGTAACAAAATTAATTTTTTTCTTCATTATTGGTGTTCGAATCCTGTTAAGTTATCGAATGGTAAATCAACTATCTGTGCTGCTTTTTATATAAATATATACACTCAAGCAATTTTGCTATTATTTTAAAGAAACAAAATGATAGCAAAAATGACTCAAAGTTAGCGTGTTTAATAGCATAAATAAAAAAATGGCGCCAATTGTCTTCAATTGGCGCCATCTGGCTGAGTGACGGGGACAGGACAAATTACAACATCATTTTTGGATGATTTAAAGAAATTAGCTTTCTATATGTAGTGTCTGTCTTCCATTGGCTATGTAAATTTGGTTTAGATGTCCTGTTGGGGATTGATGTAAAAATCTATTTAATTCCAAAATAATTCGTAGATAAATATTTTAAGATAATTGTTTATTTAAAAATAGACACATGGAAAATTTATAGCAAAAAGAAATCAAGTATAATTGGGCAAAAAAACAAATGGTTACAATTATCTCAGTAGACTTAATTTAAGAGAAAAAGCAATTAGTGATTCTTTGTCAGTTGATAAAATTCCTAACTTCGTTTTTATTATAATTGCAAAACCAAAATTTGTAAAAAAAACTGACTGTAATAATGACTTCGAAATTTATTTTATTTTTTATTTTAACATTAACAACTTGTTTTAGCCAAAATATTACGGATCCTTTGCCAACCGCTGAAAAAGAACTTAATGAATGCATTAAAGCCAATAGCAAGGAAGAGTTAAATTGCAGAAAAGAATACTATCATGAACTTCAGTTCTGGGAAACAGAAGTTTTTAATGCTGTTTTAGAAATTGTTTATGGAAATAGAACTGAAGAAGAAAGAGCAGCATTTGAAAAAAAACAAGCGGAATGGAAAGAGACAACATATTATTATTTTGCAAAGACCATGAAGGAGTTTCAAGTGAAGCATCCTGGTAAATTTGTGTGGGATAATGATTCTGCTTTAAAACCCGATGCCAGAATCTTTTATCAAAAAAATGCCAAATATTATACGGATAGGATTTCTTATTTATTAAGTTTAGTAAAAAAGAAATAAAGGATGTAAAACAAAAAGAACTAATTAAAAAATAGAGGGTGTTGATTACAAATAGCTATTCATCAAAAAAAAATAAAAAACAGCGAATTTATTTTACTGTATTCTCATTTATTATTTTGCCTTTTTTCCATACAATCTTAGCTCAAGACGCAAATAAATACACATTAATTCCTGATATTAATTTTGAAAATGCTTTAAGGGATTCTGGTTATGATCATGGTGTACCAGACGGAAAAGTTCTTACTGCTGATATTGCAAAAGTAACGGAACTTCATCTTAGAAATCGTGATATAAAAGATTTAACCGGTATAAATGATTTTGTTTCATTAAGAAAACTGATTTGTTTAGAAAATAAGCTAACCAAGTTGGATTTATCTGATAATTTGGCATTAACCACTTTGAATTGTGAAGAAAATAAATTAACCATATTGAATATTAGCAGAAATGAAGCTCTGATATCTTTGAATTGTTCAAATAACAGGATAACCGCATTAGATTTAAAGCAAAGTGTGAAATTGACATCTTTAAGTTGTGATAGAAATCAATTAGATGAACTAGATGTTTCTAAAAATATAAGTTTGCGTGAATTGCGATGCGGAAAAAATAAATTAACTTCCTTAGATATAAGCAGAAATATAGTTTTAGCTAATTTTTACTGCAATACCAATCAGTTAAAGGCATTAGATTTATCACATAATATTAATTTGATGTCATTCGGATGTTCTGAAAATCAAATAACAGATATAGATCTTTCGGCAAATCTTTATTTGTCGAATTTTTCTTGTAGTAATAATCCATTGAACAAGTTAGATCTAACACATAATATTTATTTGAGTTATTTAGTTTGTATGAATACGCCATTGACCAACTTGGATTTAAGCAAAAATATTGCTTTGAATAAAGCGTATTTAGACGAAAATAAACTGAACTCTCTTGATGTCTCAAAAAATATAAATTTAACGTACTTGAGCTGCTATAAAAATCAGCTAGTTAAATTAAATGTAGCCAACGCGCCATTAAACGAGTTGGTTTGTTATAGCAACAAGTTGGTTGCCCTTGATGTAAGCCAAAATCCATTATTGCTCAGTTTGACTTGTTCGAACAATCAGTTGGTTAGTTTGGATATTTCGCAAAACCCGAAAATATATGCGCTCTATTGCAACTCAAATTCACTTACGAGTTTGAATATTAGTAATGGAAACAATCAAAACCTGAATTTTCATGCCTATTTTAATCCCAACCTTAAATGTATTCAAACGGACAAAGATATAGTTCCTCATTTTAACTGGCGGAAAGATGGAATCGCTAATTATAGCTCAAATTGTAAATTAATAACTTATTAAGTAAGAAATTTACGAATCTTTTAGTTTTTGAATTAACACTTTGTCACAATAAATATATTATGAAAATTAAAAATATAGTAATACTAATTTTAATATTGCCTTTTTTTTCTTTTAAGTCGTTTGCAAAGAGAGAGGGAAAAATAACGGCCGATCTTTCCCCAATTAAAAATTATTTTGATCATGTCGTAATAAAAATGACAGGCTATGCAGAATTTGGAGATTCTGTCGAGACAATTGATACCATAAAGGCTATAGGAGGGAAATTTGAGTATCATTTTTCTGTACCGGAAACAAGAATGACAACTATTGTGCTGTTAAAAAATAATGAAGAAATAACTGATCTTGCAGTCAAAGACGCAGCGCTTTCTGAGGAGTATGGCTATGATGGAGAGTTTTTAGTTGGAAACGAGGATATAAAACTCAGTTGTACCTATCCCGAGTGGCTTGGAATGCCTTATGTTCAAGTTTCCTCTATAGGTTTGAAAGAGCACAAGTTGTACAGTTGGTTGAATATACATGATTTAAATTATCACTATGTAAATAAAGATTTTATTAAAAAACATCCTGATAGTTACAGTGTATTGCAGGCCGTTTATTTTCAAAGAGGAAGTTTGCAAACGGATGATATCGCTAGCATGATCGAATTATTTTCTGATGAATTGAAACATTCGAAAAGTTATGCTGCCATAAAAAAATACCTAAGTAAAATAAAAATGCTGCAAAAAGGTGAATTTGCAACAAGCTTTAATTGGTTTGATGTGAATGGGGTTGCATATGATTTTAAATCGGTTTTAAATGGCAAAAAATACGTTCTAGTTGTTTTCTGGTCAAGTGATTGCGAGTCGTGCAGGTATGAGGTCAAATTTGCAAAAAATATAGAACAGCGATATGGAGATAAAGTCAGCATCGTTTATTTAAGTATTGACACTGATTTTCAAAAATGGAAACAAGCAGTTGAAGAAGAAAAAATGACTTGGTATAATTTGTCAGGACTTCCAAACAGTAAAAAGACCGTCGCAGAAAATTATTATACTGATTACGCTCCAGAATTTCTATTACTTGACACCGAAGGAAAATCATTAATGCCGAATAGCTGCCATCTATTTTTTGAAATTGAAAGTTTCTTTAAAAACGAATTGAATCTTTCCAAATAGATATAGGAAATTAAAAACTGGAGTTAATTGTTTTTTTGCCTGATTAAGCAGCAAGCAGTAATCGAAGATTGGAGCTATTGAAATGCTATTTAAATTAGCGTAGGCATGCTTAAATGTTTTTTAGGAGCTCTTCCCGCTATACGTTTCATTCTTTTGTGCCAAACCCCGACACAAAAGGATTTTCACTGCTATCGGGGCTAGGGCCGCTATGACGCCCTGTTTCTTCTTTTGAGAACTGATAGTCCAACCCAATTGTTGCATTAAAAAATCATTGGCAATTCAATGCTGATTCGACAAGTTATTCTCCTGAAAGCAGAGGTTTTCTTTTTGAAATAGAAGATACGGCAGAACCTTTCTAAGCCTTGCACTGATTTTTCAATTGTGCAAGTATCGCTTGCACAATTCATGGTATCGCATTGGCCGCTTGGTTTTATTTTTAGTTCTGATTTCTCTATAGAAAATGCACACTAGATAGGTTAATAGCTTGATTAAAAACAATAAAGAAATGGCGCCAATTGTCTTAAATTGGCGCCATTTGGCTTTTGTGACCCTTACTGAACAATTTACAAACCATTTTATGAATGATTTAAAGAAATTAGCCTGGTTTCAAGTGAATTTGTAAGATAATTATTTTAGGTTTTATCAAGAAGTGGTTTGTATGTATCGTAGAGGTTTAATGTTCGTGCTACTCACGGCAAGGAATCCCTTAGCTGTTGTAGGTTGTTTTTTAACTTTTCTTGAAAATTTTGTATTTTGGTTTTTCGTAATCTGTTATGTCCAAAATAATATCATAAACACCTGTTAAAATTTCTATATTATCTCCTTTTGGCATTATTCCGTCGCTCGTATCTTTTCCAAAATTTAAAGTCCAATCGTCATTAAAACGAAATTTAAACTCTCCTGTTTTTAGAGTCATATTTTTAATTGTCCAAATTCCTTTTGTTTCAGTTTCAACAAGTTTTGCATCAGGACCTTCCCAGCCATTTTCTGTTGCACTTCCTGCAATTCCCCAAGAAGGAAATATTTTTTTTGCTTTTTTTAGTTGATTTCCTACATGAAAATTTAATGACTCTATTTGTGAAGTCTCGTTTCTTTCAAAAACTACATCACCCATTAATTCTTCAGCGTAAAACAAATTTTCTTTTACAGGAAATAGAATAGTTGTGGGCCCATTTCCACTTTGCAATTTTAATTTATTGTTTTCAAGGGTAAGGTAAATTACAAAATTGTTTTCTACTTGATAAGTTCCCAGATATTGCTTTAAAGTTTCTGAGCTCATGTTGGCGACAATTGGAATTTTATAATCTTTATTATATAAATTATACAAAGTTTTTATAATAGCATAAGTGGCAGTGTCTAAACCTCTTTCTGTATTTGTAAGTAGTATAATGCAGATATCATCTTCGGGAATTTGAACAAAATTGCTGCAAAAACCTGCTGCATAACCACTATGGCCAACTGTCATTTTTTTAAACATCGGCCTTATAATCCAGCCATAGCCATAATTGTTTTTGAAAGGTGTATATGCTTTTTCTAAACTTTCTTTGGAGATAATCTTGTAATTTTTTAGTCCATTATAATATTTATTTAAATCTTCAACAGTTGAGTATATTCCACCAGCAGCAAAAGGCATAGGCGGATCATAAACAATCGATGGTTTTTGTTCTTTTTCAGAAAAAATCTCATACCCCGTTGCTTTATTTTCACTTTTCAGATTTTTAAAAGCAAAACCACTTTGCTTCATTTTCAATGGTTTAAATATGTATTTTTCAACTGCTTTTTCGTAACTTATTCCAGTAACTTTTTCAATTATATAGCCTAGAAAATAATATCCTGAGTTAGAATAACTCCAATCAGTTCCAGCAGGAAAATCCAAAGGTTTAGTTTTTTGAAATTCAACAAATGATTTTTCTGTTTGGTCTTTCATATCATTGCCTCTAGTATATTCATAAATTCCAGAGGTATGGGTTAGCAAACTTTCAATTGAAATAGTATTTGCATCAGGATAATCCGGATAGAACTTTGAAAGTTTATCCTGTAATGAAAGTTTTTTTTCTTCTACTAATTTTAAAATTACCGTTGCTGTAAAAGTTTTTGTAATGGAATATATTTGAAAAATACTGTTAGCGTTATTTTCCTTTTTTAAAGTGACATTTGATAATCCATAACCTTTATTTAGTAAAGTTTCTCCTTTTTCAGAAATAAAAACAGAACCGTTAAATAGATTTTGTTGATTGTAAAATTCAAAAAGCTGTTCTAATTTTTCTTTCTTACTTTGCGTAAAACCCAATTGTGTTATAAATAATAAAATAAAAGTGATTGATTGAATTGATTTCATGTTTTTTTGACTTTTTATTGAATTCTAACTAGCGGTTAGTCCTTTGTGATAGTTGGGTAAAATTATAATAAAAGATTACAAATAAAAATGCCTTACTGAATTTCAAGCAAAATTGAGAGTACAAGTTATATCCATTCCTTCATTATAAAGCATTTTTGAGTCTTTTGAGGTGTAATTTTTTATTCGAGATTTTCATTGTCAAATTCCATAAAACTAAAATTATTGTTAACAGAAAGATAAGAAATTTGTAAGTCTAATGTTTTACAGTGTTGAGGAGCGGTTTGAATCCAGTAAGGTCAACTCTACAGGACAACCAAACCATTTGTTTTTAGAGGTATTAACTGATTAAATCGATATAAGAAGGTCAAAAAAAATCCCATTTCGTTAGAAATGGGATTTTAAGTTTGTGACGGGGACAGGACAAATTACAACATTATTTTTGGATGATTTAAAGAAATTGGCTTTCTATATGTAATGTCTGTCTTTCATTGGCGTTATGAATTTGGTTTGGATGTTCTGAGTAGGATTGATGCAAAAATTGTAAAAATTCAATAGATTCATCGTATTAAACTGATATATAAATTTACAAAATTTATGGAGGATTTTAAAAGACTGTTTAAGTTAAGGCAGGATTGTCTTTATTTGGCTCTATGAATTACTTTATGCAATTTAGGTTTTGTGGCACGAATGTAATACCTTTCAAGCTTCAATGTCGACAGCTATCGAGAATGTTTCTATGATTTCAAAGGTGATTAATATTGTTGTACGGTGTAAGGAATAGAATATAAACACTTTACTTTTTGCCCATTTTTTATTGCGGGATTCCACTTTTTACACAGTTTTAAAACTCTTATAAGTTCGTCTCCAGTTCCATATCCAATATCGCGAAGAATTCTTATTCCGGATAATACGCCATTTTTTTCAACTACAAATGTAGTATATACTTTACCTTTAAGCCCTTCTTCGGTCGGTATGCGATATTCTTTTTGTACAAATTTATAAAATTCATCAATTCCACCAGGGTAGTCCGGTTTTGTATCTACATTTACTGAATTATATATATCATTATCAGTAATGTATTTGTTTTCTTCTCTAATTTTTTCCCATTTAGGATCATACATTTTTCCTAGAAAATTATATGATATAGTAGTAGTTGAACTTTTTATTACCCAATATCCTTTGTTATTTTTTAATATGTAATAATTTGAAGGTGAAAAGAAACGTTCTGTAGTATTTTTGACTGGAGGTTCTTCATATTGTATATTGTCCAATATTAATTCCAAATTCTGACTTCTAATTATTTTTAAGGTCTTTAAATACAAAAAGTTTTTATCTGCTAAAAAAGAACCTAAAATACGTAATGAATTTGGATCAACATTCGGAATCTTCTGCAACCCTAAATCTGCGCTGTAATAATAGACATTATTATTGTTTTTATAATAATTTAGTCCCACACGCTGAAAACCTTGGGCATCAATATTTGTTAATTTGTTTTGACAATATATCTGATTATCCTTTTTATAAAAGTCATAATCGTAGTATTCTGTATTAGGTTCACTAAAATAACCCATACCACAGATTGCGGAAATTTCTTTTAATTTATATCTAATAACCTTTAGGAATATTTAAATTAGGATCCATAATGGCGGTATCCTTTTTTTTATTTTGGCTATTTGCAATTGAAAATACGCCTAAAAAGATAAAAAATAGTGCTCTCATTTGATGGATGATATTTTGGTTTGTAATTCTTTATTAGATGTGTTTGATTCTATAAAGGTTGGAAGCTATATTTTGTATATATTACATTAATTATTTGAAATGTAAAAAATGCTAATATATAAATTTGAACGTTACAGTAAGCCGAACTTTTGTGAGAAGATTTTAAATCATATAACGATCTTCGCAGGTTTGATTTTACTTTTGAGACAGCCTCATCTCTTTAAGTGCCTTATTGAACAATTGACAAACCATTTTATGATTGATTTAAAAAATTGGCTTATTCTTATAATAATTTGTAGGATAATTATTTAGAATTTTAATTCTAGAGAGGTTTGTATAAGGGTCAAAAGTTGAAAATTGCTAAGTATCAATATCTTTTTTAATTTTTTTTTCATTCTATCCCAACCTTTTTACCTTTTAAATTATCTATGTGATTATGGAGTAGATTTATTTAGAAGATTTTTATTTTATTGTTACTGTAATGAAATAAATTTTGTTTTTTTACTTCTAAAAGCAGATAAAAATAGTGATGCCCCATTCATTAAGCCAAGATCTATGATAAGAATATTTTTAATATCCATTAGTTTTGTATTATTCTTTAGCTGCCAAAATACTAGTATACCAGCATTGGAAGATCCTGCTCTAAAAATAGAATATGGCGCACGAGAATGCAATTTTGTTGAAAATCCTACTTACATCGTAAACAAAGATTATGTTGTGTATCAAGATGCTTGTACGCATATTGTTTTTTATCCGAATATTGTTTCTTTTAAACCAGGGGAAAATAAGGAATCTGGGTTCGCTTTTGATAAAAACGGGATGTATGTTAAAGGTGAATTTTTAAAAATAGATACCACTGGTTTTGTTGTATTAGGGAGAAATGAAGAGAATGATCTCCTTTGGAAAACAAAATATAAAGTATTCAAAAACACTTTAGAATTAAAGGATATTGATGTGGCAACTTTTCAGCCTAATCCTTGCAAGAGTTACAATGGAGAGGTTAAAGATCAATATTATAAAGACAAGAATTTCATTTATTACTTCGACAAAAAAATAGAAGGTTCTGATGGCGCTACGGCAAATACCAGTCCGTATGATTTTTGTCATGATAAAAAATACATTTATTTCAAAGGTGAAGTTGCTTCTTTTGGAGGAGAACCCTATCAATATGTTAACTGTGATTTTTTTAAAACAGAAAAATACGTCTTTCGCAATGGAGAATTAGTGGATGATATGCATCCAGACAATTTAAAAGCACTGTCGGGACATTATACCAGATATAACAATGATGTATATTTTAGAGGTAATAAAACTCCAATGAAACTTAAAAATTCTAGTAAAGTTAAAGTTTGGACTGCTGATAACTATGATTTTTTCATTACTGATGGTAAAAGCATTTTTAAAGATGGTAAAGAGATTGACCAAAAAGTAGATCTTCCTTCTTTCGGTTTTCTTAGCGGTGCCTATTGTTTTTATGATAAAAATGGAATTTATGAAAGAGGGTATAATCAAGAGTTGAAAAAAGACATTATCGAAAAATTACCTTTTAAATACTACGGAAAAATTGATCACAATGCGATTTCGTACAATAAGTTTAGCGGTATCGTTTTTTATAAAAACCAAGCTTATGCCACTCGAACAAAATCTTTTTATGAAGATTTAAGTCCAAAACAAATTGCGGTAGCAAAAGCACAAAAAAATGATGTTGACGACTTTGATGGTTCCAATAAGGTTTTCATCGATTATAATTTTTGCAAAATGTATGATCGTATTTATTTTAGGGATAAACGAACTTCATTTGATGCTGAAACATTTGCACCAATGGATGAGGGAGATAAATATTCTGAAGATAAATATTATAAAGATAAGAATGTGGTTTCTTATTGTAATGAAAGAAGTCCAGAGATAAAAAAAATGAGTGATGTCGATGTGAATTCTGCCCGAACTTTCAATATTTTTCTGGTTGACAAAAACTATTTGTATTGCAAAAATGTAAAAATTATTAAAAGTACAGGAATAGAATTATTGGCTTCTTTTTCTGGATATAGAGGTGGTTTCTGCGGTAATGATCCAACGCCTCTTTCAAATTTTTATTTGTTTCGAAATTCGGAAGGTTTTTGGCTTGTCAAAATTTCAGATAAAATTTCGTATCGCTTTTTAGGTAAAGTATTTGACCGTAAATGGGAATCTTCTTTTGAAGCAATTGATCTTGCCAAAAAATATGGAAACAATAGAACAATTGTACCTCGAAAAATAGTAAAACAAGAAAAGAAAGAGAATAAAAGTAAAACAATTGATAATGAAGTTTATAATGTTGTAGCTGTCCAAATTAGGCCTGATTATCCGGGCGGAATTCAAAAGTTTTATGCTTTTATAAAAAAGAATTATGTTATTCCAAAAGAAATACTGGATGAAGAATCTTCTAGAGGCGGAGTTTTTGCAAAATTCATAATTGAAAAGGATGGAAGCTTGTCTGAGATAGAGGTGCTTCGTGATATTGGTTACGGATCGGGAAAAGAATTAGAAAGAGTTTTAAAATTATCTCCTAATTGGATTCCGGCAATTAAAGATGGAAGTCCAGTAAGGTGTTTGTACAGTATTCCATACTATGTTCAATAATTAATTAGTATATATAATGAAAAATTATATTTATATCATTTTGTCTTTTGGAACACTTCTTTGCTATAGTCAAGAACCTCCTGCAATCTTTAAATTAAAATATAGTTTACTAAATACCGATTCAAATCACTTAGTAAGTGCATATAGAATAAATTCCCCTTCGTTAGACTATTATAAAAAATCAAAAAATGCTTATTTGACAGAAAGTTATTGGGACAATTATAAAGATCGAATTAGGATTGATGATGAATTTGCTTATTTGTATATGGGGAACCCATTTCCCAGAGAAAATGACATAATTATTTTGAATATTTTTAGAAAGGATGATATTAAAATGAGCATCTTCATAAAGATTAATTTTGATTTAGATTTTGGAGAATTCTTGTATTTAAAAGGATTGAAATTTGCGGAAGGAAATTTTTTCATTGACTTATCACAATCAAAAAAGGAAATTAATAATTTGTATATAAGCAATTACAATAAGAAAGAGGTTGATTTAAGTAATATTGAAGTTTATAAAATTAGTTCCAAAAATCTAGATCATAAATTTATTAAGTAAAGCAGAAAAAGAAATAACGCTGTTTATGTTCCGAAAAATAATTATAATAATGACGATATTTTGTTTTTTATCATGTAATGATAAAAAAGCAATCTATTCTGAAAAATTTGATGCAAAGACTTCAGAAAAATTCGATTTAGAAAAATTCAATGATAATAAAATTGACAGTATTTACGAATATGCTTTGCAGGATACAATTATCAAGTTATATGAGGGAAAAGATCTGTATAAGAAAGAACTAATTTCTGATAATCATAGTTTTAAACAGACGTTTGTTTACGATAAAACAACTAAATTATTGGTAAATCAATTTAGTCATTTTTACGGAATGCCAGTTGGTATCTGGAAAAGTTATGATGAAAATGGAGTTTTAATAAGCTGGAAAAATTATGATGAAAACTTTGATTTTTCGGTAAATGAATTGATCCTGATGCTGAAAAAAGATTTGCAGATTGACTTGATCAACGACACGAATTATCAGTCATTATTAATAGATAGATTTTCATATAAACATCTTTTTTTGTTTACCAGTTATTGTTATGCAGTACAAATAAATTCAATGGGAGAAACTAGAACAATAAAAATTGATGGTAAAACAGGAGAAATTTTAAGTGATGTAAAAGACTTTATGTTAGAATAGAAAAACAAAAATAGACAACAATATGGCTGAAATTGAACAGCAAAAACTAAAAAAAGGATTTCAAAAAAAAGTTACTAATTTATTTATTATAACTGCATGAAAAAAATATTGCTAATATTATTTGCCTTATTGCCTTTAATAAGTTTCTCCCAAAGTAGCGAAGCTTTAAGAAAACAAGCTATGCAGTTTTACAATGAAGGAAAATTTAATGAATCTCTTAAAACATTTAATAAAATAAAAGATAAGGAATTTTTACAAAATACCAATATTGGTGTTTGGAAAGAGCATATTGCTTCGATTCTCAATCATAATTTTTCGGAGAAATATGCAATATCCGATAAAGATACCTTGAACATTAAAGTTAGAGTACAAACTTTAAATATTGTATCTGAAGGTATTTTTAATAGAAAGACAAATAGTTATGTGATTGCACCTGTTTACGATTGGATTTTAAATTTCGATGATAAATTTAATTTTTTTGTGGCCAACAAAATCAATCAGCAAGCACTTCTTGATAAAACTGGAAAAATTGTAATACCATTTAAAAATCAGAAAATTACAACCAGCGAAGATTATTTTACTTATTACAACGGTTTGCGTGGGACGCTAGAATATTTTATCGTAACCGATTTGGATAAAAATTCAAAAACTCAAGAAACCATTGGTATTTATGATTTAAACAGCAAACTGGTTTTTGAGTGCTCTTCTGCTATACTGTATAGAAATAACCTGTTATTGGCTAAAAAAGATGAAAAATGGAAATTTATCAATCTAAAAACCAATGAAGTTTTAGTTGATTCTATTGATTCTTATGAAGAAATGTATCCGAATTATGCTGAAGAAAAGGAATCGAAATATTTTATTTTACATATTGGCAATCATCTTTCAATCTACCGTCCTCAATCTAACCAATTCATCAAGGATGTTTTTGACTCGTATACAGAAGAAAGCCAGGATGACAATATTTTGTCAGAGATTATTTTTAGCAAAGAAAATTTTAGCAAGCCCAACGAAATCCCTTTAAAAGATAAAAACAAATATTTAATTGTAAAGAAAGACAACAAAGAGGGGGTTTATAATTTTAGCAAATTTGAGTATTATACAGAACCTGTTTATGATTCGATTTCGAATATGGGAAATACCTTTTTAAAAGGTAAGGAATCGAATCTTTTCTTTCCAGAGCCTGTTGTAGAACAAAAGGAATATTCAAAATACTATATTTTCATTACTAAAAATAAAAATAAGTTTGGTGCCAGGCTATTAGATGGGAAAAAGCTATTGGATAATGATTATGATGAAATTAAAAGTTTTAGCAGTAATAACTATTACAAAGATGTGTTATTTTATAGGATAAAAAACAAATGGGGGTTTACTATTTTGAATAATAAAAAAATAGAAAAACCACAGTACGATTTTGTATGTAGAGATTATTTTAAAGCGCAGGATTTACTTATAGCAGCTTATCATAACAAAAAAAAGACCCTTTATAAATTGAATGGTGAATTATACCACGATTCAAAGGACAATAATCCTAAAGAATATGTATCAAGCCAAAATGCGTTTGATGGACTGAATGATAGTTACACAGATCGACAATTATTTAAACAAAATAATAAATATGGTATTGAGGATGCTGATGGTAAAGAAATTCTAAAGGCTCAATACTCGTATATAGATCGTATTAGTAAAAATATTTTTTTAGCTGGAAATGATATAAAAGATTCTAAATCGCTTCAAGGTTTGTTGGATATTAATGGAAAAGAAGTTTTACCCGTAAAATATGAAAATATTATTACTTATCCGAGTCCAAACTATAATGAAAAAAGAGAAGAATCCCTTGTCTTTGAAGTAAAAAATAAAGATAATAATTATGGTCTGTATAACAGCAAAGGACAAAGCATTTACCCTTTTATCATTCAGGATATAATACAAAGATTAATTATCCGAAATGATTCCATAGAAACATACTATTATATTATTTCTGAAAAAGTAAATTATCAAGGCATTACCTATTTTGATAATGGGAGACAAATTTATGATTACAAAATATCCTTGTTAAAAATACAGGGAGACACACTTACCAAAGTATTGGATAATTGCAATAATATCCAAACTGATATCCACAATATTATTCTTGGTTATCAGGATAAATTAGGTCGATACGGATTATAAAATCTTCAAAACGGAAAGGATTCGGGAACAATATTGGCACGTTATACTTATTCACAGAATGATCAAAAATTTATTTTCGCACACACTGCTGATGAAAAACAAGTGTTTTTTGATACGGATTTTAATATGTATCAGGCTCCTTATCCAATATTTTCGTATAAAAATAAATATTTTATCTATAATGATAAAGATCTGTACGGAGCAATTAACGATAGATTGGAAATTGCCAAGTTCAAGTATCCAGTAGTAGATTATTATTATCAAAATGATAAAGAAAGAAATCAAGTTTCTGAAAATCAAAAGATAATTTTTAGTTTATTTAAGTTTAAGACCGATGCCAAAAGTGATAAATACGGTATAGTCAACTTTGACGGAAAAGTTTTAGTGTCAGAAGATAATAAATATGATGAAATCATTTTTCCATTTGAAAGTCATAATAGTGTTTGGTGCAACAAAGCAAAAAGAGATGTTATTTTAGAATATGTCAACAAAATATTCATTTGCAAAACCAAAGACAAAGTAGATATTATAGGCCCAGAAAACAAAAAAATAGTTTCGTTTATAGCTCCTGCCAATTGGAAATTTGATTTTAGTGATATAACCGTCAATCATCATTTGATACTTAGGGACGGTAACACCATTAAACTGCTGAATTTAAAAACGCAAAAAATAGATTTAGAAACTACAGTAACAAAATTTAGTGACGACATTGACGGAGGTTATTCAGATAGGGAATATGACTATAAAAATCATAGTGTGAAAATGATTAAATACAGTAAGTATGGTCGCTTGATCTTTGAAGATTCAAAAACAGTGCAGCATTATGATCTTAATTACGATCCATTTTTACAAACTACTCTTTTTATGGTCAAAAGAAATAATAAATATGGGGTAATTGATGCATACGAAAGTATAGTAATACCCTTTGTAAATGATAGCTTATATACGCCGGACAATATCAATTTCATTGCTAAAAGAGGTACTAAATATGGAGTGCTTACCAATAAAAATCAGATGCTTCATGAATTTGTTTATGATAATATTAAAAATATTGATTTTAATAAAGGGTATGCAAATCAACAAAAGGTATTGCTAGTTACAAAAAACAAGAAAAAAGGAATCTTAGATTTTCTGAGCGGTCGCGCAATAATTCCGATAGAACAAGATGATTTAAATTTTACAGAAGTAATCCAAGGCAGGAAGAATAAAACTCGCACAATTTATGGAAGCTATGGAGAAAAACAATTCTCAATTGAATGCGATACATTGTATAGAGAAAAAAATCTTCCTTATTGGTGCTATACCTTTATAAAAGATGGAAAAAAGGGGCGAATTGATTATTATGGAAACCTAATTGATAACGACCGTAATCCGTATGAAATTACTCCTGCAAATCAGGAAAATGATAAAACCAAATCGGAAAACAATAAAGACTATGATGATTATCAAATCCTTGAAGGGACAAATTTCGCTATCGTTTCCAAAGAAAAAAAGCAGGGAGTGGTAGATTTATCAAACGTCATTATTATTCCACTTATTTATGATGATATCAGATATATAGAGAAGGGGTATTTTGAATGTAAACAAGGTAAAAAAACAGTCTTGCGAACACCTCAAAATAAAGTGTTTTACGAAATAAAGAATAACTCAAACTGATGAAAAACAAGTGGATTAAAATAGTATTGAAAATAACAGCTGTATTTCTGATTTTAGTTCTTATCATAATGGTAATTCCTGAAAATTCTTTTTTATTCAAACAGAGACCCATTGAAAATCAGCAGCAATTAGGAACTGAAATCCTAACAGCATTTAAAAACAAATACGTTACTGTTGACACTGTATTTATTGCTACCGGAAGAAATTATTTTGTGGAGTGTGGTACGGGTATTGAAAGTAGCTTACTAGACAAGATAAAATACAACATAGTATATAAATACAAAAAGTTAACCCATAGAAACATAATTTACAAGGATAATGTATTTCCCTTGTCTCAAAAGAGGTCTGATAAAATTGTGGTAACTGAAATAATAACGTATGATAACGAATCAATGCCAAATGATAGTGATCTTATAACAGTGGGAAATGAACAAAGCTTAACACATCTAAAATCAAGTAGTAAAAAGATATTTCTGGTGGATTTTGTCTCAGTTACTAGCGACAAAGTAGAAGTTGTCTTTACAGATTATAAAAAAAGTTCAACTGCCTTTCAATTCTCATTGGTTTGTGAAAAAAATGATAAATGGAAGATACTTGATAAATAATACAAAAGGTATTCGGCATCATCATTTCAAATCAGAAATATTCCTTTCTCAGGATGAATAAATTGCAATTCACCTTCCTTTTAATAAAACAATTTATTGTTTCAATCGTGCAGCAATTATATTTGAAAAAAGGAGAGAATGAAATTCAAATAATTTTGAAATATTAGACCATTTTAAAAATGAGATTTCATTTTATGAAATTGGACGGTAATTAGAAAAAACTACGATATAATAATGCCATAATTAGAGTTAATTGTGGGTTGTTCTAATCCTGTAAAGTTATCGAAGGGTAAATCAGCTATTTGCGCAATTTTTTATATAAATATATACGCCTGGTGCAATTTACTATTACTTTAAAGAGTTAAAATTAAAACAACAATGATTCAAAGTTAGCGTATTTATTGAGCTTAAATAAAAAATGGCACCAATTGTCTTCAATTGGCGCCATTTGGCTGAGTGACCTCGACGGGACAAATTACAACATCTTTTTTGGATGATTTGAAGAGATTGGCTTACTATATGTAGTGTCTGTCTTTCATTGGCTTTGTAAATTTGGTTTAGATGTCCTGTCGGGGATTCATGGGAAAATCTATTTGAATTCTAATTTGATTAAATGAATATTAGTATTTTTATTATTTCGCATTAGATATATTGTTTGCTCATTTGTGTACATGAAATAAAAGTTTAATTTTACTTTTTAAACTATACACCTTTTCCGGCTTGTCATTTAAAAAATAATCCTTCCTAATTATTTAGACAAACAAGATTAAAGAATGCATTTTTAAATGCTTATTTTTTATTTACAAAACTCAAAATTTCATGTATCAATTTGTAAAATATATTTTGATGCTCATTTTGGCATCTTTAAGTTTAATATCCTGTAAACAAAAACAGGGTGACAAAATTAGAGTTGGTTTCTCACAGGCGATGACGACTGACGATTGGCGCAAGCAAATGAATAGTTCAATAAAAATTGAAGCTTCTTTACGACCTGAAGTCGATTTGACAATCAAAGACGCTAATAATAATGTCGATAAGCAAATCGAAGATATCGAGCGTTTTATTTCTAATAGAGTAGATGTTATTATTGTATCGCCAATTCAATCCAAACCTTTAACGGCAGTTGTCGAAAAATCCATTAAAGCTGGAATTCCAGTTCTTGTTGTAGATCGAAAAATTGAAGGAGAAAGCTACACAGCTTATCTCGGAGCGGATAATATTGAAATTGGACGAATTGCCGGCCGTTACATTATCTCGCACAGTAAAGGTTCTGGCAATGTTATAGAAATTACAGGAGCCAGTGGATCATCTCCGGCGTACGAAAGAACACTTGGTTTCAATCAGATTATCAATGAAAATAAGCGTTTTAAGATTGTAAAAACCATTCAGGGCGATTGGGAAAAAGAATCGGTTAAAGCGCCTTTGAAAGCAATTCTTCTACAAAATCCGAATATTGAATATATTTTTGCTCATAACGACCGAATGGCTTTAAGCGCTTGGGAAACTGCTAAAACCCTGGGACTTGAAAAGAAAATAAAGTTTATTGGTGTTGACGCCTTAAATTCAGTAAACGGTGGAATTGAGCTGGTAAAAAGCGGCGTTCTTGATGGAACGATTTTATATCCAACCGGAGGAAACGAGGCTCTAAAATTGGCATTGAAAATGTACAACAAAGAATCAATTTCCAGAAACAATATCTTAAATACGATTGTTATTGATAAAAACAATGCTGAAATTATCGAAAACCAAATGGATAAAGTCGATCAACAGCAATTGGTAATCGAATCACAGCAAGGTGCTATTAAAGTTCAGGAAAGAGAATATGCTTCGCAGAATAATTTGGTAAGATTGCTTAGCTTTTTTCTTGTCATTATTTTGAGCTTAACGATTTACAGTATTTATTCTACCATTTCGATTTCAAAAAAGAAAAAACAACTAGAAAGAATCAATCAAACAGTAATTGACCAGAACAATGAAATTCAGGAAATGGCACAAATTGCAGCTAAAAGCAATGAAGCAAAACTGAATTTCTTCACCGGACTTTCGCATGAATTTAAAACGCCAATTACGCTAATAATGAGTTACGTGGAGTCTTTAATCGAAAATGAAAAAATTAAAGGAACTGCATTGATTGAGGAAGTAAAACTGATTCACAAAAACTCAAACAGACTACTGCGTTTGATCAATCAATTACTGGATTTCAGGAAAATTGAAGAGCAAAAATTTACGCTGAGGGCTTCGAATACAAAAATTTACGATTTCACAAATGAAGTCATGGCAAACTTTAAAGGTGAAGCCGCCCGAAGAAATATTGATTTTCAATTAAGCTGTAAAAACAAAAATCTGGAATTGTTTATTGACCGTGGATTAATGGATAAAGTGTATTTCAATTTATTGTCAAATGCCTTTAAATTTACGCCGGACAATGGAAAAATTAGTATTTCAATTGTCGAAAATCAAGATAATACCGTAAAGATACATTTTAAAGATTCCGGAATTGGAATTCCTGACGATGAGCTTTCAAATGTTTTTGATCCATTTTTCAGGGCTTCAAATAATAATAAAAACAGTTCAGGAATTGGTTTGCATTTGTCTAAAGAGTTTGTGCTTTTGCATCAGGGAACTATTGAACTGAAATCTAGACAAGGCAGCGAATTTGTGATTACTTTATTAAAAGGAAACAGTCATTTGCAGCCTGGTGAAATTATTCAGAAAGTAGAAAGCCTAACCAGTATTCCGAATTTAATTACCGATAATTTAAACATAGAACCCGATTTAAAAGAATCAAATACGATTTCAGATGCTGAAAAACACTCGCTGCTAATTATTGAAGACAATGTAGATTTGGTTAATTTTCTAAAAGCAAAACTGTCTAATGAATATGTAGTTTATAATTCTGATGGAAGCGATGCGATTGAAAAAGCGTTGGAAATTATTCCGGATATTATTATCTGCGACATTAATTTGGTAGACAAAGACGGTTACGAAATCAGCAAAGAGCTAAAGAAAGATCTTCGTTCCTCTCATATTCCAATTATAATTCTAACGGCACAAAGTAACAAAGAATCTGTTTTAAAAGGCTTGCAGAGTGGAGTAGACCAGTATTTGACAAAACCATTTAGTCTTTCAATTCTAAAACAATCCTTATCGAGTTTGCTTTTCAACAGAGAAAAACTGCGCTATTATTATACCAATAATATTTACAGAGTTGAACCTGAATCTAAATTTGGCAATCAGGAACAGTCATTTATTACCAAAATGAATGACATTATTAAAAAGAATGTCGAAAATCCAAAGTTTTCAGTTGAAGATTTGGCGGATAAATTGGGCGTTTCGAGAGTTCAGCTGTATAGAAAAGTGAAAGCAATTATCGGAATTAATATTAGCGATCATATTAATAATGTCAAATTAGAGAAAGCCGCGGAGCTTTTGAAGTCAAATGAAATGAATATTTCTGAAATTGCCTACTCGCTAGGTTTCTCTTCGCCAAACTATTTTTCTACAGCTTTTAAGAATAAATTTGGAATTTCTCCTAAAGAATACAAAACGTCCAGCTAATTTGTCTTTGAAATTGTTTCTTTTAAAGTATCAATTTTGAAGGTTATGTAACAAAATCGAAACTACAAGGTTTTCGTAAAAGTTTTTTAATTTGTGTAAAACCTTGTAAATAAAGGTTTTGGGTTTGAAATGCTAAACTGTCAATATTTATAGAAATAAATTGTAACATCATTAAAAATAAGTTGTTTTTTTTGCAGATATCTTAGCAACAAGTTTTTAATACATGTACAATGAATAAGATATTGATTTGGTCTGTTACTGCTGCACTGGCAGGTTTTCTTTTCGGTTTTGATACCGTAGTTATTTCTGGAGCTGATAAACAATTACAGCTTCTGTGGCACTCTTCAGATGCCTTTCATGGTTCAGTTGTTATGGCAATGGCATTATGGGGAACTGTAGTTGGTGCAATCTTTGGAGGAATCCCAACAAATAAAATAGGACGTAAAAAAACGCTGTTCTGGATTGGCATTTTATACTTTGCTTCTGCAATTGGTGCTGCTTTTGCCAACGATCCTTTTGTTTTTGCTGCCTTTAGATTTATTGGTGGTTTAGGAGTTGGCGCTTCTACTATTGCTGCTCCCGCTTATGTATCAGAAATTGCTCCGGCAGACAAAAGAGGGAGATTGGTAGCTTTGTATCAGTTTAATATTGTATTAGGAATTTTGATTGCCTTTATCTCTAATTATTTTCTTAAAGATATTGGAGAAAATGCCTGGAGATGGATGATTGGCGTTCAGGCAATTCCTTCTCTAATTTATATTCTGTTTATTTTGTCAATTCCTGAAAGTCCGAGATGGCTTTTGTCTAAAAATCGTGACGAAGAAGCTCGTAAAGTTTTATATAACATTGATCCGTCTGCAAATATTTCAGACTTGATAGACGATTCCCGTGAAAACGGTGTTACCAAACACGAAAACATTTTCATGAAGAAATACCGCTTTCCTTTGATTCTGGCTTTCTTAATAGCCTTTTTCAATCAGTTTTCAGGAATTAATGCATTTCTATATTATGCGCCAAGAATTTTTGAAGAAGCCGGCTTAGGACAAAATACAGCGTTGTTAAGCAGTATCGGAATTGGAGTTACAAATCTTATTTTCACCTTAATTGGTGTGGCATTAATTGACAAATTAGGAAGAAAGTTGTTAATGTACATTGGTTCTGTCGGATATATTATTTCACTCGGATTAGTATCGGCTTCTTTTTATTACAATTGGGGAGGTTTATCAGTTCCTATTTTCCTTTTCCTTTTCATTGCTTCACATGCAATTGGTCAGGGCGCGGTCATTTGGGTTTTTATTTCAGAAATATTCCCAAATCATATTCGCGCATCTGGACAAGCATTCGGAAGTTCAGTACATTGGGTTTTGGCAGCGATTATTCCGTCTTTAATTCCGATGTTGTTTTCAGAAATCGGACCCGAAGTTGTATTCCTTATTTTTACATTGATGATGGTACTGCAGCTGTTGTTTGTAATTTTTCTGATGCCGGAAACAAAAGGAATCTCTTTAGAAGCTTTAAGCGAAACACTAACTAAAAAAAATAACCACAAAAATGAAATCAAAGAAACATCTGCCGTTAGCTCTTTATAGTGCTGCCTTACTGTCGATAGTAGGATTAAAACCGTTTTCTGCAACTGCACAAACTTCTGCCGTAACTGTATCGAACACCGCGGAAGAACAAATGTATCGACCAAATTTTCATTTTACGCCAAAAAAAGGCTGGATGAACGATCCTAACGGAATGTTCTTCGCCAATGGGTATTATCATTTGTTTTACCAGCATTATCCTGATGGAAACACATGGGGACCAATGCATTGGGGACATGCCATTTCTAAAGATTTAATCAAATGGGAAGAACAACCAATTGCGCTTTACCCAGATAAAGACAAATATATATTTTCAGGAAGTGCCGTTGTCGACACCCAGAACACATCTGGATTAGGAACAGGAAAAACAGCTCCGATTATTGCCATTTATACGTTGCATGATATGACAAAGGAGAAAGCAGGCAAAATTGATGTGGAACAGCAGGATATTGCTTTTTCTAATGATAACGGTTTTACATGGCAGAAATTTGAGGAAGGAAATCCTGTCGTGAAAAACCCTGGAATTAGAGATTTTCGTGATCCAAAAGTATCTTGGGATGAAACTCACAAACAATGGATTATGGCTTTGGCAGCGCAGGATCGAATACAGTTTTACAAATCATCGAATCTGAAAAACTGGGAATTTACATCTGAATTTGGAAAAAACATTGGTGCTCACGGCGGTGTTTGGGAATGTCCTGATTTCTTCGAAATAAAAGTAGAAGGAACAAAAGAAACAAAATGGGTTTTAATCGTAAACCTTAATCCGGGTGGACCAAACGGAGGTTCCGGAGTTCAATATTTTGTTGGAGATTTTGATGGCAAAACTTTTACAATAGACGCTACTTTTGCTGAAAGGGTAAATAACGAAAAAGCAGTCTGGGCAGATTATGGAAAAGATAATTATGCAGGAGTGACCTGGAATAATGTTCCAACTTCAGACGGAAGAAGATTGTTTATCGGATGGATGTCAAACTGGGAATATGCACAACAGGTTCCAACAACGACATGGAGAAGCAGTACCACGATTCCGCGTGAATTGAAATTGGTAAAAAATGATGGCAATTATAATTTGGTCAGTATGCCAGTACGAGAATTAAATAATTATGTTGCTGAAACTATTACTGCCAAGAGTTTGAACGGAAAAGGAAATTTAACATTGGTTAAAGATGGTTTTAATGATTTGACTAAAAGCATAATTAGTTTAGATTTAAAAAAATTAAAACAGTGCGATTACACTTTTACACTTTCTAATTTAGATGGCGAATCTTTAAGTTTCGGTTTAAACAACAAAGAAAATTATTTATTTGTTGATCGTTCAAAAGCTGGTAAAGTTGATTTTTCAGATAAGTTTGCGTCACCAGTGAGTAAAGCATTTTTGGGAGGAAGCCAAAAAAGCGCCGCTTTTAAAATTATTTTGGATAAAACTTCAATCGAAATCTTTTATAACAATGGCGAAAAAGTGATGACGGAAATCTTTTTTCTAAACAAACCATTTTCAGCTCTTTCTATTTCTTCACAAGAGAAAATAGAGGTAAACAATTTTAAAATTCAAGAATTAAATTTTTTTAAAAGTCATTAAAAGAGAATAGCAAAACACTTTTTCTTTAGTGAAGAAATAACTGTGAAGGCTTGAAAAAACTCGAAAGATTTTTCTTTCTGACTTTTTATGCCTTGTTCTGAAAATTATCGGATGCTTATCGCAAGCGAAATACTAACTACATAATTAACCAATTAAATATAAACCAAAACCATTATTTTATGAAAAGTAAGATTATATATTTTCTATTTTTCTTCTTTCCGATGCTGATGATGACGGCGCAGGAAAACGGAATTAAAGGAACGGTAATTTCGTCTGATGACGGAATGCCGCTTCCTGGAGCGACAGTAATTATTTCAGGTACAAATATCAGTTCGGCAACCGATTTTGACGGAAATTTTTCTTTCCCAGATGTTGCTTCAGATGCTGTGCTTGTAGTTTCTTTTATAGGATACGCCCCGCAATCGATCTCTGTTAAAGGGCAAAAAACAATCAATATAACACTAAAAGTTGACAACAATCAATTGAATGAAGTTGTTGTAACGGGATATTCAAAACAAAAGAAAACGGATATTACAGGAGCGGTTGCTGTTGTAAACATGAAGGAAGTCATGAAACAGCCAGAACCAAACCCTATAAAAGCTTTACAAGGAAGAATTGCTGGAGTAAAGGTATCGTCGGATGGTTCGCCAAGCGGTGGAAATACCAAAGTGGTGATTCGCGGTGTTGGAACTTTAAACAACACAGATCCGCTTTATGTAATTGACGGAATGCCTACAAAATCGGGAATGCATGAACTGAACCCGAATGATATTGAAACCATTCAGGTTTTGAAAGATGCTTCGTCAGCAAGTATTTACGGTTCCCGAGCTTCAAACGGTGTTATTATCATTACAACCAAAAAAGGAAAAGAAGGTAAAATGAGAATCAATTTCAGCACTTATGCTTCTTTTTCTGATTATTCAAGAAAATTGAATGTTCTTAATGCAAACCAATTTGGGCAGGCACTTTGGCAGGCCAATATCAACGACGGTTTAAATCCGAATAATAATAATTTGCGCTATCAGTTTGACTGGTCGGTAAATAATAATAAGCCGCAATTGAATAAAGTTTTGGTTCCGGAATATTTAGATGCAGAACAAACCATAAAAGCTTCAAATACGGACTGGTACGATGCGATTTCTCAAACTGGAGTTGCCAATTCTTATGATTTATCAGTTTCGAATGCTTCTGATAAAGGAAATTATGTTTTCTCGTTAGGTTATTATGGAAATGAAGGTGTTGTAAAAACAACAGATTTTGAAAGAATATCTGCCCGAATGAATAGTTCTTACAAATATTTTAATGGCAAATTAGTTATCGGAGAAAACTTCAGTCTAAACCGCACGAACGAAGTGACAGATCCGGGCGTTTTAGATCCTGCATTGAGAGCTTTGCCAATTATTCCGGTGCATACGGTAGACGGAATTGGTTGGGGAGGACCTGTCGGAGGAATGAACGACAGACAAAATCCGGTTCGTCTTTTAGAATATAATAAAGATAACAAATACGATTATTTGCGCCTTTTTGGTAACGCTTACGCGGATTTGGAAATCATTAAAAATCTACACATCAAAACCAGTTTCGGAATGGATTATGGTTTTTATAAAAAACGCACGTTACAAAGAAGCTACAAATCGGGTTATCTGCAAAACGATCAGACTTCTGTAACTATCGATCAGTCAATCAGTGATAAATGGACTTGGACAAATACAGCAATTTATAGCTTAAACTTTGGGAAAAGCAATCTGAATTTGATGGCGGGAACGGAGATGTACAAAGACACTTATGATACAAATACGCTACGTAAAAATGACTTTTTGATCGAAACGCCAGACTACATGTATCCAGATGCAGGAACAGGAGAATCTTTTACCAGCGGAACTTCGACTGTATATTCTTTGCTTTCTTATTTTGGAAAAGCAGATTACGAGTTTGATAATCGTTATTTGGTTTCGGCTACAATTCGTCGTGATGGTTCTTCTCGTTTTGGAAAAAACAATCAATTCGGAACATTTCCGGCAGTTTCAGCGGGATGGAGAATCAGCAATGAAAACTTCATTAAAAATAGTGCTCCAGTTTTTTCTGATTTGAAATTAAGAGCGGGCTGGGGACAAACCGGAAATCAGGAAATCAGTAATACGGCAGTTTATTCGCTTTATCTGGCAAGTTACGCAGGCGGAAGTCCAACTTGGGCAACGTCTTACGGAACAGCTTACGATATTGCAGGAAACGGAAACGGATTGCTTCCGTCTGGTTTTATCGCAACGCAATCAGGAAATGATGATTTGAAATGGGAAACGACTACACAAACCAACATTGGTTTGGACTTTGGTTTATTCAAACAAAAATTAAGCGGATCTATAGATTATTATATCAAAAAAACAGATGATATTTTGGTATTGCCACCTTATTTAGGAGTTATTGGAGAAGGAGGAAACCGTTGGGTAAACGGAGCGTCTATGGAAAATAAAGGTTGGGAGTTTTCTTTAGGTTATCATGATGAAACTTCATTTGGATTGAAATATGATATTTCCGGAAACATTTCGGCAAATAAAAACAGGATTACAAAATTGCCGGATGAAGTTAAAAACAATTACGGCGGCGACGGACTGGATGATAATATTTTAGGACGACCAATTAATTCGATGTACGGTTATGTTACTGACGGATTATTTACAAGTCAGGATCAGGTAGACAACTCGGCAATTCAGGAAGGAAAAGGACTTGGAAGAATTCGTTACAAAGACTTAAATGGCGACGGAACAATTACAGATAAAGACCGTACGTGGATAGGAAATCCGAATCCGGGATTGTTGTACGGAATCAATTTAAACTTATCTTATAAAAACTTTGATTTTACCACTTTTTGGGAAGGTGCAACTGACGTCGATGTGATTAACAACACAAAATACCAGACTGATTTCTGGAGTGTTGATGATGTTGGGTCAAATAAAGGAACACGTTTGCTGAATGCCTGGTCTTTGGATAATCCAAATTCAACTATTCCGGCACTGACAACAGTTGACAGAAATGCAGAATCTAGATTTTCAACTTATTATGTAGAAAACGGAAGTTATTTGAAACTTAGAGTTTTGCAATTTGGCTATAGCCTGCCAAAAGATTTACTGAAAAAACTAAGCATGGAAAGTTTCAGGTTTTATATCAGCGGTCAAAATTTATTGATTATCGATGCGAAAAGCTTCACAGGAGTTGATCCGGAAAATGCAGGTTTTGGTTATCCTCAGCCGACAACTTTTACTGCTGGTCTTAATTTTACTTTATAATAAAAGATTTAAAAATGAAAAAAATACTATATATAGCAGGATTTGCAGTGATAGGTTTATTCGCTTCCTGTTCCGATTTTTTAGAAAATGATCCGCGTGGTGTGTTGTCAGAAGAAGATATTGTTACACCGCAGTCGGTTGAAGGATTTATGAATGCAGCTTATGCACAGTTAGGAAATGATCATTACGATTCTCCCTACAGTTTATGGCCGTTTGGAAATGTTCGTTCAGATGATGCCTACAAAGGCGGAAGCGGTACAAATGATATTCAGGATTTTCACTTTTTTGAAGTTTCAAATAACATACGTCCAGATTTTGGGGAATTAGATAATTTCTGGTACATCAGTTATGTAGGGGTTTCAAGAGCCAATAAAGCCTTGAAAGCCTTGGAGCAAATCTCTGAGGCAGATTATCCGCTGAAAAAAATACGTATGGCTGAAATGCGTTTTTTGAGAGGGCATTTTTACTTTATGCTTAAAATCATGTTTAGAAATGTGCCTTATATTACCGAGGATATTCCTGTAGAGGAATACAAAACGATTTCGAATACATCGCTTTCAAATGAAGAGCTTTGGAGCAAAATCGCAGAAGATTTTCAGGCTGCAGCTGAAAATTTACCTGATGCTCAGCCAGAAGTAGGGCGCGCTACTAAAAAAGCGGCTTATGCTTATTTGGCAAAAACGAGATTGTATCAAGCATATACACAGGATGAAACATTCAAAGTAACGGGAATCAGTCAACAGCATTTGCAGGAAGTAATTGCAGCAACCGATAAAGTAATCGGGAAAGCTTCCTTAGAACCTGATTTTGCCAACAACTTCCTGCCGGGAACTTATGAGAATGGACCTGAATCTATTTTTTCGATTCAGTTTTCAGATAATGACGGGACACTATACGGAAGACTGAATTTTTCAGATGTTCTTTCTACACCGCAAGGTTTAGGATGCTGTGATTTTCATAAACCAAGCCAGAATCTAGTGAATGCTTTTAAAACCGGAACAAACGGTTTACCGGAATTTGATACCTATAACGATCAGGATTTTGATTATAAAAATTTAGCTGCCAACACCGTCGATCCCAGATTATACCATACAGTAGCGATGCCGGGTCTGCCTTATAAATATGACCCAGAATTCCTATATGTTGAAGCTTGGGTACGATCTCCGGGAACGTATGGTTATTTTGCTTCTTTAAAAGAAAATGTTGCCCCAAATTGCAGCTGTGTCGTAAATATTGATCCGTTTTACGGAAATTCAAAAAACAGAATCCAAATTCGCTATGCTGATGTGATTTTGATGCGTGCCGAAGCTTTGATTGAATTAGGAAGACAATCAGAAGCTTTACCGCTAATCAATGAAATCAGAGAAAGAGCAGCGCAAAGTACAGGAAGACTGCCTTATGTGAGCAACTTCAAAATCAATACGTATGTGGATGGAAGCAACTGCAACTGGACACAGGATTTTGCCCGTAAAGCTTTGCGTTGGGAACGCCGTTTAGAATTGGCGATGGAAGGAAGCAGATTCTTCGATCTTGTTCGTTGGGGAATTACAGATCAGGTTATGAATGATTTTTATGCAAAAGAAAAAACAAAACGTACCTATTATCAAGATGCCTTTTTTGATGCACACAAAGAGGAGTATTGTCCAATTCCGCTGAAGCAGATTAATTTCAGTCAGGGATTGTACAAACAAAATCCAGGTTATTAATCTTTAAAGAATCAGCAATATGAAAAAAGCTTTAAATAAATATTGGACTAAAATGTCTATAGTATTGGCAATGATTTTTATGATTACTGCCTGCGAGAATAGTTTTGAAACTGGCGGATTTGATGTAAGCTCGCCTTCAAATGTACTTTCATTCAAACTTAACGGAGTTGCAGGAAGCATTGATCAGGCAGCAGGAAAAATTACTGTTGTAATGCCTTACGGATCTGACATAACATCAATAAAACCGGAAGTTGTCTTTGTAGAAGGGGCAACATCAAATCCGGAATTAAATTCGGCTAGGAATTTTACAAATCCGGTAAAATTCAGAGTGGTTAATGGTAATTTATATAAAGATTATACGGTAACAACAACCATTTTGAGTCCGATTAAGAGTTTTAAGATTAATGGCGTTGCAGCAACGGTAAACGACATTAGCAAAACCATCAATATGACGCTTCCAGAAAATACAGATTTAACAGCATTGAAACCAGTAATTGAACTAACAGCTGGTGTTACAATTTCACCTGCTTCAGGAGCAACCGTTGATTTTACAAACGCAGTCACTTTTGTAATAACATCAAACGGAAAAAGTGTTAATTATACGGCAAATGTTGGAGTTCCGGTTACTGGATTAACCGTTGCATTTTTAGGAACTGCCGCTATAAGATCTGGAATCACAAATATGGATGAAGTTACAGCTTCAAACTGGTTGTTTGATAGTTTCCCAGGAGCTAAATATATTTCTTTCGAAAGTATACAAAACGGTGCCGATTTAAGTGATATCGATGTGATTTGGTGGCACTTTGATTCGGCTGCAAATTTACCTTCTGTGGCTTATAATCCTGCGGTTACAAACGCTTTGAAAAATTTCAGAACAAATGGAGGAAACTTTCTTTTGACATCTTTTGCTTCGCAATATGTAGATGCTTTAGGAATTGTTCCGTCAGGAAAAGGACCAAATAATGTTTTTGGAGATTTTCCTCCAAATGGATTTGTAGACGGTAATTCATGGGGAATGTCATTCGTTGGTCATGAAGGTCATCCAATCTTTCAGGGTTTAACTACTTATGAAGCAGGAAAAGCCAATTTACTACAAAGCGGAACTTTCAGATTAAACCATACAGCGTGGTGGTTTTTACCGGAATGGGGAGGCTACAATAATGGAGAAGGTTGGAGAAACCAAACAGGAGGAACCAATCTGGCAAGTGAAGCCTGGGATAATGAACTGAACGGAAGAGTTACCATTGCAGAATTTCCAAATACAAGTACAAATAAAAATGTAATTGTTATTTCTATGGGAGCTTACGATTGGTACAATGAAACCAATAGCAGCGGAGTGCCAAGTCAGGCCAATGAGTTTATAACAAACATCAGACTATTGACGCAAAACAGTATCAATTATCTAGCGGCAAAATAAATCACTTTGAATTTAATAAAATGAAATATAGAAATATAATAACAATCGCCTTCGTTTTCTTTTCACTGGCTTCATGCAGTCAGGATGAAACGTATATTGGAGGTTCGATTTCGGGAGGGAATTCTGAAATAGCAAGTGTTTTTCCTGTACCACCGGCGCAATGGATGGGTGCAAATGATCCCTATTACAGCGCAGGTTATACGGGAGATATTATGCCTTTTTTCGATAACGGAAAATTTCATATTTATTTTCTGCATGATGCTCAGAATAAACCTATCGGAAAAGGATTTCATGATATTCATGAATATCAAAGCACAGATTTGGCACATTTTACTTATGAAGGCCAGACTATTCCGTATGGTACAACTCTTGAACCTGATTTTGCTATTGGCACAGGATCAGTTGTCAAAGTAGGCAATCTTTATTATTTCTATTACACAGGACACAATGAAAATCCGGCTTTTGTTCAGTCCAATGCCAGAGAAAGTGTGTTGTGTGCCACAAGCAGTGATTTGAAAAATTGGACAAAAGTTCCATCTTTTAAAATTACAGCTCCAGCGGGCTACTACAATTATGATTTCAGAGATCCGCATGTGTTTTATAATGATGAATTGAAAAAATATTCCATGTTAGTAAGCACGCAGACAGAACCGGGAAGAAAAGCCGTTTTGTTGCATTTTACAAGCGCAGATCCTGCATCAGGAAAATGGAATGTCGAAGCTCCAATTTATACCACAACTCCTGAAGATAATTATCTGATGATGGAATGTGCGGATATTTTCAAAATGGGAAGCAATTGGTATTTAATTTTTTCTGAGAATTGGAGTGGCAATAAAGGAACGCATTACAGAATTTCATCATCTATAAATGGCCCTTGGACAAAACCGGAAAATGACAGAATCGATGGAGAATATTTTTATGCCGGAAAAACAGCTTCTGACGGAAATAAAAGATATGTTTTTGGATGGAATGCCAGAAAAACGCCTGATAATGATTTAGGAAATAAAGATTGGGCAGGAAATATGGTCATTCATGAATTAACTCAGAATTCAGATGGAACTTTAGGAACTCAGTCGCCGAAATCGGTTAAGGATTTATTTTCGAAAAAGAATACTACTGCAGAAGTAGATGCAATTTCATCTAATGCAACAGCCAATAATGGAACTTATTCTTTAACGGGAGAAACAGAAAAAGCAATGGTTACTTTTAAAAGCGTTGGAAAGAAAGTCAAAATAAAAGCCGAAGTTACTTTAGCGAAAGCTAGTGGAACAACTGGATTTGTTTTTCATACCAATGATACAGGAAGTTATTATAAAGTGGTTTTGGATATTGCTAATAGTAAAATAAGCGGTTACAACTCGGCTTCACAGGAAGTAACGCGTTTGCCATTTGTATTTCAGACAAATGTAAAATATGATGTTGAAATAATTGCCGAAGGAAGTGTTGTCGTAGTTTGCATCAACGGAAAAGCAGCACTTACCAACCGCATTTACGGAAGAGACAAAAATAAATGGGGCTTAATTGCTGAAGGACAAACGAGCACAATCTCAAATCTTCAGATTACGCAACCTGAATAAAAACTAATAATAAAATATTTTAGAATGAATAACGGAAAAAACCTTAAGGCGATGGCATATGGAGAGGTACTTTGGGATGTTTTTGCCAATGAAAAAAAAATTGGCGGAGCACCATTGAATGTTGCCTTACGCATGAAAACGCTGGGTTGCGACGTGGCCATGATAAGCTGTGTAGGAAATGATGAAGACGGAAAAGCAATAAAAAATCAGGTAAAAAAACTGGGACTTGAAACGGATACAATTGTAGTTTCTGAAGATTTTCCGACTGGTTTGGTCAACGTTACCTTAAATGAGCGTGGATCGGCAACTTATGAAATCAGTTATCCGTCTGCCTGGGATAAAATTGAATTGAATGATTTGGCTAAAACAACTGTAAAATCGGCTGATGTTTTGATTTACGGAAGCTTGGTTTGTCGTGACAATGTTTCGAGAAATGCTTTAGAACAGTTGCTTCAATATGATGTTTATAAGGTATTTGATGTGAATTTAAGAAAACCACATTATACGTATGGAATCCTGAATCAGCTTATGCAATCGGCTGATTTTATTAAGTTTAATGATGAAGAATTGCTTGAAATTGCAAAAGCGATGAATTCTCCTTTTGAAAGTCTGGAAGAAAATATGGCTTTTATTGAAGAAAAAACAAAAGCTACTGCAATGTGTGTAACAAAAGGTAAACACGGCGCTTTATTATTATGGGAAGGAAAAATTTACGAAAACAACGGTTATCCAATTGAAGTTGCTGATACCGTTGGTGCCGGAGATTCATTTCTTGCCGCTTTGATAACTTCATTATTAACCGAAAGAGAACCTCAGTATTCAATTGATTTTGCCTGCGCAGTTGGTGCATTAGTGGCTGAATCTCCTGGAGCTAATCCCGAAATTTCATTTTCCAGAATTGAAAAGATGATGTTAAAAATGAAAATTTAACTTTTATGAAATTTATATGAAATAGGAGTTGTTTAAAACAAAATTCTTGCAATTGGCCTTGTTAACAGCAATAAGTTTAATATCGCTTATAGGAGGTCTTATCTATTTTTAAAATCCGAATTTTATTAAATGCATGGGATTTTGTTTAAGTTTTAATTACTTATTTTAATACCCGTTTTTTGAAGTAAAGCCTGATATCTTTTAGATATTAGGCTTTTATCGTAATAGTATAAAACTCGGAAGCAAATAAATGAGGAAGATGCGCTAGATTTTACATTTTCGGATAAAAATGTCTAAGAATTTGTTTAGGTGTTGTAACAACTTCTTTACTAATTGGGTCAAACCATTTTACTTCTTTTGTAACTTCTGCACAACACTCGTTATTTGAGTTAAAAAAACAGCTTTTAATATTGATTTTATCCGCTATGTAACAATGCTTCATTTCAACAAAAAAATGTTCTGTAAACATCAGGTTTTTATAGATGATTAATTCATGATTTCCTTCCTGTAAACCTAAATGCATATAATTAAGTTTTTCTTTGGAAAAACCATTGTAAAATAAAAAATGGTATAACAATCGGATCGTATAGGAGATGTATGCGGCATCTTCCATAATCATATAATCATTTACATCTTCACCAGTAACAACATAATTTTTACAGATCATTTTAATGTGATTTAAGGTTAAAAAAAGAGACCGGCGTAATCAATTTACCGGCCTCTAGAACATTAGTCATGTTTAAAATTCTTTTGAATGGGATTATTTAGCTAATAAAAAATTGTAATTAATCTTTATTTTGTCAGCAATTTTCTTTCTCACAAGACTTGGTATTTCAATATCAAAATCTTCTGGTTTTGCTTCAAATGTGCCAATAGCATTGACACCGTTTGGAGCTTTGGAAATTTTTACAATCACTGAGACAGCTTTTGTTTTTCCATGAATAGTAAGATCTCCTTTTAGTGTAAAATTTTTAGGAGAACTTGTAATTTTAGAACTATCAAAATCTTCTATTTTACCTTTGAATGTTGCTTTCGGAAATTTTTCTGATTCCATATAATTTTCATTAAAGTGCTCCTCCATTAAAGCTACTTTAAATCGAAAACCTTTTATAAGAACCAAACTCGCAAAATCTCCTGTTGTCTGATCCAGAACTGCTGATACTGATTTGCTTTCGGCTGCAACTTCTTCGTAAGAAGGCATTGAAGCTTGAAATTTTATATTCCCAGTTTTTGTAATTAGTTTTTGCGCAAATCCACTTGTATTTGCAACCATAACGAGCAATAATGCAAAGAAATTTAGGAATGATTTTTTCATAATAATTAATTTTCTTTTAGACCATCGGCGTTCCATTTCACAATTAGATCAATATTAGCCTGAGCCATTCTTCCGCCTTGAGGCATAAGCCCTTGCTGGCCGTTTTGAAGCTGGATTCTCCCTAATAATCCGGCACTTTCTACGGCAGCTTTTACTTGAGCAAAAGTAGTCAGCGGTCTAAAAGCTGCAGACCTTCCGCTTGAGTGGCAGCTTACGCAGTTGGCGTCAATAATAGATTTTACATCTTTATTGTAAGTAACCGCAGTTGTCGGATTTGTTGGGTTCGTCGGGTTTGTTGGATTTGTTGGTGTAGTAGGTGGTGTTTCGATATCCTCATAGGTATCAGAATCACTACAGCTTGCAAATGCAGCCAATAAAATTGTAAGTAAGATTGTTTTTTTCATGATTTATTGTTTTAATTATTAGAATACTCTGTAAAGGTTAAAGCCAAAGAAGAAATCTCCTTTACCCCAGTCTCCAGAGGCATTAGTAAGGTATCCGCTCTCACTCATAGATTGTGAATTGGTAAAAATTAATTGAAATACGTGTCCGCCAGTTTCTACATCAAGACCTACAGACAAAGGATTTTTATAAAAGTCGGGTTTGTCAAAATTGTGCATGTATTCTAAATTGACAGATAACCTTTTCGTGATTTTATAGCGTCCGCCACCGCCAAAAGAAAACTGATTGTCTCTTTCGATATCAGGATTGTAAAGGTTTTTGTGTATAAAAGATGGCACTAACTCTAATGAGAATTTCTCGCTGATTTTTCTAGAAATTAAAACCTGCTGCACATACGTCAATCGGTGCTTAAATTCTAAACCAGGATATTGGTCTTTTTCTAAAAAAGTATTGATATCTGCAACACTATACCCAACAATATCCAGCGGAAAATTATCATTTTGTCTTGCTAATCTGTACTTTAATCCTGTTTCATACATTTTGTTTAAAGTATGTCTCGAAAGGCTGACAGATAGCCAGTCTGTAACACCATAAATTCCTCCAAGTTTTGTGGTAGCATTATCAAGGCCAAAAAAACTGTCAAAACCATCTTTTACAGTTCCAAAACGATGCGAAACCACAAAATAAAACTCTTTTTTAGCAGGCATTTTTGTGGTCTGCAGCGTTACAAGCTGTAAAGCTTTAAAAGTTGCTGTAGAGTAACTTTCTTCTACTTGAGTAGAATCAAGACTTTTCAGTAAATCATCCTGAGAGTAGGCCAGCGTAACTAAAAACAGGCAGAACGGAACTAGAATTTTCTTCATAAATTAATTGTTATTTGTTTGGTTTATTTAATGCTGCATTGATCTATTTTGACTTCCATAAATAGTTCGTCATAACCAATGCATTTGCCTTTAATGGTAGTTTTATTATCCATCAATTTGACTTTCAGTTTTTCTTTAAAAAGACAGAAGACGGTATTTTCAAGTATAATTGCAGAGTCGGTTTCTTTGGTCACTTGACCTGTTATTTCAATAGTTTTATTGAGGTATAGTGAATCTGCTTTTTTAGGATCTACGTTGTAATCTTCAAGTAGTTTTTTTGCCGTTATGCTAAAATCTGGAGCTTCTGATTCTATATTTCGGGCTTCTTTAAATATTATTCCGTAATAAAAATAAATTCCGGCAGAGACCATTAACAGTAATACCGCAGTTATAATTGCTGTTTTTTTTCTTTTCATATTTGGTTTGTATTGGTGATAATAATAATAGTCAGTCAGCGCTTTTTTTTATCTGATGGCTTTCATCACGGATTTTTTTTCGATGCTGAATTCCAAAATTTCGCAATGCTTTAATTATAGGTTCAAGCGATGAACTGTAATCTGTCAATTGATACTCGGTTTTAGCGCGGCTTTGATCATCTGTTTTCTTTTCAACAAATCCGTTTAGTTCCATTTCTTTTAACTCATCTGCTAAAACTTTGGAGGTAATTTTCTGGAATTCTTTCTGTATTTCAGAAAACCGTTTGTTGCCTTCCATAAGTGTTAGAATTATTGGAATTCTCCATTTCCCGTTAATGATGTAAAGAGCATCCATAATGGGCACTATTTCAGATTTGCATTTTGACGCAAACCTGATCTGACGCTTATTATCTGATGCATTTTCTTGTGTATTCATACTTTAAAACTGTTTCAAATCAAATGGTGATTCTATAGTGAAACAGCCTTGGCGCAGATTACCCTACCAAAGAATTGTAATTTTTTGAAAAAAAAGTAAAAAGGAAGAATTAGAGCTTTAAAACTCTTGTAGAAAGGATATTAAAATGAACCTATTGGGTACAATTCATTGTTTTTCTTTTCAACACATAGAAACATAGATTTTATTTAAAAAAAAAAGGGATTAAAAAGAAACCAGTTTCTAACACATAGCCAACTATGTTTGTTTTAATAAAGTGAAACGCCTTTGTGGGTATCGTAAATCTATGTTTCTATGCGTTTGAATTAATTGTACCCAACGGGTTAAAATGAAACTCTAAAACTCAGATTTGGAGTTCTTTGCAAAGAGAAAGTATCCACTTCTTCTATAGAATTGGTTAAAGAGTTAATTCTATAATATTCGCTGATTTCATTTCTTCTGTTTAGGATATTTAAGATTGAGATTCCTATTTTGTATTGAATTCCGCTTTCGGTTTCCCACTTGTAAGTCGACGAAAAATTAACCTGATAAAATACATTCAGATTGCTGTTATTGGGTTTGTTGTAAACCAAAACAGGATTAGAAAGATCAATTTGAGATAAGTCTGGAGATGTTTTTGGTCTTCCGGAAGACCATTTTGTTCCTAAAGCAATTTTGAAGTTATTCTTCTCATAAATACCTGCCCAAGACAAAGTATGTGTGAGCTCAAAGTTGTTTGGAAAACGAGGATATTCATAATTCGGAAAATTATAATTATTTTCATTGTAAGTGTAACTTAACCACGTAAGAAAGTGATTTATTTTTTTCTGAACCAACATTTCTGTTCCCCAAATTTCGTAACCGCCAGTAGTTCTAACAAATTCCAGCTGATTCTGAAAACCTTGACTAGCAGTAGTTATTCCGGTTACTTTTTTATAAAAGTTTTCGATGTCCAAAAGCCAGTCGTTTTTTTTATAAAATAAGTTTAAAGATAACTGTCTGCTCTTTTGTATCGGAATTGAGCCATTATTTGAGACAATCCAGCGTCTTTTTTCAATACCAAAATAATCTTTCTGCAAATCAATAATCTGCTGGGAGTTTTGGCTTTTGAGTTCGCCAAGCAATTCTAAATTAAGGCTTTTGCTTATTCCGTAACCCAATTGAAGTCTTGGTTCTGCAATGTACTTTTTAAATTTTTCAATATAATTTAACCGCATTCCGCCCTTAAAATATATTCGAGAAATGGTATCGTTATATTTTCCTTCTAAAATTAAAGCGTGTGTCCTTAATACGTCTTTTACTTTACGATAAAAATCAGGATTAGTTACCTGTTCTAAATTAGTAATACCAATTTCATTAAATTGATAACCATCACTAAAACTAAATTTAGCGTTTAGGATATGATTGTTTTCTAAATTTACACCATTGTTATTGACCGTATTCTCTTGAATAACAGTTTGGTTTTCATAAACTGACTTTTGATCAGCTAGAAGTTCATAGGAAGAATTGTAGATATTAATTTTGGTTGTGTTGAAGCTGTTCCAGTTTCTTTTCCAAGACAAATTTCCGCCATAATTCTGCTGGCGTAAAATATTATCTTGTGCTTTATTTATATTGTATGAAGCGGCACTTTTAGTAACTTCCAAATTGTCTTTTATTGTTATTAAATCAAGTATGATTTGATCTTTGCTGCCAATTTTTTGCGCATATTTTATAGTAGCGTCATAAAAGCCAAATTTTTTATCACTTTTATAATTAAGATTTTGATTCTGCGAAAAATCTGTTATTGTCGTGTTTTGAAATACTTTATTGAAATATTCTTTATAAGTAGGAGTTTCAACAAAATCGGTAATCGATTTGCGCGCCGAAATTTCGATGTAACTTTTTTTAGAAAGATTATACTTTCCATAAACATCAGCATTAATCATGTTGATTCCTGCGCTGAAAGAGTTTTTTTCTGCTTTTTCTGGAGTAGAAGAAATAGCAACTACGCTTGAAACGCTTTCTCCATAAAAGGCAGAACTTCCGTTTTTATAGATGGAAATGGTATGCCCAAGATTTGGATTGAAAACGGATATTAAACCAAAAAAATGTCCCGTTTGAAACATTCGTATTCCATTCCACAAAAACAAATTCTGATCGTGCGTACCACCGCGAACATTAATGCTTGAAACGCTTTCATCCAAACTGTTTACACCCGGAATCTGCTGCATGGTTTGCAACGCATCGGGTTCAATAAGGCCGGGAAGGATACCAAATTTTTTAGGCTTAATTTCAAGAGATCCATCAGTGTTTTTTGAAATGCCCGAAGCCAAAATCGCATTCGTTTTAATTTCGTGCAATTCTGTAATTTCAGGATCTAAAAGGATTTGAATGCAATCTTTTGCCTTTGCATTTCCTGCTGTAATTCTTTTTGAAGCAAAACCAACGTGACTAATTACAAAAGTATTTTTGTTTTCCTTGTTAAACTCAAAATAACCTTCTGAATCAGTTATAAAATGGTTTTTATTGTTTAAAATAATGTTGGCATTTTCAATAGGCTTTTTATCTATGGAAGATAAGACATAGCCACAAATCATCTTTAAAACAGTATCTTTTTTATAGATGTTGATGAATTTGTTGCCTATATTTTCAAAGGATAAATGGGTTCTTTTTTCAAGATATTCCAGTTTTTGTTCTAAAGAAAATGATTTCTTAGGAGGATTTAATTCGAGACCTTCAATATTATCTTCGGTATAATTAAAGCTCACGCCATATTGTTCTTCAATATCAGTTATTATTTTTTTAATGGGCATCACTTTTTCTTTGTCCTGAGCAAAAAGATTCAGGACAAGGAAAAAGAGGAAAAACAAAAAATGAAATTGTTTGGGGCGGAACATTTATTTTTCGTCAAAAATTATTTTATTGTTAGAAACTTTTCTAGCTTCTAAATGATAAGTCGTACCAATAATCTGCAAAGCGGTATTGAGATCTTTTGCAGGTAATTTTCCTGTAAATAGGGAGATGGTATCTTTAGCGTTTAAATCGATTTTAATATTGTATTGCCTTTCAACTTCATCTAAAATTGTTCTTATGTTTTCTTTATAGAAAGATATCTGGTTATCCATCCATTCCGGCTTTGATGAACTTACAGTCATTTTGATCTGTTTTCCATTCTCAAAACGAACGCTTTGTCCATGAGTTAATAAAACTTGAATGTTGTTATAATTTACTTTGACACGGCCTTCATAACAGACAACATCAAATCTATTTTTTCTGGCTTTAACATTAAATTGCGTTCCTAAAACAGTTACTTTTCCAAGATTGGTCTGCACTTCAAATTTTCTGCCTTTTGCAACTTTAAAATAAGCTTCTCCTTTTAGTGCCAAATGTCTGTTGTTGTCCCAATTCCACTTTTTATAGTGTATTTCAGAACCTGAATTTAAAACCACTTCAGAATTGTCGGGCAGTGAGAAAGCAGTCTTTTTTCCAAGATCGGCAGTTTCAGTTTGAGGCACAAACACTTTCATTGCAAACGTAATTCCAAGAGCCAAAACAAAGATAGCGGCAGCTCTAAAGGCCCATTTTTTGTATAGCGGAACCACTTTCGGAGCTATTTTTTTCTGACTTAAAATATTCGATAACATAGTATTTTCATCCAAATCACTTACTTCGAGATGATTGGTGTATTTTTTTATCCTTTGGTATTTTTCAAAATCGGGACTTGCCTCAAATGTTGCCAATTCATCCGGAGATAATTCGTCGTTGAGCCATTTTGCCAATAAGCGATCTTTTTTCATTTTATCGTATTATTTAATTAAAACAATTAGAACTAAATTTACCCTACTTTTTATAAATCAATTTCTTTGCGTAAGCTTAACAGGGCTAAATGAATGCGTTTTTCTACTGCCTTTACGCTAATGTTAAGCTCCGTGGCAATTTCGCTGTATTTTTTGCCGTCAATTCTGTGCATTAAAAAAGCAGTGCGCTGTTTTTCGTTTAAGTTTTCGATGGCTTTTAAAAGTTTTGCCTGAAACTGTTTTTCTTCCAAGAGATATTCTGGACTTTCATTTGTCTTATCCAAACCAGTGAAGTTTTTTTCATATTTCAAAACCACTTTCTGGTGCGCAATCTGGTTGAGGCTGCTATTATTTGCGATGGTGTAAAGGTATGATTTTGCTTTTTCTAAAGGTACAGAAGCGCAGTTCTGCCAAAGCTTAACAAATGCTTCCTGAGTTATATCTTCTGCCTGTTCTGCGTTTCCGAATTTGTAAAAAAGAAAATTTCGAAGTGCTTTTACATGACTTTTGAAGAAAGACGAAAAAATGATTTCATCACAAGTATTAGATTGATTTTGGTCTGGCATTTAGGGTTTCAATTTTTTCAGCGTAAAAGTATTTGTTTTTAATTTAAGTAGGGTAAAAGTAAAGATGATTGTTTTATTGAGTAATAAAATGCTATTGGTTTTTGATAATTTAGTATAGATGAAAATTATGAACCCCTTGATGTTAGTTTATTAAAAATGGTTTCTTTTAAAATTTATTTACCTTTGTAAAAACATAAATATGTTCCTTTTGAAAAAATATTTATCAATTGCAGTTTTCCTGTTGTTATTGTTTTCTTGTCAAAGTGAAATAGACGAACAAAACAATAATTCGCAGGGCACAATTACTACTGTTTCTCCGCTCACTACTTATCTGCAAAGAGTTGCTATGGTTAGAACTGTACAAGATAATATGATCGACGGATCGAGCTACTGCACCATAAAACTCCCATATACTGTTACAATAAATAATGAACAAATTGCAGTAAATACCGCTTCCGATTATCAGAAAGTTTTGGATAATGCCAATGCAAGCAACTATGATGATGATATTGTAAAAATAGATTTTCCTGTAACAATGGTTTACTATAATTACATTGAAAAACTGATTCCAAATCAGGGAGATTTTGATGCTTTAATTGATTATTGGAATCTTTACCCAGATCTTTTATCCAAAATCAACGGTCTGAATATCAATTATCCTATCACTATCAATATCTACAACAGCGTTAATCAAGTAGCAAGTTCTCAATCGATTGTAAGTGACGAGGCCTTTTTTAATTTCATTAAAAATTTAAATGAAAGCCAGTATATATCTCTAAAATATCCTATCACGGTTGCAGATTATAATAATCAGGCAAAAACTATTTCAAATAATCTCGAGTTCGAAAACGCTATTAAATATGCTATAGATTATTGTCCCGAAAACAATCTTGTAACACTAGATTTTACAGAAGCTATCACAAATGGTTCTTGGGAAATACCCTATTTTTACTATGGTACTGTAAAGACTTCAAATTATAGTGGCTACACTTTTGTTTTTAAAACAGATAAATCTGCAGTTGCCACAAAAAGTGGAATTTCAGAAACTGGGCAGTGGGAAAGTTCTGTTCAAAATGGTGTTAGAGAAATAAAAATAGTTTTCAGTACAGGAGTGCTTTCTAAATTAAATTTTAGCTGGAAATTGTTTGAGTTTAATAATTCTCAAATACGCTTAAGAGATATGAATACAACAACTAATTATCTTTACTTCCAGAAAAAAAACTAATTGCTTTTTTTCTTTCTTCCTAACCAGATGAGAAGTCCCGTAATGGGTAATGTTGCCGCAAAAAGACAAACCAGAAAAGCTAAAAATTTTGTAGGATAACCATAGATGCTCCCTGTGTGAATTGGGTAAATTAAGCGTCGTATTTTATCGCCATTGCTGAAGGATTCATAAGGTCTTATTTTCAAAAGTTTACCCGTGTATTTGTCAAAATAAGCCATACTTGAAATATTTGGAATAGATTTTTCAAGATTCAATTTAATAGCCATAATGCTATTTATGGTATCAGATGGAATTCTAATCTGGGTGTCTCCCTTATCGTGTGATATTTCCATTCAAATCAATTTCGATACCTTTCGATTCCTCCTCACCAAATAAAAAATGGCGCCAATTGTCTTCAATTGGCGCCATTTGGCTTTGTGACGGGGACAGGACAAATTACAACATCATTTTTGGATGATTTGAAGAAATTGGCTTTCTATATGTAGTGGTCTGTCTTCCATTGGCTATGTAAATTTGGTTTAGATGTCCTGTTGGGGATTGATGCAAAAATTATAAAAATAAATTGGTTCATACCAGTAAACTAACATACAATTCTACAAATATTATGGAGGATTTTAAAAGAATGTTTTAAGTTAAGGAAAGGTTGTCTTTCTTTGGCTCTATGGATAACTTTATGTGATTTAGGTTTTGTGTCACTAAGGTAATCCCTTTCATTGGAGTTGTTCGCGCTATGCGCTACACATGAGCGGTAGAGAACTGGCGAAGCAATCTTTTGAGCCGAATCCCGGTTTGATTGTATAATTTTTTTAGGAGCTTTATCTCGCTATCCGCTTCAATCTTTTGTGCCGAACCCCGGCGCAGAAGGATTTTTACTGCTATCGGGGCTAGGATTTTTCTGCATATTTTTTAAAAAGCGGATCCGCCTTTTGCCAAATCTTCCTTATCAGGGGATGTGGATACGGTCTTGGCTTTTCCTTTTACCATCGTTTCGGCAACAAAAACAATCTGTCCTTTTTTGTTGGCAAAATAATCTGAATGCAGCACGCGGAAATGGCCTTTTCTGAAATGAGGCATTTTGGAGAGCGTTGATTTCTCGGTATCACGGATTTTATCGGATAGGCCGACGGTAAAGTTCTCCGCCTTATTGTGCTGGGTTTTCTCCAGCAGATCATGGGGAACGCCGTCCGTCACGCAGTCCGGGAAGCATTTCATATAGGCGATTTTATTGATGGCAAGGCGGAACATTTTTGAGGCTTTCAGTGCAACCTGATCATTCCTTTTGAGGGTTTCCGTGTAGAATCTGTCGGCCATGCGCCCGCCGTTCTGCCCTTGTGAAAAATACAGCTCCACGCTTCCATCTTCCTCTATGCTTAAAGAAAAGGCGCAGCCCTCCGCCTCGTAGGGCACTTTACATGACTCTAAAAAAAGAGAAAAATCAGGCCACTCCCCAAAATAATCTATAATTATGACAATTGATTGATAATTTATTGCCTTATTTTTTAATCTTTTCTTATACAAATTAATTATACTTTTTATTAAGAGTCATCTAAAAGAAAATAATGTTTTTAACTTAGACTTTTTTTTCTAATTTATAATTTAAGATTTTGTGCAGGGCTTCCAAAGTTTTTCCAAAACCCTTTTTTGTACTTTCTTCGAGGGATCAGGTAAATTTAAGGGATCAAGATTTCGATAATAATTCCAAAGTTCTGCATAAGGTATTTTGGTTAAATCCCATTATTTTCTCTCAACACACCAGCCCAGTGCATAAGAAATATCGGTCGTTTGTACGGATCTGTGAACTTTCCTCCCTTTACGATTCCTCCAGGCAGACCAGCCCAGCATTCCAACTTTATATCTTTGGTAATTGTACCGCCCCACATAAAAAAAACAAATAAACTTCCGTAATTATACCCCGAAGTCACAATCAAATAATTCAGAAAAGGCTGCTCCATACATAATAATTCCATATCGTCTTTGAGAGTTAAGGCTTCCTCTACTTTTTCCATTATCCAGCTCATCGGTAAAATGTTTTTTGAACTTGCGATAAAACCTGTATTTGTCGCATATTCAATTTGTGTTTTATTCAATTTATTTTTAGCGTAAATTGAATCTTTCCAGACCCATTGTCTGATTTCCGGAAGATTGGAATGTGAGGTAAAAATTCTACAGTGTGATAAATTTTGCCAGACAAAAGAAAGACTATCGAGAATTACGGTGTATATATCGATATATATGAATTGCTCAAATTCACCTTCCCATGCAACCAGTTTTCTATAAGCTCCAACAACATTTCCATGGAATTTTAAGCTGATATCATCACAGTTTTTTAACAACTCTTCATTAGGAAATACATTAAATTGTAAATATTTTTCATCGCTTCTACCTGATCAAATTCATTATTATAAGGTATGAGGCAAAGTGGAATTTCTCTATTATGGGTTCGAAAACTATTTAAAAAAGCAGTAGCCATTTCGAGCACTTTGTTATTAGCTAAAAAATAGACTCCCTGACTTTTTATAGGTGTTTTCATAATAATTTAAAATAGTTTTATAACAGTATTTTGCTCATAAAATAGTATGGAGATACTCAAAGTTCATATTACTTTTCCTGTATATTTAACATTTATTTAACTGATTTATATATTGTGTAAACTATTTTTTTAATCATTTTTACAAAAAAAATACTTACTAATTTTTCGACTAATTAATTTAAACTTAGCAACTAAAACAAACTAATTTAAATTATTTCATAAAATTAAAAATATATTAATTTATTGTAATGAACAAAAATATAAATTACTGCGACCCTGCTTATGGTCATTTTGACTTTTTAAATTATTTTACATCTACAATAAATTTTGCGATATACCTTTTCACTACAGATACTCTCCAAGTACAATTTGAACTTTTCTTTAATTCACTAAATTTTGTATTCAAGAAAAATCAAAAGAATTATTGTCTTGCATAACCTCTTAATTTATGATCAGCTAAATATATCTGTCTAGCAATTGTTATAAAAAACAGAAATGACAACCTGCGATTTTCCTAAATAATAATATTTTTTGATTTTTTTTTTATAAAAAAATCTTGCTTTTATATTCAAGTTATCCTTTTATAAAATATACATCATAATGAAAAAATATATATTGATCTTTCTCTTACTAGTGATCCAAACAGTACTGGGACAATCAAAACCTACTGAAATACAAAAACTTGCTATCACTTGTAAGATTTGGGGGTACCTAAAATATTATCATCCAGAGGTGGCTAGTGGGAAAACAGATTGGGATAAACAGCTTTTTAATGTATTACCAAAACTAGAGGAAGCACAAACAAAAGAGGAGTTTTCTTCAATTCTTGAAAATTGGATTGATGCTTTAGGAACGATAAAACAAAATGATCCTGTCCTGAAACCAAAACAAACCGTTTATTTTGATAAAAATTTCGATTTAAGCTGGATCAGCAAAAATAAACTGCTCTCGAAAAATCTTTCTGCAAAGCTGAAATTCATTGAAGATAATAGGTATCAGGGAGAACAATATTATGTGGCGCCATTTGATGCTGAAAATATTTTTGTAAAAAATGAAAATTATAAAGATTTAAATTTTAACGATAAAAATCCAAGAATTTTAGCACTATTTATGTATTGGAATTTAATAGAGTATTTTTTTCCATATAAATATTTAATGGATCAGAAATGGGACATAAGCCTCACCCAAATGCTGCCCCTCTTTATTGAAGCTAAAAGCGAAGATGATTTTTATATTGCTTTGCAAAAATTATCAGTTAAACTTAATGATTCTCATGCTGTATTTGTTATGTATCCTAGAAAAAACAGCCTGAATTTCTTTCCCGCAAAATGCAAAATAATTGACGAAAAGATAATTGTTACCGAAATTTTAGCAGACAGTCTTGCAAAAGATAATGGAATAAAAGTAGGAGATATTATTACTAAAATAAATAGCAAGACTATAAAAGAAATTATATCCGAAAAAAGAGCGTTAATCAATGGATCGAATGAAGCCGCTTATTTAAATAATGTTGTAAAATCAGCATTATCTGGTTATTCAGAAAATGTAACACTGGAGTTTTTAAAAGATGGCAGTTATACAACAAAAACAATAAATTGGTACGAATATTACATTTCTCACAAAAATGAGTATGTAAGAAAAAACAAAAAGGAAAAATTTAAAATTTTAGAAAATAACATTGGTTATGTAAATATGGGCACTTTGAAAGTTCAAAATATCCCTGCAATGATTGAGAAACTTAATTCTACAAAAGCAATCGTTTTTGACATGAGAAATTATCCAAACGGAACTTTTGAAGAGATAGCAAAATTTTTAAACTCGAAAGAAAAGGAATTTGCGATCTATACAACGCCTGATTTAAGTTATCCGGGAAGATATAAATGGACTAATGCACAGAAGTGTGGTTCAGAAAATAATAATAATTATAAAGGTAAAGTTATTGTCTTGCTTAGTGAGGACTCTATGAGCCAGGCAGAATGGACTGCAATGTGTTTTAAAACTGCTGATAATACAACTATTATTGGAAGTCAAACTGCTGGTGCAGATGGGAATGTAAACGGCATTGATTTTATAAGAGCATTTCATACACAATTTTCGGGGGTGGGAGTCTATTATCCGGATAAAAGCGAAACACAAAGAATCGGAATTATTCCAGATATCGAAATAAAACCTACTATTAAAGGAATTCAGCAGGGGAAAGATGAGGTTTTAGACCGCGCTATAGAATTTATTAACTCGGGAAAATAAATCACTAATACTTGATTTCTCAAAATCTTATAGATAAGACAGAGTTTAATAGTTTTAGAAGATTAATGCTTATTAAGTTTTTAAAACAATATTACTTGTATTTAATATAAAATTGAGTTTTTAATACTTTATACCTGAGCCTAATATATTATTTTAAATACCAATACTAACTTAAAATGAAAAAAAACATATTATTTCTTTTTTTAATCATTTCACCAATTGTATTGGGACAAGTCCCAATAAGCCAAGCAGAAAAATTAGCCACTACATGCAAATTTTGGGGCTATCTGAAATATTACCATCCAACTGTTGCCAGTGGAAAAATAGATTGGGATCAACAGCTTTTTGAAGCATTGCCTAAAATTGAAAAAGCAAAAACCAAAGGAGAGTTTTCGTTATTGTTAGAAAAATGGGTTGATGCCTTGGGTATAGTTCCGGTTAACAAGTCTAAAACAGCGGATACAAACGTTGAATATTTCACTAAAAATCTCGATTTGTCCTTGACTAAAAAAAATGGAATGGAAGTGCCGTTCTAGGAGGGCATTCCTATGCTGATTCGCCTCAGTTTTATCAGGCAACACTATATTACGTTAAATCAAATAAACCTTAAAAAATGAAAAAAATATTGTTTTTAATTTCGTTAAAGTTTTTTCCCAGACAGCTTCTCAAAAGCAAAATGCAAAGGCATGGTTTGATGATTATGCAGTCTGCAAATGCATTACGAAGACAGACTGGATTAATGGAATAAAGAACGAAGATAAAAGTATTCTCTTTTACAATAAAAAATTGGGGCTGTCTCCCAATAGTTTTGAAACACTTGACTCTTTTATAGGTTTCTATATCAATGAAAAAATAAAAGGAAAAGATCAGATATTAAGAAGTTGCGTAAACATTAAATATGATGATGGTTTTAAGAATTTGGTATTAAAAATTCTAAAGGATGATATAATGCTAAAAGGTAAAATTTTTGAATCTCCGAAATAAAAGGATGGAGATTTTATTCTGGCAGATGTATCTAATAAAATAAATATTTATTTTAAATGCTTAATTGCAAAGGCTCCAAACTTGGAGCCTTTGCAATTGGTGGTAAAATTGGAACCAAAAATAAGGAGGCGGAAATGCATGTTTTATTTTATTTTTTAAGTTGATGTCAAATAATTGCACGGCTGCAGCTAAAAGTGTTTTTTTATTGCTGTTGGAAATATTGGCTTGACTGTCGGGCCTTATCCGTTTATCTTATCCTTGTGGTGGTCGGTGAGCCATTTTTCCATCCCCTGCAGCAGCCGGATCTGCTCCGGATCCCCTGAGGGGTCGGAAAGCCCTGTGACGGTTCTCCGGTAATTGAATTTTTTGTCTTCAAACAGGTAGGTGAACTTCGGGAACTCGTTGTGGGATACCAGCCATTGGCCGTTCTGCTGTTTTTTAATCTGAAACTTCTTCATTTTTATTTATTTCCTTAATCCATGCCTCCAAATCAGCAATAGATGCCCTCTGTGCTGTTTTTGCCTGCGCATTTTAAACTGGAGAATTAGCGTATTATTGCAGTGTAGGGCAGGATGTTTGAGGTTTAAGATTTTTTTTGGAGCTTATCCCATTTTCGCTTTATTCGAGAGCTGCCGGACTGGGGAAGCAGTCTTTTGTGACCAGCTGTGCGCCAATTGCATATAATAATGCTTTTTTTGGAGCTTTTTCCCGCTATGTGTTCCAATCTTCTGCGCCGAAACACGGCGCAGAAGGATTTCCTCTGCTATAGGGGCTCAGGAGCTGGAATTTTTTTTTGATGAATGATGATTAGTTAAATATATGATTTTCAAGTGAAATGTTCTTCGAATGTGAAAAAATAAACTGAATTGGACTGCACATGAAATTCCCGTGGATTGATCATTAAATTTGATTATCAAGACAGTTTCGAACTTAAGCTTCCACCAAGCGGCGGAGGCGGATAAAAAATTACCAATAATTTGGGACTTAGATTAGTTTTTAGATGGTATCTGCCAATATAAAAAAAAATATGTTTTATTTTTAATTGAAATAATTTCAAAAAAACACAAGGATAGTATGTTTCATAAATTAACAGATGAAGAAAAAGAACAATGCTTATTTAGAATAGAATTTCATATAAATTCTAAAAAACTTTTTTTAAGTAAAGATTTATCTTTGGCTCAGCTATCAGCTGAAACAGGAATTACAGTTCATAAGATTTCTTATCTGATTAACAATGGGTTTGGGTTAAATTTTAATGATTATATAAATTTAAAAAGAATTCAATACTTGATAGAAAATATAAGGGAACCCATATTAAAGGATTTATCTGTTGAAAAAATGTCGCTTGTATGCGGATTTGGCTGCCGAACAAGCTGTTTTAGGGCATTTCGCAAACATAAGGGTAAATCTCTTTTGAAATATTTGAACGATATCTGCAAAATCTGATAATGCTTCTCAAATTAGGTTGGATATATGGGGAAGAAAAATTAAGAATAATCTGAGATGAGTACTTTGCAATTATGGAGAAGGCTGCTAGCTGCAGTAAAAAGTTCTGCAGGCATCTCCAAAATAGTTTTAACTATAAACGGCATATCCTTATCGACGAGATTAAATAGTAAAATAAAAAATGGCGCCAATTGTCTCCAATTAGCGCCATTTGGCTTTGTGCCCCATAAAGGACAGATTACAAAACATTTTATGGAGGATTTGAGCAGATTGGCTTATTGGAAGTAGAGGCCGTCTTTTATTGGCTATGTAAATTTGTTTTGGATGTCCTGTTGGGGATTGATGTAAAAAATTATAAAAACTAAATTGCTTTATGGCAGTAAACTAATATACGATTCTACAAATATCATGGAGGATTTGAAAAGATTTTTATGCTTAAGGCAGAGCTGTCTTTCTTTGGCTTTGTGAATTGCTATCTGGGATTTTATATTAATGATTTTTAGGAGCTCTTCCCGCTATGCGTTCCAATATTTTGCACCGAACCCCGGCGCAAAAGGATTTGCACTGCTATCGGGGCTAAAAAGTTAAAAAGACAATTCTTAATTGTAAAATCGGCCCCGTTGTTATTTGGCATTAAAAACAAATTGAAACAATTTAGAATGTTAAAGAGCCAGTTTTTGTCCTATCCCTGTTGTTAGAATCCTGTTTTAAGTTATCAAACTACAAACTTTAAATTTATTTTATTTATCGTACAAATAAATATTTAAGTTAACTTATTTAATGTTGCTCGACTAAAGCTAAAAATTGATTTATTCCTAGTTTATTATTACTGTTATTTAGTTTTATATAAGGGACAATATAAATACACAAATTAATCGTTGTTATTAAGTACAACGATTAATTTGTATCTGGAATTTCTTTATTTTTTAAAGATTACTTTTCCATCCTTATTAAGTTCTATATTTTCCCCTTTCCCTCTTAATTGATAATGCTCATTTTTATAAAATATTCCTGATGCTGTTTCTTGGCCATTTAAATTAATTTCAGTTCCATTTAAATACATGGTAGCTGTATTTGCCGTATTGTCAAAGATCATTTCAAGGGTCTGATTTTTATCGTTTTTTATTGTAGTGATTACAATTTTGCCATTGTTTGTAAAAATTAGCCTTCCATCTTTTTTTAGTTCAACAATATTTCCTTTGCCTCTTAATTCGTAGCGGTCATTCTTATACCAAATCCCTGACGCAGGTTTTTGCCCGGTTAGTTTAATATCATCACCGTTAAAGTTTAAAAAAACCATGTTCTTTGTATTGTTGAATGACATCTCTAATTTTTTACCATTTTTGGAGACTGCATAATTTGTTACAATTTCATCGTTTGTTTGTTCTGTTTTTTTTGTCTCGACAGCCTCTGTTTCCTTCTGTTTTGGGCTTTCTTTACAAGAATTTAAAAATAGTACTATCAGTATTGCGGATATAATTTTTTTTGCTTTCATTTTTCATTTTTTTTGGTGTTTATAAAAAAGTTAGGGATTATAGATTTTACTTTTCGTGAAATTTAAAACTCAATTTAAATTAGCTTAAGATAAGAATAATTTTTGAAAGAAAATAGTAGTCACTTGTTTTTATATGTGATTTAATTTAGGCCTTCATATTTTTAGGTATTTTTTATATTAACAGGATGATAATAACTTTGGCTGAGATGTTTTTTTAGTGTAAGTTTCTAATTGAGCCGTATTTTTTTCAAAACGGATTCGATTGGTAAATCTCCTGGGCGCAACCCCATGAAAAAGCAACACCGGAACCCCCATGGCCGTAGTTGCGAATTATTGACGAGTTCTTCTCCCAAGCTTTAAACGAACATTTCCTTCGCTCTTAAGCTTTTTGATCAAATGAAATACAATAGGCCTTGTCTAAAAATAGCAAATTTTGCTCCATAATTTTTGATTCGTACTAAGGCCCCTCTTAAAGGATGCATAATTTTATTCGCTAATTTTATTGAACCTAAACCAGTACAGTTTATTATATAATCACACTGATATTGTTTTTTGAGTTTTTTTTCGACTGAAATTAAGTCTGAATTAACATCTCCCTGAATGACTTCTGCTCCTAATAAAAGAACTTGCTGCATAAACCATTCCGTATAGGTAAAAACTCAAGTATTGATGAGATAAACTATTTTCTAAATGAGATCGCATTATAAGTCTTTGAACAACAGCTAAAAATAGTTTAGGGAATTTAAAACTTTATATCTTTTCTGTTTTTGGTGTTAGAATCCTGTTAAGTTGTCGAAGGCTAATTTTAAATTTGTCTAAACTTTTGGGTGCAGTCTATTTTGCTAGTTGTCTCCTTTAAGTGACTCTGCTGAACAATTTATAAATCATTTTATGAATGATTTAAAGAAATTGGCTTATTTTTAAGTGAATTTTTAATGTAAATATTTTGGTTTTTTATTTAAGGAACGGTTTGTATGTCCTGTGGGAGTTAAACGTTAAAAATTGTTAAAAACATATGCAGCTTTAATTTATTATAGCATAATAGTGTTCTATAAAATTCTCGGCAATAAAATATAGTAGTGTCAGAAGAAAACGAATTAGTTTTTAGTAAAAATATATAATAATCTGGAGATCAATCCAATCAAAATTTGTTCAGGATATTGGTTTTTAAATGCCTTTAATCTAATTATGTTAGGCATTTACCAGGTATGAGGAGAGCAGAATTCGGATCTTAAGCTAGAAACCGCTGTATATGCCACATTTATTCCTGTTTTGAACCTCTGTGCACTGATTCTGCACCAAATTCAAATTTTTACGAATTAATAGAAAGTAGAGTTATTCTTTTTTTGTATTATAAATACATTAAAAATATATTAAAAATACTGGTTTCTTAATTCATTTAACTAAGCTTTTAAAAATCTCATTAACATTGATGCAAATTTTATGAAGTAGGAAGGCAGTCCCATTTCATGTCAAAATTTATGACGATTGATTTCTGCAGGCTACAATCTTAAATTTAAGTCGCAAAAAGGTATTGCCTCTACTTTTTTTAGTCAGTTAGCCATGTTTCGATTAATGGATATTTTTCTTTTTTTTAAAGCTGTTTTTTTTGTTTTGGACGGCGATGGGCAAACCGGTAAGGTAGTGTGTGTATTTGAAAAGTGTTTTTGAAATAATGGAAGGTGAAAGAGGTCTCCGAATATATTGCCTCCAGTAAATATCGGGAGTTTATCATTATATTAAATTTATGGAAAGCTAAGAGGCCAACTCCCTAAGTTGAGCTGGATCATTGCGTTAAAATTACAATTAAAAGTTAAATGCAGAATTTAAAAAATATATTATGATGCAAAGCAGGACTTTCTTTCTAATACCTCCAGTTTATCTTTGCATATCCGTTCTTATAAGTGTTTTCTTTAAAAAAGAATAGAGTTACGTGCTTGTGCGGTTTTTATTGTGTTATTTAATAAAAAATTATAATTTAATATTTCCTTTTGTTACTTTTACTGTGAATTTAACAGGAAAACAAGGAATTATGATAAATTTAACACGAAGAAATTTTATAAAAAATGTTGGATTTGTTAGTGCAACAACTCTTTTTTGTGGCTCTCTAGTAGCTCAGAGCACTTTGGAAAATTTTTCGATTTCAGAAAATGATGAAGGAAATATTCTAGCCAAATTTTCAAAAGTAACCTTTTTTGATGCTTTCCTTTTAGATCAGCCTCTAGCAGATTGTTACAAAAAATCTATTTTAAGTTGGGAAAAAACGGGATATGCCGCTTCAGGAAATTATTGTTTAAGTTCTTCAGACGGCTTATTAAAAATGTTTCCCATGCATCTTCAAACTGAGACTACTGGAAAAGTAGATAATGTTTTATTATGTTTTGGAAAAGATTCAAATGGCAGCTGGAAATCTCTAAGGGCTTTATCGGGATTTGATTTGGAAGCTATTACCGTAGCTATGCGTGACTTAAATATCTATCGTAATGAGGTGAATTTATCCCATTATTTATTTCCTGCGCCTACGCAAAAACAAAATCCTTATGGATATGATACGAGAAAAGGCAGTGTTTCTCTTCAAACTAATTTAGCCATGGAACAAACCGTAACAAAAATTATCATAAATGAAGGCAATTCTATTGTATACCAGAAGGAAATAATTTCAAAGCATAGTCTTGCCGCTGATTCTTTTTTTGTCTAATATAATTACTTTGAATAACCTATAAATAGTCAAAATTATGGCAACACCTTATTTAGGAGAAATACGTATTGTGTCTTTTAACTTTGCTCCAAAAGGCTGGGCTTTATGTAATGGGCAGTTTTTGCCTATAAACCAAAATCAAGCTTTATTTTCACTATTAGGAACAATGTACGGAGGCAATGGCCAAACGACATTTGCTTTACCAAATTTAAAAGGAAGAACTCCTATTCATTTTGGAAATGGACATACAATAGGAGAGCAAGGTGGAGAGGAAGCACATACCTTAAGTGTATCAGAACTGCCTCAACACACCCATGTATTGCAGGCGAAAACAGATTCGGTAAGCACCAATATACCCAGTTCGTCAAATTTATTGGCTAATACTGCCCCCAATTTAGTTTATAGCGGCCAGAGCCAAAACTTTACTTCGATGAACTCCGGTTCTCTTAGCAGTGTTGGCGGAAGTCAGCCTCATTTAAACATGCAGCCATTCCTTACCTTGAATTTTTGTATTGCTTTACAAGGTATTTTTCCTTCTCCAAATTAATTATTAATTGTAAAAAGTAAAGATATGTCACAACCTTACGTTGGTGAAGTTAGAATGTTTGGAGGAAACTTTGCTCCTGCAGGATGGATGTTCTGTGAAGGGCAGATTCTTCCTATTTCTGAGAATGAAACATTATTTCAATTAATTGGCACTACTTATGGAGGCGATGGAGAAAGCACTTTTGCTTTACCAGATTTGCGCGGAAGGGTTCCTATCCATTTCGGTACATCCTCTAGCGGTTCAAATTATATATTGGCAGAGACAGGCGGAGCAGAAGATATTACGTTAACCACTAATCAAATTCCTGCTCATAGTCATAGTTTAATAGCAACTACAGATTTGGCAGATACTGCAAGTCCGTCCAATGCACTATTTAGTACAAATCCTCCGGGAAGTAAAATGTTTTCTAGTGCTGCACCAACAGCAGCTTTAAATCCATCCGCGATTACAAGTGCAGGGGGAAGCCAGCCTCACACCAATTTTCAACCTTATTTGTGTGTCAATTTTATTATTTCATTGTTTGGAGTATTTCCTTCCCAAACATAGAAATTTAAAGTTTTCAATACTTTTTTAATAAAAATAAAACAATACATCTATGGATCAATTTGTTGCCGAGATACGCCTTTTTCCGTTCAATTTTGCACCAGTAGGCTGGGCCATGTGCAACGGGCAATTATTGCCTATATCTCAAAATACAGCACTTTTTTCTTTATTGGGAACCACGTATGGGGGGGATGGGAAAAACACTTTTGCTCTCCCGAATTTGCAAGGGAGTGTTCCTATGCATCCTGGACAAGGTCCCGGATTATCTTTACATGATTTAGGAGAAACAGGCGGAAGTGAAAATGTTAGTCTGCTTGAATCTGAAATTCCAGCTCATAGCCATTCATTAATGGCAGCAACTTTAAACTCGCAATCCACATCTCCAACTAATAATAGTTTAGGCCGCGGAAATCCTGTACGAATTTACGGCCAGTCAGGAACAAATGCTAATATGAGTTTAAATTCTGTATCTATTGCTGGCTCTGGATTGCCACACAATAATATGATGCCTTATTTGACAATGAATTTTTGTATTGCTCTTCAGGGGATTTTCCCATCAAGAGGCTAATTTAACTGGATTTGAATTTAGAAATAAAAAATATTAGTTTTCGAGATATTCTGGAAAGTGATAAAACTCTTCTTCGGGAAATGTATGGAAGTACCCGTCAAGAAGAACTGGATAAAGGAACAAATTGGAATGATGAACAAAAAAAGCTTTTTATTGATCAGCAATTTTCTGTCCAGCATGAATATTATCAGAAGAATTTTTTAGACGCAAAATTTTATATAATTGAAAATGAAAAAGTCCCAGTTGGAAGATTGTATATTGATTTCGTTTCTGAAAATGAATCTGTTAAGGTTATAGATATTGCAATATTGCCTGAATGGAGAAATAAAAATATTGGCAGCTCTATTTTAAATGAAATTCTTAAAAAAGCAGGCAGCAATAATTTAAAAGTCTCGATACATGTTGAAGCTTTTAATCCTGCAATGAATTTATATAAACGGTTAGGCTTTAAAAAAATAAGTGAAACAAATGGTGTTTACCACTTAATGGAATGGAATTCTAATAACTGAAATTAACGATTAGCAAAATTATATGGATATATCTTTACTCTCTATAAATAACTTTAATTCACTACTTAACGAAGTATTTATCATTAAATTTTCGGAAGAAATGCAGCTTAATGCTGAATTAATTTCAGTTAATGAGTTTAATAGCTATTCTCTGTTAGAAAGAACTCCATTTTCTCTTGTTTTTCGAACTCAACAAAAAGACGAATATTACGAACAAGGCATTTTTACCATTGTGCATCCTGAAGAAGGCAATTTAGAATTATTTCTTACACCACTAGGGTTTGATGAAGTGGGAATGAAATATGAAGCAGTATTTTCTTAATTAGGCTAATTTAAAGCGAAAAAAAATGAAAAATAACAAACTCTTAGTTGTAATAATACTTGTTGGATTTCTAAGTTTCGGAATGAAATACAATACTATTATTAAGAAAAATTTTGTTACCCCTATAGTCGAAAGTTTGGTAAAAGCTGAAAAAACTTTTATTTATCAGAAAGAAGAAAATAAAAGTAAAAAAGCTGAAACTAAAGAAAGCACAACTAGTAATTCTGCTGTAGCAGCAACGGTTACTGTGACAAACGCTGTAGCAATAAATGGAGGTGGAAATGCCCAGCCAGGTTCTCAACTTGATTATACTATAACAATTGCTAATACAGGTGCCGATGATGCATTGGGAGTAAATTTTCAGGATATTTTAGATTCTAATTTAACCTTAGTGGCAAACTCTTTTAAAGCAACACCAATAGCAAATAATAATTCTTATTCCTGTATTGGAAATGTTGGAATTAATGTGGATGCTGCCGGAGGGGTTTTAACAAATGATGCTAGCCCAGATGGAACCGCTTTAACAGCAACTCTTTTGACTGGAGCAACAAACGGAACTACTGTTTTGAATGCAGATGGTTCTTTTACTTATAATCCAAATGCGGGATATTCTGGATCTGATAGTTTTACCTATACTTTAGCCACTGCCAGCGGGAAAACTTCAACTGCCACTGTAAATATTACTGTAAGCACTCCTATAATCTTTGTTAATAGCGCAGCGGTAACAGCAGGAAACGGAACTTTAGCTGCACCGCATAAAACTTTAAATAGTATTACTGGAAGCACTGCATATCCTATTTTTATCTATACAGGTACAGTTACCGGACTTTTGACTTTAAATGATAATCAAAAAGTAATTGGACAAGGGGCAACTGCGAGTCTGGCTTCTATATTAAGTCTTACTGTGCCAACTTATAGTAATACTTTACCTTCTACTGGCGGAACAAATCCTACTATTGCCGGTGTCAATTTAAAAGCAAATAATGATATTCAAGCTGTTGCGCTAACAGGTACTTTGTCTGGTTCGAATGTAGGAGCTTTAAAAGTAAGGAATACGACTATTAGTACAACAAATGCACAGGCCGTTAATATTACCAGCGGCGGTGCTTTAGATTGCATTTTTACCAGTATTTCTGCTAGTGGTGTTTCTAAAGGAATTTCTGTAAATAGTTCACAAGGAAGTTTTCTGGTTACAGGAACAGGATCTACTGCAGGATCTGGAGGGACAATACAAAATATATCGTTAAGAGGTGTTGAGTTTATATCGTGTGCTAATGTTACGCTTAAAAATATGAATTTTACTAATGCAAATAATTCTACTTCTGTAATTATTGATCCTGAAGATGATAACACTAATTCTTATGGTGCACTGCATTTTAAAACTATCTCTGGAGGTGTTAATTTAGATAATATTGTTATCACCGGTACTACAAACTCTGTCGGAATAAATTTAAATGATGTTAATAATTTCATATTAGCCAATAGTACAATTACAGGCTGCGGAAGTGCAAATGGAGGAAATGTAAATGTTGGAGGGATATTTGCATTAAATTTAAAAGGAACAAGCTCAATAACAAGCACAAATGTTAATGATTCTTGGGGAAGGGGCTTTTTTGGATTTAACGGCCAGCTTTCTCAAAATCCTACACTTAATTTGACAGTAACTGGTTGTCAATTTAAAAACTCTTTTAATAAATCAAACGGAGACAGTAATTTTATTTTTCAAGCTAAAGGAACTACAAGCAATACATTAGTTTTTAAAAAGAATGATTTTTCTAACTCAAAAACTACTGGTTTAGCACTAAATTTTAGCGGATCTTCTATAAATACTGTTCAAATTGGAGGAAATAATGCATCTACAGATGCTAATACAATAAATGCTGCAACATTAAGTCCAGGAAGCAATGGTTTATCTTTACAAGCAATTGGTGCAGCAACTGTAAATTATAATATTATAAATAATACTTTAAAATCAAGTTATAATGGTCTTTTTGCATGTAGTGTGGGAAATCAAGGCTCTGGGACTATAAAAGGACGTATAAATAATAATATTATTGATGGAGGAGGCTCAACTTCTTCTAGTAACGGCATTAGCGTTGCTGCTTATGGAAATGCTAAACATATTACTGAAATAGCCAATAATGTAATTACTAATGCTGCTAATTATGGTATTTTCTCTGAAGCAAATGATAACGCTGTATTAAGTACAGGAAGAATTGATGCTTCAATTACTAATAATAATATTGGCGTTATAAATAATGCTTATACTCATATTGGAGTAGTTGCCTATGCTGATAATACTTCTAGCACAATGGTTAGCGCTGCAAAGGTTACTGGTAATATAGTTAACTCTGCAAGCGGATTGGCAGCAGGAAATTTTGATGTGCTCTCTCAGGGACCAAATTGTTCGGTAATTTTGCAAGGTAGTCCAGTATATGTTTCAGGAAGCGGAAACAGAAGCGCTGCTCTAACAGCCTTCTGGAATAGCAACAACCCTAATACTCCAACAGGAGTAGGAGTGGATGAAGGTGGTACCGGAACTATAATTTCAGGAACTGTCACTATTCCTGATAATGCAAGTGCTTCAAAAATGGCTATTCAAAAAGAAACAACACAAGAAGAAACAACTTCTTCTGTATCAGAATCTGTGAATAGTAATACAATTAATAATTCAGTATCTGCTAAAACTGTAGCAGCAAATGCTGTTAATCAAACGCTTACTGCCGGGCCATTTACTTTAACTGCAGGAAAAAGCACTGTTATTACTTTTAGTGCGACAATTAATGCGGCGGGCACATTACCACAGAATACCTGTTCAGTTACAAATCAGGCAATCGTTAGCGGTGCTAATTTTGCAACTGTTAATTCTAATATTACAACAACATCAATTAAACCAGAAAGTGCTACAGTTACTGCAGATACACAAAATATTCCTTGTTTAGGAAGCACTGCTGTTACTTTAAACGCTTCTTGTCCGCTTGGTACAACTGCTACCTGGTATACCGCGATGACTGGAGGAACAAGTTTTGCAACAGGAAATTCAGTTTCTGCAACACCTACAGAAAATAATACTACTTATTGTGTTGCTTGTGAAACAGCTTATTGTGCTAGCGACAGAGTGCTGGTAAAAACTGTAACAGGTACTCCTTCAACCACATCACCGCCCGTAACAGCAAATGCATGCGATTCTTATATATGGAGTGCAAACGGAACGACTTATACCGCTTCTGGAACATATATAACTGTGGTTGGATGTGATACCAAAACTCTAAATTTGACCATTACTCCATCTACAGCGTCTGCACCTGTAACGGTAAATGCATGTGATTCTTACACTTGGAGTGCAAATGGAATAACTTATACAGCTACTGGAACATATACTGCAGTTGTTGGGTGTGATAGTAAAACTTTAAACTTAACAATCACTCCTTCAACTTCATCTCCGACTGAAACTATTTCTAGATGTGATTCTTACACATGGCCAGTAAATGGCACTACCTATACAGCTTCTGGAAATTATACCTATTCTTCAGGATGCGACACCAAGACTTTAGCATTAACGATCACTAATTCTACAAGCTCTACGCAAACCGAAACCGCTTGCGATAGCTATACATGGCCAGCAAATGGCATTACCTATACAGCTTCTGGAAATTATACCTATTCTTCAGGATGCGACACCAAGACTTTAGCATTAACAATCACTAATTCTACAAATTCTGTACCTGAAACAATAACTTCATGTGATTCTTACACATGGAGTGAGAATGGAACAACTTATACAGCTTCTGGAGCATACACAGCAGTGGTTGGATGTGATACCAAAACCCTAAACTTAACAATCACTCCTTCGACTTCATCTCCAACTGAAATTATTTCCAGATGTGATTCTTATACTTGGCCAGTAAATAGCACTACTTATACCGCGTCTGGAAATTACACCTATTCTTCAGGATGCGACACGAAAACTTTAGCATTAACGATCACTAATTCTACAAGTTCCATACAGACTGAAACTGCTTGCGACAGCTATACCTGGCCAGCAAATGGCGCTACTTATACAGCTTCTGGAAATTATACCTATTCTTCAGGATGCGACACCAAGACTTTAGCATTAACTATTAGCAGTTCTTCTGCAATTCTAAAAACAGTAGCATTAAATTCTGGAATTTTAACATCAGATCATTCTGGAGCCATTTATCAATGGTATAAGTGTCCTAACACACTGCTGGCAAATGAAACTAACCAATCATTTTCACCATCTGTAGTTGGAGATTATAAAGTTGAAATTACTGTTGCTGGCTGTACAATTGTTTCTGACTGCATTGCTGTAAGCACTTTGGGACTAGACGATTTCAAAGTATCCAACTTTAAAATGTACCCTGTTCCAAGCATGGGAATTTTAAATATCGTCACGAGATACAGTGGAAATTACACCATAATAGACGGCTCTGGAAAAATTGTAAAATCAGTAAATCTAGATGCAGATATCTTAAATGCAATTCACTTGGAAAATCTTGCAGATGGCGTTTATTTAATTAAAAACACCGATCGCAATTCATTTAAAGCCCAGAAATTTATTTTGAAAAAATAAGGAGATCTGTTAGATGTGCTGGTAGTTAATTGCTCCTTCCAAACATTTACGGGAAATCAGAGGTTTATAGTAAGATTGCAAAAAAAATTAAAACAGCCTTTTGGGCTGTTTTTTTATTTTATAATGTTTTTTATGCTAGCTTATGTCAGAAAAAAACAAATTTTGGCGTCAGTAGAACAGCAAATTAATAAGTAGTTTAGGAATAAAAGCAATCTGGCTATTTTTTGAATAATTTACATGTTTTCTAATTTTGAAGAGGTACACCCTGCCATTCGAAGCTTAGTAGAGAAGAGTTTGATTTTAATGAATTAAGTACCATGTGAAGAGCCTGAAGCGGAGGCAAAGTATAAACAAATACTTACCGCAATTGAAGCCGCCAAAAATGATCCGAAACTAAAACAGGTTATAATAAATGCTGCTACTGGCCAAAGGAAGAAGTAGTAGAAGGTAAATGGATCCTCCGGCATTAATAAAAGTGAAATGACAATATGCTGTTTTAGATTTAATACAGTTTCGAACGTAAACTTGTCTTGTTTTTTGCTGGATTTTTGATTTAAAAAATACCTTATGCTGTGATTTTGCCATGAAGTGTCAGAAAAAAGAAAGCAAGATTATAAATAATTTGCTTCCTTAACTTCTTGTGGCAAAATAGAAGGCAACACCAACCGATAGATGCTAATATTGGAAGTGGCGAAGCAATTTTGAAAGAGCAAAAACGACTCAAAAAAGTATGCCTGTGAAATCCCAATCTTTAAAAATAAAACCAATTAGAAATATAATTTATCTATGAAATAATTGAATAAACATTTTTAGCAAAAGTCCAAATTAGTTTGAAGATGTGCAGCTGTAAAGTAGATTATGCTTTTGAATTAGATTGTTTTTAATTAAATTTAATCCTATTTTACTTAAAAAAAATATTATTTTTGACGAAAAAATATAATTGAATAAACTGTCAATCGATTAAATATAAAGTTCTTGAAGGCTAAAAAGTATTAAAAATGATAAAGTTTGCATTTTTTAATAGAATTTATTTTGTCATATTATTTTCTGCAGTTTCAAACCAAATTCATGCACAAATAATAAACCTAAGAGAAGATCAAATATACCCATATAATTTGACTAATTTTGTATCAGTCTTTAAAGATTCAACAGCCAATCTAAATTTACGTGAAGTTCAAAAACAGGTTTTCATTAAAAACCAAAAGGAATATCTTAGTTTTCCTTTTTCTAATGCTGTTTATTGGGTAGAATTTAAAATTAAGAACAATTCGGCACAAAAACAAGAATTATTTTTGCAATGGACTAACCCATTAGTTGAACAGCTTGATTTTTATATTTTTAATTCTTCTCAAAAAAAATATATTCACAAGACACAAAAAAACATTACTTCTGAGAGAGAGAAAATATTGATACACGAATACCCTAAATTCGCAATCACATTGGAACCTAACCAATCCAAAAGTGTTTTTATAAAAGTTAGTAGCAAACGAGGACATTTTGCAATGGTTAGGCTTTATTCTCAACAGGCTTATTACCTCTCTCGCATTGATAATTGTACTGCTCAAGGCTTGTTAAATGGGTTAATCATTTTTAGGCTTTTTTTAATTTTTACTCTCAGTTTTTTTGTAATTAAAGAGCTGGATTTTAGGCTATATTCGGTAATTGTCATTTTTAAAACTTTAGCTTATTGGGGTTATACTAATATAGCAGGCCCTTTATGCACCAACGATCCGGAACTGGCGATAAAAATAAATTTTTTTTGTTATAGTAATTTTGCCACTGGAGTTGCCATTTTTCTATTGTATGCTGTTGATGTCAAAAAAATATCGAGTACGATCAAACGATTTATTTTAATTTCAATTTTTGTTTCGTCATTTCTCAATGTTATGACTTTTTTTGATTATCAATGGTATTGGCTTAAAGGAGGAATTTATAATGTCGTTTTATCTTGTATTTTTTTTCTTGTTTTGATTATCTATTGTCTGTACAAAAAAATGCTGATTGACATTTATTATGCAATACCAATCATTTTAGGATTAATTGGAACCACTCTATTGTATTTTCCACTTACTGGATGGATAGACTATTTTCCTTTTTATGGTTTGTCATATGCTATTTTTATCAATGAGATTATTGTTTTTATATTTTTCTTAGGTAGAATTATTAAAAAGTCAGAACAGAAAAAAGTATTTTCGGAGAAAGAATTACAAATAAAACATTTGCAAAATAAGCAGCTTAAAGAACTAGATGACTTAAAAACAAGATTTTTTACTAATATTTCTCACGAATTTCGCACACCGCTTACCTTATTGATAAGTCCTGTTGATGATTTGCAAAAAAAATACCCTGATGAAAGCATTCTCAAAGTAATGCAGCGTAACTTGAGCAGATTGCAAAACCTGATCAATCAAATACTGGAAATCTCAAAACTTGAAGCAGGAGAAATGGGAATTCAAAGAGAAAAAGCAGATGTAGTTTTATTTTTGCAACAACTAATAGAATCTTTCGAATTGTTAGCACAAGATAAAAGTATTGTTTTTAATTTATCTGTAAACAAAAAAACGGAGTTTGGTTATTTTGATTTGGATAAACTAGAAAAAATAATTGTAAATGTACTGTCAAATGCTTTTAAATTCACACCAAAAAATGGAAGAATTTCAGTGCAAGTTTTGTTTGATGCTTCTGGAATTCGATCAGCAAGAAAACATAAAACAGAGTGTAGTCTGGAGATAATCATAGAAGATTCAGGAATTGGAATAGCTCAGGAAAGATTGCCCTATATTTTTAATAGATTTTATCAGATTGATGATTCGAGCCAACGTTTGCATGAAGGAGCAGGCATTGGTCTGGCACTTGTAAAGGAGCTGGTAGATGTATTAAAAGGGACTATAAAGGCAGAAAGCCAATTGAATAAAGGCACTCGTTTTTCCCTAAACTAGCCCTATGAACATTTAGAGGCACCAGCAAATTATGCCCATAATTGCAAAGCCAATAATAATCTGTTAAACTTTTTTGAAAAAAGTAAAGCAGATTCAGAGAACCAAAATAGTAATAATGCGAATATTATGCTCATCATCGAGGATAATCCGGATTTGCGTTTTTATATAGCTTCTATTTTTGAAAATCAATACCAATTTATAATGGCAGCTGATGGTGAGGAAGGATTGATAAAAGCGATTGAATTTGTGCCAGATATTATAATTTCTGATTTGATGATGCCAAAATTGGACGGATTAGGTTTTTGTTTTAAACTTAAAAATGATGAAAGAATTAGTCATATTCCTGTAATTTTACTTACGGCAAAAGCCACCATAGATGATAAATTAGTAGGATTAAAACAGGGTGCTGACGACTATTTATCTAAGCCCTTTAACAAAGAAGAACTAATTTTACGGGTTGTGAATTTGATTCAGCAAAGACAAGTATTGAGAGAGAAATATACAGCCAAAACTATTGCCAGTACAGCAGAAAAAGCACTTGAAACAGCTATAATAATAGAACCATCGCTAGATGATTTATTTATAGAGAAAGCTAAATTAATTATCGATAAATATTTAGACAAGAGTGAGTTTGATGTTGAGGCTTTTGCCCAGGAAATGAAGTTGTCAACGGTACAACTTCGTCGAAAGCTAAAAGCCATAACCAATCAAAACAGTACCGAGTTTGTACGTAATTATCGTATAGAAAAAGCTTCTGAAATGCTCAAAAAAGGTGATAAAACGGTTTCACAAGTTGCATACGAAGTAGGATTTGAGAGCCTGCCATATTTCTCGAAGGTGTTCCAAAAGAAGTTTGGAAAAACGGCTTCGGAGTGGCGGTGGTTATAGTTCAGGCAATATATAGTGGCTTTTGTTCTCTGTAAATTAGAATGATTAGTTTTTTATAGAAAAGTATTAAATTATAAAGCATCTAAAGTAATAAGTGTGTTGACTAATAAAAACTGGTAATTAGCGCGAAAAGTTTTAGAGAGAATAAAAAGTCCAAAACAAGGAACGAAATAAATAATTATTTTAAAAAAAAGGCGGTTGTTTCATGTTGAAACAACCGCCTTTTTTGTCAAAATGAGGAATAGAAAGTACTTTTTGAGTAATAGTATTGATGAGATTTTATTTGAAGTTTGTAAAGGTATTTGTGATTAATGATCGATTGATTACAAACCTAATTAGACAATATTAATTAATAATTAAAACACACTGACAAATGAAAAAACATTCTATTACAATCGACAAAATTATATGCAATTCTGATTCAGAAATTGGATATGATGAAGTCTACTTAAAATGCCAAAGTGATGCAGGACTTACTTTTAGACTGCCCAGGAATAGATACGAATCAGAATCAATGAGTAATGGAGATACTTGGGTGCCAATGGTCACGGGGGCTAATGGAATTAAAAAACCACTAACACTGTATTTTTATTTTGAGGTGCTTGTGACCTTGTGGGATAAGGATGAAACTAGATTACCAGGTAATGACACTTATTTGCAAAGTTATGATTTTCGGCCTGGATCTGGATCGGGCAGCGTTACGCTAAGCAATCTTAATGGCCAAAGCTACACTATTGAATACACTTATGGTAAAAAAAACATTTAACAATCTAAAAAACTATCTAATGAAAGAACAATTAATAGCCGATTTGGCTCCCTATTTAGAAAATTACGACAGAATAAAAGAGCCCTTAACTCAAGTGTTTAGGCAAAGCAATACATTGTCTACAACTGAAAAAGAGGTGTTTGCAGAAGCTTCAAAGGCTTGGGAAGCTTATTTGGTATCAACTGATGGTCAGGAGTTGGAACTTTTAATTAGTGAATCTAACCTGCCAGGGATTCAACAAAAACTAAAGTCAATATTTGATAGTAAAGTGTTTGAGGCGCTTAAAATATTATTAGACAAAACAGGGCTGGATGCAGGAAGTTTTTCTATTGGTCTTAATATTGAAGATGAGATGTTTTTGGGTTTTACAGTAACGATAGGCTTAGCAATAGGGGTAGGAATTAATAAAGGAGTATCTTCGTGCGAGTTTATATCGGTTGGACTAACCGAAGGAATAGATGAAGGAGTTCTTGTGGGAGTGCAATTCGGGCTTTGGTCTAATGCTCCTGCTGATTTAGGAGGTTTCTCCCTTGCCACAGAAGTTGATTTGGGATTAGGTGTAGAGATTGCTACAAAAGTAGTTTATGAAGCAAAAGGTTCTAGTAAGGTATTAGGCGTTACAGCAGAAATAGGTGTTGGTGAAGAAGATGGAGTGAACGAACAAGAAATTTATATTTTTGTGTTTGGTTCTCAGGACTTAGGGGGGATCTTTAGAAAAACCTATCAATCAGAGAGAAGCAATTTGCTTATTATAGAATCCATAAAATGTATTCATCCAAAAAATGATGGTACTGGAGATGAAAATGAGATTTTCTTCACATTCAGAGCTGATAATATCACTAATCCGTATTACTATCCAACATATGATTATATGTCTATGAAAGAAGGTTATACCTGGAATTGCGGAAGATCCGTTTGGTTCGATGAAACTATAGAGATTTTCTTGTATGACGATGATGGTAATGGAGTAAGAGATAGTGATAAAATAACCAAAAATCCTATTATAATCAATGTTTTAGATTTCAAATCAAACCCTTCTAAAGTTTATAAGATTGATTATAAGGACGGTTTAGATAATATTGAATACGAAATTACTGCTGCCTTGGTTGCAAGCAATAAATAATTGGTTTGGCCTTTTATTTAATTAATGAATTAATAAACAATAGATTTGGCAACTTTCTGTAAGATGTCAAATCTATTTTCAGAGATCAACAAATTTTATAAAAATAAACTAGTTAGTTAGTTAGTTAGTTAGTTAGTTAGTTAGTTAGTTAGTTAGTTAGTTAGTTAGTTAGTTAGTTAGTTAGTTAGTTAGTTAGTTAGTTAGTTAGTTAGTTAGTTAGTTAGTTAGTTTTAAGTGGATGGTAGGTTGGTTTGAGCAGAAGTTTATTTTAATATAATCGAACCATGTTTTTTAGGTTTTAATTTTGCTAAGGGGTTGCATTTCTATTTTAGAATGCGCCATGATTCTGCCACAAAACTTAGATAGCATGAAAAAAATAAAATAGCTTTAGATTTCAGATATAGAAAATGTAAGTACTTCAAGTATAGTATACCAGATTGCAGCTATACAATTTATTCGGAATTTATCTTTATATCAAGATTGAGAATGTTCTTTAAGTCTTATAAACAGTCTTTTATTTGATTTTATTATTCTTTGTTTCATTTAAGATAAAAAATTAAGTAATCAATGTGGAAAACCGTAAAAATATCTTGTTAAATAAAATTAATTTTGGTTAGGATTGAATCAAATTTTTATAGAAATAACCAAGTGCACGCAGTTAAAAAAATATGGAAATTTTGAGCAACTTTTAAAATTTAATAGAACTATTAAAAATTGGACGATGAAAAAACTAAAATTAAGAAATTTGACTGTTAAAAAATTGATTAAGGGATATTTAAATCAAATTAAATTTACAAAAACGGTTTAATGAAAAAAATAGTTCACATCCTGTGTATTCTCCTGGTACAAATTGGATATTCTCAAAATAGCATAAGTGAAGTTAATAAATTAGTACTGACTGCTAAGGTTTGGGGGTTTTTAAAATACTACCATCCCAATGTTGCAGACGGAAGCAGAAACTGGGATGAGCAGTTAGTACAAATTTTGCCTCAGATAGAAAAGGCACAAACTGCAACTGACTTCTCAAAAATTATGGAAGACTGGGTAGATTCATTGGGAGCGGTGAGGCAGGTAAATAGTATTCCTTCAAAAGATATTGTTTATTATGAGCGAAATTTTGATTTGTCATGGATAGATCAAAAGGTTTTTTTTTCAAAAGAGCTTTCTCAAAAGCTCAGGTTTATAGAGAACAATAGATATCAGGGTGTACCATTTTATGTAGGTCAGACGGAAGCGGGGAATGTATTTTTAATGAATGAAAATTATTCTGATTTTAAATGGGAGAAAACAGATTTACGTCTTTTGGCACTTTTTAGGTATTGGAATCTAATAGAGTATTTCTACCCTTATAAGTATTTAATGGATTATAAGTGGGATAAAAGCCTCGAGGAGGTATTGCCTAATTTTTTGAAGGTCAAAAATGAAGATGATTTTAAAATTGCCATGCTGAAACTAGTGGTTCGTATTAGTGATACGCATTCAGGTTTTTACTACAAATTATCTAAAGACATGGGAAAAATGAGAAATTTTCTCCCTGTGAAATGCATTATTCTGGATCAAAAGATGGTGGTAAGCGAGATTTTAAGCGATACCTTAGCGCAGCATTTTGATATTAAGATAGGAGATGTTATCTCAAAAGTGGATAATAAAACGGTTTCACAGATTATTCGTGATAAAAGGGACTATATAAGCGCTTCTAATGAATCTGCTTATCTGATGAATCTTGCTTCTGAAATTTCGTCCAATTACAATGATTTTATGGATTTGGAGATTACGCATAACAACATTACAAGCAATAAAAGAATTGAATGTTTTGATTATAATATTTCACATAGTAATGAATTTAAAAAAACGAAAAAGGAGAAATATTATGTAATGCAGGATAATATAGGATATGTAAACATGGGCAAACTAAAGGTGTCTGAAGTTCCTGACATGATCAGCAAGTTGAGGGATACACAGGCCATAATTTTAGACTCCAGGAACTATCCTAAGGGAGCAAATTTTGAAATTTCTAATTTTTTAAACTCTAGCCCTAAAGCTTTTGCCAAATACACAGCTCCCGACCTTAGTTATCCTGGTAAATTTTATTGGCAGAAAGAACTGCATATTTGCGGTACAGAAAATAAGAACAATTATAAAGGGAAGGTAATCATACTGGTTAATGAAAATTCCATAAGCCAGTCTGAATGGGCTACGATGTGTTTTCAGACAGCAGATGATGCCACCGTCATTGGAAGCCAGACAGCAGGTGCAGACGGTAACACAAGCCATATTGATTTTGTTAAAGATTATGATGCCCCTTTTTCGGGAATAGGGGTTTATTATCCTGACGGGAAGGAAACACAAAGGATTGGAATTATTCCTGATATTAAAGTAAAACGTACAATTTTGGGTATTCAGCAAGGAAAGGATGAAATTTTAGATTGGGCGATTCTTTTTATTAAAGAGAATAAATGATTGATAAATTAAGAGAGCATTTAATAAAGAAAGCGATTAGAGGAATAAACCAATTTTTTGCTTCTGGAATAAATCGATTTGCAGCCTCAGTTGAGTAAAAGCTAATAATTGCATACATGAAATTGATTTAATTAATGATCGGCCATTTTCTAAATGAGATTACACTATTAGCCTTTAATAAGCCGTTAAATACAATTTAGGAGAATCTGAAACTCATTTTCAGCTTTATTCTTAGTGTTGGAATCCTGTTAAGTTATCTAATTATAAATTTTGAATTTTTATTACTTATCCTACGAATAAGTGTTTTTCTATAGTTTTTCTTTTTTATAAAATTTAAAAAGAAAATAAAGCAGAATCGAGCATTGATAGGGGATATAAAAAAATGATGCCATTTGGCTTTGTGACAGGACAAATTTCAACATCATTTATGGCCGATTTGAAGATATTGGCTTGCTATATGCAGTTTCTGTGTTTCATCGGCTTTGTGAATTCGGTTTGGATGTCCCGCTAGGGATTGAGGTAAAAACCTGCTTGATTTATCAAATGATCTTAATGAAATATCTCAGCAATCATGTTTTTAAGCGCTGCTGTGTTTTCTGCACTGCTGCCCATCCATCTGCCGATGATAATGCCATTTTTATCGATTAAAATTTTTGTTGGAATTGCTGTGACAGCATAGATGCCTTCAATTGCGCTTTTATTTTCTTTGGTTGAAAAATGTTTCCATTTTCCAATATTTTCTTTTTGTATTGCGGCTCTCCATAAGTCTAGTTTTTCATCCCTGGATACACTTATAATTTCAAAGCCTTGGTCTTCATATTTGGAGTACATTTCTTTTAGAAAAGGAAAATCTTCTCTGCAAGGGCCGCACCAGCTTGCCCAAAAATCAAGAAGCACATATTTGTTATTCCTAAACGAGCTGATTTGCAATAAATCGCCATTCAAATCATTTGCCTCAAAATCAGGGGCCAGGCTTCCCGTTCTGCTATTTTTAAAATAATCTAATTTTTCAGCCAATTCTTTTCCGCCGTAAGATTTTTTTACTTCTGGCCCTAATTTATTGTATAAATTTTTAACTGTATCGTATGAAATTTGATCATCCTCTTCTGCCAATATGCGATCTAATAAGTCAGGCGCTACAAATGAATTGGGATTTTTTTTTACAAATTCAAAATCCAACTGCATATTTTTTTTTACACTTTGATCCGCCAATTGATCCAATTGCTGGTCAAGGGAATCTAAACTCTTTTGGAATTTAATTTTTAAAGAATCATCACCTGTTTCAATCATTTTAGCAGAATAAAGTCTGTTCAATTCTCTGATAGAGTCAATTTTATTAGTGTTTTTTTTCCTTTCCGCTGCATTCTGTAATGCATAAAATTCATCATTTGTTTTAGAATTATTAATAGTCATAGTGCTCAAATCATCAAAATCGAGTTTAATATCCATTGTACGCGGCTCCAAATAAAATACCATTGAATTTAATTTTGTCATATAAAAATTAGGGTTAGTGCTAATAATTGCTCTTACGGGAAAATCAATTTCACCATTAAATGCAAATTTATTGTTAGAAATCTCTGAGGGTTTGCTAATGCGCTTCCCGTTGACGCTATATGTCAAATAAATGTTTTTTTTATTGGCGATTTTGGAGCAGGAGCCATTTAGCACAAAGTTGTGCTGTGAAATCATAATAAATGGAAGAACTGAAAAGAAAAGTGAAAGCCATAATTTCATGTATATTTATTTTAAAATTTTAAAAAACAATTAATCATAATTTAATGAGATTTGCAGTTTTTAAGCCTAATCTGTTTCATATAGAAGCACTACACAACATATCGGATAAAAGAAATTATTAATATTGCCGCACGCATTTGCAGCCTGATTCACAATCATATTGTTTGCAAAAATAGGGATTGGAAATATATAAATATTGTTATTAACATAATTAACGGCTTTGCCGCATTGGGAATAAAGCATTTTTTTGTTTCAGTCGGGCAACAAGGTTCGGTCGCATTTAGGAATAATTTTATCTTTAGAATTTTAAACGCGCCGAAAAATGAATGCCAAAGGGCATTGTTATCCAAAGGCTGTTATTCTGCAGGCAGCCTATCTCAAGCTTGGGTCTGCTTTAAGTTATCGAGATGCTGGAGAAATAATGAAAATAAGGGGCGTGATTGTGACCATGCCAGGATGGAAAGCTGGGCTTTTAAGTTTTACATCTTTCACCGAAGCTATTTTTAGCAGCTCTTCCCGCTATTCGCTCCAATCTTTTGCGGTGAAGCCCAGCACAAAAGGATTTCACTGCTATCGGGGCTAGGGCTGCTGAGGAGCCCGACTCTTTAGACGAATAAAAATAAGGAAGGTTTAAAAAAAATGGCGCCATTTGGCTTCAATTGGCGCCATTTGGCTTTGTGACGTTTAGTTCACAATTTGCATATCATTAACTGCAGTGGGTAAAGAACAAGAACAGCTTATTTCGCCGTTGCTGAATGAATTTTATACTGTGCTGCACTCAAACCTTGATGATAAAGAGATAGCACAAGCTATTGAAGTTTTAAAGAAAATGCAGAAAAATATCAGTTGATGTTTTTTTTATATATAGTTTGATATTTAACCATATAACTTTTAACTATTATATGTAATATTATTTTTAAGGAATCAACCGGTTTTTTAAATATAAATAATAGAAAATTAGTAAAATAAAATAGATGAATAAAGAATGCATTAGCGTAATAATACCTTTGCTGAACGAGGCGGAGTCATTGATTGAATTATATAATCAATTGAAAAATTCTCTTGGAAAGATGACTGAGAATTACGAAATTATTTTTATTAATGATGGATCGAGAGATAATTCTGATTTGATATTAGACGAATTGTCGAGGAATGATGCTAAAGTTAAAGTAATTTCATTTTATAGAAATAACGGCAAATCTGCTGCATATACTGTGGGTTTTAAAGCAGCTAAAGGAGATGTTTTTTTTACATTGGATGCGGATTTACAAGATATTCCCTCGGAGATGAATAAATTGTTAAATCCGATATTAAACGGATTTGATTTGGCAATAGGATGGAAACAGAATAGAATAAATAATGAGCCATTAAAGAAAATCCCATCATATATTTATAATTATTTCAAATATTTATTGTTTGGTTTAAAACTACATGATTCCAATTCAGGTTTTCGATGCATGAAGCGCGAAGTTGCACTAAGTTTAAGTTTATATGGTGACAGATATAGATTTATTCCTGAATTTACACATTTGGCAGGATTTAAAGTCGTTGAAATCCCAACTTTACATCAGGCAAGAAAATTTGGAAAATCAAAGTACAGCGGTGCTCGATTTTTAAGAGGACTTCTGGATTTAATAGGTGTTCGATATTTATCATATTATGCCAATAATCCCCTTCAGTTTTTTGGATCAATTGCCTTGTTTTTATAGTGTTGGCAGGTTTTGTTGAAGGTTATGTAGTGCTGGAAAAACTGAATGGTTCTTCTTTTCAGATGCATATTGCAGCATTAATATTAGGAGCTTTATTCGGCACTATGGGGCTAATTTTTTTGAGTATAGGACTTCTGGGAGAAATGTTAACATTGAAAGATCACGATTCTAATTATGGAATAAAATCTAAAAATGGGTTTGAACTTTAAAAATAAATTTGGAATATAAAATAGAAAGTAATTTTTAACTTTAGGTCTTCCACTAGCAGAACTTCAAATTATTTAATTAAAACAGCAATTTTCGGGATACATTATTCAGGGATTGGGATACATTTTTGATGATACATTAGTAGAACTTTGCTATAAATAATTAATGTCAAATTTTAAAAATTATAATATGTCAGAAATTAAAAAAATAAAGCTCGGAAGTCAGGGACTGGTAATTCCCGCTGTAGGATTAGGGTGTATGGGGATGACCGATATGTTTGGTGGTAATATGTACGGTAAAGCAAACGAAAGAGATTCAATAGCCACTATACACCGTTCACTTGAACTTGGAGGAAATTTTCTAGATACTGCCGATTTGTACGGTCCATTTATAAACGAACAACTGGTTGGGAAAGCGGTTCAAGGCAATCGAGGCAGCTATATAATTGCCACTAAATTTGGATATGAGATAGAGGAGAATAATCAGCTCACGGGAAAGATAAATGGAACAAAGCAATATGTTAGAAAATCTATTGAAAGATCTTTAAAGAATTTAAAAACAGATTATATCGATATGTATTATTTGCATCGTTTAGACAAAAGCATTCCCATTGAAGAAACGGTGGAAGAAATGGCGGGACTGGTAAAAGAAGGAAAGGTAAGATATATTGGCTTGTCCGAAGTTTCTTCAGCAACGATAGAAAAAGCAAATGCAATACATCCGTTAACGGCTGTACAATCAGAATATTCGCTTTTTGAAAGAAGCATAGAAGAGGCAGGAATTCATAATACTCTTTTTGAATTGGGAATTGGTTTAGTTGCTTATTCGCCTTTGGGCAGAGGCTTTTTATCAGGACAATTTAAAAAAACGGAAGATTTTCCTGGGAATGATTTTAGAAGAACTTCGCCAAAATACAAGGGGCTACAATTTCAAAAGAATATCGAACTGTTGGAAAAAATTGAACAGTTAGCTGTTGAAAAAAATATAACGAGTTCACAATTGGCACTGGCATGGACTATTGCTAAAGGTGCAGTTCCTATTCCGGGTACCAAGAAAATTAAATATGTTGAAGAAAATATTGCGGCCACAACTATTGAATTAACACAAAGTGATTTAGATAAACTGGAAAGTATTATTCCTTTAGGTACTTCTACTGGAAATCGATATGACGATGCAGGCATGCAAATGATTGATTAAATTGTTTATTAATTGATTCTTAAATACTGGAAATACTTGTTTTTAAGTCTTTCCAGTAAATCTTTCTTAACTTGCAATTTATTCTATAAGACAGATAATTCTATGAAAAATAAAGCTGTTATACCAGAACAATTTACTACAATTTCTTCACTTCACAACTATCTTAAAATCAAAGGTCCAAAGAATCCATTGGTTAGTATTATTTCTCTTGACGAACTTGAATCAGATTATTTGGAGATTGAAAAGTCCCTTTCCTATTCTTATAACTTTTATGTTATTGGATTCAAAAAAAACTTCGAAGGAAAAATACGTTACGGACAGCAATATTATGATTTTGATGCCGGAGTAATGACCTGTATTGGCCCAGGACAAGTTATAACTATTGATAAGAACTCACCTTCTAAAGTAGAAGGCTACTTGCTTGTGGTTCATGCTGATTTTTTTGCAAATTATCAACTTGCGACCAGAATAAAAGAATATGGTTTCTTTTCTTATGCTACAAACGAGGCTTTACATTTATCAGATGATGAAGAATCACTTGTGATTTCAATGTTTAAAAATATTGATATGGAAATCTCAGCAATGATTGACCTTTATACTCAAGATCTTGTAGTATCTCATATTGAGTTATTGCTTAATTATTGTAACAGGTTTTATAATCGTCAGTTTATAACTAGAAAAACGATAAGTAATGGTATTTTGACAAAGCTTGAATTTGAACTTAATAATTATTTCGAAAGTAAATCTTTGGCAGATAATGGGCTTCCTTCTGTTCAGTATATTGCCGAAAAGTTAAATGTATCACCTAACTATTTAAGTGATATGCTTCGAGTCTTTACAGGAAGAAGTACCAGTCAGCATATACAGGATAAAGCTATCGATAAGGTTAAGACGCTGCTGACAACTACAAACTTAACTGTAGCAGAAATAGCTTTTGAGCTAGGTTTTGAATTTCCGCAATCTTTAAATAAGTTTTTTAAAAGAAAAACAAATATGACTCCGATTGAATACAGGCAGTCCATGAATTAATTTAAAACTACTGGTATAGATTAGTTTATCCAAAAAACTAATTATGAAGATACATTTGAAAGTATTTAGTCCCACTAAAATTTAGCAGTGTAAAGCCAAAACAGACCAATAAAGGCGATAAACTGACCTAGTAATGCACATTTTGATGGAATACATTTGCCCTAATAAATGAATCCTCTGTTGCATGAAAATTAATTCTTTTTTGGTAGTACTATTTGTATCTGTTTTTGGACACGCACAATTTCCTGTTGACAGAGATTCTATAGATAAAATCATCACACGTCTTCCTGCTTTTTCAATTTATAAGGATAATTATTTTGTTACGGGTGTCCATCTGGGAGAGAATCCTTCAAGGAACACTATGGATGCTAAGTTTCAATTCAGTTTCAAACAACGCTTGTCGGATAAAGCCTCAATTTTAGGTGCATATCCTTATCTTACCTATACTCAGAAATCATTTTGGAAAGTTTATAAAGCCTCAAGCCCCTTCGAGGAGAGTAATTATAATCCTGGATTAATGCTTCTTAAACCTGTATTTAAAAATGATCGATTCTTTGGTGCTTTAACCTTTGGAATAGAGCACGAATCAAACGGACGTGATAGTATTTATTCAAGAAGTTTAAATACGGTTTCAGTTGGATTTACCAGGGTGTTTTCTCCTAAATTATTGGTTGGTGTAAAAGCATGGATACCCTTTCTTATTGATAACAATCCTTCACTTCCAAAATATATTGGTTACGCAGAGGGGCAGTTGCAATGGGTAATAAATAAAGATAGATTGTATTTTGATGTAACCGTACGAAAAGGGGCTGACTGGGATTTTAAGGGAAGTATAAACACGGCAATTAGTTACAGAATAACCAAAAATGCAAATCAGCTCATTACACTTCAATATTGGCAAGGGTACAGTGAAAGTCTTATAGATTTTAAAACGGAAAGAGGAATGTTGCGGATTGGATTTGTTTTAAAGCCTACTTATTATCGATTTTATTAATTTTTTTCTTAAGTATAAAATTTGCTAAAAAAATGATTACACAAAAATCATACTTATCAGAAAAGCTATAAATAGACCAATCTTGGCGATGAACAAACCTTTTAAATCAGGATGTGGTCAGATATCTTTGCAGGAAACTGTATTGTAATTACTCCTTAATTCGACCTGATACACTTTATAAAAAAATATTTAATTATGCCATCATTACATACAATACTTGCTGCGACAGATTTTTCTGTTATTGCAACTAACGCTGTTACTTACGCCTGCGGATTGGCAAAAGCAACAGGCTCTAAACTTATACTGCTTCATGCATTTTCGCTGTCCGTACACAGCTCAAATTCTAGAATATCAAGTCAAGGCATGCAGCAGGAACTAGATCTGATTACAAAAAGGCTTAAAAATCTAGGCAGCGATTTGTCTAAACTCTATGAAATAGAGGTTGATATTTTTTGTGCTTATCTTCCATTGGAAGAGGAGCTTTTTATGCTCATTGAAGCCCATAAACCTGAACTTGTTGTCATGGGTATGGCAGAAAAATCTTTAGAACAGGATTTACTGGGGAATTCTACAACTTCTGTTATAAAAAATATAATTATTCCAGTATTGGCAGTTCCGCAGAACGCTCGTTTTAATAATGCTAAAAAAATACTTTTTGCTTTTGACAATTTTAGTTTATCATCTGCAGAAAGAGTGAGCTGGTTCACACGTATGGCTGAAAATTTAAATGCTGAAGTTGAGTTTTTTAGTGTTGATGAAAGGGTGGTTGAAATGCTCAGAAAGCCAAATAAAATAGAGACTATTGAAGAGTTGGGTTTTGAAGCTAAGTTTGTATATAAAAATCTAGATTCTAGTACGGTATTAAGTGAAATTAAGAAAGAAATTAGAAATTACAATGCTGACATCTTAGTAATGATGCCTCAAAAATATGGTTTTTGGGATTCGATGATACATATAAGTAAAACAAGAAGTATGGCTACAGGTTTAGATATTCCTTTATTGTCGTTGCCAAATTATTAATTTTAGTCCGTGTAAATAGAAAGAAAAGACTTTAAACTACTTTTTTACCCAAATGAAAGTTTAAATTTTTTCCTCGATAGAAAACTTAATTTTTGTGTTACTTGACTATTGTTAATTAAAGAACCTTCCTTACAAATGTTTGTGAAGGCTTTTTTTATGGAGAACCATAAGCTAAAATGCTACATTTAATGATTGAATGGTTGCGTTTTTTACAAATTATGAGCCTTATTTAATGTCCTGTTTTTTAGAGAAAGAAAAGTCAATACTACGAAGTACAATGCATACAAAAAGGTTAATGTTTGGAGAGTGTTCTATCAAACTTTATACACAAAAACGGATTGCAGTCTAATTTGATCTGCAGTCCGTTTTTGTGTTTTAAGGTATTTGGTTAATTTAAATCGTTGATTGCTTTTTTATATCTTGCTTCGCTGATTTTATAACGGGCTTTAGCATCAATGGTGTTTGAATAGGCGTGCTGCCATAACACTTGAGCCTCAAGAACATCTTTTCCTACAACGGTTCCGGCATCAAAGCGATCGTTGTTTAAACGTAAATTCTCTTCAGAGCTAATTAATGATTCTTTGCTAAGTTCGACTTGCTCTTTTGCCTGAGCGAGCTGGAGGTAGGTGTCCTGAACTTCTATAGCAATTAATTCGCTGGCTTCTTTTAGATCAGTTTTTCTGGCCTCGGTTTTAAATTCCTGTTCCTTAACTTTTTGTTTTCTGCCTCCCCAATCGAAAACTGGAACAGAAATATTAACCAATCCATAAAAAGAAGTCAGATCATCTTTTCCGTTAGAAAAGTTAATCGCCTTTCCTGCGGAATAAAGTCCTGAAGCGCTTAAAGCTACAGTTGGTTTTCTGTCAGCTTCTAAAATTTTGGTTTGCAACTGATCTATTTCAACAGCATTTTTAAGCAAAGCTGTTTCAGCGCGATTCTCTGATTTCAGCCTGCCATCTTCTTCAAATGGAAGTATGTAATTATCTGAAAAATTGCCCGTTATAGTGAAGTCTGTATTTTGAGTTCCCATAATTTGGGCAAGGGTTAATTTTGATATTACCAGACCGTCTTCTGCTTTTTTTAGGTCGAGTTGTGCTGTGTTAAGCTGTACCTGTACTCTTAAAACGTCATTTTTGTAAATTAACCCTGCTGTAAATGAATTGTTTAAGTCCTTTTCGAGAGCTTGCAGCAGACTGATGTATTTTTTAGATAAAATAACTTTTTCATTCAGATTTACAATTGTCCAATAGGCAGTCTCCGTTTTTAATAAGACTTCATCGGTTGTGAGCTGATTCTGCAATTCGCTTATCTCGACCGCTTTTGAAGCTGTTTTTTTTGCATAATTGATTTTTCCGCCGGCATATATGAGCTGTTTTAATCCCAGGGTTGCATTTGCACTGTATTCGGGCAGGATCGCACTTAGAGGATCCCCTACATATAACCCTATTAATCCTGCGTCTACAGAGGGTTTGTCGAGTGTATGGGTTGCTTTTTCAGCAGCCTGAGCAGCCTGAATATTCTGCGTTGTTTTTTTTATATTGTTATTGTTTTTTAAAGCCTGTTCTTTGGCTTGCTCCAGCGAGAGTATTTGATTCTGCGCTTTTATTTGTGAAACGCTGCAGAGTATAATCAGGCAGAGTGTAGTCTGGATTTGTTTTTTTATTTTCATAATAACTATTTTAAAGGAAAGTCTAAGGTTATCTAGACTGCTGTGGATAAATCAGAATCCTAACTATATTTAATCGAGCGTTACAGCAGTCCGATAACACTATGAATTAATGACCTTCATGATGAGACGGTTTGTATAATATTTCGTCATCATTATCAGGATGATAATGCTCGTTGTTTTCTTCTGGTTTTACAAATTTGTAATATAGGATAGGCACCACAAATAATGTCATAATCATCGAGACTACTAACCCAACTGCAAGCACACTACCTAAAGGAGCCCAAAGTGGAGATTTTCCCACAATCATTGGAATTACACCTACTGCTGCAGCTACAGAAGTTAAAAAAATTGGACGCATACGTCGTTTTCCGGTTGCTATTGCTGCAGCTTTTATAGTATATCCGTGCTCGTGAACTAGTTCATCTGCATAATCAACCAATATAATTCCATTTCGAACTACAATTCCAATAAGACTTATGATTCCCATAAAAGCAGTGAATCCCATTGGATTTCCAGTTATTTTCAGTCCAAGAAAAGCGCCTAAAAGACTTAAAGGAAAAGTAGAGAGTACGATAAGCACTTTACTAAAGTTTTTAAACTGAAACAATAAGACTAAAAAGATTAAAATTAGACTTATTCCTAAGGACATCATCATTCCGGGACCCGTTTCATTGGTGCTTTCAAATTCTCCTCCATAAACAAGTTTTATTCCATCGGGAAGTTTGATTTGATCAATTTTTGGCTGTATCTCAGTGAGTATTTTTGCTGCTTTAATTCCTTTTTGAGCTTCGGTCATTACAGTAAGGGTGCGTAATCCATTTCGATGCGCAATAACTCCTGTATGCCAGGCGGGTGATATGTCGGCCACTTCTTTTAATGGTACTTTTGTACCGTAAACCGTTGAGATTGTAATGTTCTCAAGTTCGGTAAAATTAGAGCGGTTTTTTGAGTCTAAACGCAGTAAGATATCAATTGGTTTATCACCTTCGTACAATGTTGAAACAGGAAATCCTTTAAGTCCTGCTCCAAGAGTCTGCGCCACCGCACTGCTTGATACTCCTAAACGTTCTGCTTTGTCTTCTTTTAGAACAACTTTTACACCATAATAATCTTCCTGATAGCTTGTTCTGGTCCAGTTGGTTCCCTGAGCATTCTCCATTATAGCTGCAACTTGCTGAGCGACCCTTTTTTGATCATTTAAATTATCACCAATCACGCGTACTTCAAGTGGAGCAGGACTTTCTTTCATCGATAATTGTCTTACTCTCACATAGCCATCTGAGAGAAACCCATCGAATTTTATTAGATATTCATCGGCTAGCTGCTGCGTTTCTTCTTTTCCGGCAGTGGTAATGAATATCTGCGCAAAATTACGTCTTGGTGTCTCAGGCGCATAAGTAGAATGGAAACGAGGGGAGCTTGTACCGATAAAACTGGCGATGCTCAGTACTCTTTTGTCTGATTTGATTTCATTCTGAATTTTAGCGACAGTTTGTTCTGTTTGTTCTAGACTAGCACCACTAGGAAGCCAGATCTCCAGGTTAAATTGATTTCTTTCGGCCGTAGGGAATAATTCCTGTTCAACTCCTGATGCTATAATTAAAGCTAAAATAACCGAAAATAATCCTGCTGCCAGAGTAGCTTTGGGCCATCTAAAACTAAATTCAAGGGCATTATTAAAAACATTCTGCAGCCTGTCAAGCATGTTTTTCTTAACAGGACGATCGCTGACTTTATGTTTTAATCCTTTTTTTATAAATACATAGCTCATGTATGGCGTTAACAATACCGCTACAATAAATGAAGTGATTAGCGACACAGCGACAGCTATGGGAAGTGACTGAATGAATTCTTTTGCAATTCCGTTTAAGAAAAATGCCAGTGGAAGAAAAGCAAAAATAATAGCGGCTGTTGCCGTAAAAATAGGCAGTAAGAGTTGTGTCGCACTTTGCCACGCTGCGGTCCATGGATCGACTCCTTCATCAAGTTTTTCAATATAATTATCAACAACCACAATGGCGTTATCAACCACCATTCCTAGAACGATGATTAGAGCCGCCAGGGTTACCTGATGAATTTCTATACCAATTATATTAAGTACTCCAAAGGTGATTACAATGGCAATAGGACAGGCAACGGCTGATACCATAGCTACTCTAAAAGGCAGTAGTACAATCACTACAACAATAACCGATAAAATGGCTATAGCAAATTCAAGCATAAAGTGGCTAATACTTTCTTTAACAACTTCTGGCTGATCTACAATAGTATTGATTTCAACATTTTGCGGAAGCTCTTTTTTTACTTCGTTAATTTTATCACGCAGTTTTTCTCCAAATTCAACAATATTTTTTCCCGGCTGCATTTCTACAGTGAGCATCATTACTTTTTGGTCTCCGAGTTTGATGAAACTTGCAGGTTCTTCGTAACGGCGCTCAATTGTTGCTACATCTTTTAATCTTACAACTTGTCCTTGAGGATTGCTATAGACAATTTGATTTCCTATTTCAGCTTCATTCTTATATTGATTTTTTGCAAATACCGAAATTTCACCATTTTCAAGTGTTAATCCACCAGTAAAGTTTGTTCCATTTTGAGCCTGTAGTACTCGTGCAATTGTTGAAAAATCAAATCCGTATTGATGTAATTTCTCATCTTGAACCGTTACGTAAATCTGCTGCTTCTGACCGCCGTATCGTTTTATTTTTGAAGTTTCAGGAAGAGTTTTAAGTCCGTCTTCAAGTTTGTCCAGATATTTTTCAATCTCTGCATAACTTCTTTCAGGCGCAGAGACCGTAATCATTTGAGCTACAACATCTCCAAAATCACTATTTACAATAGGACCCACCATACCTGGAGGCAGTGTGTTCTGCATTCTAAAGGTGGTATTAAGACCATGCTGGAGTGTCGCCCAGAATCTCTTGGTATCTTTTACATTTTCATTCAGTTCGCAGGTTATAACAACTTGGCCTTCCTTAGTTTCTGATTTTGTTTTTTCTTTTCGAACTTCTTCAAAACTGAAAAGATATTGTTCAATTTTATTGGTCAGCTGTTTTTCAACCTGAATTTCATCGGCACCGGGAAGTGCTGCGATAATTAATCCGCTTCTTACAGTTATTTTTGGATCTTCACTCCTGGGCATGTTCAAGAGCGCCACTAGTCCGAAGATCATTAGTAAAACTGTAACGACAATAGTTACCTGACGGTATTTCATTGCGGCTTCTATGAAATTTATTTTTACTTTTTTCATTTTTATTGCGTTGACTATATTTAAAACTTAAAAAGAAATTTCCTGTCCGTCTTTAAGGTTTCTTTGTCCACTTATGATCACATTTTCACCTTCTTCCAGACCTTTGGTTACAATCACTTCTTCTGCTTTAAAGCTTCCAAGATTGACTCTTTTTCTAATTGCTTGTTTTTTTGAAGCGACAAATACATAATTAATATCATCAGCGTCTCTAATTACTGCCGAAGCAGGAATTGTTATGGCTTGAATCATTTTGCCCGTTTGTATTTTAATATCGCTTATCATTCCCGGAAGTAGTGTTCCTTTAGTGTTGTTCAATAGCACTTTAACATCAAAAGTTCTTGTGGCAGCATCAGCGCTCGGATTAATAATGGTTACTTTTCCGTCAAAGGTTTGATCAATTGAGGCAATTTTTACCTTTGCAGGAATTCCAATTTTAATATTGGCTATTTCATTTTCATTTATAGAAGCTTTTGCATATACTTTATCGGTTTTCATGATTGTAAAAGAGGGTATTCCCGGTGCTACACTGGCACCTCTTTCGATTAATTTAGCAGTTATGATACCCGAAAAAGGGGCGTAAATTTTGGTGTCTTTAAGTCTTTTTAATGCAGAACCGCTATTTGCTTTGGCCTGTTCCATAGCAATTTTAGCATTGATATGATCTCGCTGGGGAAGACTTCCTTTTGCGTACAGCAAATCAAGTCTTTTAAAATTGTCAACAGCCAGATCAAGTCCTGCTTTGGCAATCGTATACGCATTTTGATATTCTTCTGTTTCAATTGTAGCCAGTAATTGTCCTTTATTTACACGCTGCCCTTCTTCGATGGTAACCGAATTTACTCTCCCCGATACAGAAAAACCTAGAGATACGGTATTATCCGCTTCTATAGTACCGCTGTAGCTAAACACTTCAGGCTGGGCTTCTGCATTTAATGTTTTGATGCTGACTTTTGGAATGCTCTTGGGAGCGTCTTCGTTTTTTTTCTCCCCACAGCTGTTTAATAAAACTGCTAATGCAAGAAGTATTGAGATATTTTTTAATGATGTAGACATAGATAATTTTATTAAATTATTTTTTAATTTAAATGTTGGACTAAGACTCTCTTTTTGTAGAAATACCAGATGAGCTGGTATAGGTAAAGAGGATATCCATTAAAAACAGCCAATGACAGTTTTGTTTTGAGCTTAAAACGCTAATGCTGAGTGTTTTTTTTACTGTTTAATGAGACTCGTGCAATACCTATAAAGGCATTTTCTCTTTTAGAAGTTTTGTTAATTGGTATGCTTTCCAGCAATAAGAAGCAGCTGGCTCTACTTGTGGTTTCTTTGAAATCATCAAGTACTAATTTTTTTTTGTAATACATTTTATCCGCTATAATTTGATTAAATAATAGTGCAAAGATGTAATAGGAAGTAGTTTTATAAAAGGTCTGTTTTATGACATAATTGGTCAAAAACAGTTTTTTTAAATAGAATTGTTAAAAATGACGTAAGCCAATATTTTTATCTTTTACGTTGTAAATGCACATATTAAAAGTCAATTGTGAATTTATTGAAGATTTGAAAAATAAGAATTGAAAATGTAATTTGAAGAATTTAGTCCATATTAATCATTAGAACTAATAAAGTCTATTCTTGTTTTCTATAGTCAGAAGGGGAGAGTTTCATGTGTTTTTTGAAGAATTTTCCAAAGAAAGACTGATCGCTGAAATTTAATTCCTCGGCGATTTGAGCAATGCTTAGAGATGGATTACTCAGAAGGATACGCGCCTCCATAATAATGGCTGCATCAATAAGCTCTCCGGTTGTTTGTCCTGAAACTTCTTTAAGGGTTTTTGAAAGATGCCCTGCCGTCATAAATAAGGCATCTGAGTAAAACTGCACTCTTTTTTCTTTTTTAAAATTTTCTTCCAGCAGTTTGAAAAAAATGATAGTTAGTTCTTCCTTGCGTGTTATTTTTGCTTTGACTTCTGCATTATTTGTTCTGTAAATAACTGCAATTTCGTACATTAAGAGATTGAAACTGTGTGTGAGGATTTCTCTGCCGTAAAAAGGATTGATTCGAGTATTATTTTTATGCAATAATTCGATTAGATTAGAAATAGAATTTATTTCTTCTTTGTTGAGTTTTAAATGCGGGACAGTTTTGGAGGCAAAAAAATCAAAAGTATCCATTTCGTTTTTAGTGACATTGCTGTTGATGGCAAAATTAAGCGTGAAGCTAACGCCTGCCATAACTATTTCCTCTTCTATTTCCTGCATATGAGTAACGGTATGAGGGGAAACCAAAACCATATCGCCTGCCTGTAGATTGTAGGTAATCAAATTGAATTGTATTTTGATACTTCCGGAGACCAATAGAAAAACGGAATAATTATCTGAACGGAAAGGATAAGGGAAAGGTCGGTGCGTTATTCCCTCTTTACCAACATATACGTAAAGCCCGTCTGATTGAGGAACATCTCCCAAAGCTTCAAGCAGATCATTTATTGAGTGCTTTTTTATATTTGTTTTATTCAATGTAGATATTTTTGGGTAAAGTTATAGTTTTTTTGAGACTAATTATCAGTCTTTCTCTTTGTAAAGGAAGAGAAACTTTAAGAAGATTCTAAAAATATATGAGTCTCTTAAAAATATATAAAAACGTTTAAAATAATTGGTCTTATAATTTTGATTTTTTAAAACAATATAAAGAGTATTTTATTTGGCGTTTTTTTTTGAAGAATTGTTTTTTTAGCTCCAATTCCCATTCCTTGTTATAAAAAGTTTTTTATGAGGTGTACAAATGTACAACTCGTTTCCAAAAAATGTGCACGAGGTGTGCGTGAGGTGTACAAGGTGCACAAATTAAAGATAATAGAAGAAATAAAAAATAATATAAAGTCAATAATTACGGGCTAATAGCAAGTGATGGAAACTTAAAGAAACCTGATTTACTGTCCAATTTGGGTAGTTATTTCAATTATTCTCCGCAAAAACTGCGGTTATTATATTGTTTTTTACCGCATATAATAGTATGCTTTATTGGATTTAAATGGAGTTGAAATACATTTTGCCTTTTAGTGAGCTAAGCAATAGGAGGGAAATGCAATGAGATAAAGTATCAGAAAATAAGATTTAATATAATGATGGTAGAAGATACTCTGCCTAGATAATTTTAGCTTTTTTTTTAGAAATTTCAATTAAAAGATTGTCTAAATTCCAAAGGAGAAAGATTTGTTTTTAACTTAAAGAGTCTATTGAATGAGGATTGGTGTTCGAAACCTAATTGGTAAGCGATTTCACTAATAGTTAAATTGGTTGTTGATATCTTTTCTTTTGCTTTTTCAATAAGTTTTTGATGTATGTGCTGCTGTGCATTTTGTCCGGTAAGGTTTCGAAGCATATCGCTTAGATAACTTGGTGAGATTTTCAAAGTGGTGGCAAGGAATAGAACTGTTGGAATACCTTGCGTCAGCGATTTTTCATTCCTAAAATAATCATCTAAAAGCTCTTCCAGTTTTTGCAACAAATCATTGTTTGCAGATTTTCGGGTAATAAATTGCCTCTTATAAAAGCGATTGCTATAATTTAATAATGTTTCAATTAGTGAAATAATCACATCTTGACCAAAAATCATCAAGCCTGTTTTGTAATTCTTGATCAATGATTTTGAAAATAGAAATAATGTTTTCTTTTTCTTTATCTGAAAGATGCAGTGCTTCATTGGCTGAATACGAAAAGAAACTATATTGTTTTATTTTTTTTAGCAAAGGATACCCAGCTAAAAAATCCGGATGAAAAAGTAATGTAAAACCGGAATGATCTTCATTGTTAGTATCATTTGCACTTACTTGATTGGGAGCTTTGAAAAATAAACCGCCTTTTTGAAAATCATAAAAGCCTTGCCCGTATTTTAATTTCCCACTGAGTTTCTTTTTATATGATATTTTATAAAAATTATAGATAAAAGAATTAGGGAGTTTATCTGAATCTATTTCATTGGTCTTGATCTCTACCAGACTTATCAAAGGGTGCAATGATTTTGGCAAGCCCAGCACCCGATGCAAGTCGGAGAGTGATTCAAATTTATGCGGAATGTTTTCTTCCTTTTTCATCGGGTTAATTTAGCCATTTTTTTCGAAGATATTGCATTATTTTGACGTTCAATTATTCAAGTATCTAACGTTTTATCTGTTTAAAGTATTCATAAATTTGTCCGGATAACGATTCCCTGATACAATTCCAACAGGCATAATAGCCTCTATACTTTCCAAATCTTCTTTGGTGAGCTGGACATTTTCTGCTGCAATGTTTTCTTCGAGGTATTTTATACGTTTGGTTCCAGGGATCGTAATAATATCTTCTCCTTGTGCGAGTACCCATGCAATTGCTAATTGAGAAGCTGTACAGCCTTTTTCAGAAGCTAAAGTTTTAATTTTTTCAACCAGTTCCAGGTTTTTATAGAAGTTCTCTCCTTGGTATCGGGGCATGTGTATGCGATTGTCTTTGAGATCTTCCGGATTTTTGAATTCGCCGCTTAAAAAGCCGCGGCTTAGAGGCGCATAGGCGACCAGACCGATGCCGAGTTTGCGAATAGTTGGCAGTATTTCGGCTTCAATCTCCCTTGTCCAAAGCGAGTATTCTATCTGCAGTGCTGTGATGGGATGTACAGCCGCTGCTTTTTCAATAGATGCTAGCGCCGCTTCTGAAAGGCCAATATAGCGAACAATTCCTTTGGCAACAAGTTCTGATAATGCACCGATGGTTTCTTCTATTGGGATGTTGGGATCTACCCGTGCCAGCGTGTACAAGTCAATGTAGTCGGTTTTCAGGCGTTGCAAGCTATGCATAACAGCGTTACGAATGTAATCTGGATGGCCACTTACCGGACCAGGACCTGTGGGAGAAACCAATTGACCGGTTTTTACAGAGAGAAAGGCCTTGTCTCTTTTTCCTTTAATGGCTTTTCCAATTAGATGTTCATTATGTCCCGCCAGATAGTAATCAGCAGTATCTAAAAAATGGTGTCCAAGCTCTAATGCTCTTTCTATGGCAGCAATAGAAGTGACATCATCACTTTGTCCGTATGCTCCCGACATTCCCATGCACCCTAAACCTATTGCCGATACCACAGGACCGTTTGTCCCCAGTTTTCTATTCATCATTTTTTCTTTTAAATTAATATTAAAGCAAAGTTCAGTAGAAGTCTTTTAACAGATTTAGCCAAATTGAAGGATTGTTTACCCAAAATGAGAGAGTAAGCTACTGTACAAGGTTATGTGATGTCATATACTTAATGAATACTTCTGTTTGATTATAAAAACGCCTTTGGCTTATGAATTAAGAAGTAGTTGTGTCTCAAAGCCTAAATAAATATTTTTTAATTAAATCTATTTATCTTTAGTCTAAATAAGGTTTAATGTTTTATATTTGCACAAAATTTTTAAATGCCCTTTAAATTGAAATATTTCGTTCTACTATTCCTTTTCATTGCAACTACTATTTCGGCACAGCAGCACATAGTAAAAGGCCATGTTGTTGAAAGTATCACTCAAAAACCACTGCAAAGCGTTACTGTTTTAGAAGTAAAATCGAACAAATGGACGATAACGGACGAAAACGGATATTTTGAGATCAAATTAAACGACATCAAAGAATTTAGTTTGAATTTTCGTTTATTAGGAAAGCAAGAAAAAAGTATCGTTTATACCAAAGAGCAAGTTGCAAAATCTATAATTGTAGAATTAGAGAATGACGATTTGAGATTAAAAGAAATCATCGTTTCGGCTCGAAAAGGAAAAAACTTCTCAGAAATTATCATGGGAAGAGAAGCGATTAACCAGGTTCAGGCCTTTTCTCTTAGCGATGTTTTAGAGCAACTACCCGGTCAGGCTACAACTAATTTTGATATGAATGAGTTTAAGACTATCGCTTTTAGAACTGTAAAACCTAGTTTTATTGGTAACTCTGCATACGGTAATAAATCTTTTGGAACCTCTATTGTCGTAGATGGGATTCCGATTTCAAACAATGAAAACATGCAGTCCTATGCAGGAAATTATGGGATAGGAGAGGTAGGGCCATTCTCTCCAAATTTGCTTGGTTTTGGAGATCCTTCTGCCAATGATTTTAACGGTTATTTTTCTAATGCCAATTTTGGAGCAGATTTAAGACAGATCTCAACAGGAAATATCGAAAAAATCGAAGTGGTTCAAGGTATTCCGTCAGCAAAATATGGAGATTTAACTTCGGGATTAATTAAAATTGAACAAAAAGCAGGACAATCACCTTTTAGAGTTTATGCTTCCTTAAGAGACGGAACCAGCGAATATGGTTTCTCTAAGGGATTTAAAATTAGTGATAAGTTTGGGTTTTTAAATGCCGCAGTTAATTATACCAAATCCAACTCAGAGCCACGTGTTTCCTATACAAAATACGATCGTGTCAACACGAATTTGATGTGGAGCTGGGCAAACAAAAATATTCGTAATTCATTTTCTGTAGACTATGGTTTTAATAATGACAATGTGAATTATGAAGCGGAAGGAACAGATGATAAAATTGTAAAAAACAAAAAGACAGACCTCTCGATTTCGAATCGTTTTAAAATGAATTTTTCAGAAAGTTTTTTTGATAATTTAGATGTGAATTTTAATTTTTCACACGGAAAACAAAACACTTTTGAGTCCGAATTAGTAAACGTTGGCGGAACTATAGTAGGTACAAGTACGACAGAAGGTGTATATACCGGAACATATACAATGCCAAGTTATACTACTGTAAAGGCAGTAGAAGGCATTCCTATTTCTTCTTTTTTATCGGCAGATTTATATAAGTCATACGCTGCTGGTAGCTGGATGCATAATATGTCTTACGGAACTGCCATAAGAATGAGTGATAATAAAGGGCGTGGCCGTTTAGGAAGTCCGGAGACAATGAACAGCGCTTTTACAAACACTAATGGCGGGTCAGGACAGGCTTTTAGACCTTATAATTATGCTGACAATATTTTAGCTGAATACCAATTTTCATTGTATGCTGAGGATAATATTGTAAAAAACTGGAGTCGAAGCGCTTTAAACATTGATGCCGGTTTGCGTTATGATAATCAATATGGATATTCATTTTTAGCGCCCCGCATTAATGCGTCTTATGCGCAGGATAATTTTAAAATTCGTGGAGGTTTTGGTTTAACTTCAAAAGCACCTTCTTTAAATCAGGTATATACAGGTCCCCGTTATTATGATGCCGTTTTGGGAGATTACAGACTTCCGGGTTATTATAATTTAGGGATCGTTCAGACTTTTATAGATTTTTCTAATAATGAAAATTTAAAACCTTCAAAAAGTTTGCGTTCAGAAATTGGTTTCGATTACAAACTGCCTTTTGCAACCGTTAACATTACCGGATTTTATAATAATTTGTATGACGGAATCACAAGTCAATCGCTTCCTACAGCACGTCAGGTTGCCGATCTTCAAATTAACTACAATGGAAATCAGACTCCAACTTATGATATTACGGGATATTCTCCTTTTTATTATTTGCAAACACAATTGGTAAACAAATATTTGTCAAAAGACAGAGGTGTTGAGTTCTTCATGAATTTTGATAAAACGTTTATAAAAAATATCTCTTTTGATCTTAACGGAAGTTACATTGAAACAACAAATCGTAATGATATTGACAGTTATTATCGTTCTACGAATGTGAATACAATAGAAAAATTCGGCGTTTACAAACCTTATGATGAACATTACAAAAGTTTTAGTTTAGCAGGAAACCTTAGTTATCATTTGCCTAAAATTGGTATGGTCATCGCAGTTAGAAGTGAGCATTTTATTGTAAAAGATAATAATTATAATAAAGATAATCTGTTGTATGCCTATTTAGATCAAAACTTAAACAAGGTTTTAATTCCTGCAGAAGATCAAAACAACAAAGTGCTTTACGGACATATCTTGAAAACACCGTCGGTTTATGATAGAGAGCTTCAAAAAGTGTATCATAACTTTAACCTGCGAGTTTCAAAAGATTTCCTTAATGGATTTCGATTTTCATTCTATGCCAATAATTTCTTAGATCTAAAACAAACAGAAATTGCACTTGTAAATGGTACGTATGTACAACGAATAAAGCCAGACATGGTGCAATTATCATTTGGAACCAAGATCGAATATCAATTTTAAATTCTAATACAATTTCAATTTTATGAAAAATATAATCCTCTTATTTGCTATTGCGGTTACTCTTTTTTCTTGCACTATCAATGATGATTTTGGAGGCGGTACAAATTTGCAGCCTGTTACTTTTACAGTAAATTTAAAATACGATAAAGAGCAATATAATGGTTTAGAGGTTAATACAGGTAATGTAGTTTTAACAAATACAAATACCGGAGATTCTTATACTGCAACATCAACTGCGGCCGGAATAGCGAGTTTTGCCAATATTCTTCCGGGAACTTATAATGTTACGGCAACGAAAGCAGTAACAAGCGAAGAGTTTTTTAACTTATTTCAGTTTGCTCCAACAACTGCAACGGTAACATTTAATGGTTCTCAGGAAAAAATAATTGTCAATGCTAACATCGCGACAACCAATGTTGAATTGAAGGCAGCAAGAATTGGTGATTTAGTAATTAAACAAATTTATTACGCAGGTTCACATGCGTCGCAGGGTGCGGTTTTTAGAGATCAGTTTATTGAAATCTACAACAATTCTAACGAGGTTATTTATGCCGATGGTTTGTATTTAGGACAGTTATACGGAAAAATAAATATTACGCAAAGCGCTGTTACATTGGCAAATGGACAGTATGATTGGAGCAAATCAATTGGTATGACAGCTGGAGCTGATGCCAATACCAAAAATGTATATGCAGATTATGTTATGAGAATCCCTGGTACCGGAATGCAATACCCAATTAAACCTGGAGAAAGTATTGTTATTGCACAAACAGCAATTAATCATAAATCTCCTTTGGTTGATAATACAGGTATTCCGTTAAGTGTGAAAAATCCTGATTTAACTGTTGATTTAAGTGCTGCCGATTTTGAAGTCTATTTAGGAGATTATCTCTTATCAAAAGGAAAAGATGTTTTTCGTTATGATATTCAGAATCCTGCGGTTAAAGATTTGGAAATTGCCTATTGGGGACGCGCTGGGTATGATAGTGGCAATCAGGATTTTTTAATGGATAATCCGGGAAGAGATAGCTTTGTTATTTTCCGTGCTGATAATTTTGATAAACTTTTGGATTATTCAGATCCTTCGATAACAGTAATAGACAGCAAGGCTAAATTTTTTGTTCAAATTCCAACAAAGGATATTATTGATGGGGTTGATTTACAGAATTTCAATCCTAGTGCTCAAAGGCCAAAAATGCTGCCTTCAGAAATAGATGCTTCGTTCACGAATTGTGATGCAGCATATAATTCGCAATCTGTTATTAGAAAAACGAAAAGCATTGTCAACGGACGCAGAATTTTAGAAGACACTAATAATTCTGCTAGTGATTTTGTAAAATTGGCTATGGCAAATCCAAAAGGTTTTGCAAACTAAAATATAAAGAAAGAATTAGAATGACAGCACGTTTTTTATTTCTTTAACAAGTTAGAATCTTAAAAATGATTTCAAAAAAAACAATACTATTTTTTTTACTGCTGTTAAGTTGTGCCATGCAAGCGCAGCTTACAGATAGTTTATTAGTCAAACAAAATTCATTTTATAACGATATTGAAGTTCGATTATTTGAAACTCCGTTATTATTTACCTCTCAGAATTTAAGTGATTTTACACAAACCCAACTTGATTTTGAGCAAAAGATATCGCCGTTTAAACGGGTGCAAACTGCAGAAAAATCTACAAAATATGCGTTTGCAACACAGGGAATTTATAATTTAAAACCTCGATTGCGGCTTTTTGGAAATTTTGTCTATAATCAAATGTTTGAAGATGGTTTAGGATATAATCTTACCACAGAGCGCACCGAAAATCAAAATGTACTTTCTCCAAATTACTTTTTCGCTCCAAAGAAAGGGAATTGGGAGATTCAGAATTACACTCTAAATGGAGGATTGTCTTATCAATTAGAAAATAATATCTTACTTGGAGCAACGGTTTTTTACAACAACAGCAAAAATTATAGAAAAATTGATCCTCGTCCACAAATTTCTTTGAGTAATTATGGAGGAGAACTTCATGGCGGATATGTTTACAAAGATCATCGAATATTTGGTTCTGTAGGGATGTCAAAAAAAACAGAAACAGGTGATATCGATTATGTTGATGCTACTCAAAATGCACCTGCATATCCAGAAACATTTACCACTTTTTCGTCAGGATATGGCAGGGTTGTTTTTAATTCGTCTTATAGTAAATATATTTTTAGTACGATCGACAAGAATTTTGGTTTAGGATATCAATATCAAAATGATAGAAATAGTTTGGGATTAACTTATAAATTCAACAAATCGATGCAGGATTTTTATGGAAAAGATGCCAATGGTAATGTGTACATTGAAAATGATTTAAGGCAGTACCGTTATCGTTTTTATTCGAATACTGCAAAATTGAATTATTATCACGATGGAGAAGTTAAAGATTATAAACTGCAATTAGAATATAGTGCCGGACAGGGAGATAATTTCTCGGTTGCCGAAAACGGACAGAATTATAGAATGAACTTAGACCGTTTGCAGCTTAGCAGCGGAATCATTAAAAAAGAAAATGATCGCGTACTTTATAATTTTGAACTTATTGGTGCTTATGCAAAACACAAATACATTGATTTACTGGGAAGCACGAATAAAAAGTTAAACACTTTAGTGATTCAGGCGGTATTCAATAGAGATATTTTTGCTAGTGAAAAGAATAAATTGAACCTCGAATTTGGTGTAAATTATTATGTTGCCTTAAAGGAAGAATTATTATATGTGCCAATTTCATCAAATACGTCGTTTGCCAATAATGTGATCATTCCGGATCATGCTTACGATAGCACTTCAAAATTGCAATCGAATATTACGGCCAATTATTATATCAAATTGCCTAAGAAGAAAACGCTTCAATTTTTTATAAACTATAAAACGTTAACGGCATTAGATAATAAATATTTAGAGTATTACGCCAATTTAAATACAAAAGCGAGTACTTATTTTAATGGTGGAGTTTCGATAAATTATTAAGTTTTATGCCAGTCAAAAAATAATAATTTATAGTTTTGCAATCCTTTTGATTTGAAAGTCAATATTACCACAAATGAAAAAAAAATCAGCACTAATAATCCTTTTATTACTTAGTATAACATTAGTTTCAGTACGAAATTATAATCCTGATAATGGCACCTATTATTCTATAGCCGAATTAAAAAAAATGTACAGCAGCGGCGATCATAGTAAATGGCCTAAAGCTACTATTGATAGTTCGGTTGTTGATTTTGAAGATATAGGAGTACTTCCGGATGCTGTATTTCCAGCAGATAATCCGTATTCGCTTGCCAAAAGAGAATTGGGTAAAGTATTGTTTTTTGATCCGCGATTATCTGGTTCCCAGCAAATTTCTTGCGCTTCGTGCCACGATCCTGAATTGGGTTGGGGAGATGGAAAACGTGTTTCCAACGGACATGACAGAACTGCGGGGACACGAAATTCAAAACCGATTATCAATGTTGCTTTTTCTAAAGTATTTTTCTGGGACGGACGCGCTGCGACTTTAGAAGAGCAGGCAAAATTTCCTATTGCTGATGTTAAAGAAATGAACAATCATATGGATATTGCTGTAAAGAATATTCAAAAAATTGAAGGCTATAAGAAGTTCTTCTATAGCGCATATGGAGAAGAAAAAGTAACCGAGGAAAAAATTTTAAAAGCAATTGCAACTTTTGAACGTACGGTTGTGAGCCGAAAAAGCCGTTTTGATAAATTTATTGAGGGAGACAGCACGCAGCTTTCAGATAAAGAAGTTAACGGATTGCATTTGTTCAGAACAAAAGCAAGATGCATAAACTGCCATAATTCACCTTATTTCTCAGATAATCAATTTCATAATGCTGGTTTGACCTACTACAAACGAAAGTATGAAGATTTAGGAAGATACAATATTACGCACGATCCCGCAGATGTTGGAAAATTTAAAACGCCCTCATTAAGGGAAATTTCGCATACGGGGCCATATATGCACAATGGGCTATTTCCGCAGCTAAGAGGAGTTTTAAATTTGTATAATGCCGGAATGCCCAACTTGAAGCCTAAAGGTGATCAAGTTAACGACCAATTGTTTCCTGTGACTTCGCCTTTATTGAAAAAATTGAATTTGACCGAGCAAGAATTACAAGATTTGGAGGCATTCTTAAAAAGTTTATCATCCGGGATTTACCGTGAACCTGCTCCCGAAGAATTTCCTAAGAAGAAAGAAAGCAAAGCTGTGAAAATTAAAAATGGTTCCGCGACAATAAAAGCTCCTATTGAATATGTTGATGAAAAATCTATATAATTGATATCTCCATGCGCGACAAAATTAACAGTTATTAAATTTTGTTTTATATCGGGATGACGAACTGTATAAGTACGAATCGTTGCCCAATTTTCTCCATTTCGGTTTTCAGATTCAGGCAAAATAATTATTTCTTCTTTGTTTTGTGGCACTAAAATTTTATTGGTGTCGCCAATTCGTGCGTCAGAAAAAACAGCCATATCATTACTTTCAAGAATAATTAGAATATAGTTTGAGGTTAAAAATGTTTTTGTTTTCACTTTTAAGGCAGCCTGCATCATTTTGTTTTTTTTATTGTTTTTTTTAAAACAAAATTATCTGATAATCAATAATAAACTAATGTGTTGTTTCTTGTTTTGCTCAATCATTCATGTAAAGTATGATTTGTTTAGTGTTATAATTAAATTATCGACTGTATTTATTTAGTAGCTCTTTATATCAGTAATTTAGAAGGATTCAAGGTATGTAGATGCAAAAAAAAGAAAAAAAAATCTAGCTTCTTTTTAGATTATAGTTATATTTGTAACCGTTATAATTATAATTAATATTAGGATGAAACGAAAAATAGCTGTTGAACTCAATAGTGTAGATCTTATAAAATACGCCTTGTTTAAAGATTATTCTTTACCCGAAGAATTGGCATTTCTCAATCTTACCCAAGAAAGAATTTTGATGACCGTAAAAAAGTCTGTTAATGTATCTATGGTGTCCATTTCCAGAGCTATAGGCTTAGAAAAAGGTCCGTTTTCTCAAACAGTTGATAAATTGGAAGAACTTGGATTGTTAGAAAGAATAAGATCTTCTTCAGATAAAAGAGTGATTTGTTTGTTTTTGACAAAAAAAGGAGAGTTGCTCGCTGAAAAAGTGGAGCAAAGTATGGAGAATCATTTCTCTAACAATATAAAAGTGCTTTCAGATAAAGAGCTGAACGATTTATACCGATCACTGGACACATTAAAACAAATTGCAGAAACTTTAATATCAAAATAAGAATATGAATAAAATGCCAATTAATAAGACAGAACACTTAGTATATACCTTTTTGATGGTTATATTTATGGCCAGCGCAATGACAGCTTACAATGTAATATTGCATAAGGGATTTTCGATGGAAAGTCTAAAAATTGCGTGGTTAATGTTTCCTTTTACTTTTATTGCAGCTTTTTTATGTGAATGGTTTCTAGTGGGGAAGTTAGCGATGAGACTCTCTCATAAATTTTTAAAAGAGGATGATTTATTATTAAAAAAAATACTTATAACGGCTCTTTGTTTTGTTACAGGAATGGTTGTATTGATGTCTTTTTTTGGGCCTTTAATTGCAAATGGGCTGCAATCAAATTTATTTGAAATATGGATAAAAGGCATTCCAATGAACTTTGCTATGGCTTTTCCTCTTCAAGTAATTATTGCCGGACCATTAGTAGGGTTTGTATTTAGAAAATTTTTCCCGATTGGAACTATAGTTGTACCTGGTGAAGAGGTTTAATGCATTGTTTCAAATTTGTTAGATCTTATAAAAGTTCTAAATTCCCAATATAAAACTTGACTTTTGTATCAAGGTATCTGCTAAAAGCCACTCAAATTGAGCGGCTTTTAGCGTGAAAAGAAGTTAAATGGTTCTGTCACATTTTGGAATAATTTTATCTTTATAATTTTAAACCCATAGAAAAATGAATACCTAAGGTCATTGTTATCCAAAATCTATTATATTGCAGGCAGTATATTTTAAGCTTAGGTTTACATTAAGTTATCAGGATGTTGAAGAGATCATGAAAATGCGAGGAGTGCTTGTGGATCATGCCACAATTCAGCGCTGGGTCTATAAGTTTACACCTTTGCTTGAGTCGGAGATGAAGAGGAGAAAAGGCAGGGTGGGGGCGTGTTGGAGATTGAATGAGACCTATATCAAAGTGAAAGGTATTTCGTGTTATTTATATAGAGCAGTAGATAAATTAGGTAATTAATTTGGAGTGGTGATCATCGTCAATTGTATGTAATACTATTTTTTAGGAGCTCTTCCTGCTATACGTTCCACCCGAGCTTCAGCGAAGTGGCGAAGCAATCTTTTGTGCCCAGCCCCGGGTCAATTGTATGTTTTAGGTTTAATATTATTTTTTAGGAGCTTTTCCCGCTATTCGTTCCACCCGAGCGGAAGCGAACTGGCGAAGCAATCTTTTGTGCCCAGCCCCGGGTCAATTGTATGTGGTGTATTTTTTAGGTTTAATATTATTTTTTAGGAGCTTTTCCCGCTATTCGTTCCAATCTTTTGTGCCGAACTCCGGCACAAAAGGATTTCCACTGCTATCGGGGCTAGGGCTGCCGAGGAGCCGGATTCTTTAGACTAATAAAAATAAGTGAGATTATAAAAAAATGGCGCCGATTGTCTTTAATTGGCGCCATTTGGCTTGTTTGTGACAGGAACGGGACAAATTTCTATAAAATTTATGGAGGATTTGAAGACATTGGCTTACCATATAGTACCTGTCTTTCATTGGCTGTGTGAATCTGGTTTAGATGTCCTGTTGGGGATAGTGTCTTTTTAGATGAGAAGAATACTGTCTATGATGTTACATTTTTTTCTTAAACTGAACCTTAATATATTTGTCAGCGATTAATAGTAAAAATATAGTTCTATTATCTTCCATTTTTTTGATGTGCTACTGTAAAATTGTCCGGCAGATGTAGCTGCCATAAGCGAAATTTCTTCACACAGACATAGACATACAGCAATGTCGGCGAATTTGTCGCTTTTTCCTGAACCCAAAAACCCCATTAACTCAAGGCATTCTTTTTGTGTTGGAAATGAAGTGCCTCCGCCAACGGTTCCATTTTGCAGATAAAGAAAATATGAAATAAGAAGAATCGATGGATTTGAGTTTAATTTTTCAGTATCCCGAAGATTAAGGCCTTAAGTTTTTGTGACAAAATTGGAGGCAGCTCCAGTTGGATGTTTCTTTTTTATTGCTAAAACTATTTTTTTATGTTCTTTTTTTTGTTTTTTTTATTTTTTAATTCTATTTTTTTGATAATTAGGTAAATATGCTGTAAAAAAGTAAGAAATTACCTTATTATATTTTTTATTTATATAACTTAGCTTATATAAAAATAAAAGAAACATATGAAGAATTTACCTAGTAATGTCAGTCGCGCAAAGTATGATTTTATAGATTCATCAGTTGTAGAAAAATTAGAATCTTATCTCCCAAAGTTAACCTCGGATCTGGAAAAAATTCCAGCGCAAGATCCATACAGTTTAAATGGTCAAAAATTACGTTTAAATTTTATCCGTCAACAGTTAAAAATTGATGTAGATTATCTTTCAGGCAAAAAAAAATTTGATGATAACGAGAGTCTTAAAGGTAATATAGAAAACTACATTGGAATGAGCCAAATTCCAACTGGAATTATTGGACCAATATTAATAAATGGAAGTGTGGCCCAAGGTCCTTTTTATGTTCCGCTTGCAACGACTGAAGGAGCGCTTCTGGCATCATACAACAGAGGATCGAAAGCCTGCAGGGAATCGGGAGCAATTACTGTAATTACCTTACAAGAGGGTGTACAAAGAACACCTACTTTTAAGTTTAAAAATTTAATTGATTTAGGTAAATTTACAGCATGGGTATTAAAGCATAAGGAAATTTTTGTTTCAATTACCAGAGAGGCAAGTAATTATGCCATTTTAAATGATTTAAGTATAAGTATAGAAGGTAATATTCTAATTTTAAGGTTTGAATATACTTCTGGTGATGCATCAGGTCAAAATATGGTTACGATATGCAGCGATAAAATCTGTAAATATATTTTAGAGAATTGCCCTATTGAACCTGTTTTTTGGACTATTGAAGGCAATACCTCTGGAGACAAAAAAGCTACCTCTTTAGTCACAAGAGTTCGAGGAAGAAAAGTAACTGCCGAAATTACATTAAAAAAAGAAGTTGTTGACTCTGTTCTTAAAACTACTCCGGCATTACTACAACAACAATGGAAAATATGTTCTTCAGGACCTGCCAAAACAGGAACTATCGGTACAGGGATGCATCCTTCAAATGCTTTGGCGGCTTTATTTATCGCTTGTGGACAAGATGTTGCCTGTACCGGTGAAGCTTCTACTGCTATTACAAGGATGGAAATTGACGAAAACGGGGATTTGTATTGCTCTATTACTATGCCCAACATAATTGTAGGAACTGTTGGTGGAGGCACTTCATTTCCAACACAAAAAGAATGCCTTGAGTTAATGGGGTGTTACGGCGCTGGTAAGAGTGGTAAACTTGCCGAAATTGCAACAGCCTTATGCCTAGCTGGTGAAATTTCAATTTTAGCGGCTATGTCAGCAGGGCAATTTACGGCTGCCCATCAAACACTTGGAAGGTAGTAATAATAATGAATTATCGTGCTTTAGCTTTAATTTGCTAAAGAAAAAGATTTCAAATTTAATGAAGATCATTGAAAAGTCTTTGTTTTCAAGTATCATTAAAAAAGCCTGTATATTTGGTTGTTTTAAAATTTAATTTCCTTATAATAAATCGCGTAGATAATAACCCAAAAGAACGAAATTTAGTGTTTTTGCTCTTTTGGGTTATTACCTTTTTTCCTATTTTAAGAGACTAGCCCTGGGTATAAGGAATGCTCCATTAAACAGGTTATGAAAGTCTTTATTAACCAGTCTATTACATATCGAAAAGTAAAAGCCTTGGTTGCACTAAAAAGAAAAGACATGTAAACAATTGCCGATATGATGGAATTTATTAAAAGATTCCTATGATTTTAGGAGGGAGTAACTGTACATCATCTGATAATACTATCTTAAGTAACTTAAAAATTTGCTATTAATAGGCGTAAAGAAAATATATTATTCTTGGCATTATCGATTCCAAAGTAATTTATACATTAAGCGGTCGGAATGTTGAGAAAATAATGAATCAATTTACCTGCTATTTATAGGTAAGGAATTTAGCTAAGGCCACGATATTTATAATGAGCATTTGATCTTGTATTTTTAAGAAGTATTTTTGATGCTAAATATAATGCAGTGGCTTCTTATTTTAAATTAATGCTTTTTGTTAAGTCATTATTGTACAGGTGAAATCAATTTGAAAATGGATTGAGTAAAATGTATTATCGTATTTAAATAAACAAATTACAACTAAAAATCATTTGATAAAAGTTGTAAAAAGAGTTTAAAAAGAGAAATCAAACATTTCTTAGTATATTTATACTGAAGAATTTATATTAGATTAGAAAAGACTTCTATTTAAAGGGAATTAAAATCATAGAAGTCTTTCTTTTGTTTGTAGTCTTGAGCTCATAAAAGCATGACTATAGGTAGAATTGCAGCATTGGAAAAGCAATTGCTGGAAAATTTTAATTTATAAGATTAAAAAGTTGAACCATATTTTAATTATGAGTGGAAAAAATGACGCGATACATAGTAAATTAACTTTAGGAGGTTTATTTGTTGCATTAGGAATAATTTACGGAGATATAGGAACTTCTCCTTTATATGTAATGAAAGCTATAATTGGAATTCATTATATTAAAAATGATATAGTTTTAGGAGGAGTATCAGCAGTACTTTGGACATTAACATTACAGGCTACAATAAAATATATTTTCATTACACTCAGCGCTGATAATAATGGGGAGGGAGGGATTTTTGCTCTTTATGCACTGGTAAGGCGAACTAAGGTGAAATGGCTAATTATTCCGGCAGTTATCGGAGGCAGTGCATTACTTGCAGATGGAATCATCACTCCTCCAATGTCTGTATCTTCAGCGATTGAAGGAACAAGGACTTTGTATCCTGAAATTGACACCGTCCCCATTATTATTGCAATTCTATTCACGCTTTTCGCAATTCAGCAGTTTGGTTCTAAATTAGTAGGGAAATTTTTTGCACCGGTAATGCTGATATGGTTTGGTATGCTGGCAGTATTAGGAGTTATGCAAATCACAAATCATCCAGATGTCTTAAAAGCAGTAAATCCATATTATGCTTACCATTTATTAAGAATTCATCCGGAAGGGTTTTATGTTTTAGGCTTTGTTTTTCTGTGTACAACGGGAGCTGAAGCTTTATACTCAGATATGGGGCATTGCGGTAGAAAAAATATTAGGATCAGCTGGGTTTTCGTTAAAATTGCTTTACTGTTAAATTATTTTGGGCAGGCAGCTTATTTGATTCAGCATGAGGGGAAAACGTTGTTTAGTCTCGGAGGTAAATATGCAAATCCATTTTATTTAATGATGCCACAATGGTTTGTGCCTGTAGGAATATTGATTGCTACACTAGCTGCTGTTATTGCTTCGCAAGCTTTAATAAGCGGTTCCTTTACATTAATCAATGAGGCTATCAAGCTTAATTTTTGGCCTAAGGTAAAAATTAAATACCCTACAGAACAAAAAGGGCAATTGTACATTCCATCAATTAATTGGCTGATGATGGCGGGCTGCATCATGATTGTACTTCATTTTAGAGAATCTCAAAAAATGGAAGCCGCGTATGGACTTGCAATAGTTTTATGTATGATTATGACCACTTTACTGCTTAATTATTATTTGATAATGAAAAGAGTCCCATGGTATATTATTGCTGCTTCCATAACAATTTATATGATACTCGAAATTAGTTTTTTAATTGCTAGTTTAAACAAATTCATGCACGGCGGATATGTCGCAGTATTAGTAGCCCTAACATTGATTGTAGTAATGACTACATGGTGGAAAGCCAAATCGATAAGTAAAAAATATACAAAATACGTCAATATATGTGATTATAAAAAAGTACTGTCTGAACTAAGTACTGATGAGTCAATTCCAAAGTATGCTACACATTTAGTTTATATGACAAATGCTGTAAGAATTAGTGAAATAGAGCAAAAAATAATTTATTCTATCCTGCAGATGCGTCCTAAACGAGCTGATATTTATTGGTTTATTCATATAAATATTGTAGATGAGCCATATAAAAAAGATTATAAAGTGACTGAAATAATGAAAGATGATTTATATAGAATTGATTTTTATCTGGGATTTAGAGAGCCGATAAAAACAAATTTGATGTTTAAGGAAGTAATTCGTGATATGGTGCTAAATAATGAAGTTGACATAACAAGCCGTTATTTGTCCTTACACAATAATAATATTATAGGAGATTTTAAATTTGTATTATCTCAAAAAATACTTTCGATTGACAGCAATTTCAGCTGGTTTGAAAAACTAATTATGAATAGTTATTTTTTACTTAAAAAAATCAGTTTATCTGAGGAAAAAGGCTTTGGCTTGAATACCAGTGCTGTAAAAATAGAGAAGTTTCCTTTACTGCCGGATTTTCCAGAAGAATTTAAAATGACACGTGTACGAATTCAGAATTAAAACTTATGCATAAATTGAAATAAGCAATATTACCAACGCTTTACTAATTGAAATTGGCGCAATGAAATGCAATTGCGAAATTTAAAAAAACAATAATAACAACCTGACTAAATTTGCTTAATAGTAAGCGCAATATTGTATTGAGTTTATTACTGTGTTTAATTTACTGTAATTTTAAAATTAAAGCCTTTTACGGTTTTAATGTGTTAGGTTCTTGTTGCATTGTTTAATATTTTTTAATTTCAAATATTTTTGTTTGTAGATATCGTAAAATCTGCTATTTGCCATTACCTAATACTTTTATATTGTACTATATATTTTTCTTTATTTAAATTAGGAATGATTCCAGGATAAGAAACTCCAGGGAATATTAACAGTTCCATAGGGCGTTTGTGAAGATTGGCTATAATCTAGCGGATGTGAGGTAATGATAGATTGCGGTATGTTAGTTAATCTATGAAAAACGTCATCATACTGGATGTGATATTCTTGAGAATCTGATATTTTTTGAGATTCTTCCTCGTTTGATTTTGGAATTTCTGAACTCATAATTTCTAATTTTTAAGTTATTTTTAGATTTTATTTTTAGATTTTATTTTTACTTTCTTTGGACAACAATTGTATTTTTTTAAAGATTATATAATGCTAAGTCATAGAATCTCTAAAAACTGATTCAAATAAAAAAATCTCCTTTCGGCATAATTAAGTTAAAGAACTTTTATATTTAATGTTTGATAAAAGTAAAAAAAATAACTCATAAAAAAGAAAAATCTTATATTCAGCATTTAGTATATTGATTTACAAGTGTTTGTGTGTATTTTTTTTATTTAACTCATATGAAGGGGGGGGAGTACTACGAAGCTATTTAGATACGATACGAGACCAGCATTATCATTTGTTTTTTTAAAACGAAATGACTCAGCTGTTAAAAGAAAGTACAGGCTAATGTTCTAAAAACTGTGGTACATTATGTGAATGAATTTGAAAGGAAGGAAAAATAAAAGCTTTGACGAAAAAGAGGGAAGTAACCATCAAGTTTAAGTAAGGAACTAAACAATAGAGGTATAGAAAATATTTTAATTCATTACCTTTGATAAGAGACATTTTTTCTTAATGATGCGTAAAATTTTGCTTATTTATGTTTTATAGCTGATAAATTATATTATCATTAAGTAATGATTGTATTTGAAAATTATATTTGTTCGTTATTTATGCGGTTGATTTTAAAATATATTATTTAAATAGCATTATGATTTAATTATTAATTTTAAAAAAAAACAAAACATTATGAGAGATTTATTCTGCTATTGATAATATTAACCAGCTGTTTTTTGAATCAAAAAAGTAATATTTTGCTAATTTAAAGTTTACGGTGCTGCTGTTTATTTTTTTTATTGCTAAAATTGTGGGGCTGCTGTGATCTTTTGTGATTATATTATCGCAAAAGAAATATTCAAGATTTTTTTAGGGCTGTTCCTGGTAGATGTTACTGTTGCGTGCCTTTATAATTTTTGTCTATTAAAAAATGTATTGAAATTTTCTCCATACTTGTTTTTAATTAGTAAGTCATTTGTGTTTTTAGTCGCCCCAAGTTCATATCTTTATATTAGAAAAGATCTTTCTTTAAATAGAAAATATTCTAATAGTAATGTGTGGCTTCACTTTATTGCATTTATAACTTGTTTTTCTTTAACATTGATAACATTGATAATATTGATAAACATTTTTAGTAAGGTGCGAATCATTCAATATTATTTGTTTAAGTGTCACGACCTGCTTTTGGCGATAGGTTTGATAATATGGCTTTTTCATATGTGTTTTATTTTTTTTGAGTCCAATAAAAATCTGCTAAAAATCTAATTTTAGTCTTTTGAATCAATAATTAAGAGTCTTTCAATAGGTTGTATTTGCTTAATTGTACCAGTTTAATTTCTTTGATTTTTATTTATAAAAGGATAAGAAAAATGTAAATTTTCATATTCGTGCTTCTGATCTGTATTACTACAATTCTTTGCGACAAGTGTTTGTGCTTATCCAGTTAATACTCAGTTTTTATCACAGATTTATAGTCTATTAAAAGCTACGAGCTTGTATTATCTTTATGCTGTTGGAGTTAGTCTTACACTAAATCCCAGGCCAGCTAATTGGGTAACGAATTTTTGAACATTTTTTTGTTTATTTCTTTCTTTTAACTTTTCTATCTGCAACAATGGTTCTTTATATTCTTCTTTGTTCTTTAGAATATGATACGTTGCTTTGATAATTTTATGACTTACTGCTAGTAATGCTTTTTTACTTCCTTTTTTAATTAATAATCGCTGGTAGAATCCTTTTAAATAGCCTTCCTTTTTCCTACTTGCTCCCCATGCTGATTCTACTAAGCAGGATTGGATGTGTTTGTTTCCGTGGATGACTCGTGTACTTTTTTTTTACCAGCACTTTCATTAGTTCCAGGACTTAATCCAGACCAAGAGGCTAAATGATGTTCATCTGCGAACCTACTCATATCAGTCCCAATTTCGCTTATTATAGTAATTGCTGTATCACGTCCAACTCCGTCGATAGTTTGCAGAAGTTGTAATTCTACTTGATATTTTTCGACACTCAAATCGATTTGCTGATCTAATTTGTCAATTAACCGTTCATTTTCAGCGATGGTTTCACGAATCATTCTTAGCATAAAACGATGATGGGGTGTAATTCTTCCAGTTAAGGCTTTTGCAATATCTTCCTTGCTTGCTTTTATTCTGCCATGAACATAGGTTAATAAATTAGTAACATCATCTTTACCATCAATAATCTCGTTGATGATTTTTGTTGCACTAGCTCCCTGTGTATCGCTAACTACACTACTTAATTTGATATTACAATCTTCTAGAAACTTGATCATCCTGTTTTTCTCCGAGGCAATGAATTGCGTTTTTTTCTTTCTGTAGCGAATTAAATCTCGTAATTCTCGTATCTCTACCGGTGGAATAAAGCTGCCTTTTAGCAATCCACTCAATAGTAATTTACTAATCCAAATACTGTCTTTCTTATCCGTTTTATGTCCAGGAACATTCTTAATATGACGAGCATTAACTAAAATGATTTCAAAATCCTCTTCGAGAATATTGAATAAGGGTTTCCAATAGATCCCAGTACTTTCCATCGCGATATGGGTAACTCTTTCCGTTTTACACCAATCCCGCAAATCTATCAATGAACTTGTAAAAGCACTAAAGCTTTTGGTTTGATAATCTTTGTTACTTCTACGAATGGTCGCAACTATAACATCTTTATGAACATCTATTCCGCATCCTACGCAAATGAGCTGTTCGAATTGAACGGTTTCCATAATATTAAATGTTTTTTAGGACATCTAATTTACGTAATATATTCACGTCGTGCGAAAAACTCATCGGTGTTTGCGTGCGCTAAATCATGATTGTTTTTATGTGTTTTTTCAAATGATGATTGTTTTGAATTATGATATTACTCAATATAAATAAAATAGTTTTAATAGAATGAAGTTTTTACAGTGGATTCGTATTTATAATTTAGCAGTACTATTTTTATTTTCATTGTTATTTGTTTTTCATTTTTTGAACATTCAAATTGATGAAATAAATTACTGGAATGAGATATTATGTTTTTTTATAGCTCTATTTACTGCTGGTTGTTTGTGTTTTAAACTTCAGTTGCTTTATATGGCAACATCAGATGAGATTGCTGACAGCTTGTATTTAGTGAAAAAGAGATTTAGCTTTACTAAGTTAGATGAAACTAAGACTAGAACTATATCGATGATTAAAAACGAATCAGATTTAGGTTTTGAAAAACAGTTTAATTGCCTATTACGCTTGGAGAATATTTTTATTAATGAAAAAATGTTTTTAAAAAAAGACTTGCAAATTAGTGATGTGACAATTAAAATGGGACTGTCGGTAAATCAATTGTCAAATATGATTAATTCGGAACTTAATATGAATTTTCGGGATTATGTAAATTTAATGAGAATAGAATATTTTGAAGAAAAAGTCATTAATTTGGAGTGGGAACATTTCTCATTTAAGGATATGGTTTTGGCATCCGGTTTTAAAAGCAGAACGACTTGTTTTAGAGCCTTTGTAAAGCATACGGGAAAATCTCCAACGCAATTTTTGAAATTAAAAGTATGATCTAAAAAAAGAAGGTTGAAGGATTTTACTTTATTAATTTAAAATTTATGTCATGATGTTAAATAAATATATTTCGGTGAAATATTGGTCACGGTGAATACTATGTTTTATTTATGGCCTAGTTAAAGATTAACATACATTTAATCTAAAAAATTTAGGTTAGTTAAAAAAAAACCTGAAGATTATAAAAGTAAATAGGAGTCTTACTTTTTATGGAATATAAATTAATCTTTTGAGAATTTGTTTAATAGTTGTTTTTATTTAAAGTTTTGAAGCTTTATGCATCTGCTTTTGTTGAAAGATGTCGTGTAGTCAATTTTTTTTTAAGATTACTAAATATCAATTTACTTACTATAATTGTAAAACCAGATGATTGTTTGATATTTAAAAACAATTATGAATTGAATTAATGACCTAAAATTAGATTATAAATTGTAAAGAAAGAAATCTTTTTAAGAAGTATATTAAAAGCTTTATAAATGAATAGATACTACTTGATATGTGAAATCATTTGTAGAATAGCAAGGAGGCGGTGCTTCTGAAATGTAGAAATTGAGATAAAATTTATCTCCAATATGTCATTGTTTTCGTGAAATACCAGAGATAAATTTTCATTAAAAAAAAGTAAGATATATTTTGTATTAGTTTTTTTAATTCATAGGGCTGGCAAATAAATAATTTTCACCATTGCCTCCCACATTTGCAGTAGGTGGACTACCATTACTATTAAATTCTCGAAACCATGAATAGATAGTAGTAGGAGTGGTTACCTGTATAGGAATGACACCTGATAGAAAAGAATATCCAGTGCCTCCAGCATTACTTTGAGGAAGCCAGCCTCCTACAAGATTACTGGCCAGATAGGTGTACCCTGTGTTGGTTATTGTGCTATTGCTGCTGCTCAGTGTAATCCTCATCCATGTGTTGTTAGTTGCGGTTGCTGCTGATCCAGTTGTAATTAATTGGCCAATATAAATTACCCATTTGCCTGGTGGAAGAGTTATATTTGAGCCAATTAGTGTATTTGGGCTGACTACTTTTGATATTGTATTCATAGTGCCGAGTACTGTTGCAATCGTACTTGAACTGGTTATCCAGGTCGCTTTACCTGAATTGTCACTCATTAAAACCTTATTAGCTCCTTCGTTTCCATCCTGAAGTTGAAAACCATCATTTGGAGTTGTACTTACAATGTGCAATTTTGATGCAGGATTTATAGTGCCTATTCCTATGTTTCCGGATGATTTAAGAGTCATTCTTGGTGCAAAATCTATAGAGTTTCTTGTGAGAAATTGCAAGCCTGCAAAATTATTGGTTATATCTCGATCTATTCCTTTAATTGTGGCAGCCGAGGGAGATGCAGAAGATTGACCAGCAATAAAGTCTATGGTAGCAAATTGTGTTGCCCATTCCTGCTCGTTAAACAAAGTTAGATTTCTTATCTCCGGATTTCCACATGGGATGCCGCAGTTTCTAGCTCCCAATGAAAGTATGTCTATATTTCCTTCCGCGGTTGATGGAAATATGGATAGAACCGTAGAAGGAGCTATAGTTCCCATTCCAACTCTATTGTTTGCGGCATCAACAGAAAACGTACTGGCATCAACAGAAAACGCGTTTACGGATGTACCGGTAAATGCCAATTTATTTGCGTTCTGAGTTACGATGCGATCTCCTGATAGTGTCCCGTTAGCATTATAAATATTTATGGGAGCAGCTATTAATTTTGTCCAAGCTGTTCCGTTGTAGTAGTAATACCCAACTACATCAATGTTAAGTGCTGTTCCGCTTTGAGTGCCAGTTGATACACTGTTTACATATATCAATGTTGAGATAGGGACCGCTGACATGCTTTGTGCTTTTTGACGGTCTATTCGAGGAATTAATAAGCCTTCTACAGAGGTGGAAGTACCGGTGGAGGTTTTAGCAGTTATATCCAAAGTAGAGGCTGGGGTAATTGTATTAATCCCTGCTTGAGAATATAAAATGTTACTAAAGCAAATACTTGCTAGAATTGATATTAGAGTAATATTTCTTTTCATTTCAAAATAATTTAATTAAGGTTAGTGTTCTATTATGAAAGAATATCTTGTATCTTGACTAGTTTGTCGAATAATTATAGCAACCTAATTTTAGTTATATGTAATGTGTGATCGTTTGGGACATTTATTCGTTTAGTGTTCTTTATTTTTAAATTTCTCCTGTCTTATTGCTTCGTGTAAAAGAAAATAAGATCAAGACTTGTATAAAGGCAATATTAAAAAGAAGGTTAGATTTGGCATGTTTAAAAAAAATCTTTTTAACTCTAATGTGAAATAAATACTGCTATAATGGTTTTTCATTACTTTAATGCTATTACTTCATTTGCTTTATTGATGTTAATTTTATATATAGATTATTTATAAAGAAAAGTTTATTTATCTCAAATGTTAGTTACATATTAAAGTAGACATTCAAATATAATACTTGTTTTATTAAAAAAAAAATATAAATGCAGGTAATTTCATGCAAACTGGTTTGTGGTGAAAAATGAAATATAATAGAAGGTAAATAGAGTTTAATTTTGGACAGTCGATATACAAAAAGAAACTAAATTGCTTATTATCAATTCATGTTGCTATAATGCTGATGGAATAAATTTAAAACGATAAGAACTTACTCATTTAAAAAATAGAGCAATTAAACATTTTACAAGTATTACAAATTTTAAATAAAGTTTTTTTTTAAGATTAATTATATGCTTTAATAATAAAGATCCTCGTAGAATCTTATACGCATGAGCAAGAGCTTTTGAAATTGTTTATTAAAGAAAGTAAAGTTTCTTGTCAAGGTACTGCATCTATAGGATACTTGCAGATAAAAAAATATAATGAGAAAGTTGACCTTTTTTTACAATCACATCGAAGGTTTTATTTTCGGAAATGGATACCGATATGAAATTATTGCAATCAAAATTAAAAGACAAGGTTCTGTTCTTATCGTATCTATATAAATATAGACTTAAGTATAATTTCAAAAATATTAATACAGAAACCTAAAGAAATTTAGGATACAAAAGGGGTATCGCAACTTTGTGTCAAATTAGACACGAAATTTACCTGCATTATATTAATAAGTTCATTCTATCTCTTTTTGCATTGTAGATTATGATTGAAATAAAATAATAATTAAGAAATGTAGATGCAACGAAAAATACAAATGTAATTATAGTGCTACTTGTTTTTAATAAAAAACTTTTCTCTTTAGAAGTAAGAAATATATTGCTTTATATGAATTGCATAATAACATCATTCGTGTCTAGGGGTAAAGTTTTAAGTTTTTACTTGCTTTTTCAATATTTAATGATTTTGTGATATTTAGATTGGAAACCTGAAGAAGTATTTGATTAGTTTTATTTTAAAGCTTATGGCATACTTACTGGATTGTCTTTAGGAAAAAGTTTTTTGAAATTTGAGTTTTTATTTATTTTTGTAAGATTAAAAAAAAAAGTAAATATTTTCTTAGTTATGTATTAATATTTTGATTAACTTCACTTTACGTAAATAAAGTCATTTGGATTGGTTTTTAATTACACTCAAAGAATATCCTGAATAAGCTTTTCTTACATTATCACGAGGGTGTTTTATTGGAAATTTAGAATTGGACGTTTCTCTTTAGGGACTGTAACAGGTGTTTTACTTGTTGTGGGTAATGGACTATTATAATTTCTCCAAATGTAAAATCGTTTTTTTATTTTATCATATTGTTAAAGGCAATTTCAAATTAACAGTTTTTTAATTCTAATCATCTAAAAAAAATGATATGAATAAAGTTTTTTTTTTTGTTGTTATTCACATGTTATGTGAGTAATGCACAAGTAGGAATCGGAACAAGTCTTCCGAATTCATCTGCACAATTAGACATTGTCGCAACCAATAGAGGAATTTTAGTCCCTAGAGTAAATCTGCAAAGCACAAGTGATAATTCGACAATTCAAAATGGTAATTTAAATAGTTTGTTGGTTTTTAATATCTCTGAAAACCAATATATTAGCCAAGGTTTTTATTATTGGTTGAATGATAAATGGAACAAAATCATTGTTAAAGATGATATTATTGATTCATTAAGTAATGTGATTTACAATTCTGTACTGAATCAGTTTTCATATATTGATCTTTCTGGAAACCCCGTTGTAATTAATTTTGATAAGATTGTAAAGGAGCATGAGACTTTAACTTTTTTGAAGTTGGATGATCTTTCCCAATCTTTAGAATATAAAGATGAACATGGTTCGATTACAGCAATTGATCTTAAGGAATTAGTAAAAGCTAATGAGACCGTAACCAGACTTGTAAATAATGGAAACGGGACAATATCATATTGGAATGAGGAAGGTTTGAAAACAACAATTTCAATACAGGGGACGCAATCTGGGCCTCAAGGACCGCCTGGTATAGATGGTAATGGGATTAGTTCAACAGTAGATAATGGAAATGGAACTTTTACTATCAATTATACAGATGGTGGTAGTTTTACAACCTCTGATTTTAGAGGTGCCACAGGTGCGCAGGGGCCAATGGGAGATAAAGGGGATCAAGGGTTTCAAGGCATTGCCGGACAGCCTGGTTTAGATGGCGCAGTTGGTGCCGCAGGAGCGCAAGGACCAAAGGGAGATAAAGGAGATCAAGGGGTACAAGGCATTGCCGGACAGCCTGGTTTAGATGGCGCAGTTGGTGCTACAGGAGTGCAAGGACCAAAGGGAGATAAAGGAGATCAAGGGGTACAAGGCATTGCAGGACAGCCGGGTTTAGATGGCGCAGTTGGTGCTACAGGAGTGCAAGGACCAAAGGGAGATAAAGGAGATCAAGGGGTACAAGGCATTGCCGGACAGCCTGGTTTAGATGGCGCAGTTGGTGCTACAGGAGTGCAAGGACCAAAGGGAGATAAAGGAGATCAAGGGGTACAAGGCATTGCAGGACAGCCGGGTTTAGATGGCGCAGTTGGTGCCGCAGGAGCGCAAGGACCAAAGGGAGATCAGGGGGTACAAGGTATTGTAGGACAGCCAGGTTTAGATGGTGCAGTTGGGGCCACAGGTGCGCAGGGACCAAAAGGAGATCAAGGAGACCAGGGGCCACAAGGGCCGGCTGGAGCAGATGGTGGTGGGGCGATAATCCAAGCAGGTGATAATGTAAGCATTGGAGGGTCTGGAAGTGCAGTTGATCCTTATATAATAAATGCAAGGGTCAATAATGCTTTATTTAATACCTCTGATAATGTTATGCATTCGCAAATTGATGGTGTTGAAGCAACAGCTTTAATTGTTACTTCAGTAACGAACTCGCTGATAGATGGAACGTTGACAACTTCAGTAAATGGTGTTGAAGGTTCGATAAATCTAAATGTTTTAAGCAATGAACCTTGGTTTGAAACTGCAAATAATGGACCTGCAACTACGAACGATCAAAATATTTATACCAAAGGTTGGGTAGGTATTGGAGGACAGATGACTCCATCTGGCAGTGGTAGTGAAAAATTGAGGGTAAACGGAAGTATTACAACTGCCACTACTTCTTATCCTGATTACGTTTTTGAAGATTATTTTAAAGGAAAGTCTAGACTTAAAACTGATTATAAATTTAAATCGCTTTTCGAGGTTGACAAATTTATCAAAGAGAATAATCATTTGCCGGGGGTAGCATCAATAAATCAATTAGAAAAGACTGAGAAGGGATATTTTTATAATGTTTCGGAACTTTCTATTCAGTTACTAGAGAAAACGGAAGAACTTTATTTGTATACAATTGAGCAGGATAAAGAATTAAAAAAATTAAACGAGCTGTTGAAATGTAAAGAGGCTGAAATTGAAGAGCTCATAAAGAAAACGAATAAATTAAACGCAGATCTTGATTATATGAATGAGAGAATTAAAGAAATTGAGGAAGTGATTTCAAAAATGAATTAAAAAGTTTTAAGCATTTTTTTAAAATAAATTAAAAGTGAAACTGCTCATTGAGGTTTTGAATAATATTGATTATCTAGAATTACTTTTTTTAAGATTATTTATTTTTTACTATTTGCATAATTATACGTTGTATATGGGTTAAGTTTTTCTTGAGCGAATATTAAATTTGATTTTAATTTTCTGCCAAACTTGAGTTGTTGATATTATTGGTCTCAGGTCGAGGTTGAAAACTTACAATTTATGGCGGTACTTAAGAGATAAGGGAAAAGGAATAGTTAATGCTTTATTAGTAAATTTTGATTAAATCATCTTAAAAAAAGTAGAGGAGTTTTGAGTCGGATTCCAAATAAATCGATGCGTTAAAGATGCAGAACAGTTTAGTTTATATTAGGCTGTTATTATTATTATTTTGAGTTATACACTTAGTTGTTGCTTGATAATCAGTTAATTGAATCTATATTTTGCGTTTAATATTCTAAACAACTATAAAGATTAACCTTAAAACAACATCTAATAAAATTAAATAGTTAATAATAAGCATTTTACAAAATTGCTTAAGCGTATAACTCAATTATTATTATTATTATTATTATTATTATTATTATTATTTAATGTTTTTTATAATTACTTATAATGAAATCCATTGGCAACAATGATTTAATTCTGAACTTTCTAAAATGATTAAGAAGGGCGGGTTTAATATTTTGCTAATTTACGCAGGAAAAAAAAATAAAAAATTTCTTATATTTACTTAATATTTATCTTTATATTTATTTAGTAAATGAATTGGTTTGAATTTAATTAATAGATGAGCACATAATTTAATAGTTGTTTTATAAGGAGGAATTGACTAGCTAGAATTTTTATTTTTTAGATGTTCTGTAAAAAGGAAGAACATGTTTTTTTGACAATTGTGCAAGATATTATTGAGAGCGTGAAGGTAATGTGTTTTTTAATCAAAAATAAATTTAGGCAGCTTTTGAAGTTATATCTCTTATGGCTATGTATAAAGTATTTTTTTTTAGCCAATCAATGCTTTGATCTCTAGATAAAACACTTTCGTGTAGAGAACTGGTACCTATAATATGTCCATTGGGCGCTTTAAGATAAAAATAGAAGAGCCAATTAGAGTTGATTCTTTTATGAAATCTATTATGATGCTGTGTGTATATTTTGAATCGTTCAATTCCTTTTTTGCAGTTAGCCTTTGTTAAATAAGTTGTGCTGGTAATTAAAGTTTGATTTTTTTCATTTTTTAAAGTAAACTGAAATTCTCCATTAACTGTTTTGTAGATAATAAAACGTCCCATATATAATAGAATTAGAAATAATATATAAAAATACAAAAATATTCTTACATTTTTAAAAGAAAAAAAATAGAAGTTAAAATAGATCTATATATCTAGGTGCAAAGTTTTTAATAATTGATTATTTAAATTTGTTTTATAAAGCTATATTATGAAAGCGTTAGTAATTGGAGCTGCAGGTCATACGGGAATGGTTTTGGTTGATAAACTATTACAAGATAGTGATTACACTTGTGTTGTTGTTTTTGTAAATAGATCTACGGGGAAGAAGCATACTAAATTCAGGGAATATATTGTTAACTTATCTGATATTGACTCTTATAGGAAAGATGTTGTTGGAGATGTACTTTTCTTCTGTTTTGAAACTGCTATAAATGGAGTTGCGATAAGAGAGCATCAATGGAAATCTGATATTGAAATTTTAAACGGCTTTATTATGCTGGCTTGCGAGAATGGTGTTAATTCTTTTATTTTGGAATCTTCACTTAACGCATCGTCTAACAGTTGGGTACATTATTTTAGAATGAAAGGGATATTAGAAGAAATGATAGCTGAGTTTTATTTTGAGCAGTATGTTATTTTTAAGCCAGGACTAATAATAAAAGAAAGAACGAGCTGGATTAAGGAAAAAATTATAGTAAATACATTACGGGTATTTAATGCAATGGGAATGTTTGAGGAATTTAGGCCGTTGTCAGCTTCATTATTAGCAGAAAAACTGGTTAAAGCTCCTAAAGTTCTGCCTAGTGGTACTTCTGTGATTAAATTTGAAAGAATATTTACTCTTTAAGTTAAGTGAGTTAACGAAAATATACCTATTGATTTTTTAGGAAATCATTCTGGTTTGAAAATCAAATTAAGGGATAGTTTTAGTCTGCTATTGCAGATTAATACTCAAGAAAAATGTGTCGAATCAAATTATGTACGAGAAGTATTGATTTCATCTCATCGTAAAATAAGTTTTGATAATCTTAGGTGATATTGAAGCCGAACTAATCTCTATGAGTACATTTTATAAAATATTGTGGCAGATTTATTTTAAGTGTTCAATTGGTAAAGTACAATTAGTGAAGAATTATTGAAGATTAATTTAAACACTATTATTGATAAAATGTAAGATTTACGAATTTGTGTAAAAGTAAATTATTAGAATTTAGATATAGTCAATATTTTTTTTTAATGAGTGATTTAATGTGTAATAGTTTTATTATCAATGTTGTTTTGGTGATTTGTTGGTTTCGATGAATTGGTACGTCCTTTAATATGGTGTTTTTCTTGTAGTCTTTTTTTTCTAAAAAAAAAAATATTTTTTGTAGGATAGTTTTCGAAATGTATGTAAATTTACGTTTATATTTTTAAATAAGAATAATTGTTGTAATGTTTATTTAGTATTTAATTTATTCGTTTTTTAGAATTGCATAATTTCAATTTTTTCAATTTCTGTTTTTTTTAATTTTTTATTGTTACCCAATAATTTATTTTGTTTTTTGATTGACTTACTTATAATAAATATTTATTTGCCTCCTTTCGTACTCTAAGTTTTTTTATTTCTATTGTAAGAAAATATATTTGATAATCTTAATAATTGAATATTATGAAGAATAAATTACTTCTGTTTTTATTGTTTTTAAGTAGTTATTTGTCTTATTCTCAGGTTGGTATTGGTACAGTAATGCCTAATACATCTTCTCAATTAGAAGTTGCTGCGGCTGATAAAGGAATTCTAATTCCGAGAATTAAATTAACAAGTATAACTGATGTTACAACAATCGCCAATGGTAATGTAAGTAGTTTGTTAGTTTTTAATACCGCCACTATATCTGATGTAACTCCGGGATATTATTATTGGTATGAGAATAAATGGAATAGAATTATTGTATCAAATGAAATTACAGCAACTCCTGGGACAGTTATTTATAACCCATCTAGTCAGTTATTTACTCATGTTAATACTTCAGGGAATGCACAATCTTTAGATATAAATGCAATTGTAAGAGCTAATGAAAGCTTGACTACTGTAGTTAATAATGGAGGAGGATTATATACTTATACAAATGAAGCAGGAACTAAGGTAAATATTAATATTGTTGGTGATGTGAAAGAGAATTTTACTACTATTGCTAATGAGCCTGCTGTAATTGCTATTATTCAGAATATAGCAAACAAAACTGAAGGAAACGTAGTTTTCGATTCTACACTAAATCAGTTCAGTTATATTAGTGCTTCTGGTATTAGAGAAGTAGTTGATATTGGTAAAATTGTAAAGAATAATGAAACTATAACCACACTAGGTAAAAATTTAACTAATAAAGGAAAATATCTTTACACAAGCGAGGATAATACCGTTACAGAAATCGATGTTATTCAGGATGTTGTAGCAAATTCCGCAACAATTTTAAATAATTCAAATTTTAAAAGTGAATTAGTAAACGTTGTAAAACTAAATCAAACCACAACAACGCTTGCGCAGAGCACCAGCACAGGGGGGATCACTTACACCAATGAGGACGGGACAGCCCAGACAGCTGCAGTCAGAAGTTCGGATTCAGGCAATATCATCACTGTT
>NZ_JAVFVR010000010.1 GCF_030929595.1 Flavobacterium sp. LHD-85 | reverse complement strand
AGAAGTTAAGCCCGCCTGCGCAGATGGTACTGCATTATTGTGGGAGAGTATGTCGTCGCCTTTCTTTTGAAAACCCCGTTTCTAACGAAACGGGGTTTTTTGTTTTTGGGAATTTTGAATATCCGGAAGGCTTCTGCGATGCTATAGCCCTGATGCCTTCTTATTGGCTGATGCGTTAGTGATGGGAGCGGCATCCTTTTGCGGGATATGCAGAACTTCTTTTTTCCCCTATCGCCCTGCCCGCAAAAGATACAGCGGACAGCACGGCCCGCCGTGGCGGGAAACGCCATAATAATAACTATAGTGATTTTAGTTTTAGAAGTTTTATATTAGTTTCTTAAAGCTAATTTAGATGTTTTAATGAAATTAATGCCTATTGATGAGCTTTTAATAGAATCAGAAGCATTTATAGTTGTAAAAAGAAGACTCTAGAGCTTATTTTAGAATTCAGCAAATTGCTATTAGAAGATAGCGCATTAATTTGAAGAGATTAATGCGCTAGTTATAGAAGTATTATTCGTTTGATGGTTTTCCAATTGTAGCTAGAATTCCGCCATCTACATAAACTACGTGACCGTTTACAAAATCACTGGCTTTTGAACTTAAAAATATAGCAGCTCCTTGCAAATCTTCTGGATTTCCCCAACGTCCAGCAGGAGTTCTTCCCATAATAAATTCATTAAAAGGGTGACCATTTACTCGAATTGGCGCTGTTTGGCTTGTTGCAAAATAACCAGGACCAATTCCATTAGTCTGAATGTTGAATTTAGCCCATTCTGTAGCCATGTTTTTAGTCAGCATTTTCAAGCCACCTTTTGCCGATGCATACGCACTTACAGAATCTCTTCCTAGTTCGCTCATCATAGAACACATATTAATGATTTTTCCGCCACCGCGATTGATCATTCCTTTAACCACATTTTTAGAAACAATAAAAGGACCCGTTAAATCTACTTTTATTACCGCTTCAAAATCCGCAACTTCCATTTCGATAATTGGAGTTCTTTTAATAATTCCGGCATTATTGATCAAAATATCGATAGGCCCAACTTCAGCCTCAATTTTGCTGATTGCGGCAATTACGGCATTTTCGTCGGTTACATCAAATAAATAGCCATAAGCATCAATTCCTTCCGCTTTATATTCTGCAATTGCGCTGTCTACAGCCTCTTGCGAAGAATGATCATTTACTACAATTTTTGCACCTGCATGTCCAAGACCTTTAGCCATTGCCATTCCTAATCCGTGAACTCCTCCTGTAATTAGCGCTGTTTTCCCTGTTAAATCAAATAAGTTAATTGACATTTTTTTGTTTTTTGGTTAATAGTATTCTTAATTATTTTTTTGTTTTTGATGCTTCTTTCACATTCACAATCAAAGGATTTTGAAGTTCCTGATTGAAATGATCCAAATAATCCTGCCATTGTTTAGAATTGGTTATTTGCCCCGCTTTGTCCCAAGCAGCGCCTGAATAATAAACAATAGGTTCGTTATTTCTTACCGAAGTTAGGGCTAGCAGCTGTTCTTTATCTACCCACATTTTTTGGGCAGGAGTGCTCAATATTGCACCGACAGCGGTAGTTCCTTCTTTTTCAAAAGTGGGTTCCCAATAACTCATAATTCCCTGTTGTTCATTTAAGTCCATTATACCTTGCTTATCACGTCTTATAATCCCAACCACAACAGGCAAAGGGTTTTTATCGTCAAAAGTGTAATTGTTTTCAATTTTATTAAGCTGTGAACCAGCATCTATAGAAATGGTTTTTGTAGCCTTCACTTTTATTCCGCCAGCATTCCAGCTGTCATAAATCAATTGAAAAGTCGTGCGAAGCGGCCCATTATCCAATATTTTCCATTGATGATAATTTCCAGAATAACGAATCGTATCTTTTACAAAAGGAGCCATATTTCCTGCGCCTAAAGTATGCCCAACATGATAGTAATCAAGTCCATCACCATGATCGATATGATAATCGTTGCGTTTGTAACGGTCATTAAGAACCAGTTTAGAAGTATTTTTTACCCAAACATCAAAACCGTAAGCATCGCCTTCTGTTTTTTCCAGAGCTTTCCCGTAAGCACGAAAAGCGATTTTATCATTTTCCCAAGCAAAATCGTCCAATCTTTCAGGCACAAATCGAGCAAAAGTTTTTGGTGTAAATTTTTCAGGTTTTCCTTTCTGAATGAAAAGCTGTAGCGAACTTTTCGCTTTAAGATCTATTTGAACTAGTAAATTCTGAATTGCAGATTGTCCTTTGTGTTCCAATTGAAACGGAATCTGTTTTTGCGTTTTACTGTTAATAACCACAAAATCGGCAGTATCAATCTGCGGATAGGAGACAAGAATATCTTTCCATCTTATGGCTGTAACCGTTTCTTTTCTGTCTAGGGCAGAATTGTTTGTAATGGTAATGCCAGTCTTGTTTTGAGCTATAAGTGCAGAAGGTAATGCACAAAACAGTAAGATAAAGTGTAAAAATTTCATGAGATTTATTTTGAAGATTTTTTGAATGAATAAGTTCAGTTAAGGCATAGATTGGGCTGTCCGACTTGTAAAAGTGCTTTTTCGGATATAATTTTTCGAGTTTTAGAAAGTTGGCTTAAACCGTTTTTAGGTTCTTAGGATCAATTGATGAAATGTTTGCATTAAGGTTTCGTTGTGTTGTTGTATGTTATTCTTTTGTATTTTCTAATCGTGCCAAATATTCGCTTGGCATACAGCCATAATGCTGTTTAAAAGCAGTCGAGAAATAAGAGGGCGAATTAAAACCGCACATGTAGGTTATTTGAGCAATTGTATATCGTTTACTCTGCATTAATTCAACAGCTTTTTTAAAACGGATTCTTTTTATAAAATCCATTGCCGATTCGCCTGTAATTGCTTTTAATTTGATATAAAGATTCGAACGGCTCATTCCGATTTCACGGCTGAAATGATCTACAGTAAATTCAGAATCTGCCAAATGATCTTCGACAATTCTAATTGCTTCTTTTAAAAATTCTTCATCTAAAGTATTGAATGCAATATTCTCGGGAACCATTTCTTTTCCAACAGAATAATATTCTTTTAATCGTTTACGGGAACGTAATAAATTGGTGATTTTTGCAGCTAATAATGGAGTAGAAAATGGTTTTGTAATATAATCATCAGCACCCATTTCAAGACCTTTTATCTGCTGGCTGGTTTCATTTCGCGCTGTTAAAAGCATCAACGGAATATGCGATGTATTAATGTTTTGTTTTACACGTTTGCAAAAATGAAGCCCATCCAATTCGGGCATCATTACATCGCTAATAATTAAATCGAAAGGATTGACTTCTAATAAATCTAATGCCATTTGTCCGTTATGTGCCACCGTTACATCGTAAGTTTTGCTAAAATAATCCTGCAGATAATCGAGAATTTCCTTGTTATCATCTACAATCAGTAATTTAATAGGCTGGTTGCTGTCTATTATTTCATTTTCTTCCTCAATCTCATTTTCATTATTCAGTTCATTATCAGTAACAATAGACAAATCGTATAATGATTCTTCTATTTGCTGATCGTTTTTGTAAACCTGATCCAAAATAGGAATGGCAACTGTAAAAGTGCTTCCTTGCTCTTCGGCACTTTCGGCGCTAATTTCACCATGATGCAATTCGACCAAACGTTTTGTAAAAGCCAGACCAACACCAGAGCCCAAATTCATTTCTCGGTTGTTTACTTGATAAAAACGATCAAAGACTTTAGATAAATTCTCCGCACTAATTCCGACTCCCGTGTCAGCGACTTTTATTTGTACCGAATCATTTTTTTTCAATAATTCCACATGAATACTTTGTCCTTCTTTGGTGTATTTAAAAGCATTAGACAAAAGATTGAACAAAATTTTCTCCATTGCATCTTTATCAAAAAGAAACACAAGCTGCGGTTCGGCTGAGTGGAAAGTATAATGAATGTTGTTTTTTTCTGAAAGCGGTTTAAACGATTCGAAAATTTCCTGTGTAAAACGAACAATGTCGCTTTTACCCACTTTTAAAGGACGCGTTCCCATTTCTGTTTTTCTAAACTCAAAAAGCTGATCGACTAAATTGTAAAGCCTTTTGGCATTAATAAACATAAGTTCGTGTTTCTTTTTGGTGATTTTATCAGCAAAAGGCATTTTTAATAATTCTTCCAAAGGAGCTAAAATCAACGTTAAAGGCGTTCTGAGTTCGTGAGAAACATTTGTAAAAAAGTCCATTTTAATCTGGTTGATATAGCTCACTCTTTCCTTCTCAATTCTTTCCAGTTTTAACTGCTGCTCGGCTTGAATTCTTTCTTTAATGATTTTAAAGCCAATATATACCGCTGTACCAATAATAGCAAGAAGTAACAAAGAAAACCAGATTGTTTTGTACCAAGGCGGAAGTATTACAATTTGCAAACTTCTAACAGCACTCATTTCACCATTTGGACCAACAGCTTTTATCTGAAAATTGTATTTTCCCGCAGATAAATTGCTGTAGCTTACCTTCAATTCGTCTGTTCTTTGCCAGTCTTTATCTACACCTTCGAGTTTATAGAAATAGTAAGTTCTGTTGGAAGAAATGTAATTGAACGTATTAAAAAAGATGCTGAATTGCTTGTATTCTGGTCCAATTTCCAATTCTTTAACTTGATCAATATGCTGTTCCAAAATATCGGTTTCGTCGTCTACGGCAACCGTTTTATTTAAAACTTCTAAAGTCGTAAAACTTAGTTTTAAAGGAAGCGGACTCTGTTTGATCATCGACGGATAGAAATACGAAATGCCTTTTATACCTCCAAAAAGCAGCATTCCATCCGTTGCTTTGCAGAATGCATAATCGTTAAATTGCTTATTCTGTAAACCGTCACTTTCGTCAAAAGTCTGCACAGAACCTTTGTCTGGATTGAACTTGATTAATCCCGTGTTGGTAGAAATCCATAAGTTATTATCGTCTGGAATTATGCCGTAAATCGTTTCTTTAAAGAAATCTTTTCTTGCTTTAAAACTGATGAAAGATTCCTGCGTTTCATCATACAATCGTAAACCTTCTCGCGTTCCAATCCAGATTCGGTGTTTTTCATCTTCGGTAATGCAGTTTACAATGTCATCGCTTAATTTTCCGTGGCCAATAGTGCCAAATAATTGTGTTTCAGGATAAAAAAGTGTTACACCGTTTGTGGTGCCAATCCAGATTCGTTTTTTGCTGTCTTCAAAAAGAAAAGTAATATCGTCAGAAACGGGTCTTTTTCCTGCTTTATCCAAATGAATATGGGTAAATGTTTTGGTTTCGGGATGAAACTGATCCAATCCTGATCGTGTTCCGACCCAAATTCTGCCTTTAGAATCTTTCAGTAAACTATAAACCAAATTGCCCGCAATACTGTTCGGATTGTTTTCGTCGTGGCGAAAGCGCTGCACCAAACCTGTATTCGGATTCAAAATATTCAATCCGCCGTTATGCGTTCCCACTAAAACATTTCCGTTATTGTCAAATTCAATGGCTTTAATATTGTTCGAACTTAAACTGTTCGGATTGTTTTCGCTATTAGAATAATAACTGATGGTATTGCCATTTTTGTTCCAGTAATTCAGTCCTTTATCGTTGCTGCCAATCCAGAAATTGCCTTTAGCATCTTGTTTGATAACGCCAATAACTTCATCGTTTAAAGATGGTTTTCCTGAATTTTGGCTTAAAAGATTAAACTTGATATCGTTTTTATGATAATAGTTCAAACCACCATAATAAGTTCCTAACCAGATTCCGTTTTGTTTATCTCTAAAAATACAGCGAACCGAATTCTGGCTGATCGTATAAGGCTGTGAAATTTGGTGTGAATAATTGCTGAATGCGTTGTTTTTAAGGTTATAAATGCTCAAACCTTTAAACGTTCCAAACCATAAATTTCCTTCGGTGTCTTTGTTAATGCATCTAATGTTATTATCGGCAATGCTATTGTTTCCTGCATGATGAAGTAGAGAAGTAAGGGTTTTGTTTTGAGCATTATATTCAATTACACCTTCGCCTTCTGTAGCCACCCATAATTTTTTACCCTCAATAAAAACATCATTGATATAAGGTTTTTTTGAAGTCAGATTTATTTTTGAAAGCTGGTGAGATTGTGAATTCAGTTGAAAAAGACCAACATCTGTTCCTAATAAAATCTGTTTTTGCCAAATGCCGATGTATGCGATTTTTTTGATTTCATGCGAAGAAGCATTAAACTTTATCGGAACAAAATTCTTTTCATTTGGAGAAAGCACAAAAACATCTCCTGCAATAGAAGAAACCCAGATTCTATGCTGACTATCTTCTGTAATAGCAGAAATGTACCATTCGCCAATATTTCGCGGAAGCGGATAATTGATAAAACTATCCGTATTGTAATTGTAAACACTAATGCCCTGATTCCCGCCAACCCATAATTGTCCTTTATGATCGGTAAACAAACTTCGAATGTAATACGATTGCAGACTGTTTTTAACGTCTTTTATTGGGCGATACACTTTAAAACCTTTACTATCATAACGATTTAATCCGTCTTGCGTTCCAATCCAGATAAAACCCAAGGTATCCTGTTGAATGGCAAAAACAGAACTTTGCGACAAGCCTTTATCAACCGAAATGGTTCGGAAATAGCGGTCTTGCACTTGTCCGTGAACTTTTATTATAAAAAATACGATGAACAAAAGAACTGTTATGGCAATCTTTTTTCTCATGTTTATTAAAATGATTCTTGTTTTTTCCTGCAAGGTTTTTAAAACCTTGTAGGTATTACTAGTGCTATAATTTTTTCTTTTTTGATGCTTCTTTTCGATTTCTTAAAATACCTACAAGGTTTTAAAAACCTTGCAGGAGAGTGAAACAATTGCTCTAAATTAAAGAAAAAGAAGGCGTCTTACCATTTTTTAATTTTTGTCATATTTAGCCACATCTGGCAATTCATCTATCGTCTCTTGTCGGATTACTTTAGCATGATCAATTTCAAGCAACAAAGAACTTCCATCGATGTTTGGCGTATACTTTTTTCCTTCAAATTGAATAGGCAGATTTCCATAACTAAACATCGATTTTACTGCGTTTGCTGAAACTTGCAATGCCGCAGGTTTTTCTCCGTTTAATTGCGCTTTGATATTCCATTCTCCAACTTGTAAAGCTGTAAATCCATCTTTGTTGGATAGTGTTTTAATGACTTCTGTTTTCCCACCTCTAATTTGGATGATAGTTAAGAATCTAAATTTTTGTTTTGGCTGAGAGGTAATCCCTGCGTGCCATTGATCTTTAAACTCTTTAATTTCACCTTCATCATTGGTTACTTTATTCCAGTTTACAGCAGCTTCGAAAAACTGATTATGCACAGCCATTTTTAACGGACTTTCAGCATAAACATTAGCCGTAACACTTCCTAAATCGGTTTTAACTGCAAATTGCTGTTGATTTGAATTTTCGGAATTCTGGCTTTCAATTGTGTAATAAGGACAATGAAACTGAGTTGTCCATTTTACTGGAGTTTTCGCTTCCAATTCATCATATAAAACAATATATCCGCCTTCTAATTGTAGCATATGTCTTCTGTACAATGTTACGCCAGATTCTCCGTAACCGTTTTCTTTGCTCGGAACTACTTTGATTTGTTCAAATCTATTCAGCCAAAATTCACTTTTAATTTCGCCATACGCATTGCTGGCATCTCCTAGAGCATACTGAATGCGTTTTCCAGCAATCGCTCTCGGAATCCATCCGTAACCTTCTTCACCAATTTTTTGATTTAAACTGTCGGCTAAAATGGTATTGTATGCTTTTGTTGATCGATAATCGAGAAGATTGTGTTTGTCACTGAAATTACTATAATAACCCGTTCCTCCAAAGATTACTTTTCCTTTATAATTGATGGTAAAAGCATTTTGCGAAGCATGCCCATGCCCAGAAGAACCAAACGGACTGCTGAACAAATAACTGCTTAACGTTTTATCGGCATTAGCTAAATCTTCGTGCATCGCGACAACACCGACATCTCCAAATTTGCGTGTTTTTAGTAAAACAGAAGGCGAGGAAGCAGGTAAATTTCGGTTTGGTTTATAATTTAAAAGGCGGAAAAGAAGATAGTCGTCTGTACCATGATAATACTTCGAATAATCTCTTTTTATACCGTCAACGTACCAGTTCAAATACAGATTGTCAATTTTATAAGTAAGCGCATCTGCAAACCAAGCTTCGCCTTTTGTAATGTACGGAATATTCTCCCACATGTCACCAATAGCAGTACTTGCCGATTTGTTAGGATGTGTATAAAGCATATAGTAAGGCAGATTCTGCATCCAAGGCAGTTTAAAATAATCGACTCCGCTAAAATCGCCAAACATTTGAGACAGATAAATAATCGATTTAAAGTTGACTCTAAAATAGCCGTTTCCTTCGTGCCAGCCACCATCTGTAGTGCCTAAAACCGGGAAACGCGCCGACCAAACTTCATACAAATACGTAAGCCATTCTTTTGCTTCAGGCACATCATTTATAACCGCAACTGTTGCAATTGCAAGGTTTCGCATGGTAATCTGCCAAACGTGATTGTCGCTAACGTGCAATTCAAAACGATTTGGCAAATGATCGTAAACTCTTTTGGCTCTAAGTTTAATGATGTTTTTAAAAAGTTCTTTTTCCTGTGGAGATAAGAATTCATAACCTGCATCATAAAACCATCCTAAAGCTTCGAGTACGGCACCGCCTGTAAAGTCATCGCCTGTTGCTAGTCCGTCAGGATTCATGTTGGCAATGTTTATAGCTCTGCGTTTCGCATCCAAAATAAAACGCTCGTCTTTAGTAAGCTGATAGGCAATGCATAAATTGCGAACAGGAGTTCCAACAGCATCGCCAAAACCATGGTACATTCGTTCGATAATAATCTTTTTCTCTAAAGGATTTTTTCCCGTTGTATCAATAACGCGCTGTGGTTTCTCAGTTGGAAGAGGAGCCAGCATTAACTTTTCCGCGAAAGCGATGAACTTTTTAGCTTCAGGATTATCAAGATTGTTTTTGTAAAAATCCTCACCAATGGTATGCATATTCCATAAAAGCGGATGTGCACCTTCATTTCGTTTTAAAACTTCACTTACTGGCGGAGAAACTTTTTCGTTTGCATATTTGGCATCAATTACAAAATCGTAAGTGGGAGACCATGTCCATTGATTGCTGTTTTTTAGGGCATAAGCATATTTCCAATACCATTTTCCGGCTTGTAGCGCCTGATGCAAAGGATAAACTGCCCAACGCTGTTCGGCGCTAGCAATTACATTTTTGGTAAAATTTTTATCGCTGGCAAGCATAACTTTATATCGTACGTTGCCAATGTTTGGATCTTCTTTAACTTCACTGCCACTTTCCATGGGTTTCACCATTTCTTTTCCGTTTGTTCCCGGCCAAAGAAGGGCAGGAGCATTTGTTGGAACTGTAATACCATTAACTGGATAAGGCCATTCGCGTACTCTCGAGTGAAGTTTTTCGGCGGTTAACTTTATGACAGCCTGCTGTTTCTGACTGAAAACAGGGAAGGTTGCCAAAAGTAACGCTACGATATATGTTTTTTTATTGATCATTTGTTTGGTGTTGAATGATTTATAGTCCAGACTGAAACGAATCGCCATTCTTTTTACACCATTCTTTTAGATAACGGCGCATATTAAGCAGTTCTTTTTCATACGTTTTGTTTACGGCTAGATTTGTAATTTCGCCTGGATCTGTGGTTAGATTGAATAGTTGTTCTTTTAGATCGCCTTTATTGTAAACAATGTATTTGTAATTTTGAGTAATTACGGCACGTCCGCTAATTCCTAAAAGTTCTTCGTTATCGGCAAAATCGGTTTCTATAACTAGAGTATCGCGAAGTATTAAATCTGGATTTGCTATTTTTTTGCTTAAATCGATTCCTTTTAAATAAGAAGGTTTTGAAACTCCAGTAAAGCCACAGATTGTTGGAATAATGTCTGTTCCGTTGCAAACCAACATTTCGTCTGTACTTGGTTTCCATTCTCTAATTTTTGAAATAATAAACGGAATTTTAGCCGATTCTTCGTATAAAATCTGTTTCTGATTCCAGCTGTGTCCTGCATAACCGTCACCATGATCAGCAGTAAAGACAATGATTGTATTTTTTTCGATGCCGTATTTTTTTAGCGAAGCCAAAACCATTTCGATATAATTGTCTACTTTTTCAATCAGTCTATTGTATGCCCAACGATATTGACGCCATTGATCTGGTGTCCAGTTTACTGATGGATAAGTTCTAAAGCTTACTTTTTGCTGTTCGCGTACTATTTTGGGTTCGTATTCTGGAATTTTCCAATTGGCAGGAAGTGGTGGACATTGGTCTGGAGATGGAGCATTTTCTAAAACATCCATTTTAAGATCTTCTCCGCGTGCCCATTCGCAAATGTCATGCGGATTTAAAAAAGAGGCTACAAGTAAAAAAGGCGTGTTTTTATTTTCTTTAATAAATCTTGCACAGAAAGAAGGCGTTGCAGCATCGTTGTAATCCTGAAAATTGGTATTTTCTATATATTCAAAACCATGCTGACTTTTTTTGGAAGTAGGAACGGGAAGATGCCATTTTCCAACATAACCTGTTTTATATCCTCCGTTTTGGAAAATTTTCCCCATCATTAATAAATCATCTGGCCATTGTCCGTCTTTTTCTGGTGCATTTCCAATAAAACCAGTCTCATAAGGCATTTTACCGCTCATAATGGCAGAACGTGATGGCGAACACAAGGGTTGTGCACAATAGGCTTTGGTAAAACGAACTCCATTTTGAGCCAGTTTATCCATCGCAGGCGTATGCAGGTTTGAGTTTCCTGCATTGCTCATTGCATCAGCGGTTTGCTGATCGGTCATAATGATTAAAATGTTCGGGCGGCTAGCATTTTGTGCATGGTTTAGTAATGGAATATTTAAAATTCCTAGAAGGCACAAAACGAATATGTTTTTTTGAAATTTCATCTCTATTTTACTAGTGGATTCTTTTATTTTATGCTTTGAATCTAAAAACGAAAATACCAATCATTGTTTATTCATCGTTTTGAATTTGTTCAAAATGCTATTAGATTTCGTTAAAAACAACGGTTTTTAGTCTAAAATCTGCTTTCTCAAATAACAGTTAATGCAGAACCGAAGTTCTGCACTAACATTAAACATGAATGGTTTCTAAAATAGATAGTAAGCACTTAGTATTTCGGATTTTGGCGTGTGATACTTTTATTGACATCCGTTTCATTTTGTGGAAAAGGATATAATTCGTGTTTTCCAGTAACAAAATTGGTAATAGAAGGATAAAAGTAGGTTGGACGTATTTGTTTTACTGCTGCACTTGTTTCAGCCAGTTTATCTGCTAAAATTCCCCATCTGATCAAATCGGCTCTGCGCATTCCTTCAAAAGAAAGTTCCCAAGCTCTTTCTTGCTGTAAGGCTTTCAAAAAGGCTGTTTTATCGAGTCCTGCCGGTAGGTTTATTTGTGCTGTTGTCGGTTTAGTTAGCAATCTTGCTGTTGCTGTTGCTCCAGAACCTTTTCCGTCTGTACTGGTTATGGTTACTGTTGGAACAGAAGTGTAGCCATCTCCAGAGCGAAGCATTCCAATAGTATTTACGCCTCCGCTGGCAAGGTTAATTACTGCTGCAGCAGCATCTGTACCACCGCCTCCAGTAATTTGAATTACAACATTTGCAGCATTTGTATATCCAGTTCCTTTTGTTTTTAAATCAATTGCAATTTGGCTTCCTTGTATATCACCTCCAAAAGCTCTTTTTCGAACTTGGTTTATAGCTTCGTAGGCAAGTGCATTTGGACCTTCGTTTAATTCATTTTCTACTTCTGCACGCATTAAAAGCAGATCAGAATAACGCATAATTACCCAATTGATGTGTGTGTAGACTCTTTCTGCAGTTGTATTGGTCATAAATTCTCTGTTCCATTTTGAAACGGTCCATCTTTCGTCCTGATTGGTAGTCAAAAGCGGAATTTTATTCCCCAGATTATTAATCTGATAAGTGGCAATTGAGAAATCTCTTCTTTGGTCTGCGACGTTATAACTGTTGTAAAAAGGTTTCGGAACCAAACATCTAGCAATATTTGACGGATATACGCCGCTTGCCGTTGTTGGACCATTAAAATTACTAATCCATGAAGCATTTCCTATATTTCCTGATGGATTATAGAAGGCGACTTGGAAAATATTTTCGGTTGGTTCTAAAACATGCTGGCATTGGTTTTTAAATACTTTAGAATAAGAGGGATTCAATTTGTATGGATTTTGCGCCATTACATCATTGATTTCCTTCTGCGCAATTTTATAATAATCTTTATAGTTTGTAGGTCGCTTTATAATTCCGTCTGCGCCTAATGAATATCCTCCAGCAAATAAAGCCACTCTTGCCAGCATAGATTTTGCGCCCCATTTATTGATGCGTTCGTCTGTTGGCATCTGTTCTGGCAGAAGCAAAGCAGCTTCCTGCATGTCTTTTATAACCTGTGTGTATATTTCCTGGCGATCAACTAAGGCACCGCTTAGTTTATCTCCCGATTGTGAACTTTTTGTTTTAAATGGTACATCTCCCCATAAACGTACCAATTCTGAATAGTAAAATCCGCGAAGGAATTTAGCTTCGCCAAGAAAACGGTTTAATTGCTGTTTTTGAGTTTCTGTTCCGTTGGTATACAATTCCATTTGCGGAATCCTTTCTATAACCACATTAGCTCTGTCAATTCCTTCGTACAATTTACTCCAAGCCAAATAGAAAGTATTGGTTTGAGAAATGCCCTGATAATGTGCAATGGTTCGCCAGTCGTCGGCACCAATTCCCGACATTTGTTCAATATCGGTATCAGCATCAAAAATTAACGAAATGTTCCATCCGTAACTGTCCATTGATGACATCGCTTCGTAAACTCCCAACGTTGCCATATTGGCTTCGTTTACATCAGAAAAAAAGTTGGCTGTGGTAAAGTAAGAATAAGGCGTAACGTCTAAATCTTTGTCACAGGAATTAAGAGGCAATAGGAGACAGGCTACACCTGCTATAACCATTGCTTTGCGTGAAAATATGTTGTGTTTCATCTTTTAAACTTTAAATTATAATGAAATATTTAATCCTGTAACAAAGGATTTACTTCTAGGATAAGCACTAAAATCTACTCCTCTGGTAATGGCATTGTTAAGAACATTTACCTCAGGATCATAACCAGAATATTTGGTAAATACATATAAGTTATAAGCCGTAAAATAGATTCTTAAATTTGAGATTTTAGATTTTTTCAGCCAGTCTTTAGGCAATGTATAACCTAAACTGATGTTATTAATTCTTAAGAAAGAACCATCTTCGATAATATCGCTATACAAACGTCCAGTAGCATTACCATTAAAAGCTGGATACTTTTTGCCCACGTTTAAAGCTGTTAATTCATCAGGATCGGTAACGCGCTGTCCAGCGTCATTAATCGTAGTCCATCGATCAGCGTAGATTGCAAAAGTGTTTAAGTTGTCTAGGTTAAGCCTAGAGTTGTTTAAAACGTTAGCATTGTAAATATCGTTACCCACTGTAAAATCAAGGAAAACACTCAAATCAATTCCTTTGTAGCTGAACGTATTGTTAAGACCACCAGTATATTTTGGATTTGCATTTCCAATAATCGTTCTGTCCAAATCGTTTATTACGCCATCAGGTTTTCCGTCAGGACCATTTATGTCTTTAAATTTGATAAACCCTGGCTGTACAACAATATTATCGCTTGCAACGCCCGATTTTAAAGTATACACTTTTGTAGTTGGGTTATAATCAAAATCGCTTACTTGATACAAACCATCATTTACATATCCGTACATGGTTCCAACTGGCTGTCCGACTTTCAGAATATAGTCGTTTTTGTCTGTGTAACTGTTTGTAATTAATGAAGTTTCGCCTTCACTTAATGCCAACACTTTTGTTTTATTAAAAGCAATATTGAAAGTGGTATTCCAGATAAAATTATCGTTTTTAATATTTATCGTATTAAGCGTAAATTCTAAACCACGGTTGGAAGTTGCTCCAATATTTTGAAATTGCTTTTTGAAACCAGAACTTGCAGGAACACGAGTGTTGTAAAGAAGATCTTTTGATTTATTCTCATACAGTTCAGTCGTTAAAGAAATTCTTTGTTTGAAAAAACCTAAGTCAAGACCAATATTAGTCGATTTGGTAGCTTCCCATTTTAAGAACGGATTAGGAAGGTTGTTTTGAAAAGCAGTAATATTAGTTAGGTTGTTTAACGGATAAGAACCAGAGTTAAAAATTCCTAAAGCAGCATAATTTGCAATTCTGTTATTTCCTGCTTCACCATAGCTTAAACGAAGTTTTAAGTCTGAAAACACAGGAAGTTTTTGCATGAAATTCTCTTCAATAACTCTCCAAGCAACTGAAGTAGAAGGGAAATATCCCCATTGGTTTTCAGTTCCAAATTTTGAAGATCCATCGGCTCTTAAACTAGCTGCGAATAAGTACCTGTTTTTAAAGGCATAATTGGCTTTTCCGAAGAAAGAAAGCAATTTATCATCTTCTGCAAAAGTTGTCGGGATTCCGGCAATGGTTCCAAGCTGTAATTTATCCCAACTTAAGTTTACATTAGGGAAAGCAGATGCGGTTGCAGTAACGCCTTCCGTATAATTGTAGATGTATTCTTGTCCAAGAGTAGCATCAAATTTATGTTTTTTGTTAAAAATATTGCTGTACGTTAAAACGTTGTTGTAGTTTAAACGAGTTCCAATATTATGCGTTACGCCACCATTAGCGCCACCAGCTCTAATAGCTTGAATACCTTTGGAATCATTAAAATACTTGCTTTTATTGCTGTTGTCAGTATAACTGATTAATCCGCGGTAAACTAAGTTTGGTGTAATATTATATTGCAATTGTAAACTCATATTGATTGACCTATTTATAGCTTCTCTTTTTTGACTGTCAATTGTAATAAGTGGACTTTGGAATGTTGGCGAATCCTGATTGTCTAAAGGATCTACCAATAAAGTTTTTAAATCTTCGTCAGATCCTGTTTTTCCAATTGTTGGTCTGTATTGCAATAAATTCTGCAGCATGCTCAATCTCGCATTTCCGCCTTCTGAAGTAGAAAGTCCAGTGATTTTTTGATTTGAATAGTTTACAATCGCATTTACAGAGAATTTTTTACTGATATTGTTAATCACGTTTAATTTCACAATGTTTTTTACAGAACCCGTTCCAAGCATAATTCCTTCGTCATCATTTACAGAATAAAATGCATTGTATCTAGTATCGTTTTCGCCTCCGCTAATACTGATTTTATGGTACTGATTTACAACAGCATTTCCAAAAACTTCATCTTGCCAGTTAATTCCCTTTCTGTTTTTATACAAACCTTCTAACTCATCATAAGTTCCATAAGCGCCTACAAATTTCTGCATTCTCGCATCATCTGTCGCAGATTCGTATATTAGTTTAGTGTAGTCGTAAGGATTCATTACCTGAAGTTCTTTGGCAATCGTTTTTATACCGCCATAAGTATCGTAGCTTATAGTAAGTTTCCCGCCTTTTGCTTTTTTAGTTGTTACCAATACAACTCCGTTTGCGCCTTGCGCGCCATAAATAGAAGTCGACGCGGCATCTTTTAAAACATCGATAGATTCGATGTCCATTGGATCTAAAAAGCCTAATCCGCCCGTTTGAGCTACTCCGTCAACAACATACAAAGGTTCGTTGCTTTGGGTAATAGAAGTTCCTCCTCTAATTTTTAACGAAGGCTCAGCACCTGGGGTTCCGTCAGACATGGTTACCTGCATACCCGCAATACGACCTTGCAATGCCTGGGCTACGTTCTGTACAGGAACTTTGGCCAATTCCTGACCTTTTACAGAAGAAATAGCTCCGGTAAGATCTTTTCTTGTCTTTGTTCCATATCCAACAACCACAACTTCATCAAGATTGTTAGTATCATCAATTAGTTTGGTATTAATCTCTGTTCTGTTTTTAACATGCTCTTCTTTAGATTTTGTTCCGATAAAAGAAAACACAAGTACTGCATTTGGTTTTACTTTAATTTGATAATCTCCATCCATTGAAGTTACAGTAGCATTTTGAGTCCCTTTTTCAGAAACTGTTGCTCCAGGCATTGGCAGATTTTGGGCATCGGTTACTTTACCAGTTACGGTAATTTTGTTTTGCCCATACATCATCTTACAGGTGGTTAGCAGTAAGAATAAAAATATAATCCTTTTCATAATTTTTCTTTAAAGAGGAATTAGATAGTAAGTAGAATTCCTGTTGATATTATTTAAGTTGGTTTTGATCTTGTTTACTAATTCACCACATTGTATTTTTTGGATTGACGCTGTGGAGAAAATTATAACAATAAATTAACTTGCGAAAAGGGGCAGGGGAATTTTACGTTTAGGCAATAAATATAAATTTTGTAAAAGCCTGGTCATTTTTTTTGGATTAGTCATGTTTTTTGATTTTTAATTGAAACAAATATAGAAATCGGGCTTCCATGACAGTTTTGAATGCGTCCAAAATGCTATTGAATTTGATTAATACGTTGTTTAAAGTCCTTAAAAATCAGGGTTTAATTTGAATTTGGTGATGTTTTGCTAAATTAATTTTTGATGCAAAGCTAGTAATTACGAGTAATCTCTAAATCGTTTGCGTAAAAATTATAAGTTAAGCGAAATGAAGTAAAATGTTACGTAAAATTATCTTTACAAATTCAAATTCGACTCGAAGATTTGTTTAGAAAGAAGAGTTTCAGATTAACCTTATTAATTGAAAATAGTAAAATGACAAAGAGTAGAAAAAATGTTTTTATAAAGATTTGAGGGGTATAAAAAACAAATTCTATATTCATAAGGATATTTAATATTCCGCAGGAATATCTGGTTGGTAGAAAAAAAAATGGCGTTGAGTACAGTGTCCTGTAGGGACACCTTTTTTTGGTAATAAAAATGTCTGGTGATTAATCAAACGTTCCTACGGAACGTATAACTATGATTCATTTTTAATTCTACCGACCAGACATTCCTACGGAATGGTTATAAAAAAAACGTCTAAAATTAATTTTAGACGTTTTTTAGAAGAGCAATTGTAATGTTTAGTTAAGTCGAGTTTTAATCTCACTTTTTTTGCCATCAATTACAATGTTTAGACTAATGATTCCTTTCTCAAAATCATTGTCTTTGTTAGGCTGGATTTTAATATCTGGAGCTTTGTCTGCAAAAGGATAAACAATACTTATAAATGATTCTGTTTTTACATCATTTTTCGTTTTTTCAAAAACAAATGCAGGTCTAGAAACTTCTTTCGCGTAAGCATAAGAAACTTTTCCAGTTTCTTCATTTAAAGCAAGTTTATCTGCATTTAAAGATTGAATTAAAAGATTGTTTCCGTCTTCATAAGCTGTATACACTTTGTTGTTTGCTTTATCAAAAACCGGTTTGCTATCTTCTTTTAACTGAAAGTGAACGCCCAATTTACCAGTTGCTTTTCCTATCGCTTTATCGATTATTAGGAAGTATTTATTATCAATAAACAAAATACTGCGCTGATGATTCAAGTCGGTATAACTTGGATTGGTATACGTTAAAATATCTAGGTTTTTGGCTGTCTGCCACTTGTTTTGTTCTGCTTTGGTAATCACCATATTCTGATCGTCTATTGTCAAAGTGCTGTGGACTTTAGTCTGACGAAACCAGTTTCTCTTTTTGGTAACTTCTTCGTCTCCGCTATAAATGTAGCAGCCTGTGTCTGGTGTAAAATTTCTTCCCTTAATCCAAAGTTCAAAAGTTCCGTTATCTGGTTGAGCATGAAATTCTGCTGGAGGTCCCGCTTTTACAATCATTACAGTCGATTGGTCGTTCCATCCGTTTCTAAAAGTATAGAATCCGCCGTTTGGTAAGGCATTCGATAAATAATCAGGACTTTTTCCTTCTGCGCCGTCGGTTGCAAAATATTTGATTTGTGCATTTTCGGGAAACACTTTAGACCAGCTTTTATACTGTTTTAATCGGCTTTCTTTTTCAACCAGCCAAGAATCACCAAACATCGGATTGTTGTAATTAGGAAACATCATACTTGCCGAAGCTAAAATCATTTTTTCGATGGTTTTCGAATAAGTATCTGGAAATTCTTTTTCTACGCCAGCCATTTTAGCCGAATTATAAGCTTTCAGAAAAATATCGATGCACGCAACATGATAAATAGGAGAAAGTTCCCATTGTATGCCATCTGGAAGCACTTGCAGTTTTATTTCGCGGTTTAGGATTTCGATACCGCTTTTGCGCCATGAATCAGCTTGCTTCAGTTCAGGAAAAAATGCTCCCGCTCCCAAAATACGTTGTGCTTCAAACAGCAAATGATTGCCTTCTTTGCTATAATGTTCCGGAATATAAGCGGCTTGTTTGTTATAAGAATTTAAAAATTCCATTAAAAAAGCAGGAGTGAAGTTCGGAGAATTTACAAATAAATTGAATGTAGGAGGCAGACTTTGCACACGATCTGACACCTCCAATGGACGCCATGCAAAAGAATCATTTTCTTTAGAACTTCCTAAGTAATTCTTTTTCTCCCAATCGCGAAACTGTGAAATCCATTCTTTAGCATATTTTTCATCTCCAGAACTGCGATACGCCATTCCCATTGGCAGCCACCATGTAACGCGGTGCAATTGCCAGCGGACTTCATTGTCTTTTACAGGCCAGTATTCCCAGTTAATATCTTTTCCGTAATCATAAAAGCCATACCCTTTTTGAGGTTGAAATTTATGTTCCAGAGCATTATCTGCTTTTTCCTGATTTGCCTTACCAATTTCTTTTCCTCGAAATCTATTTTCGTCTCCCGCATTAAAATCAGGATGTTTAACGGTTTTTCTGTTGCGATAATACGTTAGCAGTTCTCGTGCTGCTTCATCGTATTTGGCAGTGTTAAAAAGACTGTTTACCTTTTCTAAGCCTTTGTAGTTTAGATTGATAATGTCAAAGCTTTCTTTTTTTATTGGTTTTTCTTGTGCATTGCCCAAGAACCAAGACAGAACGAGAAAGCACAAGATGGCTGTTTTCTTTAAATTCTTCATTTAGGTTTTTAATTAAGTGAGTTAGATAATTTGTTGTTATAATTAAAAAGCTATCCAGTTGATATTATCATATCAAAGATAGCTTTGTATTGTTTTTAATTTTGGAAAAAGCTCAAATAAAACTATAGTTTTGATTGATTTTTTCGTCAGATTAGATCTAATGAACAAGGTTTTTCTTTATATGCCTTTTTTTTCCATTGATAGTAATATTTAGATCAATTTTTCCCTGAGAAATATTATGCTCGGGGTTTTCTGTAATTTTTACTGTTGGAGCTTTTTGACCATCGAATGGAAGTAATAAGGTAATAAAGCCTTGTGTCTGCTGATTGTTTTTTATTTTTTCAAAAGCAAAAGCAGGTCTAGGTGTTTCTTTTTGATATTCATACGAAACAAAACTAGATTCATCTTTTAAAGCAATTTTTCCTTTATTAACTACTTGTATCAATAAATTATTTCCATCTTCATAATGAGTTGTAATGCTATTGTCTGAGGAATTACTTGAAGCTTTGCTATCTTCTTTAAAATTATAATGAATTCCTAGATTGCCAGTTGCGGCTCCAATTGCTCGATCAATTATTAGAAAGAAAGTGTTATCGATAAAAAGAAAAGTTCTTTCATGGTTTAAATCTGTATAACTCGGATTACTGTAAGACAAAATCTGAGTGTTTCCATCAGGTTGCCATTCTAATAGTTTAGCATCGTTTGTTATGTTTTGATTATCAAGTGTTAAAGTTTGGTGTGCTTTGGTAGATCTATACCAATCTCTTTTAGAATTTTCTTGATTGCCTACATTTGCATAAACAAAACTACCTGAATCCGGAGTGAAATTTCGACCTTTTACCCAAAGAGCAAAATTGCCATTGTCAGGATGAGAATGAAACTCAGCTGGAGGTCCAGCTTTAATCTGCATTACAGTTGCAGTGGTATCCAAGCCATTTCTAAAAGCATAAAAACCAGCATATGGAAGACTGCTTGATAAATAGTCAGGCTTTTTCCCTAATTTAAAGTTTGATGCATAATACTTAATAATTTCATTTTTTGGAAAAGCTTTCTCCCAGATCTGATAATTCTTTAGCATAGCACTTTTCGTTGTTAAAAAAGAGTTTCCATACAACGGAAAAGTATAATCTGGAAACGAATATTTGCCCACAGCAAGCACCATTTTTTCGACTAGATTACTATAGCTTTCAGGAAATTCAGTTTCTATTCCGTTTAATTGAGCAATCTGTAAAGCATCTAAAAATATTTTAATGGTTCCGATATGATAGGAAGGAGAAAGTTCAAATTGAACTCCGTCAGGTAATATTTGTTTTTGAATTTCTTCATTTAAAACTGTAATTCCGCTTTTGCGCCAAGCAGCAGCACTCTTCATTTCAGGGAAAAAGCTTCCTGCGTACATCATATGCAGGGCTTCGTACAATCTATGGTTTCCAACATCTGTATAATTATTGGATATATATTCTGCCTGTTCATTATAAGAATTTAAAAATTCCATTAAAAAAGCAGGAGTGAAGTTTTGCGAATTCAAAAACATATTGAAATACGAAGACCAATGATTAAGCCTGAAAGACACCACAAAAGCTTTCCATGCAAAATCTTTTTCGTCAGAATAGGTGCCTTGTTTGTTTTTTTTAATCCAATCTCGTACTTCGAGAACCCATTCTTTAGCATATTTTTCATCTCCAGAACTATTATAAACAATACCTAATGATTCCCAGAAAGCAGTTCTGTGTAAAAAAGTAGACAGTAATTGATCTTGTACAGGACGATATTGCCAATTAATATCTTGTCCGTAATTATAAGCTGGATAGCCTTTATGCGGTTTAAATTTGTGTATTAGAATATTATTGGCAAGTTCTAAGGTGTTGTTGTTAACCTTTTTTCCTTTTAATTTTTCTAAATCAGCTGCATTAAAATTCAAATGCTGAACATCGGTGCGATTTCGATAATAATCTAATAGTCGGTTTGCTGCTTCTTCATATTTGGATGAAGAAACCAGTTTTTTTACTTTTTCAAGTCCTTTATAATCAAGGTTTATAGCATTAAAGCTAGATTTGGTTATCTTAACTTCTTGTGCAAAAGTTTTTTGCATTAAAAGTAAAATAAAGAGGAAGACGAAAGTTTTTATAAAAAGACGCATTTTCATCTAATTTAGATTTCAATTTTTTTAATTGCAGCATATCTCTTCAATGCTTCCAAATAATAATAATCGGCGTAATCTAGCGGTGTATCAATTTCTGAGTTATACAGAAAAGCGCCCACGCTATGTTTTAATAAAAAGAAATGATTCTCTCCAGGTTTAGCCAGATAAGCATCAGATGATAAAGATTTTAGTATTTCTTCGGCATAGTCAATATATTTTTTTCCATCTTTTACCTGAGTGCTTAAATCTAAAAGGGCAGAAGCAATAACAGCAGCAGCCGAAGCATCGCGGGGCGCAAGTTCTGCCGTGTCTAAAGCATTATGCACATCAAAATCCCAAACAGGGACTTTGTCTTTTGGCATTCTTGGATGATTCATAATAAATGATGCAATGTTTTCTGCTTGTTGCAAAAACTTAGGATTTTTGCTATTTGCGTAACACATCGTATAACCATACAATCCCCAAGCTTGTCCGCGAGCCCATGAAGATTCATGCGTAACACCCTGATGAGTTCCTTTGTGTAAGACCTTACCCATTTTTGGGTCGTAATCTACTAAATGATAAGAGCTGTAATCTTTTCTAAAATGATTTTTAATAGTAGTTAAAGCATGTGTATTGGCTGCTTTTGCATATTCAGGTTTGTCGAACTGATTGGCGCTCCAATATAAATACTCCAAATTCATCATATTGTCTATAATCACGGGATAATGCAACCAAGGAAAATCCCAAGAACGGATAGTGCCTACTACTGGGCTAAAACGTGCATAAAGATTTGCAGCTCCATCAGCCAAAGCAGGTAGATATGTTTTGTCTCCTGTAATTCTATAGGCATTTCCGTAAGAGCAATACAGCATAAAACCTACGTCGTGTGTGTTCTTGATGTTTCTGATGGAGTCTAAGGCAAGGGTAAATTTCTTAGCTTCTTCTGCCATTGTTTTGTCACCTGTAAGTTCATATCCGTACCAAAGACTTCCAGGAAAGAAACCCGTTGTCCAGTCGGTTATTCCTGCAAGACGAACAGTTCCGTCTGGATTAACAGATCGCGGATTTTTCCCTGGTTGGTAAGTTTGTGCGGCTTTGTTTAATTGAAAATGAATTACTTCGGTCGTTTTTGTAAACCAAAGTGGCGATGGATCTTCTTGAATAGGTTTTGCAGAAGAACTTAATGCGGTAAATGTAAATGCCAGAAATAGGTTAAAGGTTTTCTTCATAGTGTAATCGGTTTATTGATATTCGGTTTGGGTGAATATCTTTAAAGCGAAATTAAATGGGACTACGAAAACCGTGTTTCAGTTTTTACTATAAATGTTTTGAATTTGTCTAAATGTGTTGTTATAAGAGCTGAATCTTATGATATAGCTATAAGACGTTCTTAAGATTGTATAGGGTTAAACTAAAGAGACTACTCGATAAAATGGTTTCATTTTATAATTTGCAACATGATTGATCTTGTTTTTTTATGGTAAGATGTTTTTGTGAGATAACTTTGAGACAGTTAAACTAATCATAAAAGTTAAACAAGTGCTACGTCAAATAAACTCCCAACTGTAGCCACCATGCAAAAAAATCATTAATTGTAAATTAAAATTAAAAATTATGAAAAAGTATCATTTATTAGTTGTCGTTTTTTTCTTTTCGCTGGCGATGTCGGCACAAAGTGCTCAATCATTTTTGCTTAATTTATACGGAGGATATACCTTTTCAGACAGGGTAGATTTTGATTCTTCTTACGGAAAAGTAGAAGACGGTTTTGAGTACGGTCTAGGTTTGGAATATTTTATAATGGACAATGCTTCTATAGAATTAAAATACAATAGACTAGATACAAGTATGCCGTTATATACAAAGACTACTATACCAAATAATGGTAACCCTATTCCTCCTGGAACTCAAGTTAATGCAGGAGACGACAAAGGTGCTATTAATTACATATTAGCAGATTATACGTATTATTTCGGATCAAGCTCTCAAAAGGCGCTTCCGTTTCTAGGTGCAGGTTTAGGGGTTGCTATTCTTGAAACTCCAAAAAGTGGTAACGGAACTTACTTTGCATGGGAAATTAAAGGTGGTGTAAAGGTAAAGACCAATTCGCCTTTATCAATCAATCTTCATGCTTATCTTCAGTCAATGTCGGCAGCTGTTGGATATGATTATTACTGGGATTACTATTGGGGGCCAGTGGCAGTTACTGATTATGCGTCAACATTTCAATTTGGACTTGGTGCTTCTCTTAGCTACGATTTCAGCAAATAATGATTGCGAGATAAATAACTTAAAAAAAGCTTGAGATGTTTCTCAAGCTTTTTTTATTGTGATATATGCTTTTAGAAAGAAAAGTGTACAAAAAAAGGAAACAGCTTTTGAGATGTTTCCTTTTTTGTTTGCGATATAAAAAAAATTACTTGCCGCTTGATGCTGTAATTTTTCCTAGCTGTAATCTGTAGTCAGGTCTTCTAGTATTGTAGATGTCCACAAAAGTTTCTTTATTGTCAGTTTGTGAATATACATTTGAGAAAATGCTGTTACCGTACCAGTTTTCTAAATCAGAGTTGTCTTTGTTGTTTTCTGTAAAAATGTTACCGGTGCATTGGTTAAAAAACATTTCTTCAAATTTGATTTTCTTTAAGTTGTCTGAATTTATTGCAGTCTGGCTATCTAATAAAACGGCTGGATTAAATCCTGAAACAACACTTCTTTTTAATTCTAAAGAGGTATTGTCAGCCACATAAATTGCTTCTTTTACTAATCCTGCTTGTATATCAGCTTTAATATTTTCGCTATCATTCAACATGGTAAGATTAGAAGCCGAAACAAAAGTAGATTTTCTAGTAAAGTCTGTTTCACCTTTCTTTTCATAAGCTTTTACTTCTAAGCATCTTGAACCGTCTTTGTTACTGGATAAGTACGATGATCTAACGGCTAATGAATTGAACAAACGGCATTGTGCTCCTTGTGTGATTTTAAAATCGTCATTAATTGATTTATACGAAACCAACTGAGAAGCATTAATATCTCCGCCATAAAAGGCAAAAGAATCGCCACCAGAGTAGCTCACCATAATGTTTTCCAATACGGTTTTGTTTCCGGCACCTGCAACAGTAAGTCCGTTAAAACTATCTGCTCCTTTTACTTTTCGGCCAGCAAATTCGATTCTTACAAATTTTAAAACACCCGAACTGCTTGCTACATTGTTTCCTCCGTATACAGTAAGGCTAGGGTCTAGATCCATATTGTATGAGCCTGCACCACCAAATTTGTTTATAGGTGCATCACCAAGGATTACCAATCCTCCCCAGTCACCTGCTTTTTTCATGCTGGCATTTGAAGTAAATATAATAGGATCGGTTTCTTGACCTTCTGCAATGATTTTGGCTCCTCTAGAAATAATAAGGGTTCCTTTGCTTGCGGCATCTCCGATGATTACCGTACCTGGATCAATAGTCAGAACGGCATTATTAGTTACATATACATTTCCTTGCAGAATGTACACGTTTTTTTTCATCAGTTTTGTGTTCTCGGTAATATTTCCTGCAAGTATTTGGTTAGCTTCTTTAGAATCAGCTTTTTGCGGTTTAAATTCTGTCCAGTTGTCTAGCCAGTTCGCATATCCGATAATTCCTTTTTCTTGTTGTGCGTTTACGCTTGCGGCAAACAACAGGCAGATCATTAGAGTAATTTTTTTCATAGTCTTGGGGCTATTTGGTATTACATTTTTTTTAGGCTTCTGAAACGAGGATTAAAATTTTACTTTTTTGAATGATATCTGAAGAATTTCATCAGCCACCATAAGACATTTTAAAGTTTGTTTCTTGAATCACCTATTACAAATATAAGCAAAATGATTAGAGTTTACGGGAGTTTACTTAATATTTAACATTTGTTGATGTGAAGTTTTACATAGTAGGCATTTTTCTTTCTTCTTTTTTTAGATTAATTGGGTTTGGATAAGGAAGGTTGCAAGGATCATAGATTCAATTTTAAACGACAAATGTTATCTGTAGCTTGTATCCTGTAAATAATTCTTTCTAACAGATGAGCCGAATATCTTGCAATCATTAATTTGTCTTTTATGTTGTAAAAACAAATTTACAATTGTAGCACACAAGATACAATACCTGTTTTCATGGATATTTAAGATTTTAAAACATTTGCTGTACGGTATTCACATTTCGATTTTCTGCTGAGTCATTATCTTGTAACACAAAAATATTTTTAAATTACGATAATGAGGCAACCGATTGTTTTTAGATTGCTTTTATAGAATCTTTTTTTTTGAGATTTTAAATGTAATTGTAGTATATTCAAGCTTATAGCTTATTTTTTCTGCATTTTTTGTGTTTATTGTTAGTTTTAGATCCTCTAAGTAGAGTACCTGCTTTTTTACTTTTTCTATAATTCTACAACAATCTTTGCTCGTTTTGCAAAAGATTCCGCAGCTGTAAATTGATTTATTTCTATATAATTCAGACTTTAAATATGTATAATGTTTTTTTTGTGTTCGTTTTTTGAGTAATAAATAAAAAAATAATTACACAACCGATTGTTTTTTATAAAAAAGATATATATTTGTTTCTAAACTTATTTATTTTTTGTTTAGATAATAGGTTTGATATGCTAACTAAACCATAACCATATTTTAATTTAAATCAATTTTTATGACTAACTTTTTTGTTGCAAGTCAATCAAAGCTTCTCAATTGCTTTGGTTTTTTGATCTTAATGTTTGTCTTTTCGATTCAGTCGAATGCACAGACAACGGTCACCGGAACAGTCTCAGATGATAAAGGACCAATTCCTGGTGCGAACGTAAATGTAAAAGGAACAAAGACTGGTGTTAGTACCGGTTTTGATGGTACTTATTCTATTGATGTGCCTTCTAATGGAGTGCTTGTTTTTAGCTTTTTAGGTTTTACAAGCCGTGAAGTAGGAGTTAATGGACAGAAAAAAATTAATGTAAAGCTAGAGGAAGATTCTAATAATTTAAAAGAAGTAGTGGTGATTGGGTATGGAGCCCAGCGTAAAGAAGCTGTAACAGGATCTGTTGCTTCAATTAAGGGAAGCGAAATACGAGAAGTTCCTTCTGCCAATATTACTCAGTCTATGCAAGGACGTCTTCCTGGTGTGCAGATCACACAGACTTCTACCAAACCGGGTGCTGCTATGCAGATTCGTATTCGCGGAACGCGATCGCTAACTGCTGGCAATGATCCTTTGGTAGTGCTTGACGGTATTCCGTTTTCGGGTACGCTAGCAGATATAAGCCCTGAAGATATTAAAAGTGTCGATATTTTAAAAGATGCATCAGCGACAGCAATTTATGGATCTCGAGGTGCAAATGGGGTTATTTTGGTAACAAGTAACAGAGGAAGTAAAGGACAGCGAACTTCGATTGCTTATAGTACTTACACTGGATATAAGACTGCTGTAAAATATCCAATGATGGAAGGGCCAAAATATGTTGAATTCCGTAAGCTGGCAGGAAAGAATCTGGTTAACGGAATCGATGAAGCCGATGATGTAAATACCGACTGGCAAGATCTGTTTTACAGAACCGGAATCGTGACCAATCATGATATTGCAGTTACAGGAGGTACAGAAAATGGAAATTATAATGTTGGCGTTAATTATTATAAAGATCAGGCTGTAATTCCAGGATCTGAGTACAATAGATATTCTATTCGTGCGGCTTTGGATCAAGAAATTGGTATTTTCAAAATAGGTTTTTCTTCTAATAATAATTACAGTATAACTGATGGTGCTAGCTTGGGTATGTATGGAGTTTTAAGCATGTCGCCTATTGCAAATCCTTATAATGAAGATGGATCGCTAAAAAGAACAGTAAAAATGCCTCAAGACGAAAACTGGGTATATACAAGAGAAAGCATGAGAAATCTGGGCGATAAATGGGCAGATACCAATAAGGCTTTTGGTTCTTATAATTCGATTTATGGCGAACTTAAGATACCAGCAGTTGACGGATTAAAAGCTCGTGTTAATTTAGGAGGAAATTATAGAACAAGTAATTCAGGCACTTATACCGGTATTGGGGTTTTTAATGCTAATCCGGATAATCCAAATGTGGCTTCAATAGGAAATTCGCAGTCTACAAGCTGGACCGTTGAAACACTGCTTACCTATGATCGTACATTTGCTGAAAAGCATAAGATTAATGCTTTAGCGATGTATTCATCAGCACAGGATACTTATAATAGTTCTTTAATTTCGAGAAGAAATATCGCAGGAGATAGTTTCCAGTATTTTAATTTGGGACAAACCTCAACAGGAGATAATGATGATATTACAATAAACAATGGCAATCAAGCCTATACTCAAAGCGGTTTGATTTCTTATATGGGTCGTGTAATGTATTCTTATGCAGATCGATACATGATCAGTGCTACAGTACGTTCAGATGCATCATCTCGTCTTGCACCTTCTAATCAGTGGCATACTTATCCAGCATTTTCTGCAGGATGGAATATTAGCAAAGAGTCTTTTATGAAGAATGTAAAGTGGGTAAATTCATTAAAACTTAGAGGAGGATACGGACAGACCTCAAATCAGTCGGTAGCCCCTTATGCAACTTTAGGATATTTAAGCACAAGACCTTATAATTTTGGAGCAAGCAATGCAACAGGGTATTATGTTTCGACTCTTCCAAATCCTAATTTAGGATGGGAATATTCTATAACGACTAACGTTGGATTGGATTTTTCTCTTTTTAATAATCGCTTATCAGGAACAGCTGAATATTATACAACTGATACAAAAGATCTTCTATTGAGTGTTAATCTTCCTGTAACTTCAGGAGTTAGTTCGTATGTCGGAAATGTGGGATCAACTGAAAACAAAGGTTGGGAACTTAGCCTTAATGGTGTAATTCTGGATAATTATAATGGATGGACTTGGGATGCAGGTGTTAATATCTACAGCAATAAAAACAAACTGGTATCTCTGGCTTCAGGCATGACAGAAGATCAGAATAACTGGTGGTTTGTTGGAAAGCCTCTTAATGTTATATATGATTATAAAAAAGTTGGAATATGGCAAACTGATGCTGAAGCAAAACAATACGAAGGTCCTGCAGGCCAAGCGGGTATGATAAGGGTTGCCTATACTGGAGATTATAATGCTAATGGAACTCCTACAAGATTGATTGGGGCACAAGACAGACAAGTTTTAAATGCCGATCCTGATTTTCAAGGTGGTTTTAACACTAGAGTAGCCTATAAAAATTTTGATATTAGCCTAGTTGGTCTTTTCCAAAGCGGAGGTATTTTAAATAGTACGCTTTATGGTTCTAATGGATATTTAAATATTAATGATGGTCGTCGCGGACAAATTGATGTGGATTACTGGACGCCAGAGAATACAGATGCCCAATTTCCAAAACCAGGAGGGCCTACAGAAAGTAACAATCCTAAGTATGGTTCGACTTCGGGCTATTTTGATGGTTCATTTGTGAAGCTAAAAACCATTACTCTTGGATACAGTTTGAATAAGCAGTGGATTAAAAGTGCAGGTATGGAAAAGCTGAAACTATATTGTACGATTCAGAATCCATGGGTTATTTATTCTCCATATCACAAAGTATCTGGACTGGATCCTGAGACTAACTCTTATGCAAATGACGCATCAAATATGGCAGTTGCCTATTCAGGAAATTTAAGCCGTTTATTAACGGTAGGGTATAATACACCTCAGTCGCGCAATCTGATTTTGGGACTTAATATAATTTTTTAAACAGACAGAAATGAAACATATTAAAGTAAAAAAATGCATTATAACGGCACTTGCTTCAATTTTTCTGGCAGGATGTTCCGATAATATTTTAGAAGAAAATCCGAGGGCTATTTTTACCCCAGACTATTTTTCTACTCAGGAAGGCGTAATGGGAGGAATAACTTCTATGTATGGACATTTAAGATACATGTACGGAAGTGGTTATTTTTTAAATACAGGACAGATCGCAACTGATGAGTCAACTTGGGGGCAGAATTCAGATGGAAATGTTAAGAATCTTGATTTTTCTGGCGTTGGAGTTATTAACGCTCAAACTAGTAATACGGGTATTGTATGGGGAAATACTTTTCCAAATATCAACACAGCAAGCGGTGTAATTGAAAATGCTTCTAAAATTGGAACCATTTCTCCTGCATTGATTGCTGAAGCGAGATTTTTTAGAGCTTTTGATTATTTCTTATTGGTACAGACTTTTGGCGGTGTGCCTTTGGATTTAGGGGCGGGAGAATTAAGGTTTAATTCTTCTACAGTAAGAACTTCTGTGCGTAATACAGTTCCTGAAGTTTATAGTAAAGCGATATTTCCAGATTTAAAAAAGGCAGTTGAAGATTTGCCTGTTTCGGGGCGTGTAACAGGAGGTCTTACTAAAACGGCAGCACGCTTTTATCTTGCAAAAGCTTACTTGACATTTGCGTGGTGGCTTGAAAACCCAAATAATATTCCGACTTACCCGCTAAGCGACCGTAAAGATTTAGACGGACATGACGCTGCTTGGTATTATCAGCAAGCTTATGATGTTGCAGTAGAAGCAATTAATAATCCAGGGCCTTTTGGATTGCTTCCTTCTTTTTATGAAGTAAGCGTAGGTAAAAATGACCGTAATAAAGAGATGCTCTTATATGCAGATCACACTGAGACAAGTTCTCTTTACAACGGTGGTGATCTTAGCTATAGTGGAGGAGGTTTTAGCACCGATTATTTTGCCGGATGGTTCGGTCAGTTTAACTATACTGGGGTACGAAGTTCTTCAAGCAAGAGTAACTGGGCATCTGTAAGTTCTGTGCAACGTGAGGCAGAACAGCATTTAGGAAGACCTTGGACTATGTTAGCGCCACCTATAGAAGTATTTAAAAAGACATTTGCCGATAAAACAAATGATTCGCGTTATGATGGCACCTTTACCACAGTTTACCGTGGCAACTGGGCAAAAGCAGGAATTACCTCTCCAGTATTATACAATGCAAATTATCTTCCTATAGCAAATGGAGACGCAGTTCTGACGTTTTTAAATGATGATACTCCAGGAATTGATTATTCGAATTCGGTGTTTAATAGTTCGATTGGGGCAGGAGTTTTGCCAGGAAGAGCAGATTTTGTAATTGAACCAAGGGTAATTTCTAGAATATGTTATCCTGGAAACTGGAAATTAGGTCCTTACCGTACAGATAACGGAACAGGTTTAGGGTCTCCTAACGGAAGTAGCACACGCCCTTTTCCAATAGCCAAATTCTCAGAGCTCTATTTTGTGGCTGCTGAAGCTGCTGTTAAAGGAGCATCTGTGCAAGGAGGAAAAACAGCGCGAGATTTAATTAATGTGATTCGTGCTCGTGCTGGAAAGTGGACTTTTGATAATAATGGAAACAAAGCGAAAACGCAGGACAACAGTGCGGCAATGACGGCAGCAACTCCTTTAGTTATAGATATTGATTATATTTTGGCTGAACGTTCCAGAGAATATTTTGGAGAAGGTTACAGATGGTATGATCTAGTGCGCACACAAAAATGGACTGAATATGGAAATTCATTTTCAATTGCAGGAGCCACTAATCCAAATGATTGGAAAGACCATAGTGTTAAAGTCTTTACAAGAACAATTACGCCTGAGAATTATCTACGCCCAATACCGACAAGCCAGCTTGATGGTATGCAAATGACGCCCGAAGAAAAAGCGGCTTATCAGAATCCTGGCTATTAATCTCTTTTATAGTAAGTTTAGTTTAAGTTAGTTGAAAGAAAGAGCGGAAGTTTTACTTTCGCTCTTTCTTAATTTTTCTAAGCTCGCGTCAATTATCGACAAATAAATTTAAGGGAATGATTTTATTTTAGATTCCATAAAAAAAACCGAGTTAAATACACTTTAACTCGGTTTTTTGTTTTTAAGATGTATTTAAATGAAAATTTAAATTTTACTTTCATCATCAACAGCATCTTGCCATTTATCCCAAACTTTTACTCCTGCGTCATAACCATCATAGCCAAAATTCTGACTTAGCTGACCTTTAATATTAGGTTCTATTGCAAGTCTATAAGGAATTGGCCAGTAATTATTGCGTTTGTCCATAGAATAAAACTTTACACCTGGTTTAAGAGAAATACCAGCTGGATATTTGTTGTACAATGTATAATGAACAATACGTTGCCACCAGTAACTCCCGCCAGTTGCATCTTTTCCTGATTGTTTATCCCAAGTGTCTTTATTATAGGTATTTCCCCATTCATCTGCTTTTCCGCTTAGAGCCAGACAGTGCGAAATACGTTTCAATTCTACGTTTCTCCATTCTTCCATGTAAAGTTCTCTACCTCTCTCTGCACAAATATCACCTATAGTCACTGCGGTATACATTTGTGAAGCTTTTGCTCGTGTTCTTACTACATTCACATCTTGAGCTGCTCCAGAAACATTGCCTTGATAAAAACGAGCTTCAGCACGCAATAAATAAGTTTCTGCTAAACGATAAATATACATATGTGCGCTTGCTCCTGCAGTAGCACCTTGAAAGTCATTTGCTGCTGGATTGGCTTCAGCCACAACATCATGATAAAAGATTTTGTAGTGAGGGAAATCAAACCAGTCACGAATAGAATCTTGTGCTAACAATTTACCCGCTGCATCTTTCATTCTGAAATTTTGACCAGCCCATGTTGCACTTCCGCCAGCACCAGAAGCATATTTCAAATTTTCCATGTTCACCCAGTTACCAACAGTACTGTTATGTCTAAGATCTACTTTATCCTCAACACCATTTACCACCCACATAGGATGCTGTGAATAATAAGAACCACTGATTGTACCAATACCGCGCCCGATCGCTCTTTGATAATCATACTTTGCATTATAATTTGTTTTATCAGTCAATGGGAAACGAGGCGCTGCTGTTTTACCGTCAGGAGTAATTAAGTTGGCATCGTTCCAGTTTGGACCAAAAATTCTCATAGATGAAAATGCTAAAAAGGATTGTGCGCCTCCATTTGGCGCTACCAAGATAGCCTCAGTATTAGAACCAATGACTTTGTTTTCTGGTCTGTGCAAATCCCAGATTACATTTCTTGTAATTGGCCATGCAGTTGGATTTCCTCCTGGATCAAAAATTCCTAAATTTCCTTGTACCAAAGCATAACCAGATTGATTAATCAGAATATTGGCTTGCGCTTCAGCTTCAGCAAATTTGCCAGATGCTAAATAACATTTAATCAGTAATTGACGGCAAGCGCCTTTACTAATCATTCCAATATATCCAATTTTGGCTTGTTCTGGCACCCATTCAACAGCTTTCTCCATATCGGCCGTAATCATTTCGATGATGGCTTCTTTTTTAGTAGAATAATAACTCTGTTTAGGAACTTCTAAAATTTTAGTAATCAAAGGAATGTCTCCAAATTGGTATACTAAGTTAAGATAACGGTATGCTCGATGAAAATAAGCTTGCCCGATATATTTACGTTTAACTTCTTCTGATAAAGTTGTTATTTTGTCAATATAGGTTAACACAGTATTTGCATTCTTAATACCTGTATAGGCTTCAGTCCAAAGAAATCCAAGATAAATATGTTCTCCACCTGCATCTCTTCTATAATCTCCAGTAGGAACAATAGTGTTGGCATAATCAGCGATATTACTTCCTGTATCTGTTTTTCCATATTGTGCCATATCAGAGAAAAGATACTCTGTACCAATTGGCACGCTAACACCAGAATAGCCAAAGTGAATATAGTTATTGCGCAATTGTTTATCACAAAGTGCTAAAGTTGCTTGTAATCCTGCTTCTGTAGAAAACGTAGTTTCGGGTTCGTAAAATGAAAGCGGATCTGCTTCGAGAAAATCTTTTGAACAAGAACTAGAAAGCATTGCCAATGCTACAAAAGGCACTAGTCTTGAAATGCTATTTTTTATATATTTTTTCATTGTTGAGTAATTTTAAAGTTGGAAATTAAAACCTAAATTAAACTGTCTCGTAGCCAGTCCGCCTGTTTCTGGATCTCCATAATATTTCCATTCTTTAGAAGCAGCCCATGTTGCAACATTCTGAACTGAAGCGTAGATTTTTATACTTTTAATATGCACTTTATCCATAAGATCTCTAGGAAGGGTATAAGCTAACGAGATATTGTCTAGACGAATAAAACTTCTATCATACAATCTTCCTGGTGCAACTGGAGTTCCTGCAGGTCCCTTTGCATCAAGACGTGCCCATTCATTTGTTGGGTTGTCAAGTGTCCAATACGGATTCAGATATGGATTAAAGTTGAATTTATACAAACTAGAATCGTTGAAGGTGTTCATATAATTGGAATCAAGAGATTTGCCTCCCATATTTGCATACATACTAATGCCTAAATCCCAATTTTTATAAATTTTGAAATCGTTACGTAGCATCCATTGCACTGGAGGATTTGAATTTCCTAAAAACTGTTTGTCTTTTTCATTATAAACGGCTTTTTTATAAGGATTTCCATCTGCATCTACTGCATCTACATCATCTGCTGTATAGCTGTTCGCTACTTTTGGATCTCCAGGACGCTGTCCGTATTTTTGAGCCTCTTTCCATTCCTCTTTCTGCCAAATTCCGGTTACTTTATAATCCCAGATTTGAGTAATTGGTCTTCCTATAAACCATCCATTAGCTGAGTCATCTCCTTCTTTTTTTCCAACAACATTACCGCTTGCATCCTTAATATCTACCATATTGCCATACAATGACACAATCTTATTCTCGTTATAAGAGATTCCGAATGAAGTGCGCCATTCAAAATTTGGCCTTTTCATGTTAAGAGTGTTAAGGCTTAATTCTATACCTTGATTTTGCACCTCCCCAAGGTTAGTGGCAATTGTTGAAAACCCTGTAAAACCAGGTAAAGATTGGCTCATAATCATGTCATGGGTAGATGATTTGTAGGCGTCAATAGTAGCAGTAATACGATCATGCAAGAAACCTAAATCAAGACCAATGTTTGTTGATGTTGTTTTTTCCCATTCCAAATTAGGATTTGCCATACGATCAAGAGATAAATATTTTATTTCAAGCGCTTTTCCTGACGCGTCTAGATACCCCATTGTTCCTGTATTTACCAAGTTTGCTAAAGAAACGTACGGATCTACAAGAGTTCTATTTCCATTTTGCCCCCAAGACAAACGTAGTTTACCGGTGCTCATCGCTTCCCAATTAAACCATTTCTCATTTTTAAAGTTCCATGCAACTCCAAAGGATGGGAAAACAGCATAAGGATTTGAAGCTCCAAATGCAGAGTACCCGTCACGGCGTATAGTAGCTGTAAGCATATAACGATTATCAAACGAGTAGAAAAGTCTAGCCATTAATGCATCAGCTGTTTCATGCGTGTCGTTTGATCTAATAGCACTATTTGCCATTGTTGCCGTATTCACATAGTGAAATCCTAAAGCATCTGAAGGCTGAATATTATATGCATCTGTCTCATCTGACCAATAACGGCGTTCTTCCGCTTCCTGAACAAAAGTGGCAATAATGTGATGTTTTTGAGCAATTGTATAATCCCAAGTTATGGTGTTATTCAAGTTATAATCAAATCTTGTCGAATTATTTCTGTTTACCCCTGTAGTAGCTGCAGGCCAGTTTGGATTCTGAGTAGATCTGAAATAACGGTCGTGAAAAAATTGGTAACGAGGAGCAATATTAAATGTATAAGTAATGCCTGCTGGCAGACTTACTTTAGCATTGAAAATAGTATTCAATGTGGTATATCCTGTCTCTTTTTCAATAAATTGGCGCTCGTAGTAATAGTTATAATTCTGTCCAGAAACATTTTTCCCCATCGGCTGTCTTTCATAGTTTCCATTTGCATCTATAAAAGTTCCAAACGGACTGGTTCTCATCATATTATTAAACCCAGAACGCGTGTCTAAAGAAGGAGTAACATCTCCGTCTGATCGATCTTGGAAATTAACGTTTAGTCCAAGGTCAAGCCAATCTGTAACTTTTGCATCAACTTTCATGTTAGAACGAGCAGATTTATAATCATTTCCTACAATTGCTCCCTCTGAAGTTAAATAGCCAAAAGACATATAATAATTTACTCTATCGCTAGCTCCAGAAATGCTCAAATTATTATCATGATTAATTCCTGTTCTAAACGAGCTGTTACTCCAGTCATGTGTTTTGTTGGCTAGGAAATTTGCCATCAGCGAAGGATCGAAATTTAATCCTAAACGATTTCCCCATACTTCTTTACTGCTTTTTCCTGTTGTTTGAGCAGCAGGCTGATACGCTAGCCATTGCGCTTCTGTAATGCCCCATTTAGCCAAATCGTTTGGATTTGAAAAATAGCCAGGTCTGCCATTTGCTACTGTTCCTGCTATAAAGGCTTCATAATTTCCTGTAGCAGGGTTAACGCCATAAGTTTGAGCAGTTTCCCAATCTTCGCGGTATTTTAAATATCCTTCTGGAGAATACACACTACGATAAGCGCTCTTGTTGCTAATGGTTGTGTTTGTGGTAAAACTTACCATAGGTTTGCCTGTTTTACCCTTTTTGGTTGAGATAAGAATAACTCCTGCAGCCGCTCTCGAACCGTAAACAGATGAGGCCGAAGCATCTTTTAAAATGTCAAGTTGTGCAATATCGTCAGGGTTAATTTCTGAAAGCTCACCATAAAATTGCATTCCGTCAAGAATAATAAGCGGTGCATTGTGAGGCCCACTTTTTTCATCCTTATTTGTACTGGCCGTATAGACTGAAGTCTGCCCGCGAATTTGTATTTTCCCGCCTCCTTTTGCAGAAGGATCATAACCTACTCGTACACCAGGAGTACCCCTTAAGATATCCTGAACGGTCTGCGGATTTTGATTTACTAATCTATCAGGAGAAACCTGAGCAATTGCTCCTGTTAAATCCTTTTTCTTCATTTTACCGTATCCAACAACCACGACTTCTTCTAACGAAGCTGTTGCTCTTTGCATTTTTACATTTACGGTAGTTTTTCCTTTTACGGAAAGTTCAGTATTGGTATAACCCATAAAAGAGAATACCAATACGGCGTTTTCATTTTCTACTTTTAAAGAAAATTTTCCATCAAAATCTGTTAAGGCAGCATTTTTACTTCCTTTTTCCAAAATGGTCACACCTGGGAGCGGCATACCATTTTCATCATTGACCTGTCCGGTAATGCTTTTTTGCTGTTGTACATTTTGCGATTTTGCCACGCCTTTGGAACTAAGAGCGTATCCGTGGATTTGGGATAATGAAAACAAGACACAGAATAGCATCAATTTTGTTTTCAAACTAAATCCAGACACACCGTTAGGACCCATTTTAATCCTGTTAAAATTTGTCATTTCGGTTGGTAATTTGGTTAATTGAATAGTTAGTTTTGGAAATTACTTATGACATTGTTTTATGTGGAGGTCTTCAGTAATTTCGTGTGCAAAATTGACTAATAATGATTTTTGGAAGGAGAAATAAAATACGTTTTTGGGTGCAATAATGTCCTGAGAATGTATTTTAATGACTTTTTTAGCGGTAAAAAATATTTTATGTAAAAAAAGTATTAAAAAAATAAGAATAAGATGTTTTATTGGCAATGAAGTTTAGAAGGTGCTGTTCTTAGAGTTACAGTATTGTGTAAAAAGTTCTTGCTAGTTCTTTTGAATCATTTGAGGCATTATAATCAGGTGTTTTTACGTGGCTGTATCTTATTTTATTGAAATACATTTACTTGAATAATGATTTTTGGTGATTCATGCCTAAAATCATAGAAAACGCCCCAAATGAACGAAAATGAAAAACACGTAATTATTATTGGCGGTGGAGTTGCAGGAATGAGTGCCGCTCATGAACTTGTTGAGCGCGGATTTAAAGTAACTGTATTTGAGCGCCAAGAAACACTATGTGGTGGAAAAGCCAGAAGTATTCCGATAAAGGGAACAGCAACATCTCCAAGTAAAGAATTACCAGGCGAACATGGTTTTCGTTTTTTTCCTGGTTTTTATAAGCATATCATTGATACAATGAAGCGCATACCTTTTAAGGGAGATTTAAACGAAAAGTGTGTTGCAGATAATTTAGTTGACTGTCCAAATATGATGATGGCAAGAGCGAATACGATTCCTATTGTTTTGCCAAGCCATCTACCACGTTCTATCAAAGGACTTAAAGATTTACTTGAAAAAATCAAAATTTTTGATACCGGATTAAGCAAGGAAGAAAAAAACTTAATAGTTCTAAAATTATGGCAGTTACTGACAAGCTGTAAGGATAGACGATTTAATGAATATGAACGTACAGGATGGTGGGAATTTACCGAAGCAGCAGTACATAGCGAAGCTTACAGAACTGTATTTGTAGACGGCCTTACTAGAACTTTAGTTGCAGCAAAAGCTGAAACCTGCAACACTAAAACCAATGGAGATATTTTAGTGCAATTAATGTTCAACATGGTTGATCCAACAAGGCATACCGATAGGATTTTGTCGGGCCCAACAAACGAGAAATGGCTTACACCTTGGCTAGATTACTTAAAATTAAAAAATGTTGATTTTAACTTTGCTTGTGAAGCAGTAGATTTTGAGGTTAAAGAAAGAAAAATAACGTCTGTTAAAATCAAAAAAGATGGTTTGGTATCCACTCATGAAGCAGACTATTTTATATGTGCAGTCCCAGTTGAAAGAGCGGCGCCAATTTTGAATAGGCAACATTTATTAGAATTAGATCCAAATTTAAAATTTACCGATACACTTAAAAAATCTGTTGTTTGGATGAACGGAATACAGTTTTATTTAAGAGAGGATGTGAAAATTGTGGATGGACATATAATTTTATCAGATAGTCCTTGGTCGTTAACGGCAATCTCACAAGCACAATTTTGGAATGTGAATCTTTCTGATTATGGTGATGGCTATGTTAAAGGAATAATATCTGTAGATGTAAGTAATTGGGAAAGAAAAGGAGTCCTAGTTGATAAACCTGCACATAATTGTACAAGATGGGAAGTGATTCTCGAAGTTTGGCATCAGCTTAAAATCTCTTTTAATACGCCAGAGGTTATACTAGCAGATGAAAACATGTTTATGGCTTTTATTGATGATTCAATAATATTTAGTGAAGATCTTTTTAATAGTGAAAAGAGAAAATCTAATACTATTATGAATATGCCGGCCCCATATGGCAAGAATTCAGTGCATGAAAATGAAGAACCATTGCTGGTTAACGAAATTAATACTTGGTCAATACGCAATGATTCTCGTACCTCAATTTCTAATCTTTTCTTGGCTTCAGATTATGTTAGATCATTTACTGATTTGGCTACTATGGAAGGAGCTAATGAGGCCGCACGCAGAGCTACAAACAATATTATAGATGTTAGCGGAAGTAAAGCTAAGTATTGTGAAATATGGGATATTCATGAACCTAAATGGTTGCTTTTTTCAAAATACCTCGATAAAAGAAGGTATAAAAAAGGATTATCCTGGAAGTCTCATGAAATATGGTGGGTAAAATTGCTAAACTATATTATTTATTTGTTTAAAAAATAAATAGAGATGCTAAAAAAACTAACATTATATTTTATTCCCTTAGAGAAGCAAGAATTGCCGGAAGTACTACTTAAGTATAAGCTTGTAGTAAACATAATCTTGATTACCTTTTTGTTTGACCTTGATTATGCATTCATTACGGTAACTATTAAAATGAACGAAGGAACGCTTAGTTTAATTACTGCTGCAATACTGCATTTGTTATTACTTTTTGCTGTAAAAAAGAATTTACCACTTTTATTTATTATCAACTTTTATGTCTTTATAGGGGTATCAGCCGTTTTTATTTCCATTTATTTTTCTGGCGGACTAATCTCTCCAGTTTTGCCTTGGCTCGCAACATCACCAGTAGTTGCCTTGTTAATGAATGGAAGAAAAACAGGAGTAATTTGGCTTTTGATTAATACAGTTATTGCATTATATTTTGGAATTTCAGACAAATTAGGTTATTCGTTTCCATTACATTATGATTTAAGTTGGAAAAATTCACTAGCTATAAATTGTTTAGTTGGATTAATTCTAATTGTGTTTTTTGTGTCATATGTATTTGAAACAGGAAAGAATTCTGCATTTAAAAAACTGGCAGAAAACAGTATTCTTCTTGCCGAAGAAAAACGCAAGAATGCCTTTCATGAAATTTCGCAAGAAATTCATGATGGAGTCGGTCAAACATTGTCGATCATTAAACTTAATCTTCATTTACTTGAAAAGATAAAAGATGAGTCTGGCGGAAAACTTAATGAAACAGTTGAGCTTGTAACAAAAGCTATTGTTGATCTCCGTAATATTTCAAATCATCTTTATAGTGAAAATCTTCATAGCTTCAATCTTGAAAATGCATTGAATGATGATCTCACTTTAATTAAAAATATAGGAACACATTCTATATCACTTAATGTTACTGGTAATTCAAGCCTTGAACCTAAAACAGCTTTTACCTTGTATAGGATAGCCAAAGAAGGTTTGAATAATATTCTAAAACATGCAAGTGCTACATCAATAATGATTTCAGTAGATTATTCAAATCAATTTAGCATGATAATACAGGATAATGGTGTCGGGATTTCATATAAAAATGAGCACAATGGGCAAGGTATTACTAGTATGCGTGACCGAATGAATTTGCTTGGCGGACATCTATCGATTGAAAATTCAGGACAAGGAACAATATTAAAATTGATAATATAAAATCAATGGAAACTCATAACCAGAATATCTTTATTGCGCTTGCAGATGATCAGCAACTTTTTTTGAGATCATTAGCAACACTCATTGATGGGTTTTCTGGAAAAAAAGTGATTATGGAAGCATTGAACGGGAAAGATCTCTTCAATCAGCTAGAAGTCACATTGCAATTTCCTCACATTATACTTATTGATGTAAATATGCCTGTTATGAATGGAGAGGAAACGGCGCTTTTATTATCAAAAAAATACCCAGATGTAAAACTAGTCGCCCTTTCTATGAAAGATGATGACCGCACGATTATAAAAATGATAAAGGCTGGATGCTGTTCGTACCTTTTGAAAGACATTCATCCAAACGAATTGGATAAAGCATTAACAGAAATCAATAGCAATGGTTATTATAATAGTGATACTGTTAATAAGAATCTGAGACGATTACTGTGCCATGATGAAAAAGAATTAAAATTAACAACAAACGAACAGTTATTCTTGCATCATGCCTGCAGCGATATGACTTATAAAGAAATTGCTTCAAAAATGTGCCTGTCAGAAAAAACAATTGATGGCTACCGCGAAGCTATCTTTGTTAAATTAAATGTGAAAAGCCGTGTTGGTATGGCTTTAGAAGCGGTTCGTCTACAGCTAATTTCGCTATAATTCAAAAACAGGAATTTTCCCCCTTCCTGACCGGAAATCTCCCCGAGACCATACTTCGTTCCCAATGTACTTTAGCTATGTAATTCTTTGAGCTTGTTTAGCAAAAGAACTAAATAACTAAACTAACATAATATGAAATTGAAGATTACTACAGCAATGCTGATTATTCTTTTTTTTGGGTGTAATCAGAAAGACGAAAAACATGGCATCGAAAAAACGGAAGAGCAGGAACATCTTTATAAAAACGAAGTTGATTCAAGCGCCAGAGTTCAATTAAATGAAAAAACTAAAGCAAGAGAGTTTTTTGATAAAGGTACAATTGATTCAAAAGGCAACACGGCATTAAAACTTATAAAGATCAAGGCTGATCTAATATCTGATTCTTCTACAAATTTTCTACGTGCGGATAATTATTTCGCAGATCAATTTTCATGTGTGGTACAGGGATATAGTTATTATAGGCTCACAAATACACATTCTTCCAAAGAAATTTCTGGTTGCGTAACGAAAAGCTGGCTTTATGAAGGGCATACAGTTTATGATCATGTTCCTTTTACTTTAAAGCCTGGAGGCTGGCAATTATTTGGTTGTTTTTATGTGACGGCAAGTCAGCCTATTAGTTTCAGTATTTGTTCTTTTTTTGGTAAAGAGCAGCAATGTGCTTGTCCAAATTAAGAACTCTTCTTATAAAAAATGGTAAGATTTAATAACTAACACTTAGAATATGAAAGAAACAGCTTCAAATTTATTGAGTGAATATACTTCAGCGATATTCACTTCAGACCCTGTTAAGGTAGGATTTATTTTAAACAAGGTTATTCATAATCCAGATTCGGCTATTCTGGTAGAGCCTGTCAAAAATGAATATTGGATTTTTTATACGGGAGATGCTTCATTTCCTGAGGAGAAACATAATGACATAAAACATTTTCTAGCAGATAAGTCTCAGAAAGAAAATTTGCCAACAAGCAACAATTTGGTTTCTAATAGTGGTCAATGGTTGTCAGAGATGGTTAAAATAGTGCCTGGTGAGTTATTCGTTCCTACTATTTGCGCAGCAATAAATAAGATAAAGAATAAAAGAAGTATAAGAATAGCTGTAGAACAAGGGGAAGGTTTTAATCGTAAACTATTCTTTTATTATAAAAAACAAACTGTTTTTAAAAATTAGAAATATATGTGGGAACTTTTAAAAAGTAATAGCAGAACAAATTCACGGAAGCAAAATTTAGAAGATGAAAAAGAAAATAAAGCGTTTAGATTTATTATTTTTTTAGTCATTATCGGGATTGCTGGTATTATATTATTTGTTTGTGGAGGTTGTTCCAATGGGTTAGCTAAAGGAAGAGGAGCGCAAGTATTTTCAATATGTTCTACATTACTTTTTATTGCGGGTGCTGCTTTTGCTTTTACAAGTATGATTGGTTTTCTTTTTGGTATTCCAAGACCTGCGATAATTGCTGAATCTGAAAAATCAAAATCACGTTATATTGGTAATGATAATTTGCTTCAAGTTAGTGATTGGCTAACTAAAATAATTCTTGGACTTGGACTTACTCAACTTCATGAAATCATCCCTCTTCTTAAAAAGACAGCCATATTCATCAGAATGAGCACAAAGCTTGATAATGATGCCTTAATTGTTTTAATTATTCTCTATTACGCATGTTTAGGTTTTCTATTCGGATACTTATGGACAAGATTATATTTCATAAGAATGTTAAGAGCAAGTGATAATGATACTAGTAATATAGAAGAAGGGTCTGCCCAAATAAATACTCATATTACGACAGATATTAAAACTGGGGTAATAACTTCAGAAGAAAAAAAATAATATTAAACCCTTAATAACTAACCTAAAAACCATAAAAATGAAAAAAGTAAAATTTCACTTTAAGTTAATCTCTAAAGGAACTCTTGCAAATGTTTTTTTCTATCCAGAGCAGGAGGAATCTACAATTATCTTGAAATCTGATTCAAAAAGAAAAGAATGGGAAAATGATGAATTTGAACTGCTAATTGAAAATCCGTTCGAATACACCTTAAAAGTTTTTGGAGTAACAGGAACTGAATGGGAAGCTGAGTTAAAAATTATTACTCTAGATGGAGAAAAAGCTTTTCTCAAATGGGAAGGTGAAACAGGAGATACAAAACGAAATGTTTCTATAAGAACTAAACCTTTGAAAAATATCGACTAACATTTTTACTATGAAAAAACAACTATTTGTTATCGTGAATTTATTAATTACGTTTTATGGACATGCTCAGTTTAGCGTAATTCAAGATGGAGAAGGAGAAACATCTTTTCAAATCTTTACAGCCAATACATTATTAATAAATGCAGAAAAGGAGTCGATAGGTTTTTCTTTTAGTCCAAAAGAATTTACAAATGTCCAAAAAGGAAAATATTGGACCATAACCTTGTCTGCTAACGCAAAAGAGGGTACTTCTAATTTATTTAAAGGTGGTGAGTTTCAATTTAGCGGTAAATTAGGAGGGAATTTAATATTTGATGCGACCGATTATGGAGGAAGAGACGATGTTAAAGATGTTAATTTCGTATACCACTTTTTAGGTTTTGAAGGTCTGTATTCAAGAAACAATATATTTGACGCATCCAAACCATTTGATGATCAAATTTATGAGCAGACAAATTTGGGGTTCCGACTCAATTATGGATTGAATCTCCAAAATGTTAAATATGAAAATACGATATTTAATTTTTTAGGTGCATTTACAGCTGGAATTTCAGGGTCTTTTGGTTTAAAAGATAATACAGATATTCTTGATGAAATGGAAATCATAACAAGCGAGCAAACTATAACTAGTGGCACTTCAATTCGAACGGTTTCAGAGACATCTACAGTTTATCTTACAGATGAAATAGAGAGAAATCAGATGTTTGCAAGATTAAATTTTGATTTTGGAAAATATATTATCAGTAAAAGATTTTTTTCAAATTTACATATGACTTATGCCTTTGATGAAAATTACAAACCCTCTTTTAACCCAGCTTTAGGTTTATATGTTACAGCAAAAGGAGCTCCTATAGAAGCTATTGTAGGATTGCAAGTTCAAACCAAAGATTGGTCAAATAATCGTAATTCTGAAAAAGACAGATGGGAAAGAACTTCTATTGTTCTTACTGCAGGATTTCCTTTTAACTGATTTATACTTCAATCAAAATTTGTTTAAATGAAAAAAAATATCTTTTTGCTGATTTTGTTTTATACAATTAATCTTTGTGCTCAGAGTTCAACACCCATAAATCTTTACAAAGGAGTATGGAGTACGGTAAATCCAAATAAGACGACAATTTTATGTAATTCCACAGCTTCTAACCGTATTTATAGAATAATCAACGGAACATTGAGTGCTGATAATTTATTTGATGACTATACTATAATAGTTGATGGAATTGAACTGCCAAGAAAATTTATGGAGGGTGGAGGAGTTGTTGTAGAAGGTAAACGGGTTGAATTAAGACAAAACGGTGTAAGTATGGTATCGGTTGGAGTATGGGAAATCATTCAGAGTCCAGCCGTCGAAGCCATTACATCTACATGGGCAGCGAAGCCCGAGCTCAATAAAGAATTTTTAGTTGCTGATTTAAAAGTAGCTCAAGAATTTCAGTTTTCAGTAAATTCTGAATCTCTCGGATGCAAGCAAAATTTTATAGAAGTGGCTATTGATGGAAATATTGTTAAAGATAGCAGTGGAAGGCCTGTTAATTTTGCAACTTCTAGTTCATTTCTAGGTGAAGGAAAACGAATAACTATTAAAGCTTCAGGAGTATGTTCTGGCAACAACAGTTTTGTGTCTGGGTCGCTTTTACTTAAAAAAATGTACTAATAAGGTTTAGTTTATTATTTTAAAAATAATCAAATTTAAATATCGCAATGATAAATGGCATAGCGTTTAAAATGGATATTTTATTTGTAAGCCTTTCAATATTTTAAACCTTTTATTTTACGAACGTGGTTTAGACAAATTTCTGTCATACATAACAATAGTTCCTGCCACAGCTACATTCAAACTTTTTTCTGATTTAAATTTTACCAAGTGATGGCATTTTTCCATTACTTTTTTAGATAATCCATGATCTTCTGCACCCAATATGTAAATACAGCGTCTTGGGTGTTCGAAGGTTTCGAGATCAGCAGCTTTTTCAGATAATTCGACACCAACTAATCTTGCTCCTTTTGGTAAATTTTCAAAAAAAGCTTCAAAAGTATCGTAATGAAAATACGGAATTGCTTTTACTGCATCGTGTGTATCACAGGCTTGCTTGGCATATCGGTTTCCTATGGTAAATATAAAAGTAGCGCCTAAGTTTTGAGCCGATCGCCACAAAACACCTAAGTTTTCTGGTGTTTTACCATTTTGTATTCCTATACCAAAGTATTCATTTGTAAAATTATTGCTCATGGGGCAAAAGTACAAACTGTATGTAGATAAATCAATTTTTTTGGTCAAGCAAAAAAACTTTATTACTGAAATTGATTAAGCATGCGTGAAACACTGTATTGAAGTTTTAAATCGTTGAGCAGTTTTGCCTTATTAAGTTGAAAACTGCTCACTGATTTATTCTAAATTGTAACATTTTAATAATATTTTAAAACGCCGAAAACCCCGTTTTTACACTCTGATACATTGGTTTGTGTGTTAAATTATCTACTCTATAAGATTTTCCACCGCTAGGTGTATAGTTATTTGGAATAGTGCCAGTTGTAAAAGAACCCGAGGGTTTTGTCATTCCAAAAGTAGACTCAGATCCTTCTTTAAGGGTCGTTTGATTCAGAAATTGAAATACACAAGCGCCTAAAAAGTTGCCTCGCGGATGTGAATTTTGTATTTGAGAAAGAACCCATTCTGCCTGATTTTGTTCTGTTTTTACAGGCCAGCCTGGATCCTGTTTAATAGGAGTGCCCATTTCTGCGAAGAAAAAAGGAGTATTAGGAAAATAGGATGGAAATGTATTATCTATATAGTTCTTAATGTAAGCACCAATATTCTGTGGATTTGTAGAGGCAATGAATCGGGTGTTCCAAACATTCTCTAAGCCTATGGCTTGAAGCGCAGCACGAAGATTTTGGATAGCAATAATTCCAGGTATATCTTTATTTGTCGGGTCTGCAAATGAAACTGGCGAGGTAATTGGCAGTAAATTTGATGCAGGGATTCCCATACTGGTTTCAATATTGACAAGAATCTGAATCATCTTGGCAACATCAGTAACAGAAAATTCTCCTGCCAGATCAAATTCATTTCCAATTCCCCATATTCCTGCAGCTTGATGAGGAGTAGTTCCAGCATCATAAATTTCAGTTACCATTGCTTTAATATCAGGAATCACATCTTCTTCTCCCTTGTTTAATTTTTTCAAAAAATAATTAGAAATAGGGACAAAAACCTTAATGTTATTGGCTGCACATTCATTTAAAAAAGACATATGCGATCTCTTATATGGCCCTGGTTCCTGACCAGGAAATGGAGGTATATTCCAATCGTATAGATGTAAAAAATTCACTCTAAGATCATTGGCAAAATTAGAAAGATCGCCACGACCGCCATTTTCTTTTCCCCATAGAAGAGGAAAGGTAGAATTGGTAAAATCGGTGTCAAAATACTTTTCCGGAGGATTTAACGCATCATCTGATGGCGCTGGTACATAAGCACTTCCTCGCATAGGAAATAATGCCGAAGCATTTGGAATTCTAGAAATGTCGCTCATTTTTGTAGTTTTTAAAGGTTAATATTTAGAAAATTTGTAATTAAGATTTGTTCACTAACTCTTTTAATAATTAGAATTTTTCTGTTTAATTTCATCTAAACCATTCAATACCATTTTTTAGTTTTTTATTACTAGCTCTTTGCTTTAGCTATAAGATATATTAAAAATCATATTATGTATTCGAATTAATATTCCCCATTTTTGTATGACTTCATTAATTTAGCAGAGCTTTCCTTTTTTGGTTTATTGCCACGATCAGTTATTCTTTTCTCTCTTAACTTTTTTCTCTCTTTTCTATTTTGTGCTTTTTGTTTTCCAGTACGGCTACGTTTAGATTTATTATACCAATCCTGTCTTAAGTCTTTAACAGGTTCTTCACTTTCTTCACTTTCCCAAGAGAGATTAGTTTTTTCGAACCATTTTTTCCAAAAAATATCTGTTTTAGGTTCGCTAATTTTTAATTTGTGTATAACGTTTTGATATGCTGCGTTTATATGTCTATTGCTTAACAGTTCAAAAATTTCCTTTTCAATATTAATCCGTTTGTTAGTATTTGTTTGAGGGTTAGCTTCCTTATAGGCTTTTTTCCAGTTTTTGTCGTTGTAATGTTCTAATTCTTTTTTAGCACGGGTTGCAATATGTAGGTCTTTTTTGGATGCTTTATTGGTAGTGCGATCACTATATTTTATTTTAAATGCTTTTGATGCATGACGAATCTCTACTAGTACAGCATCATTTGCTTCGTTTTGTTGATAGGCAGCACCTTGGTCATTAAGATAAATTACAGTATCTGGTCTAGCGGATGATATTAAATGACGTTCATCAGGATTTGCGATCTGTTCTCTTGTATTGTTTTTTATGACTTGTTCGTCTTCAGGGCTAGTTTTCTTTGATAATAAATTTCTCATATTAGCTACAGCTGATTTCACAAATTCTTTAAATTCGGTAATTAGGTTTTCTCCTCCTTCAAGGTTTGAGTATTTTTCAATTGCATTGTATGCCGTTGTTTTTTGTAGAGCAGCAAGTAATGGATCTTTGTCTGACAATAACTGATCTGTGGCTTCTATCAATTTAGGTGAAAATAATTTAACTTGTTGGCCTAACGTTGATTTGATCCACCCAAAACCGCGACCTTTTACTCTACTAACAACCGATCGAGCGGTGTACCTTGTAACATCGGGACCATCTCCTTCGTTTCGTATGTGTATTTTATTTTTTTCTAATTTGTTTGTATCGTGACCGGCAAGTTGTTTTAATAAATCAAAAGTAGGCTTGTTTTCTTCGTCAGAAGCCTGTTCCGTTAGTGATTTTGCATGTAGTGTATCCATAAACATATATGGAATTTCGCTTAATTTTTGAGCTACAAAAATTCCATAGTTTTTTGGATCTTCGCCGTCAATGGCTTTAAGTTTAGCATCAAGTAGGGTTTTAACTTCTGCTATTTCAGCAGGAAGATCTTCCTTATTATAAGCCATTTTTATAGCTTCTTCTAGTGTGGTCACAATATTTGCTTGAGCGGTTGTGTATTTGCCTTTTATACGGCTGTTTTTTTGCATATGTCCATATTTAGCTTTTCGTGCTCCAAGTCTAGTTACTTCAACATCTTGATTGATAACAAAAGCTTGTCTTAATCCAAAAAAAGTTTGAACAGATTTTAGAATTGATTTCAAGTCTTGAGCACTATTACGCGCTAGTGCTTTTAGCCCTCTTTCAAGTTTAAGCATTACTGTGGTTACCCATTGTTTATTGATTTGTTTTGATTTAGGATTACGTGGAATCAACAAAGGAGGCATGGCTAATTCAATAACAGCTCCCATATCGGTTTCAACCATAAATGGAATTCCAGGATACAGAGGAAATTTTGGGCCAGTAGCAAGATGCATGTGAGATTTTTTTCCAAACTCAGTTTCTTTAGCCTCCGGTGATAATTGTGCGAATTCAAATTCATATCCAGTTGCACTAAATTTTTGAGATTCACGCATACTTTGACCTTGATCCAAGTTTTGTGCTTCATCTTGCAATCGAATATTTTCTGGAACGATTTGAGAAGCTGGAAGGTTTTTTGATCTTTTTAACTCATCATCTGCTATATCATTATCCCAAACAGGTTGAACAACAGATGAAACAGTAGGAGTTAATTTACTTTTCAGGTTAGTCGTTTTAGTATTAATATTTGATTTTTGAAGCGCTTTTGATCCCATAACATCAGCTTCCTTTTCCAAACCTTTATCATCGTTGACATTCACTTTGCCTTTCATCTGTAAAGTAGGTTTTACTCGTCCTTGCTTCTGCTGTACTACGTGCCAAGCTTCGTGAGGTAAATGTTTTTCTTGCCCCGAGGCGATGTGAATATCTGTTCCTTGGGCATAAGCATGCGCATTGAGCTGCGCAGGTTTATCTGAGTTATAATGCACTTTCACATCATCCATAGAATGACCGGAAAGATTTTCTATTCCAGATTTTAGATTATCGGGCAGACCAGTGTTGTTTGTTTTTCTTTGAATAGGAGTAAATGAAGAGGTGATTGCTGTTGAATTTTCAGCAAGTTTTTGTTGTACAACAGAATATTCCCGATTATTTTTTAACTGTATAGCATTGGAACTGCTGCTTGTTTTTGAAGCAGTTTCAAGCGTTTTATCTTCTAGTATTTTTTTGTATTGCTGTATCATTTTCTAAGTTGTTATACCTGCGCCACCAGTACCCGGATCAGGATCGTAGCGAAAATCTTTATAAAAACCTTTATTTTCAGGTTCGTCATCTGGTGTGTGGTATCCAGATTCGTCATCCTCACTATCATAATCGACTTTTTTCTTTTTCTCATATTTATGGCTTTCATTGCATACTTTGCAAAAAGCTCTTAAACGATCCGGATCATTGTGGTCTTCTTTTAATTCTGCATCACTTGCACCTTTAGATTTCAAATCACGTTCACGTTGTGCCCAAGTAGGATAGTGATCTAATGTTAAAGCACGTTGCTCGTGTTTATTTCCTCCTTTACTTGTATAAGCAAATTTGGTTAGCTCCAACTTATGGCTTCCCTTTCTTGTAAAGGCGAGTGGACGTCTGCAGCCAGGACAGGTATAAATTGCGTCAAAATTGCTATTTACATTGGCACGTTGATGGGCAGTATTCTCTATAACATGATCTCTTGTGTCATTTGGTATATGAAATCTTTTTTGTTTTTTAGCTTGTGGCGGAACATAATCGCCACTACCATCGTCGTCACTTTCTGAATCTTGTCTTTTTCTTTTCTTTTGATTCTTTTTTCCATTTAACTGTGTAACCCTCTTATCTGATAATGTGTTCTCTTGCAGTTTTTTCTGTACGACAGAGTATTCCCGATTATCTTTTAACTGAGTCGTGTTACTGTTGTGAGTAGCATTCGCCGCAGCAATAGAGGTTATATTTTCGGATATCTTTTTGTGTTGTTGCGTCATTTTCTTCTTTTTTTTTGAATTATATAACTGCTTATTCTTCCGAGTCTATTTGATCTTTATACGATGTGACTTTTACAGGACCAATGCCACCTAAATAATGGATCGCCGAACAAAAAGGATGATTGTGAACCATAGTTTTTAAATTCTCAAGGTTTTTATCAAAATAGGGGAGTTTTACTTTTCTTCCTGTAATGAGTTTTATCAGATGATCATTTTCTAAAGGATATATTTTAAATAAAGGTTTACGCGCAGCATAAAAAAGACTCTCTTCATCAGCAATAAAAGAAATTTCACCACGGTTTTCTTTTAGTTTTTGAGGATTGTTTTTTAGTAAATGAATAATCTTAGTCTCAATTTTACTCACCATTTCATCTACACTTTTTTCAGTAGTTTGTACAACCAAATAAAGATTTTGGCTCGTAATAAGATATCCGTTTATGAAAAAAAAGATCTTGTCGTCGAAATCATTCAAAGCCATTGCAATGATGGTATTAACATAATTGGAATCGAAATATTTTTTCCAGTTTCCAATTTTAAGCGTCACTTTAAGGCGATGCAATTGAGGCGCAGCAACGGCAACTTTTTTTATGTTTTCGTTCTTTTTCATAATGCGTCAATTCATTTGAGTAACCATGAGTGTTTTGTTCTCTTTTTTAAATTCACGTCTAATGCCTTCCAATAAATCTTGTTTACTCACTATAGTTTCATTCTTCTGAATGGCAACCAAAGCGCAAAACCTCAAAATGTTGATAATGGCACCGCCAGCCAATTCATAATTTTCGGCAATATTTTCGATATCAATATTAGGATCTAGCTGACATTTTCCTGAAAAAGCTTTCTCCCACAATAGCATTCTTTCTTCGGCAGTTGGCATTGTAAAATGAATCATCGATTGAAACCTTCTTGAGAAAGCTTCATCCATATTTTCTTTTAAATTGGATGCGAGAATAACCACTCCTGGGAAATCTTCAATTCTTTGCAGTAAATATCCCGTTTGCTGATTAGCGTGCCGATCGTTTGAAGAAGAAGCATTGGTTCTTTTTCCGAAAAGCGCATCGGCTTCATCAAAAAATAAAATCCAATCTTTGTGTTGCGCAACATCAAATATTTTAGACAGATTTTTTTCTGTTTCTCCGATATATTTTGAAACAATCATAGAAAGATCAACCCTATAGACTTCTCGATTGGTGCTTTTTCCCAACAATGTTGCTGTAAGCGTTTTTCCAGTTCCGGGAGGTCCATAAAAAAGGGTTCGATATCCGGGTTTTATTTTATTTTCAAGACCCCATTCTTTCATAAGGGTTTCACCATGATTAAGCCAAGCATTAATCTCCATGACCTGATTCATAACATGTTCTTCGAGAACCAAATCGTCCCAGTTTAAATTGGTCGAAATTTGCTGAGCTGGAAACGAAACGCTATGTTCAAGTTTTGGCAGAGTGCCCGTTATGAAAAAGTTTAGCCAGCGCTCGTTAATCGATAGAATCTGATTCAGAATAGGAACATTAGATTCGGTACTTTCTAGAACCATAACCTGTTCTTTGGCAAGAATATTTGATGTGTTTAGAATATGAAGCAATTCAATTCTTAATTCAGGATTGACAGCCGTAATCAAAAAAGAGAGCGTTTGACCTGTCGGTAAAAAACCGCTGTGATTTTTATTGACAACACCTCCAAATTCAGTAAAACCACGATCGTACATAGCATTTTTGCTAAAGAAAATATCAAGAATTTCAGGTTTAATTTGTGGCGCTAGAATTAAAGCTAGACATAGCCGTTCGTAAAGATTCAAGTTCCATTCAGCTATTTTTTTGTAGTAAATACTGTCTTCGGTATCGTCATCAGCTTCGGGCAACGGAATATCCTGCCATCGGTTTTCATGGCCTTCTTGAAGCAGATAACTGCAGATAACCTGATCGATTACCTTCTGCAGCCAATCCATTTCATTATACAAAACCATGATATTGGAATTAGTTTCCATAAGCCCCAAATAGTTTTTCTACATCGTCCAGATTAGCATCAGCCCATTTAAAGTATAATAAAGCTGTATTAGGATTTAACTCATTGGATTGTAACATATCCAGATAAAACCCCTGTGCGTTTTGCATAAGCATCTGAGTGTTATAATCAATATCATTATGAAAATTCGAATCAAAAAAAGAATCTGTCCAAGCGCTTGTATTGTTTTCTCTGGTGATAAAATCACTAATGAAATAGGATAGTTTTTCGTCTTGAACGACTAATTTTTTAGCTTTAAAATAAGCGGGCTTTCTTTTGGTTTCTCTATGGTAATATTCAATATCTTTTGACTGGATTGTTTTGGTTTTATGATGTCCAAATATATCTGTCAAACCAAAGTTTTCTGCTTCACAAGCCAGTTCCAGTTCTGCATTTGGTTCGCCAGCTGTGGCCAGAGTAGTGTTTTTGGCCGTAGCACTTTCGGTTACTACGTAGAGTTCTCTGAAGGAATATAAGGTCTGCGTTAATTTTATAATGAGCTGATGCTGGATTTCGTTCCAATTATTAATTTTTACAGATTCGGGCTCTTCGGCTTTAAAAATGAAGCTTCCTTTATGGGCAAAAGCCAAAATCAGCTTGCTGAATTCAAAATCGCCTTCAATAGAACCATGTGCGAGCGAGCGTCCAGAATAAGGTTTTGAAATGCCATCGCTAAAATTCCAATTGGCATCATTTAAGGCAATTACACTGCTAATATCAGCATCGTGATGTGATATAATGCCATTGCGATAAATGTTTCCCAGAAGAATGATTTCGCCATTTTTAATCTGGAAATAATCACCAGGGAAAAGACTTTTATTCAACGGTTTTGTTGGCAAAAATCCTCCTGTTTTTAGATAAAACTGTCTGTAGAAATTCTTATTAGTATGATCCATAACCTTAAAAAATTAGGATTAAAGTCCACTGAATGCATATGCAGACAGTGGACATTTTAATTTGTCTTAAGAAGCATAAGCGGCTGCAGTGGCTGCGGCTAAACTAGATTGAAGTGATTGAAGCTTGATTTGCGCTTTGCTTAAATTGGCAGTTGCAATGCTTAATTGTCTTCCTGTTTCGTCATTTGCCGTATTGGCTTTTTCGTAAGCAACCTGAGCATTTTTATAAGCATGGTATATTAATCCTCTAATCGAAAAATCTGAATCATTTGGTACTGGTACTGGCTGATTTAAAGATTTCTGACCTGTTAAGGTAAAATACAATTTACTTGCTTGTTTCGATTCTAGAGTGATTGCTTCTTCAGATTCAAGAACAGAAGCTTCTGCAGCCAATGTAGATTTTAAAGCTACGAGTGTCAGAGCAACCGCATTGTTGGCGTCTGTGCCAGCAGTATTAATTCTGGTAATTAAATCATCAGAAATTAGCGGATTAAGGGCTTTTTTACGAATAACAAGATTAGACAGTTTATTGATTATTTCTACAGAATAAATCAATTTACTAATCAAATCGCTTATCCAAACGCTCACTCTTTTTGAATCCTGAGTTGCAGTTGACGTTTTTGAAAAGGCATCTTCTGAATTAAGAGCTAAACCTTGAGCATTTTGAACAACCTGATCTAATAAGTTTTTATTGCTTAAAGCATGAGAACGATTGCTTTCTGAAACCAATAAATAGCCTTGATATTTGGTTGCTTTCTCATTCAGCGAGTTTACAATGGTTTGCTGCTGCTGAACAATTGCAGTCGCATCAACCACTTGATTTTTAATAAAATCTAGTTCGGCTTTTTTCTTTTCTGTAATTCCGTATCTCTGCAAATTAGGACGTGTTGATAATATAGTTTCCATATAGTTGAGGTGTTAAAGAGTTGATGATTTCGAATTCTTTTTTGTAGAGTAAGATATTGGCGTTGTGTTTTGCCAATCTGAAAGACTGTTGGTGTATTTCGCTTTAGAATTTTCACTGCCATTGTAAAACGACAAGACAACAGGAATATAACTTTTTTCTTCAACCAGCGGGTTTCCAAAATTATCGGTAGTTGTACTGCCAATATGTACGCTAAATTCTTGGCCAGAAGCTGCTTTGTGGTGACTAGCACTCGTAAAGTTGCCAGCTGGAATGTTTTCTGCTAAATTTAAATTGAAGAAGAAAGCTTTGCTGTTTTTAACCGGTTTAGGAGAATTGTCTTTAACGTTTTTCAGTTTAGCATTCAAATCAGTTAATTGACTTTTTGCAATGCGTAGTTTCTCTTTAGCGTCAGCCAAAGCACTTTTTAAACTAAGATTTTTTTGTTTGTCTTGATCTGTTTCTTTGTCTTTTTTAGCTCCTTCTGTTTGACCTGCAGAATTGTTTAGTGTAACAATCTCTTCTTCAAGAAATTTGATTTCTGCGTCTACAACTTTAATTTCTTCTTCTAACTCCTGTGTATCAATATCATATTCAAGGTTTTTCAGATCTTCATTTGTAGCGATGTCATCAGGATAAGGCAAAAAGAAACATCTATAATCAATTTCATTTGATTTTAAGACTTCTTCTTTATCAACAGTAAAAATGATTCCAGACAAATCTTCAGAAGCATTTCCAGAATTAGTAATATTCTTAGCGTTTTTTAAAGTATAAGTTAGCGCAAACGTCTCAGAAGGTGCAGACAGATATTCATCAAACGTATTGATTTCTTTTTTGTAGTTTTCTGTAAAGATGATTAAAAGAAAAGCAACATAATTTTCGCCAAGCACTAGCGGATCATTATCAGAATCTCTAACTTCTTTATAAGCGATAGTCGATTTATACTTTCCTTTAGCATCTGGATTCTGAGAAGCAGGAATGCTTTTGGATTGAGATGAACTGCCCACTAATAGTTCTGCTGTAGAAGCGCTAAAAAAAGATTTCCTGCTGTCTTTTACCATAATGATATTATAGCTTAAAACAGGATTTGCCAACCCTTTGTTTTGCGTTCCTGGATCTCTGTCTTCTGGCGAAAAAGGACTTCTATAAGCATCAAATGAAACGCTAAAAGTACCTGCTGTAGGATCAAACTGTTTTGGCACTTCTACAGCCAAACTTTGGTTGAATAATGCATTGTTGTAGTCATATGCTTTTTTAGAAGCATCATATTCTACTTCGCTGCATTTTATAGCGCCTTCAGCAGCTCTTGTAGCAATACTTGCTTTGGCTTTGGTATCGTTATCTACCGTTAATACTGCAGTTGTAGCTGTCAAATCTGCAGTTGTCACTTGCAGTAAATTGTTGACAGAAGTATTGGTTAATTTCGCACCGTCGGCAACTGTTGAGGTTGAAACTTCAGAAATAGATGCAGTAGCTTCCATGGCATATTGCGAATTCTGCTCGGCAATATAAGCTGTTTTGTTAATCAGATTATAAGCCTCAAGAGCCTGCTGGTATATTTGAGTTCCATAATCTGCGGCATTGATAATGCTATAAATGCTTCCGATATCACTTGCCAAACGCACAATAGAATTTGACGCAATCTGAATGTTAGATGCACAAACCGCCATATTGGTAACGGCTTGTGTTACATACGTTTTCTGCTGATTTGCAGATAATAACAAGTTGTCTGCCATGTTCTTATTCTTAACAACTACATTGTTTATATGTTGCTGTTCTTGGTACATTTTGGTTGTTGCATCTAGTTTTTCCTGCGCAACAATTTCAGCTCCTTCGGCATAATAAAGAGTAAACATTGAATTGCTCAATTGTGAACTCAATTGTTTTTTGGTCATCGCCTGACTTTCTAATGATGACAATACACTAGAATGCAGATTTTCATTGTAACTGTTCATAATAGTTTTTTTAGTTGATTAATTTATATTTCAAGATCGTATTCAATGGTTTTTTATTCTTTAACACATAGAAACATAGGTTTTACTCTCTTAAAAAGGCGTTTCACTTATTTAAATGCACATAGCTAGAACTATGTTTAAGAAACTTGTTTCCTTTTGTACTCTTTTTTATGTATAAAATCTATGTTTCTATGTGTTTAAGAATTTAAGGACAATATTTTCTTAATAAGGCCAAATGACATGCAAAGGCTTGTCCATCCAATGGTATTTTATAATCGAAAAGGCAAAAGGAGATCTATTAATCAATATATCATAAGCTCTTTTGTCTACTGTAAGTTCCCATTTGTCTTCCAGTTCTACCAGAATTCCGTCACGAACAAGCCAGTTTCCCCGAAAACCATCTATAGAGCAATCTCCTATATCTGGCCAGTACGAAATTGCTGCTTGTATTAAACCGTTTATTAATTGTTTTTCCTGATCAGATATTTCTATGAAATCAGGTACAGTGTCTGTCAATGGCAGACCGCACAAAACTTTATTCAAAGGCAGATAAACCTCTTCGGTTTCCTGCATTCCCGTAATGACGTACTGCAAATACTGCACGGCTCTAACCTGATGTTCGTTGCTTATAAATTTATTTTCAGAGGTTAGATTCAATCGGGCAAACAGCATTGCGATATAATCGTTTAAGAGCACAATTCCTGCGTTTCTAACCGCAACGCCTTGCTTGAGGCTAGTTTTTGGTTTTTCTTTAATTTTAATTAGTTCCATTTTCGATAGTATTTCGGTTTGTTTTAAAATTGGTGCAGTTTGTTTTTCTGTTCTTAGAATTTCTTTGAAACCAAGCTGTAAAGCAGGCGGAAACTGATAGATATATTTTTCCATGTCTGCTAGAAAGTTTTTCTTAGAAATTCCTTTTTTTGTCACTACTTCCCAGATCAATTCATTCCATATTTTATCAATTGCAATAAGCCTCCAATTATCATTGACAACAGCCTTTAAAAGTTTTCGAAGCAAGAGATGCTGCATTTCTTTTGAAGCCAAACCTTTGATGGTTACAGCTCCCAATACATGATTGAATTTTTCTAGAATTCTCAAATATGATTCTCTGTTTTTATCCAATTGGCTTACGGCATTGCACAAATTATGAAAGCTGATAGTACGGCAAAGCCAATCCATTTGCGCCTCGGGAATAAATTCTTTTTTCATAACCCTGAAGAAAATCTGAGGCTCTTTTACCATAAAGACATTCAGAATATCTTTGATTTCTATGCTTTTAGAAATGCCGAAAACAGAAGGAATCTGGCGTTCGATAATTATATTAAAAATCAATCTGTATTTTTCTTTTTCTGATAATTCCTGAATTTCAAAAAGTAGGTCTGAATTAACAGACTCTGAAATTCCGTTAGAAACTGCATAATCAGAAATCATTTCGCTTTCAAAAAAATGTTCTAATTCTGCAGCAGAATTTGTAGATTCGAAAGTTTTTGTTTCGTTTTGCAGCTGTATTTTTTCTTTTGAAATAGTCCTTTTCAAGTACGATTTCAGCTCTTTCTGAAGCAGTTTTTCAAATAAGATTTCATTGCCTTTATAAGCTGAATATTTTAAAATTACGTTCCAAAAAAGCTCGTTTAATTCCCAAGTAATTTTATTTTTTGAAACCGATTTTATGCTATTGCTAATAACAGCCGTTGTTTTCTGAATCCAGTTCTTTTTTATAGCAACCGCATTAGTCAGGAAATAATGCAATAGATTTTCGCTTTCTTTTCTGTCTTGTTTTCGCAGTAATACAAATCCCGAATCATTAAAATTGACTGTTAGCAATTGAGCCAATTCCTGTTGATCTTGCTGTGACGTGTTCTGAATTAATAATGCAAACGCAACAGGATCAATTGAACTTGTATTTTTTAATTGGTTTAAAAATGTCTTTTTGATAGCAACTCCAAAAGATTTGATTCGTTTGGACTGAATCAGTTTTGCTATAAACTGAAAATAATCGTTGCGTCTTGTATCGGTTACTTTCTTGGATAACTCCACAATAATAGTTTCCAGAAACAAAGAAGAGTTATGTTCGGGATGAAACAATATTTCCTGCATTCCGAGTAACAATAAATTATCAGTCATTAATTCTTCAGGGAAATCATATTTATCCTTTTCGTTCAGGATTTCATAGACAACCTGAATGGTTTGTACCAACTTTGTTTTTTTATAATTAGCAGTTTTTACCAATAACTGCAGTATTTCTCGGTTAAGAACCAGCGAAAGTATTTTCTTTAAAACTTCTTTATTTCCGTACGAAAGCATTACCTCAAAAGCCATTTTCGGATGCAGCAAAATGGTTCTCGTTAGCGATCTTTGCAAATCAATGAAAAAGACACTTTTGGCGCTGTTTTTTTGCAGTTCTAGTTCTAGTTTCGCAACCAGATTTTTAAAATGAACGGCTGGATAATTAGAGTTATTTCGATTTATTTCTTTGCAGTAAATCGCATTGAGATTAGTGTAAATTGTTGCTGAATTATTGTTTTTAACCGTCGCAGGAATTTTAGCATTGGTAAACATCGCCAATAAATGTTCGTGGCTCAGATTGTTTTTTCTGCCTAATTCTTTAATGCAGAAAAGCAGAAACGCACGATTGTCAACATTTTTATTTTTGATTAGAAAAAGCATTCCAATTTTCCACAAAGCCTTACTGTTTGTTTTGAGTTTAAAAGTCTGGCTCAGCTTATTCAAATATAGTATCGATTCCATTTGAAGGAGAGATGGAGTAGAGTCCAATCTTGAAAAAAGCACTTTTATTGAAGCTTCGTTTAAATCCTGAAGTAGAGAAGCAAGCAGGTTTTCGTCTTTAAAAATAGGCTGAATGAGCGCATTAAATTTTGTCTTGTTTTCAGTGCTCAATGCTACAATCAACTCGTTGAGATTGTCTTTTTCGGTTTTAAATTTTCGACTGTTTTTATATTTAAGTAATTGTTCAAGTAAATTCCAGTAATTTATCTTAAAATCAGGTAAATGATTTTCAATTTTTTGAGTTTCGTATTCCTGAGTCAGTATTTTTAGACAAGCAATAAAATTGTTGTTCTGAGAAGTTTTATCAGAGAGTTTTACAATCGTGTTTTCGATTAGGACAATAAGTTCTGCGTAAGCAATATTATAATGATTTGCCATTTGCAGAATACTGCTTTTCATGAAAGCGAGCTTATTAAACAGAGTGCCGCGTTCCAGCAATAAAAAGTTAAGAATAAAGAACCAAAGATTCTTTTTGAAACTTATTGTGCTAGTCTGGATAATGGTTTCTTTAACTTGAATATTGACCATTATTGAGCTAAACTCAATAATAGAACTACTATTATTTGGTTCAAGCGCTGCTATTATTTTGGTTATATTCTTATCGTCAAACTGCCAAGCAATTCGTTTTCTAACCTCTTCGTGCGTCATTCCAGTTTCCTTGATAATCGCAATAACATCACTTAGATTATTTTGAAGCAATTCTGCCATAATTTGGTTTACAGAACCTTGTTTGTTTTGGTAATTCCATGGGAGATATCCTTCTAATAAAAAGACCATCAAATTTTCCAGAATTGATTTTTCTTTATTGTAAACCGCAATTCCGTTTTGTTTTTGACTGTTTTGATACAGAATTAATTCGGCAATTTTCTCTCGTAATAAATTGCGTATTTTTCGGCTCAGATCAAATTCGAGATCGCCATAATCGCAAGTACCAAGATCAAGTACCAATGACTCAATTCTCCAGCTTTGTTCCTGCGGGCATAATTCATTAAAAATAGTCGCGACTTCTCTAGGCAAATTAATTTTGCTCCAGACACTCAAACGTTCCTGAAGTCTGTAACTTTCTTTTTTCTGGTCAAAAGTTGTGTCCCACTTTAGACTCGATACAATATGGCTATTTATTTCTTCCATTTTTCGTTCCTAAAATTGAGGTTAAACTATTGATCAAATTCACTGAAGAAATCTCAGGATTTGCCGTTTCTAAATTATTTTCCTGTTTATTCAATAAATCTTGAGTGTTCTTAAAACGCAAGCTGTCATGCCAATTACTGTAACTAGGAATCAGAGTTTCTAGTTCTTGAACACTTACAAACAGGCATTCGCATTTTATGCTTGTCGGAAGGCATATCGAAAGAAATAGTTTTAAGCGTTTTTTGAATTCTGGAGTTTGTAATTCTGGAATAAAATCAGGAAATAGTAAGATTGCATTTTTCTTAAAAAGTTCGTCATTGATTGTAATGATTCCGTTTCCAGAAGAAACTGTAATACGAAATGCGTAATCGGATAATTTACTTTTTGTATAATCTGGAGTCGTTACCGTTTGCGAATCGCCAGAAACCAAAAGATATTTCTCGGTAGCAAATTCTAAATAACCACTTTGAAACTGAGCATCCAAAACAGTTTGATCGGCATTATTTAAAATGTAATTTATGTTACTTATTGATTGAAAATTAATATTTTGAATATTATAACTTAAACTATCACTTTGCTTTATTATTTCGAAATTATATTTCAGTTGACTTAGCAGAATAGAGGTTTCAATAAAGATGCTTCCTTTTCTGTTTTCTTTAAACCAATATACTTTTTGTATTGTTTTATTGGCGTTCAATTGGTCTTCAATAGAACTCTGGGAAGTGTCAAATTGAGTCGTAATAAAATTGTTGTATATATTTTTTAAACCGAAAAGTAAATTCAGTTTTAACTCAAAACCCGAAAAATTGCTGCAATCAGTTTTGCTTAATTTTTCTTTTTTATTAAGATGTTCTGATTTAAAAATAAAATCTGACATGTTTTCATTTATGCGATCGTAATGATCATTTTTAATAGTGAGATTATTACTCTGGGCTATTTTTGAAGCAGTCAGAAAATTGTAGGCTTTTATTCTGTTATAGGTTAATAAATCGAGGTTTTGCAGATACAAGCTCTTCAAAATGATCTGATCTTTTTTCTTATTTCCCGTATATATCGTTCCATCAATTAGGGCATCGATAACTTTAGGCGATTCGCCATGTCTGGCAAGCAGATGATCTAGTATTGAATTTCTTCGTTCAAAATTGACATCTTCTTCCTCCATGATTTTCATCATTCCAAAGATGTAAGCATTGTAAGGATCCTGCTGATATTCTAGCCAGCTTTTTTCTTTCAGTTCTTTTTTATTTTCTTCGCCATAAGTGTATTCAAAGACATTATTGTTTTTTAATAAAGGCTTGATATGGGGAACATTGTATAGCGATTGATAAAAATAGCTTGGAGAAAACATTTTGTACGGAACAGGATATTCTAAATGTTTTTTCTCGTACTTATCTTTTAGCGCATAAAAAGCATCTTGGTCTGAAGGCGAACCGCATACAGAATTGGTAAAAGAAAATAGTTTTGAAACATTGGCCAATTGCGAAAACTGATTGGCTAGAACCTGATCAAATAAGGTTAAATAGCCTTTTAGCTGACGTGATTGTGCCACTTGTATAGGTGCAGAATCATCTTCAATTTTATCGTCGCCAATGCCATATTGCTGTGGAAATGTATTTTGGATTGAATAATAGCTGTTAATGTCTCTGAAACTGCTTTTAGGCAATTTTATAGCAGGTTTGTTATTCAAACTTATCGCTGTTTCCTGATATTTGGTGAGATTAATTTGCAATGGACTTAAAGCATCTGTTTGCACTTCTTTTCCGTTGCAGATTAGCTGTAGTTTTTTTTCTCCGTAAGAAGCCAAAATATCTATAAATATTATTTGGTTCAGAGTTGATTGCAATGTTTGAACTTGATTATTATTCTGATAAAGCTGAAGTCCTGAAACTGAAATAATGCCAGCTACAGACTCAATTACAGGAATTAATTCAATAGTTTTGAGAGTATCTTTTTTATCTAATATAGATTCATTTAGAATCCAGCCATTTTTAAGATAAGGACCATCATATATTTCTGCAGCATTATATCCGTTTTCTTCTAGAGTATCGTAATTTACCTGAGCTATTTTTGGAAAAATATAAGTGCGAAGTTTGCCTTGCAGTTCTAATAAAACAGCTTGTTCGTCTGCATCTTTTTCAATTTCAATTTTTCCGCCAATCAAGCAATTCTGTGGCTGAAGCTCAATTGGCATATTAAAAAGCTCACTAATATTTCGGCTTTGATTAAGGTAATAAAATGTTGATTTACAAATAGTATCGCGTTGAATGCTATCGGTAATATCAGGATTTATATACAGATATACTTGATAAACTCTGCTAAAGGGCAGAAGATTATCATTGTAAGTCACTATTTCGGCATTGTAAACTTCTTCGATACCATCAATGATATATTTTATGTAATCATCAATGGTATAAGGCGAAGTTGTCAAGATTTTATACGGAAGGTAAAACTGATTTTCCATTTCCATTTTTCCTGTAGAATCGGTCAAAATATCGGGAATAGAAAAATCGGTACAATAACCTAATTCTGTAAGGGCATAACAAACCTGATCCAGTATCGTCATTCCGGGATCGCTTGGATTAAAGTTGGTCCATTCGGTGCCAATATGATTTTGGATATAATCAATAGCTTCGTCTTTCAGGAAATTAAAATCCTGATGCGGCGGAAGCTGTGTTTTTGTTATTTGATTATTGGTATCCATTATGTCAGATATGAAATGTTATGATTAGGGGCAGAAACTAAAAGGGTTGCCTGCCCGTAAGGCATTAAAGTTTTTTTTTCGCTTTTTAAAGCTGTTTGCGCTCCTGTAATGGGATTGATGTAATAGCTTGAAAAGGAAACATTTTCGACAGTAAGAACTCCCTGAATATTTTGAACAAATGTGCTCACTTTGGCATCAATAAGCGGTTTGCCAATTTCTATTTCAGAAGGGCAATTGGAAATCCACGGCGATAAATATTTCTTTAATGCGAGATTTACATTTTTGTTAACCAATGTCTTTTGATAGTTTGGATCGACTATAATTGAAATATTAATGGTGACATATTCTAGATTAAAATTGGAAACGTTCAGGTTTATAAATGGCGACGAATTGGCGCTTAAATATTGTTTTACCTGAATTTCGAGTGCATTTGTTACCAAAGGAATAAAAGCGTTGGAATCGTTATCTGACGCTATTTTTTTTACTAAATAAACATTTGTGCTATTGTCACTTTTTTTAGTAACTACTTTTGAATAGTATACAGTATCAAATTTTTCGGCAATCAGTGTATAATAATCGGTTTGTGTACTGGCTCTGTTTTTGGTTTTAATGCTATTGCTTACTCTTTTGTTTCTATTGGTTTTGTCTTCAGCAGCTTTTCCTCCAAATGAAGCAAAAGGCTGAAGGATTGTGCCTATTTCCGGAATCTTGATTTCTGGTTTAGTGATCACGTTTGCATCAATTTGCGGACTTTGTGTATCGGTCAAAAATGAAGTTCCTGTTCTTTGCACGCTAAATCCATTGGTTTGCATAAAAGTGGTTTTAGAAAACGAAGCAAGATTTCCAATAGCGGCGATAGAAATCCAGTTTTTGTTTCCGGGCATTATGGTATTGTTATTATTGCAATCTGCCGGAATAGGAATTTCTATAATTCCAGAACATCTAAACTGGCTGGTTTGATCAGACAATGGCTGAATGTTTTTCCAACCAGAATCGCTTAAATAGTAATACGAAATGCTATTCTGATTGGTAAGCGCAGTCGAATTTCTAGCCAATTCAAAATAGAAGTTCAAAGTACTATCGCAAATCAGATTATCTAGTTCGATAAATAAGGCGCCGTTATAATTAAAAGAAGGATAAAGCGGAAAGCCTTTTACAGCATCATTCTCAGAACTCCCAATGATTTCTGTACTGAATAAATTGGTTTCGGTTTTATCTGCTGTAGCACTATCAAATACAGTATAGTTTGAAAAAGGAGCATAAATAAAATACTGCAACGGATAATCGCCAGCTGTGCCATCAAGTTTATAGGTTACGCTAGCATTATAAATGGCAGAAAAGGTTTGTATTTTTGGCGCAAATGGTACATTGGCGGCAGCAATAAAATCTTTTACTTCCTTGTCTTTTGCCATTGCAAGTTTATTGCCGTTTTGTAGAGCAATACTAGCCACAACATTGGCATACAATTCTGAACCAAAACCGTATTCTGGACTTGATAAAGTCATTTTTATAAATCCCGATGAACTTTCTTCAGTAAACTTTAAACCTTCTTTTTGAATGTTTGGATCGGGTTTCAAGATTTTAGCAGCTGTTGGTGTCGCGATGGTACTCAAACTAGCACTTGGTTTGCAATATAGGTAACAGCTGCTAGATGTGCTTAAAACATTATAATTAGCATCTTCAGGTTCAGAATCGAATAAATAAACGGATTGTGGAACTTCATTGATTGGAATGAAAACCTTATCAACGTCACTGCTTTCTATCTTTGTCATTTTAAGACCGTCCCATGATTTGTCTTGCATGATATCAAAGCATACCATAAAGCTAGCATTTCTAAATTCGGGTAGAATTAGAGTAGATGGCTTTGTTGGATGTAACATTTTAATTTTTTTTAGAAGCGTTGATTTATCATCTTTATTCGGTGGATTTAGATAATCATTGTATTGTTTGTAATACAATTCAAAATTGGCTGGTCTTTTATCCCAATCTATTTCTACAATAAAACTGTCTAGAGGTTTACTCAATATTTCATTGTTTCCGATAATAAAATTGGCATTTACTAACGGAATTGGCCCAAAAGGAGTGAAGGGGTTTTTAGTATTTAATTCCCCAAAATCATTATATAATTGAAAGGTTTTAATACCTGTTACTTTTAAAGCAATAGTTATCGAAGTAATTTTAGGAGGCTCCTGCGGATTTGGAACATTCTGAAACAAAATCTTCATCATCGGCCAATCGCTTTTTAGTCCGTCAGGATTAACTAAAAAAGGTTCGATCGCAGCCACAGTTGGGTCAAGATTTATCTTTATGGTAAAAACAGTATTTTGTTTTGTAGCGTCTGCTGTAAAATCTGTGGAAGCCAAATCCAATTTTAGCCATTCTTTTTGTGTGCTCAAAAAGTAATTGGCTTCTTGCAGGATTTTTAAATCTATGGAAGAATCAAATTCCAATGTCAGGTTTATAGTTCTTTCCCCTTCGCGCAATAATAACATTGGCGAAGCAAATCCAATTCCGATTAGAGAAGGATTTAGAGAAAGATCATCTGAACCAAAAGTTTCCCAACTGATGGCTTTGTTTTCTGCATCTAATTGAATTTCGGTTGGTTTAACAACAGTCTGCAAATTATAAGAGGCATTATTTTTATCTTGATAAGAAAGTTTGTGCACGCTTGCAATTGCAGCAGGATTTAGGTTTACATTTTTTTGTGAAGAAAACAGAATAGGATTCTTTTGCGCATCGACGCCCGCATTAAACAAAGTTCCAGCTGGTAAAGTAAAAACAGCTGTTGGCTTTGTGAGTGTGGCACACAAAAAGGTGTGATCGGCAACTGCAGGGAGTCTAGTTTGTTTTAGAATATCTTTATAATAAAAATCAAGATGTTTCTCAGAAAGGCCATTCATACGATCTTGCTGCACTTTTAAAATATTTACAAAAGAGCGCAATAGAACAGTGTCTGGAAAATGCCCTTTTTTAAGGTTTAATTTCTTGAATTCTTTTGCCGAATGATGAATTATGGTTTCTAAAAACTGAAATAGTTTATCGCCAATTTTGGTTAGAATATCCAGACTGAATGCTGTTATTGAACTTGTTTCCTGTAAAACGTAATGTTCTGTTTCAAATCCGAAAACCTGCCAAAAGGGAGTTTTATCTTTATTGATGAACCAGACGCTTTTGTCAAAAGAATTAAAATTTTGCAAAGGCGCTGAGGCAATAGACAAACCATCTACAGATAATTTGCATAAATATTCTCTAAAAGATTGAATCGCCCAAAAATCAACACTTAATTTTGTTTTTACTTCTTGTAAAATGTAAGTCTTAAGATCGTAGATTTCGTTATTTCTTAGCATATAATGTGTCCAGCGCTCTATAATTTTATAGATGGCTGTAATGCGGTCAAAAAGATTGTTTAAAGCATTTGAATGCGGAATGCCGCCGTTTTCTTTTTGGACTAATCTTTGAATTTCGGTACAGCTATTTTTATAATCAGCATGTAGTTTTTTATAGTTTGTTTTTGAAATCGAAGCCATCAGGAAAACGGGATCTTTTAGCAAAAACGGACTCCAGTTGCCATGAATGGTATTGCTGTCATTATAGAAATTGATCAATTTGCTAAATTCTGCCAAAAAGTGCAGCCAGTCTTGCTCGGTTCTTCCGTCTACTAAATACGGATTCGGAACGAGTGCTTCGTTGAGAGAATTTATAGCGCTATTTTGATCAATTAGAATCATTTTTTCTTGTCTAAGTTTGTTCCTTCTTTTACATAAAATGGGAACACATAGTTGTGTCTTGTATTGGTTTTGGAATAGATGTAACTAATCAATATTTCTATTGTTCCGTTTGCAATATCGGTTGATGCGACTTTTACATCCTGCACCAATATTCTTGGTTCGTAACGCAATAAGGCAAACTTGATAGCTTCGATAATTTCGCCTTTAAGCGTACTGTCAATTTTTCTAAACATAAACTGCTGTATTCCTGAACCAAATTCAGATTCAAGAGTGCGTTCACCTTTGTGAGTGTTTAGAATAACATTGATAGATTCGTTAATATTGGTTTCATTGGCAGATAAATTCAACATATAATTATCTGCAGAGAAAGACACAGGAAACGCCCATCCCGAACCTAAAAAGGCAGTGTCATTATGAGCTATATTATCCACCGATCATCACATTAAATGCTCCAAGCATAATTGAACCTCCATGAGCGGTTGTATCTCCTATTCTTGCAGCTGGCATACCGCAAATCATAACTGTCGCAGATCCTTTTATAATAGAATCTGGAGGCCCTACACAAACTAGCGTATCGCCAACTTTGGCTGCTGGTAATCCTCCTATTATAACAGTTGGCGCTCCGGCTCCTACAATAGGTCCGCCCACATGAGGGACTGGCGGTACTCCTGGAGTAACCATTGGACATTGGTGAAAGTCTGTAAGTCTTGCTGCTGGTGGCATAGTTTTTTTTGTTTAATCGGTTAATTGTTTATTTGTTTAATCGATGCTGTATAGCTTTGTCAAAGTTTAAATTGTAAATGATTAACTATTCGCAATTCATAACTCATAACTCATAATTAGTTTATCATAACCATCGCACCTTTCAATGTCAATTGCATTCCTCCAGACACTTGCGCCATTTGTCCGCCTTGAGCGGTGTATTGCATATCTGCATTTTCTTTGATGTTAAGGCCTTTTAGAGCAACGTCTCCGCCACTTGACTGTATATTGACACCTTGATTTCCTTTGATGGTTACGTTTTGATTTGCTGAGATATTGATATCTTTCTGACTTGATAAATCAATACCGCTGCTAGACATTATAATACTGTTGTTATTTTCGTCCTGAATCGTAATTTTCTTGTCTTTATCGCTTATGATGATGGTATTTTTATTGGGTGTAGCAACAGTCCATACTTTGTTTTCATCATCAAATTGCACTGAGATTCCAGATTTGGAAACAATGGCTTTTACTGAATTTTTCTGGTTTGGATCTAATCCCGCAAAAGGTTTTATGCTGGTGCTGCTATAGACGCTTCCAAGAATTATGGGATAACGTGGATCTTCATTTATAAAACCTAAAATGACTTCGTCTCCAACTTCGGGCATAAAGAAAGCTCCGGCTCCGCTTGTCGAATAAAAATTGGTAATTCGTGCCCAGATTCCTTCGCCTTTAGGATCCAACAACGGAACATCGACTAAAACTCTATATTGAGAATCGGGATCTTCGTACATCTGTTTTACAGTTGCGTTAAAGAGTCCTTTTGCTCCAGGAACAAGACCAGAAGCTGGCGGTGCCATAACATCTGGTTCTTCGGTAAACCAAAAAGGAGAAAGTCCAAGCGAGACTTCAGAAATCCAGTTTCCTTGCGACAAATCGTGTACAACTCCTGCAATTAAATAATCGCCATTAAAACGATCTCCAAGACCAGCGAAGGTCATATATTTTCCGGGATCGACTAAATTTGTGCCTTGAAATTTGGCTTCTCCCATTATTTTAGAATATTCACTTTTAATAACCTGTGCTTTTGACCAATTGGTTAAATCTGCATTTTCTAACGGAGCAGAAGTCTGCAATTGATAGGTAGAAAGCCCAACAACCTCGGATAGTTTTTTTGTGGTTAAGTTTCCTGATCCGCTCACATTTGGCGCTGCATTTCCTGTTACAACGGCTTGGGTTTTAAAATCCCAACTATTTGCAGCTACATTTCCTAACTGCGTAAGGGCATTTAGTTTTGCATTAAATTCAAGAAGCGTATCGCCATATGTTACCGTAAGTACCGGTGAGGTAGTTTTATCAGGAGGAAATACAGAAATTTTTCCGTTTAAAGTCGTTACTATTAGTCCATTTGCTTCAGCAAGAGCCAAAAGATAGTCCCAATCTGTAACATAATATTGCACTTGTTCTGGCCAAGTTGTGCTTGTAGCCGTAACATCTGCACTTAATCCCGAATAGTTTCCTATAAGGGACGACATAATATCACTGTCTTTTTGTTTGGAGTAAGTAAGGCTTTTTCTGCCTACAATCATTTTTATAGCATTGTCGCGACATTCAACTTCTAGAGCCGATCCGACAAGATTATCAACGCGAATGGTCTGGCTCATAATTAAACCAGAGAAAATAACCGTATTGGTGTTATCGTATCCTGCTTCAATGCTGACTGCTACACCTGGAACAAAAATAGCAGAAGAACTGGCGTCAAACTGACCTGTATTGGGTTCTCCGTCTAGAATGGTAATTTTTGCGGAAGCAATTCGGTTTACCTTTTTTTCTATATGAACAGAAAGCACACTTAGTTCGTCGGCTATGGGTGAACCGTTGACTTTTACGACAAATGTTGCGATTCCGCCACTTTTTATTTCAGTTGAAGCACTCATTAATTTGAAGGGTTTATAGGAGGGAAAATCAATTTGTCGATACCATTTAGGTTTCTGAATTTGTTAAGCTTGTTATACTCTGCAACCTGTATGTAATATGAATCATCGTTCCATACTTTCTGGCACAGCTGCGGTAAAGACATTCCTTCAGAAACGCTTACAATGTGGGTAAGATCCGGAGATTCTGGAGCATCTGTTCTAGTTACTGTTTTTGGAGAAATGTAACGGCTGAAGGACAACGATAGCTTAGCTCTCAGCGGACTTCCGTCTGGTTTAAACAGCGTATAAGAAATATCAATAGAATCGAGAACTCCGTTGAATGTGATGTTCTGTCCCCATTGTACTTTTACAAAATTAGGACGGTGTATTTTACCATTATAGGTGTAAATAATCGTTTCTAATGCTGTTATTTCTTTGGCCATATCAGTACGTTTGGCATCTATTATTCCGGTACAGTCTATCACCATTTCAAAACTCAGTTTGTCGCTTGGCGTGCTTTTGTACTTTTGCGAAGCCGAACTTGTTGCGGGTGCTTGCTGCTCGTTATATTCGATGCTTTTCTGTATTTTGATATTGTCAGGATTAATCATGAAGGCATACGGGTTTCCGGAGAATTTGTTTTGAAATTCTTCGTCTGTATATCCCGTAATTTTCATTAATTCTAAACTTGCCATTTGTTTATTATTTTAAGTTTAATTTTTTTAACCTATGAAGTTTGTCCGTGAAATAGTTTCTTTCGCAGATTCCGTAGATTCCGCGGATTTTTTTAAATCATCTTAGTTTGTGGCTAATTATTTCACGCAGATTTTAAAATGGATTTAAGCAGATTTCGCAGATTTATTGTTTTTAATCCTTAAATCTGTAGCTTACCGTTTATAACTATTCTCCTGATTTTTCTCTGCAATTAATCTTTTACATTCTTCCAGCAGCTGTTTTCTTAAAATGGATAATTCTCTTTCTTTAGTCAGAGCCGAATTTTTTGCATTCGTTGTTACTATTTCCGTTTTGATAATGAGTTCTCTAATTTCGATTGGCATAAGGGTCTACGTAAAAAGTTTATTAAATTTGGTATCCTTAGAAATGTCAAAATAGGTGTAAGCCAGTTCAATAGATTCTATTGCAATGTTGCTTTCCTGAGAGTTTAAGTCAGAAACAGAATATTTTACTGGATAAGCATTGTTAAAAGTCCATTGCATGCAAACCACACCAGAGGCATTGAGCAATTTCAAGATCACATTTTTGGGCTGTATTGGGTTTGATAATCCTTGATCGATGCAGTTGGCGCACCAATTAACCAACTGAGATCCTGCAGGTACCATAGCTCTTTTAAGCACTAAGTTCTGACTGTTAGAAATGGTTGGGAGGCGATATTTAAATCTATTTTCGCCTCCGCAAACAATTTCTTCTACGCTTAGTTCTTTAGAAATTCCTGATACCTCTTTGAAAGCCGCATCTACACCCGCAAAAGAGAGTGTAAAATAAAAGCTTACAGGATAATCATTACTTACCGCCATTTTTAATGATCAGTTGTTCGTGTGCAATTTCTATAGTATCTACTGCAACCTCGTTACCGTCAGATTTTAAATCGGTGCTGGTAATTTTGGTTGGCCACGCATTGTTTAAAGTCCATTGCATGGTAACACCACCTTTTTCGTCTAATAACTTTATAAGAACCGTTCTTCTTTTAATCGTATTCATTACGACTTGCTGATGCCAATCCCAAAAAGTATTATCGTTTACAAAAATTCCACGTTTCATCGTTACGTTTCCATATTTGGTAATGCCAGGCATTTTTTCTACAGAAAAAAGAGGACTGTTACTTTTGCGATATTCTATAATTTGATTTTCGACATCCATTCCTGTAACTTCCTGAAAAGCTACTTTTGTCAATTCTGTTCCAAGATCTACTTCGAATCTAAACTTTGGCATGGGCCACGTTGCGCCTTGTACGCTTCCGTCATCTGTTGGCATAATATTTTATTTTTAAATTAAAAATTGCGTGATTTATAAGAGTCTTTATTCTGTTAACTAGAAGTCGCCATTTGCTGTTGAAATGTCAGAACGATAAATTCGGCAGGGTGAACTACCGCGACTTTTACAGTTACATTCATAAAACCATTTAATAGGTCATCTGCAGTCATTGTCGAACCTAATCCGCAGGCTACAGAAAAGGCTTCAGAAGCACTAGCTCCCTGTAAACCTCCTTGTTTCCAGATCGAACTAAGAAAACTGCTGATCATAGAGATTACAGCTTCCCAAGTGTTTTTATCATTAGGCTGGAATACATAAGCCTGAGCTGCCAGTTTACAAGATTGCTCTAAGAAGATCATGGTTCTTCTCACCGGAATATATCTCCAATCTTGGCTGTTTCCGTCTAGCGTTCTTGATCCCCAGATTAAAATGCCTAGACCATTAAATGTTCTAATGGCGTTAATCGATTTACCAGAAACGGCATCAACGTTTAAATTGGCTTGCTGGCTTTCAGAAAGAGAAATGGGTAATGATGATACGCCAACAAAAGAAGTGTTTGCAGGAGCTTCCCATGGACCAACAGCATTATCTACAGTCGTAATAACTCCTGCCATACCTCCACTTGGCGGAAGAATATTGGCATCGGCCAAAATATGCTTAATCATCAGAGAGTAAGTTTGACTGGCAATAAGCAATGCATTATGATTTTGTGTTACAGTCAAAGTGCTTGATGGACTTTGAATATTGGCAATAATTGATGCAGCGGCTGGGTTAGGAGCACTTGGCGGATTAAGAACTGCTTCTAGCTGTTTCAAATCTCCTCCAAACAAATTAGTATAATCAATGTCAGAAGTTTGCATTATGGTAGTTCCTACAAAAGGATAATACGCCATTCCGTAGTTTAACCCCATAGAACCTGTATTCATTCTAAAATTGGTAATATCCTCCGTATACAAAATAGGATCTGGAGCGTCACCGCCAATAATGTCAAACAAGCACATTGCAGTTTGCATTTGTGTAGCTTGAAGAAGCATGGACTGCATTAGAGTTCCATTGTTTTCTACGCTTAACAAAGTAGCTTCGGGACAAATGTACATGGTTGGTTCCTGCTCATTTAACAATAGAGAAAGACCTTTTGTCAAATCATTCAGCTGTACATTTGGATTTACAACCGGAATGCCAGGAGTTCCTGCTTTTTGCGATTGAGGGCCATAAGAACCAACAGAAACAATATAAGCATCTCCACCGCCATTTTCATAGAACAGCCTTACGCTATTGTATAAATAATAAACCGTGTTAGGATCTGGAACAATTGAATAATACGTTCCCGCAATTAGCATGTAGTCTCCCTTTAGGGGCTGACTCTTTTCTGCGACCAGATAGTATTCAGGACTGTATTGCTTAGATGGACTTGCTGGCGCAGGTGGATCCGGCAAACAGAAAAAAGCCTGAAAATCAGCAAAAGATGTGATTTTTACTGGCACATTCGTATACGATTTTCCTTCGTATGCGGCCTGTGGTGTGTACCCTATAAATGCTGGTATAGCCGTAGCAACTCCAACAACTGAATTAGGAAAAGCATTTAATTCTTGAATGTAAACACCAGGAGTTTGAATGGTAGATAAATTCATTGATTTTAGTTTTTAGTGTTCATTTTTAATAGTTTTTTATAAATAGATATACATTGGTGATGCGACTTCATTTTGGTCGCTATTTTCGATAATTCCTACTCGGGACACATCTGGACACGGAAGTCCTTTTATAATTACTTTGGGCTTTGTATTATTCTGATTTGCAGATGCTGAACTGCTTACCAAATTAAATTTGTATTTAGGTTTTTCGCTAAGCGTGATATAGGTTTTATTGGAAGTAAACAATAATGCCGATTCTCCAGTTTGAATCGTCACATTTTGAGGGCCGTCAAATTGTATGTTTTCTTTTTTGGTAATTGAAGGATTATTGAGCTGTACAGCATTTTTATTGATAAAATAATATTGCCATTGCGTGGCTCTTGCAGTAAAGTTTATTTCAAAAAGTGGAGAATTGGCGGTTAGTATATCTTCGAAATAAATTTTTAAATGGCCAAAATGAGAAGAAACCGGTTTGTTTTCTAAAGTTTGGTTCAATAGTATTTTACCGTTATTGTTTAAGTTTTTAGGATCTTGACTCGAATATGTAATAGCCCCAATCCAATTGATTGGTAATGTGGTAAAGAGAATAAAATTTGGATTACTGCATTTGATATCAAACTCAAAATAATCTTGCTGTGAAGTTTTGGAAATATAATCTAATAATTCTGATAGCGAAGCTTTTGTGTTAGAATATAAATCGAATCCGTTTGAAGCGGAATTCATTCTGAATCCGAATTTTTTTAATGTTTTGTCAGTCTTATGATTCGGTATAAAGTGGAGACAATTGCATTTGCCGTTATCAAAAAAAGTATGATAGGCGGCAATGCTAAAAATCTTTATGTAATTACTCTGTATCATTTGACAATGTTATTACTGGTGTTTTTTACAGACGGTATGATTTCCATAGTTTCGTGCGCCTGAACTTTTATCAGTTTCATTTTATAGATAATCGAAGGCTGATATTTTGCGGCCATTGCCGTCCACAAACTATGCATCTGATGGTAAGAGATCTTTTCGTATTCGAATTCTAATCTGCTCAAACCATCTGGAATAGAAGAGGAGGATGAAGCATCTATATAATTGTTGATCTGAAAGAAGACAATTATGGCATCCAAAAATTTTAAAGATTCGGTGTAATCCTCAAAATTGCTGCTTATGAGCAAGTCTATATTATATCTTTCCGTTGGATTAAAATTCGAATAATTACCGCTTTCTAACTTCTGGTTTCTAATATAAAACGGCTGATTGGTTTCTTTTTCAATATTTATAAGAGACAAAACCACTTTGTTCTGATTTGCTTTTGGCAAAGTTCCGCTTGGTTCAATGAGATAATTCAAGACGGTTTTGTCTTCGGTCAGACCAAAACGGTTTTTTAAAAACTGTCCCAGTAATTTATTCGTAAATTGAAGTGCCTGATTGATCATTGCATTTAACTCTTTGAATTAATGAAGTGCCATAACTAGAAAATTAGCTATTGGTACTTGTAAAAGTAGCTGAGAATTAGATTTGTACGAAAAATTTGCAATGCACTTTTTGTAGACAAAACCAGAAGAGATTGTCTGTTTTTTATAGACAAAATGTAGACAAAGTTTTTTTTGTCTATACTTTGTTGCAGATGGCTGTTTAAAGCCCTAAAAATTATGGTTATAGTTGTCGAAATATTTTCAGAATAAGTATAAGATTTGCAGAAATAAAAAAGAGAATGGAAAAGAAAAATGAAAGTATGAGATTGTTTTTTGTAATGCTGAGGTAAAAGAAAGCATACAAATTTTTGAAAGGGAAAATGAAGAAAGATATTTTAAGAAACCGTTCTTAAGTATGAAATGATATCATCTTCTTTTTTAAGCGTAAGTTTCTTTTTTAAACGATATTTATGAGTTCGAACACTATCTTGATTGATGCCAAGAAGATTGGTAATATCATTGTTACTCATATTCATTTTAATGTAGCAGCAGTATTTTAAATCTCTAGAACTTAAAGAAGGATGTTTTTTGGCAAGAGCCAGAAGAAAATTTGGATTTGACTGTTCAAAATAGATTTTAAAATCATCCCAAAGTTTATTATCGTTTGCAACGGTTTTAATAGAATTTACAATAGACATTAGTTCAATTCTCGTTGCGTCATCAACATTGGGGTAGAGATAAGAAATACGTTCTTTTATTTTTAAGAGAACTTCAACCTTTTGATCCAATTCCATTACATAATGGCTCAGTTTATCAGAATCATTTTTCTGAATTGCCGCTTCAGCAAATGATGAGACAGGCATATTTTGTGATTCTGTTTTTTTCAAGAGAAAAATAGAGCGTATTCTATAGATTAAAAAATCGGTATTCTGAATCTGATTATAGGGATAAGTGAAAACAATGTTTTGTTTTGACCAGCATAAAGATTCGCATTCATAATTTTGAGTCAGATATAAGATTGGAATATCTCTTTTATCAGAACTGAAATTAGTATCGTTTAAAACAAGCTTGTTTTGTTTGAATCCTAAAATCACCAGATCGGGATTTAAAGAGTTTATGGTGTTTTTTAAATCGACTCCTCGTGAAACTGAAACTGTCGAAAATGTATAATCCGACACTATTGATATTGCACTTAATATCATAGTCAGTATGGCGATATCGTCACATCCAATTACTATAGATTTTTTTTCGAGCATTTTTGGGGTAGTTTATTGCTTTTGTATGCAGTACTATTTTCTAGTAGCACATATGAAATGAAAAATAAATAATAACATTTTTTCTTCTTATAAAACTGTTTTTGGCATTCGATAGAATTTTAATCAATTAACAAACTCATTTTTGGCACCATCATTAAAAACAGAATTAAAGATATTTTGATGATTGTGGCTTGTAATTAAAAGGGATGTAAATTTATTTAATATATAGGAATATTACTATAAGTAGTATTACGTGTTTTTATATTTATTGTGTTAATTAACAATTTTAAGACTTAAAGTTTCAAAAAAATCATAAAAAGGGCTTTCAAAAATCAGTTGAAGCATTGTTGACATATCTGAATTATAATGCAAGTTTGTAAATAAGGTTAAAACATCTCCTTATTTATTATCGGATAGCAATGTGCTGCTTACTGCAAAATGCTAACCAACAATGATGAGGTACAGATTTGCATATATGATGTAAAAACATCTAAAATTAGGCATGTTTCATTTTAACGGCTCAGGGTTCATTTTATAATTTCTGGTTTCAGATTATAAACTGAAACCATTTCAAGTGGTTCAAACAAAAAGATTAAAGTTTTTCATTTTAATTTTAAATAACCTTATCGACACCGTCTTTTGATATGTGTAGAGATAAGATCGAATTGAAACTCTAAGTGCTTAAAATTAAGTATTTGTATTATGAACCTTTAAGGTAAATTATAGTATTAATTTAAATACACCTAAACCTATGGCCGCTATTCCTGACGAATTGTATAATGTGAAGTTTGCAGCATACTTTGACTCGATGAAAGAATTGTACATACTCGACGAAAAATTTAAAGTTATTTGTGATGCGTATTGTATAAGTACAGCTAAAACAGAACTTTATAAAGGTAGAAGTGAAAAAAATTTCCGACGCAGAATGAAATTTGAAAATCTGTCGAGAGAATTAGAAGAAGAAATACTTTTTTACATTATGAGAAATAGATAATTACTTTTGTATTTTTTTTGAAAGTGCTATTTGTGATACGGCTTTCCATTGCATCTTTTTTTCTGCCGTTGATAAACCCGCATTTAGTCCGCTTGTAGAGGGAAGAGTCATATATGTTATTCCTTCTTGTGGCAAAGTATGTTTCTGAAAATATTTTGCTGCGGCTTTGCTTTCAAAAAAGACATATTTGATATTTGGAAACTGTTCATGCAGACTTTCAAAATCGTTTATTGTTTCTTCCGTAATAGAAGCATCGCTGCTTCCTTCTCTTTTACAGCTTTGTAAAACATTCCAAAGACCAATGTTATATTTTTTGACCAGTGCTTTCCGATCTTCATAAGAAGTGCTAAATTCTTCTTCAAAAATAGCAAACAGAATTTTCCAGAAAAGGTTTCCTCGGTTTGCATAATATTCTTGCTTGGCAATAGATTGTTCACCCGCCATAGTACCCATAATTAGAATTACTGTAGAATTATCTATTAATGGTTGAAGGGCTTTTTTATACATGTTTTTGGCTTCTTTCTTTCTTTCTTTCTTTCTTTCTTTCTTTCTTCTTCGTAAAATTACCAATAAAGATTTGAAATAGAATTGCAATTTCATCTTTCAATTTAAAACTAGAAAAAATGTTGAAGAATTTATATTTTTTTTGTATAAATTTTTATGAAACTATCTATCTCTTTGTTTTGTTTAAGATATTGTATTTCAATGCTTTATATTTGTATTTGTAACTGATAGATATAAAGAAAGAGTTTTTTTTACTATTGTTAAACTGTTAAAAATTAAACAAAGGTTAAATCTTTACGGAAAGACGTAATAAAAAGTTATTTTATTGAATTATTTTCGCCCGCATTATAGTAACAACCTCAAATTTATAAAAAAAATGCATATGCGGATACTTTACCTACTGCTACTTTTTTCATTGCCTTTTATTGCTTATTCTCAAGATATTCTTTGGGAAAAGTCATATGGAGGCACACATGCTGATTATCTTTTTGATGCTCAACCAACAGCTGATTATGGTTTCATTTTAGCTGGAAGTTCGCTTTCAAATAAAACTGGCAATAAGGATGATGATAATCATGGAGACTTAGATTTTTGGGTCTGGAAGATGAAAGAAAATGGAGAGTTGGATTGGCAAAAAAGTATTGGAGGCTCTGGCTTTGATTTTCTTCAAAGCATTAAAAACACTAGAGACGGAGGATTTATTCTTGCCGGAACTTCTAGTTCTTCAAAGGGCTTTCAGAAAAAAGACCACTGTAAAGGCCTTGCAGATTTCTGGGTCGTAAAACTAAATGCAGCAGGAAACGAACAATGGCAGCGAACTATAGGTGGAAATAGCCAGGATGAATTGCTATGTGCTTTTCAGACAAGAGACGGCGGTTACATTCTTGGAGGATCTTCAAGTTCAAGCCCAAATTCGATTTCAACTTCAAAACTAGACGAAACCTCTTTTGCGGTAGATATATATTCTAAATCTGAAAAGTGCAGAGGAAGCATGGATTACTGGGTTGTCAAATTAGACAAGGAAGGTGTTTTACAATGGCAAAAAACTTATGGAGGCCAATATTCTGATGTTTTAAGAAGTATGGAACAGACTTTGGATGATGGTTATATTCTTGCAGGATATTCTAATTCTCCTGTTTCGGGTGATAAAACAGAAACAAATAAAGGTGTTGGCGATTATTGGGTTTTGAAAATAAATGATACAGGAGTAATTCAGTGGCAGAAAACTTATGGCGGAGATGGTGATGACCAACCTTATGTAATTCATCAGACCAAAGATGAAGGATATATTCTTGGGGGAAACTCAAATAGCTCAAATGCATTGACAACGGAAGGTGGAATTGTTGCCAATGGAACAGATTACTGGGTTCTTAAATTGGATAAAGAAGGAGGAGTAGTATGGAGTAAGACTTTTGATTTTGGTAAAGTTGATATTTTAACCTCATTAGTTGAAAATGATGATAACACTTACTTAATTGGAGGACATGCACGCAACTCACGTCCTAAATCGGGAGGAGGGAGTTTAGTATCGAAAGCAGTCGGAATGGTTGCCAAAGAAAAAGACGGCATAAACGATTACATAGCTTTAAAAATCAGTGGAGAAGGTGATGAAGTATGGAATAAAAGCGTCGGAAGCGGTGGCGAAGACATCCTTCGTAAACTGATTGAAACCAGAGACGGCGGATACCTTATGGCTGGGACTTCAAATTCAGGTTCTTCAAAAGATAAAAATTCTAATATTGGATCTAATGATTTTTGGGTTGTTAAGTTAAAGGATAAAGCAAAAGTAGAAAAAATCAAAGCAAGTATAGAAGCTATTCCTAATCCGGTGTCAACATATACAAATGTCATTATCGGCTATGATTATAAACAAGGAACAGCAAGTGTGGTTGATATCTTAGGACGCACATTGCAGAGTTTTGCAATCTCAAGTAGAACAGTTCCAGTAGACTTAAGCAGGTATGCAGAAGGGGTCTACATTATTGTTATTAAAACTGATGTTAAAACCGAATCGGTTAAAGTAATTAAAAGAATAACGGGTAAATAAAAATGAAGCATTTAAAACCTAACAAAAAAGCAGAAAGACTTAATTTAGCATCATATTTCATGCTACTGATTATTTTCTCTTTAAAACTCAATGCACAAACTGAAAATAGTTCTCCAACTCCAGATTTCGTTCCAAAATCTCCAGAAGCGGCAGCCTTTTTAAAATATGGTGAATATCCCGTTGATATGTCTACTGGTGTTCCAGGCATTTCCATCCCCTTATACACTATTGATACGAGAGATTTTAAAATGCCAATTAGTTTGGATTATCATGCTTCTGGAATAAAAGTTACTCAAGAATCTACTTGGGTTGGTCTAGGTTGGAATCTAAATGTTGGTGCACAGGTAGTATTGAGTCCAAGAGATGATATTGATGAGAATAATGCCTATGTTGACGAAATCCCAGATGATGACGGTATTATTAATTATTTTAAACTTCATCCTTATAAGCATGAAGCAATTGCTTCGATTTCTCCAGACCTTGATAAGTCAAGGGTTAAGGATATGTATGTTTTTTCATCACCAACTGTAAATGGAAGTTTTTACATTAAGAATTTTGTAAATAATGAGGTTGTTACAGTTCCGCCTGATGCTTTTAAAGTAGAGCTTGTTGGACCAGATAGATCAAATTTAAAGTTTAAAATAACGGATAAGCAGGGTAATATTTACACTCTTAATACAACTGAAAACTCTGTAAGAGCTATGACTCATAGCGATTACTACATTAGCGCTTGGTATGTTGATGAAATTAAAACACCGTCAAATAATAAAATAAGTTTTGTTTATCAAAGCGATGGTGTTTTAAATGATAAAAGTTTTTCTCAAAAAGTTGACATAACAAATAAAACTACGTATGGTTCGACATGTACTACTCCAATTAATACAAGCCAGATAGGTGCAGTAGTTGACGAAAAGAGCAATACGGAAACATTCTTAAAAAAAATAAAAGAAATCAGTTTTAATGAGGGCAAATCCAGAATTTTGTTTACAAAGAATCTTGGCAGACAAGATCTATTTAATGGAGATGCAAATAGCTATTTAAGTAAAATTGAAATTCAGCAGATGACACCTGAAGGATTTGAAAATTTAAAAGGATATACATTTGAATATTCTTATTTCAACGCGGGAGGCAGTACATACAATGATAAAAGATTAAAACTGGATCGTGTATTGAATCTATTTGGAAGTAATGAATCGGAATTTGTTTATTCGACCGTTTCAGTACCTAGCAAAATATCAAAAGGACAGGATTATTATGGTTATAATAACGGATTGACTAATAATCAGGACCTAATTCCAAAACACTATCTTTCTGCACCTTATCCAACTGAAGTGGGTAAAGCAGATCGTTCTGTTAGCACATTGTATATACAAGCAGGAATTTTAAAAGAAATACACTATCGCACAAAAGGCTGGACCAGATTTAATTATGAGAACAATCAATTTTATGGACCTGATGTTTTAAACCAATATGTTCCTGTAATTGTAAATAGCAGTGTAATACAAGGTACAGGAGGTACAGTACCGGTAAAAGAAGGGCCAGGTCCTGATGATGGCACAATCTGTCTGAATACAGATCCAGCAGATTGCGTTAATTATGTTTCGATTCCTTATACAGCAGTTGATGCTTCGGCGCTTCTGACATTTACGCTAGTTAAGCCACAAGGCGATAATCCTACTTTACTCAAATATCATTATGCAAGAGTGAGAGTAATTTCGGGGTCAAATATAGTTTATGATTCAGGAAGATTGGTAGGGCAGGCATATAATGAATCGCTTTTCTTGCCAAATTCTGGCACAATTGAAGTTGAAGTGTATGGACAGTACTACAGTATTAATAATCTACAGCTTAAATATGTAAACAAAGATCTTACTCCTAAAAATGTTTTAGGTGCAGGATTAAGAATTAAAAATATTGAAAATTATGATAGCGATAATTCGTTAATCTTAAAAAAAGAATATGATTATTCCGACCTAACAAATGCAACTCACACTAGTGGGAAACTTATCAATGAAATGACCTCTACATTTTCAACAAAGAGTTTTAGTAATTATAATTACTATACATGTGAGGTTGAAGGGGCACTATGCGCACCGGGACTAAATTATCAGCGTACCTATAGTATATCTTCAAATTCAAGGTTTGGCATAGAAGGTAATTCTGTTGTTTATAGATATGTAAAAGAAAAACAGATTGACACCAAAAACCAAAGCAATAATGGTTATACGCAATATGAATTTACTATAGGAGGAGATGAAATTCCTCTGGGCAGTCCTGCGGTGCAAATTTCTACAACATGGAAAAGAGGAAAGGTTCTCTCAAAAAAAGTATACAAAACAATTGGAATAGCTAATTATATAGTTGAAGAAGAAAAAAACACATATTTTGAAGATGCTTCTAATACTTCTTTTTATGTTGGTTTTAAGATGTTTCGCAATTCAACAACAAATATTCGTGAAAACCCTTCAGACCCTTTTACCCCACTTTGCCCTTACTTTCTTGATGGAGGTATAGAGGTTTTACAAAGTATTGAACCCGTTGGATTTAGTGTACCTCTCTTATGGTACTACCAAAAGGCATCTGAAAAAACCAGTTATTTTTATAATTCATCAAACAATTTGACAGGAAAGGTTGTTAGTATAACAAATTTCAATTATAATAATCCTCTGCATCTTCAGCTTTCTTCTCAAACGACAACAAATTCAATTGGAGAAACTATGGAAACCAAATATTTTTATGCACAAGATGCCCAAGTCTCAGGCAGACCTTTTATAAATGAATTGAAGGCAGCCAACATGATTGGAATTCCTTTGAATACACAAGTGCTTAAAGGCGGTACTAAAATAACTGAGCAATTGACAAATTATGATAAGAGTGTTTCTACAAATAATTTACTTCTTCCCAAAACTGTTTATGCTAATAAAGGTTCATCAGAAATAGATTTAAATCTTGACATAAAGGTCATATATGACCTTTATGATGAAAAAGGTAATGTTTTGCAATACACTCCAGACGGAGGAGCTCCAGTATCTATTATTTGGGGATATAATAAAACACAACCAATTGCAAAGATTGAAAATATTGCATATTCAGCTATTTCTCCACAAACTATAGCCAACCTTCAAGCACGTTCGGATGCAGATAATGATAACTGCAGGTCAGAGAATTGTAAAGAACAATTATTAAGAAAAGATCTGAATGACCTTAAAGTTTCATTGCCAAATGCTTTTGTATCAACCTATACTTATGATCCTTTAATTGGTGTAACAAGTATTACTGACGTAAAAGGGATGACTTCATATTATGAATATGATGATGAGATGAGACTAAAATTTGTTAAAGATAAGGATGGTAATTTACTTTCCGAGAATATATATAATTACAAAAAATAAATATTCATGAAAAAAATAATATTTTCTACTATTTTATTTGTGCTCGTAAACTTTTGCTTTGGACAAGATGCAAAATCTGGCATGACTACTATGGCAGGATCTGGAGGAGGAGGGATTGCAACATATTGGTATATGGATTTTGATGGAGATGGATACGGTGAAAAGGGACTAGAATACCAGCCTATTAAAAGTGTTAACCAGCCAGAAGGCTATGTGGCTAATAATTCTGATTTGAACGATAATGATGCTTATATCACGAATATCCCTCCAGTTATGTATTATCTCGATCAGGACCGCGATTCATTTGGTAGTACTCAGGGACGTCTGTATAGTGTAAGACCGAGCATATATTACATTACAAATAATACGGACTGTAATGATAATGATGCAACTATCAACCCTAATACAATATGGTACAGAGATGCAGATTTTGACGGGTATGGAGATGCTAATGTAATACTAACCCAATGTGTCCAACCAACCGGTTATGTTCGGAATGCATCTGATTATAATGATTCTACAGGCAATATCACTAATGTTGCACCGCAATATTTTTATCAGGATGCCGATGGAGACAGTTTTGGCAATCCATCAGCTGCAGTGTATTATAGTTACATGCCTTCTGGTTATGTAGGCAATAGCTCAGATTGTAACGATTCTGCAGGATGGATTAATCCAAACACTAGGTGGTATCAGGATGCAGATGGCGATGGTTATGGTAATGACTTGATTAGTATACAAAAATGTGTTGGCCCTCCTGGTTATGTTCTTAATTTTGCAGATTATGACGATAGTACAGGCAATATTACCAATATTCAGCCACAATACTATTCTCAGGATAAAGATCATGACGGTTATGGTGATCCAGCGACGACAGTGTATTATAGTGTAAGTCCAGCGGGTTATGTTACTAATAATTTGGATTGTAATGATTACCGTGATGATATCAATCCTAACACAATTTGGTATCGTGATGCCGATGGTGATGGATATGGAATTGCTGCGTTGACTACAATAAGTTGTTATGCTCCTACAGGTTATGTACTTAATACATCGGATTTTGACGATTCTAATCCAAATATTACCAATATTCTGCCGCAATATTTTTATCGTGATGCTGATGGAGATGGATATGGTGATCCAGGCGTTGCCATTTATTACAGTTACATGCCAGCGGGATATGTAACTAATAATTTGGATTGTAATGACATGTACGCAGAGATTAATCCAAATCGTGTATGGTATCGCGATGCTGACGGAGATGGATATGGAAATTATAACGCTACGGTAACATCTTGTTTGCAGCCTGGAGGATATGTTTATAATATAGCCAATAGATTTGATTGTAATGATAATGATGTATCTGTAAATCCGGATACTGTCTGGTATCGAGATAATGATGCTGATGGATATGGAAATGGCGGAATTACAACTGCGAGCTGTACTCAGCCAAACGGTTATATTAGACAGGCTGGTGATTTTGATGACAGCACACCAAATATTGTCAATGTTGCACCACAATACTTTTATCAAGATTTAGACGGTGATGGTTACGGTAATCCAGCTATTTCTGTTTATTATAGCTACAAGCCGGAAAACTATGTGTCTAATAATTCCGATTGTAATGATAGTGATGTGTCTGTAAATCCCAATACTGTATGGTATAGAGATGCGGATGGAGACGGTTATGGAAATGCAGGAGTTACAGTAAACGCCTGTTCACAGCCTAATGGTTATGTCAGACAGGCTGACGATTATGATGACAGTACCATAAACATAACCAATATTGCTCCACAATATTTTTATCAAGATGCAGATGGTGATGGGTTTGGTAATCCAAATGTTAGTGTCTATTACAGTGTTAAACCTTCAGGTTATGTAAATAATAATGCCGATTTTAATGATTCGACTGGAAACATAACTAATATAGCTCCACAATATTTTTATCAGGATGCAGATGGCGATGGATTCGGTAATCCAAATGTTAGTGTCTATTACAGTGTTAAACCTTCAGGTTATGTAAATAATAATGCCGATTTTAATGATTCGACTGGAAACATAACTAATATAGCTCCGCAGACTTTCTATCAGGATGCAGATGGTGACTCTTTTGGAAATGCTTCAGTAAGTGTTTATTATAGTGTTAAGCCTGCAGGATATGTAACTGACGGCAGTGATTGTAATGATGCAGATGCAAGCTTAAACCCTAACACAAAATGGTATGCTGACAATGATTCAGATGGTTTAGGAGATCCCTCTAATTTTATTCAACAATGCTCAGCGCCAAGTGGTAATTATGTGCGAAACGGTACAGATAATTGTCCTCAAATTTCTGGTAGCAGCCCTGACTGCTCTAATATAGTGGCACCATCAGATTATAATTATATTATTAATAAAACTTATAAAGAACGAACTTTAACTGCGATAGAATCTCCATCTTTACAGCAGGCTCAAACCAGTATAACTTATTTTGATGGGTTAGGAAGACCTGTTCAAAAAATTGCCAACAGACAATCTTCATTTGGGAAAGATATTATCACTCATATTGGCTATGATGGACTTGGCAGACAGGTTGAGGATTATCTGCCATATGAGGCATCTTCAACAAATATGGCATTTGAAACTAATGCGAAGGATAATACTGGTACTTTTTATAATACAGAGAAATATGATAATACTTCCAATCCGTATTCAAACAAAGAACTGGAACCTTCTCCGCTAAATAGAGTCTTAAAACAGGCGAGCCCAGGAAACTCATGGGCAATGGGCAACGGTCATGAAATAAAAATGGAATATCAGAGCAATACAGAAAACGAAGTAAAACTGTATAAAGCTTCAACTACTTGGGCTGCTGGATCTGGGCTCTATGATATTTCTCTTTTAGATGAAGGACATTATTACCAAGAGAACCAATTGTTTAAAAATATTACCTATGATGAAAACACATCGGCCAGTCCTGCTGAGGGGGCGGGTTCTACCGTTGAGTTTAAAAATAAAGAAGGGCAGATTGTATTAAAGCGAACCTACAACGCAGGAGACAAGCACGATACTTACTATGTATATGATGTTTACGGAAACCTAACGTATGTAATTCCTCCAAAAGTAGAAGGCACTATAGATTTCAATGTTTTAAACGGCTTGTGCTACCAATACAAATACGACAGTAAAAATCGTCTGGTAGAGAAAAAACTTCCAGGCAAGCAATGGGAGTTTATCGTTTATGACAAATTAGACAGGCCAGTTGCTACCGGACCTGCATATTCTCCTTTTAAAGATGAGAGTGCCTTAGGATGGATTATAACAAAATATGATGCTTTTAATAGGCCAGTATATACAGGATGGAGCAGCCAGACTTCAAATGCAGCGACACGAAAATCTCTGCAGGATGCACAAAATGTAGCGACGGTTTTATTTGAAACAAAGCAGACTTCAGGAACAATTGACGGAATCGAAGCATATTATAGCAATGTTATAGCACCGACAAGCTTTAAGCTTTTAACAGTTAATTATTATGACGATTATGCATTTCCAAACGCACAAGCGCTTCCGACTTCAGTAGAAGGGCAACCTATTTTAGAAAATGTAAAAGGTATGGCTTCTGGAAGCTGGATAAGAGCTGTGACTACAGCCTCTTCAACAGCAGGTGAAACTAGTACAATATTTTATGATGATAAGGCAAAACCGGTAAAACAGTATCTTCAGAATTATCTGGGAGGCTACACTTCTAGTGAAAGCAAGCTAGATTTTACTGGAAAAACACTCTATACAGTAACAAAACACAAGAGAACTTCTGGCAATCCAGAGATTGTGGTAAGAGAGGAGTTTACGTATTCGTCTCAGGATCGACTATTAACTCATACACATCAAGTAAACGGCGGAACAGTAGAACTACTGGCTGACAATACCTACGATGCTTTAGGACAGCTTGTAAGTAAGAAAACTGGGAATAGCGTTGGAAACCCGCTTCAGAAAGTAGATTACCAGTATAATATTAGAGGCTGGCTCAAAGAGATTAATAAAACAGGCAATCTGCAGCAGGATACAGATCCAGTAGATTTATTTGCTTTCAAGATCAATTATGAAACCACACAGACTGATATTTCAGATGTAAAAGCGCTTTATAATGGAAACATCTCAGAAACATTTTGGAAAACGGCTTCAGACTTAAACGAAAGAGCCTACGGCTATAAATATGATAATTTAAACCGCCTTACAAATGCCGTTTATGAAAAGAACGGTTTGACTACAAGTGCCTATGACGAGAATCTGTCTTACGACAAAAACGGAAATATTAAGACGCTAAGCCGTAAAGGAGATTATGACCCTCAAGTGGGTAATCTTGATATAGACGATTTGTTTTATACTTATCCAACAAATTCAAACCAATTGTCTAAAGTTGAAGATAATTCTAATAACAGCAGCGGATTTAATGATGTAAGTAAAACTGGTGATGATTACAGTTATGATGATAACGGAAATATGATTACCGATAAAAACAAAAATATTACCAGCATCACTTACAATCATTTAAACCTGCCAAAGAAAATAACATTTGGAACAACGGGAAGTATTGAATACTTTTACAATGCGTCTGGACAAAAACTAGAAAAACAAGTTAACGAAGGCACTGTTACTGCTGTAACTAATTATTTAGGTGGTTACCAGTACAAAGACAATGTTCTGGAGTTTTTCCCAACGGCAGAAGGATATGTAAAGAATACGGCAGGAGCGCTTTCGTATGTTTTCCAGTACAAAGACCATTTAGGAAACGTTCGAGTAAGCTACGCTAAAAACCCGACAACGCAGGTTCTTGAAATTATTGAAGAGAATAATTATTATCCTTTTGGATTGAAGCACAAAGGATATAATGATTATCTGCCGACAGTGAATAAGTATAAGTTTCAAGACAAGGAGCTCCAAGATGAGCTGGGGCTTGGGGTATACGATTTTGGCTTAAGACAATATGACCCTACATTGGGTAGAATGTTACAGGTTGATCCTGTTAGTCATCATAGTCAATCTCCATATACAGCCTTTGACAATAACCCTGTTTTTTGGACTGACCCAGATGGTGCAGACACAAGAGATCCAATCAAAGATAAAGTTTCCGTTATATCTTCATATGTAGATAAAAGTAACGTAACTCATATAACACAGACAACTACGAATACAACCACTACTTATGGTGATGATGGTAGTGTTAATGTGAGTTATTCTACATCGTCAATTACGAACACTGTCGATGCTGATGGGAATGTTTCAAAAGGATCTACGGTAACACAATCTTCGGGAAGTATTAGTAAAGACGGTGATGGAAATGTTTCTGTAAATGCAGGAAAAGCAACTACAAGAGATGCTAAATCAGGAGATGCGTCTTCTGCATTAGGTCAATGGACTAACGCTGTGTCAAATTATAATAAATCAAGTGATGGTATATATAATGTTGATAAGATTAATAAAACAGCTGATTATACAACAAAAGCAACTAAGGCAGGTACATCTATTTTAGGTAATTTTGCAGGACTAAATTCTATTTTTGGTAGTTTAAGTAGTAAGCAAAAAGATGCTGTTGGTGTATTAGGGTCTTATACAAGTATTGGAGGATTGACAGGTGTGGCAGGTGATGCATTAAAAAACACTATTGGGAAAAATAATCAATATGCGATAATTTATGGAGTTCAACATATTCAAAATGGCGCAATGATGAAAGAGATGAAAACTCCAGCGGGTCAAGCTGGAGGTTCAAGATACAGTGTTGGACCTACAAGTTGGCAAGGTCTGTGGAAGTCAATTAAAAGTTTGTTTTAAAATTAAAAAAATAATTATGGAATTTTTAAAAGAATATATTTATCCTTATTTAATTGAAGTATTAGTCTTAATATTATTGTATGTAGTGCTTGTATTTCTTTTTAAGAAATTTAATTATAAAATTTCTAAAGAAAAAACTGCATCACTGGTAGTCTTAATTTTTATATTATATTTTATTCTGTCTATTTTACTTGGAATATTTTTTAATATTGAAATATAGACAATGGTAACGAGTATGAAATAAATATAGCTTTAACTATAAAAAGTACTTTAAAATTATTAATCAAAATAAAAACCCCCCGCTCTCCGAAGAGTTCCTTATGAAAAGCTGCGCAAATGTCCCCCCAGCTCTCTGAAGAGTTCCTTATGAAAAGCTGCGCAAATGTCTCTGACTTTGCGCAATTTTTTTATTTCTAAAAAAACAAAAACCCGCTAAAAGTCTCCTGATTTTTTTCTTTTTACTTTATATTAAATAATAAGTTAAATCCTATATTTTTGTCCGAAAAGAAAAAAATGAAAGAAGGTTATGTAATTAGAGATCAAAAACTGCCGCATTTTATCACACCGACAATTGTAGACTGGATTGATGTTTTTACACGTCAGAGTTATAGGGATGTTATAATTGAATGTTTAGATTACTGCATTAAAAACAAAGGAATGATTTTGTATGGTTATGTCATAATGAGTAATCACGTTCATATGATTGTGCAGTCGGAAGACGGAAAGCTTTCGGATTTAATAAGAGATTTTAAAAAGTTTACAGCAAAAACTATCCTAGACAAAATACAAAATAGTCCAGAAAGCAGAAGAGAGTGGATGCTGGAAAGATTTAAACTTGCTGCAGAAAAACATACTAGAAACAAAGTTTATCAATTTTGGCAGTACGGAAATCACGCGGAAGAAATTTACAGCAATAAATTTATGTGGTCTAAACTGGATTATATACATTTAAATCCTGTAAGAGCAGGTTATGTGAATCGTGCATCAGAATATATTTATTCTAGTGCAAGCAATTATATTAATGATCAAGGATTGTTAAATATAGAAAAAGCAGATAACCCAATTGTAGATGTTTTGAATTTAAAATCTGTTTTTCGTGATAATCTTTATTAGTACTTTTGAATAAAGTCGGAGACTTTTAGAAGTGAACGGTTTAATGGACTGTTGCATAAAAAAGCGCAAAGTCGGAGACATTTGCGCAGCGCTAGTGAAGAACACTTTGCGGAGCGGGGGATTATATTCTATGTCACAAGATTAAAAAAAAAAATAAAAAAATAAAATGATTAAGAATGTATTATAAAATTTGGATTAGCTTATTTATGAAAATAAGTAAAGCACAAAATAATGAAGGTTATATTTCAATTATACTGTCTCTAATTGTATTAACAGCCATTAATGTTTTAAATTATTTTTTAATTTGTTTCATATTAATAACATTGTTCAATGTTGATATTAATATTTTTCATGAATTCTATTTGAAAAATAGATATTTAAGTATAGTTTGTGGTTTTTTATTCTTTTTTCTAACAAATTATTTCATCTTAGTTTTTAACAATAAACATCAAATCCTTTTAGAGTTATATAAAAAAGGCAGGGAAAATTTAGGATTAAATTATTTTTTAATCAGCGCTTTTTTAATAATTACTTATATATTTCTTCTAATTATATTTCCTGATTTTTTTGGGTTAAAAAATAAAAACTAGGTTGTAGTTAAAATTAGAGATGGTAGCTAATGTATCAGATGGTGAATGTTGGTAGTGGGTAGTGTTTCAAAGTTAGCGATATGAGATTTTGAAATTCTAACCCGCTCTCCGAAGAGTTCCTTATGAAAAGCTGCGCAAATGTCTCTGACTTTGCGCAATTTTTTTTGTTATAGTAATTGTAAACGTTATAAAAGTCTCCGACTTTTTACGATTACTTCTTAAAACATAGGAATCAATAAAATTATATAACTTGCATTAGACTTAGTTTTAAAGTCGGAGACTTTTTAGAAGTTTACGTTTTTTAAGATGAAGATGAGGTGGCGCAAAATCAGAGACATTTGCGCAGCAAAAGAAAAGTTCTTTATCAAAAAAAACTGTACAATTTTGAAAGCTTTCAAAATTGTACAGTTTTACGGGCTATAAAGGGTGATAAAAATTTGTTTTAGACTATCGAACAAGCACTTTTGTTTTCTTTTACCAAAGGTTTAAGTCCAAGATTTTGAAACATTTGCATGTCTTCAGATAACCCAGGGTTTGGTGTTACTAATAAAGTTTCGCGTTCTCCTGTAAAAATAGAATTGGCACCAGCCATAAAACACCAAGCTTGTTCTTCTTCGGTCATTTCAATGCGTCCCGCACTTAAACGAACAATAGAAGCAGGCATAACAATACGCGCTGTAGCTATCATTCGAACCATATCCCAAATAGGCACTTTCGGATTGTTTTCTAAAGGCGTTCCTTTTACTCTTGCCAAGGCATTTACAGGAACAGATTCAGGATGAACAGGCATTGTTGCTAAGGTTAACAGCATAGAAACTCTATCTGCATTAGATTCTCCAAGACCAATAATTCCGCCCGAACAAACCGTGATTCCAGCTTTTCTGACGTTATTGATAGTGTCAAGACGTTGATCAAATTTACGTGTGCTGATTATTTCATCATAATAGCTTTCAGAAGTATCCAAATTGTGGTTATAAGCATACAAACCTGCTTCCTGAAGACGAATGGCTTGCTCTTCTGTAAGCATTCCCAATGTGCAGCATACTTCCAAACCAAGATCATTTACGCCTTTTACCATTTCAATAACACGATCAAAATCTTTGTTATCTCGAACTTCGCGCCAAGCGGCAGCCATACAAAAACGAGAAGAACCACCGTCTTTTGCTTTTTGCGCATGTTCTAGTACTTTTTCTGTCGGAAGAAGCGCTTGCACTTTGATATCGGTATGATAACGTGCTGCTTGTCCGCAGTAAGAACAATCTTCTGGACAGCCACCTGTTTTTATAGAAAGTAATGTGCTAACCTGTATTTCTGAAGGTTTATGAAACTCTCTATGTACAGTAGCAGCCTGATAAACCAATTCTAAAAGTGGCTGATCGTAGATTGCTTGAATTTCTTCTTTTTTCCAGTCGTGTCTAATTTGAGTGTTCATTTATTTTGATATGCTTTAATGATTTTGGTTCAAATGTATCATTTTACTGTATCATCAAAATGTACCACTTTTTATATTTTGGGTAGACCGGTTGGAATATCAAATATTTTAAATAGGAAGATTTTTCTCAAAAGCAGAACCAAAAGAGAAAAATGAATCGGTGCTTCCTACGCCTTCAATCTGATGCACTTGTTCGTATAAAATTTTACGAAGCTCTTCATTATTTGCGGCTACTATTTTTATAAACAAAGCATACTTTCCAGAAACCCAATGACATTCTATTACTTCTGGTATTTCCTTTAGTTTTTCTGCGATTGAGTACGAAAAATGAGCCTCTTTAGTAACAATTCCTGTATAGGTAATAGTTTCAAAGCCAAGTTCTTTTGGATTTAGTTTTACAGAAAAACTATTAATTACTCCTGCCTCTTGCAATTTTTTAACTCTTAGATGCACCAGCGAATTAGAAATATTTAATTCTTTAGCCAAATCAGAAAATGCGATTCTTCCATTTTCACTGAGTTTCTGGATGATTTCTCGGTCCAAATAATCAGTATTTTCGTTCTTATTAAGCTTTGCCATTAACAATGTTGATTTATGTATTCTATAATTTTGACAATTCTAATTGTAAAACTAGTTTTTTAAGTGTCAAAATTACATAAAAATCTGTTGAAAATGTCTAATTATTAATAATCGAATCTAATAACTGTTATAATAACATCTTTATGTATATGTTTGTGTCATACTAACACTATTTTAACAAACTTAAAGATGGATAAAAATCAACTACTTACAAAACTTTGGGAGCAATATATAGATATTACCCCATCTGCTTTAAAAATACATGAACTACTAGAGGAAAAAGGCGAAGAAATAAAAAATGACCATATTGCAATTCGTACTTTTAATGATAAACGTGTCAATATCGATGTATTAGAAAAAGCTTTTTTAAATGTTGGTTATCAGGCAAAAGGGGAATATAATTTTGAAAGTAAAAAATTATATGCAAAGCATTATGAAAATGCTCTTGATAAAGATGCCCCAAGAATTTTTATTTCTGAATTGGAATTGGAAAAATGTTCTGACCAATTGCAGACAACAGTTAAGCAACTTTTAGACAACTGTGATCAGAACGCATTCAATGATCCAAACTTGGTTTTGAACGGAGCAATTTGGAACGGAAATTCACAAGCCGTTTACAAATCTTTGCTAGAAGAATCTGAATATGCGGCATGGATGTACGTTTATGGTTTTAGAGCAAATCATTTCACTATAAATACGAATGCTTTAAAAGGCTTTCAGACATTAGAAGAATTAAATAACTTTTTGGAAGCTAACGGATGGGAACTTAATGCATCTGGCGGGAAAATTAAAGGAAATCCAGAACAATTATTAGAACAGTCTAGCACATTAGCAGATTTGTATAATTTAGAATTTAAAGAAGGAACACTAAAAGTGCCATCTTGTTATTATGAATTTGCTCTTCGTTATCCAATGGCAAATGGCGAATTATACCAAGGTTTTGTAGCATCATCGGCAGATAAGATTTTTGAAAGCACGGATGTAAAGTTGCAAAAGACTTTATAGGAAGTCAGTTTTAACCAAAAATACGCCTTGACATAAACAAGATTAAAAAATTCATGATGGTAATTGAAGAATTAGAATTTACAATACAAGAAGCTTTAAAAGAATTAAATATAAAGGAAATCAATGACGGAACTTCTACTGGACAGAATAATTTTTCTAGCGGAGAAATTTTAGAAAGCTATTCTCCTGTTGATGGGAAGCAAATTGGTAAAGTAAAAACCGCAACAGAAGCAGATTATGAAAAAGTGATGGCTTCAGCTCATGCTGCTTTTAGAGAATTCAGATTGATGCCTGCTCCACAGCGTGGCGAAATTGTACGCCAGTTTGGAGAAAAATTACGTAAAAACAAGAAAGCATTAGGAAAACTGGTTTCGTACGAAATGGGTAAATCATTGCAAGAAGGTTACGGTGAGGTTCAGGAAATGATCGATATCTGTGATTTTGCTGTTGGACTTTCACGTCAGTTGCATGGATTAACGATGCATTCTGAAAGACCTGGGCACCGTATGTACGAGCAGTATCATCCTTTGGGAATTGTTGGCATTATTTCGGCATTTAATTTTCCGGTAGCGGTTTGGGCTTGGAACGCAGCTTTGGCATGGATTTGTGGAGATGTTTGCGTTTGGAAACCATCTGAAAAAACACCTCTTTGTGCAGTGGCATGTCAAAATATAATGGCCGAAGTGATAAAAGAGAATAATTTGCCTGAAGGAATTTCTTGTTTAATTAACGGTGATTACAAAATAGGAGAATTGTTAACCAATGATAAACGTATTCCTTTAATTTCTGCTACTGGTTCTACTCGAATGGGTAAAATAGTTGCGCAGGTAGTTGCAGGACGTTTAGGGAAATCATTGTTAGAACTAGGAGGCAATAATGCAATTATTGTAACGCCAGATGCAGATTTGAAAATGACAATCATAGGCGCTGTTTTTGGCGCAGTTGGTACTGCCGGACAAAGATGCACTTCTACACGACGCTTGATTATTCACGAAAGTATTTATGACAAAGTAAAAGATGCTTTGGTTGCAGCATATAAACAATTGCGGATCGGGAACCCACTAGATGAAAATAATCATGTTGGCCCTCTTATAGACAAGCAGGCAGTTGAATTGTATAATGATGCTTTAAAAAAAGTTGTAGAGCAAGGAGGCAAAATTTTGGTTGATGGCGGTGTACTTTCAGGTGATGGATATGAAAGTGGCTGTTATGTAAAACCTGCAATTGCAGAGGCTCACAATTCTTTTGAAATAGTGCAGCATGAAACTTTTGCACCTGTTTTGTATCTTTTAAAATATTCAGGAACGGTTGAAAATGCTATCGAAATGCAGAATAATGTAGCGCAAGGACTGTCTTCTGCAATTATGACAAATAATTTAAGGGAGGCTGAACTATTTTTATCAGTTACAGGCTCTGACTGCGGAATTGCAAATGTAAACATTGGAACTTCTGGTGCCGAAATTGGAGGTGCTTTTGGTGGAGAAAAAGAAACCGGTGGCGGACGAGAATCTGGATCGGATGCCTGGAAAATTTACATGAGAAGACAAACCAATACGATCAACTATACTACAAATTTGCCATTAGCGCAAGGAATAAAATTTGACTTATAAGCTAAAGAAATTTAAAGCTTGATTTAAAAAGTCTACCCAACAATTAATACCACATTTTGTCTGGTGATGTTTTGCACATCATCAGACCAATTATGTATTTATAAATCAAAAAAAACTAAAATCAAAACTAAAAGAAGAATACTAATTATTAACAAAAACCAAACCTAAAATGAAAACAAGACTAGTTAGGAGGATAAGTTTTATTCCTTTACTGTTATGCCTGTGGTTGCCAAGCATGATTTTTGCGCAGACCCAAAAAAATGTTTCAGGAAAAGTTACCGATGATAAAAATAATCCGCTGCCAGGCGTAAGTGTTTCTATCAAAGATTCAAAGTTTAATGCATCAACAGATTTCGACGGAAATTATACTTTAGAATATCCGTCAGATTTGACAAATCCAGTTATCGTTTTTTCTTACATGGGATTTACTGCAAAAAGCGAACAGATAAATAATCGTACGCAGCTTAACGTGGCCATGGAAGAAGAAACCAATAAACTGAATGAAGTGGTTATTATTGGTTACGGTTCGCAGAAAAAAAGCAACGTAACGGGAGCCATTTCTACTGTTAAAAAAGAAAGTCTCGAAACCAGAGCGACAACAAACCCAGCTGAAGCGCTTCAAGGTTTGGTTGCAGGGGTTAACGTGCAAAAAAGCGGTGGTGTTGCTGGTGCATCTGTAAGTGTAAAAATACGTGGAGTAAATACCTTTGGAGCAACAGAACCACTATATATCATTGACGGTTTTCAGGGATCTATTAATACCATAAACCCAACAAATATAGAATCGATGGAGGTTCTTAAAGATGGTGCAGCGGCTGCAATTTACGGCTCTGTTGCGGCAAATGGTGTTATTATTGTAACTACTAAAAATGGTAAGAAAGAAGGTGTAAAAGTAGATTTTAGTTCTTTTTTAAGTGTTACAAATCCATCAAAAACATTAGATATGTTAGATGCTGACGGATATCGTACTGTTCATAAAAGAATGTATGACGAATACAATAAATATGCAACTTCTCCAAAACCGCTTCCTGCATACATAACAGAGCCATCTACTGTCAATACAGATTGGCAAGACGAAGTGTTCCGTTCTGGATTTACTCAAAATTATGGTTTAGGAATTCAGGGAAGGCAAGGTGATTTTAAGTTTGCTTTATATGGTAATTACGTAAAACAAAAAGGTATTGTAATTGATAATGACTTTGGGCAGCAAACAGCTAGTGCTAGAGTTAGTTTCAAAAAATCTATTTTTGATTTCGACGGAAAAATGGCCTATATAGGATCACAAAATGCATTGCCTAATTTTCAGTTAAAAGAAGTTTACACAATGGCTCCCCTAGTTCCTGTTTATGATGAAACGCAGGAATATGGCTACGGATTGGCAGATAAAAATGGTTTGCCAGCAGGAACAAATCCTGTTGCTGAAGAACATTTTAGAAAAAGTAACGATGTCGGTCAAGATTTGACAGCAAATATTGCGGCAACAGCAAATATTGCACCATGGTTAAAATATAAATTGGCTTATTCTTACCGTGTAAAAAATAACCAGCAAACGGCTCATTTTCCGCCATACATTGCAAATCCAAAAGAAGTACATCTTTATCCAATGCAGACAGAATTGAGAACTACTTGGACCGAAGATATATTGGATAATATTATTACAATAGATAAAACTTTCGGGAAACATGTATTTGGGTTAATGCTTGGTAATACTTTCAATAGTCAGGCATCAAACTGGAATCAAGTTAGCGCTGAAGGTAAAACAACAGATTATACTGTAGAAAACGGACAACTAGTTTCAATTGACCGTCCATCAGGATTCCTTGATCCAGGTTTTGAAACAATTGGAGCAGGAAAAGGAGGAACTTACTCTGCAGATGGTTCAAAATTTAAATACAACAGAGTTTCTTTCTTCAGCAGGTTAAACTATTCTTATAATGATCGTTACTTACTGCAAGTGACAGTTAGAAAAGATGGTTCATCTAAGTTTGGACAAGACAGCCGTTGGGGAACATTCCCATCTATTGCTTTAGGATGGAAAATTGAGCAAGAAGATTTCTTTCCGAAAGATATGATTCTTTCTACTTTAAAATTGCGTGCAAGTTGGGGGCAATTGGGTAACGAAGCCGCTTTAGGATATTACTCTGCCAACACTTTGATTAAAACTGGCAATTCGTTAGGAAATGGATATGTGCAAGGAATAGGGAGCAATCCTTGGCCAGGAAGTATTGCAACTGCCTTAGAGAATAGAAATCTGCAATGGGAAACTACAGATTCTAAAAATATTGGTATAGATTATACGCTTTTAAAAGGAAAAATTAGTGGTTCGATGAACTACTATCATAATGTAACAGACAATTTATTGATTACAAAAAAACTGGCTCCTTCTGCCGGAATTGATGATCCTGTATTGAATGTTGGAAAAATCAGCAACAGCGGATTTGAATTTGAAGTGAATTATAGCGATAACATTAATGAATTCAAATACAATGCTGGGTTGAACCTAACTACACTTAAAAATAGAGTAGAGGAACTAGCAAATGACGGACAAACTATTTATGGAGAAGGATTAAAGTTTGGAGACGAACATTTTCCAACTCAAGCTCGTGTAGGTAGTCCAATTAGCGGGTTCTATTTATACAAAACAGACGGTATTTTCCAATCAGCAGAAGAAGTTGCTGCACATAACAAAGATGGTGTTTTACTGCAGCCAAATGCTCAACCAGGAGATATTCGCTTTAAAGACTTAAACGGAGACGGTGCTATTGATGAAAATGATAAAGCTTATGCAGGAACTGGATTGCCAAAGCTTGAAGTGAATTTAAGTTTGGGAGCAAGCTACAAAGGGTTTGACTTTTCTACTTTGATTGGAAGCGGATGGGGTAATAAATTATATAACGGGAATAGATATTTTTACGAATCTATGAATTCTGGTACCAATATGCTGGCTTCAACATTAAATTCATGGACACCAGAAAATCACAGTAACATACCGCGTGCGGTATTGCAAGACCCTAACGGAAACAGCCGTGAATCAGATCGTTTTCTTGAAAGCGGAGATTTTATTAGAATGCGCCAATTGCAATTTGGATATACTATTCCGAGTAGTATGTTAGGTAAAGCAAAAATCGATAAAATTAGATTTTATGTAAGTGCCGAAAACTTGTTTACCATTACAAATTATTCGGGTATCGATCCTGAATTCTCAAGAAGCAAAGTAATTGATACAGGCGTTGACCGCTTTGTTTATCCATTTACGAGATCATTTGTTTCGGGTGTTCAGTTTATATTTTAATTCTATTTAATAAGACATTATCATGAAAAAGATATTTTTAATATTATCCTCTATTGGTTTATTCACTCTAGCTAGCTGTGATGACTATTTGGATCAACAATCTCCTGATGAACTTACATCAGAGAATTTTTGGAGAAGTAAAGCTGATGCCGAATCTGCTTTGGCAGCGACTTATTCCCAATTAGAATGCGCTGTAGATGAATGGGCTTTTGCCGAAGTAAAATGGCCTGTAGAGGCTTATCGTGAAGATATAAACGAATTAGGAAGTGATGCCCTAAACTATCAAAATTGGGTAGAACTTTCTACATTTACTTATACAAACGGAAATAGCCAGTTTACTACTTATTGGAGAATTAACTACAGAGGAATTAGTAATGCCAACCAAGTTATTGATAAACTGCCACAAGTGCCAGCTGCAAAAATCACCGATGAAGATCGTAAGCAAATTGAAGCAGAAGCTCGTTTTTTGCGTGCTTATTATCACATGAAATTGATACTGAACTGGAATCAAATTTTCATTAGAAATAAATATGTTACAAAAGAAAGCGATCTAAACATTCCATTGTCAAGCCGTGCAGAAGTTTGGGATTTTATTATTAGCGAATTTAAAGCTGTAGCTGACATTTTGCCTGCAAAACAATCTTCAGATAAAACAGGACGTGCAACTAGCGGTGCTGCCAATAGTTATTTAGGATTTGCGTATTTGACAAGAGCTTATGAAGAAACAGCTCAAAAACAAACCTATTTAAACGAAGCACTTACAGCGTTTAATAAAGTGCAAGGATACGACTTGGTTAAAGATTATGTTTCTATGTTTGACGGAACTACCAAAAACACTAGAGAATCTATCTTCGAACTTCAATTCTCAGAAACTACAGCAAATGGCGCTTTTTATCGTAATGCACTTCATTACTGGATGGCAGCTGCTGAACTTGGCGGATGGGATGAAATTCTTCCGAGTGCAATGTTGGTAAATGAGTTTAAGAAAGAAGGAAAAATTGCAACCACAGGAAACTATGATTCACGTCTTTACAGTACAATTTTCTTCAAAGATCCTTACTTTAATGATGCTGACAATCCATTAGTATTAGGAACAACATACGACGATAAATTTGGAGATACAGACAAACCAGTATATCGCAAATTTATTCCAAGCACACAGGAAAAAATGGATCAGGAATTTACAGCAATCAATATTCCTTTAATGCGTTATTCAAATGTATTGCTAATGCAAGCTGAAGCTTTAAATGAATTAGGTCGACCTGGAGAAGCTATTCCGTACATCAACAAAGTTCGTGCTAGAGCAGATATGCCGGCAATGACTGGGACAACTGCAGATCAGGTAAAAGCACAAATTGAGCACGAAAGAATTTTAGAGTTTCCTCTTGAAAATTTCCGTTTTTACGATTTGCGCCGTTGGGGTAAAACCAAAGAAGCGCTTGATGCTGTTGGACGTACTGGTTTTGATGCTGCTAAGAATAACTTTTATCCAATTCCATTGACTGAATTACAAACGAATTAATTCTCAAAATGATTTAAATATTTAAAAAGAATAGCCTATATTTCTTGGCTATTCTTTTTATCTAAATATATTGGTCTTCTCAGTAAAATGGGCTGACCTATAGCTATATAACAACACAACACAAAAAACGACACAACATGAGCAAAAAGAAAATACTTTTTATTCTTTCATCCCTCTTTCTAATACAATCAGGTTGGTCTCAAAAAAGCTTTCCAAACTTAGAATCTGCTAAAAACAGCATCAATTATAAAGGAAATCCGGCAAACGCAACCGACAGAAAACCATTGGCGTTCTCTGATAAAGGAGCTTGGTTTGCATTTGGATTTTTAGAAGGTTCAAATGTTCAAGCAGGATTTTCAGGACCTTTTTTGATGACGGAACAAAATGGAGTTTGGTTAAGTCCATCATTTGTTTCGCTTGAACTAAAAGATGAAAACAAACAGGAAGTAATCAACTGGAAAAGTTCATTGGTTGCTCAAAACAGTTTCAACAGCAATTTAGAACAGCAGTTTAAAAATGACAAATTAGAAGTAAAACAGCAATTGGTGTTTTTATCAGGCCATTCGGCTTTGCAAAAAACAAGTATTACAAACAAAAGCACAAAATCAATCACTATTTTTCCTTCTTATAATGCGTCTCTTTTTTTAGATGATTTACAATTGTCTAATGAGAAAAACACTTTAAAAATTGTTTCTACAAAAAGCACTGCTGTAGGATATATTCAGTTTCTAAAATCGAATCCTGAATTTGAAATTACCAAACAAGGATACAGAGCACAGACAGAAAAACTGGTTTTAAAACCAAACGAAACCAAAGAAATTATAGTTTCTCAGAGTTTTATTTTTCCACAATATTCTTGGAAAACAGAAAATGAAACAATACAAAAAATGGTATTTACTACACTGTTAAACAACACACAAAAAGAAAAAGAGAATCAATTGGCACAATTAATTGCCAAAAAGAAAGACATTTACAAAGACCAGATCTATTCAGATTTTACTGCAAAATTGGTTCTTACTTTACAAAACAATACAAGAATCGCAGCGGAAGGATTAAAACATGGAGGTCTTTTTCCGAGTTATAATTATGAGTGGTTTCACGGTTTTTGGGCTTGGGACAGTTGGAAACATGCTGTTGCAGTGGCTAATTATGATACCGAATTAGCTAAAAATCAAATGCGCGCTTTGTTCGATTATCAGGATCCAAATGGTTTTATTCCGGATTGCATTTACAGAAATAATCTTCTTGAAGAAAACAATTATAGAAATACAAAAGCACCGCTTGCAGCTTGGGCAATTTGGAAGATTTATGAAAAAACGAAAGATGTCAATTTCATAAAAGAGTTTTACCCAAAGCTTAAATTATATCATAACTGGTGGTACAAAGAACGAGATCACGACCAAGACGGATTATGCGAATTTGGCTCAACTGATGGAACTGTGATTGCAGCAAAATGGGAAAGCGGGATGGACAATGCCGTACGTTTTGATGATAGTAAAATCCTTAAAAATGGAGAGAAAGCGTATTCGTTAGATCAGGAAAGCGTTGATTTAAATTCATTTTTATTTGCTGAGAAAAACTTTCTAAATAAAATGGCAACTGTTTTAAAATTAACTGATGAAGCAAAAAAATGGAAAGACGAAAGTGATGCATTAAAAGTGAAAATTCAAAAGCAATTTTGGGATGAAGCGACAGGCTGGTTTTATGACACGACAATTGACGGCAAGACATTGATAAAAGCAATGGGATGCGAAGGATATTGTCCGATTTGGGCAGAAGTAGCTACTGCAGAACAAGCTAAATCAGCAAAAAACAATATGATTGATCCAGCTAGTCTGAACACTTTTGTTCCTTTGCCAACATTGGCTGCCAATCATCCAAAGTTTAAACCAGAAGGCGGATATTGGAGAGGACCTATTTGGCTTGACCAAAGTTATTTTGGCATCAACGGATTAGAAAAATACGGGTATGCAAAAGAAGCAAATGAACTGGCGCATAAACTGATGCATAATGCAGAAGGTGCTTTGGATAAAGGTACTACCATAAGAGAAAACTATCAGCCCGTAACCGGAAAAGGATTAGAAGCATTTAACTTCAGCTGGTCGGCTTCACATTATTTAATGCTACTTTTAGAGGATAAATAGAAAAAAGCCTTGATTTAAACACATAGGAACATAGATCGGTAGAATTGTAATAGGAACGTTAAAAGACGTTTCACTTTTCCAAAGTAAACATAGCTATGTGTTAGAAACTAGTTTCTTTCATCTATCTTTTTTAGAAATGAAAACTATGTCTCTTTGTGTTTAATTTAACTTAATAAAAAACAATAACTAACTATGTTTAACCACAATATATCTTTCACAAGAATAATAACGGCAGGATTGCTTATTGCAGGCTGCCATTCAATGCCTGTTTTTGCCCAAAGCAAGAAAAGTACAACTACAGAGAATAAAGATCCGCAGCGATTTTTCTCCAAACCAGATTTAATGCAGATTGGAGTATATTATTATCCAGAGCAATGGCCAAGAGAACAATGGGAGCGCGATTTAAAAAATATTAAAAAATTAGGTTTTGAGTTTACGCACTTTGCTGAATTCGCGTGGACTTTTATGGAACCTGAAGAAGGAAAGTATGATTTTAAATGGCTGGATGACGCACTGGCAATTGCCGAAAAACAAGGTTTGAAAGTAATCATGTGTACGCCAACGCCAACTCCACCAGCGTGGATGGGAGAAAAGTATCCTGAAATCTATCTGGTAGATGCAAGCGGACGAAGAAGAGAACACGGTAACAGAGCCAACCAGTCTGTGTCTAATGAAAAATACAGAGAATTTGTTGCTAAAATTGTTACTGAACTTGGAAAAAGATACGGCAATAATAAAAACGTTATTGGCTGGCAGGTTGATAACGAACCAGGAGCGCCAGACGATTTTAGTCCATCAGCACAAAAAGGATTTCAGAAATGGCTTAAAGTAAAATATGGAACAATCGAAAAATTAAATGCGGAGTGGGTGGCTAGTTTCTGGAGCATTAGATACAATAATTTTGAACAGATTGCGATTCCAAATGCAGAGATTTACTTTGAAGATAAATTGAGTCCGCATGCTATTTTAGATTTTAAACGATACACAGCAGATTCTCAAGCAGAATATTTGAATTTACAAGCTGAAATACTCAGAAAGCATATCGATCCAAAACAATGGATTACGACAAATTACACCAATGTGGTTTACGGCGCAGATCCAAGAAGAACTGATAAAATGGATTTTGCAACCTATACCATGTATCCTGTAAGCGGAAGAAATCAATTAGGGGGACAAAATTTCAGAATGGGACATCCAAACAAAATTTCGGAAGCCAATGATTATTACAGATCTATAAATGGCATTACGGGAGTAATGGAAATGCAGCCGGGACAAGTAAACTGGGCAAGCATAAATCCGCAGTTATTACCAGGAACAGTTCACATGTGGATTTCTCAGGCTTTTGGCGGTGGCTGTTCTTTTACTTGTACGTACAGATACAGACATCCGCTTGGAAGCAGCGAGATGTATCATGATGGAATTGTGGGTACAGACGGAGTAACTTTAACCACGGGAGGAAAAGAGTTTGTACAATCTATTGAAGACATGAAATTGCTTCGTAAAGAATACAACCCAAAAGCAGTTATTCCGCAAGAAATAGCGAAGAGAAAAACAGGATTTTTATGGAGCCACGAGAATCTATGGGATTTAGAAAACCAAAAACAAACTGAATTTTGGAGTACTTGGAGACATAGAAATACGTATACTTCAGCAGTAAAATCAACTGGTGCACCAATGGATTTTATTACAGAAGAAAGCGATTTTTCTGCTTATCCATTTATCGTTGCGCCAGCGTATCAATTGGTTGACCAGAAACTGGTAGACAAATGGACGAAATATGTTGAAAACGGCGGAAATTTAATTCTTTCGTGCCGTACAGGACAGAAAGATAAAAATGGTCATTTCTTCGAAGCTAACTGGAGCGGACCAATCGTACCTTTAATCGGAGCAGACGTTGAGTTTTTTGATATGCTGGTTGAAGATGTAAACGGAACAATAACTGCAGGAAATAATACCTATAAATGGAACGTTTGGGCAGATGTTTTAAATCCGAAACAAGGAACTGAAGTTTTGGCTTCGTATGCAGATCAGTTTTACAAAGGCAAAGCGGCTGCGATTACCAGAAAACTTGGAAAAGGAACAGTTACCTATATCGGTGCTGAAAGTAAAGATGGAAATCTGGAAAGACAAATAGTAAGAACCGTTTATGAACGTGCAAAAGTTGTTATTCAAGATTTGCCAAAAGGCGTTTATGTAGAATGGCGCGATGGTTTTTATGTTGGTGTAAATTATACCAATGAAACGGTAAATCTGCCAATTCCTGCAGGAAGTAAAATATTAGTGGGAAAAAATCCATTAGAACCAGCTCAAGCTGTTATTTGGAGATAAAAGTTTGCCACGAATAGCAAATCTTCCTGCAAGGTTTTTAAAACCTTGTAGGTATTTAAGTATGACGCGAAAATATCGTAGAATCCTTTAAAATACCTACAAGGTCTGAAAAAAGACCTTGCAGGAAAGCGAAAAGAAATTAGTGCAAATTCGTGTAATTCGTGGCTAAAAAAAAAAGAAAAAACAATTTAATTGAATACAATGACTTTTTCAGAAACAGTTATTCAGGATTTAGTAAAAGAACATTACGGATTAAATGTAACCGTAAAGGCATTAAATGGATATGATGAATTGAATTTTCTTTTATCTGATGATAAAAATGAAAAGTACATTCTAAAAGTATCAAATGAGAGCCATTCCTTTCCATTTTTAGAAGCGCAGGCTGCCATCATGAGACATCTTGCCAAAAGTGATATTTCTGATTGTTTTCAGCATTTCTGCCTGAATAGAAAAGGAGAAGAACTGACTCAGATTGTAACAGATTCTCAAATCTATTATATTAGAATTCTAAACTTTTTAGAAGGCATTTTTTGGGTAGACGAAAAAAATAAGAATAGCGAACTGCATTACAGTTTAGGTTCATTTTTAGGCAATATGGACGCTGAGCTTGAGAATTTTTCTCATCCAGCAATGCATCGCAATTATACTTGGGATATTAGCCGTGCGAGTGAAGCAGGAGATAACCTAAAGTATATTCTAAATCACGAAAGAAGACGTATAGCGGGTTATTTTTTATTGCAGTTTGATACCGAAGTATTGCCAAAATTGCACCGACTAAGACATGCCTATATTCATAATGACGCCAACGATTATAATGTTTTGGTAAAAGACAATCGTATTAGCGGTTTGATTGATTTTGGCGACATGGTATATACGGCTTTAATCAACAATTTGGCTATTGCCTGTGTGTATGCGATGCTTGATGTAGAAGATCCGTTGGCTGTAGCAGCAAAAATTGTTGAAGGATATCATAATTCGTATGCGCTTACAGAACAGGAATTAGATCTATTGTATTATCTCATTGCAGGAAGACTTTGCATCAGTGTGACACAATCTGCTTATAACGCATCGCTTGATAGTAACAACGAACATCATTTTGTAACCGAAAAACCAGCTTGGGATTTGTTGTACAAACTGATAAAAATAAACCCTATAAAAGCACAAGATGCATTTAGAAAAGCATGCGGTTTTGACGGAGTAATCAATACTAATGATTACTCAGAGCTTCTTGAAGTTAGAAAACAAAAAATAGGAAGAAATTTAAGCATTGGCTACAAAGACAAACTTAAAATCGTAAAAGGAGCTTTGCAATATTTATACGATGACAAAGGAAGAACTTTTGTTGATTGTGTAAATAATCCTTCGCATGTTGGACATTGCCATCCAGTTGTAGTAAGAAAAATGCAGCATCAAATAGCGACTTTAAATACAAATACAAGATATTTAAATGATGCCATAACCGATTATGCAGAAAAACTAACAGCAACTTTACCCGAAAAACTAAGTGTTTGCTATTTTGTAAACTCTGGAAGCGAGGCCAATGATTTGGCTATTCGTATGAGCCGTCATTTTACCAAACAGAAAGATATTATTGTATTGGATCATGCTTATCACGGAACTTCGACCGTAGCAATGGAAATGAGTCCGTATAAATTTGACAGCAAAGGAGGTTCTGGCCAAATGCCGTGGATACATAAAGCTATTAATCCAGATTTGTATCGTGGTCCTTATAAATATGGAGATGCAGCAGCAGGAGAAAAATATGCTGAAGATGTACAGCGAATTATCGAAAACTTAAAGAAAGAAGATAAAGCGCCAGCAGTTTTCATCTGTGAAACTTTATTGGGAGTTGGAGGTCAGATTCCGTTGCCAGAAAATTATTTAAAAACAGTTTACGACTACGTTCGTGCAGCAGGAGGAGTTTGTATTGCAGATGAAGTTCAGGTTGGTTTTGGAAGAATTGGAGATCATTTCTGGGGCTTCGAATTGCAAAATGTAGTGCCAGATATTGTTGTCTTAGGAAAACCAATTGGAAACGGGCATCCGCTTGCAGCTGTAATTGTAACCGAAGAGATTGCAGAAGCTTTTAATAATGGCTTGGAATACTTCAATACTTTTGGCGGTAATCCTGTTTCTATGGCTACAGGATTGGCTGTTTTAGAGGTAATTCAGGAGGAAGAAATGCAACAGCATGCTCTAGAAACTGGAAATTATTTGATGAACGGACTAAAAGGTCTAATGGCTAAATATCCTATTATCAGTGATGTTCGAGGACATGGATTATTTATTGGAGCAGAAATGGTAAAAGATAGAACTACCATGGAACCAGCTATTCCTGAAATAGATATTGTAGTCGAAAAACTGAAAGCCAAAGGTTATCTATTAAGTACTGATGGGCCTCTCCATAATGTTTTAAAAATAAAACCGCCAATGCCATTTAATAAACAAAATGCTGATGAAATGGTTGAGTTATTAGACATTGCATTAAGCGAATTATAGATTTTTTTTAACACATAGAAACATAGATTTTTATTTTGTGAGAAAGACGTTTCACTTAACATGAATGCACATAGCTATGTGTTAAGAAACGAGTTTCTTTTTTATTACCTTTTTTAAAGATAAAATCTATGTTTCTATGTGTTAAAACACTATTAAATAATAATTAAAAATGAATAATAATATCCTTCCAAAGATTTCTGCTAAACTTGCAGGTTTAGAAAAGGAATTAGAGGGCAAATTATTTTACGATCATACCATGCGTCTGCTTTACGCAACAGATGCAAGTGCTTACAAAGAAATGCCTTTGGCAGTAGCTGTTCCGAAATCGAAAGAAGATATCCAGAAAATTATTGCTTTTGCAAAAGAAAACAATAGCAGTATAATTCCTCGTGCCGCTGGAACTTCGCTGGCTGGACAAGTGGTTGGAAACGGAATTGTGGTTGATATTTCGCAAGAGTTTACCAAAATTATTTCGGTAAATCAGGAAGAAAAATCAGTTTGGGTAGAACCAGGAGTTATTCGTGATGAACTGAATCTTCATTTAAAACCATATAAACTTTTTTTTGGACCAGAAACTTCTACCAGCAATCGCTGTATGATTGGCGGAATGGTAGGAAATAATGCCTGTGGAGCAAGATCTGTTGTTTATGGATCAACCCGCGAACATGTACTCGAAATAAAAGGTTTTCTGGCAGATGGAAATGAAGTTGTTTTTGGTTCTTTGACTAATGCCGAATTTGAAGATAAATGTAACGGAATTAATGTTGTAAGCGAACTGGAACAAGCAATTTATCTGCAAGCTAAAGAGATATTATCGTCTGAATATAACCGAAATTTATTTGAAGCCAATTTTCCTAAGAAATCAATTCCGAGAAGAAATACAGGATATGCGCTAGATTTACTGGCAGACAGCAGTCCGTTTAATGATGCTGATGAAAAGTTCAATTTCTGTAAACTAATTGCAGGATCTGAAGGAACACTATTTTTTTCTACAGCTATAAAATTAAATCTGGTTGATGCTTTAAAACCCTATTCTGCTTTGGTTTGCGTTCATTTTGAAAGCATTCACGAATCTTTAAAAGCCAACATTGAAGCATTGAAATTTAATCCAGATAGTGTGGAGCTGATTGACCATTATATTCTGGAATGCACCAAAGAAAATATAGAACAAAGCAAGAATCGTTTTTTTGTGAAAGGCGATCCGCAGGCTATTTTGGCAGTCGAATTTTTAAGAGATTCACAAGAAGAAATTGACAGCATTGCCAGAGAAATGGAAGCTTTGATGCGTTCTAAAAATCTTGGATATCATTTCCCGATTGTTTATGGCGAAGACACCAATAAAGTCTGGGCATTAAGAAAAGCAGGATTGGGATTATTGTCTAATATTCCGGGTGATGCCAAAGCAGTTGCCGTAATTGAAGACACAGCGGTCGATGTAAATGATTTGCCTGATTTTATTGAAGATTTTAATGCAATCTTAAAAGAGAGAAATCTAAACTGTGTGCATTATGCACATGCAGCTACGGGTGAATTGCATCTTCGTCCGATTATAGATTTAAAAACCAAAGAAGGAACTGCACTTTTTAGAACTATTGCAACCGATATTGCCCATTTGGTTAAAAAATACAAAGGTTCGTTGAGTGGAGAACATGGCGATGGAAGGCTTCGCGGAGAGTTTATTCCGCTAATGTTGGGAGATGAAATTTATGAATTATTTGTTCAAATAAAAAAAGCTTGGGATCCGTGGGGTGTTTTTAATCCGGGGAAAATCGTGAATACGCCTCCTATGGATACAAGTCTGCGATATACAGCAGGGCAGGAGACACCAATGCCTGAAACTTATTTTGATTTTTCGGAACATAACGGAATCCTTCGCGCAGCAGAAATGTGCAACGGATCTGGCGATTGTAGAAAAACAGAGAAAAGTGGCGGTACAATGTGTCCAAGTTATATGGCAACTCGAGATGAAAAACATACCACTCGAGCGCGTGCCAATATGCTGAGAGAAACCATTACGAATTCAGCAAAAGCAAATAGGTTTGATGATGAAAATCTGTTGGAGGTTTTAGATTTATGTTTAAGCTGTAAAGGCTGTAAGTCAGAATGCCCTTCAAACGTAGATATGGCAAAACTGAAAGCCGAAACATTACAGCAGTACCATGATAAAAATGGAGTAAAATTTCGATCTAAATTGATCGGAAATACGCCAAAGGTGAACCAGTTGTTTGCTTCAGTTCCGTGGCTATATAATGTGTCTACAAAAGGAATTCTCGGAAATTGGATTAAGAAAAGCACTGGTTTTGCGGTAGAAAGACAATTGCCTTTAATGCATAAAATTACTTTTGAAAAATGGATAAAAAACTATAGTCAAACAGGAAATTTTGCAAACGGAAAGGTGTATTTGTATAATGACGAGTTTCTGAATTATTATGATGTCGAAATAGGACAGACGGCTGTCAAACTTTTAAATAAATTAGGCTATAAAGTTCTGGTTCCGGAAATTGGAATAAGCGGAAGAACGTATCTCTCAAAAGGAATGTTGAAAGAAGCGCGAGAAATTGCTGAACAGAATATTAGGGATTTTGAAACTGAAATTCCAAATGATGGCATTTTAATCGGAATTGAACCTTCGGCAATACTTTCATTTCGTGATGAATACCCCGATTTATGTCGTGGGGATTTGAAAGCAAAAGCGAAAATAGCAGCGAAAAGAACTTTCTTGATAGAAGAATTTCTTGCTCAAGAATTAGAAACTGGACGCATTACATCGGATAGTTTTACAGAACAGACAGAAAGAGTACGTATGCATGGCCATTGTTTTCAAAAAAGTTTATCGTCTTTAGTGCCGCTTAAGAAGATACTTTCATTGCCAAAGAATTATACTGTTTTAAATATTCCAAGTGGGTGTTGTGGTATGGCAGGTTCGTTTGGTTATGAAAAAGAACATTATGATATTTCTATGAAAATTGGAGAATTGGTTTTATTTCCGACAATTAGAAAAGAAGAAACAGTTACTTTAATTTCTGCATCAGGAACGAGCTGTAGACATCAAATTGCTGATGGAACTGGGCGAAAAGCATTGCATCCTGTTGAGATATTATATAAGGCTTTGAAATAAAAATGGGTTGTATTATCGTCCTAATACCCTGTAGAGGCGCACTGCAGTGCGTCTCACGCATGTTTGTCCTCAAAGATTTTCCTATTGCTGATATACTGAGCGTAGACGCACTGCGGTGCGTCTCTACAGATATACTGTATGTATAAAATAATCTGCTTAATCTGCAAGATCTGCGGAAGGCATTTTATTTATATTTTTTTCTCTCGCAGATTTAGAAGATTTAGCAGATCCTATTGGTTTAAATCTGCGAAAAAAAACTACTCGAAAAAAAAACAAACAAACCTCCAAGGCATATTTCGGAGGCTTGTTTCAAAAACAATAATTCAAAAAAAAAATTATAACTTAATATTTATCGTATTGCCATCTTTTATGACCTTATTGATTAAAAGTTTTTTACCATCAGTTATTTTTAACTTTAGATTTTTGCCAGCTCTTTCAACTGTAATATCAAAATCACGTTCAAAAGCATGAATGCGCTTTAGCTTCATAGTTGACCAAGATTTAGGAAGTCTTGGCGTAAAATCGAAACTGTGTAAGCCTGTAGGACGAATACCAAATAACCCTTCTGTAAAAATTCGGCAATACAAACCGCTTTCAGCCGAAAGATGACGTTGATCGCCTTCTGGATACGCTTCTACAGGATAAGGAACGTGATCACCCAGTAAACGTCGGTTAGAATAGTAATGCAAGAAATCAAGCGCTTTATCTGTTTCGCCAGCAGCAAGAACTCCTCTTAAAGCATACAAAGTAGAACGATCCCAGAATATTTTATCTCCAGCAACACTGGCAAGACCATCTTTAGTCCATAATCTAGGAGAAAATAAAGCATCAATAGTTCCGTCTTTTCGATCGTAAATGCCCATTGTTAGCGGCGTACAGATCCAAGCTCTTAAAACATCATTTTCTTTATAATATTTGTAGGTTTCAAAGCCTTCAACTTTAGCTCCAAAATACTTTTCAATAGCCGTTCTTAATTTTTCAGCTTCGGCTTTATATGCTTTCAACTGTGCGTCATTTTTTCCTAAAACTTTGCCTAGGTAAACAGCAGAATTTAATGCATCATAATATAAAGAAGAAGTATTTAAATTGGCTTTTCCTGCAGGAAGGCGTCCTTCTAGCTCATCAGAATCAGAAGCCACTACGCCGTCAGCATTTATTTTTCTGCGGCAATATTCTAAGCACCATTCAATTAATGGCCACAATTGTTTTGCTTCGTCTGTATTTCCTCTCGAGAGCGCGTAACGAGCAGCTCCGTAAGCAATCATAGCGCCATCTCCGCGATCTCCTGCGCCTGCCCAAATATCAGTTCCTTCAGCAACTATAGAACTCGGAATAGGTTTGTAATCTTTGTTCATAAATTTGGCAAACTGGAGATAAGCATTTAATGAAGCCTGATTTCCGTATTCATATCCTAAGTAAGGAAAAAAGGGACCAATATATTCCGCCTGATCGTTTGCCCAAATGGCAGCGTAATACGATTCTCCACCAGGACCGTGCATTGGACCTCCTTTGGTTTCAAAAATACTTTCTGTCGCTCTGATTTTCGCGAAAGCGAATTCGGTATTTAAAACCTGATCTGGTGTTTCCAAAGTCAATTTGCTCCATATTTCGCTAATCAATTCTAGGCGTTTAGTTTTTTCTTCTTCAGCATTTACAGTAGGAACTGTTTCGTTTGCTTTAACGCCTGAATAGATAACAGAAAAGCTAACCGTTTCATTTGGTTTCAGATTAAAACTTCCGTTATTAATAAGATCGGCATGTATCGTGTAACTGCCTTCAGTTCCTTTTGCTGGATCTGTAGTGTATACCGCATTCGATTTTGGAATTTCTACAATACAATTTTTATCAGAACTGTTTTTAATGGTATAGATTTCATTATAAACGGATAAAGCTGTAGAAGGAAAAAATTGTCTTGTAAGTTCAAGTTTGTCTGTCTTGCTTTTAACCAATAATGTTCCGTTAAGAGTCAATGAAACTGTTTTTTCTGCTGAAATCGGTTTGTAATTTACAGTAACAAGATCAAAAGCATCCTGCGCAAACTGACGCGTTAAACTCGCATGGGTATTATTCGGAATAGTTCTCAGCATTGGCCAAACTAAACTGCGTGTAGCATGAAATGAACCATCTGCCGCGACACCATATCTCAGAACGCAAGAGATTCTTTTACCGCTCATTTCGATATGATCATCATGCGGAATTGTACTGTTTATTTGCCAAGAAATCGAACCGTTGGTATTAATTTGCCAACGTTGATTTTCTTGCGAAAATGCTGTATTTGCAATAAAGCATAAAGCAGTAAGGACAAATAAAATGGGTTTAAGTTTTTTTCTAGAAGATATCTTCATAGTGTTTTAATTTTAAATTGTGTCCATTGTATTAGTAGTACATTGGACGAGTTGTTTTAGCGAGAGGCTGCCGTTATTTTTTGTCCAGGATTCACACGAATTGTAATAGCAGTGTAGGGATTTCCCTTGTTGTCCTTTTCATGAATTACGGCAGCTTTTTTATCATTTATAAAAATAGAATTGTAATTTCCAGTAAACATAGCTTTCCATTCTATAAAATTTTCGCCTTTGTTGTGTAGTGTTGTTGTTTGGTTTTTGTGTTGTACAGCTAGTGTTGTATGCAACACGGGTAAATTGTCGACCTCAGAAATGCTATCTTTTTTTCCTCGATTTACTGTTGTTATTGTTTTTTTTGATGCATCTGGTTCTATTCCCATATAACCGTGTACGATGCCTTCAATTACGCCATATGAAACTTCTGGATATTCTCTTCTTTTGGTTTCAGGGGCTGTTAAGTGTAAAATGTATTCGTATGCTTTATCTTCATAGCCATATTTATATAATAGAAAAGGAAGATAAGAGGCATTTTCTACATTGCTTTTTGCAGAAAGAATATGCTTAATTGTTTTTTCGGTTCTGTCTGCATCCTTCAAAGCGTCAAACCACAATAAAAATAGTTCGCCAAAATCTTTGCTGAATTTGCCATCTGCGGTATAAATTACATTATAGGCCGATGCATTTTGATCCCACCAGATTTGTTCTATCTGCTCTTGGTATTGTACTGCTTTCTTCTCAAAGAAAGCTGATTGTTCAAATTGCCCTTTTTCTTTTAAAATAGAAGAATAGGTAAGCAGACCACGATAAATTGCAGCAACAAGATCGACTCCCATTTTTAGACCTGGAATACCTTCAGAATAAGAAGCCAGTCCGCGACATTTATGAAAATCGTCTTTTATATTGAATGGAGCAGGAGAGTTTACAAATTCTGGTCTTGTCAGTAGAGAATCAGCTTGTAAAACCCATCGTTCGATATATGCTGTTGATGATTTTTCGAAGAAATTCTCAAACTCGGGATTTTTGATATAACCTTCATCGCCAGTCCATAAATACAATCTCCAGCAGGCAAATATGACATCAAAATTGCTATTAAGATTGTACCAGAATTCTTTGTCGTTTTTGTAATCTTCGGGAGCTGGTTTTCCATATTTATTGATTTCCCAAAAAGAGCACCAATCTTTACTTTCTGAAATATTTTTAGCAAATAGCGAAAGCATATTTTTATTTTCCTTACTTAGTCCAAGGATTTCTGCACCAATGCTTTGATGCGATACATCTCGCATACAAAATGCAGATCGTGAAGGCAGAGCCGCTTCATACCATGGTCCAACAGGATCATTTGAATCTCCTTTATAAATCAATGCCATACTTTTGGCACGCTCAAAAGCAAGCTGAAGTGCAGCATCTGAAGATTTGAAGGTAACGCTTTCTTGACTAAAGGCATTCAAAAAGAAACAGCAATTGGCCAGTAAAACTAAAAAGTGATTTTTCATAAAGCTATTTTCGATTTGGATTTTGGTCTAGATACATTTTAAAAGCAAACCCATCCCCCTAGATGGGTTTGCTTAATTGGTTATAATTAGTTATAACCAGGGTTTTGGGGTAAACCTGTTCTGTTTATTTCATCTCTCGGAATAGGGAGCAGATAATGCTGTGGTTTAAAAATCCTTTCTTGAACTTTCGAATAGGTGTAAGTTTTTGAACCATCATTATTTTTGGTAATAATTACACCCATTAAAGGTTTATTTTCAGTTTCTTCGGCTATTTTCCAACGGCGTACATCATAGTAACGGAATCCTTCAAGACATAATTCAACTTGTCTTTCGTTGCGAATTTTATTCTCTAAAGCTGTTCCAGTTAAACCTGTCAAAGGATTTGTAATTCCTGCACGCTGTCTTAATAAATTTAGATATTGAATCGCAGTTCCTTCATGTCCCAGTTTAAATTCTGATTCAGCATAGTTCAAATAGATTTCTCCTAAACGAGAAATAATCCAAGCTTTATTAGTCTGCGTTTCATTGTTATAATTGTATGTTGTATCGCAATATTTACGGAAAGTATAACGAGTTTTACTAGCGTTCCAAGTATCCCATCCTTGTGGAGAATCTAAACCACCTTCGTAGAACTCGGCTTTGTTTGAACTTCCTGCATCGTAACGATCTTGGAAGAATTCAGGTTTTCCGTAAGCACGTCCGTCATACACGATATTTTTGTAAAAACGAGGATCTCTATTTACATAAGGTTTTTGAGGATCATAGCCAGATGTTGGGTCTGTAATGTCTTTTCCGTCAGCAGTTCCGTAAGCATCAATATGGCTTTGGCTTGGCGCAAAATTTGCCCATCCGTGAAAACCGCTTGGAGAGTTAAACATTTCTACACCGTTGAAAGCGCTCCATTGCGGGTCTTTACTTGATAAACGAGAGAAGATAACTTCAGAATTGTTGGTAGTAAAAAGATCTTCGTATTTTTTATCATAAAGCGAATACATATTTAAATCCATAACCGCTTTTGCAGCGTCTGATGCTTTTTTCCATTTTGTCAAATCATTAGAAGGATTCCATTGCGGACTTGCAGCATAAAGCAATGTTCTAGATTTTATTGCAAGTGCAGCACCTTTTGTAACTCTTCCGAGATCTTTAGGTGTTAAAGGAAGCAATTCGGCAGCTTTGTCTAATTCTCCAACAATAAAATCAACACATTGATCGTAAGAACTGCGGTCTACTTTAAAATCGCTATTTAACTCAAAAGGCTTAGTAACAAGAGGAACTCCACCGTAATCGCTAATTAATTTGAAATAAGCATAAGCTCTTAAGAAAAGCACTTCGCCTTTTAATCTGTTTCTCCAAGCGTCGTCTCCAGGCACGTTGTCAATTCGGGATAAAAAGATATTACAGTTTTGGATTGTGGCATAAGCAGGCTTCCAAGTATTGAAATCTCCTGCGTTGTCTGGAGTAATGGCTCCAGAATTAAGATTCCACACATCATAATCGTTAAAATTATTAAAGGCTTCATCACAGGCCGTAGATAAGATCCAGCTTCGGTTTGTTCTATCGTTCCAGTTGTGCTGAGTGCTTGGCAATACCGTATAAAGATTATTAGCGAAAGCTTCTGTAAGTTTTAAGTCATTCCACACGTTTTCATCGGTATAAGAATCCAAAGGAACTTTATCTAGAGGATCTTCGCTACAGGATGTTACAGCAGCAACAGCAATAAAAAGAGAAGCCACAATAAGTGCTTTCTTTTTTATATTTATTAGTTTATTGATTTTATAATTTTTCATGTCTTGATCTTTTACCTTGTTATAATTCAATGCTTACACCGATTCTGTAAATACGGGTTTGTGGATAAATTACACCTGTTTTATTGTTTGTTTCAGGATCTAAATTGTACTGTTTCATGTGGTCGATAGAGAACAAATTTGTTCCTCCCGCATAAAATCTTGTATTTAGAATTCCGAATCTAGACAGTACTTTTTCAGGTAATGTATACGAAACCTCTAAAGATTTTAGTCTAAAGAAAGAGGCATCTTTTAGCCAAAAGTCCGCTTCAATATTGTTTCTTGGATCAGAATCATTGAAGGCAACAGGGTATTTAGAATTTGGATTATCTGCTGTGTATCTGTCATCGTATAACCATCTTGGAGGTGCTACAATAGCGCCTTGCGCTTGCGGCAAGATTACTTGTTTTGCTTTTGCCTGACCAGTCCAAAGCATGTCGATAGAAAAACCTTTGTATTCTGCTCTCATAGGAATACCGTAAGCAATTTTTGGCGTTGCAGATTCTGGAATTCTTACTTTGTCATTAGAAGTAATGTTTCCGTCATTGTCCGTATCTTTTACCCAAAGATCACCCGGTTTTGCTCCTTCAAAATGAGGCGAACTATCAACTTCTGCCTGAGTGCGGTAAATTCCGTTTGTTTGGTATACTAACCAAGAATCGATAGCTCTTCCGGTTGATTTTTGCCAAGCAGGAATGTTTGCCGCTTCATCGCGAAACAATACTTCACTTTGTGCATAAGTAAAATTAAAACCAACACTATATTTAAAACTATTGATACGATCAGCATAATTTACAGACCAATCAGTTCCTCTGTTTACAGTCTTTCCAATATTCTCTTTTGGAAGCGATAGTCCTGTGTACAAAGGCACAGACGCATTTCTTGCTGCTAAGATGTCAGATCTTTTATTGCTGAAATAATCAAATGTTGCTGTTAATTTATTTCCGAAGAATCCAAAATCAAAACCAATGTTTTTAGAGTCTTGAATTTCCCAAGTAATATTTGGATTCGGAGTAGAAGAAAGGTAAATACTGTTGTTTAATGTAAAGTCTGATCCAAAGTAGCTGTAAAGCTGTTGATCGGTCGTTAGCTGATATCTCGTTAAGAAAAGATATTGGTTAAGATAATCCACTCCATTAATAGTTTCTCTTAAATCGTCGTTACCCATTCTTCCCCAAGAAGCTCTTATTTTTAGTAAATCAAATCCTTTAATATTGTTTTTGAAGAAAGGTTCTTCAGATATTTTCCAACCAGCACTAATGGCAGGGAACATACCCCAACGAGTTGAAGAAGGGAAATTGAATGATCCGTTGTAACGAGCAGTAACTTCTGCAAAATATTTATCATCAAAATTGTAAGCGACTCTTCCAAGGAAACTTTCACGACCATCCTGATAAGCACCACCGGTAGCGTTTTGCCCTTTTGTACTTCCTGTAAAAATCTGATCCAATTGATCGCTCAATAAATCTCTTCTATAAGCATACGTTTGCGTTTTGTCCATTGTAGTCTGCTCATATCCTACAAAAGCATTTACCGCGTGTTTGTTGAATTTACGATCGTAGGCTAATTTTGCGAAATACGTATTTTGATTGGCAATTCGTTCTTCTTGCATTACACTTGTTATACTAGTGCTGTTTTTTACGTTATTATAGCTGTCGTTTGTTTTGTCGTAAGAATAAGCATCCCAAGGTTTTGTGAATTTTTTTTCACTGCGCACATTATAGTCAAATGCAGCATAACCGCTAAGTGATAATCCTTCTGTTATTCTTGGCAATTTCAGCTCAAATCCGATTTTTGGATTTACAATTAAGTTTACCACTTTATCATAACCTGCCGCTGGTGAAGACATTAAGATTGGGTTTCTACCATTTGTGATACCCGATGATGGGGAGCCATTTTTCCAATAAGCAGGAATAAAAGGATACATGCTAACTGTTTCGTGCATAATGCTTCCAATGCTTACTGCTGGATAGTTTCTGTCTTCTTTACGAGTAGCAATATCTAAGTTTACCTTAAAGTTTGAAGTGATGTTAACATCAATATTCGATCTCAAATTGAACTGTCTGTATCTCTCGTCACTGTGTCTAAGATTACTTTCCTGATTTAAATATTGGCCAGAAAAGAAATATTTTACTTGTTCATTACCTCCATTTACAGAAAGCGAAAGGTTGGCTTGTGGCGCATCTTTTCTATAGACCTGTTTCATCCAGTCTGTACTGGTATAGTTAGGATCGTTTCCGGCTTTGTATTTATCAATTTCTGCCTGAGTGTAAGGAAGCGTAGTTCCCTTATGAGCATTAAGTTCATTGTAATACGTCATGTATTCCCAAGAATTAACTCTTTCGCTCATTCGTGTCAATTGCTGAACGCCATAAGATCCGTCAATTTTGATTGTCGGAGCACCGATTTTACCTCTTTTAGTGGTCACCAGAATTACTCCATTTGCAGAACGAACCCCATAAATAGCCGCCGATGCATCTTTTAGAACGGTTACAGATTCGATATCATCTGGATTAATCCTGTTTAAGTCACGGTCAGGAATACCGTCAACAACTACAAGCGGACTTGTTCCTCCACCAAAGGAGTTGAATCCTCTAATCAAAAGGCTTGAGCTATCGTCACCTGGTCTTCCAGAGCGGTTACTGGCGATTACTCCAGACATACGTCCGGCAATTCCGTTAGATACGTTTGCAGATGCATTTTGAGTCAAAACACCTCCTTTAATCGAAGCAATTGCTCCCGTTGTAGAAGCTTTTTTCTGCGTTCCGTACCCTACGACAACAACTTCGTTTAAGGTTTGGTTTTGCTCTTCAAGTTGAATGCTCACAGCATCGTCTGCATGAACTTCTTTTGTTAAAAATCCGGTGTAAGAAAATACAAGAATACTGTTGGAGTCTGGAACTTCGATAGTAAAATTACCGTCAAAGTCTGTTACAGTTGTAATTTTTGTTCCTTTTACCAGAATGTTTACACCAGGAAGCGGTTCGCCTTGTGTACCCGTTACTTTTCCTTTTATTAGTTTTTCTACAGCAAATGATGTGTTTTTGCTATTTGTCAGAGCCAGATTAGTAGTCAGTTTGTTGGAGATTTTATTTTCTCCTAACTCTGCAGCAAAAGAAGTTTGTAAAGTAAGCGCCAGTAAGGCTCCCGATGTTAGTTTGGTAATCTTCCATGTTTCAGAAGAAAGCCAATCTTTTGTTGGTTTTTGTTTGGTTAATAGAATCATGTTTTGTTGTTGGTTTTTGTTAGTTAGTAATTTATTCTCTTGTGGTCCGTTTTTTATCTTTTTCATTTGGAGAAACAAAATGCCTTGAGCTCTTGCAAATTGTTCATGAAAAAAGAGATAAATGTGAAATCCAAATGTATAAATGTTTCTAAACCAACACATACCAGTACCTACCAGTTTTTTATGATATGTTTAAAAAACCCGTAGTATTTACAGTAATATGTAAAATAAACAGGATAATATATGCATAAAACTCAAATTTGACGAAGTATAGTTAATAAATAAGGTTTTTCTTGGCTTTTTAAAGAAGATTTTATTCAAATTTTATATTCATAGGTCATTTTTCTTTGAAATTGATTTAGACTTTAAATTCCAGAATCATGCATTTTGATTTTTAAAAGTGGATAATATAGTATCAGATTTTTTTTTGCTAAATAATTTTTGATTCTTGAAACGTTTTTCTTCTATTAACCATACCAGTCAGTGTTTTTAAGCTAATATGTAAGAGTAAACTTGTTTATGTTTGTTCCGATTTTACGTTTTAAAGCATTTATTAGATAATAAAATATCAGAATACTGAAATAGTGATGTAAAAATTATCAAAAGTCTATTTTTAGAATCACCTTTTTTACAATCGCGAAAAAAGAAACAAGTGTGTAGAATTAGGATTCAATTATATTTTTCCTACTTTTGAATTTCCTTTAGTCATAAGAAGAATAGTTTATAAGAGCTCAAAAACTATTGTTGTTATGAATTGCGTGATATAAGCAATTGACTTGCTTAATTATGCAAATGATATTTTTCTCTTGGTTTGATTGATAAATGTGAGAAGCGGAGTTTCAAAAGAAATACAACTCTAATCTGAAAAGATTGGTATTGACTTTTTTTTAGAATCTTCAATAACGAACATTCACTATTGTTAATTAAAATTTTATGAAAAAAGTACTATTTCTATTAGTTCTGACGACTCTCTTTTGGAAGACTAATGCACAAAATGATCCCATTGCTATTGAAACCGAGAATACGGCATTAATCTTAAAAGTGGCAAAAAACGGATTGCTTTACCAATCGTATTTAGGGACAAAATTGGAAGTTTCGGCCTATAATGCGCTTTCTAAAGAAAAAGAAAGAACATTTGTTATAAACGACGGAAATCCGTTGCTTAATTTAAGACATCAAGCGTATCCAACTTACGGAACTGATAATTTATTTGAATCGGCTATCCGAATGACACACAATGATGGGAATCCCGCTTTGGAGCTGGTTTATGTAAGTCATCAGACAACAAAAATAGATGGCAATACAACTGAAACTAGCATAAAAATGAAAGATCCAGTTTATCCTGTAGAAGTTACGCTTCATTATAAATCTTTTTATAAAGAAAATGTAATAGAACAATGGACAGAGATTGTGCATCGCGAGAAGAAACCTGTTACGTTGTACAACTATGCTTCTTCTATGCTTCATTTTGATGCAGATAAATATTGGCTGACTCAGTTTCATGGCGATTGGGCAAAAGAGGTTAGAATGCAGGAAAGCGAGTTAACCAGCGGCGCCAAAGTAATTGATTCTAAATTGGGTGTAAGAACTAACATGTACCAGACGCCGGTCTTCTTTTTGGCATTGAATGACAAAGCAAAAGAGAACACTGGAGAGCTTGTGGCAGGAACTATTGCCTGGTCGGGAAATTTTAAGTTTACTTTTGAATTGGATAATAAAAAATCACTGAGAATCAGTTCTGGAATTAATCCGTTTGCTTCAGAATACAGCCTTCAGCCAGGAGAAGTTTTTACTACGCCATCTTTCATTTACACTTTTTCAAACAAAGGAAAAGGGCAGGCCAGTAGGAATTTACATTCTTGGGCAAAAAACTATGGCGTAAAAGATGGTGATAAATCTCGTTTAACTTTATTGAACAATTGGGAAACTACTTTTTTTAATTTCGACGAAAAGAAATTGACAGAAATGTTTGAAGATTCTAAAACATTAGGTGTTGATATGTTTTTATTGGACGACGGATGGTTTGGAAATAAGTACCCAAGAAGTGGCGATAAATCTGGTTTGGGAGATTGGGAGGCAACCAAAACAAAATTGCCAAATGGCTTAGGATTTTTAATGCAGCAGGCAGAGAAAACAGGAGTTAAATTCGGAATTTGGATTGAGCCTGAAATGGTAAACCCGAAAAGCGAATTGTATGAAAAGCACCCAGATTGGGTTTTAAAATTGCCAAATAGAGCAGAAAGCTACTATCGCACGCAATTGGTTTTAGATTTATCCAATCCTAAAGTGCAGGATTTTGTGTTTAAAACGGTAGACGATATTATGCAGACAAACGGCGGCGTAGCTTTCTTTAAATGGGATTGTAATCGTATGATGACCAACGCGTATTCTACTTATTTAAAAAACCAGCAATCGCATTTATTTATTGAATATACGAGAGGTTTATATAAAGTTTTAGAAAGAATTAAAACAAAATATCCACATTTACCAATGATGCTTTGTGCAGGCGGCGGCGGAAGAACAGATTATGCATTTTTAAAATATTTCACAGAATTTTGGGCAAGTGATAATACAGATCCTTATAATAGAGTATTTATTCAGTGGGGCTTCTCGCAGTTTTTTCCAGCTTTTTCGATTTGCAATCACGTGACATCGTGGGGGAATCAATCTATTAAATTCAAAACAGATGTTGCCATGATGGGTAAATTAGGTTTTGACATTAATATAAAAGAACTGAAAGAAAAAGAACTAAAATATACTCAGGATGCAGTTGCAAATTATAAAAGATTAAGTTCTGTAATCTGGCATGGCGATATGTATCGAATTGTTTCTCCTTACGAGGATACCCGCGCCGTATTAATGTATGTTGATGAATCAAAAGACAAAGCAGTTTTATTTTCGTATACGCTTCATCCTCTTTATGACCCACAGTATAATTTGGTTCGTTTTCAAGGTTTAGATGCCAATAAAACCTATAAAGTTGAAGAAATTAATTTAATGCCTGAAGCAAAAAAAACGCTTGAAGAATCTGGAGAATCTTTTACAGGAGAATATTTGATGAATGTAGGTTTAAGAGTTTCTTCTTCAAAAGTAGAATCAAGCGTTGTGCTTGAAATCACAGCAGTGTCTGGCAATTAAAAAACATTTTTTCTAAAGTAAATCAGCTGTTTGATCTCGTTTAAGATAACGAGATTAAACAGCTGATTTTTTTTTAAATCTAATTTAATCTGCTAAATCTGTGTGAAATATGTTACTTATAGATTTTTCACGTAGATTTAAAATGATTTTGGCAGATGTATACAGATTTATTTTTAATCTGTAGAGACGCACTGCAGTGCGTCTCTACGGAAAATTGGAACGAAATTTCATTTATTAAAAATCTAGTTTAATCGGCTCAAATCTGCTAGATCTGCGCGAAATATTTTTGTGTATAGATTTTTTCACGCAGATTTAAAATGATTTTGGCAGATGTAGACAGATTTATTTTTAATCTGTAGAGACGCACCGCAGTGCGTCTACGCAACGTATATCCACAATACGTTAGACGCACTGCAGTGCGTCTCTACGGAAAATTGGAACGAAATTTCATTTATTAAAAATCTAATTTAATCTGCTCAATATGCTAGATCTGCGTGAAATATTTTTACGTCTAGATTTTTCACGCAGATTTAAAATGATTTTGGCAGATGTATACAGATTTATTTTTAATCTGTAGAGACGCACCGCAGTGCGTCTACGCAACGTATATCCACAATACGTTAGACGTACTGCAGTGCGTCTCTACGGAAAATTGGAACGAAATCTCATTTATTAAAAATCTAGTTTAATCGGCTCAAATCTGCTAGATCTGCGTGAAATATTTTTACGTCTAGATTTTTCACGCAGATTTAAAATGATTCTGGCAGATGTAGACAGATTTATTTTTAATCTGTAGAGACGCACTGCAGTGCGTCTCTACGGAAAATTGGAACGAAATTTCATTTATTAAAAATCTAATTTAATCTGCTCAATATGCTAGATCTGCGTGAAATATTTTTACGTCTAGATTTTTCACGCAGATTTAAAATGATTTTGGCAGATGTAGACAGATTTATTTTTAATCTGTAGAGACGCACCGCAGTGCGTCTACACAACGTATATCCGCAATACGTTAGACGCACTGCAGTGCGTCTCTACGGGAAATTGGAACGAAATCTCATTTATTAAAAATCTAGTTTAATCGGCTCAAATCTGCTAGATCTGCGTGAAATATTTTTGTGTATAGATTTTTTCACGCAGATTTAAAATGATTTTGGCAGATGTATGCAGATTTATTTTTAATCTGTAGAGACGCACCGCCGTGAGTCTACTCAACGTATATCCACAATGCGTCTCTACGGAAAATTGGAACGAAATCTCATTTATTAAAAATCTAGTTTAATCGGCTCAAATCTGCTAGATCTGCGTGAAATATTTTTGTGTATAGATTTTTCACGCAGATTTAAAGTGATTTTGGCAGATGTAGACAGATTTATTTTTAATCTGTAGAGACGCACTGCAGTGCGTGTACGCAACGTATATCCACAATACGTTAGACGCACTGCAGTGCGTCTCTACGGAAAATTGGAACGAAATTTCATTTATTAAAAATCTAGTTTAATCGGCACAAATCTGCTAGATCTGCGTGAAATATTTTTACGTTAAGATTTTTCAGGCAGATTTAAAATGATTAAGACAATTCGGCAATTTTCAAATCAGTTTGCTTTTTTGTTTGTGATAGAAGAAAAAATGTGTTCGAGCACATTTTTTGTGTTTTTCTTTTTTTTATTAAAACTTAATATATACATTTGGCGCTAAATGATAATAATATTTATCAAATTTTAAATTTTATATAGATAAAATTGAATTATAATTTTCTATAAAGAGATTGATTGTTAATAATTGAATTTGGTAGATTGTGACTATGCTGTTTTAAAGCAGAAAAACACAACTACTATTAGAAGGCTAAAATGTTTAAAAAAACAGTTGTCCAAATACTGTTTTAGAGTTTGTGTATTTTATAAAAAGTAATTACCCAGTGGCGAAAATTCACTCACAATTGATTTTACTAAATGAATCTGCTATTTTATCGAAAGTAGCAGCTGGAAACGAATTGATGTATACAGAACTTGTCGAAAAATATTGGCAAAAAGTATTGCAGCATGCGCTCAGTTTTGTGAAATCATATCCAGTTGCTGAGGAATTAACTCAAGATGTCTTTCTGCAAATTTGGAATAAACGCGAAAAATTAGCCGAAGTGAACAGCTTTGATAATTATCTTTTTATCATAAGCCGAAATCTGATTATTACTCATATTCGAAAAAAACTAGTTGAAACAGATTCTCTTAAAGGAGAAAAATTGCAAGAGTTATTTTTTAAGCCTGATGAACAGTATGAGTTCAAAGAATTGGTTGAAATTATAAACGAAGGCGCTGCACTTTTGCAAGAACCGAGACGCTCTGTTTTCTTGTTAAGCCGAATGGAAGGTAGAGATACAGACTATATTAGTAAGGAACTTGGTATTGCAACCAGAACTGTGCGCTGGCATTTATTACAGTCATTAAACTTCCTTAGAAACCATCTTCATCAACAATATAATATCGATGTATTGATGTTAATTTTGTTTACCACGTATTTTTTTTCATAATTTTTTCATTTTTCATTGCCACTTTAACAACCAAACCTCGTCTTTATAATTGAAGGCATGTTTTGGCATTTCAAAAAACCTGTATTTATGTATCAAAAAGAACAATTTAAAGTACTCATGGAGCAGTTTGTCTCAGGTGAAATTTCATCTGAAGGAAAAGCAGCTTTACTTGCTATGCTTGACAATCCTGAATATTCAGAGGAATTTGATGCCATTCTTCGAGAAAATTATGATTCTATTGAAGTTCCGCCAGTAAGCCCTGCAGCAACTGATAAATTTGTAAGTGAGCTAAGAAAGAAAATGAATGTCTCTCCGGAAGAAGAAGATTCAGAATCATCTGTTTTCAGTTTATTCAATTGGCGAAAAATTGCAGTTGCGGCTAGTCTTTTGATTTTCGTTGGATATGGAATACATTTTTTTATTCAAAATAAGAATAAACAGTCTTTACAATTGGCATCAAAAAAGATCGAAGATAAGGCTCCAGGAAAAACAGGTGCAATACTTACGCTTTCCAATGGTTCTAAAATAGTACTGGACAGTGTTGGCAACGGATTGTTAGCAAATCAAAGCCATACAACAGTTTCAAAAAAGAATGGCGGACTTGTATATAATGCAGATGACAATGCGCAAGTGGTTTACAACACAATGACGACGCCAAGGGCACACCAGTATCATCTGCAATTATCAGATGGCACAAAAGTATGGCTTAATGCTTCATCATCAATTACTTTTCCAACTTCATTTGCTGCAAATGAGCGAAAAGTAAAAATAACTGGAGAAGTCTATTTTGAAGTAGCCAAAGATAAAAGAAAACCATTTAGGGTTTTGGTTAACGATATGCAAGTAAATGTATTAGGAACTCATTTTAATGTAAACGCTTACGAAGATGAGGCAACCGTAAACACAACTCTTTTAGAAGGAAGTGTGTTAATTACTCAGAACACTAAAAAGATACTTTTAAAACCGGGACAGCAGGCACAAAAACTTAAATCGGGGGTAATTGCTGTAAATGAAAATATAAACACAGATGAAGTAATGGGGTGGAAAAACGGTTTGTTTTATTTTGAAAATGCAAATCTTCAAAAGGTTTTGCGCCAATTGAGCCGTTGGTATGATGTGGAAGTAGTTTATGAGAAAGGTGTGCCTTCAAGATCATTTGAAGGAGAAATTCAAAGAGATCTTAATTTGTCGCAAGTACTGCGAATTTTAGAAAAAAATAAAGTTCATTTTAAAATTGAAGGTAAAATTTTGAGAGTGATGCCAGATTAAATAAAAGGACTAAATCCTTTTTTAAAAATATTTATTTACGATTCATAAAAAAAGCCAGCTAATGTTGGTAGCATTTGCTGGCTTGTTCCTGAATGTAAGGAACAGTTATGGAGAAATAAATAAACAAACCAAGCAAGGAGAATTTAATATTAACCAAAACCATTACGAAAGTATGAAATTATTACCAAAACCAAAGCCAAAGAATCATTGGCTTTCATCAAAAACCCGGAAAGTTATGAAATTAACCTCCATACTGGTTATTGCTATGACTTTACAAGTGTCGGCATCAGTATCATCGCAGACTGTTACTTTTTCTGGAAAGAATGTCGCGGTTAAAAAAGTATTATCAGTTATAAAAAATCAAACGAATTATGTTTTTTTCTATGACGTTGAGATTCTGAAGAACCTTAAACCAATTTCTTTAAACGTAGTCAACGCTCCAATAGAGAGAGTATTACAGCAGACGTTCGCAAATCAGTCTATTACATGGATTATTGAAGGAAAAACAATTTCTTTTGCGCTTAATGCAGAGAAAGCAAAGAGTCCTAATTCGGTAATAATGCAAAAGCAAATAAAAGGAAAAGTGCTTGATGATGCAGGCATGCCTATTCCTGGAGCTAATGTTAAAGAGAAAGACGGAACAGCTTCTGTGCAAACTGATGTAGATGGAAGCTTTTCTATTACAGTTCAGTCATCCAATAGTATTTTGGTTATTTCCTATGTTGGTATGGAAACCAGAGAGGTAAAAGCTTCAGGTGAGTTTTTATCTGTTACTCTAACTCCACAAAAACAAAAATTAGAAGAAGTTCTAGTACAGGTTGCTTACGGAACCCAAAAGAAAAAGACCCTTACGGGAGCACAGGCTTCTGTAACCCAAAAAGCACTTGAAGATCGTCCTATTACAAGTTTAACAACAGGACTTCAGGGAACAATGTCTGGAGTAACCGTTACTACAACCAATGGTCAGCCGGGAAAAGATGGTGCGTCTATTAAAATACGCGGTATTGGTACTTTAAACAATAGTAATCCTTTAGTTGTAGTTGATGGGGTAATAGCGTCAATGAGTGAGGTGAATCCTTCAGATGTTGAAAATGTAACTGTTTTAAAAGATGCGGCTTCTTCGGCCATTTACGGTTCAAGAGCAGCAAACGGAGTAATTTTGGTTACTACTAAAAAAGGAAAAAAAGGAGGAGTTCAGGTGCATTTTGAATCCAATACTGGAATTCAGCATTTAGGTCCATTGCCAAGTTATTTACCTGCTTGGCAACAAGCAGAAATGTTTAATCAGGCAAAGTTGAATGAAGGAACTTCTGCAGACAATTTGCCGTGGAGCGCAGATAAAATTCAGAAATTAAAAGACGGGAGCGATCCATATAATTATCCTAATACTGATTGGCTGAAATTATTCTACAAGCGTGCAGCTCTGCAAAGCAACCATTATCTTAGAGTAAGTGGCGGTGATGGTAACTCACAATATTCTTTTTCTCTAGGATATTTTGATCAGAATGGTAATGTGGATGGTTTGAGAAATCAAAAATTTTCAAGCAGATTCAACATCAATTCAAAAGTTAGTGATAAGTTAAGTATAAATGGTAATATTGCCTATCAATATATGCCTACGCAAGAGCCGATAAGTTCTTATGCGCCTGGCTTTAGTTCTATGTTAAAGCTTCTTAACCGCATCTCTAATACAGTGGTTAATCAGTATCCAAATGGCCAGTATGGTTATGTTGGAGATGGAAATCCTATGGCTTGGCTAGATTCAGGTTCCGAAAATAAAACAATAGCAAATACGCTTACAGCAAATATTGGCGCCGATTGGGAACTTGTAAAAAATTTGCATTTCAGACCAGCGGTACAATATCGAGGCACTTCAAGCCAAAGAAAACAGTTCATGGAAAAAATCGAGTATTTTAGTCAGACAACTGGTGCAGCAACAAAAACTCAAGGGCCTAACCAATTGTACCAAGTTTGGGATAAAAACACGTATTACAATTTACAGGCTTTATTGGACTATAAGTTAGACTTGGGAGAAAATCATCATTTGACATTTCTAGGTGGTGCTACTAAAGAATATAGTCTTTATGAGTATGTTTCGGCTTACCGACAAGATTTTTTAAATAATGAACTTACAGAAATAAACGCTGGACCATCAACAGGACAGAAATCTGAAGGTTATTCTAATGATTGGGCTTTACAAGGCTATTTTGGAAGATTTAATTACAATTATAATGATCGCTATTTGTTTGAAGCAAATTACAGATACGATGGTTCCTCCCGTTTTAAAGGAGACAATAGATGGGCGTCATTTCCTTCTTTCTCAGCAGGTTGGAATATTTCAAATGAGCAATTTTTTGAGCCGGTGAAAGATGTTATTAATTCATTAAAGTTCAGAGCATCATGGGGTAAGCTTGGAAATCAGCAAACAACGGTTGATGGTGTAGCTACTACTTATCCAACGTATGCAACTGTTGAATCTGGAGAAGATTACTCTTTCAATCAGTCTTTGGCTCCTGGTATTGCTCCTAATAGTGGTGCCAATAGCGACGCTAAATGGGAAACTACTACAGCTACTGATTTTGGACTAGATATTTCGGTACTAAACAACAGTTTGTCATTTACAGTTGATTATTTTACTAAAGATACAGATGATATCTTAATGACTTTACCAGTTGGAGAAGTATATGGTTTAAAGGCTCCGATTGTAAATGCAGGTTCAGTATCTAATAAAGGATGGGAATTTTCAGGAAGATACAGTACAAAAATCAATGATGTTAAACTTGATGTTGGGGCAAACCTTACATACATCAACAATGAAATTACTGATTTAAAAGGAGTAGGGCCAATAATTGGTTCTGGAAGTATAACATTTCAGCAAGTTGGATACCCAATCAATTCATTATATGGTTATAAATGCGAGGGAATCTTCAGAACAAGTGAAGAAGTTGCTAATCATGCTAAACAAAATGCAAATACAGCTCCTGGAGATTTGAAATACGAAGATATTAATAAGGATGGTAAAATTGATGCCTCAGACAGAACCTATCTTGGGACTTATTTTCCTAAAACTACATACGGTTTTAATATTGGTGCAACTTACAAAGCGTTTGAAGTCACAGCATTTTTTCAGGGAGCAGCTGGTGTAAAAGCAAACGTATCAACTATGATTGGACAAATTGGAGGATCAAGTTCTAAACCTACAACAGCATTTTTAGACAGCTGGACGGTTGACAATCCAGATGCTTCTTTCCCTAGACTTTGGACTTCGTACAAGCAAAATGATCCAGAAAGCACACCATCATCTTTTTGGGTAAAAGACGCTTCTTATCTACGTTTGAAATCTTTAATGGTTGCTTTTAATTTTCCAGAAAGTCTGAATAAAAAGCTTGGAATTGCAAATGCTAAGATTTATTACAGCGGACAGAATATTCTAACGTTTACCGATTTTTATTCCTGGATAGATCCAGAAGTAGGTTCGAACGCTAGTATTTATAGCTATCCACAGGTTGTAACAAACTCGATTGGACTTAGTATCAATTTTTAATTAAAGACTTTTTAAACAATACGTTATGAAGAAAATACTTCTTTTTATATTTTTTGCTGCTATCTTAAGTTTAGGTGGTTGTCAGGACGAATTTTTGGAAAGAACTCCAAAAGATGCTTATAGTGATGCTTCATTATGGTCTTCAAAAGCAGATGCTACAGCAGCTTTAAACGGATGCTATGCTGGCTGGGAAACTGGATCTGCTATTATTGGCGACGACTGTTTTACAGATAATGGTTTTGATCAATTTGGCTGGGACGGATATGAACCAATGGCTTCTGGATTAGTGACTCCAGGAGATGAGTGGTTTCCTAATTATTGGAGCTATAAAACCATTCAGCGATGCAACTGGTTTCTTAGTAATGTTGATAAAACACCTGCATCTTCTTTGAACGAAGAATTAAAAAACAGAATGAAATCTGAAGTTCGTTTTTTGAGAGCTTATCAATACTATAAAATGACAAATTATTATGGAGATGTGCCTTTGGTAACAACTGCATTAACTCCTGCTGAGTCAAACACAATTGCTAGAACTCCAAAAGCAGAGGTTGTGGCATTTATTATGTCAGAACTGGATGCAATTGCACCTTTTCTTCCAGTTAATTATTCAGGTGCAGATATAGGACGTATTACCAAAGGAGCTACACTGGGATTAAAGGCAAGAATTCAGCTTATTCAAGGTGATTATGCTGGAGCGGCCACAACTTCTGCATTATTAATGTCAGCTCCTTTTACATATAGTTTATTTCCAAATTTCGAGGAGCTTTTTAGACCAATGAATCATGATAATCAGGAAACATTGCTTAATTGCCAGTCTTTAAAAGATCTTAATTCTGAATGGTATCCAATAGTATATGCGCCTAAATCACAAGGAGGATGGAGTTCTTATGCACCAACGCAATCACTTGTTGATACCTATGAAACGATTAATGGAAAAACAATAGAAGAAGATGCGACCTATGATCCATTGCAACCTTACAAAAAAAGAGATCCACGTTTAGACATGAGTATCATTAGACCAGGATCTTTCTATATGGGATCTTACTTTGATCCGTATCAGGGTGATGACGATTACAATTTAGTAATGGATAATACATCGCAAACTGGGTATAATCTTAAAAAATACATTTCTAATCTAGACGATTATAGAGGAACAGATTACGGTACTGATATTGACAATGTTGGTGGAGCCATAATGGTTATTAGATATGCAGAGGTTTTACTGACTTATGCTGAGGCTAAAATTGAGTTGAATCAGCTTGATGAGTCTGTATATGATGCCATCAATAAAGTTAGAACCAGAGCTGGAATGCCTAATGTGGACAAAACGGTGTATAATAACCAGTCAAAAATGCGTGAGTTAATCCGTAGAGAGCGAAGAGTAGAATTAGCTTTTGAAGGATTAAGATTTATTGACACAAGACGCTGGAAAATTGCACAAGATGTGATGCCAGGCGTAGTAAAAGGAATTTTGGAAGGATCTGTAGATCATTCAAATGGTAATTTAACATTAATACCTAATACCGTTAAAGAGGTTACAACACGTGTTTTTACCAATCCTAAACATTATGTTCTGCCAATTAAGCAGAATGAAATAGATATCAATAAAAATTTGAAACAAAATGCTGGATACTAGTGTTTTGTAGGTTTTTGTTTTTTTGTTTTTAGTTTTGAATTAAATAGAGAGAGAGGAGCTCCGGCTCCTCTTTTTAATTTTTATAGTTTGCCGTTATGGTTTCTCGGAGCAGTTGTGCCTCGTACATTTTAATTGTTAAAAGTAGAGGAACTAAAAAATCAAAAGCAGAAAAGTTCTATTGTAGAATTGTTGATGCTATGGCGAACTATCAGATAGATAATTTTAATAAAATGCATTTATGAAAAAAGTATTTCTGTTGTTGCTTTTCGTTTTTTCTGCAAAAACAACAATACTTACAGCACAAACAACATTGCCAATATGGACACCCGATAATGGCGACGGGACTTTTAAAAACCCATTGCTGTGGGGTGATTGGCCCGATCCTGATTTGATTCGTGTTGGGGATGAATTTTATTTTGTTTCTACCAGTATGCATTATGTGCCCGGATGTCCAATTCTGAAGTCGAAAGATTTGGTCAATTGGGAAATGGCAGGTTATGCAGTAGATAAATACAATGAAGATCAACGCTACAATCTACAAGGTGGAGACCGATACCTGAGAGGTTCATGGGCAGCGACAATTCGTCATCATAACGGATTGTTTTATGTCGGGTTTTGTACGCCAAACTGGGATAAAGAAAAAGGGAATTTTTCGATATGTACAGCAAAAAACATCAATGGTTCCTGGACTAGAACTATTTTTCCAGAATACTTATATGACCCAGGTTTGTTTTTTGATGATAACGGAAAAGTATATGTGGCGCATGGACAGCAAAAATTGTATATAACAGAACTAAATGCCGATGCTTTATCTGTTAAAACTCCTCAAAAAGAAATTTACGATAATCGAGAGTATCCTTATCTCGAAGGATCGCATGTGTATAAAGTAAATGGAAAGTATTACATCTTGGGTTCTACAGGAGGTACAAAAGGCCGACAAGTTTGTTTGAGATCTGATAATATTTATGGGCCTTATGAATCTAAAGTAGTCATTAACGATGATCATACTTATCCTGGAAACGGTTTGCATCAGGGCGGAATGGTGCAGTTAATAGACGGATCATGGTGGTTTATCATTATGCAGGATCGTGGGCCAATTGGCCGTACGCCAAATTTAGAACCTGTGACCTGGGTTGATGGATGGCCAATGTTAGGTGTTAACGGCAAAGGAGTGGAAACACATAAAAAGCCTATTGTCAATGAAACATCTACGATCAAAGTTCCTGCTACATCTGATGAATTCAACAATTCAAATCTAGGATTACAATGGCAGTGGAATCACAATCCCAATGATAAAAAATGGTCACTTAAAGAGCATAAAGGTTATATGCGATTAAAGGCGTTGAAAGCCAGTAGACTTTACGAAGCCCAAAATACTTTGACCCAAAGAGTTCAAGGACCATTTTCAACGGGAACTGTAGAAATGAATGTGAAGGGTTTAAAGGATGGAAATACCGCTGGTTTTGGTATTTTTCAGGTTCCTTATGCGTATGTAGCTGTACAACAAAAAGGAAAAGAAAAAAATCTGGTGATGGTTAATAATGATACTATCATAACATCAGTAAAATTTACAGGAAATACCGTTTGGCTTAAAGCCAATGTAACGCATGAGAGCTATATCGCAACTTTTGAATACAGTACCGATGGCAAAAAATTTCAGCCTATCGGGAATACTTTAAAAATGGGACTTGGTTTAGACTGGACAGCCAATCGTTTTGCTTTGTTTAATTTTAGTACCACAACCGCTGGCGTGGATGGATTTGCCGATTTTAACTGGTTTCATTTCAATAATGAAAATGCATTCAAAAAAGAAGAAGCATCAGTGATTCCGAAGAAATTTGCACATCCTGATCGTGTTCGTTATGATGGAAAAGGAATGTATATTGAAGGAAAAGAATTTTTTACCTATAGTGCCGCATTCCATTATTTCCGTTGCCCAAAAGAACTTTGGAGAGATCGGTTTAAAAAAATCAAAGAAGCTGGTTTTAATACTGTCGAGACTTATGTGCCCTGGAACTGGCATGAACGTGAAATGCCAGACAATATTAACGATTATTCTAAACTTGATTTTACAGATTTACTGGCTTGGTTAAAAATGGCGCACGAAGAGTTTGGTTTCTATACCATTGTTCGTCCGGGGCCTTTTATTTGTGCTGAGTGGTCAGGAGGCGGTTATCCGCAATGGCTGGCAAAATACAGTCCGGGAAAAGAAACTTTTTGGCTTCGCAGTGCCGATCCCGAACATATAAAGTGGTCACAGCATTGGTATAGTGCCGTATGCAAAGCATTAGAAAACGAACAAATTTCGCGTAAAGCAAAAGGAGAAAAAGGCATTATTCTGTTACAGATCGAAAACGAATACGATGCTGATGAATCCTCAAACAAAGAAGTTCTTTTAAAAGGACTTTACAAATCAGTTAAAGAAAACGGAATTGATGTACCGATGTTCACTTGTCTGACCAATGAATGTCGCAACAGTAAAGATGCCGAACTTTCTCAAGTTTTTGATTGCGATAATTATTACGTAGGTCTTAATGAAGCTCCGGGTTGTGCTATTAGAATGGCAGACCTGAGAAATAAACAGCCTAATGCACCAGGATTTGTAACTGAACTTCAGGGTGGATGGTTTTCTTTGGTTAATGGAAGATTGAGCGAAGATAATTATTCAGATGCGCGTCATTACAAAGCAATCAATCTAATGAGTTTATTAGGTGGAGCTTCTGGAATAAATGCTTATATGTTTTTTGGAGGAACCCATTTTGAAGGATGGGGAGCCCGTGGCATGACAACTTCATACGATTATAATGCACCCATTAGAGAAAATGGGGATCTAAGTGCGAAATATTATGTTGCAAAAGAAATTGGAGATTTCTTAAAAATATATGGTACAAAATTAATGCAATCTGAAGGCGGACCATGTGATTTGAGTATAGATGGGAAACCAGCTCCGAAAAACCTTTTTGGTGGAGTGCGTATGGCTGCCGATGGAACAAAATTTGTCTTCCTGCATAATACAGATGATAAAAATCCGATATCAGGAAAAGTAACTCTTATTCCAGGAAAAATCAATAGAAGCAGCGAGCCAATTTATAACATTAATCAGAATGGCGAGAAAGTCTTAATTGAAACGACAGGAGCAAATTCAAAAGAAATTGTAAATATTCCTGCCTTGAATGTCGATTTCAAACTAGCTGATCTTGATGCAAAAGTATTGGTAATTCCGCCCGGAAAAAATCCTTTGAAAGGCGAGTGGTGGCCAAAGAATAATACTATTGAAAAAAAGAATTTAGCTCAGAAAAGCATTCGTATTTCAAAAGTATTTAAGAAAGATGATCCGAAAGAAAGTGCGGTATGGGAGCCTTTGAAAGCAGCAACTTCGCTTTCAGAAAACGGAGTAAATGATTTTAGATACAGCTATTATAAAACAAGCATTACACTTACAAGAGAACAGGCGATTAGTCAGAATAAGCTATTGTTCAATATGTTTACCCGTGACATTGTTAATGCGGAGGTAAATGGGCAAATGGCCAAAAGAATAGCTCCGGATAAAGCCGATGCGCAATCTTGGCCAACCCGTGATTGTTTTATCCGTATTGGATCAGAGGTGTTTGATAATCAGTTTGACGTGTCTGGATTATTGAAAGAAGGAAACAACGAAATTATAGTAGTTTATGAAAACTTAGGACATGCACATGGTTATATGCCAATGGAAGAATTGGCAGGTATAAGACGTGCAGGTTTATCGGATTCTACGGCTAAAATAAACTTCGAACTGAAATGGGAAATTGCTAAAGATTTAGGGGGTATTACAGCAGGATTTACCAAACCAGAATTGAAAACTTCTAAATGGAAAAAAAATAATCTTGATACCACAACAGAACTCTTGAAGAAAGGAAACGGAGCTCCAGTTAAAGCAGATCCAACCAATTTAGTTACGTGGTATCGTGCAGAATTTGAACTCAACGAAAATGCTGATGCTGAAAAAACATGGAAACTTTTAATTAATGCTTCAGGTAATGGCTATATGTATTTGAACGGACATAATATTGGCAGACATTGGGAGGCGGGTCCGCAACGCGAATTCTATTTGCCGGAATGCTGGCTTCGTTTTGGAAAGAACGAAAAAAATGTCATCAGCATTCAGCTTCGCCAAACCATAAATGGTGCAGAGATAAAAGGAATGGAAGTAAGAGAATATTGATTAGTAGAAAGGGGTTTAGTATTATAACCAGTTCTTTAATCATAAAAAAGGTAAAATCAATTATTGATCTGTCTAAAAAATGTAATAATGAAAAACACAATTGCACTTTTAACCTTGCTGTTTATTGTAGGAACAGCTTCATCACAAAACAAAACAGCAAGTCAATTATCAGTAAATCAGACAGCCAATTTCGAAATAGGAGAAAATGATTTCATGCTTAACGGAAAGCCATATGTTGTAAGATGCGGTGAAATGCATTTTGCAAGAATTCCTAAAGAATATTGGGTGCATCGTTTAAAAATGGCAAAAGCGATGGGATTAAATACGGTTTGCGCCTATTTGTTTTGGAATATGCATGAGCCAGAACCAGGAAAATTTAACTGGACAGGAATGGCTGATGCTGCTGAATTTTGCAAACTGGCACAACAAGAGGGATTGTACGTTATTTTACGTCCAGGCCCTTATGCTTGTGCAGAATGGGATTTTGGTGGTTTTCCGTGGTGGCTTCTTAAAAAGAAAGACATTAAACTTCGTACGCAAGATCCTTATTATTTGGAGCGCTGTCGCATTTATTTAAAAGAGGTCGGACGCGTTTTGGCTCCATATCAAATCAATAACGGAGGCAATATTATAATGACTCAGGTAGAGAACGAATATGGTTCTTATGGAACAGATAAAGAATATTTGGGTAAAATAAGAGATTATTTGAAAGAGGCAGGTTTTACTGTTCCGCTTTTTACTTGTGATGGGCCTTCACAGTTAAAAAATGATGTGAGAGAGGATATTTTTAGTGTAGTAAACTTTGGAGGAAATCCTGAATCGGCTTTTAAATCATTAAGAGAAATTCGTCCTAAAGGTCCTTTAATGTGCGGAGAATATTATCCCGGTTGGTTTGACTCTTGGGGAACTAAGCATCATACGGGTTCTGTTGACAATGTAGCAAAAGAAATAAAATATATGTTAGACCATAAAGCGTCTTTCAGCATATATATGGCACATGGCGGTACTACATTTGGAATGTGGACAGGCGCTAACAGTCCACCTTATTTGCCTCAGACTTCAAGCTATGATTATGACGCTCCAATAAGTGAAGCAGGATGGGATACAGAGAAGTTTTATGCCTTGCGTAAACTGTTTGCAGGTTATTTGCAGGAAGGAGAAACATTGCCAGAAGTTCCTGCGAGAAATAAAGTCATCAAAATACCAGAATTTGCGACGACAAAAATAGCCCCTTTATTTTCTAATCTGCCTGATTTTATTGAAGATAGAATTCCGCAGAACATGGAAGAATACAATCAGGGATTCGGAAGTATTTTGTACCGAACAACATTGAAGGGAGGAAAAGCAGCTACTTTAAACATAAAAGAAATACATGATTATGCATGGATTTTTATTGATGGAAAAAAAATAGCAAGTCTTGACCGAAGAAAAGAAGAAAACAGCTGTCAAATACCTGCCACAAGAAAAGGAGCCGTTTTGGATATTTTGGTTGAAGCAACGGGCAGAGTAAATTATGGCGGGGCATTACATGATAGAAAAGGTATTACTGAAAAAGTATTTTTAACCGATATTGATTCAAAAAATATTGATTTGTATAACTGGAAAGTTTTTCCAATTGTCTTAAACAATAACAAAACTCCTGACCATTTAAAATTCGAAACAGGAAATACAACAATGCCAGCCTTTCATAAAGGAAACTTCGTAGTAGATGAAACAGGGGACACATTTCTAAATGTATCTACTTGGGGTAAAGGTTTGGTTTGGATAAACGGGCATTGTTTAGGCAGATTTTGGAATATTGGACCTACACAATCTATGTATGTTCCAGGACCTTGGCTTAAAAAAGGAAATAACGAGGTGGTTGTTTTAGACTATATGGGGCCTTTAAAAAATATACTATCAGGAATGGAACTTCCTATACTTGATGCTTTAGCGCCTTCTTTAGTAAGAACAAAGCACAAAAAAGAGAATCAAAAATTGCAGTTGCAAAATCAGGTGCCTGCATTTACTGGTAAAGCTAAACCTTCGATTGAATGGCAGGAAGCAAAGTTTAAAAGTGTAAATGGACGTTATGTATGTTTTGAAGCTTTAAGTGGATATCAGGAAAAAAGCCCTTATGCTTGTTTAGCCGAGTTATATCTTTTTGACGAAAATGGAAAAGAAATTCCGCGTGCCAAATGGAAAGTGGTTTATGCTGACAGCGAAGAAATAGAAAGCGAAGATGGAAAGGCAGATAATGTGTTTGATTTGCAAAGTACCACGTATTGGCATACTCAATATTCAGAAACAGAAGACAGCTTCCCTCATCAGATTGTAATTGATTTAGGAAACATTAAAAGCGTTGGCGGAATGAAATTTCTTCCACGTCAAAATTCTCCAAACGGACAAATAAAAGAGTATAACATTTATATCAGCAAAGAACTGTTTAAAGGTTTATAAGCTGACGATTGTTTAGTCCTAAAAATTAAAATGATTATGTTCAAAATCAATCAATATTTGGTTCTATTATGCCTCTTTTTTTTGCAGAGTAATTTAGGAGCATTTGCTCAGAAGTCAGCATCAAAAAGAATAGCGGTATCTGCTAAGAATCCTCGGAATACTTTAAATTTAAATACCAACTGGGCTTTTTTTACAGGTGATGCCAAAGGAGCAGAAACAGTAAATTATCAGGACAAAGACTGGGCTTCGATCAGTATTCCGCATACCATGCGTCTTGAAAAGAAGCACAATGGAGGCAATGCCATTTATCAAGGTATTGGCTGGTATCGCCGTTATTTTAAATTGGATAAACAGAATCAAAACAAAAGAATCACCTTAAGCTTTGAAGGTGTTCAAATGAATTGTGAAGTGTTTTTGAATGGAGAAAAACTTACAACGCATTATGGTGGTTACCTTGGTTTTGTGATCGATATAACCAATAAGGTTAAGTATGATAATAACAACGTTTTGGCCGTTAGAGTTTCTAGTGAAAATGATCCATTGACACCTCCAGGAAAACCACAATCTGGATTGGATTTTTATTATTATGGCGGAATTTATCGTAATGTAACTCTTGTTGTAACAAACAAACTGTATGTCTCAGATCCGCTCGAAGCAAATAAAATTGCAGGAGGAGGGCTTTTTATTACGTACCCAAAAGTGAGTAATGATAAAGCAGAAGTAACCATAAAAACGCATGTTGTCAATCAGACCAAAGAAAATAAACCAGTTCTTTTAAAAACAAGTATAAGGAACAAAGAAGGAATCGAAGTGGCAAAGGGGAGCACTACAGCATCTTTTTTTGGAGAAAAAGACTTTTTGCAAAATTTTACTGTTTTAAAGCCAAAATTATGGCATCCAGATCATCCTTATTTATATCAAGTCGTTTCTGAAATTTATGAGGGAAAAGAGCTTATAGATGTGAAGACAACAAAAATAGGAGTCCGTACTATTTCATTTAAATCACCGACAGGAGAAGCAGACGGTTTTTATATCAATGGCAAAAAGCTCTATCTGCGTGGTGCAAACCGCCATCAAAGTTACCAGAATATTGGAGATGCTTCATCAAATTCGATGCAGTACCGCGATGCTTTACAAATCAAAAAAGGAGGGTTTAATGCTGTAAGAGCGTCTCATTATCCTCAATCTCCAGCTTTTTTAGATGCTTGTGACGAGATTGGTTTGCTGGTTATTGAATGTGAGCCGAGCTGGCAGTTTTTTAATAAAGATTCTGTTTTTATAGCTCGTACCCATCAAAATGTTAGGGAAATGATCAGAAGAGACCGTAATAGGCCTTCGGTATTTTTATGGGAAACTTCTCTTAACGAATCACCTACACCAGATTATTGGGCAAAAGAAATAGTGAAGATTGCGCATCAGGAAATGCCAAACGATCAAATGTTTACTTCTGATGATTTCTTTGCTAAAGGGAGAAAATTCTATGATGTAAGTTACAAAGTAATTAACGAAGATGGTACAGATCCTATGCTTACAATGCCTTCACTTACTCGTGAATGGGGAGACACTTGGATGGCAGATCCTGAAAAAGAAAATGGACTTAGAGCTTCGCGGATTTATACCGAAAAAGGACTTTTAGCACAGTGCTATTTAAGGCAAAATGCACTTAACGGAAGTATGCTCGAAGAAGAAGGCGCCTACTGGGATCATGCAAGACTTGATGCCAATAAAAGAATAGGAGGTTACTTCTTGTGGAGTTACAACGATTACACAAGAGGAACCGATAGCATCACGGCTTTTAGCGGAGTGGTAGATATAGACCGTTACGAAAAATTTGGATACTATCAGCTTAAAGCCATGCAGGATGCTCGTAATCCTGTTTACGGACCAATGGTATATGTCGCCAGTTACAATAATCGCCCAGATCTGGATTCGGTTATTACTGTTTTTTCTAATTGTGATAAGGTTCGATTATATCGAAATGATGTATTTGTCGGTGAAATGACAAGAAAGGAGAATGCCAAAACAGCTCCTTTTGTAGCAGCCAAAGGCGGAAGCCCGTATTTTAAGTTTAGGACAAATGATTATCAAACTGGTGAATTAAAGGCAGAAGGGATAATCAATGGAAAGGTAGTTTGTTCTCATGCTATTAAAACTCCGGGTGAAGCCGATCATCTCGAAATAGAAGTCGCAGATCGTGGAATTAATCCAATCGCCGATGGCTCTGATATGGTTCCTTTTTATATTAAAGTTTGTGATAAAAACGGAACTGTTCTCAGTAATAAAAATGCATTAGAAACGTATCAAGTTAATGTAGAAGTTTTAGGAAACGGAAGATTGATTGGTGCAAATATTCCACGCGTTAAAATAGCTTCACAACAAACAGAAGGCGGAATCGGATACGGAATAATCCGAACAACCAATCAGGCTGGAGATATTGTAATATCGGCTTCCAGTCAAGGGCTTAAATCAGCCAAAACAGTTATTAGAACGGTTCAATACCAAGGAGAATATGTTCCAGACGGTGATCATGCAAAGTGGGACGAAGAGAAAGAAACCAGTAGTGAGCAGTCATTTTCAAATAAAACAAAATCAGAAGCATTGCCTCCAGTTATAAAACTTGTTGCAAATCAAGTAAGTTTTTCAACTAAAATCGATAACAAAGGATTGGAGAATATTTTAGACGCAAATCCGTCGACATTGTGGTCGTCTTCAAAAAAGGATTTACCAGTTGTAATGCAAATTGATCTTGCAAAGAAAATGATGCTGCAAGGAAGTAAAATTGTTTGGGGAAAAGATAGCGATTGGTATACCTATTCTCTAGAAGTCTCAGAAGATGGCACAAAATGGACTGATGTATTTAAGGAAATAAAAGTTTCTGGTCAGGATTACAAGCCTTTATTCTTTAAGTATGAAAACATAAAATATGTGAGAGTAATTATTTTGGATGTGCAGCCTGAGAATAGTAAAACAGCAATCAAAGACATTGAATTATACGGTGTTCCAATGTAAATGAGAAATTTTTATAGAGGTTCCATAAGTACGAAAATGAACCAAAGTAGACCTTATGAATAATAAGAGAAAATTGAAATACAACAGTGTTATTTCTAAGAAAAAAATATAATAATCTAAATATCATCAAATGAAAAAAAGTCTTTTTATTTTATCTGTTTTCCTTTTGCTGGTCGGAAAAGCAAATGCGCAAACAAAACATACATTTGCTATTAAAGACAGCAATTTTGTATTAGACGGCAAGCCTATTCAAATTCATAGTGGCGAGATGCATTACGCTAGAATTCCAAAAGAATATTGGCGCCATCGCTTGCAAATGATGAAAGCCATGGGATTAAATGCCGTTGCAACGTATGTTTTTTGGAATTATCATGAAACCGCTCCCGGAGTATGGGACTTTAAAACCGAAAATAGAAACGTAGCTGAGTATATCAAGATCGCTCAGGAAGAAGGGCTTTATGTAATATTACGCCCTGGTCCGTATGTGTGTGCCGAATGGGAGTTTGGTGGCTATCCTTGGTTTTTGCAGAAAGTGCCAGACATGGTAATTAGAGGAAATAACAAACAGTATTTGGCAGCGACAAAAGCATATTTTACAGCACTTTATGGACAGGTGAAAAATTTACTGGTAACCAATGGTGGGCCAATTATCATGGTTCAGGGCGAAAACGAATTTGGTTCGTATGTTGCACAACGCAAAGATATTTCGATAGAAGAACATAAAAAATACAGCGCTGCGGTTTTTCAACAATTAAAAGATGTTGGGTTTAATGTACCATTCTTTACATCAGACGGAAGCTGGTTATTTGCTGAAGGTGCACTTCCAGGGGCTTTGCCAACCGCTAACGGAGAGGACGATGTTACGAAGTTAAAAGAAGTAGTAAACAAATTTAATGGAGGAAAAGGGCCTTATATGGTAGCTGAGTTTTATCCGGGCTGGCTGGATCATTGGGCAGAACCTTTTCCAAAAGTAAGTGCAGAAGAAGTGGCAAAACAAACTAAAAAATATCTTGATGCTGGCGTTTCTTTTAACTATTATATGGTTCATGGAGGAACAAATTTCGGATTTACTTCTGGTGCAAATTATGACGGAAATCATGATATTCAACCTGATTTAACTTCCTATGATTATGACGCTCCAATTAGCGAGGCTGGCTGGGCAACCGAAAAGTATAATGCTCTTCGTGATTTATTAAAAACAGCAAATACACCTAATGTTCCCGCAAAAATTAATGTCATTGCAATACCAGAAATCAAATTAACGAAAACAGTTGCTTTAGAATCGTTGAAGAATAAAATTAAACCGGTAAACAATGAAAAACCGATGACTTTTGAAGAATTGAATCAAGGGCACGGTTATGTTTGGTACAGCAAAAAATTCAAACAGCCTATTAATGGGAAATTAGAGCTAAAGGGACTTCGTGATTATGCTATTGTTTATGTTAATGGACAAAAAGTTGCTGAGTTGAATAGTTATTACAAAAACTATGAATGTACGATTGACGTTCCTTTTAATGCAACTTTAGACATTATCGTTGAAAACATGGGGCGTATTAATTACGGAGCAAAAATCATCAATAGTACAAAAGGTATAATTTCGCCTGTAATCATCAACGGGCAAACCATAACTGGTGACTGGAATATGTATCCTTTGCCAATGGATAAAATGCCAAATCTTGCTGAGGCTAAAAACAATGCAAAAGCGGGGCAGCCTACTCTTTATCAGGGAACTTTTAATTTGGCTAAAAAAGGTGATACTTTCCTAGATATGCGTGATTGGGGTAAAGGAATTGTATTTATTAACGGAATCAATATTGGACGTTACTGGAGTGTTGGGCCACAGCAAACCTTATATGTGCCAGGATGCTGGCTGAACGAGGGAAGCAACGAAATTGTAATTTTTGAACAAAAAAATGACAAGCTTCAAACAAGTGTGAAATCGACTGAAACTCCAATTCTAGAGGACTTACAGCCTGAAAAAGGTGAAGTCAAGTAAGAATGATTATTTTTCGTAAATAACAAAAAAGGCTTTGATTTCTAATGAAATCAAAGCCTTTTTATGATATAAGAGAAAGTTTAATCTGTAGAGACGCACCGTAGTGCGTCAACACAAAGTACATCCACCATATATTAAACGCATTGCTGATTTCATTAAAAAAAATCTAATTTAATCTGCTCAAATCTGCGTGAAATCATACAATCTATAAATTCAGTTTTCTATATTGTAAAGGCGAAAGCTGTTTTAATTCCTTAAATTTTCGGTTAAAATTGGAAATATTATTGAAACCGCATAATTCGGCAATTTCCAAAACAGAGAGTTCTTCATTATTAGATAATAATTTTGCCGCTCTCTCAATTCGTACTTCAATTAGAAATTGAAAAAAAGACTTGTTGGTCCGTACTTTAAAATACCGGCAAAAGGCATTTTTGGTCATACTGGCAATCGAAGCAATTTCATCAAGCGTGATATTTTTATGGAAATTGGTCATTACATATTCAAACACAATCTGCATTCTTTTTCCTTCGTTGTCTGTTATTTTCTTTTGATATAAATAATTAGAAAGCGGAGTGGTTTCAGATGTTGAGAGCCATTTCATAATATCTAGAAATAATATAAAACGGGTATAACTATCTGCTTTTTTCAGTTTTTTAAAATATTTGATAACTTTTTTCGGTGCATTATGAATTATGAAACCGTTTTTACTGCTTTCTAGAGTAGGATGGATATTTCTAAAAGTAGGGAGTTCAAAAAAATCTTTTCCGAACGAATTGAATGTAAAGAACAAAGTGCGCATTACAGAAATTACATTTTCCTGAACGTCGCTTCTAAAAACATGTGGCAAATTGCTTCCAATTACCAGTATATCACCTTCACGATATTGCGAAATAGTGTCACCGGCAAAAACGGCACCTTCTCCTTTTTCTATAAAACTAATTTGAATTTCTTCATGCTGATGCAATTTATCATAAAATGATACTTCGATATCTTCTTGATATATAAGGGGATCTTCTCCGGATTTTGGAATTTTGAATGGGAAAACTTTCATATAGTGGTTAGTTAGTTATAATCAAATATATTGTATTTGAATAAAAAAATGATGCTATAATGTTCTGTTTTTTAGATTTTACCACTATAGAGGGTAATATAGTATCATTTTGTGGTAATTTTTAAAGGGTGCGCTCTGTTGTTTCTAGATAATTTTGGCCTTAATAAAAAATTAAAATTATGAGTATTCAATGGAATGGCGTTATGCCCGCAGTAACTACAAAATTTACTGCAGATGACAAATTAGACTTCAATATGTTTGAAGTTAATATGAAGGCACAATTAAATGCCGGAGTGTCAGGAATTATTCTAGGAGGCACTTTAGGTGAAGCTAGTACGCTTTTAGAAGAAGAAAAAAGAGAATTAGTAAAACATACCGTTTCGCTAACAGAAAATAAAGTGCCTGTAATTATGAATATTGCAGAGCAATCTACAAAAAATGCAATTTTGGCTGCTAATAAAGCTGAACAAGATGGAGCAAAAGGATTAATGATGCTTCCTCCAATGCGTTATAAAGCATCTGATTTTGAAACGGTTACTTTCTATAGTGAAGTAGCAAAGAACACTTCTCTTCCTATTATGGTTTACAACAATCCAGTTGATTATAAAATTGAAGTTACTTTAGATATGTTTGAAGAATTATTAAAATACGATAACATTCAAGCAGTAAAAGAATCAACTAGAGATATCTCTAACGTTACTAGAATGATCAACCGTTTTGGAGATCGTTTAAAAATATTATCAGGAGTAGACACATTAGCATTAGAAAGTTTATTTATGGGCTCTGATGGATGGGTTTCTGGATTGGTTTGTGCTTTCCCTGAAGAAACAGTGGCAATTTACAAATTGGCCAAAGCAGGAAGATTTGATGAGGCGTTGAAAATCTACAGATGGTTCTTGCCTTTATTAGAATTGGATATTAATGCATTTTTGGTTCAGAATATCAAATTAGCAGAGGTTGCAACAGGAATTGGTTCAGAATATGTTCGTGCGCCAAGATTGCCATTGCAAGGAGCAGAAAGAGAAAGAGTTTTAGCGATTATTGCTGAAGGATTACGCACAAGACCAACTTTGCCAGATTATAAAAATTTATAATCGCATATTTAAAAGATTGGCTTTGCTTTTTTAGTTTTCAGCCTCGGTTCTCAGCTTTCAGTCGCAGTCTCAGTTTTTCAGTTTCCATTTACAGTCAGGGTTTTCGGTTACTGCGTTTACTGGGGCTGCGACTGAAACTTGAGATTAAAACAGTGGTTGAAAACTAAAATTGCTCTTAATTCATTTATAAGAAGAAAACATGATTACAGGAAAAAATTATATAGGAAGCCAGCTAAAAGCAGGCGGTACAAAAATACTAAAAACGTTTAATCCGCTATTGAATACAGAAAATCCATGGGTTTTTACAGAGGCAACTCAAGATGAAATTGAAGAAGCGGTTGCGCTAGCCAATCAAGCATTTGCGAGTTATAAAAATTATTCTGGTATTGAAAAAGCTAAATTTTTAAACGCTATTGCTGATGAAATTTTAGCATTAGGAGATGATCTTTTAGTTCAATATTGCACCGAATCGGGTTATCCGAGAGGTAGAGCAGAAGGAGAACGCGGAAGAACAATCGGCCAGTTGAAAGCTTTTGCCGATATGCTTACAGAAGGAAGCTGGGTGCAAGCAACAATAGATACTGCAATAATTGACAGACAGCCTGCGCCAAAAGAAGATTTACGCAAAATGTTAGTGCCTCTAGGACCAATTGTGGTTTTTGGATCAAGTAACTTTCCTTTTGCATTCTCTACAAGCGGAGGAGATACAGCTTCAGCTTTGGCTTCGGGTTGTCCAGTTATTGTAAAAAGCCACTCGATGCATATTGGAACGGGCGAAATGGTCGCTTCGGCAATCATAAAAGCGGCTCAGAAAAGCAATATGCCAGAAGGTGTTTTTTCTAACCTTATCGGTGATGGAAGAACGCTTGGAACAAGTTTGGTAAAACATCCATTAGTAAAAGGAGTAGGTTTTACAGGAAGCATTAATGGCGGCCGCGCTTTGTGTGATTTAGCTGCACAGCGCCCAGAACCAATTCCGGTATTTGCCGAAATGGGAAGTATTAATCCAGTGGTATTATTGCCTAATGCTTTGAAAAAAAATAGCCAAAAATGGGCAACGGCTTATGCAGGTTCTATTACTTTAGGAGCAGGGCAATTTTGCACTAATCCAGGGTTATTGCTTGCTTTGAAAGGAGAAGAATTAAATGATTTTACTGAAAAGTTGGATCAGGCAATCGAAAAAATTCAGCCAGGCTGTATGCTTCATCCTTCTATTTATGCGGATTTTAATAACGGAATTGCAAAAATAGAAGAGCAGAATGGAGTTTCAAGAATAGCGCAATTTAAAGGAGAGACAACACCAAATCACGGTGCTTCAACTGTCTTAAAAGTTGATGGAAAAGAATTTTTAAAAAATGCAGTATTGCACAATGAAGTTTTTGGACCATTTTCTATTTTAATTGAATGTGAAAATGAAGCTGAATTAATAGAGGTAATTTCTAAGCTTGAAGGACAGCTGACAGGAACAATCATAAGTGAGGAGAACGAAATTGAATCTCATAAAGGGATAATTGGTGCTTTGCAGAATCGCGTAGGTCGTTTGATCTATAATGGTGTTCCTACAGGTGTAGAAGTTTGTGCTTCTATGCTTCACGGAGGACCTTACCCTGCATCTTCAGATTCGCGTTACACAGCAGTTGGTATAGATGCAGTGTATAGATGGGTGCGCCCAGTAAGTTTTCAGAATTGGCCAGATCATTTGCTGCCAGCTGAATTACAAAACGAGAATCCGCTGCAAATTGTTCGTACAGTAAATAATAAACTAACACTATCTCAAATATAAAATGGTAAAGAAAACTTTTTTTTGCGTAGATGCTCATACGTGCGGGAATCCAGTTAGGGTTGTTGCCGGTGGCGGACCAAATCTACAAGGCAATTCGATGAGCGAAAAACGGCAGCATTTCTTAAAAGAGTATGACTGGATTCGTAAAGGATTAATGTTTGAACCAAGAGGGCACGATATGATGAGCGGAAGCATTTTGTATCCGCCAAATAATCCTGATAATGATTTTGGAATTCTGTTTATTGAAACTTCCGGCTGTCTTCCAATGTGCGGACACGGAACAATTGGAACTATCACAATTGCTGTCGAAGAAGGTTTGGTTACTCCAAAAGTTCCTGGAATCATCAAAATGGAAGCGCCTGCAGGTTTAGTGCACATTGAATATCAACAAACAGGCAAAAAAGTAGATTGGGTACGTCTGACCAACGTAAAATCGTATCTAGCTGCAGAAGGACTTACTATTGATTGTCCAGAATTGGGCGAAATTGTTTTTGATGTGGCTTACGGAGGAAATTACTATGCCATTGTCGATCCGCAAAAGAATTTTTCGGGTGTTCAAGATTTTACAGCAAGTAAAATTGTTCAGTATAGTCAGGAAGTGCGTAAAAAAATTAACGAAAAATATCCAGATTATTTCATCCACCCAGAGAATGATACAATTCGAGATGTATCGCATATGTTATGGACAGGATCACCTATTGACTCAACATCATCTGGCAGAAATGCCGTTTTCTATGGCGATAAAGCAATCGATCGTTCGCCATGCGGAACTGGAACATCGGCTAGAATGGCACAATTGCACGCTAAAGGGAAATTGAAAAAAGGAGAAGAGTTTATTCACGAAAGTTATATTGGAAGTAAGTTTATTGGAAAGGTGGTAGAAGAAACTTCTATTGGAGATATTCCAGCTATTGTTCCAAGTATTCAAGGTTGGGCAAAAGTGTACGGATACAATAATATTATAATTGATGAAAGCGACGATCCATATGCATTTGGATTTCAGGTTATTTAAAAATCAGGTTATAATATAATTAAGCTGTTGGTTAAATTAAATTATTGTTTTTTAAATAGTCCCTAGTTTTAACTAAGGGATTTTAGAAATTGTAAATAAGATGGGCTTTAGCCAAATTAACATGGTTGTTGTTTAAGCTAAAACCATCTTTTATAATTTTAATTATCACTATCTAAAGATCAATGTCTTACGTTAAGAGATTTTTGATTTCAGATTTGAGCTTAGGATAAATAGTATTTAGATATAGCCCGTGGTTTCAAACATGGGTTCCTATAGATTGTTTTTTGATTGCATACCCGTGGTTTCAACCACGGGCTATGTTTAAAAATCGATGCAAGAAAACTATTGCTAAGCAAAGACCAAGGCAATTGATTTTTAACTTAATGAAACATATAATCTAATCCAACAGGTTTAAAATATAATTAGTAGTTCAAAGAACTCTTAACGAATTAAAATTTATGAAAAAAGTTGCTGTTATTGGCGGTGGAATTATTGGCTTATGTTCTGCCTATTATCTTGCAAAGGAAGGTTACGAGGTGAGCGTATTTGATGAATCTGATATGAACAATGGCTGTTCGTATGGAAACGCAGGTATGATTGTACCATCGCACATTATTCCGCTGGCACAGCCGGGTATGATTGCTCAAGGAATAAAATGGATGTTTGACAGCCGTAGTCCATTTTATGTAAAACCTCGTTTAAGCAAAGATTTAATAAACTGGGGAATGCAGTTTTATAAACATGCCAATTTACGTCATGTAGAAAATGCGATGCCTGCTTTACGTGACCTATCTTTATTAAGTAAAGAATTATATCAGGATTTTGCGAAAGAGAATAATTCTTTCTTTTATGAAGAAAAAGGGCTTTTAATGCTTTATAAAAGTGATAAAGTAGGAGAAGAAATGCATCACGAAGGAAAAGAAGCAGAACGTCTAGGGCTTGAAGTAGATTATCTCTCAAAATCTGAAGTGGCACTTTTAGAAAAAGGAACCAATACCAATGTAATTGGAGGAGTTCATTATAAAAGTGATGCTCATTTGTATCCGCAAAAATTTATGGCTTTTATCAAAGAGGAATTATCTCGTTTAAAAGTCGAAATCCACTCACAAACCAGCGTTAAAGATTTTATTTTAGAAGGAAATAAAATTGAAAAAATTGTTACCGATAAAGGGCTTTTTAGAACTGACGAAGTGGTTTTGGCATCAGGATCTTGGAGTCCTTTTTTGGCTAAAAAATTAAATATCTCAATTTCTATTTTACCAGGAAAAGGATACAGTTTTACTTTAAAAGATAAATCCCAAAAACCAAGTATTCCATCTATTTTATGCGAAGGAAAAGTGGCCGTAACTCCAATGGCAAATGATATTAGATTTGGAGGAACTATGGAAATAACACACGCCAAAGACAATAAAATAAATGCAAACAGGCTTCAAGGAATTATAAGCAGCATTAATGATTTCTACCCAGATATGAAAGTGGAAATGCCAAAAACAGAAGACACTTGGTTTGGGTTTAGACCCTGTACGCCATCTGGAATGCCCATTATTGCCAGAGACAAAAAAGTTGTAAATTTGACCTTAGCAACAGGACATGCCATGATGGGATTAAGTCTCGCACCGGCAACAGGAAAAATCATAACAGAAATTATTTCTGGCAAACCGACTTCTGTAGCTATTGACAGATTCCAAATATAAAATATGAGATACAATGCGATTCCGGTTTCTTTGTTTATAGAAAACCGAAAAAGATTTACTGAAAAAATGAAGCCAAACAGTTTGGCTATTTTAACTTCAAATGACGTAATGCCTAATAACGCTGATGATGTTATGGGGTTTGCGCAAAACAATGATTTGTTTTATCTGTCAGGAATAGATCAAGATGAGAGCATTTTGGTGCTTTTTCCAGATGCGTTTAAAGAAGAAAATAAGGCCATACTTTTTGTAAAAGAAGCAAATGAACATACACTTCTTTGGGATGGTAATTTTTTGACTAAAGAACAAGCAACAGCTATTTCCGGAATCCAGAATATCAAATGGCTTCATGAATTTGAAAAGACTTTACAGCTTTTTGCTTTTGAAGCTGACATTATCTATTTAGGTCACAATGAGCATATCAAAAGGGTAACTTCTGAAATAGAAACCAGACAAGACCGAATGATTAAATGGTGCAAAGAAAAATATCCATTGCATCAATACGAACGTGCTGCAAAAATAACGCGTGAGTTGCGTCCAATTAAATCAAACGAAGAGGTTGATTTAATCAAAAAAGCAACAGCGCTTAGTGTTGAAGGTTTTCATAGAATTTTAGGCGCAATACGTCCGAATATAAAAGAATACGAATTAGAAGCTGAATTGCTTTATGCCACCGTAAAAAACGGTGGAACGAGACAAGCATTTAGATCAATTGTTGCATCTGGCGTAAATGCATGCTCATTGCATTATAATACCAATGATGATATTTGCAGAGAGAATGAAATGGTTTTGCTAGATTTTGGAAGCTGTTATGCCAACTATAATTCAGATACCACAAGATGTATTCCGGTTAACGGAACTTTCAGTCCGAGGCAAAAAGAGGTTTATGAATCTGTTTTGCATTGTCTAAAAGAAGGTTCAAAATTGCTAAAACCTGGAGTTTTATCAAAAGATTATGAACTTCAAATGGCAAAGTTAATTGAAGCTGAATTGGTAAAGTTAGGGTTGATTACAGAAGAAGAAATTAAAGCGCAAGATTTAGAAAAACCAGCTTACAAGAAATATTTCATGCATGGAACTGCGCATCATTTAGGACTTGATGTTCACGATGTTGGTTTGTATTCAAGACCTTTTGAAATGGGAATGGTGCTTACTTGCGAACCTGGAATTTACATTAGAGAAGAAGGAATAGGATGCCGTTTGGAAAATGATTATTTGATAACAGAAAATGGAAATATCAATCTGAGTGAAGCCTTGCCTATTGAAATCGGCGAAATTGAAAATTTAATTAAAAATAAAAAAGGATAAGATGAGAAAATATTTGTTGTTGGTACTGTTTATATGCACCTCTGTTTTCGCACAGAAGATCGATATTAACAATCTAAATTGGTTACCAAATTCTCATTCTTTTTGGGTGAATCAAGACAATAATGTAGTCGTTTATGATGTCGATAAACTGGACAAACAAAACACTATTTTATCAAAAGCGCAATTAGCAACTGCTGGATTTACAGGCGAAATCGAACAATTGGTTTGGAACGATTCAAAAACAAAAGTATTAGTCTATACAAATTCTAAGAAAGTATGGAGAGACAATACCAGAGGCGATTATTGGTATTTTGATTTGGCTACAGGAAAGGGAAAACAATTAGGTAAAAACTTAGATGCATCATCTTTAATGTTTGCAAAATTTTCGAGCGATAATGAAAATGTTGCCTATGTTTCAAAACACAATATTTATGTTGAAAATCTGAATTCTGGAAAAATTACGCCTCTAACAACTGACGGAACAGATAAAATTATTAATGGAACTTTTGATTGGGTTTATGAAGAAGAACTGGCTGCGCGTGATGGATTTAGATGGAGTGCAGACGGAAAGAGCATTGCTTTTTGGAGAGTAGATGCAACTTCTACCAAATTCCATTTCATGATCAATAATACAGATTCGTTGTATCCGACAATTATTCCAGTAGAATATCCAAAAGCAGGAGATAAACCTTCTTCTGTAAAAATTGGAGTAGTAAATATTGATTCTCTTCAAACCAATTGGTTAAATATTCCTGGTGAACCGGATAATAATTATTTGGTTCGAATGAAATGGCTTAGCAATGAGTCTATCATGGTGGTTCAGTTAAATCGAAACCAGAATCAGGTTACGATGTACGATTGCAATGCGAAATCGGGTGCGGCAAGAGTGATTTATAAAGAAGAATCAAAAGCATGGATTGACGTGTTTGATACTTCTGCTGGTGAATATGATGTTTTTCCTTGCCAGTTTGTAGACAACGGAAAAGCCTTTTTATGGAGTTCTGACGCAGACGGATGGATGCATGTTTATAAAATAAGCCTTGACGGAAAATCAAAAGAGCTAATCACCAAAACTAATTTTGATGCTTATTTTAAAGCCTATAATGAAAAAACAAAAACAATATATTTTATTGCAAGTCCAGACGATGCTACTCAGCGTTATTTGTATGAAACAAATTTAAGTTCGAAAAAGACAAAAAGAATAACTCCAGCAATTTTTGACGGCACAAATAGATATGTTTTTTCTACAGATGCAGCTTATGCAAGACATACCAATTCTAGTATTTCTAGAGATAATAATCAGAGGTTGATTGCTTTGTCTGGTCATCAAAAGATTTATCCAAAAGAAGCAGACGTTTTTGCAGCTCCAAGACGAAATTATTCGATGGAGAAGTTTAAAGTAAAAACAGAAGATGGAGTAGAGATTGATGGTGTAATGGCAAAACCATTGGACTTTGATCCTTCAAAAAAATATCCAGTTTTCTTTTTTGTTTACGGAGAGCCAATGGCTTCAGTGGCCAATGACAGACCATATTTTAATGGTTTTATCGCTGAATTGATTCCAAAAGGCTATATCGGAATTGCCATGGATAATAGAGGAACTCCGGTAATGAAAGGGACACAATGGAGAAAATCAATATATAAAAATATCGGAATCATCAATACGCGCGACCAGGCAATGGCAGCCAAAGAAGTTTTAAAGTGGAACTTCATCGATTCTGACCGTGTAGCAATTCATGGCTGGAGCGGAGGTGGAGCTGTAACTTTAAACTTAATGTTTCAGTATCCAGAAATCTATAAAACAGGAATTGCAATTGCAGCAGTAACAGATCAGCATTTCTATGATAATATTTATACAGAACGCTATATGGGATTGCCAGACGAAAATCAGGCAGCTTATATTAAAGCTTCTCCTGTAACGCATGCTAAAAATCTGAAAGGAAATTTGCTGTATATTCACGGAACGGGCGATGATAACGTGCATTATAAAAATGCAGAAGTTTTAATTAATGAATTGATCAAATACGATAAAATGTTTGATTTAATGATTTACCCAAATCGTTCTCATAGCATTGATGAAGGAGAAGGAACAGAAAAACATCTGACAGATACTTTTATCAGATTTATTGAAAAAAATTGCCCGCCAGGAGCAAAATAAAAAAACTACATATTATAAAAAAAAGGAGAATTTCATCTAATTGAAGTTCTCCTTTTTTTATGTATTCATTTCTTTTGGTTTTAAGTTAAGTGTTTGATTTTTAATTTTTTTTCTAAATGGTAATATAGTAAATGTGTAATTGCGAAATTGACATTTATAGGGTAATATAAGCAGGTTTTTCGGTAATATATTATCAGAAAAATTATCTAAAAAGCAAAATATTTGCCACATTAATTATAAAACCATTTTATGAAATTGAAGATTAATTTTAGAAAAATTGCAGTGCTCTTTTTTGTACTGTTGACTAAACTGACTTTTGCCCAAGATCGGGTGGTGTCAGGAATTGTTTCAGATGAGAATGGGGTTCCGTTGCCAGGTGTTGGGATACTGGTAAAAGGAACTCAAACAGGTTCTCAGACTGATTTTGATGGGAAATATTCAATAAAAGCTGATGCAAATGCGGTTCTTGTGTTTAGCTTTATTGGAATGCAGACTAAAGAAATTCCAGCACGCGGCAACAGCATAAACGTAAAAATGACCGCAGGATCTACACAATTGCAAGAAATCGTAGTTACAGCATTGGGACTTAAAAGAGAGAAAAAATCTCTTGGTTATGCAACACAAGAAATAAATGGAGATCAGCTTACAAAGATAAATACAGGTAACGTTTCGAATAATATTTCAGGAAAAATTGCCGGTGTAGAAATTAGAAGAAATAATAATATTGGAGGTTCTACCAATGTTGTAATTCGTGGTACTAGTTCGTTAACGGGAAATAATCAGGCATTATGGGTTGTTGATGGAATTATATTGAATAATGACAATACCAATACAGCAGATCAAAAATCTGGAGGAAACAAAGGCGGTTACGATTACGGAAATGCCGCTTCTGATATTAATCCGGACGATATTGAAACCATGAACGTTTTAAAAGGCGCGGCGGCTACAGCATTGTACGGATCAAGAGCTTCAAACGGGGTTATTATCGTGACGCTAAAAAAAGGAAGCAAAACTAAAGGCGGATTAGGATTTGATTTTAGTTCAGGAGTTAATATTGGAGTAGTAGACAAAAAGACTTTGCCAGAGTATCAAAAACAATACGGCGGAGGATATGGTGATTTTTATGGTACAGTTGATTTAGGAAGTGGAGTTCATCCTTATACAGCTACTGACGATGCGGCTTGGGGGCCAAAATTTGATCCTTCATTGTTAGTTTATAACTGGAATTCGTTTTATCCAGAATTGCCAACTTACGGTAAGGCAACTCCATATACAGCTGTAAAAAATGATCCTAACAGTTTTTATCAAAACAGTTTAACGTATATTAATAGCATCTCTTTTTCAGCTGCAAATGATCAGGGAGATTTTAGATTTGGTTATACCAATTACAATCAGCAGCAAGCAATCCTTCCTAATAGCAATAACAGAAAAGATAATTTCAACTTTTCTGGAAGTTATAAAGTTACACCAAAAACAAGAATTTCTACATCGGCAAACTATTTGACATCTGATGCCATTGGAATGAATGAAACAGGTTATGGAGATGGTGGAAATAACTATTTAAGCAGTGTTAGACAATGGTATACAACTAATGCCGATTTTCAAGATTTAAAAGATGCTTACGAATTAACAGGTAAAAATACCACTTGGAATGTGTACGGTCCAACCGATTTAAGAGTACAGTTTCATGATAACCCATATTTCCAGCGCTATAATAATTACAACTCATTAAAAAGAGATCGTTTCTTTGGTAATGTAGTGGTGAAAACAGAAGTTACCAATTGGTTTGACATTATGGGGCGTGGTGCTGTAGATTTTTATCATCAATTACAGGAAGAACGTATTGCTGTGGGTTCTAAAAGAACGCCAAATGGTCTTGGTCAATATTCTAGATTTGATAAAAACTTCCGTGAAATCAATTTGGATTTAGTGTTGAATTTTAAAACGGCTATTACTGATGGAATCAGTTTTAATGGTATGTTGGGAGGAAACTCAAGACGTTCGGTTAACAATTCTATTTATGCATTAACAAATGGAGGATTGGTTGTTCCGGGAATTTATGCTTTGACTAATTCAATTGATGGCATTACAAGCCCGGAAGAACAACAAATAACTCTAGGTACAAATAGTGTTTACGGAATGGCGAGTTTTAATTTTCTTGACACCTATTTCCTTGAAGGAACTTATAGAGTAGATCAATCATCTACTTTGCCAAAAGATAATAATACCTATTCGTATCCATCAATTACGGGGACTTATATTTTTAGCAATCATATAAAAGCTGATTGGCTGTCATTTGGAAAACTGCGTCTTAATTATGCTGAAACAGGAAACGATGCGCCATTTGCGGTAACGTCTACACTTTATCCTAAAAATTTCAACTTTGGACCTGGTGGAGTTCGCTTTTCTACGGACAATGATAAAAGTAATTCTGATTTGAAAAGTGAGTTGACAAAAGGAGTAGAGGCTGGTCTTGAACTTAAGTTTTTCAAAAACAGATTGGGAGTTGATTTCTCTTACTACAAAACCAATACAACAAATCAGATTCTTTCTATAGAAACTCCAACACAGACGGGATATACAAGAGCATGGATCAATGCTGGAGATGTTCAGAACAAAGGATTTGAGGTAACTGTAAATGCAACTCCAATAAAAACAAAAGATTTTTCATGGCAAGCTACAGTGAACTGGTCAACCAATAAAAATGAAGTAATCTCTTTAGGAGGAGCAAGTCAGATTTCATTAGGATCATTCCAAGGAGTAAATTATGTGGCAGAAGTAGGTAAGCCAGTAGGGCAGTTAGTGGGTTCGGGATATACTTATTTAAACGGAGAAAAAGTAATTCGTTCAAACGGAAGATACTTGCAAACCGCAGGAACTGTAATTGGTAACGTAGCTCCAGATTGGATTGGTGGATTTAATAACGTTTTGACATATAAAAACATTTCTTTCAATTTCTTGATTGATGTTAAAAAAGGCGGAGATGTGTATTCTCTAGATCAGCAATACGGACATGCGACAGGAATTTACGAAAGTACAGTGAGTAAAAATCACAATGGAGTTCCTCAGCGTGAGCCAGTTGCAGATGGTGGTGGAATATTGTTAGATGGTGTAAAACAAGATGGTACACCAAATGATGTAACAGCAAGTGTAACTGGAACAGACGGATACTTTTTTTACAATGCTATGCCTCAGCAGGAATATGTTTATGATGCATCATATGTAAAACTGCGTGAAGTTGGATTGAGCTATAAACTGCCAAAAAGATTTATAGAAAACACGTTTATCAGCAACATGGTCTTTGCGGTAAACGGAAGCAATTTATGGATTATTCATAAAAACCTGCCTTATGCAGATCCTGAAGCAGGAGCGTCTTCGGGTAATTTACAGGGCTTTCAAACTGGAGTATTGCCAACAACAAAAGAGTACAGTTTTACCATGAAAGTTCAATTCTAAAAAAATAAAGACATGAGAATTATAAAAACAATATTTTTTGCAGGAGCTGTTTTATGTGCAGTGGTGTCATGTGATAACTTAGATGACATGAACAAAAATGAAAAAGCTTATGAAACTGCCCTACCAAGCGCATTGATGACCAATGCGCAGGTGAATTATGCTTACTTTCTAACAAATGCTTCAGTAAATTCAAATAATTTCAGAGCCTATGCACAGCATTGGTCAACGGCAACTTATACAGATGAGGCCAATTATAATCAAGCAAAAAGAAACTTAGGAAGTTCACATGCTGTAACATTGTACAGAGATGTATTGCAAGATTTGACTAATGCACAAAAAGAGATTCAAAATACAAAAGTACTAGGGCCTGTTGAGGAAGCTGTGAAGAAAAATCAGCTTGCTATTTTAGAAGTTCAGATTATAATGGCTTATCAAACTCTAGTTGATTTATTTGGGAATGTAGCCTATTCTGAAGCTTTGGATATTAAAAAATTCCCGCTTCCTAAATATGATGATGCTAAAACCATCTATTTTGATTTGGCTGCTCGTCTAGATGTTGCCATTGCAGCTTTGAATGATGAAAATGGAAGTTTTGGAAATGCTGATTTAATTTTTCATGGAAATGTGGCAAAATGGAAAACTTTAGCCAATAGCGTAAAACTGAAAATGGGATTGCATCTTGCAGATGTTGATGCTGTGAAAGCAAAAGCTATGGTAGAAAGTGCTTTTAATTCAGGAGTTATGAATAAAGAAGCAGATACGGCATTGTTTCAGTATTTTTCTTCAAATGTAGATATGAATCCGCTATACAATAGTTTAGTAAGTGAGAATCAAATCAACATTGCGGAAATTTTTGTTAATGAGTTAAACGGAAAAGAAGATCCGAGACGCGATTTTTTCTTCGATCCGGAATCAAAAATAAATGGTGAATATAAAGGAGCGCCTTACGCACAACAGGTTACTTACGCCAATTATACAAGTACTGGCGAAAGATTGAGAGAAAAAACAAATCCAGGAGTTATATTCGATTATACCGAAACTTGCTTTTTATTGGCAGAAGCGGCAAGCCGAGGTTTTAATGTTGGTGCCGACGCGGCTGCGTATTATACAAAAGGAATAGAAGCAAGCATGAAATTTTGGGGAGTTGCAAACGCAGATATTCAGACTTACTTAGCACGCCCTGATGTTGCTTTTGCTACTGCAGTAGGAACCGATAAACAAAAAATTGCGTACCAGCTTTGGATCGCGTACTACAATCGTGGTTTTGAAGCATGGACAGAATACAGAAGATTAGATTATCCAATTTTGATGGCGCCTCCAACAGCGGTTCAAGAAGCTGATGGTAAAGTTCCTGTTAGAAATATTTATTCCACATCTGATAAAACGCTGAATACAGCTAATTATGAAGCTGCTTCAACAGCAATTGGCGGAGATTTAATGACAACGAAGATTTTTTGGGACAAATTTTAATTTTGAGTTAGTTTAATTTGTTTTTGAGACCAGCACTTTTAAGTGCTGGTTTTTTTTGTTTTATAGTATTTGTAAGGGATGGCAGATGTTTTTTTAGTTAAATTGAATGGATTTGTTTTTGATATTTTATTTTGATTATTTTTTAATTATATGTTTTTTTAAGGTTAAAAATATGATAATTATGTATTATTTCTGAATAAAATACTATCAGAAAGATAGAAGCTTCCGCGGTAACTTTGATCAATTACTAATTAAAAACCTAAACAAATGAAATTAAAATTACTAATCTGCTTTCTGCTTTTCAGTATAATGAAAGTTAGCGCACAAGGTTTGCCTTGTCGGACAAGCGAAGAAAATGAAAAAGTGTACCGGAATAACCCTCATGCACTTCAAGAGAAAAAGAACTTTGATGTTTTCAGTAAAAATTTTGCAGCACAGCGTAAATCTTCCACAGCAAAAACGGCTGCAGTTACTAGTTACACAATTCCAGTAGTATTTCATATTTATGGAGATGTACAAGGCGGAAAAACAGTGACGTACGAAAAGATTGTTAATCATTTGGCTCAGCTTAATGATGATTTTAATGGGCGTAATGCAGATTATCAAACAGTTGAATCTTTTTTTCAAGCTCGACGCGGAACGCTCAATATTGAATTTAAACTCGCCAAAAAAGATCCTAACGGCGGTTGTACTACGGGAGTTATTTTTCATCCAACGAAAAATGGCTATGGAAACGGTGGAGGCTACGATGACCAGATCGCTGCCGACGCTTGGGATAATACTAAATACATGAATGTCTATATTCAGAACGATTTGTATAATGACGGCGCTACAAATAATTCAGGAGTTGCTTGGTATCCAAGTTCAGATATGACGACAAACAATACTGCTCGTGTTGTTTTCAACGGAGCTTATTTATATGATAACTCCTATAGTAAAGAATTCTCAGCAACGCTTACTCACGAATTTGGTCACTTTCTAAATCTGATTCATACTTTTGAAGGTGGATGTACAGGAACTGATGAAGTTGCTGATACTCCAGCAGAAGACGCAAAGCATACTTTAGGCTGTACTCCAGGAACAAACTGTAGTGGAGATAAAGTAAATTTCGAAAACTACATGGGATATAATGGAGCGCAAGGCTGTTACAAAATGTATACACAAGGTCAGATTGACAGAATGTTAGCCGCTTTGGAACATCCTGCGAGAAAATCGCTTTGGCAGGCACAAAACTTAATTGATACAGGTGTTAATGCTACAGGAAGCACGCTTACTGCATCGGCTGTAGCATTTAAAGAAGCTATTATAAATGACGGTTCTTTTGATACTTCATCAATAATCAAACTAAACGGAACCAAAACTTTTGCGGTTTCTTCTGGAACTTTGGCAGCAGGAACTCATTTTACTCATACTTTTCCAGCAGGAATTACTCCTGTGCTTACTGTAAATTCTAACAATCAAATTACGGTTACATTAACAGGAAAAGCAACAAATCATTCATTAAGCAACAATGCATCAGGCGGAATTAGTTTTTTACCAGCCGCTTTTACAGGAGGAACAACTGATTTATCTTGTACTTCTTTATACTTTAATTTTAAATTTTCAGATCCATACGGAACCTTCTTTGTAGATATGCCAGATGTAACGGTTTCATCAGCATTGACATGGAAGTATTTTGAAATCGCAAAAGGAGACGATCGTGCATTTGGAGGCTGGCGTTATGCGGCAAATGCTTTAAAAATTGAAACTTACGCGAAGAGGTTAGTTTGCGAAACGGGTACTAGAAATATTTCATTATTGAATGCAAACACAGCAGTTGGGCCAACAAGCAATATGACAGCTCCAGGTGCATATCCAAATCAGTTAGATTTAAGAACAGCGAGTTACACAGCTTGGGATGGAAAAACAGGTTACGTAGGATTTGATTATTTAATGGATGGTCTTACCTGTTATGGATGGTTTAAAGTAAAAGTAAACGCCGATGGTGACGGTTATACAATTTTGGAGTATGCTTATAATACAAAACCGAACACTCCAATTTACACAGGAATGACCGATAAAACGGCAACAACTTTATCACCAGAAACATTGTATGAAGCTGAAGTAAATGATGGAAGTGTAACTTCAACGGCGACAATTGCTTTGAGTACCAATAATGGCACATTTACAAAAAGCACTGGCACTTTTACAGCAGGAACCGACTATACAATTACAGGTGTACCAGCTGGTTTAACTGCAGTTTTAACTCTTGAAAGCAATTCTAAAACTGTACTTTCTTTTACAGGAAAAGCAACTGCACACAATACAACAAACGATGCTGTTATTACAGTTACGTTTAAAGATGCTGCAATTACAGGCGGAATAGCGACTTTGGATACCGCTACTAAAACAATCAATTTAAAATTTGATGCGCCTTACGGGGTGTTTTATGTAAACAATCCAGATTATACAGCTAATGCAGCATCGACTTGGCAGTATTTTGATATGGGTATTGGAGACAATACGGAGTATGGAGCATGGCAATATGCGGCCGCAGCTTTAAAAATAGAAACTTACGGAAAAAGACTGGTTTCTGAAGCGGGAACAAGAAATATATCATTCTTATCACAAGGTACTTCTATTGGAGCTTCTAGTAATTTTGCTGCACCTGGAGCATATCCGAATCAATTAGATTTGAGAACAGCTACTTATACAAATTGGGATAATAAAACTGGATATGTTGGTTTTGAATATACAAGCAGAGGGCGTGTTTGCTACGGATGGATGCATGTAAAAGTTGAAGCTGGCGGAGTAGGGTATACTGTGTTGGATTATGCTTATAACACCAAACCAAATGAGCCAATTTTAGCAGGAGTACAAACAACAAATACGGTATTGGCTCCAACAAATTTGACGGCTGCTGTAACCAATTTAGAAGCAGTTCTTAACTGGACTAATAATGGTACAAATGCTACAAATGTAATTATTGAAAGAGCGGGTTCAGATGATGTTTATGCTGAAATTGCGACACTAGCTAGTACTGTAGCTACTTATACCAATACAGGTTTAATTGCCGACAGCACTTATAAATATAGAGCTAGAGCAAAATCAGGTGCTGATTATTCTGCTTATTCAAATGTGGCTACTGTGACAATTCCTGCTGCTCCATTGTGCAGTGCGCAAGGAACAAACGGTTATGAATATATAAGTTCTGTGGCAGTAGGAAGTTTTGTAAATGCATCAGGAAAAGAAACAAACGGTTATGCAGATTATACTTCAAAAGTGATTACTTTGAATCCGAATGCAAATACAAGCGTTACTTTAACTCCAGGTTTCAGTGGTTCTGCCTACACAGAATATTGGGGAGTATGGATTGACTACAATAAAAACAATCAGTTTGAAGCATCAGAGAAAGTAATTAATAATATTTCATCTAATGGTGCCGTAACGACAAGTTTTACGCCTGCAACATTTACAGGAACAACTAGAATGAGAGTTGTGATGAAGTATAATGCCAATCCGTCTTCAACTTGCGGAAATCTAGGAGATGGTGAAATAGAAGATTACACGGTTCAAGCAGGAGCTTCTGTTCCGCCAAATCCAGCAACTTTAACAATTCCAGCTAATCTTGGAAATGCAGGTGTATATTCATCAGGATTTTATGCTTCTTGGGCAACATCAGCAGATGCGGCATCTTATGAAGTGCAATTGAATACTTCTTCTGGATGGACATCTGCAGGAACTTCTACAACATATTATTTATGGATTCCGAAACAAGGAACTCAAACGGTATATGAATTTAGAGTGAAAGCAAAAAATGGTGAAGCTTTTAGTGATTGGAGTGCTTCTCATACAATTGATCTACAATCTGGAAGTGCTGGTTTGCCAGGCATAAATACAAATACGGCAAAAGCATTTACAATGTATCCAAACCCAGCTTCAGATATTGTAAACTTTACTTTTGAAAATATTGATATCAATAAAGTTAAAGTATCAATTTACAACAGCACAGGCCATTTGGTAGATGTGGTTCATAATACAAGTGTTTATTCTCTTAAATATTTAAATAAAGGAGTTTATATTGTTGTGGCTACAGATGGTAAGTTTGTAGAAAAGAAAAAATTATTGGTTGAGTAATAAGTTAATTTAGTTAAAAATGAAAAGGGCTGTCTTTTTGAGATAGCCCTATTTTTTTCTGTTTATTAATAATTTAATATTTCGCCCCGCTGGGGCTTTTTTATCTTTGGAAATTGTATTTTTTCTATAAATATTTTGCTTCTCCGAAGCATTTAAAATATTAGAAAAAACTTTATTGGAGTGGATATTTAATAAAAATCAAATTTAAATTTAAACATAACCAATGGTTTCAACCATTGGAACACAAAGAGAATCACCAGATGTTCAAAATCTTCGGAGAAGCAAAATATTTATAGAGAAAATACAATTTCCAAAGATCAAAAGCTCCAGAGGGGCGACATATATCTAATAAAAAAAGAGCCATCTTAAATAGATAGCTCTTTTGAAAATATTGAATCAAAATTATTTTATGCTTATAATCCAAACGGATTATCAATACTCTGCATTGGTTCTGTAAACCATTTTGGACCTTCAGCCGTCATATAAAAATGATCTTCGTGACGAATACCAAATTGTCCCGGCATACAGATCATAGGCTCATTGCTAACTACCATTCCTTCTTTTAAAATGGTTTGATTGCCTCGTACTAAATAAGGATATTCGTGAATGTCTAAACCTGTACCATGACCCACTCGGTGTGGCAATCCTGGAATTTCGTAATCTCCGCTTAAACCTGCTTGTGCCAAAACTTTACGAGCGGCATCATCTACAGAACCACATGTTGCTCCAATTTGAGCAGCATCAAAAGCTGCTTTTTGAGTGGCTTTTTCAAGATTCCATATTTTTCTATGCTCGTCATTTGGAGTTCCGTATACATAAGTTCTAGTGATATCAGACAAATAGCCCTCTAAACGACATCCTGTATCAATCAAAACTACATCATTATCAACTAAACTTTGAGGAGCAGTAACTCCATGCGGATATTGCGAATCTTCTCCGAAAAGAACAATGCAGAAATAAGAACCAGATGCAATACCAGCCTTAATATGTGCTTTATGAATGAAATCTACAACTGAACTTACCGGAATTCCTGGATATAATATACTGGCAGCTGCTTTTTGAACCACCATAGTAATATCTTTCGCTTTTTGAATAATAGCAATTTCATTTGCTGACTTATGCATTCTGCAACCTGCTGTTATCGGTTGAGCATTTACAAAACTAAAGCTTGAATTCGCTTTTGAGATTGCATCAATTAGAAAAAAAGCAGCCGATTCATCCAAGGCAATATTGCCATCAGTGATATTTTTACTTTTTAGAATATTGCCAAATAATTCAGAAGGACTCTCGTGTTCTTCCCAGAAATTTAGGTTTCCTTCAATTTTCATGAAAGTTTTAAAAGTTCCTTCTTCAAATTTTGGAACAATATATTCAACTGTTTCATCTTCAAAAATTAGGGCGCCAACCATACGCTCAGACGGATTCCATTTTGTTCCAGTAAAATAATACAGATTAGTTCCGGCATTAACATAAAGCGCTTTGCAATTTTGTTCTTTCATTAAAGTAACCGCTTTTTTTATGCGCTGTTTATACTCAGGAAGTCCGATTGGTATAACACCAAGCGTCATGTTTTGTATTTTTTCTAGTTCAATATCTATAGTTGATCCGCCAACTCCAATTGCCATTTTTTTATTTTTTAAGTTATTATTTAATGTTTAATGATTTACTAAACTTACGCAAAGTTCAATTTTTCAATAAAATTAAAGGATTATTTTTATTTTGTCCTATGTTAATGTAAACTAGATAAAATATTACATTTTAAGGGTAATATAATATCAGTTTCTGCTGGATATTGCACTTACTTTTAAAATTTTAAAATAACAAGATTAAAAATGAATCGAAAATCCTTTATTATTACGCTGTTCTTTCTTTTCCTAAACATTTTTGCAGTTTCTGCACAGGAATCTTCAGCAAATCTACAGCAAAAACTGACTGAATTATTCCCAAAAGCTATCATAACGCGAATTGATAATTTAGAAAACTATACCGAATCGTACCAGCTTATTTTAGATGAACCTCTGGATCATAAACACCCAGAAAAAGGGACTTTTCAGCATTATATTTATCTTTCGCATTTAGGTTATGACAGACCAACTGTAATTGAAACTCACGGCTATAATACCGAGAATATTAAGAGTGAAGTGAGCAGTTTGTTACAAGCCAATCAGGTTGCTGTTGAATATCGTTTTTACGGAAAATCAAGACCAAATCAGATTCAATGGGAATACCTGACGAATGATCAGGCTATTGAAGATTATCATAACATTGTAACTAAACTGAAAAAAATATACTCAGGAAAATGGATTTCAACAGGAATCAGCAAAGGAGGAGAAACATCCTTAATTTATAAATCAATTTATCCAAATGATGTTGATGTGGCAATGCCTTATGTTGCGCCGCTAATTAATACTTGCGAAGATCCAAGAACTATAACTCACACCAGAACAGTTGGAACGGAAGAATGCAGAGCCAAAATAACGGCTTTTCAAAGAGCTGTTTTACAAAATAGAGAAGCTGTTTTAGAGGTTTTTAAAGAATATTCAGCTGAGAAAAAGATGCAATTTACAGAAGTTCCTTTCGCGGAAGCGTTGGAATATGCTGTTTTAGAATTTCCTTTTTCGTTTTGGCAATGGGGAGGAAAATGCGATGAAATTCCGCCAGTAAACGCCTCTGCAAAAGAGCTTTTCGATTATTTGAATAAAATTGTTGGAGTAGGAACTTACAATGATAAAATGTCATTTGTCTATCTGCCTTCTTATTATCAGCATTTAAGCGAGTTAGGGTATTATGGTTTTGATCTTGAACCGGTTGCCGATTTGTTAACTATTGTAAAAAGCAGTTCTAACGCGCGATTTGCGCCTAAAGATGTTGTGATAAAATATAATCCAAAATACATTAAGAAAGTGCGTAAATATGTTGAGAATAAAGGAGATAAAATTTTGTATATCTATGGAGGTTACGACACTTGGTTCTCATGTTCTCCAACGCCTAAACCTAGCGTTGATGCTCTAAAAATGGTACTTCCGCAAGGAAGCCATTCTACTAGAGTCAAACATTTTTCTGCGGAAGACCAGAAATTGATTATGGATACATTAAAAAAGTGGCTTAATTAAAAAAAAAGCAACAGATAAAATATTATAGTACTAATTGCGTTTATGTTTCTAATAATTTTTGTCAAGTGAAGTTTCACTTGGCAGAAATTATTTTTTTGATTTATTGATGAGGCAAAAAAAGTCCGTAGCCAAAAACGGATAATATTAACACTAGATGTAGCATTTCAACATTAAATCAGGTATTTTAATCGAATATTAACAGATAATATTGCTGTTTTCAGATATTTATAATATCTTTAACTTATGATATGGGAATTGTATAACATTTGTGTATAATTTTGCAACATAAAATTATCAATGACCCCAAGTCATAACTATTAACTTAACATTTGCCGGATATGAGAGTATTTTTATTGGCACTGCTTTTTTCCTTAAGTTCGTTTACCTCATTAAGTATGAGAGACGAAGATGAAATTTTAGACGAAGTCGAATTTGCAAGACTCACCGAGCATGTAAATGAGATTAAGGCTTTTACTGCGTCAAATCACAAGTACAGCAACAAAATTGCTTTTCTTGTAGATATGAAAATTAAATCAGGAAGAAATCGTTTTTTTGTTTATGATCTAGAAAATAATCAAATTCTTGATCAGGGTTTAGTAGCACATGGAAAAGGTTCTGAAACCGGGATAAAAGGAGATATTTTACAGTTTAGTAATGCTCCAGAATCTAACTGCACTTCACTAGGCAGATATTCGGTAGAGAAACCATACAAAGGCATATTCGGAAAAGCTTTTAGACTTGCTGGATTAGACCAATCGAATAATAACGCTATGAAACGTGCCATTGTATTGCATTCTTACAAAGAGGTTCCATCTGATGAAAAAGAGTACTATATCATCAACAGCCATGGCTGTCCAATGGTTAATCAAGAATTTTTAGGTAGACTTTCAAAATATATAGAAAGTACAAATTCTAAAATTTTATTATCTGTTTATTATTAAATAATAAGTCCACAAAATATAAATGTAAAAGAGAGCTTCGGTTCTCTTTTTTTATATCAATAAATCATATTTTTTTATTTTTTGCTTGCTCCAAATCATAACCGTTTTCTAAAAGAAAAGCCTGTTTTAGCAATAAATTAGGATAAACTTAACTTGTGTGTTAAAACTTATAAAAGATACAAGTTGTAAATTAGTAGAATAGTAATCTAAAAGTTTATTTTATGAAAGCAGTACGTTTTTTTGGACACAAAGATGTCCGTGTAGTTAATGATATAGAAAAGCCTGTTCCTAAAGGTGATGAAGTGTTATTAAAGATTGGCGGCGCAGGTGTCTGCCACTCAGATCTGCATATTATAGACGAGGGCACCGTAGTAGGAACCGTTTTTACATTAGGACATGAAAATGCTGGATGGATCGAAGAAATAGGAGAAAATGTAGAAGGTTATAAAAAAGGAGACGCAGTTCTTGTATACGGTCCTTGGGGATGCGGACATTGCAAACCTTGCCAGCAGTCAAAAGAAAATTATTGTGATCATCAATCTGAACAAGCATATGGCGGTGGGTTAGGATTAGACGGCGGAATGTCCGAATATATGCTGGTGCCATCTTCTAGGCTTTTAGTTCCTATATTTGACTTAGATCCTGTTATTGCAGCTCCATTGACAGATGCTGCCCTTACACCATATTCTGCGATTAAACGTTCGCTTCCTAAATTAATGGCTGACGAATATGTTGTAGTAATTGGGGTTGGCGGACTAGGACATGTGGCGCTACAGATATTAAGAGAAATAAGCGGAGCAGAAATTATTGCCTGCGATGTGACAGAAGATAAATTGGCTTTTGCAAAAGAATTGGGAGCAGCTTATGCAATTAATTCTAAAGATGCCGATGTTGCAGAACAAATTCAGAAAATTACAGGAATCAAAAAAGCAAAAGTAGTTCTAGATTTTGTTGGATCAACTTCTACAATAGATTTAGGAACAAAAGTAGTGAGCCTTGATGGAGATCTTACTATTGTTGGTCTTGGTGGAGGACATTATCAATATAGCATGAATGGATTACCTTTTGGGGTGAGCATGACCAATCCGTATTGGGGGTCAAGAACAGAATTGATGGAAGTGGTTGGTTTGGCAAGACAAAAGAAAATCCATATCGAAATTGAAAAACATAAACTTGATGATGCCAACGAAGTTTATGAAAGAATGAGACAAGGAAAAATAAAAGGAAGAGCTGTTTTAATACCTTAAAAATATATAGTAACAGATTAAAAAATAGCTTTATATTTGCGACATCAAATTATGCAAATGAAAAATAGTATTAACATCGCTTTAATTATTATCACAATTATCATTCGATAATAGTGAAGGGGTGTTATATAAATAAGTAAAATATACAATTTAGAAAACCTCCCTTTTACGGGAGGTTTTTTTGTTTAGACCAATTATGAAAAAATCAATTCAAAATAGCATTATTATTTCAATTATCATTATTCGTATCACATGACGAGTCAGGATTCTATTGTCTATGCATAAAAGCCTTTCTCAGTCAAATGTGAAAGGCCTTTTTATTTCTCAGCAACCTATTTAAAAGAAGCACAAATAAAAATCAAACAATGAAAAACGAATTTACTCTTACCATTTATTCAGAAGATCAATTAAGATTAATCACTAGACTAAGCTCTATGTTTATAAGAAAACAGATAGTCGTTTTAAGTCTTAATATGTCTATTTGCGAGATAGATAAAATGTACCGACACACGATTGTAGTAAATGAAACTTTAGATACTGTCGTAAATTTAGCGGCACAGATAGAGAAAATTATTGAGGTTTATAAATGTTATTATCATTTGAATGAAGAGATTGTTTTTAGACAAACCGCTTTATTTAAAATTCCGACTGCTCTATTTATGGATATGGAATTAATGCTTAGGGAAAATGATCTTAAAATTTCAGAAATTCACAAAGAGTATACGATATTGCAAGCTACGGGAACAGACAATGAAATTGAGGTTTTAACCAAAGAACTAAATGCATTGGGATTGATTGAGTTTGTTACAAGTTCAAGAATTGCTCTTGAGAAATCTAATAAAGGTTTTTGTGAAGAAATTTAAAGAATGGTAAGATTCTGTTTTTTCTTACGGAAACCTTGCTGTTTTTCTTCAATATTTAGTATTTTTAATAGTCATTACTAAAGCAGATAGAGTATGGTTTCAGGTACAAAACGGATATTGTTTTTTTTCTTGTTGAGTTTGACTTTTCTAGTCAACACCAATACAGCCGAAGCACAGCTTTTAGGTGCTGCAAAGACAACAGAAGAGCCAGTTAAGATTCCAGATGATTCGCTAGGAAGAAGAACGCCTCAAGGAACAGTCAACGGATTCATCAAAGCACTAGGCGATCAGAATTATCTGCGTGCCAGTCAGTACCTTGTTCTGAGCAAACGTTCCTATCGTAAAACAGCCGAAAGAATAGAAATAGCAAAGACTTTTCAGAAACTTTTGGATCAGGGAGGTAATTTTTCGCCATCTTCTATTTTAAGTAATAAAGAATTAGGACGCTTAGATGATAATCTGACAACTGGTATAGATTTGGTTGGAAATATATCGACAGATAAAATAGACATACAGCTTTATTTAGAGAATCAATCCGATGACAGCGAACCGGCATTATGGCTTTTTTCGGCAGAAACAGTAGAAGCAATTCGTGGAGCAGATATTAGCGGAGAAAAAACTTTTTTAGATAGGGTATTGCCTAAATTTCTAAAAGATAGAAAATTAGGAAATGTTCCAATTGGCCACTGGGGAGTAGTGGTGGTAATGGCAGTTGTTACTTATTTATTGTCTAGGCTTCTTATTTTTGTACTCATTTTTCTAATTCAAAAAGTGTGGAAGAAAGCAGATACTGAAAAAGGAACTGCAATTATAGATGCTTTTACGTTGCCAGTTCAGATGTATCTAACGGTGATTTTATTCGTGGCTTTTACGCAGCGAATGGGAATTTCAATAATAGTTCGTCAGCGATTTAGCATAATCATAATCACGATCGGAATTGTAGCTTTTTTGATCCTGCTTTGGAGAATGACCGATTTTGTGAGTATGTATACTCGAAGCAGAATGAACAATCGAGGACGTGCTTCTGCAGTATCTGCGGTTTTGTTTTTGAGTCGCACAATGAAAGCCGCGATTGTTGTTATTGGAATCATTGCATTATTGGGAATTATTGGTGTTGATGTTACTGCAGGACTTGCCGCACTGGGAATTGGGGGGATTGCCTTGGCTCTTGGAGCGCAAAAAACGATAGAAAATTTTGTGGGAAGTGTAAGTCTTATTGCAGATCAGCCATTGCGTGTTGGAGATTATTGTCGAGTTGATGATATAAAAGGAACCGTAGAAGCAATCGGAATGCGCTCTACCACACTTCGCACACCAGCCCGTACAATTGTAACAATTCCGAATGGTCAGCTATCGGCTAGTAAAATAGAAAATTATGCACATCGCGACCGTTTTATATTCAATCCGATTTTTGGTTTTAGAATGGAAACAACTCCAGATCAGATGCGTTATCTTTTAGTGGAATTAAAATCTTTGCTGCTTGCGCATCCTTCGGTTATAAATACTCCACCAATAGTTCGTTTTACAGGTATTACTGCCGATGCATTAAAAGTTGAGATTACCGCTTATATAGAAGCCATAAATTTTGAAACGTCACAAGAGGTTCAAGAAGATCTTTTACTGCGAATGCTTGACATTATCGAAAGTAGCGGAACTTCTTTGGCTTATCCTTCACAGACACTTTATATGACTAGGGATACTCCGGTTTCTAATGAAAAAGCGGAAGCAGTTGCTAAAACTGTTAAAAATTGGAAAAAGAATGGTGAATTACAGCTACCTAAGTTTGATCCAAAACGTGTAGAAGAATTAAAAGGAAGTATAAAATATCCTGACGAAGGCAGTTTTAATCCTGACGATCAGGAAACTTTATTGTAAAAGATAGGTAGTCTCAAAAAGATAGCTCTTTTTGGTAAGCTTCGGAGAAGCGAAATATTTATAGAAAAAGATAAATGTTTACAGTATAAAGCTCCATAGGAGCGACATATTTTAGGTTGCAGAAAAATATGTCGCTCCTAGGGAGCTTTTTTATTTACCTTATTGTATTTCTATAAATATTTCACCCCGCTGGGGTTTTACAGATAAACAATATTTCGGGCAGAAAGAATATCCGTTGACATAATCTATTTTGGTTTTTGAAGAAGTTGTACATTAACTTTTAGATTCTTTTACAATTTCCATATTTCCGTCATTTTGTTTTACAATTTTCCAATCAGGATTTAGTTCTATTTCGTAAAATTCGCTTGTAATTTTTTGACCTTCAATTTTAGACGGTATTGGAAAAACAAAATAAGTTTTGCCATCTTTATCATAACTTAAAATACCAGCTTTTCCCAATTGATTTTTCCCTTCGATTGTGGCAAAATTTCCAAAGTTATTTCCCGATTTATCACGCCCTTTAATACTAGAATACACGATTCCTTTATCATTTAAAGTTAGCGTTCCATTCATATTAAAAGTGCGTCCGTAATGGTCAATATCGGTAAGTGCGACTTTTAGGATTGGTTTATTGATTAGCAATTTAGTGTAATAAGAAATTAGCTTTTTTTGTTCTTCTTCCCGAGCAATTTCTTGTTTGTTTATTTCGATAAAATTATTTCTGGATTTGGCTAATTGTAGTTGCTTTTTAGTGATAGTTAATTTTGATTTTAATATCATAACTTCATAAATATCAGTAAAATTATAAGTATTATCTAAACTTTTTCTCCAAGCGATATTTAAATAATCAAATAGCAATCCGTAGGCTGGACCAGTAGCATAAGGAAAAGGCCTCGTGTAGGTTTTCGCTTCTTCTCGTTGGTTAATTTCTTCTATCGCCTTTTCGTATTTGTTATCATAAGAAGACAAGACAAAACCTGTGTAATTAGCTAAACCTTCTAAGGTTTCTATTTCAAGTTCATCATTAAGATATTTTGCATATTGCTTTTGTCTTTCTTTACGAAAAAGAATAGCGTCTTTCAAATAGTTTTTAATCTCTTCAGTTTTCTTCTTTTCGATAACAGCTTTTAAAGCATTTTTTAATGCCTGATATTCTAATCGCAATAAAATACGGGCGTTGGTTTTATCGAGATATTCAATCGGATTTCCATTAAATTTTCTGGATTTCATTTGAAGTAAATGAAATAATTCATGAATGATAGTGGCACCTTTATCGTCCAGATAATTATTGAGAACTGTAGCATATTCTTTCCCGTCATATTTCTGAGTGGTATTAACAAAAACTAGCGAATTAGGTTCCATGATTTTAGAATATAAAACGCCATTATCCGTTTTGCTATTCGGTAATTTTACCAAACTATAGATTGAATTGTCAAAGTCTATTACGATAATGCTGTCGTTCCAGATTGGCTTTCCCCAAAGTTTTCCGTTGTCGTTTTCTAAAAGTACTTTTGCTTCCAATAGCTTTTCTTGAATATTTTGTCTGTTTTTAGCAGCCTTTTCTGTTTCTTGCGCTGAAGCAAATTGCAAGATTGTAAAGAAGATTAACAATAGAAGATTCTTTTCCATTTCCGATTGATTTAAGATTTCGGAAACAAAATTAGATCGCTGAATTTGGAAAATTAGTTACGAAGAGGCTGAGATTGGGACTAATCCCAAGGATGATTTTTCAATTTAGCAACCAATTCATGACGGTTTGTGACATCCAACTTAGCATAAAGATTTCGAATATGGGTTTTTACTGTACTCAGCGAAATAAAAAGCTCATTAGCAATTTCTTTGTTCGATTTGTCTTCTAAAATCAGTTTGGTGATTTTCTCTTCCTGATTGGTCAAGGTCAGGTTTGAGATTTCTTGTATTATTTTTTGAGGTTTAAGAGCCTTTAATTTTCTAAATTGAAAAACAGAAACAAGAATCAAAATGAAAACTAATATAACTAAAGCATAATTCAGCTTTTTCTGAAATGCATATTTTTGCTGTAATATAACATTTGAAATTTTTGAAATTTCATCTTGATACTGGAGGTAATAAGACGTTTCACCGTAGTAGCTTTTCAGCGAATTAGAAACACCATCGTAAAACGCTTCATCTTTCTCAAAGTCAGTTTTTATATTAAAGTCATTTTTTTTGATATCTGAAAAAGCTAAAAGCTTCAGCAGAGAATGTTTAATGCTTTTCTCGCTATAGGATTTTACTTTTTCGGCAAAATCATTTACAGCTTGCTGTTGTGCTTCTTTGTTTTTTATTTGAGCATTATTTTTCTCTAACTGCTCTTCAAAAGATTTTAATTTTCGCCATTCTATATCTGCTGAATTACTGTTTTTTGATTCGCTAAACCAATTGTTTCCAGATTTTTGAAAGTAGATCGTATCTCGATTAGAAAATATAAAATTGTAATAATTGCTCTTCTCGTTATCACTTACCAATTGCAACCCTTTTATTGTATTAATATTGGAATGTATGCGGTAAAGTTTATCTTTTTCTGATAATAGCTGTCCTTTAAATTCAAAATATCCATCATTATTTGTCTGAGTAGAAAAAAGAATCTGATTTTCGGTAATCATAGTTTCTTCATCATATTTCAGCAGACTCAAATAGACGGTTTTGTTTTTTTGTTCTGCATCAATATAACCCGAAATCTTATACTGTCCGTAGCAAATCGGAAGAGAAGAGATAATACAGATTACCAAGAATAAAATTCGGATTGTTTTTTCTTTTAGCATTTTAAATCAGTAATAGAAAAACTTATGAATGATTAAAAATACAAAAAAAGAATCCAATTTAAAGTGTCGGTTTAAATTGGATCCTTTTAGTTTTTCTGTACCAATTATTTTTTATGATCCTTCGGTGTAAGGTTCATTCCATAATGAATTTGGTTTTAAGTAAACTTTGTTTTCCTGAAAATCCAATATCGTATTAAATCTTTTTAAAACTTCGTTGCCAAGAATATGGGTTTTGAATTGGGCTGGATTGCCTGTTGCTAGCAATTGTACAGGCACATCATTCAAACATAAATTTCCTAAATAGAATTTTTCGTTTTTTACCGTCAGCACAGGGATTTCTTCTCCTTGACCATTTTTTAAAATTACTTTTTTGATAACAGGTAAACTTTCCTTCGGATATTGCTGTTCCTGCATGATTTGCTGATCTAGCATTGCAGTACGCTGATAGCCATTATCAAAAAGAAAACGCCCTTTATAAGCTGTATTGTTTATTTGAAGCTGTCCTTGAACACAAAATAGAGTACGAACAAATTCCATATCAAGTTTCGTGTACTCTTTGTTTCGTTTTGATAATTTAGAATGAATTATAAAAAGTTTTTTATCATAATCGATTTCTACTATTGTTCCATCAAATAAATTCCATCCAAAACGGCCCACAGTTCCTTGTCCCGATAATTCTACAGGAAAAATCTCTTGATCGTTCCATATTTGATTTCCAAGTTTAAAACTATGCCCTTTTAAACTGTTTAATTTTAGCTGATTGAGTATTTCATTTGTTAAAAGAAAATCACTAGTTCCCGAATCAAATTTTAGGTCTAGAGTTTCTTTATCGTCCATCTTTACTTTAAAAATGATATTGTTATAATCTGAAAGCACAAATGGAATTGTATCGTGCATTTCAGGTTTGAGTTTCGAAAAGTTTTTTAAAGACGGACATTCAACGCGTGTAAAACAGCTATCAGTATTATTTAAGAGCACTGTAAAATCAAACTTTTTTCCAGGTTTTAATTTTATTGAGATAGAATCTTTATTAGTATAAAAGGCAATGATTTTCTCTTTTGGACTTTTGTTGGTAACATACAAATCTAGTTTAGCTTTTGGATCTAAATACCATTTTGTTTTTTCTTCGTTGTCTTCTTTTATATAGCAGATTTTTGAAGAAGCTTTGATTACAGGATTTTTTACTTGAGCTTGACAAACCATTACGGCAGCGAGCATAAAGACAAGATGTATCTTCATTATTTATATTTTATATTTTATGGATTAAAGCTGAGGAGGAAGCAGATTATCTAAATCTGAAAGGCGATAAAATTTAAGATCGTTCAGTTTCATGTATTTGCAGATAAATTCTAACGTTTCTATTTTGGTTTGATAATTTTCAGTTATATCCTTAACAGGTTTATGACCGCATAGAATTAGAATTTTATTGTTCTTTTTAGCATAATCTAATAATTCAAGCAAATAGGGAATACTAAAATGGATATGGCTATTATCAATATCAAAAGCAAATACAATTTTAGAATTATCAAAATAACTGTCTTGTTTCTCTGGAATTTCGCCTCCAAATGCTCGTCCTCTTATAATTTTGAATAAAGGCGATAAAGCTTGATCCAGAGAATCTGATCTTTCACCGTAAGGATATGCAAAAGAAGTAACGTTGAATCCCTTTTTCTTCATAGAAACAATCATAGGATCTATTTCTTGTTTTAAGTATTCTTTGACGCTAAACTGCTTGGTAAACTTAACCGCATTGTAATGATGATAACCATGTCCAGCTATCTCATGACCATATTTTTGCATTTCTAACAATGTTTTAATTTCTGGAGCTCCAATAGAATCTATTCGGCAGACATTAAAAGTGCCTTTCCAAGAATACTTTCGCAATGCTCGATCTGCTTCAGACCATTCGTCAACATAAGCATCATCAAAAGATAAAATTACACCTGCTTGATATGGAGGTTTTATCACTGGTTTAGGTTTCTTATTTTCGCAAGAAAATAAGGTTAAGAATAATAAAAGCAATACCAGTTTAGTAAAAAGTATCTTCATAGATTTTAGATTGCTAAAAAAATAGAATGCAGAATATTTTAATCCAAATATAAAGAATTTTCTTAGTGATTGATTCTTTTTTAAATCTGTTAATAAACAAAAAAGCGGAGCAAAAATGGCATATTGAACCTATAAAATCATTTTCTGAGAGTGACCCATTTTTCAAACCTTCCATGATGACTGATTGAGACATCTTGAAGCATATTGTTAATTTTTAAATAGGGAATTCCATTTTCGTCTTTTATAATTTCTTTGTTTTCAACTTCAATTATATTTTTGATGTTTTCTAAATTATCTACAGCAATTGTATGAATGTTTTCTAATGAAAATGTACTTTGAGTATAATACACATTTTCATTGCAAATTACTTTACCTGATATTAAATGAGAGTTTATAGAATCTAAAAAGCAACAAAGCTTTTTCGGGCTGAATTCCCGTATTTTGGTCTGACGATTATAAATTTTATAGGCCGCTTCTTTCATGCTCCATAAAAGCCATACCATTGTTTCAGGTTTATCATAATCGTTGATAAACCTTTGCTCCTCTATTGTAAACAATTTGTCTATAAAACCTGTGCGCTGCCAACGGCTTTCTATGCGTGACTGCACAAGATCTATAACATCATTGCCAATCATTTTTCGGCAAGTTTGGTTTCAATAATTTCAACTGCGGTCTTTACGTCAAGCATGCGTTCCATGTCGGAGTTGTCGATAACAATATCGAAATTTTCTTCAATGTCCAAAACGATATCAACCAGATTGGCTGAGTTTATATTAAGATCCTTAATAAAATCAGTTTCTTCTGTTAGATTGTCAAATGCTTCTGTGTTAGTTGCAAAAGGCTTTATAATCACTTTTAATTTTTCGATAAGTTCAGTTCTGTCCATTTTAGTTTTTAAATTTTTTAAATAAAATACATGCATTTACATCGCCAAAACCAAAACTGGCTTTTGCAATTATTTTAGGATTCGTTTTAATAGTTTTGAAAAGCACTTTTGAAGGATCAATTAATGCAGCAATTTCAGGATGAAGGTCAGAACAGTTTAGATTTCCAAATAAAAAATCTTCATGAAGCTGTAATACTGCAGCAATACTTTCAACACTTCCAGAAGCGCTTAAGCAATGCCCCGTAAGGCTTTTTAAAGAATTAATATATGGAAAATCAGCACCGTTTCGACCCAATGCTTTTGTCCAGTTTTCAATTTCAAGACTGTCTTTGGTTGTAGCCGTCAAATGTCCATTTATGGCATCAATTTCATTTGGATTGATTCCTGCATTTTGGATAGCTGTTTTAATGCATCTTTGTACAGCTGTACTGTTGGGAGCCGTCATAGTTCCGCCGTCTCTTTGTCCGCCAGAATTGACATTTCCGCCTAATATTTCGGCATAAATAGTAGCATTACGTTCCAAAGCAGTTTCCAAGTCTTCTATAACAAAAGCACCTGCACCGCTTCCGGGCACAAATCCTGCTGCCGAAGCGCTCATAGGTCTTGAACCTTCTTCGGGTTTGTCATTAAATTTGGATGAGCAGACACGCAACGCATCAAATCCTCCCCAAATATAGGGGCCACTGTCCGAGGTGCTTCCCGCCAATATTCGTTTTGCTTGTCCAGATTGTATTCGGTCGTAAGCCATTAAAATAGCCTCAGCGCCTGTTGTACAAGCCGAAGAATTGGTGGTAACCTGATTTCCCAATCCGATTTTACCCCCAAGATAGGCGCTCACACCGCTGTTCATGGTTTGTGCGACAACAGTGCTTCCCAATTTTCGGACTTGCAGTTCATCAATTTTATAAATGCTTTCGCGAAATTTATCAATTCCAGAAGTTCCAGCTCCAAAAATAGCTCCGCTGTCCCAATCTGGATTTTCATTTATTGGCAATCCAGCATTATTCCATGCTTCCATACCCGCAATAATGCCATATAAAATCCCTGTACTATTGAGCCCGCGAAGTTCGAGTTCTGTAAAATATTGCGCTTTCAATTCGTCAGAGATTTGAGGCTGACCTGCAATCTGACAAGAAAACTGCAATTCTTCGAGCTGTGCATCATGCCGAATACCCGAAATGCCGTTTTGCAGTGCATGAGTAAACGCTGGAATTCCAACACCATTTGGTGCAGCCACTCCAAGACCAGTTATAACCACTCGCTTTTTCATAATCTTTTTGTTATCATTCCAGCCAGAACGCCTCTACAAACTTCTTGTCCAGCTTCGTTTTTCATTACTGCATTGCATTTTAATTTTCCAAAACGAAAGAACAATTTCTCCGATGTCACCGTTACTTTTTCATTTGGATAAACCGGTTTTAAAAACTCTATATCAGCAGAAGTAAAAGCGATTACTGTATTTTCGCCTAGTTCATTTCCTAAAAGGAATATTCCCAAACAAACCATTCCAATTTGAGCCATCGTTTCAGTTAGAATTACGCCAGGAGTTACAGGGTTGTTTTTAAAATGTCCTCTGTAAAAGTCAAGATTCTCTCGAAATGTATATGTTCCTGTCACACCGTTTTCATCAGCATGAAGCAATTCATCAACAAACAAAAAAGGTTCGCTGTACGGTAGCTGTTTTATAATATTAGTTAATTCCATAAGCTTTCAAATTACCATTGCAATAAAACTCTTTGTGCCGAAAATCCTGGGCCAAAACTTAGCATTAAACCTTTTTCTCCTTTTTTCGGATTTCGGTTCATAATGTTTTCTAAAACATACAAAACCGTTGCGCTCGACATATTGCCATATTCTCTGAGGATTTCTTTGGTATCATCAATATTTTTTTCCAATCCAGCGAAAAGCGATTCAACAGTTGTAACAATTTTTTTTCCACCCGGATGAAATATCATGTGGTCAATATCTTTTATTTCTAGATTATTCTGCTTTAAAAAAGGATGAATAATATCTTCAAAATGAGAAGCAATCGTGTCTGGAACTTCAATGTCGAGAACCATTTGCAGTCCGCCGTTAGTGAGTTTGAAGCCCATCATATGTTCGGCATCATAAAAATGATACATTTGTTCATCTAGAATTTCAGGACCCGAATCTTCCTCTTTTGATGATAACAAACAGCACGCAGCGCCATCTCCAAAAATAGCAGCGCTGACAATATTGGGCATTGAGAAATCATTCAGCTGAAAAGTTGCTGTTGGCGACTCTACTGCAATTACTGCAGCACGTTTACCCGGATTTGATTTCAGGAAATTCTTTGCATAAATAATTCCAGATATTCCAGCCGCACAGCCCATTTCGGTTACAGGAAGACGAACAATATCTTGTCTTAATTTCATTTTATTAATCAGATAAGCGTCAAGCGAAGGAATCATAATTCCGGTACAGCTTACCGTAATAATATAATCTAAACTCTGCGGATCCCAGCCCGTTTTTTCTAATGCTTTTTCTAAAACCTGATGCCCTAGAATAATCATTTCACGGCTATAAATATCATTTTTTTCTTCAAATGAAGTAGCGGTAAAAACCTCCGAAGGTTCCATGATAGAATAGCGTTTGTCTACAGAAGCTCCTTCAAATATCTTTTTTACTTTTTTGACAAAACGTTCTTCCTGACCTTCAAGCCATACATCGACAAGTGGAAGAATTTCTTCTGTTGTTCTGGAATATTGCGGAAGCTGTTTGACAGCTGTGATTATTTTGACACTCATATTTTAGTAATTATCCACTGGTAGCGAAAAGCCCATTTCCAGTTTATGGAATAGTTTTTTAAATTTAATTTTTTGGATAAATGCTCCAGTTCGTTCTTTTTGAATCCTTTTAAAATAGAAATTAATCCATCATTGCGCGACATGTTATTGAGGTTGAAAACAAAGCCAATCAGTTCAAATAATCTGTAAGCAACTTTGCTGCGATGCAGATCGTTTACTACAATACCTATTGAAGCATTTTTATTTAGAACATCCATTACTTCTGCAATTTGGTTTGTTGAAAAATGATGCAGTGTAAGTGTGCATAAAACGATGTCATATTTTAGTTGGCTAAATTCTTCGCTAAAAATATCCATGCAGAGATATTCAATGTTCGGAATATCTTTAGACAATGTTTCGGCATAACTAATTGTAAATGCATTGGCATCAATACCAATTAGTTTAAAATTGAGATTGCGCTTTTGTCCATATTTCGCAAGCATTCTCAACATATCGCCATTTCCGCAACCTATGTCTGCGATTATTATTGTTTTTGAAATATCAGTCTTTTTTAAAAGTTCTTCTATGCCATGAAGCGTCAGTTTATTACCGCCAAGCAATTGATTAATAGAAGCAATTTGATCTAAAGCACCAATCAATTCTTCGCCTTCTAGCGAAAAATCGTCCATGATTTCAATTTCTTCTGTTCTATATTTAGTGTTTACGCTCATTTATTCAACTGTTATCGGACGGCCATGCGTTTGTTTTACAATAAAGGAAAGTAATGACGGAATCGAAGCTGCAATAGTGGTCACTGCATGTGTGAAATTTTTGTATGTCAGCGCTTTGGCTAATATTCGTCCAAAGAATAATCTTTTGCTAAAATGCTTTTTCCATTCCTGAATGTACTTTTTCTCCAATTCGCTTCTTGATTCTATCTTACCCAAATAAAAATCCAATACCAATTCTGAAGCAATTTTGGCGCTATGAATGGCCATTGCCATACCGTTGCCACACATTGGGTGAATTAATCCAGCAGTATCGCCAATCATTAAAATATGGTTTTCTACAGGCTCTTTTTTATCGAATGAAATCTGGCTTATGGTTAAAGGTTTTTCAAATAAGGAAGTGCTGTTTTCAAAAATAGCTTTCAGTTTTTTGTTTTTATAAAGCACTGATTTCTGATACTCTTCAATGTTTTTATATTTTTTAAAAGTTTCAAAATCGGCTAAATAGCAAATATTTATAACGTCATTTTCGACTTTTGAAACTCCGCAATAACCGCCTTGAAAGTTGTACAAAGCAACAAGACTTTCGTCAAAATTTCCATTATAATGTCCTTTTACGGCTAGCCACGGCGATTTCTTAGAAATAAAATCTCTTGACAAAATCTGATCTATATTTGATCTTTTGCCATAAGCGCCCAGAACTATTTTTGCAGTAAAAATCTGTCCAGAAGTGTTTACCGTAAAAATGTCATTTTGAAAAGAAATGTGTGTAACCGTTTCTGTTAGAATTGTACAGCCTTTTTCTACTGCTTTTTGAAATAGAAAATAATCCAATTCATAACGGCTGATTCCGAAACCGCCTAACGGAAGTTTTGTTTTAGCTGTTTTTCCGTTTTGTGCTGTAAATTCAAAATTTGAAATATTGGTGGGGTGGAGTTTGGCAACATCTACATCAAGCCATAATAAATATGGTAGAATTTCATTTGAAATATATTCGCCACAGACTTTATGTTTTGGAAACGTATTTTTTTCGATAAGAACAACCTTTAATCCTTTTTTGGATAGGTGTAAAGCGCTTGCTAAACCAGCAAGACCGCCTCCAATAATAAGTACATCAGGATTTGTTCTCATACTACCAATTTAGTCATAAATCTTACACGAACCTTACTTAATTTGATAAGAAATTAACAAAATTTCAACCTTTCTTTTAAAAAGTTAAAATGACTTTTGGCTTTAAAAAACAGGACAAAATCGATTTAAAAGATAATTTTTACTTTTGCCAAAAAATAGCAGCATTTATAAATGACAATACAAGATCTAGTAGGCACTTTTTCGGTTTCGGGAAGCAATCAGGACGAAAGCAATGAAATAACATACAAAGGTGTTTTGACTCTAACTTTGGATAAAAACAACCGAATAAAAGCAGATTGGGTTATCAATAGTTCAAAACAAAAAGGTACAGGTTTCTTCAAGGATAATATTTTAGTAATCAATTTTAGTTATAAAGGAGATGACCATAAAATTTACAAGGGAGTTGCAGTTTACAGATGCATCACAAAAGATGTTTTAGACGGATTTTGGTCAGAGAAACATGGGAATCCGCTTTATTTAGGAAGCGAGCATTGTTTAAGAATGGAAACGACAGAACGATTAAATTAAGATAGAGAATATTTAATTTTAACATATAGAAACTAGCTTCTAACACTTAGATTCAAGTCGTACAGCTATATGTATTAATGCAAGTGAAACGCCTTTATGCACAATCTAAAACCATGTTTCTATGTGTTTAAAAAATAAAACAGCATAAATCAGTTAAGACTTATGCTGTTTTATATAAACTATTTAAAACTTATTGGTTAAGCTGGATTTGCAACAGTTTTAAATTTTTTGTTGTAAAGAATAATAAAACCAACCCATATTAATAGTAAAATCGCGATTAAAGTTAGTTCCGTCTGATGCAAGCCATCGCGGAAGAAATTGTTTAGCGAATGCACTCCTGCAACTGCTAATAATGAACCTGTAGAAGTATATACTTTTCCAATTCCCCAAGTTCCGAAGAAAATAATTCCGAGAAAAATCATGTTGCTTGGAGTCATTTCTAAGTTTAAATGCCAAGCAAACCAAAGAACTGAAATAATTACTATAGAGGTAAATTTAGGAAGTGATTTTAGCTGTTCCTGTAAAAAACCTCGCCATCCAATTTCTTCCAAAAGTCCGTAAGCCAGAACTGTAAACATTAATAAAATAGGGAATTTACCAATTGTAGCGTAATAAACTCCGGCGATTAAAATAGCGGGAAGAATCCAATAAACAGCAAATGGAACAATTGCATTTTTGTATATTCCTTTTAAAGACATTGGATTATGAAGTGAGAATATTTTTATTGCAGCCAAAGCTCCTAAAGCAGGACCAGCACCGCGCAGTAAAATCACTAAATACGGATTTTCTATTACAGATAATAAATTGGTTTTTACAGCTGCATATCTGCAGATTACTGCGACTACGTAAAAAACTATAATGGCTCCAAAGTTGATTTTATTTTTCATCGTTTTAAATTTGTTTGGTTTAGTGAAGCAAACTTATGGCGCATAAATTAAAATAAAATTGACTTTGGGTAAGAAATCATTTTTCCATAACTCTTTTTCGAATTCGGCTTAGACTTTCTGCTGTTAATCCGAGATAAGAAGCGATGATTTTTAAAGGCGTTCTCTGAAAAATTTCCGGACGGCCTTCTATAAGTTTCAAATAACGTTCTTGAGGAGAAAGTGTCAAAAGATTAATTTGTTCTTGTTGTTTGCGTACATAAAGCATTTCAGAAATGGCTTTTCCAATTCGCAAGCCTGTTTCCGATCTTTGATATAATTCATTCAAATCTTGATGAGAAATAGACCAAAGCACTATATCTTCTAAAGCTTCAGTTTTAATAACCGATGGCTGCTGATTTAAGAAAGACATATAATCGCTTATAAAACTATTTTCATACAATAAATTAATGCAAATGTCTCTTTTGCCGTCCCAAACAAATAATCCTGCCGATCCTTTAATGATGATATTAAGGTATTTCTCCACACCATGATAATCTTTTATAATTTCTGACTTCTCAAATTCACGGACTTTAATTTTCTCCGAAAAGCCTTTCCAGATATTCATATCGGCAGTAAAATACTTTTCGAAAATTCTTTTTACATCTTCTGACGACGGATTTTGTGGCATTTTTTAAAATTATGAGTTTGAAATGCCAATTTAAGTTTAATCTTTCAAAATAAAAACAGCTGTGTTAACTCGATGTATATATTTTTTTAACACATAGAAACATAGATTTTAAATTATTAATAAAGAAAGTAAAAGAGAAACTCGTTTCTCCACACATAGTCGCTATGCGAATTGAAACAAGTGAAACGCCTTTTTAGCGTAAGAAATTCTATATTTCTATGTGTTTAATTTTAGCTGAATAGTTTATTAAATTAAAGAATTTGGCTGTAATTCATTATCATATTTTTCAGGATCTGAAGCTGCATATTCATTTTCAGGTTCTGGAATAACGTGAATTTTAGAATCACTAATTGAAATTACAGCAGAACAAACGTAAATCCCGATTTTTCCTTCATTGTATTTGAAATCTAGTAAAGTCAGTTTTACAATATCGTTAATCGAAAGCTCGTAGTAATTTCCATAACGGATAATCTTAAAGGAAATCTGTTTTTCCTCGCTAATTTCAAACTGATTGGTTTGGATGTTTTCAAAAATAAAATTATTCTTGACATCCTTTTCATTAAATCCCCAGGCTCTAAACTGCACGAAACCATTCATGAAGTCAATCGAAATATAATATCCCGTTCCTTCTTTATCACATTCGATCACAAAACCTGTTTTTCCCATTCCTTCAACAGACAATGTTCCTTCCCAGACAAAATCGTTAGAAGGTTTTTCGAAACCGTAGATTTCATAACCGCTTCGGCATCCAAATCGCCATTTATTTTCGTTTTCTAAAACAAATTCTGCTGTTGGATTTCCTAGAATCGGCAAGGGTAGAGGCAAATCTTTTTGAAGAATTGTTTTCTGATAGAGTTTCTGCCAATAATAATAACTTTTTAATAAAAGCCGTCCGCTTTTATCGACGTCGAGTTCTTTTGGTGGTGGAATCACACGATGTGTATTAACGTTTCCGTCTGCGAAATAGAAATTGTAAACCAAGAAATGTTTTCCATCTTTAATCACTCTGGCAGCATAGTTTCCTTGGGGCATGAGTACATTATTATGAAATGCAGAATATTCTCCTCTAAATTCTGGCGAAGACCAGTAACGGATTTTAATATCTTCTCTTATCGATCCTAAAAGATAATGTGTTCCTTTAATTTCAAATACACACGGACATTCTACATCATCATAAACATACGGAATGTGAAGCGGTTTTTGCAGCACATAACCTTCTTTTTCTCTTTTAGCAACACCAATACAGCCTCTGCGGTATGTTGGTCCAGAGGCGCTTCGGGCGCAGATTAAAAGATAATCTTCGCCTTTGTATTGGTATTTAAAAGGATCTCGAAAACTAATCCATTGTCGCGGATTGTTGTTTGGACCTTCATAATGCGGTGCTTCACTTTTAAAAGGAAGTCCATATAGATTTTCTTTTTTCCAATTGAGTAAATCGGCAGAAACTGCTCGTCCTACTTTTTGTTCAATTCCTTTATCCTGACGTTTTAATCCAGTATAATACATTTCATAACCGTCGCCATCCGATTTTTTGCTAATGTGCATTGTCCATAACATATCATCGTCCCATTCTCCTGGATCGCCAACAAATAAGGCATTTTTTACGCGTTTCCACGAAAGACCGTCTTTTGATACTGCATGCGCAATATAATCGTGATTGGGAATAATTAAATGAAATAAATGATGAATTCCTTTTTCATCTATAAATACATCAACATCTCCAATTTCCCAATTGCTAAATCCTGAACCTGAATACATTTTATTACTTATTTTAAACTGTTAGTATATTTTTTATTTTTTTAAACACATAGAAACATAGCTTTTGTTTGAGAAAAAAAAGCGTTTCACTTGCATTAACAAACATAGTTTTGTGAGTGTCAAACTTTGTCAAAGTGTTTTGAACTTTGACAAAGCAGACATGAGCTATGTGTTAGAAACTAGTTTCTTTCAATTATCTTTTCCAAGAAATAAAAAACTATGTTTCTATGTGTTTAATTTTTTTTTATGCTCAAAGCTTTTTATTTAATGACTTTATAATATTTCAAACCTTCCAAAATTCCTTCTGAAGCCGAAGCTTTGGCTACATAAATACTTTTCGTTGTTTCGTAATCTGCCAGTTCTGCGCTTCGGTTTCCAACAATAATTCCTTTAACAGGGCCTCTAAACATATCGACATCATTTCCTGAATCTCCTGCAGCAATTACATTGCTTAACGGAATTGACCATTTTCGGCATAAAAATTTAATCGCATTTCCTTTAGAAGCTCTTTTCGGAATAAAGTCTAAAAACTGACCGTGACTCGGAATAATATTCACTTTATACCAGCCTGTTCCTAAAACCGCAATTAATTCATCATGATTGTATTGTTCTTTTTCATAGTAATAAGAGATTTTATACGGATTCTGTGCTTCTTCTTCCTGCAGTTTGATCCATTTGATGGCTTTGAGTTTATTAACAATTTCGTCTCTTTTCCACCTTCCAGAAAGGAATTTTGCCCACCCTTTATCCAGAATATAGTCTTTGCCGTTGGTGTAATAAATTTCGGTTCCGACAGAGCAAATGATAAAGTCGGGTAGGGGAAATTCTTCTTCATCAATTACTTTTTTTACTAAAGCTAAATTGCGTCCTGAAGCCATTGCAAATGCCATTTTATCGGTACGATTGATCAAATGTGTTTTGAGTTCTTTCAAACTCGGATTTGCTAGTTTTGGTTCAATCAATGTTCCGTCAATGTCAGAAACCAATAAATGATCGATTTTTCTTTTTAATCGGCTAATATTGATATTGGGATAATGCTGTTTTTTGATTCCAGCTCCAGATGAAAGGGAAAGGTTTTCTTTAACCAGTTCGACATAATGGTTTACGTGGCTAATCCAGCTATAGTGTTTCTGAATATTGATCGCGCCATTATTAGAATAATATTTCCATTGATTTTCATCGGTTAAAATATTTCGAAGTGCCTTTTTAATTTGGCTTTCTTCTTGCGGATTGACTAATTCTCCGTTTTGACAGACGGGAATAATTTCTGAAGGCCCACCGTTTTTAGTCACCACAACAGGAAGCCCTGAACTTGCCGATTCTATTACAGTCAAACCGAAATTCTCATGCAAAGCTAAATTCACAAAAACACCTCTCTTTTCAGCCGCATAACGATAAATAATAGAAACTTCATTTTCTACATCATGCTTTTTCGGAATTGCCATTTTTCCGTACAAATCATATTTGTCCATTAAAAGAAGCAAATCGGTTAAAACGTTCTTTTCAGATTCGGGCATTTTGGCAATGTCTTTTCGAATACCCGCAAAAATGACCAAGTTGGCAATGCTTTGCAGTTCTTTGTCTTTTCCGTAAACTTCGATTAAAGTGTTCAAGTTTTTATGGCGGTCAGGTCTTGAAAGTGCTAGAATAATAGGCTTGTGCGGATTGGTTAGGAATTTCGATATGCTTTCCTGAACCCAATATTTTCGTTGTATTTCTTCCATGTTTTTCTCAGAATCATTTTCCTGATAATAATAAGGAACAAATTTTCGGGTATCAATTCCGGGAGAAATGGCGTGGTATTTTCCTAGTTCGAAGTTTTTGTAGGCTTTGTAGGTTTCAATTTCCTGTTCGGTCGAGGTGACTATAAATTCTGCGAGTTCTAAGGTTCGCTCTTCAGCATAAATTCTGGTTTTAAACTTGAATTTTTTCTCAAGTTCTTCTTCTGTTTCTCCGCTTTCTATTAGTTTTTTCTTTTTATAAAATCCTAAAGAATGTCCAGTGTGGGCAAAAGGAATATTTAAAACAGCTGATAATTCGGCTGCCGCATAACCGGCATCTGCATAATGGGAATGTATCCAATCGGGAAAAATATTATGCTGTTTAATGTGCTGCATCGCACCATTTACAAAAAGATCAAGACCTTCCCAAAGCTGTTCTTTGGCTTTGTACTTTTTTCCCAGAAACGGAATTCGCCTTATATCCAATTTATCATTAATAATTTCGACAGGTACCGCGTATTCTGGCGAAAGAGCGGAATCGTCTATTAATCTGGTAAAAAGATGAACGTGTTCTACATCTTCATGCTGCGATAAAAATTCGGCTAATTCGTATATGTATTTGGTCTGGCCTCCGTTGTCGGCATCTCGTCCTATTTCTAAACCTGAACCTTTCAAAAGTCCGTGAATATTGATAAGAGAAATTCGTAGTTTTTTCATCATTCTTCCTTAAATTATTTGAATTCACAAGTTACTGCGCCTATATTGATTAAGAAGAAATAATTACATTTTAAATTTACATAGTTCCCATGTTTGAAGAATGATTTTGATGTTTTAACTATAAAAAGATTGTTTTTAAGCAAAGTTTTTTTCAATTGCCTTCAGCTTTAGCGGGAGGTCTTATTGAATATTATTGATGGCTTTAGCTTAAAAGTATTGTTTAGCTAAAGCCTTTTTATAGGGGAAATTTTAACCTCAAGCTAAAGCTGGAGGCAATTCATAAGGATCAATATTCCATATTTTATAGCAAAACCCGACAGGTTTTTAAAACCTGTCGGGTTTCTGAACGAAATTTTATTCGAATATGCATTTTAATTTTTATTAATTAAATTCTCAATATCAAATATTGAAATTTTAGGATTTCCGCCAGCCGATCCAGCGACCAAAGCTCCAGTTGCGCAGGCAAAGTTTAGAGCAGCTTGTGGTTCTTTTCCGTTTAAAAGTGAAGTCACCAACGCACCTAAGAAAGAATCTCCAGCGCCAACAGTATCTTCAACTTTTACGGTATAGCCTTCATTTTCATAAAGATGTTTATCCCATAATAGTAAAGCACCATCTTTTCCTCTTGTGACACAAATTGCTGTAGCGTTGGTTAAAGAACAAATGAAATTCATGTTTTCTTCTAAAGTATTATAAGGAGAATTTAAAGCAGCGCTGATTTCAGTTAATTCATCATCATTAAATTTGATAAAATTGGCGGATTGCATTAAGTGTTTTAGAATTTCGTAATCGTAATGTGGTTTTCTAAGATTGACATCAAAAACTTTGTAAGTGTGCGTGTTGAGTAATTCTTCCAAAGCATTTCTAGAAACTTCATCTCTACAAACCAAGCTTCCGTAGATTAAGACATCTGAACTTACTACTAATTCTCTCGCTTCTTCGTTAAGAATAATTTTGTCCCAAGCAGAAGGATAAAGAATTTCATAAGTAGCGGATTTACTTTCGTCTAACGTAACGTTGACCAATCCTGTAGGGAAATGATCAGATTTTAGAATTGTATTGGTGTCTAATCCTAATTTATTGACTTCATTAATGATTGCTTCTCCGTCAGGATCATTTCCTACACAGCTGATCATATTAGAATCAACGCCCAGGGCTTTCATGCGAAGCGCTACATTTAAAGGTGCTCCGCCAATTTTTTTTTCATTACCGAAAATATCCCAAAGTACTTCTCCGAAAGCGACAGCTTTTAGTTTTTTGTCGTTGCTCATTTTAATTTTTTCTTGTTTTCAAAACATTAAATCGGATGATTAGAGTTTCATCTCATTTCATAAAAATAAAAAAGAATAACGGCTTGTGCAACCTGCTTTTTGTATGAAATGTATTGATTAACTTATAAATAACTGAAAATTAACCTATAAAAGCAAACAGAAACTCATTTTTTAATATCACATTCCAGAGAATTATGGAAGCAATTCTCTTTTGTTTCCGGTATTGAGTCTTTACCAGAAATTTTAGTTTAAGGTTTTTTAATTATTTTTTAAGAAATTTTTAATCTTTTGCTAAGAAGTCAGTTCTCGTTTATATATTTGTAACCAGTCTAAATAAGGATAAAATACAGATTTTATATGAAAACAATTTTCAAAACACTTAAAGACAATATTTTATGTCAAGTGTTTACAGCCTTTTTGATTCTTTTTTTATGTTCAGAAACGGCTTTTTCTCAATCAACTGTTGGTACAATTTCAGGTAAGGCTGTTGTTAAAGACGGAAATTATTTACAAGGTGCAACCGTTAGAATTTCAGAATTAAACAAATCTACCGTAACCGATTCTGATGGTACTTATCAATTAAAAAATATTCCTTTCGGAACTTATTTGGTTGAAATAAAATTAAACGGTTACGAATCTTCTCCAACGTCAGTTATTGTTGATCAGAACAACACAGAAGTGACACTTGATTTTGAACTGGCTTATACTTCGCAAAAATTAGAAGAAGTAATTGTAAGTTCTGGAGGAAACCGATTTGCGAGAAAAGAAAGTGAAGAGGTTTCTAAAATGAAACTGAAAAACATGGAAAATCCGCAGGTTTATACTATTGTAAGTAAGGAGTTAATGAAAGAGCAAGTTATTACAGATTATAACAGCGCTTTTAAAAACGTTCCAGGAGCTGGTATTGCCGAAGTAAGAAATCAAGGAAGAACAACCAATATTTCTAGAGGTTTTGCTACGCCACAATTGGTTAGAAACGGTGTTGGAAGTTTTACGTATAACTCAATTGATCCGTCAAATTTAGAGCGCATTGAGGTAATTAAAGGACCATCGGCAACTTTGTTTGGAAGTACTATTTCTTCTTTCGGAGGATTGTTTAACAGAGTAACCAAAAAGCCATTTAATTTCTTTAAAGGAGAAGTTTCTTTTTCGGCGGGTGATTGGGATTTGAATCGTCTAACAGCAGACATTAACACACCACTTAACGAAGATAAAACAGCTCTTTTCAGAATCAACACGGCATTGCATAGCGAAAGAAGTTTTCAGGATGCAGGTTTTAATAAAAGCTTTTTTATTGCGCCAAGTTTTTCTTATGAAGTAAATGAGAGATTGACTTTATTAATTGACGCTGAGTTTAGCGCTTCAAAAGCAACTTCGCCAACACGATTAACGCCTTACACAAAAGCTGATGCTACGGCTCACAGTATAGAAGAATTAGGAATTCCGTACAATCTTTCTTTTGCTAATAATACCGTAAACTACACAGGTCAGCAGTATAATATTTTTGCACAGTTGAAATATAAAATTTCAGACCAATGGACTTCTCAAACTATTGTTTCGCGAACAAGATCTTCATCTGAAGGATATGTTGTGGCTTTGACAATGTTAAGCAATGAAACATTGAGACAGCAAGTTACCAATCAGGATTATCCTTATTATGGAACTGATATTCAGCAAAATTTTAACGGAGATTTTAAAATAGGAAAATTGCGTAATAGAGTAGTGGCAGGATTAGATTTTTACAGCCTTCGTGCCACGCGTAACGATGCAATAGTGAACATGCCAGCACTTAATTTTAGAAAACCTGGCGACGCTTATAATAATTTTACGATAAACAAAATTGAGCCTTTATTTGTAAATGCAACTTACACTAATATGGTGTCAAACAACGAAAGAACATATAGTGCTTATGTTTCTGATGTGTTGAATGTTACCGATAGATTATTGGTTATGGGAGGTGTTAGAGCCGACCGTTATATTAATAAAGGGGTATATTACCCAAGCCGTGATTCTATTGCAGGAAATTACAATCAGACGGCATTTTCTCCTAGATTTGGAGCAGTTTATCAAGTGGTTAAAGATAAAGTTTCAGTTTTCGGAAACTACATGAACGGCTTCAATAATGTTGGTGGATCTGATTTTTACGGAAATACTTTCAAACCTAATCAGGCAAATCAGTTAGAAGGTGGAGTTAAACTTGACTTTAATAAAATCAGTGCGACTTTCAGTTATTATGATATAAAAGTAACCAATGTAACGCGTGATGATCCAGACCACGTAAACTTCCAGATTCAAGACGGAACGCAATTGAGTAAAGGTTTTGAGGCAGAATTGATTGCCAATCCGATTAAAGGTTTAAATATTGTGGCGGGTTATACGTATAATGATAGTGAATACACAAAAGCAAATCCGAGCATTAATGGTTTGAGACCTACAACTGCTGGTTCGCCAACAACAGCCAATCTTTGGGCAAGTTATAGATTGACTGAAGGTACGGCTTCTGGTCTTGGATTTGGTTTTGGAGGAATTTATGGAAGTGAGTACTATCAAACGAATACTTCAACATTTAAATTCACGATTCCTTCTTATACTGTTCTGGATGCTTCTGTATTTTACGACAGACCAAAATTCAGATTAGGCTTAAAAGTTGATAATCTAACGAATGAGAAATACTGGTCATATCGTTTAGCGGCTCAGAATCCAACAAGAGTTACAGGAAATATTACGTTTAAATTCTAAGAATACAATTCGTCATTTAAAATGATATTTCTACATTTGGATTTTATAGCAAATTATGACCAAAGGTTTTAAAAATACTATCAGACAAATACATTTGTGGCTCGGTTTAGCATCGGGCCTCATTGTTTTTATAGTGAGCATCACGGGGTTCCTTTATGTTTTTGAAGAAGAAATACGTGATTTTGCCAACAAAGAATATCTGCATGTTCCGGTTCAGGAAAAACCATTTATAGGTTTAAAAACGATAATTGAAAATTATGAACGCATTGAACCTAAGCAGAAAATTACGGCTTTAAAAATTGACAAAACAGAACCTAATGCCACAGTTCAAATTTCGACTAAAAAGAAAAAGACGTATTATTTTAATCCGTACGATGGGACTTTAATTAATCAGCAAGGAGCAGATTGGTTGAATACAGTTCTGGAAATACACCGAACTTTGTTATTGGGAGAAGTTGGAGAATTTATACAAGGCTGGTCGGTTGTGATTTTTATCGTTATGCTGATAACAGGATTAATTTTGTGGTTTCCAAAACAGAGACGTCAGCTTAAGCAATCTTTAAAGATAAAATGGAGCGGCTCGATTAAAAGAATCAATTTTGATCTGCATCAGGTTTTAGGGTTTTATGCTTCTATTTTTCTGCTTTTAATTGCTTTTTCGGGAACGTACTTTAAATACGATGCGGTTAAAAAAGGAGTTAGTTTGGTAACAAGAAGCAAACTTAGAAAAGGCGACGAAGTAGTTTCTAATGCCAAAATAGATTCGACTACCATTCCTGTTCGTTATAACAATATCTACGAAAGTGCAAATGCAAAATATCCTGGCGCAACTTCGGTTTCATTTTCTGTCAGAAAAACGGGTGAACTTCGTTTAAGAATGACATATCCAAATGATTGGGCAAGAAATCAAAATACGCTTTTCTTTGATAGAAAAACAGGGCAGATGCTAAGAACCAAATTGTACAAAGACAATAACGCTGCAGATGTTTATGAAGCAAGTAATCACGATCTGCATACAGGAGTTTTCTTTGGTTTTACAGGAAAAATAATCTGGAGTTTGGTAAGTTTGATTGGCGCTTCTTTGCCTATTACTGGATTTATAATTTGGTGGAAGAAAGGGAAGAAGTCTAAGAAGAAAAAAGTTAAAGCATAAAAAACATTTTATGTAAAATGTAAAAAGCGCAAAATTATATTTGCGCTTTTTGTTTTTGGATATATATTGCCGTGTTCCGTAGGAACATTTCGTTGGTAGAAACAGATGATTTTGTCATTAGTTTTACGTTCCGTAGGAACGTTTGGTTTTTATCATTTTTTATGTTGGCGTATATCAAACGTTCCTACGGAACGTCAATATGACTGTTGATTTTTTTCTACCAACCAAACATTTCTACGGAATGATAACTTTGTTTTGAAATTATCTTTTTTGTTAAAGCACCAATTAATTAACCATGCGCTTCAACCGAAACATCGTTCCATTTTTCCCAGCTTTCTAATCTTTGATCGTAGCTTTGTTTAACAAATGGAAACGCCACTTTTCCTAATAACAATCGTAAAGGCGGATTTTCATTTTCTACTAATTTCACCACTATTGGAGCAGTTGCTTCAACTTTTCCAAATACATTTTCTCTCTCTGCAAGAGCTTTTTTGATGTTATCATAGGCAGGAATACTTTCACTACTAATTCCTGTATGCCAGATATTAGATTCATATCCGTTTGGTTCCAATAGAGTAACGTTGATTCCAAACTGTTTTACTTCAGATGCTAATGTTTCACTCAAACCTTCAACGGCAAATTTAGAAGCGCTGTAAAGTCCCATTTCTGTTGGTAAAGTTGCCAATCCTAAAATCGAAGAAACTTGAATAATATGACCGCTTTTTTGTTCTCTCATAATTGGCAGAACGGCTTGTGTTAACCATAATGTCCCGAAGAAATTGGTTTCAAACTGTTCTCTCGCTTCTTTTTCGCTAGCTTCCTCAACTGCACCTGTAAGAGCATAACCGGCATTGTTGATCAAAACATCAATTGCTCCAAAATGCTGTTTTACTTTCTGAACTACTTCGAGAGATTCTTCACGATTGTTTACATCTAGTTTTAACGGTAAAATGCTATTTGCATACTTTTCTTTTAGATCGTTTAATGTTTCTAGATTTCTAGCTGTTGCAGCTACGTTGTATCCTTTAGCTAAAAAAGCTTCTGTCCAAGCTCTTCCAAATCCTTTTGAAGCTCCTGTAATTAAAATTGTTTTTGACATGGTATTTGTTTTTTATAATTAATTAAAAATTTATTTATGACCAATCGGTCATTTTTATGATAAAAAAAATTATATCAATTTTTCAGATATAATTTTTTTAAGCGTTTTTTCTATTGTTTTCATGTTATCGTTATTGCCAGAAACTCGCGACATTAAATGTCCGCCTTCAAGCATAGCAAAAAGTGCTGTAGCAAATTCTGATGCATTCCAGTCCGGAGTAAATTCTTTGTCTGCGATTCCTTTTTCTATAATCGAAGTCAAAAGTGTCTGTCCTCGTTTGATGGCAGTGTTTACTTTTTCTTTTACAACTGGATTCGTATCATCGGCTTCTGTTCCAAAGTTTAACAAAGGACATCCGCCAATTACTGGTGGATTGATCGGATTGCTGAAAAACTCGATATAAGCAAAAAGCTGATCTTTGGCATTTTTTTCTTCTCTAAGCGCCGTTTCCAATTTTGAGCTTAATATTTTCATATTATGATCTACAGCAGCGCAGGCCAAAACATCTTTATTTTCAAAATGCACATACATACTTCCTTTAGACAATTTAGTTGCCTCCATAATATCGCTCATAGAAGTAGCTGCAATTCCTTTTGTATTAAAAATAGGAGCAGCTTTTTCTATAATAAATTGTCTGGTTTCTTCACCTTTTGTCATGATAGATTGTATTTAACGATGCAAATATATGACCGATTGGTCATATATGCAAATTTTAATTGATTTTTTTAGTTTAGCATACCGAAATGTTTTGAAACGCATTATAAATTAGGAAGTCATTTCTCTATATTTGTTTGAAGTAATTCTACAATCTAAAGCTAAGAAATGAAAAAATTCGAACTGTACTGGAGAGATCTTAATATAGGGTCTATTGTTAAAACCTATTTCGATATGAGAGATTTTGGAATAATTACTTATAAGTTTGATTATTTAGCTGAGATTCCTGAAAATAAACATCTTGCAGATTTTATTAAACATTCTATACAAGTTAGTATTCTTATTGAAGAAGGAGATGAGGAGGCTAATGATAAGATGGCTGAAATAGAAGAAAGAGAATTTCTTGATTTAATTGATACTACAGATTGGTACCTTATTAATGAGAAAGGAGAGAAAAAAATAATTCTTTGTCCGATGTTTCATGAAGATGATGGAATAACCTGGATGATAGATATGAAAGCTCTACAATCGTAATTGTAAAGCTTTTTTTATTTCTTAATTCGCTCTATTTCTTTCCTCTTCATTTCCAAAGTTTCTATCCTTAGATTTCACATTTTGGTTTCCGAATTTATAACTCAAAGCAATTCTAAAAGCTCTTGAATCGCCATAGTTTTTCATAGTATTTTTAATTCCGTTTGAATAATAAGAAATTAAAGGTTTTTGTGCATTCAATACATCTTCGCCAGTTAAAGTAATAGAAAGATTCTTTTTTAAAGCTAGAAATTTCACCGAAACATCCAAAATATTCAAAGTCGAAATATTGAAAACCTGATAGCGTCCAGGCAATTGCAAACCATAATTTAAACCCATAAAAAGAGTTTTAGATTGATTTACTGTAAAATCGTTATTGCTGTAAATATAACCGTTATAACCATCTACAGACGCAATTAAATTGGTTTTCGATTTTACATTTTGATAGTTTAAATTGAATCCCATAAAGCTGTTCCACCAAGCATATTTATTGAAATTGTAATACGTCGAAAGTCCAATTTGATAAGTATCTGCATAATTGATTGGTGTACTTTTCGTGATATTGGTTTCAGGATTGATAATCGCTAATTCTTGTCCGAAATCAGATACTTGTGAGAAATAAATAGTATTTACCCATTTCTGATTTCTGATATAAGAAAACTCAAAATTGTCAATTATAGAAGGCTTCAAAAACGGATTTCCTTCAGAATAATAGAACGGACTAGTTCTTATAACAAATGGATTTAAATATTCAAAATCGGGTCTGCGGATTCTTCGGCTGTAGTTTAAAGAATATGAATTGTTATCATTTGCATTATACGTTACATAAAACGTCGGAAACAATTTAATATAATTGTTTTTATTGTTTTGATTTAGATTTTCAGAATAGCCTTCTGTTTGTGTAGCTTCGGTTCTTAAACCTATTTGCGTTTCCCATTTTTCGCTTAATTTTTTGTTTGCAGAAAAATAGATTGCCTCGTTGTATTCTTTGTAGGTGAATATATTAGAATAATTGGCGTTCAGAATTGGAGTTCCAGTTTCGTTGTCAAAAACTGTTAGATTATTTTTAGTATTCGTATAAAATCCTTTTCCGCCAAAGCTAATATTCGCCCAAGAATAAGGAAGAGAAACATCAATTTTTGCCGAATAATTTTTCAATTGGTTTAAGTTAGAATTGATTGCTGCGAAATAAGTTCCAGAAATGTTTTCTTTTCGATTGTCCATTTCATTTCCCGAAAACACACGAGAATCGTCTTTTTGATAGTTGAAATAATCTAAATCGACTGTTATGTTTTTGCCTTCATTATTTAATGTAAAAGCATTATTCCAATTTATAGAATTCATTTGAGGTTTGTTCTGCGTATTTACATCAGACAAAATATAAGAATTGATCTCGCCAGAAATTGCATAACGAGTCGTCAACGGATTGTTTGCTGAATTTCTATCATTAAAACTTCCTAAATATTTTATTCCAGAAGTCCATTTTTCATTCAGTTTATAATCGGCACCAAAACCAAGGCTCAGTAAATGGGTTTTCGATTTAGTTGCAATATCTTGTTTCCAAAGTTCATTTGGATAATAAATTCGGTTATCAGAAGTCGTTCGAAATTGATCTGTTCCTTTATTAATGGAAGCCTGAAGCGACAATTTATTATAATTGTAGATAAATAATCCGTTTATGTTTCCGCTTGCATAGCTTCTTTGCACATAAGTGCTTCCAAGATTCGCAGTCCAAGAATTTGCTTTAGCAGTTTTCAATTTAATATTGATTAAACCGCTATTTCCTTCTGCCTCATATTTTGCCGGAGGCGTTGTAATTACTTCAATGCTTTTAATATTATCAGCAGGAATTGATCTTAGAAATGCAACCAAATCTTCTTGTGTCATTTTATTCAAACGATCATCAATCATAACCAAAACTTCTCCCTTTCCAACAATTGAAATTGTTTCGTTTTGAACTCTAACTGTGGGTGTCGATTTTAAAGCGTCCAAAGCTGTTCCGCCAGTTGCAACAACAGAATTTTCGACATTAAAAACCAATCGATCTACTTTTTGTTCTACCAGTTTTTTTCTTGATTTTATCGTTACTCCGTCTAATTGCACCATTTCTTTCACCTCGATTATTCCTAAATCAAGATCTTGATTTACGATTATTTCTTTGGTACTGAATTCGGTTCCAAATTGTTCTATAATTAATCTATAATTCCCTTTTTCAGGATTTAAAATAAAGTTACCTAAACTATCAGTTGAAGCTTGTAGGTATAAAGTTTTGTCTCCTTTTAATAAAGATGCCGTTGCAAATTCCAGCGGTGTTTTATTCTGATTGATGATTTTTCCTTTTACTGAAAATTGTTGCGCGAATACGTTAATTTGAAATAGAAATAAGACTGATACTAAAATGATTCTGTTCATGGTTTTGAATTTAATTACGGAGCAAAACTGTTCGAATTAAAAACTAAAAACCACTTTTATCGACAAACCCCTTCAATTAATCTGCAAACCCGTTAAAATGCTTTTTACTGAATGTATATCTTTGTTTTAAAAATATACCGAATGTATAAAGGAACCATTACCAAAAGGCTCGAATGTCTAATTCATATTATTTATTGGCTTTTAATTTCATATTTTACTTTCGTAAAAAATCCGATAGGGACAAAATCTTTTTTTGTTCCCGATTTATTCATTTGGACTTATTTTATCGTTTTTATACTTACTTTTTATTTTCATTATCTGATTGTAATGAAACAAGTTTTCAAATCTTTTAGTTGGAAAAAACTTTTAGCAGGAGCTTTTATTTCTTATTTGGTTTTTACTTTTTTAAGATGGATAATTGAGCAGGTTATAACCAAAATTTTATTTGATCGCGTAAATTATACTACAACTGATTTTATCAATTATATGCTTGATAATCTTCAGTATAGCAGTATGAGTATTATTTTGAGTTCCTTTCTTTGGTTTGTGATTTATTCGATTCGACTTTTGGAATACAATAAGCTTATTCTAGAAGAAAATAAGAATACGGAGATCAAATTCTTGAAAGCGCAGATCAATCCACACTTTGTATTTAATACTTTAAATAATATTTACTCAATGGTTTATTTTCAATCAGATAAGTCGTTGGTAGCAATTGATAAATTGAGTCAGATTATGCGTTTTACAACTTACGAATCGCAGAAAGAAAAGATCAAACTTTCAGACGAAGTTGATTATATAAAAGCGTATATTGAACTCGAACAATTGAGACATCAGGACAATGTTAGAGTTGATTTTAATCTTGAAATTAAAAATGAGTTCGAAGAAATTCCGCCATACATTTTGTCGCCTTTGGTAGAAAATGCTTTAAAACATGGAGAAGTTTCAGATTCAGAGCCTATAGAAATTCAGTTGAAAGTCACCTCTGAAAAATTGATTTTTAAAGTGAAGAATAAAATCGGAACGCAGAAAAAAGATAGTTTGGGCGGAATTGGACAGGATAATTTACAAAAGCGTTTGCAGATTCATTATCCAGAAAAACAGCAATTTAAAATAACAAAAGAAGAAAACCATTTTACAGCCGAACTTGAAATAGATTTAAAATGAATAAAAAAATAAACTGCATTATTCTAGATGACGAACCTTTTGCGGTAAAACTTATTGCCGATTATGCTTCTAAAATTTCACGGTTAAATGTTCTGTATGCAGACAGTGATGTTTTTAAAGCAATTGAAGTTTTAAATACAGAATCGGTTGATTTGATTTTTATTGATATCCAGATGCCTCAATTAACAGGAATCGAATTGATGCAGATGTTCAATCAGAAATATAATTTTATCATTACGTCGGCTTATCCGCAGTATGCGCTTGAAGCTTTTCAGTTTCATGTGATTGATTATTTATTAAAGCCTATTACATTTAACCGTTTTTATCAAAGTGTAGAAAAGTTTATTCGCTGGCAGGAAACTTTTCAGGTTGCTGAAAAAGCAGATAACGATTATCTATTTGTAAAAGCTGACCGAAAGCACTATAAAATTGCTTTAAATGATATTTTATATATCGAAGGATTAAGAGATTATATTCGCATTCATACCAATGATGAAAAAATCATGGCTTTAGAAAATATGAAAGATATTTTGGAGAAGCTTCCGAATCAGTTTATTAGAATTCACCGTTCGTATATTATTCCAAAAGATAAAATTAAGGTCATTGATGGAAATCAGATTGTAATGAAAAGCGGTAATGCTTTGCCAATAGGAGAGACGTATAGGAAATTGGTTAGTGAATGGTTGGTGTAACATATTTGTTATGCATCAATTTAGTTGAACAATTAATTTAGTATGTTTATCCTTTAGAAAAACTATCTATAAAATTTAAATGAAAAAACTTTTCCTTGTATTAAGCTTTCTTTTTTTTAATATAAATTATGGACAAATTCATCTTTCAGCAATAGAAGGGTACTGGATAAAGTATAAAGGAGAAATGAAAGATGGTAGTGATCTATCTGACGGATTTACAGAAGATTCAGGTTACATGGAATTTAGGATCAGTCAAGGAAAATTATGTATCAATTCCAATCCAGTTCATAAAGTAAATGAGAGCTGTTTGGATTTTAAATTTATTAAAAATTTTATGAAAACATCCCAATATTCTGGATTTGTAATTGAAAAAGTAACGAAAGATTCTTTAGTATTATGTGAGAAAATTGATGGACTAGCAGATGATAAACTTAAAAGATCCTATTTTGTTAGACAAGAAGTAATAATTTCAAAATTCAAAGAAGAGAATAAAAATGAGAAAAGTATAGTTGCTTCAAAATTATTCGCACCAAAAACAAATGGTACAATTGAAATAGATTTAAACAAAGCTTTTAAAAATAATTATTCAAATTTTGAGCTAGTTGGAAACTTGAAGATTTATCCTGATAAGAAAAGGATAAAGACAGAAATTATATTTTCAACACAGAAGGATTCATCAAGGATAAGATTGGTAAAAAAGGTGATTGATGGTTCTTTTGACAAATGGAATTTAAAAGATTTTAAAGATTATGAATCAATAGAAATTCCGTTTGTTCTAAAAAGTGAAATTACAAAAACATTTTGGGGAATTTCGGTAATATTTTTCACTACGGATTTAACAGAATTTGAAAGAATTTATGGGGTGAAAATGGAAGATATAAGAAAATCATCGGATTACTTTAATAAAGGATTAATTGCTTATGAAGAGAAAAAATATTTAGAATCTATTGCATATTTTTCAGAATCATACAAATTTAATTCCAAAAATATAGACGCTTTATATAATAAAGCAGCCATATATTTTGAAGCTGGAGATAAAGAGAATGCTTGTAAAGTATGGCTAGAAATTTCTGTACTTGGTCAAGCCGAGGGAAAACAATTGTTCTTGAAAAATTGTAAGTAATTTTTTCATTAGACTTAAATTTCGCACCAGCGAATGCTTTTTTGTGGTTGGAAAATTTCGATATATTTACAAAACGAAAATTCTGTTACTAATTTTAGAAGACAGATTTTAATTCATTTATATTAATAGTACCAAATGCATATTATCTATCAAAGCCCCAAAATAATTATCCGCGAATTTTTGCCTGAGGAAAAACAGACATTCTTAGATCTTTTTAAAGATAATCAAGTAACGCAATATCTTCCCGATACTTCACCTGATAGATATGTCGAAATGTTTAGCGAACTCCTAGAAAATTATAAAAATAAAAATCTGAGCCGATGGGCGATATTTGACCCTGTGGATAATGGTTTTATAGGAATGTGTGTTGCCCGTACTTTTGTGCACAATACAGATCAGATAGAGATAGGATATGTGCTTAGTAGGGAATACTGGGGAAAAGGTATTGCTACAGAAGTATGTAGAGCTTTAACTGATTATAGTTTTGAAAATACAAAGACAAATGAAGTTGTAGCCATAACTGATCTTGCGAACAGTGGATCGCAAAATGTGTTGCAGAAAGTAGGATTTAAACGATTAAGCAATCTGATAAGAAACGAGGAGGAGCTTGCTTATTTTAGGATAGAGAGATTATAATTTTATTTATGATGGTACTATTAAAACTTTAATTTTGTCCAGATGCCTTTGTAGGATAAAAATTGAAGTAATAGTATGTATTAAGATATTGAGCTGAGTTCTGTTTCATTGAGGTAAATGGAATAAAGAAAGCCTGAGATTATATAGTCTCAGGCTTTTTTTATGCTTGGAAAATATTTTCGTATTTTTTGTTTTTACAAAGTCTTACTGTTTTTAGTGGCAGTTCTGTTTATTTGTTTTCTTGAATACAGGCTAAAATTACAAATAGTAAACTTAGTATTGATGAAACTGTTCTTATGTTGTTCCAAAAATTCCAACGTTTTTCAAATACATTTCGCATTTGCTTTGCCATTATTTCTGTCGAACTTGAAATGTCGAAAACTTCTAATTTGTTGTTTAAGGGAACGTTTACAAAAACCGTTACCAGAAAAACACCTAATAAATACATCAACATTGCCATAATCAAATATATAAATGAGCTTTGATTGTAACGTGAAAAACAGGTGATAATAAGCATTATTAAAGCACCAAAAAAGCAGGTGAAAAATATTGGATTTTGAATTTCTTTATTTATGTGCTGCATTGCATTAAGAAATTCTTTATCGTTCAATTTTCCTAAACCTAGCATAACAGAAATAGAGTAGGAAAAGAAAAGACCAGCCATTAAAGCAGTAAAAGTTGCCGTAATAATAAGTATGATATCAGTCAGTTTCATAGCCATTAATTAGAGATGCTAACCGCTTTTTTCAAATACTCTTTTGCTAAAACTTGTTGTAGCATAAAGTTCGCAACATCTGCTCGGGAAATTTTCAAATTGAGCCCTTTTAGATTTCCGTCAAACCCAATTTTAAATTGGTTAGTAATATCTCCGTCTGTGAAAGCACTTGGTCTTACAATAGAGTAATCCAAATCACTACTTAAAATATAGTGCTCCTGTAATTTATGATCTGCAAAAGCTTTTTTTAGCAACATTCCAAACATGATATGTTTCCAAACAAAATTTAAGTTTGCGTAGCTTTCGCCCATTCCTAATGTAGTTTGGCAAATCAATCTTTTTATTCCAGTATTTTCCATTGCTTCAATGATCGTTTTGGTTCCCGCAGCCCTTATTGTTCCTGTTCTTCCATCACCAAGGGCACACAAGACCGCATCTTGATTTTTCAATGCGTCTTTTACTTCGCTGGCATTCAATACGTCTCCTTTGTAAAGTGTTAAATTGGTATTGCCTGCTTGTTGCACTTTTTCAGGATTGCGAACAAAGGCTGTAACTTGGTAGCCTTTTGCTATTGCCTGTTTTACGAGTTCTTGACCTACTGTTCCTGTTGCTCCAAAAATTATAATTTTCATTTTATATCATTTTTAAGTTAATAGTACAAAGTTGCAACAGGTACTTTTTAGAAAATAGAATAAAAACGACAGTATCGCTATTTTTTGAATTTTTTTGGTGTTTTGCCTGTAAATGCTTTAAATACTTTAATGAAATGCGATTGGTCTGCAAAGCCATTTTCGTAAACTATGTCAGTCAATTTTGTATAATTTTTTATGGATAATTGTTCCAGTGAAGCTTGAAATTGCATAATTTTTGCGAACTGTTTGGGCGAAAGCCCTGTTTCTTTTAAAAATCTTCGTTCAAAAGTCCGCAGATTGATTTTTTGCTTCTCAGCAATGTCCCGAATAGGTTCTTGTCCTTTTGTATCTATAATTTCTGCAATTGCCTGACGTATTTCTAGGTCGAGATTTTGTTTTTTGGTTTCAAAATAATGCAAAAGCAGATTGGTAATAACATCAATTTTTTCGTTTACAGTTTTACAAGAAATCAATTGTAGGTTAAGCGCCGTAATTTTGTTTTCTGCATTATCTAAATAATAGCAATTGTCATTTATGCTTTGTGGAAGAATGCCAAAGAAGGTTTGCAGCACAAAGGGATATAGCTGAAAAACGAGAATAAAGTAAGATCCTGAAAGTTCTAGCACAATTGGATTAATGGTTTGTCCGTAAACAAAAATTTCTGGCATTTTTTTATCGTGCGGTTTCACCGTCAATCCATTTTCGGACTGATGGAACATTAAACCAGGAAAACCATCTGCAAAAAATGGCAAACTCGTTGTGGTGTCGTTCCCTTCGTTTTCAAATACCCAAATATTTTTCACAAAAAGCGAAATAGATTTATCTGGTATTATGGTTTGAAAGTTCATTTCTGTCTGTGTAACAAAGGTTTTGTAGAATAATCGTTTGAGTTTCTCATGCTAGAAATGGTTTGTATCTTATGTTTATTCCAAATTAGCTCACTATCAAAATTAACCATTTAGATTTAATTCTATCACTATTACTTTTCTGTTTACTATAATGTGATTATAATTAATTGTTTGTAAATAATTGAAATATAGTATGTTGATTGCTTTTTTTGTTTAAATTTATATAAAAAAAGTAATATGGTTACAACTATACTTAGAGCACATCCTGAATTGGCACTTTTTTTATGCTTGGCTCTTGGGTTTTTAATCGGACGCATTAAAATAGGTACATTTAAAATTGGTGTAGTACTTGGAACTTTATTTGCTGGAGTGCTAATTGGCCAGTTGGACATTAAAATTCCTGGTATTGTAAAAACTATTTTCTTCGATTTTTTTCTGTTTTCTACAGGATATAAAGTCGGGCCTCAATTTTTTCAAGGATTTAAAAAGAATGCATTTCCTCAACTATTGCTCACTTTGGTAATTTGTTTATCGTGTCTATTAGTAGCATATTCTGTTTCAACTTTTTTAGGTTATGATATAGGAACGGCGGCTGGATTATTAGCTGGGGCGTTTTCTGAATCAACTGTAATTGGTACAGCTTCAGATGCAATTAGTCACTTAAATCTTGCTGAAGCAGAAAAAGTTAGATTAATCAATAATATTCCGGTAGCCTATTCTGTAACTTATTTGGTAGGAGCGGCATCTTTTGTTTTTTTTCTGACTGGAATTGCTCCAAAATTGCTTGGAATTGATTTGGTTAAAGAAAGCGATAAATTGGCTGAAACAATTTCAGGCGAAACTGAATATGGTCCAGGAATGAAAAGCGCTTATCAGAGATGGATTATTCGGGCATATAGAATAACCAATGAGAAATGGATTGGAATCAGTATAAGTGATTTTGAAAAATTAATTTCTAACAAAAACATTGTCATTCAGAGGATACGCCATAAAGATCAATTGCTAGATCCAAAACCCGATACTATAATTCATAAAGATGATGTAATGGTTATTATGGCACAGCACGGAATCATCTTGGACAGTCTCTTTTCTATTGGACCAGAAGTTTTGGATGAAGAATTGTTGAATTTTCCGTTAGCACATTTAGATGTTACAATCACCAATAAAGCAATTGATGGGATAACAGTAAAGTCTCTTCGAAAAAGCAGTTTTTATCACGGATTAATGCTAAATAAAATAACCAGAGAAAATCACGAGATACCGCTTGAATCGAAGACGGTTTTAAATAGAGGTGATATTTTGAATCTTTCAGGTAGACCTGCAAAACTAGAAGAAGCGGCAAAAGAAATTGGTTATCTGGATCGTTTAAGTCCAGAGACAGATATTATTTTTGTTGGTCTGGGTATTGTCCTTGGTGGACTTTTAGGTTTGCTTTCGGTAACTTTATTTGGAGTTTCGGTAACATTAACAACAAGCGGGGGCGCGTTGGTTATGGGACTAATTTTTGGATGGTTGCATTCGAGGACTCCAGTTTTTGGCAGAATTCCAGAACCCGCCTTGTGGATATTTGACAATGTTGGTCTTGCAGCGTTTATCGGACTTGTTGGTCTAGCTGCTGGCCCAAGTTTTATCTCAGGTCTTAAAGAAACTGGTTTTGGTATTTTGCTTGCAGGTGTGGCTGTTGCCTTAATTCCGCATATTATCGGACTGTACTTTGGAAGATATGTATTAAAAATAAACCCTCTCATCTTACTTGGCGCACAAACAGGTGCGGGTACCTCAACAATCGGATTAAAAGCTGTTCAAGATGCATCTGGCAGTAAATTTCCAGTTTTAGGATACACTATTCCTTACGCATTAGCTAATATATTGTTGACTGCTTTTGGGCCAATACTTGTGGGTATGATGTCTTAATTGATTAGGCTATAAAATTAAAACGCAATCTCATTTTTTTATGAGATTGCGTTTGCATTAAAAATCAGTTAGTTGAGTTAATTAAATTCCGCCATAACGCAGTGTCGACCCCAAAATTAGCATTGCAATACCAATTGAAGTAACAGTTAATATAATGACAGTCATTTTGTTGATATTATTAGGTTTAAGTTTTGGAATAATGAAAAATTGTGCACAAACCGCACAAAAGAAAGTGCAGAAAAGCAAAATTAGTTTTATTGAAACTACCTTTTCAAATCCGGTAGAAAAATGAAACCAGGTTTCTGCAGTGACACCAAAATCATATGCCATCCAGATTCCGGTTATAATGAGTAAAGCGAGAGAAGACATGCCGAGTTTTTCATACTTCTTTTCGAAGTTTAAAATAATCTGCGGATCTTTTTTCTTCAACGCTGTCGGAAGGTAACAAATAGCCAAAAGCAAATGACCGCCAACCCAGATTGTGGCAGCCAAAAGATGAAGTATTAATACAAAATGATGCAAAGTCATAACGTGTTCATTTTGAGTTGTCAATCTCTAAAAATAACTTTTATTTTTGGAGTAGAGAAGTTTTTAAGTTGCATTTCTTTATTCGAATCGTCTAGCTTCGAAAGTGTTGGCACATTATTCATAAAGTGTTGCACATAATAGTTTCCTTCAAAATGCTTAGATTCAAGATATTTTATCATATTCACAAAATTATTTTCTGTAATTAAAGAAGAATGAAAAGTGGTGCGAACTTCAAACGGAATATTCGATTGAATCAAAAGTTGTAAACTTTCTTCAAATTCAGAAAATAAGCCTGATTGCGTTAGTTTTTTAAAGGTATGAGGAAGACTTTTGTAATCTAACGCGACATAATCAATTAATTGATCACAAATCAGGCTATTTAATATTTTAGGGTTGGAGCCGTTGGTATCTATTTTCACCGCAAATCCCATTGTTTTGATTTCTTTTATAAAATCAGTTATTTTTTTGTACAAAGTACATTCGCCACCGCTTAATACTACGCCATCTAATAGTCCTTTTCGGGTTTTAAGGAAAGTAAGAACAGACTCAAAATCTATTTTTCCTTTTCCTAAAACAATATCTGGATTGTAACAGTATAAACACCGCATGTTACAGCCCGCAAACCACACAATGCAGGCTGTTTTATGCGGATAATCTAATAAAGTAAAAGGCGTGAGGCTAAATATTCCTTTAATAGATAATGGTTTCTTCGAAATGTGTACGCTGTTGGTGTTCACCTTTTTTTCCAATATTAAAACTTTCTACAGGTCTGTGATATCCCATTACACGTGTGTAAACCAAACATTTGCTTCTTTGGGATTTGTTCTCTTCTAGAATTTTACGCGTTTTCGTTTTCATAAGCCAAGTGTTTTTGATTGTTTTTATTGAGTAAAATTTCGTCGCATTTTGGACAGTATTCATGTTCTCCATTTAAGTAGCCATGAATAGGGCAAATGCTGAAAATTGGTGTTACGGTTATATAAGGCAGTTTAAAATTGGTTAAAACTTTTTTTACGAAGTTTTTACAGGCTTCTGGACTGCTAATTTTTTCTCTCATATAAAGATGTAAAACTGTACCGCCAGTATATTTGCATTGCAGTTCGTCTTGAAGCAATAAAGCTTCAAAAGGATCGTCGGTATGATCGACCGGAATTTGTGAACTATTTGTATAGTATATATTCTCGTTTTGTCCTGCTTGTAAAATCTCTGGAAAACGTTTTTTATCTTCTTTTGCAAAACGATACGTTGTTCCTTCTGCCGGAGTTGCTTCTAGATTATAAAGATTTCCTGTTTCTTCTTGAAATTCTTTCATTCGCAGTCGAATATGATCTAAAATTTCTGTTGCAAAATGAATTCCTGAGGGATTCGTTATGTTTTGTTTTCCTTCAGAAAAATTCACAACCATTTCGTTCATTCCGTTTACGCCAATGGTAGAAAAATGATTTCTAAAATGTTTCAAATAGCGCTGTGTGTACGGATAAAGTCCGCGGTCGTACATTTGCTGGATGAAGATTCTTTTCTTTTCTAAAGTTGATTTTGCTATTTGAAGCAATTCATCTAAGTGTTCAAATAAAGTAATGATGTTTCCTTTATGCAAATATCCGAGGCGCGCCATGTTAATGGTTACCACGCCAATGCTTCCAGTCATTTCGGCACTTCCAAAAAGACCATTTCCTCGTTTTAGCAGTTCTCTTAAATCTAGCTGTAAACGGCAGCACATACTGCGTACCGCATTTGGTTTGTAAGCATCTGGATTTTCGATTCGGTTTCCATTATCATCCAACAGATATTGGCTTCCAATAAAATTCTGGAAATAAGACGAACCAATTTTAGCTGTGTTTTCAAAAAGCAAATCCACATTTTCGCCATTCCAATCAAAATCTTCAGTGATGTTTACCGTTGGAATAGGGAATGTAAACGGCTGTCCGTTTGCATCGCCTTCGGTCATAATGGTGTAATAGGCTTTATTGATAAGATTCATTTCTTTTTGAAAGTCAGCATATTTTAAATCTATCAATTTTGAAACGCCTCTATTTTTAGCTTCCGAAATCAGATTTTCGTCAGTAACCTTCAAAAATAAATGTTCGTCATTTCGGGTCGGAATCTGTTCTTTTAGATCTTCTGGTACATTCCAATCCAAGGTAATATTAGTAAAAGGCGATTGTCCCCAGCGTGCAGGCACATTTAGATTGTAAACAAAACTTCTAATTCCTTTTAAAACTTCTTCATAAGAAAGTTGGTCTTTGAAAACATAAGGAGCCAAATACGTATCAAAAGAACTGAAAGCTTGAGCGCCTGCCCATTCGCTTTGCAGAATTCCCAAGAAATTAGCCATTTGCCCCAATGCTTCTCTAAAATGAGAAGGAGGTCTGCTCTCGACACGGCCGCGCACGCCGTTAAAACCTTCATTTAACAGCACACGCAAGCTCCAACCAGCGCAGTATCCGGTAAGACAATCCAAATCATGGATGTGTATGTCGCCATTCCTATGAGCAGAACCTTCTTCTTTATTGTATATTTTATCCAACCAATAATTGGCAATTACTTTTCCCGCGGTATTGCTGACTAGTCCCGCGTTTGAGTACGAAATATTTGCATTAGCATTAATTCGCCAATCTGATTGGTTGATATATTCTTCAACAGTTTGTGTACTGTCTATATAAGTAGTGTCATCGTTTAAACCATTAATATGTTCTCGCTGTAATTTTCTCGTATGGCGATAAATTATAAACGAACGCATTGTTTGGAAATATCCATTCTCAAAAAGCACTCTTTCTATAATGTCTTGAATTTCCTCTACAGGCCAAGAATACTTTACCTCAAGACCAGAAAGGACAGTTTTAAATATTCTCTTGTCTACAGGCTGACTGACACTTTGAAAGGCTTTCTGAATGGCATCCTGAATCTTATAAGCTTCAAAAGGCTTATAATCTCCGTTGCGTTTGATTACATATTTTTCCATGGTTTTGATTTTATTTAAGACACTTTTTCAAATGTTTTTTCAAGTTCAATTGCTTTTGGAAACAGAATGTTGTTTTCCAAGTGAATATGCTTTTTTAAATCCTTGTCAAACTCTTCCAGCATCAGAAAAGCTACTTTATAAGTGTTGCATGAGTCAACAGGCGGAGTGTAATTGTTGGTTAAAGCTGCAATTCTCTTAAAGCGCTGTCCTTCTGTGATATGATCATCTTTTAAAGTTAATATTGGTGTTTCGATAGATAAAAAAGGCGGTGTTTTCAGTTCTGTACCTTTACTGTGTGCGGCTTTCATTTTTTTAATAAAAGGAAAAACAACCAACTCTTCTCTTTTCATATGAGCCGTCAGATCTAAATACGTTTTTGAAAAAATAGTATGAATTTCGTGAAGCTCAGGATGAATCGCACCGTGAACACCGCATAATTTATTTAAATACTCTAATATTACAGGGGATTTTTCTGTAACATATCTATGATGAGTTTTAGTTATATAATCTGCAATCATATCTGCTGACCAGCTTTTATAATCAAAAGACTGATTGGCAGAACTGGTTCTTGCTTTTTCAATATGTTCTATAAGAACGCTTTCTTCTATATCTCTTTTTTTGCATACTTCTTCTATCGTTCGATGTCCTTTGCAACAAAAATCAATATGGAATTTTGTAAAAATGGCTGCTGTTTTGAAATCATCTGCCACGATTTCACCAATGGTTGTTTTACTTGTTAGTTTCATAATGGTTGGGGGTATAGATTTTTTATGGTTTCAGCATATTTTTTGGTCTTCGGCAGCTTTACATTGTTTAATGATTAACAAGGAAGCGGCAATCATGTTCGAAAATTCAATAAACGGAATCGTGATTTCGTGTGCTTCTGTAAGCGAAACAGCATAATTATGAAGCTCTTTTATTTTTTCAAAAGTTAATTCGGCATCGCGTTCTTCGCTTGTATAAAATGCGGTAACCAGTTTTTGCAATTCTTTTTTTAGTATTTCAAAAGCAAGGTAATCATCGACTTGGTGTGCCTTTGGAAACTTCGGAATTAGTATTTTGGATGAAAAAATAAATTCAGCAATAGTTTTGTCTACACTTTCTGAAGCCTGATGTGCAAAGACCAAACCTTCCAGAAGTGAGTTTGATGCCAGACGGTTTTTGCCATGAAGCCCCGTTCTCGCGCATTCCCCAATAGCGTAGAGATTTTTAATAGAAGTAACGCCATTTTGATCCACTTTAATTCCGCCACATTGATAATGAGCTGCGGGAACAACAGGGATCAGATCTTTTTCAGGACGAATTCCCAACTCATTGCAATGAGCTGTAATTACAGGAAATTGATTTGAAAAAGCCTTTGGATCTAAATGTCTGCAGTCTAAATAAACATGATTTTTCCCGCTCGCTTGAAGTTCTTTACTGATGGCACTTGAGACCATATCTCGTGTAGCCAATTCGCCTCGAATATCATATTTAAACAAAAATCTTTTTCCTTCATCATTTACAATATGAGCACCAAAACCTCTAACAGCTTCTGAAATTAAAAACAATGGATTTTCTTTTCCTGTAAATAATGCAGTCGGATGGAATTGAATGTATTGCATATCGGCAATTTCTGCACCTGCACGCGCTGCAATTGCCAATCCGTCTCCGGTTGCTATTTTCGGATTTGTTGTATTTTCAAAAAGCTGACCGCATCCGCCAGTGCATAAAACAATTGTTCTTGCTCTGATGTATTTAATTCGGTTGTGTTTCTTTTCAAAGAAAAAGGCTCCGGTACAAGTAGTTTTAGCTTTTTTTGTTTCGGTATTTAAGTCAATGACCAAATGATTTTCTAGGAGTTCTATATTGGGCATTTTCTTGATTATTTTGAGCAGTTTCTGCTCGATTTCCTGTCCGGAGCTATCTTTATGATGTAATATTCTATGCTGTGAATGCCCGCCTTCTAATCCTAAATCCCATTGTCCTTTTTCATTTTTATCAAAAGAGGCACCGATTTCGATCAATTCCTGAAGCCTTTCAGGAGCTTGTTTGATAACCATATTAACAACATCTTTATCGCACAAACCGCCTCCAGAACGAAGCGTATCGTGTATGTGTTTATTAAAACTGTCTTTTATAAGGTCTGTAACCACGGCAATACCGCCTTGAGCGAGCTGTGTGTTGGTATTTTTGGCTGTTTCTTTCGTCATTATAACAATAGATAAGTCTGGACGCTTTTTTGCTGTTTTCATGGCAAAAAATAATCCTGAAATACCAGAACCGATGATCAATATATCTGTTTTAAGCATGTTATTTTGATTTAAGTTATTGCGTTTTTATGATAGTTCAAGCATTCTTTTAATAGGCTTTAGCGCTTCTGTTCTCAATTCTTCTGTAATCAGCATTTCTGGCCTTTCATTTTTAAGACACAAATACAATTTTTCTAGTGTATTCATTTTCATATAGGCACATTCACTGCAGGCACAGCTGTTGTCTTCTGTGGTAGGAGCCGGAATCAGCGTTTTATCAGGTACAGCTTTTGAAAGCTCGTGCAGGATACCGGCTTCTGTGGCCACAATGAAAACGGCAGCAGGATCCGTTTTAATGAAATTAATAATTCCCGAAGTCGAGCCAATGTAATGTGCTGCTTTTAAAATATGGTCTTCAGATTCAGGGTGTGCTGCAATTTTTGCAGTTGGGTTGTTGTTATATATTTCAATTAGTTTGTCTAATGAAAAGGCTTCATGCACAACGCATGAGCCCTTCCATAAGACCAGTTCGCGTTTGGTTTCTTTTTGAAGATATTTGCCTAAATTTTCATCTGGAGCAAATATGATTTTTTGTTCTGCCGGTATAGATTCGATTATCTTTTTGGCATTTGCCGATGTGCAAACTAAATCGCTCATAGCTTTTATTTGGGCAGAACAATTGATGTAAGTGACCACAATATGATCTGGATGCTGTTCTTTAAATAATTTAAAATCTTCTGGAGGACAGCCGTCAGCAAGAGAGCAGCCAGCGTTCCAATCGGGTAGTACTACTTTTTTGTTTGGATTTAAAATTTTTGCTGTTTCTGCCATAAAATGAACTCCCGCAAAAACGATAATATCAGCATTTGTATTTTGAGCTTTTTTGGCCAGTTCAAGACTATCTCCAATAAAATCTGCTATTTCCTGTATATCCTCATCTTGATAATAATGAGCCAGGATAACAGCATTTTTTTCCTTTTTCAATCGGATTATTTCCTGTACTAAAAAGTTCTTGTTCATTTTAATTCTTTGAATTTTCAGCTTCGCTAACCTAATAAAGCTGATGGTGTTTATTTTTTAAGCTTGTATTAAAATATATTTTAATACATAATTTTAATAGGGTAAATATATTATCATCATTTTTTTCAAAACATGATTCTAATCATACTGTTTTATATTTGTTTGTATATGTTAACCTTGAGAATTGAATTTTAATTAAAAGAGAAACTAAGATTTACAAAGACATTTCGACCCATTCGCGGAATTTTGTTCCAGTCGGCATAAGTGGTGTAATATTTATCAAAAATGTTCTCCATACCAGTTTGTATTTTAAATTTGTTTTGGTCCCAATTGAAAGTATAGCCTGCATTAATTCCAAAAATGAGATAATCAGGAGTTTTACTTTGTCCGTACACTTTTGCAAATTCATTTTGAGCCAGATTTCCTAAAGCATTAATTCCTGCATTAAAATTTGCTTTCTTAAAATCGATTCCAGCACTATATTTAATCGGACTTATAAAGGGCAGATTATTTCCTTCATTATCTTTTCCTGAACTATATGTCAATTGTGATTTGAATTGCCAGTTTTCTAGAAAATCATAAGTCAGATTAAAATCGGCATTGAATATTTTGGCATTGTCTATGGCTTCATATCTTTTTACTCCAGAAGCACCAATAGTCATAGGAAGCGTATTTGGATCAATTTTACCTATTATATAATTTGAAAAATAAAAGTAAGAACCTGTAATTTTTGTTGCTAATTGTGATGTTTTATATCCAACAGAAAAGTTTCCTTCAAGAGCATTTTCATTTTTTAAATTTGGATTTCCGATATAATCATAAAAATCACTGCTGTTGTATAAATAAAATCCGTAGCCTTCAGAAACCGATGGAGCTCTTTCGGCGTAAGCCAAACCAAATCCGAACTCAAATTGCCCTTCATTTTTGGTGTAATTTGTGGCAAAGCTTTTTAGAAAACGGTTTTTTGAAGCATCCATATCAGGATAAAAAATGCGGAGACTCGCTAATCCGAAATCATTTGCTACGGTATTATTCTGGAACCCGAGATTTGCTCCAATTCTCAGCTGATCTTTTCCGGAAATAGTGATATTATCTTCTAAAGACAATCCGTTGTATAAAGTTCTAACATCGGGCCACGTATACATAAACATCAAATTTTCATCTGGATTTGATGGATACATTGTCATCTCGGCAATGGACTTATTGTAAAAACCGTTTAAATCAGCTAGAAAACTATGTTTTTCGATTTTTCCTTTAATTCTCGAATAGTACCCATACGTATCAGACCATCCCGGCATATCCATGTGTATTGGTACATTTGGTCTTTTGGTATCGTCCATTTTATGGGTGATAGAATTAAAATATCCTTTTGTTTCCCAGTTTGTTATAAGGTTAGATTTTGGCACATATTTATAACTTAGAGATACAATTTTAGCTTCGGCTAAAGAAACATCCATAGGAAGGGCAGGGTAGCCCACATTTGTCGCTTTGTCATAAATTACAGAAGCTTCCAAGAGGTTTTGTTTGTTTATAAAATATCCTGCACTGGCAGAAATATTGTATTTGGTAAATTGAGAAAAAAGGACTTCTTTATTGCCGCCTGCTTTATAATTATCGGCATCTCGATGCATAAAATCGATATGAGTATAAAATCGAGAATCATTATATCCTAAAGAGGCACCAATAATCTTTTGCAGATTATTGCTTTCAAAACCAGAATTTAAACTGCCGTTCCAGCCTGTATTTTTCTCGCTAAACTGATTGCGTTTTAAATCGACAGATCCGCCAATTCCAGCTCCGTGACAGCTTGCCTGCTGTCCTGACGCAATTGTGGCTTCGGCTAAATTTGAAACCTCAACATAGGAAGTAATCGGATCCATTTTGTCGGTACAGGCACCAAATATGCGCATTCCGTCAATAGTAATCACGGTACGTTCTGTAGCCATGTTATTTATAACAGGTTCCCAAGCATAAGCACCTCTTTTAATCATATTTACTTTTGATGATTTTGAGAGATATTCTTCTACAGAGGTTAATGATTTTGATTGTTTTAGATGTAAAGAAGGTTTGCTTCCAATGACAATTATTTCATTAAGCTTTACGGTTTCTAGACTATCATTTGGTTTTTCCTGCGCCCAGCATATTGTTGAAAATACAGCCAAGAAGGTTGCTGCTAGATTTTTCATCATTTCTTACTTTAATAGAAAGAGACAAATTGTGTTATGTCTCTTTCTGATTGTTGTTTAGATTTAAAATTCAATCTCAAAATAAAGACTGCTTGATGTATTGTCCGCTGTAATAGCTTCTCCTTTCAAAACTTCATTATTAGCATTTAAAACCTGAAGATTTATTTTCCAATATCCAGTCATGGTCAAAGAAAGTTTTCCTTTATAAAAACCATTAGTTTCAGTTTGAAGCAAATCTGTATTGTTTGGAGAGCCATGATTTCCCATGCTTGGCATTCTTGGATCGATTTTAACTTTTAAATTATCAACGAAAGGAAAAGTCATCATATCCTTCATTCTATAAATTGCCACTGTCATATCATTCAATGCTACTTTAGGAGAAGATGGTGCGATATAAGCAATGACATAATTGCTTCCGTCGCTTCCTTTAAATGAACTTACGGTACGTTTTGAGGATGCAGGAACATTTATTTTGTCAGTTGCGGTGTAGCTTGCGCCATTAATTTGGTATGTAATGCTTAGTTCCCAATATTCCGTTTCGTTTTGCGCCATTTGAAAGATAATATCTCCTTCGTACATAGTCTTTTTGTCTGATACTTTAGTGACAACTGATTTTGGACAAGAATGCTGCATCATGCTCATGTGCATAAGCGGTGTCCATTCAAGTTTTGCATCGGTAGTATAATTGTTGGTTTTTTTGTCTTTTATTCGAAGTGAAATATGATTATAGCCTTGAACTAAAGAACCTGTTGAAGAGAATAATTCTATAACGTGGGTATCATTTGCGATTTCCTGTATTTTATGAAGTCCGCTTGTTTCATCGACTGGAGTTGAAGAAGAATCGTCATCAGAAGAGCAAGAGAATGAGGTAATTGCTAAAAGTAAAATGGCTGTGTATTTTAAAATTTTCATGAGATTTTAATTTAAATTATGATAATAGAAGGTCTGCCGAATGAATTCGATAGAAGAAAAAAAATGAAATAAAATCAAATGAATATGGGAGGGCGTAAGATGTTGGCATCCTCCAAATGTGAATATAAGTTGCTGTAAAATGCATTTACAATATAAGTAGAAACCCCATTTTCCTCAAATAAGAATACAGGGATTTTGACAATAAATAGAACTAAAGTCTCTGCTGTTTCACTTTTCTTTTCGTTAGAAGCAGGCGTGTCGTTTTTATAGCTTTTTGCCAGTTCTTTTTTCAAATGGCATTTTCCATTACAGTGCAATTCTGGAGCATTTTTGTTTTCGCATAATTCAGTTGCAATGTAACGGTAATTGACCACATAATCCAGAAATGGAAAAGCTGGACGAAATACCACTGCAAATAAAAATATGTAAACACAAAGTTTCATTACTTGTTTTTTGAGAATACGAAGGTATTATGAACTTTTTTTTGAGGATATGATTGTAATCATACTTTGAGAAAAACAAGTTTTAGAATTTTGATCAAAAGTTTAACACGTAAAAAACAAAGTAATGAACAAACTATTCTTATTAACAATGTTTGGTTTTATCCTGCTCACATCATGCGGGAAAGAAAAGTCAAATACCGATCAGGATTTTTCTACTCCAGCCCCAGCTGAGAAAACCGCTGATGCAGAATCTTACGACCCTAAAAGAGGTCTCGGAAAGTATGAAACAGTTGAATTAGGAGCTTCTTTAGATAAAGCATTAGCTGAAAAAGGACTTAAAACTGCCGAAGTAAAATGTACCTCATGCCATAAACCGACAGATGAAAAATTAGTTGGCCCAGGATGGAAAGGAGTAACCGAAAGAAGAACACCTCAATGGATCATGAATTTTATTACCAATCCAGATCCAATGATTGATAAAGATCCAGAATTGCAGGCGCAATTAGAGCTTTGCATGATTCGTATGCCTAACCAAGGGTTAACAGATGATGAAGCTAGATCTATTTTGGAGTATATGCGCCAGAATGATGGGGTTAAATAATTGAAAGGAATCAAAATCAAAATAATAGCCTTATGAAAAATAAATTTTTAAAATCGATTTTCGTTGTTACGTTAGGGTGTGCTTTGTTTGTTTCGTGCAAACCAAAAGACTCTACAGATGCTGTTGAAGGCGATGCAGCCCAAAAAGTGTATGTGGCACCCGGAAAATATGATGAATTCTACAACTTTGTATCGGGAGGTTTTAGCGGTCAGGTCAGTGTTTACGGGCTTCCGAGTGGTAGATTATTAAAGGTAATGCCTGTATTTTCTGAAGATCCGCAAAGCGGTTATGGTTACAGCGAGGAAACAAAACCAATGCTGAATACTTCACATGGTTATGTGCCTTGGGACGACCAGCATCACTTGGATTTATCACAGACCAATGGAGAAGTAGACGGACGATGGATTTTTGCTAATGCGAATAATACGCCTCGTATTGCGCGTATTGACTTGAAAACGTTCAGAACAGCAGAAATTATCGAGCTTCCAAATTGCGGAGGAAATCACTCTTCGCCATTTATTACTCAAAATACAGAATATGTAGTAGGAGCCAGCCGTTTCAGTGTTCCTCCAGATAATGATAATGGAGATGTTCCAATTAATACCTACAAGAAAAACTTTAAAGGATATTTAAGTTTTGTGAAAGTTGGAAAAGAAGGAGAATTGGATCTTGCTTTCCAAATTGTAGCTCCTGGAGTGAATTTTGACCTTAGCCACCCAGGTAAAAAAGAATCTCACGGATGGTTTTTCTTCTCATGCTATAATACTGAACAAGCCAATACTTTGTTGGAAGTTAATGCTTCTAAAAATGATAAAGATTTTATCATGGCAGTAAACTGGAAAAAAGCAGAAGAATATATTAAAGCTGGAAAAGGAAAACGAATTCCTGCAAAATATGCTCACAATACTTGGGATGAAAAAACTCAAAGTGCTAAATCTGAAATTAAAAATGAAGTGCTAACTCTAGATGCTTCTGAATTGAAAGATATCTGTTATATGATTCCTTGTCCGAAATCGCCGCACGGCTGTGATATTGATCCAACTGGAGAATATATTGTAGGCAGCGGAAAATTGGCAGCTTTAATACCTGTATTCAGTTTTACAAAATTGAAAGATGCGATTGCTAAAAAACAATTTGACGGCAATTATGCTGGAATTCCGGTTGTGAAATATGAAGCGGCTCTTCATGGAGAAGTTCAAAAACCAGGTTTAGGACCTTTGCATACAGAATTTGACGGAAAAGGAAATGCTTATACCACAATGTTTGTTTCGTCTGAAGTGGTTAAATGGAATATTAAAGATCTAAAAGTTTTAGACAGAAAAGCAACTTATTATTCTCCTGGACACTTAATGGTTCCTGGTGGAAATACAGAAAAACCATTTGGAAAATATATGGTAGTTTACAACAAAATTACCAAAGACCGTTACTTGCCAACTGGTCCAGAATTAGCTCAAAGTGCTCAGTTATTTGATATCAGCGGAGATAAAATGAAATTGCTTCTGGATTTTCCAACGATTGGAGAACCGCACTACGCACAGGGTATTCCGGCAGATAAAGTTAGAAATAATGGACAACTGAAATATTATGATATTGCTGCCAACAAACATCCTTTTGCAACTAAAGGGGAAAAAGAATCTAAAGTGGTTCGAGAAGGCAATAAAGTACATATTTATATGACTTGTATTCGTTCTCACTTTGCACCAGATAATATCGAAGGAATTCGTGTTGGAGATGAAGTGTATTTCCATGTTACCAACCTTGAGCAAGATTGGGATGTTCCTCACGGATTTGCCATAAAAGGCGCAAACAATGCCGAATTGCTAATCATGCCAGGAGAAACCTTAACCTTAAAATGGGTTCCTGAGAAAAAAGGAATCTTCCCATTCTATTGTACAGACTTCTGTAGCGCATTACATCAAGAAATGCAAGGATATGTGCGAGTTTCGCCAGCAGGAAGCAATGTTCCGATTACGTACAGCCTAGGTACCAATTTACCAAAAGAATAGCCAGTAACCTTAAGGGAACAAAGTATTCTTTGTTCCCTTTTATTTTGAATTATTATGAGAAATAAAAAATTATCCCCCTTTTCCAAAATAATGCTCTTTTTATCAGGACTTTTATTGATTGGTGCTATCTTTTTTCCAATCTGGAAAATTGAACTGACAGCTCCACAATATCCAGAAGGTTTGGTTTTAAAACTTCATGCTTCTAAGATTGCAGGTGATGTAGATATCATTAACGGATTGAATCATTACATTGGAATGAAAACACTGCATACCAAAGATTTTATTGAGTTTAAAGTTTTGCCGTTTATTCTTGCAGCATTAGGTATTGTTTCAATTGCCTGTGCGTGGAAATCAAAAAGAAAAGGACTCTTTGTTTTCTTTTTTTCTTTTGTATTGTTTGGAATATTATCTGCTTGCGATTTCTACAGATGGAATTACGAATACGGACATAATCTAGATCCGAATGCTGCTATTAGAGTTCCTGGAATGGCGTATCAGCCGCCAATGCTTGGATACAAACAATTATTAAATTTTGGAGCTTATTCAATTCCCGATATTGGAGGATGGATGCTGATTGCAGTTGGAGCTTTGCTTTTTGCTGCTATTATAAAAGAAAAATATGCCAAGCCATCTAGCCGGCTCTTGGGCATTTTGCTGGTTCCTGCTTTTCTTTTTTCATGCTCCACTGACAAAGCTGTTCCTATTAAACTAAATACGGATAATTGTGATTTCTGTATGATGGGAATTAGCGACGGAAGACATGGAGCTGAAATCATTACGGAGAAAGGCCGAGTATATAAGTTTGATGATATTGCTTGCATGGCACATTATTGCAAAGATCACAATGACACTAAAATAAAGAAATACTTTGTACACGATTATACTAAAAATAATGAACTGATTCCAGCAGAAAATGCCTTTTTTGTTTCAGGAGGAACAATAAAAAGTCCGATGAACGGAAATATTGCTGCTTTCCCAAATAAAAGTGAGGCAAAGGCATTTGAAGCACAAACAAAAGGAATTGAAATAGAATGGACAGCAATTTTGAATAAATAAAATAATTCAACACATAGAAACATAGTTTATTGTTCTTAAAGAAGAGAGTAAAAGGAACAAGTTTCTCCACATAGTTGGGTTATGTTCGTTAAAATTAGTGAAACGCTTTTTTTAGATTCAAACATCTATGTTTCTATGTGTTGAAAATAATTATTCCTAAAGGGATGTTTTAATTAAAATCTTAAATCATGAAATTTCATATTTGCCTTTCGCTCTTATTGTTTTTTAACTGCCTGTGGTCGCAGAAAATAGAAGTTGGCCAAGACAAAGCTGTTAAAACAATTAAAAAGGCAATAGAACTTGCCAAATCTGGCGATACCATTATTGTAAATAAAGGTGTTTATAAAGAGGGCAATATTATAATAGATAAAAAAATAATTCTACAGGGAAAAGATTTGCCAGTTCTGGATGGAGAGCAGAAATATGAAGTAGTTTCCATAAAAGCCGACAGCGTAATTTTTTCTGGATTTAAAGTGATCAATTCAGGATATGCTTCTCTGAATGATCCCTGTGGAATTAAAATATATGATAAAATCGGAGTTGTCGTAAAAGACAATTTTTTGGAGAATAATTTTTTCGGAATTTATGTTCAGAAGGGATCAAATTGCATCGTAAAAAACAATACGATAAAAGCCTATCAGAAAGAAGAACAGCGTATCGGGAATGGAATTCATTGCTGGAAAAGCGATAGCATGCAGATTGTAGGAAATAGAATTTCGGGACATCGGGACGGAATTTATTTTGAGTTTGTTTCCAATTCTGTCATTTGGCGAAATGTATCTAAAGCCAATATTCGTTATGGACTTCATTTTATGTTCTCCAATGATGATGCTTACATCGGCAATGTTTTTAAAAATAATGGTGCTGGAGTGGCAGTTATGTTTACCAGAAATGTAAAAATGTTCAACAATTATTTTGAAGAGAATTGGGGCGATGCGGCTTATGGTTTACTGCTCAAAGAAATTTCGGATAGCTATATTGTTGGAAATAAATTTATCCGAAATACTTCAGGAATTTATATGGAGGGAACAAGCCGTGTAAAACTGGAAAAGAATATTTTTAAAGATAATGGCTGGGGAATGAAAGTGCAGGCAAGCTGTATGGATAATATGATTTCGTCTAATAATTTTCTTTCCAATACTTTCGATATCAGTACTAACGGAAGTCTGGTTCTAAATCATTTCAATAATAACTATTGGGATAAATATGAAGGCTACGATTTAAATCGGGACGGAATTGGCGATGTGCCTTTTCATCCGCTGAGTCTTTTTGCTGTCATTACCGAAAACAATCCGTCGGCGATGCTTTTGTTCCGAAGTTTTATGATTACGCTTTTAGATAAATCAGAAAAAATCCTACCCAGTATAACACCCGACAATTTTGTAGATGAATCTCCCGAAATGAAATCTCTTGTATTATGATTACTTTAAAAAATATAAATAAAAAGTTTGGCAGACTGCAGGTTTTACAAGATGTAAACCTTGAGTTTAAAGCAGGAGAATGCATTGCGCTTATTGGTCCAAACGGTTGCGGAAAAACTACTTTGATAAAATCGATTCTAGGAATGGTATTGCCTGATAGCGGTGATATTTTACTGCATGATGAATCGATCTTAAAGAAATTTGAATATCGAAATACTATTGGGTATATGCCACAAATTGGCCGTTATCCAGATAATATGACGATTGCTCAGATTATAGAAATGATTAAGCAGATTCGGAATTCGAAGAAGGAATTGGATGAAGATTTGATAAGAACTTTCAAATTGGATAAAATGAGCGACAAACAAATGAGGACACTTTCTGGAGGAACTACACAGAAAGTAAGTGCAACATTAGCTTTCCTTTTTAATCCTGATGTTTTAATTCTAGACGAACCGACTGCAGGACTTGATCCGTTGGCAGCAGAAATTCTGAAAGAGAAAATCATTAAGGAAAAAAACAAAGGAAAATTAATCTTGATTACTTCGCATCTGCTTAGTGAATTAGACGATATGATTACTCAAATCATTTTTATGCAGGACGGGAAAGTACATTTTCATAAAACCATTAAAGATCTTTTGGAATCAACAGGAGAAACTAAAATTTCAAAATCTATTGCCACAATATTAAAAGAAAAACAGCATGAACAGAATAATTAAAATTGTCTTACTGGATATTCTTAAAAATAAGATTGTTGTAAGTTATGCGCTAATTCTAGCATTGCTTTCATGGGGATCTTTTATGCTTGAAGACAATACTGCCAAAGGATTGCTAACGATTTTGAATGTAATTTTATTTACCGTTCCGTTGGTATCTATTCTTTTTTCGACTATTTACATTTACAATAGTTCAGAATTTATAGAGCTTTTGTTGAGCCAGCCTATCAAAAGAAAAAAAATATGGATTAGTTTGTTTGCTGGTCTTGCCATTGCAATGTTTCTAGCTTTTTTTCTAGGAGCAGGAATTCCTCTTTTATTAAATGCACCAGGAATGGCGGGCTTGATGATGCTTTTGTCGGGAAGCTTAATTTCGATTGTTTTTGTATCATTGGCTTTTTTGAGCTGTATTTTAACTCGTGATAAAGCAAAGGGAATAGGTTTGGCTATTTTATTTTGGATGTATTTTGCGATATTGTTTGATGCTTTGGTATTGTTCCTTTTGTTTCAGTTTGCAGAATATCCAATAGAAGAAGCCATGGTGGGTATTACAGCTTCAAGCCCGATTGATTTGGCCAGAATACAGATATTGCTTCATTTGGATCAGTCTGCTATGATGGGATATACAGGAGCTATTTTTAAAGATTTTTTCGGAACAGCTATCGGTTTGTTAGTTTCTTTCGTGTTACTCGTTTTGTGGATTGCGGTTCCGTTTCTAATTTCGATTAGAAAATTTGACCGCAAAGATCTTTAATATTTTATTATTGACTCAGAATCAAAAAATATGAAAACAGATATTAGAAATAAAGATGATATAACCGTATTGGTCGATGCTTTTTATTTAAAAGTAAAAACAGACTCCACCATAGGGTATTTGTTTACTGAGGTTGCTATGGTCAATTGGCAGAAACACCTTCCGATTATGTATGATTTTTGGGATAATATTATTTTTCATACCGGAAATTTTGACGGAAATCCAATGTTGAAACATCGTATGCTAGATCAGAAAAGTACACTTACAGAAGCTCATTTTAAGCATTGGACCAAACTTTGGAAAAAAACAGTAGATGATTTGTTTGAAGGTGAAAAAGCCGATGAAATAAAAGTAAGGGCAGAAAATATTTCTAAATGGATGATGAATAAAGTCATTTCTTAATATAAAAACGGGAACTCAAAAAAGTTCCCGTTTTTACTTTTTAAAGATATTAGAACTGAATTAATAATTTCTTTTAACCTTATGCAAAAGAAGAAAAAATCGTGCTGTTTTGGTATGATTCAAATCATAAGACATGAAATTAGTAAAACAATTTATGATCTATAATTTCAATTTTTTTGTTTTTGCTCATAAGTGATAATGTGCGTATTACGGTTTCTACCCGCAGTCCTGTAAAATCAGCAATTTCTTGTCTCGTATATGGAATTTTCATTTTTATTGAAGCGGCAACATTATGTTGTTTTTTCAGATTATCTAAAAAATACTGAATGCGGTATTCTGGTTTATGATTGACTATATTTTTAGAAAAGACAATTTTGTTATAAATTTTCCATGCAAATAGTTTGAGTATCTTAAATTGCATTTCTGGATTTTCTTCAAGAAAGGAAAAAAAGCTGTTTTTGGATAATTTTAAAACGATACAATCTGTTTGAGCAATTGCAGAAGCAGGGTAGGGCTGTCCTATAAAAAGTGGAGGTTCTCCAAAACTATTTCCTTCATTAAAAATACCAACTGTCAAATCTTTGCCATCTTCGTTGGTATAACTCATTTTTACAGTTCCCTCTAAAATTTGATAATAAGAAACAGCTGCGTCATTTTCGAAGAAAATAATGGAGTTTTTAGGAATCTTTTTAGCTACAGCTCCCCAAGTGTAAAGTAAGTCAGTATCAATATGCATGGTAAAACAATTAATACGTTGTGAAGAATTGGTTAAGTGTCTGGAATAGTTTTAATTAAAACAAAGAAAGGTATTAAACCAAGAATAAAACATGATATTTGTTAGCTTTTAAATTGTTTTTAAATTAAAATATATTCTAATGCAATTTAGAAATGACTGATATGATTTGTATATGAAATAAAAAAGAAAAAGCATGAAAAAGAGAAATAAACTCTTTTATCATGCTTTTACGATTGTAGATTAAAAAAATTATTTTACGTCAACTAATACAAGTGTAACTCTTCTGTTTAGCGGTTTATTCTCTGCTGGAGTATTTGGAACTAAAGGTTCGCTTTCTCCTTTTGAGAATAGATGCATACGATTAGATTCGATTCCTTTATTCTGTAGATAATCTGAAACTGCTTGCGCTCTTTTCATTCCAATTTCAAGATTGCGCTTTTCCGTTCCTATATCACAAGTATATCCTGTGATATTCAAGTCTGTATCTTTGTTTGATTTTAGAATTTTAGCAATTTCATCTAATCTTGTCGCCAATTCTGGAGTTACGCTCGTGTTTCCAACTTCTTGGAAGGCAAGAGGCTGTTTTTCGATATAATTGCGTTCTTCTGTAGTCAGTTCTTTTTTAGCTGGAGGAGTTTCTACAACTTTTTGCTGTACAGGAACCTCTTTCTGAACTGGAACTGTTTCCGTCTGAGTAACTGTTTCTGCTTTTTGCTGAACTGGTTCTGGCTTGTCTTTTGCTAATGAAAAGCCTAGTTTCAGCTGGATTCCTGCTGATAAATAACGGCTTTCCTGAACTATTTTGCTGTTTCCAACTGTACCGTTTGCCTGAATATTGTCAAGTCCGTTCGGATTGTACGCTACAATATTGGTATTTGGAGTTTCTTTTGCCAAATCGGTTAAACCATAATCAACATACAAACCTGTGTAAAGCTTTGTCTTTTCTTTTAGTTTGAATGTAAGACCAGTTTCAAAGCTTAACATAAAAGCAGGATCTAAGCTTACTGTTGTTTTATCCTGCCAGTTGGTTACTTTTCCAAATCCGTGAGAAGGCAGATCATCAACCAATAGATTTGTATCAGGATAGTAGCCGCTCAGCTGTAATTCAGAAGCAGAAGCTTTTACAGTCTGTTTTCCTGGAAACATAATTTTTCCTCCGAATCCAAAGTATAATTGCGTTTGAGAGGCAATTGATGTTCTGTATTGCATCATTAACGGAATGGCTACACCAATAAAATGCTGCTCTTCTTTATAGTTTGTGGGTGTAACCTGATACTCAAATGCAGAAGTCTGGTCGTCTACTTCGTAAGTTGAGATTGTTGTTCCATTATCCAATTCAAAACTATTCTGATTGTAAGTGACATCAACCCCTGTAGAGATTCCCCAGTGGTCGCTGAAGAAATAGGTGTATCCAACACCTATTCCTCCGCCAAATTTTAATTTGCCGTCTCCGATATTGCTATCGTAAAGAATTCCAGACGGACCGCCGTTAATTTTAAAATTAATTTCCTGTGCTTTTATCGTGACGCTAAACAGTACTAGTATAGCTAAAGTCGTTTTAATCTTCATTGCTTGTAATTTTAAATTAAATCTCATTTTTATTTAACCAGTAAGTTGATTGTTTTTAACTGACCGTCAGCCAGTTTAAGAACAACAATGTATAAGGCTGTTTGCGAAGGAGCGATAATTTGATTTTTGGCTTTTACATTTGAAATAGTCTGCACTAATTTTCCTGCGATGTCATAAATAACTACCTCAGATCCGCTTAGTTGAGAATCACTAAAATCACATTCTAAAGTAAATTCACCTCCTGGTTTAACTGGGTTTGGATAGATTTTGATTTTCTTGGTAAAAACCGTTCCAGTAGTTTCAATTGGACATGATTTAATTGAATTTCCGTTTTTGTCTTTTGCAATTACATGATAAGTGCCATTTAAAGGCTGAATTTCGCTATAATACTGACGGGTCGCGCCAGAAATAGCTGTTCCGTTTTTATACCATTGCCAAGCCACAAAATTATTTGATCTATTGTCAAAGAATAGAACATTTGCCCACTGCTGTATAACAAGTCCAGATTGGCTTATTTCTATTGGTTTAACAATGGCTGTTGCTGCATTATGATTTTGGTCGCCAATTTGTGTAGCAGTTATGGTTGAGCTTCCTGAACCTGTAATGTTTAATGTTGATCCAGAGATTGTTCCCAACGCTGCATTTGCAATGGCATAAGAAATTGGCAAACCGCTGTCTGTTGTTGCCGTTAAAGCAACATTGTTTGAATCTGCACAGCCAAATTCTAAAGTCTGATTCCAAGTAATTGTTTGGTTTGCTTTAGTAATTTCAAATTCTGCACCTGTAAAAGCAATTGTGTAATCTGCTCCAGCATTGATTGTACCAAGTTTAATACTGTATTTTCCAACATTTTCTCCAGCATCTCTTGAAAGTAGACCAGTAAGTATAGAGTTGGTATCTCCGTTAGCAAATCCTGATGCAGTATAGTTAAATACTGGATCTGCAGTGCCATACACCTTGGTATGTCCTGTTGCAGCAGTTATACTTAGAGTATACTTTTGAGTTGTAAAACTTACTTCATTTCCATAATTAATAAAACCATTGCTATTTACAGCATATGTTCTAACGTAATAAGTTCTATTTCCTCTTAGACCAGATAAAGAATTAGTAAATGTCCCTAATGCTGCAGTAACATTAATTTTAGTATCGGCTGTTGTAGGGTTAGCGTGTTGTGCATATACAAAACCAACTTCTGTTAAGCAAGATCCACTATCAACATTAATTCCATTAGAGGATGCTGTACCAGATAAAGAAGCGCCAGTTACGGTTATTCCAGATACCGCTACAGTATTTAAATTAACTGGATTAGCAGGCTGAATTACTTGAACAGTTGCAGAAGCTGAACATAAATTAGCATCCGTAACCGTTACGGTGTAAGTTCCAGCTACAAGATTAGTAGCAGTTGCTGCATTTCCGCCAGATGGAGCCCAAGAGTACGAGTAAGCACCTGTACCGCCAGTCACGCTAACTGTGGCAGATCCGTTGTTTCCGTTATGGCAAGATACAGCTACAGGAGTTGCAGTTAAGGCTAAAGCATCTGGTTCTGTAATAGAAATAATATTTGTAGTAGAACATGAGTTTTCATCTGTTACCGTTACGGTGTAAGTTCCAGCTACAAGACCAGTTGCTGTTGCTGCATTTCCGCCTGATGGAGCCCAAGAATATGTGTAAGCTCCGGTTCCTCCAGTTGGCACTACAGTTGCAGTACCGTTGTTGCCTCCGTTGCAAGAAACATTAGTATGTGTATCAGTTGCTGAAAGTACAGTAGGTTCTATAATTTGTACTGACTCTGTTACAAAGCATCCGTTTTCATCGGTTACAGTTACAGTGTAAATGTTTGGACTTAATCCAGTTGCTGTTGCATTAGTTCCTCCAGATGGAGCCCAAGAATAGGTATAAGTTCCAGTTCCTCCAGAAGGAGTTACAGTTGCCGTTCCGTTATTTGCTTGATTGCATAAAACGTCTGTTTTGGCTATTGTTGCAGTAAGAACAGGCGGTTCAGTTATAGTTACAGTCGCTGTTGCCTCACATGAATTAGCGTCTCTAACAAGAACAGTATAAGTTCCTGCCGGTAATCCGTTTGCAGTTGCATTACTTCCTCCTGATGGTGACCAAGAATAAGTATAAAGTCCTGTTCCTCCAGTTACATTTACTGTTGCAGATCCGTTAGAACCTCCATTGCAAGAAACATCAGTTTGAGATGGTGTAGCAATAAGCGCATCTGGTTCTGTTATGGTAACACTTTGTGTTTTAGTACAAAAGTTAGCATCTTTTACGGTTACAGTGTAAGTTCCCGCTTTAAGACCAGTTGCAGTAGCTGTTGATTGAGCAGGTGTTGTATCCCAAGAATATGTATAACTACCAGTTCCTCCGGTTACTGAAACACTTGCAGAACCATTGTTTCCGCCATTGCAGCTAACATTTGTTTTTGCGCCCGGTGTTATTACAATAGCTGATGGTTGAGCGATGGTAAAGTTTTTTACAATAGAGCATCCATTGCTAGCGATAATTTTTACAGAATAATTTCCTGCAGTAAGGCCGGTAGCTGTCTCAGTGTTTCCTACATTAGGAGTCCACTCGTAGGTAAACGGTCCAGGAGCTCCTGATGGAGTAACCCAAGCAGAGCCTGTATTTGCTCCATTACAAAGCAAATCAGTTTTACCCGTAGTAGCGACTAGAGTATTGGTTGTATTGATGGTAACGTTTCTCATAATAGAACAGCCATTGCCATCTGTGATTACACAGTAATAAGTACCAGCTGTTAATCCGCTTGCTGTAGCAGCAGCTCCTCCAGAAGGTGACCAAGAATAGCTATAACCTCCCACACCTCCAGATGGTGTTACTGTGGCTTGACCGCCAGTAGAACAAGTCGCATCTATTTGAGATGTAGTCGCCTCTAATGCAGGCGGTTGGTTAATGGTAAAAGGGACGGTAAGAGAACAGCCATTAGCATCTGTAATTTTACAGGTGTAAGTGCCTGCAGTAAGTCCAGTAGCCGTAGCTCCAGTTTGTCCAGATGGAGTCCATAAATAGGTCAGGGTTCCAGAACCGCCAGATGCAATAACGGTTGCGGTTCCAGTTGCACTTCCATTGCATAAAACATCTGTTTGGGTTTTTGTTGCGTTTAAAAGTGGTGGGTCAATTATCGTAAAAGTTTTTGTAACTTGACAGTTATTATCATCTATTACTGTTAAGGTATAAGTGTCTGCAGTAAGACCAGTGGCGGTTGCAGCAGTTCCTCCTCTAGGAGACCATTGATAAGTGTATGCACCTGTTCCTCCTGTAACTGTTCCTGTCGCTGTACCATTGGATCCTCCATTACAAGAAACATTGGTTTGACTTGGCGTTATGGTAAGAGCAGGTGGCTCAGATATAGTAATATTTAATGATTTAGTACATTGCTTAGCGTCTTTTACGGTTACAGTATAAGTACCTGCAGAAAGTCCACTTACAGAGGGAGTTGTTTTTATAGGATTCGTATTCCATGAATACGTATAGCCAAGTGTACCTCCAGTAACAATAACCTGAGCTGCTCCATTGGCTCCACCGTTACAAGAAGTATTTGATACAGTGCCTTGTGTAAGTGTAAGAGGTGCTGAAGGCTGTCCTATCGTTACATTTGCTGTATTGGAGCATGAATTATCATCCGTCACAGTTACAGTATAAGTTGTTCCTGCTGCTAATCCTGTTATAGTGGCAGTTTCTTCTCCATTAGACCATAAGTACGTATAGTTGCCAGTTCCTCCACTTGGAGTCGCAGTTGCTTGACCAGTTGAATCGCCAAAACAGGCTACATCAACTTTAGACATGAGAATAGTAATATGATTAACAGTTAAAGTTGCACTGTTTGAAGTAGCAGGCGGAGTACATGCTCCGCTTGCGACAGCTCTATATTTGTATCCGTTAAATCCTGCTGGTGCACCAGTTATAGTAAGGGTGGAAGTAGTAATACCACTGTAAGGAGCGTTGTTTTGCACATCGACAAATCCTCCACCTTGACCATCATCTACCAACCACTTGTATGCTGTTGCATTTGACGCAGTTACAGAGAAAGTAGTATTGGCACCAGAGCAGATAGCTGCTGATGAAGGGTCTGATATGATAGCAGGAGCTGAATTTACAGTAAGACTCGCGCTGTTTGAAGTAACTGATGGAGTACATGTTCCACTTGCAACAGCTCTATATGAATACCCGTTCATTGCCACTGTCGCTCCAGTTATAGTAAGAGTTGCGTTATTGATTCCAGAATAAGGAGCACCGTTTGATATATTGGCAAATCCGTTATTGTCACCTTTGTCTACCTGCCATTGATATCCTGTTGCATTAGAGGCAGTAGCGGTAAAAGTAGTATTAGCTCCTTGACATACTGAGCTTGCAGAAGGTTGTCCTGTTATAGAAGGTGCAGAATTTATTGTTAATGTTACATTACCAGAAGTTGCTAAAGGGAAACATCCTCCAGTCACTACTACACGGTATGCATAACCACCTAGTTCAGCAGTTGCTCCAGTTATTGTAAGAGTAGAGGTAGTTGCACCAGAAAATTGAGCATCGTTCGATATGGGATTGAATCCTGCACCTTGATCTATCTGCCATTGGTACCCTGTTGCATTAGATGCTATAACAGAAAAAGAGGCATTACCTCCCAAACAAACAGATGTTGATGAAGGGTGCGCTGTTATTAATGGAGCAGGATTTATTGTCAATAAAGCATTGTTAGAAATGGCAGGAATACAAGTTCCAGTTCCAGTTGCTACAGCTCTGTATAAATATCCGTTCATTGGGGCTATTGCTCCACTTATCGTAAGAGTAGAACTTGTGATGCCAGAATATGGAGCGCCATTTGGTACATCATTAAACCCTCCTCCTTGATCTACTTGCCATTTGTACCCAGTGGCATTAGATGCCGCTACGCTAAAAGTAGTATTGCCACCTGCACAGACAGAACTTGCTGAAGGTTGTGCTGTTATCAGTGGAAGTAAGTTTACGGTTCCTGATAATGCCACATTTTTTGTTGTTATTCCTGTAGAAGAAATAGTTATATTTCCAGAAGGCGTTCCTGTAGCAGTTGCTGCCAGACGTACATATATGGTTCTATTTATATTGCCTGAAGTTGGTGTTAATGATAAATTAGTAAAGTAAGGTCCACCAGAAGTTGTCGATATCTCATATCCTGTCGGAGTTGATAAATCTAAAGTAGAGGTTAAGTGACCAGCATTTACTATAAAGCCTTGAAAAGGAGAGGCAGTACCAGTACAAGTTGTAAATCCACTTAAAGAGTTTACATTAGTAGAAGCTCCAGGAGATTCTGAGATTGTAACAGCTTGTGTTATAGAGCATCCCCCTAATCCATTTGGAGTACTGTCAGTAATAGTTAACGTGTAATTTCCAGGAAGGAGTCCACTTGCTGTAGGACTTGTACCACCAAGAGGTGCCCAAGAATAAAAATAAGGCGTAACACCTCCTGATACAGTAACTGTTGCAGAACCAGTGCTTGATCCATAATCACTAGGGGTGCTAGCTGAAACAATAGAAGAAAGTGCTGTCGGAACTGTTAATGTTGCAGTATTAGAATTTACCGATCCAGAACCAGTAACTACGCAACGATATTGGTAACCATTCATAGCAGCTGTTGCTCCTGTGATTGAAAGTGTTGAATTATTAGTGCCAGAATAAGTAGCATTATCTGAAATGTTGATAAAACCACCTCCATTGTTAACCTGCCATTGGTGACTTGTGGCGTTAATTGCTGCAACCGAAAAAGAAGTATTTGCTCCAGAACATATTGTCTTATTACTTGGATGAGTAGTAATTGATGGAGCCACAATATTGGTAAACGTAAAATTATCAATTGCAAAATAATCGTAGTTATAGCTTAATTTTACATCAAGTTGGTCAATTAATACATTAGTATTATCTGAACCTCCCTCGCTTGCAAAATTTATGTATGTAAAACCATTACCAGGAAGAGCGATTCCTATATTAGCTCCCGAAGTGTTTTTTACTACTGTAAATTGTGTAACTCCTGCCAACTTTCCAGTAAAAGTAATAGAACCAGGAGCTCCATCAAAAGTAACTCCAGGGTTAAATCCAGCATCTCCAGTAGTATATATCCATAGATTGTTTACTTTAAAGATTCCAGTCTCAGCTTTTATAGTTCCTGTTTGGCCTCTTCCTCCAGCTAATGCGTCATCTTGCACTTGAATAAACCTATTCGAGCCACTGTATCCTAGTCCAGAGGCTTCATAAACATGAAAAGTGAAATTTGGAACCGAACTTGTTAAGTTAAATTTAGTTTGATTTGTAAAAGTAGCAACATCAGTAGGTGCTGTTTCAAAAGTTTCTGTCGTTAGCTGTGCATTCGTATGCTGTAAAGCAAAAAAAAGCAACGTTATTAGTAAGTAAAGTTTCTTCATAATTTTCTGGTATTTAATTATCTATTTCGTATTGTAACATTATCTTTTTGACTTATATTTCAAACTTTAAAATTGTAGTAAAGTTTTTTTAGTATGTATAAACAAGAACTCACGATTATTGTTAAATCTATCATAGCATCAAATACTGTAAGCGAGCAGATTGAATCTGCACAGCAACTTTCGCGTTTTTATAAAAAACTTACAACATATAGTCATTCAGATGAGAACGAAACAATTGTAAGTGGAGGCATTGCTTTATCGAGTTCCGGTGCAGCCGATTGTGTTGAGGATTATCTTCGAACAGTTTCTTTTATAAAAGGTATTTACAAGGCCTTAATAAAACTTTTGAATGATTCATCAGAAAAGAAAGTTAATATACTATACGCAGGTTGTGGCCCGTATGCAACATTAATTCTGCCTTTATTGCCATTGTTTGATAAAGAGAGAATTAATGCTGTTTTAATTGATATTAATGCTTCTTCGCTAGAATCGGTAGAAAATCTTATTTCGACGATTGATCTTAGAGAGTATAATCTTCAAATGATTGAATCTAATGCCATTACTTATAATATTCCTGAAGACTTTATAGTAGATCTTGCGATTTCAGAAACCATGCATTATGCCTTAACACGTGAGCCTCAAGTTGCTATTAGCAGAAATATTATCAGACAATTACCTTCTCGTGCTATATTTATACCGCAAGAAATTAGAATTGACTTAGCTTATTCATTTTTTGATTATGAACCGTATCTTAAAAAAGTTATAAACGAAGTAAAGGGCTACAAAGAATTGCAGCCCTATCCTAACAAGGTATTTGTAGATAGATTATTTACAATAAACAAAGAACATTTTGGCAGAGAAAATCATAATTCAAAAATAGAAAGTGCTTTTTATACTCTGCCAGCCACTTTTGAAAATTACCCTGATTTATGTCTTTTTACCGAAATTACAATATATGATGACATCGAATTGAAGACTGCTGAATCTTATATAACCAATCCGTATTGTCTTGTATCTCTTTACGGTATTCAAGATTATTCAGAGATTAAATTAATTTATGATTTTGATGACATACCAAAATGGTTGTATCAATTAAAATAATGCTATAGCAATTTAATTTCTTGATGGAAAAATCCCTTCATAACAAATAATGTAATTTATTGCTAAATAAGGTTGCATATTGTTTATAGGGAGACCATTACCAGCTGGTGCTGTAATAATATTGCTCGTTAAATTTACACTTGGAGTTGATGTTGCAAAACCTAAAGTTGGTGAAAATGCTCTAGATACTATTGATCCTGGAACCGCAATAGAAGCACCATCAACTGGTACAGCATCTGTAGAGTTTGAACCACTCACAGAAATTTTACCAGGTCCACTATGCACGTGTGGAGGCATATTGCTTGTCAGGATAGTTGTTGTTGGAGAACCAGCTGCTTGACCAAGAGCATAAGTTCCGCTTGCAGGATTGGTTCCTTGTCCAATAGGAACAACTCCTTGCAAATTTGGTAAAGCAAAGTTAGTAGTACCATTTCCTCCATAAGTAGTACCTAAAATTGAGAATAAAGCACTATATTGAGCAATAGACAATAATTGCCCAGCACAAAGCATATAGCCTCTAGGAGCAAAGTTACCTGCAAAAATTTTAATGACACCCATGTATTCTTCCATAATTTTTAAGATTTAATAGTTAATGTTAGTTTTGATCGTATTTTTATTACAGTGCTAAATTACTTTATAACTAAATTATGGGTACACGGGTTTATACGTGTTTTTTACTAAAGTGCTATTATTTAATACAATACTTTAAAAGTAAGAAAATAATTTCAATATTTTAAGTCAAAAAAGAATGTTTTGCGCAATAAAAAAGGCAGTAAATCGTTACTGCCTTTTTTTGTGTTTTAACTTGAGAATGTCAAGCCTTTATTTTTGAAGCTTACATAAAGCTCTTGTCTTGCGGAACTTATCGTTTCTTCGGTTCTGTAAATACTGCACCAGAACTTGATTAGAAGTTTATATTTTCCATCAGAAATTGAGCTATAATATATTTGTGATGGTTTTGAATTGTTTACCAACGGAAGGCTGGAAAGTGTGTCATTTACTATCGTATTAATTTCCTCTGGAATTGTTTCTCCATTGATTTCAAATGTAATTTCAACCAATTTAAAATTATCGGTATAAGTCCAATTGGTGATATTTTGAGATAATAAGTTACCATTCGGAATAATAATTTCAGCACCGTTTGGAGCATTGATTTTAGTCGTTCGCAATCCCATCGATTTAATACGGCCAGATTCTGAACTAATTTCAACCACATCGCCAACCTGAATTGGTTTGTCAAAAATCAAGATAATTCCCGACACAAAATTGTTCACAATGTTTTGAAGTCCAAGTCCGACACCGACACCCAATGCACCTAAAAGAATACTCAATTTATCTAAAGGCATTCCAGACGCCGCAACAGCAAGAAGGTAACCGCTTATAAGGACTACCAATCTTGTAATAAGCAATTTTGAGTGCTGTCTTTTATTGATGTTTTCTTCGTTTTCATCATCAATTTCACCAAAGAAATAAGCAACATATTTTTGCAGCAGGTGCGCTGCCCAGATTATAATGAAAAATAAAACGATATTACCCAATGTAAACGTAATACTTCCAATCGTATTCGGATGGCTTAGTAATTTAGTTAAAGAAGCACGAAGCGATTCCCAAATATTCAAATTTGAAGCAATCACGATTAGCCACATATAACTAATTGCAATGATAAAAGGTTTTTTCAAGTTGTCTGATAAACTTTCGTAATCAAACATTTTTTCAATTCCTCTTTTTACTCTAGTAGTATAAATTTGAAGTAAAATAATTTCCAGAATAATCTTCAAAAGAACACTTAAAGCAACAATTTGAGTAAGCGAAATAAAAGCGGTAAGACTTAACATATTAGAAAGAGAAACTCTTCCGAATAAGTTATAAAGAATAGATAAAATATTCAGTCCGATAAAAATGATACTTGCCCATTTAAAAAAGCCTTTTATATAAAGTTCTTCTTTAAGCGTTTTTATCTGAACTAAACCGTAACGGATTCCTAAAATATTAATCGCTACAAACGCAAAACGCTGCAATAATCCGATTGTGATAAATAAGTCTAAAAAGCAAAGAGCAAAGAATAATCCTAAAAGGAAAAGCCAATTTCTCATGGCAACGCCAGACCATTGATTTTTGAAAAGGAATATTAAAACTCCAAGTAAGAAAAGCTGAATTAATTCTAAAAATAGAGCAGGAGCATACAAATTGGTCACTACAGCAATATTTAATGCGATAACCAGAACAGGGAGTAATGCACCACGATTTAGATATTTAAAGTTTAAAAGCAAAAGGTTTTCGGCATATCCATTTGTCTTAAGGTATTTGATGTTTCGGGAAATATACCAAAACAAAAGTCCCATAAAGAAACATAAAGTAATAAGGCCTCCAGCTTTGTAGCTTAAGTAATAAGCCGCAACATTTTCTTCAATGATAATCTTTGCTTTAATGTTATGGGTTACCCTTTTCTTCGCAGCGGTATCATTAATCTGCCATAAAGAAGGATATTCTTTTTTGAAAATACTTATTCCAGATTTTTCCAGTTTGCTTTCAACAGTTGCTAAAGCATTAGAAACCGAGATTTTTCGCTGTACTGTAAGTCTTTTTTTGTTGTTTAAAGTAGTCTGGTTTTTAGTCATCAGACTATCAGTCGCAACATATCTTTTTCTAAGATTTCCAAATTCTTTCTGGAATTGCTTACGACGAATGGTATCTTTTAATAAAGTGATTAAAGTCTTGTCTTTGCGCAGATCAATTACACGTTTCTTGATGTTTTCAAGATTCAAATTTCGGTCATTGATTGCTTTGTTCTGTTCTTCCAGTTCCTGTTGGATTTCTTGAAGCACGATGCGGTACATTTGTTGGTTTCGCACGTTCGGATTCGCTCCTTTCAGGCTTGCTAAAATTAAATCTAACTTGCTTTCAGTACGTTTCATATCGCCAAAAAGATGACGTGTATCGCCTGCGAAATCAATGTCATTGTAGGCAGATTCCAATACCTCGCTGGCTTTTTCAATTGCCATTAAGTAGTCACTGTCTGTTGCCGTAGTGTCATTAAATAATCTTCCTCGGCTTTCCTTTTTGATTGTTTTTTGCTGTTGAGCGTAATTGAGCTGTGAGAAGAAAAGAAGTAAAAATAGAGAGAAAAAATAAAAAGTTCTTTTTTGTATAATCATAATTTTGGGGCTTATATTGTGGTCCCAAAATTAATTTTTTTTAGTAGACTTTCAGTTAAGAAAAATTAAATTTAAAAACTATAACTGAATATTTATCAGAGGTTTTTTTATTCCAGATCTCTTGAAGCAATTTCGTGCTGGATTTCTTTAAGCGAATTAGAATGGATAATCATGATAGATGCCATCATAAAAGGAAATAGTATTAATATGAAAAAATCTTTCATTAGAAATAGTAGTACTATAAGAAGTAGAAGTATGATGGCAACTAGAATTAGGATCTTAATTGTGGACTGAATTGTTTTCTGCATTTTTAAGAGTTCTTCAACACTCATTTCGTTTGTTTTCTTTGTTTTCATTTTCTATTTTTACTTTAGAATTACAACAAATTTTAATTAAAAAACTTTCCAAAACAATAAGTCAATTTTTTTTGACTACCCGCAATCACTATGGAAGAAACCGAAACTTGTCCAGCTCAAAGACTTTTAAAAATGTTATCTGGAAAATGGAAAGCAGAAATTTTTCGTCTGGCTGTAGAAGCGCCTTTGCGTTTTAATAACTTACTGCGTCAGATTCAAGGTTCAAATAAGCAATCTTTAGCTACGGCATTAAAAGAGTTGGAAGAAGAAGGGCTTTTGGAAAAAATTACAATTAAACTAAAACCGCTCCATATTGAATATAATTTGACGGAAAAAGGAAGAGCTTTAATTCCTGTTTTTCAGCATTTGGAAGGATTATCACAATAATTCTAAATTGTTAAAAGATATATTCTAACTATTTTTCATAGTGGAAAATTATATTATTTGGGTTAAGTTTGCATGGTGCGAAAACAAATTGTCTACATATTTATTTTTCTAATAGCTTCAAACAGCAGTTTTGTACAGCAATTTTATAAATTGCCAATACTGATTGAGCACTATCAAGAACACAAGAAACTGCAAAATATAAGTTTTGTAGATTTCTTGTCTATGCATTATTGGGGAGAAGATTTAAATGATAATGATGACGATCGCGATATGCAGCTTCCATTTAAAGCAATTAGCAGCAGCACTTTCCATTTTGTTTTTATTTTAGACGACAAAGATTTACTTCCAATTCCTTTTAATCTAGAATTACCGCAGTTAAAAATACCAACTTATAGATCTGATCTTCATTCAGATCCAAATCTACTTTCCTTATTCCGACCTCCGGTAGCATAAGTATTTTTTAAAATTTTTATTGAAGCGACTGAAACGCAATGTTTTCGGTTGCTCATTTATTATTTTCTAATTAATACATTATGCTTAATAAAGTAATTCAGTTCTCAGTTAAGAACAAACTGGCAATTGGAATCTTTACACTGCTGTGGATTATCTACGGTGTGTATGAGGTTACCCAATTGCCAATTGATGCTGTGCCGGACATCACAAATAATCAGGTTCAAATTATCACAACAGCCCCTTCGCTTGGCGCGGAAGATGTAGAGAGATTAATAACATTTCCGATTGAACAAGCAATCAGTAATATTCCAAATTTGAAGGAAAGCAGAAGTATTTCCCGTTTCGGACTTTCGCTGGTAAGTGTTGTTTTTGAAGACGATGCAGATGTATATTGGGCGCGTCAGCAAATTGCCGAAAGATTGCAGCAGGTTGAAATTGACCGAAATGCCAATTCGCCTGAAATGGCGCCTGTAACAACTGGTTTAGGAGAAATCTATCAATATGTTTTAAAACCAAAACCAGGTTACGAAGAAAAATATTCCTTAGAAGATTTAAGAACAATTCAGGATTGGACCGTCAGAAGACAGCTTTTGGGAACGCAAGGAATTGCCGATGTTTCTACTTTTGGAGGAAAATTAAAGCAGTATGAAATTGCTGTAAATCCAGCCCGATTAAAAGCTCAGAATTTAACGATAAGTGAAGTTTTTACCGCTTTAAATAGTAGTAATGAAAATACGGGAGGTGCCTATATTGAGAAAGGCCCAACGGTTTCTTACATTAGAAGTACTGGTTTAGCTAAAAGCATTAAAGACATTGAAAATATTGTGGTTAAAAGTACCCAAGGCGGACTTCCGATTCTGGTAAAAGATGTTGCCGATGTTAAGATTTCTTCTGCGATTCGTTACGGTGCTTTAACAACAGACGAATACGGAGAATCTGTCGGCGGAATCGTAATGATGCTGAAAGGGGAGAATGCCAATAATGTTATTGTCAATGTAAAAGACAAAATTGCTCAAATCGAAAAAATTCTTCCTGAAGGTTTAAAAATTGAACCTTTCTTGGACAGAACTAAAATGGTTGATAACGCCATTGGAACTGTCGAAAAAAACTTGATTGAAGGGGCACTAATCGTTGTTCTTATTTTGGTTTTATTCCTCGGAAATCTTAGAGCAGGTTTTATTGTAGCTTCTGTAATTCCGTTAGCGATGCTTTTTGCCATTATTATGATGAATACTTTTGGCGTAAGCGGAAACTTAATGAGTCTCGGTGCATTAGATTTTGGATTAATTGTAGACGGAGCAGTAATTATTGTTGAAGCCATTCTGCACCATCTTCACAGTTCTAAAAAATATAAAGCAGTAAATGATATTTCACAAGAAGAAATGGATAAAGAGGTTACAGGCTCGGCAGCGCGTATGATGAATGCAGCAGTGTTTGGACAAATCATTATTCTAATTGTGTATTTGCCAATTCTTTCTTTGCAGGGAATTGAAGGTAAAATGTTCAAGCCAATGGCGCAAACTGTTGCTTTTGCCATTTTAGGAGCTTTCATTTTGTCATTGACTTATGTACCAATGGTTAGCGCTTTATTCTTAAGCAAAAAGATCAGCCATAAAAAGAATCTTTCTGATCGGATTATGGAAAGATTAGAAAATGCTTATGAAGGCTGGCTGGCAAAAGCTTTAAGAATTAGAAAAGCAATTGTAATTGGAGCATTTGTACTTTTCGGAATAGCAGTTTTATTATTCGGAAGAATGGGCGGAGAGTTTATTCCGCAATTAGAAGAAGGAGATTTCGCCGTTGAAACCCGTTTGCTTTTAGGAACCAATCTTTCTACGACAACAGAAACAATTACCAAAATTTCTAAAGAATTAAAGAGAGAATATCCCGAGGTACAGCAGGTAGTTTCTAGAATTGGAAGCGCAGAAATTCCGACCGATCCAATGCCAATTGAAGGTGGAGATATGATTATTGTTTTAAAAGACAAATCTGAATGGACAAGCGCTTCTTCGTTTCCTGAATTGGCTGATAAAATGACCAAAACAGTTAAACGAATCGCTCCTGGAGTTACTACAGGGTTTCAGTTTCCTGTTCAAATGCGTTTTAACGAATTAATGACAGGAGCAAAACAAGATTTGGTTTGTAAAATTTACGGAGAAGATCTGCAGAAGCTTTCTGAATATGCTGAAAAACTGGGAGCAATCAGTAAAACCGTTGAAGGTGCGGCCGATTTGTACGTAGAAAAAGTAACTGGAATGCCACAAATCGTAATTGATTACAATTGGGCAGAAATGGCGAAATACGGTTTACGTGTGGCTGATGTAAACACAACAATTAATGCCGCTTTTGCAGGTGCTGTTGCCGGAAGTATTTATGAAGGTGAAAAACGTTTTGATATGGTCGTTCGTGTGGAGGACAATGGAAGAAAAGGGATTGAAGATGTTCGAAACCTTTTGATTGCAACGCCTTCAGGAATGCAGATTCCGCTTTATCAAGTAGCAAATGTAGATGAAGTGGAAGGTCCAAATCAGATTCAGAGAGAAAATGCAAAACGAAGAATCATTGTTGGATTTAATGTTCGAGGTAGAGACGTTCAATCGATTGTTGAAGAATTGCAGAAAAAAGTGAATCAGCAAATCAAATTTGATCCAGGCTATTATATTACTTATGGAGGTGCTTTTGAGAATTTGCAGCAAGCAAAAGCAAGATTGGGAGTTGCTGTTCCTGCGGCTTTATTGATGATTTTTGCTTTGTTGTATTTTGCTTTTAGATCTTTTAAAGAGGGAATTATCATTTTTACGGCAATTCCGTTGTCTGCAATTGGAGGTGTCTTTGCATTAGTTCTGAGAGATATGCCTTTTAGTATTTCTGCAGGAGTTGGATTTATTGCACTTTTTGGTGTTGCAGTTTTAAACGGAATTGTTTTAATATCCGAATTTAATCGAATTCAGAAACAAGGAGAAATAACAGATCCTTTTCAGATTATTTTATTAGGAACAAAAAACAGATTGCGTCCCGTTTTAATGACGGCGGCCGTGGCTTCGCTAGGATTTCTTCCGATGGCTTTGAGTAATGGTGCGGGAGCAGAGGTGCAGCGACCGCTGGCAACCGTGGTTATTGGCGGATTGGTTACAGCAACTCTTTTAACGCTTTTTGTACTTCCAGCCATTTATTTAATGACCTATCACGCAAAAGGATTTTCTAAAAAAAGAAAAAAACACATGAACAATCTAACCATTTTATTAAGCGTTCTTTTTATTGGTAATATGGCAAAAGCGCAAGAATTACCAATTTCGCTTGACGAATCCATTTCAATTGCGATTCAAAATAACAGAACCATTAAATCGGCTAAATTAAACGAACAGTCTAAAAGCCATCTGCAAAAAACGGGATATAATTTTCCGCAGACACAAATCGACGCCGATTACGGACAGTTTAATAGCGCGCAGAATGATACTCGTTTTGGAATCAGCCAGACTTTTGCTTTTCCAACGGTTTATAGCAACCAGAAAAAAGCTTTAAAAGCTGATTTCAACAAAGCTAAAGCTGAAGTGCAGTTGACATCACAAGAAATAAAAACTCGTGTTCGAAATATTTACTACGATTATTTATGGCTAAACAGCAAAAAAGAACTTCTAGTTTACGCTGATTCTATCTACAGGATTATGGAGAAAAAATCAGATTTAAGGTTTAAAGCTGGCGAGGCAAATGTTTTAGAAAAAAGCGCTTCGCAATCTGCGAGACAATTTTACAGCAATCAGCTTGTAATGGTCAATAGAGATATTGAAATTGCTTTGAATTCGTTCAATGCGATTCTTCAAGATAAAGTGGAGCACACTCCAAAAAAGATGAATTTAAAAGCGGTTTTAAATCGTTCGTCTATCGAAAATTTAAAAGCGGAGAATCTTCCAACAGTTCAGCGTTCCCAGTTTGAATCGGAAGCGGCTAAGTACAGATGGAAAACGGAAGGAGCGAAGTTGCTTCCGGAAATTACTTTAGGGTATAACAATTTGAGCATTATCGGAACTCAAACTAACGCTTCAGGTCAGGATGTTTATTATAGTAGTAGGCAAAGATTTAATTATGTAAATGCAGGGCTTTCAATTCCGATATTCTTCACAAGCCAGTCACAACGAAAAAGAGCAGCAAAAGCCGAATACGAAAGCTTTGTTGAACTTTCTGAAGCGGCTAAAATAGAGGTAAAAACGAACATTGAAAATGCTGATCGGGAATTGAAAAAATACCAAGAAAGCCTTCAATATTATGAAACTGACGGATTAAAAAATGCTCAGACCATTATCGAAGCTTCAAGCAGTCAGCTGCAAAATGGAGATATAGATTATCTGCAATGGGTTTTAGTAGTCAATCAGGCTATTACAATTAAAAGTGAATATTTAGACGCGCTTAATGCTTACAATAAAGCGGTTGTGACACTACAGAATCTTAATAATATTTAAAATGAAAAAATATATTGCAGCGTTCATAAGCGCTATATTTCTAATTTCTTGCGGAAATAAGAAAAACGAGGAAACTAAAAATGCTGAAACTAAAAGCATTGGTATCATTAAATTAAGCACTGAACAAGTTAAAAATGCTGGTTTAGAAAGCGGTAATCCGACCGTGAAGAATGTAAAGGAGATTTTACAGCTTCAAGGTACAGTAACAGTTCCGCCAAAGAGTGTAATCAGTATTAGTGTTCCATTAGGGGGGTATGTTAAAAGCACGAATCTTATTGCCGGAATGAATGTTCAGAAAGGTCAAGTTTTGGCTGTTTTAGAAGATATGCAGTTTATCGAATTACAGCAAAATTATCTGATGGCAAAAGAGAAATTCGAATTGGCTCAAAGTGAACACAAGAGACAAAAAGAATTGAATTTGAACAAAGCGGCAAGTGATAAAGTTTTGGAACAAATTACGACCGAAATGAGAACACAACGAATTACAATGTCTTCTTTGGAACAAAAATTAAATCTATTAGGAATTAATGCCAAAGCGTTGAATGTTGGAAATATAAGCAAAACTATTCGCGTGATTTCGCCAATAAATGGTCTGGTTTCTAAAGTAAATGTCAACATCGGAAAATATGTAAATCCGACAGATATGCTTTTCGAATTAATTGATAAAAGAGATGTTGTTTTGACTTTAAACGCCTTCGAAAAAGACGTAACTTCTCTTTCAATTGGTCAAACCGTTATGGCATATACAAATGCTTCAGATGCTAAAAAATATCCTGCTAAAATTGCTTTTATAAATCAAAGTTTGAATGGAGATCGTGCAGCAGAAATTATTTGTAAAGTAAATAGTTATAATCCAGAACTTTTGCCAGGACTTTTTGTAAATGCCGAAGTGGAAATTGAAAACCAAAAAGCATTGACTGTTCCAGAAGATGCTGTGGTGCGTTGGGAAGGAAAGTTTTATGTGTTTACGGATATTGGAGATAATCAGTTTCAAATGAATGAAATTAAATCTGGCGTTAAAAATGAAGGTTATTCGCAAATCACTTCTGATGCAATTTCAAGTTCCTCAAAAGTGATCATTAAGAATGCTTATACACTTTTAATGTCAGCTATGAATAACGACGAACAATAATTTTTTTCATTAGAAAATAAAAGAAACCCAGTAAATTTAGTTTTACTGGGTTTTATTTTTTGCTTTAAATACTAGTTTTTAAAAGATTGTTATTGAAAGTAATATATTCTTTCAATTGTTTTTATTTATTAAAAGAACTTCATTTTTAACAATGACTAAAATAGAAGGATTCATTAAACAGGTATTCGTTTGTAATTTTCGAATTATTTTTTGGCGATATAACTACTTTAAAGTTTTTAGTTTTCAAAATTTCGATAAGGGGACAATTATATTTGGCATCTTCATTATCCAAGTTATAACTGTCGTAAAGATTTGCAGTGTCGTAAGTTGAAAAAGGAGTATTATCTTCAGCTAAATTTAGTCCGCTTTCTACGATTTCATAACAATCATCAGAGGAATGAGCGAATTTATTTTTGTAATGATTATCTTGATCTTGTCCTGAAGTATATTCTTGATCCATTGCTTCATTTTCATGAGCTGTATCAATGTGATCGGGTTTACTGCATTTAAAATCATTCAAATTTGCAGATTTTCTGTTATCGGTATCTGTTCTCATGACTGCTATTTTAAATTAATAAATGTTTTAGAATGATATATACAAATTTGAAAATAAGTGGCTTAAAAAAATTATAGGATTTGCTTTTAATCTTACATGATTTGTTTACGGAGATGTTTTAAGTTAAGTCACATTTTGTAAAAATCAAGTATGATTCTGTAAAATAAACACTTACGTAATTTGCAACTTTGTATAACTAATAATTTTAAAAATTATAGCATTATGGAAACTTCAAGAAAAGATTCGAAATCTGGAATGAAAGATTCTGGAAAAACTCAAAAATCAACATCTGGTTCTAGAGGAAAAAGCACTACAACAAAATCGAATGAATCAAAAGGTAGAGCTGGGCATTAATTTTTTAGTTTATTGAAAGGACTAAATGATAAAAGCGTGCTGTTTATATATAAACAGCACGCTTTTAGGTTATATAAGATTTAAGTTTTATTTTAAAACTTCTTGAATTGTTTTTACGAAAGTTTCAATTGGTTGAGCGCCTGAAACTGCATATTTACGATCAAATACAAAGAAAGGAACACCTTGAACGCCAATTTCAGCAGCTTCTTTAATGTCTGACTCAACTTCTTTTAGAAATAAAGAATCGCTTTCAAGAACTTCTCTAATTTCATTTTCTTCCAATCCGGCTTGAATCCCTAATTTAATCAAGGTTTGTCCGTTGTTTAAATCTTGTCCGTCTGTAAAATAAGCTTTAAAGAAAATTTCTTCCATTCTATCGCCCATATTTTTGGTTTTAGCTAATTGAATGATTCTATGTGCGTTTAAGGAATTTGAAATAACAGCTTTATCAAAATTATAATCCAAACCAACACTTTTAGCGCGTTCTGCGACACCTTTGTGCATTTCTTTAGATTGTTCAATCGACATGCCTTTTCTTTCCGCTAAGAACGTGTAAACGTCCATATCGGGTTGCGAAGTTATGGTTGGATCCAGCTGAAAGCTTTTCCATTCAATTTCAAAATTATCATTAGGGAATACTGCAAGTGCAGTTTCCAGCTGTCTTTTTCCGATATAACAAAACGGACACATGATGTCCGACCAAATTTCTATTTTCATTTTACAAAGATATGGAAAATTGTTGTTTTAAGTTTCAGGTTTCAGGTTTCAAGTTGATATGCTTTGTGTTTTTCTAACCGCAAAGTTCGCAAAGGTTTTACGCAAAGGTCACAAAGTTTTCTTTTCTCTAAAGTCTTTACAAAGAATATAAGTACACAAAGCTTTGCGTTCTTAGTATTCTAAAACAATCCTAAGCATGAATCTTAGCGAACTTTGCGGTAAAAATTATACGAATAGTATATCAACTTGAAACCTGAAACTCAAAATAAACCTAAATAAAAAACCGCAACTCTTTATAGGAATTGCGGTTTCTAGGTATAAAAAATGGTTGGTTAATAGCGATATCTTTTTTTTTACAATGATAGATCTTTTATTTAAAACTAAAAAACATCCCTGTAACAGAAAGAAACTTTAATGTTAACTATTTAACATTACAGGCATTACCAACATAGTAACTGTTTCTCCTTCTTCTAAGCCATCAACTGGAGTTAAAATACCAGCTCTATTTGGCAATGACATTTCAAGCATAATCATGTCTGACTGAAGGTTAGTAAGCATCTCTGTTAAGAAACGAGAGTTGAAACCAATTTGTAAATCATCACCTTGATAATCACAAGTCAATCTTTCTTCTGCTTTGTTTGAGTAATCGATGTCTTCTGCAGAAACATTTAATTCTGCTCCAGCAATTTTCAAACGAATTTGGTGTGTAGTTTTGTTAGAGAAGATCGCAACACGACGAACTGAACTTAAAAATAAAGAACGATCAATCATTAATTTGTTTGGATTTTCTTTTGGAATTACCGCTTCGTAGTTAGGGTATTTTCCGTCGATTAAACGACACATTAAAATATAATTGTCAAATGAGAAAGTCGCATTTGAATCGTTGTATTCAATTTTTACTTCAGCGTCAGAGCTTCCTAAAATACTTTTTAAAATGTTTAAAGGTTTTTTAGGCATAATAAAATCTGCCACTTGAGATGCTTTAACATCTGTACGTGCATATTTTACCAATTTGTGAGCATCTGTAGCTACGAAAATTAATCCTTCTGGTGAAAACTGGAAGAATACTCCAGACATTACCGGACGTAAATCATCGTTTCCAGCTGCAAAAATAGTTTTACTTACCGCAGTTGCTAAAACTTCTGCAGGAACAAGTGTCACAGATGGATCTTCAAGACTTACTGCTTTAGGAAATTCTTCTCCTGCAGCATAAGCCAATGCATATTTACCAGAATTTGAGCTAATTTCTACCGTATTATTATCTTCTACAGTGAAAGTTAATGGCTGCTCTGGGAAAGTTTTTAAAATTTCAAGCAAAAGCTTAGCTGGAACAGCTACACTTCCTTTACTTGTAGAATCGATCGATAATGTAGCCGACATAGTCGTTTCAAGATCTGAAGCCGAAACTGTCAACTCATTGTTGTTTAGTTCAAATAAAAAGTTGTCCAAAATAGGCAACGTATTATTACTATTGATTACACTACCTAAAACTTGTAATTGTTTTAATAAGTACGAACTCGATACTATAAATTTCATCTGTTTTATTTTCTAAATATAAGGATTACAAATATATCTTAAACTATCCAAATTATTACATTTTTTTATTAACATCTATTTGCTGTATTTTCTTTTTCTGATAAAAGTAAATAAAAGGCCAAAGATCAATAAAATTAGAATTGGAACTCCGATAGTTATGAATTGTGTAAAGGTATAGCTTTCATAAACTTTTTCTTTATCTAATAAAGGCAGTTCGACATCTTTACTTCTAATGTTAATAAGTCCTGTATCATCAAGAAGGTAATTGATGCAATTCATGATGAAGTCTTTGTTGTCGTATAATTGGCCAGTTCTTTGGTCATAACCTAATTCAATTGGCATCATGTTTTTGTCCAATTGATTTCTTGCAATATCTCCATCAGCCACAACAATCATTTTGTTTGGTTTTCCTTGCGCAGAGAAAGAATTGTCTTTGAAAGGCAGAATTCTATTTTCGAAAGCAGAATGAAATGAACCCTCTAATAAAACAGCAAGGTTCTGATTCCCTTTATTTAAATAATCCTGCGGAGTTGTTTTCTCGGTAACCATGTTCAGATTAACTTCTACAGGAGAACCAATTGTTTTAGAATATTGAGAAGATTGCAATAATACGGTTTTCTTAATTCCATTTTTCAAAGTGTCAATCGGATTTGCAAAATCGAATTTAATTCCGCCCAAGTTTTTAACAATAGGATGCTGGCTTGTTGGATAAACCTGTGGCGCAAATTTCCAGATAAAATCCTGATATTGTGTAGCGCTTCCTTGTTCGCCGGTTGCTAGTTTAATTGGACTTCCTTGTTCATCTTTGATCAAATCAGGATTAATTCTGAATCCATATTTAAAGAACATATCGTTTAGATTTAAATCTCTTGGATATGCCAGAGTTGCGCCCATATCATTGTACAAACTGTCCATGTCGGCTGCCACTTGATCAATTAGCCAAATGGTTTTTCCGCCATTCATAATAAACTGATCCAGAACTTCTTTTTCTTCGTCAGAGAATTTTTCTGTCGGCTTAGAAATAATGGCTAAATCGTATTTTTTTAATGCATTTAAGGTTCCGTTTGGATCTTTTGCAACAGAGTCTAAAGTGAATGGTCCGATGTAATAACTTTCTTTAACCTGCATTAACATTTTGGCAATGTGAATCTCTTTTAATTCGCCATTTCCTTTTATGATAGCAACTTTTTTCTGCTTGTTTTTGGCTACTTTGTTAATCGCATCTGCAATAGAATATTCTAAATGCTGAATAGATCCAATAACTTTTTGTGTAGTAGAAGCTCCCATGATGTTTTTCAACAACGGAATATTAACTTCTTTGTTATTGTAAACCGCAACTGCCCACGGGAAAACCATAGCTTGAGATTGTTTTCCTTTATCATCAACCGTAATATTTACAGGAGTTAATCCTTTCTGGAAAAGTGATTTTGTCAGTTCTTCGCTTTCATCTTCATTTTCTAACGGATCAACAAACTCGAAAACTATATTGTTGTTATAAGCTTGAAATTCTTCTAATAATTGCTTGGTTTCCTGCTGTAAACGTCTAAAATCGGCAGGAAGATCTCCAGCCATATAAATCTTAATAGAAAGTGGATTTTTTACTTGTTTTAGAATCCCTAACGACGTTGGAGAAAGGGTATAGCGTTTATCTTTTGTTAAATCAAAACGATGAAAAAAGATTGTTCCAAGTACATTTAAAACTATTAAAATGAAAATAGTGATGCCTAATGTCTTTAAATTATGTTTTGTAGATAGTTTCATTAAGCTTTAAAAGATTTTAATTGGTAAACAGTAAAAGACAAAAAGGCAATTGCAATGCTTAAAAAGTAAATAATATCTCGAGTGTCAATTACACCGCGGCTCATACTTTTAAAATGATTTTGCATTCCTAAAACCGAAATGAAATTGTTTGAACCTGGAATTAATGTTGCTAGACCTTCAAAACCAAAATAAAAGAAAAAGCAAAGAAAAACGGCAATAATAAAAGCCACAATCTGATTTTCTGAAAGGGTAGAAGTAAAGATTCCTATTGCTGAATAGGAAGCGATTAAAAACAATAAACCGAAATAAGAACCAATTGTGCTTCCCATGTCGATATTGCCTTCTGGCGAACCTAAATCTGAAATTACTTTTACATAAATTAAAGTTGGAATAATCGCCAAAATAATTAGTAAAAATGAACCGAAGAATTTACCATTTACAATTTCCCAAATTGATAAAGGTTTTGTCAATAGCAATTCTAAAGTTCCTTGTTTTTTTTCGTCAGAGAAACTTCTCATGGTTACGGCTGGAATTAAGAAAATTAAAATCCAAGGTGCTAGAGTAAAAAACGGAGTTAAATCGGCATAACCAGTTTTTAGAATATTGTAATCTCCTTCAAAGACCCATAAAAATAGTCCGTTGCTGATTAAGAAAATCGCAATGACCAAATAGCCAATTGGAGAGCCAAAAAAAGATTTTATTTCTCTTAAAATGATTGATTTCATTCGTGTTTTTTGTTTTTTATTGTTTCACGTTTCACGTTTCAAGTTACACGCTTAACGTGAAACCTTAAACTTGAAACTAATTTAAGCTCATCAGTTTATCAACGCTCCAAGCTTCTGGTTTTGCATTGAATAGTTTTTTTTGTAAAATCCCAAACAGTATTAAACAGTTCAGAATTTCTGTAATTTTCTAAATCTTCTTCGGTTTCCCAGTAACTGTAGGTAAAAAAGATACATTTATCATTTTTGTCCTGATACAATTCTAAAAAACGATTTCCTTCTGCATTTCGTATTTTCTCTTTTACCGATTCAAAATTCTCCAGAAAATCGGGAATTTTTTCTTCGTGAAAACTCATTTTTACTATTCGAACAAACATGTTTGTAATTTAAGATTTTAGACTGTTGATTTTAGATTTTTTTTGAATTGCCTAAAGTCTTACAGGTGCGCAAAAATACCAAAATAGATTATTGTTTTTATAAAAAAATAAAATTCCAATAGAGAAATTCCAAATTCCAATGTTTAGCATTTTTAAATCTAAAATCTGAACTCTAAAATCTAAAATAATTTTAGGAGAATTTAATCGTAATCACATCACGATAATTCAAACCTAGAAGACTGTTTGCAGAACCCACTTTAGAAGGATTGCTTCTAAAAATAGCAATTTCAAGAAAACCAGCCTCATTAAAAATAGCCAGTTTTTCTCCTTCGTACGTTTTAATCGGATACTTGTCAGAAGTTGCGATAGCCGAATAATTAGGAAGAATCGTTTTGATGCTCTTTGGATTCATAACAATTTCATACGGACGTCCGCGTGAAATTTCTAAAAATTGTTTTTTAGAAATATTAGTCACAACATTTCCAAAATGATCGATGTAAATAATGTTTCCTTTTATAGAATTTCCGTCGTCGGCTACAAGAGCTTGCAGTTCGGTTGCTTCTTTAATGGATTGAATTTCTTTTCCGATTACATTCAGCAAACCACCTTTAGATAAATGCGAGGCAACTTGAATAAATATATCCAGATCTGTAGCTTCAATTGGGAAACGATCGTGAATATTAATTGCTACAATCTTCTGCGGAACGATTTTTTGCGTTAGCATACTCAGGATTCCGTTATCGGCGCAAATAAAGTAGTGATCGTTCCACTGCATGGCAATATGCTGGTTTTCTTTATTGCGTTCTATATCGACACCAATAAGATGAACCGTTCCTTTTGGGAAGCTCATATAAGCTGCACCAATAATGTAACTTGCTTCGGCAGTATTAAAGGGATCAATGTCATGAGAAATGTCAATGATTTGAACTTCTGGATTTTCAGAAAGTATTTTACCCTTCAGCGACCCCACAAAGTGGTCTTTCAAGCCGTAGTCTGTAGTAAGGGTAATTATTGACATATTTTTGTTTATAACTATTGATAGTATTTAAATCTAATTTTCATTAAATTTGAGAAATGCAAAGCTAATAATAGTAAACACAAATTGAAAGAAAGAAAAGACAAATTGTGATTTTTAAAGCATTTGCAAGTTACAATATTCAAAAACACTGATTTAAGTTTTATGAGAATGAAATTGAAAACTGAGTTTGATTATTGTGATAAATAGAAAAGACCCGACAACCACTAAATATTAAAAGGAATTTTTAATTTAAAACTACTTCATTTGAACGAAAGAATAATCGAGCTAGTAGATATTGCACCAAAAGAATTTTGGGGCGCGCAAGACAGCCATTTAGAAATCATTAAAAAGTATTACCCGAAGCTTAAAATCGTAGCGCGAGGGACAACTTTAAAAGCATTTGGCGAAAAAGAAGTTTTAGACGAATTCGAAAAAAGATTTCAAAGATTAATGCTTCACTTTACACGTTACAACAATATTGACGATAATGTAATTGAACGTGTAATAATGAGTGATGGTCAGGACGAAAAGAGAGCTTACGATCATGACAAAATCTTAGTTCATGGTGTTGGCGGTAAGATTGTAAAGGCAATGACACCAAATCAGCAATTGCTGGTTGATACTGTAAAAAAGAACGATATGGTCTTTGCAGTAGGGCCTGCCGGTACAGGAAAAACGTACACGGGAGTTGCAATGGCAGTAAAAATGCTGAAGGATAAGGAAGTAAAAAGAATCATTCTAACACGTCCTGCGGTTGAAGCTGGTGAAAACCTTGGTTTCTTGCCTGGAGATATGAAAGAAAAACTTGATCCTTACATGCAACCGCTTTATGATGCCTTGCGAGATATGATTCCGAACGAAAAATTGGAAGATTATATCCTAAAAGGAATTATTCAAATTGCACCTTTAGCTTTTATGCGTGGACGAACTCTTGACAATGCTTTTGTAATTCTTGACGAAGCTCAGAATACTACTCACTCACAGATGAAAATGTTTTTGACCCGTATGGGAAAAAATGCCAAATTCATGATTACTGGTGATCCTGGGCAGGTCGATTTGCCTCGCAGAACAATTTCTGGTCTTAAAGAAGCGCTTTTGGTTCTAAAAGACATTGAAGGTATCGGAATTATTTATTTGGATGATAAAGATATCGTACGTCACAGATTGGTTAAAAAGGTGATTGACGCTTATAAACAAATCGAGAATCACGATTAATAATTATTGTAGTGAAATGTTAAATGTAAATCGTGAATTGTGTTTTAACATTTATTAATATTCGTTTTGTACGTTTTATATAAAAGGTGCAAAACGAATATTTTTTTTGAATTAGAGATTAATCAAATGAGATTTAAATGAAAATTAGAATATCGATTTTAATATTATTTATAGGTTTGCTTTCATGTCAAAAAAAAGAAATCCCAAAAAATAAGTTTGTTGGTAATTGGTATGATACGGAATATATTATTCCAGGCAGCCATTTGTTAAAGATAAATAAAGACAGCACTTTTTCTTATAAAGGAGCGGGGTGCGACTGGAGAGTAATTTCTAAAGGGAAATGGAAACTAGTAGGGGATGCTATTGAATTAAACAGTACGAGCAGTGATACATGTTATCGAATGTTTCCATATACAAGATGTATAAAATTTGGGGAAACTAGAAGAAAAGATACGTTGACTATTCCAAATTGTAATCCTAACCAAAATGTAGACTTTTTAATTTTTTCAAAAGAAAGATTCTATCTTAAAAATGATTCTTTAGTTTATGAATTTAAAGCAAGCTCTAATTGTTCAGGTTATGACACGTTAAAAAGAGTTTATGCACGTACTGCGAAAATTAAAAAAACGTATTAAAAAATGAAACAATTAGATGATTTCTATTTAAACCAAGAAGAACCCATAAAAGGGATATTTCTCGCATTAAAAGAAATCATTTTAAAACAGGACAATAATATTACCAATGTTTTAAAATATGGAATGCCATTTTTTTGTTATAAAGAAAAAATGTTTTGCTATCTATGGATTCATAAAAAACTCAAACAACCTTATATCGGAATTGTGGAAGGAAAACATTTTGAAGAATCTTTTCTAATTCAGGAGAATCGTTCAAGAATGAAAATAATGATGTTTGATGTTTATGAAGATTTGCCTTTAGAACAAATTGAAACAATAATTCAGAAAGCAATAAATTTATATAAAACAGGAATTGTTAAGATTTAAATTGTTTATATAGTAATATTTAACGGAATAGTTAAATAAATAATAAACTTACCTCAATTTTGGCTTTCAAAGGCTGTAATCTTTGTCTAGCCGAGCTTAAAACCGTAAATTTGCATATCATCGAATTTGATAATTAATATGACAAAACTTAAAAATATAAAAGCGGTTGTAAGTGACCTTGACGGAACTTTACTCAACCCACAACACAGAATTTCAGATTACACAAAATCAATTTTTCAAGAACTTCACAATCAAGGTTATTTGATTATTGTAGCTACAGGACGTCATCATCTTGATGCATTTGCTATTATAGACAAGCTAGAAGTGCCAGTTTATCTGGTAAGTTCTAACGGAGGAAGAATCCATTCGCCGAATAAAGAAGAGCTTTTTGCTTTTAATTTAGACAGTGATGTTGTCAAAGCAGCCTTGAATATAGAAATAGACCCAGACGTAACGGTTGTATTATTCAAGGAGAATGTTTGGCAAACCAATAAATGGAACGAAAGATTAAATTCTTTTCAGGCCGAATTAAAATACCGTCCAGAATTAGTCGATTATAAAACTATTGAAGACTTTAAAGCTATTAAAATCTTCTTTTCATGTGATAATCACGAGAAATTAATAAAAGTGAGAGATGCTGTTTTAGCTAATTCTTCGGAGCATTTGCATCATGCTTTTAGTTTGCCGACTTGTTTAGAATTTATGGATAAATCTGTAGACAAAGCAGTTGCAATTGAAAAAGTATTAGAAAAAGAAGGTTTTACTTTGGATGAAGCTATTTCGTTTGGAGATGGTTTTAACGATTTACAAATGTTGTCTGCAACCGGAAAAGGTTTGATTATGGGGAATGCGCCTTCAATTTTAAAAGATGCTTTACCAGATTTAGAAGTAATTAAAACAAATGCAGAGGATGGCGTTGCAAAATATATTGCTTCTAAAATTTTAGATAAAGAGTTTGCAACAACTTAATTAAGAGTATTTTATATTCAGTTTATTGCTGGATAATAAATTATAGTTATTTTTATAAGAGCTAATTCACAGAGAGTTAGCTCTTATTTTTTTAACCTTAATTATTTAACCATGAAAAAATTTCTACTTCAAGCTGAACGAAACTTGATTTCGGGGGCATTAGTTTTATTACCGCTTTTAGTTTTTTTTATTCTATTGGGAAAAGTCTGGAAGTTTTTTCAGAATTATGGAGAAAAATTTGCACACTTCCTGCGTTTGGATTTGATATTAGGAAAATACGCGACCGATATTGTGGGCGGAATGATTTTGGTGGTTTTAATTTATTTAAGTGGCTTTTTGATGCGTTTGTCTATTTTAAAAAGATTTACCAATTGGGTAGACGAGAAGCTGATGATCTTTTTGCCAGGTTATGAAAAAAATAAAAAAGAGGCAGAAGAAAAGCTTTTAAAAAGAAATCATGAGCCAAAACCTGTTACAGATTTGCCTATTCTGTTTAAAAACGGAAATTTTTGGCAGCCTGCACATTTAATTGAAGAAGATGAAAACGGAAAGGCGGTAATTTTTGTGCCCAATGCACTTGTTCATAATCAAGGGCAAATTTTGATTGTACAGTCAGAAGATTTTAAAAAATTAACTGACACTACACTTGCTGCCTTAGACGAGTCAGTTAAATCTTTTGGCAAAGGAATTTTAAACTTTAAATAATTCACTAAAATTGAAGTGATTTTTTCTTTGTTTGCTCTTGCAAATAGTTTTAAATTTGCCTTCATAAAAAAACAACACAACTAGATAATGAGCAATACAATCACAACTACAAATTTTAATTTCCCGAATCAGAAATCAGTTTACCGCGGAAAAGTTAGAGAAGTTTACAATATTAACGACGAACTTTTAGTAATGGTAGCTACCGATAGACTTTCGGCTTTTGATGTAGTTTTGCCAAAAGGAATTCCGTACAAAGGACAAATCTTGAATCAGATTGCAACAAAATTTATGGAATTGACGCAAGATATCGTTCCAAACTGGCTGATTGCTACTCCAGATCCAAATGTTGCCGTTGGACATTTATGTGATCCTTTTAAAGTAGAAATGGTTATTCGCGGTTATTTGTCTGGACACGCAGCTCGTGAATATGCAGCAGGTAGAAAACAAATCTGTGGCGTTACTATGGCTGAAGGTCTAAAAGAAAACGATAAATTTCCTGAGCCAATTATTACGCCGACTACAAAAGCTGATAATGGTTCTCATGACGAAGATATTTCTCGCGAAGATATTTTGGCAAAAGGAATTGTTTCTGAAGAAGACTATTTAGTTTTAGAAAAATATACTAGAGCTTTATTTCAAAGAGGAACTGAAATCGCAGCTAAACGCGGATTGATTTTAGTAGATACAAAATATGAGTTTGGAAAAACTAAAGATGGAGTTATTGTTTTAATTGACGAAATCCATACTCCAGATTCTTCTCGTTATTTCTACGCTGAGGGTTATGCTGAAAGACAAGAAAAAGGTGAGGAGCAAAAACAATTATCTAAAGAGTTTGTTCGCCGTTGGCTAATCGAAAATGGTTTCCAAGGTAAAGACGGCCAGCAGATTCCAAATATGACAGATGAATATATTGAATCTGTTTCGGAAAGATATATCGAATTATTTGAGAATATTTTAGGAGAAAAATTTGTAAAAGCTGATATTGACAATATTGATCAGCGTATTGAAAAAAATGTCTTAGAATATCTTTCTTCAAAATAAGAAACTTGAAATTAAAGTAATTTAAGCTTTAAAATTTATATTGAAAAATGCCCTGCTGTATATCTTACTGTAGGGCATTTTCTTTTGATGTAAATTATATGCAATAGAAAATCTACCTTAAAATTTATATAAAAACACAATTTAGCCTCTCTAATTGAGTATTTTAAAAATTCATCATTTTTTTTTCATTTTTAATGCAACGTTTTGTGCATAATGTGCGTCTAACAAGTAATCATCACAATCATTAATCATTAAACAAGCAATCAATCATGAAAAAAACAGTAATCGTTTTAGGAACGGCTTTGGCCGTATTTGCAAATTTTGCAACAGCTTCTAATTTGAAGTTAGAAAGTAAAAATCAAATTGAAATTCCTTTTGATTTAGAATCACCTTTACATTTAGCGGTTTGCAATGGAGATGTAGAAACCGTAAAGAAAAGCATTGAGTATGGTGCAGATGTAAATAAAATTGTACGCAATATGACTCCTTTAATGCTTGCTGCTCGTTTTAACAATGTCGAAATTGTAAAAATTTTATTGGCAAATGGAGCTAAACCGTCAATAGAAAATACTCATGGACTTAGAGCGTTGGATTATGCCCGATACGCAAAATCAACAGAATCTGCAGCGATTTTAAAAGGGCTTAAATAAAATTTTAAGAGCAAAAAAAGAAAAGCATCATTAAAAAATGATGCTTTTCTTTTTTAAAGAGAAGATTTAGTTCCCTTCCATTTTATCTTTTAAGTTTTCAAGACCTTTTTGCAGATCATTTCCAATCATTTGATCCATTTTAAGCATTGGAAGCATAATATTTGTTGGGTATGGTATCACCCCGCTGATTCCCCATTTTACTTTTGTCTGATTTACCGAAACAGGTTGTGTAGACATAAAGCCAACAGCAGTATCTTCCATTGGTTTTTTAAAACGTAGCGCAAAATCTAAGCGTCTGTTTTCTGTTATCTTTGTAATTTCCTGTTCTCCAACACCAACTTCTTTAACATTACTTTCCCAAGAAGAAACAGAACCTACCATGCCATCAGCCCCCTTATAATTAACTTTCATTTTCGGATCCATATTTGCCCATACGCTAAACTCATTTTGATTTTTTAATGAACGAACATATTTAAAAATGCTATCTGCGGGTTTGTTGATTGTAATTTCTCTTTCAACCGAATATTCTTTAGGCATAAAATAAGCTGCAATTAAAACAATTGAAATTAGTAAAATTAAAATGACTAGTATTCTTTTAATAAAAATCATGGCTATTTGTTTTAAGGTTAGTACTTTTTTGATTTATCCTTTTCTGTGAAGCTTTGTATTATAAGGCGTGAGCATTAAATTGCTATACGTTTGATTCTTAATCGTATAGTAAATTTAAAAAAATAAATCATGTGCTGAGAGGGTATTGACTTTAAAAAGAATAAAAAAAAATAAGATTTATTGTAACATTTTCCTTTTTATGTAGTCTATTATAGTAAAATCAATAATTTGATAACGTTTAGGTTCTTTGATTATCGTATTATTAAGCAACTGTTAAGAATTGGTTAAAACATGGTACTTTGTAATACATAATACGATAAAATGATTTACTTTTACATCATCAAATTAAAATCATCATCAATCATTTAACAAACATCAATCATTATGAAAAAATCAGTTATTTATTTAGGACTAGCCTTGGTGGCATTTGGAAATGTGGCAATGGCTTCAAACGTAGTTTCAACTGTTAAAAATCCAATTGAGCGTACAGAATATACTGCAACTCCTTTAAATGTTGCTATTAGTAAAGGAGATATTGAAACAGTTAAAAAATTTATTGAATACGGCGCGGACGTAAATCAGATGTCTGAAGATTTTACTCCGTTAATGATCGCTGCACGTTACAACAAACATGAAATCATTAAAGTTTTATTGGCTAATGGGGCAAATCCTAATGCTAAAAATGAAAAAGGGTTTACTGCATTGAAATATGCACAAACATCAAATGCTTCAGATGCAATTGCGCTTTTGAAAGATTTGAAATAACAGTTTAAAAGTTTTGAGTTAGTAAAAAGACCTTTCTGAGCAAAAGGTCTTTTTTTTTGCTTTATACTGAACTTGATTAAAGCAAAAAAGCATCATTGCGAGAATGATGCTTCTTCTTTTTTAAATCCCAACAAATTGATTTAAAACTAATTATTTTAATTGTTTATTCTATTGGCACATGCTTCTTTCTATTGAATATCCAGAATAAAATTGGAAACACTAGTAGAGTCAGAACAGTAGCCGTCATAAGTCCGCCGATAATTACAATGGCAAGCGGTTTCTGCGATTCTGAACCAATTCCCGTAGAAATGGCCGCAGGCATTAATCCGATTGAAGCCATTAATGCTGTCATAACTACCGCTCTTGTTCTGGCTTTTACTCCCATAAAAATAGATTCTTCGAGAGAGAATTTAGCTTTCAGATTGTGATGGAATTCGGAAATTAAAATAACTCCATTTTGGATACAAATTCCGAGAAGCGCTATAAATCCAACTCCGGCAGAAATTCCGAAATTCATTCCTGTTAAGTGCAGTGCAATAATTCCACCAATAATCGCAAAAGGAACATTGGCTAGAACAAGTAGAGAATCTTTAAAATTGCCAAACAAAATAAACAACAGCACAAAAATTCCAATTAAACTTATAGGTACCACTTGCGCCAGACGCGCACTCGCACGAACTTGATTTTCAAATTCTCCCGTCCATCCTGTGGTATAACCAGCAGGAAGTTTTAATTGATTTACTTTTTGTTGTGCTTCGGCAATTGTACTTCCTAAATCACGATCACGAACTGAGAATTTTACTCCAATAAAACGTTTGGTATTATCTCTGTAAATAAACGCGGGACCAGTAATGGTTTTAATATCGCAGATTTCTTTTAAAGGAATTTTTATTCCGCTGATGGTTGGAACTTTAATTTCCTCCAAATCTTTTTCATCTTTTCGGTATTCTTTAGAAAAACGAACACGAACATCAAATTTCTTTTCATCTTCATACTTTTCAGTTGCTGTTTTTCCTCCAAATGCTAATTCTAAAACTGCTTGCGCATCGCTTAAAGTTACTCCATATGCAGCCATTTTTTCACGATCTAGAATTACGCTGATTTCTGGCTGGCCTACATTTCTCAAAATACCGGCGTCTTTTATACCTGGAATATTTTTAATTTGTGCTAAAACTTCATTGGCAAGCTGATCTAATTTGTTCAAATCATCTCCATAAATTTTTACGGCATTCGAAGCTTTAAATCCAGCTACCGATTCGGCAACGTTATCAATTACGGGCTGAGAATAATTATACGTGATTCCCTGATGCACTTTGAGTTTATTGTCCATTTCATTAATCAGATCATCCATAGAAATCTTGCGTTTCCATTCTGCTTTTGGCAGCAAGTCAACTTGAAGCTGGATAAATCCAAAACCATTTGGATCGGTTCCATCGTTGCTTCTTCCGGTTTGAGATAAAACTTTTTTGACTTCAGGAAAACTTTCTAAGTCTTTTCTAATCATTGCTGCCGTTTTCACACTTTCAGGAAGCGAAGTGCTCATTGGTAATTCTGCTGTTACCCATAAAGCTCCCTCGTTTAATTGCGGTAAAAATTCTGTTCCTAAGAATCCAGCTGAAAAGAAAACAGCGGCTAATAATCCTAAAGACGCAACCAAAGTCTGTACTTTATGCTTGAATGTCCATTGAAAACCTTTGCTGACAATTCGATCCCAAAAATTTACAAACGGATTATGTTTTTCTTTTACATTTTTATTTAATAAAATATGAGAAAGAACTGGAACCAAAGTCAAGGTAAAAATAAGCGCTCCCAATAAGGCAAAACCTAATGTAAAGGCTAGGGGAGAGAACATTTTTCCTTCTACTTTTTGGAAAGAGAAAATTGGAAGCAAAGCAGTAATAATAATCAGTTTTGAGAAGAAAATGGCTTTACCCATTTCTGTTCCCGTCTTCTTGATCAAACTTCCTTTTGCAATTTTATTAAACTTCTCCATTCCCAGCTGATGCGCTCGATGGTCTAGAACTACAAATAAACCTTCGACCATTACAACGGCTCCGTCAATAATAATTCCGAAATCGACTGCGCCTAAACTTAATAGGTTGGCGCTCATTCCCATCATTTTAAGACATAAAAACGCAAATAATAAGGAAAGCGGAATGACAATCGAAACTGTAAAAGTAGTTCTCCAATCGGCCATAAAAAGAAATACGACAACAGTAACCAGAATAATACCTTCAAATAAGTTGTGCATTACAGTTTCGGTCGTGAAATTCATCAAATTATCACGATCATAGAACGTTTCAATTTTAATGTCTTTTGGCAAAACATTATCATTAAGATCTTTGATTTTGGCTTTTATTAAAGCAAGTGTTTCCTGCGGGTTTTCACCTTTACGCATTACCACAATTCCTTCAACGGCATCATCATTATTTCCAATACCCGTTTGTCCAACTCTTGGCATTGAGCTTTCGTAAACGTCAGCTAAATTTTTAACCAAAATTGGGTTTCCGCCAGCATCATCTACGATAATATTTCCAATATCTTCTTTGGATTGCAATAAACCAACTCCTCGAACAACAAATGCTTGTCCGTTTTTCTCAATAACATCACCACCAACGTTTAAGTTTCCAGCATTTACAGCGTTGTAAACCTGTAAAGGTGTAATATTGTATTTTGCCAGTTTGATTGGATCAACCCCAACTTCATATGTTTTGGTCTGGCCTCCAAAAACATTTAAATCGGCAACACCAGGAAGAGAACGCAATTGTTTATCGATAACCCAATTTTGGTAGGTCAATAATTCTCTACTGTCTCTGCTGTCACTTTTTACAATATATCTGAAAATTTCACCGGTTGGACCGTATGGCGGCTGTACGTCTGGTTCAACATCATCAGGAAGAGAAACGTTTTTCAGCAAATTATTTACCTGAAAACGTGCAAAAGTATCGTCTACGCCATCATCAAAAATGATTTTAATTACAGACAGACCAAACATAGTAATGCTTCGCACGCTTGTTTTTTTCTGAACCGAGTTCATGGCAATCTCAATTGGAGAAGTAACAAATCGTTCTACTTCTTCAGCGCTTTTCCCGTTCCATTGTGTAATGATAATAATCTGCGTATTGGTAACATCTGGAAAAGCATCAATAGGCATATTTTTGAAAGAAATAAATCCGGCAACAGCCAATAATCCAACCCAAAAGAAGGTAAATGCTTTATTCTTTAACGAAAAAGCAATAATATTTTTTATGAATTTGTTCATGTCTTAATTATTTAAAGCACCATAAATAAATAGCTGATTGTTGGTGATCACTTTTTCATTTTCTTTTAAACCGCTTGAAAGATAAGTAGTATCACCAACCACTCTGTAAACTTCTACTTGTCTGGTTTCAATGTTGTTACGGTCTTTAAATACCACAACAAAATTTTTACTTTTATCAAACACAATAGCTTTACTCGGTACGGCTATCATAGATTGATTTTCATTAAAAGACAGTTTGATATTGGCATTCATATCAGGTTTAAGCATGTAATCTGGATTATTCAGCTTAATTCTAGCCTGCATTGCTTTCGTTTCTGGATCAATTACATTGTAGATTTTATCTACTTTTCCGTAAAACGCTTTGTCGGGATAACTCAAAGTGGTTACAGCAGCGCTGGTTCCCAATTTTACTTTATTAATATCTATTTCATTAATATTGGCCATCGCCCAAACTTCGCTGATTTCTGCAATATCAAATATATTTTCAGAACGGTCATTTCGTAAAAGCATATCCTGATTAATGCTTTTCTGAATAATAAAACCGCTTATCGGAGCTGTCACTTCGTATATTGAACCTGCCTTAATATTATATATTTTATACGTTTCCTGAATTTTGCTTAATTGAGATTGTGCTTTATTTACTTCAGATTTTGCCTGAAGCACATCACTTTCAGAATTCAGTTTTCCATCAAATAATTCCTGTGCGACTTTCAAATTGTTTTTAGCTACAAGTAAATCGCTTTTAGCATCGATCGATTGTTTTTCAAAATCGGCAACATCGGTACTTTTTATGGTAGCAAGAACTTGTCCTTTCTTAACATAATCGCCAAGTTCCACATTTACTTTCATTACATTTCCACCAACAAGTGGGTAAACATCAATCATTTTATTATTGTCAGCAGTGATTTTTCCGTAAAAACTAAGTTCGTTCTTTAGTGGCTGGGTTTTAGCTTCGGCTGTTGTAGTGCTTTTAAGCATAGTATCACTCAAAACAAAAGAGGTATTTGTCTCAGGATTTTCAACTTCTTTTTTGCAGCTCGTAAGAGATAAACCTGCTAGTGCGATTCCGATGAATAATATATGTTTCATTTCTGTAGTTTTTTTTAAAATAAATCTTTGTTGATGGTACTATTTAATTCTTCGCCTGCGATTACTACTTTTTTCTTTAATTCGTTTAATTGTATTATCGCCTGATTGTAGCTTTCCATAAAATCGGTAAATTCTAAAAGGCTTACATTTCGTTTTTGAAAATTGGTAAGCATTCCATTATAAACCGCTTCAAAATCTGAATTTACGGTTGGTTTAATCACGCTGTAGTTTTGCCTAGATTCATCCCATTTAGTCCAAGCCGATGTAATTTCTGTTTGCAGTTGCAGTTCAAAATTTTGCTTTTCAATTTTAGACTGTTCCAAAATGGTTTGGGCGTACTTAATATTTCCTTTATTTTTATTCCATAAAGGAAGCGGAATGCCAATACTAACATTGGCTTCTTTGTTGAAAGCTCCACTTCGCTGGTCATAATTGGCACCAAGAGTAAGGTCTGGAACAGAAAGCGATTTTTGCCATTTTACATTTAACTCATTCGCATCAATTTCTTTTTGTTTGGCTAAATAATCTGGGCGATTTGCAATAGCTTGTTCTTCGAAGCTTTTCAGATCAAAATCGATTATTTTTAAATATTTATTCGAATCGTCTTTGCTTACAACCGGAATTACATTTTCGGTTTCATTCAAAAGCAATTTTAAATTAGCCTGTTCTTCGATATTGTTATTTATAACTTCTAGACGTTCATTTTTAAAATTTAGATATAATGACTGTAATCGAACAACATCTTTTAAAGGAATATTTCCTTTCTGAGCCTGTACAGAATAAGAGTTAATTAAATTCTCGATATGCGCCAATTGCTTGTCGGTGTTTTCAAGGTTTTTGGTATTATAATAAACCGTATAAAAGCTTTTGCGCAATTGCAGTTTTAAGGTTCGCAGCACATCATTAAATTGTAATTCTGCCAATTGGGTATTGGTTTGAGCTAACTTGACTTCGTTGCGTTTTTTTCCTCCAAGATAAATAAGCTGTTCGATGCTAAATGCTTTTTGACCTTCTTTGCCAATATCAAAAAACTTATCTCTTTCAGGATTATAAGCATTCAATTCTGCTGTTATAGTTGGATTGTCCCAAATACGAGCCTGAATAGTGAGTGCTTTTGCAGCATCAATATTATATTGGGATGCCAGTAAAAAAAGGTTTTTTTTCAAAAATTGACTTTCACAGTCTTGAAGAGTGAGTGATTTTTGTGCTATTGCAGCTTGATTTAAAAGTGCAAATAATAGCAATGCGAATAACTTTTTCATTGTATCATCTTTAAGTTGTACAAATATGCTATCAACAGGCTTTAAGAGAGCTTAAAATCTACCTTAAAAATAGCTTAAAATTGCTTACAAATTAAAAAATAACTGAAATAAATTCGTGTTAATATTTGGTATGGAGTAAGTTATGTTTGCTTTGTGCAATATAAGAATGCGTTGCACAATTCTTAAGCCAAGCCCAAAACCAGAGGTTCCTTTTGAATTGTGGCCACGCATAAAAGGCTGAAAAAGATTCTTCTGTTCTTCTTCGTTTAAGGTTTCTCCTGTATTGGATACAGAAACAATAAGATGATGATGGTCCGTGCTTATTTTTACTTTTGCCTGTTTATTGTCTGAATAAACACAGGCGTTTTTTAAGATATTGGTTAAAGCTATTTCTAAAAGATTTTTGTTTCCTTTTATTTCTAAAGCGGTATCAAGATCTTCGCTTTCTTCCATTTCAAAAAGAATAACAAAATCAGGGAAAGATTTGTTTATTTTTTCGATCGAAGAAAATAAAATTTCATCGATTCTTTGTATTTCGTGATGATCTGTTTTTCTGTTATCAATTTTCGAAAGGATAAGCAGAGAATTGATTAATTCGCTTAAATGATTGACATCGGTCAATATTGAGTTTAAAAACGATTTGTTTTTAGATTGTATCTCTGGTTCAGCGATGGCGTTTTCAATCTGAGAAGTCATTCTAGAAAGTGGCGTTCTCAGTTCGTGCGATGCGTGAGCGGTAAATTCCTTTTGTCTCTGATACGAAAGTTCGATACGATCCATCATGAAATTAAACTCATCAGCAATTAAATCAATTTCATTTTTAGTGCTTTTAGATTCAATTCTCGTATCTAAGTTGTTTTCGTTTATATTTTTTATTTTCTGATGAAAAGCATGAAGTGGATTCATAGCTTTTCTAACCATAAATGAAGTTAACAGCCAGCAAACACAAGTAAAAAAGATGTATGATATAACTAAAGTATACCTCAAGAAAAGTAACTTTTTTTTGCCATAATCATCGGTGGCAGAAATTAAAGCATAAAAATCTTTGTCGTTCGTGTCATAGAAAACACCATAAACTTCATAATCGCCTTGCTGTTTAAAAAAAGTTTTATTCTTTTTAAGGTATTTTAAGTCATCAATAGACCAATTGATCTTGGCATCGTCAATACTGCTATAAATCAACTTATAATTAGAATCAAAAACCAAAGTCTTTTCATCATACAATTTATTGATAGAATTTTGGTCTATTATTTTTAAAAGCTGATTATCAACTTGTTTTACGTTTACCAATAATTTAATATTAGATAAAGCTTTGATTTCTAAACGATCACGAAATTCTTCTTTTCTATAATTGGAATACAAAATGAATATCACCGTAGATGCCAGTCCAAAAAGGATGGTAAACAGTAAACTTACTAAAAGTGATATTCTATTTTTTAATGTCATTCCTGATCGCTTAGATAATATCCGTAACCAACTTTGGTTCGGAGAAGTTTTATTTCATGTTCTTTATCAATCTTTTTTCTTAAAAAATTAATATAAACCTCAATAGTGTTCTGATTGGTTTCGATATGATAATCCCAAAGCTTCTCTGCTATAAATTGTTTAGAAAGCACTTTTCCTTTTGCATGCGCTAAAATTAGGATTAACTTGAATTCTTTTGGAGTAAGTTTAATTTCTTCTCCAGATCTAAAGACTTTCATATCTTCTTCAAAGATTTCTAGATCTTTAATAGTGATTTTACTTTCTGTCTGTTGAGGAATCTCTTTTCTCCTTAAAAGAGATTGCGCTCTTGCGTACAGTTCGTCAAAATGAAATGGCTTTACAAGATAGTCATCTGCACCATTATCAAAAGAAGATAATTTATCTTCAATTTCACTAAAAGCCGTTAGCATTATAATAGGTGTTTTTTTATCGGTTTCCCGAATGCCTTTGCAAACATCAATTCCATTTATTCCAGGAACATTTATATCAAGAATAATAAGATCATATTCATATGGAAAATACTTTTTCAGAAGCAAAGAACCGTCATAATAAGGAATACACTCGAATTCTTTTGAAGTAAAGAATGCCGAGATTTCTTTAGATAAAGTAAAATCGTCTTCGAGCAGTAGTATTTTCATGTCTGGTTTTTTAATTTGTAAATCCGATTTAATAACCCAAATCGGATTTACATTAAAAGTATATTAGTTAAAATAAGAAAACGTTTCGTTGTTTTCAATTTTCAGTAGAGCTTCATAAATAAGCTTAATTACGTTTTCAACGTCCTCTCTATGAACCATTTCTACAGTAGTGTGCATGTATCGTAACGGAAGAGAGATCAAAGCAGATGGCACACCGCCATTACTATAAGCAAAAGCATCAGTATCTGTACCCGTTGCTCGCGAGGTGGCATGTCTCTGAAACGGAATTTTGTTTTCTTCTGCAGTTTCTACAATCAAATCGCGCAATTTATTCTGAATAGCAGGAGAGTAGCCAATAACAGGACCTTTACCCATTTTAAGGTCGCCTTCCACTTTTTTATCAATCATTGGGGTAGTGGTGTCGTGAGTAACATCAGTCACAATAGCTACATTTGGTTTTATGCGATGCGCAATCATTTCAGCTCCTCTAAGACCAATTTCTTCCTGAACAGAATTTACGATGTATAAACCAAATGGAAGTTTTTTATTGTTTTCCTTTAATAATCGAGCAATTTCAGCGATCATAAAACCGCCCATTCTATTATCAATTGCACGACAAACAAACTTATTCTCGTTCAAAATCATAAATTCGTCAGGATATGTAATTACACATCCAACATGAACGCCTAATGCTTCAACTTGCTCTTTGGTTTCACATCCTAAATCTATAAAAATATTACTTAATTTAGGAATCTCTTCTTTGTCACGTAAACGGGTATGAATTGCTGGCCATCCAAAAACACCTTTCACGATTCCATTTTTAGTATGAATATTTACTCTTTTAGAAGGAGCAATCTGATGATCAGAACCGCCATTTCGTATTACATATATTAAACCATCCTCTGTAATATAGTTTACATACCATGAAATTTCATCTGCATGTCCCTCAATTACAACTTTATAAGGAGCGTCTGGATTAATTACACCAACAACCGTTCCATAAGTATCTGTAATAAAAGTATCTACATAAGGTTTTAAATAATTCATCCAAAGTTTTTGCCCCTCACTTTCGTAACCTGTTGGAGAAGCGTTATTTAGGTAGCTTTCTAAAAATGCTATTGAGGTATCATTTAAGATAGATTTTGTACTCATAAAAATATTTTTTCGCTAAAATATAAATTTGGTATCAGAGTTGTGTATAAATATATAATTTTACATTTAAATTATGATTCAATGAGACTAACCACCTTTTTATTTATACTCTTAGTTTGTTTTTCTTCTAAAGCCCAAGTTACTCCTAAGGAAAACGAGCAAATGGGATACATATTGACAGAGAAAGATTCTATTCTAAGTGATACTATTCAATTGCCAGAAATTATTATTTCAAAAGGGCAAAAGATGACTCCAGAAGAAATGAAACAATTTCAGATTCTTCAAAACAGAGTGTATAAAGTATATCCTTATGCAAAGTTAGCTTCAGAAAGATTAACTGCATTAAATAATGGGATGGCTCGTTTAAAAACTAGCCGTGAAAAAAAGAAGTATTTTAAGATCGTCGAAGATTATCTGAATAACGAATTTGAAGAAAGGCTTAAAAAACTCTCTAGAAAACAAGGGCAGATTTTAGTGAAATTGATTCATCGTCAAACAGGAATTACAACCTATGAGTTGGTTAAAACCTTAAAAAGCGGATTCAAAGCCTTTGTATCAAACACAACGGCTAATTTATTTGATATAAGTTTAAAAGAGGAGTATAAGCCATACGATGTCAACGAAGACTATTTAATAGAGACAATTTTGGTTCGTGCATTTGAATCTGGCCGATTGGTAAATCAGAAACCAGCCAGTCCCGTAGATTATGAAGATCTATCAGAGAAGTGGCAGCAAAGAGCAAAAGATTTAAATAAAAAGTAATTATATATGTGTATAGATTTATAATGAGATTAATCAAGCTTCAATTTCCCGTAGAGATGCACTGCAGTGCGTCTTATATTTGTATAATAAGGAGAAAGCCTCGACTGCCGGTCTGAGCGGAGCGAAGCGCATCGAGTTTTGGAATTTGGAATTTAAAAGATTGGAATTTTAATATTAATTAGGAGCTAAATCCCGCTATGCGCTCCAATCTTCTGCTTTTTAAAGAAAAAAGCAGAAGGATTTCCGCTCCTATCGGGGCTATGGCATCGGTTTTCAGAAGAACGGCCGGGAAAGCCAGGCGTCTTTAGAGCGTAAAAAGCGGGAAAAAGAGCCTTTGCGCCTTAGCGCCTTTGCGGCAAAATAGCGGAAACAGCAGCCAAACTAAGAAAAACCCCACGCAAAACGAAAAAATCCTGAAATGTAAACCTGCCGTTATCAGTGCGTTAAGAAATAATCAAAAAAAAAGATCAAAAAAAGCTGGGCAAAAGCATTGGAAAAGCGGAAAAAGGTTCTACTTTTGCACCCGCAACAGCGAAAAACGCTCTTAGACATTCCGCAGCATACGAATTGGAAACGGGAAGAAATTTCCAAAAAAAAGATTCGAAAAAGCTTGCGGGAAAAGAAAAAGCTTTTTACATTTGCACCCCGCAAAACACGGAAAGTTCCTTGATATACTGGCAGAAAAAATTGGAGAGATGGGGCGAAAATAAAGCTTTAAAAATTTTTCAACTTTTTCTTGCGAGAAACAAAAAGAAGTTTTAGTTTTGCACCCGCTTTGAAACACAAGCGAAAGACAGAAAAAGACACGTTCGTAGACATATTGAATTGACAGCCGCTTTAGCAGAGATGCTAGAGCAAAATAGAATAAGAGTAATGGAATCGAGAGATTCGAAAAAGAACCGATAGATAGGCATCGACTATATAATATTAAAATATACGATGAAGAGTTTGATCCTGGCTCAGGATGAACGCTAGCGGCAGGCTTAACACATGCAAGTCGAGGGGTAGAAGTCTTCGGGCTTTGAGACCGGCGCACGGGTGCGTAACGCGTATGCAATCTGCCTTTCACAGAGGGATAGCCCAGAGAAATTTGGATTAATACCTCATAGCATAGCCAAGCCGCATGGTTTGGCTATTAAA
>NZ_JAVFVR010000009.1 GCF_030929595.1 Flavobacterium sp. LHD-85 | reverse complement strand
AAGATGAGATTTCTTTTAAGGATCGTGGAAGATGACCACGTTGATAGGCTACAGATGTAAAGGCAGTAATGTCATAGTCGAGTAGTACTAATAATCCGTAAGCTTATGCACAGACTTTTCCCTATCCGCCTTGGCGGATAGGGAAGGAACTTTCTTAAAAAAAGCTTATTTGTTTCTTTATCCCAGTATGTTAAAATATTTGCTCGACGCAGAGCGGTGAATAGTAAAGAGTAATAAGTAAAGAGTCTAAGGACTAATTACTAATCACTAAGAGCTAATCACTAACAACCTTAAGGTGGTTATTGCGGCGGGGCTCACCTCTTCCCATCCCGAACAGAGAAGTTAAGCCCGCCTGCGCAGATGGTACTGCATTATTGTGGGAGAGTATGTCGTCGCCTTTCTTTTGAAAACCCTGTTTACATTAACGGGGTTTTTTATTCTAACATTTGCTATATAGAAATATAAGTAAATAAGGTACCTTAGCTCAGATGGTAGAGCAATGGACTGAAAATCCATGTGTCCCTGGTTCGATCCCTGGAGGTACCACATAATGCTCGGATGGTGAAATTGGTAGACACGCTGGACTTAAAATCCAGTGAACAGCAATGTTCGTGCGGGTTCAAGTCCCGCTCTGAGTACTAAAACTTCAATTGACTTTGTCAATTGAAGTTTTTTTTTGGATTTAACTGAGATCACACACTAAATTTCATATTTTTACTTTTAACTATTGTAATATTATAAACTATGCAAAATGTTTTTCTTAAAGAAGATTGTGATCAATTTATAAATAGAATTAATCAGCTCACAGCTAATACACAACCACTTTGGGGTAAGATGTCTGTTGACCAGATGTTGGCTCACTGTAATGTTACGTATGAAATGGTTTATGATAATATTCATCCTAAACCAAATGTTGTTATGAAACTTCTTTTAAAACTATTGGCTAAGAATAAAGTAGTAAGCGAATCTCCTTATCCAAGAAATCTTAGTACAGCTCCGCAATTTATTATTAAAGGGGATCATGATTTTGAACTAGAAAAAAACAGATTGATTTCTTATATTCAAAAAACACAAGAATTAGGAGAACAAGAGTTTGAAGGTAAAGAATCTCTTTCTTTTGGGAAACTGTCTTCTAAAGAATGGAATAATATGTTTGCAAAACATTTAGACCATCATTTCACTCAATTTGGCGTTTAAACTATTTTAGCAATGAAAACGTATGTAATTTTCCTTTTTCTTCTTTTGGGATTATCATCTAATGCTCAAAAACAAGAAGTACAAAAATGCATTGAATCTTTTTTTGAAGGTTTTCATCAGAGAGATTCATCAAAAATTAAGTTAGTCTGTACTGACAAAATGGTATTGCAATCCATTAGTGAAAGTGCTGTTAAAGGCAATAAATTGTCAGATGAAAGCGCAAAAGAATTTTATAAATCTATTGCTTCAATTCCTGTAAACATGAAATTTCAGGAGAAGATTTTAAGCTATAATATTCAAATTGACGGAACTATGGCTCATGCTTGGACTCCTTATGAATTTTATGTAAATGACAAACTTAGCCATACAGGAGTTAATGCATTTACATTATTTAAAGAGAAAGATTCGTGGAAGATAATTTATATAATTGATACGAGAAGAAAATAACTAGATTACTTCTGTATTATAATAAAGGCAGATATCTGCTAAAAGACATTCAAGACATTTCGGTTTTGGTCTGCAGGTCTCTCTTCCTAGAAAAGAAATTGCCATTCCTATTTCGGACCAAATGTTTTTAGGTAAAACCTGCATTAAGTCTTTTTCTATCTTATTTCCGTCTTTACTTTCTTTTATAATTCCAATTCTCGGCGCAACACGAATAACGTGTAAGTCAGCAATAATTCCTTCAGCGGGTCTATTAGTTTCTCTTAGAATAACATTCGCAGATTTTCTTCCGACACCTTTTAGCGCTGTCAAACCTGACATGGTTAAAGGAATATTTGCATCTTCTTTAATAGTTTTTGCTATATCTAGAATCCATTGTGCTTTTGTGCTATAGTTTCGAACTTTAGTAATCTGCGATGTAAAAGTTTCTATATCGGTTTGCGATATGCTTTTTAATGTTGGGTATTTTTCAAATAATTTTGGTGCTATTGTATTTATATTGGCATCAGAATCTTGTGCTGAAAGAATCACCATCACAAGCAATTGATAAGTATTATGATATTCCAGAGGATGCTTTTTTCCTTTATATTTTTTTAAAATGGGCTTTAGTTTTGTTTCCCAATCCGAAGTTTGTCCAAATAAATCCATTTTATATTAAATTTAAAATATTGATATTTAGTTTTTTATGCTTATAAATTTACGGATTTTGTATGAATTCTAGAATTTTTTTAATAACACCATGATTTCCTAGAATTTTTCTATGACCAAGTCCTTCGGTTAGAAATAAGGAACCATTTTTAAGATTTTCATGAATATGTATTCCGGCTTTAACAGAAACTTCAGGATCGTCTTTATCATGCATAACCAAAACAGGAATTTCTACTTTCTGAGCAGCTTTATAAGCTGAAAAATTATCCATTTTAACTTGGTACATATTTTCAAAATAATCTCTTAGATGTATGCTGATTTCTTTCTTCAATCCTAATTTAAAAGTAAATTCATCCAAAATATCCTGAACTATATCACCACTTCCTATTATTACTGCTTTTTCTACTTTAAGTCCGTCTTTGATAGAGTTTAGGACAGACATTCCGCCTAAAGAATGCCCTATTGCAATTTCAAAAGGACCAAATTGTTTTTCTATTTCTAATATAGAAGCTATAAATTCAGACATTATTGTTGTTTGTCCTTTTGATTTTCCGTGAGCAGGCGCATCAAAACTAACTGTAGAATAGCCATTTGCTAGCAGTTCATCGGCAATCTTAAAAAGTTGAGTTCCTCTTCCTGACCAGCCGTGAACCAGTAATACTTTTCGTTGGCTTTTACCATATATATAAGTGACTACACTTTTGTCAATAGCAGGAACATAAACTAAGTTTTGTTCGCTTTTTGAATCCATTTCCAACTCGCGTTTTGGAACTTTATGCTTTATCGGACTTGTAAAAATTTTTGCAGCAAACTTTGTAACTAATTTTGTTGATATAAAAGCACAAATTTTCGCAGAAATTATAATAATCTTCGGAATTTTTAATGATTTAGTAGGATTAATTGCCTTTTTTGCCATTTCAATAAAACTGATTTAAAAGAAGGATTTTGCTTGTTTTTTTGCTAAATTTAAAAAGCATAAAAATAGCATTTAAATGATTGCTTCTTATCTATAATCATAAATTAATTTCTTGAATGGAAATATTTCATATTAGTGCAGAATGTTATCCTGTGGCGAAGGTTGGAGGCTTGGGAGATGTAGTCGGCGCATTGCCTAAATATCAGCAGTCTGCAGGACATGATGTTAGAGTTGTAATTCCTTGTTATGACACAAAGTTTAGACGTGAAAATGATTTTGAATGTGTTCATTGGGGAACGGTTATATTAGGAAATTTTAATTTTCCGTTTAGCGTCTTAAAGGAAACCACTGATAAATTAGGATATGAACTGTATCTAATAGAAATTGATGAATTATTCAATCGTCCGAATGTTTATGGCTATGAAGATGATATAGAAAGATTTTTATCTTTTCAAATTGCAACACTCGATTGGATTATAGCAAGAAATAAAATTCCAGACATTATTAACTGCCATGATCATCATACAGGAGTTATTCCGTTTTTGCTTCAGTTTGCTTATAAATATGAGAATTTGAAGGATGTAAAAACTGTCATAACAATTCATAATGGTTTGTATCAAGGATGGTTTGGTTTTGATAAATTGTATTATTTACCGGAGTTTGATTTGAGACATGTTGGATTTTTAGAATGGAACAATTCAATAAATTCTTTGGCAGTTGGAATCAAATGTGCGAATGCAGTAACTACGGTTTCTCCAAGTTATTTAAATGAAATTAATATTTCTGCCAATGGTTTAGAATCTCTTTTTAATTCTGTACGAAACAAATCAAAAGGAATTTTAAACGGAATTGACATTGAAGTTTGGAATTCGTTGAAAGATCAAATGATTGCAGAAAATTATTCAATTGAAGATTTTGAAGCAGGAAAAAGAATAAACAAAGAAAAACTGTGTGAAGAGTTTGATTTAGATCCTTCAAAACCACTGTTTAGCTTTATTGGCAGATTGTTTGAAGAAAAAGGAGGCGATTTGCTTCCGCATGCTTCTGCTTTGGCTTTGTCAGAACATTTCGAAGAAATTAATATTTTGATTCTAGGTTCTGGAAATGCAGCAATTGAATCACAACTGACTCAACTGCGAAATGATTATAAAGGGAATTACAATGTTTTTATTGGTTATAATGAAGAATTAGCGCATTTGATTTACGCAGGTTCAGATTATATATTAATGCCATCGAGAGTTGAGCCATGCGGATTGAATCAGATGTATGCAATGCGTTACGGAACAATTCCGATTGTTAGAAGAACGGGAGGATTGAGAGATACGGTTATTGATTTTGGAGATGAAGGAAACGGAGTTTGTCATGATCAAGCTTCTGTGGCTGATATATGCTATTCAATAAATCGTGCTGTTAGGTTGTATGAGGATAAAATAAATTTCAATAAAGTTTTAAAACGAGGAATGTCAGCAGATCATTCCTGGGAAAGTGTTTGCCAAGATTATATCGAAATATACAACTTAATAATTCAGCAAGATGAAATTTAAAAAGAAAAATGTAGTCGCCATTATTTTAGGAGGTGGACAAGGTTCACGTTTATTTCCACTAACAGAAACAAGATCAAAGCCAGCAGTTCCGATTGGTGGAAAGTATCGTTTGGTTGATATCCCGATTTCGAATTGTATCAATTCTGATATTTTTAAAATATTTGTTTTGACACAATTCAATTCTGCGTCTCTAAATGCTCACATTAAAAACACTTTTAATTTCAGTATTTTTAGTCAGTCTTTTGTTGATATATTGGCAGCTGAACAAACTCCAGACAATCCAACTTGGTTTCAAGGAACGGCTGATGCTGTAAGGCAATGTATGTCGCATTTTTTAAAACACGATTTCGATCACGCTTTAATTCTTTCTGGGGATCAATTGTATCAAATGGATTTTAATGAAATGCTAGAAGCGCATATTGCTGCTGATGCTGAAATTTCTATTGCAACTTTACCCGTAAATGCTAAAGATGCTCCTGAGTTTGGTATTCTTAAAACAGATCATGAAAATAATATCCATGCGTTTATAGAAAAACCTCATGCTTCTTTATTGCCTGAATGGGAATCTGAAGTGAGTGAGCAAATGCAGGAAAAAGGCAAAAAATATCTAGCTTCGATGGGGATTTATATTTTCAATAAATCATTGTTGGAAGAATTGATGGCTGACCAAGAAACCAAAGATTTTGGTAAAGAAATCATTCCGCAATCTGTTGGAAAGCATAAAATATTAAGTTATCAATATGAAGGATATTGGACAGATATTGGAAATATTGAATCATTTTTTGAAGCAAATATTGGTTTAACTGCAGATATTCCTGAGTTTAATTTATTTGATAATGAGAATAAAATTTTCACAAGACCAAGATTACTGCCACCATCTAAATTTAGAAATTCGATTATCAATCAATCTTTAATTTCTGAAGGCTGTATTATCAATGCAAAAGAAATCAAAAGTTCGGTTATTGGAATTCGCTCAAGAATTGGAGAAGGAACCGTTTTAGAGAATTGCTATGTTATGGGGAACGATTTTTATCAAGATCTTGATGAAATGAACCATGAAAGCAGTATTAATAAAATTCATGTCGGAATTGGCGAAAACTGCTTTATAAATAACGCTTTGATTGATAAAAATGTCCGTATTGGAAATAATGTTCATATTAGTGGAGGCAAACATTTGGACAATTTCACGAACGAATTGTACAGCATAAAAGATGGAATCGTAGTTATTAAAAAAGGAGTTACTCTTTCTGATAATTTTAGAATTGAATAAAACCTGAAAAAACAATATTAAAATTCTAAATTCCAAAATCCAAATTCCAATCGCCATAAAAACCAAATATGATAAAAGTAATCGCACATTCTCTTTTTACCGATTTTGATATAGATTTATTCAAAGCTGGCAAACACTTCAGATTATATGAAAAATTAGGAGCTCATTTAACTGAGGTGAACGGAGTTAAAGGCGTTTATTTTGCCGTTTGGGCTCCAACCGCTCAGTCTGTTTCTGTAGTTGGCGATTTCAATTATTGGACACAGGGTGAACATAATTTAAATGTACGCTGGGATTCTTCCGGAATTTGGGAAGGATTTATTCCTGATATTTCGAAAGGAGCGCTTTATAAGTATAAAATTCAATCCAATATCAATGGTGTAATTACAGAAAAGGCCGATCCTTTTGCTCGTTATTGCGAAAAACCGCCTCATACAGCTTCTGTAGTTTGGGATTTAGATTATAAGTGGAAAGATCAAAATTGGATGCAGAAGCGTCAGGATTATAATGCACTTGATAAGCCGTATTCGGTTTACGAAGTGCATTTGGGATCTTGGAAAAGAGCAGAGCATAATCGGTTTTTAACTTATTTGGAACTTGCAGATGATTTAGTCAAATATGTAAAAGAAACTGGTTTTACGCATGTTGAGTTCATGCCTGTTATGGAATATCCGTACGATCCTTCTTGGGGGTATCAGTTGACAGGATATTTTGCGCCAACTTCACGCTTTGGCAAACCGCAGGATTTTATGGTTTTGGTGGATCGATTGCATCAGGAAGGAATAGGTGTAATTTTAGACTGGGTTCCGTCTCATTTTCCTGATGATGCTCATGGTTTAGGTTTTTTCGACGGCTCTCATTTATATGAACATCCCGATCGCAGAAAAGGATATCACCCAGATTGGAAGAGCTTAGTTTTTAATTATGGAAGAAATGAAGTTAGAGCTTTTCTAATGAGCAATGCTGTTTTTTGGCTTCAGAATTATCACATCGACGGACTTCGAGTCGATGCTGTAGCGTCTATGCTTTATTTGGATTATTCTAGAAAAGATGGTGAATGGGAAGCTAATATTTTTGGAGGAAGAGAAAATTTGGACTCAATTAGTTTTCTTAAAGAATTTAATGAAGTAATTTATTCTAATTTTGATGGAGTCCAGACTATTGCAGAAGAAAGTACTTCGTTTCCTATGGTTTCGAGACCAACTTCTGTGGGAGGTTTAGGTTTTGGGATGAAATGGATGATGGGATGGATGCACGACACTCTTAAATATTTTCAAAAAGAGACGGTCTATAGAAAATACCATCAGAATGAATTGACTTTTTCGATGACTTATGCCTTTACTGAGAATTTCATGCTTCCGTTTTCGCATGACGAAGTGGTGTATGGTAAAAATTCTCTTATTTATAAAATGCCCGGAGATGAATGGCAACGTTTTGCAAATTTGAGACTTTTATATGGTTATATGTTTACTCATCCTGGAACAAAACTCTTGTTTATGGGAGCTGAATTTGGTCAAACGTCTGAATGGAATTTCGAACAAAGTTTAGACTGGCATTTGCTGCAATATGATTTTCATTCTGGAATAAAAAAAATAATCACAGATTTGAATCAGTTGTATAAATCGCAGCCTGCATTGTATGAGAAGCAATTTAGGGGAGATGGTTTTGAATGGATTAATTATTCAGATCATCAAAATGCTATTTTATCTTATATCCGAAAAGGAAATAATCCTGATGAGAATTTAATTGTGGTTTGTAATTTTACTCAAGTTGTTCGAGAGAATTACAGAATTGGCATTCCTAAAAAAGGAAAATTGCAAGAGATTTTTAATAGTGATGCTGTAATTTATGGTGGAGGCGGTGTCGGAAATTCTAAAGCATTAAAAATTGAAACAATCGGTTATGATGGAAGAGATTTTTCTGCAGCATTAATTTTACCGCCTTTAAGTGTTACTGTATATTCTTTGATTGAATAAAAAATCTGAAAGTAAGATTTTGTCATTATATCGTTTCAAAATTATCAAATTGCTGATTTTTTCTTTTGTAATTTGGAACTCATTCAGAAAAATCGTTTTCGTGAATAAACCTTTTATTCATAGGGTGTTACGAACTTTTTTTGTATGTTTGAATAGGAGGAAAATGTTAAATTAATTCATTCGAGATATGATTACAAACACATCATTAGAATACAAAGGCGATTTATACCCATCAAAAATTGTCTCTTATGAACATGAAGGAGATTCTATTTTCTTTAACACGGACAACAAAGTAATTTTAAAAGTTACCATTCTTCGCGATAGTCTAATCCGATTTCGTTTTACTACAAAAGGTTATTTCAGTAACGACTTCTCATACGCTATTGATAAGACGCAGCTTCACGGTTATAATTTTTTAGAACTTACCGAAGAAGAAACGTATTTCCAGATTAGGACAAGCAAAGTTAAATGTAAAATCCAAAAAGTAGATCTTCGTCTGGCAATTTATGATTTAAATGATTTTCTAATTCTGGAAGATGAACTTGGTTTTCATTGGGAAGAAAGCTACGAATATGGAGGAAATATTGTAAAAATGAGCAAATTCTCTAAAGATGGTGAATGTTATTACGGTCTTGGAGATAAAGCCACTCAAATGAATCTTAAGGGCAAGAGAGTAGAAAATTTTGCGACAGATCAATATGCTTACCAAAAAGATCAGGAACCTTTATATAAAGTTGTTCCGTTTTACATTGGCTTACATAACAAACAGTCTTACGGAATATTTTTTGACAATACTTTTAGAACTTTCTTCGATTTTTGTCAGGAAAGAAGAAATATTACCAGTTTTTGGGCTGAAGGTGGCGAAATGAACTATTATTTCATTTATGGCCCGCAAATGCAAGATGTTGTAACGACTTATACCGATTTAACAGGAAAACCAGAATTGCCACCACTTTGGGTTTTAGGCTATCATCAATGCAAATGGAGTTATTATCCAGAAAGTAAAGTAAAAGAAATCACTTCAAAATTTAGGGAACTACAAATTCCGTGTGATGCCATATATCTGGATATTGATTATATGGATGGTTTTAGATGTTTTACTTGGAATAAAAACTATTTTCCAGATCCAAAAAAAATGGTCGCTGAATTGGCCGAGGATGGTTTTAAAACTGTTGTAATCATTGATCCGGGAATTAAAATTGATAAAGATTACTGGGTTTACAAGGAAGCTTTAGAAAAAGATTATTTCTGTAAAAGAGCTGACGGCCCTTATATGAAAGGAAAAGTCTGGCCAGGGGAATGCAATTTTCCTGATTATACAAATCCAGCAGTTAGAGAATGGTGGGCTGGTTTATTTAAAGAATTAGTTTCAGAAATTGGTGTAAAAGGAGTTTGGAATGATATGAATGAACCTGCCGTAATGGAGGTTCCAAATAAAACCTTCCCAATGGACGTACGTCACTTTTACGATGGAAATCCTTGCAGTCATAGAAAAGCGCATAACATTTACGGAACGCAAATGGCAAGAGCAACGTATCATGGTGTCAAACGATTTGCTTATCCGAAACGTCCGTTTGTCATTACAAGATCGGCTTATTCTGGAGCGCAACGATACACTTCTTCTTGGACAGGAGATAATGTGGCGACTTGGGAACATCTATGGATTGCAAATATACAAGTGCAGAGAATGTCTATTTCTGGAATGGGATTTACAGGTTCTGACATTGGAGGATTTGCAGAACAGCCTTCAGGCGAGTTATATGCACGTTGGATTCAATTAGGTGTTTTTCATCCGTTTTGCAGAACACACTCTTCTGGAGATCATGGAAATCAGGAACCTTGGTCATTTGACGAAGAAGTGATTAATATCACTAGAAAATTTGTCAGCCTTCGCTATCAATTACTTCCTTATTTATATACGATGTTTTGGCAGTATATTGAAGAAGGAGTTCCAATGCTGAAACCGTTAGTTTGCTTTGATCAGGACGATACGCAGACACATTACCGTAATGATGAGTTTATCTTTGGAAACCAAATTTTGGTCTGTCCAATACTTGAACCTAATGCTGTAGGTAGACGTATGTATATTCCTAGAGGAGAATGGTATAACTACTGGACAAATGAACTTTTTATTGGAGGAAGAGAGATTTGGATTGACAGTAAATTTGATGAAATTCCTGTTTTTGTAAAAGCGGGTGCCATTATTCCTAAATATCCAGTTCAGCAATTTGTTGGCGAATTAGAGTTTGATGAACTGACACTTGATGTTTACTATAAAAATGGTAAAGAGCAATCGGCAGTTTATGAAGATGCACAAGATGGTTATGATTATAAAAAAGGACGTTACAGCTATTTGTCGCTCAGAAATATAGGAAAAGAAAAAGAGCTTATTATTCAGCTTCACAAAGAAGGGAAGTATGAAACTCCGTATTCTAAATATAAAATCAATTTAATTGGACTTCCATTTAAAGTTTCAGAAATTGAAATTGACAATGAAAAAATTGAATTTGACAAAATTAATTTCGACTTAAATAATTTCTTGAGTGTTGATAAAGAGTTCAATGAACTTCATATTGTTGGCGAATAGTCAAATTTTGATAATTTTTTGATTTATCGTATAAAACATTTTATCTTTTTTAATCGTATTTTTGTTATAAAAATAGCTCGAATTATGAAAAAATATGTGTTTTTAGGGGTTTTTGGAGCACTTATGATGGGGTGTGCAACAAATCCAATTACAGGGAAACAAAACTTGAATTTTGTTTCGAATAGCGAATTGTTTCCATCTTCTTTTCAGCAATACAGCCAGTTTTTAACTGAGAACAAAGTTATTACGGGAACAGCAGATGCAAAACTTGTGGAAACAGTAGGATTTAAGATCAAGGCAGCTGCAGAAAAATATTTAAATTATTTAGGTCAAACGCAATACTTAAAAGATTATCGTTGGGAATATAAATTGGTCGATAATAAAGAAGTAAATGCATGGTGTCTTCCTGGCGGTAAAATTGTAGTGTATTCTGGAATTTTGCCAATTACGCAAAATGAATCTGGTTTGGCAACGGTAATGGGGCACGAAGTTTCTCATGCTTTAGCAAATCACGGTGCGCAAAGAATGTCTGCCGCACAATTGCAGCAAATTGGTGGAGCAGCTTTAGGAGCGGCAACAAGCGGAAAATCTGAAGCAACACAGCAGATATTTGCACAAGCTTACGGAATTGGTTCTGAAGTAGGTGTCATGCTTCCATTTAGCAGAAGCAATGAAAGTGAAGCGGACAAAATTGGTTTGACTTTGATGGCAATTGCAGGTTACAATCCAGATGATGCTGTAGCTTTCTGGAGTAGAATGGCGGCCAAATCTGGTGGAGCTTCTACACCAGAATTTATGAGTACACACCCTTCTGATGCTACAAGAATTGCTAATATTAAAGCCTTAATTCCAGAAGCAAAAGCAATTGCGCTTAAAGTTGGAACGATAAAGTAATACATAAAAAAAATAAATTTAAAAGCTATTCTTTGGAATAGCTTTTTTTGTTTTAGTACACTTCATGATTTAATAATGTACGATTTGAATAAATTCTATTTGTTTATCGTAAAAAATGGATAAATTCGTAGCCTATTAACAAAACCATTTCTATGAAAAACCTACAAAAAGGAGATAAGAAGCTTTTAAATGCTTGGGCATTTTATGACTGGGCCAATTCAGTTTATACTTTGACGATTGCTTCTGCTGTGTTTCCAATTTTTTATGAAGCTTTATTCAGTGATCGTGATCATTACATCGATGTTTTCGGAATGCATCTTAAAAATTCGGCCTTAATTAGTTTTATTACGGCTGCGGCTTTTTTAGTAGTTTCATTTATTTCTCCTTTATTATCTGGAATTGCCGATTATGTAGGGAATAAAAAATCATTCATGAAGTTTTTCTGTTACATGGGAGCTTTATCGTGTATGGGATTATATTGGTTTGATCTTGAAAATATTTATGTCGGTTTAGCTTTTTATTTCCTGGGATTATTAGGATATTGGGGAAGTTTGGTTTTTTATAATTCTTATCTGCCAGACATTGCTTTTGAGGAGCAGCAAGACAGAATTAGTGCGAAAGGATATTCTTTAGGCTATATAGGAAGTGTTATTTTGTTAATCATCAATTTAGCGATGATAATGAAGCCAAAACTTTTTGGAATATCAGGAACCGATGGAGAAGCTGCAATGAAAGCAATGCGTTATTCTTTTATAATGGTTGGAGTTTGGTGGATTCTATTCAGTCAATATACATATTACTATTTGCCAAAAGGAAGCAAAGAAACAGGACAGAAGCTGACAAAATCTGTGATATTCAATGGTTTTAAAGAATTAAGAAAGGTTTGGGGTATATTGCAGGATAATATTCCTTTAAGACGTTATTTAGGAGGTTTTTTTGTTTCTAGCATGGCTGTTCAAACCGTAATGCTTGTAGCAACTTATTTTGGGGCTCAAGAAATTCAATGGGAAACCAAAGAGCAAAGTACAATTGGTTTAATTATTTGTATTTTAATAATTCAGTTGGTAGCTGTTGTAGGGGCGGTTTTAACTTCTAGAGCATCTGCAAAATTTGGTAATATCCCAACACTTATAGGAATTAATGTTGTATGGGCTGTTTTTTGCGCATTAGCTTACTTTATAACATTACCAACACATTTTTATGTTATGGCTACAGTGGCTGGATTTGTAATGGGAGGAATTCAGGCTTTGTCTCGTTCTACCTATTCTAAATTATTGCCTGAAACAGAAGATACGGCGTCATTTTTTAGTTTTTATGATGTAGCAGAAAAAATCGGAATTGTAATTGGAATGTGTGTTTACGGAATTATCGATCAGATTACGGGAAGTCCGCGTGCGGCGATTGTAATCTTGGCAATATTCTTTATTACATCAATATTTTTATTGAGAAGAGTGCATAAAAAAGACGTTTCAAATTAATTGAAACGTCTTTAATAATAATATCGCAAATTGCAATTAATTATTGATTGATGATAGTTATGTAATTTGCGATATTTTATTTAATTAATTAACCTTTGTAAATTTTTCCAGAACCAGAAACTTTTACATCTCTTTTCTCTGGATTTCCTAAATATTTAATATTTCCAGAACCAGAAACTCTTCCAGTAATACTTGTTTCGCAGGTTACTACGCTATTTCCAGAACCAGAAACAGTTACATCTACAGCTTGCGATTTTAAATTGGAAGCATTAACATTTCCTGATCCAGATATTTTGCTTGTGAAAGAATCTGCTTTTCCTTTTAAAACTATATCACCAGAACCGCTTAGAGCTAAATCAAAATTTTTTGAATCAACATCTAAGTCAAAATTTCCTGATCCTGAAAGTTTTGCTGAAAAACTATCGCTGTTGATTTTGTTTTTACTTTTTACATCGCCAGATCCGGATAAAGTAACTGCCGATATTTTTTCGAATGGAACTGTCACTTCAATCTTTTTGCCCATGCTGGTACGTAGTTGTATTCCTTTCTCAACATAAACTTTCAATTCGTTTCCTTCAACTTCAACTTTGATTTTAGATAATAAATTTTCTTCTCCTTTAAGGGTGATTTTTCCTTCTTTTCCAGCTACCAAATCTACATCCAAGAATCCAGAGATTCTTATGCCATCATAGTTTCCAGTTGTTCTTGTTTCGGTAGTGACATTACCATTTCCGCTTATTTTTGTTTGTGCGTTAGAATTTACCGCAATAAAAAACAGGCTTAATGCTGTAAGTAAAATTGACTTTTTCATTGTTTTGATTTTTAGATGATTAATTTTTTATTAGTGAAATATTTCCATAGTTTGAATTGATATTGATTTTATTCTGGCCTTTTTTCTTGTAAAATCCTGCGATTCTTTTGCTGTTGCTTTTGACTTCAGAAACAGAAACTTCTAACGAATTATCATGTTTGATATTCGAATATTTTGCTGAAATATCAAAATCAAAAGCGTAGTTTGGAACATAACCGATTGTAACGTCTGTATATCCTGAGTTTATGCTAATATTTCCTGCTTTTTCAGTCACAGTTCCGATACTGATTTTACTGTAATTGGTGTCATAACTAAAGTTGCTTGATACTTCTCCAATAATAAAAGTCATGTAATTTCCAGAACCGCTTAAAGAATTGATTTTTTGAAATTTAAACGTGCCATAATTACAGTCAGCTTTAATGTTTTGACCATCATTTAGATTAATATCTGTATAGTTTGCATTAATATTTAGGTTTCCAGAATCATTAATTTTAAGATTTGAATATCGAGCATCTATATTTCCTGCTTTTATATAATCAACGCTTGAATTCTGGCAATATTGAATAGAAATTTGATTGTTCGATCCGCTTAATTTTCCTAAAGTAACTTTGCCATATTTACATTCAATGTCTGTAGAAGATTCTGCATTTGGAATAGAGATATTTCCATACTTATTAGCTAGTTTAATTGTTCCGTTTTTTGGAATTTTAATAACATAGTTGATTTCAACACTGTTATTGCTTCCTTTGCTTTTAACATTAGAACTTCCTAGCGATGTTACAGCTGTCACCAAACTTTTAAGAGCAGTGATATTTACATCAATGTTGTTCAATCGTTCATTTACCCAATTTTCATTTGGGCCATTCACTTTAATCGTGATGTCAAGATCAATTTTATCTTCATCCCAAGTGGTTACAGTGATGCTTCCGTATTTGTTGTCAATATCGATTCCTGCGTTCGAATTTACGATATAGGTTTTTTTAATGTTTTTTTGTTTCGTTATATAAGTGTCATCATTTGAAAATCCTAAGAAAGGAATCAAAAGAAGTAAGATTAGCAAATTATAGTGTTTTTTCATTAGAGGTGTTTTTTAGTTTTTCATTGTCTTCAATTCTTTTCAAAACGGTTTGTAAAAAAGAAATACGCGTTTGGAGATTGCTGATCATTGCATAAATAATCTGTTTGTTTTCTCCATTTTTTTGCAATTCATTGATGATTTTTTGATAATCAGCATCGAAAGTTTTCATCTGCTTCATTGCGTCATCAATAATCTGCTGGTTTTCTGGCGAATTTTTCTCTTTCAGTTTAACCAGTTCATTATCAATTAGAATATTAAAAATAGAATCGGTACGTTTAGTTTCTTTAGAAGCAAATTTGAATTCTTTTGGTTTTTCATTTTTATAAAAAAGAGATATCCCGAGCATCAATACAATCGAAGCGGCAATAGCAGTTACGAACCAATATCGTTTCTTAGGCTCTTTTTTGTTTAGTTTTTGAAGAAAATCCATCTGATGATCCGGATTTAACTCCTGAATATCCCATTGGTTTTCAAATCTGTTAAATAATTCTTCTAAGTTGTCTTTTTCATTTTTCATAATTCCAATTCATTTTATATCTCTTCCAATTTTTTTCTCAAACTATCTTTGGCTCTGCTCAAAGTCGTTCTGCAATTTGCGTATGTGATGTTTAAAATTTCGCAGATCTCTTCTTGATCATAACCTTCTATATAAAAAAGCGTCAGCACCATTCTGTAATTATCTTTCAGCTGCAGAATAGTATCCAAAACCTGTTTTACTTTTAGAGAGTTTAAGTCAATATTATCGGAAAGAATTCCGTCGTTTTCTTCGATTTTATAAAGCTGTTTACTTAAATCTTCTACTTGAAAAGAGTTGTTTTTCTTGTAAAAATCGATGCTATAATTGATGATTATTTTTTTTAACCATGCTCCAAAAGCCACTTCTTGTTTATAGTCATTGATTTTTGTAAAAGCCTTTAAGAAACCTTCCTGCATGACGTCTTGTGCAAAATGTTCATCTTTTACAATACGAAAAGCCACGTTATACATCGCCTTACAATAGCGATTGTATATTTCAAACTGCGCTTTTTGATTATTGCTTTTGCAAAGCGCAATCAGTTCATCGATATTTTGGTTGTTTATAGTCAAGTAGTGGCTTTTGGTTTTTAGTAATGACTTTACTTTTTTTTGTTTGTTACACTTTTATAAAATTAATTTTATTTTTTTTTAATTTCATTAGAGCGAAAGTGAAAATATAATTTTTAGAACTGACTTCTTTTGCTTTTGGCATAATGATTGTCTATTTTTATGCCCTATCTTGTAATTGAAAGACGAAACTCGTTTTCAGTAAAAACTTCAATAAGCAATACTACTTTTACAGATAACATAACAATTTTAATGACAAAACGACTTATATTTTATTATGTCAAACCATAAAATACTTACTATTGACAATCTGTCACTTCAAGAATTTGACTCAGAGGCAGAATTAATTCCATTGTTGACGCCAGAAGATGAGGAGGAAATGAACAATGAAGAACTTCCTGTTTCGCTTCCAATTTTACCTTTACGTAATACTGTATTATTTCCAGGAGTTGTTATTCCAATTTCTGCTGGAAGAGATAAGTCTATCAAACTAATTAATGACGCTAACGCAGGCGGAAAAATTATTGGTGTTGTATCTCAAATTAATGAAGAAGACGAAGATCCGTCAAAAGATGATATTCATAAAGTAGGAACTGTAGCGCGTATTTTGCGTGTGCTTAAAATGCCTGACGGAAACGTTACGGTTATTCTTCAAGGTAAAAAACGCTTCGAAATTGACGAAGTTGTTGCTGAAGAACCTTATATGACAGCAACAATTAAAGAAGTTGCTGAAGATCGTCCAGATGAAAATGATACTGAGTTTACAGCTATTTTAGACTCTGTAAAAGAATTAGCGATTCAAATTATCAAAGAAAGTCCAAACATTCCTTCTGAAGCTACTTTTGCGATTAAAAACATTGAAAGCCAGTCATTTTTAATCAATTTTGTATCCTCAAACATGAATTTATCTGTAAAAGAAAAACAAGGTCTTTTATCGATAAATGGATTAAAAGAACGCGCTTTAGAGACTTTGCGTTATATGAATGTTGAACTTCAAAAATTAGAATTGAAGAATGACATTCAGTCAAAAGTTCGTTTTGACTTAGATCAGCAGCAGAGAGAGTATTTCCTTCACCAGCAAATGAAAACCATTCAAGAAGAATTGGGTGGCGTTTCTCAGGAAGAGGAAATGGACGAAATGGGGCAGAAGGCGAAAACCAAAAAATGGGACGAAAAAACGCAGAAACATTTCGAGAAAGAATTATCTAAAATGCGTCGCATGAATCCGCAGTCGCCAGATTTCGGAATTCAAAGAAATTACTTAGAGTTGTTTTTAGAATTGCCTTGGGGCGAATATTCTAAAGATAAATTCGATTTAAAACACGCACAAAAGATATTAGATAAAGATCATTTTGGACTTGATGAAGTTAAGAAAAGAATGATTGAGCATTTGGCAGTTTTAAAATTGCGAAATGACATGAAATCACCAATTATATGCTTAACAGGGCCTCCGGGAGTTGGTAAGACTTCTATTGGGCGTTCTGTGGCAGAAGCTTTAGGAAGAGAATATGTTCGTATTTCTTTAGGAGGCTTACGTGACGAAGCGGAAATTCGCGGTCATAGAAAAACCTATATAGGAGCGATGCCAGGACGTATCATTCAGAGTTTGAAAAAGGCAGGAACATCAAATCCTGTGTTTATCTTAGATGAGATTGATAAACTTTCAAATGGAAATAGCGGCGATCCATCTTCAGCTTTACTAGAGGTTTTAGATCCAGAGCAAAACAATGCTTTCTATGATAACTTCCTTGAAATGGGCTATGATTTGTCTAAAGTAATGTTTATTGCGACTTCAAATAATATGTCAGCGATTCAGCCTGCTTTGCGTGACAGAATGGAAGTAATCAAAATGTCAGGCTATACCATTGAAGAAAAAGTTGAAATTGCTAAAAGACATTTATTTCCAAAACAATTAGAAGCTCACGGTTTAACTGCAAAAGATTTGACTATTGGTAAAAAACAATTAGAAAAAATCATTGAAGGTTATACTAGAGAATCTGGTGTTCGTAACTTAGAAACTAAAATTGCTCAAGTTATCAGAAATGCAGCAAAATCTGTTGCAATGGAAGAAGAGTACAACAAAAAAGTTACAGATGAAGATGTTGTAGCAATTTTAGGAGTGCCAAGATTAGAGCGTGATAAATACGAAAATAATGATGTTGCTGGTGTTGTAACAGGTTTAGCTTGGACAAGTGTTGGAGGAGATATTTTATTTATTGAATCTTTGATTTCTGAAGGAAAAGGCTCATTGACTATTACAGGAAATCTTGGAACTGTAATGAAAGAATCTGCTACAATTGCATTAGAATATATTAAAGCAAATGCTAAGAAATTAGGCATTAGTACAGAATTATTTCAGAAATATAACATTCATTTACACGTTCCAGAAGGAGCAACTCCAAAAGATGGACCAAGTGCTGGTATAGCAATGCTTACTTCTTTAGTTTCGCTTTTAAGTCAAAAGAAAGTAAAGAAAAGTTTAGCTATGACTGGAGAAATCACTTTACGCGGAAAAGTGCTTCCTGTTGGCGGAATCAAAGAGAAAATCTTAGCCGCTAAAAGAGCTGGAATTAAAGAAATCATTCTTTGCCACGAAAATAAAAGCGATATTGATGAAATTAAAGCCGAGTATCTAGAAGGTCTTTCTTTTCATTATGTAAAAGAAATGAGCGAAGTTTTAGCGATTGCTTTGACTGATCAAAAAGTTAAAAATGCTAAAGATTTGAAATAAACGTCAATTAAATTTTTATATATTTAAATTCCAAATTCCAATTTTTTTATTGGAGTTTGGAATTTTTTTATTGGAATTTATTTAGCGTATAGTTTATTTTAAGAGTTATATAATTTTATATTTGCAGTTACGTTATTCCCATATAGGTGCGCCAAAAACAAATGCTTAAAAAAGTTGTTTTATTTTTTATAATCTTAATTTGTTCGTGTTCTTTCGGACAAGTTGGAGGGCGTTACACTTATCAATTCTTAAATCTTACCACTTCGCCAAGACAGGCTGCATTAGGAGGAGATATAATTACGATATATGACGAAGACGTTAATCAGGCCATGTCAAACCCCGCTTTAATAAACGCAGATATGGACAATCATTTGGCATTAAATTACGGAAGTTATTACGGCGAAGCCTCTTATGGTACTGCATCATATGCTTATACTTATGATAGGCATGTCCAGACTTTTTATGCTGGAGTGACTTATGTAAATTATGGCACGTTTGAAGGTTATGACGAAAATGGTCAGGCGACTTCTAATTTTACAGGAAGTGAAGGTGCCCTATCACTTGGATATGCCTACAATGTTCCTTATACCGATTTTTACATTGGAGCAAGCGCTAAATTGATAACATCATCGCTTGAAAGTTATAATTCGATTGGAGGCGCAGTTGATTTGGGGTTTCTATATGTGAATGAAATGAATGATCTGAACTTCGCTCTTGTGTTTAGAAATATGGGAACGCAGTTTACGACTTATTCAGGAATTAAAGAAAATCTTCCGTTTGAAATCATTGCTGGCGTTTCACAAGAATTAGAACATGTTCCAATTCGCTGGCATCTTTCGTTGGAGAATCTTCAGCAATGGAATATCTCTTTTTCAAACCCTAATCGAGGAGAAACTAATATTGACGGAAGTACAAGTCCAGAAAAGGTTTCTTTTGTAAACAATGCTTTGAGGCACGTTGCTTTTGGTGTGGAACTTTTTCCTAAGAAAGCATTCAATTTTCGTATCGGATATAACTTTAGAAGAGGAGAAGAGTTGCGAGTAGAAGAACAGCGCAATTTTTCGGGTGTTTCATTAGGTTTTGGTTTAAGAATGAATAAGTTAAAATTTAATTATTCATATTCTAGATATACACTGGCGGCTAATACAAGCCTTTTTGGTTTAACATTAAATTTTCAATAATTACAAAAAACAATTCTATTTGGTCTTATTTATGGTGGTAAGTTTTTTTTTATAGAATCAAAACTTTCTTTTAAGTAAGAGGAAAAAAAATCTCTAATAATCATTTAATGAAAAAAGTAATTATCATATGTCTTTTTGCTCTTGTGATTTTAGTTGGGTATTTTATAATATCTGATAGCAATAGAGTTGATTTACCATCTTCTGACTATAAAAGAGTTGAAACTCATGTTGCTGATATAAAAAAGCTAATTCATAAGAATGCGAAATACAATGATAAAATTGCTTTTTTTATAGATATGAAGATTCCTTCGGGGAAGAATCGCTTTTTTGTTTATGATTTAAAAGCAGATAAAATTATAGACAAAGGTTTGGTTGCGCATGGTTCTGGTTCTGAAACGGGGAAAGAAGGAAAACTTCGCTTTAGCAACGTTCCAAATTCATTAAGCACTTCATTAGGAAGATATTCTATCGGAAATCATTATTACGGAAAGTTTGGAAAGGCATATAGGTTGTATGGTTTAGATGAAACAAATGATAATGCTTTTAAACGGGATATTGTTTTTCATTACTATTATGATGTTCCATATGAAGAGAAAGATGGCTACATTTGCAATAGCCATGGCTGTCCTATGGTTAATAAGAAATACTTTGAAAGAATAGCTCGATTAATTGATGGTTCCAAATCGGATATTTTAATGAGTATTTACTATTAGAAAAAAAAGCTTTAAAAGAATAAAAATTTAAAAATAAAAAATTGAAAAAAATTACCATTGCTATCGACGGATTTTCATCAACAGGAAAGAGTACTCTTGCCAAGCAATTAGCAAAAGAGCTAGAATATGTTTATGTGGATACTGGAGCTATGTATCGTGCCGTTGCTTATTTTGCTATGCAACATAATTTGATTGGAGTTGATTTCTTTAAGAAAGAAGCCTTGATTGAAGCATTAGCAGATATTAAACTTGAATTTAAATTTAATGCGGATTTAGGTTTTGCGGAAATGTATCTAAATGGTGAAAACGTAGAGAAACAAATTAGAACTATTGAGGTTTCTAATTTCGTTAGCAAAGTAGCGGCTGTTTCAGAAGTTCGTGCTAAATTAGTAGAACAGCAGCAAGAAATGGGAAAGAACAAAGCTATTGTAATGGACGGTCGTGACATCGGAACTGTAGTTTTTCCTAATGCTGAACTTAAAATCTTCATGACTGCAAGTGCAGAAACTCGTGCTCAAAGACGTTTTGACGAATTGCAGGCTAAGGGTGATAATGTTTCTTATGAAGAAGTCTTAAAAAATGTAGTAGAGAGAGATTATATGGACACACATCGTGCAGATTCTCCTTTGGTAATTGCTGAAGATGCAATAGAAATTGATAATTCTTACTTAAATAAAGAGGAGCAATTTGCAGCTGTTTTAGAATTAGTGAATGATGTTGTTAAAACAATATAATTTTTTGCAGATATTATTTTAAATGGTAGTTTTACCGCTTCATTTTTACTAAAGAACAATTTTTATCATATGGGGATTAAAAATAGATTGATTTTAATGAGCTTTCTTCAATTTTTTGTTTGGGGAGCCTGGCTTATAACAATTGGAAATTATTGGTTTGGAACAAAAAACTGGGAAGGAACTCAATTCGGACTAGTTTTCGGAACCATGGGAATCGCTTCTCTTTTTATGCCTACACTTACGGGTATTATTGCCGACAGATGGGTTAATGCCGAAAAATTATACGGCGCGCTTCATATTCTTTATGCAGTAGTTCTATTCGGAATTGCACAAGTTGCTACACCAGATACTTTTATTATTGTTATGCTTTTAGCCATGTGCTGTTATATGCCAACAATCGCTTTAAGTAATTCAATATCTTATACTTCGCTTAAATTAAATAATAAAAACATTGTGAAAGACTTCCCGCCAATTCGCGTTTGGGGGACAATTGGTTTTATTGTAGCAATGTGGATTACAAATTTAAGCGGAAGCAAAGCAACAGAATATCAATTTTATATTGCTGGAGTTGGAGCTTTAATTCTTGGAGTTTATGCTTTTACTTTGCCTAAATGTGAGCCACAGCGTTTGATTAAAGAAAATGCAACTTGGATTGAAACTTTTGGCTTAGAATCTTTCAAATTGTTTGCAAATTACAAAATGGCTTTGTTTTTTGTTTTTTCTATGTTTTTAGGAGGAGCGTTACAATTGACAAATGCTTATGGTGATGTGTTTTTGGATGAATTTAAGCATTTTCCAAAATATGCAGATTCTTTTGTAATTAAATATTCGACTATTATAATGTCGATTTCTCAAGTTTCTGAGACGTTATTTATTTTGGCTATTCCATTTTTCTTGAGACGTTTCGGAATCAAACAGGTTATGTTGATTAGTATGCTGGCTTGGGTTTTACGTTTTGGATTATTTGCTTTTGGAGATCCAGTTGGAGGTCTATGGATGATTATTCTTTCTTGTATTGTTTACGGAATGGCATTTGACTTCTTTAATATTTCGGGTTCTTTATTCGTTGAAAGCAATACCGATTCTAAAATTCGTTCTTCTGCGCAAGGTTTATTTATGATGATGACCAATGGAGTAGGAGCAGTTTTGGGAAGTTTGACTTCGGGATGGGCAATAGATCGTTTCTTTACAAAATCGTTTGCTAATACAACAGAATTGGCTGGTTTTTTACAAACAGATGCCACTAATGAGAAAATAGCAGAATTTGTAAAAGGACAAGGAAATTCAATTTCTGCAGATGGAATTTTTGCAAATCCAGTTTTAATGAAAGATTGGCATACAATCTGGTTGTCGTTTGCTGCTTATGCTTTGGTAATTGCTATAGCCTTTGCTGTATTGTTTAAACATAAGCATGATCCGAAGGAGATTGAGAATTTGAGTCATTAATATTTTAGATATAAAAAATCCCGTTTTCGATTTATTGAAGACGGGATTTTTTCTTTATGTTTATATAAGTTTAGTGATAGTTTTGGAAAGAAATTCTTTCTTCATTATTTGAAATATTTTATTTTTATTTATTAAATAGGCATTATGAGTATTAAAAAAATAGCGTTTTTAATTCTTTTCACTTTTATATTTAGCTGTAGCAAAAAAGAAGATTTTAAGCCTACAGTTAAACTTGATTCAATTTTAAAAAATGAGAAATTAAAGAAAGATTATGCTGAATTTAGATTTGATAATATTTATTTGTTTTCAGGAATAGAGAAAAAAGAAAGTTTTATGAAGTTTTCTAGAGAAGCAAGTATTGATGATCTAGTTTTAATGACAGAATGTGAAAAACCAATCGTAAGGTGTTTTGCATTTAAAATATTGGTAGAAAAAGATTATCCTAAAATTCGTGAATTATTGTTTAGGCATAAAAATGATAATGAATATCTAGATGTTTTGCATCCGCCCTGTGTTAGGATGAATGAAATGGTTAAAGTTTATATGCTACAGCAATTAGATCCGTTTTCAAATAGTAAAAGGAAATTTAATAGAGCTGATTATGATAAGGTTGTGGCTGATTTTTTTAGATAATATTTTTAGGAAAATAATATTGTCATTAAATCTTAAGATATTTTGATATGGTTTAAAAATCTGTCAGTAATTGCCTTATGAATACAGAACCTTCTAAATTAGCCCCGATAGAAGTGGAAATCCTTTTGTGACGGGGTTCGGCACAAAAGATTGCAACGGATAGCGGGACAAAACGTCTTTTGAAACCTCAAATCTTCTGCTTCTTAATAATTAACTGATAATCATATCGGTTTTGTTTTGTTAATTCAGAAAAATGTACTAATTTTGCAGTCCTTTTGGCAGAGAAGAGTTTCCATTAGGAATCAACCATTTATGTAAAACAACTTCTGTATTTTCTATCGCATGGAGAAACTCGAGAAAAACAGAATACAAATTTTTTTATCAGCATGTCTGAACAAACAAAATCACAAGAAGAGTTTTTAGCAAATTTTAACTGGCACAACTTCCAAGAAGGAATCGATGCAGTAGATGAAAAAAACTTACAAGAGTTTGAAGAACTAGTATCAAAAACTTTCATCGCTACAGATCAAGAAGAAGTAGTTGAAGGAGTTGTAGTTAGAATTACAGATAGAGACGTTATCGTTGACATCAATGCTAAATCTGAAGGTGTTATTTCTTTAAACGAATTTCGTTACAACCCAAATTTAAAAGTAGGTGACAAAGTTGAAGTATTAATCGACATCCGTGAGGATAAAACAGGTCAATTAGTATTATCTCACAGAAAAGCACGTACTATCAAATCTTGGGATAGAGTTATTGCAGCTAATGAAACTGGAGAAATCGTTAACGGTTTTGTTAAATGTAGAACTAAAGGAGGTATGATTGTTGACGTATTCGGTATCGAAGCGTTCTTACCTGGATCTCAAATTGACGTTAAGCCAATTAGAGACTACGATGTATATGTAAACAAAATGATGGAATTCAAAGTGGTAAAAATCAACCACGAATTCAAAAACGTAGTTGTATCTCATAAAGCACTTATTGAGGCTGATATTGAAGTACAGAAAAAAGAGATCATCGGTCAATTACAAAAAGGACAAGTATTAGAAGGTGTTGTTAAAAACATTACTTCTTATGGTGTGTTCATTGACTTAGGTGGTGTTGACGGATTAATTCACATTACTGACCTTTCTTGGAGTAGAATCAACCACCCAAGTGAAGTTCTTGAATTAGACCAAAAATTAAACGTTGTAATCCTTGATTTCGATGATGAGAAAACAAGAATTCAATTAGGATTGAAACAATTAAACGCTCACCCATGGGATGCTTTAGATGCTAACTTAACTGTTGGTGATAAAGTTAAAGGTAAAGTAGTTGTAATCGCTGATTACGGTGCATTTATCGAAGTTGCTGAAGGTGTTGAAGGTTTAATCCACGTTTCTGAAATGTCATGGTCAACTCACTTACGTTCTGCTCAGGACTTCGTGAAAGTTGGAGATGTTGTTGAAGCAGTTATCTTAACTCTAGACAGAGAAGATCGTAAGATGTCATTAGGTATCAAACAATTGACTCAAGATCCATGGACTGACATTACTTCTAAATACCCAGTAGGTTCTAAACATACAGGTATCGTTAGAAACTTTACAAACTTTGGTATTTTCGTAGAATTAGAAGAAGGAATTGATGGATTAATCTACATTTCTGACCTTTCTTGGACTAAGAAAATCAAACACCCATCTGAGTTTGTAAACGTTGGTGAAAAACTTGATGTTGTAGTATTAGAATTAGATGTTGAAGGACGTAAATTATCTTTAGGTCACAAACAAACTACTGCTAATCCTTGGGATCAGTACGAAGATTCTTTCGCTGTAGGAACTATCCACAACGGTGAGATTTCTGAAATCGTTGACAAAGGAGCTACTGTAGAATTCGGAGATGATATCGTTGCTTTCATTCCTACTCGTCACCTTGAAAAAGAAGACGGAAAGAAATTGAAAAAAGGTGATACAGCTGATTTCAAAGTAATTGAATTCAATAAAGAATTCAAAAGAGTTGTTGCTTCTCACACTGCTATCTTCAGAGAAGAAGAAGAGAAAAATGTGAAAGCTGCTGCTGAAACTACTACATCTGCATCTACAAACGCACCAGCTGCGACTTTAGGTGACAACAATGATGTATTAGCTGCTTTAAAAGCTAAAATGGAAAAAACTGAGAAAAAATAATTCTTAGCTTTTTTATAAAATAGAAAGTCCCACAGTAATGTGGGACTTTTTTTTATTCAGTTCTTTATAATTTAAGATATTTTAACAAATAAAGTTGTGTTATTATCTTAAAAAGTTATTTTTGTATGAAAATACAACATATGAAAAAACTCTACTTTTTTGTTTTGGCTTTATGCTTTTTTAATAGTACAAATGCACAATTTGTTTCTTTTCAAGATTTTAATCTTAAAATAAAATTACTGTCATCTCCTTTAAATACCAACTCCAATTCGGAAATTGAAATCAGCGAAGCGTTAAATGCTACTTATTTGGATATTAGCAACTCTAATATCACTTCATTACAAGGATTAGAAAGTTTTGCCAATCTTCAATTTTTAAATTGTAGTGAGAATCCAATTATGACAGATGTTGATTTTAATTCTTTAAAGAAATTAGTTTATTTAAATTATTCTAATATTCAAAACAAACAATATTTGCAAATTGAAAATTTACCAGAGTTAACCACGATAATAGCTGAAGGACTATCTAATTTGAAATATGTTCAATGTACAGGAAATCCAAAACTAGCGACATTAAGCTTAATTGGGGCAACTACTTTGACTGAAATTTGGGCTACAAATAATAAATTGTCTGTTTTGAACCTGCAAGGATTAACTGCACTTAAAAAATTACGCTGTTCAGGAAATCAATTAGCGGCATTAGATGTCAGTAGTTTAACGAATCTTGAAACTTTGAGCTGTGAAGGTAACGTACTGAAATCGACAGAATTTAATGTATCAGGATTAAATAATCTAAAATATTTATCCTGTCAATACAATAAATTGGTAAAATTAAATGTAGATCTTCTCACAAAACTTACATATTTAAGCTGTTATTCTAATGAACTTGTAGATTTGCCTGTAAGTAACCTAATGAATTTAGAGGAACTGTATTGTGACGGAAATAATATTTCTTCATTAAAATTAGGCAGTTTGCAGAAGTTAGTCTGGCTTAACTGCAGTGATAATACATTACCACAATTGTATGTAGATGGTTTGACTAGTCTTAAGGGGTTAAAATGCAGTTACAATAAATTGACATCACTAAATGTAAGCACGTTAACGAAGTTAGAAAGTCTTGAGTGCTTTAATAACCAAATTGATACTTTGGATTTAAGTAATTCGAAGAATCTGAATCGCCTTGATTGCTCTCAAAATCAGCTTACTTTGCTATTGATAAGAAATGGAAGTACGGAAAAAGACTATTTGAAGTTCTCTTCAAATCCTAATCTGAAGTATGTTTGTGCAGATGAAAATCAGCTGAGTACTGTTCAGGCTTTGGTTGCAGAATATGGTTATAGCAATTGTAATGTAAATTCGTATTGTTCTTTTAAGCCCGTTGGTACATATTATACAGTTGAGGGAAATAATAAACTTGATTCTGATAATAATGGATGTGATACTCAGGATATGAGTATGCCAAATTTTAAGCTCAGTCTGTCTGATGGTACAAACACAACTAATATAACAGCTGATGCAAATGGAAATTATTCGATTCCTTTTCCTGAAGGAAACCATTCGATTACTCCAGTTTTAGAAGAACCAGCTTATTTCTCTGTTTCTCCAACTTCTGTAAATGTTTCTTTTCCTGTACAAACCGCTCCTTTAAAGCAAAATTTTTGCATAACTCCAAATGGTTTACATCCTGATTTAGAAGTGGTTGTTTTGCAAACTGTTCCTGCAAGACCTGGATTTGATGCATCATATAAAGTTATTTATAAGAACAAAGGCAATATAGCACAATCCGGATCAGTGAATTTAAGCTTTAATGATTCTGTTTTGGATTTTATCGCATCAAATCCATCTGTAAATACTCAGAGTACAAATAATTTATCATGGAATTTTACAAATATTAAACCTTTTGAATCCAGAGAAATCTCGTTTACCATTAAAGCAAATGCTCCAACGTCTACTCCAGCTGTAAATATTGGCGATATTTTGACATTTACTGCTGCCATAATATCTTCAAATGCAGATAAAACCCCTAAAGATAATTCATTTGTCTTCAATCAAACAGTTGTAGGATCTTATGATCCGAATGACAAAACCTGTTTGGAAGGTTCAGTTGTTACTTCAGAATTAATAGGTGAGTTTGTGCATTATATGATTCGTTTTGAAAACACAGGAACTTACCAAGCACAAAATATCGTTATAAAAGACATTATCGATTTATCAAAATTTGACATTTCAACGCTAATTCCAACAAGTTCAAGTCATCCTTTTGTTACTAAAATTTCAGAAGGAAATAAAGTAGAATTTATTTTTGAGGGAATTAATTTGCCTTTTGACGATGCGAGTAATGATGGTTATGTCGCTTTTAAAATAAAGACAAAACCAACATTAGTAGTAGGAGATACGTTTACGAATGAAGCTAATATTTATTTTGATTATAATTTTCCTATTTTGACTAATACAGCAACTTCAACATTTAAAACTGTTTTATCAACAGAGGAATTTAATTTCTCGAGATATTTAAGTTTATATCCAAATCCGGCAAATCAGTTTTTAAATATTTCGCAGAACCAAAATATTGAAGTGCAATCATATGAAATTTATGATGTTTTAGGACAATTAGTACTTGCAGTTCCAAATGCAAAAATAACTTCTAGTATTGATATTTCTAGGCTTAGAGCAGGTAATTATTTTATAAAAGTAAAATCAGATAAAGGAAGCTCGAGTATGAAATTTATTAAGAATTAAATAGAAAGTCCCACAGAAATGCGGGACTTTTTTATTTGTTTATAATATTTTAATCTCTAGTTATTTCTCGACTGTCAGTTAGAATGGAGCCGAGAACCCGTTTTTAAAAACGATATTTATTGATATTAGTTTGATGCTAATAATTTTGATTCCTCTGGGGTAAATTCTGGAACAATATAATATGATGTTATTCCAGTTATTTTCATTTCATCCAAAATATCTACCAAATTACCATAATTTGATTTTTTAGTAGGTTTAATAATAACTACTAGATCTCGCATTAGTTTACTAGAATCAGAATAATAGCTTTTTAAAGATTCGATTCGAGCAGTAAGTTCTTTTCGAATTCCATTTTTACCATATGCAACAGTTTTAGGCTTTTTAATTGGACTTGCGATAACTCCAATATAATAAATTAATTTATTGTTTTCGCCTAGTATTACTGTGATCGATCTATTTTCACCATCATGACGGGGCGGACAGTCGCAACAACCTCTATCTTGCCCAGTATCATATTTCATTTCTCTAGGTTTCGACAATTCTCCAACAACCATAAAAAATATAATTAGCAAAAAAGAAACGCTGACCATAGCGGTTAAATCAACTCTAGAATTTAACTTTCTGCTTCTGACTTTTTGAGGTAGATTTTTCATAGGCTTTAGATTTAATTTGAAGCTAATAATTTTGATTCTTCTTGAGAAAATTCATCGACAATAGAATAAGTGTCAATTTTTGCAATTTTCATTTCGTCTAAAATGTCAACTAGATTTTGGAAATTACTTTTTGAACTTGGCTTTATAACCACAATTATTCCGCTTTTAGGTTTCCCTACAGATATCATATACTCTTTTATTTGTTTCTTTTTAAGGAAAACTTCCTCTCTAATACCTTTTTTTCCAAATTCAAAATTTTTAGGAATTTCAAGTGGATAGGATAAAATCCCAGAATAAGTGACTATTTTGTTATTATCCCCCAGTAAAATTGTATACAAGCGATTAGGCTTAATATGACCAGTTGGGCCACATGTAATGTCATCATTATCTGGAAGAACCAAATTTTTTCCTTTAGGTTTAGATAATTCTCCAACAACCATAAAAAATATAATTAGCAAAAAAGAAACACTAACCATTGCAGTTAAATCCACTTTTGAATTTAACTTTCTGCTTCTGACTTTTTGAGGTAGATTTTTCATAGTCTTTAGATTTAATTTGAAGCTAGTAATTTAGATTCTTCTGCACTAAATTCATCAACTATTGAATAGGTTTCAATATTGGCAACTTTCATTAGATCGAGTATATTTACTAAATTACCGTAGTTTGATTTTTTACTCGGCTTTATTATTACAATTACACCATTCATTGGTTTTCCTACTGAAATCATATAATTATGAACTTCTTTCTTTTTACGGAATACTTCTTGATTGATTTCATTTTCCCCAGATTTAAATTCCTTTGGTGTCTCCATTGGAAATTCTAATATTCCAGAATAAGTTATTATTTTATCGTTCTCGTCTAATAATATGGTATAGACCCGATCGGCTTTTATACATGCATGACTCCATCTGCATACATCTTTTTCCGGTAAAGCGAGATCCATTCCTTTGGATTTTGACAATTCCCCAACAACCATAAAAAATATAATTAGTAGAAAAGAAACACTAACCATTGCAGTTAAATCCACTTTTGAATTTAACTTTCTGCTTCTGACTTTCTGAGGTAGATTTTTCATAGGCTTTTTGATTTAGAGTTGTAACACAATTGAATTAGTTTGAGGCCAACAATTTTGATTCTTCTATAGTAAAATCATTTACTATAGAATAGTTTTCAATATTGGCAATTTTCATTTCATCTACTATATTTACTAAGCTTCCATAATTTGAATTTTTACTCGGTTTTATAATAACGATTACTTCACTTGTTGGTTTTCCTTCGGAGATCATATAATCATGAACTTCTTTCTTTTTACGGAAGATTTCTTGCCGTATCTCATTTTTTTCAAAATTAAACTCTTTTGGCTTCTCGATTGGAAATTCCAACAAACCTGAATAAGTTATTATTTTACCATTTTTATCTAACAATATGGTATACAATCGATCAGTTTTGACACATCCAATATTTTCTAAATAGACATAGTTCTCTGGAAAGGAAAGATTCATTATTTCAGGCTTTAATAGTTTCTTAGCAGCCATGAAAAATACAATCAGTAAAAAACAAACGCTAACCATTGCGGTTAAATCTACTTTTGAACTTAACTTTCTGCTTCTGATTTTTTGATGCAAATTTCTCATGATTAGTAAGTTTTGATTTTAAATTTAATAATAAAATCGATACAAAAATTAGATGTATTTATGTTTTTTTTGTAAAAATATTAGAATACTTTAATGTCTTGGTTTACGAGAAGTTTAGGGAAGAATTAGAATTTTTTGACATGAAAATAATTTTCAAATGAAAACCAAAACTACTTTATCGCCGTAAATGACCTTATAACTTAAAAATCATTTAATATGAAAACTAGAAAATTTTTAGCCGTAACAATTTTAGCTTTAGGATTTGCATTTACATCAAATGCTCAAAAATCAGTAATGGTGGGTGGTGCAGCGATGTATCCAAATAAAAATATAATTGAAAATGCTGTTAACTCAAAAGATCACACAACATTGGTTGCTGCAGTAAAAGCGGCCGATTTAGTTGAAACTTTAAAAGGAAAAGGCCTTTTTACCGTTTTTGCCCCAACAAATGCAGCATTTGATAAATTGCCAAAAGGAACCGTAGAAACATTACTAAAACCCGAAAATAAGAAGCAACTTCAAACTATTTTGACATATCATGTTGTTTCGGGAAAACTGAATTCGGTTGATATTGCAGAAGCAATTAAAGAAGGCAAAGGAAAAGCGGCTTTTAAAACGGTAAGTGGCGGCACAATAACAGCTTGGATGAAAGGAAAAGATCTATATATTAGTGACGAGAACGGAAATAAAGCAAAAGTTACTATTGCTGATGTAAATCAATCAAATGGAGTTATTCACGTTATAGATGCTGTATTGCTTCCTAAAAAATAAATGGCTTAAATTCCAATTTGAAAATTCCAAATTCCAAATGCTACAATGGAATTTGGAATTTTATTTTTGAGGTTTTTTCAATTTATTTTTTTGATGTCAAAGTACTTCCTGCGGAAGCAATTACAACGCATATTACAGCTAGAATTTCGTAAAAATTTAAACTTTCTTTCAGAAAAATAAAGGCACAGATAGAGGCTGCTGCCGGTTCTAGGCTCATTAAAATACTAAAAGTACGTGGAGGAAGTTTTCCCAATGCTTTCATTTCTAGTGTAAACGGAATTGCACTCGATAAAAGAGCAAGAGCAATACCCATTCCGAAAAGTTTAGGCGTAAGATTGTTTAATCCGCTTTCAAAGAAACCAAAAGGTAAAACTAAAAGAGCCGCAAATAACATTCCTATAGTAACGGCATCTCCATCATTCATTATTTTTGAAACTTTGCCTCCCAAAACAATATAAGCACTCCAAAAAGCCCCAGCCAAAAGAGCGCATATAATTCCGACAGGATCTAAACGATCATTTGTCCAAGGCGCAATTAATAAAATGCCAACTGCAGCCAATAAAACCCAGCAATAATCAACCAAACGTTTTGAACCAGCTATTGCAAGCAATAATGGCCCCACGAATTCTAGTGTTACCGCCAAACCAATTGGAATTCTTTCTATAGCGAGATAGTAAATTAAATTCATAGCACCCAATGATAAACCATAAGGAATTACAACTTTCCATTGTTTTGGTGTTATGGTTCTCAAATTTGGTCTGTAAGCTAATAATAAAATTATTGCCGAAATACCAATACGCATTGATGCTGTACCTGCTGAGCCAATTGTTGGAAAAAGTGTCTTTGCAATTGCCGCACCGAATTGCACACTGATAATTGCTAATAATACTGCTGGAACAGGAGACAGACTGATTTCTCTGTTTTTCATAAAAAAATAAGACAGAATACTAAAAAGCCTATTTCTGTCGGATAAATAAAAATGTATTCTAAATTAATTGCCCAATGCTTTTTTTGTAACATAGGCGCGATAACCAATAATTGCCATTTGCCATTTCTTTGCTTTTGAAATATCCAGACCTTGTTTGGTAAAGCTTGGCAAAAGTAGTTTATTTAGTTTAGCTAATAATTTATACATGGTAGATTTGTTTCGGCAAAGATATAAAAAAAAGACTTTGTGTTTGAAACAAAGTCTTTTGGCAGTAAAATGTAAAAGTATTTAAATTCTGATAACCAGGTTTTTATCTCTATCTGTTTCGCAGTTTATGGCATTTTTCGGAGCCTCCATTCATCCAGCTTTATTGATGGCAAATTTGAAAAGAAAAACCAGTGTTTGAGCACTGGTTTTTTATGTTTCAAAATATATGCAACTATGCTTTTTTATTTTGTTTTTCCATTTCTTTCATGTCTTTTTCATGCTGCTTCATATCTTTCTCATGTTGTTTCATGTCTTTTGCATGTTGCTTCATGTCTTTGGCGTGCTGTTTCATATCAAGCTCATACTGTTTCATGTCTTGTTCGTATTGCTTCATGCTATTTTTATAGTCTTTAGAATCATCTCCGAAGTTAAACTTAAAGTCATAATTAAATTTTTCCATGTTTGCACTGAATTTTTCCATAGCAATTTCATACTTCGCCATTTCTTTTTCATAAATGGCTTCACGTTGAGACATAATAGTTTCAATTTGTTTCTCATATGCATCCATCTGAGGTTCCCATGCTTCCATTTGTTTTTCAAAAGCTTCCATGTCTTTTTCAAATTTAGCCATAGCAATTTTATCTTTTGGGTTTTTAGGAGCAACTGGAGGTTTTGGCATTTTTGACATGTCAACTGCAGGAGCAGGAGGCAGTGGCCCTGAAGGAAATGAAGGTGGAGTTGGAGGTGCTGGAGGAACTATATCTCCATTACGAACAATAACTTTTTCGTTTCTGATAATTATTGGTGTTCTGAAATTTTTATCAGTATTGATAACAATAGCTTTTGCTCCATTTTCATCTGTTCCAATTGCTAGCTCACAATCTTTTATAGCTTCGTCTCCGTCAATTTTGATAGTTTGTTTTTTGCCAGAATCCGATTTTACTTTGATCTGAATCGCTGTTAATTCCTCTTTAGTATTTCTTTTCACATCAGAAATCTCAACATCAAGATTATGATTTGTTTTTAACTTTCCAGGAAGTTCGTTTAATTCCTTGTCGGTTGTGTTTTTTGTTATTTTGATGGTTTCATCAGAATCTTTGATAGTATCTCTTTGAACAACAGCTTCATTTTGTTTCTTTTCCTGTGCAATGGTCTTTATTTGAAATAAAAGAACAAATGCACCAAGAGCAGGAATTACTGCCGAATATTTCCAGTAGTTTCTTTTCTTTGATTGATTTTTGTTTAACATGACAATTCGTTTTTTGATTAATGATTGATAAAAATGATTGGTGATTGCAACGCAAGTTTCATGCGTTGTGATTTTTAAAAGTGTGTACTGATACGCTTTTTTGTCTGCAATTTTTTTAGAGGCCTCGCTATCAGCAATAAATTCGAGATTTTGCAAAATTGCTTTTTTGTAAAGCCAAACAATTGGATTGAACCAAAATAGGATACAGAAGATTCTCGAAATCAAAACATCGACTGTGTGTTTTTGATCGCTGTGCACTTTTTCATGTTCCAGAATATTCTCCAATTCTGCAGCTGTATATAGTGATGAGTTATATACAATGTAATCGAAATAGGAGAAAGGCGCAATGTTTTCATCTACGTCAATGAATTTAAAATCATTTTGCTGTTCAATTTTCTTTCCTTTCAAAACAGAGTTTAAGCTGTAAAAATCAAAAGCAAATTTGATTAGGAATGCTAAGAAACCAATTCCGTACACTACAGCAAGGACTAGACTCCAATTGATTTCGAAATTTTCCTCCTCAACAACCGTAACGGCTGTTGGTTTATATTGAGGCGTGTAAACAATGGCATCTTGACTTGAAGTCGAAATGTTTTTTACAGCATTTTCCGTAGTTGTTATAATTGGAGCAGGAGTATGCGCAGGTGGTGCTTCAATCCAAATCACTTTGGTGTAAACTACAAAAGGCAGTAAAACAGAAGTAATTAAACCAGCAATAAGAAACCAGCGGCTGCTGTTGAAAAAAGTCTCTTTGCGAAGTAAAAAAATATAAGCAAAATAAAACATTGCTAATAACCCGCTTGATTTTAGGATAAAAATGAAAAGTGCTTCCATACTATTTTGATTATTTACCTTCTTTTGGATTTTCGATCATATCTAAGATTTCACGTAATTCGTCTGCCGAAATTTTTTCTTCTTTGGCAAAGAATGAAACCATGCTTTTATAAGAACTATTGAAATAATTATCAATAGCAGTACTCATGAAACCTTTTCTATAATCTTCGATGCTTACAGCTGGATAATACTGATGCGTATTTCCAAAAGCATTATGCTTCACATAACCTTTCTCTTCCAAATTACGGACAATGGTTGACAAAGTGTTGTAATGTGGCTGATCTTCTAAAATCTCTGCTTGGATTTCTTTTACAAAAGCCTTTTTCAGCTTCCATAAAATATGCATGATTTCTTCTTCTTTGTTGGTTAGTTTTTGCATTTCTTTTCTATTTAAAAATTAGAAAGGTTTTATTTTTTAGTATAGATTTCGATTACTCCATTTGAACCTTTATCACCATATTCGATAACTGCATTCTCTGGTTTGAAAACATGTACAGATTCGATATCAGTTGGCTTAATACTATTATAATCAAAGCTAGAAGGCATTTCTTCTCCATCTACAATTACAAGCGGATGGCCTACTTTAATATTTGTTTTTGCATCACTTGATACAGCAACGGTCGCGCCATTGCTTGCAATAACTTTAGTGTTGCCGTCTTTGTTTACGATTACAGTAGTGCTAATATTTGTATTAGTATCACTGTTAATTTTTGTACTAGTAGTAGAATTAGTGTTAACATTGGTTTCTGTATTAGTAATTGTGTTTTTAACTTCAGAATGGTTTGCCTTTTCATTTAAAGCAACTTTTTGACTTACAGCGCTTCTTTCATCATAGGTTTTAATGCCAGTTCTTTTTGTGCCATTTTTTCCAGAAACAACAACTATCCCGAAATCTTTAATGGCAACTTTTCCGCCTGTTTGGATAGATTGAGATTTTTGGTTTTCATATGCTATTTCAACTTTAAGTGAAGTTAGCTGATTTGCTGAGTTTCTTTTGACTCTAGAAACTTCAAAATCAACATTGTGCAACATTTTTAATTGCGTTTTGATTCTTTTTAGCTCTAAATCTGTAGTGTTTTTTTGAATTTTGTAAATATCAACGGCTTCAATTTCGTTTGAAACTGATTTTACAGTTTGAGGTCTTTCTTTTGCAATTACTTCAATTTGAAATAATAATACAAATGCTGCAAGAGCTGGGATTACAGCATAATACTTCCAAGAATTTCTTTTTTTTGATTGACTTTTGTTTAGCATAACGATTCGTTTTTTGATTAATGATTGATAAAAATGATTAGTGATTGCAACACAGTTTTCGTGCGTTGTTATTTTTAAAAGCGTGTATTGATAGGCTTTTTTGTCTAAAAGTTTTTTTGCAGCCTCGCTGTCGGCAATAAATTCTAAATTCTGAGTTATTGCTTTTTTGTAAAACCAAACAATTGGATTAAACCAGAAAATAATGCTGAATATTCTCGAAATCAACACATCGAATGTATGATTTTGATCGCTGTGCACTTTTTCGTGTTCAATTATGTTTTCCAATTCTGAAGCTGTGTACAGTGATGAGTTGTACACGATATATTCAAAATAGGAGAAAGGAGCAATGTTTTCGTTTATGTCTATGAATTTGAAATCGGCTTGCTGTTTGATTTTTTTTCCTTTAATAATAGAATTCAAACTATAAAAATCGATTGCCAATTTTATTAGAAAAATCAAAAGGCCTAAAGCGTAGAGCCCAAGAAGGAAATAATTCCAATTAAACTCCGAAGATTCGTCTTGAGATGTGTTTGATACGAAATTCTGAAAATCGGTATCAAATTGTGGAGCCGCATTTATCCATATTACCTTCGTATAAGTCACTAATGGTAAAATTGCTGATACAATTAAACCAGACAAAAGAAACCATCTGTTGCTATTAAAGAATGTTTCTTTGCGAAGTAAGAAATAGTATGCGCAATAAAACAAAAGCATTAAACTGCTTGATTTGATAATATAGATGAAAAGTGCTTCCATAATCAGAATTATTTATCTTCTTTTTTATTTTCGATCATCGATAAAATTTCGCGCAATTCATCTGCTGAAATTTTTTCTTCTTTAGCAAAAAAGGACACCATGCTTTTATATGAACTATTAAAGTAATTATCGATTGCGGTTTTCATAAACCCTTTTCTGTAATCTTCAATTGGTACAATCGGAAAGTATTGATGTGTGTTTCCGAAGGCATTGTGCCCAACATATCCTTTTTCTTCCAGATTACGCACAATAGTAGATAATGTGTTGTAATGTGGCTGGTCTTCAGTTATTTCAGCTTGAATTTCTTTTACAAAAGCTTTTTTCAGCTTCCATAAAATCATCATAATTTCTTCTTCTTTGTTTGTTAACTTCTGCATCTTCTTTAATTTTAATTCAAACCTACAACTATTTTTTTAGTTACACAACTATAAAAATAGTTATTTAACTAAAAATTAAGTTTGATTTCGATTTTAGACGCAAAAAAGCAATTCAAATTTAATGGTAATAAATTGAATTATAGTGTTTTAAAAAGTTAAAAGTTGTTTAGGAAGCTTTTGGGTTAAGTAAAGCGTTTTTAATCCAAATGCAACACCCGGTTGCAAGAACACCAATGCAGGCCATAAAAAGCCAATTGGTTTGATAGCCAAATCGGGTAATAATCTCGAAGCCAAGTTTAGAACTCACAATATGAGCAAGACTAAAACTCATGGTATAAAGTGCCATGTATCGTCCTTCTTGTCCGCGCGGTGCACGACTTAGCGCAAATGCATTGGAAAACGGAAAAGTAAGAACTTCACCAATAGAAATGCAAACCATACTAACAACCAATATTCCTGCCCAGAAATTAATAAGAAGCAAAAAGAAACTGGAAGCCATTACAAAAGAGCCAACTATTATAATTCTAATTTTAGGAAAAGCTTTTCGCTCTAAGAATCCAACTGTTGGCATTTCTAGAGAGAAGATCAATAGACCGTTTAAAGTCATTAAAAGACCTGTTTGGAATTCGCTTAAGCCAAATTTTTCGTTATGATATAAAGGTAGAGTAGTAAATAACTGGAAGAAAATCATAGCCGTAATAAAACTTACGAATAAGAAAACCCAAAATATTTTATCATGAAAAACCGATTTTACATCGGTAGCGCTTTCTGCTTTATCGTCGTGTGTGGCTTTTTTCTTTTCTTTTACTAGCAGAGCGAAAATAGAGATCGAAATAATACAAGAAGCACCATCAACCCAAAACAAGCCTGAATATCCCATTCCCATAATAATTAAACCTCCAAGAGCTGGCCCTGCTGCAAAACCTAAATTTACTGCAAGACGTACAAGTGTTAGGGCACGAGTTCTATTTTCTGGTTTAGCATAAGCTCCAAGAGAAACAAACATAGCAGGTCTGAACATGTCTGCAATTGTCATAAGTACAAACATGGCAACGCAAAGTGTCCAAAAAGTAGTGATATATTGTACAAAGAAAAGAGAAATACCGCTTGTAAATAAGCTAAAAATCATGATTTTATAGAACCCTATTTTATCTGATAGTTTACCTCCAAGCCACGAACCCAACATTGATCCAAAACCAAAAGCAACCATAATCCATCCAACTTGATTGTACGAAAAGTGAAGGTCTTCTTTTAAATATTTAGATAAAAAAGGAAGAACCATTGTCCCGGCACGGTTAATAAAAGTGATAATGGCAAGAATCCAAACTTCTCTGGTAAAACCTCTGAAGTTGTTAATGTAGTGGGTTAAGGCGTTTTTAAGCATTTTGAGTGATAGATTATCGTAACAAAGTTAGGAAACTTTGTCTCGTTAAGTGGTTGTTGTTTTGTTACTTTTGAACTATTTTTGCAGAAAATTTCTAAGATGAAAACTATAAACGCCCTAGCTTTATTGTTGGTATTTAATTTTGGCTTTGCACAAAAAAAGTTTAGTAAAACTGATGCTCAGAAGTTTCAAAAGAAAATCAACTCCGAATATGCTGATCCTAAGACAAGTCCGTTGATGGCTGAAGATTTAAAAACTTTTAAAAGCTTAGATTTTTTTCCTATTTCTGAAACTTATTTTGTGAATGCAACTTTGGTAAAAGCCAAAGGAGGAAAAGTTTTTGAAATGAAAACTTCTGGAACTCGCACTCCAAAGTATATAAAGTATGGAACTTTAAATTTTAAAATCAACGGAAAACCTTTTCAGCTTGCTGTTTATCAAAGTTTGGATCTTATAGTTCAGGAAAAATATAAGAATCATTTATTCTTGCCTTTTTCAGATTTAACAACTGGTAAAGAAAGTTATATCGGCGGGCGTTATATTGATTTAGAAATTCCGAAAGGAAATACGATAGCTGTCGATTTCAATCAGGCTTATAATCCGTATTGCGCTTATAACTACAAATATTCTTGTCCGCTTGTGCCGCAGGAAAATGATCTGAAAATTGAAATCAAAGCGGGTGTAAAGACTTTTCATTAATGCAATATTTTAATCTTCATACCCATCAATTTACCAATCAATCAGATGTTTTAGAATTGGTTAATCAATATCCAAAAGATTTTGATGCGTCAATTCCATTTTATTCGATAGGAATTCATCCATGGTATATTGATGAAAATAGGCTTAATGAAGATTTGAAAACTATAGAGGAAAAACTGCAAACCAAAAATTGTCTGGCAATAGGCGAATGCGGTTTGGATAAAAGAATAGAAGTTCCGTTTGATTTGCAAGTTTCTGTTTTTGAAAAGCAATTGGAATTAGCAGAAAAATATAAAAAACCTGTAGTAATTCATTGCGTTGCCGCTTTTCAGGAAGTCATGGCGATTAAGAAAAAAATGAAGATAAATGTTCCAATGCTAATTCATGGTTTTTCAAAAAATAATCAATTGGCAGAACAATTAATCGTGGCTGGATTTTATCTTTCATTTGGAAAATACTTATTGAAAAATCCTGATTTGAAATCGGTTTTTCAAAATGTCCCAAATGATCGTTTTTTCTTAGAAACAGATACTATTGAAGAATCAATCAAAGAAGTTTACAATTTGGCTTCTGAATATAAAGGACTAAATTTAATTGAATTAGAAGAGGTTATTTCAAGTAATTATAAAAGTGTATTTAGGTAGTATAATGTGATTTGTCAGGCTGAGCGAAGTCGAAGCCAAGACCAATTGGAACGCCCTTCGACTCCGCTCAGGGTGACAACAGTAAAAAACATGAAACATGAAACATGAAACTTGAAACATGAAACTTGAAACATGAAACTTGAAACAAAAAGAATAAAAAATAAAACAACAAAATAGAATATAATGGCAGAATGGACAGAAAGAGCTGAGCTTTTGTTTACTAAAGAAGGATTAGAAAATTTACAAAAGTCTAATGTTTTAGTCGTTGGACTAGGAGGAGTTGGATCTTTTGCCGCTGAATTTTTAGCGAGAGCAGGAGTAGGGAACATGACAATTGTAGATGGAGACGTTGTGGATATTACCAATATTAACCGTCAATTGCCAGCTTTGCATTCAACAGTTGGTCAGCCAAAAATTAAAATTGTAGGCGATCGTCTGATGGATATTAATCCGGAATTAAATCTAACTCGTGTTCAGGAATTTCTTTCTCCAGAACGTGCTTTTGAGATTGTTTCTCCAGAATTTGATTATGTTTTGGATTGCATTGACAGTATTACTCCAAAATTAAATCTGATTATTGCCGCAAAACGCAAAAGAGTAAAAATCATCAGCAGTATGGGAGCTGGCGGAAAAATGCTAGCATCAAAAGTGAAAGTAGCGGATATTTCAAAAACAATTAACTGCTATTTCTCCAAAACAGTTCGTAAGCGTTTAAAAGAAGTAAAAATTAATAAACTAAAAGTGGTTTTCTCTTCTGAAATTCAAGACGAAAAAAGCTTAAAATTAACAGACGGTAAAAACTTTAAAAAATCGTTTTACGGAACAAACAGCTATATGCCAGGATTATTTGGCTTGCACGCCGCAGAAACAGTGATTAGATATTTGTTGAGCAAATAAGATACTAAGACGCTAAGATTCTAAGTTGCTAAGTTTTTTTTCTGAAACGCTGAATCTTAATTCCTTTGAACTTATAAATAAAACGTAAAGCAACTTTGTCAAAGTTTAAAACTTTGACAAAGTTAAATACACTAGAGAGAAATCTTAGAATCTTAGAATCTCAGAAACTTTAAAAAAATGATTAAAACAGTAATTTTTGATATGGACGGCGTAATTGTTGACACAGAACCTGTTCATCGTTATGCCTATTATTTACAATTTTCAGAATTGAATATCGAAGTTCCTGAAGAAATGTATACCACATTTACAGGATTTTCAACTCGAAATACATTTCAGACTTTAAAAAGCTATTTCCCAACGGTAGAACAGGAAGTTGAAGATTTAATTCAGAGAAAAAGAACAATTTTTAATGATGCTTTTGACACTAAGGAAGATTTATTTCTTTTAGATGGTGTCGAAGATTTGATTAAAGATTTGTACAACAACGGAATACAATTAATTTTGGCTTCATCGGCTTCAAAAGTTACTATTGATCGCGTTTTTACAAGATTTAATCTGCATCAATATTTTACACATATTGTAAGCGGTGAAGATTTTCCGCAATCAAAACCAAATCCAGCAATATTTATTCATGCAGCTTCTCTTTCTATAGCGCCAAAAGAAGAATGTATTATTATTGAAGATAGCACCAATGGCATAAAAGCAGCAAAAGGTGCAGGAATTTACTGCATTGGTTATAAGAGTGAGCATTCGCATCTTCAAGATTTGTCTGAGGCTGATTTAGTTATAGAACATTTTAACGAATTAAATGCTGAAAAAATATCACAGCTAAAGGGTTGAATTATATAAAATTTAACATTTGTTCCCTAATTGAATTTGTAAATTTGAATAAAAATAAAACTTAAAATAATGAAAAAACTACTTATTGCTTTAGCCCTGATCTTAGGACCATTAGCATCAGAAGCACAAGTAAAAACACCGCAAGCAAGTCCAAAAGGATATATTAAACAGACTGTTGGTTTAACCGATGTTGAAGTTACGTATTCAAGACCGGGAGCAAGAGGAAGAGCTGTGTTCGGAAATTTAGTTCCGTTTGGAAAATTATGGAGAACTGGAGCTAACGAAAACACTATTATCAATTTTAGCGACGATGTTGTAATTGACGGAAAAACGCTAAAGAAAGGAAAATATGCAATTTACACAGTTCCTAGAATCGAAAGCTGGGATATTATTTTCTACCTTTCTACAGACAACTGGGGATTGCCAGAAAACTGGAGCGATTCTTATGTAGCTTTAAAAACTACAGTTAAAGAAGAAGCGTTACCAACTCCTGTAGAAACATTTACAATCGGAATCAATGGTTTAGACCCAAATTTTGGTTATATCGACATTGCTTGGGAAAACTCTCATGTTGCTTTAAAGTTTGAAGTTCCAACTGCTAAAATTGCAACAGCAAGTATCGATAAAGCTTTGTCTGGTCCGAGCTGGAACGATTATTTTGCAGCATCTCAATATTTATTCCAATCAAATGGAAATATTGAAACGGCTAGAAATTATGTTGACAAAGCTCTTGATATGAGTTCAGACAAGCCATATTATGTGTCAAGATTAAAAGCATTGATCCAAGCCAAACAAGGTGATAAAAAAGGCGCAATCGAAACGGCAAAGGCTTCTTTAGCATCTGCTGAAGCTGCAAACAACGCTGATTACGTAAAATTGAACAAAGACAGTATTGCTGAATGGAGCAGATAAGCTTTTAAATTTTCAGTATATAAATTTTCAAATTCCAGGACTTTCGAGTTTTGGAATTTTTTTTAGATGTTAAAATAGACAGACTGGTCTGTTTATTTTATAGATTATTTATATATTTGCAGATATAAATTATAATGGGATGTCGCCGAAAGAAAGAATATTAGAAAAAACATTTAGTCTATTCCATACACAAGGTTATAATGCTACGGGCATTAATCAAATTATTGAAGAGGCAAAAGTCGCAAAAGCAAGTTTTTATCAGCATTTTAAATCTAAAGAAGATTTGTGCGTTGCTTTTTTAAATCAGCGCCATTTGTTTTGGTTTGAAGAATTGAAAAAATTTACCGCTAAGGAAGAAGACACAAGACTAAAAATTTTGGCTTCTTTTGATTTCTTAATTTATATGAATAAAAATGAAAATTTTAGGGGTTGCAGTTTTCTAAATATTTTATCAGAAATTCAATCAGATAATATTAAAATATTAGCAGTAATTCAAAGCCATAAAGCCGATTTACGAACTTATTTTGCCGAAGTTTTAAATGATAGTCTATTATCAGATCATCTATATCTGCTTTTTGAGAGCTGCATTATAGAAAGCCAGCTTTTCAAATCAAATAAGCTTATTGAGCAAACAAAGAAAATTATTCAAACTTTAATTTTATAATTATGGAACAGAAATTGCCATTGCCGCCATTCTCTTATGAAACAGCAATAGAAAAGATTCAACTAGCAGAAGATGCTTGGAACAGTCAAGATCCTGAAAGAGTTTCAAAAGCCTATACCGTTGACAGCGAGTGGAGGAATAGAAATCAGTTTGTAAATGGTAGAAATGAAATTGCACAGTTTTTAACGCAAAAATGGAAAAAGGAGAAAAACTACAAACTGAAGAAAGAATATTGGGCACATACCGAAAATAGAATTGCAGTTCGATTTGAGTATGAATATCAGGATGTTGATGGAAACTGGTTTAGAGCCTATGGAAATGAAAATTGGGAGTTTGATTCAAACGGGTTGATGCAAAAAAGGTTTGCCAGCATAAATGATCTTTCAATAAAAGAAGAGGAAAGAAAATTATAATAAATTTAATTCATAGAGGGCGGTTCAGGAATTTTTACCGTCCTTTTTATTTTCTTTATAATTAACAAATAAAATGTAATTCCTCCTAAAATAATAAGTAAAGCAATTTGAAGCTGGCCAAGCGCATTGTTTCTGTTATACATTGCATTTGCAGCGGCAAGTTTTGCTTTTCCTTCTTCAATCTGGATTTGAGAAAGCGATTCTAATGTTTTTAAAGCTTTCTCGCTAGAAATGGAAATTTTATCCCAGTTTTTATTTTCAACTTGCCTATTTATTTCTTTACAGGAAAGCAAAAAAACATCAAAATACTGTTTCTCTTTGTTTGTTAAAACTGTTTTAGCATACAAATCGTCAATATCATGAATAATGTCAAGAGTATGAATAATTTCATCTTTTTTAATGTTGTCGCTTAGATTTAATTTTTCAGCTTCAGCTTTTATAAAATGAAGTTCCTTTGAGTATTGAAAAATATAATGTGCCACCACCAATCGATCTTTATAAATTGCATTGATATTGTCATTTACGTTTTTGGAATTTCGCAGTGTGTTAAAGTTACCAAGCAGAATGATAAGCATTACGACTAATAATATGAAAGCAGCTTTGGTTTTATTGCTATATCTTCTTTGATCTTTCATGACATTTTTTTTGTGAAACTAAAATTTTAATCAATCACTTTGTTCTCGTTGAGCGCAATGTTTTTTATGGATGCTAAAGGGGTAATTTTTATTTTATTATCTCCCTTAACTAAATAGAAATAATACAAACTATTATTTCCAATGATAAAAACATTCTCAGATTCACCTTCATTAAAATCAAGCTGATAGCTGTAATCCAATCTGTTTTCTTTTAGCTTTTTCGTAGTAAAATAGCCTCCTGCGAATCCGTAACCTAAAAAAAAGGATAATAAAAAAATGACAAGCGATTTTATAGCAATGCCATTATAGTAGCTTTTAGTTTCTTCTGGAGACAATTCATCTGTTGATTTTAGTTCGAATGATCTTTTTACAAATGCCAAATCTTTATTCTTGGCCAAGAAGGAAGGAAGATAAAAATGAACTAAAAAAAGTATGGTGATTGCTCCTAAAATAATCGGATTTGAAGTAAATTCAGCAATTGGACTAATTAGAATGTCCATTATTGTGGAATACCTCAATATATTAATTCCGAATTGGTAGTAAAATATACTATCCTTTAGTATTCCCATTAAAATTAGAAATAGATATCCAAAAGGCAATAGCTTTTCTAAATCGTCTGAAATCTTCATTTCTGCAGTTTAAAATTGGTTCGTTTTTGGTAAGTTTTACAACTTACTAAAATAGTCTTTTTTACTTACAATAAATGAAGAATTATAATTGAATAAAGTAGTTATTTGAATTTTAAGTAGCTATATCCTGCTGTCCGCTATATCTTTTGTGCCGAACCCCGGCACAAAAGGATGCCGCTTCCATCAGGGCTAGGGCATTAGTATTTATTTGGAAGATTCTTGTTTAATTAATGAAAGTGTCTGTTTGTTTACAATATCAGCAGCCCTTTTTAAATAAAAAGAACTAGTACATTCTGCATAACTGATATAGACAATATGATTATCATCTTCTAAATTTTCATTTTTCTTTTTTTCTATAGAACCGCTTTCTAGACCGTTAATTAAGTAAACAGGATTTCCTTCTTTAAATAATTGAGTTGTAATTCCTATTAGTCTTTGTTCAGCAACTATTTGTATATCGGTCTCTTTGTATGCTAAAAGAAAAGAACAGTGAAGAAGCGTACAAAACATTGAAGAATCTAATGTTGGATATTTTTTGAATATCTCATTTCCTTGGTTTAAATTTTGAAAGCATTTTGTGTACAATTGAGTAGAAATTGAATTGTCTTCAATTATATTAGAATCGTCTTGATTTTGACTTTCGGCCAAGAAAAATGAAAAAAATGACAGTATCAAAAAGACTTTTCGAATCATCTTACTCCAAAATCACTTCGTTACCATCTGATTTTCCTCTAAAAAACAAAAACTGCAATAAAAGCGCTAATACAATTGTCAAGATAGCGCCAATAAAATTAAGCCATAAATAACCCAATTTTTCCTGATTGTAAACCATAAAATAGTAAATCACAAAAATCGTAAGCTGACTTATAATAGCGCTTATAAACATTGGTTTTGCTTGAACTCTTTTAGTATAAAAAGCTACAAGGAAGATTCCTAAAACGGTTCCATAAAAGATAGAGCCAATAATATTTACAAGCTGAATTAAATTTTCAAATAAGGTTCCAACGCAAGCAAAAAGTATGGCTATAACTCCCCAAAAAAGAGTGAAAAACTTAGTAACATGCAAATAATGTTTCTCTGATTTTTCTTCTTTCTGATTTCGTTTGTAAATATCAATTGCTGTCGTAGAAGCCAAAGCTGTTAGTCCAGAAGCCGTTGAAGACATGGCTGCCGAAAGGATAACGGCCAATAATAATCCGATTAGACCTTTTGGCAAATAGTTCAAGATAAAATGAAAAAACACATAATCTTTATCATTTGTTTCTGTATGGCTATCTGCTCTTGAAATAATTTCTTTCGCTTTATCGCGAAGATCTTTTTCTTTATTGGACAATGCAACCAATTCTTTACGTAAAATTGGATTGTCATAATCTTGATTCAGCTGATCGATGTACAATAAATTAATTACTTTTTTGTCTTCTGAAAGTTTGACTAATTTTTCTTCTAAAGCGTGATATTCATTCTTAAAAGCCGATTTTTCAATCGCGATTTTATTATTTGGATTAAAATTTAGCGGCACTGGATTGAACTGAAAAAAGACAAAAACCATGACTCCAGTCAATAGAATAAAGAACTGCATTGGTACTTTCAGCAATCCATTCATAATTAAACCCATCTGACTTTCACGAACCGATTTTCCAGATAAATAACGCCCAACCTGCGATTGGTCTGTGCCAAAATAGGCAAGGGCCAGAAAGAAACCACCTGTAATACCGCTCCAGAAAGTATACTTTTCTTCAGGATCAAATGAGAAATCAACAATATTCATTTTATCATTTGCACCTGCAATATGAAGCGCACTGTTAAAAGTCATATCGTTTGGGAGATAGTGTAAAATCAAGAAAAATGTAATAAACATTCCAGACATAATAACAAACATCTGCTGTTTTTGGGTTACGTTTACCGCTTTTGTACCGCCAGAAAAAGTATAGATAATTACCATAACTCCAATAATGATATTCATTACGGTTAGATTCCACCCTAATAGTGCAGACAAGATGATGGCTGGCGCGTAAATGGTCAAACCAGTACCTAAACCTCTTTGCACTAAAAACAAAATTGCTGCAAGTGAACGGGTTTTAACGTCAAATCTTCTTTCTAGAAATTCGTATGCGGTATAGACTTTACTTTTATGATATAGCGGAATAAAAGTCAAACAAATGACAACCATGGCAATCGGCAGACCAAAATAAAACTGCACAAAACCCATTCCGTCATGATAAGCTTGTCCAGGTGTAGATAAAAACGTAATGGCGCTAGCTTGTGTCGCCATTACAGAAAGTCCGACAGTATACCAAGGCGTTTCATTATTTCCTAAAATAAAATCCTCAACGTTTTTACTGCCTCGGGTTTTCCAAGAACCGTATCCAACAATAAATAATAAAGTGACAATAAGTACAATCCAGTCAAATAGCTGCATAGGTTATGAGTATAATTGCATGATTAAGAAAAAGATAGCAATATAAATTGCATTAGCTACCAAAACATAGGTGTAGCTTTTTTTCCATTTTTTTGTTTTTTTAGCTTCCATATTTTATTGCTTTAAATCTTGTTTTGGCGCTTCAATAGGCTGTTTTAGAGAAATAATATTCGATAATAATCGATAGGCTCCCGAAACGCCTTCAGGTAATTCTCTAAAGAAGCTTAAGCCAGTGTAAATGTAATATCCTTTTCCGTAAGGAGCGACCAATAGCGCACCATCTTTTGCAGATTCTCCTTTGTCATGTGATGAAATGATAGGAGTGAAGGCAGGATCATATTCATTTGGGTAATACAAACCTTGTTCTTGCGTCCAGCCTTGAAAATCTTTTTCAGAGATTTTGTTTGGTGTATTTAAAACAGGATGATTTGGAGCCAAGAAAGTAATTTTAGCATTTTCTTCAGTCACACGATCATTCGATAATTTTAATGGATATGGAGCAATTTTATCAGTTACCAATTTTCCGTTTGTATTGTACTGAACGATCATGTTTTTTCCGCTTTTTACAAAATTGAAAAGTATGTTTTGTTTGTTTGCCAAAGCATTTACGGTATTGTAAGCGCGAATTCCGGTAATAACGGTACTGAACGAATCTAGTTTCTGAGGTGTAATTTCTTCTGGTTTTAAAACAGAAACTTTGTATCCCATTTGTGTTAAACTTTCTGGAACTTCGTCTCCAGCACCCATAATGTAAGCAACGGCATCTCCAGAAATTTTCAAATCAATTCTAATGCATTTTGATTCAGCAGGTTTCAAAACCATTTGTTTGGTAATATGAGGAAAGTCAATAATTGTCTCGTCTTTATCAAAGCGCTTTCCGTCTACAATTGCGACGCTTTTTGCAGTAACTTCTTCTGGATTTACTGGTGGGGTTACTTCAAAGTAAAAGATTTGTTCTGTGCCTTTTTTGTCTAAAGCAAACGGAATTTCTTTTGGAGAAACATTCCAGCTTTTTGGCAATTCTAATTGCAGATTTCCTTTTACATCGTCTTTTCCAGCACGAACTTTTACTGGAATCATTTTGCTTTTGGTATTTCCAAAAATTAAAACCCTTTCTAAGATTGAAGTCGTAACTTCTGGCACAATATCTAGGAAATTATACATTTCGCCCTTTACGCCATCATTATATTTGTAGACTACAGTACGTTCAAACGGAATTTCGACATCGTTGATTTTTACATTAAAAATTACTTTCGTGTCTCTTATAATATCTGGAATGCCAATGTTTTCTTGGTTAGAAACCGTGTACATTCCAACTGTAGCTTTTTCTTTTAGCCAATATGGCTGCGTGTAATCAATATTGCTTGGAAGCTGTAATTGCAGGTTGATTTTATTGTCATTATTATTTTTTAAAACAATATTCTGAGCTGTAGTCTGATTGTTTGGAAGTGTAGTTACACTCATTAATTCCATTCCCACAGAACATCTGTTAATAGCTTCAAGACTTAGTTTAATAGTGCTTCCAGGAGTCGCTTCTTGTTCACTGGCAACAGCTTCAAGATATAAACCTGAACAAGAGGCAATAATGTTTTTTATAGCTGCCGATTTAATCTCTTTCCAATGTGTATCGTCTAAAGCTTGAATCATGGCATATGCTTTAACTAAATCTGGAATACTTGCAGCAGGATGGCTGAAATCGTATTTTGAAATAATTGCAGCAATTAAATCTCCAACAGGTTTTCCGTTTTTAACACGGTTCCAGCTTGTATCAATTCCGTCAAATAAATTATCGCGTTCTTTTGGCGTTTCACCATTTATCAGTTCTAAGTATTCGGTTTCTTCCCCGCGAACACCTGTGCTTCCAAAACCTTGCGATTGATGACGGCTTCGGCTTAAAGCTGCGATTTCTTGGTTTGATTTTCCGATTCCTGTGTAGTAAACACCTGTTTCTAGCTTTGTAAATTTAGATTTATTAGCGGCATCAAATTTTTCTTGGCTTCCGTAGAACCACCAAGACGGATTAAAGAATTGACGTTTTACCTGCCATGGCGTAACGTATTTTAATTGTTCAGGATAAATTTTAGGATCATTTGTCAATTTGAAACTTTCAACACTTAGCATCGCAGAAGATGTATGATGCCCGTGAGTTGTACCTGGCGAACGGTGATCAAAACGATTGATGATAATGTCTGGCTGGAATTTTCGTATTGTCCAAACCACATCGGCAAGGACTTTTTCTTTATCCCAAATATCTAAAGTTTCGTCTGGATTTTTAGAAAAACCAAAATCATTCGCTCTTGAGAAAAACTGTTCTCCACCATCTATTTTTCTAGCTTCAATTAATTCTTGAGTTCTAATAACGCCTAGCAATTCGCGTAATTGTGGCCCAATTAAATTTTGTCCTCCATCACCGCGAGTCAATGACAAATAGCCTGTTCTAGCATTCATATCATTGGCCAAATACGAAATCATTCTGGTATTTTCATCATCAGGATGTGCGGCAACGTACAATACAGAACCTAAAAAGTTTAGCTTTTTGATTTGATTGTAAATTTCAACTGAATTTGGCTTTTGTGGCTGCTGTGCAAACGAAACCTGAAAACCGATAAAAAATAAAAGAAAGATATAAATCTGTATTTTTCGCATGGTAAATGTTAGGTGTTTTTTTGAAATTATTCCAAAAATAGTAATTATTTTATGTAAGATTATTTAAATGAATTGTTAACGCTCAATAATTATACCTTTCTTTAAATTGATAAAATAAAAAAAAGCTGTTAGAAACTAATCTAACAGCTTTTATAGAAGTATTTTGAGAATTTATTTCAATTTGTTTTCGGTGTCTTTGTAAGTTCCTGTAATTGTAACATTACTTCCTTTTGTAACTTTTCCGTAGATTGTTATAGAAGAGTTATTACCAATGAAATTAATCTTAGCACCGCTGTTTAATCTTAAATCTCCCCAGATTACAACAGAACCTTCAACTTGCAAAAGAGCATTATTATTGATAATTAACTCTGTTGGATTAGATTGTTGGTATTTTCCTTGAGATAAACTTCCAGTCATATTGAAAGTGCCACCACTATTTAATGTCAAGTTATTAAGAATAGCTATTGAACCGCAATGTGTTAAAACAGCACCAGAGTTAATAATTGCCGAATTAATAGCAGTTGCTCCTTGGTATGATTTTATGTCGTTTGAGTTTAAAATCAGATCTCTACCTTGGTTGTATACGATATAAGAGGTACAGTTTGCAAAAGTAGTATTTGGTTTTTCCATTTTAATGATTTTCAAACCGCCTGTACCGCTTGCCACATAAATATAATTACCGCTTGATTTTACATAGTTTGATGAGCCAGTAATTCCGACAGACCCCATTAAGTTAAGTTGCGTTGCAGATTGATAAACGTTTAAGCCTAGAGCACCGTTTGCAACAAAAGCATAACCATCATTAAAAGAAACGGCATTTGTTACATTATCTTCTCCAGCTGTCGCAATTGCAATACTCTGCAATTTAGATCCGCTGTTGATATCATATACGCCAAGACCGTTTGGACCTTCAGAAACAAAAAGTTTTGTTCCGTCAATATCCATTGTTCTTTTTGCGCCGCTAACATCAGAAGATGTTTTAAAGCTTTTTTGTAAAGCAAGTGTTGACTGATTGTAAACATTAACACCTTTTGTACCGCTTAAAGTCACAACTTTGTCACTTGTTAAGGCAATCGAACGTAAATCGGCTACAGCAGCTTTTCCTGTAATTTCTTTTGTAGAACTGCTTAGTTTAAATAAGCTTCCATTGTCTCCAGTTACAGCAAAGTAATTAGAAGTATTAGCAGCAACGTCTGTTGTAACTCTATTCTCTAGATAATTTGTTTTGAATTTATCTGTAAGTAGTCCAGAGCTTAACTCCATATTAAGCACTATCGCTGGATTAGTATTCAGAAGCGGATCTTTATCTACATCTTTTGCTGCTCCTATAATTAAATTTGAACCAGAGAAAGTAAGAGATGTAATATCTGTATTAGGAATCAAAGCTGATCTAACCAATTTTGGTTTGTAAGGATCTGAAACATCAATTACATCAATAGCTCCAGAGTACACATCGCCTCTCATAATATAGGAAACATAAGCATAATTTCCGTTAACCGCAACATGGCTTGCTTGAAGTGTTTTCCCATTAGCATCAACTGGAGGTTTAACTTCAGCAATTTGAACTAAAGGAAATGAAGTGTTGGCAGTCTCTACAGATTTTCCTGTCAAAGATCCATTTTCGATCGAAATTACCCCTGAATTAGTTAGGTCAAGTCTTTGATTTAAAGTAGATTGATCTGAGGTAATAGTAATGTTATTTGACGATTGTCCATCGTTTTTGTTGTCATTGTTATCATCACATCCTATTAACAGTGACATTGCTAAAAATGAAAGCAAATAAACATTCTTTTTCATAAATTTCTTTTTTGGATTTTAAAATTCGGCGCAAATATAAATCATAATCACATTAAACAAAGGTTAATTTTACTAAAACAATCTTTTTTACAGTGATTTATATACAAATTACAAAATTTTAACAAAACTTCAAAGCTAAAATGGCATAAAAAAAGAGAGCATCATTTTATTGATACTCTCTTAAGCTGATTGCTAATAATTTAGCATTTATCTTCTTCCATGTCCATGATCGTGGTCGTGATCATCATCGTGGTCATGACGATCGTGTTTGTCATGGTGTTTATTGTAGTGTTTATCATGTTTGTCGTAGTGTTTGTAGTCTCTACGATCGTTGTAGCCATACACAGGTCTTGGTCTGTATGGTCTTTGTGGCGCTCCATGATATCCTCTGTAATATTTTACTTTATGACGATCAAAGTAAGTATAAGGAGTTCTACCATGATAATCTGTCAAAACTACTTTATAACCTCCATACAAATCATAGTTTCTATATTGTCTAGGCAAGTAAGTTGTTCTTACCCATCTTCCTCCTCCGAAATAGATAAATTGAGCAGCACGAACATCATAGTAAGCTTCAATATCTGGCAGATAATAGTATTCCATTTCTGTATATCCCACTGGACCCCAAGCTGGTGGATTTCCAATATTTACGTTTATCGATACTTGGGCTTGTGTGGCGTTTGCAACCATTAGAAATAATCCGGCGATTGCTAATTTTATCGTTTTCATCTTTTTTGTTTTTTTTAAATGTTAATCTTGAATAGGGATATTCACATACTGTGCCAAAAAAAATAAAGAGATGTATTTTGTCGAATAAAAATGCATTTCATCGAATATATAAAGTGTATAAAAGGTTTTAAAATGTTGGTAATAAGTGGTTTTACCCTTTTTTGAAATTTCTTAAAAAAAAATAAAAAATTACTTGTAATTGACTACTCTAGGTTTTGCTAACTCAAAACTTTGGAGTCCATAATCGGTAGTTTCAAAAGTATTTGTTTTGAATACATTATCTCCCTGTTGGGGAATGCTTGGGTAATAAGACAATGAAAGCTGGAATGAACTGAAAACCAAGTAGTCATTGCTAATTAATAATCCTACAGTAAGTTTAGAATAGGGTTTGCTTTTTGTCATTGCCATTTCTGGACTTCCTAATACCGCAATAGAATAATTAAAAAATGGGTTTATACGGAATCCCAACAAGGAATGCGGAGAATATGTTTGCGTCTGCAAGGATAAAACGGCTTTACTGGTTCCGTACAAATAACTATTGAATCCCGGAATTCCGTTTTCTTCGTTTATATTCAGCTGATCCCCAATTATATCATCTCTATTTATTCCAATTACTACTTTCGGATTTACGAATTGTCTAAGCTTCCAATTTCCGATACTGAATAGTTTTGTAAAATAATTGGATTCAAACAAAAATGAAGTTTGATAGGTTTTAGATTGATGAAAAAAAGTTCCTGCTTCAAAATTCATACTCAGAAAACCTAAACGGTAATAATTTCCAAAAGAAAACTGTGCGCCAACATAAGGTCGCCAGAAAGTATTCTTGTACTGATATCCAAATGTTACACCATAAATACGTCCTATTGGAACGTCCTCTGTTTGTCCATTTCTAAAAATATAGCTGTCTTTTATAAATTTACGAGTATTCAATCCAATTCCGCTGAGAATTAGTTTTTCAGAAGAATAAAAATGGTCAGGATCATAAATCTCGGAAGGTGTTTCACTGTAATTTACATTGAGAAAACGAGCTGTTGTAATTAAATTTGTTATCGCTTTATTCTGGTCTTCAAACATTTTAAAAGCATACCCAGCCCAAACGTCTTGCGAAGTATATTTTTTTGGCTGATAGGCAAATGTCAAATCGGGTGCTTGCAGCGTGTCTTTTCTAAAACTTTCATCAATATAAAATCCACCTGCCCATTTAGTCAAAGGAGAGTAGAAGTCTCGTTCAATATTTATACTTTTAATATAATTATTGTCCAAATCCATATTGTAGTGAAATACCGTACCGATGTAAGTATTTTTAATATTTGGAACTGTATAGGTTGCTTCATTAGCATTTCGTCCATCATCAAAACGATTGGTAAAACGATATTCTAATTGCTGCCCAGTTCCAAAAAAGTCTTTTTCTTTAAAGCCGATTGACATCTGGCTGCTAGAAATCGAAAATCTTGGAATAGTACTCCATGAATCTAACACGCGAATGGTAACATCTACAGAATCTGAAGCTTGACCAACACTTTGATTGGAAATTCTAACGGCTGTAACATATCGTTGTGCACGAATCAAACGTTCACTCTCGAGAACCTTATAGGTATTGTAAGGCGTGTTTTTCTTAAAAAGCAATAAATTATAAATAGCAATTTTTTTGGTTTTTAAGTGAAGTCGATTACCCATTCTTTCTCCCCAGTTTTTAGGCATTTGTGTGGTATCGGCAACAGAATGCCCAAAAGGATCTAAAGTGATAATATTGATTTTTCGAATAATTTTTCCTTCATAATTAGTAGAATCAATAGGAACAAGTAATTCGTCTTTTTTTCTTGGTTTTTTGGATCGAAAAAATAGTTTATGCATGGTTTGCGTAAACTTATTTTTTTTAGAATAGTTTCTAATTTTTGTATAGATTTCTGTGGTGTCTTTTTGCGGTTTTGGCTCTTTTTTACTTTGTTCTACCTGAGCATATCCGCTTTGTAAGCAAAAGCACAGCAAAATAAAAAATAGTATTTTTTTGTATAAAGACATTCAGTAGTTTTCTTCTAATAGTTTTAAGTTTTATGAATATAAGGAATATATAAATGTTATGCTAGCATAACGTTATTTTTAATTTTCTGTTGTAATTTTTCGTTTTCTCCAGACAAATTTCCTTGGAACATGATTTCCCATTAGATAACCCCAAGCAGAAAGAGAGTCAATTCGATCGAAAATGATTTTCAAAATTGCCAAAAGCGGAATCGCTAGAAACATTCCAGCTATTCCGGCGGCCGCACCTCCCACAATAATTCCCATAATAGAAACAAAGGCGTTTATTTCTACCTTAGAGTTTATAATTAAAGGCACAAGCAGATTGTTGTCAATAAACTGAACAATAATATTTACAATCAGGATTCCTAGAATTACTGAAATTTCTCCAGATCCTGTCAATGAAGCCAAAACAGAAATAATTCCAGCAATAAAAATTCCAATATAAGGAATCAGGTTTAGAAGACCTGTAATTAGTCCAAGCAGAATAAAATATTTTACACCAATAATCCATAATCCTAAGCTTGTCAAGACCGAGACAACAATCATTTCCATAATTAAGCTTACGATATAATTATTGATGGAAACTTTTATTTGAGACAAAATATCTTGTAGAACAGCATGATTTTCCTGTTTGATTAATTTGGCAAAAAACAGTTTAAAATGCTCTTTGTAAATTAGAAATAGGAAAGTATAAATAATCATAATAGTAGTGTCTAAAAGGACATCACTCATAGAAATTATAAAAGATCCCAGTTGAGCCTGACCCGTTTTGACAGAATCTTTTGTAACAGAATCCAGGTATTTTTTCTGTTCACCAATGCTTACCTGAAAATTTTCTCTGATAAATTTATGGATTTCGACAATAAAAGAGTTTGCATTTTTCTTTATAGTTTCAAAATCATTTGCTATGTAAGTGACTTGATAGGAAATGAAAACTAAAATTCCAACAATGCAGGATATGAAAAGGACTAAGCAAATGAATGCTGCGAGGTGTCTCGGAAATTTACATTTTGTGTTTAAAAAAGTAAAAATAGGAAGCAGTAAAACAGCAAATAAAAATGCCATTAAAACAGGTGTGAGAATGTCTTTTCCGATGCAAAAAATGAATGCAAAACAAATTAAAATTACAAGAATAAAAGAAAGTTTTGCATAAAATGGTAATGTTATGGGCCGAGTCATTTTTATTTTTATTTAGCTGAATTTATATAACAAATATTACGATTTATTTGTCTTTTTGCGTTCTAGCTTTTCTCGTGCCCGTTATAAAATTCCCATCATATTTTAGTCAAAAAACTCTCGCTCTTCATACTTTGCAGGAATAATAGAAATTCCTTTTTGAAGCAATAAATTATTTGGAAAAACAATTTTTTCTCCTTCTTTTGTTTTTAAACTTATGTGAAAAGTATTAATGTCTTCAATTTCGGCTTCGATCGGAAAATCTTTGTCATGAATTTTAATGGTATCTCCAATTCTAAAAGGAAAAGAGAAAAATAAAACCATTCCAGAAGTAATATTACTTAGAATAGACCATTGGGCAAACATGGCAACTCCAATTACAGTGGCAATAGAAGAGATGGTAATAAAAATATCTTCTGTCTGAACTCCCCAGATTATAATCAAAATGGTTACAAGAAGTATATTCATTAAAATATTAATATACTTAATAACCAAATTGGTGCGATGTTCAAATAATTGGCTTGTAGCTGCAAATTGCTTTATTAGTTTAGCAATTACTATTCGTAATACAATCAAAACACCAATAAGAATGATTGTGGCTATAATTTCTCGGCTATACTCTTTAAAAGAAAACATAAATAAATTTTTACACTAATGTAGTCAAAAATTCGTAAACTTTGGCTGTCGGAAGTCCCATTACATTGGTATAAGAGCCTTCTACTTTTGCAACTGCCATAAAACCAAACCATTCTTGTATACCATATGCACCAGCTTTATCATAAGGTTTGTAGTTTTCGATATAATATAAAATAGCTTCGTCTGACAAATCTTTAAAAGTTACTTTGGTAACGTCATGCAAAAGAGTAGAGGCGTCTGCAGTTTTAAAACAAACTGAGGTAATTACTTCATGTGTTGCATTAGACATTGATTTTATCATTGTAAAAGCGTCTTCAGCATTTTTTGGCTTTCCTAAAGCTTTATTCTGATGCCAAACAATAGTATCGCTTGTTACTAAAATTTCATTTTCTTTCAATTCACCTTCGAAAGCATTTGCTTTTAGTTCAGCGAGATAATCGGTAATTTCTTCCGCTTTTAGTTCTGGCGGATAAATTTCTTCAACGTCTTTTAAACGAATTTCAAAATCTAGATCTAAATCCTTAAAAAACTGCTGTCTGCGAGGCGAACCTGAAGCTAATATGATTTTATATTTTTTTAATTTTTCTTTAAGCATTGTACTGAATGTTTAAGGCAATAACTAAGATTGATAAAATTCCGAAGAATAAAATAAGCTTTAGAATAGTGCTTAAATGATGAAAATCATTTTGAGATTTTGCACTAAATATTTTTACGATAAAATATAGTAAAGGCGCTAAAACTGTCGCAAAAGCATAAAATACAGCCATATAAAGCTTATTTTGCATGAAATATGTATTGCAGTAAAGCCCAGAAAGAATAAACGCAATAATAGCAAAACCTAAAGCTATTTTAGCTGCTCGGCTTACTCCAATTGCTACTGGAAGCGTATTCATTCCTATATTGTAATCGCCATTTACATCTTCAATATCTTTTACAATTTCACGAATAAAATTGATCATAAAAGCAAATAGCGCATAATCAGTCAAAATAGAGAATAAGCTTGCCATTTGCGCCTGATTTTCACTCGTAGTAGCCGGAAAAAGATCAAAAACACCAATAATTAAGACACTCACAGCCAAAAGCAATGCCACAACAAAATTGCCTAAAATCATAATTTGTTTTAGCGTTGTCGCATAAAAATACAGCAGCGATGCGATTAAAATGAAAAGCGAAGCAAAAGTTGGTCTCATGATAATATTCGAGAGAATAAAACCAATTGCCACTCCAGAAATATTCAAACCTATATAAATGTTATAAGCCGCAGTTTCTGTAATTCCTTTTCCGACAACAACATCATTTGGTTTGTTGATGCTGTCGGTTCCTACATCGTAAATGTTATTGATAACATAACCCGCTGCAGCCAACAAAACAGTGCTTAGAACAAGCAATCCGTATTGCCAATCAGATAGTGCCAGCGGAACTTCCTGCTGTTTTAAAAAGGCATAACGAAAAAGCAGCTGCATAAAAGCGAGCATTAAAAGGTTTTTATAACGAATAAGTTTGAGGAATTTCATTTTTTCTAAGGTTCTGAGATACTAAGGGGCTAAGTTTTTTATTGTAACTGAAAACTGTGACTGCGACTGAAAACTTTAATCATGTTGTCCGTTAAAGTATTCCATCCATTTTCCTTGCACTTTCATTACTTGTTCGATAACGTCTCTGGCAGCGCCACGTCCGCCTTTTACGTGTGAAATGTATCGGCAGATATTTTTGATTTCTGGACTTGCGTCTTGAGGACAAGTAGGAAGTCCAACTAATTTCATTACATGAAAATCAGGGATATCGTCTCCCATATACAACACATTTTCATGTTTAATATTGTGTGTTTCAGTGTATGCTTTAAAAGTTTTTACTTTATCTGGAGTCCCTAAATGAATGTCACTAATGCCTAGATTTTGAAGACGAATTCGTACGCCTTCATTGCTTCCGCCAGAAATAATGCAAACATGATAACCGCTTTCAATTGCCGCTTTCATTGCATAGCCATCACGAATATTCATTGTTCTTAACATTTCACCTTCATTGGTTACAAAAACAGAACTGTCTGTAAGTACGCCGTCTACATCAAAAACAAAGGTTGTGATGTCATTCATTATTTCTTTATAACTTTTTGCCATTATGCTGTATAGATTGTGTTAGGGTTTTATAGATATTTTTTTTGTTTTCGTCTTGTAAAAAAGCCAGATGTGCATTGATTGTATTTGAATCGTGGCGTATGGCTGGCCCTGTTTGTGCATCAATAGGATCGAGCGTATTGATTTTATCAGCTGTTTCCTGAATTAAAGGCCGTAGAACAGCAAATGGAACTTGATTTTCTTCACAGACTTCGTGTCCTATTTGGTACAAATGATTTGTAAAATTGCTCACAAAAACGGCTGCAACATGAAGTGCTTTTCGTTGTTCTGAACTGATAGAGTAAACTGCTGTTGAAACGCTCTTTGCAATTGTCTCCAAAAGTTTAAAATCGGCTGTATTTTCTGCCTCCAAACAAAAAGGAACAACAGAATAATCTAATGCTTTATTCTTAGAAAATGTCTGAAGCGGATAAAAAACACCGCGTCGATTCTTAGGATTCAAAAGTTTTATTGAAGATGTTCCAGAAGTATGAACCACTAACTGATTATTAAAAGGAAGTTGTTCTGAAACTTCTGTAATAGCATTATCTGAAACGGAAATAATATGCAAATCAGCAGGTTCTAATGCTGCAAAATCGGTTACAATCTTTTCAGAATCAATTAAATGGATCAAGGCTTCTTTCTTTCTCGAAAAAACCTGTTTAATTTCAACAATTTTGCTGGCAGAAAAAGCCCTTATCAAATGCTGTGCAACGTTGCCGGAACCGATTATCGTTATCTGAATCATGAAAGCAAAATTAGTATTATTTTTTTTAATGCAGGAGTCTATTGGTAATTGATAATGCATTTTTGAAGTTTTTATTGTCTTCTGGTTTTTGTTAGAATTCCAACACTTTCTGGCTAAAAACAGTTATTCAAAAAACACGCGTCTGTTTTGTAGGTTTAAACTTTCTATATTATCAATTCGTTTAAAAAATAGTCCTTATTTTTGGTTTTTATTAACAAAAGGCAAAGCCTGCTAGTCAACATTTTTAAGTACTTTTGTCGCACTTTTATACAATGTAATTCCTAAGAAATGGATAAAAAAATATTCTCTTTTTTGTTTTCTACACGATTAATGGCCGTTCTTTTTTTAACATTTGCAATTGCAATGGGTATTGGAACTTTTATCGAAAGTAAATACAATACCGACACGGCTAGAATACTAATTTACACTACATGGTGGTTTGAGGCAATTATGGTCATCTTTGTGATCAATTTCTTCGGAAATATCAAAAAATATCAATTGCATAAAAAAGAAAAATGGGCAAGTCTTTTATTGCACCTTTCTTTTATTTTTATTCTTTTAGGAGCTTTTATTACAAGATATATCAGTTATGAAGGAATGATGCCAATTCGCGAAGGCGCAGCAGAAAACCAAGTATACTCAGATAAAACTTTTTTAACCATTTTTGCTGATGGTGAATATAAAGGCGAAATGAAAAGAAGAGTTTTTGAAAAAAGCCTTTTGCTTTCTCCTGTCACCAATAATGATTTTAGCATTTCAGGAAAGTTTGATGAAACTCCTTTTGAAGTTACGTATTCAAACTATATCATGGGAGCTAAAGAAGTGGTTAAACCAGATCCAAATGGAACTTTATACTTAAAATTAGTTGAAGCTGGAGCAGGTGGAAGGGAAGAACATTACCTAAAAGAAGGTGAAGTTCAGAACATTCATAATGTTTTATTTGCTTTGAATAAGCAGACAGACGGTGCAATTAACATCAATACAACTGGAAAAGAATATACTATTCAAACTCCTTTTGAAGGTGAATTTATGCGAATGGCAGATCAGTTTAAAGGAAAAGTTACAAAAGATAATGTACAGCCTTTAATGATGCGTTCATTATACAGTATTGGAGATATTAGAATTGTATTTCCAGAGCCTCCATTGAAAGGAAAAGTAGATTATGAGTCTAATAATGATTTTAAAGCAAAATCTCATTCTGACGCTTTAGTAGTTAAAGTAAAAGCAGAAGGGCAAGAAAAAGAAGTGATGCTTTTTGGTAATAAAGGACAAGTTGGAGAAGCAAAAACCGTTAAAATTGGTAACATCGAGTATTCTTTATTCTTCGGAAGTAAAGCATATGTTTTGCCGTTTAAAATTCGTTTAAACGATTTTATTGCTGAGAAATATCCTGGAACAGAGAAAAGCTATTCTTCATACAAAAGTAAAGTAACTGTTCAAGATTCTACAGAAACTTTTGATGCAGATATTTTTATGAATCACGTTTTGGATCATAAAGGATATCGTTTCTTCCAGTCTTCGTTTGATCCAGACGAAAAAGGAACTGTTTTATCTGTAAACCATGATTTCTGGGGAACTAACATTACTTATTTTGGCTACTATCTATTATACATTGGCTTAATGGCTATTATGTTTACTAAAAATTCTCGTTTCGGTGATTTGAAACGTAAACTTGAAGCGGTTAAAAAGAAAAAAGAGAAGCTGATTACGATTCTAGTTTTAATGTTTAGTTTAAGCAGTTTTGCGCAGCAATCACCGCATGTTCACTCACATGATCATGATCACAATCACAGTGCAGATCCAAACGACCACGCCAATCATGTTACTGCACCGCCAAGCAAAAAGCAATTAGATTCTTTATTGAACATCTATAAAGCTCCAGAGGCTCATGCAGCAAAATTTGGACGCTTGATTATTCAGGATGCTGGAGGTAGAATGAAGCCAATTAATACGTTTTCATCTGAATTGCTTCGTAAAGTAAGCCATAGTGATAAATATAACGAAATGAATTCTGATCAGGTATTTTTGTCTATGACGCAATATGCTCAGGTTTGGATTCAGGTTCCTATTATTTATATTAATACAAAGAATGACAGTATCCGTAAAATCATTGGTATCGATTCTAAAGATAAGTATGCACCGTTTGTAAAATTCTTTGACGAGCAAGGCAATTATAAACTATCTCCATATTTAGACGCTGCCTATAAAGCGGCCAATCCAAATAGTTTTGAAAAAGATTTTGTTGAGACGGATAAGAAAGTAAACTTGATGGAATCGGCATTAAGCGGTAGTATTTTAAAAATCTTCCCAATTCCTAACGATCCAAATCACAAATGGGTTTCTTATTTAGAACGTGAAGGAGCTGGTTTTAAAGGAATGGATTCTACTTACGTGAAACAAATTCTGCCTTTATATTTTAGCGCTTTGAATAATGGTTCTATCGCTAAAAACTTTGATACAGCTGATAATTTAGTAGAGAGTATCAATGGTTTTCAAAAGAAATTCGGTGCAAAAGTAAGGCCAAGCGAGCAAAAAATTGATGCAGAGATTGCCTATAATAAATATGACGTTTTTCAAAAACTACCATATTGGTATATTACAGCGGCTAGCTTTATGTTCATTTTTATTATTGTCAATATTTTCTTTGAGAAAAAATGGCTTCGCATTACTGTAAATGCCTTCCATATTATTATCGGATTATTATTTGCACTTCATACATTAGGATTAATTGCACGCTGGTATATTTCTGGTCACGCTCCTTGGAGTAATGCTTACGAATCGATAGTATATGTGGCTTGGTCAACAATGTTCTTCGGATTGGCTTTTGACAGAAAATCAAAATTAACCGTTGCTTCATCAGCTTTCGTTACTGCTATGATTTTAATGGCGGCTTACTTAAACTGGATCGATCCAGAAATTGCAAACTTACAGCCGGTTCTTAACTCATATTGGTTAATGATTCACGTTGCGGTTATTGTAGGTAGTTATGGTCCGACTGCATTAGGAATGATTTTAGGTTTTGTATCATTATTGTTGATCTTGTTTACGACCGAGAAAAACAAAGCCAGAATGGAGTTGAACATTAAAGAGATCACTTACATCAACGAGATGTCTTTAACAATCGGTCTTATCATGCTTACTATTGGTAACTTCCTTGGAGGACAATGGGCAAATGAAAGTTGGGGACGTTATTGGGGATGGGATCCAAAAGAAACGTGGGCTTTAATCTCGATTATGGTTTACGCATTTGTAATTCACGCTCGTTTTGTTCCTGCATTAAGAGGAAAGTGGTTCTTTAACTTAATGAGTATGTATGCTTTTGTTTCTATCTTGTTTACCTATTACGGAGTAAACTTCCACTTAGTAGGTTTGCACTCTTATGCAAGTGGAGAAGCACATTCATTAAGCTGGATTTATTACTGCTTGATTACAATTACTATAATTGGAGCTGTTACGTATCCAAAGTATAGAAAATACTATAAAACAAAAAAAGTGAAGAAATAGATAATTTGCAATAATTATTAATTCATAAAAAAAGACTCAACATCATGTTGAGTCTTTTTTTTTATGCTTAGTTTTAAAATTTGCCAGAGAGAAGAAGTACAATAGCTATTATTATAAAAAAGCAAATTAAAAAAATGAGGTGACTTAGTATGGATAAGAAAAATGCTCTTGTTTTAGATATTTTATTAAAGAACTGAATATTCGTCCAAAAGATTAAAATCACACCAATAATATACATTATATAAGTGTACTGCTGCATATGCGAAGTGTGATTTAGAAAAATCATGACTGGAATTGTCAGCAATTGTACAGAGATTCGTTGCGCAGCTTTGAAAGTATTGAGTACAAAAAGTTCTACAAAATTATAACCTTGATTTCTAAAAACAAGGTAAGTGCCAATAGTGTAAATGGGAATAGATGCGATCGTTACCCATGAAAAATGTGTAGCAAACCATTCGTTTAAAAAAACAGAATCTAAATTAGGAGCCTGTACATGATTAAAGGTGTCAATATGAAAATAGTGATACAAAAGTCCATAAAGAGTAGCAAGAACGACCACTAAAGATATTGGCTTAAAATGACGGACTCTTTTTCCTTCAATAAATTCACGGATAGAATGCCCAGGTCTTGTAAATAATTGTTTTAAAGAATATAAAATTCCTTTGTCAAAATGTAATAAACCATGCTGGATATCGTGCCATAAAAAATGCACATTTATTTTATGCGTTTCAGCAGACTGTCCGCAATTGTTGCAATAATGACCTTTAAAGACCTGATGGCAGTTTTTGCACATTATTTCCATTAAGCTTGATATTTGATTTATAAATTACTTTTGTTGTTTTTTATGATGCCATTAGGATACATGATTGCTAATAGGACTATGATTAGGAGAAAATTATATTCAACACCGTTTCTTCCGCCGCCTACCACAAACCAGCCTTCTTTAAAGTGTACTAGAATGATTCCCATTATAAGAACAAAAATGGTAACAAAACCGGCAAGTTTAATGTATTTATTTGCTAGCAAAAGTATCGCAGCAACAATATGAGATAATTTGATACTCCAGGCTAGAAACACTCCGTATGGCGCAAAACCAATTTGGTTGAGAAAAAGATTGCCAAAATCATTTATGCCATTATTGAACATTCCAAAAACGGAATGAGTTAGGAGAATAATCGCCATCGTAATCCTCAAAAGTAAATTTGCATTCATAAAATTGGTTTTTGGTGAATTAAAAATAATAAAAAAACGCATATTACACTGAATATGCGTTTTAGCTTTTATAAAAGATTAATTTTAAACTTTTCCTAATGTATAAAGCTGTTCCATTGTTGGAGTTGGACTTCCGCCAGCTGGTTCTAGAGTAATTCCAAAAGCTTCTGCAGAATCGGTTTGTTCTACAGCAAAGATTTTTTGTTTATTCCCTTCAAAATTATCCAATAAACCAATACTTGTCGGAGTAAGAACCGGACTTAATTTTAAAGACCAAACCTGATATACCATTCCTTTTGGAGGAGCAGGTAGGCCAGCCGCATCAATGTAAGTAGTTTTAGTCTGCTGATTCCAGTATACTTTTGCAAAAGATGCTGGTGAAACAGCTTGGCCGCCAAGAGTTACGCCTGTATTTTTGATATCTCTTACAATACTTAGATTTTTTTCAGTTTGTTTATTCTGCTGATCTAAGAATGCGTATTCTCTTTGAATTTTATTCTTTTCATTTCCAACAGTAGAAATGGCTTCTTGAGTTTTTGTTAATTCTAAAGTCTGATACCCCAAACCTAGCAATAATAATATTGCAGCCGCCCAGCCAACATATTGAGACCAGTTTGAAGCAGGTTTCATATCGACTACTTTTCCATGCTTAAGTTCCAGACGAGCTTTAATTTTTTCAAAATTTTCTACAGAATGAAAAGGAGAGAAGCTCGAAGAAAGTGCAATTACAGCTTTTTCTATTGAAATAATTTCATGATCCATTTCTGGATTCTTTTTTGCCATTTCGGCAATTTCTAGATTTTCTTTTTCACTTAATAGGCCATATACATATAGCTCTAAAATTCCTGATTCTATATATTCTTGTGCTTCCATTATATCTTCAAATAATTACGTAAATCGTTAATACAGTTTCTGTTTTGCGTTTTGATAGTTCCCAGTGGCAGTGCCAATTCTTCTGAAGCTTCTTGCTGGGTGTATCCTTTAAAGAACAATAAATTGATTATTTCGATACATTTTGGTTTCAGTTTTTTTACAAATTCCTGAATTCCAATTGCATCAAGTTTATGGCTCAATTTGTTGCTCTCATCTAAAAGATTTACGAAATTATCTGATGAAAGGTTTTTTTGACTGTTGTTATAATCTTTAGAACGAAGTTTATCTATCGAAGTGTTTCGAGCGATATTTAAGATCCAGGTGTAGAAGCGTCCTTTACTTTCGTTATAGGTATCAATATTTTTCCAGATCTTGACAAAAACATCTTGAAGCACATCTTCTGCCTCTTCGCGATTTTTTATTAGAACATGAATGACAGAGAACAAGCTTTTTGAATACATATCATACAAATGTGTAAAAGCTTTTTCGTCCTTTTTGTAAATTAAAACTAGCAGTTCTTCTTGACTCATAGATTGGGATTTTTAAGTTTAAACATTAGAAATTAAAGCATTATGTGTTAACCTGTTATAAAGTTACTTTATTTTTTGTTCATTTTTATATTTTTTTTAATAGTCCAAAACCTAAGAAAATAAGGGGCTCAGAAAAAAAAGTGCATTTTTTCACTTTTTTTTAAAACCAAAAACAATCCAATTACGTAAATCAATTTAATAAGGGGAGAAAAATCTTATTTACAGTCATAAAAGTTTGAAAACAAACTGTTGTTAGAATATTATTAGAGACTTATGGATAGCAAAATAATAGTTAGAATATTAATAGTTGGACTAACAACAGTTTTATCGTTGACCATTTTTACTGAAAAAGATTTTCTGCAAGAAGCTTTGTCAAGTTGCACAAAGGTTGATTATTCAGGAATTTGTGATTGAGGAAGATATAATTATAAAAAGGAACAAAATATAAATACTGTATAGTTGATGTACTCGGACTTCCAGATCGAAGATTTTTTTAATATGTCTCGGTTATTTTAGAATTTAATTTACATCAGTACAAGCCATTAAGAGAAAAAATAAAAAGACGTTTGACATATGGGGGATAAACGAATTTTCGACATAACCGAGTCATCAACTATAATTTATAAAAGATTGCATAATAATTAATTCATGGTTTGATTTGTTTGTATGGGGGGAAGCCTAACGTCTGATTAACGTTAGGCTTCATTTTTTTATTTAACTTTTGATTAGCAAAAAAAAAGTTTTTGTGAAATGGATTTTAGCTAATTTTATAAAAAATTATCAGATGAAAAAAATATTATTAATGCTTTTTGGAGCAGCAATTTTGTCAGCGACAGGATTAAATGCTCAAACTAATACAAACAAATTATCTAAAAAAGATAAAGCCATGGCAAAAGAAACAATTTATCAATTTAAAGTAGAAGATTTATCGGGAGATACTTTTGATTTTGCTTCTTTAAAAGGCAAAAAAATCATGATTGTCAATACAGCTTCAAAATGCGGTTTAACTCCACAGTACAAAGATTTGGAAGCGGTTTACAAAGAATACAAAGACAAAGGTTTTGTGATTGTTGGATTTCCTGCAAATAATTTTGCTTCACAAGAACCTGGAACGGCTAAAGAAATCGAAACGTTCTGCCAGCAGAATTACGGTGTAACTTTTCCTATGATGAACAAAGTTTCCGTTAAAGGAAGTGATATGTGCGAAGTCTATAAATTCTTAACTGAAAAATCGAGAAACGGTTTACAAGATTCTGAAGTTGAGTGGAATTTTCAAAAGTACTTAATCAATGAAAAAGGAGAATTGGTAAAGGTAATTAAACCAAAAACTTTAGTAACAGAACCTGAAGTTATCAATTGGATTAAAAGCTAAAAGCATAAAAAAAAAACTCAAATTTGAATATTCAAGTTTGAGTTTTTTTTTAGATTGAAAGGTACAAAGAGGCAAAGGGAGGGAGTTTTTTAATACTTTGCGAACTTTGCGTAATTCTTCGCGTCCTTTGCGGTTAAACTAATATTAGCTGCATAAAAACCAGATCCAACCAGTGGTCAAATTTGTAGCCTACTTCGCGAATAGTACCCGTTGCAACAAATCCAAATTTTTCATGAAAAGCAATGCTTCCTGCGTTATCGGCATCAATTGCGCCAATCATAACGTGATAGCCTTGCTCTTTTGCTAAACGAATCAATTCAGTTAAAAGCTTTGAACCAATTCCTTTTCCGATAATATTATCAACCACATAAACAGAATGTTCAACAGTATATTGATAGCCAATTTTTTCTCTAAACTGTCCATAACTTCCAAATCCAACTACTTCGCCATCTAAATCGGCTACAATTACAGGAAGGTTTTTAGATATTTTATCTTCAAACCATTTTGTCTGAACTTCTAAAGTCTGGATTTCGTAACTATAATTGGCAGTAGTGTGCAAAATAGAATGATTTACTATTTCTAGAATCTTTTGTAAATCATTTGTTGTTGCAGGTCTTAAAATAATACTCATAGATGATTTATTGCAGTTTATTTGGTATTCAGTTGAGCTAAAAGAGTATCAACTTCTTTAGAATTCCAACCCATTTCTTTGGCAATGGCTTTGGCATTTTTGGCGTATTCTAAAGCTTTCTTTTTATTATTTATTTTATTGTAAAGCTTGGCTTCGAGTAAATTACCGTCGTAAGAATCATTTAATTCTAATGAACGATCTACCCAGGAAATGGCTTTTTTCAAGCTCTCTGTATCTTTGATATGTTTAAAATAAGTATTCCCAATATCTTTTAGAAAACTAGCATCGTTCCAAACTAATTTCTGAGTGTCTTCAAGAGTAACTTTTTTATAAAAATTCCATTTTTCGGTTCGTTCTGCCAACGTTAGGTCATATTTAAACACAAGAGAATCGGTCTTTTGCAATCTTATAGATTTGGCAACTTCTCTTTGCTTATAATAATTTACTGTGTCTAGATTGTCAACCAAAGGTCGAAGCAATTCGTTTACAATACTTTCTATTTTACGGTCAACACGATTTTGAGAAGCTACAGCAGCAAAATCCTTTTGATGGTTTAAAACATACTGAAATTCTCTAGATTTTATATCGGTTACACCATTAGCAATAACTCTCCAATTTAATTCGCTAACTAATTGTTTGTCAGACTGAGTATTTAAATAAATGTGAGTTGGAACAGATAATTCTGTTCTGTCTTTTCCTTTTTTTAAAGTATTTAAATAGGTAAAGAATTTATCTGAATTGCTTGGGTCAGCAAGAAATTCTTTTTCCAAATAAGGCAGTTGCATCTTTGGATTTAAAGCATAACGAAGTTCGTTCTGAAATTCAGCCTTTTTCATCTCTCCTTTTAGAGAATATAGAAGTGTTTCACTGCTATCGATAAATAAAAAAGTCGGAAGTGACTTTGTATTGTATTTGTTCTTTAAAGCAATTCCTTCTTCTTTTTCAATATTTTTATAAGTGCATATAAAATTCTTGTTTAAAAAATCAATAATAGCAGGATCGCTTAAAACTTCCGTTTTCATTAAATTACAATGTGGGCACCAGTCGGCGTAAAGCATCACAAAGAGAGGCTTTCCTTCTTTCTTAGCATTTTCCAAAGCCGTTTTGTATGGAATGTCAACAGGAACAAATTGATTCTGAGAAGTTATGGTTTGAAAAGTGACAGATATAAAAAGTATAAATAAGAAACGCATAATATCTCAGGCTTTTATTAATTATTCGATTTTACAAATATATTCCCTTTTTTGAGAAAGAGCCTTAATATATTCCTAATTATAATATAAATCAAGTGTGAAGTTTGTAACTTTGTAAGCAAGATAAAGAAAAATTATATCAGGATTTTTCTTTAAAAAATAGTAATACACGACCGGAATGATTTACCCCAAAATAGCGCTTGCACAAAGCATTATCGAAATTTTATCTGCCAAAGGCATTGTCAATATTATAATTTCTCCAGGATCTAGAAATGCACCGTTAACTATCGGATTTGCTCAAAATCCAAACTTTACCTGTTACAGTATTGCAGACGAGCGTTGTGCTGCTTTTTTTGCTTTAGGGATTGCTCAGCAAACCAAACAGCCAACGGCAATTGTTTGTACTTCAGGATCTGCCTTATTAAACTATTATCCAGCTCTGGCAGAAGCATTCTACAGCCAAATTCCTTTGATTGTTATTTCTGCTGATCGTCCGCAGAGCAAGATTGATATTGGTGACGGACAAACCATTCGCCAAGAAAATGTATTTGCCAACCATTCTGTTTTCAATGCTAATTTAACCGAAGAAGCATCTGAAGAGAATGATTTGAAAATCAATTTGGCAATTGAAACGGCTATTCTTAAAAAAGGTCCAGTACATATTAACGCACCTTTTGAAGAGCCTTTATATGAAACTGCAGAAGCGCTTTCTGTACAGCCAAAAATTACGAATCTAAAACCTGATAATTTTTCAAAAACTATAGAAAATAGTGAAGAATTTGTTTCTGTTTGGAACACTGCAAAACGAAAATTAATCTTAGTTGGAGTAAATGAAGCCAACAGCATTGATAAGGAAATTATCGAAAATTTAGCTTCAGATCCATCAGTTGTAGTGCTTACAGAAACAACTTCAAATCTTCATCACGAGAGTTTTATCAATTCAATAGATACTTTAATTACTCCTTTTGATGATTTTGATTTTAAGCAATTTAATCCTGAAGTGCTAATTACTTTTGGTGGAATGGTTGTTTCAAAAAGAATTAAAGGTTTTTTACGAAAATATAAACCAAAACAGCATTGGCACATTGATACTCTACGTGCTTATGATACGTTTGATGCATTGACAAAACATTTTGTAATGCAGCCGAATGATTTCTTTAAAGATCTGTTTTCAAAAACGACTTTTGTAAAAAGTAATTATTTCAAAAACATTGACACGGTTTATCAAACAAGATTAGAAAAAAGAAAGGAATATTTAAGTAAAATTGAATTTTCAGATTTCAAAGTTTTCGAAAAAGTAATCGAATCATTGCCTAAAAATAGTTTGCTGCAAATTAGCAATAGTTCTGCTATTCGTTATGCACAACTTATCGATATTGATGATACAATTGAGGTTTTCTGTAATCGCGGAACAAGCGGTATCGACGGAAGTACTTCTACAGCAATTGGGGCAGCGGTTGGAAACGAAAAGCAAACTGTTTTTGTAACTGGAGATATTAGCTTCTTGTACGATAGTAATGCTTTATGGAATTCATACATTCCTAAAAATTTCAAAATCGTTTTGATTAATAATGGAGGAGGCGGAATCTTTAGGATTTTACCAGGCCATCAAGAAAAACCTGTTTTCAATACTTATTTCGAGACATCTCATAAATTGACTGCTGAACATTTAGCTAAAATGTATGGATGTGATTATTTGGCAGCACACGATATTCAATCATTAGACAGTGGAATACAATCTTTATATAATTCTGATGATGCTCCTTGTATTCTAGAAGTTTTTACGCCAACATTTGAAAATGATCAGGTTTTGAAGCAGTACTTTAAATATTTATATTAATTTGAAAGAAAATATTTGTTAAAATTATTGTTTAGCAATTTCTTTAGCTATAGCTTTGGCGTATATTCACCAAATAAATATATCGTTATGAGCAAGAGAGAAGAATTAATTAAAAAGTATACTACCGATTTAAAAGAGAAATGCGGTGTTACAGCTGACGCAGATTTATTGACAAAAGTTACAATTGCTTGCGGTCCATCAATTTACAACGATGATGCTTCTACGGTAGCTTCTTCACAGCAATCGGAATTAGATACGGTAAAGAATAACTTCTTAATCAGGAAATTAGGCTTAAAGGAAGGTCCAGATTTAGATAAAGGCATTGATGCGGTTATGGAAAAGTATGGCAAATCTAATAAACACAAATACAGAGCAGTAGTGTATTATTTATTAACTGTGCACTTTAAGAAAGAAAGCATCTTTAAATAGTGTACATTTGATAATTGAAATTCCCTTTATAACATTTGTTGTAAAGGGAATTTCTGTTTTTTATCTATAAATTAAGTTTTGTTAAAATTAATTTCTTTGTACCTCGCCAAACTTCGTACCTTTGCTGTTCAGAAACTTAGCAGTTTTACTGCTTAGAAACATTTTAAAATGCTAGAAATAGGAAAATACAATACGCTAACTATATTACGTGATACCAAAGTTGGTTTGTTTTTAGGAGATCCGGAGAATGATCCAGATGGAGTTCACGATGTTTTGCTTCCAAATAAATATGTGCCAAAAGTATTTGAAATTGGTGAAGAATTAATTGTTTTTGTTTACTTAGATCACGAACAGCGACCAGTTGCAACTACTTTAGTACCATATATTTTACTAAATGAGTTTGCTCTATTGAGAGTGAACTACATTAATAATGTCGGGGCATTTATGGACTGGGGAATGGAAAAAGATATTCTTGTTCCATTTAAAGAGCAAGCGCGACCGATGGAGAAAGGAAAACGATATTTGGTTTACTTATACTTAGATAAACAAACTAATCGTTTGGTTGCTTCAAGTAAAACCAATCAGTTTTTGAACAATGATAATCTGACAGTTGAAAAAGGAGAAGAAGTAGATTTAATTGTTTCTCATATTACCGATATGGGAATCAATGTTATCATTAACGAGCGTCACAAAGGGCTTTTGTATAAAGATGAAGTTTACGATGATGCAATAAGAACTGGAGATAGAATGCGCGGTTATATCAAAAATATTCGTCCTGATAATAAAATTGATGTAGCGCTTCAGGCACAAGGTTTTGAAAGCATTGAACCTAATGCAGAAAAAATTCTTAGCGAGTTAAGAGCCAGCAGAGGTTTTCTTCGTTTAAATGACGATTCGCACCCAGAAGACATCAAAACTGTTTTGAAAATGAGTAAAAAATCATTCAAAAAAGCAATTGGATCTTTATATAAAGAAAAATTAATCGAAATTAAAGAAGACGGAATTTATCTAGTAAAAGAATAAAAATCTAAAAACGCCAAAATTTTAGATTCCAAGACTGATTGAACGCAATCCATTGGAATTTGAAATTTTTATATTTTGGAATTTATTCTTGCGTCAGCAAAATTATTATAATACAAAAGGCTGCTCATTACAAGCAGCCTTTCGCTTTTTATTCAGTTTTAAAAAAAATTGTAATTAAAAAAAAACAGAAATAAAATAATTCGAATCCATCTCAGAACAATAGCTTTACGAATTTTGGAAATCATTCCATTGATGGTATGTCTTTTAAATAATTAATGCACCTATCTTAAAAGCAAAAAAGAGAATTTCACGGCTCATCCATTGGTTTTATAAAATAACTTTTAGAAAGTGGTGAATTAGTACTTTTTTCCTCTTTTCGTTATCATTTCTATACTAATTAATAGACAATTCTAACATTTAACCTTAGGTGTTACTTTTTTCTTTTTGAAGTTTCGACAAACACATAAATCATTTGCTCCTTTAATTGAGGTTTGTTACTTAAAACCCTAAAAAAATGAGCGACAAATTTTTTAAATTTTCTCAAAAAAATCATTTTTTAGGTTAATAAATCAGTGAAAGAAAATCAATCTGAAATCTTTGAAATAATTTGTATCTCATTGATTTCTAGGGTGTAAAATTAAATATTATTTTTCTAAACTAATGTTAAAAAATGTTATTTTTTGTAGGTAAATACCAATTGTTAACATTGCAAGTCAATTTAGTAAAGACTTAAGACTGATTGAGTAGGTAAAGTAGTAAAAATGCTTTATTTTTACCGTATAATTATTTTAAACAAAAAATCAAAATGGATTGGATTACAGCCAGAGAATTTGAAGATATAACTTATAAAAAATGTAATGGAGTAGCGAGAATAGCCTTTAACAGACCAAATGTTAGAAATGCATTTCGTCCTAAAACTACTTCAGAATTATACCAAGCTTTTTATGATGCTCAAGAAGATACTTCGATTGGTGTAGTTTTACTTTCTGCTGAAGGGCCTTCAACAAAAGACGGAGTTTATTCTTTCTGCAGCGGTGGAGATCAAAATGCACGTGGACACCAAGGATATGTTGGAGACGACGGACAGCACCGTTTAAATATTTTAGAAGTGCAACGTCTAATTCGTTTTATGCCTAAAGTGGTTATTGCTGTCGTACCAGGTTGGGCTGTAGGTGGCGGACATAGTTTACATGTTGTGTGCGATATGACGCTTGCAAGTAAAGAACATGCCATTTTTAAACAAACTGATGCAGACGTAACAAGTTTTGATGGCGGTTACGGATCGGCATATTTGGCCAAAATGGTAGGTCAGAAAAAAGCTCGTGAGATTTTCTTTTTAGGGCGCAACTATTCTGCTCAAGAAGCTTTTGAAATGGGAATGGTAAATGCTGTAATTCCGCACGACGAGTTAGAAGCTACCGCTTATGAGTGGGCGCAGGAAATTCTTCAAAAATCGCCAACATCTATAAAAATGCTGAAATTTGCAATGAACTTGACAGATGACGGAATGGTCGGACAACAAGTTTTTGCGGGTGAAGCAACTCGTTTGGCTTACATGACCGAAGAAGCTAAAGAAGGTAGAAATGCTTTCCTAGAAAAAAGAAAGCCAAACTTTGGCGAAAATAAGTGGTTGCCATAAATAAGTTATAAAATAGTTTCAAGTTTCAGGTTTCAAGTTAGGAACCTGAAACTTGAGACCTGAAACTAAACAAACAAAACAAATAATGAAACATTGGATTGAAGCCGCTAGACTGCGCACATTACCTTTATCAGTTTCCGGAATTATAGTTGGAAGTATTTATGCTTTGTCAAATCCAACAGAAACTATCAACACTCCAACTGAAGTATTCAGCTGGAAAGTTTTTGGTTTTGCTTTATTGACAACTTTAGGTTTGCAAGTTTTATCCAATTTTGCTAACGATTATGGTGATGGAGTAAAAGGCACCGATAACGCGGATCGAGTTGGTCCTCAGCGTGCTATTCAGAGCGGTGTTATTACGCCGCAGGCAATGAAAAAAGCGATTGTTATTACTTCGTTTTTAACTTTATTGTCTGCCATTATATTAATTTATTTTGCTTTCGGAAAAGACAATTTCGGGTATTCTATCTTTTTCCTGCTGTTAGGGATTGCGGCTATTGTGGCTGCAATTAAATACACTGTAGGTAATTCTGCTTATGGATATAGAGGATTAGGAGATTTATTTGTTTTCATTTTCTTCGGATTAGTGAGTACGTTAGGAGTAAACTTTTTATATGCAAAAGAAGTAGATCAGCTTTTAATTCTTCCGGCAGTAGCAATCGGATTGTTGAGCGTTGGAGTTTTGAACCTAAACAATATGCGCGATCAGGAATCAGATAAAAAAGCAGGTAAAAACACAATTGTAGTACAAATGGGTGCTGAAAAAGCTAAGATTTACCATTATACTTTGATCGTTGGCGCGATGCTTTTGGTGGTTATTTTTGCAATTTTAAGCAATTATAACTTTGATCAATATCTATTTGTATTGGCATATATTCCATTAATAAAACATTTAATCACGGTTTACAAAAACCAAGATCCAAAATTATTAGATCCAGAATTGAAAAAACTGGCATTAAGCACATTTTTGCTTTCTATATTGCTTACAGTTTGTATGATTTCATTGATTTCAGACATTATTGTAAATCTATTTTTAGGAGGAAGATAAAACAACGTTAAATTTAAAAGGTAACAAAATGAAAATTACTTACTACGGACACGCTTCATTAGGAATTGAAGTAGGAGGAAAACACATTATTGTGGATCCATTTATTACTGGAAACCCGCAAGCTGCATCGATCAACCTGAGTACTATTAGAGCCGATTATATTTTGCTAACACATGCACATCCTGATCACGTTCTAGATGTTGAAGCCATTGCTAAAAATACCGATGCAGTTATTGTTTCTAATGCAGAAATTGCAAGTCATTACGCAAAAAAAGGATTCAATTCGCACCCAATGAATCACGGCGGAAGCTGGAAATTTGATTTCGGAAAGGTAAAATATGTAAACGCAATTCACTCAAGCAGTTTTCCTGACGGTTCTTACGGAGGAAACCCTGGAGGTTTTGTAATCGAAGGCGAGCATAAAAACATCTATATCGCTGGAGATACGGCATTGACTTACGATATGAAATTGATTCCGCTTCGTACAAAACTGGATTTAGCCATTCTCCCAATCGGAAACAACTTTACAATGGATGTTGAAGACGCTATTATTGCTTCAGATTTTGTAGAATGCGACAAAGTTTTAGGATATCACTTCGATACTTTCGGTTATATCGAAATCAATCATGAAGAAGCAATTCGCAAATTCTTCGACAAAGGAAAAGATTTAATGCTTTTACCAATCGGAGATTCTATTGAATTATAATTGTCATCCTGAGCGGAGTTGAAGGAAGGAGCCAATCCCGCTTTCGGCTAAATTCCCGATTAACAAAAAACACGGCTGAAAAAGCCTTGTTTTTCTAAATCGGGAGATACCGCCTCTATTGGGGCTAGGGCACTCAATTTCTTAAGAAAGTTATTTGGCATAATCTATGTTAATTGAATTAAAAATCATTTTAATCTGTGAAATCTGTGGCACTTAAAGCATCATCACAAAGTACAACTTTCAAACAAATCCTTTTATTACTATTTATCGCAACTTCCTATAACGCTTTTGGACAAAAAGACGGTTATTGGGACAAAGAACGTGCAACAACCAAAGAAATTATGGTTCCTGCACGCGATAGAATTTCTATACCAACAGAAGACTTACCAGTTGGAACTACAGAAATTGTATATAGAATCACACTTTTAGATAAAAATCAGGAAATGGCCAATAGCTTGGTTTCTTTGTTAAAAGCAATTCCTGACCCAACAGGTGTTAGCCAAGGTTCTGCAGGCGCTGTATTCCTGATGTCCAAAATTTCGGGAGAGGATGAGTGTGCCTATTCGATTTTCACGTCCAACGAAAATGCAAAAAAATATGTTGCAGATGGTAAAATTGACAAAGCTTGCTATTCTCAGGCAGAACCTGTTAGCAAAGATGCTAAACGCTTATCTGTAAATAAATCATCATGCTTGACGGAAAACATCGGCACAATCTGGTTTGGTTTTGAAAGCAAAAACTGGATCTTAAGCCAAAAAGTAGTTTTGGAAGTAGTGCCTTGGGTAGATACAAAACTAAATCGCGGATGGAATCAGGACAACAAAAATGAAATTATCAGTTTATGCAAAACGTCTACAATGGCACAGAAAATGGCTAATTCTGATGATTTTTGCGTTTGCATCCTGAATAAAATCATGAAACAATATCGTTATGATGAGTTTCAGAAATTATTGGCTGTAGAGAAAACAAAAGTGTATAAAGATTTTGGAAACAGCTGTTACAAGGATGCTGATATTTCTAAAAATGTATTCAACGATTTAAGAACACAAGTCGCTTCTTTAATTAAAACTCAAAAGTATAACGAAGCGATTCCTAAATTAAACACAATTGTAAACGAAGGTAAAGCAACTGCTCTAGATTACGGTTCACTAGGCTACTGCTACATTTTGACCAAGCAGTATGCAAAAGCATTAAAAGTGCTTCAGGAAGGTGAAAAATTGGATGATACTGAATTATTGGTCAAATTAAATTTGGCACATACTTATTTAGTAAGTGATGACTACAGTGCTGCCAAAGCGATTTATAAAAAATACCAGACTCAGAACGTAACGGACAGTTTAAGCTGGACAGCAAAAACAAAACTTGATTTTCAAGCTTTTGAAAAAGCAGGCTTACCTTCAAAAGATTTTGAAAAAATCTTAAAATTATACAACTAAGTTTCTAATGCACAAATTGCTACATGAAGAGTATTAAGAAAAGCTTAGTGCCTCAGTAGCTTAGCATCTCAGTCCCTTTAAAAAAATGAACGCATCTTATCATAAATATTTACTAGAATTTAAACGCCCGTCAGGAACTTCCAGAGGAATTATGACTGAGAAAGAAACTTGGTTTATAGTGCTAGAGGAAAACGGCAAAAAAGGAATAGGAGAGTGTGGCATACTGCGTGGTTTGAGCGCAGATGATCGTGAAGATTATGAAGAAAAATTAAAATGGGCTTGCGATAATATTCATTTAGGGGAAACAGCTCTTTGGAAGGCTTTATTAGAATTTCCTTCCATACAATTTGGGATAGAAATGGCTTTTTTATCGCTTAAAAGTGAAAATCCATATCTTTTGTTTCCATCTAATTTTACCAATAATACAAGTTCAATTCCTATAAACGGATTAGTCTGGATGGGTGAATCGGCTTTTATGAAACAGCAGATAGAGGAAAAATTGTCTGATGATTTTGGCTGTATAAAACTGAAAATTGGTGCTATAGATTTCAATAAAGAATTAGAATTATTGCAGTTCATTAGAAGCCATTTTTCACAGGAAGAAATAGAAATTAGAGTAGATGCTAATGGCGCTTTTTCTTCAATAGAAGCTTTAGATAAATTAAAGCAATTAAATCAATTTCAGCTTCATAGCATTGAACAGCCAATTAAAAAAGGCCAAGTTGAAGAAATGGCTAAATTGTGCAGAGAAACTCCATTTCCAATAGCTTTAGATGAAGAACTTATTGGTGTATTTTCGTTTGAAGAAAAAGAAAAATTGCTTCAGGAAATTAGACCTCAATACATTATTTTAAAACCAAGCTTTATTGGCGGTTTCAAAGGTACACAAGAATGGATCACTTTAGCAGAAAAATACAATATCGGCTGGTGGATTACATCGGCATTAGAAAGCAATATTGGACTGAATGCGATTGCACAATGGACATTTACATTAAATTCAGATATGCCTCAAGGTTTAGGAACCGGAGCATTATATACTAATAATATAGAATGCCCGCTAGAAGTAAAAAAAGGCCAGCTTTGGTACAATGCTTCTAAGAAATGGTCAAGTTTCTAAGATACTAAGCTCCTAAGTCTCAAAAAGTAAAATCTTAGCATCTCAGTATCTTAGAAACTTAGTGTCTTCTTTTCACTCTTTTCCGCCCAATAGACTATCTTGCCAATCTTTCAATTCCATCCATTTTCCTTGATAAGCCATTAATGCTTGTTTGGCCCAAGTGCTCGGATTATGCATGGCATAGTTTTCTCCACCAGAATCTAAGATTGATTGCAATTTTTCGGTGGATGCCTGTGACAGATTTTGCCACGTTTTTATTCCTGCTTTAACAAATAAAGATTCTATTTTAGGGCCAATTCCTTCTACTATTTTTAAATCATTTTCTTTTATTTTTTTTCCTAATGCATTTGAAGCTAATTTGGGCTCAAAAGGAATTATTTCAGGAACTGCTGTTTTGTTTTTTGTCGCCAGTTCAGCTTCTAATTTTAAGATTCTTGTGTTTAAATTTCGTGTATGAGCTTTACAGACATCTAAATCGGCTTGAAGAGATGCTGAAAGTGAATTGTCATTCTTAAAAGTAATTTTACCTAGTATGTAACCTAAAATCCCACAGATTACACCTAGTGCTATCGGTATTGCAATATAAGGTACATTCATGATCTTCTATTTTAGAGTTTAAATTGTAGTAAGTTTTTTAGTTATGCGTAAAAAATGTTTTAGATTGATAACTAACTGTTTATTGAGGATTGGATTCTATCAAAATTACTTAAAATAATGATTGCAAGATGTTAATAATCAGTTATTTTGATTCTTTTTACTGTTTGATAAAAAGAATGAATTAACATATTTTTCATTTTTTATAAACTAAAAGGCTTGATTAAAATGAGTAACTTGCATAAAAAATAATCTAGAATAAAAATGGTTGAAATAGAAAGAAAGTTTCTTGTAAAATCTGACGTTTACAAGAATCAAGCTTTTACTCAGAATAAGATTGCTCAAGGGTATTTGAGTTCTGCTCCTGAGCGTACGGTTAGGGTTAGGATTAAAGGTCACAAAGGGTTTATAACCATAAAAGGAATAAGCCATAGTGGCGGTATGTCTCGTTTTGAATGGGAGAATGAAATCCCGCTTGATGAAGCTCAGGAACTTTTGAAATTATGCGAAAGAGGGAAAATTGAAAAAACGCGTTATGAAATAAAATCTGGCGATCATGTATTTGAAGTAGATGAATTTTATGGCGAAAATGAAGGCTTGGTAATGGCTGAAATTGAATTAAATTCGGAGGATGAAACTTTTGAAAAGCCAGAATGGCTAGGAGAGGAAGTAACAAACGATGAAAGATATTATAATGCTTATTTAAGCAAAAATCCTTATAAAGACTGGCAAAAATAAAATGACAGAATCAATTTATGACCTTGTTATAGTAGGTGGTGGACCAATTGGACTTGCTTGCGCAATAGAAGCTGAAAAGAAAAATTTAAAATATGTAATTATAGAAAAAGGTGCGATTGTTAATAGTATTTTTAACTACCCGCTTTATATGACTTTTTTCTCTACTGCAGAAAGATTAGAAATTGGCGGGATTCCGTTTAACTGTTTGGCGCCGAAACCTGGACGACAAGAAGCTTTAGAATACTACAGAAATATTCATCGCTATTTTAAATTCAATATCAATTTATTTGAAAAAGTAACTGAAATAGTGAAGAATCAAAACATTTTTAGAATTACAACTGATAAATGTAATTACGAATCAAAGAATGTCATAATTGCAACTGGCTTTTATGATATTCCGATTGAAATGAATGTTTTGGGTGAAAACCTTCCAAAAGTGCGTCATTATTATAAAGAAGCACACGAATATGCTTTTAGAAAAGTTTTGGTTGTTGGAGCGAATAATTCTTCTGTAGATGCTGCTTTGGAGTGTTGGAGGAAAGGAGCAGAGGTTACGATGGTAATCCGTAAAAACGAAATTAATAATCGTGTAAAATATTGGGTGAAACCGGATATTGAAAACCGTATCGCCGAAGGAAGTATTAAAGCTTATTTCGAATCAAATATTACTGAAATTAAGGAAGGTAAAGTAGAAATTCAGACACCAAACGGAAAAATTACAATTGAAAATGACTTTGTTTTGGCATTAACTGGCTACAAACCTGATTTGAATTTTCTGGAAAAAATTGGAATTCAGCTTTCTGCTGATGAACTAAAAATTCCGGTTTATAATCCTGATACAATGGAAACTAATGTAGAAGGTTTGTTTCTCGCTGGCGTTGTGTGCGGAGGAATGCAGACACATAAATGGTTTATAGAAAACTCTAGAATTCAAGCTAATTTGATTGTAGATTATATTAGCTCAAATTAAAAAAGTTTGCCACGAATTACACAAATTTGCACCAATTTTATTCGCTTTAAGTAGAATTAAACTGGGAAAAATATTTGTTTAAATTTGTGTAATTCGTGGCAAAAAAAAATTAAGAACTGCATGAAAGCATTGAACAGCCAACTTTTGTTCTTGCCCAATCTGGACGTTTTGCAAACCATTTTTCAGATTCGGGCTGCTCGTCATACGGATTTTTCAGAAGCTGAAATAATTCATCAACCAAAGTATAATCCTCTTTGTCTGCTGCATCAATAGCCAATTGTGCCATATAATTTCGCAATACATATTTTGGATTAATTTGATTCATTTTTGAAGTTCTTTCTTCATCTGAAAGTGTTTCAGAGTTTAATCTTTTCAAATAAACTGTAAACCATTTTTGCCAAGCGTCTAGAATATTTTCTCTTATTTCTTCTGGAATATAAAATGCGTATTCTATTTTTTCGAATGCTTGTTCTACAGAATCATCTTTTTTAATCTTACTAAGATTTCTAAAAAATATGGTCATATCAGTTTCTGATAACTGCAAAATTTCTTCTATACCTTTAATGATTTTATCATCAGCTTCACTTGAAGTAAATATTCCTAATTTGCTCAAGAACATTATTTTGTAATCTTTTTCAAAATCAGTTATAAACGTATCTAATATTTTTTCAAGAGGCGCCGCTTCATTAACTAATGGATAAAGCGCATTTGCCAATTGAAATAAATTCCACTGTGCCACCTGTGGCTGATTTCCGAAACGGTATCTTCTATTTTGACTGTCGGTTGTGTTTGGAGTCCAGTCTGGGTCATAATTTTCAAGCCAGCCATAAGGACCGTAATCGATCGTAATTCCGTGAATGGACATATTATCGGTGTTCATTACACCGTGAACAAATCCAACACGTTGCCAATGCAGGATCATTTCTCGAGTTGTATCGGCAACTTTTTGAAAGAACTGCAGATACTGTTCTTTTGGCTCTCCAGTAATTTCAGGGAAATAGTGCTTAATAGTAAATTCTACAAATTGCTTTAAGTTTTTTAGCTCGTTTCTAGCTGTAAGCATTTCGTAGCTACCAAAACGAATGAAAGAAGGAGCTACACGGCATACAATGGCACCTTTTTCATAAGCAGGATTCCCGTTATATAAAACATCTCTTAAAACCTGATCTCCAGAAAGGGCAAGTGAAAGCGATCGGGTAGTGGGAACGCCCAAATTATACATTGCTTCAGCACATAAATATTCTCTTATAGAAGAGCGTAAAACAGCCAAGCCATCTGCCGTTCTAGAATATGGAGTTTTTCCTGCGCCTTTTAACTGCAATGTGTAAAACTGATTATTGTTTTCAACTTCAGTTAGATTAATTGCACGTCCATCGCCCAATTGTCCAGCCCAATTTCCAAACTGATGTCCCGCATAGCACATGGCAAACGGCTGTGTTTCTGGAAGAATTTCTTTTCCTGAAAAAATATTTAAAAACTGTTCTGATTTAATTTCGTCCTTAGAAATTCCAACTAATTCAGCCACTTCTTCAGAAGCGTGAATCAATTTTGGGTTTGAGGGTTTTGTTGGATTTACATATGAAAATAGAGTGTTCTTAACTTGACGAATCTCATTCGTCAAATCTGGATCTGCTGGCAATTCGGCAGTAAATCGATTATTTATTTTAAGATTTTTCATTTTGTTGTTTTTCTTTCTTTTTGCCACAGATTATATAGATCAAACGGATTTATTATTCTAGTATTTGTCAGGCTGAGCGAAGTCGAAGCCTCGGTTCAATTGGAGCGCCCTTCGACTTCGCTCAGGGTAACAATTCAATTCATAAATAATTCCAATCTTTAATCTTTTTAATCTGTGGCAAACTTAAAATTAGCCAATTAGCATATCAGCATACATTTTTTTAAGTTTTTGAATTTTTGGATCAATTACAACTTGGCAATATCCAGCTTCTGAATTTTCATTATAATAGTTTTGATGATAATCTTCAGCTTCATAAAAAACTTCAAAAGGCTTTAGTTGCGTTACAATTGGATCTGCGTAAGCAGGCTGCACTTCTTCAAAAACTTTTTCGGCAATTGCTTTTTGCGTATCATCGTGATATAAAATTATCGAACGGTATTGGGTTCCACTATCGCCACCTTGACGATTTAAAGTTGTCGGATCATGACTTGTCATGAAAATGAAAATTAAGTCATGATATGAAATTATGTCAGGGTTGAAAGTCACTTGAATCACTTCGGCATGTCCTGTTCTTCCCGTACATACTTCACGATACGCTGGATTTTTTATAAATCCGTCTGAATAACCCGATTTTATAGATTCTATTCCTTTTAAACGCTGAATTACAGCTTCTATACACCAAAAACATCCGCCACCAAAGGTAGCTACAGATAAATTCTCCATAAATATTACTTTCTTTAAATTTAATGCCTATTAATTCGATAGGATATTATGATAATTTATTAAAAAAAAGTTGTTTTAACTAAAAATACCAAACAGTAATATAGTGTTTGAAGTTTACTATTGATAAATTCGCAATTTTATAAAAAACTATATATATTTGCAGTCAAACACAAGGCACAACTAATGAATAGCAAAAATAGTACCATGACACTGGAAACTTATTTCCAGGAATTTAGACAGAATATTGTCGGTATAAATCAAGAATTTACTTCGCCTTATGGCAGAAAATCAATAATTTACACAGATTGGACTGCCAGCGGAAGGTTATATCGTCCGATTGAGGAAAAACTATTAAATCAGTTTGGACCATTTGTAGCCAATACACATACTGAAACGACTGTATCTGGTACGGCTATGACAAAAGCGTACCACCATGCCAGACATATTATTAAGCGTCATGCCAATGCAAACAATGATGATGTTTTAATTACGGATGGAACCGGAATGACGGGAGTTATCAATAAATTTCAGCGTATTTTAGGATTAAAAATTCCTGAAAACTTAAAAAGTTTTACAACTGTTCCAGCAGAGAAAAAACCTATTGTTTTTATTTCGCATATGGAGCACCATTCTAATCAGACTTCGTGGCTAGAAACTATTGCAGATGTTGAGATTATTCCGTCTTGCGAGAAAGGGCTTTTTCATTTAGAGAGTCTTGAAGCTTTATTGGAGAAATATAAAGATAGAACTATCAAAATTGCTTCTATTACGGCTTGTTCGAATGTTACGGGGCTAAGAACTCCTTTTCATGAAGCTGCAAAACTAATGCATCAATACAATGGTGTATGTTTTGTTGATTTTGCCTGTTCTGGGCCATATGTAGAAATTGATATGCATCCGGCAGATCCAGAATCTTATTTGGATGCTGTTTTTATGTCGCCTCATAAATTCTTAGGCGGACCTGGAACTTCTGGAGTTTTGATTTTCAACAAAAAGTTATACAACAACATGATTCCTGATTGCCCAGGCGGAGGAACCGTGAGCTGGACAAATCCTTGGGGAGAGCATAAGTATATTGATAACATTGAAGATCGTGAAGATGGCGGAACGCCTGGTTTCCTTCAAGTTATTAAAACTGCGCTGGCAATTGAGCTTAAGGAGGAAATGGGGATTGAAAACATTATGGAACGTGAACATGAAATTGTTGATTACGTTTTCTCTCAATTGGATCCTGTTTCTAATATTAAAATTTTAGCTGGACAGCACAAAGAACGTCTTGGCGTAATTTCGTTTTTTATTGATGATCTTCACTTCAATTTAGGGGTAAAAATCTTAAATGATCGTTTTGGAATTCAGACTAGAGGAGGATGCAGTTGTGCAGGAACTTACGGCCATTATTTATTGCATGTTGATCAGGAAACTTCTAATAAATTGGTTAATGAAATTACGATTGGTGATTTAATCAAAAAACCAGGATGGATTAGAATGTCGATTCACCCAACAACAACTGATGAAGAAATTGCTTTTGTTTGCAATAGCATCAAAGAATTAGCGGCAAATCATAAAACATGGGCTTTGGATTATTCTTACGATAAAAACCGTAATGAGTTTATTCATAAAGATGCAACTTCGTTTGAAGATGAATTAGTTGAAAGTTGGTTTAAATCTTAGATCTATAACTTCAGATAGCTAAAAACTCTTTAGCCACAGATTATACAGATTAACGCTGATTTTTTAAAATCTCCTTAATTTTTTAATCTGTGGCTATTTTTTTTAACGCAAAGAGCGCTAAGATTCGTATTGATTTTGTTTAATAATCTTTGTCTTTATTGAGGTCGCAAAGGAAAAGACCTGATATTCACATAATCAATCTTACGCCGCCAAGATCGGCAACTCGGTAGGAGAATCTATTTCCTGGTGAACCAATAAACATAAAGTTTTTTGGAATGTTCCATTTTTGAGAAAGTTCATCTATAATTTCGGGACCAAATACGCCTTCAATTTCTATAAATTCGATATCTAGTCCGTCGTAAGCGCGATCTAAGACTTCCAAATCTTTTTTGAGCGCTTCGTTATCTACAGCATCTTTTTTGACATGAACAATTTTTAATTTCTTTGTAGTTTCATTGTCTTCTACATACTGCAAAACCTTGTTTAAAATTGTAATGTCGTCGCCTTTTGTAAAAAATACAAATTCTTGAGAATTAATCTTAGAGCTTAACTTTTCCAAATAGCGATTACTCAATATTACTATTTTACGGAGAGGCTGATAAAAATATTCTAAAGCTTCAATTAATAAACGTATTAACATGACACGATTAAGCATGATGCCGATAAAAATTAAAGCTGGAATCATATATTGCAAAAATGTATAGAAAGAGTTGATATTTAAACGCATATTTCCAATAAAGGCAGCAATTACAAAAGTCACAGCGGTTACAACTGCAATGCCTCGGGCACGTTCTGGTCTTGGGAGTTTGCTGCGTTTGTATTTTAAAAGTAAATTTCCAATTCCGAAAAGAGCCATGACAGCCAAAAAAGAAAAAGTATAAACTCCAGCCAAAGATTCTAAGTGCCCATTTGTTGCAAAAAGAACGGACAAGCAAAGAATTAGAAAACTTATAACGATTCGGTAATGAGAACCTCTTTTGTTTTGTTTTAGAAAATAGTTGGGCAAAATTCTATCTAAAGTCATTCGGTTTAAAAGTCCAGAAACACCAACGAATGAAGTTAAAACGGCTCCGCAAAGCACAAGTACGGCATCTATAGAAATAAGCCAAGCGAGCCATGAACCTCCAGTTGTTTCACCTAAATGAGCGAGAAGTGATTCTTTGTTTTCTCCAACTTCTGTCAGTGGAATTACACTAATTAACAAAATGGCAATTACGGGATTGAAGAAACTCACGATTCCCCACATATTGCGAAGCGTTTTGGTGAAAACACCATGTTCTTGTTCCTCTACAAAATTGGCAGAACTTTCAAAACCTGATATTCCTAACATGGCGGCAGAAAATCCCAGAAAAAGAGCAGTTTTTATGCTTCCAGAAGCAATAGGTGTTTGCCAATTTATATGAAATGTATCTAAACCGTTCATTAAAACAAACCAAGCCGATGCTAGAACCAGCAAAGTCAAAGTTCCAATATGGGTCATAAAAATGATTACGGCGACGAATGCAGATTCTCCGATTCCTAAAATGGCTAATCCGGTAAAAAGAACCAAGACGACTACTGTTGCAATAGTGACATTAAGACCTTCAAAAATTCCGTGCAAATAATGCATTCCCTCTGAAGCCGAAATTACGGCGGTTGCCATATAGGACAAAACGGTTAATGTTGCAGCTACAGAAGCTAAACGTTTTGTGGAAGTATTTAATAAAACGTTATAAGCGCCACCATTTAAAGGAATGGCTCCAACAACTTCTGCATAAATTTTTCTGAAAAGAAATAAGACAACAGCAACAATTAGAAGTGAAATCCAAGCGTATTGTCCTGCGTATAAAATGGTTAAAGCCGAAACGTAGAGGCATGAAGAACTAATATCGTTTCCGCAGATTGCAGTTGCCTGTAATTGATTTAATTTTTTGTGTACGATTTCTTTCATCAGTATTTAGAATTAACACTTTTATTAAAATTAAAAACAAATAATTATAATCGAGCGTGAGGCAGATACTGAAATTTACATTTGGCAAATACTTATGTATTATCCAAATTATATACTGTTCTGAAATTGTTTCAGAGCAGATAAGGCTTGTGATTGCACTTTTTGCTGAAAAAATCCTGTCCAGCCTAATAAATAGCCAGTTAAGCCAAAGGCTTGTTTTGACCATTTCCAAACATCAAAATTATCGGTATGTTTGATAATTAGCCCGTCTTGGAATATAAATTCTGCTGAAATTTTATTAATGACTTTTCTGTTGGTTTTGCTAAAATTGTAAGTAGCGATCCAATTTGCTGAACCGGTGGAATCGTCTGCTTTTACATTTGAAAATTCAATTTTTAAATTGCCTTTACTTTTTAAAAGTAGCATTTCCCACATCTTAGAAACCTGTTCTTCTTTTAACAAACCAAAAGCTGGATCAATAAAATGAACTTTCGGATGATAACATTCGCTCATTGTTTTGGCGTCAGCATTGGCGAAAGCGGTATAAAATTTTGCAATCAAGGCTTCATTTGAGTTCATAAAAAAAATATTTATGTTAAATATAAGATTTATTATATTAAAAAATCACTACAAAACACTAATTTCTTTAGCTGTATCAAATGTTTTTTTAGTTTTATCAAATGCTGTTGAGAAATATTTCACTTTACTATAAGCTGTAAAGTGCCCTGTTAGATTACCTGAAATATCTGGTCCACCTGCAATTATAAATCGTACAGCGTAAATATCAGTCTTTTTAAGTTTCAGCCATTCTGCTGGTGTAAAATAGTAATAGGCGGTCGTTTTTCCGTCTGCAGATTCTTTTACATTTTTGTCTGTGCAGGCAATTACATCGGCATTTGTCAAATCGACGTAAACACCACCAGCAATCTTTGCTTTGTCGCTTGCTGTAGAAATGGTTAGTTTTAAAATACCGCCTTTTTCTGTTTTGGCTATCTGCACATTTATTTCACCGGAGTAAGCATATTTTTCGCAGATGAAAGTATATTCTTGTGTGGCAGGATAAGGTGCAGAACCTTTTACGCTTATGGTTTGCTGTGCTGAAGCAAAAGTTGAAACAAATAATAAAAGAAGAATTGGCAGTTTAAAATTCATAGGTATCGTAATTTATTGATCGGCTAATTTGGCATCAAATTTCTCATCCCAATCCATAGATTTTATGGCAGAAATGAGATTGTCTTCATTTACAAAAATACGCAGCTCTTTATTGGCTACTTTTTTTGTGTATAAAGCATGATAGCGGTAAATGACTTCATGTTTGGTTTTGTAAACTCCATCTAATTTTAAATCTATAAAACTTCCGTAGTATTGTCTAAATCTTTGGCAGGTTTTGGTTAAACGTTCTTCAGTTGTGTTTTCCATAACCGTTTTAGTTACTTCAGTTTCATTAAAAGGTTTAAATTTTGAAGTATTACAAGTTTCCAAGACTCTCTTTCCTAAATCATACGCTTTACGCTGCTGATTTGCATTTACATCTGCTCCAGAAACCTTTTTAATTTTCAAATCTTCTGTATCTCTGCTTACGGTTTTAGATTTACATCCGATTAATAACAACAAACATATAATCAATCCTGCTTTCTTCATAACTATTTAAGTAATTTTTAATAATAAGTTAGGATCGGGACAATTTTCAATATAAAAGTTTAGGTCGTCTGTATTGCAGACACCAGGATAGTCTCCGTGATAATCACCAATATTGTGGATGATTTGAAAATGGACATGAGGGGCATAATCTCCATTTACTGAGGCATTTCCTAAGCTGGCAATTTTTTCACCTTTCTTAAAATAGTCTCCGATCTTTAGATTCTCTATACTTTCTAACGATAAATGTCCGTATAAAGTATAAAATTTTTCCTTTTCAACTTCGTGTTCCAATATAATAGTAGGGCCATAATCGCCCAAACCAACATTATTTTTAAAACTATGGACCTTGCCATCCAGAGCTGAAAGTACTTCGGTTCCGGCTTCTGCCCATAAATCCAATCCGATATGAATATTTCGTTCTGGTTTTGAAGCGTCCAAAAATATGGGGCTTCTTTGGTATAAAAATCTACCTTCTATATAACCTCCAAAGGCTACTTTGGCATTGTTCTCTTTCAGATAGTTTGAAATATATTTTTCAAAATCCTCTGAAGTGTCTAGTTTTTTATCGACCAATTCCTGATTTGAAACCGATAGATTTAAAGGTACATATTCAGAAAGATTAATTGAGGCATCAATAACTTTAGTAGGTGGTAAGGCGTTTAAGATTGAGGAAAGGGGTTTCATAAATTAAGCAACTTTATTTATAATTATTAATTCGTTATGTACTTCAATGCGGGGCAGCATCTTTGTTTTAAACATTTTTGGATTCACTTCTGCAACATATTTTCTATTTCGAACATTATGAGCTTCGTCTAATATCATGGTGTTAAACAAAACAAAACCTTTGTCTCTTAAAAGTGTGCAAACTCTATCAACAAAAAACTTTTCAAACAAAAAGTTTGGCATATGTGTGTCTTCAAAAATGTCTATTATAATGAGATCATATTTTTCTTTTGTTTTCAGTACAAATTCGAAAGCATCATCAATAACAACTTCTAATTGTTTAATTTGATTCAGGTTAAAGTACTCATTGGCAATATGAATCATATCGGGATCTATTTCCACTCCGGTAATTTTTTCTTTATAGGCAATCTCATCCACTAAAGTTTTTACCACGCTTCCGCCAGCGACTCCCAATAACAGAATGTGATCCATTTCTAGGATTTTCTCATAACCAATATTTCGGAGTCCATACCTTAATATACGTTGCAGACTTCCGTACGAATAATTTGTGTTTTCAGTATCCAATACTAATTTGCCATTTGCCCAAGTAACTTCGATCATCTTGCTTCTGGCCGATTTTTTCTTAAATATTTTTATTGGAATTATATAACTGAAAATTTTTCGAATCATTTTTTATGCTTTTACTCAAATTTACCATTAAATCTTTTATTTTGCACCAAATATTAAATCTTTCATGAAAAAACTGTTATACAAATTCATCTTTTACAAGCTAATGGGCTGGAAGATAGCGGGAATGGAGAATGCTGAAGTAAAAAAATGTATACTTATGGTGATGCCTCATACGAGTAATCATGATTTTTATATAGGTCTTTTTACTCGTGGAATCTCTGGACTGCAGATGAATTGGGTAGGAAAGAAGGAATTGTTTCGTTTTCCGTTTGGTTATTACTTCAGAAATGTTGGTGGAGAACCATTAGATCGTTCTGGCGGATTAAATAAAGTAGATTCGATTGCGGCAATTTTTGATAGAAAAGAAGTCTTTCGTTTGGCCGTTGCTCCAGAAGGAACTCGAAAAAAAGTAAATGAATTAAAAACCGGATTTTATTTTATTGCGCTTAAAGCAAAAGTCCCAATTGTTCCTGTAGCATTTGATTGGGGCAAAAAAGAAGTAAATCTTGGCGAGCCATTTTTTCCAACTGGAAATTACGAAGCCGATTATGAAATTTTGAAAAAACACTATGATGGTGTTTTAGGTAAAATTCCAGAAAATGGAATTAGATTGTAATTTTTTATATTTTTTTCAAACGCGTGAGAATCGCATATTTGAAAATTTTCTGTACAAAGAATCAAATACGCGCTAATTTTTGCATCATGGTGAATAGGCTTTAAAAGTGCCATTTTTGTAGAATAAAACGATTTTTTCGATTTCGTCATCTTCCAAGTTAAAATCTGTATTTTTTGGAGCTGAAGATTTTTTAGTTTCTCTTTTTTCTTCTTCTGTATTTATTTCTATAGTCGAAAATAAATCATTTCCCATATTCTGATTTGATGATAGAATAGGAGAAGAAGATTTTTGGGTTTCGATTGTTTCTTCATTATTGCTTTTTGGAAAAGTTCCTTTTCCTATCAAAATCCAATATAAGTCTACATCTGGAAAAACTTCCAGAATTTTCATTACAAAATCTAAACTTGGTTTATTTCTTCCTGATAAAAGATGGGACATGCTAGAGCGTTGCACTCCAATTTTATCAGCAAAAGCAGAGGCATTTAATCCATAATATTCTAATACGGATTCTAATCTTTTTACAAAATCATCTATGTTTACCATTGTAAATTCTTGGTTTAAAATCTTCCATTTACAAATGTAAACAAAAAGAAAAGATATCCATGCATTATTGTTGCAGTTTTAATTAGAGTTCATTTTTATGTTAAATTTAAAATTTAATTAAATATTTATAATTAACTGAATTTTATTATTTTAGATATGAGTAACTAATTTAAAAACCTCAGTTAAAACAAGTTAAAGCTGCTACTGCCAAATCTCATTAAAAACTGTTTACAATTCTAAATTATTATTTTTTTGTACAGTTTACAATTGTAAAAATAAAGATGTTTACTTTTGTAAACTAATCGAAACATAATGAATTTAGAGCAGCTTTTTACACAATACAAAGAACAATCCATTTCTGGCAGATATCTAACTTTAGACCATATTAAACCGCTTTTAGATAAGTTAAATACAAATGGTCAGGTTAAGATTATTGGTACATCTGTTCTAGGTGAACCTATATATAGTTATCAAATCGGAACGGGAAAAATACGTGCTTATCTATGGTCGCAAATGCACGGAAACGAAAGCACAACAACAAAAGCTTTATTTGATTTCATCAATTTGCTGAATCACGATACTGATCTTGCTAAACAAATGTTGGATACTTTTACATTCTATTGCATTCCGATGCTTAATCCGGATGGAGCAAGACTTTATACAAGAGCTAATGCAAATGAAATAGATTTAAATCGTGACTCGCAAGATTTGACGCAGCCCGAAAGTAAAGTGCTTCGCGAAGTATTTGAAGAGTTTAAACCTGATTTTTGCTTTAATCTTCACGATCAGCGTACCATATTTGGAGCTGGGACAACTGGAAAACCAGCTACGGTATCTTTCTTGGCTCCATCTTATAATGAGGGAAGAGAAGTAAACGAAAACAGATTAAAAGCTATAAATGTCATTGCAGGAATCAATGATGAGCTTCAAAAATACATTCCAGGACAAGTTGGACGTTTTGATGACTCCTTCAATATTAATTGTATAGGAGACACTTTTCAGTTTTTAGGCGTTCCTACGATCTTATTTGAGGCAGGACACTTTCCAGAGGACTACGAGCGAGAAATTACTAGGAAATTCATATTTTTCTCGTTAATTTTAAGTTTTAAATTGATATCCGAAAACGATTTAGTTGACAATAGATTTTCCGAATATTTGAATATTTCACAAAATAATGTGGTTTTTTATGATTTTATGTATAAAAATGTCAAAATAAATTATGATGGTATCGAAATTATTACGAATTTTGTCGCACAATACAAAGAAGAATTAATCGAAAATAAGATTCATTTTAACGCTTACATTGTTGAAGTAGGCGAGTTGGAAAATTATTTTGGACACTATGAATACGACGCAAAAGGCGCAGAATATTCGGACGATTTCCAAAACTTTCCTAAAACGGGTCAAAAAGCAAATTTTTATTTAAATAAAAATGTTAAATTTGTTAACGGATTAATAAAAAGTTAATTTTTATGTGAATTTGTTGTTTTTTATATATAATTTTATACTTTGTAATAGCAATTAGTAATATTAATTAAACAATTATGAGTAAATTTCGTTTAGATGAAGTAGATCACCAGATTTTAGATATGTTAATAGACAACACGAGAGTTCCGTTTACTGACATTGCAAAAAAACTATTGATATCTGCTGGTACAGTACACGTTAGAGTTAAAAAGATGGAAGATGCCGGTATCATCATGGGATCTTCATTAGCCTTAGATTACGATAAATTAGGTTATTCATTTATTGCTTATGTAGGGGTTTTTCTTAATAATACATCTCAAACTAAATTTGTATTAGAGAGAATCAATCAAATTCCATTCGTAACTGTAGCTTCTGTAACTACAGGAAAATTCAACATCTTTTGCAAAATTAGAGCAAAAGACACTAAACACGCGAAAGAAGTTATCTTTATGATTGACGATATTGATGGTGTTTACAGAACAGAAACAATGATTTCATTAGAGGAAAGTATAAACGATAAGAAGCGTTTGATGCATACTATTTTCAAAAATATGTAAGAACTTTTCTTGAATGCTATATTAAAATATAACCTCAAGTTTATTCTTGGGGTTTTTTTATGACTAATTAACCAACCAACTATAACACGATTATGTATACGTTGCCAAAAATTGAGCGTTTTAATCAAGACGTTCTCTCAAAATACCACATTTATAATAGTGTTTTTATAACATTACCCTTTGATTCTATAGATAATACGGGAGTTTTACTTCCTTTATTTACAGAAACTTGCGAAACAGGCTTTAAAAAACAGGAAACTCCTAAAGAAATTGTTGATTTCTTCTCAAATAAATTCTTAAGTAACGCTTCTGAAGAAGAAAAAATCGATCTTATGTTTCGATTTATTCAATATATCGAGCGTCAGATTGTATTGTTTGATGCCATCGAAGATGCAGCTTTTCCAGAAGTTAACAACATGGAAGGACGTGGATCTCTTCGTGACATCAAAGAGAAATCTGATGCAAAAGAGAAAGACGACGAATTAAGCGAGTTTCTAGAAAGTTTTAATGTTCGTACCGTTCTAACGGCACACCCGACTCAGTTTTATCCTGGTCCGGTATTAGGAATTATAAATGATTTGACTGAAGCAATTCGTCAAAATGATTTGCTGCAAATAAAACAATTACTGGCTCAATTAGGAAAAACGCCTTTCATTCAGAAAGAAAAACCAAATCCTTATGACGAAGCAGTAAGTTTAATTTGGTACCTTGAAAATGTATTTTATGCTACAGCAGGAGAGATTGTACATTACCTGCAAAAAAATATTTTAGAAGGAAATCCAATTCACAACCAATTGATCAAACTTGGTTTCTGGCCAGGGGGTGACCGTGACGGAAATCCTTTTGTTACTACAGACATTACACTTAAAGTTGCAGATCGCTTACGCACTTCAATTTTAAAGTGCTATTATGTTGAAATGAGAAATCTAAAGCGTAAGCTAACTTTCTCTGGTGTAGACGATTTAGTGGCTGAACTTGAACATAAACTTTATCGTTCTGTATTCTATTCTAAAGGAGATATTTTTATCACATTAGATGAATTATTAACGCAACTGAACAAAATTCGAACTATAATTATTGAGAAACATCAATCTTTATATTTGGATGAATTGGATGCGCTTTTAGTAAAAATTAATTTATTCGGATTCCATTTTGCGACTTTAGATATTCGTCAAAACAGCAAAATTCATAATGCGGTTTTCAAGGATGTTGTAAATTACTATTTGAATTCTGGTTCAGATGTTTTTCCTAAAAATTATTACGAATTGACGGAAGATCAAAAAATTGATGTTTTATCAAAAATTAAAGGAAATCTAAATCCAGCTGATTTTGAAAATGAAATAACTAGATATACTTTAGAATCTGTTCAAGCTATTAAAACGATTCAGCAAAACAATGGTGAAGAAGGAGCAAACCGTTATATTATTAGTAATAACGAAAGTGCACTAAATGTTATGGAAACTTTTGCTATGATTCGTTTGAATAATTGGGAAAAACCAACAGTAGATATTATTCCGCTATTTGAATCTGTAGACGATTTACAAAATGCACATACTATTATGGAGCAATTGTACACAAATCCAGAATATGCTAAACATTTGAAATCGAGAGGGAACAAGCAGACTATCATGCTTGGATTCTCTGATGGAACTAAAGATGGCGGTTATTTAATGGCAAACTGGAGTATTTATCAAGCTAAAATTTCGTTGACTAAGATTTCTAGAGAATACGGAATTAAAGCGATTTTCTTTGACGGACGTGGCGGACCTCCAGCTCGTGGCGGTGGAAAAACACATAAATTCTATGCGTCTCTTGGTCCAAAAATTGAAAACAACGAAATTCAGATTACGGTTCAAGGTCAAACGATCAGCTCTAATTTTGGAACTTTAGATTCTTGCCGTTATAATATTGAGAACTTATTAAGTGCAGGTGTTACTAATCAAGTTTTTAGTAAAGAGAAGAATGAACTGACTGCAGATGAAACTCAAATTTTGACTGATTTGGCTAATTTAGGTTATGACAAATATTTAAGCTTCAAAAATCATCCGAAGTTTATTCCGTACTTAGAAAAAATGAGTACGCTGAAATATTACTCAAAAACTAACATTGGAAGTCGTCCTTCAAAAAGAAGCAAATCTGAATCATTGGATTTTGCCGATTTAAGGGCTATTCCGTTTGTGGGTTCATGGAGCCAGTTAAAACAAAACGTTCCTGGATTCTTTGGAGTAGGTTCTGCTTTAAGACATTTTGAGGAATCAGGACAATGGGATAAAGTAAGCGATTTGTATCATAATTCACTATTTTTCAAAACATTGCTTGAAAATAGTATGATGTCATTAGCAAAATCTTTCTTGCCATTGACAGCTTACATGAAAAATGATCCTGAGTTTGGTGAATTCTGGCAGATTATCTACGATGAATTCTCAGAAACAAAACGTCTTTTATTGAAAATTGCTGGTCATAAAACATTAATGGAAAATTATCCTGATGGTATTGCCTCAATTCAGATTAGAGAGCGTATTGTTTTACCGTTGTTGACTATTCAGCAATATGCTTTATTGAGAATTAATGAGCTAAATAAAGCGGAAAAGCCAAATGAAGAATTAGTTAAAGTTTATGAGAAAATCGTAACGAGATCATTATTTGGAAATACTAACGCAAGTAGAAACTCAGCTTAAAATATAAAAATGAGAGCAGCAGAATTATTAGACAATGAATATTCAGGCCATTTTGGTACTTATATCAAAGCGGCTGGCGATGGAATTTTAATTGAAGAATTGGAAATTTCGCTTCACGAGTTTATCCGATTTGTACAAAATATTCCAATAGACAAATTTGATTATCGTTATGCCGAAGGAAAATGGACTATAAAAGACATTATTCAGCATGTTATCGATACAGAACGAATTTTTGCCTATCGTGCTTTACGTTTTTCAAGAAACGACAAAACGCCTTTGCCAAGTTTTGAAGAAAATGATTATGCAGATAATACCAATTCAAACAGCAGAAGCATTCAAGATTTATTAACTGAATTTTCGGCTGTGAGACATTCTAATTTGTTGTTTTATAAAAGCTTATCTGAGGAACAGCTTAAAAGAATTGGAACTGCATCAAATAATCCGATTTCTGTTCGCGCTTTAGGTTTTGTAATGATTGGACATCAAAAACATCACCAAAAAGTTTTTGAAGAAAGATATTTGTAAAAATTGAATACTTTAAAATTTAAAATCCCAAATTCCAATTTCGTTGGAGTTTGGGATTTTTTTTGATTTTACATTTAGTAAACCCGACAGGTTTTTAAAACCTGTCGGGTTTGGTGCTTAACTAATCTTAGTGGAGTTTCTAGTGTGATCTTTCTTTCGTCAAGATGACAAAACTCATTTAAGTTTTCTCTCCAAAAAGGCCAAACCAAACCGGATTTTATCATAAGACATTTTCTCTTCGAAAAAATCGTAATAAGGCCTTAATGCATTTGGATTCTCTAATTCTATCTGAGCTTTTTCTATTTGCAGAATTTCATCTTCAGAAACAAACTGGCTTAAATCTAAATCATGGCCATCAACATATAATTTCGCCAAATGTGAAATAATTGTAGTTGGACTCAAATCTCGCTGTTCTGCTATTTCTTCGACCGAAACTCCATTCTGAAATAACTGTAGCGTTTTTTTATAGGTGTTGTCTTTTTTCTCTTTTTTGACAACAGATTTATTTCTTTCAAACTCAATAATGGCCTTGATGAAATCTGCTCCATATTTTTCCAGTTTTGCTTTTCCAACACCTTCCACTGCAAGGAACTCTTCGTCGCTCATTGGCCTTAAGATTTCCATTTGACGCAAAGAAGCATCGCTAAAAATAACATAAGCTGGAACTTCTTCTTCCTGTGCAATTTCATAACGCAATTTGCGAAGTGTTTCAAACAAAGAGTTTTTAGCTGCTTTTGGTTTTGCTTCTTTAGCTTCACTTTTATCAATTATTTTCTTAACAACTGTCGTCAGCTTTACTTTTTCACCTTCAAACAAAACTTTCTTTGCAAAAGGAGTAAGCAAGATTTTATTATGCTGATGAAATGCAATTTCGCAATAACCTAAATTGATAAGCTGAATAAGGTATTGATTCCAATCGTACCAAGAAACATCAGCTCCAATTCCGTACGTTTTTAGCTCTTGATAATTTTTTTCGTAGATATACGCGTTTCTCGAGCCTCTCAAAAAATCGACAATTACAGCCAAAGGCTCAGATTCTTTCAAACGTACAATGGCAGACAAAGCTTTTTGTGCGAGAATCGTCCCATCGAAAAAAGTTGGCGGATTTTTGCAAATATCGCAGTTTCCGCAATTCTCAGTAACCAATTCGCCAAAATAAGATAGCAGAATTTTTCTTCGGCAGCTTACAGCATCAGCGTATTGTTTCATACGATCTAATTTTGCAAGCTGAATATCAGAGTTCAATCCTTCAGAAGCAAATTTCTGCAACTGAATCACATCTGCATAGCTTTCAAACAAAACCGTTTCGGCAGGAAGACCATCACGGCCAGCACGCCCAATTTCCTGATAGTATCCTTCTATATTTTTTGGAAGATTGTAATGAATTACCCAACGAACATTAGATTTGTCAATTCCCATCCCGAAAGCAATTGTTGCGCAAACCACCTGACAATCATCATTTATAAATTGATCCTGAGTTTTAGCACGAGTTTCATTGTCTAAACCAGCATGATAAGCTTTCGCTTCAATTCCGTTTTTCCCCAATTTTTCAGAAAGCTCTTCTGTTGCTTTACGGCTTAAACAATAAATAATTCCCGATTCATTTGGTTTGTTTTCAATAAAATCAATTATTTGTTTCACACGATCTAAAGCTGGTCGAACTTCAAGACTTAGGTTTTTACGATCAAAAGACGCAATAAATGTCTTTGGATTCTTGAGGTTTAATTGTTTGGATATGTCTGTTCGAGTCGCTTTATCAGCTGTAGCAGTTAATGCTAAGATTGGAGTAGAAGGGAAGCGGCTTTTTAGATATCCTAAATTAGTATATGCAGGTCTAAAATCATGTCCCCAAGACGAAATACAATGCGCTTCGTCAATTGCAATTAAACTAATATTCAATTCGCTGAAAGCCATATCCAGATAAGAAAGGCTTTCTGGTGCAACGTAGACTAACTTAAAATGATTTGATTTTAAATTGTCTATATAATATTGCTGTTCTTGTGATGATTGTGTGCTATTAATATAACAAGCAGAAATTCCGTTTGTTTTCAAACTATCAACCTGATCTTTCATTAAAGCAATCAGAGGTGATATTACAATGGTAATTCCTGGCAAGATTAAAGCAGGTAGCTGAAAACAGATCGATTTTCCTCCGCCTGTTGGCATAATTGCCAATGCGTCTTGTCCAGCTAATACAGTGTTGATTATGGTTTCTTGATTAGGTCTGAACTTTTCAAAACCAAAATTTTCTTTTAATGTAGCGTGTAGAATTTCTGAAGTCATAGGCATGTATTTTTTGCTTAAGATTTAAATGTAAAAATAATCCTATAAAAATAAAAATATAATTGGTTGAATTGTATTGTTTTGTTATAAAAAAAGGAACTCCAGATAGAGTTCCTTTTTTTTATTCAAAAGAAAATGAATTAATCTTCATCATCTTCGTCTTCTTCATCATAATCAGTGTCTGCTTTATCATCATCATCGTCATCATCGTCGCCACCATCAGTATCTGGCTTGTCGTGATTATCATCGTCATCATCGTCGTCACTAATATCATCATCAAGATCTATACCTTTAACTGGCGCAATTGCATCTACATCAACATCTAAATCGTCATCTTCATCGTAGTTTTCAATTCTGTCAGCAAGTTTAGTACTAATTTTTACTAAGTAAATAGTGTCTTCAGTACGAACTTCAACAGCTTCAACCAATTCGTTTTTAGCATTTCTAAAACGGATTACATCCGAATCATCATAACCATCAGGAAATTTTTCAACCAAAAGGTTTAAAATTTCGTTGGTAAGTTTGGCGTAGTCTACTATAACTCTTTTCATAAATTATCTTATAAATCTAATAAGTATGCAAAAATTAACGGAGCAACAATTGTAGCATCCGATTCAATAATAAATTTTGGTGTTTTGATGTCTAATTTGCCCCAAGTGATTTTTTCATTTGGAACTGCCCCAGAGTAAGAACCATAACTAGTTGTTGAATCTGAGATTTGGCAGAAATAACTCCAAAATGGAACATCGTGCATCTCCATATCTTGGTATAGCATAGGCACCACACAGATAGGGAAGTCACCCGCGATACCACCACCGATTTGGAAGAATCCAATTCCGTTTGAACTGTTTCTAGAATACCAATCCGCAAGGAAAGTCATGTATTCAATTCCAGATTTCATGGTAGACGCTTTTAATTCTCCTTTAATTACGTATGAAGCAAAGATGTTACCCATCGTACTATCTTCCCATCCTGGAACGATAATCGGTAAGTTTTTCTCTGCAGCTGCATACATCCAGCTATCTTTTAGATCAATTTCGTAATACTCTTCTAAAACGCCAGACAATAACATTTTATACATAAATTCGTGTGGGAAGTAACGTTCTCCTTTGTCGTCAGCATCTTTCCAAATTTTGTAAATATGTTTTTGTAAACGACGGAAAGCTTCATGCTCAGGAATACAAGTGTCTGTAACACGGTTTAATCCTCTTTCTAATAAAGCCCATTCGTCTTCTGGTGTCAAATCACGGTAGTTAGGAACTCTCTCGTAGTGAGAATGAGCTACTAAATTCATGATATCTTCTTCTAAGTTTGCTCCAGTACATGAAATAATATGCACTTTGTCTTGTCTGATTACTTCGGCAAAAATTTTACCAATTTCTGCTGTACTCATTGCGCCAGCCATACTTACCAGCATCTTTGCACCATCGGCTAATTGCTGTTCGTATGCCTTTGCAGCATCTACTAACGAAGCAGAGTTAAAATGCAAATAATGTTTTTCAATAAACTGACTGATTGGTCCTTTCATTTTTTTGTTTTTTTGAATTAAAAAGTTTAACCTTTTTGGATGTTAATGCAAATTAAGAATTTTTTAAGAAAAACTATAACTTAATCTGCCGTTTTTTTTACACCTTTTTTTTGTAGCCTAGAATCTTTAAAACATCGTCTGAAGTCTGTTGTTCTGAGAACACTTCGGTTGCCAGAATTCCATTTTCATCACGATCAATTAAGATATGTTTTGGCTGCGGAATCAAACAGTGGTGCAAACCGCCGTATCCTCCAATTGTTTCTTGATAAGCGCCAGTATTAAAGAAACCAATATACAAAGGCTTCTCTTTGTTGTACTTAGGCAGATAAATGGCGTTCATGTTTTGCTCAGAATTGTAATAGTCGTCACTATCACAAGTAAGACCTCCTAACAGAACCCGCTCGTATGTATCATTCCAGCGGTTGATAGCCAGCATGATAAAACGTTTATTTATAGCCCAAGTGTCTGGTAAAGTGGTAATGAAAGATGAGTCGATCATATTCCATTTTTCTCTATCATTTTGTTGTTTTTGATACAAAATCTGATAGATTGCACCACCGCTTTCACCTACAGTAAATGATCCAAATTCCGTAAAAATATTTGGAACATCAACTTCAGCTTCATCACAAGCAATTTTAATCTGATTGATAATTTCATCAATCATATATTGATAATCATATTCAAAGGCAAGTGAATTCTTAATTGGGAAACCACCACCGATGTTCAGACCGTCTAGAGTAGGGCACTCTTTCTTAAGAGCAATGTATACTTTAATACATTTTACAAGCTCATTCCAATAATATGATGTATCGTTAATTCCAGTATTGATAAAGAAGTGAAGCATTTTCAGCTCTAATTTATCATTCTCCTGAATTTGTTTTTTATAGAAAGAAACTATGTTCTTGTAACCAATACCTAATCTTGAAGTATAAAACTCAAATTTAGGTTCTTCTTCAGCAGCAATACGGATTCCGATTTTGAACTTTCCTTTAATTTCTGCTTGAAGCAAATCTAACTCTTCGTAGTTATCAATAATCGGAATAGTATTTTTATGTCCGTTGTTGATTAATCTACCAATGTTAGTAATGTATTCGTCTCTTTTAAAACCGTTACAGATTACATACGTACTTTTGTTGATTTTTCCATTTTCCAATAAATTCTCCACAATATTAACATCAAAAGCAGATGAAGTCTCAATGTGAATGTTATTCTTGAAAGCTTCGTTCATAATGTATTCAAAATGAGAGCTTTTTGTACAATAGCAATAGTAATATTTAGCGTCGTATTTATTCTTTTCCATTGATTTTCTGAACCATGCTTTTGCTTTATTGATGTTTTCAGAAATCTGAGGAAGGTAAGTAAACTTTAATGGCGTACCATATTGCTCAACCAATTTCATCAAATCGATATTATGAAACTGAAGGTTGTCTTTGTTTAGTTTAAATTCCTCTTGCGGAAAGTAGTATGTTTGGTTTATTAGATCAGAATATTTTGTATTCATTTATTTGTCAATGTTTAGAGATTGTAATTATAATTTAATTTAGGCTTTTGGGGACTTAATCTTAAATTCAAACTCTAATATTGGCAAATATAATAGGCAGTTTTTCATGCTCTGCTTTTGTACATTGGAAAACATCAAAACAGAAAGGGCTTTTACTATTATAGAAACGGTTCAACATTCTTAATAAAGAACTGTTGAGTCTGTTTCTGTAAGAGCTGAAGTGCCTTTGCTGATTCTTTGTTTTCATGGCGCAAATGTAAAAAATAATATATACCAAATGCAATGCTTTTGATTAAAAAAAGTTTAAGATTTATAATCCTCAAACGCTTCTAGAATCAATTTATTTTCAACGGATTGGTTAATTTTAATTTTTCCGATTCCTTCAATTAATGCAAATTGAATTAAACCGTATTCATTTTTTTTGTCGTGAATTAACAATTCTAAGATCGGATCAATGTCATTTTCTTCAAAAATCACATCATCATAAATATCTTTTATTACGGCTTTGATTTCTCTATATTCTTCTGCAGAAATTAATCCCTTTTGAAGCGAAATGTAGCTTTCTAAAATCATTCCAACCGCGATTGCTTCACCATGCAGCAAAGTGGTTTTTTCTTCGCTTTCCAAGAAATACCCTTCAATAGCATGTCCTAAAGTATGCCCAAAATTTAAGGCTTTACGAATGTTTTTCTCCGTTGGGTCCTGAATAACGATTTCATTCTTAATTTCAACAGAACGATAAATCAATTGATCTAATTCGTCAAAAACAATTGATTTTAAATCTGAAAATTGTCTCCAGTAAGGTGCGTCATATATTAAACCATGTTTTAGCATTTCTGCCAATCCAGAACGCATTTCGCTTTGAGGTAATGTTTCTAAGTATTGCGTATCAATTAATACCATTTGCGGTACATTAATAACACCAATCTGATTTTTAAGATTTCCTAAATCGACACCTGTTTTTCCTCCTACAGAAGCATCAACCATAGATAATAGAGTAGTAGGGATATTGATAAAATCTACACCTCTTTTAAACGTAGAAGCGACAAAACCTCCTAAGTCGGTTACAACGCCTCCTCCTAAATTAATGATAAGTGATTTTCTATCTGCCCCAAGTTCTGTCAAAATATTCCAGATCTCAATACAAGTTTCGATATTTTTATTTGCTTCTCCAGCTTCAAATTCAATGATTTCGATTGCTAAATCGGTTTCTAGAAGAGGAATAAATTTAGATAAACAATACTCATTGGTCTGATCATCAACAATTATAAATATATTAGAATATTTACTTTCTCTTAAATGTTTATTTAAAGCTTCGTAAGCATTCTCATTAAAATGTACGAGATAATTATTGGCTTGAATAGATTGCATAATTCTTTAGTTAATTGAAAGCACAAAATAAGGCATTTTAAACTAAAATATATTCAAACTTTATCGCTAATTTGTTTAAAATGTAGGTTTGCATCTTTAAATTTAAAATAAAACTCTTCAAGAAATAAATATTTACATCATAAATTAACAATTGCGATGTTCTTGTTAAGAATATTGAAAAATATGATACCGTTTAGTGAAAAATATTCAAAACACTCTCTATATTTGCATAAAAAATAAATTTTAATGGAAAAGATATTCGATAACACACAGGTTGCATTTTCACTAAAGAGTGACACGGAACTTGATAGAGCTTATTTTCTTTTCAAAATGATTGACAGCGAGCCTTTAGTAAGAATTGGGACTGCTGTAACTAATTTTGCAATTAAAGCTCATTTACCAGTAGAAGGATTAATTAGAGCAACTGTTTTTGACCATTTTTGCGGTGGTGTAAACGAGAATGACTGTCTTTCTGTAGTCGACAAAATGTTTACAAAAGGAGTTTCTTCTGTTTTAGACTATTCAGTTGAAGGAAAAGAAGAAGAGGAGCAATTTGACGCTGCTTTAGAAATGACTTTAAGAACAGTAGATTTTGCTAAGGAACGTTTAGCGATCCCGTTTGCTGTATTTAAACCAACAGGTTTAGGACGTTTTGAATTGTATGAAAAATTAGGAGAGAAACAAACTTTAAACCCAGCTGAACAAGCAGAATGGGATAGAGTAGTAGCCCGTTTTGATAAAATATGCAGTGAAGCGCATAAAAAAGATGTTGCTTTATTAATTGATGGTGAAGAAAGCTGGATGCAAGACGCTGCCGATGATCTGGTAACAGAAATGATGCGTAAATACAATAAAGAAAAAGCAATTGTATTTAACACTTTGCAAATGTACCGCTGGGATCGTTTAGATTATCTTAAAAAACTTCATGAAGTGGCTAAAACTGAAGGTTTTTATATCGGAATGAAATTAGTTCGCGGTGCTTATATGGAAAAAGAAAACAAAAGAGCCGAAGAAAAAGGGTATGTTTCTCCAATCTGTGTTTCTAAAGAAGCAACTGATGTAAATTATGATAATGCTGTACAATATATGTTAGAGCATATTGATAAAATGGCCATTTTTGCTGGAACTCACAACGAATTAAGTTCTTATAAATTAATGGAAATGATGGCTCAGAAAGGAATTGCTAAAAACGATTCTAGAATCTGGTTCGGCCAATTATATGGAATGAGTGATAATATTAGCTATAACTTAGCTCAAAACGGTTATAATGTTGCCAAATACTTGCCATTCGGACCTGTAAAAGATGTTATGCCATATTTGATTCGTCGTGCAGAAGAAAATACTTCTGTAGCAGGTCAAACAAGCCGTGAATTATCTATGATTAAAGCAGAACGTAAACGTAGAAAAGGGAAATAAATTAATTATAAATTCCAATTTTTTAAATTCCAAATTCCAAAACATTTATAAATCTGACTGGCTTTTAAAACCCGTCGGATTTACTTTAAATAATATAAAAAACTCCGTTTGCAATACAAACGGAGTTTTTTATTGGAATTTGGAATTTAAAATTAAGAGTTACTAAACTGCAAGTTGCTTAAATTCTTATAAATTCCGTTTTCTAAGTTTATCAATTCTTGATGCGTTCCTTCTTCAGAGATTTTTCCGTTATCTAAAACTAGGATTTTGTCTGCATTTCTAATTGTTGAAAGACGGTGCGCAATAATAATGCTTGTTCTTCCTTCCATTAAGACTTCTAGGGCTTCTTGAACTAATTTTTCGCTTTCGCTATCCAAAGACGATGTTGCTTCATCTAGAATTAAAATACTTGGATTTTTAAGCAACGCTCTCGCAATAGCAATACGCTGGCGCTGTCCTCCAGAAAGTTTAACACCTCGTTCTCCAACCAAAGTTTCAAATTTCTCAGGGAAACCATCAACAAAATTGAACGCATTGGCTTGTTTTGCAGCTGCTATAATTTCTTCTTCTGAAGCGTTTGGATTTCCATAGGCAATATTTTCTCTAATGGTTCCACCAAATAAAATTACGTCTTGAGGGACGATACTCATATTTCCGCGTAGATCTTCTAAATCGTAGTCGTGGATATTTTTCCCGTCAACTAAAATCTCTCCAGAAGTAATGTCGTAAAAACGTAATAGAAGAGAAGAAATAGTAGATTTTCCAGCGCCACTTGGTCCAACGATCGCTATTTTCTGACCGAATTCTGCATTGAAATTAACGTCTTTTAAAACTTGAACCTCTTTTCTCGAAGGATAGCTAAAAGCAACATTGTTGAAAACTACATTTCCTTTTATTTTCTCAACAGCAGTAAGCCTTGGTTTGGCATTGATTTCTTCAGGGGTTTCTTCTAATAATTCGAAAACACGTTCTGTTGCACCAACTGCTTTTTGAATCTGGGCATACATTTCGGCAATTCCACCAAAAGACGCGCCGATAAAAGTAGTGTATAAGACAAACGAAATTAAATCTCCAACACCTTCAACTTCTCCTTTAATTGTTAAGGTGATTCCGTACCAAACTACAGCAACAACACATCCGAAAAGACAAAGGATAATGAACGAAGCAAAATAACCTCTGTATTGACCACCTTTAATAGCAATCTTTACAATTTCTCTGATTTTATTTTTATAACGCTGAATTTCATACCATTCGTTAGCAAATGCCTTAACATTGCTAATTCCTTGTAAAGTTTCTTCAACGATAACTTGACTTTCGGCAACTTTATCTTGCGTTTTTTTTCCGTATTTCCGAATAAATCTTCCAAAGATTACAGCTGCAACCGCCACCACAGGCACAATTGCCAGCATCATTAAGGTTAATTTTGGACTAATGCTTCCTAAGATTACAAAACCTCCAATAATTAAAATAAACTGACGTAAAAACTCTGCAATTGTTGTACTGAAAGTATCTTGCAACTGCGAAATATCAGCACTGATTCTACTATTTAGTTCTCCAACACGTTTTTGAGAATAAAAAGACATTGGCAACTTTATCAGATTCTCGTATAAAGCAAAACGAATGTTCGATAGCGAGTTTTCTGTAAAATTCACAAATAATGAAATTCTGAAGAAAGAAAAAATTGCCTGAAGCCCAAGAATTGCTATTAAACCTAAAGCAATTTCATTTGCTCTAGAAAGGTTTTTATTGGTAACGCAATCTACAAGCATTCCCATTAGTTTAGGAAAAGCTAGGGCAGTGGCGCTTGTTAAAAAGAGAAAAATCAAACCTAGGAAGAATTTCCATTTGTGGTTTTTAGCGTATTTAAAAATTCGGAGAGCTTTTTGAAGGGAGTTAGAGTTTAATTTAGCTTTCGGTAAATCATTTTCTTGGAATCTTGCCATTTGAATATACAATTAAGGTATGCAAATGTATGACTAAGTCGAATTACTACAAAGGAATATTAAGAATTAGAGCTCTCAATTTGACTTTTTAACGAAATTATAAGAAAAGAGTAAAAGAGTCTTATTTTATCAGGTTCGAAAAGTATGCTTGTTTTTCTAAGGCTTACAGATGTAAAATCTAACCGCATGCTTTTGCCTGTGTTTATTAAAATCAAGTATATTTACGCATAGTTTTAGATTAAAAAAACGCTAGTTTTGAGTACTTTATAACTTTTCTTTTAAAACTTGTATTAGCCTAATCTCAAATATAATAGTTCGTAGACTATTTTGAACCGAATACAAAGCATTTCTATTTTACAAATTCTATAACTTTCATTCAGTCAACTGGAAAACTTTAAGCAGTAATCAGGATGGAAGCTTATTATTTAATCTATAAAACGAATCAAATTATGGGCAATTATCTGAAACCAAACTGGATTACATTTAAGGGAAGTATAAATAACTTTTATAATGATTATCGTCCAGCAATTGGTCCAGACGGAAATGCTATAGTGTTTGAACGAACCTCATACAATCCTGAAATGAGAACGTTGACCACTAAGCTATTTATTGTTGATGATTTAAATATGCCTTCTCCACATCTTTTTCTTAGCGATTGCGATTCTCTTCAACAAACTAGACCTGCTTGGACTGGTGATAATATAGCTTTAAATTTAGCATATGAAAACAAAATATCTGTTTGGACAGTTGATGCTAATGGAAATAACCTAAAACAGATTGAAAATACAAATGACTGTATTTATCCGCAATGGGACATTAATCTGCCATTTGAAGGTTTAGTTGTCATGAATCTAAAGCAGCCTACACAACCCATGAGTACATTATTTAGTCTTAACGGAACTATTATTATCGATAATATGAACGGTATAGATACCAATGGCAATAAAATGTTCGGTGGTATGCCTGCGGTTTCCCCAAACAATGTAACATCAATAGCATTTGCTGGACAGCCTCCATTTGTAGACGATCCCCATTATAATCAGAATAAAAACTATATTTTTATTAATATTGAAACAGAAGAAGGATTTGTATCTGTACCCATGGAAAGTTCAGCAAATTTAATTTCTTTCGATAAATCTTTTCAAGGACGAGCGCCTGCCGTTTCCCCAGACGGAAACTATATTGCTTTTGAGAGTAATCGAGATGGCTGTTACGCTCTCTATCTGTATAATTTTAATAAGCCTGAAAATGGTTCTATTTGTCTGACGGATCCAACAGGAAATCTCAATTCACAGCATCCTAAATTTTTTCCTGATGGCAGACGCCTCATTTTTAGTGCGGTACCTTCTGGATATACTCATAGCTGTATTGCTTGGATTGATATTTCTGAGTATCTATAATGTTTTTTCTTGAATTCATTAGATATGATGAGATAATAACCATCGGAAAAAAAATAAACTAGTGAAAACAAAGATCTGTTGAGGGTTCAAACTTTTTAACTAACTTTTAGAAGTTTGATAAACAACAAAGTAAAAAATATTTCATTTTTTTTTAATTGAAAAAGCTTGCAAATGCAAAATCTAGCCGTATATTTGCACTCGCAATCACAAACGATAGCAACCTAGTAAAATAGGGCGATTAGCTCAGCTGGTTCAGAGCACCTCGTTTACACCGAGGGGGTCGGGGGTTCGAACCCCTCATCGCCCACAAAGTTTTTTATAAAAAAAACACTTGCAAATATAAAATCTAGATGTATATTTGCACTCGCTATCAGAAACGATAGCAACCTAATAAAATAGGGCGATTAGCTCAGCTGGTTCAGAGCACCTCGTTTACACCGAGGGGGTCGGGGGTTCGAACCCCTCATCGCCCACAAAACTCCTTAAGCAATTAAGGATTTTTTTTTTTTTTAATTTCCTGAATGTAATAAATTATAATTTACACTCAGTTTTTGGGGAGATACTCAAGCGGCCAACGAGGGCAGACTGTAAATCTGCTGTGTGAACTTCGCAGGTTCGAATCCTGCTCTCCCCACGAAAGAAACAAAAAGCCTGTAAATCGAAAGACTTACAGGCTTTTTTCTTTTGTAAATTTTTATTCAAATTCAATTCAATTAAGCAACATTGTTGATTCTATAGTCGTAAATGCTATCGCAAATAGATTTCAATTTTAGCACTACTTGTTTTATTATTATGTAACAAATTGAACAAAATGATACATATACTAAATCAATTATAGATTTAGATTAAAGAAACAAAATAATAAAACTACAGAAGCATGAATTTATCGCAATGGCTCATTTTTATCCTGATTGTTCAAATTATCCATGGATTTTCTACTTGGAAACTTTATATAAAAGCGGGAAGAAAACCCATAGAGTCATTTATTCCAATTTATAATTTGGTTGTAATGATGAAAATTGTAAAACGTCCTCTTTGGTGGGTTTTATTGCTTTTTATCCCGATAATTAATCTATTAATGATTCCCGTAGTTTGGATTGAATTCATTAGAAGTTTTGGGAAAAACTCCACAAAAGACACTCTGTTGGTTTTAGTAACATTTGGCTTCTATATTGCTTTTTTAAACTACATTTCAAAAGATATATCTTATGTTGAAAACAGAGATTTAAGACCAAAATCTAAAACAGAAGACACCATAGGATCTCTTGTATTTGCAATTATCGTTGCCACATTGGTTCATACATACATTATTCAACCCTTTACAATTCCATCATCATCATTAGAAAAAACATTATATACTGGAGATTTTTTGTTTGTGAGCAAAATTAATTTTGGAGCACGAGCACCTATGACTTCAATTGCATTACCTATGGTACATGATTCTATTCCTAGTGTTGGTTTAAAATCTTATTTATTTAATGATGATTTTACTAAAAAGGAAACTTCATTACTAAACATGTTTCAATTGCCATATTTTAGATTTCCTGCACTCGAAGAAATCAAACGTAATGAAATTGTGGTTTTTAATCAACCCGCAGATACTTTGCGAAATATGGATAATTTTAATCCAGATCGAAACTATTACAAACCTATTGATAAAAAAACAAACTTAGTTAAGAGATGTGTTGGAATAGCTGGGGACTCTTTAGAAATTCGTGATGGAAATATTTATATTAACGGTAAATTATCGGTGCTACCAAAAAGTGCAAAAGCTCAATATAACTTTTTAATTGATACTAAAGGACAGGCTATAAGCCAAGACGAACTTAGGTCTATATATGGGGCCAGAGAAGGATTAAAATATGATAATGGCTATTTTGCACTAACTAATTCAGGAGAATATTTTTTAACATTAACAGATAAGGAAGCGAAATTATTAGCTAGCAATCCTGTTGTAAAAAGTGTTAAAAAACAATTGACACCAAAAGGAGAAGATGGAAATGTATTTCCTCACATTTCATCATTAGGCTGGAACATTGATAATTTTGGACCTATCTACATCCCTAAAAAGGGGGCAACTATTAAATTAGATTTCAAATCACTTCCTTTTTATAAACGAATTATCGAGGAATACGAACATAATACTTTAAAAATCAACGATAATAATATTCTAATAAATGGTAAAATAAGCGACACTTATACTTTTAAGCAAGACTATTATTGGATGATGGGAGACAACCGTCATAATTCTTTAGACGCAAGGTTTTGGGGATATGTTCCTTTTGATCATGTAGTTGGCAAGCCCGTTTTTATATGGTTGAGCTTGGAGAAGGATGGTAAAGGCTTTAATAAAATAAGATGGAATCGAGTTTTTTCTTTTGTTAATGGCGATGATAAACCTAAATCTTGTTTAATACATTTCTTGATATTAGCAATTATTGGTGTTGGTATAAACAAATTAATTAGGAACAGAAGAAAAGAATAGATCTTTTAAATACTAGAAAAAGTTATTAGATCTTAAAAAAATGTGTAGACAATCATTTACTACACTTCTTAATCTTATAAGGAGTGTAGTTTATACTTCCACACAAAATTTCTTTATCTCTTATTTTATAAAAAAGATTTTTCCCTTTTAAACTAAGTTCTGTTCGTAAGACATCATATTTATCTCCTCCAATCAAACGAAACGTAACAACATAAAATCCAGTCGATTCTTTTGGTTTAATAATTTTTTTTAATGAAGATGGTTTATCAATATTTTTATCATAAAAAGGCTCTAGGTTTTTCAATCCATAATTAAACAAAGGTATTTTTTGAATAGTCATCGTGTCGGGCGGAATTAATGTTTTGTAATATTTCCCTGGCAAACCTGGAATTTCATAAGAATCTAAGGGAAATTTAAGTTTCAATTCAACTGAATCATCTGTTTCATTGATTATTCGAGTCCAAAACACAGCATAAACGTATTCGTTCCCTTTAGGGTCAATATATTTTATTCCGCCTTTTGGGAGACTATTTTGCACTATTAAGCTTTTGCCGTTAGAATCAGTATATTCATATTTAGTATAAATGCTTTTGTCGTTACTGTTAGCTGATTTTTTGTTCTTTTCGATGGTTTTTTCCGTATTTGAAATACTTTTCGGCCCTGATTCACTGCCTTGCTTACAGGATAAGAAAATCATAGTTATTAATACTAATATTGTTGTTGTTTTATTCATCATTTTCTGTAAATAATAAATTAATATCTATAAGCAATTTAAAAAATATTTAAGCTCAATACATTAACCTTTTTAATATAAACGAAATCTTCTATAGCAAAAACAGTTAGAAATGTTAAGCTTATGATTTTGAAGAAAGCTAAAAGCATAAAAAAGACCCTATTTTGATACTTTAAAGTCTTAATAAGCAAAAAGATACATTCAATTCATTTTTAATTTTGTAACTCCAATAAATTAAAAAAATATTGTTATGACCGAATTGACTATATCTGATTCTCTATTAATAAAAAACTACATAGAAGGTAACGAAGAAGCACTCTCAAAATTAATCAACAGACATAAATCTCGCATATATGGTTTTATATACTCAAAGATTAAGGATACAGATATTGCAAACGATATTTTTCAAGATACGTTTGTTAAAGTAATTAAGACACTCAAAAACAACTCTTATAAGGAAGAAGACAAATTTGTTTCTTGGGTTATGAGAATTTCTCACAATTTGATTATGGATCATTTTCGTAAAATAAAACGAATGCCAATACAAAGAAACAATGATGAGTTTTCCATTTTTTCTATTCTATCTGATAATTCTCCAAATATTGAAAACAGAATAATCATAGATCAGCTTCAAATTGATCTTAAAGAACTTATAGAAGAGCTTGCTTATGACCAAAAAGAAATATTGATAATGCGAATATATTGCAATATGAGTTTTAAAGAAATAGCTGAGGAGAAAGAAATTAGTATAAATACCGCATTGGGAAGAATGCGCTATGCATTGAATAATTTGCGAAAAATTATCGAAAGAAATAATATTTCATTGACATAAAAAACATTTCGTATCAGAATATTAAATGCTATAAACAGAAAAGAGGCTTTTGAGGTCTCTTTTTGTTATAAATCAACTAAATATAGTGGATATCTTCGGAAAAACTAAATTGTTCATCTTTAAACATAGCCTAAAAAAAACAAAAAATAGGTAAAGGTTAAGTCTGAAATTTTAAGATCAAAACTTTAACGATAAAGCGAAATACTTTTACAATTTATAAACGTGGAAATACTTAAAATACAAGCTGATTCTTTAATTTATTTTGTTTAGGTGAGATATTCAAGCTGAAATAGGAAGTCTCAAAAAACTTGAGAAAATATGCTGTTTTTAAATTTCCTACTAACGGCTTTCTCGAATGGATGCTTTAGAATATTTGAAAGCTAAAATGTCACACAAAAATATATTCGCAAAAATTAGTTGTGGAATATAAATCCTTAGAGATTTACTTTTATAAATTCTATTATTTATAAAATTCACCATAATTTTCTTTTATAGCTTTCAAATATTCTTGGATATAAACATCTAAAAAGCCACTTTGTTTTAAAAACTCCATTGGGTCTTTAATATTCAATATTTCTTCTATTGCCTTTTGTTTGTCTTTTTGCTTATTAAAATAAGATTCAGTTATTTTATACCCTATCCAATATCCTAAATCATTTGGTCTGTCGTCTTTCTTAGAGGTTCCGTACAACCAGTCTTGATAATCTGTTTTTTTTAATCTAGTCACAAATTCTCGACATAATTTATCTTGGTTTTCTTCTCCATACTTATATTCAACCTTATTTATTAATTCCCCTGAAACAAGTTCACCAATAAAATCTGCACCACCTTCCATCAAACACCATTTTAAGAGCATGTCTTTACCAGTTATGTTTTGCTGATAATGTATAAGTTCGTGTGCAATTAAACCCGAAATTCCGTCTAGATTTTGAAGTTTTTCTGTTCCTATAACAATTCCCTCTGGTGCGGAAGTTCCACCTGAATTAAATCTTCCGTAAACAAAGTAAATAGGAGGAAATTTAGCCTTGGGGTACCAATACTTCAGTGCACTATAAATTGCCCTAATTCTTTTTTCTTTCGTAGAAATGCCGTTTAAAACATTTCTTGAAAGTTCATAATCTGCTTTTCTTTTCTTTACAACAATATAAAGTGAATCAGCATTTATTATTCTATTCTCAGTAAATGCTTTAACACCTGGCGAACCTTTCTCCATATATTCGGTGAAAGGATTTCCTTTGGATTTTTCCATTTTATCAAAAGCATCCCAAAAGTTTTTTGAATCTTTTGTTTCAAAAACTGCATCTAACGGATTCTCCGAGAAATTGCTTTGTGCAAAGACTATATTTTGAATAAAAATTAGGATAAGAATGACAAGCTTTTGCTTCATATTGTTTGTTTTAAATTACCAAGTTTTTCACAACTATTTCTAAAATTAAAAACATTAGAAAAATATTCTTCCTGTTTATCTTCTATAATTAATAAACTATTAAAGTAAGTTATTTCAAATCGCTCACTTTCTAAAAACAGATATTTTAGTTTATAATTATACTTTAGTTCATTTTGAATAGCAGTAATTATATCTAAAGAATTTTCTTCATCAATTTTAAACCATTCATCAATTTCAATTGGTTTGTGAGCACTAAAAAGTACTTCAATAGTATCATTTTTTCTTTTAAAGAGATTCAAGCAGAAATGATAAATCACTTCGTCTGATACTAAAACCGTTTTTTCAGCGAAATGCAAATTATAAGTTATTCTAAAACTCGATTCATTTTCATTCTGAATTCTAATTTTGTTTACTTCGTTTACAAAAATGACTGAGTGTGAAAAAGTATCAAAACTGAGTTTGAAATTTTCTGATAAAATTTTTAAATTTTCAATAATTGTCCCAGACATTACTCTACTTTTTTATATACTAGGCTAATATAATTAAAACTCAGTCACTTTATGTTTTTCAGATATTCTAATTTTATGACAATATCAATGAGAACTTTATTTCAGCAGAATTGTCTCAACGCCACTTTCTAGCCATAAGAATTTCTCTTTTACCTCAGACTTTTCAATTTCATTTTTTAATGATTTTACAGATTGCTTAAAGTGCCACCAACCTTCATAATGTATAGGAATTACAACGCTCGGTTTTAAAAGTTGAGTTGTTACAATTGCTTCTTCGCCATTCATGGTAACTCTTAAATTCTTCTTTAAGTATGGAAATGCTCCTGCTCCTAAATGCAAGATTGCAATGTCTACCTTTTTCTTTTGCGCCAATTCGTGCAACCCTTCAAAAAGTACGGTATCTCCCGAAATATACAAACAGCCGTTGTGCTGACCTTCCCATTCTAAAATAAAACCAATAACCTTGCCCATAACTTTATTCAATCTTTTGATATTGGTATGCTGAGCTGGTATCGCAGTAATTTTTAGATTATTTACTTTTTCAGTTTCAACATTATATTCTTGCCAGTTGTCAAGCCCTATTGTATTGGTGTTTTTCAAACGTTTTACAGCATCTTTTGTAGAGAGAACAGTTAGAACTGTTTGAATAAAAATGCGTCCATTTTTATCTAAATTATCACTGTGATGATCATGGCTTAACAACACCAAATCTATTTTCCCAATTTCTTCAATGGATAGGGAAGGACTGCAATACTTTTTTGAAAATGCCATTGGACTGCTGACATATTGAGGAAAAAATCTATCTTTTTTATCTAAAGTTGGATCAGTTAAAATTTTAAATCCATTTATATTTATCAGCACGCAAGCCGTGTCGATATGTGTAATTGTAACTTCCATTTGTACTTGATTTTAAATTGTTAAAATGTTCATACAAATCTGAGTTTAATAAATGGTCTTCAAATTGACTTTGGTCAAGAAATGCGTTTTCTTATTCGGCTTAAAGTTTCTGGCACGACTCCAATATATGAGGCAAGATATTTTAGCGGAATCTGTTGAATGTATTTAGGCTGTTCCAGTAATAGTCTTTCATATCTTTCTTGTGGCGTCTTGGTTAGAAGATCTAATTCTCTTTTTACTTTTTTATCCAAAAGATACTCTGTTGCGATTCGGCCAAGTTTTTTAGCTGTTTCACATTTTTCGTAAAGACGTTGTAAACTTTCGTATGATATAGAATGCAATCGACAATCTGTTAATGCCTGGATATACACATTGGTTGCGGTTCTATTGTAGAAAGAGTCGTATGCGCAATAAAATGAATTTTTGAAAGCAAAATCAAAAGTAATTTCTTTATCGTTTGCAACCACATAATATCTGACAGCTCCAGTATCAATAAATGATAAATAGTTTTCCAGCTGTCCTTCAGCTAGAATCAGCTCATTTGCCGAAAATGGCCTTGTTTTTATGCAACTTAAAAATTCCGTCAAAGTATCTTCTGGAAAGCCTAGGTCTTCAAAATATTTTATTAATGATGTCATTTTAAATGATTCAGTTTTTATTTTAAGCTAATATACAATCATTCCAACAATTGAAAATACAGAACAAGATGCTGAATTGTTGCAAATATTTAGAAAAAGTTCTAAATTACATTCAATCAAAACTAAAATTATGAAACAGCAAAATGACTGGTCAATAGACGAAATACAAAATGTTTGGCAATTGGTTTCTAAACTTCATGACGGACAAAAATATGGGGGAAGCAATGAAGGCGAAAGAGTGGAATATATCAATCATATAGGAAGTGTTGTTCTTGAAGTTTTAAATGCCAGTCGTTTGACAGATAATATGAATTCTGATCTTGCTATTAAATGTGCAATGTTACATGATTCTATTGAAGATACTCCTTTTGATTTTGAAAGAGTAAATGATTTATTTGGAATTGAAGTAGCTTCTGGAGTCTTGGCATTAACTAAGAATGATGAAATAGAGGATTCTTTAGAAAAAATGCGAGATAGTTTAAATAGAATTAAAAAACAGCCAATAGAAGTTTGGGCTGTAAAAATGGCCGATAGAATATGCAATTTATACGAACCGCCATATTATTGGAATGACAATAAAAAGTTAAAATATATTGAAGAAGCCGAAATTATACATAGCGAACTTAAAGATGGAAATGTCTATTTAGCAGAAAGGTTAAAGACTAAAATTCGAGAGTATAATCGTTTTCTTAGCACTGCTAACCAATTGTAACAACAAAACTCCTCAAATAGATTGAGGAGTTTTTGTTTTAATTTATTTTAAAACATTATCATAGATAGTGTTAAGTAAATTTTGTCTCATTTTTGAATTTCGCTGGTCTAATAAGATAATGATTCCCCAATTTTTGTCTCTGTTATAGCATATAATTGAAGACTGCCCCATAGAATCTCCCGATTTTGAGTAAATTGTATTTTTTTCATCTGTCATGATCCCTAAGCCTAATCCCATTTCTCTTTTTTGATCTTTATAATAGATTTTTTCTGTAAGTAACGCAGCTTTACCAACAGTACTCTTTTCGTTTAAAACAGCTTTTAAATAAAGAATCATATCAGAAGCGTTTGATTTTACTAATCCAGCTGGAGCTGTAATATTCCATTTAAAGAATTCCTGAATTCCGCCATCTGGATTATGGCTCGTCGTGATGTTTTTTACATCAAAATCTTTAGTAAGTGTTCTTTTCATTTTTAATGGCTGAATCATCTTTTCTCTAATAATTTCATCATAACTTTTATTATAAATTTTTTCCAATATTTGACCAAGCAAAGTATAGCCTATTGTTGAATAACGATATTTGCCATAATCTGCTAATTCTGTGCAGTTGTTAATTAACGAAGACAATGTTTCTTGTGTTACGCTGCTTACAGGCTGTTGCGGATTAAGTTCAATCAGTTTTCCGAAATCAATATCAGGCAAACCAGATTGGTGAGAGGCCAAATCTGAAATTTTTATTTTCTTTTGAAGATTTGGATGCAATACATATGCTGTAGGAAGATAAGCGTCTATAAAATCATCTGTTTTAATTTTATTCTCATTAACTGCCTGCGCAATTAAATTAGAAGTCAAAATCTTAGTGATCGAAGCGATTTCGAATATCGAGTTTTTATCTATTTTTGCATCGCTTCTCGAATTCAAGTTCCCGTATGAAGTATAGAATTCTTTTCCATCTTTAATGAAGCCAACACTAATGCCTACATTTGGATTTTTTTGATAATTGTCTTTTACTATAGAATCAATCTTTTTGGCAACATCTTGTCCAAAAGAGATATTACTTATTATTAAAAGTACTGCTAAGATTTTTACTGAAGTTTTCATGGTATCGTTTTTAAGGTTTAAAATTTATTTCGATACAAATCTCCAAAACGAACTATACTTACACGACCGAATAAAAAAAGTCGAACGCATTTTCTTAAAATAAATGGTTCGACTTTTTTTATTATAAGTACGAGTACTTACAATTCCTTGATAATAAGTACTTTGTGCTTAAGTATTTTCCTGTTTTTCTATTTCTAAATTTTCCTTTGTCAGCCTATCCAATTCTTTTAATAAAGTTGGCATTCTAAATTCTCCATGCATGCTTTCCACTTTTTTATAAGCTTCGTCCAGATCAATTCCGATAGAAGTAACATATAACGGTTTCTTGCTGTCTCCTCTAAACAGTGCTTTTTTATTCTTTTCTATAGAAGCAAAATTCGTTTTGGCAACACCAATAATCGGAATTTGTTTATTCAGCTTTTCGTACAAATAACCTCCTAAACCATACTTCTGTTCGTCATTTAAATACACGAAACCATCAACAACTATTGCTTCAATTACAGATAAATCAATTTGGTTTAACAAACTCAAAATACATGGCAATTCTCTTTTATAAAATTCGCCAGGAATATATTCCGCTACATTGTCTATTGTTTCAGAATGAATTTTAAAGTTTTTATCTTCATTCCAATCTGCAAATTCAAGACAAATTGTTTTTGCTTTTTGGTCAAAGTAATAAGTATCAAAAGCTAGGATCATATATTAGTCTATAAAGTATCAAAGTCTAAAAATAGAAAAATAGTGGAGAAACTCTCATCACTGAAGACAATTAATTTAGAAGTTTTCTTTAGCTCTAATTTATCATCATTCAAAAAATCACAAAACTTTAAAATCCAAGCTTTTGAAAAACTCATAAATAGATGTAGTTTAGCTAAAGTATTAAAAGACATTCCTTAAAAGTTATTTAAAAATGAAATGGATCACTAGAGAAAGACCAAAAATAGATAGAATTGCCTGTCCGTGGCTGATTCGAAAATTTGTTGATCCTAAATCTGAGTTCATTTATGTGCCTTTTGATGATGTTATCACGAAAGCCAAAGAGCTAAATGCTATTCCGTTTGATATTCCAAACGTTGAGTTTACGCATTATAATGAAGAATGTACTTTTGATTACATCGTAAAAAGATACGATATAAAAGACCCTGCAGTTAAAATTATCGCAGGAATTGTGCGGGGCGCAGATACCGACAGACACGAAATCGCGAAAGAATCAGCTGGACTTTGGGCTATTTCCGCAGGATTGGCGTATAACGTTAAAGATGATTACGAGCTTTTAGAAAAAGGAATGCTTCTTTACGACGCCTTGTACAGTTGGGCAACACATTTGTATCAGCAAAATCATTTGCAAAATAGTCCATTCGAAAAACTGTTGCATGAAGTTTATAATAAGTTTCTAAAAGACAAAAAAGCATCTGGAAAAACGCCTTTGTGGGTAAAAGATTTGAAAAATATAATTCAAGATCAGATAGATGCTCAGTTTACTTTTGATTTAAAGAAAATTTCAAGTGAACTAGATTTAAACCCGTCCTATTTATCGCGAGAATTTTCAAAACATTTTGAGGATTTAAATTTTGGCGAATATGTTAGAAAACTTCGCATTGAAAAAGCAATCAATCTCATCGAAAATTCCTCACATACATTAACTGAAATAGCTTATATGACTGGCTTTTCAGATCAAAGCCATTTTACCAGAATTTTTAAACTTCACACAGGAAAGAATCCATCTTCTTATAGAAAAAAGTCAAAAAAGTAAACGAGATACAAAAGGTAAATTGGGTTCTATTTTTTGCAAATGTAAGCTTCTAGCTTTGTTTAACTAATCAAAACTAGAAACAATGCCATTTAAACGCGCTTTAATTCTTACCGTATTACTTGCAGGTTTTACAGTTTTCTCACAATCTACTTATCCGAAAATAACCGGATATTTTGGCATAATGCATCCAATAGTCTCGATAAACAAAGATGAAACTACTGTAAATTTCAGAGATTATTATGCTGTAGGCTTTCCTACGGGAATCAATATTTGGAAAAATGAAAAAATCGGATTTTCATTTGAAATGGTTCCCAACATAAAAGACGATCAGGGAACAAGTAAAGTGACCAATTTGTTATTTCATCCTGGAGTTTTGGTGGCTTTAGGAAAAGGGTACACATTTGCAGGAAGAGCAGCTTTTGAAAGTGGCGGACGATATGGTTTTACACCAGTTTTTAATAAAACAATAATCAAAAACAACAGCTGCAGTTATTATGTTGCCATGCCTTTGCCTGTTCGTTTTGGTAACGATCATCCTGCTAGTTTTACGGTAGGTTTTCAGTTTGGAATTGCTTTTTAATCATTTTTAAACTAAAAAACACCTGCAAAGTTAACTGATTATCACTACCTTAGTTATAATCAATTAAAACTAAAGTTTATGAAAACTAAAATGATATGGGCGAACTTGGTTTCACACGATATACATAAAACAATTCAATTTTATGCTGCTCTTGGTTTTAAACAAAACGGACAAGAAACAAAGGAATTAGTAAGTTTTGTTTTTGGAGAGAATGATTTTGTGATTAATTTTTTTGCACCAAAAAGATTAGAAAATGCTATAAAAGGAAAACTATCCAACACGGAAGTAGATAACGAAATTGTGTTTTCTTTGTCTGCCAGTAGTGTAGAGGAGGTAGATCTTTGGTACAATAAAATAAAAGAAATCAACGGAACTATTTTCTCTGAACCTGAGAATTTTGAAATTGGTTATACTTTTGGTTTTTCAGATCCAGACGGGCATAAATTTAATTTTTTATATTGGCCGGGAATGTGATTAATTTCTCTAACAAATTGCCAGCAATCAGTTTTAAAAACCTATTTTTTGAATAGTAATTAATTTTAACTAATGCATTAAACATATTTTTCACTTACGTTTAGCAATAACTCATAATTCATAATTCAAAACTCAATTTAAGGTTCCCAAAGCTCAATTTTATTGCCTTCTGTATCCATAATGTGTACAAACTTGCCATATTCGTACGTTTCAATATCATCAAGAACAGTAACACCGTTTGCTTTCAATTTTTCTAGAAGACCTTCAATGTTCTGAACACGATAATTTACCATAAATTCTTTTTTTGATGGTGAAAAGTATTCGTCTCCTTTCTTAAAAGGACACCATTGTGTTGATTCTATCTGTTCTGGATTATCAATATTTCTAGATTCAAAACTTGAAGATCCCCATTCGTTGATTTCTAATCCTAAATTTTTGGCGTACCATTCTTTCGTTTCTTTCGGATTATCCATAAAAAAGAAAATACCGCCAAGTCCAGTCACTTTTGGTGTTGTTTCGTTTGAATTATTTTCCATAGGTTGGTTTTTAAGGTTATTTTCAAGAATCTAAGATATTAAATATTGCTTGTATTTTTATTCTATTTGCTTTTGAATTATATTTACATAAACGTATTTCAATCTAAATTAAAGCAAAATGAAAACGGAAAGAATCTACAAAATCCTATTTTCTAGCGTATATCCTTTATACATTCAAAAAGTGGAAAAAAAGGGAAGAACAAAAGAAGAATTAGATATTGTAATCAAATGGCTTACAGGATATAGTGATGATCAAATTAAAGAACAAATTGAAAAGAGAGTTGATTTTCAAACGTTCTTTGCCGAAGCTCCAGAACTCAATCCGAATGCTTCTAAAATTACAGGAGTGATTTGTGGCTATCGCGTTGAAGAGATTGAAGATCCATTAATTCAAAAAATGCGATATTTAGACAAACTAATTGATGAAATCGCCAAAGGAAGAAAGATGGAGAAGATTTTAAGAGAATAAAAAAGCTGACTAGACTATAGCTATACAAAAATATTCCGTAGGAATATTTCATTGGTCGAAAGAGAAAATTACGTCTATATTGTGTCCTGTAGGGACACCTGATTTTAATAGAATAAAATTTCAAAAAAATCAATCGTTCCTACGGAACGTATACCCTCTAATTCAATCTAGTTCTACCGATGAGACATTCCTACGGAATGAATTCTTTTAAACTCTCAACAAACCGCGAAATCCTCTCGCAGCATAATACGATTCTGCACCATTGTGATAAACAAAAACGGTATTATATCTAAAATCTGAGAAAATTGCACCGCCTAATTTCCTTATTTCTGGTGGAGTCAAAATCCAGCTTGACGTTTTGGCATCAAATTTCCCTAATTTTTGCAGTTCTTTATATTGCGCTTCGTTTAAGATTTCAACTCCCATTTCTTTCGACATATTTATAGCGCTATCTGCAGGTTTATGTTCTTTTCTTTTTTCTAGCGCTTCATGATCGTAACAAATGCTTCTACGACCTTTCGGACTTTCAGCAGAACAATCTACAAAAAGATATTCATCTGTTTTTTTATCATAACCTATAACGTCAGGCTCGCCTTCAGTTCTCTCCATTTCATCAAGAGACCATAGTTTTGACGGATTAGCTTTTAGTTTAGCTTCAATTTTTGACCAATCTAGATTTTCATGTCGATTTTTATTCTTCTCAAAACGTTTTTCAAGAATGCTTAATAATTCTTCCTGTTCGTTTATTGTCAGTTGTTTTTTCATTTTTTTAAGTTTTTAATTAGAACTGCATCTTCTAGTTTCAGGTCTGAAATACCAAGAAACTACTGTTAGAACAATCAATAATGTTGGCCCAAAAAGTGCTGAAGCGTCATCTTTAACAGCCAAATGTGAAACTACAGCTCCAGACATAGCAAAAAAGAAACCTGCATAAGCCCATTCTTTTAACAAACAGAATTTCGGAATTAAAATTGCGATTACTCCCAAAAGCTTCCAAACGCCTAAAAGAGTTAAAAAATAAAGCGGATATCCTAAATGCTGTATCATTTCTGCTTCTTCTTTTACAGGTATAAGCTGTACAATTCCTGTAGCTGTCATTCCCAAAGCCAGCCATAAAGTGGCGATCCAATAGATAATTTTATTCTTTTTGCTCATGATTTTTATTTTAGTTTAGTTACAATTTCTTCCAATCGGTTGTGTGCCATATTTAAACCTTGTGCAAATGGCAATTTTAATTGCGTCATTCTATGCTCAATCGATTTATAAATAATCTGCATAGTTAGCTTACTGGTATCATCAGTTAGTTTTTCGAATTCTAAAAATTCCAACTGAGGCGCAAAATTGATATTGTCCATTTCAAAAGTGCGCACTATTTTTTGGTTTGGAACAAAATCATGAAAAACCCCATTTGCTTTAAAAACTACATTTCCATTCGGATCGCTGGTTTCGTATTCCCATCCTCCATATTTTTTGCTTTCTAGCTTCAATACTTTTGTGCTCATCCATTGGGCTACAATTTCAGATTCAGTATGAGCTTTAAATAACAATTCTACAGGCAAATTAAATTCTCTCGTGATTACAAGATCTAATCTGTCATCTTCGGCGTGAATTTTTGTTTTCTTTTCCATGCTTTATTTTTTATAGTTTTTCATAATTGATTCTAACTTATTAAAACGATCGTCCCACATTTTTCTGAATGGCTCGATAAACTTGTCAATTTCTTTCATTTTTTCTGGGTTTAAATGATAATAAATTTCTCTTCCGTTTTGTGTTTGATGTAATAGCTCACATTCGTTTAAAATCTGAATATGCTTTGAAATCGTCTGCCTTGACGAATTAAAATTCTCTGCAATTGCCCCAGGCGTCATAGCCTGAATGGCAACTAAACTTAAAATAGCTCTTCGCGTAGGATCGGCTATTGCTTGAAAAACATCTCTTCTAATTTCCATTGTGCAGTTATTTGACTGCAAATATAATGAAGTCATTTGACTGCGCAATATTTTTTTTGATTTTTTTTCAAAAAGAAAACCTTCAAACTTTTCAATTTGAAGGTTTTATGATTTTTAATTTACTTAGAAAAAGCATTTTTAATCCAGTCCAGCAAACTGAAAAGGCTTTGTTTCTTTGAAATTCAAGAGTGAATCGCCTGCATAATTTTCATTGTTAGCAAGACTTAATTTCTTGATTTTTCCTTTTTCGCTAAAATCAATTTTACTGAATTCAACCCAAATCACATTTGGATTCAAAACATTATCAAAATAATAAACTAGATTTTTCTGGTCGGCAACCGTTCTCCAGCGGGTAGAGGAGATGTTTGGCTCTGTTTCTGAGGAAATACCTAACGGAACAGAACAATTTCTAATGACCCCAAAAACACTTGCCAAAGCCGTTCTGGTATTGTCTGTTTTCGGAATAGCATCAATATAATAGGAAGCTCTCACGAAGCGATCTGCAGCACGATTCGTTCCTGGAAGCATAATGGTGCCTGGGATTCCTTTCCAATACGCATTGATGGCCAATTGCTGATCGAAAATAGGTGAATTGGTCATGGTTACATATTTTCTATCATGATGAATAACTAACTTACCGTTTATATATTCGAAAATTGCGTTATCGCCACTCGAGTCAGAAATAGACAGATGCACTGTCGCAAAAATATTCGTTCCCGGAATATGCGAAGAGGTAATGGCAAAAGCGTTTTTTTCTAATGCAGAAACGGTTTCTGCAACGGTAGAAAAATTATCTAAAACATACTGAAGCCATAAGGAAACAGCCAAACCTTTTACTTTTCCGTTTTTTTCAAATGCAGGATATTGCGATTCTACAAGCCACAAAAGATTACCTACAAGACCTTTTTCGTTCATACCGTCAGAAGAAGCAATGTCCCAAGAACTAGTAATCACACTTCCGTATTTAGATTTCCACTTAATCGAACTGGTTCCAACTTCACCAGATCTTTCAATTCCGCGAGGAAAAATCCACAAATTTGCAGGAATTTCTCCGCGCCAATCCATTGAACGCGCAGTAATAATTGTTCCGTTTAAACCTTCATAAACAACTCTCGTACACGGTAAAACAGTTTCGGTTATTAGTAATGTAAAAGCAAGTAGGGCAGGAAGAATTCTGTTTTTTGGTTTCATAAAATTTTGGATTTTAATTAAACATGCAACTTGAATTTATCAGTTTTTACTGCAATTTACGGAATTTTTATTTCAATATTCTGAATACCAAATTAATACTAAAAGAAAAGCGCCAGGATAATTCTCAGCGCTAATAGTTTTTATTTTAAAGCGAGATGCTTTTCTCTATATCGATTTGATCCAAAAACAATTGATCATGTGAAATCACAATTAAAGTGCCCTGATATTCATTGATAGCCGCAGTCAGAATCTCAATATTCTGAATATCTAAATTGTTTGTTGGTTCATCGAGAATAATAATCTCAGGCGATTCATTACTAATTGTTAAGCAGCATAACATTAAACGCATTCTTTCACCGCCGCTTAGTGCACTGCAAGGTTTATCCCAGTCATTTCTAGAAAATAGAAAGCGATTCAGTCTCATTTTTATCTCATGCTCTTCTAAACCGCAATCATTAAAAGCCTGAGCTTGTTCGTAAATTTTAAGATTCTGATCCAATAATGAATAATCCTGATCAATATAAATTGCTTTTTTTGCCAATGAAGCCACTTGACCTTGCGTTGGAATTAATTCTCCAAGAATAATCTTGATTAAAGTTGTTTTTCCTGATCCATTAAGGCCCTTTATGGCAATACGTTCTCCAGAAAGAATTTCAAAATTGAGATTTTCATTCCAAAGAGACTTATCTCCATAAGCATAATTAAGATCGGAAGCTTTAAAAAGTGTTTTCCCTTTAATAAAAGAGGCATTATTAAAGCCAAATTTCATTTGATCTATAGCAGGAAGAGACGATCGCAACTGTCTTAAATCTTCAGAAATACCGCTGATTTTTTCAGTATGAACATCTTTCAGTTTAGAACTGCTGTTTTCGGCTTTATTTCGAAGCGTATTCATCATGATTCTGGCAACACCAGATTTCTCCTGTTTCTTTTTGCCTCTAGAATCCAGCTTGTTTTGGCGTTCGATAGTTTCCCGTTCTTTTTCTTTAGCTTTTTTCAATGCCTTTTCTTTGCTCTGAACGTCTTGTTCTAAAGCATTGTTTTCAATTCTCTTTTGGTCGTTATAAAAATCATAACCACCGCCATAGACTGAAATTTCATTTTTTGACATTTCTAAAGTCTTATTTAAAAGATTAAGAAGTGTTCTATCGTGACTAACCACTAAAAGTGTACTTGATGTAGATTTTATAAAATCATACAATAATGTTCTTCCAGCAAAATCTAAGTGATTGCTAGGTTCATCTAACAAAACTAAATCAGGTTCATGAATCATAATTCCGGCTAAAAAGACTTTTGTTTTCTGTCCGCCGCTGAGAGTTTCCATTTTTTGGCTTAAATCTAAATCAGAGAGTTGCCAATACGATAGGGCTTCATTACAGCGCTCTTCAATTGTCCAATCGTCATTTAGAAGCAGAAGATTTTCTTCGGTTACTGTACCTTCAAGTATTTCTTTAAGTGAAGCTATTTTTTCCTTTATCTGCAAAGCTTCAGCAATTGTAAAGCCATTAAACTGACCGAATAATTGCGGCACAAAATAAGGTTTCGAATTCTGAATAATCTGTCCTAAAAAAGGCTGTAATTCACCAGAGATGATTTTTAGTAATGTAGATTTTCCAATACCATTATTTCCGACCAAAGCGGTTTTATCATGGTTGTTGAGTGTAAAACTAATGTTTTGAAACAGCATGTCTTTATTCTCATGCTGATACGAGATATTTTGAAGAATAAGCATAATTCCTTTCTTTTATAGATAAATAATTTAACAGCCACAAATCTGTGGTTGTCGGCTAAATTTTCCTGAAAGAAATTATTTTTCACATAGAGCGCGCTTATTTTAAGAGTTGCAAAGGTATTTATTTTAGTCGTAAAAATCAAAAAACCATTCATTACAATTGTAAAGAATGGTTTTTTAGCATTGAATTATATTATAATTCTATATTTAAATTTTACTAAATGTCAGTTTAGCTTCTTTGGTGTCCAGAATTAATTGATCTTCTGTTATAGTACTTTCGCAAACATAAGGCGTTCCAACTTCGTCTTTAATTACCAGTTTTTTGCCTTTTTGAGTTAACGCATAAGTTCCGTCCGTGATTTCACGAAGCAAATATCCTGTTACATGCCCATCTTCAGTAAAAGTAAGCATACCATTGGTTAAAATCGCGTTTTTTGTAGAATCAGAAACAGCTTCTTTGGGTTCTACTGCAGTCACTTTCCATGAATTCACAAGCTTGTCTCTTTTCATATGGCATGAAGCAATTAATACAACGACAGCAATGGCAATTACGAGGGTAAATAATTTAGAGTTTTTCATGATTTTGTGATTAAAAGTTAAACAGGAAAAAGTTACAAAAAAAAATGACATTAAAATATTCGAAATCAAATATTTATAAAGATTTTTTTTACATCTAAAAATAAACTTCTTTTAATCCTGAAAGTCTTTGTTTTCGGGACTTTTACTGATAACCAGTTGTTTACAAATCACCTTTAAAGGAAGTCAAATTTAGTCTAATTGGCTTTATGAGGTGCGCTAATTTAAGGTTAAAGCTCCTAAAATTTCTTCGTACATGAATGGTCCTCCAGGATAAGTTGCCGTATAGTCTAAGTTCATCCAAACTTGACCGCGTTCATCTATATGATAATGCAGTTTTTTACCATAACTTTCTTTTACAAAAAGGACATTTTTAATTAGATAATTGACTTTTTCCAAATCAATCATCGAACCAATCAAAATTTCAGGGTAAATGTGTCCTTTTGTATGAATAAGTCTAGGAGTTCCGCCGATAGAGCGCACAGCGGCTGCCATCAAAATAGAATGATCATCGCAATCGCCAGAGAAATATTCTAAAGATTCGCTAGCGGTTGCAATATAATCACCTTCTTTTGGATCGTTTACATAGTTCCATCTGCCGTTTATTTCTTTAAAAACAGCAAAACACTGAATTATGGTTCTATAATCAGAATATCCTCTAATGCCTTTAAAATGCTTTGTTGTTGCCATAATAGCAAAGTTTCGCACCTTAGGATTCTGATATTCGATAGCATTGATAATTTTTGTTTTATTAGGGAAAGGAAGTAGTTTGGCTACAATAATATCTTGCGGATATGGATTGTCAGACATGGTATAAACCATCGAATTATAATCTTCTGAGATTTCGCTAAAACCATAATTTCCAATTACAGATCCGTAAAACAGGATTAATAAATAAACTGCCACACACAGAATAATTATTGTTCTGAGATACATCAGAAGAAAAAATATGGCTGCAAAAACAAAAATGAAGATAAATACACGATCTAGATTGAAAGCCCATTCCAAATCAATTAAATTTTGATGCAGTATGATGAAAATCGGAATCGTAATTAAAAGACTCAACAGCGAGATAATAATCCTGTCCCACGGTGATTTCACCTGTAGTTTAGATTTTAATTGCGGTAAGTCAATTTTAGGGAATTTCATCATACGAATCAAAAAGCAGTATTTACAATGCTTTTACTGTTTCTACAAAAATACTTTTTTTATCAATAATTCCCAGATCAAATAATTGATTTTGAATTTTATTAAAAGATTTTTCTGTCAAATTTTTCTGTGACCACTGGGTCAGTTTCAGCCATTCTTTAATATCTTCTGCTTTTTGATTAAACAGTTTAGATAATTTCTTGTCTATTTCTGGAATCTCTTTAAAATCAACAGTTGTCTTGTTGATTATTTTAAGAATCGTTTCTACTGTTTTAGGATTCTTTTTCAAGAATTCGTCACGTCCTACAATAATAAATGAAGGCCAAGGAGTAGGGCAGTCGTCAATTCTTCTAAAAATGCCTTTATCTACAAGCGGTTTGGTCATAAAACGTTCCCACATAAAATAATCAGCTTTTTTATTGGTCAAAGCATCGACAGCGCCATCAATTGTATTTACAATTTCAAACTCAAGATCATCCATTTCCCAGCCTTGCTCATTTGCATTTACATAAGCCATTAGTTGTGATCCTGAACCGATTCTCGAAATTGCGGCTTTTTTGTTTTTAAGGTCTTTTAGTGATTTAAAATCAGATTTTGCATCAACATGAATTCCCCATATTAAAGGAGATTGCACATAAACCTGCACGATTTTGCTCGGATTACCAGCTGCAATATCTTTAAGAATTCCTTCGGTTAGAATAACAGCCAAATCTGTTTCTCCGTCACGAAGCATTTGACACATCTTCCCGGTTCCTTCGGGAACATTTGTCCATTTTAAGTCGATGTTCTCTTCTTCAAATTCGCCGTTTTCTATGCATAGATGCCACGGCAAATTGAAGTGTTCCGGAACACCCGCAATTTTGACAGTTTTCATTTATTTTAAGTTTAAGTTAAGTTGCTTGGTATGCGTATGCGTAATCGTATTGTTAAGTTTGGTTAGTTATATCTATTAATCAAAGTTATTTTAACACATAGAAATATAGCTTCTTAAAATTTAAAAAAAGACGTTTCACTAATTTCAGTAAACATAGCTATGTGTTAAAGCTTGCTTTTTCTAAAATCTTAAATAGATTCAATAAAAATCTATGTTTCTATGTGTTTAAACTAAATTTTAATATTAGTTTTTTAATAAATCTGCCCTATGTTTTTCTGAAAGGCAAGGTTCTGCAAATTCTATAATTTCTTTAGATTCATATTCATTCAAAAGGCTTCTTACTAAAGTATAATCAACATCTTTGGTAATTTCTGCTGCAAAAAAAGTTTCATTTAGCCCTTCAGAGAGGCAATTAAGCACTTTTAGTTTGTCTCTAATGATTTCCTTGTCAAATCCTTTTTCTAGAACAGCCACCTGAATAATCGAATTTCCTGAATTCTGAATCGTTTTTCTATGCATAAAACGTTCTTCTGTTTCATCATACTCTGCATAAAAAATGTCATCTGTAGCAATTAAAGGGCCAAAAAACGGAATATTATCCAGTTTGAAAAGACCTTTTTCCAGATCAATAATTTCTGCCCACATAGTTTCTGACACAACTTCGTCTAGATAATCACTATAGTATTTAAACAATATTTTCTTGTGCGTTTCCTGTTCCATTATTGAATTTCGCTAATTACAGCTTTTAAAGGTGATATTACAATTCTGTAACCATCTGGATCTTGAATCATTTTTCCGTTTTCATTCCAAAAAGGATTCAGTGATGGAATAACTGTAATATTGTGCTGCGTTAATTTATGTACTAATTTATCGTAATCTGCAATAGTTTTTGGGTATAAGACCATAACATCGTCCTCATCAAAAGTGTGTTTTGCCGCAACTTGAGATTGAGTAAACTCAAAGTGCCAATCTAAACCAGGTTTTCCGACAAAAACACCATCATAATTGTTATGATGTTCAAATCCGCCCAACCGTTCAAATCCGAGCACATCAACATAAAAATTTTCAATTCTTTCTAAATCATTCGTATGTCTGGCCACTCTCAAAAACATAATTTATGCTCTTATTTGATTAATATGATGTTCTAAATGTTCAACATAATCGATCATTAAAAACCTTAAATCTATTTCAGATTCGTCGGACAAAATGATTTTATAATCTAAAGCTTTTTCATCGACAGACTTCATTAATCTCACCATCTGCTTGTTTATGGTAAACCATAGCTGAGTAAGTTCCTGAATGCCTATTTTCTGATATTGATTTATATTTACTAAATCCATTTGATTGTACGGCCTGTGTCGATAAGGTTTCTCTGCGTAATTAATCTCGGTAAAACGAACCAGATTGTGAATTGCAGAATCTACCAAATGCCCTAAAATCTCTTTCTTAGACCATTTACCAGGATTTTTTTCTTCTAAAACTTCATTCGGTATTGTCTGAATATAATTGACATTTTCGTTCAATAACTGTTCAAATTTAAGAATAGCGTTTTGCATAAAATCTCTAATTAATTACCTGCCAATTTATTCAACGTATAAGCAATCAATTCATCAACAGCTTTATAAGGATCAGCACTAAATGTACCAGAAGCACGATTGGCAATAATCGCGTTCAACGATAAAGCATTATGGCCTAAAAGAGCCGAAAGCCCATAAATTGCTGCTGTTTCCATTTCTAAATTAGTGATTTTAGTTTCATTAAAACTAAAATTATCCATTTTATTATTTAGTTCTTCGTCTTGAATATTCAGACGCAAAACTCTTCCTTGAGGCCCGTAAAATCCTCCAGCAGTTGCGGTAATTCCTTTAGAAATTCGATCTGATTCGATTAGTTTTTCTAGTTTTTCAGAGCATTGTGTCACATAAGGTTTTCCTTTTTTAGGATCCCAATTGGTATGTTTTACAAATGCATCTTCAATTTCTGCAATAGAAACATTGTCGATTAAGTAGGAGCGAAGCATATTGTCTAATCCTAAACCAAACTTAGACATTACAAAACTATCGACAGGAATATCTTCCTGCAATGAACCCGAAGTTCCAATTCTGATAATATTCAAAGAAGTCAATTTTTCTTTTGGCTGACGTGTTTTTAGATCGATATTTACCAAAGCATCTAATTCGTTCAGTACAATATCAATATTATCCGGGCCAATTCCTGTAGAAACCACAGAAATTCTTTTTCCTTTATAAATACCAGTTTGGGTTTTAAATTCTCTTTTTTGAGTAGAAAATTCAATTGAATCAAAAAACTGAGTAATTTTTTCTACTCTGTTTTGGTCACCAACAAAGATAATGTCGTGTGCTATATGTTCTGGACGAAGGTTTAAGTGGTAAACACTTCCGTCAGGATTTAATATCAATTCTGAAGATTGTATCATTTCTGTTTAAATTGCTAAGTTTCTAAGGTGCTAAGATTCTAAGTTTTTCAACTTGGAATTTGGAATTTAAAATTTGGAATTTTATAATTCTAGCCGCCTACACGTTTGGTTTTAAATCCTTTTTCTTTTAAGATTGCTATTATTTTATCTCGGTAATCGCCTTGAATTATAATCGAATCGTCTTTAAAAGTTCCTCCGACGCTTAATTTGGTTTTGATTTCTTTGGCTAAGATTTTAAAATCTTCATCCGAACCTTCATAACCTTCAATAATAGTGGTTGGTTTTCCTTTTCTTTTTTCAAATTTACAAATCATAGGTTCCTTCTGAACATAAAGAACGTGTTCTTGTTCTTCAACTTGTTCAGGCTCATTTGATTCAATATGATCTGGAAATAAGTTTTTTAATTGATCTTTAAAGTCCATATTTTTTTTATTCTAAAAATAAATTTTCATGCATAAAGATATCTAAAAATTAAATTCCAAACCCCAAGAAAAACTTGGAATTTGGAATTTTTATATCTTGAAATTATTTAAGCTTATTTTTTGATTAAGCCTAATTCTACTAAACGTTCGTATAAGAACTCTCCAGCTGAAATATCTTCGTATTTCTTTGGGTTTTCTTCATCAATACAATTTTCAAGGCAATCCAAACGCATATCGCTTACTGGGTGCATGAAAAACGGAATTGAATAGCGTGAAGTTCCCCACAACTCTCTTGGCGGATTTACCACTTGGTGAATTGTAGATTTCAATCTATTGTTGGTATGTCTAGATAACATATCACCAACATTGATTACCAATTCATCATCCTCAGCAATAGCATCAATCCAATCGCCATTATGATTTTGAACTTGCAATCCTCTTCCTTGAGCTCCCATTAACAATGTAATCAAGTTAATATCACCGTGAGCCGCTGCACGAATTGCATTTTCTGGCTCTGAAGTAATAGGAGGGTAGTGGATTGGTCTTAAAATTGAGTTTCCTTCTTTTGCATAGTTATCAAAATAAAACTCATCTAAACCTAAATGTAAAGCCAAAGCTCTTAATACATAAACACCCGTTTTTTCTAGTTTTTGATAAGCATCTTTACCAACTGCATTAAAACGAGGTAATTCAGTAACTTCAACATTGTCTGGGTATTCTGAAGCCCATCTTGAAGTTGCGTCTACGTACTGGCCAAAATGCCAAAACTCTTTTAAATCTCCTTCTTTGCGTCCTTTAGCATGCTCTTTTCCAAAAGAAACATAACCTCTTTGTCCGCCGATTCCAGGAATTTCATATTTATGCTTAGTTTCTATTGGCAAGGCGAAAAAGTTTCTAATTTCACCATAAAGTTCGTTTACCAATTGATCATCAAGAAAATGACCTTTTAAGGCTACGAAGCCAATGTTTTCAAATGCACTGCCGATTTCATTTACAAATTTTTGTTTACGTTTCGGGTCGTCCGAAAGGAAATCACGTAAGTCTACACTAGGAATGTTTTGCATACTTTACATTTTTTATTTTAAAAGAAGAAAGGTGTCATAAGCACCTTTCGCTAACAAAGGTAGATAATATTTTAGAAAATAATCTTAAGCTCAGGCATTAAAAGCAGATTTCTGATTAAAATTTTATTTCAGAATCTAATAAAACAGTAGTAATTTGTTATATTTGAAACACTAAAAAACAAAATATTACATGATCTTTTACCGCCAAAACCTGACTGACGCGCAATTATTAGATTTATACAAAAAAATATTAAAACCCCGATTGATCGAAGAAAAGATGCTCATCTTGATTCGGCAAGGAAAAGTCTCCAAATGGTTTTCTGGAATAGGACAAGAAGCGATTGCAGTTGGTGTCACCGCTGTTTTAGATTCGTCTGAATATGTGCTTCCAATGCATCGAAATCTTGGTGTTTTTACTACTAGAGAAATTCCGTTGCACCGCTTATTTTCACAATGGCAAGGAAAAGCAAATGGTTTTACAAAAGGTCGCGATAGAAGTTTTCACTTCGGAACGCAAGAATATAATATTATTGGAATGATTTCGCATTTGGGTCCGCAGTTAGGAATTGCTGACGGAATCGCTCTTGCGAATAAACTTCAAGACAATAAAAAAATCACCGCTGTCTTTACCGGTGAAGGCGCTACAAGTGAAGGCGATTTTCACGAAGCATTAAACATTGCCGCAGTCTGGAAGCTGCCTGTATTGTTTGTTATAGAAAATAACGGCTATGGACTTTCGACACCAACCAACGAACAATACGCTTGCGAAAACTTGGCTGATAAAGGAATTGGCTACGGAATTAAAAGCTGGATTATTGACGGAAATAATATTGTAGAAATCTACAATAAATTGTCTCAGTTGAAAAAAGAAATGCAGGAAGATCCACGTCCGATTTTGTTGGAATTTAAAACTTTCAGAATGCGTGGGCATGAAGAGGCAAGTGGTACAAAATATGTTCCGCAAGAATTAATGGATCAATGGGAACTGAGAGATCCCGTTACGAATTATAGAAAATATTTGACTGAAAACGGAATTCTAACAGCTGAATTAGATGAACAATTTCATGCCGAAATAAAACACGAAATCGATGAGAATTGGGCAATCGCAAATGCCGAGCCAGAAATAGAACCAACTTATAGTGGAGAATTAAATGATGTTTATGAAGAATTTAAATATGAGGAATATAGCCATAGTTCAGATTCGGAGAATATTCGTTTTATAGATGCTATCAGAAATAGTTTAGAACAATCTATGTGGCGCCATAAAAACCTTGTAATTATGGGGCAGGATATTGCTGAATACGGTGGAGCTTTTAAAATTACAGAGGGCTTTGTTGATGCTTTTGGAAAAGACAGAATACGCAATACGCCAATATGCGAAAGCGCCATAGTTTCAACAGCAATGGGACTTTCGATAAACGGTTATAAAGCGATTGTAGAAATGCAATTTGCTGATTTTGTTTCGTCTGGATTTAATCCGATTGTGAACCTTTTAGCCAAATCTCATTATCGATGGGGCGAAAAAGCCGATGTTGTCGTTCGTATGCCTTGTGGCGGAGGAACTCAAGCTGGGCCATTTCACTCTCAAACCAATGAGGCTTGGTTTACTAAAACTCCAGGTTTAAAAGTAGTTTATCCAGCATTTCCATACGATGCAAAAGGGCTTTTGAACACCGCAATTAACGACCCGAATCCAGTTTTATTCTTCGAGCATAAATTATTATACCGAAGTATTTATCAAGACGTTCCAAAAGATTATTATACTATTCCTTTAGGTAAAGCGGCTTTGATTAAAGAAGGGAAATCGGTTACGATTATTGCCTTTGGAGCTACTGTTCATTGGGCTTTAGACACTTTAGCACAACATCCAGAAATTGATGCTGATTTGATTGATTTAAGAACTTTACAGCCTTTAGATACAGAAACTATTTTTGCTTCGGTTAAGAAAACTGGAAAAGCTATAATTTATCAAGAAGACACCCTATTTGGCGGAATCGCAAGTGATATTTCGGCTTTAATTATGGAAAATTGCTTTGAATATTTAGACGCTCCTGTAAAACGTGTAGCAAGCTTAGATTCGCCGATTCCGTTTACTAAAGCACTTGAAGATCAGTTTTTACCAAAAAATAGATTTGAGGAAGCTTTGAAAGAGTTGTTAGAATATTAGAAAAAATAAAAATTAAACACATAGAAACATAACTTCTTGGAATCTATAAAAGGCGTTTCACTTGTTTAAACACACATAGCTATGTGTGAGAAACTAGTTTCTTTTATTTATCTTTTTAAGAAGCGATAAACTATGTTTCTATGTGTTTAAAAATTTTAGATCATCACAACTAAACGCTTTCCGTCAGGAACTTCTGCATTCCATTTTTTTTCTATATCGAATAGATTTACTGTTTCAATATTTACTTTTAGTATATTCTTTGAAGCTAAAAGAAACATTTCAGGAAGTATTTCAGAAAACAATAATTTGACTTCTTCTTTTGTCCAGCTTCCTAATCCTGAACCAGATAACTCAAGATCGACACTTCGTAAAATCTGAGCCGATAATCGAATGGTATCTCCAGACATTGAACCTACTGAAACATATCGAGTTTTATGTGTAAAATTTCCATTTCCTTTTAAAACTGAAAAGATAAGTTCTGCCGAATGTCCCCACAAATAGTCTATTACAATATCTATTGAAGTATTTTTATGGATTTCTTTTAACTGAGAAATAAAAGATTCATCATCTTGTTTTAGAGAAACAATTTCATCCGCACCTAATTCTAGAAGGCTTTCTAGCGCTTTTTCGTTTCTTCCTATAACAATAATGTTCTTAGCTCCATAATGTTTTGCAATTTGAACTGCCATTTGTCCTGTAAAACCAGTTGCTCCATTTATCAAAACCGTTTCGCCTGGCTTTATTCCTGCTCTAAAACGAAGTGCCATTGCCGAACCTGCAACCGCATTTGGCATAGCTGCGGCTGTTGCATCATCAATTCCGTCTGGTAATGCAACCATTCTGTTTTTTTCTACTAAAGCTTTCTCTGCGATTGTTCCTGAGATTCCTCGAGCGTAAACCCTTGTTCCGTTTTCAAGAACTGCAATTCCGTCGCTTCCTACAATAAATCCGTTTTGATTTTCTTTTTCTGAAGAATAATGATCTCCGCTTGCAATTCCTTTATCCAAATTCGTAATAGCTACGGCTTTTACCGAAACCAAAATTTCGTTTTCATTGGATGCAATTGGCTCTTCAAATTCTGCATATTTTGGAGATTCTCCTTTTTTATAAACTACTGCTGCTTTCATAATTATTAAATTTTATGAAGCAAAATTAGACAGCCGTTTATGGGCATACGATAACATTTGTTATCAAATTTTTCTTTAAACCATATAAGTTATATAAGTCAATTTAAGTTTGACTAAAAAGTCAATTATTCTTTACTTAATAGTTTACTTTTTAGTCTGCTTAGATGCACAGTTGTTATTCCTAAATAAGAAGCGATATAATGCTGTGGAACACGCAATACGATTTGAGGCCTTTCTTTAATTAAGTTAGAATAACGCTCTGCAGGGGAATCTTTTATAAACGAAACAAAATATTTCATATAATCAAAAGTGCGCTCAAAAAGCTTATTAATGAGACTATCCCTTAATTCAGGGATCTCTTTGATTTCTTCTAGAATTTTATCCAGATCATTCTTATGAATCCACCACAAAACTGAAGGCTCAATCGTTTCTATATTTGTCGGACTCGGAAGTTTTTTCATAAAACTTTCGATAGAAGCAACACTCTCATTTTCAAAAAAGAATTGTGTAGTAAGATCTTTTCCGTTATTGTTAAACCAAACCCGAATACAGCCCTTTTCTATGATATAAAGTTTTTTTGAAACTTCGCCTTCTTCTAAAAGGGTTGTTTTTGCAGGAACTTCAAGAAAATTAAAATAACCGATATATTCTTTCCATTTTTCATCGGTTAAAGGGAATTTGTTTCGGAATTGGTTGAACATGTTTTCAAATTATAAGTTCCAAAAATAGGTTACAGCTTTTATCAAAATTACTATTCCAATAAAATAATAAATCGCATAAAATCCAATATCAAGTGAGCTAAATAAAAGTATGAAAGAGAGATATGGATAGCCGTCAACAAGTATTCTATAAATCCTATTTATTTTTAAATCTTTAAATTCATAAAGAATAAATTTATGCTTAGCATCATCAAAATATTTTAAATTTAAAATTGATGCAACTATTCCAAAAGCGCTAAAACTGTAAAAAGTAATATCATTATATGAGTTAAAAAATAAAGAATATAAAGTCAATATGTTTATAAAAAAAAGAATAGACAAAAATCTTGCAGTTGAAGATTCAGCCGAAGTCTTATTTGTTTCTGAAATAATTTCATAAGTACGAAAGTACAGATAATGGTATGCTTTAATCATTATTGTTATTTAGAATCCGATTCCACTTCAAACAATTGCGCCTGATTTTTCAATCGGTCAATCAACAAGTTCATCATACGTTTATTCAAATCAGAAGAATTCTTAATATAGGTATTGTATTCATCAACTGTAAAAAGCGCCATTACAATTCCTTTTAAAGAATTTCTGAATTTAATGTCTTTTTGAATGGAATTTTCGATAGTTTGAAGTTTCTTTTCAACCGAGTACGAATAAAAATCTGGTTTGTTTTTGTTTACGTAATTGATAAAAACGGCAATGAATAAGTCGTTTTGCAATTTTAAAATAGGCCTGATGGTCTGGTTTTGAAAGATCTCATCTGCTGAAGATTGAGCACTTACAGTTCCTAAAGTTTCGCCTCTGAATTCTTTTAAAAAAGTGTCTCTATCTTCCATGGTATTTGTTTTAAGTTTTTCTTAAAGTTAAATAAATAATCCCACAGTAAAAACCTATTTTTGTTTTTCTAAAAATAAATTATGCGATTATTTCTGTTTCTCTGCTTGTTACTAGCTTCTTGCAATTCTAAAGAAGATAAAGAAAAATACAATCGTCAATTATATCGTGCTGTAAATAATAAAGATACAGCGGTTCTGGATATTCATATAAACAATAAACGTTTTTATGGTCGTTACGAAATTAATCATTATGGAACTGGAAAAGATTCTGGAGATGTACGAGGTGATTTAAGAGGCGATACGCTTCGAGGCGATTATCATTATATTTCCTTCGGCGGAGCTTGGAAAAGAGTTCCTTTAGCGCTTTTAAAGAAAGAGAATAAACTTTATTTAGGAAAAGGAGTAGTTGGAACTTACTTTAATCTTCCGTGTTACGTTCCTGAAGTTCCTATTGAGTATAATAATCCTGAGTTTCTTTTTGAGAAAATAGAGAAGGAGTGAGGGTTTGTTTCAAGTTTCAAGTTTCAAGTTTCAAGTTTCAAGTTTCAAGTTGAATGGCTTGTGTGTTTTACCGCAAAGCACGCAAAGTTTTTTTTATAAGTTAGATTTACTAAAAACGCAAAGTTCGCAAAGCTTTATGTAAAAACTTTGCGAACCTTGCGTAAACCTTTGCGAACTTTGCGGTTAAAAATCTAACCAATACTCGAAGGAAGCTCAAAAATTTCAAGATCAAAATATCTTACTGATGCCATTACGTGGTCAAAAATATCGGCCATGATGTATTCGTAATTGGCCCAACGTTTATCGCTAGAAAACACATAAATCTCCAACGGAACTCCGTGCGCTGTCGATTGCAGCTGTCGACACATAATATGCATATTTTTGTTCAATCCCGGATGGTCATTTAAATATTGCATAATGTATTTTCTAAACAATCCTAAATTGGTCATGTTTCGGCCATTTAGCGACAGCGTTTTATCAATTCCTCTAAGGTCGTTGTATCTGTCAATTTCCGCTTGACGGCTGTCTATATAAGAAGATATAAGCTGTACTTTTCGCAATTGATGCAAGTCTTCGTCGTTTAAAAAACGAATGGTGCTACTTTTTATTAAAACATGTCTTTTGATACGTCTTCCATCAGATTTCTGCATTCCGCGCCAGTTCTGAAACGAATCTGAACTTAATGCATAAGTCGGAATCGTGGTAATGGTGTTATCAAAATTTCGAACTTTTACCGTTGTCAAATTGATTTCGATAACATCTCCATCGGCACCGAACTTATCCATTGTAATCCAGTCGCCAATACGAACCATATCGTTTATCGCTACCTGAACACTCGAAACAAATCCAAGAATCGTATCTCTGAAAATTAAGATGATAATTGCCGAAAGTGTTCCAAGAATGGTTAATAGTTCACCTTTTTTAATTCCGAATAAAGTCGAAATAATCATGGCAACTCCAAAAATCCAGAGCACAATCATGATAACCTGAACAAAACTGTCAATTGGCTTGTCGCTATATTCTGGTTTTTGTTTTAAATAATCGCGTAACGAATTAAAAACAGTTCGAACGATCCATAATCCAAGTAAAACAATATAGATACCGACAATTTTTCCGAAAATCGATTCCCAATATTCGTATTTATCTAAAATAACAGGAACAGCTTTATAAATAAAGAAAAACGGAATTAAATAAGCTGTATATCGAGTAGTTTTGTTTTGAATTAAATAATCGTCAAACTTTGTTTTGGTGCGCTGTGCAAAAACAGCAGTTAAAGTGACCAAAAGAAATTTGGCTGCGTAATAAATCACGTAAGCCAGTGCTATTAAAATAGCGATATTAAAGATCAGGCTAGTATAAGACGCTACATTGCGACTCATTCCCCATTCTCTAAAAACAGGATATAAAAAGTTAAATATTTTCTCCAAAAACTTATGCATTTGCTTTAGTTTCTAAATATTTTTTCTCGATGTAAAAAGTTCCAAACGGAATAAGAGAAGCAACTAGAATGATTGCAAAAGTTTTTAAATCCCAATTCATTGATTTTTTCAATAAAAAAGCTAAAAGAATGTATCCGATAAATAAAATACCGTGTGTCATTCCTAACGGACGTAATAATGTATGGTAAAGTTCAGGATTGTTAGTTTTAATAATCAGCATATTAGCAAATAACACTAAATAAGAGATTCCCTCTAAAATGGCAGTAATTTTGAAAATCTTGAGCATGTATATATATTTTAAGTTTTATGCCAGCAAAATTAAGGATTCTGGATTGATTTTAGGATTTAAAAATTCAAAATTAACAGGGCTCAAATAGGCTGAAAATTGGAATTTGGAATTTATAATTTTGAAAATTATCTTTACTGTATGAGTAAAAGAGATTTAAAAAAATATTTAGGCGAATTAACAAAAGAGCAATTGGAGGAACAATTGATAGAATTGTACGAGAAATTTGCTCCTGTAAAAGTATATTATGACTTTGTTTTTAACCCAAAAGAAGATAAATTGCTTCAGGAGGCCAAGGTCAAAATCTCTCACGAATATTTCCCAATCAAAAAACCGGGAGCAAAATGGCGTCCGAAAGCCAAAATGCGAAGATCGGTCGCTCAAAAATTGATTAAACATTTTATGATGTTGGGTGTAGATTCCTATATTGTAGCCGATATTATGCTTTACAATATCGAAATTGCGCAAACGTTTTCTTCGCAAAATTTAATCAAGCAGGAATTGTTTTATAAAAGCTTCTTGAATTCTTTTGAGCAAGCGGTAAATTATATTGTTTCAAACGGAATTTTTAATGATTTTAAATTGCGAATTAACGCGATTCAGAACGAAACATCGGAGCAAAAATGGAGAAATAAGTACGATTTTGAGGCAATTTTGGAGAAAATCGACTACTAAAACCCTTTCTCATAAAAAATCTTTATTCAAAAAAAACATTTATTTTAAGTTAAAAGAAGATGAATAACTGTTTTTTCGATGTATTTTTGCAAAAATCCAAAAATAAACAATGTCTCAAACTTTAGAAATACAAAGAGAAGATAAAAAAGAACTGTATGCTTACCAAAAAGGCGATATTGACGCCATTTTTGACCGTTTAGATAATGCTCCTCCGAAACACCACTTACTGTATCAGCTTCCAACTGGAGGAGGAAAAACAGTAATATTTTCTGAAATCGTACGCCGCTATTTATCTCATAACGATAAAAAAGTGGTTGTTTTAACGCACCGTATTGAACTTTGTAAACAAACTTCAAAAATGTTAACAGGTTTTGGCGTTACAAACAAAATAATAAATAGTAAAGTAAAAGAATTGCCAGATCAGAATGATTTTTCATGTTTCGTGGCGATGGTTGAAACTTTAAAAAACCGTATTAACGATGAAAAACTTCATCTGGACAATATTGGTTTAGTTATTATTGATGAGGCACACTACAACTCATTTAGAAAATTATTAAACTCATTCAAAAATGCTTTTATCCTTGGAGTAACAGCAACGCCTTTGAGTTCAAATATAAAATTGCCAATGCACCAAAGCTATCACGAACTTATTGTGGGAGATACAATTGGTTCATTGATTGAAAAAGGCTTCTTGGCAAAAGCAACAACTTATAGCTACGATGTTGGTTTGACTTCGTTAAAAGTGGGTATCAATGGAGATTATACTGTAAAATCTTCAGACGATCTATATACCAATACTTTGATGCAAGAAAAACTGCTTCACGCGTATACAGAACGTTCTTTAGGAAAGAAAACTTTGATTTTCAATAACGGTATTCATACTTCATTATATGTATATGAAACGTTTAGAGAAGCAGGTTACGATATCAGACACTTAGACAACACAAGCAGTTCTGAAGAACGTAAAGACATTTTGCAATGGTTTAAGAAAACTCCAGATGCGATTTTGACTTCTGTGGGAATTTTGACAACTGGTTTTGACGAGCCAACTGTAGAAACGATTATTTTGAACAGAGCAACAAAATCGTTGACTTTGTATTTCCAAATGATTGGTCGTGGTTCTCGTAAATTGCCAGGAAAAGATGAATTTACGGTTATTGATTTAGGAAACAATGCCGCACGTTTTGGTTTATGGAGTGATCCTGTAAACTGGCAGCATATTTTTAAATCGCCAGAATTTTACTTGGAAAACCTTCGTGATGATCACGAAATCGAGATGTTCTTTAAATACAGCATGCCACCAGAATTGCGTGCAAAATTCAGTAAAACGGCGGACGTTAGTTTTGATGTTGATGAAGAACATAAATTAATCATCAAACAAAATCTTCGTTCTAAAGTCGTTTTAGATAAATCTCTAGATCAGCATGCTGGAATGTGCGTAGACAATACTGAAACGCTTCAGGAAGCAAAAATGTTAGCTAAAGAATTAGAAGATGATATCGAAGATCGTATTAAACGTTATTCTAAATGTTTGAGCCAATGCAGTAAAAACTACCGCGAATGGCTGGTTGACGATTACAAGCAAAGATTAACTTTATTAATTGGTAAAAAGTATCGTGAGAAAATCATGAACGAACCAGATTGATAAATTTAGTCGGAAAGTCTAAAGTTTAAAAGTCATAAAGTTCCTTTGCAGAACTTTAAATAAATAAACCATTAATATATTTAGAGTTGTTTCTAAATATATTAATGGTTCACTAATTTTAAGGAGAAATAAAATCTTTAAAAGATTTTGGGAAAACTAAAATCTAAAATCTCTCGATAGCTATCGGGACTAAAATCTAAAATAATCATGTCTAAACCATTCTCAACATTAGGAATTTCGGCTCCAATTTTAAAAGCTTTAAGCGAGTTAAACATTGTTGAACCAACAGAAATTCAGCAAAAAACAATTCCGTTATTTTTGAGCGAAACTCACGATATTGTTGGTTTAGCCAAAACAGGAACAGGAAAAACGGCCGCTTTTGGATTGCCATTATTGCAATTGGTAAATGCAGAATCGACAACAGTTCAAGCTGTTATTTTGGTTCCAACTAGAGAATTGGGACAGCAGATTTTTAGAAACCTAGAAAGTTTTTCAAAATACATTCCTAATATATCTATTGCTTCCATTTGTGGAGGAACTCCAATAAAACCACAAATTGAAAGACTAAAGGAAGGCGCTCAAATTGTTGTGGCAACTCCAGGACGTTTAATCGATTTAATTCAGAGAAAAGCGATTGATTTAAAACAAACTGAATATTTAGTTTTGGATGAAGCCGACGAAATGGTAGCTATCCTTAAAGAAAGCTTAGACGAAATTGTTGCAGAACTGCCTAAAAAACATCGCACTTTATTATTCTCAGCAACACTTCCGGGAACCATAAAACAGCTGATTCAGAATTATTTGAACAAAAATGTAGTTCAGATAAGCGCTAGCATGGAAACTGTTGGTAATGAAGGAATTGATCACGAATACATCGTAGTTGATCCGATTGAAAAACTGGAAGTTTTAATGCATTTCTTGAATTCTAGAGACGGCGAAAGAGGAATTATTTTCTGTAAAACCAAAGCTGCTGTAAATAAATTAGCCAAAAATCTGGCTATCAATAAATTTTCTTCGGGAGCGCTTCATGGAAGTTTGACACAAGGTATTCGTGACCGAATTATGGAACAATTTCGTGAAGGTCATATCAATATTTTGGTTGCAACCGATTTGGCCGCGAGAGGAATTGATGTAAAAGAAATCTCCTATGTGATTAATTACCACTTGCCTGACACTTACGAAAATTATGTGCACCGCAGCGGAAGAACGGCAAGGGCAGGAGCAAAAGGGCTTTCATTAACTGTTTTACAGCAGGAAGAAGTTTTTGAAATTGCTGATTTTGAAAGAGAATTAGGAATTAAGTTCTCTGAATTTAAAAAGCCTTCTGCGGCAAGTGTAGAAGAAAATAATATGCTTTTGTGGGCAAGACAGATCTTCAAAACAAAACCAAATCACGAACTTTCTGCTGATTTAAAAACAAAAGTAAAAACTGTTTTTCATCATTTAACGAAAGATGAACTAATCGAGAAATTAATGGCAAGTTATGTCTTACAGAACAAAATCGATGTAGTTGAAAAAACCGTTAAAAAATTCAAAAAGTAATAAATATGACAATTGTCATTGTGTATTAAAGTTGTATATTTATAAGGAATTATTTTATAATCCTACTTAATTACAACATATATGAAAATAGTCATTATTGGAGGTGGGTTTGCAGGAATTAATCTTGCAAAAGAACTTGTAAATCAGCCTCAAATACAAGTAACACTTGTCGACAAGAATAATTATAACTTTTTTCCACCACTTATATATCAGGTTGCAACAGCATTTTTAGAGCCTTCGAGCATTAGTTATCCCTTTAGAAAATTTTTTGCCGGCAAAAAGAATCTTAGTTTCCGTTTAGGCGAATTATTATCTGTTTCTCCAGCAGAAAAGAAAATTACTTTGAGCAACGGAGAACTTGAATACGATTACCTTGTTTTTGCCACTGGTGCAGAAACAAGTTATTTTGGCATGGAAAACGTAATGAAAAATGCTATTCCGATGAAAACCTTAAATGATGCCATCGTAATGCGAAACACATTGCTTAAAAACCTTGAAAAAGCTGCTATTTGCAAGGATATGCGAAAAAGACGTAAATTACTTACAATCGTTGTAGCAGGAGGGGGGCCAACAGGAGTGGAGGTTTCTGGAATGTTTGCCGAAATGAGAAAAAATATTCTCCTTAAAGAATATCCAGAATTAGATACCTCTGCCAGCAACGTCTATTTGGTCGATGGCGGCGATGCACTTCTGTCACCAATGAGCAAAGATTCTCAAAAAGATACTTTGGAAGCTTTGACAAAACTCGGAGTTGTGGTTAAACTAAATACTAAAGTTGTTGATTACGTTGATGACACGGTAGTTTTTGAAAATGGTGAAACCATCAAAACCAAAAACTTAATCTGGGCAGCTGGTGTTTCTGCCAAAATTTTTGATGGAATTCCAAAAGAAAGTTACGGACGCGGCCGACGTATGGCAACTGATGCGTTTAATAAAGTTAACGGTGTAGACAATATTTATGCAATTGGAGATACAGCAATTGCGGCAGGAGATAAAAATTTCCCTGACGGGCATCCACAGGTTGCGCAGGTAGCTATTCAGCAAGGTTTAAATCTGGCTAAAAACTTTAAAGCCATGGTTGTCAATAAACCTCTTAAACCCTTTGCCTACAAAGACAAAGGATCTATGGCGATTATCGGAAAAGCAAAAGCTGTTGTAGATTTGCCAAGTCCAAAATGGCATTTTAAAGGTTTCTTTGCTTGGATCATTTGGCTGTTTATTCATTTAATTTCTTTGATTACTTATAGAAACAGATTAAACACATTCTGGAACTGGATGGTAGCGTATTTCGCAAAAGACCAATCGCTTAGAATGATTATTAGACCAGATAAAAAGACACAGAACTAAATTATAGAAATTCCATTTTTTTTAAATTCCAAATTCCAAAATTGGAAAGCTCAAAATACCAAAAAGCCTAAATCAATAGATTTAGGCTTTTTTTATTGGAATTTGGAATTTCAAAAATTGGAAATTTAATTATTTATTCCGCTGTAGTCGGGTCAATTATTCCTGTGACCTGATTTACAGAATTGGCCGGAAAACCTCCTAATTTAGCGTGTTCATAAACCATTTCTTCATTTGGCGCTATATAAATGCAATACAATTTATCATTTGTAATATAGCTGTTTACCCATTGAATTTGAGTTCCGAGTTGACTAAGTACACCACAGGAAGCCTGCGAAATACTTTTTAATTGATCAGATGTAAGTTTACCAGCATTTGGGATTTCTCTTTCGATAACATATTTAGGCATAACTTTAGAAATTTATTCCTACTCATGTGGCTTTTCGGTTTCGCCCCGTTTTTAAAATGGTTTCTGGATTCCATTCCATTTTATGCCTTATAAAATTACTGAAATAAAACTGCAAAATCAATTATTACCAATTGATTTTTAAATACTTACAATAAAAATCAATGAATAGAAGCGGCGTTATCATCACCAGATAATTCTACTTTTTGTTTGATAAAACGCTTTCCTATATTTAAAATTATGAATGCTGTTATAGTTGTAGTTGTCATGATCGCTACCATTGGCGTTACAGAATTTTTCACAAAAACACCAACCGCAAACGAAGCCAAAGCTCCGATTCCAAGCTGAATTGCACCCATTAATGCCGAAGCGCTTCCAGTATTTTTAGCAAAAGGAGCTAGTGTTAATCCAGCAGTATTTGGATTTGAAATTCCTAAGCAAGCCAAAAATAAGAATAACATTCCGATAGTTTGATACAAGCCTAGAAGGTCATTTAAAGCCAAAATCAAGAATATAATGCTTATAACAGATTGAGAAATCAAAGCGCCAAAAATCATCTGTTCGCTCGAAAAACGCTTCAACAGCATAGAATTCAATTGGCTAGATCCAATAAAACTAACCGACATTAGCGCAAAAATCCATCCATAAGTTTTAGCATCAACTTTATAAATATCCATAAAAACTAGTGGAGAAGCCGCTACGTATGAAAACAATCCTGAAAAAGCTACAGCACCTGTAAACGCATACGTATAAAACTGAGGCTCTTTTAAAACTAAAAGAAAATTAGATAAAATCGGTTTTGGCTTTAACGATATTGAAGTATCTGGTTTATATGTATTTGGAAGTCCAAATTGTGAAGCTGTCAAAACCACGATTCCCATACACATAAGGATAAAAAAGACAGCATGCCAGCCTAAATCTTCGGTAACATAACCACCAATAGTTGGCGCGAGCATTGGAGAAAGTCCAACAACGAGCATTAAAAGCGAAAATACTTTTGGAATATCTTTTACAGGAAACAAATCACGAACCATTGCTACAGAAGCTACAGTTGCGGCACAACTTCCAATAGCTTGAACAAAACGAAGCATTATAAAAGAATCAATATCAGCGACATAAATACAGCCTAAAGAAGCAAGAATATAGACTAGAAGTCCAACAAACAGAGGTTTTTTACGTCCAAAACGGTCTAATAATGGACCGTAAAGCAATTGTCCAGCCGAAATTCCGATGAAATAACTGGATAAACTCATCGAAACTTTAGCAACAGTGGTATTTAAATCCTTTGCAATTCCCGAGAAACCAGGCAGATACATATCAATTGAAAAAGGACCAAGAGCAGTCAGGGAACCTAATATCAGGATAAGCTGAATATATTTTTTTGTTGTCATTATCTTAAAAAAGGGCTTATAATTTTTTGCAAAGGTAAAGATTTCATACCTTGTTATAGAACTTGAAGAAGTTTATAACAATAAATTAAAGTAATCGCAAAAATTATTTAGCGCAACTATCTATTAATCTTTAAATTAAGAAAGTATGAAGAAGTACCTTTTGTTATTAGCAGTCTTATTTACATCAATTTCATTTGCTCAGACCATTACGTCAAAACAGGAAGAAGCCAGCGTTGAGCAGTATGAGCTTCTTAAAAAAGTGAATCAATATTATCCAGACATTTCATTAAGCAAATCGGTTACAAATTTTTACGCTGACGGAAAAATTATCGATTCGCAGCAAGATTTTGATTTAAGAGGCACAAAATTTTCAAGTTATAAATTAGGCATCGAGCCAGGAAACAAAAAGGTAAAATTTGATTACACATCTAGTGAAGCTGGCCATGTGTATGGAGACGTTACCATTTTTAACGGAAATGCTTTACGAACAACATTTAACGAAAAAACAAATCAGATTGATGTATCATTAAATGGAAAATCGGTGTATTTGAAAAAATTATAGATTTTGAAAAATTTAGAAAAAGCATCGCAAATTTGTGATGCTTTTTTGATTTATATTTGGTTCAGATTTTAATAAAACAAACTAAAATGAAAAAATTTCTTTTCCTGGCATTTTTAATTTCAATGCAAGCGTTCTCACAGCAAAACAAATTCTCAGGAACTTGGGGAAACCAAAAATGCAAAGACTGCAAGAAAGAATATATTTTTAGAATTACAATTGCTCAGTCAAATTATAAGATTTTTGGAACAGCTGAAGTTACAAGCGACCATAAAGATTTAAACTCTGGAATTTTAGAAGTTTCCGGACATGTTTATCCGCATGGCGATAAAGCACAAATAAAACTGAAAGATAAAAATGGAGTTACATCTAGCGCAGTTTTATTTGTAAACGATGCAGTGATACAATTTAATAAAAATGGAGGAAGCGATATTGTGCCAAAGGAGATGATTTTGAGTAAATTATACGAATAAGCTCCTTCTCGGAGTTATTTCAATTTGACCTATAATTTATATTATGTAAAATAGAATATTTTAAAAACCACCCTATAGTTGTGCTGTATGCTTTTAATTTAAAAATCTATTTAAATATCAATAATTTGGCTTCTTTACTTCTGTCGAGTTATTCATAAATAGTTTTGCTCTTTTACTAAGTGATAATTTCAAACTCGTATAAATTCGCTGTACGGTTTTAATTTTCAAAAATTCTCAAATATCGAAAAATTGATTCGTTTGATTTATGGACTCATATCAAGTAGAATATTTTAGCTAAAAAGTAATCGACCATAAATACGCTGTATGATTTCAAAATAAAAAAAAACTCAAATATTGAAAATTTGAGCCATTTGATTTTTGACAACAATCAATCCGAATATTTCAATCTATAGATAATCGACCATAAATACGCTGTATGATTTTGAAATCAAAAATTTCTCAAATATTGAAAAATGAGATTTGCTTATTTACGAACACTTATTCATCAACTTCAAATATTTTTTATTAAATTGAAATCAATTATAATTACGCTATATAATTTTTAAAAGAAAATATTTTCAAATATCGCAAAATCATAAACCTTGTTTTTGAGCTGTTTCTTTTTCTTTTAATTGAAATGTCTTTTTTGAATTAGAAATTTTTAAAATTTTAAAACATTAAAACTTTTTCAAGTCTTATTGTCATTATCTTTTAACATTTCTTTAAAATAATTAGTTTCTATTAATTAACCTTTCATTGTAAGACTTTATTTTACTATTTTTACATTCGATACTTTAAAAATAAATTATCACATATATGAATACAGTTGCTGAGCATATTGCAGATTTTTTAAAAGAATACAAACCGTTTGATAATTTAACCTTCAAGGAATTATCAGATATTGCCACGAATATCCGTGTCATTAATTTAGAAAAGCATGCGGTATTATTTCAAAATAACGATCCGCTTCATGAAAGTTTTTATGTTGTAGCTTCTGGTGTCATTAATCTTACGACTATTGCAGACGCTGAAGAAACCATTATAAACAAATGTCATGAAGGCGATATTTTTGGTTTACGCCCGTTTTTTGCAAAAAACAATTATATGATGACGGCTAAAGCGCGTGAAGAAAGCATTATTTATGCTATTCCGATTGCTGTTTTCAGACCATTTGTAGCCAATAATTCGGATGTACTTAACTTCTTGTTAGAGAGTTTTGCTGTAAATTCACGTCATACCAAAGATAGTATGAGTTCTAATGGCAAGTTAGTCTCAGACTCTGATTATTTAGATCAGCAGACAGAAATGCAATACATTCAGTCACTTAACTATAATAATTCGCCATTAACAACGAAAGCAGATTCTATAATTAAAAATGTCGCAAATTTAATGACAGATTCAATGTTAGATAATATCATAATCTGTGGCGAGAAAAATCATCCGATTGGTATTGTTACCAACGCCGATTTATCATCTAAGATTGCAACTGGACGCTTTCCTATTACTGAAACTATTGACAAAATCATGTCGTCTCCAGTTGTTACAGTTTTAGAAAATGTGTCTTTGGCAGAAGCGCAATTGCTAATGCTAAAACATAATGTAACACACTTATGCGTTACTAAAGATGGCACAAGTAAATCTGTCGTAAAAGGAATTATTTCTGAGCACGATCTTATTGTAGCTCAAGCTAGTAACCCTGGTGTATTAATTAAAGAAATTAAGCGTTCTCAGCTTCCAAAAGACTTAAAACAAATACGTGACCGTCTATCTGATTTGATTCAGAATTCGATTCAGAAAAATATTCCAATCTCACACGTTAGCAATATTGCAAGCGAGATTAACCTAGCCATTATCAAGAGAGCAGTCGAATTATCAATTTTAGACTTAGGCTCCCCTCCTGCACGTTTTGCGTGGTTAAGCATTGGTAGTCAAGGACGTAAGGAGCAATTATTACTTACAGATCAAGATAGCATTTTAATTTTTGAAGATGTTACACCTGAGAAATACAGAGAAGTAAAAGATTATTTTTTAAGATTAGCAAAACGCACTACTTCTATCTTAGAAAAAGTAGGCTACGATTATTGTCCAAACGGGCATATGGGCAGCAATATGCTTTGGTGCAAATCATTGAGTGACTGGACAAAACAATACAATAGCTGGATGAATACTCCAGGTGAAAACAGTAATGATTTGAGCAGTATTTTCTTTGATTATGAAATTGTTTTTGGAGAACCTAAAATTGAAGAAGCAATTGAAAACGTGATTTTTAAGAATGCCGTTAACAACACTTTATTCTTTGACTTTTTAGGAAATGATGCTTTAAAGAGAAATTCTCCTTTGAGCTTCTTCAAGAAATTTATTGTTGAAGAAGATGGTCCAAACAAAGATAAATTTGATATTAAAACAAGAGCTTTAATGCCATTAATTGACGGTGCACGATTATTAATATTAAATGCCAATATTAAAGGAATTCAAAACACCTATTTAAGATTCAAACAATTAGCTATTACAGATTCTAAAAATGCAGAAATTTATCTAAGCTGTGCAGAAGCTTTTTTAACGCTTTCAAAATTTAGAACTGTTGAAGGATTAAAAAATGACGACTCTGGCCAATATATTAATTTAAGAGAAATGTCAAAAACTGACAAAGAGAAATTAAAAAATGCATTGTCCCCAATGAAAGACCTGGAGGAACTGATTAAGAGTAAATTTCAATTGACACAATTCTCATAAAACATGCTAGACTGGCTAAAAAATATCAATAAAGACTATCCAGATTTCTGGAAAGATTATTTAACTAAATTCGAAACCAAACCTAATAAGTTTGTTGTTTTATCAACAGAGACTTCTGGCTTAAATCCGGATAAAGATGTTATTTTATCTCTTGGAGCCTTTTCTATTATTGATGACAGCATAGTTATTAAGGAAAATTTTGAAACAGTTTTATTGCAATACAAATATCTTCAAGACAATGGGCTTTCAAATGAATTTATCATTGAAAGCAAAATGATGAAAATGCCTGAACCAGATGCACTTGAAGCTTTTGTGAAGTTTATTGGGAATTCTATTTTGGTTGGACATCACATCAATTTTGATATTGAAATGCTAAACGCTTCTCTAGAGCGTCTAGATTGTGGCCGACTAAAAAATGAAGCTTTGGATGTTGATGTCATGTACAGAAAATTGACTGATATAAACGACAAACAATTTTCACTAGACGATTTATGCGAAATTTATAAAATTCCAAAAAGCGATAGAAATTCTTCTTCAGAAGATGCATACAAAATTGGACTTCTTTTCTTGAAATTAAAATCTAGATTGGGAATCAAATAAAAGTTTTAAAGTTTTAAAATATTGGAAATTCCAAGTTCCAATTGAAGAAATACAAAAGCCTCTTAAATTTTAAGGGGCTTTATTTATTAACAGAAATTTACAAACTCGCCTATTTTTCAAATTAAGTAAAATTGTAATTTTAAGGTCAAATATTTACAAAATGCAAGCCATGAAAAACTTACTATTTCTATTGCTAATTCTGATTTCAACAACAGCAATTTTTGCACAAAATCAAGATCCTTCATCTAAGCGAATTTTAGGAAACTGGTATTCGAACACAAATCGAAATACAAAATGGAGTTTTACTCAAGATGGAAAAGTTTACAATTACAACAATAATCGAATGAAAGTGATGTATAAATATTCGATCTCACACAGCTGTCAAAACTTTTCAGATGATACTGCTGAATTTGTAACCTTAAGAGATAAAGACGGAAATGAGTTTTGTTTTAGAATAAATGGAATTAATGAAAATAAAAATGGAATTCTATCACTCACTAACTTAAGCAATATGCAACCGCTTATTTTTGTAAACGATGTAAATTCAAAAGTTGCACAATAGCAAAAAAGCATTAATTTTTTTTAAATCTTCAAAACCAACTCTAATCGTATTACAAAAAGTAAAGCCTCTTAAAACTAAGAGGCTTTTATATTTTTAATTAAGAAATTTTTCCTTTGATAATTTCATCTACAATTTCTGGGTTTAATAATGTTGAAGTATCTCCAAAATTAGAATGATCACCTTCTGCTATTTTACGCAAAATTCTACGCATGATTTTTCCAGAACGAGTTTTTGGCAAACCAGAAACGAATTGAATTTTATCCAATTTTGCGATTGGTCCGATATGATCAGAAATATACTGGTTAATCTCTTTCGTTAAGTTATTTCTATCTCTAACCTCTCCAGTTTCTTTTAGAATAACGTAACCATATAAGGCATTTCCTTTAATGTCATGAGGGAATCCAACAATTGCAGATTCTGCAACCGCTGGGTGTTCATTGATCGCATCTTCAATAGGAGCTGTTCCTAAATTATGACCAGAAACAATTACCACATCATCTACTCTACCCGTAATTCTGTAGTAACCTACTTCGTCTCTTAACGCTCCGTCTCCTGTAAAGTATTTTCCAGGGAAAGCAGAGAAATAAGTGTCTTTATAACGTTGGTGGTCTCCCCAAATTGTTCTGGCGATTCCTGGCCATGGGAATTTAATGCATAAACTTCCAACCACTTGATTTCCTTCAATTTCATTACGTTTTTCATCCATCAAAACTGGCTGGATTCCTGGTAATGGTAAGGTTGCATACGTTGGTTTTGTTGGTGTTACAAATGCAATTGGCGAAATCATTATTCCTCCAGTTTCAGTCTGCCACCAAGTATCCACAACTGGACATCTCTTATCTCCTACGTGATCATTAAACCAGTGCCAAGCTTCTTCGTTGATTGGTTCTCCAACAGATCCAATAACTTTAAGAGATTTAAGAGGATATTTTTGAATATAATCTAAACTTTCTTTTGCTAACGAACGGATTGCCGTTGGTGCGGTATAGAATTGTGTAATTTTATGTTTTTCGATAATATCCCAAAAACGGCTAAAATCTGGATAAGAAGGAACTCCTTCAAAAATTACAGTTGTAGCACCATTCAATAATGGTCCGTATAAAATATAAGAGTGACCTGTAATCCAACCGATGTCTGCTGTACACCAGAAAATATCATTGTCTTCGTAATTGAAAACGTTTTTGAAAGTGTATGCCGTGTAAACCATATAACCAGCAGTCGTATGAACCATTCCTTTTGGCTTACCTGTTGAACCTGAAGTATATAAAATAAACAACGGATCTTCAGCATCCATAATTTCAGCGACGCTATTGTCTAGAGCGGCATCTAATAATGGCTGTAACCAAATATCACGGCCTTCTTTCATTTTAACATCAGTATTAGTTCTTTTTGCCACTAAAACTTTTGTAACAGAAGCGCAAGTTTCTAGAGCTTCGTCAACAATTCCTTTTAAATCAATTGTTTTATTTCCTCTATATCCACCGTCTGATGTGATTACCATTTTACACTCGCAATCGTTGATTCTTGCCGAAACTGCAGAAGCAGAAAATCCAGCAAAAACAACAGAGTGAATTGCTCCAATTCTAGCACAAGCCAAAACAGAAACAGCCAATTCTGGAATCATTGGCAAATAAATGCAAACTCTATCTCCTTTACGAACACCTTGTTCGCGAAGAACGTTTGCCATTTTTGAAACCCTTTCGTATAATTCATTATACGTTATATGTAAAGCTTCTTCAGAAGGATCGTTTGGCTCAAAAATAATAGCCGTCTTCTCTCCTCTTTTGCTTAAATGTCTATCAATACAGTTTTTGGTAATGTTAACTTTAGCATCTGTAAACCATTTTACTTCAGCCTCAGCCATATTAAAATCAACAACTTTTTCCCATTGCTGGTACCATGTGAAATTCTCCTCTGCTATTTTTCCCCAAAATTTTCTTGGCTCTCTTATTGACTTATTGTAATGTTTAAAGTATTGTTCTAAATTTTCAATTTTGTAATAGCTCATCGTTTGTTGAATTTTTTTATAAATGTATTAAATCTGAACGTATCCGTGAAATAATTTAATTCATAAATTTTATTAAATAGAAACATTTATTTAATAAAATATGATAATTATCTGAAATTATTCTAAAACTTTATTTTTTATTACTGCTTAAGGGCAAAAAAGGCATAATAAATAGATATTATGCCTTTTTTAATTTAACAAATTTCAATAACAATTAATTTTTGCGAACCGCACTGCGAGACTTTTCTATATTTTGAAAATAGCAGCAACTTTATTAATTAAAACAGAAATTTCAACAAGTATATTTTTAACAAAATATACCCCATTTTTAGGGATCCGCTTCACTTAACTCTCTCACAGAAGTTAAGTGAATGCAATATGCATCTATATCTTTTATCTTAATAAGTGCTTACTAATTCAAAATATTACAAATCATTGATACAGTGCAAATCCCGCAAAATCGAATTCTGCGGGAATTCCCCTTTTTTTATTATCCAATTTTTTTCATTGCTGTCATAGACTCTCTTAACCAAGCTCCTACTTCTTCGATAGGATGCTGACGGATTTCTCTGTTAACAGCAATCAATACTGCATTATCTACTCCGTTTGAAGTTGAAAACGGTTTTCCGATAATATTAGTATCTACTTTTTTCATGAATTCAGTCAATAATGGCTTACAAGCATGATCAAATAAGTAACATCCGTACTCAGCAGTATCAGAAATTACACGGTTCATTTCGAACAATTTCTTTCTTGCAATTGTGTTTGCAATTAATGGCAACTCGTGTAATGACTCGTAGTAAGCAGATTCTTCAATGATTCCCGCTTCAGTCATTGTTTCGAAAGCTAATTCAACACCAGCTTTTACCATTGCAATCATTAATACTCCATTATCAAAATATTCTTGCTCAGAGATTGGAGCTTCTTGTGGAGCTGTTTTTTCGAAGTTAGTTTCTCCTGTTGCAGCTCTCCATTTCAATAAGTTAACATCATCATTAGCCCAGTCGATCATCATAGTTCTAGAGAATTCTCCAGAAATGATATCGTCTTGATGTTTTTGGAATAACGGACGCATAATATCTTTCAATTCTTCAGCCAATTCGTAAGCTTCAATTTTTGAAGGATTATTCAAACGATCCATCATATTTGTAATACCACCGTGTTTTAAAGCCTCAGTGATAGTTTCCCATCCGTATTGGATTAATTTAGAAGCGTAAGCAGCATCGATTCCTTTTTCAACCATTTTATCGAAACATAAAATAGATCCTGTTTGCAATAATCCGCAAAGAATTGTCTGCTCACCCATTAAATCTGATTTTACTTCAGCTACGAAAGATGATCTTAAAACTCCAGCTCTGTGTCCTCCAGTTGCTACCGCGTAAGCTTTAGCTTGATCTAAACCAAATCCGTTTGGATCGTTTTCTGGGTGAACTGCAATAAGAGTTGGAACTCCAAATCCTCTTTTGTACTCTTCACGCACCTCAGAACCTGGACATTTAGGAGCACACATCACAACAGTGATATCTTTACGAATCTGCATTCCTTCTTCTACAATGTTGAATCCGTGAGAATAAGACAAAGTAGATCCCTGTTTCATTAATGGCATAATAGCAGTTACCACAGCTGTGTGCTGTTTGTCAGGTGTAAGGTTACAAACTAAATCTGCAGTTGGAATCAATTCTTCGTACGTTCCTACTTTGAAACCATTTTCAGTTGCATTTTTATAAGAAGCTCTTTTTTCTGCAATTGCATCAGCACGCAATGCATAAGAAATGTCTAAACCAGAATCTCTCATGTTTAAACCTTGATTCAAACCTTGCGCTCCACAACCCACAATTACAACTTTTTTTCCAGCTAATGCTGCAATTCCGTCTGCAAATTCTGATTGCTCCATAAATTCGCAAACTCCTAATTGTTCTAATTGTAATCTAAGTGGTAATGTATTGAAATAATTTGCCATTTTTGTTTTAATATTTAATGAAATGAAATTTAATATTGATTATATATAACTAAGATTTTTATTATTTAAAGCTCTCCAATAATGTAGAAATCTCCATTTTTTGTTTAGAAACTGATATTCTTCCCGAACGTACAAACTGCATAATTCCGTATGGTTTGAACTTTTGGTATAATTCTTCAATTTCAGAACGTCTTCCTGATTTTGAAATCACAAAGAAATCACGAGAAACTGTCACAATTGTAGACTGGCTTTCTTTGATAATATTCTGAATCTGTTTCTCGTCAAACAACAAACTTGAAGCGATTTTGAACAAAGCATTTTCTAAGAAAATCGTTTCTTCGTCTGTATGATAAAATGCTTTTATAACTTCAATTTGTTTTTCAATTTGGCCTACAATATTCTGAACCCATTTTTCTGTCGTATTAACTACTATGATAAATCTTGAAACATTCTCTATTTCTGATTCTGAAACATTTAGACTTAATATATTAATGTGACGCTTTAAGAATATTCCAGATATTCTATTTAATAAACCCACATTATTTTCTGAATATACCGATATGGTAAATGTTTTATCTTCCATGTTGTTTTTTTAGTTTTATTTTCCCGATAGCTATCGGGATTGAAACTTTTTCCTTAACTTAATCTAATTTCTGATACACAAGCTCCTGTTGGAATCATTGGGAAAACGTTGTTTTCTTTTTCGACTACAACTTCTAAGAAATATGAATCTTTTGAAGCCAGCATCTCAGCGACCGCGGCATCTAAATCTTCGCGTTGTGTAACTTTTTTAGATTTGATATGGTATCCTTCAGCAATGGCAATGAAATTTGGATTAATCATTTTTGTTGAAGCATATCTGTTATCAAAGAATAATTCTTGCCATTGGCGAACCATTCCTAAGAATTCGTTGTTTAAAACCACAATCTTTACCGGAACCTCTGTCTGGAAAATTGTTCCAAGTTCCTGAATTGTCATCTGGAAGCCTCCATCACCAATAATCGCTACTACTTCACGTTCTGGTTTTCCCATTTTTGCTCCAATTGCAGCAGGCAATGCAAACCCCATTGTTCCTAATCCACCTGAAGTAATATTACTTTTAGTCGAATTGAATTTAGCATAACGGCAAGCAAACATTTGGTGCTGACCAACATCTGAAACGATAATTGCGTCTCCTTTTGAATGTTTGTTGATCATTTCGATAGTTTCTCCCATCGAAATTCCTTTACCGTTTGTTGGATTTAATTCTTCTTTTATTACTGAATCAAATTCAACTTTGCTTAATTCTTTGAATTCATTATGCCAAGCATCATGAGATTTTGCATCTAATAATGGTAGTAAAGCAGCTAAAGATTCTTTTACATCTCCTAAAACAGCAATTTCTGTTTTCACGTTTTTATCAACCTCTGCAGGATCAATTTCAAAGTGAACTACTTTTGCCTGTTTTGCGTAAGTGCTTAATTTACCTGTAACACGATCGTCAAAACGCATTCCGAAAGCAATTAAAACATCACATTCGTTAGTTAGTAAATTTGGCGCATAATTTCCATGCATCCCAAGCATACCAACGTTTAGAGGATGATCTGTCGGTAATGCTGATAAACCTAAAATTGTCCAAGCTGCTGGAATTCCAGATTTTTCAACCACCGCTTTAAATTCTGCTTCTGCCTGACCCAAAATAACTCCTTGTCCAAAAACAATAAAAGGTTTTTTTGCACTATTAATTAAAGCCGCAGCTTCGGCAACTTTGTCTAAGTTTAATTTTGGAACTGGAACATAACTTCTGATTCCTGTGCATTTTTCATAACTAAAATCTAACTCATCAAACTGAGCATTTTTAGTAATATCAACCAATACAGGCCCTGGACGTCCAGAACGAGCAATATAAAATGCTTTTGCAATAATTTCAGGAATTTGAGAAGCTTCAGTTACCTGAAAATTCCATTTTGTAACCGGAGTAGAAATTCCGATAATATCTGTTTCCTGAAATGCATCAGATCCTAATAAGTGTCTTCCAACTTGACCTGTAATACAAACCAAAGGAGTTGAATCGATTTGAGCATCTGCGATACCAGTTACTAAATTTGTAGCTCCTGGTCCAGAAGTAGCAATTGCTACCCCTACTTTTCCTGTAGCTCTTGCATAACCTTGAGCTGCATGTGTTGCACCTTGTTCGTGACGTACTAAAACATGGTGTAACTGATCTTGAAATTTATATAATTCGTCGTAAACTGGCATTATAGCTCCACCTGGGTAACCATAAATTAAATCTACTCCTTCTGCTAATAAACATCTTATAACGGCTTCTGCCCCTGATATTTTCATAGTATATCTTTTTTTCAAAAATCAATATCAAAGTTCAATTTCAAAATTCAATGGAAATCTTTTATAAATATTTCCACTTGAGTTTGCCATTGTCATTGCTATTGTAATTGATATTTTTATTTTTATAATTAATTATCGGTAACACATCCTGTTGATGCACTAGAAACCGACTTAGCGTATTTAAGTAAAACCCCTCTGTCAACTTTTAAAGCTGGCTTAACCCAAGCTGCTTTTCTTGCGGCAAATTCTTCGTCAGATATCTTCAGGTCAATCGTATTTTTCACCGCATCAATAGCAATTAAATCACCATCTTTTACTAGTGCAATACCACCACCATCATATGCTTCTGGTGTAACGTGTCCTACCACGAAACCGTGCGAACCGCCCGAGAATCTACCGTCTGTGATTAGTGCACAACTGCTTCCTAATCCAGCTCCAATAATCGCAGATGTAGGCTTCAGCATTTCAGGCATTCCCGGACCACCTTTTGGCCCACAACCTCTAATGACGACTACATTACCTGGTTTAATTTTTCCGGCTTGAAGACCTGGAATTACTTCAAATTCACCTTCAAATACAACAGCTGGCCCTTCGAAATACTCTCCTTCTTTTCCGCTGATTTTTGCTACAGCACCTTCAGAAGCAAGATTTCCGTATAATACCTGAATATTTCCTGTTGGTTTTAATGCTTTTTGAATTTCATGAATTACTTCTTGTCCGTCTTGCAAATCTGGAGTTGAAGCTAAGTTTTCAGCAACTGTTTTTCCTGTTACAGTTAAACAGTCTCCGTGAATAAGTCCAACTTTCAATAAGTATTTCATAACTGCTGGAATACCTCCCACTTCGTGAATGTCTTCCATCATATATTTACCGCTTGGCTTCATGTCTGCCAATACCGGTGTTCTATCGTTAATAGCTTGGAAATCATCTAAAGTAATTGTGATTCCAACTGAGTGAGCCATTGCGATTAAGTGCATAACCGCATTTGTAGAACCTCCTAAAACAGCTACAATTGTAATAGCGTTTTCGAAAGCCTTACGAGTCATAATGTCTCTTGGCTTAATATCTTTTTCTAATAATATTTTGATTGCTTTTCCAGCTTCCAGACATTCATCTCTTTTTTCTTGGCTTAAAGCAGGATTTGAAGAACTATAAGGCAAACTCATTCCCAATGCTTCAATTGCAGAAGACATTGTATTTGCAGTATACATACCACCGCAAGCACCAGCTCCAGGACAAGCATTTTGAATAACACCTTTAAAATCTTCTGGAGTAATTTCGCCTTTTACCTTTTTACCTAAAGCTTCAAAAGCAGAAACAATGTTTAAAGATTCTCCTTTCCATTTCCCAGAATGAATAGAACCACCGTAAATCATCATAGACGGACGGTTCAATCTTCCCATTGCAATTAATGCTCCAGGCATATTTTTATCGCATCCAGGAATTGCAATAATACTATCATACCATTGCGCACCCGCAACAGTTTCGATAGAATCTGCAATTACATCACGAGAAACTAGTGAGTAACGCATACCTTCAGTTCCGTTAGAAATACCGTCACTGACACCAATGGTATTAAAAATAAGTCCGACAAGATCTGCATCCCAAACACCTTTTTTAACATCTTTTGCTAAATCGTTCAAGTGCATGTTACAAGTGTTACCATCGTAACCCATGCTCACAATACCAACTTGTGCTTTTTTTAAATCTTCCTCAGTTAAACCGATTCCGTACAACATCGCTTGCGCCGCTGGCTGTGTTTGATCTTGTGTGATGGTCTTGCTGTACTTATTTAATTCCATTATAGTTTTATTTTTTAATTTTTTACTCAAAAAAAAACCTTCCAGTATTTGGAAGGTTTGTAATATAGTCTTTCAATTATATTTATAACATTCCCGATGCAGATGTGTGAATCACATTGACAACAACGACAGAAGTAATAATAATTGAGATTTGCATCATTTATTTTTTAGTGTTACAAAAGTAAATAAACTTCTGGAAGTAAAAAAATAAAATCTCAACATTTACAATACTTCTTGTGATTATCTTCACATTTTAACAAAAAATATTAAACAATTGTAGATTGCCCAATACTTACATTGTCATTATTGAAATACAGCAAATCATCTTTGCTGAAAATAAAATTAGAAACAAACTCTCCTACTTCGTTAGTTCCGAATTTTGAATCTGGTTTCAAATCAACTGTAACTACTTTGTATTCAATTGCTTTTTCTACCGCTTTATAGATTACATGAGCTTCTTTCGTTAATCCAAAATGCTCTAACAAAAGTGCCGCCGCTAAAATCGAAGCAATCGGATTAGCAATGTTCTTTCCTTTTGCCTGCGGATATGACCCATGAATTGGCTCAAACAAAGCATTTTTCTCTCCTAAAGATACTGATGGCAATAAACCAATAGATCCCGTAATTACACTAGCTTCATCAGATAAAATATCTCCGAACAAGTTTTCAGTTAAAATCACATCAAACTGTTTCGGATTTAAGATTAACTGCATTGCTGCATTATCAACAAATAAGAAATCAAGCTTAACATCTGGATAATCCTCGCTCACTTTCTGAACTACTTTTCTCCACAATCTTGAAGTTTCCAAAACATTGGCTTTATCGACCATCGTTAGCTTTTTGCGTCTTTTTTGTGCCGATTTAAAAGCTAAATGTGCAATTCTGGTAATTTCTTCTTCTGAATATTCACATAAATCCGAAGCATGTGTTCCTTCTTCATTAAGTGTTTTTGTTCCAAAATAAGCTCCACCTGTTAATTCTCTAAAAATGGTAAAATCTGCTCCTTCAATAATTTCTCTTTTTAAAGGAGAAGATTCAATTAAGGCTTTATAAGGTTTTATAGGACGAATATTAGCAAACAATCCTAATTCTTTTCGCAGTTTTAATAATCCTTGTTCCGGACGAACCTTTGCATTTGGATTGTTATCGTATTTCGGATCACCAATAGCACCAAGCAAAACTGCATCTGTATTTAAACACAGATTCAGAGTCTGCTCCGGCAAAGGACTTCCCGTCTTATCGATAGCAACCGCTCCCATGAGTGCTTCTTCAAAAACAAATTCATGATTATACACTTCGCCAATAGCGTACAAAGCTTTCTTAGCTTGTAAAATTACTTCTGGCCCAATTCCGTCTCCTGGTAAAACTGCAATTTTTAAATTCATAATCTCTCGCTCTTTATGTCTTTAAATCCTTATTGTTCCTTGTTTATTTTTTAAATATTAACCTCTATTTTAGAAGCTTCTATAATTTGGTGAATATCTGCGTCTACAACTTCTTTTTTAATGTCAGCAAATTTCAAGAATTCGATGTAAACGATATCCAACTGTACTTTTGTCAATTCGTAACCCACTTTTTTAGCACGGTAAGCTAAAGCTGCTCTTCCGCTTCTTGCTGTTAAAATGATTGAAGATTCATTTACTCCAACATCTAACGGATCCATAATCTCGTAAGTAGCTCTATTTTTGATTACACCATCTTGGTGAATTCCAGAACTGTGTGCAAAAGCATTTGCTCCAACAATTGCTTTGTTTGGCTGTACAATCATCCCCATACTTTCAGAAACTAAACGGCTCATTTCGTTTAATTCTCTTGTATTGATGTTTGTGTCTAAATTTAAGTAAGGATGTTGTTTGAAAATCATTACCACTTCTTCAAGTGCAGTGTTTCCAGCTCTTTCACCAATACCATTAATAGTACACTCTATTTGTCTTGCTCCATTTATAGCTCCTGCGATTGAGTTTGCAGTTGCCATTCCTAAATCATTATGACAGTGGCATGAAAGGATCACGTTTTCGATTCCTTTTACGTTTTCTTTTAAGTATTTAATTTTTGCTCCGTATTCTTCTGGAAGACAGTATCCAGTAGTATCAGGAATATTCAATACCGTAGCTCCAGATTTAATCACTTCTTCACAAACTTTAGCTAAGAACGCATTGTCTGTTCTACCAGCATCTTCAGCGTAGAATTCAACATCTTCTACATAAGATTTAGCATGTGATACAGCAAATTTTGCTCTTGCAATAATATCTTCAGGCGTAGTTTGTAATTTGTGGAGTATATGAGATTCCGAAGTTCCGATTCCAGTATGGATTCTAGGTTTCTTAGCATGCTTTAAAGCAGCTGCAGCAACATCAATGTCATTTTTTACGGCTCTTGTTAGTCCGCAGACGGTTGCATTTTCTACAATTTTACAAATCTCAGAGACCGATAAAAAATCGCCTGGACTTGACACAGGAAAGCCTGCTTCGATAATGTCAACTCCCATTTTGTCTAGTCGTTCTGCGATAACTAATTTCTGTTTAGTATCTAACTTGCATCCTGGAACTTGTTCACCATCTCGCAATGTGGTGTCAAAAATTTGAACTTTCTCTCTATTCATATTCATTTATTTAATGTAATTTCACATCTTGATAACAAATATATATTGTACTATTACAGTATGAAATTCATTTTAATGAAATTATACTGTTTATAAAACGTTTTATCCTATACTAACTAACTTATAATCAATAAGTTATATTATTATTTTTTACAATGGCTAACCATCAAAAAGATTTCTTATTTGTTCTAATCAAATCACTTTCGAAATCAGAAAAAAGGCAGTTTAAAATTTTTGCAAGCCGATTAGAAACGAGTTCAAATACAAAATTTATTGAATTATTTAATATTCTAGACAAATCTGAAGTTTACGATGAAAAACTCATTCTGAAGAACGGTGTTATCCAAAAAGTACAGTTATCTAACTTAAAATCATACTTATACAAGCAAATACTTGTTAGTATAAGATTAAATATTCCAAGCCAGAATATTCGTTATCAGCTTCGCGAGCAAATGGATTTTGCTGTTATTCTTTATAATAAAGGTTTATACAAACAGAGTTTAAAAATATTAGACAAGACAAAACAGCAAGCTTTAGAAAATGATGAAAAATACATGGCCTATGAAATTGTAGAATTCGAAAAACTAATCGAATCGCAATATATTACCCGAAGTATTCAAGGACGCGCCGACGAATTGGTTGTTCAAGCCAAAGAATTGAATTACAGAAATACAATTTCAAGCAAATTGTCTAATTTATCGCTTCAGTTATACGGGATCATGCTAAAAACGGGTTACGTAAAAAATGATGATGAATACAGATATATTGATGATTACTTCAACAAGCATATTTCTAAGCTTGACGAAAGCAAATTTGGCTTCCGCGAAAAATACTGGTTTTACAATGCCAATCTTTGGCGAAGCTTTCTAGTTCAAGATTTCTTGGCGAGTTATAAATTTGCATATAAATGGGTGCAGCTTTTCTATGATAATCCAAATATGATTTATCTGAATCCTGTTTTCTTCTTAAAAGGAAATCATTATTTCTTAGAATCGCTTTATATGCTAAAATATACATCGAATTTCAAGAAATACCTAAATCTTCTGGAAGAAACCATTACAGATCCTAAATTTCCTGTCAATGACAATATTGCATCTTTGTCATTTCTTTATGTTTATAACAATAAGTTAAACCTTCATATTTTAGAAGGTACTTTTGCAGAAAGTGAATATCTGATTCCTGAGATTCTAGAAAAACTGAAACTGCACAGCGAACATTTGGATGAACATCACGAAATGTTATTCTTCTATAAGTTTGCTTCTATTTATTTTGGAAATGAAAAGTATAATGAGTGCATCAATTATCTGGATAAAATCATTAACAATAAAAACTTGACCATGCGTGAAGATTTAATGTGTTTTGCAAGATTATTATCACTTATTGCACATTATGAGCTTGGAAAAGATTATTATCTAGAAAATCATTTAAAAAGCACTTATAAGTTCTTACTGAAAATGAACGACTTGCATGAAGTCCAAAAAGAAATCATCAAGTTTTTAAGAAACTTAAATAATTTCTATCCTGCTGATATCAAAAAGGAATTCAAGAAAATGCACACTCGTTTTGTAGAGCTCGAAAAGAACACTTACGAAAAAAGAGCTTTCTTATATCTTGATATTATTTCGTGGTTGGAAAGCAAAATCGAAAACAGAAAAATTGCTGATATTATAAAGGAGAAAGCGAAATTGAACAACAGGTAAATGTTTTAAATTCCAATAAAGAAATTCCAAATTCCAATCAAAAGGGTTGAAAACAAAGTTTTTCACCCCTTTTTGTCATCCCGAGGAACGAAGGATCACACTCGTAAATCAACAAACCCGACAGGTTTTTTAAAACCTATCGGGTTTAGAATCAAAAAAAAATCCCAAACTCCAACGAAATTTGGAATTTGGGATTTTTTATATTGAATATTAAAAGAATTTATTCGACTATATTAGAAGTCGTAACATAGAAATCTTTATCCACTTCTAGTTTCCTGTCTTCATTTTCTGTTTTTACTGATTGCCACTCTGTTGTTGGTTTCAGCCAAGTTTCAACACCGTTTAATTTTACTCTTACTGGCATGTCAAACTTAGAAACGCAATTTGTCCAATGATAGCCGAAAGTTCCGTTTTTAAACATATATTCGAAAACTGGAATTTGTGTTGTACTTAAATATTGCGCAAAAACTCTGTTGAAGTTAATTCCAGACTGCTCGTTCATATAATCCTGAATCTGTTTTCCTGTAACAGTTTGATGATAAAAAGTCTTATTCATGCCTCTTAAAATCGATTTCCATTTAGCATCATCATTGATAATCTGACGAATCATATGAAGCATTGAAGCTCCTTTTGGATACATATCTCCAGATCCTTCATTATTCACATCATAATGCCCAATAATCGGAATATCGTTTTGAATGTTTTTTCTGCATCCAATTACGTATTCTGCACCAGCATCTTTTCCGTAATAATACTCAACAAAAAGGCTTTCTGAATAGTTTGTAAAACTCTCGTGAACCCACATATCAGCAATATCTTTGTAGGTAATATTGTTAGCATACCATTCGTGACCAGATTCATGAATAATGATAAAGTCAAACTTTAATCCCCAACCTGTACCGCTTAAATCGCGTCCTAAATAACCATTTTTGTATTGATTACCGTATGTTACAGAACTTTGGTGCTCCATTCCTAAATACGGAACTTCAACCAATTTATAACTATCTTCATAAAACGGATAAGGTCCGAACCAGTTTTCAAACGCCCTCAGCATTTTAGGAGCATCTTTAAACTGCTCTTTTGCCAAAGCTAAATTATCTTTTAACACATAATAATTACAGTCTAAATTTCCTTTTTCGCCTTTAAATACTTCTGAGAAATTAACGTAATCACCAATATTGATATTTACGCCGTAGTTGTTGATCGGATTTGAAACGTACCAATTAAACGTTTTTGTTCCGTCTTTTTCCTTTTTAACACTTTGCAATCTTCCGTTAGAAACCTCAGTTAAATCCCCTGGAACATTTACACTAATAAGCATATTCTCTACTTCATCACACATATGGTCCTTACACGGCCACCAAACACTCGCGCCTAAACCTTGACAAGAGGTAGCAATAAAATCTTTTCCGTTTTTATCTTTTTTCCAAGAGAAACCACCATCCCATGGTGCTCTAACAGCTTCTTTAGGCTTTCCTTCAAAGAAAACTACGATTTCTTTTACGGCACCAACTTTTTGCTTTTCTGTTAAAGTAATAAAGAAAGCATTCCCGTTTCTTTCAAATTTTAAATCCTTACCATTCTGAGTTACTTTCGTAATATTCATTGGTTCCTGTAAATCGATCTGCATACGGCTGTTTTCCGTCAAAACCGTATAACGAACAGTATTAGAACCCGAAATTGATTTTTCTTTTGGATTCACTTTTACATCAAGGTGATAATATTTCAAGTCCCACCAAGCCCTTTCTTTTGTAATGCTTCCGCGTAAAGTATCCTGATGTGTAAAAACGGTTTCTGACTTATTTAAAAGTCCCTGAGCATTGGCAGTAAAACCAACCAAAAAGGCGAAAACTACGCCACCAAAGTATTTTTTCATTATTTTAAAATTTGAAATAATTAGGTAATTAAACCAGCTTAATCTTCAACAAATGTAAACATTCGAATCAAGTTTTTTAAAAAATTATCATTTCAATACAAATAAACAATATTCAAATTCATTATTCTTCTCTATTTTAGTACTTTCAAAATTTTAGATTTCATAATATGAGATTAACCACGATTGTTTTCTATTTAATTATAATGTTTTCGAAAGTTGCCAATGCACAAACCATTCCTGTTCATAAAACAAATGAAAAAATCAACATTGATGGTGATTTATCAGAATGGAAAACGCCTTTTCTTGGTCCGTTTGTGATTCATAATACTGAAGAGAAAGCAACTCAGAAAACTTTTGTTTTACTCTCGTGGAATAATGAAAACCTCTATATTGCTTACAATTGCACGGATTCTAAAATTATTGGAGCACCACAAAATAAAGATTCACAGATTTTTAATACCGATGATTTGGTTGAAATTTTTCTTGATCCCGACGGGGACAGTCAGAATTATATTGAAATTGGAGTAAATGCTTTTTCTACAAACTATGATTTACTTTTAAAATGTATTTCGCCAGAATGCGGAGGATGGAATACAGCTATGGATTTTGACATTAAAGGCTTGGAATCTGTGAGTAAAATAACTTCCGAAGGATATATTGTAGAAATTAAAATTCCGTTTTCTAGTCTTGAGAAAATTAAGAATGGAAGTTTTCAAAAGCCAAAAATTGGAACAAAATGGAAAGGAAATGCTTTTAGAATTGATTACGGTAACACAACCGAATATCTTGCATTACAGCCTTATAAAAGTTTAATTTTCGGATTTCATCAGCCTCAAGAATTTGCTGTTTTTGAGTTTATGGAATAGCAAGAAACATAGCACGCGGTTTCAACCGCGGGAGGACATGCATATAAACTATACGTTTCCCGCGGTTGAAACCGCGGGCTATAGTAATACATGCTTCCTAAATTATTTGAAACTATTTTTGGCGTTTCTTCAAAACTTCCACAACATCATTCAATTGATATCCTTTTGCTTGAAGCAGAATTAAATAATGAAAAAGCAAATCGGCGCTTTCGCTAAGGAACAAATCATCGTTATTGTCTTTTGCTTCAATCACCACTTCTACTGCCTCTTCACCAACTTTTTGAGCGATTTTATTGATTCCTTTTGCAAATAAAGAAGCTACATAACTCTGTTCAGAATCAGCATTTTCTCTGCGGGTTTTGATTGCATTTTCTAATTGAGAAATAAAACCGTAATTGGCATCATTTGGCTCTTGCCAGCATGTGTCTGCACCTGTATGACATGTTGGCCCAACAGGTTTTGCCTGAATTAAAAGCGTATCGCCGTCACAATCATTTTTAATGCTAACCAGATTTAAAAAGTTGCCACTCTCCTCGCCTTTCGTCCAAAGTCTTTGTTTTGAACGGCTAAAAAAAGTTACTTTCTGCGTTTCTATTGTTTTCTGAAGCGATTCTTCATTCATATAACCCAACATCAAAACATTTTTAGTTTCTGAATCTTGAATTATAGCCGGAATTAATCCGTGTGCGCTTTTGATATCGATGTCCATGTCTATTTTAGATTTTAGATTTCAGATTTTAGATTCTAAAAACTGAAAAATTATTTTTTTTTGATTTTTTGATATTGCTATTGATTGGAATTTGGCACTTCAACAATTGGAATTTTACAACCTTACTTCTATGTTATTATTTCTTAATTCTTGTTTCAAGGCCTTGATTTCGATTTCTTTAAAGTGAAAAACACTCGCAGCCAATGCTGCATCTGCTTTTCCTTTTTGAAACGAATCAACAAAATGCTGTATGTTTCCAGCACCTCCAGAAGCAATAATCGGAATATTTACTAATTCTGACAGTTTAGCCAAAGCTTCATTTGCAAAACCATTTTTCGTTCCATCGTTGTCCATCGAAGTAAATAAAATTTCTCCTGCGCCACGCTCCGCTACTTCAACCGCCCAATCGAATAAATTCAGTTCAGTTGGAACTTTTCCTCCAACTAAATGCACAATCCATTGTCCGTCAATTTGTTTCGCATCAATTGCTACAACAACGCACTGACTTCCAAATTTCTGAGCTAAATCGTTTATTAATTGCGGATTTTTTACTGCCGATGAATTGATTGAAACTTTATCTGCTCCGTTGTTCAGCAGAATATCAACATCTTCAACAGATGAAATTCCACCACCAACTGTAAACGGAATATTTATTTTCTCCGCTACACTTCGCACCATATTTACTAGCGTTTTACGTCTTTCTTCAGTTGCTGAAATATCTAGAAAAACCAATTCATCTGCACCTTCTTTCGAATAAATTTCAGCTAGTTCTACAGGATCTCCTGCATCACGCAAGTCAACGAAATTAACACCTTTTACAGTTCTTCCGTTTTTTATATCTAAGCAAGGTATTATTCTTTTTGCTAACATTTTCTTTAATGTGTTAATTAGATAATTAGTCAATTAGATAATTTTCTGCATTTGCTAAACCATTATCTAATTTTCTAATTAACTCATTTTCTAATTATAAACCCCTCTAGTTGTTTCAAGCTAATTTTTCCCTCGTAAATCGCTTTTCCGATTATAGTTCCTTCACAGCCTAATTCAGCTAATTTTGGCAATTCATCAAAAGTTGAAATTCCGCCAGAAGCGATTAGTTTTACACCTTTAGCTTCTGCTAAAATTTTGCTATACAAATCAAAACTTGGCCCTTGAAGCATTCCGTCTTTGGCAATATCCGTGCAAATAACGTACTGAATTCCTTTATTTTGATAATCCTGAATAAACGGAACCAAATCTTCATTTGATTCTTCTAACCAGCCAGAAACAGCGATTTTTTCATCTTTTGCATCGGCGCCAAGAATAATTTTTTCTGAACCATATGCTGAAATCCATTTTTCGAAGATTGCTCTATTTTTAACCGCGATACTTCCGCCAGTAATCTGATTTGCACCACTTTCAAAAGCAATTCTCAAATCATCATCCGATTTTAATCCGCCACCGAAATCTATTTTTAAGCTGGTTTGCGTTGCAATTTGTTCTAATATCTTGTAATTAACAATTTTACTCGATTTCGCTCCGTCAAGATCCACTAAATGCAGATATTCAATTCCGTGCGCTTCAAATGATTTTGCCACTTCAAGCGGATTCTCATTGTAAATTATTTTGGTATCATAATCACCTTTGGACAAACGAACGCATTTTCCTTCAATGATATCTATGGCTGGTATTATTCTCATTTTGTTTTAGTCTTAAAGTTTGAAAGTCTAAAGTCATAAAGTCTTTCTGATTTTCAAAAATTGTTATTTTGATTGATATTGTCTTTTGAATTTGAAAATTTTACATCTTCAGGAAATTTCCAAGGATTTTCTCTCCAACATCACCGCTTTTTTCTGGATGAAATTGAGTTCCGTAAAAATTATCTTTTTGCAAAGCTGAGGCATATTCAACGTCGTAATTCGTTGTAGCAATAGATTCATCGCAATTTGGAGCATAAAAACTATGAACCAAATACATGAATTCATTTTCAGAAATTCCTTTGAATAAATCGGTTTTTAAATCATAAATCTGATTCCATCCCATTTGTGGTACTTTTACGTTGTTTGAAAATTTCAAAACATCAACATCAAAAATCCCTAAACCTTCTGTATTTCCTTCTTCGGTCTTATTGCACATCAACTGCATTCCCAGACAGATTCCTAAAACCGGCTGTTTCAATTGCGGAATCAAGTTATCTAAACCGCTTTCGCGAAGTTTAGCCATCGCCGAACTCGCTTCGCCCACGCCAGGAAAAATCACTTTATCAGCCGATTTAATTTCGTCAGGATCATTACTCAAAACCGCCTTAAAACCCAATCTTTCAATAGCAAACATAATGCTCTGAATATTTCCTGCTCCGTAATTTATAATTACTATTTTCATTCTTTTTTAGTCTTAAAGTCTAAAGTCTAAAGTCTTAAAGTCGATTTTAATATCCCCTTTTTGGAAAACTTTCGACTTTATGACTTTCAACTTTTGACTCAATTAAAGCATTCCCTTCGTTGAAGGCAAAATCATTTTCTCAGTGTCTCTTTTTACGGCTACTTTTATCGCTTTCGCGAAAGCTTTAAAAATGGCTTCAATTTTATGATGTTCGTTGATTCCTTCAGCTTTGATATTTAAATTCGCTTTTGCACCGTCTGTAAACGATTTAAAGAAATGATAAAACATTTCTGTTGGCATTTTACCCACCATTTCACGTTTGAATTCTGTTTCCCAGATCAGCCAGTTTCTTCCGCCAAAATCAATTGCTGCTTGAGCTAAACAATCATCCATTGGAAGGCAGAATCCGTAACGCTCAATTCCTAGTTTGTTTCCTAACGCTTTCGCGAAAACTTCTCCCAAAGCAATTGCCGTATCTTCAATTGTGTGATGCTCATCAACTTCAAGATCGCCTTTTACAAGGATTTCCAAGTCCATTTGACCGTGACGTGAGATTTGATCTAACATATGATCAAAAAAAGCAATTCCTGTATCTATTTTACTTTTTCCAGTTCCGTCAAGATTTAGATTGATATAAATATCCGTTTCGTTTGTTTTTCTTGTAATCGAAGCCGAACGAGCTTCTAATTTCAAAAACTCATAGATTTTCTTCCAATCCATTGTTTGTAAAACGATTGTTTCATTCAGTTCTTCACGTTTTGATGAAATTTCATTGCTTCCAATTCCATCGGTATCATTCATGAAAATGGCTTTTGCACCCAAGTTTTTAGCCAGTTCCACATCTGTTAAACGATCTCCTAAAACAAAAGAATTCTCCAAATCATATTCTGGATTATTCAAATATTTAGTCAACATTCCCGTTCTTGGTTTACGTGTTGGCGCATTTTCTTCTGGGAAAGTTCGGTCTACAAAGATTTCATCAAAAACAACTCCTTCGTTTTTAAAAGCTTTTAAAATGAAATTTTGCGTTGGCCAAAACGTATCTTCCGGAAAACTATCTGTCCCTAATCCGTCTTGATTGGTTACCATCGCCAATTCGTAATCTAATTCATTGGCGATTTTAGCCAGATATTGAAAAGCTTTTGGATAAAACTCTAATTTATCTAAGCTGTCTAATTGGTAATTTTCAGGTTCTAAAACAATCGTTCCGTCACGATCAATAAAAAGTACTTTTTTCATGTTTTTATTGTATTTCAGGCAGTTTTGCCAAAAATTTAATATTTAATATTTGAATTCTCTTTGAATAAAATAATAAGAAGGTTTTCTGTCAGAACTTAGATCATCTTCAACATAAACTTCTGTCCAATTATTCAAATCATATTTTTGATAATTGTATCGTATCGATATACTAAACTCCTTTTCACGCACGGGAAAACTTGATTTTGAATGAACCTCAGTCATGAAATTTTTATCATCATATTTATAAGCAAAGGCAACATACTCATCTTCAAGGGCGATAAACTCTACAATTATATTATTCTTTGAATCATATTCGTACGTAGTAATTTCGCTTGGAGTACTTTTAAAAACGCCTTTTTCAGCTCTAAATTCTAACTTCTTTACTACTAAATTATTTAAATACTCATATTTGTTACTGACAAAAAGAGTATCGGAATCTCCGTAAATTTTTTCTTCAACAAGTTTATTTTTATCATACAAAAACTTGGTTCTATCTTTAATTCCGCCTTCTTCGTTATAATTAATAGTTTCTATTTTCTGATTATCTTTATTATAACTGGTTTGTGGAACTTCCCATTTTTCAGGTGGCATAAAGCTTTGTTTCACAATTTCGCCATAAGCGTTTATGTTGTAAACATCATCATGCAAATACTTTCCTTTTACAAATCCTGCTTTAGTTTTCTTCGCCGCGTACCATGTTTCTTTATATTCTTTAGGATTACCTTTTATAATTGCAAAAGCGTCTCGACTATCTTGAGCATTAATACTAAAGAAAATAAAGAAAAATAAGGGGTAAAGAAATTTCATAGGTTGCTTTTTTAGATTATTATAATAAATAAATGTTTTATATAAGTTTTAATTCTTTAATCAAAACAGCATTTTCTTCTTCCGTTCCAATTGTAAAACGAAGACAATTTTCGCATAAAGGCTGTGTTGTTCTATTGCGAATAACGATTCCTTTTTCAATTAATTGATCGTATCTTTTATCAGCATCATCCACTTTGGCTAAAATAAAATTGGCTTCTGTTGGGTAAACTTTTTCAACAAAACTCACTTCAAGCAAAACTTTAAGCAATTCTTCTCTTTGCTCAATAATAGACGCTATTTCTTGTTTAATTTTATCAGAATCTTTCAAACGTTCTTTCGCTCTTTGTTGCGTCAATTCGTTTACATTATAAGGCGGTTTGATTTTATTTAAAACCGAAATCACAACTTCAGAAGCATAACAGATTCCCAAACGAATTCCGGCTAAACCATACGCTTTTGAAAGTGTTTGTGTAATCACTAAATTTGGATATTCGTCAATTTCTGTTAGCCAGCTTTCTTTATCCGAGAAGTCAATATATGCTTCATCAATAACAACTAAACCTTTGAAGTTTTGAAGCAATTTAACCACGCTTTCATCCGAAAATGAATTCCCTGTTGGATTATTTGGTGAGCATAAAAAGATGATTTTAGTATTCTCATCAACAGCCTCTAAAATCTTCTCAACTTGTGGCTGAAAATCAGTTGATAATAAAACTTCTCTATTTTCTACTGCGTTAATGTTTGCCAAAACTCCATACATTCCATATGTTGGCGGTAGCGAAATAATATTATCTTTTTTTGGTTCGCAAAAAGCTCTGAAAAGCAAATCTAAAACTTCGTCACTTCCGTTTCCTAACAGAATCTGACTTTGTTTTACTAAATTATTCTTAGCTAAAATTGCTTTAACCGAATTCTGCTGTGGGTCTGGGTAACGGTTTACACCATTCTGATATGGATTTTCATTGGCATCCAAAAAAATCATTTCGGCTGTATCAAAATCTTCAAACTCATCTCTCGCAGAAGAATATGGTTTTAAAGATTTTACGTTTTCACGTGTAATTGTATTTATATCGAAAGTATTCATTTTATTTTCTTTATTCTTGCAAGGTTTTCAAAACCTTGTAGGTATTATTTATTCACTCTCTAAATCGAAAATCTATTTAGACCTACGAGGTTTTGGAAACCTTGCAGGACTGCAGACGTACTGTAACAGCATTCTTATGCGCTTGTAATCCTTCGGCCTCAGCCATCAATTCTATTGCTTTTCCAATGTTTTGAATTCCTTTTTCAGAGATTTTCTGAAAAGTCATTGATTTCATAAAACTGTCCAGATTTACTCCACTGTAATTTTTTGCATAGCCGTTTGTTGGCAATGTGTGATTGGTTCCTGAAGCATAATCACCTGCGCTTTCTGGCGTATAATTTCCAATGAAAACTGAACCTGCATTTACAATTCCATTGCAATAGAAATCATCATATTCTGAGCAGATTATAAAGTGTTCAGGACCATATTCATTGATTAAATCTAAAGCAATCTGATCGTTTTCGACATAAATCAATTTTGAATTCTCGATTGCTTTTTCTGCAATTGCTTTTCTTGGAAGCACTTCCAATTGAGATTGCACTTCTTTTTCTACTTCTGCAATTAGCTTTTTTGAAGTCGAAACCAAAATAACCTGACTGTCTGTTCCGTGTTCTGCTTGCGATAATAAATCTGACGCTACAAAAGCAGGAACCGCTGTATCATCGGCCACGATTAATAATTCTGAAGGCCCCGCAGGCATATCAATAGCAACACCAAATTGCGTTGCCAATTGTTTTGCTACCGTTACAAACTGATTTCCTGGACCAAAAATCTTATATACTTTCGGAATAGACTGCGTTCCAAAAGTCATTCCTGCAATAGCTTGGATTCCACCAACTTTTAGGATTTTAGTTACACCGCATAAATTTGCAGCATATAAAATTGCTGGATTAATTTTCCCTTTTTTATCTGGCGGCGAACATAACACAATTTCCTTACAGCCCGCAATTTCTGCTGGAACTGCCAGCATTAAAACTGTCGAAAATAATGGCGCTGTTCCGCCTGGAATATACAAGCCAATCTTTTGAATTGGCCTCTTCTCTTGCCAACAGTTGACTCCCTCACTAGTTTCAACAGAAACACGATCTGTTTTTTGAGCACTATGAAATTTATAAATATTGTCTTTTGCTAATTCAATAGCCGCTTTTAATTCTGTTGGAATCAAACCAATCGCTTCATTGATTTCTTCTCGTGAAACTTCATAGTTATCTTGAGAAATGCCGTCAAAAATTGAAGTGTATTTTGCCACAGCTTCATCTCCTTTTCTTTGAACTTCTTTGAAGATTTCTTTTACCGTAACTTCTATATCGTCAACAGTTTTGGTTGGTCTTTTTAATATTTCTGACCAGATTTCTGGTTTTGGACTGTCTATTTTATTCATTTTTTTATGCTTTATGCTATAAGCTGTAGGCTTTAAGCTTTCTTAACGTTGTGTTTCTTTTTAGGCTTTAGGCAATAAGCCGTAAGCTTTAAGCCTCTCTATAGTTTGTGAATTTTGGCTTATAGCTTACCGCCTAAAGCCTAAAGCGGACGAAGTCCTTAAAGAACCATTTTCTCAATTGGGCAAACTAGAATTCCTTCTGCGCCTACTTCTTTTAACTGGTCGATTACATCCCAAAAAGTATCTTTATCGATTACAGAGTGAACGCTGCTCCAACCTTCTTGAGCTAACGGAAGAACCGTTAAACTTCTTAAAACTGGAAGAATTTTTCCAACAGCTTCAATTTTGTCATTTGGAACGTTCATTAAGATATATTTTGAATTTCTAGCTCGTAAAACAGCTTGGATTCTGAATTTTAAAGTATCAATGTGTTTTTGAATTTCTGGAGAAACTTTTGGAGAAACTGCTAAAACTGCTTCACTTTTCAAAATAACTTCAACTTCTTTTAAGTTGTTTTTAAATAACGTACTTCCGCTTGAAACAATGTCTACAATTGCATCTGCGAGACCAATATTTGGAGCAATTTCTACAGAACCAGAGATTTGGTGAATATCTACAGTTATACCAAATTTATTAAAATATTCTGTTACTGTATTCGGATAAGAGGTAGCAATTCGAAGATTCGCTAGATCTTGTACAGAATTATATTCGAAGGTTTTAGGAACTGCTACAGAAACTTTACATTTTGAAAATCCTAATTTTTGAACCACTTCGATTCCTTTTCCTTTTTCTACCAAAAGGTTATCGCCAACAATGGCAAGATCTACGACTCCGTCAATTAAATATTGCGGAATGTCTGAATTTCTAAGGTATAAAACTTCAAGAGGAAAATTTGAAGCCTCAGCTTTTAACTGGTCAATTCCGTTATTGATTGAAATGCCGCAGTCTTTTAGAATTTGAATGCTGTCTTCGTTTAAACGACCAGATTTTTGAATTGCAATTTTTAAAGTACTCATTTTTTTAGTTGTTTGTTGGATTAATAGTTTGAGTACAAAGAGAGCTTGAATTAAAAAACCCGTTTGATGTACTCAAACGGGTTTTAAAATAAGATGATTTACATGCATACCATTAACACATCGCTTGAGAGCAATAATGTAAATGATGATGATGTAATTGAATTGAAATCATGATTTGTTTTGTTTTTTACTTCTTTGATTCGGTTGCAAATATACTAGATAAAATAATTAAAAAGCAATTTTTATTTTAACTTAACGATAGTTTATTGTTAAAAATCGTTTCTGATAGTATTATGCTTAAGAATTTTAAAATTACTTTAACGAATTATCATATTCGTCAAAAACCAATAATACACTAGTTCCCATTCCTATTTCGCTTTCAATTTTAAATTTAATTTTCAGCAGATCTGTCATTCGTTTTACAATAAACAACCCAAGTCCTGTCCCTTTAATTTCGGCGTGATTTAGCGAATCTGACCTAAAAAAAGGATTCAAAATTGATTCTAGGTCTTTTTTCGCTATTCCGATTCCGTGATCTGAAATATTGCAAATGATTTTCTTACTTTCTCTTGATAATGCTACAGTGACTTTGCTATCGGGTTTTGAATATTTTACAGCATTTGAAATAATATTTCTAAGAATCGTTATGACTAAATAATTATCCGAATAGATATAAAATTCTTCTGAAGCTTCAAGTATAACATTAATTCTTCTTGTTTTAATTTTCTCTGCATTCAATTTCAAAACATCTAAAACGGCTGCATTCAAATAGACATTTTCTTTATGAATATTTTGTTTTTGATTCTCAAAACGCGCCATCATAAGCAGCTGGTCAACAAGAGAATTTAAATGATCAACTTCGTTAATGCAATAATTTATTTTTTCTTCGTATTCCTTATTATCTCGAGGTTTACGTATTAATACTTCAAGTGTTCCTTTAATAACAGTAAGAGGCGTTCTTAGCTCATGAGAAGCATCAGATGTGAACTGTTTTTCGCGCTCTATAGCATCTTCGATACGATTCAATAAATTATTAATGGTCTTAGAAAGTGTAAATAATTCATCTCTTGTTCTCGGCAACGGAATACGCGCTTTAAGATTGTCTTTAGTAATAATCTTTGACGTCTGAATAATATTATTTATTGGTTTGATACTTCGTCCTGCGTAAAATCTCGCTAAGAAAAACAAAATCAGCAGAATAATTGGAAAAGTAATCAACAAAGTATCCATCAGATTATCCAAAACTTGTGCAGAATCAGAAAGCGCCATTGCAATAATTAAATACCCAACTTTCTTGGATTCTACTTGAAGCGGAACTTGAATCTGACGAATTTTGCTGCCCAATAATTTGGTATCAAAAGGATGAAAAAGCTCTTTGTTATTATGAAAAACAAGTTTCTCATTCTTTAAATTTGGCGATTTTTCGACTATTTTTTTGTTCAAATCCAAGAACTGAACAAAAATAGGGTTTACGTCGACTGAATTATGTTCTCTTTCCTCCCATTCTTCGGCATCCATAAAAATTATTGTGCCTTTTTCTATTTTAAGTTCTTTAAAATGGTCTTGAATTTCAATATTTAAATTCTCATCGATGTGATTGTAAACCGTCAGTTTTACAATAAAATAAATAGCCGAAAAGACTGCTAAAATCAACAGTCCTGTTCCTACAATATAATTTAATGCGATTCTGTTTTTAAAAGATAATGATGTCATTTTGCTAATCATTGGCGATATATCCAATGCCTCGGATGGTTTTTATATAATCTTCTTCAATTTTAAGATTCAGTTTTTTTCGAATAGCATTCATAAAAACATCAATAACACCGGTATCGTACTCAAAATTGATTTCCCAGACATCTCTCAAAATTTGATTTCTCGTGCAAACTTTTCCTTTATGCTGAATTAAATACGCCAACAATTCAAATTCGCGCTGCGTTAATGAAATTTCTTCAGCCCCTTTTAAAACAATATGTCTGGATAAATCCATCGTAATGTTTCCAAGTGTGAGTGTTTCAGTTTGTTTTCTATTTCTAAAGTGGACTTTTATTCTTTCAACCAATTCCTCAAAGCTAAATGGCTTTTTGATATAATCATTTGCTCCAGCTTTCAGGCCTTCTACAGTTTCCTGAACCGTATCTTTTGCCGTTAAAAAAATAATCGGTGTTGTCTGATCTTTAATCCTGATAGCCTTACACAGATCAAGACCATTAATTTTTGGCAGCATCCAATCTAAAAGAATCAAATCAAATTTCTGCTCTTGAACCAACTCAAAACCTTTAGAACCATCAGCCGCGGTTGTAATTTGATACCCTTCTTCCTGTAAACCTTGTTTTAGAAACTGGACAATTCCGACTTCGTCTTCAACTATTAAAATATGCATTTATCGTATCTGATTAAAATTTGAATTTCGTTTTTCTATTCAAAGATAAATAAATTCGGCCTCAGAAATAATCCGATCCAGCAATAAATAAAGAAAATCAGTATCTTAAGCAAACTTTAAGTTAACGTTAAGTAAGGTAAAAGTGGAACTTAATCTGGCATTAATCATTCAAAATTAATTTTGTAAAAAAAATAAGTCCGATGAATTTTTACAAAAAACTTTCGCCTTTCTACAATCTAGCTTTACTGTATTTTATTGTGAGTTTCACACTTAGAATAGTATTGCTTTTTCATCCCATTACCCAAAGTTCGTTTACATTTATTGAGAGCTTAAAAATCTTTTCATTCGGTTTATTATCAGACTTTTTCGTCTTTATTTTGACTTCGGTTTTCCTGTGGCTGTATCTTATTTTTATTTCGAATTCTAAATATAACAAACCTTATGGATATATTGTACTAGCTGGTTTTCTAGCGCTTTTATTATACATGGCTTCTGGAAAAAGCATATTTGATGAATATGGAGGCGCTTTGCCTAGAATCATTCTGATCTTTGTTTCAATAAAAACACTTTTATTCTCCCTTTTTCTTTTTCTCCCAAAACACAGAAACAAAATCAGATTCTGGCTTTTTGCTTTTGTAATCTTTCTTTACGTTTTATTGATTCTTCAAAATGCAATCAGCGAGTTTTTCTTCTGGAATGAATTTGGTGTAAAATACAATTTTATAGCCGTTAATTATCTGATTTATACCAACGAGGTTATCGGAAACATTATGCAGTCTTATCCGGTAGTTCCTATATTTTCTGCTTTATTTATCGTTACAGGAACTGTTACTTATTTCATTATTAAGAAATCCAGAAATTATATCGATGAGATTCCAAGTTTCAATGAAAAATTGAAAATTTCAACTATTTATGCAGTTTTGTTTGTGTGTTCTCTATTAGCTGTTCCAGGCTTGGCTACAACTGAGAATTCCAAAAATGTTTTTGCAAATGAACTGCAATCAAATGGAATTTATAAGTTCTACTTAGCGTTTCAGAATAACAAGTTAGATTATTTTAAATTCTACAAAACAATTCCAAACGAAAAAGCATTTGCCATCTTAAGGCAGGATTTTCCAGCAATTACAGGAAACAACACTTTGCACCAAGTAAAAGAAGATTCATTGGAACAGCACAAAAATGTAGTTTTAATTACCATTGAAAGTTTAAGTGCCGACTTCATGAAAATGTACGGAAACGAACAAAATATCACTCCATTTTTAGACAGTCTCGCTCAAAAAAGTTTGCTATTTACCAATGTTTATGCAGCTGGAAACAGAACTGTTCGCGGTCTTGAAGCTGTAACTTTATGTTTGCCTCCAACAGCTGGCGAAAGTGTTGTGAAAAGAGAAGACAATAAAAATAAATTCTCAACTGGATCTGTCTTTCTTCAAAAAGGCTACAATGTAAAATTCATGTATGGCGGAGATGCGTTTTTTGATAATATGCAGGATTTCTACACCGGAAATGGTTATCAAATTATAGACAAATCGGGTTTCTCAGAAAATGAAGTTACTTTTTCTAATGTTTGGGGAGTTTGTGATGAAGACATGTATAATAAAGCAATCAGAATTATGAATGCTGAAGCTAAGCAAAGTAAGCCATTTTTCAACCATATTATGACGGTAAGCAATCATAGGCCTTTTACGTATCCGAACAATAAAATTGATATTCCGGGAAATATCAAATCTCGTGATGGTGGCGTTAAATATACCGATTATGCTTTACAACAATTCTTTAAGCAGGCCGAAAAACAGCCTTGGTATAAAAATACTGTCTTTGTAATTGTAGCCGATCATTGTGCGTCTAGTGCAGGAAAAACAGAACTTCCGTTAGACAAATACAGAATTCCAGCTTTAATATATACACCAGATATGAAGCCAGAAAAATTCAACAAACTAATATCGCAAATCGATATTATGCCAACATTATTTGGTCTTCTGCATTTTGATTATGAAAGCAAATTCTTTGGACGTGATGTATTTAAATCAGATTATCAGCCAAGAGCTTTTATAGCAACTTATCAGGATCTTGGTTTAATAAAAGACAATGTTTTGACAATTTTATCTCCAAAACAGCAGATAAAACAGCTGCAGTTAAAACTTAATGAGAAAACTGGGATTTCACCTGAATTCCAAATCCATTATGATGAAATTCCATTGAAAACTGAAAATAAGAATCTAGTTGATGAAACTATTTCTTATTATCAATCAGCTTCTTATGTTTTGAAAGAGAAAGAATATCAGTTTAAAAATTTGACTGACAAGAACAAGAAATTATATGCCAATGTCCATAATTAATTAAAATCATTATTAAAAAAAGCCTCAAATCTTTACGATATGAGGCTTTTTTTTTTAGGTTTCAGAAACTAACTTGAAACGTTAAGCTATGAAAATTTGAAACAAAATTTTTAATCGTTTTGATTCTTCATCCCGAACAAATTTCCTTTCTGATATAATTTTAAATCTTCTTGCAAAAATTGGTAATTTCTTTGTGTAACAGCTGGCGCATCTAAGTCGCTTAAATCAGGTTTCCCTGCATTTACCCAAGCAGTGTACCAAAAACTTGCCGTTGCACTAATCGCTTTTCTCATTTGGCTTTCAACCATACCATTTAGCTCTGCATGCAATTTTGTAGCATATTCATCAGAGAATTTAGACGTATTGTATTTCGTTTTTGCAATTTTACCTTCAGCATCCATTTCAAAAACTTTATTTTCTGGAGTTGCAACTCTTAATTTTTTATCAATATCCAATAAAGGCTGCGCCAAGGTATGAGTATCATTAATCATGTCCCAAATTGCTTTGTGAACATCAGCATAATATTGAGCTTCAGGAACATTCAATTTGTAATTTTTAACGAATAACTCTGGCAATCTGCTTTCCCATAAAGAGTGAATTCCTTTTTGATCTGTCAATTGTCCATCGTGGTTTTTAGAAGTATGCAAAGGCATGTGCGCATCACCAATATAATGACCTAAATCTGCAGCAAGAAATAAGATTTCGGCTCTATTTTTCTCTTTAAAAGCTTTAGTCAATTTTGCCATCATATCTTCAATATACCAAGGCAAGATTCCATTATCACTTAAAAATTTAGCTTCATATTTTTGTTTTGCTTCTTCTAATGTTTTCGGATAAGTATCAGCGGCTCCAAAGTTTTCCATATCAAAATAATGTCTTGGGCCTTCTTCTTTATAATTTAAAGCATACTTACGGATATCAGGAACTGAAGCCTCTTGCGTAATAAAATCAATGTGATTGTAAAAAAAGATCTGTAACTGTTTTGGTAAAGCCATTACAGCTGCTTTGTTAATACGCTCATGGCCTACATTTCCCCATGATAGCATTATAAACCCAATAACTAAAGCTCCGAAAGCGATTAGTTTTGGTCTCATTTGGATTTTCTTCATTTGTTTTTTTTATTAGAGGGAGCAAATTTAGCTTTAATTAAAGAATACGCAAAAAATACTATCATTAAGATTCTACTATTTTAACTTTTATAATTTATTAGCCTAAAAACGAGAGAAGTTCAATATTAACAATATTTTTCTTTGTATGTTTGCTAGGTATTAAATCTAAAATATGCGCCATATTTTTCTTACTGTTGCTAGTCTTTTATCTAGCATTTGCTTTTCTCAAGAAATTGAATTAACCCCAGGCAAAGTAAACGACACAATTTTAAATCCAAAAAGAATTTTAAAAATAACCGAACCTTTTAAAGCAAAAAAGGTAATGTGGCAACTATTTCCTGGCACTGAATATGGCAAGCGCGACGGAAGCGGTTTCATAAGTTGGATCTGTAAAACTTGCACACCTTCTGCTTATACAGATGTAAACGGTGTAGAAGGCGATCAATTATTTCCTTATACCGAAGGCGTTGCCTCTAGACTTCTTGCCGATATAGATTATTCAGACTCAAAGGGAAATCGATTCAAAATTGTAGCTTTTAATCATTCTGTCCATGATGAAGACGGACTTCAAACAGGTCGTTTTTCTGGTGGATTACTTGGTTTGGCAAAATTTGCAAAAAATGGCAATTCTTGGGAAATGAAATCTTTTCAACCAGCTGTGGCCGCGTTTGGTGCTTTTGCACAATGCCCAACTCCAAAATTGGTTGAAATTGGAGAAGATCAATATGCTTTATCCCTTGTACATGCTAACGGCGGCGCAGGCGCTCCCTACAACAGATATTTTTATTTAATTGCCGGATTTGACGGAAAATACCAGCCTTTAATGGAAATTGATAATTACTCGCTTACCAACAGCATTAGTTCTGAATGGTCAAGTACTTATACCGTTATTACAGATAATAATAAAAAGTTTTTTAGGGACTTTAAAATTATTACAACAGGATCATACAAAAAAGCTAAAGGAACAGAAGACGATTTTGAAGTTGATTTGCCTGCCGAACTTACACAAATGGCAAAAACTAAAAAGCAATTTAACTTTGTAATCGAGAGGCATTATTCATTCAAAGGAAAATTTTACAAAATGATTGACAAACCAATTGTAAAATTCTCCAATGTAAAGTAATATAGTTAAAAACTTTGAGTATAGTTTTACCGCAAAGAACGCAAAGATTTTTTTAGGATTGAGAATAAAAACAAAAAGTTCGCAAAGCTTTATCTATATAGCTTTGCGAACTTTGCGTTTGTATTTAGTCTTTTATGTATGAACCTTGCACTCTTTGCGGTTAAAAAAACTAGCCCATATATAGAATTGACAGTAAAGCTAAAACGGCTATAAAAATCCAAAGAAAAACACCTTGCAGTAAAGGCTTTACTCCTACTGTTTTTAAAGTAGTAAAATTTAAAGTTGCTCCAATCAAAAACAAAGTTACCGTTAAACCAATTTTCGCAATCCCAACAAGATGACCTGTAAAAATGGCTGTTGACGGAACATAGGTATTTACTAGCATTGCTATAACAAACAAACCAATAAAATAAGGAATTTTGATTTTTGAATTCTTGCTTTTAAAAAGAAAAGCGGTCAAGATTGAAATTGGAATAATCCATAAAGCTCTCGCCAATTTTACTGTTGTAGCAACTTGCAATGCTTCCGCACCATACTTATTTGCCGCACCAACTACAGAACTCGTATCGTGAATGGCAATAGCACACCATAATCCAAAATCTTTTTGTGATAAATCTAATTGATGTCCGATGAATGGGAAAACAAACAAAGCAATTGAATTTAGTATAAAAATAACCCCTAAAGCAATTGAAGTCTGATTTTCGTTTGATTTGATTACTGGCGAAATGGCAGCAATAGCGCTTCCTCCGCAGATTGCTGTTCCGCAAGAAATTAAATGAGACGTTTTTCGTTCTGTTTTAAGCCACTTCCCCAAAAGCAATCCGAAAAGTAAAGTGCTAAAGATTGAAAAAACAGTCAGAACAAATCCTTCTTTTCCAGCTGAAACTGCACTGTTGGCATTCATTCCGAATCCTAAACCAACAACCGAAAACTGCAATAAAAAGGTTATTGCTTTATGATTGAATTCTACAAATGGATTTCCGAAAAGATTCACAATTAAAACGCCTAATAAAAGTGCTATTGGCGGAGAAATGATCGAAAATAAACATAAAACAATTACGGCAAGAAAAAGCACTTGCTGTACTGATTGATTAGTTTCGAATAATTGTGCTGTGGTTTGTTCTTTTGTTTTCAAAATAAATGGGTATTGATATTATGTCGCAAAGTTCCGCAGTTTATATTGAAAACACCAATCGTAAATTACAATAGGCTATAACTTCAAGTTATAATGATTTGCTAAATTTTGAATAAATAGTTCTGATAAAGAATCTGATTTTCCTTGCAAAGTAATAATGTAAAAATATCTTTCTACAGATAATTTCTCCACATCCAAAACAATCAATTCTTTGTTTTTCAACTCTTTACTTACAGCATGAACAGACATAAAAGCAAAACAATCTGAGTTTAATAAGTAAGATTTTATGCTTTCTGTACTTCCCAACTGCATTTCTATTTGTAAATCAGAGAATTTTAAACCTGCTTTTTTCAAGGCAAATTCTATAACTTCAAGTGTTCCAGATCCACGTTCTCGAGTTATGAATTTCATTGATTTTAAATCGCTTAATGAAATTTCATTCTGTTTCACTAGAGGATTCTTGTTGCTACAAACTAAAACCAATTCGTCTTTTAAAAACGGAATGTATTTGATAGATTGATTTTTAGATTGTCCTTCTACAATTCCGATCTCAATTTCTTTATTGATTAAGGCATTTTCTATTTGTTCTGTATTTCCATTCAGCAAATTGACTTTTATGTCTTTTTGTTTCTGATGAAAACTAGCCAAAACTGGAGAAATAATATATTGAGAAATGGTTGTACTTGCTCCTAACCTAAGCAAACCTTGACGTTCTGCATTAAACGAACTCATTTCAAAGTCTATTTCTCGGTAAATATTAAAAATACTCTTAGTATATTTTAAAAGAATTTTTCCTGCGGGCGTTAAAGCGATTTTAGAACCATTCCGTTCAAAGAGTTTGGTTTTATAGGTTTCTTCTAATTCTTGAATATGTTTAGAAACTGCTGGCTGCGTAATATACAATTCTGTTGCCGCTTTAGTAAAATTAAGGCGGAGCGCGACGGTGTAGAAAACTTTTAGCCTGAAGTCCATGATTTTGGTTTATTTTGTTTCACGTTTAAAGTTTCAAGTTAGTAAAAAACTTTGAACCTTTGTCTCTCTGAACCTTTGCAACTTAAAGTAACCCATTATACTTCCTAATAAACCATTCTGTTGTCAATAAAGCAGCAATCAAAATTAACAACCAAACCCAATCAATAATTGGAGTTTTACTTGAAACATTCTTCTCGATCGATTTGTATTCTTTGTTTTCCAAAAGTGTATTAATCAATTGATCCGCTTGATCTTCAAAGAATGCTTTTCCTCCTGTCTGTTGTGCTAATTGCTGTAATTTTTGAACATCTGGATTTACGAACTGCTTTTCGATATCAAAATCTAAAATTTCAAAATGACTTGCGTATGACGTATTTGAATTTAACTCTTTTACTGTAAAATTATATTTTCCAGCAGGAAGTCCTTCTAAATTAGCTGAGAAAGAATTACTTCCTTTTAGTAAATCGTAATTTTTAGTTTGTTTGGTTGCTGCATTTACAACGCTAATTGTAAGTCTCGCTTTTTCGTCAAACTCATAATTTTTATTGAAATACTGTGCATTGATAATAATTTCTTCTCCAGAATTATAGAAACTTTCATGAGTTACTACCAAAGATTTTTTTGAAGCCGATGATGCTAAATATTGAACTATTTTATCAATAAAAACATCATACTTTTCAAATGACTGATTATCAACATGACTTTGCAGACGCCATTTCCAGCTATTTTCTCCTAAAAGAAAAGCAGTTCTTTTTCCTTGATTTTCAGCGAAAGCCAATAATGGCGCATTTGTAGAAACGTTTCTAATTTTTGACGAAAGCAAAACAGACACGTTTCCGTTTGTACTTATATTTCCGAACGGATTTTGTAAAGGCGGGAAATTTTCAAAACCGATATCATCGATTGCAAAAAGATTAAAATCAGGATGGAATTCACTTAAGAAATCTTCTCTTTGATTACTCATTTTAAAAATCAGATTGTTTTGCTGCTGATTTAAAAAATTGAAATCGGTATTGTTTCCCGTTATAATAAAGGTATTTGTTCCTTTTACTTTATTATTGTCAAATATCGGTTTGAAAGCTGTTGTTGGCTGATACAAAACCAAAACAGAAACATCTTGTAAGTCGTTAATTTGATTCGGCTTAACCAATATTACTTTACGCTGTGCATTAACCTCGATCGAACGTTTTAAAGCAGCAATGTCTGGATGGTTTATAGACGAAACAATGGCAATCGTTGACTTTTGATCTATAATTTCAACAGCAAAATTCTTGATATTATTGTAGCCGTTTTTTTCTTTAGCAGAAGATTGAATACTAGCCTTATAAATCTGTAATCCTACTTTATCTGCTGGCAATAGCAAGTTTAAAGAAGCTGTTTTTTTTGAAGGTGAAAAGGAAAGTTTTTCTTTTGCTACAACAGTATTTCCTTGCGAAATGGTAAATTCTGCATTGGCAGTTTTGTCGCCGGCATATTGCAGAAAAACTTCGACAGGAAATTTATTTTTATGAAAAGCATATTTGTTTACGTTGAGCTGATTGATTTTTAAATCAAAAAAAGTGGTTGTATCTCCCACAACCAAAGGATAAACTTTATTGACAGGATCGAATCTATATACATAGTCGTTTCCTGTAGTTTGATTTCCGTCAGTAATAATTACTGTTGGGAAAATCAGGTTTTTGTTGATGCTTTTTAAATTCTTTGCCGCTTCGTCTAAATTGGTTTGGGTTCCTTTAAAATCAAATTTATCAGAAGTTCTAAAATCGTTATCAAATTGATAAGACTGAATTTCGAATTTTTCTTTTAAAGCTGGATTCGAAACCAATTTTTGATATAATTCGACTGCTTTTTTTTCTGATTTTAAAGCTACTATAGAACTAGAATTATCAACTACAATAGCTAAAGGCGTTTTGGTAATTTCTAACGAATTTTTAGAAATTATCGGATTGATCAATAAAACCAACAATCCAAAAATGGCCAGAAAACGTAAAAAAGCCAAAAGTATAATCACATTGGATTTACTTTTGGCTTTGAAAAAATATTGAAAGTACGATAAACCACCAGCAATTACTAAAGAAAGCAATAATAAAAGAATCGTGTTTGTCGTCATATTTATTTAGTATTCAGTATCAGTTTGCAGTAATCAGATAAAAAATTGTGTGTTCCGTTCCTAAGTTAGCTTAAAAAACTTAGTATCTCAGAACCTTAGCAACTTAGAATCTTAGGTAAGCATTCCTCCGCAAACATTAAGAACTTGTCCTGTAATGTAACCGCTCATGTCTGAAGCTAGGAATAAACAAGCATTTGCTACGTCTTCAGGAGTTCCTCCGCGTTTCAACGGAATACCTTCTCTCCATCCTTTTACTACATCTTCGCTTAATTTTGCAGTCATCTCCGTTTCAATAAAACCTGGAGCGATTGCATTGCAACGAATGTTACGAGAACCTAACTCAAGAGCTACAGATTTTGTAAATCCGATTGCACCAGCTTTAGAAGCAGCGTAGTTTGTTTGACCTGCGTTTCCAGAAACTCCTACAACAGAACTAATGTTGATGATAGATCCTGCTCTTTGTTTCAAGAAAGTTTTCTGAATCGCTTTTGTCATATTAAAAACCGATTTCAAGTTTACATCAATTACTTGGTCAAAATCTGCCTCAGACATACGCATTAACAGGTTGTCTTTTGTAATTCCGGCATTATTGATTAAGATATCTACAGTTCCAAAGTCTGCTAAAACAGCGTCAACAAAGGTTTGAGCTTCGTTAAAATCTGCTGCGTTAGATTGGTATCCTTTCGCTTTTACTCCTAAACTATTTAATTCTGCTTCTAAAGCTTCTGCAGATGCAGCAGATGAGCTATATGTAAAAGCAACGTTTGCTCCATGTTTAGCAAAAACTTCAGCAATTCCTTTTCCAATTCCACGGCTTGCACCAGTAATAATTGCAACTTTTCCTTCTAGTAATTTCATATTAAGGTATTCGTTTTATTTTTTGAATTACAAATATAGATTATTTGGGCATTTAATAAAATTTGTAATCCAAAAATTGGCTTAAGAATTTTAGATGTTACTAAAACAAAAAAAAACAGCTCATAAAATGAGCTGTTCCCCCCAAAATAAAAAAACAAAACTAAAAAAGTTTAAATGTGATTTTGTTTCGTTAATTAAGAATGCGTGTAGCAATTAACATTTGGCATTCTTGAAAATGTATTTCTTAATTTTATTTCTCTTCTCCATCCTCTTTAATCTTATCAAAGACTACACAACCAACTGCAATTATTATGGATAGATATAAATAAGGTTTTAAATATGAATAATAGTATTCGTTTATAATTAAAAGCCCTATTCCCCAAAATAAAATTGCAATTGTTGCTGGAGTCAGATATTTTTTAATCATAATGAATATTACTGGAATGCATAAGTGGTTAATCTAAAACCATTATTATTAGCATTAGCAAATGTGTAAATTTTGTTTGATGCATTATATGTAAAAGCTTCTTTCTTCACATATAAACCTTTAGAATTTGTAAGCTCTGCATCTATATCTTTTAACAAATCTGGCGTTGGAATTACAGCTCCTAGATTGTTCTCCCACGTTCCAGAAGTTAAAACCAAAGTTTTGTTTGCTGGATCTTCTTTTACTGTTATGTTGTGGTAAATTGCTGTTTTACCGCCAGTAAATGTATAAGCGATATAACTATCTCCGTTTGCATCATTAAAAGTAAACTGAACTCTGTTTACCTTTTGTGTAGATGGCAGACTATTATTTATTGCTGCCAACAATGCATTACATCGAACTGAGTTAGATGGTGCTGTCGATAAATTTGCCGCAATGTATCCGTATGCTGTAGAAGGACTTTTTAGCATAGGTCTATAATCAGTTGTAATAAAAAACGGAATATTATCTGAGTATTTCAATGAAGCGCTTACTCCATTTGTTCCTGTTGCTGTAAAACTGCCATCTGCACTATTAAAAATGAAATTACTTAGTTTTTGCTCTCCAACAACAATTGGCGGACTTACAATCATACCGGTTGGAGTATAGCCAATTCCCATACTTAAAACCTCTGTCGCATTGGTAGCTGTCGTGTAACGTGTTACAGTCGAAAAGGCATTAAAATCGTATGTTTTCTTATTTGTTCCATCATTCACTTCCAAACCTCTATACAAAGCTGTGGTATTTCTACCGATAATATTTGGAACCATCAAAAAGTTTTTAGATAAATCTGTCCAATCTTCTGCAGTTGCTTTAACAAAACGCAATTCTGTAGAGGTTCTATTTGTTCTAAAAACAATATCACCATTTTCTTGTCCATAGTACAAAAATTGGAAATCACCCAAATATCCTTTACCACGCAATGCTGCAGTTGGCGCCACACCTGAATCTGACAATAAATGGATTCTATTTTTGGTTGTAAAAACAACGCTCACAGTACTTCCTAATTGAATATCGTAATTACTCTTGTAAACTTTTGTATCTGTATTAAAATCAGATGCCATTTCTACTTGATTGTCTGGCAAGAATTTAAATAGATGCGTAAAACCTCCTAATTGCTTATTGTCTGTAAAATAAACAGCTTTCCAACCATTTTCAGAAGAAAGCAATGCTTTTTGCAATTCTTCTTTTTGAGCATTTAATCGTTCTGTTGGAGTTTTGTCAAATTTTTGTTCAACTTCTGTATCTGTACAAGCTGACAGCAAAACTGCAAATGATACAGCTGCTGCATACTTAAATATATTTTTTATTTTCATTATACTTCGTTTAAAGTTTTACAATTGTTGAATATTAGTTACCAATAACAGCTGTAGTGTTCTTCTCAGCTTCATCTCTCAAGGCATAAAAGTCCATATTGAAGGTATCTTTGAAATACTGAACTACAATTGCTTCTTTTCTTTTGATATCTTCTCTAGCTTTTGCACTTGTTATACCCGCTAAAATGGCTGCGTACTCTGCTTTTGTACTGATAAGAATTACAGAAGCTGTTTCTGCAAAATCTTCGACGACATTTGAACGTGCATAATTTGTTATAAAACCTAATTCTCTAGATGCAGCCGTTGTTTCTAAGTGCCAAGTTGCTGTGTATCCTGAAGGTGTTATTTTGCCCCAAGCCTGTTCATCAAATGGTTTAGTCTGGTTTAAGATATGAATATACTCGTGCTGGATAGTGTGAATGAATTCTGCAACAATTGCACGGTTTTTTACATTTAGGTTATCAACTTCGAACAATGTAATTCTTTGACCGCCTTCAGCAATACCCAAAGTTCTCGTTCCATTAGAATTTGAGTTTACACCACCAACCAAAACAATTTCTCTAGGAGCTATTTTTTTTACAAAATCTGCCCCTCCAATTACTGCATAACTATTTAGCCATATTTGTTTAACTACTTCTAATGCAGGTTGCACTTTGGTAATTGTTGGAGGAAACAAATATCTTGTATTGTCTACAGTATTCTGATTCCATTTGTATTGTGCATTAATATTATAAGGAACCAGATAATTAGAATCGATCCAATTATCTAAATCTGTTTTTACTGGCTGATTATAATCTAATTGGCTATCTGTTGGCTGATCTTCATGTGCGCAGGAAGCTAAAGTTAAAACCCCAACAAATACTGCTATTTTTTTATATTTATTTACTATTTTCATAATATCTTAAATTAAATTTATCTAGGATTTTTTTCGATTCCATTACTTGATGCGCTTAGCGGAATTTGCAATGCTCTGCGGTTATCATTTTTTGTTAAAATATTTGTTGGTTTGTTAAACGTTTCGTGTACCACTTCAATATTAAAACGTTTCACATCAAACCATCTAATTCCTTCGTGAATAAAATCTCTTCTTCTAGTTTCTGCGATTGCTTTTACATAAGATGTTTGAACTGGCGTCATTGTGTAAAAAGGTGTATACTCATCGGCAACAACTGGATATTTATCTACAATTTTTGCTTCAGTCAACTTATCTGTTGCAGGATTATAACCTGTAGTTCTTGTTCCGAAGAAATATTCTAATTCAGTATTAGCCTCAGCAATACGGTTCTTCATAACTAGAGCTTCAATTCTATTTAGATAAAATTCATCATAAGATAAAACTACTGTCCCCAAGTATGGTTCTCCAATATTTGCTGTTAAATTGGTGTATTTAAAATATTCTTTGAATTTTGGAGAGAACACTGTCAAACTGCTGTTATAAGAATAGGTTTTATAAAGCCATGCTTTTCCAAATATATTTGTCCCTGTTCCTAATATTCCTTGGCTTCTATCGCCTGCAAGGTGAAATCTGTTACGACTGCTTGCTCTTGCATAAATTGAATAAGAAGAAACAATTAATAAATTTGCTGGTTCTGCTGCTTTTGCATATTCAATAAACTGAATGTTAGGATCTAATGCAGTAAATATTAAATAATTTCTTAATTTCCCTACTGGCTTTGAACCTATCCCTGCTGTAACTTCTAGAACTCTATCCCAGTCTCCTTTTACTAAATAAAAACGGCTTGCAAATGCATTTGCTGCTTCTTTAGTAAAGTGAAATTTAGGTTCAGAGTAGTTATTGTTAACCAATTTTAATCCTTCTTCAAGATCTTTTTGAATAAAATCAAAAACTTCTTTAACTGTATTTCTAGTATATTTTTTAATTAATACTTCTTCTGGTTCAGTTACATACGGAATACCCAAATCCTTATCGGCAGTAGCGGGGTTGTATCTTTGCGACCAGAAAGAAACAAGCATAAAGTGTGAATAAGCTCTAGCTAGCAAAGCTTCTCCTTTTTGCGGATTTAAATTTGGAGTATTTCCTAATTGGTCAATAGCTTGTAAAGCCTTATTTGCATGTGCGATTGCTCTGTAACATGCTTCCCAATAGCTGGCCTGCGTGTCTACATTTGTTTCGTCTTGCATTTCCCAATTATAATTCTGCTCATTTTTTTTCAAAGTTTCTGGCAATTGCCCATCTGAAACGTTATCTGACATAGTTTCGGCAAAGTCCATATAAGTTGCCCCTGTCGGATAAGCATTAACCAACAATTCTGATATTTTATCTGGAGTATCTATCTGCGTTCTATTATCTGGTGTCTCTGAAAGAAAATCATCGCAGCCAGTAAGAGTAATCACTAATAATAATGAAAGTGCTATTTTTATATTTTTCATAATTAACTTAATTATAATGAAACATTTAAAGTGAATGTATACTGAGAAGTGATTGGAAATGCAACTCCTCCTGTATTACGAAATTCAGGATCTTGACCGTTTAATTTTTTATCAGAATAAATCAACCATGGATTAACTGCTGATCCTTTTAATGTAAATGTGCTTACTCCTATTTTTCTCTTAAAATCTTTAGGGAATTCCCAGCTTAATGAAATATTTTTCAATCTCACAAAATCACCGTCTGCTATTCTCACATCAGAATAGTTATAAGTATTATAGGCTCTTTGCAAGAAATCATCTCCACCATAATTTGTAATTAATCGTTTGTCTGCAATAACTGGCACATTTGTATAATTTTCGTCTCCTGGATTAATCCAACGATTTGTAAATTCTTTTGTAAATACAGTTAAATCGTCATAACGGCTGTCGTAAACTGGGTTTAAACGAACTTTGTTTCCACCTGATCCAACAATAAATACATACAATGACCAATTTTTGTAAGTAAAGGTATTTGCCAAACCAATAGATTTATTTGGTTCGATAGATCCTTCGTACTTCAAATAATCTGTAACATTATCATTATCTTGAAAATTTGCTCCTGTAATGTTATCATCCTCTCCTGGCGCCATAACAAATGTTGGAAGCCCTTCGTGGTTTAACCCTGTAAACTGGTAAGAATAAATTGAGTTTCTTGGGTGTCCGATTGCATTTCCGCCATTACCGTCAATTAAATCAAAAGCAGTTGGCTTGTTTTCTAATTTTGTAATTTCCTGATTGAAAACTGAGAAATTAAGTGTTGTTGACCATTTAAAATCACGTCCTGCAATATTTTGAGTTGTTATACCAACTTCAAGACCTTTTGTCTCCATGTTTGCATTGTTACCCTGCTTAATTTTCTGTCCTCCAATTCCTGAAGTAATAACATAATCAACCAAGTCAAATGCTTTACGGCTATAAACATCAGTTACAAGCTGCACTCTGTTGTTAAACATCCCTAAATCAACTCCAATATTAGTTTCAAACTGTTTTTCCCAAGTTAAATCACCGTTTTGCAATTGGTCGATTTCAATACCCGTTTCTCTATCATTAAGATTTAAACGATTAGCAATAAAACTTTTATAAATAGCCAAAGAGTTTGTTGCTGGACCAGCAGTTGCAGTTAAACCATAAGAAGCTCTTAATGCTAAATTATTGATCGGTTTTACGCTTTTCATGAAGTTTTCTTCAGCAACATTCCATTTACCACTAAATGTATACGTTGGCAACCAACGTGAAGAATTACTGTCTCCTTGTCTATTAGACCCATCATAACGACCTGTAATAGATCCTGTGTAACGACGGTCGTAAGTATAACCTACTTTTCCAAAGAAACCTACTGTACGCTCTCTCTCTTCGTTAAAACCATAATATGAATTTCCTTCGTTAACTATTTTTTCAATAAGTCTAGGATCTGTAAACGCTGTCAATCCTCTATCATATTGAAGTCCTGCCGCAGTAAAGTTGTCACTAGTTCTGTCTACAGATCTTAACTCTGTTCCAAATAAACCTTCTAACTCGTGTTTTTCATTTAAAACATTTCTATAACTTACACTATTTCTTAAATTATAAGAAGTCATATCGTTTGTAAATTTTCTTAAGAAACCACCGTTTGGTAAAACAGAAACTGGAGGTGCAGATAAATCGTTTGGATCTTGGTACAAAAAGATGTTTTCATCTCGAACAATTGTTGTTTCCATAGCGTTGTAAGCTCCCACAACGTTTGATCCTTCTAAAATTTTGTGCTCTCTGCTTGTATTTGCATAACGTGCAGAACCTGTTAGATTATAAGTAAGATGTGGCGTGATTTTATAATCTAAATCCAATTGAAAACGAATATCTTTTACATCAATATCCAAAAAGTTTGTTTTCAACTCATTGATAATATTCATTGGCGCCCAGTTATTTCTATAATACTCTAGATTACCATTTTCGTCGTATGGTCTTAAAGTTCTACTAGTATTTAAAACATAACTAAAAGGATTAATATCAAAATCTCTGGTTACTTTTCCAAATACTTGATCTTTCTGGCTTTCATAAGTACCCGGAGCACCTTGCTGTCTGATAGACGCCAAAGTAGATAAAGTAAGATTTAATCTATCATTGATATAAAAAGTTCCTTTAATGTTAGAAGATAATTGTTTTACATTATCGGCAATAGTCCATCCTGGATCTGTATAATATCCTAAAGAAGCATAAAATGTATTGTTTTTTCCACCGCCAGAAAAGCTTAAAGAGTGATTTTGTGTAATGGCTGGTCTAAATAAAACACTAAACCAATCAGTGTTTGCCAATTCGTATTTTCTTAAGAAATTATTACGGCTCACTGGGTCATTATTAACCAAATAACCTCCTGTTTCTGGCACATAAGTATTAATAGCTCTGCCTAAAATATTATAAACTCCTCCATAACGCCCCTGAACAGTAGATGGCAAATCTAAAAATCCTTTAGACTCCATTTCTTTAAAAATACTCATAGATTCTTGAGAATTCAAGATATCATATTGCGAATAATTTGGCACACTTCTTACTGTCTGCTCCAAACTATAACTTACTTTTAAAGGAGAATCTCTTCGTCCCTGCTTTGTTGTTACAACTACAACACCATTTAAAGATCTTGAACCATAGATAGAAGTTGCAGATGCATCTTTTAGAATTTCAATATTTTGAATATCGTTTGCATTTAATCCTGCAACAGATGAACTTAATAAAGTCTCTGAGTTTCCAGAAGCTAAATCTGCAAATGTGATGTTAATAATATCCTCTTGAACCACTCCATCAATTACCCATAAAGGCTTAGTGTCTCCAAAAATTGAAGAAGATCCACGCACTGTAATTTTAGGAGCTGTACCAAATGTACCCGTAACGTTTTGTACCGTTACCCCTGCCGCTTTTCCTTCAATCATTCTACTAACATCTACAACACCATCCACTTTTAATTCAGCACCTGAAATTTTACTGATTGCTCCTGTAAATGTTCTTTTCGAAGTTTTTTCATATCCAGTTGTAACTACAACTTCTTTAAGATTCTGCCCTGCCTCAGTTAAAACTACAGTTGGCGTAGGATTATTAATTCCGATTTCTTTTGTCTCCATGCCAACATAAGAAATAACCAAACGATCAACGTTTGCAGGCATTTCGATAGAGAAATTTCCATCAAAATCTGTTAATACAGCAGTTTTCGTTCCTTTTGCCATTACAGTAGCTCCAGGAAGTGGAGACCCACTTTGATCTGTAACTTTTCCTTTTATAATTGGACCAAAAGTCAAAATTTCGAACAAAGAATCATGATTATTCGCATTGGAAAAAGAAGCGTTGCTTTTTTGAAGCACAATCTGATTACTCACTTCAGAAAAAGTAATATTAAAAGGCACCAGAACTCTGCTCAAAATACTAGCCAGAGTTTCTTGATTTGCTTCTATACTTACTTTCTCTCCAAGCTGAGGAAGTCTTGAGTTATAGGAAAATTTTACATGCGCAGATTTTTCAATTTTTGATAAAGCACTATCTAAAGTTAGGTTATCAACTGTAATAGTTACTTTAGTATCTAATTTTTTCTGCCCATTTACATTATTTGCGAGAGTAACACTTGAAAACACAAGTGCTAACACAAACTGAAACAGCGTTATTTTCATGATTTGGTGAAGTAATCGTTGCTTGACAACAGGTTTTTTCATAATTTTGGTTTGTTTTGATTAATACTATTCGAGTGTATTTTAAGAAACATCATAAATTACTCTTTACAGAGAGTGATTTATTCAGATTTAAGTGTCGTTAATGTTACAGCATTCTCGGCACTTTTTTTATGTATTTATTTTTTACATAGGCAGTTATATATTTTATTTTTAGTTTTTAATTAGCTCAATTTTGGATTTTCTTTTTTTATTTTCTGATTGGAATCAAGCCTCTAGTTACAGCCAGAAGTTGTAATTACAATCTGATTTCCATTCATTTCATAATTGGTATCGTTTCCAATACTTTTACAGATTATTTTCAACTTCTCGGCCAATGGCTGGTCACTTAGAGAAGTAGTTAATCGGCAATCTTTCAATTTGTCATGAGGAAAATCAATATCTACTAAATAAGCCTGCTCGATAGTTTCAAGAATTTGCGCTACAGGAATATCAGTAAATTCAAAACTTAACTGTTCGATATTTCTAACACTATTAACCAAAATAGAATCTTCGGTAATATTGGTTATTTTATTAAATACTAACTCTTTACGTGCAAAACGCAATGCCTGATTAGGAAGCAAAACAATTTCTTCATTTTCAGCAGCACGAACTAAATCATTAGATTTTACTTTAACTTTACCGGTGCGAACGAGAACTTCAACATTCTGCTGATCTGGATATGCTTTTATTCTAAAGCTTGTTCCAACAACTCGAGTCACGATTTCGTTAGCGTAAACAAAAAAAGGCTTTTTAGGATTTTTACTAATTTCAAAGAAACCTTCGCCGGATAAATACACCTTTCTTTCGTTTCCGGTAAAGATTTTAGGATAACTTAATTTACTATTGGGTTGCAATAAGACCGAACTTCCATCAGATAAAGTGATGATCTGTGATTTTTCAGAATTGTTGGTTTGTTCTACCAAGCCTTCATCATTATCCTGAACCAGTTCGTTGTATGTAATTACATTGTCAGTAGTTACAATATTGTTTTTAAAAAACCATACGGAGAAGATTCCAACCAAAATAGCTGCAGCAATACCACTAATCCAGTATCGCTCGATTTTAAGTTTTTTGTTTTTTGAAGTTTGTTTAGAAAGTTCTTCTCTTTGCTCAATTTTATGCCAAGTTTTCTGTAAGGCTTCATGAACTTCATTTGAAGACAAATGAGATTGTGGAGCTCGCATCGCCAAAAGTACGAGTCTAGCATCTTCAACAAGCTTGGCTCTTTGCAGATTTTCGAGAGTCCACTCTTCCCAGCCTTGTTCATCAACTTTAGATAAAATCCATAATTGAAAAGATTCATCAGCCAGAAAGTCTTCTATTTCGGTATAATTGTTACGTTTTTGCATCTTACTATTAAGGTTACAAAAACATAGAGGACACTTTTTTTATTATATACTCACCTATTTAAGATTTTTTTTTAATTTTTTCTTAATTTTTTAAAAAACTCCTGAAGATATAAGTACTAGAAGCGGAATACTGCCTTTCCATTCCTTACGAAGACTTAACAAACCGCGATGCAAAAGATTACTCGCAGACTGATAATTCATCTCCAATAAATCGGCAATTTGATCTACGCTCAAACCTTGGTGATAACGTAAATACAATGCCTCTTTCTGGCGTACAGGCAAATCATTTAATAATTTATTCAAAAGAAGAACACGTTCGGCTGTTACTTCATCTTCTACTAAATCATTTTCTATAGAAAAGTCAAAAAGAAATTCTAAAGCATCTGTAGTTGTGGTTTTTCTAAAAACATGATCTCTTTCATGCAAACGAGCAATTCTCTTTCTAACGCTAGAAAGCAGATACGCTTTAACGATTACATTATCTTGTAGAGAATCACGATAAAGCCAAATATCAGCAAAAACATCTTGAATACAATCTTGTACTTTTTCTTCATAAGGACAAAGTGAATTGCCGTAATTAATCAAGTCTCTATAGTACTTTTCAAAAAGCAAAGAGAAAGATTTCTCATTACCATTTTTCAAGTTATTCCATAGAATAAAATCGTCTAAAACCTTGTTTTTTAAAATTTGGCTCATACAAAATACTTTGGCGCAAAAAATCCAATTATTTTAGGTTATTCTAAAAAGACGATTAATTGCAAGAGGTTTAAGTTATTGTCTAAAATTTGATTCTTTAAAAATTTAAAATGGATTAAAAACGAACTTTAATTTAACAAAAATTAAACAAGTGTCTTACATTTCACCACATTTTACTATCTCAAAAAGAGTCATATTTTAACATTATTTTTTGTTTTTGTGTGATAAATATAGAAAAGCAAATAATTAAAACCCAATAATTAGCAAAAATTTGATTCTTTTTTCAAATTTATCAGTATTTACCTTATTTTTTTCAATTAAAGTTAAATTTACTTTAAATTAAATTTTCATTAACATAATTGTTATAATGCAATTGGCATCTGACAAGAATCATTTAATTGAATTAAAATTCAAAAAAAAAGGCCTTACTTCTGTAAGGCCTTTTTGAAAAGAAAGCTCTTTTAGATCTTAATAAATTTCGTGGATGAAATTCCAGAAGCAGTATTAATTTGAAGAAGATAGTTTCCTGACTGAAATCTAGAAACATCAATTTTTGAAATATTCTGAGCATTCGGAATTACCTGAATCAATTGTCCTAAAATATTATACACATAAATCGATTCTATTTCTACAAAATCTTTAGATTCTATTTGCAAATAATTTTGAACTGGATTTGGATAAATATTAAAATGCGATGAAAGTTCAAAGTCCTGTCTTCCTAAAGTTTTAAAAGTTGATGTTTCCTTGTTTGTTAAAACTGGAAAATTATAGTCAAAATAAATATTGGCTTCATTTTCAAACGAATCACCAATATTTAAAGTTGGCAATGTTTTAATTTTAAAGGCAATATAACCATCATTATTAGCATCATCAAAAGGAAGATTTATTTTTTCGAAGATAAATTCTACTTTGTTTCCATCAGAAATTTTTGTTGTGTAAGAATGGCTTGCACTGGTAGGAACTAATGTGGATACATCAAATTTTGAAGTATCAATCACATCTTTAATCACGACATTTTCAGCGTTATAATTTCCAGTATTTTCAAAACGAATTAGATAGTGAACATACTCGCCAATTAGTTCTGGTTTAATGACATTCCCTTCTAAACATCTTTTATCATTTGGATCATAAGAACCTACAACGGTTTGATTAAGCTCAAAACTATTATCTCCAACTGTTTCCTCTGGTTCCGTAGAGCTGATTACAGCTTTATATTTAAATATCTCTCCAATATTTACCGCTGGAGTTTCAACGGGAGAATTCACATTTAAAACCAATTCTATTTCTCTGCTTTCAAAAGGCTTTAGATTTGAAAAATTCCAAACTAATTGATTCGAAGTTTGACTAGAAATTCCATTGTTCGAAGAAATAAAATCCAAAACTGAATCGTCAAAATTAAAAGTTATAGCTCCCGCTTGAGCAGTAGTTCCTTTATTTTTATAAACTAATTTATACTTTGCATCAAAACCAGGTCTTGCAACGTCGATTGGCAATATTGCAACTTCTAAATCGTTATGAGAACCATTTGGCGCAATACAAAAATCTTGATTGAAAGGACTAACCTGTGTTGGAAAAACGATATCTATAGAAGACGGTGAAATCGTAAAATAGCTTGCATTTTCAATAATAGGAGTTATTTTATAAGAACCCGCAGGAACTTTTAAAGAATAATTGCCATTTAAATCTGCGACAAAATTCTGCAATTTTGTGCCGTCAAAAATTGAAAACTTTAAGTATGAGGCTCCTATATCACCAGCATCACAGCCATTACTGTCAACATCAATCTGACTTTTGCCTTTTATAGTGTAATTTGCTCCACCTGGTTCAAATGAGCAATAATTTCCAACCAAGCAATTTTCATATTTATATGGCGCAATTTTATTTGCAATAGCCTCCAAATTAGAATCGTCATCGCAGATATACTGCAGATTTGGGCAATTTGAAAAATTAAGTCCATTGTAACCCAACGGATTTAAAGGTGCCTCTAAAAAACTTAAATTTTTAATAGTTCCGTTTTTAATATTTAGAAATTCTAAATTTGGACAGTCTGATATATTTAACTCTTTTAAGCTTTTCGAATTACTAATATCTAAAGATTTAATTAGTGTATGCCCAATCCATAAAGTTTCTAAAAGTTCTTGATTTGACAAATCAATAGATTCAATTGGATTTGCTCCACCATAACAATCAGTTATTTTTTTAGAATTAGAAAAATCAAGAGAGGTTATTTTATTATCCCAAAAATCAAAATACTGAAGATTTGGTAGTTTTGTAACATCTAAGTTAGGCAATAAATTTTGAGCACATCTGAAAAACCATAACAATGATGAATTAGGGAGTTTTAATTCCGTAAGCTTGTTTTTATAACAAACAAGCTCCATTAAAACAGAACTATTCGAAACATCTAAAGCACTTAAAGCATTATCGTTACACTCAAATATTCTTAAGTTAACTAAGTTTGCAACATTCAAAGAGATTAATTTATTTTGCGCACAAATAAGCGTGCTTATTTTATTTAAATCTGAAAGATTTAAATCAGTAATTAAATTTGAAGAGCATACCAGTCTTGTAAGCTTCTTTAGACTACTAACATCTAATATTCCCAAATTATTATTTGAACAATTAAAATCAGTCAGATTAGAAAAATTTGACAATTGATCCAGCGATGAAATACTAGAATCTCTTAAATCTAAATAGCTCACATTTAATGCTTCGGCTATTTCAATTTCACCATTGCTGTTAGAATCAATCTTAAAATAATTAGAATTTAAATCTTTTGCGATCGTATTAGTTCCATTCGCTTGCAAAAGTTTTGCCTTGAAATTAGCATCTGGAATATTAATTATTTGTGCATTTATGGAAGAAAAAAAGCACAAAGCCAGTAATAGTAGGTAGTTTTTTATCATAGTTTTTATTTGTTTTTGGTGTTTAAATATATAAAACCGAAAACTAAAAACCTACAACTTCATAAAAAAAACCTTACTAATTAAATAATAAGGTTTTTTGATAATATTCAGATTAAAAGGAACTTAAAAAGCTACATTCCATCTAGGCAGTTTGCCATTTTCATCTAAGAAGTTTTGCAAAACCTGTCCTTCAACAGCAGTTGGAATTGCTTTTACATCTCCAGCAAAAGTTTCGTACCAAACTACTTCTAAAGCATCAATGCTTTCTAATTTCATTTGAGCGGGCCAAGAATATTTTCTTCCCGTTTTAGCAAACTGATGTCCGTTTACGATTTTATCATAAAGTCCGCCATTTTTACTTTTTAAAGTTCCATCGTTTTGAACAGTTCCAGTAGAACCAACCATGATAAGCTCTTTTGCATCACCTTCAACCGCATATACAACAAAAATTCCAGCACTTCCTTCTGGAGCATTACAAGCCTCTTCAAGACTATCATTTACAGTAAAAGTAAAACTGTTTGTTGATTTAAATTTTTCTAATTCTTTGTACATATTTTCTTTTTAAGCTTCTAAGATACTGAGGTTCTGAGATGCTAAGTTTTTTTCATTTAAGCCTCAGCCTTTAAAATGGAAAAAAGTCTCAACAGGATATTGAGACTTTTTTTTGGAATTTGTTATTTTGAGACTTGAAAATTATCCAAGTACTTCTTTTACTTTTTTACCAATTTCAGCTGGTGAATCAACAACGTGAATTCCGTTGTCTCTCATAATTTGTTTTTTAGCAGCAGCTGTATCATCAGAACCACCAACGATTGCACCTGCGTGACCCATTGTTCTACCAGCAGGAGCAGTTTCTCCAGCGATAAAACCAATAACTGGTTTACGGTTACCATCAGCTTTTACCCATCTTGCAGCATCAGCTTCAAGTTGGCCACCGATTTCACCAATCATGATGATAGCTTCAGTCTCTGGATCATTCATTAATAATTCAACAGCTTCTTTAGTTGTAGTTCCAATGATTGGATCTCCACCAATTCCGATAGCTGTAGTGATACCTAAACCTTGTTTTACAACTTGGTCAGCAGCTTCGTAAGTTAAAGTTCCTGATTTAGAAACGATACCAACTGTTCCTTTTTTGAAAACGAAACCTGGCATAATACCAACTTTAGCTTCACCTGGAGTAATTACACCTGGACAGTTTGGACCAATTAATCTTGAATTTCTTTTTTTAACATAATTATTTGCTTTAATCATATCTGCTACAGGAATTCCTTCTGTAATAGCAATAATTACTTTAATTCCAGCATCAGCAGCTTCCATAATTGCATCAGCAGCAAAAGCTGGCGGAACAAAAATGATAGAAGTATCAGCACCAGCTTGATCAACAGCATCTTTTACTGTATTAAAAACTGGACGATCTAAATGGCTAGTACCACCTTTTCCTGGAGTAACACCTCCAACAACATTAGTACCGTACTCAATCATTTGAGAAGCATGGAAAGTACCTTCGCTTCCTGTAAATCCCTGAACAATTATTTTGGAATCTTTATTAACTAAAACACTCATGATATATATTTTATGTAGTTTTTAAATTTGTGTTGCAAAAATAAGGTTTTGTAATGTATTTTGACTCTTTTATTGTCAAAAAAATATTAAGAAAATTGACTCATTTGATAACCTCTATAAAGTTTATCATCTTTTATTTGCCAAATGGTTGCAAAATGTGCTAAAAGCATCTCTTCTCTCGGATTCTCAATTGTTTTTACAAAATGAGAGTAACGCACTGATACTAAATCATCTTCGCTAATAATATGACTGATTCTAACTTTAGAGCGCACATAGGCACGGCTAAGATCATTGGCCATTTCAATTATCGAATCATAATCCATCTGAATAAAACCTTTACTGCTGTTCCATTCAAGTGTTACATCAGGATGCAGATATGTTTTTAAAATTTCGCTATCAATTAAGGCATCTGACTTATAAAATTTCTGAACAAATTCTTTAATAGACATATTACTTCAATTTACTTAAAATTTCAGGAATCTTCTTGATATTGGCTAATTGTTTCAATTTTTCTCTAGATTCTTCAATTGGAGTTCCAAAATACGATTTTCCTCCTTCAACTGATTTAGTTACTCCTGTTTGCCCCATCACAACTGCTTTTGCGCCAATTGTTATGCCGCTTGTAGTTCCTACTTGACCCCATAAAGTTACTTCATCTTCAATAATCACACAACCCGCAATACCGGTTTGAGAAGCAATAAGACATTTCTTACCTATTACAGTATCATGCCCAACATGCACCTGATTATCCAACTTAGAACCTGCGCCAATAGTTGTATCACCTGTAACGCCTTTATCGATTGTACATAAAGCACCAATGCCAACATTATCTTCAATAACAACTCTTCCGCCAGAAACTAATTGATCAAAGCCTTCTGGACGTTTTTTATAATAAAAAGCATCGGCTCCTAAAATAGTTCCAGCATGTATAATTACATTGTCTCCAATTACCGTATGGTCGTAAATAGAAACATTAGAATGTATCAGACAGTTTTTACCAATCTTAACATTGTTTCCAACAAAAGTATTTGGCTGAATAACAGTTCCCTCTCCTATTTCTGCAGAAGAGGCAATAGCCACATTAGCAAACTGGAATGGTTTAAAATGTTTCGTAAGAATATTAAAATCTCTAAATGGATCATCAGAAATCAAAAGAGCTTTACCTTCCGGACATTCTACTTCTTTATTAATTAAAACAATAGTCGCAGCCGATTGCAAAGCTTTATCGTAATATTTTGGGTGGTCAACAAAGACAATATCTCCACGCTCTACAACGTGTATCTCGTTCATGCCTAAAACTTGAAAGTCTTTGTCTCCAATAAATTTGCAATTAAGCAAATTGGCAATTTCTTGTAAAGAATGACTCTTTGGAAATTTCATATAGTATAATTAGAAAACTTGTAAATTAGAAAATGAGTCAATTAGAATGTGAATATACAAAATTATGTCGATTCACAAATTATCTAATTGACTCATTGTCAAATTATCTTAATTAAAATAACTATTCTTTAACACGCTCCATGTATGAACCTGAAGCTGTATCAATTTTAATTTTATCACCTTCGTTGATAAACAACGGAACATTAATTGTTGCTCCCGTCTCAACTGTAGCAGATTTTGTTGCATTTGTTGCTGTGTTTCCTTTTACTCCAGGCTCAGCATAAGTAACTTCAAGAATTACAGAGGTTGGCATATCTACTGATAATGGTAAATCTGTTTCTGTATTGATTTGAACCATTACATTTGTTCCTTCTTTTAATAAATCTGGAGCATCCAAAATGTTTTTGTTTAAAGAAATTTGCTCAAACGTTTCAGCATTCATGAAGTGAAACTCGTCACCTTCTGGGTATAAATATTGAAATGTATGTGTTTCAACACGAATAACGTCAATTTTATGACCTGCTGAGAAAGTATTATCTAATACTTTACCAGAAGTTAAACTTTTCAATTTTGTTCTTACGAAAGCTGGACCTTTTCCAGGCTTTACGTGAAGAAATTCAATAATTTTATAGATATCGTGATTAAATTTAATACACAATCCGTTTCTAATATCTGATGTAGATGCCATTTGTATTTGTTTTATTTTTTTGTTTAATCGTTTAACCGTTTAACTGTTTTTTCGATTAAACGATTAAACAAATAAACAATTAAACTTAATTTTTAATAATTTCCTGAATAACCTTTCATAATTCCTCGAGAAGAATTTCTAATAAAATCTAGAATTTCATCTCTTTCAGGAGTCGCTTCCATTTCAGCCTCAATAATACTTAAAGCTTGAGTTGTATTGTAATTCTTTTGGTATAAAATTCTGTAGATTTCCTGAATTTCTCTAATTTTTTCAGTTGTAAATCCTCTTCTTCTTAAACCTACAGAGTTGATTCCAACATAAGACAAAGGCTCTTTTGCTGCTTTTGTAAATGGAGGAACGTCTTTTCTAACCAAAGATCCTCCAGAAATCATAGCATGATCTCCAATATGGATAAACTGGTGAATCGCAGCTAAACCTCCAATTACTGCATGATTACCAACAACTACGTGACCTGCCAATGCAACACCGTTTACAATAATTGCATTATTTCCAATCTCACAGTCGTGCGCAATGTGAGCATACGCCATTACCAAACAATTGTTTCCAATTACAGTCTGACCAGAAGCAATTGTTCCTCTATTTATAGTTACGCATTCTCTAATTGTACAATTATCACCGATAATTGCAAGAGAATCTTCACCTCCGAATTTCAAGTCTTGTGGCACCGCAGAAATTACAGCTCCTGGAAAAATATTACAATTTTTTCCAATTCGAGCACCTTCCATAATGGTCACGTTTGAACCAATCCAAGTACCATCACCAATAACAACATTATTGTGAATTGTTGTAAATGGCTCTATTACAACGTTTTTAGCGATTTTCGCGCCTGGATGAACATATGCTAATGGTTGATTCATCTGTATGTTTTATATTTTTAATTAAAATATTCTAATTTGAAGCAACAAACCTAAACAATAAATTTGATAATTTATTATTGTTTTCTTGCTATTTGTGCCATTAATTCTGCTTCAGTAACTAATTTACCATTTGCATAAGCGTTTGCCTGCATATGACAAATTCCTCTTCTGATAGGAGAAATTAACTCACATTTAAAGATTAAAGTATCACCTGGCAATACTTTGTGCTTAAATTTAACATTATCAATTTTCATGAAGTATGTCAAATAATTTTCAGGATCTGGAACAGTGCTTAACACTAAAATTCCACCTGTTTGTGCCATTGCTTCTACAATTAATACACCTGGCATAACTGGTGCTTCTGGAAAGTGACCTACAAAGAAATTCTCATTCATAGTAACATTTTTCAATCCTACTACGTGACGATCAGACATTTCTATAATTCTGTCAATCAACAAAAATGGAGGTCTGTGAGGAAGCATAGACATGATTTTATGAATATCCATCAATGGTTCTTGATGCAAATCATAAGTAGGAACATGATTTCTCTGCTCTATTTTGATAATTTTCGCCAATTTCTTTGCAAATTGAGTATTTACAAAGTGTCCTGGTTTATTAGCAATAATTTTTCCTTGGATACGAACTCCAATTAAAGACAAATCTCCAATTACGTCAAGCAATTTGTGTCTTGCTGCTTCGTTTGGATAGTGTAAAGTCAAGTTGTCTAAAACCCCGTTTGGCTTTACAGAAATCTCTTCTTTACCGAATGCTTTCTTTAAGTTTGCCATTGTAGACTCAGAAATTTCTTTGTCTACATAAACAATTGCATTATTTAAATCTCCACCTTTAATAAGGCCGTGCTCTAACAATGACTCTAATTCGTGAAGAAAACTAAAAGTTCTAGAGCTTGCAATTTCAGATTTAAAATCTGCTAAGCTTTTAAGAGTAGCGTTTTGAGTACCTAAAACTTTTGTACCAAAATCTACCATAGTTGTCACTTGATATTCATCGCTAGGCATAACAAGAATTTCGCTTCCTGTAGCTTCGTCAGTAAAAGAGATCACTTCTTTTACTACGTACACATTACGTTGCGCATCTTGTTCTTCGATACCAGCATTTTCAATAGCTTCAACAAAATATTTTGATGAACCATCCATAATTGGAAGTTCAGAGGCATTCAATTCAATAATAATATTATCCAAATCGCATCCAACTACTGCAGCCAAAACGTGCTCTGGTGTCTGAATTTTTACACCAAGTTTCTCAAGATTTGTACCTCTTTGAGTATTAACAACATAATTAGCATCAGCCTCAATGACTGGTTGACCTTGCAAATCTACTCTTACAAAAGTGAAACCATTATTAACGGGTGCAGGTTTAAAAGTCATTGTAACTTCTTTTCCAGTGTGTAAACCAACTCCTGTTAGCGAAATTTCATTTTTGATGGTCTTCTGTTTAACCATTATTTCCATTTTTTGGGTTTATTATTTGTTTCTTTAATTCTTCAACTTCAGCCACAATCTTAGGCAGATTTTTAAAATGAACGTACGATTTATTAAAATCCGTATATCCAAGAGATGGAGTTCCTTGCAAAACTTCATCATCTTTAATGTTTCTGGCTACACCCGACTGCGCTTGAAGCCTAACATTATTTCCTATTGTTAAGTGACCTGCAATACCTACCTGTCCACCAATCATACAGTTTTCGCCAATTTTTGTAGAGCCTGCAACACCGCTTTGAGCCGCTATTACAGTATTTTTTCCTATTTCTACATTATGGGCAATCTGAATCTGATTGTCTAATTTAACTCCTTTTCTTATTATTGTAGAACCAAGAGTTGCTCTATCAATTGTAGTATTAGCTCCAATATCTACATTATCTTCAATAATAACATTTCCGATTTGAGGCACTTTACTATATTCTCCATTTTCATTTGGAGCAAAACCAAAACCATCTGCACCTATAATAACACCAGAATGAACTGTGCAATTATTACCAATTACAGTTTCAGAATAAATTTTTGCACCAGCAAAAATGAATACATTATCGCCAATAACAACATTGTCCCCAATAAAGCTATTTGGGTAAATTTTTACATTATTACCTAAAACTACATTTTGCCCAACATAACTAAAACTCCCTAAATATAGATTCTCACCATATTTAGTTCCTTCAGACATGAAAGACTGAGGTTCGATACCGTTCTTGTTTAATTTTACCTGATTATAAAAATGCAAAAGTTTAGAAAACGCCGCATAAGCATCTTCTACTTTTATAAGTGTAGTACTAATTTCCTGTTCAGGAATAAAGCTATCATTAACAATTGTTACTGTCGCTTTTGTAGTATATATATAATTGATATACTTCGGATTAGCCAAAAAAGTAAGAGATCCTTCCTCTCCTTCTTCGATTTTAGAAAGCTTAGAAACTTCTGCATTGGGATTTCCAACAACTTCTCCTTCTAAAATTCCTGCTATTTGTTCTGCTGTAAATTTCATCGCGACAAAAATATAAAAAATAGATTTTAAATGTTAATTTTATATAAGTTGTTTTGGAAAACAGATATAATATTTTGTTACCAATTTAGATAACGATTTCAAATTCAGCTGGTCAGAAGCTTCAACAACATCCTCAATTGTTTTATCTTTTTTCAAAATACGAATAGGTTCTGCTTCTTTGCTGTATGCCTGATTTTTTATTTTTCCTCTAAAAATAAAATATCCAGCATCTACAGCCGAAATTTGATGCGCTTCTGCAAATTCTTCTTTTAAAGATTGTGATTCTTCCATTGGAATTTTTTCTGCACTAAGCTTAATTTTCAACAAATCTCTATTAATGATCATTTTGCTTAAGGTAGAAAGTATAAAATCGTTATGTCTCTGCCAAGCTTTTAACGCACTTATAATATCAAAATCATCTAATTGTGAAAACAAATCTAATTTCTCAGCATCAAAATCTTCAAGTGTAATCTTATTCTGCATGAAGTACATGAGAGGCTCGCTACAAGGTAGTTTAATCCCTTTTAAAGTCAGCTCTTTTGCTCTTTTCAGCACTTTCATTAAAATCAATTCGGCTACTAAACTTGTTTTGTGCAAATAGGCCTGCCAGTACATTAATCTTCTCGAAAGCAGGAATTTCTCGACAGAATAAATTCCTTTTTCTTCAATTACCAAAACATCATTTTCTACGTTCATCATCTGAATCAAACGTTCAGAATTGACGTTACCCTCCGCAACACCTGTATAAAAACTATCACGTTTTAAATAATCCATTCGATCCATATCCAATTGACTCGAAATCAATTGTAACATGAATTTTCTGTGATATTCTCCTTTAAAAACCTGAATTGCCAAACTTAACCTTCCATCAAACTCTTCATTCAGCTGATTCATAAACAATAGCGAAATAGCTTCATGATGCACATCTTCGACAATACTTTTTTCCATTGCATGCGAAAATGGCCCGTGCCCAATATCATGAAGTAAAATTGCAATCAAAAGCGCATTTTCCTCTTCCTCAGAAATAACAACATCTTTGAAACGAAGCGTATCAATAGCTTTCTTCATCAAATGCATGCATCCAAGAGCATGATGAAAACGAGTATGGTTCGCACCAGGGTATACCAAATATGATAATCCCATCTGTGAAATACGGCGTAAACGCTGAAAATAGGGATGCTGAATTAAGTCGTAAACCAGTTCATTCGGAATCGTAATGAAACCATATATAGGATCGTTGAATATTTTTAATTTGTTGATCTGAGTCACAGTCTGGCTATTTTTTTGGTCAACAAATATAAGTAAATAAGTATAAAGAGTTTTGTGTTTTTTATTTAAAAATCACATAATGAATTAGTGTGATTATCAATAAAATACATTTAAAAATGTTAAAATCAAAGTCAAAATCGTTCGTCAACTTTGGTAATTTTATACTATTTTTAATACTTTTTAAGTTCTATAACTTTAAATTGCAGTAAAATTAAATTGATTTATGGATAAGATAAAAATACTTTGGGTCGATGATGAAATCGATCTTCTAAAGCCACACATATTATTTCTAGAAAAAAAGAATTACGAAGTTACAACTTGCAATAATGGCCTTGACGCAATAGCCTTATTTGAAGAAGATAACTTTGATATTGTTTTTCTAGATGAAAACATGCCAGGAATGAGCGGTTTAGAAACGCTTTCTGAAATGAAAGAAAAAAAATCAGCTATTCCGATGATTATGATTACCAAGAGCGAGGAAGAATATATTATGGAAGAAGCCATTGGTTCTAAAATCGCTGATTATCTGATCAAACCCGTAAATCCAAATCAGATTCTTTTGAGTTTAAAGAAAAATCTAGATGATTCTAGATTGATTACAGAAAAAACTACTTTAGATTATCAGAAAGAATTCAGAAAAATCTCAATGGAATTAGCAATGGTTAATTCTTATGAAGACTGGATCGAACTGTATAAAAAATTGCTTTTTTGGGAATTAAAACTAGAAGACATCAACGACACAGCGATGATTGAAATCTTGGAATCTCAGAAAGTAGAAGCGAATTCTCAATTCGGAAAATTCATTGAACGAAACTACGAAGATTGGTTTGCTCCAAAAGCAGATAAACCCATACAATCTAATACTTTATTTAAAGAACTTGTTGTTCCTGAACTTAAAAAGAAAGATAAACCAATTCTTTTTGTGGTTATTGATAACCTTCGTTACGACCAATGGAAAGCTTTTGAAGGCGTAATTTCAAATTATTACAAACTGGAAAAAGAAGTTCCGTACTACTCTATTCTTCCAACTGCCACACAATATGCTAGAAACTCCATTTTCTCTGGTTTAATGCCTTTAGAAATGGAAAAACAGTTTCCTGAATATTGGAAAAATGACGTAGAAGATGGTGGAAAAAACCTTTATGAAGCAGAATTTTTATCGGCTCAATTAAAAAGATTAGGTTTAAATATCAAGGAAGATTATTTTAAAATCACCAATTACGCTGGCGGAAAAAAACTGGCTGAAAACTTCAAAGCCTTAAAAGGAAATGATTTAGTTACTGTAGTTTACAACTTTGTCGACATGCTTTCACACGCTAAAACCGAAATGGAAGTAGTAAAAGAATTGGCTTCAGATGATAAAGCTTATCGTTCTTTAACTTTAAGTTGGTTTAAAAATTCTCCTTTATTAGAAATCATTCAGCAGGCACAACTTTTAGGCTTCAAACTCATTCTAACCACAGACCACGGAACAATAAATGTAAAAAATCCGTCGAAAGTTGTGGGAGATAAAAATACAAGTCTAAATTTGCGTTACAAAACTGGACGCAGTTTAACATACGAGCAAAAAGACGTTTATGTGGTAAAAGAGCCTAAAACAATTGGTTTGCCGGCCATAAACATGAGCAGTTCGTTTATTTTTGCCAAAAATGATTTTTTCTTGGCTTACGTAAACAACTACAATCATTATGTGAGTTACTACAAAAATACGTATCAGCACGGCGGAATTTCCCTAGAAGAAATGATTATACCGTTTTTAGTCTTTAATCCAAAATAAAAGTTATCGTCACGAATTTCACTAATTTTCACTAATTATTTTTAGATAAAAAATAAATTAATTCGTGAAAATTAGTGAAATTCGTGGCAAAAATAAACACAGCAATGAACATCGTTTTTTCATTAGATCAAATTCAAGAAGTTGCAGAGCAAATTATAGCTTCAAATCCTAACAAAATTATCCTTTTTAATGGAGAAATGGGAGTTGGAAAAACAACTTTAATCAAACAGCTATGCAAAAACCTTGGAATTACTGACGCAACTAGCAGCCCTACTTTTTCTTTAGTAAACGAATATCAAATTCCAAACGGAAAAAAAGTCTATCATTTTGACTTTTATAGAATAAAACAAGAAACCGAAGCACTAGATATGGGAGTTGATGATTATCTGTATTCTGGAAATTGGTGTTTTATTGAATGGTCTGAAAAAATTGCAAATTTGATTCCAGAAGAACATTCTACAATAAACATCAAATTACTTTCTGACGGAAAAAGAGAACTAGAATTGGTTTAAAACTTTTAATAGAAGATCTACAACTGAAAAATCTGCTCTTTATTGACAGTTATTATGGTTTCTTAACTTTTGACGTTGAGTATTAGCAGAATTTTTACACTAATTTTAAAACTTTTTACGTAATTTGTACTCTTAATTTTTTGCACTATCCATGTCAATCACGTTAACTCCATTTACAAAACAACAATTAATACCGCAGGAAGAAAAACTTGAGGTTGGTCGTTTTAAAAGAGAACTTTTTATAGGAATCCCTAAAGAAACAAGTTATCAAGAACGTCGTATCTGTCTTACGCCTGATGCAGTCGCTTCTTTAACTTATGAAGGGCATCGCGTTATGATAGAATCTGGCGCTGGAGAGAGTTCAAGTTATACCGACAAAGAATATGCAGATGCTGGTGCAGAAATTACAAAAGACACTAAAAGAGTTTTTGGCTGTCCGTTTCTATTAAAAGTAGAACCGCCAACTTTAACTGAAATCGAAATGATCAATCCCGAAACGGTTATCATTTCGGCTATTCAACTTAAAACCAAAAAGAAAGAATACTTTGAGGCTTTAGCAAAAAAGAAAATCACTGCCTTAGCTTTTGAATATATAAAAGACGAAGACGGTTCTTATCCTGCAGTAAAATCTTTGAGTGAAATTGCAGGAACTGCTTCAATACTTATTGCGGCCGAATTGATGATTACAAACGAATTTGGAAAAGGACTTTTATTTGGAAACATAACTGGCGTTCCTCCTACTGAAGTTGTAATTCTTGGCGCTGGAACTGTGGGCGAATTTGCAGCTAAAACTGCAATTGGCTTAGGAGCTAACGTAAAAGTTTTTGATAATTCAATTACTAAATTGCGTCGTTTGCAAAACAATCTAAATCAAAGAATTTTCACTTCAACTATACAGCAAAAAGGCCTACTAAAAGCATTAAGACGTTGTGATGTTGCGATTGGCGCGATGCGCGGTAAAGAACGCTGTCCGATTGTAGTGAATGAAACAATGGTGGAGCACATGAAAAAAGGTGCCGTAATTGTTGACGTCAGCATAGATACTGGCGGCTGCTTCGAAACCTCGGAAGTTACCACTCATGAAAAACCAACATTTATAAAAAACAATGTTCTGCACTACTGTGTACCAAACATCCCTTCAAGATATTCTAAAACTGCCTCATTATCAATAAGTAACATCTTAACACCTTATCTGCATCAGATAGCCGAAGATGGTGGTATTGAGAGTGCCATTCGTTGCAATAAAGGCCTTAAAAACGGAATTTATCTGTATCACGGAATTCTAACCAATAAAGCAATTGGCGACTGGTTTGATCTTCCAGATAACGATATTAATTTACTTGTATTCTAAGGAAACTTTAGCGTACCTTTGCAAAAATTTTATTTCATGAAGTTCGCATACCGCTTTGCATATTATTTGATTGGTCTCGTAATGGGATGTTTTATTGTATCAGGATTTTTTATCGGAAAAGACACCCGATGCAATTATTTCCCAAATGCCCGAGTTTTAAACAATCTTAGAACAAAACCATTTCAATATTCTGAAAAAGCTGTTCAGACTTTAAGCGAAAAATGGGTTGATACAGCTGATGTCAAAAACACATTAACTTACGGAGATGTAGATTTTGATCAAAGCAATGTTCCTTTCAACAAAGGAAAATTGTATATCATTGAAGGAAAAACAGTAAAAAATCAAGAGATTATTCTAAAAGTGGTGAATTATGAAAACAAAGCCGTTTTAGAAGAAATTGTAAAAAAATAAAAATCAAATCTTTTGTTTCTCGCAGATTTTGCAGATTCAAAAGATTTTTTTTAGAGACAAATATTTCTCGCAAAGACACAAAGTTTTTCCCTTTACCCCTTAGCAACTCAGAATCTTAGCAACTTTTTAAGAAAAACTACCATTCAATTTCTTCTAATCCTTTGGATTTTAAAAAATCATTTGTCTGACTAAAATGTTTGTTTCCAAACCATTTCCCTTGATTTGCGCTCATTGGCGAAGGATGGCCCGATTCTAAAACGTTATGTTTTGACCTGTCAATTTTTGATCCTTTTTTCTGAGCAAAGCCTCCCCATAAAAGAAAAACTACATTTTCCTTCTGATCAGAAATAGCACGAATCACTGCATCTGTAAAAAGATTCCATTTTAAATGTTTATGACTATTTGGACTATCTTTTCTAACTGTCAAAGAAGCATTAAGAAGTAAAACACCTTGTGTAGCCCAATTTTTAAGATTGCCCGAAGTTGGCATAAAGATCGAATCAAAATCCGTAATAATCTCCTTGAATATATTACGTAATGAAGGCGGTATCTTAACATTATCATTTACAGAAAAACTTAAACCATTAGCCTCTCCTTCTCCATGATAAGGATCTTGACCAATAATAACAACCTTTACAGCATCAAAACTACAATTTTCAAAAGCTGAAAAAATTAACTCTGCAGGCGGATAACAAGTATGTGTTTTATATTCAACATCAAGCGCAGCCATTAATTCCTGAAAATACGGTTTCTCTATTTCATCTTTTAAAATACCCTGCCAGTCTTGAGCTAAATTAATTTTCATTTTATAATTTTTATTACAAATAAAGCAAACTTTTATTCAAACTACCAATTATTAGTGCCATTAAGTTTTTAAAACTTTGTAACTTTGAAATCTTTACAACTTACGATATATAATGATATCTATTACAGAAAAAACATTACAGGACTTACAATTTCCAACCGTATTAGAAACCATTTCAGATGGCTGCAATACTGATATCGGAAAAGAAAAGGCTTTACAAATAAAACCATTTAGAGACAAAGAAGAATTAATGCAATCTTTGATGCAGACATCAGAGTATGTATCTTCTTTCCAGAATAATAACGCCATTCCAAATCACGGATTTGACGCCATCACGCACGAAATCAAGTTTCTGGCCATAGAAGACAGTTTTCTTGAAGTTGGAAGTTTTAGAAAAATTGCCAACCTTTCTGCAACAACAAATGTCTTGTTGAATTTCCTTAAGAAGTTTGACGATTATTATCCAAATTTAAATGCAAGGGCTTCACGTGTAGAATTAACTAAAGACATCATTACTGCAATTGATGCAATTGTAGACAAATATGGCGAAATAAAAGACAATGCTTCTCCTGCTCTTTCTGGAATTCGTCAAAATATGAATCTGGTTCGCGGTAAAGTTAATCAAAGCTTTGGTTCGGCTTTAACTCAATACAACGGTTTAGGATATTTAGATGACATTAAAGAAAGTTTCGTTCAAAACCGTAGAGTTTTGGCAGTTTTAGCTATGTATCGTCGTAAGGTAAAAGGTTCTATTTTAGGAAGTTCCAAAACTGGAAGTATTGCTTATATTGAACCAGAAGCAACATTAAAATATTCTAGAGAATTAGCCAACCTGGAATATGAAGAAAAAGAAGAGATTACGAGAATTTTAAAAAATTTATCAAATATCATTCGTCCTTATCTTCCTTTATTAATAGAATATCAAGATTTTTTAAGTGATATTGATGTGGTTGCCGGAAAAGCAAAATATGCAAATCGTATTAACGGAATTCTTCCAGCTATTACAGACGAAAGAAGATTATTCTTTAGAGAAGCGTATCATCCGATTTTGTATCTCAACAATAAACAGAAAAAAGAAGTTACGCATCCGCAGACAATTGAGCTAAAACAAGAAAATAGAATTATTGTAATTTCGGGACCAAACGCTGGTGGAAAAACCATTTCCTTAAAAACAGTTGGATTATTACAATTAATGTTGCAATCTGGAATTTTGATTCCAGTTCACGAAAGAAGTGAAACTTTCTTGTTCGATCGAATATTAACCGATATTGGAGATAATCAATCTATTGAAAATCATTTAAGTACATACAGTTACCGATTAAAAAACATGAATTATTTCTTGAAGAAATGCAACAAGAAAACCATGTTTTTAATTGACGAATTTGGTACAGGTTCTGATCCTGAATTAGGAGGAGCTTTGGCTGAAATTTTCTTAGAAGAATTTTACCATCGAGAAGCTTTCGGAATTATCACAACGCATTATTCTAATTTGAAGATTTTGGCAAACGAATTGCCTTATGCTACAAATGCGAATATGATGTTTGACGAAAAATCTCTTGAACCAATGTATAAATTAGCTTTAGGACAAGCAGGAAGTTCGTTTACTTTTGAAGTCGCTCAAAAAAATGGAATTCCGTTTGGATTAATTAATCGTGCGAAGAAGAAAATTGAAGTTGGAAAAGTTCGTTTTGATAAAACTATCGCGACTCTTCAAAAAGAGCGTTCCAAATTAGAAAAAACTTCTTTAAATTTAAAAGAAGAAGAAACGCGTGCTCGAGAGGAAAGTAAAAAGATGGAAAACATCAATACTAAGATTCAGCAGAAACTAGAAAGCTATCAGGAATTATATGACAGTAATCAAAAAATAATTTACATCGGGCAAAAAATTGATGATATTGCTGAAAAATATTTCAACAATAAAAACAAGAAAGAGCTTATTGGCGAATTTTTGAAAATTGTTGAGATTGAAAATTCTAAACGAAAAAAAGCAACTCCAAAAGAAGTAAAAGCAAAAGTTGAAAAACAAAAAGAGATTATTGCCGAAGTTCAAGTAAAAGTTGAAGAAATTCGAAAAGAGAAAAAAGAGAAGAAACTTAAACCAGTTGTTGAAAAACCAAAACCAATTTTAAAAGTTGGCGACCGAGTAAGAATGCTTGATGGAAGATCTGTTGGAAGTATTGATTCTATCGAAAAAAATAAAGCAACGGTTAATTATGGGATTTTTACTTCGAAAGTAAGTTTGGACGAACTGGAATTGGTTGAGGCTGTTAAAAAATAAAGTTTTCAGTCTTAAAACATGACCAAAAAAGCTAAAAATTAAAATAAAGCGATTTAAGACATAATTTTTAATTATAGATAAAATTACACTTGTATTTTCTAAAAAGCCTGTTAAAGCAATTTATAAGAGCCGTTTTCAATTAACAACCTTTATAGAATTTATTAATTTAATAGATAAAACAAATAATAACGCAATTCCTGTTTTACATTCCTTATTGTATAAAACTTGAAATAAATATTCTAAAATGGAAAGCCTTCCAGAAAATAAAAAAATAGTTCTTTTTGATGGAGTTTGTAATCTATGCAGTTCAGCTGTACAGTTTATTATAAAACATGATCGAAAAGATATTTTTAGATTTGTCGCATTACAATCTGATCTAGGAATTTCGATTTGTAAACACTTAGGAATCAGCTTTTCTAAAATGGACAGCATTATTTTGTATGATCCAAAAACAGCTTACTTTTATAAATCGTCAGCGATTATTGAAATTGCTAAAAATTTTGGCGGTATTTGGAAACTGACTCCTATTTTTAGAATTATACCCATTTTCATAAGTGATAGAATTTATGATTATGTTGCAAAGAACAGATACAATTGGTACGGCAAGAAAGAAAGCTGCATGATACCTACTGCAGAATTGAAATCTAAGTTTCTTTAGAAAATTCCAATTATTTAAATTCCAAATTCCAATTTAGCTCAATATTGTCATTTCTCGTTCCTCGAAATGACAAACAAAACGAAAAAAACCTAATAAAAACAAAAATCCCAAATTCACATCAATTGGAATTTGGGATTTTTTATATTTAAAAATTTCAGACTCTTATCTGATTAATTTTCTGTATTTAATACGTTTTGGAGTTAAGTCATTACCAAGACGTTTCTTTTTGTTTTCTTCGTACTCAGTAAAACTTCCTTCAAAGAAATAAACTTCAGAATCTCCTTCAAAAGCTAAGATGTGTGTACAAATTCTATCTAAGAACCATCTGTCGTGAGAAATAATCACGGCACAACCAGCAAAATTCTCTAGACCTTCTTCAAGTGCACGAAGTGTATTTACGTCAAGGTCGTTCGTAGGCTCATCCAGTAAAAGTACATTTCCTTCTTCTTTCAAAGTCATAGCCAAGTGTAAACGGTTACGTTCTCCACCAGAAAGCATTGAAACTTTTTTGTTCTGCTCACCGCCACCAAAGTTAAAACGAGATAAGTATGCTCTAGAGTTTACTTGCTTACCTCCCATCATAATCAATTCTTGACCGTCTGCAAAATTCTCCCAGATTGATTTATTCGGATCTATGTTCGAGTGAGACTGATCTACGTAAGCAATTTTTACTGTTTCACCAACTGTAAATTCACCGCTATCAGTAGCTTGTTCGCCCATGATCATTTTGAAAATAGTAGATTTACCAGCACCGTTTGGTCCGATAATTCCAACAATACCTGCTTGCGGCAAAGTAAAGTTTAAATTATCATATAACAATTTATCGCCAAATGCTTTAGCAACATTTTTAGCTTCAATAACATTTGTTCCTAAACGAGGACCATTTGGAATGTAAATCTCTAACTTTTCATCCAATTGTTTTTGGTCTTCATTCAATAATTTGTCGTAGTTCTGCAAACGCGCTTTTTGTTTTGTCTGACGACCTTTTGCTCCTTGGCGAACCCACTCCAACTCACGCTCTAAAGTTTTTCTACGTTTAGAAGCCACTTTTTCTTCTTGAGCCAAACGATTAGATTTTTGATCCAACCAAGAAGAATAGTTTCCTTTCCATGGAATACCTTCTCCTCTATCCAACTCTAAAATCCATCCAGCAACGTTATCCAAGAAATAACGGTCGTGCGTTACAGCAATTACAGTTCCTGAATATTGCGCTAAGTGTTGCTCTAACCATAAAACAGACTCAGCATCAAGGTGGTTGGTAGGCTCATCTAACAACAATACATCTGGCTGTTGCAACAGCAAACGACATAAAGCTACACGACGACGCTCACCTCCTGAAAGATTTTTAATTGGTGTGTCTCCTTCTGGAGTACGCAATGCATCCATTGCGATCTCTAATTTTGTATCGATTTCCCAAGCACCAAGAGCATCAATTTTATCTTGTAATGCTGCTTGACGGTCCATCAATTTATCCATTTTATCCTGATCTTCATAGTATTCTGGAAGACCAAACAAATCATTGATTTTATTGTATTCTTCTAAAACTGCCATAGTTTCAGCAGCACCTTCACGCACAATTTCGATAACTGTTTTAGAATCATCAAGAATTGGCTCTTGCTCCAAGTACCCAACTGTATAACCTGGCTGAAAAACTACATCTCCCTGATAATTTTTATCAACTCCTGCAATAATTTTTAAAAGTGAAGATTTTCCAGAACCGTTAAGTCCCAAAATACCAATTTTTGCTCCGTAAAAGAAACTCAAATAAATATTCTTAAGAACTGGTTTGTCTGCTCCTTGATAGGTCTTACTCAATTTCTGCATTGAGAAAATTACTTTCTTATCGTCTGACATTTTTTATATTTTATTTTAATTATTTAATTAGATTTGAGATTACTATTGCTGAGATTTACATTAAACCCTGCCTTTTAAAGCATTGAATACCCAGGCATTTGCAAAAAAACCAACTCCAACAGCACCAAATCCCCAGCCTGAAACATCACTGTACCTAAAGATCCCAAGACCTATAAGCAACAATCCCATTAGCACCATTATTAAAGTGGCCCATCCTAAAATGGTATTTTTATTCATTCCCATAGTTTTATAAATATTTTATTGCAAGTTTTTTAGAAAGGCAAATATCGTGAATTTTAACGGCTTAATTAAAAATTTTATAAAGCATTTCTTTTAACAGATCAGATTGAGGTAAAGCATTAGCTCCCACACCTTTACTCTTAACATCAATATCACGTAAAGCACCAACAATCTGACTTACTTTTCGCATTGGATAATTTTTTACTGCCAAATCATATTCTTTTAAGAAATACGGATTTACCCCAAGTGCTGACGCAACATTTTTAGCGCTTTTATCTTTTAATCCATGATATTTAAGCAACTGAACAAAAAAACCAAAAACCAAACCAGTTGTCATAACCAAAGGATATTCTTTGGGATTATGAGCAAAATTTTCTGCAATCTTATATGCTTTCAATTGATTACGTTCTCCAATTGCTTTTCGTAGTTCGAATACATTATAATCTTTACTAAAACCAATATTCTCTTCAATATGTTCTGCAGTAATCATTGTCCCTTGCGGTAAAATAATCTGCAGTTTCTCAAGTTCGTTATTGATTTTACTCAAATCTGTTCCTAAAAACTCCACTAACATTGCATTAGCTTTTGGATCGATAGTATACTTTTTGCCTGCCAAAACACGCTTAATCCAATCACCTACTTGATTTTCGTATAATTTTTTACTTTCGTAAACTACACCTTTCTGCCCTAGCAGTTTAGTAACTTTTTTTCGTTTGTCTAGCGTTTTATATTTATAGCAAAAAACCAAAACGGTTGTTTGCATCGGGTTTTCTACATAAGACTCAATTTTATCAATTGTTCTGGATAAATCCTGTGCTTCTTTCACGATAACAACCTGACGTTCAGCCATCATTGGATAACGCTTAGCAGTTGAAACAATGTCATCTACAGAAACATCTCTTCCATATAAAACTGTCTGATTAAAACCTTTTTCTTCTTCAGCCAAAACATTCTCCTCAATATACTCTGATAACTTATCTATATAATAAGGTTCTTCACCCATTAAAAAATAGATCGGCTTAATATCTCCAGCTTTTATATCATTAACAATTTTTACTACTTCGTCCATTCAATCTTTTGTTTCAAGTTTAAAGTTTCAAGTTCTGCTTCAAAACTTGAAACTTTAAACTTGAAACCTGAAACTATTTTTTATTTTTGCTTTATGCTTAAACTAAATTTTCCAGCTTACACTTTCCGATTCAAAAATAGCGAAAATAAAGTGTCTATTTTTGATGAAATCAGGAAAAAATTTATAATTCTTACGCCAGAAGAATGGGTTCGTCAACACGTTGTTCATTTTTTAATGCACGAGAAAAAATACCCCAAATCACTCATTAACGTAGAGAAAGTTTTAACTGTCAACGGATTGCGAAAAAGATACGATGTCGTCGTATTTAATCCAGACGGTTCTATACATATATTAGTAGAGTGCAAAGCACCAGAAGTAAAAATATCGCAGGCAACTTTTGATCAAATTGCCCGTTATAACATGACAATGCAGGCACGGTTTTTGAATGTCACAAACGGACTAAACCATTTTTACTGTCAGATGGATTTTGAAAACGAAAGATATGAGTTCTTGAGAAACCTGCCTGACTATAAAGAAAACCATTAATAAAGAATAAATAATAAGTACTTTTGGATAAAATAGCAGTTGTCATTTTAAATTGGAACGGGGTAAAATTGCTGGGGCAGTTTTTACCATCTGTTATTCAATTTTCAGAAGGCGCAACAATTTATGTTGCTGATAATGATTCTACAGATAATTCTGTTGCCTTTGTTACCGAAAATTTCCCTACCGTAAAAATTATAAAGAACTCTGGCAATCATGGTTTTGCAAAAGGCTATAATGATGCCTTAAAACATATTGATGCCGAAATTTATGCTTTAGTAAATTCGGACATTGAAGTTACAGAAAACTGGCTTCAACCCATTCTAGATACTTTCGAAAAAGAAAAACAAACCGCAATTATTCAGCCTAAAATTCTTGATTTTAAGAATAAAGAATATTTTGAATATGCAGGAGCTGCTGGAGGTTTCATTGATAAATATGGCTTTCCCTTCTGCAGAGGAAGAATATTTGATACCGTCGAAAAAGATAACGGACAATATGATGACAACATAGAATTATTCTGGGCTTCAGGAGCTTGTTTCTTTATACGAAAAAACGTCTATCACGAATTAGGAGGTTTTGATGAAAGCTTCTTTGCGCATCAGGAAGAAATTGATTTATGCTGGAGAGCTGCAAACGAGGGACATATTATAAAGTATAATTCTCAATCTCTTGTCTACCACGTTGGCGGCGCAACATTACAGCAAGGAAATCCGAAGAAAACCTATTTGAATTTTAGGAATTCATTATTAATGATGGTTAAAAATCTACCGAAAAGAGGGCTGTTCTGGGTGATTTTCTTCCGCATGGTTCTGGATGGTATTGCAGGCATCCGTTTTCTTACACAAGGCAAGTTTGCACATACTTTTGCCATTTTAAAAGCACATTTTTCATTTTATTGCTTATCTTTAAAATATCTCGGAAAACGAAAAGAATTTCAGATTCAGCAATACTATATAGTGAAAAGCATCGTTTTCCTTTACTATATAAGAAAATTGACCTTATTTAAAGAAATCTTTAACAGTATTCAAAATATTAAAAACTAAATTTGTAATCAAGTCTAATTAAAATTAAATTTATGAGAAAAATAGTTATCGCACTATCAGTATTAATGGCCCTAACATCATGTGTTTCTAAAAAGAAATATGCTGAGTTAGAAGCTAAAAACAAAGAGACTCAAGATTTGTTAAACTCATGTACTGTAAAATTAAATACGTGCTTAGAAGAAAAAGCTGGATTAGCTGCTACAGCTGAAAGCTACAAACAACATAATCAAGATTTAATCAATAGTTCTAAAGATTTAACTATCTTAACTACTAAAGGTGCTGAAAACCTTGAAAAATCTCTTGAAAGTTTAAAAGAAAAAGATTTGAAAATCTCTAGACTTCAAGATGCTTTAACTAAAAAAGACAGTGTAACTTTAGCTTTAGTTACAAGCTTGAAAGGTGCTGTTGGTATCAACGATCCAGACATCGAAATCAATGTTGAAAAAGGAGTTGTATTTATCTCTATCGCTGATAAATTATTATTCAAAAGCGGAAGCTATGAAGTAAGCGACAAAGCAAAAACTGTTTTAGGTAAAGTTGCTAAAGTTGTTAACGACAAACCTGATTTTGAATGTATGGTTGAAGGTCACACTGATAATGTACCATACAAAAGCAACGGAATTATCTTAGACAACTGGGATTTAAGTGTTAAACGTTCTACTTCTATCGTTCGTGTATTAACAAACGATCTTGGTGTTAACCCAGCTAAATTAATTGCTGCTGGTAGAAGCTCTTATGTTCCTTTAGTATCAAATGATACTCCAGAAGACAGAGCTCGCAACAGAAGAACTCGTATCGTAGTTATGCCAAAAATCGATCAATTCTATGATATGATTGAAAAAGAAATGAAAAAACAAGCGAAATAATCCTTGTTTGACATACTATAAAAACAGAAAAAGCAGGTCAATTGACCTGCTTTTATGTATCCTTAATTTTTTTTAATAACCAATTAAATACAAATCAAGAATAGCATTATTTTTAAGTAACTAACTAAATTTTAACATAATAAAGTTACTCATTATTTTTTGTATTTTATGCTTTTAGTGTATTTTTTTACAAAATATCAATATCACCCTTACCTTCTCTTACTATAACTGGCTCATGTTCAGAAAGATCTATAATAGTTGATCCTACATTGTCTCCGTAGCCACCATCTATTACCATGTCTACAAGATGCTGCCATTTTTCAAAAATTAATTCTGGATCAGTAGTGTATTCAATTACATCATCTTCATCGCGTATAGAAGTTGAAACAACCGGATTTCCTAACTGACGAACAATTTCTAGAATGATATTATTATCTGGCACACGAATACCAACCGTTGTTTTCTTTTTAAACTCTTTTGGCAAATTATTGTTCCCTGGCAAAATAAAAGTATAAGGCCCAGGAAGTGCTCTCTTTAAAATTTTAAAAGTTGAAGTATCTATCTGACGTACATAATCTGACAAATTGCTCAAATCATGGCAGATAAAAGAAAATTTAGCTTTATCTAATTTTACTCCTTTTATTTTAGCAATTTTCTCTAAAGCTCTTGAATTGGTAATATCACAGCCCAAACCATAAACAGTATCTGTCGGATAAATTACCAAACCTCCATTCTGAAGCACTTTTACAACTTTTGCAATTGCCGCTTCACTAGGTTTATCTGGGTATATTTTTATAAATTCAGCCATGATTTTTTAGTTTATTTTGTTTCAAGTTTCAAGTTTCAGGTTACTTCTTTTAACGTGAAACCTGAAACCTGAAACATATTTTTTTATCCTACGACATCTAATTTAGCAAATCTTAGCAACAATTTCTTAATTCCGCCCACTTCAAATTTAATTTCTGCTTTTCGGTCTGCTCCAACACCTTCAAGATTAATCACTTCACCTTTTCCAAAGCGTTCGTGCATCACAACATTCCCAACAGTAAGCTTGCTGTCAAATAAATTTGAATTCCCGTTACTTGGAGCGTTTCCAGAAACAGGTTTCAATTTACGAATATTCAAATCCGGTTTAGGCTCACCTTTGGTAATATGAGCTGGAGGAGTTCCGCCAACAGGTTTGTTTAATCTTAGCTTTGATTTATCTACATCCCCAAAAATATCACCATCAATAGGCGATTTATAACGATAATTGGTTTCTGCAGGCGTTAAATATTCTAAATACTGATCTTCAATTTCTTCAATAAAACGAGATGGTTCACTGTCTGTTAGTTTTCCCCAACGATAACGCGATTGTGCATAAGTTAAATACGCCTGATGTTCGGCACGAGTTAACGCTACATAGAATAATCGGCGTTCCTCTTCCAATTCGCTTCTTGTACTCATACTCATCGCACTTGGAAACAAATCCTCTTCCATTCCCACCACAAATACGTGCGGAAACTCCAATCCTTTTGCCAAGTGAATGGTCATCAAAGCAACACGATCTTCATCATTCGTATCTTTATCCAAATCGGTTGCCAAAGCCACATCTTCCATAAATTCAGAAAGTGCTCCTCTAGCGCCGTCAATTTCTCTCTGACCTTCGGTAAAATCTTTAATACCGTTTAAAAGCTCTTCTATATTCTGAATTTTCGCCATTCCTTCAGGAGTAGCATCTTTCTTCAATTCCTGAACCAATCCTGTTTTCTTTGCTACGTGATCCGTCAAATAAAAAGCATCCTGATTCTGATCGATAACCTGAAAACTCTGAATCATCGTTACAAAATCTTTCAATTTATTCTTTGTACCGGCATTCAGCTTCAAATCGATTTTATCAATATTCACCATTACTTCCCAAATCGAACGTTTGTAATGATTTGCTGCAATAGTTAGTTTTTCAACCGTTGTATCTCCAATTCCGCGAGCTGGATAATTGATCACACGAATCAAAGCCTCTTCGTCTTTCGGATTCAGAACCAAACGCAAATAGCATAAAACGTCTTTAATTTCCTTACGCTGATAGAATGACAATCCGCCATAAATCCTATACGGAATATCACGTTTTCTCAACGCATCCTCCATGGCACGTGACTGCGCATTGGTACGGTACAAAATCGCAAAAGAACCGTTATGAAGCTGATGTTGCATTTTCTGCTCAAAAATGGTACTTGCTACAAAACGACCTTCTTCGGCATCTGTCAAACTTCGGTGCACTTTTATTCTTGGACCAAATTCATTGGCCGTCCAAACCACTTTATCCAGTTTGGTTTTGTTATGCTCCATTACTGTATTAGCCGCCTCCACAATGTTACGTGTCGAACGGTAGTTCTGCTCCAAACGATACATTACAACCCCTTCATAATCTTTTTGGAAATTCAGAATATTATTGATATTCGCTCCACGGAAAGCATAAATACTCTGCGCATCATCTCCAACCACACAAATATTTTGGAATTTATCAGACAAAGCCCTAACAATCAAATACTGAGAGTGATTTGTATCTTGGTACTCATCAACCAGAATGTAACGGAAACGATTTTGGTATTTTGCCAAAACCTCTGGAAAACGAGTTAGCAATTCATTGGTTTTCAATAGCAAATCATCAAAATCCATTGCGCCGGCTTTAAAACAGCGCTCCACATATTGCTGATAGATTTCTCCTAACCTAGGCTTTTTAGCCATTGCATCAGCCTCTTGCAATTCAGGATTATTGAAGTATGCTTTTACTGTAATCAAGCTGTTCTTATAACTTGATATACGTCCTAAAACCTGTTTTGGTTTATAAATATCACGATCCAGCTGCATTTCTTTTATAATCGAAGAAATCAATCGCGCCGAATCCTGTGAATCGTAAATGGTAAAATTGGAAGGATATCCTAAAAGTTCTGATTCTGCACGAAGAATACGAGCAAATATCGAGTGGAAAGTTCCCATCCAAAGATTCTTCGCTTCAGAAGCTCCTACAATATCCGAAATTCTGTGCTTCATCTCTCTAGCCGCTTTATTGGTAAAAGTCAGCGACAAAATATTGAATGCATCAATTCCCTGATGCATCAAATAAGCAATTCTAATCGTTAAAACACGGGTTTTTCCCGAACCTGCACCAGCAATAATAATCATTGGCCCGTCTTTTTGTAAAACAGGCGCTCTCTGCGCTTCGTTGAGCTGGTCAATATATTTCTGCATGTAATTTATCTCCTTTTAGGCAAAAATAAGAATTAATACTTTAAATAGCTACTAAGATACTGAGGTTCTAAGATGCTAAGTTTTTTGTTTTTTTGAAGCCAAACAAAAGGCATTTTTTCAGACATCGTTTCCCGCTTTCGGCTTTATCTCTCCGCTCCGCTGCGAGGATATCGCCTCAATCGGGGCTAGAAACAAACATTTTTTTTGAGATGCTAAACCTCTAAGGTTCTAAGATTCTAAATTTTTTCTTCTTACAAAAGAGAGAAAACTCAGCAACTTATTTAAAAAACACATCGTATGCAAATCGAATCAACGTTCCAACCACAACAACCAAAAAGAAAATCCTAATAAAACCATTGCCTTTATTAATCGCCAGTTTTGCGCCGAGCCATCCTCCAAGTCCGTTGCTAATTGCCATCGGAATTGCGATCGCCCAAATGATCTTTCCTTTTATCATAAACAGACAAATGGAACCAAAATTGGTTGCTAGATTTACCATTTTAGCATTCGCGGAAGCGTGAAGAAAATCAAAGCCTAGAAGCGCAATAAAAGCCACAACAAAGAAACTTCCTGTTCCTGGACCGATAAATCCGTCATAGAATCCAACAATTATACTTATAACAACAGCGTACATAATTTGAGTGGCTGCAGAATGATCTTTAGCAACATGCTGACCAAAGTTTTTCTTGGCATAAGTATATACAAACAGCAGAGATAAAACTACTAACAAAAGTGGTTTCATAAAATCATTACTCACAAGAGTTAAAATCGTTGATCCTAAAAATGCTGACGGAACTGCCAGACACATCATGACAATTAAGAGTTTCCATTGAATGACAACTTTCTTCAAATATTGAAAAGCCGCAAAAGCAGTCCCACTAAAAGCTGGAATTTTTAAGGTACCGACTACAGTCGAAACTGGAAGATTTGGCAATAAAATTAATCCCATTGGTGTTTGGATTAATCCGCCGCCGCCAACAATTGCATCAATAAAACCAGCAGCAAAAGCCGCCAAACAAAGAAAAAGTATTATATATGAATCCATTAAAAAGATATTTCGGCATCAGTAAAAAACAAGTTGCAAAAGTACAGCTTCCTTTTTGTTTATTCCCATAAAATTAAAGTTGATTTTTGATCAAAAAGTATATTTTTGCTTAAAAATTATTTCAATGGATTTCAACAAAATAATAGAACTTGCGAGTTACACTTTACCAGCCTTAGTTACAGGAGTTGTAGCGTATCGTTTCTTTGAGCTACACATTAAAAACAATGACAGAAAACGTGCGTTTTTGTTAAACAAACAAGCTCACAAGGAATCTCTTCCTGTTCGTTTACAAGCATACGAGCGTATGACTTTGTTTTTAGAACGCATTAATTTAACAAAGTTGTTAATTAGAATTGCTCCTATTTCGCAAAACAAAAATGATTACGAAAATTACTTAATTGACCTGATTGAGCAGGAATTCGAACATAATTTAACTCAGCAAATATATATGTCTGAAGAATGCTGGACGATCATTACAACGGCAAAAAACGCAACAATACAAATGATTCGTAAAGCCGCTATGAGCGATAAAGTGGATAATGCGGATAAATTACGCGAAGTAATCTTAAATGATTTATTAGAAAAGCAATCGCCAAGTAATGCTGCTTTGAGTTTTATTAAATCTGAAGTTGCTGAGCTTTGGTATTAAATAATATTGCAGATTTTAGATTGATTTTAGAATTGTTTGCGTCCAATTTTTATCTGTTTCAGAAATCACAAGAACTTTAAAGCCATATTTTTCACCTTCTATTTGAACTCCTTTTGAATCGTCAATATGAAAATCTATATTAAATAAAGGTGGGAATTTTGAGCAATAAATATTTTTATCCAATAAACTTCTTTGGTGTTTCTGCTGATTAATAATGTAATCAACAGAAATACCATATGAATAAAACATCCATTTTATCTTGGAAACACTTCTGTACGAAGTAGTATAAATAAAAATTTTGTGATTTCTCCTTTTTAACTCTTTAAATAGAACAATTGTGTCTTTTCTTAGTTTTTCAATTCTAAAGATCTTTTGAAATAGATTTATTTTCTCCAAATCAAATTTATTGTTTGATATCAAAGTATCGTCAAGATCAAAAGAAATTATCATAAGAACACTTTATAATCTTAAATCAATATTTTATTATCACTCATAACTTCCGATTTATTCTGAGCATATTCATAGCCTTGCTGCCACCATTCTTTCATTACTTCTTTATTAAAAATCAAAGCATTATCGGTTAATTTTATAGGAGTGTAATATAAATTTAGCTTTACATTCTTATTATTTGCCATAAGTTTTCCTATAGCAATATCATGTTTTTCTACTTGATCCAATGCAATTCGAAACAAATCGATCATTAATGAAAACGGATTTTTACCAATTACAGTTTTTGTCGTATTAACCTCCGTTTCAAGTACAATAACATCAATCTCTGTAGCTCCTCTATTGATTGCTTCACGTATTGGAACTAAGCTTGAAAACCCGCCGTCACCATATTCACAGTTGTTTTTTTCAACCAAACTCATAAACGGAACATAATTACTAGATATCCAAGACCATTCGCAAAATTCCTCGTACGTACAATCTTTTACAGATTTATACTCTGATTCATTTTTAGTAAAATTGGTTACCGTAACAATAACGTCAGTTTTTAGTTTTTTTAATTTATTGAAATCAGAAAGAGAAAAATTATTCTGAATATACTTTTTCAGTCCTTTGCTTTCTCCAAAAGTGCGTTTGCCTTTAAAAAACTGACGCAGTACATTAAAGTGATTAATGGTCACAATATCGACTCCATCTTTCGTTTTCACCACAAACGGACAAATATTAAAAATACTCGACATAGTAACATTGGTATAAACAGAATGAATTTTTTTAATATGACCGAGAGCTAAATGCGGAATCAACAAACTTCCTGTTGAAGTTCCTATAAATAAATCGTATTCGTGTTTTTTCTGTTCTATTAAATACTGGGCAACACCACCAGCAAATGCGCCTTTACTGCCACCACCTGAAATAACCAATGCTCTCATAAATTGTAATGTAGGTTTTGTTTTTTGGGATATTTTTTTTTTAAGACTTAATAAGAGGAAAGAAACAAGAAGAAAGATATTCTGAGATTTTGACTCTTGGTTCTTGCTTCCTTTATCTATCTACTCTAATATTTACTCTTTCAACAAACGATTCAATTGGAACTGTTCATCGGGTGTCAAATTAGGCAAAATTCTATTAAAAGAAGCACGCATTTCAGGATTTTTTAACAGAAGTCTTATTGTATCTCTTCCAAATTTCGAAAACTGCCACATATGATGCGTTGTAGCACTTACTAAATTACTCAAAACCTGATCGTTAATAATTTTAAAAGCAATCAATTTCTCTAAGGCATTTTGTCGAGTTGTAGCTTCATACTTTGTTGATGAAAATGCAATCAATTCGTTTACTAAAGCATCTTGTTCGTTAGTATAGTTTGGCGTTGACAAAGCGAGAGAAAGCCATAAAGTTCTGAGATTATAATCGTTGAAGCCAATCCAGTTTTTAGATTTATCCAAATACTCTGTTCTATGATCAGGAAAATTTCTCCACAGCCAATAAAGTGCTATCTCTTCCGTCTGATATGATTTATCGTCTAAAAGTGTTTCATAATCTGTTCTAAAATCTTCTGGAATTTTGGTCAAAGAGCCAGCCAGATTCTGACGAACTTTGATATTGTTGGTCTTCAATGCTAAAAGCAAAAGAGCTTTTTTGTCTTCATACTTCTCATTTTCCAATTGATCGACAACGGCTTCTTTAACCGATTGATATACGTCGGATTCTAAAGTAGTTTTTAAAATATCTTTTTTCTCCGCAAAAGGTGTTTTTTTCAATTTATCGATTTCCAATCGTTTTTGAATCGCTTTATTTTTGCTCAATAATGCATTTGCAGTTGGCGTATCAAAAACAGTCGATTCCAGCCAAGTTTTCTGAAATTTATCCAGATCAAAATCGGAAACTTTTTTTATTTCATCGAAGAAGTTTTTAGTGTTTACAGTTTGATATGCATATTTTTTTAAATAATTTTTAATTGCTTTTTTGAACGCTTTATCTCTAATAGATTCATGCAAAACAAACAATGCCCAAGCGCCTTTTTCGTAAAAGGTCAACGAACTTGCTTTTGCATTTAAAACGGGAATCGTATCGGTACGAGAAGCAAATTTAATCTGTTGAGCAGTATCATATAATTTCGAGTAGAAGTAATCTTCGCCATAAATATCTTTTTCTGCAAGTAAAGCAAAATAAGTTGCAAAACCTTCTTGCAACCAGTGATGTGTACTGCTTTCTGCTGTAATAAGGTCTCCAAACCAATGATGGGCTAACTCGTGAGCATCAACATTGGTATAATTTCGGTCACAGAAACCAGTTGAATCTACTACATAACGGGTCGCAAAAAGAGTTGAAGTAGTGTTTTCCATACCCGCATACAAAAAATCTCTTACCGGGATTTGCCTATTGATTTTCCAGGGATATTTTACGCCGATTTCTTTCTCAAGGAAATCAAAAATGCGTTTCGAGTAACGATAAGTTGGCTCAAAACGATCTGCATCTTTTGGTTCATAATAATATTCTAACGGAACTCTGCTTCTAGATTTAAATTCTTTTTTATCAAATTTCCCTATAGCCAACATTAACAAATACGAACTCATTGGTTTTTCCATTTGATATTGCCAATGATTTAGATTTCCGTTTGTTGTCTTCTCTTTTAAAATTCCGTTTGAAACTACCTGATAATCTTTATCATAAGAAATTCCTATATTAAAAATCAATTTTTCATTTACATCATCAAAACTCGGAAACCAATTGCTTGTATATCTGCCCTGCCCTTGTGTCCAGATTTGCACTTCATCATTATTCATATCAACAAAATACAAGGCTTGCTTTGGTTTAGCCGTGTAATTGAATGTCAAATGATTCTGCCCTTTTTTAAACGGAAAAACCAATTTTAATTCTTTGTTGGTATTGACAAACATGATTTCATTTTCATTGACTTTTACATTCGAAAATCCCATGTTTTTAGCGTCAAGCGAAATTGTATCAGTTTCTTGTAATATCTCAAATTCAAAATCGACAGTTCCTGAAATCAATTTATCTTTTGGATTTACAGATAATTGCCCTGAAACCGATTTAAAGTCAACATATTGAGTTTGCTGTGCAAATAGAAAACTGGTGAATAATAGAAAAATGTATTTCATTGCAATTTTTATTTTAAAGAATCTGTTTCCCAAGATATAGGATTATACTTTATATAATCATAGATTTTTTCGAACGTTTTGTAATTTCTAACAATATGGTCGTGGTAATTCACTTGCCAAATGGATTCGACTCCGTTTATTTGCTTGGTTGTAATGGATTTAAAAATAGCAACAAACGACGAAATAGAATTGGGTTTTCGATATATTTTAGATAATAATTGATTTTGAATTGTATTTTCATTGGAATCATTTTTTGAATCAGATTGGATCTGTAGAGACGCACCGCAGTGCGTCTCACGCCCGTATGTCGACAAAGATTTTTTCGTAATATTATTTTCCATTGTGGATATGCTGGGCGTAGACGCACTGCTGTGCGTCTCTACGATTTGCTGGGGTGACAAATGTACATCTACGATACCATTTTCCTTTGCGGATATGCTGGGCGTAGACGCACTGCAGTGCGTCTCTACAATATGCTGGGTGTCTTGGATTTCGATTAACAAATGAATATGATTTGGCATGATAACCCAATTATGAAAAAACCAATTTTTGCGAATCTTAATCGATTTTAAAAGTTCCTTTTCAATAATTTTTCCATTTTCATTTAAAATCATTTTTTCTTCTTCAACGTTACCAAAAATACATTTTCTGTTTTTTGCAACTATTGTAATAAAATAAACAGCTTCACTAGAATAATCCCAGTTTTGCAATCTATTTGAATCGATTTTAAATTTCTCTCTAAACAACATCATAATTTGGCATGTAAAATCCCAAAGTTACAAAGGTTTCCTTTACAAATAGAACGAATTTTGTATGTTTACAATATAAAACCAAATCATTGTGTCTACACCTCAAAAAGCCTTATTTAACTGGAGCAGCGGAAAAGATTCTGCTCTTGCCTTATACAAAATACTTCAAAATGCTGATTTTAAAATTGAATGTTTGCTGACAAGCGTAAATCAGCAATATCAGCGCATTTCAATGCATGGAATTCGTGTTGAATTATTGCAGGAACAAGCACAAAATATCGGAATTCCGTTAAAAATTTTGGAAGTTCGAGAAATGCCAACGATGGAAGTTTATGAAAAAGTGATGACCGAAGCTTTAACAGAACTAAAACAAGAAGGCATAACACATTCTATTTTTGGAGATATTTTCCTGGAAGATTTACGCCAATACAGAGAAAATCAATTGGCAAAAATTGGATTAACAGGCGTTTTTCCGATTTGGAAAATCCCAACTCAAGATTTAATTCAAGAATTTATTTCGCTTGGTTTTAAAACCATTGTGGTTTGCGTAAACGAAAAATATCTAGATAAAAGTTTTGTCGGCAGAATTATAGATCAGGATTTTATAAATGATTTACCCGAAAATGTTGATGTCTGCGGTGAAAACGGAGAATTTCACACTTTTACTTTTGACGGCCCAATATTCTCAAAACCTATTGATTTTGAAATAGGTGAAATTGTTTATAGAAAATATGAAAAGCCAGAAAAACAAGATTCATCAAATACAGCCTGCGATACTAATGATGAAACTGCTTTTGATTTCGGTTTCTGGTATTGTGATTTAATTAAAAAGTAAATGTTTTTTTTTATAAATTTTTTCTTCTAGTTCTTGTTTCTTTCTCTCTGCAAAGCTGTTTGGTTAATAGATGCAAAAGACCACAGATTACAGGCTATATTTACGATTCGGAAACAAAGCGACCAATTGAAAATTGCCAAGTTGGTGAAGTTCTAAGTCAGTCAAACGGTTATTTTTCATTAAAAGAAAAAAGGTACCGTCAGTTTACGTTTTTCGGATTCGAAGCGCCAACTTTAGCGGTAAATGAACCTGTAAAAAAAGAAGGTTACGAAGTTCAAAATATTCAATTTATGCAGCCTTTTGGCGGTGGAATGAAAAAAGGAGCTTTTCATAATGCAGATACTATTTACATCAAAAAAAACATTTTAAAATCAAACTAATATGATTTTAAAATAATAGCCATTAAGTTGATTGATCGACAAAAGTCTTTAAGAACCATTTATTATCTTTAAGTTCAAAAATGTAATCAATGTAAATTCCGTTATCAAGTCCGCGTTGTTCTAAAGTGGCTTTATTTTTCTTTACTGATAATGTGCGTTTTAAATATTTTTCATCCGCTTTATTATTAAGATGCAGCACTTTATATTTCTCTTTTGTCATTGTGTAATCTATCAATTCAAAATCGTCATTGTTCGCCTTATACTTTAAAGGAAAAATCACTCTGCTAACTTGAAATTTAGGATCTGCATTGAATTTCTTAAAAAAATCATTAAAATCTTCTGAAGCTGCCTTTGAGGCTTGAGCCAAAGTCACAGAGCTTAACCCTAAAAAGAGCATTATAAAAAAATACTTTTTCATTATTCTTCATACATTTTAAGCAAGTTCGTAACGGTATTCCAGTTTCGAATTGTTGCTGTTACATTTAGTTTTTTCTCGATATATTTTTGGTCAAATCGTGTTTTTCCAGCTCCAACAGCGTACTTTATAAAAATTCTGTTTTCATCAATACTAGCTTCATCTGGTTTGAATTGGCTTATCTTTAAATCGTTTATGTTTTCTTTTTTTAAAGTTGTCGAAACAAAAGCCACATAAAGTTTTTTGGTATCAATTTCCTTCTCTTTCAAAAACGGATTATTAGCAAAACACGATTCCAAGTTTTCTTTGGTAATCATAACGACAGGAACTTCGTGACCAAAAACTTTAAAGATTTCCTGTTTGATCATAAAACCAACTTTTGAAGCCTCTTCTTCGCTATCTACAAATACGTTTCCAGATTGCAAATACGTTCTTACATTTTGAAATCCAAGATTCTCCAGCATTGCTTTCAAAGCTTCCATTTTCATCATATTATGTCCAGAAACATTTATTCCACGTAAAAGCGCTAAATGTGTTTTCATTTTTTCTAATTTTTCTTCAAAGATAAAAAACTGCTATTCATCATCCTCTTCTTCACTAATTTCAATATCAAATTTTACTAAAAAATCATTGAATTTCTGTTTGTGCTTTCTCTGTGCCTCTTCTACAATTTTATCTGCTTCTTCATTAGAATCAATTGCGTCTAAATTAAATTCTTCTTTAACCCATTCGCGAAACTCTTCTTTGTTTTCACTTTCTTCATAATATTCTTCGTCTTGGTAAAAGTAGGCTTTATCAAAATCAACAGAAATTTCGGTGTCTAATGTTAAAAGCTGAATTAATTTTTGAGTGTTTTCTGCTACAATATGAACTCCGCCTTCATCTCCAAAAACAACAATCGGGCATTTATTCAAATCATTATCGATAATCCAATAAGCATAAGAGCTTCCTGAACCGTTTGCCCCTGCAAATTCGATAAAACTATTATAAAATTCTTCTTCTTCAGACCATGTTTTTATACCTGTTTTATCATCAGTTATGGTAAGTCCAAAACATTCCGAATAGGTTTCTACGCCGTACTCCTGCTCAAATTCATACAGTTTTACTAAATCTTCCGGCACTTTGTAATTGCCAAATTGAGAGGCATATTCTTCCAATGAAAATCTATTGGTATAATCTGAATATTCCGATTCGTCATTTTTATCTTCATCATTTTCTTCCACTACTTCTGCTGTCAATATTTCAAAAGTTTCTAATGTGGCGTGTTTTACACAGAAAAACTCAATTCCTTGGGCATTTTCGTCATTCATCCATTGATATTTTGGATCTCCATTTTCATCAAGATATTCCAAAATAATCATAATTTCTTCATCTTCATGACACCACAAAGTACGCATTCTGATGCTAAAACCATTCGAAATTTCTTCTGAAATCTGGCTGTATTTCTTCCCTTCATAATCAAACGGAATAAACAAATAAGTCGTTCCTGAAATATGTCTAACAATTTTCCCATTTTCTTTCAATTCGTCAGTTTCAGACAAAATTTCGACCATATTAATAAATTGATTACGGAAATCATCATACGAATATTTCTCTTTTTTATCGTAATCTAAAATTGAAAGTCCTTCTTTGAAAACATCTAAATAGTTATTGCCTAATATTTCATTGCCATAACTTGAATTTTCTATGAAAGCATCATCAACAATATCAGAAAGTTTATGAGTAGAAGGCAAATAATTCTCGACAGTTATAACAGATCCGTCAGTATCTTGAACATTACTGCAAATTAAAATATCGGGTCTGCCAGCGCTTATAATTGCCTGAACATCTGTAAAACGCTCAAAATGAAACAGCATATCATCAGTATAAACAAGCCAAGCGGTAAGATCTCCTTTTACAAAAAGTTCACCGTGATTATATTCTCCAGCAAGTGTATCGCATTGCAGACCACCGCCCAAATAATGAACGCTTCCGAACAAGTTAATATTGACTGTTGTAGTCTTTCCGAGAACGATTAAAGCAGGCGAATTATCAGTATCGTAGGAACTAATAAGCTTTGCAACTGTAAGATTTCCTCTGAAAATAAATCCTAAAATAAAAATATCTGGATGTTCTTCGGTACTGAAATCCATCTCAAACAGATCCATTTCTACATCCTCTTCCGCTAATAGAAATACTGGATTTTCTTCGTAATCAGGAAAACGCCATGTATCTTCAAAAACATCGTAGATTTTATTATTGTTGAAATCGGTAAGACCTCCAATAATATTGTGAGCTTGGTGTCGGTTAATTACTTTGAATGTAATACCAGAAAATACCATTGTCTCAAAAGGGACTTTTTCTTCTTTAATCATAATTTGAGGCTTATAATTTGAATGTTTGAACAAATCTAATAATTATCTTTATTTAATAAAATAATACTGACACCAAAAAAAAGCTCCGTCAGAAACGGAGCCTCAAATAATCTGAATTAGTAAGCATTCAAAAAATTATTTCTTTTTTTCATATACTAGTCTTGGTCCATCGCATATACTCCACGTTCCATACAAATTTCCAAAACTATTAATGATATATAAGTTTTCTTTTGTCTTAGAAGTACAAGATGCTACTATATCGCTCTCTGCAGTATAATTTAGTTCAAACTGAGTTTGATCTGTCGTTTTTACTACAGAATAAGTTCCTGAAATGGTTGTAATTTTACCATCTCTCTTTCTGGTTTTAGAGAATGTATTATTAGAATTAAAAGTATACGATTCCTCCCATTCTAAAATATCAATCGAATTTACTGCGGGATTACTGTTGCCCATTGCTGTAAGAATCCATTTTCCGTGATAACTTTCGGTTGGTTTATTGTCATTGTCATCATTAGAGCAAGAAACAAGCGAAATAAACAATACAATTAAAAGTCCAATTTTCTTCATTTTTATAGTTTTTGTTGGTTAACTATTATTAAGATTTTACTTTCTTAAAATGGTTGCGTCTTCAATTTACAATTTTACGATAAGTTAACATTCAAGCACTTGAAAACAACAAATCATTTTCAAAATTCCTAATTAAAATCTATCTTCGCTTTTTAAAGAGAAAAGAATATAGAAGAAAGAAAAAAGGCAAAGTATTATCTTTTTTCTTTCTTCTTGACTCTTTTAATCTTGCTTCTATAAAATCTAATCTTCGAATGTCTAATAATCTTCTTGAAACTCCAATTGAATACTTAAAAGGTGTTGGCCCGAGCCGTGGACAGCTGCTTCGCAAGGAATTGGGCATTCATAAATATGGAGATTTAGTCAACCTTTTTCCGAATCGATATATTGACAGAACGCGTTATTATAAGATTAACGAATTGCAGAATACGGGTTCTGAAGTTCAGATTATCGGCAAAATCATCAACATAAAAACGGTTGAATTTGCTAAAAACAAAAAGCGTCTTGTGGCTAGTTTTGTTGATGATACAGGACAAATTGATTTGAACTGGTTTCAAGGACATAAATGGATTCGCGAAAGTTTAAAACTCAATGAGCCTTTAGTAATTTTTGGAAAATGTTCGTTGTACGGAAGCCAGTTTAGTATGGCGCATCCCGAAATTGAATTGTTAAGCGAACATGAAAGAAGTTTACGCTCGGCTATGCAGCCCGTTTATCCATCGACAGAAGCTTTGGCCAATAAAGGAATTTCCAACCGTACGATTAATAAATTGATGGAACAGCTTTTTCTGGAAACACAAGCATTGTTTACAGAAACTTTCCCTCCATTTTTAATCGAAGAATTAAAGCTGATTCCGAAACGTGCCGCATTATTCAATATTCATTTTCCGAAAAGCGCTGAAATTTTAGCGAAAGCGCAATTCAGACTGAAATTTGAAGAATTGTTCTTTATTCAGCTGCAATTAATTACAAAGAATCTCATTCGAAAACATAAAATAAAAGGGCATCCATTTGACAAAGTGGGCGAACTTTTTAATGAATTTTATAAAAATCATCTTCCTTTTGATTTAACAAATGCTCAAAAAAGAGTAATCAAAGAAATCAGAACTGATATGGGAAGTAATGCCCAAATGAATCGTTTGCTTCAAGGTGATGTGGGTTCTGGAAAAACAATTGTGGCGTTTATGAGCATGCTTTTGGCAATAGACAATGGTTTTCAGGCTTGTTTGATGGCGCCAACAGAAATCTTAGCCAATCAACATTTTCTTGGTTTATCTGAATTTGCTAAAACACTAAATATCAATATTCGAATTTTAACGGGTTCTACTAAAACTTCAGAAAGAAAGATTATTCATGAAGAACTAGAAAACGGCGAACTTAAAATTTTAATTGGAACTCATGCTTTATTAGAAGATAAAGTAAAATTCCAGAATCTAGGACTTTCTGTAATTGATGAACAGCATCGTTTTGGCGTGGAGCAAAGATCTAAACTGTGGAAGAAAAATGATATTCCGCCACATGTTTTGGTTATGACTGCTACTCCAATTCCGAGAACGCTGGCAATGAGTTTGTATGGCGATTTGGATATTTCAGTTATTGACGAATTACCGCCGGGAAGAAAACCTATTCAGACCGTACATCGTTATGACACGAATAGATTAAAAGTCTGGAAATTTCTTCGTGATGAGATTGCAAAAGGAAGGCAGATTTATATCGTGTATCCGCTAATTCAGGAATCTGAGAAAATGGATTATAAAGATTTGATGGATGGTTACGAAAGTATTTCTCGCGACTTTCCGCTTCCGCAATATTCTATTTCTATTCTTCATGGAAAAATGAAACCAGCCGATAAGGATTCTGAAATGAAGCGCTTCTCTGAAGGAAAAACCAATATCATGGTGGCGACAACCGTAATTGAAGTTGGTGTAAACGTACCAAACGCCAGTGTAATGATTATAGAAAGTGCCGAAAGATTTGGACTCTCGCAATTGCATCAGCTGCGCGGACGTGTGGGTCGTGGTGCCGAACAGAGTTATTGCATCTTAATGACTGGACATAAATTGAGTTCTGACAGTAAAACCAGAATGGAGACTATGGTTCAGACCAATGATGGCTTCGAAATTGCCGAGGTTGACCTTAAACTACGCGGTCCTGGCGACTTAATGGGAACACAGCAAAGCGGTGTTTTAAACCTTCAAATTGCAGATATTGTAAAAGACAGAGAAATTCTTTCTTTGGCCAGAAATTATGCAATGAAAATTTTAAAAGAAGATTCTGCACTTCAAAAACCAGAAAATGCAATTCTGAGAGCGATTTTCATAGAGTTGACTAAGAAAAAGAATATTTGGAACTATATTAGTTAACTGAGGTGCTAAGCTTCTAAGGTGCTAAGGTTTATATCCTCCCCTCTAAAATACTAAAAAAGCTCAAAGATTTTAAACTTAAAATCTTTGAGCTTTAAAACTTAGCAACTTAGAAGCTAAGCATCTTAGCAACTTAAAAAAACTCCATTGCGTCTTAATTTATCATTCAGGTGATTTAGTTTTGCTGGGGGACAAATTTAAAGGGGATGAATATTTTATCAGACACAATGAAGTATATAGTTTATTATTTCTTTTTAACATCATTCTTTTTTTCAAAAAGACCGCTAAATAAGCCTTTGCTTATCTTGTTTTTATCGTCTTTTCCTGTTGCAATCAAATGATCGATATATTCCATGTAGGTTTTCTTTCTTTCTTCTAGAAAACCAACCAGATATTCTTCAGAAGCGTGCATACCGCTGGTTTCTTCAATCTGTAGAAGTTTCTTGTACAATGGCTCGATAAATTTTACAATAATATCATTCGGAACCGATTTTCTGGTGCCAAAGAAACCTACAATTTCACCGTCTGTATCTGCAATGATTTTAAAATCGGTTACAACCCAGTAATAACGTCCAGTTTTAGCCATGTTCTTTATAATAACATGAATATTTTCGCTAGATTTAATACTGTCCCATAAGAATTTAAAAATGACCTTTGGCATATCTGGATGGCGAACTATATTATGAGGCTGGCCGACAAGTTCAAATTCATCATAACCAGAAACATCTATAAAGTCTTCATTAGCATATAAAATGGTTCCCTTTTTATCTGTTTTACTTAGCAATACTTTATTCTTATTCCAGTCCACTTCTCTATCAGAAGGTGTCGGACGGTGCAATCTGGTATCCATAAATTTTACATTTAAATTAATTTACAATTCAATAAGTATAAAATGAATCCTTTAAACCATTTTTAATTTGACTCGATCTCCAAGACAAGGAGAATATTTCTGATTTTGCGAAAAACTGTTCCCAGCTCATTTTCCAGCCATTCTGGAATCTCATTATTAACCGCAAGATTAAGCTGGCGAATATCGTTCATAATCTGAATTAGCTTTTTATATTGAAAATCTAGATCGTAAACATGCGAACTCGTTTGGTAATTTTTAAAAATCTCTCTTACCTCTATTTCAAAATCAGACTGGACTTTAATTTTTTCAATCGAATCTAATGTTATGCTTTCATTCAAAAAATCTTCAATTATTTTTTTAAGATTATGCAGCGTAGGGACTGCAGTTGGTAAATCATACTTAAACATACAATTGGTTTAAAAAATATTAGTTTTGTTTTTGGGGCTTGGTTTAAATTCTAACTCTTGCTATTTGTCGATTTTACATGAATATCATTAACTAAATCGTCAATCTTTTTGGCGCTTTCTCTCATCATTTCAAGATAAGTAAGCAATTTATCATTGTCTGTATGTCCTTTTGAAACATCAATTAGTTTTAAAACTGAATTTACAGGCAATTTTAGATCTAATGTTGTTCTATGAATAAAATCATTATAATCTTTTGTAGCCGACATTGAGCTGTATTTTGCTGAAGCTAGTTTCATGTTTTCTAACTCATACTCATCTGAAATTTTTGAAATATGATTTTCACTATGCTCTTTAAAATAATACGCCCAATAGCCATTCATTAAAAATACAACAGCTGCTAGAACGGTATGAATAATCAAAGTTTCCAGATCAAAATTTACCTGCGAAAAATATACCTGAAGTCCATTGGCATCATTATAAATGTAGTTTTGCAAATATGCCAATCCTGCGTGGTGAAGCACAACTAATAAAGTTAGCGGAATTTGAAGTTTCCAGTTCTGATAAATAATCAAAATCGTGCTGGCAATAAATACTGTAAAATGCATTTCAAACATTCCGTGCATCTGGTAAATATACTGCGCCATAAATATAGCTAGAACAATAGACAAGACATACTGGTAAAATTTAGAGTTTTTCATGAAAAATTTTGCCGAGTAATACAAAAGAAGATTTAGCGTTCCAACACCAACACCAATTTCGAAAGTGTCATATTTAAAAGAAAGTCCGATGCCAAGAAGAAAATATACTGCAAGTACATAATTAATAATCGTATCTGATTTTTGTGTCATGGTAGACATAAAATTATGCAGATAATCTTGTTCGTTTAAGCTAGCTTTTGTTTTCATAGGTTTTAGTTTTTGGGTTTTGGAAATAGTTATTTAGTACATTTTGGCAATGAACATCCATAAGCTTTTAGAGCTAAAGCATTAAAAGAAGGATTCTCCTTTTGGCTAAGAAGAGAATCTATCGCCATTTGAGCATAATTACTTTGTGCATCTGTACAATATCTGGTTTTATTGTAATTGCCTCTGTAATACAAATTATGTGACTGATCTAATAAAACTGCTTGTGGAGTTGAAAAAACACCACATTTTTTTGCAATTGCTTCATCAAAATAAACGGGAATTTTTGCATCAAACTTTTGCTGGATTTCAGCTATGGTAAAGTTCTTTTGTTTGTTTAAAACAACAATTTTAAAATTAACCTGATCTCCGTACTTTTTAATTAAATCGCTTACATGTGGCACATTGAATCGCGAACAAGGACATTCGGGATTAAAGAAATGAATAAAAATAGGTTTATTGTCAAATGCGCAGCACGGACCAATTTCAATCTTAGATCCCATTGCAATAGAGCGGTAATTCTTTGGAATTGGAGTTGGAAGACTATATTTAAATTCATTCTGCCAAAACAAATAGCCAATTGCAGCAAGTAAAAATGTGAACCATAAACTTAGAAGTAATTTTTTCTTCATAAAATCATTTTTTTTATTATTTAAACACCAAAGAATAAACACTTGTTAATACTATAATCTCCCTATTTGTAGTAAAAACCAAAAAAAACAACTTCTATTTTCATATTTTAACAATAACGCAACCTATTCTCATAACGTTCTGTTAAAATTCCACCATTTTGTTTAACATATCAATGTTACAAATAAAATCGATAAAGTGCAAAAAAAATCAGATAAATTGTGAAAATTTTCTCTCAACCTAGAAGCAGTCTGACTTTCTAGAAATCTCAGAAGATACTTTTTGATTGATTTTGTTTATTTTTTCAAAAAAAACTAACCTTTAATTAAACCTTTTTGGCTGCACGAAGTCTAAATGCAAACCTTTGTACATACAAATGTTAAATAAAAGCCAACGGCTTTCGATTTCATAGCAAAAAGTTAAATTTGTAAGCATACTAAAAACACAAAACCTAAAATCTATATTCACCTCTTTTTTATGAAACTAAAACATCTCATTTACACCCTTTTAATTGTTGCTATTGGTGGCTTTGTTACCTACAGAATTATTTCAAACAAGGGTAAAAACGAAGACTCAAAAAAATTTAATGACAAAAAATCTCCAACAACAGTTAATGGAATCATAATAAAGACTTCTACTTTTGACAATAATTTAGCATTGTCCGGATCTATTGAAGCAAATGAGCAAGTAGAAATTCATAGTGAGGTTTCGGGAATTGTGGAAGGTATATTTTTTAACGAAGGCAGCAATGTTACAAAAGGACAAGTTCTTCTTAAAGTAAATGATATTGAACTAAAAGCGCAGTTAAGACAAGCGCTAACAAGAGAAGATTTGGCAGCCGAAAATGCAAGAAGAGCGAAATTGCTATTGCAAAAAGAAGCAATCAGCCAAGAAGAAGCAGATGTTGCAAAAGCTGATCTTGCTTCTGCTCAGGCTCAAAGCCAATTAATTAGAGCACAAATTTCTAAAACATCTGTGAGAGCACCGTTTTCTGGAAAAATCGGTTTGCGCAATATTTCTCCAGGAACTTACATCACACCAACTGTTTTAGTAGCAAAACTGGTAAATACTAGTAAATTAAAAATTACTTTTTCTATTCCAGAAAAATATGCAGCAGAAGTAAAATCTGGATCAGTAATCGATTTTAAAGTTTCTGGATCAGACAAAACATACAATGCAAAAATTTATGCAATCGAACCAGAAGTTGCCGTTGCAACACGTACGCTTCAAATTCGTGCTCTTGCTGATAATATCGATGGAAAACTTTTCCCTGGAACTTTTGCAGATATAAAATTACCTTTAAATATTATCAAAGACGCTATAGTTGTTCCTTCTCAAGCTATTGTACCTATTCAAGATGGTAAAAAAGTATATATCGCCAATAATGGACAAGCGAAAGAAGTAATGGTTGATGCAACAACAAGAACAGATTCTTCAATTTTAATTTTAGCTGGACTAAAGCCTGGAGATACTTTAATTACAAGCGGTGTAATGTCTTTAAAAGATGAAGCTCCAATTAAGGTTAAAGTAAAATAATTTTAAAGTTACGAGTTATAAGTTTTGAATTATGAGTTGTGAAAACATAAACACATTCAATAATCTAAACTCTAAAATCTACAATCACAAATGAGTTTATCAACTACAAGTATAAGAAGACCTGTTTTAACTATAGTACTGAATCTATTAATTATATTATTCGGTTTTATTGGCTATACTTTTTTGGGCGTTAGAGAGTTCCCTTCTATCGACCCTGCTCAGGTATCTATTCGTACCAACTATACTGGTGCCAATGCCGATATTATCGAATCGCAAATTACTGAACCTCTTGAAAAAGCGGTAAATGCAATTGACGGAATTAGAAATATCACATCATCGAGCAACCAAGGAAGCAGCAATATCACGATCGAATTTAATCTAGACAAAGATCTTGAAGAAGCAGCAAATGATGTTCGTGACAAAGTTTCGCAAGCAATTAGAAATCTTCCTCAAGATATAGACGCACCGCCAGTTGTATCAAAAGCAGATGCTGATAGCGATGCTATTATTTCGATGACTGTTCAAAGTGACAGTAGAAATTCTTTAGAATTAAGTGATTACGCAGAAAATGTTATTTCTCAGCGTTTAGAAACTATTCCCGGTGTGAGTGGTGTCCAGATTTGGGGACAGAAACGTTATGCAATGCGTTTGTGGATAGATCCTGTAAAACTTACAGCGTACGGCTGCACCGTTTCTGATGTGCGTACTGCATTAAATTCTCAGAATGTTGAACTTCCATCAGGAAAATTAACAGGTAACAATACCGAACTTACTGTAAAAACTATCGGAAATCTTTCTAAGGCAGAAGAATTCAACAACATCATTATTCGAACAGACGGAGATAAGATTGTTCGTTTAAGTGATGTTGGAGGTGCTGAATTAGGTCCAGAAAATATCGAAACCAAGTTAAGCCAGTCTGGTTTGCCAATGATTGGTTTAGCAATCGTACCAATGCCTGGGGCAAACTATCTGGATATTTCGAAAGAGTTTTATAAAAAATATGAAGCCTTAAAAAAGGATCTTCCAAAAGACATCAAATTAAATATTGCGCTTGATAATACCATTTTCGTAAAAAAATCGGTATTAGAGGTTGCTGAAACATTAGGAATTTCAGTAATACTGGTAATTATCATTATCTATTTATTCTTTAGAGATTGGGCAATTGCTTTTAGGCCTTTAATTGACATTCCAGTTTCTTTAATTGCTACATTCTTCATCATGTGGTTATTTGGTTTCTCTATCAACGTATTAACATTGTTGGCAATTGTACTGGCAACAGGACTTGTGGTAGATGACGGTATTGTTGTAACCGAAAATATATTCAAAAAAGTCGAAGAAGGAATGTCGCCAATTGAGGCTGCTATTAAAGGTTCTAACGAGATTTTTTATGCCGTAATTTCGATTTCGGTAACATTGGCCGCGGTATTTTTACCCGTAATCTTCCTTGAAGGTTTCGTCGGACGATTATTTAGGGAATTTGGAGTCGTAATTGGTGCCGCAGTATTAATCTCTGCATTCGTTTCGCTGACTTTAACTCCAATGCTGAACGCTTATTTAATGAAAGGCGGGGAACAGAAAAAATCAAAATTCTATATTAAAACAGAACCTTTTTTTGAAAAAATGAACAGCAGTTATGCTGAGGCACTTTCAAAATTTATGGAAAGAAAATGGATTAGCTTCCCTATTCTTATTGCTTGTTTCGGATTGATTTATTTATTCTTTACTATTCTTCCAAAAGAAACAGCTCCTTACGATGATAGAAGTTCTGTTACTATGCGTATGACAACTCCTGAAGGATCTTCATACGAATATACAGACCGCTTTATGCAGGAAATTTCAAAATTAGTAGACGATTCTATTCCTGAGAAAAAAGTAAGTTTGGTTATTACTGCACCAGGTTTTGGAGCTTCTGCAACCAATACTGGTTTTATAAGGCTTTCATTAAAAGAACCTGACGAAAGAACTGTATCTCAAAAAGAAATCGCTGATAAATTAACAAAATGGACAAAGAATTATCCAGATGCTAAAACTGCTGTAATTCAACAGCCTACAATTGCTGTAAACAGACGTGGAGGTTTACCGATTCAATACATTATTCAAGCTCCCAATTTTGATAGATTAAGAGAAAAAATTCCTCTTTTTATGAATGAGGTAAATAAAAGTGATGTGTTTTCTACGACAGATGTAAACTTGAAATTTAATAAACCTGAAATCAATGTTACAATTGACCGTGAAAAAGCTGAAAGTCTAGGAATCTCGATTCTAGATATTGCGCAAACTTTACAACTTTCTTTAAGCGGACAGCGTTTTGGATATTTCATTAAAAACGGAAAACAATATCAAGTAATTGGACAATTTGACCAAAAAGACAGATCTAAACCTCTAGACTTGACTTCTATGTTTGTAAAAAACAGAAAAGGCGAATTGATTCAGATGGATAACGTTGTGAAAGTTTACGAGCAAAGTAATCCTCCGCAATTATTCCACAACAACCGTTACATGTCGGCAACTGTTTCGGCTGGTTTAGCTCCAGGAAAAAGTATCAGCGATGGTATTCAGGAAATGGATAGAATTAAAGCAAAAGTTTTGGATGAAAGTTTTACAACCGATTTAAGTGGAGAATCGCGAGATTTCGTAGAAAGTAGTTCTAATACTTCTTTCGCGTTCGGATTGGCTTTATTATTAATCTTCTTAATTCTTGCCGCACAATTTGAAAGTTTTATTGATCCATTTATTATCATTCTAACGGTTCCAATGGCGGTTGCTGGAGCATTATTCTCGCTTTGGCTATTCAACCAAACATGGAATATTTTTAGCCAAATTGGTACGGTAATGCTGATTGGTCTAGTAACCAAAAACGGTATTTTGATTGTAGAATTTGCCAATCAGTTGAGAGAACAAGGCAAACCTAAACTAGAGGCTATTTTAGAAGCTTCAGAAGCGCGTTTACGTCCAATTTTAATGACGAGTTTAGCTATTGCATTAGGAGCGCTTCCTATTGCAATGTCGCTTGGAGCTGCATCTACGAGTAGAATTGGTATGGGAGTTGTAATTGTGGGGGGAACTATTTTCTCATTGGCGTTAACGCTTTTTGTAATTCCTGCCATTTATTTTATGTGGTCTAAAGCAAGAAAACATTATCCTGAGTTTGACCATATTGACGAATACGAAAGAGACAGCATTAAATAGAAACCAAAAAAAAAAAACGATTTTTGGTTAAAGAAAACGAATATGAATATCAAAAAAATATACTGTATAGTCCTTACCCTTTTCCTTTGCACTTTCCAGTCAAAGGCACAGGAAGTTCTTACTATTGAGCAAGCTATGACTATAGCCTTGGACAATAATTTTGAAATTAAAATTGCTAAAAACAATTCCAAAATAAACGAAACAAACGTAACAATAGGAAATGCTGGAATGCTGCCAACAGCTACAGCATCTGTTACCGACAACAATAGTATTATGAATTCATCTCAGACACGTCAAGATGGAACATCTACTTCGTTGGATAATGCTAAAAACAATAGCTTAACTTATGGTGTTAGTTTAGGCTGGACTGTTTTTGACGGAATGAAAATGTTCGCAAAACTAGATCAGCTGAAAGAACTTCAGAAACTTGGCGATGCAGAATTAAAAAGAACCATCTTAGTCAAAATTGCTCAAGTAAATTCTGCTTATTATGATTTAGTGCAAATGCAACAGCAATTGGCGGCATTGGACACTACAATTGTAATTTCAAACCAAAGATTAACTTTGGCTAAAAACCGTTTCAGCATTGGTAAAGCTTCAAAGTTGGAGGTTTTAAACGCACAGGTTGATTTAAACTCAGACCAAGTTGCTTTATTGAGACAAAAAGAAGCCTACGCTAATGGTAAAATTTTATTGAATCAGCATTTGGCTCGCGATCCAAAAATTGATTTCAAGGTTACAGATGAAGTTAAAGTGGACAATAAATTGGTTTTGGCCGATTTAATGGATTTAGCTCAAAAACAAAATCCAGGTCTAGAAACGCAAATCATCAATAAACGTATAGCCGAATTACAGCTGAAACAAGTAAAAGCAGACCGCTATCCTACTTTAAGGCTTACTTCAGGATATAATTTTTCTGAAAGCCAATCTAGTTTAGGTTTTACCAGTGAGACTTCTTCAAGAGGTTTAAATTATGGCTTTAATGCCTCTATGAACATATTTGATGGTTTCAATCAGCATCGAAATGAAAAAGTAGCCAAATTGCAGATTGAAAATTCACAGATTGCTATCGAACAGCAAAACACGGTTTTAAACACTCAATTAAGCACCGCTTTCCAAACGTATTTAACCAATCTAGAATTAATTAATTTAGAAGAAAATAATGAGGCTATTGCAAGACAGAACTTAGAAATTACGTTGGATAAATTTAAAATCGGGACCATTACAACGCTTGATTTTAGAACTGCCCAGCTGAATTATGTAAATGCAAAAGTACGTTACAGCAATGCACAGTACGAAGCAAAATTATCTGAAATTGCTTTAAAAGAATTGGCTGGCAATATTAATTTTTAATTCACTTACCTGTAAATAATTTCAACACATAGAAACATAGTCTTAGAACTTTAAAAAAAGGCGTTTCACTTACTTAAAAAAACATAGCTATATGTCTTTATGTAAGTGAAACGCCTTTAAACATTAGCAAAACTATGATTCTATGTGTTAGAAATATTTTTATAATTTACTTCCAACAGAATATTTTTTTACTTTAAATTTGTTTCAAAACAAGCTTCAATGATTACATACAACACCAAAGACTGGTTTACGTTTATTTTTCATTTTCATAAATCGGATACTGTTCGAAAACTGTTTACGATTATGATTGCAATTGGAATCTATGCCACCATTGTATGCTATCTTGAACTTCAGTATTTTAAAGTAACCAAAAACGATTATATCCATAACATTCCAATCATGCACGGAATGCTTGGATTCGTTATTTCGCTTTTGCTTGTTTTTAGAACCAATACTGCTTATGACAGATGGTGGGAAGGCCGAAAACTTTGGGGCGGATTAGTAAACAACAGCCGTAATCTAGCCATAAAACTTTCAGCTATTTTAAAAGATGAAAATGATAGAAAGTTTTTTAGAAAATTTATTCCAATGTATGCTGATATTCTGCATCAGCATTTAAAAGATGAGGACACTAGCAAACAGCTTTTTGAAGATGTTGATCTAGAAATTGACCATCACAAACACAAGCCAAATCAGTTGAAAAGAATAATGTATCATAAAATCAATGATTTGTATGATGCAGGAAAAATAACAGGAGAGCAGCTCATTACTCTAAACGATGAATTAGTTGCTTTTACAGACGTCTGTGGCGCTTGCGAACGCATCAAGAACACTCCTATTCCCTACTCTTATAGCGCTTTTATAAAGAAATTCATCTTCTTTTACACCATGACGCTTCCGTTTGGATATTCTGTAAGTCTTGGTTATCTGGTAGCTCCTGTAGTGGTTTTCATATTTTATGTATTAGCGAGCTTAGAGCTAATTGCCGAAGAAATTGAAGATCCGTTTGGAAATGATGAAAATGATCTTCCTACAAGAAAAATATCTGAAAATATTAAAAAACATATAGAAGAACTGATTTAACAAAACGTTAAATCTGCCGTTTATATTTTTATTTTCATTAAATTTAAAGTCTTCACCTAAAATTAAATTTAATGAACAATCAAAGATTTTTAGTCAGTCCGCTTCAATTATCTCAAGAGAAATCATTAAAAACTCTTGTAGAAAACAGAACTATTTACAATTTGAATCATTGTGAATTAAATCTATTTGAAACCTACGAATCGACTCAAAAAGTTCCTTTGAAATTTAATGATCTGGTGGTCACCAGTATGCTGAGAGGCAAAAAAATCATGCATCTTTTTGATGATCCAGAATTTGTCTACCTTCCAGGCGAAACAGTCATTGTGCCTTCAAACGTGGAAATGAAAATTGATTTTCCTGAAGCTTCAAAAAGCAACCCTACACAGTGTCTGGCATTGGCTATTGATCAGGATAAAATTGCTGAAATATTAAACTTCTTAAATGAGCAATATCCTAAAGAAGGAAGCAATATGTATTGGCAGTTAAACTATCAAAATTATTTCTTTTATAATAATATCGAAATGGCAGCCACAATCAACAAACTCATAAAAGAATGCATGAGCACATCGATTACTAAAGATATTTTTGCCGATCTGACATTAAAAGAACTGCTGATTAGAATTATTCAGACGCAAACAGTAAAATCTATCGACGAAGGAAGTTTTTTAGACGCAAATAATCCAATAAAAGAAGTCACAGAATACATCAAAAAAAATCTGAAAGAAGATATAAGTTTAAAATCACTGAGCGAAAAAGCGTGTATGAGCACCACTTCTTTTTATCGTTTCTTTAAGCGCGAACTCGGAATGAGTCCGATAGAGTATATCCTGAATGAAAAAATAAAATGTGCCAAAAACCTTTTGAAGAATCCAACATTGCAAATCAACGAAGTTTGTTATTTAGCTGGCTTTGAAGATGCCAATTACTTTATCAGATTATTTAAAAAATATGAAGGGATCACACCAAAACAGTATCAGTTGCTTTATATAAATTAAAGGTGCTAAGCTACTAAGATGCTAAGGTTCTAAGTTTTTCAACCTGAAACTTGAAACTTGAAACTTGAAACAAAAATAAACTCATTCAATCCTTGTAATCGGCTCTAAATTCAGCTCTTCTTCTGGAGTGAAAATTCTGTATTCAATTTGAAATGTTTTCTTTAAAGGAGTTTCTAATGAAAAACCTCCTACTCCGAATGCATCAATTACAGTCAAAGTAAAATGAGCATGTTTCCAATATTCGAATAAATCTTTATCGACCCAAAATTCGGTGTCTTCAACAGTACCAATGCAAACATCTCCAGTTCGCTGATAATAACCGCCTTTTTCAAAACATTGCGGCTGTGTACCCTCACAGCATCCGCCCGCTTGATAAAACATGAGGTCTCCGTGTTTTTCTTTTAGAACTTTTATTAGCTCTATAGCTTTTTCTGTGGCATCAATTCGTTTAATCATCGCTTTCAAAATTAAAAAAAGCAGCAAACTCAATTAAGAATTTACTGCTTCAACATAAACCACCTATTTATGATTGTGCTATATCAAGTACAACTCTACCTTCTATTTCACCTTTTTTCATTTTGTCAAAAACATTATTAATGTCTTCCAATTTTGTAGGCGTTACAGTAGCTTTGACTTTTCCGTCAACGGCAAATTCAATCGCTTCTTTCATGTCTTTTCGAGTTCCAACAATAGAACCTCTTATAGTGATTCTATTTAAAACAGTATCGAAAATAGATAAATCAAAATTACCTGGAGGAAGTCCGTTTAATGCCATTGTACCTTTTCTTCTCAATGTTTCAAGCCCCTGCTTAAAAGCAATTGGAGAAACTGCGGTAACCAATGCCCCATGCATTCCACCGACTTCTTTCTTTAAGAATTCTCCAGGATTTTGATTTTTTGCATTCACCACCAAATCGGCACCTAATTTTTTTGCCAGTTCCAATTTATCATCTCCAATATCAATTGCCGCTACATTCATCCCCATAGCTTTTGCATATTGCACTGCAACGTGTCCTAAACCTCCAATACCAGAAATTGCAACCCATTCGCCAGGTTTCACCTCAGTTTCCTTCAATCCTTTGTAAACTGTAACGCCAGCGCATAAAATTGGAGCCATTTCTATAAAATTCACATTAGAAGGTAAAATCCCAACATATCTGGCATCTGCAATTACATACTCTGCAAATCCTCCATCCACACTATAACCGCCATTCTGCTGACTTTCGCATAAAGTTTCCCAACCTGTAATGCAGTGATCACAGCCACCGCACGCGCTATACAGCCATGGCACACCAACAGCATCTCCTTCTTTTACGTTTTTTACATCTTGCCCAACTGCAACAACATAGCCAACAGCTTCATGTCCAGGAATTAAAGGCATTTTAGGTTTAACTGGCCAATCGCCTTCTACAGCATGTAAATCGGTGTGGCACACTCCGCTTGCAATTACTTTTACAAGAATTTCATTTCTACCTGGGCGTTTTACTTCGACTTCTTCGATTTGCAGAAGAGAACCAAATTCTCTAACGACCGCAGCTTTCATTGTTTTTGGAAGCATAATTCTATTGTTTTAAGAGAATAGAAAACCTTTTTGGCTTTCTATTCTCAAGTTTATATTCTCTTTAGAAGAATCCTAATTTCTTTTTGTCATAAGAAATCAGCATATTTTTGGTTTGACGATACTGGCTCAGCATCATTTTATGGTTTTCACGACCAATTCCAGACTGCTTGTAACCTCCAAATGGAGCGCCAGCTGGATAAGAATGATATTGATTAATCCAAACACGACCTGACTGAATTGCTCTCGGAACTTGATAAATTTCGTGCGCATCTCTTGTCCAAACACCTGCACCTAAACCATACATGGTATCGTTGGCAATTTCGATAGCTTCTTCAGTAGTTTTAAAAGTGGTAACCGCTAAAACAGGCCCGAAAATCTCTTCTTGGAAAATTCTCATTTTGTTGTGACCTTTAAATAAAGTCGGTTTAATGTAATAACCGCCTTCTAAATCTCCTCCCAATTTATTTTCATCACCTCCAGTCAATACTTCTGCACCTTCTTCTTTTCCTAATTTGATATAGGACATAATTTTCTCTTTTTGAACGATTGAAGTCTGAGCACCAATCATAGTAGATTTATCTAGCGGATTTCCAGCTATAATCGCTTCAGTTCTTTCGATTACTTTTTTTATAAACTTGTCGTAAATATCTTCGTGAATTAATAATCTAGAAGGACAAGTACAGATTTCACCTTGATTTAAGGCAAATAACACCGCACCTTCTACGGCTTTGTCAAAGAAATCATCGTCGTGATCTGCTACCGAAGGGAAGAATATATTTGGTGATTTCCCGCCCAATTCTAAAGTAACTGGAATAATATTTTCTGTAGCATATTGCATTACCAAACGTCCTGTCGTGGTAGAACCAGTAAATGCTGCTTTCGAAACTTTTTTATTGGTTACTAACGGACGACCTAGTTCGGCTCCAAATCCGTTTACAATATTTAAAACTCCAGGAGGAAGAATGTCACCAATTAATTCCATTAAAACCATAATAGAAATTGGCGTGCTTTCGGCTGGTTTTAATACAATTGTATTTCCTGCCGCAAGAGCTGGAGCAATTTTCCAGACTGCCATTAAAATCGGGAAATTCCACGGAATAATCTGTGCGACAACACCTAGAGGTTCGCTTAACGCAATTGAAACCGTCTGTGAATCTAGTTCAGAAATCGCACTTTCTTCTGCACGAATTACACCTGCAAAATATCTAAAGTGATCAATTGCCAGCGGAATATCAGCAGCAAGCGTTTCACGAATTGGCTTTCCGTTGTCTACTGTTTCAACTGCTGCGATATATTCTAAATTGTCTTCAATTTTTTGTGCAATCTTATTTAGCAAAATACTTCTTTCGGTTACAGAAGTTTTTCCCCATGTTTTAAATGCTTCATAAGCAGTATCAACAGCCAATTCAAGATCTTCTTTACCAGAATGTGCTGCTTTTGTAAATACTTTTCCATCAATAGGAGAAACTACATCAAAGTATTCTCCTGTAATTGGCGCAACAAATTTTCCACCAATATAGTTATCGTATTTTGCCTTAAATTCAGGTCTTTTTACTGCAGTACTCATAATATTCTTTTTTTGATTTATTCCAAATTTAGTTTCATAAAAAGAAATAGAATAGCACTTTTCATTCATCTTGTAGCACAAAAATTACACATTCAGTTTTTTTAGACTTTTATAATAATCATTTATCAAAATTTTAATTCATAAATTGCTAAATAATTAGTAAGCAGCATTTTTCGGTCAATTAAAAACAAGTAGAAAAAACTGCTCAATTTTTTCCTACTCCAACGCGCAATCCTTATATTTGTAACCTCATACAAAGAATTAAAGAACTACAATGAAAATATCTTACAACTGGTTAAAACAATTTATTAAAACAGATTGGACATCTGAGCAGACTTCTGAATTACTAACAGATTTAGGTTTAGAGGTTGAAGTTGTCGAAAAATATGAATCAATAAAAGGAGGTTTAGCGGGCGTTGTTGTTGGGCACGTTCTAACATGCGAAAAACATCCTGATGCTGATAGATTGAAAGTTACTACAGTTAATATTGGTTTAGAAGCTCCTGTACAAATTGTATGTGGTGCTGCAAACGTGGCTGCAGGACAAAAAGTACCAGTTGCTACCATCGGAACCGTTTTATACGATAAAGAAGGTGCAGAGTTTACCATTAAAAAAGGAAAAATCCGCGGACAGGAAAGCCACGGAATGATCTGTGCTGAAGATGAATTAGGTTTGGGAACGAGCCATGACGGAATTATGGTTTTGGCAGAAGATTTAGTTCCTGGAACTCCTGCTTCTGAAGTTTTTCAAATTGCAAATGATGAGGTTTTCGAAATCGGATTAACGCCAAACCGTGCCGATGCGATGAGCCATTTCGGAACTGCACGTGATTTAAGAGCGGGAATGTTGCAACGTGGCGTAAACATAGAATTGATTACACCATCTGTAAGCAATTTTAGAGTGGATATGCGTACACTAAAAATTGATGTAAATGTAGAAGATACTCATCTAGCTCCAAGATATTGCGGTGTAACGATTTCTGGAATTTCTGTTCACGAATCTCCAAGCTGGCTGCAAGATCGCTTAAAAGCTATTGGGTTAACTCCAAAAAATAATATTGTTGACGTTACTAATTATGTATTACACGAATTAGGGCAACCTTTGCACGCTTTTGACGCCGCAAAAATCAACGGAAAAATTATTGTAAAAACGGTTGAAGAAGGAACTAAATTTGTAACTCTTGACGATGTTGAAAGAACACTTCATAAGGAGGACTTAATGATTTGCGACGAAAAAGGCCCACTATGCATTGCTGGAGTTTTTGGAGGTAAAAAATCTGGAGTTTCTGAAGGAACAACCTCTATCTTCTTAGAAAGTGCTTATTTTGACCCAGTAAGCATTCGTAAAACAGCCAAAAGACATCAATTAAGCACCGATGCTTCTTTTAGATTTGAAAGAGGAATTGATCCAACTATAACAGAATACGCTTTAAAACGTGCAGCACTTTTAATTCAAGAAGTGGCTGGTGGAAAAATCACTTCTGATGTTGTGGAGGTTTATCCTAAAAAAGTGGAAGATTTCTCTGTTTTATTGAATTTCAGCCATGTTTCTAAAATCATCGGACAGGAAATTTCGAAAGACACTATCAAAAAGATTCTTGTTTCTTTAGACATTAAAGTAAATAGCGTTTCTGATTCTGGTTTAGGTTTAACAATTCCTGCTTATCGTGTAGATGTTCAGCGTGAAATTGATGTAATCGAAGAAATCCTGAGAGTTTACGGTTACAACAACATTAATTTCTCTAAAAAATTTAATGCTACTGTAGCCAATTCACCAAGAACAGAAGATTACAAAGTACAAAACGTAATTGCTTCTCAATTGAATTCTCAAGGCTTCCAAGAAATGATGGCCAATTCGTTGACAACTGCAGCTTATGCAAAATTATCTGCTTCATTAAAAGAGGAGCATAATGTATCAATGCTGAATCCGTTGAGCAGTGACTTAGCAACACTTCGCCAGTCTTTATTGTTTTCTGGTTTAGAAGCGGTTTCATACAACATCAATAGAAAAAATTCGGATTTAAAATTATTTGAATTCGGAAAAACATATCACAAGTATTTAAACGGATACGAAGAGCATAAACACCTTTCTTTACTAGTTTCTGGGAACAGAAACAAAGAAAGCTGGACAAGTCCGCAGAAAACAACAGATTTCTTCTTATTGAAAGGATATGTGAAAGCTATTCTATCTCGTTTAGGAATTGAAAAGATTTCGAATGCACCAGTTCAATCTGATGTTTATTCTGAAGGAACTGCAATTACTTACAACAATGATGTTTTAGTTGAAATGGGTGTTATTAAAAAACCTATTTTAAAGCATTTCGGCATCAAACAAGATGTTTATTACGCAGATTTTAACTGGGATTTGGTTTTAAAAATCATTACAGGAAAAATTAAGTATACTGAAATCCCTAAATATCCGGAAGTTCGCAGAGATTTAGCTTTATTAATCGATGAAAAAACGACTTACGAAAGCATTTTCAACCTAGCGAAACAAACGGAGAAAACGCTTCTAAAAGACATTAATCTATTTGATGTTTATCAAGGCAACAAATTACCGGAAGGAAAAAAATCATATGCTTTAAGTTTTACTATTCAAGATAATACGAAAACCTTAACCGATGCTCAGATTGATAAAATCATGTCTAAATTACAGCAGACTTTTGAAACTGAACTTGGAGCAAGCTTAAGATAATTTCTTTCTTAGTTTAAATATAAAACCCGACGAGAGTTTCGTCGGGTTTTCTTTTTGTCTCAAATTATAACTTTTTGTTTCAAGTTTCAGGTTAACCGCAAGACGCAATCCTGATACTATCAGAAACGCAAAGCCCCCAAACTTCACACGTTCCTTTCTAACCCGCTTAAAAAAGAACTTACCTCTTGCGATTAAACAACATGAAACTTTAAACCTGAAACAAAAAAATATCACGCATATTTTGCATAAGCTCTTGCAAGTTTTTCATCGTATTTATTGGTTTTGTAGGCTGGACCATTGTACTTTAAAGCAAATGAAGCCCAATTTTTACCTCTTAAAAGCCCAATCAAATTGTTCTTTTCTAAAAATAATCCAAAAGCTTTGAGATGTTCGCCTTCGTTCTCATTCATTCTCGCTACATAATCATCAATACTATTATAACCAATAGAAATTGCATTAAAGCCCATAATTTGAAAAAGTCCCCAAGAAGCCGAACTATTTGCGGCATCGGCTATTCTTTTATCCTGACTAAGATTCATTCCCTTTTCTAAGCGTGTATATTCGGCCGTTCCGCCTACATAATACTTCCTGGTGTAGTTCTCAAACAAAATATCCTGTGTACTCGCACTAACATAAGTTCTCGGATTGATATTTCTTTTCTCCAGCTCATTCCAAAAAATATGTCCTTCAAACAAAATCTTTGGACGTCCATCGATCAAAAAGCCTTTTCCGTTGCTTTCAACTTCATTTACGGCTTTCACAACAGCGAGTTCCAAATTAAACTGATTTGAAAAATCTATTAAATCCTGCTCTGACAACAATTTATTATTTACCAAGAAACCGTTGTTGTTTTTCTGTAAAAGCGCCGACCATGTTTTTAGCCCCACTACTCCATCAACCACAAGATTATTGTTTAACTGAAAATCTTTGATGGCTTTATCTGTTTCTGCCCCGAAATAATCGGAAACAATTACACTGTAATTCAATTTGGACAAAAGCTCGTTTAAATAATAAACTTCAGGAGATTTTGCGCCTGCTTTTATGGTTCTCATTATTTTTTGTTTATAGTGATAATTGATGCTTTAGAAAAATCAAAAACATCATTTTTAGAACCTGTTAGATTATCATTCTTATCAAAATAATTGACTTGATATGAAATCAAAGTATTATTGTTCGTTGTATTTTTTATAATAAAATTGAACAATATAGGTGTCGAGAATTCAGATTTTAAACGTTCAATAGCAAATTTACTTCCCGTTTCCTGAACTATTAATTCAATTGTTATACGCGCCGTTGCGGCCGTCTGACTTTTAATCTGAACTTGAACATACCTATTGTAAGAAGTTGATTGTGAAACAACTTGACTAAACTCAGAACTGATATTTTCTATGTTTTCAAAATCAAAAAATACATTCTTCAATTCGCCCGAAGAACTTGGATTCAATGCCGTAAAATCCAAAAATTTCGTATCGTTGCTAATTAACTGCGGATAATTCTTAAAGAACAAACTGTTCAAATAAGTTGCATTTTGATTGTAAAGCAACAAAATAGAATTGAGCTTGCAGTTTGAAATAGACTGATTGTTGATTTTAATTTTCTTTGTCGGATTATCAATCAAACTTTCTACAATCTCTCCAATAGTTTGTTCAAGATTGAGCTCAATAACACTCGCGTCTTTTATCTCTTTATACTTAAAATTAATGTTAGCATATTGCGAAATTGTGTTGTTTAAAGCATTGATTAAAATACTGGCTTCAGACAAATTTTCGGTCGAGAGATCAAAAATATAATGCTTCCCATCTGCCGTAATTGATGCTTGCTGAAGAAAGCAATTGCCATTTACCTCAAATTCAGCCCCCACATCATTTGGAAACAAAAACTGAACCTTATCAAAATAATCGGCCGCATCACCATCAATAAAATTATTTTGCAACAAAGCAATTTTCAACTTCGCAAGATCATAACTGGAAAGATTCGGACGGACAGCAAATTGAAAAGAAATTTTTGAAATTTCTTCAGATGTCCCCGCACCTTCTTCATAAGCATGAAAAATAGTAGTAACACAAGGCCTCATATTATCTAAATCTTTGGAAAGGCTGTAGATTTTAGAAATCAGCAAAAATGTATTTGGCTGAACCATTGACTTATAAATCGATAATTTGCTAAAATTGTATCCCGAAACGAATATCTGTTTAAACTCCGAAAAATCTTCATTTAAATTGAAAGGATTATTGAAAAATGGCCCTTCGTTATTCCAATATAAACTTGTCTGAACATTCGGCACACGAGGATAATTTACCGTTTTATTGATTTTAAGCAGAAAAGTACTTTTTACGTATTCTTCCTGAACCTCTGCTTCTATGTCGTTATCTCTTCTAATTCCAGAAATTACCATTTTTGGTGCGACAGTTCCCGTTCTAGCAGTTTTTACCATTAACGGACTTGCTATAAGCGTTGCTTTTGGCTCTAATGCTGTTTTGGCTATTACATCCTTCTTGGTGATAATTGGGTTTCTTAAAATCGCTATATCTTTCGCAAACAAAAAATTACGTTTCACTTTAGAATATCCTTTAAAATCAAAGAACAAATCAACATTGCACATCAAATCGGTTATTTTGGAAACTAAGTTCGAAAAGGCAATTTTTACAGCTTCATCGAGTAAGTCAAACTGAATTTCCTGAGTCGCGGTATTTACAATTCCATTGACCCGAACAACATCATTTTTTACTTTTAAATTCAAAACAGCTTGCCTCAAATTCAAAACAATACTTTTCTGATTGGCTTGCAATGGTCTGTTTTTGATGCTGTATTTTAAAGTGACTCTTCCCATAAATCCGTCTTCATCTGCAGATTTGTTTGGTACTTCCTCATAATAAAAAAGCGTTCCGTTGTTTGGCTCTATTTCTACTTGAGGAAAAAATAAAGTGATTTCATTCTTAAAATAATCCTTAAAGGAATCATTCTCTGTAATGGCCTTATCTCCTTCTATCAATGGAAAATAACTCTCAATAATTGGTAAAATTAAAATCGGCTGAATATCTATGGAATGAATAATAGGATGCTCGATCACCTTAAATTCAGCATTATTTAAAAGTGTCGCCGTTGTAAATGCTGTGCTGGGTTTAGCCGGCTCAAGATTGAATCGATTTACAGGAACCAATTTGGTTCCGTCGAGCTTAAATGTATTTAAATCTGGCATGGTGTTTAGGTTTTAATGAGTGATGACTTAAGAAACAAAAGGGACATTACGTCCCTTTTGTAAAATGTCTCAAAAAAATTATTCCATAAATGGAGCTCTGATTTTCTCGATATCGGCATTTTGAGCCGCAGTTCCCGTCGGAATTTCAAATAAAACATCGCCTTCCTGATAATCAAGTTTGATGTAATCTGTAGAAACTGAAACTTTTTTAGATTTCTTACCGATCTTACCATTGCAAGTATATTTCACTTTATATTCTGTAGGTTTTACAGTATAATCTGCTTCATACCAAGCTCTATAAGGAATAGCGTCTTCAAAATTATTAACTGTAAACTTGTACTTTTTAGAGGTCATTTTATCCGCTTTTAAAGTAACTTCAAGAGTATCACAATCATAAAGCGCTTCTGTAGAAAGTGTATAATTGATCATGTTCTGAATTGGAAGCGGAACAAATATTTTAGTTCCTTCAAATTCATATTCTCTTGTCGTGTCTTTTAACTTGATTCTCTTGTCTTTTTCGTACATTACTTCTTGTCTAACTTTAACTTTAGAAGAACCATTGTTTTTTACGAAATCAAATACAAAAGCATTTTTTTCTTTCGATTTATCATTCCAAGTTGCAGGGAAAATCGCATCGATTTCTTTACCAGATTTACTAGTATTTTTTACATATGGAGTTCCTTCGGGAGCAATCATTCTGCCAGAACTTTTCCAGATTATCTTGCCTTTAGAATCTGGATATCCAACTTCAATAGAGACTTGGCTCACCGGATTATCATTCACAATATCACTGTCTTTATCCAGTTTAACTAAACCACCGTTTAATGACGCAATTACCTGCACTTTTGAAAAATCTTCATCCAATTGGATTTCGGTAATATAATTTTTCAAATCTGCTTTTGCTTCAGCACCAGATTTCAGAGTCAAAGGCGTAAGATTTCCGCTGATTTTAGAATCTAAAACTTCGACCGCAGAAAATTTGATTTCGTCTGCAAAGTCAGTTTTTCTAATTTGACTTCCATGTTTTAAGCTTACTCCTACACTTGCACCGCCAAACAATATTCTGAAAAGCCCTCCTGACTTTTCTGGAGCCGAAGCAGGTGTAAATTGCTTATCTGCGACATCAAAAATCTGTTTCTGCAACAACTGAAAAGCAAAATCTCTTTGTTTGGTAAAAAGTGCTTCTTCAACTTTTTTTCTTTCTTCATTAGAAAACTGATTATCAGTAATAATTTCACTTACAATACCACCTTGAGTAATGATTTTTTCATATTCACTTTCCCAGTCCACATTAACAAATCCAACGCTTACATCTGCTTTTGCCGAAAAATAACTATGTACTTTTTGCGCCCTAACTTCTGTTCTTATAGTTGTTGTTGGCATGTAGCCTTTGTATTTGATTTTGTTTTCGACTACCAAATTATTAGAACCAGATTCTAATGCATTTTTCACCAATGAAGCGCTGTTACGCCCCATAAGCACAGAAAGCGCATTGTCTCCTAATCCAAATGTAGTTCCTGCTCCTTCTCCCTGAATGTTAAACGTCCAAGGATTTGCTCCTCCAAAAGGATTATTAGGCGATTTTTCGCCCACTACGTGCATACTTATCGTATTCTCTGTTAACTGAATAGGTCTAACATTGGTTTCGTTAAAATCGCGATCGACACCTTTTAAATAAGAGAATAATCCAAACAATTTTGATTGTCTTTGATTATTATAACTAGTGTGCAATTTTGTTTTTAATTTGTCGATTGCTTTTTTCAATAACGCTTCAGGCAAGTCTATTGTACTGGTCAAGGTAGTATATGCTCCTGCTTCTTCTTCTAATCCTTCTGCTCCAATTACGGTTGAAGAATCTCCTTCTGATTTGAAAACTTGCATCGCAAATTTAAATCTTCCATCTGGGTGTTTCGCTAGACGTGGTGCTTTTGGATAATAGTAAAACTGCATTGGCAGACCTGCATCTCTTAATAACATATTATTAGGATCTGGTGAAAAAAGCACTGCATAATCTGCTCCATCTTCTTTTTCTAAAAGAATTTCTACTGTTCCGGCTCCTGCATGAGGATAGCCTAGAGGTGTTGGTTGTGACATAATTTAAAATTTTTAATAATTATTTAATAGGTTACATTTTTGATTGCCCGTTTTTACCTTAAAACTGACGATGTAAAATTCTATTTTTACAAATTATTATGTAACAGCCATTTAACCCATTTTTTTAAATAATTTTACCCAAACAAAAAAGGGTATATTTCCCCTTGCTGGAATTTTTAGTTTCAAATAATTTTGTCTCGTACAACAGCTCAAAAAACTGTTAACTAAACATTTAACCAATTAATAAATAAAAAACTATGAAAAATCCACCCGCAAAACCGAGTCAGTTAATCACTAAAGAATTTGCAAGACAATTAAATGTGAATTACAACAATAAGAGAGCTTCTCTTACGGCAAAAAGAGAGCAAAAAGAAGATGCCAATGCTATCTGGTACTCTTTAGAAGAATTGGAAAACTATATTCATTATATTAGAACTAATGGCGCAAAAGACGGTTATAATGTAGACGGAATCCGTTTCTATTTCGGAGTTTATCCAGATGATGAAGCCCATGGAGAAAAAGCCGGATTAACTACTTTATTTCTAGTTCCTACAGGCAAAAAAGCAAAAAGCAGCACTGAACAAGTTCAAAGTTTTGCTTTAATGCAAGAAACCTCTTCTGACATTCAGAGCATTGAACCAATGAATTACGGAAACATCGGAAGACCGCCAAGCTTATTATACTAGAAAAATTATGTTCGAATTTTTAAGATCTTATATCATTTATATAGCTTTATTGTCAGGAACTATTGGTTTGTTTGCACTGCCAAAACTTCCTGGTAATAAAGCTAAATTTTTAGTAATTTTAATCTGGTTTTCTATTGTAGTTGAAATTGTTGGCTATCACTTTACCAAATGGACTGGTTTGCTCAATTTTCATGTCTACAATTTTTATATGTTTGCCAGCCTCTCTGCCTATATTTTACTTTTAAGAGCCCTGCTTACCAAAAAAGATCACAGAATTTCGGCTGTCCTTTTTCTGATTTTGTTTATCGTTTCCTTTTTCTTAAATATTTTATATTTCAAAGAAGACATAAACCGTTCGTACACATATAGTTTTGCAATTGGTGTATTATTAATTTTAATATTATCCTGCCTATATCTTATTGAAATTTTCAATTCGGAAAAAATACTGAATTTCAAAAAATCGGTGTTTTTCTGGTATATACTCGGGATACTCGCTTTTCATGTTCCCTTTACACCTTTTATGCTGGCTATCAATTGGTTTCTAATAAAACAGGACGATTCTATATTTAGTTTAGTCGTGTTCATTTTAAATTTTCTGGCGCATAGCTGTTTTATAATTGGATTCATATGGAGCGAAAAGAAATACAATTATTAGTTATTTCCTTAGGTATAGTTTTCTTTACCTTAATCGTTATTGTGCTAGTTATTTTCTTTTATTTTTTAAAGAAAAGAAACAAATTTTTAGTCGAAAAAATGGAAGCAGACTTGTACTTCCAATCTGAACTGGTCAAAACAAGAATCGAAATAAAAGATCAGACTTTATGCGAAATAAGTAAAGAATTGCATGATAATATCGGACAGATTATTTCGGTAGCCATTATGCAGCTTAATATCTGCATTAGCAGTAAAAATGTTCAAATAAACGAACTTAAAGATCTAAAAGCTGTTTTGGCTAAATCATTAGACGAACTACGTATTCTATCGCGCATTATAAGCAAAGATAATCTGCTGCAAAATAACTTTCTTGAAGCAATTCAACAGGATTTAGAAAGAATTAAAAAGCTTAAAAAAATCAAATTCAATTTTAAGCAAATTGGACCCGCTCCAATAATAAATGAAGAACACGAACTAATTATTTATAGAATTTTTCAAGAGGCGCTTCACAATAGTCTGAAACATTCTAGAAGTGATTTATTTGATGTTTATATCGAAACTACCGATTCTCTTTTTACTTTAAATTTAAAAGATTTCGGAATTGGTTATGACCTAAAAAAGTCGAATTCAGGAATCGGATTAAATAATATGAAATTGCGAGCCAAACTTATTGGCGCAAAGCTAACTCTACATTCAGACAGCACCGGAACCAGTGTAACTATCGAATATCCTTTAACCCAAGATCATGAAAACTAACCTTAAAAGAAAACTAATAATTGTAGATGACCATTTACTTTTTTCTCAGTCGCTCGAACTCTTAATTAAAAGCTTTGGCGAGTATGACGTTATAGAACGCTTTGAAAACGGAAAAGCCTTTATAGATTATCTGGAAGAAAATAACTCCTCTGATATTGATCTTATTTTGCTCGATGTTAATATGCCTGTCCTTGATGGATTAAGTACTATGAAATGGCTCAAAGACAACAGACCCGATCTTAAAGTAATTGCTTTGTCTGTAAATGACGATGAAGAAATCATTATTAAGATGATCACAAATGGCGCAAAAGGCTATTTGCTGAAAGATACATCGCCTGAGATTTTTAAAGAAGCAATTGAATGCGTCGTCGAAAAGGGTTTTTATTTTACCGAACTTGTTTCTGGAATGCTCATCAATAAAGTCAACAGCGACAACAAAAAGATCTGTTTAAAAGAAAAAGAGATTGTTTTTATTAAACACGCCTGCACTGAAATGACATACAAAGAAATCGCATCAGAAATGTGCTTAAGTCCTAAAACCATTGATGGCTACAGAGAATCACTTTTTGATAAACTGGAAATAAAAACCCGAATCGGACTAGTACTTTATGCCATTAAGCATAAAATTGTTTTTGTTTAATACGTTAAAGCTGCAAAAACAGGATATGCTGCAATTTTTTCTCTTCCGTTAAGAAAAGTCAGTTCCATTAAAAAATTACACTGCACAATTTCACCACCAAGCTTCTCCACCAATTCACAAACTGCTTTTGCAGTTCCGCCAGTTGCAAGCACATCATCATGAATTAAAACACGATCACCTTTTTTAATGGCATCGGTATGCATTTCTAAACTATCAGTGCCATATTCTAACTCATAAGAAGCCGAAATTGTATCAAACGGAAGCTTTTTGGGTTTCCTTACTGGAACAAATCCAGCATTTAATTCTTGAGCCAATAACATTCCGAAGAAAAAACCGCGAGATTCGGCGCCGACAACCTTGTCTATTTTTTGATTTTCTAAAGAGTTCACCAAAATTCTTAAGCAATTTGTTCGCGCTTCAGGGTTAATTAGCAAAGGTGTGATATCTTTAAACAAAATTCCTTCTTTTGGAAATCCCTGAATATCACGTATATAATTTTCTATCTTCATTTTTTTTAAATTTTCTGTTATTTTTTGCTTGTATATGTCACTTTTATGTCTATCTTTGCACCCGCAATAAGCAATCAACAAAGCTACAAAAAAATAGCTAATTGATAACAAAAAGGCCTCGTGGCGCAACTGAATAGCGCATCTGATTACGGCTCAGAAGGTTACAGGTTTGAATCCTGTCGAGGTCACTACTCGGGACAAAAGAAAAATATCATCTTTTGTCCCGTTTTTTTTTGCCCGTAACCTGTTGTTTACCAAATAGATGCAGTTGACCATTTCATTGATCCGGGCGGTGCGGATTTTCTTTTCTTGAAATGTGAAATTTTCGGGATAAATTAAACCAATCATCTCCCTGGAATCAGCTAAAGTCCCATTTTCAAAGGTCTCGCCGAGTTTTATAAGGTTTTCCAGTCCTGAGTTCGTTAACTGCTCTATATTGGCCCTGTCATCCTCTACATTTCCGATCTCTTTTTCCAGCTTGCTTATAACAGCATTGTACTCCGCTTTCATGAGATTATAATCTTCGGGATCTATTTTCTCTGTAACCAGCAAATTTCTGGCAACTGATAATTTCTTTTCATAAACTGCAATCTGCTCAAGGGATTTCTTTTTTTCATTGGCGACCATGCCTGTATGCTCTCTGTAGGCTTCAAGCAGAACTGCCGTGTATAATTTCTTTACTTCTGCTAATGGTTTTAATTTATTCAAATGTTCTTTAAATATTTTATTAACCACCTCTGAATTTATTCTCCATCTGCAATCTTTATCACAGTGATAATAGTAATAATATTTACTCCTTCCTTTGCATTTGCTTCCCGTTAACTTCTGACCGCACTGTGGGCAGAGAAAAAAGCCCCGCAGGGGAAAGTTCTCAATAGTCTTAATTTTAGGTCTGTATGTACGTGCTTTACTGTCAAGTACATCCTGCACCCGATAAAACAATCCCTCGCTTACAATCGCATCATGCTGTCCTGCAACCCACTTTTCTTCTTCGTCCTTGTATTTGGGAACAACTATTTTTCCGCAGTAAAGCGGATTTCTAAGAATTACCCACAGGTTGCTCTTAGATAGGACAAGCCCTTTATCTTTGGCCATCTGATAAATAGATTCGGTACTGAAGACATTTCTTGCAACCTGTTCGAATATCCAAATAAGTTTTGCTGCTTTTTCCGGTACAATGGCAATATATTTCTTTCCATCCTCAGTAACCTTATTTGCATATCCATAAGGCGCCATCCCCATATGCCTCCCCTCCTTCTTCCCGCGCCTAAGACCTTGAAAAGTATTTAATGCCCTGCGGTCATTTTCAACCTCGGGTGCAGCCAGATAAAATGCAAGCATCATTTTATTCTCCGGAACGCTTAGATCAAGGGGCTGTTCTATAGCCTGCGGCTCTACACCCAATTTTCTTAAAACATTGATCATTTGGTAAGCATCACCCGCATTACGGCTGAACCTGTCCCACTTCATAAAAAGAACCAGATTAATTTTATTTTTATGTTTCTTCACATCAGCCAGAAATTTTTTCCATTGAGGTCTGTTAAAGGTCTTGGCTGAATGATCTTCATATATTACATTGCGTATCTGTATATGATTTATACTGCAATATTTACTCAGCATTTCCTCCTGACTGCGCTGTGAGAAGCCTTTTTCTGCCTGCTCGTCCGTACTTACACGAATATAAAGGTCTGCTATCCTGCTCATTTTGTTTTATTTAAATATTTCAACACGGCGATATTAGCGATTATTCTTAAGAAATGCAAGATTTCCTCTGCCTGCTCAAGAGTAACATCCATTCCTTCCGATCTAAGCATTTGTAAAGCTTTTTCCGGCGTCAACTTTGAACTACTGTAGTCAATATCTCTTTCCATAATTACACTTTTAAAATTTATAAAAAAGTAATTTAAATTAAAAGTGCTTAAATCTTATTGATCATCATGGTTTGTCCTTGAGAGGAAGCCTGTTTCTCTCTTACATCTTGTACCTCAGGTATATTCTAAAAAATGCTCACAAACTCACTTCTTAATGCAATTGGAATAGCCGCACAAAAAAAATATATTTATCAATACAGGATTGATTAAAAAAAATGGTCAGTATAACTTAATACTGACCATTTTTAGAAAAACTTTAATTTTTAATTACGATTTTCATCCTAATCATCAGTTTCAACGGCAAGTTCAATAACATGATGAACAAGGAAAGCATCTATCAGGGAAAGTGCATAATCATGATCAATGGGCAGCATTTCTGGCTTTAGCAGGATTTCATCAATATAATTCTCTGCATCCCATAGCTTTCTAACTAGATCGGGATTTTTCGGTTCAATTCTGCTCAAAACTTTCTCAAAAACCACATTAGCCGTTCTTATAAACTCTAATCTGTACTCGCCAACAAGTGGTAATGCAGAAATTTGTACAGGTGTCTTTTTCATCTTCTCCTTCTTTGGTTTACTATTTTGATTTTTATCTGATACTTTTTCGGATTGTGTTAAGCGATAATCATGACCATCAGATTCATGACCATCTACTTGATCAAAAACTGTTTCAAAGATATCCAGTTTAAGATCGTCATCGAAAGCAAAGCCGTTCTCGCGCTGTTGTGCCGAGATATAAATATCCCATTCCATAACACTGATCTTATGCATATTTCTAAACAGCAGTTCTGATAGTTTCAATGCCGAAGAAGAAGCATCCTGCATTTCGGTCCATTTTATAAATCCAGCTAAATTTGCAATATAATGCTGAGCTTTCATTAGAGTAAAATTGTCTTCATCGATATCAAAATCGAGAATAAGAGCATCTATATCAAAATACTTTGGCGTATATTGATAAATTTCACGGCCATAATCGGCATCGAAATAAGGCTTTTGTGTTTTAAAATCTTTGTAAAGATTTTTTGATTGCAGTTTGAAGTACTCAATAGTTTCCATAATACATTCCTTTTTAACACCGGCTGTACTATCCTGAGTTTTGCGTTCGTAATCTTGTTTGGATAATAAGCAGGCAGGTTTGCATTATTAAACTATTGGCTGATAAAATCTTTGCACGAACGGGCATGCTTGCCAACAAGCATAAGCAAATATAACAATAAATATAATAGTTGCAATAGATAAGTTATTTTTAATTAACGCTTTACATAATTTATTACCTGAAGGAGATTGAATAAATTCATCTTTACAAGATTTATCCTTTGTATAAAACATACAACAAACGGGGATATATTGATTTAATTACCAATAAAACAGGCAGAAAATTTATTCTAAATTGAAATAACCTTTTATTTTTGCATACTCAATTTAACAATATAAAAAACATGAAAGATTTAGTAGCAAAAATCAATGCGGAAATCGAAACATTTAAAGCAGAATCAGATTATTTAATTGAAAAAGGCGTGAAAGCCGCTGGAGCCAGAGCTCGTAAATCGACCTTAGAAATTGAGAAACTTCTAAAAGAGTTTAGAAAAGTTTCCATTGAAAATCAGAAGAAGTAAATTATCACAAGCTGTTTTTTAGAATCTTTGATAATCAATTAATTACAGAGATACTCTAAAAAACAGCTTTTCATAATAATATACTAAGCTAGTCCCTT
>NZ_JAVFVR010000008.1 GCF_030929595.1 Flavobacterium sp. LHD-85 | reverse complement strand
CTAACTAACTAACTAACTAACTAACTAACTAACTAACTAACTAACTAACTAACTAACTAACTAACTAACTAACTAACTAACTAACTAACTAACTAACTAACTAACTAACTAACTAACTAACTAACTAACTAACTAACTAACTAACTAACTAACTAACTAACTAACTAACTAAAAGCTTAAAAAAGAATTTAATAATCTCCCCTATAAATAAAAAGACGTTCCAGCCTTATCGCCCATCACAGGTCAAAGCACAACATTTATAACGCTGATTTCCATTAGATCGAAATCCATTTTTTATGCATTTGCCATTGCAGAAATGCATTTTATTCTCATAGCCCAATTTGAAACACTAAGGCAAGGCAAAGCATTTTAAGGTTTTTTAAAAGACATTAAAAAAAAGAGACGGCCTGCTGACCGTCTCTTGTCCTATTCACTAATTAAAACTTAATCTTCTTTTTCAGCCAGTTAAACAGTTAGACTATAAAAACACCTAATCTGTAACACTACCAAATCTGCAGATTTACAGAATCAATCCTAGGGTTGGCATATATGCCCCTATTACTTTTTTATAAATTTAGCATTGGAAGTGCCTTTATCAGAAACAATTTTTATAAAATAATTACCTGAAGGCAATGCTGAAACGTCAATTGAATGAACATTCTCTGCGTTAGACACCGCTCTCACCAGCTGGCCTAAGACATTGTAAATCTGTATTGATGCCAACCGAATATCAGTATCGGCATTTATATTTAAAGTTTCATTTACAGGGTTTGGATACAAGGCAAAATATCTGTTAAATGGAAAATCCAGCTTCCCTAATGTTTTGCTTATCTCTGTAATTGGAACATTTGTTGTAATTGCACTATTGTAGTCAAAAAATATGTCCGCAGCATTGCCAAATTTATCTCCTTCGGCAAGTGTCGATTTAGTTTTTATTTTAAAAGCCAGGTAGCCGTCATTATGCGCATCATCAAAAGGAAGATTAATATTTTCAAACTTAAATTCGACTTTATTGCCATCAGATATCTCAGTTGAAAACAAATGGCTTCCGCTTAAAGGCACCAACGAGTTTATATCATACTTAGCGGCATCAATCACGTCTTTGACAGCTATATTTTGTGCGGCATAAGTTCCCGTATTTTCAAAACGGATAATATAGTGCACATAATCCCCGACTTTTGCTTTTGAAATTAAATTTCCCTCCACGCATGTCTTGTCATTTGGGTCAAATGAATTGACCACAACCTGATCAAATGAAAAAGTATTGTCTGCCGGAGTCTCATCTGTCTGCGTTGAGGAAATTTTTGCAGTATATTTCAATATCGTTCCTGTGTTGACAGCTGGTGTTTCCATTGGAGAATTTACATTTAGCGTAAGGGTGATTTCTTTGGTTTCCAGCGGCCTTAAATCAATGAAATCCCATTTTAAACTATTAAGGGAGTGATTCGAAAAATTAGGCGTGCTTTGCACCACATCAGCCGCATCATCCATAAAATCAAAAGATACGGTGCCTGAAAGCTGCTGATTTCCTTTATTGGAGTATACTATTTTATATTTAGCGTCAAATCCCGGTCTTGCGGGCGTTAAAGGCAAGATGGCTATTTGCAGGTCTGGATGGCTTCCATTCGGAATTATGCAGAAACCGCCATTAAAAGGGCTTGCCTGAGAAGGAAAATCCACCGTAATACTCGCTGGAACAGCATCAAAATAATCTGGATTTTCAAAAACAGGAGTGATGGTATGGGATCCGTTTTTCAATGCGAGAGTATAATTACCCGTATTATTTGCAATATAGCTTTTAGAAACTTGTCCTGAAGAAATATTCATCTTCAAATTGGAAAAAGGAATATCATTCCCGTCACAGCCATTACGGTCTGAATCCAATCTATTCTGCCCCTGAACGAACTTAAAGTCCTGCCCCAAAAGACGGATTATCCTGCCAGCAGGCACTCCTGCATAACTACTAAATTCTCCGGCATAAATAAGCTTGCCGTCAGATTGCGGCATAATTTTGCCGCCATAATCTATCTCGCTGTTGTTAAATACATTTGTAAAAGTTTCGTCATAGCTTCCGTCTAAATTTAATCTGGCAAAAAACTTATTCTGATTATTTGTAGTGCTGTATCCCGAAACCAAAATTTTATCATCTTTCTGCATTCCCGCTATAAAAGTCACATAATACTCGCTATTGATGGGCTTGTAGCTGTAAGAACTGTCCAAACTTCCATTTGGATCCAATCTGAAGAAGCCATTGACATTGTCTTTCTTAAACGACAGCATGATTTTTCCGTCGCTTTGGACAAAGACCCCCATTCCGTTTGTTTTTACAAGGGGATCTAAAACAAAAGAAGCATCTTGTGATCCATCGCTGTTGAGCCTTACCAATCCCCTTCTGGTTTGCGTCGGATATGCCGTCACCAAAATTTTTCCGTCAGACAGAACTAAAAAATCCGATATATAAGGCAGCTGACCGTCACTTATTCCGGTATAGCTGGCTTTAAAAGTGGCATCCACAGATCCGTCGCTATTTAAGCGGACAAGACCGATGCATGAATTTCCTTTATAGGTTGTAAAATTTCCTCCTGCCAATATCTTTCCGTCAGGAAGCGCAATTACTTTTGCCACCTCATAATTAAAACCTGTGCCGATAACAAATGTATTATCCCTAGTCCCGTCAGAATTCAGCCTGATGATTCTGTTGGTGGTAAGCCGATTAAATCCTGTAAAATCTCCTCCCACTACCATTTTTCCATCTTTCTGCACGGCTATAGATTTTACGCTTCCATTGCCAAATGCGCTTAAGCCTCCAAATGTTAAGGATTCATCACGGCTTCCATCGCTATTTAGCCTCATAAAACTTTCTGTCGTTTTGCCGTTATAGCTATTAAAGCCTCCATACATGATAATTTTATCATCCTCAAGAACGGTCAGCGCCATTACGCTTCCATCCAATCCTGCGGTAATGTTGCTAAAACTGCTGTCTCTGCTTCCGTCACTATTTAATAGCAGGATGCTTTTTGCAGCTTCTTTATTAAACATATGGAAGTCCCCAGAAACAAGCACTTTTCCAGTAGGAAGCAGCTCCAAGTCATTAATTGTGTAATTTGCACCCGTTCCCGTATTAAAAGTGGCATCGATTGCACCATTGGCATTAAGCCTGACAATACCTATAGAATTTGATCCTACCATATTAAAGGTTCCGCCAATTATAATTTTACCATCTGCCTGAATTATAATTTTAGTGATTCCTATATCATTGGCACCGCTGATACTATTTGTTTTGAAATTAGAATCAATTCCTCCATCAGCATTCATTCGAATCAATTTGGTATTATAATAATTGCCTGCTTCGACAAACGCTGCCGAAACCAGAATCTTGCCATCTTCCTGCAAAGCAATATCGAATTGTTTTCCAATTACACCTGCCGGAGTCAAATCAAGATCTAAGCTTCCATTTGCATTTAAGCGGATAATTTTATTGACGCCCGCATTTTGTCCGGCAGCGATAATTTTGCCATCTGGCTGCAGCCTGATCGCAGTTAAGCTTGCATCAAGTCCAATAAAAGGAGTAAAAGAGCTATCCAGGCTTCCATCAATATTGAGCCTTACTACGGCACTTTTAGAACTGATGCTTCCAGTGATTAGAATTTTGCCATCGGGTTGCAGAAGAAAATCAGCGTTCCCAGAAATCGAAACTCCGGCAGGCGGCGCAAAATTTTTATCAATGCTTCCGTCAGCATTTATTCTCACAATATTCTTAACGCTTGTGCCATTGTAAGAATTCAAGTCTCCAACTGCTATTATTTTTCCATCCGATTGAATTTTAAAATTCTTTGCGCCATACTTAAACCCCGTTCCCGTATTAAAACTCATATCCAATTTATTATTCTCAAGCCTTACAAGCTCTGTTCCAGTGCGTGTTTCTTTAAGAAGCATAATTTTCCCGTCCTGCTGGATATCGGACTTCAAAATCTCATAGTCTACGTAATAGTTTCCCAAAGGCAAAGTAAAGGCATTGAAAGAAGGATCTCTATCTGCTGGATTTTGGGCATAAGCGCTGACAATTGCAAAAAATAAAAGGTAGAGTTTTTTCATGTTAATTTTTTCGGTAAATATAATCGGATTTTTAAATCGATCTTCAAAAAATTAACATTTTTTAGTTTAAAGGATCAGGATTTTATAAATTTAATAAACGACAGAAATGGAAAAAACAAAGCATTTATTAACAAAAACACTGAAATCTAACATGTTAAGTTTAGAAAATAATCGATTAAAACTGGATTCCTCCACTTGGTCAAAATAACCCAAAAAACAATTTAAAAGAGCCAAAACAGGATTTACAAATCTTCTTAAATAATCTGCCACTAATAAGAATTCAATCAATCAATCAATCAATCAATCAATCAATCAATCAATCAATCAATCAATCAATCAATCAATCAATCAATCAATCAATCAATCAATCAATCAATCAATCAATCAATCATCCTTCTATTCAAATACCGCAAACGCCAACCATCATTCCCATCGCCGGCCAAAATCAAAAAAAAAAAAAAAGAAACCAATCTAAAAGAAGAAGAAAACAAGAACTAACTAACTAACTAACTAACTAACTAACTAACTAACTAACTAACTAACTAACTAACTAACTAACTAACTAACTAACTAACTAACTAACTAACTAACTAACTAACTAACTAACTAACTAAGAAAATAATGCTACTTCAATTGTAGCAGAATGAGGAAAACCGTAAAAATTATCCTAAACTTTTCTCTTTATTTGCTGTGGCAATAATGCTCGTACTACAAATAATCAACCCGATGCAATCTATAAAATTGAAGAAAATTACCAGAACACCCTGTAAAGAATCATCGCATTGAATCCAGGAATAAAACGCTTCCTAGAAATTTTAATATTAGAATCTGCAATCCTGCTTACTCCTAGACAAATAACGCAACAAGCGCATTTATTTCTATTAAAAAAATAGAATAGAACTATAATACCTCTTTTTCAAAAACCAATACCAATTAATGAGACAAACCATTCTATTATTATGCTGCTTACTTTTTTTATCAAATATTTTACAGGCACAAACATCAGGCACAGTTAAAGGATATGCAATAGATACCATAAACAATTCTCCTTTATCAAAAGCGTCAATCTCTCTGTTAAGAGCACAAGATTCCATTTTAATAAAATTTACCCGAGCCAAAGAAAATGGCTATTTTGAGCTGCATAATATTAAAGCCGGCAAATTTATTCTACTGGTTTCTTATCCCAAATATGCTGATTTTGTAGATCAATTTTCTCTTGATTCAACAAAGCTAACCAAAGATTACGGTAAAATCAATTTGGCTGATAAAGGCAGACTGCTGTCAGAAATTATCATAAAAGGCAATAGGGCTGCTATGAAAATCAAAGGAGATACGCTAGAATTTGATCCAAAAGCATTTAAAATAGAGCCTAATGCAAAAGTGGAAGATCTGATAAAACAATTTCCGGGAATACAAATTGATAAGGATGGAAAAATTACCGCTCAGGGCGAAACTGTAACCAAAGTTTTAGTTGATGGAGAGGAATTTTTTGGAGATGATCCGACTTTAGTTACAAAGAACCTGCGTGCAGATATGGTTGATAAAGTCCAATTGTATGACAAAAAAAGCGATCAAGCCGCTTTTACTGGTATTGATGACGGCCAGAAAACCAAAACGCTAAATGTTAAACTTAAAGAAGACAAAAAAAATGGTCATTTTGGGAAAGTAGAACTCGGAGGAGGAACTGAAAATTTTTACAAAGGCCAGGCTATGTTTAATAAGTTTTGGGATAAGAAAAAATTAGCCGCTTATGGCATTTTAGGCAACACCGGACAAGTTGGATTGGGATGGGAAGACAAAGACAAATATGGCCAAAACAGTTATCAGGTAACTGATGACGGCGGTATTTATTTTTCAAACAATGGAAATGATGAATTTGATAGCTGGGACGGACAATTTAATGGCGAAGGAATTCCAGTAGTTCAAACCGGCGGAATACATTTTGACAATAAATGGAACAGTGATAAAGAATCTATCAATGCAAATTACAAAATTGGCGATATCAAACTTTCAGGAAACCGCAATGATATCAACCAGCAAAATTTAAGTTCTAGCAGTATTTATAATAATTCAGACAAGAGTTTTGAAAAAAACATGACTAAAAATAAGCTTGATCTTGCTTATGAAATTAAAATTGATACTACTTTAACTTTAAAATTAAATGTTGATGGATTATTTAAAAATAGTAATTCAAGTGAAGCAGAAATGCGAAAAGGTGCTGACGAACAGGGTAACCAATTGAATAATCTTAAACAGACAACTACAAACGATGTTGATGATAAAGCATTTAATATAAATACTTTATTAACCAAAAGACTTAAAAAAACTGGCCGAACATTATCTCTTAATTTAAGCCAATCAAGTACAGATAGCAAAAGTAATGGTTACCTAAATTCTAGGGCTGAATTTTTCACACCAGCCGTAATTAATCCAGATAGCACCAAAGTAGTCAATCAAAATAAAATCAATACTATTAGCAATAGAACTTTTAAATCAAATTTAATCTATACCGAACCTTTATCCAAAAGCCTATCCTTAATTCTTAATTATGGATTTAACATCAGTAACGGAAAAGCTGATCGTAAATCTTTTAATCAATCTCCAGATGGCGATTATAATGTTCTGGATTCCATCTTTAGCAATAATTATGAATTAGACCAAACGATAAACCAAGTTGGAGCGATTTTTAATTACAGAAAAAATAAAACTGTTTTTTCTTTTGGCTCTAAATTTAGTGGTGTAAACTTTAAACAATATGATGTTTATACAGATAGTTATTTTAAGCAAAAATTTATCAACTACATGCCTCAGATAAGCTATCAATATAATTTTAAACAAAGAGAATCACTGCGCTTGTCGTATAACGGAAACACCGATCAGCCGACATTAGATCAGTTGCAGCCTATCCGAAACAATCAAAACCAGTTAAATACAATTGTGGGTAATCCAAATTTAGATCCTTCTTTTAGAAATACTTTTAGAGGTAGCTATTACTCCTACAAAGTGCTTACCAATCAATATTTTTCGATTAATGGATCATATAATTTTACGCTAAATCCAATAATAAGTAATGTGGTTACAAATGATAGAGGAGAAAGTATATCAAAATTTGTAAACCTAGAAAATAAAGCTGCAACAAGTTATTATCTGAACAGTAATTTTGGCAAAACAATCAAAGCCATAGACATGACAGCAGGAATTGGCTTAAGCGCCAACAAAAATGTAAACTATAATTATATCAATACAAAACTGAATCAAACTAAAAATTCAACTTATTCCTTTAATTTAAACTTATCAAAGTATAAAGAAAAAAAATATAATTTCAATACTAGTTTCGGACCTACTTACAACGTTGCTGATGCAAGCATAAACGAAAATAGCGATAGCAATGGCTGGGGTTTTAATGGAAATTTCTGGACCAGTATAGAATTGCCTTTCAAACTAGAAATTAGCACAGATGGCAATTATCAATATAATGGAAAAACGCAAGTGATTCAGGAAACTTTTGAACGTTTTATTTGGAATGCATCTATCACCAAAAAATTCTTAAAATCAGATAATTTAAAAGTTTCTATAACGGGAAGAGATCTTTTGAACCAAAATGTAGGATTTAATCGTTCTGCATATAATGGAAACATTAGCCAAAGCACTTATACCACTATCCAAAGATACTTTATGTTCTCTGTAAGCTGGGATTTCAGCAAAATGGGCGGAGGAGAAATTAAACAAAACTAAAACCATGAAAACAATAATAAATCACATTTTAATTTTGATAATTGCATTGGCAAGTTGCAATACTTTTGCACAAACTAACCACTTTATTGAAAATGGCGTAATCGAATATGAGAAAAAATCGAATATGTATGCATTGATTACAAAAAAAATAAAAGGAGAAACTGAAGGTTATTATCAAGCTGCTTTTGAAAGTTATAAAAAAAACAATCCACAATTTAAAACAACAAAAAGCATTCTTAGTTTTTCAAAAAACAAGAGTTTGTACAAATGGCATGAAACAAATCAATCAGCAACCAACCATTGGATTGCTGACGATGCAATGGCCAATTTAAAAAATGTTATCGCCACAGATCTTGATACGCAAACCAGCATTACACAAAAAAACGTATACGATGATTTATACTTAGTCAAAGATAGCTTGCGCAAAATTGACTGGAAAATTACCGATGAAACAAGAGAAATTGCGGGCTATGAATGCCGCAGAGCAAATGCTGTAATTATCGATTCTGTTTATGTTGTTGCCTATTACACAATTCAAATTCCATTTTCAGGTGGCCCCGAATCTTTTACGGGTTTACCCGGAACAATTTTAGGCTTGGCTCTGCCACATGAAAATATGACATGGTTTGCCACAAAAGTTACTGAAATTCCAGTTTCCGACAAAGATTTAGCTCCACCAGTTAAAGGCAAACCTACTGACAATAAAGGACTAAACAAAATACTTATGGATGCTTTGAAAGACTGGGGAAAATGGGCAAAAAAAACATTGCAGGCCTACTCTCTCTAACTAGCCATTAAAATTTATTTCTTATATAAAAACTAATTTAAATGGTTCTTGAAATTTTCAGAATATATAAATGGAGCCTACAAATAGTATGGCGGAATTGTAGCTTAGTATAAATGAAGCCGCCTCTCTTTTTTCCGCGAACTGCAAAGTGCCTTTTTTTTATGTTTAGATAGTGCATTCTAAAATATTCTATAAAAAAGTGAAATCAAATCGGTTTTTACACCAATCAAAAGAGGAAAAAGAAAAAAAATTTTTATATGTACAACGTTAGCTGTACTCGAATCGATGTAATTATACTGCTATTAAGTAAGTAGGATAAATATGAAAGAAAAAGGCTTTGTCACCTGATTCTTTTATAAAGAAAATATGAAGAAATTAAAAACAGAAAAGTTGTAGACGATAAGCCATAGATGCCTTATCTAATAAATAAAACCCAATAGTGATATATTTCACTGTTTAAACCAAACTGTATGCTGGAGAGGATAATTATATTATATTTACCTTTTAAAGAGAGTTAAATAATATGGAAGATTTTTTAATAGGCATTGGAAAAAGATTAAAAGAAATCAGGAAAAAAAATGCCTTAACAATTCACGAAGTAGCCAGCAGAGCAAATGTTAGCAACGGACTTGTTTCAAGAATTGAAAATGGCAGAACTATACCTTCCCTACCTGTTTTAATTGAGCTGATCCACTCTCTGGATACTGATGTCACTTATTTTTTTGAAGGAGTAAAAAATATAAAAAATGCAAAATTCATTCATATCAAAAAAGAAGACTATCAAAAGATAGAAAAAGAAGACCGATCAGAAACTAAAGGTTTCAATTACTATCATATCTTCAGTAAAAGCATTAATTCAATAGGTTTTGAAGCGGTAATTCTTGAGGTAGAGCCAGGCAGCAAACGTGAAAAAGTGATTACTGATGCCTGGGAATTTAAATACATTATTAAAGGAAGCGTAACTTATATTATTGATGATGCAGAAGTTCTTGTAAGCGAAGGAGATTCAATATGCTTTAACGGAAGACTTCCTCACGTGCCTGAAAACAGAACTCAGGAAAATTGCTTGATGCTGGTTCTTTATTTTTATTCTGAAAGTAATAGTTGATTTTTAACCGCAAAGAGCGCTAAGATTTACACGAAGTTCGCAAAGTTTTTATTCCCTAAACTTTGCGAACTTCGCGTTTTTTAAAAGCCTAACCTTTAAAAAACATGTGTTCTTTGCGGTTAAACAAAAAAGAAAAGGCAGCCTCAAAAATCGAGGCTGCCTTTGAAAAAAAACAAAAACACAATTCTAATATAATTTAATTTCCTGCAGGAAGCCAAGAGCGTCCGTCAAGTGACCAGCCTGAATTAATTGGCACGCCAAACCACTGCAGGGACGAATAAGCGATATCTACCATTTTTGGAACAATTCCACTAGCAGTTCCACATTTTAAACTCGCTGTGCTGGTTGCCCAAGTTGGTGTATTCGGAAAAGTAAGATTTACTTGTTTTGAACTTGAATCTGTAAAAGAATTTCCTGCCCCGTTATCTCCTTTCCAATATCCGATAAGATTTGCATAATCAGGATGGGAAGATGTAACTGATGAACAGGTGTAATTTAAAATTGAAGCTTCAGAAAGCGCTTTATTCCAAACTCTAACCTCAGCAATGTTTCCGTTAACATTGGCACCATACGCTAGAGTTCCGTCTTGTCCAATAGCAAAAGGCAGTCCTGATGTTAAACTTCCAAAACTGGCCACAATTGCAGCCTGACCAACAAAAGCGCCATCTTGATAGGTCTTTACTAGCTTCGCGGTACGATCAACCACTAAGGTCAAGTGATGCCATTTTCCGTCATTGATTGTTCCTCCCGAAATATCCACACGATTTTGAGTGTCTCCAATATTTACTTTCCAGGTTCCTCCCGTATTAGCACAAATTACAAACCCGCGATTTTTGCCACTCACCCAATTTTTATTAGAAACTATAGATGGATCACTTGAATAACCTGAAGTTTTTATTCTACATTCTACTGTAAAACTCGAAGTTCCAAAATTGTAAAGCGCATTATTTGTTGAAGCATAAATATTATTGCTATTAAAATTGGCAAATTTACCTGTAATACTAGTCGTAGGATCAACTGGTTTTTCGATTTTATTTGAAGTGAAATTTTTGTTATTGAAGATGGTAAAAATATTTCTTTCTTCATAAGAAGATCCGCCATGAGATCCTGTTGAACCTGTAACAATTCCGCCATGATCTGGTGCAACCACAACCAGCCAGTCTTCATTGGCATAATTGGGTCTGTTTTTTAAAGCCGTCAGAATCTCTCCGATATATCCGTCAGTTGTTTCAATAGAAGATTTGTACTGCGAAACATTTATTGAAAATCCGTAACTGTGGCCTGCGTGATCCACATCGTCAAAATGCAGGAATAAAGCATCTGGATTATCATTTGTAAGTGCAGCCACTGCTTCATTTTTTACCGCCAGATCAGTTGTCAGCGTTTTCTCGACATCTATTCCGTCAACAATATAAGTATTGATTGGCACCCAATGTACAATAGACATTGTTTTTAAAGCCGAATTATAAGTTTCTAATCGTTTTAGGAAACTTGGATAAGTTCCGAAATTTGGACTAGAAAATGAATTGTCAGTTACGCCATGTTTTAAATGTGTAACACCAGTCAACATGGTAGACCAGCCATTTCCGCTCCAGGTTGGGGCTTCGGTCAAAGCATCAAGGCTGTAAACTGAATTAGGCAATAAAGCATGAACATTTGGTGTATTGGCTCCCATTAAAGCATCGCCACGACAGCCGTCGATACCAATAATTAGTAATTTTTTAGTACCACTGCTTAGCGCTGCTTTACCAGTTTTCGAAATAGTTTTTGCAGTTGCTGCATTCTCATCGCTCGCAAGTGCTGCATCGTTGGTACATGAAGTGACTAAAAGCGCACTTGCAAGAATTATAAAGTAACTTAATCTAAAAATCTTTTTCATTGGGTTGAATTGTTTTGTTGATTACTCTTTTATCTACTCGTAACTATCTCCTGCAGGGATTTTATTTTAACTAATTAGTTTGTTTTTTTTGCCAGGAATTACACGAATTAATTAGTGAAAATTTGTGCAATTCGTGGCAAAAAATATTAATTCAAAATGCTGTATAATGAAGCCAGAGAATCTAGAATATAATCTGGTTTAGCCTCTTCAAGCTGCAATCTGGTTTGAGCTCCTGATAAAACGCCAATGGTAATGCCACATTTTGCATTCTTGCCTTCTTCAATATCTATGGCAGAATCTCCGGCTTTAAGTACTCTCGAAGCATCAGTAATATTGAAGAGCTTCATTGCATTAAATATCATATCAGGAAAAGGTCTTCCTTGTTCAACATCATCTGCTGTAATTAATGCATCGTATTGAATACCTATTTTCCAGTTTAATTTCTCTAAAAGCGCATTGGCAACCAAACTGTTATATCCTGTATTTAAAACTACTTTTACTCCGTCTTTTTTTAGGTTTTCCATCACCTTTTCAATGCCTTCAATAGGAAGAACTTTTGCCGTTAGATATTCCTGATCTAGTATTTCGATGAAATATTCAAATATTTGGTCTGTTTTTTCTTTATCGGTAATATTGATATATTTTAAGATGTCTTGTATCGCTTGATATTTTTCTTTTCCTGCTCCTAATGACAAAACCAATTCCAGCGAAACATCAATTCCAAATTTATTAATGGATTTGTGCAATGATTTGTACACTATATTTTGTTCGTTTATTGTTGTTCCTGCCATATCAAAAACAACCATTTCAATTTCATTAATTTTCATTTTGTGTGTGTGTTTATTTACCATTAAGGCATTAAGATATATTAAGAATCAAAACTTAAATATTCTTAATTCTCTTTTTGGATTATTTTCTACCACCAAGTTTTAGAAGTAATACTTAATTTTCTTAATCTCTTAATGGCTCATTATTTTTAGTTTATGCATTAAAAATTTTATCGATATTATGCTTGGCAAATCCAGCACTTCCCGTCATTCCTTTACCGCCAATTCCGGTTATGATGTGAATATTTTCACCAACCGTATGCTCAAAAATATCTTTGGTTTTGCATTGCGAATACATTCCGAACCATCTGCTTTGGATTTCGTACGTTGGCAAATCAATTATTTTTTTAGCTTCTTCAATCATAAAGTGGTCGATATCCATATTCAAATCAAATCCTAAGGAATCTATTTCCTTTGCGCTGGCATATTCGTGCGAATCTCCTAAAATAACAGATCCGTCGAGAGCTTGTTTGAATAAGATGTGAACGCCATATTTTTTCTCAAAACTCTCCGGATTTTCTTTTGCTTTGATAGCTGCGTACGATTTGCATTCTTCAAAAGATTCATATCTTCTGATCGTTAATCCCGTTAAAATAGACCCATCAAGCTTATAATTTTGCTGTGGTTTGGTTTGCAGCATTTGAAGTTTAGAAACTATTAAATCGCTGTTGTTATAAATTTCAGGATATAAGATTTTAAAATCGCTTCCGTTGCAGATAATAATTTTAGAAGCTTTGTATTCTAATCCTGTCGATGTTACTGCGATTACCTCATTAGACCTGTCTTCGGTATGCACTACGGTTGTATTCATAAATAAATCCAATCCCAAATTGGCAGTCATATATTGATGCAGTTTATGAATCATAGTTGAAGGCTCGACGGTAACTTCCTGCGGAAAAAACAATCCGCCCGTACAATAATTCGATCGGAGACCACTGTATTTGGCCAGACATTGTTCTTTTGTCAGCAAATTAGATTCATAATCATTTGAAATGTTAATTTCATGCAGTTCTTCTATCAGCTGCATTTCTTCTTCATTTGATGCCAAATAAATGGTTCCGTTCTGACGAATGCTGATATCAAACTGCGATTGAATGTCTTTATAAATATTTAAACTTTCCTTACCGAAATTCTGCCATTTTCTGTCCATTCCTGATGGTACAACCTGCCCGAAATTTCGAACGGTAGCTCCTTCAGGTTTGCTGTTTTTTTCTAAAACCGCAACTGACATTCCTTTTAATAAGGCATGATAGGCATGAAATGTGCCCAAAACCCCTGATCCAATTATGATTAAATCATATTTATCTTTCATATCTTAATTATTTTATGAATTTTAATTTGTCCTTCATTCAAGTGTACAAAGGAGCTGCATTAATTTTTATGTGTTTTTTAAATTTTCTTCGAAAGAAATTAAAAGACATTATCGTGGTAATGATTCCAACAAACGAGAGAAGATAAATGCAAGCGGTAAAAAAGCTTAACAGAGAAATATCCTTGTCTCCTAAATTTTTAAAAAACAATACCAGAACACTGCCTAGATATCCGAAAGCATCGGCGATGTAAATTAGAAATCCGCTGTTTCCTTTTATTTTATAGGTTGCAATCATTCGGTCAAAAAACAGACCGTTAAACGGAATATAACAAATATACATCCCGAATCCCGAGATCATCATCCATGGAAATGCTCCCAATAAATGTTTTTCAAATAAGAAAGTGGTCATTCCAATTAGCAAAGAACCGACCAGCAGCACTATATGGTAATTTCTAAATGCTTTATAATTGTTTTTCATGCTTCCTAAAAATCCTAAAATCACAAGTACTGATATCGCAATTGGAATTTCTGAATACATGTAAATCGAAATGCTTTCCTTATATCCCAAAGCATCCCAAAGCTCTCTGGCAAAATTATCTCTGAATTCGCGCATTGCCGTAAGCATGGTGTAAAAAACAATAATGACTGTTAGCGGAAATGCAAACTGTCTGAAAAGCGATGCGCGTTCTTTTCTGTCCATCGGTTTTCGTTTGGATCGCAAATCCAAATCTTCCTGATCAGGATTTGGAATTTTCTCCAGCAGCAGTGAAAACAGAATTAAAGGAACAATAAAAATAAGCCCAGTAACAAAAGGCATCCAAAACTCGGTACAGCCCAAAACTTGCAGCACAAATACCCCTGCAGATTTTGCAGTTCCTGAGGAAACAATAAAACTAGAACATAAAATTACACCCAAAAGTTCTGTCGTTTTTCTTCCTTCTATATAAGAAAAAACAATACCCCAGATCATTCCAAGCGGTAATCCATTAATGAATAAAAACAGAATATTATAAGGTGCGGGAACTAGAGCAAAGCCCAATAATACCAATTCTGAAATAACTATAAAACTTATTAAATATAAAATACGTTTAGATGATTTTAATTCGGATATAATTTTGATTCCTAAAAACTTAGAAAACGTATAACCTAAAACCTGCGCCAGAATCAATAAAATTTTATAATCGATACCCCAAAAAGACATACTGTCGAATGTAGCCGCAGTAAAAGGTTTTCTGAAAGCATACATGCAGAAATAAGTTCCAAATGCTGCTATGGATGCTTTTAATATAAACCTAAAATTGGATGTTTTTGCAGACATAATTTCTTTAGATTGGTTGATAGTTGGAGTGTAAGTTGAGATGAGTGTAAAACTCATTGGATGCAGTCAGTTCAAAAAAAATAAACTGCAAAAATAAAACAGACAAGCATCCAACGAGTTAACTTATAGTTGTCTATAAATTATATTTTAAACCAAGATTAAATTTTGCACCATAATATTCTACCTGTTTTGGTCTGTTTGGAGTTTCTCCAAAATGATACATCAAAGGCTCGTTTAAGACGTTGTTTACGTCACTAAAAATGGTGAAATGATCTCCTATTTTATATGAAGCTGAAAAATCTAGTGAGTTGTATTTACCATAATAAATATCATTCATATCGGTATTTTTGGCATTGGCATCAAAACTTGTGGCGTATGCTCCTTTATGGTTAAAAGCTGCTCTCACGTTTAGTTTTCCTGTTTCATAGAACAATTGCAGATTGTATAATTCTTTGGCCTGATAAGGCGTTGACACTTTTCTTCCGTTAGGATTATTAGTGTTTTGTCCCAATGTCATTTCAGAATTCATAAGCGTTGCATTGATCTGAGTTCCAAAATATTTTAGGAATCCTGGCAGGAAGCTGAATCTTTTTGTGATTCCAAATTCAATTCCGCCAATCCAAGCGTCACCGCCATTTGTAGGCGAACTGATTTCGATATCAGGAATTCCGTTAATAGTACCTTGATACGTATCATCAAAAATTGGATCTGTAATTGATTTATAGAATACTCCGGCATTAATTAATCCTACTTCATCAAGGAAATATTCTCCCAATAAATCAAAGTTCCATGAATAAGTTGGGTTCAAGTTTGGGTTTCCTCCTGCGTATTCTCCGTCAATAGTATTTAAAGAACCCGCTGGCGAAATGTCTCCAAAATTGGGTCTTGCAAATGTTCTTGTTGTAGCAAAACGTAAGTTTAAATTCTCAATTGGAGAATATTTTACATGAAGCATTGGTAAAACAGATGTATACGATTTTGTGTTTTCAGCATCAACTACCACATTATTCTCTACCGTTTTTCCTGTAACTTTTGTAATGGTGTGAGTTGTTCTCAAACCTCCCAAAATGGTCCATTTATCATTTAATAAATAAGTCGCCATTGCATAAGCAGAAGATGTAGTTTCGTCTACATTAAAATTTCTTCCCAAGCCTTTTCCTAATTCCGGAATCTGAGAATCTACAGGATTTAAAACCAGATTTCCTTGCGAAGTATTAAACAACTTAGTCATTCCATCCGTTGATAAAACCGGCCCAAATGTGTTACCAATATTGGTTCCTGTTTCTCTTCTCATATAATCTGTTCCGCCAGGCTGATTGATTAAATCGGCACTATAATTCGATAAAAACGGTGTTGGCGATCCAACCCAGTTGTAATACTCATCTCTAAAAGTGGCAATACGATCTTTGTCGGTTAATTTTACACCAAACTTCATTTTAAGACTTTCATTAAAATTATGCTCGTAGTTTACCGCAGCAATAATATTGTCGCGCTCTACAATGCTAATTTTGTATAATTCCAACGTAGAGAATTTCATCTTTGTCGGATCGGTTTTGAAATTTGGATCAGAATAAAAATCAAAAATTGATTTTGGATTTTCAGGATCCAGCATTCCTCCATCAGCAGCCCAGTACGCTCTTGGCCCTCCTGCTCCTCCACTTGCTATTGGTATATTTTTTAAATATTCCGGTTTTACACCCACTCCAGTTTGATTGAACTGAATTAAAAAATAACTATTATCCTCGGCGTTTGGAATATTTCCGTATTTAAATTCATTTCTATAAGAAGCCAGACTCCAATCTAAATTTCCGTTACCTAATTGATGTTTTCCTCCTAAATCAATTCCAACAAATTGTGTTTTTAATTCATTATGAATATCCTGCTGTTCTACAGTTAAAGCATTTGTAGCACTATTGAATTTATCAAATCTGATACGGTGTTTATAATGCGTTTCTTCATCAGAAAGTCCACCGTAAGTCGCTTTCAAGAAAATTTTGTCTCTCGATGACGGGTTAAATTCCATCGCTGCATTTAAACCTGTCGTTTTTCTAACTCCAGTATAGTCTCTTAATTCTAAGCGATAAACTCCCTGATCGCCTTGTCTTCTGGCTTCGTAGTTGTCCGTTGCCCAGTTTCTGTCCCAATACGTTCCATTAATAATATAACCGAACTTTCCGTTTTTACTTTTATCACCAATGGTAAGCGATCCACTGTAAATTCCTTTGTCTGATTTTTGATTATAACCGCTAAAAACACTCGCTTTAATTGTTTTTTTAGTTGGTGCAGTCTGAGTAGTAAAATTGACGCTTCCGCCAATAGCATCTCCATCCATATCAGGTGTAATGGCTTTTGTCGCTTCTACATAAGCAATAAGGTCTGATGGAAAAAAGTCAAATGCTGTAGCTCTTGAAGTTGTTTCTTCTTCAGCTGTTGGAATTCGGTTTCCGTTAATTGTAGTCGATGACCAAAAAGGTGGCAATCCTCTCACCGAAACAAAACGTCCTTCTCCCTGATCACGCTCAATAGAAACTCCTGGCATACGCTGCACTGTTTCGGCAGCGTTACGGTCTGGTAATTTACCAATACCATCTGCAGCAATCACGTTTACAATGCTCATTGATTTTTTCTGCATGTTTAGCGCTCTTGCCTCGCTGTTTCTCTGGCTCATGCCGCTTACTACCACTTCATTTAATTCTTTTGAGTTAGCTTCCAGTCGAATAACTCCTAAATTCAGCTGCTGGTTTTCTTTTACTTCAATCTGAATCGTTTTTACTTCATATCCTATGTACGAAATCTTCAGTTCCAAGTTTCCTGATCTTACATCTTGGATCACAAAATCACCGCTGAAACCCGTAGTTGCTTTTTGATTATTTGACAATATAATAGTAGCTCCCGGCAAAGGAGATTGTGAATCTGTAACTGTCCCTTTAATTGTGGCTTTTTGTGCTGTCATGTTTTGCACAATAAAGAGAGCGGAGAAAATAAAAATTGCCTTGTAAATTGTTTTCATGGTTAGTTTGTTTACAAATATTAAATTTATTACAGCAAATTAACTATGATTTTTACAAATAGTGAAAAAGTTAAAATTATCGAATTGTTAAAGAAATGAAAATTTCAAGCCTCATTTTGTTAAGGATTTGTAAAATGGACTGATCGTTTAACCCAGCAGATCGGCTTTCTATCCCGTAGAATAAGCATTTTATTCCTTTTGGAGCATAAGTGCCAAAAAAACTGTAACATCAAGAATAAAAACTTAGCAGACTTAAAGCGGATTGATTTTTATAAAATATTTACAAATAGTAAACTTAAAGCAATAAATTATACAGAACTAGATAAGGTAGTTTCAGTCCATACAACAGATTATTTAAATGCAGTGAAACATATAATCTTATTAACAAGAACCCGCGTTGGGTGTAATTAAAAAATAAAAGCATTTTAACACATAGAGACATAGTTTTTTGTGTCGAAAAAAGAAAATGAAAGAAACAAGTTTCCACACATAGCTAAACTATGGGCATTTAAACTAGTGAAACGCCTTTTTTAAGTTTAGTTAAACTATGTCTCTATGTGTTGAAAATAATTTCACCAAACGAGTTAACAAGAATAAAATGCTAATTATGCTTATTATCTATTTGACAGTTAAGCTCGCTCATCCCTGTAAAAACAAAGCTTGCACAAAATTCTGCAATATTTTATGCGAGATTATTGCATTTTAAACAGCTGCAAATCAAAATTTTACTTAACTTTAACTTCCCTCATCTAAACACAGATTTACCAATCTAAACAGTCTATCATCCAATTTTTTAAGATATGAAATGGTTTGTGAATTTAGGGATTCTATTTAAAAGCAAGGTTTCAGAACAAAATCTACATCTGGAAAATATTGATCTGGAAAAAGGAAAAGAGCTATATCTTTCAAGCAGATTCAATGAAGCTTTGTCTTATCTGGATAATGCAGCAGACTCAGGATTTAACAGCACTGTTTATGAACTCAGGGCAAAATGTTTTCAGAAGCTGGATTATCATTATAGGGCAATTGAAGATTTTGACAAAGTGATTGAAGATAATCCTTTGGAGTTTTCCTATTACTACAGCCGCGCTATTTCTAAAAATGCAGTTGCCGACCTAAGCGGACAGATTGAAGACCTGCATAACTGCATTTACTATTACAGAAAGAATAAAAACATTGAAAACAGTATTTTAAAAAATCTGGAGACTGATCTCATAATAGCTAGAAATTATGTTGAAGGCTTAAAAAACAGTATTGCTTCTGTTCATAACATCTCTTATCCCGAAATAAAAAATCTTATAGGCGAATGTCTGATTCAAATCAAAAAAATCAGAATACAAAGCAGAAGATTTAAAACCATCAGAAATAGGGGAATTCTTTTAGGAAGCCAAGGACTCAGCTGAAACTAAGTTTACGTATTCTCTTGGCGTGTAGGAGGTGATTTCTTTAAAATACCTGTTAAAAGATGATTTGGAGTTGAAGCCGGCTTCATAGGCCAATTCAAGTATATTAATACTGCTGTTCTTTTCAGACAAGCTCTTCAATTTCTCTTTTACATGTTCTATTCTGTATTCATTAATAAAGGTATAGAACGGTTTATTAACAAAATGATTCAGGGTTTCGCTGATATGATATTTACTTAGACTGGTAAGTTTTGCCAATTTATCTAAGGTAAGATCACTTTCCATATAATACTGCTCTTTTTCCATTGCTTTTTCAAGCTTCAGCAATATTTTAAACATTTCACTCTGGCTTAATATCTCTCTTCTTTTTTGCAGCTGCAAAGGCTCTTTTTCTTCAATCAAGACATTTTCTAAAGCTGGATTTGGCATAAAACTATCTTCAGAATTTACCTCACTGCTTATTCCTGAAACAGATAAAAGCACTTCATTGTCTGAATGATTTGAAAGAGGTTCTATAAATGCTCCATATTTATAGGTAATTATTCTAACTGTAATTACTATAAGAAGCGTGTAAATTATCGATCTGCTCAAATAATTTAAAGAAAGCATTGAAGAACTAAAGATCAAAAACAAAACACTAAGCAGGCCTATTCCTAAAAAAAGCGAGGCAAGCTGTACAATCAGTTTTTTCTCCTGGCTGTTTCTTGGCAGTTTATTGATCGCCAAATAAATAATCCCGCCAGAAACTATAATATCTAAAGGAAGTAAAGTATAAAGACTAATGGTATTGTACCAATATAAAACTAGATAGGCTTTTGGAGAGGTAACGGTGAGCACACAAACTGTCGAAAAATAACCAATTGCTCCAATAACAAACGGAATAAAAAGATACCATTTTGAGGCAGTCACCAATTCTGGACGAATGGTTTTTAAAGTGTATAGATATAATAGAGGAATATAGCAGAATCCTATAAATGTATTCATCATATTAAGAACCTGCTGATCTTCTACGAAAGTAAAAATGAAAAATTTAATTGAAAGATGCAGTCCTATGCATACCACTAAGGAAATTAATAAATCGTCTGCATTTTTTCGGTATTTGCTTCTTAAAAGTAATACGGCGGCTAAGAGCGCCTGAAATATGCCAATGGCAATAATGTATTTCATCTTCAAAATCTTTGTGCTAAAGTAGTATCAGGCTGTTAAATTAATGTTTAGCAATTGCAAAACAATTGATTCGTAACAATTTAATAACAAAAACCAAAACACTATGAATCAGTACTTTATACTAAAATAAAAAGATTGGCACTTTTAAAAAGTAGTCTTAGATCGACAAAGTCGTTTCATAGTTTATTTCGCCGCAATCTTTGCAGAAAAACTATTAAACATGACAACTAAAATTATTCTAAAATCATTGTTCAGAAAAGAAAAAATATTGAAGAAATTGCTTTTCGCAACCTTTCTTGCAGCCGGTACTTTGTCTGCAGATGCTCAGACCATAAAAGGAGTTATTACAAGCGATGCGGGAACGCTGCCAACCGCTAATATTATTGGAAAATCATTTAACAATTCGGCTGTTTCAGATTTACAGGGCGCCTTTACGCTTACTGCTCCGGCGGAAGGAGAAGCTGTTATTGAAATCAGTTATATCGGATTTGAAACAAAATCCATTACAATCAATCTGGTAAAAGGCATTAATGATCTTGGTTTTATTCAGATGGCAGCAGACGGTTCTGCCGCACTTAAAGAAATTGTAGTAAAAGGTACAATGGCGCCGTCTCAGGCTAAAGCTTACAGCATTAAAAAAAATTCATTGGCAATTATGGATGTTATGGCGGCAGATGCTATTGGAAAACTGCCAGACCGTAACGCTGCCGAAGCAGTGCAGCGTATGCAGGGAGTTGCTGTTGCCCGCTATCATGGCGAAGCAGATCAGGCAACTGTAAGAGGAACTCCTTTTGCATGGACTTCTACTCTATTTAATGGAAATCGTCTTCCTAGTTCGAATGTGATGGGAAACCGTTCGTCTGTACTTGACGCAGTTCCTTCAGAAATGATTCAATATGTTCAGGTAGCAAAAGCCATTACTCCTGATATGGAAGGAGATGCCATTGGAGGTTCGATCAATTTTATTACACGAACAGCTCCGTCAAAACGTGTATTGAATGTGAGTGCTGCTGGAGGTTATAATACATTCAGCCAGAACGGAACGTATAATGGATCTGTAACATACGGAGACCGATTCTTTAACAACAAGCTTGGAGTGATCGTTTCTGGAGCAATCTGGAGCAGACAATGGGGTTCTGATGAATTTGCAGCAACTTACAATACAGGAGCATCTATTGTGGAGCAGAAAAATTCGCTTAATACCGTTCTTTTTAAACGTTACATGGGTGAACGTGAAACTAAAGGATTAAATGTTGGTGCTGAATACAAATTGACTCCATCTGATAAAATATTCTTTAGAGGAATGGTAAATAAGTTTGATGACATTCGTCCTGTTTATGAATCTTATATTGATTACACCAATACTCGCTTTCAATACAATTATAGATACTCGCATTATCAGACTGCTTTGAATGGTTTTGAAGTTGGCGGAGAACATCAGATGAGCGAAAAATTCAAACTGGACTGGAGCTACAGCAATCATAAATCAGAATATTATTTGGATACTCCTCCAACATCTGTTAACAAAGGGCTTCCTATTGCAACTTTCCGCCAAAAAATAACTGGAGGTTTTGATAATCTTTCTAGCGATGGAAAACGCTATTGGGGATTTGATTCGCCTAATGGAGTTGGTGGTACTGTAGAAAATTTTGAAACAGGTCTTGCAAATCCAAATGAAGTTATGGATCCTTCAAAACTATTATTAAATCAGTTGGTGATAGCACAGCTTAATAACAGCGAAAGAGATCAGATTGCACAAGTAAATTTAAAGGTCGAAGCAAGCTCAAAAGTTAATTTAAAATTTGGAGCAAAATACCGTCATAAAGATAGAACAAACTCTTACGGATCTAATTACGTATATCTTCCGGGAGCTGCCGTGGGAATTCCGAATTCACCAGCTTTAGTGCCACTTTCAAATTTGCAGACAACTAGTTTCCCGAGCGGAAGCAAATTTTTCGGAAATATGAATGGCGATTTCAGCCAATTCATTGTAAACCCATTAACTAAAAATCAATTGTTTGATATGTTTGGACAACCTTTCCAGACAGCCAATGGTTTTATGGATTTTACATCAAAAACAAACGCAACTGCTTTTTATACTGGTGACGAAAACGTAATTGCAAGTTATGCTATGGCAGAAATTGATGCTACAGAAAAATTAAAAATAGTTGGAGGTATTCGTAACGAATATACTGCTATGACTTTAAACGGAACTAAAGCCACTACTACAGGAACTCCTGCGGTAATTACTTTAAGTCCGTCAGTGGTAGAAAACAATTACAATTCGTTTCTCCCTATGCTGCATTTGAAATATCAATTAACAGAAAAATCAAATCTTCGTGCAGCTTATACACGCACATTTGTTCGCCCAAATTTTGGCGATATGACACCGGGAAGTTCTACAAACACAACCTCATCTCCTATGACTATTACACAGGGAAATCCAGATTTGAAACCCACTTTCAGTAATAATTATGATTTAATGGGAGAATATTATTTTGACAATGTAGGTATTATATCTGGAGGCGCTTTCTATAAAAATATTACTGATGTCGTTTTTACAGATATGAGCATGCAGAATATTGATGGACAAGATTATATGGTTACTCAGGCAAAGAATTTAAACAAAGCTTCATTAATAGGATTTGAAGCTGGAATTAATAAAAGATTTGATTTCTTAAATGGTTTCTGGAGCGGATTTGGAGTTGAGTTCAATTATACGTTTTTAGACTCAAAAACTGAAGTGCCTCGTGTTAGCGGAACTACTACTGTTAACGATAAAACAAGTCTGCCAAACCAATCGAAAAACTTATTCAATGCGATTCTTTTTTACGAAAGAAATGGCGTAATGGTTCGTCTTGCGGGTAATTACAGAGGAAATTCTGTAGAAACTATAAATCAGCAATTGGGTCCTGATTATTACATCTGGTCAGACTCCAATTTCACCATTGATGCTTCAGCAACGGTAAACATTAACAAAAAGCTTAAAGTATTTATTGAGTTAAACAACTTGAGCGATTCTCCAGTAAAAATGTATATGGGAGACAATAAACAGCGTGTTACTTCACAAGAATGGTACGGAAGCCGCGGACAGGCAGGATTGCGTTATGACATATTTTAAAAACAAATAAATTAATCGGAAATAAAATGAAAAAAACAGTATTATTAGCTGCTATTTTGGTGCAAACCTTAGCAAACGCACAACTTACAGACAGTATAAAAAGATTAGTTCCTGTAAAGGGCGCATTAAATTTTAGAGATGTTGGCGGTTACAAAACTACAGACGGAAAAGAGGTTGTATGGGGAAAAGTATTTAGAAGTGCGGGCGTTGATAAACTAACTCCAGAGGATATAAAACTTTTAGATAAAAAGAAAATTCATACTGTGGTTGACTTTAGAGGTGTTGCCGAATCAAAAGCGGCGCCAGACCGTTTACCACAGAATACAGATTATACTTTGAGTCCAGCTGGAAGCGACAGTATTCCAAATCCGGCGCAAATGGTTAAGCTTTTGAAAGAAGGCGGTTTTCTTGAAAAATTTTATGGCGTGGATGCCGTAAAATACAGTGGTGACAGATTCCGTCCGTTATTTGTAAAACTTTTAACTGCCGATAAAAAAGAAGCCGTAATGTACCATTGTACAGGAGGACGTGATCGTACTGGTATGGCAACTGCTTTATTTTTGTATGTTTTAAATGTGCCTGAAAAAACCATCGAAGAAGATTATGTAGCTTCAAATGTATATCTTAAAAAAATGAACAAAGGAATGATGGCTCCTCTTGCTAAAATGAGCGGTCTGACAGAAGTACAGATTGAAAATGAAATGGCATTAAAGCCAGAACTAATCCGTTCTTTCTTTGGAGGCATCAAAACCCAGTACGGAAGTGTCGAGAACTTTTTGCAGCAGGAAATGGGAATTGGCCCAAAAGAAATAAATCTTCTAAGAAAAAAATATACCAAATAGTATTTTCAAGTTGTTGTTTTGATGAAGGCGATTGATTTATTCAATCGCTTTTTTTTATCCTAGCATTTAGTTTTCATTTTCAGCATACTTAATCATTTCAAACACAGCTTCAAGAACAAGCAGCGTTTTTAATCGGGTGCCGCAACTCAGGTAAATCCAAGTGCCTTTGGCTTCTTCTGCTGGAAACATACAAGTAATTTGCCCAATATTTACCGTGTATTGGGTTAGATCATCTGTTCTGAATTGGATTGTTTTCATATAGCAAATTAAAGTGTATTAGTCATGATTTTTCAATATCAAAGTTATCTAATACAATTTGCTTTTCTATGTGGCAGAATTTAAAATTACATTATAGCTGTTTGAAAGAATCATCAAGAAATTTAAAAAAATCCACCTTGGCTGGACCTTTCATTTGCTTATTATTAATAAAATGTAAAATCAAACTATAATCTGTTGCGTTCAGCTATCCAATTGTAAATATCTGTCTGTGCGCGTCTTTGAGTTTCATTATCTTCAATTTCCAATTCATTATTGCCATCGCTATTTACAGTCCTTCTTTTGCTATTATCCTCTAACTGCATCTGAATTATTTTATTTATCTCTTCAATATGCTTTTCATCATATAATGGAAAAGCCACTTCTATCCTTCTGTTTAAATTTCTGCTTAACATATCTGCAGAAGATAAATAGATTTTTTCCTGACCGTTATTGGCAAATTTGTAAATTCTGGAATGCTCCAAAAACATATCCACAATACGATAGATTTTTATATTCTCTGATATTTTTTTTATTCCTGGCAAAAGCGTGCATATTCCTCTTACGATTAATATCACTTCTACGCCCGCTTTGCTTGCTTCAATAAGTTTGTCAATGATATCTCTCTCATCCAATCCGTTTACTTTTAAAAAGACTGATGCTGGTTTTCCTGCTTTTTTATTTTTTATTTCGGCATCTATCAATTCGAGCAGCCTTTCTTTCATATTAAAACCCGCAGCTAAAATTTGCTTTGGCTCAGTTCCTTTTTTCTTGGTTTTTAAAAATGAGAAAACCTTCTTTAAATCATTTGTATAGGCAGCTTCTGCTGTAAAAAAACCAAAATCCGAATAGATATTTGCTGTGCTTTCATTAAAATTTCCTGTTGACAGGTAGGCATAATTCTTTTTGTTACCATATTTGTCTTTGACCGTAATCATGGCGGCTTTGGCATGCACTTTTAAATTGGGAAGGCTTTGAATAATTTTAATTCCTGCCTTTTTCATTTCTTTAGACCAGTACAAATTATTATGTTCATCAAAACGTGCTTTTACTTCAACAAAAACGGTTACTTTTTTGCCGTTTTTTGCAGCGCTGATTAAAGCATTTGCGATTAAAGATTGAGAAGAAATGCGATACAGCGTAATTTTAATCTCCGTAACATTTTTATTTATTGCGGCCTGATTAAAAAACTGAAGCACATAATAATACGACTGATAAGGGAAATGCAGTAATTGATTGTGTTTTTTTATGGCATCAAAAATCGAAGTTTTGTTTTCAAAAGGCAGATGCGGAAGATTTGGATAATTTGCTCCATTCAATTTTGGCTTAACTGGATTTGGGAATTTAAATAAATCAAAAAAATTATGATGGCTCCCGCCTTTTATCATTTCACTTTTGTAAAGTTTAAAGGCTTTTTTGCAGATAGAAAATGAATCTGCATCCATATTGGAATCGTATAGAAATCTTGTTGCTGAACCCCGTTTGCGTTCTTCGATTTTTTCTTCAATTTTGGCTATTAAATCGCCTGTGTTTTCGTCTTCAATTAAATAATTTTCATCTCTATTTAATTTTATAGCATTGCACGAAATGATTTTTTCTTCCGGAAAAATCAATGATAAACATTTTCTGATTATAGTATCAATTGAAATAATATAGTTTGAATTTTCTATGCTTTGAAGCTGCTTAAAACGATCCAGTTTATCTGAAGGAATATTTAAATATGCAAAATTATAATTGCCTTTCCTGTCTTTTAATTTTACCAGAAAATATAAACTTCGATTATTCAAAAAATAGGTTTTAGGCTGATTAAAAGTGATGTAAACAACCTGAATATAAGATAAAACAATGCTTTTAAAGTAGTATTCGATCTCTTCTAAATGTTCTGGCAGCAGTTCCTGATATTCATAATAAATGATGTCATTTAGAGCCAATTCAGTTAAAATGGAATAACTCCAAATTTTTCCAAATCTATTTTGCTGCAGATTTACCTCCCTTAAAACATTCTCTAAAAGATGGGTATTTTTCTTATTCTTTTTTTGCAGCTTATTTATTTTGACTCTGAAAAACTCATCTAAATTAGAAGAATGAATAGCCAAAAATTTAATTCTGTCGTATACTGCATTATTTAAGTCTTCAGCTTCATCCAAAATACAATTATTGAAAGAAAGCCATGAGATTTCTGAAGGAATAAGGTGGTTTTGCACGTTTTATGTTTTGATGGTTAAAACTGAAATAGCAATACTAACTTCGTAAATTTCAGGCATAAAACGTCATTTATTCTTCAATAAAATTAGCTTTTAACCATAAGTTAATATGGCATTTACAGAAAATACATTTATCCTGTAAAATTTCTATAAAAAAACCTCTAAGTTTTTAAAACTTAGAGGTCTTACAACTATGATATTTTTAAATAAAAAAAGAAATAGACCAATTTAGCCCGCTGTTCTCCTGACTGGTTCGCAAGATAGTTTTCTATTCGCTTTATTAATTGCCGCACGAACCGTCTTTTTCTTGTACTCATATTCTTCAATGCATTTTTGAAGTTCATGAAATAGCGATTGATACTTTTTATGCAATCCGTCCAGAGACTCCATTGCCGCACGAACATCATTCTCCTGTGACTGTTCCAGAACATCTGGAAAGGCAGAAGATAAGGCTTCAAATTTATCAAAGGCTGCAGCAAGAGTTCGGTGCTCTCTTAAATCTATTCCTTTCATTTTCAATACTATTCTATAGTTTAATTAATTTTTACAAAGTTTTAAAGTGCCCTTCTTTTTAATACTTTTTCAGGATAATCCGTAATAATTCCATCTACCTGAAGCTGTATCATATTGTCAATCGCCGCATCTTCATTCACAGTCCATGGTATGATTTTCATCTTCATCAATCGAAGTGAATCGACTTCTGCTTGGTTTAGCAATTTATAATGCGGACTGTAAATCTCAGGTTTAAAATCAAGTAAAGAAAGATTTTCAGCTATACTGCCTTCTCCAACCAAATACGCAATTTTTATTTTTGGATATCTTTTGTGCATTACATTTAAAACTGTCGGATCAAAAGACTGAATATTGATCTTTTTTTCGACACCTTTTTCTTTTATGATTTTCATCACCAAATCAGTAAAAGCCTCAGGTTCTGGCTGTCTTTTTCCATAATCCGCTTTTTCAGATTTGATTTCGATATTGTATCGTACTGGTTTTAAATTGTTCTTGGCAATATACTGTTCAACACTATCAATGACTTCTGAAAGCAGAGGTTTGTATGTTTTTTGTTTCTGCTGCATCGGGAAAGCTGTATTTGCTCTTGAACCGCCATCAAACTTTCTAATGCTATCGTATGTCATTTCATAAAGGTTATAGCTCTTTTCTTTGTCTTTTGCAATTGGCTTTCCTTCAGTATCGGTCATATATTGCGAAGACATAAAAGGTTCATGAGAAACGACTACTTTTTGGTCTTTAGAAATTACGACATCCAATTCTACCACATCAGCACCTTTTTTTACAGCACTGAGAAAAGCAGGAATTGAATTCTCAGGAAAATTCCCTCTATCGCCGCGATGTCCCTGCACTTCAATAGCTTTTTTTGATGCAATTGCGTTTTGACTATTACAGAAACATGACCATAGTATAGCCGTTAAAACAAAGAATATATTTTTGATTTTTAGCATTTTATTTCACTTTATCAATTCTGTAAGTGGTATTTGCCGAATGCGTTTTGCCAAACATATCAGTAGCTTTGATCTCAATAGCATGCTCGCCAATAGCAAGGTCAGAAGGAATATTTCCTCTCCATACATGCGTGCTTTTTTCTGGATCTGATGAACGTTTTCCAGGCATAAGCACTTCAGACAATTCCCATTCGTAAACCAACTCTACATACGATGGGTCTTCTACTTCTACGTAATTCATCTCTTTCCATTCTCCTTGATCTACGCGATACACCACTTTATCTTTTTTACTTCCCATAAAAAAATTGGCAAATACACCAGATTTGGTACGTTTTCCTTTCGCTACGACTTTTGGAGCAAAAACTTTCATTTGATACTCTGCTGGTTTTCCTGCTGCTTTGTAATCAACCGTATATTTATTTCCATTAAAATGAATAAAAGCATAGCCTTTTGGAGTTCCGTCTCGCATAACCGAAATTGGAATTCCCTTTTCATCCAATTTTCCAGAATACCAGTCTCCAGATGTTGTTCCGATATTGTAATGATGATGTGGCGTTTCTTGTAACCAGCCGTCTTTTTTATCGAAAAAATCTTGTCTCTGCAAATGGGTGTGTGCCGAAAGTGAAAGTGTATTTGGGAAATCCTTCAATAATTCAAATAACTTCTGGCGGTCTTCGTCTCTAAATGAATCATCTTTGCTGTCCGGCTCACTTATCGGAATATGGAACGCCATTACAATTAAATTGTCTTTTGGAACCGTTTTTAAATCATTTTCTATAAACTGCATCTGCTCTTCTGTAAAACCTCCCCAATATCCTTCATGATCTCTTGGATCTGGATACAAAACATCGTCCAAAACAATAAAATGAACTTTTCCGTAATTGAAAGCATAATTGGCAGGACCAAAATGAGCTTCATAGGTTTCATCTGCCAGATTATCTGCTTTGGCATCAAAATTTAAATCGTGATTTCCTAAAAGATTATACCACGGAATTCCTACTTTCTTTACCGCCTGAATATACGGATTGAATAAGCTAAGGTCATTTCCAACCAAATCTCCCATACTTAATCCAAACGGAATATTTTTAATGCCTTCAACTTCCGCTACAATTCCTCTGGCAAAAAAATCAACTTCTTCCAGATTATAGGGCTGCGGATCTCCAAAAACAAGCGCCGTAAAATCATTGGTTTCCTTCTGCGGAAGCAATCCGAAATCTACAGATTCTGGTAATTTTCCTGTTGGAGCAACTCCTTCAAACTTTCCTTTAGGAGAACCAGCTGGTTTATAATTATAGAAAAACTGAGGCAAATTATCTTTATTAACCTGAATCTTGTATCCCGAAGGTTTGATTACAGCAATTATAGCATCACTTTGAAGCGGCAATTGGTAGTTTCCTTTTTTATCGGTCAAAACAACTTCACGCCCATTTGTAACCGCGACATTTGCAATTCCTTTTTCTTTTTTTTCTTTTTTTCCGTTTTGATTTAAATCTTCAAATACGATTCCTTTTACGGTTGTCTGCGCTGTTAAAACTCCGCAAAACAACATAGCGCTATATATAAATGTCTTTTTCATTTTTTCTAATTTTATTTATCCCACCAAACTTTAGTATTGATATTATCTCCTCCAACCATTTCAACTGCCTTATGGTAATTTTCAGTATTTTTAATCTGCTGATTGTCTGGATAAGTAAACCTTGACGGCATAACTCCATTGTTTAACATTGCAGTTGTTGTTGGCAATACAGGAAATCCTGTTCTGCGGTATTCAAACCATTGCTGGTAATCTGTAAAATATAAGGCGTAATATTTCTGGAGCATGATTCTTTCTAATGTTCCGTTATACTGTGCTTCTGGTTTGTTAAAATAAGTAATGGGAGTTGTCGCTTTTACTTGCTCAATCGCGGCTCTAACACCTTTTTCATAATGTCCAGCAGCATCGGTGATAAGCCCTCTCTGCGCTAATTCTGCTTTGATAAATTCAACTTCGGCATACGTTAAGAGAAATATCTGCATCGGGTTTTGTGCCTGAACATTCAAAAGTGTCGAAGCATTGTATTTGAACTGCGAATCTGAACCGGCATAAGCGCTCGTAATTCCTTTAAATCCAATTGGCGCATTGGTTACCAAAGCCGTTGCTCCCGTTGCAATTATAGCTCTTCTTGGGTCTTCCAACGTATTCAAATTATCGATAAAAAAGGAAGCCATTTTTATATTCAAGTTAAAATCCTGTGGTCTTCCCCACGGAGAAACATTTGGAGAAACACCTGTTACTTTCAAAATAGCACTTTCGGCTGTATTGGTAAAAACAGGATAAATCTCAGGATGATCTGCCATATAAGCCAATTTTGCAAAAGCTCCCGTTTCTGTTCTGTTTGAAACTCTTAACAGCAATCTCATTTTAAGAGAATTCGTAAACTTCTTCCATTTCAGAACATTATTTTGAAACAAAATATCTTCTGTATAAATCATAGCTTTACTTGTATCATAAAGCGTATTGGCTCTTTCTAAATCGGTTAAAATTGTTTCATAAATAAACTCCTGCGTATCATACTTTGGATACAAAATGCCATCTTCTCCGCTTACTGCTTCGGTCATAGGAACAGGCCCGAAAAGATCAGTAAGATTAGCATACACCAACGCATTTAGCGTTAACGCAACTGCTTCATAATTGCCGTCTCCCGCTTTTACTGAAGCCATGCGCATTTCTCTAATATTGTTGAGCCATTTGTAATAATTATTCCACGCTGAGTTTCCAATATTGTTACTTACGTCATAACGGTGCAAACCTCCCGAGATACTCGGAAAAGGAAGCGAAACCTGCATTAGATTGAAAGTAACATCTACACTCTGTGTTGCGTTTTGAGAAGCAATTCCGTAAATAATCGGATTGATTAAAGTGCCCGGACTTATTTCAGTAATAAGATTAGGATTCTCGTTTAGTTCTTCATAACCTCCTGTACAAGAAATAGTCAGTCCTGTAAGCAGTAATAGTATTGCTGTAATTTTTATCTTTTTCATTGTCTTATTATAAAGTCAAACTTAAATTGAAACCATAAGTAGCTGGAGATGGCATCTGCCCCATTTCGATACCTGGCAAAATGGTGTCTCCATTTAATGCTGCTGTCTCAGGATCGTAAATTGGGAAATCTGAAACGGTTGCTAAATCTCTTCCAAAAATTGAAAATTGAAGCGACTGAAGTCCTGTATTTTTCAGCCATCTTTTTGGCAAGTTATATTGAAGGCTGATCTCGCGAAGTTTTCCAAAAGAAGCATCAAAAGAGTTGGATTCGATATTGGCTCTTCGATAGTAACGAGTATACCAATCTGCCGTTTTCACTTGTTTTGTATTCGGAGAATAAGAACCGTCTGCATTTTGCACTACACCTTCACCAATGATAAATCCAGTTTCTCTACCCATACTATTTGAGTTTAATTTTCCTTGTTCAGAAAGTTTGTGATGTGTCTGCGAATAAATAATCCCGCCGTACTGACCATCAATTGTCACATTCATAGTGAAATTTCCGATTGAAAAACTATTCGTTAAACCTGCTTTCCATTTTGGACTTGCATCTCCGATATATTGTATTTCCTCAGGATAAGCTGGAAGACCTGCATTATCATAAACAATCTGACCGTCAGGAGAACGTACAAATCCGAAACCGTAAATGGCGCTTGTTGTTCCGCCTACTTTTGCAATGATAGAAGCCGTTCCTCCTGTGCCAATAATCTGCTGACCATCGATTCCTTCTGGCAATTCCATTACTTTATTCCAGTTTCTTGACCAGTTTGTCGTTGCATTCCATTTGAAATTTTCTCCATCAATAATTTTTCCGCCAAGTGTAAGTTCTATACCTCGGTTTCTCACTTTACCTCCATTCAAAACCGCTCCGCTGTAACCTGTTGAAAAATCCATCGGAATATCGATAATCTGGTTTTTAGTTACGCTTTCATAAACCGTAGCATCTGCCGTAAGTCGGTTTTTAAACATTCTGATTTCAAAACCTGTTTCGAAACTTGTTGTAATTTCAGGCTTAAAATGGTCGTTGTATAAAACCGTTAAAGTCTGCGCAGAACTTGGAAAAGCACTTTGTCCGTAATATTTCTGCGTTTTGTACGGTTCTGTATCATTTCCTACCTGAGCAAAAGAAAGTCTGTATTTCAAGAAATCAATTGATTTTGGAAGCGAAACCATTTCAGAAATCACCGCACTTGTATTAATCGACGGATAGAAAAATGAATTATTTTCAACTGGAAGCGTACTCGTCCAGTCGTTTCTTCCTGTAATATCAACAAAAAGCATATCGGCATAAGACATCGATACCAAACCATACAAACTGCTCATTTTTTTATATGCATCACCCAAAGTCAAAATTGGCGCGCTTGAACCGTTTGAAAGTTTATAAACTCCAGGCACAACCAAACCCGTTACTTCAGCTTCTGTTCTTCTGTACTTATAACTCATAGCATTTCCTCCAGCTGAAGCAGCAAGAGAGAATTTATTTCCGAAATCTTTTTTATAAGAAAGCAAAAAGTCAGAGTTGATTTCCTGTTTGAAAACATCTTGCCTTTCATAAAATCCTTTCGCATATCTGTTGATACTGTAAGGTCTTTTTTGCTCTCTTGTCTGATTGTAAGTGTTCATAGACGAACGAAGCATTAATTCCAGATTAGACGATAAAGTAATGTTGGCAAAAATATTCCCTACAATCTGGTCGCTGTCTAATGTATTGGTCGCTTCATAAGCAATTAAATACGGATTGTCTATAAAAGAACTAAAGGGATGCAGCTGCTCGATCTGCTCTTTGCCTTTTACCCAAATTGGACGATACCAATCTAAATCGATATTTGGCTGCTGAAAAATCATAAAATATGCAATAGAACCATTGTTATAACCCGTAGACGGAAGATTATCACTATTTCTAGTATTGTAATTTATTGCAGTCCCTAGTTTAATTCTGTCCGATACCTGATAGTTGGCATTAACAGCAGCGGTAACTCTGTCAAAACCAGTATTAGGCATTATCCATTCATTTTTTTGGTTTCCAACAGAAAGACGCATCGATCCTTTGCTGTCGCCTCCCTGAATAGAAATATTATTATTTAAAGTCACACCAGTTCTCCAGAAATCTTTGCGATTATCTCGGTAAGATTGCCAAGGCGTTCTTTGTGCAGATTGTCCTTGTACAGCTGGATCATATTGGTAAAAATTCTGACCTGTAAATGCTGGTCCCCAAGCACTGCTGGTTCCGCTGGTTGAAGTTCCGTCTGCAGAAGTTCCATAAGAATAATATTGATTACCCGACGCATCTGGTGAATTTCCTGTTCCCTGTCCGTAGCTGTACTGATAATCTGGCCATCTCTGAATCACATCAAATGTTGCTCCTGTATTCAAAGAAATTCCTAAACCTTTGTTTTTCTTTCCCGATTTGGTCGTAATAATTAAAGCTCCATTGGCTGCACGGCTACCGTAAAGAGCAGTTGCACCTGCACCTTTAAGAACCGTTACTGCATCGATATCATCAAGATTAAGATCTGAAATTCCGTTTCCGTAATCAATTGGCGAATCTTCTCCCATGTAAGCACTACTTGATCCAGAAGTTGTCATCTCAGCATTTACAGGAACTCCATCTACAACAATAAGCGCATAGTTTCCTTTCGGGCTTAATGATCTGTTTCCTCTTAGCGTAATCTGCTGTGAGTTTAACGGACCAGAACCCGTTGAAGTTATACTTAAACCTGCCACTTTTCCTTTTAATCCAGATGACCAGTTATTTGGTCTTCCCTGCGATAAATTATCAGATTTGATAGTCTGTTGCGAAAACCCTAATTTTTTTTCTTCTCTTTTAATTCCTAAAGCAGTTACCACAACTTCGTTAAGTTCGCTTGTACTTAATTTCATTACAACTGTAATTGGATTACTGCTCGCTGGAACCTCTTGAGAAACGTATCCCATATAAGAAACGACAAGTATAGCAGAGGCATTTACAGCAAAGCTGAAATTTCCTTCCATATCTGTCATTGTATTGGTTTTTGTTCCTTTTTCAAGAATGGTCACCCCTGGCATCGGCATGCCACTTTCGTCCAAAACTTTTCCTCGCACATTCATTTGCGCACGAAGACTGCGGGTAACAGTAATGGTATTGTTTAGTTTTTTAAATGAAAGTCCCGTTTTAGAAGCTACTTTTGCAAGCACTCCATCAAGACTTTCTTTTTCTGCATAGATTGAAATGCGCTGTGATGTTCCAGATATCTTTTCATCAAAAACAAATGTAAAGGTCGTTTTCTGTTCAACAGCTCTGAAAAATTCTGTAATTGTGGCATCTTTAAGATTAAGACTTATCTGCGCATCTTTTGCAGACTGTTCTGATGCAAATCCTTTAAAGGAAAAAATTAATAAAATCATTAAGTAAAGATTTTTCATCTTTATATACTTATTGAAAAAAAATTGTAGTTTCGTATTCATTACTATTAGGCTATAAATTTTATTTTTAGTCTTTTTAAATCGCCCGTTTCCGTTGCACCGGAAGCGGGTTTGTTTTTTGTTTTTAAGGAGTCTTTTTTCTTATAGTTATTTGTTTTTTAGTTGTGTAATTTATTTTTAGGTTTTTCAAATAGGCAATACTTTCCAGAACATTTTCCAGTTTTTCATCTTTAAACTTTCCAGAAATAGTAAGGTTGTTTAATTCTGGATCTTCTATTGTAATATCTACATTGTACCAGTTCTCAATAATTTTAACGGTTTCAGAAAGCTTCGTGTTTTTAAGCATGATGGTATTACTAATCCAGGCGATTTTATCTTTACTATTTTCTTCAGAAATCTGCAAATCTGAATTCTTTATCAAATCGGCCTGTTGATTTTTGGTAATCTGCACTTTTTTTCCAGTTGGTGAAGTGACTTCCACTTTTCCTGTAATAACGCTTACTTTGGTGTCGTGATGATTGTATGAATTAATGTCGAATGAAGTTCCTAAAACTCTAACTTTTACGTCGTGTGTCTGTACAATAAAAGGGCGTTTTACGTCTCTAAAAACTTTAAAATAAGCTTGCCCTACAAGCTGAATATTTCTTGTAGTTTCAAATTCTTCCGGATACGTAATGCTGCTGTTTGAGTTTAGCACAATAACACTTCCATCTTCAAGAAAAATTTCTTTCTTTTCTCCTTTGGCTGCAATTTGAGTAATTACTGCAGGCTGGAAAATAAATTGAGCTGCAGAAAATGCAATCGAAAGTCCGATAACGAAAACCGCTGCGATTTTCAATACTTTTCGGAATGTATATTTTTTTGGTTTTACCTGTAATTCTAAAAGTATTTTATTTAGAATTACATCTCCTTTTGCATCAGATAATTCTATGTCTGATGATTGATCCTGCATCTTATCAAAAAATGATTCAACGGCCATTTTTTCTTCAGGCGTGCAGCTGCCTTCTTCGTATTTTTTTGCTAACTGCAAAAAGATTTCTTTTTTCAAAATATGTGCTTTTATAGACAAGTCACATTTTTTGAATCGAACAAGTAGTCAAAAACGCAGGCTTAACGTTTTCTTAAAACCAGTGTTTTTTAGTTAACATAAAAGAACGCTGCCCAGTAAAAAAGAAGATAATTATAAGACGCATTGTTTAAACGAAGCTGCTTAAGAGCATTGCTGATATGTTTCTCTACAGTATGAATCGAAAGGTTAAGTTTTGCCGCAATTTCAGCATTTGTAAAATGATCCATACGGCTTAGCAGAAAGACCTCTCTGCATTTTGGAGTCAGTTTATTGATCTGCTCGTTGATATTTCTCTCTAAATCAATGTATTCCAAATCGTTTATAGTCAGGCTCGGATCTGGAATACTCTCTATTATTTCAATATGCTGCTGATCAAATTTTAAGTTTCTAATTTGATTGGCAATCTTATATTTTACGGCTCTAAAAAGGTAAGCTTCAAGATTAAGAATTACAGTGCTAGAGGCGTTTTTCCAAAGACTTATAAAGATTTCCTGCACAATATCTTCGCAGATTGCTTCTTCTTTATAGATCTTAAAAGCATATAAGTAAAGTTTTTTCCAATATCGGTTGAAAATAACTGAAAACGCAGCGTCATTTCCTTCAAAAATTAATTTCTGAAGTTCGTCGTCCGGCATTTTCAAAAGATCTTTTTCCATGAGAGATTAAAAAAGCAAATGAAAAGCAACGGACAAAAAATACCTAAGAAGTTAATTTAACTTTGTGTTAAATCAACTTCATAAAAAAACGGAACAAGATCACTCCTATTCCGTTTTATTTTAATCTACTATTTTGCACTTTAAAAAAAGCACCTTTACCACTCAAAAAACTTACTATGCAATAGTGTATTTTTTTTCTGTAATGGTATTGGTCGTTTCAGTTGTTACACTATCTACAAATCGCCATTCAGCTTCAGAACCAGACGCTGTAAATTTTAAATAGACATATCCTCGTTTGTATAAATTGGCATATTCCAAATCATCTATCAATACTGAAAAGGCCTGCGCCAATTCAATCGCTTTTGAAGGATCGGATGTAATTCCAAGATAAGCTTCCAATCCTGGAGAAGAAACAGAACTGCAAGCTATTTCTGTTCCTATAAATTTCCCTTGCATATCAGTAAGTTTCCCCATCCAAGCATTATGAGTATCTCCCGCCAACACGACAACATTTTTTCCTGAAAGCATGGCATAAAGCTGTTCTCTTTCGGCAAAATAACCATCCCAAGCATCTAGATTATAAGGCAAAGTGGTTGTAATTCTGGCAATTTCCTGAGCAGTTAAAGAAGGATCTTTTTGCTGATATCTCATTTTAAGAACAACGAGTGCAGATATTGCATTAATTAGTGCCTGCATAGTAGCTGGCTGTGCACTTCCTAACTTATCCACTTCTGCCAAAATCTGATTAAGCAGCATTAATAATTCTGCTGGAATCATCATTTTCGTCATTAAAATCTGCTGACCTAATACTTTCCATTTGGCGGTATCTGCATTAATCTGTGATCCCAGCCAAGTCATCTGTTCATTTCCAATTAATTTTCTGCTTGTGCTTAAAAGATCAGTTTTAAACTTTGTTTGATCAAAATTTCCTCCATTATCAATATAATCAGCATAGCTCATCTGTTTATCTCTTGCAATAACTCTCGTATCCATCATATAAAGCGAAAGAATATTTCCAAAATTAAAACTTCTATAAATTCTAAGATCTTTCCCTGTTTTAAGAGGAATATATTCGCTGTAGGCTTGAAATGCAGCCATTTTTCTCATCTGAAAATCACCTTCCGAAGGCTGATGGTTTTCGGCGCCTGATTTATAGGAATCATTGGCAAATTCATGATCGTCCCAAACGCATATAAAAGGCTTTTTCTGATGAAGAAGCTGCAAGTTTTTATCTCCTCTGTATTGTCTGTAACGTTCTCTATAATCGCTAAGACTTGTAATTTCCTTCGCTGGTTTGTGTTCTCTGCCAAGCGGATTTGTAAACGGATTTGTCCCATACTGACCCGGAGCATATTCATAAATATAGTCGCCCAAATGCACCACTACGTCTGCGTCAGAAGATGCTATTGCACCGTATACATTAAAAAGTCCTGCTGGAAAATTAGAACAGGAGACAACAGCCATTTTTACATCATTAACTGAATCTGTTTTCGATGGCAGCGTACGCGTTTCTCCCGTAACGGTTACCTGTTTGGTTTTAGCATTGTAAAATCTGTAATAGTATTTTGTATTAGAGGTAATATTCTGAACATCTACAGCTATTGTAAAATCATTTGCAGACGAAGCATTTGCCTGACCTTTTCTGGTTACTTCAGAAAATGTGACATCTTTGCTAATCTCCCAAGTAATTTCAGCATCTGAACCTGCTGAATATCTTGTCCAGATAATCACACCTGTCTCTGTTGGATCAAAACTGGCTACTCCTGTTTCGAACCCTTCATTTTTCATTCCGACTGGCGCACCGCTGTTATCGGTTTTATCATCATCACTGCAGCTTTCAATAAGAGGTGCGATGAAAATCCCACCAGCTGCCAATAAAGAATTTCTAAGAAACCTTCTTCTGCTAAAATCATTGTTGTTTTCCATAAAAAAAATTTTATATCAAAAAAACAATCTATTATCAGAATTGAAGTTACGGCACTTTTAAAATTATATTAACAATATATTTACTATATAAATATTGTTTTACAAGCTTCTTAAAAGTATAAACATCCCAAAAATTCACTTTTCAGAATTTGCAAAGGATGCATTGACTAGAGATACAAATAGGGTATAAATAAAAAAACTGCAAAAAATATGCAGTTCTTAATTTTAATATCTTCCTCTAACCTATTATTCACTTCTTTTCGAATTTCTGCTATAGTTTTAATTCGTCCAGACTTAATCCAGTCAAGTAGTTCAGTCTTTTGAAAATACAGCCGCTTGCCCTTTTTGCTTACTCTAGTAAATAGTTATCTCTTTTTTTATACACAAATTTGTAGATTTTTTTTATGTCTTTACGGCCTAATATTTTATGGTTCGAGTTTTTACAACTCAAATTCTGGATCATGGTGCTGGCAAAATTCTAACGCAAACTACATGAATTTTGAGCTACAGTAAGCAATTGATTCGATAAAAGAAATACCGCTATTTTCTTAGACTTTTCTATTGTCATAAATTTATTCAAATAAATAACAATATCGGAGACGGGTTTACTATTCATGCTTTTAAGAAGCGGAAATAATTCTACCTGATCCAAATAAACTAGTGGTCGTTCCAGATTAGGGTGCATTAATGCCTGTTTTATCACTATGCAATCATTATCGATAGCGTATACAGATTTAAATGTAATATTTGGAGAAACTGCTATTTCTTCATTCCAAAGTTGGTGCAAGATATAATCAACAGGTATTGGCGCTGTCTGTTTATGATCAAATATTGATTTTTCAGTATTAAATTCTTTTTCCAGTTTGTTTGTAAATGCTGTTTTATGGTTCGAAATATCCAATCGGAAATTGATTCTTTTTATCCAGAATTCAGTTTTATCATGGCAAGCCCAGGCATTCTGATAATAATCAGTGGTCCAGTGTGCATGATTTACAACCGACTCTATCAATTTTTCTTCATAGAAATTCTTTGGATGTTCTGAATCCGGATTTTTCAGATAAGTATTTATTGCAATTGCAGCCTGCAAAGAAAAACGCATTGCTTTTTCGACACCAGTAGACGAAAGCGGATCTAATGTAAAAGCCGCTTCACCAATTTTTATAAACTGATTATTCCAAGGCATCTGACTAACAAATGATGTAACAGAACAGCTTTCAACAGCATTATCTTTTAACTGATTTACAAATGGTGCAAATAATTCGGTTTTGCGCATTAAATCCAAAAGATGCAATTCGCTTTTTTTGAATTGCACCGTATCCGTAAAAGCCATAATGCGATAGCGATTTCCACATACTGGAGATCCCCATAGCCAGCCATCATCAACAGCCTCAACAAATGCCTCATTAAAAACCGCATTATTATCAATATGTGTCCAGACTGCAATAGCAGGAGGCGCAATAGGAACTCTTTCATTCAAAAGCGTTCCTTTACGTCCTCTTGCATCTAAAACTAATTTTGAGTTAATTCTGATTTCAGATGAATTATGCACAATATCTAAAGTCCATCCGTTTTGGTCATTGACTGACTGTTTTAATTTCCCTGGCTGGATCAAATACAATCCTTTCGAAACGCTAAATTGAAGCAGTTCCTGATCGAGTTTCCTTCTGTCTACAATTATGCCTCCATTATTTTGTCCCAACCGTTCGTATATATGTCCTTTATTCTCCCAAATAACCTTGGCAGAAATAGTATTTAAATACATAGCATCTTCCAATAAATGGCCTGCATTCAAATAGTCGAAAATATTACGAATTCCGGGAGAAAGAGACTCCCCAATTTGTGATCTGGGAAACTCCTCCTGCTCCAGCATTCCTACTGTATAGCCCATATCTAATAAACGTATTGCCGCACATAATCCCGCAGGACCTGCTCCAAGAACAAAAACGTCAAAAGTTTTAGGAAATCTTTTCATTATCAATTAATTATTCCAATTGGGTTTTAATCTCGATAATCTTTCATTGGCTTGTATGGTATAAAACAGCCATGATCTGATATAATCGCAGGCAGGCCTTCCTTTGTCAATTACTTCATGATGGCAACCTCCTCCGCATAAATAACGAGCCCAGCATTTCGAACATGGCTCTTGTGTATTTACATGTCTATTGGCGAGCCAGCTGTTTTGCAGATCAGGTTGTACGCCATCTGTCAAATTACCCATTTTTCCTGCTTCTTCATTTACAAAACGATGGCAGGCAAATAGTTCTTCATCTGCAGATACGCCCATATATCCCGCACCGGCACCACAAGGATAAGGTCTGTGGGTTCCTTTTGAAATTTCTTTTAATGCATTTACCATGTTCAAAAAAGGATAACGTTTTCCTTCCAATACATTTTTTTCAAAATTAAGTCCGCAGGCAATCATATTTTCCAGCATGACAGACAGCTGTTCTTTATTCATTTCATTTTGTCCGTTACTGGATTTTAACAAAGGAGAAAAACCCACACCGTGAAATCCCATACGAACAAACTCGTCTAAAACTTCTGGAAGATTGGTAATTTCTGGCGTTACAGTTACTCTTGCTGAGACCTGCATTTTTTTCTGCATAGCCAGTAAAGGCTGAATGTTTTTTATGATTCTGTCGTAACTCCCATTTCCACCTTTCATTGGTCGATTCAGATCGTGATCTTTACCTATTCCGTCTAAACTTATGGTGACTGAGAAACCATATTCTTCAAAAAATTCCGCATCACTTTCTGTTACCAAAGTACCATTTGTCGTAATCGAATAACTAACCTTAATGTTTTTCTTCTTTGCGGTTGTTTCAGCATATAAGGTAGCTTCTCTAATTGCTTTTCTGTTAATAAGAGGTTCACCGCCCAAAAAGGTAAGTTGTGCTTTTCCTCCTTCGGGACAATCTTTCAGCAATAGGTCTATGGCCTTAAAAGCCGTTTCTAAGGACATACTTTTTGTAGGTCCCCCAAAGTCACCCTGATCGGCATAACAATAGGTGCATCCCATATTGCATTTCTGAGCTATTGCTAATGACAAAGCATACAAAGGCGGACCTTGCAAAGGTTCATCTGTAATATATTCCGGAGCATCAATGCCTAAAAGTGCTAGCTCATTTTGCAGGGCATTTTCATCCTTTTCATTCATTAAAAAAGCAATTTTTTGTTCTATTTCGGGAGAAATAGTATATAGTCTGCTTCCATTTGGAATAAAAATCTGAGTCACCTGTCCGCCCTTTACCAAATGTGCTTTGGCCGAGCGCGGTCTGGACTGCGGAACAATAACCTGTGCCAGCTTGGTGGCAATCAGGTTATTTTGTTTCTCCTGAGAAAATCTTTCAATAGCCCCTATCATTTCTTGTCTCCTGGTTTAGGTTTTACTATACTGCTTTCTATCGCGTCTTTTCCTTCAATAATGAAATTAAGTTCTCCCTGCCAGTTTACAAAAAGATCCTGATACGAGATTAATCTTGTATTTTTCCAGTCATCCGGAATATATGATCCTGTTCGCTTTTTTGACATCCATAAATCACCTGTGCTCAAGCCATTTTCGTCTGGAACAATATTTACAAAATCAGGTCTGCTGGCTGCCCAGTAATAGCAAGAACATTCGCGATAATCATTTTGCCAGGGAGCACAAAGACCTTGTGTTAATTCTCCGGGTTTTAAAACAGTATCTGAAAATGCTGCGCTATTGCCATCAAATATTTTATTTACAACCAGTTTTACCGGAATATACTTTTTAGGGTCATTCAACTGGCTTAAATCTACCACTACTTCTTCAAGTGAAGGTTCTGCCGTAAAATGACAGGTAACTTCCTGCCCTTGTTTTTGTAAAACCTCAACCATAGAATTTGACCATTCCATAAACGAAACGCCGTTAGGATTGGCATTTGTTTTTAAAGGCACATTATCCCCATCAGGAAATACAGGGCCAAAAGTTTGCACCATTGTAGCTTTTCCTTCTATGGCTACCAGCCTATGCCCAATTAAATTTGAATCTGCTGCTTCGAGTACATAGTTATTATTTTCCATAAGAACGATGCCGATAAAAGCTCTTCTCCAAAGGTTTCTAAAATCAAATTCAAGTCCCGGATAGCAATTTGAGATGGCTGTTCTTGGCAAAACCGCAATAGGATTCCCGACTCCTCTATAGTGCAATTGTGCAGTTAAATTTGAAGCTTTAAGCGGTGAACCGTAAGATGCTGGCAAAGTATCAGGGTTACTGTCGTTAAAGATCGATTTAGTCGCCGCTTTTATGATTGTATTAATTTGTCGGTAGGTAAAAGTTAGTGATCTTCCATCTGCACCACGCATTAAGGCAGGCATTTTTCGAAGTGCTTTGCTTGATAAATCGCCAATTTCTGTTGGCCTGCGCAATACATCTCCAAACCATGGAGAAGCCCCAGAACTTAATCCGTTGAATACTCTTTCATGCAAGAGCTGCAAAGCAAGATTATCAACGAGTGAAGTGGCCATAATAGGCTCAAAAAGACGTCCGAAATCATTAGTATTCTGGCGTACCATTGTACTGGCAACATTTTGTTTCCCCTCGTAGCTATTGCCATTCATAATCGTTGTATTCATCAGACGAATGGTTTCAAAAGCCCTGCGGATAATTTCTTCGGCTTCTTCTATACTGACTTCTCCTTCGATATCGGTTCCTTCGATAATTTGCTCAAGCTCATCTGAAACTACACGAATTGGTAAAGTATCTGGCGCAAAAGAAGGAGGTCCGGCACTAATATGCGCTTTGGCTGTTAGGGTCTTCTCGTCTGAAACTTTTAGTTTAACCGTTACAAAACCATCACATTCATCATCAATATAGCCCCAGCTTACCTGCCAGCTTTCGCCTTTTTCATCGGTACAAGAATACCCGGCAAAAATTTGTGCCGGAACGGTATAGAATATATTTGGGTTACTGCCTTCTTTGTAACCGCGCCAGGTTCCTTTTCCTTTACTGATATCATACAATATTCTATCTTTATCTCCTTCTCCATTTTCCTTTTTAAAAGTAGGATCTATTTCTGTATCGTCAACACCAGACGCTGTATTTTTATATAAACTTGAACCATAAACTTTTCCTCCAGCCGGCGTATAACGTAATCTTAGCTCTGGAAAATCTTTTGTTGGCTTCACATACTGGACAGAGCCTAATGGCAGTTTTTTATTTGGGAGAAAGTTGTTGCAGTCGGCTAATAATGGCTTAAGCTCGTGCGAATTAATATTGCTTAAAATCGCTTCCATCTTATCGTTTACATCACCCGTTCTTCTAAATATTTTGATGTTTCCCACGTGTACATCCCAGCTGATGTCTTTCAGACTTAATCCCGACTTCTTTAGCAATTCTTCTGTAACAGGTACTAATTCGTCTGTTTTTTGATCTGTAATGGCAAAGACCTCAAGAAAAGGAGAAACAGGATGAATCTTTCCTTTCCTATCTTCCAAATCCAGCACTTCTTTAAATTTTATCTTTAAGGGTTGGTGAGACGTAATTTCTCCTGTTTTCGGATCGACTGATAATGTCGTTTTAGGAATGATTTCTCTATAATCAAGTGGTTTTTCTTTTGATAATTGAAGATCGTATGCATCCATTGGTTTCTTTGATTCTCCAAGTCTGCCAATTGCAATTGGCGGAAGAATTCTTAATTCAATAATTTTCATATCGTGGTACTTTTAATAATTAATGGGAGTAAAAATGATCTGACACTATACCAGATTCTCTTCTGTTAAACTTGCAATTGTCTGCAGCAATTTTTGATCAGCCTCTTGCAGTCCGTTCAAATATTGAATGTGCGGCTGGATCTTATAATTTTTCAGCTGCATGATGATGTTATTTGAAGCTTCCAGAAGATCTCTGTGCAATCTCCATCGATTGTGTTCCCCAAATGGCAAATCAAACGTATAAGGCAGTGTAAATGGAGGTCCCGCTACTTTAGAACTATTCTTTGAAATTGGGGTCTGAACCAAAATAGTAGCTAAACTTCTCAAATTATACATTTCACCAAATGCCGAATTGATAATCATACCGCGAGGAGAAGAGTTTCCTGAATTATTAAAACCATTATCCAATAAAAAACTGTGGTTTAAAAAGTTAAGTAATAATCGATAGCGAATATCACACAAGTTGGCCCAAAGTATTGCTTCAGGACTTGTAATTTCATCACTTTGTTTTTCCTCTTCCGAACCTGCTGCACCTAATTTTTCTTTTGAATCAGATTCTGAGCCTACATAAGGATTCGTAGCCACATTTCTGGAAGGGTCAAATTTGTTATTGGTTTCTTCTAGTATCTCCTTGTACTCTTTGTAAATGTGCAAGAAACGTTCGAAGTGAGATGGCAAAGCATCATCAGTCTCCAAACCTTCTCCTTGTTCTGCTATTTCAGACAATGCCTGATAAGCATCATCACGGGATAATAACGGAGCTACCAGTACATCAGGACTTTTTGTATAAATACTTTGTCCGTCACTTCCTCTGCTTCCCCCCTTATATCCACGTCCCCACTCATCAAATTTTGCCTGATAATTGTATGTCGCAGCCTGAAAAGTCTCATCTGATATTACTGCAGGATCCTTAATTAACTGAAGCAGTACCACAAACAATGCTCCAACAGTATGGGGATCAGATACTGTTGAATCTACAGAAGTTCTAATTTCAACTGCCAGAGGATCATCACCTGCAAGCCATTCACAGGGTGCCTCGGCATATACATACTTTGCAAGTGATTTAAGAGAGAATTTTTCCAGCGTGAAAGGAAAAGGATAAAAAGGGCTGTCCCAAGGATAACTTTCTCTTCCAAAATTTAAAGGAGCTCCTATTACTTTCAATACATTCTGAACCGAAATGAAATGCCCCATTTCTTCCTTGGCTATGCCCAGAATAATATTTTGCCAGGTATGCACTTTTTCCTGATACTTTTCCGGAACCTTTGACCCTCCCATGCTATAGGCAGAGTACAGATATTGCAGCATAAGCCCCTGCTCAATTTCGGCATCAATCTGAAGCAACATTGTTATGTAGTCTTTCCCATTAAACTGGGAAGGCACTTTAAAAGGTTCTGCTTCGTTTAAACGCTCGCAATTGCTTTTGGCATCGCCAATGGCCATAGCCATACTTTTGGCAAAATTTTGCTGTGGGGCTACATTGGCTCTCGCCCATTCTAATATTGGAGAGATATAATGATCTCTTTTTTCGTTGTAATTCATGGTATCTTTAGTTAGTTAATCTTTGTTTTTTAATGAAAAAGAATCACAGCATTTCAATAGAAAAAATACTGTGATTCCCGTATGAGTTTAAGATTTATGATAAGGACATTCTGAAGCTGACGCTGAAGAAGTAATGATGCTTGAGCTTGGAAATTGTTTTTCGATCAGACTTCTCTGCTCTGGAGAAACATCGTCTATCTTACGAAGTGTATTGACTTGTATATGCGGCCAGCTTGTAGTGCCGCCGTTATCTCCAAAATCAAATTCAAAAAAGATAATCTGCTCGTATTGCAGCTGAAGAATTTCTACGCCATTTTCTTCGACTGTTTCAATCCACATTCTCATATTCATTTCGACTGTCGGAACAAAACGATTTACAAACGGAACGTTTAATATCCCTCCTTGCGCTCCTGTTTTATTTTTGGATGATAAATCGATACGAACGTGATTTTTAATCACCTTTCCTTTGTTATTATCGCGCAAACGTAAATCTGGTCGCACAGAATAAGGATATAAATGATGGGCAAGTATGCGCTGGGTATAAATTCTGTTTTCTTGCGGGTCATTTTTGTGATCCAGTTTTTCAAATACCCAAGCTGGTGGTGGCGCGTCTAGATTTATAGGGTCGGCTTCACTTGCGCCCGCACCTCCCATTGTTTGGGAAATAGAAAGATGATCATACTTCCAAGCCGCATCCCCACTTGGAAATGCCGGAGCACCCTGTATTAAAAAACTGCTTCCCTTTGGTTTTAGATCACCCAGCAAGGTTACTGTACTTCCATGAGGAATAACACCGCTTCTGGAGATAGAATAATCAGGAATAAAATACGTTCCTGTCTGGCCCGCTCCCGGTTTAAGTTCTTTGGCTGCTATAATATTATAATACTCACGGCCATTTAGATTTTCCAGCGTTACATATTCTTTTACACCTTTCTCGTTTATAACCAAAAAAAGAGTCTCATCCTGATAACCGCTTTTATATAAATGTCTATTCGGATCATCTGGTGCTACAGCATGAATACCGCGATCTTCTTCAATCGTTTTTTTGGTAGCTGCATAATTGAATATCTGGCTCAGCCATAAATACATTCCGTTTTCTTCGTGAATCGGAGTATATTCCAAAGAAGACGTACCCGGAACTCTATTGACACTTTTTATGCTTTGATCATATTTAACCGCTCCGCAAAATTGCTCGTTTGCTCCTCCACGATTACGAACTCCTCCTGGAACCAGATTAAAGGTTAGTTTTTCGATATACTCTTCGCATTCAAAGCTATATTTCCCAGGAATTGTTCCTGCATTTGTTCCAGGAGATGGCATAATGGTGGTATGTATACCGCTTCCCACCAGGTTACCTTGGTTATCGTTATAACTAACCCATGTGCCTTCTAGCATACTTAAAACCCCATAATCTACATTTTTAACAATTTCCTGCAGATTTTCTTCACGAAAAGGGTTAATTGGGGTTTCAATTAAGAGCTGCTTATATTTTGACATCAGCTTTTCTAATCTACCCTGATCACTAGGAGTAACTTTCAATAAAGATTCATTACCATCACCAACTAAATTTGCGGCTAATTCAGATTCTTTTAAACCACCCGTAAGGTCATTTCTTTGTAACATAATATAAGTTTTATGGTTAATAATTTATGGTTATAATACTGTAACCAACGTTCAGTTGACTAACTGAATTGGCACTTCATCAATAATCATCTATTCTTACAATAGATTCGGGGTTATACGAGATTTTTTATTCTTTTACATTCTATAGATATTCAGTTTTAGTGTTTTAAAGCAATCCCCTTCACGGCAATAGCTCTCAATCACAAAAATCATAACTAACTAAAAATAAAACAATAACATAAATAAAACATTACTAAAACAACAAGAAGTAATTAAAAAAAGGGATGCTTTTATTATTTTTCAGCTCAACTTCATAGAACAAAACACTCAAACCCTCTTGAAATATATTCCTACAATATTAAAGCAAAATTTCAGAAGTAAACTAAGTGTTTTTACCTGTTTTTTCTTACATGTTAAATTGATTTGCCGGTTCTTGATTTTTAATGCCATTTACAATCATCAATAAATTGCTGCAGCAAAAAAATGAATATCAATTAACTACAAATCAAATCATGCACTAATACGCACTTCTGTCTATGCTGTATTTTATAATTATACAGCGCTGTCACGATTTAAGAATTGCAGTTGACACCTTTTTTTCGACTAAAATCTAAGGTCTAAGCTATTTGAAGTTTTACAAAAAAGACGAAATACCTAAAATACTGATTGATAGCCAACATTATTCCTGCTAATTATAATAACATGAAATCTACAAGGAGAACCATTTTAAGCACTAAGATTCGGACCACTATTATCAAGATTCAAGCAGTTAATTATAACATTGCGTAAAGAGATTTAAAACTTAAAGTTCTAATAATTATACCTCAAAAAATATTGGAAGTAAGTAGTGATGTAAGATTTCTGGCAACATCGTGGCACATTGAATTCTGATACAGGAACCGCATATAGATTCTGTAAAATTTTGAAGTCCAATTCTATCGAGATGCCAGAATTCCATACAAATCCCTAGTTCCCATTTTTTAAAGCGACATTCCTGTTGCTCAACAGTAGCCAAAAATCGATTTATTTCTCTGGTCACCTGCATGGCTAATTAATTCCATAAAAAAAGACATCAAAAATGATGTCTTTAAAAATAGCCATTAGTATTTTTATTCTAAATCAAAAACTTTACCCAGATGCTCTTCCATTACAAAATATGGATCATTTGTTTGTGTCATAGATCTAATATGAATCAAACTTGTTTTACTCATCATTCTAAGCATCTGTCTTCTCTCACATTTCACAATTTTTCCATTCTCCTCTCTCTGTCCTGCCGTAAAAGCGCTTCTTCCATGCGCGCATAAATGATTATTGACAAAAATAACATCTCCCGAATCAGGAATGTATTCACTATTTATCAGCTCTTTCGCTTCGTTCCAAAATTCCGTTAAATTGTACAGCGCTTCAGGAGTCTGTCCGGCCTTTTCGCTAAAAATCTGCTCTGCGGCATCAAATCTTATAAAAGGCAATTCCTTATTTCCATATAAAACCGAAGCCAGCGGACCACCATTGATTTCTTCATCATAATTAGCGTCTTTCGGACACTGATAAATTGGTTCAAATAGTTTCTCCATTACAGAATTTACTTTACCGTGTGATCTCACAGAATAAAGCGTTGAGGGAACTCTTTCTTCATTTCGCAAGTACAGAAAGCTCAAAAAATCCGCCTGATGGAGAAGAAACGCATCTTCTGTATGAACGTATAAATCTGTTTTTGAACCTGATCCCGTTTGCGTTGCCGCCATTTTTTCATCTGGAATAACAGCATGAAGTATTCCGCCGCCCTTTCTTTGAGCATAATACTGAACAGGTTTAGACGGCACGGCTCCATGCAGCAATGAACAGATAAAACCATATTTATTAAGTTTTGAGTAGTCTGCACTTTGCCAGTTCGTCGGTGTTGGCCCTAAAAGTTCCTGATCCACTTCCAAAAGCCCTTTAAATACAATAGCTCCATACTGGTCTGCTGAAAAGTCTGTTCCAAATTGGCTTAAAATCCTAGCTATTCTTTCAGGCAACAGCTGGTAAGAATAAAGATGAAGCGCTGCTATATAATCTGGGTTTTCATAGGAGCGAAATGCCTTCTCTAAAAGAGCTCCAACATTAGATAAAATATTTCTCTCTTGGGGCGTAATTTCTACGATCAGCGGACTTGTAGGAATTTGATAAACATAATTTTCTCTAACTGGTATTTCATCTTCAATTACTGACTGTGATTTCATTTCTTAATTTATTTTATAGTTAATAAAAATTTGGATAAATAAAAAACACAAACTACTGAAAACAACCAATATAAAAATAAAACATCATTCAAATACATTCTTAAAATGTAAAGAATTTCGGATAATTTTATTTCGTTTTATTTTTTTTATAAAGATTAATTTCTACATTTGTCTCGACTGTTTTTATTCATTCTAAATAAAATCTACTTACAAATATATTTAGTTTTACATTTTAAAAAAAGAATTTTCTTAAATAATTTTTAAAAAAAATATGAATATTAGTACGAAACCTAATGAAATCAAGCTGTCAGAATATCTACATCGACAGAAAAAAATTTCAAAAATCATCCGAGCCAGAAGAAGTGTGTACGCAGGAGATTTTATCAAGAAGGAAATTCCAGATAAGCTATTAGATGAAATTTTGACCAATGCGCTTTGGGCGCCAAACCATAAAATGACCGAACCGTGGAGGTTTCTTGTTTTAAAAGATCGATATCTGGAACAATATGGCATTTTTATGGCAGATTATTTCAAAGATTCTTATCTGGAGCTCAATGCGCAAGCTAAGATTGAAAAATTGGAATATCTTAAAAACTATCCTCTAAATGCGGCTTGCTTAATCGGCATTATCATGGTAAGGAACACCAAAATCAACCTTCCAGAATGGGAAGAAATTGCCGCTGTGTCTTCTGCCGTTCAAAATATTGCTTTAACCTGCACGGCATACAAAATTGGAAATTACTGGAGCACAAAGCAGGTTGCAATAGATTATGTTTCGCAGTTTGGTCTTGCCGAAAATGAGAAATCGCTTGGCCTACTCTATCTCGGATATTATCCTTCTGATTTAAAAATTTCAAAAAAAAAGAGAACCCCCTTATCAAAGAAAGTCTCCTTTTTTAAATAATTATTAACTGAACTATAATAATTTAAAATTATGAACAATACGGTAAATACCACACAGGAATCTAAAACCCTACTTCCTAAACCGGAAATTTTCAAAGACATTTTCAGCCAGCACTCCGACAAAGAATACGGGTCTGCTGTAAAATTGGCACAAGAAAGAGTCAGTAGTTTTTTAAAAAATAACACAAAGCCTTTCACTGGCATCAGACCTGATGAAATGAAGCGTATGGTTGAGGCAATTGATCTTGATGAACCACTTCCAGATTATCAGAGCCTTTTTGATGAAGTTGATGAAATCTACGTCAAACATGCCACAGCTTATCATCTTCCTGAATACATTGCACACTTAAACTGTCCTGTTGTTATACCAGCACTTGCTGCTGAAGTATTAATAAGTGCCATTAACTCTTCACAAGATACGTATGACCAAAGCGCTGGAGGCACTTTTATAGAAAGAAAACTAATCGATTGGACAAGCGAACAGATTGGCTATCAAAATGGTGATGGAATCTTTACTGCAGGAGGATCGCAAAGTAACTTAATGGGACTGCTTCTGGCGAGAGATTATTATGCTTTGGAATATCAGAAATGGAATATCAAACTTGATGGACTTCCTGCTGATTCTTCAAAATTTAGAGTTTTTGTTTCAGATAAAGCACATTTCAGCAACCATAAAAACTCTTGGATTTTAGGATTGGGCGAACAGGCTGTCGTTCACGTCGATGTTGACGAAAGATACCGAATGGATCCTGAAAAATTGGAAAGAGCCATTGCTTCAGAAATACAAAAAGGTAATATTCCAATTGCTATTACGGCTACTGCAGGCACAACAGATTTTGGAAATATTGATCCGCTTCAGCCGATTGCCGCCATAGCGAAACGCCATAACATTTGGCTTCATGTAGATGCCGCTTATGGTTGCGGACTCCTATTGACCGATACTCACAAGCATCTTTTAAGAGGAATTGAGCTAGCTGATTCTGTGACTATTGATTACCATAAATCTTTTTTCCAGCCCATCAGCAGCAGCGCATTCATCGTAAAAAACAAATTGCATTTAAATATTATCAAGCATCACGCCGATTATTTAAATCCTAAAGAACAGGATTACGATGCGCTTCCTGCACAAATCAATAAATCAATTATTCAGAGTACGCGTCGTTTTGATGCTCTTAAACTATGGTTTACGCTTCGTTATCTAGGCAGAGAAAAACTGGGACAATATACTGATACGATTATTGATACCGCACAGAAAACCGCAGCTTTGATTGAATCTGATGAAAACTTTGAACTTTTATGCCACTCTGATATGGGAGTTTTAGTGTTCCGTTATCTGGACGGTCCTGCTGAATCTAATTCTTGCGAAGTGAATAAATACATCAAAGAAAAACTTTTCTTCAGCGGAGATGTATTAGTAGCCAGTACAAAAGTAAACGGTAAATTCTTTTTAAAGTTTACCATTTTTAACCCGCTGACTACTGTAAATGACATAAAAAATATTCTTAATCAAATAAAACAAAACGGAAATGAATACCACAGACTTAACTAATTATCAACAGCTTGCTGAACAAGTAAACTTTAAGTCTCTGCTGAATTGTTATTGCAGAGAATTTAGCAACTGGAGCCGTTATGAAGGTATCCCTAAGTATGATCCTGCTCTAGCTGATTTCATGCAAACCATTAATCATTCTTCATTTTTGAGATTTGATTTTTCTTCAATCGGACAAGAAGTTTTTGCTCCTTTAGCCTACTTTTCAGAAAGCGGTGTCCATGCTTTTATTTTTCCAATTGTATCTCGCGATCTTGCTACAGATACATTCAGAGAAATAAATCCGATGGAGTTTGCTGGGTTTGCCACACTTTCTTCTAAAGAAGAATATCCTGATGCCGATGCAAATTCAACACAGCAACGTATGGAAAATAGCATTTCCAATCTAGCTTTATATCTGGAGTATCATAAAGAGAATGGTTTCAGTGCTAATAGTCCTGAAATGAGTTTTATAGAGGCTGAACAATCTTTAATTTTAGGACACAGTGTACACCCGCTGCCAAAAAGCAGAGAAGGATTTAGCAAAGAAGAATTGATTCAATATTCTCCTGAAACCAGAGGAAATTTTCCGTTGCATTTTTTTCTTATTCACCCAGAAAATGTAATTGAAAAAAGCGCTGCCGATGATCTTCCAACGGATTATCTTCGAAAAGAAATTTCAAAATATAACAGTAAAAATGCAGAAGAACTTCTGACTTTATATCCTGATTTTAAAGTAGTTCCTGTTCATCCTTGGGAAGCTTCCTATTTAATGGATCTTCCTGAAGTCAAAGAGATGGAAGCTAAAAAACTGCTTTTTGATTTAGGTCAATTGGGTCCTGATTATACTGCAACTTCATCTGTTCGAACAGTTTACAACGCTCAAAGCAAATGGATGTATAAATTCTCTTTACATGTAAAAATTACTAATTCCTTCCGTGTCAATTACCTGCATGAATTGAACCGCGGTTATGATGCAGCCAGACTAATGAAAACAGATTGGGGAAAAGATATTCAAAAAGAATATCCTCAAATTCAACTTATTACAGATCCTGCTTTTATTGCTGTAACTTATAATGATCAAATTATTGAAGGCTTTAGCACGAGTATTCGAGAAAATCCTTTTAGCGGAACTGCTGCTTCGAAAAATGTTTCTATGGCTGCTTCTCTCAGTCAAGAAGGATTTCTTGGCGAACCTGCAAGAATTCATAATGTAATCAATGAGGCTGCAAAAAGAACAAATGCTTCTCCAGCAGAAACTGCTATTTCCTGGTTCAAGCAATATTTAAATATTACAATTGCTCCATTGGTTGGCATTTTTAACAAATATGGTTTTGGGTCAGAATTTCATCAGCAAAATGTGCTGGTAGAATTTGACGATAACCTTTTTCCATCAAAACTGTATTTTAGAGATAATCAGGGTTATTTTTTTAGACAAGGAAAAGTACCGGAACTGGAGAAATTGATTCCGAATTTTGGAGAAGAAAGCAGGTCTTTTATTGCTGAGAAACGAATTATTGATTTCTGGGGATATTATCTTTTGGTAAATCATCTGTTTGGAATTGTAAACATTTTAGGAAGCAACAAACTAGCTGACGAAACTACATTGCTTGAACTTCTTTATCAGGCTCTAAAAAAAGAAGAAGAGTTGGATACTACAGGCATGATTTCACATTTTACCAATAGTGTGAAATTAGTAGTGAAAGGAAATCTGCTAACCAGTCTCAATAATATGGACGAAGCAAGTGCGCCGAGAACAAATCCTGCGGTTTATAAATCATTTCCAAACCCGCTTAACAAACATTTTTTCTCAAAAAAACTTATCAATCCTAGAGAAAACGGAAACGTTTTTAAGCGCTTTTTCGAAAAAGAAAATGTAACGATAACATTGCGTCCTGTAGATCTAGACAAAGATTTAGAAATGCTGCACGAATGGTTTCATCGCGAGCATGCTTTAAAAATCTGGCAGATGAACTGGCCGCTTCGCGAGTTGGAAGCCTATTACAGAATGCTATTGCCTGGAGATCATTCGCACAGTTTTATAGGCGAAGCAAACGGCGTTCCGACTTTTAATATTGAAATTTATTGGGCAAGCCGAGACATTGTTGGAAATTATTATGATGTTCTTCCTTCTGATTATGGAACCCATCAATTTATCGCGCCAACCGATCCTAAACTAAAATACGGCTCTCCTGCAACACAATCGATGATGGATTTTGTTCTATCAGAATCAAAAGTCGGTAAAATGGTCGGAGAAGGATCTGTAGATTCAATCGCTTCAATGATGAATAAAGCCCATGTTGGTTTCAAAATCGAAAAAGTGATCGAAATGCCTCATAAAAAAGCCAATCTAAACTTCTGTTATAGAGAATGGTATTGGGCAAAATTCCCCGCTGCTAAAGATTTTCAGAATAGTGAAGTTCCTGCAGCTCAACTTTAATCCCTAAAAATATTTTCATGAATACAGAAAAAATATATTCCGTAATAGGTATCGGTATCGGGCCTTTTAATCTTGGGCTTGCTGCTCTAATTGAGCCAGTTGAAGAATTATCAGCTTTATTTTTTGATCAGTCAGAAAACTTTGACTGGCATCCTGGCCTTATGCTCGATAATGCATCGCTGCAAGTTCCGTTTTTAGCAGATTTAGTCACTATGGCAGATCCGTCAAACCAATACAGTTTCTTAAATTACATCAAAGAAAGTGGGCGTTTGTACCGATTTTACATTCGTGAAAACTTCTTTATTTTCAGAAAAGAGTATAATCAATATTGCCAATGGGTTGCTTCCAAATTATCAAATTGCAGGTTTTCTCATAAAGTTGTTTCTATTGATTATGTTAATGATGTATATAAAATCGTAGTTCTTAATACGAAGACAAATACCTCAGAAGCTTTTTATTCTCATAAAATTGTTTTAGGAACTGGCACTTCTCCGCATATTCCTGAATTTATAAATCAGGAAGCGCTGCCTAACGTAATCCACACTTCAAAATATTTGTATTTCAAACCAAAAATTGGTGAGAATTCAACTGTAACAATTATTGGTTCAGGGCAAAGTGCTGCCGAAGTTTTCCGCGATCTTCTTCCGGAAACTCAGAATGGGCTGCAGTTAAAATGGTATACGCGTTCTTCACATTTTTTCCCTTTGGATAACAAATCGAAACTGACTTTGGAATTGACTTCTCCAGAATATGTAGATCATTTTCATAGCCTTTCTCACGAAAAACGCAAACAGCTCCTATCCAGACAGCATGGACTTTACAAAGGAATTGATCAGGAATTAATTAATGAAATCTTTGACAGTCTTTATGAAATGAGCTTGGATGGAAAACCTTTAAATGTGGAACTGCGTTCTAATCTAAAACTGACTTCCGTAAATGAAGAAACAGATGGTTCTTACCGCCTACATTTTACTCATACCGAACTAGAAGAACCTTTTAATGATCAAACGGACTACCTTGTTATGGCTACAGGTTACAAATACAAAGAACCTGCAATTCTTTCAGCTATCGAAAACAAAATCCAGCGTTTAGAAAATGGCTTATTTAATGTAAACCGCAACTATACCATTGATAAAGAAGGCACTGACATTTTCGTTCAAAATGCTGAATTGCATACTCACGGACTTTCTACGCCAGATTTAGGAATGGGAGCTTATAGAAACTCCTGCATTATCAATCAGCTGGCTGGAAGAGAAATTTATAAGGTTGAAAGACGCATTGCATTTCAGGAATTCGGCATACAGAAAGCACAATCTGAGCAGCCAAAGGCCAATATTTTGGAATTGATAAACGAATAATCCGATAAGCATGACACTTTTAGAAAATACATTTAAAGAGGCAAAACATTTGAACTCTTCTACATGGGACAAAGTAAATCGAAATCTGCTAGCCAAAAGCATTTCAGAATTGATGCGCGAAGATGTGGCAAAACCAGAAAAAATAGGAACTGAAGCAGATGGCTTGACACATTTTATATTGCGAACAGATAGCGCGCATATTTATTACCGCTTTACGGCATACCCAAGATTTTTAAACTATTGGCATATTATAAAAGAAAGCATAGTTAAGATTGAAAACGAAATACCGTTAGATCATATTGATGTGCCGAGTTTTTTCATGGAAATGCAGCAGACTTTTCAAATTAACTCTTTTACACTTGCTCATTATGTTGAAGAACTGCTTCACACCCTATATGCCGATGCTTATATCCATTCGAAACGCCGTTTGTCTGCCGCTAAATTAGCGGATGCTGATTTCCAAACTATAGAACACAGTCTTGACGGACATCCATGGGTAATTGTAAACAAAGGCCGAATCGGTTTTGATACTTCGGATTATGAAAACTATACTCCTGAATCTGGCCAGAAAACAAAATTGATATGGGTTGCTGCTCATAAAAAAAGAGCAAAAATTCATCTTCAGCCAGAAATGGACGAGCAGTCATTTTATGAAAATGAAATCGGTTCGGGAAAAATAAAAGATTTTAAAGATAAACTGGCTCTATTACGAGTAAATCCTGATGATTATATTTTTATCCCTGTCCACTCATGGCAATGGCAGAATAAACTTGTGATGCAATTTGCAAGCGATATCGCCTCTAAGAATCTTATTGCTTTAGAAGAAACAGAGGATATTTACAGTCAGCAGCAAAGCATCCGTACATTTTTCAATCAAAGCAGTCCGCGAAAACATTATGTCAAGACTTCCATATCAATTTTAAATACAAGCCACATTAGAGGTCTATGCCCGAAACAGCTGTTTATCGCTCCCCGTCTGACTTCTTATTTGAAAGACATTTTGAAGAAAGACGATCACTTGCAGAAAATGGACGTTATTCTTTTGGGCGAAATGGTAACAGCTTCTTATACTCATCCACATTACAGTAAAATTGAAAATCCCCCTTATCAGTATAATGAATATTTGGGAGTTTTATGGCGAGAGAGTCCCGTCAGTTTTTTAAGGTATGGAGAAAATTTAATGACAATGGCCGCGCTTTTATACGTAGATGATCATGGAAAAAGTCTGGTAGAAGAACTGATTGAAAAATCTGGCCTAACAACAGAACAATGGCTAAAAGCATACATGAGAGCGTATCTAAAACCTGTACTTCAGATTTATTATCAGCATTCTTTATGCATTGATCCGCATGGACAGAACGTAATTCTGGTTTTAAAGGATTATGTTCCAACGCGCATTGCTCTACAAGACTTTGCAGGTGATATTCTGATTAATGAAGAAGGAAAGAAAAAATTGCCTCAGGAATTTATAGAAAACATGTTTAATGCCTCTCCAAATCCTGAGAACGCGCCATTAACCATACTAATTGCGGTTTTCGATGCTTTTTTCAGATATCTAAGCGATGTGATGATTACTTCTGCAGGTTATGATGAAATTTCTTTTTGGAATTGCGTACACGAAATTGTTATTGAATATCAGCTGGAGCATCCTGAATTGAAAGATATGTTTGATAAGTATAATTTGTTTATACCTGAATTTAAACGTCTTATTTTCAACAGCCGACGTTTGTACAATGGTTATGAAGAAACAGCTGGTTTTCCGCACATGAAAAAAAGCGGTTTTATTCCAAATCCGTTGCATCAGCTTGTCAGTCAGCAAGTAATAACAGAAAAAGTAAACGCATGAAAGAAGCAATTCTAAAGACACGTTCTTTTTTCAATCTTTTAAAACGTTCACTTGCAGGAAGCGAAAGCAATTTTACGTCGGGCAGCATAAACAAAACTATTTTTCTGCTTTCTGTGCCAATGGTTGCCGAACTTTTGATGGAATCTTTATTTGTTTGTTCTAATCTGTTTTTTGTCAGCAGATTAGGCACAGACGCGATTTCAATTGCAGGTGCAGCAACTACCTTTATAACCTTTTGTTACTCAGTTTCAATCGGTTTGGGTATTGCCGCCTCGGCTATGATCTCCAGAAGAGTTGGAGAGAAAAAGTTCAAAGCCGCGGGAAATACAGCTATGCAAGTTATTTACTTAACCGTTCCGATTGCTGCACTTATAAGCTTAGTTTGTTCTATTTGGGCGACAGAAATCATGCAAGCCATGGGACTATCAGCTGCTATGATTCAGCAGGGAACATCGTACAGTATTTTAATGTTCGCGTCAAGCGGATTTTTGATTCTTCGCATTGTGGTAAACGGAATATTTCGCGGTGCAGGCGATGCATCAACCGCTATGAAAATACTCTGGCTTTCAAATGCAGTTAATATTCTTCTATGTCCAGTTTTTATTTTCGGCTGGGGTCCTATTCCTGCTTATGGTCTTCTTGGTGTCGGTTTGGCAACTTTAATTGCCCGCATAATCGGAGTACTGCATCAGGCTTGGTATCTCGTTCGAGGAAAAACAATTCTGAGAATTGGAAAAGCGCAACTTTTAGTCAATATCGAAATTCTAAAACGAGTTGTGAAACTGGCATTTGGAGGAACTGTACAATTTATTATTCCTGCTTCTAGCTGGGTCATTATGATTAAAATTATGTCCTACTTTGGAGCCAATGCGCTTGCTGGATACATTTTAGCTCAGCGAGTAACTTCCATTGCTACCATGCCTGCGTGGGGACTGGGCAATGCAGCAGGAATTTTGACTGGCCAAAATCTGGGAGCAAAACAACCTGAAAGAGCCGAAAAATCGGTTTGGCGAGCGGGAATGTTCAATATGGTCTTCTTAATTTCAATTGGAATTTCTTGGATATTTCTGGCTACTCCTGTTGTCAAAATATTTACAGACAATCCCGAAGTTATTTCTTTCAGCACAAGATACATTCATTTTATTTCTATGGCTTACATTCTTTTAGGCTATACAATGGTGATATCACGAGCGCTGAATGCCGCCGGCGAGGTAAAATCTGTTACTTGGCTATATATTTTGATGTTTTACATCGTTCAGATTCCTCTTGCCTACTCCTTGGGCATTTCTTTCAAACTGGGATCAAACGGCGTTTTCTCTGCAATTCTTATATCAGAAATCGTACTGGCGGCTGCCTGCATAACTGTTTTCCGCAAAGGCGGATGGAAACATACTAAAGTTTAATAACTCAATAATAAATTTAATTTAAAACCATAAAAAATGAATACAATAGAACAATTACACGGTGCATTTGCAAGAGCTTTTGAAATTCCTGTTGCAGAAATAAACGATCAATTAGAATATCAATCTATATCTGAATGGGACTCTATGAGCCATCTGGTTTTAGTTCAAGAACTTGAAAGCACTTACAATATTTCTATCGAAATGGAAGACATTCTGGAGATGGGCAGTGTAGCTAAAATTAGAGACATCTTGAAAAAATACGGATACGAAATTAATTAGAACCTGCTTGATATATGGAACTATATAATTTAATTAGGAAAAACGAAAAACTGGTCTTCACAGATTCCAGCACCGGCATTTCAAAATCTATTGAAGAAATGCATCAGTCGCTGGAAATTGAAAACCTGCGTGCTGTAGTTTTTATTTATAATGACAATCAGCTTCCTGCTGTAGAAACATTATTAAACTTCTATCAAAGCAGATATACAGTTGCGCTATTAGGCATGGGAATGCTAGAGAACTTCAAAGAAAATCTAGAGCAAAAATATACGCCTTATTATATCTATGATCCTTCTCGCAGCTCAATTGAAGGTTACACAGCTGTGAATGCTTCAGAAACGATTGTATTATTTAAAAGAAATACCAATATACTTTATCCGATACATGAAAAAATTAAGCTTCTTCTAAGCACTTCGGGAACTACAGGTTCTCCCAAATTTGTGAGGCTTTCAGATGAAAATCTTGTTGCAAATGCAAAATCAATTATGGAGTACATGCCTATTGAGAGTGAAGATGTTGTGCCTTTAAATGTTCCGATCAATTTTGTTTACGGACTGTCTATCTTTACTACAAACTGCATTAAAGCAAAAGAAATTGTATGCACTGATAAGGATGCTTTTCAAAAGGAGTTTTGGGAAGATTTCAAAAAGTATGGATTTTCAACTTTAGGAGGAGTGCCTTATTTTTATGAGATGCTTTACAGTATCGGATTTTTTAGAAAAGATCATCCTTCGCTAAGATATTTAACCCATACTGGCGGAATGCTAAATAATAAGCTGATTGAAGCTATCGCATCTTTCAGTGAAAAATTCGGCAAAAAATTCTTTGCGCAATATGGACAAACCGAAGCTTGCGGTCGTATGGCTTATCTGCCGCCAGAAGATCTTCTTAGAAAAGGAACTTCTATTGGAAAACCAGTCAGAAACGGGCAATTTGAGATTGATCCTGAAACTTCGGAATTAATTTATAGCGGACCGAATGTTTTTGGAGGTTACGCTAATATCAGAGATGATCTTAAATTTTTTGAAAAGCAAGAAAAACTGTACACTGGCGATAAAGCTAGAAAAGATGAAGAAGGCTATTACTTTATTATAGGCAGAATCAAAAGAATTGTAAAGTTATTTGGGGTTCGATTCAATCTTGACGAAACAGAACTTCTTCTAAAGGATGCTTTGGGAGGACAGACCGTAATTTGCCTTGGAATAAATGATAAATATCTGGCCGTAATGTATACAGATGAGAGTTTGACCAGAGAGTTGATTCATACGGTTCTTAAAGCCAAACTAAATCTGCACTCAAGTTCTATCAAAACAGTGCACATTACTGATGTGCCGCTCACAGCAAACGGGAAAGTCAATTATCCACTGCTGAAAAGCACTTTAGAATCTGAAATACTGGTTTAATAAAAAGCCCCTCATAAATGAGGGGCTTTCGTTTATTTACTCGTTTTAATTTAAAACTTAAACGCTAAATTTACTAAAAAGTGAGCTGGTGGCTGTGGCGCTCCCCATGAACTCCAATATTTTTCATTTGTGATATTGTTCAGCTTAAGACCAATTCTCCAGTTTGCCTGCTCGTAAAAAACAGTTTGGTTAAAAATGGTATATGACGGAATATAGAATGTATTTGCCGTAGACATATAACTTTTATCCACATAATTAGCTCCTGCACCGATACCAAAACCTTTTAAAGCATTTTGAAATTTATACGAAGCCCAGAAGTTTACCACATTTGCCGGAGCATCTTGCGCTTTATTTCCTTCAATTGCTTTATTGGCATCGCTTGTTTTCACAATTCTATTATCATTATAAGCGTATCCTGCTGTAATATCTAGTCCTGGGAAAGGATTAGCAATAAGTTCAAACTCCACTCCTTTACTCACCTGCTTCCCATCTTGCTGATAAACAAGATCTGCCTGTCTGATAACAGCATTGTCATTTGTAATATTATAATAACTGAAAGTTGTACTTAATTTTTTATTGAAAAGTTCTGCCTTTACCCCCGCTTCATACTGATTAGCATACAAAGGATCTAAAACTAACTGACTTCCATCTGGCTGGTTAACAGGCGCCAAATTCTGAAATCCGTTCATGTAATTTCCAAATATAGAAATCTGATCCTTCAAAATCTGGTATACAAGTCCTAATTTTGGAGATAACGAGTTCTGGTTGTATCCTGGTACTGCACCGCTATCTTTTCTTTCAAAGTTATCAAAACGAAGACTTGCCATCGCAAATAAACGGTCTGAAACTCCTAAAACATACGAAGCATATCCGCTGAAAGTATACTCGTCTCTTCCTGCGCGAATCACTGGTGCAAGCAACACAGCATCAATATCTTTTCTTCTTACTGGCGTAAAATTAGTTGTTACGTCAATTGTTCTAAACGCAGCCGCTGGAGTTGGCGTAGAAGAAAATGTGTCGGTATAATATCTGTAATTGATACCTGCTAAAATTTTATGCTTTAAAATTCCTGTAGTAAATTCACCATTAATATTTTCCTGAATATTGGTATAATTGCTTGAAATAGGTCCAAAAAGAGTAGCTCGAATCGTAGCCGTCGTTGGAGAAGTCCATGTTGGCAACACTTGGTAGCTGTACTCTACATCTTCATTTACATATGAAAACAAAGTAGTCGATTTCCATCGCTCAGAAATTTGATATTCAGCTTGCACAAATGCTTTTGCTGACGATGTTTTTGCATCGGCATCATCATGTACAAGCGATTTTTTATAATCGAGTTTGATCTGGCTTGGATTGCTAATTCCTGAAGCTGCCGTAACAGCTGGATACAATGGCCTTGTGTTATTAACATTAAACAATTCTGCATCAATGTTAAATGTAAGTTTCTCATTAGCCTTAAAAGTGATGCTTGGCGCGAAAGACAAAGTATTATTAAATCCGTAGTCTAAAAAGCTCTTTTCTCTGTTTACTGCTGCATTTAATCTGAAAAGAACATTTTTATCTTTAGTTAAAGGCGTATTAACATCTACAGTAAGTCGGTTGGTGCTGAAACTTCCTCCAGTATAAGACACCTCCGTAGCCGAAGTTTCAAAAGGTTTTTTGGTAACCAAATTGACAACCCCACCAAAAGAAGAAGCTGATGAACCAAATAAAGTTCCAGATGGACCTTTCAACACTTCAATTCTTTCCACATTGGCAATCCCTACAGAAGATCTCCCCGAAAGAGTTTCCATCCCATTTCTTGAATTAATCCCCACACTAAATCCTCTAAAGATTACAGCAAATCCACCTGAAGGAAAATTTACAGGCACAACCCCAGGTGCATTTCTGACAGCGCCAGCAATATCAATAACAACCTGTTCCTGAATCAATTCTTTATGAATAACATTATAGACTTGTGGATTTTCAATGTTTTTAAGTGGCATTCTGGCTACATAAGTAGTCTTCTTTGAGATTAAGCTTTTTCTGTTATTAATGACCACTTCCTCCAATTCTTTGTTCGAGACATTAAGCACCACATTTACTGTTGCAGTTTTTCCATTCTCTACAGTAACTTGTTGTTCAGAAGTTTCGTAGCCTGTTAAAGATACCAAGAGAGTATAATTATTTTCTCTAATTCTGCTTAGTTCAAAATAACCGTCTTCATTTGTAAAAGTACTGTATTTTGAATCTTTAAGAATAATATTTACTTCTGATGCTGGTTTACCGTCTGAGGTGGTTATTCTTCCATTAATTTTTCCATGCTGTTGGGCATAAGAAACAGTTATAAAGAAAAAGCTAAAAATAAATAAGAAATGTAATGCTTTTAAACTAAAATATTTCATCTGATTATAAATTTGGTTAGTACTGTTTTTATTCATTCTAAATAAAAACGATGCAAAAATATAAATTAATATTAGTTTAACAAGCAAATACTTTACTTAATCCTAAAACTTACTAAATATCAACGGAATCAAAATTATGCTTCGTTAGGCATTTCAGATTATTTATTTCGAAATTCTTAAAATTTCCTTTAAAATAATTTCTATTAATTCTAAATAAATATAAATTTGTACGGATTTTAAATCAAAAAACAGATTTTAATTCACACCATAATTTTAAATGAAAGGACTAAAAAAGAAAATCGGATTGCTGCATTTATGGCTTGGACTAGCTTCGGGCATTATAATCTTTATTGCTGCAATAACGGGCAGTCTCTTAGTTTTTGAAAAGGAAATTGACGGCACTCTTAATCCCGATTATTACAATGTTTCGGAAATTGGAACCGAGAAAAAAAGCTTGGATTATTGTGTAGGTATACTGCAAAAAGAATATGGAGTACAAGAAATAACCCGAATTAGCACATTCAGCGACCCTTCACGCACGATCCAAATTTTCGGAAAAGATGCAGACAAAAAAGTTTATCTGTTTTCTGTAAATCCCTATTCAGGTAAGGTCCAAGCATCAACACTTCAAAAAAGCAGATTTTTTGCCGTTGTTTTAGAAATACACAGACAGCTCTTAATGGGGGAAACTGGAGGTATAATAATGGGAACGTCTTGCTTAATTTTTGTTTTTATGTTAATTTCAGGACTAGTACTATGGTGGCCTAAAAAAGTGAAAAACTTAAAACAAAGGCTTAAAATAAAATGGAATGCCTCTTTTAAGAGAGTGGTATGGGATTTACATTCAACGGTCGGATTCTATTCTTTTTTTATATTATTGATAATTTCATTAACAGGATTATTTTTTGCCTTCAGCTGGTTTCAAGACGGTGCGCTTTATCTTGCTGACGGAAATAATAAAAGGCCTCCCGCTAAAATCGAAAATCCAACAAAAACAGACCCCGGTTTATTAAAAACAGATTTTTACCAGAGCATTTATAATCAATCTGACAGTTTCTTCCCCTATAAAGGAAATATACAGATCAGAATGCCGGCCGATACAATAAATAGTATTTTGGTTTTAAAAGAAAACACTGAAAGACTTATTCCCCATCAATCAAGCGCAGCTTATTTTGACAAATATACTGCTGAGAATATTCAGGCAAGACCATATTCATCTTTTTCTAATGGGGACAAATTAAAACGTCTTATCTATCCAATTCACACCGGAAGCGTATTCGGTCTGCCGACAAAAATTTTAGCCTTACTGGTTTCATTGCTTGCAGCGACACTTCCCGTTACAGGATTTTTAATATGGCTGCGAAAAAAACGAAGCTGAATAGTTCCATGTCCACATAATCGTAAACAATTGGCACTTGCATCGTGGCACATCTAGCTTTTGAATTTTTGACTTAAATAAATTCTCAATGCGGGGATCCAGTTCCAGAAATTCACTATCCAGCATTTATAGGGATGCATGGCAAAAGGTACAAATGGGGCACAAATCTGAACAAAACAACACCTAAATATTCCAAAAAACAATTGAATAAAAAAATAGCCAAAATGTTAATTGCCAACATTTTGACTATTCTATTTGTTTTTATTTTGGATTTCTTTGCGCCTTCTACTTTCCGATGCAGAAATTAGCAAAAATATTCCCCAGCAACTCATCATTAGAAACCTGACCTGTAATCAATCCAAATTGATATAAAGCTTCGCGGATATCTAGCGCCATAAGATCGCTTGAAAGACCCGATTCTAAACCAAATTTTACTTTCTGAATTTCATCTAAAGCTTTTAATAACGAATCATAATGTCTCGTATTGGTTACAATTGTTTCATTATTACGAAGCGCTCCTGTATTTACAAAAGACAATAATTCATTTTTTAAATCCTCCACTCCTATTTTTTCTTTCGCCGAAATCAATAACAGTTTAGCATTTAAATTTTCTAACTGATTGGTAATATTTGCTACTTCCTCTGCAGATAGAATGTCTTTTTTATTCACCACAATAAGCAGTGGTTTTAGTGGGTATTTATTTTTGATCTGTTCAATTTCATTTACAAATTCAGAACTTGACGTTTGAAACTTTAATCCGTCAAACAAATAAATTACAACCTGTGCTTGGTCAATTTTTTCGAAGGTTTTCTTGATTCCGATACTTTCTACAACATCTTTAGTATCACGAATTCCAGCTGTATCAATAAATCTAAATCCGATTCCCCCAATTACCAATTCATCTTCAATGGTATCGCGCGTAGTTCCGGCAATGTCAGAAACAATTGCCCGTTCTTCGTTTAATAAAGCATTCAATAACGTCGATTTCCCAACATTCGGTTCACCAACAATTGCAACTGGAATTCCGTTTTTAATTACGTTTCCAACAGCAAACGAATCGATTAAACGTTTTAAAACAAATTCAATTCTATTTAATAATTCATGAAATTGCGTTCTATCTGCAAACTCTACATCTTCTTCTGCAAAGTCTAATTCCAATTCAATTAAAGAAGCAAAATTTAAAAGCTCTTCTCTAAGTTTAGCGATTTCATTACTGAATCCGCCACGCATTTGCTGCATCGCGATTTGATGAGAAGCTTCATTATCTGACGAAATCAAATCTGCCACCGCTTCTGCCTGCGATAAATCTAGTTTTCCGTTTAAGAAAGCTCTCAATGTAAATTCACCAGCATCAGCCATTCGGCATCCATTTCGAAGCAATAACTGAATAATCTGCTGCTGAATATAAGTCGATCCGTGACAAGAGATTTCAATTGTATCTTCTCCCGTATATGAATTCGGGCCTTTAAATACAGAAATCAACACTTCGTCTAACGTTTTGCTTCCGTCTACAATATGTCCTAAATGAAGAGTATGCGTTTTCTGCTTGGTTAAATCTTTGTTTTTAATAGATTTAAAAACCGAATTACCAATTGTAATAGCCTCGGCTCCAGAAATACGAATTATGGCGATAGCTCCAGCTCCCGAAGGCGTAGCCAAAGCAACTATAGAATCTTGATTTATCATGCTGCAAAGGTATAAAAAAACGCTCAAATTCTTTTCTGTGTCAATACAGCAGCATTCAAATAAGAAATCTTCCAATTAATTAAGATTAATAATTTATTAATTGTTAAAATACTGATAAATATCAGGTTGTTTTCTTCGCAGAATGAGTAAATTTGAGAGACAAACCTTAATCTTAAGTACTATGAAAAAGATATTATTCCCAACTGATTTCTCTGATGCTGCTACCAATGCATTTGTCCATGCTTTAGAATTTGCTAAAGTGGTAAACGCCGAATTAATCTTACTTCATACATTCGAGATTCCTGTTTACGACAGCCAATTCTTTCCAGAGAATTACGCTTCTATTTATAGTTCAATCGAGCTAGCAAAATTTGAAACGTTTAAGGATGAAATTCCGAAACTACGAACTATTGCTACTGAACGCAATTTAGAAGATATTGTGATCAAACACCGTTTAATGGATGGTGATCTTATCTATAATCTTAAAAACGCAGTCGAAGAAGACCAAGTCGATTTTGTGATTATGGGAACCAACAGCGCTTCTGATTGGACAAAATTCTTCACGGGTTCAAATACAGAATCTGTCATTTCAGGAGTTGAAGTTCCAGTTTTATGCATTCCGATCGATGCTAAATACAAAAAGGTTAAAACAATTGGTTTTACCACACGATACCGAGAAAAAGACAAAAAAGAACTAAAAAAAGTTTTGAAGATTGCCAAAAAAACTGATGCTAAAGTTAAGTGCTTATATGTAAGAACATCTAATTCTGATGTTACAGAAGAAGCCAGAAAAGAATTCGAAAAGGAATTCGCTGGAGAAAATGTTGAGTTTTTAGTGCTGCCAAGTGATGATGTAAAAGAAACCATCCTCGACTTTGTGTTATATAAAGACATTGATATTCTAACGACCATAACGCACAAACGCTCTTTCTTTGAAAGTCTTTTTGACTCTAGTTTTTCAAAAAAAATAGCCAAAGAAGTGACGATTCCTATTTTGGTCATGCACGAAGATTAAATAACAATATTGATGATTTTGTGACTTAAAAGCTATATTTGTAGCTCAAGCAAAATAATAGAATGAAAGCATATCCAGACAACGTTGCAAAATATTCAGAACTCTATAATAAAACCAACAAAAAATACAACAGCATAAGCCTTTTGCGGTTATTAAGTATTTTTCTTTTCTTGTTTTTTATGTTTTATTACATCAAGACAGATCAAATACTTTATGTTATTCTAGCTGTTTTGTCTTTTGCTGGTTTTATTTTTTTTATGAGAATACATTCGAGAGTGTCATTTCAAAGATTACTTGCAGAAACACTTTTAAAAATTAATCAGAATGAAATTACTTTCTTAAAAAGAGAAAAAACACCTTTTGAAAACGGAGCTGAGTTTATCGATTTTCATCATCCGTATGCTTACGATTTGGATATTTTTGGAGATCATTCTTTGTTTCAAAATCTAAACAGAACCGCTTCTTTTATTGGAAAAAAAACACTCGCAGAATTATTGCTTCATACGCTGCCTGAAACAGAAATTTTAGAAAATCAGGAAGCTGTAAACGAATTAAAAAGCAAAATTGATTGGCGGCAGGAATTTCAGTCTTTGGCAATTTTAAGTCAAGATTCAAAGCAATCTTATGAAGCGATAAAACATTGGACTTCATTTACAAATAATTCATTGCCTAAAGTTTTAGTTGCATTATCATTTATTCTTCCAGTAACGTTTTTTGGTTTTCTGGCAGCTTATTTTATTACATCAAAAACCATTCTTCTTTCTTACTTAACGTACGTCTTTATTGCCAATTTAATTGTTTTGGGAAGAGCCGTAAAGAGAATTCAATCGGAAATAGCAAAAGCAGATAATGTCGCTAACATCATAAAACAATACAGTTTATTGATTGAAAAAATTGAACGTGAGTCTTTCCTATCTAAAAAGCTACTCCATTTACAAAAACAATTGAATTTCAAGAATGCCAAAGCGAGCCAGCATTTAAAACAGCTTTCGGAGCTATTTTCAAGAATGGATACAATAAATAACTTTGTAACTGCTACGTTATTCAACGGAACATTCTTATTCAATCTTCATGTTTTAAAAGCACTTTTAAAATGGAAAGAAGATTATGCTTCAGAAATGAATCATTGGGTTTCTATCATTGGCGAAATTGAAGCTTTAAATAGTCTAGCTAATCTAGCTTATAATAATGAAGATTTTGTTTTTCCTGAAATCAATTCAGATTATAAAATCGAATTTAAAAATCTAAGCCATCCGTTACTCAATCCTGCAACAAGAGTTGGAAACGATACACAATTTCACCCACAATCTTTTGTGATTTTAACTGGTTCGAATATGTCAGGAAAAAGTACGTTTTTGAGAAGTTTAGGTGTTAATATGGTATTGAGCGGAATTGGGTCAGTAGTTTGTGCATCAGAAGCTAAAGTGCATCCATTGCCAGTATTAGTTTCAATGCGATTATCTGATTCTTTATCAGATAGTGAGTCTTACTTTTTTGCCGAAATTAAACGTTTAAAACAGATTATGGATGAACTTGAGAATCAACCAGCTTTTGTTTTATTAGATGAGATTTTAAGAGGTACAAATTCTGATGATAAAAGAAATGGAACAATTGAAGTGGTAAAGAAAATAATTTCTAAAAAAGCCATCGGTGCCATCGCAACTCACGACATTGAAGTTTGTTTGACGACAAATGAATATCCTGAAATTTTGACCAATCAATGTTTCGAAGTTGAGATTCAAAACAACGATTTACATTTTGATTACAAACTCCGAAACGGAATCTGTAAAAACAAAAGCGCTACATTTTTGATGCAGAAAATGGGGGTTATTTAATTATGAGTTATGAATTATTTACTATGCCTTAAAAACATTCATAACTCATAATTAGTTTTCCTCGTACATTTCCATCCACAAACGAGTTTCTTCCAAATCTAGTTCTTTTTCTATTTTGCGAAAGATTTCTTCATTTACAGAACCAAACTTATGCATTGATTCTAATTTTGCTCTTTCTACATTCAGCAGATCGATTTGGATTTTAGTGAAATCATTAAAAATTTCACCGCCAAGAAGCTTTCCGTTTCCGAAGAAATTAGCAGGAAGCTCAGTCTTTTGAAGGCGATTGAATTTTACTTCGTATTTGCTTTTAATATTATGAAGCAATTCGTCATTCAGCAGTGAAAAATTATCTTCAATATGCGCAATAGTTTCTGAGACAATCACATTTCGAATATTGTATTCTTCTGCAAGTATCGAATAACGTTCAATTTTCAGCTTCTTGATCAACCATGGAAGCGTAAGACCTTGTATAACCAAAGTTGAAAGTATAACACAGAAAACTAAGTATATAATTAAATTTCGAAGCGGAAATTCTTCTGTTTTATTCAGCATTAGCGGAAGCGCCAAAGCAGCCGCCATAGAAACCACGCCACGCATTCCCGACCATCCAAAAATGATCATATTTCGATAATCAAAAGCCTCTTTTTCTCGAATCCTTTTACTAAGCATTCTCGGAATCATCGTTGCAGGAATAACCCATAAGAAACGAACCAAAATCACTACGACACTTATAACCGCGCCCCAGATAAACAATGAATTCCCAGAGTAATTGCTAATTCCTGCTATAATCTGTCTTAATTGAAGTCCGATTAAAATAAAAATCAAACCGTTCAGAATGTTATTTAAGACATCCCAAATGGTATTTGTCATAATTCGACTTTCATGAGAAAAAATTGTTCCCGATCTCGCAGCCAGAAAAAGACCTGTCGTTACCACGGCCAAAACTCCCGAACCATGAAAATGCTCCGCAAGCAAATACGAGGCAAATGGTGTCAATAATGTCAATGTTACCTCGATAATATCATCGCAAACAAATCTTTTATGAATATAGTACATTATATATCCAATTGCCAAACCTATTGCGATACCTAGAACCGACATCAAAACAAAGTTTAATCCTGCTTCCCATAAAACAAAATTTCCTGCTGTAATAGCTGTTAAAGCATACTTATAAGCCACAAGACCACTAGCATCATTTAGCAGACTCTCTCCTTCTAGAATAGCTATCAATCTCGGATTTAATCCTAACCCTTTTGTAATGGCAGTTGCCGAAACCGCATCTGGAGGCGAAATAATTGCGCCAAGCAAAAAAGCTAACGGCCAAGACATATCATCTATTAGCCAATGCGCAAAAACAGCAACCAGTCCCATAGTAAAAAAGACTAAACCTACAGCAGCAAAAGTTATCGGACGAATGGATTGTTTAAAATCGGACCAGCTGGTATGCCACGCCGCATGGTACAAAAGAGGCGGAAGAAATATAACAAATACTATTTCTGGGCTCAAAGCAATTATAGGAAGTCCTGGAAAAATACTAATCACAACACCGCATAAAACCAAAACAATCGGAATCGGGAAATTATATCTTTTGCTAACAAGACTAAGAAAGGCTACACCGAAAAGCAGCATAATGATTACGGTAATATTCTCCATTTATTGGCGGTATTTATTGATTTTATGTTATGCAATTTGGGTACTAAATTAAGATTTTATGACCACTAAATTAAATTAGCAGTAAAAAAATAGAAGATCAATTTATTGACTTACATCAAACTTTTTGGCTTTAAACAACTTTAGATTTGCTTTTTATTAATTCAACAAAAATTTATGATCAGTACAGAATTAAGTCCGTTGGTGCAATTTGGAATTTCAAGTAAAGAGCGTGTTGAAAATGCTTTGGAACAGCTTAAAAACGGAAAAGGCGTTTTGGTAACCGACGATGAAAATCGCGAAAATGAAGGCGATCTGATATTTTCTGCGCACCACATGAACGTTCAAGATATGGCTTTAATGATTCGAGAATGTAGCGGTATTGTCTGTCTTTGTCTTACGAATGAAAAAGCCGATCAACTGGAACTTCCCTATATGGTAAAAGAAAACACAAGCAGTTTTCAGACTCCTTTCACCATAACAATTGAAGCAAAAAACGGAGTTACTACTGGAGTTTCCGCGCAAGATCGAGTTACTACTATCAAAACAGCTGTTGCATCAAATGCAAAACCAGAAGATCTGGCAAAACCCGGACACATTTTCCCGCTTAGAGCAAACGATAATGGCGTTCTAGGAAGAAATGGCCATACCGAAGGAAGTGTAGATTTAATGAAATTAGCAGGTTTACAGCCAGAAGCCGTTCTTTGCGAATTGATGAACGAGGACGGAAGCATGGCTAAACTGGACAAAATCATTAGCTTTGCACAAGAACACGATTTGGTGGTTTTATCTATTGAAGATATTATCTATTACCGCAAATTCGTTAGAGATTATAATTAAATGATATACGAACAGCTTGGTAATTCCATTCGAAAAAGCATTGACGTTTCTGATGAAGATTTAGAAACCATTCTCTCCTATTTTAAACTTATCAAAAAAGGAAAAAACGAGATTTTACTGGCTCAAGGACAAATTAGTCAAGAAACTTTTTTTGTTGCCAAAGGCTGTTTGCGCATCTTTTTTATTAATGAAGAAGGAAAAGACGCCACACGATATATTGCTTTTGAAAATCAGTTTGCTACGGCTTTAGTTAGTTTTATAACCAAAATGCCAGCGCTTGAAAATATTCAGGTTGTGGAGAAATCGGAATTACTGAGCATTTCTCACGAAGATTTTAATCATTTAATGAAAATTGTTCCGCAATGGCGTGAGTTTTACAGCAATTATTTGGAGAAAGCTTATGTGAATAATGCTAATCGATTAATGTCTTTTACAACTATGGATGCTTTGGAACGATACAATCAGCTTTTGAAAATAAATCCTGCAATTGTAAAACGGCTTCCAAATAAAATTGTAGCTTCTTATATTAATATTTCTCAGGAAACTTTGAGCAGATTGAAGTCGAAGGTTTGATTTTTCTTTTGCCACTAAGACGCTAAGACTCTAAGTTTTTTTTTTAGCCACAGGCGAAGCAATTCGCAAATTTAATTAAATTATTATTTCAATATGAATTGCCTCCAGCTTTAGCTGGAGATAAAAAAGGGGAATAAGGAGGCTTTAGCCAAATTCAAAGTTTGGCTAAAGCCTTTTACAGTTTAAAACAAAAACCTCCAGCTAAAGCTGGAGGCAATTCATATCTGTGTCTTTAATCAGCTTAAATCTTTTAAAATCTGCGTGAAACCCTTTGCGTTTCTTAAAAGTAAATCTTAGCAAATGTTAGCGGTAAAAATTCACAATAAAAAAACCGAATCTAATTTAAGATTCGGCCTTTTGACTTTTATGATTCACAGCTGCTGCAAGAAACAAGACTTGTTACTAATTCTTTAGAAACACTTTGGCTTCTTTGGTAGTACAAACTTTTTACTCCTTGTTGCCAAGCTTCGATCATTAATCGGTTTACATCTTTAATAGCCAATTCTGCAGGAATATTAAGATTTAAACTCTGTCCTTGATCAACAAATTTCTGACGAATTCCAGCTTGCTGTACAATTTCTAACTGGCTAATTTCTTTAAAGGTTTTAAAAACATCTTTTTCCTGCTGAGTCAATTGATCCATGTGCTGAACACTTCCTCCGTTTAGCATAATTCCTCTCCAAACTTCTTCGTTATCCAGCCCTTTTTCTTCAAGCAGTTTTTTCAGGTATTTGTTTTTACGCATAAAATTACCTTTGCTTAATCCTGCTTTATAATAGTTACTGCTAAAAGGTTCAATTCCTGGCGAAGTTTGTCCTAAAATCGCAGAAGAAGATGTAGTTGGCGCAATTGCCATTGTCGTTGTATTACGTCTTCCGTAACCTTTTAACAATTCTGGTTCGCCGTAAATTCTAGCCAATTCTTGACTTGCTTTATCAGCTTTATCACTAATATGTTTGAAAATTTCAGTTGTTTTCATTTTAGCTTCCATTCCTTCAAACGGAATCATGTTTTTCTGCAAATAAGAATGCCATCCTAAAACTCCTAAACCAAGCGCACGGTGTCTTTTTGCAAATTTATTAGCAGCAGAAAGATAATAATTACCTTCTGTTTTTTCGATAAATTCCTGTAAAACGGCATCAAGGAAAAAGATCGCCAATTTTACTGCTTCAGTATCTTTCCATTCTTCATACAATTCTAAATTCATTGAAGAAAGACAGCAGATAAATGATTCGTCATGTGTAGACGGAAGCATAATCTCACTGCACAAATTACTAGCATTAATCCTAAGATTCTGATCTTTATAAACTTGCGGTTTATTTTTATTTACATTATCACTAAAGAAAATATAAGGCAATCCTTTTTGCTGACGGCTTTCTAATACTTTCGCCCAAATTTGTCTTTTTTCGGCATCACCATCAATCATTTCCTGCATCCAATAATCGGGCACACAGATTCCAGTAAACAAATTCTGAATTGGGTTTCCGATACTTTTAATTTTCAAAAACTCTTCAATATCCGGATGGTCAATATCCAAATAAGCAGCAAATGCACCGCGACGAACTCCACCTTGAGAAATTGTGTCCATAGCTGTATCAAAAAGCTTCATAAAACTTACAGCTCCACTACTCTTTCCGTTGTCGGTTACAGCACTTCCGCGTTCGCGCAATTCACCGAAATAACCAGAAGTTCCGCCTCCAATTTTGGTCTGCATAATTACTTCTCCAAGCTTATGTGTAATTCCTTCAATTTTATCTGGAACATGAACGTTAAAACAAGAAATTGGCAAACCTCTTTCTGTTCCCATATTTGCCCAAACTGGGGAACTAATACTCATCCAGCCTCTTTCGATCATTTCCATGAAAGATTCTTTCAATTCTGGTTTGTATAGTCTTTTTGCTGCAGCCGTACAAATTCTATCAATTGCTCCTTCTACGGTTTCGCCTTTTAAAAGATAACCGCGATTTAAAATCTGTTCACTTTCAGAATTTTTCCACCACATTTTACTGTCGTTTTGTGGTTCAAAATTGTTATTTTCAGGGTTTATGTCTGTCGTATTCATAATGTATTATAGGCTTGTATTAGAAAAGATCGTTTGCAGTGATACTTTTATCGTGTTTTGTATATTCTACTGGACGTTTCGCAAAGAAATCGTCTAAACTGTTCGCAAAAACCTCCTCTTCAAACCAAGTCATTTTTGAGTATTCTTCTGGAGAAACATTAAAAATAGTTTCGATATTGATTTGTTTCAAACTTTCGTCAATTCTAAATTTCATGAAGTTTACCAAATCTTCTTTGTTTATGGTTTCAACCGCTCCATTTTCAAAAATCCAATCTAAAATATCAGCTTCAACAGAAATTGATTCTTTAACCGTTTCTCTAATTAATTCTAAAGTTTCTGCATCGAAATATTCTGGAAACTCTTCACGGATTTTATTAATGATATAAATTCCGCCATTGGCATGAATTTGCTCGTCAATCGAAGTCCAAGCAATAATATTGCTCACATTTTTCATATAACCTTTGAATCTTGTGAATGACAATAAAATGGCAAATTGGCTGAAAAGTGATACATTTTCAATCAAAATACTGAATAAAATCAGCGAAACCATATATTTTCTGTTGTCCTGAGATTTTGTATCTTTCAATACGTTCGAAAGATAATCTACACGTCTGCGTATTACAGGAACATCCAATAGTTTTTCGAATTCGTCATTATATCCTAAAACTTCCAGCAAACGTGAATAGGCCTCAGAATGTCTAAATTCACATTCTGCAAAAGTAGTTCCCAAACCGTTGAATTCTGGTTTTGGAAAATGCTCATATATATTACCCCAAAAACTTTTTACAGCTACCTCAATCTGCGCAATTGCCAATAAACTATTTTTGATTGCTGTTTTTTCTGCCAAATCCAAATGCGCATGAAAATCTTGCGTATCGGCAGTAAAATCTACTTCAGTGTGTACCCAATAAGCTTTATTAATAGCTTCGGTAAATTGCAGAACCTCAGGATATTCAAAAGGTTTATAATTGATTCTTTTATCAAAAATTGACATATATATAGAGTTTTAAGTGACTATTTTGAAATAGAAATACGAGCGCTTATTTTGGGGAGGTATTAGCGTGATTTCTATAATTACAAATTTAACCCACAGTTATTCTTTTGTGTAGTTTTAGATGTTAAAAATCTGTCCAATTATCAACAGTTTTAAAACTTCAAAAATTCACTTCAAACCAAATTTTATCAACATGAAAATAATGTTCTGTAATTTGCAATGAACTAGCTGTTTCCCTAAAAATAACACGAAGTTATCAACATGAAAAGAATTGCTTTTTGAGGGCAGAAATAAAAACAGTTATCAACATTTGGATTTTGAAAATCGAAATTTGAAAAGGAATTTCAATTGAAAAAAAAGCTATTTATTAATAATTATTCTAAATAACATTCTACACCACAAAAACATAACAATCTTTACTACAGCAATTTAAAATATACACATTATAAAAAAGCATTAAAAATCCATGAGAAAACAACAAGATGAAGGTAAAAAATCTACTCAAATCTCACTTCCAAAAGTCTTAACATTAAAAAAGAGAAAGAAGCAACAATTCCTTATTATAAGGAGAACTTTTTTTCTGAGAAAAGACAATTTCATTATGGTACAAAAGCTAACTAAATTAAAACAAAATTAAAATTTACTTAAGCAATCCTTAATTTTTAGAAAAACTATACCAAAATGCCTTTTTACACTAAATTATTCTTGGTTTAAGAATATTAATTTTTACATTTGCTTTTATTTTTATTTATTCTAAATAGAATAAAATATTCCCGAAAATAATTTTAATCTTGAACAATTCAATAACCATAAATTATCGAAACATGAAAAAGAATCTTTTTGTTTCTTTTGCATTTGCTGCGACTCTATTTGTAAGTGCTCAGCAAAAAAATGCGTTGCTTGACGCTGCTTTCTGGAAAACTTCACCAACTGTTGAAACAGTTCAATCAGAAATTGCTAAAGGAAACAATCCAGCTGAAGCTAATGCAAACGCATTTGATGTTACAACTTTAGCCATTAATAATGATGCTCCTTTTGCAACTATCAAATTTTTAGTAGAACAGCCTGGAAATTCAATTACAAAATTAACTCACGATAATCGTATCTACCTGCACTGGGCTGCCTATAGAGGAAATACAGAATTAGTTCAATATCTAATTGCTAAAGGTTCTGACGTAAATTTTGAAGACAGCCACGGAACCGCTCCTGCTGATTTTGCAGCTTCAAACGGTCAGTCAGATGCTGCGATGTATGATGCTTTCTTTAAAGCAGGTCTTAATCCGACAAAAAAATATGCTAATGGGGCAAACCTTTTGCTTTTAGCCATTGCTTCCGATAAAGATTTAAAAGCTGCAGACTATTTTTCTACTAAAGGAATGTCTTTAAAAGATGTTGATAATGACGGGAACACAGCATTTTCATATGCGGCAAGATCTGGAAATATCGCTCTATTGAAAAAACTTTTAGAAAAAGGTGTTAAACCAACCGATGGCGCGCTTTTATTTGCTGCACAAGGAAGCCGAAGAGAAACAAATACTCTTGAAACTTATAAATATTTGGTTGAAGAAGTAAAAATTAAAGCAACGGCTCAAAACAAAGCGGGACAAAATGTATTGCACTTTTTAGCAGGAAAACCAAACCAGGCAGAAATTATTCAATATTTCTTAGGAAAAGGAGTTGATGCAAACAAAGCAGATAAAGAAGGAAATACACCACTTATGGCGGCAGCTGGAGCAAGAGAAACTGCTGTTTTAGAATTGCTTCTTCCGTCTGTTAAAAATATCAATGCTCAAAATCTAAAAGGAGAATCGGCTTTGACATTTGCTGTAAAAAATGGATCTCCTGAAGCTGTAAGTTTACTTTTGGCTAAAGGTGCCGATGTAAATGTAAAAGATAAAGACGGAAACAATCTAGGCGTTTATTTAGTACAATCTTATCGCCCAGCAGGGAGAGAAAAAGCGACTACAGATCCTTTTGATGCAAAAGCAAAATTACTTCAGGATAAAGGTTTAAATCTTGCTGCTCCTCAAAAAGATGGAAACACTTTATATCATTTAGCAATCACTAAAAATGATGTTTCGCTTCTTAAAAAAATTACAGATTTAAAAGTAGATATCAACGCTAAAAACAAAGACGGTTTAACAGCTTTGCACAGAGCGGCAATGACTTCTAAAGATGATGCTATTTTAAAATATTTAGTTTCAGCTGGAGCTAAAAAAGACATCAGCACAGAGTTTGACGAAACGGCTTATGCATTAGCAAAAGAAAATGAACTGCTTACCAAAAACAATATCTCAGTTGAGTTTTTAAAATAACTTTTACATAGTTATGAGTTTTGAGTTATGAATTATGAGTTAAAAATCTAAATCTACAATTCATAATTCAAAACTAATAACTCAAAACTCATAATTCATAATTCATAATTCATAATTCATAACTTATTTTCATGAAATCAATATTAAAAATTGCTCTTACAAGCGCTTTTATCTTCTTAGTTTCTTTTCAATCTCAAGCACAATCGAGCAAGTATAAAATCATGCTTCAAATGAATAACTATATGGGTGAAGGTGCTTATATCGTTGTTTCTCTTGTTAATTCGGCTGGTGAGTACGAAAAAACGCTTTATGTAATGGGCGATGACAAAAAATGGTACAAATCATTAAAAGAATGGAACAAATTCCATACTCAGAAAAATGATGATATCAGCGCTAAAACTGGTGCTTCTGTAACTGGTGGAGACCGCAGTGTAACGACAATCGAAATTGAAAATTCTAAAATCAATAAAGGCTATAAACTTCGTTTTGAGTCGGCTGTTGAAGACCAGAAATATTATGTAAGCGATCTTGAAGTTCCGCTTACAACTGAAGGCCTGGCTAATAAAACAGATGGCAAAGGCTATATTAAATATGTAAGATTAAACAAAATATAATCTTTAGCACATTATTTTTTAACCTTACAATGAGTACAAATTTTATTTTTGTGCTTTGAATTAAAATCTGAGCTTTGTCATCGTTTTAAACCTTGACAAAGCTTTAAACGTTTTTATAATAGAATACACTCAATGACTCTTTCTTTCTGGCGTTACGCACATTTGGCTCTGGCCTTATTTTCTTCTATTTTTTTGCTTTTGGCATCGGTAACAGGAATCATTCTGGCAGTCGATGCGGTTCAGGAAAAAACACTTCCGTACAAGGCTGAAAATTTCAACGAAATAACTCTAGGCGAAACACTTCCAATTTTAAAGAAAGAGTACTCTGAAATTACCGAATTGAGTGTAGATTACAATCAGTTTGTAACGCTTCAAGCTATTGATGCTGATGGAAATGACGTTAAGGCATACATTGATCCAAAAACAGGAAAAGCATTAGGAACTCCAGCAAAGAAATCCGAATTCATAAATTGGATTACGAGTTTACACCGTTCGTTATTTCTTCATGAAGCAGGACGCTTTTTTGTTGGGGTAATTTCTTTTTGTTTATTTCTAATATCAATTTCAGGTTTCGTACTAGTTTTAAAAAGACAGCGTGGCATCCGAAATTTCTTTTCTAAAATAATCAAAGAATATTTTGCGCAATATTATCATGTTTTTTTAGGAAGACTAGCTCTGATTCCTATTCTAATCATTGCGCTTACGGGAACTTATTTATCGCTAGAAAGATTCAACTTTTTTATGGGTGAAGAAAAAGCAAAACCCATAAAAACAGAACTTTCAGAAAAGGCGAAAACAGTTTCAATCTTTAAAACGACTTTATTATCTGATGTAAAGAAAATCGAATTCCCATTTACAGATGATCCCAAAGAGTATTATATTATTGAATTGAAAAATCGAGAAGTTGAAGTAAATCAGGTTACAGGCGCTATTATTTCTGAAAAACGCTCTCCAATGACTGCACAATTTGCAGCGTTAAGTCTTGATCTTCATACGGGAAGAATTAACGGAATCTGGGCTGTTATTTTGGCAATTGCCTGCATTAATATTCTCTTCTTTATTTATTCTGGTTTTGCAATTACTTTGAAAAGAAGGTCTAGTCGAATTAAAAATAAATTTAAGGCTAACGAAAGTACTTTTATCCTTTTAGTCGGTTCAGAAAACGGAAGCACTTTCCGATTTGCCAATGCCATTCAGAAACAATTAATTGATCACGGACAAAAAGTTTTTGTTAGCGAATTAAATAAATTTACAGCTTATCCAAAAGCAGAGCATATTGTTGTTTTTACTTCAACGCATGGTTTGGGAGATGCGCCTTCTAACGGAACACAGTTTAAATCTTTAATAGAAAAACAAAATCAAGAGCAGCATATCAATTTCTCTGTCGTTGGTTTTGGTTCAAAATCATATCCAGATTTTTGTCAATTTGCTATTGAAATTGACGAGCTTTTAGGGAAACAAAAATGGGCAGATCGTTATTTAGATCTGAAAACTGTCAATGATAAATCGGCTGTTGAATTTGTAGAATGGGTGAAATTATGGAGCGAAAAAACAGGGATTCCGTTGGCAACAACGCCATCCCTATATAATCATATTCCAAAAGGTCTGCAAAAGTTAATGGTTTTAGATAAAACACCAATTTCAGAAACTGAACATACTTTTATTCTAACTTTAAAATCGAATTCAAGAACTAAATTCAGTTCTGGAGATTTATTGGCGATTTATCCTGCCAACGATTCTAGAGAACGCCTCTACTCTATTGGGAATCATTCTGGCAATATTCAGCTAGTTGTAAAATTACATCCAAACGGATTGGGTTCTGGGTTTTTGAATGCTTTAGAACCAGGAAATGTAATTAAAGCACAGATTGTTAAAAATCCTGCTTTTCATCTTCCAAAGAAAGCTTCTAAAGTGGCTTTTATTTCTAACGGAACAGGAATTGCCCCCTTCTTAGGAATGATAGAGCAGAATAAAGCAAAACAGGAGCTTCATTTGTACAGTGGATTCAGAATGGAAACACCAACATTAATGGCGTATAAAAAGTTTGCCGGAATCATGATTCAAAAAGAACACCTGGATAATTTTCATGTGGCGCTATCTCGTGAAGCAGAGCATATTTATGTAATGGATTTGATTAAGAGAGATGCTAATTTCTTTGTAAATTTATTGAACAAAGGCGGCGTTATTATGATATGCGGTTCGCTTGCGATGCAGAAAGATGTTGAGAATATTTTAAGTGAATTGTGCGAAGCAAAAGGATTAAAAACGCTCTCTGAATATAAAGCCAATAAACAGTTTTTGACAGATTGTTATTAGAACAATTGATAATTGATAATTGATAATTGTTGATTTTGATTACGTACAAATCCCAGAGGGATGGCATATTTATAGATTAAATTTGATTTACACACAAACAAAACCCCAGAGGGGTGACATAGACAATCTCGAAATAAATATCGCTCCGCTGGAGCTTTATTCATCGGCAACAAATCTATTTCTATAAATATTATGCTCCTCTGGAGCCTTTTTAAAACGCTATAAATACATTTTGATGCATAAATTATTGTCGTATAAAGTTTCATTGTTTTTTGTAATTGCTTATTGTTTATCAGCACATTCGCAAGTAATACGAAAAAGAACTACGCTTCTCATGGGCGGACGTTTTGATATTTCTATTGTAGACAAAGATTCTCTTTCGGCAGAAAAAAATATAGATGAAGTTATTGCCGAAATTACACGAATTGAATATTTAATCTCCGATTGGAAACCCACTTCTCAAGTTTCTGAAGTCAATCAGAATGCTGGAGTAAAACCTGTAAAAGTCGATCGTGAAGTTTTTGAATTGACTAAAAGAGCTATCAAACTTTCTGAAATCACAAATGGGGGTTTTGATATTAGTTTTGCGGCAATGGATAGAATCTGGAAATTTGACGGTTCGATGACCGAAATGCCTTCGGCGGAAGCCATAAAAAAATCGGTGGAAAAAGTGGGCTATAAAAACATTATTCTAGACAGCACAGAATCGACTATTTTCTTAAAATTAAAAGGAATGAAAATTGGATTTGGCGCTTTAGGCGAAGGTTATGCAACCGATAAATGCCGCACCATGATGATTGCAAAAAGTGTTCAAGCCGGAATTATAAATGGTTCTGGAGACATGAGCACTTGGGGAAAACAACCCAACGGAAAAGATTGGAAAATCGGAATTACAAATCCGTTTAAGCCAGATAAGATTTTAGCGGCAATTCCTCTTAAAGAAGGTGCTGTAACGACTTCTGGCAGTTATGAAAAGTTTGTTGTTTTTAATGGAAAACGCTATTCGCATATTATAAATCCCGCAACGGGTTATCCTGCCACTGGTTTATGCAGTGTTACCGTTTTTGGTCCGAACGCTGAAACCGCCAACGGATTAAGTACTTCTATGATGGTATTAGGTCAGAAAGAAGGTTTGCTTTTACTTCAAAAATTTCCAGATTATAGCTGTGTTTTGATTACCGATAAAGGGAAAATTGTTAAGTCTAAGAATTTCTCTTATAAGTTATGAGTTATGAGTTATGAGTTTTGAGTTATGAGTTTTGAGTTGCCTTCAGCTTTAGCTGGAGGTATAAATAAATCTACATACAGGGCTTTAGCCAAACTTATTTCGGCTAAAGCCTTTTTCATTTCCTTTAAAAATAACCTCCAGCTAAAGCTGGAGGCAACTTATAAATAAGCTTTGAGGCCTTGCTCCCGATAACTATCGGGATTGCGAGATTATTTCATTTGTAATAAAAACACTTTACGCAAATCCTTCTCCCGAAACTTCGGGATTGCTCAAGAAGACAACCGCATTACCAATTATCAATTATCAATTGGCAACTCATAACTCATAACTCATAACTCAAAACTCCAAAAGACAACATTAAAATAACATTAGAACCTCACTCTAAATTCTAATAATCTTCTAATTGCTTTATTTAGATTAAATTTAAATTATCACATAAGTTTGCAGTCCGATAAATAGTAAACTTACATGAGAATTCTTTACGCTCTCCTTTTTATGATGACTTTTACTGGCTGGTCTCAAACCGGAAAAATTACAGGAAAAGTCTATTTTACCAATAATGAAACTGCTTTTGGAGCGTCGGTTCAAATAACGGGAACTAAAAAGTTTGTTGTAGTTGATAATGACGGTCAATTTGAAATAAAAGGTTTGGCATACGGAAGTTACGACTTGGAAATTTCTTCAATGGAAGCTAAGCCAAAAACGGTAAACATTTCTGTAAATCGTCCATCTCATCAAATCAACATTGCATTAGAAAAAATAACAGATCCTAAAGCGCTTAAAGAAGTCAAAATTGAGAAGAAAACATTCAAAAAAGACATTATAGAAAAAGGTTTTGCAGTAAATGTTATCGAAACGCAAGAAGCAGCAAAAAGAAACTTGCAAACCAACGATTTATTAGATCGTTCTGGCGGAGTAAGAATCAGACAAAATGGAGGATTGGGTTCTGCTGTAACGTACAATATTAACGGAATGTCAGGAAATGCGATTCGAATTTTCATTGACGGAGTTCCAATCCAAACCTATGGCGCATCTTTCAGTTTAAATAGTATTCCGCCAGCTTTAATTGAAAGAATTGAGGTTTTTAAAGGTGTTGTTCCAGCTTATTTAGCCGATGATTCACTTGGAGGCGCAATCAATGTGGTTTTAAAGAAAGGAGCTAAAAACAGTTTAAATGCTTCTGTTTCTTATGGATCATTCAATACAGTGCAATCGAATGTGAATGCTTCGTACAGAGATAAAAACGGTTTTACTGTAAAAGCAAATGCATTTCAGAATTACTCGGATAATGATTATGAAGTTTGGGGGAAATGGGTTTACAATATCGCTCCAAACGGACGTTACGAATACATTCGCGCCAAACGATTTGAGAGCATGTACCGTTCTTTTGGTGGGCGACTAGAAGCTGGTTTTACCAATGTCGATTGGGCAGATAATTTACTTATCAGTTATAACGGTTCGCAAGACTACAATCAGATTCAGCACGGGCAATACATGACAAAGCCTTATAAAGGTCGTTTTAGCGAATCGGCAGCTAATGTTTTCAGTTTAAATTATAGCAAAAAAGATTTCTTAATTAAAAATCTTGACTTCTCACTTATTTCAGTTTACAGTCACAGAAACGATGTAATCAATGATACCGTAAAATGGAACTACAACTGGAATGGCGAAAAAGCGCTTGGTTTGTATGGTCAGCCTATTTTAACCAATACTGGAGCACAGCAAGGGGCACCAACGATAAATCATATGAAATCGGATATTTTTAATACTCGAGCTGGTTTAAGTTATACGATTACTGAAAATCACAAGGTACTTGTAAATGTTATGACTTACATTCTTGATCGAAATGATTATGATGAAATGCAACCAGAAATTACTAGAAACTTTATAATTACAAGAGATTTAGCTAAAACGGTTTCTTCTTTTGCTTATGAAATGACAGCGTTTCAGTCTCGACTGAGAGCCAATCTTTTCCTAAAAAACTACAATATGAAGAACGAACAGAGAGATCCTCAGATTGTAACCGAAAACGGGCAAAATGTCGTAAAAGAAGTGGTTACATCTAAAAGGACAAATTACAATGGATACGGAATGGCAACTTCCTACTCTATTCTTCCTAAAGTAATGGTTATGGCATCAGCCGAAAAGGCAATCAGACTTCCTTCAGAAAATGAAATATTTGGTAATCCGGGAGAAAATATCATCAGCAATTCTGGTCTAAAACCTGAGCAGAGCAATAATTTTAATGCAGGTCTTCGTTTTGGCCCATACGATATTAATCATCACAAATTTACGGTTTCAGGAAATGCTTTCTGGAGAAATACCGAAGACAAAATTGTTCGCCAAATTAGTGATCGTGTAAATGAAGCCATTCAAGCTTCGCCATTCGTGAACTTAGGGAAAGCACAATCTGTAGGTTTTGAAGCTTCTTTTCAATACTCCTTCAACAATCGCTTTTTTGCAGGTATGAATCTTTCAAAATTCAATTCGCTATTTAAAGACAAATATGATAAAAACGGAAATATTCTTCCGAATTACAACAAACAGCTTCCGAATGAACCTTTCTTTAATTTGAATGCCAATCTTCAATACAACTTTAGAAATGTAATTCAGAGCAAATCAGAGCTTAATTTGTATTACTACTGTGGTTATGTTGCACCATTTTATACTTCGTGGCTTGAAACCGACAGAACTACAGCACAGTTTCCTCAAGATTTAGGTTTGAGCTATGTTTTTCCGAACAAGCAGTTTACCGTAAGTTTTGATGCTAGAAATGTTTTTGACGAACAGGTTTACGACAATTTTGCGGCTCAAAAACCAGGAAGAGCCTTTTATGTAAAACTCAACTATACCTTAAATAAATTTTAATCATTCAATACATAACTAATTTTTAAATGCAATAAAAATGAAAAAAAACACATTTAAATTATTTACTTCTAGCTTGCTAGTTGGTGCGTTTGCATTGACCACAGCTTGCAGCAGCGACGATAATAAAAATACAGAACCTGTAAACCCAGAAACAGACGGACGCTGGATTACCGTAGCTGGGGCAGTAATGCAGACAGAACCTGGAGACGGAAATGGCGGAACTAAAATTTATGCCATCAGCAAAGAAAACGCTATTGATCCTAACTTTTCTGTAAATGTTTACGATCAAGGTTCTCCTGTGCAATCTAGCAGAACAGCTCGTTTACAATCTTCTGTAGACGGTAATACGCTTTTTAACATTACTTACAATGGTGCAAATGGCGGTGAGTTTATGACTTATAAAGTTAACGGAGCCAACAATTTCTTAGAATCAACTGCAAAAGTGAACATTTCTCAATATGCAGGAATAACTCCTAGATGGGTAAAACTTTTTGATGGGGATAAAACTGGTGTAGCAGTAAATGTAACTGCTCCTGTTGTGAATGTAAACGAAGACAAATCATATAAAAACACGAGAGGAAAAGCGACCGTTTTGTCTTTGGATATGAAACAGACTTTAATTTCGGCTTACAAGCAATATGATATTCCGTTAACTGCTGAAGAAGAAGCTCAAGGGCATCACATTTTCCGTTTAGATGCTCCAACTTTAAACAAAGCAGGAAACAAATTAATCATCGGAACTTGGATGCGTAAAACTAACCTTGCCGATCCGTCAAAAAATGAAAGTTCTTTTACACGTTTAGGATCTAAATCGGTTGTGGTAGATTATCCTTCTTTAGAAAATCCAGTGGTAATTACTTCAAAAGTTGGATTTGGTGATACTAGCGGATACAGAAGTTTCAACAGTTTTGTAGCTACCGACGGAAACATTTATCAGGCAACACAAAGAGATACTCAAAAAGGTTCTTATATTTTAAAAATCAATCAAAACAATCAATACGATGACAATTATGTGTTTAGTTTAGATACTGCTTTAGGCGTTAAAGGAAGCTATATCGATGCGTGGAGATATGTTGGAAACGGAATTGCTTATGCAGTTTATACTTTTGAAGGAACAAATCAAGGATATTTAGCAAGACTTGATTTGAATGCAAGAACAGCGCAAAAAGTTGAAGGTATTGATTATGATGCAGATTTAGATTTCGGTCAATATCAAGGTTTTGTAGTTGATGGAAACAACTTCTACATTGCTGTAACTCCGGTTGGAAAAGACGGTAACATTTATGTAATTGATATCCCTTCTGGAAAAGTTACTAAAGGTGCCAAATTATTAAACAAACCAGGAAACCACTACATTGGGGTATTCTAAAAATATACGGCTGTGAAAACAGTCTGTGAAAAATTCATCACTTGAGTTTTTTTTTAATCGAACATTCCGCTTCTATTTATAGTAAGCGGAATGTTTTTTTAATACATTGTGAGCAGTTGGAGTGTATTTTATTTTAACACATAGAAACATAGATTTTCATTGCTTCTATTTGAGATTATTGAAAAAGCAAGCTTTAACACATAGCTATGCTTTTTTAAACAAGTGAAACGCCTTTATCAAGCTTGTAAAACTATGTTTCTATGTGTTTAAAAATTTTAACCAACAGTTTATGATTAGAATTTTGAAGCAAATTCTTTTGCAAAATCCTCTAATTTGATTTTACCAGTCGCATTTTTATCAGTATTTAAGAAATCAGCAGCGATGGTTTCGTTTCTTAATCCAGTTCCCATTTCGGTATACAAACCTGCCATTTCTTCTGGAACTCCCGCTTGAGTCATCCCGCCAAAATATTGTTCGTCTGTAAATTCAACCCATGGTAATTCTGGTTTTCCAATTACGGTTCCAAATGCTTTTACAATTTCTGAAGGTGTTTTTACATCACTGATAATGTAACGGATGTTTTTACCTTCTGTAGTTTTCTGTAATTCTTCGGCAGCTGCGTTGGCAATATCTTCCGGATGCACTAGCGGAATACGATTTGATGCTGGAAAATTGGCTCCCATTATCCCCGCTCCTTTTATCATCGGGATGTCATTTAAAAAATTAAGGTAGAAATATCCTGCTCTTAAAAAAGTAATTGAAGCATCTAATTTTTCATAAATCTTCTCAATATTATGCAATCCTGCAATGGGTCCGTTTCCTGTTGGCAAATCGGCTCCAATACTGCTTAACATAACCACTCTTTTAATATTAGCTGTTTGGATTGCATTCGCGAAAGCGCTACCCGCATCTGTAGTATTCTTAACGATATTTACTCCTCCCATATTTGGCGGTGTCATGGCAAAAAGAGCATCTGCACCAGCAAAAATTTTAGAAAGAAAATCGGAATCGCTAACCGATCCAATTGCTGCTTTTGCGCCTAATTCTTCAATGGCAGATTTTCTATCGGCATTACTGCTAATAACCGTTACATCGTGCCCTGATTTTACCAATTGTACCGTTAATGGCTTTCCTATGTTTCCTAATGAACCTGAGATTATAATTTTCATCTTAAAATGTTTTTTTATTTAACAAGACAAAGGTATCTTTGTACTTACTTTTATACAAGTACTTACCCTAAAGTATGTATTATGACCGCAATTAAAGAATCGTCTACTATTCAGGAAAACAAGCAGTATGCCTTAGAAAAATGTCCCGTGACTTTTGTTATGGAGAAAATTGGAGGTTACTGGAAACCCATTATTTTATTTCATTTATCAACTGGAGATAAACGTTACAGCGAATTGAAAAGAGCTATTCCGGCCGTAACAGAAAAAATGCTTATTCAGCATTTAAAACAATTAGAAGCTGACGGATTAGTTATTCGGGAAGCAAAACCCGTTGTACCGCCATTTGTCACTTATAAATTAAGCAATGCAGGAACTGGTTTGATGCCTGTAATTGATGCCATGGCTTCATGGGCTTTTAAAATGAAAGACGGTGTCTATAACATTTAATAAACACCGCCTTTATACCTAATTATTCTCCTTTATCTTCTTGATTTTGTCTATCATTTTTTCTGCATTCCCGTTTGTTCCACCAAATTTTATTGCTTTTTCGTAGCTGTTTAATGCTAAATCGTATTGTTTATTTGTGTAATAGGCTTCCCCTAAACTATCAAATAGATTTGCATTTGCAGAAAATTCTTTTGTTGCCAATTTAAATATTTCTATTGACTCACTATTTTTGCCAGCCCTTAATAGTTCATATCCTAATGTATTCAGTTCACTTGGGTTCGCAAAGCTGTACTCTTTCTCAGAATTTTTTTTGAGAAAATAGTATGTTTCAATACCTTTATCTACATCATTAAGCGCTTCTTTTCTTATCGCTCGATAAATAGATTTTTTCGGGATTTCGTATTCTTTTCCTAACATTAAGTTGTGAATAATATGCCCTAGATCCCAAACTCTATTTAGATTATTGGACAATAGAATTATCGTGATCTTATTTTTAAAATCGTTTAAAAAAATGGATTCAAATTTATACGATACTCCATTGTGTCTCTGCAGTTCATCTTTTTCAAAGTATCTGCCAAGTGATCCGCCTTCGTCAATTGCATATGGATTTTGCAGCAGCGTATAGAAGGACTCTTTTGATATTAAACGATTATTATTCATCGCCTTAATCCATTTATAGAGATCATTTATATCTACCCAAAGCCATCCGCTAATAAATTCCAACTCTGGGCATTTCAAATTATCAAAATCATAACAAGACGTTCGATTTTTATAGCCAATTTTTGGCTCAAATACCGAATTTGTCATTTTCAATGGTTTAATTATATTTTTAGTAACAAATTCTTCATATGGTATTCCAGATACCTTTTCAATAATCCTTCTTTGCAAAAAAACATTACTATTGTCATACCTATAAGCAGTTCCAGGTTCAAACAACAAACTATCGCTGTTTTTTAAGATTTCCCAAGCTTTCTCATCATTTTTAGGCACAAGTGGGTCAATTCTAGGAATACCACTAGCATAATTGATAAGATGTCTTATCGTAATTTTTTCTGACCATTTGGGCAACCCTAAATTAAATTTGGATATTTTGTCATCCAGATTAAGAAGGCCACGTTCAGCCAAAATCATTATTGAAACCGCATTAAATTCCTTTGCAATAGAGCCAATGTTAAATATTGAATTATTGCTTAAAGCAGTTTGCTTCGTTTCATCGGTAAAACCAAATGATTTTTGGTAGATGATTTTATCATTTTTAGCGATCAGGACATTTCCATTAAATAAACCCCTTTCATAGCAAGTTGCCATTAAAGAATCAATTTGGTTGATATTAGCTAATTCCTGTTTAGTCGAATTTTGATGTATTTTCTCTGCTTCTTTTAAATTATTTAATTTTTGGGCAGAAAGCGCATTTGTAAATAAAATTACTGCTACTAATAAAAATTTGATCTTCATTTTTAATTATTTTTTTCGGAGATAGAATTTGATTGATTGTCTAAAACTTGCTGCAAATATGCTTTAAAACGTCTCAATAAACGACCGACTAAAAAAAGTCGAACCCTTTTCTAAGAAAAAATGAATTAATTTGAAGGCTTTCTAAAATCACTTGGAGTTTTTCCAGTATATTTTTTAAAAGAAGCACTAAACGACGATTTGGAATTGAAACCAACCTTATAGAGAATTTCTTGAATGGTAAGTTCTTTTTGTAAAGGATCTTTAAGTATTTCTTTAGCTTTTTCGATTCTATATTCATTTACGAAATCAAAAAAGTGCTTATTCATATACAGGTTAATTAACGTAGATAAATCTTTAACGGGCATTTTTAATTGTTCTGCCAAATCCTGAATCGTTAATGAACAGTCTAGATAAGGTTCATTTTTAATCATAAAATCTTTTAGAGATTCTATTTGCTTATTTTTTTCGTCATCAATTACAGGAGACAATTTTTGTTTTGGGGCAACGTCTGTAATCGATTTAAATTGAGAATTGATGCCTCTAAAAAACTCTGGATTATTTAACGCAACAAAAAGATACCAACAAGTACAAAATAAAAACGCAAACCCATCAAGGGTTACAATCCAAGCTCTTATTTCTCCCCAACCAAAGATAAAAGTAACAAGCCACCTTAAAAGCACAATAAAATGTAAAACATAATATAGAATTGTAATTTTATAAAGTGCGTCAAGCAAAGAGATATCTGGATTTGTATAATTCTCGAGATAGATGGTTTTAGATTTTCTAATCACCAAAAATGAAGCGATAAAGTAAACTTGGAATAAAAATTCAAAGAGAAAATAAAAAAACTGCATGGTAAAAGTCTGATTCATAGCATTTATGAAACTTATTTTCGCAGCCCTATCTTCAAAATATATCCCAGACATTAAATACAAATTGAAAGCAACAAACGGAATCGTGTGTAATAAATGTTTTGGTTTTAAGCGAAAGTTGGAAAAACAAATCGACAATACATAGAGATAAAACGATGCTGAAACCAAATAGTTAATACTCCAACGAAATGCTTCGAGATTGATGAAATTAACAGGGAAATCACGCATCAAAAATTTTAATGCATCTACGGCATTAGCAAAAAGAAAGAAAGCAAGAAGGCGATTTCCTAATTTATATTTTGTTTTAACGGTAAACAAAAATAAGGCAAGAAACAGCACCAAAAAAATTCCTATAAGTGCTGCTATTTCCAAAAAGCTGTATTTGTCCATAGTTTTTTAACTTACGCGCAATTTAAAATTTAAATAGGAAAGCTTAAAAAAGTATAGAAGATTTTCTCCAAATTTTAAAAAATATTTCGCCAAGTGCTAAAAGTGGTATTGTCATAAATAGTAACGCTGTCATGCTCTATGCTTATTTTGAAATAGTTAAAGACAAAGCATAAAAAATAAACCCTTAAAAAATCTTCCAAAATCTTGCAGTTGATCTAAGATCTAAGACTTACATAAAGTAAATAAAAATGGCGCCGACCGTATTTAGTTGGCGCCATTCGGCAATTTTTTATCTTTTTAGTGTTCTAAACTAATTTATTCTTTATTGAAAATAGCTTTGTTTTAATTTTGTTTAATAAAAATTAAAGCGTTCTCATAATTGGCTATTTGGATAAGCGCATTATAAATATATTTTGAGACCAAAGCTCCTCCGTCTGAATTAATCAGATCAATATCATCGTCTGGCGTGTGGTATTGCGGATGTCCACCTGTATGAAAACCAACAGCTGAAATAGATTCTTTGTAAAAAGAAACATGATCTGAGCCGCCCACATCACCTGCATGAATAACAGGATTTAATCCGCTATTTTCTTGCAGTTTTTTCATTAATTCTACTCCGTTCGGGAAAGTTCCTGCTCCGCCCATATAAAGCTCTTTTTTATCATTCAATCTTCCAACCATATCCATATTGAGCATAACTTTTACTGCTTCTTTTGGAACGGGAGGATGATTAATGAAATATTTAGAACCCAACAATCCTTCTTCTTCTCCGCTAAACGAAATAAAGATGATGCTTCGTTTAGGTTTTACTTTTTGTTTTGAAATTTCTTCTAAGATGCAAAGCAAAGCCGAAACTCCAGACGCATTATCATCGGCACCGTTATGAATGGCAAAAGCTTCTTTCTTTTTACTTCCAGAACCTTGTCCGCCCCAGCCCCAGTGATCGTAATGCGCACCAATTACTATGTATTCGTTTTTCAAATTAGGATCTGAACCTTCAATATAACCCACAACATTTTGCGTTGCCACACTATCCGATTTCATTTTATTGATTCCTTCTTTAACAAATACTTTGAAAGGCTGATAATAACTATCATTGAATTGCTGTAAACCATATTTCTTAAAATATTTTTTGATATATGCCGCTGCATCGTTATTTCCTTTAGTTCCCACAAAACGACCTTCCAATTTATCAGATGAAAGATATTTGTCATGTTTGTAAAAAGTATTAGCCATTTGTGCATTCACGAAAGTGCAGCAAAAGAAAAGAATTGCAATAAAAAGTTTTTTCATAATTAGTTATCTATAGAATGGAACGCGGGTGACACAGATTTGCTTTGCAAAGACGCGGATTTTTACTGATTAATTTTTTTTTTTTTTAAAACACATAGAAACATAGCTTACAATAACTCTAAAAAGGCGTTTCACTAATTTAAATACACATAGCTATGTGTTAAAGCTGGCTTTTTCAATAATCTTAAACTGAAGCAATAAAAATCTATGTTTCTATGTTTTAAAATTAAACATCTGTGTTTATCCGCGTTTTCACGAAGTGAATCCGTTTTATCAACGTACTATTATCTTATAAATCAAAAGAGGTATGTTTAATATATTTTCTATCATAAGTATACAAAACGTGTATTCTCTTGTCGGCGGTTTGAATTATAGCTGGATAACTGAATTCTCCTTTTTCCTGTTTTTCGAGATCGAATAGTTTCGTCCAATTTAAACCATCTTTAGAATATTCAATATCCAGAATATTACGTCCGTTAAACCAGTCTTTTCCAATTGGCAGCGGATTATTTACCAATAAAAACAGATTTTTATTGATTGTTAAGGCATCAATTCCAGAATTTGAATTAATGACATTTATAGTATTGGTTCTAATCCAGCTTTTACCATTATCTCCCGACCAGCTAGAAACCACTTTATTGTGTTTGCTTCGAGACAGCATCTGAATATCACTCTTACCATGAATTAAAAATGTTGGCTGAATAACATCAAAGTTCTGATTGTTTTCTACCGCTATTTTCTTCCAAGAATCTGTTGCTTCTGTATATTCTTCAACATGTACTCGCCATTGGTCTGTGTTGACACTTTCGGTACTGCTTCCGCATAAAATTATGCATGGAGTGGTTTCGATAGGTTTGTTTCGGATTGGTCCTAAAATTCCGTCGGGAAGATATTTTGGTTCTCCCCATGTTGTTCCGTTATCTTTTGAAACCATCATAGCGCCAAACCATTCTCTCGGATTTTTTCCAATTTTATAAAACAAATACAAATTCTGGCTTTTGCTTTTAAACAAAACTGGATTCCAACATGGCAATGTATCTCCGTTTTTAATTAAGGGCTGAATCAGTTCTATTGGTGCAGACCATTTTTTGTCTTTGTACGCCGAAATGTAAATTCCGACATCTTTTGCACCTTCATATTTTCCGCCAAACCAAGCGGCTAGAATTTCGTTTGGTTTGTATTCAACCAAAGTTGAGGCGTGACTATTTGTTGTAACAGGCGGGTCGGCAATATAACTGCTTTCAATATTAACAGCCTTTATCTGTGCTTTTATTCCATTAGAAAAAAGAAATAAAACCAACAGAACTGCAACAGTACATTTTGTCTTTAAAATCATTTTATTTTAAAATTATTAAACACATAGAAACATAGATTTTTTTCTTTTTACGAAAAGAATAAAGAAAGAAACTAGTTTCTCACACATAGCTATGTGAAAGAAATATTTTTCTCTTTGCTTTTCTTTTTAGACACAGAACCTATGTTTCTATGTGTTAAAATTAAACTTGCTCACTTTTACACAAAGGGAAATTGTTAATTATGAATTAAAGTTGGGGCAAAAATTCACAGGTCTTCATAAAAAACAAAAGGAGAGTTACCTCTCCTTCTGCTCAAGTAACAAATCTATTGATCTTTTACTTTACCAAATTAATTATTTTGTGTCCCACCAAAGTCTTGTTCCACCTGAATCTGGACCTCCTAATTTAGCAACTCCGCCATCTACAGCTTCTTTATTTGATGAGTACTCATTTGTAGTGTAAATAATTCTTTTCATTAAAGATTTACCAACTCCTGCATCTGGATTATCCGTATTTAAAACTGGATAGATTACTTTAGCATCACTTCTACGTAAATCTGCCCAAGCCTCCCAAGATTCTGGGAAAATTGCTAAGTATTTCTGAACTGCAATCTGAGTTCTTTGATCAGCAGTAGATGCAGACCATGCCACAGGCAATTTAACTGGAATATCTTGTAAATCTAAAGTTGGGTATAAAGTCAAAATGTTTGGCAATGTTGGCAATGTTGTTCCAGCAATGTAAGCATTAACATCAGCTACTTCTGTAATTCCCCATTGCGCAAGCGATAATCTAATACCTGTTTCATACAAAGTTTTAGCATCTGCTCCCATATTCCATCCATTTAAAGCTCCTTCTGCTCTACTTAAGTAGTTTTCAGAAGCCATGAAGATTTCAATGTTTTTAGTTTCGCTAAGTGTGTTATTTGCACCATTTCCTAAAACATCATTGTTAAAAGCAGAGAATTTTGTAGTTCCAAATTGATCTTCTAAACCTCCAACTGGGTTTCCTCTATACACTTTTGTTGTTGCAGTAGCATCAAGTGGAGCAAACCATTTTGCTAAACGCGGATCGTTGTACCCAACTAAGATACTTTCCATAGAAGCTGTCATTACGTAACCCCAACTATTTACAATCATGTTTAAGTTGTTTGGCGTAATGTTACTTGCTTTAAAGAATGCACTTTGATCGTTTGTCTGCATTACTCCAGCAGCAACCGCAGCTTCAGCTTGAGTTTTTGCATTTGCAGGATCTTTATCAGAAATTCTTAAAGCCAAACGTAATCTCATACTATTTCCAAAGATTCTCCATTTGTCAACACTTCCTGCATAAACTCTATCATTTGGTGCAAGAGAAGCAACCGAAGTTGCAGAAGTAGAAGTTAACGTTGCATTTGCTTCGTCCAATAATTTAAAGAAATCTGCATAGATAAATTCTACGCTATCGTAAGGAACTTTATCTTTTCCGTTACCTGCCTCAGTATAAGGAATTGGTCCGTAAGCATCAACCATTTGGTTGTACATGAAAACTTTCCAGATTTTAAGAACAGCTGTAGCTTCTGCATTTCCTTCAGATGCTTTAAAAGCATTTGATAAAGCTGGCGCAGCAACGGTGTAAAATCTTGTCCATCCTCTACCTTCGTATCCGTTTACGAAAGCATTTCTTTCCGTTCCGTATCCACAATTTAGGTAGTGGATAAAAGTTGAAGATAAAATACCTGTTGCAATACCCCAAGTACCTTGATCATCTACTCCTGGAGACGAATAAGAACCATTGTGGATACCTGCATATAATGCAGATGCAAATGCAGGACCTGCCAATGTAGCATCTAACTGATCTTCAGTCAATGAATTAGGATCTTTGTTTATTTCATCAAAATCGCCAGTACAGCTTGACAAAATCGAAACTGCCATTAATGCAACTCCTAATGTTTTTATTTTAAAACTATATTTCATGATGTCTCTTTTTTAATTAAAATCCGAATTTAACATTCACTCCATAATCTCTCGTTGATGGAATGTTGAAAGATTCTATACCTTGTAAGTTACCTGTACCTGCTCCAGCTTCTGGATCAAAGTGCTCAGCTTTATTCAAGAAGAAGAACAAGTTTCTACCTACTAATGAGAAATCGATACTTGAAAATCCAGAATTACCTAATAAGCGTTTTGGCATTGAGTAACCAAAAACAAGCTCTCTTAATCTGATGTTTGTAGCATCATAAACAAATGGCTCTGCAATTGGAGTTCTTTGTCCGATAGCTGTCCAGTATTGCTCAGCATTGATGCTTGTTGTGTTTGGAGAATAAGTTCCGTTTCCGTTATCTACAACACCATCCACAATGATTCCGCCATTTCTTCCTGCCAAAGTAATATCACTTACCCCTAAACCAGCTTGTCTCGCTTGAGTGTATGAAATAACTTCACCACCGATTCTGAAATCAACCAAAAAGCTTAAAGAGAAATCTTTGTATTTAAAGTTGTTTTTGAAACCTGCAGTCCAATCTGGATTAAAGTTACCCGCACGAACGTCAAAACCATTTGTAGCTAATGGAATACCTGCGCTATTTACAATGATATTTCCGTTTGGATCTCTTTGGAAACCTTTGATGTATAAATCACCATATTCGCCTCCAACAACCACTTTACTTCTTACTAAACGCCCTTCTCCAAGAACTAATTCATCTCTTCCTTCAAAGATAGATTTTACTTTTGACTTGTAAGAAGCGTAGTTTGCTGTAATATCCCAAGTAAAGTTTTCTGTCTGGATTGGAGTCGCAGTAAGCGTAAGCTCGATACCTTTATTTTCAATATCTCCACCGTTTACGATAGCTCTAGAATATCCAGAAGGCTCAGGCGTATTGATGTAGAAAATCTGGTTATTAGTTAATGTATTGAAATACGTGAAATCTAAACCTAAACGGCTGTTGAAAAATCTAACATCAGCACCAAACTCTGTAGAAGAAGAAATCTCTGGTTTTAAGTTTGGATTTGCTTTTGTGCTTTGTCCATATAACATACCACCGTTTCCTCCAATGTAAGAGAATCTTTGTTGTGTCTGATATGGATCTGTATCGTTACCCACTTGTGCGTAAGAAGCTCTAACTTTTGCAAAACTAATTACTTCTGGCAATGTAACCATATCAGAAATAACAGCTGAAAGTCCGAAAGATGGGTAGAAATAATCTTCTGGTAAAGTTGAAGACCAGTCATTTCTAGCTGTTAAATCTAAGAATAAGTAGTTTCTGAAACCAATTTGACCAAATCCGTAAACAGAATTAATTCTTTTTTCTGAAGCTGTAGAAGTAGATTGAACTGTTTGAACATTTGATAATGCGAAGAAGTTTCTTTTACTTAAAACACCACCAGAATTTAAAGCTGAACTATTTTGCTGCAATGAACTCGCACCCGCATTAAGACCAACAGAGAAATCTCCGAATTTTTCATTGTAAGAAAGTAAAGCATCTACGTTCAATTCGCTTACAGTTTCATAAGATTCGCTGTAAGACCCCATGTTGCTGTTGAAAGCTGCAGTTGCATATCTGTTTCTTACGTTTTTGTTTGTCATTTGGTCTAAACCAGCTCTACCTTGTAAGCTTAACGTTTTTGTAAACTCATATTTAAGAGAAGCTAAACCAATAAATCTATTTCTTTTATCTGTACGAGCATCATCTCTTAAAGCAGACCAGAATGGGTTTCCACCAGGAGCACCAGTTTCGTCAATAAAATAGTTAACTTGTCTTTGTCCTGCAGCATCAAAATATTCGAAATCTTTGTAATCGTTGTAAGCAATACTACGTGGCAATAAATAAGCAGATGTTCCAATAGACTCTTCACCCGTTCTCAATAAGTTATCGATATCCTGAACGATGTAGTTTGTTTTAGCATCTAAAGTTAATTTATCTGTAATCTTGCTAGTCAATCTTAAGTTAAGATTGTGTCTGTCCATTTGGTTTCCACCCACAATACCTTCAGCACGTGTGTTAGTGTAAGAGAAATAACCTTGCGCTTTTTCGTTACCCGCAGTAACTGTCAAAGTATTTGCTAAGTTATAACCTGTTTTGTAGAAATCAATAACGTTGTTTGGCTGTGGAGAATAGCTTTGTGTAGCTGGCCCAGCGTAATTTGGATTACGAACCAACTGCCAAGCAGATACCTGACGCCCGTCTAAAGGCGCACCCCAGCTTGAGCTTGAGTTAGAAACATAATTTCCGTTTGTCCCTTGACCGTATTCGTTCTGTAAATTCATCAAATTATAAGCAGAAGAAGCCATAAAGTTAGATGATAACGAAACAGACGTTTTTCCAGCTTTACCAGATTTAGTTGTAATTACGATTACACCATTTGATGCTCTAGAACCATAAAGTGCTGCTGCAGATGGTCCTTTAAGAACAGTCATCGAAGCAATATCTTCTGGGTTAATGTTAGAGATACCATCAGGCTGAGTAGTTCCTCCTGTATCAATATCAGGATTTGTGTTTGTTGTTCCGTTACTAATTGGCACACCATCTACAACATAAAGAGGTTGGTTGTTACCGTTTAACGATCTGTTACCTCTTAATGTAATTCTAGAAGAAGAACCAACACCATTTGAAGTAGTAGAGAAGTTAAGACCCGCAACTTTACCAGAAAGTGAGTTGGCAACGTTTAATGATCTTGCTTCAGATAACTCATCTACAGAAACGTTTTGTGCAGAATATGTAATGGCTTTTTTCTCTCTTTTAATACCAAGAGCTGTAACCACTACTTCACCTAACTGCTGCGTATCTGCACCTAAAGATACGTTAATTGTAGTTTGTGCCCCAACAGCAACTTCTTTTGTAGCAGATCCTACATAAGTAAAAACCAAAACTGCTGATTGATTTGGAACACTAATGCTGTACTTACCGTCAAAATCAGTTGAAGCACTTGTTTTAGTTCCTTTAACAATAATATTTGCTCCAGGAATCGGAATCCCGCTTTGAGCATCTGTTATCGTTCCTTTTACCGTTGTCTGCGCTTCTAGGCTTTGAAAACCGAAAAGGCATATGACAAACAGTAATTTTAGTACGTTTTTAATCATATTAGTTGTTTTTTTAGAGTTAATAACATGTTAAACTTAAGAATACATTCTGTTAACAAAATATAATTTCGACAAATGACAATTTTGAAAAGGTGTTGGTAAATCTTTAGTGTTTTATTGAAAGAAAACGTTTTCATTTGTAATCCTACTCTGCCTTAAATTAAAAGACCAAATTCTATTATTGAATAGAATTTGGTCTTTTATAATTGTATTCATTTTTTTAAAGTAAAAACGCCGAAAAATCTTCGGCGTTTTTGGGTTTTTAGTTCAAAACCTTAAATTTCGTTTTAAATAAATCGGTCGAATTTCCGCCGACCATCACTTCGAAATCTCCAGGCTCTACAACGCGCTTCATTTCTCTGTTCCAAAGAGATAGCTCATCTGGAGTAAGTGTAAATTCAACATTTTTTGTTTCGCCTTTTTTGATATTTAATCTTTTGAATCCTTTTAACGTTTTTTCGGGAGTTGTTACTGAGCTGTAAACATCGTTAATGTATAACTGAACCACTTCATCTCCGTCTCTATCTCCCACGTTTTTAACATCAACGGAAACTTTTACTTCTCCGTCTGGCTTAATTTCAGTTGTATTCAGTTTTAAATTAGAATATTCAAACTTCGTATAACTTAATCCGTAACCGAATGAATATAAAGGATGTTCGCTTTCTGCTACATATTTATGGATCGCAGATGGCTTTTGGTTATAATATATAGGTAACTGCCCAACTGATTTTGGAACCGTAATTGGCAATCTTCCTCCTGGGTTATAATCTCCAAATAAAACATCAGCTACCGCTCTACCTCCTAATTCACCTGGAAACCATCCTTCTAAAACTGCTGGAATATTTTCAGCAATCCAGTTTGTAGAAAGCGGACGACCGTTTAATAACACACAAACTACAGGAGTTCCTGTTTTTTGAATTTCTTCGATCAGTTGCTGCTGGATTCCGAATAAGTCTAAAGAAGCTACGTCTCTGTTTTCTTCAACCAATTCGTTAGATTCTCCTAAAACTACAATTGCAACATCTGCTTTTTTAGCAGCATCGATTGCTGGCTGTAGGTTTACTTTTTCTAAATTCCAACGGAAATGAGCTCTGGCTCCCCAGCCTCCTTCCCACATTTCGATGCGGACTTTGTATTTTTTTCCTTTTTCAATGTTTTTTGGAACTGTCACCATGCTTGTGGCACCTTTTGTCCAGTTGTCGATTACCAATTGATCATCGATATACATTCTGATTCCGTCATCAGAACTTAAACCTAACCAGCCATCCAATGCTTGATCTGATTTTAAAAACCCTGTCCATCTGATAGAAAAATCATCTACATTTACACCATCACCAGGCGCCCAAGGCCAGTCAAACTCTAACTGATTGTCGATACGAGTCAATGCAGGAGTTCCTTCCAGATTTCTGTTATTGAAATATTCTCCTTTTAATCCGTTTTGAGATTCGTCTGGAGTAAATAAATATTTAGATGGAATAATCTGTCCTTTTACAATTAACGGAACACCTTCTTCATAAACTACATTAGCTGTTTTTCCAACCAATTCCTTAACCCCTTCATAAACCGTCATTCCGACACTGTTCTTCGGAGCATAACCACCCAATCTTGAAGCATTTGCATTTGGTCCGATAACCGCAATATTTTTTAAGTTTTTGCTTAAAGGCAAAATATTGTTTTCATTTTTCAATAAAACCATAGATTTTTGAGCTGCTTCTAAAGCAACAGATTGATTTTCTGGAGTATGAAAACGTTCTTTAATCAGATTTTTATCTGTGTACGGATTTTCAAATAATCCTAATAAGAATTTCAAACGCAAAACTGCTCCCGCCGCACGGTCGATATTTTCTGGTGTCAATTTCTTTTCGTTTACCAATTCAATAACAGTATTCTGCCAGAATTCATTCGAAAAATCGTAGAATTGCATATCAACACCCGCTGAAACAGCTTCTCTAATCGCATCTTTTGGAGAATCAGCCACTTTATGAGTGGTCTGAATATATTTAATAGCTCCCAAATCTGAAACTACCAATCCTTTAAAACCCCATTCCTTTCTTAAAACATCTGTCAATAACCAGTGATTCGCAGCACAAGGAATTCCGTCTAATTCAGAATATGCGCACATAGTTCCTAAAGCACCGCCTTTTCTAAACGCTTTTTCAAAAGATGGCAAGTGATCTTCTCTTGCAGAACGTTCTCCAACCAAAATTGGCGAAGAATTTCCTCCCGCCTGCGGAATACCATGAACCGCAAAGTGTTTCGGCTCAGCTATAATAGAACGATCTGATTTTAAATCGTCTCCCTGCATTCCTTTAATGAAAGCCAAACCAATTTCGCTATTTAAAAAAGCATCTTCACCAAAAGTTTCTGCAACACGCCCCCATCTTGGTTCGCGCCCTAAATCTAAGTTGGGTCCAAAACCAAAATGAACTCCATGTGCTCTGGCTTCCATACCAATTACTTTTCCCACTTTGTCCATCGTAGCCACATCCCAAGTTGCTCCAAGTCCGATGTTCATTGGGAAAGCAGTACTTCCTTCGTCTAAATAGCCGTGAAGCATTTCACACATAATCAGCGCCGGAATTCCCCAACGGTTTCCTTTGATTACATTCGTTTGTAAATCATTGATCATTTTCGCTGAACGCGGATAAAGGTCATGAATCGCTCCAATTCCTAATTTCCCAATTTTTTCAGCCGATTTAGATTTTGCAAAATCTTCTTTATCTTTAAAAAAGTCTCCTCTGTACATATCCATCTGACGCACTTTTTCTTCAAGTGTCATACGGCTTAGCAAATCTTGAACTCTTTCTTCTACTGGTAATTTGGCATCCTGATACGGATACTTTTTCTGGGCGTGGATTTGGTTAAAAAAACCAACAGCCATTACAAAAATAATGGCCGTTTTTCTCATTCTTAATTGTAACATAGTTGTGTGTGTTTAGTTTTGAATCACTTTAAGCTTTGTTCCATTCACAAAATCATCATGCGAAATAAAAAAGCTGTTATGTGATTTTCCGTTTAGCTCAATCGAATTGATTTTTCCACCATTATTGATTTGTCTTTCAATTACGATGCTTTCTTTTTTATAATATCTTGGATCTAATTTGATCGTCACTCTATGAAACATTGGCGCTGTAATGGTGTAAACTGGATCTCCAGGCGATATTGGATAAATTCCCATCATCGAATACACCAGCCAAGCCGACATAGTTCCGGTATCGTCATTTCCTGGCAATCCTTTTGGCTCATTTTTGAAATACTCGCGAACCAATTTCCTTACCATTTCCTGCGCTTTATATTCTTCACCTTTCACATAATTAAACAAATACGGATTGGCAATGTCTGGCTCGTTTGCCATATCAAATTGTTTCGTATCAAATATCTTCTGCAATTGTGCCGAAAATGGTATATCACCCCCTATTAATTTCTTTAATCCGACAATGTCATGAGGAACCATAAAAGCATACTGCCAAGCATTTCCTTCAATAAAACCAACATTTTCTTCAAAATTAGCTCCAGAAGCAGGATCAAATGGCTCATACCATTTTCCATCAGCCGTTCTTGGACGAAGCAGATTTAAGTTTTTATCGAATAATTTTCTGTAGGATAATGAACGTTCTTTAAAACGTTTTACATTGTCTTTATCACCGAACTCGTTGGCCATAAGCGAAATAGAATAATCTGAAATATTGTATTCCTGAGTTGTAGAAACTGGGCCTTTATTGTCAGTTGTTAAATATCCTTTTTTGATATAATCTTTCAATCCAGGACGAAGCGGATTATTTTCAATATTATCTGCGCCTTTCAACATCGCATAATAGGCTTTGTTAATATCATAATCACGAATTCCTCTCATATAACTATCAGTAATTACAATACTTGCCGGGTCACCAACCATGGTAAAAGTTTCAGTCGAATTCAGTTCCCATTTGGGTAACCAGCCGTTTTCATCAAACATAGTCAACATACTTTTTACCATATCAGATTGCTGTTTTGGATAAACCAAAGACATCAATGGATGTACATTTCGGTACGTATCCCATAAAGAAAATACGGTATAACGGGTGTCATCAGTTTTAGCAATTTTACTTCTTTTGATTACGGGATATTGTCCGTTAATATCATTTAAAATATTGGGATGAATTAAAGTGTGATACAAAGCTGTGTAGAAAATCGTATTGTCAACTTTTGTACCACCTTCAACCAAAATTTTAGACAATTCTTCGTTCCATTCGTTGTAGGTTTCTTTGTAAATTGCATCAAAAGATCTGTTACCCACTTCTTTTGCTAAGTTTTCACGGGCATTTTCGATACTTACATACGAAATTCCAATCTTCACTTCAACCGTTTCTTGTTTGTCGAATTTATACGTAAAATAACTTCCAATACTATCACCTACTACGGTTTTAATGGTATTTTCCATTATTCTAGCTTTTCCGTTGTAACCCATCCATTGCGCTTCAACGCCGTTGTATTTTGCAGGTTTTTTCCAAACTCCAAATTTATGGGCAGGTTTAGAAAACTGAGCCACAAAATAAACCGGATAAGCATCTTCTGGACTATTGTAACAAAACGAACCAACCGAACGCATTCCTTCAATTTCTGTAGAAGAAACCACTTTTACCATCGCGCCTTCTTCATTTGTTAAACCTAAACCAAGATTTAATAAAATATTAGATTGTCCTTTCGGGAAAGTGAATCTGCTCACTCCAACTCGTTTTGAAGCAGTAAACTCGCCTTTAACTTTATACTTGTCGATGTTCACGCTGTAATACGCTGCTTTGGCCACTTCATTAGAATAAGTAGATCCGTATTTCAAATGATCGATTTCTACATTTCCAGTTGTTGGCATCAATAAAATAACACCCAAATCTGGACAGCCAACACCGCTTAAATTCACTTGACTAAATCCTGTCAAAAAGGTATTTTCATTCACATACGGGTTCGAAAGCCATTGACTGTCTTTTTCCATTGGAGTATTTTTCACTCCCGCCACATTAAACGGACTGATACTTGCCATTCCGCGCGGGGCAATTGGTCCCGGAAAAGCCGCCCCATAATTGGAAGTCCCAATAAACGGATTCACAAAATCGGCAGGTTCCTGCGCAAAAATCGTTATGCTAAAAAACAGCATGTAGAAAAAACATGCTGTTTGAAATTTGTTTGTATTTAAAACCATAGGTTTCATTTTTATCTGTTGATCGCTTCAATTTTTAAAGTCCACGCTTCTTTTGCAGGAAGATTGTTTCTTAAGCTTTCTGGAATAACAACTTTAAATCCGTTTCCTTCTTTTGTCCATTTTAAAGACGTTTTAGAACCTAACATTGTAATTTTTGTTCCTTTTTTAGGACTTATAACTTTTACAGTAACTTCAGCAGGAATTTTGTCTTCTCCTTCTTTAGCTAAATAAAATGCAAATACATTACCTGCTTTATTTTGTGTAAAACAAATGTTTTCTTCTTTGTAAGGCTCAATAGGTTTTGTGTTATAAATTGCTGTGCTGTTTACTTTCATCCAGTCTCCATACGCTTGCAATAAATCGTAAGCACCTTTATCCCATTCTCCTTCCGGACTTGGAGCAACGTTTAATAATAAGTTTCCGCCTTTTGCCACAATATCAATCAATAAGTGAATTCCTTGTCTACCAGTCATGTAAGTTGCACCTGGAGAATAAGACCATCCACCACCAGCTGGAATACAAGATTCCCAAGGATAAGGCAATGTTTTAGCAGGAACACGTCCTTCTGGAGTTAAATAGTTTTGGTTTTTACCGTGAACTGCTCTATCAACCACAATTAAACCAGGCTGTTTCTGACGCGCTTTTACAACCAATTCATCCATTTTTGGATCTTGATCTACAACTCTGTGTTTGATGAAACCGTTTTTAGATTCGTTTTCAGTAAATTTTTCATCGTAATTTTCTTTGATGTTCTGCTGATCTCTTTTTCTAACCCATCCTCCATCTAACCATAAGATATCTACTTTTCCGTAGTTAGAAAGAATTTCTAAGATTTGGTTGTGAGTGAAATCAACATATTTTTGCCATTTTTCTGGGTATAAAGAAGGATCATAGTTTACGTTTCTATCGAAAGGAGGAAAATAAGGATCCCAATAGTTTTCGTTATGCCAGTCTGGTTTTGAGAAATAAGCTCCCGTTGAAATGCCTTCTCCTCTAAATGAGTTGAAAATTTCTTTTAAAACATCTGCTTTAGGATTGGTATGAAAAGGAACATCTTTACTAGTAATCTTATAATCAGAATATTTGGTATCATACATGTTGAATCCGTCATGGTGTTTGGTGGTAAAAACCATGTATTTCATTCCAGCATATTTAGCCGCTTTAGCCCATTTTGCAGGATCAAATTTTACAGGATTAAAGGTCTTTCTCAATCCTTCGTAATCTTTGATATAATCATTATAATTAGACGGATTACTTCCTTTTTTACGTTCACACCATCCATAATCTTCAGGGCAGATAGACCAAGATTCTACAATACCCCACTGGCTGTAAGTTCCCCAGTGCATAAGCAAACCAAATTTTTTGCCTTGCCATTCGTCTAAGTTCTTTAAAACTAACGGATCAGTTTCTGGTACGTATCTTTCATCTTCATATATCGCCTGAGCGAATATCTGAGCTGAAAATAAAAGGGCGATAATGAATATTCCTTTTTTCATCTTTAATCTAATTTATAATTTATTATTCTTTGTTTTCTGGTTTAATAGGTAATCTTTACTCGTTGGGTGAAATTATTTTCAACATATAGAAACATAGTTTAACTAAACTTAAAAAAGGCGTTTCACTAGTTTAAATGCACATAGTTTAGCTATGCGTGGAAACTTGTTTCTTCCATTTTCTTTTTTCGACACAAAAAACTATGTCTCTATGTGTTAAAATGCTTTTATTTTTTAATTACATCCAACGGGTTAATCTTAATTTAATTTTTCAAGTATCGGCTGATCTGTAAAAGTTAATTCTTTTGGAGTGTTTTCATTAAGCTGCTCCAATACCACAAACTTATTCTCACCCGCTTTCAACCAACATCCTGGCACATAAAGCGTTTGTTGCGGTCCTACTTTCCAGTAGCGACCCAAATTGTGGCCGTTAACAAATACAATTCCCTTTCCCCAATTGGTCATATCAAGAAAAGTATCGGCTGGTTTATCAATGTTTACTGTAGCTTCATATAAAACTGGGCGTCCAGATTTTACCGTTTCATTCTTAATAGCTGGAACTTCATTCATTGGCATTTTATACATTTCCCATCCACCACTAATTTCATATTCATTAATGAAAACAGGAGAAATAATACCTTTAGTGTTATGTACTATTTCGGCTCCGTAATTAATACGTCCCATATTTTCAACTAGAATTTCTAAAATACCGTTAAAAGGAATAGAAATTGTCAACTCATAATTTTTGAAAACTCTATTCAATTCACCCACCTTAACTCCATTTACATAAACGGTAGCAAAGTCTCTCAATCCCTCGATTTTCAATTTGCCAGAAGAAATTGGCTGCGTAAATCTTTTTCGATACAAAACATATCCATTTCCCTGACCTAACTTTTCAAAAGTTAAAGGTTGATCATTTACAACCGCTTTTTCTTTTTTGATCCAGCTTAAAACATCCATACTTGATTTGACAGGCTGATTAGGATATTTTACAACTGGTATTTTCTCTGGAATTGGTGCTAATTTTGTTTTAGAATATTTTTGCATTACTTCACGAATAGCCATGAATTTTGGTGTTGCCCAACCTGCTTCGCTAATAGGCGCATCATAATCATAGCTTGTAATATCCGGCTGAATATCACTTTCTTCATTATAATTTGCTCCAGAGGTAAATCCGAAATTAGTCCCACCGTGCACCATATAATAATTAAAAGAAACCCCAGCATCAAGGTACTTTTTAGTCTGGCTTGCAATCTCCTCAGATCCAATTTTAATAAATGGTTCTGCCCAATGATCCAACCAGCCAGAATAAAACTCAGCGACCATATAAGGTCCTTGTCCTTTATGGAATTTATCAACCTGTTTTTTTAAATTTTCTATATTTGATTCTCCATTTGCGGTTGGTAACACGCCTTCAACAGCACCTCCTTCAAACAACCAAGTACCGTCAGAAGTAAAAAAAGGCTCTGGGAATCCCGTTTCTTTAAGCATATTGTAAATGGCTGTTTTGTATGCTTTATGATCTTCAGCACTAATATCGGTTCTTTGAGAAACATAAGAACCAAATTCATTTTCAGCCTGAACCATAATAATTGGGCCTCCCTGATTAGCAAAATTTCCTTTTACTACTGCGTACAAATTTTCTAGATACGATTTACAAGCTTCCAAAAATGCTTTGTTATTCGTGCGAATTACTAAATCTGGATTATTTTGCAGCCACCAAGGATATCCTCCAAATTCCCATTCACCACATGCATACGGCCCTGGTCTAAGAATTACATACAATCCTTCGCTTTTAGCAATACGTAAAAACTCTGCCAAATCTCTATTTCCCGTTTTAAAATCCCATACACCTGGCTCAATTTCATGATAATTCCAAAATACATAAGTTGCCACGGTATTCAATCCCATAGCTTTAAGCATTTGCAATCGATGTCTCCAATATTCTTTAGGAATACGCTCATAATGCATTTCTCCCGAATGTATTTTTATAGTTTTTCCATCTTTTTGAAATTCTCCATTAGCTATAGAAAATCCTTTTGTTTGAGCGTTTGTAAAAAACGGCATCAAGCAAATCAATAATACTCCGAGCTTAAATAATATCTTATTCATTTTTTTCAGATTATACATTTATGACTTTAAAGCTTTGTCAAAATTTGAAACTTTGACAAAGCTGTCACAAGCATTTCACGTTAAACTATGTGTTAGAAACTAGTTTCTTTCTAAACTCATTTACCAAGTTTCAAAACAAAAAAATCTATGTTTCTATGTGTTTAAAAATATTTAATTCACCAAAATCTCATCCACAAACAACCAAGAGCTTTCTCCTTTTGGACTTTTCTTTAAGTTGCCTCCGATTACTTTTACAAAACGTGCATTTTGTTTTTGGAAATTGATTTTGAAATCTTTCAACTCTGGAACTGCATTTACTGCATACGCACGTGTTATTTTTCCAACTTGAGTGTATTTAATTCCATCTGTAGAAATCAATACTTTCACTTGAATTGGGAAATTAACTCCGGCACCTTGACTTTCTAAAGCCCCAACTGTAACTTGTTCTATACTTTCTACTTTTTCAAGATCAATTACCAATTCCATATCATTAACCAGCCAAGCTTGCCATTGTCCGTCATGAAAATTTTTGCTTCCTCTAATACTGTTTACCATAGTATTGGCATCACCTTTATAATTATCATTAAAAGGCGTTAAGTATTTTACTTTTTTCGCAAATCCTTTATGGAAAACAATAGTATCTGTAAATATTTTTCCAACTGGTTTTTCGTCTTGAAATAAAGAAGCTTTTAAAACTGTAGTTTCTTTTATTTCAATTGGGCTTGTATATTTTATTGCGTGATGATCAATACTTTGGTTTCCTAAAACATAGCGGATATCTGGATTTGGAAATTCATTTTTCAATTCCACTTTCACTTGTTTATTGGCCAAATCTGCTGTTGAAGAAGCCGTTACCAAATAAGCGCTTTTCGCATAATTTAATCCTTGATAATCGTAACGTTTGAACATTGAAAACAATCTTAACGTAAAATCGTTCCAATTGCGCTTCTCTTTCGGACTCCATAAAGTTTCAGACAAAGCCGCTAATCTTGGAAAAATCATATATTCAGAATCTTTTGGACCAGCGATATGTTCTGCCCATAAATTGGCTTGTCCTCCTAAAACATGCGCAGCTTCCTGTGGCGTCATAGTTGAAACTACAGGATCAAATTTATACACTTCGCTTAACGGATTATAAGCATCAAAAGCTAAAGGTTCTTCGTTTTGAGGTCCTTGGTAAAAGTTGAAATAGCAAGGAGTTTCTGGTGTCATAATTACATCGTGACCTTGATCTGCTGCTTCGATTCCGCCTTTCATACCTCTCCAGCTCATCACGGTTGCATCTGGAGCTAAACCGCCTTCTAAAATTTCGTCCCAACCGATAACTTTCTTACCTTTTGAGTTGATGTATTTTTCCATGCGTTTTACAAAATAACTTTGTAATTCGTCAACACTTTTCAAACGCTCATCTTTGATTCTTTTTTGGCAATGCGGACATTTTGCCCAATTGGTTTTAGTCGCTTCATCACCGCCAATGTGGATATATTTTGAAGGGAAAATCGTGATTACTTCATCAATTACATTTTGCAAAAATTCAAAAGTCGTTTCTTTTCCTGCACAATAAATATCTGTCAAAGGCCAAACCCCACCAGACGGAACCCCAATTCTCTGATTGAAACAAGCCAATTCTGGATAAGCCGCAATAGCGCTGCTCACGTGAGCCGGCATTTCGATTTCTGGAATTACTTCAACTCCTTTTTTCGCTGCATATTTTACGATTTCTCTTAATTCATCTTGCGTAAAAAAACCTCCGTAAGTTCCTTTTTCATCAGGATTTGTCGTTAATCTAGCATTCCAAGAAACATTTTCCTGATCTACTCTCCAAGCACCAACTTCTGTTAGTTTTGGATATTTTTTAATTTCAATTCTCCAACCCTGATCGTCAACTAAATGCATATGCAGAACATTCATTTTATGTGCTGCCAAACGATCGATTGTAGCTAAAACATAATTTTTATCAAAGAAATGACGTGACAAATCCAACATTAGACCTCTCCATTTAAAACGAGGTTCATCATTAATGGTCACACTTGGAATTTGCCATTTTGCAGAAGTAATCACAAACTGGCTTTCAATTGCTTCAGGAAGTAATTGTCTGATGCTTTCTAAAGCGTATAAAAAACCATTATTCCCTTTTGCAGAAATAACAATATTAGTTGGATTAACATCTAAAACGTAAGCTTCATTTTTTAAGTTCGGATCTGTTTTTAATAAAACATAATTACTCGCAGGAGCTTTTGTAGTAACTTCTGGCTTCCACCCTGCAGCAGTCCCAAATTTAGAAGCCAAAGCATTGGCAGCATCTTTTTGGAAATCACCGTTTACCACAAACTTTGTATCTTTTGTAAATTCAAAAATACCTGTTTTGATAAGAGTCTGAGTCGGTTTCGGAATGATGCGAATATCGCTTTCCGTATAAATTTTCTGCGCATTTGCCGAGAAAATTGAAGAGATTAGGGTTAATAGAAATAGTAATTTTTTCATTCTTTGTTTTTTGGTTTCTCTAAAAGTTACTTATAAAGCTACTTTTAGAGATATAGTTTTTTAGTTTTTGTTTGTCATTCCGAGGAACGAGGAATCACACTAGAAACTCCTCACAGAATGTCGCCAATCTTTGTCGAATCCCGAGTGTGATTCCTCGTTCCTCGGAATGACAAAACAGTGTCATAAAACTTTGTCAAAGTTTGAAACTTTGACAAAGTTCTAAACGTGATAATTATTTATCCCAAGACATTTTAAACTTCGCGTCTTCCATTCTGTGGCCTTTTACGTCATCAGAAACGGCGTAATTAAATCCTGATCTTAAGCTGTAACCTGCGTAATCACCGTTTTTATTCAACGCAATAAAACCAACTTGTAGGTATTCCATGTCTTTGTGGTTTTTATGTTTGTTGTAAATACGTTCTGTGATTTCTTTACAAGCCTCAAAAGGAGATTTTCCCTGACGCATTAATTCGACTACCATTGCGCTTCCTGCAGTTCTAATAACCGCTTCTCCCAAACCAGTTGCAGCAGCTGCTCCCACTTCGTTATCCAAGAAAAGACCCGCGCCGATTATTGGGGAGTCACCGACGCGTCCGTGCATTTTCCAAGCTGCACCGCTCGTGGTACATCCTCCAGAAAGGTTGCCATCTTGGTCTAACATTAGCATGCTTATGGTATCGTGATTTTCTATATTAATAACTGGCTTGTATTTAGAATCTTCCAGCCATTTTTTCCAATCCTTTTCAGATTCTGGAGTCAATAAATTTTCTTCTTTAAAGCCTTCAGACAAAGCAAATTGCAAAGCGCCTTGCCCTGCTAACATTACGTGAGGTGTATTTTGAAGCACTCTTTTTGCAACAGAAATTGGGTGCATGATTCCTTGTAAGAAACAAACAGAACCACAATTACTATTATGATCCATGATACAAGCATCAAGAGTCACTTTTCCTTCGCGATCTGGATATCCTCCATAACCCACACTGCGTACATTCGGATCAGCTTCAGGTATTTTCATTCCAGCTTCGATGGCATCTAATGCTGATTTTCCTTCTTTTAGGTTTTTCCAAGATTCTTTATTAGCAGGCAAACCGTGATTCCATGTCGAGATGATAATCGGTTTTGTCTGTTTTTTTTCTTTTGATTCTACTTCTGGCTCATTTTCATGATTGGCTGCAAATCCGCTTACGCCCAAAACAGAACTTATGGCTAAAGTGCCTAGAGTGGTTTTCTTTATAAAATCTCTTCTATTTGACATGTCTTTTGGTTTTAATTCAACTTTCAAAAATAAAATATTCTTGATGTTGCTAAATTAATCAGTAATACTTTTTAATCCCAGTAAAATCGACTACAAGGCTGCTTTTACGGCTGCAATTGTTTTCAAATTACTATCTGATAAGGCGTTTCCGTCAAAAAAAGAAACTCCAGTTGCGCCATTTTTCTTAGCCAGTAAAATGGCTTCTTTCAATTCTGCATCCGATTTTAATCCCGGAATATAAATTCCTGTATTTACTTTTGTCGGTTTTCCTTCTAAATCGGCTACACCTTGTTTGGTTGCGTAACCTACCCAGTCAATTTCTTCATCATAAAAACTATGATAAATCATTGGATATACTTCGTCAATATTCCATTTATCCCAACGTTGGCGAACCATGTGATCTGCCATTTCTGGATAAGGAAATACGGCTGCTGTTAATTTCTTATTATGTTTATGAGCAATTTTATACGCATCGTCAACTACAGCTTTTACTGCATTTAATCTGAAGTTTTTCCACTCCATATCAATTGAAGTGTTGTGGCTATTTTTTGGATTTTTATGATGTTCTTTTTCGAATTTACTTACGCAGGCATCACAATAACAGAAATCAAATTGTGGCAATTCTACATCTTGAACTAAGTTGTATTTTGGCAATAAACTGATTGGCAGGAAAATATCTGGGAAACGAATGTAATCTAGATGTACGCTTTCAATTCCTTCTACTTTTGCCAAACCTTCCACTAACCCTAAAACGTGATTTCTGGATTCTTCTTTAGTTGGGCAAAGCCATTGGTAATAATCTACATAAGGACGATTATCAAAACAAGATTTTCCTTCTTTGCTAACCTGATACCAATCTGGATGCTGTAAAGCAACTGAATCATTTGGACGGTTCATTGCCATAATCCAAGCGTGAACTTTTAGTCCTTCTTTTTTTGCAAGCGGAACTAATCTTGCTAATAGTTTCGGATCGGTTTGCGTGTTAATTAAAACTTCGTCAATTCCGCCGTCTTTGTATTTTTTGAATTCTTTTGAATAATCTGCATCCGATTTTTTAGCATCAGCAGTTGTCCAAACACCAAAAGTGAATTTTCCGTTTTGCTGATCTTTATTTTCTTTTTGTCCGCAAGAGAATAAACTCAGCGAAAGCGCTACTAATAAAACTTTTAATAGTTTTTGCAACTTATTCGTTCGTAATAATTTTACCATCTTCTTTAATTATTAAGGTTTTGTTTGAAAAAGGACTCTGTACCAAGATATTAAATCCTGATGAATGATTTTCTAAAACTGGTTTTAAAACTTTTCCATCAACAACTATATTTTTTTTACTGATACTTTGCAGTGATTTTGCCCATGATTTATTCTTATCGAAATATCTCTTTTGAGCGCGGTACAACGTATACAGTTCCCATTTTACTTTTTCTTCCTGCGGAATTGTAAATTTATCATCGCTTTCTTTTGAAGAAAAGTATACATAAGCCCATTTTTCGGGCTCATGCATATTGATGACTCCCATAGGCGACCAAACCCAATTGTATTCTGGGAGAAACTTTCCTTCTGAATCTTTTTTGCGTTCATATTTTCCATCAACAATTGAATGCTGCCAATTTACCCTAGAGAAATTGACTTTCCAAAATTTATCTTTCGGAACAATATCATCGAAATAAGATGTTTTATAAACTGACCACGGAATTGCGATTTCTAATGTCCAGCCCTTATCTGTATCGGAAGCATTATTTAAAGTTCCGTCCACCTTTACCGCCGATTTTAAACCTGTAATATTCCAGTCGTTTAAAACCGTATTTTTTTCTCTATAAGGTTTATTAATAAATAAATCCCAAGCGGTGTTTAATGCATTAATTTCTAATTCATAATAGTTGTGAGTATCGTTATCCGGATCGATAAAAACTTCAAAATCATTATTGTAAAAAATAATCGTATCGCGTTGTTTTAGGTTTGCCCAAACGTGAGGCTCTTCTATTTTTGCCAGGATATAGTAGTAATTATCGTCCCATAACATTTTGACTTGAGTATTGTATTTTGGTTTCTCAACGCCTTCTATATCGACAAAAGGTGTTGTCCAAGCTGCTTTTTCCCAGTCTTTATCTGTGCCGTCTCCGTCAATAACAATTTCTTTTGAAGTTTTATAAGCAATATAACTTTTCGGTATAACCTCCTTTTCAGATTGCGCATAAGTCATCAATCCAACAAAAAAAACGGCAAGGGACAATAATTTACTTCTACTATGCATCTTTATATTATAAACTATTATCTTTTGTAAACTGAATTACTTCACTTAATTTTCCGAAAGCGATAGCTACGTGAGTATCGGCTGCACCGTAATAAACCGCTAATTTATCTTCTTCAATATCGTGTAAAGCAGCGCAAGGGAATACTACGTTTGGAACGTCTCCAACCATTTCATACGTTTCTGCTGGGCCTAATAAATAAGGCTGTGTTCTGTATTTTACCTGATCTGGCGAATCAACATCTAAAAGTGCTGAACCCATTGCGTAGCGGAAACCGTTGCAAGTATTGATTACTCCGTGGTAAATCATTAACCAGCCTTCATCAGTTAAAATAGGAATTGGTCCTGCTCCCACTTTCGTACATTGCCAAGCGCTTTGCTCAAACGGACTTGGTTTCATCACCAATCTATGTTCTCCCCAATATTTCATATCTGGGCTATAGCTAATCCAGATATCACCGAATGGCGTATGTCCGTTGTCACTTGGACGGCTTAACATCGCGTATTTTCCGTTGATTTTCTGTGGAAATAAAACTCCATTTCTGTTAAATGGCAAGAAGGCATTTTCGCATTGGAAAAATTCTTTAAAATCAAAAGTGTAACCAATACCAATTGTTGGTCCATTGTAACCGTTACACCAAGTAATCCAGTAACGATCTTCGATCCAAACCACACGCGGATCGTATTTATAAGCAGATTCGATCATTTCTGTATTTCCAGATTTCATCTCAATTGGTTCATGGTTGATATCCCAATTGATTCCATCTTTACTGAAACCAGCAAAAATATTCATCTGAACTGCTTTGTTATCACATCTGAAAACCCCAGCATATCCGCCTCCAAAAGGTACAACTGCACTATTGAATATACTGTTTGATGAAGGAATCGAATATCTGTCGATAATTGGATTCTCAGAATATCTCCACATTACATCTTTACTGTTTTCGGGTCTGTCTTGCCAAGGAATAGTACTCATTTTTTGTTTTTTTTTATGTATTAGTTTTTTGTTTTATTCTTTTTTAAACACATAGAGACATAGTTTTGCTTTGTCTATAAAAGGCATTTCACTTGTTTTAATAAACATAGCTTTGTGTCCAATCTTACGTTCCCGTAGTTGAAACTACGGGCTATGTTCAAAGCTATGTGTTAGAAACTAGCTTCTTTCTCTTACCTTTCTCAAAGTCAAGAAAATCTATGTTTCTATGTGTTTAAATTTTTAAAATCTTGCTTCTTTAATCTTGTATCTACAAAACCTCTATTCTTCAATCTTCCTAACTCGATCCAACCAAGTAAACTTCAGCACTGTAGTCGTCACTAAGAAAACTGCTAATGCTACTAAAGCTTTTGGATAATCTCTGATAATGAAATAAATTGGAAGCAAAATCATGCTTGACTGCCATACAATACCAATTACACAATTCATCATATCTAGATAGAAATCATTATTTTTTTGGAAAGATTGATCTTCCGCTTTTAATTGTTTGTAAACTGGAGTCCAGAATCCCCACGGTCTAACATTGCTGTAGAAAGATTTTAGGACTTCCATATCTGTTGGTTTGCTTAGGTAAGTTCCTAAAAGGCAACCCAAAATTGACATTCCAAAAATTAATGGGAATAAGTAAATCGATGGCACTTGCGAAAGATCATGCAAGAATGTCCCTGCCGCTAAATTTCCTTTGTTTTGATCTAAAACGAATTGAAGAGAAGCTGCGATTAATCCGCCGACCATTCCCCAGAAATAACCCCATCCGTTGAAACGCCACCAAATCCATTTTAAGAAGTTGGCTGCAACGTAACCTCCGTAAAGAGCACTTGTAATCCAAAGTGTTAAGGAGTTGATAGAATCTGCAAAGAATCCCATGAAAACTCCCAAACCAACAACCAAGAAAGAAGAAATCTGACTTACTTTGATATAATGTTTATTTGAAGCAACTGGCTTGAAGTATTTTTTATAAATATCATTTACAATATACGCTGGCCCTGCATTTACGAAAGCTGAGAATCCAGACATAAACGCTGCTAATAATCCTGCTAAAAGGATTCCTTTAATTCCAACTGGGATATAAAGATTTACGACTTTTGGCATCAATAATTCTAAATCCGCTCCAGTAAGATTCACGTTTGCATTTAATTCTGGTGCTAGGTTCACTAAAGCAATAACTACAATTCCTGTGATTAATAAATATCTAGGAATAAATAAAATCAAGTTGGTAAAACCACTCATATAAGCCGCTTCTTTTACCGATTTCGTAGAAAGAACTCTTTGTAAATCGTAACTTGGAGTTGGTCCTGCAACACTGGCGAAGAAACCTTTAAAAAGTGTCATTCCGATAAAAGCGCCAAACATTTTGTAACCTTCCGTATCAATTAATCTGTTGAAAGTTTCGAATTTGTCGCTCCATTGTGTTTCAAATTCCCATCCGAAGAAAACATTCTTCCATTCTGGCGTAATAACCGAATTGATCTGAATATCTGTATAATTAATAAAGGCATAACCCGCGATCAAAACTCCGGCAACAATCATAATTAAATATTGCACAACCTCTGTCGCTACAACAGAAAACATTCCGCCTTTTACCGTATAAATGGTAGTTAAAAATATGATTAGTAAAGCGTAAGCCTGTTCTGAAGTTAAGAAAACACCGTCATTTAGATGAACTGTCAAATCCCAAGGAAGAATGATGGTTACAAATTTTCCGATTCCAACGAAGAAATACGCGATGAAACCAATCGTAGAAATAATCGCAAAAATGGCTACAATAATATGAGATGCTTTTCCTGCTTTGTCGCTTCCAAAACGAGTTAAAATCCATTCAGAACCCGTCATTACTTTTGATCTTCTAATCCAGACTGCGAGGAACATCATCACAAAAATCTGATTCCATATTGGCCAAAGCCACATAAACATGAAACTTTTTACTCCATATAAAAACAAAACTCCAATCATCCAGGAAGTTCCTGAAACATCAAACATTCCTGAGCCATTGCTCAATCCTAAAAAATACCATTTGATTGATTTCCCGCCAAGGAAATAATCATCAAGTCCTTTAGATGCTTTTCTTGAAATCCAGATTCCGATACCGACCGAGAGTACGATATAGATTAAAATGATTGATACGTCTATTATGTTCATTAAATTATTTATTTTGAATTAGTTAGTTCAGACCCCAGTTTTTGTTTGGTTGCGCTCCCATTACAAAATGCAGTACGCCTCCTTTTAGCATTTCTTGGTGAGAAATTGCTGTTTTATTAAATGCTTTTCCGTTTAAAGTAGCCGATTGGATATAGAAATTTTTGTTTGAAACATTCTCAGCTTCGATCACAAAAGTTTTTCCGTTTGGAAGGTTTAAAGTTGATTTCTCAAAAATCGGACTTCCAATTTCGTATTCACCAGAAGCTGGATTCATAGGATATAATCCCATTGAACTGAATACATACCAAGCAGACATTTGTCCGCAGTCTTCGTTGCCACTTAGTCCGTTTGCTGTTGTATTGTATTGTGTATCCAAAATATGACGCACCCAATATTGTGTTCTCCAAGGCTGTCCTGCATGATTGAACATATAAGCAATGTGATGACTTGGCTCATTTCCGTGCGCGTATTGTCCGATCAAACCAGAAATATCTGCTGAGACGTTGTTTCCTGTAATTTCAGAACTCTCTGTGAATAATTGTTCTAAACGTTTTGTGAATGTGTCATTTCCGCCGTGAAGTTTAATAAAATTGTCAACGTTATGAGGCACAAACCAGCTGTGTTGCCAAGCATTTCCTTCTGTGTAATCGGTATGTTCTCTATGGTTTGAATGTTTTGGATCGAAAGGTTCGTTCCAAGATTTTCCATCTTCAGAATTTCCTCTCATGAAACCAGATTTGGCATCAAATAAATATTCGTATGCTTTTGAACGTTTGGAGAAAAACTCATAATCAGCTGTTTTTCCTAAAGCTTTCGCCATTTGAGCAACGCACCAATCATCGTAAGCATATTCTAAAGTAATCGTAACTGATTCATCTAATAAGTTGTATGGAATGTAACCATATTTTTTGTAAAAATTCAATCCTCGCTCGTCCTGCATCATGGTAGCTTTCATTGCTTCGAAAGCTTTTTCAGCATCAAAACCTTTAATACCTTTCATGTAAGCATCCACAATAACCGGAATTGAATGATATCCTGTCATGGTATTGGTTTCATTTGCATATAAAGTCCAAACCGGAAGTATCTTTTTAGTTTCATAATACGCCAACATAGAGTTAACCAAATCTGAAACTTTTGTTGGTTCTAATATCGTCAGCAATGGGTTTTCTGCTCTAAACGTATCCCAAAGTGATAATGTAGAATAAGCTGTATAATCTTTAGCGGTAATGATTTTATCGTCTTCTCTTCTAAATTGACCGTTTTTATCGCTATACGTTACAGGAGCCACTTGTGCATGATATAAAGCGGTGTAGAAAATGGTTTTAAGAGAATCAACTGGCGTTTCAACTGTAATTTTACTTAAAGCTTTGTTCCAGTCTGAAGTCGCATCCGATTTTGCTTTTTCAAAACTATAGCCTTCAGCATCTAAATTACCTTTTGCATTTTCAACACTTACAGAAGAAAGTGCTACTTTAACACCTAATTCTTTAGAGTTTTTAGAATCGAAGAACAATTGTAAAGCGGTATTTTCGCCTTCGGCATTTGAACCTGAAACTACTTTTTTATCAGCAGTAATAATAGATTCTGTAATTGGTTTAGAAAACTTCGCTACAAAAAATACTTTCTGATTTTTTGCCCAGCCTGTGCTGTAACGATAACCACTAATAGTATTGGTATCTTCAATTTTGATAGACGTTTTTACCGCTTTGTCCCAGTTAATGGCAAAACCCAAATCGACAACAACAGATTGTGTGTCGTTATTATTATAGGTATACTTATGGTATGCGGCTCTTTGCGTAGACGTTAATTCTACATTGATTTTAGGATCCTCAAGAAAAACTTGGTAATAACCCGGTGTTGCTTTTTCGTGTACATGATTGTATTTTGATTTATACGGAAGGAAATCGCGTGAAGCGGCTTTGGCGGTTAAGTCTAACTTTTTGTTTGTCGGCATAAATAAAATATCTGCCAAATCACCGATTCCTGTTCCGCTTAAGTGTAAATGACTAAAACCCGAAACTATTGAGTCAGAATAATGATAGCCCGAACACCAGTCCCAGCTAGAAACTCCATTATCTGGACTCACTTGCAGCATCCCAAACGGAACTGTCGCACCCGGATACGTATGTCCGTGGCCTCCTGTACCTATAAAAGGATCTACATAATTTGTTGCAAAACTTTTATGATGCGTATTTTTATCTACATTTATTTTGCAACTTGCAGTAAAAATTACCGTTAAAGAAAGCAGAGTAATTTTCCTCATATCAAAACAATATTAATTTAACTTTAAATTTAGATAAATTCAATTTTTACCAAAACATTTTTAGACGGACGACATTTAAACAGCCCTAAACATCAAAAAATAGTAACAAACGACATTCTATTCTACGATTATGATTTTCAATTCAAACAAACCATACAGTTTACCTATACGTTATCATGTTTACTTTTGGCTGACGTATTTTGTGTTTAATACATTCCGATGGGGAAGCTATTTTAACGATTATGTTTATTCCTTAAAAACCACTTTATTAGGATTCCCTATTCACATGGCATTATGTTATCTGAATATTTTGGTTCTGATGCCACATTTGGTTTACAAAAAAAAATACTTCCTATATATAGTAACTGTTTTGTCAGCGATTTTTGTGATGGTAGTTTTAAAATTCAACTTGACTTATTTATTGATTACGCACAACGTTTGGCCCGAAGGTCCGCAGACTATTAATACGCTTACCTTAAACTATACAATAGATATGATGATGGGCGAATTGTATGTAATGACTTTTGTTACTGCAATTAAAATCACGCTCGATTTATTGCAGGAACAAAGACGTGTAACCGATCTAGAAAAATCGCAATTAGAAACGGAATTGCTGTTTTTAAAATCTCAAATTTCACCGCACTTTTTCTTTAATACTTTAAATAACATCTATTCACTTTCTGTAGAAAAGTCCAACAAAACTCCGAAAATTGTTTTAAAACTTTCAGAATTAATGCGTTATATGCTTTATGAAACAAAGGAAAAGAAACAGTCTTTGGAGAATGAAATTCTGTGCATTCAGAATTATCTGGATTTAGAAAGAATTAGAAACGGAGAACGTCTAGAAGTGGACATGTCTATTTCTGGAGATATTCACGATAAAGAAATTTCTCCCGTTTTACTTTTAACTTTCGTCGAAAATGCATTCAAGCACGGTGTTAACAAAAACACCGGAAATGTTCTCATTGATATCAGATTTAAAGTAAAAGGCGATTATTTATATTTCACAATTTCAAACCCTATGCCCGAATTTACCGTACATAAAGATAATTTTAACAAGGCAAGTGGTATAGGTATTGAAAACGTCAAAAAAAGACTGGAATTAGGATATAATAAAAATGACTATAAGCTTTCATTTAAAAATAAAAAGAATATTTTTGTCGTTAAACTAGTTATAAAAGTCACTTAAGCCCTAGCTTTTATCGGTTTAGAAAACTATACCTACAAAAAACCAAATATCGGCCTAAAATAATATTTAGAAATGAAAATAAAGTGTTTAATTATCGATGATGAGCCATTGGCAATAAACGTTATTAAAAATTATATTGAACAGATTGAGGATTTAGAACTAGTAAACACCTTCAGCAATTCTATTGAAGGCTTGAATTTCTTAAAAAACAATACCATTGATGTAATTTTTCTGGACATAAATATGCCTGTTTTAGACGGTATTAATTTTATTAAAAGTTTAGAAAATCCACCTTTATTAATCATTACAAGTGCCTACGACCAATTTGCGATTGAAACTTACGAACTTGATGTCTTGGATTATCTTGTAAAACCAATTGAATTTCCGAGATTAATGAAAGCGGTAAACAAGATCAACAAACGACTTAACAATACCAGCAAAGTTCCGCAAGAAAACAGTAAAGAGAATCCTTTTATCTTCGTTAAAATCGACAAGAAAAAAATGAAGAAGATTTTCTTGAACGAAATTTTGGTTATCGAAAGTTTAAAAGATTATTTAAAAATAAGCACCACTTCAGGTAAATTTATAATTCACAGTACTTTATCTGATTTTACAAGCTTGCTTCCAGAAAGAGATTTCATAAGAATACATAGATCATACACGATTGCGATTGATAAAATTGATGCCGTAGAAGGAAATAGTATTGAAATTGAAGGCTTACGATATGTTATAGGAAGATCTTATATAGACGAAGTAAAGCAAAAAATCTTGAATTCTTCTATTTAGGTTTAACCGCAAAGAACGCAAAGTTCGCAAAGTTTACTCACAAAGCTTTACGAACTTTTTTTGCTCATTTTTAAAACGTCACAAAAATAAAATCTTAGCGAACTTTGCGTAAACCTTAGCGTACTTTGCGGTAAAAAAAATCTGCGCTTAAAAAACACAAAACGTATAAAAAACGAAAATGCGGCCAACCACGACCGCATTTTCTCTCAATTATAGGTAACTAACCAAAATAAACCATGAAATAGTCTATTATTTTTATTGCTGCAAAAGCACTTAGAAATGATAACGTTTAAACGCCTCGATAGCCGAATAATCTGCTAATCCTAAGCTGTGGTATTTTTCTGCAGTCAATCTGTTTCTGTCTTCAACTCGCACCCAAAACTCCCGGCTGTCATCACCTTGAAACATAACGCCGTCTTTTTGAGACTGGTGATAAAAAATAGCATGTCGTTTCTTTAAAACTTGGTCAGGACTCATTGGTACTGCCATATCAATTTGGTATGATTCCCATTCATGCCAAGCACCTCTGTAAAGCCAAACCCAGCAATCATTCATAAAGCTTTCTTGTTTTAATCTTTTCAAAGCTTCAAACAAACTGTCCAAACACACTTTATGAGTTCCGTGCGGATCTGCCAAATCTCCTGCGGCATAAATTTGATGCGGTTTTATTCTTTCAATAATAGCAGACATAATGTCGATATCTGCATCTGAAAGATTATTCTTTTTCACCGTTCCTGTTTCATAAAACGGAAGATCTAAAAAGTGTACATTAGAATCTGGCAAACCTAAATAACGTGTCGCGCCAAAAGATTCACTTCTTCTAATCAATCCTTTTAGTTTTCTTACTTCAGGCGAATCAATCTCATTTCCCGATCTGTTCTGAAGAAATTCTATTAATTTATCAGACATTCTAGAATGTGGATTCAATGCTTTTGAGATCTCAGCAAATTTCAATGCCTCTTCATTTGAAACGGCAATATTTCCTGATGTCTGATACGCCACATGCACTTCATGTCCCTGTTCTATCAAACGGTCAAAAGTTCCTCCCATCGAAATCACATCATCATCTGGATGCGGGCTGAAAATGATAATTCTTTTCTTTTCCGGCGTGGAACGCTCCGGTCTGTAGGTATCATCTGCATTGGGTTTTCCGCCCGGCCATCCCGTGATGGTTTGCTGCATTTTATTAAACATTTTAATGTTCAAATCGTATGCAGTTCCTTCCTCCGTCAAAAGACTCGACATTCCGTTGTCGTTATAATCTTTATCAGTCAGTTTCAGGAAAGGTTTCTTAGTTAACTCACTCAACCAAGCCACCGCTTTTAATTTTAATTCGTCAGTCCAAACACAAGATTTAACCAGCCAAGGCGTTTTAACTCTTGTCAATTCAGATGAAGCTTCTGTATCTAGAACAAATGTTGTGTTGTTGTGCTCTTGCAAATACGTAGCTGGAACGTGCGAAGAAATTTCTCCTTCGATTGTATTTTTTATAATTCCTGCTTTACTGATTCCCCAGCCAAGCAAAACAATTCTTTTTGCATTTCTAACGGTTCCAATACCCATTGTAATGGCTTTTCTAGGAACATTATCAATTCCTAAAAAAGAAGAAGCCGCATCGACTCTGGTAATATGATCTAGCGTAATGCTTCTTGTCCCTGAATTCACATGCGAACCAGGTTCATTAAACCCGATATGTCCCGTTCTTCCAATTCCTAAAAGCTGAAAATCTAATCCTCCGTAAGAGATAATTTTCATCTCGTAATCAATACAATATTGCTGCAATTCCTCGGCACTTACCTGCCCATCTGGAATATTGATATTTTCTGGAAGAATATTGACATGATTGAATAAATGCTCATGCATAAAATGATAATAACTCTGAATATCATTTTTATCCATCGGATAATATTCGTCCAAATTGAAAGTAACGACATTAGCAAAACTAAGCCCTTCCTCTTTGTGCATTCTAACCAGTTCTTCGTAAACTTTGATAGGAGAAGATCCTGTAGCCAAACCTAAAACGCAAGGTTCGTTCAGCTCATTCTTTCTCTGAATTAAATTGGCAATTTCTCGAGCGACCAATAAAGAAGCTTCTTGCGATGATTCGAAAATAACATTATGAATTTTCTCAAAACGAGTCTCTTCAAATTTCCCTGCTTCCCTAAAACCTATATCTTCTTTAATCATTTGCCTTGCCATTTAATTACTAAGATAAAAGTAGAATTATATTATCCGCTTGTACTAAAAATTCGACTAATAACGGCTAAGCTTCGGCAAAAGACAAAATAGGACAGTTTCAAAAAAGCAACTCCTTTTTTTATATGCTTCGGAGAAGCTTAATATTTATAGAAATAATCAACGATTACAAAATCAAAGCTCCAGCAGAGCGACATATTTTTCTACAATCGTATTATATGTCGCTCCGCTGGAGCTTTCTTCATTTCCTTTATGGTAATCTATAAATATTTCACCCCTCCGAGGTTTTAATGTAGAACATAATCTTATAAATATTCCAATATCGGCTCTTTTTAAAACAATTTTGTTTTCCCAAAAAAAGACTTTTATTCCACAACTCCAATTTCAGCTATCGAAACTGTTTGTGCTTTTCCGACCGCAGCTGTCGCGACAAATTTCAAAAATCTTGCTTTTACTGCAGAAAAACTCTTTACTTGTTCAATTGGGTTATGTTTAATATTTGAAAATTCTCCTTCTGATTGTTTGTCCCAATAAAAACTATCTACACTTGTATACAATTCATAATTTGAAATCAAATTTAAATTGTTACCAACCTGCTGTGGCGTATAAGTAAAACCTTTAATACTGATCAATTCTCCCATATCAATAACAACACTTTGTGGCAGTTTGTTTTCTTCGTTTCCAAAACTCCAATCTGTATTCGCATTTCCGTCAATAATTTTTTCAACCGAATTACTATCACCGCTCGAAACCGAAATTACTTTCCATTTCTCTTTAGAAACACCATATTTTGCCGACTTTATGCCACTGTTGATTTTCTCTTTAGCATTTCTTGAAATAGCTTTAATTTCTACTTCTTTATTATATACGAATGGTGCTTTGTATAAAGTGCTTTTTTCAGTAGGCGTCTTTCCATCTAAAGTGTAATAAATAGCATTTCCTTCTTCCGATTTAATTGTAACTAAACCATTTTTATCTCTAAGAATTTGTGGCTCTTTTACAAAAGTCGGCGCATTGTAAGCTTCGATTGTACTGATTACAAATCCCGATTTTGCATCCAATACATTTACTCTAAGTGCCGAAGCCGTAACGCGATCTAAACGCAAAATTCTTTTGTAGCCAATAGTAGTTTCATTGGCAATAGTTTTCCATTGTCCGTCCACTTTTACTTCAATAGAAAACGCTTTTACACGCTGACCCAATTTAATATATTCTTGAAGTAAAATTCTATTGATTGCTGTTGGCTTTTTAAACGTAAATTCAACTGTAGCCTGTTTTACTTTATCGTCTGTTGCCCAATACGTATTTTTATTTCCGTCAATAACATTTTGCGGACCGAAATTAGAATCGTTTGCACGAATGTTTGAAGCCTGAACCTGAGTTCCTGCTAGTAATTCTGTTTGGAAATCGGCTTTAATTGTCGCAACCAATTCTTTCAATCTTGCTTCGTCATTTTCATGAACCAAACCGCGAGTATCAACTGGAAGATTTAATAATAAAGTCGCATTTCGTCCAATCGATTCGTAATAAATATCAACCATTTCGTCAAGCGAACGAACCTTATCGTCTTCAACTGAATGATAAAACCATCCCGGTCTTATAGAGACATCAGCTTCTCCCGGAACCCATTTTTCTCCGTCTTCGTGTCCAGACATAAATTCGGTATAATGCACTTTTCCAGCCAATTCATCTTTCTGGCGTAGTAGCGACCAATTGGTTTTTCCTGCACGACCTTCTTCATTTCCAATCCATCTTGCTTCAGATGGTCCAACGCCCCAAACTAAAGTTTTTGGCGCGATATCGTAAATTAATTTATAGGTTTCATCCCAATTATAATAAGTCAGCGAATTGATTTTTCTAGTTTCATTTGCACCGCCATAATAACCGTCCCCACCATTTGCACCATCAAACCACATCTCGAAAACGTCTCCGTAATTCGTCAATAATTCTTTTAACTGATTTCTGAAATACGTGATATATTCAGGCTTGCCGTATTGCGGGTGATTTCTATCCCAAGGTGAAAGGTATAAACCTAATTTTAAATCATATTCTTTGCAAGCTGCGGCCAATTCTTTGACCAAATCACCTTTTCCGTTTTCCCAAGGCGAATTTTTTACAGAACGTTCTGTATATGCTGAAGGCCAAAGACAAAAACCATCGTGGTGTTTGGCAACCAGAATAATTCCTTTCATTCCCGCTTCTTTTACCACACGCGCCCACTGACGAACATCTAACTGCGACGGATTAAAAAGTTCCGGAGATTCGTCTCCGTAACCCCATTCTTTATTGGTAAATGTATTAAGCGAAAAATGCACAAAAGCATAAAATTCCATTTCCTGCCAATCGATTTGTTTTTGTGTTGGAAACGGTCCAAAAGGCTTTGGAGCATTCGTCAATTCCTGACTTGAAGCACTAGAAATTACACCAAAAAGACATAAGGAAAGAAATATTTTTTTCATTGCTGATTTGCTTTAAAATAGTCTATAAAGCATAAATGTACTATAAATTGATTTTTTGATATACAGAATTTCGACCAACAACAGATTTCACAGCGCTATGGGTTTTAAATGTACTTATTTAAGAAATTTAATTTCTTTTTATCATTGCAGAATAAAAAACAATGAAAACTTTATTTTTCTAATCGCCACCGCATCCACCACAGCCACCGCCACAAGAACTTCCACAAGAACTTCCGCAAGAAGAACTGCCAGATCTTGAGTTATCAGAATTGTTGGTACTACTATTATCATTAGTTATTGGAATAAAGAAACTCGAAAGCACTACATTTCCATATAGAAAATACTTCCACTCCCAATTATCTTCAACCTTATTGTTTATTTTAATTTCCTTTTTTAAAGCAGACGGAATAACCTTTGAGAACATCAAATTTATAATTCCACTTACATAGCCAATAGAAATTAACACTATAGGAATAATAGCAAATATCAAAAACATTACAGGTTTATCTCTCCAAATTCCGGTAAATAATCTGCTAAATATAATAGTTAGAAATAATCCCAAAACTATCATTGCCGAAATAACAATAGAAGCAAATCCTTTTGAAGCAATAATTCTGTTTCTAATTCTATAAGTAGCTTTTTGTATTTGTTCAAAAATCGGTTTTTGCATCACAGCATGACACAGTTGCCTGTAAGGCATCGGGTCAAAATCTTTCATGATTTCGATTACGCAATTTTCATACTTATTTTTCCCAAAACTTTCATCAATTAATTCTAATCTGTCGTTTGTTAAGATTCTTATTTTTTTATTCTGAATCAGATTATTAACTACACCGTCTACCACCTTTTCCAACTTATCTTCTTTAAAGAAAACCAACTCAAAAGCAGTAAGATTTTGAACAATTGGGTTTGATTTAACTTCATCAAATAAAGAAAAAAAACTTCTTCTTATATAAAATTCCAATAATATAATAATGAGAAAAAACAATATAAAATAACCAATCAAAAAATCGGGGTTTTTAATTTTTATTAAAAGAGGATAAATCAATAAACAAACTGGAATAGAAGCGATTATAGCATACTTTAAAAATCCTTTTTTAACTTTTAAAATATCGAACTTGCTTTTTTCAAGTTCTAACGAGTCCAATTCATTATTATAATGCCAAACATACAAAGGCTGGATTCCAAAATTAATTTCATATAACTCCTTAGTGCGTTCTTTTGCTTTATGAAATTTTTCAAACTCGGATTTATTATGAGTTGATGGAATATGTTCTATTCTTTTACCTAAAAGATCGCAAAAATCGGTATATGAATTGGTAAAAATTAAATGCTGATGCCAGACAATATCAACTATTCCTGAAGGAGAAACCATTTCATTCTGGGTTGCAGCCAGAAACATGAATTTCTTATATTCTAATAAAGCAGTTTGAGTAAAGTATAATGTCCAATGATTTTCGAGTGCTAATCTTGTAGAAAATCCGTATTGGTCGATTGCATTATCAAAATTAAAATCCTGAACTTTTTCCCAAAGAATGTTATTCATAAAGACATTTTTAATCATTGAATTTACCTCAAATATAATTGGTAATTTTTGTCTTCCAAAGCTTTTGAAATTTTAAAAATAAGAAATCTCATTTACAGATAATTTATACTCTTTTAATTCTCGTTTTTGAAATTAAAATCAAAATCACGGACAAAACCACAAAAGAGATTAAAACAAATATCCCATTTATAAGCGCTGTTTGCAACCCGAGTTTTGTAACGTCTATAAAAGGATAAGGATAAAAACTGGAAATAAAACCGTGGAATATGGTATAAATCATATAAATAATCGGGTAAACCAACCAAAGCCAAATGGTCTTAAAAGAGATTTTTTCTGGACTTACAAAAAACAGCCAGAAAAAGAAAAATAAAACAGGAACAACAGTATGGAAAATTTCACTTACAATGCGATGATGTCCTTGCAAATCTAGAATTGGGCGAAGGAGCACATTAAAAACAATTCCGACAATTAAAATGTAAACTGTTATCCCAGTGATTGTAGTACATTTTTTGAAAAAAGCATTTGACTTACTTTTACCGCCAAATAACAACAAAGCACTGCAAAGAAAAACGATCGTATTGGTCGTAATAGTAAAGAAACTAAAAAAACGAACTGCTGCGCTGAAAAAAGTAAATTCAGGATTTTTTAGAAGCAAATAAAACTGTACAGGCAAGCCATATAATTCTAGGGCAAAAATAATACCCAGCAAAATCTCCCCTTTAATTGTTGTGGTATTTTCTTTTTCCATATTTCACTAAAAGTCAGATCACTAAAATAACGATTTTATTCGAAATATTTATAGTACTCTTTTCTGTTTTTCGCTCTCTACAATAGTTTTTTCAAGTCTTGAAAGCTGTGTTTTTTCTTGTTTGGCACTCATAATCCAATGAATCATAACTTTCTTGTATGAAGGCGATTGCTTCTCAAAAAACTCCCATGCGGTTCTGTTGCTTTTAAACTCTTTTTCATACGATTCCAAAAGCGGAACTGGTTCTTTTTCGTGCGAATAAATCTTAGACTTATTTTCGGTTCTAAAACTAAACGCTTTTAAACCAGCATCGGTCATTAAACCCGCTTTTGTTAAATCTTCTATCTTTTGAATATTAATGGCACTCCAGATACTTGAAGGTTTTCTCGGCGTAAAACGAATTGTATAACTTTCTGCATCAATAGATTTTCTAACACCATCAATCCAGCCAAAACAAAGCGCCTGATCAACCGATTCTGACCAACTCATAGAAGGTTTTTTGCTTGTAACTTTATAAAAACCTACCAAAAATTCTTTTTCGCCTTTGTGGTTTTTCTCTAGCCATTTTCTAAAATCGTTCTGATCTGCAAAAAAAGTAGGTGTCATTTGTTTTTTTTTTATAAATGTATAAAAGAATCTCGCAAAGTCGCAGAGACGCAAAGTTTTTAATAAAAATAAACCATATAAGTTATGTAAGTTCAATTAAGTAAAAACTTAAAATCGCTTACATAACTTATATGGTTAAAAAAACTTTGTGACTTCGTAACTTTGCGAGATTAATTCACTTTAACTTCAATTGTTGAAGCTTGCAAATTTTGAGTTGTCGCCTTCAACTTGATATTTTCTTTTTTCCCATTCGACTGAATTATCACAATACATTTCCCATTAAACAATTTACAAGAATTGGCTTTAAAAGAATCCAAATTGGCCTGATAACCATTATCAACCCCAACTAATTTTCCTCCACCACTTACTTCAAAATTGATTAAATCCATTGCGTTTGGTACTAAATTTCCGTCTTTATCCAACATTGAAACCGTAACGTAAACCAAATCGTAAGTATCATTTTTGATTGTAGTTTTTTCAGCTTTTAAATCAATTTTAGAAGCTTCTCCAGCGGTATGAATTTCTTTCTCTAAAACTACATTTCCATTCTTTCTTGAAATTGCTTTTAATGTTCCCGGTTCAAATTTTACACGCCAAGAAATATGCAAATCATCATTTTGTTTTGATTTCTTTCCTAACGACTTTCCGTTTAGGAATAATTCCACTTCATCAGCATTATTATAATACGCCCAAACTTCAACTTCTTGATCTTTTTTCCAGTTCCAATGTGGTAAAATATGCAGAACCGTTTTGTTCGACCATTCGCTTTGGTACATATAATACACATCTTTTGGAAGTCCAGCTAGATCAACAATTCCGAAATACGAACTTCTTGCAGGAAATGGGTACGGATCAGGTTCTCCGATATAATCGAATCCTGTCCAGATAAAAGTTCCAGCCATGAAATCCTGTTTTTTGATCGTTTTCCAGTTTTCTTCGTGCGTTGCTCCCCAATACGATTTTACCTGATCGTAAGCCGAAACTGTCCAATCGGCATTTCCGTCAAATGCAGCGCCATGTTTTGTTGGCCACGCTTTAATTCCATCAGGAAAATCATAGTGTCCGCGCGTTTCTAAAGCCGAAACACTTTCTGAAGCTAATATTTTTTGCCCTTTAAATTTAGTTGGGAAATCTTTATAATCTTCGTGTTTGTAATTGAATCCCAATAGATCCAAAGCTCCCGATTGGTAAATGAAGTTTTTCTCAATTACATTTTCGGTCAAAGCCGAAGTTACTGGACGAGTTGTGTCTAGTGATTTTACAATTTTAGCTAATTCTCTGGTAATCGCGATTCCAGTTGAATCAAACTGTTCTCTGATTTCGTTCCCAATACTCCACATCATAACTGAAGGATGATTACGATCTCTTTTGATAAAATCTTCTAAATCCTGTTTGTGCCAAGCATCCCAATCTTTATGGTAATCGTTGGTTACTTTTTTCTTTTTCCAAACGTCGAAAGCTTCATCCTGAACAATGAATCCCATTTCGTCGCACAATTGCATCATTTCCAAAGAATGCGGATTATGAGACATTCTAATAGCGTTGGCTCCCATTTCTTTCATCAAAGTCAGTTTCCTACGAACGGCATGAATATTTTCAATCGCACCCAAAGCGCCATTATCATGATGCAGACAAACGCCGTAAATTTTAGTTGGAACACCGTTTAATGAAAATCCTTTTTCTGAATCGAAATTGAAGTATCTAAAACCAAGCGGTGTTTCATAGGTATCAATTAAAGTTGAGCCATCATAAACTTTAGTGCTTATTTTATATAAATATGGATTTTCTGTATCCCAAAGAATTGGGTTTTCCATATTGATATTCTGTCTAACTTGTAATATTGAATTTGCAGGAATATTTCCATCGGAAATTCCTTTTGCTACTTCAATATTGTTTTTATCTAAAACTGTCGAGACTAACTTAAAAAGTTTATTCTTAGTCAAATCATTCTTAACGTCAATATCAATATCAACAACAGCTTTTTCTTTAGAAATAATTCTTGTAGTTACATAAGTTCCCCATTTTGCTACATGAATTTTATTAGTTGCAACTAAACGTACATTTCTATAAATCCCTGAACCTGTATACCATCTTGAATTCGGTTGTGCATCGTTATCAACTTTTACGGCAATCGTATTTAATTTTCCAAAGTTTAAATATTGCGTCAAGTCATATCCAAAAGAAATATAACCATTTGGGCGAACTCCTAATGATTTTCCATTAATGAAAACTTCACTGTTCTTAAAAACACCATCAAATTCAATCGAAACTGTTTTGTTTTTCCAATTTGCAGGAATAGTAAAAACTTTACGATACCAGCCTTTTCCAGCCGATAAAAATCCTTGTGCTTGTTTGGTTTTGGCATCTTTATCAAAAGCGCCTTCAATACTCCAATCGTGAGGCAATTGAAGTGTTCTCCAATCTAATACATTGAAATTAGCATTTATCGCATCAGGATAATCTCCTAATTTGAAGTTCCAATTTTTATTGAAATCTTCTACAATTCTGGCTTGCTTTTGCGCAAAAACTGATACTGAAAACAATAAGGTAATTGTAATTTTTTGAAATATGTTTTTATGTTTGATCATAAATATGTTTTTTATTCTAATTGTATTTTTCTGTAGAGACGCACTGCAGTGCGTCTAACACACAGTATGGACAATTGGAGCGTAGACGCACTGCGGTGCGTCTCTACAATGCAATCCTAATTAAACCTCTCTTCCTTTGTCACTCTGCCTCTTTGAACCTCAAAAAACTTACTGAAATTCGAAATTGTCCAACATTAATCCCTTCAAATCATCACCTTCCAACGTAATTTTATATGTTCCTGCATTAATATAACCTCCAGAAGTCGTATTTAAAATCTTCCATTTTTCAGGTGAAGGGAAAAACTCAATCGTGTCATTTCGCATTAAAATTCCGTACGCATCTTCCATTTTGAATTTCACTTTCATTGGAGTTTCATTTCTATTCATAAAACGGAAACGCATTAAATAAATTCCTGCAACTCCGGGTTTTACTTCAAACTCGATGCTGTTGTTTGTCTTTTTTGTGAACTCAATATAATCGGCTTTTTTGAAATTTCCTTTTTCAATTCCAATTCCCGTTGTTTTTGTTTTTTCTGCTTCGATAATTACGACTGGTCTAGAATCGTCTTTTTCGCCCATATCGTAAGTTGGAACTACAGCAATTGTGTTTATGTTTTCCGAATTATCAAAAAGAACTTTCTCGCCTTTCTTTATTTTTTTAGTGAAAACATCAAATGAAGTACCATTACTGTTTTTCGCTTTTTCCTCTATTTTTTTATAGTCCGAAAAACTTGCTGACGTTTTGAATTTAGCATCAGCAAAAACATAAATATCTGAATCTTCTTTTGCAGTAAACGAACCTTTATTTTTAGAATTAGATGAAAACTGTAAATAATCAGCACCAAAAACTTCTGAAGGCAATTCGGTAAAAACAATATCAGAGTCAGAATATTGTTTTGAATTAATATCCAGCCATGAAGCTATTCTGTTGGTTTTATCATAAGAATCTAAAACCAAATTCTGAATGTTTTTTGAAGATTCTGAAGCTGGTCTTGCATGAATGTCTTTTGTCGCAATAGCAATTGCCGAAATAATTGCCTGTGAAGCTTTTACATTTGGAAATGAAATTACAATTTTTCCATTTATACTTTTTACAACAAAAGTTTTCTTTAAAGCGTTGTCGTGTCCTGCTTCTGCCCAAATATCAAAATCTTTTAAAACTACATTTTCATTAATGGCAACATCAAATAAACGCCAGCCTTTGCAGTCCATTCCGCCACCTGTTCCGTACCAAGGTTCTGTAAAATATAATTCTACTAAATATTCTCCGTTTGGTGCAGGAAATTCGTAACGCAGTTTATCAACTCCGTATCTAAAACTTTGAAACAACTCAGGATCTTTTGTACCGTTTATAGGATCGAAAGTTGTTCTCTGACTGGCAAAAAAATCAGGCAGTTTTTCAAAATTATCTGTCCAAGATAAAGAACCCCAACTGTTTTGACCGTTTTTATGTGTATCGGTAAACCAAGTATTTCCAGCAGAATCTGTCAATTCTGAACCTCCGCAATTTACTCTATAAATGTAATTATAACCGCTTTTTGCTTTTGTAATATCAGTTTTATTAGTGATTAAAGCATCAAAATTTGGCGCTTTTGGAAAATTATTTAAAACGATATAATCTTTAGCAACCGCTTTCCCATTTACATAACCAACTACATATAAAACATTGTATTGAATATTGACATTATTAAATTGAAAATGCTGTCCGATTCCTGGATTTTTTAGTTTGCCTAAAGAAGATTTATTTACGTCATTAAACAATTCTACTTCATCACAATTCGAGTAAATATCAATTCCGTTTTTGATTCCCACTTTTTCCCAACGGCTCGGCCAAGTGTGCGAAACAATATATACCATCGGATTGGTTTTGTTTGAAACATAATTCGCTCGGTACATATAAAATGCATCTAAAGGCTCGCCCCAAATCGTAAAAAGTCCTTTGTAATTGACTGGGCCAACTTTATCAATGTCTCTAAAACCTTCTCCATTCTGAACGCGTCCTGGATTTTCATGCGAAGCAAAAAGCCAGTTGAATTGTCCCGCAATTTTATCTTTTACAGATTCGGCTTCTCTAACTTTAATTTCCATTAATTGAGAAAAACGGTTTTCGCTCAAAGTTCCTTTTTGGTCAAATTCTCCTTCGGTGTGTAAATCGGCTGAACGCCATGCGCCATATTCTCCGTTTAATAACTGAGTGGTCATTTCTAAATGGTATTTTAACGGATCTCCGCCATACGTTCCTGACCAGTTTTGAACCACATTCCAATCTGTTCCTTCTCCACCGTTACAAGTTGTTACGATTCTTTGCGATGCAGATAACGGATCCATTTCACGGATAATCTGCGTGCATTCTTCCGCAAATTCCTTCGGAATCGTGCTTTCGTTCTGCAATCCCCACATTACTACAGATGGACTGTTTCTGCGTTCCTTAATCCATTCTCGTAAAAGAGTTTTGAAGTTTTCTTTAAATTCTGGCGTATCGTACCAAATATGTGCCGAAAACTGACTCCAAAACAGGATTCCGTTTTCGTCTAATTCTTTTTGATATAATAAATTATGAGGCTGATGCGCTTCTCTAAAAGCATTAAATCCGCCTGCTTTGATTTGTTCGATTCTGGAATGAATCATTTCATCTGAAAACGAATGACTTTTTCCAATTAAATGTTCGTATTCACAAACGCCATTTATAAAAACAGGTTCATCATTTATGAAAAAACGATTGTCTTTTCCATCTCGACTAACTGGCCAGCTTACCCAGCGAATTCCGTACGAAGTTGTTAACTGATCGATTATTTTTCCGTTTTCGTAAACTGAAGTAACCAATTTATACAAATACGGATTAGATGGCGACCATAATTGTGGATTCTGAATCTCAGGAAGTGTCTGAGCAATTTCTTTTGTTTCTCCCGAATTGATTTTGTTGTTGCTTTTTGTAATCACAACTTTCTTTCCCGAAGCATCCAAAAGAATATTTTCGATGGTTAAATTTCGCTGTAAAGCACTGTAATTCTTGATTTCGGTTGTAGTCTGAAGAATGGCTTTTTGTTTTGAAATCGATTTATCATTCCAGATATGAACCCCAAAAGGCTGAATTCTAACATCGTTTGTAATTACCAAAGCAACTGGTCTGAAAATCCCCATTGGTTGAGAACCTTCAGAAAATCCCCATTCTCCCGAACATCCACCGCAAACCCAAGGTAAATCGGCAATAAAGGATGGATGTGATGCTTTTACTAAAATGATATTTTCTTTGTCGAAAGAAACCGCTTTGGTAATATCAACTGTAAAAGTGGTTCTTCCGCCTTTGTGTTCCCCTATTTTTTTGCCATTTACCCAAACTGTTGCATAGGAACTTACTCCTTCAAAATAAAGGAAATGCTGTTTTGAACTCTCTTTTTTATCAAGTTTTAGCGTTTTTTTGTACCAGGCAGTACCATGTAAATTTCCATGTTTTGTTCTTCTGAAACCATAATACTGATCCCAATTGTGAGGCACACTAACCTTTTGCCAATTGGAATCAGTTTTTGGATTTTCTACAAAATCTTCTTCTTTCAGCGGAAGATTATCCAGTATTACGGTTTCCCAAGACGAATTCAGCGAAATTTCTTTACGAAACTTCCCCGAATCTTTGCTCTGACTCCAAACAAAGCAAAGGCTTGAAAAAAAACAAAAAATAAAAAAAACTATTCTATTCATATTTTCTTATTAAACCATATAAGTAATATAAGGTTATTAAAGTTTTTATTTTACTCCACTTTTTGTCATTTCGACGTAAAGAGACCCGTTAGTAGACCTGACAGGTTTTAAAAACCCGTCAGGTCTAACTTTACGTTTGCGTGAGGGATTGAGGCGGTATCTCCCGATTTAGAAAAACAAGGCTTTTTAGCCGTAGTTTTTGTTAATCGGGAATATAGCCGAAAGCCCGACCCGAAGGGACACGCCCAAATTATTCTCAATAAAACAACCAATCAATGGCTGCTTTTTCTCCTGCATCGATATACCCGACATCACGTGGCGTTATCGTTTGATCTGCATCGATAAAACCTAAAATCAATACTTTTCCTTTTCCTAAATCTAATTTATTCTCCCCCGGCTGGAACGTATACGTATGAATGTTTACACGTGGTAACTCTTTTAAATTCATTGCACTTGCCAGAATCACTTCGGCTTGACCGTGCGCATTTCCTGCTGCATCTGTCTCTAAACTTGGCGGTAATAAAAATCTCTTTTGATCTGAATTGAAATAACCCACCACTAATTTAACGGCTTTTGTATTTCTAAACTTCAAATGGGTTCCTTTTTCATTTTGATCGTTTTCTACGAATGAGAATCCTTTAAGATTTTGAAGCTCTGGAGCAATTTTAGTTAACTCAGAAATATCTGTTCCGTAAACTTTTGTTCCTGTTTTAACTAAATACGTTCCTGGTTTTTCATCGATGAAAGTTACTTCAGCTGGTTTCCAAGGTTTTCCTTCTTTGGTTTCAATTTTACCATCTTTAGAAGATTTTAGCTTCTCTAGATTTCTTTTAAAATTAGCCAATTCACGCTCGTAATGCGGTAACAATTCTGCCCAAGTTTTATTGTTTCCATCATCTCCTCCAATCGGAATTCGACGTTGAGCCGTCTGCATACTGTTGGCATAATAGTACGTATCTTTTGTTAGTTTTACCAATAACTCATAATACTCAATGCTTTTTTCTAAATGAGGCAAAGCTTTATCTAAATCAGTAATATCGTTTGAATAACTGTATCTTAAAACCAATAAAGCGGCTTTTACTTTCTCTGAGAAGAAATCAGCAAAAGCTTTATACGCATGCATATCATTTTTAAGTCTTGCAAATTCTTCTTTATCTTTGGTTACGCTCGCTTCAGCTTTGTCAATAGCTTCAACAGCTAATCTTCCGTGTTCTGTAATTTCAGCAATAATTTGAGTTGGAAGTTCGCCAGAATGCGGTTCTTTGTTCCATTCTTTTTTAGCATATTCTAAAAGCAATTCGCCCGCTGGTCCGCAAGATTCATGGAATCCCGGATAAACTCTCCATTTTGACGGATTCACCAATTGGCTTTCGAACATTCCTAACAATAAAGTCTGACGGTTTCCTTCTGTGATTCCGAAACGTCTTAATGTTTTTGGCGCAATTTCCCCAGTTTCTTCGTACGCTTTTAAAATATTATTTGCTGCTTCTTGAGAAGTTCCGAATTTCGCAGCTAAATCATTATCCCAAAATTTAACTTCTTCTTTTCGATCTCTTTTGCTGTCCCAAGCGTATCTCGCCCAAGCTTTATACCAAATCCAGTCACGATCCATTTCTAATAAACGTTCTCCTGATTTTGTTTTATCTGCCGAATATGGCCAATCCCAATAAGATGCCTGCGGATATAAATGCAGTGCATTTGCGCCGTGAACGCTGTGCATTGCTTTTACGGTTTTCTGAATAAAATCTGGTGAACCATATCTAAAAGGCTCTAAATTGGCCAAAATATGAACATTCTCAATATGAATCGATTTAAGAGCACTCAACTGTTTGTGCGTTTCTCCCCATGGTCCACCCGGCGTGTAAGTTGTTAAAGATTCTCCTGTATATTTACTTTCTGTATAAAGATTTTTATATAGCGGAAGTGATTTTTCCATTACCAGAGGGCCATCGGTATCATGAGAACGAAGAATAATTGGCGGTTCTTCTGTTTTTCCTAACGCTTGTAAACCGTCACGAACACCCGGAATAATCGTTTTGGTAAACCATTCGACATCATCATCAACGGTGTTGATAGCTTCTCCCAAACAAACCATTAATCCAACGTTTGGATATTTTTCAATAAAAGCAGCAATAGATTTTCTTGTATAATCTGATAATAAAGGCGTAATTGGACGAGAACGATCCTGCGTTTTAATCTTGTAATGCTCTGCAAAAGGTTTAGAAACAATAATATTATAAAACATCTGAATTACCCAGATTCCTCTTTTGTTCGCTTCAACCGTTAAGAATTTATAGATTTCTTCATTCTTTTTGAAATCTTCATCACTTACTTCAACCGCAAATGGATAATCTTTTAGTTTTACTAAAGATGCAAAAGGATGTCCGTTCCATAAATACAAAGAGTTCATGCGGTTTTCTACCAGCATATCTAGATATTTAATCCAAAGCGCTTTATCGTAAAACCATGGAAAAGTTTCTGGTGTATATGGATATTCATAAACGTCACGTCCTGGAAGGTAAACTGGTTTTTGCATTCCGATACAAGCGCCTCTAAGCACCATTTCTGGACTATCGTCAATATTGATTTCTGAAGGAAGCTGACCTGAACTTTTAATGCGATCTGCCAATTCAAGCGCGCCGTACAATGTTCCGCTAGCATCTGTACCTTCAATATAAATTACATTATTTTGAGTACGAATTTGAAAGCCTTCTTTCTTGGTTAATTTGCTGTTGTCGATTTTAGCGCTTTTAGCATTTTGTTTCCAGAAATCAGTTCCTTTTTCTCCAATTACAATTACTTTATCTTTTGATTTTTTGAATTTATCAGAAGAAGTTACGCTGAATCCTTTTGTAGTAAGGGTTTCAGATAATTTGGCTGCTCCAAATTTTGCTCTTGGCGAACTCGGATCACTAACTACTGTGATGTTCTGCGCTGTCGCGAAAGAGACGTAAAGACATAAAAAAAGTAATTGTAAATATTTCATAGTATGCTGTTTTTGGGTATTCATTCTAAAAATAATCTGCTAAATCTGCCCGATCTGCGTGAAAAATATCTCTCGCAGATTTAGCAGACTCGGCAGATTTATAGTGAAAAATTGTGTTGTTTAACGATTACATATTGATCACTGTTTATTGTCTAATTCTGGAAAATCTTCTTCAAATAAGCGACGTTAGCTCCATAATTGGCTTTTACATTATGCACTTGCGTTACATCACGAGAACGCTCCACAATTAGCCATCCGCTCCATTTCATTTCATCCAATGTTGCTTTTATTTTAGGCATGTCGATCGCTTTGTCATTTTCTAACCAAAACTGATCGGTGTTTGAAGCGTGAATCTGAGCCACATATTTCTTTCCTAAGATTTTTAATTCTGATGAAATATCTCTTTTATTATCTAAAGCATTCGCAAAATTGAAAGAGCTTTTAATATATTTTGAACCAACCTCGTCTAAAAGTTTTTTCTCTTCTGTGGCACTCAAAGAAGTTTCAATTGCAATTACTCCACCAATCTTCCCCACTTCTTTTCCTGCCCATTGCAATCTCTTGATCACTTCTGGACGTAATTCTGGATTTTTAACTAAATCGGTTTGCGTTCCTAACGGAAGATAAGCCACTTTTACTTTCATGTTTTTCATTGCCTGAATACAATCTGTAATCATTGGTGTGATTTCTCTTGTGGCAAATGACTGTGCATAAAATCCAGACATGGCAATCGAACTGATTCCTACTCCCGTTTCTTTTGATTTATCTAAGAATTTTTGTCTCTCTACAGGATCTCCTAATTTACTGTCAAATGTTGGTCTGTTTCCTAAACCTCCCATATCCAGTTCGATTCCGTCAGCTTTTATTTCAGCTGCTAAACCAAAAGCACCTAATTTTTGTCTTTTTAAAATCATCCAGTCGCAAACTGCAACTTTATATTTTTGCTTTTTATTGGAAGACTGAGCCGTTGCACAGCTATTAAATGTTGTTGATAAAACAACAAGTAGAGCAACAATTAAATTTCTTTTAGATTTCATACTTATATTTTTTTTGCCACAGATTATAAAGATTAAATGGATTAAAAAATCTGCTCGATCTGCTAAATCTGCGTGAAAAAAATTACTCTCACAAATTGAGCAGATTTTAGAGATTAACTAGAATAAAAAATCATTTTAATCCTTTTAATCTGTGGCTTTATATTTTTTTGCCACAAATTCCACGAATTTTCACGAATTATTATTTTAAAAAATTTGTGGAAATTAGTGAAATTCGTGGCGAACTTAATTTTACTCTTCTTCTGCTTTTACCGCTGTAACTACTTTTCCTTCGTCGCCTGGCCAGATTCCGTTTTTGATCGGAAGTGCTACCAATTTACTTGGATCCACTTTTACATATTTCAGTTTTTCTCTTCTCCAAGTATACACGATATGCACCATTCCATCTGAACTTTGAATCATTGAAGGATAAGAATATTGGCTGATTTTTGAATCTTCTAAAACTAAAGCAGCGTTCCAGTGAATTCCATCTTTCGAAACCGAAACGTTTAAAGGCGTTCTTGGCCCTTTTGCTTCTTTTCCAGGAGGCAAAACGTGATTATAAACTAATAAATGTCTACCGTCTTTAAGTGTTACGGCATCTGTTCCTGAATTGTTATTTGGAAGTCCGATTAACTCAACATCCGACCAAGTTTTTCCGTTATCTTTTGAGAATGTACTGAAAATCGCTCTGTTTCTAGTTCTTCCGATTGCTTGAATGCTTCCGTCTTTATGAAATAAAATACTTGGCTGAATTGCATTGATTTTTTGTTTTCCTCTTGGTAGCGTATCGCCCATTACCCAAGTTTTTCCGAAATCTGGAGTAGATTCCATACGAAGTCTCCAGCCGTCGCCTTCTATACTTGACGGACATAATAAAGTTCCGTTACTTAATAAAACAGGTTTGTTTTTGATTGGCCCTAAGAAACCGTCTGGCATTTTTTGAGCTTCAGACCACGTTTTTCCACCATCAGATGAAGTTCTGATTACACCCCACCATTCTGATGGTTTTGGTCCTATTTTGTAGAATAACATTAAATCGCCACCCGGAATTTGATATAAAACTGGATTCCAAGTTGGTAATCTCGGTCCTTCTTTCATGACACCGTCGGCAACTTTTACGCCCTCGTTCCAAGTGTCGCTTCCTTTTGGTTTAATGGCTACGTAGATACAAACATCAGGATTTCTTTCGTGAGTTCCTCCAAACCAAGAAGCAACTAAATCACCATTTGTAGCTTCGACGATTGTAATCGCATGACAAGATGGATAAGGCGCTTTATCGTAAACAAATTGATCTACTAAAATTCCTTCTTTCCAAGTCTTTTTCTCTAAAGCCGATTTACAACTTCCTAAAAGGAAAAGTCCAAACAAGACAAATGCTAATTTTGTTATCTTCATTCTTAATTAAATTATGAATTATTTTTTTTGACTATAAATACATACCTAACATTTTTTTAGGTAAAAATATTTAATAAGTGTAAAAATAACACCAAAAAATTAACAATGTATCCTGTACTGTCCCGAATTACTAAAAATGCAGATTATTTAACGCTTATCGCAAAATTTCCTGACGAAAGTATGACAATTATTTGATTTTTTTCTACCGAATAAGTGTAAGAAGTCTTATCCAGCTTCTGTTTATTGATTGAAATAGCTGCAATATCGCTTGACGGAAGATAAACAACAGCAGAAGTATTCGCAGGAATAGTAATATTCCAAACCAAAGCTTTTTTATCCTTTTTCCAGTCACTTTTAATCGTTCCGTAAATCGATTCGTAAGACGCATTTACATAAGTCAATCCCGCACTAAAATCTGGTTTCATGATAATTTGTTTGAAACCTGGATTTTCTGGATTGCTCTTGATTCCCGCCATATTTTCGTAATACCAAATCAGTAAATCGCCTAAAAGCATCACGTGGTTTTGCGAATTCATCGCTGGATCTGCTGTGTTTCCGTTCCATAATTCCCAAATCGTAGTTGCGCTGTTTTCGACCATATAACCCCAGCTTGGATACGTTTTGTTTGAGGCTAATTTGAAAGCCAAATCTCCACGACCAAAATTGGTTAATGTTCGCATTAAAAACTGAGTTCCAATAACTCCTGTACTTACATGACCATTTTTAGTCACTTCCACTTCATGTACCAGATTTTCGAAAACTTTTTGTTTCAATTCTTCTGGAGCCATTCCGAAAGTCAAAGGCAGTAAATTGGCTGTTACGGTATTATTGGCGTAATTGTTTTTGGTTGCATTAAAATATTTAGCGTTGAAAGCTTTTTTGATTCTTGAAGCTAATTCATCATAATGTTTAATGTCATTTTGCGAATTTGCGATTACAGCAAACTTTTTCATGATATTTAAAAGCTGATAATAAAACGCACTCGAAATCAATTCACCATCAGTTAAACGAGAAGGATCTTTCGAACGAATTAATTCCAAAGATTCTGGCGGAACACACCAATCGCCGTATTTGTCTTTGGTCATAATATCATCAACCAAATAATTTTCTTCCATGTAATCCATCCATTTTTTCATAGACGGATATTGTTTTTCCACTACTTTTTTGTCGCCAAACTGCTGATACAGCATATCTGCAACAGTAATATAAGTTCCCGGCCAAGTCACATTATCTCCATAATAACGCCAAAAAGCTGGTGCCACATCTGGAATTCCCCCATCAATAGTTTGGGCATTTTTAATATCATCTAACCATTTTGCATACAAAGTCTGATTATCGAATAAAAAACTTTCACCATAAGCTCCGGTAGTTCTATCTCCCAACCAAGGCTGACGCTCATTTCTCTGCGGACAATCGATTGGCATTCCTTTATAATTGCCGCTGATTCCCCACCATGCATTCTTAAAAATCTGATTCATAATTGGGTTTGAAGAATCAAAAGTTCCTGTTGTGACAATGTCATCATAAACGACTTTTCCAACGAAATTTTCTAAAGTCGGTTTTGTTTTGAAACCTGAAATCTCCACAAATCTAAAACCGTGAAAAATAAAACGAGGTTCCCAAACTTCTTCGCCTTCACCTTTTAAAGTATAAATATCAGTTGTTTTGGCATCACGTAAATTCGCAATATATAACGAACCATCTGGTTGTAAAGATTCTGCAAATTTCATAGTGATTTTATCTCCCGAATTTCCTTTCGCTTTCAATTGCAGCCAGCCCACCATATTTTGCCCCATATCCAAAATATAAGTTCCTTTTGGCGTTTGTTTAATTGAAACCGGTTTTACTTCGCGTTTCACTTTCATATTCGCCGACATCTGCCCTTCGTAAAATCCGCCCGGTTCCTGAACATATTCTGCCGAAAGCCATTTTTTATCATTGAAATTAATGGTATTCCAGCCTTTCATTTCTTTACGGGCATCGTATTCTTCACCGTCATATTCGTTGTTGGATAAGATTGGTCCGTCGGTTGTGATTTTCCAAGTATCATCTGTTCTAATAACCTCTTTACTTCCATCTGTATATTCTACAAACAACTGCAAAGCCATTTTCGGATACCCAAAAGTTTTGATTTTATAAGGTTTATAATCCTGACGCATGGTAAAAAAACGTCCGTTTCCTAAAATGGTTCCTAATGCATTTTTCCCTTCTTGCAATTGTGAAGTCACATCAAAAACATTGTATTTTACATTCTTGGTATAATCCGTAGGAACGGGAGCCAAAACCTGATCGCCAATTTTATTTCCGTTAATATACAGCTCGTACAAGCCCATTCCTATGATATAGACCTTGGCACTTTTGACTTTCTTTTTTAAATCGATTTCTTTTCTTAAATACCTCGCTGATAATCGAGAATACTGCGAAATACTATCTCCCTTCGACGTTTTTTCATATCCAATCCATCGTGTCGATTTCCAATCTGCATACGTTAAAATTCCGATGCTGAAATGTGCTGTTTCTTTTGATTGAACTTCGCCTTTATTGGTAAAAACAAGTATTTTCCAATAAACGTCTTGTCTGTCTTTTAACTTTTTTCCGTCATAAATCACATTGACAGATTCGTCGCTTTGTACCTTTCCGCTGTCCCATAAATCTGCATTTCCAGCATTTAATTTTTCTAAAGACGAAGAAGCTAAAATTTGATAATGAGTTTGTTTTACATCATTTATTTCTGCTTTAATTTTCCAGCTCAATCTTGGCTGTAAAACGTCAATTCCTTCCGGATTCGTTAGCATTTCGCATTTTAAATCGCTCACAATGATTTTGGTTTGGGCTTTCGCCGAAATTGTGAAGAGTGAAATGATTAAGGTAAGATGTAAAAAAAACTTTTTCATGGTATTATTTTATTGTCTTTGCGATGATTTTTATTTCACGCAGATTTGGCAGATTTAAGCTGATGTTCATAGATTTTTATTATCATATTTCTAAACAGATTAGAGATCAAAAAAATAAAATCTATTTTAATCTACTCAAATCTGTTTAGAATCTGCGTGAAAAAATTCCGCTCAACGATTCTCAATTTATTCAGAAATTAACTTCTCTAACTTCTCAGAAACCGCAATTTCCTTCCCATTTTTAAAGATTCTAAAACCTTTTCCTTTATTATATTTTTCTCCTGTTTTATCCCAAAGAATGGTAATAATATTGCCATGATACAAAACATTATCCAAACAAAACCAATCCCATTTTTCTTGCGGAATCAACGGATTTACTTCAATCTTTTCATCAGCTCTTGGACGTAAACCTACCAAACCTGTAATCACCAAATCGTTGAAAGTGGAATGATTATAATAACGGCTTCTTTCTCTGTCGCCCATTAACCAATATCCTGTTGTTTCATCTAAATACTCGCCAAGATAAGGTTTTCCTCTATAATACTGCGACTGAACGTACAAATCCATCTGCTTGAAATAATCGGTTTTGCCAACATAATTCTGATTATAATTATTCAGAACATTTGCCAAAGCCGTTAACGTCTGCGAACTTGCAAATGGCCAAATTGCACCGTCCCATTCGCAGGTTCCTGTTCCGTGTGTTCTAAATCTCGGACTTCTTCTTTCTGCTGTTGTCAAACCAAACGGAGCCGAAAATCCTTTTTCATCTTTAATTTGCTCCCAAGCTTTTTCAAATCCTTTGTTTTGCTCTGGAAGATTAAAATACCACGGAATAAATCCGATTGCCTCACGAACTTGTGCTAGTGTATCTTTTTCAGTCAAAGTTTCAAAAAACTCACTTTTTGAATTCCACAATTTCGTTTGTATTGATTGTTGGAGAACAGAAGCTAAAGCTTTATATACTGTTTCCGCAACCTTATCGCCTTTCATTTCAGCCATTTTAGAAATCGCTACAGCATTTCCGTACATATAACTGTTAATCGTTGGTCTTGCATTTTGTACTTTACGTCCGCCGCTTAAGGATTCTTCCATTCCATCTTTTACATCATGTTGCCAAAACAATCCATCTTTACGCTGACGGTCATTTACCCAAACAGCATAATCGGCAACCATGTCTGGGTACAAATCCAATAAGAATTTTTCATCCTTATTCACCAAATAACGATTGTACAAAGCATCGGCTGTCCAACTGCTAAATTTATACAATTTATTCATTGGTTTTCCATCATTTCCTCGATACCAAAGTTTGACATCCTGCTCAATGTATTTAGGATCATGAACCCATCTGAATTCGTTGATATGATGCCCCAAAGCACAACTGATCATATTGTATTTGTCGGCATAGGAACGATCTACCAAAAACTCTGTAATTGCAAATCCTTGCGGTGTATTTTTAATATGTTTTCGAACGCTCCACCATCTGAAATAATAGATTTCCTCAAAATTCTGCTGTGGACATTCAAACAACGGAATATTCTTTTCCATCCAAGCCCAGGCACTGTCATTCGGAATCGCAAATTTTAAGTTTTCATCTTCCATCGTGTTGAAATAATCAACATAATGTTTGAAGTTTTTTTCTTTTAAAATAACCGATTTTCCTTTTTGGGAATGTTCCGCAGTCGATTTACAACCACTATTTACACAAGCGATTACTATTGAAAGTGTTATTATTTTATGTTTAAAATGTTGTAACATATTCTAATTATTATTTTAAAACTAATTCTTTGGGCGTGTCCCTCCGGGTCGTGCTGTCCGTTCCCGCTTTTTTTGTTCGGCTAAAAAAGCCTCACAAAAAAGAGCTCCACTTCCATCACTCACGCAAGAGACCTTTACGTTTTCTCACTCCTGAAAGGTTTCCAAAACCTTGTAGGTATCTTATTTTTAATCGCCAAGTTTATCATTTATACCTACAAGGTTTTAGAAACCTTGCAGGAACGTCCTAACTTTATATTTCCTTATATCACTTATATGGTTTTAAAATATTTTAATTTCCAGTAAAAGTATACGTCTGCCCTGCTTTCATATTCACATCGTAAATATTGTAAATTGGCAATTGCACTTTAGGCAGTTTTGCTTCTTTAGAAATAATTGGTTTCTTCACTTCCACATCGTAAAACAACGGATTCGGATTTTTTCCTTTTGCTTTTTTAAGCGAAGAACCTTTCAATGTATTTTCTACTTTCAATCGACAGTTTCCTCCAATTTTCGAATAGATTTTCAACTCCGAAACTTTATTGTTTTTCCAAGTCATATCAATTACAAAACCACCTCTGGCAACCAAGCCTTTAATGCTTCCGTCTTTCCAAACCGTTGGTAAAGCAGGCAATAAATGAATCGCATCTTCCTGACTCTGCATTAGCATTTCGGCAAAACCGGCTGTGCATCCAAAATTTCCATCAATTTGAAAAGGCTGATGCGCATCTAACATATTTGGATACGTTCCTCCGCCTTTTCTCTGATCTGCGGTTACTAAATGCAATTGATCCTGAATCAATTTATAAGCATGATTTCCGTCCAATAATCTCGCCCATAAATTCACTTTCCAGCCCATAGACCAGCCTGTAGATTCGTCTGTTCTGTAAATCAACGATTGTTTAGCTGCTTCAAATAATTCAGGCGTTTTAATTGGTGAAATCTGATTACTTGGATACAATCCGTACAAATGTGAAACGTGTCTGTGATTGTCTTTTGGATTATCCCAATCGTCCTGCCATTCTTGTAATTGATTATGTTTTCCGACTTTCATTGGAGGCATTTTTGCCAAAGCATCACTTACTTTTTTCACATAAACAGGATCTGGAGAAACCAATGCCGAAGCTTCCATAACATGCGTAAACAAATCAAAAACCAGCTGATTATCCATTGTCGTTCCCGATGCAATTGTCGATTTTCCTGTTCCGCCTGCGTGTGTGTTTTCAGGAGAACTTGATGGCACAACAACTAAATATTTTGTGTTTGGATCAATAACCATGAAATCCAAAAAGAAATCAGCAGCACCTTTCATAATTGGATAAATTTCTGCTAAATATTTTTTATCTCCTGTATATAAATATCTTTCCCATAAATCCTGACAAACCCACGCACCGCCAGTCGGCCACATTCCCGAAGCAGCTGAATCTACTGGAGCAGTTACACGCCAGATATCGGTATTATGATGCAGAACCCAACCATTTGCATTATACATCGTTCTAGCTGTTTCTGCACCAGTTACCGCTAACTCTTTTGCCATTTGTACAAAAGGCTCGTGCATTTCCTGCAAATTGGTTACTTGTGCCGGCCAGTAATTCATTTCGGCATTGATATTTGTCGTATATTTACTGTCCCACGGCGGAGTGACCATGTCGTTCCAAATTCCTTGTAGATTAGCTGGCTGTCCGCCTGGCTGTGAACTTGAAATTAAAAGATAACGTCCAAACTGGAAATACAAACTCGCCAATTGCGGATCAAATTGTTTTGAGAAATCTCGAATTCTTTCGTTTGTTGGTTTCTTAACCAAATCATTTGAACCTAAATCTAAAGCAACTCTGTTGAAGAATTTTTGGTAATAATCAACATGGACTTTCTTTATTGTTTCAAAATCTTTTACTTCGGCTTTCGCTAAATAGTCTTTGCTTTTTGCAATTTCATCTCCCGAAATATCCTGATAGTTTTTGAAGTTGGTTGCAATCGAAATGTATAAAGTCACTTCATCGGCTTTGTTGATACTAAAAACACCGTTGCTGGCATCAATTTCACCACCTTTGTTTTTAGCTGTTAATCGACCTTGAAACTTAACTTTTCCTTTTACGCCTTCAAAGTTAGTTCCAACTCCCGAAAGTATAATCTGGTTTCCTTCTGTCGAAGCAACCGTTTTATCAATCGGACTATTCATGAAAACATTACAGGTAATCTGTCCCGGTTGACTAGCAGAAAGTTTTACTACAATTACCTGATCTGAAAATGCGGTTAGAATTTCTCGTGTAAATTCAACTCCGTTTACTTTGTATTTTACTTTTGCCGTAGCATTACTAATATCTAAATCACGGTAATAATCGGTATATTTTTGATGTCCGTTGAATGAAATATAAACGCTTCCAAAAGTTTGATATGGCATACCGTCATTCGTCTGCGACATGATATCCTGTGTTGCCAAGTCTTGCGCTTCATCAAATTTTCCATCAAAAATTAACTGACGTACAATTGGAAGTGCTTTTATCGATTTAGAATGTGCATTGCTGTTTGGAGATCCTGCCCAAATGGTTTCTTCGTTCAATTGCAAACGTTCTACCGCTGGATCGCCAAAGACCATTGCGCCCAAGCGTCCGTTACCTAAAGGCAAAGCTTCGTTCCAGATTGATGCAGGTTTATCGTACCACAGTTTTAGGTCACTTTGTGCTGTTGCTGTCAAGGAAAAAATTCCAAAACAGATTGCCGTTATTTTAATTTTTAATTTCATATTATATTTTTTTTTGCCACGAATTACACGAATTGGCACTAATTTCTTTTTTAATTTTTATTTCAATTTCTCTAATTTGTTTTGCCACAGATTAAATGGATTATTTGGATTTTTTTATCTCCATAATCTGTGTAAATCCTTTTAATCTGTGGCAGAAAAAATAATTCGTGCCAATTCGTGAAATTCGTGGCTATCACTTTTTAACCTCGTAAACTTTCAGATTTTTTTCTCCAAACATTTCATATAATTTGTTGATGTCTTTCAAGGCATTTTTCGGCAGTTTTTCTCCTTTATCTCCAAAAACAAACAACTTTTCTTTTGGTTCAATTACACAACTCGATTCATCGATTTCGCCTTTATCGTTCTTCACTTTATTCAAATCTAAATTTAAATATTTCGCCATAAACGGATACAAAGCCATACGTTTTGAAATTCCGAAATCATGTCCTTCTTTTGCAAAATGCGCATTTTCCACTAAATCTTTCTTTCCGTACAATTCATACGTTCTTTGGATAAAAGGAAATTCCAGTTCCGGAACCGCTAATGTCCAGTCTTTTCCATCAGAAACAATCAATTGCGGTTTTGGAGCCATCATAGCTGAAATTTCAGCATTGTTGGTTCCGTTTCCGCATAAGTGAATTCCACGTCCGCTTTCGCATGGACAGCCACCTGAAAAGTGTGAGGAAACCATTACAACCGGAGCTGAAACTTTCACTCTGTCATCAATCGCCGACAAAAACATGGTGTGCGATCCTCCGCCAGAACCTCCAGTCACACCAACTCTAGACATATCGGCATTTTTTACGGTTGCCAAATAATCCAATAAACGAATTCCTGTCAGCAACTGAACTGTCGATGCAATGCTGTTTCTGTGTGTTTCTTCTGGAAATTGTAGTAACGATTCTCCCCAAGCAAATAAATCGTAACCGACCACAATTGCTCCCATTTTAGCCATCATAGCACATCTGTACTGCTCGTCTTTTCTATATCTTCCGTCGCCAAAATGCCCGTCAGGAGTTAAAATAACAGCTGCTTTTTTGTTTAACGGATACGGTTTATAAATTGAACCCGTCGCATAAACCCCTGGCAATATTTCCAAAGCAATATTTTCGACACTGTAGTCTTTGTAGATTCTCTTTGGAGTTAAAAGTGGTTTAGATTTCGGTGTAGGGGGCGCCTTATCCAAACCAAATGATTCAATCATACAAGCTTTTAACTCCGTTTTGCGTTTCTCCCATTGCTCTTTCGTCGAATAAAGGCTTTCTAAATAAAACAAGCGTTCCTTTCCTTTATCTACCGAAACTTTATGGTTTTCATACTTGCGTATAATGTAGGTTCCATCGGGTTGTTTAAAATACATCAATTCAAACGGCGCTAGAATATTAGTAAGCGAAAGCGCTAAATTTCCAGGTTCAATTCTCCAATCGGCATAGTCCAGTTCTTTTCCTTTTAATAAACCTCTGTCGTCGTTGATCGTTACGTTAAAAAGAGTTTCTATTTTTTTCAGTGTTTCTGATACTGGCTTTCTAAAATTAGTGTCAGAAGTGCTTTGTGCATTGGCAAATGTCAAAGCAAAAATGGAAACTAAGAAGATGTATTTTAAATTTTTCATTTTAATATTGTTGTGTGTTGGTACACGGATGAAACGGATTTACTTCGTAAAGACGCGGATTAAAACGGATTTTCTTTTTCCTAAAAACAAATAAAGAAATCCGTGTAAATCCGTGTTTTCGCGATAGCGAATCTGCGTCATCCGCGTTTCATTATATTGTGCATTCGATTGTATAAATTCCTGAACCCAATTCCAAAACTGGCTTTTGCGCTTTTTCATCAAAACCTGCTCTAACCTTTTTATTATCAATTTTTATTTCTGAATTTTTAGCGACTGGTAATTTTACTGTCGCAGTTGTATTTACTGGAATCTGAACTGTCAGAATAAACTTACCCTCTTTCTTTTCCCAAGAAGAAGCAATTTTTCCATAAACCGATTGATAATCCGCTTTAGCGAAAGTCATGTCGCCAACCACTTCTGGCTGAATAAAGAAATGTTTGAATCCTGGTTTCTCAGGATCAGACATAATTCCGGCTAAACTTTGGTAAAACCATTCTTCAATTTGCCCTAACATAAAGTGATTCCACGAATTTCCTTTTCTAGGATCCCATTGTTCGGTTAAAGTGGTCAAGCCAAATTTAATCTGAAAACCATAACCCGGCGCATCATAATGATTGTGCATTCTGTACATCATTTCGTTTTCGCCATTTCTTGCCAAAGTCTGGAATAAATAGCGATTTCCAACATCTCCCGTTGTCAAACGATCGCCTTTTTCTTTGATATCAGCTAGTAAATTCTGCATTACAGCTTCTTTATACTGAGGCTCCACAATATCCATAAAAATCGGAACGGCGTTGCTAAATTGGCTGTTTGTTCCGTACTGTTTGGTTTCTTCGTTGAAAAATTCTTTGTTGAAAGCCGTTTTGATCTCAGAAGCCAATGTATTGTATTTCTCAAAATCTTCGGTTTTACCTAATAATTTTGATGCTTTGGCTACTAAATAAGCTCCGTAATAGTAATGAGAAGTCGCAGAAAGTGCAATCGGACTATTTTTAGAATATCCAGCAGGATGTGTTCCGTAATCGTACCAATCGCCTAATCCGTGCGAAACAATATGGTTTGTTGCTTTCGTTCCTAAATAATCCACATAATTTTTCATTACAGGAAAATATTTTTCTAATAGTGAAGCATCTCCATAATATTCATAATACATCCAAGGCAAGATTACACCTGTTACGCCCCATTCTGGAGAATCGGTAAAATCACCTCCAAAAATGACATATTCAGGAACTATTGTCGGAATTAAACCGTTATCACGTTGCGAATCAGAAATATTTTGCATTGTTGCTGGAAGGAAAGTCTGCAAGTTATAATTGAACATTAAACCCGGACCATTCAGCTGAATTTCTTCTAGCCAGCCTAACTTTTCGCGTTGCGGACAATCGGTAAAAACACTTTGGAAATTACTTTTGATCGAATTATTTATCAATTCGTGCGTTTTGTTGAAGATCTCATTTGAACAGGTAAAACTTCCTGCTTCTCCTGCGGAATTGTAAATGAAATTCGATTTTAAATCTACTAAAGTTGGAAATTCAGCATTTTTAGCATCTTTATAATTGATATTTTCAATTTGAACATATTGATAACCGTAGAAACTAAATTTTGGTGTCCATTCTTCAACTCCATCTCCTTTTAAAGTGTAATCGTAATAATAAGGTTTTCCAGATCTTCCCTGCGCGATTGTACCTTCTTCATTTAATCCTTCCGCAACCCAAACACGAATCGTTTGTCCCTTTTTTCCTTTTACTTTGATAGTTGGAAATCCCGAAAGATTTTGTCCCATATCAAAAACATAGAAATTTGGTTTCAATTCTTTTACGGTTTTAACTTGGTATTGTTTCTGAATCGTAACTGGTGGTGCAGTCTGTGGTCTTAAAACTCCTTTTGGAGCTTCCTGAATCACTACTTTTTTCCAATCTCTATCTTTGAAACCTTTTCTATTCCAGCCTTTTTGCTCTAGATTGGCATTGTAATCTTCTCCACCAAAAATACTGTTATAGGTAATTGGGCTTTTACTGTATTTCCAAGTTCTATCGGACTTTATAATTTCTTCTGAACCATCATTATACTTGATTTTCATTTTAAAGAATAAAGTCGGAGGACCAAAACTCACGAAGAATTTGGTATATCTTTCAGCAAGTGTATTGTACATTCCGTTTCCTAACAGAACGCCAATTACATTATCGCCTTTTTGAAATTCTTTTGGACTTAATTCGTACACATTGTAGTTAACCGTTTTATCATAATCGGTCCAAAGTGGTGCAAATTGACTGTTACCCACTTTTTTGCCGTTGATGGTTAATTCGTAATGCCCTAAACCTGAAATGTAAACAACAGCTTCTTTTACAGCTTTTTCTACTTCGAAAGGTTTGCGAAGCATAATACTTCTTCGTGCCAACGAATCGGATGCATTGATAAAGGACATCTTTTTTTCTCTATTGAAAGTGGCTGTGTGGTAGTTTCTACCTTCCGGCAAATGACTGTCGGCCTTTGTAATAGCTCCAATCCAAGTCGGATTTAAATCTGATTCTAATGGAGCGGTTCTGAATGAAGCTGTTCTACTCCATTTTGAAACTTTCCCTGACTGATTCCAAACTTTCACTTTCCAGAAATATTTGGTTTCGCTTTTTAATGGTTTTCCGCTATAAACAATATGCAGGTTTTTATCTGTATTTACTCTTCCCGTATTCCAAATATCTCCATCGTCGTTATTTAGTTTTTCTTCCGAAGAAGCTACCAAAATCAAATAAGCAATTTGCGATGCATCGGATTCTTTTGAAACCAATTGCCAGCTAAATTTCGGCTGATTCTCGACAACTGCTAATGGGTTTTCAGCCATTTCTGTCGTTAAACGTACAGGCAGAATTTGTCCATTCGAAATGAACGTAATTAAGAAAGTAACAACTAATAATACGTATTTAAAAAACTTCACTTTATATAGTATTTTTTTCGCCACGAATTCACGAATTAACTCAAATTTTTTCTTTGCGTTTAATTTCTCTAATTTTTCCTGCCACAGATTAAAAGATTAATCGGATTATAATCTGTGTAAATCATTTTAATCTGTGGCAAATAACTACGCACTTTTTATAAAATAATTCGTGAATTCGTGGCTATTTTTTCTTTACAATTTTCTAGTAATCAAAGATTCGATATTGAATACTGCTTCTGGGATTAATTTTCCTGTTTGAGGCAGGTCGTCGTAATCGTCTGTATCTGGCGCTGTGTCTGGATCTGGCGAATGTCTCTGTTCTCCAGTGCGGAACATGATTCGCTCGAAACCATCTGTTGGCGCATAAAATATCTTTGTTGATTCTTTTCCATCGTTTACTTTTATAGTGTATTGACGGTTTTTAGCATCTAATTTAACTGTGATTGTATATGCTTTGTTTGCTTCGTATTTTGTAACCGAACTCAAACGCGCACCATTTTTTACCTTTAATTCTCCATCCGAATCAAAAATCAATCTTACAGAAGGTAAACCTTGTTTATTTTGAAACTCAACCTGCAATAAACCGTGATTATTTTGTTCTGGTTTTACTGTGAAAACGGCTTCCATTTTTGATGCAAAAGGAATTACTCTTTCAGCACGTGAATAGTCAAAATAATCCTGATCTCTTAACGTCAGCCATTTTTTACCATCGACTTTCTTTTCGATTTTTGTTGATGCCCAAGAAAGATCGTAGGTATTCCACAATTTCAATTCTTGTCCATCAGGAAGAGTATTGAAAACGTCATTTACATTTTCCGTCACTACAGAAGTAACCGGAACAGGAATTGATGCCACCCAAATATCCTCTTTATTCACGCTGTATCCTACCCAGATTTTTCCGTCTGGCGGAGTTCCGTTTTTCTCTGTGATTCCGCGAACGTATTGAGGGCCTGCCGATTTGTAATTTCCGCCGTAACGCATAGGACTTACTTCTCCGTGAACCAATAATAAATCCTTATAATTCAATCCATCATCACTAGTAGAAATCGCCAAAGGCCAACGATATTCTGACGGATTATAAAGTGTCGCATAACGATTGTCTGACGTTTTTTGTCCCCAGATTTTAGCATTGCTGTTTACGAATCCTGGCGCACGCAACGGCATATAATCCCAAGATTTTCCACCATTTCTGCTGATGGAAGTTAAAGCATGTTTCCATAAACCCACTACATTTCCGTTTGGTAAATGGTAATAACTAAACGCTTTATACGGTTTCTGTAACGGAATCAATTCATCGTCACGATCGGCTTCTTCCACCCATTGCTGTAAAACCAAGGGCTCAGATAAAATTTCTTCGCAGGCTTTTTTCAAACCTTTATCTTTTGATGCAGTATAAAATGGGAATTTCGATTTCGATTTGTCCCAAGTTTTGTTGTATCTAATGAAATAAATTTCGCCAAAACTACCGTCTTTCTTGATTTCACGAATGACACGTCCAATTCCTTTTCCGTCATTTGGATCGTCTTTTTCATCCATTGCGATTCCATAATAGGCTAAAGCAAAAAGTCGGTTATCTTTTGAAGTATAAAAGCCCATTCTTTGGTGCATAATTGCGTCCAAGTTTTTCGCAACGCCTTCAACGCCTTCTTTTTTCCATCCGTCGGGAATGCGATAAATCGGGAAAATTACTTCTGGTTTTGTCCACGTTACGCCGTCTTTACAATTCATAATCAAAGTCTGGCTCGGCGGAATATGTTCGCCTGATGGGTCGCTTAAATAATGTAGGTAAAAGGTATTGTTCCAATACGCCATCATCGGCTGGTGGTTGTATGTCCAACCAAAACCATCTGATTTTTCAGGATGTTCACGGCTTGCACGCATAATTTGCGTAGCGTGAACTCCAACTGCAGGACTTAACTGTCCGTGATGATAATCGATGTTTGAAAGTGTTTTGCCAACATAACGCACAGTATCATTCTGGGCATTTACAGCGGTGCAAGCCAAAAGGATTGTGGCTGTGATGATGTTGGTTTTTATGTTTTGGAAAGCAATCATTTTATATTTTTTTTTGTTTCACGCAGATTTTGCAGATTTTGGCTGATTTGCGCAGATTTAATTTTATTCCTTTTGATTTAAACAGATTAAAAAATCTGCTTAATCTGCTCAAATCACTTTTAAATCTGCGTGAAATTTTTCTAAACTTTTTTATCTGCTTGATCTGCTAAATCTGCGGGAGAAAATTTTACTCTCGCAGATTTGGCAGATTTAGCTGATTTTTATTTTCTGTCAATTAATCCCTTTAAAACGTCTGCAGAGATTGTTGTAATCGTTCCGTGTTTGTGTCCTTCGGGAAGGCTTATTTTTGAGGATGCATCTTCAAAATGAACAAAATCTGTTGTGCTTAGCGCTTTATAATTTTTTGAACCGTAATTGTCATAATACAACAACCAGTTTTTACCGACTTTTACTACTGTTGGCCCTTCAGACAAATATTCGGTTAAAGGCTCTGAACTTTTTTGAAACGGACCTAAAGGCGATTTTCCGAAAGCGACTTTTATGTTTCGCATTGGTCTTGTATTGTCTTTCAAAACCAAAACATAATCTTTCTTTCCCTTTTTGACAATAACACAGTCTATTACACTGAAACCTGGATCGTAATATAATTTTGTATCCGAAAAAGTTTTGAAATCTTTTGTCGTTACGTAATACATTCTGTGGTTGTTTTTCTCTTCTTCTACTCCTTTTGGATATCTAAACGGAATTGTTGATGCCCAAATAATGATGTATTCTTTTTTTACATCATCATAAAAAATTTCCGGAGCCCAAACATTTACCACTTCTGGCTCATTTTTCATGACAGGAATATATTGTTGTTCTGACCAATGAATCAAGTCTTTTGAACTGGCGTAACCAAAACCGTTTCCGCCTTTCCAATCGGTTGTCCAAACCATGTGATAGGTTCCGTCTGCTCCTTTTGTGATGGACGGATCACGCATAATTTTACTGGCTCCGATTTCGGGTTTTAAAAACGATCCTTCTAATCCTTTCCAGTTGTAACCGTCTTCGCTGTATGCCAGATATAAACCTTCTGTTGCGGGTTCTCTAAACGACGTAAAAAGATATAAATCTTTCTTTTTCTGCGAATAGCTAATTGCAAAAAGTGAAAGGGTTAGTATGATGAATATTTTTCTCATGTCTTGTTTTCTTTTCCTGCGAGGTTTCCAAAACCTCGTAGGTATTTCTATGTGCTCAAACTAAACCTACAAGGTTTTGAAAACCTTGCAGGAACACATTATTCTGCAATTGCTTTTTTATCTAAAGAAGTTCCTTTTTTGATTTTCGTTGTAACGTTATTTAAAACATTGTTTTTCAAGAAAATGTTTTTAGTCTCTTTTCCATCCGCTTCGATAAAAATATCGGTTGGATTGAATGGAAAATTATTGTTAATCAACGCATTCGAAACATTATCTAATTTGATAACCGGAATTCCTTTTATTGGTGTTGAAGATCCAACATTGTCTAAAATAATATTTTTTGAATCGGATATTTTGAAAGACGAACCTACAGTTGCATTTACTTTTACATCATGAAATTCAACATCTGTGGCTGTACTTACTGTAAAACCTTCTTTTCCGTCCATGTTGATGTTCGAGAATGTGATGTTTTGAATTGGCATTTCGGTAATTCCCAGAATCTGTCCGGCTTTGTTTACGTTTGAAGCCGTTATGTTGCTCATGTGAATGTTTCTGAAAATCGGAGTTTTCTCGGTTACAGGTTCAACTGTAGTTCCTTTATCGTAGAAAAGGCTCAAAACGATTGCTTCTTCTTTGATGTTTTTCATGACGATATTATCGACACGAATATCTTCTACCACTCCGCCTCTTCCGCGAGCCGATTTGATACGGATTCCGCGGTCTGTTCCGTCAAAAACACAATTTGAAATGGTAATCTTTTTGATTCCGCCTGACATTTCGCTTCCAATTACTACTCCTCCGTGACCGCTTAACATGGTGCAGTTTGTAATGGTTACATTTTCTGTTGCTTTTCCGTATTTACGTCCATCGCCATCTCTTCCTGATTTAATCGTGATACAATCGTCTCCAACGCTGATATGACAGTTTGAAATGTGAACATTGGTACAAGAAGAAGGATTGATTCCGTCTGTATTTGGCGAATGTGGATTAAAAATCGAAATTCCGGTAACGGTTACATTATCACAGAATTCCGGATTGATTGTCCAAAAAGGCGAATTTTGAAATGTAACACCTTCGATTAAAATATTTTTACAATTATAAGCCTGAAAAAAAGATGGTCTGAAAAACTTTTTATCAACCGTTCTTTTGTAATAAGGCTCTGTGTAAAGTCCTTTGTTTTGTTCTTCCCACATCGTTTGATATTTGGTTGGAGGAAGCGGTTCTTTGGCCGTTTCAATTCGGTAGACTTCATTCCACCACGCTTTTCCTTGTCCGTCAATTACGCCTCTTCCTGTGATGGTGATGTTTTCTACGTCTTTGGCATAAAATAGAGGTTGGAAACTCTTCATTACAATTCCTTCATAACGCATTTCTACGTAAGGAAGATAGTCATCAAAGTTCTCTGAAAATTTTAAAAGCGCTCCCGAATCTAAATGAATTGTAATGTTGCTTCTTAATGTTAAAGCTCCTGTTAAGTATTCTCCTGCAGGGAAAAAGATAGTTCCTCCACCATTTTTAGATGCTTTTTCGATTGCATTCTGGATGGCTTGGGTGCATTTTATTCCTTTGTTGTTTCCGCCTTCGTTTAAGATGTTCAGCCAGCCGTCATTTGCGAAAGTGGTGTTTAATCCGGCGATGAAGCAGAGTATTATTAGTATATTTTTCATAGTTTATTTTTTGGTTTCACGCAGATCTTGCAGATTGTGCGGATTTATTTTTTGCCACTGATTTCACAGATTAAAAGGATTTTTATCTGCTTAATCTGCAAAATCTGCGAGAGTTTTTTATTCTCATTTTTTGTCACCCTGAGCGAAGTCGAAGGGCGTATGCTATATCAAACATTATGTCCAATCTTTGTGGTCCTTCGACTTCGCTCAGGAGGACATACTAGACTTTTTTTATTTTGACTTCAAAATCAAAACCCAGTCATTACCATCTTCTTTTTTACCTTCTGGTTGAAAATTTTGAGTTCCTTTGTTATCAAATGTTCCAATTTTAGTTTTCTTACCGTTTCTTGGATTGTACCAAGTTGCTTCGAATTTATCTCCAGAGATTTTTCCTAGTTTTACTTCTATTATCCTTCCGTTGTAAGTGTAAAGTAAAGCGTATTTTTCCCCTTTTATGGCTGGAATATAATCGTACTTCTCGCCTTGGTTCACCACTAAAGAAACATCTGGAACTCCTTCTAAAAATGGCACTTCTTCCATTAATTTCTTAATGTAAATCATCTCTTTTGCTCCAGGTGCATTGATGGCCGATGTCCATAATTCTTTGTTTCCGTAAGCTGGTTTATCGCCTTTTCTGAACATTTGCATTACGGCATTGTGTCCGTATGTGTAACCTGCACCGCCTGATAAAACCGACCAATATCCGTAACGACGTACATCGCTTGCTGTCCATTTTGGCTGTAAAGTGTCGTGCAAACCGTGTGGAATTCCTTCGTAAGATGGTTCTCCATCAAGAGTTGGTTTTGTTGGTTTTAATTCGAAATCTCTTAAAACAAATTTGTAATTGTCTTCTTTGAAATTCGTTTTCACCGAGTCCTGATCGTATCTTCTGTGCCCTGACTGGAACATATTGAAGTCCAGCCATTTTGCATTATGAAAATTCTCTGAAGAATCAGTTCTTCCAAACGGGTGAAAAGTCACTAACTGGCTCGGATTGTTGGTTTTTAAAGTATTTCCGATAGCATTCCAGATATCTTGAAATTCATTTCCGTGTGTATCTCCACCATTTAACCAAATTACATTGGTTCTGTTTTTATATCTGTCAGCTAAAAATTTTGCATAAACTGTTGCTTGTTCTTTGCTAACTTTATTTCCTTTTGAAACGTTTGTTCCCCAAACCGGAACCATCGCTACATAAATTCCGTTTTTTTGAGCCACGTCTAAAGTGTAATCTACGTGATCCCAATAATCGTACTGCTTTGCATCTTTGAAATCATTTCCTGCTGTAAGCAAAGGTTTTGAAACGTCTTCGTTGATTAAAGCTGCATCGCCATAAACATTAACGGCATTGATATTGTGCAAAACCATCACCTGAACGACATTAAATCCTTTGTCTTTTCTGTCTTTAAAATATTTATCAACGCCTGCTCTATCTAGTTTTCCAAATGCCAACCAGCCTGTGTCGCCAAGCCAGAAAAATGGTTTTTCGTTTTCGATAACAAAATAATGCTGATTTTTAGATACTTTGATTTCAGGCAGAGATGCTTTTGTTTTGGCAGATTGCGAAAATCCGCTTTGTGCTGTAAACAAAAAGCTTATACAAAGAGCGTATAAAGATTTAATTTTCAGATTCATTTTGGTTTGTTTTTGAATTTATGTTTTTAGGTTTGTTTGCCACGAATTACACGAATTTTTACTAATTTTTTTCTCTGCTTTGTCTTAATTATTTCACGCAGATTTCTCAGATTTTGGCTGATCTACGCAGATCAAAATTTAAAAATCTGTTGAATCTGCTTTTATCTTTTTAAAATCTGTGTGAAATTTTTTTCTCTCGCAGATTTTGCAGATTGAGCAGATTTAATTTAAAATTAAATTCGTGCAAATTCGTGCAATTCGTGGCAAACCCTTCTTTTACTTCTTCACTATAAAAAGTACTTTTTCTTTTATTTCAGCTTGTGGAATTGTGACTTGTTTTCCTCCGCTGATATTTGCTTTTTTTGTTGTATTTCCTGTTGAAGCATTAATTGCAAATACTTCAAATGTTCCTTTTTCGTTTGATAAACCGATTGTAATATCTTGATCGTTTTTCAAGTAAAAAAGATAGCTTTTCCCTTTATTTTCCAGTTTCCAAAGATTGTCTGAAAACGTATTTCCATCAACTAATTTCATTTCGCTTAAAGCGGCATAAAACTGAGGCAATTCGATTTTCGGAATGTTTGGCATTGAAGCTCCAGCCATTAAAGCCGGCCATCCAAATCTTGAAGAACCGTCTGTTGAATATAAAATGACTTTTTCAGGATATTTTTCTCTGTATTCACGAACGGCACGATACACCTGATTGTCCGTTTCTTTTCCGGTTTTTAGTTTTCTGGCGTGCTGTCTTGGTGCTAAATTTACGCCTCCTTGCGGTGCATAAGCTGATCCGTCTTCTTTGTAATACCAATAACGAATGTCGATTACATCAACGGTTTTATTTCTTTTAGCATCATTTAAAATCGCATCCTGAACATCTTTTGTAGCACTTAAACCAATTAATCCTTTTTTACCTGTTTCGTCTTTCCATTTTTGGGCTTGGTCTAACCAAAATTCCATGAAATGTAATGGACCTGTATATTCAGCACTTGTTAATTGAATTACGTTGCTGTTTTCCTGAAAAGTCTCGAACGATTTTCTGATAAAACCTTCGTGTAATTTTCTTCTTTGAACATTCGTAATATCATAAAACTGCTCCGCCATAAAAATACGTTTGTCTCCTGCATAAGGCGGTGGCTCTGGAAATCCTGTGCTGTTGATATTGTTTGCTGAACGCCAAGGCGAACTTGCCCAATGCGCTCCGGCTTCTAAAATATTATGCTGAAAATATTGCTGATTGATTAACAATTGTCCGTTTGGTTCTGCCAGTGTTGCAAACTGCGCTAAACGGCTCCAATACCAATCGTTGAATTTTGTTAAATCGTATTTGCTTAAATGATCCCAAGCGAAATCTTTTCCGCTTCTGGCAAAAGGCTGTTCGTAAAACGGAGGCCAAACGTCATCATCAATTCGGCGTACTCGTTCATGATCATCCATTCTTCTGTCATACCATAAACCGTAATTGTGTTCTAAGGCAACGATATTGTTTTTAGTCAAATAATCCACCGTTTCCTCCACTTTATCAGTCAATCCGTTTCCAGTTCTTCCAGGCACAAAACGCGTGATGTGCGGAGTTGATTTGTTTACGAAATCATCGGTTAAATCGCCTCTCCACCAAGCTATGTTGGTTTGTTTTCCTGCAACTACTTTTCCTTCAAAAGTTAACCAGCCATTTTCTGTGATTATTTTTGAAGTCGATTTTTCAGTTTTATTCGAAGCAACTTTTAAATCGTTTGCATTTTTTAAGCCTTTACTTTCTGTATTAATCGGATTTGCTTTTGAAACTTCTACAATCCATTCTTGTAAACTTTTTGCAGTTGTTGCTGAATTTTTAGTCAATTCTTGTGCCACCTCAATCGTTGGACTTGATGATGGCTCTGATCCTAAATCATAGATAAATGGCTGAACTGAAAGTTTTCCCAATCTGGCTTCTAATTGAGTGTAAAATAAACTTCTTGGACTAATATGTCCGTTTACGTCTTTCCAATGTCCGTTTCCTCCAAATTGTCCCCAAACTCCAAAAGCCCAGTTTTGTGCTGTTGGCGGACTATAACATTCTACTTTTGAAGCTGATGATTCCCAGATTACAGAATTAGCCGCTGTCCATCCAGCGCCTCTTCCTCCTTGTTCTCTGTTATTATAACTTAATGCTTTTCCGTCGATATTGGCAATATCAAATAAAACTCCGGTTGCCCAGCTTCCGATTGCGCCGCTGTTTTCGAATGGTAAATGTGATTCGCACTGAACAAAGGCATTTGGACCAGTTGTTCCAAATCCACCAACAGCGAAATCATGGTATCCAAATTCTGAATAACAACGCTGGAAAAGTGTTTGCTGACCTTCAGTATAAAAAGTATGTCTTCTAAATGAAGCGATTTCTGAAATTGGTTCTGTGGCAATACAATCTTCAATAGTAATTTGCTGACTAGTTTTTAAAACCGTAACTGCTCCGCCTGCAAAGTGTTTAAAATTTACTTGTTTTACCCAAGCATTTCTGGTACTTTCGATGCTGATTGCCTGCCAACGGTGTTCTTCGTCTTTTAAATTTGAAGGATTGTAAGTTGATTTTATTAAGATATTTTCAATTCCGTTATTTTCAATTCTTCCCTGCCAAGAATAAACAGTTACTTTTGAAGTTCCAAAAACATCATCCAAAGACATTGTGATTGGAGCGTTTATAGTTACTTCGTTTCCATTTATTTTAGTAACAACTCTGTTCCAAGTTGTAGTCCAATCTCCTTTTTTCCAGCCAATCCAAGAAGTTTCTCCACCGAAATCCTGCATTTTAACCTCTTTAATGAAATTATCCGTTAAAGGTTTACTGATTTCGATTTCATCGCCAACTTTTAATTTTGAAATGTTTTTTAATTGGATTTTCTGAGTTCCAAGCGGCGTATAGGCATTCGCAAATTCAAATGAATCTTTATACACTTTATCATTTTCACCCAAAATTCTAATTAAAGCTTCTCTTTCTAATCCCGTTCCTAAAAGTATAGTTCCGTTTTCGGTATTACCGCTTCCTCTTAAAATAACTCCTGATTTTCTGATGTATAATGTTCCGCGGATTTTGAAAGTTCCTTTGTCTAACAATACTGCTCCACGATAACCTAATTTGTCTGGTTTAAGAGCACTTACATAATCAATTGCATTTTGGATTTTCTGCGTTGCATCTTCTTCTTGTTGGGAAACAAAAACTTTGTTGTCCAAATTCGGAATCGCAACTTCAGAGTTTCTATAGCCTGCAAAAGAAAAATCAGGGATTTGATTTCCTTGATTATCGGCTGTGAAAGAAAGTTTACCTTCTTTGGTTTTGATAATATCTGGGAAAGCGTTTTGGGCTGTAATGTTTATACTGAAAAACATCGCCAAACCAGACAAAACTATTTTATCTTTTTGAAGGGAGATTGTATTTATAAATTGGATAAAATTCACCTTATTAATTTTTTAGACTTTAAAATTAAACCATATAAGCAATATAAGCTCATATAATTTTTAGGTTTGTCTTTTTCCACAAACTAGGTGGATATTCTTTGTGTACATAAACCTGACAGATTTTAAAAACCTGTCAGGTTTGCGTTGAAAATACTTTAACTTTAATTATTGCAATAATGATTTTAGCTTCGCTAAAGTATCCGTATTGTTTTCAATTTTCGTCCAATCTGTTTTGCTGGTTGGATCAATTCCGTTAAAATATTTTTCGATGTTGGTATATCCATCTCCGTTTGCATCTTTATTAGCATCTGAAGCATCGTTTGGATTTAAACCATATTTCTTCTCCCAAGCATCTGGAATTCCATCATTATCTGAATCTTTATATGCTTTTCCTTTGTAAGTTGGATATCCGCCAACTTGATCAGGATGCGTTATAATTCCTTTTTTATATGAATCGGCAGGTAATCTTCTTTTGATAAAATCTTTTCCAATATTGTTTTCTAAACCGTCTTTTACTTCGATTTTTCCAGTTTTAACTTGCTTAATAATTCTCTCGTCAACAGCATCTCTTTTTGGGAATGTTGCTCCAACATTTGTTAAAACATATTCGTATGCTTCTTCTGCTCCCATAATTTTAAATTGAGGCATTGAAAAAGGTTTTGGCTGTTTAATTGCAGCTAAAAATTCTTTTGTTTCCGCTTCTGGAAGATTTTCCAATTGTACTCCTCCGTTCCAGTTATCGGCCGTAACTTCAGGAGAACCTACAATAAAGTTTCCTGAAACGTAAGCTCTTCCGTATTGTTTTGGTTCAATATATCCAGATTCAGGTTTCACAATTCTATGTGCAATAGGCTCGTTTGCAGGTGTTATCGGTCCTGGTTTAAAATAGTTATTGATGATGTTTAACATCGAGCGATAATCACCACCGTCAAGCGTACGATTCCACCAATTGAATACTACGTTATTTACGAAATTAAAGTCGCCATGCATTCCGATAGAAGCATTTCTAGAAATGTTATCCGCCCATAAATTACGCATAAAAGTGCTATTCAATCCGCCAATTGTGCTACCAAATGCATGATTATAAGTATCTAAACCTTCTGATGAAATAGTGTTTTGAATTGTAATATTGGCAGCAGGTAATTTCTCCAATTTAGATTTTGCATTAGCCGCAAATTGATGTCTGTATAAAGAAATATTTTCGTCCAATCCCCAGCTTACAGAGCAATGATCAATTATAGTATTTCCAATCACATTTCCTCCTAAAGCATCATCTCTTCTTGTTACTTCTGTTGCACCACGTCTAAAACGCATATGTCTGATAATAACGTCGTGTGTGTCAATTTCTAAAGTTTCTCCAGCAATACATATTCCATCACCCGGAGCAGTTTGTCCAGCAATGGTTACATAAGGCGCACGCATGCTAATTCTTTTTTTTAAGTGGATAATTCCTGAAACGTTAAAAACAATTGTTCTTGCTCCAACAGCTTCGCAGGCTTCACGAAAAGTTCCTTTTCCGCTGTCTTCTAAACTCGTAACGACAAATATTTTTCCGCCACGTCCACCTTGTGTATATGCTCCGCCACCTTCAGCACCTGGAAAAGCAGGAATATTAGCTACTACAAAATCTTTTGGATAAGATGCCCAAGGCAAATAAGGTTTTCCTTGTTTTGCTTCTTCTTTAATAATATGATAATTGGCATTCCAGATTTCGTTCAGTCTTTTATCTTCGTCAGCCAAAATAGCATCTGCTTTTTCTTGAACATCTTTTGGAATTACTGGATATTGGGCATATGCCGATGAAACAAGCGAACAAAATGAAAAAGCCATTAATGTTCTCTTTAAAGTACGGTTTGGAAAAATATTTTGCATTGAATTGTGTGGTCTAGTTAATAGTAGTTAGTTTTTAAGAGATTATTCTTTTGCAGTAGAATCTTGTGCTTTGTTTTTCTCCCTTTGTTCAACACGTTCGTGCCAATCTTTGCTTTCTTTATTTAGATCATAACCTTGTTTTGATAAATAGTTGTTGATTCTTCCTTTGTATTTACCAAACCAGCCGTGTTTTTCCTTAGATGAGCCAGCGTCCATTGCGTGCTCTCTAGCTTCAACCAAAGCATTATAAATATAATCTTTCTGCTCTTTAGTCAAATTTGGAAGCATATCGTTGTAACCTGCAACCGTAATTGGAAGCACGCCATAAGTCATTCCGTCTTTAACCTCAGTGATTTTATCTTCTGATAATTCTTTACCTAATTTTTTAATGTAAGATTTATGCAATTTTGCAATTGATTCGTCTGCTTTTGCTTTCAGTTTATCAATTTTCTCGTTTTGCTTCTCTTTAGCTAAACTTGCATCTTCTTTTACTTTTTTGATTTCAGCATCTCTTCCGTCCTGAATTTCAGTTAGATCTCTGAATTGTTGCGCTATTATGGTTGAAACTGCAGCTTCTTTTTTAGCATCTTTTAAATCTAATTTTGTAACGATTTTTGCAGCTCTTTCGTTGGTAACTTTGATGTATTCAGGATCTAAATGCTGTTGCGCATTTAAAGTTGAAAAAGCGAAAAGCAATGATAATAAGCTGACATTTATTTTATTTAGCGACATTGTCTTTATTTTTTTAGTTATTCTTTTGAACTCAATCATAAGGCCAACGGCCTTTTAAGCAACACCCTAGGGTAAAATCCTATGAATTACAACAGATAGCAAAACCCTGAAAGGACGTAAGCTTTTGTCCGTATTTCATTAATTGCTTTCGCCCTTTCAGGGCTTTTTTTCTTTCTTTATTGTTATACATAGGACGTTGTCCTATGTTAGTGCTTTGAGCCTTTCAGACTCTTTTTAAAAACATTCCTGCTCCTTAAAAACAAGAATGTTTTCAAAAATTATTCCTTATTTTAAATCTAATAAAGGTCTAACCAATGTTTCTTTGTTATTAGCCAAATCTTTCCAGTTTACTTTTATTGCAGGATTTACACCGTTGATGTAATCTTCAATATTTGAGTAACCATCTCCATTTAAGTCACCTTGTGCATCTGATGGATCATTTGGGTTTAAACCATATTTTTTCTCCCATGCATCTGGCATTCCGTCTTTGTCTGTATCTACATAAGGTTTTCCTTTGTAATCAGGATATCCTCCAACTTGAGAAATATCAGTGATAATACCTTTTTTATAAGAATCCATCGGTAAACGTCTGTGCTCAAACTGGTAGAAAGTCTTTTTCTCTAATCCTTTTGCATATTCTGGAACTCCAGTTTTTACAGTTCTTACGATTCTTTCATCAACTTTATCTCTAATTGGCAATGTTGCACCAACATTTTTAAGTACGAATTCATAAGATTCTTCTGCAGTCATGAATTTATTAAACCAAGGCATTGGAAAAGGCTTATCTGATTTCATTTTATCAAAATAAGGTTTTGATTCCTCATAAGACATCAATTCTCCTTTTTTATTTTCCATTTGAACACCGCCGTCCCAGTTGTCTTTTGTCACTTTTTCGTTTCCGTTAATTACGTTTCCGTTAACGAACGCTCTACCAAAAACCATATAAGGCAATTTGCTTCGTCCAGATTCTGGCTTTAAGATTCTATAGCTAATTGGCTGAGTTAAATCGGTTACAGGACCTGGTTTGTAGAAGTTGTTAATGATGTTATAGTTTGCAGTATAATCTCCACCATCTGTAGATCTATTGTACCAGTTGAAAACTACGTTATTCACAAAATTGAAAATTCCGTTCCAACCGATAGAAGGGTTTCTTCCTGCATTATTGGCCCACATATTTCTCATGAACGAGCAGTTTTCTCCTCCTAATGTACTTCCGAAAGCATGGTTATAAGTATCTAAAGCTTCTCCGAATAAACTGTTTTGAATTGTAACATTTACCGTTCCAACTTTAATATCCTGATATCCTGGACCTGGACTATACATATGTCTGTAAATTGACATATTTTCATCTAATCCCCAAGTTGCAGAAACGTGGTCAATTATAATATTTCCAACTGGATTTCCTCCAATTGAATCATCACGGCGTCCTACGAAAGTTTCTCCACGACGAAAACGCATGTGTCTAATTACTACGTCATGAGTATCTATCCAAGTAGATTCTCCTGCCACACAAATACCATCTCCAGGAGCAGTTTGTCCTGCAATCGTGATATAAGGCGCACGAATAATTAACGGGCTTTTTAATCTGATAATTCCTGACACATTAAATACCACTATTCTTGCTCCTCCTTGTTCGCAGGCTTCACGTAAAGTTCCTGGTCCACGATCTTCTAAACTTGTTACTACGTAGACTTTTCCTCCACGACCTCCAAAAGTATACATTCCTCCTCCTTCAGCACCTGGAAAAGCTGGAATATCAGCCTGAGGCAAATCGGTTGGTCTTGCTGCCCACGGAATATATGGTTTTCCGTGTTTTGCTTCTTCTTCAATAACAACTAAAGCTTTTGTCCAAGCTTCATCAGAAAGTCTTTGAGCTTCTTCTTTAATAGCTTTTTCCTGAGCCTGAACTTCTGGACTTATCTTCGGATATTGAGCAAAACATTTTGCGCTTCCTAAAAAAAGCAGAGATGATGCGATAAATAATGCGGAATTTTTCATGTTAATTTCTAGTTGTGGTAATTCTTTTTAAACAAATCACCTGTATCTTTTAACGAATACAGGTGAAAAGTTATATTTTAATTTTTTTTGTATAAATAAATTTATTCTTGGTAAATAAAAGTACCCGCAGCACCATTACCATCATTCCATCCTACAGTTTGTGTCAACCAAGGGTTGTTCACTAAAGCGCTTTGATTTAATCCCATAATGTAGTAATTAGATCTCCATGAAATTGGAGTTGCAACGTTACCAACATTATCCATAGGTGTTGGAGGGGAACGCAATACAAAATTATTTGTATAGAAAGTTGCTAAAGCAGTAATTTGAGCTTGAAAATTTGATGCATCTGGATCTACCGAAATAGAAGCACGAGCATTTGCTAAAGGATCAGTACCTACTGCACTAGTTCCATTTTTATAATGCAAATAATTTCCTATACGTTGTGTCCCGTTTATCACTGGAATGCCCAATTTACTATTCGTATTATCATTAATTGCAGCATCATCACTATAAAGCATCCATCTTTGAGTATCCCAAAAACGTTTTCCTTCGTAAGCTAACTCCACTCTACGCTCATATAAACAAGCTTCAAGGGCTGCATATTTGTCTCCTAATGTTCCTATTCCATAATTATCTGTTGCAGGAATTCCAACACGTTTACGGATTCTCCCTAAATAAGTAGCAGCATTACCAACATCACCTTTAGCCGCATAACATTCTGCAATGTTCAATACTAACTCAGCAAAACGATATTCCATAATATCTGTTCCAGAGATTTGAAAGTTTGATGCATTGCTTACTGTTGGGCTAGACATTTTACGAATAAAGGCAGGACTCGCTACATCATTACCCATACTAAAGCCAAAAGTATTAGCATTGGTAGGACTAGTCCAACGATATGCCCAAACAGTTGGAGCTGCCGCTGTCGCTAAACTATTATTGTAAGGCCAATAGCTTCCTGAAAACCCAAATGTTCTATAAAAACGAGGATCACGATCTTTAAAAAATAAGAATGGATCATAATTATTTGCAGTTGTAGGCCTTTTTCCACTAGCCATAGGAAATAAGTCAATCATACTTTGTGGTGCATCAACTCCTCCACTTCCTTGTCCGCCTTGGCTTGCCAAACGCATTGATCTTTCCCAAGAGTTATTCGACTGTAAAGAAGGAGTAACTGTCGTACTGCTTGCTAAAAGCTTAATAACAATAGCTTCTGAAATAAATGCATTATCATTAACATAAAACATTCTTTCCCAATCTCTTGCAGTTGTACCATACAAACCGTGTCCTTGTGAAGTTAATTCTGCTTCTGCTGCTAAACCAGCTGCTAAAGCAGCATCCCAGCGCTCTGTTGCTGAATCCCAATTTTTGTTGAATAATGGACTTGCATAGGTCAATAAAACACGAGCTTTTTGAGCCATCGCTGCTCCTTTTGTAAAACGTCCATAATCACTAGCTGGCCATTTAGGTGGCAATAAACCAGCTGCTGAATCAAGATCAGCCACAATTTGCTTAACCAATTCGCCTACTGTAGCTCTCGGTATTTTTATTGAAGGATCATCTTTAGAAGGCGTTTGAACTGTTGTTACAATTGGAACACCACCGTAAGTACGCATCAAATCAAAATACTGGATTGCACGCAAATAATACATCTGACCTTTAATTTGATCACGAAATGTCTGAGGTAAATTAGCTCCATCAACATCAATTCTCTCCAACATTACATTACAATCTCTAATTCTATTATATGGATCATTAGAAGGGTTTTCAACCAATGTTTTTCCAAAATAGCCCGATCCGTCTGCTGCATTTTCCAAAGTTACATTTGGATTAATCATAGCCGAAATACCACCTATCTCCTCTGTATAAGAAGTCTGAGTAGTCGTCCAAGATCCAACAACTACTGCTGTAGGTGTTTTGTATCCATCGTAAAAATCGTAGTATAAATTGTTTACATACCAATTAACACGTTCTTCACTTTTAAAAAACTCTGCGTCATAATACTTATACTGTTTTTTATCTTCTAAAAAGTCATCACTACATGAAACTCCCAATACCATTAAAAGTATCATTGCTATATATGTACAAATTTTTGCTTTCATAATTGTTTTTTAATTAAAATTAGAATGATACATTCAAATTAATTGACCAAGTTCTAAGAGTTGGATATCTTGAAACTGAATCATCATACATATTTCTATAATGATTTGGATAAGGATTATATAAATCCCAAAGGTTGTTTCCTGTTACACCTAAAGTAGCTTTCTGTATACTTAATTGCTTCATAGCCTCTTTTGGAAGTTCAAATCCTAAAGACATATTTCTAATTACACATCTAAAAGTATCTAACTGCCAGAAATCTGATGGAACCAAAGCAGACTCTTGAGCCATATTAGGATACTTACCATTAGGATTATCAGTGGCATCATACATATCTGTCCAGAAAGATTCGTGAGACCAATCGTTATGAGCAGATCCAACACCTTGTTTTACTAAGTCAATAGATCTGTAGCCTCCCCAAGAAGTCTGAATCTGTGTTTTAAAATAAAACGTTTTATATTTGAACCCAAGATTGCTTGTAAAACCGTATGTTCTATTGTTTTTTGCCAATTTAACATAATCTTCATTTGCCATAATTCTACCATCAGCTCCGGCCTGAGTTCCTGTTGATGCATTGTAAACACCTCCTGTATCTTCGTAAGCCAACATCCCCTTTCTCATCATGCTTACATTGTTGATAGTTAAATAATTAGGCACTCCTCCTGCAGCTGTAGCTCTTTCTGTTAAATAATTCCAGTAATTTGCAACATCCTCATCTGTTCTTAAGATACCATCACCAGTTGAAGTTCCTTTCCAAGTTCTGAATCCCCATTGTGGGAAAAAGGTAGAATGACCAACCTCTGTTACATTCATATTTGCGTTTGGTCTTGCAAGTGTAGGGTATTGTTTGATTTCATTATTGTTAAACGCAAAGTTTATTCCAACATTATAACTAAAGTTTTCTTTAATTTTGTCATTCCAGTTTAAACTAAACTCACTTCCCCAGCTATCAACCGCAGCATAATTGACTTCTGCAAAACCACCTCCAACAGTAATTGGAGTACCCGCTTCGCCAGCCAAACCAATTAAGGCATCTGTTGTTTTATCGTAGTAATAATCTGCCGAAATTTGTAATCTATTTTTAAGGAAAGCCACATCAATACCAATGTTATTTTTGATTGTAGTGTCCCAATGCACATCTTCATTTGGATTTGGACGTGGTGTAATTCCACCTCCTAAAAGACCTCCATTTCCACCAAACTGTGCTCCTTTGTCAGCTAATGGCTCGTAAAACTGCAACCATCTCCAATAATCAATATTATCCTTACCCGTTTTTCCAATTGAGTAACGTAATTTTAAATTATTAATCCAAGAAACATTATCAGTAAACCAATCTTCTCTAGATACTACCCATCCTAACTGAGCACCTGGGAAAAAGCCCCAATAGTTTTGCGGTGCAAACTTAGTAGAAGCGTCACTTCTAAATATAAACTCAACAAGATATTTGTCTTTAAAGTTATAGTTTAAACGTCCAAGGTAAGACTGAGTCCCTGACTCCACTTTAACAGCTTCAGAGTTTGTGCTTATAGGTCCAGCTGTTGTACTGTTCCCTAAAAAGTCTTTTGAAGTTCCTTCATAAGCTAAACGTACTCTTTTGTTCCATGCTTCTGATTGCTCATAACCAAACATTGCAGATACATTATGATTTCCAAACGTTCTTGCATACGTTGCAAAAAAGTTTGCCTGAACCAATTTATCCAAATCTGTAGTATAATAAGCTCTTGAACCACGTGTATTAGTTTCTGGTTTTCCACCATTTGCAAACTCAGAACTTGCAGTTAAAAGGTGATTATCCTGTTTTTCGTGATTGGCAATTCTTAGCAAATCATAAGGCAATTGAAACTGCTCTGTATAATTGCTTGATTGACTTCTTGCAAAACTTCCTTTTACGCTTAAACCTTTTACAAATGGCAGTTTATACTCCAAAGACAAATTGACATTATATGAAAACTGCTCTTCAATTTGCTTTCCAGCATCTAACGCAGCAAAATAGTTCCATCCTGCAATAGTGGTATTAGCATTTGCACTACCTAAGTTACGATCTGAACGTGGAAAAGGAGAAACCCAATACGTTTGACCATTTATTGTAGTATCCCAAGGAACATACTTTGGCATATGCAATAAATAAGCATAATCTGCTTGTTCTCCTCCAGCCGCTGAACCAAAACTGCTATCGTTTAAGTTTGCCGAAGATTTAGTATATGATTTGGTTACATCTGTTGTAATAGCAGAAACCGAAGCAGAGAATTCTAGATCTTGAGAAATTTTGATATTTGTTCCTGTTCTGAAATTCCATTTTTTATAATCTTGCTCCCCTAAGTTAGGTCCTTGATCAAAGTAAGTAACACCAGCAAAATAAGTTGCTTTTTCAGTTCCCCCACTTGCAGAAAGAGACTGTCTTTGCTGTGTAGCTGGCTTCCAAGCTTTTTTAAGCCAATCATAATCTAAGCTTTTCATTTGCTCAAGCTCTGCAGCAGAAAAATATTTAGATGCCACAGGATCTAAATTTGAGTTCAAAAATCTATTTTTCCAAATTCCATGCTCATAAGCACTCATTGTTTTACCATGGCTTACTGCATCATTAAATGAATATTGACTGTAATAAGTAAACTTTGGTTTTCCAGATTTTCCTCTCTTAGTCTTTACGATAATAGCTCCTTGTGAAGCTCTTGAACCATAAATTGCAGCAGAACCGTCTTTTAAAACAGTCATACTTTCAATTTCTGAAGGATCTAATTGATTAAAAGTCTCTAATGTAGGTTTTCCGTTTTGAGGATCAATTTGCACCATATCATCAATAACTACCAATGGAATAGATGAATTACCATCTTTTGAAAATCCAAAAGTTTGACGAATCTGAAGAGTTGCAGCATCTCCTGGACGTCCGGCTCCACCTTCAACATTTAAACCTGGGGTTAGACCACGCAATGATTCAGATAAGTTTGATACAGGCAAATCCTGAAAATCATCTGGTTTCAAGGTAACAATAGCTCCCGTAACATTATTCTTTTTCTGTGTACCATATGCAACAACGACAATATCGTCCAGCACATTTGAATCTTCAGATAATTTAGCATCTACTATTGCGCGTCCGTTAACTGGAATTTCTAATTTTTTCATTCCAATAAATGAAAACACTAAAGTAGCACCTGGCTTTACTTTAATCTCATACTTACCATTAAAATCTGTTGTAACTGTATTCTTTGTAGATTTCTCAGTTACATTTACTCCTGGAAGAAGGCCTGATACATTATCGGTAACAGCTCCAGTTACAGTAACTTGATTACTTTGAGCATAACTCAATACACTCATCAGTGTAAACAAAAGAAAACTACATCTTTTTATAAGTGCTTGTTTCATAAATGTTTTTTTGGTTAGGTTATTAATGTTAGTTAGTCATGTTTAATGCGTTTGGTCTATTAACAAAATTTTTCTTAATGGAATCTTAAATTAATTTTATTAAATGTTTAAAACACATTTATTTTAATATTCCAAAAATATGACGATGACACATTAGAACCGTCCTGCTCTATCCTGTTTTAATCGCAGAATGTCAAAAAAAATGTGACTAAAAAAACAATATTAATAAAAAACGAATGGAAAAAATAGACGAACCAAAATATTTAAGATAAATGTTTGCCTAAAACAAAATTTAAAAACTCATTTTGACTAAAAAACAATAAGATTGTTATCAAAAATAAACATATAGTATATATTCTGCAAAACTTAATCCTATCACACCTGATAAATAAGAGCTTATAAAATAGGATTTTTTACGAAAACGATAGAGATAAATACTAAGAATATATTTTTTACAGCTTAAAAAACCTACAAAAATATAAATCTAATACATGCAGGTTAGTTTAAAAAAAACTTAATTTTTTTTCATTAAAATAAAATATTTTTAAACGTAAATTCTGACCAACAAAATGTAAACTGCAATTTTCTGATTATTCGTTTAAAAAAATCCAATAAAAAAACCCGCTAAATCCTATGATTAACGGGCTTACGATATGTTGTTAAACTTATAATTTCTTCATTGCATTAAAAACCAATCGAGCTACTTCAACTCCGCCTTTGGCTTGAAAATGCGTATTGTCTTTTTGGCCTTCTGGGAAAGCAGGAAACTTACCTGCTTCAAAATTCATAAAATAATTCACAGTTACAAACTCCTGTCCTTTTGAAGAAAAAAAATCTATCGAAAGCTCATTCAAATCAATGTATTTTACATTCAGTTCTTTTGCCACATCAATAGCTGCTTGCGGATAATCTCCATGAACGTTGCTAAGCTTTCCGTCTTTCCACGGATAATTTCTAGCAACCGGTGTCAATACAATTGGAGTTGCGCCTTTTTCTTTGGTCTGATTAATAAACAAACGCAAAAATTCTTTATAACCTTCAATATTTACATAACGTTCCGTTTTTTCAACCGAAGCATCATTATGTCCAAACTGCATCATCACGACATCTCCTTTCTGGAGTGATTTATAAACCGAAGCCCAACGCCCTTCCTGAAAAAAAGTTCTCGTACTTCTTCCGCCTTTTGCACGATCATCGACTATTACTTCTTTCGCAGAGCCTAAAACATTAGATACCAATGTTAAACTGTCTTTTTGAAAGAAAGGCTGAAAAACCTGTCCCCAACCTACTTGCGGAAATTTTTTAGTTTGATAATTTTCTTCTAGCGAATAATCGGCAACTGTAGAATCTCCAATTAGATAAATCGTTGTTACTTTTGACTTAAAACTAAAAGCGCTCAGTATTAAAACCGAGCACAATGTTATTATAAAAAATCGAAACTTTTTCATGAGCTTATTTTTTTGGATCCCATCCGTTAAAAACTAAATCCATTTTATATTTCTGTTCATCCTCTTTTTTTAGCTGATGCGACCAAGAAACACGTTGAGACAAATCTTTCGCACTCAAACCTTTACTTCCAAATTCTGCATAATAAGCCGTTTTATCTTTATCCGGAAATCGAGTATCAATCCAAGCATTCCAACCTTCTGGAATGATATGCGAACCTAAATCTGTATTAATAAAAACGGTTTGGGCATAAGGTCTCCAAGGTCTTCCCAGAAATACTTGATCTACCGATTTGTCTTTTGCGGTAAGCTTACAATCAACAAAAACAAAACCGTAAGCTTGTCCTTGCGGAGTTGAAGCTGCCGTGATATAAGAGTTTATTAAACTTTCAATAGTGCATTTATAAAAATAAGCTGTTGCGGCACCAAAAATAAAATCGGTTGTTCCGTTGATAAAACAGTTTTCAAAATAAGTTCGTGTATTTCCTTCAGATAAATAAAGCGTATCCTGATTTCCTAAAAGATTACAGTTTTTCACAATAACACGATTGCTTTTAATATGAAGCGCCACCGCCTGTCCCACTCTTCCTGCGGTATTTTCGATAGTAAGATTTTCAAGCGTACAGTCGTTTCCTTTAATTATAAAAGAATACGAAGTTCCTGTTCCAAATTCTTTTTTCCCTGATGGATCTGGTTCACGAAGCGGTTTCCCTGAATAATCATCAAATGAAATAATGGTTTTATTTCTATCTAAACCTTTTAAAGTAATGAATGTTTTTGAAGCAGGAATTTCCAATTTCTCAACATACTTACCATGTTTTATAGTAATTACAACACGTTTCTCTGAATTATCTTTTACATTATTCACCGCCTCCTGAATGGTTCTAAAATCTCCAGAACCATCTTGAGCAACGGTTAATGACAATTTATTATCGAACGTTTGGGCTGATAGGGAAAGTGTTATTAAAAATAAAGCCAGAATATATTTCATAGTTTTTAATATTTAAAATTTTTACACAATGTATATCTGTAGAGACGCACTGCTGTGCGTCTAATGCAACGTAACCACAATGTTTGATATACATGGCGTAGACGCACTGCAGTGCGCCTCTACAAAAAAATAGGAATCTATATATAAATTTAATGCGACATCCAAACCGTCATTTCTCCCTGTCCTTTATTTCCCCATGCAAAATACGGAATCAATTTTACTTGTACTGTATTTTCATTTTTAGCAGAAAGCGGTTTATACAACGTTTTCTCCCATGAATTATTTGAATTTATAACCGCTTCCGCATCAATACTAACTAAATTTCTATTATTTAATGTAAACTGATTCGTAGCAAATTTCGAATTTACTTTTAAAGCCACATCATTCACACTAATTTTAGCTGGCAATTGATCAGATTCCAAACAATACACCAAAGGCCCTCTTTTTACAGCAACCTGATTTTTAACTTCTTCCACCAACGGATTAGCTTCCATTAACTCAACCGGCATTGGAAGATTCAATTCAATTATATCTCCTTTTTTCCATTTTTGGTTTAATTTTAAATAAGTTCCAGAAACAATTTTATCAGTAATCTTTGCATTATTAACAGAAACTTCCGCATTCTGACTCCAACCCGGAATTCTCAAAAAGAAATTCTGTAAGTCTTTCGGTGCTTTTACAATTTTCAACGTTATTTTTCCGTCCCATGGATAATTGGTTTGCTGTTCAATTTCGATTTCTTCTCCGTTTAAAGATTTTGTTTTTAATGAATTACTTCCGTACAAATTCACATACAAACCATCTTTTGAAATATTGTAAGCATAATTTCCAACTTCGGCAATTGTTCTGGTTACATTTGGCGCGCAACAGTTAGATAAAGCGATATAACCTTCGCGTTCATTGCCCCATCTTTGGTGAAATGGCAAATCATTAGAAACATTCAGCGGATTGTTATACAGGAATTTTTCCCCTTCTAAATCCATTCCCGAAAGTACACTGTTATACAATGCCAGTTCTACAATATCAGCATATTTGGCATCTCCTGTAATTTGAAGCATTCTCCAGTTCCATAATACGTTTCCAATATTAGCACAAGTTTCGGTATGAGCCGTTGCGTTTGGCAATTGAAAAGGTCTACCATAAGCCTGATGAATTTTCTGCACTACAGTTGGATCATAAAAAGTTCCGTCTGGCGAAACGCCGTCGTATAAAGAACCACAACCACCTGTAATGTACATTTTACGATAGGTTACATCATCCCAAATGGATTCTAAATTGTCTAACAATTTCTTCTCTCCTGTTTCAGCGTACAAATCGGCAACTCCAGCGTACAGGTAATTCGCTCTAACGGCGTGTCCCATTGCAGTTGTCTGCTCGCGAAACGGAACTCTGTCCTGATTATCATCGGTTCCGTCATTTGTAGTTCCGCGAATGTCAATTAGATTATTGGCTAATTCCAGATATTTAGGATTTTTAGTCGTTCTGTACATCTCAACAATTCCCATATAATGTGACGGGCAAATCGCATTTCGAGCCAATTCTGGCGAAGCTTTTTTGTAGAAATCATACAAGAAATCGGCGACACCTTTTGCGATGTTCAGAAAGTTTGTTTTTCCTGTCGCGCGATAATGAATACAAGCTGCAGTCATTAAATGTCCCATATTGTATTTCTCAAAACCCAATTGTTTTTTTACTTCTTCCGGACCTAAAGTTCCCCAGCGTTCATCGATTAAAACTGGCGTATGAATATAGCCGTCTTTGCGCTGTACTTTCGCGAAAAGCGCAATGGCTTTATCCATTTCGGCATCGAGTTTTTTATCTTTTGTGACAGCATAAGTCGCTGCCATTCCTTCAAAAATCTTGTAGAAATCACCATCATGAAACGAAGGCCCTTTAAAAGTTCCTTTGCTCAAACCTGCTGCAATTTCGAAGTTTTGGTAAGCATGCGAAGTTTCGCTATGATACAAATCCCACATATAAGGCAATGTGTTTCTGGTTTCTACATCAAATTGTTCTTTCCAAAAACCGTTTGTCCATTTTACATCTTGCAAGCCTACGCTCTGTAATTTCGAATATGGACTTTCTGAATTCGCAACCAAGCCTTTGTTCTGTGCAAAGATTACAGTTGAAAGAAACAAACTTGAAATGATGATATTCTTTTTCATTTTGATATTAATTTTATCTGCTTGATCTGCCAAATCTGCGAGAGTTTAAATTTTTCTCGCAGATTTAGCAGATTGCGCTGATTTATTTTTTTTCTTTTAATCTATTATAATCTGATTTTTTCACGCAGATTTTGCAGATTTTAGCAGATTATTTTTTAATTTTTACTCTTTAAAATAAAATCTGCGCAGATCTGCCTAAATCAGCCAAAATCTGCGTGAAACCTTTTTTTATTTTACGAAAAAATTAATGGTTCTTCTCATTGAATCTCCGTCTGCATCTTTTACCGTTAGAACGAAAGATGCAAATCCTTTTTCAACGGCTGTAAACTGAATTTCTTTTCCTTTTAAAACCACTTTTCCATTTTTAAGATCAGAGAAAGTATAAACTGGTTTATTTTCATAACCTTTGAAATAATCTGCAGCACTTAAAATCTTTTTATCTTTTAAATTGATAAAATAATGAGGCTGCGCCAGCCAGTCTAAATAATTATCCAACTGCGTAAATCCGTCTTTGTCTGTATCTTGATTGGCATCTGAGAAATCTCCAGCTTTCGAATTTTCGTTTAAACCAAAAGCTTTTTCCCACCAGTTTGGCAATCCATCGTGATCTGTATCCCAATCTGCAGGACGAGTTTCTGATACAAAGTTTGGCCATCCGCCTGCATCTTGTTCGTTATCGATCATACCGCCTAAACCACTTTTACTGCCTTTATAAGTGAAAGTTCCTTTTAAAGTTTCATCTACGATTCTATTATCGTGTTTATCAAAAAACGGCTGATTGGCACCAACATCCGAAAGTACATTTTTATACGCCGCTTTAGCTGATTGCGTTTCTACGTAAGAAGGAAAAAATGGTTTATCTACGAAAGTTTCATATTCTACTTTCTCATTGTGGCTTATAGTAGATTTTCTGCCTTTATCTTGAGATTTCTCATCAAAGTAACCTGGCATAATATTTCCGTTAAAATAATAACGTTGCATTCCTTTTCCAACACCTTCATGCTGTGCATTTAATGCCACAAATATGGTAGTTGAAGCGCCCGGTTTGTAAAAATTATTTACAAAATTCACTTCGTTTGCACCGCCATCAGTTGTTCTTCCTCCCCAGTTGTAAACCACATTATTTGTGATATCCAATCTTCCTGTGTAATAACCATCACCGTTTAAGCCACCACCAATACTCCAGTTACGACCTTGATTGTGTGCCAATAAATTATGGTGAAAACTTCCAATATCACCACCAATAGTTGCTGCAAAACCGTGCATTTTTCCAGCAGGATATTTATCATGTCCAGCCACATTTAACGCTTCTGAAATTAAAGTTCTTTGCAACGAAATATGATGCGCGCCACGCGAACTAAACGATTCATCAATTGTCCAGCTGATAGAACAATGATCAATAATACTATAATCAGCGCCCGTTAATCCCATTCCGTCAAAAGTAGTTCCGCCACCAATTCTCACTTTCAAGAATCGGATAACGCCATCATTTCCTGTCAATCCAATTGGTGCTCTGCTGATTGTGATTCCTTCGCCCGGAGCAGTTTGTCCCGCAATAGTGATATAAGGCTGATTTGCTACTAATCTCGAAGCCAGTTTTATATTTCCCGAAACATTAAAAACGATCGTTCTTGGTCCAATTTCCTGATTAATAGCATCACGTAAACTTCCCGGTCCGTCATCATTTAAGTTCGTTACTTCAATTACTTTTCCTCCACGTCCACCAACAGCATAACGTCCATAACCTTCAGCGCCTGGAAAAGCCAATTGAGCCGGTTTAAATGACCATACATTACCTAAAGTAACTTCGCCTTTAGTATCTACTTCATCGACTCTCCAATAATAAGTTGTGCCACTGTATAAATCGGAAACTGTAAAAGATTTCTCCGTCAATTTTCCTTTAAATTCTTTTGAAGCTACTGTCGCGTTTTCTACAGCATTTTTATCTTCACCAAAATATAATTTATGAGAGGCCACATTTTTTACAGCATCCCATTTTAAAGTCAAAGTTTTACCCACTTCAACATGTTCATCTCTGTTTTTTGGTTCTGGAGTTCTGGCTTGATTCATCAAATTTGGCGTATCAATTTCAAAACCGTTAATTACAATCTGTTTTACAATATCAGGGTTTGAAGTTGGATCAATTTCAAAACGAACAATTATATCTTTTCCTTTCTCTGCATTAAAAGTAATATACGCCATTGAAGCATCAATTTTAGCATTGGCTCTCTGACTTGCATTTACCGTTTCCTGAAGTTTTCCGTTTACGTAGATTTTTATTGGAGAAAAAGTTTTTCCTGTAATGACATCAAAAGCGTTGTGAAATGTCAAAAGTGTATGTTTCCCAGCTTTCAATCCACTGATTTTCAATTCTAAATTTTCAGATGTAACCAAACCGTCGCTTCCTAATCTATTGTAAAACGGCGCGTTCATTCCAACTTTGTACCATTTAGAAGTAAAGTTCCCTTTTAACTTAAATGACACATTATTAAATGATTTTTCAGCTTCTTTCCCTTCATTAATAACCCATGAATCATAACTTGGATCATGAACTTCTTCCAGTTTTCTTTGAAAAAAATCAAAGTCAACCTTTACAATTTGTTTATCAGTATTTTGAACTGATTGTGCTTGTCCGTTTGTGGTTAAAAGCATGGACAAAACAGCACCACTTATTAATTTCTTTATCATTTTGAATGGTAGTAGTTAGTTTAATTTCGTTTTCTCTGCTTCAGATTTCCCTAACAGATTTATAATATCTTTTCTTCTTTCTTCTGGAATTACTTTTAAAACCTTCAATTCTCCATTTACGAATTCGGCTTCAATTGTTGTATTTTGTTTAGCATGTAATTTAAAATGAACGTTCCATTCTTTCGGCCATGCTGGAAAAAGATAGATTTTCCCGTCTGCTTCCTGCAAAAGCATTTCCTGCATACCAATCATTCCTGATCCACCCCAATTATGATCTGGAACCCAATCAAATCCAGGTCCCCAAAATGCTGGAAAACGTCTTTCTGAATTGGCCATTTTAAGTGTATTATATTTCATCGCTTCTTCGGTTAATCCCAAACGCGCCGAAAAAATATTATCCTGTTTCCAACCAATATGACTTCTGAATTTTAAAGCATCTGGATCGTACTTCCATGTATTCAAAGCGGTTTCTAAATCCGGTTTGCCAATGCCGTAAATTCCCCAAGGATAAACAGGATATAATTGTGGCACTTCCGAATTATTAACCCGTTCCCATGTTTTGGCAGGAAGCAAAACTTTATGATTTTCAATCTGCCCAAAATTCAAAGGTGGAATTCTAGTTTGAAATGCTTTTAAATATTCTAAGTCTTCTTTTGACAATTGATTCCCTGAAAGGTTTAAAAGGTTTTCTGTAATTACTTGTAAAGCCGAAATTGTGCTATTGGCATTATTTGCCATTTTATACGTTTCTGCTCCTGAACCCGGAAAAAGAATTAATTTTCCATTTCCATCTAAAGCTTTTCTTCCTCTTTGCTTCGCTAAATATTGATAATGCTCATCGAAAAAACGAAGACAGCTTATAATGAATTGATTGTATTTCTGAATATCTTCTCCAGCATACTCTTTCTGCTGAAGCATCATTTGGCAGAATTCTAAAACCGTATCCCATTCGTATTCGAGCCAAGCATTATATTCCATTCCCGGATCGTAGTCTGCTGGACGTTTCCACTCGTATTCGGCTGGATTTGGAAGTCCGAAATTTTCTAATTGCTCTGTGAATGAAGCACCGTTGTGATTCCAATATATTTTAGAACGTAATTCGGCATTTTTCTGCAAACTCAAATAATAATCCAGTTGCGATTTCATCATATCAAAATCACCGCTTTTTACCATCGGAAAATAAACCAATCGCTGATTTTGAGCCGTCATCGTTCCTCCGCCCCAATTTCTGAAATCGGGTGTAAAATTCAAATCCTTATTCGTGTAAACAGGATCAACTGTAAAAAGTCCACCGTTGAATTTGGTTGGATATTTTCCGTACGCATTGCATCCAAGCATATATCGGAACAACTGATAATTCTGTCCGATTTGATAAACCGAATCTTTAGCAGTCGATTGATTTTTTTGTGTAAAAATAAAACTACGATTCCAGAAAGTATTCCACCATTTTTGAGTGTTTTTTTCGGCTTGTTTGGCTGTGTTTTTATTTTGATAAATCAAACTTTTCAATCCATTATCCCAAGCAGAAAAATCAGATTGATTGGTGTTTAAATAAATTTCTAAAGAATGTTTCTTGGATGGTTTAATGCTTGTTAAATTAAAACCTTCGAAATCGGTATCCTGATATTTTCCAAGATATGTTCCGTCTGGTTTTAGATTATCGCCTTTCATAAATCCGCCGAAAGTCAGATTCGCAATCGGGTTTAGCATTTGGTCTTTAACCGATTCCATTTTTTGCTGTTTTACCGCTACATCAAAAACCGTATTTTCTCTGTTTCTATGGTAAAATTTGACACCATTATTTTCAAACGAAATAGAATCTTTATACGTAATAAGCTCTCCCTGAGGCGCCCATTTATAAGAATTAGCGTTGTTTTCTTTACCTTTCGGATAATGGTTTTTATAACGCCAACTTTCATAAGAAGCCGTCATTTTCAATGGATTTTTACTTTCTAAATCTACATGAATAATGGGTTTGAAAACATCTACCCAAAGTTTGATTTTAGTTTCATTTTGACCAATTAAAACATAACCGTCTTTCAGTTTTAATTCCTGACGAAATCCTTCTTTTTCTTCAAAAGGATTCGGACTTAACGTCACTTTTACTCTTCCTAATTTCAATAAAGTATTGTGTTCATCAAAAGTACCACTTCGGGAAAAATAGAAATACAAATCGCCTTTCTCCACCCAAACATTCATACCAATATCACCGCCACCCAATGGCATAGATTCTGATGAATTCTGGCTTTGCGTTGTCCAGATTTGATTGTAATTATCAAGCGCAGGAATTTGCGCTTTAAGACAAAGCGTGGTGAAAAGAAGCAGTAATAGTATATTATTTTTCATCGTTTTCTTTCCTGCAAGGTTTTTAAAACCTTGTTGGTATATTTTTTTAATTTTCTTTCGCAGATTTAGCTGATTGAGCAGATTTATTATTATCTCCAAAATCTGCCAAATCTGCGAGAGCTATAATTAAGCGTGTCTAAATCTTTGTCGAGTTACTTACGGAGATCCCTCGTTCCTCGGGATGACAAACTAGACCTTAAACTCATCGTTAATCATTAACCATTCACAATTCATAATTCACAATTCATAACTCATAACTCAAAAACTACCATTCGTCTGTTCTAAATGAAGAAACTGGCAATCCTCCCGCGCTAAACAATTCCGCTTTCGCGAAATCTTTCCATAAATATCTTACTGCAACTGGATTTTTCACTTTATCCGAAGTCAGAACAACTGATTTTCTTCTTACTACCGTTTTAGCCGGATAGAAAACTTTGTCTGCTCCTGCGATTTCAAAACCAGTTACTTCTTTGTCATAAGATGTAATTCCGTTATTAACATCATCAAAAGAAACCGTTACAGCGCCATCTTTTATTTCCATTGATTTGTATTTCGGACTTTCAAATTCGAAACCTTCAATTCCGTATGTTCTTGCCAAAGCCTGAAAAGCCAAACGGTTTCCTCCTTTTTCTTTATCCATTGGATGAATGTTATTTTCTTCTCCAACATCCATTAAAACTGCCATTGCTGAGTTTGGAATTTCCTTTGAAGCCTTAAACTGCGCTTCTCTCAAATACGCCGAATTGTATTTTTCTTGATAATCTTTTGGATGAAATGAAGCATAATTAAACGGCGCAATCTGAGCGAAATAAAAAGGAAAATCTCCCTGATTCCACAACGCTCTCCAACTACTGACCATTTTCTTCATTAAAGCGGTATATTCATTAGCTCTTTCGTAATTCGATTCACCCTGATACCAAATACAACCTTTAATTCCGTAACCAATTACAGGCGAAAGCATTCCATTAAACAAAGTCGTCGGAACACGATTTGGATCTTTAGCCAGCTCTTCTTTCGTAGTTGGAATTTTAGCGCTTGCAAAATCTTTCAGCATTTCTTTGTTCATCCACGCTTCCATGCTTGAACCGCCGTATGAAACATGAATCAATCCAACGGGAACATCTAAAACTTCCTGTAGAAGCGATCCAAAATACCAAGCCGTTGCACTAAAATTGGATGTTAATTTTGGGGAAGCCTCTTCCCATTTTCCTTCGAAATCTTGCAAAGGTTCCAAAACCGTCGCTCTTGGAATCGTAATTAAACGAATGTTTTTACTGGCTGATCTTACAATAATTTCGTTTCCGTTTTTTACTGGCTGCCCTTGAAATCCTTTCAAAGGCATTTCCATATTCGATTGTCCTGAACACAGCCAAACTTCTCCCAACAAAACATTTTTAATTACAACTTTTTCTGTTCCTTCTGAAACTTCAATGGTGTACGGCCCGCCAAAAGTGGAAGTTTGTAATTCCGTTTTCCACTTTCCTGAAGCATCGGCTTTTGCTTTGTAAGTTTTGGAATCCCAAGATGTTTTAATTACAACATTGGCGTTCTTCTCTGACCAGCCCCAAATTGGCGCATTGGATTTTTGCTGTAACATCATGTTGTCAGTAAACAATGCTGGCAGTTTTATTTTTGCACTGATATGAAAACTTGCTAAAAATGCAATTATAATAACAAAAATTTGTTTCAAATTCTTCATTCTTTTATTCTTTAAATTCACAAAAGATGTGTCGCTCCGCTGGAGCTAAACTACTCTCTTCCTAATTAGTTTCTATAAATATTTCGCTCTTCCAGAGCTTTTTTTGTCTTTTCTAACGACATACATTCTTTGAAATAAATACATGTTTTTAAATTTCTTTTCAATAAATATTCTGATCCTACTGAACAAGTCCCAGAGGGACGAAATATTTATAGAATAAACAACACCATCATACAAAAGCTCCAGCGGAGTGACATATTCTTTATTCCTCTTTTAAAATTGTTATGGGCCCAAATAACCCTGCTTTTAACAACGGTTCTCCATCCAAACGAAATGGCGCTGTTGTCCATGTCAACCTTTCTTCTTTTGGCAATTTTTGATCACCAATTAATCTATTTGCCCACGTATTTGTCACTCTGATTTCTATCGTGTTTTTTCCTTTTTGCAAAACTTTTGAAATGTCTGTTTTGAAAGGGAAAGTCCAAAGCGTTCCGCAATCTTTTCCGTTGATTTTGATTTCGGCGATATTTGATATTTCTCCTAAATCCAACCAAATTTTATTAGTGTCTTTTCCTTTCCAGACAAACTCTTTTCTATAGATTACAGTTCCTGAATAATACTTAATCTGATCATTTTCAGAAGTGCTCCAATCAAAAAGTTTGTTTGTTTTTACCACTTCTTTTGGCCCTTTAAATTCTGTATCAAATTGCAATTCCCAATTTTCATCTAAAGTCTGTACTTTTTCAAATTCAGATGATTTTCCTTGCGCTGAAACTTCTTTTGTTTCCTCTTTAAAAATCACAAAACCAGATTCGTTGGCATCTAAACTTATAGAAACAATTGATCTTCCGTTTTCTATTTTCCAATTGGCTAAAGCCGAAGTTTGATCTGTTACGGGATTGTACCATTGTGGCACTTTTCCTGAAATTCTGAAAGAGGCATCGAATGTTCTTCTTTCTGCTTTTTGATTGGAAATAAAATAAATATCTTCAGTATCCGATTTACGATGTGCCCACGCCAAAGTTTCTGAATCGGCTCGATTTAAATTTGGAAAATAAACGTCTTGTGTGATTCCGATGGAAGCAAAATCATTTCCTAAATAGGGTAATTTTACAACTGTTCCTTTTCCGATTTTCCATGTTGATGAATTGGCATTATTCCAAATTTCATCAATTACATTTTGCCATTTCTTTTGATCTGATTCTGATTGAATTCCTGGCTGAAGGTTTGGTTTTTCATCTACGAAAATGGTTGCTCCGTCTTTAATCAATTTCAGTATTTTTTCGGCTGAAGCCAAAGAAAGCATCTTATTTGGTGCCATTTTATGACTTCCCGGAAACAATAAAGCACCGTATTCTATTCCGCCTTCAAATGTTACTTTACCATTCTTAACTTTCGCACGATTGATCAAAACATCAGCATTGAAAGAATCATAATGATAACCATTTAACGGATTAATCCAATGCGATAAATCGGTTATATTTTTAGAATAAGTAACTTCTTTTGGCACCTTTTCCGTTGGCTGACCTTCATTTTCTAAACGGATTTTCTCGCTTTCCAATCTTTCTTTTCCAAACACATTCGGAATAAAAGACACCAAACGATCTGGAACAAAAGAACGGGAAGGAAAATCTTCGCCAATAAAAACTGCCAGATCGATTACAGGTTTTCCTTTTTGCAATTGAAACTGCACTCTTTGGCAATAATCAAACCACGCTTTTCCGGGTTTCCACCATGTTTGGTCTCTCTGGAAAAAAGTTCCAATATCGTCCAGAGTCATTCCGGGTTTTCTGTCCGTCCACGGATTATGGACAAAAACGTGATAGAATAAACGGTTGATTCCTAAAGCATAATTGCGGTCTGCTGTTGTTTTTAGATTTCCGGGATGTTCGTCCCAATCCATTCTCAGAGCCGTAAAAGATTCAGCCTGAATAATATCTTTTCCGTAAATATGTCCGCCCGAAATGGCATCGACCATATCAAAAGGTTTATCGTGCGTTGGACTTTTCAGCCAAAATTCTCCACTTGGATAATCGACATATTTATAATGCAGCAAAGCATCACTCATCATTGTTGGCGCAACGTTTTCTGAGCTAAACTTAACGTTATACTCTTTTGCAATCTTAGAGACAGTTCCGTAGAAATTATCAGCAACTAAATCAGCAATTGTTTTCCTAACATCATATAAAACTTTCTCCGAGAAATTGGCGCTTTCTATAGGAATTCCCGCCATAACTGGAAGATAATCTACAAGATCGTAGCCACGTCTCTTTTTAAATTCAGCCTGAAAAACCGAAGACCAATTCTGGCTTCCGCATTCCCAGCTGTCAAAATGAAGGATTTCAAGAACTTTTGAAGCCAATTCTGGACCAGCAGAACGAACGGCTTCTCCAAACCAATGATCCAATTGAAAACGAATTAATTCTGGATTAAATTTATCTACTTCCAGTCCTTTTCCTGCTCCACCAGTCGCATTTTCATGTCCTGTAGAAGTATGTCCCATTCGGATAATTTTCCATTTTCCTTTTGGTGCCTTCCAGTTCAAATTTCCTTCCGCATCAACAAAATTGGAAATATTAATTATTTCTGATTTTTTGAATGCATCAGAATTTGGAATTTCTTTTTCAGTAGTCTGTGGAGTCAAACGCCAGATTGCCCCTGATTTTCCTTCGTAATTATTAATCAACGACTGATTTGAAAGTGTTATTTTACTCACTTTCAGGTTTTGTTTCCACTTCGCAAAATCTAAATCTTCTGCTCCTGGTTCTGTTCCCTTTGGATCATAAACGAATCTGAAATATTTTGCAATAACGGGCGTAATCGTATGTGTATTTGGAAAATCCATGTCTTGCCAGCCGTGACGTGGCGCAATCATTCTTTCGTGGAATCTAAAATTGATTCCGTCATCACTCACTTCTACAATAAGACGCTGTGCCTGAAAATCTCTTCCTTTGGTTTCAATAACAATAGATTTGCAGGTAAAAGGCTGTGCAAATTCGTATTGAATCCAACCCGCATCGGCAAATTTGAAGTTTTCATCTTTTTTAGGATCAGCCAAAAACGAAGCATCCGTATTGTTGGATGTGGTTACTTTTGGCAATTGTATTTGCGAAGTGATTTCGTATTCTTTTATAGGAATCGCAAAAGTAGCAATGTCTTTATAATAGTCTTTGTAATGTGCTGGAACTGGCAATTTCGATGCAACTTTTTTTCCACCTAAAATTTCAGTTGTTGACCAGGCTACTTTCTGCATCGACATTTCTGGTGTAATCCATGGCCCGCCAGCAACAGCAAATCCGTCAGCTCCATGAAAAGCTAGTTTTACTCCTAAACGATCGGCTTCTTTAAATGCCCAATGAATCATATCCCAAAATTCGGGACTTAACTGTAAAACTGGCGGATCAATCAAAGGTGGATTTGCTGGGCCTTTAATGGTCATTAAATAAGCTCCCGCAATCCCAGCTTGTTTCATAGCTTCTAAATCGGCTGTGATTCCGGGTTTAGAATACGCCGATTTCATCCAATACCAATACACCCAAGGTCTTGAGGAGTCTAAAGTTGGCTGAAAAGATTCTTTTTTATGGATTTCCTGTGCAGAGACGATGCTTGCTAAAAGAAGGATAAAAAAGAGGTGTTTTTTTTGAAACATTATCACTATTTTTTTTACCATATAAGTGATATAAGATAATTTAAGTTTGCTTAAATAGCCTTTGTTTAGTTATTCTTATATGTACTATTTTTTTCGAATTCATGTTGAAGCTAACACTTAAATTATCTTATATCTCTTATATGGTTAATTTTTTAAAATCTAATATTTAAACTTCTTCAAACTACTTTCTAATTCATTTTTTGAACCGCTGAAAGGAGTCAAATAAAAACTATACTCATAATTTCCAGACTTAATTTGATATTGTTCTAAAGGCTGTGCTACAATCGTCCAACTATCGTTTCCTCCCACTCCCATTTGGATTAAGTCGATGTTTAGGGTCAAGAATCCAGGATCTTTCAAATCATACGTATGTCCAGATGCGCTTAGATTTTCTTGTGTGTATGGCCATGCGCTCATGCTTAAAACTTTGGCATCATTTACTACTAAGAATCCGTTATTTTTCTGCGGAGTGCTTAATGCCATCCATCTTACATCACATCTGTTTCCATTTTCTTGCGGCTTTGGATAATGTTCTATAAAATCATTAATTGGAAGCGAATATTTTCCAACAAACGAACCGAAACTTCTGTCACTGTAATTTTCCAGTTCTCCTTTTCCGTACCACGAAATTTGATCGAATTTTCTTTGAACTCCCATCTGCATTCCGATTTTTGGAATGTTTGGCAGTTTATCTGATGCTTTTAAACTGTAATCTACTTTTATTAATCCGTTTGGTAAAATGTTGTAGATTACTTTTACACTTGCGCTGTCTTTTATAATTTCGTAATCACTTGTAATTTTGATTTCCGAAGCTGATTTGTCTATTTTAATGTTAACCAATTTTGGTTTTGCTTTGTACCATTGTTTCAACAACTTTTGCGATTTCCATCCTCTTTTATCATTATCAGTTAAAGGTCTAACAAAATTTGGAAGCAATGGCGCAAAAACTTGTTCTTCTCCGTTAAAAATATAAGAACTCAAAGCTCCGTTTGTTTTTCCAATTGTAATATCAAAAGTTTTTCCTTTGATTTTGAAATCGGAATCAGATTCAGAAACATTCAGCGTTTCTTTTTTAGATTCTGGAGAAACGGTTTCTTTCTTTTTCAACACAAACTGATCTTCCGCGACAGCGTAACCTTTTGAAGCCCAAAGTTCCTCTTTTGAAAGCTGGAATTCTATATTTAAAATATATTCCGCGTCAGATTTCATTTTTGGCAGATAAGAACTGATATCTAATGTTGTTGATTGTCCTGCTTCTACTTTGAATGGTTTTAAAATCTGAGTTTTAATTACGTTTCCGTTTTCCAACACTTTTAAAACTGGAATATATCCTTCTAAAGATTTAACAGCTTGACGATTTTTAATTTCTAATTGATTTCCGTTTAAAGTCGAAATCGCTGGCTGATACACCCATTTATTCTCAAAAATAGAACCTTTTGGTTTTCCGTAAGAATCAACAATTCCTTTTGTATTGAAGTTTCCGTCATGGTATTTCTCGCCAAAATCTCCTCCGTGAGCAAAATAATTTTGACCTGATCTGGAATCAAATTTTACTAATCCCTGATCTTTAAATTCCCAAATACAACCTCCAATCACTCTAGTAAGCGAACGGAATTCATCCCATAATTCTTTTAGATTTCCAACTGAATTCCCCATTGCATGAGAATATTCAACGAAAATAATTGGTCGAGTATCTTTCTTTTGATCTACTAAAAATTTAGGTGTGAAAACGCCCGGATAAAAACGACTGACCATATCAACATACGAATCATCCTGCGGGTTTTCGAATCGATAAGCGTGATCGATTGTTTTTGGATATCTCGGATCAAGCGGATCGATATATCCGTCTAATTTGGCATTTCCCTGCGCTGGTTCGTAATGAACTGGACGTGTAATGTCGAAATCGTGAACCCAACCCGACATTGCAGCATGATTTGGTCCTTTTCCACCTTCATTACCCAAACTCCACATTACAACCGATGGATGGTTTTTATCTCTTTCGACCATTCTCGTCATACGTTCCATATAAGCATTTGTCCAAAGCGGATCGTTGCTTAATTTACCGCCAATTCCGTGTGTTTCTTGATTGGCTTCGTCCATTACCATGATTCCGTATTGATCGCATAATTCGTAGAAATAAGGATCATTTGGATAATGGCTCGTACGTATAAAATTGAAATTAAACTTTTTAATCGTTGTAATATCTTGTTTGATATCTTCTCTCGTAACGGCTTTTCCTCTTGTCGGATGATGATCGTGACGGTTTACACCATATACATACGTTTCTTTTCCGTTGATAAGCATTTTGCCATTCTCTTTCGAAAATTCGATCGAACGGAAACCAACTTTACAGCTTTTGGCTTCGGTAACATTTCCGTTTTTATCTTTTATAGAAATAACCATCGTGTATAAATTCGGCTCTTCTGAACTCCATTTTTTTGGATTTTTGATGGTTTCTTGGAAGAATCCAAAACGAACATTATCCAAACGAGGATAACTTTCGTTAATTAAATCAATCATAGGTCTTTGAAGCGGTTCTTTGAACATTGCCTTATTATTGGCATCATACAATTGAACATTCATCGTATAATCTTTAATTTTTGCTCCCGTTAAATTCTCCACTTTTGGACGCAATTTAAAGATAGCATCTGTATATTGTTTGTCTAATTTGGTTTGAACAAAGAAATCCTGAATACGCAATTTCGGCTCGGCCATAATAAAAACTTCACGCTGGATTCCGCTCATACGCCAATGATCCTGATCTTCTAAATAAGAACCATCTGTCCAACGAATTACACGAACTGAAACTACATTTTCGCCTGCTTTTAAATAAGGTGTAATATCAAATTCTGATGGTAAAAAACTATCTTCTCCGTAGCCTAAAAACTCTCCGTTTAACCAAACTTCAAAACCTGAACTTACTGCTCCAAAATGAAGCGTAATAGTCATGTCTTTCCAGTTTTCAGGAACTGTAAAACTACGTTGGTAAGAACCAACTCCGTTATAATCTTTAGGAATATAAGGCGGATTTATTGGTCGAAACGGATAAACAGCACTTTTGTAAATTGGATTATCGTATCCTTTCATTTCCCAGTTTGAAGGCACTTCGATTTTGTCCCATCCTGAAACAGTATTTTTATAGAAATCTTTTGAAGCTTCTTTTAGATTTACAGCATATTTAAAATCCCAATCGCCGTTTAACATTTGGATTCTACTTTTGGTTCTGTCGCCTTTTAGAGCGTCTTCTACACTTGCGTATGAATAAGCAGTCGCTCTTGATGGCTGTCTGTTGATGCTCGTAATTATTGGATCTTCCCACGGAGCAAATTCGTATTTTTTGTGTAATTCTGGAACTCCCGCTGGTTCTCCTGTTACGGATTGTGCCTGCGTGTAAGTTGTGAATAGTAAAATGTAAAATGTATACGCCAAAAATCGTAATCTAAAAGATGGATTATTGTATTTTGATTTTGACGTTAACATTGGTTTTATATTATTGTTCATTATGTGTTCTAATTGTGTAGTCCCTACGGGACAAAATTTATTTTTCGGCAATCATTTTCTACCGATATTTAACTCCTATCGGAGTATCTCGTGGAGATTAATATTGTTGATTTCCACACAATATTTAACGTGTATTACAATATTAAACTCTGTTGCAATATCTCGTAGAGATTAAATATCGGTAACCAAAAGCCACACCGGTAAAATGTCCCGTAGGGACTATATCTATATTTTACTTCTTTACTTTTTTTTCAGGAGGAGCCACAAAATTCAATTTGCTTTTTCCTAGATCTTTAGAAGTTGCAATTGCAATTCCTCTTTGTTCTGCTTTGTTAACGGCGCAGTAAAAATGATAAACAACTCCATCATGTTTTACTACAAATGATTTATGCGCAAACAAATCGTCGTATGGTTCTGATGATTTAACTAAGTCATCGCCTTTCCAATCTGTCCAGTTCACTAAATCATTCGAAACGGCAAAACGGTTAAATGCGCCTTGATTCCAACCTGTCCAAAAAGCACCAAAATAGAACATTACCCAAGTATCATTAATTCGCTGAATATAAGCATCTCCCGAAATTCCTTTATGATGATTAATTAAAGGTTTGTCGCCATAACGTTTCCAGGTTTTCATATCGTTTGAAACCGCCATAGCAATACGCTCAGCGCCTTTTGCAGGATTGATACTGTCGCCACGGGCATTGTAATACATGATAAAATTGTGTCCTGTTAGTTTATCTTTATCACGAATTACACTGTTTTTGTACATTGTACTATTATCCCACCATTTGGCGTCTTTGTCTTTTGGTGTTAAAACCGGATTTTCTAATCGTTGAAATTCGTGTGGTTTTGTTGGTGCTTCTTTGGTATATGCCATTCCGATTGACAAAACACCTGCTTCGTAACCTTTGCTGTCTCCGCCAAAATAACTCATCCAGTATTTATCATCGTACTTTTCCCATTCATAGCTCCCGCCCCAAGTCAAGTCTTGCAACGAAATATATCCTGCTTTTTGATTGACGTCCCAATGTTTTTCATTTTCAGAAAAAGACATTACTTTTCCTAAATGTTTCCAATCTAAAAGATTGTCGCTTTCCGCAAGCCAGGTTTCGTAACCTCTTCCGTCATAAATTAAATACGTCATATACCATTTTCCGTCTTTTCTAAATACACTCGGACAATCCATTTTGTATGAGTTGTCAGTCGGAACCATCACTAATCCGTATTTATAAGGCGTTTTGATTTCTTCGTAAATCTCCTGCATTACGCTGTCGGTAATTTCTCTTTTCTTGTATTTGGTTGCACAGCTGGTTATAGCAAGTGCTGAAATGGTTAGGATTAGATATTTAATTTTCATTTTTATGTTTTTTTTGCCACGAAGGCGCTAAGGCTCTAAGTTTTTTTGTTTTGGAACGACTTAATCTCGCAAAGTCGCAGAGTCGCAAAGTTTCTATTCTCTATTCTCTATTCTCTATATTCTATATTCTATATTCTATATTCTACATTCTACATTCAAAAATCTTGCTTCTTGCATCTTTCTTCTTCCCTACTCTCTTCTATTTCTTCAACTCTTTTAATTTAGATTCCATTACGTCTTTATTCAGTTTTACTTTTACCATTCCAGTTGGATGAAATCTTCTTTTTAGATCGATTGCATTATACACTATGGTGTAAACGTCATTCCCTTCTGGGATTAGACAAAGTGGCGTTCTCATAATATCCCACCATTTATCGACTTTGGTTTCTATTGGTAAATAATGAGCTTCAGCCCAATTAACTCCGTCTACTGATAATGAATACGCAATCATGTTTGGTAAATGATGTCCCCAGCCGTCTGGACCACCGTCGAAAATCGCGATGTACATTCCGTTTGGTAATTGGCTTACAATTGGGTTTTCTACGAATAACGGGTGCATGGTTTTAATTGGTTCCAAACCTTTGTTCATTCTAAGCCAAGGGCCTTCTAAACTTTTGGACTCTGCCAAAGCTACAAACCAGCCTTTTCCTGATTTCTTCGGATAATCTGCCCAAGAATTGAACGGATACGCACCGCTATAAAATCCGAAATACTTATCTCCAACTTGATACGGAAAAAACGAAGCAACACCCTGACGTCCTTCCCAAGGCTGAGAATCTAATCCTGGTTCTATGATGATTCCCATGTCTTTATAAGGACCGCCGATTCCGTTGATTCCTTTAACAGTTGATTCACAACGCCAAATTCGTCCGAATGAATGGTTCGGTTCAATTTCTTTGCTTACGGTATAAGCCAAATAATAACCATACCATTTGTTTGCTTTTTCATTGAAAACTGGCATATAAGACCAAATAGCTGCACGACGATCATTCATGGGATTATCATCTTCTGTAACAGCATAAGTTCCACTTGCTTGATAAATGGTTGATTCTCTTTTCCAATGGATTGCATCTTTACTTGTCCAATGCCCTATTTTGGTTTTTACACGATCGTAATAATAATCAACTCCCTTTTCTCCTGCTCTTTCGGTTGGAAACATATGGTACGTATCGCCGACTTTTACTACACGACCGCCTTCAAAACCGCCTTGAATTCCTTCTGTTCCAGACATTCCTTCGTCAATAACAGGTTTGTTTTCTCCGCCAATAATTTCAAAAAGTGGTTTTTCATCTGAAAATCCTTCAACGATAAAGGTTGGATTCCAGAGTTTTCCGTCTGGTAATTTAACATCTCTGGCATTTAACTGCTGGTCGCTTTTCAAAACTCCCAAAACAGCAAATAATCCTTTTTGATTTGCTAAAATAGTGTGAGTTCCTTTTCCGTAAGGAATTGCATAAACACTTACTGGGGGTAAACCCGTAATCGCAACTCCGTTTTCAAGAATCTCATTATTATTTCCAATTTGATTGGGTTGAAGATATTCAGCATTTTTATCCTGAAAAACACCAACCATAACAGTTACTGGTTCCTTAAATTTTAACTGTAATGGAGCATTAGTTCCGTTTTTATATTTATCTAAAGGAAGTTCAATTCCTGTTAAACCTTGCAATTCTGGAGCTAAACGAACAATATTGTGTTTGCTTCCTGAAAATACGTGAGCGTATTGTGCTGTTTTGAATGTCTTGTAATTGGATTTTACAATTTCAAATGATGCTGGTTTCCATGCGGTGGTTTGTGCTGTAGCTTGGATGCAAACGGTTAATAGCATTAAGAATGCTGTTTTTAATTTGAAATGGTATATTTTACTTTTTGAAAACATTGGTTTTTTATTTTTATTGGCTTTTATTCTTTCTTATGTATTTCCCCCGATCTTGTCATTTCGACGTAAGGAGAAATCTTCGTTTGCTGAGCACGCTTTTAAGATCAATCTTTGTGGAGCTACTTGTGAAGATTTCTCGTTCCTCGAAATGACAAATTGAACGTGATAATTTTTGTGGTTACAAGTGTGATTTGCTTCGCCTATTCGCTACCGCTCGAGTCTCCTTCGTCGGAATGACAAACAAGAAGTTATAAGCTAGCGACTAATTACTAATCATTCATAACTCATAACTCATAACTCATAACTCACAAAGCCTTATAACTCACTTTATACTCCACATTCGGTTTTACAATTAACTGATATTTATTTTTTGCTAATTCTGTAATCGTTCCAGAATTTGTTTTTGGTTTAACTGAACTTTCAAAAATCAATTTTCCTTCTCCTTCGGCTGCTTTTACTTTAATTTCTTTGGTACTGCAATACACAGCAACTTCTCCGTTTGGTGTTGGCACTTTTCCTTCCATCCATTTTAAACCGCCAAGATTTGGTTTGATTTCATATTCTGAATAACCTGGAGCAGTTGGTTTTACACCTAGATAATATTTCCCTAATAAATAAATCGGACTTGCGCCCCAAGCGTGGCAAAGACTTTTCCCGTAGGGACGACCGTACATCGTTAAATGTTCCGTTCCTTTTTTATTCGGATTGTATTCTTCCCAGAAAGAAGTCGCGCCTTCATTTAGCATTCCGCCCCAATAATCTTTCATTTCTTTTAAAACATAATCCTGTTCGCCCATTGCGCATAAGGCTTCCAACTCGTAGAAACGCATATATGGTGTAGTGATTTGAAGAACATCTTTATTCAGCAACACTTTATTTTTTACGCTTTGTTTTTGTTCTTCTGTAAAATAATTGAAGAAAATACCGAACATATTAGCGTATCTAGTTACAATATTTTGAATTTTACGGTCGATACGTTGGTGTTTCATGACGTTTTCCTTTTTATCCCAAAAAACATCAAATAATTTGGTTTTTAAATCATCTCCTAATTTTTCATATTGTTTTTGGTCTTCACTTTTACCAGCAATTTCAGCACTTACGGCCATAGCTTCTAAACTTCTCGCTAAAAGCATTTGCTCAAAACTCACTTCGCCTGTTTTTGGTAATCCGTCTGCCCAATCGATGAAAACCCAATCCCCTTCTAATGGTTCAAGGAATCCGTTTTTATTTCTTCTTTCTAAACAAAAATCCATAAGCGATTTCATTCTTGGATAGAAAGTTTTGATGAATTTTGTATCGCCTGTGTGCAAGTAATAATCGTAAACACCTACAAACCAATACAACGAATAATCCATTATGATATTTACGTGAGCTGTTACAGGATCTTTCCCGCGAAGCGCTAACAAAGTTCTTTCTACCGAAGCCGAATCAAAGAATAAATAATAATTCATTAAATAACTTTGATAAGCGTCACCCGACCAAACCCAACGGTCGCGTTTAATTCCGTCTATAAAAAATTCGCGAGAAGTTAAATGCATCGTATAAGCCGACACATCCCAAATTTTATTCAATTGTTCATCCGAAGATTTGAATGCGCCACGATAATCTAATGGCAGATATTCATAAAGCATCGAAATTGAATCGTATTTTACACCTGCATCTGCTTGCACCTGAACATAGCGGAATGCTTTCGATCCGTCATGTGTATAAGTTTCAGACTGTTTTCCATCAAAAGATAAATGATCTAAAGTTTCGCATTTAGCAGAATCCAAAGCTTCTTCACGAGATTCGCCATAATAAAATGCTAGTTTTCCTTTTCCCCTTAAACCATGAATTTTAATATAACCAAAAGTCTCTTTACCAAAATCTACCAACTGACCAGCTCCTATTTTTTCTGTTTTTTTAGCACTTAAAGGTTTTGTTGTTAGTTTAAACTCAGAAGGTTTATTTTCTGGCGAATTAAAATTCCAATAACCAACAGGAACCCAAGGCGTACCAGATTGTTGTGCTTTTCCAGTTTCATCAATCCAAAGTTTATCTTCGTTGGTAACTTTCCACGAAGCATCAGATTTAACGTATTGACCTGAAATATAAATAGCTGGCAATACTTCTTGATTGTAAACTTTAAAAGAAATTTTGTGTTTTCCGGCAGGAACTGCGATTGATTTTGGCTGTCCGTAAATTTGAACACCGTCTAAAAGCAATTGAAAAGGGCCTTCTGAAAAGATTTTCACTTCGTCTGGTTTTGGAATATCTACTTCTGTCTGAAAAGTGACCAAAGCATATGGACTATAATATTGCCAAAGCGGAGGAAACACCGCTTCGCGTTCTGTACGTCTTACCTGCATTTTATTGCTTAACCAAACTTCGAAATCTCCTGGATACCAGATCCATGTCGCTTCTTTTGGTTTTTCTTGTGCAGATGACAACGAACAACAAAAAAGGGCAACAAAAAAAAGTAAAGTCTTAAAAATGGAAAAGCGGTTTAGCATAGTTAGTTTATTTTGGGACTAAAGATAAGTGTTATCTTTACATTTGACAACCTGCACTATCCTGCTATTTCATAAAAAACAATACTTTTTGATAATTTTTTAAGGGAAAAATTATGGGGTATCACTTTTTTAGTACTAAAAAAAATGATGTTGCAATTTTATGGGACACGGATGAGACGGATTCGCTATCGCGAAGACGCAGATGAAAACGGATTTTAATTTTTTAAACACATAGAGATATAGAATTGCTCTGTGGGTAAAAGGCGTTTCACTTGCATACATACACATAACTATGTGTTAATGACGAGTCATTTTTTATTATCTCTATTTTGCTAAGAAAAAAAAATCTATGTTTCTATGTGTTTAAAAAATCCGCGTCTTTACGAAGTAAATCCGTTTTATCCGCGTTCTAATTTAGGCAAACAATCTAAGCAATCATTCTTTCAGATTCATTCTCATCTTCTAAAATATAGTTAGAAGGTGTTTTGCCCAAATGCTTTTTAAACATATAAATAAAAGCACTTGTAGTTTCGTAACCTAAATTGAAGGCGATTTCTTTGATGGATTGTTTTTCGCCTAAACGTTTTATGGCTTCTAATAATTTTAATCGAGTACGCCAATCGCTGAAATTCATTCCCAATTCTTTTATGAATAATCGCGATAAAGTTCGGCTACTCATAAAAGAAAGTTCGGCATAATAATCAATCGTTTGTTTACTCGAAACATCACTCATTAAAAGTTCTACCACTTTCTGAAGCCTTTCATCATTTGTAGTAGGCAAAAAAGTGGCGCTTGGCACTATTAAAGCCAGTTCATCTAAAAAGACGTAAATGATTCTTAATTGTGATTCTGTTAAGTTACCGCTTGTTCCAAAAGAAATGATTTTGAAAACCAATTGCTTTAAAAACATCGGAATATCAAACGAGAAACTCTTTTCTGGCAATCCTCCAATTGCAGAAGGATCAATAAAAACACTGTAATAGTTAACGTCTTTCTGAAAAGTAACTTGATGCTCTACTCCGCTTGGAATCCAAAGGCCTTGCAACGGATTTACAACCCAAATGTTATTGCCGACCACAACATTCATTACGCCACGAGTTGCATAGATCAATTGAGCTCTTGGATGCGAGTGCGAAATACACATTTCGTTGTTAACTGTTTCAGTATAACCTATAACCGGGATTGAGGAATCTACTTGATATCCAAAATCTGTTGCTACTCTATATGTCCGATATTGACTATTCATTGTCCAAATATAGCAATTCTGACATTAGTATTCTTTTAATCTTTGCAAAAAATAATACAGCTGTTGTTTTTTAACCTAATTTAAAAATCAAAAAATATCTCATGGACACTATTAAAGCAAATCCTGACATAGTTAAAAAAACCACTTATTCGATCTTATTCATCATAAGTTTTTCTCATTTAATTAATGATCTTTTACAGGCTGTTGTTCCTTCAATTTATCCGCTTTTAAAAGATAATTTCAGTTTAAGTTTTACTCAAATTGGTATTATTACTTTGACTTACCAAATGGTTGCCTCTATTTTACAGCCGTTTGTGGGAATGTATACCGATAAAAACTCAAAACCGTATTCGCTTATTGTTGGAATGTGTTTTACAATGATTGGACTTTTCTTTGTTTCGATCGCTTCAAGTTTTATCAACTTATTATTATCAGTAAGTTTAATCGGAATTGGATCTTCAATTTTTCATCCTGAATCTTCTCGTGTCGCGCATTTGGCTTCGGGCGGAAAAAGAGGTTTGGCGCAGTCTATTTTTCAATTGGGAGGAAATGCAGGAAGTGCTATTGGGCCTTTGTTAGCCGCATTTATCGTTATTCCGCACGGACAATCTTATATCGCTTGGTTTTGTATTATTGCGTTAGTTGGTGTTTTTGCTTTGTATAAAATTGCGATTTGGTACACTGCACATTTATCTGAAAGAAATGCGAATAAAGCTTCTCATCAAATCGAGACACATCATTTGTCTAAAAACCGAGTAATTGCTTCGTTGATTATTCTTTTGGTTCTGATTTTCTCTAAGTATTTCTACATGAGCAGTATTACAAGTTATTATACTTTCTTTTTGATTGATAAATTTCACATTACAATTCAGCAATCGCAAGTATATTTATTCTTGTTCTCGGGCGCTGTTGCAGCAGGAACTTTAATTGGAGGACCAATTGGAGATCGATACGGTAGAAAATATGTAATCTGGGTTTCTATTTTGGGTGTTGCTCCGTTTACTTTGATGCTGCCTTACGTTTCTTTATTCTGGGTTGGAACTTTATCTGTAATTATCGGATTGATTCTTTCTTCGGCATTCTCAGCAATTCTAGTTTATGCAACTGAATTAATGCCAGGAAAAGTTGGTTTAGTTGCAGGTCTTTTCTTCGGATTTGCTTTCGGAATGGGCGGTTTAGGTTCTGCTATTTTAGGAAAAATTGCCGATGCAACAAGTATAGAATATGTATTTAAGATTTGTGCGTTTCTGCCTTTGATTGGGATTATTACTGGGTTCTTGCCTAATTTGGAGAAGAAAAAGAAGATTGAGTAATTTTTTTATGCCACAAAGTCGCTAAGGCGCAAAGTCTTAATTTTTAATTTAAGATTTTAATTGCGTACCACTAAGGCGGGATGAAAACAAAATACAAAGCTCAAAAGGCTTTAGCCAAAATATGTAAAATTTGGCTAAAGCCTTTTTCTATTCTTAATTACATACACCTCCAGTTAAAACTGGAGGCAACTTATAAAATAGCCTTGCTTTATTTATAATCTTTTTCAAAACATAGCCCGTGGTTTCAACCACGGGAAACGTATTTTGATAAACGTAATGTTATACATTGCGTCCCCGTGGTTGAAACCACGCGCTATATTTGAAATTCTTTGAATTTATTAATTCCCATTAAAAACCAAATACAAAACCAAAATCGTCAATCCCAACAAACCAAACAAAAGCTTAACCTTTTTACTAGTTTTAGGAATATCCGTTTCATCTGAAACATTAACTTCAGGATTTTTATCGGTTAAAGAAATAATAACGGCTGCAATTAAAAGCGTAGTAAAAATGTAAAACGAAATCAATAAAAAGTGAGGCCAAACGGGATATTTATCGGCTGGGAAAATCCATAAATACAAAACGCCAACAAACAAACTAAAAGCTGAACCCCAAGAAAGTGTTGCATTTACGGCTTTTTTGGTGGTGCGTTTCCAGAAAACACTCAAAAGGAAAACAACAGATAATGAAGGCGCCAGGAAACCTAAAACCGCCTGAAAAATGTTGAATAAATTTTGCCCTTTGATATTATCAATAGCAACGGCAATCAGAATCGCAAAAACACATCCAGCAGCAATCGTTAAACGACCAATTTTAATCTGATCCTGAATTGTCGCCGTCGGGTTAATTTTCTTTACATAAATATCATTCGTGAAAACGGTGCTCAAAGCATTTAACGAAGAACCAATTGTTCCCACCAAAACCGCAATCATCACGCAGATTACCAAACCGTTCATTCCGCTTGGAAAAAGATTGGTAACCATTGTCATATAAGCCAAATCAGAATTGCTTCCTAATTCTGGATATAAAGCATAACATAAAATTCCAGGAAGAATAAACAACGGCAAAGCCATAACTTTTAACCATCCAATAAAGTTAACTCCCAATTGTCCCTGCTCCAAATTTTTAGCTCCCAAAACACTCTGCACCATCGATTGATCGGTACAGAAAAAAGCAACTGCAGCTACAGGATATCCCAACAAAATAGCAGGCCATGGATAATGTGCATCATCTGAAGGACGGACTAAATTCCAAAAGTTAGAAGGTGTTTTAGCAATTAAAACATCTATTCCGCCTAGTTTTTGCAAGCCTAAAAAGGAAAGTGTAAGCGAAACGACAATCAGCAGAATCATTTGAAAAACATTCACTTTTGCAATTGCTTTTAATCCTCCAGCAAAGGTGAAAATCCCAGAGAAAATCACTAAAACGGTAACGCTCTGCCACATCGGAATGCCGAGAATCTGACGTACTAAAACGCCTCCGCTGAATAATCCCAAAGACAACCAGCTTACTAATATTTTTACCAAAGCATACCAAGCTAAAATATTCTGTGTACTGTCGCCGTAGCGTTTTCCCATATATTCGGGCATCGTGCTGACTTTACTCGCAATATATCTTGGCGCAAAAACCATTGCCAAGAGCAGTAAAAACACAAAAGCGTACCATTCGAAATTTCCTGCTACAATTCCCGTAGCATAACCAATACTTGCAAAAGCCAATAATGACGAAGGTCCAACGTTGGTTCCCCACATATTAAACCCAATGCTGTACCAGTTTAATGAATTTCCAGCCAGAAAAAGCGTTTCGTTTTTCTTTCTCTGTTTCATACTTACCACGTATCCAATGACTAATAAAGCCACCAAATAACCCGCAACAATTATAAAATCGAGCGTGGTTAATTTGTCGTAGATACTATTCATAGTCCGTACTCGTTAAGAATATCGGCAATTTTAACCGGCATTCCAGTTTGCAAAGATTTATCCATTGCTTGTAACAAAGCCACAGTTTCAATCCCTTCTTCCATGTTTGGATAAGCTTCAAAACCTTGCTCGATACTATCAACAAAATATTCTAAATAATTCTGATATTCACCGCCGTGATGACTTTGCCCTTCAAAACGGAAATAATATTTTATCGTACTGTCGCCCCAAGTAATTACTTTTTCTTCGCCCGTTTTGTCTGTAATCGCATAGCGCAATTCGTGATAATCAGCTTGACTTGCCCCTTCTGCTGCTCTTAAAATCGTACTCATGCCGCTGTCACGTTGCGCTGGTTGAGTTGGCGAAGTGTAAACACCGCTTACACGAGCAATTCTACCATCAGTTGCTTTAAAGATAAAATGCATCGTGTCTTCATTTTTCAAACCTGCATTTTGTCCGTTACTGCTGATCATTCCATACCCCATTACTTCCTGAATATTTGGCAAATACCATCTAATGAAATCTACAGGATGACTCAAACCTCCATACAACCATTTAAACGATTGCAAAAGCGACCATTCTTTCTTTAAAAACCACCTGTGATCAGCATGGTATTGCGCTTCAATTGTAATTAAATCTCCTATTAAACCTGCTTCATAATCGGCTCTTTGCCTTTTTGCTGGTTCGAAGAAACGAGAACTTTGCCCAATAAAAACTTTCTTTCCTGTCGATTTGCTTAATTCTAAAAGCTCTTTGGCATCCGAAAGATCATCGATAAACGGTTTGGTACAAACTACATGCTTTCCGTGCAATAAAGCTTGTTTTACATGTTGTGCATGCAGATGATCTGGCGTATAAATCGCAATAATATCGATCGAATCATCGTTTAATAAATCGTCGTAATTGGTTGTATAAGAATGAAAATCGAATTCTTTTGCGCGTTGTTTGCACAATTCTTCGTTTCGGTCGCATATTTTAACAAGTTCTAACTTTGAACTTTCTATAGCACCCGACATTGTGCTTCGTCCTTCTCCAAGTCCCAGAATGGCTATTTTTAACATGAGGTGTGGTTATTTTAGATTGTTGATTTTAGATTTTAGATTATTTCTGAAACCTACTTTGAGGTTAGTTTTATTTTTCACGCAGATTAAGCAGATCGAGCAGATTCTCTTTTTCTTGATTCTCTAATAGATTCTTTCTTCTTGGCTCTTTCTTCTATTTTTTCTCCTCTACACTAACCTTATTCAAGAAAATCCAAGTTTCGTCTGGTTTTGTGCCTTCAATTCCAGATTGATATTTTTTCATTAAGGCGTTCCATTGATCTACTCTTGGGTTATTTTCTGTTGTTCTCGGATTTAGTTTATCTAGATTCTCTCCTTTCGGAATACTGATTACCAAAATCAATTGTCTGTCTTTTTTGAAGACTTGTAATTGTTGGAAATCAGCATTACAGAAACCTTTGGCAACTTCTGGCCATTTTTCGAATTGTGTTTTATGATATTCCACGTATTCTTTTTGCAGTTTTTCGTCAGCAGGAAGATTCGCCATTAAAACCACATTTTCCCAATCAGATGCTGGTTTTGAATCTTTACATCTTTCGAAATTTTGAAAATCGTAAACTAAATCTTCATAGATTTTAATTTCTAAAGAAGGAAAAGCGCCTGCCAGTTTTCGTTTTGTTCTTTCGGGCTGATTCATTTTTCCGTAAATCACCAAATGATTTTTCCATTGGTATAATTCCTGACCTACAATTCTAAATCCAGTTAAAGTTGATTTGATTTTCTCGATATCAAAATCAGAACCTATCAATTCGATTGCATACGGTTTCGGCATTTCCTGCAATCCCCATTTTTCATCGATTACAACTTCTTTTTCTAAATCTTTATAAGGCGCTCTGATTCCTGCAGCGTTTTTAATTTTAGAACTTACATACGGATCATTGTGTTCCCAGATATTGCCTTTTGGACCGTTATGGTTTTTAAGGATTTTCTTCTCGGCAATCCAATTGTTTTTAATGGTAAAACCTTCGCTTCCTTCATCGGTATACAAATACAGCCATAAAAACGGATCGTGTGCATACGGACTATTGTAAACTTTGTCTATATAATTTTCTTCGATTCGGCTGTTTGGCTGAGCCGAAAGCGTGTAAATTCCTGCAACATCATGTAAATGTTTGGCATAATGATGAATTTTATTTCCCAGAATTTTATTGTTCTGCATCACGTTTGGCGTATGCGTCCAACCCCAGCCCATTGCCATTCCGGAATACGATACATCCGAAATTTCGTTGTGTTCAATTGTGATGTTTCTAACAAAACCTGCGCTAATTCCCAAAGTTCCCCAATCTTCATTGGTTACGTTGGTGATTAAATTATCTGAAATCACTTCATCAGAACACATTTCTCTTTCATCTTTTATGATTAAAGGCAAATGCGCTTCAAAAGCTTCTTCAGAGAAAATCCCAACGTTTATGGCGCTTCCGCCAATATCTTTAAATAAATTTCCTTTTACAGTATTGTGATTTGTTCCTTTATTTAAATCCAAACCAGTTGAAGCCAAATGTTCAAAACGACAAGATTCAAACTGAATATTATTGGCATAATTAACTTCAACCGCAGCACGAGGTCTTCCAACCCAAGCCTGATTTTCTAAATTCGCCTGATTTGGTGTTCCAGGAACTTTCAATTTATAAGCGTCTAACAAATACAAACCAGATTGCAACGGAACGTGACCTTGCTGTGAAGGACGAAGCCAATTGCTGTATTGAAACGAAATTCCTTTAAATCGAAAATGATGTACAGGTGAATCAATTGTTCCTTTTACTTCAACCAAATTTTCTAAAACTGGAGCCGTAACGGTAACCGAATTAATCTCTTCCCCATCTCCAGGAATATAATAGATTTTAGCATTTTTTTTGTCTAAATACCATTCTCCTGGTTCGTTTAAAAGTGAAAAAGCATTATTTAAGAAATAAGCCGAATTTCCGTTGTTTTTAGAAATCCACGGTGCAGGCCACGGGTGCTCACTTTGAATACGGCTTTCTGGTTCTTCAAAAGAAAGTTTTGCACTATCTTTTTGAACTTCAATATTTTTAATACGCAAGTTGGCATTCGACCACCATTGCACAATAAACATTTCCATTCCCGGTTCAAACTTAACCGATTTATCTTTAAACGGAATCCAACAGGTTTGTTCCTCGTGATTCCATGATAAAATACGCTCCATTGTAGCTCCCGCAGTATTTTTGGCTCTAACGGCTTTTTTTCCATTTACCCACAATTGTCTGTAATCAATCAGACTTCCTCCTTTTTTAGGAGCATCTGCCACCCAAACGGCACCTTTTTTAAGTCCGTTAATAACCGTTGTCGATTTTGTCCAGTTTTTAATTTCGATTCCACCGTTTATAATTGGTCTTGCATTTACATCGGCTTCAATAGTTGTCGGACTTTCTGCTGTTCCCGAATCTTCAGGACGCACAAATAATGGTTCGTTTAAATAATATGTTCCGTTCATTACTATGATTCGGATTCCGTCTTTTATAGATGGATCTTTTAAACGACGAAGTTCTCTGGCTTTTCGCATTGCCATGTGAACTGTTGCCAACGGATTTGATTTTGTTCCGATGTTCGAATCTTTTCCTGATGGTGAAACCCAGATTTCAGCACCACTTGCAGAAATTGTGAATACCAGTAAAAAAACGACTAGTAATTTGTTGAAAGGAATTAAACGCATTATTTATAGTATTGATTTTTTTCTTGAGCTAAAATTACGAGGCATTTATTTAAAGCGCTATAATTTTTACAAATAATTGTATTTTTAACACTTTTACCAAATAACAGGGACAATTTAAAAGAATATAAAATTACAAGCATCCTGTACCCTCCTGTAATATTGACTTCAAGACATTCATTTCGAAAATTCGGCTTTTAATTATCCTTTCATTTCCGAATCAAAAAAAGTTAAATTCATAAAAAATCTGTGATAAACTCACTAAAACTGTCATTTCATATTATTTTTTTAATAGATTTGTGTAATCGATTACATTAAATATTTCAAATTAAAAAACAGTAATTTTATTTATTGAATAAAAATTTCATTAATAAAAAATTGAATTAATAGTGAATCGATTTCTCAAAAAAGACTTTTAACTATAATAGAATAAGAATGAAAACTAACCGAAAAAAACTTTTATGTATTGCTCTCGCCTCTTTTGCTTTGAGTTTCAATACAGTTTCTGCACAAAAATCTGCTGATACGTATAAAAATATTGAGTTTAAAATGGCTGAAGTTCAAGAGCCTGTAATTCCGCAGTACAGTGTGAATCTAAAAGACTTTGGAGCTGTAAATGGTGGTTATGTTTTAAATACAAAAGCTTTTGCAGATGCTATTGATGCACTTTCTAAAAAAGGCGGTGGAAAACTGATTATTCCACCTGGAATTTGGCTCACGGGTCCAATCATTTTAAAAAGTAATATTGAACTTCATGCAGAAAGAGGCGCATTAATCAAATTCAGCACCGATAAATCTTTATATCCAATAATCGAAACCAGTTTTGAAGGTATAAATACTTGGCGATGCATCTCTCCTATTTATGGGAAAAACCTAGAGAACATAGCTTTTACTGGAAATGGCGTTTGGGATGGTTCTGGCGAAGCTTGGAGACAAGTTAAAAAGAGCAAACTAACAGACGAGCAATGGAAGAAATTTGTAGCTTCTGGCGGGGTTTTAAATGAAAAGAAAGATAGTTGGTATCCGTCTGAACAATATTTGAAAGGTGCTAAAGGCGCGGATCAAAATATTCGTCATGACCTGAAAAACAAAGAAGATTTTGAAGCCATTCACGATTTTTTACGCCCGGTTTTGGTTAGCATTCAAAATAGTAAAAGAGTACTGTTTGACGGACCTGTTTTTCAAAATTCTCCTGCGTGGAATATTCACCCGTTATTAATTGAAGATTTAATTGTTAGAAATATAACCGTTCGCAATCCGTGGTTTTCTCAAAATGGTGACGGACTTGATGTGGAATCTTGTAAAAATGTAGTGATTGAAAACTCAAGTTTTGATGTGGGTGATGATGCAATCTGCATTAAATCTGGAAAAGATAAAGACGGACGTGACAGAGGTGTTCCTTGCGAAAATATTATTGTAAAAAATAATATCGTGTATCACGGTCATGGCGGTGTAACGGTTGGAAGCGAAATGTCTGGAGGAGTAAAAAACCTTCACGTCTCTAACTGTACTTTTATGGGAACTGATGTCGGACTTCGTTTCAAGAGTACTCGCGGGCGTGGCGGTGTTGTAGAAAACATTTACATCTCAGATGTTTTTATGACTGATATTCCATCTCAGGCAATTTCGTTTGATTTGTATTATGGAGGAAAATCTATTGCTGAAACTTTAGCAGAAGGTGGAAATACCGTTAGCTCAAAAGCAATTCCCGTAAACGAAGAAACGCCTCAATTTAAAAACATTGTAATCAAAAATATCACAATTAAAGGCGCTCAGCAAGCGGTATTTTTACAAGGTCTTCCTGAAATGAATTTGGAAAATATTGAAATCACAAATCTTATTGCGAAAGCACAAAAAGGTTTCTCAATAATTGATGCTAATGGAATTAAAATCAGCAACGCACAATTGGATATTGAGGCTAAAAATGCTTTCGAAATTTACAATACTAAAAACCTTTCGCTGAAAAATATCGAGTTTAATCCTTCGTCTTCAAACGCAATTACTATTAATGGTGAAGCAAGTAAGAATATTGATTTAAGTGGTTCTTCTGCTAATTTTTCTAAGACGACAACTATTGATAAAAACGTTCCTAAAAAAGCGGTTAAGTTTTAATTCGAAATTTTCAAATTCCAAATTTCAAAACATAGCCCATGGTTTCAACCACGGGACGTAATATTGTCACACGTATTGCATTTCTCGCATTGTGTCCCCGTGGTTGAAACCACGGGCTATATTTTAACCATTTTAATAAGAGGCCAAAGGCCTCAAAGCATCACAATAGGGCAACGCCCTATGAAGTGATATAGACCTGCATCATAAAGCCCTGAAAGGGCGTAAGCAATTTATGACGATTAATGCTTACGCCCTTTCAGGGCTTTATTACGTATGCCCATCTGCTGTCACTGGGCATTGCCCAGTGTTTCATGATGTGAGCCTTTCAGGCTCTTATAATCTATGAGCGAACTCACAACTCACAACTCACAACTCATAACTCACAACTCATAACTCATAACTCATAACTCATAACTCATAACTCATAACTCATAACTCATAACTCATAACTCATAACTCATAACTCATAACTTATAACTTATAATTCATAACTTATAATTCATAAAAACCATTCGCATTCTCAAACCAAATCTTATTCTGGTCTTCAACAGAAAACTTCGAAATATAATCTTCTAAAGTCTTTACTACTTCATGATAATCAGAAGCTACATTAAGAACTGGCCAATCTGAACCATACATTAATTTATCAGTAGAGAAGTTTTCAAAAATTACATCTAAATATGGTTTCAAATCTTCTGGTTTCCAGTTTTTCCAGTCGGCTTCTGTTACCATTCCTGAGATTTTACACCAAACATTATCGTATTTTGCAATTTCTTCAATGCCTTTTTTCCAAGAATCAATATTTCCCGATTTAATATCTGGTTTTGCAATATGATCGATTACAAACTTTTGATTTGGAAAATCTTTTACCAAACTTAATGCTGCTGGTAATTGACGTTCAAAAATTAAAATATCATAAGTATAATTGAAGGATTTTAAAGCTGAAATTCCTCTTCTAAATTCCTTTCCAAACATAAAATCATCAGCTTCGCCTTGAACTACGTGTCTAAAACCTTTCAGTTTTTTTTGATCTGAAAAGAATTGCAAACGTTCTCCAATGTTTTCATTTCGTAAATCGATCCAACCGACAACTCCTTTCATGAAATCATTTTTAGAAGCTAAATCCAATAAAAAATGAGTTTCCTCTTCTGACTGGCTTGCTTGAACTGCAACACAGCCTTCAAACTGGTTTTCTTTTAATAATGGTTGCAAATCTTCGGGAAGAAAATCTCTTTGAATATTCTGCATTGTTTCATCAATCCAGCTATCTCTAACGGGATCAAACTTCCAAAAATGCTGATGGGAATCTATTCTTTTACTCATAACTTTTTAATTAACATCGCTGATTAAAGCGCGGTCTAAATGTACATAACCTCCATCCACAAAAACAAATTGTCCTGTAGTATGCGAAGATTTTTTAGAAATGATGAAAAGTGCCGTATCTGCAATTTCTTCTGTTTTTGTCATTCGGCTTTCTAAAGGAATTGTTTTACTAATTTTTTTCAAGACCGCCTCTCCATCTGGCAATGTTTTAATCCAATCTTCGTAAGCAGGCGTATAACTTTCAGCAATAATAATGGCATTCGAACGAATTCCGTACTGAATCAAATCCACAGCCCATTCTCTTGTTAAGCCTAAAACTCCGCCTTTCGCTGCAGCGTAACCCGAAGTTCCACCCTGTCCAGTTAACGCTACTTTTGAACCAATATTTAAAATATTTCCTTTTGATTCTTTTAAGTATGGAAGTGAATATTTAGCCAATAAAAAATAACTTACAACATTCAGTTTCAAAGAATCCATAAATTCCTCGTAGCTTGAATCTAATCCTGCGCCATCATTTACTCCAACATTATTAATTATGGCATCAATTCTGCCGTATTTAGCTCCGATTACCTTTACAGCATTTTCGATTGCAACAGGATCGGTTACGTCTGTCTGGACAAATAACGAATTAACGCCTCTTTTCTGAAGTCTTTCCACGTATTCAAAACCTCTTGCGTTTCTGTCAACTAAAACCGGAATTGCGCCTTCATCTGCCAATCGGTTTACGATCGTTTCTCCGATACTGCCTTCTTTCCCAGCCGAACCAGAAACGACAACTATTTTATTTTTTAAGTTTAAATCCATTTTTGTGGGTATTAAAATTTATTTTTAAACACATAGAAACATAGTTTAAAAACCGCACAAAGGCGTTTCACTTGCATTAACACACATAGCTATGTGTTAAGAAACTAGTTTCTTTTTTATTCTCTTTTACACACAATAAAAATCTATGTTTCTATGTGTTAGAAAAAATTATTCTATTTCGATTAATGCTTTAATCACATTATTCTTCGGATCAATCAATTTCCCAAAATCAGTAATCATTTCAGAGAAACTTGTTCTGTGCGTAATGTATTTTTTAGGATCGATTTTTCCTTCTTTCAAACATTTCATCACATATTCGAAATCTTCGATTGTTGCATTTCGGCTGCTCATTAAAGTCGATTCTCTTTTGTGGAAATCGGGGTGACTAAAACTTAATTCTCCTTTTTGAAGTCCGACCAAAACAAATCTTCCACCATGCGAAATATAATTAAAAGCGCTGTTCATTACTTTCTGATTTCCAGTTGCATCAATTACCACATTTACCATATCACCATTTGTCAATTCAGCTAATTTTTGTGCAACATCATCGTTTAATGGATTAATCGTTTCGTCTGCTTGTAACTGTTCTTTACAGAAATTCAGTCTGTAATCGTTGATATCCATTACAATTACTTTTGCTCCAGCGATTTTAGCAAACTGAATCAAACCTATTCCAATTGGTCCTGCTCCCATTACTAAAACAGTATCTGTTGGTTTAACCGCTGCTCTTCTAACGCCGTGAGCTGCAATTGCTAAAGGTTCAACCAAAGCCAATTCATCATAATCTAAACCTTGACCATGCAATAAATATTGTTCTGGAATCGACACATATTCAGCCATTCCGCCGTCAATGTGAACGCCGAAAACTTTAATATTTACACAGCAGTTTGTTAGTCCGTTTCTACAAGCCACGCATTTTCCACAATTGAAATACGGAATAAACGTAACTTTATCTCCCGGTTTAAAACCCGCAGCATTTCCTTTTACATATTCTGCAGCCAATTCGTGACCTAAAATTCTTGGATATTCAAAATAAGGCTGAGTTCCCCCAAAAGCATGAATATCAGTTCCGCAGATTCCGATTCTTTTAATTTTCAATAAAACTTCACCCTCTTTTGGTTCTGGAATACTGGTTTCTTTTAATAGAAATTCCTGAGGTTTTTCGCAAACTATATATTTCATTTTATACTTTCTTAATTTTTATTTTTGATATGCTACGGCTTTCTGTCTGCTTGTTCCTAAACCTTCAATTCCCAATTCCACAACATCGCCCGCTTTAATGTAAATCGGATCTGGTTTGATTCCTAAACCAACTCCAGGAGGCGTTCCTGTGCTGATAATATCACCTGGAAGCAAAGTCATAAACTGACTTAAATAATGTACCAGATAAGGAATTTTGAAAACTAGATTTAGTGTATTACTGTCTTGGTATTTTTTACCATTTACCGTCAGCCACATCTTTAAATTGTCAACATCGGCAATTTCCTCTTTTGTCGCCAAAAATGGGCCAAGAGGTGCAAAAGTGTCGCTTCCTTTTCCTTTTGCCCATTGTCCGCCACGCTCTAATTGAAATGCTCTTTCACTATAATCATTTAATAAAGCATAACCCGCAACGTAATTTAAAGCTTCCGCTTCTTCAACATAACTTGCTTTTTTACCCACAACAAAAGCCAATTCAACTTCCCAGTCGGTTTTTTCGCTATTTTTTGGAATAATCAAATCATCATCTGGCCCACACAAAGAAGTTGTCGATTTAAAGAAAATAATTGGTTCTGTCGGAATCGGAGCGTTTGTTTCTTTACAGTGATCAATATAATTTAATCCAATGCAGATAATTTTGGAAGGTCTTGCTACTGGCGAACCCAATCGTACCGAAGCATCAACTTCTGGCAAAGTCGGGTTACTTTCTAATGCTTTTTCTAATTTTTCTAATCCGTTTTCTTCAAAAAAACTTTCGTTAAAATCGGTTACAATCGAAGAAACATCATATCTCTTTTCTCCAATCAAAACTCCAGGTTTCTCTTTTCCGATTTCTCCAAAACGTATTAATTTCATAATCGTATATTTTTAATTGTTAGTTTATTTTTTCTGATGAAAGGTATCCATCAATTGCATAATCATCTTAGAAATTCTACTTCTTATTCATTCAAAATCCTTTATAAAAAGCAAAGCAGAATTAATAAATGTAAAAAACACAATTACAAAAATACTTTTTAAAAATTAATATCCGAGATATATTTCATTTTCCTATTCTTAAAATAACTAAACTTTAAATTTTTATAACATTTTTTAAACGGTTTGTAAAAATTATATCACTAATTCTCCTATTATGCAAAAAGATTCTTTAATAAATAAAGGATTTCTTGTTCATTTAAATCTTATTTCTACTTTTGTAATTGTATTTTTTACATTTATTCTTTCAAACGATTTCACTACCTAAAATTCCTATATAAAAATGATAAAATTAAAAGGCATAACTTGGAATCATACAAGAGGTTTACTACCAATGGTTGCCACATCACAGCGTTTTACAGAACTACATCCTGATGTTGAAATTTCTTGGGAGAAAAGAAGCTTACAAGAATTTGCAGATGCCTCTATCGAAGACTTAGCCAAAAGATTTGATTTATTGGTAATCGATCATCCTTGGACAGGTTTTGGAGCGCAGACCAAAGCGATTCTTCCGTTATCTGATTATTTATCAAACGAATATATTAAAGATCAAGAAAATAATACTGTTGGAAAATCGTACGGAAGTTATGTTTTTCACGACAAATTATGGGCGCTTCCTATCGATGCTGCAACTCCGGTTGCCTCTGCCCGATTGGATCTTTTAGAAAAAAATAATTTAGAAGTTCCTAAGACTTATGATGATTTATTGGCATTAGCCAAAAAAGGCTTAGTCGCTTTTGCCGGAATTCCAGTAGATGTTTTAATGAGTTTTTATATGTTTTGCTGCAGTTTGGGTGAAGCTCCTTTTCTTTCGGAAGAAAAAGTGATTTCTGAAACTACAGGAATCAAAGCGCTTCAAATGTTTAGAGAACTGGCGCAGTTGATTGATCCAGCTAACTTTGATCGTAATCCAATCCAGGTTTACGAAGCAATGGTCAATTCAAACGAAATTGCGTATTGCCCGTTTGCTTATGGTTATTCTAATTATTCTCGCGTTGGCTACAGCCAAAATCTTTTACATTTTTATGATTTAGTAAAATTGAATGAGAATCCAATGATTTCTTCTTTGGGCGGAACTGGATTAGCAGTTTCTTCATTCAGCGAACATATTGAAACAGCCATAAAATATGCTGAATTTACGTGTTCATCACAAGTTCAGCAAAATATTTATACCGATAATGGCGGTCAACCGGGTCATTTGCAAGCTTGGAAAAGCGAAAGAATTAATGGCGTGACACACGATTATTTCAAAAATACACTTCCCGCTTTAGAACGCGCTTTCCTTCGTCCAAGATATTATGGACACATGTATTTCCAAGATCATGCGGGAGATGTGGTTCGTAATTATTTGATGAACGGCGGAGACGAATTAAAAGTATTGGAAGAAATGAATTCGCTTTACGCGGAATCTCTAAAAATCCAGACCGTATGAGACCTTTAGAAGGATTAGTTGTTCTGGAATTCTGCCAGTTTTTAGCAGGACCTTCGGCAGGATTAAAACTAGCCGACTTGGGCGCACGCGTTATCAAAATTGAGCGTCCTGTAAAAGGTGAAGCCTGCAGACAATTGAGCATCAAAGATTTATTTGTAGACGATAGCAGTTTACTTTTTCATACGATTAATAGAAACAAAGAATCTTTTGCAGCCGATTTGAAAAACCCTGACGATTTGGTTTTAATTAAAAAACTAATCGAAAAGGCTGATATTATGACACATAATTTCAGACCTGGAGTGATGGAAAAAATCGGTTTAGATTTTGAAAATACGCTTTCTATAAATCCGCAGCTTATTTACGGAACCATTACAGGTTACGGAAATGAAGGGCCGTGGGCAAAAAAACCCGGACAAGATTTATTATTACAATCGCTTTCTGGTTTAAGCTGGTTGAGCGGACGTAAAAGCCAAGGCCCAGTTCCTTTTGGTTTGGCTGTAGCCGATTTAATGTGTGGCAATCATTTTGTACAAGGAATTTTAGCAGCGCTTCTAAAAAGAGCCAAAACTAAAAAAGGCGTTTTGGTTGAAGTCAGTTTACTGGAATCGATTCTAGATGTGCAGTTTGAAGCGATTACTTCTTTCTTAAATGATGGCGGTCAATTGCCTGAACGTGGTGATATTAAAGGAAGTGCACATGCTTTTTTAAGTGCGCCTTACGGAGTTTATCAAACGCAAGACGGTTATTTATCTCTTGCAATGGGCGATTTACTTTTCATTGGAAAAACATTAGGTTTAGATTTAAACGCTTTCGCTGATAAACACCTTTGGTTTGAAAAAAGAGATGAAATCAGAACGATTTTGAGTGAAAGAATTAAAACCCAAACATCTGATTATTGGATTGAAATATTACAGAAAGAAGGTATTTGGTGCGGCAAAGTTTTCAATTACGAAGAACTGGACAATCAGCCCTTTGTAACTGAATTACAGCTGAAACAAACCGTGAAAAATACCGAAGGCGAAACTTTGGTAACCACCAGAAGTCCGATACAATTGGATGGAGAAATTCTGTTAAGCGAAAAAGCAGCTCCAAAAGTAGGTCAGGATAATTTAAGTATACACGAAGAGTTTATTCAAGCAAGATAATACGCAACAGCTTAAATTAAAATCTGTGAAAATCTGCTTTAATCTGTACAAATCTGCGTGAAAATATCTTTGCGCAAAAAGTATTTCACGCAGATTCAAAAAGATTTTAGCAGATCAAATTAGATTTTAATTGTTGAATGAAAACGATTAAACAAATAACCGATTAAACGGTTAAACAAATAAAAAAATGAAACCATTAGAAGATTATTTAATTGTAGATTTCAGTCAGTTTCTTTCGGGTCCGTCGGCGAGTTTGCGTTTGGCAGATTTAGGAGCGCGCGTGATAAAAATTGAAAAACCGGGAACGGGAGATATCTGCCGTACTTTATATACTTCTGATTTGATTATGAACGGCGAATCGTCGGTTTTTCATACCATCAACAGAAACAAAGAATCTTTTGCAATTGATTTTAAACAACCAGAAGAGCTTCAAAAACTAAAAAAATTATTAGCCAAAGCTGATGTTGTCATGCATAATTTCAGACCCGGAGTTATGGAACGCATTGGTTTGAGTTATGATGACGTAAAAAGCATTAATCCAAATGTAATTTATGGGTCAATTTCAGGTTTTGGAGAGCATCCAGATTTGAAAGATTTACCAGGGCAAGATTTGCTTTTACAATCTTTAACTGCTTTAACTTGGCTGAGTGGCAATCAAGAAGACGGTCCAGTTCCAATGGGATTGTCGATTGTAGATATGCTTGCGGGCGCGCATTTAGCGCAAGGAATTCTGGCCGCTTTATATAGAAAAGCAACGCATAATATTGGTGCACAAATTCAAGTGAGTATGCTGGAATCGGCGTTTGATTTTCAATTTGAAACAATTACGACATATTTTAATGATGGAGGAGAGTTACCTGTTCGAACTAAAACCAATAATGCACACGCTTATTTAGGCGCGCCATACGGAATTTACAAAACCAAAAATGGCTATTTAGCTTTAGCAATGGGATCAATTCCTGTTTTGGCTTCTTTGCTAAAATGTGATGCTTTATTAGCTTTCCCTGAAAATAAATTTACGCTTAGAGACGAAATCAAAAATATTCTTGCCGATCATCTGCAAACGCAGGAAACGCAGTTTTGGTTGGATATTTTAGAACCAGCTGACATTTGGTGCGCAGGAGTTTTAAACTATCAGCAGTTATTTGCCGAAGATGGATTTAAGGTTTTGAATTTCACCCAGCAAGTCGAAATGTTGGACGGCTACACTTATAAAACAACACGCTGTCCGATAAAAATCGACGGCGAATATCTGACTTCTGGAAAAGGTTCTCCGAAACTGGGTCAGGACAACGAGAAAATTATTAAAGAATTTATTGACTGTTAATGGAAAAAATTAGAATCGCCGTTCGTAAATTCGATCCTTTCGAAAGTACACTTCGAAAATTATGGGATGCATTTTCACTTCGAAACAATATAAAAATGGAAGCAGAAATGGTTGCCTTAGAACTTCATGATTTGTACGAAACTACCATTTCTGAAAAAGGTTTAAAAGAAGGAAAATGGGATATTGCTCATATCAATACCGATTGGATTTTTGATGCTGTAAACGAAAATGCGGTTCTTAATTTATTTCCATTAATTGGAGAAAATCCGCCAGAAAATTATCCTTTTGGGTGGCATAAATCGCTTTTGCATTTACAAAAACTAAGTAATGGCATTTTCGGGCTTCCTTTTCACGATGGTCCAGAATGCTTGATTTACAGAAAAGATTTATTCGAAAACGAAACAGAAAAAGAGAATTTTAAAAAACAGTTTGGTTACGAACTTGCTACACCAAAAACATGGCAGGAATTCGCCCAAATTGCCACATTTTTTAATCGTCCCGAACAAAATTTATACGGTGCTGTTTTTGCCAATTATCCAGACGGACATAATATGGTTTTTGACTTCTGTCTTCAGTTATGGACGCGCGGCGGTTCTTTATTAAACAAAAAAAATCAGATTGACATTCATAACGAAGCAGCAATAAAAGCGTTGGACTTTTATCGTAAAATGGTCAATGACAAAAATGCTGTTCATCCAAAATCAAGAGAATTTGGTTCGGTTGAAGCAGGTTTGGCTTTCGCCGAAGGACAAGCAGCAATGGCCATCAACTGGTTCGGATTTGCTTCTATGGCAGAAGTAATTGAAGAATCGAAAGTGAAAGGAAAAATCGACATCACTTCTCTTCCATCTGATCCAGGTCACAAAACAGCTTCTTTGAATGTGTATTGGCTTTATACTATTGGTTCTGGAAGCAAACACCAAAAGCTGGCTTACGATTTTTTACGTTTTGCAACAACGCCTGAAAGCGATAAATTATTAACTACTGAAGGCGGTATTGGATGCCGAAAATCAACTTGGAAAGACGAAGAAATCAATACTTTAATTCCATTTTATCATAAACTGGAAATGCTTCATGAAAATGCATTAACATTGCCTCAAACCCCAATTTGGCCAAAAGTAGCTGAACTGATTGACGGCGCTGTTTTAAAAGCTATTGAAACTGATACTGCTTCTGAAACACTTTTAGAAGAAACTCAAAAGAAAATAAAAAAACTAAGTCAAGGAACAACATTACACAGTTCTGTCAAAAATTAAATTTGGCAAACTTAATTTCAAAATATAGAAAAAATGAATATTCCCTATAAACCTTTACTTCCCCAAACAGAACAGCCCATTGTAATTATTGGAGCAAGCGGTATTGTAAAAGATGCGCATCTTCCTGCTTATGAAATGGCTGGTTTTAAAGTTTTTGGTATTACCAACAGAACAATTTCGAAAGCATACGATTTACAAAAACAATTTAAAATCGATCATGTTTTTGAAAATGTTGCCGATGCTGTTAAAAATGCACCATCAAATGCTGTTTACGACATTACGGTTTTACCAGATCAATATATTGAAATTCTAGAACAATTGCCTGATGGAGCTGCGGTTTTGATTCAGAAACCAATGGGAAATGATTTAGCTCAAGCACGTGAAATTGTAGCGGTTTGTGAAAGAAAAAATCTTGTCGCTGCCATCAATTTCCAATTGCGTTTTGCTTCATTTGTAAGTGCTGCCAGATATTTAATCGATCAGGGAATTATTGGCGAATTATATGATTTAGAATTTAAAGTTACCGTAAATACACCTTGGGAATTGTTTCCTTTAATTAAAGAACATCCGAGATTGGAGATTCTTTTCCATAGCGTTCATTATATTGACTGCATTCGATCTTTTCTGGGAAATCCTAAAAGCGTTTATGCTAAAACAGCCAAACATCCGCTTAAAAAATTATCATCAAGCCGATCTACTATTATTTTAGATTATGGCGAGAATATGCACGTGGTAATCAATACCAATCACGATCATCATTTTGGTCCAAAACATGAAGAAAGTTACATCAAATGGGAAGGAACAAAAGGCGCTGTTAAAGCAAAAATGGGATTGTTGATGAACTATCCTGACGGTCTTCCCGATGTTTTTGAGTACGCTTTGCCAAAAAAAGATAATGAAAATGAATACGAATGGACAGAAGTAAAACTAGAAGGTTCGTGGTTTCCAGAAGCTTTTATTGGTGCAATGTCCAATCTGATGCGTTACAAAGAGGGTTCTGACTCAAAATTGTCTGCCAGCGTTCAAGATGTTTTAGGCACGATGAAAGTTGTAGAAGCTTGCTATGCGAGTAGTAAAAACGGTGGAATTTCTTTTGATGAAGTGTAATTAAAACACTATATTTCAAAACCAAAAAACAAAAATTAAGTCCTCTTTCAAACAACCGTGATTTTAACAGTGATTTGAACGAGCAAGACAGATAAAAATATCAAGATTATGTATTTTAAATCGACTTTTTTCGAAGATTACCAAATCGACGACAAACGAGTAACTTTAGGCAGAACAATAACAGAAACGGACTTCGTGGTTCACGCCGGACACACTGGAGATTTCTTCCCACACCACATGGACGAAGAATGGTGCAAAACTCAGCCATTCGGACAAAGAATTGCGCACGGAACCATGGTTTTCGCTATCGGAATCGGATTAACCGCTTCTGAAATAAATCCTGAAGCTTTTTCTAGAGGTTACGATAAAATGCGTTTTGTAAAACCAGTTCATATCGGCGACACCATTCATTCTGAAATTACGATTTCTGAAAAAGGAGAAGCCAAAAATCCAGAAATGGGAACTGTAACAGAACATGTAGAGATCATTAACCAACGCGGTGAAGTCGTTTTGGTATGTGATCACTTACTTTTAGTGAAGAAAAAATAATTTTCTTCAAGGGACAAAGGTTCAAAGGCGAAAAGGAACAGAGGTTTCTTCACTTTGAACCTTTGCCACTTTGAACCTCTGAACCTTTAAAAAACAACTAAAAAACTATCTAAATGCAAATTACAAACCAAGCCGGCGATCAACATGAAGTGCCAACAGAAGGCGGAAATCAAAAGCAATATCTTTTGCCTTTTATCCTCGTTACATGCCTATTTTTTCTGTGGGGAATGGCCCACAACTTAGATTCAGTTTTGATTCCTCACTTAAAGAAAGCCTGCGAATTAAACAATCGTCAATCTACTTTAATTGATACTTCTGTATTTTTTGCTTATTTTATTATGGCGATTCCTGCGGGAATGCTGATTAAAAGATTTGGTTATAAAAACAGTATTATAACAGGTTTATTAGTTTTTGCAGTAGGAGCTTTTTTGTTCGTTCCGGCGGCTAATACCAGAACTTACGAATTATTTTTGTTTGCCCTTTTTGTAATTGGATGCGGTTTAACTATTTTAGAAACAAGTGCGAATCCATACGCAGCGATTTTAGGACCAGCAGAATCTTCTTCTAAAAGATTGAATTTAGCAGCTTCGTTCAACGGATTGGCCGCAATGGTTGCTCCAATAGTAGGTTCGTTATTTATTCTTTCAGGAACCAATCATACGCCAGAACAAATGGCAGCAATGCCTGAGGCCGAAAAAGCGGCTTATTTATTAGGCGAAGCAGCTTCTGTAAAAATGCCTTATATTGTTTTAGGAAGCATCTTAGTTTTAGTTGCTATTATATTTTACTTCGTACAATTGCCTTCAATGAAAGCAACTCATGCTGAAGCTGAAATCAAACCTGGATTCTTCTCTGTTTTAAAATTTAGACATTTAAGCTGGGGCGTTGTGGCTCAGTTTTTCTATGTGGGTGCGCAAGTTTGCATTACAAGTTTCTTCATCAGAATTGCACAGCAAGGCGCTGGATTAGACGAAAAAACTGCTGGATATTATTTAGGAATCTATGGTTTCCTTTTCATGGCAGGGCGTTTCATTGGAACTTTCTTTTTGCGTTTTGTAAAAGATTATGTTTTATTGTCGATCTACTGCGTAATGAGTGTTTTATTATGTTTAGTTGCCATTTACGGTTCTGGAATTGTGGTTATTTATGCTCTAGGAGGAATCGGGTTCTTTATGTCAATTATGTTTCCAACTATTTTTTCTTTAGGAATTAAAGGCTTGAAATCTAATACAGAAACAGGTTCTTCTTGGTTGGTAATGTCAATTGTTGGTGGTGCTATTATTCCTTATGGAATGGGAACTTTGATTGATATGAATCATGATGATATTCAGTCGGGATATATTATTCCATTAATCTGCTTTTTGATTATTCTTTCTTTTGGGGCTATTGGGCATAAGGTAAAAACGGTTTCTGAATAGTTTTTTAGCCACAGATTATTTGGATTAAAAAGATTTTTTTTAGCCACTACCCGAGCGATAGCGAGCAGGCGAAGCAATTGCACGAATTAACACGAATTTTTATTTTTAAAATATCAATTGCCTCCAGCTTTAGCTGGAGTTTTTTTGTTTATTGGGAATAAAAGGCTTTAGCCAAACTTTTGCGCCTAGTTTGGCTAAAGCCAATAAATGTAGAATCTAGTAACCTCCAGCTAAAGCTGGAGGCAATTCATTTTAGCTATGAATTAGCAAATAAAATGCAAAAGCTCTGGCGGAGCGAAATATTTATAGCAAAAAATTCCAACGCAAGAAAAAAGCTCCAGAGGACCGAAATATTTGTAGCAAAAAATTCCCAACGCATGAAAAAAACTCCAGAGGAGCGAAATATTTGTAGCAAAAAATTCCCAACGCATGAAAAAAGCTCCGGAGGAGCGAAATATTTGTAGCAAAAAATTCCCAACGCAAGAAAAAAGCTCTGGAGGAGCGAAATATTTGTAGCAATGGCGGAGCGATACAATATCATCACAATACGTTCCCCGCGGTTGAAACCGCGGGCTATATTTGAAATACATAATCGATACATTCTATATTCTATATTCTATATTCTATATTCTATATTCTATATTCTATATTCTATATTCTATTTTCTATTTTCTATTTTCTATTTTCTATTTTCTTATGACATAAAATCAAAAACGCCTCCAATTGGAGGCGTTTTCTTTTAGTCATGTTTATTAATGGTGTTTGCCATTACCGTGATCGTGGTTCTTGTCTGACTTATTCTTTCCTTGGCTGTTTCCGTTGCCATTGTTCCCACTATTTCCTTTATCATTTCCGTAGTGGTTTCCGTTGTTTCCTTTTGGCTTTTCACCTCTATTTTTTTGAGGTTTTCCATGGTAACCTTTCGGATATTCAGCTCTATGTTTTGAATGATAGTAATAAGGAGAATTTCCTCTATAATCAGTCAAAACTACTTTATATCCTGAATACAAATCATAGTTTCTATATATAGACGGAAGTCTTCTTTCACGAATCCATTTTCCGCTATTGGCATAAATAAATACGCTTTGATTTATATCATAATACACATCGATATCTGGCAAATAATAGTATCTGCTGTTGTCGTAACCTTGCGGTCCCCAATTTGGAGGAGTACCAATATTTACATTTACTGATACTTGAGCTTGAGCAAAAAATGCACTCATAAAAAGCACTGAGGCGAATATTAACTTTTTCATGTCTTTAGAATTTAAATGTTAACTGTAGTGGATATTAATCGAAATTAATGCCAAAGATTTGTGTTTCAAGCATTCATTATACAAAATTACGAAACTAATCGACGAATAGCGCTTTTTGAACGATGTACTTTTCAAAAAACCGTCTCAGGTTTTGAGACGGTTTTTATCATTATAAACAATTATTTCCAACCACCACCCAACGCTCTGTACAAATTAATAACAGCTTGCAATTTTTGTAGGTTATCATTTACGCCGTTTAATTGCGCCGCTAAAAGGTTTTGTTGCGATGTAAGTACATCTGTATAGTTAGTTGCAGAACTATATTCTAAAAGTTCTTGTGTAAAGTCTACTGCTTTTTCTAAAGCTGCAATTTGTTTGGCTCTAGAATCTTCTTTTTCAACAGCCATTTGGTACGCATACAAGGCATTTGAAACTTCCTGACCTGCCACTAAAAGACTTTGCTGGAAATTATTATATGCTTGTAATTGTTGCGACTGAGCTGTAGTCAATCTCATTTTATTTAAGCCGTTATTGAATAAAGGCTGTGTTAATCCTCCAATAATCGAATAAAAGATAGAATGGCTGAAGAAATCATTCAATTCTAAATTTGAAAATCCTGTGCTTGCTGTAAGCGTCAGACTTGGATAAAAATACGTTTTAGCCAAATTAGTCGATTCAAAAGCGACTCTGAAATTAAATTCCGCTTGACGGACATCTGGACGATTATTTAATAGCTGCGCAGGCATTCCGATTGCGATTTTTTCAGGAATAATCTGTGTTCCTAGAACTCCTCTATCAATTGGTCCAGGCCCTTGTCCAAGCAAAATATTTAAAGCATTTTCGGTTTCACGAATGCTTTGCTTCAAGTCTGGAATTAAAACTTCTGCTGCATGCTGATTGGCTTCACTTTGAACAACAGCTGCACCCGTTACAATTGCTCCTTCTTTTAAAGCTTTGATGGTTTCAACATTTTCGATACGGCTTTTTAATGTTTCTTCCGTGATTTTTAACGATTCATCATAAGATAAAAGCAAGAAGTAATTATTGGCAATATCGGCAATCAATTGCGTTTGAACTGCTTGCTTTGCAGCATCAGAAGCTAAATAGGTTGCTAAAGCTGCTCTTTTAGAACTGCTTAATTTTCCCCAAACATCAATCTCCCAAGAACTGCTTACGCCTAATTTGTAAGTTGTAGTTAAGGTATTAATGTTGATTCCTGCCGGAAAGTTTAATCCTGCCTGAGATTGTTTGTTATGCGTTACATTGGCATCCAATTGCAAGCTTGGATAATAAGCCAATTTACTCTGACGCAAAGAGGCTCTTGCCTGAACAATGTTCTCAATTGCATTTTTCAGATTCAAGTTTTGTTCTAAACCTTTTTGAATTAATGCATTCAGCTTTTCATCTTTAAAAACAGTATTCCAAGGCATATCTGCAATTGTTGTCGAATCGGTTGTCGACTGATCACGATACAATTGGTCTGTTTTTAATGTTGTGGGACGTTCGTATTTCTTGGTAACAGAGCACGCACTAATAAGTGCGGCTGTCATTACCAGTAAAATATATTTATTTGAACTATTCGTCATTTTTCTTGTAATTAAATTTTACTCTTTGTGAGCTTCTATTAAATGAATTTCGTCTTCATCGTCGTCTTCATCATCATAACCTTCTTTTGCAGGACCGCTTACTTTTTCTTGTAAAGTTTGGAAAATGATAAACAGAACCGGAATAACAAATACCCCTAAAATCGTTCCGATTAACATACCTCCAACGGCACCAGTACCAATAGATTTATTACCGACAGCACCTGCTCCAGAAGCAAACATTAACGGAACTAATCCTAAAATAAAGGCAAACGAAGTCATCAAAATTGGACGTAAACGCGCTACTGCTCCATCAATTGCCGCTTGCACAATCGGAAGTCCTTTTCTTCTTCTATCCAAAGCAAATTCGACAATCAAAATACCGTTCTTCGCCAGAAGTCCGATAAGCATGATTAAGGAAATCTGCAGGTAAATGTTACTATTCAATTTGAAAATAATCGAGAACAAATATGCTCCTGCTAATCCAAACGGAATTGAAAATAATACCGCAAATGGCAAAATATAACTTTCGTATTGTGCACTCAGTAAGAAATAAACGAAAACTAAACATAAAAGGAATATGAAAATCGTTTCACTTCCCGAAGCTAATTCCTCACGTGTTAAACCCGAAAACTCATACCCGTAACCTGCAGGAAGATTTTCTGCAGCCACTTCCTGAATTGCCTTAATAGCATCTCCAGAACTGTAGCCTGGTTTTGGCGCTCCCGTAATCGAAATTGACGTAAATAAGTTAAATCTCGAAATAGATTCTGGTCCAAAAACTCTCGTCATTTTTACAAACTCAGTAATTGGCGCCATGTTTCCTGCACTATTTCTAACGAAAATCTTATTCAACCCTTCCGTATTCGTTCTGAATTCTGGAGCTGCCTGAACCATTACACGATATTGTTTCCCAAATTTATTGAAATTCGAAGCATACAATCCACCGTAATATCCTTGCATAGTTGACAGAATCGTATTTACCGAAACTCCCGCATCTTTCGCTTTCGCTAAATTAATATCCATCATATACTGAGGGAAACCAGGGTTAAATGGCGTTGTCGCATATTGAATTTCTGGGCGCTCTGATAATTTTGCCAAGAATTCGTTATTAACTTTATAGAACTCAGAAGTCGTGTGTCCTCCTTTATCCTGCAATTGGAATTCGAATCCACCACTTTGTCCAAAACCTTGAATAGTTGGAGGCGAAATAAAGAAAATATTGGCTTCGCGAATACCGCTTGTTTTTGCAAAAAGCTGTCCGATTACATCATCAACGCTAAGGTCACGCTGATCCCAAGGATATAATTTTACAATAACCATACTGTACGCACTACCCGCTCCTGCTGTAAAGTTCTGTCCGACAATACGAAGTGTATTTTTAACTCCCGGAATAGTTTTCGCAATACTATCTACTCTTTTTGCAATAATATCAGAACGCTCCATAGAAGCCGATGGCGGTAAACTGATATTAGCAAAAACAGTTCCCTGATCCTCTGACGGAACGAAAGCAGATGGAGTCGTTTTCATCATATAAACTAATGCAACACCAGCAATTACAATAGAAGCCAATGCAATCCATTTTTTCGCAGAAAGGAAACTTACAGAACGTTTGTATCTTGCTGTAACATTATCGAATGCAACGTTAAATGAAGTATAAAAACGCTGTAAATAGCTTTTATGTTTATGGTCATCAGCATGCGGTTTCAATAAAAGCGCACATAAAGCCGGACTCAAAGTCAAGGCGTTTACTGCCGAAAGAATAATCGCAACAGCCAATGTAATACCAAACTGTTTGTAGAAAACCCCAGTTGATCCGTTAATAAAGGTTACTGGAATAAATACCGCGGCCATTACCAATGTAATCGAAATAATCGCTCCCGAAATTTCGTCCATTGCATGAATCGTCGCTTTTTTAGCCGATTTATATCCGTGATCCAATTTGGCGTGAACGGCCTCGACGACGACAATCGCATCATCGACCACAATACCAATGGCGAGTACCATCGCAAAAAGCGTCAATAAGTTAATCGTAAATCCGAATAAATTCAAGAAGAAGAACGTACCCACAATCGCAACCGGAACTGCAATCGCCGGAATTAAAGTCGATCTAAAATCTTGAAGGAAAATAAAAACTACGATAAAAACCAATATAAAGGCTTCAACCAAAGTATGAATTACTTTTTCGATAGAAGCATCCAAGTTTTCGTTAACGTCAACCATAATGGTGTACTTCATTCCTTTTGGAAAACTTTTTGCTGCTTCTTCAATTAGTTTTTTAGAATTGATAATTACATCACGCGCATTAGATCCAGGAGTCTGGCTGATTGCCATTGCTGCCGATTCTACACCGTTTGTTTTAATGGTTGATGAATAACTTAAAGATCCTAACTCAACTTTAGCAACATCTTTAAGCCTTAGCATCTGCCCGTTTCCAACAGATTTTATAACAATGTCTTCAAATTCTTGAGCACTTGTTAAACGTCCTTTGTATTTAATTACATATTGAAATGCCTGATTTCCGTTTTCACCAAATTTACCTGGTGCTGCCTCGATATTCTGTTCTGCTAAAGCTGCCGAAATATCGCTTGGAATCAGTTTGTATTGTTGCATTATATCTGGTTTCAGCCAGATTCTCATAGAATAATCTTTAGCACCAAAAACGGTTACATCTCCAACCCCAACAACACGTTGGATTTGAGGCACAAGGTTAATCTTTGCATAGTTTTGAAGAAACGTCTGATCGTAAGCTTTATCATCACTGTATAAAGAGAAAATCAACAAATTACTGCTCTGGCTTTTAGTTACTGTAACCCCAGCCTGAGTTACCTCTACTGGCAGTAAACTCGTTGCTCTAGAAACCCTGTTCTGAACGTTTACCGCTGCTAAGTCAGGATTTGTTCCTACTTTAAAGAAAACTTTGATCGATGCATTACCATCATTTGTTGCTGTAGAAGTCATGTACGTCATGTTTTCTACACCATTGATCTGCTCTTCAAGCGGAATCACGATACTTTTAAGTACCACATCGGCATTGGCTCCAGTATAACTTGCCGCAACGTTTACCGTTGGCGGCGCGATATCTGGATATTGGGAAATCGGTAACTCTATTAGGCCTAAAATACCTAAAATAACGATAATAACAGATATTACCGTTGAGAGTACGGGTCTTTGTATAAATCTTTTAAACATTTTTTTTATTTTAAATCGGCGTAAACTGTTTCCGTGCTTTGATTTTGGGCTTTAATTTCAGTTCCTTCTTTTAATGAGGCTACTCCTTCCAATACGATTTCATCACCAGGATTTAATCCGCTTGTTACCACGTAATAGTTTCCAGCCGAATTGTCCAATACAGTGATATTAGCATTTCTTGTCTTTTTGTCTTTTCCTAAAACAACTGCAAACATTTTATCTTGAAGTTCAAATGTGGCACTTTGAGGAATTATAATGGCATCTTTTACATAATTCGGAATTTGCACGGTCGTACTGCTTCCGCTTCTGATAATTCCTTTTGGATTTGGGAAACGTGCTCTAAAATTAACCGTACCTGTTTCTGTATTGATTAATCCGTTTACCGTTTCAATATTTCCTTTTTGATCATAAGCTGAACCGTCTGAAAGCAGTAAAGAAACTGCTGGCATGCTTTTTATCTTTTGGTTTAATGAACCACCTGCATCTTTAGTAAAATTCAACAGTGCTTTTTCATTCATTGCAAAATAAGCATATACATTGCCAATACTCGAAACGGTTGTTAAAGGTTCGGTTGTATTAGAACTTACCAAACTTCCTAAACGGAAAGGTATTGAACCTACAACTCCATTTACTGGACTTGTAACAGTGGTATATCCTAAATTAACTTTAGCATTTACTAGAGCTGCATTTGCCTGCGCCAATGATGCCATAGCTGATTCATAAGTATATTGAGCCGATTCTAAATCGTATTTGCTGATAATTCCTTTTTCAACCAATGGTTTCACTTTGTTTACAGCCAATTTTGCCGTACTAACTTCCGCCTGAGCGCTTTTTATGCTTGCTGTGGCAGTACGAACTTGCTGCTCATATTCTGGAGCGCTGATTTTAAACAATGGCTGTCCTGCTTTGACTACAGCACCTTCATCAACAAAAATTTTATCAATATAGCCTTCAACTCGTGGGCGAATTTCTATATTTTGCTGTCCTTGTATACTAGCAGGAAAATCGCTATTTAATGTCGCTGATTTTGGCTGTAAAGTCACAGTCTTATATTCTTTAATCTGCGGCGCACCTCCGGCTTGAGCCGATTTATCATTTTTACCGCAAGAAGCGATAATAAGTGATGCTGCGAGGATGCTTAAAAATGATTGCTTATTCATTGTGAAAAATGTGTAATTATCGATTATATGCCAACAAAAGAAATAAAATATAACACACAAAATTTTTCAAATAGACGAAGAGCAAGAGACAATCGATAAAGGTAAGATGAGAACCGATGGAATTTTTTAAAATATTAAACAAGTGTTTAATTTTGTCTTATCGGCTCTAAAATGCTTTTTAGAGACTCTAATTCGGGGTTTAGCGATTGCTGAAATTTTGTATTCAAATAAAATGTAATATTGTCCATATAAATTATAAATCGTAATGACACCGAATATTTTCAGACCTTATTTATTTACTGGATTACACATTCTTGGCTGGTCTCTATTAGGGTATCTTATGCTGTTTTATATTCCACTTACTTGGAATGTTGTGCTTCCGCAAGTATTCTGGCTCTGGCAGACCATCATATTGTTTTTACTCATGGTTGTGTTTTATTCTACAGCTAAACTCATTGTACCTAAAACCATCATAAAAGATAATACTTCACTTTTTTTAGTTTGGGCCTTTTCCGCTATAATTGCCATGCAGCTCATTGCTTATTTTTACACTTCACAGACCGATCTTCATAATCAGATTATGAAAGCCATTGGTTTTAGAAAATACAAAAATCCTTATTTCGACAACTATGTTTTTACCTTGACATTATTGGTTTTAGGGATAGGAACCAGCTGGGCAATGCTGCAGCACTGGCAAAAAGCGGCACTGCACAAACAAAAACTGGAACAAGACAAAACAATGGCCGAATTGGCGATGCTAAAAGCGCAAATCAATCCGCATTTTTTCTTTAATTCCCTTAACAGCATCTATTCTCTTACGTACACCGATATTGAAGATTCTAGAAATGCGCTTCATACTTTGAGCCGAATGATGCGTTACTTGCTTTACAGCACAGAAGAGAAAACAACGCTGCTAAAAGAAGCTGAGTTTATGAGAGATTTCATTGCGTTAATGAAACTTCGTGCCAACAGTAAACTGACTATTACAACAGATATTCCTGAAAAAATACACGATTACCCAATTGTTCCGATGTTATTACTACCTTTAGTAGAAAATGCTTTTAAACATGGCGTTCATGCCACCGATAAAAGTGAGATCTACATTAAGCTTACGCAAAATGGAAGCGAACTGGAATTTGAAGTTGAAAATACTTATTTTGAAAAAACAACAGTTTCTGATGTAGGCGGAATTGGTTTAACCAACACCAAACGAAGACTGCAATTGATTTATCCGAATCAGCATTTTATTTCTTTTGGAGTTACCGATCACGGAACATATAAAATTAAGTTGAAGATAAATTTAGAGCAATGACAGTATTAAAATGTATAGCAGTAGATGATGAACCATTGGCTTTAAGACTAGTCGAAACCTTTATAGAGCAGACTCCGTTTTTAGAATTAATTTCTACTTGCGACAATGCTGTCGATGCCATGGGACTTATCAGGGAAACAAAACCTGATTTAGTTTTCTTAGATATCAATATGCCCAATTTAAGCGGAATGGAATTGGCAAGATTAATACAAGATCAAGCTGGGCCATTGCCAAAAATTATTTTTACTACCGCATATAATCATTATGCGATTGAAGGCTATAAGGTAAATGCAGTAGATTATCTTTTAAAACCCTTTAGCTACGAAGAGTTTTTGCGTGCTTCAAGCAAAGTTTTACAACTGTCAGAAGAAGCCAATAACAACTTTAATACTATTGCCGCAGATGACGAATTTATCTTTTTGAAAGTTGAATATCAATGGGTCAGGATTTCATTAAAAGATATCACCTACATTGAAAGCCTAAAAGATTATGTAAAAGTGCATCTTGAGAATTCTCAAAAAGCCTTGCTGTCGCTTATTTCGCTAAAAGCTTTAGAAGAAAAACTTCCTTCTTCAAAATTCATGCGTGTACACCGTTCATTTATTGTTTCATTAGATAAAATAAGCGCCATTAGCAAAAACTCTATTTTTATTGATAAAATAGAAATAACAGTTGGCGAACAATATAAAGAAGCCTTTAAAACATTGGTCGATAAATGGCTTAAATAAAATTTAGAATACAAAAATCATGGAAAAAAGATCAAACAAATATTACCTTACTTTGAGTCTTAAGGAATATGCAAACGGTGAAACTGAACCAGCAAAAGAACTCGGAATTGAATTTGACAATCACGACGAAATTTTTGGAATCATAGAACGAATCAAACAAAAAAACATTTTTGCAAACGAATCAGAAGCCGTTCAATTTGCTTTAGGATTAAAATTATTTACCGAAATCAAATTAAAAAACAGAAAAAACCCTCTTTTTGAAGAATTAAATGAAGTTTTTCCAATCTTCATGAAAAAGTTAAAGAGCCTTTAAAATCTTCTTTAAAAATAAGACCTCAGCCTTATTTCTTTTAAAATACTGAATGTTAAATTTCTGCTAAGAAAAAGACAATCCAGTTCTTATTGGCAATATTTTATAACAATTTATCGTTCCAATTAGGCATGTCCCACTAAATGCTTTTTCCAAAAAGAAGCTTAATTTCTGTTTTTGAAATTCTGCTGCTTCAAATAAAATGGCATAAGCATTTAGGCATTCTTAATTGAAAATAAGAGTTTGTTTGAAACTAACCATTTCATAATTAACAAACCTCTACCCTAAATCTTCACTTTCGAAATGTTCGATAATGCAAAAATTTAATTTTAACCATTAAAACGAAAGCATTATGATTATTCAAAAAAGTATATTTCTTCTTGCTGGAATTCTAGCTTTAGGCAGTTGCTCTAATAACGACAATACTGAAGGAGGCACAGATCCAGGACCAACAGGGCCACCTGTAGAAACAGGAACCGCAAACACCACTTATCAGCCCGCATTTTCAGGGCAGACACGCGCAGGAAGCATTCAAACTACTACCGAAATTGAATCTAAAGTAATCACCAGCGGTTTAAGCGCTCCATGGGGAGTTGCTTATCTTCCTGACGGACGTCTGCTTGTAACTGAAAAAGCGGGAAAAATAAAAATCGTAACTCAAGCGGGTGTTATCGGCAATGCCTTAACTGGCGTTCCTGCTGTTAATCCTGATAGCCAAGGTGGTTTATTAGGAATTTGTCTTGATCCTGCATATGCTACAAACCGAATGATTTACTGGGTATTCTCTGAAGTTGTTGCTGGCGGAAATATTACCGCTGTCGCGAAAGGCAGAATTTCAGACGACGAAAAAGCGATTGAAAACGCAACGGTTATTTATCGTTCAAACACTCCGAACTCAAGTACACTACATTACGGAGGCCGAGTTTTATTTGACAAAACAGGAAATTTATTTGTGAGCATTGGCGAAAGATCTGTGCTAGAAACTCGTCCGTTGGCGCAAGCTGTAACGAGTAGTTTGGGTAAAATTGTACATATTACAACAAGCGGACAAGCGGCTCCAGGAAATCCTACTTTTACACAAACGGGAGCCTTACCAGAACTTTATACTATTGGCCACAGAAACCCGCAAGGATTGGCTATGCATCCGACCACAGGAGAATTATGGCAAAGTGAACACGGTCCAAGAGGTGGTGACGAAATTAACCGAATCAAAGCTGGAGCAAATTATGGCTGGCCAACAATTACTTACGGAATTGAATATAGTGGTACGAAAATTGGAGAAGGTATTACACAGCAAACCGGAATGGAACAGCCTGTTTATTACTGGGATCCTGTAGTTTCGCCAAGCGGAATGACGTTTTACGCTGGAAACCGCATTCCTGAATGGCAAAATAATCTCTTTATTGGGGCTTTAAGCGGTATGCATATTGTTCGTTTAGCTTTTAAAGACAATAAAGTAGCTGGAGAAGAAAGACTATTAGCTGGAGAAGGACAAAGATTTAGAGATATTACACAAGGAAAAGATGAAGCATTATACGCCGTTACCGATCAAGGAAGACTTTACAGAATAGATAAAAAGTAAACTTGTTCATCTATACATGCCAAAAGAAACGCCCCATATTTGGGGCGTTTGTATTTTATGTTTTTTTTGTTTCAGGTTTCAGGTTCCAAGTTAAACGCAACAGAATAAAACTTGAAACTTTAAACTTGAAACAAAAAACTTAAGCTTTTGCTTTTCTTTTTACGGTACAGCCAATTTCTTTAGTTTGCGTAATTGCTGGTTTCTGTCCACTTTTTAATGATGCGATTACATCTTCTGCATATTTTATTTTCTGCGGATTATTTCCTTCTGGATCATTATCGATTGCTCCTACGTATTCTACAACATTTCCTTTTGCTGTTTTAGAAACGATAAAAATATGAGGCGTACGTTTTGCTCCGTACTCATCAGTAATTTTTTGTCCTGGGTCAAATAAATATGGGAAAGGATATTTTTTCTCTTTAGCTAAATCTTGCATTTTTGCAAAAGTATCTGCATTAGAAGCTTCTGGATCATTTGGATTGATGGCGATTACTGGATATCCTTGCGATTTGAATTTTTTATCCAAATCGATAATTCTTTGCTCATATCCAATTGCGTACGGACAAGTGTTACAGGTAAAAACAACGATATATCCTTTTGCATCTTTAAAAGTTCCAAAAGAAACATCTTTGTTATCCACATTTTTCAGTTTGAAATCTGGAGCTGCATCGCCCGCTTTAAGTGTTACAGCATTTTGTGCATGAGATAGAAATGCAGAAAATGCTAATGCTAGTAATAAGATTATTTTTTTCATAATGGTTTACAGTTTTTTATATTCAGTTAATAATTGTTCATAGGTAAATTCGCTTTCGACAAATTTTCGTTTATCGTTTTTAACAAAAAGCGTTGCCGGAATACTTCCAGACCAACTCGGATCTATTCTATCAATAAATTCTTGTGGACTGCTTTCGTTTAATAAAAAGACTTCATTTTTTAAATTTTTCCTTTTCACAAACGGAATTACATTTGATTCTAGTTTCGATTTAAAATCTAAACTTACCAATAAGACAGCCAGTTTTTCTGATTTGTACTCTGCTCCTAATTTCTCAAAATGCGGCAGTTCTTTTATACAAGGTGCACACCAAGTTGCCCAAAAGTTAACGACATAAGTACTGTCTTTCCCATTTTTGATTCTCTCGTTAAGCTGATTGATATTTATCAGTTTCACACTCTGACTATAAGCCGAAACCGAAATAATACCGAATAAAAATATATAGAAAAAAGGCTTTACTTTCATGAGAAGAATGCTTTAGAATTAATTTGTTTCCTACAAATATAAAATAATGATAAATTAGTTTTTGTTAATGAAAGTTTAATGAGTGTTTTAAGCTGCTAAGTAGCTAAGATTCTAAGGTACTAAGTTGTTTTTCAAGACCTTATTCAATTTTATTATATCTTCTTTGTAACGTGGGTAATCTGTTATATTTCTTACGCTGTGGTTTTCAGTATTTGTCAATCCAATGTCGTTAATTTCTAGAAATGGATATTGCATCACTAATCCGTTTAAAATACAATCTGCAATATATTCTGAATGTGTTTCAAACTTTGGAATTGCATTTAAATGTTTTATAATTATCGGTTTCAAAATAGCTTTTTCATTTTCTTGTATTCCCGCCATTGGAAGAAAAAGAAGAAATAGATTGGAATATTTTTCGAAAGACAACAATTCTTCCAAAGTAAAAAACCAAGCTTCAAAATGTCCTCCTAAATTGCCGATGTAAATATCATTCAAAAAGAAACTGATTTCATATTCGGCAAATTCAACTGCATAATTTAAATCATCATTTATTTTCCCAGCAACATATCTAGGGTTTTCTTCTATATCGTTTTGATTGAAAAACTTCCATTCCCATTCATAAGCTTCCGTTTCATTAATTTCTACAACTTCTAGAACCTCATCAATATTGAGTTCTTCTTTTTCATCATAGCCTCTTGAGCAACAGAAATAATACTTCCAGAAAAAAGTATTATTAGTAAGCTCTTCAATTTGTATTGGTTTATTCATGTTTAAATCTTACTTAAATTCATAAACAAAAGGCGGATATCCAGCTTCACTATGTTTTAATTGTGTAGGCGTTCTAAATCTCATGCTTATTCTTAACTCAAAAATTATGTTTTCATTTGTTCGTTCACTTAAAATCACTTTTATCCACAATGGATATTTATAATTAGGCAGCGCCAAAAGATCTACAACCTCATCTAACGTAAATTGTTTACTTAGATTTTTCTCTGTTAAAATCCATAATCGAGCAAAATCATCCGTTGAATTATATTTTGCATTCTCTTCTTTAATTGGAGTTATAGTAAAGAGAATTGTTTTATTTTTCAATTCCTTTACAGCTTCTTGTATGGTCTGAAATAAGTTACTTTTAAACTGCTCTTTATCCATAAAACATCAACTATATAGATTCTTGTTACAAAAGTTTTTCAAAGATTTCTTTTTCTCCATTTGTAAGCTGTTTGCTAATTTTAGCAAAATTCTTTTTCTCGCCAAATGTTGTATACATCACACCTTCCCAGCAATAGTCTGCCATTTCCTGAACATTAGTACCACTATCTGAATATTCTTTTAAATCTTCTTCCGTAAAATAATAAGAAATAAAATTCTCTTTACTATCCAATAATAATTTCAAGCTATTTTCATTTATAAAATAAGAAATGAACGCTTTATTATGCGGATGTTCCTGCATCGATAAAATGGCATTGATATAGACTTTTATTGATCTCTCATTTATTCCGAATTTCTCTAGAAAAACTGGCGTAAATTTCTGCTGAATAGACTGATGTTCACCATCAATTGTTTGATAATAATCTATTAGTGTATCAAAATATTTTCCGTCTTGCAATCCTAAAGCAAAAACAGCAAAAGTCGAAGGCATAGCACAATTTTCGGCTTCAAGATTGGTGTACCATTCGTATTTCTTTTTAGTAAGATCAATATATTCTAAAATGCTTTTATGCAGATTTGGATATTTTACCGCTCCTCCAAAAAGATAATTCTGTCCGCATTTTGGAAGCCCTTTAATAGGAAGCAGTTCTTTTTCTTTTGATGAAAAAGTAATTTCGAAGCTTTTAGGAAAATCAGATTTCAAAAGGCTATTTACGAAGTTTAATGCTTTTGCGTAACTTTCTTCTGTTTCGGTAATCAGTTTAAGACTTATTTTAGCAAAAACATCATTTGCTTTACCCACAAAATCTTTGTCTTTATATTCTGTCAGCTCTTTTGGAATTTTTCCTGTTCCGTTTTTCTTAAGCTGTTCTACTTCATCAGAACCCAATTCTGTCACAACATCAAAATACTCATTTGCCGTAACTGTCGCATAACTTGGCCCATATTTAATATGTGAGACAGCGATATAACATATAAAACTTAAAAGTTCTTTCTGTTCTTCTGTCAATATGGGTTTCGGAAGCTCTTCTTTTGTTTTTGGTATAAAAATCTTGTATTTGCCTTTTTTAACTCTCTCAAAACTATTAAAAACCAATTCCTCTGCTTGTAATCCTAATGAATAGCGGTAACTTTCAAATCCTGTAAGTTTTCTTAGTTTTTCTACAAATGAAATATAAAACTCTTTTGAGAAAGGTCTAGTCTGAAAAAAATATTCAATTATTGGCGATAACAGAAATTTTTCGCCCGAATCTAATACATACGGACTTGGATATGCTTTATCTATTTTAACTGTATTGTTATCAATCGCTTCAATGAATTTTTCTAAAAGCGCTTCGTTGCCTTCTATTTTTACTAAATAATTTAATTCTCTCATTGTTTATTTTATTGTCACATTTTTAATTTGATTACTCTTCATCATCCTCATCATATTCTTCATCATCATAAGAAAGATAAGACCAATCAATATCAACAAAATCAAGAATGGCATCAAATCGTTCCTGATCGCTTGATCCAATAAAAGCTCCTGTGCAATTGTTTTCTTTATCGAATGACAAACTGATTACATCATAAAAATCATCTGTATATACTTTTTGATTCTCTCTGCTAATTTCGGGAACAAGCGAATACTTTTCTTCAACCGACTTTACAACTTCAGAATCAATTTCTCCTAAATAATTTCCGTTAAATTGAAGTCCGCCCAAAGTACCGTTGAAAACTGCCATCAAAAGAAAAAAGTTCTCCGTTGTCTCAATTTCTATTTCCCAATCTGATTTTTCTATTGTATCGTAATTGCCATATATTGGCGGATTATCCTGCGATAGATCTTCCCTTTTAATTCCCCAAAAAGCTACGTTTTGATTTTCTTCGTAAAAAACTAAAAAATCATCATCTGAGAATCCCATTTCATTTTCAGGTTTCAAAAGTCTGTTAAAGCAGTAATTGAGGTTTTCTTCTTTCCCAAGTTCCAGATAATATTCTTTGATTTTTGAAGGAAGTTTTACGTTTAATGTTTTCTCAAGATTGAGAATCTGATTTTCTGAAAATCCGTAGTTTTCATTTTCAGATAGGTTATAAAGGCGTTTAATCTTTTGAATGTAATTCATCTTTGGCTTCTATTTTTACGAAGTGAAAAATAAACAATTAATTACAAGCCTGCAATTACTTTATAATGATAATCTCACTTTTATGCAAAAGCAATTTCTTAAAACTAGGATATATTTTCTAGTCATGTTTTTTTGACTAATTGACTGGCTATGATATTCGGCTCAACTTTGCAATAAATTCATAAATCCGAGAGTACCTTTTAAAAACTATTATGAAAATACTGTCGATACTATTAATCCTGATTTGCACTTCAAGCTGCCAGTCACAAACAAATTCAAAAATGAGCGAAGACAAAATAAATCCGTTATTATGCGATCCTGTAAGCGGAATGTGCGAAATGCCTGCTGGCGAAAAATCGAATACCAAAACAGCTATTCCAACAAAAAATAAACCGGTTAAAATAATTTACTATACCGACCCTATTTGTTCATCTTGTTGGGGAATTGAACCTCAGCTTAGGAAATTAAAACTAGAATACGGCGATTATTTTGAAATTGATTATCGAATGGGCGGTTTATTGCCAGATTGGAGCTATAACAGTGGCGGAATAAGCAAACCATCTGATGTTGCACACCATTGGGACGAAGCTAGTTTGTATTACGAAATGCCAATTGATGGAAATGTTTGGCTTGAAGATCCGTTAGATTCTTCTTATCCTTCGTGTATTGCTATGAAAGCAGCGCAAATGCAGAGTAAAGAAAAAGCGGTTTATTTTATGCGTATTCTTCGCGAAAAGCTTTATCTCGATAAAAAGAACATTGCCAAATGGGAAAATATAGCAGAAGCTGCAAAAATCGCAGGTTTGGACGTTCCGAAACTAAAAGCTGATTATGATGATGCCGAAGAACTTTTTCAAGAAGATTTAAATTTAGGAAAAACTCTTGGCGTAAGAGGTTTTCCAACTTTATTTTTAGCCAACGCTGATAATAATCAGTTAACTGTTTACGGTTCTAAACCTTATGATGCTTATGAAAATGCTTTGCTAGCTCTGTTTCCTGAGGCTAAAGCGAAAAAGTTTGAGAATAAAAATTCATTATCAATTTTTGAAATTTATCCAACACTTGCTCCAAAAGAATATGCTGTAATTCACAACATCGCAGTTAATGAGGCAAAAATTATTTTAGAGGAATTATTCAGCAAAGGAAAATTGGATAAAAAGACAATTAAAAATGGTTCGCTTTATAGTAAGAAATAATTAAAAGAATACTGAAATCATGTTCCGCTAGGAACATCTCATTGGTAGAAAAAAAATATGTACATGTTAATTTCGTCCCGTAGGGACGTTTGGTGTTATAAAATTGGTTCTTTAAAAATGTATTGATAATCGAATTCTATTTCAAATGCTTTCAATAATTTTTGATACTCCTCTAAAAATGTCTCTTTTTTATGATGCTGTTCTTGATTCTGAATATATCTAATAACATTTGGAACATGGCTTCTTGAATATGAAAAAGCGCCATATCCTTCTTGCCATGAGAAATCAGGTGATAATTTTTGTTCTTTAATCCATTTGCTGGTTTCTGTTTTTACATTTTGAACTAATGAAGAAATGGATTGAGTAGGACGCATCCCTATAAAAATATGTATATGATCTGGCATGCTATTAATACATAACATTTTATGATTGTTCGCTTGAATTATACCCGTAATGTATTGATGCAATTTGTCCTGCCAATCCTTTGCAATTAATGCTTTTCTGTATTTCACTGCAAATACAAATTGTATATGCAATTGTGTGTATGTATTTGCCATTACCAACCAAACGTTCCTACGGAACGAAATAAACATGATTAATTAAAAATTCTACCGATGAGATGTTCCTAACGGAACATTTCTTTTCTCACCAATACGAATTTTAAAAATAATCGCTTTTGATATGCCTTCTAAAAGTCTTTAGAATATTATTTTAAGACAAAATATTTCATAGGAGCATTTCTTTATAGAATAGAAAGAATTAAAAAAATGTTCCGTTAGGAACATCTCATCGGTAGCAAAAAAAAATGTTTGGTTGGTTCACGTCCCGTAGGGACGTTTGACTGGTTTATTAAATCTCTTTCAAAATCAAATCAGCAACAACATCTATTGCCTGATTAATAATCCCATCTGGAGTTCCTTTAAACTCAAAACGCTTGGCAATTTGTTTTTCGCCAAAAATGATATGGATGAAAATGGTTCCAACAGGTTTTGAGTCGCTTTCGCTTCCGCCTGGTGTAGTCAGTCCTGTTAAACCAACGCAAATATCTGAATTAATATAGCGATAAAAATTTTGCGCCATCAACTTGGTAACCTCAGCAGATTCTGCACTATATTGCTCAATAGTTCCCCACGGAATGTGTAGTAAATCTTCTTTCATAGAAGAATGATAACAGACTATTCCTCCTATTAGAATTCTTCCAGAATTAACAACTGTAGAAAATTCATAACACAATTTTCCAGCAGAAGCGCTTTCTGCAAATGCTATTGTTAAGTTCTTTTCTATCAAAGCTTGACAGCATGCGGTTACCTTTTCTGATGCCATATTGATTTATTTTTAATTGCACATAGTTTCAATCTCAAATGTAAATTCTTCTAATAGAGTAAACTTACATAATTTCTTACAATATTTATATTATAAGTAACTGTTAATTATGCAACTATCGTTTAATTTTTTATAAAAACTTCCATCATATATTTGGTAAATTTGTAAATAGAGCTTTTTTCAGTCACATAGTATAATCCACAGAAATAATATAAATGCCAAAATGCCGTGACTAATAAAAGTTAGGATTAGACAATTACAGTAAACTGTAAAGAATTAACTAGTCTTCTTTATGAAGGTTCGATTTTGAAAAAATAATAATCTTAAAAAATAGTATTATGGAAAAGCAGCACAACCATGAATATGGTCAGTTTGATCCTGATTATATAGAACAAAATACTCTTGTTGACGGAACATATTCTAACGAGGATGAGTTCAAACAAATTTTGAAAAAACATGACAATCGAGAATTTGGTGAAAGCGATCCTGATTATTATGAGCAAAATATGGTGATTGACAATGACAATTATGCACGTGATGAAGATCCGTACCAGTATCAGGAAGAATTTATTGAAGATTCTGTGCTTCCAAAAGGAGATTTTGAGCCAAATACTACTATTCGTTCAGAAAACATTCCCAATCAGGAAAGAATTATCAACGAAGATGACGCTATTACCAACGATGGCACAGAAGACGATTTAAACGATGAATATCATCCTGATTTAGATTACGAAAATGATCTAGAAAAAGACGAAGATTTTGATAAGGATGAAGAATTGGACGATTTTGACGCAGAACATTATCCAGAAAATCATCCTAGAGAATAGCCAAAATTATCGTAAATTGTAATGTATTAATTTATGGACATAGCAGTTCAAATTGTCTGGCTTTTTGTATTAGCAATTCCAATTGCTTGTATTAGCTGGACTGTCACACACGAAGAGATTTTTAGAGAACCGCATGAATGGTGTGTCAGACATTCAAAGAATGACAGATACATACTGTCAAGAAAGTTCTTTTATCTCCTGACCTGTGAATATTGCTTTAGCCACTATGTTACAATTGCCTTTTTGATCATCTGCGATTATAAACTTTTGTTAAATGACTGGAGAGGATATATTTTGGCAGGGTTTTCTCTAGTTTTTATGGCAAATGTTTATATGAGTCTTTTTGCTCTATTGCGCCAAGCTATAAAAAAAGAAAAGGTCGAAATTGAGAAAATTGAAAGTGAAACTGACACTGAAAACAGTAAGAATTAAAAAAAAATAACAAATAAGTATAATTAAAATTAATTGGCATTATGGAGAATTTGAATTTTATAGACCCATTATTACACGGAATTAAACCTGAAAGCAAACCGTTAAACCTGTCAGTAAAACAAATGGTATGTGCTGGTGTTGGTGCTCTTTTAGCATCGGCAGTTTTGAATAAAACAGGACATAAAAAAGCAAGCGCTGTTGTAGGAAGTCTTGCATTACCAATTTTAGCATCGGCTTGCTATAAAAAATACAGTCAAGTATCTAAAGAAAAAATTGATGCTCAAGCAAGCAGCGGTATCGAATACAATCATTAAACGTTTAAATAAACTATCATAAAAAGAGCACTTATTTTGATATAAGTGCTCTTTTTTATTTTTAAGACGATTGATTACGAAATATTTCCTTCAACCCAATTTAATGCTTTATTAAAATCTATTTTTTTATAACCACGAAACTCGCCTGGAACAATGTAACTAAATCCATTTGTGAAAGAGATAATTTCTTCTGTATCTGTAACAATTGCCGCTCTATTCCATTTTCCCAAATGCTTAAGTCCCAAAAGTCCGTCTTCTAACCAAGCACCTGGCGTAAAATTTTTAATGTCTGTATCTAACACCAATAAAAAATTAATTTCATTGATTTGTTTAACCAAATGTTCAACCGCTGGAGTTACTGTAATCAAAAAATCTTCTTTACTTACTTCAGCCAATGCTCTAAAGGCAACAATATTATCTGTAGTATCAATTTGATGTATCATGATTTTTATACTTTTTGAGTTAATTTATGAAGTCTTATTTGGAACATTTTTACAATGTTTAACACCAGCTCAAATATACTCATTATCAATCAGATAACACTTACATTTAACTATTCGTTTATTATATTTTTTTAAGGTTCTTTTTAAAGATACTAAGGTTCTGAGATGCTAAGATTCTAAGTTTTTTTCTGTGCTGTAGAGATGCGCTGCAGTGCATCTATCCCAAAGTTTTTCCTTTCCTAACTACTAAAAATTTAAGTCTGTAAAAGAAACTTAGAATCTCAGAACCTTAGCACCTCAAAAAAAAGCCTGCTTTTTTGAAACAGGCTTTTTGAAAAAAAATAAAAAATAAACTAACACACAAACTTAATTGTATCCTTGATTTTGTTTGAATTCCTTAGTCACATCAATTGTTGACTGTGGGATTGGGAAAACTCTTCTAAAGGGTTGTGAAGCTGCTTTTGCTGTTCCAGCAAGATCAAATTTACCAAAACGGATCATTTGTGGTCTTCTGTATAATTCCCAATACAATTCGAAACCAATTTCGTTATATAAAACAGTTTGGTCGATTGCAGTCAAAGCCTTTCCAGGTGTGCTTCCGTATAAAGATTCTCTTTTTCTGCTTGTACGCAATTTGTTCAAATCTTCCATTGCCTGAGCCGTATTTCCTTTTCTGAAATAAGCTTCAGCTCTCATAGTATAAATTCCTCCCAAACGATATAACGGAATATCAACATTACTGTTTCCATTTCCTCCTTCTGGATCAAATTCATATTTAAAAACACGTGCTCCCTGATTGATTTCGTTCTGAGCAAAAACTGCCTGAGCTGGATTTTTGAAAGTTAAAGAAGGTGTAAAATCCATTCTCGTTGTTGTGCTTTTTTCCATGTATAATGGAGAAACTTTAATGCGTCCGTTAACCATTTCCAAAGAACCAGAAGACAATAAGATTGGCCCGTATTGAGGCCCAAATTCAATTCCTCTATTAAAGTGGAACCAAGGTAAATTAGCGCTTTTCGGAACAATATCTGTCGCTGGAACGCTTACATCTGTACCGTCGTTTTTAAACCAAGTTCCGTCAGAGTATTGGTATTTCTGCTGAAATCTCGGATCGTCGTGATTGCCATCCCATGTTGCAAAAAACTCAGGAGTTGTACAAGCCGCATTTGTTCCTCTATTGGCGGCAGAAGTTCTTTGGTTACGCTCCATACACACATAAGCAAAACTGTTTGAACCATTTCTGATGTAATCTATCTTTTGAGAAATGGCAAAAATCAATTCTTTCCCTTTGTCATTGTCTCTTGCAAAGTTTTTAAAGTAATCACTTTCTAAAGAATATTTTCCAGAATCGATCAGCAATGAAGTATAATAAATCACACGATCCATATCTGTTCCTGTACCCGTTGCAGCAGCTTCTGTAAAATTAAAGCTTGAAGATGCATTGAAACGATCTTTAAAAACGGCACGATTCAGATACATCTGTGCCAAGAATCCATAAGCAGCTTCTTTTGTAAATCTACCATGATGTGTCTGCTGTGTACCCATTTCTGCTAAATCTGGCAATAAAGCTTCAACATCTTTTATCAATTGATCGATTTGGGTATCGGCTTTTAAAATCTGTAAAGGCGCATTCGGATTCATCGGATCTCTATAAGGCGCTTGTCCGTACAAATCTAAAGTTGTGTATAAATAATACGCTAAAAGTCCTTTCGCTTCCGCTAAAAACAATTTCTTCTCCGGAATTGAACTTTCTTCAACTGATTGGATTGCGGTTAACGAACGCGTAATTCCGTTTGTCAATTTATTCCAGTTATCCACTACAACAGCATTATCAGATTTCCATGTAAACTCATGCATATCTCTCCATTTTCCTCCGTCTCCCCAGTCACTTCCTCGAGTTGGCAAAATCGCCTCATCGGTTGTATATTCTTGTAAAGAAAAAATACCGCCGTGATCTACAAAAGTTCCATCTCCTAAACGATCGTAAGCTGCCGCTAGAGCTCCAGCTGGGTTTGAAGCATCTTCTCCTAAAACCTCATCCAGAACCACTTCGTCAAGATTGGTACAGCTTGCAAAAAGCCATATAAAAGAAAATATTGCTACTGTTTTTATATTAAAAATTGTATTTGTCTTCATAATAATTATAGTTTTAAAGTTGCTCCAAAACTGAATGTTCTAGAAGTTGGATAACTTGCATAATCGATACCGATAGATTGGTTTCCTCCGTTAGATTTCGGACTATTGATTAACGGATCGTAACCTGTGTAATTTGTAATCGTAATTAAGTTCTGACCTGTAACATAAAGTGTTAATCCGTTGATCCAGTTTAATCCTTTTAAGTCAAAATTGTAACCAATTCGAGCTGTATTCAATCTGATGAAATCTGATTTTTCTAAGAAAAGAGTTGACAAGATTGGTGAGTTAGCAGGATTTGCTCCAGACTCATAATAACCCGTAGCTACGTTACGATCAGACGCAAGGTTGTTGATATTTAAGGCATTTAAACCAGTATTATTCAACAAATAACCTCCTGTTTGTCCGATGATAGAAAATGAGAATGTAAAGTTTTTGTATCTCATATCACTATTAAATCCGTAATAGAAAGTTGGCAAAGCTCCTTCTATAATGATTCTATCACTATTGTCAATTTTACCGTCTCCATTTTGATCTTTAAAGATATTTGCGCCATTTGCATCAAAACCAATGTGCTCTAACAAATAGAATGATCCAGCTGCGTATCCGCTTTTATAGATATTGGCATTTACACCCGATTGTCCTGGACCTGAAATTGTTCCTGTTAAGATTTCTGAAACCGGAAGATCTTCAATTTTATTATTCAATGTTGCACCGTTCATGTCAATATTCCAAGAGAAATTTTTAGTGTCCACTATTTTTGAACCTAACATAAACTCGATTCCTTTATTGATAATTTTCCCGTCAATATTCGTCCATATTGTAGTCGTTGGACTCAAAGCTTGAGAAGGAACATTCAAAATCGCATCCGTAGTAGTTTTATTGAAATAATCTAATGTTCCGTACAACTTGTCATTCCATAAATTGAAATCTAAACCAACGTTATATTGCGTTACAACTTCCCATTTCAAATCAGGATTTGGTGTTCTATTTACAGAAACTCCGTTCACTAGATTCAAATCGTCGTATAAATAATATCCGTCAGCTCCAGATAAAGAGTAGCTTGCCTGAGTAATTTTATTTTCAACTTCTTGGTTTCCTGTCTGTCCCCAGCTTGCTCTAAGTTTTAAATTGTTTAATGTCGAAGAATCTTTTAAGAAACTTTCATTCGCAATATTCCATCCTAAAGCAAATGATGGGAAATAACCGTATTTGTTGTTTTTACCAAAACGAGTTGATCCGTCACCTCTCATCGAAGCTGTTACAAGATATCTGTTATCAAAATTATAATTCAACCTTCCAAAATAAGACTGTAATTCATTTTCCTGCGCATAACCAGTTGTTCCCGATTGAGTTCCTTTAAAACCTGGGTTGATTGAAGGTGGAACACCTTCACCTTGGTTTGAAATTCCGTCAATGCTGAAACTTGTTCCTGATCTTTCAAATTTTTGGTAGGAGAAACCAGCTAAAGCTTCGATCTTATGTTTATCTAAATTCAAATTGTAAGTCAAATAATGCTCAACCAAAGAGTTTTTAGAATCTAAATTATTTTGAACATATTTCCCTTTCGGATTCAAATCGGTTAAGTTTGGAAAAATAGTTGTATTTCTTTCCGCCATAGAACGGTCAACACCTATGTTTAATTTATATTCCAATCCGTCAATAATTCTTAGAGAAGCTTCTAAGTTTCCTAAAACTCTCAACGTTCTAGTTTGATCTTGGTAAATACTCAACAAATAAGCTGGATTGTAATGCGCATTCATATTGAAGTTGGTGTAATTTCCATTTGCATCAAAAACAGAACGCGTTGGATTTGCCATTAACGTATGCACAATCAATTGTCCGTTAGAACCACCGTCATCACTTGTTGGAACTCCGTCATCTTTAGTTTCACTCGCCGTAAGGTTCATTTTTACTTTCAAACGTTTGTTATCCAAAAATGATTCTGCCGCATTAATTCTTCCAGAAAGACGTTTGAAATTACTGTTGCGAACCACACCTTCCTGATCCATTTGAGCAATCGACGCATAATAGTTTCCAGAATCTGTCTGTTTAGAAAAAGACAGCGAATTGTTTGTTGTAATAGCTGTTCTATAAATTACATCTTGCCAATCTGTATTTCCGCCATGATCGAATGCTTTATCTTTAATCGCATTTCTATATTCGCCAGCACTTAAAACATCAAGTTTGTTAGCCACAGTTGCAACTCCTGTATAAGTATCAAAAGTTAATGTTCCTTCACCTTTAGAACCTTTTTTAGTTGTCACCAAAACCACTCCGTTAGATCCTCTCGCTCCATAAATCGCAGAAGCCGATGCATCTTTCAAAACCGTAATCGATTCAATATCGCTTGTATTCAAAAAGTTCAGCGGATTTTTAGCCGAAGAAGTTCCAAAACCAACATTACTTCCTGAAGGGCTCACATCATCATTTGACAACGGCACACCATCTACAACAAACAAAGGCGTACTTCCGCTTCTAATAGACCCAACTCCACGAATTGTTACATTTACTCCTGCTCCAGGCTCACCGCTTGTGTTTACAACACGTACACCAGCAACTTTTCCTTGCATTAAATTATCTACAGAAACGTTTACACCTTGCTTGAAGTTTGCGGCTTCTAACTGCGTTACAGCTCCTGTAACATCTTTTTTAGATTGTTTTCCGTATCCTACAACCAAAACTTCATTTAATTCTGCGGTAGCTGGCTCTAACTGAATGGTCATAAAAGTGCTCTGTGCAGCAAGCGTTTTAGTTTTATATCCTACATACGAGACATCGATTGTTTTTCCTTCTCCAACAGTAAGTTCAAAAACTCCATCAAAATCAGTAACGGTTGAGTTTGAAGTGCTGGTTTCGATTACTGATGCTCCTGGAATTGGCACTTTATTCTCGTCAACAACTTTTCCTTTTATTTTAATTCTTTCAGGCGCTTTTGCATTTACTACTTTTGGCGCAGCTGTTTTTTGAATTAAAATTAATTTCCCATTAATGTTATAATTAAAATTGGCTTTTTTAGAAAGATCATTCAAAATTGCTGTAATAGACTCGCTATTATAGTTTACTGCATAAGCTGTATTATCAGCAATTACAGCTTGTCCATAGCTGAATTTGTAATCTGTCTGCTGTGTTAATTTTGAAAAAATAGAGACAAGGGTAGCTTTTTCTATTTTATTTGCTACTTTTGACACTTTTAATAAAGTTTTACTATAACCGCTCTGAAAGGCAAGTAAAGCTAGAACTAAAAAGACAAAACTCTTTAGATTTAAATAAGAAGGTTTAAAATACATGATTTAAGTAATTGTTTTTACGATGCTTAATTATTAATGGCAGTTGTTCCCGCAACTGCTTTTTTGTTTTTAATCCACTTTTACTATTTCGCCATAAACTTTGAATTTTAGGTTTGTGATATAATTTATTTGTTCCAAAACATTTTCTAATGTCGCGTCCTTCTTGATGAATACCGTTAACGGCGTTGCTAATACTTGTTTATCATCATACTCAAATGAAACTCCGTATTTATATTGTAAAATGGTAATTACCTGTTTTAAAGTGGTTTGCTCTAGCGTTACATCTTCATTATACCAATTGATCAAAAATGCTTTGTCTGCCTGCTGTTTAGTCAATTTTTGAGATTCGAATAACGCTTTCTGATTCGGTACCAAGTCAACGCTCTGCCCTTTTCCAGAAACATTTACTTTTCCTGTTACCACAATTACTTTACAGTTTAATTTTGATAATTGAATGTGGAAAGAAGTTCCCACAACTCTGGTTTTTATTTCGCCCGAATGAATAATAAAAGGATGCTGTTTGTCTTTGGCAACTTCAAAAAACGCATTTCCTTTTACTAAAGAAACCGTTCTTTGATCGCCTTCAAATTTTTCAGGATACTGAAATGATGAGTTTGCTGCCAGATAAATTTTCGAACCGTCACTTAATTGGATAGATTGGGGGATCGATGACGTTTTAAATGTGATTTGTTTTTGGTTTAAAACATTTGGTCTCAAGAAAAATCCTAAACCAAGCAGAAAAAGAATGCTGGCAGCAGTTATATATTTTAAATAAGGACGGAAAGATCTTTTCTTTCCAATTCTTAACTGAATTTCATCGTACATATTTTGAGATTCGATTTCTGGGTTTCCCATAAGATCATTATCCCATTCTGATTTTTGATATTCGCTGAAAGCAAAATCATGTAATAAATTTTCTTCTGCCATTGAAGTTTTTTCTCGCGAACTTTTATCCAGCAGAAATTCTAAACTATGTTTGATTCTTTTTATCATAAATACTTATTGTTATAAATAAGTACCAGAATCTCGAAATCGTACTATCGCCAAATATTACGAAAACATCAAGCGAAAGTTATTTTAAAATTTTTGATTGAAAATAATGAATGGAGCTAGCCAGGCCAAGTCTTTTAAGCCTTCACGAAGTTGTTTTACCGCCGATGAAATCTGATTTTTTACGGTTTGTTTAGAAATTCCAAGTTCCTCTGCAATCTGATCGATTGTCATATCTTGAAATTTATACATCAGCAAAACTTCTTTTCTTTTTTCTGGAAGTTTGTCTAATGCAGCATAAAGCAGATCCATCACTTCTGGATCTATTGTCGAAAAATTATCTATAATGTAGTCTTCAAATTTTTCTTCTAAAATAGTCTTATCAAAACGATTGTTCTGATAATGTTTGAAAACCTGATTTTTTACAGCCCGAAACAAAAAAGGTTCAATTGCATTAATATTCAGTTCTTCTTTTCTTTCCCATAAATCCACAAAAACATCCTGAACAATGTTCTGCGCCAAATCTTTGTCCTGAGTCATCGTATAAGAAAATGCATTAAGCTTTTTCCAATATTGGTTATACGTTAGTTCAAAAATTTCAGGATTATTCATACGGCAATTACAGGCTTTTTAATATCGTAAAATAAGGAAATGAAAAGCCAATGCTTTTTGTGTCAAGGTTATCTTTAAATTAACAAATAAACACGTTTGTTGTATTAATACTACTTTTTCAAGACAGAAATAGAAATGTCTTTGCGATTTCTTTTTTTTAATCTAACATCAAAATCGGGTATGTCATTTAACTTAGTCCCTTTCAAAAAATGCAATTTTCTTTTGATGCGTCCCCAGTCAAACATTAATTACATTTTAGAATCATGAAATCATTTTTGTTCACCTTATTATTAGCAGGAGCTTTAAGCGCTCAGGCACAAAACGACAATCTCAAAATTAACCAACTTCAGGTTATCGGATCGCATAACAGTTACCGCCACGCGATCGAAACTGACTTATACAACACTATTCAGGCACGAGATACTTCTCGTTCGCTTAAAGGTTTACAGTACACTCATATCAGTATTACAGATCAATTAAACAAAGGTTTACGTAATCTGGAAATTGACATTTTTGCTGACGCGAAAGGCGGAAAATATGCGCACCCGAAAGGCCTAGATATTGCAAAATCTGAAGAAGCTTACGACCCAAACGGACTAATGAAAAAACCCGGATTTAAGGTTTTTCACATGCCAGATATCGACTTTAGAACTTCTGCTTATACGTTCGAAATCTGTCTTCAGGAATTAAAAAAATGGTCTGATGCCAATCCAGATCACGTTCCTGTTTTCATCACTTTAGAACCAAAAGACGGCGATGCCAATTTCTTCGGAACAAAACCAGAAGATTTCACCGCATCAGTTTTTGACGAAATGGACAAAGTAATCCGTAAAGAATTAGGAAAAGACAAACTGATTACGCCAGACATGGTTCGCGGAAAATATAAAACACTTGAAGAAGCAGTATTAAACAATAATTGGCCAACATTAAAAGAAGCAAAAGGAAGATTTTTATTCTTATTAGATAATAACGGCGCAAAAAGAGATTTGTACGCATTGAATCATCCGTCCCTTAAGGGACGCGCCGTTTTTATTAACGCCGAACCAGGAAAACCAGAAGCTGCAACTTTGTTTAGAAATAACTCTGAAGATCCGACAATTAAAGATTTAGTAAAAAAAGGATATATAATAAGAACCCGCGCCGATTCTGATACCAAAGAAGCGCGTAAAAACGATTATTCGCATTTTGAAGCAGCTAAAAAATCAGGTGCACAAATCATCACAACTGATTATTATCTGCCAAGCACTTTCTTCAATTCTCCTTATCAGATTAAATATGATGATGGAAGTTATGTTAGAAATAATCCTGTTACTGTGCCATAATTTTTTTCTTAACCGCAAAGAGCGCAAAGATTTATGTAAAGTTCGCGAAGTTTTATGCATACAGTTTTTCAAACATAGCCCGCGGTTTCAACCGCGGGAACGTTCAGGTAGAAAACATGGATGATGTTCGTTTAGAAATGCAAAGAACGATGATATACATTGTGTTCCTGCGGTTGAAACCGCAGGCTATGTTTGATAATTATTCTTTTTAAAATCTCAAAATCCACAAAGCTTTGCGAACTTATTTATTTATAAACTTCGCTCAAAACCTTTGTGAACTTTGCGTAAACTCTTTGTGAACTTTGCGTTAAAAAACAAAACCTATGAATTCAAAATTTACCATAATAGCTCTTTTTATTTTTTTCAATTATACGATTTTAGCACAAAAAGCAAAAAACCTCAATGGAACACAAATCGCATTTTTATCAGATGTGCATTTACAGGATTTATTCGGCAAGCTTTCAGACTCCGATTATAAAGGCGTTCTAAATCCGAAAACGGGAGAATACACATTGTTGCGAACTATGTCATCACAACTTCATTCTACGCGCATTTTCAATGAAAATTATTTCGCTTTTATAGCAGCTTTAGAAGATATCGCAAGGCGAAAAATAAAATACGTTGCACTTCCAGGAGATTATACAGATGACGGACAACCCATTCACGTTCGCGGACTAGCAACAATATTAGAACAATACACCAAAAAATACGGAATAGAATTCTTCATCACCACAGGAAATCATGATCCGGTTGGGCCTTTTGCTCAAGAATCGGGAAAAGAAGATTTTTTAGGAAAAGATGGTAAAAGTCAGCCCATTTTTAGCAAAGACGGCCTTTATAAGCCCAATTTAAACATCGAACAGCCAGTAGTTGTTACCGCCGATATTGCTAAAATGGGTTATTTAGGAATTACAGATCAGCTTCACGATTTTGGTTTTCATCCAAATAAAAAATACAAATTTTGGGCAACTCCGTTCTCTAATTATTCAAGTGAAAATTATACATTCGAAAAGGCTGTAGAAAGTGCAAAATTGGCAAATCGCGTATATGAAGTAGCGTCAGGTTATGAAGTTCCAGACGTTAGTTATGTTGTAGAACCTATCGACGGACTTTGGCTCATGGCTATTGACGGAAATGTTTATATACCAAAGAAAAATGCTTCCGCAGAAAAAGATTCTAAAAATTACAGCGAAGCCAGTACAGGTTATAACAATGTGCTTTCTAACAAAAAACATCTCATAAAATGGGTTGAAACTATTTCGGCGGAAGCCAAAAAACAAGGAAAAACATTAATCGCTTTCAGTCATTTCCCAATGATTGATTTTAATGATGACTCTTCCGCGGAAATAAAAGAATTGCTCGGTCCAAACAAATGGCAATTAAACCGTGTTCCTGTTGAAGAAGTAGCGCAGGTTTTTGCAGATGCAGGATTAAAAATTCATTTTGGAGGACATATGCACATCAACGACACAGGAGTTCGAACTTCTGCAAAAGGAAATACTTTGGTTAATATTCAAACGCCATCGCTTGCGGCTTATATTCCAGCTTACAAACTATTGACTTTCAAAAAAGATAACCTTGTAGATATTCAAACCATTACTATCGATGATGTTCCGAGATACAACGAACTTTTTGATTTGTATAAAATGGAATATCAGTTTCTAGAAAGTCAGCATGCTCAAGATATTTGGAATATTGATATTTTAAAAACGAAAAACTATCATGATTTTACCGATTTTCATTTGAAAGAATTGGTTCGACTTAGATTCTTAAAAGACGATTGGCCTTCTGCTTTCAAAGATTTTATATTGAATATTTCTGCGAAAGATTTATTGGTTTTAGCCAATATGCAATCGAATCAAGATTTTGATTTTATACTAAAAAACAAAGAGCAATTTCAAAAACAATGGAAAGAAGCTGAAGCTAAATCAGAAAAAATTCTAACCCAGAACAATCTCAAAAAAGAAAATTTCAATTGGTCTGGTTATGATCTTCTAGTAGATTTTTACCGCTTTAGAAGTGCAGACGAATTGGCTCTTGCCGATGTTGGAATTCAAAGAGCAAAAGAATATAAAGTCTTGTCTCATTTATTTTTAGAAGGTTCTAAAGCTAATCTTTCGAAAGACACTGCGCTTCAGAAACAGATGAAATTATTTCTTATCATCTTCAATAAATTTATGCATGAAGTCCCAGCAGATCATTTTACAGTTGACTTGAAAAATGGAGAAGTTAAGAGCGCCAAGTGATTTATTGTAAGGGATATTTTTTTTTAACGCAAACCATATTTTTTTAACGCTAAGAACGCTAAGGTTACGCAAAGTTCGCGAAGTTTTTTCTAAGCTCATTTTTATAATATAAAAAAGTTCGCAAAGCTAAAACTTAAAGCTTTGTGAACTTTGACTGCTAAAGATTTTCTCAAAGTACTCTGCGAACTTTGCGAAAAATCTTAGCGAACTCTGCGCTACAAAAAAAGGCTGTCAAAAAAATGACAACCTTTTCATCACATTAAAACCTAAAATTTAATGTATCTAAAACCATTATGGCAAATGGGTTAGGATTATTTTTTAATAAAACGTCTTACCGTTTTAATTCCGTTTTTCTCAACTGAAATCAGATAAATTCCTGTTTTTAAAGTCGAAACATCAATGCTGTTATCATTTACAGTTTGAGAGAAAATAGTTGCTCCGCCTTCTGTATTGATGACATTTACATTTCCACCAGAAACCTCTGTACTAAAGAAAAGCTGACTTTCAGTTGGATTCGGATAAATCTCTAAACTCGCAATTGATTGTTCTGTACTTGCAGGCGCAGATTTAGCAGTCGCTCCAGATTTAGTGATTTTAAACCAGTTTATATTAAAACCAGTGTTTTGAACATATATCCCGAAATTATACGTTCCTGCATTTACGTTTACGGTTTGAGTAATCGTCTGCCAGTTTTGCCATCCGCCTGTATTAGGAACATTTATAGCACCTAGCTGAATCGTTCCTGCATTTAAATCAGATGATAATCTACCTCCTGTAACCGCACTTGAAACACGATATTCTATTTGATAAGAACCAGAAGTTGGAAAATTAATATTGTAATACGCCATCCAATCGCCTGTATCGCAATATCCAACATTTAATCCACCGCCAGTATCGGTTGTTGCTTCGGTTTGAACACCGCTCATTGTATTGTAATTTTCGGCCTGAATTGTAGTTCCGGTTGCTGGAGGATTACTTCCTGTAATTACCTGATTAATGGCATTTAACAAAGATTTAGTTCCTGTTGCATCTTGAGACAATTCCCAAATCATAACTCCACCTGCATTTTGAATCGCAAAAGTTGTTTTTTGTTTAATCGTTGGAATTCCGTTATAATAAATTGTATTTCCTACCTGATCCAAGTTTTCAGCTCCTGGATATTGCGCTACGATATTAGCATAAGAAATTCCCTGATTAGCAGAAGCTCCAAAACCGTAGCCATAAAATGGAAGTCCGATAATAGCCTTACTTGCTGGCAATCCTCTTCCTGTCCAGTAATTAAACTGATTTACCGCCATGCTATAAGGAGAATGCTGACCCGGATTGTTTGGCGCCCAAGGCCCTGTTGCATCATAAGCCATGATATTGATCCAGTCGTAAGCCGCAAAAGTAGATGAAGGTACATTGGTACCACCATATCCTTCTGAAAGCGCTGCTGAGATCAATTTACCATTGGCATGCAGTTTATTGGCCAAAGCGATTACAAATCCGCCATAATCACCATTAATCGCAGGGCCTTCCAAATCAACGTCTACTCCATCAAAATTGTGAGCCACCACATAATCGTAGATTTTCTGGATAAAAGCCGTTCTGTTTGCTGGCGCAATCAGATTAAAATAATTGTCACGAATTGCTCCGCCTTCTGAAACTGAACCTCCTCCAAGCGATACAAAAACTTTTACGTTTTGCGCATGCGCCGCATTAATGATGGCATTACTTCCTGAATTAAAACTTAAATAACCATTGGCATCAGGATTTTCGAACGCAATATTAATATGCGTTAATTTACTGTACTGAATGGTGCTCGAAAAAGAATTCAAATCGATCCAATTCGGAATGTAAGCTATCACTTTCTTTTGGGCCGAAACTAAACTAAAGGCTCCCAACACTAAAATAATCATGCATTTCTGCAGCATTCTTCTGTAATTGTTTTTCATAATAATTGTTTTAATAGATTAATAAACTCGTAAACATGGGACGGTTATTTGAGTTGTATATTTTTTATTTTAGATTTCAGACTTTAGATTTTAGATTTGATTTTCAATCTAATTTCGTAGAACTAACACTACTCAATTGTTATTTAAGATCTAAAGCCTGAGATCACTTTTAAAACTATTTCTTTATGAATCGCTTGATGGTTTGTTTGCCTTCTTTTTCAAAAACTATAAAATAGATACCTTTTCTAAGATGCGAAACATCAAAACTATTGTTGCTTATTTTTTGAGATGTTACAATAGATCCTGTTTGAGAATCGACTATTTTTACGCTTCCTCCAGATAAATCTGTTGTTACATACAACGTATTTTCAACTGGAATTGGATAAACATTTAAAACTGTTTCTGCTGGTTCTTCCACTGTTTCAACTGAAGCCATTCTTGCTGTTCCTCCTGCTACTTTTGTAATTTTAATCCAGTTGATATTCATTCCTGTATTCTGAATGTAGATTCCGAAGTTATATGTTCCTGCATTTACATTTACGGTTTGCGAAACGGTCTGCCAGTTCTGCCATCCTCCTGTATTCGGAATATCAACATTTCCTAAAACAATAGCTCCAGCATTTAAATCTGCAGATAATCTTCCGCCAGTGACTGCGCTAGCTACTCGGTATTCAATTAAATAAGAGCCCGTTGTTGGAAAATTAATGCTGTTATACGCCAGCCAATCTCCTGTTTCAGTGTAACCAACGTTTGATCCTCCGCCAGTATCTGTAGTTGCTTCTACTTGAATTCCGCTCATGGCTGAATAATCTTCGGCTTGAATTAAAACGGAAGTTTGAGAAGATGTCGCTGGAACTAGTTTCCATTGTCCACAAGTCTGATTGTTATTATCCCATTGCTGTACAATTGCGCCTGAAGCAGTACTTGCTCCAGCAACTTCAACAATTCTTCCGCTGTGACGGGCAACAATTTTATAATAGCCATCTCCTGTAGCAACCAAAATAAACTGCTGATTTGTTGTTGCGTTGTATGGATATTGCTCTACTCTTGCGCCATTGGCTTTATTGAAATTATTGATATCCATTGACATGCCGCTATGATTGGCAATGATTTTATACATTCCGTCGCCTAAATGCGTAAAAGTAAATTTCTGATTGTTTCCAGAATTCAAAGCGCCTTGATTGATTCCTGCTCCATTTGACATGCTAGAATTCCAAACATCCATGTATAAACCACTGTTTCTATTTTGAAGAAAGAAAGTTTGGTTTCCTAAAGTTGTTGTTCCGTTTGCAATAACTCTTATTGAACTTACTTTATCGTTCCAAGTAGCATTCAAACAAGAATTATCAGAGTTGATTACTGTTGAAGCTCCACCAAAATTATCATCCTGATATAAAATTGCTTGATAACCTTGAGTAATTTTTAGTGAAGAAATATCATCATTCAAAACTCCTAAAGAATTCAAACGAGCCAGATTATAATCTCCAATTGTTAAACCGCCTGAGAAACCTGTGTAATTGCAATCTTTATAAACTGTAATAACATCTGTTGAAGCTGGAACCGAAGGCGTTGTAAGTCCGTAATAACCGCCAAAAGTAGCGATGACTTTTGTTGGCTGTGGCGAATGAAGCGACGGCGATTGATCGGCAACATCATCATAAGCAAATCCGTAAGCTAGATTATCAATATTAATTCCTGGCAAATGCCAAAATTTAGAATAATGATTGGTTGGGTTTGTTTGATAATATTTCGATGCATCGTACCAATTCTGCTGTCCTGGATTTGCCGTTGTTGTATTTACAACGTGACGGTTAATCGCGGCCGTTAGCTGAGCTTGAATTACAAGATCTAAATCTCCATCGACCAATCTTCTGTCCAAAACACCTTTACCTTCTAGCGCTTCTTGGGTTGTTGGTCGGTTTTGAACGCGTCCTGTTCTTCCAACAAAAGCACCGGATTGTCCAACCATTTCTAATTGTTCACCAATAACTCTTCCTTTAAAAACTCCCGCATCTCCGGCATAGAAAATTAAATCTTCATTTTTGTATTTATTCCAAATCGCATCGATATACGATTTTAAATAATTAGCGTATGGTCCTGATCCTTCGGCATAAGCTGGTGTTTTAGACGGAGCTGTAATTTCTCCTGTTGCATCGTTTACACAGCCTTGAAATTCTGCTGGAACATTGGCTTTAAAAGCAGCAACGATATCCTCATGTTTTTTCAAGTCTCCTACTTTTTTTTGGTAGCCGTTTGCACCAAAAAGCTCCAATCCCATTGGATATTTGTATGAATCTACGCGAGTTGGATTTCCGAAGAAACCATATTGATTATTGGTCAATTCTATCATTTCATACAAAATTCCCTGATTTGGATCTGTAGCATTCTGCGGATTTGGCGATGCGTATCCCGAAGGCGCTCCGCTGGCTCCAAAAAAGTAAAAGTACAATTGTGATCCTTTAGAAATAAAAACTCTACAACCCGCAATTAAAGGCAAAGTGAAAGTTTTGTTTGGAATTTCGCTCAATTTGGTAAAACAGGCTGCGTATTTTGAGTTTTGTCCCGGCCCTGTATTTCCACCATAAGTTGGTCCTGTAACCGTGTTGTAAGAAGCATTCATTGGCAAAACCTGACTTGTTTTGGCATTTACCCAAACATGGTTTCCTGTAGTATAATCGATTCCTACAATGGCAACATATAAATCGCTGTCTGCAAAAGTGGAATTATTACTTATCGTAAAAGGAACTGCTCCCTGACCGTACATGAAAGTCGAAAACACTAGAAAGAGTGCGGTCAGAAAAGAAAATCTTTGAAATTTATTGTTTTTCATATCTAAATAATTTTTGCATTAATAAATAGATTCTAAAACCAAAGCCACTTTCAAATAAATGACTAAATAATCCGCCAGGTGCAATTGGTATCCCCTCCTTAAAATTGCACCCAACGGATTTAAAATTATTTCTTAATCAACTTCTTACTCCAGCTCTTTTGGTCTGATTTGAAGTTTAAAATATAGATTCCTCTGCGAAGTTTACTTACGTCAATTACGCTTTCATTTCCTTGAGGTTTATTCTGTAAAACTAAATTTCCAGTATTGTCATAAATCGTAATGACTTTATTGTCTAAGTTTTCAGGAGATGAAACTTGAACATAATTTGTTGTCGGATTTGGATAGACTGCAAAAACAGCTTCTTCCGTTTGAGGTTCTTCTTCAACATTCAAAGCCATTCTAGCCGTTGATGAAGATCCGTAAGCTTCAATTTCATACAATGAATATCCATAAGGAGCTAAAGCTTTTGCTGTACATAAAATACGCAGATATCTTCCTGTTCCGCTTACCGCTAAATCATCCGTTCCGCCATCACTTGACGTTTGTGTATTGATTGTTTCATTTTCTGTAAAAACATTATCTGCAGAAAGCTGTACTTTGTATTGAGTTGCATAAGCCGCCTCCCATTTTAATACTACGCGATTAAGAGTGTAATTACTTCCTAAATCCACATAAATCCATTCGGTTGCATTGGCAAAAGAACTCGCCCATCTTGTACCTCCATCTCCATCTGTAGCTTGGTTTGCAGTAAAAGTCGTATTTTCTAATGTCGAAGCCGTTGCTATTTTAGCCAAAGCTAAATTCACATTTGGCGTTTCTGTAGAGACTAAATTTAAAGCTCTCAGATTATCAAAATAATAGGTATTTCCAGAATTGGTTCCCGGCTCAAACAAGAAAACAAAACGGTTGACATCATTATCTGGAGTCGAAGCATCTGGCGTGCTTACATACGTAAAAGTAATAGTATGCCAAGCATTGCTTTGTTTTACAACTCCTTGATAAATACTATGTCTTCCCACAGGATAATTGGACGGAACCGAAGCGCTGCTTTCTGCCTGCCATGAAATAATAGATCCAACTGGCGCAGAAGTATAAACATCCATCGCGAATTTTTTTGTTCCAGCTTTAAAATCTCCAATATTGTTTAAAGTCGTATTGAATGAAAAATTATCATACAATTCTGTTGACTTGCGAACGTATTTTCCAACATTCGAAGAAGTATTGATTCCACTTGCATTTGGATTTGCTGTATTTGCCGTATAAGTTCCAATGGCATCTCTAAAAGTAATATTGTGAATCGTTTGATAATCTTCATAAACAACGCCTGGCGTAAACGTATCTGGCAATTTGGTTGAACCAATTCTGATATTATCAAAATAATAAGTGTCGCTTGTATATGAACCTGAATTAAACAATAAAACCATTTGATTTACTGCTAAGTTTGAAGTTCCAGCATCCGGACTGGAATTATAGTAGAAAGTTAATGTTTCCCATTGATTTTGTTTGGTTGTAATGGCTACATAATTACTATTTCTTCCTGTCGGATAATTGGCTGGAAGCGAAGTGGCACTATTTTCAAAATTCATACTTACAACCGTACCAATTGGTGCCGTTGTATAGACATCGATCATAATTTTATTGGTCTGATTTTTAAATAAACCAGCATCTTCAATTGAAGTTTGTGTATTAAAGAAAAGTACATCGTATTGTTCTGATGCATTTCGAACGTACTTCGCCACATTTGCAGATGAGTTAACCGAATTTGCTCCTGGATTTGCCACAACAGAATATGTTCCAGTCGTAGTTCCTTTTATAATTTTATTTGCTCCATCATAATTTTGCAAAACATCTGTTGCAATAATTGGCTTCTCTGGCGCTGCTTTTGTCAGCAGATTATCAAAATAATATGTCGCTCCAGAATTAGAATTCGATTCAAAAAGAATAACGACATTATTGATAGCCAAAGCACTCGTATTTGGATCAATTACTTTTTCAAATTCAAATTCAATTGTTTCCCATTTGTTCTGAACTGTTGTTGTAGCTTTAAAACCGCTATGTCTTCCTGACGGATAATTGGTTGCTGTTGTTACATTGCTATTTTCCAACTGCATGGATATTTTTGTCCCAACAGGAGCCGAAGTATAAATATCAAACGAAAGTCTTTTTCTTCCGTAAACATAATCATTCGCATTGGTGATCGTTACATTTCTGATATTCAAAACATCATACAATTCACTTGAATTTCGAACATATTTTCCAACCAAAGCCGATGTGTTAATTCCTGTAGCAGAAGGATTCGCAACAGCTTCTGTCAAAACTCCTGTTTTTACAGGATACAATACATTTCGATTGCTCTGAAAATCTTCATGTATTTTTTCGACTGGCAATGCAGCTTCAGTTGTAACCGCCAATTTGTAGGTATTAACATTACAGCCAGAAACTGTTGCAGCTACAGAAACATCTCCTCCAGAAGTTCCCCAATTTACAGTAATCGAATTTGTTCCCTGCCCTGATGCAATTGTCGCTCCTGCTGGAACAGTCCAGTTATAGGTCGCCCCCGCAATTGCATTTACAGAATAGGTTTTACTAGTTTCATTTTGGTAAACTTTGTTATCGCCAGTTACCGCATATTTAAAACTCCCATCGTAAACACGAACATAATCGACTTGTAATTTTGCTGGGAAATCACCCGGAACTGGCGCTACTCCAGCTCCATTTACACTGGTATAAGGCGTTCCTGCACTACCAACAGCAAGGTTTAAAATGATATAAAACTGACTATCGTTAAAAGGCCATCCGCCGTTAACTGTCGTATTTGGTGTTGCTGTATGAAATAAAACATCATCAACAAACCATTTAATATAATTTGGTCCCCATTCAACCGCATAAACATGAAAATCTGAAGATAAATCTGTTGGAGAACTATAGCTTCTACCTGTAAAATGATATCCGTTTCCGTCATAATGGATAGTTCCATCTACAGATTGCGGATTCCTGTGTTTGGCTTCCATAATATCAATTTCTCCAGTAAAAGGCCAATTTCCATTTACAGGAAGCATCCAAAAAGCTGGCCATGCTCCCTGCCCATTAGATAACTTCATACGGGCTTCAACTCTTCCGTATTTTAAAGAATACTTTCCTTCTGTAGTCAATTTTGAGGAAGCATACGGCTGATCTGGAAATGAAGCATTCGGCTCATACTTTGCCTGAATGTTCAAATAACTGTTTGCGCCTTCTTTTACAATTGTCGCCTGATTCGGATCATAGCGCTGTGCCTCGGCATTTCCAAATCCGCAGAGCGACGGACATCCATTTCCTGTAATGCTTTGCCATTTGGTCAAATCTACTGTTGTGCCATTAAATTCATCCGACCAGACCAATGTATTACATTGAGCTTGCGTCTTAATAAATGGCAACAGTAAGAATAGAACTGCTACACAAAATTGTTTTAATAAATAGGATTTGCTTTTCGGTGGTCGGCCGAAAAAAAAGTCTTTTTGCTTCATTTTAAATAGGTTTTAGTTAGTAAATGTTATTTCTTCAATAAATGCTGTTTTACAAAAAACAGATTGTATTTTCCGACAATAACAGCGCAATATTAACTAAAAAATCAGGCAAGACTTACATTTTCGACTACGGTTTGACTACGGTACTATCGAAGAAATGTAACAAATCATCGATGAAATGCATAAAATCACTTCAGATTTCACTTATAGGAGAAAAAATTAAAAATTAAGAATGAATTCGGTGATATTAGTATCCGATGGAAGCTGTAATTTTTTACGAATACGATAACGGGTATCTTCAACACCTCGAACAGAAATTCCTAAAAGCGGAGCAATTTCTTTTGTATTAAAGTTCATTCGCAAATATGCACACAAACGCATATCACGAGGAGTCAATTCTGGATAAGTCGATTTTAATCGCTGCATAAAATTGTCATGCAACTGATTGAAGATTTCTTCAAATTCATTCCAATGTTTGTCTCCTTGCAATTCGTGGTCAATCAACTTATTGATTTTTGTCAGCAGGCCGAAGTTTACATTCGGATCATTTTTCTTATCGATCTGTCCGATCAAGTCTTTAATCGAAAGCAATATTTCATTTAAATGAATCAAATTGACAGTATTTGAAGCCACTTTAGCATTTTTAAGATTTATGGTTGTTTGAAGATTCTCTCGTACAATCGCCATATTTTCTTGTTCCAATGCCAGTTTTTGCTCGTTTAATTCCGCACGATTTCGAAGCAATTCTTTCTCCTGATTTAGAATTAATTGTTCGCGTTCGCGTTCTGCAACACCTTTTTGATATTTGATAATGATATAAATTAAAACACCGAAAAGAGCCAAATATAAAATATAAGCCCAAATGGTTCGGTACCAAGGCGGCAAAACTTCAAATCTAAAAACCGCTTCTTCGCTAACCACATCATAAATGTTTTTTGCCCTTACGTGAAAAACATATTCGTTTTCAGGCAAATTGGTATATTCTTTTTCCGTCTGAAGGCTGTAATCTGACCATGTCGGTTCAAAACCTTCCAGCCAATATTCGTATTTTGTTGCTTCCGCATCTTCAAAACAAAGCGAAGCAAAAGAAAAATGAAGCGCATTATTAGAATATGAAAGTACCGTTGAAAGTTTGTCGTTTAGTGATTCTGTTTTCTTCGGAAGAATATCATAACGGCTAGAAAACAAAAGACTATCTTTTGGAAAAATGCTCTTTACTTCAGAAATGACAGCTTTATATTTTGTTTGATATTTCTTGTTTTTAATGACACTATAATGAATCAGCCCTTCTTGTGTACCGAAAAATACATCGCCACTTTTTGTAGTTTGAATATTTTCAAAACCTGGAACATACAAATATCCAAGTTTTCGAAAAGGAAGTTCTTCAATCTTAAAACTTCCATTTTTCTGCTTGCTCATTTTTCCTGTATTCTCCCCAGAAACATACCAAATATTATCCTGATGGTCTGGTTTTAATAATCGGATATGATTTTCCAATCCCAAGTATTTCTTAAAGACTGGATCTGGAATCATTTTTTTTGAAGATACATCTTGCCTGTAAACGCCTTTTGTTGTGCCAAACAAAATCTGATTATCCACTTTAAATGTATTCAGAAACAAACTCGACGGAAAGCCATTTTTGTCATTATAAAACTGAATATCAGCAACAGAGTCAAATGCCTCATTAAATTTCAGTTTGTAAATTCCTTTGTATCCATGTGCAATCCAAATGTTACCCCACTTATCGGTTTCCATAATTCTGCTGCTTTCTTCAAAACCTTTTATTCGATGTTGAAAAACCCAAGAACTGTTTATTTTTTTTAGCAGATATAATCCCGTATAACCTCCAACAAGAAGCAAATCAGGACGATTAGGAACTAGAATTCCCTGCCAAGCGCCATCAATTTTTGCCAACGCTTTCGCGGAATTTCCGTTGATTTCAAATATTCCATTTTTTTCAAAAGCCATTAACAAATTGCCAAAAACTCCCACATTCCAGACATTCTCTGACATTCCAGAAACATGCTGAAAAATTACATTCTCTCTCTTCCCACTTTTATAAGCCTCCCAATCCAGCCAAAATACACCATTGTCCGTACCGATATACAATTTATTTTGGTAAATCTGGCTACAATAAATTTTCGTTTCCGAATTCGTACCGTCAATAATTTTTGACAAAGGAGATGAAATCTGAATCAGCGAAATTCCACCTTTAAGCGTTACCCATAAATTGCCTTCCTTATCAATTTTAAAATTAGTTACATACTCATTCTGAAGTCCCATCTGTTTGTCGATGTGCTGAATCAAATGTCCTTCACTATCAATAACGATCAATCCAGATTGACGGGTTCCAATTCCGAAATAACCATCAGAAAGTTCAATGCCAGCCGAAATCTGATTCTGCTTCAGCAAATAATCAACTTCTGTTTCAAATGGTTTAATTTGATTTTCACTGAAAGTAAAAAGACCACTTTTTTGAGTTAATAGCAAAAGTCCACTTTTAGTTTGAAAGATCTTTCGAACCTGCAATCCAACAAACTCCCGACTATTTTCTACAGGAATTAACGTATTGCTTTTTAGCTTTAATAATCCTTTTTCATTGTCTGAAACATAAATTTCTTTTCCAACTTCAAAGAAATCATCAAAAGCTGTTTTTGCATTTATTACTTTGATTGTATTGTTTTTATAAATAAAAATCCTTTCATAAGAAAAAAAAACAATTTCATCATTTCGAATGACCGTATGGAGTACATCTCCAAAATTTCGAGCCCATTTCGGAACTAATTTCACCAAAGATGTATATTGATATTGCCCGTTTGGAAACTGAACAACAAATCCGAAATCGCCTTGAGCACCAACGTACATTTTATCCTTTTTATCAATTACCATGGAACGAACCATACTGCGATTTTCTGGCTGTGTCACAATGGCCCAACGCACGCCATCAAACTGCATGATTCCAAAATGATTGGCAAAAAACATCATACCTTTCGAGTCCTGCAAAACATCCCAATTCTCTGATGCGGCTTTATAGGTTTTCGGACTATAGTTGGTTATAAAAGGAACTCCAATCTTTTTGATTTGGGAATTGATAATCGAAGAAAATAATAGGAATAGAAGTAAAATTCTAGCTTTAAATTTCATCATTCTGTAGCGGTCTGTAGGTTAGTTCTGTGATTTTTTTGGAATCACAATCCAGAAAACGCTTCTTTGGGAAAAGTCGTTTTCTAGACAAAAAACATTCTCTTTTAAATGTACCATTAACAATTATTCATTGTTATCAAACTAAAAACGAGAATGTTTAAACTCAAATATATAAAATTTTATTTTAATGCAACAAATTACATTTTAATTAGAGAATTTGATAATTAGAAAATTTGATAATTGAACTTTGACAAGGTTCAAAAAGATGTTATTCATTCCGTAGGAATGTCTGGTTGGTAGATTTTTTTAATTAGATTCAGAGGTACACGTTCCGTAGGAACGTTTGAATACGCAAATAAAATTCATTACACAGAACAGGTGTCCCTACAGGACACACTATGCAAATGCGTTTTTATATTTCTACCGACCAGATATTCCTACCGGAATAATTTAATCGTAAAAACAAACCCGACAGGTTTTAAAAACCTGTCGGGTCTAACTTGAAACTTGAAACAAAATAAACTTGAAACAAAACTTAGATTCCAAGTTTTTCGCTTAATTCTTCATAAGAACTAAAAAGCTCTGCTCCTTCTTCCTCTAAATCTTCGTTATTAAAACCATTTGCAAAACCGTAAACCTTAAATCCGCCGTCAACACCAGCTTTTACGCCAGCTTTACTGTCTTCAACCACAATACAATCTTTTACTTCAAATCCCATTACTGCAGCGGCATGAAGGAATATTCCCGGTTCTGGTTTCCAACTGCCAATTTGATACGAACTGAATATTTTATTTTCAAATCTATCCAATAATCCAGCTACTTCAAGATTCAAACGAATTTTTTCTTCCGGTCCGCTCGATGCAACACAGTACGGAATCTTCAATTTTTCAATATTTTCGATAAAATCAATAATACCTTCCATTGGTTTTACCTGAGTTTTAAAAGCTTCAAAACTCTTTTCACGATATTCTGTTTCAAAATTTTCAGGAAGTCTCTGATCGATTGCTTCTTCAATATGTCTGAAACAATCTTTTAGATTTCTTCCATTAAAATGACGGTACGCATCTTCTAGTTCCATTTCAAATCCGTGTTCTTGCGCCATTGCAAGCAATATTCCGTTACCGATTTTCTCTGTATCGACTAAAACTCCATCACAATCGAAAATAATACATTTAACCATTTCTGTTGATTTTCATTTAATTATATAAAATCCTGAAGTAAAATCAGGAATTGTAAATTACGAAAAATAATCTATTTCATTCTCACAGCTTTTCTGCTTATTTTCAAACTTCTGTACAGAATTACTCCTATTCTGTACTTCTAATTCCGTTCTGATTTGTACTTTTATAATCCTATCAAACCTAATTTTTGAAATATTAAAAACCAAAGAATTTTGAAAAAACATCTTTTTATCATAACCATTCTGACAGCCAATTTTGCTGCTTTTTCTCAGAATAAAATTATTACAATTACCAATAATTTAAAAGTTGACCGAGAATTTGAAACCATCGAATTGACTAAAAAGTCGCTTGGATTACATGCAGATTCAAAGCTTGAAAATTATGCCGTAAAAGACATTAGCAGCAATACTTTCTTAGAAACGCAAACGGTAGATAATGATGGCGATGGAAATGCAGATTTGCTTTTATTTCAGCCAAAAATTAAAGCTTCTTCCAAGCAAGATTTTGAAGTATTGGTTGGTACAAATCCAAATGCTTCAAAAGTAGTTAGCTGTTATTCTCGTTTTGTTCCAGAGCGTACAGACGATTACGCTTGGGAAAACAACAAAGTCGCATTTAGAACTTATGGTCCTGTAGCTCAAAAAATGGTCGAAGATAAAGTACCAGGCGGAACTCTTACCAGCGGAATTGACGCATGGCTAAAAAGAGTCGATTACCCGATCATTAATAAATGGTACGAAAAAGCGACTAACGGAACAGGAACATATCATAAAGATACTGGTGAAGGATTGGATAACTTTCACGTAGGTGACAGCCGCGGTGTCGGCGGAATTGCCGTAAATGTCGATGGAAAATATTATTCTTCTAAAAACTTCATCAGTTGGAAAACCATTACAACGGGACCAATAAGAACTAGTTTTATTCTAACTTATGCCGATTGGGATGCAAAAGGCAATAAAATAACCGAATCGAAATTAATCAGTTTAGATTACGGAAGTCAGCTTTCGCGTTTTGAAATCAATATTACAGGAACACAACAAATTGCTGCTGGACTGACACTTCATGACAAAAAAGGAACAACCGGAACAAATCTAAAAGAAGGATGGTTAAGCTATTGGGAACCAATTGACAATTCTGAAATTGGAATAGGTTTAGTAGCTCCAAAAAACACTTTATTAAGTTTTGACAATCATGTAACAGACGAAAAAGACTTGAGTAATCTGTACGGAAATATTGCTGTCAAAAACAACAAAGCTATTTATTACGTTGGTTTTGGATGGAAAAAAGGAAGTCCGTTTCAGACTAAACAAGAATGGGAAAAATATTTAAGTTCTTTTGCTGAGAAGATTAACAATCCTTTGGTTGTAAAGGTTAAGAAGTGATTTTTTTTTGCCACTAAGGCACAAAGACGCAAAGTTTTTATTTTCTTAACTAAACATAGCCCGTGGTTTCAACCACGGGAACGCAATGTATATTATCAATTCGTTTCCCGTGGTTGAAACCATGGGCTATGTTTGAAATGTATTTACCTTCTAACAGGAAAATAATTCTCCTTCAAAATAATCTCCAACGGAATATAATGTGTTCGTTCTGTTTCTTCTTTAAGAACTAGTTTTTTATACAAATAATTGATTCCCAAATATCCCTGCTCTTCTGGCCTTTGATTGATTAAGAAATCAATTACACCTTTGTTTAAGTATTCTATATTTTCCTTTAGCAAATCAAAACCAATAATTCGAACACCTTTTATATTGTTTTTATTTAAAAAGTCGGCCACAATGTAAGCTCTGGAATTGGGTACAAAAACACTGTTTATTCCCGAAAACATTTCCAAACTCAGCTGATCGATTCCCGAATCTTTTAATGTCACTTCTGAGAATTTAAAATGAGTCAATTCGTTATGATCTTCAAAATACGAATAAAATCCTTTGATACGCTGCTGATACACAGATGTGCTTTCGATTTCACGAGTAATTTTAAAAATCAGAACCTGTCTTTCGTTCTTCACAGCAAAACTGATTAATCTTCCTGCCAAATACCCACTCTGGAAGGCGTCTTGCCCCACATAAGCATGCTCGTTTTCTTCAGAAATATTCGAATCGATCATCACAACTGGAATATTTTTCTTTTCGTACTCCTTTAAAAACCGAACTGAATCATCATAAAAAATTGGAGCAAAAAGTAAACCGTCACAATCAAATTGCATCACTTTTTGCACCGTTTCTTTAAAAGATATCAAATTATAATCGTAAAAAAAGTAGTCCAGTACGATTCCGAATTTGCTAAACTCTACGGCTGCTTTTTCAATACCTTCTGCCTGACTTTTCCAATATTCTAAAGTTTCCGATTTTGGAAGAAAAACTGCAAAATGAAATTTCTTATTCAGTGCCAGATTACTTGCCAGAATATTTCGCGTATAACCAAACTCTTCAATAATCGCATTGACTTTATCAACGGTTTCTTGAGCCACTTGTCCGCGTTTGTGTATAATTCTGTCTACTGTTCCAGCAGAGACATTGGCTAATTCGGCAATCTTTTTAATTGTTATGATATTGATTCTTTTTAAGTTAAAAATATAAAAGCAGTTGGGTAAAATTAATTTATTTTATCAAAAATAAGTTGTTTTACATCACATTTTGCATACATTTGTAAAATACCGTGTACGCACACGCAAATATACACATAACATTAAAAAACCAAAATAAAAACCGTACAAAATGATAATAGACTCATTGCATAACGCAGCAAAATACTATGGTCTGCATCCAAATTTCAAAAAAGCATTTGAATATGTAGACCAAAATGATATTGCCAATCTTGAAGAAGGAGCATATGAAATTGGCGAAGGTTTAAAGCTAATTGTAATTGTTGGCGAAGGAAGCACAAGAGAAGAAAGCATTAAAGGTTTTGAATGCCATGATAAAAATATTGATATTCAGATTTCTATCATTGGCCCAGAAACTTTTGCGTGGAAACCTAGAGAAAAATGCATCAGCCCAAATGGAGATTATAGCGACGAAAGAGATGTTCGTTTCTTTCATGACAAACCAGATATGTTTTTTGAAATAAAAGAAAAACAATTTACAATCCTGTTTCCAGAAGACGTTCATTCTGCTATGATTGGAAGCGGGCCATTGAAAAAAATTGTAATCAAAGTAAAAATATAACTATGAGCAACATTCAGAACGCTATAGATGTTATTTTAAAACAAGGAATGCTTCCGCTTTATTTCAATGCTGACGAAAGCAAAAGTATTGCTGTTTTAAAAACACTTTACAATGCAGGAATTAGAGCTGTGGAATATACGAGCCGTGGCCCTGAAGCACTTTCAAACTTCAAAAAAATGATCGAAGTTAGAAATGCTGAAATGCCTGAAATGCTTTTAGGAATTGGAACTATCAAAAATTTAGCGCAAGCTGAAACCTATTATTTAGCTGGCGCCGACTTTTTTATAAGTCCTGGATTTGTTCCTGAAATTGCTCCATTTTTAATTTCGAAAGAAGTTTTATACGCTCCTGGCTGTATGACGCCAACAGAAATTATTGCGGCTGAAAATGCCGGAGTAAAATTCATTAAACTTTTTCCTGGAAATATTTTAGGACCTGATTTTATGAGCGGTATCAGAGATGTTTTTCCAAATTTAACTTTTATGCCAACTGGAGGTGTTGACACTACGAGACAAAGCATTGAAACTTGGTTTAATGCTGGAGTTTCTGCTGTTGGAATGGGAAGCAAATTAATTAGCAAAGAAGTAATGGAATACGATGCTTACGACACAATTGAAAAAGAAACGAAAAGGGTTTTGGATTTGATAGATACTATCCGAAAATAAATTCCAAATTTGAAAACCCAAATTCCAAAAACTCAGTTTGAACTGATAAACTAATTAAATCAAAAAAGTAAAAATTAATTATACAAAATATGCTTTATTTCCAAATTGGAATTTGGAATTTAAAGTATTGAAAATTTAAAATTAAAATGGATTCAATATTTAATTTAAAAGGAAAAATTGCATTAATAACAGGCGGCGCTGGAGTTTTAGGAAGCCGATTTGCAAATGTTTTGGCGCAGCAAGGTGTTGTGGTCGGAATCGTTTCTCAATCATTGGAAAAGGCTGAAAACACAGTAAAAGCAATCGAAGCAAATGGCGGACAAGGATTTGCTGTTCAAGCCAATGTTTTAAATAAAGAAGAAGTAGAAAAAGTAAGAGATTTTATTGCTGAAAAATATGGACGTCTTGATATTTTGATTAATGCTGCAGGCGGAAATATGCCAGGCGCAACCATTCAGCCAGATCAAGCTGTTTATGACATGAAAAGTGATGATCTGCAAAAAGTAGTCGATTTGAATATTATTGGAACGATGCTTCCTACTCAGGTTTTTGCTGAGCTTTTTGCGAAACAAAAATCAGGAAATATTATCAATATTTCATCGGCATCAGCACAAAGACCTTTAACAAGAGTTGTAGGTTATTCTGCTTCAAAGGCCGCAATCGACAATTTCACACAATGGATGGCGGTTGAATTGGCTCAAAAATATGGAGAAGGGCTTCGTGTAAATGCTATTTCTCCTGGATTTTTTATTGGTGAACAAAACCGTGCTTTATTGCTAACTCCAGAAGGAAAACTGACTCCAAGAGGTGAAAAAATAATCGATCACACGCCAATGGGAAGATTCGGAACTCCTGAAGATATTGACGGTGCGCTTTTATTTTTATGCAGCGACATGTCAAAATTCGTTACTGGAACTATCTTAAAAGTCGACGGCGGATTTGCTGCAACGAGTATTTAAGATTTCAACCTCTCCTGCAAGGTTTCCAAAACCTTGTAGGTTTAAATTGTAGATTATTATAAATTAAAATACCTACAAGGTTTTGAAAACCTTGCAGGAAATAAAACAAAAACATAAAATGGAACAAACATTAAGATGGTTCGGACCAAATGATCCTGTTTCTTTACAAGATATCAAACAAACTGGTGCAACTGGAATTGTAACAGCTTTACACCATATTCCAAACGGAGAAGTTTGGAGCATAGATGAAATTCTTAAGCGAAAAGTTGAAATCGAGCACGAAAATGGAGATCCTAAAAAAGGTGCTTCGGGTTTGACTTGGTCAGTTGTAGAAAGTATTCCTGTTCATGAAGACATCAAAAAGCAGACTGGAAATTATTTGCAATACATTGAAAACTATAAAGAAAGCATTCGCAATCTAGCTTTATGTGGTATAAAATGTGTTTGCTACAACTTTATGCCAGTTTTAGACTGGTCAAGAACCGATTTATCCTATACAGTCGAAGACGGTTCAAAAGCTTTACGTTTTGACATCAATGCTTTTGCTGCTTTTGAATTGTTTATTTTAAAAAGACCTGGAGCGGAAAACGAATATTCGGATGTCCAGAAACAAAAAGCAAAAAGCTATTTTGAAGCCATGACTCCAGAAGATAAAATTAAATTACAGCAAAATATTTTGGCTGGACTTCCTGGGGCTGAAGAAGCTTACACGGTCGAAGATTTCTTGGTAACCTTAAGCGCTTACAATCATATTGACAGACAGGCATTAAAGAATAATCTCTTTCACTTCTTAAAAGAAATTATTCCAGTTGCTGAAAGTAAGGGTGTATCGATGGCGATTCATCCAGACGATCCTCCCTACCCAATTTTAGGTTTACCGAGAGTCGTTAGCACCGAAGAAGATTTAATGGAATTAATGAACGCTGCTCCTTCTCCATCAAACGGATTTACCATGTGTACAGGTTCTTACGGTGTTCGTGCTGATAATGATTTACCTGGAATTGTGAGACGTCATGGAGACAAAATGAATTTTATTCACTTAAGAAGCACGCAACGAGACGAAGAAGGAAGTTTCTATGAAGCAAACCATTTAGAAGGCGACGTTGATATGTACGAAGTTGTAAAAGCAATTTTGGAAGTTGAAAAAAGAAATAACAGCCAGTTGCCAATGCGTCCAGATCACGGACATCAAATGTTGGACGATTTAAAGAAAAAAACAAATCCAGGTTATTCTGCAATTGGACGTTTAAGGGGTCTTGCAGAACTCCGCGGACTAGAATTAGGGATTAAGCGATCTATATAATTTGCTTGCCACGAAGGCTCTAAGGCACGAAGATTTTTATTTTTTATTTCACGCAGATTTCGCAGATTTAAGTAGATGCACGCAGATATTAATCATAATAAAATCTGCCAAAATCTGCGAAATCTGCGTGAAATAAAATTCTATTGATCTGTTGATAAAGTAAAGTCTTTGCGAGACTAAAATACAAAGCCTAAAAAATCTTAGCGTCTTAGCGCCTCCGTGGCAAAACAAAAAAACTAACTAACCACAAAAACCACAAAACCATGATACGCCAAGCCATTCTTATATCCTGTGGCTTTTTTATAAACTCAATACTGGCGCAGGAAATACCCAAAATTTTAACTTCAAAAACCGATTATCTGCCTGATTTTAGTTATGCAGGATATCGCTTTGGCGAAAGCCCGATTCCTGAAGCTAATGGAAAAGTTATAAATGCAACAGATTTTGGCGTAAAAGCAAATGACAATCTAGACGATTCAAAAGCTCTTTTAAAAGCCTTTAAAGCTGCCAATGCTGCTGAAGGCAATGTAATTCTGCAATTGCCAGCTGGACGCATTATTTTAAGTGAAATTCTTTATATCGAAAGAAGCAATTTTGTACTTCGCGGTGCTGGTTCTAACGAAAACGGAACTGAAATCTACTGTCCAAGACCAATGATGTATCTTAAGGATTCGGATGTTTTGGCTGAACTTCGCGAATACTTAACCACTTTTGACAAAAGACAGCGTGAACCAGAAAATAATATCGATTTGCCTTTTTCGCAATATGCATGGTCTGGCGGATTTATCTGGACACAAGTTCCGGGCGAACGCGTAAAATCATATTTAGACAAATACGAACCAGATTCTAATCCGTTGGCGAAAGTCAGTTCAGGAAAAATGGGCGAACATGTTATTACCGTTTCTGATGTAAAAGGATTAAAAGTTGGCGATGTTGTCGAATTGCAATTGTTTAATAAAAATGGTGAAAATGGCGAAATCATCAACGATTTATATCAAGGAGCTAAAGTAAAACCCGGTTCGCATCATTGGAAATTTCCGAAACTTCCAATTGTAAGACAGCAGGTTGAAATCACTAAAATCTCTGGTGCAAAAATTACTTTAAAAACACCTTTAACCATTTCGATTAAACCAAGTTATCAAGCGCAATTGGTCGAATGGAAACATTTAAACGAAGTTGGAATCGAGCATCTTCGCTTTACTTTTCCTGATATTCCGAGAGTCGCACATCACGTTGAACCTGGAAATAATGGCATTTTCCTGACTCGATTGTTCAACAGCTGGGTTAAAGATGTCAAAATCACTAATGCCGACAGCGGAATTCTTGCCGAAGAAGTTGCTAATGTAACCATTCAGGATATTACAACAGATGGACCGCATTTAGCACACTACACTGTAACTTTAGGTGGCGTACACAATATTTTGGTAAAGAATCTGAAAATCTATAATTCGGCCGTTCATCCTTTAAGTTTCAACACTTTTGCTACTAAAAATGTGTATCAGAACTGCGAAATATTTACAGATCCGGTTTTAGATCAACATTCAGGAGCCAATCATCAAAATCTATTTGACCATATTACGGTTCACTTAAAAGCTGATAAAAATAATAGTTATGCCTTATTTGGCGGCGGAGGAGCCGATTACTGGAAACCTTCTCACGGACCTTTCAGCACTTTTTGGAATCTTAATGTTCAAGTAGAAAATCCAGATGCCTCAAAACCGATTTTATTGTACGGAATGAAAGATGGCTCTTTTGCCAGAATCATTGGTGTTCACGGAAATGCTAAATTTGAAATCAAATACGACGTCGATCCTTACATTGAATTTTTAAACACACCAATTGAGAAGATTCCTTCACTGTATGATTATCAATTAAGTAAACGTTTAAAAAAATAATTTAAACACATAGAAACATAGTTTTAGAGAACTTAAAAAAGTCGTTTCACTTGCATAAACAATCATAGGGTTTGCGCGAAGCTATTTGTGAAAAACTAGTTTTTTTAAGCCCTTTTATATAAAATGAAAAAATCTATGTTTCTATGTGTTTAAAAAATTAATCTCGCAAAGTCACTAAGACGCAAAGAGAAAATTTAAAAAACTTAAAAAAAATTGCGACTCTGCGACTTCGCGAGAAACTCAATTCACAACATAAATCTGTGCGCTATGAAACTTAAAATAGCTCTTTTATTATCTGTCTTTGTTTTCGGAAATGTATTTTCCCAAAATAAATATCGTCTTAAAAATTTCTCTACGACAGATGGACTTTCGCAGAGTTCTGTCATTGCCATTCATCAGGATAAGTTTGGGCAAATGTGGTTTGGTACACGCGATGGTCTGAATAAATATGATGGAAGCCGTTTTACGATTTTTAGGAACGATGCCGCAGATAAATATTCAATCAGCAACAATGATATTTTAGCCATTGAAGAGGACAACGCGGGAAAAATCTGGGTGGGAACTTACAATGGTCTAAACTGTTATGACCCTGTTTCAAACCGTTTTACAAGATATCTTCATACGAAAGCCAATCATACGATAAGCAATAATGCTGTTTGGAGCATTCGCGAAATTGGCGGTGAAATGTGGTTTGGAACTTCAAAAGGATTAACGATTTTAAATAAAAAAACAGGATTATTTACATCGGTTTTTCATTCAAATGATGATGCTTCTACTCTTCCGAGCAATAATATTTTGAGCATTTTAAAAACCAAAGAAGGCGAAATCTGGATTGGAACGACAAAAGGTTTGTGCAAGCTGACCTATCGAATGAATGGAAAATTATTCTTTAAAAATTATCCTTTAAACACAATTGATTTATTGAACGTACAATCGGTTATTGAAGATAAAGATGGTAGTTTGTGGGTTGGAACAAAAAACAAAGGACTTTTAAAATTTGACCAAAAACAGAAAACTTTCGTTTCTTTTTTACCATCTGAAAAATACCGCGAAATCAATACTGACATTCGTTCTTTAGTCATTGACAAGCAAGGTTCTTTGTGGGTTGGCGCTTATGACGGAATTTACATTTTAGGAAAAGATAAAAGCCTTCAGAAAATCAATAATAGCAATAATGCAAACGGAATCGACAAAGTAAAGTCGGTTTTCATGGATAAAAAAGGTTCAATCTGGATTGGCTGTTATTATAAAGGCGTTAATCTTTGGGATGTTTCCAATGTCAATTTCTCTAACTACAATCAGAATTCGAAAAAGATTCCGATGAGTTTTGATGTGGTGAGTTCAATAATCGCCGATAAAAACCAGAACATTTATTTTGGAACTGAAGGAGGCGGCATTACGATTTATAATAGAAATAGTGAATCTGTAAGTTACATCAATAGCAAAACCGGACAGACCAATAAAAATGATATCAAAGCAATGTGTCTTTCTGACGACCATATTTTATGGATTGGCACTTTTTCTAAAGGGTTATCTGCTTACAATACCATTTCTAAAAGAATTGAAGATAATAGAATTTCATCTGATTTAAGCGAATTACTAAAAGACAGCGGTGTTTATGCTCTTAAAACGGAAGGTTCTATTCTGTGGATTGGAACTTTCGGAAAAGGTTTAATCCGTTACAACACAATCAGCAAAACTTTTGATGCTATTGGAAATGACAATGCTAAACCTGTTTTCCTGACCAATAATATTCTTCGTACGATTTTAGTTGATAAACAAAACTTTCTTTGGGTTGGAACTCAAAATGGTCTGAATCGTATTCCGCTCAAAAATTTCAGTCCAAAGAAATATGCTATTCAGCATTTCTTTTACGATCATTCGACCGTTTCTGGCGATGATATTTTGACTTTATTTCAGGATTCTCAAAACAAAATCTGGGTAGGAACAAAAGCAAAAGGACTGCATTATTTTGATGGAAAAAAATTCAATCGAATCAATCTGAGAATTGGAAATACGGTTATAACTTCTATTCATTCCATTTTAGAAGATGATGATAAAAACCTTTGGATCAGTACCAATCAGGGGATTATCAAATACAATACAATTAAAAAATCGGTTGTTATCTACGATCAGAAAGACGGTTTAGCAAGTAATGAATTTAATGACAATTCGGCTTTAAGATTAAGTTCAAATCAGTTTTATTTCGGAAGCCCTTCTGGAGCAACATTTTTTGATGCTACCAAAATTTCCTTAAACAAATATGCTCCGCAAGTCTTAATTACCGATTTGAAAATTAAAAACGAAACGGTTCATGCACATGATAAAGAAGGCATTCTAGAACAAAGCATCGGTTTCACCAAAACCATCACTTTAGATTATGATAAGGCCAATTTCTCGATCAGTTTTGCGATTCCAAATTACATTCGATCAAAAAACAATCAATACAGTTATCGTTTAACAGGCTTGGAAAATAACTGGACAACAACTAAAAACAGCGAAGCCAATTTTGCAATTCAGAATCCGGGAACTTATACTTTTGAAGTTCGCGGTGCCAACAATGATGGCGTTTGGAATCAGAATCCAACCACGCTGACTGTTATTGTAAATCCTGCTCCGTGGCGCAGCATTTGGGCATTTATGCTGTACGGAATTGTAATTGGTTTAGGTCTTTACGGTTTAATCTGGATTATGAAATCGAAAGCCAGACTGAAACAAAAGCTTGAACTGGAATATCTGGAAACACAGCGAATTGAAGAAAACAACAAACTAAAACTGGATTTCTTTACCAATATTTCGCATGAATTCAGAACGCCTTTGACTTTGATTTTAGGACCATTGCAGCAAATTTTAGCCGATTACAACGGAACGAATGAAATGTATAAAAAGCTTCTCGTGATTGAAAGCAGTGCCAATCATTTGTTAAGCCTAATTAACCGTTTAATGGATTTCAGAAAATTGGAAAATCATCAGGTGGAGTTAGAATCTGCAAATGGAAACATTGTTAAATTCACCAAAGAGATCTTTTTATCATTTATTGAATATGCTAAAGACGGCGGTTACGATTATGAGTTTGAAACTGAAAACGAGGAAATTTTGGTTTATTTTGACCGTTACAAACTCGAACGTGTATTTTACAACTTGATTTCGAATGCTTTTAGATATACTCCAAAAGGCGGTTCGATTAAGATTAAAATCAATCACGATCAGCAAAATCTGTTTATTGCTGTTGAAGATTCGGGTGTCGGAATTGCAGAAGAACACATCGATAAAATTTTCGATTTGTTTTTTGAAGTTCCAACACACAATCAGGTTCAGAAAAACTATAATAAAGGAACTGGAATTGGGCTTTCAATCGTAAAAAACATTGTTGAGCTTCATAAAGGAAAAATCGATGTTACCAATAAACCTACCGGCGGCGTAATTTTTAAAGTGACTTTACCACTTGGTCGCGAACATCTTTTGGACAGCGAGATTATTCCTGACTTTAAAATCAGTGATGATATAGAGCAATACAAAGCGCAACTGGAACCTTCGGAAGTTGTCGAAAATGAAGACATCGAAGACTTAATTGTAAACGAAGAAAAGCAGACTATTTTAATTGTTGAAGATCATAAAGTCTTGAGAAAGTTCATGAAAAACCTTCTTAAAAAAGATTACAACATTATCGAAGCTGAAAATGGTAAAATTGCTTTAGAAAAAGCTTTGAAATTTGTTCCAAATCTGATTATCAGTGATGTTATTATGCCCGAAATGGTAGGAACTGAATTATGCTCGAAAATAAAGGAAAACATCAAAACCAGTCATATTCCGGTTATTTTATTGACTTCGCGATCTTCATTGGTTTACAAATTTGAAGGATTGGAAAGCGGCGCCGATGATTACATTAGCAAACCATTCAATTTAATGGAATTCAGGCTTCGCGTTAAAAATCTTCTAAATACAACAGAACGTTTAAAAATCAAATTTTCAAGCGAAGACAGTTTTGTTCCGTCAGAAATCACGGTTTCTTCTTTGGATGAAGAATTATTGAAAAAAGCATTCAAAATTGTGGAAGAAAACATTTCGAACGAACAATTTGATATTCCGTTTTTCTGTTCTGAATTAGGCGTAAGCCGAACGATGTTATTTTTAAAAATCAAAGCTTGGACGAATTGCACGCCAAACGAATTTATTCATGAAATTAGATTGAAACGCGCAGCTCAATTATTAGAACAAAACAAATTGACCGTTTCTGAAATCAGTTATAAAGTTGGTTTTAATAATCCGAAATACTTTAGCAAATGCTTTCAGAAAAAGTATGGAGAGACTCCATCTCAATATGCCGATAAATTTTATAAATCTTCGGTCGTAATTTAACAAAACCACTGTTTAAAAGGGTTAAAAAAGGGTATCTGTATTTTTAGATACCCTTTTTTGTATTTCTATATCGTTTTCGAAGTATACATTTGCGATATGAAATTCAAAAAAACGAGCTACTTATTGCTTCAGATTTTATTTGTCATTCTAATCATCGGAATGAGTTTATTGCTTTTCTACTTAATCTAACTTATTAACCCTAAAACCAAAAAATGAATGTTTACAAACCAAAAAAACAAATCGTTTAAATGGTGTTTACTGGTATCTTTTTTACTGATAAATATCGTGATGCACGCACAAGAACGAAAAGTGACTGGAAAAATAACTTCTAGTGAGGATCAACTCGGACTTCCTGGTGCCAATGTTTATATTAAAAATTCTTCTGTTGGAGCTTCTGCCAATATGGATGGAAATTACTCTGTAATTGTTAATGAAAAAAATGCCGTTTTAGTTTTCAATTTCGTAGGATTTCAGACTGTTGAAGTTCCCGTTGGAACAAAAAGTGTAATCAACGTAAGTTTAAAGCCAGATACAAAAGCACTTGACGAAGTTATCGTAGTAGGTTATGGAACTCGTAAAAAGAGCGATATTACTGGATCTGTATCTTCGGTTACAGCAAAAGAACTAACTGCTTTTCCTCTTTTAAATGCAGAACAAGCTTTACAAGGTCGTGCAGCGGGTGTTTCGGTAATGACGAATAATGGTGGTGAACCTGGAGCTCCTGTGAAAATCAGGGTTCGTGGAGGAACTTCTATTAATGCAAGTGGAGATGCTCTGATTGTTGTAGACGGTTTTGCAGGCGTTTCTATGCCAGCACCACAAGACATTGCTTCTATCGAGGTTCTAAAAGATGCTTCTGCAACTGCTATTTACGGATCTAGAGGTTCAAACGGAGTTATTATGGTAACGACCAAAAAAGGAAAACCTGGAAAACCAGTAATTGAATTTAGCAATTCGACTTCTGTTCAATCGGTAAACAACAAATTGCATTTATTAAATGCAGATCAGTTTGCGGCTTACAGAAAAAGTTTTACAACGCATACCCAAGGTCCAGCAAATACAGATTGGCAGGATGTAATTTATCGTGACGGAATGATTTCAAATACGCAATTGTCTTTTTCTGGTGGATCTGAAAATGTGAGATATTATGTTTCTGGAACGTATTTCAATCAAAATGGTGTTGTAATCAATTCAGGAATTGACAAATACACCATCGTAGGAAACCTTGAAGCCGATTTAACTCCGAAGTTTAAAGTGGGATTAAACACTTTTACAAGCAAACAAAACAAAGAAGGAATCGTGAGCCAAACTAGCGCTGGAGGAACGGGTGCAGCGGGTGTAATTGCATCAGCTTATCGTTTTATGCCTGATAAAGGAATTTATAATGCTGACGGAACTTATACTACAACTGCTCCAATTGGTGATGATATTGACAATCCGTATGCTACAGCAATGGAAAATATTTTGGAAACCGTTTCTGTTACAAACCGAAATAATTTCTTTGCTCAATACCAAATCACAAAAGATCTTGATTTTAAAACTACTTTAGGTTTAACTGATAGTAATTCACAAACTGGAAGATTTATTCCTTCAACCTTAATCGCTGGAAAAAACATCAAAGGAGAAGCTTCTGTAAACAACACTAGATTTTCTTCTTTCTTAACAGAGAATTATTTGACTTTCAAACGTGAAATTATCGATAAAGGAATCTTGACGGTTCTTGGAGGATATTCATACCAAAAAAACAAAAACGAAAATTCGTATGCGGCTTCAAGAGGATTTTTGACGAATACCAATTCGTATAGAAATTTAGGCGCTGGAACTGTTTTCTTAAAACCTGATTCTGGTTTATCTGAAACGGAATTAATCTCTGCTTTCGGAAGGTTAAATTTTGATTATGCCGACAAATATTTATTGACGTTTACAGCAAGACGAGATGGTTCTTCAAGTTTTAGTAAAAATTATAAATACGGAACTTTCCCTTCTGGTGCAATTGGATGGAACATTAGTAAAGAGAACTTCTTAAAAGACAATAAAACGGTTTCAAACTTAAAATTAAGAGCAAGTTATGGAGCAACAGGAAATCCTTCAATTGGGGCCTACTCTACTCTTTCTAGATTCTCTGAAATCTATTATGTAAGTGGTGACGTGATTACCAATGCAGTTCAGTTAACTTCTTTGGATAATCCGAACTTGAAATGGGAAACGTCTTATCAGCAGGATTACGGAATTGATTTAGGTTTGTTTGATAACCGAATTAGTATTACAGCAGATTATTACAAAACAATTACTAAAGATTTGTTGTTCAATAGACCGCTTCCTGGAATTTCTGGAATTGGTTCTCAGCTTCAAAACGTGGGTGAATTGGAAAATAAAGGATGGGAATTGGCTATTAATACTAGAAACTTTATTGGTGCCGATTTTACTTGGTCAACCAACTTTAATATTTCTTCAAACAAAAACAAAGTATTAAAATTGGCCGACAACAAAGACCTTTTAATCAACTCTGCTCCTGGACATTTCTTGGCTACTGAATCGCAGATTTTAAGAGTTGGACAGCCAGTTGGTTCTTTCTTCGGATTTATTTATGATGGTGTAATTCAGCAGGGAGAAGCAGTATTGCCAGGAAACTTTGAAACTGTTGCGGGAGGTGAAAAATTTAGAGATGTAAATGGCGACGGAAAACTGGATTCTCAGGATAAAACAATCATCGGAAATCCAAATCCAGATTTCATCTTCGGATTCAACAATGATTTTACTTATAAAAATCTTGATTTGAACATTTTCTTCCAAGGTTCACAAGGAGGTCAAATCTTAAACTATACTTTGATGGAATTGGCTTCTGGAAACAACAATGCTACAACTGAAGTTTTAGATGCTTGGACACCAACCAATACGGATACAAATGTTCCTGCAAATGCGGCGAGAACTAAAAGAATCACGTCAAGATTTGTTTATGACGGAAGTTACATCCGTTTAAAAAACGTTTCTATCGGATATAGTTTAGATGAGAAAATTGTTTCGAAAATAGGATTAAGTAAAGTTCGTTTTTACATCAGTGCGCAAAATCTTTGGACGATTACAGATTATCCAGGTACAGACCCTGAAACGAATTACTTAAACGACACCAACTCAAGAAGTAACACCAATTTAGGATTGGATTACGGAGGATATCCAAACGTAAGAACGTTTACAGCAGGATTCAATTTAAAATTTTAATCTAATAACCTCTTTGGGTCTATTAATTAAACACATAGAAACATAGATTTTATGTGTGAAGAAAGAATACAAAAAGAAACATGGTTTCTAACACATAGCTATCTATGTGTGTTATAGATAAGTGAAACGCCTTTTTAAGAGTTTTAAACCTATGCCTCTATGTGTTAAAATTAATTACATCCAATTAGCTCTAATAAAAATACTATGAAAAAATATATAGCTCTTCTTTGCTTAGGAACAATGACTTTTTTCAGCTGTTCTGATCTGGAAGAAAAACCAGTAGGAATTATTCGTCCAGAGAACTTTTTCAATAATACAGACGATTTGCAGGCTGCTGTAAACGGAGCTTTTGCCAACATTGGCCATAATAATTATTGGGGAAGAGAATTTACAATTGCCCTTATGCTTCGTGACGACATGTCTGATATTGGCGACAGAACAACTCAGGCTGCGCGTATTGACGTAAACGACATGTCTATGAACGATACGAATGCGCTTGTAGCAAACTTTTGGCCTCAGTCGTATGTTATTATAACTGCAGCTAATCAAGCCATTGAAGGTGCTAAAAAAACACCTGGAGATCCAGCAAAAGTAAATGCCATTGTGGCTCAAGCGTATTTTGCAAGAGCTTTTGCGTATTATCATTTAGTGCGCCTTTTTGGAGACATTCCCTATGTTGATTTTGTGGTGAACGATGTATCGCAAGTAAATTCTTTAAGCAAAACAAAAGAAGCAGACGTTTACCCAAAAATTATTGCCGATTTGGAATTTGCGAAACAATGGTTGGATGACAAACCAAAAGTAAAAGCTGTTCCAGGAAAAGGGACTGCTGCAGGTTATCTGGCTTCTGTTTACCTGACTTTAGGAAATTTTCAAAAAGCATACGATGAAGCAAAATTTGTTATTACAAACGAAGCTAAATTTGGTTTAGGTTTGGATGCTGATTTTCAGGATTTATTCAATGCTACCAAAACAGCTTCATTAAAAGAACCTTTATTTACAATCGACTTTAATAACTTAACATCTGGAAATTACGGTCAGGATTATACCGCGTTTTTTACTGGATCGTTGAAAGATGACAGTTACAGTTATGGACAAGGATTCTCGGTTGCTGTTCCTTCATTAAAAGTATTCAATACTTGGGATCAGAGAGATTACAGAAGAGCGGTAAGTTTTGATACCATTATTAGAAAGAAAACTGGTCCTGGCGGATCGCTTCAGGTTTATCCATCGAGCGATAACGAAAAAGCTCCACGTCCGCATATCGCAAAATATTTCCGTTTTCCGGGAAAAGCTGGTGCTAATGGAAGAACTTCGCAGCACAATTACATCACAATGCGTTTTGCTGAAGTTTTGTTGACTGCTGCTGAAGCTTTAAACGAAATTAATCCAGGAACAACTGAGGCTAACGGTTATGTAAACCGTGTTCGCGCAAGAGCGAGAAATAAAGCAGGAAAACTGGTTTCTTTCCCAGCAAATGTAACTCCAGGATTATCTCAAGCCGATTTCAGAAAAATGGTTATTGACGAAAGAAGATTAGAATTGGCGTTTGAATATGTGAGATGGTACGACATTAAAAGATTAAAAATCGGACCAGAAGTATTCGGACCAAACGGTTTAGAACCGCATGCTAATTTTGATCCAAACAGAGATTATTTATGGCCATTGCCAGGAACAGAATTGGCCATTAATCCGAATCTAAAACCTAATAATCCTGGTTATTAATTTAGTACAATTATAATTGAACGCGAATGAAACGGGTTCGCTATCGCGAAAACGCAGATTGAAACGGATTTTTTAATCACGTTGTGTATAATTAGGTTTCACGCAGATTTAAAAAGATTTAAGCTGATTAAAATTGATTTTTTTTTAAATCTGATTTATCTGCCAAAATCTTTTTAAATCTGCGTGAAATAAAAAAATTCCGTGCAAAATCAGCTCCGATAGAATCCGTAAAATCTGTGTCTAACATTTTAGTATAGAAACTAAAAATAAAGATTAATTAGTAATATGAATAAAATTAGTTTCATTTTAATCCTTGGGTTTGCATCGCTTGCAACAGCGTGCAAATCTGGGGTTAATCCTCAAACAAAAAGCACAGCAGAAACAAATAATCTACTCGAAACGCGTTACAAAATGCTGCTCGATTATCCAGTAGATTCGATGTCGATGCCGAGAAGCATGAATGTCAAAACTCTTGAAATTCGCAAAGTTCCGTCCAGAGATTGGACAAGCGGTTTTTTTGCTGGAAATCTTTGGCAATTGTACAGACTAACGGGCGATTCAAAATATAAAGAACAAGCTCAAAAATGGACTCCTTTCAGCAAAAAGGAAAGTGTCAACAGTAATTCGCATGACGTAGGTTTTAAAGTGTTTTGCAGTTTTGGAGAAGCACTGAAAGTGGAAAACAAGAAAGAGTACGAAGCGGTAATTGTAAAAGGCGCTGAAACTTTATGCAAAAGGTTCAACCCAAAAGTGGGTTCCATTCGTTCTTGGGATTTCAACAAAGAAATTTGGGATTATCCAGTAATCATAGACAATATGATGAATCTAGAATTGCTTTTTGAAGCGTCTAAAATATCAGGAAATCCAAAATACCGTGACATTGCAATCCAACATGCTAATACGACTTTAAAAAATCAGTTTAGAGCAGACAATTCGTGTTATCACGTTATCGATTATAATCCGAATACTGGTGAAGTTAGAAAGAAAACTACACTTCAAGGATACAATGACGATTCGGTTTGGGCACGTGGACAAGGCTGGGCAGTTTACGGATTTACTATGTCTTATCGCTATACAAAAGATCCTGCATACTTAAAACAGGCAGAAGCGACCGCAAAGTTTTTTATGACCAATAAAAACCTACCAGAAGACGGAATTCCGTATTGGGATTTTAAAGATCCTAGCATTCCAAATGCAGCAAGAGATGTTTCTGCCGCGATGGTTATGGCGCCTGCTTTATATGAGTTATACAGCTATACCCAAAATAAAACTTATCTGGCTTTCGCCGATAAGCTGATGGCTTCGGTGCAAACGGATAAATATATTTTGGATGCTAAAATTAAAGCGCCTTTCTTATTCGATCACAGCACAGGAAACTGGCCAAAACATGACGAAATTGATGAACCAATAATCTACGCCGATTATTATTTTTTGGAAGCATTAATAAAGGCGCAAAGTCTTAAAGGTTCAAAGTAACAAAGGTCCTGAATCTTTAAACCTTTGAGCCAGAAAAACCTTTGAACCTTTGTAACTATGAACCTTTGTAACTATGAATAAAACGAATAAAACTTTTTCAATTTTTGCGCTTTTTGTTTTGTTTCAAATTTGTCTGAGCAGCAGTTTTGCTCAGACAAAGATGAACATTAACGACAACTGGCTTTATTTAGAAAATGACACTCAAAAATTAAACGAAGCACAAAAAGCGTCCAATTGGACTTCTTTAAACTTACCGCATACTTGGAATGCCGAAGATGCAACCGATTTATATCCAGGTTATAGACGCGACGCTAGCTGGTATCAAAAGAAATTAAATATTCCACAAATCGACAAAAATCGCGTTTATTCTTTATACTTTGAAGGTTCGAATGTAACTACAAATGTGTATGTAAACGGAAAAGAAGCCGGATCGCATATTGGCGGTTACATTGGATTTTCTATCGATATTACCAATTTTATTAAAGAAGGAAATAACGACATTTTTGTTCGTGTAGATAATAGCTACGATATTGAAATTATTCCGTCTCAAAAAAGCGATTTCTTTATTTATGGCGGAATTACACGTGATGTATGGCTAATTTCGAAGTACAAAAATCATATCGAAAATATAAAAATTACAACTCCTGAAGTTTCTGATAAAAAAGCTTCAGTACAGATTGTTTCTTCTTTTGCAAATCCTGAGAATTCAAAAGACTTATCATTGACAATAATTTTAAAAAATCCGAAAGGGAAAAAAGTAGCAAGCAAAACCGTTTTGGTTACAGATAAAACCTCAACCATCACTTTTGAAAATATTAAAGACCCTGAACTTTGGGATACTGAAAAACCTAATTTATATAAACTAACCGCTTCTTTATCCGAGAAAAATCAAATTATAGATAGCGTTTCAGAAAAAGTAGGCTTTAGATGGTTTGAGTTTAAAGATCATGGTCCGTTTTATTTGAATGGAAAACGTTTATTGATTCGTGGTACGCATCGCCATGAAGAACAAGCTGGAGTTGGCGCCGCGATGAGCAACGAACAGCATTGGGCAGATATGAAATCGATTAAAGAAATGGGCGCTAATTTTGTCCGTTTAGCACATTATCCGCAAGATCCTGAAATTTATAAAGCTTGCGACGAACTCGGGCTTTTAGTTTGGGATGAATTGCCGTGGTGTCGTGGCGGAATTGGTAATGATGTTTGGAAAACCAACACCAAAAACATGTTGGAGGAAATCATCAATCAAAATTACAATCATCCGAGTATTATTATCTGGTCTTTAGGAAACGAAATCAATTGGCTTCCTGATTTTCCTGATGGAGATAATGCTGATAAAACCAATGTCTTTTTAAATGAATTAAATGATATTGCGCATAAACTAGATCCGACAAGAAAAACGGCAATTAGAAAATATTATGAAGGATCGCATATTGTAGATGTCTTCTCTCCTTCTATCTGGTCAGGCTGGTATTCTGGAAGCTATAAAAGCTATCAAAAAGCGATTGATGTTTATAAAAAAGAATACAAACACTTTATTCATGCCGAATATGGCGGAGACAGCCACGTTGGACGTCATAGTGAAAATCCAATTACTGGTGAAAATGTAATAAAAGCGGAAGGTTGGGAAGAAGCTATTGTACAGACTAAAGTAGCTAACATTGCACAAATTGGTGATTGGAGCGAAAATTATATAGTTGATCTGTTTGACTGGCATTTGCATATATCCGAGAATGATCCAACGTTTGTGGGAAATATTCAATGGGCATTTAAGGATTTTGCAACGCCTTTGCGACCAGAAGATGATATTCCGTACATGAACCAGAAAGGATTAACAGACCGAAACGGAGTTCCGAAAGATGCTTATTATGTTTTTAAAAGCTATTGGGCGACAGCACCTTTCGCTTACATCGAATCGCATACTTGGACAGAACGTCAAGGTCCTGAAAACACACCTAGAACAATCAGTGTTTTTAGTAACTGCGAGAAAGTAACTTTTTTCCATAACGGAAAATCATTGGGAGAAAAACAGCGAAATCTTGCTCTGTATCCTGCAAATGGACTAACATGGGATGTAAATTTTGAGAAAGGTGAAAATGTATTAGTTGCCGTTGGAAAAACAAAAGAAGGAAAAACGGTTTCTGATACATTGAAAGTCAATTATCGTTTCAATAAAAACGATACAGCTTCTTCACTCCAATTATCATCAGAAAAACTGAAAAACGGTAATTATCTGGTTACAGCAATTGCAATTGACAATAATAATTTACGCTGTCTGGATTATGAGGCTAGTGTTTATTTTCAATGTTTAAAAGGTGGTAAAACGCTAAAAAATCAAGGAACACCAACCGGAAGCGAATCTATTAAAATGGCAAACGGAAAGGCATCTATCGAAGTTATCCCTGATGGTTCTGGCAAACCGATTGAAATGACGGCATTGAATCAGAGCTTTAAAGGAGAGTATTTGAAGATTCCAGTTGAGTAAAAAAGGTTCTAAGATGCTAAGTTTTATTGTTTCACGCAGATTTAAAAAGATTTAAGCAGATCATAATTAAATCTGCTCAATCTGCAAAATCTGCGTGAAACAAAATCATTTTAATCCCTGGCTATCAATAAAATATTCATTCCAAAAAAATATAATTACAAAACAAATTAATACAAAAAATGAAAAAACTATTAACCGCACTACTCCTAACCTCTTCCGTTTTGGCTTCTGCGCAAAATCTAATCTCGAATGTACCCAACCGAAACACCACTTCTTTAAACGGAGTTTGGAATTATATTATAGATCCATATCAAACAGGTTTTTACAGCTTTCATCTTGACCAATACGATAAACAGGAAAAACCAGCAAAAGGAGCATTTTTCACCAATTACCATGCTCAAAACAAACAAGAATTAGTAGAATATGATTTTGATAAATCACCTACAATCAATATTCCAGGCGATTGGAATTCGCAGGTTACAGAACTGAAATATTATGAGGGAAATGTTTGGTTTAAAAAGTCTTTCGATTACAATTTAGCTGCTAATAAACGTCTGTTTTTATATTTGGGAGCTATTAACTATAAAGCTGATGTATATTTAAATGGAAAAAAACTAGGAACTCACGAAGGCGGTTTCACTCCATTTAATTACGAAGTAACTTCGATTGTAAAACCAACTGGAAATTATTTAGTTATCAAAGTTGATAATACACGTCACAAAGAAGATGTTCCGACTGTAAATACCGATTGGTGGAATTACGGCGGAATCACTCGCGACGTGACTTTAATAGAAGAAGAATCATCTTTTGTGGAAGATTATAATATTCAGCTGAAAAAAGGCAATGCAAATGTGATTTCAGGTTTTATTAAAATCAATAATTTGGATGCATTAAAAAATCAGATTTCAATTTCTATTCCTGAATTAAAAATTAATTTTAAAGGAAAAGCGGATAATAATGGAATTTTAAACTTCGAAATTCCAGCAAAAAAAATCTCTTATTGGTCACCAGAAAATCCGAAATTATATGAGGTTACTGTTGACTTTAATGGAAAAAAATTAAACGATCAAATTGGTTTTAGAACTATCGAAACGAAAGAAGATAAAATCTTGTTGAATGGAAAGCCAGTGTTTTTAAGAGGAATTTCGATTCACGAAGAAAATGCAAAAGGTGGACGTGCAAATTCTCAGGAAGATGCTTTACGTTTATTAAACTGGGCAAAAGAATTAGGCTGCAATTATGTTCGTCTGGCGCATTATCCGCATAACGAGAACATGGTTAGAGAAGCTGATAAATTAGGTTTAATGGTTTGGGAAGAAATTCCAGTTTACTGGACGGTTGAATTTAAAAATGAAAACACATATAAAAATGCTCAAGATCAATTAACTGCCGCTATCACAAGAGATAAAAATAGAGCTAGTATCGTGATTTGGTCTATGGCAAATGAAACTCCAGTTTCTGATACTCGAAATACTTTTATCACAAATTTGGTCAATCATACAAAATCGTTGGATAATACCAGATTAATTAGTGCCGCTTTATTAACGCATAATGGAAAGATTGACGACGAAATTGGTAAATCGCTTGACATTATTGCTTTCAATCAATATCTAGGCTGGTACGGCGGTAATTTAGAAAATGCAGAAAAGACATTCTGGACTACACCATACAATAAACCTGTTTTTGTTTCTGAATTTGGTGGTGATGCTAAAGCAGGACTTCACGGAGAAAAAAACGAACGTTGGACTGAGGAATATCAGGAATATTTATACATTCAGAACTTAAAAATGATTGAAAAGATTCCTCACTTAAGCGGAACAAGTCCGTGGATTTTGGTTGATTTCAGATCTCCGAAAAGATTGCTTCCAGGTATTCAGGACGGTTACAATCGTAAAGGCTTAATTTCAAATGATGGTGAAAAGAAAAAAGCGTTTTACATTATGCAGGATTGGTATGCTAAGAAGAAAAAGGAATATCAGAATTAATTCGTCATTACCAATTCATTAACAAAAAACAGACTGTAAATTATATGATTTTTCTTCATTATTAATTTACTTTGTAGTTAATCTAAAAATTGTAAACCATGAAAAAATTCTATTTACTAGCAGTTACGTTGTTTGCTGCTTTTACCGTTCAGGCACAAGATGTAGTAAAATTTGCTCCATTAGACAATAGTCCTGTTGATATTTCTTATTTCCCAAACAAAGCTGTTAAATTTAAAAAAACGGATAACCCAAACCCAGTTATTAAAGTTACTTACGCGAGACCTTCTGCAAAAGGAAGAACTATTTTTGGTGACGTTGTAAAATTTGGCGAAATCTGGAGAGTTGGTGCTAATGAAAATACTGAGATTAAATTCTACAAAGACGTAACAATCGGCGGTAAAAAAGTTCCAGCTGGATACTACAGTTTATTTGCTATTCCTGAAAAAGATAAATGGACAATCATCATCAATAAAGAATTGGATTTATGGGGCGGTTATGCTTACGATGAAAGTAAAGACGTTGTTAGAGTTTCTGTTCCTGTTAAACCAGTTTCTACTGTTATCGAAGCTTTGTCTATTGCATTTACAACTCAAGGTAATGTAGCAAATCTTGTTATCGGTTGGGATAAAACAACTGTTGAATTGCCAATTACGGTTAAGTAAATAATCGTTTTTAAGATATAAAAAGAGGCATCTAATATGCCTCTTTTTATGTTTATATAATTGCATTTGCAAACACAATCCTATGCAAACATAGCCCGTGGTTTCAACCACGGGGACGCTAAGCATATAACATTACGTATATTAAAATACGTTTCCCGTGGTTGAAACCACGGGCTATGTTTAAATTGTAACATAAAACAAAAAGAGGCATTTTTCAATGCCTCTTTTTATTCTAAACCTTAGCGATTTCTATTATTTTATCCAATGTAATTGGTAGATCTCGAACACGTTTTCCGGTTGCATTGAAAACAGCATTGGCAATTGCAGGCGCCATTCCGACTAAAGCTGTTTCACCCAAACCTTTTGTTCCCATTGGGTTGCTTATTGGATCTTTTTTATTAACGAAGAAAACTTCTTGTTTTTCAATATCTGCATTTACAGGAACATGATAATCTGCGAAATTATTATTGATTGGACGACCAAAGCGATGATCAATTTCTAAAGATTCCATCAATCCCATTCCGATTCCACCAACAGCTCCTCCGAACATTTGCCCTGCAGAAGTTTTCTGGCTGATTACGGTTCCAATATCGGCACAAGACACCACATGAGCTAATCTTATTTTACCCAAATTCGGATTCACTAATACTTTTACAAAATGAACAGAAAATGAATAAATTGAATATTTCTTTGCTTCTTCAGCAGCTTTCGAAAGATTTTCTACTTCAAAATCTTCTAATTTATTACTGCTTAAAAGTGCTGCTAACGTAACCGATTTAGATTTGTCTTTTTTAGAAAAAACTGCACCGTTTTCAAATGTTAGATCTGTGATTGCGATTCCTTTTAAAGCAGGATCTTTACTTCCCAATTCAATTATTTTATTCAACAATAAATTGCAAGCATCATGAACCGCTGAACCAACAGATGAAGTCGTTGCCGAACCTCCTTGCGTTGGACCTTTTGGCAAACCGCTTTTTCCCATTTCGATAATCACATTTTCAGATGGCAGACCAATTACTTCTGCCCCAATAGCAGTCATCATAGTTGCCGTTCCCGGTCCCATATCGTTTACACTACATTGCAACACTAAATCGCCATTCGCTAAGAATTTTGCTTTTACAGAAGTTGCGCTTCTATAACAGCCGAAAGTTCCTGTTCCCATTCCGTAACCAACCAGCCAGTTTCCTTCTTTAACAGAACCTGGTTCATTTTTACGGTTTTTCCAGCCTATGCGTTCCATTCCGCCTTCGTAACATTCTAAAAGAAATTTACTGCTCCACGGTTTATTTTGTTCCTGATCTTTCTCAGCATAATTCAACTTGCGAAATTCAATCGGATCTAAGTTTAATTTATACGCCATTTCATCCATTGCACTCTCTAATGCAAAAGAACCTGTCGCCTCGCCTGGTCCACGCATCCAGATTGGCGTGCAGGTGTCTAAAGGCACAATTCTATAACGTGTTGAAACGTTTGGACAATCATAAATAAATCGGGACATATTTACCGTTCCTTCCATGAAATCTTCATAACTGGAAGTCATCGCAACAGCTTCGTGCGTTAAACCTGTTAGTTTTCCATCTTTTGTTGCTCCAAGCCCCATTTTCTGAATCGTGTAAGGTCTAAAACCAACATTGGTAAACATCTGCTCACGATGTAAAACTAATTTTACCGGACGATTTAATTTTTTAGCTCCAATTAAAGCTGCAATTTCATACGGCCAAGTGTGCAATCCCATTCCGAAAGCGCCACCAAGATATTCGGCATGAACCTCAACGTCTTCAACAGGCACTCCAAAAACTCCAGCAACACTTCTGCGCGTTCCTTCAACACCTTGACTTTTTGTATATAAGATTGGTTTATTTCCGTTCCATTTGGCTATAATATTTGCCAGTTCCATTGGGTTATGCACCTCGGTTGGAATCGTATATTCGGTTTCCAAAATAACCTCAGCATTTTTATAACCGTCATGTTCACCTCGATGGTAATCATTTCCTTTATCGGTTTCGACTTTCTTTTCTTTTTCAGCTGCTTTTTTAAGTTCTGTCGAATGTTCTTCTTTAAAATAATCCGCTTTAATTAAACTCGCTGCATATCGCATGCGTTCAAAAGTATCGGCAATCACTAAAGCAATCGGCTGATCGTAATATAAAACCGAATCATCTTTAAAAATCTGCAACGGCTGACCAAAATTATGCTTGTCTTTTGCTTTTTCGTAGCCAACAGGTTTATCTACATTCAAATGCGTAATTACTGCCAGAACTCCTGGTGCCCATTCCGCTTTTTTCGTGTCAATGGTTTTAATTCTTCCTTTTGCAATTGTACTTCCAACCAAACAGGCATAAACAACACCTGCCGTTTTATATTCTGCCGAATAAGTTGCTGAACCCGTTACTTTAGCAAATCCGTCAACTCTATTAATATTACTTGTCTTGCTCATAATTTAATTATTTTGATGCTGCTATTGTAAGTGCTTCTGCTACTGCATTCTCTCCAAGCGTTAGTTTAAAATTATTATCGCCGAATCCTTTTGCGCCTTTCATAGACAAATGGCCTGCTTGTTTAAATAGATCTTCAGAAACTATTTTTCCTTTCAGGAATTTTTCTGTTTCAGTCAATCTCCAAGGTTTATGTGCTACACCGCCCATAGCCAATCTGACATCATTGATCGTATTGTTTTTTATATCTAAAGCCACAGCAACAGACACCAATGCAAAAGCATAACTCGTCCTGTCACGAACTTTTAGATAATGAACATTTTTAGTGAAATTATTATCTGGAATTTCTATAGCAGTAATCAATTCTCTGCTGTCAAGCGTATTGTCTTTTTCAGGTGTATTTCCTGGAAGACGATGAAAATCTGTAAAATCAATTTCTCGTTTTCCTTTTGGTCCTTCTACCAAAACTTTCGCGTCAAGCGCCGCCAAAGCTACGCACATATCACTTGGATGAACGGCAATGCAACTGTCTGAAGTTCCAAAAACTGCAGCCATTCGGTTAGAACCACCAATTGCCCCGCATCCGCTTTTAGGAGAGCGTTTGTTGCAAGGCATATCAGTATTATAAAAATAAGAGCAACGTGTTTTCTGCAGCATATTGCCTCCAACTGTCGCCATATGACGTATTTGTTGAGAAGCTCCAGCTGCTAAAGCTAAAGCCAATAAAGGATATTTTTCTTTTATCGAAGCATCTTCAGCAACCTGACTGTTTTTTGCCAAAGCACCGATCGAAACTTTTCCTTTTAAAAACTCAATTTTCTTTAAGTCTAATCCGTTGATGTCAACTAATTTATCCGGAGCTACGACATTCTTCTTCATTAAATCCACCAGATTCGTTCCTCCCGCAATAAACATAGAAGAATTATCTTTGGCTTTTCCTGTAATTGCCGAAGAAGACGACAAAGCTTTAATTATCTGAAAGTTTTTCATATTTCCTTCCCTCCTTCCTTCACTTCAGTTATGGCGTCAACAATGTTATGATATGCACCACATCGACAGATATTACCACTCATATATTCACTGATTTCTTCTCTGCTGTTAGCGTGGCCTTCTTTGATACAAGCAATTCCAGACATGATTTGTCCTGGAGTGCAATAACCGCACTGAAAACCATCGTGTTTGATAAAAGCTTCCTGCATTGGGTGCAGTTTTTTTCCTTTCGAAAGTCCTTCAATCGTTGTGACTTGTGCATTTTGTTGCATCGTTGCCAAAGACAAACACGACAAAATTCTCGTTCCATTTACGTGGACTGTACACGCGCCGCATTGTCCGTGATCACATCCTTTTTTAGTTCCAGTAAGCTGTAATTGTTCGCGAAGCAAATCCAATAAAGTAGTTCTTGATTCGATATTGAGATTATGTTTTGTGCCATTTACTTCAATAGAAAGCGGTACTGTTTCTAAATATTCCGCTATTTTCTCATCCCATTTCTTTTCTGAAGCCATAACCAATGAGGGCGGCGTCAGGGCAAGAGCGGTAAAAAGTCCTGATTTCTTTATAAAGTCACGACGGGAACTAGCATCTTCCGGTGTTACTTTATCCTGATTTGTTTTTTTAGAAGCCATTCAATCTATTTGTTAAATTAGCAAATTCGCTTTTGTCTTTCTAACAAATTTAACAATCTTCTATCACAAAAAGTTATGAAATTCAAACATTACTCTTATTTAGAATAATTACAATTTTGTTTTTTTAACCGCAAAGGCGCAAAGGGTTTTCACAAAGTTCACTAAGTTATTTTTCTCTCGCAGATTTGGCAGATAATGCAGATTTTGAATACGATGAAAAGATTTACACAGATTCTTTATGATAGAAATAAATAAAAAAATCTGTTTAGATCTTCAAAATCTGCGAGAAACAAAAAATTATACACATTAAAATTTTGCGTTCTTTGCGAAAACCCTTTGCGCCTTTGCGGTTAATTTTTTCACGTAGATTAATTCTGAAATTGTATTTTTACTGAACTAAGCCCAAATTATGCCACAACAAGAAATCATTTATCTCGATAATAACGCCACAACACGTGTTGATGAACGAGTTTTGAATGCAATGCTTCCGTATTTTACTGATTTTTATGCGAATTCAACAGGAACGCATTTGGCGGGATTAACGGTAAAAGAAGCTGTTGAAAATGCTGCGTGGCAAACAGCAGATTTAATAAATGCTGATGCAGATGAAATCGTATTTACTTCGGGCGCGACTGAGGCAATTAATCTCGCAATTAAAGGTTTAGCCAATCAAGACCGAAAACATATCGTTACCATTCAAACCGAACATAAAGCAGTTCTGGAAACCTGTCGTTTTATGGAAACTATTGGTTTTAAAGTAACTTATCTTCCTACTCATTCTGAAGGGCTTTTAAATCTTCAACTTTTAGAAGAAATAATCACAGATAAAACACTGGTTTTCATAGGAATGTTTTCTAATAATGAAACAGGTGTCATACAAAATATCGGTGCGATTTCTAAAATACTGAAAGCCAAAAACATACTTTTTATGTGTGATGCAACACAGGCTGTTGGTAAAATTCCTGTCGATGTAAAAAAACTCGGAATAGATCTTTTGACTCTATCTGCACACAAATTTTATGGTCCAAAAGGAATTGGCGCTTTGTATATTTCGGCAAAAGCCAAAATAAAATTGTCTCCTCAAATTCTTGGAGGCGGACAACAAAGAAAATTACGAAGTGGAACTCTAAATGTTCCCGGAATTATCGGTTTAGGAAAAGCATCTGAAATTGCTGTAAATGAATTAGAAAAAGATCAAAATAGAATTTCTCTATTACGAGATAAACTCGAAAAAGGTTTATTACAATTTGAAAGTTCTTTCGTAAATGGAAATATAGAAAACCGAATTTATAATACAACAAATATTTGTTTTCCAAACGTAAATTCAGAACAACTTATTCTGGCTTTGGGAAATATTTCGGTTTCAAATGGCGCTTCGTGCTCGGCAGTGACTTCTGAGCCTTCGCATGTTTTAAAAGCGATGGACTTGTCTGATGAAGATGCTTTGAGCTCGATTCGTTTTAGTCTTGGCCGATTTACAACTTCTGAGGAAATTGATATTGCTATTGAGCGAATTTTAGAATTGGCTAGGAAATTTGCCACTAAGACGCTAAGGCACTAAGTTTTTTTTCTTTGTTTTTAATCTCGCAAAGTCGCAGAGACGCAAAGTCTTTTAATATTTTTTGTGTTGCATCCAGCTTTAGCTGGATGAAAAAAGACAGTCTAAAAAAGGCTTTAGCCGAACTAAAACTTGTTTGGCTAAAGCCTTTTAGTTTGTAATCCATCAAATACTCCAGTTAAAACTGGAGCCAATTCATAAAAATCTTTGCGTCTCCGGGACTTTACGAGATTAAAAAATAAAAAACTTAGAGTCTTAGTGCCTTAGCGGCAAAATCAACAAATCAACTTATTATAATCTTCCTCCGTGTCAATATCAATATTCCCTTTTTCAAAAAGAACAGAAACTACATCTTCAGCATATTTCTTAACGAGTTTTTTGGCGCCTTCTTGTCCATTTAATTCCAGAAGCTCTTGGAAGTATTTTTTGTTAAACAAAACTGGTGTTCCTAAAGTTTCAGAATAAGCCGAGGCTGCAATTCCTTTTTGGGTTTTACAAGATTCCAAAATTAAATTTTCAAAGACAGAATTGGTCACAAAAGGCTGATCGCAAACTGCTAAAATACATTGTTCGCAATCAGGATTATGATCCAATAATTGATTAATGCCTTTTTTAATTGAAGAAGACATTCCCTTTTCCCAGTCAGAATTAAAAGAAAATGTTATTTCAGGTAAATTAAGCTCACTTTCGATTACATCATGGTTTGAACCCGTTACCACAATTACAAACGAATTTTCGACCTTCAAAGCTTCTGAAATGGTGTTTTTCAGTAAAGTTGATTCTTTAAATTCCAGCAATTGTTTTGGTCTGCCTAATCTGGAAGAATTCCCAGCAGCCAAAATAATAATGCCTGTTTTATTTTGAGCATTATTCTTCATAACAAATTTCATCGTGTATTTTACCCGATTTGTATTTTAGAGATGTTCCAATTCTGCCTGAAGCTACCGCTTTAATTTCAGAAATAATTGACAAAGCTATTTCTTCAGAAGTTTCGGCACCAATATCTAAACCAATAGGGCTGTGAATTCGGCTTAACTGCTCTTCGTTTACAGTGATTCCTTCGATTAAAAGATCGTCGAGCATTCGGTTGAATTTTGATTTTGGGCCAAGAATTCCAATGTAATGACAATTGGTCTGCAATAATGATTTTAAAACTGCAAGATCGTATTTGTAATTGTGGGTCATTAAAAGAAAATACGTCTGACCATCGATAGTTATATTATCTAGAAATTGTTCGGGTTTTACCACCGAAACCTGGCTTGCTTTAGGAAAACGTTTTGCAGTTGCATGAGTTGCACGGCCTTCGCCAATAGTAGCTTTCCAACCTAAAATTGAAGCCATTTTTACTAAAGGCTGAATATCGTTTCCTGCGCCAGCAATTACCAACGAAATAGATGGTTTTATATATTCGATCAAAGCTTCGCTGTCGTTTTCTTCTTGAAGTTTTTTCACCACAGAAGTTTTAGTTTTCAGTACTTCTTTTACATCCGAAATCAAACTTAAAGCTTCATTATCATGAGTTAAAACAGGGCTTTCTTTTCTGAAAAATAAAGTTGTTCCAATCTGAAAAGCATTTCTTTTTAAAGAAAAAACGGTTACAATTACAGCTTCTTTTCTTTCTAACTCCAATTGCTGTAAAAGCTGAATCGGATTGTTCTCAACCTCTTCATCAATATATTCAAAAAGAATATGGACGATTCCGTTGCATCCAAGCTGTAAACCAACTTCTGCATCATCTTCATTACTCGTATTGTAGGCAACTAACTTATTTTGCTTTTGATTGATTGATAAGAGTGCTTTTCGTAATGCGTCGCCTTCCAAACAGCCACCACTTATTGCACCTGTCAATTGTCCATCTTCTGTAACCAACATACGAGCGCCAGGCTGTCGATATGACGAACCTTCCACTTTAACGACCGTTGCTAAAGCTGTTTTTTTTTCTTCGGATTTTGCTTGAGAATAGGCTTTAAGAATTTCGTTGATTTCTTTCATAGATATTCTTCATCAATAGAAATTAGAATTGATGATACTTTTATTAAGCCTAAAAGTAAAAAAATATTACAAACTTAAGCGCGCGAAGGCAATTTAAGTTTGTAAAATCCTCTTTCAGAAATGATCTACTTTATTCATTTAATTCTAAAAAATAATTCAACTTAGACTTTATTATTTTTTTATTTCTATCTAGCAAGTATAATTTTTCAGGCTTTTTACTGTAATAACCGTAATAAACCTGATCTTTTTCTGCTTTGTCCCAGTTTAAAATATAAATCGTGCCATCGGGATCTTTTTCTAAACCTCTTTCGGTATTGATATTACCTTTTTCCTTAAAGTTTTTTTCAGGCTGTTTCCCTTTGTATGTACTAGATAAATCAAATTTATTATCTACAACATCAATTTTTAGAATCGTTTCTATTCCTTCGCAATCCGCACATGGCAGCAAACCTTCATAAACCAAAACCTTTTCGTATTCAATATTCTCTTCTTTTACATCTGTTGAATCTATTTCTTCTTGCACAATTTCCTTTTTCTTTTTTTCCGAATTGCACGCTACTAATTGAATTACAACTGCAAATAAAATAACTATCTTTTTCATAAATATTTTTTTTATCATTTTACTCAAAAATACAATAATTTCTTACATAAAAAATAACGGAAACATCTTCTTATTATTCTATGCTTTACCTTAACAAATAAAAAACTATAATTTTTTCTTACAATATCATTTATATCATCAAGTTTTGTATTTTTATCTATAACAAAATATATTGCCTAACTTTAAAAATAAATTACATGGGAAAATTTGTAATCACCACTAGAGCCAACGGAGAGTTCCAGTTCAATTTGAAAGCTGGTAATGGTCAAACCATTCTAACGAGTGAAGGCTACACAACAAAAGCGGCCTGCAATAATGGTATTGAATCTGTAAAAACCAACGCTGGAGATGATAATCGTTATGATAGAAAAGAATCTAGTAACGGAAAACCTTACTTCAATCTGAAAGCTGGAAACGGTCAGATTATTGGTTCAAGCGAAATGTACGAAAGTGTATCTGCAAGAGAAAACGGAATCGAATCTGTAAAGAAAAATGCTCCTGATGCGACAATTGATGATCAAACAGCATAATCACTATTTATAATTATAAAAAAAGCTGTTTCTATTTATTTAGAAACAGCTTTTTTATTAAATCTCCTTAATCAATTAGAACATCTTCTTGATCTTGAATTATTTTATACTTTTTAATTGATATAAAACAGAACTATGCGATTTTAATTCTGCGCCAATTTCTTTTGAAGTTACTTTTGATTTCTCGCCTGTCCACATATTTAAAACTTCAGCTGAAGTAGAAATTCCTAAATCAGAAAGATTTACAGAAACTTTTTGCGAAACATTATCTGAAATATTGAATAAAGCTAAATAAACACTGCCATCTTTTATATTTTTTGATGTCACGGCAATTTTTCCTTCCTTCTGAAAAAGCTGTTTTACATCGTTGCTTTCGTTATGCATTTTTACGACCTCTTTATTCGTTAATAATGATAAAGTAAAAGGATCATTACTTGGCAAATCTCCTCCAAAAAACAATGGCGATTTGAAGATATTGAAAAATGTAATTAAAGTATATTGTTCGTCTTTGGTTAAACGCGTCATTCTATCCTCACCTCTTTCTCCCCTTACCGAAATGCGTCCTAACGGAATCATATCGCAGTCTGGCCAAGTTCCTGGCGCGATATACGGATACCATTTTTGCGCTACATCCATTAAATGCGTAATATGTGGCCATGTATCCCAAACATCATCCACCATACGCCACATATTGGCATGAGTGCTTACATGGGCCGCAGCCGAAATTGGCGTTTCTCCTGGCGATGTGCTTAATACAATTTTTCGTCCACATTTGTCAATCGCATTTCTAATTAAGTTGATCTCACCTTCGTGATATGGTCTTGACAAATCATCAATTTTAATGAAATCTACTCCCCATTGCGCATATAATTCGAAAATAGAGTCATAATATTCCTGCGCTCCGGGTTTATCGGCCACAACGGTATAGTTGTCTCTTAGCCATTCGCATTGTAAGGCGGTGGTATAAACCTGATCTGCTGTAATTCCGTTTGCTCCTTTTATGGGCAGTTTATCTTCAACTGCTTTTTTAGGAATGCCACGCATGATGTGGATTCCGAATTTTAATCCTTTTTTATGAATATAATCTGCTAAAGGTTTAAAACCTTGACCGTCTTTTGCCGAAGGAAATCGGTTAACTGCAGGCAAATATCTTCCGTACTTATCGATTACGTAACGTGGATCGGTTTGGTTATAGCCTCCTGCTTTGTCGTTTTCTACAAACCAGCGAATGTCGACTACGATATATTCCCAGCCAAATTTCTTCAGTTCTTTTGCCATATAATCGGCGTTGGCTTTTACTTCGTGTTCTTCAACTGTTGGTCCGTAGCAATCCCAGCTATTCCAACCCATTGGAGGAGTTTGGGCCCATTGTTTGAATTCTTCTTTTTGAAATGCTTTGGTTTGAGCATTTGATAATGTAGACAGAAAAAGTATTCCTATCGCCATTGTACATAAGTTCGTAATTTTCATTGCAAGTGTGGTTAAGTGTAAGTTATACACTTTAAAAATAATAAAAAAAACGTACCATAATGATTTTTTTATTTTCTCTCATTGTCAATTCCTTTTAAATGAAAATAAAAAATGCAGAAAAGATACCCTTTCTGCATTCCACTATTTTATATTCTTTCTTTGCCTGCTTAATCCAATAAAAACACAATCAACCCTCGTGCTCCATGCGCACCAAGAACCAAAGACTGTTCAATATCGGCTGTTTTTGACGGACCTGCAATGAAAGTTCCAAAGCCATATTCCATGTTTCCAATTCTTTGATACGCTTGCTGCATTGTTGGGACAAGATCTTTTTTATGAACTATAATCGCTAAATATTGCGCAATAAAAGGTGCAACGCGCTGCCCTAAAATATCATCTGTAACCCAAAGTCCGCTGTTTTCTGCTACTCCGAAATGGGCTTTTACAACTGTTAATTCAACATCTTGAAGCGAATGCGGATCAACTGTTTTCCAATCTAAAGAAGCAATTTCAGAAAGTTCTGGAAGTGTTGTAACTAATCGTTTTTCCAGATTATAATTCGACTTTATATACTTGATGATTTCATTATAATCAGTAACTTCGACAGGATCGCCTCCAATACCTTTTAAAACCGTTTTATAGGTTTCTAATACATCAAATTGTTCTGAACCTAAAAGATTTAGATCTGGCAGTTCTGCAACCTCATTAGGCTGATTCAGTTTTATTCTTTTTAAAATTTCGCCTTTACTACTCATTCTTTTTATCTTTAGATTCTCTCGAATTTTTCTTATACCATTCTCTAAAAGATTCCTCAGGAACATCAGGCATTTCGCGTTGATCGTACCATTTGTTCATTTTATTATTGACCATTCCTGGAATATTCTTCATTACAAATCTTCCCGATTTTCCTGCAATATTAAAAACGGTCGGATTTGCTAAAACGGTAGCCATCGTTTTCATTGCAACAGTTTTTGCTGTTGGCGTATGTCCTTCTTTAACCAAAACCTGACGCCATTTGTACAATTGATCGTGAATATCAATTTTAACGGGACAAACGTTGGTACAAGAGCCGCAAAGTGTACTTGCAAAAGGCAGATCGGCATTTTTGCTCATATCTAAATTTGGCGCCAAAATAGAACCAATTGGTCCTGCAACCGCGTTATGATAGCTGTGTCCTCCGCTTCGTCTGTAAACTGGACAAGTGTTCATACATGCACCGCAGCGAATACATTTAAGCGAATTTCTAAAATCTTCTCTTCCTAATTGCGTACTTCTTCCGTTGTCTACAATTACGATATGCATTTCTTTTCCGTCTCTTGGTTTCTTGAAATGGCTTGAAAAAGTAGTAATAGGCTGACCTGTTGCGCTTCTTGCCAATAATCTCAAGAAAACGCCTAAATGTTCTCTTTTCGGAATCAATTTCTCAAATCCCATACAAGCAATATGAACATCTGCTAAATGCGCGCCCATATCGGCATTTCCTTCATTGGTGCAAACCACAAATTCTCCCGTTTCTGCAACAGCAAAATTGACTCCGGTTAAAGCCACTTTTCTAGTCAAGAAAGTATTTCTCAAACTCTGACGCGCCGATTCTGTTAAATATTGCGGATTGAAATTTCCTTTTTCGGTACCTAAATGTTCGTGAAAAGTTTCGCTTACGTCTTCTTTCTTTAAGTGAATCGCTGGAAGCACAATATGGCTTGGCGGTTCTTTACGAAGCTGTACAATATATTCTCCTAAATCGGAATCGATTACTTCAATTCCTTTTTCGGCTAAATAATCATTTAAATGGCATTCTTCTGTAAGCATCGATTTGGATTTCACCATTTGCTTTACATCATGTTTTGCCATGATCGAATGCACAATTTCGTTGTGTTCTTTGGCATCAGCTGCCCAATGCACAATTATTCCATTTCGTTGCGCATTCGCTTCAAATTCAACTAAATAATCGTGAATATTAGAAAGCACATTAAATTTAATTTGAGAGGCAGTTTCACGAAGCAGTTCCCAATCTGCTATTTGGTGTGCCGATTTATCTCTTTTAGCACGTACAAACCAAAGTGTTTCATCATGCCAATTGACACGCTCTGCATCTTTGTTAAACTTGGCTGCGGCTTCGCTGTGCTGTATTATTTTTTCTGATGACATTTTTTATTTTTTTAAGCTGTAGGCTTTAAGCTCTAAGCAGTAAGCAACTTAACTTTCTTAATATCTTAATGGTAGAAAAAAATTAGTTTTCGAGTGAATTTAATATTTCTGCAATATGGATAGTTTTAATTCTGCTTTTCTGTCTTTTTAGAATTCCGTCCAAATGCATTAAGCAAGACATATCTCCACCTGTAATATAATCCACATCGTGACTTTCGTGATCTTTAATACGATCTTGTCCCATTCTTACAGAAACCGCTTCTTCGGTAACACAGAAAGTACCTCCAAAACCACAGCATTCGTCTTTTCTCGTTAAAGCAACCAAATCAAGATCTTTAATACCGTGAAGCAACTGTTCTGGTTTAGAGAAAAATGGCGCGTTTAATTCTGACATCTGCGAAAGCTTTAACCCACGCTGACCGTGACAGCTTACGTGCATTCCCACTTTAAACGGAAATCTTCCGTCGATGTGGTCGATTTTTAAAACATCTGTAATAAACTCTGTAAGTTCGTAAACTGTATTTCGTATTGCTGTCGCTTTCTCTTCTTGTTTTTCGTCATGCAAATGGTCTTTTACATGCAAAACACAACTTCCAGAAGGACAAACTATGTAATCAAATCCAGAAAAATTGGCAATAAAATTAGCATCGCATCCTTTTGTTAAATGCGCATAACCGCTATTGGCCATTGGCTGTCCGCAGCAGGTCTGTCCCATCGGAAATTCGACATCACAACCTAATTTTTGCAGTAATTCGTAGGTTGCGATTCCTACTTTTGGATAAAATTGGTCGACATAACAAGGTATAAAAAGTCCAATTTTCATGTTGTAGTATTTAGTGTGTTGTTCATTTAGGCGTGTACTGTAAAAATGTAAAAAATACGTTTCTCAGCAAATTTACAACATACAGACCATTTTTACCTAATGTTTATAGAATTTCAAGTCAATTAAATCGTTCTGAATTGGTTTTGGATTCCAGTTATCATGTATTGCCAATGCAGCTCCCAAAGCACTCGCCTGCGCCATCGAAGCGGCATAAACTTCAATATCTGGAAAAGCTTCTGCCAATAAATTCATATAAATCGAATTTTTACTGAAACCTCCATCTACAAAAATCTTTTTTACCGGACTATTATGAATGACCAAATTGGTAGAAAAAACCTGCTGCTCTACCAAATCCAGCATCAATTGATGATAGGCTGTTTCGTAATCTTTGTAATGCGAAAGATCCCTATCCTGAAATGGGCATTCTTTCAAAATATCAAAATCGTATTTTTTTGGGTAGATAATCTGGAAGTTAAGCGCTCTTAAATTGGCTACGATTTTCTTATCAAAATAAACTTCTTTGTACGTATCAACTGGAACATTAAAATGCTGAGCCAAACGTTTAGTCTGCACTTCGTGTTCGTTTCCTGCAAATAAACGAGCCGCTTTTACAGGCTTTTCTGTGTACTGCATGTAACATAGACAATCGTTTTGCGATTCGTCAAACGTTAGGGGTTTATTGTTGAACGGATTTAAAGAAATACTCCAAGTTCCTGTTGACAATAAAACAAACGGCTCCGTAAAATTGATTGTATATGGAATAATTGCCGATGAACTATCGTGTAAACCAACTCCAATTGCCAGATTATCACTTGTCATGATCACATCTTTACCAAAATGGATTGGCGGTATTTTTCCTGAAATACCTTCTTCTTTCAGCCATTTATGGTATTTCATTTTTTTGAAATTCCACAAATTGGTATGGCAGCCAATACTCGTAATATCAGCGTATGCTTCATTCGTTAGAAGAAAACTTAAAAACTGCGGCAAGTGCAGACAGTATTTTACATTTTCAAATATTTCGGGCTTTTGTTCTTTCAATCGGTAAATCTGCATTCCCGAATTTAAACTGCCTAAAACCGGAGAAGCTGTTTTTACTGCAAACTTCTTTTCTCCTTTGTATTTATCATAGAAATTAGATTTTAATTCCTCTGGATAATCTTTTAAATAATTATACAGAGGAGTTAAAACTTTTCCGTTTTCGTCTATATAAACAAAACTGGCGCCGTAAGTGCTGAAATTGATGGCTTTTAAAACATAATCTTTAAGCTCTTTTATTTCAGATAATCGATCTAAAATCCAATTTTTAAGTACTTCGATATCTTCACACGGAAATCCGTCTTCGTCTGTGGTTTCCTCCAGATTTACCGATTTCTCCCAGACAATTTTATAATTTTCGTTAAATAAAAAAACCTTTTTGTTTGTTTTACCAATATCAAAAATCGCAACTACATTCATTTATTCTAATTATGAGTTATGAGTTATAAGTTATGAGTTCTTGAATTATGATTTTTTATGTTTAAGCTAAGTCTTTTTATGTTTTTAGTACAAAACACAAAAAGACTCAACTTATAACTCATAATTCATAACTTACAACTATAATCCCGTTGCCATTGTTTTTAAACCTCTTTCTTCGATAAGATTTTGTCTTACTTGAAGCGAACGGTATAATGCTACCGGATTCAACGCTGCTCCAGAACGTAAACGAGCTTCAGCAACTAATGCGCGAACATCTGTACGGAAAGCATTTTGAAGAATTTCCTGTGCTTTTACCACGTCGTTTTCTTCTTGCGCTTTTTCTAATGCTTTTCTATCCACAGAAAGTGCTTGTGCATAAGCAATCATAATTGCTTCAACAGATTGCAATAAATCTTCTAATGGATCTTTGATGTTGTGAGAAGCATCGATCATCCAGCCTAAATCTTTGGCGTGATTCATTCCTCTTGCATCCATTCCTTCAACTAATTCATTAAAAATCAAGAATAATTGATATGGTTTTAATGCTCCAGCAGTTAAATCGTCATCACCATATTTTGAATCATTAAAGTGGAATCCTCCTAGTTTGTTTTCCATCAACAATAAAGAAACAATCTGCTCGATATTGGCATTTGGAAGATGATGCCCTAAATCGACTAAAGTCTGCGCTTTGTCGCCTAACTTTTTAACATACGAATAAGACTGCCCCCAATCTGCTACAGTCGTAGAATAAAAGTTAGGCTCAGCACATTTGTATTCTAAAAATAATTTCCAGTTTGAAGGTAATGCATCGTAGATTTCTTCTAAACTTTCTAATGTATTTTGATATGCTTTTCTGAAGTTTAATTGCCCTGGAAAATTAGAACCGTCTGCCAGCCAAACCGTTAAAGACTCAGATCCTAATTCGATTCCGTGTTTAATTACTTCTATGTTGTGAGCAATTGCTTGTTTGCGAACCGCTTTGTTTACGTTTTGTAAAGAACCGTACTTGTAAGTATGTTCGGCACTTGCCTGATCTTGGAATGTATTTGAATTCATCGCATCAAACTTCAAACCGTGCTGATTTGCTAGTGTTTTGATTGCTTTATAATCAGTCGGGATATCCCACGGAATGTGAAGCGAAATAGCTCCCGAAGCGTTGTTTAACTTATGAAGCAAGCCAACGTCTTCGATTTTTTCTTCTAAAGAACGAGGCTCTCCTCCACCAGCAAAACGTCCAAATCTTGTTCCTCCTGTTCCTAAAGCCCAAGATGGAATTGCAATTTGAAAGTCGATTAATTTTTGAATAATCGCTTCTGTATCATTTATTTCTGATGCTGTAAAAACAAGTTTATTTTGGTGTTTTTTTAATAAATCTTCGTTATGAGATTCGATGTGGTTTGATCCGATTAACATAGTTATTGATATTTTAATAGAGTTTACAAGATATAAATTTTATACGTTTAGTATATTTTTTTAACACGCAATGCCTAGATTTTAGACGCGGATGGCACGGATTCGCTATCGCGAAAACGCTGATTGACGCCGATTTTATTTTCTGGTTTCACGCAGATTTAAAAAGGATTTTAGCAGAAAACGCAGATTTTTTTTTAATCATCTCAAATTAAAATCTGTTAGATCTGCTTAAATCTGTCTAAATCTGCGTGAAACAAAAAAATTCCTTTTTTTCAGCGTTTTCGCGATAGCGAATCCTTTTTATCTGCGTTCTATGCTTTTCATGTGTTTACTATTTTTCAACTTAAAAATTTAATATCAGTTAAACTCTGGTTGTACTTCACTTTTTTGTTAAGTTTTCTTTGTTAAAGCGAATTGTTATATGCTAAAAAAATCTAACGTTCGAAAGAATTCGAACGCTAGACCACAAAAAACCACTTTTGCTTAAACAAACTTATATAAAAAACCTAAACAATCTTTATCTATAAAAGCCCATACCTACGCCACCGTCTACGTTTAAGGCATTTCCTGTAGATTTACCTAGTAAACCTCCAACAAAAGCATAACAAGCGTTAGCAATATCATCAGGCAATATGATTTCATTTAATAACGTACGTTTTGCATAGTAAGCCGGAAGTTCTTCAACTGTAATTCCGTATGCTTTTGCACGACCTTCTGCCCATCCTCCAGACCAAATGTTTGAGTCTGAAATTACAGCATCAGGATTTACTGTATTTACACGAATTTTGTCAGCTCCAAGTTCTGCAGCCATTAAACGTGTTAAGTGCGCTTGAGCCGCTTTAGCCGAACCATAACCTGGGTTATTTGGACCTGCTACAACAGCATTTTTAGAAACGATATTTACGATATCTCCTCCAAAACCTTGTTTGCGCATCACTTCGATTCCGGCTTTAGAAACAATAAATTGTCCTTTAACCAAGATATCGTACAATCTATCCCACTCTTCAAGAGTGTGTTCTGCAATAGATTTTGAAATACTGATTCCAGCATTGTTTACAATAATATCTACACCTCCAAAAGCTAAAGAAGCTTCGTCTAATGCTTTTTCTGTACTTACTTCATCAGTAACATTCAATAAAGTGCTAGAAACGGCATCTTTACCAAAAGCTTTAACAAACTCAGCTGCAGCACCTTCTAAACGCTCTTCGTTAATATCGTTAAGAACAACACAAGCACCTTCTTGAGCGAATTTTTTAGCAATAGCTTTTCCAATTCCCCCTCCAGAACCTGTGATTAAAGCAACTCTTCCAGATAAGGCTTTTGGTTTTGGCATACGCTGTAATTTAGCTTCTTCTAGTAACCAATATTCAATATCAAAAGCTTCTTGGTGAGGCAAAGAAGTATATTCTGAAACTGCTTCAGCACCTTTCATTACGTTTACTGCATTGATATAATATTCAGATGCTAAACGTGCCATTGTTTTATCTTTAGCAAAAGTGAACATACCAACTCCAGGATATAAAATAACCACTGGATTTGGGTCACGCATTGCAGGTGAATTTGATTTTTTACATGCATTGTAATAGTCTTTGTACATTGCACGATAAGCTTCGAATGCTGGAGCTAATTTTGCTTTTACTGCAGCAACATCAGACAAATCTTCGTTTGGATCTAATTCTAAAACCAATGGACTGATTTTAGTTCTCAAGAAGTGATCTGGACAAGAAGTTCCCAATGGAGCTAATTTCGAAAGATCATTAGAATTAATGAATTCCAAAACTCTTGCATCGTCTGTATAATGACCAATCATCTGGCGTTCTGAAGAACAGAAACCTCTTAAGATTGGAGCAACTTTTGCAGCTTTCAATTTACGGTCTGCTTCTGGAAGACTGTCAATTTTTTTACCTCCAAAAACTGGACGTTTTTTTCCGTAATTATCTTCTAAGTAAGAAGCACATTTCTCGATTACTTCCAGCGTATTGATATAACTATCAAACGCAGTGTCTCCCCAAGTAAATAAACCATGAGAACCTAACATGATTCCGCGTAGTTTTTTACCGTTTTTTTCAGCTTCTTCTAGACAAGCTCTTAACTGAAGACCAAGATCAAATCCTGGACGCTGCCAGCCTACCCAGCCAATTTCTCCGTTGAATAATTCTTCGGTGATTTTCTTTCCATCTTTTGCAGCAGCGATAGCAATTGCCGCGTCTGGATGTAAGTGATCAATATGTTTGAATGGAAGAAAACCATGTAAAGGCGTATCGATAGAAGGTGCTTTTGAAGCTAAATCGAAAATACAGTGGTTAAACAATTCTACCATTTCATCTTCAAACTCAATACCTCTGTAAACATTTTCAAGATTACGAAGTCTGTCCAAATACAAAGCTGCACAACCTGATTTTGTCAACGTTCCAATATCACCGCCAGAACCTTTAATCCACATTACTTCAGAAGATTCTCCAGTAAGAGGATCTTTGTCAGTAATTTTTACAGAAGTGTTTCCACCTCCATAGTTGGTCAATCTTAAATCAGCTCCTAACAAGTTAGAACGATAAATAAAAAGCGCTACTTCATCACCTGCTAATGCTGCTGCCTTAGCTTCATCCCAAAGGTAGCTTACATGCTTAAAATTCATATTATTAATTGTGTTTGTATTCGACATATACTATTTTAAATTATTTCTTGTATTTATAATGAGTTACCAATTCCTACCAAAACGATTGCAAGCATGATAAGCCCAATTCCCCAGAAAAAAGTTCTCATTGTTTTTTTAGAAACTCCTTTCCATTCTTTCAAATAAAATCCCCAAAAGTTTGCTGTTAAAATGATGGTTGCCATGTGCAAAATCCAAGAACTTGCACCATTTCCAAGTTTGCTTTCTCCCATTCCGTAGAAGAAAAACTGCAAAAACCACATGGTTCCAGCAAGAGCAGAGAACAAAACGTTTTTGGTTATTGGAGTAGATTTATCAGTATAATTTTTGATTGATTTATTTTTAAAATTCAAATAAAGACACCAAATAAAATTGGTTGTAAGTCCACCCCAAAGCAGAACTACATAAGTCACGTTGTTTTGAAACAAAGGATTAGCTCCATTTACTACAGCTTGCTCAGCCATAGATTTTCCAGCCTCAATTCCGTAATTAAAAAATGAACTTAAAATTCCTGAAATAACGGCTACAATAAGACCTTTTACCAAATTGAAATCTTTGTCTTTATCTTCATGGCCAGTTGCAAAATCCTTTTCTTTCAACATTCCTGCTTTTCCTGAGATTGCAATTCCGATTAGATATACAACTACACCCAATAAAACGATCTGCCCGCCAGTATTAGTAAGCATATGAGAAAATGAAATTTTCCCTTCTGTTGGAACAATATCATAATAAATGGAAGGAACCAAAGCTCCAAATGCAGAGCAGAACCCTAAAGTAATTGAATTTCCTAAAGACATTCCTAAGTAGCGAACTCCCAAACCATAAGTCAAACCGCCAATTCCCCAGATTAACCCCATTGTAAAAGTGAAGGTTTTTATTGACAGAGAAGCCGCAGCAATAATTTCAGTAAAATTTGGAATCGTTAAATAGGCTGCAATTGGCGGAACAATCAGCCAAGAGAAAAACCCTCCTACTAGCCAATAGCTTTCCCAAGCCCAGTCTTTTACTTTTTTAAAAGGCATATAAAAACTACCTGAAGAAAATCCTCCGATAGAATGAAAAATGATTCCTAATAATGATTCCATTTAATAAATTTTAGTTTTTGGTTTGTTAGATAGTGATTTGGTTTTGTAAAATAAGAGAATGTCAAAAACAAAACTGTCCTGTACTATCCTTTACGTATTTTATATTTTTTGTTAAAACTAGAGATTATTAGAAATAACAACTTGCAATTATTGGGTAAATAAATTTAAAATGGCTATTTTAGCAATCGATTTCGCAATTATTAATTCCGCATTCGGGCTAAAATTTAGAAATCATAAAAAAAAGATTACAAGCCTTGTCAAATTCTCTTTTTCCTGACAAAAATGATTCAACAAAGCGGATTCCTTTTGAAAGAAGAGATTTTTTTAAATTATTTAGTATTAAAAATGAGTTTCGCTGCAATGCGAGATAAATTTCCTCACAATGAACATGATCAAACTTATTAAAATAGACGAAGATTCTCGAGTTCCCAAATACAAACAGATTGTAGACTCTATTCTTCAGAACATCGCTAACGGAAATTTAAAAATCAATCAAAAAATTCCCTCTATAAATAGTTTCAGCGAAGAATTCTATATGTCTCGCGATACTGTTGAGAAGGCTTATAATATTTTAAAAGAGCGAAAAATCATTTCTTCGATTAGAGGAAAAGGCTATTATATAACCAGAACAAAGCTAGAATCTAAGGTTAATATTTTGTTTCTGACCAATAAATTGAGTTCATATAAAATGAAAACCTATAGCTCATTTATTGACACTTTGGGCGCTAATGCACATGTTGATCTTCAAATTTACCACTGCGACGAGACTTTATTCTTAAATATCTTAGATAAGTTTGAAGGCGCTTATGATTATTATGTCATTACAACGCATTTTAAAACAGACGAATTAAAGCATTCCAGTTTTACAGACAATGTTGTAAATGCTATTAAAAATATTCCGCAAGAAAAGCTGGTTATTTTGGACAATATTAAACTAGGAGCTGGAGATGAAGTGATTAAGATTTATCAGGATTTTGAAAATGATATTTATAATGCTTTAATAGAAGGCCTTTCTAAAATCTCAAAATACAAACGTTTAATTCTAGTTTATCCAGACAAAGCGGTTTATCCTTATCCTAGACGAATTTTGCATGGGTTTAGAAAATTCTGTGTGGAACACGAAATTAATTTTGAGATTTTAAGCGAAGTTTATGATGATATGATTCTTAAAAAAGGAGACCTATTTATCACGATCGAAGAATCTGATTTGGTGAATTTAGTGAAACAGATTCGTGATGAAGAATTTGTTTTAGGAAAAGATATCGGTGTTATCTCTTATAACGACACTCCTTTAAAAGATTTACTTGGCATTACTGTAATGTCGACCGATTTTAATGTAATGGGAGAAACTGCTGCGAGAATGATCTTAAACAAAGAAAAAGGTCAGGTAAAAGTTCCTTTTAATTTTATTGATAGAAATTCTATTTAGGAGGTGCAAAGGCTCAGAGGTTCTGAGGGACAAAGGTTTCTTCTCTTTGTCTAAAAGTCTACGCCTTTTTGCTGATAATTTATTCTATAAAAAAACCTCGTCTTTTGGACGAGGTCTTAGTTGTATTATTTTTTTGATTCTTCAATATTATCAAAAGATATTGATAATATTGAAAATCAGAAGAAATAGATTATCACAAGTAGATAAACATTTTATTTCAAAACATCCTGACTATACAGGATAA
>NZ_JAVFVR010000007.1 GCF_030929595.1 Flavobacterium sp. LHD-85 | reverse complement strand
TTATTTTTTTGATTCTTCAATATTATCAAAAGATATTGATAATATTGAAAATCAGAAGAAATAGATTATCACAAGTAGATAAACATTTTATTTCAAAACATCCTGACTATACAGGATAACTGTTGATAATCTTGTTTTGATAATCTTCATATATTGATTAGTGGTTACAATGTTGTAGCCACTAAATCAATTAGATATGAATTCAAAACCAATCGATGAGCTGATCCAATCATGCTTGCAGTCTTTAAATGAGACTAGTTACAACAGAGAAGTTACCATGGCGCATAAAAGGCGTTTTACCTTGCTTAAAAGCTTCATGGTTATACACTCAAAAGACCTTTATTCAGAGGTCATTGGAGAAAGTTTCAAGTTGTCCTTTCTTGAAACAAATTCTTTATCCGGTTATAAGTTTAAGAGTATTAAATCTTCTGTAAACTTATTAAACGATGTTCTCAATAATATTCCAATGAGAAGGAAGCGTATTAATCGGAAAGTATATCAATTCCCAGGTGAAATAGGAGAACAAATCCTTTCATTCTTAAAAGTATTTAAGGAAAAGGAACGTATTGCAGATAAGACCTTCTTCAAACACAGCCGGAATCTAAGCTATTTTGCTGTTAGAATGTACCACGATCAGATCGATCTGCATAATTTGAATGGTATCGCGATTAAAGAATTTACTTCGTCCCTAAAAAACTCTAAACTTTATGTGTGTGTTTCTTTGCGACATTTTCTTAATTATCTGTATGAAAGAAAACTAACAGATATAGATCTGCGCATTCCACTTAATCAAATAAAACGGAAATCATCAGTAGAAAAACTCCCTTCAGTATATAGTTTGGAAGAAATTCGTCAAATGGATAATGCTATCAATAGATCAAAGACCATTGGCAAAAGAAATTATGCAATATTTCTTCTTGCTTCGCGTCTAGGATTACGGGCAAGTGATATCTGTTCCTTACAATTTGGCAATTTAGATTGGAATCGCAACACCATTCGTTTTGAACAGTACAAAACAGGGCAAGATATTGAGTTGCCATTACTTCCCGTGGTTGGCGAGGCGATTATTGATTACATATGTTATGGCCGTCCAAAATCACAAATCAAAACTATTTTTCTCAGTGGCATTGCTCCTTTCGGCCCAGTATCGGCTGCCAATATATTTGCCATAATCAATGAAATAATAAGCAAGTCCAAAGTGGAAACAAACAGCAGGCATCACGGATCGCATAGTTTACGGCATAGTTTAGCCTCTCAGTTATTGGAACAAGGTACGACACTTGCAGTAATATCAGATTCTCTCGGACATAGTAGTAGTGAATCAACCATGTTCTATCTGGGCATAGACGTTAAAGGATTATTGGCTTGTTCACTTGAGGTTCCCTTGGTTCAGGAAAAATTTTATATTCAAAAAGAAGGAGGATTTTATGAATAGTTCAGATAAATTTAGCAGCATCTTTGCTCCTTATATTAGGAGTTATATTAAGGAGAAAGAACTCCAAGATTTAAAAATAGAAAGATACAGAAGTTTCTTATTGGATTTTGATAGATTTTTGTCGAAAACTGCAAAAAATGATCTTCTAATTAATTCTGAAGATATAAAGAGATGGGCAGATACACGTATAAATGATAAAAAGACAACCCTTTATGCGAGGTTCTGTATCATATCGAACTTCTGTCGGTATATGGGTAGTCTTGGTCACGAATGTTATGTTCCTCTTCACCCCAGAAGATCTTTTGAAAGTACAATCACTACAGTGTTTACTCACAGTCAAATACACAATATTTTCGATGCGTGTGATAATATGGTAACAAAAACCCGTTGCCCAAAGAGTATGCTATTTGTCATACCTGCATTAATCAGAACGTTGTACAGTACTGGAATAAGAATAGGTGAAGCCCTTGCTATAATGAATAAGGATATTGATTTTAAACGGAACGCTCTTGTAATTAATGATACCAAGAACAACAGGTGCAGAATTGCACCAATTAATGAGTCTCTGGAAAAAGTTCTAAAACAATATATTGAATATAGGGATAAGCTTCCTATATGTGACATTGATCATCCTGATTCTTATCTGTTTGTTTCAACCTTAGGAAAGTCTTGCAGCCATATTCCTGTATATAAATATTTTGTCAGCATTCTTGAAAAATGTGAAATCTATGGCAGTTTTGGAACTAATAACCCTTCACTGCATTCGATCCGGCATACAACAGCGGTACATTCGCTTGTTAAGTTAACTGGTGCAGGAAAGGATTTATATTGCTCCCTGCCTTTACTTTCAGTCTTTTTGGGACACAAGAGCGTTATCGGTACAGAATCCTATGTTAGACTGACTCAGGAAATGTATCCCGAAGTCCTTAAACTGGATATGCACACTACGGATCAAATTTTCGCAGACCTTAACTTAAAACTTCAAAAGAACTATGAAAAAGAGGTCAACTGATTTTGCTGAATATTTGGAGGCATTCTTCATTGAATATCTGGGAGCAGAAATAAATGTAAGTAAACATACTGTTCGCTCCTATAGAGATACTTTTGTCCATTTGATCGATTATATGGACAATGTGCAAGGAATATCAGTCAATAAGCTTATGATGAAGGATTTTGATCGTGACATTATATTAGCCTTTTTGAATTGGCTGGAAGAAAAAAGAAACAATAGTATTGCCACACGAAATCAACGCTATGCCGCAATACGTTCGTTTTGTCAATTCTTGGAAAGAAAAGACCCGACAAGATTGGCAACCTGGCAATCAATGCGCTCCATCAGGATAAAAAAGAAAAAGAAACCTTCAGTGAATTATTTAACCGTTGAGGAAATCAGATGCATCTTGGATCAGGTTTCACTAAAGAATAGACATGGACGTCGCAATCTAACAATCCTTACGTTACTTTACGAAACAGGAGCTAGGGTTCAGGAACTAATTGATCTTACACCTGCCAGCATTAGACTTGAAAAACCGGCAATAGTCCGGTTACATGGTAAAGGGAACAAATCTCGAATTGTACCACTAAGAGATCAGATGGTTGAAATTCTCAGAACTTACATTGAAGAAAACCACTTGCTTATTCCTTCAAAGAAAGAACATCCCTTGTTCTTCAACAGTAGTGGGCATAAACTCACAGGATCGGGTATCACATATATACTAAGAACCTATGTAGTAATGGCGCGTACAACAGAACCAGAACTGATACATGAGAAAATTAGTCCACACTGTCTTCGACACTCAAGAGCCATGCATCTACTTCAAGCGGGTGTGAACTTAGTCTATATCCGTGATTTATTGGGACATGTTTCCATCCAAACGACGGAAATATATGCAAAGGCAGATTCAAGATTTAAAAGGGAGGCTTTAGAAAAAGCTTCGGAAAACTTTTTTAATATGGATATAAAAGAAGCTTCCTGGAATGATGACAAAGAACTGAAATCGTTCTTAAAGGGACTAGCTTAGTATATTATTATGAAAAGCTGTTTTTTAGAGTATCTCTGTAATTAATTGATTATCAAAGATTCTAAAAAACAGCTTGTGATAATTTACTTCTTCTGATTTTCGATAGAAACTTTTCTGAACTCTTTTAAAAGTTTTTCAATTTCTAAAGTTGATTTACGTGCTCTTGGTCCAGCAGCTTTAATTCCTTTTTCAGTCAAAGATTCAGCTTCAGCTTTGAATGTTTCAATTTCGGCGTTGATTTTTACTAATAAATCTTTCATGCTTATATATTGTTAAATTAAGCCACAAAAATAAAAGTTTGTGTGATAGTTACAACAATTTTGCTGTTAAATTTAATGCAGTTTTTCATTCATTTTCTTTACAATAAATTGACTTCTGCCCCATACTAAAAACCAGCAAACACAATACATTAACAATCAAAGACTTACTTTAAAAGTGTTTTTACAACAATAGTTTTAAAGCTTTGTAGAAAGTATCGAATTAAAGGTAATTTCATCCAAAAAGAAGGCTTATACGTCTTCTATTTGTTAATTTTTGAGCGGAAAAACTCCTCAAAAAAGGAAAATTTTACTCAATAAGAGTCTTATTAAGGTAAACATTCTTTAAAACAAGTCCATCTATAAGGCTTTGATCCATCTTAGCTTTTACAGACTCGATATTCAAATTTTCAAATCTAAAATTGCTCAATCTAACATTAGGGTCTTTTTCTACACCATAAAAATTGGTGCACTTAAGTGTGATATTTTTCAAAGTAATTTGATCTCCATAAGATAGCGGAATATCTTTGCGATTTTTTAGGTCATAAAATTGTCTCCATGCAAAAATAGCCAAACCTGTCTCCGCTTCACCTTTTATGTTTTCAACTAGAATATATTCGTAACGCTGTGGTGTATCTGGTCGCATTTTTAGCCAAAGCAACCGCGAAGCTCCATCAATCTTGCTATTTCTAAAAATGATATTTCGGTTATGAATAGCCTCACTCCCATTGGTCAACGCCGAATGGCAAAATCCAAAAGTGCAATCCTCAATTATGATATTCTTATTAGGGCCGTTATTTGAATCTTTATCTGCATAAGGTCCTTTCCCGCCTTTTAAGGCAACTGCATCGTCATTAACCGACATATAACAGTTTTTAATCAAAACATTTTCGCAGACATCAAGATCAATGGCATCAGTACTTGGGGCTTTAATGCCAATATGCGGTGAAAAAATATAAAGATTTAGCAGTTTTACATTATTGCATTTATAAAAATGATTGGTCCAAAAACCAGAATTAATCAACTTTACATCTTGAAACTGAACATCGTTTGAATTCCATACAAATATTAATCTCGGGCGAGAAACTTCAAGGTTTGTGCATTCCGGATTTTCACTTCGTCTTTTCCAGAAAGCTTCCCAAAACTTTTTTCCGTTTCCGTTTATAGTTCCCTCTCCCGAAATAGAAAAATGATCTACTCCATATGCATTGACCAGAGCAGGAAAATAATCCAGATTTTGCCCTTCCATCCTAGAAGGCATAATCGGATAATCTGCAATATTATCTGAACCTTTTAATACCGCCCCTTTTTCTAAAAACAAAGCTGTTTTTGGCTTAAAGAACAAAGCGCCACATAAAAATACTCCTTTAGGAATTACAACTACACCACCTCCTTTTTCTGATGCCTGATCAATCACTGCTTGAATGGCTTTTGTCTGAACGATTGCACTATCTTGTTTGACGCCAAAATTGGTTATACGATATTGTTTTCCTAAATTTTTTAATTGTATTTTTTGATACGCTGTAAACCAATTGCTAATGGTGCTACCATCAGGAAAAGATGATGTAATTTGCTGCGGAAAAGCAAAAGTCAAATTCCCTAAAAGAGTTAAAATCGCTAGAACCTTTCTCATCTGCACAACAATCAATAGTTTCAAAATTACTTTACATCAACTTTAACTTTAGCAGAAAGCTGCTTTGCCAAATTTGTTACGTAATTGGTAAAAAAGGCTGAGTCATTAAATCCTTTATCGGCACTTAATTCCCAAGCTGCAATAGCATAATAGCTGATTTCTTTATTGTTTTCAACTTTTAATTTTGCCAAATACGAATCTGTCAGCTGTCCTGTTTTTGGAGCTTCAATATAACCTTGATAAATCTTCGCAGGAACTAAAATAGCTGTACCTAAAATCCATTGGCGCTCGTAAGTCAGATAATCATGTTGAATTAAGCACACCCAATCACCTGCTTCAATAACCTGAAGCGGATTTTTGTTGTTTAAGTTAGAAATTGCTGCCAGAAAAGTTTCGTTTCCTTTAATGCCTTTTATAGAAACAGTATTTTTATAACCATACATTCCAGGCCAGATCGAAGTAGTTTCCTGCACTTGATACAAATTTCCAGAAGCATTCCAGTTTTCGTAGTGATAGCTTAAAACCGAATTTACCGGTCCTTCTGCAACAATCTTAAAAGTGGTCTTTTCTACATTATTAATAGTATCGTTTCCTAATATTCCAAGTCTGTTTATTTTATTATCTATCAACAATGCGTAACCGCCTAAACCTACAGAATTTCCAACTGGAAAAATATCTCTTCCCCAATCATACATTACATGATAATTATCTTCAACTGCACCTTTACTGTTTATACCTACATTTTCAGGAGTTATACCTGGAAGTTTTTTCCCGAAAACATCTTTAGAATTTCTTCCATCGAGATAATGTCTAAAACCAACTTTGTCATTTTCCCAAGTTGGCCCGTCTGTCTGATATTTTTGGTATCCGAGCTTTTTATGCACTTGATTTGCCATTAAGACTTCTTGAGTATCTGGATGAACAGGCAAATTCTTTCCTTCTCTTTTCCCAAAACGCACACTTGTTTTTACTGTAAACTTCGGATCTGTATTGGACCATTTTAATTGAATACTTTTTCCTTCATTTGGCAAAAAATCAACTGCAAAAAAAAGTTCGTCCCATTTTCCATCACCATTCAGATCATTAGTTTGCGCCGGAATTGTATCTGCCTTAAAAAGCAAAATAGGAAAAGCTCCCTTAATATTGTTTTCTCCAAGATTTTCTCTTTTTATAGAAATTGCCTTCTGTGTGAGCTCCAAAGAACTGTTATTCTTTAAAACAATTATTTTTTCGGATACATTTTGAGAAACTTTACAACTAATTAACAATCCTGTAACTAAAGCGATTGAAAGATAAAATGATACTCTTTTTTTCATTATTTCTTATTCTTTTTTTTTCCGAACAATTTAAGAGTTTTAATTGTTATAATAACACTTAAAAATAAAAACTTTATTTAGAAAATGCAATCAGATACTAAAAAAGCAGGATAAAGAACAACATTTACCCTGCTTTTATGAAGCACATTTTATGTTAAATGTGCGGCGAAAAAAAATAAAAAATAAATTAAAATAGAAAGTATATAGCTTTGTAATACTCTAAGAATCTTTTCTGAGAAGCTTTTGAAGACTTAAAAGATTCTTTTTCGGATTTAGAATCCAATTTATTGCGAAAAAATTTCTTTAATTCTTTTAAAAATTCAGTTCTTGTTTTCGACTCATCGAACAAAATGAAATTATATGTTTCTTCTAAAAATGCTATACTCCTATAGAGATGGATATCAAATAAGCAGACCAAAGCATGCGAGTCTTTTTTTTTCTGTGATAAAAAGTTGAGCAATTCTTTCCTATCATTTATTACATAAATTACATGATCAAATTCTTTTCTTCTCCTATCATTCAATGCTAATTCTTCAAAAAAGTCAAACTCTTCTTTAAATCTCCGTTTAAACATCTTTAAGAAAGTTGCGCTGTTATCACACACTAAAACCTTTTCCTTTTGCATCTTATCTCATTAAAATATATCACAAAGCTAAGCGACTAAAAAAAAAGTAACTGCCTTTAAAAGTCAGAAAATTAACATGATAGGGCAATTTTAAGTAATTTCAAACTTTTATAATGTGTATAACATTTTGCTCGACAAAGGCTAATAGTTCTTCCATCTTTCTATAATCGTAGTCTTTTCTAGAAATAGAAATAATATAATTGTTCTCTTCTTTTATATATAGAAACAGGAAATTTTTGGTCAGAATTGCTTTTTCTATTGTAGTCCATTTATGAGTTAATCTACCTAAAGGAAATCTAATGCAGACTGTAGAATTGGTAAATACGAATTTATATCTCCTATTTAGCTTTTTAAACCTCAATAATCGCTTTGCTATTTGAAAAACAATGCCCGAAACTGCATCTATAAAAGAGTTTTCAATAATGACAAAAAAAACAATTATCCCCAAACTTCTTATAAGCCAGAGAAAAAAATCGTCTTCTAGATTGACATTGCTTAAATCAGAAAAAATAAGAAGAAGTAAAACCAATATTGAAACAAAAATAATATGCTGTTTAAACAAATGTTCAAAGTACATTTTGTTTAATTTTCTTATTTCAGAAAAATTTAACGGAAACTCTAAAGAAAAATTTGTGGTATTCATGGTTTAGTCTCGGATTAATCGGAATACAAAATTATCTTTAAGATTTTCTATACAGTAGACCTTAAAGTTTTTAAACTATCATAATAAGACTTTTTAAATATTGCTTTGCAACGTTTTATTTTGGAATAAACAAAAAGTACGATTTTTTATATAAAAATTTAATATTAAAAACAGCTCCTAAAAGACAAAAAAACAATAAAATAAGACACAAAAATAATTCATATTTATTTTATTTTCAAATAGTTACATTATTAAAAGGTTTTATTCATAGGTTCAAATTATTTATTTACTTTTGAATCTTATTTAAATATATTATAAATATTTTCCTACGATGTATTTATTATCAACAGAAGACGCTTTAAGAGAAAAAATTAAAGAACTTACCTGCCTTTACGAGATTTCAAAAACGATTTCAAAATCAAAGTCCATAAATATCCAGACATTTTATGATATAATTATCAGCGTAAAAAACGCATGGAGATATTGTACAGAAAATGAGGTCGAACTTCATATTAAGGATTATCATCTCTCGACCGCAGAAGAAATAGAACAGACCATTTCTCAATCTAGCATGATCATCGTAAATAAAACAAACTACGGTCATATCAAAGTACATTATCCATCCAAAAAATACAATTTGACTGATTTTAGCGATGATGAACAGCAGCTTCTTGATACTATTGCAATAGAAATAGGAAACTATGTTGATAAATATCAAACCTTAGAAAGGAAAGCCGCTTTGAGGCAAACAATTGAACGCATGGAGCGCCTTTCCCTATTAGGCGAAATGACTGCTGGAATAGCGCATGAGCTAAATACACCTTTGGGCAATATTTTGGGTTTTGCCGAACTGATAAAGGAACAAAATTCAGATCCGGAAATTAGTGCCGATATCTCTATTATCATCAATTCGGTTATCTATTCTCGCGAAATTGTTAAAAAACTCATGTTCTTTTCTTGCGAAATTCCTCAAAAATTAGAACTGCAAGAACTGAAACCGATTATTGTTTTTGCTTTATCGTTTTTGAAATCTAATTTTCAAAAAAAAGCAATAAGACATGAATTATTTTTCAAAGACGATACTATTGCGGTTAGAGTAGATTCTGTTCAAATTACACAAGTCCTCTTTAATCTGCTCATAAACGCAATTTATGCTTCTCCAGAAAAAAGCACCATTAAAATTGATGCATTTGGTGCTTTGGTTCCAATACCAACCTGCGAACGGGCTGAGAAGGTAGCCAAAATAACAAATAAAGGGAGTAATCTATTTTTCATAACCTTAATTATTATGTGTTTTAATTATTTTCTTAAGTCTTTACAATTCAAACATCTAGATTTGAAAGTGCAAAGTTCTTCTGAAAATAGATTTATTTTTGCCCGTAGAAGTTTTAAAACTTATAGATTAAGGTATATATTAAAATATTTGTTAAATTCTAAAGAAGAAACCCGATATTGACCACAGCGAACGATTAGCCGGAGGAATAAAAAAGAACATAAACAACTAACAAACAACTTATTAATATAAAAACAAAAGAGAGAAAACTCACGTTTCCTCTCTTTTGTTTAGTATGCTATTTGATTATTTAAACAGATGTTTTTTCAGATATCACTATATTTTGAATGTCCGTTTTACTTTATTGCTTTTTTTAAGTTTACTAAAGATTTATCCTCCATAAACTTAATTTGGTTTATTACTATTTGTGCAATTTTTTGTGCTCCTAATAAAGAAAGGTGTGTGTCATCAGCTTTATCTTTATCATAATAGGCATTTTCACCAGCTTTAAAATGCAAGTGCAGTAGTTTTGATTTTTCAGGGCCATAAGACTGTTCTAGTAATTCTGTATAATACTCCAAATCTATAAAAGGCACATTATATTCCTGTGCCACCAAACGGGTTTCTAAAGGATAATCGCCATGTGTTGGCACTAAAACTCCTTTTTCGTTAAAGTTGCGTCTGCTAATAGAGGTCAACAATACAGGAATTGCGCCTTTATCTCTACTTTCTTTTACAAAACGAATCAAATTGTGTCTATAAGCGGTATGTGGATTGGTGTAGCGTGTTGAGTCTTCTATTTTTTCGTCATTGTGACCGAATTCAATAAATAAATAGTCCCCTTTTTTCAGCTTTCGATAAATCGAATCCCAGCGTTTTTCTGCGATGAAGCTTTTAGTACTTCTTCCGTTTACGGCTTTGTTGATTACTGTAATATTTTCGTTGAAAAATGGCTGCAATACTTGCGCCCAACCGTGTTCTGGATTTTTTTCGGGATCTTTTTTATTGGCCATTGTAGAGTCGCCTATACAATATAAGGTAGTCTTTTGTGCGAAACTAACTGTCGTAATTAGAAGAGTTAGAATGATATATTTTTTCATTTTCTGTTATTTTTGTTTTTTACTGCGAAGTTTTTTTTACCGCAAAGACGCTAAGGTTTACGCAAAGTTCGCTAAGTTTATTTTTGTTTCTCTTTTTTGTCTAATGAACACAAAGCTTTGTCGATTCTCTTTGTGTAGACACACTGCAGTGCGTCTCTACGGAAAAAATCTTTGCGAACTTTGCGCTTTCTTTATGTTCTTTGCGGTAAAAAACCACTTTATAATAAACCTAATGCTTTGAAACTGCCGTAGGCACTCCAGCTCGTTGCCCTATAAATACATCTGTCATCAAGACGTTTTCTGCGTTTTCGTTTGATAGCGCGTTCTTCGCTTCTTTGATTTCTATATTTTTTAATGATATATTTTTGATTTTTTTATCTGCAAATCCCTGAATGACAATTCCAGATTCTGATGCTTTGTTGCAAGTAATATTCGAGAAATATACATTTGATATATCTGATTGATATCCTTTACCTTCTCCATGGTAGTTTGCTGTAATGTACAAACAGTCCTCGACTTGATCTAATTCAATATTTCTAACAAATATATTTTTAATATATCCTCCACGATCAGCATTGGTTTTTAAATAGATGCCTCTCTTTAAATATCCTACTGTTTTGCAGTTTTCTACAAATACGTTTTGAACGCCTGCCGACATTTCGCTACCGATTACGACTCCGTGCAATCCTTTAAAATTACAGTTTCTAATGATAATATTTTGGCTTGGCGTTGCTGTATTGGTTCTTCCTTCATGGTCTCTACCTGCTTTTATGGCAACATTATCGTCTCCATTGTCAAAAGTGACATTTTCAATTAAAACATCTTTTGCATATTCTGGATCTATTCCGTCGTTGTTATGATTGAGTGATTTATAACTTATACCGCGAACGTTTATGCTTTCGGATTTTAAAAGATGCAGACACCAAAATGGCGAGTTTTCGATTCGAATATTCTCAACCAAAATATTTTTGCAGTTTAAAAACTGAATCATCTGCGGTCTTAAAAAGTAACCTTCTCCAAATTTTCTTTCGCTTAATGGAGTATTGTTATGATTCATATCACGACTTCTATTCTTGCCTTCGTTTTCTTTTGCTTTAAAGGTTTTCCAAGTTTTCCCTCCTTCTCCATCAATAATTCCTTCTCCTGAAATGGCAATATTACTACAGTTATTAGCATATATTAGCGGACTATAATTGTAAAGCATGGTACCTTCCCAACTTGTTAAAACCATTGGCAAGTAATCTTTCGGATTATCACTGAATTTGATTTTTGCTCCTTTCTCTATCTTGAGATTGACATTGCTAACAAAATGAATTGGCCCATTGACTTTGTAAATCCCTTTTGGAACAATAATAGTTCCGCCGTTATTTTTTTTACACAATGCCATTGCTTTATCAAAAACTTTTTTGTTATCTGTAATCGAATCTCCTTTTGCTCCTAATTTCTGTACATTGATTTGAAACAAAGGAATTTCTGGAAGTTTTATGTTTTTTACAATAGAATCGACTTTTGCTGAAGGAAAATCTCCGTTTTGTGCAAAACAAGTGCTGCAAACAAGTACTAAGAACAGATATTTTAGATTCATTTTTCTAATATTGTGTTTTTTTATTTCACGCAGATTCTGCTAATTTTAGCAGATTTGCGCAGATTTAATTCTAAAAAAATCTTTTTAATCTGCTTTGATCTTTTTAAATCTGCGTGAAATTTTTTCTCTCGCTGATTTAGCAGATTTCGGAGATTTATTTTTTGTTTGTTTTTGTTTGTCGTCTTACTTTAGTTTTCGATCTCACTTTTCAATGCAAACTGTGACCGAATACTGAGACTGCAAACTGTGACTAAAAATACCAATTAGACACTTTATCACTAAGAACGTTCTCTATCGAATACTGCGCTGCCTCTTTCTTGGAAAGCTGACGCGACCATTTTACTCTTTTTGATGGTTGAAAGCCTTCGCCTGTGCAATTGTATTCGGCATAAAAGGCATTTTTTTCTGCTTCTGGTTTCGACCAGTTTTCCCAGCCTTCTGGTTTAATCTGTGCCCCCATCTCGCAGTTTATGAAAACGGTTTTGGCATAAATGCGCCATGGTCTTCCTAAATAAACATCTTTTGCCTCTGGATTTGCTGTCAGTTTACAATTCTTAAAAACGAATCCAAACGGCGTTCCTTCTGGAGTTGAAGCGGCTGTAACATACGAACTTTTGATGCTGTGAATGGTGCAGTTCTCAAACAAAGCTGTCGCGCCTCCAAAAATAAAATCGGTTGTTCCTTCTATATAACAGTCTTTAAAATACTGTTTGGCCTCTTTTCCTGATAAGTACAAAGTATCTTGATTCCCTAAAAGATTACAGTTTGTTATTTTGGCGCGATTGGCTGTAACTGATAATGCAATGGCTTGTCCGTGTTCTCCTGAAGTATTTTTAATGGTTAAGTTTGATGCCGAAAAATCGTCTCCTTCAACCAAAAGCGTGTAGGTATAAAAGGTACTGTTTCTTCCTAGAGCAATTTTCGAAAAATTATCATCAAAGGTAATGATGGTGTTTTCTTTGCTTTCGCCTTGTAAAACTACATGGGTGTTCCATTCTGGAATTCTTACTTTTTCGTTGTACGTTCCGTTTTTTACAAAGATTGTCACTTTTTCATAAGGAAAAGCGGGAGTTGCATAAACAGCATCCTGAATTTTGGTATAATCTCCAGAACCGTCTTGTGCTACGGTAATATAATTGACATTTTTCTTTTCGGCGGCACCTACTTTAGTACCGTTTTTTATTGCCCAGTCGGGAAATTTTTTCAAAACTTCTTGTGGCGCATCCGAATACCATGAATAGCCATTTCTTCTTTCTGATCCAATTTGGTCCAATGATTTTTTCCTAATTCCATCACGGTCACAAAAGAAAGGTTCATTGGTTTCCAAATCCATAAACCTTGCCCAAATTGGTTTTGCATTTGCTGTTAGAATCATTTTTTTATCTACAATTTTTCCAGCATCATTTAAAACTCTTTTTTCTTCTAAATTGGTGATTTTTGTTTTTTCGAACCACTCGACAGCACTTTTTACAGCTATTACAATTTCTCTTGAAGGTTTATCAATCGACATTAGAAGCAATGTAATTTTTGCCGATTCATAGCCACTTAACGATGCCAATTCGAAAGCTCTGGCATTTGCAGGTGCCAATGTAACTTCGTCATGCTGTGCGCACCATGCAGTTAAAACTCCATTTTGCTTGTATTGTGTTTTTAAGATGCAGTCAATTCCTTTATCAAAAGATTTTTTACATTTTTCTACAACCTCTTTTGATGGTTTAATGCTGTAATAATCCGATTCGTCTGCTATTGCTTTTATTACATTCATAATATTCACCATAGAATCGTCATTGTAAGTAATATGCGTATAATATCCTTTTTTTAACGGATAAAACTGTGGCCAACCGCCATTTGCATATTGTGCTTCTAGCAGATAATTTAAACCTTTTAAGAAAGATTCTCGGTAACGCTCGTCTTTTACCTGTGCATACATTCTAGACATAAAAAGCATTTCCTGACAGGTTGCTCCATTATCTGTAGTAGTTTCTACGGCCGTTTTTTTGAGTACAATTAAATCCTTTTTCTTTTTTTCGGTCAGCTCATCCTGCATCTGAATATTCTTTGGCCAGCCTCCAATATCTCTTTGGTAGAGCAATACATTCTCGGCAATTTTTTTTGCCTCTGCTGTTGCAAACCAAGCGGCATCATTCTTACGAATAATTTCTGGCCATCTTTTGTATGTATTCTGAGCATTTACAGCAAAACTGCAAAGGCATATAAAAAGCAATAGTTGTTTTTTAAACTCCATCATTTCCTTCTTATTTCGTTACTCTAAACCAATCGACTTCAACATTTCCCGAATCATTTTTTATTTCTTCGCCTAAAGCAAAAAGTCCGACTTTGGCACCAATCCATTTTCCTTCTCTTGCTTTAAAATCATTTCCAATTGGCTGATAATTTTTATCGTCTAGACTATAGAAGAAACTGCACATCCCGCCTTTCTTAATTTGCACTCGCAAGTAAATTGTCTTATTTTCTATTAAAACTGATTTTGTTTCTGTCTCTGAAACGGTTTTGTCAAAAGTTCCTGTTTTCTGGCTTAAATACAATTTTCCGCTATTGTTTTTAAAACACAAATAACTGTAGTCTAATCCCATAATGATTAAACCTGTCGATTCGCCGTTTAATCTTGGATTGAAAGTTAATTTGACTGTAGCGGTAAATTCTTCTGCTGGGAATTTTTGCAATAGTAAATTCGGTGCATTGAAGATGTTCGAAGTGCTAGTGTTGCAAAACAGATTCAGATATCCTAAACTAGTCGGAAATCCGAAATTGATTTGTTTATTGGCCTGCCATTGCCATTGCAATCCCAGTTTAGCTTCGTTAAACTCATCTGAAGTTGCTGGAACTTCGATCGGGTATTTTTTACCTACATTTGGTTTTCTGTAAGTTGTAACTGGTTCGCCAATTCCGTTTTTATCAAAATCCTCTCCCATAACCGGCCAGTCGTTTACCCATTTCATTGGCTGAAGATGTACAATTCGTCCGTACGCTTCTTTATCCTGAAAATGGAAAAACCAATCTTCTCCTGTCTGAGTAGTGACCCAAGCCCCTTGATGCGGACCGTTTATTGTGGTCGAACCTTGTTCTAGAACTTTCTTTTTTTCATACGGTCCGAAAACATTTTTCGATCTTAAAACCGTCTGCCATCCTGTTGGAACGCCACCAGCTGGAGCAAAAATGTAATAATATCCATTTCGTTTATAAAATTTAGGGCCTTCAATAGTTTCTTCGCCCTTATGCCCGTCAATAACCATCACTTCGTCATTGCTTACCACAGTTCCCTCTGGATTCATGGTACAAACCACTAACAAACTTTTAATCTGCGCTCGACTTCCTGCAAAAGCATAAGTCAGATAAGCTTTTCCATCTGTATCCCAAAGCGGACTAGGATCGATCAATCCTTTTCCTGCCTTAACCAAAAGCGGTTCAGACCAAGGCCCTTCTGCTTTTTTGGCTTTTATCATATAGATTCCGAAATCGGGATCTGGGTAATAGATATAAAATTCGTTTTTATGAAAAGTAATGCTTGGCGCCCAAACTCCGTTTCCATGTTGTACGCTATCGTACGTTTCAAATGGTGGCTGTTTTACCAAAGCATGTCCGATAATTTTCCAGTTTACCAAGTCTTTAGAATGTAAAATAGGCAATCCAGGAATACAGTTAAAAGATGAAGCCGTCATATAATAATCATCGCCTACGCGAACAACATCTGGATCTGAATAATCGGCATGAATAACAGGATTAGTGTATGTTCCGTCTCCGTTATCTGGCGTCCAAACTTGCGCGGTATTCTTTTGAAAAGGAATAATACAGAAAAGGAATAGGATGATTTTTATGTTTTTCATTTTTAACTATACTTTTTATTTAAACCCGACAGGTTTTGAAAACCTGTCGGGTTTGTAACTTATATTTTCTTTGAGTGAGTTTCTTTGCGATGCTTCGACTCCGCTCAGCAAGACAAAGCAGAGCATTCATAACTCAAAACTCATAACTTCTAAAAAATTATCTATTCAATTCAATAGCTGCCAAAATAAATGGCCCTGTTGCTTTAGGATCATTGTCTTTTTTTCTTTCGTTTACGTAATATTCGTAAGAACCGTCACGATATGGATTTCCTCCTAAACCTGCCACTTGACAGCAGTTTGTTAAAGTGATTCCGCCATCTTCGTCTACTTTTTTGATTAAAACAGTAGTCAAACCACCAAAAGCTTTGTTGGCTGCTTTTTTAAATTTAGCTGGCAAATAACCTTTGTTTGCTCCTTTTGCATAAGCGTAAGCAAACATAGCTGAACCAGAAGCTTCTAAATAGTTTCCTTTCTCACCACCTTTGTCTGTAACTTGATACCACAAGCCTGATTTGCTATCCTGAAATTTAAGTATCGCTTCAGAAGCATTATTTAAATACTTAATTAACTCTTTTCTTTTTGGATGGTCTTTTGGCATATAATCTAAAACATCAACCAAAGCCATTACATACCAGCCTAAAGATCTAGACCAGAAGTTTGGAGAGTTTCCTGTTTCTTTATTTGCCCAAGGCATTTGTTTGCTTTCATCCCATCCGTGGTACAATAATCCTGTTTTTGGATCGGTTGCCTTAAGTTGAATCACTTCAAATTGTTTTGCAATATCATCAAAGCTTTTTCCGTTTTCAAATTTTGCTGTATATTCTGCATAGAATGGTTCTCCCATATACAAACCATCTAACCACATTTGGTTTGGATAGATTTGTTTGTGCCAGAATCCGCCACTTTGAGTTCTTGGCTGTTCTGTAAGCTGTTTGCGAATTAGCTGTAATGCTTTTAAATATTTTTCATCTTTTGAAGTTTCATAAACATCAAAAAGCAAACGTCCTGGCAATACTAAATCAATATTGTATTTATCAAACTCATACGTAGTAATGCTTCCGTCTGTTTGCACAAACTGATCTACATAACTTCTTACGTAAGTTTTGTATCTAGCATCAGGATTCTTTTTGTACAATTCTTCTATTGAATGCAGCACTAAAGCATGAACATAATCCCACTTTGGCTTTTTAGCATCGTCAATCATATACGATTCTGGATGGCGTTTCATCAAGGTCAAAGCCATTTTATCAGACCATTTTGCATTCTTTCCAATTACGATATCTTTTGCAGGTTCTTGTGAGGTTACTTTACAGCTCGTAATTGTCATAACAAATACCATTAGAGCCGACATGAAGTAATTGTGCTTTCTACTATTTTTCATTTCAACATATATTTAAATTCAACTATTTTTCTAATTCGATTGATGCTAATAAAAATGCTCCAAGGCCTATTGCACCGTTTTCTTTTGTTTTGGAAGACAAATAATAATTATTTGTTCCGTCACGGAATGGTTTTCCTCCCAAACCTACATTTGATGAAACATTCAAAACATTGACTTCTCCTTTTTTATCTACTTTCACAAATTCTTTTATAAAACTGTCAAATGATTTTTTGGCTGTTGATTTATAGCTTGACGCTAAATAGCCTTTATTCGCTCCTTTTGCAAATGCATAAATAATCATTCCAGAAGCAGATGGTTCTACATAATTTCCGTATAATTCTGGTTTATCGGCAACTTGATACCATAACCCGTTTTCACTTTTGTACTGATTCACATTTTTTGCAATCTGATTCAAGAACCCGACCAAAACCTCATATTTTGGATGTGATTTCGGAAAATAATCTAATGTTTCAACCAGCGCCACCATGTACCAACCAATTCCCCTGCCCCAAATAGTTGGCGAAGTTCCTGTTTGTTTATCTGCCCAAGCAATTTCTTTACTTTCGTCCCAAGCTTGATAAACCAAACCTGTTTTCGGGTCTACAATATGATTTTGAACTAACTCAAACTGTTTTGCAATATCATCTAAGCTCTTTCCTTTTTCGTACTTAACCGTAAACTGCGCATAAAAAGGTTCTGCCATATACAAACCGTCAATCCACATTTGGTTTGGGTAAATCTGTTTGTGCCAGAATCCTCCGCTTGGCGTTCTTGGCTGGCTTTCTAACTGATTTCTCAGTTTTCCAATAATCTGCAGATAGCGCGAATCTTTTGTAACATTGTATAAATTAAACAGCAATTTCCCTGGATTCAAACAATCGATATTGTATTCTTTAATATCATATTTTTTGATATTTCCAGTACTGTCAATCATTCCGTCAACATACTCTTTAATATAATTAAGGTATTTTTTATTGTTAGTCTTCTGATATAATTTTTCAAAACCAGACAATACAAAACCCATTTTATAATCCCATTTTGGTTTGTCATTACCGTCCAGCTGCCATGCATTCGGATACTTATTTAAAATAGAAAGGGCTGTTCGTTCTGACCACTTTAAATCGTACGGAATAACATTATCTGATGCTTCAGCTTGATTTTGAGCGCTAATTTTATTTCCAAAAATCAGAATTAAAACCAGAATATTTCCAAAAATGAACTTTGTTGAAAGAGATTTACGCATAAAAATTACATTTTGCCTTTTTTATTCAGTACTTCCAATTGTTTATCTAAATATTGAGCAAATTCTTCTTTTGTTTTGATTCCGTTTACTTCTTGTTCCCAAGCTCCCAAAAGGTAAAAAGTCACCGCTTTTGTAGTTGGTTTAAAAACTAAAAGATAATCTAAATCTGTATCTGCAACATTTTCGATAGTACTAATTTCATAAAAAATTGCCATTCCTAACTTATCTGGAACCAAAGATTGTTCTCCGTAAGTAGCCAAATATGCCCATTTTTTGTTTTTGCTTTCTTTCTTAAGCAATTCAGCCGTTTTTTGTTTTACAATTCCAGTACAGATTCCTTTGATTGCTTGTGATGCTTTAATCGCGTGCTGCGTATATAACTGATCTGGTTTAATTGTTAATTCTGAAGTAAAATCGATTTTATCTGAAGCCGTTTTCCATCCATAATAATTTACTTTTACAACAGATTCATTTGTTTTATTAGCCACTGTTGCAATGGTTGAATCGACTTCACGGAAGTGTAATTTTTCATTGTTTAAATAACGGTCAATAGAACCAATTCCGATTCCTTTCCCTGCTTTTAAAATATCTGCTCCCCAATCGCTCATTTCATGGTACGAATCGAAACCGTCCTGCCCTACTTTTGGCAGAATATTTTCTGATGTCTTTTTTCCGAAGATATCAATCGCATTTCTCCAGTCCAAATATAAACGGTAACCAATTCTATTATTTTCCCAACCTGGACCTTCGTAACGAATATCAAAAGAGTGGTCAGTATGTTCTGGAGCCAGTTTTAATCGATCCACATTTTTAAATACAGTACCGCCTTTATATTTTCTTCCTTCCCATTTTCCGTCTGTTTTTGCAGAAATTTCGGCATACGTTTTATTGGTTTTGATATCATATTTCTGCGCATTTATGGCTGTTAAACCAGCGAAAAATAAAACTGCTGTGGTGATTTTTGCTTTCATTTGTATTCTAAATTATTTAAAAATTTTATCTAAAAATCGTACGCTGTACGAGATTGTCTGTGTAAACCAAGGGTCATAAAACCAAAATGAATGTGGCGAATCTGGAATGGTCTGCACTTCATTATAAATTTTATATTGATTCAAAATCTGAATCATATCGTCTCTTCCTGCATGAAATCTCGGAATACTACTGCAGATGTATAAAACTGGTGGTGTATTTTTGTCCGTATGACTCAATGCCGAAGCGTTTTTCCAATTCTCAGGAATCTCATCTGATTTTCCTCCTAACCAAACTGCCGCCATATCTCCTTCTGAAGATTCTGGATGTTTGAATGCCAAAACACCATCTACATCTATTATGGCATGAACTTTTGAAGAAGAACGGCTTTTAAAATTTTTATCTTCAAAAAACGGATCATTATTTGTTGTACCAATCAAAGCTGCCATTTGCCCTCCTGAGGAACAGCCTAAAACCGCAATTTTGTTTGGATCTACATTAAATTTTGCCGCATTATCTTTGATAAATTTTATCGCATTCTTTACATCAATAACTCCTGTTGGGTATTTTGCTTCCAATGACAATCTGTATTCGATAGCAAAACAAGAATAGCCTTTTACAGCTATTTCTTTTCCTATAAACTGCATCTGATTTTTATTCCCCGATCTCCATCCTCCGCCATGAATCATAATTACGGCAGGATTTTTTTTCTTTTTGGTATTGATGAAAGCATCAAAATGCAAAATACGATCTTGTTCTTTATTATAAACTAAATCAAATGTTTCTTTAACATCTGGATTTGCCTTTATTTCTGGAATGGCAATAAATGGATATTTCTTAATTAATTTAGCGTAAGTGCTTTTAATGGTATACGATGTGTCTACCTTGTACTGCTGGCTTTGCATTACAATTACATTAAAAAACAACACTATTATTAATTTAAATTTTCGCATTTCTAATCTTGACTTTTTAGTTAAGAAAGGAGTTCGACCAATAGTCAAACTCCTTTTTAACTACTTCAAAAAACATAGTTCTCAAAAAACTAACAAATTACTAATAACCAGGATTTTGAGGAAAATCTTTATTTTGGTTTAAATCTAAAACCGTTTGCGGTATTGGTCTTAAAATTTTAAGCTGACCGTCAACACCAACAAAATTTGCTGCTTTAATTTTATAATTATGAGCTGAAGCTCTCGCTACCAAAGTTCCAGTACGTTTTAAATCGAACCAGCGTTTGTATTCTCCTAATAGCTCTCTTCCTCTTTCGTCAAGGATATAATCGATATTAAATTGATCTAAAGTTGCATTTGCTACGCCTGCTCTTCTTCTTACTTCATTTAAACGAGCTAGACCAGTTCCAGGATTTCCTGCTTTTAAATATGCTTCGGCAGCAACCAAGTAAGTTTCTCCAAGTCTAGAAACAATAATATCTCTTGTGCTCACAGGTCCTGTGCTTGATGGTGTGGTCGGATTTGCATCATCAAATTTCTTAACTGGAATAGTATAACAATCTAAATTCTTGATTAAGGTATGTGCTGCAGAATATTCTCCCCAAGGATGGTACACAAATGTTGCAGATTTTCTAGAAGCATTAGCTGTGTTCCAAGCAGTTCTGTCAGCCGCAGTAAACCATTTTGGCTCATAAAAATGTCTCACTTTTAATGAAGCAGGGTTTGAACTTCTGTAGTACGGATAGTATAAAATAGTTTTTGTAACCCCGTTTGTTGTTTCAGGTCCCTCTACAATTTCAGTCATAAAAGTAGCATTCCATCTTGCATCGCCTTTTTCGTATAAACCTAAAGCATAATCTGTAGGACATAAATTGTAGCTTCTTAATGGCGCTCCTGTTTCTGCTCCTCCTAAATAAGAACTGAAATAGTAAAACTGGTTGTTACCCAATTTTGTTGGATCTGTACTTGTTGAAGCTTTATCATACTGTACTGAAAAAATAGTTTCAGCATTCAAATCGTTATCTCCTGTCGCTGTTGTAACAAACAATTGATTAAACGGAATATTTAGAGCTTGTCCGGCAATTGCAGCATCTGCGTAAGCGGCAGCTTTTGAAAAATCATCCGCTTTACCAAAAGTTTCGTATCCTCTTGTTAAGTACACTTTTGCCAATAAGTCGTTTACGGCTCTTTTGTTTACTTTTCCAGCTGTACTATATGCTGCAGTTCCAACATTTGCCAAAGCAAAATCTAAATCTGCTATAATTTGTGTATATACTTCTTCTGCAGTGTTTCTTGTAAAAGATAAAACTGGAGTTGTTATATTATCTAAAACAATTGGAACACCTCCATAAGTCTGAACTAATAAGAAATAAGCATTTGCTCTTAAGTAGCGTGCTTCTCCAACAAGTGTATTTAAATTTGGTGTCTGTTCTGTAATTGTAGAATAATAAACGGTTTTGTTTACTGCCTGAATCTGCTGGTAACAAGAATTGTACAAATCAGCAACGTTGTCTGAGGACGGAATTAAAAGCGCGTACTGGCTTAATCCTGCTGGCTCTGGAGTTCTTCCTTCGGCATACATATCTGTTCCAGCTTCAAAAAGCCACGGATTTCCACCATAAATTCCTTTTAGCCAAGCATAGTTTGTATTCACCAATAATTGAAATCCTGTTGCTGTTTTATATGTTGCGTCTGCCGGTACAAAAGAACGGCTATCTTCTTCAATATAATCACTGCAAGAACTTACAGCTGCAGCAATTATCCCTATCATTACTAATATTTTTTTCATTTGAATATCTTTATTAAAATTTAACACTTAATCCCAATTGTGTAGTTACTGCCGCTGGACGGTTTACTCCAAAAGAAGAAGCTGCCCATTCTGGATCGTAACCATCAAAATCTGTAAACACAAATGGATCTAGAACGTTCACGTAAATTCTGAAATTAGAAATTTTTAGTTTTTTCAATAGTTCAGAATCTAAAGTGTAACCTAAAGATATATTTTTGATTTTCACGTAAGAAACGTCTCTGTAATACCCAAATAGAGAAGTCCAATATGCTCCTGCACCTGTTGCTACAGGTCCTGGTCTTGGGTTTGTGTTATTTGCATTAGCTTCAATTCCTGTACCGTTGGTTGGAATAAAGTAATCCATTGCTAATTTCTGACGTCCACGGTCACTTACATCAGCAAAGTTTTGGTGAAAAGTACTTAAAACCGTTTGACCTTGGCTTGTTAGAACTGAGAAATTAAAATCAAACTGTCCCACAACGAGCTTTGAATATAAACTTCCTTGCCACTCTGGGTTTGGATTTCCAATTACTGTTCTGTCGTCCTGATTAAATTTACCGTCTCCATTTAAATCTTTTGGTCTTGCCTGCCCTGGAGCCATTCCGTAAGAAGCTGCCTGCGCTGCTTCACTTTCTTGCCAAACTCCGTCGTAAACATAATTGTAGTTCGGGTTTAATGGAGCTCCAAGAATTAATTTGTTTCCAATATCACTTACTTTATCTTGATTGTAAATTGATTCTAATTCATTTACGTTTTTAGTAAATGTAAAAGTCGTTTCCCAAGTTACTTTTTGAGTCTTGATGTTTTTTGTAGTCAATAACGCTTCTATACCTTTATTGCTAACAGATCCAACATTTGCAAATGTATTTTTCCAACCTGACTCCGCTGGTAATTGCTGTTTGTAAATCAAATTGTCTGATAATCTATCATACACATCTACAGTACCTGTAATTCTGTTTTTTAAGAATCCAAAATCAACACCTATATTATATTCTCTTGTTTTCTCCCAAGTCAAATTCGGATTAGCCAAATTCTCTGATTGCCATCCTGGCAAAACATTTGATCCAGCCGCATAAAATGTCTGCTGATTTAAAAGTGCTTGAGAAGTATAAGGCGCTACGTTATCATTTCCTGTATAACCAATACTAGCACGCAATTTTAAATCTGAAACCACAGCGCTATTTGCTAAAAATGATTCTTTGCTAAGTTTCCATCCTAGAGCTAATGATGGGAAACTTTCCCATTTATTGCCTTCAGACAAAACAGACGAACCATCCCATCTAGTAGAAGCTGTAACTAAATATTTGTCTTTAAATGCATAGTTTAAACGTACGGCATAAGAGTTTAAAGTATTTTTGGCATAAGCAGATTTTATTACATAACTCGTTTGAGCCCCAGAACCCATATTGTCTGTTCCAACATCAAATGGCTGATTATTAGAATACATATAAGAGCTTTCGTCAACATTAGAATACAAACTCTGCAATAATAATACGCTAACGTCATGCACTTCATTAAAGGTATGTTTCAAATCTATTTGATTATCCCAAGTATAGTTGAAGTTGTTTATATTTTCTAAAGTAGCAGAATTTTTTCCGTTTAATGTTACCCCTGCATTTGTTTGAGCTGTATAAGCTTTTGAATTTTGAGTATCCATAATTCCTGCAGCAAATGTTGTTTTAAACGAAAGCCATTTTAAAGGTTGATATTGGAAATAAGCGTTACCAACTGTTTGCCATGTTTTTTCTGTTTGAGAAGAATTCGCAATCTCCATTAACGGATTGACTGTAGACGTTTTGTTAATTGCCCAAGAACCATCAGGATAAGTCAGTTTTCCTGGTAAGAAAAATAAAGTTCCTACTTTCTCATTTCCTTGCGCATCAACTGCCCATGGAGACATAAGCGGACTTAATCTAAATGCATCCTGCATTGCCAAATCACTTCCTAGCTGGTTATCTAATCTTGCAATTGTAACGTTTACCCCAGTAGAAAATTTGTCGTTTATTTTATGATTCAATCCTAATTTAAAAGAATATTTATCTGTTGCATCATTTTCTATAAGTCCGCGATCACTCTGGATTCCGAATCCTAAGTTATAGCTTAAACCAGAATCTGAGCGCCCTGAAATATTTAAATAATTATTCTCTGTCATTCCTGATTGAAGTACAGCATCATACCAATCAAAATTGTAACCGCTATTGGCACGAGAAACCAATAATGGACTTTGGTTTCCTGCTAAAGCAGCCAATTGCGCTGGAGTTTGCGTTAGAGGTGTTGCACTCATATAGGCAACTTGATGAAATTTCCACCACTCTTCTCCAGTCATCATTTTTGGCAATCTAGTCGCAATTTTATTTCCGTAAGAAGTGTCAAAAGTTACGCTGATTCCGGCTTTTGCACTAGTTCCGCTTTTTGTTGTTACAATGATAACCCCATTTGATCCTCTAGAACCATAAATAGCAGCCGAAGAAGCATCTTTTAAAACGTCCATTCTGGCAATATCCTGCGGATTTAAGAAATCAATTCCGTCCATCGGCACACCGTCTACAACGTATAATGGAGACGATCCTACCATACTTGGATTACTTGAATCTGCAATTAGCGAGTTGTTTCCTCTAATTACCACTTTAAATCCGTCTCCTGCACGTCCTGATGAAGATGAAATCTGAACCCCTGGGGTACTACCTTGAATAGCTTCTAAAGGATTGATTGTATTTCTTTCTGTGATAGTTGCTGCGCTGATTGTACTAACAGATCCAGTAAGATCAGTCTTTTTTACAGAACCGTATCCTACAACAACAACTTCTGTTAATGCATTTGATTGTTCAGCTAAACTTACGTTTATTTTAGTTTTTCCAGCAACACTTACTTCTTGCGTCTGAAATCCTAAATAACTAATTATTAAAGTCGCTTTACTATTTGATACATTAATTTTAAAACTTCCTTCAAAATCTGTTGAAGTTCCATTTTTAGTTCCCTTTTCATTAATGTTTACCCCTGGCAGTGACATTCCTGTAGCATCGGTAATCTTCCCTTCAATTGTGGTTGACTGCGCATTTATGGAATTGCACAGTAAAAAATTCAGGAAAAAGAAAAATACAAAGTACTTATCTTTTTTCTTAGATAATTGTTTAATACTCATGTGGTTTAATGTTTGGTTAATTGATAGTGTTTTAATTGTTAATAGATTCTACTTTTTTCTCATTGATATAGGTATTTATAAAATTTATGTTTTTTACGTTTTTTAATAAATAGATAGAATCAACCTTTTGGATTTTTACATTTTTCAACGTAATGTTCTCAACAGGAGATTCTGCATAGCCTTCTGCCCAAACGCTGTATTTTCCACCGTTTTTGACAGTTACATTCTCTAAACTTACATTTCTGATGGTTGGAATAAAATTTCCGGTCTGAGATCCGTAGACATTGTAAAACATGTTTAATTTCAGAACACATTCTTTTACTGTACCTACTTCAAGGTTTCTTACATAGATGTTTTCAATGATTCCGCCTCTTTTCGAATTGGTTTTGATGCGAATGGCGCGATCCAAATTTGGACTATCCATTACACAATTTTCAACAAATAAATTATTTACTCCAGCCGAAATTTCGCTTCCAATTACAACTCCTCCGTGGCCGTCAATCATTTTGCAGTTCTGCACAATAATGTTTTTACTTGGTATAGCTACTCTTCTTCCGTCTCCATCACGACCTGCTTTAATTGCAATACAATCATCTCCCGTATTGAAAGTACAGTTTCTAATTACGATATTTTGTGAATATTCAGGATCGCAGCCATCATTGTTCGGACCATGACTGTTTACCGTTACACCGTCAATAATCATGTTATTTGTTTTTATCGGATGTAAAATCCAAAATGGCGAATTGATAATTTTAATGTCTTTTACTAAAGCAGTATTACATTCAAAAAACTCAATAAAATTTGGTCTTAAGTAACGTCCTTCTCCAAAAACTCTTTCAGAAACTGGAATTCCTTTTTCGGCCATATCAACTAAAACTTCACGATTTGTCGGGTCATTCTGAGACGGAATGCCTTTCTTCCAGCCGTAATTTTTTCCTCCAGACCAAATCCACCAGTTTGTGCTGTCGGCTTGACCATTTAAAGTACCTTTTCCTGTAACCGCAATATTAGTTTTGTTTTTTGCATAAATAAGTGGAGAATAATTCATCACTTCGGTTCCTTCCCAAGAAGTATGAACAATCGGATAATCTATTGGATTTAAACTAAAAAGAATCTCAGCATTATCGTCCAAATGCAGATTGACATTGCTTTCTAAATGAATGGCTCCTGTCAAATATTTTCCGTTTGGAACTAAAACTTTCCCACCACCATTTGCAGCACACTCTTTTATTGCTTTTTGGAATGCTAAAGTGTTTAACGTTTTTCCGTCTGCAACAGCGCCAAAATCGTTTATATTATACACTTTGTCTAAAAAGTGCACTTGAGGCATGCTTTTTATAACCAAATCCATTCTTTGCCATGGATTCTCTGAAGAAATTGAAGAAGAATGTCGTGCGCATGACAGGATTAATAGCCCCAAAGCGGCTAAAAAAAGAATCTTTTTTATTGTGACTATCTTACTTGTAATCATTTGCACAGATTTTTCTTGTTTTACTATCAAAAACATCAGGTTTTATGTAATCGATTACACGAAAGTAGAAAAATAGTTCTGAGACACCAAATTAATTTAGAAAAAAATTATATATTTAATTTTTATTACAAATTTTAATTACATTTAATGCAAAAATTTAGATAATTTATTATCATTGTAAAACCTAAAACGTTTGAGTTTTAAATTATGGTAATCGATAACAATATTTATTGCGTAATGAAAAAAAATGTACTTTTGTTAAAAAATAATTCGATAAACTTTTTTTTGAATGAGTGAAAAAGTAACTATTTACGATATTGCTGAAAAATTAAACATCACAGCTGCAACCGTTTCCAGAGCGTTAAACAATAATCCTAAAATTAAGGAAGCTACGCGTGAGTTGGTTATCAAAACTGCTGCTGCGATGAACTACAAGCAAAATAAACTGGCGCTTGCTTTAAAGAGTGGCCGAAGTAATAATATCGGAGTTATTGTGCCGCGTATTGACAGCAATTTTTTCGCCTCGGTTATTCGAGGAATCGAAGAAGAGCTTTATCCTCACGGTTATCAGGTTATTATCTGTCAGACTCACGAAAGCATCAAGAGAGAAAATGAAAATCTTCACACGCTTGTAGATGCGCAAGTTGACGGAATCATGATGTCGGTTACCGGTATTTCAGACGAAAATGACAGCGCTTTCAGAAATGTATTGGAGAAAAATGTACCGCTGATATTTTTTGATAGAAGCAAACATATCGACGGAGTAAGTTCTGTAACCATTAATGACTTTAAAGGCGGTTATTTAGCCACAAAGCATTTAATTGACGAAGGTTGCAGAAACATTGCTCATTTCTCTGGAGACCAATCGTTAGATATTTTCAAAAACAGGTTTTTAGGATACAAACAAGCCTTATTAGACAACGGACTTCCTTTTAATGAAGAATATGTTATTTTTACCAAAAGTAGTGTAGATGCTGGTAAAGATGCTGTCGATAAACTTTTGCAATTACAGACTCCACCTGATGCTATTTTTTCTTCGAGTGATTTTGCCGCATTGGGAGCAATTCAAGAACTAAAAGAGCGAAATATCAGTATTCCAAGCGAGTTTTGTGTTGCTGGTTTCAGTAACGAACCATTTACAAAATTCATGGAATTATCAATTACCTCTGTAGACCAGTCGCCGCTTGAAATGGGAAGAATGTCAGCACGCGTTTTCTTAGAACAGGTAGACAAAACAGATACTATTAAAATTGAAAAGAAAGTTGTTCTTGCGCCAGAATTACATATTCGTAAATCTTCTACGAGAACAAATTTTTAATTCTTTTTCTACCATATAAGTTATATAAGCTCATTTTAGGATGGGCTTTTTTTTTGCAAGCTTCGGAGAAGCGAAATATTTATAGATAAAAATTATTCATCGAGAATAAAGCTCCAGAGGAGCGACATATATTTAGATTACAAAAATATGTCGCTCCTCTGGAGCTTTATGTTGTAATCAGTTAATCTTATCCTATAAATATTTCGCTTCTCCGAAGCTTTCTCTAAAAATAAGAGGCGCACTACTGTGCGTATCTACAAATAAACCTAACACAAAAAAAGACGCACTATATTGTGCGTCTTCTATATAAACCTTTGTCACTTTGCTCCTTAGAACCTTAGCGCCTAAAAAACTACAATGAAACCCCTCTTTTCCAAGGAATAAAATCGTTCTGATTTAAAATAGCTGCTTTTGTTTTAATGTTACCGCTGGCAACATCAATAATAAACTCAAGCATTTCGTCAGCCATTTCGTCAATTGATTTTTCGCCTGTAATAATTCCTCCAGTATCAATATCGATAATATCAGACATTTTGTTTGCTAACTGCGTGTTTGATGAAATCTTTACAACTGGTGCAATTGGATTTCCTGTTGGAGTTCCTAATCCTGTTGTAAACAATACCATATTAGCTCCAGAACCAACCATTGCGGTTGTACATTCTACGTCATTTCCTGGCGTACATAACAACGTAAAGCCTGGTTCGTTAATATATTCTCCGTAATCGTAAACACCAGTAATTGGTGATGTTCCACCTTTTTTAGCAGCTCCAGCCGATTTCATAGCATCTGTAATCAAACCGTCTTTAATGTTACCTGGAGAAGGATTCATATCAAATCCTGAACCTGCATCAACAACTGTTTTTTCGTACCATTTCATTAAGTCTAAGAAACGTTTTCCATCCTTATCATCTATACAACGATTTACTAATTCCTGTTCTACTCCACATAATTCAGGGAATTCAGAAAGAATTGTAGTTCCACCCAAAGCAACTAAATGATCGGATAAAACTCCCAATGTTGGGTTTGCAGAAATTCCAGAGAATCCGTCAGATCCACCGCACTCTAAACCAATTCTTAGTTTAGACAATGGAGCTGGCTCTCTCTTAATTTCGTTTGCTTTTTTAATTGCTTCAAAAGTATCTTTTACCACACTGCTCAACATCGTTTCAATTGTTCCGATAGACTGCTGATCGTAGATTAAAACAGGTTTTTTACTGTTTGGATTAATCGCATCTAAAGCTTCTTTGAAAATTGAAATCTGAAGATTCTGACATCCTAAACTCAATACTGTTGCTCCAGCCACGTTTGGATTGTTTACATATCCAGCCAAAAGCTTCGCTAAACTGTGAGAATCCTGACGAATTCCGCCACATCCACCTTGGTGCGTGATGAATTTTACTTCGATGTTATTGAATAAATTAGCGTCGTTTGAAGCTTCTTGATTTCCTGCTCCACCTGTTTCTGATTTCACCAAAGAACGCAACAATAACTGATAATCGTTCTCTTTTGGTTTCATCAATTCTTTTTCAAAAATATCTTTTAAGATTTCGATGTTTCTGTTTTCACAAAAAACCAATGGAAAAAATAACCATACATTTTCTGTTCCAACCTGTCCGTCTTCTCTATGATAGCCCTGCCACGTTCTGTCTTTCCATTTATCAACATTTGGAGCGTTCCAGCCAATAGTTTCTGTTTTACCAGTAACTTTATCACTTTCGTGTTTTACGTTTGCTGTAGAAAGCAAACCGCCTTTTTCTATTCTAGCGCTTGCTTTTCCAACCAAAACACCATACATAATGATTCTGTCCCCTACATTAAAAGGAACCATTGCAATCTTATGTTTCATTTTTACATCAGACTCTACGGTAATTGATTGTCCTTCAAAATCAATCACTTCGCCTGCAGTAAGATCCACCAAAGCAACCGCAACATTATCGGTTGGGTGTACTTTTATTAATTTTTTCTGCGTTGCCATAATTAACCTTTGTTCTTTGTTCTTTTTGTTTTTCTCTTATTTTCAACCCGTTGAGCAAAATTAAATTTTACCCATGAGCTTAGATTTAAATCTGTGCAAATCTGCTTTGATCTGTGTAAATCTGCGTGAAAATCAATGTGTGAAAATTTCACGCAGATTTTAAAAGATTTTAGCAGATCAAATTAGATTTTCATTTATTGAATCAAACTATTTCTTAGTCCAATCCCAAAAATGGATTTATTTTATTCTTTCTTGAAACTTAGCAAAACCAGCTTCAATTCCGTTTGAATCTATTTCTTCTAAAGCGATTGTAATTGCTTTTGTCAATCCTGGAATTTCAGTTAAATCCTGATCCCAGAAACCTTTGTTTTGCAATGTTAAACGAGCAATTTTCTCATAATCATCAGACTTCCAAAGTCCGTTAAAGAATGTTGTAATATCTTCACCATCTTTAACCGGTAAACTTTGACCATTCCAAGTTCCTTTATAGAAACGAATTAAACTCGCTAATGAAAAAGTCAAATTAACAGGCAATTCTTTGTTAGCATTATAATACCCTAATAAACTAGGCAAAACTCTTACTTTGAATTTCGATACAGAATTTAATGCAATATCAGCAAGTGCATGTTTGATAAATGGATTTTTAAATCGGTCCATTACTTCCTCAGAATAGGCTGTAATTTCATTTTTGTCCATATCAAGAGTTTCACTAATTTCACTAATAACGCTATTTACAAATTTTCCAGTAAAATCTCCGTTAACAGTTTCCATTACTAATTTATTACCATGCAAAAGTGAAAAAGGAACCATTGCCGTATGTGCACCGTTTAAAATACGAACTTTAATCATTTTAAAAGGACGTATATCATCAACGATTTTTACATTCAAATTTGTTTTGTGGAAAGGCAATTTTGCTTTTAGATCATCTCCACCTTCAATAGCCCAAAGGAAAAAAGGTTCAGCCGCAACAATTAAATTGTCCTCATAATCTAATTTACTATTGTATTCTTCGATTTCAGCTCTTGGATAGCCAGGAACAATTCTGTCAACCAAAGTGCTATGATAGGTACAAGCATCTGATACCCAAGTCTTAAATGCATCCTCTAATTTCCATAAATCAACATATTGTAAAATATATTTTTTAAGCGTCTCAGAGTTATAATCAATTAATTCACAAGGAATTATTGTAACTCCTTTTGAAGCATCTCCATTAAAATGTTTAAATCTTTCATACAATAAAACCGTCAATTTTGCAGGAAATGACACTGGCGGCTTCATGTCTGGAGTATCACTTTCAATAAATTCAATTCCAGCTTCTGTAGTATTAGAAACAATAAACTGAAGTTCTTCTTCTTTGGCTAAAGCCAAATAATTTGCAAATTCAGTATATGGGTTTATAGTTTTTACAATATTATTAATTAAGACAATATCTTGTATCTTTTCACCTTTTTTGATTCCGTTCATAAACAAGGTATAAAGACCGTCCTGATCATTAATCATATTTACCATACCGTCTTTCAAAGGCTGAACTACTGCAATACCGGCATTAAAATCAACTTCTTTATTTAGTTTATCAAAAGCATAATCAACAAAGGCTCTTAAAAAGTTACCTTCTCCAAACTGAACTACCTTAATTGGCTGTAACTTTTCTAATCCTGTATTTATTCTATTTAATTTTTTCATTTTAAACTTTCTTTAATACGTTATAAATAACCATTTATAAACCTTATTTCTTTATTTCTGCCTTTAAAATTGCAAATGAAACATTACACCCGATTGAGTAAAATAAAGCCGGCTGTGAGGAATGGCTAGCTAAATTTTTCAAGCGTAATGTTCAATTACAATCTCTAAAAATCTAAAAAAAACTTATAAAATAAGGAGTTAGGCATGATTACCCCTTAATCTATTTTCTAATATCTTTTATAATGTCAAGAACCTGTTTCACTTTTGCGGTAAGTCCGTCGAAGTCTTTATTGTCCAATATGTCTTTTGAAATTAATTGTGAGCCCAAACCAACGCAGGTTGCTCCTGCATTTAACCATGAACTCAAACTTTCTTTTGTTGGATAAACACCACCTGTAGGCATAATGTTTGTCCACGGACATGGGCCTTTTATCGCTTTAATAAATTCCGGTCCGTAAGTATCAGCTGGAAATAGTTTTACGATTTCACAACCTAATTCTTCTGCTCTAGCAATTTCTGTCAAAGTACCGCAGCCTGGTGACCAAAGCACTTTTCTACGATTACAAGCTATAGCTATATCTTCTCTAAAAACTGGAGTTACAATAAAATTTGCTCCTAAACTCATGTACAAAGAAGCCGAAGCTGCATCTGTAATAGAGCCAACTCCTAGAATCATTCCTGGCAGTTCCGCCAAAGCATATTTGTTTAAAGCACCGAAAACTTCGTGAGCAAAATCACCACGGCTAGTAAATTCCATTAATCGGGATCCACCATCATAACATGCTTTTAAAACTTTTTTACTCAGCTCAATATCCGAATGAAAAAACAACGGAACCATACCGTTCTCTTTCATCGTCTGAGCTACTTCTATTCTTGAATATTTTGCCATTTTTATTTAAAATTATCTTGACACTAATGCAGAACCATCACCATCAATCATATTCTCAACTTCTTTTAAAGTAACCAAGTTATAATCTCCTGCAATTGTATGTTTTAGACAACAAGCTGCAACTGCAAAATCTAAAGCTCTCTGGTTATTATTATACTCCAATAAACCGTAGATTAATCCGCCCATAAAGGCATCTCCACTTCCAACACGGTCTACAACTGGCGTAACTTCTTTTACGGCTGCACTATAAATCGCTTTTCCGTCGTATAAAATCCCACCAATTCTTTGATGTGAAGCACTAACAGAATAACGAAGCGTCGTTGCTGCGATTTTCAAGCTCGGAATCAATTCAAACAATTTATCATATACTGCTGGAAGCGATTTTTCATCCTGGTAGTTCGGATTTACTTTCGGGATTCCCAACATGAAATACGCTGTATCAATATCTCCTAAAATTACATTGCTGTATTTCAGCATTTCTGGCATAACCTCGCTTGGAGCTTTTCCGTACTGCCAAAGTTTTGATCTATAGTTTAAGTCGCATGAAATTTTAATTCCTTTTTTATGAGCAACTTTAATTGCTTCTAAACAAGCTTCAGCTGCACTTTCTGAAATTGCTGGCGTAATACCGCTCCAATGAAACCATTCTGCGCCTTCCAAAACTTTCTCCCAATCTACCTGTCCTTTTTGAATAGTTGACATGGCGCTGTGAGCACGATCGTAAACCACATTGCTTCCGCGCGTTCCCGCTCCAGTTTCTAAGAAATAGATCCCTAAACGCTCTCCTCCGTAAACAATGTTTTTAGATTCGACATTCATCTTTCTGATTTCTTTTAATGCAGAAAAGCCAATTTCATTTTCAGGCAGTCTGGTAACAAATTCAGCATTTACACCATAATTAGCCAAAGAAACGCATACGTTAAATTCGCCACCACCATACGTAGCACCAAATGCTGTAGATTGCGAAAAACGCAAATGTCTCTCCGTCGAAAGACGAAGCATGATTTCTCCAAATGCAACTACTCTACTCATTATTTATATTTTTTTGCCACAGATTACAATGATTAAAAAGGATTTCATTTAGCGAGCCTTGCGTAAATCTTTGCGAACCTTGCGGTTAGACTTTATTTAAAATTTGAAATATTCTTTAGCGTTGTTGTATGAAATATCAGCAACTAATTTTCCAATCCATTCCATATCGTTTGGAAGTTCACCACGTTTAATTTCATCTCCCAAAAGATTACATAGAATACGTCTGAAATATTCGTGTCTTGGGAACGATAAGAAGCTTCTAGAATCTGTCAGCATTCCAACAAAACAGCTGATTAAGCCCATATTTGAAAGCGCATTCAATTGTTTTGTCATTCCATCTTTCTGATCTAAGAACCACCATCCAGAACCAAATTGTACTTTTCCGCGAACGCTTCCGTCATTGAAGTTTCCAATCATTGTCGCCATAACTTCGTTATCAGCAGGATTTAGGTTGTAGATAATCGTTTTAGTCAATTTATCTTTGCTGTCTAATGCATTTAAGAAAGCAGATAATTTTTGCGCTTGCGGATAATCTCCAATAGAATCCCATCCTGTATCTGGACCTAAGATTCTGTGCATACGAGCATTGTTGTTACGCAATGCACCTAAGTGAAACTGCTGTACCCATCCAAACTCATGATACGTTTCTGATAAGAAAACTAAAATGGCACTATGGAATTTTAAAACCTCTTCTGGAGACAATTCGCCATTTTCTCTTTTCTTCTTGAAAATTGCATTTACTTCACTTTCTGTAAAGTTTTCAAAATCAATTTGATTCAATCCATGATCACTTAATTTACATCCGTTTGCATTAAAGAATTCGATTCTTTTTCTTAAAGCAGACTGTAAATCAGCATACGTGTTAATTGCAATACCGGACACATCCCCTAATGTGTCCAGATATGCATTATATCCATCATTAGCAATTAAGATGGCTTTATCAGGTCTGAAAGCCGTACTCATTTTGATTCCAGTCGAATTATTTGCGAATTTTTGGTGAAATTCTAAAGAATCGATTGGATCTTCTGTAGTACAAACCAATTCAGCGTTTACTTTTTTAAGAAGATTTTGTGTGCTGTAAGCCTGAGAATTTATTTTCTCAGAAGTTTCGATATAAATTTTCTCAGCCGATTTTTCATTCAACAAATCATAAATATCAAAATAACGAGCCAATTCTAAATGTGTCCAGTGATACAAAGGATTACGCATAGTGTACGGAACAGTTTTTCCCCAGTTTAAAAATTTATCTTTATCTGAACCATTTCCTGTTACAAACTGTTCGTTAATCCCTAATGTACGCATTGCACGCCATTTATAATGATCACCATTAATCCAGACTTGTGTAATATTATCAAAGATTTTATCTTCTGCAATAAACTGTGGATTTAAGTGATTGTGATAATCAATAATGGGCTGATTTTTAGAGTAATTGTGATACAACTCTTCAGCGTATTTATTTTCTAATAAAAAATTATCATGTATGAATTTCTGGCTCATGTCTTTTTAATTATAATTTGAAAATTATTCTTCGTTTGAAGGTTTTCCGATTGTTGCTAAGATTCCTCCATCAACATATAAAATGTGACCGTTTACAAAATCACTCGCTTTTGATGATAAAAATATTGCTGCTCCAGCCAAATCGCTAGGATCTCCCCATTTTGCAGCTGGTGTTCTGCTGATGATAAAATCGTTAAACGGATGTCCGTCTACTCTAATTGGTTTTGTCTGTTCTGTAGCAAAATATCCAGGACCGATTCCGTTAATCTGAACATTGTATTTTGCCCATTCTGTTGCCATGTTTTTCGTCAGCATTTTTAAACCTCCTTTTGCAGCAGCGTAAGCAGAAACTGTATTTCTTCCTAACTCGCTCATCATAGAGCAAATGTTGATGATTTTTCCTTGTCTTCTTTCAATCATTCCTTTTGCAACATGCTTAGAAACGATAAACGGACTTACAAGATCGATATCAATTACTTCTCTGAAATCTGACACTTCCATATCAAGCAACGGAATTCTTTTGATAATTCCAGCGTTATTAATCAAGATATCGATTGGTCCAACTTCACTTTCAATTTTTGCAACAGCAGCTTTCACCTCTTGCTCTTCGGTTACATTAAATTTATAACCAACTGCATTGATGCCTTCACTTTTTAATTCGGCTACAGCATTATCAATTTTTTCCTGAGAAGAATTTCCGTTCACCACAATTGTAGCACCCGCCTGACCAAGTCCTTTTGCCATTGCCATTCCAAGTCCGTGCGTGCTTCCTGTGATAAGCGCAACTTTTCCTTCTATATCAAATAAATTTGTCATCTTATCTTAAATCAGTGATTTTACAAACATCCATATCTCCGTAATCTAAGTTCTCTCCTGCCATTCCCCAAATAAAAGTATAGTTGCTAGTTCCAGAACCTGAATGGATAGACCAAGGCGGAGAAATTACTGCCTGATGATTGTTCATCCAAATATGTCTTGTTTCTTGCGGTTGTCCCATGAAGTGACAAACTGCCTGATCTTGTGGAATATCCAAATAGAAATACACTTCCATTCTACGATCGTGAACGTGAGCTGGCATCGTATTCCAAACACTTCCCGGTTTCAATTCCGTCATTCCCATTTGCAATTGGCAAGTTGTTACCACGCTTCCAATAATCATTTGGTTTACGGTACGGTGATTTGCCGTTTCCATCGTTCCCAATTGTAATTTATTAGCTTCAGCTAAACTTACTTTTTTAGTTGGGTAAGTCGTATGCGCTGGAGCAGAGTTTAAATAGAACTTAGCAGGATTGTTTTTGTCATCACTTTTAAAAACCACTTCTTTATTTCCAGCTCCGATATACAAAGCATCTTTAAAACCTAACTCATAAGCAGTTCCTTCAACAACTACAGAACCGCTTCCTCCAACATTGATGATTCCTAACTCTCTACGCTCTAAGAAATAAGGCGCTTTTAAAGGATCAATTGTTTCTAAAGGTAAATCTCCTTTTACAGGAACTGCAGAACCTGCAATGTATCTGTCGTAATGAGAATAAACCAATACAACTTCATCTTCCTGCATTAAATCATCAATTAAGAATTCTTCTCTCAATTGCTGCGTGTCATACTTTTTTACAGCTTCTGGGCTTGACGCGTATCTTGAACTATATTTTGTCATAATTTAAATAATGTAATCGATTGCACAAAATTAATTTTTTAAATGGAATAACCATAATTGAAATGAAAAAAATATTTCAATTATGTGTATTTTTCTTTATAAATCAGTTATTGGACTATATTTAGGAACCAATGATTTCATTACAATCCAACCAGTTAAGTAGCAAACAGCACAAATCGAGAAAATGATAAAATAACCAGCCTCAATTCCTTTGAATCCCATAAAAACCATATTGGTATCTTTTGCATAATCAAACAATACTCCAGATCCTTTATTGATAAGAGTTGAACCAACTCCACCAGCTAAACCTCCAATTCCTGTAATGGTTGCAATTGCTTTTTTAGGAAACATATCTCCAACTGTTGTAAAGATATTTGCCGACCAAGATTGGTGCGCTGCACCTGCAATTCCGATGATAATTACAGGAACCCAGTAACTGATGTATCCTAATGGCTGTGCGATCAAAGCTAATAATGGGAAAAATGCAAAAATTAGCATCGCTCTCATTCTTCCTTCGTACGGATTCATTCCTTTTTTCTCTACGAAATAAGTTGGCAGCCATCCTCCAATAATTGACAATAATGTAATCATATACAGCACAAACAATGGCAATGCCGCTTCTGTAGAATCCATTCCGTAAACTGAACTTAAATATGCTGGCGTCCAGAATAAAAAGAACCACCAAACACCATCTGTCATGAATTTACCAAATGCAAAAGCCCAAGTCTGTTTGTACTTAAAGCAATCTGCTAAAGACACTTTTGTGCTTGTTTCTGGAACAAAACCAACTAATTTGCTATCTGCAATATCGTCTTGCTGAATATAAGCCAATTCTTCTGGTGTAACTTTTGAATGTCTTTCCGGTTTATCATACATAAACATCCAGAATCCCATCCAAACAAATCCCAAGGCTCCAATAATAATAAATGACATTTCCCAACCGAAGAATTTTGCTATGAAAGGAATTGTAACCGGAGCCGCCAACGCTCCTACTGTAGCACCTGCATTGAAAATACTCGTTGCAAAAGCTCTGTCTTTTTTAGGAAAATATTCTGCAGTTGTTTTAATTGCCGCAGGGAAGTTTCCTGCTTCTCCAACTGCTAAAACGAAACGTGCAAAAATAAATAAAGCAACACTTACATTGATCACCAATGCTGTATCGCTTATTGTACTGATTATTTCTTTTGAACCATGAAAGCCCACAAACCATTCTCCTGCAATAATTCCTGAAGTTGCAATACCGCAGAATGCATGAAGACAAGCTCCTACAGACCATATTCCGATTGCCCAAAGGAATCCTTTTTTGGTATCCAACCAATCTACAAATCTGCCTGCAAATAATAGCGAAACTGCGTAAAATATAGAAAATAAAGCCGTTATGTTTCCATAATCATTATTTGTCCAGTGAAATTCTGGCGCGATAAAATCACTCCAAGTTAAGGAAAGCACTTGTCTATCCAGGTAATTGATTGTAGTTGCAAAAAACAGCAATGCGCAAATACTCCAACGGTATTTTCCTGTGGTTTTGACACTCTGATTTACTGCAACGGTTTCGGTTTGATTCATAGTAAGTGGGTATTATAGTTTTTGTAATTTTTGGTAATCTTAAAAGACTATGTTTACTGCTTTCTAAAAATAGTATAATCAATAAATTAACACCTTAAAAGAAAAATAATGTAATCGATTGCACAAATATAGTTTTTAATCCGTACAATCCAAATAATATTGTGTAAAAAAATATTTTAGCCTGTTAAATAAACATATTACTTAAAAAAAAGAATTCAAAATTACACATTAAACAATATATTTGTTAAAAGCCAATGTGTGAAATTCATCCTTTTTTGGGGTAAAATAGTCCTGAAATTTACAACTAAAAAAGTATTTTTTGTCAATTTTGACTAATTTAGGCCATCGGTTGCATTTTTTAAGTAAAAAACGTATACTATTACAAACCAAATAATTATAAATTAAATTGAAAACTACAAGAACACCATTTTCAAGAGGAATCACATTGAGTTTGCTTCTTTTTTCAGGCCTATTTTCTATGAATGCACAAAATCAAGTTATTCCGTTATGGCATAAAATTCCAGATGAAGTAAAAGCAGCCGATTATAAAGAAAAACCAGAGTTAAAAGATGGAAAGATGCAAAGTACAAGTCAGGTTTCTGTACCCACTTTGAGCATTTTTATTCCCAAAGAAGCAAAACCAAATCAAACAGCTGTTGTAATTTGTCCGGGCGGCGGTTACACCCATTTAGCTTTTGATAAAGAAGGAACAAAAGTCGCTGAATGGTTTAATAGTTTAGGGATTACAGCATTTGTTTTAAAATACAGAATGCCAACGGATTTGACCATGAAAAATAAAAGTGTAGGACCCTTGCAAGATGCTCAAGAAGCCATTCGTTACGTGAGACAAAATGCTTCGAAGTGGAATATTGATCCTAGTAAAGTTGGAATTTTAGGCTTTTCTGCTGGTGGTCATTTAGCTTCTACTGCTTCAACACATTATGACGACAAAGTCTACGAATCGGCATATAAAGTGAGTGCCCGTCCAGATTTTTCGTTGCTAATTTATCCAGTAATTTCAATGGAAAACGAAATTACGCATAAAGGTTCGCAAACCAATTTGCTTGGAAACAATCCTTCAAAGGAGTTAATTGATTCTTTTTCAAACGAGAAGAAAGTGACTTCAAAAACACCTCCTACATTTTTAATTCATGCAACAGATGATACTGTGGTTATTCCAGAAAACAGCATTAATTACTATTTGGCATTAAAGAAAAAAGGAGTTTCGGCAGAAATGCATATATATGAAAAAGGTGGTCACGGATTTGGATTAGGCGTTGCTGACACCAGCAAATTTTGGACTCGAGATTGTGCTGAATGGCTAAAATCAAACGGTTATAATTAAAAAAAGAAAGGCAAAACTTTTGCAAGTTTTGCCTTTTATCAAAAAAAAAAAAAAGGAATTATAAAAACCAATTTTATATGTTTAAGCAGTAACTTCTTGTTCTGCTGGGTTTTTCAATTTAGGAACGGGAATTGCTTTAGTTGTCACTTTTGGTTTTGCAGCGGGTTTCTTTTTGCCAAATTTCTGTTTCCCCCACCAGATAATGAATCCTGTAATGGGCAAACTAGCCGAAATTAAACTGGCCAAAAAAGCTATGATTTTCCCTGTAAGTCCAAGAACACTTCCTACGTGAATATCGTAATTCATACGTCTGATTTTGTCTGGAATATTAGCTTCTACATATTTACCTGAAAAAGGTGTTTTAATCGAGATTTCCTTCAAACTCTGCTGATCAAAACTATATCGGTCCATATTATAAAAAGTATGTTTTTGCTTGTAAACAAAAGCACCAATCGGATCCGCAGGTTTTCCTGGAATACTAATCATGATTCCGGCTGCCTGAGGATTTTCTTTTCTTAAATTCAATAAAACTTTATCGGCTGTTGTAATATTAAATTCTCTAACATGAGTTGTATCAGATTTTGGAGATTCGCGGTTTTCAGTCAGCGGTTTTCCTCCAGAAGTTACCCAATACAAAGATTTGCTCCACCATCCAAAACTCCATACTAAGCCCGTTACGGCAATAAAAAACAGGAAAATACAGCTGTAAAAACCAAATACATTATGCATGTCATAATTGACACGTTTAAAACTAGCGTCCCATTTTATTTTAAAACTTTTATCAATAATAGATTTAATCCATTTTGTTGGCCACCATAAAACGATGCCTGAAATAAGTAAAACCACGAAAATTAAAACGGCAACTCCCACAATTGGCCTTCCAATATCATAAGGAAGCCACAAGGCACGGTGTCCGTTTAAAATCCATCTGAAAAAATCTGGCGATTCTCCTCTTGAGAACGTTTTTACATTTAATACTTCACCAGTATACGGATTCATATAAACGCTTATAAAAGTTCCTTGTCTTCTTCCGCCTTTACCCTTCTTTTCCTTTCCTTTACCTTTTTCACTTGGTTTTCCTTGAGGTTTCAGTTCAGATTTTGCCTTTTCATTATTTTGGGCTAGATCTTTTTTTCTTTCTCCTCTTCCTCCTTCTTCTTTCTTCTCCACAAAATAACCGACAATTGCCGCTTCATCTTTTGCGCCAAAAGTCACACTGGTTGCTTTTTTGTCTTTCATTCTTTTATCTGCAATCGAAACCAATTGAGACGGCAGTAAAAAAGCTTTTTCCTGAGGTTTTACAAAACGCCAGTCTTCAATAAAATCTTTTATTTCATTCTCAAAAACATAAATACAGCCCGTAAGACTGACAATGACCACAATGATTCCAGATGCCAAACCAAGCCACAAATGGAGCCAGGCCATGATACGCTTAAAAAGCGACTTTTTATTTTTTTTCTTATTATTTGGTTTTGAAGAAGAAAACATAATTTGGATAGATAAATAGGATAAATAAAAAAACCGTAAGTCCTCACAAAAAAGGACTTACGGCAAAAAAAATATTAGTATTTTAATTTTTGGATTGCAGTAATTTGTCCGCCTTCCACTTTCATACCTTTTGTTGCAGCGGCAGTTGTACCGTTGATAGAGTAAATCCAGTTTCCTTCAGGAGTATTGATCCCTACAATTGCAGAACTTCCGTCTTCTGAAGTAATATTGTAACGGCTAGTTACAGAAGTTAATGTTGCAGGAGCATTTGTTACCCAAGTAAATGTTTGGTTGTAAACATCGGCAATAGCCATTTTTACTGCACCGTTGTTTTTACCCACATTTCCGTACATTAACAATAAGAATTTACCTTTTGAAATATAAGTTGTAGAAGAAATTTTATATCCTCCTGATTTTTCTTGAACATTAAAGAAATAAGATTTGTCAAACTCTGTAGTTCCTTTTTTAATTTTTACAATCGCAGAAGGTTTTGTAGAAGTCATTACGGCATTGCTAGTAGCAATAGCACCAGAGAAACCATAAGCATCTCCATTTTCGTCTTGGAATAATCCGTTTGTGAAATAAGCTCCCAAATAACTTGTACGGTTATCTTTGATTACCTTTTCTAATTTCAATTCTGGATAATTATAAACCGCAACCCAAGTACTATCTGGATTTGCAGTACCAAAATTATCTACTCCATCTCCTTTAATACTCATGTAAGGCATATAAACTTTATCTCCAACCTGCGTCGCCCAAGTATAGAAAGCTCTTTCTCCGTTTCCTGCTAACTTCTTAGTATCTTGCTGAGCTTCACCAACAATAAGCGATTTTTCTGCGTCAATTTTATACATAGAAGCAATAGAAGCGCCACTTCTAGGAACTTTAACCGTCAAGATATCTTTGTTTACCGCAGCAAATACGTGTACTGTTTCAGCTTGGAAATCTGATTTCTTAACCAATTTTCCTTCGGCGTTTAAATTATAAGTTGTTACAGCTCCAGGATTTCCTTGTCCGTAAAGCAAACTAAAGAAGTTGTTTTGTGCTGTAATATAGTAACGGTATGTTCCATCTTGCTCCAATCCGTTTCCTGTAGTCGTAATAACTCCCGTAGAAACATCGTCTGCAGTTAATAAATAATCTGCAATTCCCGCTGCACCAGTTGTTGCAGTAATAATATATTTCGTTTTTCCTGTATCAGTTCCTCCGCCAGTTTCTCCTCCTGATTTATCTGAATCACTGCTGCAAGAAAAAGCTGTAAAAGCTATAACAGCTGATAATAACGCTAATGTTGTACTTTTTTTCATTGTATTATGGTGTTTGTATTAAAATTTAATTATTTGATTTGCTGAAATAATATCTAAACTTGATATAGAAAGCTCTGCTTGGTTTTTGCAATGAAAAATTGTCGTAAAGCTTATTGTCTAAAAAGTTTTTACATTCAAATGCGATATTGTATTTTCCATTTGCCATTGTATAAACAGCATTTAAATCATGGCTAAACTGCTGTGGAATCTCTAATTTGCTGTCCTTGCTTCCCATACTTGGCCATGACAAATAATAGGTATGAACATACAGCAGGTTATAGCCTACAGACAGATTGTTTCCTTTTTTCCAAACATTATTAAAAAACATTGTAGCATCTGCGTTTCCAAAAAGATATGGCATGTTTGGAATTCTGTCATTATAAAAAGGAGATACATAATTTTGATTTGGCTCGTACATTGTTTTGTTTCTAATGTTCTGGTACGTTGCGTTGAAACCAGCCGTAAAACGATTGCTGTACGAATATCTAATCTCACCATCAATACCATAATTCGTCACTTTTCCTTGATTGACATTGGTAGTCATGGTTTGATTATTATTTAATGTTGGACGAATAAAATCGACTGCATTTCTATGCAAAAGATTTACATCAAATGACAAAGCATTTTTTTCGCGGAAGCTAGTTTGATAGCTCGCTCCTAAATTGTAGTTGTTACTAGATTCTGGTTTTAAAGAAAGATTTCCTTCTAAATTGTCATTGACATTACCAAAAATTTCCTCTGGAGTTGGAAGCCTGTATGTCTTTTCATAAGAAGCTTTAATCTGTAAATTATGCTTCAGATAATAACTTGTAGCGGCACCATATCCTGTTGATGAAGTATGATCTACATATTTTTGGTAAGCAATATCTCCAGTAGCTCCCGACGGATTATAGCTTCTTGAATAAGTAGTTTTTAATGAATAATCTTTTAAGAATACAGATGTGCTCCATTTATCATTATAATCTAATTTATACCCTAATCCTAAAACATTCTTTTGCGTTTTTTTAGGCTGTTTATACACCAGCGATTCAGGAACCAATTCGTCACTCTCTTTACGATCGAACGTATTAAACGTATTGTTGACCATAAAAGAGTGTCTATCATTAAGTGTATAAGTCGCATTGGCTGTTGCTATACCATTATTGTTATAGAACTTACGAAGCGTACGGCTTCTTTCTCCTCCTGCTCCTTCATATTGTTTGTAATCGCCAAACCAATTGTATCTTCTAAAAACGGTATCAATATTCTGTTCGTAACCAAAATTGTAATTACCCGTAACATTCACATTCAGCCCTTTGGTGAATAAATCTTTAACCTGATATTTTAAAGTTGGCATTACAATGCTTCCTTTTCTATAAATCTGTCCGAACACGCTAACCATTCTGGCTCCGGTTTGTATATCGGCTTTATTTTCTCCGCCAGTAAAACCGATCATTAATTTATCTGCATATTTTTTTCCGGTTATACCCACATTCAAAATCACCGTTTCATTACGGTATTTATCATGAAAACGTCTAACTCTCTGATTTGGAAAATAAGCCCCTGTATTTAAATCGGCTACATCTACATTTACCCAATAATTGTTATCCGAATAGTTTTGAAAAGCATTAATTTCGGTTGTAAAACCACTCTTTGCCGTATAACCCGCATTGATACTTGAACGATGTGTGTTAAAAGATCCGAACGAATAAGAAGCATCTACATACGTTCTAGGTTTACTATTGGTCACAATATTTATTGCTCCGCCAAGAGCATCTCCACCAAGCCAAATTGGCACAACACCTTTGTAAACTTCTACACGATCGGCAAGATTGATCGGAATATTATTCATTTGAAAAGAAGAACCAAAATTATCCATTGGCACTCCGTCAATAAAAACCTTAATTTGATTTCCTGAAAATCCGTTGATCGAAAGTTCTGATCTTGAACCTACTCCACCCGCTTCACGGTTACGCACACCAGAAACGCGGTCGAGTGCATGAGATAAATCTAGAGTTGAATTATGCAGTTTCTTGGCATCAATTGCAGTAACGCTGTAAGCTTGTTTGTTTACTTTATCGGTTTGCGATCTTCCGAGTACAGTTACACTTTCTAATTCCTGCAACTCGCTTTCCATTTTAACTGAAACTTCTAAATTGCCCGAAACTTCAATTTGTTTTTTCTGAACTGCAAATCCCAATGCAGAGATTTTTAATGTATGTTTTCCGGATGGAACATTTTTCAAAATATAATTTCCGTTTTCGTCTGAAATAACACTTAAACCTGTTTTTTCAACAACGACAGTCGCAAACGGAATTGTTTCTCCAGAATTTTCAACAACTTTTCCAGACACTGTGAAACCTTGATTTTGCTGGGAAAATGATAAGAACGTAGTTAGAAAAAATAAACTGGCAAATAAAAATTTTTGAGTTGACATATCTTTAATTAGACTAATTATAAATAACTTTGCTGCAAAAGTACCATCAACGTCTTCAAAAAAGATAGGGAAAAACGGATTATTATTTTGTAAAAACGGATTATATTTTGAAAATCAACGCCACCCTTTTAACGTCAGAAACGCCTATAATTAAAATTGAAATTGGAGATAAATATTATCCAAAAAGTATTTTAACCGAAGAAAATGTCAACATTCAAAATGGCGATTCCGAAAAAATTGCAAGCCGTCATCTCATCACCGAAGGATTAGTTCTTCTTGATACTCAGATGTATTATTCCTCTCCAAGAACAGTTAGTTTTGAAATCGATGAAGAATCGGTTGTGATGAATTTTATTTACAGCAGCAATGTAGAAACGCATATTGACCAATTGGAAAGTGAGAAATATTCGAGAAAAAACACACATAATATTTTTTATACGAACAATTTTAAAGCGACCTTCAACATTCCGCCTTTCACAGAAATCAACTATTTGTCGATTATTCTTTCTAAAGAGTTTTATTATAACATCATCAACGAAGACTGGCAGTTGCACGAAAAATTTTCAAAAAAAATTCTTGAAAAACAATCCAGTTATTTAACATCAAAATATCTTCCTTTTACACCTGCAATTCAGTGGGTAACATCAGAAATAAAAAATTGTACGCGAGAAGGCGTTTTAAAAAGAATTTATATAGAAAGTAAAATCAAAGAACTCCTTATTCATCAGCTCGAAACATTAATTATCAAACCTTTAGAAGCAGAAAATATAAACGAAGAAGATTACAGCAAACTTTTAGAAGCCAAAAAAATTTTAGAAAACGATTATAGAAACACACCTACTCTACCTGAACTTTCACGACTTATTTCGTTAAACGAATTCAAACTAAAAAAAGGCTTTAAAGCTTGTTTTGGAACTACGGTCAAAAGTTATATCATAAAACTGAGAATGGAACACGCCAAAGAGTTATTTCAAAGCAAAACAGCTATAGTAAGCGAAGTGGCTTATAAATGCGGTTACAAAGACGTTTCGCATTTCTCAGCAGCATTCAAAAGCTATTACGGATTCTCTCCTCAAAAATTTAAAATCAATACCGATATCATTCAGTTTTGACTGATTGGCATTTCATTATTGTGGTAAAAAAAGGGTTTTAAAATTACGTCCGTCGACTTAATCTTAAAACCCTAAAAAAATTAGACATTAATGTATATTGCAAACTTATATACAAGTACCCACGATCAAATGAATATGTCAAAATTCAATGTAAAAACGTTTCTCCAAAAACAGTTTTCTGCAGAAATTTTAATGATACCCAAAAAGGTAAAGGCTATCATCTTTTCAAATTTCTATAGGCCAAAATTAGAATTCACAATATAGATAACCTTACGGTTTTCCTCATTGTGTGAAAAAATTAACATTCTTAACTTTAACTTAAAACCTTAAGTAATTGTACCGCAAAATATTGCCAAAATCCCCTTTAACGTAAATTTGTGAAAGGAAATACTAGATTCTTCTTCAGATATATTCAAAAAAGACTCGAAAAAACTCATTTCTTGTCCTAGATTAAGCCGTTTTTCTTAAAACCCTCCCTACATTTGTGAATGATTTTAATTAGAGAATGAGATAATCTAGACAATTAGATAATTAAATGAGGAACCAATAAACTTAGTTTCTTAGAATCTTAGAACCTCATAACCTTAGAAGCTTAAAAAATGAAACAGTTGCAATTTTTATTACTCGGAAAAAATGAAGCTATTTTAGCTATTTTACTTCGTCTTGTTAATGTAGATGAAAACTGGCATGGAGTTGCTTTTAATAACGAAAAAGAAGCCCAAGAATATTTTCAAAACAATAAAATAGACATTGTGCTTTTAAGTTCTGCAATTGAAGATCATGTTGAAAAAGAATTTACTTCTTTCTGTTTAAAAACTCACCCAGACGTTGAAGTTATTGAACATTTTGGAGGAGGAAGCGGTTTACTTAAATCTGAAATTCTGCATCGATTACATTTGAAAGGAAAGCTTTAAATTTGCATAATTTATAGCCTCAAAAATGGAAAAAACCTATTCAATTGTATTTTATTCTAAAGCGCTTGTTGAGCCCGTTAAAAAATTGAAAGACTTTTTAAAAAGCAAAATCAATTGGTACAACAGCTGCAATTCCGAAGCACATATTACGATTTGTGAATTTACAATTGAGGAATCGGAGCTGGATTCAATTAAAAAAAAGCTTTCTAAAATAGCTGATACTTTCACGCCTTTCGAAGTGTCTTTAAATCACTTTGATTCTTTTCCGAATGCTGGCGCTTTTTTCATCGGAGTAAATCAAGATTCTAAAAATAATCTTGTTCCAATTATGAAAAAGATTAATGAAACTTTAAAGTCCTTAAAACTGAAAAAAAGCGATAATCCACACTTGTCGATTGGGCGAAGATTAACACCAGAAAATCTTAAAATAGCTTCCGAGCTTTTTACCACAATCAATCTTGAATTTGAATGCAATGAAATTGTTTTAAGGGAATTTGATCCCAAAGTAAAACAGTTTTTTGTAATGGATGCTTTCCCTTTTGGAAGTAATCCAGAGCCAGAGTTTGTACAAGGAAGTTTGTTTTAATTTTTTTTTAGCCACAAAGACGCTAAGGCACAAAGTTTTTTTGTTTTTGCGAAATTGTTTGACAATAGGTAATCTTTTTGGTTATAGCCCGTGGTTTCAACCACGGGAACTGTGAATTTGATTTGCATTGCGTTATAATTTGAGGGATCTTAAAAAAAACTTTGCGCCTTAGCGTCTTCGTGGCAAAAAACATTTTTTCGTATATTTGAATTTCGCAATTCACAGATATGAAATCCTTAGATTCATTTTACCACGACATTACCGAAGGTTCAACTGTTGATCCCACTTCCTTATTGCCAAACGACATTCAGAAAGAAATCGGCCATTTTAATGTTTTTGATATAAAAGAACTTCTAGAACGCATGAAAGGAAAACCTGGAATGCCTTACGACAGAAGAGCTTATTACAAAATAAGTTTGATTCGAGGTCACAACAAAGCAGAATACGCCGATAAAGTAATCGAAATCGAAAAACAGGGATTGTTATTTGCAACTCCAAAAATTCCGTACAATTATTTACCGCAAGACACTAACCAAGGCGGGCAATTTTGTGTATTTACCAGCGAGTTTTTATCTAAAAGTAAAAGCGGAATCGACTTGGATGAACTTCCCATTTTCGCTTCAGATGGTTATCCCATTTTTCAGCTTTCTGACGAAGAAGTAGAAGAAGTTTCTTTGATTTTCAACAAAATACAAAAAGAAATTAATTCTGATTATATTTATAAGTATGATTTAATTCGAAATTATGTCGCTGAATTAATTCACTTCGGACAAAAATTGCAGCCTATTACAGCATTGTATTCGAAACACAATTCGGCAGCAAGAGTTTCGTCTTTATTTGCAGAATTATTAGAAAGACAATTCCCAATAGAATCACCAAATCAAAGATTAGAGCTGAGAACGGCAAAAGATTTTGCAGAAAGATTATCTGTTCATGTAAATCATTTAAATAAAGTTTTAAAGGAAAACACGGGAAAAACGACAACAGAATTAATCAGTAACCGACTAACAAACGAAGCCAAAATACTTTTAAAACAAACCGATTGGAATATTTCTGAAATAGCCTATTCGCTTGGTTTTGAAGAATTAGCGCATTTTTCTAATTTCTTTAAAAAACACACTTCTTACACGCCGATTGCTTTTAGGAGTTAGATTGTTTTGTTTCAAGTTTCAAGTTTCAAGTTTTTTAAACTTGAAAATACGTTTGTCCTCCTGAGCGGAGTCGAAGGATCTCATGCTAAATCCATACAGTACGTCCTACTGTGCGTGTCCTTCGACTCCGCTCAGGAGGACATAAAATGAGAATTGGACTTTGGGATTTTATTATTTGAATTTTACAACTGATTTGAATTTCGCAAACATTGATTTGATATTTACAACTCCCCAACTCTACTTCGCTCCTACCTTTGTCTCATCAAACTAAAAGAACGAAAAGATGGATTTATCAAACAACAAAATTTTAATAACTGGCGGTGCAAGCGGTATCGGACTTGGACTCGCGGAACGATTTATTCAAGAAAACAATACCGTGATTATTTGCGGTAGAAGAGCTTCTCTTTTAGAGGAAGTAAAAATTAAGTTTCCAAATATTATTACTAAAGTATGCGATTTATCTGTAGAAGAAGAACGCATTGCACTTTATGAATGGATTGCAGCAAATCATCCTAACTTAAATGTTTTAGTCAATAATGCAGGAATTCAAAACTGGAAATCAATAACAGATGCTGATTTTTACGAAAGCATGAAAGCTGAAATCAATACCAATATTGAAGCGCCTTTGCATTTAACTTCATTATTTATTCAGTTGCCTTCTCTTAAAACAGTAATGAATGTAACTTCTGGATTAGCATTTTCTCCATTTGCAAAAGTTCCCGTTTACTCGGCTACAAAAGCGTTTTTTAGATCGTTTACACTTTCGCTTCGTCATTTATTAAAAGAAAAAAATATTGAAGTGGTAGAAATTATTCCGCCGGCATTAAACACCGATTTAGGCGGAATTGGTCTTCACGATGCACACCCAAGCGTAAGCAGTTTTATCGAATCGATTTTCGAACAATTGAAAGAAGGCCGACAAGAACTGACTTTCGGCACGAGCGAAACGAGATTAAACGCAAGTGCAGAAGAGCTGAGAAATCATTTTAATCTGATGCATTCTTAAATTTTAAACATACAGAAACATAGATTTTTGGAGTGAATTAAAGGCGTTTCACTTTTAATAAAACACATCGCTATGTGTTAGAAACTAGTTTCTTTTTGTAGTCTTTTAAAAGAAAACTAAAATCTATGTTTCTATGTGTTTAAAAGATAAATTCAACATTTGTCTTCCTGAGCGTAGTCGAAGGACACTCTCACTACGAAGGTCTTCGACTCCGCTCAGACTGACAACAAAAAACATCAAATAATTCACAATTAACCATTCATAATTCACAATTAAAAAAATGGCAGTAAATACAAAAATAGCTCTAGTTACAGGCGGTAGCAGAGGTTTAGGAAAAAATATGGCAATTGCAATTGCAAAAAAAGGATTGGACGTAATCATTACGTACAACAGCAAAAAAGAAGAAGCTGATGCTGTAGTTTCAGAAATTGAAAGTTTGGGTCAAAGAGCAGCTTCATTACAATTAAACGTAGCTGATTCGTCAACTTTCGATTCTTTCTTTGAAAACGTAAAAACAGTTCTTAAAGACACTTTTAAAACAGACAAATTTGATTTTTTAGTAAACAACGCCGGAATCGGAATTCACAATTCATTCATTGGAACAACTGAAGCAGAATTTGACCAATTGACTAATATTCAATTCAAAGGTCCGTTTTTCTTAACTCAAAAAGGACTTAACGTAATGAATGACGGTGGCGGAATTGTAAATATTTCAACAGGTTTAGCAAGATTCTCTTTCCCAGGTTATGCGGCTTATGCTTCTATGAAAGGTGCAATGGAAACCCTAACTAAATATCAAGCAAAAGAATTGGGTGCTAGAAAAATTAGAGCGAATATTGTTGCTCCAGGTGCAATCGAAACTGATTTCGGTGGCGGAGTAGTTCGCGATAATGAACAAATGAATCAGCAAATTGCTTCTGTGACTGCTTTAGGAAGAGTTGGTCTACCAGATGATATTGGCGGTGTTGTAGCCTTTTTATGTACCGAAGATGCGCGCTGGGTAAATGCACAACGAATCGAAGTTTCTGGAGGAATGATGTTATAAAAATTTCAAAATTGAAATTCCAAATTCCCAAAAAAGCAATTGTTAAACCTGACAGGTTTTAAAAACCTGTCAGGTTTGAATGTAGAACCTGAAACTTGAAACCTGAAACCTGAAACAAAAAAACTATAAAAAACAAAACCCAATAAGTAACCAAAAACTTATCGGGTTTGTCATTTCAAATAATATTTGAATTAGTAAACGTTTTAATTTTTTTCAACAGAGACATTAAAACCTCCCTCTGCATCAAAAACAATATCGTAAAATTTAGAATCTTTTTCTATACCAACTTCGTACGTTGTTTTTTTCTTATCGTCTACCACCATTGCAATTTCTTGAATAACTTTTGCCTTGTAATTCTTTTTCAGATAAGACTGTGCTTTTATCGGAAGCTGTTTAAACGGAATCTGCAACTCATAAGCTTTCATGTTTCCCAGATTATCATAAATCGCTACTGCTTTGGTTCTATCATCTACATTGTATCGCGCTTCAAAACGAATCTCGTCTGCATCATCTCCCACATACTCTTCAGACCAAACTGGCACTTTTCCTGGATATTCTCTCTCAAAAGCAAATCGAACCTTTTCGGGAGGCGTGATGACTTTTTTCATATTCGTTCCTTCCTGTGCAATTAAAAAACTACTGCATAAAAAAGTAAAAGACAAAAACACGTTTTTCATAGTTTCATTTTTTAAAATTAAACTTTAGTAACGTATTAAAATTAATAATTTTTCTCTTACGATAACATGAAGGAATTACATTTTTTATCCGCAGAAAAAACTCTTTTAAAATCAAGTATTAAATTATAATTCGAGTTTTTTTAATCGGTCGGTAAGCTCTCTTTTATACGTAATTCCGATTGGAATTCTTTCATTTTTAATGACCACAAAATCTTTTTCCGTAGCATCAATTTTATCCAGCGCCACGATATATGATTTATGAATACGCATAAAACTCTTTTCTGGCAGGCATTTTTCAAACTCTGTCGTAGTTATCGAAGCTAGATAGGTTCTTTTTGTAGTATGAAGTTTTACATAATTACCAAAACTCTGTGCGTATAAAAGCTGATCCAATTCGATATCCATCAAATAGCCATCTACTTTTACACTTACTGAATTTACGGTTTCTTCTGCTTTTTGTTTTACGCTTTCGGTTGCAAAAAAACGATCAATTGCTTTTAGAAATCTTGGAAAATAAATGGGTTTCAGCAAATAATCAATTACGCCATAATCGTAGCTTTCAAGAGCAAATTCAGAATAGGCTGTAGTCAAAATAGTTTTAGGATGCGTTGGAAGAATTTTAAGCAATTCCATTCCCGAAATTTCAGGCATATTGATATCCAGAAACATTAAATCGACAGGGTTTTCTCTAAGATAATTCATCGCTTCAATGCCATTATATCCCTGAAAAACCAATTCTAACTGCGGATTCTGTTTGATATAATTGGCCAAAACATAATGTGCAGCAGGTTCATCATCCACAATAATGCATCTTTTTGTTTCTCTCATCCTACAAACTTTTTTAGCTGTATTTCTAAATCAACAATATAAACTTGTTTGTCGTCTTGAACATCCAATTTATAGTCTTTTCCATAAATCAAATTCAAACGTTCAATCGTATTTTTTAAGCCAATTTTGGTCGAAATCACATCATTTTTCTTCGGAATTGAATTGGCAACATGAAGATGCAATAATCCTTTTTCGACAGAAATTGTGATTTTAACAAAGCATCTTTCAATAGCGCAAGTTCCGTGTTTAAAGGCGTTTTCGATAAATGCAATTAAAAGCATAGGCGAAATTTTATACGCATTTTCGTTATCAACATTGCTTTCAAAAGTAATATCACATCGATAGCCAACACGCTCTTTTTCAAGCTGCACATAACTGTTTATAAACTCCAGTTCGTCTTCTAAAGATACACATTGTTTACTGTTGCTTTCCAACTGATAACGCATTAACTGCGAAACCTTCATAATTAAATCGGGCGTTCTGTCTGGAAACTGAAGGCTTATTCCGTAAAGCGTATTAAAAGTATTAAACAAAAAATGCGGATTTAATTGTCCTTTCAATGAATTCAATTGCATTTGATTAAACAATAAAGCCGCATCAGTCTGTTTTCTGTGAATACGATAAAACTTAAAGACAATAATCGGACTCAGAATGCAGACCAAAGTACCTAAAACGCTCGCCAATTGATACGCATAACTTCTCTGATGCGAGTTTTGGTACAAATGGCATTTGGCAAACATATCCATCCTTGTGATTTCATACAAAATGACAGAAAATACAAAAACTCCAAAAAGCGTCAGAATAATATAAGTAAAAGGTTTGTTTGCTTTGAATAAAATCGGAAGGATAAAAAAACGATTAAATTGGGCATGCAAGTATAAAATGCAATAAAAAAATACACCCATTGCAATAGAAACGAAGGAACTAAAGAGCATCCAGTCGTTTTTTAGGGTATATATTGTAAAGGAGAAAAGGACAACGGCAACCTCCTGCCACCATTTGTTATCCAGTATGTTATCAATTCTTTTGTTCATTCTTAATTGTGAAATAGTTTACAAAGTACGAACAAATATTTAATTATTTTTTTCAAAAAATGACCAATTCAATTCGTCATTTACTAGTGCAGTACATCACTTAACCTGACTTTTATCAGTATAAGAGAAATAAATTTGTTTCATCAAAAACATTTTATCCACCTTGAGTTTATGTATTTCAAAAAAATTACCATTTTATTTTTATTGATTTTTGCCTCAATCGGTTATGCTCAAACCCTGTCTTTAAAAGAAGCAATAAAGATAGGTCTTGAAAACTACGGTTCTATCCGAGCAAAAAACAATTACACCAATGCATCAAAAGAGACTCTAAAACAATCTCGCCGTGATTATCTGCCCAACTTGAATTTATCGGCACAGCAGGATTACGGAACCGTAAACGGACAAAACGGACCGTTGTATGGTTTTGGAGGTTTAGGAGTTGCTTCATCAGGACTTCCGTTACCAGAACAAAACTGGAACTCGGCATTTGGTGCGCTTTATTTAGTCAACATGAACTGGGATTTTTTCACCTTCGGAAAAACACAGGAAAAAATCAATTTATCTAAAATTGATGTTCAGGCTAAAGAAAAAGATTTGCAGCAGGAAAAATTCCAGCAGGAAATCAAAATTTCGGCTGCTTATTTGAATTTATTGGCAAGCCAAAGATTGCTGATTTCGCAGCAAAAAAACTTAGACCGCGCAGAAGTCTTCAAAAAGACAGCTGTTGCGAGAGTTAAAAACGGATTATTGGCCGGAGTCGATTCTACATTGGCAACTGCCGAAGTTTCTAAAGCAAAAATCGCTTTAAACTTAGCCCGAAACTTTGTTAAAGAACAAAACAACAAATTAGTCGATTTAATGGGCGTTGCGCCGCAGGATTTTGTTACCGATACACTTTTTGTAACTCAGATACCAAAAGAATTGGTAACCAAAGAAACTGCTACAGACAGTCTTCACCCTTTATTACAATTCTATAAAACCAAAATCGATTACAGCAATCAGCAGGTTAAATTGTACAAACGTTTCTATTATCCAACTATGAGTGCTTTTGGGGTTTTACAAACCAGAGCTTCAGGATTTGATAATTCGTACGCGACCAATCAAAATGCTTTTACGAGAAATTATTGGGATGGCGTAAATCCAGATCGTACCAATTATTTAGTCGGAGTTGGAATTACGTGGAATTTAACCACGCCTTTCAGATCAAGCAAACAAGTAAGCGCTCAGAAATTTGTTTCTCAAGCTTTGCAGGAAGAATACAATCAGGCTGATAGAGAATTGAAATCGCAGCTGACATTTGCCGAAGATAAAATCAAAATTACTTTGGAAAATTATGCAGAAGCGCCAATTCAGGTTGATGCCGCGCAAAGAGCTTACATTCAGAAATCGACCTTATACAAAAATGGTTTAACTGATTTGACTGATTTAACTCAAACCATGTTTACGCTAAATCGCGCTGAAATCGATCGAGATATTGTCAATAATAATGTGTGGCAGTCGTACTTATTGAAAGTCGCTGCAACAGGAAATTTTGACTTATTTATAAATGAATTTTAATTATAAATCCTAATGAATTTAATACGTTTTGCACTCCGCAAACCCATTTCCATTTTAGTATTGGTTGCGGGTCTATTTTTCTTCGGAATTGGTGCCATCAAAGACATTAAGGTAGACATTCTGCCAAAAATGAATTTGCCGGTTATCTATATTGCGCATCCGTTTGGAGGTTACACGCCAGATCAGATGGAGGCTTATTTTGCCAAAAACTACGTAAACGTTTTACCTTTCTCGAACGGTATCAAATCTGTAGAAACCAAAAATATTCAGGGGTTAATGATTATGAAATTAACCTATTATGAAGGAACCAACATGGCTCAGGCAGCTGCCGAGTTAAGTGCTCTTTCGAACAGAATCCAAGCGGCTTTTCCTCCAGGAACACAGCCTCCGTTTATCATTCGTTTTGATGCCTCTTCACTTCCAATCGGGCAATTGGTTTTGAGCAGTAAAATACGTTCAAACAACGAACTGCAGGATTTAGCCAACGTTTATGTTCGTGCTTCATTTACTGCAATTCCAGGTTTATTATCTCCAGCTCCTTTTGGCGGAAGCCCAAGAACAATTGAGGTAAACGTAGATCCAGATTTATTGCGTTCTCATAATATGACGCCTGACCAGATTGTTGATGCGATTCGTCTAAACAACCAAACGGCGCCTTCTGGAAACGTGCGTATGGGCGACAAAAACTATATTACACCAACCAACAATACGATTAAAGAAGTTAAAGATTTTGAACAGATTCCGTTATTCAAAGGTGGTGTTCAGAACTTAAAACTGGGCGATGTTGCCTCAGTAAAAGACGGTGCCGATATTACAGCTGGTTACGCTTTAGTAAACGGAAAACGTTCGGTTTACATTAGTATTGCAAAAGCGGGAGATGCTTCGACTTGGGACGTGGTTCAGAAATTGAAAAAAGAACTTCCTAAAATTCAAAGCACACTTCCTGAAGATGTAAACATTACGTACGAATTTGACCAATCGGTTTATGTAATCAACTCCGTAAAAAGTTTGATTACTGAAGGAATTATCGGTGCGGTTTTAACGGGATTAATGGTTTTATTATTCTTGGGTGACCGTCGTGCAGCTTTAATTGTAATTATGACGATTCCGATTTCGATTATTTCTGGAGTTTTATTCCTGAAATTATTCGGGCAGACGATCAACTTAATGTCATTATCAGGATTGGCTTTAGCGATTGGTATTTTGGTGGATGAAAGTACGGTAACCATCGAAAATATTCACCAGCATCTCGACATGGGAAAACCAAAAGCGCTCGCCATTTGGGATGCCTGTCAGGAAATTGCTTTACCTAAATTATTGATCTTACTTTGTATTCTAGCGGTATTTGCACCAGCATTTACCATGGTTGGTATTCCGGGAGCGTTGTTCTTGCCTTTGGCATTAGCAATTGGTTTTTCTATGGTGATTTCGTTCTTACTATCTCAAACTTTTGTGCCTGTAATGGCCAACTGGATGATGAAAGGACATGAAAAACACGCACACGGACCAGAAATTACAGATGATGAAGCTGAGTTTAACGACTGCGGTTTAACACCAGAATCTGAGCAAAATTTAATTGGTCAGAAAAAAGAAATGGTCGAAAGAGAAGATTTCAACAATGATGGAAAAGTAAGCGGTTTCGAGCGATTCAGAAATCGTTTTATGCGAACTTTAGACCGTTTGTTTGTTCATAAAAAAATAACGACTGTGACCTATTTGGTTGGAGCAACACTTTTAGCCATTGTGTTCATTAATTTTATCGGAAAAGACGTTTTCCCGAGAACCAACTCAAGTCAGTTTCAATTGAGAATGAGAGCAACAGACGGAACTCGTTTAGAAAGAACTGAAGAACAAGCTAGAATTGTTTTAAAAGAATTGGAGAAAATGGTCGGAAAAGATCATATCGGAATTACATCTGTATATGTGGGTCAGCACCCTTCTCTATTCTCAATCAACCCGATTTATCTGTTCATGGCAGGTTCTCATGAAGCGGTTTTCCAAGTGAGTTTAAAAGACTATCACGAAGACATGGATGATTTTAAAGACGAGTTTAGAGCAAGACTTAAGAAACAACTTCCAGACACTAAACTTTCTTTTGAGCCAATCGAATTGACGGATAAAGTTTTAAGCCAAGGTTCTCCTACTCCAATTGAGATTCGAGTGGCTGGAAAAGACAAAAAAAGAAACGAATTGTACGCGACTGAAATTGTAAATAAACTAAAAGCGATTTCGTATTTCAGAGACGTTCAAATTGGTCAGCCAATACATTATCCAGCAATGAATATTGATATTGACAGAACCCGTGCTGCCGAATTGGGAGTTGACATGAATGACATTTCGCGTTCGCTTGTAGCTTCGACTTCATCTTCACGTTATACCGAAAAAAATAACTGGGTTGACGAAAAAGCAGGATTATCGTATTCTGTTCAGGTTCAAGTGCCTTTAAATAAAATGAAAAGCAAAACCGATATTGGAGAAATTCCGGTATTGAAAAACTCGCTTCGTCCGGTTTTAAGCGACGTTGCCAAAATTACGCCAGGATTTGTGAGCGGTGAAAATGACAATTTAGGGGCCATGCCGTACATTACCGTGACAGCAAACATCTATCAAACCGATTTGGGGACGGCTTCAAAAGATGTGAGCAAAACAATTAGTGCCTTGGGTGAATTACCACGTGGTTTGTTTATCACGCCAATCGGACTAAGTACTGTACTGACAGAGACATTAAGCAGCTTGCAAACAGGATTATTGGTCGCTGTGTTTGTAATCTTCTTAATGCTGGCCGCTAATTTCCAATCGTTCAAAGTTTCGCTGGTTATTTTAACAACAGTTCCTGCCGTAGTTTTAGGAGCTTTATTAATGCTGACTATTACAGGTTCTACGCTTAATTTGCAATCGTATATGGGAATCATCATGTCGGTTGGGGTTTCTATTGCCAACGCCGTTCTTTTGGTTACGAATGCCGAACAGCTTCGAAAAATAAACGGAAACGCCTTAGAATCTGCGCGTGAAGCAGCAGCGTTGCGTCTTCGTCCGATTATCATGACTTCTGTTGCGATGATTGCGGGAATGCTGCCAATGGCAATTGGTCACGGCGAAGGAGGCGATCAGGTTTCTCCGTTAGGAAGAGCGGTTATCGGTGGATTATTATTTTCTACTTTTGCCGTATTATTGATCCTTCCGCAGATATTTGCGTGGGCACAAGAAAAAACATCGACACAATCTGTTTCTTTAGATCCTGAAGACGAAGAAAGTATCCATTATATCTCATCAATAAGTAAGTCAAAAGTTGGAAAGTAATAAAGTCATAAAGCCGAAAGTCATAAAGTCAAAAGTTATAACCTGTTGTGAGTAATTATTTTTTAACACATAGAAACATAGATTTTAGTTTTAAATAAAAAAAGGTAAAAGAAAAAACTAGTTTTCACACATAGCTATGTGCATTGAAACAAGTGAAACGCCTTTATCCGTAAAGAAGAGCTATGATTCTATGTGTTAAATTAAATTTTAAACACTTTCACTCAGAAGCTTAAAACATATTCATTATATAAAACCAAAAAATGAAAAATAACATTATAAAATCTACAGCGATACTATTTACAGCTTTGGCTGTACTAAGCTGTGAAAAGAAAAAAGAAGAACCTGTTAAAGCAGAAATCGAACCTAAAGTAGAAACTTTTGCTTTAGCGAAAGAAAAACTAACAACAGAATTGCGTTTGCCAGCCGAATTAACCGGTTTTCAACAAGTTGATTTGTATGCAAAAGTGAGCAGTTTCGTAAAATTATTGAAAGTTGATATTGGTACGAAAGTAAAAAAAGGACAGCTTTTGATTGTTTTGGAAGCGCCAGAAATCAGTTCACAATTGGCTGCAGCCGAATCTAGACTGAAATCTATGGAAGCGATTTACGCTACCAGCAAAAGCACTTACAACCGTTTGTACGAAACCAGCAAGGTGGAAGGAACAATTTCTAAAAACGATTTAGAAATGGCAAGCGGAAAAAAGAACTCCGATTACGCTCAACTTCAAGCAGCAATTGCAGCACATAAAGAAATTGCGATTATGAGAGGCTACTTAGAAATTCGTGCTCCTTTTGACGGCGTTGTAGCAGCTAGAAATGTCAATTTAGGAACATTTGTTGGCCCAGCAGGAAAAGGTTCAGATTTGCCTTTATTAACGATTCAAGAGCAAAGTAAATTACGTTTGGCGGTTTCTGTACCAGAATTATACACAGGATATTTACACCCAGGCGACGAAATGAGTTTTAATGTAAAATCTCTGCCAGATACTTTTACAGCTAAAATTACAAGAATGTCTGGCGCATTAGATTTGAAACTGCGTTCTGAAAGAGTTGAAATGGACGTTCACAACACCAAAGGAAATTTATTGCCAGGAATGGTTGCCGAAGTTTTATTACCGCTTAACGCGAAAGACAGCACATTTGTAGTACCAAAATCTGCCGTAGTAAGTTCTGCAGAAGGAATTTATGTGGTAAAAGTAGTAAACCACAAAGCAACAAGAGTTGACATTAAAAAAGGAAGAGAAATCGAAGATAAAATTGAAATTTTCGGCGACTTAACTCCAAACGATAAACTGGTAAAAATTGCCAGCGAAGAAACTAAGGAAGGCGATGTCATAAACGAATAATACCGATTATGTATTCAATACAGTCTAATAAAAATTAGACTGTTTTCATACTATATCGGTATTATACTTGAATGTGCTGGTACAAAATAAAAAGCATAATTCGTATAACCTGCGTTTAGTCTTCAATTTAGTGATTACCATAAACTGTACGCATTCTTAGGAATGCAAATTTAAAAATTTGCCTAAAAGGGCAGTTCTTCTTTAATTGGAGGGACTGTCCTTTTTTTTGCGGATATACAATAGTCCAAATAAAATCAGGTAAAATTACGTGATTATTAATCATAGTTAAATTTATATTTTTGAAAGAACAATAATCTATTATAATAATTTGTAATATAGCCAAATTCTAAAAATTACTTAATACCGAATATTATATTAAGTATTGAAAATAAAATTTAAATTTAGAAATTAATATATTAATTATGACAGGACTTGAAAAAATAGCAACTGATGAGGCAATAAAAGCCGTTGCAGAGAAATCGGAAAGTTTAATAAAAAGCTTATTTGGAAAAGCTTTTAATGAAACTGGGGAAATGATTGCAGATCAAGTAAAGTTAAGACGTTTTAAAAATCAAGTTTCTATATTCGAAAAAGCAGAAAAATATTTAAAAGATAAAAATATTGATGTTTTAAAAGTTAATCTAAAAGTCTTAGCACCAATGCTAGAGTTTTCATCTTATGAAGAAGATAAAAATTTGCAAGAGTTATGGGCAAAACTTATAACAAACATTTTATCAAAACCAACTTCTATTTTATTACAACAAAATTCAATTGAGATTTTAAATAAAATATCAAACGTTGAAGCTAAAATTTTAAATCACGTTCACCAAAAACTCAGACTTGAACGACAAAAACGATGCAATAGAGAAAATGATACAGAAAGGTTATTTTATGATAATAACAAAAATGTAAAACCAGAGGATCTTAGGTTAGATTGGTTTACTTTTGATATTAGTGAAATAGGCAAAGAACTAAACATTTCTTTGGATAATCTAGAAACTGATATTTCTAATTTGGTTGCTCTTGGAACTCTAAAATATGATACAGAAGTAGAAGTGACTTGTGCAGAAAAAAGTAGTGATGATCCTTCCGACACGTCTTTAGATATAGATTTGGATGTATCAGATTATACAAGTATTAGAATGACAAAATTAGGATACGTATTTGTAGAATTTTGTACACAATAAATCCATATGAATATATTCGTTTTTTATTAAGCTAACTGGATTATATTTTTATTCATATTTTGCCAAACCTAAAACATATGCCAACTTTGTAAATTGTCTAATCTTACATAAGCATGACCGAAGAACAAATTAAAGAACAATTGTCTAATAGATTTATAGGGATATTAGCAGCTAATAAAGGATTTGCTGTTGACAAACCTGAAATTGATCTTGGAATAGATTATACTTTAAAAAAAAGTTACCAATACACAAAACCTGATGGAACGCTTCGTTGGAATTTTGATAGTAGATATATCGATATCCAACTTAAAGCAACAACAGAAAATTCAATCATCTATGAAGCAAATTCAATAAAATATGATTTAGAGGTAAAATCTTATAATGATTTGATTGAAAGACAAACAAATGGCACAGCCCCATTAGTACTGATTTTATTTGTATTACCAGTAAATTCAAATCTATGGGTTGACATTAATAATAATGAAATTCGTTTACGAAAAAATGCATATTGGTATATTCCTCCAACAGGTTCAGGTTGGACATCAAATACTTCTAGGATAAGAATAGAAATACCAAATACAAATCTACTTGGAATCAACTTTTGTAATGATTTACACTCACTTTTTTATCCATGATAAACGATAACATAATATCATTTTTGGTCAATCGCGAATGGGAAGTTTCCAAAGTGAATAATGCATTTATTGAATTAAATCCGCCAGCTTACTTTAAATTGCCAGACAATTTTAAAATCTATGTACCTAGAAGTATGGATAAAAGTGATTCAAAGAATTTCATTAATAATATTTTCGAAATAATTGGTGAATTTTATTCACTAACACGTGATGATTTAAATGCTGTTTTACAAACTGAATCAACAGTTTTAAAAGTCAGAATTCATGATGAAAAAACAAAAGATGGAAAAATCTCATTAAATAGATTTGAAGAAGTAGTCGATAGTATAAGAGCTATACTTAGGGATACCGCAAGTTTTGTAATTGACCAAAATGTTACATCAACTAGAGTTCCTGAAGAAGTTTCTCGTTATTTAAATCTTTGTAATTTTTTGCAAACTGAGAAAGGAAGTTTTGTTGCAAAAATTCAGTTACCTAGTAAAGAATTAATCAAAGAAAGTGAATTGTTTGATCGTAATGAAGTTTATTCTGAACAAATCAATAAAAAGTTAATGGAAATACTAAACTTCATAAATAGTAACATTTTAGAAGGAGAAGTATATGCCTCTGAAGAATATCTTATTGAAAATGAAAGTCGAATAAATATTAAATTATTTAAGGATATCGAATCTTTTATCGATAAAGCTAATTTAAAAAATATTGATTTTACATTTCATAATATTCAGTATAGTAATATTTTAACAAATGAAAATATAACAAAACAAAAATTGCATAAGCTAACTCAATTTGTCGAACAAATTGAAGCATACTCATTTGAAGTCGGAGAATTTACTTTTAGTGGCAAAATTGTTGGTTTACATTCAAAAGATCCTGATGGACTTAAAAATAGTGTAACATACACTGCTCTACATCAGCAGATGGCTATAACGGTTACGGCAAATTTAGATAGTGAATTATATAAGTTAGCTATTGAAGCTCATAAGTTAAAACAAACAATTACAATTACAGGTATTGCAAAAAAGACAAAATCAAAAGCTAGATTTATAGAGATTTTGGGCCTAAAAGTTGAAGAATAAATCAATGTTATAAAAAAACCTTGATCTTAAAAAAATCGAGGTTTTTTATTTTAACTCTACTCCTAACTCAAATAAGGATTCAAAATCCCCCGCTAGCGCGAGCGTCTCGCTCGTGAGTCAAAGTTTATTTTTAAAAAATAATCCATTATGGATTTCCATAAAATACTAAAATTCAACTGCACTAACTTTCTCCATATTAATTATAAAACAATTTATTATGGCAAAAACAGCTGCATTTCACAGTGTAAAACAATCTGTGTATCACAACAACACCAGTTGTACAGAAGGAAACAACATTGAAAAAGTTAATCTTCGACCAGGAACTGGTGGGAAACCTCTTTGTAGTCATTGTAGTAGACTTTAATTTTTAAAGCCGCTTTAATAAGCGGCTTTTTTTTTTACTATCTAAAAAACATTAATCCTCACTCAAATAAGGATTCAAAATCTCTGCCAATTCATTGAGCCAATAATAATTGTCTTCAAAATTGGTTAGTCCAATTTGGAGGGTTTCGTGTTGTCGCATTACGCCGAGAGCTAAAATGCAATTTACTTGTCTTAAGATTTTAGTCCTATCTTCGGGATCTATAATATGGTTAAAAAAATCAATCAGCCTTGTTTCGGCTTCTTTGGAAAGGATTTCAACAAACATTTATCGCAGTTTTGTCATTTCGACTGAAAGGAGAAATCACACTAGAAATTCCGCAAAGTAAGTCGACAATCTTTGTCGATATGCGCGTGCGATTTCTCCTTTCAGTCGAAATGACAAATCGAACGAAATAAAAAAATGAAATAAAAAAACATGTATATTCGTACAAAAAAAACAATGTTTAATCCACAACTTGGCTTTCATAGTTATTACGTCTACATTATAACAAATGAACATCGAACATCTTTTTACATTGGCGTTACCAATAACCTGAAAAAAAGACTTTCAAAACATAAAGAAAATATAGACTTAAATATTAATAGTTTTGCAGCAAAATATAATATTCAGTTTTTAGTTTATTACGAAAAATTCACTTGGATACAGGAAGCGATCGCCAGAGAAAAAGAACTAAAAAAATGGCGAAGAGATAAAAAAATTGAATTGATAAGAAGTTTTAATGAAACTTTTGAATTTCTTAATTTTCATTTTGAATGATTTTATTTCAAATCTTTGCCGATCAACGAGTGTGATTTCTCGTTCCTCGAAATGACAAACTATACGTAAAAAACACCGACAATTCTAAACCCAGAATCTCTAAAAAATATTCCTATTTTTGAATATAAAATATCGTAAACTTTAACATGATTAACAGCATTAGTGATTGGGAAGAAAAGCAAAAAGGCTATTTAGTTGTATCTGTATTGTGTCTCATTTTTGGAGCTTATTTTTTTATCAAAGTCATCAGTGGAAGTTATAACATAGAACAGTCAGATCTTGAAGTTTATGAGAACCTGATCATTTCGCACGCTCCTAAATTCAAAGAAAGAAAAGGAAAAAGAAGCAAAAAATGGATAGAATTTAACTGCATTGATAATCAAAGTACTTTTGAAATTACTGGTGATGACTATAGTTGTGTTAATAAAGAAGAACTTCTAAATGAAATAAAAACTGGAGATACCATCTCAGTTGCTATTTTAAAATATGATTTGGATGATTTCAACACGCAAAGTACTTGTGGAATTCATTCGCTCATAAAAAATGATAAAGAATACCTCGATCTTAGATGCAGAAATGAAGAAGACACTGGAGGAGGAAAAAGGGTTTTTCTGATTTTGTTTTCGATCTCAATTTTGACAGCCATTGTATATGCTCTTCCTAAAAAACCTAAACTTTTTGATAAAGTCGATCCTATATTGCTAGTTGGAATTGGATCAATAGTACTTGCATTCATTCTTAATTTGATTACTTTAGAATTATAGCGAATGAATAAAAACCCAAAAACATTAAAACAAAACCTTGATCCATAAAATCAAGGTTTTTATATTTTATTGAAATCTTTGCCTCAAGTCGAAATAAGAATTGAAAACCTTACGCAAATTATTAAGTTAAAAACCCTATTTTAGTATAAAAAAAACTTCTAGGGGTAATGTTAATAAAATTTGCGGTTTTAAATTTACAGCCCTCGAGACAAATTAAATACCACTTCTTATGCCAATAACAAAAAAAATTGTAGAATTAACGTCCAAAAATTACAACACCAATATTAGTATTTTGGGCGATTATGAGAATAGCAACAATACTTCAATTCTTGACGATAACAACGGAACAATCTTAGTTGTTGCAGATCGCGACCAATTCTATTTCAAAGATCAGCACCGCAATCTCTGGCTTTCGGTTCTAGATCCCTTTCATATAGATGGAAAACAGTATCATCCCGAACTTGGAGATTCTTATACGCTCAATCATGGCGTTCAATACAGTTTTACAACAAAAGAGGCAATTGTAGAAATGGCTTCCCATTATTTTGAAAAGCATGCAGATTAATATTCTGTCGTGAGAAAACAATTTCTTTAAATGCATAACTTTACAAAATCTTAGCTCCCGATTGCGATCGGAATTGTGCATAAAAATCAAAAACAAATGATTGATATTAAGACGTTTGATCAGGCAGAAGATTTAAAGCATCCTAGACGCGTATTAAAATATGTGCTGCTGTTTTGCACATCGGGCGAAATAACGCTTTCGGTAGACGAAAACGAATATCTAATCACCAAAAATTCGGTCTTAACGATAACGTCTGGTCAAATTCATTTTATAAAAAACAGCAGCAATGCAACCGGATTTGTTCTAGAATTTACTTATGATTTCTTCTGCAAAAATGATAATGATATCGAACTCATTTTTCACAACAGCTTGTTCTGCCATTTTGCAATGAATGAAGTGATAAAAGTAGATGACGAAAAATTGGTTATTGATGCTTTACAGCTTATTCAGCAGGAAATTGCCCAAAAACCGTATCAATACCTCATCTCTATCCATTCTAGAATTCAATTGATTTTAATCGAAATCAATCGTTCTAAAATAAAACTGGGAGAAGAAATCTACAAACCAGACGCTTTGTTTCTTCATTTTCTGGAGGCTATTCGAGGGAATTTTGACAAAAATCTTTCGGTAAATGAAATTGCCGATTTAATTGGCACAACCGAAGCCAAATTAAATGAACTCTCCAAACTGCATTGCAACAAAACCGCACAAAATATCATCTTTGGATTGATCATTTCTGAAGCAAAACGTTTGTTTACGTACGAGAAATTATCGGTAAAAGAAACCGCTTATGCTTTGGGCTTTAATGATCCTTTCTATTTTTCGAACTTCTTTAAAAAACACACTAATATTTCTCCAAAATCTTATAAAGAGAAAGTTGTTCAGCTGTAACGTTTTTTTCTTTAGTATTGAAAATTGCTCGCAATCCCGATAGCTATCGGGAGCAGAGTCGCAAAGCATTTTCTTTAAGCTTTATTACTAAAACTTTGTGACTCTGCGACTTTGCGAGATTAAATAAAAATATTTTGACTTTGTTTCTATTTGCAATCGCATTGTACTCAAAAACATAATTACATGCTTTTCCTAGGATTCTCTATTCTTTAAAAAGCACCGCCACCCGATCTTTGTATCTGATTAATTACTAATAAAATAGTTTATGAAAAGATATCAAGATTATGCCATTTTGCTTTTACGAATTGCAATGGCAATTGGATTTTTATCTGCTGTTTCAAGTCGGTTGGGTTTGCTTGGGAAACAATCTTCGGGTTGGAAAAATTTTCTGGCTTACGCCGAAAGTGTAAATTCTTTTTTGCCAAAAAGTTTCATTCCGTCAATCGCAATTATAAGCACTTTTCTAGAGTCTTTATTTGCTGTTTTATTGCTGATTGGATATCAGACCAGAAAAACTGCTCTCGGCGCTTCTATCTTAACTTTTCTATTTGCGCTGGCAATGACTTATTCCTTCGGAATAAAAGATCCTCTTGATTATTCTGTATTTGTCTTTTCTATGGGCGCTTTTCTCTTAGCAACCGTTGAAAAATACCGATGGAGTTTGGATGAATATCTTTTAAGAATCTAATAACTCCTTTGGTTTACAAAAAAATCTAACACATAGAAACATAGATTATAAAATATTTGAAAAAGATAATTTAAAAAAATCTAGATTTTCACACATAGCTATGTGAAACGTCTTTATAAGTTTACAAACTCTATGTCTCTATGTGTTTAAAATAATTATCCAATAACTTAACTAATTAAATTTGAATACATATGGAAACTAAAATCACAAAAAGCGGCGAATTAGAATGGAAACCACTTCAAGAAGAAGGTGTAAAAACAGACGGAATTTATGCTAAAGTATTACGCTTTGATGCCACTACTAACCGCCCTCCTACTTTTCTTTTAAAGTTTGAACCCGGTGCTTCTTATCCAAATCACGTGCATCCCGCAGGCGAAGAAATCTATGTTCTAGAAGGCGAAGTTCGCTCTGGAAAAGACGAATTAAAAGCAGGCGATTATTTGTATATGCCACCCGGAAGTACGCATTCTGTATTTTCTAGAACGGGCTGTACGCTTTTGTTTATAATTCCTGAAGAGGTTGTCATTTTGAAGTAAACATAATATTTAGCAGCCAACCTCTTTAGCTGGAGACTTATTCGTAATTCTTTGTTTAGGCTTTGGGCAAATGTATTTTTGGCTAAAGCCTTTTTCTATTACTAAATTATTAACCTCCAGCTAAAGCAGGAGGCAATTTAAATAATTACATTTTTTGAACTTCTATTATGATCTTTACCTCAAATCCTTTTTAATAACCAAATATTTCAAATCGGTTTTCCCTGCGTTGCTAATTCCATGCTCTGCATTTGGCGGACAATAGAAACTGGTATTTGGGCCAGCAGTAACGGTTTTCCCATCAAGGAAGAATTCGGCGGTTCCTTCTAAGATATAGAAAAACTCTTCTTCAGGGTGGTGATGTGGCGCGTGCGTCGATTTTCCAGGTTCGACAATACTCATTTTTAAAGTGTTTTCTTGAGTGAAATCTTTATTGGCAAACCAATATTGGTAACCTACTTTGGTTTTCGTTGCCTTGTCTATTTCAAAATGATTAACACAGTTTTCGATTGTGTATTGCGGTGTTGCGATTTCTTTTTTGGTTTCCTGAGAAAAGGTTTGTTGGAAAAATAAGACTGCAATTGTGGTTTTTAGGATAGTTAGGGTTTTCATTTTTTTATTGTAATGTTACGAAAAATTGCAATTCGTGGTAATGAAGAAAGAAATAAATTATAGAGATTAACATAGAAATTAGACTTTTGTCTTAACTTTGTTTATCAACTTTCGTAAATTAATATCATGCAAGCAATTAATATCACAGCATACACAGAAGACGCCTCTCAAATTGAAGCTGTAAAAGCTTTTATGAAAGCATTAAAGATCAAATTTGAGATAGCAAATGTAAAACCTTATGAGCTATCTGAAGAACAACAGAATATATTAAATGATCAAGTTGTTTCAGATAAAAACCTTTATACTGATGCTGACTCTGTATATACCGATTTAAAAAAGAAGTATGAATTATAAGATTATAGTTTCTCCAATTGCATTAAAAAATATTGAGGAAGCCGTTGAATATTATATTTTAAAAGTTAGTAAAAAAGTTGCCCTAGATTTTCTTAATGATTATAAAAAGGTTTACAAAGCCTTACAGATAAATCCTTTTTATTAATTTCACGATACTAATTATCGTTATCTTCCATTTAAAAAATTTCCATACGTGGCATTTTTCATAGTTGATGAATTGTCAAAAACGGTATTTTTAAATGCTATTTTTCGTACTTCACAAAATCCAGAAAAATATCCTGTAAGATAGGAATTATCGATTATAATTGAGGCTTCGACTTCGCTCAGCCTGACAAAGATTTTGCAATTTCTTTTTACGTATTTTTTAGTTGCCAAATCCAATCTTTATCGATTCGCACCTGTGGCTCTTCGTTCCATAAAATGACAAACTGAACGCTAAAATTGTATCCTACAAAAGTCCCAGCGGGACGAAATATTTATAGAAATATTAATCCCGTTTTGTAAGAGCCCCAGAGGGGTGAAATATTTTTTGCATCTATAATAATTAATATGTCGCTCCGCTGGAGCTTTTGTAAACCTCATATGAACAATCTATAAATATTTCATTCCTCTGGAATTTTTAGAGAAAATTGTTCCTCTTAAACTTTCTCAAAGTTTGAAATTTTGTCGAAGTTCTAATGAAAAAATATAGGTTCTCTCCTAGCCCCGATCGAAATGGCATCTTTTTGTGGTGGGGTTCACCACAAAAAATAGAATGAAGAGCGGGACAAATGGTTCTGAAAACCAAAATAGATCTGCTCCTTAAAAAAATTATCTCAACAAAAAGTCTAATAAAATAAGGACTTCGCATAGAATTTTAAAAACACTTATTGCACGATAAGAAAATATTATGATAAAAATATTTTGAAATTCGAAAATCCGCCATACATTTGCCTAACAGTGTTAAACGATTTAATACTTGAATACAATGGCTAGCAAAGATCGAATTTTAAGACAAAAAGAAGAGACAAGAAATAATATTCTTGGCGCTGCTTATGATATCGTAAAAGATGAAGGCTGGAATGGTTTGAGTATGCGTAAAATTGCCGACAGAATCGAATATACTGCTCCTATTATTTATGAATATTTCTCGAATAAAGAAGCAATACTAGAAGAACTGACAGGCAAAGGTTTTTTAAAACTGGCTAAAGAGTTGCAGACTGCAAAAGACAAGTTTGAAAAACCCGAAGATCAGTTAGAAGCCATGTGGATGACTTATTGGGATTTCGCTTTTACTAATACTGAAATGTATCAACTTATGTTTGGTGTTCAAATGACGTGCTGTGCACAGCGATGTTCGGCTCAGGAAGCACCTTACAAATTGTTTACTGGGGTTATTGCTGAAATTATGAAGGACAGCAATCCTAGTGAAGATATCATCAAACAAAAATATTTTACTTTCTTTTCTGTTATTCATGGTTTAATCGCCATCAACATCATTAACAAAAGTGATATTTTAGAAACAATAAATGCTCAGATTTTGAAGGATGCTATTACTGGTATCATCAAATCTATACAATAAAAAAATTTTTCAATTTTACTTAACAGTGTAAAATGATTTAAACGGGATAACATAAAATCCTTTTTTTTATAACTTTCGCTTAACACTGTTAGAAAATTTAATCAAGGTAATAAAAGCTCTTTTTTTAGACTTTTACTTAACAACGTTAGATAATTTAATACTGATTTTGAATAAAATTGGAAAGGCTTAACTGTATAGAAATTTGCGCTCTTTTACTTAACAACGTTAGATAATTTAATTCAATTAAATATGAATCCCGAGAATGCCAGAATGCCCAAAGAATTAATCCGAGAAAATGTTCAACCAATTAAAACCACTATGAAAATGAAAAATGTAATTATAACCAGTTTTATTCTGGCCTTAGTTTTAAGCAGCTGTGCCGACAAAAATCAGGCGTCTACTGCTCCTCCTCCACCAGTTTTGCCAGTATTGGCTATTACAAGTGCCAACACCACAACTGACTCTGAATATCCTGCTTCTATACAAGGAACTGTCGATGTTGAAATTCGCCCACAAGTAAGCGGAAACCTAGACAGAATTTATGTAGACGAAGGTGCTTATGTAAGCAAAGGACAAACTTTATTCAAAATCAATGAGCGTCCGTACCGCGAGCAGTTAAACAATGCATTAGCAAGTCTGCACGCTGCAGAAGCGGCTTTGATCAACGCAAATTTAGAAGTTGATAAATTGACTCCACTAGTTCAAAACAAAGTAGTTTCTGATTATCAATTAAAAACAGCTAAAGCTTCACAAAAAATTGCTACTGCCAATATCGAACAAGCAAAAGCAATGGTTGGTTCTGCAAAAATTAATTTAGGATATACTAATGTTACAGCTCCAGTAAGCGGATACATTGGAAGACTGCCTAAAAAACAAGGAAGTTTAGTTTCTGCTACAGATGTTGAACCTTTAACTACTTTATCAGATGTACACGAAGTATTTGCTTATTTCTCTTTGGGTGAAACTGATTTCATCAACTTTAAAGAGCAATATGCTGGAAATTCACTTGGTGACAAAATCAAAAAACTGCCTCCAGTTACTTTGATCTTGGCTGATAACAATGCGTATCCTCAAACTGGAAAAATTGATATGGTTGACGGTCAGTTTGATAAAACTACAGGCGCGATCACTATTAGAGCGACTTTCCCAAATAAAGGCGGGGTTTTACGTTCTGGAAACACAGGAAGAATCCGTTTAGGATTAAACCACGACGATGCCATTTTAGTTCCTCAAGCAGCAACTGTTGAAATGCAAGACAAAGTATTTGTTTTCACTGTAGGCAAAGACAACAAAGTGACTAAAATGCCTATTACCGTTGTAGGTAAAAGCGGTACCAACTATTTAATTAAAGAAGGTGTAAAAACGGGTGACCAAATCGTGTTAAGCGGTATTGACAAACTTCAGGACGGGCAAGCGATTCAGCCTGAAAAATCAACTAAAGTTGCCGAAGTAACTAATCAAAAATAATTCTAAAACACAATGTTCAAAATATTTATACAAAGACCTGTACTGGCAACCGTAATTTCCATTTTATTGGTAATTCTGGGGGTATTGGGTTTAACTAAACTGCCTTTACAACAGTTTCCTGATATTGCGCCTCCATCGGTTTTGGTAACGGCGGTATATCCGGGAGCCAACGCAGAAACGGTTTTACGTTCTGTGGCACCTTCTATCGAAGAATCTATAAATGGTGTAGAAAACATGACATATATGAGTTCTACAGCTAGTAACGACGGTACTTTGGCTATTACAGTTTTCTTTAAACTGGGAACTGATGCCGACCAAGCAGCGGTTAACGTTCAAAACCGTGTAGCGCAAGCAACTAGCCAATTACCAGCCGAAGTTGTACAGCAAGGTATTGTTACCGCGAAACAGCAAAACAGTTTCATCATGGCAATTGGTATGTACACGGATGATGAAGCAAAATACGATCAGACGTTTGTTGCCAATTATGCACAGATTAATATTATTCCAGAATTAAAACGTATTCCGGGTGTAGGTTCTGCAAGTATTTTTGGTGGTGTAAAAGATTACTCTATGCGTGTTTGGTTGAATCCAACGCAAATGTCTGCTTACAAAGTAACTCCAAACGAAGTTATGGGAGCTATTCAAGACAAAAGTTTGGAAGCGGCTCCAGGTAAATTTGGAGAGCGAAGCAAAGAAGTTTTTGAATACGTTATTAAATACAAAGGGAAATTAACTAAACCAGAAGATTATGAAAATATTGCTATACGTTCTAATGCAGATGGCTCAGTACTTCGCTTAAAAGATGTTGCGAGAGTTGAACTTGGAGCATATTCTTACAACAGTTTAACTCGTTTAAATGGTAAAAAAGGAATTGTAATTGGGGTTATTCAGTTGGCTGGATCTAACTCAAATGATATTCAGATTGCCATTAACAAAATGATGGAAAAGGCTTCAAAAGATTTTCCAAAAGGCATCAAACACAATATTTTCTATAGTACAAAAGTATCTCTTGACCAATCTATCGAACAGGTTGAGCATACCTTAGTAGAAGCTTTTATACTGGTATTTATTGTGGTATTCATCTTCTTGCAAGATTTTAGATCAACATTAATCCCGGCCATTGCTGTACCTGTAGCAATTTTAGGAACGTTCTTCTTCATGCAGTTATTCGGATTTTCGATCAACCTTTTAACGCTTTTCGCATTAATTCTGGCGATTGGTATTGTGGTCGATGATGCCATTGTGGTAGTCGAAGCGGTGCATGCGAAAATGGAGCATAAACGTTTGTCTCCAAAAATCGCAACCCATGAAGCAATGCACGAAATAACGGGTGCTATTATCTCGATTACGCTGGTAATGGCTGCTGTATTCCTGCCGGTTGGTTTTATGGAAGGCTCAACAGGAGTTTTCTATCGTCAGTTTGCCTTTACGATGGCAATTGCAATTGTAATTTCGGCAGTAAATGCCTTAACATTAAGTCCGGCGCTTGCGGCATTATTCTTAAAAGATAATCACGGAGCACACGATCACGATGCCCCTCACGAGAAAAAAGGATTTAAAGAAAAATTCTTTAGTGCTTTCAACAGCAGTTTTGAATCGCTTACAAATCGTTACGTAGGCGGACTTAAATTCTTAATCCGAAGAAAATGGTTGAGTTTAGGCGGATTAGCTTTAATTACTTTGGCAACAGTAGTGATGGTAAAAACAACTCCTGCAGGGTTTATTCCAACAGAAGATCAAGGATTTATTGCTATTGCAGTAAATACGCCATCTGGAACATCATTGGACGGAACTCAAAAAGTAATGACCGAAGCTGAGAATACTTTAAAATCATTAGAAGCTTCTCGATTTGTAACCGCGATTTCAGGTTTCAACTTATTGACGAATTCTACAAGTCCATCTTCTGCTGTAATTTTCGTGTTGCTTAAACCAAACGAAGAACGCGGAGAAGTTAAAAACATTGACGAATTCATGAATCAGGTGCGAGGCAAACTGGGCGGAATTTCTGGCGGAAGTTTCTTCGTATTCAGTTTCCCAACCGTTCCCGGATTTAGTAACGTTGAGGCTTTAGATTTAGTGCTGCAAGATAAAACGGGAGGAAAACTGGATAAGTTCAGTGGTATTTCTCAAAACTTTATCGGAGAGTTAATGAAACGTCCGGAAATTGCAGTTGCTTTTACTTCTTTCAAAGCAGATTATCCACAATTGCAATTGGAAGTTAATGACGAAAAAGCAAATCAATTGGGTGTTAATGTAAAAGACATTTTACAAACCATGCAAGCGTACTTTGGTAGTGCACAAGCATCTGACTTTAACCGATTTGGTAAATATTACCGTGTGGTTGTTCAGGCTGATATCGAAGACAGAGCAGATCCAACAGCAATTGACAGAGTTTTTGTAAAAAACAAAACAGGCGAAATGGTGCCAATAAATACATTAGTTAAACTGACTCGTATTTATGGTTCTGAAACCGCTTCCAGATACAATTTGTTTAACTCAATTTCTATTAATGCCATTCCGAAACCTGGATTTAGTTCTGGAGATGCCATTAAAGCGATTGAAGAAGTAGCAAAACAACAATTGCCTGCAGGTTACGGGTTTGAATTCTCGGGCCAAACTCGTGAGGAGATTTCTTCCGGAGGTCAGTCGGCTACAATTTTCTTACTGTGTTTGATATTCATTTATTTCCTACTTGCTGCACAGTATGAGAGTTATATCCTTCCTCTAGCGGTTATTTTATCAATCCCTGCAGGTATTTTTGGAGTATTCGTTGCTATTGGTTTAACTGGAATTGAAAACAATATTTACGTACAAGTTGCTCTTGTCATGCTGATCGGACTTCTCGCCAAAAATGCCATCTTGATTGTGGAGTTTGCGGCGCAGCGAAGAAGATCTGGACAAGGTTTAGTAGCAGCTTCAATTATGGCAGCAAAATTACGTTTGCGACCAATTATCATGACGTCTCTTGCTTTTGTGGTTGGTTTAATACCAATGATGAGTGCCAAAGGTCCATCTGCACAAGGTAACCACTCGATCAGTATTGGGGCAGCTGGAGGGATGCTTTCAGGAGTAATTCTAGGTTTGTTTATCATTCCTGTTTTATTCATCATCTTCCAGCATTTACAAGAAAAAGTGAGCGGGAAACCAATCGCTGTAATTCATAACGAAGAAAAATAATAAATGGAAAACTATATAACGACAATCCTTGTTGCCATCATATTTGGCATCGGATATATATCGTACAGAATCTCAAAAGATCTTGAAACTAGAAAAGATACTTGTACAGAAATTTAATCTGCTAGTGAGATTTAAAAAAAAATATTTTAACACATAGAGACATAAAATTGTATGTCTAAAAGAGAGATTAGAAGAAACTAGTTTCCACACATAGCAAACCTATGTGCATTTAAACTAGTGAAACGCCTCTTTAAAAAGCCTCAAAAAACTATGTTTCTATGTGTTAAAAAAAATCACACCCAACGGATAAATAAAATTTAATAAAAGACTAAATGAAAAATCATATAACCAAAATCGTGACCTTCGCCATTCTGATCACGACTTTAATATCCTGTAAAGTCTCAAAGGATATTGAAACTCCAAAAGATGCATTTCCTGAGAATTTCAGGAATGCATCGGTTTCGAGTGATACAACAAGTATTGCCGATGTGGAGTGGAAAAATTTCTTTACAGAAAAAGATATTATAAAATTAATTGACAGCGCCGTTGCGAGAAACAACGACCTTCAGATTGCCGAAAAGAACATCGAAATTGCACAATACCGTTTTACACAGTCTAAATGGGGAAATGTGCCTCAGGTTAACTTATTTGTAAACGCAAGCACAAGCAATCCGTCTGACAATAGTTTTACGGGATTGAACTTAAATCAGGCAATTGGTGCTAAACATATTGACGACTATTCTGCTGGAGCTTCTCTTTCTTGGGAAGCTGATATTTGGGGAAAGATCAAAAACCAAAAGAAAGGGGCTTACGCAGGATATCTTCAATCTGAAGAAGTAAAAAAAGCATTACAGACCAATATAGTTGCCAATGTTTCTAGAGGATATTATAATCTTTTAATGCTGGATGCGCAATTGGATATTGCCAGACAAAATCTTCGTTTAAATGATAGTACAACCAATATTATCAAATTAAAATACGATGCGGGCCAGGTAACAACCTTAGCAATTCAACAATCTGAAGCACAGAAATTAAACTCAGCGCAATTGATTCCATTATTGGAACAAAATATTGCGATTCAGGAAAATGCTTTGAGTGTTTTAACAGGTTCTTTTCCAAATTCTAAAGAAAGATCAATTCAATTAAGTGCAATTGAAGTAAAACACAATACAGCAATTGGAATTCCGTCTTCTTTAGTAAGCAGAAGACCTGATGTAAAAAGTGCCGAATTGGCGCTTAAAGCTGCCAACGCAAATGTCGGTATCACGAAAGCGGATTTATACCCAGCTCTCAGAATTACGGCTCAAGGCGGCGTAAACTCTTTTGAAACCAGTAATTGGTTCAACATTCCGGCTTCATTGTTTGGAACTGTTGCAGGAGGCTTAACACAACCGCTTTTGAATAACAAAAGACTTAAAACGCAATATAATATCGCTGTCGCGGAAAGAGAAAAAGCAGTTTTATCTTTTAGACAATCGGTTTTGGTTGCCGTAAGCGAAGTTTCGGATGCTTTGGTAAAAGTGGAGAAACTACAGCAACAAGAAACTTTCTTGAAAGAAAAAGTAAAAACATTACAGCAGGCTATTAAAAATGCAAACCTCTTATTCAAAAATGGTTTAGCAGAATATCTTGAAGTTTTAACAGCGCAAGCAAATCTTTTGCAAAGCGAACTAGAACTTGCCGATATAAAAAGACAACAGCTTACAGCCAATACAGATTTGTACCGCGCTCTAGGCGGAGGCTGGAAATAATACCCGTTACATTTACCCGTTAATTATTTATTTTTTGAGATGAAAACGCTGTGGAACTTAGGTTTCATGGCGTTTTTTATTTTTTGCCACGAAGACGCTAGGACGCGAAGTTTTTTTGTTTGCCACAAATTTCACGAATTTTCACGAATTTCTTTTCTCTCTGATTATAAAAATAATTCGCGAAAATTCGTGAAATTCGTGGCAGTAAACTTTGCGCCTTCGCGTCTTCGTGGCAAAACAAAAAATTATGACTTTTAATAAAGAAACATATCTCAACAATCTAAAATTATATTTCGAAAGCTACGCTCCCATCTCTGAACAATCATGGAAATTGATTGAAAACTTGACAGATTTCCAGACAATCAAAAAAGGAGAAATACTACTAGAAAATGGGGAAATCTGCAAAAATATGTATTTTATTGCTAAAGGAATTCTACGTACTTTTATTACAGATGAACAAGGAAATTTCTATAACAAAAACCTTTTTTTCGAAAACAGGCTTGCATGCTCTAAAGTTTCATCAATGCTGCAAACTCCTTCCGACTTTACGATCGAAGCGTTAGAAGATTGTATCTTAATCAATCTTGATTACAAAAAATATATCCAGTTGATTACCGAAAATGATGATCTTAAAAACTTCTACATTGCATACTTGGAAAAAAACTGGATTATCGAAAAAGAACAGAGGGAAGTGGCGCTAGTAATGCAAAATGCAACCGAAAGATATCTTAATCTTCTTGACACGCATCCGACAATCGCCGATCGTGTTCCGTTATTGCATATTGCTTCACATTTGGGAATTACGCCAACACAGTTAAGCCGAATCAGGAAAAGTCTGGAAAAAAATTTGTAAATCAACATATGTAAAGGTTTTTCTAAAAGACCAGATTTATATTTGCTTTATAATTAAAACTCGTCATAAAATGAACCATATAAATCTTATCAAAGACAATATTGACAATCTGACAACTCTTTGGAAAACCGCAGCAATGCCTCTCCTTTCCTATCATCAAAATGATTTTTTAGAATTTTCTCAAATAAAAAATGCAGGCTGGCCAAATAGATTATGGTTCAGAGAAGATATTACAGAAACAGATCTTCAGCAGATTAAGGAAACTATTGAAAAAAATCCAGGTTTGGTTGTTCCGTATTGGGATATTTTCGGAAGCAATTCAAATGAAATCTTCGAGAAAAACGGATTTTCAATTCGCAACCAGCTTGCTGCTATGGCTTTGAAACTCGATCGAAAATTTACGACTCTAAACATTTTAACTTTCAAACGAGTTTTAAATGAAGAAGATGCTAAAACATGGTCTGATATTTATCCGTTATCTTTCAATTATATAATCAGCAAAGAAACCTTAGTACAGAATTATGAGAATGTAAAGTACTTTCTGGTTCATTTTGAAGAAAAACCTATAGGAACATTGGCACTTTTTCAAACAGAAAACATAATGGGAATTCACGGCGTCGGCGTTATTCCTGAAATGCGAAAAAGAGGTTTCGCAGAAGAAATCATGAAATTTGCCATCAACGAAGCCATTGATGCCGATTGCCAATATGCGCAACTGCAAGCTTCCGCTTTAGGAAAAGGCATTTATACGAAATTGGGTTTTGAGGATTTGTTTACGATTACGAATTACCAACTGGGTTAAAGTCCAAATTTTAAAGTCCAAATTCCAATTAATTCTCTCGCAATCCCGATAGTTATCGGGATTGCGAGAACTATTTTTATTGAAACTTCTACAAAGTTTTTTTACGTATTTAATGTCATGCTGAGCGAAATCGAAGCACTCGCACAGTTAAGCCCGCTGCATAGATTCAGCAGGAGATCCTTCGACTTCGCTCAGGAAGACAAAACTTTGTGGAGATCCCTAGTTCCTCGACATGACAAACTGTGTAGCAGCATCTCAATTCACAATTCACAATTCACAATTCACAATTCATAACTCATAACTCATAACTCATAACTAACAATGTCCCAAATGCCCCCAAAATAGTCATAAATAGGTATTTTGCAGAAAAATAAGAATAGTACATTTGTAATACATTAACTAATAACTATTTAAAAACAAATACCCAATGAAGACAACAAAAATTATTTTTTGGACTACTACTATTCTTATTTTTTTATTTGAAGGCGTTATGCCAGCTTTAACTTCACAGACCGAATTAGCCAAAGAAGGAATCAGACACCTTGGTTATCCAGAATATTTCGGAAATGCATTAGTCGTATTTAAAATCCTTGGCGTTTTAGCCTTGATTATTCCCAAAGTGCCGGGAAGAATCAAAGAATGGGCTTATGCTGGATTTGCATTCGATTTCATTTTTGCATCCATAAGCCACTTTGCAGTTGACGGAATTGGTTTTCAAGGCTTCTTTCCATTAATCATTTTAGCGATATTAATTATTTCGTATGTAACATATCATAAAATACAGCGTTATAAAAACATAGCACTCTAAAAATCAAAACTTTATGATTATTGAAGTTTTTAAAACAAATGTTCAGGAAGAATCTCAATGTCAAGTTATCATTGAGAAGCTTCTTGAGCATTATCCAAATGGTTCGATCAACTTCGATTTAGAAGATTGCGACAAAATCCTCCGTATTCATGCACCTGCCATTTCGAATACAAAAATTATTGCCATTTTAAATTCGCACGGTTACTTCTGCGAAGCACTTCCTTAAAAATTAACACTCCTCAAATACCTGACTTATAGCTTTTTAATATTTTTTATTGTATATTTGAAGGAGTATCATTTCCCCTAATTCTATAAATTTAATTTCGCCAGATATTATACTGAGGTTTTCTTTAACCAATCGGTAAAGATTTACTGTCGAGTTTTCAATTTTTAAAATTAAAAAAATGAAGAGCGCTATTCAAAATACCATACTGGAAACCTACAGTAAATTAGGCGACTTAATTTCCTCTTTTTCAAAAGAAGAAATCAATATTGTCCCGTTTGAAGGAAGCTGGACTGCTGGACAAACCGCACAGCATATTATTCTAGCGTGCTCAGGTCTTACCGCGCTGTTTGCGGGGAAAACCGAAAAAACAACCAGAGAGCCTGACGAAAATATAAAAGGACTCGACTCCATCTTTTTAGATTACACTACCAAATATCAATCACCCGAAAACATAAACCCTCCTGCTATTGAGTATGAAAAAGGCACTCTGCTGGCTTCTGTAAAAAAAATACAAAATGATTTATTTGAAGCGGCAGAAACTTACGATTTAACGCTTACTTGTCTGGATGCTAAAATACCTGGATTTGAAAATTTCACGATTTACGAATGGCTTTATTTTGCCATTGTACATACACAGAGGCATACGCACCAGTTAAAAACGATTTACGAACACATCAAAAAACAATAAATCAGTATTCAACTCAAAACTATTTTTATGAGATCAAAAGTTAGAACCATTGTTTCATCTGGTTTAGTTGCAGGAACATTAGACATTACTGCCGCTATTTTGATTTATGCAGGAATACTTCATAAAACAACAGCCGAAAAAATTCTGCAGTCTATTGCTAGCGGAATTTTTAAAAAAGAAGCATATACGGGCGGAGCAGAAATGACTTTTGCGGGTTTGGGACTTCATTTCTTAATTGCCTTTATTTTTGCTTGGTTTTATTTTAAAATTTTTCCCTATATCCCATTTTTTAAAATAAACACTTTACTCTCGGGAGTATCCTATGGTTTCTTTATTTGGATTATAATGAATCTTGTTGTTCTTCCGATTGTATTTCCTGTCCTACCCGAAAAAAAACTAGATTTTCCGCTTTTGCTTTCCATATTGATTGTAATCTGCTGTGTCGGAATTCCGATAGCTTTTATAACACGGAAATATTACGCAAAATGGTATTGAGATAAGGTGCAAAGGAACAAAGTCTCAAAGGTGCAAAGGTTAAAGACTTTGAACCTTTGCAAATCTGAACCTATGAACCTTCAAAAAAAACTAGACTACACGCCCCTTTCATTATTACTTAACAGCCTTACAGGATTACCATGTTTATGCTTTTGAGTTAATTTTTTAGTGGATTGAATTAATCGTCGCTTTTATCTCAAAGTAATTTTAAATAAAATTTATTAGCATAATGATAGGAAAGACATGGCGATGTCAATTATATGGTTTTCCTAACAGGAACTGCCATTTTTGACGGCCAACTATATATTTATTATGGCGCTGCCGATGACAAGATTGCGGTGGCATCTTTGAACTTGAACGAGTTATTAACCGAGCTAAAAAAAGAATTCTCATGAAAACAATATCAAATAAATCAAAAATAGTTTTTTTATCTACTTTTCCGCCTACGCAATGTGGCATAGCAACTTACACGCAAGACACTATCAAAGGAATTACAGATGTTTATGGTAAATCTATAAAATGCGAAATATGCGAGCTGGTTACAGAACCTATTGAAGAACCAACGCAAGCTTTTACTTTAAACACAAAAATTCGAGAAGAATATGCTAAAGTTGCCGAGGAAATTAATCAGGATGAAACTGTAAAATTAATTCACATCCAGCATGAATTTGGTTTGTTTTCAGGAAATTATGGAGATCATCTTTTGGATTTTCTAAATGTTATTAAAACTCCCGTCACCTTTACTTTTCATAGCGTAATTCCAAATCCGAATGACGAATTGAGAACGTTTGTAAGACTGCTCTTAAGCTACAGCAATTCGGTTTTTGTAATGACAAATAAATCTAAAGAAATTCTAACTAACGACTACGATATTAATGAAGAAATAATTACTTGCGTGCCTCATGGAACTCATATTGTGATATACGAAACTCCGCAACAGGCAAAAGAAAAACTAAACATTGAAGATAGATTAGTGCTATCTACTTTCGGTCTTTTGGGCGAAGGAAAAAATATAGAAACGGGCTTACAGGCTTTACCAAAAATTATCGAAAAAGCACCAAATGCTTTATATCTGATTATTGGTAAAACACACCCAAATTTAATAAGAGACGGTGTCGATGCGTATCGAGATAGATTAGAAGCCATCGTTAAAGAATTGAATCTTCAAAACAATGTTCGTTTTGTCAATAAATATCTAGATACCGATGAACTTTTAGAATATCTGAAAGCTACAGACATTTACATGTTTACTTCAAAAGATCCAAATCAGGCGGTTAGTGGCACTTTTGCTTATGCCATGAGTTGTGCGTGTCCAATTGTGGCATCTAAAATTCCGCATACTAGAGAAGTATTAACTCCAGATTCTGGTATTTTGTGTGATATTGGAGATTCTGATCAATTTGCAGCGGCTGCAATCAAATTGATCGAAGACGAAAATCTAAGACACGAAATGGGAATTAGTTCGTTTACCAAAATGAGAGCTACTTCGTGGGAAAATGTTGGAATTACTCAAATGAATACCTATCAAAAGCTAATTAAAAATCCATCCGAAATTAAATACAGCTATCCTCCTATTCAATTAAAACATATCAAAAAACTAACCACCGAATTAGGAATTATTCAGTTCAGCAAAATTTCTATTCCAGATTTAGATTCAGGATATACTTTAGATGATAATGCCAGAGCTTTAATTGCGTTCTGTATGCATTATAAACTGACTCAGGACAAAGATGATTTGGCATATATTTTAATCTATTTAGATTTTATTCAGCGTTGCCAAAAACCAAAAGGAGATTTTATCAATTATGTCGATCAAGAAAATCGCGAACATATAGAACAAAATGCTGAAGTAAATTTAGAAGATTCTAATGCTAGAGCGATTTGGGCACTAGGAACTGTTGTTTCTATGTCTGATATTCTTCCAGAAGCGATCACCAAAAAAGCAACAAAATGTTTACTGAATTCCTTAAAATGGGCCGAAAATATTCAGTCGCCACGTTCAATTGGTTTTGCGACAAAAGGTTTGTATTTATACCATTCAACCATTCCGAATTTATACGTTGCGGCCATCATCAATAAGCTAAATGCTAAACTGCTAGCAAACTACGAAGACACTGCATCAGAAGACTGGCAATGGTTTGAAAATTATTTGACTTACGGAAATAGCATTTTGCCAGAATCAATGCTTTATGCTTATCTTATTACCAATAAACCGGTTTATAAAAAAGTAGCGCTAGACTCTTTAGATTTTCTTATTTCTAAAACATTTACAAAAGGAACTTTCAAAGCCATTTCAAACCAAAGCTGGCATCATAAAGGTTCTGAACCGCATGAATATGGCGAACAGCCAATTGATGTTACGTACACCATTCAAACTTTAAATGCGTTTTATAATGCCTTTAAAACTCCAGAATATAAAAAGAAAATGAAAGCGGCTTTTAACTGGTTTTTAGGCAAAAATCATTTGAACCAAATTATGTACAATCCTGTAAGCGGCGGTGGTTATGACGGACTTGAGAAACACAATGTAAACTTGAATCAAGGCGCAGAATCTACTGTTTGCTATTTAACGGCAAGATTATTAATGGAAAAATTAGCTTTATCGCAATCACGCGTTATTCCGTTAATGAAATCTCGAAGCGGCATTGCCATAAATTTATAAGAAAAGAAATTGAAGCTAACCAAATACTTCATTTTTTTAAACCCTGAAAATCCCTTTCTTAATGAAAGGGATTTTTTGTTTGCCTCCAAAACGTCAATTCGTTTAAATTATTGTGAGTTTATGAAAATTATATAAGGCTGAAAAAAAGTTGTGTAATACATTTTAACAAGTATAGAGCTAACTTTCCTATATAATTTAATGATTTGGAAAAACTGTTAAATAATAGATTTTCAATTCACATCATTCACCTTAAAACCAGAACATTTTGATTCTCGATATAAAAAATACATTCGCCGAAATTGGAGAAACCACCATATTCGCCAAAAGGTTTTTTAAGGAGGTTTTTATTCCTCCTTATGAGACGAGAGAATTTCTAAAACAATGTTATGTCATTGGATATAAATCTCTCCCTTTGGTTGCAATTACCGGTTTTATTATGGGCTTGGTGCTTACGCTTCAATCACGTCCTACGTTGGTAAAATTTGGAGCTGAATCTTGGTTGCCAGGAATGGTCGCGCTTTCGCTGATTAGAGAAATTGCTCCCGTAATTACAGCATTGATTTGTGCCGGAAAAATTTCGTCTGGAATTGGAGCCGAATTAGGATCAATGAAAGTAACTGAACAGATTGATGCTATGGAAGTATCAGCTATAAATCCGTACAACTATTTGGTTGTAACCAGAGTTTTAGCCTGTACTCTAATGGTTCCTATTTTGGTGTTTTTTGCAGACGCCATCGGAATTATTGGCGGTTACGTGGGAATTAATATTCATGGAGATGTCAATTTTTACAGGTTTTTAACCCAGATCGTTCAATCCTTAGAATATCTAGATCTGCTTCCAGCCACTCTTAAAACTTTCTTCTTTGGATTTTTTATCGGAATTATTGGCTGTTATAAAGGTTTTAATGCTTCTAACGGAACAGAAAGCGTAGGACGAGCCGCAAATTCTGCAGTAGTTACGGCATCGCTAAGCATTTTTATAATTGATATGGTCGCTGTTCAAATAACCGATTTATTCTTTTAAAATGATGAAGGAAAAATTACATAAAGAACCTAAAACAAAAGAGAAAGATCAGACTCCGATTATCGAGATTAAAGATCTGCATAAAACTTTTGGAAAAGATAATGCCGTTTTAAAAGGCGTAAATCTCACTTTGAATAAAGGCGAAGATTTAGTGGTTTTAGGACGTTCAGGCTCTGGAAAATCGGTCACCATAAAATGTATCGTAGGATTGATTGAACCAGACAAAGGAGAAATTAAAGTTTTTAATGAAAACGTTCTTAATATTTCAAAAAGCGAGCTGAATGAAATTAGAGTCCGAATCGGATTTTTGTTCCAAAGCGGGGCACTTTACGATTCGATGTCCGTTAGAGAAAATCTCGCTTTTACCTTGACCAAACACAAACGCGATTTAAGCAGTCAAGAAGTCGAAAATGAAGTAATGGAAGCGCTGGAAAATGTAGGACTGGCCGATGCCATTGACAAAATGCCTTCTGAACTTTCGGGAGGAATGAAAAAAAGAATTGGTCTGGCGCGCACGCTAATCTTAAAACCTGAAATTATTCTGTATGACGAACCCACAACGGGTTTAGACACCATAACGTCTAGAGAAATCAGCGAATTGATTTTGGACATTAAACACAAACAAAAAACCTCCTCGATTATTATTACGCATGATATGGCCTGCGCAAAAATGACGGCCGATCGAATTGTAGTTTTAAAAGATGGCGTAATTCACGCCGAAGGAACATACGAAGAATTAGAAAAAGACGAAGACGAATGGGTTCGCTCATTTTTTGAATAAAGCAAAATAAACAATAGAAATCATGGAAAAGCAATCGGGATATACTTGGAAACTGGGGATGTTTGTAACGATAGGTTTACTCCTTTTTATAATGGCCGTATATTTTATCGGAAAACAGCAAAACCTATTTGGTTCAACATTTCATATTACTTCTCAATTTAAAACAGTTAGCGGTTTAGAAGTTGGTAATAATGTTCGTTTCTCCGGAATTAATGTTGGAACAGTCGAGCAAATTCAATTGATAAACGATTCTTCTGTTGTGGTGGTTTTGGTTATGAAAGAAGATGTTAGAAAATTTATTAAAACCGATGCCACCGCCAGTATTGGCTCAGATGGTTTAATGGGTGATAAAGTTCTGACTATTTCTCCAGGTTTAAAATCTAAAAAAATAATTGAAGACAACGGACGAATCGCTTCTGTTGATGGAATTGAAATGTACGATATCATGAAAAGCGTGAAGAAAAGTGTAGACAACATTGGCGTGATTTCAGACGAAATAGCCATTTTCAGCCACAGCATGAACAACGGAAACGGCGCTCTAGCAAGATTGGTAAAAGATGATAAAATGGCAAACAGCGTTTCAAACACGCTTTCTAATCTAGAAACGGGAACAAAAGGTTTTAGCGAAAACATGGAAGCCGCGAAAAGTAATTTCCTTTTTAGAGGCTACTTCAAGAAAAAAGAGAAAGAGAAAAAGGAGAAACAAGAAGAAAGAAAAGAGAAGCAAGAAGAAGCGAAAAAAGATAAGGAAGAAAAGCAAGAAACAAGACAAGAGAAGCAAGAAGTGCAAAAGCAGGAAGATGCTAAAAAAGCAGAGGCAGAGAAAAAATAAACAGATTAAATCTCAAATTTTAAATTCCAAAATCCAATTCTCACTTTATGTCTCCCTGAGCGAAGTCGAAGGATTGCATGCTTAATCTATTTTGTGAATTCTATAGGACGTGTCCTTCGACTTCGCTCAGGAGGACAAGCATGAAAAAAAAAATTAAAATCCAGCAATTCACAATTCACAATTTATAATTCACAATTCACAATTAAAATTATATGCCTAGTTCAATCAAACATACCGCCTTAAAAGTTTTAAAAATTACTGGAATTACGATTGCGGTGATTTTGTTTTTGCTGTTTATTATTCCGCTGCTTTTTCCTGGAAAAATCGCTTCGGAAGTGAAGAAAATTGCCAACGAGCGTCTGGATACCAAATTGGAATACACTAAATCTAAACTTTCGTTCTTTACTCATTTTCCTTCATTGACCGTCTCGCTAGACGATTTGTCTTTAACGGGATCTAAACCTTTCAGCAATGATACTTTATTAAGAGCTGATCAGGTTGCTTTTGGAATCGACATCAAAAGGCTGCTTTTTGATAACGAAGTTAAAATCAATAAACTTTATGTTTCTGATGCTTTAATAAACGTAATGGTCAACGAAAAAGGTCAGGCCAATTACAATATTTATATTGCTCCAGAAGACAGAAATAAAAAAGAAGATCCAAATGCTCCAGAAGAAGGAACAGCAATACGATTGGAACGCATCGATTTGCAAAACTGCCATGTAAAATATAATGATCGTTCGGCAAAGATTCTGGTTGATGCAAAAGGTTTTAATTATATCGGAAAAGGAAATCTAAGCGACGATATTTTTGATCTTGCAACCGATGCCAAAATTGATAATCTGGATTTCTTTTACGATCGAACTGGCTATTTAAGAAAGAAAAAAGTCAGTGCCGATTTAATTACAAGAATCAATACGCACGCGCTTACCTTTATTCTTCAAAAAAATGAGCTACACATCAATAAACTGCCTTTAAAATTTACTGGTTTATTTTCCATTTTAAGAGATGGATATAAAATCAATATAAAAGCTGCTTCAGAAAATACAACCGTAAAAGATTTATTGTCTGTAATGCCACCAGAATATTTAACCTGGCTGGAAAGAACAGAGATTTCAGGGAGAAGCGATTTGCTTCTTACTTTCAAAGGAGATTATAACGTCCCTAAAAAGCAAAAACCAAACTTAGCTTTCAATTTAAAAATCAACGAAGGCTCCGTAAATTATAAGAATGCGCCAGTTCCTTTAACCGATTTTCAAATGGATTTGAATGCGATGCTTCCGTCTCTAGATACTGAGCAATTGCTGGTTAATCTAAGAACCTTGAAATTTAAAGTGGGCGAGAAAGATTATTTTAATGCTTATCTGCACAGCAAAGGTTTAAGCGAAATGTCGATTAATGCAAGTGTGAAAGGTGCTTTAGATCTTGCTGTTGTTGATGCCGCGCTAGGATTGGAAAATATGGATTTAAAAGGAATTTTAAAAACCAATATTCAGGCGAAGGGGCTTTTTAGCACTTCAAAAAAACTGTTTCCAAAAACTATTGGCGGAATTTCACTGCGAAATGGATGGCTTAAAACAAAATATTATCCAAATCCAATTACCAATATTACTTTTATAGCCAATATGATGAATAAAGCCGGAACGTATCAGGACTTGATTGTTGCCGTTGCCCCAGCTTCTTTTGTCTTTGAAGGAAATCCAGTTTACGTTAATGCCACTTTATCCGATTTTAGCGATTTGGCTTATAATGCCAAAATTAAAGGCGAACTGAATGTGGGCAGAATTTATCAGGTATTCTCGCAAAAAGGTTTGGATTTAACGGGCTACGCCAAAGCAGATCTTTCTTTAAAAGGAAAACAAAGTTATGCAGCAACTGGTCAGTATGATAAACTGGATAACAAAGGAACATTACTGCTAAAAAATATAAAAGCAACTTCAGAATTGTTTCCGAAAGCTTTCTTTATCAAGCAGGGAAATTTTCGTTTTCAGAATGAAAAAATGTGGTTTGAAAAGTTTAATGCTTCCTACGGAAAATCAGATTTTGACATCAACGGTTATCTGCTCAATACCATCAATTATTTCTTAGAATCAAAAGGAACTTTGAGCGGTAATTTCAACTTAAAATCAAAACTGATTAATGTGGATGAATTTATGGCACTTGAAGAAGGCGAAAATAAAGATCGAAATCTAGAAGTCGAATATGCCAAAGAAGATCATCCAAAAATGAGTGGTGTAGTCATTATTCCAGAAAACTTAAATGTCACTTTAAATGCAAATGCAGACAAAATAGAGTACAATAAATTGATATTTAACAAATTAAACGGAAAAATAGGAATAAAAAAGAAGGATTTTACTTAGAAAATGTTACCTTTAGTATTATTGACTGCATTTTAGGTATAAATGCATTGTATAAAGACGAGTCTCCGACCTCGGCACATTTTGATGCTCATTTTACGGCTAAAGACTTTGATGTTCAGAGAGCTTACAAAGAAATTCCGATGTTTCATGACATGGTTTCTGCAGCCGAAAAAGCGCACGGAATAATCTCTGTTGACTATAAAGTGAAAGGAGATCTCAATGGAAATATGGGGCCTATTTATGAATCTATGCAAGGTGGCGGAACCATTAATTTACGCGATGTAAAAATTAAAGGACTGAAACTTTTTGATGGAATTAGTTCGAAAACAGGACAAAGCGGTTTAAATAATCCTGATATGAAAGGAATCGAAATTAAATCGACAATAGATAAGAATCTTATTAGTATTGAGCCATTTACCTTTAGTGTGGCCAGTTTTAGGCCAACGATTAAAGGAACTACAAGCTTTGACGGACTTTTGGATCTAAGAATGCGTTTAGGACTTCCGCTTTTCGGAATTATTGGTTTTCCGATCGTAATTACGGGAACGCATGAAGCTCCAAAAATTAAAATATTCAGCAAAACAGGACAAGAAATAAATCCTGCTATTTATGATGAAAAAAACAATAAAGTTATTCGAGAAGAAAAAGTAAGCAAACCCAAAACAAAAAAATAATGAATTCTAAATCTCAACATAAAAGCAGTGCATTCGAAAAGTTTGCTTCAAAAGTTTCAAAAGCTGCAGGAAGTACGCCAGCTTTTATTGGCGCATTTATTCTTGTTGCGGTCTGGGCTGCCTCAGGACCAATTTTCGATTATTCCGAAACTTGGCAATTGGTAATTAATACAGGTACAACCATTATTACTTTTTTGATGGTGTTTTTAATTCAAAAAGCACAAAATAAAGATTCCCTTGCCATTCAGTTAAAACTAAACGAACTCGTAGCATCAAACGATTTGTCAAGCAATACTCTTGTTGACATAGAAAATATGACCGAAGAGGAGATGGTTATTATTCAAAAATATTATCATCATTTAAGTCAATTAGCAAAAAAAGACCGATCCATAAGAACTTCACATTCAATTGCTGAGGCAAATGAACTTCATAATCGAAAAAAAGAAAAAAATATAAAACCAGATAACACCAAAAAAACTACCAAAAACACCTCTAAAAAATAACCAAAAAATGAAATTGAGCTCTACTGAAACCTATTGGCCTTTAAAAAACGCCATAAAACAAAGTTACCCTTCAATAGATTCTGATATTAACACCGACATTTTAATAATTGGCGGCGGTATTACAGGAGCTTTAATTGCTTATAAATTATTAAACGAAGGGAAAAAAATTGTTCTTGTCGACCGTCGTGATGTCTGTGGCGGAAGCACTTCTGGAAGCACGGCGCTTCTCCAATATGAAATTGATGTTCCATTACATCAGCTCATCAAACTGCGCGGTGCAAGATGTGCCGTAGACAGCTACCAGAATGGGAAAAAAGCCATTTTTGATCTCCGAAATATTATTGATGAAATTGGCTGCGACTGTGGTTTCGAGTTCAAAAAAAGCATCTATTTTACGACTTTAAAAAAAGATGTTCCTTATTTAAAAAACGAGTATAAAGCCCGAAAACAACATGGTTTCGAAATCAGCTGGCTCGGCAGATCAGAATTACAAAAAATGGGATTGAATGCCATTGCGGGAGTAGAATCTAAAACTGCAGCAGTTATGGATCCTTTTAAACTTGCAAGCGATCTTTTGTTCCATTGCCACGAAAAGGGAATGCAGATTTTTGACCGCACAAATATTGCTTCCATTCAGCATCAAAAAGGCAAAATCATTGCCACTACAGGCTCCAGACATGTTATTACAGCCGATCATATTATACACTGTACAGGCTACGAAAGCACAGAAACCCTAAAAGAAAAAGTAGTCGATTTGAAAAGCACTTACGTTATTACTTCTGAGAGTCAGCCAGATCTCCCCGAAAATTTCAAACACGCAATATTTTGGGATACAGCTTCGCCTTACCACTATATAAGAACCACAGAGGATAACCGCATTATCATGGGCGGTGGAGATGAAGATTTTAAAGACACTAATAAGCGTGATAAACTGCTGGCTAAAAAAGAGCAATACCTCTTGAAACAATTTTGCAAACGATTTCCCGATTTAGATTTTAAAATTGATTATTCCTGGGCAGGAACTTTTGGAGAAACCAAAGATGGTCTTCCCTATTTCGGAAAACCAAATCCGAGAAAAAACGAGCATTACATTTTAGGCTTCGGCGGAAATGGAATCACCTTCAGCGCAATCGGAATGAATTCCATTCTAGATTCGCTCAACAACAAAAAAAATACAGATTTGGAGTATTATCGATTTGGACGTTAGAAAGATACTAAGATGCTAAGATTCTAAGTTTCTGAGAAAAAAACTTAGAATCTTAGTAACTCAGAACCTTAGCAACTTATTTAAAGAACTAACTCCATCTGAATATTACATCTTTTATAAGGCGTTTCGAGACCAAAAACTTTTTCGAAACCTAGTTTATAATATAGATTTATGGCGGGTTTTAAGATGGTGTTACTTTCTAAATATATTTTCTTGGCACCAAGTTCTTTTGCTTTCTCGGCAATTGCTTTTCCTAAAAGCCAGCCAATACTTTTTCCTTGTGCTTTCGGAGAAACAGCCATTTTTGCCATTTCAAAATCATATTCAGAATTATTCATTTTAATTAAAGCACAAACTCCAACAGGCTCGTTTTCATACAAAGCCACAAGAATTTTTCCTCCCTTTTTCAAAATATATTCTTCAGGATTGTCCAGCGCCTTGTAATCGGCTTCCTCCATTTCGAAATAAGTCGAAATCCATTCTACATTCAGCGCTCTAAAAGCTTCCTGATACTCTGGCTTATAGTCAACTATTTTTACGTCTTTACTTTCTCTTTTTTTCTTTTGTTCGCTAACTCTTTTAATCAAAGATTTTTGCTCCAATAAGAATTCCCATTCTTCCAATGCAGCCCACAAATTATGTTTGCTTTCCGCAATTATTCCTTCAATTGCAACATCAATATCTTCCAACTGCTGTTTGATTTTCTTCGAAATCACAATTCCTTTTTCGGTAAGAACAACATTATTCTTTCTTTTATCCTCTGTTTTTGCACTTTCTTCAATCAGTCCAGCACCAATCATTTCTTGAATAATTTTGCTTACTGAAGGCTGAGAATGTCCTATTTCATTGGCTATTTCAGTGATCGTAATTTCACGTTCTTCTGCCAATGTATAAAATACTGGGAACCATTTCGGTACAAATTCAACTCCATACAATTCGTATATTTTCGCAGCATCATCCGTAACAACGGCAGTCATTAAACGTAAGCGGCTTCCCAATGCCGATTTTCCAACTTTATCAAAAAAATCCATAACAAATAATTAATTATATAACTAGTTATACAAATGTATAAAAAAAATCTTTTTGCAAAAGTTTTTTTTGGGTACAAAGTTTCAAAGATGCAGAGGTTCAAAGTTTTTCTTCAAAAAAAAAGACTAAGATTTATGAATCTTAGTCTTTAAATATATATTGCTTAATAGCTAACTACATTACTTTACTAAAAAAAAACTTTGCACCTTTGTAACTCTGCACCTTTGCACCTCAATTACGCAGTAATTGCTAGAGAATTCAAATTAAACTTGTATTCTTTTGGGCTGCAGTTGAATTTTTGCTTGAAAATTTTAGAAAAATAGCTTCTGCTTGTAAAACCGATGCAATAGACGATTTCAGAAATATTTAAATCAGATGTTCTAATTAAGATTTCGGCTTTTAGAACTCTCATGTGCGTGATATAATCGTTGACTGTGCGATTGTGAATCATTTTAAAGCCTTCCTGAAGTTTGTTTGGAGAAAGACCCGATTTTTTGCTCAAAGATTTAATTGAAAAGGCTTCTTCTGGATTTGATTTTATAAATTCCGAAAGGTCTTTTACTTCTTCCAGTTCCCTTACTGTCAGTCCGTTTCCCTCGTTTGCAAAAGCATGTAAATCGTCTGAATGCTGCTGAATTTCCATCGCGAGAATAATTCTCATAATCCCTTCTTTCAATAGATTTCTAACAATTCCAGTTTGCGTAATCGAATTAAGCTGTTCGATTTTTTCTGCAATCTGCAAATTATAAGATCCGATATAAAAGAAATCTGATGCCTGATTATTTTCAAAAAAAGTATCTTTTACTTGCTGGTTTAAAGAATGCGTCTGAGTTGCAGCATCAATCTGAGTTCCCACGATAATTAAAGTCAGCTTTGTTTTTTTTCCTTTTTCAAAAAATAAAACATTGTCCTCGTTGTTTTTTGATGTTACAATGGCAGTCTGAAACGTTTTTAGTTTACGTTCCTCCCCTTTTAATCCAAAACTATGCGAAAGATTTCCTTTAGAACAATAAGCAAAATAAATTGGTGAAGATTTTACATTTAGAATATCTAATCTGACATCTGCAGAAAATGTCATATCAAACTGGACATATGAGATATTATCTGCAAAAGAAGCTCCAATAATAGAACCTTCTGCAAAGCTATTTTCTACTTCTAATGTATATTCGTCTAAATCAAAAGCCACCTTTCCGCCAAAACTAGTTTGAAGTTCATCAAATATATTTTGAGTTTTTTCTGTATTTATAGTAACAATTTTCATGGTTCGCCGGATTTAAAATTATAATTTGCCAAACAGATTATTTCTAGAAATCTGAAAGTCAAAGTTCGTTTAAAGACAGACCAAGAATGTTATATAATTTTTTGGTTTTGTTTTATAATTCCTTATAAATGTTTATTTTAACATATATCACAATTCTTTTAAGAAAACAAGTATGAAAAGTTTTTCGTTTGCCCCGATCAGTTCTCCCAACTCTAAAATTCTGATTCTAGGCACGATGCCTGGAACAAAATCTTTAGAACTCAATCAATATTACGGTCATAACCAGAATAACTTTTGGAAATTTATGTTTCAGATTCTTGGAGAGGAATTTTCCAACGATTATGAAATACGAAAAAGCTTATTAATTAAAAACAGCATCGCACTCTGGGATGTCTTACAATTTTGCGAACGCGTTGGAAGTTTAGATAGTGCCATAAAAAATGAAATTGCAAATAATTTTGAAGATTTCTTGAAAACACACACACAAATAGAAAGCATTCTTTTTAACGGACAAAAAGCAGCGTCATTTTTTAAAAAATATGTTCACTTAAAAAAAGAATATAAAACATTTACGCTTCCTTCAACAAGTCCTGCCAATGCTGGCAAGACTTTTCAAGATAAATTAGACGAATGGAGCATCATTAAAACCTTATTGTAAAGTCCAGTATTTTATACAATTAAAATGCAAATATTGGAATCATGTAACTTTTTCCGTTTAAAGTATAACAAAAAACAACTGCTCTCGATCTAATTTTACATCAAAGAAAAATAAGCCGTACTGAAGATTTGATTAGCGAAAAGAAAAGGCTTTCTTCTTATTAAAATTTACAAAGCAAACTGTAAAAAGTTTAGTCTATAAAGAGAACATTGGTTATGTTAGTTTATTTTTGGGAAAAAGCTACTCTATAGAAATATAGAGTAGTTTTGTTTTTATAGGCTACCATTTAAAGATAAAAACATGAAAATCCAGACATATTATAATCATATACGATTTTATACCCCACACCATTTTATATATTATCCTGTTTTAATATTATTCTTAATTGCAAGCATTTATTTGAGTATTACAACAGAAGATCATTTGATATGGGCATTTATTAGCGTGGCTTTTATATTTCTTTTTGTACTGGCGTATATGTTGCGCCAGCACTATGCGCTAACGCTGCAAAACAGAATCGTGCGCTTAGAAATGCGTTATCGTTATTTTAGCCTAACAGGCAAAAGATTCGAAGAATTTGAATACAAACTTACAGACGATCAAATATTTGCGCTACGCTTTGCACCAGACAACGAATTGATTCCGCTTATAGAAGATGTTTTAAAAAACAATTTAACCGGCAACGCAATTAAAAAAGCTATCGTACACTGGAAAGCAGATTACCACAGGGTATAGTAAAAATCAAATTCCAAATTCCAAATTCCAAATTCCAAATTTCAAATTCTAATAACAATTTTCAATTATTTTTTGATTTTTGAATTTGTCATTGAAATTTGACATTGTTATTGAACTTTTTTCTTATTGAAAAGGATATAAAACAAAAACAGTACAATCCATACCGAACCAATTACAGCAAAATAAATTACAATAATATTTGGATGCAAATAATTAGGTTCGTAAAACAGCTTATTTAAGGTTTTAAATTTTTCTGTTAAAGTTTTTCGATCAAAAGTATTTCTAATTCCATTAAGCGGTTCATCTTTGTTATCTCTATAATGATATACATCTTGAGTCAACAACTTCGGAATTATGTTTGTTTCTATATTATACTTTTTTAAAAGCGTATCTAATTTCTGAAAAGTATACGTTAATGAATCTTTCTTAGAATTGTAAAGTAATTTGTAACGGTCCACTGCGGCCTCATACCTTTGTTTATCAATAGAATCTCCTTGAACTGGGCTAAATAAAGACTTGTTTTCCAAGAAAATACAAATATCACTTTCATGCTCTGGACGCACTTGCGCACCTTTAAAAATAATTTCTGTGCTGTCTCCTAAAACTATTTTTGAGATAATCCTTTTATGTAGTTCTTCTTTCTCAAAACCAAGAATATCAAAAATACTATCTGCTTTATTTGCAGTTTTATCAAAAGTGCTTGTCAGCGCTTTTATGGTATCAATGCTGTAATAACTAATTTCTGTAATAGGATATTCACCCGTAACAATGGTATCTTCTTGTTGAATTACAGGATAAGGCTTTGGATATAAAATATTCTCATAATTGAACAGTTTCTCAGAACTATACGAAGTGTATCCGTACAAAAACGGATTTAAAACATTCAGCAGTTTTTTGTCCTTATTAAAATCATTTTCAGACAATTCTGTTTTCAGTTTGGCATTCATTCCGAAACTATAACTAATGAAAAACGAAAAAGTCAAAAACGAAATCAACAGCAGACAAACAGCAATTTTAAAAAGATTTCCTCCTTTATAATTTTCTCTCGAATGATTGCGAACTAGAAAAATCAAAAAGAAGAGTAAAAACAATCCGCTTACGAAAAAGTGTGAAATTGAAACGTCATCATAAAATTTAAAACGATAAAATTCAGTATAAATATCTATATTTTTAATCCCTTCAAAAGTAAAATAACCGTATAAAAAGTAAGCTAGATGAATTAAGGCTAATACAATAAAAGATTTTATGAAATAACGTTTTAGATTTTTGGTCATTTTTAAAAGGTGCTAAGGTTCTGAGATACTAATGTACTTAAAATTTATTTTGGCTATCATAAAAATATATTTAGAAAATTAAAAAGTAAAATAATCTGGGCGTGCCACCATTATAAAAAAAGGGCAAATAATAGCAACGCATATTCGCCCTTTTTTTATAATGCTGTCGGGCTGTCCATGCTGCTTCGGCAGCTTATTCCCATCCCTCACGCAAATACGGTTTCAAAACAAGTTTCCGAAAATTTAGTCATTCAATAAAACTAATCGACAAAGAATTTCCGTAGAGACACACTGCAGTGCGTCTAAAATACAGGATATCCCTAATCTGCCAATCTTTCGTTAGATGCACTGCAGTGCATCTCTACAGAATCACAGAACTTGATTTTGCTAGCAAAAAGCCTTAGCACAAAGGTTCAAAGTTGCAAAGGTTTACAGGCATTTATACTTTGCAAAAAGAAGCATCGAAGGATTTATATATCGCTCCGCTGGAGCTTTCTGATACAGACATCTGAATTTTCTACAAATATTTTGCTTCGCTGGAGCGTTTTAATAAAAAAAAAGCTGACTCGCATTTGAGTCAGCCCCAAGAGATCTTTGAACCTTTGTACCTTTGAACCTTTACTTAGAAATATCAAACCCCTCCTTCACTATTTCACTTTCGACCTTATCAATTAATTTATTCGTTTTCCCTGTCAATCTTTCTTTTTTCCAATCACCTTTTGCATATATGGCGACTGTGATTAAAGCTGTTACAACAGAAGCAATCGGAAAAGCCCACCAGATTCCAATTTTTCCCAAAGAAGTATTATGAGACAAAATATAAGCCAATGGAAATTGTATTACCCATTGCGAAACCAAAGTTAGAATCATGGGTAATTTGGTATTTCCAACGGCACGAAAAACACCTGTCAAGCAAAGCTGCAAACCAAGAAATCCCCAAGAAAGACAAGTAATTCTCAACAATTCTGTTCCACCCTCGATAACCGCTTGATCATTTGGAACGAAAAAAGCAATTAAATATGGGGCGAAGATAAAAGCTATAATTCCAAGACCTGTCAATAATCCGAAACCTAAATAGGCTCCAAGTTTTGAAATTTCAGCCGCACGATCAACATTTCCAGCTCCAATATTTTGCCCCACAAGAGTGGCAATCGCCATTGATAAACCCAAAGCTGGAATCAAAATCAGTTGAATCAAATTGGAACCAGCACCATAAGAAGCAACTGTCAATGTACCGAAACGAACAATCAAAAATGTAATCGCCATCATACCCAAAGCGCGCATAGATTGCTCGATTGAAGACGGAAAACCAATTTCAAAAGCTCTTTTGATATGTTTATAATCAGGTTTAAAATCGGCAATGCGAAGATGAATTCCGTGCTTTCCTCTAAACAGAATCGCAAATCCAATTATAATTGCCAAAAGTTGTGTAAATAAAGTAGCCAAAGCTGCACCTTTTACGCCCATAGCCGGAATAAAATTCCATCCATAAATAAACAACGGATCTAGGGCAAAATTCAAAATAACGGTTCCTAAAACTATATAAACAGGCAAGGTTACACGCCCAACGCCTCGCATGATGGACTGGAAAATCATAAATCCGAAACTAAAAACCAAACCGACAAATGCGACACGCATAAATCCTAACGCATCAACATAAACCGTTGGCTCTACCTTTAATAAGTATAAAAAATATGGACTTAAAATATACCCAATAATCGACAAGACAACAGAAACAATAATCACCATCGACAAAGTCTGCGCCGCCACGTGATTGACCATTTTCTGATTTCCCGCTCCAAAATATTGTGCAATTAAAATAGAACCAGCAATCGCCAATCCGGTTCCTAAAGCAATGGTTAAAAATATTACAGGCGTGCTTATTGAAACTGCCGCAACGGCATCTCCGCCCAAGCGCCCTACCCAAAAAGCATCTACCAACTGATATGCGGCTTGTAAAAGATTAGCAATCATAATTGGGACTGCTAATTTTAATAATGAAGAAAGGATTGGCCCTTCTAACAATTCGTTTTTTTTCATTTAATTAAAATAGTTATTAAAAAATAAGTTGACATGTCAACTTTTAAAGTTTAAAAAAAATTAAAGCGTTTCTAGTTTGTCTGCGTACGATCTAACTGCTTGCAGCGCTTCAATTCTTTCTTTTGGAGTAAACACAGACATCACTTCTTCTTCGGCTCTTTTCATAAGAGAACGAATACTTTTAGCTAAAGTAATTCCTTCATTTGTAAGACTAACGATGTTTTTTCGTTTGTCCATTTTGTCTTTTACCACCTCAACAAGATTCTTTTTTTCGAGCGCTGTAATGCTTCTTAAAATAGACGATTTGTCACGCATTGTTTTGTCTGACAATTCTCTCTGCGAAAGACTTTTATGATGCAGAATCATCAATAATGGCAGCTGTTCTAGCTGTAATGTTATTCCGGCTTCATTCATTAAGGCATTTGTACGCCTGAAAATTGCTCGCTTTATACGGTGAATCTGAAAGAAGAAACTATCTGATATTTCTTCTTTCCAAAAATTTGAAAAATTCTCTTTATCGGTATGTTTAATTTCCATTTGGCAAATTTACAAAAAAGAGTGACATGTCAACTATTGTTTTGCAAAATCCTTATTTTATTGATATACAACTTATTTCTAAAAATAATTCAGCTATAAAAACAAAAATGAACGATTATTTTTACTAACTTTAAATGTTAAATATTGCCTAATAAAAACTTAAAAATTACTCTAATGAAACAATTATTTATTTTTTTGGTAATGATGCTCCTTTGGATTCCGCTAAATGCTCAAACTGTTGCTGAAACCACAAAAGACGAAGACTTAACAACAACTCTAAAAACTGAAACTGACGACTTTCAAGATAATACTATAGAAGATCTGCCCTGGCACAATAGAAAATTTAAAGTTTCTGCCGGTGGTTTTTTTCCTGTAAATAATACCGTAGTTAAAGTTGAAGGCAACAACGGAAATATAGGAACCGAAATAGATCTTGAAAATGATTTAGGATTTTCTAAATCGACTGTATCATTTTTAGGAACATTCGATTGGCGTATTTCTAAAAGATCACGATTGGGTTTTGAATATTTTGTACTAGATAGAACCGCAACAAAAACACTGCAAAGAGATATAAACTTTGGAGACCATACTTATCCTGTGAACGGAAGTGTCCGTGGTACCTTTAATGTTCAAATTGCCAGAATTGCTTATGGCTACGCTATTTTATCGAAACCTAAATATCAAGCTGGTTTATTAATTGGTGCACATGTCCTTTTTGCAGATTTAGGTCTAAAACTAAATGCCAATACACAAAGTGTAGAGTATCATGATACTTTTGACTTTACTGCTCCGCTGCCAGATGTTGGAATTTGGGGAGAATTTGTTCTTGGAAAACGCTGGGGTTTATATGCCAACGTAAATTATCTTGCCGTAAAAATTGATGAAACTGATGGCCGAATCATAAGCTACAATTTATCCGTTTTATATAATGTTGTAAACAACTTTAGCCTTACAGCTGGATATACTGGTTTAAACTTCAGAATAGATACTGTTCAAGACCGATTAAACGGTTTCTTAAAATGGGGATATAATGGGCCAACAATTACGGCCGTTTACACATTCGGAAAGCATGTTAAGGTTACTAAGTAAAGGTGTTAAGGTGCTGAGATTCTAAGGTACTGAGTTTTTTTTAACCGCAAAGAGCGCAAAGATTTACGCAAAGTACACAAAGGTATTTTTTGAGAATCTAAATAGAGTTTAAATAAAAAGTTCGCAAAGCTTTGTTTTTAATAAAGCTTTGCGAACTTTTTATTTAAAATGACTCTTAAAAAATCTTAGCGAACTTTGCGTAAATCTTTGCGCTCTTTGCGTTAAAACTATACTCAAACCTTCTCAAACCTGAAACCTGAAACTTGAAACTTGAAACAAAAAAAACAAACCCGATAACTCTCCAGCTATCGGGTTTATTACCAAACTTAAACTTACTTAACTTAACTCAAAATAAAACTTTATAAACTTAGAATCTCAGAAGCTTAGAAACTTAGATTCTTAGAATCTTAAAAAACTATTTTTCGATTGGAGAGAATTTTACAGCTGTTCCTCCACCAGCTGCTAATTTGATATCTAGAACAGTTTTGCTGTTTACTTTTTGTTTAGAGATTGTAACTGGATATGGATTGGTTTTATAATTTGCTCCAGCTCCATCAGCATAAATTTCTGCTTCGTATTCTTTGTCTTTATCCAAAAATGACAAAGCTACTTTTAAGTCTCTTGCATTTCTATTGGTGATTGAACCCAAATACCAATTCTTCTCATCCCAATCTTTGCGGGCAATTGTTGTATATTCTCCAATTTTAGAATCTAAAACTTTAGTATCAGACCAAGTGCAAGGCACATCTTTTACGAATTGAAATTCTGGTTTGCCTTCATAATTTTCAGGTAAATCAGATGCCATTTGTAACGGACTGAAAATAATCACATACAATGCCAATTGATTTGCCAAAGTGGTCTGCACTTTTGCTCCAGATGGCGTTTTGTAATCAAAATTGAAATTACCTGGTGTGTAATCAAATGGTCCTGAAAGCATTCTTGTAAAAGGCAAAGCAGTTAAATGCTCTGGCGTATTTCCTCCGTCTACCGACCATGCATTATATTCTTGTCCTCGTCCGCCTTCTTGAGACATAAAGTTTGGATAGGTACGCTGTAAACCCGTTCCTTTCATTGGTTCGTGGTTATCAATCATGATATGATATTTAGCGGCAGTTTCAATTACTTTTCTGTAATGACGTGCTCCGTACTGGCTATCATGCCATTCTTTTTTATCCAAATACTTGTTTACGTAACCTGTTTTTACTGAGTTTACTCCCATTTTCTGATACAATTTGAATGCGTCTTCCAACTGGTTTTCATAGTTTTTGGTCGCTCCAGCCGTTTCATGATGTCCTATTAAACGAACATTTTTTACAGCAGCATATTTGGTGATTTCTTCCAAATTAAAATCCGGATAAGCTTTTACAAAACTAAATGCAGAACCATCTGCTGTCCAGTCGCCGTCCCAGCCTTCATTCCATCCTTCTACCAAAACTCCGTCAAAACCATTTTTCGCAGCAAAATCAATATATTCTTTTGTGTTTTTGGTTGTTGCGCCATGTTTTGGACCTTGTCCCCAAGTGTATTTTTCTAAATGCATTCCCCACCAGATTCCAATATATTTTGATGGAGTAATCCAAGATAAATCTTCAATTTTTGAAGGCTCGTTTAAATTTAGCATAATAGTAGAAGTTGCTACTTCTCCAGGATTTTTCCCCACAACAATAGTTCTCCAAGGTGTTTTAAAAGGCGTTTCGGCATATACTTTTACACCATCTGCCCACGGCACCAAATCACTTTTGTATTGTTTGTCTGTAGTTTTTAAAAGCGTCATTGAAGCAAAATCTGTCAAGTTGGCTTCGTGAATCGCTACATACAATTTGTCTTTGGTTTCGAAAGTCGCTGGCGTATTGATTGTATCCGTTTTGCTCATTAAAGTTTTACGGTATTCACTTTCGTAATAGCTGTTTTCGCGATGAACTGGAATCCACCAAACGTCGTTATTATCTTTAAAAGTAAATTGCGTCACTTCATTGGAGATTTTCACTTTACCTAAATTAGGCTGTTTCGGAAATTCATAACGAAATCCAACACCATCGTCGAAAACCCTAAAAATAATATCGACTAAGCGTTCCTCGCCTTTTGCTTCTTTTAAGTGAACAATCAGTTCGTTATGATGATCTCTTACTTTTTTGAATTCGCCCCAAGGCTGTTCCCAAGTTTCATCTGCCGATTTTTCTTCTGTAGAAACGACTTCAAAACCATCTGTCATTTTAGCCAAACCTTGAAATTCAAATCCCATAAGAGACGGCTCAATAACCGATTTTCCGTTAGAAGAAAAACTGTATTGCGGCTGTCCTAAAGGAGTCAATTCAAAAGTTAATTCAGAGACTTTTTCTGGAGAACTGATTTTATACGTTTTTTTAGTACTGCAGGCCATAACCAGCATTGATGCTAAAGCCACAAGACAGTATCTATATTTTCTGTTTTTCATTATTTAAATTGTATTAATTACAGCTCTATTTTATTTCGCTTATTATTTGTCTTGCTTTTGCTGGTTGCATCGAAACAAAATAATTAAACGCTTGGTCGAGTTTTTTCTGGATTTCGACATTTCCTTTTTTCTGTACGCGTAAATCATACAATTTACTGATATCTGGAAATACGCTTTCTGTACTTTTTACTCCAGCAAAAGTTTTGATTTTTTCAATAAAAGAATAGCCAAATTCTACTGTTGGTTCGATCATAGTTCCTTCTCCGAAATCATTCCACGTAATCAGCTGCAGGTAATTTACATTTGCATTTTTGGCTAAAGTCAAAGTTTCATCAAGTGTCGCTCCGTTGTTATGTTCGATAGTCCATCCAATCGCTGCTCCACCACCTCCTGCGGCATAAAAATCTTTAAAACCAGGATAAGCGCTTCCCATTGCTACACCCAATTTTGGTTTTGTGTTGGTGTAAAAATTCGTTAGATAGCTGTTGTCTTTGTAAACCCAAGCATATTCACCAGAAGCATTTTCTCCTGCCAATGAAGAATGATCCCAAAGTGTCAAGAAAGTTGGTTTTGCTGTTAAAGTATTAAAGACATTTGTCCATTCAGCTGGGGTCTGTAGAACAATTGGCCCAAAATTCATTAACAGCGGTTTGCCATTAATTTTGATATAATTAGCATCAGAAAAATAATTCTTTTCTACATAAGCCAAATCTGTTTTTGCTGCACCGGTTACCGAAATTGCTTTTCCTGCATTCACAACATTTGTCAAGAATCGATCTTCGTATACAATGGCATATTCTAAACCTACTTTATCCAGCATTTCAATTAGCTGATCTGTATTTTCTTTGATCATTCCGTAATCATTTACGTCGTAAGTCCCGTACCAATCGATCAGAATTCCATCAATTCCTGAATATTTCATCAACAATAAATGATTTTCAATCACATTTTTATCGCCTGAGTGATAAGGGCCAATCAGTGGATAATAGTACGATGCAATTTCTCTTCGGCCGTTTGCTCCTACGTTATTCGGATTTTTGTTTGCCATTGTCCAGTGATATCCCCATTTTTTATCGGCACTGCTTTCGTTGGTTTCAAACCATGGCATGTAATGCATATAAATTTTGGTGCTGTTGGTTTTCTCAATCGCAACAGGGTCTGTTTTCTCTGGTTCTACTGGTTGGTCTGAGCCTTTGTCATCGCTGCTGCATCCAGCAACCATCACAATGCTCATCAAACCAAAAACCAACGATGTGATATATCTTTTCATATTGATGTACTGCTTGTTATTTTTATATTTTGCCGCAGATTAAAAGATTAAAAAGGATTTTATAGTGATTAATTTATTTCACGCAGATTTAAAAAGATTTAAGCAGATATGCGCAGATTATTTTTTTACATTTAAAATCAAATCTGCTTTAATCTGCAGAATCTGCGTGAAACAAAATCTTTTTTTAATCCTCTAATTCAGTTTCTAATCTTTAGAACCTGTTACTAAAAAAATTAAAAACATATCAGCCTTCCACGACTAACCAACATGGAAGACTGACATTCTAGTAACCTAATTTGGATACCCAGGATTTTGTTTTAGATTTTTATTGGTTGTTAAAACGGTACTCGGAATTGGGAAAATTGCTCTGTATTTTTCCGTTGTGCCTTTTGACCACCATGGCTCGAAGAATGTTCCAAAACGAATGTTGTCTGTTCTTCTTCTTCCTTCAAATGTGAATTCTTTCAGTAACTCTTGATCAATAAATTTAAGATCAATTGTTGTTGGCAATTCTTCACCTGCACGAGACGTTACTTGCTGTACAAATGGTCTAGCTAGATCTGGAGAACCCAAACGAACGTAACATTCTGCTTGCATCATTAAGATTTCTGCATAACGAATTAACACAAAATCGTGATCACGCTCCCATTGTTCTCCTGCTTTCATTTCGTATTTATGCAAACGAACTCCTTCATTTTCTTTTGCATCTTCAAGACTTGTTAGGTTCTCTGTATAAGTAAGAGGATCTCCATTACCCATAATAATTACACTTCCTGTCGCAAGATTGATCTGATCGCCTTCTAGCATACATTTCTTTCTTTTGTCTGTATCTGCAAAAGAAGAATAAACTCCAGGTTGTGCGCACATTCCGTTTGCACTCCATGGATAATTATTTGGAATTGCAGAAATGGCTAGATTTTGACTGTAATGGCAAGACATTGAGTTCATGTAGTTTCCGATTGTTCCTGCTTTTGAATCATAAGGGATTGCAAAAATAATTTCAGGAGAAGTCTGATTTTCTGTCACGAAATTGGCGAAGAAGTCTGGTGTCAAACTGTATCCCGTAACCTTTTGGCACATATTGATACAATCTTGCCAACGTGGCTGGCCAATAAACGCTTCTGAATTAAGATACAATCTAGCCAAAATAGAATACGCAACATTTTTAGTCATTTTAGAATACACCACATTTGGATTTAAAAACGGAATGGCGTCTGTCAATTCCTTTTCAACAAAATCATAAACTTGTTTTCTTGTTGAATTTGTCGGAAGATCTGTATCTTCAAAATTGGTTACAATTGGCACATTTCCGAATAAATCTAAAAGATTATAATAGTAATAGGCTCTAAGCGCTTTTAATTCGGCAAAAATCGGTTCTTTCGATTTATCGCTAAGAGATGATTTATTGATTTGATAAATAATTGCGTTGATTTTAGCGATTCCAGTATAGTTATAACGCCAAGCCGAAAGAATCATTCTATTATCTGATTTCCAAGTATGTTTTTGCGCATCTTGGTATTGTCCTCCATCGTACCAGTTTGTACCTCTTGTCGGAATTGTAGCTTCGTCTGAAACTACTTCATTCAAAAAGAAAACATATTCGCAAGTTGGAAAATTATTTGAGATATCATCTTTGAATCCTCTCAATGAAGAGTACGCCCCACCTACCAGCGCATCAACTTCTTTGGTTGTATTTCCGAAATTTCCATCTTCTACCTGATCATACAGCTGTTCATCCAAATCAGTACATGATACCGTAAAAAGCATGCTTAAAAGTATTGCTGCTGTTATTTTGATTTTCATTGTTAATATTTTTTGGTTATCAATCGCTTAGTTATTCAGCGTAAAATTTAATCCAACAGAAATAGTAGTTGGTCGAGGATAATTGTTGTATCTGTCAATTCCAGGAGCTGCCAAACCAGTTTGATCCATTACTCCAGTCTGGCCAATTCCGTCCTGAGCATTTAAACCAATCTCTGGATCTACACCTTTGTAACCTGTAATTACAAATAAGTTTTCACCCATTACATACATTCTAACTTTCGATTTTTTGTATTTCAATGGTAAAGTATAACCAAAAGTTAGGGTTTGAAGTCTGAAGAAAGAAGCATCTTCGATCCAGTAATCAGAATACTTAGGCGCAGATGTAATGCCGCTGCTTAAGAAAGAATCTGGCACATTATAAGCTGGCAATCTAGTTGGATCGTTCAGCATCATGTTTGTCGCGTTCAAGGCTTTTTGTCCAAACATTCCGTAACCTGAAAATCCAAGATCAAAATTTCCGTAAGTAAAATTCATTCCGATACCTAATGTCAAATCTGGCTGAATGTTTCCTAAATCTGTTTTATCAGCGTCAACCAAAGCGCTTTCGTCTACTACTTGTCCTGCAGCATTGTAATACTGTATTTTTCCGTTAGGATCTAAACCTGCGTTTCTGAATCCCCAGAAAGTTCCAACAGGATATCCTTCGGCAATAATTTGAGAATATTGTCCAGACATACCTGCTAAACCATGAAGAGATCCGCTGTAGATAACATCTGTTTTATAAGTTGGGTTAGAAAGTTTTTCAATTTTCTGAACGTTATGTCCAAGAGTCAAATTAGCATTCCAGTTGAATTTATCTCCTCTGATAATATCAGCATTCAAAGTTAACTCTACTCCTTTGTTTGACATTTCACCAACGTTTGCCAGCATTGTTCCCACTAAATATGGCGGTTGAGGCACTTCGTAAGTATACAATAAATCTTTTGTTGTTTTAGAATACCATTCAAAAGATCCTGTTATTCTGTTAAAAAGTCCAAAGTCGAAACCAATGTTAATTTGTTCTGTAGACTCCCATTTCAAATCAGGATTTGGGTTTTGTTTTGGAGAATAAGCCAAACTCCAAGTTTTTGTAACTGGGTCGTAATAACTGTCATTTCCAACACCTAAGATAGAAAGCGATTTGTACTCACCAATTCCGTCTTGGTTACCTGTAATCCCCCAACCTACTCTTAATTTTAAGTTGTCTAACCATCCTTTTGAAGATTCCATAAATTCTTCGTTAGAAACTCTCCACGCAGCAGAAGCAGATGGAAAAGTTCCCCATTTATTGTTTTCTCCAAAACGGCTAGATCCGTCACGTCGTACTGTTGCAGTCAATAAATATTTACCATCGTAACCGTAATTAGCACGAGCGTAAAAAGAAACTAAATTTGATTTTCCTTTGTATGAATACACATCGCTTAAACGATAATTGTAACCAGCTCCTAAATTATTGTAGCTGAAAGCATCTGTTACAAATCCGCCTCTTTGCGCTCCAAAACCTTCGTAGATATTTTCAAGGTAAGAATAACCTGCCAAAGCGCTAATATTATGTTTATCAATAATTTTGCTATAATTTACATAAAGCTCTCCTTGTGCATTAGTGTATTCTGCATACGTTCTCTGTGCAAAACCGCCTTCAGTCTGTCCTTCCATAACCGCATAAGATGGTTTGTAAGTTCCTCCTTTTACAGCATTGTGCTCTAACGATATATTTGCTGTAGCAGTAAAGTCATTCAAGAATTTCACATCTGTTTTAAAATAACCTAAAAGTCTGTGTCTTTCGTTGTCAAAAGTTCTGTTGGTTAAAATCTCAACTGGATTTTGGTAAAGATTTCCTGTTACAACACTAAAATCTCCATTTGCATCGTAAACCGGAATTGTTGGGTTTAAGTTGTAAGCTCTTTCAAAAATTCTGTAATCAATTGGGTGCCATTTATCAATGTTTGCAAATAATCCCATATCAAATTTTACTTCTTTGTTATCTCCCAAAAATTGGTAAGCACTAACATTTCCGCTTAATCTTTCTAAACCAGATTTTTTAATAACTCCTTCGTTGTTTAAGTACGAAAGTGAAGTTCTAAAACCGCTATCAGCTTTTCCAGAATTGATGCTTAAAGTATGTGACTGAGAAATTGCTGTCTGCTCAATTGCTTTTTGCCAGTTTGTATTTGCACCGTAATCTACTGCATCAGCAATTCCGTTCTGACGAACATAACCTCTCCATTGGTTTGCAGATAATAAATCTAAATTATCATTAACATATCCAACACTAGATAATCCGCTGTAAACAACAGAAACTCCTTTTGTTCCAGATTTTGTTGTAATCATGATTACCCCGTTTGCTCCACGAGAACCATAAATTGCAGTCGCCGAAGCATCTTTAAGAACGTCAACCGATTTAATGTCTGAAGGCTGAACTACATTGATATCAACACCAGCAATTCCATCCACAACTATTAACGGACTATTGCTTGCTGTTAAAGAAGTTCCTCCACGAAGACGAATTGTAGAACCTGCCGCTGGATCTCCAGAAGGACGAATAATATTCAATCCCGCTACTTTTCCTTGCAAAACCTGCTCTGTAGAAGAAATCGTTCCTTTTACCAAATCATCTGCTCCAACTGTAGAAATTGCTCCAGTTAAATCTGATTTTTTTACTTTTCCGTAACCTACAGAAACTACCTGAACTTCTGCTAATGTATATCCATCGTTTTGAAGACGCACCTCAACATTAGAAGTACTTCCTGTAATTTGAACTTTTTGTGTTGTCGATCCGATAAACGAAACTTCAATTGCACCTCCTACGGCTACCTGAAGACTAAATTTACCATCAAAATCTGTTGTAGTTCCGTTTTTTGTCCCTACTTCAATGATAGAAGCTCCCGGCAATACCGTACCCGTATTGTCATAAACGGTTCCTGAGATTTGCTTTTTCGTCTGCGCGAAAGTGCTAACAGAAAGAAAAAGCATAAAAATCATCAATACCGCTCCTTTAGCAGTCCACATTTGATGCAGGACGCTTTTTTTATTTTTACTATTCATTAGAATTGGTGTTTTAATTTAATAGTGATTATTTATCTAAAGTTTTAAGCGGAATCGTCGTATCCGAAATCGTTTTGTCTTTATTGTTTTTTACCAAAACATGGATTTCGCTTAAACCCGAAACTCCATTTAGCTCCGAAACTAAATTGACAAAACCTTTAATTTCTGCAGTTCCTCCAGTAAACTCACCAGAAATTGTTTTTGGTCCAGCTGTAATCGTGTAGATTAATTTATTTACACCTGCTTCGTTATTTTTTCTTGACATTCCAAGAAAATCTTTTTGGCTGATTTGCGATGGAAAAAAAGCAAAACTTGGCGGTGGTGGCGGAACAAATTCTCCTGCGTAAATAACCTGATCGCCCGAATTTGCTGTCCAATTCTCTGCTACCATTAGAAAATTTATTTTTTCCATTACAAAATCATCTGGCGCATTGAAGTACTGCTTAGGAACAAAATCCATTTTATAAAAACCATTGCCTAGATCTTTCAATTTTGTTTTTTCGGCAATTTCTGGTTTTGCAGCTTCATACATTTGCTGAATAGCCCAGTCATTCAAACCACCATGCATATGTACACTTGGAGTCCCAGCAAATGCAGGATTAAGATTTGCATTAAATATGATACTTACTGGTTTATCGATTAATGGTTTTGTTGGATATGATCTGAATAATTCACCAGAAGTATAGAAAGATGAAAAATCAGTATAAGGCACATTACCAACATCACTTTGTTTAGATCCGTTTTTGTTTTTTAAACGAAACCAGAATCCTGCACTTGCCGCTATTTCGTCTGGCGTTTTAGAGAAATAAGTGGTTGGAGTCAAAGTAAAACTCCAGATTTTGTTACCTTCATATTTCAGTTTTGCAAAATCTGATGAGTTTTCCCAGTTTCCTGCATCTGGTTCAGATGGAGACCAGATCCAGATGTATAAATCTTCAGTTTCTGCAAATGTCGATGCCGACATATCAAAGTACCACGTAACTTTTTCATCATATTTGTACACAACAGGAAATGATGATATTGGCCCTACAGCTCCAGCGGCTTCTTGTGCCTGAATAAAATTAGGAGCCATCAACAAGGCAAGTAAAATTGTATATATAAACTTTTTCATATTACTTTTTAATTAATAGCATTTAATTTAAACACATAAGACGCGAAAGCAACACCGCCAGAAGCATGCGTCAATTGAATCTGCATTTCTTTGGTTTTACCAGGAACCGAAACTAAACTCAATTCATCTGTTTTTTGCGTTCTTTGCGCATCGCTGTACAAGTAGATTTTTGTTCCAATACCGTTGGTCTGCTGAAAATCTGAACTTAATGCCCAATATCCTTTAGGAGCAAATAACGGAGGGACATCTCCAGTTACTTCATAACTTGTTGGATTGTTCTTTTCATCTACGTTAAATTTGATTTTAAAATCTTCGTAGTTAAAGTAAGTACTCAAGTTTTCTTCGTTCGGTTCGATATTATTTGCTTTCGCAACTTCATCAACCATTTTCAGATTTGTTAATCCCCAATTTCCATTTACTTTTTCATAAAGGGTAATCGGTTCTACGTAGCTTCCGTCATCTGTGTTATCGCATCCGATCGCAAAAAAACACATCATAAAAGCTAGCCAATAAAGACTTTTACATTTCATAAATTTTTGGTTTTTGTTAGTTTGTTATCCCCTTCAAAAGGATACAGCGAAACTAGCCGTTAAATAAATCCTAAAAAAAAAATCTGAGAAAAATCAAGATGAAATTCAAACAATAAAAAACACAAATAGCTAATTATCAATGTTTTAAAATTTTAAGTCTAACTAAAAAATCAAGATGCTGTTGAGATAAAAACAGGCAGTTTTTATATGGTAAAAATGACAATATGAAAAATAATGAGCATATTTTTTTCACTATGCATATATATAACTAGTTTTTATTGTATAATTGCAAATAAATTACCTGTTTTTAACATTTACAGCTTATTTTCACCCAGAAAATCCCCTTTAAAGGCTATGTTATTAAACATTTTACAAGATTCTTAAAAAACAGGTTTAGCTTAATCTCAAACTTATTCTTAATTTTAAAACGAATTAACTAACTATATCTATCAACCAACCTTTTCCCTAAACCAAAACAAAATCATGCAAAGAATATTGATGCTGCTTTTCTTCTTGGGCGGTTTTTCTCTTACTGCGAAAGAGACAAATCCTTATTTGGAAGAATTAGATCAGGTGCTCTTAAAAAAAGAGATTTACCTGAAACAGAAATATCGAAAAATTGAAGCTTTAAAGAAAAATGTATCTAAGTTTACCCTTAGTCAGAATAATGAAGAACTGTACAACTGTTATATGTCTTTATTTGATGAATACAAATCTTTTAAATACGACTCCGCTTATTATTATTTAGAGCAATCCAAAATCAAAGCAAAAATTTTAAAAGATCCGAAGTATTTATCTAAAAGCCGAATAAAAGAAGGTTTTGTGCTTCTATCTTCCGGACTTTTTAAAGAAGCAATTGATACGCTAAATGTTATTGATGACAGTAAACTGGATCTCAAAAACAAATTTGAATATTACAACATCAAAGCCCGTGCTTATTATGATTTAGCCGATTACAACCGTGATCAGCGTTTTAATATTCATTATGTTCAACAGGGAAATCATTTCTTAAAGAAAGCTTTAGAATTAATCGGAACCAATACCAATGAATATTGGGCTGCCGAAAGTTTGAAACGTCTGAAACAGCAGGACTGGCGCGGCGCCGAATTTGCATTTAGTTATTGGATAAACAACTATAATCTGCCTCCAGATTATTACGGAATTGCAACATCAAGTCTCGGCTATATTTATTCTGAAAGAGGTTATACCAAAAAAGCGATTCAATACTTGGCTCTTGCTGCCATTGCCGATGTGAAAAATGCAACGAAAGAAACTGTTGCTCTTCGAAATTTAGCCAATGAACTTTTTAAAATGGGCTATTTGGACAAAGCAAACGAATACATCAATATCGCAATGGATGATGCTACTTTTTATAATGCAAGGCATCGAAAAATTGAGATTTCGTCGATTTTGCCCATTATTGAAAAAGCACAACTGAATAATGTAAAAGACAAGAATGATAAACTGGAGAAGATTATTATTCTTTTGACGATCTTGACGGTTATCATTTTTGTTTTCCTCGGCATCATTTTCAAACAATTAAAAGAGAAAAATAAAGCGAGAAAAATCATGGCCGATTCTTATTTGCAATTGCAGGAAATGAATGTGAGTTTGAGCGAAGCCAATGCCATTAAAGAAGAATACATTACCTATTTTATCAAAGCAACTTCGGCTTTCATTAATAAAATAGACCATATTCAGAAAAGTACGCTGCATAAAATCATTACCAAAAAAACCGATGAAGTTATTGCGAGCTTAAAGCGTTATAATGTAAAAGAAGAACGCGAAAATCTGTTTCACCAATTCGACGAAATCTTCTTGAAATTGTTCCCGACATTCGTAACAGATTTCAACAAATTGTTCCCTAACGATCATAAATGCATTGTGAAAAAAGGAGAACTTTTGAATACTGAATTGCGAATTTTTGCTTTGTACAGATTAGGAATTCAAGACAGCAGCCAAATGGCAGAATTTCTGGAACTTTCTGTAGCTACAATTTATACCTATAAAACAAGAATTAAAAGCAAATCTGATTTTAAAGATACTTTTGAACAGAAGATTATGGAAATTAAGACGATTTAATTTTGCGCTCCTGCAAGGTTTTCAAAACCTTGTAGGTCTTATAATATTTATTATAACCCATCTTAAAAACATTCAATACCTACAAGGTTTTGAAAACCTTGCAGGAAAAAACGCCACGAATTCACGAATTTTTATTTAAAATGATACATGAAATTTATGCGGACCAATTACACGAATAGAAAATAAAAAATAATTCGTGAATTCGTGGCTAAAAAAATTATTCCACTGATTCCAATTGCAAAATTGTATTTTGATAAATCTTACTTAGCGAAAATAACTGCTCAGCAAAAATCATAGCAGCAATTGGAACAAAGAAAAATGCAATTAAATCTTCTTCATATAGAAAATAAGTCGAAATCATAGCTAAGCGAGCATATTCCAAATAATAAATCCATTTTCTCTGTTCTAGTAAAGCGCCACAATTGATTAAAGTGATGATTACCAAAGAAAGTACAAACACTTTATCATACAATTCTAAATAATCAAAATAATAGGTAAAAACAGTTAGAATAAGTGTGCAGATTCCTAATTGAATATAAAGGTAATTCTTAAACCGAAGTCGTTGGTTTGGAGCTGTTTTATCTTGCAGGAAACGTTTTTCGAGAATCGGACGAATATCCTGATCCATGTCGGCTGGACTTCCGAAGATAGCATTCCATCTCGCTTTGAATCCACTGGAGCGTTTCCATAATTCGTAGATTTCAAAGTAATAATGAAAATGCTGCCACAAGAAACTGTAGCTTTTCAGCGGATGCGTTAATCCGTATTTTGGTTTTTCTTCTTCGGTTTGGAAAGTTCCAAAAAGACGATCCCAAAAAGTGAACATGTCACCGTAATTTTTGTCCAGATATTTTTCGTCAGAAGCATGATGCACTCCGTGAACTGAAGGCGTTACAAAAACATATTCGAGCCATTTTATTTTTCCGATAAGCTGTGTATGCGTAAAGAAAGAATAAGCGCCATGAACAATAAGCATTGTAATGACCATGCTTGGATGAAAACCAATAAATGGCAATACACACCAAAATCCTGTTCTAATAATTGCTTGAAAGGTCGTAATTCTAGCTGCAGCTGTAAAATTAAATTCTTCGCTATGATGATGCACAATATGCGCTGCCCAGAAAAAATTGACTTCATGCCCTAATCTATGATACCAATACCAGACAAAATCGGTTGCAAGAATCAGTGCAAACCAAACTAAAGCATTACTCGGAATTTCAAATATTCTATAATCGTCATAAATCAAATAATATAACTGATAAAAGCTGGCCGCAACAAATAGGTTAATCAAGCGCTCTGCAATTCCGATCGAGATATTGGAAACAGAACTTTCATAGTTAAAAATTTCAGGCCTTTTTCTGCGTTGAGCAAGCTTATATTCCAAAAACAAAAAAAGAAAAAAGGCTGGCATAGCAAATGCTAGAAAATTGATATTTTTCATTTAATATGATACTTTTCGATTCTAAAAATTATGTATTGAGTAATTTTATTCTAACACATAGAAACATAGATTTTATTACTTCTGCTTGAGATTACAAAAAAAGCAAGCTTTAACACATCGCTATGTGTATTAAAATTAGTGAAACGTCTTTTATAGAGTTGCAGAAACTATGTTTCTATGTGTTTAAAATTTTCATCTCTTTTAATAAATCAAACGAAAAAGACATTTCCATCAATTACGTTTTTAGCAGACAAAAAACGCAATCAACGAAAATGATCTTTTACGAAGTAAACCTGATTTAATTCTGCTTAAACAAAGGAGCTTCCAATGCCACTTCTTTAACCGATTGTGTTTCGGCTACTTTTTTCAAAGCAATAATATAAGCTGCAATACGAGGCGTTACATTGTGTTTTACTGCCACTCTAAAAACAGTTTCAAAACCTTTCTCTAAAATATCCTCCAGACGCTTATTAATCTGGCTGATTCTCCAAGACTCCAAAAGCGAATTCTGAAGCCATTCGAAATAAGAAACGGTAACACCGCCTGCATTGGCCAAAATATCAGGAACAACTAATATATTTTTATCATGCAAAATCTGATCTGCATCTGAAGCAACTGGGCCATTGGCACCTTCAATAATAATTCTGGCTTGAATATCACCTGCATTTTTTTGCGTAATAACATCTTCCTTTGCAGCCGGAATTAAAACATCAACATCTAAAAGCAATAAATCTTCATGTTTTATCGCAACCGAATTCGGATAACCTTTTATAGTTTTATTATTCAAATTGTAATACAAAATAAGTTCTGGAATATTAATCCCGTTCGGATTGTAAAATGCTTCCGAAACATCGCTTACCGCTACAATTTTCACTCCTTTTTCATGCAGAAATAAGGCAGAATGCAATCCAACATTTCCAAAACCTTGAATTGCTGCCGTAGCTCTTGCAGGTCTTATTTTCAATTTCTCAAGTGCCAAAAGCGTAATAATGCTCACGCCTCTTCCTGTTGCTTCTACTCTGCCGAGAGATCCGCCAGAATGCAAATGTTTTCCTGTTACAACCGCGTGAATTGGTCTTCCGTGCAGTATTGAAAACTCATCCATCAGCCATCCCATTTCGTCTGGACCTGTCCCCATATCTGGTGCTGGGACATCTTTTTCTGGTCCGAAAATATCAGCTAAAGCTTTGGTATAAGCTCTCGTAATTTTTTCTAATTCAGTTTTAGAATGGTTTCTCGGATCGCAAATAATGCCGCCTTTTGCTCCACCAAATGGAATTCCAGTTACAGCAGATTTCCAGGTCATCCAGGCGGCAAGTGCTTTTACTTCATCCAAATTTACAGCTGTATCATAGCGAATTCCTCCTTTTGAAGGTCCTAAAGCCGTGTTGTGAATTACGCGATATCCTTCAAAGTTTTGAACGTTTCCGTTATCTAAAGTAATAGAAAAATTTACTGTAATTTGTTTTTCTGGGCGCTGTAGTTTTTGTTTAATTGAATCATCTAAATTCAAAATATCTGCAGCGATATTAAAGCGATCAATCATCGATTGAAACGGATTATGTTTTATAATTTCTGAGCTCATACTATATAGTTTTAGGTTTGGGTTATTTTTTATGTTTATCAATCTTCTCTCTGAAGATCATGTCAATTTTATGCCGTCCATTAGTTGCAACACGGAATCTTTATCAGGCAGCGGCGCATCAAAATTTTCATATTTCTGTTGGTTCTCATATCTTGATTTTTTAACGATTCAAAAAAAAGCCTTTCATGGTGCAATGAAAGGCTAAAAAAAAAATAACTAACAAGTACTTTCTCTATTAACGCCATTTCAAAACGTAATTCATCATGCAGCACATCGCAAAGCAGCATGGAAAAGACGTTCTTATATTTTGACTATAGTTTTTCATTGTTGAGGCAAAGCTACAAAAATATATTTATAAATTCTATAGAATTAGTAGAGTTAATTTAAAAGATTTTTAATTTACTTACAAAAACAACTGTAAATTAAAGGTTTACGAACTAAAAAAAATTACTTCAATTGCGATAAAAATATGAAAACAACTGCTATAAGAGCCAAAAACAAACCTAAAATATTGATTTTGGAAAGCTTTTCTTTGAAGAAAAAAGCACCAATAAGAGTTCCTAAGATAATTACTCCCATATTCATTCCCGCAAAAACAGTTGATGGATTTTCTGCAAATGCCTTATGCGCTTTCAAATAGAACAATATATTTCCGAAGTTAAAAACGCCGACCAATATTCCGAAAGGAATGCTTTTTAAAACAAAATTTTCTTTTGCTATAAAGAACTTGTAAATCACTATTAGAATAGAAACAGCAAAAGCAATTAGAAAGACAAAAAACAAAGATGTTGTATAAGGAACGACAGTATATAAAGCTATTTTCTTAAAAAGAATATCGATAACTCCAAAACCAAGTAAAACTGTTGCTGGATAAATCCATTTGTTTTCTGCGTTGTCTGATGGCTTTTTTAAGATGAATAAAAGTGCTGCAAAACCAACTAAAACTCCAATAACTTTATAAGTATTAAATCCTTCATTAAATAACAGCCAAGCCGCCAAAATCGGAATAAACAATGACAATCTTTGTGCTGCATCTGTCTTTGCAATTCCCATATATTTTATCGAAAGTGCCAAAAACAGAAATAATATTGGAAGTAAAACTCCAACAGAAGTGTAGATTTCTAATGGCGCATTATTGTCTAATGCATTTAGATCTGGCGTAAAAGTAAAGTAACAAAGCGTAATCGCAGCAATGTAATTAAACGAAATAATCTGTGATGGATTAGCATTATATTTTCTAGAAATTTTGAAAATAACACCCACAATTACACTGCAAAGAATACTTAATATAAGGAATAACATAAATTTATTTTTGGATTGTAAAAGTAAACTATTCAAAACAAAAAGGTCTAACCGGTTTTGAAAAACCAGCTAGACCAGATCATATTATAAATCGTTGGTTAAAAAAATCTGATTTAATCTGCTGAAATCTTTTTAAATCTGCGTGAAAGATTTATGTGTACAAGCTATTTCACGCAGATTTAAAAAGATTAAAGCAGATGTTATACTGATTAATTCAAAGCTTAAACTCTACAATCTTTCTTAGAATTTACTAATATAACTTCCGTAAATATCTCTAAACTGATTGCCTTTTGCAAAACGGTCTTTACTCAACTTTCTATATTCTACCAATCCCCAAAGGATGAATTCTTTCATAAAATACACATCTTCTTTTGCCAATTGAGGCTGATATTTTTTTAATAAATTATCTAACGGCGCTACTTCATCTAAAATGCTTTTGTATTCTGCATCTGAAGCATCATCTAATAATTCGAAACCGCTTTCCGCGAAAAACCATTCTACCACATCAGAGTATGGCGTTTTTTCGTCTGGTTTTTCCAGCTTTTCTATTTTAGGGAAATATTCTGGGAATAATGTTCGAATCGCAGCTCCAATCAGGCTTTCAGCAACCACGTTGGCTCCCTCCTGCTCTCCTTCGTAAACCAATTCTACTTTACCTGTAATGGCTGGAATGATTCCCACAAAGTCTGATAAACGCAATGTCGTCTTATCAACACCCGAAATCAAAGCGCGACGCTCGGCTGTACTTATTAAATTCTCGAAAGCCGTAATACTCATTCTCGCACTTACACCACTTTTATTGTCAATATATTCGCTTTCGCGGGCTTCAAAACTTATCTGTTCTAAAATATCTCTAGCCAAACTTGGAACATAAACCACATCGGTCTGATTTTGATCTAATTTGGATTCTTGTTCTGTGATTGTCCTCGCAATCTCGATACTTTCTGGATAATGCGTCAGGATCTGAGAACCAATTCTATCTTTTAAAGGCGTTACAATACTTCCTCTATTGGTATAATCTTCAGGGTTTGCAGTGAAAACAAATTGCATATCTAGAGGCATTCTCAATTTGAATCCTCTAATCTGAATATCGCCTTCTTGTAGAATATTGAATAGAGCAACTTGAATTCTTGCCTGTAAATCTGGCAATTCATTAATTACAAAAATACAGCGATTCGCTCTTGGAATCATTCCGAAATGAATTACACGGTCGTCTGCATAAGATAATTTTAAATTTGCAGCTTTAATTGGGTCAACATCACCAATTAAATCAGCAACCGTAACATCTGGAGTTGCCAATTTTTCAAAGAAACGTTCACTTCTGTGCAACCATGAAATTGGTGTTTCATCTCCTTTCTCTGCGATTAAATCTTTTGCAAAACGAGAAATCGGATTTAACGGATCGTCATTAATCTCTGAACCTTCCACAAACGGAATATATTCATCTAATAATTCGACCATTTTACGAGCTAAACGCGTTTTTGCCTGTCCGCGAAGCCCTAATAAATTGATATTATGACGAGATAAAATTGCTCTTTCTAATTCAGGAATAACAGTGTTTTCAAATCCGTGAACCCCTTCAAAAACAGGTTTTCCAGATTTGATTTTTTCGCGAAGATTATTTCGCAACTCATCTTTAATGCTTATACTTTTATATCCAGCGGCTTTTAATTGACCTAATGTCTTTATAGTATTTATTTCCATTGTGTTGAAATATAGATTTTGTTATTTATTTTTAATGACAATGTATTGTGTCATTACTGTGTGTAGACGCACTGCAGTGCGTCTCTACGATATACGGAACCTTTATTATATTGCTAACGAAACCTTTGAATCTAATTAGACACACTGCGGTGCGTCTCTACAGTATACGCAACGTATATTCAGGCGCAGAGAAACCTTAGTATCTTAGAACCTTAGCAACTTACTTAATCCTCTTCTTCCTATTCGCTTCATAGTCCTCAAAAATCATTTCACCCAAACCTTTAATTCCGGTATAAAATGCTTTTCCTTGATTGGCTTCTGTAAACTGATTCACAAAACGCTGTAAATATGGATCTCTGGCAATCATAAAAGTCGTAATCGGAATATGGAGTTTTCTTGCCTGTTGTGCTTGAGTGTAGCATTTATCAACAATATATTCATCCAAACCGTTACTATTCATATAATAAGAACCATCTCGTTCACGAACGCAGCTTGGTTTTCCGTCAGTGATCATAAAAATCTGCTTGTTGGTATTTCGCTTTCTACGCAAAATATCCATCGCCAATTGCAAACCAGCAACCGTATTAGTATGATAAGGTCCAACTTGCAAATACGGCAAATCTTTAATCGGAATTGTCCAAGCATCATTACCAAAAACCAATATATCCAACGTATCTTTTGGGTATCTTGTTGTGATTAATTCTGCCAAAGCCATAGCCACTTTTTTCGCAGGAGTAATTCGGTCTTCTCCATACAAAATCATACTATGGCTAATGTCGATCATTAGAACCGTGCTCATTTGAGCTTTGTACTGAGCATCTTCTACAATCAAATCGTTTTCAGTCAGCATAAAACTTTCGACACCATTATTAACTTGAGCGTTTCGAAGACTTTCTGTCAAAGAAATTCTTTCTAAGCTGTCGCCAAAATTATATTCACGAAATTCTCCTGTGTGCTCATCGCCACTTCCCGCATATTTTGTTTTATGATTTCCGTTTCCAGACTTTTTCAAGTTTCCAAAAATCTGATCTAAAGCTTGCTGTCTAATCGCTCTTTCAGTTTTTGCAGTAATCCCAAAACCAGAACTTCCATCGCCTTTTACTTCGTCTTTTATATACCCTTTTTTCTTAAGGTCTTCGATAAAATCGTCAATAGTATAATTCTCATCGGTAAGTTTGTATTCTTTGTCCAGTTCCCGAAGCCAATTTATTGCTTCATCAAAATCGCCCGAAGTATGGGTGATCAACTCTTTAAAAATCGTAAAAAGTTTGTCAAACGGAGACTGAAAAGGAGCTTCGTAAGTCTTAAAATAAAAGCCTTTTTTAAATTCGTTTTTCATAAATCTAAAATTACATCTTTTTGGAATTATGAAAAACGAATCGTTTATTAATTTTTAGTTAAAATATTTAGCTAAAAACCCCAACTAACAGTGTTAGATATAATAATTATTCAAACTTTCCGTCCAAATAATACCAAGCGCCATTTTCGAATTTAAAAGTTGAGAATTCGTAATGCACTTGGGGTTTATTTTCTGAATCTAAAAAATAAGCTTTGAATTCGACTGTATTTTCAGTAGAACTCAATATTTCTAGTTTCTGCCATTTATTAGAAACTGCCCATCTCAATATTTCAGGTTTAGAATAATATTTTCTTTCTGAAATATAAGTTGTTTCCATTAAATAATCAGCATTATGCGTTGCATACGCCGAATATCTGGATCGCATTAAAGTTAATGCTGAAGGCGCTTTTTGATTACCACTTAAATACAATTCACAGCAATTTCCAAAAGGCAATCCTGTGTCGCAGAAACATTTTTTACTCTCCATCAACTGGCTCTTCTCCATTAATTTTTACATGAAGCTGATTTAGTAAGACCTGATAACGAGTGATCTCTCTCACTTCTTCATCTTCTTCAGCAAAATCAATCATTTCGTCAAGTGTTTCGCTTACTTCCAACAATTTGTTGTTTGCTTCTCTATCATTTTTCGCAGCAATTAAATCAATGATTTCCTGTACGTTTGCTTTTAGTGTTTCGAATTTTAAATTCATTTGTTTGTGTTTTTTTTGCCACGAATTACACCAATTTTCACTAATTTTTAATATGCATTGAACACAGATTTAAAACAAAATTCGTGCTAATTCGTGAAATTCGTGGCAACTTATATTTACTCTTTACTTTCGTTGTACTTCTTTACTATTTCTTTGAGTTTTTCTTTTCTTGCAATTTCTGCTTGCTTTGCTTTTGCCTGGGCTTTGTGCAATTTATCGTTATGTTTTTTAATGTTCTTTTCGTTATTACGTCCCATTACACCTCTCTTTTAATTTGTTCTAACGTTTTTTCAGTAAAAATCAATTCGTTGATGATTTGTTTTCTAAGGTCATCAATATCATCATAATCAAAATGTTTTGCCCAATTGCTCAGCTGCTGCAAATTTCTAATCTGTTTTAATCTTTTTGTGGTTTCAACACTTGTTCTTAAAACCGCTTTTCCGTCATATTCAGGATTATTTTTGTGCTGATAATTGGCAAGATTCTTTTCGAAATCGGCTTCTATATAATACAGTTTATCAGTTGCATTATCAGGGTAAAATTCTGTCCATTTTGCAAAACCTATTTTAGTCTTCGATTCTGTCTCTGGATCACGAGCAACCAAGCGCCACTTGCTGTTTGCTAGTCTTCCCCAATGGTTCGAAACTCGGTACATTCCTTCTTCGGTATAATAATACGTGCTTCCTGCTTTGCTTTCAAATTGCTTTTTCAATCCTTGAATTGAATCTGGAAGCACTTCATTAAATGCACAAAATGTATTTTTAAAAGAATTAGGATGTGGCTTAAAATTTTTCTGCATGCTGCAAATATACTCAGATTACGACGAACTCCCTAAAACAAACCTAAATTGCTTACCTTTGCTCTTTAATTCAAAACAAAAAAATCATGTCTAAAGATACAGAACAAAAAATGCCGCAAAAAGGAGTTTTTACCGGCATTATCGAAAAAGATGAAAATAATAATTATTTCTGCGGAGAATATCTTTTAGACTACAAAATGGTTCAGGCTAAGTTTAATGAAGGTGATTGGATTACTATAAAATCTGTTATCGAAAATCCAAGCGACATGAGCTACGATAAATATCCTAAAAAATCAAGAAACTTCGATAAAGCAAATCATAAGCCAGAAAACTAAAGTTAGTTATAAGTTATGAATTATGAATTATGAGTTTTAATCTATGAATTCATAATTCATAATTCATAATTCATAATTCATAATTCAAAAAGAATATTTTTTACATCAAAACTAAAAAGTTAAAAAAAAGTGTACCTTTGCAAAAAATTTGTCGATTTGAACTAAAACAAAACGATTTCAAACTAATAGACAAGTAGTTACCTTTTATTTATGAAAAAAATAGTTGAATACCGCAAGTTACTAAACGTAGAAAAAACTGCAGAGTTAAAAGATTTAAAGACAATTTATCGTAATGCGATGAAAGAATCTCATCCTGATAAATTTGTGGGAAATGAAGCTGGTTTAAAAGAAGCAGAAGAAAAAAGTAAAACGATTATCGAAGCTTACCACTTTTTAGTAAGTATTCACCCTGATACTATCAAACTTAATTTACCTGAATATACAGAAACAATTTCAACTTGTTCTATTACAGATTATAAATTTGTTGAAGGTCGTTTAATTATTGATTTTTCTAACGGAAGTGTTTACGAATACATTAGTGTTCCAAAAGCAACTTATGTGAAAATGGTAAATGCTGATTCTCCAGCAAGATTTGCTAAAAGACATATTTTAAACTCTTTTACTTGGAGAAAGAAAACAAACCAAGAATAGTTTTTAAACTACAATATTCCAGAAAGCACTCTTTTTACAGAGTGCTTTTTTTATACATTATTATTATAAAAATCCTATCTTCACATTAGAAACAAAAATCAAATAAGAGTTTTAAATCAAATAAAAGCAACAAACCCCTTGATTTTAGGACGATTAGAACAAAAAAAACTATAACAAAATTTTAGGTTACAAAATTCTATATGTTTTATAATTTTAGATACTTTTGTTGCACAAATCAATTAACTAATTAATTTTTTATAATGAAAAAAATACTTTTTGTACTTACAGCTTCTGCAGCTATCATTTCTTGCAGTAAAGTTAAAGATGGAGAATACCTTATTACTGGTACTGCTACAGGGATTGAAAATGGAAAAACGATTATCTTACAAGGTCAGGATCCTGCTACAAGAATGCCAGTTTCTCTTGATACAGTAAAAGTTGAAAACGGAAAATTTGAAATTAAAGGAAAAGTTACTGAACCAGCTTTCCATACATTAATATTACAAGGTGCTAATGGTCCTATTCCATTCATCCTTGAAACTGGAGAAATCAATGTTGCTATTGATAAAGATAGTATTCACAAATCTAAAATCTCTGGAACTTACAACAACGACGAGTATTTTGCTTTCATGGAAGATATGAATAAAACTCAAAAAAGTTTAATTGACTTCCAGAAAAAAAATAACGATAAAATGAAGCAAGCTCAACAAGCTCAAGATACAGCAACTATCAATGGCTTGATGAAACAATACATGGAAATTCAAAAAGAAGTTCAAGAAGGAAGCAAAAAGAAATATTTAACTTATGCTGAAGGTCACCCAAAATCTTTCATTACAGCTTTAATTATCCAAAGTTTATTGAATGATCCAACAGCTGATATGAAAAAATTAGAAGGTCTTTACAACGGTTTGGATGAGTCTTTAAAAAACACTGCTCCAGGTAAAGAAATCAAAACTAGATTTGGTCAAGCAAAAATGCCATCAGTTGGTGCTACAGCTCCAGCAGTAGGCAGTGCTAAATGAAGAGCAGATTTTTCAGCTCCTAATCCAGAAGGAAAAGTAGTTTCGCTTAAAGAAAGTTTAGGAAAAGTAACTATTGTAGATTTCTGGGCTTCATGGTGCGGACCATGCCGACAAGAAAATCCTCATGTGGTGGCTTTATACAAAGAGTTTCACTCAAAAGGATTAAACATTGTTGGAGTATCTTTAGATAAAGACGCTGCAAAATGGAAAGAAGCAATAGCAAAAGACGGTTTAACTTGGACTCAAGTTTCTAACTTAAAATTTTGGGACGAGCCAATTGCAAAACAATACAACGTTGAATCTATTCCTGCAACTTTTATCCTTGACGCATCAGGAAAAGTAGTAGCACAAGATTTAAGAGGCGATGAATTGAAAGCTAAAATTCAAGAATTGCTTGCAAAATAATCTTCATTCAAAATAATCAAAAAATCTCCCTAGTGGAGATTTTTTTGTTTTGTATTCTATCGGAAACAAAAATTCCACTCAAAAAATTATCGTATTGATAACTTAAAATATCTACACTTAATATTTTAAGAAAAAAGTTAATTTCAAAACAACATCAAATAGCTTTTTTGCAAATATTAATTTAATTCATCACTAAATGCAATGCTTGACAGCCCCATTAAGCCTCAACAGAAGAGAAAAAACACAAATAAACAAAGAAGAATATTCTTATATTTAGAAACAACTTTAAATTAGCCTCTTTTTATTTTATTCAATTCCAACAGATTAAAAAATAACTTTAAAATAACTTAAAATTAAGTCCTTTTTTTGTTTGGAAATGTAGAAAGAGTTCCTATCTTTGCCACCGCTTAGAACAACAAAGCACAACAAGCTGAGATCGGGGAGATACTCAAGCGGCCAACGAGGGCAGACTGTAAATCTGCTGTGTGAACTTCGCAGGTTCGAATCCTGCTCTCCCCACGAAAGTCCTAATCTTTGATTAGGACTTTTTTTATGCTTTAAACTTAGAAATAAAAAAAAACTGCAAATCTTAAATGATTTACAGTTTGTTTGTTTTGTAGAATTAATTATCGAAGTATAAACCCATTCCTCATAGGATCTTTTGGATCTATTAAAAATGTATTTAATCCTGTTACAAAAGCCGTTCCTTCAACTTGTGGAATTACAGCCTTAAAAGCTCCAAATTTTTCTTCTCTCACTAGAGATCCTTTAAAAGTACTTCCTGTTATACTTTCTATCGTAATAGGTTCATTTACATTTATAGCATTTCTAGCTTTTTCTATCGCGATCCTTCCAGAAACACCAGAACCTGTTGGAGAACGATCAACTTCTCCATCGGCAAAAACACAAACATTTCGGCTATGATTCAAAATATTCATTGGTTCATCGATAAAAATCGTTCCGTATAAAAAACTCAAATCCTCCTCAAACGGATGCTGAATTTCTTTGTCTTGATTCATTACTGCATGTTTTATATCGATGCCACTCTGAATAATGGCACGGTAATTTTCCGCCGTTAAACCAAAATTCAAATGTGTATTTTTTCTCAAATCAACATAAGCGTAAAAAGCGCCACCATAAGCCAGATCATAAACCACATCGCCAATGCCGTCAACATTTACAATACGATCTAAACCTACAGCAAAACTTGGCACACAATGAAACCTCACTCCTATTACTTCACCTTTTAATACTGTAACAAATGAAAAAATTCGACCGCATGGAGCATCAATTTTCAAATCGTTTTCCCCTTCTTTTACCGTTATCCAGTTCATTTTTACTGCCAGAGTGCTTATGGCAATAATGGCATGACCGCACATACTGCTATATCCTTCATTGTGCATGAAAAGAATACCAAAATCTGCCTCATCATCATTTGGCGGAAGTAATATACAACCATACATATCTGCATGACCACGAGGCTCAAACATCAACGCAGTTCTTAAATAATCGTAGTTTTCTTTTATATCTCTTCGGTATTCTAAAACTGTACTTCCTTTGAGTTTTGGAAAACCAGAAACAATTACACGCAAAGGTTCTCCTCCTGTATGCATGTCAATTGTTTTTATCTGCATCACAGATTCATCTGTTTTGTAGTCAATATTATTACATATATTTTGGTATGTATTAGGCATTTTCTTGTGTTTTTGAGTTATACTTTTCATAAAAATATCCGGCTGCAACAAGATCTTCCAAAGCATGTCCTACGGATTTAAAATAGGTAATTTCAGTTTCAGACGTTCGTCCTAATTTTACATTACTGCACAATTCAAACAAATCTGCTTTAATTGTTTCTTTTGTGATAATTCCATTAGTAAGCGGAATCAGAATGTCGCCACTTTCTTTTAGTCCGCCTTGGTAAGTATCCAGAAATAGACTGGACTTTAAAACGGCTTCATCATCTGCCTCACGCATATCTTTTTTGTACGCCCCAACAAGATCCAAATGCTGTCCAGCTTTCAACCATTTTCCAAAAACAAGCGGAACTGGCGATAGAGTTGCTGCTGAAATAATATCGACTTGTGAAATAACCTCTTCTATAGTTGAAACTGGCTTGCAGATAAGCGAAGAATTTTTGAATGCATCACAAACCAATTGCGCTTTTTCTATAGTTCTTCCCCAAACATAAACTTCTTTTATAGGTCTTACACTTGCATGTGCCTGAATTAAATTAATAGCCAAAGCTCCGGTGCCAATCATCAGCATAGAAGAAGCCTCTTTTCGTGAAAGATAACTACTGGCCAAAGCCGATGTTGCTGCGGTACGTTTACCTGTCAATGATTTTGCATCTAGAATTGCTTTTATATTTCCTTTGTGTCCATCGAGATAAATATAAGTCCCTTGAATTGAAGGCAAATCATATTTGCCATTATTAGGACTCACCGTAACTATTTTTACTCCTAAATCTTTGCCTGCTTGAAAAGCTGGCATTAGCAGCAGCGTTGAATCTTTGTTCTCTTTTGGATTAGGATAATCGTGATGATGGCGCATAGGAACTTTGATTGCCGAAGTCGAAAATCCAGTTCGAAGTTTTTCTATAAGTTCTTTAAAATTGCATTTTTCTTCAATAAAATGATCTGAAATAAGTTGTATTGGTTCCATGTATTTGTTGAAATTTCATTAAAAATAGAAGATTATTCTATTGCAATACTATTTCACCCACAATCAGATAATATATACCAATTTCGAGATAACATAGTACCAATTAATTACTCGTTCTGATCAAAAAACATCTATTTCAAATTGCTTAAGTAAATGAAAAGTATTTTAAGGCTAATTAAAAAAACATAAAAAGGGATAGCTATATTAGCTGTCCCTTCTTCATAAAATAATATACTTTAAAGATTGCTTACATCATTAATTGTATCGCATTTTTATGATTTAATAATTTTCGCAATTTCTTTATATCCCGCTCTTTCAGCATGCTGCAAAGGCGTTACGCCATCGTGATCTGGAATATCCATTTTTGCGCCAGCATCTTTTAATATCTTGACAATTTCCTGATATTTTTTTGTACCATCTCCTAATACAATAGCTTCCATTAATCCTGTCCATCCTAAACGATTAACATGGTTTATTGGATAATTTTTTGTGTTTGCAAGCAGTCGCACTGTTTCTATATGTCCTCGTTCGCATGCGGGAATTAAAGCAGAACCATTGTATCGATTAAAAACATCAAAACGCGCTCCATTTGCTAAAAACAATTTCAGCAATTTGGTTTGTCCGGTTGCTCCCGCATATAAAAACGGACTATCCAAATTATCAGCCTGCTGATTAACATCTGCGCCGTGTTTTACCAAAAGCTCTGCCATTTCAAAATTTTTGTTATTAGTGGCTATAAGCAATAAAGAACGCTTATGACTGTCTGTTAAATTAACATTCTCGCCGTTTTTCAAAGCTTTTGCTACCGCGTCGATATTATTTTCCTTAACGGCTTTTAAAATATCTCTTTCGTTCGTCATTTCTATTTTCTGATTTTCTACGGGTGAAGCCTGATAAGAGCTGAGCATCAAACCCAAGGCTAAAACAAGCAATTTCATTTTTTAAAATTTAAAATTAATAAACAATATTTCCTTTATAAATTAGAGATCTTACAGGCGAAATTCTTGAGACTGCTTCTGCCGAACAAGAAGCATCAATTAATACAATATTAGCATCATCTCCTATTTTAGGCCATTGCTGCATACCTTTGTCATCTAAAGGAATTGGACCAGCAGTCGCTAATTTTAACATTCGAGATAAACCAAACTCAGAACTTTGTCCATATAATTGTGCCGCTAAATTTGCCTTTTGCAAAACACTTCCCGTTCCGAATGTATTCCAATAATCAACAATACTGTCGTTACCTGTCATCACCGTTACCCCATGTTTCAAAAGAGTCGGAATTGGCATAATTAATCCACCAAAAGGAATAGTAGAAACAATTCCCACTTGTGCTTCGGCCAATTTTTCTGCAATAGCTTCCTGATTGGTTTTATCCAAAGTTCCCAAAGCAAAAGCATGACTTACAAAAGTTTTGCCTTTTAAAGCAGGATTTTCGTTTACTTTTTTAATTAAATAATCGATAGTGTCTTGACCCGATTTTCCGGATTCGTGCAAGTGAATATCAATCCCTTTTTTATTATCTAATGCCAGCTGAACAGTTGTATCCATTGTTTTTTCGATTGCTCCGTCGACATTAGTAGGATCTAGACCTCCAATAAAATCGATATCCATTTTTGCAGCCTCTTTCATGTACGGCAATGAATCGGTATAATATAAACCATGCTGTGGAAATGCAACCAGTTCAGCTCCAAAACTATCTTTTTTGTTTGCTAAAGCGATTTCTAGATTTTTTAGAGATTGCAATTTAGAAGTAGGCTCAATATTTACATGGCTTCTTGCAAATGCAGATCCATTAGACTGCAATAGTTCGATTAGTTTTTCAGCTTTGTAAGTTGAATTTTTAAGCAATTCGGGCATTATTTTCTGCTCCAACTCGATCATTCCTTTAATTCCGCCTGTACGACGTACTGCACGCCACTTTTCAGCATAAAGCGTTTTATCCAAATGAATATGCATATCGCGGAATGACGGCAACATTAATAAGCCCTTAGCATCTATTGCTTGAGATTGCGGCTGATTTGGTTTAATCGCTTTTATCTTATCGTTGGCAATTTCTATGGTAAAAAGTTCTGTTTTGGTATTGATTACGTTTTCTCCTTCATATTCAAATCCTGTTTCTAAACGAACATTTTTTAAAGCATAACTAGTCACTTTTGTCAACCTATTTTGATTATTGGTTTCATTATCAGCAGCGTGTAAAACTCCAGGTAAAAGAGACAGTCCCGCAAAGCCCCATGCAGAGTTTTTAAGGAAATCCTTGCGTGACATTTTATTCTTGTCCATAATTTTCTTGATTTAATATAACTTCAAAGTTAATAATATAAAATTTGCAGTAAGAAACAAAAAAACAATGATGCTTAAAGTAATTCATGCAAAATCTTTCTTGATTTAGGAAGTGATGCTAACTATTTATTTGCTATTTTAGTTTTATCAATGCCACTTCAAAAAAACTTTCAAAAATTATCTCAAAGAGAACCTAATGAATCTGGATTTCTATCAGCCTAAAAATGAAATTTTAAAAAAATATATTGAAGGATATTACTTTATTTCAAAAGATAAAAATTCAGGATCTGTACAATATCTAACTTTCCCAAACAATTTCTGCATCTTAACTACCAATGAAGATATAGATGTTGAGATACAAAATAACGAAGTCATCATACAGTCATCTCCTGTAAAAAACATAATGACATGCGTAGTTTCGCGATATAAAAAACCCATCAAAATTCATTATAAAGAACTTATAAATGAAGTTACGATTTATTTCAAGCCATTAGGAATAAGTCAGTTTTTATCTGATTCGAAAAGCATTTTTTCTGAAAGCACTCTTTTAGATTTTACTTTTATGCCTGACTATAATGAAAAAATGATTGAAATTTTTAGCTTATCTAGAGACAAACAAGTTCTAGAGCTTGAAGATTACCTACTTTCCAAATTACAAGTCAAAGATTTTTCTTTAATTGAAAAAATACTTACTGCTATTGAAACTGACGAAAAAATTGAAGAAATTGCCCTTAAATATCAAATGAGCAGACAGTATTTGAATAAAATATTTACAAAACACATTGGCAAATCGCCTTCAGAGTATCGCAAAATACACCGCTTTAGAAACTCAATTCTCAAACAAAAAGAAAGCAAAAATTTTTCTGAATTATCGCAGTATGATTTTTATGATCAATCTCATTTTATTAGAAACTTTAAAGAACTAACAAACAGGAATCCACAAATATTTTTTAAGCATATAAATACAAAAAAAGAAAATATTTGGCTGTTTATCTAAACAGTTTCCATTTGTACAATTTTACTCTTTTGGGTTAATCTACTTTTACTAAGTCCGAAATTATGTAAAACTAAAAAATCCCAAAAAATGAACTGGCAAAAAATTCATCTTTACTTACACACCTTTTGTCGATATTTTCTAGCTACAATTATAATCTTATATGCTTACGGTAAAATATTAAAAACCCAGTTTGTATCTCAACCAAGTGTTTACGATATGCCCATTGGTTCTCTGGATGGTTTTCGTCTTACTTGGTATTATTATGGTTACTGCAATTGGTACCCAATTGTTATTGCCGTTACACAGATAATAAGCTCACTCCTGCTCTTTTTTAGAAAAACGACAAGAATAGGGATTATTCTTTTCTTAACCTTTATGATCAATATTCTTCTAACAGATTTCGCTTATGATATTAATGCAAAAGAAATTGCAATAACATTAACTCTAATGGCTTTGTTTGTACTATTTTCTGATTATAAAGTTTTTCTAAAATACTTTTTGGAAGAACCTCCTTTGTTTCAAAACAGTGACAGACCCAAATGGCTGAATAAGATTAGTGTAATAAAATTCGTTTATATTCCTGCTGTATTTATTGGTTTCTTTATCATGTTCAGTATTATGAAAACCAAATACATGTCACAAGACGATTTTTACGGAACTTGGGAAAATCTTCAAACTAAAGAAAGGTTACATTTTGAAATCATGAATAATTTTCAAATAAACAAAACCGACCGATTAAAAAACACTGTAAATGGTGAATATTCGTTTACAAAAGATTCTTTAACTTTAAAAACAAACGATAAACAGAATAAAACAAAAGACTATCTAAAAGGAAAATACACCTTGAACAAAGTCAATTTAATCATTACAACCAAAACTGATAATCTGAAATTTATAAGGATTAGATAAAAACAAATTTAAAAAGCCAGAACTTATTTTCTGGCTTTTTAAATTTTCAGGTTTAGAGAACACATTTTTTTACATGGCAATAAAATTTCGATGAAGATGAAACAGATCTGAATCGGAATATAGAAAAGTAAAAATTGTTTAACAGTTTCTAAAACGCTTTTAATACTTATTTTTTTCAATATAAACTATTGGTTCAGCATCAAAAACAAACCCATCTATTGGCTCTCTTTCTTCCCAAAGCTTTTCTATTTCATTTTCCTCAGCTTCATATACAGGATCATAAGCATGTTTAGGAAAATCGTTAAAATGCTTCATTGCTTCCTCTAATGGTCGCAAAGTGTATTTTCCGTTAGAAGCACTTTCTACAAAAAACTTAAAACCCTTGTATGTGCAAAAAGTGTTTACGCGGTAAGCGCTTTCAATATCATTAAAAGAAACTTCTTTAAATACCCTAGATTTTAGTTCATTATCTATTCTAAAACCTTTACTTAATAATTCTTCACGATAGTCTGTTTGTACAATATAAAAACTATTTTCTTTCTCCCAAAACCTACACTCAATCCCCATATGTTTTGCAAAAAAATCTCTTCTTATTCTCATAATCGCTCTTTTTTATTTTGCTATTATTAATTCAACAAAAATGACTTGAATTACAAGTTGGCTTCAAGATTTTCATCCTCAAAATCTAAGCGTAAAAACTCATTCATAAGTGCAGACGGAAAGGCATAATTTGTTTTTAATTCCCATTCTTCTTCTATAATCTTCAATTCTTCAAAAAATCTTTCCATTAGAAATTCTTTATTCCCTTTTACAGTTACGAGAATCCATGTAGAATTATTATATCCTTTATTTTTAGGTATGATGAATCTTTTAATTCCACCATTATTTTGTTTGTTTACGTAAACTTCAAACATTTTTTTCTTCAAGTTTTAATACAGCATTCTGAGCTATGAAAATTAATGAAAAAACAGCTAAATATAGAGAACGCTAATCGCATTAAATCCAAAAATCCGTTTGAGAATTTTCAAACGGATTTTTTTCGATTATCTATCAGTTCTTTCTAGAAATTATCTAAAGTTATTGTTGTTTCTAAACTTATAAGTAAATTCATTTGCTTGCTTGTTTCCTGGCAAATTGTATTTCATTACGATTTCGTAATTTCCATATCGCATAAACTGGAAAATATTCTGCTTAAAACGTTGGGCAAGACTTGTATCGCCATTAACATACGAGTTAACAATTTGATTGTTTAAGTCAACCCAATCCTCCTTGTAAAGCAATGGCATATTGTACTTGAATGGAAAATTACCTTTTGTCCATGAATGATTAACGTCATTTTCAATACTAGTCATGTAATAAGCATCAAGCGTTATTGCTTTGGCAGGAACAACCCCTAACTCACTAGTATCTCTATTCTTAATATAAAAAGTTCCATTTAAAGGATAATCTTTGTACAAATAAGGATAAATATCTGTTGCGTAATATTGATCGTTTAATTTAGATTCAGCTGTTACTACAGGCTTATTGTCACTATAGGTTACTCCACTAAGTTCAACTATATCAAAAGCTTCCTGACTTGAAATGGTATTAGTCAAATAAATCACATCTGAATATAATACTCCAAAATTGTAGCTTTGAGTATTGATTGCGTTCATCTTAGACGCAAAAGTCTTGTACTTACTAGTGTTGAATGAATAGGTCAAACGGTCAATGCTTCCTTCGGCTTTAGACAAGGCATCGGCTTGATTTTCCCTTATTTGTATATCGTTGCCGTCATCACTTATTGTATTGCTTTTTTCAGCCGTCGTTCCTCTGTTAGATGAATTCTGCTTCAAATTACTTACGATAGAAAAATTGTATTTCTTTTCTTGATCTATATTCGGCAAATTATAATACACTTCGTTTGAACTTGTCTCATAATTAAACGCTACAGGTTTTGAATTTGAAGTTCCATCTTGATCTACCTTAATACTAGTCTCCCAATTTGAGTCTTCAAACAAATAATCCTGGCCTCGTTTAAGCTGAATATATCCTTTTGGGTATTCTTCTTCAAGGAAATATTTCTGATCTACAATTGGATATGAATATTTGATATTGGTAAGTGGGATATGGTTTGGAGCCCCTCCAGTTGTAAATATCCTTTCTTCAAATTCTGTAGCCACTTTTCCGTCTACTTTTATAGGCTGGAAAGAACCGTTTACCATTTTCTGGAAACTAACCTCAACTTGAACTTTTAATTCTTTATGCGGAGGAAGAATATCACTTGAAACAAAATTAACTCGGTCTTTCATTGTACTCCATTCAAAAGTACCAGGAATTTCTTTTGTTCCATCAAACACTTTAAATTTTTCTAAAATTACTTTGTAAGTAACATCTCCAGCATCTTCAGGAATAACAAAAGCTTCATTCACTTTCATAGAAAATGCCGCTTGCGGTATCGCAAAAACATCTACATCTGTTGAGCTTTGTTTTGGAGTTACATCTGTTATCAGTTTGATGCCTCCTAGAGGCAATCCGTTTTCAAATTGGCATTCTTCTCCAATTTCAAATTTAAAGCGGAATTTTCCTTTTATCAATCCTCCCAATATATTCATATTTCCTGCCATATATCCTCGCATCCAAACTGGGTTTGGTAATTTTGCCTGCAATAAAACGGCAGCTCCTCCTGAAATAATTGGAACTTTTAATTTTAAGAATGATAATTTAACTCTTATTCCTAGTTCTCCCTGCAAATAAGCATAAGATTGTCCGTTGGCATACCAGCCATTTATTCCTACGGTCTTTCCAGTGTTTGAACATCTTGCTTCTTGATAATCTTTAAGCATAATATCGAATCCCATTCCTGCCTGAAAACGGGCATAAAAAAGTAAGAAACTTAAATCTCCTGTATCAAAATCTAAACTTGTTCCAAAGGCTAAACCGCCTCCATTTGCCAGTGCATTCTCGTCACGCATGTAATCAAGTTCTTTATAATCGACACCTAAAATACTAGCAACCTGTGGCGGTGGCGGTGGACTTCCCGGAAGTTTTGTTCCTGCCATAAAATAACTGGTGGTTTTTAAGAACATTCCAGCTACACCAATTTTTACCCCACATCTGTCATCTGGCGTTCCCATGTACATGTACCAATCTTGTGGATCTTTATGGAAAACTCCCCAACCTGCTCTTCCTCCTTCTCCGATTCCAGAAAGAAAATTACCTGGCGTATTGATATATACATCCATTGTACCATGCATCGATTTATTCTGAAAATCAAATTCGATAGCAGATGCCATTTTTATTCCTACTGCATCTGTTAAAGGTTCTGGTATAGCTTCTTTTGCTTTCGGGAGAAAGTTACTTACAAAAGACCCTATCAGTTCACCTGTACTCATGTTCAATAGGCTTTTCTTTGCCGTTAAATTTGATTTTACTTTTTGTACTAAAGAAACCATATCTCCCAATCCTTCAATTTCAGCCATTACTTTTGCTTTGCCGAAAATCGCTAATCGGTTTACTCCACCTTTTGAATTAAAAGCTATTTCAAATCCTGCTTCACCATTACAAACTTTCTCCGATCCGACAAAAAAGTAAATTAAGGCTTTAACACCCAAATTTATTTTTTCATCTGGTCGATAACTTAGACCTGAAGGAGAAAATTCGCTAACGGCTATATCTTCATTTCGACGCATTTTATAATAAGCACCGCCGGCAAAACCATTGATCATAAATGGCGAAGGGGTAGTATGAATTTTTACCGATGCATCAAAATACCAATATCTAAAACTAGTGCGCCCGAAAATAGCTTTTGCTTTTACATTCACTACTTCTGCAACATCAACCTCCAGATCTGCATTGAATCCGTTTCCATATACAGGATCTTTTTCCATCAGGATAAGACTTCCTTTAATGTAGAGTCCGCTAAACTTACATTCTATACTAATCGCCGAAACATCTAGCCCGTTATATCTGCTTCGCTGCCTATAGCCATCATCATACATTTTTCCTAAGATGCCTATTCGCGCTGTAGCACCAGCTCCGCTAGTTTCATCCATCAAATTAATTCCCAGATCAAAATCGATCCTCGAATCATCTCCATTAATGGCTACATTTATATTACCAATCGAAACAGGAAAATTACCAAAGGTAACCATGCCTTTATACCCCATATTTCGAACAGAAATAATAGGTGAAACTGTCTGCAATTGTAAGTTTTCAAAAGAAATTCCTTTAAAATCAACTGTCTTTTTTCCTTCTACATTGCTGTCATCTGTGGCTTCTTTATTGGTTCCAAAAGAAACTGATCCGTTTAAATTTGCTTTAGGTAAAAATTTTCCATTTACTAATTTTAATTCAATAGAACTATTTGGCAACAGTAATGCTCTTGCTTTCCAGATATCAAAAGCAATTGAGTCTTTTGTAACTACAACCAACTGCTGTTCCTGCATGGAAATAAAACCAGTATAAGCCAATCCTGCTCTATTGGTTTGTGGAGCTTTTGCAGGTGTTTCTGCTGTAGCTGGTGCTCCAGTAGTTGGTGTTGTGGTTGCTGGTGTTGTGGCTGCTGCTTTTTCTTTCTTCTCTTGTACAACTTTACTAATTGGCAAAAGAATCTGACCGCTCAAATTTGCTTTTACAAAAGTGTTCGCTGCAATGGTTACATCTATGTGATCTAAAGAATAAGCCCAAGATTTTTCTTGACTCGTGATACCTCTATCCAGAGGGAAAACATTATCTGCATAGAAAGTTCCTGAAACTCCATATTTATCGATAATAAGATTTTGGGCGCCTACATGAATTCTTTCTTTCTTTGAAGCGGTATCGGTAGTTTGAAATTCTTTTGGAAGACCTACATCAAATGTCTGTATAAATACACCTTTCCATGCTTCCGCACTGGGCACTAAAAGTGCGTTTTTTGAATAATATTCTGGAAAAACTACGGTAGGATTATTTCTTAAATCACTTAAATCTAAAACCGCATTACTAACTAAAAACTGAAAATTCCCTTCAAAATCTTTTCCGTTACGTTTGTCTTTCAAAACAAAAGGCTGGATGCTTACATTGACCAGAATATCATTCCAACTGCTTGCCATGAAGTTAAACTCACCTCTAACTCTATTAGGAATCTGAGCTGTTTTACCGTTGTAATACGTTTTTGGAACTGTTGTTTTTTTCTCGTCGACAGTTTTGCTTATTGGGTCAATTGGCAATATCAAGTCTCTTGAAAATTCTACAGCTCCCGAAATTTTCATTTCTTTAAAACCATCACAGTCAATTGTTACATAAGTCAAATCATCATTGACATTTCCGGTTGCCATATCAAAACCGCCATATAGCGATACCTGCCATTTATTTTCGCTAAAAGGAATATCAACATTGCCTAATAACACTAACTTAGCTTCTCCTATAATACCTCCTTGATGCGATAATTTTACATTATTGGCACCAAAAAACAATTGCATCGGCTGTCCATTCTTATCTTTTTGCGGAATATCTACTCTACAAAAAACAGTCAAAGTAGTATACTCAGGCGTAAAAGTGGCTTTTGTTATTCCGATAGAATATTGCACATTACTTACTGTTTTACGAATTCCGATTGGCAATTCGACCAAATCCTCATTCGAGAATTTATCTACCCAACGTTCAGAGGCTTCAATTTTTTGGATTGAACTCGAAGCGGCGCTTAGTTCTTTGGGAGGTGCAATATCCTGCCCATAAGAAAAAACAACCGAAAGCATGATCAGTAAGGCTGCAAAATGTAATTTGTAATTCTTTTTCATAAGCAAATCATTCTGTTTTTTTGAAAAATAAAGCATACTAACTTCTTTTATATTTTATTCGCTTTTTTGACTCTTAATTATTCTTTAAAAACTTAAAATCAACCTCATCATCTTTTACATTTTTAAGTGCTAAGTCATGATAGAATGGAATTAATTTTATTTTCAATTCTTCAATAACTTCTTTTTCTGTCTTTTTCTCTTTCATCATCTTGAAGAAATGCCCTAGTTCTTCTTTATTAAAAACAGAAAGATTTTCATTTTTAGAAATCTGATCAACAGGTGTATCTGAAAGAACTGCAATCTCATTATACATCCATCGATGCACTAATAAAGGCTGTAATTTTTTGTTTTTTCGCTCTACTAGTTTTAGATAAGAATTGTAACTCACCTTATCTGTTGCATCTTTCTCACTTACGCCGTGCATTTTATGTTTATTTACTCTTCCTAGAGCCATAACATAATCATTCTCATATCCTTCATCTTTTCGGATCATTTCTTCTTTTAAACTTTTGGTTGTCTCAAGAATATAATTGTCGTATTTATTTAAAATATCATTATTGGCATCATACGCTTTAAGATAGGTTAAAGCTTTTTCTTTGAAGCTATCGTCATCAGGAGTCAAAGTTGTAAGTGTCAGCAAATGCTGAAGCTCATCAACATCTTCAGTAGGCATTGGGCGAAGTGCCAGCTGCATATCTTGAAGCTGTTTTATAATTTCGTCCCTTGTTCCTTCGTAAGTCTTGTCCTTATGATTTATTTTTAGAATAGGATTTAGGACCTCTTCTTTTTCTTTTTTAGGCTCTTTTTTAGCCGGCAATTTAATCTTGTCAAGCGAACAAGAGTAATTTAGGGTTGCTGTTAAATCGTTAAACTTCTGAGTGTTTGTACTGCTTCTAAACATTGAAATAATATTCAAACTGAAATTATGTCTTTCTAACATTACATAACTATTATTGAACTTAACTCCAAAAACAGAACTTGAATTCATATTTCCTTGCGAATTATTGTATAAGACACCAAGATTAGTATTCAGTTTGTCTTTAAACAATTTCTTAGATGCTCCAACCGAAGCTCCCATAGCAGAATTGTTGTTTCGGCTCACTTCATTTTTGGTATAATTAAGCGAACTGTTTAAAGCAACTTTTGTGGCCAGAAAACTAACTGTATGCGCTAAGTTATAATTCTGAACTGTGCTTGCCTGTCCTTTGCGTATTATCCCGCCTTGCTCATTGGCCTGACCTGCAATGCTGTAATTGAAATTTAAGTTTTGGTTTCTCTTTTTTCCAAAAGCATAGGACATATTTACATTGGCATTTTGAGATAATTGCCTGTAATCTAACGTATCTGCCTGCACGACATTTGGATTGTTTATAAGCTCAAACTGATCTAATTTTTTGTTTGTGTAGGTTGAAAAATTAGAATAACTACCGGTAATATTCAGTTGATCAGTTACTCTATAATTCATGTTAATCGAACCAACCACACGTTTTGTATCTTGCTTTTTTACTTTATCCAAATCATCTTTTTGAAATCCTAAACTAGTTGAAACCGTAATTTTATCTTGATAAAAAGGCCTCGCAAAACGCAATGCAATATTTTCTAAGTCATTATTAAAATACAATGCTCCAAGAGTATTATAATTTGGATCTATGCGCTCATATGTTAACCCGACAGTACTTTTTTGAATATTATAATCAAAATTAACATTCAAGGCATTCATATAACTTGTGCTTTCTTTACTAGAGAATATTTTATCTCTAAAACCTCCACCAGAAATTCTTTCACTTCTTGTATCATCTGTTAGCACAGACAAAGCATACTCCACATTAAGATTCAAGTTTTTGACTAAAGAAGTGCTAAAAATCAAACTGTTTACAAAGTTTTCTTTTGGTGTAACTCCATTGTCATTTACCATGTTTAGTGAGTTCGCATCGTCTTTGGCATAAAAACCAATCCAGCCCAATTTATATTGCGCTTTCTCGAAACCTACTTTAGCTCCATAACCAAAACGCTGATATACAGGAACTCCTCCCATAGCATTTTCTTCAGAAACAGCTTTTAGCAGCTGTCCTCCCATTAAGGCAATTTTAAACGGACCTTGAGGAGTAAGTTCCAATCCGACTCCTTTAAAAGGATAACCGCTTAATGTATACGGTGAGAATGTCATATTTACATTTCCTATATAAGCTTTTACCCATTTATACTTGGGCATAATGCTTAATCTATTAAAATCAAATGGCGCGGTGTAGCCTAAATTATTTCCTTGATTGGTGAAACTATAAAATAACGGAACACTAAAATTAAAAGCGCTAATATTTAAACTACCCGAAAACAGATACGTAAAAGGCTCACGTGAGTTTTGCATATCTGAAGTGTAGTACATCATATTGGCATTAATGTTACCGGTTACTTTAAAGTTTGGCTTATAAAAATTCTCTAAATCTACATCTTGTGCATATCCTTTCCTGCAAAAACAGCAGGCAAAAACAATACATAACCAAAACAAGATTTTATTCTTTTTTATCTTCATTTAGTGGTTATTGTTTTTGAACTTTGATATCGCATAAAATATAAGAGCTTGTTCCGTTCTTTACCATTTCTTTAATTTTAATGGCCCCTTTTCTACCGTCTTGTGTTTTAAACAAAATGATTCTCGGGTAGGTAAAACCAAACTCTTGTGCACCTCCTGCGGTATAATTTATATTTAGCGATTTTATTGGTGTGTCATTTATCATCGCATCAAACTGAGCTTCTGTAAAATTCAAACCACAATTGCATAAATTTTGAGAGTTTACAAAAATGGTGCTTTGTGCATTCTTTAATGCCAAAAATCCATAATTGTTTGCTTGATCTGGAGAAATAAATCTGTTATAGGTAAAATTGCTGTTTAGCCCTTGAAATACAATATCTATTAAACTGCTGTTCTGGTCGTTAATTTCGTTTGCTTTGTAAACTTCACGCGTAGTTGTCGAGAACATGGCTCCAATATTATTGCCATTGTGTGCTGAGTTGATCCCTAATTTAATATTAGTAAATGTTCTCAAATTTGTATCTGGCAGAACTGTGATTGTCGACTTAAAAATCTGGCTTGTTTTGTCATTAATAGCTTCCAAGGTAACTTCATGAGTGCCCGCGTTAGTAAAAACAACTGTTGGATTTTCTTCTGTAGAAATGGCTGGATTTCCGCCTTCAAAACTCCATTTATAACTTGTCGCGCTAATAGATTTATTAGTAAAATTAATAGTTACAGAAGCTTCGTAATCGTCGTCTTCAAACTTTGGCTCATAGGTAAACAAACTGACCAAATATGGTGCAACCGTAATGGTTCTAGTCTGTTTATCAGATTCAAAACCATTTGAAACTGTCAAAGTTATAGTATGTTCGCCTGGAGTCGTAAATACAACATTGGGCGGAGTTTTTCCTGTAAAAGAAGCTGGTGCGCCGTCCTGAAATTCCCATTTAAAAGTCAGTCCTTCTCCAACGGTATTATTCTTTAAAATTACCTCAACAGGAGAATAATTGCTCTTTATGATTTCATGTTCAAACTCAATATTAATTCCGTCTTTAATTACTACAGTTTGTGTAAATTCTCTACTCTCGCCATCTACATTTTTTGCTGTTAGCTTAATGGTATAACTTCCCTGCTTACTGTATAAAATCTCGCCAGGATTTTTAGAATTAGAAACAGAAGGATTTCCTCCCTCAAATGTCCATTCATACGTATCTGCACCCGTTATTTTATTATCAATTTTAATAATAACGGGTATTGATTCATCCTGATCAACATATGAAGTCGTAAAATCACCTTCTATGGCTATAGCAGTTTCCTGATAACAAGAAGTAACAACAATAAGTAAGAATAAGAGTAAAGTTTTTTTCATTCAGGGCATTTTAAAACACTGCAGTTATTAAAGACTGCAGTGTTTTTATTGTATATTTTGAATTTCTGTCAGTTAAAAAATTATAAGTAACGCTTGATGATTTTATCTGTAGAGATAGCCCAAACAACATTGTCTTTAAAAACAATTGTTTTTATCGATTGATTGTGTGTGTAATCGAGAGTCCATGTTTTAGCCCCATCTACTGTTTTATAAATCTTGTTTTCTAAAACAGCCCAACCAGTATTGGCATCTTTAAACGTGAATTTTGTAAATTTCTCTCCACTGTAAATTTTTTCCCAAGTATCGCCACCGTTTATGGTTTTATAGATTGCTGCATTACTAATTAAAACAAAACCATTTGCCTTATCTGCAAAAGCTATTTCTACAGCTGAAGAATTTGGTTCGTTTTGTAAGTAGTGTTCTTTCCAACCGTCCGTTTCATTATTTTTAAACAAAACATACGGATATTTTATTGTTGCTACTGTTTTTTGTCCACCTATCCAAATATGATCATTATCAATTTCGATAGATTTATTAGCAGATCCACGGTCATAGCCTTGTTCATCTAAATGTGCATCATAAGCTTTTGTAAAGTCTACTCCATTAGAGGTTACATATACATCTCCAAATTGAGTAACCATTGTTCCCTTTGTCATACTATCATCAACATATAAACAGTACGGAGTCTGAATATCCTTTGCTCCACCAAAATTTCCAAAGGTGTCAATTCCTAAATAGCCTCCTTTTGCAATTTTTGAAATTCCAAAACCTGTGTGCGACCATCCTTCATCATTTTTAGTTGCATAGAATCCCGCACCAAAACCATTAACTGCCCATTGATTCCAGGTAACTCCACCATCTAATGTTCTATAAACACGAGCCCCAGTTCTATCAGAATTCAAATAAATTACTTTATCGTTAACAACCAGAATGCGTGGTATTCCTCCATCCTCTTTTAATGTATTTTCCTGCGTTACCCAATTTGTCAGCGAACGAGCTGGTAAAATAGCAATACTTGCACCATAACCATTTGTAATCCCATTATAAACCTCTTTATCTTGAATTGTTAAAATAATTTTTGGTAATATTTTTTCGGTTTGTGGCAAAACAAATTTAATTTCAGTAGCTGTTGATGAAACAATTGTTGCTGAAACCCCATCAAAAGTTATTTTGATCTCGCTAACTTTATCCGGAAAATTTTCTCCATTGATTGTAATTGTTTCACCAACTTCACCAGAGTTTTTAGAATACGAAATCATTTTTGGTGTTTTTACCACCACAACTGGCGGTTCTGGTGTTGCCTCATCTCCAGAATCTGAACTACAACCACCCAACACCATAAAAAGCTGGAGCATCGCTACTAATAAAACTCTTTTCTTCATTTTTACCATTTTATATATTAATTCTTAATTTTATTTTCCATTAGACTGAGTTCCTAAAGTATAGCCATTTCCAACTAATACCCTAACAATATTCATCGCTGTAACATCTTTACTCATTTTATAACCCATAGGGTTTCCACTATTATCAAAATTTGCTTTCAATACTTTTTTGTCAAAAGTGATTACCTGTTCGTTCAGAAGTTTATCATACCCTGAAAACATTCCTCCTCTGGCAAACCATGTTCCTATTAAATTATTATTAAGGTCGGTAACTTCATACTTTAAATCTCCATTTGAAGAAGGCGAAGTCATTTTTACATACCCAATTCTTTTGTCATCTGTATTTTGATTTTGTGCTTTGATGCTATAAATAGTCCCTGAATCGTCAATTGCTAATTGGTACGTATCTGCAATTTTATTAGCATTATCCACTTCACCTTGAACTCCCAAACGCTTCGCGGCTATACCTGCTGATTCTCCGTTGATAAAACTTTCAATTGCTTCTTTATTTAAACCTTCTGTGCCTACCATACCTCTGTCTAATAATTCATAGATAATACTACGATCATAATTGAAAGCACTGAATTTTCTGCTTTTGTTTTTAAATTCTAATTCGTTAGTTTTTCCTGTCGCTAGATCTTTAAGTTCAATCCATGGCAATACCAAAGACTCTTCGTTTGGTGCTTTCTTTAGTTCGGCTGTAATTGAATAATTTTTATCTAAGCTAAAAATGGTAAAAAGCGGTTTTTTTCCCTCTACAAAACCTATCGTTTTTTCGTCTAGTTTTAATTCTCCTTTATCAATTTTTAATTTTTGTGCAAAACTGCATGTTCCAATTAATATTACTAATAGGGTTAAAAGATTTTTTTTCATGTGTAAATTTTTAGTTTTTGTTTTTTTTTAAATGTTTTTCGCTTCCTAGCAAGGATAATTCATCGTGTATTATCTATACTATTTTTATCTTTAAGCATTATTCAATACTGAATATAATTTGCCTTTTATTATCATTAATCTATTTCATCAGCATTTTCTCTCTGATATATTCTCTAAATGTTTTTCCAGTATAATAAAGCTCGTTTGAATCATGCCAAAATTCAATAACTTCATCTTTATCACTTAATATATCAAATCCTGCAAAATCGCCTGAATAATTATCTCCAAACAGCTTAATATTATCTGGTAAATCATAAATGTCTTCTAATCCTAAATCGTTAAAATCAAATAAGTCATCCATTACTTTTAACTGGGATTCCATTAGATTACTAGCACCAACTTCTAATAAATAATCAAAAAAATCCTCAGGCAACTTTGGATAATTTTCCTTTAAACTATTAATTTCAAAAACAGTCCTTTTAATCTTATTATTAACTAATTTATATTGATTTTCATTTTTCTTTAGAAAATCTAATTCTTTTTCAAAACTCATAGTAAAATCTCCTATTTGATATTTGAACAATTTCCTGTTATACGAAATCTCCCGACTTTATATTTTTTTTTCCAATCTCTTACAAAACTGTATTTATTCTATTCCAATGAACTTTTTTACATTTTAATTATCACTTTGCGTCTAATAACAGTATGCTCAAGCTAACAGGAGAATAATTAAAATGTATTAATTCTAAAAAAACATACCACTTCCTAATCAAAAATTATTTTTGTCTTTATTTCGCTGATACTATTGTCTGTAATATAATTAATTATAAAATCTTTCTCTTCTTCTGTTATTTCCTGATAATTTGGCGTCTCCCATGCCTTCAAAGCAATTATATCAGCACAAAATGTTGGTGGGTCAAAAATAAGCTCTCCCGTAACTCGAACTGATTTGTTGTTATAAGTTACAATCATTTCTCCACGAGAAATGATTTCATATTTTATTTTAATATCCTTAGACAAAATAATATTTTCATTACTTTCAATACCTTTTATGTCTACCTTTTCAATATTCTCATTTACCCTATTTTGCCAATAAGAAATGTCAAATAATAATTGATAATTATAAGGTAAAGATTCTTTTAATTTTAAAGCTGAACTAATTACTTCGTTGCAAAAATTATTTTCATCTTCTAAAGACATTTTAAGCGGTTCTGGAGGATATTCATCATTATATGTAGATTGATAAATTGAATCCAAATTCTTAATTTGTTCTTTTAAATCAATATTTATAGGTAAATCATCCGTAGAAATGTTCCTAAATATTGGATCGTTATTAGTTTCCTTAATCCATATCGGAAAACAGAAAAACTCAAATTTATACTTTACTTCAAACATTTTTTTCTTATTTATTATAATGAACTTGGATTAGCACCTACTACAAATCCATTACCCCGCTATGAGAAGTCTCCCGACTTCGTACTCTTTTCCAATCTCTTACAAAACTGTAGCTATTTTATTTCAATGAACGTATACAATCTGCATATATCACTTTGTACTTATGAGCAAGATACTCTCTTTAAGACAGGGGATTTTCATCAAGCCAATCTCTAAATTCCTTCGTATTATTCACTATCAACAACTTACATTTCATTTTATCAATTAAATTATTTTCTCGCATAAACATATATATGTTCAAGAGAAATATAATTTTATTGTCAAAACCTGTAGTACATAACTTATATGAACTTTCTTCAAAATCAAAATTGATAAAAATCTCTTCTTCGCTAAATCTTCCAATGTAATTTGGGATATCTAACGGTAAGTTTGATCTTTCATCTAATAATTCGATAATTCTTTTCTTAATATCTTTTAAATTAAACTCTATATTAAAAAATTGATTGTTATTAATATCACTTACATCTAAGTGAATTAATTCGATTAAAAGAGTAAATCTATCCGAATTAACTTTCGCTATTTCAATAATTTTATTTCTCTCCGATAAAATATAAACTTTTCTCATTCAGATCTGTTAAAATAAATAATTACCTCATCTGCCTCATTTTTGAATATCTCAGGAACACCATCAAAACCATTTGCTTTCAATATTTTTCCTGTTGGTGTTTCAAACGCTGCTTCAGCAGGAGTTTTTCCAGCTGCAATTTTTTCTCTAAATACAGTAAGATTAACGGATTCTCCTTTTGAATAAATATCTAATTTCTTCCACCATCCTTTAACTTTTAGTGGATAATAATCAGAAATTGCTCTTTTAAATATTTCTGTTCCAATACCTTGTTTTTGTAATATTTCAGGAATATTCAAATGGAATTCTAATACAGACGATTTATCTAACATAGCGACTCCGGCTCTTTCACGATAAATTTGATATGTTACCCTAACATCATAATATGTCGCCTCTCTATCATTAAAAATCCCATCAAATTCATCAATCTCTGTCCACAACTTACTTTCAGTCGTGGCAGCAACTTCCCCGACTTCATCTGCTTTACTAATAACTTCTGCTTTTTCTGCCTTCTCCGCTTCCTTAAGTAAGGTTTCCATTTCATTTTCAAAACGACCTGCAGCAGATGGATTCAAAGATTTAAAATTAACAAAACCATCAGAGGTTTTATATGTACGCCATGAATTTTTAAATGTATTAATTGAAAATTTAAATGTGGCAAAAGATAATTTTAAAGCCATATACCCAATAAAAGCTTTATTGAAAACTTCCCAGCCATTTAAAAAAGTTTTTCCATACTCTGTTGCCTCTATTTGTGATCGATAACTATCAACTGTAAGGGCTGTTGCTGAGAATGCAATGTCAAATGTTGCCCAAGCGGATGTAGCACCTCCTGCAACTAGTGTACCAGATCCAGCAGTCCCAATAATTACAGCAACATTTACTGCATCTGCCGCTTCTTTATTAAATTTTTCGTTAACCAAAAAGGGCACCATAAAAGCTGGTGCATATAGAATGTCTCCTTTTTTTGCAGACAAATTAGGTTCATCACTTACCAATTTAAAGCTTAGAATACTAAACGGTTTTATATTAGTATATTTTGCATTCCCCGAACTCAAAAGTAAATTTGACCATTCCGTTTCAAAACTTACTTCTCCTTTATCATTAAATATTGCTTCATCATTTAAAAAATGAATACTATTTAAATCAAATTCTACAAGTCGTTCCAGAAAGCCCTTATTTAACCAAACAACGGATTTTATTAGAGGTAAATCGGAATAAGAAATTTTTACTGTTCCATTTTTACTTTTATTATCATATAATTTTTTGATTTCCTCAATCTCATTTTTAACAACTAACGGATCTGAACCCTCGTAATAAATTTTTGTTAGTAATCTATATATTTCTCTATAATTACCTAATTGAAATCCATTTTGGATATTTTTTAAAATACCAGTTTGATCTTTAGCAAAAAGATTAAGCAAACTTTTAGATTGTTCTGCTGGAGCAGTTTGCAAAACTCTAATAATTAAATTTTCTTCATTATTTGTAACAGGTCCATGCAAAACACATTTCAACAAATCAAATCTATTATCCGCTGATAAATATTTTTTAGCATTTTCATCTGAAAAATTTATACTTGATAAAGAACCGCTACAAATCTTGATGTTGGCAATCAATCCTTTAATATCATCTCCTTCAGTATTAGCATTACATGGAACATCCAAAGCTCTACTAATATTATCATCAATAAATTTGTTTAATTTTTCGGTATTTAATTTGTCTTTAATTTCTCCGTAAGTTACATGTAACTCTTTTGATGGGCATGGACGTTCGATATCAAAAAACAAAGTCACTTTATCCTCTTTTCCAATATTTTCGATATATTTCAAAGTACCAGAATATCTAGCCTTACCATCTTTTTCATAATAGTAATTTTCCTTCCAGCAATAGACTATTCCTTTTTCACTGAATCCATACAATAGTCCTTTTTTATTGCTATCAAAATTACATGCCTCATAAATCAAACTATTTGGTGTTGGTAAACTAACAATTCGATAATCTGGGGTTATCACATAATTTGCAAACTCCCCACTACTCTGACTCTGAAACGCATACAATTTAAGGGCAGGATCATTAATCTGTTTCCAATCCAGATGGTTTAAAACAGTTCCTGATCCATAATCCATCAATAAATCAGTACCTGATTCTGAGGTTTTATAAGTTTCAAAAGGATGTTCCAATCTAAAGATTCCGTGGCCTAGCTCGTGAGCAGGTGTTTTATCGTCAGCTGAATTAAACACATAACCAAACTGTCCATTCAAACGCATATACCCCTGCTGCTTTTTGCTTGAAGCTTTATCGGTAACAAACAACACATAACTAAAAGCTGAACCTTGATACAAAGCATTTATCCTTTGCTGTTCTGAACTATAGGTTGATGTTAGTGTATTTTTTTCAGTTTGGATTTCATCTACATCATCAGGAACTACGCTGTCGATTTTTAGTACATTTTCTTTAGTAAAATTAATTTTTACTCCAACTTTATCATAAATTGACTGGGTACTTGAGATAATTGCATCAGCTTTAACTTTTGAAATATCATAAGTAGGCACTAAGGCAACATTAACATTTTTTGGTGAAATATGCACCAGCATAAAAGCGCCAATAACCTTCCATTTATCACCTTGTTTTATTGTGGCTAAGACCTGCTCTTCAGCATAACTTTGATTTCCTTTTACAGTTAGCACAAAAACTTTATCTTTTCTTTTAAAGTCAATTTTTGCTCCATTCTGCGTTTTAAAAACAATGCTATCCAGATTTATTTTGGCATCTGTAAGAGTTACTGTAGCCAACATTGTATCAGAATCACCGTTTAAAACTGCTTTATATGGCAAGGCAACGTTATCAACCTGTTTGTATAACTTTTTCAAAGTTGCAGATGCCCCTTCCGATATTACGTCAAAAGCGTATTTAGTCTTAGAGCCATTATTTGGGTCTTCATTGTTTGAAAAAATGATACTAACTCCTTTGGCAGTAAATGCTGTAGCCTGACCGTTTTTATCTACACCATCGGTATTTTCTGGCGTTGGTTTTCCTCCTTGAGCACTTGTAACACCTTCATTACTGCCATTTCCTTGACTATCTACGTTATAAACTTTTGGAGGTACAATGACCTTTCCGTTTTCATCTTTAACACCGCTATCTGTAATTACAGTATCTTTTCCTCCTGGAATAGTTACCTGCTCACCATCTACACCATTTACAAGGATATCACCATTTGGGTTAATTACAATATCCTTAATTACAAACGGAACAGTTTCTTCAATCTGTCCTCCCTCTCCTTCACCAGTAAAATCTTCTGTATCTGTAATATTCTTCCAATCCGGATTATAACTCGTCTCCACAATACCACTTATCAATTGATAATCGGTATTGATTACAATGCTATTAAACTCAACTGCAATTTTAGTATCTCCCAAATAAGGCACAACAATATATCCTCGTCCAGAATACGGACTGTTTTCGCCTTGCAGTTCTAAAATAGTTACAGGAAAATCGCCCGCCTTAAACGTTTCGCTCTGAATTAAATTGGTAAGCGGTTTTTGATTCTGAATATTTATCTGAGGCACAATACCGCAATTGTAAGCAGGAACACCACTGGTTTCCGTAGGTGTAGTAAAAGTACTTGTATTGGAGTAGGTAAACGATTGTATCCCATCTTCTGCTGGATCACAGCTTGATCCAACTCTAAATTCATAGGTAACTCCTGGCTCTAGATTGGTTATTAAACTTTGTTTGTTTAAACTATTTGAAGAGAACCATTGTGCATTACGAACACCTTGTTTTTTGTACTGTACTTGATAGCGGGTATGTTCTGGTATTCCTTCCCAAGTAATTTTTACACTTTTGGAGGTTTGGCTTTCGCTTAACAAAAATGTTGGCGCAGCACAAGAGGCAGTGTATTTAAAGGAATATATCTCGCTATATCCGTCATTTTTAAAAATGGAATTTTCTGAAAGCCCGGTTGTTGAAATCGCTCTAACTCTCCAAGCATAGCGTAGTCCTGGAGTAAGAATAGGCATGCTTAAATTATATAAAAGAGCTGTACCAAATAAGGTTTCTTCATATAAAGTTGGCGACATTTGAAACCCAATCTGTGGATCTAATGTTGGATCCAAAAGCTGTTTCAGTTCAAATTTATACGATACGTTTGTCGCATTAATCTGGCGTGGCGTCCAAGTAAAAAGAATATTAGGAAACTCCGTTGCCGCGATTTGTTCGTTTTTCTGAGGCGTATTTAATATTGGCGGATCATTTAATATCAGATATAAATTGGCACAGCTTTTCTGCGATATTTTCTGATTGGTTACAAAATCGTATAGCTCAAAACAGAAATTGTACATTCCCTCCGGCAAAGGATTGGCATATTGCGCCGGAGTAATTCCCTGAAGATTTTCTAATCTAAAAAGCGATGCAATATCAACATTGGTTAACGTTTGAAGTTCTCCACCATTAATATATATTGGTCTTTGTTCCTGAGCATAATCAGAGGTTTGAATATTTAATCCGTTACCTTGTATGTACAGTTTTAAGCGTACTCTTCTCTGCGATATCGAAATATCGGTGGGATTAATCAATAATTGCATCTTAGTATCCATGCTTGTAGCATAATCGGATATTTTGACACTATATGGACTATTGAATACTGGTGTTAATTGAACTGGATATAATTGTGCATATCCAACTGCATTAAAAAACAGAAATAGAACAAAGAAATATATGTTATGGAAAAGGTTCTTCATTTTTTAATTGATGATAATTTTTTTAACCAATGTTTGTTGTCCCGTTTCTAATACAATTATGTATACTCCAGATTGTAATGAAGTATTAAAATCTACTTCGTACTTTTTCTTTCCTGATTCTTGCTTTTGAATCATCGTATTTTGTCCGGAAGACGAGAACAATCTTAAATTTATGCCACTAATGTTTTCTAAATTTACAATTGCTTTAAAATTACCATTGCTCGGATTTGGGGTTACAATAAAATCTATAATAAATTGCGACGCAGTTTCGGTACTTGGCATTGTGCTACGTTGTTCAACCGTAATATTTTTGGTATATACTGCATAACATTCGCCTTGTGTCTGTTTCAAACCAATTGAATAAACGCCAATTGCATCAAACTTTAAGGTGATGTATTTTTCCTTTTGTTCTACAACTTTTACTCCATTCGGGACAACCCAGTCTGTACTTTCTCCAAAAGGATTACTCGTATTAACCAAAATTACTTCTTCGTCTAAATACGCTTGAGAACTCAATAAAAATTCTGCGCTGATAGCCATCTGACTCGTTTTAATTACAACATCGTCTTCGCCAATACAGCCTAAAGCCGTAGTCACTTTTACATGATAAGTTCCCGCTTTTGACACATTGATTTTTGCTTCATTTGAAGTGAATCCATTGGTAGATGTCCAGTTGTATTTTGCAAGAGGATCTTTAATCGTAGCATCTAAATCTAAACTTTGATCAATACATAAAGTTCTATCTTTTCCAACGTTGACAATAACAGGTTCTGGATCTTTTAAAACAAATCTCTTTTTGTAAACGCAGCAATCTGGACAGGTAATTGTAACTTCATAGTTACCAGCGGTAAGATTATTTAAATCTTTGGTAACTGCGCCTGTATTCCATAAATATGAATAAGGCAAGTTTCCACCAGTAACATTAAGCTCTATCGATCCATCATTTCCTTGAAAACAAGTTGGATTTTTTACTGTTTCTGTAGTTAATATTCCATTAGGATCTCCCACAAAAATGCTTCCTTGAACCACGCATCCATTATCATCGGTTACGATTACAAAATAATTGTTGGTTGTAATGTTTTCTATTTTAGGAGTAGTTTCTCCATTGGTCCACTCGTAGGTATAAGGTGGAGTCCCTCCTGTTACATGCGCTTCTGCCCATCCGTCATCACCGGTTGTGCAGCCCACATCAAACTTGGTAAAGCTTAATTTCAATTGATCTGGCTGCGGAATATACTTTTCAGCATCTATTTCTTTAACCAAAACGTTATTTACATAAGTTCCTAATTTTATACCGTTGGCGTCTTCAATGTTTAGCGCATAAGTTCCTTCTGAAAGATATTCTGCTGTGTCACCTGTATTATTCCAAAGTGTCCATGAACCGTCTTTTTGTTTTTTCTTCCAAGTGTAGAAGTATGGCAATCTGTTATTTTTTTCTGCTGGAAGCTGAATCCCTCCTGTAACATGTGCTTTTAAAATAGCATCTTGAGATTCATCTCTTTGGCTGTCTTGCGGATTAGCATCAATTTCATTTCCAAATTCATTACTTACGTTACAAGAAACACCGCGAATTACCTCAAAAGTAACCTCAAGCGGATCTGGATCTTCTAATTCTGTAACTACATTTGCTACTGTACAGCTTGCTTTATTTGTTGCCAGATTGTAATTAGCATCACGAACGGTCAGAGTATACGTTTCTTCGCCAAGTCCTTCTAAGAAAATAGTATAAATATCATTTGCAAAACTAGTTGTAGTTGCCGTTTGCACTACTCCTTTACTATTTTTCCATTCAAACCAATAGGTGTTATCTTTAAATATAGTTCCACCTGTAACTTCAACTACAATTTTCCCATTTGTTGCTTTATAGAAGGTCGGATTAAAAACTTCTTTGTAGTTTATAGCAAGCGGTTTTTTAGGTTCATCAATAAAAACCTCGGCATAAGCTGTGCAGCCTTTTTTATCTGTTGCGATTACCCAATAAGTCCCCGTTTTTAGAATGGTATTTTTATCCGATTCAACTTCATTAGACCATACGTACTTGTAATCTCCACTTCCACCTTCTGCAGTTGCAGTTGCCCATCCGTCATTACCTCCATTACAAAAAACATCTCCTTTATCGATCTTTACTGATAAAACTGGAGGTTGGTCCATAAACTGAATTGAATCTTTTGCCACCCATTTTCCTGCTGTATAAGTGCCTAAAATAACGCCATTTCTATCTTCGACATTCAGGGCATAATTTCCATAAGAAAGGTTTGAAATTGTAGGATTTTGTATTTCCAAATCTTTCCATGTCCCACCATCTTCCTGTTTTTTCCAATAAAAGAAATACGGAAGTCCCTTATTCGTTTGTAATTCAAGTGGAGTTCCTCCTGTTACATGTGCTTTCAATACTCCATCTTGAGATTCGTCACGCTGTCCATCATTTGGATTTGCATCTGCCTTATTTCCATATTCATTCTTAGCATTACACGAAATAGTCTTAACAACTTCAAAAACTACCTTTAAAGGATCTGGTTCTGTCAGTTTTATTTCAGATTTTAAAACAGAGCAATTAACAACTTGTCCCGCAGCTTCATTGAAATTTTTATCTGTTATAGTTAAAGAATAAATATCTGCTGGCACATTGTCTAAAGTAATGGTATAAATTCCGTTTACTATTTCGGCAGTTGGATTTTGAATATCTCCCGCCTTATTTGTCCATTCGTAATCATACAATCTGCCATTATTCTTTGCTGGGTCAAATGCTGTTCCTCCAGTAATCTGAGCTACAATTTTTCCATTACTTGCTCCTGAAAAAGTAGGAGTTGAAATGGTTGAGTAATTAATTTTTACTTCTTCATCTGGTCCTTTTATGACAATACTATCTCTTACAAAACAACCTTTTTTTGTATCTACAACATTTACGTAATAAGTTCCTACTTTTAATTTCGTTATTTCTTCTCCTAAAACCCCATTATGATCTGGTCCGTACCAAGTATACTTATAAGTCGATTTTGCATCTTTGATACTCGCCTTAGCCCAGCCGTTTGTACCGTCAAAACAAGAAACACCTCCAAAAGTAATTTCAACTTTTAATTCGTCTGGTTCTATAAGCGTCTGCTCAACATCTACAGGCGTCTGCTCAGTTATGGTATATGTTCCATGCATAATTTCGTTAGCATCTTTGACATTGACAGAATAAGTCCCTTGAGGAAGGTCAACTGCTATTGAATCATTTATTTCTAAATCTTCCCAAACATCTTTAGAAACTTGCTTTTTCCAGTAAAAATAATACGGTAAGCCTTTATTAGCTGATCCTTCTAATACTTTTCCTCCTTTAACTAAAGCTACTAAACTTCCATTGGCAGCTAAAGTCTCATCCTCAAGTCCTTTCTCGCCTAAATTTGCTGAATTACAAAAAATATTCTGTCTAATTTTCAGTTTAATTTCAATAGGGTCAGGATCGTCTAAAATACCAACAGGTTTTGGTGTTAATACACAATTAAATTTGTCAGTTACTGTCAATGTGTACGTTCCCTCAGGAACTTTTTGAAGTGTAATTGTAAATATTCCATCGAAAAATTCTCCTTCAGATTTTTCGGAAGCAATTTTTTCATTTTTTTCATTTCTCCATTCATAAGAATAGCTATTCCCATCAATAGGAGAACCACCTTTTACTGAAACTATAACCTTACCATCTTCTGCTTTATAAAAAGTAGGGTCACTAAGAAGTACTTTACTTGAAAGAGCAAGAGGGCTTAAGGGCTGCTCAATTAGTTTTGATAATACTTTATCTTTATCCTGTGGTGTTTTTGCTATACAGCCTATCTCGTCATCAACATCTATTATTTTTCTAACTTTAATAAAATATTCTCCAAGACCAAGATTACTTATCGTAGTTTTGTCACTATTTAAAAAAGAGACCCAAGTTACGCCTCCATCTTTTGAATATTGATAAATGCCATTATCAATTCCTCCTGTAGCTGTTATATAAATTTCACCATCTGATCCTCCATGACAATTAATATCTCTCTTGTCAAGAGAAAAATCTACGGGTGCTGGAGAAGTAATGGTGAAACTCGTTTGATGCTGAGGATCCATTACATAGGTATTAGCCTTAAAAGCACCTTGCTGAAAATACCCCAGCAATTTAAGAGTTGTTAAACCTTTGTTTAAATTTTTAACTGTATAGGAATTATCAGCTTCTAACTTTTTTCCGTCAAGAACTCCATCTTTAGTAATGTTAGGAACATCTGTTCCATTCACTCCATCAAAATCAAGCGATAAAATTTCCCCATCATCCAAAGGTCTACTAAAGTTTATCTTTACTTTTCCATCATTGGTATCAAAACAACTTGTTTGTATAGGTTCTACTGACAAAATATGTGGCGCAGATTTTACATAAAGTAATTCAACTGTACTTCCATTCGTATTAGCTCTTAACCATATTTTTTTACCAACTGCTTCATAAGGTAAAAAGTCTTTACATAGTATATTTAATTCATTTCTACCCTGATAAGCTGCTGGTAAACTTCTCCACTTGTCTACCATACGCCATCCAAAACCAAATCTAATACGATCTTGCTCTCCCTCAATATGATACATCCAATTAAAATATTCATTCTTAATGCCCGAAATTGCGGGTACATTAATTGAGCTTTCGGTACCAATAATATTATTCAGGGTATTTGGATTAACTAAATTAATTATAGGATATACGTCTACTTGAACATTCCCTGATTGGTTCAATGCTAAATCTGAAAAAACGAAATTTTGGCTAAAGTTATCTGTGGTAACAGGAATAGTAGCAGTACTATATTGCACATCTTTACAGCCTGTAGTTCCTCGATCTCTTTTTGTAGTTCCAATAAAGAGTTCTTTTATTTTATCAGTATCTGTAAAATAAACAATTGCAGGATCAAATGTCTGTGCAGTTAATCCGTGTCCGTTGTTTGGATATGAAGCAGTTCCCTGAACTATTGTTTTGGGGTTATTATTTATATCATTTGAAGCGATCCATTGCAAACCTCTTGTAACATTATTTCCACAAGAGCTTCCATCTGCACCTACCTCACCACTAATTTTTAATGCATATGTAGCATTCCCAGTCAAATTTACCTGTGCAAATCCAAACCCCGAAAACAATAAAACAACTAATAAGTAAATTTTTTTCATAGGCTTAATAAATAACCGTTAAAGTCTCTGCTTTGGCAGGACTATCACTTTCTAGATTTGGAACTAAATGATATTCGTATTCTTTATTAATATTTAGGTTTTTATCTTCTAGAGTAAAAACATCCCCATTTAATTCCTTCCATAAAGAGGGCGGAATCCCTTTCTCATTTTTATAAATGCTAAGTCCTAAAATCTTGCCTTTATTTTTTGCATAATCCCAAGAAAGGAGAATTTTTTTGTTTTCTCTGTCAGCGGTTCCCTGCAAGAATGTAATAACTTTTACCGGTGTAAAGTCTAACACATTCACTGTTATGGTAGAATGATCTAATGATGACCAAAGATTACTTTTATCCTTAGCTAAAATGGCATATTGATATATCTTTCTATTCTCTACTCTATCATCTGTGAACTCCTGAATAGTATCATTAATCTGTTTTATTTCCAACCACTTTTCCTGTCCTTTTTCTCTCCTTCTCAGACTGTAGCCTACTACATCTTCACTATAGCTTCGTATCCATTTTAAGTGTACTTTTCCATCTTTATTTTCATAATCCTTGAAAATTGGAGCTGCTGGCGGAATTTTATCGGGTTTATCTAAAATTAAAATATCAGATGGTTCTGAAACATTAAAACGCATATCTTCAGCAGCAATTCTATAGTAGACTTTGCTATTGGTCATTTTTAAGCTCACGCTATCTTTATACTCAGTTCCAATGTAAGATTGATGGTAAATATCTACAAACTCCTCACCTTCGGTGTTTGCTTTTAATATTCGATATCCGCGTAAATCTTTTTCTAGATTTGGCTTCCATTTCAGTCGTACCGTTCCAAGACTATCAATTACTCCTTCTAGGCCAATTGGTTTGGCTGGCGGTATAGAATCGACAGGTTGCACAAGCATGCTTTGAGAAGTTAATCTCTGATTATTTTTTCCAACAACCGAAATTGTAAAATAATTTGAGGGATAGAGATTTTCCTTAAAATTGAGTTTTCTTTGTGATGGCGGGATAAGTTTAGATACAACCTTATAAGGTCCTTTATCATTATTCGCCAAATTAATTTCGTAACCTTGAATAAAACCTTCTGATGCTACAGGATAATCCCATTCCAGATTTACTTCATTGGTGTTTATAATATTGTAGTCTACAAGTCTAGCTACAGTTACGATAGCGGCAATCCCAGTTGCTGTTATGGGTTTTGTAAATTCTCCTTTTTCTCCAAATGAAGTTATTCCGTACAATCTATAATGGTAGACTTTATCGTTGACACTAAGTGTATCTACAAAATACATATTTTTAGACGGATGGTCGTCTTTATCATTCAAATTAACAATCGCCGTATTTGAGATTGGCGCGTAATTAATTCCATCAGAAGATTTCTCTACCATAAACGAAGTATAGATTCTTTTGAAGGTTTCATAATCCCAAGAAAGCAATACTTTTTTATCGTCGGGAACTGCAATAAAATCTGTTGGAGCCGGCAAAACAGAGTAGTCTTTTAAACCAATCATATAAGACGATTCTTTTACTTGTGGACTTTCAGAAACGCTTACCTGGTAAGCATATACTTCATTCGGTTTAACATTAGTATCAACGTAGCCCCAGCCTGCTTTTACTGCTCCTTCAAAACTCATATCTGCGGCATACAACGCAAAAGTATAACGCTGATCCAATTCATCTGCCATATTAACTATTCTTGACAAATCACCTTCTTTGGCATCTGTCACTTCAAAACTATCACCGTAAATAGATTGCGCAATAATTGCTGCATTATTGTCTTTTTGAACAAAATCAATCCAAGAATCTAATGGTTCAGGAGTTAATGGTTTAGAAGTAAGAAGTGTTTTTTCAGGTTTAGGTAACACATTACCATCACGTAAAACGGTGGTTCTGGTAATTATAAATCCTTTTTTATTTGCTTTCTGCCATTCTGCTGCAGAATTAACAGCCCAGCGAACTAAAATTTTATCTTTTTGTGCTCTGGCATTAACCATAACAGCAGCACGTTTAGTCTGTGAATAGGATACCGATAAGAATAATAAAAAGAAAAAAATAAACTTATTTGGGGACATAAGATGTAATTATTTCCATGTTAAAAAACAAAAGTAATCTTTTTAATTATGAATTAATTACGGTTTCCCGTACTACGAAGTAACAACACGCAAACAGAAAAAGATAATACACTAAAAAACAAGAACATACATCAAACACTTATAGTTTTATCCTTACAATATAAAATCAAAAAAAATATCATTTTAAATATTTTTCCATAATATTTCTTACTGAGGAAGCGCTTACTTTTGATAAAAACAAAGTCCTAAATTCATTCAATTTGTCTTTCTGTAATTATAAATCGCCAAAGCATTCAAGGCAATTGCAAAAATAAATAAGTATAAAAGCTCCCTTCCAACTTCTTGCAGGCCACTTCCTTTTAAAACAATAAGCCGAACCACTTTTATAAAATGCGTTACAGGAGTAAATTCTGAAATGGTTCTTGCCCAATTCGGCATGCTGTCGGTACTGGTAAAGAAACCGCTCATGAGCATAAAAATCATCATAAAGAAAAAGGCAATAAACATAGCTTGCAATTGCGTATCGGCAAATGTTGAAATCAAAAGTCCTAATCCTAACAAAGCAGTCAGATAAACTCCTGCAAAAAGATATAAGACTAAGAAACTGCCTTGCGGAAATATTCCATAAATCAAATACATTACAATAAGACCAACTGTAAATACGATCATTCCGACAATCCAAAAAGGAATAAGTTTACCCAGAATAAATTGCCATTTCTGAATTGGCGTTACATTAATCTGTTCAATTGTACCAATTTCTTTTTCTTTTACAATATTCAATGCCGTAATAAATCCTCCAATCAAAGTGAGCAATAAAACTAGAATTCCAGGAACCATATAGTATTTATATTCTGCTCTCGGATTGTACCAATTTATACTATTTAAAGTAATTAAGGATGGCGAAACAGAAGCCGATTGTGGTGGCAATTTAAACCGTATATCCAAATCATTGCTAAAATCGGCCAGCACAACATTTAAATAAGCATTTCCGATATTGGATTTCGTTCCGTTAATGGCATCTGCGGCGATATTTACTTTCTGACTGCCTTCTCTTATCAGGTTTCGTTCAAATCCAGAAGGAATTTCTAAAATCAAGTCAGCATCTGCTCTTTCAATAAATTTCAAGCCTTCGAGATAAGAAGATGGAGTTCCAACAATATGGAAATATCCTGAAGAACCGATTTTATTAATTAACTTTTGAGAATACGAACTATGATCGTGATCCACATAAACAATATTCACACTTTTCACTTCAAAATTAGCTGCCAAAGGCAAAATAATGAGCTGAAAAATCGGAACAAAAAACATCATGGCCAATATCGTCTTATCTCGAAATATCTGGCGAAATTCTTTCTGTAATATAAAACGCAGTACTTTCATGACAATCTAATTTTAAATTTTCTCAAAGAGACTGTTAGCAGCAAAACTGTCATTCCGGCCAATATTAGAGTTTCTTTCCAGATGTATGAAAAACCTAAACCTTTGAGCATAACAGCTTTTACAATGATGTAATAATAGCGCGACGGAATTAAATGCGAAATAGCTTGAAATATCCAAGGCATGTTTTCTAACGGAAACATAAATCCTGTAAGTAGTAAAGTCGGAAGCATCATTCCCATCATGGATATTAGCATAGCAGTCTGTTGCGAATCGGTTACATTTGAAATAAGCAAACCGAGAGAAAGACAAGTGATGATAAACAAAATGCTTTCTGCAAAAAGGAGCAGAAAACTTCCTTTAATCTCGACATCTAGCAGATATACTGAAAGAAATATTATAATAACAAAATTAATTATGGAAAGCACTAAATACGGAATTGCTTTTGCGATTAAAACCATAATGGGTTTAAAAGGCGACACGAGCAAAATTTCCATAGTTCCAAGTTCTTTTTCTCGTACAACAGAAACAGAAGTCAAAGCTGTACTTACAATCATAAAAATCAAGGCAATTACGCCGGGAATAAAGTTAAGCGAACCGTTCTGCTGTTCATTATAAAGCTGTCTTAATTCTGGAACTATTTGATAATTTAACTTCGCAGTCGGATTTAATTCCTGCTGATAATCTCTAATAATGGCATTTAAATAATTGGTCACAATTGTTGCCGTATTGGGATCTGATGCATCTGCAATCACCTGAATTTTTGCTCCTCCAAGACGTTGCGCATCAGAGCCAAAATTGGACGGAAAAATAACTGCACATTTTATGCTTCCATCTTTAAACCTGTTCTCAATATCAGTGTAATTCAAGATTGGATTTTCTACATGAAAATAAGAACTGGATTCTATCTTTCGAATCATTTTTTCGGTATGAATATCGTGTGAATTATCCTGAATGGCAATTCCGATATTCTTGACTTCGCTGCTCAAAGCAAAACCAAAAAGAATAATCTGCACAACAGGAAGTCCAAAGAGAATCAGCAGCGTTCTTTGGTCTCTGAAAACATGATAAAATTCTTTTCGAATAAAAGCCAATAATCTTTTCATACTAATCTGATGTTCTTTGGGCATTTCGCGCCAATTCATAAAAAACGGCATCCATAGAAACAGCATTGAAGCGGTTTTTTAAGGCCGAAGGAGAATCTATTGCGGCTATATGTCCATCAACCATAATACTGATTCGATCACAATATTCGGCTTCGTCCATATAATGAGTGGTCACAAAAACCGTAATTCCGTCAGCTGCTGCCTGATAAATCATTTCCCAAAACTGTCGTCTTGTTATTGGGTCAACACCGCCTGTGGGTTCGTCTAAAAATACAATTTTAGGACGATGAAATACCGCAACAGAAAAAGCCAGTTTTTGTTTCCATCCTAAAGGCAATCCACCAACCAGTTTTTTGGCTTCTTTTTCTAAACCTAAAGTCAAAATCAAATCCTTGCTTCTTTCCTTTATTTCAGGTCTTGAAACTCCATACACACCGGCAAAAAATTCAATATTTTCTAGAATGGTCAGATTATCATATAACGAAAACTTCTGACTCATATAACCAATATTCTTCTTGATTTTTTCCTGTTGTTTGTACACATCAAAACCGGCTACACTGGCTTCTCCAGAAGTTGGAAAAGAAAGTCCGCAGAGAATGCGCATAGCGGTTGTTTTTCCAGCACCATTTGCTCCTAGAAATCCAAAAATTTCGCCTTCGCTCACTTCAAAGCTAATTTTGTCAACCGCTTTGAAATCACCAAACTGTTTCGTTAGGTCTTTACAAACTATAGCTTTATTTTCCATTCAGCATTTCTTTTGGTTCATTCAAATGATTTTGTTCCCGCATTAGACGAATAAAACTGTCTTCAATTGTTGGCTCTATTTTTTTTACTTCTAAATCTTCGGGATTGTATTTTTGAACGATAGTTTGAACTTTCTCTTCATCTGCCTTTTCTGTAACCAAAGTAAGATGAAGAAATTCTCCAAAGGCATCACAGTTCTCCACCTCTTTTTCAGTTCTAAGATTTTGCAAAAGCTTATAAATATTCTTTGCTTTTACAGCAAAAATCGGCTTTGGAAAACTGTTTATAATTTGCTGCGGTTCATCGACAGTCATTATTTTTCCGTTTTGGATAAGCGCAATTCGATCGCATAATTTTGCTTCGTCCATATACGGAGTCGAAACTACTATTGTGATATTTTGCTTTTTAAGTTTTGCCAGCATTTCCCAAAATTCACTTCTTGAAACTACATCAACACCTGTTGTGGGTTCGTCCAAAAATAAAATCTCAGGTTTATGAATCAAGGCACAACATAATGCCAATTTTTGCTTCATTCCTCCAGAAAGTTTTCCAGCACGTCTGTCGTTAAAAGGTTTTATCTGATCGTAAATATCTTTAATCAAATCATAGTTTTCTTCAATTGTAGTTCCAAAAATAGTAGCAAAAAACTCGAGATTTTCTTTTACTGTCAAATCCTGATATAAGGAGAATTTTCCAGGCATATAGCCTACCTTATTCCTAATTTGCTGAAACTCTTTTACAACATCATGTCCTTCAACAGAAGCAGTTCCGCTATCGGCAAGTAGCAATGTCGTTAAGATTCTGAAAATAGAAGTTTTTCCAGCACCATCAGGACCAATTAACCCAAAAAGTTCTCCTTTCTTCACCTCAAAAGACACCTCATCAACAGCGACAAAATCACCATATTTTTTAGTAATATTTTTTAATGTAACTGCAGGCATAAACTATTGTTTTATTTGGTCCAAAGCACTTCTCCGTACATGCCAATTTTCAGATAGCCATCGTTTTTCACTCGTACTTTTATGGCGTAAACCAAATTGGCTCTTTCATCTTTGGTCGGAATTGTTTTTGGAGAAAATTCAGATTTGTTTGAAATCCAAGCAATTGTACCTTGATATTCTTTGTGTTTCTTTTCGCCTTGATCAATGCGCACTTTAACCTGCTGACCGATTTTAACTTGAGGCAGTTGCGTTCCTGTTATATACGCTCTCAAATCAAGTGTTTCTAGATTGGCAATTTTGTATAATGGTTTTCCAATTACAGCCATTTCATACTGTTCTGCATATTTTGCCAAAACAGTTCCTTTTATCGGATTTACAATTACGCTTTTACTCAATTGATCTTCAATTCCTTTTAGCTGAACTCCAACTGTATTTCCTTGTTGAGTCAAATTTTCATTTGTAGTTTCCAACGAACTTTTCTGAGCCTTTATCTGAGCCTGTAAAGCGGCAACTTTAAAATTTATATCATCCAATTGTTTTTGAGAAGCTACTCCGCCTTTTACTAATTTTTCAGTTCTATTACGATCTAAAATGGCATTATCAAGCTGTCGTTTTAAACTTTCAGTCTGAATTTCTATGTGTGGTTTTCCGCTCAGAATTGCTTTTTCATTCTGGCGTAATTGCATTTTATTTATCGCAAGCTGTGTACTGTCTATAAAACCTACTTTTTGTCCTGCTTCTAATTGCTGACCTTCTTCTACATTCAATTGTAAAATTTGACCGTTTGCTTCTGCTGACAGAATGGTTTCAACAGCTTCAAAAGACCCCGAAGCATCAAAATCATTTTCTTTATTATTGCATGAAAACATGAATATTGCTGGAATAAGAAAATATAAAAGCGTTATCTTTTTCATAGTGTATAAGTGTTAATTTCCTTTGATTGTTTGATACTCGTATTCTGCCATAAGCAACTGAATTTCGTGCAAGGCTTTTTCTGCTCGCGCGTTTCCTTCTTTTTCTGTCGCATTCAATAAATCTATTAGTGGGCCTGCTCCAGTGTCGTATTTCAGCTGATATCCTTCGCGAATAGTCTGACGAAGTTTTACAATTTCATCATCATCTTTCAAAATAGCTTTCTGTCGTTCTATATCAGCCGTTTTTTGATTCATCTGAAATCTAGTATTAAATAAAAAGGTCTCTTCTTGAACTTCTATTTTTTTCAAATTCTGCTGTGTCAGCTGTTTTTCGTTTGAATTTTTATACAATCCCTTTATATCCCAGCCAACACTTACTCCTGCAACTCCAACAGTAGAAATTTTATTGGTTCCCAAATTAATTCCAGGTGCCAAAACTACGCCTGCACCCAATAATCCAACTTTAGGCATAAGACTTACTTTCTGCATTTCGGATTGTGCATTTACCAGATTGCGCTGACTAGCAAAAAGCAATTGTTCTGGACGTTTGATAATAGTGTCTAGACTAGAAGAATTAAAAGGTTTTCCAAATTTTTCCTGACTGATGTTTTTCCCTATCAAATAAGAAAGCATCGTTTGATAACCTTTCTTAGTATATTCAAAATCTTTTTTCTGTCTGCTAAGATTTAGCTGTTCGGCTTTCATTTCATCAACATCCGTTTTATATGCCAAACCATTTTCATGAAGTTTTTTAACCTTATCAATATTATTGGCAATAATGGCATTTTGAATTTGAAGCTGTTTCAATTGCTCGTCAATAAGCAATACGCCAAAATAAAGCTGATTTACTCGAGAACGTAAATCGTAAAGCGAAACTTCTACAGAAGCTTTATCTGCGTTTGAAGATGCCTCAATAATCTTTTTCTGCGTTTTAGTAGCGCCTCCATCCCAAATAGTCTGATTGACTTGCCCGAGACCAATAAACTTAAATTTGCTGTCGTTTCCTGAACTTCCCAAAGTCGGAAAATCTCCAAAAACGTATCCTTCAATTGCGGTTAGACTTATTTGAGGCAGATAAGCTTTATTGGCATTACTCAAAGTATATTCTTTACTTTTTTCAATAAGTTCATATTGTTTTATTAAAGGATAATTCTCAACAGCCAACTGATAACTTTGGTCAATTGTCAAAGTCTGAGCTTGAGCTGTTATAAAAAACAAGATTCCAATATATTTAAAGTATAATTTCCTTCTCATTACAGTATAAATTAACTTCTGGTTAGTATCAGGCTTTAAACATCATATTGATCCAGATCGGAATTTTTTTCTTGCGCTCTTGCATTAGCGCATGAAACTGTTCTGTCTCCAGATTTCTGCTTCCCATAATAATAGGTTTGACTATAAATGGAAAAACGACCAACCCCAACAGATTCATCAAAAAATGCAACGGATTAGGCTCTGTTATTTCTTTATTTTGAACTGCTTCTTGAAATTGTTTAATAAAAACAGAATCATTTACGATTTCTTTAATGGGCAGTTTTTTTAAAAGTTCTTCTGGATTATTACGAATTTCAGTTAAAATAAAGGTTGGAATTTCAGGTTCTACGGTGATAAAATCAATGTATCGCTCGGCAATAGTTATTACTTTTTGTTCCAAAGAAGTTTTCTCATCATCCAAAATCACTTTCATACTTCCTATAAAACCAGAAAAAGTTTCTGCCATTATGATTTCAAAAAGTTTAGCCTTGCTTCTAAAATAATAATTAAGCAAAGCAAGATTCAAACCTGCTTCCTCAGCAATATCTCTCGTTCGCGTTGCTGCAAAACCTTTTTTATAAAAAACAGTTTTAGCTGCTGTTTTTATCTTTTCTTCTGTAGAAGAATCTTTTTTCTCAGATGCTGAAGCACTCATATTTATTATTTTTAAAGGCAAATTTAAGTTTTTTATAAATACGTTAAACAAAATTTTTAATCATTTGATTAAAAATTTTGTTTAACGTATTCAACTTCTTGATTCAAAACACATAAAAACCTGATATAAAACAAATTAAAACTTAAATATACGATATAATTTCTCGTTAAAAAAGAATATCTTTACTCTAACAATTGATTGCTTATTACCGATTTTAAAGAAATTTACCTTTTTTAATTAATTTCTATCGTGCTTTTTATGAAGACATATTTTATCGGAATCCTGATTTTCTTGCTTTCTATAAGTGTATTTGGACAAGGACAGGAAAAAGAAATTAACCAGCAGCTTCAAACCTGGGTTTCTATAAATACTGTTACCAAATTTGCAGACCATTGGGGCGTGATTGGCGATTTCCATATCAGACGGAATGATTTTGTCTCCGACCCGAGTTTTTATTTTATAAGAGGAGGTATCAGCTATATTCCAAATTCAAATATTTCCTTGAATCTAGGATATGCGCATATGTGGCTTGCTCCGTCAAATCCAGATTGGAGCACTTTTTCTGATGAAAACAGGATTTATCAACAAGCACAGTTAAATACAAAATTTGGAAATGTTAGCATTTTACAGCGTTTACGAAATGAACAGCGCTGGCAGGAAAAAATAGTCAATGATCAACCCAGCGGCGATTGGCGTTTTACCAATCGAATTCGCTATCTGATGAGTTTCACTTTCCGAATTTCTGATAAAAAATCGTGGCCGCAAATGGTTCTTTCAGATGAGATTTTGCTGCATTTTGGAGAAGAAGTTGTCTACAATACTTTTGATCAAAACCGTTTTTTCATCGGAATCAAAAAAAATATTAATCCGAAATGGAGCTACGATTTTGGCTATATGAATGTCTATCAGCAAAAATATACCGGATATCAATATGACATGAATCATACGATACGATTGTTTTTTTATCTGAGTACCAGCATTAGAAAAAAAGCGCCTTCTGAAATTGAGAATTCTGGCGATGAATAAATTTTTTTTAAACCAAAGTATTGTTTGATCTGAAAGATTCAAAAAACTTAAAAGCTCTTTTCTCGGCATAAGAATATTCAGAATCACGAAGCGGAAAAGCACAATGCCCACCATACTTAGGCGTTTCCAGATAAACATAGGCGCTGTCTTTGGCAATAGTTCTCGGATAACATCTTTCGCCCAAAAAAGGATCGTCTAACGAATTAATTATTAAAACTGGAGTTGTAATGTTTTTAAGTGAAAACTCTGGAGAAACACGTTCGTAATAATCGTCACGGCTCGCAAAACCGTGAAGCGGTGCCGTAAAATACTGATCGACTTCATCAAAAGTAGAAATATTATCAATTTGATCACGGTTGATAAAATCAGGAAACTGCGCCGCTTTGTATTTCAGTTTCTTTTTAATATCTATTGTAAAATTCTTTAGATAAACCCTATTAAAACCTTGCTTAAGCACTTCTGCACTTGTAGCAATATGAGTTGGCACCGAAATAGAAACCGCTGCCTTTATACGCTGATCGATTTTTGTCCAGCCGAGATAATTAAGAAGCTGAACGCCTCCCATTGAATATCCTATTAAATAAACATCTTCAACCCCTTTACTCAAAGCAAATCGAACCACTTCATCAAGATCGTCAACAGCTCCATGATGATACAATCTCGGAAGACGATTCATTTCTCCTCCGCAAGTACGATTGTTCCAAGCAAAAACCGAAAAATCTTTCTGCAGAAAATAAGCCGCACAGCTGTTATTATACGTTCTGCGAGAATCACCTTCTAAACCGTGGCACAAAATAACCGCTTTCTTAGAATCATTTAAAATATAATCGATGTTGATAAAATCTCCGTCACTCAATTCATGCTTTTCTCTTGTATATTCAGGCACTTCGAACTTTTTTATCAAGGCAGCATAAATGGTAGAAACATGCCTGTTGCGATGAATAATCGAAGGAGAATTATATTCTGATTGTTCAATTAGTGGCATAACAAAGAGTTTTGTGGTACTTTTTACAAATCTAAGAAATCATTCAATATGTAATTTAATTCTTTCTTTTAATTATTTCCTTTTTTGAATAATTTAACTTTATGTAAATTTAAAAAAACAGGAACAATTCTAAAGAAAACTAATTGTTAAATATGCAGAAACACAGCTCTTGAAGCACCAACTCTGGTCTAAATGTTTAGTTTATTTATATATTTGTAAAATCGATTTCCAAAAAGCAAAATCCTTTTAATGTTTGAACTTTTACCAGTAGATCCAAAAACCATTTTTCTGCTTTATTTCTGGGGTAATTTTTTTACCTGCCTCCTCATTTTCAGTTTTTCTTTTTCATATGCCAATAGTGATAACAAAAAAATATTAAAATGGTTTGGATTAGGTAAATTAATGCTGACTCTTGCTTGGATATTGGCCCTTCTACGAAATATCATCCCAGACTTTGCCTCTATCAATATTGCCAATTCTATGATTTTTGGCGCCTGTTGCTTTGAAACCATTGCAATGCTGTCGCTCATTAAAACACATGCAAAAAGGCAATTTCAAATCCAAATAGCTATTACAGTTGCGTCAATATTGCTTTTTAATATTTCGACACTCTTTGATGCCTCAATGAATACTCGTGTTATCATTGGCGGTATTGGTGTTTTTGCCATCTATTTATTGCCTACAATTATTTATTTTATAGAGAAGGAAAAAAGCTTTTTCAAAACTTTTTATGTTTTGTGTTATACAGGATTTGAAATTCTAATTGCAATACGAATAGTTCACAGATACTTGCATCCTCAAAATCTTATTATTTCCAATGATACTTTCGATAGCTTATACAGCATCTGTTTGTTTCTTTTGACTTTAATCGGAATCGTAGGTTTTTTGCTTTTGGTTAAAGAAAGACAGGATAATAAAATCAAGAAACTTTTAAGTGATAGAAACCAGTTTTTCTCTATTATTTCACACGATTTGAGAGGTCCTTTAGGATCATCGGTTTCTCTGTCTGAAATTCTGCTCGAAAATATTGACCAATACAGCCGTGAAGAGATTAAAGAAATATCAGAACTGCTCCATGATTCTAATAAAAACATTTATAAACTGCTCGAAAATCTTTTAGAATGGTCTAAAGTCCAAACCGGAATGATTACTTTTCATCCTAAAAATATACTGCTAAATGCTTTAATTGAGGAGAATATAGAACTAAGCAGAAATGCAGCTTTAAATAAAAATATAAACATCACATTTGAATCGGCTTTTCTAGTTGAGGCAGAAGTCGATAAAAATATGATTAGCACCATTTTGCGTAATATATTGAGCAATGCCATTAAATTTACAGATAAGAATGGAGAAATTAAACTTAAACTGATCAAAACCAATCAGAAAGCAGAAATCTCTATTACAGACAACGGAATCGGAGTTCCTGATTACATCAAAGAAAAATTATTTAAAATCAACGGAAAGGTATTGCAGAAAGGCACTGAAAACGAACTTGGAAGCGGACTCGGATTGCTACTTTGCAAAGAGTTTGTAAACATCCATAAAGGAGAAATCTCGGTAGAAAGCCAACAAGGAAAAGGAAGTACATTTAGGTTTACACTTCCACTAAAGATTGTTTAAATTCCAATATTTTAAATTAAATTCCAATGCTGAAATTCCAAATTCCAAGCGCAATAACAAAATAAAAAAAATCCAAATCCCAGTATAAATTGGAATTTGGATTTTAAATATTGGATTTTATAATTTCAAACTTGGAATTTGGAATTTAAAATATTTGGAATTTTAGAAACGTTTAGTCTAACACAAAACTTACGCTAACATTTGCTGTAATTTCGATTTCACCAATTGCTAAAGTTTCATTTGAAGCTCCTCCCATTGAGTCTGCTTCTTTCATTCTCATAGCTGCGTACATTGGCTGTGGACGGTAAATTTGAGAGTTATCAGAGATTGTAAACGCTTTACCCACTTTTTGTCCTAAAACAGAAACGTACTCTTCTGCTTTTGTTTTAGCATCTTTCATCGCCAATTTTCTAGCTTCAGACTCGTATTGCGCTAATCTAGATGTTTCAAAAGAAACTTTGTCGATTCTGTTAATTCCTTGCTGAACCAAACCTTCCATTAATTCATCATACTTAGCCAAATCTTTTACTACGATTTCTACCGTTTGTGTAGCATTATAAGAAGTTTTCTTTTTCTCATAATCGTACTGCGGATTAAGAGCTACTTGTTTTGTTTTGAAATCTGCTGTTGGGATATTCATTTTTTTGATGAATTTTAAAACAGCATCCATCTTTTCGTCATTTTGTTTTTTAACGTCTTTAGCATTATTCCCTTTTGTTTCAACCGAAGCTGAAATACAAACCTGATCAGGTGCTACTTTTACTTTTCCTTCTCCATTAACATTAATTAAAGGAACTTGTTTGATTTCTTGGCCGTAAGACATAGTCATAAACATGATTGTTAAAAATAATACTAGTTTTTTCATTTTTGTTAAATTTTAATGTTTGACAAGAGCATTCCAAAAGTTGTGCCAAGCTTACAGTTTCCCCAATTTTGCCATTCCAAAAAGGATCAAAATCGGAATCGCAAGAAGTATGACCATCAATGTATGGTCTGTAAACAATGATGGATCTTTTATCAAAGTAATCAAATAACCGCCTATAGCGCCTCCAAAGTGTGCTGTATGCCCAATATTGTCATTTTTGGCTTTCATTCCGTAAATTGAGTACAATAAATACAAAATTCCGAAAATATAAGCCGGCATCGGAATGACAAAAAATATTCCGAGCATCATGTCAGGCTGCAGCAATATTGCCGAATACAAAACACCAGTGACAGCGCCTGATGCTCCAACGGCTCTGTAACTATAATCGTTTTTATGAAACAACATAGTAAGAAGGCTTCCGAAAATTAAGCTTCCAAAATAAACCAGAACAAAAGAAAAATTACCAAGCCAATTAAAAACTACTGGCGCAAAAAAATACAAAGTCAGCATGTTAAAAATCAAATGCATCATGTCTACATGCAGAAAACCAGAAGACAACATTCTGATTTGCTCTCCGGAACGAATGCTTCCTACGTGAAACTCGTATTTTCTAAAAAAATAAAGATCATTAAAACCTTTGTAACTAATAACAACGTTCGCAACGATAATCGCTATTAAAATAATATTCATGAGTATTAATTATTGTGAATTGTAAATATAGTCATTCTTAAAGATAAGTTAGCAAGAATGCAAAATATCGATCGCTAATCATTTTTAATTTATCTTTGTAAAAAAAATTTGCATGCAGTTTCTTGTTTATATTTTAGCCTACCCAATACTTTGGCTTATCTCTATACTTCCTTTTCCGATATTTTACTTATTCTCAGATTTTGTCTGCTTTCTGGTATACAGAGTGATCGGATATCGTAAAAAAGTAGTTCGCGAGAATCTTGCGCTTACTTTACCTCATTTAAATGATGCGGAAAGAAAAGCAATCGAAAAGAAATTTTACAAACATATGTGCGACCTGTTTCTGGAAATGGTAAAAACCATGAGCATGTCTCCTGAGGAAATGGAAAGAAGATTTCATGTAACAAACATTGATCTTGTGCTTGATTATGCTAAAAGAGGAAAAAGCGTGATTCTTGTGGCTTCTCATTATGCCAGTTATGAATGGCTTTTAACAATTAATCCTAAACTTGGATTTCAAGGAGTTGCTGTTTATAAAAAACTGGCTAATCCGTATTTTGATAAATTGGTTCGAAAAATTCGTTCTAAATACAACACCGAGATGATCGAAACCAGAAAAGCAATTCCAACAATGGCCAAAAACCAGCGTGAGGGTATTTTAAGTCTGTATGGTTTAGCAAGCGACCAATCGCCAAAGATGGAAAGAATTTTTCATTCGATGAAATTTATGGGTGTTGAAGTTCCTGTGCATACGGGCGCCGAAACATTAGCAAAAAAATATGATTTGGCGGTACTTTTTGTAGAGGTTAAAAAAGTTAGAAGAGGTTATTACGAGGCTACATTTATTCCTCTTGCTGATAATCCGAAAGAATTTGAAAACTTTAAAATTACTGAAATGTATCTTAAAGAAGTAGAAAAACAAATTCTAGAAGCTCCCGAATTTTATTTGTGGACGCACAAAAGATGGAAGCACAGAATTGAATAATATTTTGAAAATATTTTAATCGAAAGTCCGAAAAGCAGCATTTGCTTTTTCGGATTTTTTATTAAAATTCATTCCGTTAGGAATGTCTCATCGGTAGAACCAGATTATGCACATCAGGTATCGTTCTGTAGGAACGTCTGATTAATTACGAAATGAATTCCATTCATAAAATCAGGTGTCCCTATAGGACACAAATTCAAACATCGCCATTTTTTTCTACCAACGAGACATTCCTAACGGAATGTTTTTTTTTTATAAAACCTCTCTAGATATTTAAAACGAATTCATTCCATAGGAATGTCTCGTTGGTAAACGCAAACAACATCATTCTTTTCTACCGATGAAACATTCCTAACGGAATGTTTTTATAAAAAAACTCCCTAGATATTGAAAATAAATTCATTCCATAGGAATGTCTCGTTGGTAGAACCAGATTATACACATCAGGTATCGTTCCGTAGGAACGTCTGATTAATTACGAAATGAATTCCATTCATAAAATCAGGTGTCCCTACAGGACACAAATTCAAACATCGCCATTTTTTTTCTACCAACGAGACATTCCTACGGAATGTTTTTTATAAAAAAGCCTCTTTAGAAATTTCCAAAGAGGCTTTATTTATTTCAAAACTGAAATATTAGATTCCAGCAATTACTTTAATTTCATCAATAATTCTAAGTGCTAATTTATCTGCTGCATCTTGAGAAGGCGCTTCAGTATAAATACGAATAATTGGTTCTGTATTCGATTTTCTTAAATGAACCCATTCTGTAGCAAAATCAATTTTTACACCATCAATTGTCGAGATATCTTCGTTTTTATATTTCTCTGTCATTTGAGTTAAAATTGCATCAACATCAATTTGCGGAGTCAATTCGATTTTATTTTTACTCATGTAGTACTCTGGGTAAGAAGCTCTCAAAGCAGAAACTGGCATTTTTTTGTTTGCCAAATGCGTTAAGAACAAAGCAACTCCAACCAAGCTATCACGTCCGTAATGCAATTCAGGATAGATAATTCCTCCATTACCTTCACCACCGATTATTGCGTTATTTTTCTTCATCAACTCTACCACGTTCACCTCTCCTACTGCACTTGCTTCATAACTTCCGCCATGCGCTTTAGTAACATCTCTTAAAGCACGAGAAGATGACATGTTAGAAACCGTATTTCCTGGAGTTTTACTTAAAACATAATCTGCGCAGGCAACCAAAGTATATTCTTCACCAAACATTTCGCCGTCTTCGCTAATAAAAGCCAAACGATCTACATCTGGATCTACTACGATACCAAAATCAGCTTTTTCTTTTACAACAAGCTCAGAAATATCAGTTAAGTGCTCTTTTAATGGTTCTGGGTTATGTGGGAAATGTCCGTTTGGTTCACAGTATAACTCAACCACTTCAACTCCCATTAATTTTAGAAGTTTCGGAATGATAATTCCTCCCGAAGAATTTACACCGTCAACAACTACTTTAAACTTAGCTTCTTTAACCGCTTCAATATCAACCAATGGCAAGTTTAAAACTTCATCAATATGAATATCCATATAAGCGTCATTTGAAATCACTTCGCCTAAACTATCTACATCAGAAAAATCAAAAGCTTCTGCTTCAGCAATCTCAAGGATTTTTGCTCCGTCAGCTCCGCTTAAAAATTCACCTTTAGCATTTAATAATTTTAAAGCATTCCATTGTTTTGGATTATGAGATGCTGTTAAGATAATTCCTCCGTCAGCTTTTTCCAACGGAACAGCCACTTCAACAGTTGGTGTTGTAGAAAGCCCAAGATCAATTACATCGATTCCTAAACCAATTAAAGTATTCACAACTAAATTATGAATCATTGGCCCAGAGATTCTAGCATCGCGGCCAATTACAACAGTCAATTTATCTTTAGCAATATTGTTTTTTAAGAAAGTTCCGTATGCCGACGCAAACTTTACTGCATCAACAGGAGTTAGATTATCTCCTACTTTTCCTCCGATCGTCCCACGGATTCCAGAAATAGATTTTATTAGAGTCATTTTTGTGAGTTAGGGTTATTTTTTTACAAATATAAAAAAGTTGCTGAGTTACTAAGTTACTAAGACTCTAAGATTTTCAAATTATAATACCGTTTCAGGCCAAAAAGACTCAATTTTATAACAAAATGATTTAAAAAAGTTTTTATACATTTACTAAAATAACTCAGAATCTTAGAAATTTCGATTCTTAGAAACTTACAAAAAATGAATTTCTTAGCCCATATATATCTTTCTGGAGACAATGATTTAATTAAAATCGGGAATTTTATGGCGGATGGAATTCGCGGTAAACAGTTTGAGCATTTTCCCGAAGATGTACAAAAAGGAATTTTACTCCATCGATTCATTGACACTTATACTGATTCTCACGATATTTTTAGAAAAAGCACCAAACGCCTTCACGAGCGATACCATCATTATGCGGGAGTTATTGTAGATATTGTTTACGATCATTTCTTAGCCAAAAACTGGACGCAATATTCTGACGAAGAATTAGAGCTTTTTGTTAAACGGTTTTATCATTCCTTACACGATAATTATGATATTTTAACCGAAAAAACACAAGGTTTAATGCCTTATATGATTGAAAGAAACTGGCTTTTGAGTTATCGAACCACTGAAGGAATCCAGAACATTTTGACCCAAATGGACAGAAGATCTAAAAATATCTCTCAAATGCAGTTTGCTGTTGAAGAGCTAACTGAATTCTACGATGAATTTGAAGAAGAATTCACACTTTTCTTTGAAGAAATGAGAGCACAAGCCAAAGAAAAACTACTTTCTCTTTAAGCGAATTTAATTTTATTACACATGAAAAAAATTACGATTTTAATCGCCCTCTTATATATAAGCAGCAGCAATGCACAACAGACAACGCCAAATCCGACTGGACTAGTTGTTACAAAAGCAATGGTGGTTTCTGCTCGTGAAGAAGCCTCAAAAATTGGTTCTGATATTATGAAAAATGGAGGAAACGCTTTTGATGCCATGGTCGGAACAGAATTAGCTCTTGCAGTTGCTTTTCCGTTTGCAGGAAATATCGGCGGTGGCGGATTTATGGTGTATAGAAAAGCAAATGGCGAAGTCGGTTCTTTGGATTATCGTGAAAAAGCTCCCCTGGCTGCTACAAAAGATATGTTTTTGGACAGCGAAGGAAATGTAATAAAAGGAAAAAGCACTCAAACAGCACTTGCCATTGGCGTTCCTGGAACTATTGCAGGCGTTTTTGCTGTACATAAAAAATATGGCACAATGCCTATTTCTAAAATCCTTGAGCCTGTAATTGTCTTAGCAGAAAGGGGCGTTGTCGTGACCAAAAAACAAGAAAAAAGCCTAAAAGATTATCATGAAAGCATTGTGAAAATAAATGGAGAAAACTCGCTCTTATCTGGCAGTTTCAAAGAAAACGACACCATCAAATATCCAGCTTTAGCCAAAACTTTAAGAAGAATCCAAAAGAAAGGAAGAAACGAATTTTATAAGGGTGAAACGGCAAAAATCTTAGTCAATTATCTTAAGGAAAAAGGCGGTATTATCACGATGCAGGATTTAGCCAAATACGAAGCCAAATGGAGAAAACCATTACAGTTTACTTATAAAGGTTTAAAAATTACATCAATGGCTCCCCCAAGCAGCGGCGGAATCTGTCTGGCTCAAATCTTAAAAATGCTAGAACCTTATGATTTAGCCAAAATGGGTCATAATTCCGCAGATGCCATTCAGGTAATTGTTGAAGCAGAAAGAAGAGCCTATGCTGATAGAAGCTACTTTTTAGGAGATCCAGATTTTGTCAAAATTCCTATGAAAGAATTGTTGGACGAAAATTACCTTCGTGAAAGAATGGCCAGTTTTAATCCGGAAAAAGCAACTTTATCTAGCGAAATAAAAGAAGGAAAAGTAAATTATGCCGAAAGTACAGAAACTACTCACTATTCAATTGTAGATCAATTCGGCAATGCTATTGCAGCCACAACAACGCTGAATGACGGTTACGGCTCTAAATATTATTGTGACGAACTAGGCTTCTTTTTAAATAACGAAATGGACGATTTTAGTGCAAAACCAGGTTCTCCAAATATGTTCGGTTTGGTTGGAAATGAAGCCAACAGCATCGCTCCGCAAAAACGAATGCTAAGCTCAATGACGCCAACCATTGTAGAAAAAGACGGAAAACTTTTTATGGTAGTGGGTACTCCAGGGGGTTCAACGATTATTACTTCTGTTTTACAGACGATTCTAAATGTTTACGAATACAATTTAAGCATGCAGGAAGCGGTTAATGCACCGCGTTTTCATCATCAATGGCTGCCAGATTTAATTACTTTCGAACCTAACACTTTTGAAACCAAAACTATTGACAAGTTAAAAGCTAAGAGTTACATTATCAACGAAAAACCAACTCCAATTATCGGAAAAGTAGATGCTATTTTGGTTTTGCCAGACAATACATTAGAAGGAGGAGCCGATTTTAGAGGCGATGATAAAGCTATTGGTTTTTAATAGTCCGAAGTTTTTATTTTTTTAATCTAACATTATAATCTAATTTTGTAAGACAGATAATTTTTAAAACATAATGATAAAAAAATATTTCAGACGACTTGAAAGTATAATTGCTTTGGCTCAATCTTTAATGACTCCAAAACAGTTCCTTTTTTTATCTAGCGTTTTAACTGGAATATCATGTGCTTTTGCCGTGATTGCCCTTAAAACATTCGCACACAGCGTCTTCTCTTTTGCCACATACATCAATGGAATTCTAAAACTAAGCTTCATTAACAGTATTTTGCCCATTATTGGTATTACATTAACCGTTTTTGTTGTAAACAAAGTTCTTAACGGAAGTATACAAAAAGGAACTTCTCAGATACTTTATGCTGTTGCCAAAAAAGCCAGCATTATCCCAAAAAAACAAATGTACGCGCAGATTGTGACCAGTTCGTTAACGGTTGGTTTAGGAGGTTCGGCAGGTTTAGAGAGTCCCATCGTAATTACTGGAGCAGCATTTGGTTCAAATTATGCCCAGAATTATAAGATGCAATATAAAGATCGAACTTTATTAATTGGATGCGGAGTCGCAGCTGGAATCGCAGCAGCATTTAACGCTCCAATTGCCGGCGTTCTTTTTGCTATTGAAGTTTTATTGGTAGATGTCAGCATTTCTGCTTTTACCCCAATAATGATTTCGGCTGCAACAGGTGCTTTGGTTTCTGCAATTGTGCTAGACGAAAGCATACTTTTAAGTTTCAAAAAGCAAGAAACGTTTGATTATCACAACATCCCTTTTTATGTTATTTTAGGTGTGCTAACTGGATTAGCTGCTATTTACTATTCAAGAAATTTTCAGAGAGTAGAGCATTATTTTGCCAAACAGCAAATCAATCCATATAAAAAAGCGTTGATTGGGTCATCGTTACTGGCACTGTTGATTTTTATTTTTCCAACACTTTTTGGTGAAGGATATGAGAGCATCAAAACCCTGTCTAATACAGATCCGGGACAATTGCTAGACAATACTTTATTTGCCGATTTTAGAAACAACCAATGGGTTTTGCTTTTATTCATTGGCGCTACTATGATGGTTAAAGTATTTGCTTCGGGGTTAACTCTTGGAAGCGGCGGAAATGGAGGAAACTTCGCTCCTTCTCTATTCTTGGGATCTTATTTGGGATATTTCTTTTCTAAACTAGTTACGATGATAGGTTTATCTAAACTTCCTATCAGTAATTTTACAATGGTCGGAATGGCTGGAATTCTAAGCGGTTTATTTCATGCGCCTTTAACTGCAATCTTCTTAATTGCAGAAATTACAGGAGGTTACGGATTAATGATTCCGCTTATGATCGTTTCTTCAATCAGTTTTGCCATTTCTAAGCGCTACGAAAAATATTCGCTTGACGTAAAAGGATTGGTGAAAAAAGGCCACGCTTTTACAAGCAACAAAGATTCAAACATTTTATCAACTTTAGATATCGACTCAATTATTCAATGCGACTATTTAACAGTGCATCCAGATGAAAACTTGACTAAACTGGTTGATCTTATTTCACATTCTAACCAAGTCGTTTTTGCAGTTGTAAATCATGATAAAGATTTGGTTGGAGTTGTCCATTTTAATGATATTCGAGAGATCATTTTTAACTCTTATCGAGTTAAATATACTTTTATTAAAGATGTTATGAAAGCGCCTGCTGCCACAATTTCTACACTCGACAGCATGGAAATTGTAATGCGTAAATTTGAAACCACAAAATCTGCTTTTCTTCCTGTTTTACGAGACGGAAAATACCACGGATTCATTTCCAAATCGATAGCACTTGAAGCTTATAGAACAAAACTTCGCTCCATGACTATTGAATAGCCTTAATATCGGATACGTTAAAAATTTTATTTATCCGATATTAAGAAGTATCTTTGTAGGATTATGTTTAATATTGACCTAACATACAGAGAAGAATTTCAATCAACCTTTGATCGATTGTACCAAAAAAGGCAAGAACTGCAAAACAGCAGACCATTGCCTAATATTGCCTTGAATAAAATACGAGAAAGTCTTTCTTTAGAATGGACTTATAACTCAAATAGCATTGAAGGAAATACACTTAGTTTGAGAGAAACCCAAATGGTTATTCAAGAAGGAATTACCATTAAAGGAAAATCGCTGCGTGAACATTTTGAAACTCATAATCATGACAAAGCCATCGATTATCTCTACTCCATCGTTGACGAAAATTATAAACTAAGAAGTATAGACATCCTTTCTGTTCATGGCTTGGTAATGCGTTCTATCGAGGAAGATTTTGCAGGAAGAATTCGTAATGGAGGTGTTCGAATTTCAGGAGCTAATTTTATGCCACCAAATGCTAATAAAGTATCCGATTATTTAGACGAATTAATCGAGTTTATCAATACAAATCCGTTAGGGTTAAACGATATTGAACTCGCAACAATTTATCATCACAAATTAGTCTGGATTCATCCTTTTTTTGATGGAAATGGGCGCACGGTTCGATTAAGCATGAATTTACTATTGATGCGATGTGGTTTTCCGCCAGCGATTATTCTAAAAAATGACAGAAAAAAATATTACGAAGCACTCAATCAAGCTAATAATGGCAATTATCAGAAACTAACTCTTTTAATGTGCCAAGCGCTAGAAAGAACACTTAATATTTATCTAGGCGCAATGCCAGGAAGCCCTTATGATTATCAATCGATTCAGAACATCGTTAGTGAACCTGACACGCCTTACGGCCAAGAATATGTCAGTTTATTGGCTCGAACAGGAAAAATCGACGCTTACAAAGAAGGTCGAAATTGGTACACTACAAAAGAAGCTATAGAAAACTATATGGCAACTCGAAAAAGAAAACGCTAGTTTAAACTAGCGTTTTTTGTTACTAATTGTAACATAAAGTTTTGCTATCGAGCACTAAAAGAACAAATCAAAGTGGTAACTTTGCGTTTTTGCTCAAAATTATGCTAGATAAAGACAATACTATTGAAGTTCTTGGTGCAAGAGTTCATAATCTAAAAAATATCGATATATCTATCCCGCGTGAAAAACTGGTTGTAATTACCGGTTTATCAGGTTCGGGAAAATCTTCTTTGGCTTTTGATACGATTTATGCTGAAGGACAGCGCCGTTATGTTGAAACTTTTTCAGCTTACGCAAGACAATTCCTTGGCGGATTGGAACGTCCTGATGTTGACAAAATCGACGGACTTTCTCCCGTAATTGCGATTGAACAAAAAACAACCAGTAAAAGTCCGCGTTCTACAGTTGGAACTATTACTGAAATTTACGATTTCTTAAGGCTTTTGTACGCACGTGGTGCAGATGCCTACAGTTATAACACTGGCGAAAAAATGGTTTCGTATTCTGACGAACAGATTAAAGATCTGATTATTCAGGATTATAACGGAAAACGAATCAATATTCTAGCACCGGTTATTAAAGCCAGAAAAGGTCATTATGCGGAACTTTTCCAACAAATAACCAAACAAGGATTTTTGAAAGTTCGCGTAAACGGAGAAGTTCAGGATTTGGTTGCTGGAATGAAATTGGATCGTTACAAAACACACGATATTGAGATTGTAGTAGATAGGATGGTGATTGAAGATAATCCAGATACACAAAAAAGATTATCTGAAAGCATCAATACAGCCATGCATCATGGTGAAGATGTTTTAATGATTTTGGATCAAGATTCTAACGAAGTACGTTATTTCAGTAGAAATTTAATGTGTCCTTCAACTGGAATATCTTATCAGAATCCAGAACCGAATTTATTCTCTTTCAACTCTCCAAAAGGAGCTTGTCCGCATTGCAACGGATTGGGAACTGTGCACGAAATCAACGTCAAGAAGATTATTCCGAATCCGAAATTATCTATAAAAGCTGGAGGTTTTGCTCCGCTTGGCGAATACAAATCTTCGTGGATTTTTAAACAATTGGAAACTATTGGAGAAAAATTCGGATTTAAAATTACCGATTCGATTGAGAAAATCCATGAAGAAGCAATGCAAATGATTTTGTATGGCGGAAAAGATAAATTCTCAATCAACTCAAAAGATCTTGGCGTTACGAGAGAATATAAAATCGATTTTGAGGGAATTTCTAATTTCATCAAAAATCAATATGATGAAAGCGCTACAACCAGCATAAAACGTTGGGCAAAAGATTTTATGGACGAAATTAATTGTCCTGTTTGCGATGGCTCACGCCTTAAAAAAGAAGCTTTGTTTTTTAGAGTAAATAAAAAAAATATCACCGAATTGTGTGATATGGATATTTCAGATTTAACAGCTTGGTTTCAAGATTTAAATAGCCATTTAACAGACAAGCAGCTTTTAATTGCTTCTGAAGTCGTAAAAGAAATCAAAGACCGCTTGAACTTCCTTATGAATGTTGGTTTGAATTATTTGGCTTTAAGCCGAAGTTCAAAATCACTTTCTGGTGGTGAAGCACAGCGTATTCGTCTGGCAACACAAATTGGTTCACAATTGGTTGGAGTTCTTTATATTTTGGATGAACCTAGTATTGGTTTGCACCAAAGAGATAACGAGAAGTTAATTCATTCTTTAGAACAATTACGCGATATTGGAAACTCAGTAATTGTAGTGGAACACGATAAAGACATGATCGAAACGGCTGATTATGTAATTGATATTGGACCAAAAGCAGGGAAATATGGTGGAGAAATCATCAGTATCGGAACTCCGAAAGAAACTTTAGCTTCAAACACTATTACCGCTCAATATTTGAATGGTAAAATGAAATTTGATATTCCGAAGAAAAGAAGAAAAGGAAATGGCAAATTCTTGAAACTGACTGGTGCAACAGGAAACAATCTTAAAAATGTTACCATAGAAATTCCGTTAGGACAAATGACCTGCGTTACGGGAGTTTCTGGAAGCGGTAAATCGACTTTGATTAACGAAACATTGTACCCTATTTTAAATGCGTATTATTTTAATGGCGTAAAAAAACCGCAACCTTACAAAAAGATTGAAGGTCTAGAACATATCGACAAAGTAATTGATATTGACCAAAGTCCGATTGGAAGAACGCCACGTTCTAATCCAGCAACATACACGGAGGTTTTTACCGAAATTAGAAATCTATTTACGATGACTTCCGAAAGTATGATTCGTGGTTATAAAGCGGGTCGTTTCAGTTTTAACGTAAAAGGCGGACGTTGCGAAACCTGCGAAGGTTCTGGTGTGAGAACTATCGAAATGAACTTTTTACCAGACGTTTACGTAGAATGTGAAACGTGTCAGGGAAAACGTTTTAATAGAGAAACTTTAGAGATCAGATACAAAGGAAAATCAATTTCTGATGTTTTGGATATGACGGTTGATGAAGCTGTTCCGTTTTTTGAAAATATTCCAAAGATTTATAGAAAAATCAAAACCATTCAAGATGTTGGTTTAGGTTACATTACGCTTGGTCAGCAAAGCACAACGCTTTCTGGTGGTGAAGCGCAGCGTATAAAACTGGCAGGAGAATTGTCTAAAAAAGATACTGGAAATACATTTTATATTCTGGATGAACCGACAACAGGACTACACTTTGAAGACATTCGCGTTTTGATGGAAGTAATCAATAAACTGGTTGATAAAGGAAATACGATTCTAGTTATTGAACATAATATGGATGTTATTAAACTTGCTGATTATATTATTGATATTGGTCCAGAAGGCGGAAAAGGCGGTGGACAATTGGTTGCAAAAGGAACACCAGAAGAAGTGGCGCAAAATAAAAAGAGCTATACGGCTAAGTTTTTGAAAAAAGAATTGGAGTAAAAATTAGACACCCAATACATCAATATGAAAAAAAATATAGCTTTAATTTTCTTTCTGATATTTACATTCATCTCGTGCAATAAAAAAACCGTCATTGATAAAGAAATAGAAAGTTTAGAAATCAGACCTGCGAATTTTACTAATATAGATACGGTATTCTATAAAAATCATAACATAAAATCTTTACGATTAATTACAACACCAACTGAATATATCGATATGTCGTTTTATGAGTCTGGAAAGAAAAAATCAATTGGTCCTGTAAAAAATCATCAGTGTCACGAAAAATACATTGATTGGTATGAAAATGGCAAACTTAAATGGACAAGAGAGTACAATTACGGAAATCAAATTGGAAAAAGCATTGAATACGATGAAAATGGAAATTTCAAACAACAATTTGACAATACAACAAACGAATCAACAACTTATTGGAAAAATGGTAAGCCAAAATTAAAATTTATCGAAAATGGTTCGCATTATTATTTCTATCAGAGCGGTAGTTTAAAGGAAAAATTCGATCCAATTAATAAAGACGAATACATCGTTAAATATTATGATGAAAACGGAGAAATTAAGTTCTCGGGAAAATACAAACAAAATCTATTATACAAGGAAAATAAAAAATTCGACGGAAAAATAATTTGCTATTTCAAGAATGGTAAAATATCACATTTTGAAGAGTTTCTTAATGGAATTCCAGTTGGCAAATTTTATAGTTATTACGGAAATGGAATTTTAAAATTTGAAAGTAAAGTCGAAAATGGAAAAGAGCTTTACTACAAACAATATTACGAAAATGGAAAAATCTATTTTATCCGAGATGCTGTCAAAAATACATTTGCACAATGGGATGAGAATGGAAAAAAAACAGAAGAAAACCTAGATTAAATTGTAGCTTCAAACAATTAAGCTATTGTACAAGTTTCGTGGATTCTTATAATAATTTAAGAAAATTATTTAACCCAATCAACTGATAATGAATCAAAAAACAGAATTTGATTATTATCACAACATTACTTTTGGATTATAATTCCCGTTTTTTATAACAATTCTAGAAAAAAGCGTTAATTTAGTATCCGCTTTTTCTGAAAAAATCAAGCTTTTTAAAGAAATCATGTTTCGATTAAACTGATTGTTTATTTGAAACCAACTGCCCTAGCCCTGATGGGAGCGGCATCTCCCGATTTAGAAAAACAAGGCTTTTTAGCCGTAGTTTTTGTTTATCGGGAATATAGCGGACAGCAGGAATCAGCTCCTAATCCTTCGACTACGCTCAGAATGACAAAATGGGACAAAAACATAAATAAAATAATAAATTAAAATACCTAAAATGAGATTAGAAGATTTTGATAATGATGAAGATAAAGTAATTCAGGATCGTTTGAAACAAAGAACGTGGAATGAAATTAAAACCAATGACAGCTGGGCAATTTTTAAGATTATGTCTGAGTTTGTAAATGGTTACGAAGCAATGGGACGTATTGGTCCTTGCGTTTCTATTTTTGGATCTGCAAGAACTAAACCAGACGACAAATACTATCAATTGGCAGAAAAAATTGCTTATAAAATCAGTAAAGCAGGTTACGGTGTGATTACAGGAGGTGGTCCCGGAATTATGGAAGCTGGAAATAAAGGCGCACATTTGGGCGGAGGAACTTCGGTTGGTTTAAATATCGAGCTTCCGTTTGAGCAGCATTTTAATCCGTATATTGATCATGATAAAAACTTGAATTTCGACTATTTCTTTGTGAGAAAAGTAATGTTCGTAAAGTATTCGCAAGGTTTTGTGGTTATGCCAGGAGGTTTTGGAACTTTAGACGAAATGTTTGAAGCGATCACTTTGATTCAGACTAAGAAAATTGGAAAGTTTCCGATTATTCTGGTTGGAGTTGAATTCTGGTCTGGCTTGATTGAATGGGTTAAAACTGTTTTGGTTGAAAAAATGCATACGGTAAGCCCTGAAGATTTGAATTTATTTAAAATTGTAGACACAGAAGACGAAGTTGTTGAGGCATTAGATAAATTCTACAAAAAGTACGATTTAAGTCCGAATTTCTAATTTTCAAAACCAGATAAGTGATATAAGTTCATCTAAAAGCATTATTTTAAGCTTTGCGTTTAAATACACTTATATCACTTATATGGTTAAATTATACTGCAAATACACAAAAATTGTAAGCTGTTTTTTTAAACAGCTTTTTTTATACTATTTTTACAAAAATCCGTAACTTCAATATGTCCGCAACATAAGCATTTCTGATAATTTTTAAGCCACTATTTGAAAGCACTTTATAAAATTATTTGCCTCGTTTTAGTTTTATCCTTTTCGATAAAACTAGCTGCACAACATCAATCTAAGATGGAAGTGGCGGTTAATCTTGAACTTAAAACACTGAACGTAAAACAGGATATTACGTATCATAATACTACAAATGATACTTTAGTTTCGATTGTTTTAAACGACTGGAACAACGCTTTTGTTGACAAAAATACGCCTTTGGCAAAACGCTTTTCGGATGAATTTTACAGAGGTTTTCATTTGGCAAAGGCTGCTGACAGAGGAAAAACAACCATCATAAATTTAACTGAAACCAATTATTCTGCTCTAGAATGGGAAAGAAATGTTCAAGATCCCGATTACATTATAGTTAAGCTGAATCGCAAACTTCTTCCAAACGAAAAAATAGATCTGCACCTTAATTATATTGTAAAAATTCCAAATGATAAGTTTACTCATTTTGGCTTTGATCAAAATGGTGGCATGTTATTAAAAAACTGGTTTTTAAGTCCTGCCCGTTTTGAAAATGGATTTTTTGTAAAATACAACAATTACAATCTAGATGATATTGCCAATGCAGTGAGTGATTATGAAGTCGAAATTAAAATCCCAAATCAGTATTTTATTACTACAGATTTAAATTCGGTTGCCAAAGACACAAGCAACGAAAGCTACAATATTTACTCTTTTTCTGGAAGAAACAGAACTGATTTTAGCCTTTACATCGAAAAACAAAATAGTTTTAGAACCTATGATAACGGATCGCTACAGGTTGAAACCAATTTAAAAAACAAAAGAATAGACGAATTTCAGAAGGCCATTATCATTAACCGTGTGGTTTCTTATGCTGAGAAATTTATTGGCAAATATCCGCATGAAAAAATTACGGTTTCTCAAGCAGATTATGATAGAAATCCATTTTATGGTTTAAATCAATTGCCATCGTTTATCAGTCCGTTTGAAGATGATTTTATGTTTGAGATTCAATTTTTAAAGACTTTTTTAAATAATTATCTCAAAAACAGTCTGCGTTTAGATCCAAGAAAAGACAATTGGATTTATGACGGAATCCAGATCTATACCATGATGAAATACATGGAAGAACATCATCAGGATGAAAAAATGCTGGGAAGACTTTCGGATATGAAGCTCTTTAAAAGTTATAATATCACAAATCTGACTTTTAATGAGCAATACAGCTATTATTATATGCTGATGGCGCGTAAAAACCTAGACCAGCCACTGGGAGATCCAAAAAACACATTAATAAAATTTAACGAGCAAATTGCCAGCAAATATCGCGCTGGTTTAAGTTTGAGCTATTTAGATGATTATCTTAATCATGATATTGTTCCTAAAAGTGTAAAAGAGTTTTACAACCTAAACCAAATTGGGCAATCCAACAGATATGATTTCGAAAAAATCTTAACTCAAAAAAGTCCAAAAAATATAGACTGGTTCTTTAAAACCATTATTGATTCAAGAGATATTATCGATTATAAATTTTCGAATGTTTCGAGAACTGCAGACAGCATTACGTTTTCGGTTAAAAATAAAACTGGAATCTATGCTCCTATTCCTATTTACGGAATTAAAAAGAAAGAAGTCGTGTTTAAAGAATGGATTGAGCCTACTAAAAAAGACTCTGTTTATGAGTTCAGTCGAAAAAATGCTGACAAAATCGTCATTAATTACAATAACGAAGTTCCAGAATACAACCAGCGAAACAACTGGAGATCTTTAAAAAATGTTTCACTAAATCGTCCTATCAAATTTAATTTTGCTAAAGATTTAGAAGATCCAGATTACAATCAGATTTTATACATCCCCACATTAAATTATAATTATTATGATGGTTTTACTCCTGGAATTCGTTTTCACAATAAAACCATTTTAGACAAACCATTCAATTTTGACATCAATCCGGCTTATTCGATAAAAGCAGGAACGATTTCAGGCTCATCAGCATTTTCATGGAATCAGTATTATAGAAATAGCACCTTATATAATGTTCGATATTCTATTAGCCAGAATTATTTTCATTATGCCCCAGAGGCTACTTATTTGAGATTAAATCCGATGGTAGTGTTCCGCATTCGCGAAAAAGATTTTAGAGACAATAGAAAGCAAATGTTTATGTTCCGACAGGTAATTGTAAACCGTGAAGCGAGCGATTATATTACGGACAATTCGTCTCCTAATTATTCTATTTTTAATGCCCGCTACTCTAACACAAAAACTGAATTAATCGATCATTTTAGTTTTATGACCGATTTGCAGTTTTCTAGCGGATTTGGAAAAGTTTCTGGAGAAGTAGAGTATAGAAGGTTATTTGAGAATAATAAAAAGCTAAATTTAAGATTATACGTTGGAAGCTTCTTGTATAACACAACAAACTCAGATTATTTTAGTTTTGGTTTAGACCGCCCAACTGATTATTTATTTGATTATAATTTATTTGGAAGATCTGAAAGTACAGGATTTTTCAGCCAACAATACGTTATTGCTGAAGGAGGTTTTAAATCGCAATTAGAACCTTCATACGCTAACCAATGGATGACGACCTTAAATGCTAGCTACGCAATATGGAACTGGGTAGAACTTTACGGAGATATTGGTTTCTTGAAAAATAAACATCAAAGCGAGTTCTTTGCTTACGATTCTGGCGTACGTTTAAATCTAGTTCCTGACTACTTTGAACTCTATTTCCCTGTTTATTCTAATAATGGATGGGAAATATCTCAACCAAAATACAATGAAAAAATACGATTTATAATCACTTTCTCACCAAAAACATTAGTCACACTTTTTACTAGAAAATGGTTTTAATCAAATGAATTTTAAACAAAAACTTGCGAAATTATTAATAAAATTAAACTTCACATAAAAATAACACAAATAAAATACTTAGTTTATAGATTTGAATACAAATAATTAAATTATATTTATTTCAAAGAATTATGATTATTGATTGTTTTTAAGTAATTTCGCGACATAAACAACATGACCCTACAAGATTATGATAAAAGAAAAAAACAATACTACACTGACATTTGAAGATTTCAAAACTGAGGTATTGAATGACTATAGAATTGCGGTAACAAGCCGTGAATGTAGTCTTTTAGGTCGAAAAGAAGTATTAACAGGAAAAGCTAAATTTGGAATTTTTGGCGACGGAAAAGAAGTTCCGCAGCTGGCAATGGCAAAAGCTTTTAAAAACGGAGATTTCCGTTCTGGATACTATCGCGATCAAACTTTTATGATGGCTATCGGTGAATTGGATGCTAAACAGTTTTTTGCCGGTTTATACGGTCATACCGATTTAGCTTTTGATCCGATGTCTGCAGGAAGACAAATGGGCGGACACTTTGTAACGCACAGTTTAAATGAAGACGGTTCTTGGAAAGACTTAACCAAACAAAAAAATTCAAGTTCAGATATATCTCCAACTGCTGGTCAAATGCCAAGATTATTGGGATTAGCACAAGCTTCAAAAATCTACAGAAACGTTGACGGAATTACAATTAAAGATAAATTTACGGTAAACGGAAACGAAGTAGCTTGGGGAACTATTGGTAACGCGAGTACTTCTGAAGGTTTATTTTTTGAAACCATAAATGCTGCGGGAGTTTTACAAGTTCCGATGGTAATGAGTGTTTGGGATGATGAATACGGAATTTCTGTTCATGCTAAACATCAGACTACAAAAGAAAATATTTCTGAAATTTTAAAAGGATATCAGCGCGATGAAGATTCTAAAGGTTATGAAATCTTTAGAGTTAAAGGCTGGGATTATGCCGAACTGGTTTCTACTTATGAAAGAGCCGGAGCCATTGCACGCGAAGAACATATACCAGTTTTAATTCACGTAAACGAATTGACTCAACCGCAAGGACACTCTACTTCTGGTTCTCACGAACGTTACAAAAGTGCAGAAAGACTAGCTTGGGAAAGAGATTTTGACTGTATTCGTCAAATGCGTTTATGGATGATTGCAATTAATATTGCTTCTCCTGAAGAATTGGCAGAACTTGATTTCGAATTAAAGAAAGAAGTTTTAGAAGCTAAAAAAGAAGCTTGGAACAACTTCATTAATCCAATTATTGATGAGCAAAAGAATCTTTTAGCTTTATTGGAGCAAATTGCTGAAGCAAGCATCAACCATAAAGAAAGAATCAAAAAATTAATTTCTGAATTGGCCGCAATTAAAGCGCCTTTAAAGAAAGAATTATTAGTTTATGCTAGAAAAATTCTTCGTTTTATTGAAGTTCCAAATAGCAAAGTTCTTTTATCAAATTGGATTACAAGTTTCTTGAATGAAACTCAAGAAAAATTTAGCAGTAATCTTCATTCTGAATCTGCTCAAAATGTATTTTCAGTAGAAAAAGTTCTTCCTAAATATGCAGAAAATGCGAAACCAGATTTGGATGGAAGAATGATTCTTCGTGATAACTTTGATGCGTTATTTGCAAAATATCCTGAAACTTTAATTTTCGGTGAAGATGTTGGAAACATCGGAGACGTAAATCAAGGTCTTGAAGGCATGCAGGAAAAATACGGAGAACTTCGTGTTGCCGATGTCGGAATTCGTGAAGCGACTATTATTGGTCAGGGAATCGGAATGGCTTTGAGAGGTTTGCGCCCAATTGCTGAAATTCAGTATTTAGATTATTTACTGTACGCTATTCAGATCATGAGTGACGATTTAGCTACATTACAATATAGAACTGTTGGAAAACAGAAAGCGCCATTAATCATTAGAACGCGTGGACACCGTTTGGAAGGAATCTGGCATTCTGGTTCTCCAATGGGAATGATCATCAACGCTATTCGTGGAATCCATGTTTTGGTTCCTAGAGATATGACACAAGCGGCTGGTTTTTATAACACTTTGTTAGAATGTGACGAACCTGCTTTGGTTATTGAATGTTTGAACGGATACCGCTTAAAAGAAAAAACGCCTTTGAATTTTGGTGAATTCAAAACACCAATTGGAGTTGTAGAAACGCTAAGAGAAGGTTCTGATATTACTTTAGTTTCTTACGGATCAACTTTAAGATTGGTTATGCAAGCTGCTAATGAATTAGCAGAAAAAGGAATTGATTGCGAAGTTATTGATGTTCAATCTTTACTTCCATTTGATATTAGCAAAGACATCGTAAAAAGTATTGCTAAAACAAACCGTCTTTTAGTAATTGACGAAGATGTTCCTGGAGGAGCTTCAGCATTCATTTTACAGCAGATTTTAGAAGAGCAAGATGCTTACAAACATTTAGACAGCAAACCACAGACTTTAGCTGCAAAAGCACACAGACCAGCATACGGAACTGACGGTGATTACTTCTCTAAACCTTCTGCAGAAGATATTTACGAGAAAATTTACGATATGATGCACGAAGTTAATCCTTCAAAATATCCTGCTTTATATCAATAATTTTGATTGTTTTAGATATTAAAAAAAGCTCCAAGAATTTGGAGCTTTTTTTTTTGTATAGAGAATTATGAAAGATTATAAAATTATGTATTAACTCTCACATCAGTATATCTAAAATCTTTTTCTATTAGTGAAGTGTTTTTCAACAAATCTTTTCTCATTGCCAAAACAATCTTCCCTATAGCTTTCCTCCCTTTATCAACATCAGGCGCTTTACCATCCTGATCAATTATTAACTGCACTAATTCATTGAGTGCAATAACAACTTCGTCTGATGAATAAATCCAAGATCTATATTGTTCATCAAAAAAATCTAATTTAGTTTGATAATTAGCTGTTTCTCCAACAAAACCTTTTAGAAGAATTAAAAGATTAGCATATTTTTCTTCTCTGAATTTAATTATTGCATCTTCTTTTTTAGATTTAGAAGCAAAATAAAAAGTAATATAACCCCCAAAAATAGCAGATAAAAACGGAATTAATATTGAAATTATAGAAGTCATTTTACAGAATTAAAGTAATTAATATTTTTTTTAGAAGCAAAATTGCCCTTGCATTTTTTAAATCCTTTATCATATCATTATGCAACCGTTGTCGATTTACAAGTATGATCCTTCGTTCCTCAGGATAACAACTTTGCAAGTATAAAAAATCCGTTTAAATCAGCGTCTTCGCGAAAGCGAATCTGTTTAATCCGCGTTCAGACTATGAGTAATTAAATATCTCTTAACATCGCTCTCGCTCTTTCCAAATCCTCAGCCGTATCAATTCCAATTCCAACGTGAGTTGTTTCAACCATTTTGATACGTTTTCCAAACTCTAAATAACGCAATTGCTCTAACTTCTCAGAAGCTTCTAAAGATTTCATTGGAAGGCTGTAAAAGTCTAATAATGCTTGTTTTCTAAAAGCATAGATTCCGATATGCTGAAAATATCTTACTCCAACATTTTTCTCTCTAGGATATGGAATTACAGATCTTGAAAAATACAATGCAAACTGTGATTGATCTACAACCACTTTAACATTATTCGGATTATTGATTTCGTCTTCATTTGTAATTTCACGCATTAGCGAAGCCAAATCTATTTTTTTATCTGGATCATTTTTAAAAACAGATAAAACCTGCGCCAAAGGCTCTGCTTCTGTAAAAGGTTCGTCACCTTGCACATTTACCACAATATCAACGTCTAGATTTGCAACTGCTTCAGCAATTCGGTCGCTTCCAGATTCGTGTTCTTTGATGCTCATAATCGCCTTTCCGCCATTAGAAACAATTTCATCAAAAATCAAGTCAGAATCGGTTACTACAAAAACATCATCAAACAGCTTTGTCGAAACTGCTGCTTCATAAGTTCTTAGAATTACTGTTTTGCCTCCCAAATCCTGCATCAATTTGGCAGGGAAACGAGTTGAAGCATATCGCGCCGGAATTACAGCTATTATTTTCATTTGATTATTCAATTTTAAAGAGTCTAACAAATATACTATACACCAAGAGCTTTCAAAAATATATTTATAACATATTTATTAAAGCACTGCATTTTAATCTCTTATAGATTTTTTACTTTTATAAGAAAAACATGAAAAGAAACTTTACTTCACTTCTGCTCTATTTCTTTTTAATTCTAAGTTCGAATGCTTTCTCACAAACTGAAAATTCAAATGCCTTAAATCCATTTTCTAATCGATTTTTTTCAGGAAAAGGATATCAGCCTTTGCAAGATTTAAAATGGAAATTTAAGACTGAAGGCAAAATCTTTTCATCTCCAATTGTACAAAACGGAATCGCCTGTATTGGCAGCGAAGATGGTTATTTTTATGCTGTCGATGAAAAATCTGGAAGCTTAAAATGGAAATTTAAAACCAATGGAGCTGTTCACAGTTCCGCAAGTATTTACAATAACATTGTTTATTTCGGAAGCTTTGATGGCCATTATTATGCTGTAAATGCTAAAACAGGTAAAGAAATTTGGCGTTTTAAAACCAAAGGCGAACATTGGTATAGCGAAGTTGGAATGTGGGGCATGAAACCCAACGATTTACTCATGGCCGATTTATGGGACTTTTATCTTTCAACACCCGTTATTTATTTAGATAATAAATCGGCTTTGGCAATTTTTGGAAGCAGTGACGGGAATCTGTACGCTGTTGACGCTAAAAATGGAACTCTGAAATGGAATTTCCAGACCAAAGCTGCCATACACAGCACTCCTATTTTAGAAAAAAACATAGTTTATTTTGGCGGATGGGACGGTGTTTTTTATGCTTTGGATTGTAAAACTGGCAAAGAGAAATGGAAATTTTCTACTGAAATCAAAACAGGTTTCACTGGAATTCAAGCTTCTGCAACTATATCTGACGGTATCGTTTATTTTGGTGCAAGAGATCCGTATTTCTTTGCGCTTGATATCGAAACAGGAAAATTAATCTGGAAATATAATGCCGAAAATTCATGGATTTTAAGTTCTGCTGTTATCAAAGATAATACAGTTTATGTTGGAACTTCAGACACATATGCCCTATTAGCATTGGACGCCAAAACAGGAAAAGAAAAATATAGATTTAAAGGAAACGGATATGTTTATTCTTCGCCAGCAATTGCTGGAAACACAATATATTTTGGAGATTTTTCAGGGAATTTCTTTGACTTAAATCTGCTTTCTGATGGTAAAGAATCGCATATAATTCCAACAGAAAATAGAAATAAATTTGCTGGAAGCATTCTAAACAACAATCTTTTAGATTTTGGATTCGCAGCCAAAAAAGCCGACTTGTCCATTTATGCCGAAAATCAAAAAGTAATGGATGAGTTTTACAAATTAGGTTCAATTCTTTCTTCTCCATTCATCAGCAATAATGTTATTTTTTATGGAAGTGCAGATGGCTATCTTTATGCTTATAATTTGAAAAAAGAAAAATAATCCCTTTGCAAATCTCTCTGAAAAAATTATAACACAGAGATTCGCAAAGATTATTACATAAGTTTTACCGAAGTCATACTTAATGACCCTGCCAACAATTTATCATTAAACAAACTTAAATCGTCTGTTTTATCTTTTAGCCCTAAAGTATATAATAACGGAAGATAATGTTCTGGTGTTGGAACCGCCAATTGAACAGCTTTATTCATTTTTTCGAAATCTATTAAAGGCTGAAAATTTCCATCCAGCAAATAATTATTTACTGTTTCTCGTGCTTCAATTGCCCAATCGTAACCGTAATTGTCTTTATCAAAATTTCTAAAATCAACCATTCTTAGATTGTGGACAATATTACCGCTTCCAATAATTAAAACGCCTTTATAACGAAGTGCCTGCAGTTTTTGAGCCAAATCGAAATGATATTGTCCCGATTTGGTATAATCGATGCTTAATTGAATTACCGGAACATCTGCATTTGGATATAAATGTTTAATTACGCTCCAAGCGCCATGATCTAAACCCCAATGCTCGTCTAATTCAACCATAACAGGATCTAAAATCTTCTGCGTTTCAACTGCTAATTCAGGACTACCTTTTGCCGGATATTGAACATCAAAAAGCGCTTGCGGGAAACCTCCAAAATCATGAATGGTTCTTGGCATTTCCATAGAAGTCACTTTTGTTCCTTTTGTAAACCAATGTGCAGAAACACATAAAATAGCATTAGGCTGTGGCAGTGTTTTGGCCAGATTGCGAAAACCAGTCACAAACTGATTTTCTTCAATAGCATTCATTGGGCTACCGTGTCCTAGAAACAGAACTGGCATTTTATCTGTGTTCGAAAACGTTGATGAAATCGAATGTAAGTCGTTTAGTGTTGTCATTGTAAAAGTATTTAAACACGAATTACACAAATTTACACAAATCTAAATCGAAAAGAATTCGTGCTAATTCGTGAAATTAGTGTTTTTATTCCTCAAAACTCTCGTCTTTAAATCCTATCAAATATAACTTATTTTTGGCACGTGTCATAGCGGTGTACAACCATCTAATATAATCAGTATCAATGCCGTTTGGCAAAAATGGCTGTTCGATAAATACCGTATTCCACTGTCCACCTTGCGATTTATGGCAGGTTATAGCGTATGAAAATTTAACTTGAAGTCCATTAAAATATTCGTTTTCTTTTACCTTTTGGAATCTCTTGTATTTAGTCGGTTCGTCTTCATAATCTTTCATCACCTCTTCATACAAACGATTCGATTCTTCGTACGTTAAAGAAGGTGATTCGCTTGTTAAAGTATCTAAAATCAAAACCGTTTCAAAAGGCTTCTGCTCTGGATAATCGACCATTCTGATTTTTACTTTCGCAAACTTAAATCCGTACAATTCTTTGATTCCGAAAAGTTCCAAAACTTCAATAATATCTCCGTTGGCAATAAATCCAGCTTCATCAGTTTCTTTCAGCCAGAAGTAATTATTCTTAACCACCATCAAGAAATCACCAACCGAAAGTTCGCTTTCTTTAAATAAGATACGGCTTCTGATTTGCTCATTGTACTGATTGGCACGTTTATTAGAACGAACAATAAAAGCGGTATCTTCAATGCTATAATTACTGTATGCCGTGTTAATCGCATCTTGAATATCGTAACCGTCTGTCAGACGAACAATGTCTTTAAATTTCTTTACATTGAATTTGAATTCGGTTATAAAACTCTCTTTCAGCAATTCACGCAATTCTGTAGCATTGTACAAAATTCCTGAGCTTTCTTCCTGACGCATTACTTCGTCCAACTCGATATGCTCGATTTCTTTATCATAATGAATACCCAAAGTCTGAATATCAAGCGCAGGACTGATATCTAAATTTACTGGAGGCAGCTGAGCCGTATCTCCCAAAAGAATCATTTTGCAGTTTTGCCCCGAATACACATAATTAATCAAGTCATCTAGAAGTGAACTGCTGTCTAATGTGCTATCGGAAATCATCGAAGCCTCATCGACGATAAAAATGGTATTTTTGTGTTTGTTGACTTGTTTGGTAAAAGCGACTCCTCCGCCCGATGATTTCTTCGGAAAATATATTTTTTTATGAATTGTAAATGCTGGATTATTAGAATAATTGGCAATTACTTTTGCCGCACGCCCTGTTGGGGCAAGCAAAACGTACTTTTTATTAATATCGCTAAGATTATTTACGATAGTAGAAATAACGGTAGTTTTTCCCGTTCCTGCATATCCCTTCAAAACAAAAATAGTGTCGTTTTGGGGTTCGGTTAGGAAAATTGCAATTTTCTGAAAAAAAATATCCTGTTTGTAAGTTGGAGCAAAAGGAAATCGTTTTTGTAAAGTACCGTAAAACTGTGCAGAATTCATAAAGTAATATTGAAATACAAAGGTCGTTCTTTTTAATGGCAATGACAAAATTCAATTGCAATTGCAATTGCAACAGCAAAAATCAATTTCAATGACAAAATCAAGTTTAATATGAAAATTAAAAACAATCTCTAAACTTAAATTTTAATTATACTCATAAATAACTGACAATAAACAAAATGATAACATTCTGCTAACTTTTTTGCAATATTAAATTTTGAAATTGCATATTGTTTAAGTCCTTTTCATTGATATTGAAATTGACATTGTTATTTTTTTTATTTGTAAGTTTGTGGTCGCTTAAATTCTTTCTTGATTTAAAACAGGTAACGAATTGTAAATCAACTATGTCATTACAAAATACTAACATTACTTCAAAAAATTACAAAAAACTTTCTATTCAGGTTTCCCTGACTGGATTTTCATTTTGCTGTTTTGACACTTTAAATAATATCATCACTTCTTTCAAAGAAATAAAGTTTGACACCACTAGTAAAACAGCTCGAATTGAAGATTTATTCAGCAACGCTTTCAAGACTAATCCTGAATTAAAAGAAACTTACGACGAGGTAATGGTTATTCACAATAATAATCTTTCGACTTTTGTTCCAACTGCTTTATTTGATGAGAATTATTTAGGAAGTTATCTGCAATATACTACAAAAGTATTTGAAACAGATCACTTTACTTTTGACCAAATCCCTAATTATCAAATGAATTCCGTTTATATTCCGTATGTAAATATCAACAATTTTCTGATTGATAATGTAGGTTCTTTTAATTCTAAACACGCCAATAGTATTTTGGTTGAAAAAATCTTAGATAGCTCAAGAAATAACGACGACAAAAAAATGATTGTCAACTTCAATTCAGGAAATTTCGAGATTATCGTCGTGCAGAATCAAAAACTTTTGCTGTTTAATTCATTTGAATACAATACCCCAGAAGATTTTATCTACTATATTTTATTTACGGCAGAGCAAATGAGCATGAATCCGGAAAGTTTTAAATTAGAATTATTAGGAACAATTTCAGAAAACGATCCATTTTATGCCATAGCTTACAAATACGTGCGCCATATTTCTTTCATGGATGTCTCAAACCTAAAAGAAAGAAACAGCTTTACAACCGCTCAAAATCAAAAACATTATATCTTATTTCAATCATGAGAATCATTTCAGGAAAATACAAAGGACGCAGAATTTTTCCGCCAAAAAATCTACCTGTAAGACCAACGACTGATATGAGTAAAGAAGCATTGTTTAATGTTTTGAATAATCATTTTAGTTTTGACAGTTTAAAGGTTTTAGATCTTTTTTCGGGAACTGGAAACATAAGCTATGAATTCGCTTCACGCGGAAGCGCACCAATTACTTCTGTAGATGGCGATTTTGGATGCGTTAAATTTATCAAACAAGTTTCATCAGAATATGATTTTGATATTGCTGCAACTAAAAGTGATGTTTTTAAATTCTTAGAAAATTCTAAAACCACTTACGATATTATTTTCGCAGACCCGCCTTACGGGTTAGACCAAGCAACTTTTGAGAAAATTGTTTTAACCGTTTTTGAAAGAGATTTATTGGAAGAAGACGGCATGATGATTATCGAGCATTCAAAATATACAAAACTAGACCACATGATTAATTTTTCTTTCCAGAAAAGTTACGGCGGTTCGTTTTTTAGTTTCTTCGAACTAAATTCTACAGATGATGACGAAGAATTACCACACGATGTTTCTAAAAAAGAAACTGAAGAAGATGAAGGATAAATTAAAAAAATCCAAATTTTAAAATTCCAAATACCAAATTTTAAAATTGAAATCTCAAATTCCAAATTCCAATTTTTCCCTGACATATCAGGATTGGAATTTGGAATTTTTATTTTTTGGAATTTTAAACCTTATCTGATTCTGTTTTCGTTTTCATTGACGCTTTTTTCTTTGTATTCTGAATCTTTTATCTTTCCGAAAGAATAACGAATTGCAACAGAAATCTCATTTGCATCAACCCAATATTTAAACTTTGAATTTATGTTATTAATGCTAAAGGCATCAGTATAAGTCGTGGCTTTAAAAATATCATTGTAATTTAAAGTACAGCTCCAGTTTTTGCCAAATGTTTTTGCCAGCGACAAATCGACTATAAAATTGGCTTTTCGTTCAAAAATTCCATCGTTTTGTTTCGTCATTCCCCAGAAAGAAAGAACAAAAGCAAATTCCTTAGGCAATTTAAACGTATTGTTGGAATAATAATATAAATAAGGTTTTGATGGATGCAATAAAGCTGCGTCATCTTCAGTCTTACTTTTTGCAAAAATGAGAGAATTTGTTGCTGTCCAGAACTTATAGGTAAATGGAAGCGTCAAATCTATTGTAAAACCGCTTTCTCGCTTAAAATTAATATCGGTAATCATCAGAACATTTGTTTCTTCATTAAATACAAAAGTCGGATTTACAACATCTTTAGTTTGATAATAACTAAATTTTAAAGTTTTATCCAAATATTGAAAGGAACTCGAAATTTCGTCTACAAATGCCGGACCCAAATTTATACTGCTTCCGTACAAAAAATATGGATTTATATAAGTTGCTATTTGGCTTAATGAAGAATACTTAGGTCTCACAATACTTTTTGCATAATCTAGAATAATGCTTTTTGTACTGTCAATAGAAAAAGCAATATTGGCTTTCGGAAACAAATTGGTATAATTTTTATCAATAGAAGGCGAAACTTGCGTTCTAAATTTTGCGTATACATTGGTATTTTCGGCCCTTAGTCCGAATGAAAAGTCTACTTTTTTCAGCTTTCCCGAAAACTGGATATAAGCCGCTAGGTTTTCTTCTTTAAAATCATAATCTGAAATTTCGTTAGAGTTTTTCTCAAAATCAAAAATGTCTGCGTTTGATACTGATTTTGCCTTTAGATACAATGCACCATATTCCAGATTCATTTCATTCTTAAACTTTTTCTCCAAATCGATTCTTCCAGAAAAAACATCAACATTAAATTTCTGATCACGATTTTGCGACAATTCAAAATCGGTTTCATTATAATTATTGGCCACTAAACTTTCTAAATGCTGATTAAAATTAGAATACTGGAAACCAGCAAAAAGCTGTGTGTCTATCGATTTTATTCTTTTTGAATAATTCACAAATGCATTTACAAAATCCTTTTTACTCGAATTATCGCTCAGCGTGAAAACATTGTTTACTTGATCCTGATTTTGGTTAAAAGTAAAAGTGTTAATGTCGAAAGTATCATTCTGAAGCTTTCCATTTACATTAATGGAGAAATAATCCTCCTCCTTTATTTTGTAAAACATTCCGCCTCCAAAAATGTATTGATTGCGATGCGTATTTGCCATTACATCATAATTGGAAACAATGGAAGCTTTTGGAATTTCATAATCTAAAGTATGCTTTTCCCAAGGATTTAATCTATTGTAATTAAAATTGGCTTTCCATTCTAATTTTCCTTTTTTAAAATTGGAATTAAAGCCTAAATAGTTGTTATAGTTTTTTTTGAAAGATGCCACTTCAGAAATTTCAGTTCTAACACTGTCCTTTTTACTTAGTTTTCTGGTAATTAAAATCACCGCACGCCCTTCGGCTTCATATTTAGAAGATGGATTCTTTATAATCTCAATTGTCTTTATATCGGCGACACTTAAAGCATTCAAATCGGTTATCGTTCCTTTTTGCCCGTCAATGTAAATGAGCGGATTTCCTTTTCCGACAATCGAAATACTTTCTCGATCAGTACTTACTTGAACCGATGGCAATTTTGAAAGCAAATCGACTGGATTTGGAATTGTGCTGTAAACCGAATTGGCAACGTCAACTTTTATGTTTCCGTTTGAGTTTGTAAATGTCTTTTTCTCCTGCGTGACAACGATTTCATCTAATTGATTTGAAGTAGAATCTTTTGGTGTTTCATTCTGTGCATTAGCAATAAATGAAAGACAAAAAAGTAAAAGTGCTATTAGAAGTTTTAATGGCTGGTAAAGATTCATTTTAAAATTTAAATTGATTAGTGTTGCTGCAAAAATGCTTTGAAAACCGACTTCCGAAAGTTAATCGTAGGTTAATGCAGGGTTAATCTCCCATTTGTATGGTAAAAACTGTATTTTTGAAACAGAATTCGAAGGAATATGAAACAAAGAATCAATTTATTAATCGCATTTTCTGTCATTGCACTAATTGTGCTTATGACCGTGCAATGTTATTTGGTAAAAACAGCCTACGAATATAAAGTGGCACAGTTTCATACGCAGATTAAAAATGAAATTGCTCAGATTTCGAATAATTACAGCGATATTGATTCAGCTTTTGTAGCAAAAAAAGAAGCGCTTTACAAAAGCCTTTCTGAAAGATATATAAAAGGAAAAAACACAAAACTAGATATTAAGATTGGCGTTTTACAGAATGAATACCAGAGCGCTGTAACTCGAGAAATCCAAAGAAAATTCGAAAGAGATTTGCCGAATTTTAAAATTGATTTTGCGATTGTTCTCAACAAATTTATTTTATATCAAAGTGCCAAAAAAGCCGATACGATTTTCTCGGAAAAACCTTTTATTCAGAATAAATTGTATGGAAATCTGGCGTCTTTAAATCATGCTTTTTTAGTTAGAAATTATGTTGGAACAACCAACGGAACTTTTGAAAATCAGGAATATCAATTGCTGACAGAAGATTCTATGTATGTTTCTGTACTGGATTGGGAAATGATAATTCTGAGACGAATGACTTTTATTCTTATTCTGTCTTTATTATCAATTCTGACTTTAATCACGCTTTTTGTCATTGCCTTAAAAGCTTTAATAAAACAGAAAAAAGTGAGTGATGTAAAAACCGATTTTATCAATAATATCACGCATGAACTAAAAACACCGTTGGCTACTTTAGGGATCTCGACAAAGATTTTGGCACAGAAAAGCATTCGTGAAAACGAAGAAAATTTCAACGCCATTGTGAGTACAATTTCACGCCAGAATAACCGTCTTCAAAATTTGATTGATCAGGTTATGGCGAATTCTTTAGCAGAAAATGAAATTGAATTGCAAAAAGAAAAAATAGATGCCGAAGATTTTCTGCTTTCTATTGTGAATGATTTTAAAATTACGTTTCCAAAAATCAATCTTAAAACCGATTTTCAAACTGAGAAAACGATTCTAGTTTTGGATAAATTTCATTTAACAACGGCTTTCTTGAATGTTTTGGAAAATGCTGCAAAATACGGATCTAACACTATTACAATAAAAACAAAAATGGTAGAAAATCAATTTTCTATCAGTTTTGAAGACGACGGAATTGGAATTGCTAAAAACAAGCAAGCCTTTCTTTTTGAAAAGTTCTATCGTGTGCAACAAGGAAATCTGCATAATACAAAAGGTTTAGGTTTAGGTTTGTATTATGTTGACCAAATTGTAAAAGCACATCAAGGCTCTGTTAACGTTATTAGCGAGTTAGGAAAAGGAACCCAATTTACTATTTTATTAAAAGTTTAATTCCCTTATTTTGAAAAGATTACTTTTAGCCGAAGACGATTTTGATTTTGCTGCAATTTTAAAACAGTATCTAGAACTACATCAATTTGAAGTAATCTGGGCAGAAAACGGCGAGATTGCTTTGGACTATTTTAAAAACCAGGTTTTTGACATTTGTATTTTTGATGTTATGATGCCCAAAATGGACGGATTTTCATTGGCAGAAAAAATTATTAATATCAATCCTGAAATTCCTTTTATTTTTCTAACAGCGAGAAAATTAAAAGAAGATAAAATCATTGGTCTAAAACTTGGCGCAGACGATTATATCGCAAAACCTTTTGAGGTTGACGAACTGGTTCTTCGTCTACAGAATATCCTAAAAAGAATCGAACAAAAAAGAAGTCTAGACGGAAATAACATAATCGAAATTGGTTCGTATATTTTTGATAACGAACGCTTAACTCTTAACAATAAAAATCATGTTCAGCAGCTTACAGAAATGGAAGCATCTCTTATTGAGTATTTATATTTGAATCATAATCAGTTATTAAAAAGAGATCAGATTTTAATGTCAATCTGGAAAAAAGACGATTATTTCTCAGGACGAAGCATGGATGTTTTTATCAGCAGACTTAGAAAGTATTTTAATTCAGATCCAAAAATCAAAATAGAAAGCGTTAGAAATATCGGATTGGAATTTAAAATAGAAAAATAGCATTCGAATCATATAATTTTGCATAAGCAATTGTATAACAGGAATTATCTTTGTAAAATTTAACTTTGTTAGAGAACTTTTAAATCTAACAATCATGAACCTAAAAAGATTTTTCGGCGGGTTGCTTACAATCCTCGGAATTATAGGACTTATTTATACAGCTGTTATTTTTGCTGGCACGTCCGGAGAAACCAGAGATATAAAATCGCTTATTATTTACGGAATATTAGGAATCGTATTTTTCATGTCGGGCATTAGTCTGGTGCGAACAACGAAGGACGAATCGTAGTCTTTTCTTTTGCCACGAAGGCGCTAAGGCACGAAGTTTTTTAATCTCGCAAAGGCGCAAAATCGCAAAGATTTTTTTTTAATTTTTTTTAACTTTGCAGGCAAAGATTATTTATAAAATTCAATTTAAATAGCGTCCAGCTTTAGCTGGATGATCACAAATTAAAGAAAGACAAAGGCTTTAGCCAAACTAGAAGCTGTTTGGCTAAAGCCTTTAAAATTTAATTCTCCGTAAACTCCAGCTAAAGCTGGAGGCAACTCAAAAAAAATCTTTTCGACTCCGCGACTTTGCGAGCAATTTTAAGCTCAAAGAAAAACAAAAGCTTTGCGATTTAGCGTCTTTGTGGCAAAATCATTCTGATAAAGGATCAAGATTCAGTTCTGCAAAATCTCTTTCTGTTTTAGAAATTATTATGGTTGCCACTGTGTTTCCAATTAAATTGGTAATCGCTCTAGCTTCGCTCATAAATTTATCTACACCCAATAGAAATGCCAAACCTTCAACTGGAATTTTATGCAATGCTGTTAAGGTTGATGCTAAAACAATAAATCCGCTTCCAGTTACGCCTGCTGCGCCTTTAGAAGTAATCATCAAAATTCCGATTACAGTTAGAATTTCGAAAAAACTTAAATGCACATCATACAACTGCGCAATAAACAGAACCGACATTGAAAGGTAAATAGAGGTTCCGTCCAAATTAAAAGAATAACCAGTCGGAATCACCAATCCCACAACCGATTTACTGCAGCCCATTCTTTCGAGTTTTACCATAATGCTTGGCAAAGCAGCTTCAGAAGATGAAGTTCCGAGAACCAGCAAAAGTTCTTCTTTGATATATTTTAAAATTGAAAGAATGCTGATTTTGTAATATCGTAATATACTTCCCAAAACCAAAAAGACAAACAACGCCATAGTCAGATAAACACATAGCATCAATTTGCCAAGCGGAATCAAAGTGGCAAGACCAAATTTCCCAATTGTATAAGCCATTCCGCCAAAAGCACCAATTGGAGCGAGATACATTACATATTTTAAACCAAAGAAAACTACTTTAGAAAAGCGCTCTAAAACCAAAATAGTCTGTTCTCTTTTCTGATAAAAGTTCAGCGCGATTCCGCATATAATAGCAGCCAATAAAACCTGTAATGTAAAGTTGGATAAGAAGAACTGCAACCACGAAAAATCCTTTGCTCCGCCATTTGTATATTGGCTTGCATCGCCAAAAGTCAATCCCGATTTATCAATTTTTCCAGGTTTAAATATATATGCTACAGCAACGCCAATTGCAAGAGCAACGGTTGAAACTACTTCAAAATAGGTTAAAGCTTTAACGCCAATGCGCCCCACTTTTTTCAAGTTTCCCATTCCCGAAATTCCCAAAACAATGGTTAAGAAAATAATTGGACCAATAAAAAGTGAAATAAGCTGAATAAACTTCTTGCCTAGAAATTCCATTTTTACGCCATTTTCTGGAGAAAAATGTCCTAGCAAAACGCCTGAAATAATAGCAATTAAGACCCAAAAAGTAAGATTGGTTACAATGGTTCTAAAAAGGCTTTTTTTAAATTTTGAAGAAGGATTTGGAGTGGTAATATTCATGAGGATTAGTTAGATAGTTCACAAATATATAAAAAATGCAGACCTGTAAGCCGGATTCTGTTCTTGTCTTATTTTGCAACAAAACAATACCTTATCATTTATCTAGATCCACCATTACTGATGGACTCAATCTACCTACCCTTCGGCAACGGACGAGAAGCCCTTAAATGCCGATATACTTGGTATTTCACCGCATAGAGTTTACCTGGTTTCACTACAGCATTACCTGTACATACTTTCTGCTGCACTTGTCCTAATCCCGATTTTCATCGGGACCGACGGGCGTTACCCGCTATGCTTCTCTATGGTGTCCGGACTTTCCTCCCTCCCGATGAATCGGGACGACGATAAGGCGGTCTGCGCTGCAAAAGTAGCGATTTAAGAACTAACAATAATGATTTTAAATTTCAGTTTTTATGAATTTTATCATAACTTTTTAATTTTAAAATAGTTATCTTTAGAATTCTATAATTTTAAATACAGTTTATCATGAAAAGAATGTATCATTACGCAACTGTTTCAAAGGCTTTAGATCAATTGAATGAAAAAGGATTTACGTGCGATTTTAATCGAAATGCAGACGCAATTAAAAAGAATCCTGAGAAATTTGAAATTGTTCATGTGTATCGATACGAGGGTGAGTCAGACCCAGCGGATGAGGCAGTTGTATACGGAATTAAGTCGACTACGGGCAAAAAAGGAGTTTATGTTGCTGGTTTCTCAGCCGATTCAGATCAAGAAACAGCGCAGTTTTTATTGGATTTAAGTATTAAGGGAAGATAATTTTAGGAGCCGGGAACCTGCTGTCCGCTATATCTTTTGTGGCGAACCCCGCCACAAAAGGATGCCGCTACCATCAGGGCTAGAACAATCGGTTTCAAAAGAAAAAATCTTTTATAAATCAAGTAAAAAAAAATGAGAACAAAAAAAGTATTCAATAACCTATGTCATTCCTAGAAACTGAAATTCTTTTCGTTCCTTAGGAATGGCATAAAAATAAATTCTTCTCATTTTTTTAATTAGGAGAATAATCAAGCTTAGTCAATACCCGATCTTCGATATTACCAACTACATCGCCATATTTTTGGGTATACATTTTTTTGATGTCAATCCATTCCTGATCTTTTCTAAAATCTTCCCAAGCTTTTTTCATCGTTGTTTCGTCTGGCCATTCCAAAAAATATACAAATTCAGTTTTCTTATCTGATTTTGATTCGTAAATCGAAATGATTTTAAAGTTGTATTTCTCCATAATACGCATGGCATGATCACGAAAACGTTCATGAAAGATTTTTTTATTGCTTTCGAAAATCTCATAGATTCGCAACTGATAAATTGGACTCGTTCGCGTTTTTTGTGCTTTTCCGCTAAATGCTGCAAGCAAAACTAACAGTAGAAAATACTTCTTCATAACTTATAAATTTATCAGCTTCCTATTTTGCCATATCGCTGCTGTTCAGAAAAATAGATAATGATCGTTTTTCCATTCTTTTTATATGGGTAAAACAATTCATAATTTCCTTTTCTCGAACTATAGCGTAATTTATCATTGTTTTTATCAAAAACCTCATTCAAATAAGCTCTTTCTTCTTTAGTTGTCTTATAAATATAATTTACTTTCTTAGGCCGTATACTATCATTTGCTTCCAAAATTTCATCATAATAGGCATTAAAACCAAGAAAAACAGGCGAATCCTTAATCGAATCTTTCACTATTAAGGTAACACTTGGAAAGTTATTGTCTGTTTCAGACAAAACTCGTAAAATACCGGTGGTTTCCTTGATATACGCTTTAGAAAAAGTATAATTTAGAAGTTTATCACTATTTGACTTGTTTGATTCTATGATTGATTTTGCAGAATCAATCAGCATTTTTTCCTTTTTAGCAGAAGTCAAATAATCACCACCAAAAAGTATAACTAGAATTAACGGGAAAATTAAAAGCAGAACAGCAAACTTGCGTCGATTTGATTTTGTGTTTACTTCATCTTCATTTTTTCTTTCGGCAATTCTCGTCAAATTAAACATGAGATTCACTATTAGAGATCCTGCCATAAGAGCAAGAATACCGAGAATGCTTAAATAAAAGCTTTCGGTCATGTTTTCTCTAAAAACCTTTAGTCCGAAAACTTCAATTACAATAAATGTAAAGACCCAGTATACTAATAAAAGTATAGAGGAAATTCCGATGATATTACTTAATTTAACTATTTGTTTTGCGTTCATATTTTCTAATTAATAATAAATAGGCTGTTAAATATTTTGCATTAAAAGTATTACTTTTTCTTTAAACGTTGCAGATAATATTTTTTTCTTTCTACAATTCAACCACTTAAAAATCTTTCAATTTTTAAATTTTTAAATCATTAAATTATACTCTATATTTGCTATCGAATAAAAGAGAATATGGAACAATTTGTAGTATCGGCAAGAAAATACCGCCCGCAGACCTTTAAGGATGTTGTGGGGCAAAAAGCCATTACAAACACTTTGTTGAACGCTATTGAAACCAATCACTTAGCGTCTGCTCTTTTATTTACAGGACCACGTGGAGTTGGTAAAACAACCTGCGCGCGTATCCTGGCAAGAAAAATAAATCAGCCTGGATATGACGATCCTACCGAAGATTTCGCATTTAACGTTTTCGAGTTAGATGCTGCTTCAAACAACTCGGTTGATGATATTCGTAACCTTATCGATCAGGTTCGAATCCCGCCACAAACTGGACAATACAAAGTATATATCATTGACGAGGTCCACATGCTGTCTTCGGCCGCTTTTAATGCTTTTCTTAAAACATTAGAAGAACCGCCAAAACATGCTATTTTCATTTTAGCAACAACAGAAAAACACAAAATCCTTCCAACGATTTTATCTCGCTGTCAGATTTTTGATTTCAAAAGAATTACAGTAAAAGATGCTAAAGAACATTTGGCTGATGTTGCTGAAAGTCAAGGAATCGTTTTTGAAGATGATGCATTGCACATTATTGCTCAAAAAGCAGATGGTGCCATGCGTGATGCTTTGTCTATTTTTGACCGTGTAGTTTCCTACTGCGGAACAAATTTGACGCGTCAGGCAGTAACCGAAAACCTAAACGTTTTAGATTACGAAACTTATATTTCAATTACTGATTTACTTCTGGAAAATGAGATTCCGAAACTTTTATTAGCATACAATGATATCTTAGCCAAAGGTTTTGATGGACATCATTTTATTGCTGGTTTGGCTTCACATTTCAGAGATTTATTAGTAAGCAAAACACCTTCGACTATTACTTTATTAGAAGTTGGTGAACAAGCACAGCAAATGTATGCTACACAATCGCAAAAATGTTCTCAGGAATTTTTACTTAAAGGAATTGATATTGCAAACGACTGCGATTTAAAATACAAATTAAGTCAGAATCAACGTCTTTTAGTTGAATTATGTTTGATGCAATTGGCCTCTATCAACTTTGATGGAGAAAAAAAAAAGTTGAGCAATTCATAATTCCGCCTGTTTACTTTAAAAACGGAGGCTATTCTATAGTCGAAGTGCAAAGTCCAAAGTCCAAAGTTGAGAGTTCTGTAGCGACCGAGAATCAAACTTCTCAAGCTGTAACTGAAACTAAAGTTGCCATTCCTCAACCAGAACAAGTTGCTGAAACTCCAAAAGTTCAAACTCCAGAAGTTCCAAAAGCAGATACAAGCGGCGCTCCAAAAGTTTCTGCCTTTTCTCTTGCTAGTATCCGCAAGAAAAAAGAATTGGAAGCAAGCACGAAATCGTACGTTAAACCTTCTTCTGTTTTACCTACCGAGGAATTTAACGAAACCGACATGCGTCTTCATTGGAACAAATATGCAGAACGTTTAGGACAAAAAGGCCTTAGAATTATGGAATCGATTCTATTGATTAGCGATCCAATTCTAAACGGAACAACAATTTCTTACGAACTTCCAAACGAAGGATCAAAACTAGAGTTTGAAAGCCAGATGAATGGTTTGTTGGGGCATTTAAAAGGTCATTTGCATAATCACGATATAACAATTGAAGTAATTGTAAATGAACAGGCTGAAACGAAACGAACTTATAATAACCAAGACAGATATAATCGTTTCTTAGAAATCAACCCAAACATTGAGCTTTTGCGTTCAACATTTGGATTGGATTTGAAGGATTAATTTTTTTTGTTAACCACGAATTTCTCGAATTTTCACGAATTTTTTTCCTTTATTAATAATGTCTAATAATTTATTAGATTTACCGCCAATTTGCTATCGCTCGAGTCGTAGCGAACAAAAAACTATTTATTTTTAAGCCCGAAATTATAAACTTTATCTAGCCATTTTTTTCTTTGTTCTTCGGTCGAACCTTTTACAATTCCGATATAACTTACTTTGACTGGTTTTATACCACAGAATTCCAAAGTAGATTTCTTTAATTGATTCACGCTAGGTCTTCCGAAAAACAATCTGTAATACCAGCTTGGCTGATCTAAGGTTGTGATAATGTGTGCTGTTTTGCCTTTTAGCAATTTATCCCACCAAACCGAATTTTCGCGATACTCAAAAGCCATTCCAGGCAAAAACAAACGATCTATAAATCCTTTTGTTATCGCTGGAAGTCCGCCCCACCAAACGGGATGAATCCAAACTAAATGATCGGCTCTTTTTATTTTTTCCCAAGATTCTAATAAATCAGGTTCTAGATCGGTTCTTTTCTGATAACCAAATTTGAGATTTGGACTAAAATTTAAATTAGCAATTATGATGGTTTCTACTTGCGTACCTGAAGCAATGGCGCCTTTTTGATACGATTCTGCAATTCCAAAATTGAAGCTTTCCGCATTTGGGTGTCCGTTTATAATCAGTATTTTTTTCATGTTTATGTTTTTTCAAAAATACTATTAGTACATTTTCTTTTACTGGACAAATGTCCTGAAATTATTTTTCACGCAGATTGAGCAGATAAAGCAGATTTTTGAAGACTGAAGATTTGCGCAAATTTTAATTACGAATAAATATATTAAAGAAAATCTGCTTAAATCATTTTATCTCGATTGTTATCTTTTTGCATCTATTTTTACACATAGGCAGTGGTTTCAACCACGTGGACACAATAAAAAAAAACAATCTGTACTCCCGTGGTTGAAACTACGGGCTATATCTGAATATTATTATTTAATTCTCAGCTCAAATCTGAAATCAAAAATCTCTTAACTTAATGACATTGTACCATCGGGAGGATGAAACAAAAAAAATTAAACAATAGCCTTTCTGATTCTGCTTAAATGTCTCGGAGTAATTCCTAGATAAGAAGCTAAATATTGCAGCGGAATTAACTGAATATACTTTTGATGATTTTGGCAAAGTTCTTCGTAACGCTCTGCACCCGATAATTTTTGAAAAGAAACCATTCTTTTGTGCAGGTTTACGAATTCTAATTCGGTTAATTTTCTGCCTGTTTCCTGCCAGTTAAAACCTGATTGATATAATTTTTCTAAAGCTTTTCGGTCTAGAATCTGCAATTCTGTATCGGTAAGTGCTTGAATGCTTTCTTCTGCTTTTTCTTCTGTGATAAAACTGGCAAAAGAAGCCATAAACTCGTTTTCGAAAGCAAAACAATTGGTGATTTCGTCCCCTTTATGATTAACAAAAAAGGAACGGAGAATTCCTTTTTCTATAAAAACTATTTCATTGCAAACCTGATTTTCAGCCAACAGAAGTTCTCCTTTTTTTAAGGTCCGAAATGTAATCAAGCTCTCTAAAAGGCTTAACTCATCTGCAGAAAAATCTTGAATGGACTGAAAAACAGCTTTCATAAACTATTCATTTTAAGAAAAAATCCTTCCGATTCTTTTGTCTGGAATAAGCCATAACATGGCAACTGTAAAATAAGCTGCTCCAGAAACCCACTGGTTAAAGAATGCCGTAACAATTCCGATAACGTATAGAACTAAAGAGATTTTACCTTTATAATCTTTGTTAAGCGCTTTTCTCAAAGCAGAATCACTCCCTTCGGTACACATAATAGTATATTGCAAAATAATATAAGAGATTGCCGAGAGAAGCAACACAACACCATACATTGTCATTGCAGCTTTCTCAAAATTATGCTCCCCCATCCAAGCGGTAGAAACGGGAATTAAAGACAGCCAAAACAAAAAGTGCAAATTGCTCCACAATACTTTTCCGTTTACCCTTGATAAACTATGAAGCAAATAATGATGATTATTCCAGTATATTCCAACGTAGATAAAACTCAAAATATAACTTAAAAACTTCGGAATAAGCGGTTTTAAATCTGCAAATTCATGTCCTTGCGGCGCTTTAATTTCCAAAATCATAATCGTTATAATGATTGCCAAAACGCCATCACTAAAAGCTTCTAGTCTGCCTTTATTCATTAAAAAAAATAATATTAAATTTTACCGTAATACATTGCTTTTACGATACCATCAGAAAGTCCGATTTTAGGAACGTAAATCTGGCGCGCACCGCTCCATTTCATCGCATTTAGATAAATACGAGTTGCATGGATAATTACATCGGCACGGTCGGAGTTCAAACCTAATTCGGCAATTCTCTGCTCGTAAGTCAACGAATTTAAGAATGCATACTGTGAGTTAACATAAATGTACGAAAGCGGTTTTTCCTGCTGTTTCCCAGACATTTTAAACAACTTATTGATGTTTCCTCCAGAACCAATCAGTGTTACCTCATCATAATCTGCCGTGTTGGTTTTAATCCATTTTTCGATTTCATCCCAAACTGAATCATGAACCATATTGTTCAATAAACGAACGGTTCCAGCTTTGAAAGATCTTGAAGTAATCATTTTTCCGTCAGAAAATAAGGTAAACTCTGTACTACCACCTCCAACATCTACAAAAAGATAGGTTTCGTCAGATTTAATTAAATGATGCAAATCTGTAGAAGCTATAATTGCAGCCTCTTTTTTACCGTCGATAATTTCGATTTTTATGTCAGCCTTTTTCTTAATTAAAGCCACAACTTCTTTGGCATTATAGGCTTCGCGCATTGCAGAAGTTGCAAATGCCATATAACGCTCTACTTTATGTACTTTCATCAAAAGGTTAAATGCTTTCATGGCATCTACCATTCGATCTATATTTTCTGGTGAAATTTCTCCAACTGTAAAGGCGTCTTGTCCTAAACGAATTGGCACACGAACAAGGGAACTTTTATTAAACTGCGGTTCTTTGCCTTCTTGTTCCACAACGTTAGCGATCAAAAGCCTCATCGCATTTGAACCGATATCTATCGCTGCAAACTTCCTAATATTAATCATGCTCACTTTATGATTTGAAATTGGTATTTATTATTAATTTACTTTTTGAGGAACCTCTTCAAGTATCGCTACTTTATTCTGATAATATTTATAGGTTTCAAATTGTGCTCTAAATGGGGCATGATGATTTTTAGGCTTATATTTATTATCTAATTTATAGGAGTGATATCTCACTTTTACATTTCCTTTCCATGCAATATTGAAATTATCAATCAATTCTTTTTTGATTTCAAGATCGTAAATCGGACAGGTTACTTCGACTCTGCCATCAAGATTTCTGGTCATAAAATCGGCAGAAGAAATGTAAACTTCAGTTAAACCAGCATTTCCGAAAATATAAACTCTCGAATGTTCTAAGTAATTGTCTACAATACTTATAGCTTCAATATTTTCACTCATTCCTGGAATTCCTGGAATTAGAGAACATATTCCTCTTACCTGAAGCTGGATTTTCACTCCCGCATTACTTGCTTCATATAATTTATCGATCATTTTAAAATCAGACAAACTATTCATTTTTAATTTGATGTGTGTTTTTCTTCCGGCCAATGCATGAAGAATTTCACGATCAATTAGTTTGATGAATTTAGTTCTTGTATAATGAGGCGATACGATTAAATGTTTGTATCTATGGACTCTATAATTGATATCGAAAAACTCAAATATTTTTGATGTATCTTTTAAAATTCCTTGATGACAAGTAAAAAGCGTTACATCGGTATAAATTTTTGCTGTTGCTTCGTTGAAGTTTCCCGTTGAAATGAATCCGTAACGACGGTTTTTACCTTCCTCCATTCTTTCAATTACACAAATCTTACTGTGCACTTTCAATCCTTTGATACCAAAAATAAGTTCGATTCCTTCTGTCTGCATTTGTTCTGCATACGAAATATTCGAAGCTTCATCAAAACGTGCTTGAAGTTCGATTTGCACTACTACCCTTTTGCCGTTTTTGGCCGCATTTATCAGCGAACTGATAATTTGTGAATTCTTAGCTAAACGATATAAGGTAATTTTAATGCTTGTAACTTTTGGATCTAAAGCCGCTTCACGCAAAAACTTAGTCAGATAAGAGAATGACTGGTAAGGCGCGTGCACCAAATAATCTTTTTTAGAGATTTTTTCAAGAATACTCCCTTCAAGGTTCAAGCCAGGAACTGGCAACGGTTCGTTTGGCTTGTACAACAAATCGTATCTACCAAGATTTGGAAAACTCATATAATCGCGACGATTATGATATCTTCCTCCTGGAATTATACTATCTGTTTCTACAATTTTCATTTTATCCAAGAAAAATTGCAGGGTATCTTCTTCAATTAAATTATCGTAAATAAAACGAACAGGCTCTCCAATTCGGCGGTCTTTTACAGACGAAGCGATTTTTTCGAGCATACTTTTACTCAAATCACTGTCTATATCCAATTGCGCATCACGGGTAATTTTAATCATGTGAGCAGAAACGCTCTTGTAATCGAATATATTAAAGATGTTTTTCAGTTTAAAACGAATAACATCATCTATCAAAATAACATATTGTTTTTCGTCCTCAGAAGGAAGAACAACAAATCTGTTGATGTTTTTTGGAATTTCAATTAAGGCATAACGAACCTCATCATTGGCCAACTCTAAACGAACTGCCAAATATCCTAATGTATCTTTTAGAATTGGAAAAACGGCCAAATCATTTAAAATGATAGTTACCAATTCTGGACTTAATTTTTGGGTATAAAAATCTTTTAAGAAACACTCCTGTTTTGGTGTGATCTGCGTTTCATTGATAATAAAAATATTCTCAGATTCAAGTTCAGCCTCAATATTTCCTAGAATACGCAAACTTTCAGATTGCTGCTGAATTACGATTTCGGTAATATCTTTAATTAATTGGTGGGCAGAAATACCACCTAAATATTTTTCGCCAGAAATGCCTGAGAGACTTAATCGCCGAATAGCTGCGTACCGAACTCTAAAAAATTCGTCTAAATTGTTTGAAAAAATTCCAACAAAACGCAGTCTGTCTAAAAGTGGCACTGTATTGTCTCCTGCTTCTTGAAGTACTCTTGCATTAAACGCTAACCAGCTTTTTTCTCTATCGATATATTTCTGTTCGTACACTGTAATTATTTTAAATCTTTGGGGAAAATAGTTTTATGTGTTTTGCCCTTATGGATCGTGTCCCAACTTTCGGCATCAAACTGTAACGAAACAAAGCCTGAAGTTGGTACATTTTCTATAAAAACATCCCCAAATTTATTAACAAAATTTGTAATAGCCTCGTTATGTCCGAAAAGAATAACGCTTTCAAAACTATTATCACATGATTTAATAACTTTTTCGAGTTGCTTCTCATCAAAAGTGTATAAATCATCCCTAAAAATAATGCTTTCTAACGGATAAGATATGTTTTGCGCAAAAATCAAAGCAGTTTCTGTAGCTCTCGCGGCAGTACTGCTCCAAATAATATACGTTTTTGGAAGATACTCTGAAATATTTAATGAAACATCATGCGCATCTAAAATTCCTCTTTTCATTAATGGACGATCAAAATCTTTTAGTGGTGCTTCCCAGCTAGATTTCGCATGACGAATTAATATAAGATTTTTCATAAGTAGCATTTTTTAAAAACCTGATTCGCAGGTAATTTTTTAATTAAGTTCTAATTTACAAAAGAAATTTCAAACCTTTTCTTTTTTTTATTTCCGTTAACATTATAACAAAATTTTAACAAGAATAAATCACCTGTAAAACTTTTGGACTACAAAAATTAGAAAAGCCGCTTTTTGTCATTTTATGTACTTCATCTATAAAATTAGTATTTAGTCGATATTCTGCAATCTTCTAAAAAATTAACTAAATACCTGATTATTAATCATTTAATACACTACAAAAAAACTTAATATCATGAATAAAGCAAAAAAAGGAGAAGAAAAATTTTACTTTTTTGAGTTAAAAAAAAGTGTTTTTCAGTCATTTTTTGACAAAAAAACAACACTTCAACGAGTTTTTAGGTTAGTTACAGATAAAAAAATCGTATTAGAAAAACTCTAATATAACTTTGATTCTGTTAAAATATTAAATATATCACAAAACAGAGAAACAATTTATAAGAATAAAAAAGTGTCACTTGAACGGTCCTAAAAAGTGTCAAAATTGTAAGTTATTTTTTTGTTAGAAATGTATGATGTGATTAATAACCTATTTGTCCCATTTAAATGAATAGAACAGTTTTTCCATCTTCTTGAGATTTTTACTGAACATTAACCTAAACCTAAAAAAACAAAAAACACTCATTTTTTCTACAGCCCCAATCTTTAAGTCACTACTAAATTTTAATTAAGAACAAGCCTAGGCAATTTATAATCACTTAAAACGGATTATAACTCAAAGAATCTCAAAATAAATTTACTAAAGATTAAAAAATTAGAGATTATGAAAAACATTACTTATTTCATGAATATTAATATTAAGTACGTTTATATTACGTTGCTTTTAATATTTATTACAAGTGGCTATTCTCAGAATACATATGATGGCAATTACTGTCCTGGCCCTGGTTCAGGTGGTGATGAATATGCAACTGGAACAGTTTATAGCACAGTTATATTAGCTAACCCTTCTTCAACATGTAACATTGGGACGATTCGCGCTAAAGTTGATACCCAAAATCAAGTTTTAAGATTAGGTATGGACATTGGGAATGGTGGTTCGGCACTTTTTAGATTGTACTTAGATACCGATAATAATCCAGCAACAGGATTAACATCAGATTCATTTGGAGGAACCATTACTGTAGCTGGTGCTGAATATATCTTAGAAATTAATTCTAACGGAAATGGTTTTACTTTATATACGGGAAATGGCAATGTTAAAACTCAAACTAATGTTATCCCTCCAGGTCTTGGTGCTAAATCGGGTAATGCCAATTGTAATTCTGGTTCTACATTTTTAGAGTTTAATATTCCTTTTGGAAGTTTGGGAATTAACATTTGTGATCCCAATAATCCTGGCGTAATTAACGTTACAAAATTAGCTTCTGTTAGTGGTAACTCACCTAATTCAAGTCTATGTACTAATACTCCACTTACTTTTGGAATTCCACTAAAAGGAACAGTTGGACCCAACTCAACTATATGTTCAGGAGCTAGTGCTGCTTTAACAATAACAGGTCTCAATGCTGGTTCTAATGTAATTAAATGGCAATCATCTGTTGCTCCATTTTCAGTTTGGGTAGATATTGCTAATACTGTAGGCTTAACAGCTTATAATACTGGCAATTTAACACAAACCACAAAATTCAGAGCAATATTTTCTAATTCAGGTTTATGCTCTGGAAGTAATATTGCGACAAGTGAAGCAACCGTAACGGTAAATACTCCAACTGCTTGTTCTATTACTGGCACTAGTGGTCCTGTATGTTTGTCTTCTTCTAATGTTTATTCGGCTCCAGCCAATATGACCAGCTATTCGTGGTCTTTGCCTCCGGCAACTGCAAATGGTGCTACAATTACATCGGCTACAAATTTACAAAACGTAACGGTTCAAGCTGGCTCCACTTGTAATACAACGTTTAAATTATTATTAACTACTACGTTAAATGGATGCAGTTCTACTTGTGAAAAAATAGTAACTGTTAACGATACTACTGCTCCAACTTGGACAACTCAAGCAGGCGCTTTAAATGCTACTTTGCAATGCAGCGATACGGCAGGATTGACAGCAGCACAAAATCAAGCTCCTGTTGCTACTGACAATTGCGGTGGAACCGTAACCTATACAAAAGTGAGCGGAACTTTTGCCGCTGGTGCATGTGCAAACTCTGGGACTTACACCAACACTTGGACCGCTAAAGACATTTGCAATAATACTTCTACAGTTTTCACTCAGGTAATCACAATTCAGGATACTACTGCTCCAACTTGGACAACTGCTGCTGGTTCTTTAAATGCAACTGTAGAATGCAGCAATGCTGCGGGACTTGCAGCTGCACAAGCTTTGTTTCCAACAGCTTCTGACTTATGCGATATTGATGTTTCAAATATCACTAAAGTAAGCGGACAGTTTGTGGCATCTCAAGGATGCGGAAATGCTGGAACTTACACCAACACTTGGACTGTAAAAGACGATTGCAATAATACTTCAACAGTTTTCACTCAGGTGATCACTATTCAAGACACTGCTGCACCAACTTGGACAACTGCTGCCGGTTCTTTAAATGCAACTGTAGAATGCAGTAATGCAGCTGGTCTTGCAGCAGCTCAAGCTTTGTTTCCAACAGCTTCTGACTTATGCGATACTGATGTTTCAAACATCACTAAAGTAAGCGGACAGTTTGTAGCATCTCAAGGATGTGGAAATGCAGGAACATACACCAACACTTGGACTGTAAAAGATGACTGCAACAACACATCTTCCGTTTTTACTCAAGTAATTACCGTTCAGGATACTACTGCGCCAACTTGGACAACTGCTGCCGGTTCCCTAAATGCAACTGTAGAATGCAGTAATGCTGCAGGACTTGCAGCTGCACAAGCTTTGTTCCCAACCGCTTCTGATTTATGCGATGCCGATGTTTCAAACATCATTAAAGTAAGCGGACAGTTTGTAGCGTCTCAAGGATGCGGAAATGCAGGAACATACACTAACACTTGGACTGTAAAAGACGATTGCAATAACACTTCTTCCGTTTTTACTCAAGTAATTACTATTCAGGATACTACTGCACCAACTTGGACAACTGCTGCCGGTTCTTTAAATGCAACCGTAGAATGCAGTAATGCTGCGGGACTTGCAGCTGCACAAGCTTTGTTTCCAACAGCTTCTGACTTATGCGATGCTGATGTTTCAAACATCACTAAAGTAAGCGGACAGTTTGTGGCATCTCAAGGATGCGGAAATGCTGGAACTTACACCAACACTTGGACTGTAAAAGATGACTGCAACAACACATCTTCCGTTTTCACTCAGGTAATCACAATTCAGGATACAACTGCTCCAACTTGGATAACTGCTGCCGGTTCTTTAAATACGACTGTAGAATGCAGCGATGCGGCTGGACTTATTATAGCTCAAGGAATGTCTCCATCAGCATCTGACTTGTGCGATTCCGATGTAACCAATATCATTAAAGTAAGCGGTCAGTTTGCAGCTTCCCAAGGATGCGGAAATGCTGGAACTTACACCAACACTTGGACTGTAAAAGACGATTGCGGAAATACTTCTGATACTTTTACTCAGGTAATCACTATTCAGGATACTACTGCTCCAACTTGGGCAACTGCTGCCGGTACTTTAAATGTAACTTTAGAATGTAGTGATACTGTTGGACTTGCTGCTGCTCAGGCTCAGTTCCCAACAGCTTCTGACCTTTGCGATGCCGATGTTTCAAACATCACTAAAGTAAGCGGACAGTTTGCAGCTTCTCAAGGATGCGGAAATGCAGGAACCTATACCAACACTTGGACTGTAAAAGATGACTGCGGAAATACTTCTGGAACTTTTACTCAGGTAATCACAATTCAGGATACTACTGCTCCAACTTGGGCAACACAAGCAGGTTCGCTAAATGCTACTTTAGAATGCAGCGATGCAACTGGTCTTGCAGCAGCACAAGCTTTATTTCCAACAGCTTCTGACTTATGCGATGCCGATGTTTCAAACATCACTAAAGTAAGCGGACAGTTTGCAGCTTCTCAAGGATGTGGAAATGCAGGAACTTACACCAACACTTGGACTGTAAAAGATGACTGCGGTAATACATCTGGAACTTTTACTCAGGTAATCACAATTCAGGATACAACTGCTCCAGCTTGGACAACACAGGCAGGTTCTCTAAATGCAACTTTAGAATGCAGTGATACTGCTGGACTTGCTTCTGCTCAGGCTCAATTTCCAGCAGCTTCTGATCTTTGCGATACTGATGTTCTAAACATCACAAAAGTAAGCGGACAGTTTGCAGCTTCTCAAGGATGCGGAAATGCGGGAACTTATACCAATACTTGGACTGTAAAAGATGACTGCGGAAATACTTCTGAAACTTTTACTCAGGTAATTACCATTCAGGATACTACTGCTCCAACTTGGACTACTGCTCCAACAGCTTTAAATGTAACTTTAGAATGCAGCGACACAACTGGACTTGCAGCCGCTCAGGCTCAATTTCCAGCAGCTTCTGATCTTTGCGATACTGATGTTCTAAACATCACAAAAGTAAGCGGACAGTTCATTGCCTCTGAAGGATGCGGAAATGCAGGAACTTACACCAACACTTGGACTGTAAAAGATGACTGCGGAAATACTTCTGAAACTTTCACTCAAGTAATCACAATCCAAGATACAACTGCTCCTACATGGGATACTGTTGCTGGCACTTTAAATGTGACTTTAGAATGCAGCGACACAACTGGACTTGCTGCTGCTCAGGCTCAATTCCCAGCAGCTTCTGACTTATGCGATGCTGATGTTTTAAACATTACTAAAGTAAGCGGTCAGTTCGTAGCTTCTCAAGGATGCGGAAATGCCGGAACTTATACCAACACTTGGACAGTTAAAGATGATTGCGGAAATACTTCTGATACTTTCACTCAAGTGATCACAATTGAGGATACTACTGCTCCAACTTGGACAACACAAACAGGTTCTCTAAATGTAACTTTAGAATGCAGCGATACAGAAGGTCTTGCTTCAGCTCAAGCTCAGTTCCCAGCAGCTTCTGACCTTTGCGATGCTGATGTTTTAAACATAACTAAAGTAAACGGTCAGTTCGTTGCCACTGAAGGATGCGGTAATGCAGGAACTTACACCAACACTTGGACAGTTAAAGATGACTGCGGAAATACTTCTGAAACTTTCACTCAAGTAATCACAATTCAGGATACAACTGCTCCTACTTGGACTACTGCTCCAACAGCTTTAGATGTAACCTTAGAATGTAATGACACAGAAGGTCTTGCCACTGCACAATCTCAATTCCCTGCAGCTTCTGACTTATGCGATGCTGATGTTTTAAACATTACTAAAATAAGCGGTCAGTTCGTTGCCACTGAAGGATGCGGAAATGCAGGAACTTATACCAACACTTGGACAGTAAAAGATGACTGCGGAAATACTTCTGAAACTTTCACTCAAGTGATCACAATCCAAGATACAACTGCTCCGACTTGGACTACTGCTCCAACAGCTTTAGATGTAACCTTAGAATGTAATGACACAGAAGGTCTTGCTTCGGCTCAGGCTCAATTCCCAGCAGCTTCTGACTTATGCGATGCTGATGTTTTAAACATTACTAAAGTAAGCGGTCAGTTCGTAGCTTCTGAAGGATGCGGAAATGCAGGAACTTATACTAACACTTGGACAGTTAAAGATGATTGCGGAAATACTTCTGAAACTTTCACTCAAGTAATCACAATCCAAGATACTACAGCGCCAACATGGAATACCGTTGCAGGCACTTTAAATGTGACTTTAGAATGTAGTGATGCAGAAGGGCTTGCCACTGCTCAGGCTCAGTTCCCAGCAGCTGCTGACTTATGCGATTCAGATGTTTTAAACATTGAAAAAGTAAGCGGACAGTTCGTTGCTACTGAAGGATGCGGAAATGCTGGAACTTATACTAACACTTGGACAGTTAAAGATGACTGCGGAAATACTTCTGACACTTTCACTCAAGTAATCACTATTCAGGACACAACAGCGCCAACATGGAATACCGTTACTGGCTCTCTAGATGTAACTTTAGAATGCAGTGATGCGGAAGCTCTTGCTACTGCTCAGGCTCAATTCCCTGCAGCATCTGACTTCTGCGATTCAGATGTTTTAAACATCGAGAAAGTAAGCGGATCATTTGTTGCCTCTGAAAACTGTGCAAACGCAGGAACTTACACCAACACTTGGACTGTAAAAGATAACTGTGGTAACATCTCTGATACTTTTACTCAGGTAATTACAATTCAGGATACTACAAACCCAACTTTCGCTGGTGAACTTCCTGCAGACATTACAGTTTCTTGTGATGCAGTTCCAGAGCCATTTAATATGGAAGCTTCTGATAATTGCAATGGAAACTTACCAATTGTTTTCAGTGAGACTAAAAGCGATATTAAAAACGAATGCGGTACAGAATATACCTTAACTCGTAACTGGTCTACAAGTGATTGTGGAGGAAATTCAGTTTCTTATACTCAAATTATAACAGTAAGAGATACTACGCCTCCAACAGGTACTGCACCAGCAGATGTTGCGAACATACAAAGTGCTGCAGACATTCCAGCAGGAAGTCCAGATGACATAAAAGATGCCACAGACAATTGCTCAGGAGCTGTAAATATCACAGTAAGCGACACTAATAATGGAGGAACTGGATGTAATGGAGAATCTTACATCTTAACCAGAACTTTTACACTAACAGACTGTGCAGGCAATAAAACTGAATTAGTTCAAACCTTTACAGTTGAAAATAAAGTTTCTGTGAGCGGTATTGCTACAAATGTAAGCTGCCAAGGAGAAAGCGACGGTTCAATTGCAGTTACCAGCACTCCTGGAGCTACTGTAGTTATTACCAATCAAAACAATGAGGTAGTTGGAAATACTAATCTGCCAGCTGGAACCTATACACTTACTGCAACATCTTCAGTAAATACTGAAAATGAAATTTGTACAGCAACTGCAACAGTGGTAATTACAGAGCCAAATTATAGAGTTAAAATATCTGGCCAAATCATAAATGTAGATACTAACACTCCTCTTGCAAACGTACCTGTAACATTGATTCCTCAGGGAACAACTACAGGACCAATACAAATGCGTATTACAGGTGCAGACGGAATGTACAGTTTCACAGGAATGCCAGCCGGAAGTTATTTGGTACAAGTACAAGATGCTAATTTAAATAGTGCATATCAATTATACCCTATTGATTCTAGCTTATTCTTTACTACTCTAGAAGAGTGTGCTTTCCAAGTTCATAACTTCCAATACGGAGCTTCAACACTTCCTGTTCTTGGAGATTATGTTTGGTACGATACCAATAGCAACGGAATTCAAGATGAATGGTACGACGCTAATAACGATGGTGCTGTTACCAAAAACATTCCAGACTCAAATGGAGCTGTTGACTATAGCCAATGGGAATGGATAGATCTTAACGGAGACGGAAGCTTTGCCGGCCCTCTAAATGTTGGTGAGTTAAATGCTGGTGGTTTCGGAAATGCACTTAGTCCAAATGTAATTGTTGATGGTCCAAATGGATACCACAAAGATATTATTATAGGAATTGCAGGATACTGGAGAGACCGCCCAGAAAGTGAAAATCCTTATGGACAATATACAGTAAAACTGGTAAGAGATGCAAATTTCGACACTATGGCTGCAAACTTAGGATTTACTGGCTTGGTAAAAGTTATTCCTTCAATGTCTGCTAAAAACATAGCTGGAAAAACAAGTAAAGCACAGTTGCATACAGTTTGTAAAACAACAACAGATAGCGGTTATGTCGTTACAGTTACACCAGAAGATTTAGTTCATTTAGATCTTGATTTCGGAGTAAGCTGTAAAGAATACAAAGACATTGTGGCTAATGATGACAGCGCAGGCCCGATTGCAGGTGTAAACCATACTACTACTAATGTATTAAATGTATTGCCAAATGATACCTTAGAAGGAAATCCGATAACTGCATCTGATGTAATCATAACAACTGTAACACCAAACGAGTTTTTACAATTAAATGCTGATGGTTCAGTTGATGTATTGCCAAATGCTCCAGTAGGAACATTAACAATGGTATATCAAATCTGCGAAGCTGATCAGACAGATAACTGCGACACTGCAACTATTACAGTTACAATAGAAGCTCCAGTAATGACCGTTACTGCTACATCAATATGCGTAAACGATGTTCCTTATCTTGATTATACAGTAACACCAGGAAACTTTACTCCTATAAATGGCGTGACCATTGCGTGGGCAGATAGCAATAACAATGTAGTAACAACAATGACTGATCTGCCATTAAACGGACGTGTACTATGGCCTGGAGCTGTGGTAGATGATCAAGGAAAAGGAATTGACTGGCCAGGCTGGATTTTTGAAAACAATAGATGGATTGAAGGAGCTGACGGATTCGAAAAATTACGTCCAACTGCAAATGTGACCTTATCTCTAAATCCTAGTCAGACTATCACTGTTAGCTATCCTCCTGCAGATCCTTTCTGTACTGCTAGACCAACATTTGCTATAGTAGCCAATGATGATACTCCTGCACCAATAATTGGAGACTCAGGGCAAACTAATGTAATTAATGTTTTAACTAATGACACATTAAATGGCTCTACAGTAAACATAAATGATGTTACATTGACAACTGCTGTTGCCGACCCAACAGGTTCATTAACATTAAACCCTGACGGATCTGTAAATGTCGCACCGAATACGCAAGGTGGAACGTACACATTAACTTACCAAATTTGCGAAAAAGCCGATTTTGGAAATTGTGATACTGCTATAGTAACTGTTACTATTATTTCCCGTGTAGTTGCAAATGATGACACCTACAGTAATATCGGATGTAACTCTTTTGGACTTGTAGGCAATATATTAAGCAATGATTTGAAAGGAAGAACTCCTGTAACATTAGAATTAGTAAGCTTTACACTTCTTACTGAAGGAAATAATACTAAAACTGATCCAAACATTACAGTTGATGCTTCTGGAAACGTAAATGTATCTAGCTTAACACCTGCTGGCACTTACACTTACAGCTATACCATCTGTGATAAATTAAGTTCTGAAAATTGCGATTCTGCAACTGTTACTATTATAGTACTGCCTCAGGGTGTTATTGAAACCACAAGTACAGCTTGTACAGATGATTCAACACTGATAAACTTGAGCAACCTACTTCCAGAAGGAAGTCCTTTAACAGGAGTTTGGCAGGATAGAAGCAATACTAATGCCTTACAGGGTGGAATTCTTAATCCTTTTGGTTTAGCACTGGGCAATTATACTTTTGAATACATTATAGCTGATGAAAGATGCCCAAGAAGCATAGTATTAAACATGGAAATCAATGATGATTGTAGAGTCCTAGCTTGTGGTAATGTCTTAGTACATAATGCTTTTTCTCCAAATGGCGACAACATAAACGATTTCTTCAAAATTGACAATATCGATGACACAACTTGTTATCCAGGCAATTCTGTCGAAATATATAACCGCTGGGGAGTTTTAGTTTTTGAAACTACGAACTACAATAATACAACAAATGCTTTTGATGGAACTTCAAGAGGAAGAACAACTGTTAAGCAATCTGATGGACTACCAACTGGAACTTATTTTTACATTATTAACTATAAATCTCTGGATGGAAACAACAATGTTCAAGAACATAAATTAGACGGATATTTATATCTATCCAAATAGTAATTAAAACACCTTGTAAGCAACTAGCTTACAAGGTGTTTAAAAAAAATCCGAAAAATTTGATTAATTTTGAATAGAACACATTGAAATTCAATGATTTAAATAGTCAATAGTAATTATTAAATAAAATCTACTATGAGAACAAAATTATTTTTCTTCGTCATTCTGTTAGTTACATGTTCAGGGTATTCACAGCAAGATGCACAGTATACACAGTATATGTATAACACAATAAATATAAATCCTGCCTATGCAGGTTCTCGTGGAGCACTTAGTATTTTTGGTCTTTACCGCACCCAATGGGTTGGTCTTGACGGAGCACCAGAAACAAGCAGTTTTTCAGTTAACTCTCCTATAAATAATAGTAAACTAGGTGTAGGCGCTTCATTAGTAAATGACAAAATTGGGCCAACAAATGAAAACAACATTTCAGTCGATGTTTCATATACAATACAAACATCTGCCGATTTTAAACTTTCATTTGGTATTAAAGGAACTGCAAACATCTTCAATTTAGATGTTACAAAATTAAATCCTGCAGATCAAGGAGATCCTCAGTTTCAGGATTTAAATAATAAATTCTCTCCAAATGTGGGTGCTGGAGTTTACTGGCATTCTAACAAAGCATATATTGGTTTGTCTGTTCCTAATTTTATTGAAACGAATCGTTACGACGATAATGATGTAGCAATTTTTAAAGACAAAATCAATTATTATTTAATGGGAGGTTATGTATTCAATCTTGACAAATACGAATATGTAAAATTTAAACCCGCCATTTTAGCCAAAATGGTTCAAGGGGCACCGCTTCAGGTAGACTTATCTGCCAATTTCATGTTCTATGATAAATTTATGCTTGGTGCAGCCTATAGATGGAGCGCTTCTTTAAGTGCTATGGTAGGATTTCAGATTACAGACGGACTTTATTTAGGGTACGGCTACGATCGAGAAACCACCAATTTAAATAATTACAATTCAGGTTCACATGAGATATTCCTGCGTTATGAATTCTTCTCAAACAAAGGCAAAATGACAACTCCTCGTTTCTTCTAAAAATAAGGTATCATGAAAAACTATACACTACTTTTCGTTACAATTATAGGCGCTTTTTCATTTAGCTGTTATGCTCAGCAGTCAAAAATAAATGCTGCAGACAAAAAATATGATGGCTATGCCTACGTAGATGCAATAAAAATTTATGAAAAAGTTGCCAATAAGGGCTACAAATCTGAAGACATGTTTAAAAAACTGGGAAATGCCTATTATTTTAATTCAGATTTTCAAAACGCGGCTAAATGGTACGGCGAATTATTTGCAATGAATCCAAATCCCGAACCAGAATACTATTTTCGATATGCGCAATCCCTAAAATCAACTGGTGATATGGCTAAAGCCAATAAGCTTTTGGACGATTTTAATGCCATTTCAAAAAATGACAATAGGGGAAAGCTCTATAAAGAAAATGCAAACTATATGGACAAGATAAAAGAAAATTCTGGGAGGTACCAGATAGAAGATGCAGGCATAAATAGTAGGTACTCAGATTACGGTTCATTTGTTTACAATAACAAAATTTACTTTGCCTCTGCAAGAGATACTGGAAATTTCATAAAACGCAAACACAAATGGACAGGCGAATATTTTACAAATATTTATGATGCCGATTTAGACCCTGCAACGGGCGGTACATCTAAAGTAAACAAATTTAAATCGGCTATTAATACCCGATTTCATGAGGCTTCTCCAGTTTTTACAAAAGATGGAAAAACAGTCTATTTTACAAGAAATAACTTTATTGATGGTAAAAAAGGAAAAGACGAAGGCAAAGTCACATTAGTAAAACTTTACAAAGCAGAGCTGGGAAAAGATAATAAATGGACCAATATTACTGAGCTGCCTTTCAATAGCAATAATTATAGTACGGCTCACCCAGCTCTTAGTCCAGATGAAAAAACACTATATTTTGCTTCCGACATGCCTGGTTCTATAGGAGAATCCGATTTATATAAAGTAAGCATCAACGCTAACGGTGGCTATGGTCCTCCAGAAAATCTCGGAAATACAATTAATACAGAAGGAAAAGAAACATATCCTTATTTAACTTCTGAAAACGAGATATACTTTTCTTCTAACGGACATCCTGGCTTAGGAGGTTTAGACGTCTTTGTTGCCAACATTGATAAAAATGGAAAAATAAGCGAAATCCAAAATGTAGGAGCAGATGTCAATTCTCCAAAAGATGATTTTGCTTATATTATTGATCCTGAAACCAGAAGAGGTTTCTTTTCTTCCAATAAAGATGGCGGACAAGGATCTGATGACATCTATAAATTTCTAGAAACCAGAAGACTTAAATGTGCCCAAGAGCTGTATGGTATAATATCTGACGCAGAAACAGGAGTTGCACTTCCGGGAGCAAAAGTTACATTATATGATGATCAAATGAATCTAAAAAATTCTGCAGTTGCCGATGGTACTGGATTATATACCTTTGATGTAGAATGCGGAAAAACGTATTATGTAAGAGCCGAAAAACCTGACTACACAACAAGAGAGTTAAGTGTTACTATTGAAAAAACAAATGGTAAAACTAACCTTCCGATTGCTCTGGAAAAAGCAACTTGTAAAGTTACTGTGGGCGATGATTTAGGAAAATGTTTTGGTATTAAAATGATTTATTTTGATTTAGATAAATCTAACATTAGAACAGAAGCCGCTTTAGATCTAGAAAAAATACTGGCTGTTTTGAACGATTATCCAACGATGAAACTAGATATCCGTTCGCACACAGACAGCAGAGCTTCGCACCAATACAACGAAGCTTTATCTGATCGAAGAGCAAAATCGACTGTACAATGGCTCGTTAAAAACGGAATTGCGCCAAACCGCTTAACTGGAAGAGGCTACGGAGAGACAGAGCTTGTAAACAAATGTGCTGACGGAGTTCCATGTACTGAAGCAGAACATCAGGCAAACAGACGAAGCGAATTTATTATTACAGCATTATAATCTTAAAAAAACATACGAAAAAAAGCTGCCTACAGGCAGCTTTTTTTAATTTAAAAAGTCGTTGTAATTCTATGAATCGCAACGACTTTTAAAAAACCAACCTGTTCAATAAATCTTTAAAGCTTAACAAATATGTTAGTATAATATTTTTTTCCTGTAGCAGAATCTGTTGTCACAGATAATCCAAAATGAGTATAATCGCCAACTATGTTCTCTTTGTGACCGGGGCTATCAAGCCAAGCTTTTACTGCTGCCTCAGGAGTTTTATAATTGTAAGCAACATTCTCTCCTACTTTTTTCGCTCCCAATACATTTGTCATATTAGAAGATCTAGCAACAAAATCGTTATGATCTACAACATTATTCTCAATCATATATTTATTATGCTCTTCACATTTATAAGAAATATGATTAATTCTTTCTAAAGCATTTAAACCAATACTCACACGGTATTCGTTTATCAACCTCATCGTTTCTATTTCGGTATCGTTATAAGTGTAGTTAGCAACAAGCGCTTCTGTTGGCGATGCAGTATCCGAGCTTGCCTCGGCGGTGTCAGCAGAACATGCGTTCATTGCGACTAAAATCGCAATGAACAACATGGTGCGCATAATCTTTTTCATAATCATCAGCATTTTAGCGGTTTAAAGTAAATGTTGGGGCAAATCCTTTAAATTTATCTTTGAATAAATATCGTTTGCTTTATTGTATTCCAAACGTATTCAATTTACCGTTAAAGTGCAAAAATAATCGATGAAATGCACTAATTTTTTAATTTTACATATAAAATTCCTACGTAAAAATACTTTTACGAAGATAACCTTTCAATCTTCCAAGAAAAATCTGACTGGCTAGTATAACGAATCCTATCATGAAGTCTATTTGGTCTTCCCTGCCAGAATTCAACTTGCAATGGAGTCACAATATATCCTCCCCAATTTTCAGGTCTCGGAATTGATTTTCCTTCAAACTCAGCTTCTAGTTTTTTTAAGTTTTCTTCTAAAAATGTTCTCGACGGAATCACTTCGCTCTGGTGAGAAACAATCGCTCCAAGTTTGCTTCCATCAGGACGAGAGTCAAAATAATTATCCGAAATAATTTCAGATGTTTTCTGGGCAATTCCTTTTATAATAACCTGACGCTCCATTTCCTGCCAAAAAAAAGACAAACAAACATTTGGATTAGCTTCTATTGCTTTCCCTTTTTCAGAATTATAATTGGTGTAAAATATAAATCCTTCCTCAGAAAATTTCTTCAATAAAACTACACGCGATTTCGGGAAACCATCCAATCCAATTGTCGAAACCGTCATGGCATTCACCTCCCCGCTTCCGCCAAAATCTTCCACTTCGTGAAACCATCGGTTAAAAAGATTAATCGGATCTTCAGGAATATTAGTTTCTAATAATTCGCTTTTCTCGTAAGATTTTCTATAATTGCTTAAATCATTCATGATTTATTATTTTAGATTGTTGACTTTAGATTTTAGATTTGTTTTGTTTCTGGTTTCAAGTTTGTCAGGCTGAGCGTAGTCGAAGCCCACATCTACAAAGCAAGTTCTACTCAAAAAAAGCACTTCGACTTCGCTCAGTGTGACAATCATATATTAAGATTCCGTCACCTTAAACTTGAAATAACTACACCAAAACTTAGTCCCTTAGAACCTCAGCATCTCAAAACCTTTGATTAAAACTCAAAACTCACCCCGTCATCTGCCAAAAGCACATTTGGAAAAACTTCTTCTGCTTCTTTTTTAAATGGCTCCAAACCATCATAACGCGTCGAATAATGCCCCAAGATAAGCTGCTTTACATTGGCCTTTAAAGCAATATTTGCTGCTTCTTTTGCTGTCGAATGGAGTGTTTTTTCTGCCAATCTTGCTTCAGATTCCAAAAATGTCGATTCGTGATATAAAATATCGGTGTTCTGTATAATCGGAATTATCTCTTCGTTGTAAACTGTATCAGAACAGAATGCATAACCTTTTGCTGGTGGCGGATCAAAAGTAAGTTTTTTGTTTTCAACAACAGTTCCATCGTCAAGCCTAATGTCGCTTCCGTTTTTTATTTTCTGATAATAGGCAACATGAATATTATAGTGTTGAACGGCTTCAACATCAAGTTTTCTTTCGTCTGGTTTTTCTTGAAAAAGATAGCCATTCGTATAAACACGATGTTTTAACGGAATTGTTTTTACAATAACTTTCTTATCTTCAAAAATAATTTCACTTTGATTCGATTCTAATTCATGGAAAAACAAAGAATAAGTAGTCCAAGATTCTGTAAGTTTTAACTGAATCAGGATTAATTCTTTAATTCCTTTCGGACCATAAATATGTAAATCTGTGGTTCTTCCTAAAAGCGAAAAAGTGGAAATAGTTCCTATTAATCCAAACAAATGATCTCCATGAAGATGTGAGATAAAAATGTGATTAATTTTGGAAAATTTAATCTTGTTTTTACGAAGCTGTACCTGAGTTCCTTCTCCACAGTCAATTAAAAACAATCTGTTTTTAATCTCTAAAACCTGCGCAGTCGGATTAGTAAGCGTTCTGGGAGTTGCGGCATAACAGCCAAGTATAGTTAGTTTCAATTTATTGTTTATTCGTTTATTTGGTAAATCGTTTAATCGGTTAAAATTAATCAAATCGATTAAACGGTTAAACGAATAAACAATTAAACCAATATTAAAATCCTAGATCCCTTTCTATTTCTTCCATTTCGATAATATCATGAGCTTCCAAAAGTGAAGGAACAACAGCTAATTTATCAGAAATAGCATTAAAATCAAGATCAGAAGCTACAATTACAAACGATTTTTTTGCTTTTTTATGAGCTTTAGAAAGCGGTAAAAAAGCTTTTAAATCATTCTCTGAAATATTAGAATCAGCTGATAAATCGATTATAATATTTTGTTTTTCAAAGGTTTTAAATTGTTGCGTCACTTTTTCCAAGAAAGCGTTTACATCTCCTTGAGTATCTTTAATCGTAACGGTATGTCCTTTTTGATCTACTTTCATTTTATATTTTTGAGGGGCTTATATTTGATTATGCTAATTTAATAAGTTTTTTTGTTTCAGGTTTCAAGTTTCAAGTTTTACGCTCAGTGTAACACTCATTTCAAAACTGAAAACTGCGACTGTGACTGAAAACTAAAAAACTATTGAATCTTAGAAGCCAGCAAATAAATAACCGCCATTCTAATCGCCACACCATTCTCCACCTGATTTAAAATCACAGACTGATCAGAATCAGCAACTTCAGAAGTAATCTCTACTCCTCTATTGATTGGTCCTGGGTGCATGATTACGATTTCCTTTCCTAGCGAATCCAAAAGTGGTTTGTCTACTCCATATTGCTGTGCATACTCACGCGTTGATGGGAAGAAATTCACATCCATACGTTCGTTTTGTACGCGAAGCATATTCGCTACGTCGCACCATTCTAAGGCTTTTCGCAAATTCGGTTCAACTGTAACACCCAGAGATTCAATATATCTCGGAATCAAAGTTTTTGGTCCGCAAACCTTTACTTCTGCGCCTTGCATCTGCAAAGCATATATGTTAGATAAGGCCACTCTCGAATGCAGAATATCGCCTACAATAACTACTTTTTTTCCAGCAACATCGCCCAATTTTTCTCTGATAGAATAACTGTCTAATAAAGCCTGAGTTGGATGTTCGTGCGCGCCGTCTCCAGCGTTTACAATACTCGCTTTGACATTTTTAGATAAAAAATAAGCCGCTCCGGGATTAGAGTGGCGCATTACAACCATATCCACTTTCATCGAAAGGATATTATTTACAGTATCAATCAAAGTCTCTCCTTTTTTAACCGATGACTGAGCTGCAGAAAAACTGATCACATCAGCAGATAAACGTTTCTGCGCTAATTCGAAAGAAAGTTTGGTTCTGGTACTGTTTTCGAAGAAAATATTGGCAATAGTAATATCTCGTAATGAAGGAACTTTTTTAATTGGTCTATTAATGACTTCTTTAAAATGATCTGCCGTTTCAAAAATCAGGTTAATATCATTTTCGTTGATATATTTAATTCCTAATAAATGATTTACGCTTAATTCTTTCATTGTGTGTGTTTATATATTTAATCGTTGAATTGTTTAATCGTTTTTTTTAAATCGCTTAATCGGTGTAATTACCGATTAAACAATTAACCGGTTAACCGATTAAACTTAATTCGTCACTAGGTGAACAACATCTTCACCATCATTTTCTTTCCAGCTTACAATTACTTTTTCACCATTAATAGCATCTACCTGACGGCCTCTATAATCGGGCTGAATTGGTAAGTGACGGCTGAAACGTCTGTCTATTAAAACCAATAATTCAATTTCTGAAGGTCTTCCAAAAGACTGAATGGCAGTCAATGCCGAACGAATACTTCTTCCGGTAAACAAAACATCATCAATAAAAATGACTTTTTTGTCTTCGACTATAAAATTGATTTGGGTTTTATTGGCTTCAAGCGGTTTATCAGTACGACGGAAATCATCTCTAAAAAAAGTGATGTCCAGATATCCTAAAGAAATTTCAGGAACCTTGTATTCGTTTTCTAATATTTGTTTTAAACGTTCAGCTAAAAAAACGCCTCTTGGCTGAATTCCAACTAAAATAGTTTCTGAGAAATCAAGATGTTTTTCGATTAACTGACAAGCCAAACGATGGAGTATGATAGTAACTTCTTTCGAATTAAGTAATACTTTTTGACTCATAAGTGATTGTAATGTTTGGTTGCGCAAATATACGGAATCTGATTTTATTTGTTGGGGTGTTAGGGTTGGAAATATTTTTGCCTTTTACATTTTACTTTCCCTTTTATAATATATTTTAGTGTTTTAAATACTTTTATTTCATAAGTTTCAAAACAAAAACAATGAGCCAAACTTTAATTGAAAATGTAAAACTAGCCATCAACCCTAAATTCCAAGATTGGGTTTTATTTGAAAATGGCAGTTACATTATTTTTAACAATACTGATAAGATTGAAGACATAAGAAAAGAAGCAATTAAGATTATGTCTGAGTACGGTCCTGTTCATATAGGATCTCCTGCAGGTGATTTTGGAGTTGCTACACTTAAAAAAGCTGAAGGATGGACAGTATCTGGTCATTATTACGGTATGTACACATATGTTCATCCATCAGAAATAAATACAGCTCATTCTAATGAAAGCGAAATAGGTTTATTTGGTCGTTCAAAAAGAGATTTAGATGGTCAAAACCCTATCGTTGTACATATTAATAGAAAAGATATTGATGTGAAATTAATTGCTGGCTTCGTAGGTTTAAAAACTATGCAACTTCCATTTGTTTGGGGAACCAACAACTTTAATCCTAAGTTAATTTTAAAAGAAGATTCTTTTGAACATAGAGGTGGCTTATGGAGTAAAACCGAATGTTACGAGAACATTGAAAAAATAGATATTTATTTAGCTTACAAAACCACTAATATTGAAATCACCAAAACAAATTCTAAATATACTTTTGTTGGAAATACTAACAATGATTTGGAGCTAAGAAAATGTTTAGCATTTTTTCATGAGAAGAAATGTACTTTGACACAAAAAGCTTTAGATTTTTTAAATCATTAGTATTTTAATGATATCTTATTGATAATCGTAAATGAAAACAGCACTACAAAAAATCTTCCTAACCCGATAGCGCGGAAATTCTTTCCGTGCCCACAAAGTATATAACCTTCAAATGAGATATATCCTTAGAAAATCAAAAGACATAAAAGTAACAGGCGGCATTATTTGGCTTTTAGAACTCATTCATGGAAAAAATTATTTAACTCCAAAGCTAAATCATTTACGAACCTTACAATACGGGACGGTTGGACGAGAAGTTGCTGAAATGTTAGACAACAAGCAATATAGGTTAATTCCGAAATTTGAAAATCATGATCTAAAACACGTCATTTTGGAGTACGAAATGACAATGAAAGATGAAATCAGAATGCAAGCATATTTAATTGGAAATGGCAACTTTACTTTTCCTTGTTTACTTTTCTTTTCTTTAGGCATATTTTACCCTTCGATATGGAAAGATTTATTAAGTGAATATCAAACTGGCAAAGCATCAAAATCAATTCATTTTTTAACTTTGGACAATTGTATGGAATTAAAATTAGCAGATGTAAAAAATGAATATGGACGCCGAAAAATGATAACTTAAATGAAAGAAAGCATCCAACAATTTACAGCAAAACCTAAAAATATATTTCTATTAGATAGCTTTGGAGCATTGCTTACTTCCATCCTACTCTTTTTTATACTTAGAATTTTCAATGATTTTTTCGGCTTACCAAAAGATATTTTCAAATACCTTTCAATTATTGCATTCCTATTTTTCATTTATTCCCTCAGCTGTTACTTTTTAGTCAAACAAAATTGGAAACCATATTTAAAAATAATCTGTACAGCTAACATTCTTTATTGCATCCTAACATTTGGCATTTTAATCTACAATTATGAAAGTGTTTCTTTCTTTGGGATTATTTACTTTCTAATGGAAATAGCAGTAATTATTGGGCTTGTCACTTTAGAAATCAAAATTATAAAATCCAAATCCTAAAACATTTCCAAAAAATTCTATAACACATTTTGCCTATTGCTGAAGTAATTTTAAGTATCAATTTAAAACATCAGAGCCATGCAAAATAAAATACTAAGATTGTTAATGGTATTTATAATACTATTTTCATTTACAAGCTGTGAAATTATTGGAGACATTTTCAAAGCCGGAATGGGATTCGGAATTTTTATCGTAATCTTTATCATTGCGATTATTATCTGGATTTTCGCTAAAATGTTCGGAAGCAAATAGTAGTAAAATAAACAAATAAAAAATCCCAAATTCCAATTTTTATAGCTGGGATTGTTTTTTTTTGCCACGAATTACACAAATTAGCACAAATTTAATTCGTGGAAATTCGTGTAATTAGTGGCTATATTTTTAAACACAAAAAATCCCAAACTCCAAGTTTTATTTGGAATTTGGGATTTTTAATATTGTGATTTATAGATTAAAGATTGTACATCTTCTTTCTTTGTTCCTGAATCTTTTCATCATCAAGATATTCATCAAATGTCATGTAACGATCGATAACTCCGTTTGGTGTCAATTCTACGATTCTATTACCAACAGTTTGCGCGAACTCGTGGTCATGCGTTGTGAAGATTACAGAACCTTTAAAGTTTTTCAATGAGTTGTTGAAAGCGGTAATAGACTCCAAATCTAAGTGGTTTGTCGGTTCGTCTAACATTAAAACATTAGCACGCTCCATCATCATTCTAGACAACATACAACGTACTTTTTCTCCTCCAGATAAAACTCTAGACGTTTTTAAAGCTTCTTCTCCAGAAAAAATCATTTTTCCTAAGAAACCTCTAATAAATACCTCATCACGCTCTTCTTCTGTTTTAGCATACTGACGTAACCAATCAACTAAAGTCAAATCGTTTTCGAAATATTTGTGGTTTTCAGCTGGTAAATACGCTTGGTTTGTTGTAATTCCCCAATCAAAAGTTCCAGCATCTGCTTTTTGTTCGTTGTTTAAGATTTCGTAGAAAGCAGTTGTAGCACGTGAATCTTTAGAGAAAAGAACGATTTTATCGCCTTTTGCCATATTCAAGTTAATGTCTTTGAATAAAACTTCTCCGTCTACAGAAGCCGCTAAGTTTTCTACATTTAAAATCTGATCTCCTGCTTCACGATCCTGATCAAAGATAATCGCAGGATAACGACGGCTAGAAGGTTTAATTTCAGAAATATTTAATTTCGAAATCATTTTTTTACGAGAAGTTGCTTGTTTCGATTTCGCCACGTTTGCACTAAAACGACGAATAAATTCTTCCAACTCTTGTTTCTTCTCTTCTGCTTTTTTGTTTTGCTGCGCACGCTGTTTTGCCGCTAATTGGCTAGATTCGTACCAGAATGTATAGTTTCCTGAGTAGTGATTGATTTTTCCGAAGTCAATATCAGAAATATGTGTACAAACCGCATCCAAAAAGTGACGGTCATGAGATACAACGATTACAGTGTTTTCGTAGTTTGCCAAGAAGTTTTCTAACCAAGCGATTGTCTCGAAATCCAAATCGTTGGTAGGCTCATCCATAATCAGCAAGTCAGGATTTCCGAAAAGTGCCTGCGCCAAAAGCACACGTACTTTCATTTTTCCTTCCATATCAGCCATTAAAGTATAATGATCTGCTTCTGTGATTCCTAAGTTAGATAACATTGCTGCAGCATCAGAATCAGCGTTCCATCCGTTCATTTCTTCAAACTGAACTTGTAACTCCCCTATTCTGTCTGCATTAGCATCATTATAATCTAAATAAAGTTCATCCATTTCTTTTTTAACAGCGTACAGAACTTTATTTCCCATTAAAACGGTTTCCAAAACAGTATACTCGTCGAACATGTTGTGGTTCTGGTTTAAAACCGACATACGTTTTCCTGGCTCTAAATGAATATGCCCTGAAGTTGGATCAATATCGCCCGAAATCACTTTTAAGAAAGTAGATTTTCCTGCTCCATTAGCTCCAATAACGCCGTAAATATTTCCGTGAGTAAACGTAGTATTTACTTCGTCGAATAAAATTCTTTTACCAAACTGAACTGATAAATTATTGACTGTTAACATGAATGTCTTTTTAATTAATTTGGTGCAAAAGTACGGAAAAAGGTTCAGAGTTGCAAAGGTGCAAAGGTTCAAAGTTTTTTATGCTGGCGAGGGGTTCTCGCAGAGTCGCAAAGGCGCAAAGTTTTTTTTTACCAATCTGATTACTACGTAATCTTGTCATTTCGAGGTACGAGAAATCTTCGCGAGAAACTCCGCTTCTATAATCGCCAATCTTTGTCGAGCTACTTGTGGAGATTTCTCCTTCGTCGAAAAGACAAAAATGTGGTTACTTTGCAAAAAAACTTTGCGCCTTCGCGACTTTGCGAGATTAATTCAATTACAGCTTACTTTCTTTCGCCAAAGCCACTTCTAAACTCTCAAAATTAGGAAGCACTTTAGAAATCATTCCTTCTTTGTTTAAAATGAAATGTGTTGGAAATGAATTCAATTGCAACGATTCATTCATATAAACTTTCATGTCTGGAATTACTGAATATGACAATGGTTTTCTTGCCAAAAATGTTTTTAACTGTTCAGCTGAATCTTCGGCTAAACTCATAAAAACTATGTCTTTTCGGTCTTTATATTCTTCTACCAATTTATTGACTTGAGGAAATTCTCTAATGCATGGCGTGCAGTGAATGTACCAGCATTTGATCACAATGATTTTTCCTTTCATGGACTCGTTTGTCACCAGATTTCCGTCTAAATCTTTGAATGAGAATTTTGGAAATGCCATTCCTTCCATTTTATCGTTTTTATAAGCATCAAAACCAATTTGGTTGATTGTTGCTTTTATGCTTGTATCTGTTTTTGCCTGAATTTTGAATAGCTTATAAACATACATATTCGCTTCTGATTTCAATCGAACTGGAATGAAATTCCCATTTGCCAATTGATCTAAAAAAGCTTCTTTTGAGATTTCTTTTGAAGAGGAATCAAGTGCGGTAAAATCTCTCGAAAGCATAATTCCTTTATTATAAACCGACCATTGGTCGTACGTTTTCTGAATTTGTAAGGGATCAACTTCTGGATTTCCGAATTTATTTTGAGCTGTGCTTATGGTAAAAATAAAGAGTAGTGCAATTAAGCTAATGAATTTCTGCATGGATTCTGAAACAATTGTATTTGACCTCAAAAATAGTGAAAGTTTTTTAACCGCGAAGACGTGAAGGTATGCGCAAAGTTCGCAAAGGGTTTCTCGCAGATTCTGCAGATTTAGTAGATTCATTCCCATTTTTTTTCATTCTGAAACAAATTTGTGTCATCCTAAAAATAATTGTTATTTAAATTTGTAAAAATTTAAAAACTGCCAGTAAAGACTAGCAGTTTTTTATACTATTTAAAAGAGATTTAAAAATTATCTATCTCAGTCAAAAATGAAATATCCATGTAATATTCTTCCGGATTTAATGGATTAATTAAAACTTCAATTTCCTGATGAATTTTAATATCTTTAGGATCAAGCCAAATATCTTCACTTTTAAAAACATAGGTCTTATTATTTGTAGAATCCAGCCATTTGCTACAAATAAAATAAGGATGACTGCTGTTGACAGTCACATGCATATTAAGCTGTAGTCCTTTAAATCTTGTCACAATGCGTTTACCATTTTGCAGTAAAAAGTGTTTTTTCTTCCTCTTTAAATAATCGGATCGAAAAAATGAGAAGCTAACTAAAAAGAAAACTGCCCCAAAAATTCCTACAACTAATATTCCGGTATATAAAAAAAAGAAAGCATTTAATTTTGCTATTTTAGGATTGTTCGGATCGTACAAAACTTCAACTTTTTCACCTGGACTATAGTTTAACAGATTATCATCGCTATCAGGCATAAATTGAATCTGTCTGCCGTCTTTTGTAACGAAAGATATAGTTGGACTATTGGTTTCTGTTTCATCTACCACAATACCCGGGACAGCACTTAACTTTTCTAAAAAAATCTGTTTTTCTTTATAAATGTAAAAGGCTTGCACCCATATTATCAAACCAATTATACAGAAAATATATTTCATAATAGAGATGCTATTTTTCATTTTACTTTACATTTAAATATTACTGCAAAATACTTTTAAAAAAAATTACAGAGCACTATACATTCCATTTTTTTATCAGTATAATATAAAAAAAACCTGGCAGTAAAACTACCAGGTTCATAATGCGCATCTTTAGGCAAAAACCAAATAACAAATTACCTAAAGTGGCATTTTTTAGAAATAAAATAGATTAAAACATAAATAACCAAACTCAATTTTAACCGTCCCGTTTTTTATTTCTATATTTTCAATTATTCTTTTAGTTTAAAAAGTTCATTACTTTCAATGATTTCTTATGTCCCGATTTATCGGTTACTATGACAACAAAAATCTGTTTACTAGCAAAACTTGGGCAATTAAGCAGTACTTCTTTATTGTTTTGAATGTTTCTATGGCTTGTAACATTCTGTCCTATCGTATTGAATACATCAACTTGAGCAATGTCTTCTGTCTCATTAGATACCGATAAAGTATTATTTCTAAAATAAGCCACAGTTGTGTTGCTTTCTGCCGTTATATCTTCTACAGCCAATGTTTTTGCTGTAGCTTGTGATGCAAAATAAGCTGCGTACGCTTTAGACAATTCAGATGAATTACCGCAAGAAGAGGCATCCCAGTTTACAGACCAAGTCATTAAACCTCTTAAAGAAGGATAAGGCCCACCAGGTTGCATAGTGTATGTTCTTCCTGTAAAAGTAGTTCCGGTTCTTAAATAATGCATGGCATTAATTCCTTCTGTTGGCGTTAGATAACCGCTACCTGCTGCACTTGGGCAAGCTGGCAATGCAATAAGAACTTTTGAAGCTGGCAAACCATCAAAATACATTCCTGTTGAAGCAATGTTATATCCTTTTATGATCATATCAGTTAAGGCTGTTACCATATTTGATTTCTTAGCTGTACCGTAATATTGGCCATCTAATCCGTTTTCACCTCCTGTGTTGTACAATTGCACTGCTAACAAATCCAATTCGTTACGCAAGTTTTGAATAATTGGCAAGAAAGAACCAAAAGTATCCGTATAGGTAGTATATCCTCCTTGTACATATTGTGTTTCTGGAGCTGCAGTTAATAAAAATCCAGGACCATAGTACGCTTTTAATTCTTTGAAAGCATCTACTACGTTTTTCAATCTTGGATAAGCAGAAATACCCGCATACGAAATATCTCTTAAACCTCCTGCGCTAAAATTCATCGATCCGCCTTCAAAATCAATATCAACTCCATCAAATTGATATTCGTCAATAATTGCTTTTAGACCATTAACAAAAATATTTTTTTGAGTAACATTCTCTAAAACAACATGACCATTTTGACCTCCTATAGAAACAATAACAGGAACACCGCTATCTCTTAAGGCTTTTATATCATTCTTCAACAATTGCTTATCAAAAACACCATTGGTCAAATATCTAGCGTCATTTGTAGTTAATATTGGTGTATAGCCATCGCGGTTCACGGTTTCTACGAAAGAATAATCAACTACGTTAAATTTACTTCCAACCATTTGAGAAAAGTATAAAAATGGAGCAGCTGTATTTTCCCAAGAATGTGCGTATCCTAAAATAATTTTAGAAGGAAGCGGAATAAATCTATTACCACTTATTGTAGCAATTTTAATGGTATTGTTTAATGTTGTTACAGCAGCTTTATTATCGGTTGCTTTAATTACAATTGGATAATCCTGATATGCAGTTGGTGTAAAATTATACGTATAGGTATTATTTGTCCCTGCTGTCATATTAAATGTCCCCCCATTGATTGTAATGGTAACTCCTGAAATCGATCCGTCACTATCAACAGCTGTCACTGAAATTGGAACAGCTTGGAAAGAACTTTGGTATACCGTAGTATTTGATGGTGAATTCCAAGTAATTACAGGCAATGTATTTGGACAGTTTGCACCTGAACAAGTTAATGTAAAACTATAAGTTTTTGAATCTGTTTGTCCGTTTGATGCTGTAGCAGTAACGGTTAATGTATGAGAAACTCCAAACTGATTAGCAACCGGTGTCCAAACCGATGTATAAGTTCCCGATGAATTGGTAGCACTTATAGTTTGTCCGTCTAAATTAAATACAACAGATGAGATTGTAGTCGCATCTGTGGCACTTAATCCAACACTTGCAACAAAATTAATTGATGACCCTAAATTTATAGCAATCGTCGAAGCTGTTGGCGCTGTAATCGCAACGACCGGCTTAGTCACAACCGTTGTTTGTGTATTAAAATTATAAACTGTTGGCGTTGTAGGAACGGCAAAGTTTGCTAAATTATTTGGATAATAAGCCACTTCCCCATTTTGCCATGAATTTAATTTCAAGCTTAAAATTTGTGTATATCCTGCTACAACTGAATTATCAAAAATATAATTTCCTGATGCATCTGTTGTTGCTAGAACGCTTTTCCAGTTGTGCGTATTATCTGTCCAAGGCAAAACAATTTCTACTTTTGCATTTGCAACAGGCGTAGAACCATTTTTTACAGTTCCGCTGATCAAGTTTGTCGCTGCTGCTAATGCCGCTTTAGCCGTTGAACTTGTATTAAAATTGTAAACCGTTGGAGTTGTTGGAACAGGAAAGTTTGCTAAATTATTTGGGTAATAATTTACTTCTCCGTTTGACCAAGTATTTAATTTCAAACTTGTAACTGTTGTATAACCGTCTGTAACAGCATTATCAAAACTGTATTTTCCTTGTGCATCTGTTGTTGCCAAAACACTTTTCCACGGATGTGCATTATCTGTCCATGGCAAAACGATTTCTACTTTTGCACCTGCAACTGGAGTTGTTCCGTTTTTAACTGTTCCGCTAATTTTACTTGTAGTTGTTGCAACATCCTGAGTAAAATTCAACGTTTTATTCGCATTCAAATTAGAATATACTGTTGAAGCTGGAGTAAATGTCTGGCCAGTCAAAGCTGCTGTTACAGTATAATTTCCGCCAGAAGCTAAAGTCAATGAATATGCTCCGCTTGAATTAGTTGTTGCTGTAACATTCCCTGCTGTAGAAGCTGCTGTAATGGTTACGCCCGAAACTGGAGTACTTCCATTAAGAACTGTTCCACTTACAGTGTAAGTTACCACTGCCGCACCTTGTGTAAAGTTCAACGTTTTATTAGCATCAATTGCATTGTAAACTGTTGAAGCGGGAGTATAAGAAAATCCAGATTTTGCAGCTGAAACTGTAAAGTTTAAACCCGCTGTTAAACCTGCAACGCTATAAGCTCCGCTTGCATTTGAAACTGCTGTTAAAGTTGTACTTCCAGAAACTGCCGAAACGGTTACGCCCGAAACTGGAGTTGTTCCGTCAAGAACTGTTCCGCTTACCGTATAAGTTGGCTGTGTTCCGTTAATTACAACTCCTGTCTGATTTACAGTTACATTGTTTAACGATACTGGAACAAATGTATAACTCGCTTTTAGAGCTGTTAGCGAATAATTTTGTCCTGAAGTTAGATTATTAAATGTGAAATTTCCTGTTTGAGAAACTACTGTTTGGATAACTGCATTGGCTGCATTACGCAATTCAACAGTAACATCTGTAACCAAAGCCGATCCGTTTTTTACAGAACCCGAAATACTTATAGTTCCTGGAACAACGCTTCCAAAAGAAATATCAACTTGGTTTAATAATGAATTTGGAATTGCGCCTCTGGTATCTTGAGATAATTCCCAAATCATACCTCCAGCTAAGTTTTTCGATTTTATATACTGCACTTTTAAGTCCATTGACTGTTTATCTTCATAAGAAATAAACTCTTTTCTAGTAGCATTATATAAATAAGGAACTTTTGTAGTATTATCAAAATAACGAACCCATCCTGCCGAAGCAGCAGATGGCGTTACCATCATCGTATTTGGATCTAAATAAGCATGCGAATTAGTAACTGGATCTCCGACTAAATCACAGATTTCGATACTTCCAGATTTTTCACAAGCTCCTGAACCATCCCATGTTCCTGTTGGGTTTTGCGGATTTGTACATCCAGGAACTATATATCTCGGTGCTGCAACAAACAGTCCGTTTGTTGAATTTGCCGCAACGTTATCGAATTTTTTTCCGTAGAAAGGCAATCCCATGATTAATTTATTGGCAGGAAAACCAATTACATTTAAATATTGATTGGTCAATTCGTCTAATGACTCTGATTGCGTTGCGCCATACAACGGGTCATTTGTATTTCCACTTGCATATAAAGGAGCATTGTAGCAAGTTTTATCATACCAGTTTCCTCCAAAATCGTATCCGAAATAGGTGATGTAATCACAATAAGTCGAAATATCTTCTGTCATTCCGTATTGTGCTCTGTTGTTTGGCCCTAAATACTGTTTAGAAACATTTCTAACATTGTTTCCAGCAGCAATTGTAACCAGTTTATTTGGCATTGCCTGACGCATTGCTTTCAGTAAAAGCACTAAATTTTTATTATCGTCAGGGCTATATTTTTGCGGAGGAACAGGCGCTCCATTTACTATTTCTGTACCGTCAGTTCCGCCCGAAAGAGGATATTCCCAATCGATATCAAAACCATCAATAAACGGATATGTAGTAATAAAGTTTGCCATATCTGCTGCTAAAGCCGCTCTTGCTACAGGACTTGCAGCAATTGGAGAAAGATCTTGTCCTTTTGTCCAGCCTCCTACAGAGATTAAAACTTTTAAATGAGGATACTTTTCTTTTAATTTCTTCAAATCATAAAAGTTTCCTTTTACGGGAGCATCCCACGGAATTCCACCTTCCATATGCTCAAAGTCGGCATAGGTATCTAAACATTTTAACTTTGTATTCTCTGGATGGGCAGGATCATAAGTTGTCCCATAAAAAGAATAATTTAAATGCGTTATTTTACTTCCATCAATTTTCGGAACATTGAAATCCCGAGCATAGATAGACCATTGCGCATAATACCCCACTACCTTTTTTCCGTGAGCTGGTTGAGCCAACGCTAGTAAGGGAAACAATAACAAAAAGAGCAATCTGTAATAATGTTTCATAGTTAATAAATATTAGTTAATAGAAAATAAATAATTGGGCCTCAGAAGTTTTAAAGTCTTCTAGGTTTCGCTCAACTGCAGATTGGAACCCCGCTGTCGATTGGAAATAAACTCAAATTACATTCTATAGATAAATATTACTATTCCTGATTCATTCATAATCATTAGTAAATAGCAGTGATTGATATTTATTTATAATTCTAAAAATTAATCTTAAATACAAATGATAAATTTGGGACTAATCATCAATCTATACTCTCGTTTTTTGTCATGTTTTATTGTATTCTAATTCTTCTATTTGGTTTTAAAGGTTAATACTTATTCTCACGGCTTATATAATTTATTATTCGAATAAGTTAAGTGCTAATTGCTTCTGAAATCTTGGCTATAACTATCTCTACCGAGGAACTCCGGCAGAGATAATTAAAAGCCTGATTAATGTAACTCTAATAACACTAACTCAACCAAAATTTATATTAATTTCTTTAAGCTTTCATACACTGACAATTCTACGTCAGCATGATCTTTAGTATTGCATTGCTCTATTAAATTTTTTAAATCTGCTGGTTTTAAAGTCGATTTATTATCTAATACAAGCAATAATTCTTGCGATGCATCACTTAATTTTTTAGACAAAGGCAAAATTGGCTGCACCAATGGCGCATTTTCACTTAACGTTGTCAAGTCTTTATGCACTGCAATCCATTTGCTAAAAAATGCAGTCACTTTTGCTTTATTATCTGCCGATTTATTTGCTAAATATTGATTTACTGCTGCATTAAATGCAAGGGCATCTTTTGCATCTGGTCCGCAAGCATCTGCAAACAAAGTAAACGGAGAATACATCTGATACTCTGTTCCTCCTTTGTTACGAGTATATCCTTTTAAAGGCTCGCTAACTTTAGAAAATTCTTCAAGCGATTGAATATTTTGATTGTTGGCAATATTTCTTAAAATCACATCTTTGTTACGAATATGTGTAATACCTAATTCTTCTAATCTGAAAGAAATATTTTCTAAACGTTTGCGCATATTCTCAACATCTACTACATCTTCTGCCGACCAAAGTCTCTCAGCGATTGCTGCGGTTCTTGGCCAAATTCTTGAATCTATAGTGGTTGGTGTAGCCAATTCGGTCCACATTGTAGCTTCTCCACCCAAGATTCTTGCTTTTTCATCGCTAGTTAAATTAGCTCCTTTTGGCATCGGATCATTTAAGTAATGACTCGCAATTGGGTACATCAAATCGATGTAATATCCATTAGAAAGAACTGTTTTATATCCTTTTTTAACAGCATCTACAAGAGATTGTCCTGCTGGCATTCCTTCGTTTGGTCCTCTCCAAGAATGTACAATAGCTTCTTTAGATAAATCTTTAGTTAAAATTTCTTCCCAACCCATCAATTGTTTTCCGTGTTTCTTTAACATCGGAGCCAACTGCATTGTGAAATATGTTTGCAGTTCGTGGTTGTTTTTTAAATTGTGTTTCTTTTTGAATTCTTGAATCTTAGGATTTGCATCCCAGTCTTTTCCTTCATTTTCATCTCCTCCAATGTGGAAATAAGCGCCTGGAAACAACGGACAAACCTCATCAAAAACTTCACTTAATAATTGATATGTTTTAGGATTTGAAGGATCTAATGTTGGTGAAAAAATACCAGCATTTCTTTCAATTCCATAGGTAGCGATTGCTGTACCTTGAATATTTTTTTCGGATGTCCCTCCTGTCAGCGTAATCACTTTGCTTCCAATTTCTGGATAAGCTGTTAAAATTGCAGATCCGTGACCTGGAACATCTATTTCTGGAACAATTAAAATACCACGCTCATCGGCATATTTTACGATATTTTTAATTTCCTCTTGTGTATAATACATTCCATCCGAAGCTACTTGAGTAAACCTAGGATGTTTTTTCATTTCAATTCTCCAACCTTGATCATCAACTAGGTGCCAATGAAAAACATTCATTTTCATTGCTGCCAATGCATCAATATTTCTTTTAACTACGTCAATTGGCTGAAAATGTCTTGAAACATCCATCATCAAACCTCTCCATGTAAATCTTGGAAAATCTGAAATTTTTGAAACTGGAAAATAAAATGTTTTTGAATTGTTTTGAAGCATTTGCAATAAAGTCTCCAAACCATGTAAAGCACCTAAATCGCTTGAAGCATTTAGAGTAATTTTGTTTGAAGTAATATCTAAATGATAACTTTCATCTTCATACAAACCAATTTTACCGCTTTTGGCGCAATTAATCTGCAATTCAGCATTTGGCACTTCATTTAGTTTTTCAATAAAACCTTGTTCAAAAAATATACCTGTTCTACCATCTAAACGGCGCAAAAAACGAGTTACTCCTCCAAAAATTCTAGCATTTGGATTTCCTGTAATGTTTACTTTAAAATTTTTGCTTAAATTAAAATTACCTTCGTTAATAACAACATTCTGAGGCCAAGGCATAAGATTCAGCTGCTCTTTCTGGACTTGAGCACCTGCCGATATACCTGCAAATAATAGTACAAATAAGTATTTCATTTTTCTTTTTTTTGGTTGGATAGTTTTTTAATCAGTATCCTAAATTATATAAAAAACAAAACTCAGAGTGATTTCAGCTTTTACCTCACTTCGCAATGAGACCAATCTGAATTTTGCTATTTGATTCATTATAAAAATGAATCGAGATTTTTTTTAGTAATCAAAACGTTTAAAGGCTTCTATTGCTTCGTATTCTGCCAAACCTAGTTCATCGTATAATATGGCTGTGTTTTTATTTCGATCTTCTGCCCTAACCCAGAATTCACGAGAATCATTTCCTTGAAACATTACTCTGTCTTTTTGAGACTGGTGATGTAAAATGGCATGACGTTTTAACAAAACCTCAGATGGACTTAGCGGAACAGCCATGTCGATTTCATGAATATCCCATTCGTGCCAAGCTCCTCTATAAAGCCACAACCAGCAATCATTCATGTACGGTTCTGGTTTAAGTTCTTTTAATGCGGCAAAAATGGCATTTAGACAAACTTCATGAGTTCCGTGCGGATCTGCAAGATCTCCAGCAGCAAAAACCTGATGTGGTTTTATTTTTGCAATGATATCTTTTACAATCGCAATATCTTCTGGTCCTAACGGATTCTTTTTAACCTGTCCCGTTTCATAAAAAGGAAGATCTAAAAAGTGCGTATTCTCATCTTTCAACCCGATATATCTTGTTGCTCCGTAAGATTCTCTTCTTCTTATAAGCCCTTTTAATTTTCGAACTTCCAAAGAATCGATTTGATTTTCGGATTTATTATTCAAAAATTCGATAACCGATTTGAAATTAATATCAGCTAGTCCTTCTCCAATAAAATCACTGGCCACTTCTGCAAATTTTAGCGCTTCATCATCTGAAACGGCAATATTTCCTGAAGTTTGGTACACGACATGAACATCGTGCCCTTGCTTGATTAATTTTGAAAATGTTCCACCCATAGAAATCACATCATCGTCTGGGTGCGGACTAAAAAGAATAACTCTCTTTTTTGCCGGATTTGCCCTTTCTGGACGAAATGAATCATCTGTGTTTGGTTTTCCTCCCGGCCAACCAGTAATGGTATGCTGTAAAATATTAAACATATTAATGTTCATATCATAAGCAGAACCTTCTTGAGCCAAAAGATCAGACATTCCGTTATTGTTGTAATCACGGTCTGTCAATTTTAGAATAGACTGTTTTGTTTTTTGGCAAAGCCAAACAATTGCTTTACTTTTTAATTCAGGTGTCCAAAGACATTCACCAACTAACCAAGGCGTTTTGAAACGGGTTAATTCTGATGCTGCAGACTGGTCTAGAACAAAAGTTGCATTTGGATGATTTTGCAAAAATGTTGCTGGAACTTCTGAACTGATATCACCTTGAACTGTTCGTTTGATAATATCTGCTTTGTTTTGTCCCCAAGCCATCAAAACAATACGTTTTGATCTTAGAATCGTCGAAACTCCCATAGTTATGGCGCGTTTCGGCACATTATCAATACCATTAAAAGCAGATGAAGCATCAACTCTTGTGATATGATCTAAGGTAATAATTCTTGTTCCTGAATTAATGTGCGAACCTGGCTCGTTAAATCCAACGTGTCCTGTTCTACCAATTCCAAGCAATTGAAAATCAAGACCTCCTGCGTTCTTAATATTCATTTCATAATCGATACAATATTGATTGATTTCATCAATTCCTACTGTACCATCAGGAATATTAATATTTTCAGGTTTGATATCAATATGATTAAAAAGATGCTCATGCATGAAATAATGATAGCTCTGATTGTTCTCCTTAGTCATTGGATAATATTCATCCAGATTAAAGGTGACTACATTGCTAAAACTTAGTCCTTCTTCTCTGTGCATTCTCACTAGTTCCTCATAAACTTTAATAGGAGAAGAACCTGTTGCCAGACCTAAAACACAAGGTTTATTTTTTTCTTGCTTAGATCTAATTAGCTGCGCAATTTCATGCGCTACAATTACAGAAGCTTCAATAGAATTTTTGAAGATTTCGTTATGAATTTTCTCAAAACGAGTTTCTTCAAATTTCCCAGCGCTTTTGTAACTAATATCAGGTTTTATTTCTAAAGCACTTTTCATTTTTTTCTTTTTTGTAGTAGTTACCATTTTGGCTTTAAGATATGGTATAGACAGTTTTCACCATCTATACCATACTACTAACCAAACTTAATATTCTCGTTTTTAGAAATTTGGAGCATTAACATCCCACCAAGTTCTAGTTCCACCGTTATCAGGACCGTTAAGTTTTGCAATACCTGTTTTAACACCCTCAGGGTTTCCGTCTTTTTCAGTAGATACAAAGTTTATTCTTCTTACACCATACTCTGTAGTAATAGCGCCAGCACTTTGATTGTTAAGAACTGGCAATAATTTAGGGTAACCTGTTCTACGGTGCTCAGCCCAAGCTTCCATACCGTCAGGGAAATTAGCAATCCATTTTTGAGTAATGATTTTTTGCAATTTCACTTCGTTACTTGCAGTTTCATCCCAAGCAACAGTTACTTTATTTACAGCTAAACCACTATTAAATGGAGCAACAGGATCTACATAATCTTTAGCTGTTTTTACATTATTTGCAATATAGTCAGCAGCACCACCTACAGAAAGCTGTTCAAAAGAAGCCGTAATACCTGCTTTGTAGAATGTTGCAGCGTCACCGCCCATATTCCAGCCTCTTAAAGCACCTTCTGCTCTTAAGAAATATACTTCAGCCGTATTCAACCAAACTACTTGTTTGTCTTTATCGATTATTTTACCAAAGTTCGAAAATTTCATATGCAGAGTTTTATCTCCCTGAGTTCCACCAGTACGAACTCCTTTGTATTGTCCAGGAAATTGCTCAGATTCATAAAAATAAACACTCATTCTAGGGTCATTATATCCCCCCATAATAGACTCCATATCTGCAGACATACGACTATCATTGTATTCATAAGCCGCTACTCTAAGAGGATGTTGTGCCACATTTTTATATACAATAAAACTATCATCAACCTTTGTCATTACACCAAATTTTTGGCTGATTGCTTTTTCTGCTTCTGCTTTAGCCAGTGCAGGATTTACTTTTACAATACGCATTGCTAATCGTAAACGCAATGAATTAGCATATCTAACCCATTTTTCGTAGTTCCCATCGTATGTAGAACGATCTGTGTCTGTAAATGCACTTTTTTCTTTAGCATCGACTCTTTTTGTTAATTCATTAACAGCAAAATCTAAATCTTTAAACATTAACATGTAGGCCTCTTCTTGAGAATCATATCCAATTGTAGCATCTGTAGTACCTAATTTTGAGTATACAATTGGTCCCCAAGAATCTGCCGCCTTATGTAAAGTCTGTACTTTAATAATAGTAGCTAGAGCATAAAACTGATCATATTTGCCTTTCGCCTCTCTTTCAACTTTTAAATAGTTTGCCATTACTTGTGCATAAATAGCCTCCCAACCCCAAAGATTCCAATTATCAGAAAGTGCATAAGAAAGATTATTAGCTCCATCAAAACCTGGAGGAGTGGTGTAACCTCCCCAAGCATTTCCAGATAAATCAATGGCTACCTGATACTTCCAACCTGGAGTATTTACCATTACATTATCAAACATGCCTTTGAAAGGTCCTCTTATATGATTAAAATCCTGTGTTATTTCCTCATAGGTAAATCCATCTGGATTACTATTAATCTCATCAAAATTATCTGTACAGCCAACTAAGGCTAAAAGACCGAAGCAGATTAATGATTTTTTTATATTATTTGTTTTCATGATGTTTTAATTAGAAAGTTACATTTAAATTAAGACCAATGCTTCTAGTTGATGGCAGACCATAAATATCAACTCCTTGTAAACCTTGTCCTGTACTTAAAGCTATGTTTGGATCGAATGGTGCATCTTTATAAAAGAAGAATAAATTCCTTGCTATTAATGATAAAGTTGCCGTATTAACAAATGGAATAGCTTTTTTATTGAAAGTATAACCAAGTGAAACTTCTCTTAAACTTACGTTTGTAGCATCATATACATATTCAGCAGTTGCCCCATTAAGACCTCCAACTGCATTGTAATAATCTTGTGCAGGTATCGAAGTCACCTTTGTTCCATCAGGCATAACTGCGTTTACTGCAACACCACCTGCATTTCTTGCATCTCCAGATCTTTTTGATACTCCATAAAAATCATTCATCGATTCTGTAATACTCATTACATCTCCTCCAAAACGTCCATCTATTAAGAAATTAGCTGTGAAAGAACCAAATTTGAAAGTGTTTGACCAACCTAACATAAAATCTGGGTTTGCATTACCAACTTCATGGAAATCAGCTTCAACCACTGGTTTCTTCTCAGCATTTAAAACCATTTCTCCCTTGTCATTTCTAACAATACCTCTACCTTCGATAACACCAAATGGTCTTCCCTCAGTTAAGGCATATCTGTAATTGATGTTGTTTACTGGAGTTAAAGGAATAGTACCTCCTAATTCTTCTGGAATTTCTTTCACTTTATTTCTATTGTGAGAATAGTTTACCATAGTCTCCCAAGAAAATTTTTGTCCTTCAATAATTTTTCCGCTTACAACAAGCTCTATACCTTGGTTGGCAATACTACCAGCATTAATTCCATAATTAACATAACCATAAGGATTTGTTGCAGGTGCAGGAACCTGAATGTATTGGTTTTTAGTTTCTGAATTGTAGTAAGAGATTTCAAAACCTAATCTATTGTTGAACATTCTCCACTCAGTACCAAACTCAAATTCTGATTTTAATTCCGGTTTTAATGATTCACCAGGTCTTGGTCCTACTGTAGGAGGAATAATTTGACCACCTTGAACAGTTGATTTTGGAGAAGTTACAAAAGCCGAAACGTCATTACCAACTTGAGCATAAGTTCCTCTCACTTTTCCAAAATTGATCCACTCTGGTAAAGTTGCCATTTCGCTAATAAGAGCTGTAACCCCTACCGATGGATAGAAATATGATGGTGTATCTGTATTCACAAGTGTAGAAGACCAGTCATTACGTCCTGTAACGTCTAAATACAACATATTTTTGTAACCAAAAGTTGCAGAGGCAAATAAAGACTGAACTTCCCTTGACGAACCTGTAGCTTGAAGACTTAAATTATCTGTACCGCCAACATATCCAAAATTACCTAAAGTAAATAAGTTAGCATTAACAAGTCCACCAGCTATACCAGAATCTAAAGTAGTAGCATGATTTGCTAAAGTATTATTAATACTTGTCCCAACGATTGCATTAAAACTAAAGTTTTCGTTGAAGTTAGTATTGATTTTAGCAATTAAATCTGCATAACGCTGTGTGCTTAAAGTTGCTACGTTAATGTATCTACCATTTTTATTAGATAAAGAAGTGTTTGTAGTAGCATAAATTCTTTTATCAAAATCATTTTCAATTCTGTTATAACTGTATCTTGCTCCAATACTCAACCAATTGTTTGCTTTATAATCTAAAGCGATATTTCCGTTAAAGAAATTATCTTTATCAACAGATTTGTTTCTATTGATTAACCAATAAGGATTTTGAACATAAATATCAGCATCTAATGGAGTATAAAAATTCTGTCCATACAGATTCTGAGTAGGAAGAAATACTTCATAATTATCTTTATAATAATTAAAATCATTTCCTCTTTGGAATAAATATACCCCTGTCAATGGGTTTGAATAAAGTCCATTTACTGGTCTATTATCAATAGTTTGAGTAGTATATTTTGCATCAGCAGAAACAGTTAATTTATTGTTGAAAAATTTACCTGTCTGACGAATTCCGAAGTTATTTTTCTTTAATCCATTTCCTTCTATAACACCTGAAGCTGTAGTATTAGCATAAGAGATACTTGTACTAGAAATATCTGTTCCCGTTGTAAATGCTGCAGAAGTAATTTGTGTAACACCAGTATTAAAAAAATCTTTTACAAAATCATTTGACTGTACTTTTCCTCCCCATGAAAACTGCTGATTAGGTGCACCATATTCATACTGAAATTTTGGTAATGAATGAACAGATTCGAAAGTTGTTACAGAAGAAATAGCTAAATTCCCAGTATTTTCCTTCACTTTTTTAGAAGAAAGTAAGATTACACCATTTGCTCCTTGAGATCCGTATAATACAGAAGCTGCTGCACCTTTAAGTACTGTCATTCCTTCGTAATCATCAGGATTAATTAAAGAAACAGTATCTCCACCATCACGGTTACCCCCTGCTGTACTACCAAAAGAGTCGTTTGGCTGGTTTGAACTTCCATTATACAAAGGAATACCATCAATAACATAAAGCGGCTGGCTGTTCATGATAGAAGAGTTACCACGAATTACAACTTTTGTAGATCCTCCAGTACCACCAGAACTTTTTGTTACTGCAACACCCGCAACTTTACCTGCAATTGTATTAATAACGTTGGCATCTTTTACACGAGTCAACTCTTCTCCTTTAAGTTCCTGAGCTGCATAAGTCAAAGATTTTCTTGTTTTCTTAACACCTAAAGAAGTTACCACAACTTCGTTTAATGCATTTGAAGCCCCCTGAACCATCTTCACATTAATTGTAGCAGCATCTCCTACAACTATCGTCTGAGTTTCTAGTCCTACATAAGTAAAAACCAAACTCTGACCTTTTTGAACTTCAATAGTATACAATCCGTCAAAATCGGTAGTTGTTCCTTTTTGACCTCCTTGTACAGCAACAGAAGCTCCTGGTAATGGCATACCGTCAGAATCTGTAATCACACCTTTGACACTTTTTACTTGTGCAAGCGAAACTTGCGCCGTAAAAACAATCATAAAGATTAAGAAAATTTTTTTCATGTTTATTTTTATTTTGTTAGTTATGAAGTAAAATTATTCTTAAGGCATTGTTAAAAAAAATAAATTAAACCAACAGCAACAAAATTTAAACGAACGACATAAATCATTCAATAATACGCTTTACGAAAACGTTCTAATAGAAAAATTAAGCACCAATATCCTTTTTTTGCGAAATTTTATTCAAAAAAATTGGCTTTTTGCAGTTAATTGTTTAAAGTTGCACAATATTTCAGTATTGTTAAGAAAATCTAAAAATCTCGTAAAGAACTTAAAGCCAGTTGAAAGAAATAAGAAAAGTTAAATTTGACATCAAACTGCAAAATCATATCTGGTTTTGGGGAGTATACTTTACTTTAAACTTTTTAAGATGGGGTGCTTATTTTAATGATTACCCGTACGCATTCAAATCTAACCTAATTGAATTTTCGCTGGTTATACCATTAGTATATCTAAATTTATTTGTTTTAGTTCCGAGATATGTACTTAAGCAGAAGTATATTATGTATACTTTTTTATTGCTTCTCAGTTTATTTGCCATTTATTTAGCAAAAACTGCCCTTACCTATTATATTATATCTGAAAATATCTGGCCAGAAGCCAATAGAGAATATCATCCTTTTGAAATTAACCATATCGTTGCCGTCTGTATTGGAGAGTTGTATGTACTGGCAATGGCCTCATCAGTCTATCTTACATTAACATGGCTAAGAGAAAGAGAAAGAAACAGATCTTTAAGAGAAAATCAATTTAAGATTAAGTTGAAATATTTAGAAAACCAGATTCAACCGCATTTTTTCTTTAATACCTTAAACAATCTGTATGCTCTATCATTAGAATCGTCAAAAAAAGTTCCTGATGTAATCATCAAACTTTCTAATTTGATGGAATATGTTTTATATGATGTTAAAGGAACCAAGTTTGTTCCATTAATAAAAGAAATAGATTATATTCAAAATTATATTGAGATCGAAAAGTTGCGTTTTGAAAATGTTGAAGTAACCATAAATCTAGAATCCAACATTGACGATGTCGTTGTACCGCCGCTAATTTTTATTTCATTGGTTGAAAACGCATTCAAACATGGCGGCTTGAATAACAAAAATCTAAAAATAAAAATCAATTGTAAAGTTATTGACAACAAAATACTCGATTTTGAAATCTTAAATAATTTTGTAATTTCACAAAATCATAATCCGAAAAGAGGAATTGGTTTGGTTAATACAAAAAAAAGACTAAAACTGATTTACAAAAACAATTTTAGCCTAAAACACCAAACCAAACTAAATTTCTACATAATCAGATTGCAAATACCTACTCAGAATGAAGATTAAATGCGTGTTAATTGATGATGAGCCTCTAGCTATCAAAGTCTTACAAAATTATTTTACCAATTTTACAGATTTTGAAGTTGTTGCAACATTCAATAACTCTTTAGAGGCGCTCGATTTTATAAACAGTACTCCTGTCGATGCCGTCTTTTTAGACATAAACATGCCTATGATGACCGGTTTTGAGCTTATCAGTCTTATTGAAAACAAAACCAAAGTTATCATTACTACTGCCTTTAGAGAATTTGCTGCAGAAAGCTACGATTTGGATGTACTGGATTATCTCGTTAAACCAATTCCGCTGCCAAGATTTATAAAATGCATTAATAAAATTACCACCGAGTATAATCTCAAAAACAATATTAAAGTTGAAACCGCAAAAGGTGACTCTCATATTTTTATTAAAGTCGATAAAAAAATGATGAAAATTAATATTGAGGAAATTCTATTTGTCGAAGGAATGAAAGAATATATAAAAGTTGTCACGCCAGACAAAACCTATATTACTCATAAATCTCTTACATCGCTATCAGAAGAATTACCAGCAGATCGTTTCCTGAGAATCCATAAATCCTATGTAATTGCACTAAATAAAGTAAAATCTATAGAAGGAAACCGCGTTCAAATACAATCTTACAACATTCCGATAGGCCGAAACTACAGTAAAGAGGTTAAAAACAAGATATTGGAATAAAATATAATTACGAATTACATTTTCTAACTGGGTTAAAATTAACACTTTGTTGAAAAAACATAGTCGTTGGTTTAAATTTAACATTATTTATACCTTTTTATTTTTTTTTGATAATCCTAACAAATATATTTACGGTCTTCAAAAAACAATAAAATAAAAAATTAACCTTATTATTATGAGTTCAGAAAATGTGCAAACCAAATGGGGGCAATTTATCTCTTTGATAATCGTCTTCTTCTTTTGGGGTTTTGTTGGTTCAGCCAATGATATCCTGATTCCAGTATTCAAAAAAGTATTTACGTTATCGCAAGTACAATCTCAATTAGTAGCATGGGCTTTCTATGCCGCTTATTTTGTTGGATCAATTATATTCTTTATCGTTTCGTTAAAAGTAGACGTTTTACAAAAATATGGCTACAAAAGAACCTTGTCTGCAGGACTAATTTTATCTGCTGTAGGTTCATTTTTATTCGTTCCAGCTGCTACAACTCAAAGTTTCCCTTTCTTCTTAACAGCTTTATTTACAGTAGGATTAGGATTTTCAATTCAGCAAATTGTAGCAAATCCGTTAGCTATTAAAATGGGAAGCCCAGAAACTGGAGCGCACCGTTTAACTCTTGCTGGAGGAATCAACTCTTTCGGAACAACTATCGGAGCTATTCTACTAGGTATCGCTTTATTCGGAATGGGAGACAACAAAAAAACATCCCTTTCATTAGAAGATATTAAATTACCTTTTATCATTTTGGGTCTTGCCTTTATTGCCGTTGCCGTTTTCATGAACTTTTCTAAGATTGAAGATCCTGTAAAAGAGGAAGAAGCAATCATCAAAGACAAACACAGCAGTTTCAATATTCTTGACTATCCGCAATTATACTTGGGTATGTTAGGAATTTTTATTTATGTTGGAACTGAGGTTACTATCATCAGTAATTTACCTGCGTTATTGCACACTCACGAGTTCGGAAACGTTCTGGAAGATGCAGTTGCGCCATTTATTGCGCTTTACTGGGGAAGTTTAATGATCGGGCGTTGGAATGGTGGAGTAAACGTATTCAACACTTCAAACTTGGTAAATACCGCACTTAAATTTATTGTACCAGCTGCTGCATTTGGAGTAATTATCGGAGCAAACATCTTTGCTGCTCACGATGTTTCTTCATTCTACATTTACCCAATCTGGATTTTATTATTTATCGCTGTAAGTTTTGTTGGTGGAAAAAATGCTGGAAAAACATTAATGCTTTTCGGAATCTCTGGATTAACAATGATGGTTTTAGGATTAGCTTGGCCAAACCCAGAAATTGCTAAATTCTTCTTTATTTCTGGCGGATTATTCTTATCTATCATGTGGCCTTCAATTTTCGATTTAGCGATCGCTGGATTAGGAAAAAACACAGGAAAAGCATCATCTTTCTTAATTATGATGATTCTTGGTGGAGGAGTAATTCCATTGTTACAAGGAAGTATCTGTGATTTAGATGCTACAAATCCAAACGGAATTTTCGGCATCACATATACCCACTTCTCGTACATTGTACCGCTTATCGGTTTCGCTTATTTAGGATTCTACGGTTTCTATTGCCCTAAAATCTTAAAAAGACAAGGAATCAGCCACATCGAAAGTGCTGGTGGAGGACACTAAAAATTAAAAAAATCCAATATAAAAAAATCCAAATTCCAATCTAAAAACTGGAATTTGGATTTTTTTTTCAAAAAAAGAAAAAACTTAGAAGCTTAGAAACTCATTTAGCATCTATAATAAAAATCCAAATTCAAATTTTACCAATCAGAATTTAGTTTTTTTTTTATTTACAAAGAAGAGAAAACCTTAGAAGCTTAGCATCTTAGAAGCTTAGAAACTCATTTAGCATTAATAATATTACTCAAATTCTTCTTAAAAACAGCTTTATTTTGCGCCGATAAAGGATAAACCACATCTTTGTCCGCATGAACAATTACTTTGTCAATATCAGCATTTAAAAGCGCTTGTGGGTCTTTTATTTTTAAGGTACACGCTCCATCAAAAAAGCCATCATCTTCGATAGTTTTTCTAGCCTCAATAACTGTCCCGTCACTTAAAACTGCCGAGATCTTCATTTCACTATTTAATGTTTTCGAATAAAATCCGTCCATAACTAATAAAAGACGATAATTATTTTTTAATTCTGGCCCTTTAAATTCATGCCTCGTAATATTATACCTAAGACCTTTTGCGAGCGTTTGAAATTTAACCGAACAATCCAGCTCGTAAGTAGCAACATCTCCCGCTTCATTTACCGAAGTAATAACTTTAGCGGCTTGGGCGTTTATAGAAAAACTCGCTACAAAAAATGACAACATAAATAAGACAACTTTCATATTTAACTATTTAAGATTCAATATAAAAGTAAAAAAAATCGTCTTTTCTCGTTAGAAAAAAGACGACTTTAATTTTATAAATATTTAAGGATTATTTATTTCCTTTTTCAAAGTCAGCTACGAATTGAGCTAAACCGATATCTGTTAATGGGTGTTTCAATAAACCATAAATTGCAGAAAGAGGTCCAGTCATAACATCAGCACCAATTTTAGCACAGTTTACAATATGCATTGTATGACGCACAGAAGCTGCCAAAATTTGAGTTTCGTAACCGTAGTTATCATAAACTTCTCTAATTTCTTGAATCAAGTTTAATCCGTCAGTAGAAATATCATCTAAACGTCCAACGAATGGAGAAACATAAGTAGCTCCAGCTTTTGCAGCCAAAAGCGCTTGTCCTACAGAGAAAACAAGAGTCACGTTAGTTTTAATTCCTTTATCAGAAAAATATTTAGCTGCCATAACACCTTCCTTAGTCATAGGAAGTTTTACAACAATTTGCTCATGTAGTTCAGCAAGCTCCTCACCCTCTTTAACCATACCTTCAAAGTCAAGAGCGTTAACTTCAGCACTTACATCACCATCAACAAGATTGCAAATGTCAACATAATGCTTAAGGATATTGTTTTTTCCAGTGATTCCTTCTTTTGCCATTAATGACGGATTAGTCGTTACACCATCCAAAACTCCTAAAGCTTGCGCTTCTTTAATTTGAGCTAAATTAGCTGTGTCTATAAAAAATTTCATAATTTGTTTAATTAAAAATGGTTTGTTCGTATTTATATGTTTGCAAAATTCTCCAAATAAGCATTCAAAGAAAATCTAGCTGCAAAATTACAAAATCAATATCAATAACGTTTTTAAAATCAAAACCATTTTGGATTTAATTGTTAAAAATAAGTGTAGTTTTTACATTTTTCTACAACTTATAATGATTCATAAGCATTTTCTCATACATTTTATCTGGGAGCGCTCGTTTTAACACAATTGAAAACTTCTGCATAAAAGCGCCAACCTTATAATGTACATTTGGTTTTTTAGTCTGAATGATTCTGTAAACCGCTTCTGCCATTTCATTTGGATTACTTCCCGCATCAACATGATCGTTCATAGTCGCTAGAACATCACCATACACTTTTTCATAAGCAGAGTCTTTAATAACTGGCGCATGATAACGTCCGGCTGCAATATTGGTTGCAAAATCTCCAGGCGCAACATTCGTAATTTCGACCCCAAAAGACTTTACTTCCATTCTTAAAGCTTCTGTAATCAATTCTAAAGCTCCTTTTGAAGCCGAATAAACACTTCTATACGGCAATCCCATATAACCAGCAATCGAAGTAATATTAATGATAAGCCCAGAATTTTGTTTACGCATTTGTGGTAACGCCGCCTTCATAACTTCAATTGGTCCAAAAAAGTTCGTTTCAAAATTATTTCGAATTTCTTCCGTTGGAATTTCTTCTAAAGGTCCAGTAATTCCAACTCCAGCATTATTGATTACAATATCTAACCTTCCAGAAGTTGAAATAATTTTATCGACAGCAGTTTTAATCGAATCAGCATTTCGAACATCTAAAGCCACCAAAGGAAAAACTGAATTTAAAACTTTCTCCGGATTTCTGCTTGTTCCGTATACAACAAACCCCTTTTGATGTAAAAATTCACCAATAGATTTTCCAATTCCTGATGATCCTCCGGTAATTAAAACGACTTTACTCATTTTTTTTAGTTATAAGTTATAAGTTATGAATTATGAGTTTTGGAGAATCGCTTTATTTTGAACAGTATATAAAATGCTCAACGTTTAACTTTTAACCAATAACACCTAACTTCAGATTGGGTAAAAATAAAAAAATCCTCCTGAAAGGAAGATTACAAACTAATTAAATTCTAAAAAAAAATGGCAAGCGACCTACATCGCACCGCTCAACCACGTACCCTTGCTATGTTCCCATCCTGGGGGAGTCTGCAGGAGCTGGTCGTGTAGGACTTGCCGGTGCAAATATACAATCTTTTTATATTTTTGCAAGAGCTTTGCTGCTATAAAAATAACATCGTATATTGGCTTATTGAAATTTTAAACTATGAAAAAATATAACTTCCTAGCTGTCATTTTATTAGGAATCACATTAATTGGGTGTAAAGAAAAAAATAAAGTTGAAAATTCTTTATTTACTATCGATGATTCTGCTTTTCCGGCTCATTTTACGCAAAAAGAAGTGCTTAATATCGGAATTTTAAACCCAAATTCGAAAGAAATCGACAGCGTTGCTTACTTCATAAACGACCAAAGAGTTGGAGGAACAAAAGGCAAAGAAAATTTTAGATTTGAATTAATAGATCAAAAATTAGGATATCAATACCTAAAAGCGACTGTATATTTTGGCGGAGATACTTCTGATGCCACTAAAAGAATTGAGGTGGTTTCAGATATTCAGCCAAAATTGTTAAAGTATAAAGTAGTAAACACTTTTGCTCATGACAAAAAAGCCTTTACAGAAGGTTTAGAATTTTACAAAGACACTTTATATGAAAGTACCGGACAAGAAGGTGCTTCATTTATAAAAAAATACGATTACAAAACAGGAAAAGTTTACAAACAAATTGATCTTGACCAGCAATATTTTGGAGAAGGAATTACATTTATCAATGATAAATTATTCCAATTAACTTATAAAAACAAAAAAGGTTTTATCTACAATGCCAAAACCCTAAAACTTGAAAAAACTTTTGATTATGAAAAAGATATTGAAGGTTGGGGAATGACAAATGACGGAAAGCATATCTACCAAACAGATGGAACTGAAAAAATTTGGAAAGTTGATCCTGCTACTCAAAAAATGATTGATTATGTCAACGTTTATTCAGGAGAATCGAAAATTAAAGCCGTTAATGAGATTGAATGGATCGACGGGAAAATTTATGCCAACGTATGGTTTAAAGATGCTATTGCTGTTGTAAATCCAGAATCTGGAGCTGTTGAAGGAATTTTAGACTTATCTGGTTTAAGAAAATCTATGAATGACATTACTAAAGATGATGTTTTAAACGGTATTGCGTACAATCCTAAAACTAAAACCATTTTTGTTACTGGAAAAAATTGGAGCAAAATGTTTGAAATTACAATTTCAGAATAAACTCAAGACAAAACAATTTTACGAATTTCACAAGTTTTCACATATTAATCCGTGAAAATTTGTGAAATTTGTGTTTTATAACAATTCTTACTAATGATCACTTTAATCACAAACATACAAGAGTTACTACAGGTTCGCGAAACTTCAATTGCTAAAGTTTCAGGTGCTGAAATGGCTAATCTTCCAACAATTAAAAATGCTTTTTTAGTTTTAAAAGACAATTTAATTGAAGACTTCGGCTCAATGGATAATCTTCCAAAAATAAATGCTGACAAAACAATTGACGCAACAGGAAAAGTTGTGCTTCCATCTTGGTGTGACAGTCATACACATATTGTATATGCAGGAAATCGCGAGCAGGAATTTGTGGACCGCATCAACGGACTTTCTTATGAAGAAATCGCTAATCGTGGCGGCGGAATTCTTAATTCGGCTAAAAAGTTAAATGAAACTTCTGAAGAGGAAATTTACGAGCAATCTAAAATTCGCTTAGAAGAAGTAATGCATTTAGGAACTGGAGCCGTAGAAATTAAATCAGGTTATGGTTTGACAGTTGACGGAGAATTAAAAATGCTTCGCGTAATCAAAAAACTGGCCGAAAACTACCCTATCGCAATCAAAGCAACATTTTTAGGCGCACATGCTTTTCCTTTACATTACAAAGACGATAAAGCAGGTTATCTGGACGAAATTATCAACGAAATGCTGCCAGAAATTTCAAAAAACAAACTTGCAGATTACGTAGATGTTTTCTGCGAAAGCGGCTATTTTTCTGTAGAAGAAACCGAAAAAATAATGGAAGCTGGTCTAGCATTTGGCTTAAAGCCAAAAATTCACGTAAACCAATTCAATTCGATTGGCGGAATTCAGGCTGGAGTTAAATTTAACGCCCTTTCTGTGGATCATTTAGAAATAATGAACTCAGAAGATATTGAAGCATTAAAAGGGACTGAAACAATGCCTGTTGCTTTGCCTTCTTGTTCTTATTTCTTAAGCATTCCGTACACTCCTGCACGCGAAATGATAAAAGCTGGTTTACCTTTGGCATTAGCCACAGATTTTAATCCTGGCTCTACTCCATCGGGAAATATGAATTTTGTAGTGGCAACGGCTTGCATCAAAATGAAAATGACACCAGAAGAAGCTATAAATGCCGCAACAATAAACGGAGCGTACGCAATGGGACTTTCAGAAACTCACGGAAGCATTACAAAAGGCAAAAAAGCCAATCTGATTCTAACAAAACCAATTTCTTCTTACTACCAAATTCCTTACGCTTTTGGAAGCAATCTTATTGAATCTGTTTTTGTTGAAGGTAAAATTTTAGAATAAAACGCTTTCAGAAATAGAACAAAACAATTCGATTCAATGATTAAAATCTAATCGAATCTGCCAAAATCTGTCAAAATCTGCGTGAAACTTGTGTTCATAGTTTTTTTTTCACACAGATTTAGACAGATTTAAGCAGATATCCATAGATTAATTTTAAAAAAGCATTTAAGATTAAATCAATACCAAACAAATTTAGAACTAAAATAAAGCCTTATTGCATAAAAAAAGGTCTGTGAAAATCACAGACCTTTAATATCTAAGTGGTATTTTATCCCTTCGGCTGAATTATCTTAAGCTGAAACTAGTTTTAGAAACCAATTCGTCATTATCAAAAACATTGATAAAGTAAGTTCCTTTAGCAAAATCTTTTCCTGGCAAATCTTCACTTACTTGAACAGTTTTATTCTCATATTTCACTGTAGTTTTGAAGCTGTAAGTTAAAGTGTTATCACCAAAGCTTTCTGTTTTCTTTTCGCCTAAAACATTGTTTTTAGCATCGATAACTTGAACATAATATGTTTTGTCACCAGATTTTGCAATTTGATTTTCAGCAATTGTAAAGCTTACTTTCAAAACATCAGCACGGCTTGCTTTATCAGTTTCGATTTGTTTACCAGAGCTTTTCAATTTGTAAGCTGAAGTTTTAGTATTCAATACAGATAATTTAGAACCTTTTTCTACAGTTTTAGCTAGTTCTTCATTTTGACCAACTAATACTTCGTTATATTTTTTAGATTCTCCTAAAACTACAATAGTACTATCTCTTTGAGTAGTTAAAACACCATTTTGTTTTTTCAACTCATCGTTTTCAGCAACTAAAGTTTTCATTTTGCTCTGCATTGCTTGAACTTGAGATCTGTATTTAGAAACATCTCCTTTAGATTTGTTCAAATCATCCATTAAAGCCACAACTTTATCTCTTTCTTGGATTAATTCGTCAGACATAGAAGTGTTTTCAGCAATAGCAGCATCATAAGTCGCTTTTAATTCCTGTAAATCTTTCATTACAGATTCTTTTTCAGTCAAGGTTGTTGTAAGTTCAGTTTTAACCACCTCTGTATCAGAAGATAATTTAAAAATATACACTAAGCTACCGATCAGTAGGACTGCTAAAACTGCGATTACCGCCTTTAGACTTGAATTGTTGTTCTTTGGGTTTTCCATATTTAAATAATTTTCTTTAATAACAAATTTAAGAATTAATATAAGGTAATAACGTAAGTTTCTACAATTATATTATTTTTGGAAAATAAATTTTTTTCATGGAAAAATTAATCCCATTCACTATAAATGATTTAGCAAAAATCACAAATCATAGAAGTGGTGAAATAAAATTCGGAGAAAAAATGATTGTCATTCCTTCAGGGGCTGACATTGTTAATTTTCTTAAAGAAAGCGAAGCTAAATATGTGCTTTTAGGAATTCCTGAAGATATTGGCGTACGGGCCAATTACGGACGGCCTGGAGCTGCTTCTGCATGGAAATGCGCTATAAAAAGCATTGCAAACATTCAGCATAATAGATTTTCTAAAGGAAGTAATATCATTGTTTTAGGACAAATTAATGTTGCTACGGAAATGCGTGAAGTAGAGAATCTTGATTTTAATGACATTGATGATCGTTCAAAATTAAGCCAGCTGGTTGAAAAAATAGATAAAGAAGTATCTCATATTATTTTTACCATAATTAAAGCAGGAAAAACACCAATCATTATTGGCGGAGGTCACAACAATGCCTACGGAAATATTAAAGGTGCCGCTCTTGCTAAAGGAAAACCAATAAATGCGATCAATTTTGATGCACATTCTGATTTTAGAATCTTAGAAGGCCGTCATAGCGGAAATGGTTTTTCATATGCTTATGAAGAAGGTTTTTTAAAGAAATATTTCATTTTTGGACTTCATGAAAACTACACTTCAAAAAGTGTTTTAGATATTATCAAAAAATTGGAAGACCGCGTTCGATATAATACTTACGACAGTGTCAACATTAGAAAAGAAAAAGATTTTAATCGTGAAATGATTACTGCTTTGGATTTTATTAAAAATGATGCTTTTGGAATCGAAATCGATCTTGATGCAATTCCTAATATTGCCAGCAGCGCCATGACAATTAGCGGATTTTCTGTCGAAGAATTAAGGCAGTTTGTTTCTTTCTTTGGAGAACATAAACATGCTGCGTATCTGCACATCTGCGAAGGAGCTCCAGATTTGGACAATTCTCCAAACAATAACTTAATAGGTAAATTGATTGGCTATTTGGTTACCGATTTTATCAAAGCCAATATCGAACCTGCCTGATTTTAAATACCCTATTTGATTATACTGTAAGGGCTGTTTGCCAAATAAAAGCAAATTCAAACAAACGATTGAACGAATAAACATATCTTTGCACAGCATTTTAGTACTTAAAACTAAAATACTAAATACCAAAGATATGTTATTCGAAGATCTATCACTTTCAAAAAGTATACAAAAGGCCGTATTTGAAGAAGGCTATTTAAATCCGACCCCAATTCAGGAAAAATCAATTCCTATTGTTCTAGAAGGCCGTGATTTAATTGGTTGTGCGCAGACAGGAACAGGAAAAACGGCAGCTTTTGCTATTCCAATCATACATCAATTACACCGAATTGTCGGTTCATCTAAAAAAGCAAAACAAATTCGTGCTCTTGTGGTTACGCCTACTCGTGAACTGGCAGTGCAGATCGGGCAAAGTTTTGACACTTATGCAAAATATACCAATTTAACACAACTGACTATTTTTGGAGGAGTTTCTCAGAATCCGCAAGTAGACGCTTTAAAAAACGGAGTCGACATTTTAATTGCAACCCCAGGACGTTTACTTGATCTTCACAAGCAAGGATTTCTAGATTTAAATCATCTGCACACTTTAGTACTAGATGAAGCAGATCAGATGTTAGATATGGGATTTATAAACGATGTCAAAAAAATTGTAAAACTAACTCCCAAAAACAGACAAACTTTACTTTTCTCTGCAACAATGCCAATTGCAATTAGAGAACTTGCCGAAATGTTCCTTCAAGATCCAGAAAAAGTTGAAGTTTCTCCAGTCTCTTCTACAGCAGAAAATGTGGAACAACGCATATATTTTGTTGACAAAACTGAAAAAAGAAACTTACTGTATAATTTGATTAAAGAAGAGAATTTATCAAATGTCCTTGTTTTCTCGAGAACAAAACACGGTGCAGACAATGTTGTAAAAGCACTTCGTAAGAAAGATATTCCTGCAGAAGCTATTCATGGAGATAAGTCGCAAAATGCAAGGCAACGCGTCTTAGATGCATTTAAAAATAAAGAAGTTGGTGTTTTGGTTGCAACCGACATTGCAGCGCGAGGAATTGATATAGAACAACTCCCTTACGTAATCAATTTTGATTTGCCGAATATTCCAGAAACTTACGTTCACCGAATTGGCCGTACAGGTCGTGCAGGAAACGGCGGAATTGCAATTTCTTTCTGCGGAAAAGATGAACTTCCTTATTGGAAAGACATTCAGAAACTAATTAAAGTTGATGTGAAAACAATTGCAGACCATCCGTATCAATGGCATTCTGGAAGTCCAGAAGCTGGAGAAAAGCCTAAAAGCTCAAACAGAAGCGGTGGCGCTCATAAATCGAGAAAATCAACAAACGCTAAGAAAAACAAAAAACGCTGGTACTAAACAGCGTTTTTTTCGTTTATAAGGAAATTGATTATTTTAAATAATTTAACCGGTTCAAAAGGTTTAATTATAATATCATTCATTCCAGACGAAATCGCTTCATCTGTAATTTCATCTTTATCAAAGGCTGTCAAAGCTACAATTGGAGTTTCAATTCCTTGAAGACGTATTCTTTTTGTGGTTTCAAATCCATTCATTAAAGGCATATTAATATCCATTAAAATCAGATCGAAAGTTTCATTTTCTAAAGCTTTAAGCGCAGCAAAACCATCATCTACTACTTTGCAAGAATAATTATTCTTTTCAATAATCTTTTTCGTCACAAGCTGATTAATCAAATTATCTTCTACCACCAAAATTTTATAAATTTCGCTAGAAGTCAAATCAACTTCGATTTCATCAATAATGCTTTTTGTTTTAGCTAAATCGTGCTCAAAAGCAATTGTAAAAGAAAATGCTGTTCCTTTTCCTAAATCACTGTCAAGTGCAATTGTACTTCCAAAAAGCCCAAGCAGTCTTTTTACAATGCTAAGCCCTAAACCTGTACCTTGGTAATCCTCATCTCTCCTGCCTACTTGTACAAACTTCTCAAAAATTTTATTCTGATCTGCAACTGCAATTCCGATTCCGTTATCTTTAATCAAGAAATCTAAATAGTACAGTTTACCCTCTATTTTATTTAGCTTTACATTAATTTCGACTTGTCCGTCTTTGGTGAACTTTAAAGCATTACTTACCAAATTCATTAAAATCTGAGCAAGACGAAGTTTATCTCCAATTAAGTACTCAGGAATATTTGAGTCAATATTGGTAGAAATTCTATTATTATTTTTCTGCGAAAGGAAAGAAAGCGAGTTTTTGATTACTGTAATCTCGTCAGAAATATTAAAAGTCAGGTTTTCAAGGACAATTTTATTTTCTTCAATTTTGTTAATCTGCAAAATATCATTTACAAGAGACAGTAAATATCTGGCAGAAAACTTAAGAGAACTTAAATGCTGGCTTCTCGAAATTTCTTTATGTTCTTCGAGCAGCATATTGGTGATTCCAACAACCCCATAAAGCGGTGTACGCAATTCATGGCTTATAGTTGATATAAATTGTGTTTTGAGCAACGAGGCTTCTTCTGCAATTTCTTTCGCTTTAAGGAGCTCTAAATTGTGTTTTTTCTTGTATCTGATATTCTTTATCAGCGTGATAATTAAAATTAAAAGAATCAGCGAAATCAGGATAAAAAGGATTACAATGATTTTCGATTTTCTTAAGCTCTGCGATTGCTCTACTTTTTCTCCTTCGACCTTGTCAATTTGCCTCTTATACTCATCCAGCTCAAGACTTAAACCAGCTTGCGATGCCTTTTTAATTTTCTTAACATCATATAGATTATCTGAAAGATCATCATGCTTAACAAGTGCATCGTACGCTTCTTTATGCCTGTTTGTTTTATTCAAAAAATGCGAATATTCCAAATAAGCATGCGACAGATCTATTTTCTCCTGACATTTTTTACCTGCTTCAATGGCGCTCAAAAAATAAGCATTGGCTGCCTTATTATCATTTTTATAGCTAGAGTAAATACCATTCAACATAGCAACAACAACCTCTGTTGATTCGTCATTGTATTTTATTTTAGTACTGTTTACATACTTTAAAAAGAGATACCCCTGATTGTAATTTCCAATATCAAAATAAGCCCATGCAATATTTACGTTTGTAAAATAAACCTCTTTTAAATCATTTATTTTCAAAGCATAAGCTACTGCTTTTTTATAACTACGGATTCCCTCATCAAATTGTTCTTTACCAAAACAATACATGTTTCCCAAATTATTATAAAGGTTACATTTTAAAGAATCGTTATTGGTTTTATTGGCATAATACAAACCTTTTTTATAGAAAAAAATAGCTTTATCATACTCTGTCAATTCGTTATAATTTGCAGCTATAATATTATAAGAGCGAGCAATAAGACAATTGTCTTTTATAGCTGTTGCAGCACTTAAGGCAGCTCTCGAATAGATTAGTGATTTCTCGAAATTAGATTCTCTAAAATTTAAAAGCGCTTTCTTTACGGTCTTATCAATTTTAGGATCGAGGTTACAATTAGATTGCGCGATTGCTGAATTGGCAAAGCAATTCAGAACCAAAAGTAAAAGTAAAAAAATCCGTTTTTGGGGCATCAATCGGCTAGTTTGATCAAATATACACTTTAAAATAAAAAAAAGCTGTATTTCACAAAAAAATACAGCTTTTCAAATATTATTTCGATAACTAAGATAAAAAAATTAAAATCTCAGTTCTTTTATTATTCTTTATTGTTTTCCCATTGTCCTACTACAGAAGTAGCTAATGCATTTCCTAATACATTAGTAGCACTTCTAAACATATCGCAGAAGTGGTCAATTGGAAGAATTAAAGCAATTCCTTCAATCGGAATATCAAACATACCGCATGTTGCTGCCACTACAACCAAACTTGCTCTTGGCACACCAGCGATACCTTTACTAGTAAGCATTAAAACTAAAAGCATTGCCATTTGTGTTCCTAAATCTAAATGCACATTATAAAACTGAGCAATAAAAATACTTGCAAAAGTCATGTACATCATACTTCCGTCAAGGTTAAACGAGTACCCAAGCGGCAACATAAAAGAAACAATTTTATCTTTTACTCCAAAACCTTCCAATTCTTCTGTTAATTTTGGAAATACAGCTTCACTACTTGTTGTTCCAAAAGCAATTGCCAAAGGTCCTGTAATACGTCTAAGCAATTCAGTCATTCTTCCTTTAAGGAAAATATATCCGACAGCAATTAAAATAACCCATAAAGTACTGATACCTATTAAAAACGAACCGAAAAATTTAAAGTACGTAATAACCAATTCTTCTGCATCTCTTATGGCAAATACACCTGCAATTGCTCCAAAAACTCCAATTGGCGCAAATTTCATTACATAGTTTACCATTTTCAAAACGACATGCGATAATTTATCAAAAGCACCAATAATTGGCTTTACTGTATCTCCTAACGAAGCAGCTGCCAATCCGAAGAAGATCGAGAAAACTACAATCTGCAGAATTTCATTAGTTGCCATTGCTTCAACAATACTTTTTGGCACGATATGCTCAACAAAATTATCAAACGATAAATTTTGTGTTTTTCCAGTAACTTCAGAAGCTGCCGCCATGTCAACGTGATCAAGTTTTAGACCAACACCTGGCTGTAAAATATTTACATAAAACAATCCAATTAGAAGCGAAATAAATGACGCTGTAAAAAACCATCCAATAGCTTTTCCTCCAATTCTTCCAACAGTTTTAATATCACCCAATTTCGCAATTCCAACCACCAAAGTCGTAAAAACCAATGGAGAAATAATCATTTGCACCAAACGGATAAAAATGGTTGCCAGCATTTTTATTTTACTGCTAAATGTCTGCGCTGCTTCGGGCGAAATGCTATTGTGCAGTATAATTCCTAAAATAGCTCCTAGAACCATCGCAATTATAATCTGCCCTGTTAATCCCGAAAGAAATGATTGTTTTTTAGTTTCTGTAACTTCTTGCATTAAATTAATTTTTAATTATTAAAATAATAAGACCCTCACTGTCTTACCTTTTATTAATATGTTTTGTTGATTAAATAGAAATCTGCCAAAACAATAGCGGCCATCGCTTCTACGATTGGCACTGCGCGAGGCACTACACACGGATCATGACGTCCTTTTCCTGTCATTGGTGTAATGTTTCCTTTATTATCTAAAGAATCCTGAGTCTGCATGATAGTTGCAACAGGTTTAAACGCAACTCTAAAATAGATATCCATTCCGTTGCTGATACCACCTTGGATTCCGCCAGAAAGATTTGTTTTTGTTGTTCCGTCAGGATTATACAAATCGTTATGTTCGCTTCCTTTCATTTCTGATCCAGAAAAACCACTTCCATATTCAAAACCTTTTACTGCATTAATAGAAAGCATTGCTTTTCCTAATTCTGCGTGAAGTTTATCAAATACTGGTTCTCCTAAACCAACTGGAACATTCTGAATCACACAACTCACAACACCTCCAACAGTGTCTCCCTGTTTGCGGATGTCACGAATATATTCTTCCATAATCGCAGCAGATTTCTCATCTGGACAACGAACAGGATTGCTTTCAATTTTAGAAAAATCTAATTCTTGATAAGGTGTTTCTAAGTGAATTGGCCCCACAGAAGATACATAAGCATTGATTTTAATTTCAGGCAGCATTTGTTTTGCAATGGCACCTGCTACTACTCTACTTGCTGTTTCTCTTGCAGAACTTCTTCCGCCACCGCGATAATCACGAAAACCATATTTCTGATCGTAAACATAATCAGCATGGCTTGGTCTGTAGTTATCTTTTATATGAGAGTAATCGTCTGATTTTTGATTGGTATTTGGAATAATGAACCCAATTGGAGTTCCAGTTGTTTTTCCTTCAAATATTCCTGATAAGAATTGAACGCTGTCTGGTTCTTTTCTCTGTGTAACAATTGCCGATTGCCCAGGCTTTCTACGAGCCATATCTACTTCAATTGCGTCAAAATCTAATTGTATTCCTGGAGGACATCCATCAATAATTCCGCCTAAAGCTTCACCGTGAGATTCTCCAAATGTAGTTACTTTATATAGTGTGCCGAAGCTGTTTCCTGCCATTGTGTTTTGTTTTGAGCAAATGTAAGTTTTATGAATTAAATTAAAAAATTTAAAACTGGTATTATTAACGAAACATTAAATGGGATAAAAATCACGATTTGGTAAAATTAATCTCTTTTTGATAACCTTTTAATAAAATCAAATTTCACATTTTTTTATTCATTTGTAAAACTTCAAATCAAGAAAAATTGAAAAAAAGAAATGTCGAATTGGTTATTCTTTCTGATGTTCATTTAGGAACTTACGGAAGTCACGCTAAAGAATTAAACAACTATCTTTCAAGCATTAAACCCAAAATCCTAGTTTTAAACGGCGATATAATTGATGCCTGGCAGTTTCGCAAATCCTATTTTCCCAAAGCACATTTACGCGTTATTCAGCGCATTATTGGGATGGCCTCTAAAGGAACCAAAGTTTATTATATCACTGGAAATCACGATGAAATACTCCGAAAATTCAGCGATATGAATATGGGAAATTTTGCTCTAGTCGATAAATTAGTTTTAGAATTAGACGATAAAAAAGCCTGGATTTTTCATGGAGACGTTTTTGATGCTTCTGTTCAGCATTCAAAATGGATAGCCAAACTAGGCGGATTAGGCTACGATTACCTAATTTTAACGAATCGATTTGCCAACTGGTGTCTGGCTAAATTAGGACGCGAACCTTACTCTTTTTCTAAAAAAATAAAAGCAAGCGTAAAAAAAGCTGTAAAATTCATTTCTGATTTTGAAACTACTGCAACCGATCTGGCTATTGAAAAAAAATACGATTACGTTATCTGCGGCCATATTCATGAACCAAAAATCATGACTAAAGAAAACAAACATGGCTCTACTCTATACCTAAATTCAGGTGATTGGGTAGAAAACTTAACTGCTTTAGAATATCACAAAAAACGTTGGAAATTGTTTTCTTACAAAGCCAGCAATTTTGCAGAAGAAGAAAACCTTTTAGAAATGGAAGACCTTCTTACTTCACAGCTGATTTCTTCAATAATACTTAAATAAGAGCCTTAAAAACAGGTTTTTAAGAATTTTAACGCTCCAAAATCCTAAAAATGTAAATTATATAACAATTTTCAAAAATATTATACGTTCTGTATCTAACTGTAATAATACATTTGAAGAAAATTAATTACCATTTTTATGAAAAAGATACTTTTATCTGCCCTTATGCTTCTTGGTTTAGCATTTACGGCTCAATCACAAGAAATTTCGAAACACGCTTTAGGATTACGTCTGGGAGACAATAACGGATTTGGAGGAGAGATATCATACCAATTAGGCTTAAATCAAAAAAACAGACTTGAATTCGATTTAGGATGGAGAAACAGCAGTGATGTAGACGCAATAAAAGGAGTTGCCCTTTACCAATGGGTTTGGAACATTGACGGAGGTTTTAACTGGTATGCTGGTGTCGGAGGGGGACTAGCTGCTTGGGATCACGATTACTACAACAACAACTACAGATACAGCGATAGCGGAACTTATGTTTTTGCTGCCGGAGATATCGGTATAGAATATAGATTTAAAGAAGTACCGCTTACTTTATCATTAGACGCTAGACCAGAAATTGGTTCAGGATATTACGACGATGATAATTTTGGATTTGACGTTGGTTTTGGTGTCAAATTTAGATTCTAAAATAAAATTAAAAAATAATTGTAAAAAGAGGCCTGTCGTTTTTATAGCGACAGGCTTTTTTTATTACTTCAAAACATTAAACTCTTAATTAATGAGAATCGCTTTTTTAGAATGAATTTTTACAACCGTATAAGGATATGAAATCACCTGCATAGTCATAGCGTCTTTTGCAGGACTGTTTTCTTTTACAGTTATAATGATATTTTTATCTGTTTCTTCCACCTTTTCAACATCGATAGTATAACCACTTGTGTTTTTTTCGCCCATATTCAGAATCACATAATTATAATCTTGAACATCTGGATTCTTCATCTTATCAGCCAAAAGCGGATCGTTTTCAAGCATTTTAATTTCATTTGGTTCGGTTAAAATCTCGAAAAATTTAATATTTCCCCCACCATCTGATTGTATCGTTAAAACCTCATACAATGCGTTTGAACTTTCAGCTTTCTTCACTCCGCAAGAAATCAAAACAAAAACCGCTAAAACAGAAATTACTTTTTTCATTTTTATCCTTTTAAATTAGTGCTTCTCGTATTTATAATCGTCAATAGCTTTCTGATATAAAGCTTCATATTTAGGAAGAATATTTTTGATATCGAACTTTCTAGCTACTTCTAAAGCATTTGCCTTAAACTGATTTAAAACGGCATCATCTTTTAAAATCTTCAATGCATTTTGCGCCATTTCTTCAACATTTCCAACATTGCTTAAGTAACCAGAAAAACCATCAAAATTAACTTCGGGCAAACCGCCAGAATTACTCGAAATTACTGGAACTCCACAAGCCATTGCCTCTAAAGCTGCCAAACCAAAACTTTCAGTTTCAGAAGGGAGTAAAAATAAATCGGTCATACATAAGATTTTATCAATCTCATGACTATTTCCAAAGAAAATCACTTTATCTAAAATCCCTAATTCCTGACATAACAATTCTGCTTTTTCTTTTTCTGGTCCGTCACCAACCATCATCAGCTTAGCCGGAATTTCTTTTTGAACATTATAGAAAATCTTAATAATATCAGGAATACGCTTTACTTTTCTAAAGTTACTAATATGCGTAATAATACGTTCATTCTCATTAGCCATTACATAACGATGACATGGTGCATTTGGATCTTTTTTAACTTTGTCCAATTCAATAAAATTCGGAATCACCTTAATTTTATTTTTGATTTTGAACAACTTCAATGTATCATCTTTCAAACTCTGAGAAACCGAAGTCACATAATCTGATTTATTAATACTAAAAGTCACCGCAGGCTTATAAAACGGATGATTTCCAACAAGCGTAATATCAGTTCCGTGAAGTGTTGTAATCATCGGAAGATTAATTCCTTCATTTTTCAGCATCTGTTTTGCCATATAGCCTGCATAAGCATGCGGAATGGCATAATGCACATGCAGGAGCTCAATTTTATATAATTTCACCATATCGACCAATTTACTCGATAGCGCTAATTCGTAAGGCTGATAGTGAAACAAAGGATATTCCGGAACATTAACTTCGTGGTAATGAACATTCGGATTTAAAAGTGCCAATCTAACTGGTTGGCTGTATGTAATAAAATGTATTTCGTGTCCTCTTCTGGCTAACTCGAGACCTAACTCTGTGGCTACTACCCCACTACCTCCAAAAGTCGGATAACAAACAATTGCTATTTTCATGGATTAAATTTAATTCTACGAAAATACTCAAAAATAGCGTTTAATTAACCGTTTAAATTGTTAGATTTTTGACAAAATTAGATTAACTCTAGTTGATAAATATTTTTCAGAAGCAGAACAATATCATTCAAAACCACTAGCAGTCCCGCTGTCCGCTAAATTCCCGATCAACAAAAACTACGGCTGAAAAAGCCTTGTTTTTCTAAATCGGGAGATACCGCTCCCATCGGGGCTAGATTAGACCTTTTTATTTTCATAAGCTCTCCTGTTGCCCAACTTTGTCAAAGTTTTAAACTTTGACAAAGTTCTTACTTACAAAGATTCCGTAACGAAACCCGACAGGTTTTAAAAACCTGTCGGATTTAATTCGCAAACACTATCACCCAAAATTGACAAACTTCTTTACCAACTAAACCTAACAGGTTTTAAAAACCTGTTAGGTTTCCAACCTGAAACTTGGAACTTGGAACTTGAAACTAAAAACCATAAAAAAAGGCACAAAATCTAAATTTCGTGCCTTTTAAATATACTTTAAATACTCTTAGAAAAATCTGCTGTGCCAACTATCCGCAGCAGGAACTTCCCAAGATTCGTTGAATTCTTCTATATTGTTTACCAAGTTATTAAAAACAATCGTATTCTCAGAAACCGACTTATCTTTTACCATTTTCTTGAAATCAATTAATGGTTTATGAGCAATATGTTCTCCAAGTTTAAAAGTAACGTTCATTTTATCTAACAAATCAACATTGTACTTTTTCTCTAAACTCTGAATAAATTCAACAGAACTATCAATAGAACAACCTGTAGCCGCTTGTACTTCTTGATTTACTGCTAGTATTATAAATCTGTTGTATTTTAATAAAAATGAAGCTTCTAGACTAGTGCCGTGCGCAGCCCATTGCTCTACGAAAGCCTTTAAGTCTGTTTCTATTTCAGAAAACTCTTCCTCAGAAAATTTTCTGTTAGATTGGTAAATCCAAACTCTAGATTCACCTGGCAAGTTTTCAAAAGGTATATACATTTTTTTTCTTTTTGTTTGTTTTTGTTTCAGGCTTCAAGTTTCAAGTTTCAAGTTTCAAGTTTCAAGTTTCAAGTTTCAAGTTTCAAAACTTAGTAGCTTAGCATCTTAGAACCTTAGCATCTTTTTTACAAATCCTGCGCATTGGCAATTAATTCTGCTATATCTAGAACTTTAACCTGTCCTTCTTTCTCTTTATTCTTAATTCCGTCTGTTAGCATTGTATTACAAAACGGACAACCTGCTGCAATAATATCAGGCTGGGTTTCTAACGCATCTTCTGTACGAAGAACATTTACTTCCTTGTTTCCAGGCTCAGCATCTTTAAACATTTGTGCTCCACCCGCTCCACAACATAAACCATTTGCTTTAGAACGTTTCATTTCTACTAACTCAACGTCTAATTTCTGAATTAAATCTCTTGGCGCTTCGTAAACTTTATTTGCTCTTCCTAAATAACAAGGATCGTGGAAAGTTATTTTTTTACCTTTAAACTGTCCGCCTTCAACGGTCAATCTTCCATCATCAATTAATGACTTCAAAAATTCTGTATGATGAATAACTTCGTAGTTACCTCCTAACTCTGGATATTCATTTTTCAAAGTATTAAAACAATGCGGACAAGCGGTAACAATTTTTTTTGCTTCATAAGCATTCAAAACCTCGATATTCATCATGGCTTGCATTTGAAACAAAAACTCATTTCCAGCTCTCTTTGCAGGATCGCCAGTACAACTCTCTTCTGTACCTAAAACCGCAAAAGAAACATTAGTGCGATTTAAAATACGCACAAACGCTTTGGTAATTTTTTTTGCTCTATCATCAAAACTTCCTGCGCAACCTACCCAAAACAAAACCTCTGGCTGTTTTCCTTCGGCAAGCATCTCTGCCATTGTTGGTACTACTAAATTTTCTGACATTTCTCTCACTTTTGTTTAATCGGTTAGTCGTGAAATTGTTTAATCGCTAAAAGCAAAATTACAATTCTTAAAAACCGAAATATTATTTTAAAATCGATTAAACGGTTAAACAACTAACCGATTAAACAATAAATCTTAATTCTCGTTTTTCCAATTTAAACGGTCTTGCTGGCTGTACTGCCAAGGCGCACCATTATTTTCAATATTAGTCATCATTGCGTTTAATGACATTGGAGCAGCACTTTGTTCCATTACCAAATAACGACGCATATCCATAATAATAGACAACGGACTAATATTTACAGGACATTCTTCCACACATGCATTACAAGACGTACAAGCCCATAATTCTTCTGGAGTAATATAATCGTTTAAAAGTGATTTATTATCTGGAACAAAAACACCTTTATTGGCATCAATATTTTTACCAACTTCAGTCAAACGATCTCTTGTATCCATCATAATTTTACGTGGAGACAATTTTTTACCGGTTTGATTTGCTGGACAAGAAGAAGTGCAACGACCGCATTCTGTACACGTATATGCATTTAACAACTGAACCCAGTTTAAATCCTGAACGTCACTTGCACCAAATTTAGCCGGATGTGCATTTTCGTCAGCTGGTGCTGCCGCAAACGGATCTGCATTTGGATCCATCATTAATTTTACCTCTTTTGTAACTGAAGCTAGATTATCAAACTGCCCTTCTGGTTTTAAGTTTGCAAAATAGGTATTCGGGAAAGCCAAAAGAATATGCAAATGTTTTGAGAAGTACAAATAGTTCATAAAAACTAAAATACCAATAATATGCAGCCACCAGAAAACCTCGAATAATAATCCAACAACTTCGTTTGATGTACCATTAAAAATTGGCGCTATAAACTGGCTAATTGGATAACTTCCTGCTTTATGAAAATGAGAATATCCTCCTGGAACATTCTGCAAATGCAAATCAGATGCATTCATCAATAAAAACAGAATCATTAAAACTGTTTCAAAATACAGAATGTAATTGGCATCGCTTTTTGGAAATCCATTCAAGTCAGAATTAATAAAACGCTTTAAGCGAATTACATTTCTTCTGATCCAGAAAGTAACTACAGCAATAATTACAAGTATTGCCAATATCTCAAATGAAGCAATTAGAACATCATAAACAACACCTAAATAAGGCGCAAAAACTCTATGTGTTCCAAAAAGTCCATCAATGATTATTTCTAATAATTCGATATTAATTATTATAAAACCAACATATACAAAAATATGAAGGATTCCTGCAACAGGGCGTCTCACCATTTTTGATTGCCCAAGAGCAATCAATGCCATGTTTTTCCAACGAGCTTTAGGATTATCTTTTCGATCTACATCGACTCCCAGATTTATATTTCGGATGATTTTTTTTACGCTCGCTGCAAAAAAACCGAAACCTACTATAAGAAGTATCGCGAATAAAATATTATCTAAATAACTCATTTACAATTATTTTTTATCAGTTGAGTTTGTTTCTTCAGTTGGTGCTACGTATGGTTTATTTTTCTTTCCGAAAAGAGAAACGTTTACGTAACGAGTTGGATAAAGACGAAGATCTTGCAATAACAATTCAAGTTCTTTTGAAGTTTTAGTCAGGTTGTTATACAATGCCTCATCGTTAAGTATTTTTCCTGCTGTACCTTTTCCAGAATTCAGGTTGCTCATTAAAACATCAACCTTAGCTAAAGTTTCGTTCAAGTTGCGAACCGTTTTTCCTAAATCTGCTTTATTTAATGAATCTGAAATTTTATTGAAATTGCCAGACATTTTATTGAAGTTTGTAACTATTCCATTAATCTGTCCTTTATTAGTATCCAAGATAGTGTTAATGCTTCCAGAAGCTTTATGAAACTGTGTCATTGTCTGGCTAAGTTCAGCAATTGTTTTCTTTAGATTTTCTTGAGTATTTTTATCTAAAGTATTATTTAATCCTGTAACCAAATTATCAATATTCAAAAGCATTTTATCAAGCTTTTGCTGAATTGGTTCAATTTTCCCTCCTAGTGATTCTGTCAATCCTAATTCAACAGTAGACACTAATTTTTGCCCGTCTTCGGCTAATTCTTTATCAGCTAAATTTGGAACGATTTTAATTTGTTTTCCGCCAATTAAACTTGGAGAATAAATTGCAGCTGAACTGCTTTTAGAAATTGGAAAATCTGTTTTAAGTTGAAGTTCTACTAGTAATTTACCAGTTACTGCATCAATTGTAATTTTACTTACTTTACCAATTGCAAGTCCGTTTAATGTTACTGGAGCTGATGGTGATAAATCCTCAACATTATCGTATTCAGCATATAATACAGTATAATTAGTAAAAAGATCTCTACCTTTTAAAAAACTATATCCCCAGATAAATAATAAAATAGATACGATGACTAAAATAGCCGTTTTAATTTCTCTTGTTAGTTTCAAAATTCTAAGTGTTTGTACAAAATTAATATAAATATTCGAACTTGTGCTTATTATTTAATCGCGTCCTGAATACTGATTTTTTCTCCATCTTTAGTTGCTACTAAAAACGCTGCGCCATATCCTTTACTTTTAGCTTCTTGCAGATATTTTTGAGCTGTTTCGTAACTTGGAGTTTCTTCGTAGAAATATTTATAAATATTATTTTCGTATACCATCGTTACATTTTTCAACCCTTTAAAATTTTTAGGCTCTAAAGGTGTTTTTTTGATACTTGCAATAAGCTGCACTTTAAAAAATGTTCCTTTTGGAGCATTTTTTGCCACCGCAACTGGTGTAGTTGTTTTTGGCTTTGCTGGCGTAGTATCTCTTACGGGCCGACTCTCAGCAGCTTCCGCTCCTGTCCCAAAATATTCACGTTTATAACTTAAAATCGCTTCTGCAATTGCTCTTGCAATATCATCCTGACCTTCTTCAGAATTCAGAATATTTCCTTCCGTCGGATTAGAAACAAATCCAGTTTCAACCAAAACTCTTGGCATATAAGCTTTATGAAGTACCATAAAAGGAGCTTGCTTTACTCCTCCATGACGAAGTTTTTTTCCTAGTTTCTCGAAATTCTCCTCAATTTTAGTAGCAAGCGTAATACTATTATCTAAATATTCTTCCTGCATCAAAGTCATACCAATCATAGATTCTGGAGAATTTGGGTCGTAACCTTCATATTTACGTTTATAATCTTTCTCTAAAGTAATTACCGAGTTCTCTTTTTTTGCAGCTTCAAGGTTTGATGCTACTTTACTTAAACCCATTACATAAGTTTCTGTTCCGTCGGCAGCTGTATTTTTATTGGCATTGCAGTGAATAGAAACAAAAATATTCGAATTTGCTCTGTTGGCAATATTGGCTCTTTCAACCAAATCTATAAAAACATCTGTTTTACGAGTATAAATTACATTAACATTAGGATTAAGTTCTAAAATCTTCCCAACTTTCAAAACAATAGCTAAAGCAATATTCTTTTCAATTCGTCCGCTATAAACAGCTCCAAAGTCGTGATCTCCATGTCCCGCATCTAGCGTAACCTTAAACACATTTGACTGACTTTGAGCACAAAAGGACGATATTATTAGAAATAAAGTAAATATTACTTTAAATTTGTTAATTCTATTCATAAATCTAAAAGTTAATTTTAATAAAATGCAGCTGTTATAATTTTTAGAATTGATTATTTTTGCCAAAAAATTATATGTAAGTTTGACATGTCAAAAAACAAGCCATAATTTTACAAAAATAGCATTTAAACCTTTGCATACAAACTTATTTAATATCGTTTTTATATCATTTTTCCTAACTATAGGTTGTGGTAATTTATATTCGCAAGAAATAAAAAACAAAAAAAAACCTTTACCTGCTGTAAAACAAACAGATAAAGAAAACACTGCGATTACAGACACCATAAAACTTGATACCGTTAAACCAAAAAAGACTTTTTTGGATGGAAAAGTAAGATATGTAGCAAAAGATTATGCTAAAATTGACCAGAAAAAAAAGCTGATCACTTTATATAATGAAGCTGAATTATACTATAAAGATGTAGAATTAAAATCGGGTATAATTGTTCTTAATTATGAAAAAGACGAAGTTTATGCAGGAAGAATTAAAGATTCTGCTGGCGTTTTAACTCAATACCCTAACTTCAAACAAGGAGCAAGTGAGGTACAGCCAGATTCTATCCGTTTTAATTTTAAAACCAAAAAGGCTTTAATTTATAATTCGAGAACAAAACAAGGCGAGTTAAATATCAAAGCTTCTGTCACTAAAAAAGAAAACGACTCTGTATACTTTTTAAAAGGAGCACGTATTACCACTGCTCAAGATATCGACAATCCCGAATACTACTTTCAGACCAGCAGAATTAAATTTGTGCCTGGTAAAAAAATTGTTGCCGGTTTAACACAAATGGTAATTGCTGATGTCCCTACTCCGCTTGCATTGCCTTATGGTTTTTTTCCGTTAAGTAAGGAGAAAAGTGTTTCTGGTATCATTATTCCTAGCTATAACGATTCTAATACACGTGGGTTTTCTTTGCAAAATGGAGGTTATTACTTTGCACTAAGCGATAATTACGATTTGACCGTACTTGGAGATTATTACACCAATGGAAGTTATGCCATGCGATTCGAATCGGCGTATGCCAAGCGATATAAATATAGAGGAAATGTCAACATTCGTTTCGAGAATTTAATTAATAGTGAGCGTGGTTATCCTGATTATTCAAAACAAAATATTTACAATATTCAGTGGTCACACTCTAAAGACACCAAATCAAATCCAAATTCTACTTTCTCTGCTTCTGTCAACATGGGTAGTAGTAAGTATTTTAAACAATCTATCAACCAAGCAAACATAGGTTCGAACTTAAATAACACGTTAAGCTCGTCTATTTCATACAACAAAACATTTAATACTATTCCTGGTTCGCGCATATCATTATCTGCAACTCATAGTCAGAATACGCAAACAGAAGACATTATCATGACACTTCCGTCTTTACAAGGAAGTATTGATCGTGTATATCCTTTTGTTGGAAAAAATGGCGTAAAGAAAGGATTAATTAAAAACATCAACTTACAATATAACGTAAGTGGTAAAAACTATTTTAAAACAAAAGATTCTTTGTTCTTCAAACCGCAGATGTTTGATGATGCCCAATTAGGAATGCAGCATACAATTCCGTTGAGCACAAACTTCAAAATTTTCAAATATTTTAGTGCAGGAGCATCTACAACTTATCAGGAAACATGGGTAAACAAAACCATCCAAAAAGTTTACGACCCTAGCACTGCGCAAACAGTTAACATAAATGTTAATGGTTTTGACTCTTTTAGAACTTACAATTTCAGCACTAATTTAGGTACGACTATTTACGGAACCTTTAATTTTGGTGACGATAAAAGAATCCAGTCTATTAGACACGTAATGCGTCCGAGCATTACCTATGCCTATACTCCAAGTTTTGAAAAATATTACGATACGTATGCAGTCGATGCTTCTGGAAGAATTACCTCTGAGTATACAAGATTTGAAAACGGATTATACGGAGCACCAGGAAAAGACAATTCAAACATTGTTGGTTTTGCCTTGAGCAATACTTTTGAAGCTAAAGTAAGAGATCGCGACAGCACAAAAACAGAACCTAAAAAGATTATGCTGTTAAACAACTTAAACTTTAGCACAAGCTATAATTTCAATGCTGATGGAAAGTCAACATTTGGATGGCAACCTGTATTAGTTAGTGGTGGAACTCAGTTTTTTGACAATAAAATGAATATGAATTTTGGTGCAACATTAGATCCTTATGCAATTGATAATGGTGGTAACAAAATTGACAAATTCAACATTGACAATGGCGGAAGTTTATTTAGAATGACAAGTGCAAACGTAACTGTGAACTATTCATTCTCAAATAAGGGAACCGGAAAAGAGAAAGAAAAAAATACTCAGAGCCAGCGAAACGGTGGACGAAACGATGACTTGTTTGGTACTAATACAGACTTAAATGACAGCCGTAACAGCCAGTTTGCCGACGAACCTGAGCGAGATGATGCAATTACAGAATTCTTCAACTCTAAGGTTCCGTGGGATATGACACTTGCCTATTCGTTAACATACTCAAACATAAAGCGAGAAAACACTATTTCTGGAAACTCTATCATGATTTCTATCAATACCGACCTTACTCCTAAATGGAAAGCAGGAGTTTCTACAGGTTACGATTTTGTACAGAAAGGAGTTACCTTTACGCAATTCCGTTTTGAGAGAGATTTATTAAGCTGGAGAATGGCCTTTAACTGGCAGCCATTAGGAACAAATTCTAACTGGAACTTCTTCATCGGAATTAAATCTGGTATGCTTAGCGATATCAAATGGAACAAACGAAGCGTTTCTAATAGATAAACTACTTTCGAATCAAAATAATTTCATTATGAAAAAAATCATCTTTACCGAGAAAGCTCCGACTCCAATCGGACCTTATAATCAAGCCGTATTATCTGGAAACACACTTTATGCTTCTGGACAAATTGCAATCAATCCTGAGTCAGGAGAATTGGTTACAGACAATATTAATGATGAAACTACTCAAGTTATGAAAAACATTGCCGCTATTCTTGAAGCCGCAGACATGACTTTTGAAAACGTTGTAAAGTCAACTATCTTCATCATGGACATGAATAACTTTGGAGCAATAAATACTGTTTACGGTTCGTATTTTAACGAAAAAACCGCTCCAGCTCGTGAAACGGTTCAAGTGGCTTGTTTGCCAAAAAATGTTAATGTAGAAATTTCTATAATTGCTGTGCAATAGCATCTAATAATAATTGTGCCGTTGCTTCATTCGTTGCGAGCGGCACATTATGCACATCGCAAACACGAATTAGCATATTAATATCTGCCTCGTGCGGATGGCTTGACAAAGGATCTTTAAAAAAGAAAACCATCTGCGTAATTCCTTCCGCTACTCTTCCTGCAATTTGCGCATCTCCGCCGAGCGGACCAGAAAGCATTCTTTGAGTTTTAAACCCCGCTGCTTCTGCTTTTCCTCCCGTAGTACCAGTACCAATAAGCCTTATTTTTTCATTGTGCAAAACAGCTTCATTTTTGATTAAGAAATCAATTAAATCTGCTTTTTTTCCATCATGAGCAATAATGGCAATTTCCATAAAACCAGAACTATTGATTAGCGACATGGTAAGCAATTAATCCATCAATAGGTCTTCTTAAAACATTACCTAATTGAAGTTCATATTTATTGAATGTCTCTTGTAATTCATCTTTCAAATAAAACGCAATAGAACCAACAAAATGCACTGGAACTTCTTTGCAGTTATCAAACTGTTTGATGTAATTCTTAACGAAAGACTTCATTCCTTTGAAAATGATTTTTCTGCAGAACTCTGTATCTTTATGCTTAATCAAGAATTTAGCATAAGTCGCTAAATAAGCATTTGGGTTTGGTTCTTTGTATAATTTGTTTTTAATAAAATCAGGATCAACATCGTACTCTTTTTCAAGTTCAACAGCCAATTCTTTAGGCATTTTATTAAAATAGTATTTTCTAATTAATTCTTTTCCAAAAACGTTACCACTGCAATCATCCATTACGATATAACCTAATGATTGAACTTTTTGATGCAATACTTTTCCATCAAAATAACTGCAGTTAGAACCTGTTCCTAAGATAGAAACAATCGCTTCTTCTCCTTTTGGAGTTGTAGCATAAACAGCTGCATAAGTATCTTCTTGAACGTCTACTATTGCGTTAGCAAAATATTCTTGAAAAATTCTTTTCAACCACTCTTTCATTCTGTCTGTACCACAACCGGCACCATAAAAGAATAAATGTGTAGCATTTTTTTTGTTTTGTAAAATATCGAAACGGTCGTTTAATCTTTCTATGATTTCTGGCTCGTCTAGAATTTCAGGATTTAATCCTAAAGTTTGTGTTGTGAATAATACTTTTCCATTATCATCTATCGCAATCCAATCGGCTTTAGTAGATCCACTGTCAACTATTAATTTCATTTGTTTAGTTTTTGGAATTAGGTTTCTCTATTTTTAATTTAAAAGTGTAGTTTTTACATTAATTATAGAAGTAACAAAATAAGAAAATCCCGTTATTGTAAAGTAACGGGATTTTGCAAAAATATATATTATTATTTTAAACCTGCAATATGTACAGATAAATCAATTAATTTGCTTGAGTATCCGTACTCATTGTCATACCAAGATACTAATTTGAAGAAAGTAGAGTTTAATCCGATTCCTGCACCAGCATCAACAATAGAAGTTCTTTTATCTGAAATAAAGTCTTGAGAAACAACTGCATCTTCAGTATATCCTAAGATACCTTTCATTTCGTTTTCTGAAGCTTTTTTCAATACAGCTAAGATTTCTTCGTAAGTTGTTTCTTTAGCCACTTTTACAGTTAAATCTACTACAGAAACGTCAGCAGTAGGAACACGGAAAGACATTCCAGTTAATTTTCCATTCAAAGATGGGATAACTTTTCCAACCGCTTTAGCAGCACCTGTTGAAGAAGGAATGATGTTGATAGCAGCAGCACGTCCACCTCTCCAGTCTTTTCTAGAAGGTCCGTCAGCTGTCATTTGAGTTGAAGTAGTTGCGTGAACAGTAGTCATTAAACCTTCAACGATTTCGAAATTATCGTGAATAACTTTAGCTAATGGAGCTAAACAGTTTGTAGTACAAGAAGCGTTAGAAACAACTAAATCAGAAGCTTTTGCAGTTTCGTGGTTCACTCCCATTACAAACATTGGAGCATCAGCAGAAGGAGCAGAAATGATTACTTTCTTAGCACCACCTTTTAAGTGCTCACTTGCAGTTTCGATAGTTGTGAAGATACCAGTACATTCAGCTACTACATCTACATCAACTTCGTTCCATTTTAAGTCAGCAGGATTTCTTTCTGCAGTGATACGGATGTTTCTTCCGTTTACATAAAGTTTTCCTTCTTTAACTTCTACAGTTCCGTTGAAACGACCGTGAACTGAATCATATTTTAATAAATAAGCTAAGTGATCTACGTCTAACAAGTCGTTGATTGCAACAACTTCTACATTATCTCTATTGAAAGACTCTCTAAAAACGATTCTTCCGATACGTCCAAATCCGTTTATTCCTAATTTTACTTTTGACATTTTACTAAATTTTTTGCTTTTGTTTTTATTACACTAATTCAAAGTCTAATTTCCTCACAATAAACTTCTCTTTCTTTTTTAAACTTTATATTGGTTATGTCGACATAATGTCTGACACTCTTAACAATTCTCTATCAATTTCAGATTTTCCTTTAATAGCCTGCTCAAGCGGAGTCAAGATCACTTTATCTTCACGAAGACCAACCATGTAGTTAGATTTCCCTTCAATTAAAGATTCTACTGCTTTTACTCCTAAACGACTTGCTAAAACACGGTCAAAACAAGATGGAGAACCACCACGCTGCATGTGTCCTAAAACAGAAACTCTTACGTCATACTCAGGAAGATTTGCTTCAACATAATCTTTTAATTCGAATACGTTTTTACCAATTTTATCCCCCTCAGCAATAACAACAATACTAGATGATTTTCCTGACGCTTTACTTTTTTGAAGTGAATCTAAAAGACGATCCAATCCTAAATCTTCTTCAGGAATAAGGATTTCTTCTGCTCCTGCACCAATACCAGCGTTAAGAGCAATGTGACCAGCATCTCTACCCATAACCTCTACAAAGAAAAGACGGTTATGAGAACTTGCCGTGTCTCGAATTTTATCTATACAGTCTACAACAGTATTTAAAGCTGTATCGTACCCTAAAGTAAAACTTGTACCATAAATATCATTATCGATTGTACCAGGAATTCCCATTACTGGAAAGCCAAATTCTGAATTAAAAATTAATCCTCCGGTAAAACTACCATCACCACCAATAACAACCAAAGCATCAACACCAGCCTTAACTAGGTTCTCGTGTGCTTTTTTTCTACCTTCAGGCGTTCTAAACTCAACTGAACGAGCCGATTTTAAGATCGTTCCACCTTTGTTTACAATATTATTTACGCTTCGTGGTCCCATGTCTTTGAAGTCTCCTTCAATCATTCCTTGATACCCTCTATAAATTCCGATGCATTCTATATTATGGTATGCGCAAGTTCGAACAACTGATCGTATTGCAGCATTCATTCCAGGTGAATCTCCTCCTGAGGTAAGAACACCTACTTTTTTTATTGTTTTTGGCATTATTTAAGTATTAAAGTGTAAAATTAGCAAACATTCAGCACTTTTCGGGTTACGATTATCATAAATTAATAAAATCTGTTAAATTCAAACGTTTTCGTTAATAAGTTTTTTCTAGGAAAAAATTTCATTAAAAATAATAAAACAGTATTTTTTTAATTAAATCGTCAAAATTAACAATACCCTGATGAAGTGTTATAAAAATCAGAATTTCCCGCTCACATGGAAAATTTTATTAGAGGGCTTAAATTTAGCACAAAAAAAACCATTATGAGAATAATGATTTTATAAAAGTGTATTTTTAACAAAGTGTTAATAATCGTTGTCTGGAATTAATCCTTGATTATTATTAGAATCGGTTTGCTTCTGGTCTTTTTTCTTCTTTTCCTCTTCTTTTTTTCTTTTCTCCTCGTCCTCTTTTGCTTTTTTCTTGTTTTTTTCTGAATCTTTCTTGCTTGAAAAATTCATGTACTCAGGAAGATAGGAGTCTTGAAGATCATCATGAGAAGAACCTTTTACTGCTTTTTCAATTTTATGATTTTTAAACAGTTTGTTGACAAGCTCGCTAAAGGTATCAAAATCTACTTCGTAAGAAATACCGACTCCTTGCGTATAACCAATTCCTTGTCCTATATAATTAATGTCATTTTCTTTATTAAACAGACGAAGATTCATTGTACCATCTTCATTTACACGGTACAAGATCTCGATATCTCCAACAATAGCAGATTCATTTACACCTCCAACTGGAACTCCTAATTTACCATTGATCGTAATTCGTTCATTTACTTGAGACGATATATTGGCCACAAACTGACCATCAACCTCCTGCCCTGTTCTTCTGTCTGCAGCAATGTAATTTAAGTCTATATTTACTTTATCATTATCCGATTTAATAATTCCTCCTAACAAACTCGAAGCAGTCTCTGTTAATGTTCCAGAAAAATCTCCCTGACTGAATCCGTCGGTACTCATAAATGAACCTGTTGATAATAAGTAAAGCGCTTGCGTCTGGCGAATATCTTTATCATCCAATTTATACTGTATCTCCGATTTTAAAACATTACTAACCGATGGAAACTGAATATCAAAGTTAGGTTCAGGACTGGCCAAATCTCCTCTCAACCCAATAACAACTTCTACAGGTACTTTTTTATTGAATGAAGACGTATTATCTAAAAGTACTGCGGGATTGGCTTGGGTTTTATAAACTGCCTCCAAATTCAGCTGTGCACGCATTGGGTTTCCTTCCCAAATAATCGAACCACCTTTTTTAACCGTAAACTTTTTATCGATAAGTCCACCGTATTTAAAATTATAAGTTCCTTCATATGCCTGGAAATCTCCCCACATATTAAATTTACCTAACGTATTAATTTTAAACAAAAGCGATCCATACCCTTTTCCTTTCATACCATGACCAGAATTTCGATCTAAAATAACTTCTACTTCAGCATCTGGCGTAATATCAAAATCAAATTCCAACTCAAGTCCATTATAATCTCTTGTCTTTTCAACAATTCCGTTCTCAAGATTATACTTTTCTTTTGGCGTTACAAAATGAATCCAACTGCTTTCGCCAACACTTTGCGCATTATTAATCGGAATCTTAACTTCTGTACCTTTTTCAGATTTTGCATCTACCTTAATAAACAAACCTTCTACAGGACCTTTTATACTGGCTGTTCCATTTATAAAGGCTGTTCCAAAATAAGCCGCATCATCACTATCTTTTGTATCAAGCGCAACTAATCGCTTAGAAGTAATATTTAAATCTAATTTCCAATCACCAAAATTATTATGCTCTATGCTTCCGTTCAGCAAACCTTTTGTACCATATTTAGTATCGGTTAACTGATTATTCCTAAACAGAAATTTCTCATTAGTTAAATCAATTACCGTTCGATCACTAAGTTCGTAATCTGTATTTAGATACGGAATCGTCATTCCTGCTTTTTCCACATAGAGGCGCCCGTTAATTTCTGGTTTCTTCAAATTCCCTACAACAGCAGCATTTCCAGAAACAGAACCTCTAACATTTGACAAGACATCTCCGCCAATAGTTCCTAAAGTGGCCAAATTGAAACCTTCCAGTTTCAGGCTCATATCCATGATCGTTTCTTTATTCTCTATCGCAAAAGTTCCATTTGCCCTAAATGATTCGGTAAAACCATTCTGAATGGACGAATTAACTGTAAACTTTTTAAAGCTTTCATCTCCAGAAATATCAAAATCAAGCGTACCCAATTCCGTTTTATTCATGACCAGATGATCAATTTTAATGGATGCCGTGGGCTGATAAACATTTTTATTCTGCTTATAATTGACACTCCCATTCAAATTACCGTCAAACACAAACTTGGAATTTGCGGGTGTGATTTTATTAATATCAACATCTTCAAAAGTCAGTTCGAGATCTTTATAATCTGCTCCTTTTATAACTCCATTTAAATCAATTTTCTGATTTTCGTGAGATAAAACGATATTATCGAACGTGAAGTTTTTAAAATATTGATCAATAATAATCTGATTGTCTTTTTCAGCATCCTCATTTAAGTACCAGATATAATCCTTAAACTTCATTTCAGATTTCTTGATTCCGACAATATTATTTTTACTCTTGTCAATTGTATGATACAAATCTAGATTAAAGTAATCTTCTCCCTCATTTCCTCCTTTAAACTCTGAACGCACATAAAGAGTATCATTAGCTGTGACATTAATCAAATTAAAATCACGTATCTTATAATAAGGAGTCTTAATACTGTCTAATTCGACATACGCGTTGTAAAGCGGATTTTTATTATCGATATTAATTCGGATATTATCGAATGTATTTTTATCGGCTGTAATTTTTTTGGATCTAAAACGGAATTTAAATTCCTGTAAATCTGAATCAATTTTCCCTCGTACAACCGTAGATGAATCAATATTTATTTGCGGATAAAGCATTTCAACCACTTTATCGTAAACACGGAAATTAAAACGCAGGAACTGTCCTTTTCGAACTTTATAAGGTTTGTAATTGGTATATAAACTACCCACAGAATTCATAACCAATTTATCTAATTGATCGAATCTAAATTTACCCACAATTTTTCCGTCTACAACATCATTTGAACTAATCGTAATGGTTCTCAAACGATCTGCATCAAAACTAGAATTCAAATTCACTTGATCAAAAGCATAAGTTGCTTTTGGGTTTTGATATTCGGCATCATTAATAAAAATATCTCCCTGAAGGTTTTCAATAGAATTTCCAGTCAGCTGAACTACGACATCTCCTTTAAAATGTGAGATTGAATCGCTTACAAACCTAAGCTTTCTTAAATCTGAATTTTCGACATTGATATGAAAATCATAACGATTCTCTCTTTTACTCAAATCCAGCAGTCCATCAAAACTTAAGTTCAAATTCGGATCGTTTATCGCAATTTGCCCTTTATAATAAGGAAGCTTAAAATTGCCGTTTACTACTATATTATTATAGGTGTACTTATTGTAATCCAATTTCGAAATATCTCCTTTAATAGCCGTATTCAAATATTTCTCTGTAAAGCCCACTCCATCAACATCAAGATTCAATGTAGTTTTTCCAATATCTTTTCTATTTAAAACAGCTCCAATATCAAAACCATTTAAAACAATATTTCCAGAATACGAAGCTTTGTCAATAAAATCCATATTATTCAAATGAAGATCTACTTCTCCATTTCCGACATCTGTAGCAATTTTAAAAGCGGTTTCTAATGCTGTCGTCGAAACTTTGGCTTTTCCGACAATATTAAATTTACCTATTCGCTTCATTTCTTTAGGCAGTCTTTTTCCTAAAACCCCAGGAAGCAAAACTACCAAATCATCATAGCTAGAAAGCAGTTTGTTAAACTTTCCATCCATAGAAAACTTCTGCGTTTTACTACCCAAAAGATTTCTGAAATTGATTGTTCCATTAATTTTTGATCCATTTGTGTCGCTTAGCCTCAATCCTGTAAGCGTCATATTATTCAACGGACCGTCTAATTTTGTTTTCAGTTTAAAATGCTGATTTTTACCCAAACCATCATAAAAATGGCGAATATCATTTGTTGCAATAGAAGAAGAATCTATCAAAACATCAAATCTAACTTTATCTGTAAAATCAAGAAAATCTGAAGGTTTATAATTTAAAATTGCTACACCATAAATGGAAGATCTTTTGGTTTTAATAGCCAGATTTTGAACCATAATCTGTTTTTTGGTATAACTGAACTTCCCAGCAAAATTAGAAACATACAATCCGCGATGATCCATAAATGAAAATCGGTGGATGTTTGTATTTACATCTGGACCGTACAATTTAAACTCACTTATATAAGCATTTAATTTTGTGAAATCCAGAAATTTAGGAGTGGTTTTATTTTCATCAACAACAGAAAATCTTCCTTTTTCGATATAAGCATTTTTAGCTGTTAGCAAAAAATGCTTCGTTGATTTTTTCTTAGGAGTATCCTTTACTTCAAAAGCCTCAATAAATTTATTGATATTGTTTTCATCTTCGCCTTTGTAGGTTTTCAAATTAAAAATCAAACCTGTCAGACGTAAATCTCCAAAAATCAAATCCCCATCTAACAATCTGCTGAAACTAGCAATATCAGTTGTAATGATATCCGAATAAATCATCGTTTTTTTATGATGATCCAAAATCGTTACTTCTTTCAATTTTACTCCGCCAAAAATATTGATTGCCGTTTTTTCAACATTAATATTAACCTTGTAGTCTTCATTTAATGAGTTGGTAACATAATTGGCAATCTGTGTCTGAACGACAGGAAGAGACAGTATGATAGCGAGTGCTAACAAAAGTAAAATCAACCCAATTAGGGTTCTAGATATTATTTTCTTTACTTTTTTGATAGCTTCTTTAATTTTAGTTTTTCTTTTAATTTATTTGAACAGACAAAGAACGGCTGTTTTTGATAAAAATTCTTTAATTTTGGGGCACTGCTTAAATCAAAGAAATTTAATAATTTGATTTGTCAAATATAATTCAAAATTTGTGCCTTTATATGCAAAATCCAGAGGTTTTTATTCTAGCCATCGAAAGTTCATGCGATGATACTGCTGCCGCGGTTTTACATAACGACAAAGTATTGTCAAATGTTGTAGCCAATCAATTAATTCATAATCAATACGGAGGTGTTGTTCCTGAATTGGCCTCACGCGCGCACCAGCAGAATATTGTCCCTGTGATAGATGCTGCACTTCGTAAAGCAAATGTACAAAAAGAACAGCTAAGCGCAATCGCATTTACTCAAGGTCCAGGCCTAATGGGCTCTCTATTGGTGGGAACTTCTTTCAGTAAATCATTATCATTAGCATTAAATGTTCCGTTAATTGCTGTAAATCACATGCATGCTCATATATTGGCTCATTTTATCGATGAAGAAGGCTACGATAAACCTGAATTTCCTTTTTTAGCTTTAACCATAAGTGGCGGACATACTCAGATTGTAAAAGTGAATAGTTTTTTTGATATGGAAATTATCGGAGAAACTACAGATGATGCTGTCGGAGAAGCTTTTGATAAAAGTGCCAAAATTCTTGGACTTCCTTACCCTGGCGGACCTTTGATCGATAAATATGCAAAGGAAGGAAATCCGAAAGCGTTTCCTTTTACCAAACCAAAAGTTCCGGGATTAGATTTTAGTTTCTCGGGATTGAAAACAGCTATTTTATATTTCATTCAAAAAAACAAACAGCAGAATCCGAATTTTATCGAAGAAAATCTGAATGATATTTGCGCCTCTATTCAGCACACAATTATCGAAATTTTGATGGATAAAATTAAACTGGCTGTTAAAGAAACCGGAATTACACAAATTGCCATTGGCGGTGGAGTTTCGGCAAATTCAGGAATCAGAAATACACTAAAAGAAACAGAGAGCAAATACGGCTGGAAAACTTTTATTCCAAAATTTGAATATACAACAGACAATGCTGCAATGATTGGAATTGTAGGATACCAAAAATACTTATCTAATCGTTTTGAAACTTCTGCAGTGGTTTCTAAAGCAAGAATCGAATTTTAAATCATGCAGTTATTTTTTAATCCCAACATAAACGAGACAACCGAAAGTTTTTCTTTTGACAAAGAAGAAAGCCGTCATATTATAAAAGTCCTTAGAAAAAAAGACGCAGATATTCTGCATGTTACAAATGGTTCAGGATTATTGTTTGAAACTCAAATTACATTGGCTTCAGACAATAAATGCATTGTTGAAGTCCTACATATTACGAATGCTGAAAAACCAAAATTTCATTTGCATTTGGCCGTTGCGCCAACCAAAATGAATGATCGTTTCGAATGGTTTCTAGAAAAAGCTACCGAAATTGGAATTCAAGAAATCACCCCGATTTTTTGCGATCGTTCTGAACGAAAAGTAATTAATCGTGATCGTTTTGAGAAAATCATTCTTTCGGCAATGAAACAATGTAATGAAACGTTTCTTCCAAAATTAAATGAAGCTATTTCGTTTAAAGAATTCATCAAACAAAAGCAGAATGGTTTACAGTTAATTGCGCATTGTGAAGAAACCGATAAAAAATCACTGAAAGAAGTTTTAAAACCAAATGAAGATGTTACGATTTTAATTGGTCCAGAAGGTGATTTTTCTGAAAAAGAAATTGCATTGGCATTAGAAAACAATTACAAACCCGTAGCTTTAGGAAATACCCGTTTAAGAACAGAAACAGCTGCCGTTGTGGCTTGCCATAGTGTTGTTTTTTTTAATGAAGTTCCTAATTAAACACAATCTTGTCATTTCGACGAAGGAGACCCGAGCGCTAGCGAATCGGCGAAGCAAATCTTCGCTAGTAACTCCGCACAGAAAATCACTAATCTTTGGCGAGCTACTTGTGGAGATTTCTCGTTCCTCGAAATGACAAATAGTACGATAAAGCCTTATAATTAAAATTATATGAAAAAAATATTTTACTTATTGTTACTCTTTTCAAGTGTTTCTTTTTCTCAAGAAATTGCTTTGCTTAAATACAGCGGTGGCGGCGATTGGTACGCAAATCCTACTTCTTTGCCTAATCTAATAAGTTTTTGCAATGCCAATATTAATACTCGCATCAAAAACAAACCATCAACGGTAGAACCAAGCAATCCAGATTTACTTTCCTATCCGTTTGTACACATGACAGGTCATGGAAATGTAGTTTTTAGCGATGCAGACGTAACAAACTTGAGAAATTATCTGACCGCTGGAGGTTTTCTGCATATTGATGATAATTACGGAATGGATCAGTTTATTCGAAAAGAAATCAAAAAGATATTTCCAAATAATAATTTAGTCGAAATTCCGGCAAATCATCCTATTTTTCAGAAGCCATTTCCTTTTCCGAACGGATTACCAAAAATTCACGAACATGACGGAACTCGTCCTCAGGCTTTCGGAATTTTTATAGACAATAAACTGGTTTTACTTTATACTTACGAATGCGATTTAGGCGACGGCTGGGAAGATGCTGAAGTACATAATGATCCTGCAAATGTAAGGGACAAAGCCTTGAAAATGGGCGCAAACATTATCAATTATATTTTTACTAATTAGTAACTAGTCCCAAGTAATTAGTTACTAGTAATTTCAATTTAAAAGAGAAAATTATTTAGATTCGGACTCAACACTATTTACTATTTACTTATTACTAATTACTAATCACTTTTCACTAACAAAAAATGCAACTAACCCACGAAGAAAATCAATTTGAAAGAAAAACATTTCCCATTACTTTGGTATGCGATCATATTTACTTTCAGCAGAATATTGGTTCTTTATTTAGAATTTCTGAGGCTTTCGGAGTTGAGAATATTATCTTTTTCGGAAAAGACATTCCGCTGACACCTCGTAAAATCAATAAAACTTCGCGCAGCACACATCTTCATGTGCCACATTCTACTATTGAAGATTATACTGAACTTCACTCCTATTTAACTGATAATAATTTTGAAATTATTGCCTTAGAAATCACTTCAGACAGCAAACCTTTAAAAGAAGTTATGATTCCTTTCGATAAAAAAATTGCTCTTTTGATCGGAAGTGAGATTAACGGAATATCTGAAGAACTTCTAAAACTTTCTCACCAAATCGTACACATCGACATGTTTGGCAAAAACAGCAGTATGAATGTTGTGCAGGCTGCGAGTATTGCACTTTACGAGATTACTTCTTTATAAAAAATTGAATTCTGAAGACAATTTTTGAAACTTCATTTCAATTTTACATCAATTCAATTTATTGCATTTATCGTTAAACTACAGATAATCACGACTAAATGCGTTAAAAAAACACAAAAGAAAGAAAATACTTATTAATATTTTTGATTCGTTTTTTGTAGGAATCAATGTTTGTAAGGGGTCGTAAAAATTCTCACAAAATTTTTGTTCTAATATTTTGCGAGAAAAGCTTTTTGTTATAAAATTGCGCTATTATTCAATTAACCAATATTTTTATAACAAAAAACCCAAATTATTATGAAAAAAGTTATCATTACCACATTTGCAGCATTATTGCTGTTTGCTTGTCAAAATGACCAGTCATCTGATTCTGCTAATGCAGATGCAAGTGTTGCTTCTAGGAGAGGATGTGCAACACAAGAAGTTTTAGAAGCTCAACTAAAAGCTGATCCTTCATTGGCGATTAGAATGAACGAAATTGAAACTTTTACTGCACAACATGCTGGTTCAAATTTTACAGGCCGTCTGGTAAATGGAAAAATTGAAATTCCAGTTGTAGTGAATGTTTTATACAAAACAGCTGCACAAAACATCTCAGATGCACAAATTCAATCGCAAATCGATGTTTTAAACAAAGATTTTAATGCTTTAAACTCTGACTACAATAATGTACCAGCGTTATTCTCAGGTGTGAAAGCAAACATTGGAATTACTTTCGTTTTAGACCAGGTTATTAGAAAATCTACTACTAAAACTTCTTGGGGAACAAATGACGCTATGAAAAAAACAGCTCAGGGCGGAATTGCACCTACTTCTCCAACTACAAAATTAAACATGTGGTCGTGTGCTATTGGCGGCGGAATTTTAGGTTACGCACAATTTCCTGGAGGTGCTTCTTCTACAGACGGAGTAGTAATTGATTCTCGTTACTTCGGATTATCTGGTTCTGCAAATGCGCCATTTAACTTAGGAAGAACAGCTACTCACGAAGTGGGTCACTGGATGAACTTACGCCACATTTGGGGAGATGCTACTTGCGGAAGCGATCTTGTTTCAGATACTCCAACTCATAACACAGCAAACTACGGAGTTCCTGCTTACCCTCATTACAGCACTTGTACAGGTACACCTGTAGAAATGACAATGAACTACATGGATTATGTTGATGATGCAGCAATGTACATGTTCTCAACAGGTCAAAAAAACAGAATTTCAGCTATTTTTACAACTGGAGGTGCTAGAGCTTCTTTTGCACAACCATAATAAAAAAAACTTAATTAAAGGCGAGATGAAATCATCTCGCCTTTTTTTTGTCAATTATTTTAGAACTCCCAAAGACTAGAAATATAAAAGCTTTTTCCTATATTTATGATCTCAAAATTTAAATATGATAACGTCAAAAACTATCTCTAACGGGATCTTAAGAGCTTTAGCAACCATATTAATAATTAGCATAGTTTTATATTTTTTATATGAAATCCAAACCGTGATTGTCTATCTGTGCATCTCATTAATATTGTGTCTAATTGCAAATCCGATGGTCTTATTCTTAAAGAATAAACTAAAGTTTAGCAATTCGATGGCAGCCACAACGACAATTATATTTTTCATTTTTCTAATTGTGGGCTTTATTTTATTATTTGTTCCTTTAATTATTTCTCAAGCAAATAATCTTGCACTTCTTGATACAGCACATCTTCAGACCAAATTTATAGAAACAGAAACGCATCTCGAAGAGTATTTTAATATTCAGCATATTGACTTAAACAAAGTTTTTAAAGATTCTAAAATTACTTCTTTCTTAGATTTCAGCTATTTTACAGGATTTATCAATACTATAATCAACTTCATGGCCGATATGGGCATGGGATTGGTATCGGTCTTTTTCATCACTTTCTTTTTTATAAAAGATCAAGATATTTTTAAAGATCAAGCAAGAAGAATATTACCAGATTCAAATGAAGACAAAATTTTAAATTCAATCACTAAAATAAACCATTTACTGACACGCTATTTCATTGGCTTATTACTGCAGCTGATTGTTGTGTTTATTCTTTATCTGACTGTATTGCTGATTTTTGGAAATAAAAATGCTTTTGTAATTGCCTTTTTATGTGCTATCCTAAACATAATTCCATATTTGGGACCAATTATAGGAACCACCTTAGCTGGAATTCTTACCATGATAAGCATGATCGGAAAAGATTTTCAATCAGAAATTCTTCCAACAACCATTTATGTTGTTATTGGCTTTTTATTGGTGCAGGCAATTGACAACAATATTAGCCAGCCAATAATTTCGTCAAAAAGTGTAAATTCGCACCCGTTAGAAATATTCTTGGTTATATTAATCAGCGGTATTACGTTTGGAATTGTGGGTATGATTATAGCCATCCCTGCATTTACAATGATTAAAGTAATTTTAAAAGAATTTTTTCCTAATAATAAAATTGTCTCCGTATTAACCGAAAGAATTTAGCTTTGAACAATCCTATTTTGCATCCAGAAATTCAAGAATATATAATTCAAAATACTGGTGCAGATATAACAAAATTGGCACTGCAAAAAAATCCATTTCCCGATCTGGACTGGATTTTGATTTTAAATCAGATTGAAGCCCGAACAAAAGCAAAGGAAAAACTCCCTACTTGGTTTGCTGCCGAAAACATCATTTATCCAAGTAAAATCTCTGTCGAACAAACATCTTCAGAAAAAACTGCTGCTTACAAAGCTTCTTTAATAAATGGTGAATCTCTGATTGATTTAACTGGCGGTTTTGGTGTTGATGATTATTATTTTTCTAAAAAATTCAAATCAATAACGCATTGCGAAATCAATGAAGAATTATCAGCAATAGTATCGCACAATTTTAAACAATTACAAGTTGAGAATTGCACTTTCCATGCTGGCGATTCAATCCATTTATTAGAAAAAATCGATCAGAAATTTGACTGGATTTATATTGATCCTTCACGAAGAAACGATAGCAAAGGCAAAGTTTTCATGCTGAAAGACTGCCTTCCAAACGTTCCTGAATTGCTTGATTTCTATTTCGAAAAATCAGATCATATTTTAATTAAAACAGCACCTTTATTAGATATTTCGGCAGGATTATCAGAATTAAAAAATGTCAAAAACATTCATATTATAGCGCTCGAAAATGAAGTTAAAGAGTTGCTTTTTGAAATTCACAAAGGTTATTCAAACGAAATTACTTTAAAAACTGCTAATATTTTAAAAGAAAAAACAGAAACTTTTGAGTTTGTTTTAGGCAAAGAAATCTCCTATCCGCTTTATGATTTTCCAAAGAAATATCTTTACGAGCCAAATGCTGCAATTATGAAATCTGGCGGTTTTGACGAAGTAAGCATTACTTTTCAAATTGATAAACTTCACAAACATTCTCATTTGTATACTTCTGAGGATTTAATAGATTTTCCTGGAAGAAAATTTGAGATTCAAAAAGCCTTTTCGTACAACAAAAATGAGATGAAAAACGAACTGGCAAATAAACAGGCAAATATTACCACTCGTAATTTCCCTGAAACGGTTGAAAACATTAGAAAAAAGTGGAAAATAAAAAACGGAGGTAATTTGTATTGTTTTTTTACAACTGATGTAAAAGATAACAAAATAGTTTTAATTTGCACCAAAATAAACTAATACAATGAAACAACTAATTACCCTAACTCTTTTTTTATTGACTTTTTCCGCATTTGCCCAAAAACCATGTGAATACAGTGTAAATGTAAATGACTCGATTGGAAGCTACAAAGTAACCAACGAGTACTTAATGAGTGAGAAATATTTTGGAGGAAACTCTAATTACATTTTCTTTTCATTAGCCCAAACCGACGGATTGCCAACTTTAAATCTGCAAGCGATTCAAAAAAGCAAAGATTTTATTAAAGCCAATTGTTTTGATAAAAATTCAAAAATCTTTTTACAATTAGAGAACGGAAAAATTGTAACATTAATGCATATCAATCAAGAAAATTGCGGAACATTAATTCGTGATGAAAAAGGTTTTAATAATCGTGTCAACACAGGGATTTTCTTGTTTATGAAAGACAATTATGAAGAATTAAAAAAATCGCCAATCTCGATTATGCGAGTAAAATATCTAACCAATATAGAAGATTACATCGTAAAAAGAGAACTTACCTCAGAGTTGACTGGAAAAGTTACCAATCCGAACACTTATTTTATGGATAATATCAGGTGTGTTGAGTAATTAATTGCATTTCCATTTCTGGTTGGAAACTTTATCTTTTAGACCAGCTTTTAAATTGTAATGCCACCATTCAGAGTCAAATGAATTAAAGCCGTTTTTAATCATTGTATTCTTTAAATAAGCTCTTTTTGAAAGGATTTCTTTTGAGAGCTGTTTAAAATTATGACTGGCCATAATTCCAAAAAAATCAAAAGAAGTTCCCATATCAACTTCTTTTCCTGTTATATCAACCAAAGAAATATCAACGGCTCCTCCTCTATTGTGGATGGAGCCTTTTTTTGGATCTGCCACATAAATAGGATTCGATACAATCTCCCACATTTTCTTTTGAATGTCCAAAGGCCTATAACAATCATATAATTTAATTCTATATCCTTTCTTTAAAAAATCTTTATTGGCTGCAATTAATGCTTTTACAGTCTTTAAACGAAGCATGCATTCGGCACAGTCGTAAACTTTAGTTTTTAAAAAATTATCTTCTGTTGCATATTTCATATCATAAACAAAATCATTGCTGTAATCTCGCAGATTCACAAATGTAGTGTCAGAAATCTTTGCCTCTGCTGGCGCTGCATAAGCTTCATTTTGCGCATGCAAACAGCTGATTCCAAAAAGAAAAAAAACTAATATTTTGAAGATCTGATTCATTGTAAAAGGATTTAAAAATTGAAATTAAACAAAAAAAACTTAAAAACCGATTCTACGATTTCTCTTTTAGAGTAAAAATTTACTTTTTGCAAATCTTTAATTTGTCATAAATTCCTTTCAAACCAAACATTATTTTTAATATCTTTATGAAAATTAGCTCTTTACGACTTTGTAAATTAAACTATTAATTCTAAAAACCATTTATCTTATGAATTACAGAGCCAAATACATTTCAACAGCACTTGTAACTAGTTTACTTTTATTTTCTTGTAAAAAAGAAATTATAAAAGAAGTTCCTAAAACAGATTCCACTTCTATAAAAACTGAAGCTTTACAGGCAGATAGCATTGTTTTAAACCCAAATGATTCTTTGTATGCCTTGGTAGATAAAAGCGTCATTGGAACACAGTTTTTAACCAAAAGCAGCCTAGCTCCAAGATTAAAAAAATTATTAGGTGCAGATTACGATCAAATGGTGAAAAATTGGAACACCGAAACTCCTTTTGAAAAACAAGATAATATACTTCACGCTTGGGGCTGCAAACAGCATGACTGCAGTACTTATTCTTATGATTTGTATATTGATGTTAAAAACAATAAAATTAATGTCTACAAATTTTCAGAATCGAAACTAACGATTTTTAAAGAAGATAATTTTGACATTGAGATTAAAGGCAATCTCTTAAAAGATTTAAATATTAAAAAGGAAAATACCCAAATTAAAAAATAATGCGATCATAAAAAAAGCGGTTTAAAAAACCGCTTTTTTTATTAAATATTTTTAGAGTTATATTTCTCCTGTAACTAAAATATTCTCTTTTACTCCTTTGTCTCTGAGCATTCTAAAATGAGAGCGAACAGCGTGATAAAATGGATATGAAGTATATGGCAGATTGTACTCTTCTGCATAACGTTTTATTATTGGTGTAATATATGGATAATACGTATGACCAACGGCAGGAAAAAGATGATGTGCTACGTGATGTGTAAATCCGCCGTAAAGAAAATTAGCCAATTTGCTTTCTGTACTAAAATCTTTAGTGACAATCATTTGGTGCATTACCCAGGTGTCGGAAAGATTTCCATCTTCATCGGTATGCGGAAAGTGGGCATCTTCATCAACATGTGTCGAAACCAATGCTACCACACCAATTGCACTACCGCATAAATGCATAGATAGCCAAGCAAAAAACACCATATGCCATGGCTGATTTAAAAGCATCATCGGGATAAAAAGCAAATAAATAAGATTGATAATCTTAGCCGCAAACAGTCTATAAACTTCCTGCCTCGGGATTTTATCTACAACTTTCTTTACATAATTATCCTTTTTGCCAAAGAAGTCTTTAAAATCTCTAATATAAAGCCAGTTTAGGCTATAAAGAGGATAAATAAACCACATGTAAATGTGTTGATACTTGTGATAATTAAACAGTGGGCTGTTTGGGAATATTCTAATAATATCACTCTGCTTGATATCTACGTCCCAATCTGGCACGTTTGGATAAGCATGATGCAAACTTATATGGCGTCGCATCCAAAGCCAATGATTACTCCCGAAGAGTTCTAAAACATATAAAAACCATTCATTATGCTTTGGCTTTTTGAACAAAGCTCCATGTGCAGCATCATGAAAAGCATTTATAAATAAAACGATCATTGTAATACCAGACAAAATGTAAAAAAGAAATAACAACGGGGTCTGGTTCCCGAAAAGTAAAATACAGGCGTAGAATAAAAAAAATACTGCCAGAAGCCCTAAAGACTTCACAACATTTAATACATACAAAGACGAGTTTTTTAAGACCGTTTCATTCACTTCTAAACGCATCTTTTTAAAAAAATCATCTGCTCCTGGTTTAACATAAACCGGTCGTTTTAATTTTTCCATATTGGTTACTGCTAGAAATTGTTAACCAAATTTAATAAAAAAAAACTTAACGTATTAGCATAGATTCAATTAAAAATCAAGTATTTTATAACAAAAAAACCACTCTTAAAAGAGTGGTTAAATGGTGCTGTTAAAATTAGAATTGTTAGATTTTTTTGGAAAATTTTTTATTATTCCTCAAACTTTTTGTTGGCCAAACGCAGTCTAATATCATGAATCCTAACTTCTATTTCTTGCAAATCATTCAAAATAGTCTGTTTTTCATAAACTGCTCCAACTTCATTAACCATATTTTGCTCATTGGGAGCAAAAAGGTCATTCAAATCTACATCCGGAAAATTTTTACTTAAGCTAAGAATAAATTCAGAACCTATACTAGCCGTTCCATGTAAATACCTTCCAATCATTGCTGGGCTAAATCCTAAAATTGCCCCAACTTCCTTTTGCTTTAATCCTTTATCCTTAAAGAATTTGCTTAGTTTCTCGTGATACATCATCATTAAAATTCAAACAAAATATAGCTTAAATATATTTTTTAACATTAAAAAGAATAATAAATATAATAATATTCCTACATTTATATAACCTAAAAGCATGTAAATAATAATTAGCAAATATATGTCAAAATTAATCAATAATAGCAATTTTAAAGAAGATAATTCTCACAATAAAAAAGCTTACGAATTTATAGATAGGCATTTACCTGTAACCTATGTTGATCTTACCATTGCTCATATTATTAAAAAAGGACAGCGCGCTCCAACCAAAGCATTAATTAGAAACGTGAGAAACAAAACAATATTTAGGAATGACATTTTATTAGCATTAGTAGAAGTAGCATACGAAAACAAACAAGCAATTGAAAAAATAAAACTTTTAACCTCAGAAGCCTAGAAAATCATATAAACCTTTTTCAATCAAAATTTTAATTTTATGACTAACCGCACCAATAAAAAAGAAAACAGCCAGTCAGATTCAATTCAAAATCAATTTGAAACTTCATCTTCCAATAAAATCAATTTAGAGAATACCCCTTTTTTGTACGGAATGACTATTGAACAATACAAAGAAGGTCTTGAAATCCATATACATTGCTTTAATCAATTGGAAAAAATTAAGAAAATAATGAATTAGAATTATCATGCCGATTAAAATCCCATCAAATACACATCATTAATATATTAATTTTAGCATCAACACCAGTAAAATCAGCCTGAGTCGTAAATTCTTGTTTTTAATGTAAAACTATTTAAATCATGTAAATTTCATCTTTTTTGTAATTTGTCTTCTAGCTAAAAACTAAAAAACATGCTAAAACTCAGAAAACAATTAAGAGGTGTTCTAATAGTTTTACTCATTACTATTTCGGCATATAGCAAAACTATCATCTTTGCAAATCAAGTTAGCTGCTTAGAAAGAAAACAAAAGAAATCACGTTTTAAAGCTTTAGTTTTATATGAAAATGGCGGACATCATCTCCCATTTACCAAAGCGGCTAAACCGTGGCTCAATAAACTTGCCATTGATAGCAGTTTCACCATTGATTATATCGAAAGCACCAAAACAATCAATGAGGCACTTTTAAAACAATATCAAGTTTTTATTCAATTAGATTATCCTCCTTATTCTTGGAGCGAAGAATCGATGCTGGCATTTCAGAAATACATCAATAGCGGAAAAGGCGGATGGGTTGGCCTGCATCATGCTACTTTACTTGGCGAATTTGATGGATATCCTATGTGGAAATGGTTTTCAGATTTTATGGGTGGCATTCAATTTGCCAATTATATCCAAGATTTTGCAAGTGGAAAAGTATCTATTGAAGATAAATCACATCCTGTAACCAAAGGGATTCCTTCTAATTTTATAATCCCAAAAGAAGAATGGTACACCTATGACAAAAGCCCGAGACCAAATGTTCATGTTCTCGCTTCCGTTGATGAATCTTCATACGAACCATATTCAAAAATAAAAATGGGAGATCACCCTGTAGTTTGGACAAATAATCACTTCAAATCAAGAAATATCTATATTTTTATGGGACATGCGCCAGAATTATTTGAAAATGAAGCTTACACTACTCTTTTGAGAAATTCAATTTTCTGGGCGGCTAAAAGAAACTAAAGATATTCTTTTATCTAAAGTATAATAAAAGTGCCTCTCACTTGAGAGGCACTTTTCTATTTTTTCCAGTATTTTAAAAACAGTTTATATAATTCTTCTGCATTAATTTCAATCTCTGAAGCAGAGTACATAATATTCAATTTCGAATTTTGCTCATCATAAGCCATTTTCCAAAGAAACTTAGAAGCGCGACCTTCATACTTAGCTGCATTGTCAATTGTAATGGCAACCAAAGTATCTCCTCCCACTTTTTGTAACTGCGCATCGGTAACATCTTGCCAATCTAGTCTTCCAAACGCTTTGGCTACTGGGGTTGTTCTTCCAGAGAAACCATTGGTATCTATATGAATTAATGGAGATTTATCTCTTATACTTGCTAGCATTTTAAATATTAAAGCAAGCATTATTAAAAGGATCGCACCAGAAGCAACTGATAGTTTTATTTTAAATATTCCATCAAAAGTTCCTATGCCGTATAAAAGCATAATCGCTACTAAAATACTGATTGCGCTAGCATACAAAAGTAATTTTCTGGTTTTCTTAGCGTTTCGGTATAATTTAATTTCTTCATTCATGGATTGCAGTAATTTTTTTATTTGTTATTAGAATTAAAAATAAAGATGCAATTTACCACAAAATAATTAAGAAAAACCATTCCACTAGGCCGGAATTGTTGAGATTTTAGAAAAGTATCTAATTTGTTTTTATTGGATTTCTTTTAAAGTTTTAATTGCTCTATCCTATTTTTAATTTGATTTAGTCTTTCAGATAAACTTCCTTTTACTTGAATTACTTCCAAATCAAAATCATCAATTAATTCGCTAATACTATCGTTTACTTGATATCTCAATTCAGGCAAATTAGATTCTGAGCATGAAATCCGATCGGGCTCTTCAATAGGAACAAATACAAAGAGATCGATCTCTTTAATCGCATTTTGAATTTTATTAAATACGGAGGAAAAGTTTAATGCATTGTCAACCGCTAAAGCATATCCCAAAATATCAATTGGACAGCGGTCAAAAATAGCATTTCTGTTACTTCTCACAATCTGTTTTAAAGAATGTTCCAGCTGCACCATATAATCATCTGCTGTAGGTATTTCAGAAAAATCAAAACCCATTTCCTGCAATTCAAAATAGGGTTCCGGATAAAACTCATAATCAGGAAAAGATTCATGGAGTTTTTCTGCCAATGTTGTTTTTCCAACCAAATGAGTTCCTAGTATTGCTATTCTCATATTACTAAGTTTTTTATCATGAAAACTAAAAATAAACAAAATAGGCGCAAAACAAAAAAAGGATGATCAGAATGATCATCCTTAAAAGTGAACTTAGAAGGAGTAAATTCTAACATTTTACTCGAAGATCTAAAAATTTTAGCCGACTCTTTTAATCGTATTTTGTGATGTAATACTAATTTTATAATTACTATATCTTTTATAAAAGATTTGGGCTAAAATTCTACAATTAAATACCTTTTTACTTTATGATAAATATAAAAACCATTAAAATTTGCTGCTAATTTATAAAATAAAACACTAAATATTATCTACAATTTCAGTAACTCCAAGTAAAAATTCCTGAGTCTGTTTTATATCAAAATAATTTTTCTTCATCCATTCTATTTGATATTTCACTGGTAAATAAATCCCCCATTTTGATGTAATTAAGGAATCTGGATTTTTTTCTAATTCTTCTGTTATAATTTCTTCAATAACATCCACATTTGAAGTTATGTAATTGAATTTATCCAGAAAATCATCTTTAGATTCATAAATATCGAATGAACTTTTACTATCATCTAATGAGTGCTTTATTTCAGAAAACTTAAAAAGAAATTGTAATGTTGCATTTATTTTAGTACCTGCAAAAGTGTACAATATGAGTTTTTTTTCTGAAACCAACAATGGTCTTTCTAACTCTATATCCTTGATATCAAAAACAGAAAAATCACTTCGCATCTCATCTAACTCGTCTAAAGCTTCTTTATTTAGCTCATTAATTTTTTGATCCTGATACAGTATCTCAAACATCTTATTTCTAATTCTGGAATGTACCATTCCGCTTCCACCAAAAAAAAGAGGTTTTTTACCATCATTTGCAGGTTTAACTTCTATTTTTTTTGCTTTGAAATCGATAACAATAATTTTCCAGATTTTAGCCGCTAATAAAATATTTTCATCTTCTCTAATTTGTGGCGTTAATGGAATTTCACCTATTTTTATTCCTGCACTCACAACCTTAAAATTATCTTCAATGGTAAAGGCACTATAAAAATCTCTGTTATTGACGATTTTTTCTCCTTCAATTCCTATAATAACTTCATCTCTTAATTTTTCGAATAAATCGATAGCAATTAAATGGTTTAAAATTTCTTCAATATCAATACTATCAATATCATTGAATGCGAAATTTTGCTTTACTGATTTAACTAATTCATTAAAATTAATGCCTGAATTTCCTTTTGTTATTGATAACGCCTGATGCAGTAAAAGATCATACGCTAAAGTCATTGCATCTTTTGGCTCAATAAAACCTTCTTTATACAATTCCCAGCAAGCTATTGACTGCAACAAGCTCCATTTATCTGTTGCATACAAATGGAGAAAACTTTTTGCACTATCTCTTCTTCCGCTTCTACCTATACGCTGTATTAATGATGCAATACTGTATGTTGCATCTATTTGCACCACTTGATCAACAGAACCAATATCAATTCCGAGTTCTAAAGTTGAAGTACAGGAAATGCAAAAATTTTGTCTGTTGTTGCTTTTTGCAAAATATTCTACATATTCCCTCACTTCTTTATCAACTGATGAATGATGCGAAAAATAATTTACATGACCATTTAGTCTTTCAGAAAGTTTTTTTAATTTAACAGCTACAACTTCTGCAAGTCCTCTGCTATTTGGAAAAATTAAAACCTTACTATCCTTAGTTTCTAAATACAAATCTTTAATAAGACTCAAGGGTAAGTCATCACCGTCTTTTTTAAAATATTTAAATTTAGCTTCAATTTCTTTTGATGCACTATCCCTTAAAACTATTGTTGGAACGGTAGTACCGGCAAATTTCTTGACCTCATCATAATCCCCCAACGTTGCTGAAAGTCCAATTAGCCTAAATTGATTTTCATTTAAATCCTGTAATCTGGATAAAATAGACTTTAATTGTACGCCTCTTCCCGACCCTATAAAAGAATGAATTTCATCAATAACTACAAATTTAAGGTTCGAAAAAAGATGCTTTACGTTAAAAGGTTTGTTTGAAAGCATAGCTTCCAAAGATTCGGGCGTTATTAAAACCACTCCAGATGGATCTTTTATTAATTTCTCTTTTAAAGTTGCATTTGCTTCTCCGTGCCATTTTACAACATTAACTTCTAAATTTTTGCACAATTCTTCAACTCTGTAGAACTGATCATTAATTAATGCAATAAGAGGCGAAATGTATAAGACCTGAACTCCTTTTTCGTTGAAATTTACTTGAGATAAAATAGGCAGAAAAGCTGCTTCAGTTTTTCCCGAAGCAGTTCTGGATACCAAAATATAATGATTATCTGTTGTTAAAACTCTTGAAATTGCTGCATTTTGAATAGGACGTAATTGTTCCCATCTTTTATCACGAATATATTTTCGGATGGGTTCTGATAATAATTCAAATGACATTACAATTCTTCTATACTATCCATTAAAACAGCATCTGGTCTTTCGTCAGAAATTTCAATCTCTCCAAATAGTTTCGTTTTATCCAAATCAGGATTTTGCCTTAGTATGTTTAAAATATTTAAAAAATCCCTAATAACTTCTCTTGGCGTTAAAAACTCTGAAGCTCCTGGTTTATTAAACATTTCCTCCATGAAGTTTTGTATATCTTCATCAGAAACATTTGTTGCTATTTTATAATTATAATCAAAGATTGCTTTAAGCTTTATTAAAAGCACAAAAATTTCGTTATGATCGAGTGGTAATAATTTAATTACAGGCTGGGCAAAATCCCTAATTTCCGCAGTTTCAAACTTGTTTGTTTCTAAACGTGATTTTAAAGCATGATAGCTAAACAAACCTCTTCTTTCATTTTCAAGCACTTCTTTAGTTCCTGCAAAATTGAAAAAAAGATTGCTTACTTTTCCCTGAAAACAATCATTATATATTGACAGAATCTTTTCATAATTTTTTTCTCTGGTTGCAGAAACTGATATTTTGTAAAGATTTATAGCCTCATCAAGATTGATCATAAAACCACTATAGCCCATGCTAACAAACAATTTGGTAAAGTTTTTAAGCATATCATAATAATTTAAGTCGTTGATGATTTCTCTAACTCCTAAATCTTGTTTGGCTTCTGTTTTGGTATTATATTCTCCTTTTAACCACTTTAAGGCATTTCTCCTTAATTGCTCATCATCTTTGATATAACCTTCGTAATATTTCATCACAACTGTTCCAAAATCAAAACCTCCAACTTCGGTAATTTCGTTGATGGTTTTCATTATGTTATTCTGAATAAGACTCAAATATTGTTCTTCTCTAATATTTTCTAATGGAATATTATTCGATTCTGCCGTTTTCATAACCACCTGCTCTATCCATTTTTCCATTAAAGTTGGCAATGCTCCGCCTTCTGGTTTAGTCTGAATTGCGACATTATCCATAATAGCGGCATATAACGCTACGCCTTTTCCATCATTTGAGTAAAGTCTGTTATCTGGCGTAAAATCTGCATTTGCTACCACAAACTTTTGTTTTAATGCTACAGTATTTAGTAAGTGTAACATGAATGATTTTCCAGAACCGAAATCTCCGATCCAAAATTTAACCATACTATGTCCATTTTTCACATCTTCTAATGCGCTTACAACTGCATCAATTTCCTCGGACCGTCCAACCGTAATATGCTGAACACCAATTTTAGGGACTACACCTCCAATTAATGAATTAATAATTGCTGTAGCTTCTTTAGGTTTTATGTTTTCTGTCATTTTGCTAAAATTCGGTTATAGTAGTTTTCGTTAATAATATAAAAATCATCTTCTTCCTCAATTAAAACATCATCTAATGTCTCGTAACATAATTCATTAATACTTTCTATCAACTGGTTTTTAAACATTCCTTTTGATTTTGCAAAAGTTTCAAAATCAGCCTGAAGAACAGAAAAATTTGCTTTTGAAAAAGAATCAAGAACATCTTGCTGTATTTTTGTAAAATTGAGTAAGCTCTCATAAAGAGATGTATTTATTGTGCTGTATTCAGAAACAGTCTGATTCTCTGGTTCTGAATTAATTACCAACACTGTTTTTAAATCTTCCTGTTCCTCTTCATCTCTAAGATATTCATTAAGCAGCTCAACCGTTCCCGAATGTTTTTCATGAACCTGCTGAATGGCATTTCTATCCAATTGAATTTTTTTTCGTTTAGCTGTGTAAACATTTTTTACAGCTTTTAGTGCCTTTTCTAAATCTTTATCCTGAATAAACTCATTGATTATAGCTTGAAAATCATCAAATTGATCTCCACTTTTAAACAAAGTTTTTTGCACTGTTACACCTAGCGGTTTATGATCAAATTTTACCGATTTTAAATCATAGTGAATATAATAAACATACAATGCAAGTGCTGCTTCTTTACTATGAACTGCGATAAACTTTGATGCATCATAAAAAATATTTTCAACCGATGGATTATCTCTATTTAAATTTCCAAGATTGATAATCTGATTTATGAATGTGTCTGAATCTTTATTAAAATTACTAGTCAATTCATCAAATTTAATTTTCCAACGAGTTGAATTTTGAATATTTAATTCATAATCCGTTTTTTCATCTGGCTCATTAATTGTTGGCGCATAAATCTGTAATATTTTATTTAATCGTATTAGTATTCGATCGTTGTATTCTTCTTTTACAGCATTCGATATATAGGTTAGATCTACATTCAGTTTTCTTTTGTGTCCAAAAATTTCGCGAACAGTATTTTCACAGTATTTGAAAATATTAGAATGAAGTTCATTTATAACAGTTTCTATAGAGTATTTATAATTATTACTTTCTGGTTTATAGTTATAATGTTTTTGTGCAATAATATCAGCTACTGCAGTAAGTTCTTTATGTAATGAAGAGGAATCTTTTACACATCTTTCATCTAATCTTTTAATGACAGACAAATAAAACTTCATGATTTCGATAGCGCAAAACTCAATATTAAAGAAATTATTTGCCGGATTCCAAATGTTGTTTAAAAGCGCAGCATCTTCATCTGTTAGATTTAATTTGACTCTAAACTGAAATCCCAATTTTAACTGATCATATCCCGAATAATCATCATAATAATTTTCCTGTCGGCGAATTCTCTCTGAATCTTTCTTTAAATCATGTTGTTCTAATTTTTTAATAAAATGAGAAACACTATACGTTTTTGTTTTAGGATAGTTTCTTTTTAATTCATTTAATTCTTTCTCTAAAAGAGCAATATTTTTATGAGTATCAAATTCTTTTAAAAGATCGAAAAGCAAAACAAATGCATAATTATTATTGCCATCAAGATCTGTATAAATACCGTTTAAAAAGTTAAACTTGAAAGTTTTATAAAAAACACGCTGCTGGTTTGTCGCCGAATTTATTTCTGAATACGAATATACATATTGATGTCCCCAATAAGGAACATTTGAAGGTTTTGAAATATTTGAAAGACTGTAAGATTCACCTGTAATGTCTATAATAGAATTATCCATACATCCTAAATTTAATTTTATTATACTATTGAACCTTTTTTTGTAAAATGTAAATATGTAGCTTTAGATTTTATAATCATTACGGAAAACCATAATCACAAAAATTATATCAAAAATATCATTCACAACTTAAAAATGATTAAGTATATATACCTGTTTTGTTACTTTGTTAAAAAATCAAAACTTAGTAACTCTCAATTTAGATGAATTATAAAAGATAACGGGAAGAATTTTATATCCAGGAAATGACACAAAACAAAAAAGCCACTCAAATTGAGTGGCTAGTTGTGATCCCAGAAGGATTGCAACTATAGACTGCAAACCCGCATCAATTCTATGTTTTCATGATTTCAAAAACCGTTTGCCACGGTTTTGCCACGCTTTTTTCATCGATTTTAAAAACTGCAAAATTGTAGAAAACAAAAAGACCCACTCGGTATGAGTGGGTCTTCTGTGAACGCAGAAGGATTCGAACTTTATAGTTTAAACCCGCACCAACTCTATATTTTCAATGATTTCAAAAACCGTTTGCCACGATTCCGCCACAATTTTATTACCTTTTTAAAGCAACTTATTCTATTGATTTTAGACAATATTATAATCTGAGGCAAAGTTAATCAATTCCTACTTATTTACGATATACATTGCAAACAATAAAAACTGCTTCATCCAAATTTAGAATTTTAAATTAAGCAATAAAACATATTTAGAATTACTTGCATTATAAAACTAAACTTTTATTTTTGCTTGCTAAATTTAACAAACATTTAAACATGAAAGATTTAGTAGCAAAAATTAATGCAGAAATCGAAACTTTTAAAACAGAATCAGATTCTCTTATTGAAAAAGGTGTTAAAGCAGCCGGAGCCAGAGCTCGTAAATCTACATTAGAAATTGAAAAACTTTTAAAAGAGTTTAGAAAAGTTTCTATTGAAAATCAGAAGAAATAGATTATCACAAGTAGATAAACATTTTATTTCAAAACATCCTGACTATACAGGATAACTGTTGATAATCTTGTTTTGATAATCTTCATATATTGATTAGTGGTTACAATGTTGTAGCCACTAAATCAATTAGATATGAATTCAAAACCAATCGATGAGCTGATCCAATCATGCTTGCAGTCTTTAAATGAGACTAGTTACAACAGAGAAGTTACCATGGCGCATAAAAGGCGTTTTACCTTGCTTAAAAGCTTCATGGTTATACACTCAAAAGACCTTTATTCAGAGGTCATTGGAGAAAGTTTCAAGTTGTCCTTTCTTGAAACAAATTCTTTATCCGGTTATAAGTTTAAGAGTATTAAATCTTCTGTAAACTTATTAAACGATGTTCTCAATAATATTCCAATGAGAAGGAAGCGTATTAATCGGAAAGTATATCAATTCCCAGGTGAAATAGGAGAACAAATCCTTTCATTCTTAAAAGTATTTAAGGAAAAGGAACGTATTGCAGATAAGACCTTCTTCAAACACAGCCGGAATCTAAGCTATTTTGCTGTTAGAATGTACCACGATCAGATCGATCTGCATAATTTGAATGGTATCGCGATTAAAGAATTTACTTCGTCCCTAAAAAACTCTAAACTTTATGTGTGTGTTTCTTTGCGACATTTTCTTAATTATCTGTATGAAAGAAAACTAACAGATATAGATCTGCGCATTCCACTTAATCAAATAAAACGGAAATCATCAGTAGAAAAACTCCCTTCAGTATATAGTTTGGAAGAAATTCGTCAAATGGATAATGCTATCAATAGATCAAAGACCATTGGCAAAAGAAATTATGCAATATTTCTTCTTGCTTCGCGTCTAGGATTACGGGCAAGTGATATCTGTTCCTTACAATTTGGCAATTTAGATTGGAATCGCAACACCATTCGTTTTGAACAGTACAAAACAGGGCAAGATATTGAGTTGCCATTACTTCCCGTGGTTGGCGAGGCGATTATTGATTACATATGTTATGGCCGTCCAAAATCACAAATCAAAACTATTTTTCTCAGTGGCATTGCTCCTTTCGGCCCAGTATCGGCTGCCAATATATTTGCCATAATCAATGAAATAATAAGCAAGTCCAAAGTGGAAACAAACAGCAGGCATCACGGATCGCATAGTTTACGGCATAGTTTAGCCTCTCAGTTATTGGAACAAGGTACGACACTTGCAGTAATATCAGATTCTCTCGGACATAGTAGTAGTGAATCAACCATGTTCTATCTGGGCATAGACGTTAAAGGATTATTGGCTTGTTCACTTGAGGTTCCCTTGGTTCAGGAAAAATTTTATATTCAAAAAGAAGGAGGATTTTATGAATAGTTCAGATAAATTTAGCAGCATCTTTGCTCCTTATATTAGGAGTTATATTAAGGAGAAAGAACTCCAAGATTTAAAAATAGAAAGATACAGAAGTTTCTTATTGGATTTTGATAGATTTTTGTCGAAAACTGCAAAAAATGATCTTCTAATTAATTCTGAAGATATAAAGAGATGGGCAGATACACGTATAAATGATAAAAAGACAACCCTTTATGCGAGGTTCTGTATCATATCGAACTTCTGTCGGTATATGGGTAGTCTTGGTCACGAATGTTATGTTCCTCTTCACCCCAGAAGATCTTTTGAAAGTACAATCACTACAGTGTTTACTCACAGTCAAATACACAATATTTTCGATGCGTGTGATAATATGGTAACAAAAACCCGTTGCCCAAAGAGTATGCTATTTGTCATACCTGCATTAATCAGAACGTTGTACAGTACTGGAATAAGAATAGGTGAAGCCCTTGCTATAATGAATAAGGATATTGATTTTAAACGGAACGCTCTTGTAATTAATGATACCAAGAACAACAGGTGCAGAATTGCACCAATTAATGAGTCTCTGGAAAAAGTTCTAAAACAATATATTGAATATAGGGATAAGCTTCCTATATGTGACATTGATCATCCTGATTCTTATCTGTTTGTTTCAACCTTAGGAAAGTCTTGCAGCCATATTCCTGTATATAAATATTTTGTCAGCATTCTTGAAAAATGTGAAATCTATGGCAGTTTTGGAACTAATAACCCTTCACTGCATTCGATCCGGCATACAACAGCGGTACATTCGCTTGTTAAGTTAACTGGTGCAGGAAAGGATTTATATTGCTCCCTGCCTTTACTTTCAGTCTTTTTGGGACACAAGAGCGTTATCGGTACAGAATCCTATGTTAGACTGACTCAGGAAATGTATCCCGAAGTCCTTAAACTGGATATGCACACTACGGATCAAATTTTCGCAGACCTTAACTTAAAACTTCAAAAGAACTATGAAAAAGAGGTCAACTGATTTTGCTGAATATTTGGAGGCATTCTTCATTGAATATCTGGGAGCAGAAATAAATGTAAGTAAACATACTGTTCGCTCCTATAGAGATACTTTTGTCCATTTGATCGATTATATGGACAATGTGCAAGGAATATCAGTCAATAAGCTTATGATGAAGGATTTTGATCGTGACATTATATTAGCCTTTTTGAATTGGCTGGAAGAAAAAAGAAACAATAGTATTGCCACACGAAATCAACGCTATGCCGCAATACGTTCGTTTTGTCAATTCTTGGAAAGAAAAGACCCGACAAGATTGGCAACCTGGCAATCAATGCGCTCCATCAGGATAAAAAAGAAAAAGAAACCTTCAGTGAATTATTTAACCGTTGAGGAAATCAGATGCATCTTGGATCAGGTTTCACTAAAGAATAGACATGGACGTCGCAATCTAACAATCCTTACGTTACTTTACGAAACAGGAGCTAGGGTTCAGGAACTAATTGATCTTACACCTGCCAGCATTAGACTTGAAAAACCGGCAATAGTCCGGTTACATGGTAAAGGGAACAAATCTCGAATTGTACCACTAAGAGATCAGATGGTTGAAATTCTCAGAACTTACATTGAAGAAAACCACTTGCTTATTCCTTCAAAGAAAGAACATCCCTTGTTCTTCAACAGTAGTGGGCATAAACTCACAGGATCGGGTATCACATATATACTAAGAACCTATGTAGTAATGGCGCGTACAACAGAACCAGAACTGATACATGAGAAAATTAGTCCACACTGTCTTCGACACTCAAGAGCCATGCATCTACTTCAAGCGGGTGTGAACTTAGTCTATATCCGTGATTTATTGGGACATGTTTCCATCCAAACGACGGAAATATATGCAAAGGCAGATTCAAGATTTAAAAGGGAGGCTTTAGAAAAAGCTTCGGAAAACTTTTTTAATATGGATATAAAAGAAGCTTCCTGGAATGATGACAAAGAACTGAAATCGTTCTTAAAGGGACTAGCTTAGTATATTATTATGAAAAGCTGTTTTTTAGAGTATCTCTGTAATTAATTGATTATCAAAGATTCTAAAAAACAGCTTGTGATAATTTACTTCTTCTGATTTTCAAT
>NZ_JAVFVR010000006.1 GCF_030929595.1 Flavobacterium sp. LHD-85 | reverse complement strand
CAGAGAAGTTAAGCCCGCCTGCGCAGATGGTACTGCATTATTGTGGGAGAGTATGTCGTCGCCTTTCTTTTGAAAACCCCGTTTCTAACGAAACGGGGTTTTTTGTTTTTGGGAATTTTGAAAAGATCTATAAATTGGATGTTGTTTAGCCATAAAATATACGACATTGTCAACATGGATTATGGGATATGCTTGAAATAAGATAATTAATAAAGTGGATCTATGATAAAAAATCTTTAAACCACAATCCAGAGTTTTTAATAGTTCTTTTTTGGGTTTCAAAATCAACGTGAATTAGCCCGAATCTTGCATTGTAACCTTCGGCCCATTCAAAATTATCAGTTAAAGTCCAAACAAAATAACCGTCAACATTTAGACCATCATTTTTTGCTTTTAGTATTTGTTCTAAATTATCCTGAATAAAATGAGTTCGTTTTATATCATGAACCTTTCCGTTTTGGATAGTGTCTGGAAAAGCAGCCCCATTTTCGGTAATAATTATTTTTTTGATTCCGTCATATTTGTTAAACTTTTTAAGAATATGATACATCGCAGGAGGATAGACCTCCCAACCCATATCGGTCGAAATTACATTTCTCTTCTCAGCACTTATCAGCTCGGCACCAATGTATGGAGTTAAAATAGAATGTTTTACAACCTCTCTAGTATAGCACTGTAATCCTATAAAATCAAAATCGAAATTAAGATTGTTTAAATCGTCGTCTAGAATATAATTACTCAATTTTTTAAGTACAGGAAGATCTTTCTGTGGATAGCCTAATCCTAAAATGGGTTCTATAAAAGTCCTGTTTAGTAAAGTGTCTACACGTTTTGCCGCTTCTATATCTTTTGCGTTTTCTGTTGCAGGTTCGATATGCGTACAGGAAAATGTGGTGCCAATATTGGCATCGGGAATTCTTTCGCGAATTATTTTAGCTCCAGCTGAAGTGGCCAGCGTAACATGATGCATGGCTTTAAGATAATTGTTGATTCCTTTTTTTCCGGGTGCGTGAATGCCTAAAAAATAACCAGCTCCAGTAAATACCGAAGGCTCGTTAATTACCATCCAGTTTTTGACACGATCGCCAAAATACTGTACGCAGACTTCCACATATTCTTTAAACCAAGAAACCGATTCGCGATTGGTCCAGCCTCCTTTCATCTCAAGTTCATGCGGTAAATCCCAATGATAAAGCGTTATCCAAGGTTCAATGCCAGAAGCTAGAAGCGAATCTATAATTTTGTTGTAATAATCGATGCCTGCTTGATTGATAGGATGAACGCCTGTCGGCATAATTCTAGGCCAGCTGATAGAGAACCTAAAATTCGGAATATTTAATTCTTTGATTAAATTAATATCATCCTGATAAGAGTTGTAAAAATCACAAGCAGTTATGGCATGATGTCCGCTTTTGATTTTTCCTTTTTGAGAAGTAAAAACGTCCCATATAGAAGAACCTTTTCCGTCGGCATCGTGTGCCCCTTCAATTTGGAAAGCGGCGGTTGAGACGCCCCACAAGAAATCTTCACCAAATTGGTTTCTGTTCAAAAATGAGCTTTCAATTTTATTCATTCAATAGTGCTTTCCTTTATTTATAATGGTTTATTAGTGTAGGAAAGAAGATTGCATTGCTCTTAAAAAAAGCCATTCTTTGAATGATACTAGGAATTTTAGATTAAAGAATTTCATAGCGATTAGTTTTATATCAAATTAAGAAAACTAATGTGAAATTATTGTAAAGTGATTATTATCAAATGATTAAATGTGAAATGGGAAGATATTTAATCTTCCCATCCACATAGTGTCAGGCCTAAACCTTGAGCTTGTTTGAGCGTTGTTTTTACTGTTCCATGACTGCAAGAACTTAAACCACGACAATTTTCATTATAATGGTATTTTTTTGCGCCAGTAGGACCGCAAATAAAGACGCTGGTTTCGGATGTTCTAAATGAAGTTGCAAAAACAAAAAGAAAGAGTAGTGTATATTTCATTCTGCATTTTTATTTAACAATTAATTGGTATTCGTTTCCTTGTTTATCAGTAGCTTTTAATTTTCCGTATGAGATCCATTCCGTATTAATTTCGATTTCTGCAACTGTATCGCTAGTTAAAATTCCAGCGCCCAATTTTCCTTGAACGTTAATATTTCCACAAACAGAATCGCCTCTGCTATTTATTCCTTTTACATCATAATTATATTCATAATTTCCAGGATTTCCTGTTCGATATTCGTATTGATAGGTTTTATTGACATGGTATGTTTTGGCTTCTTCCGGTGTGATTGTCTTCCGGTCATCTGCAGTAATTGCCGATTTATAAAATGAATTTACTTGTGGCAATGGAGGCGGAGAGGCCGTCTTCTTACAGGAGAGAAACACAAATAATAAAAGCAAGATAGGATAGTTTTTTCGCATTGGCATTGTGGTATTTAGTTGAACGAAAAATCTTGTTTTACTGTTTTATTGCTTCGTCTATTTTACTAGATAGAAAGACATTTCCTAATATGCCAAAACCAATTGTTTTGGTTTTACCTTCGACCGTAACATCTGTTGTCGAAAAAATAATGTAATTTGATGAGGAAACTATATTGTCAACCAGCATGTTTACCATCGATTGTGCTAGAGCATTTCCTAATATTCCACCGGCTTCTGACATTTGATTGTTAGAAGTTGTATTCTCTTTATCAATTTCTTTTTCTAAAAATGCATTCATTTTCAGTTTTACCTCTTCTTTATGCTTTTCAGTTCCAGGATTAGTAAATGCAGTGACCAAGATAAATAAGCAAAGTCCAGCGATTATGTAATGTTTTGGTTTCATAATGTTTTGATTATAGGTTAGTGTTTTTTTGCGATGCGATAAATCTAATTAGAATTAAATCCTTTAAAATGAGTATTTATACTGGATTTAATTCTGTCTCGTAAAGAGCGACGGTCTCTAATAATTCTTTTTCGTATTGATAAATGTCGTCAATTGAAGAAATCACAATTTTAGCTTCGGTTTTATTATTGTTGAAAAGACTTAAATATTTTTTACCGCTATTTAGATGGAGTCTGCAAAGAGGTTTTCGATTATTATCGTCCAGCAGTATTCCAAAGTACGATTGTGTATCGCGGTATACTATTCTTGCAATTGGCAGTTTTCGGCGTAAAATAGCAACTACGATACGGTAACCATCAAGTTCTTCTTCAGTTGTAATAATTTTATTGTCATCTTCAACTGAGATTATTTCTTCATCTTGCTGCTTAATGGTTTCTTTACTTAAAGCTGCATTTAAACGATCATTAATTTTATCGTTAATGAATTGATTTACCGATTTTTGAACTAAATCTTTAAATTCTTCAACAACTTTTTCTGTAAGCCTACCAGTATAAACTTTGTTGGCAAAAAGCTTAGTAAATTCATTTGATGGATTTTCTAGTTCTGTACTTATCTGTTTTTTTATTTCTTTAATATATTTTAAAGAACTCGCATTACTTACGATATTATCAACGTCAAAATTAGCTTTATGAAATTTTGCAATTTCGTTTATCGTATTTTCTTTTAGATTGCAGATATCAAATTCTAAAAATGGTTTTTCGTCCATTTTGTTTTGGTCATCCAAATCGGTAAAAAATTGATAATGAATTCCATTTGTTAAAAGTGCAAATCGAGTTTTTGTGACATGAAAGTAACGGAATAATTGAGAATTATGGATTGTAAGTTTTTCTTTCCAGCTTTTACATTCCACAATTATAATAGGCTCTCCATTTTGGAAAATAGCATAATCTACCTTTTCACCTTTTTTTAGGCCCAGATCAGCTGTAAATTCAGGAACTACTTCCAGCGGATTAAAGGCATCGTATCCTAAAACATGTATAAAAGGTAATACAAAAGCATGTTTTGTAGATTCTTCGGTTTCGATTTTACTTTTGAGCTGATTTATTTTATCTGCTAATGATTTTAGTTGAATGTTCATTTCCATTGGTTTGTCGTTTTAAATTGATAACTCCAAAAGTAAAACCAATCAAAACCAGTATTTTACGGAAATCCATAATCTAAATTAATTTGAGGAAATAAAAAAAAGCTCCCGAAGGAGCTTTAATAATAAGTAAAAAAAGAATTTAAATTATCCCCATATCTTTTGTAATCGAAACCAAGTGGATGGTATTATTAGCTTTAAAAAAGTCCTTTAGTTTTGCTAATCTTTTTTCCATAGCGCTTTTGCTATTTGGTTTTATGTCATTGTTTTTAAATATTTCTATAATCTCGTCCTGAGATGTTCCGTCAGATAAATATTTTAAGATTTTAATGTCTACATCGTCTATTTCGTAGTTGCCTTTTTCCTGAAGTGCAGAAGCAACTTCTTGTGAAATAAATTTTTGATCGGAAGATGAAATTATGTTAAGTGCTTTTTTAAGATCCTCAATGCTATTTCGGCCTTTTAGCACAAAGGCATTAATTTCAGAATCTTCAAAAAGTGATTTTATTCGAACGCTTTTATCTTCAATAGAATAGGCGATGATTTTAATTTCAGGTTGCAGTTCGCGTACTTTCTGAATGAGTTCGTCGCCACTGCCGATTTTTACTTCGCGATGGTCTTTTTTAAACGAAAGATCGCTAATCAATAAATCGTATGGTTCATTATCCTGAATTGCTTTTCTTATTTTAAGAAAGGCATCATCACAATATTTGGCATGCTGAAAATTGGTAATGTTGAAATCATTCAAAGTTTGTTTGATGGCTAAATTAAATTCTTCAAAATCCTCGGCTATAATTACTTTTTTAAACATAGGCTCTTATTTAGGCATTGTTATTTTTACTTTAAAACCTTTATTTGGTTCAGTTTCAAAAGTAATAGTTCCTTTATTAGACAAAATACGGTTTTCCATATTTTGGAGACCATTTTTTATAATTTTTGATTTTTCACAACCTTTTCCATTATCTGAATAATTAATAAACAAGATATTTGTTCCGCTTTCAAACTGAATTACAACAATAGAAGCTTCACTATGTTTTTTCATATTAACCATTAATTCATGCAAAACTCTCTGAATAGCAATCTTTTTTAAATCTTCGACCGAATCCCAGTTTATTTTTTCGACACCATTTATAATAACATTTGTCTGACTGCTATTATAAGTTGAAAGCATTTCTTTTAAATTGTTCGGAAAATTTGGACCAGTATCGATATCATTATTTTCTCGAGAAATTCCGCGAACGCGTGAGTAAATGTCATCGAGTTTCTGAAGCAAGTTTTCTTTATTGTTTTCATCTGTTAGAGACTGAGTTTGTGTATAGGTTATAGCATGAAAAACATCATTTGCTAATCCATCATGGATATCTTTGGCAATTCTGGTTTCAGTACTATAAGCTGTTTTTATTTTTTCGATTCGACTTCTGTTCTGATAAAATTTTCTCAAATAAAGCAGTAACAGAAAAAGAGATGAAATACCTATTATGAAAAATATCTTTTGATAATGTGCTTTTTGTAAAGCAAGAGAAGTTTCGGCTTGCTCTAATCTCAGTTTTTGGTTTTCTTCCTTTTCTTTTTTTGAATCGTATTTAATTCTGGCAAACTTATTTTTAAAATTGTTTCGAACTTTTATTATGCTGTCATTTAAAAAAATGAATTTTTGTGCATAAGCGTTTTGAGCTTCAGAATCGTTTGAAATGAGAAAAGATAATGCTTTTAAGCGCTCATCAATACTGCGAAGTTTTGTGGCAATTTGATATGCTTTTATAGCGTATTCATTTGATTTTTGAATATTAGTTTTTGAATAATATTGAGCAAGGTGAAGATTGCTTCCAATGATGCCATATAAATCTTGAATTTCATTCCTAATTTTAAGACCTTCCTGCATTAAAGCGAGTCCCTTGTCAGTATTACCAATTTTAAAATAAGCAAACCCCAGATTGTCTAAAACACGTGCTTTACTTTGTTTTGAAATTTGGTTTTCATTTAAAATCGATTCTAAAATCTGAATTGCTTTTTCATATTTTTTCTGCTCAATGTTAATAACAGCAATATTATTTAGAGGAGAAAATTTAGAAATATCATTTTCGGCATCTTTTATTGCCTCTTTGTAATAATAAATTGCATCATCATAAATTGCAAGTTCTTTGTATGCAATCCCGAAAAAATTATTTATGGAAACGGTATAAATATCTTTCTTTTTAACATATGGAAGAGCTTCTGTAAGTGTTTCTTTGCTTCCGTAATAATCCCCATTTATCTGTTGGATAGAAGCCATCTGAATTAAATTGTAAACAATATTGGCACTGTCTTTTAAAATTTCAAAATCTAATTTTGATTTATTAAAATTGTAAAAAGCACTGCTGTAACTTTTGCTTTGGAGATTAGCAATACCCAGATCTCTAAGTTTAAAAGCTTTCTCGCGGTTGGGATCTACCTTTGCAGGTACAGATGTTTTTTCTTTACAAGAAAAGAAAAAGAGAATAATTAGCAGATAAAAAAACGGGGATCGTAACATAAATCTTACTTTCCCCGAAAATAGTAATTTATTATAAATTACAGTTTTTTTTCTAAAATATTAAATTATTTTTTTGGTGGTGGTGGCACCACAACTGGATCATCGTCTGGTCCGGTGGCTTGCATATCTTTCGCCGGAGCTGTATCCTTTTTTACCTCTGTTTTGTCTTTAGCTGTTTCGAATTCATCAGCAGTGCAAGAAAATAATGTAGTTGACAATAGCGCGCACGCTCCCAATAAATATAAAGTTTTCATTTTTTTATAGATTAAAAATTAGACGTGAGGATTGCTGTCTGGAGTTTTTCCAGATTGTTTTAATGACAGCAATGCCAAGTTTTGTTTGGGAAGTGAAGTGCGTAGAACAGTAAGATTTTCATCTATACTTCCCGGAATAAAATCCGTCTTACGGTTTTCCGCACTTGGTACATGAACTAGTTTTGTACATTTGCTTTTGACCTGCAGATCAAAGCGATAACTAATTTTGTTGAGGCAAAGTAACAACGGTTTTGAGCCTGTGTTGATACGGAATTCCGGGATATCCGATTAAGTTTTATAAAATCCCTATTGTTCCTTATAAATCCTTAAAAACCCAAAAAAATGAAGCCTATGAATAACAATACTTTGGAAGATTTATATAAAAAAGCTATTAAAGAAAAATATGAAGAAGTAAAAAATGGTGATGATTTTTATTTCTTGAATGCTCCAACAAGAGGAAAATTAAATAAGTTATGTTGGGAAAAATTTGCGAATAATGATATGCATTCAAATGATTTGAATGTGTTCAATTCTTTACTAGGACTTTCTTTTGATATTAGTACAAAAAATAAGTTTAAGCAAGAGACAGATCTATTTAGACCAGTAGAAAAATTTTTTAAGGGAGAAACAGATCCAGATAAAATAGATGTTGTTGATATGGCAGCAATTTTGGTAGATTTTAATCCTAGGCCTTTTAATAAGTTTAGAAAAGAAATTGATCCAGAGAATTTGAAATTGATAGAAGAGCTAAGAAATACTAAACATTATAAACCGGAATTTTCTTCTGTTGGTTTTATTGATGAGGCCCAAATCGATAAATTTCCTAGTTCAAATAATGAAGAGGTAAAAGAAAATTTAACAGAAGAAGAAAAGCAAGATGAAGCTGAAATAATAGAGCAAGATGAAAATCAGGACTTGGAGGCAATTCCATTGGGCATATCAACTCCTGTTAAGATAAGAAGGGAGGAGGGAGGAAAATCTGGAATAATAAGATATTCTCTAATTGCAGCTTTTTCAGCTGGATTGATGATGCTCATTTATTTAACTTTTTTTCAAAAACAATGTATGCAGTGGTCGGTTGATCATTATGAAAAAGTGAGCTGTGATTTGGAAGTAAGTGGTTTGGCAAGTTTTAATGTTGTAGAACCTTTTGACAAAACCGTTTTTGACTTAAAAAAAATAAATGTATGTGATACAACGGCTTTTTTTGATAAAAATGGAGAAGCTATTGTCTGGTATGGCAAAACAGCAAATGGAATAGACTTCTTCAACGGACATGGAAGACATCCTGAGAATAATAGTTCTTTAAAACCTGTAACGAGGTATATTTTGAATAAATATGTAAAAAAGTAAAAATCTATTAAAATGCGATTTATGTAAAATATTCGTAGAATCATGAAATTTTTTGTAAGTATATACTTTTAATTTAGCATTATTGAATTAAATTATTAAAAAACAAAGAAATCATGAAAAATAGAAACTTTTTATTCGTATTAGCCTTAAGCGCGGGAATGTTCGTAACCTCTTGTAGTAACGACGATAATGAAGGAGAAACAATAGTTCCAATTCAAGGGAAGTATAATCTAAGCCAGACAGGAACAATTGTTAATGGACAAGAAGTATTAGTTGATGCGCCACAAAATGCGCCAGGATGTAATAGAGATTATTTAGATTTAAGATTAAGTAATGCCGCAGTTATTGGTGATTATGATGGAAGTAATTGTGCCTTAACAGAGACTACAGGTACTTATGTAAGATCTCATAACGATTTAACTCTTACTGTTGGAAACATAAGTTCGACTAGTGATATCATGAATCTTACTAACAAAGAACTAAAAATTAAGGATAAAACAACTGGTGTAATTACAGTTTATACTAGATAATATCAATTTCCTTTGAAAAGGAAAAACGGAAACCGCTTATTTGCAGTTTCCGTTTTTTTTATGAATTTGGAGTTTGAAATTTAGAAATTGGAATTTCCAAAAAACTTATTCTACAGGAATATATATATCAAAAGAAGCTCCTTGGTTCTGAATACCCGAAGCGGTGATAATTCCGTTGTGGTTTTCGATAATTTTTTTTACAATCGCCAGTCCGATTCCAGTTCCGTTGTAACGATCTCTGCCGTGAAGACGCTGGAAAACTTCGAATATTTTTTTGTTGTACTGTGCTTCAAAACCAATTCCGTTATCTGAAACTTCTATATGACAATATTTTTTAGCAGGAATCAGTTTTTCATTTTTTAAATCTTTTCCTAGCGCAATTTTACTTCTAATTTTAATTACAATTGGAATATCAGGATTTGAGAATTTTAACGAATTACTGATGAGATTATACAGTAATTGCTTGAATTGAAACGGAATAATATCAACTTCAACACTTTGTTCAATTTCAATTAGGGCACTTTTTTGATTTAGTTCTTCAGTTAAATATTCTTTTACTTCATTTATAATTTGGGCAAGATCTGTTTTTATGAAAATACGTTCCTGAACATTTGTTCTCGAATAAGCCAACAAATCATTGATTAAAGTTTGCATTCGCTGTGCGGCATTCTGCATTCTTTTGAATTTATCTTTTCCGTTTTCTGATAAATTTTCCGCTTCTTTCTCAATAATCTGAGAAGCAAAAGTTTGTATTTTTCTAAGCGGTTCCTGCAAATCATGACTTGAGATATAAGCAAATGACTGGAGTTCTTTGTTCATTTCTTCCAGCTCATTGTTTTTCTGTTCTAGCTCGAGTGCATTCATTTTCAATTTATCATCGGCTTTTTTCTTTTCGGTTAAGTCATGTGTAACTTTTGAAAAACCGATAATTTCACCTTTTTTATTATGTACGGCTGTAATAACCACACTTGCCCAGAATAAACTTCCGTCTTTACGCGCTCGCCAGCCTTCATGAATTACTTTTCCTTTTTCTCTTGCTAGTGTCAAAAGTTTTTCGGGCAATTTATTCTTCTGATCTTCATCGGTATAAAAAACAGCAAAATATTTTCCGATAATTTCTTCTGCTTTATAGCCTTTAATTTTTTCAGCTCCAACATTCCAGTTTTCTACAATGCCATTTGGATTTAGGTAGAGAATGGAATATTCTTGAACTTCTTCGACCATTAAATGATAACGTTCTTCACTTTTTCTGAGCGATTCGTTGATTTGGATTAATTCTCTAGTTCTAGCTGTAACCTGTTGTTCAAGTTCGTGTGTAAAGGCTTTTTCGGTATGGATATCGGTAAAGGCGCCAACCCATTTTACAATTTTATTGTCGAGTCCCAAAACAGGTTCGCCTATTACCGTATGCCATCTGTACGAGCCATCTTTTCTGCGCATTCTTACATCGCAACGATACATTTCTCCTGTTGCAAGCGCATGCTGCCAAATTTTTATATTTTCATCAAAATCGTCGGGGTGAATCATCTTTTGCCATGAACCTTCAACTCCTGGTTCGATTCCAGTATATTCAAGCCATCTTCCAGAAGTGAAAAGAGCATTTCCATCGGCATCAGTTTCCCATATCAATTGCGGAATACTTTCGGTAAGCAGTCGGAATCTTTTTTCGCTCTCTTCTATTTTTTTTCTAGCTTCAACTTTTTCTGTCACATCAATAAGTGTCATTCTAATTCCAGAAATCGAATTATCGCTTTCGCGGAGCGGTGCAAATTCAAAATCTACATAGAATTGATTGCCTGCTTTTTCATTGCCAATAAAAAGTAGAGATTCAGATTCAGCATGTACATTTCCAGATTCGTAAACTTTCTTTAGTAAACTAGAATATTTCTGTTTTTTAAGTTCCGGAAATATTTCTAATATTTTTTTTCCTTGGACTTCAGATTCTTCTTTCTTCCAGATATTATTCAAAAGCACAAAATTGGCCATTTCAATCACAAAATCATTTCCTCGTAAAATAGCTTTCGGAACGGGCGACTGCATAATAAGATTACGAAGTTTCTTTTCGCTTTCTTCAATTTTCTGCTGGTATTTTTTCTCTTCGGTAATATCTCGAATCGTTCCAATAAGTTTTTCAGGTTCATGGTTTTCATCATAAAAAACTTTTCCTTTTCCTTCAATCCAATGTATAGATTGATCTTTCCAGATTACGCGAACTTCGTAATTTAAAAAACCTGAATTTAAAGCTTCTTTAAAACCTTTATTTCTAATATATAAATCATCAGGATGAAGATGCGCTAATAGTTCTTCGTGAGTAAGCATTATATCATCGGTGTACCCGCCAATAATTTCAAGATATCTTTTAGAATAGGTCGGAATACGTGTTTTTACATTCAGTTCCCAAGTTCCCAATTCGCTGGCTTCAACAACAATTTTAAGTCGGTCTTCATTCAGTTCAATTTTCTTTCGAGCTTCAACTTTTTCGCTTACTTCGGTAACGGTTACTAAGATTCCAGAAATAGTTCCGTTTTCTTCTTTCAAAGGATGATACAGAAAATCAAAATAAGAAGTTTCTATTTTTCCATATCGATTTAAAGGGATGGGAACTTCAATTCCATGAAAAGGAATTCCTGTATTTAAAACGCCGTCTAGTAAAGCGCTAACACTTTCTTTTACTTCTGGCAATGAATCATATAAAGGCTTTCCAACAAAAGTGTCTTCTTCTCTAGCAACCAGTTTGAGATAAGCCTCGTTTGCCATTTCAACGACATATTCTGGTCCGCGAAGAATCGTAATTCCAACGGGAGCTTGTCTTACCGTATCACGAAATCGCTTGTCGCTTTCTTCGATTTTCTGTTTGGCCAAATATAAGTCTGTAATTTCTACAGCGGTATTCATTACGCCGTAAATTTTTCCATTCAGATCGTACAAAGGTGTAAAACTATAATTGAAATAAAACGATTGCAATATATTATCGATTACAATATCAATACGGGAATTTCGGGAGTGAAAGGATTGCCCTGTATTAAAAACCGATTCAACCTGTTCAAACACCGATTGATTTTGTAGCTCAGGGAGAATTTCTCTATAGGTTTTTCCAATTACATCTGGACCTTTTCCCCAGATTTTTATGATCGATTCATTAGCGAGTTCAATACGCATTTCTTTTCCCACGTAAACCGCAATTGGAAATGGGGCATTTTCAACCAGCTGTCTTATTTTTTGCTCGCTTTCTTCTACTTTTGTACGAGCCAAGACTTGTGCAGTAACTTCTGTGGCAATTGCGGCAACGCCAGAAATAGTGCCGTCTGTTTCTCTTAAAGCTTCGTAAACAAAATTAATATAAGTGTTTTCGGTTTGACCATTTCTATTTAAAGGAACAAAAAGTTCTTCTGTAACGACTTTTTTTCCAGAGATAAAAACGCTTTGCAGAATTTCGTCAAGTCCTTGTTTTTTTAATTTAGGAAGAACCTCAAAAATAGGTTTGTTAATTATGTTTTCTGCTTTTGCGTTCCAAAGTCGAAGCATTTGTTCGTTGGCAATTTCAACAACGTGATTTTCACCTCTAAAAATGCACATGGCAACAGGAGCTTGCATAATATTATTGATAAATCGTGCATTGCTTTCCTGTAAAGCATCTGCAACAATTTTCTTTTCGGTAGTTTCGATAACCGTAACCAAAATTCCGCCAATAGAACCGTCTTCTATTTTTATGGGGCTATAGGAAAAATCAAAAAAACAATCTTCTGTATAACCGTTTCGATGCAGCGGAACTTTAAAATCAGGAAAACTTACAGCATGTCCTTTCATAACATCGGCAAACATTGGTCCGATGGTATCCCAAATTTCAGCAAATGTATCTCTAGAACTTCCGCCTAAAGCTTCTGGATGTTTAGATGCGCCAAGAATAGGACGAAAAGCATCATTATAGAGTTGAGTATAATTTTTTCCCCACGCAATGTACATTCCAAACGGATTGCCGAGCATCATTGCGGTCATTGTTTTCAAACTTTGCGGCCATTTTTCGGGATTACCCAAAGAGGTTTTGCTCCAATCTGCAGAACGAATTAATTCTCCCATTTCTCCACCTTCGGAAAGAAAATAATGTTCCTTTTTTTTGCGGTTCATTTCCAAAGCAGATTAAGGTTGCAGTATGAAATTGGCTCTTTCGGGCTGTCTAAAGTTGTTTTCTGATGCAATTGTCAGTGCTTTTTCGATTACGTTTTTAAGCTTAGAAAAATCACCTGGTTTTCGAATATAATAAGAAGCGCCTTTTTGATAAAGTTTATTTACTATTTCACTATCGAGCGAAGTAGAGAAAATGATTATAGGCAGGTTTTTTAGTTTTTCGTTATCTTTTATTTCATCCAAACATTCTATGCCATTTTTGAGAGGCATATTTAAATCCAAAAAAAGAACTTCTGGAAGATCAGAAATATTACTTTGTAAATAATCCATTAATTGTACGCCATCATGAACCGTTAAAAGATCGGCGCTGACAGCTATTTCGTCGAGAGCTTCTTTAAAGAAAAGACAATCGTCTTCATCATCGTCAGCAAGTAAAAGATAGTAATGCTCTTTACTCATTTTTTTAATCTCCTTATTTTAAGTTTGCTTGGATAAATTTAACTTTTTTCGGTAAGATTTCTTGATTTTTTGTGAAGAATGTTTTTTAAAAGTCTAAAAAAAAGTGGTTTTGGATCTATTTGCTTTTTCTTGAGCAATTTTATTTTAATAATTACGTTTTATTTATTCTTACTTTTTTTCGTCAGAAAATTATTTTGAAACTTCGTTTCTTTTTCAAAAAAGGAAAAGTAAAAACGCTCTGAAGCCGTTTAAAATCTCGCTTTTTCAAATCCAATTTCTACAATTTTAGTGTATACCGTATCCAAAAAGTGTAAAATAATTACACACTATATTTTTATGCTTTTTTTCTAAAATGCTCTATACCAGTTTAAAATCGTGTTGGCACGCCGCTTGCAAAATGTGTTAATGTCAAAATCTTTGATGTGTTTGTTTTTTATTGTTTCTCTATTATGAGTCGCAAATAATTAGAAAAGAAAAGATTTTTACTAAAAGCCACATTAAGCAAATTAAAAAAGGAGTATAAGCATGGAAAGCGAAACAATTATCTCAGAACAATTTTACGCGAACAGCAGTTCAGCGATTAGCGAAAAAACAATAAACGGTTCTTTTTTTGGAACGAAACAAAAATCACAAAAAATACATGTAGAAAGACCAACAAGTCCGTTTGGATTAGCGGTTCTTATCGGAACTTTTTTATTACTACTTGCAGGCGTAGGAGTAGTATTTCTATTGCAAGATGATTTTGAAAAATTTCATTTTGAAAGAATTGCTTCGACTTGGGGGTTACCGTTCTTAATCATAACTACCATTTTATTCTTTTATCAGGCAGGTGTTTTCTTGTATAGTTCTTATCTGTATTTAAGATATAAAGCAGTGCCATCTGTTTCAGACGATTTATTGCCAACTTGTACGATTATCGTTCCAGCTTATAATGAAGGAAAATTAGTTTGGGACACTTTATTGAGTCTTGCAGACAGCGATTATCCAGCAGAAAAATTACAGCTTTTAGCAATTGACGATGGAAGTAAAGATGATACTTGGTACTGGATGCAGGAAGCAAAAGCAAAATTGGGAGATCGTGTTACGATTTTTCAGCAGCCAAAAAATCAGGGAAAACGCCAAGCATTATACAGAGGATTTAAATTAGGAACGGGAGAAATCTTTGTAACAGTAGACAGCGATTCTATTGTAAAAAAAGATACCTTAAGAAACTTAGTAAGTCCGTTTGTAGTAAACAAAAAATGTGGTGCTGTTGCAGGAAACGTTCAGGTTTTGAACAATAAAAAAGCAATTTTGCCAAAAATGCTGAACGTAAGTTTTGTAATGAGTTTCGAATTTCAGCGTTCTGTAGAAAGCGAGTTGGGTTCTGTATTATGTACGCCAGGCGCTTTGGCAGCTTACAAAAGAGATGCTGTATTTAACTGTCTTCCAGAGTGGATTAACCAGACTTTTATGGGCGAACCATCAGATATTGGAGAAGACCGAGCTTTGACTAATATGATCTTGAAACAAGGTTTTGAAGTTAAATTTCAAAGAAATGCTGTAGTATTGACAAACGTTCCTGAAGAATACAAAGGATTGTACAAAATGTTCATTAGATGGGCGAGAAGTAACGTTCGTGAGAATCTTATGATGGCGAAATATGTTTTTACAGATTTTAGAAAAGAATCAAAATTTGGAGCGAGAATGTTATTCTTAAACCAGTTCTTTAAAATTGCAATGACCTATCCGTTTATATTGTTTATGTTTTATTTTATTGCTGTTCATCCAGTATTGTTTTTAAGTTCAACATTAATGGCAATCTTAATTTTTTCAACTTTCTCAATGGCATTTTATGCAAAGAGATATACGCTTTCAGAATCTTTCTGGGCTTATTCTTACAGTGTTTTTTATACTTTCAGTTTATTCTGGATTGCGCCTTATGCTATTGCGACAGCCAACAAAAAAGGCTGGTTGACAAGAGGCTTATAAACAAGTACACTTTCACTCTATATATAAAACTCCACCCAAGAATTACCCGTTGCAAAATTTTGCAGCGGGTTTTTTAATTAAATGCCATTCATTCCGTAGGAATGTCTGGTAGGTAGTAGAATTAAAAATTATATTGCGATTATACGTTCCGTAGGAACGTTTCGTTGGTGAAAAAATAAAATCAAACGTTCCTACGGAACGTAAAACAATGGTGTCGATCTAAATTTCTACCAATGAAATGTTCCTATAGAACAAATAAATGAAACGCGAAATTGCGTAGAATTTTATACATTTTTATTTAAATCCAAAGCAGCAATAATTTGCTTTTTCATGGTCGTATTGATGTAATCTAAAGCTTCAGCATAAGAAATGGCATAACGTCTTTCTATATTTTGAAAATGCTCTGGAAAATTGCTTAAAATTTTATCATAGTAAATATTCAACTGTTTTTCTGAAGGCATTTCATATTTCAAACGAAGCTGAAATCTTCTCAATAAAGCACTATCAATTATTTCGTAATGATTGGTGGCACAAATCAATAAACTGTCAGAAGGGAAATAATCAAAGAGCTGAATAATGGTGTTTACCAAACGTCTCATTTCGCCTACATCTTTATCGTCGCTGTCTCGGCTTTTTCCAATCTGGTCAAATTCATCCAAAAATAAAACCGCCCTTTCTCTGATTGCTTTATCAAAAATTGCTTTTAAATTCTTAGAAGTTTCACCAATTCTAGAATCGATAACTGTACTAAGGTTTACAATGATAATTTTTTTATCTAAAGTATTAGCAATCGCTTTTGCCGTTGTCGTTTTACCGCAGCCAGAACTTCCATGCAGTAAAATCTTATTGTCAACTTTAAGATTGTATTTTTTTAATTCCTCGATATATTGATGTTCTTTGATAATCTGAAGCAAAGCAGCTTTATTTTCATCACTAAAAAACAAATCGTCTAAAGCAATTTTTTCAGTATCAATTACGGTAAGATCATTCAGGTTCATTCGCTCATTATTTACTGCAAAATTAAGTTTTATTCTGCAATGTTTTCGTTCCAGATTTCTTTTCCTAAAAAGCGATTTCCAAATATCGAAGTGCCAACTCGTACCATATTCGAACCTTCGGCAATGGCAAGTTCCAAATCCTGAGACATTCCCATAGAAAGTTTTAAATCTTGTAAACCTTCAATTCCTTCTGAATAAATTTCATCGCGAATCGTTCTTAAAAGCCGGAGAGACGGAATCATTTTTTCTTTTTCCACATCCAATAAACCAATAGTCATTAAACCCTTAATATTCAAGGTGTCATAAGTTTTTATTTTTTTAATGAAAGATAAAACGTCTTCTGGTGGTAACCCAAATTTGCTTTCTTCGTAAGAAGTATTGACTTGCACAAAAACATCCAATTTTCTGTTTTGATTTTGAAGCTGTTTATGCAATTCGTCAGCAAGATTTATTCGGTCCAACGATTGAATACAAGTCACATATTTCAAGACATCTTTTACTTTATTGGTTTGAAGATGTCCAATAAAATGGCGTTCAATTGGAAGATTTTTCAAAACATCATTTTTATCCCGTAATTCCTGCATTTTGTTTTCTCCCATTAAAGTTTCGCCACCTTCAATTGCGATTCGAATTTTTTCTGCCGACACCGTTTTGGTCGCCAATAAAAGCTGAACTTCATCAGAATTTCTTCCAGCAATTTTACAGGCATTTTCAATACGCTGACGCACTTTAATTAAATTAAAAATTATATCGTTTTCCATATTGCAAAGCTATACATAAACGGCAAAATTCTGCTGGACCAGTATATTTCAAAAAATGAAAAAACTGGATGATTTCTAACTTTTAAATCCAATGTAAATTTGCATCATAAAACTTAGTCCCTTAGCGGCTTAGTAGCTTATAACCTTAAAAAAATAAAGAAATGAAAATAGCAGTTTGGGATACTTATGTAACCCGCAAAGACGGAAAAATTATGCACTTTGATATTTTGGTGGATGAAAATGTTAATGATGCAGAACAAGTATATGAATACGGTAAAAAATACCTGAAAAGTGTAGCGCAAGAAGGGCAGGCTTTGTCTTCTAAAGAATGTCGTTTTTGCCATATTGATAAAGCGCCGATTGAGGTTGAAAATCAGATTCGGGCAAATGGGTTTTCTATTATTGAAATGGAAAACTGTAATTAGATTAATTTAAACACATAGAAACATAGATTAATATATTTGTTTGAAAAAGATTTAAAAAAAATGACTCATCATTTAACACATAGACTATGTGTTTTAATATAAGTGAAACGCCTTTCAACAGTAACAAAACTATGTTTCTATGTGTTTAAAAAAAAATTATAAAAGTTTAGCAAGCACTCTAATTCCTTCTTCCATTTGTTTTTCTGAAAGAGAAGCATAACCCAGACGAAAACCTTTAATGGTTTCATCAAAACTAAATCGGCTTGGACTCATGATCTGAATTCCTTGCAATTTTAGTTTTTCGAAAATCTCAAGAACATCAATTTCTTTTTTTGGAACAATCCAAAAAGCAAGTCCGCCTTCAGGTTTTGTAAAAGTGATTTTATCTTGAAGATATTGATTTAGCAAGCTTTCAAAATAATCCCTTTTACTTTTGTAAATCAAATTAGCTTTTTTAAGATGGCGTTTTATTTTGCCTTCGTTGATGAGGTTCAAAATCGCTTCTTCCATAATATTATCGCCCTGAACATCGATTATCTTTCTATGATTTCCAATCTTCTGAATATTTTCATAAGAACTGGCGAGATATCCAATACGCAGAGCAGGCGCAACAATTTTGCTGAAGGTGCCAATATAAATATAGTTTTTTAAAGTCGAGTAACTAGAAATCGGAAGTATTGGGCGCTGTCCAAAATGAAACTCATTATCGTAATCGTCTTCAATAATGGTAAAATTATATTGATTAGAAAGTTCAATCAGTTTTAATCTCTTTTTTAGAGAAAGCGTTACTGTGGTTGGAAACTGGTGATGAGGCGTAACATAAATCGCTTTTATATTTGAATATTTCTGAAGATATTTCTCGACTTGATCGATATCCAATCCGTCCGAATTAACATTTACAGGAAGTAACGTTGCACCCGCATTTTCAAAAGTTTCCCAAGCAGGTTTGTAACCCGGATTTTCGACCAAAACAAAATTTCCCGATTTTAAAATACAGTGCGAAGCAAGATACATAGCCATTTGGCTTCCGCGGGTAATACAGATTTGATCGTGAGAAATACTCATGCCTCGTTTGAAATTCAGCATTTGAGCAATTGATTTTCTAAACTCCAGATTTCCCAATTCACTGCTATAACCCATAATCTGCCAGCGCGATTTTCGGCTGAACAATTCGCGATACGCTCTTGCCAAATCATTCATTGGCGCCAGCCGGCTATCGGGAAGTCCATCATCAAAAACTAAAAAGCTTTTAGATTCTTCAATAACAATTTTCGGATCTATTTTATTTTCTGATGAATGATTGATGGTTGGTAGTAAATCTGCTATAAACGTCCCTTTTCGATCAATCGTTATGAGCCAGCCTTCGGCAGTTAAAACGTCCAAAGCTTCAACAACTGTATTTCGATTTACTTTCAACAATTCGGCAAGCTGTCTGCTTCCAGGAAGCGCATTTCCGCTAACAAGTTTTCCAGTCTTTATAGCATCAATTACAGCATCGGCAATTTGCAGGTAAATGGTTTTATCTGATTTTTTATCAAGTTGAATTTCTAATGGCCATGGTCGAAGCATCTGGACTGTTTGTTGCGGATAAATTGAGTTTATTGAATAGTCCAAAATTAATTTTTTTTAACGAAAAAACGATAGTATTTGTACTGAAAAAAAAATCTTATTTTGTTGTTTTTTAGGCTTTTACGAAACATTTTTTCTGAACACTCATTTTAATTTTGCATTGTCAAATAATTGATTTTTAATGTTTTAAAATGAAGGCTTTATGAAAATAGTAAATATAATATTCCTAATAACCACATTTGTTTTTGGAAACCCAAAACCAAAAGAAGAAAATACGATAAACGATTCAGATGCAGAACGTTTTAATCAACAAATTGAAAATGTAAAAAAAATGAGCGCTTTAGGCGTTTATAATTCTAAAATCGCATTTTTTATCGATATGAAAATTAAATCGGGTAAAAACAGATTCTTTGTTTATGATTTAGAAAGCAATACAGTAATTGATGAAGGTTTAGTCGCGAATGGAGCAGGTTCTGAAACAGGCATAAAAGGAGAGTTGAAATTTAGCAATGAACCCAATTCGAAGTGTACATCTCTAGGACGTTATTCTATTGGAAAATCATATAAAGGAATGTTTGGAAAAGCATATGTTTTAAAAGGATTGGATCAAACCAATAATAATGCGATTAAAAGAATGATTGTGCTGCATTCTTATTCTGCAGTCCCAGAAGATGAACAGGATCATTATATTTCTCTTAGCCAAGGTTGTCCTATGGTAAGCGAAGTGTTTTTTAAAAGACTTGAAAAAATAATTGACAGTTCAAAGCAGAATATTATCCTGAACATTTATTATTAATCAGAAAGAATGTTTTTCTATTTTTATATAAAAGAAAAGATGTAAAACACATCTATTATAAAGAGAGAAATCATGAACGATCTGCTTCGAAAATTTTTAGAACAATTCAACAGGTTTAAGCCGTCAGATATTGATCTAATTATAGAAAATACAACAATCGAATTCTTTAAAAAAGGCGATTTTGTAGTTACAGAAGGGCAGGTGAGTGATAAATGTTATTTGGTATTAAAAGGCTGTTTGAGGCAATTCAGCATGATTGATGATGCCGAAAAAACTTCTGGCTTTTTTATCGAAGAAATGCCAATGGTAATTTATTCGAGTTACTTAGATGGAAAGCCATCTGAATTTAATATTCAATGTTTAGAAGATACCATTTTAGTAAGCGGTACTCGGGAGAAAGAATTGGAAATGCAGTTAAAAAGTCCAATTTTAGAGCATATAACTTCACTAATCATGGTTTCAGATTATCGAAAAGCAGAACGGTATATTGCTTTGCTAAATAATTACAATCCCGAAGAACGTTATCTGAAATTTATGAAATCAAATCCTAATTTTTTAAACCGAATACCGCTGGTTCATATTGCTAGTTATTTGAGCATTACGCCCGAATCATTGAGCAGGATTAGGAAAAGAGTAGTACAGAGATAAGTTTTTTTTAAAATGGATGTTGCAATTGAACGCTGATAAAACGGATTCGCTATTGCGAAAACGCAGATTTTAAAAATAAGTTTTTTATCCGTGTCTTCGCAATAGCGAATCCGTTTTATCCGTTTCTAAATTTTATACTTAAAATAAAATCCAGTACAAATAATTCCGATTGTAATTTCGGAAATCGCCGCATTTAAAATTGTGGGACTCGGAATTCCGTCTATAACTATGGCATACAATCTTGAAAATCCGTAAGCGAAATACAGTAAAATTGCCGTTTGCAGAGAAATTTTTGTAGACGAAGGCTTGAACGCTCCCCAGACAATTACAGTTCCAAAAGCAATTAGCGTTCCGCCCGAAGAACGGATTTCGCTTAATAAACTAAAATCATTTCTATTAAGATAAATGCCAGCGGAAGCTTCAAAAGTTATTGGAAAAAATAGTAACGCAATACCAATTGAAAAACCAATAAGTCCGACAATAAAAAGTAATACTTTGAGATAGATTGATGATTTCATAAATTCAATTAGAGTTTTAGGTTAATAATTCTCAAATGTAATGGCTATGAAAAAGTTATGACCTTGACTTAAGATAAGAAATCAGAAACAGCATTTTTTTTAATTAAGAAATTTTGAGTTAAAAAATAAAGCTTGAAAAAAACTCAATTTTAGATTTAAGGAAATTGGCTACGTCATTTTTTTGAAATTTAATAAAAATACAATTTTAACGCAACAGTGATTTAAATCTAATATTTTAAAAAATTCATTTTATTTTAATCACGAATCTCGCTTAAGCTTAAAAAATAAAGTAGTTTGATAGTTAGAATTGAAAAATACACAAAGTTATGCCATTTGTAGAATTAAGGTTTATTGCAAAGATAAAAGGGTGTTGTTGAGAACAAATTAGGATTATTGACGGAATTTATTAAGTTTGTTGCGAATTATTCAATCTCCATAAACTGCCATCATTGCCAAATTCCATCTTAAATCAGGATCAGATTTTAATCGATCGTCTTCGCGACGGCGATGAATTGGCATTGACAGAATTGTATAATAAATTTTGGCAGGCTCTTTTTATGTCTGCTTACAATGTCATTAAAGACAAAGAATTGTGCGAAGATATCATTCAGGATATTTTTATGAACATTTGGCATAACCGCGAAAAAATCGAAATTCATATTTCGTTAAAAGGGTATATGTATGCCTGTGCGAGATATCAGGTTTTTAATCATTTGAGAAAAAATAAAGACAAAGTTCACGTTGAACTTTTTGATGATTTAGAAAAACGTTTCTTGTCTACAACTCCAGAGACGCAGTTAATGCACGACGAATTGATGCAACAGCTGAATTTAATAATTGAATCGCTTCCGGAAAAATGTCAAGCTGTTTATAAACTGAGTCGCGAGGAACAATTGAGCCATAAAGAAATTGCCGAACGACTTAATATTTCTACAAAAACAGTCGAAAACCATATTACAAAAGCATTGCATACGATTCGTTCTTCTATGGGCGAAAGCATGAGCATGGCAATGATTTTATGGCTTTCAAAAAATATCTTTTAGCGAAATTAAAAATGCAGTGGTTGGGTTGATGATGTGTGGTTTTTCTTCTTTTTTAATTCTTTTTCAAAAAAAAACAAAAAAAAATACCATTTGGACTAGGGGGTATATTCCTTTTTGGTTACTTATCTCATATACTCCCGAAATAATACAATAAAAAATGAAAAAAGAGGATTTCTTACTGTTACTAAATAGATATCTTTCCGGTGATACCAATCTCGAGGAGAATAATAAATTATTGAATTATTACGAAAGTTTCCAAACCGATAAGGATTGGGACGAAACTTTGGGATCTAAAGATGAACTTGAACTCAAAATGAGAACCCGTCTTCAAAACGCCATTCAATCTGAAGAAACTCCAATAATATCAATTCAGCCATTCTATACCAAAACAGCTTTTAAACTTACTGCTATGGCGGCGTCGTTATTATTACTGATTTCTATTTCATTAATAATAAGCAAAACAAATCCGCTTAAAATTGAAACTCCGCAAGTCGCGCATAAAGAAATCTTAATCGGAAGTGATAAAGCGACTCTGACTCTAGAAGACGGTTCTGTAATTGCATTAGAAAAAGGAAAATCATATACAAAAGGAAATGCTTCGAGTAACGGAGAAAAATTGGTTTACAATTCGAATGGAAAATCTGCGGCAATCGCCAACAACCTTTTAACGATTCCGAGAGGCGGACAGTTTTTTGTACAGCTGGCGGACAGCACCAAAGTCTGGCTGAATTCTGAATCGCAATTAAAATATCCGGTTGCTTTTGTTGACGGTCAAACCAGACAAGTGGAATTGGTTTATGGAGAAGCTTATTTTGAAGTATCGCCAAGCACCAAACATAAAGGTTCAAGATTTAAAGTGAAAACCCAAGAGCAGAATGTTGAGGTTATAGGAACCGAATTTAATATTAAGGCTTACAGAGACGAACCTGCAATTTATACCACTTTGGTAGAAGGAGTTGTTGCTGTGAGCAATGCCGCTAAAAAGCAAATTCTGACTCCGAGCCAACAGTCTAAAATAACAGAATATAACGGAAATATTAGTGTTTCTGAAGTAGACGTTTACAATGAAATTTCTTGGAGAAAAGGATTATTTGTGTTTAAAGGAATGCCTTTAAAAGATATTGCGAGAGTATTATCAAGATGGTACGATGTTGATATTGTATTTGCAGATCCAGCGCTTGGCAATGTTAAGTTTAATGGGGTTTTAAATAAGAATCAGAAATTAGAAGACATATTAACCACGATCAAGAATATTAATTTTATTAATGCCTATGAGAAAAAAGACAATAAGATTATAATCAAATAAAAAAGAAAAGGGATTAAAGTTTAGACCTCTCACCGTACTGCGCTTTATCCCTTTCTGTGTATCAACCAGTAAGTCAGTTTTATTAACCAACCAACCAATTAACATGTAAATTTATGAAATTTAAATTAACCAGTGCCTATTTCTATTTTAGAAAGCGGCTAATTATTAACATTATGAGAACTTTTATCTTCTTGTTTTGTACTACAATTTTTGGTTTTTCTCCCGTAAATCTATTTTCACAAAACACGAAAGTTGTAATTACAGCTGATAAAACAGTATCTGTTGACGAAGTTTTTGACATTATTAAAAAACAGACCAACTATACTTTTATTTATCAGGAAGATTTATTTAAAAAATTACCTAAAGTACATTTAAAAAAGGGAAAAATTAAAGTGAATGATTTATTGGAAGCCAGTTTTTCTGATAAAGATTTTGATTTTAGCTTTTCTGCTGGAAATACGATTATTGTAAAAGAACGAAAAGCTGAGAAAGTTGTCGTTCAGTCTAAAATAATCGAAATTAAAGGAACGGTTACCAATGATAAGGGAGAGCCTATTCCAGGTGTAAACATCAAAGTAAAAGGCACAGGTTCTGCCACTCAAACTGATTTTGATGGTAAATATACCATTACAGCTCCAGATGATGGACAAATTCTCTTTACTTATATCGGACATCGTGCACAAATTATTGAGGTTAATAATAGAAAAATAATCAATATAAAACTTCAGGAAGAACGAAAAGAGCTTGAAGGAGTTGTTGTAAATACAGGGGTTACAGTTCGTAAAAAAGAATTGATAACTGGTGCTGTAACTATTTTTAAGGGAGAAGAATTAAGACAGATTTCTACGCAAAATGCAGTTCAGGCTTTAAAATCATTAGATCCGTCTTTCATTGTTGTTAATAATAATATAGCAGGTTCAAACCCAAATATTCTGCCAACAATCGAGGTGAGAGGACAGACGAGTTTAACAGCCAATCAGGTTGACAGTCAGTTTAGAGATGATCCAAATCAGCCTTTGTTTATTTTGGACGGATTTCCAACTACTTTACAGCAGGTTGTCGATTTAGATATTAATAGAATTGCCAGTATCACTTTATTAAAAGATGCTGCCTCGACTGCATTGTACGGTTCTCGTTCTGCAAATGGTGTGGTAGTTATCGAAACCAACAAACCTATTCCAGGAAAATTGCAGTTTAATTATGTGTACAATTCATCGTATGAATTGGCTGATTTGAGCGTGTACAACTTAATGAATGCAGAGCAAAAATTAGAATTTGAAAGATTATCCAATGCTTATTATGCAGGCGATGGTGCTTCGGCAGCAACACAATACAAATGGGATCAAGAATACAACAGACGTTTGGCCGCAGTAAGACGTGGGGTAAATACGTATTGGCTGAATGAACCAATTCAGATGGGAATTACTTCTGGGCATAGTTTGAATTTTGGAGGAGGTTCTGATGAATTTAGATTCAATATTGCCGGAAACTACAAAACGTTGACGGGAACAATGAAAGGTTCTGAGCATGATACTTGGGGATATAATACCACTTTGACTTATAGAAAAAGTAAATTTAGCCTTAACAATCAATTTTTTATTTCGGGAGGAACAAATCAGGAATCTCCATACGGAACATTTGATATTTGGGCAAAAGCAAGTCCATATTATCCAAAATATAATGAGAATGGAGTAATAACCCGTTATCTAGACGGAACTTCACTGCCAATTCCAGCAAACCAGTCTGTTGTTGTAAATCACGCTCCAAATCCGCTTTACAATGTCTTTTTGCCAAGTTATGATAAGGGAAGCGATTTTAATTTTACAAATAATTTTGCTATTAATTATGACGTCAGTTCGCATATTAAGGCAACAGGAGCTTTATCGGTTTCAAGATTGAATAATTACAATACCGTTTTTGTTTCTCCAGATGACACTCGTTTTGTCAATAATATTGCAACAGAAAAAGGAACTTATAGCCGATATGAAGCCATTACAGATAAATGGAACGCTAATCTTGGGGCTACTTATTCGAATGTTTTTAAAAGTGTTCATTCTTTCAATTACACCATTAGAGCGTCGGCTTCAGAGACAAAAAACAATTCTTATGAATCATTTTTAAGAGGTTTCCCTCTTGGTGTTCCTGGAAATCCTTCATTTGCTTTTGGGTATGAACCAAATGGTAAACCAGAAATTTTTACTGAATTAATTCGAAATGTCGACTTGACAAACCAAATTAATTACGCTTACGACCGCCGATTTTTATTCGATTTTACGCAGACAATTTCGGGAGCAACCAACTTTGGAACTAACAAAAAATATTCACCTTATTGGGGAGTTGGTTTTGGATGGAATTTGAATAATGAGTTTAAAATGAATGAAAATATTGTCAATATTTTTAAAATACGTGCCAATATCGGACAAACTGGAAACCAGAATTTGGTAGGTTTTGCTTCTTATGATGTATACGCTTATAACCCAAATACTAATGTTTTTGGACCAGGATTATCCATTTCTCAAATTTCAAATCCAGATTTAGAAGCGCAAAGAACCAAAGATTTGTCTTTAGGACTAGATCTGGCAATGTTTAGAAATAGATTTACAATGACTTTGGGAGCTTACAAACGTAAAACTTCTCCACAGATTGTAGCCATTAATCTTGCAGCTTCTTCAGGAGTTAATAATTATCCTTTGAATGTTGGTTATTTGACAACACAAGGATTAGAATTAAAAATGAACTACAATTTCATCTATGATTTGAACAGAAATTTTATCTGGGGAATTGGCTTAATGGGAACTACAGGAGATAATGAACTAGGTGGTTTTGGTAACGCATTATCTTCTTTAAATGATGCTGCTCAGAAAACAACCAGCTTGACAAGATATTATGATGGCGCCAGTAGTAATGATCTTTGGGCCGTGCCTTCATTAGGAATTGACCCAGCAACAGGAAAGGAAGTTTTCTTAAAGAAAAATGGTCAGACTACTTTTATTCTTGACAAAAAAGACGAGGTAGTAATGGGAAATTCTAGAGAAACGGCAACAGGAGTTGTTTCAACAAATTTAAGTTACAAAGGTTTTAGTTTTGGACTATTTGTACGATACAGTTTTGGCGCTGAACGATTTAATAGTGCATTGTATGACAAAGTTGAAAACATTTCGAAAGAGAATATTTTTGATAACCAAGACGCTAGAGCTTTTACAGATCGCTGGACTACACCAGGACAGATTGCACAGTTTAAGGCAATTAGTATGACAAATTCGACACCTATTTCTTCAAGATTCATTCAGAAAGATGATTATATCTCTGGAGAATCTATTCGATTAGGATATCGTGTAACGGATAAAGTTTGGTTAAAAAGAGCTGGACTTACAGCTTTAGGTTTTAATGCTTTAGCAAACGAATTCTTCCGTGTTTCAACCATTAAAGCAGAACGAGGTATAGATTATCCTTTTTCAAGAATATATTCTTTGAGTCTTAATTTATCATTTTAATAAAGAAATTATGAATAAGTATTTATATAAAATTACATTCCTTTTGTTTGCATCGCTAACCATAGCAAGCTGCAGTGACTTTTTGGATGTAGTGCCACAAGACAAAATTTTAGAAGATCAAACGTATAGTTCCGAAGCTGGAATTCTAAATGCACATAATGGAATCTATCTTCAGTTGGCTGGAAGTAATTTATATGGGAGACAGCTTACTATGGATGCTGTAGAGATTTTAGGACAGCAGTATAATATGTCAGGATCTCATATTAAAAATAAAATGTCAATTTATGCTTACGCTGAAAATTCTCCCAAAGCAACATTCAGTGCTATTTGGCAAAGTGCTTTTACGACGATTTTAACTGTCAATAAATTTATGGAAAGCATTACTGAGCATTCAGAAGTTATCTCTATTGAAAAAGCTGATTTGTTAAAAGGAGAGGCAACTGCAATTCGTGCGATGATTCATTTTGATATGCTTCGATTGTATGGACCAATTTATAAAGTTGCTCCTGCAGATCCATCAATTCCGTATTACGATTCATTTGTAACAAGCACCAATCCGCTTTTGCCTGCTAAAGACGTAATCGCTAAAATAATTGCAGATCTTGATGCAGCCCTGACTTTATTAGCAAATGATCCAATACTTACGAATGGAAAATATAATGCTTCGACGGCATTTGATGCTAATCCATATTATTCTCAAAATCGCGGACAACGAATGAATTATTTGGCTGTAAAATGTTTAAAAGCGCGCGTTCTTTTATATTCGGGTGATAAAGCTGGTGCTTCTGCGGTTGCAAATGAAGTAATCACCTTTACCAAAAACACAACCTTTTTTCCATGGACTACTTTTTTAGACGCAACAAATGCATCTAATCCTGATCGTACTTTTTCGTCAGAAAACTTTTTTTCAGTAAGCGATTATACTTTATATAACAAACAACGAGATTTATACGATTCAAATTTAGAAGATACCAAAATCTATGCTCCTTTATTAAATAGAATAAATGCAGTTTTTGAATCTAATGATAATGATTACAGAAGCCTGCCAAGTTGGAAAATTCCAATTGTTGGAGGAAAAACTCAGAAAACATTTTTCAAGTATGAAGATGTATCAGATAAAACGAGGGCATTTCGTTTACAGATTCCGATGTTTAAGCTTTCAGAAATGTATCTGATCGCTGCAGAAACGGCTGCAGTTCCTGCCGACGGAGTAGCTTACTTAAATACTCTTCGATTCAATCGAGGCTTAACCAATCTGGCTGCAAATGCTGTATTGGCGACAGAAATTACCAAAGAATACCGAAAAGAATTTATCGGTGAAGGGCAACTTTTTTTCTATTACAAAAGAAACAATACTACAGCAATTCCGAATGGTTCGGCGGCATCAGGAAATGTTTCTATGGGGGCTTTGCAATACATTGTGCCATTGCCAGAATCTGAAACTAATTTTCAAAACTAAAAAAGGTATAGCATGAAAAAAATATTGATTTTAAGTATTACGCTTCTTATTATTACAGGATTTTCATCTTGCACTAAAGAAGAAATAGAAACCTACAGCGGCAAAGATAATATCTATTTTTCTCCAGCAGTGGTTTCTTATGTTTCCCTAAATGGAGCAAAAGTATTAACAGATAGTATTGGTCTAAGTTTTAGTTTAGACAATCCTGTTATTACTGAACGTTTGTTTAAAATTCCTATTGCAGTTCAAGGAAAAGCGAGTAATGTTGACCGAGAAGTAAAAATTGCAATAGATCCATCAAGTACAGCAATAAAGGATACCCATTTTACAATACCAGATAAAATAATTATTCCGGCGGGAAAAGTAGTTGATACCATTAGAGTGTTAGTTAAGAGAACTCCCGATATGAAAAAAAATGCATTTTCTCTAGTTTTTAACTTAGAAGGAAATGAATTTTTTAAAACCGAAATGCAAACTAAAGTTATCAACGTTTTGACAAAGAAAACAATGAGCTTTATTCAATTTGAATTAACGTTTGATGATTTATTATCACAGCCAAAGGGTTGGGTGGTAAGTTTTTTAGGGACATTTTCAGCAAAGAAATTTTTCTTGATGTGTGATCTGATGAATTTAGATCCGATAATTTTTAACCAGGCACCATCATCATCAGCTGTAGGTTTATCAATTCCAGAGATGCAGTACTATCAAAATTTCATGAAACGTTATTTGGCAGAACAAAAAGCATCTGGAAATACAGTTTATGAAGAAAATGGCACCGAAATGCTTTTTCCTTAATTAAATCAATTATTTAATTTAAAAATATACTATCATGTTTAAAAATATAAAGATAGAATTTGCCCTTTTCTTACTGCTGTTTCTAAACTGGGGCTGCGTAAGCGATGAAGGGACTTATGATTATAATGCTATAAATGAATTAAATGTTAAAGGAATTGAAGAAGAATATATAATTTATAATGGCGACCCGTTCCTAATAAAACCAGATTTAAATCCAACGATGGATGATGGCAGCAATCCAGATCGCTATGAATATGAATGGGTAGCAGTTAACCCAAGTAAAATAGCATCAGAATCTAGAACAATTATAGCAACAACAAAAGATTATGATGATGTTGTAAAGTTGCCACCTGCAAAATATACCGTTTATTATTTTATAAAAGATAAAGTAACAGGTGTAAGATGGCAGCAAAAACCTTTTACCTTAAATGTAGTTTCTTCTATTTACGAAGGCTGGATGATTGTTGGTGATGTAGACGGAAAAGCACGTTTAGATATGGTGTCTCTAATTCCTGGAGGAGCAAGTATTCGTATCATAAACGATGTTTTAGCTTATTCTGGATCAGCATTAAAACTAGAAGGAAAAGCAGTAGATGTAGATTGTTTTGGATCGGCAGTGCCAACTACTTCTCCTACATATGGTATTTACGTTACGGCATCAGAATCTGGAACGGCAAGACTTGATCCTGATTCTTTCGGCTGGGTTCCAACCCAGAATATAGCTTATGAAACAATTGGCGGTGCGCTTCCAAATAATTTTGGTGTCGATTTTATGAAAGCCGTTGGTTTAGGAAGTCAAAACTTTCTTTACAGCAATGGAAATATTTATTATTATAATAGAGCAACGCAAGTTAGATATGGGCTGCCGCAAAATAAAGTGGAAACAGAACCCAAAAGCTTTTACGCAGCACCTTTTATAGCAGAAAGTGTCGTATCGTCACCGTATAATCCAGTATTTTTTGATCGAGATTTACATCGTTTTTTACGTTTTAATGACTCAAAAGGTTCTTGTTCCGCAATGCCGCCGCTTGTAGGTTCTTCAACTGTTTTAGATTGGAATAAAACTAATTGTGATTTGGTGTATATGACGAGTTCCGATTATAATCAAGGGGAAAGTTTTGCTGTGCTAAAAAATCTTACAACAGGAAAATATCACTTGCTTCGTTTTTCACCAACTTTAGCACAAACGTATTATAAAGAAATTCTAAATGCACCAGATTTTGATAAAGCAACAAAATTTGCCGTAAGTCCAGACACTGGTTATTTATTTTATACTGTAGGAAACAAATTGTATGAATATGATAGCGGAACGCAATCTGCAAAATTGATGTTGGATAAAGGAGCTGACGAAATTACTTATATAGGTTTCAACAGGAGAGGGAAAAAAGAAATTGTCAACAAACTTATTGTGGGGTCTTACAGCACAACAGGAAAATTAGAATTGTATACAGTACCACCTGTAAATGGAGATTTGATTCTTGCTAACAGTTATTCAGGCTTATGCAAAATTGTTGATGTTACGTATCGAGTTAGATAATTATAAAACCTAAAAACAAAACCGAATGAAGTGTAAAATTCATTCTTCATTCGGTTTCTAAAAACCACATTTTATGAAACGTTTTTTTAAAATTGCAAGCGCAGTTCTGCTGCTTGCCTGTCCGTCTATTGCCTTAAAAGTACAAGCGCAATCCACTCAAGAAAGTTGGGAACAAGCTAAAAAACAAGCACAAACAGAGAAAAAATTGATCTTTGTCGATTTGTATTTTACAGGCTGTATGCCATGCGCACAAATGGACAAAGAAGTATTTCCAGATCCAAAAGTTGCTGCAGTTTTAAATGCTGATTTTGTCACTTTCAAATCGGATATTTTGAAAGAAGAAATCGGTAAAAAGCTATGCATGAAATATGGCGTTACAGGATTTCCAACTTTTTTATTGATGAATGCCGATGGAAAAATAATTGACATTGCAGGCGGTTTTCATAATGTAGAGCAATTTACTGTACTGCTTCAAAATGCAAAAGAAGCTGCCAAAAAAGGAAATTTCAAAAAGTATAGCCCAGAAATTCAAGAAAAAGATTATCCTGATTTTTACAAAGAAGCGTATTTAAACGGAAAAAGAAATGTTCAATTTGATGTTATCGATACGTATTTAAAATCTAAAGATGCTTCTGATGAAATTTCTTTTGTAATTATTACAGGTTTAAGAGTTGGTAAACAATACGATGATCCATTTCTTTTAGCAAGTAAAAAATTAGCAAAAGATTACGGAACATGGAATGTGACAACTCATGTATTCGGTATTTTACAGCGTAAGAAAAAAGAGTTTGAAAAAAAGAACGATTTAAAAGGATTTACAGAATTGGTAAATGACTCCAAAGAACTTTATACGCCTGAAGAATTTGCAAAATATTCGGGTATTTTATTGAAAGATTTTGGAGTAGAAAAAGTTGTAGTGAAACCAAATACAGCACAAAAGTAATTCGATATGAGAAAGATACTATTCTTTTTAATATTCATTTTTGGCTGTACGATTCAGGCTCAAAACAGCATTCAGAAATCTATTAAAACTTTCGAAAAAGCTTTTCAGAATAAAAATTATAATGAAATTAAGGATCTTCTAGCGCCGCAATTTACCGTTGGCGTTGGAGATGCTTCTTCGAACGAATTTTATCTGAATAGTATTTTTAAAGCATTTCCAGCTTTAGACTCAATTCAGATTGGAAAATCTGTCGCGATTAAAAATGAAATTTTTGTCTTGGTAGATTTCTGTTTTAATGGAAAAGAAAAAAAGCCGTCTCAAATTGTTTTCAACTCAGAAAATAAAATGCTGTACGTGACTTTTTTTGATTCTTTATACAGAGTTGACCGACATGCGCAAGTAAAAGAAATAGCAAGCATTCCGTTTCAAATTATCGAAAACGGAATCGCCATTAAAATAAAACTCAACAAAGGCGACCGCGAATTTTTAATGCTTTTTGATACGGGTGCCGACGGAATGGCGCTCAACCCCGACAGCGCTTACAAAGCTGGAGTTGTCGTTACCAAAAGTAAATCGGCATCTGTAGTTGGCGGAAGTCAGCAAGTGGATTATTCTGCAGATAATACCATTTATATTGGCGATCAAGTTCTGAAAAATCAAGGTTTGGTTATTTTTCCAAAACATGGCGTTTACGACGGATTGTTTGGTGCAAACTTGTTGAGGAATTTTATCACATCGGTGAATTTTGACACGATGACAATTGACTTGTACAATTTCGGAAATTTTAAGTATTGGGGAAAAGCGAAGCCATTAGTTTTTGATTATAAATCGGGACTTCCGGTAGTAAAAATGAATCTGACCTTTGAAGATAAAAAAACAGTCGATGGCAGTTTCACTTTTGATACTGGAGCAGGTTACGATCTTATAGCTTACGGACCTTTCAACCATAAAAATAATCTCGAAGCAAGTTTAAAAACCGAATATAAATCGGTCAATTTCAGTTTAGGGAAACAAACGGGAATTGTTGGTGGCGCTATTCCAAATGTCGGTTTAAACGGAAACAATTTTCCAAACGTAACAATTGCTTTGCAGGAATATGACGAAGCAAATAAAAACTGGGCTTTTGCCGATGGTTCTCTCGGAATCGACTTAATAAGACGTTTCAATTTTACAATCAATTTATTGGATAAAACGGTTTATCTAGAACCAAACAAAAATTTCAAAAAAGCGTCTTCTTTTTATTTAAGCGGACTCATTTTGGAGTTTGACGAAAATCAGAATCTTTTGGTAAAAAGAATTATAGATCAGGAGAATGAAGATTTGAAAAAAGTAAAAATTGGCGCAAAAGTCACACAAATCAATGATTTTGAGACCAAGGATTTATTGAATCCTGAAATTCTTAAAAAGCTGAAAGAAACTAAAGAAAGCAAAGATTTTATTATAGAACAAGGAGATCAATCCATGAGAATTTCAATTTAAAACTATCAACCAAAAAACAAAGAAACAATGAAAAAACACATTTTTTATTTCATTTTTACCTTCATCATGGTTCAAATGAGTTTTGCTGCAAATCTTTCAGAATATGCAGTAATTAGAGGAACAATTTCAATTCCAGATTTCAAAGCAAAAGAAGTTACACTTTACAATGTTGAAGATGGAAAGCCAGTCGTTGCTGCTACCGCAAAAGTTAATTCGCTGGGGGAATTCGGCTTTATGACACCAGTTTCAGCTGCTGGCTTTTATTATGTAGATTACGGGCAATTTAAAAGCAGAAAACAATTAATTCGTTTGTATCTGGAACCTAAATTGGACATTAATTTGGCGGTAAATCAAACAAGTTATGTTTTAAGCGGAAAAAATATTGGACAAAATGCTTTGGTACAAAAAGCAAACGAAATCTACAATGAGTTTGCTCCTTTTGCCCGTTTGGGTGAAAATATCACGTATGTGCAATTTTATCCATTTATTGATAAAGGTCTTGCTAAAGCAGATGAATTTTCAAAATCGATTAAAACAAAAGATGCTAGTTTCAATAAATTATTAAAATTAGCTGTTGCAACAGATGTAGAAGAACTAACGTACACTTTTTTCAGAATGCCAAGAACCGCATTCCCAGACAAAGACGACCGCCCAGCGGTAATCAAAACCTGGATGACAGACAAGAAATTTACAGATCCAGATTTGTTGAAATTAGCAAATGGAGTTTCTTTGATGACCAATTATTTTTTCTATGTAACCATTAATGGTGGTGAGAAACCAAAACGTTTAGATTTAACAGAAGCAATTACTCATATTACAGATCCAGCTTTAAAAGATGCCTATCTTCGTGAAGAAGTTGCAACTTCTAAAATGAAAATTGAAGAATACGAAAAAGTTGCGCCAAGCATTAAACCTTTTATGATTTCTGATGCGAGCAAAGCATTTTTATTAGAATATGAAAAAGTGCTTCATAAAAGTGTAGGGCAGAAAGGTTTAGATTTTACATACAATGACATTAACAATAAACCGGTTTCCTTTTCAGATTTTAAAGGTAAATTTGTGTACATCGATTTATGGGCAACTTGGTGCGGACCATGTAAAGCTGAGATTCCTCACATGAAAAAAATCGAAGAAGATTATCACGGAAAAAATATTGTTTTTGTAAGTCTTTCGTTAGATAAACCAAAAGATGCTCAAAAATGGAAAGATTACGTTACCAAAGAACAATTAAAAGGAATTCAGTTAATGGCTGATAAAGATTTTAGTTCTGATGTAGCTAAAAACTATGATGTAAATGCAATTCCGAGATTTTTATTGTTTGATCCAAAAGGAAACATTATCAATGCAGATGCACTTCGTCCGTCAAATCCAGAGTTGAGAGAACAACTGGACAAATTATTGAAAGGTTAATTAATAGCTTTATGAAATACAGCAAAAAAATATCAGTTTTACTGCTTTTTATCGGAAGTTTAACTTTCGCGCAAGCGCAAAACTTTAAAGCAACAGATCCAATTGCAGTCAACCAGAAAATAAAAAAAGGAGTGCTGCCAAACGGAATGACGTATTATATTTATCCGACAGATGTCAATAAAAATACGGCGAGTTATTATATCATTCAAAACGTTGGTTCAATTTTAGAAAACGACCAGCAGAAAGGTCTGGCGCATTTCTTGGAACACATGGCGTTTAACGGAACGAAACATTTTGAAGGGAAAGGAATCTTGAATACGCTTCAAAAACAAGGAGCTGTTTTCGGGAGAAATATCAATGCATATACAAGCACAGACGAAACGGTTTACAACCTAGACAATATTCCGTCAAAAGATGGTGGAGTTATTGATACTTGTTTATTGGTTTTGCACGATTGGTCTAATTTTTTATCACTTACAAATGAAGAAATAGATGCTGAACGTGGTGTAATTACCGAAGAATGGCGTACGAGACAAAATGCAAGAGCTAGAATTTACAATCAGTTAGCGCCGTATTATTACAACAATTCGCTTTATGCAGACCGCATGCCAATTGGTGATATGGACATTGTAAAGAACTTCAAATATCAAGTTTTAAAAGATTTTTATAAAGATTGGTATCGTCCAGACTTGCAGGCGATCGCAATTGTAGGAGATATCAATGCAGATGAAATTGAAGCAAAAATCAAAAAACTTTTTGCGGATATTCCGACACCAGTAAATCCTAAAAAGCGTTTTGAAATCGCGATTCCAGAAAGAGTAGAACCAACTTTTAAATTGGCTTTAGACAAAGAAATTTCAGCTTCAAACATTAGTTTTATGATTCGTCATACAGCTGAAAAATCAACAAATACTTATGCTGAATTAGAAAAATCTACTCAAAGAAGCCTTGCTTTTTCTATCCTAAATAATCGTTTGGCAGAACTGGCGCAGAAACAAGAATGCCCATTTAAAAGTGCTTCAATTGGATATCAAAACTATACTCGTTTAAATGATATTTGGATTTTGAATGTTTCTCCAAAGCCAGAAAAACAAGCCGAAGCTTTTGCAATGGTAATGAACGAATGGGTTCGTGCGTATAAATTTGGTTTTTCTAAAGGAGAAATCGAAAGGGCTGTTGCAGAAAACATTTCGGGTTACGAAAATTACTTAGAAAAGCTAAATGAGATTTCGCATAAAGATGTTATCGGAATGGTAAAAGATGATTATCTAGATCATGAAGTTATTGCCGATCCTAAAGCAGAATTTGAAATGGTTAAAAGCATTTTGAAAAATCTAGATACCAAAATTCTTCAAGAACAAATCAGTAAGTTATATACGGCGCAAAATCGCGTTGTAGCGGTTACAGGTGTAGAAAGCGAAAATAACTTAACGAAGGAAAAAGCTTTTGATATTATTCAGAAAGCTGAAAATGATGCTTCGTTACAGCCTTATGTGGATACTTTTGAAGGAAAAACACTTTTAGGAAATCTGAAAATCAATTCAGGAAAAATTGTTTCAGAGAAAAAAGAAACGGCAATCAATGCTACCACTTTTGTATTGAGCAACGGCGTAAAAGTGCACTATAAATTTGCCGATAAAAACAAAAAAGAAGTCGAGCTTAAAGCCGAAAGTTTTGGCGGAACTTCATTGTACGAACCGCAAGATCTTCCGTCAATTGGACGTACGACAACTTTGGCCATGATGTCTGGAGTTGGCGAACTTTCGAATGTTGATTTAGATAAAGTTTTAAAAGGAAAAATTGCCAATTCTTCTGTAAGTATCAGCTCGCTTAAAGAAACCGTTTCGGGTGCTGCAAATGTAAAAGATATCGAAACGATGATGCAGTTGGTTCATTTACGTTTTGTGCAGCCAAGATTTGACAATCAGATGTATGCACTGTTAAAGCAAAGACTAGAAAATTCGCTTAAAAACAGAGCAAATGATATCAATGCAAAAATGGATGATAGTTTATCTGTTGTGGTTTATGGAAAAAACAACCCGAGAGTACAGCCATTTAATCAAAAATATATCGACGGTTTATCTTTTGATAAAATGAAAGCTTTCTATCAGGATCGTTTTGCAGATGTTTCAAACTTCGAATTTTATATTGTTGGAGATGTTACGCCAGAAGTTTTAAAACCTTTGTTAGAAAAGTATATTGCAAGTATAAACGGAATTAAACGTAAAGAAAAATTTAAAACAGATATTCCGAAATGGACATCAAATAAAATTGATCGAGATGTTTTCATTAAAATGGAAACGCCAAAAAGTTCTGTTCGAATTGCCTTTTTAAAAGATGTTGCTTTTTCTCAAAGAAACAGAATCTTGGTTTCCTATTTAAGCGATGTGCTGACTTTGCGTTATACTGAAAGTCTTCGTGAAAAAGAAGGCGGAACTTACGGCGCGCAAGTAAAAGGGAGCATTGATAAACTTCCAATTTCTAAAGCAAACCTTCAGATCAATTTTGATTGCGATGCTGATAAAGTAGAACATTTACTGCCAATTGTGTATCAGGAAATTGATAAAATCAAGAAAGGAGAAATCGCTGCTGAAGACATTGAGAAAACAAGAACTAACTATTTAAAATCGAGAGAAGACAGCAAAAATTTCAATAGTTATAGCATGAACTTGATTTATAATTATTTTGAGAATGCTTACGATATGAATGACCCAGCAACTTATGTTGATATTGTAAAAAGCATCACTGCAAAAGACATTAAAGAATTTGCTAATTCATTTTTAGATAAAGCTGATTCTATGGAAGTCGTTTTCAAACCATTAAAATAATCTGACCCCTTTATTTACTAGAGTTTAATTTGTATTTCCCTATCAAATAGTTATTTTGAATTAGTAAGCAATTTAGTTTGTATAGCGGATTACTTAGAGGGTTGTTTTTTGCTATTCAACCCTCTTTTTAAAGATTTTTACCCATGAAAAAGAATATTTTTTTACTGGGCTTTTTCCTGCTGTTTTCCATATTCGTAAAGGCTCAGATATACAATCCCATAAAATGGAAAACCAGTGTCGAGAAAATTTCTGATACTGAATACGAATTGCAGGCAAAAGCCATTATAGAATCGGGCTGGCATTTATACAGTCAGGAAGTTTCAGACGGAGGACCGATTCCAACTCATTTTAATTTTATAAAAAGCGCAGATTTTCAGATAACCGATGCTGTAAAAGAAGAAAAAGGAAAAACGGTTAACGATCCTGTTTTTAAAATGCAGATTAAGTTTTTTGAAAAAGAAACCACTTTTAGACAGCGTGTTAAGATACTTTCGTCCAAACCTTTTAAAATCATTGCTGAGGTTGAATTTATGGTTTGTAATGATGAAAATTGTCTTCCGCCTAGTTCAGACGAATTGGAGTTTGCTATTAGCCCTTCCGCGAAAGCGAAAACATTAATAGAAGCTGCTGTAAAAGAAGAAACAAAAACAGAAGCAATAGATTCTTCGGTTACTGAAATAAAAGAAAAAACAGAAGAAATTGTTCCTGCTGAAACTGTAAAAATACCTCAAAAAGAAATCCAAAAAAGAGAACCTAAAACCGAATCTAGAAGTTTATGGACGATTTTTTTATTGTCGTTTTTCTCTGGATTTGCAGCATTGCTAACACCTTGCGTTTTTCCGATGATTCCGATGACGGTGAGTTTTTTTACCAAACAAAGTAAAACTAAATCGCAAGGAATAAGAAAAGCCGTTTTTTACGGAATTGCCATTATTGCCATTTATATCTTTTTGGGAGCCGTTGTAACTTGGGCTTTTGGAGCAGATTCGCTCAATGCACTTTCTACAAACGTTTGGTTTAATCTGATTTTTTTTGTGCTTTTAATGATTTTTGCGTTTTCATTTTTGGGCGCTTTCGAAATCATGCTTCCAAATGCATGGGCAAACAAAGTTGATTCGCAAGCTGATAGAGGAGGAATTGTCGGAATATTGTTTATGGCTTTGGCTTTGGCAATTGTTTCTTTTTCTTGTACGGGACCAATTGTCGGAACTTTACTGGTAGAAGCGGCTTCGCGAGGCGGAATTGCGCCTTTTGTCGGGATGTTTGGTTTTTCTTTGGCCTTGGCTTTGCCATTCACCTTATTTGCCGCTTTTCCAGGTTGGCTGAATTCGCTTCCAAAATCGGGCGGATGGCTAAATTCGGTTAAAGTATTTTTAGGATTTTTAGAAATGGCTTTGGCGTTTAAATTCCTTTCTAATGCCGATTTGGTTCTGCAATTGCATTGGCTGGAAAGAGAAACTTTTCTAGCGATTTGGATTGCCATTTTTGGAACGCTGGCTTTTTATTTGTTCGGAAAAATTCAGTTGCCGCATGATAGCCCAGTTTCGAATATTAGCGTTGGAAGATTAGGACTGGGCGTTTTGGTTTTGGCTTTTACCATTTATCTGATTCCAGGTATTTGGGGCGCGCCTCTTAAAATGATCAGTGGTTTTCCGCCGCCAATGCATTACAGCGAAATTCCAAACGGATTAAATAATGCTTCTTCAAAAGAAGTAACGCAAAATCTGCCAGATGGAGCAGAGCTTGGCCCACATAACATAATGGCTTTTACCGATTATGATTTGGGAATGCAATATGCTAAAAAGATCGGAAAACCAGTTATGATTGACTTTACTGGTCACGCTTGTGTAAACTGCCGTAAAATGGAAGACAATGTTTGGTCTGACGAAAAGGTTCAGAAAATCTTAAAAGGCGATTTAGTTTTAATTTCGCTTTATGTAGATGACAAAAGAGAACTGAATCCGAGCGAGCAGGTCACTTCTCAGATAACAGGGAAAAAATTAAAATATATAGGACAGAAATGGAGCGAATTCCAGACGCTGACTTACAAAACCAATGCACAGCCATTTTATGTTCTAGTTGATCATAACGGAGAAACACTCAACGAAACATCGGCTTATAATCCAGATATTGAAGAATATTTGAATTGGCTTAAAAAAGGGGTTTCTAATTTTGAGAAAAGTTCGTAATCATAATTTTCACCTCTATTTTATATTTTTATGTTCCGTAGGAACATTTTATCGGTAGAAAATATATTATGATCGTTATTTAACATTCCGTAGGAACGTTTGAATTTTACGTTATTTTTTGCAATCCGCTATATCAAATGTTCCTACGGAACGTAAACGTAATTGCTCTTTATCTTTTTCTACCGACGAAAGATTCCTACGGAATGATTCCTTGGCGTAAGGCAAAAAAGCGGTTATCACGAAATGTGATAACCGCTTTTTTGCATATTTCCATGTTCCGCTAGGAACATTTCATCTGTGGAAAATAGAATTGCCATTGGTCTTTACATAATTCCGATAACCCTGTAAGAATGCCTTGTTAATATAATTTTAAAGTTTTGAATGATTCTAAATTCTAATGTTATTTTAATGTTCCAGAAAAAAATTGGCTCTAACTTGCGCGCTCAGAAAAAATTAAATAAACGCCTTAAATCACTGGGATTTTGAATCAAAATAATGTGATTTAGTTAAACTTTCAGCCTTTTTTAGAGTATGTTGAACAAAATTAAAAATAGCTTTTTATGTAAATGCCTTCAGGCGTTACTAGTCGGCTATTTTCTAATTAGCAGTTTAAACATTTCTAATAGTGTTGGGAGAATCTTGAGTGATAACGCAGAAACTTATACCGTAAAAGGCATTACTTGCAACTTCTTGAAAAAAATCTTTAAATGTGATGGAGTTCCAGAAGAATTGGAAGACTACAAAACAAAAGATACTAAAACGGCTAAATTGGCTAAAGGAATTCCTTTAATGGAATATTTAGTTTCATCAGAATCACTGATGCCTAATTTTTATTTTTTAAAAGAATCTGAAGGGAAAAAGTATATTGATAATACAATCTTCTCGTTTGGTTTTCATGGGAAAATAGATATACCGCCTCCTCGGTTGAATTCATAAATACTTGTTTTTTAAGGATTAGGGTGAAAATCTTAATCCATTAATGCGGTTTTTGCCGTATATTTATTCTATGTAATAATCTTGTATTTATACTTAAATTCATGACACCATTCAAACGATTTTACAACTTATTGCAGCTAGATAAGCGCGATGTGTATCAAATTATCTTCTATGCTGCGTTTGCAGGGATAGTAAATCTTTCTCTGCCTTTGGGAATTCAGGCTATTATTAATTTTATTCAAAGCGGACAGCTGAGCGTTTCGTGGATCGTTCTTGTGTTTCTAGTGACGGTTGGCGTTGGTTTTGGAGGAGTGCTGAACATTTTGCAGCTGCGTATTGTAGAGAATTTGCAGCAGCGAATTTTTGTTCGTTCTTCATTTGAATTTGCCTACAGAATGCCCTTGATTAAATTTAAAGAAATGTACTCGGAGTACGCTCCCGAAAAAGCAAATCGCTTTTTTGATACTTTGATGGTACAAAAAGGAACGGCTAAACTTCTATTAGATTTCTGTACAGCTTTTCTTCAGGTCGGTCTCGGAATCATTTTATTGGTGCTTTACCATTCTTTCTTTATGGTAATCGGACTCCTTTTTATTGTCATTTTATATGTCATTTTTAAATTTTCGTACAAAGACGGTTTAGAAACCAGTTTGAACGAATCAAAATTTAAATATAAAGTTGCAGCTTGGCTTCAGGAAATTGCTAGAAATAGAGAAAGTTTCCGCAGGAAAGGAGCTTTTGAATATGCTTTGGAAAGAAATGACGGCTATGTAACTAGCTATGTCAATTACCGCGAAAAACACTTTCAGGTAATGAAGAAACAATACATTCAGCTTACTATTTTTAAAGTAATTGTTACTGCTGCCTTATTATCGATCGGTGGTTTTCTGGTAATTCACCACCAAATGAACATAGGGCAGTTCGTAGCAGCTGAAATTGTAATTGTATTATTGATCAATTCGGTAGAAAAAATCATCTTCGGGTTGGAGTCTTTCTATGATGTATTGACTTCTGTCGAAAAAATTGGCCAGGTGACCGATATGGAAATTTCGTGCATTCCGCAGACTTCTGACAAAACAGAAAAAGGAATTAATATCGAAACCGAAAGTATCAGTTACAATTATCCAGAACACAATAAAAAATCCCTTAAGAATATTAATTTGAAAATCTCTCAGGGAGAGAAAATCATTCTTACAGGAACGAATGGTGCAGGAAAAAGTACCTTGCTGCGACTTCTTTCGGGTGTTTTAGAACCTGAAAGCGGCGCTATGTATGTGACGGATAATTATATGAACCGCCTTAACGAAGATACGTATAGAGCGCAGGCGGGAACACTTTTGCAAGGGGATACACTTTTTGCAGGAACCATTCGCGAGAATATTGTTTTTGGAAATGAAAAACTAAATAGTGATGATTTAAAATGGGCTTTAGATAATGTTGGACTAACGCCGTACATTAAAACTTTTGAGAACGGACTGGAGAATCAAATCCATCCCGGCGGTCGTGAACTTTCTGCTTCTGATGTTCAAAAGATTCTTTTGGCAAGAAGTATTGTAGGTAAACCAAATATCTTATTCTTGGAAGACCCAGTTGATAAAATGGACGAAATTACTTCGAGTAAAATTGTTGATTTTTTACTTTCTGACGAAAACGACTGGACAGTTATTGTAACTTCTAAAAATGATGTTTGGAAAAGCAAATGCAGTCGTATGATTACGATTGATGACGGAAAAATTATTAACGACATAAAGCTTTAATCATGCTCAACCTATCTAAAGATAACAACGTACTTATAACGCCGGGCAAATACAAATCGATTACAAGCGTTGCCCGAAGACCTCATTACGAAATTTTAAACAAAGTCATAATCGGATTTTTGATTTTTGGTGTTGCCTGTCTTTTTCTGCCTTGGACACAGAATATTTCGGGGACAGGTTCTGTTACCACTTTAAAGCCAGATCAAAGACCGCAAACGGTTCATAATGCCATTGCTGGACGTATTGAAAAATGGTTTGTGAAAGAAGGTGATTATGTAAAAAAAGGAGATACAATACTTTATATTTCAGAGATCAAAGAAGATTATCTGGATCCTAATCTGGTTGACAATACTAAACAACAAGTAGATGCCAAAAAAATGGCTGTAGAATCGTATGGCGATAAAGTAAACTCTCTTGATGTTCAGGCTCAGTCTTTAAACACAGAAAGACAATTGAAACTGCAGCAGGCACAAAACAAAATTCGTCAGTCACAGCTAAAAATAAAAAGTGACAGTATGGATTTGGTTGCGGTAAAAACACAGCTTCGAATTGCAAAAACGCAATTTGACCGTTCGACTGCTTTGAATAAAGAAGGTTTAAAACCAATGACAGATGTCGAGCAGAAAAGATTAAAACTGCAAGAATCTGAAGCGTATGTAATTACGCAAGAGAATAAATTGCTGAGCAGCAAAAACGAATTGATAAACGCAAAAGTTGAAATCAGTAGAATTACGGCCGAATATGCCGAAAAAATATCAAAATCGAGAAGTGATAAGTTTACAGCTTTAAGTACGCAATACGATACAGAAGCTCAGGTGAACAAACTGGAGAACCAATATACCAATTACAGACTTAGAAATGGTTTGTATTACATTACAGCGCCACAAAGCGGTTATGTAAACCGCGCTTTACTGGCTGGTCTTGGGGAAACAATAAAAGAAGGAACTCCTGTTGTAAGCATAATGCCATCTAAATACGATATTGCAGTAGAAACTTATGTAGATCCAATTGATTTGCCTTTGGTACACCGCGGAGCAAAAGTTCGCGTTTGGTTTGATGGTTGGCCTAGAATCGTATTTTCTGGATGGCCTGGATTGTCTTACGGAACTTACGGAGGTAAAGTGGTAGCGATAGAAAACTTCATTAGCCCGAACGGAAAATACAGAATTTTGGTTTCGCCAGATGGAGAAGATCGCCATTGGCCAAAAGAATTGAGTATTGGTGCTGGAGCACAAAGTATTGCATTGTTAGAAACCGTTTCGGTTTGGTATGAGATTTGGCGAAACTTAAATGGTTTTCCGCCAAACTATTATAATTCGGGAGAAAAAGAAGAAAAAGGAAAGGAGAAAAAGTAAAATGAGAAATCTTGTAAAATTGTTTTCTTTCTTATTTCTATTGAGTTTTTCTACACTGCAGAGCCAGAATTTTAATCAAGAGGAACTTACTTTTATCGAGTATTTGGGATATGTAAAAAAATACCATCCTTTGGTAAAACAAGCCAATCTTGAAGTTACAAATGCTCAGGCAAAATTGATGCTGGCTCGTGGCGGATTTGATCCGAAAATTGAAGTAGATTACAATAAGAAAGAATTTAAAGGCACAGAATATTATTCGTTATTAAACAGCAGTTTCAAAATTCCGACTTGGTACGGAATTGAAGTAAAAGCAGGTTTTGACGATACAGAAGGGCAATATTACAATCCGCAAAACAAAACTCCAGAAGCAGGTTTGACTTCTTTGGGAGTTAGTGTGGCTCTTGGTCAAGGAATGTTTATTAACCAAAGAATGGCCGATGTTAGAGAAGGAAAACTTAATGTAAAACTAAGTGATGCTCAAAGAAAACTTAGAGCGATCGAAGTATTGTATCAGGCAAGTGAAGCTTATTTTGAATGGAGAAAAAGCTACAATGAAGCCGAATTGTATAAAAATTATCTAGGTTTTGCCAGCACTCGTTTTGAAGGTGTTAAAAAGTTAATTTCGGCAGGCGATGCACCGGCAATTGATAGTGTTGAAGCTAAAATCACAGTTCGAAACAGAGAATTGAATGTTGAAAACGGAAATTTAAAATTAGCAAAAGCAAAACTGAAACTGGCTAATTTTTTATGGATAGAAAATGTTCCAGTTGAATTGGGAGATTTGGTGAAACCAGAGCAAAATTTAATTCAGACTATAGAAGAGACTTTAAAAACAGATGCCATGATGGTCGATGTTGAATCGTTGGATTCGCATCCAAAAATTCAGTCTCTGGAAACTAAAATGGATATTCTAGAAGTCAACCGCCAGTTGAAAGCCAATTCGTTGCTGCCGAAAATAAATGTGGGGTACAACTACATTTCAGAACCCAATTATTGGAATAATTTCAATGCCGATGATTATAAGTTTAATATCGATTTCAGTTTCCCGATTTTCTTAAGAAAAGAACGCGGAAGCTTGAAAATGGCAAAACTGAAAATTCAGGATATGCAGTTTGATATCGGACAGCAGCGATTAGAATTAAAAAATAAAATTAAAGCGCAACAAACCGAAATTGCTTCTTTAAGAAAACAGAAAGTCGTAATTGACAATCTAGTAAAAGATTATATGACAATGCTGAACTCAGAAGAAAAATTATTCTCGTTTGGCGAAAGTTCAATTTTCTTGATCAATTCACGAGAAAACAATTTGGTTAGCGCAAAATTGTCGCAAATAAGTTTAGAGAATCAGTTTTATCTGTCGAATGCCGAATTGTACAAAATATTGGCAAATCCAGATTAATAAATTTTGATAGTTGAAATTTATAGGAATCTAATATGTCGCTCCTCTGGAGCTTCTGAATGAGGGAGCATAGATTTTTAGCTATAAATATTTCGCTCTTCCAGAGCTTTAAAAAGTCCCAGCGGGAAGAAATATTTGTCGCAATAATTTTTTGATTTTTGAAAAACGTAAGATTGAAATATTTTACTCTTGTTGCAGCTATAAAAAGTGCCGGCGGGACTATGTATCGGTAGTAGTCCCAGCGGGACGAAATATTTATAGAAATGTATGTTTGATCTATAAAATAGCCCCAGAGGGGCGAAATGTCAGGTGTACACAAAAATAACAGTCAGCTTTGTACCTGTCTGCATTATAATAATTTTCAGAATTTGAGTTTAAAAAAGCTTTAGATATTTTTCTAAAGCTTTTTTGTTTTGAAAAAATGTTTAAAAAGCGGTTTCATATTATAACATGAAACCGCTTTTTTTAAAAGTAAAAAACTTCTTTATTTAAATTTGATAGACTTTCTTATTTCGAAGCCGTGTAATTTAATATTGATGAATTATGAGTTTATTAAAAAAGAGTTTTCTTGTATTCTGTTGCATCATCTTTTCTCAAGTTTTAAAAGCCCAAGACGCTCCTTATACAATGGGATTTATTCCAGCATCTATAAGCGAAGTTGACGTTGCATTTCCTCTGATAGAAAAATGGCATTTGAGCGGTCAGGCCGATATGCAACTCGTTACTCAAGGCGCTTACACAAACGGAAACCCTTTTGAATATACACAGCGTAAAGTAATAAGACCTTGGATTGTTTATTCTGGTTTTAAAAACATGAAGCTTTGGTTAGGATATGCACACAATCAGAAATATGCAATAGAAGAAGCTGGTAATTACAAAACTTTAGAAAATAGGCTTATTGTTATGGGAACCTATACACAGGAAATGCCCAAAGGATCTCTTTTTGAACAAGTGCGATTTGAAACCAAGTTTTTTGATGACAGAAACGGCAATCACCAGACGATACCCAGAATAAGAGCCCGTTTTGGGGTCAATCATTATTTAAGACAAAGCAAAGAAAAACCAATTTTTCTAGCGCCCAATATCGGGTATTATACCGAATTGATGCTGAAATTTGCTTCTAAAGATTATGCCGACGAAAATTTCGATATTTTCAGATTATCGGTTTATTATACTGCTGGAATTACGCCGAATATTCATTTCTTGGCAGGGGTAATCGGTCAGATGCAGTTGCGAACCAACGGAACCCAGTTTGACGTTTACTACGGACCAATGGTTTCATTAAAATACAGTGTAAGACCTAAAGAACGTGAAACTTTTGATAGTGTTGACGGAGGCGCGGATTAGCCAAATTATTTCTGACGATTTTAAAACAGTTTGTTTTGCTTAAAACTTATAATATTTAACTTTGGAACGTTATAAGAAATGAACCAAAAATGAAACAAGCGATTATAAATGCTGTTGTACACACAGGAGAAGAAATAATAGAGAATGGAGTTGTAGTTGTAGAAAACGGAACTATTATTTCGGTGCAGAAAGAAATTCCAAACGATATCAAGACAATAGATTTGGGCGGAAATCATCTTTCAGCAGGATTTATAGATATCCAGATTAATGGTGGAGAAAAGTATTATTTCAGTCAGACTCCAAACGAAGAAACCATTCAGGATATTTATGATGCCAGTATGAAATACGGCACAACGCATGTTTTACCTTGTTTGATATCTTCATCAAGAGAAACTATTTTAGATGGAATTAAAGCGGTTCGCAATTACATGAAAAAACATCAGAATGGCGTAATCGGAATGCATTTAGAAGGGCCATTTTTAAATCCGCAGAGACGTGGTGCACATAGCATTGATCAGGTACGAAAACCGACTGATGAAGAACTTCAAGAAATCATCAGTAAAGGAAAAGATGTTATCAAAGTGATAACGATAGCTCCTGAATGTTTTACAGAAAAACAATTAAATATGCTGATTGAAAGCGGTATTACAATTTCAATTGGGCATTCGACAATATCACATAAAGAAGTGCAACCTTATTTCGCAAAAGGAATAAATCTTGTAACACATTTATTCAATGCCATGACACAGTTCGGGCATCGTGAGCCAGGTTTGGTGGGAGCAGTTTTTGAAAATGAAGAAGTTTATGCTCCAGTAATTTTAGACGGCGTGCATTGCGATTATGCTGCTGCAAAAATAGCATACAAACTAAAACAGGATAAATTCTTCTTAATTAGCGATGCTACATTTTTAGGACGAAAAGTTGCCAATTTTAAATGGGATAATTTTGATGCGCACTTAGTAGACGGTTTTTACAGAAATGATGACGGAAATCTTGCAGGAGCTTCAATTTCAATGACAGAAGCAGTGCAAAATGCTTATAACCATTTGCATGTTTCTGCAGACGAAGCAATAAAAATGGCAACTACAAGAGTTGCAGCGGCAATTGGTATGCAAAATAAAGTAGGAAAAATCAGTTTAGGTTTTCCTGCAAGTTTTGTAGAGTTTGATTCGGATTTAACTACAATCAAAACTTTAGATTTTAGGGAATAGAAACTTTAAAACCTGATCTTTAAGTATAGTGGGAGTTTATTGAAAAAATATTTTCAGTAAACTTTTGATTGGTATTTTTCTTTCAATTTGCTTGTATATACAAAGTATGTTTATAGTTTTGCATGGATATTTAACCCCAAACCTACTGACATACTGATGAGAAAAAACACTCACTTTTTTGTGCTTGCCCTATTGGCAAGTATTATTTTGGGCTGTAGCGACGATGGAGATTCGTACAAGCCAAATTATCTGCCAAGTATTGATGCCACAGCTTTACCTGCAGAAAATAAACCAATGACCATGTTTGAGGATAACGAAGATCCTTCAATTATGTACAATAAAGCAGATCGCTGGTTTAGAGTTAATGAGCCGTTTCAAGTTATTCAAAAAGGAAAAGATTCTGTACAAGTTTCACTTTATTCTCCAGTTGGGCTGACAGATGTAAAAGTATATGCAAAACTGCCGAATTACGATAAGAAATTTTTGCTTTTTAGTTTTTCAAAAGTTCCTGCTTTTCACCGTTCATTTCATAAAATTCCTTTAACGGAACAGAAAAACGATTATTTATCGGAAACAGGAAATACTGTAACCATCGATAAAATTGAAGGATTTTCATCTGGAGCAATTGAATTTTCTATAGAATCAGAAGATCCTTTATTTAAGAAATTCAAAAAGATAAAATCGACGCATTTGGTTCAATTTCATGATGGCTACCATATTAATGAACTAGGGAAATTCCTTCCAATGAATCCAGCTTTAGCAAAAGAAGCAATCACCATGATTATCAACTACTCTTATGCGTTGAGTCATCCTTTGTATTATAGCACTTTTACCAATTTTGACAAATACAAACAGGAACAGGCTGCAACGGCTGGAACAGGTATAAACGGCGCATTAAACTGGCACGGAAATGCCGAAGATAAAGACGGTGTTTACGATTATTATTCTAAAGAAGAAATCGAAAAAATATACTGGAATTATCTAGATAAAAGAACCGTTTGGATGGCAATGGTTGGAGGAGATTCTGCTTGGGGCGGAGGAAATCTTGCATCGCAATGGGAATCGGGCTATGTAACTGGACATTGGGTTGGAGAAATGTCTGTTTGGTCACACGAATACTCGCATCATATTGGCTTTAGCCATAGCAGTAATTTAGCAAATAGCGGAGAAGGCGGAGGCCAGCAGGAAATGCTGACAGATTTTTATAAATACTTGATTCATTTAAATGACCTTCCATTTACAGATCCAGACGTTTTAAAAACGTATACAAAAACGGCTTACGTAAAAGGAACTTACAAAAAACCAGTATTTACCATTAATCCTAAAAATCCATTTTTACTTAAATATAAAGGTGAAGGAAAATGGAACTAAAATATAAACTACACATGAAACATATTCTGCCCCTAATTCTAGCACTTTGTTTGTTTACAAATTGCAGTAAAGACGACGCAGCATCTAAAGATTATACATACTATTATCCAACAGATGAAGCTTCTATTACTAACGAAAATATTCCAGGAAGTACAGAAGCTTTTGATCCAAAAGGAATCGCTATTGCAAACGAGAAATTGTATGTGATTAACGGAAATGTGCTAGAGATTTTTAATGCTTTGACATTGGCTCACATTAAAACAATAAAAGAATACACAAAAGGAACAACAACAATTCCTTTAACAAGTTTGACTTCAGTTTCTATTGATAATGGACGTATTTATGTAGGTAGTACAGAATCGAGATTATTTGTTTTTGATGAAATCACAAATGCTGGAATCAGCACGGTTGGAAACGGTCAGTGGTGGCAAACGTTTGTTCACGTTTTTGGTGTGGTAGCAAAAGACGGATTGGTATTTGTAAAAGAAAAAGAAAAGAGCATAAAGGTTCTTGATGCTACGCAAATTACAGAAACAAGCGATTGGAATTTAAAACCTATTGCCAAATTGAATACTTTAAACGGATATACAGAAGTGTATTCAATGGATATTTTTGACGGAAATCTAGTTGTAGCAGGAAGAGATGCAAAGAGTTATTTGTATTATAACATTGCCAACATTAAGGCTAATGCTGCCGCTTCGTTAACAACTCCTATTGAGCCGCAAAAAGTACAATTTGTAGATATCAAGCCTATTGCAGTATCGTTCAGTAAAGAGTGGGCAGTTACTTCAGAAAATGTAGGAAGTGCATCTTATTTAAAATTATATCCAAAATCGGAATTCAATAAAATGAATTACAAAGCGGTTTTAAGCGTTTCTGATATTTTAGGACAAAATCCGTTTGGGACTATTGTGAGTACAGCTCAGCTTGAGGATCGTATTTTCTTGTCGGATAACACCAATAAAAAAATCAGAGTAATAAAATTGAATAAGTCTGTAATTGCAGAACAGAACAACTAGTTTTTTTTAAATTCCAAATTTTTGAAATTCCAAATTCCAATTCCGAAGCTTCGGACAAATTGGAATTTGGATTTTTTTTTGAATTGAAATAAAATTTGGATTTTGAGATTTAGATTTTGGAATTTCGATTCTCAAGATTGGAATTTGGAGTTTCAATATTGGAACTTAAAACTTAGATTGGAATTTGGAATTTCTAAAATTGGAATTTAAACTAAGATTGGAATTTGGAATTTAGTGATTGGAATTTAAAAATAACCTACTACATTGATAGGTTAATAAAAGTTTTAATGATTTATAGCTAAAAATTGAAAATAACTATTTAAATTTGCACTCGCTATGAAGAAAGATAACCAGAAAATGAATAATTATTATCGTTGCAACATGATGTGCTATGCTGTTGCAATGGTATTTATTGATCTGGCTTAATATATAAAATGATAAAATTTATTTCGAATAAGCCTTTCAACTAATTAATGGAAGGCTTTTTTGTTTTTAAACTGTAAAGAATGATTGAATTAAAAAATGTAACCAAAACTTTTCATCAGAAAGACAGAATTGTTGCTGCTCTGTCTGATGTCTCTCTAAAGGTGCCTGAAGGGAAAATTTTTGGTGTAATTGGAACTTCCGGAGCAGGAAAAAGTACGCTGATTCGTTGCGTAAATTTGTTGGAAAGACCAACTTCTGGCGAAATTATCGTTGACGGAAAAGCTTTGATGCAGTTATCAAACGCAGAACTGGCGATTGAAAGAAGACAAATCGGAATGATTTTTCAGCATTTCAATTTACTTTCTTCGAGAACGGTTTTCGAAAATGTGGCTTTTCCGCTAGAATTGGCTGGAACGTCAAAAAGTGAAATCAAAACACGTGTTTTAGAATTATTGCAATTGGTTGGATTGGCAGAAAAAGCCAACGATTATCCGGCAAGCCTTTCGGGCGGACAGAAACAAAGAGTTGCCATTGCAAGAACTTTAGCCAATAATCCGAAAGTTTTATTGTGCGATGAAGCGACAAGCGCGCTTGATCCTGCAACAACAAGATCGATTTTAAATTTACTGAAAGACATTAACAAACGTTTGAATATTACGGTGTTACTGATCACACACCAAATGGAAGTTGTAAAATCTATTTGTGATGAAGTTGCGGTTATCAGTCATGGAAAATTAATCGAGCAGGGAAGTGTTGGCGAAATCTTTGCAGACCCAAAACATGAATTGACAAGAGAATTTATTTCTTCTTCTCTTCATATCGAAGTTCCGTCTGTGTATCAAGAAAAATTGCAAAAAGAAGACAGCGGAAATCTGAATCCGTTATTGAAACTGGAAATGACAGGAAAATCGGTTAACGAGCCTGTTATCTCAGAAGTTTCAAGACTTTTTGATACTGATTTCAAAATCGTCAGCGCACAAATGGATCAGGCAGGCGAAGTGAATTTTGGCGTTATGCTGATTGAGCTTTCAGGGAAACGCGAAAATTACGATGCCGCCATTCAATATTTTAATTCAAAACACATTAAAACAGAAATTTTAGGTTATGTCTGATTCACTTATAGATTTATTGTTAAAAGGAACATGGGAAACCATTGTTATGACCTTTGTATCGGGCTTTTTCGGTTTTTTGTTAGGACTTCCAACAGGAATTTTATTGTTCTTAACTCGTAAAAATCAAATTCTAGAACAGCCAGTTTTAAACAGAACATTATCGGTAGTGGTAAACGTTTTTCGTTCTATTCCATTCATTATTCTGATTGTTTGGATGATTCCGTTTACACGTGCCATTGTTGGAACATCTATTGGTGTGAGTGCCGCTTTGGTTCCTTTGAGCATTGGTGCAGCGCCATTTATTGCCCGATTGGTAGAAAATAGTTTGTTAAGCCTTCCTTCAGGATTAATTGAAGCAGCAAGAGCTTTGGGGGCAACTCCTTTGCAAATTGTGTACAAAGTATTATTGCCAGAAGCATTGCCTTCTTTAATCAATGCAGCTTCAATTACTTTAATTACCCTTGTCGGATATTCTGCAATGGGCGGAGCTGTCGGTGCAGGCGGTTTAGGACAAGTTGGATACCAGTACGGTTATATTGGTTATGATGCTGTAACAATGAATTCAGTTTTGGCTTTATTGGTTATTCTGGTATTCGTAATTCAGTTTGCTGGAGACAGATTATCAAAACGATTCGATCATAGATAAAAGTTAGTCGAAAGTCAAAAGTCAAATGTTTGAAGTTTAAAATTTAAAAAAGATATAATTATTATGAAAAGAAATATTTTAAAAATAGCTGGGGTTTTGGCTTTGGTGCTTGTTTTATCCAATTGCGGAAAAAGTAAAAATAACGATCCTCATTTTATAAAAGTGGGAGTGGCATCAGGACCAGAATTGAAAGTGGCAGAAGCGGCTAAAAAAGTAGCCAAAGAAAAATTCGGATTGGAAGTTGAATTGGTTTCTTTCAACGATTATGTTATTCCAAACGAAGCTTTAAGCCAAGGAGATATTGATGCGAATGCTTTTCAGCACAAGCCATACTTGGATGAACAATCGAAACAAAGAGGCTACAAATTGGCCATTATCGGGAATACATTTGTGTATCCTATTGCTGGTTATTCTAAAAAAATAAAAAGCCTTTCTGAATTAAAAAATGAAAGCACGATTATTATTCCAAATGATCCAACAAACGGAGGACGTTCTTTATTGCTTTTACAGAAAAACGGATTATTGAAGTTGAAAGATGGCGTTGGTTTATTGCCAAAAGTAACAGACATTGTTGGCAATCCTAAAAACTTAAAAATCTTAGAATTGGAAGCGCCTCAATTGCCAAGAGCTTTAGACGATGAGAATGTTTCTATCGCTATTATCAACAATACTTTTGCTTCTGCAGCTGGATTGGTTCCTTCTCGTGATGCTTTGTTTATTGAAGATAAAGACTCGCCTTACGTAAATTTGGTGGTAAGCCGTGAAGACAATAAAAACGAAGAAAAAGTGAAACAGTTTTTACAAGCTTTTCAATCTCCAGAAGTGGAGAAAGCAGCCGAGCAGGAATTTAAAGGCGGAGCGGTAAAAGGCTGGTAAGAAAATAGTATTTCCAATTAAAAGATCTCATTTGTTGAGGTCTTTTTTTTTGCAAAAAATATGGGTAAAGAACAGCTGAATATCGCAACCGTTAAAGTCAATTGGGGGTTGATACTTGGCTGCTTTTAAATCGAATAATCCAGCTGAATATGCCAATTACACCACTGATAACCCCTGAAATAAGTGTACTGAGTGGCGAAATTGGTAGCTTCTTTACCCATACTATTTTGATGTTCCATAACAATAGAAGATCAGTAATCACATAAAAATTCAATAAGTCTTTTTTGAATAAAAACTCTATTTCAAAGTTACTTTCAACAGCCCTTTTTTCTGTTATAGGATTAAATTTACAATTTATATAATTGTCAGTAATTTAAAGTGTTTATTATTGTGTGATAATGGCAAGACATTCACTCAAAATAGCAATCGCTTTTTCCATTTCTTCTTTTTCCAAATTTCCGAATCCTAAACGTGTAGCGGTGAGGTTTTTGGTTTGGTATAAAATGGTCTTTGGCAGAAATAAACCCTGTTTGGAACATTCTTTTTGAAATTGCACCAGATTAAAATGATCCAGCCATTCGACCCAAATTGCCAATCCTCTTGGCGGAATCTTAAATTTGATTTTGCCTTTTAGTTTTTCATTAAGAATCGCAACAAAATGATCGCGTCGTTCTTTATAGATTTTTTTATTTTTTTTAGAAAGACGATGCACTTCGCCTTCGGTAATCCATTCGGTTAAAACTTGTTCTTTTATAACGTCAATTCTAGGTTCAAGAATGTTTTGATGCTTTTCTAGTTCTTTGATAAATTCGGCAGGAGCGGCCACAAAACCATAACTGAATCCAGATGGTAATGATCTTCCGAAAGAACCGATATAAACCACTTTTTGGTTGGAATCAAAAGCAGCCAAAGGCAAAACAGGATTATTATCGTAATGAAACTCAAAATCGTAATCGTCTTCTAGAATCACAAATCCGTATTGATTGGCCAATTCCAGAACTTCAATTCTTTTTTTAGCGCTAAGCGAAATAGTGGTCGGATAATGATAATTGGATGTTAAGTATAAAACCCTGATTTTGGTTGTTTCGCAGATTTCTTTTAAGCGTTTAGTATCAATTCCGTCTTCATTTACGGGAATAGAAATAATCTGCGCTCCCGTATTAGTCAATGTCATGTTTGACATATAATATCCCGGCGAAGCTACGATGACTTTATCGCCTGGAGTAATAAGTACCTTTGTAACCAGATACAAAGCAATTTCGTGACTGCTTGCCGTAAGAAGATTTGAAGTTGAAATACGAATTCCTCGCGTAAGATTCAGATAATTAGAAAAATGAGTTTTAAAATTCGAATGCGAACGCAGTTCTATCTGTTCGTAGGTTTTAGATGTTTTTCTTCTTTTTAATTTCGAAACATATAATCTGGCCAAAACATCGGTTTGAACCAATCGTAAATCCGGCATTCCGTCATTAAACTGATACGGAAGGTTACTGACTTCAATTGGACTTTCAAGAATAGTTGAACGCTGAAAACCAAAACCAATATTATCTTGAGATACATTTTGCTCTTTAGAGACGGTAAATTCAGCTTTGTTTTTTTGTTTTTGCTGAGATAAAATAAAAGTTCCTTTGTTCGGAAGTGTTTCAATCCAGCCTTGTGATTCTAAATCCTGAAAGGCTTTGATTAAAGTGTTTCGGTTAACAGAAAGTACTTTACATAAAATTCTGGTACCGGGAAGTTTGGTGCCTTCGGGAAGAAAACCTGTTTGTATGGCTTTGATAAATTCAAAAACGAGCTGCAGATAAATAGCAGTGCTTTCTTCTGGTTTAAGCTGAATAAAGCTTTTAAAAGGAATTTCAACCGGACTATCCATAATTTATAAACTAACACTTTTTATTAGTACGGCAAGATACTGCTTTTCTTAAAATTTTTAGAAAAAAGAAAAGTGATCTTTACAGAAGTGCTAGAACGATGACCAAATCAAACTATTAAGTCCGGATGAAATATTATCTAACTGACTTACACTTTAAAAATCAGTTTCTTTTTGTAGAAAATCCATAAGATAAACGACCAGAAAACAGCATAAGATAAAGCATAAGCGAGTGATGCATTTAGTGGGTTTTCAAAACAAGGAACAATTCCGTGGTTATAAATATATGCTTGAAGTCCAATTTCTTCTCCAGCTTTTTCAGGATCGGCTACTTTTATACCGCTTAAAACCCTCGGAATTATTCCAGAAAAGAAAAATACAATCATTGGGTTTACACCCCAAATCAGGAATAATTTTGTCCATTTTTTATGCCCTTTAATATCAATTATATAATACAAAAGCGTTAGACATATTGTTGCAATTCCGGCTGTGTATAAAACATAAGAACTTGTCCAAAGCGATTTGTTAATAGGGAAGAAGATGTTCCAAATTAAACCTCCAATTACTAAAGCAGTTCCCGCAATGGCGGTCTTTTTTACGATTTCCATTTTATCAACCGATAAATTTAATAACTGACCAATGTACATTCCTAAAATTCCGGTTCCAATGGCTGGCAAAGTACTTAAGATTCCTTCTGGATCCCAAGTTTTAGACGATGCCCATAAATGTCCGTTTAGAAGTGTATCGTCTATCCAAGCGGCAAGATTGGTTCCTTTGTCGAAATTGGCAGGACCAAATCCAGGAACGGGAACAAAAGCCATTACAAGCCAATATCCAATTAAAAGAGTGGCTAAAACTAAAAGTTGTGTTTTTAAATTAGTCTTTAAATACAATATTGAAGTAAAGAAATACACAATCGCAATTCGCTGCAAAACGCCTGGGATTCTCGTGTCTTCAAAATGTTCAAGTCTGCTAAATGATAGAGAAATAAGAATTAGAAATACACCAACGGCAAGAATGGTTTTGACTTTCATTGAGAAGTTTCCTAAAAGCGCGTAAGCAACTGCAAAAGCAATTATCAATCTTAATCCTAATAACGGAATTCCTTCCAAGCCAAATAAATGGATTCTGCTGAAAACGCTTAAAAATAATCCTAAACAGAAAATTCGAAGCGAGCGAACTAAGATTTTATTGAAAACACTTCCGTCAAAATGTTTTACAGGCATTGCAAACGGAATTGCAGTTCCCATTATAAAAACAAAAAACGGGAAAACTAGATCAGTAGGCGTACAACCATGCCATTCGGCGTGTTCTAGGGGCGGATAAATAGATGACCAGCTTCCCGGATTATTGACAATCGTCATTAAAAGGATGGTAAATCCTCTAAAGACATCGAGTGAAGTTAAACGTTCTTTTGTCATTGGGTTTATATTTTAGATAGTTAGATTTTTTTTTAAAGAAGAAAGAAGCAAGAGGAAAGATTTTTTATGCTCTTTTAGTTTGGAATTTGGAATTTATTTGATAATTGCATCTTGAATTATTTGTTGAATTTCTTCTCTGATTTTTCCTTTGGCTAATTTGTTTTCGTCATTCACTACTTCTGGATAGGTTCTGTTGGATAGGAACACATACACAATTTCGGTTTCTGGATCTGCCCACGCCATGTTGCCTGTAAAACCTGTGTGACCAAAACTTGCTTCAGAAACACAATCGCAGGTTGGTCCGCCTTTGTGTACTCTTTTATCAAATCCTAAACCTCTCAGGACACCTTGATTTTTGTAATAACAAGTATTAAAAGCATCGAAAGTTTGTGGAGAAAAATATTGAATGCCACCGTAATTTCCTTTTTGCAGATAAAGCTGCATCATTTTGGCTACATCCATTGCATTAGAAAAAATTCCTGCATGACCTGCAACTCCGCCTTCCATTGCTGCGGCCATATCGTGCACATAACCTTGAATTATCTGATGTCTGAAATAATTATCAATTTCGGTTGGAGCGATATTGCTTTTGTCGAATTTATCTAAAGGATTGTAAAGCGTATTAGTCATTCCTAATGTGCTGTAGAAATTTTCTTTGCTTAGATCTTCTAGTTTTTTATGTGTTTTTCTTTCTAAATATTCTTTTAAAATGATAAAAGTAAAGTCGCTGTATTTGTATTCTTTTTTTAGTGCTACAGGACTTTCGGCAATGATTTTCATAATGGTATCATGATAATCGTTTCGAATGTAAAGGTTCTCAGCAACTTTTGTTGTAAAACCAGTTTCAGCTACTTTACGATAATATTTTTCAGAAGGCTGATTATTGCTGTCTAAAGTTGCTTTGTAAAACGGAATCCATGCCTGAAGTCCTGCGTAATGATTTAATAGATCTTTGAAAGTGATGTTTTCTTTGTTGGTTTTAGCAAAAAACGGCAGCATGTCTTTCAGTTTAGTATCTAGCTCTATTTTATTTTTATCGTACAATTGCATCACATTTGGCAATGTCGAAATCATTTTTGAAATTGAAGCCACATCGTATAAATCGGTATCTGCGACTTTTTTTCCGTTATCGTAAGTTTGCGCTCCATACGATTTCTGAAAAATAACATTTCCTTTTCTAGCCACCAAAACCTGCATTCCTGGAGCCATTTTTCCGTCAATTGCTTTTTGTGCTACAGCATCTATTTTAGATAAAATCGCTGGATTCATATTTACATTTTCTGGAGCTGTAAAAGCCAGACGATTTAGTTTTTCGGTAGTCAAACCATCATTCACATGGAAAGCATCATTTATAGAAACAGGCAATTTTCCTTTGGCTTCAACAGCACCAAAAAGCAATCCTGCCGAAACAACCTGACTGATATCTGAGTTTTGATAGGAAACTACCAATCCTTCAATATCATCAAAATTGTTTACTGATAATAAAGAATATGGTTTTGCAAAAATGTCTAAAATTACATTGTTGTGTTTTGCAATTTCTTTCAACCAAAGCATTTCTTGCAGGGTAAATTCTTGTTTTTCCCAAGCTTTATTTACTTTGTGGTAACTGATAATAACCTTGTCAAATTTTCTCAATTCTTTATTCAGACTGTCAAGATTAGTGTCTTTAACTTCTGTGATTTCGGTATATTTTTTCAGCGTAGAAATAAAAGAGCTGTTGATATCTTCACCCAGTTTTATGTAGGCAATTTTTTCGCTTAAATCTTTTATTGGAAGAATTTCTTTTTCGTTTTTTAAAACCGTAATGGCATTTTCATACAGTTTATAATGCAAAGCATCATTTTGCGACGGATTTAAATCATTATATAAATTATTTAAATCAATCGGCTTGTATTTATTTAATCCTGCTTTGTATTTAAAATGAAGAATTTTTTTAACAGAATGTGCCAATCGTTCTTCCGTAATTACTTGCGTATTGTAAGCCTCTTCTAATTTCTGAAAAGCAACTGGAACATTTTCAGGACACAATAAAATATCATTTCCTGCTAAAAGAACTGCGATTTCCAAATCTCCAGGGCCTTTAAAATTGGCCGCGCCTTTCATCGCCAAACCATCTGTAAAAATCAATCCGTTGAAACCTAATTCTTTTTGAAGCAGATTGGTAACCACATTATAAGAAGCCGAAGATGGACAGTTTGGCTGTGATTCTAAACTTGGGATATTAAGGTGCGCCACCATTACAGAAGCCAAACCTTCGTCGAATAATTTTTTGTACGGATATAGTTCGACTAATTCCATACGTTCTTTAGAAAAATTAACGGTAGGCAAGGCATGATGCGAATCGGTTGAAGTATCGCCATGTCCAGGAAAGTGTTTTCCGGTACAGAAAACGCCATTTCCTTGTATTCCTTTCATTAAAGCAAGGGCTTTTTCGGTTACATTGACTTTATCTTCGCCAAAAGAACGGTTTCCGATAATTGGATTTTTCGGATTGGTGTTAATATCCAAAACAGGAGCGAAGTTGAAATGAACGCCGATTCGTTTGTTTTCGGCTGCCATATTTTTCCCCACATTTTCAATTAAACTTAAATCTTTAATGGCGCCCAAGGTCATATTCCAAGGATAACGATAAGTTGAGTCCAATCGCATAGCTAATCCCCATTCAGCATCGATTCCGATCATCAAAGGAACTTTTGCTTTTGACTGATATAAGTTGGTTAATTTCGCCTGACGAACTGGTCCGCCCTGAAAGAAAATAACGTTTCCTATTTTATAATCTTCAATCAATTTACTGATCTGATTAACGTGTACAGAATCTTTATTGGAATAGGCAGAAACCATAAACAATTGCCCGATTTTTTCCTGTACGGTCATTTTATTGTAAATGCTGTCAACCCAAGCTGTTTCTTGATCAGAATCTTTAAAAAAAGTTTTTTTATCTGAAGTGTTTTTTGGTACGTAAACAACAGTGTCTTTTAAAGGGATATCCTTTTTAGCATCTGCTGCACCATTATTTTTTTTGGATGCGCAATTGGTAATTAAAAATATAAAAGCGGCGTATAAACTGATTTTTATGAATGAATTTTTCATATAATTTTTTTTAAAAATCAATTTGAGTTTAAGAGCATTAGATTCAAATTGACTCATCAATAGTATTAAGCTGAATTAGAAACTTATTTCTTTTTCACTGCGTGAACTGGTAATAAATAATCCTAAATAAGTAATTAATCCGTTTAGTATAATTAATTCATTATCAAAAACATATCCTGCAAATAAAACTTTAGAATATTCATTGATGAAATACGTGAATAATGGAGAAAGCAAACAGATAAACGGAACCAGTTTGTCGTTTACATGTCGTGATTTTTGGAATAAACCAAAAGCGTATAATCCTAATAATGGACCGTAAGTGTACGAAGCAACCTTAAAGATCATTCCAACTACCGAACTGTCATTGATTGAATTGAAAATAAGGATGATGAAAAAGATTAAAATAGAGAAACTGATATGTACTAAATGTCTAATTTTTACGGTGTTTTTTTTATGGCTGTTTTCTGCTTTGTCCATACCTAAAAAGTCAACACAGAAAGAAGTTGTTAAGGCTGTTAGGGCAGAATCTGTGGTTGCAAAAGTGGCAGCAATAATTCCCAATAAGAATACAATTGCAGGAATTAGCGCTAAGTGATTTAAAGCAATTTCAGGGAAAAGTAAATCGGTTCTTGGTTTTCCTGTAATTAAATCAGTAGGAACAGCAATTCCGTTTTTATTTGCATAGATGTATAAAAGCGCTCCAACACTCAAAAAGAATATATTGATTACAACAAATATTCCTGTAAAAGTGAACATGTTTTTTTGTGCTTCGCCAATGTTTTTACAACTCAAGTTCTTTTGCATTAAATCTTGATCCAAACCTGTCATGGCAATGGTTACGAACATTCCGCCCAGAATTTGTTTTACAAAATGGAACTTGCTTCCCATAAAATCATCAAAGAAAAAAATCTTAGAGTAGTTGCTGTTTTTTACTTCTTCAAATGCGGTTATTGCACTTAAATCCATTCGGTCGCAAATAAAATAAATCGTAAGGAAAACAGAAGTTACCAAAAAGAATGTCTGCAAAGTATCTGTAATAATAATCGTTTTTAATCCGCCTCTGTACGTGTAAGAGAAGATAAGGAGCAACGAAATTAGAACGGTAAATGCAAAAGGAATATGATAAAAATCGAAGACAAAACGCTGTAAAACGATTACCACCAAATACAATCTGAACGCTGAGCTGATAGTTCGGCTAATTAAGAAAATTGAAGCCGCTGTTTTATAACTGAAAAAGCCCATTCTTTGCTCGATATATCCATAAATCGAAGTCAAATTCATTCGATAATATAAAGGCAGTAAAAGCTTTGTAATGACGATAAATCCAAGGGCATTTCCTAAAACAAATTGAAAATATTTAAATTGTTCACCACTTGGTGCGCCAACTTCTCCGGGAACAGAAATAAAGGTTACTCCAGAAAGAGCCGTTCCAATCATTCCGAAAGCTACTAAATACCATTTTGAATTTTTATTGGCAGTAAAAAAAGCCTCATTTCCGCTGTCTTTTCTGCTGACTCTGTGCGATATATAGAATAATGTTCCGAAATAAATGATAATAAGGAGAAGGATGGTACTTGGTGTCATTTTATAGTTTTGGTGATTTTTGGTTTTTATTAATTATTTAAAGCTATTGGCTGCAATTATTTTAACACATAGAAACATAGTTTTTTTTCAAAATTTTTAAAAAGGCGTTTCACTAATTTAAGTTAACATAGGTTGCACTATGTGTGGAAACTAGTTTCTTTTATTTTCTTTTTTTGACACAAAAATTTATGTTTCTATGTGTTAAATATAAATGAGAAGCTGTTTCTTAATTAGACCTAACAGGTTTAACAAACCTGTCAGGTCGGTGTTAAAAATTCCAAAAAATGAATTTATCCAGTTTTTGAATTTGTATAAATCTATAAAAAGATTTTGATAGTGAGGTTTTTAGTTTTCCTGATTTTTGGTGTGCGCCAATAAAACAGCTCGTACACTTTTATGTTTTTGCAATAATTCGTCGGCTGCCTCATATTCTAAATCAAGTTCTTCCATTATCATTTTGATAGCACGTTTTACCAGTTTTTCGTTAGACAGCTGCATGTCGACCATTTTGTTGCCTTTTACTTTTCCTAGTTTGATCATTACCGAAGTAGAAATCATATTTAAAGTAAGTTTTTGAGCTGTTCCTGCTTTCATTCTCGTGCTTCCTGTTAAGAACTCAGGACCTACAATTAATTCAATCGGATAATCGGCTTCTTGAGCAATAAGCCCATTGCTGATGCAAGAAATACTTCCTGTTTTGATGTTATGTTCTTTGGCTTTTTTAAGCGCTCCTAAAACGTAAGGTGTATTTCCAGAAGCTGCAATTCCGATAATCATATCTAAACTAGAAATTTCAAACTTAGCCAAATCTTTCCATGCTTGTTCTGTATCATCTTCTGCATTTTCAACTGCTTTTCTAATGGCTGTATCTCCACCTGCAATAATTCCGATAATCATATCATGCGGAACACCGAAAGTTGGTGGGCATTCTGATGCATCTAAAATTCCGATTCTGCCAGAAGTTCCAGCTCCTATATAAAATAATCTTCCGCCCAGCTGCATTTTTTTTACAATGGCTTTAACCAGTTTTTCTATTTTAGGAATTTGCTCTTCAATAATATGCGGAACTTTTTTGTCTTCTGTATTAATGTTTGTAAGAAGTTCTTTCACGCTCATTTGATCCAAGTCTTTGTACAAAGATTCTTGTTCAGTTTCAGGATTTTTATTTTTCATTTTTCTTTTTTTTTGATTTTCGAAACCGCAATTCTTCGAATTTCAGGTTTCACTACTTTACATTAATAGTTTGATATTTTTATCTAGAATGGAATTTAATTTTAAAACATAGAAACACAGGTTTTGATTTTGTTTAAAAAGGTAACCAATCTTTAAAAATTCAACCAAAGAGAAATACATTTCTGCACATAGCAATATATATGTGTGTGTTTATGCTAATGAAACGCTTTTTGTAAGTCTATCAAAGTCTATGTTTCTAGTGTTTAAAAAATTAAGTCTAAGAGAACTGAATTAGAAATTTTATTTATAAATCAGATATTTTGTTCGCATTTTTTTGAAAGCTTCTAGATCTTTCTGCCATGTTTTTCTGATCTCACTTTCAGAAACACCATTTTCAATTTGTTGCTGTAATTTTTTTGTTCCAGCCAATTTGGTAAAAAATGCATTGAAGAATTTTGTTTTATCGCTCGTATTCTGATAAGCTTTAATAAGCCATTTCAATTCTAATTGTTTCAATTTAGGGTAAGCGGTCAAATCTTCACCAAAACATTCTTTTCCATTGTATAAAGGATCTTTTGCGCCAAAATTTGGTTTCGGAGTAAAACTGAAATTAGTTTTGGTTAAATATGGAGAACCGTAGATTTGAAATTGTTTTTCAGTTCCGCGTCCCATACTCACATTTGTTCCTTCAAAAAGACATAGACTTGCGTATAAATTTATAGACTGGTCATTTGGTAAATTTGGAGATGGCTTTACCAATAAACTGTATGGCATTGTTCTTTTATAATCTACACAAGGAATTACGCTTAGTTTACATTGAGCGCCATCTTTTAGCCATTTTTCTCCGTTTACCATTTGAGCATATTCCCCAATTGTCATTCCGTGTAGGAGCGGAATTGGGTGCATGCCGACAAAACTGGTAAATTCTTTTTCTAAAAGTGGCCCGTCAACAATAGAGCCATTCGGATTCGGACGATCCAAAACAATAAGCGGAACGTTATTTTCTGCACAAGCTTCCATTACATAATGTAAAGAAGAAATGTAGGTATAGAATCGTGCTCCTACATCTTGTAGGTCAAAAATCATGACATCAATTCCAGATAACTGCGCTGGTTTTGGTTTTTTGTTATCGCCATAAAGCGAAATAATCGGCAAGCCTGTTTTCGGATCTTTTCCGTCAACGATATGTTCACCGGCATCGGCTGTTCCTCTAAATCCGTGCTCGGGAGCAAAAATAGTCTGAACAGTAATTTTTTTCTCCAATAGAAAATCAACCACATGGGTTTTGTTGGATAAAATTCCAGTCTGGTTGGTTACAATTCCGACTTTTTTATCTTTTAATAGGGGAAGATATTTTTCGTAATTGTCAGCTCCCGTTTTTATAGCAGCATTATTGATTTCTGCCGAAATAATAGTTTTATTTGGCTGAATGGCTGCTGAATGTGACGTAGCATGAAACAGAAATGCTGTAACAAAAGCACTTTTTGCTATAAATTTTATCATTTTAATACAGTTATTAGTTAGAGACAAAATGGACTAATAAAATTAAGATTTTATCGGAGTATATGAATGTTTTAGGCAGATTTGGGGAATCTAAAAACTAACAAGATATAACCTGCATGAATCAGGATTAATTTTTCTATTTGACCTTTTATCGGTCACAATGTGTCTAAAAAAGAGTATTTTAAAATACTGCCTCCGAAAAGTCTCACGTCGGAGGCAGTTGTATTAGATGCGGTTTTTCAGTTTTTACCGAATTACCAGCCTGGATTTTGTTTTAATTCTACACCTTCTGCAGCGTATAAATTGATGTCATTTGTTGGAATTGCACTCAAGTAATTTTTTGGAGATACAAATAATCTTGACACACCAGCAGCATAAGGAATTACGTATCCTTCTGCGTTTACTTTTGTTTTAGAATTAGTTCCTATTAGAGCTACTATTTTAGCTCCTAAAGCAACATCAGGATTAGCATTTGTGTCTAGGTAATCTCCTTTTTTCCAACGCATCAGATCTTCTTTTCTCATGGTAGTCCAGCTCATGAACTCGATTCTGCGCTCACGACGAATCTCCCATATAATTGGATTAACAATTCCTGAAATTTGTTCTAATGCTGCTGTTCTTTGTGGATCATCTATTTGTACTCCTCCAACACTAGCATTTGTGCCATCTGTCGTCAAAGTAGCAATTCCTGCACGTGTACGAACTTTATTAATAGATAAATTAAGATCTGCAGTAGTGATAGCTCCTAATTCTGCACAAGCTTCAGCATAGTTTAAATAAACTTCACTTAGTGTGAAAACTGGGGCGTCAATTTGATTTTGGCCAATTGTTGAAACCTCTGTACCTGTTGTAGCAGGATTGTTATATAACTGGAACACATAACCAGTAATAGATGTCAAACCAGTATAAGGTTTATCAGAATAAGCATAATCTACATTGCTAAATGCTTTAGCAAATCGAGGATCTCTGTTGGCAAAGGTATTTGCAATAGTGTTATCTCCTAAATATTGAGTATTGCCAGCTTGTTTGATTGGCAGTCCATTGGTAGTTACATAACTTTGTGCAGCAAATTTTGTCAATCCGTTTTGAACAGTAGAGGTATTTGTATAGGCTTGTACAGAATTTCCTAAAACACCTTTGATATATCTCTTTGTCAAGATTACTTCAGCATTTCCTAATAATTCGACAGAATTATAAAGTGATTTCCAGTCTGCGTTTAATTTGTACAAACTATTGTTCATTACTGCTAAAGAAGCTTCTTTTGCTTTCTGAAGATAAGCATTTCCATTTTGCTCTCCATTGTATTTTCTGTAAGTTCCTTCACTTAAACAAACGCGGCTTAATAATGCATAAGCAGTATATTTATTTACAGTGACATTGCTGTCGTCAACGTTTAATAACATCGGAATTGCTTCTTCCAAATCTTTAATTACATTATCAACAACTTCTGCTCTTGATAAAGCTGGCTTATATACGTTAGCATCACTTTGAGCTAAATATTCATTTGTATAAGGAACATCGCCAAACTGCTGTGCTAAACGGAAATAAGTATGCGCTCTAAAGAATTTAGCAACACCTATGTAATGATTTTTCTTTGTCTGATCCATTGGTACATTAGGTACTCTTACTAGCATAAGATTGCAACGACGAACCAAAGTGTAGTATTCGTTCCAGTTTGCATTAGTTGCATTTGGAGCCGTTGGAAAGTTTGTAAAAACGTTATTAGCTAGGTTGTCATCTATTAACCCTGTTCCTGCATGGAAGTAGAAGTCAGCTGTAGTACCTGCATTATTTCCATAACCATTAAAGGTATTGTAGTTCAACCAAGAGAATGTTTTTACGTTATTTTCTGAAGTCCAAAAATTGTCATCTGTAAAAACATCTTCAGGTGGTGTGTCCAAAAAATCTGAACAGCTAACTGTTACACTTGCAATAGCAAACAAGGCAACTGTTAGTTTTATCCTAGAGTTTGTTATATATTTTCTCATTTTGATTAATTTTTTAATTTTTAAATACCTTTTTTAGAAAGCAAGTTGAATACCAAATGATATCGTTTTAGAATAAGGGAAAGTTCTTCCCCATGCCGCTTCAGTTTCATTAATCTCAGGATCTACTGGCAATTTACTGCTTTTCCAAGTCGCTAAGTTTAAGCCAGAAACGTACGGTCTAATTTTATCGATTCCGATTTTTTCAGTAATGCTTTTAGGAAAAGTATATCCAATCGTTACTGACTTTAAACGTAAATAAGACATGTCTAATAAATAACGTGACTGTGCCACAAAGTTGTTAGATCCAGGCGCATAAGTTCCAAAAGCGTTTCCAGCATGGTTAGGGTACGGATTAGGGAAATAAGCATCTGTGTTTTCTGATGTCCAGTAATCATTCTGGTTTACATACATAGCATCTGTTCTATTGTAGAATGGTAATACTAAATCAGAAGTCGCCCAGTATTCACGTTTACCAACTCCTTGAAAGAAGGCATCAATGTCAAATCCGTATAAAGCACTTCCTAAACGAATTCCATATTGGTAACGAGGAGTTGTATTACCAATAACTTTTAAATCTCCCGGTTTAAGAGCTGTTCCATCACCTCTTGAGATTACGCCATCGCCATCTAAATCTTTATACATTACATCTCCAGCGCCAAATTTAAAAGCACCTGTTCTAATATTTTTATAATCAACACCATTTACGATTAATCCAGTTGCATCAATTTGATCTGTAGTTTGAATCAAACGGTCTGTTTCTAATCCCCAGATTTCACCCAATTTTTGACCTGCGTAAAAAGATGAAGTTGAGATCAGTTTAGCAGAGTTGTTCCATTCTGTTACTTCAGTAGTATTGTCTGAAAGGGTAAGATCTGCATAAACACTAATGTTTTGGTTTATTTGTTTGTTAAAGTTAAGCGCAAGCTCCCAACCTTTTGTTCTTAAATTTCCTGAGTTTGTATTAGCTGCAGCCTGACCAAATGAGCCTGGAAGTGTTTTACCTGGAGCCAACATTCCTTTGGTGTCTCTTTGATAATAGTCAAAAGTTAATCCAAGCATATTAAAGATACGAATATCGATACCAATATCTTGAGTAGTTACTTTTTCCCAAGTTAAATTAGGATCAACATTTGATGGCTGATTCACAGTAGGAGGAATGGTTGTGCCACTTCCTATCCAATAAGGGTTAGGATTAGTAGTAACATTAGTCATAACAGGTAAAAAGGCATTGTTAGCAATATTCTGATTTCCAATTGAACCAACAGATCCTCTAATTTTCAAATCATTTAACCAGCTTTTTGTACCTTCCATGAAAGCTTCTTCCGAAATTCTGTATCCAACAGAAGCAGAAGGGAAGAATCCCCATTGCTCATCTGTAGGGAATTTTGACGAACCGTCATAACGTCCGTTTACTTCCAAAAGATATTTTCCTTTGTAGTCATAATTTACACGTGCAAAGAATCCAGCAATGGCATATCTTGATAAACCTGGATTTAAGATATCATTAGCCACAAGAGGCGCGGTAAATTGATCACCAATAGCTAGATTAAACTCTGGTTTGCTTTTGTCTAAAAGTGTATTTCTACGAGCATAAGTTCTTTCTTGATCGTACCACTCCGTGTTTAAACCTCCTAATGCTTTAAAGTTATGGTTTTCACCCAATGTTTTAGTATAATTTGCATAAACATTGGCTACATTTCTAGTGTAAGATGTTTTGGCTTGTGCAACAAAATCGTTTGCAGTTTCCATAGATGTCGGTTTGCCCGCAACTAAGTCAGCAGCACTTGTCCACCAGTCCCAAAGTGGCACTTGACCACCATTCATTTTAAGGCTTGAAAAATTAGTATTGATACTGTATTCTCCAATAAGATTAAAGTCTTTTGTAATTTGAGCAGTAAGTTTTCCGCTTATCCTCATATCATTTGACTTATTCTCATTTTGAGATGCGTTTGCCATATAACCTGGCGCATGTCTGAAATAGGTGCCATTGTAAGTACCGTAAGGGAAATAAGAACCCCAACGCATGTAGTATCCAAAATATCCATTTCCAGCCGTATCAACACCATTGTTATAATAGTTAAAAGGAGAATTATATTCTTGGAAAGTTCCCAATACTTTAAAATCTCCAGTAAGCCAGTTTGTTAATTGAGTAGTCATACCCATATTAAGACTGAATCTTTGATTGGTTTCTGTATTAATTTTCATTACACCATCTTGATTAGCAAGACCTAACGAAACAATAAACGAACTTTTTTCTCCCAAAGAACCTTGAGCTGATAAATTATGAAGCGTTTGTATAGAATTCTTTTTTAGCATTTCGTCATGCGGATTCCAGATTCTATAAAAATATTCTCTGCCGCCAATCACGTCAAAATCCTCTCCTAAAATCATGTTTTTATTATTAGGATCTCTTGTTGCAGCATATTTTTCTTTCCAGTTAATAATACCTGGCAATAATGTTTTGTAGTTCATACCAAAAGACTCTGGATTGGCATTACCCGCTCTAGCTTGTGCCTCGATCATTGCAGGAAGCTCAACTGTAGGATCATTAAATTGAACCAAAGAAATTGGGTTGCTAATACCAGTATTTACGCTATAAGCAAATCGTACTTTACCTTTTGCATTTTTACCGCTTTTAGTGGTAACTAATATAACTCCAAATGCAGCACGTGCACCATAAATAGAAGCAGAGGCCGCATCTTTAAGAACAGACATCGATTCTACATCTTCTGCATTTAATAAAGAAAGGTCACCTGGAACACCATCAACTAAAATAAGTGGCGATCCTGAAACCTCTCCGTTTACAATAGTTCCTGCTCCACGAATATTAATTTTTGATTGTTTACCGATACTACCTGAATTGTAAGTAATATTAAGTCCAGGAGTAGTTCCCTGTAAACCTTTTGTAATATCTGTAACAGGAATGCTTCCTAAAGCTTTTTTAACATCAACTTTAGCAACTGCACCAGTAAGATTAGCTTTCTTTTGCGAAGAGAATCCCACTACAACTACTTCATCTAACTTTGCAGCGCTTTCTGTCATATCAATGTTGATTTTATGTTGTCCCTCAACTTTCACTACTGCAGTTTCAAAGCCCATGTAGCTAAAGCTAAGGCTTCGTCCAGGAGCAACACTAATGCTGTAGTTTCCATCAAAATCTGTAGTTGTGCCATTTGATGTTCCTTGAATAAGGACACTAACTCCAGGAAGAGGAAAGCCATCCTTCTTGTTTTTTACAGTTCCAGTAACCGTTTTTGCTTGTCCAAATGCTGCTTGAATGCACAAAAACAACACCGAAATAAAGAGTAATTTTTTCATGATTAATCTGGTTTTTTATGGTTGTTGTGAGCAAATATATCTATTTATTGCATATAAATGCATTATTTATTGTTTTTTTTCGAAAAATAATTTAAAAACCGCAAAATAATGCAAGTTTTAATAAAAAATTAGAATCTGAATTATTCAAAAAATCTTTCATGTGCATTATTTTGCAGTTTTTAAGCTCTTTTCTGATATGGAATGAAATATTTGATATATTTGTGATGAATTTTAACTTTTATAAAAAAATGCTGAAGGCTGAAAGACAGAAATATATAATGACTAAACTTATTGAAGACCAGAAAGTTGTTACAACAGATTTAGCTTTGGCTCTCGATTTGTCTGAAGATACCATAAGAAGAGATTTGAATGAATTGGACAGCAAAAAGCTGTTAGAGAAAGTATACGGCGGCGCGGTGCAGGTTAAAGAAAAGTCTGCAAATGTCTTTGATATTGCAATAGCTGCAGAAGAACAGAAGAAGCAAATCGTAACAAAAGCATTGTCTCTTCTTCATGACGATCAGGTTATTATAATGAGCGGTGGAAGCACTAATCTGGTTTTTGCAAAGTTAATTCCGGCCGATTTAAAAGCTACAATATATACGTATAGTTTACCGATAGCCATGCAGTTGTCTCAGCATCCAAATATCGATTTGATTTTTATTGGCGGAAAAATGCAGAAAAACGCAATGGTAACAATAGGTATGGATGTAATTCAGGTAGTTTCTAAAATTAAAGCCGATATTTGTTTCATTGGTGCCAGCAGCATTAATATAAAACAAGGACTTACAGAAGTAGGCTATGAAATTTCAATTGTCAAAAAAGCAATGATAGAAGCTTCTGATAGAGTGGTTTCTATGTTTGCTTCAAATAAATTAAACACCAAAATGCCTCATGGTGTATGTGATCTTACGCAACTGGATACGATTGTAACGGAATTAGATCCAGAAGATGAAAAACTAGATGAATATAGGAAATCTGGAGTCTTTATCTTATAATTTTAAACTTATCCAATGTAATTTTTGCGTTTTGTTGCGTTATTGTAATTTTGTTATGTTAAAAAACGCAAAATAATGTATTTGTATGCTTTTTGTATCTATATTTGTTAAAACTAATTTTATTAGTCAGATATATTTATGAAAATCATTCTTTCATTTGCTTAGCATTTCTGTGTCTGCATTTGAAAAAAAGTTCAAAGCTTTTAAAAGGAACTTTAATAAATATTGAATTCTAATAAAATTTAGAATGTTTTGTTTTTACTGATTAGCTTTTCGCGAAGTGCAGAAATAAAACATGTATTAAAGAACCAAAAGCAATAGAACCAATTAAATGTCCGATTCTCTCCAATTACAAGAATTAGAAACTTCCTTAGAAGGAACTCTTTTTTATGATGACCTTCATAAAAAAATATACGCCACAGATGCCTCTGCTTATAGAATTATGCCTCTTGCCGTGGCGATTCCAAAATCAGAAAATGATATTGTAAATATTATTCGTTTTGCCTCAAAAAATAAAATTTCAATAACACCACGAACAGCAGGAACATCTTTAGCAGGCCAGACCATAGGAAGCGGAATCATTGTCGATGTTTCTAAACATTTTAATAAAATTGTTTCTTTTGATCCTAAACAGAAAACCATAACCGTTCAGCCTGGAGTAATTCGTGATGAACTGAATTTATATTTAAAACCGCACGGACTCTTTTTTGCACCAACTACATCAACAACCAATAGATGCATGATTGGCGGAATGGTCGGAAATAATTCATCGGGAACAACTTCAATTCGTTACGGTGTTACTCGAGATAAAATTGTAGAAATAAAAGCCGTTTTGAGTGACGGAACGACCGCAGTATTTAAAGATTTAACTTCTGAAGAATTTATCGAGAAAACAAAAGGGGATTCTTTAGAAAACAAAATCTATAAGACTATTTACGAAGAACTTTCGAACAAAGAAAATCAGGAAGAAATCTTAAAAGAATTTCCAAAACCAGAAATTCATAGGCGAAATACAGGTTATGCAATTGATATTCTTCTGAAATCAAAACTTTTTTCGGGAACTGAAGATACTATCAATTTAGGAAAACTCCTTTGCGGAAGTGAAGGGACTTTGGCATTTACGACAGAAATCACTTTGAAAGTAGACGATTTGCCGCCAGTAAACAATATTATGGTTGTGGCGCATTTTCATACCATTCAGGAAAGTTTAGAAGCCGTTGTCACTGCAATGAAACATCATTTGTACACCTGCGAAATGATGGACGATACAATTTTAGACTGTACCAAAACCAATAGAGAGCAGGCTAAAAACCGATTTTTTATTGTGGGCGAACCAAAAGCAGTTATTATGCTTGAAGTTGGATCGCACATTAGTATGGAAGATGTCGAAATTCAAGCCGATGCTTTGATTAAAGATCTTCAAATTAATGGTTTCGGATATGCATTGCCAAAAATCTACGGAACCGATATCGACAAAGTAAACGAAGTAAGAAAAGCAGGTCTTGGGCTTTTAGGAAGTATTGTGGGCGACGATAAAGCAGCCGATTCTATTGAAGATACTGCGGTTGAGTTGAGCGATCTTCCTAATTACATTGCCGATTTTGCGGCGATGATGGAAAGACACGGGCAAAGTGCGATTTATTACGCGCATGCTGGAGCGGGAGAGCTGCATTTGCGTCCCAAGATAAATTTGAAGACAAAAGAAGGATTGCATCAGTTTAGAAATTTATCTACTGAAGTAGCGCATTTGGTGAAAAAATATAGAGGTTCGTTAAGCGGTGAACATGGCGATGGAATTCTGCGCGGAGAGTTTTTGCCGTTTATGATTGGCGATAAAAACTACGAACTGCTGAAAAGAGTAAAAAAAGCATTTGATCCGAACACGATTTTGAACGTTGGAAAAATCGTAAATGCTTCGAAAATGGATGAAAACCTTCGTTTCGAAGCAGGACGAATAGAGCCTGAAATAAAAACGATTCAAGATTTCTCGGATAGTTTAGGGGTTTTGCGCGCTGCCGAAAAATGCAACGGCTCGGGAGATTGTCGTAAAATGCCATCAGCGGGTGGAACTTTATGTCCGAGTTATCGTGCGACAAGAAACGAAAAAGATACCACACGTGCTCGCGCCAACGCTTTAAGAGAATATCTGACGAATTCTGAAAAAGAAAATAAATTTGATCACGAAGAATTATATAAGGTTTTTGAATTATGCGTAAGCTGTAAAGCCTGTGCGAGCGAATGTCCGAGTAATGTGGATGTGGCAACCTTAAAAGCAGAATTTTTATACCAATACCAAAAAGCAAACGGATTTTCTTTCCGAAATAAAATATTTGCTTTCAATTCGAAATTGAATGAATTGGGAAGTATTGCGCCATCTATCACCAATTGGGCATCCAATCTTTCTTTCGTTAAAAAGAGAATGGGAATTGCGCCAGAAAGACAAGTGCCATTATTGGCTCCAAAGACATTTAGAAAATGGTACGAAAAGAATAAAAAACGTAACATAAACAGCTCTTTTGAGAATGGCAGCGTTTATCTCTTCTGCGATGAATTTACCAATTATTATGATGTTTCAGTCGGAATTGATGCGTACGAACTTTTAACAGAATTAGGTTACAGAGTAATTGTAATCGATCATGAAGAAAGCGGAAGAGCTTTTATTTCAAAAGGTTTTCTGGAAGAAGCGCAGGAAATTGCGAATAAAAATGTCAATACCTTTAAAAATATAATTTCTGAAAACACACCTTTAATCGGAATTGAGCCTTCGGCAATATTGACTTTCAGAGACGAATATATCCGATTGGTTTCAGATAAAGAAAGCGCGGAGAAATTAGCTAAAAATACTTTTACGGTTGAAGAATTTTTCAAAAGAGAAATTGCAAACGGAAAAATTCACGCAGATCAATTTTCTGAAAAAGAAAAAAATATCAAAATTCATGGACATTGCCATCAAAAATCATTGAGTAGCGTAGAAGCTTCTTTTGCGATGCTTAATCTTCCAAAAAATAATACCGTTACGATTTACAATTCGGGTTGTTGCGGAATGGCGGGTTCATTTGGGTACGAAAAAGAACATTACGAAATCAGTATGAAAATGGGAGAAGATACTTTGTTTCCGAAAATTAGAGCAACAGAATCATCAACCGAAATTGCAGCTGCAGGAACCAGTTGCCGCCATCAGATTTTTGATGGAACTAGTAGAAAAGCCTTGCATCCAGTTACTATTTTGAAAGATTGTCTGAAATAATTTTTTGTGTTTTCCTTGTACTTTTCGGAAATACTATTTTTTAAAAAACATCAATTATGAAAAAAACGATTTATTCAATCTTATTACTGCTTTTTGTTTTTGCAGCCAAAGCGGCTAAGGTTGACACTTTGCAGGTTTTTAGCCCTTCGATGCAGAAGAATATTAAAACTTGTGTGGTAGTTCCAGACAGTTATAAAAAGAGCAAGAAAGCATTTCCAGTTGTTTATTTGCTTCACGGTTACAGCGGAAATTATAGATCTTGGGCAAAAGATTTTAAAGAACTAGGAAAACAAGTTGATCAATATGGTTTTATTGTGGTTGGTGTAGACGGGAATTATTCAAGCTGGTATTTTGATAGTCCGATAGATCCGAGTTTTAAATATGAAACTTATGTTGTAAAAGAATTGGTTCCATTTATTGACAAACAGTACAAAACAATTGCAGATCGTAAAGCAAGAGCTATTTCGGGTTTGAGCATGGGCGGACATGGTGCTTTGTATCTGTCATTCAAACATCAAGATGTCTTTGGCGCGGCAGGAAGCATGAGCGGAGGAGTAGATTTTCGTCCGTTTCCTGAAAATTGGGATATTAAAAAACGATTAGGTTCAATTACAGAATTCCCAAAAAACTGGAATAAGAATACCGTTACCAATATGTTAGACTTGGTAAAAGACAATAAATTAAAACTGATTATTGACTGCGGAGTCGATGATTTCTTTATGACAGTAAATAGAGAGCTTCATGCAAAAATGCTGGATCTGAAAATAAATCACGATTATATAGAACGCCCAGGCGAGCATAATTTAAAATATTGGGAGAATTCCCTAAAATATCAACTGCTGTTTTTCTACAATTATTTTAATGATGCCGAAAAAACACAGTAAAGGTTAAGTGTATTGCCATTTTGTTGATTATGGCAAGACATAAATTTTGGTTGGTTATCCTAACAGGTTTTCTAAACCTGTTAGGTATTTTTTTAGCCACAGATTAAAGGATTAAAAAGATTTTTTCGTCACAAATTATGCGAATTGCTCCGAAATAATCTCTATGAGAAAAAATTACAAAGATGCATCGTGGAGACGCACTGCAGTGCGTCTAACATAAAGTATACAATAATATATAATATAATAAAATTGCTATGAAACATATCTTTTCAAGAATACTATTGCTTTTTATAATTGCATCTGGTTTTTCTCAAAATACAGGAAAATCAGAAAATATCAAATTTGTACAACTAACAGATTTGCACGTTTCAGTGGGAAACGACAATGATTTTTTATTGCAGAATATCGTAAAAGAAATCAATAATTCAGATTTTGAATTTGCAATTGTAACTGGAGATTTGACCAATCGTGGCGCTGATGATGAGCTAAAACAAGTGAATTCTATTCTTTCTCAATTAAAGATTCCATATTATGTAATTTCCGGGAATCATGAAACCAACTGGAGCGAAAGTGCCGGTTTGACTTATAAAAAGATTTTTGGCGAAGATCGGTTTGTGTTTTCAAAAGGTGATTATGTTTTTATTGGCTTTCCGTGTGGACCTTATATGAAAATGGGAGATGGCTTTGTGAAACACGAAGATGTACTTTGGCTGGATAAAACCTTAAAAGAAAACCTTAAAAATAATAATAAAAAAGTGCTGAATTTTGCTCATTATCCGTTAGATAACAGCGTGAGCAATTACAAAGAAGTGCTTTCTGTTTTAGAAAAATATCCAACAGTTGCTACTTTTTGCGGCCACGGGCATACTTTAAGAAAATATAATTTCTCTGGTTTGAGCGGCATAATGGGAACTTCAATTACTTCATTAGACGGAAAAATAAAAAGTTATAATCAAGTAATTATCAGCAAAGACAGCATCAGTATCTATCAAAAAGAAATCGATAAACCTGGAGTTTTTAAATTTTCAGTGCCATCAAAACCATCAAAAATTACAATTCCGAAAGATAGTGTTGCATTCCAAACTCCTTTTATAAAAGATATTGCTTCTATTTACTCGCTTCCTGCATTCGATAAAAAGAATCTTTATTTTACGAATTCAATTGGTGAGATAAAATCTATAAATCTTAAAAATAAAGCTCAAAATTGGAAAACGGAAACAGGCAATTCAATTTATTTTTCGCCAATAATTGTAAAAAATAATTTAGTTATTGGTACTATAGAAGGAAATTTATTAGGTTTTGATACACAATCAGGAAAACAAAAATGGACTATTCCCGTTGGCGGGGTTTTAGTAGGTTCGCCAATTGCAGAAAACAATAAAGTGTATACCGCGAGTTCTACAGCGTTTATTTGTGCAGATGCTGTAACTGGAAAAGTAATCTGGCAGAATAATTTACCAATGTCGTATTCGCAAGGAATTCCATTGATACAAGGAGATAAAATAATTTTTGGAGTTTGGGATTCGTATGTGTATTGTTTGGATAAAAATACAGGAAAACTGATCTGGAAATGGAATAATGGCAATGATAAGCAAATTTTATATTCTGCTGGAAATGTCAATATGGTTGCATCAAAAAACAGACTTTATTTTGTTACGCCTCAGCGTTTCTTAACCGTTTTGGATATTGAAACAGGTAAAACCCTTTTAAGAACTCAGAAATGGAAAATTAGAGAATCAATGGGGAAAAGCCAAGACGGAAAATGGTTTTATGGCAAAACAATGGAGGGAGAACTGGTAAGAGTTCCTCTTAATGATGATATTGAATTGACCGAAGAAAGTTTTGTGAACCAAAGCAAAGTCCTGGATTTAAAATGGGGTTATGAACATAATCCTGCAGGAATATTAGAAAAAAACAATAAAATATACGTAGGAAGCCGAAAAGGCGAAGTTGTAATTGTTGATGCCACAAAATTTGAAATCATTAAACAAATTAATTTGGGAAGTTCAAGTATAAATGGCTTTACACTTGATGACAAAGGACAAGCTTGGGCATCACTTATTGAAGGAGGGATATTTTTGCTGGAATAATTTTTTAAGTTTTTTTTCTCTAACATAAAAATTTGCTCGCAAAGTCGCGAAGTCGCAAAGTATTATTAAGGCTTTAAAAAAAAACTTTGCGACTTCGAGCCTTTGCGAGATTAAAATAAAACTTTGCGAACCTTGCGTAAATCTTAGCGAACTTTGCGGTTAAAATATTCAACAACAATTAGCTAACCAAAAATACAACCTTATGAAAAGTCTAAAATTACTAATCCTAATACTACTGATTCAGACCAAAATTTTCAGTCAGCAATCTCCAAAAAGAGAAATGCGCGCAGCGTGGATTTCGACTGTAGATAATATCGACTGGCCATCAAAACCGGGATTATCAGACAAGCAGATGAAATCTGAAATGATTATGATTTTAGATAATCTAAGATCGAATAATTTAAACACCGTAATTTTTCAAATTCGCCCAACTGCCGATGCGTATTATAAATCCACAAAAGAACCAGCATCGCATTGGATAACCGGAACTCAAGGCGTTGCACCAGGTTTTGATCCGTTGCAAATGATGATCGATGAAGCAGGAAAAAGAGGAATGAATGTTCATGTTTGGCTAAATCCATATCGCGTACAAAAAGATACTTTAAAAGATGTATTGACTAAAACACATTTATTTTTTAAGAAACCAGAATTATTTTTAACATACGGAAAATCAAGATATTTTAATCCGGGTTACAAAGAAACAAGAGATTTCGTTTCGTCTGTAGTGGGGGAAATAGTTCGAAATTATGATATTCAGGCTGTTCATATGGATGATTATTTTTATCCGTATAAAATTGAAGGACAAGAGTTTCCTGATGATAAAGCTTTCGCTAAAGAACCACGCCAGTTTAAAGACAAAGACGATTGGAGAAGAGACAATGTTGATTTAATTATCAAACAAATCAGAGATACGATTATTGCCAATAAACCAGAAGTCGAATTCGGAATTTCACCTTTTGGAGTATGGAGAAATATTGCCAAAGATTCACAAGGTTCTAATACAAGAGCAGGAGCAACAAATTATGATGATTTGTATGCTAATATCTTAAAATGGCAAAAAGAAAACTGGATCGATTATGTTACGCCTCAAATATACTGGCATATTGGTTTTGACAGAGCCAATTTTGAAGTTTTGGCAAAATGGTGGGCAGAACACAAATATGGTGCAAATGTTTACGTTGGCCATGGCGATTATAAAATTTCAACTTCGGCAAAAGAACCAGAATGGAGAAGTCCGGATCAAATTGTAAAACAGATAGAAATGATTCGAACAATGCCTCAAATCGACGGTTCGATGCATTTTACAGCAAACTCATTTTTTAAAAAAGGAGATACATTAAGAAATGTTCTCGTACAAAAGCCATACAAGTACATTGCATTAACACCTGAAGCAAACAGAATTACCAGATTAAAACCAGAACCACCAACAAATGCAGTAATTACGAAAAAAGGCGACAAAGCGGTTTTAACTTGGAAAGCAGCTTTAAACGATAAAAAATATGTGATTTACAGATTTCCAAAAGGAAAAATAACCGATTTCTCAAATCCTTCGACTATTTATTATGTGACAACGGCTCTAAAACTAGAAGTGCCAAATGCCGATTTGGAAAACTACGTTTATGCGCTCACTGCTTTGAGTCAGACCCAAACGGAAAGCAGTCCGATTGAATTTTCAATAAAATAAAATATAAAAAGAAATGAGAAAAAATATTTTTCTATTAGCCCTATTTCTAAGTTCGCTTAGTTTTGTACAAGCCCAAAAATTAGATTTAATTCCCAAACCTGTATCAGTTCAGCAAAGTGCGGGACAGTTTGTTTTTCCTTCGCCATTAAAAATTGTTGTAGATAAAAAACTTAAAAATAGTGCCGATTATATCTCGGCAAGTATTTCAAAAAATACAGGAATTAGCTCAATTGTTTCGATTGGAAAAAAACACGGAAAGAATACTATTTCATTTCTGGTAGACAAGAAATTAGATCTTCCAAACGAAGGTTATCAATTAGAAATAAATGAAAAAGGAATTTTCGTAAAAGGAAAAACAGATAAAGGCGTTTTAAACGGATTCCAGACTTTGCTACAGATTTGTTCTGCGAAAGAAGTTAAAAAAGGAACCCTTCCGTTTGTTAAAATTGAAGATTATCCTCGTTTTGACTGGCGTGGAATGATGCTTGACTGTTCAAGACAATTTTTCGATAAACAAACCGTAAAAAATTACATCGATTGGTTGGTTGCCCATAAAATGAATGTTTTTCATTGGCATTTAACAGATGATAACGGCTGGAGAATTGAAATAAAATCATTGCCAGATTTAACTTTAAAAGGCGCTTGGAGAGGTCCAGGCGAAGTTTTATTGCCGTCTTATGGTTCGGGAGACAAACGTTACGGAGGTTTTTATACGCAAGAAGATATTAAAGAAGTGGTAGCTTATGCTGCAGATCGTGGTATTTCAGTTATGCCAGAAATCGAAATTCCAGGGCATTCGCGTGCGGTAACGGCTTCGTATCCAGAAGTGGGTTGCGAGATAACGCAGGAACTTAAAAGCGTTCAAGGCGAAGTAAAAAATGTTTGGTGTGTTGGGCGTGAAGAAAATTATGATCTTCTGGATTCAATTATTCGTGAAGTTTCAGGATTATTTCCTTTCGAATATATTCATGTTGCGGGAGACGAAGTGAATCGTGCCAATTGGGAACATTGTCCAAAATGTCAGGCTTTAATGGCAAAAGAAGGATTTACAGACAGTTTTCAGCTTCAGAATTATTTCTTTAAAAGAGTTCAAAAAATTGTAGATAAATACCATAAAAAAACGGACGGCTGGAATGAAATCCTGAAAGGTGGAGAAATTAATCCAAATACGCTTATTTCTGCTTGGCAAGGAATTAGTTACGGAATTGAATCGGCAAAAAAAGGGTATAAAACCATCATGATGCCAGGACAATTTACGTATTATGACATGGCACAATCTGAAACAGAACGCGGCCATCGTTGGGCAGCAATCACAGATACCAAAAGAGCCTATTCGTTTGAACCAATTCCAGATGCCGATTTAACTCCCGAAGAACAGAAAAATATAATTGGAGTTCAAGGTGCTTTGTGGAGTGAATATTTAGATCGTCCTGCAAGAATTATGGAATACCAAAGTTATCCGAGAATCAGTGCGTTGTCTGAGATTGGTTGGTCTAAAAAAGAAGATAAAAACTGGGATGATTTTTATGGAAGATTAACTAACAGCCATTTGAAAAGATTGGCAGATATGGGAATTGCTTTCAGAGATTTTCCTCCAACAGCTATTTATAAAAACGGAACGATTACAGTAACTCCACCGTATGAAGGTGCGGTTGTACGATTTGATAAAGACGGAAATGAGCCAACAAGACAATCGCCTTTATATACTGGACCAATTCAAGCGAAAAATTACGAGCAATATATGTTCAGAGTTTTTTTTAATGAATATTCAGCAAGTCCAGCAGTAAAAGCTGAAAAACTCCCTGTTGCCAAGTGGAATACATCAAAAGCAGAAGTTTTAACGATTTCTGAAAACATCTCAGATCATGTAGATAAAAAAGGCATTTGGTATTTAAGTTTTAATCCAACAGATGACGGAACAAACGGAACAATCAAAAATGTTTCGCTTTTTGAAAACGATAAATTGATTCAGACTTATGTAGACGAAAAAGCATTAAAATCAAAACCTCGTTTGAGATTTTTGATTGATAATTACAACGAAAAAAATACGTATAGATTAGATTTTACAGTCGAAAATAAAGAAGAGAAAAAATCTGCAGCAAATGTAAAATTCAATTGTTCGCCTTATCAGGAACCAGAAGTGAAAGTGACTTCGTCGATGGCGGAAAATCCGAAGTTTCCAATTTCGAATCTGCAAGATTATAATGAAGAATCGTATTTGCGTACCGATGTTGCTTGCAAAGATGGCGATTGGATTTTGTATACTTTTACCAATCCTGTAACGTCTTCTAAAATTGATGTTTTAACTGGAATTCCGCATCACCCGAGATTTATCATTAATAATGGTTTTGTGGAGTATTCATACAATGGAATTGATTTTATAAAAGGAGATAATTTCGATTACGGAAACGCATCAATTTATCCGAAACAGTCTGTAAAAGCGGTTAGAATACAAATTACCGGAACCAATAATGAGCCTTTGATGGCAAGTCAGGACTTAAAAATTAATCCATAATACTATGAAAAATATTGGCATCAAAATTTTAATGGTTTTCTTGATTTTTCTGGGAGCAAAAGGTTATTCTCAGGAAAACTCAAAACAACTAGATGGTTTAGAACGAAATAAAGTTTACATTGATTCGATGATGACAAATGCGCTGGAAAAAGGCTTTTTTCCGGGAGCACAAATTATTGTAGGAACAGGAGATTTTAATCTGATAACCAAAAATTACGGTCATCATGATTACACCAAAAAACAGTTAGTAAAATCAGATGATGTTTTTGATCTAGCTTCAATGTCTAAAGTTTTAGGAGCGACTCTTGTAACAATGCGTTTGGTTGGAGATGGAAAAATTAAATTGACAGATCAAGTCGGCGAAATTGTTCCGATGTATAAAAACACAGCTATTTCAGATTTAACGCTTTTTGAGCTCTTAACGCATACTTCCGGATTAACGCCAAGTATTACTTTTTATCAAGCATTGCTTTCTACACCAGATAATTCGCCTTTTTTGAGCAATCAAAAATCGGAACTATATGTTGAGCCTTTTGATAATATGTTTGTGAACAAAAATATTGTTTACGATTCTAAATATCTGGTTTTTGAACCAAAAGAAAATTGGGTTCAGATTTATAAAAACATGTGGCTCAATCCAGAGTTTTATCCATCGGTTTATGAGAGAATTGCAAAGGCAAATACAAATCCGAGAGGGAAATATTTGTATAGCGATTTAAACTTGCTTTTGGTGAAGCAAATGATTGAAACCAAAACAGGAAAAAAACTCGATCAGTTTACCAATGAAATTTATAAAGAATTAGGCATTTCAAAAATTGGATATAATCCGCTAAAATGGACTTCAATAGATAATGTAATGCCAACTGAAGTAGATAATTTTTTCAGAAAAGATACCGTAAAAGGTTATGTGCACGATGAGGCTGCTGCTATTTTTGGCGGTGTTTCCGGAAATGCCGGTTTATTTGCCAACGCAGAATCAATTGCCGTAATCTGCAAAATGCTAATGAATAACGGAAATTATAAAGGAAAACATATTCTAAAAGCCAAAGTCGTAAAAGAGTTTACTGACTCTCCGCTTGCTAAAGAAGGAATTTATCGTGGTTTAGGTTTCGATAAAAGAAAACCAGATGAGTTCTTTACAAAAGACGATTTTGGACATACGGGTTTTACAGGAACTTTTTTCTTTATGAATAGAAATACAAATCGATTTTTAATCATTCTGACCAATCGAGTTAACCCAACTAGAACAAACCGATTAATGTACAAAGACGATTTTAGTGCTAAAATCTGGAGGCAAATTAATAAATAAAAGTTTGCCACGAATTACACGAATTTTCACGAATTAATTTTTCAATCTGTGAGAAAAATTTAGCCACAGATTAAAATGATTAAAATGATTTCTTGTTTCACGCAGATTTTGCAGATTTAAGCAGATTTATTTAAATTTTATAATCTATATTGATTTGCTTAAATCTGCAAAATCTGCGTGAAAAAAAACTAAGCGCAACCAAATAAAAAAATCTTTTTTAATCATTTTAATTTGTGGCAAAAAAATAAACATGATTAAAAAAATTAATCATAATCAGATTGAGGCTGGAATTTCAGAAGAAGAAATCAGAAACAGTTGTAAAGAAAGTTTCGTTGCATTAAAAAAATGTGCGCTAAATATTTGATTTATAAGTAATATCTCTCACTTTTGCTTGATTTTTGGCAAAATAGATCATTAATTCATCCGGACTAGTTGTAATTATAAAACTGGTATGCTTTGTTGGTACGGTAAGCAATTACTTTTGCCAAAAAAAATAAAAACCAAAATGAAAAAGATCTATTTTGCTGCCTTTGCAGTAATTTGTACCAATTTTTACGCACAGACAAAAAAAGATTCCATCAACCAAATGGATGAAGTCATTATTAATGAAGGCCGTTTTAATACACCAATTTCTAAACAAAATAGAAATGTATATGTTATTTCGAGCGAAACCATTAAAAAACTGCCAGGAAGAACATTGCAAGAAGTATTGCAATATGCCAACGGAGTAGATATTAGACAAAGAGGGCCTTTTGGAACTCAAGCCGACATTAGTGTTGATGGTGGAAGTTTTGAGCAGACTGTTGTTTTGCTGAACGGAGCAAAAGTAATCGATTCGCAAACTGCCCATAATATGTTGAACCTGCCTCTTCCAGTTGAAGCAATTGAAAGAATCGAGGTTGTTCGCGGACCAGCAGCGAGAATTTACGGAATCAACAGTTTAACGGGAGCAATTAATATCATTACCAAAAAGCCAACTGATTCTGGATTTATGGTTAGCACTTACGCAGGATCAAATTTCGAAAAAGATACTCAGGATACAGGAGATACTTTTTATGGAGCAGGAGTTCAGGCAGGAGCTGTTTTAGGTAAAGAAAAACAGCAGCATATCCTTTTTGCTTCGCACGATAAAAGCAACGGATACCGTTATAACACAGCATTCGAAAATAATAAAATTTTCTATCAGGGAAATGTTCAGATCAATGATAAAAATGAAATTTTAGGTTCTGCAGGCTACATTAACAACGGATTTGGAGCAAACGGTTTTTACGCTGCGCCTGGAGATAAAAACTCAACAGAAATTGTTCAGACTACATTTGCCAATCTTCAGTCCAATCATCAAATTACAGAAAGCTGGAAAATTATGCCTAGAATAACGTATCGCTACAATTATGACGATTACCGTTATTTAGGAAATTCGAATCTGGCTGTTGGAAGAAGTCAGCATTATACGAATTCTATTGCAGGAGAATTGAACTCTACAGTTAAATTATCTAAAGGAGAAATTGGTTTTGGAGCCGAATTTAGAAACGAAAATATCCACTCTTCGAACATTGGAGACCACGATCGCGAAAATGTGGGACTTTATGCTGAATACAGAAGAAGTTTTACTGAAAAGTTAGACGTAAATATCGGAACGTATTTAAATTACAATTCAGACTATAAATGGCAGATTTATCCGGGAATTGATGCTAGTTATGCCATTACCGATGCCTTTAAAATTATTGGTAATGTGGGAACAAGCCAGAGAATTCCATCGTTTACAGATTTATATCTGAAACAGACTGGAAATATCGGAAACCCTGACCTAGATTCAGAAAATGCTTTTCAAAGTGAAGTTGGTTTCAAATACAACAAAAGAGCTTTGAGCTTAAATGCGAATTATTTCTACAGAAAAATAGACAATTACATCGATTGGATGCGTAATGCTACAAATGTGCCTTGGCAGAGTCAGAACAAAGGAGATTTGAACACAAACGGAATTAATTTACGTGGAAATTACAGATTCGATTTTTCTAAAGATTCTCGATTAAGTATTCTTTTGGCTTACACATATTTAGATTCTGAATTTAAAAGTACGCGTACAGAAACGTATTCAAAATATGCAATTTCGTCATTAAAACATCAAATTACCAATACAATAGATTATCAGTTTAAAAACTTATCTGTAATGTTTGCAACTCGTTTTAACGAAAGAATTACAGGGCCATCTTACTGGGTAAATGACTTTAGAGTAAGTCAGGCGATTAATAAGTTCACCATTTTCTTAGATGGACAGAATATTTTTAATGCAACATATTATGAAGTAGGGGCAGTGCCATTGCCATCTCGCTGGTTTACTTTGGGGGTAAAACTGGTAACTTTTTAAGAGTTAATTTTAAATAAATAAGATAATTTCAAAAAGCCTGTAAACTTTGTTTTTACAGGCTTTTTTAGTTTTAGGATACTAATAAATGCTAAATCAAAACGCAGCAGAACATTTATTTGCCAATAGGAAATCATGTAAATTTTTCGTTAAATGATATAATGGGTTGTGATTTAATTTGTTGAATTTTACTAACTTACGAATGAAATAATAATCGGGCTTTCAATTTTTGAGGGTGTAAAATTGTAGAAAATGGAAACAAGAAATGAACAAAACGATTTATTCCAAGATGGTATTGATCGTACTCAGGAATCAAACTGGGATCCTATTTTAGGATACCATATGTATTTTCCAAATGACGAAAATATAGAGGAGCATTTAAATGAGAGTGAGAATCCTAATCAGCATACCAATACGGGAGATTGGGGAGATGATAGTGACTATGAAGAACTGAGACATAAAAGTAATTCCAATTCCAATATGAATATTCGTACTTTTGGAAATGAAGAAACAAAAACAGATTAATTTTAAAAAGAGCGGAATAATTCTCCGCTCTTTTGCATATTAAACAATAGCAACCGTTATCATAATCAAATCAAAAAAAGCTGAATCTTAAACGATTTGGCTTTTTTAATTTTTTAAACAGACAATCGTGTTTTTATTTATATTTGAGAAAGAATTTAACAATTTTAAGTTTCATTGGCAGCAAAAAACAGCATTAGAAATTATTTTCATAAAATATTTTAATGGAGCTAATACATAATCTAGACCTTTTTCAAACCGTTTTTAATTCTGCACCAAATGGTATTGCAGTCTTGAAACCTTTGTATGATAAAAAGGGCAAAGCGGAAGATTTTTCGATATTATTATGTAATGCTTATCTAATAAACTGGATTGGTAATTCAGATTATAAAGATAAAAGATATAGTGAGGTTTTTTCTAACGCAAATGGAACAGAAGCTCGTGAGAAGTTTATTGAAACTTTAGAAACCACTATTCCAGCTAATTTTGAACAATGGTACGGTACTGAAACCGTAAAACAGTGGTTCCGATTTACTGCTGTGACTCAAGACCAATTGCTGGTGGTAACAATGGAAGATATCACCGAGAAAAAACAAGCAGAAACTGCATTGAATGAAGCATTGATTGATGCAGAAAAACAAAAAAGACTTTACAATTCTGTAATAAACAGCACTCCCGATTTGGTTTATGTTTTTGATCTTGATTATAAGTTCATTTACGCAAACAAAGCTTTATTAACCATGTGGGGCAAAACAGAACAAGATTCTATTGGCCGCGGATTAAGAGAAAATGGTTATGAAGATTGGCATGCCGAAATGCATGAAAGCGAAATTGATGCTGTTGTAGCTAATAAAAAGCCAATTAGAGGAACGGTTTCTTTTCCGCATGCAGAATTTGGAAGAAGAATTTACGACTATATTTTTGTTCCCGTTTTTAATGAAAAAGGCGAAGTAGAAGGAGTTGCAGGAACAACAAGAGATATAACCGAAAGTAAATTGGCAGAAGAAAAGTTGCAGCAAAATGAGAGCCGTTTCCGTAAAATGATTCATCAGACTCCAGCGCCAACTTTGGTACTTAGAGGAGACGATCTTGTTATTGAGCAGATAAACAAACATATGCTTCAAATGATTGGACGCGGAGAAGAAATTGTAGGCATGCGAATGATTGATGTTTTGCCAGAACTAGAAGGACAATATGTTTGGGAACAAGTTTTAAAAGTTTACAATGAAGGAATTCCTTTTGATCAAAGTGAAGTTTTGGTTCCGCACAACCGAACAGGAGAATTAAAAAACTATTATTATAATTTGGCTTATCGTCCGTTAATTGAAGACGGACAGATAACAGGAATGATACAAGTGGCGGTTGAGGTTACACAGCAAGTTGTAGCCCGACAAAAAATGGAAGAAAGCGAAAGCCGTTTTCGAGCTCTAGTCAACGCATCATCAGATTTGGTTTATCGCATGGATGCGGATTGGATGATTATGCAAAACCTAGAAGGAGATGGAATCTTGACTAATCAAAGAGAACGAGGCGTGAATTGGCTGGATAAATTTATTCATGCTAGCGATTTGCAAATGGCCGTTCATCTTATTTCGAAATCAATAGTAGAAAAATCTATTTTCGAAATGGAGCATAGAGTCATTAATCAAGACGATTCTGTCAGCTGGTTTTTTTCTAGAGTAGTGCCAATTTTAGATGATCAAGAAAAAATTATAGAATGGTTTGGAGCATCAAGTGATATTACTTCGCAAAAAGAACTTCAAAATGTTATAGCAGAAAGTGGAGAACGATTTAGACAGCTCGCAGATTTGGTGCCACAAATTATCTGGACAGCCAATTCAGAAGGTTTTGTTGATTATTACAATAGCCGTTGGTACGAATATACGGGCTTTGAAGAACATGAATTTGGAGATCCAAGCTGGATTTCAAAATTACATGCAGATGATGTTTATTTAGTATCAAAGACTTGGTACGAGAGTGTTAATGCGGGACTTCCATATCAGCTTGAATTTCGTTTAAAAAATGCTAATACAGGAGAATACCGTTGGTTTTTAAGCAAAGCGCTCCCTATTAGAGACAAAGAGGGCATAATTACCAATTGGTTTGGTACTTGCACCGATATTCATGAGCAAAAGTCTACTACCGAAAAGTTGGAAATTTTAGTGGCAGATCGCACCAAAGAATTGCAGCGCTCTAACGAAGATTTACAGCAGTTTGCGCATGTTGCCTCGCATGATTTAAAAGAGCCAGTGCGAAAAATAAAAACTTTTTTAAGCCGTCTGGAAGATCACATGGCTGGGCAGTTTGACGAATCTTCATCAAAATATATTGAACGAATCCATGTCGCTGCAGATCGTATGTTTAATATGATTGATGGCGTACTCGCGTATTCTAAAATGAATGCCGATTCGCAAAAAACAACAATTGTCGATTTAAATGAAGTTATTAAAAATATAGAAACCGATCTCGAAATTGCTCTTCAAGAATCAAATGGTAAAATTTATTTTGAAAAACTTCCAATTATAGACGGAGCTTCTGTCTTGCTGTATCAGCTTTTTTATAATCTGATTAATAATTCGATTAAGTTTGCTAGAGAAGAAACGCCACCAGAAATTAATATTACTGCAACTGAACAAATTGAAGAGGGTAACAAAATTGCGATAATTACCGTAGAAGACAACGGAATTGGTTTTGATCTTGATCAAACAGGACGCATTTTTGAAACTTTTACCCGATTAAATTCTAAGGATCGTTATGAAGGAACTGGCTTAGGGTTGTCACTTTGTAAAAAAATAGCTGAACGTCACGGAGGTAGTATTACTGCAACAGGAATTTCTAATAAAGGAGCTATTTTTATTATAACATTGCCGTTTGAGCAAAAAGCAAAAGATATTTAATAATGCAAGAAAAGGCGATTTTATAGCAGATGATGCGAAATGTACTGCGAAGCATTATATGAATACTGCAGCCAATCTCGGAGCGGTTTGCTATTTTTTGAAAACGGATTAAAAGAAGCTTTTTCGAATCTAAAAAAAAGTATTTGCATGCTTTTATTTGAGAGTTGAATTGTGTTTTTCTTTTTTAAAAGTAAAATGTGTGAATTTCTTTTATAAAAAAAGTACATCTTGAAAATATTTTTTTTGTGTTAATTTGTTGATTTTTATCTGTTTGGATTTGTTTAAAATGTGGTTCTAAATAAAAACTTGAAAAAAATATAATTCAAACTTGACTAATTCGGTAGAATTACTATATATTTGTGTCGCAGAAAATTTATATAATGATACTTATCCAGAAAGACTGAGGGAGTAGGCCCATTGAAGTCTTAGCAACCTGTTGCCGAATAAGGTGCTAAATCCTTCCGCTGTGTGCGGGCAGATAAGAAAGATTTCTCCGTAAATCTGTTTAAGATCATCCAATTAAAATCTTTATTATGAAAGCAGAATTAATTTTGTACGCCAGTTATGAACTTTTGAATTCGATTTTTGAAGAAAGCAGTTTTGCCTTTTTCTGAATGCGAAAGCGATAGTTTCTCCCAGACTCCTTTTATAAAATAACATTTACGCTAATGGCTTTTGGCATTGGCCTGAAATTCTTTTGTCTAATCTAAAATCAAAAATAAAATGAAAAAAATACTATTAGGTTTTGCTTTGCTTTTTGGAGCTGCTCAAACTCAAGCTCAAGAAAATAATTTACAATTAAAAGGAACTGTTGTCGACACTGTGGCGCAATACGTTTATTTGCAGAAGTTTCACAATAAAATGTTTACTACAATTGATTCGGCAAAAGTAAAAGACGGAAACTTTAGTTTTAAAACAAAAGTGAAAACGCCAGATTTATACGGATTAAGCGTCAATACAGAAAGTTCGCCTTTGTATGTTTTCCTTGAAAAAGACCCGATTACCGTAAAACTGAGTCCAAAGAAATATTATACCGCTTCTGTGGTTGAAGGTTCGTCTTCTCAAGATTTGTTCGAAACCTATAAAAAGAGCAAAGATGTAGAAATAAGCAAATTCATAACAGAGCATCCAAAATCTATTGTTTCGGCTTATGTATTGTACAGAAATTGGTCGTACAGATTAACGCCAGAACAGATAACGCAAAATATTGCTTTGCTGGATAAAAGCCTTCATAATACCACTTACGTGAAAGAATTAAAAGAACTGGCTATTGTTTTAGACGGATTAGCAGTAGGTAAAAAAGCCCCTGATTTTACAGCCAATGATCCTGATGGAAAGCCAGTTCGCCTTTATGATAATTTGAAAGGGTACACTTTAGTCGATTTTTGGGCTTCATGGTGCGGTCCATGCCGAAGAGAGAATCCGAATATTGTAGCCGCTTACAAAGAATTTCATGATAAAGGATTTAATATCGTTGGGATTTCTTTAGATAAAAAGAAAGAAAACTGGATTAAAGGAATCAAGGATGATAATCTAACTTGGACACACGTTTCTGACTTACTTTTCTGGAACAGTGCCGTTGCTAAATTATATGGTGTGAGAGCTATTCCGGGGAATTATTTGGTAGATTCTAAAGGAATAATTGTTGCCAAAAACCTGCACGGAGAAGAATTGCAAGCTACATTAAAAAGACTTTTAGGGCAGGCAAATTAATTTATTTAAACACATAGTAACATAGTTTTTCTTTATCTAACAAGGCATTTCATTTGTTTTAACAAACATAACTATGTGTGAAAATCTAGATTTTTTCAAATACCTATTATTTAGAATATAATCTATGTTTCTATGTGTTTAAAAAGATTCAATCAATAATAAATTTAATTAATTAAAATGACAAGGATATGAATGCTATTGAGCCAACAACAAAACCAACAGAACCTGAATGTTACTTTTCTAAATTTAGAGAAAATACAGTAGGAATTGACCATACTTTCGAATCGGTTTACGGAGAACAAAATTTAGTTTACGCAGACTGGGTTGCCAGCGGAAGATTATATGCTCCGATCGAAGATATAATGCTCAATAAAATTGGTCCTATGATTGCCAATACGCATTCGCTTTCAAGTCAGACAGGAAAAACATCTACTTATGCGTATCAGCATGCGAGAGATATTATTAAAAAATCGGTTAATGCTAACGAATCTGATGTTCTGGTAACTACAGGAAGCGGTATGACGGCAGCTTTATCGAAACTGCAGCGTATTATGGCGCTTCGAACCAAATCGGAAGAAGATAGACCTGTGGTTTTTATTACGCACATGGAGCATCATTCCAATCAGGTTTCGTGGTATGAAACAAATGCCGAAGTGGTTATTCTGCCACCTGATGAGAACAATTTAGTCGACCCAAAAGCTCTTTCATCGGCAATCAAAAAATATGCAGACAGAAGCTTAAAAATCGGTTCGTTTACAGCTTGTTCGAATGTCACGGGAATTATTACGCCTTATCACGAATTAGCCAAAATCATGCACCGAAACGGCGGACTTTGTTTTGTAGATTTTGCAGCTTCGGCACCGTATGTAAAAATAGATATACATCCTGAAAATCCAGAAGAACAATTGGATGCGATTTTCTTTTCTCCGCATAAATTTTTAGGCGGACCTGGAACTTGCGGTGTTTTGGTTTTTAATGAAAAATTATACCAATCTGATTTTCCAGATAATCCAGGTGGAGGAAATGTAAAATGGACTAATCCTTTAGGGAAATATTGTTACAGCGATGTAATAGAAGTTAGAGAAGATGGCGGAACTCCTGGTTTTTTGCAAGTTATTAGAACTGCATTGGCTCTAGAATTAAAAGAACAAATGGGAGTTGAGAATATCAAAAAAAGAGAAAAAGAATTGCTTGATCTTTGTTTTTCGAGGCTTCAAAAAATAAAAGGGTTATCCATTTTAGGCGATTTAACCACTGAGCGAATTGGCTGTGTTTCGTTTATAATCGAAGATATTCATTACAATTTGATCGTTAGACTTTTAAATGATCGTTTCGGGATTCAGGTTCGCGGGGGCTGGTCGTGTGCAAGTACGTATGCTCATTATCTGTTTAATATCAGCGAAAAGAAATCGGCTGAAATTACAAATGAATTATTACAGCGAAATCAGACCAATAAACCAGGTTGGGTGCGCTTGTCACTTCATCCAATTATGAGTAATGAAGAGCTTTTTTATATCTGCGATGCGATTGAAAAAGTAGCTTCAAATTATAAAAAATGGAAAAAAGATTATGAATATAATCCGGTTTCAAATGAATTTGAGAATCCGGAAATTAAAGATACCATTGCAAGAGAAGTAAATGAATGGTTTGAGTTAGATTAGTTAGTATTAAACCTAACAGGTTTTCAAAACCTGTTAGGTTTTTAATGGGATAATATTCCGTAGGAATATCTCATCGGTAGAAAAAAATGATATCGTTTTACGTTGTGTCCTGTAGGGACACCTGTTTCAGGATACGATTTGCCTCGTTTATCAGACGTTCCTACGGAACGTATAAATGGGCTTTGAAATTTGATTCTACCAAGCAAACATTCCTAACGGAATGAACTGTTTTTACCAAAATAAATATAAAGAATGAGAACAATACCAAGGAGAATTGTAACAGGTTTACGAAACGGAAAATCAATTATAGAACAAGATGAAATTGTTTCGAATGTATCGGAGCATTTTCCAGGATTAATTATTTCTGATATCTGGTCTACAGATTCTACACCCGCAAAATTTGAGGAAAAAGTTATTGAGAATACCGCTTTTCCCAATACGCCAAAAAACGGAAGTTATTTCCGTTATGTGCAGATCCCGCCTGATAAAGATTTGGGTGTGATAGTCACAGAAGGAGAACCGCATCCTTTAATGCATCAGACAGACACGTTAGATTATATCATCATCATTTCTGGTGAAATTTACCTGATTGTAGACGAAGAAGAAACTTTGTTAAAAGCTGGAGATATTGTAATTCAGCGCGGAACTAATCATGCGTGGAGTAATAAATCAGACTCGCCATGCATTCAATTGGCTATTTTACTCGATGCTGAGAAACCTGAAAAATAAAAATTATAAGCCGATAACTACATTTTGATTTATTTCTAAAATTGCAATGATCCATCTGATTGTCGCAATTTTTTTTGCTTAAAATTGGTCTTGAAAGCGCTTAAAATTGTTTCAATTTATAAATTGGAACAATTTTAAGTGTTTGTACTATAAAGTGTTGAATAATAATTGTTTAAATTTATTGTCAGAATAATAATTGCAAAAAACAATTTCAGAGTTTACGCCGTGGCTTTTTTCTAAGAAAGATTTCAAGTTTTACCGAAAGGTTGTTGAAGAATATTGATTACAGATTCCCAAAAATGAAAAATTAAATCAATATAATCGGATGTATTATTGGCAATTTAGAGTTTTAAATTTAAAATATTTGACTTTTGTCTTATTGTACTGCTGTAATTTAAGTTTTGCGCAGCAAGATACCAGTAGTCTGGCATCTGCAAAAAAGATAAGACTCGATGAAGCAATTTTATTAGGCATTAAAAATAACCGGCAATTGAAACTGGCAAATGCCGATTTGGCAATTGCCAACGAAAATGTCAGTCAGGCTAGAATTGCAAAAATGCCAAGAATAAGTTTAAACGGCGGTTACAATTATATCGGAGATCCTAAACTTTACGAAGGATTTTATGCTAGAAATGTTACCGTAGATTATTACGATCATCAGGCCTTTGCCAATATTATTTCTTCGCTCCCAATTTATGCCGGAAATGCCATTAATACTAGAATCAATCAGCAGGAATTAATTAGTGAGATGCAGGAATCGGCTGTAAAAATGACCGAAGCCGACGTCAAAAATGCCATCACAGAACAATATTTTACGCTTGAGAAATTATACCGTCAGATTGAGGTTACGAAACAGAATATTATCAATACCGATATCCGAATAAATCAGCTAAAATCACGTGTAAAAAATGGTCAGAATCTTACGAGTGATCTTTTAAGAACCGAGTTACAGCAGTCTAATTTTAAGGTTTCTGTTTTTAGAAGCACCAATACGATTCAGCTCATCAGCAATTATTTGGATATATTAATCGGATTTCCGACCAATACAATTCTGAAACCTGAAGTGGCAGAAAGTATGATTCCGACAGAAAATATGAATCTGCAGGAAAGTTTAGAAGAAGCATTTCTGAATAGGGAAGAGATGAAACGGGCAGATATAAGAATTAAGTTATCAGAATCTTCATTAAGTCTCACCAAAAGCGGATTTAAACCGAGCTTAAATGCAAACTTAATTTTGAATACCGAATATCCGGCGCAGTGGCCCAATTATGTTAATATCCTCAATTATTGGGCAGCGGGACTTTCTTTGAATTGGGATCTTTCGAGTTTTTATAACCTGAAACACCGCATAGGCAGCGATAAATTGGAAATTGATAAAAGCAATATAGCTCTAGAAGTGACCAAAGATCAGATTACTACCGAAGTTAAAAATGCGTACGTGAGATATGTAGAAAGCAAAGAAAATATTAAAACCTATAAAAAAGATGTAGAGCTGTCAATGAGCAATTATAAAATTGTAAAAAGTCGATATGATAACGATTTTGCTTTAATCAGCGAGATTGTCGATGCTGAATTGCAATTAAATAATTCTAGAATTTCACTTGTAAACGCCAATTTAGATTTAATCATTCAATATTACTCCCTTCAATATGCAATGGGCAAACTTTAATACTTTTTGTTATGAGCGAAGCAGATACACAAAATGGAGCGGTTCAGAAAAATGAAAAAAGAAGAAATAGGATTCTTACGGTATTGTCTTTTGTTTTTTTAATTGCAGGAGGATTGTGGATTTTAAGTTTGTTCTTTGATTTCAGTTCCTATGAAACTACCAATAATGCACAAGTTGAAGCTTACATAAATAATATTGCGGCGCGTGCGACTGGCCATATTAAAGAAATAAAATTTGAATCCAATCAGCAGGTGAAAAAGGGAGATACATTGGTTGTTTTAGACGACGAAGAATACATTATTAAAGTCAAACAGGCCGAAGCAGATTTGGCTATAGCCGAAGGAAATCTGCATTCGCTGCAACAAAATATAACGACTTCAGTTTCTAATCAGGCTTCGGGAAAAGAAAAATTGGCAGGAGATTTGGCAAGTTTAGAAAAAGCTCAAAAAGATTATCAGCGTTTCAAGAATATGTATGCAGATTCGGCAGTGACGCGAAACCAATATGATCAGGTTATTTCTAAATTAAAATCGGAAGAAGCATACGTTAAGGCAGGCAGAAAAGGTCTAGATGCTAGCAGTTCAATTACCAAACAAAGTTCGATTAATCTCGAAGCAGCCACTGCAACCGTTGCCAGAAAAAAAGCAGATCTTGACGCGGCAAAATTACAGTTGTCTTACACGGCTATAATGGCGCCAGCTGATGGTTTTGTGGGTGAAAGAAATTTGTCTATTGGCGAGTTAATTAATGCTAATCAAACTATTGCTACAATGGTTCTGACTGAAAAATTATGGATTTCGGCCAATTTCAAAGAAACTCAAATCGAGAAAATAAAACACGGACAAGAAGTGACCATTACGATTGATGCTTTGGACGGAAAAGAATTTAAAGGAAAAGTGGCTGGTTTTTCTCCTGCGACTGGAGCCAAATTCTCAATGGTCGAACCCGATAATTCAACTGGAAATTTTGTGAAAATCACCCAGCGTATTCCAGTTAAAATTGAATTTGAAACTCCGTCTAAAGAGCTTCAGGAAGTAAGACCAGGAATGAATGTAACTGTTGAAGTAAAAAAATAAGAGATGTTTGCAGGAAAAAAAAGGAGCCTTTTTACACTGACAGGATTATATATCCTGACGATTCCTTTTTTTAACGGACTCAATGTTACGACTTATGATAATTCGCAGATATTAGGCCATTTCGGGCCTTCTACAACTGCTTTTAGTTATGCGGTTTATATTCCCATTTTTGCAATGCTTGCTTTTTTGCCTCTAGGATTAAAACTGGGAAAACAGATTAAGGTTCGTACCATGATTTTATCCGTTTCATTTTTGTCTCTGCTTTTCAATACGGCTTCATTGTTTGCGCCAACGATCGCTTGGTTTGTTTTATGCCGTTCTCTTTTGGCAATAGTTTCTATTATCGGAATATTTGCTTCGATGGTGCCTATTTTATTAAAGTACAATCCTGCTCTTAATATGGCTTTGATGTACGGAATTTTTCAGTTTATACAAAAAGGGAGTCAGCATTTGTATCAATATTTAGGAGCACATTTTGTGAGTTTTCATAACTGGACGTTTGGAATTTATTTCCTGAATGTCAATTTTTTAATCTGTATTATTCTGGCTTGGTATTTTTATAAAGCTGATGTGGCGCCTCTAAAAACCAAATTTCAATTTGATTGGCGAGGCTGGATTATCCTGATTTTGTTTTTTACCATTATTCTCTTTTTATGTGCCGAAGGACAAACTAGAAATTGGTTTAGCGATCCTAAAATAACGCTGGCTTTTGCAGTTTTATTTATAGTAGCAGGAATCTATCTGCTTCATGTTCGTTTTACCGCAGAACCTTTAATTAATCCAGATGTTTACAAATTTAAGAATGTCATTCCGGGGGCATTTTTGATGTTTTATATCGGAATAATGAACGGAACTGGAAGTGTCGTAACAAGCTATATGACCAATATTTTGGGTTTTGATCCTGTTTTGGGAGCGGTAACGCATCTTTCGCTTTTAATTGGATTATGCATCTCGATTCCGCTTTCGACTTATCTTTTATACAAACGCATTTATCTGGCTACGATTTGGGTAATTGGTTTCGCTTGCTACGGAATGTATCATATTATACTCTTTTTCAGATTTTATCCAGGAATCGATGCATCTGATTTCTATCTGCCATTAATTTTTAAAGGGTTAGGAATGGGGTTTCTTTTTCCAGTTTCGCTCTTATATATTTCAGAAGGAATTCCACCGTTTTTGAGCACATCGCGCATGATGACGGGAATTATTGCTCAGGCTGTTTTTGCTTCTTTACTCGGAGGCGCTGTTTTAGGAACTTTTATTTCGAATATGAATTTACAGCATAAAACAGGTTTAAGCCAGCAGTTGAGCCCAATAAACAAACAAGCCGAACAGCAGCTGGAAAATTCGAAAAGGCAATTTTTATATATGGGATTATCAGATGCCGAATCGCAGAAAAAAGCTGAAAAGAGCCTTTCTAATCAGACCTCTCAGACTTCTATGTTATTGGCCTATAAAGATATTTATCTCGTCATGTCGGCAGTTTGTTTTCTGCCCATTTTCATTATTCTTCTTTTCAAACTTTGGCGCAGACCAATTGGAAGAGTAGAAGTAGAGCCGATTCCGATTTGAGGGTGGAGATTAAAGAAGCAAGATTAAAGAAGCAAGAATATAGAATATAGAATATAGATTTTTTTCCGAGGTTTTGGAATTTGGAATTTAGGTTTTGGAATTTATCTGTAGCCTTCAGGATTGGAATTTGGAATTTAATTTTTGGAATTTGTTTTTAGGCTTCAGGATTGGAATTTGGAATTTAGTTTTTTGGAATTTGTTCTTAGGCTTCGGGATTGGAATTTGGAATTTAATATTTGGAATTTATATTATGATAGCACAAAAAGACCGTTTTTTATATCGTTTTTGGACTCAAGAGAAAGGACTCAGTGGCATGCTGATACTCTTGTTTATCATGCATTTTATTGTCATTCCGTTTTTTGGCAGTTATGTGCGTTTTATGACAGCGGTTAATATATTTTGGATTCTGTTTCTTTTTGCTGGAATTATAGCTTTATCAAAACATAAAAAACAAGCTTTTCTTATTTCCATAATTCCTTTTTTATTTATTATAACACAATGGATTAATTATTTTGAACATAATATTTTTATCCTATTTGCCGATTTAATTCTTTCGGTTGCCATTATGCTGCTTCTCATTACTTTGGTCTTAATAAAAGTTTTAGAGCCTGGTCCTGTTACTACTTATCGCATTGTGGGCTCGATTGTCGTGTATATGCTTTTGGTTCATTTTTGGTCTACGCTTTATTTATTTCTTTTTCAGCATATTGATGGTTCTTTTCAAATAACAGAATCAAAGTTTACAAGCAATAGCGATCTGGCTAGTTTTATGTATTTCAGCTATATCTGTATCACATCAACAGGTTTTGGCGAAATAGCGCCTCTTCATCCTTTGGCTCGCTCTCTGGTTCAGATTGAGGTGCTTACAGGAGTTTTATATCCGATAATCTTGATTGGAAGGCTGGTTTCAGATGCCAATTTTTCTATTAGTAAGACTGAGAAGAAGCAAGATTAGAGAAGCAGAGTAAGGATTTAAAGAAATCATTTACCATTAACAATTCACAACTCAAAATTACCATTCACCATTAAAAACAATAACCATGAAAACAATCAATTCGAATAAAAAGAAAGAACTTTTCGATACTATTTTGCAATTATTTTTCATTTTCCTGCTTGTGGGATTTTGCCTTAAATTACTGTTGCCTTTTTTTATGCCTATTTTGTGGGCTGTAATATTATCTGTTGTATTTTATCCGATATTTAATTCATTACAGAAAATATTAAAAGGAAGAAAAGCATTAGCATCGGTTGTTATTACTATATTGATTATTGCCATTATGGTGCTGCCTTTAATTTATTTTCTGAAAGCGGCAACGGGAAATTTTTTAGAACTGAAAAATAGTTTTGAAGCAGGAACACTTAAAATTAGTCCGCCAGGTGCTTCTATAAAAGAATGGCCCATAATAGGTAAACCGCTCTATGAGTTTTTACTTTCAATGTCAACAGATTTAGAACAAGGCGTTGTTAAATATCAAGATCAGATAAAAGAATTGTCTTCTAAAATTATGGCTAGCATTTTGAGTTCTGGCGCTGCATTTTTGCAATTTATACTTTCGGTTATTATTGCTGGTGTTTTATTAGTATCGCCAGGAGGTAAAGCTTTCTTTATGAAATTCCTGAAAAAAATTGCAGGAAATGAAGCTGAAGAAATTATGACGATTTCGGTTTCTACTATTTACCAAGTGGTGAAAGGGATTTTGGGAGTTGCGGTTATTCAGACCATTATTCAAGCTATCGGCTTGTTTTGGGCTGATATTCCGTACGCAGGAATATTGACTTTGATTTGTTTGATATTTTCTATTTTACAGATTGGACCAATTATAATTAATATTGGAGTGATCATTTATCTTTTCTCAACTGGAGATTCTGGTCACGCCGTTTTTTGGACGATATTTTTTATCATCAGCGGATTGTCAGATAATGTCTTAAAACCGCTTCTATTAGGAAAAGGAGCTCTTGTACCTATGCTTGTGATTTTTTTAGGTGTGATTGGCGGTTTCATTATGTCAGGTTTCATCGGGTTATTTGTTGGGCCTATTGTATTTTCAATAGGATATAAATTGTTTGTAGCATGGTTGGATGATAATGCGGAACCTGTTGCAGAACCAGAAGAAGATATTGAGAGGGTTTAAATTGTAAATTGTAAATTATGAATTGTTAATTGTGTTATGCAAGTGGCTTTTTGCTTTTGACATCTTACATTTCACACCCTAATTTTTTTACACTTGAATTAACAATTCACAATTTATAATTCACAATTAAAAGAAGTATTTTTGCAGGATTCTAATTCCAGCAAATGAAACGTTCCGGTACAGCAGATCTTCCTTTACATTATGGACATGTTCCATTATGGCTTGCTGAGCGAATGTCTAAACTTGGTCTTGCCATTGTAGAAACGATTGCAATGGAATTTTCGACTGCTGAGGTTATAAGTAAATTAAGCAATCCGTTTTGGTTTCAGAGTTTTGGTGCTGTTATGGGAATGGATTGGCACTCGTCTGGAATTACAACTTCGGTGCTTGGAGCATTAAAAAAATCGGTTAATCCGCATTCAAAAGAACTCGGAATTTATATCTGCGGAGGAAAAGGCAAACATTCTATGGCAACGCCGAAGGAACTTTTATTCGTTGGCGAAAAAACAGGGCTTGACGGAATTAATCTTGCCAGCTGCAGCCGACTTACCGCAAAAGTTGACAATACCGCCATTCAAGACGGATTTCAATTGTATCAGCATAATTTTATTGTCGACAATAAAGGACAATGGGCCGTTATCCAGCAGGGAATGAATCCGAATTCGCGGACAGCCAGAAGATATCATTGGCATTCGCAAGATTTAAAGTCATTTATAAATGAACCGCACACTTTTATTTATGGCGAAAATCAGGGTTCGATTTTAAATCTTACAGCCAATGCCGCAACAAAATCTCGAGAAGGTATTTTAGAATTGGTAAAAGAATCGCCAGTAAAAATTATAAAAGAAATGCAACATCTTTCTATGCCCGCGCATCATGATGTGAGAATGGAAGATGTAAATATGAAAAGATTGGGAGCAATGCTTTGGGCTACTCACGAAAATAAACCAGAAGATTTTGAAGAATTATTGCTTTTAAAAGGAATGGGGCCAAGAGCTTTGCAGTCTTTAGCTTTGGTAAGCGAAATTATTTATGGAACTCCAACACGTTTTGAAGATCCAGCCCGTTTTTCATTTGCTCATGGCGGAAAAGATGGACATCCGTTTCCCGTTCCCGTTAAAATCTACGATGAAACTATCGATACGCTGCAAAGAGCTATTAATCGTGCTAAAATCGGGAATAGCGATAAACTAAGCGCCATTCAAAAACTATCTGAAATTTCAAGAAAAGCAGAAGAAAGTTTTATTCCAAATTCTAATTTTGATGCTTTAATTCAAAGAGAAAGAGAAGAATCCCACAAGTATGGCGGAAGAACCGTTTTTGGAGATGCAAAACCTCCTAAAAAGAAACCTATAAACCCAAACAATCAGCTGGAATTATTTTAAAGAATCATAATTTTCTATCAGCCTTTAGTTATATAAAAATCCAATAATGTCACAAAACGAAAAATCAATTTATACTTTACAATTCATTTTACTTTGTTTAAGTTCCTTATTATTTTCATCAAGTTTTAATATGATGATACCTGAACTTCCAAATTACTTAAGCAGTCTAGGAGGAGCAGAATACAAAGGGCTTATCATTTCATTATTTACATTGACGGCTGCAATTTCGCGCCCGTTTAGCGGTAAGCTTACCGATAAATGGGGACGCGTTCCTGTTATGGCAATAGGTTCTTCGGTTTGTGTGGTATGCGGTTTTTTGTATCCAATTTTGAGTTCTGTTTCAGGATTTTTATTGCTGCGTTTGGTTCACGGTTTTTCAACAGGATTTAAACCTACATCAACTTCGGCTTATGTGGCAGATATTATTCCGCAGCACAGATGGGGAGAAGCGCTCGGAATGCACGGATTATGTTTTAGCATTGGTGGAGCATTAGGACCAGCGCTAGGAAGTATGATTGTGAATTCGTACGGAATCAATGTGATGTTTTACACTTCGTCATTTTTAGCCTTCTTTTCAATTATTATTGTAATGAATATGAAGGAAACTCTCGCTGCAAAAGAAAAATTGAACTGGACAATGTTCATTATAGGAAAAAATGATATTGTAGATAGAAATGTGTTTCCAGCAGGAATTATCACTTTTCTTTCGTACACCGCATTTGGACTTATTTTAACTTTAATTCCAGATTGGAGCGAACATTTAGGCGCAACAAATAAAGGATTATTTTTTACAGCTTTCACGGTGGCTTCGGTTATGGTACGTTTTGGTGCAGGAAAAGTTTCTGATAGACATGGAAGACCAAAAGTTATCATGGCGGGATTAATCATAACGTCGATTGCTCTTTTTGTAATAAGTGCAGGAAGAGACATTCAGATGTTGTTAATCGGAGCTGGAATTTACGGAATCGGTACGGGTATTTTATCGCCAGCAATTAGCGCATGGACCATAGATATGAGCAATCCTGAACATAGAGGAAAAGCTGTGGCCACTATGTATATTTCGATGGAACTGGGAATCGGTTTAGGCGCTCTTTTAGGAGGAACTTACTATAACGATCAAATTGACCGTATACCGCAAATTATTAGGTTCGATATACTGGTGTTAATTCTAGGGATTGCATATCTTACGTATTGGGCAAGAAATAAAAAGAGAATTAAAGCGTAATTTTCTGGCGCTTTATTCTTTTTTAATATCTAACTGTACTTTAAAATTGCCGTAATAAGGATTATCGGCCATTAAAGAATGTCCAATTATTAAAACGTGAGTTCCTTTTTGTTGAAGCGGAATTTTCAAATCCATTCCGAAAGGGCCGTCTGCAGTTTTATCAGGAAAAATAATTTGATTAAAACGGATGTTTCCTTTTCCTGCATCTAGAATTATTTGAGCATTTAGTTTACCTAAATCTTCATTTTTGAATTGAACATAAACTTTTGAATTTAGAGAATCTAAATGGCTCTCAGCTAAAAACACATTTTCTTTATTTTTAAAATTCATAACAATAGTGTCGCCTGCTTGTGTATTCTCTTGCTTTCTTTCTTTTTGAACAACAGGCGCCAGCGAGTCAGGAGCAGTTTTATTGTTTTCCTTTTGCTGGCATGAAAAAAAGAAAATTGAAATTAGAAGTACAGACAAATTTTTCATGGCAATTTTTTTTAGCTTAACATTTCAAAACTTCCTGGTTTTTCTTCATTCTCATCATATTCCCCTTCAGGTTTTTCATTTAAGTCTTCTTCTTCCCAGTCATTTTCATCATACTCCGATTCAAAATCGTATTCAAGATTTTCTTCCAATTCTCCAAGCTCTAGATTGTAGTGATTAGAAGCTGTGAGCTTATCAGTATAGTCACCTGCTAGATAATCGTCATAGTTTAGAAGTAGCTGTTGCTCATAAGAATTTGCTTCAATTGCAGATTCTTCAGATGTGTAATTTTCAGATCTCATGTTAATCAGTTTTAAAAAATGAATAATCATATCTAATTCTTCAATTAGATTATTCTAAAATTACAGCCTTGGGGCACTTGCTGTTTTATATAATTTTTTTAGAGTTTTGTCAAATTTTCATCTAACACGATAGTAAGTTATAAAAAAAGGCGGAAAAACATATTGTTTTTCCGCCTTTTTGTGGAGTCGCTGGGTATTGAGCTAGTTGTATTTCATTTGGTTGTTGATAAGTGATTTTCAGTAAAAACGCCCTGTTTTATGGGAATTGTTATATTTGTTAATATTGAGTTTTTATAACTAATTATAACTAATTATAACTAATTATAACTAATTATAACTAATTATAACTAATTATAACTAATTATAACTAATTATAACATTATTGTCAACTGAATGAAATACACTTTTAACCTTAATGAACCTAAAAGCGATAAGGAAACATTGATTCTATAAAAATATCAGGAATATTCTAGAAAATTTTGAAAGTTAGAAGGTTCAAATTTGACTTTTAGTAAGATTAATGAAGTTTTCCATTAGAGAATTTACATCTTATTATATGGTTAATCTGAAATGATAAGAATTCTTATTCTAGAAAGTTGGGCTTTTTAAAACGTTTATGTTTTGGACGATGGGTAAAATTATTCATCATGATACTTGAGTTAATTAATTGTATTTGAAGGAAAAAAAATGTTAAATTTTTATAAAAAATATTTTATTTAGATGTAATTTCTTATATTTGATTGTTTTGCAAATATGATTGAGATGGCTAGACATTTTTAATCATCGCTTCTATTCTATATAAAACAAGAAAAATAGGAATGACAGAATAGGCACCTCTAGAAGATTTCCAAACAGGACAAAATTCAAAATTTTTCCGCTATTTTAAAGCAAATTTTTTCATGATATCATACATCGCAAGAAATTAAGGAAGCAGAAAAAGAATTAATTTCTCAATCCAGTATTGTTTTTAGAGATTAACAAAGTGCCTAGTATGATAATATGTAACAATTAATAGAGACCCTAATAACCTAAAAGTTTACTAAACAAACCACAAGCGGACTTTAAAAAAGGATTCATATAACTATATAATTATTGGGAACAGCAATCTTTAGGGAAACCTCCGAATTATCATAAGATAAATGTGAAAATTGCAACTCTATCTCAAAGACTTTGTTTACAAGTTAAATCTACGTTATTGGTAAAATATTCTGATGGATTGATGATAGCGATAGTAATAGTATATCATTAAAATCTGAATAAGCATAGAATATTTTTTCAGAATAAGGAGAAAGAAATAATTATCTATTCTTTTTCTGAGAGAAATAATTTTCGATGTTTTTCGCTACTCAACCAAAAACCGCAAAAAAGCGTAGTATAATTAACTGTATAAACAAAAATATATGATTGAACTATTCCAAAAACTAAGTAAGCATAGCCACCAAGAAGTAGCGGTAACCACCCTCTTATCTAATCCTGCAAATTATATCGGGGGCTCTGTAACGAATGACCATAGATTATTGTTTTTTGATAGTAACCTAAGCGAATCTATATATATAGACTTTACAACTTACGAGGTAACAACTAACAAATTGTATTATATACCAGTAAAACATTTACTTTATTTACCAAACACAATAAAGCAATTCTATTGTATTATAATACCAATTTGTCAAATTAACGACATTGAAAAATCGATTCTTTTCAGCTTATATTATAAAAAGGATAAATCAATAAAATTCAATTTGTCATTTATAGAGCTAAAATCAAAAATTGAATCAAATAGATTTGTTTCCGAATTGGTGTTTCTTATAAATAATGAAAGCTATCCGTCATTACAATACATTAAAATTGCCGAAGAGTTTTTACAAATACTAAACAAAACTACAATTACTCATAAACTAACGTTACAAAGCCTGCTTAAGGAACTTAGCATAACAGATAAAACACTACAAAGGGTCTGCAATACGGTTTATTCAGCCAGCCCTATTACTATTGTTCGCTACCATTTACTATTAAAAGTTGTTTTTGTCATTATAAGTAAAAAGTTAACTCCTTTTCATCAAATAGCAGAGGAATTAGGATTTGAAGAAGTAAGTACGTTTAACAGATATATAAAAACGATACTACAAAATACCCCTACGGCTATTAGACAGCAGTACAATCACATTATTTTGTAACAACTGTCGGAAATTGTCAACAAAACTGTCGCAAAAAGGTAATTTTTTTTCTCTTTAACTCTTTAAGTTTGTGTAAGATTTATCTTATTTTTATGTTGTATGGAAAACTAATGCTACATTAACAAAGAGATAAACTAATGAGTATTTGTTGTCATTTTACAACATAAATTTAAAATAGAAACTACCTCAAATTAATATAACAAAAAAATAAACATTTTTAAATCAATTAAAATATTAGGAAAATGGATAAAGCAACATTCAACGCCAAGATTAGTAATGGCAAAATTAGTGTTCCTGATTTAGGAATTCATACAAGTGCAATATTCAACAAAGAAGCAGAATTGTCAATAAAAAATGGAACTTCTCATGTTGGTATATTGGAACCAAACGGAATAAATACAGATTCTGGATTTTTTAGCTTTTCAGAAATCGAAGAAGCGGAAGCAGAATTATTAATTGGAGGTAGTGGAACGACCAAGGTTTCTTCAACAACGATTGATAATAGGGGATTTTTAGGTCAACAACCTGGAGATATGGATAAATAGTTTTTTTAATTGAGGTAGTTTTTCATGAAAATTGTAAAAATAAAATCTTCGGATTACAAAGACATACTGAGAATATATAACGTTTATGTACAAAAAACGCTCTTTACATTCTCTGATGAGTTAATGAAAGATAGTGAAGCCATTCAATTAACAAATCAGGGAATCAAATATGCAGGATATGTAGCATTGAAAGATCAGGTAGTTATAGGTTTTGGTATCGCATATCCTTTTCGCGAAGAAAAGATTTTTAATAAGTCAATAAAATTGACATATTTTTTAAATCCTGCTTATTTAAGAAAAGGAATGGGAACTAAAATTTTAAATCACCTTTTTGTAGAATTAAAAGAAAAAGGATTTAAAGAAATAATAGTTAATATCTCTTCTTTAAATAAACCAAGCATTGAATTTCATAAAAAAAAAGGGTTTGTTGAGTGTGGTTTTTTTCAAAACATTGGCATAATTAAAGGACAGGAGATTAGTATGGTATGGATGCAAAAGAAAATATAGAAATGACACAAAAATTAGCTGATAGTTTCATTAAAAGTTCTATTTCATTGTATGAACAAAAGCTAACAAAAAGATTAAAAGAATTGGAGTTTACTCAAAAACGTTATCTAAATGACGGAAAATTGGTCAATTCTGAGAATAAATATTTTCCAGTAGCCTACAATTTTTACAAATGGGAATCTCATAAAGCCAATTTTAATTGGTTCGTTCTTCAAGGTTCTTTTAAATATGCTTCAAATATAGTTGCATGTTTGGCATTTCCAAAAAAGAAAAACATTCCAGTCCTTTCCATGAATTTGAATTTGAAACTAGATGCAAAAACTTTTAGCGTCATCCTTGGATATAAAACACCAAATCAATTACCTGAAAATCTATTTAATGATATTCAAGACAATGACTTAATAAAAGAAAAGCCAATATATAGAGATGATAATACGGAAAATTTTATAGGCACTCGTTTATCATTTGAAATTACAAGTGATATCATTGAAAAGACATTATGTAAAGCCGAACTTTATATTTTGTCTTGGTTGAATTATCTAGAATCTACGCAAGATAACAATATAAGCGCAATTGACTTTATTGATAAATACAAATCAGAATTAGAAAAACTGCACAAGGCAGATAAAACTGTTTACGATGAATTATTTGGAGACAGTTGGCTTTTTAATCTATTTAAAAATGAAATTTTATGAACATATTACTAATCTACCCGCCACAAGTTCGTTCGTTCATGCCACACCTTGCTCTACCATTAGTAAAGCAAGAACTCGTTAGACGTGGACATAATTGTAAAATTATTGATTTGAATTTGAAGTTTTATTTACATGTATTAAACAAAGCAACGCTGACTGATTCACAAAAAAAAATCGAAAAGGACATAGAGCTTTTTAAACAAAAATCCGATTTTTCCCAAGAGGAACTTGTATTATTTGCGCGAAAATCTTCTGCTTTGATTCGTTCACAATATATAATTGATAACGTCGATCTTGCATTAGAAATATTTAACGGGCAAAAATTCTACGATTTTGGAAATTATAAATTTGCTTTAAAAATTTTTGAAGAAGCCTTGGAACTTTTTTCAAGTAATTACGGTTTTACCGATATAGGAGTGTCAAGATTTAGAATGAGATATGGAGTTAGCAATAGCAATGAACTTTTGCATGCTTGCGAAGATGAAAATGAGAATCCATTTATAAAATTATTTCCTAGCTGGTTGCAATCTGAATTGGAAGTATTCAAACCTGATGCAATTGCAATTACTTTTTCTATGGATGAGCAATTGATTCCAGGATTTACTTTAGCAAAATATTTAAGAAAAAAATGGGGAGGGTTAATGGTTGCTGGAGGAGGAATGATAACACGTTTGAAAAATGAACTGCCTAAGCATGCTATACTTTCTCAAATATTTGATGCGTATTACCCATATGCTAATGCTTCAAAATTCTGTGACCTTCTTGATGTTAAAGAAAAAAGAACATATAGAGCTCCAGATAAATTTTCAGATTTATGTCCTGACTTTTCAGATCTTCCTCTTGATGATTATTTAGCACCTGTAAGATTATTGCCATTTGAATTAACTATTGGTTGTAGTTATGCAAAATGTTTCTACTGCAATCACTATAAAACATATGGAGATTATAGATATGGAGATGCTTCATCTGCTGCCAATCATTTAAAAGTTTTGTCAGAAAAGTACAATGCAAAACATTTCTACTTCGTTGATGAGGATCTTGTTCCAAAATTTGGGGAAGAATTATCTGTTTGTTTGAAAGAGATGAAAGTAGAAATTTATTGGATGATTTTTGGAAGATTACACAAAGCATGGAAAAAAGAAACTTTTAAAAAATTAAAAGATGGAGGTTGTAAAAGGCTTATATGGGGGCTAGATAGTGTTACAGATAGGATTCAAGGTAAGATGAATAAGTTCACAGACTTAAAGTATGCTGAAGATTTACTACAATGGTCATCGAATTATGGTATCACAAATTCGTTGAATTTTATGGTTGGTTATCCTACCGAAACAAAAGAAGAAGCCCTGAATATTATTGATTTTCTCCAAAAGAATAAACCTTCATTACAAAATGTTGGGACTGCAATTGCAGTATCAAACTTTATGTTGGTAAAAGATGCAGCTTGGGACAAAATGGAAGTGTTACCAAAAGTCAAGCATGCTGAAGATTTAGCAATATACTATGAATTTGATGTTAAAGAGGGCTTAACGATGGAAGAAACGCCAGCTTTTGCTCAAGAGATACAGGATATTGGAGTTGATGTACTTTCTATAGGTAAATATAACCCAGCTCTAAGAGAACTCGCGCTCTTATATTGCTCTCGTTATAATTCTGTAGATGAAATTCCCATAAGTCATATTGAAGGTAATACTACTGGTATCAAAATGCACCATTTACCTATAAATCTTGAATCCTTATATAAAAAGATAAATTATGCAATGTCCGAATTGCCATTCACTTCGGAGCAGTTTAAATCAAATTGGTGGAGAATAGTTGATGAAAAAAAAATAGAGGATGAAAATGTAGGAAATATATATTCTTATAAACTAAAAACAAACTATAATGAAGTTTGTTTTCAATTGCCAATTTCTCTAGAATTAGTTATTAAATAAATAGCACTTTATCTATAGTACGTTTCATAAAGTAAGTTAATTAATTATATCTTATTGTTTTCTCTACAGAATAGTGGATAAAATCAAAAAAGAAAAAAGTACTTATGATCAAAATTATCGCGGAAACAACAATTTATTATATTATAAAACCTTTCCGTTTTTCTTTTGAGGGCATTAATATTACAATAGTACATTCTAGCCTTAAGTGTAACACTATCATAGATTTACTTTTTATTTAAATAGTTTTTCGAGTAAGCATAATTTTTGGCAGTTTATTGGTGTCAATCGACCCCAAAAAAAAACAATTTAAAAACAGACTTTGTTAAGCAAAGACTATTTATAACATAAGAAGATATGAAAAGAGGTATTTTGTATTTCCTAATATCACTAATAGTAAATATCAATATTTCATATTGCCAAGGCAAACTAGATTTTCAAATAACTGGACAATTGAAATCTGAAAGCACAATGATATATGGGGTTACAGTTGTCGCGAGCAATACATATGATACTTCTATTAAATATTATGGTATTTCCGATTCTGTTGGCAACTTTTCTATTAAAATAACAACACAAGGGGTGTATAAAATACTTGCAGAAACACAAACCAACGTTTTTGATTTTCCTAAACTGATTAAAGTAGATAATAATGGTTGTTTGAATATTGGAAGTAGTAAAGCTTTGATTAAAACTGAAGAACTTAATAGTGTTACTGTAATTGGAGAACGATCACTAATAAAAAGAAAATCAGATAGAATCATATTTAACCCACAAGGAAATTCTAACTTACAAAGCTTAACAGCCGATGAACTATTAAATAGAATACCATTTACTGTCATGAATGCATTAGGAGAAATTAGCATAAGAGGAATTTCCGGAGCTCAAATCCAAATCAATGGAAAACCTTATAAGCTGAGTAGCGAACAATTAATCTCTTATTTAAAATCAATTCCAGTAAGTAATATTGAAGACGTTGAAGTCATAACAACACCATCTTCCAAATTTGATGCCGAGGGTAATGCAGGTATCATAAATATTAATTTAAAAAAAGAAAAATCTTTAGGCACTATATATACATTGAAAGTTAACTTCGACCAAACACGCTTATCAAAATTCGGTTTTTTTGGAGATATAACATATCGAAGCAAAGCTTCATATTTACAGGTTAACCTAAATAGCTCTACTGGAAAATATTATAGAGGCGAGTTATTAGAGAATAATTATCGACTCTCAGATAACAACATATTTTGGAAACAAAAAATGGACAGAACTAGATTGAAAAGTGACAATAATTACAGCGTAGTTTATGAATACTCATTTATACCAAAGTTTAGTGTAGGAATATCAGTTACAGGCAGTTTTTTTTACGATGACATGTTGCTTACTAGCCACTCGGATATTTCAAAATGCAACAATTCTATTGACTCCTCTATGCATACGACCAATCAAGTTTTAACAACTAACCAAACACATAGTACAAATGCTTTTGCAAAAAAACTAATTGGGAAACGCAATGATGAACTTTCTTTTGATATTGACTATACATATTTTCAAGAACGACAAGACACAAGAACGAAAACAGACTTTATAGATGGGCACAGTTTTATGATATATGATAGCAATGATTTTGCAAGTTTCACACCAAGAAAAATTAATATAATTTCTGGTAAGTTAGATTATGTTATGAAGCTGTCAACCCAATCCTCATTTTCGTTCGGAAGCAAGTTAAGCACAATCGAAACGAATAATGATGTACGTTATATAAATTATGAAAAAGTAGCTTCAATTGGAATAGTAGATACCATAAGAAGTAATATTTTTAGCTATAAAGAATCTAACGTCGCTGTCTATTCGAATTATTGGCGTGCTTATAGTTCTGGTATTGAGTTTCAAGTAGGACTGCGAAGTGAATCTTTTAGATATAAAGGAGAAGAGAAAAATTTGAGAATCGAGAACCAATATTTTAAAATTTTTCCATCATTTTCTTTTTCAATTCCCCAAAATGACTTTGTATATAAAGCTTCATATAGTTATAGAATTAATAGACCTACTTTTTCTGATTTAAATCCATTTAGATTCTATACCAATCCATATATTTATGCAGAAGGTAATCCGTTGTTAATGCCTTCATTTTCTCATAATTTGGAAATCAGCACCAGCATAAAAAGAGCATTTTCAGTAATGTTATTTGGTGTATTCACGTCAGATTTATTTATTCAAATTCCAAAACTGGATGATACTAATCAAACTTTTATTTACAATAAACTTAATATGGATAACGACAACATTTTAGGTTTATCCTTTTATTACAATAAGGGAATAACTAAGTTTTGGAATATTGCTACATCTAACAGTATTTTCAATCATTCAATCAACAGTAATGTTTATAACACACGATTAAAAAAACAATTAACTTCTTACCAAATCCAATTAGTAAATTCCTTTAAAATTCAAAAATTAAATAATCTAAGTTGTGAGATTTCTTTAAATTATCTTTCATCCACGTTTAAAGGGCTTTATAACTTAGATAGAACATATAATATTGATGTCTCATTATCTCAGTTAGTATTAAAAAATAGAGTTTCCTTAAGTTTAAATTTTCTTGATATTACAAATGGTAAAATATATAAGACTCAAACCGATTTTGAAAACATGAACACTAATTTTATTCAAAATTTTGACCTTAGAACAATTCGCCTTTCTATGTTATATAAATTTGGAAAAACTACTGTGGAGAGTGGGAAAAATAAAAAAGGGAGTAATACAGATGAATTAAATAGACTTTGATCAGTTGTTTTTATATTAATGTTTTTTTTTAAATATCTAAATATGAGCACCCCATTTTTAAATTTTAAAAATAAATTTAAAGTATTTAGGCAGTTAGATTCAAGTGATTGTGGGTTAGCATGTTTACAAATGATTAGTAAGTATTATGGTAGGTTTATTTCATTAAACCAGTTGCAGCAAATTGCAAATAAAGATAAATTAGGGGTAAATCTCTTATCCTTAAAAAAAATTGCGCAAACCTTATGTCTTAATTCTAAAGTTGTAAAAATGGAATTAGCACAACTTCAAGATGGAATAATTCCTTTGCCTTGCATATTACATTGGAATCAGAATCATTTTGTTGTAATTCCTCCGCAAAAATTAACAAATATAGCAGTGAAAGGAGTAAAAATTGCCGATCCAGCCAAAGGATTAGTAAACATATCCTATTCAAAGTTTGTATTAAATTGGACAAATAATACTGAGCAGAAAGGCTATGGACTAATTCTACAGCCATATTCGAATTTTTGCAGGCAAACACAAAAAATACAAGCAACCAATAGTAGTTTAATAAACTTATACAAATACATCAAAGAAGAAAAAGTAAAAATTAGCATTATTGTTGTTTGTGTAATACTTGAGGCTATAGTTGCCTTAATTTTTCCTTTTTTGACCCAGAGATTATTTGATACAGGAATAATTCCTAAAAATATGGATATAATCAATCTGGTTATCCTTTCACAATTTGGAATAATTCTTTTAAGTTTATTTGCAAAAATTCTTCGAGGGTGGCAACTACTATTTTTAAATTCCAAAATAATACGGAGTTTATTGTCTGAATATATTTCACGATTGATGAAATTACCTGCATCATTTTTTGATTCTCGAAAAGTAGGGGATATCACTCAGAGAATAGCAGATCATGATAAAATAGAATCATTTCTTACATCAGGTTATTTTTCTTCTTTGCTTTCAGCTCTTTCATTAATAATATATATATTTATATTAGGTCATCTACATTTACCCATTCTAGGAGTATTTAGTATCGGCTCAATAATTGCTATTATTTGGATCATTTCATTTTTAAAACGAAAAAAAAATCTTGACTATATTAGATTTGAATTATTAGCTGAAAGCCAAACATCACTCATCGAATCAATCGGAGGAGTATTAGATATCAAAGTATTTGATAGTAATGTTTTTCGAATTAATAAATGGAATTTACTGCAAGAAAAATTATATAGAACTAATATTGAAATCCTAAAAACATCTCAATTGCAATTAATGGGAAGTCTATTTTTTTCTCAAACAAAAAATATTTTAATTTCACTTTTAGGAGGATATGCAGTAGTAAAAGGAGAATTGAGTATTGGAGGACTAATGAGCATCATTTTTATAATAACTCAAATGAATTCGCCAATTGAAAATCTTTTGGATTTCTTACTGTCCTCACAAGAAGCGAAGTTGAGCCTTGAAAGATTAAATGATTCAAATACAACTAATACAGAAATAGAAATTTTTAATAAAAATAACTTTGGCAATAAAAATACAGTAGATAAATTTAGAGGAGATATTATTCTTACTAACGTTGCATTTTCTTATTTTGGAAACACAAAAACACGAGTATTACAAAATATATCAACAAAGTTAGAATTTGGGAAAACTACAGCGATCGTTGGGGCAAGTGGTAGTGGCAAATCAACATTACTCAAGCTATTACTCAAAATATACGATCCAAACTCTGGTTCTATTTGTATTGGTTGTAATGATATATCATTGTTAAATCCTGATATATGGAGACAACATTGTGGGGTAGTGCTCCAGGGTGGTTTTATTTTTTCAGATACGGTAATCAATAATGTAACAATGTCCGACACTAATGTTGATAGAGATAAACTAAATTCAGCATTAAATTTATCATTAGCTAATGAATTTGTTCAGAATTTGCCATTAATGGAGCGTACTAAAATTGGAGATTCTGGGATTGAATTAAGCACAGGTCAAAAACAACGAATATTAGTTGCTCGTGCTATTTATAAAAATCCAGACTACATATTTTTTGACGAAGCTACAAGTTCTCTTGATGCAAAAAATGAAAAAATATTAATGAAGAATATTCTTGACCATTTCAAAGGAAAAACGGTGATCATTATAGCACATCGTCTTTCTACTGTGAAAAATGCTGATCAAATAATTGTACTTGATAGAGGGGAAATAGAAGAGACTGGCACACATGAGCAACTAATCACTCAAAAAGGAAAATACTATGAACTCGTGAAAAATCAGTTAGAATTAGGGGAATAGTTGTCGTATCACAAGTCATCCCTTATCACAGAACCTCAAATAGACTACTATTATTTTACTGTAAAACAGGGTGATATTGAGACTGTCAATTCCAATGTAAAGAGTTTAGTTCGCTCTAAATCTGATTATCATTCTAGCTTAAAAGAAATGATCAAAAGTTTGTTTACAGTATGACAAATTTAAATTCATTAACACTTAAACTGTCAGCCAAAAAACAAAAAGCCTGTAAACAAAGAGTTTACAGGCTTTTTTTGTGGAGTCGCCGGGAATCGAACCCGGGTCCAAACAAGCAACTAAAGAGCTTTCTACACGCTTATTTCCTGATTGAATTTTCGATGTTGAGCTAGGCCAGAAACAACCACCCAACACTTATCTTCTTAATTTTCGAAATCCACCCGAAGCTCATGGAAATCTAGGTTTATTTTTACGGTTCCCCTGATCGGAACGCCACAAACCAAGGCTTTCCAGGAGAATCCAGCTTCTCTACCTTGTAGAGACGTGGCGCAATCGTACTATGATTCGGATTATGCAGCTAAAGCGTAATTATTTTCGCCGTGTAAAAGTTCGAGATCTTATATTTACGAGCAAGGTCTCAATGCTCGACGTGCTTACTGTTCAATTCGACTTGCTGTCAAAACCAGTCGACCCCAAAAATAAGTTTGCAAATTTATACTATTTGAAATTATTTTCTACTAAAAAAATTAAAAAAAGTCATAAAGTCGAAAGTCCAAAGTCAGCATTGGCAAATGTTTTTAAGACTTTACGACTTTTGACTTTCGGCTTTACGACTATAATTTTACTCTTCGTCTTTAAAATTAAAAGGATAATCTCCAAAAATCGGGGCTAGTTTACGAACCGCATAAGTATTTCTGGTCATTTTATTAGATAATGCAATAATCGTTACTCTTTCTTTCATCAAAGTAATGTAAGATGAGGTATTTCCGTGCCACCAGCCATTATGGAAATAGAAATTCTGTCCTGTTTCCCAATTAATCATTCTAATTCCAAGACCATAATTTTTGGTCCCTTTACGTTCGTTGCTGTAGCCAGTGTAGACTTGTTTTAACAATTCAGGTTTCAAGAAATCCGGTGATTGTCTGGCACGATCAAATTTTAAAAGATCTCTAGCAGTGGAGAAAATGTTTTTATCTCCGTAAACATTGTCTAGATAATCAAAACCAATTTCTACGCCATTACCTTTATAAGATGGGACAATTTTCTTTCTGTCCTTATCATCATCAAAAACGTAGGTATTTTTCATTCCAATCGGCTTGAAAATCATTTCTGACATTGCTTCTTTGTAGCTTAAACCAGTAATTTTTTCAATGATAAGGGCCAGCATTGCATAATTGGTGTTGCAGTAGCTGAAACGTGTTCCGGTTTTAGCTTCCAAACCAATATCTTTTGTAGCCAGAATGTCTAAAATATCTTTATTGGTCAATTGGTTATGTCTGTCCCAGATTGATTTATCGCGGTCAGTAAAGTAAGCGTAATTACGCATTCCTGTACGGTGATCCAATAACATTCTAATGGTGCATTCTTCGTAAGGGAAAGTCTTTAAAATAGTATTTACTTTTTGGTCTAAGTCAATTTTGCCAGCATTTACCAATTTTAAAACTGCTGTAGCCGTTAACACTTTGCTCACAGAAGCAATTTGTACAGGTGTGTCAGGAGTAATTTCAGTTCCCTCATTTTTATTGGCATAACCATTATATTTTTCAAATAAAATCTGTCCATTTTTGGCTACTAAGAAGCTTCCATTCATGGTATTATTTGGCCAATTTTTGTTGTAAAAGTGATTTATTCTGCCAACAACCGAGTTTTTATAAGCCTGTGAAACTTTCGGTTCAGCTCCTAACGGCTTCATTTTAGGTAAGGTATCTTCGACTGTCTGAGTTGTATCTGTTGCTGTTGTTTTGTTTTGGCCGCATGAGCTTAAAACAAGTATTGAAAAAAGTAATTGTGGTATCTTTGTCTTTTTAAGGAAAATCATTTTCATCGTTCTTTAAAAACAAATATATCGAATTCAATTTTGTTGTATTCTTGGTTCTGAGGCTTTATTTTGTGTTTTTTAACATTTTTTTAAGAAAAGCAAATTTTAGTCGATTGTTTTTCAGCTTATAACGGTTTTAAAACATTCTAAATAGAATTTTTGAAACAAAATTTTAACTAAATTTGTTATATTTGAAACAAATATGTTTTAAAAAGTTATATTATTAAATACTAAAAAACCACATTAAATGAAATTTGGAATCATAAAAGAGAGAAAAAACCCGCCAGATAGAAGAGTCGTATTTTCTCCAAATGAATTGACAAGGTTAAAACAGCTTTATCACGATGCCTCTGTAAAGGTTGAAAGTTCTGATATCAGAATATTTTCTGATGATGATTATAAAAATATGGGAATTACCGTTGCTGATGATGTATCTGACTGCGATGTTTTATTTGGTGTAAAAGAAGTTCCTGTAGACGATTTGATTCCAAACAAAGCTTATTTCTTTTTTTCTCATACGATTAAAGAACAGCCTCATAATAGAAAATTACTTCAGGCTATTTTAGAAAAAAATATTGATTTGTACGATCATGAAACGATTGTAAACGAACACGACCATCGTTTAATTGGTTTCGGAAAATATGCCGGAATGGTTGGTGTTTATAACGGAATTCGTGCATTTGGAATTAAATTCGAATTGTTCAAACTTCCAAAAGCAGAATCGCTTTCAGGAAAAGAAGATTTGATTAAGCATTTGAAACGCATTACAATGCCAGCCCTAAAATTTGTTGTTACAGGAACTGGAAAGGTTGGGAGTGGAGCCAAAGAAATTTTGGATGTGATAAAAGTAAAAGAAATTACGATTGATAATTATTTGACTAAAAAATACGCTCAGGCAGTTTATGTGCAATTGGATGTTTTGGAATATAACAAAAGAAAAGACGGTCAGGTTTTAGATTTTGTAGATTTTGTAAATCATCCTGAAGAATATGAATCTGATTTTGAAAGATTCACGAAGGTTTCAGATATTTATTTTGCTGGACATTTTCACGCCAATAATGCTCCAATGATTTTGACAAAAGAAATGCTAAATGCAAGCGATTGTAAATTGAAGGTTGTGGCTGATATTTCTTGTGATGTTAATGGGCCAATTGCCTGTACAATACGTTCGTCAACAATTGAAGAACCTTTGTATGGATATTTTCCTTTAGAAGATCGTGAGGTAGACTTCTTTCACCCAGCGGCAGTTGCGGTAATGGCTGTAGATAATTTGCCTTGCGAAATCCCAAAAGATGCTAGTGAAGGTTTCGGAGAGCAATTTATGGAACATGTAATTCCAGCTTTCTTCAACGGTGATAAAGACGGAATTTTAAAACGTGCCAAAATCACTGAAAATGGAAAATTGACGGAAAGATTTAGTTATTTGCAAGATTACGTGAATAATGGTTAATTATTAATTATAAATGGTTAATGAAAAAGAGCTTTCTAAATTTTAGAAAGCTCTTTTTTTATTAGTATCGATGAGAATTAATAATTTACCATTAACAATTAACAATTAACAATTAACAATTAACAATTAACCATTAACAATTAACCATTAACAATTAATCTTAAACCATATCTTCAGGTTTCACCCAAGCATCAAAGTCTTCAGGAGTTACGTAGCCTAAACGAACAGCTTCATCTTTTAGAGTTGTTCCGTTTTTGTGAGCGGTTTGAGCAATTTCTGCCGCTTTATAATATCCGATTTTGGTGTTTAATGCGGTAACCAACATAAGCGAATTGTCTACTAATTCTTTGATGCGTTTATGATTTGGTTCGATTCCTTGAGCGCAATGTTCGTCAAAAGAAACGCAAGCGTCACCTAGCAATTGTGCCGATTGTAAAAAGTTGGCAGCCATTACAGGTTTAAAAACGTTCAATTCGTAATGTCCTTGCATTCCTCCAACAGCAATTGCCATATCGTTTCCAATAACTTGTGCGCAAACCATGGTTAAAGCTTCGCATTGCGTTGGGTTTACTTTTCCAGGCATAATAGAAGATCCTGGTTCGTTTTCAGGAATATGAATTTCGCCAATTCCAGAACGTGGGCCAGAAGCTAACATTCTGATATCATTAGCAATTTTATTTAAGGAAACAGCCAATTGCTTTAAAGCTCCGTGTGTTTCTACAATGGCATCGTGTGCGGCAAGCGCTTCAAATTTGTTTTCTGCTGTTACAAAAGGATGGTTGGTAAATTTGGCAATATATTCTGCGACTTTTACATCGTAGCCTTTTGGTGTGTTTAATCCAGTTCCGACAGCAGTTCCTCCAAGAGCGATTTCAGATAAGTGGGCTAAAGTATTTTTTAAAGCTTTTAATCCGAAGGCTAATTGGGCAGCGTAGCCTGAAATTTCTTGTCCAAGTGTTAATGGTGTAGCATCCATTAAATGTGTTCTTCCGATTTTGACAACGTCTTTGTATTCGGTTGCTTTTTTTGCTAAAGTGGCATGAAGTTTTTCTACGCCAGGAATAGTAGTTTCTACAACCATTTTGTAAGCAGCGATGTGCATTCCGGTTGGGAAAGTGTCGTTTGACGATTGTGATTTGTTCACATCGTCATTAGCTTTTATGAATTGTTCGCCTTCGCCAATTTCAAAACCTTTAAGAACTTGAGCGCGGTTGGCAATTACTTCGTTTACATTCATGTTGCTTTGCGTTCCAGAACCCGTCTGCCAGATCACAAGAGGAAACTGATCGTCTAGTTTGCCTTCAAGGATTTCGTCGCAAACTGCTGCAATCGCGTCTCTCTTTTCGATTGGTAAAACTCCTAAATCGTAATTGGCGTATGCCGCAGCCTTTTTGAGATAAGCAAAGCCTTCTATGATTTCTTTTGGCATAGAGCCTGAAGGTCCAATTTTGAAATTATTTCTCGAGCGTTCTGTTTGTGCACCCCAATATTTATCGGCTGGGACTTGAACTTCTCCCATGGTGTCTTTTTCTATTCTGTATTTCATTATGTTGTAAATATGTTGTTTGTAAAAATGTATTCTGTTTGGGTAAATGGAACACGGATAATGCTGATTTACTTCGTAAAAACGCGGATTAAAACGGATTTTTTATTTTGGTGTTTTGTAAAATTTCTTTTCAATATGAATTTTAGCCCCGATAGGAGTGGAAATCCTTTTATGTTTTTTCTTTAAAAACATAAAAGATTACTTCACTAAACATTTATTTTAATCGGAGTTAAGTGAACTTCGTTTGTAGCGGATAGCGGGAAATAGCTCCTTAAAACACTCATATTCTTCTAATTTAGGCAGTTGAATAATATTCGGGAAAAAGTCCTTATTTAAAATGAGTATAAATATACGGATAAATGTTATTTAACGAAAATTGATTTAGATTTTATTGCTGAGAAAAAATATATACCCTACATTTGTCGTAACATTCAAAAATTCCGGAAAACATGTTTGAATTTTCACAGTACTTAGGCTTTTTACTTTTCTTAACCATTCTAACTATAGGGTTTTGGTTAATGTTTTTCTTAGTTGGTTTCGTATCTTACTGGGTTACGGGTGCTAGCTGGGAAATGATTAAAGAAAAAAGAGCCAGAAAAAGACAAGAAGAACAATCTGTTAAATTATAATAGATTGATGTCATAAGAAAAGAACCCAATAGGGTTCTTTTTTTTTGTTTCACAAAAAATGAAATTTTAATATTAGAAATTTCAAATTCCAAATTGAAGCATGTTTAAAACCTGTCGGATTTCGTTAGAAATAGAAAAATCCAAATTTCAAATTTCCAAACTTTGTATTTAGAACTTAGTTAAAGTTTTAAACTTTGACTAAGTTAGATGATTAAATAAATTGGCTAAAAAGAAAAATTCCAAATCCCAATCGTAAAAGTTGGAATTTGGAATTTTTTTATTGATATTTTTTATCCAGTTTGGAATTTGGAATTTCTAATATTGGAATTTAACTTATGTTATCCTGGAAAATCTCCGCCACCTTCACCACCGCCATCGTTTCTTGGCTGTGCATTTTTATCTCTTTCTCCTTTTGGTTTGTTGAAACGATAAGTGAATGATAAATTGAATTGACGCTTACGGAACTGAAATTCGCTATATGAATTTACATCGTCTAGATACGTGTAAGATCTCATTTTTCTTGAATTGAATACGTCACTAATGTTGAAAGCAATGGTTCCTTTGTCTTTCATTACATCTTTGCTGAAAGCAGTATTCATTCCGAATTGACCTAAGTTTTTACCTTGAGCCGTTTTTTGTTCTCCGTTGTACATTGCAGTTAACTGCCAGTCAATTTTGTATGGTAATGTAACCTTAGAGTTTACTCTTGCGAACCAAGAGTTAGCTTGATTATCTAAATCCTGAACGATAAGTTCGTTTTTTGTGTCATAATAACTATGGCTTCCAGTTGTTTTTACATTAAAGAAGTTAAAGTTGCTGTTTAGTTTCCACCATTTGTATGGAGTGTAATTGAATGTAAATTCGAAACCAAATTTTTGCTCTTTTCCTAAATTAATAGGCTGACTTTTGATTACTGGAATTCCGTTAACCTCGTCTCCTGTAGGAGATCGCACAAAGCTGAAAACATCTTTTGTGTCTTCAAAATATGCCGATGTATTGAAGGTTACTTTATCCCATTTTTTGATATACCCAATATCATATTTGTCTGTTAAAGACGGATCTAAATCAGGGTTTCCTTGAAAGATGTTAACGTTACTAGCGTAGTTTACGGCAGGGTTCATGAAACGCCCTCTTGGTCTTGATAAACGTTTGCTATAGCTTGCAGATAAATTGCTTTGATCTGAGATTTCATAACTAATGAAAGCGCTTGGAAATAAGTTGTTGTATTTTTTAGTATTGAAATCGCTGTTATCTAGTAAGTTAACATGAATATCTGTGTCTTCCCATCTTAAGCCAAATAAATAAGAGAATTTATTTGCTTTGAAACCATACTGTGTGTAAAGTGCATTGATGTTTTCTTTGTATTCTAAAGTATTAGATAGGTTAGGATCTTTTGCTCCGCCATTTTCAGTTACGTAGTATTCGTTGTTTAGATCACCAAAACTTCCTTTATAACCTGCCTCAAACTGACTTCCTTTTCCTAGAGGAAGAACATAATCTGCTTGAAATAATACTTGTTTTTGTATCTGATCGTTTAATGTATTATTAAAATTTGGTGAAGCCGTAATTTGGCTATAGCTGTCATCTGTATTTCTTGATATAGAAAGATCTGCGGTAAGTTTGTGTCCTTTATCGTTGAAATTTTTAATCAAGTTTGAAGTGTACTCAAAATTCTCACTTCCTGTATCAGCATCGTTTAAACGATACGTTGTTCCCGTGTAATTATGGGCTGCATCGTAGTTATAATAGTTGATCAAATCTCGATCATCACCAGTATTTTTCTGGTAATTGATAGCATTTGTCCAAAACGTAGATGGCGTTATGGTCCATTCAACACCAGCTCTTCCGTTAAAACCTTTTCTAATACGTTTTGTGTCACGGTCTTCATCTAAGAAACTTTTTGTTGTACCATTTGGATTTAAATATTCAGAATTTGTCTGGCCAGCGCCTTCTGTAGTTCTGTAGTTGTAGCCAGCTGTTGTAAAATAGTTTAACTTTTCAGTTTTATAATTCAAATTGGCACTTGCGCCATACGTTTCAGGTAAACCCGTTGAAGCAATAAAAGTTCCGTTGAAACCTTGGTTTTTTCCTTTTTTAAGAACAATATTGATAATTCCAGAACCACCTTCTGCATCATAACGCGCAGATGGATTTGTGATTACTTCTACTTTGTCAATGGCATCAGCAGGAAGTTGTCTTAAAGCTTCTGCTACGTTGATTGCTTGCGAAGGTCTTCCGTCAATTAAAATGCGGATATTATCACTTCCTCTTAAACTTACATTTCCTTCAGTATCAACAGAAACAGATGGTACGTTGTCTAAAACATCGCTAACGCTTCCGCCTTTTACAATCATGTCTTGACCAACATTGTAAACTTTTTTGTCCAGTTTAATTTCTACTGTAGATTTTTCAGCACGAACTACGACTTCATTTAATTGAGCCGCATCTTCAGATAGGTTTACGACACCTAAATTGGTGTCATCTTGGATGCTTTTTTGTTTAATTTCAGTTGATTTAAAAGAAATAAACTCCACTTTTATATCGTAAGTTCCGGGTGCGACCGCAACTTCAAATTCTCCTTTCGGGTTTGTGATTCCTCCGGCAACAACTTTTGTGTCATTTGGAGCAGTTAGCGAAATTGTAGCATATTCTAAAGGTTGTTTGCTTACTTTCTCAAAAACTTTTCCAGTGACTTTTACTTTGTTTTTGCCGCCTGGGCTTCCTTGTTGAGAGTAATTGTAAAAACTTGTAAACAAGAATACAAGCAATACAGCAAATTTGATTTTTTTCATTTTCTGGTTTTCTTTTTCTCTTTAGACGGCAAATGTAGTTTTTGGTTTAAAGGGAAAAATCACAAAAAAATGTTAATAGGGTATTTTAGAATCAATCTAAAAAAGAAGCAACAAGTTCTGGGTCTCGGCCAATTATGGCTTTTCCGTCTTTTACAACAATAGGACGTTCAATTAAAATTGGGTTTTCTACCATAGCAGTAATAATTTCATCATTGCTTAAGGTTTTGCCTTTAAAATTTTCGATCCAGATTTTTTCTTTTGTTCTAACGAGTTGGATTGGTTCAAGATTTAATTGTCCCAATAATGTTTTTAATTGATCAAAAGATGGGATTTCGCTTAAGTAAGGTATAATTTCGAATTCTTGTTTCGATTGTTCAATAAAAGCAAGGCAGTTTCTCGATTTTCCGCATCTCGGATTATGGTAAATTTGTATCATTTTGTTATATTTAATCGTTTCAAATATTCTTACAATAAAAAAGAGGTATTTTAGCAATACCAAAAGTAAGATTAACTTATCGAATTTGAATTCTCATTTTTTTAAAATTTTAAATTTATGTTTTTAGAACAAGGGATTAAACCCGAAAATAAATTTTGGAAATATCTTCTAGGATCAGTCTTTATTATTTCAGCGTCTTTTGTAGGCCAAATTCCATTAATAGCTGCCATAGAATTTAAAGCAGATTTAGAGGGTAAAAATTTTTCGACTGCTAGTGGAAATTACATGAAAATATTTGAACCCAATATTACGCTTTTCTTAGCAATGATTTCTTTTGTTTTTGCTATTGCTGGAATTTATTTGGTGGTAAAATACAAGCATAATCAAACTTTTTTATCAGTTACCACTTCAAGACCAAAAGTAGATTGGAATCGAATTCTTTTTTCTTTCTTTTTATGGAGTTCGATTTCTGTTTTAAGTTTTTTTATTATTTATTTCATTTCTCCAGAGAATTTTGTTTTAAATTTTAAATTAGGACCTTTTCTTATTTTGGTCGCTATAGGAACTATTTTAATTCCCATACAAACCAGCACAGAAGAATATGTTTTTAGGGGGTATTTAATGCAGGGGTTTGCCAATTTAGCGCACAATAGGTGGTTTCCGCTTGTTATGACTTCTGTTATTTTTGGGTCTTTGCACTGGGGTAATCCTGAGATATCTAAAATGGGTGATGTAGTGATGATTTATTATATGGGTACAGGTCTATTTTTGGGAATAATTACTTTAATGGATGAAGGAATGGAATTGGCGCTTGGTTTTCACGCTGCTAATAATCTTGTGGGAGCATTACTAGTGACCTCCGACTGGTCTGCATTTCAAACTCATGCAATATTTAAAGATCTTTCAGAACCGTCAGTAGGAATAGACGTGCTTCTGCCAGTTGTTGTTATTTATCCTATTGTACTATTTATTTTTAGTAAAAAATACGGATGGACCAACTGGAAAGAAAAACTAACAGGAAAAATTAGTAATGTTGAATTAAACGCTTAAGAATATGCAAAACTTAACTCATAATAACGTTCACAATTATTTCAAATTAAATGGATACCATTTAAATGCAAAAGATTTGTGCCGTGTCGCTTATAGTTTTATCAAAGAAGGAGATAGCTACGAACAATCTATTGGAGAGTTTTTTTTAGACTGGTTTGATAAAAAAGACTATATCGAAATGACCACTTCTGGAACAACAGGCCTGCCAAAATTAGTTAGGCTGAAAAAACAAGCCATGATACAGTCGGCGCTAGCAACGGGAGATTTCTTCGATTTAAAACCAGGAGATAAAGCTTTATTGTGTCTTCCAACTCAGTTTATTGCTGGGAAGATGATGCTGGTAAGAAGTTTAATTTTAGGTTTAGAATTGGATGTAGTTTCGCCAAGTCTTCATCCGTTGGAATTAAATACAACGACTTACGATTTTGTGGCAATGGTGCCGCTTCAGGTTCAGAATTCTATTGCTGGACTTTCAAAAGTACGCAAGTTAATTATTGGAGGTGCAAAATTAGATTCGGCTCTTGAAGAAAAATTACTGCCTCTTAAGACAGAAATTTACGAAACATATGGAATGACCGAAACGATCACGCATATTGCTGCAAAACGTTTGGGAGATTCTGTTTTTTCGATTCTTCCAAATGTGAAAATTTCTCAAGACGATCGTCAGTGTCTGGTGATTAATGTTGCTACTATTTCTGATGAACCAATTGTTACCAATGATTTGGTTGAATTGTTGAACGAGCAGCAATTTAAATTTTTAGGGCGAATTGATAATGTAATCAATAGTGGAGGAGTGAAGCTGATTCCAGAACAAATCGAAGCTAAATTGATTGGAAAAATTGCCAATAGATTTTTTGTAACAGGACTTCCGGATACTACTTTAGGAGAAAAATTGGTTTTGGTTATTGAAGGAGAAAAACAAGAATTTGAACCTGATTTCTTTGATGTTTTAGGAAAGTATGAAAAGCCAAAAGAGATCGTTTTTGTTTCAAAATTTAAAGAAAACGAAAATGGAAAGTTGCTACGTAAACCAACCTTACAAGAGTAAAAATCCAATTTTTGAAGTTCCAAATTCCAATGCTTCAAAAGAAATTCCAAAATAAAAAAATTCCAAATTCCAATTGTAAAAGTTGGAATTTGGAATTTTTAGTATTGAGTTATTCCAAAATAAATTGGAATTTAAATATTTGAATTTCCTATTTTTTACGTTCTAGTAATGCCATATAAAATCCGTCAAAACCAGATTCTGAAGCTAACATTTTACGATCTTCAATAAAAGTAAATTGTTGCCCGATTTCTGTTTTTAAGAACTTTTCTACTTGCTCTTGATTTTCTGATGGTAAAACCGAACAAGTTGCATAAACTAATTTTCCGCCTGGTTTTACAATTTTAGAATAGCTTTCTAAAACTTCACTTTGAACTTTGCGAATGTTGTCGATAAACTCAGGCTGTAATTTCCATTTAGAATCAGGGTTTCTTTTCAGAACTCCTAATCCGCTACATGGGGCATCAATTAAAACACGATCCGCTTTTTCGTGTAATTTTTTGATCACTTTTGTGCTGTCGATAATGCGGTATTCAATATTAAAAGCGCCATTTCTTTTTGCTCTTAATTTCAACTGCTTCAATTTACTTTCGTACAAGTCCATTGCAATCAATTGCCCTTTATTTTCCATTAAAGAAGCCATATGCAATGTTTTTCCTCCTGCTCCAGCGCAAGTATCTACAACACGCATTCCTGGTTTTACATCCAAGAATCCTGCTACAAGTTGAGAGTTGGCATCTTGAACTTCAAAAAGTCCTTGTTTAAAAGCATCTGTCAAAAATACATTGGCTCTCTCTTTTAAAACAAGAGCTTCTGGCTGGTCTTTTAAATATTCTGTTTCAATATTTAAATCCATCAATGTATTTCTTAAGCTTTCTTTAGTACCTTTTAAAGTGTTGGTTCTAAGGATCACTTTTGCAGGCTGATTTTGTGCCGAAATTTCTTTTGCCCAAACTTTTTCTCCAAGTTCTTTCACACCCAATTCATCCATCCAATCGGGAATAGATTCTTTGATGGCTCTAGTCTTAGATAATTCGTCAAAACGACCTTTTATTTTTCTTTCAGGAGTTCCTTCCAATTGTCTCCAATCTGGAATTGGATAACCGCGTAAAACAGCCCAAACTGCAAACATTCTCCATAGATTGTCTCTGTCGTAAGGTTCTTTTACTTCGGCAATTTCAGCGTATAATCGTTTCCAGCGAACAATTTCGTATATGGTTTCAGCAACAAACTTCCTGTCAGAACTTCCCCAACGTTTGTCTTTTTTTAATGCTCTAGCTACCACTTTGTCGGCATATTCTCCTTCGTTGAAAATTGCATTTAAAGAGTCAATGGTAGTATAAACTAAATTTCTGTGTAATCTCATTTCTATATTTTGAGTTGCAAAGGTACTATTAATTGATTGAAAGTTAAATTTTTAATAGTGAATCTTACTTTAGACTTTCACTAAATGAAAAAAACACTCTAATTTAGAGTGTTTTTTGAAATTATTGTTAAGCTTTTTATTCTTTCGAAATAATACGTGTTAATCCAATATTTTCTGGAGCGTGAAGCACCATCGGGAATTTCTCTATTTTAACAGAGCTGCTGTCTAGACCAAAAGCTCTTTCTTCAGACAAACTCAGTTTTTTGATGAAGAAATAAGAATTCATGATAATGTTTTCATGCCATCTTAAATCGTTGTCATTTGATAAGAATTTTTCAGACAATACAAATTTAAAGTCTCCGATAATATTGTTTTTGTTCAAAGATTCGTAACGGCTGGTAATATCTACTTCGCCACGTTTTACCATATCCTTGATAACTTCTCTAAACATCAAATTGATTTTGGTTGGCTCTCTAAAACCTAAGTTGAAATCAATTCTATAAATATCGTCTTTAGCAATTTCCGTTACTTTATATTGCGTTTTGTAAGGTTCAGTTAAAATGTTTACGTGAACAAACCAATAGATATCTGCTCTTTTCGGACGTTTTTGAAGGATAGAGTAAATGATTTTTTCTTCCAGTTCATCCACACGATTTGCATTGGTCATATAAACTAAATGCGTAGCGTATTTCGGAATAGATAAATCTTGGCTTAACTCTACAAGAACTTGTTTGTAATCGTCAACCTTAACCACTTTCGTGTAGTTTTTGTTGATTTTCTTAGCTAAATACCAGATTGTCATTACAGAAATCAGTAAACTCGCGATGATTAAGGTTACATAACCTCCTTCTGCAAATTTGGTAATATTAGCAAAAAGAAAACTGAACTCAATCAATAAATAAATAGTAATCAACGGTACCATGAAGTACAGTTTTACACGTTTCATGATTAAGTAGTAGTTCAGCAAAATAGTCGTCATGATCATACATAGAATAATGGCAAGACCATACGCATGCTCCATGTTTCCTGATTTTTCGAAATGTAAAACGATTCCAACACAACCAAAAAACAAAAGCCAGTTGATTGATGGAATATATAATTGACCTTTTACTTCTGTTGGATATTTGATTTTTACTTTTGGCCAGAAATTCAGACGCATTGCTTCGTTAATTAATGTAAACGAACCAGAAATAAGTGCCTGAGACGCAATTACTGCGGCAAGAGTTGCAACTACAATTCCGAATGGTAAAAACCAATGTGGCATAATTAAGTAAAACGGATTTCCATTTTCTCCACCTAATTGCTGTAATGTGCTTCCTTCGTGGTGAATTAAATAAGCTGCTTGACCGAAATAGTTTAAAACTAATGTCGCTTTTACAAACATCCAACTGATTCTGATGTTTTTTCTACCACAGTGTCCCATGTCAGAATATAAAGCTTCTGCTCCGGTTGTACATAAAAATACGAAACCAAGAACGAAGAAACCATCAGGGTGTATCGATAACAAATGATAAGCGTAGTAAGGATTAATCGCTTTAATTACTTCAGGATAATTAATTACTTGAATTGTCCCTAAAGTTCCCAACATAGCAAACCAGATTAACATCATTGGGGCAAAGAATTTACCAACCAATTTAGTTCCGAACTGCTGAATTGTAAATAAAATGAATAAAATTGTAATTACAATATACACAATGGTTTGTGTCTGCATTGTAGGGTAGAATGCTCTAATTCCTTCTACAGCAGAAGAAATCGAAATTGGCGGGGTTATAATTCCGTCGGCGAGCAGGGCGCTACCTCCAATTATGGCGGGAACAATGAGCCATTGAATTTTTGTTTTCTTGACTAACGCATATAAGGCAAAAATTCCTCCTTCACCGTGGTTGTCTGCACTTAAAGTAATAAGCACATATTTAATTGTAGTTTGTAATGTTAAGGTCCAGAACACACAAGAAATACCTCCTAAAACAATATCGGCATTAATCGTGTGATCGCCCAAAATTGCCTTCATTACGTACAATGGAGAGGTTCCAATATCTCCATAAATAATCCCTAAAGTAATCAATAAACCCCCAATAGACAACTTACTATGTAAGTTTTTATGCGATGCGCTCATGTATAATTTTATAAAAGACGGTTGCAAATTTACTGTTTTAAAACAAATTAGCGACAATTAAAATTAAAAAGATAAAAAAAAGCACAATCGTAAAATTGTGCTTCTCTTTTTGAATATTATTTATTTAAAGAATTAACCTCGTCTTCCGTTCCCTCTAGAACTTGAGCCGTTATCTCTTTGGCTCTGTCCGCCTCTAGATTCTTGGTTTCCTCTAGAAGATTCTTGGCTCATTCTTGGAGATTCTGAACGCTGGCTTTGCTGCGGTCTAGCAGAATAATCTCTGTTTGAGTTGCTAGACTGGTTTTCAGAATAACTTCTTGAACTTCTTTCAGCTCTTGGAGCAGATGTCTCTCGATTAGAATTTCCTCTTGATGCGCTAGAATTATTACTATTTCCGTAATCTACTCTCTGAGTATTTTGTACTCTTGTGCTGTTTTCGGCTCTTTGAGAGTTGTTTCCATTGTTGTTTGAATAGCCACCACGATTATTGTTTCTTTCTGTGCTTACGTTTTCAGAACTTCTGCCTGTAGCGTTATAACCTCTATTGCTATTGCTGCTTCTGTCTACAGATGATCTGTTTGATGCACTTCTGTTTTCAGCATATGTTCTGTTAGAAGTACTATTGTCAGATGTCGTTCTTCCTGTATAGTTTCTGTTTGTATTGTAAGTATTTCTGTTAGTTTCTCTATTCGCTACACGTCTTTGATCCAATTCATATCTGTTTGATGTGTTGGCATGTCTTTCAGCAAAGCTGTAGTTTGGACGCATTCTTTCGTAACCGTAAGTACGTCTTGTTTCATAGATTGCGGGAGCTCTGTAGCTTCTTCTCGTATTTACATAATTGTATGTGTTGTGTACATTGATGCAAACATTGATGTTGTTTCTGTATCTATAAACAGGGTAAGGTCTCCAAGCGCTATAATATGTTGGATAATAACCCCAATACCAAGTTGAATAATAAGGTCTGTAATTTGTTACCCAAAATGAGGTGTAAATAACAGGAACCACACTATAAACAGGTTCATAGATATAATTTGCTCCGTATAAATAAGAGTTTCCAACAATTTGAACGCTTACTTTGTTGTAATTATCTCTTTCTACATCAATAGTCGCAACGTCTTGGTAAACATCACGATCTAGAACCGCTTGGATAATAACAACGTGAGTTCTGTTCTCAACACTTTCGATTACACGAAGATAATCCACTTCATCATCACCGTTAAGGTCAAGATTTGATATTTGATATTTAGGATCATTTAAACGTCTTTCAAAATCCTGAAGATTTGCAGATTCTCCAAACATCGAAGCAACAGCTCTTAAATCTAAGTTATCGCTTATATCTGAGTTTTTTGCATATACAGTAGTCTGGCCTTGTACAGCACAAGAACTAAAAACTAAGGCTGATATCGCTATTAAAAGTAAATTCGCTTTCATGGCTAATTTGTATTAAATTATTTTGTGTTATGGGATATCCAATTACTGTGCCACAAAATTTATTTGCTGGAGTATAAGTTTTATGTTGTTGATTTTTAATGTTTTAAAATTTTGAAAGAATGAATTCATGAATTTTTTATATAAAGTTCTGTAAATGAAATAGTAAATAGACTTGTCGAAAAAAAAACGAAAATTAATTTTCTATGTGGGAATTAATTGTATTTTAGCATTAACCAAATTTTAAATTTCCTATGAAAAAACTCGCTTTATTTTGTGTTATTTTTATTTTGCTGATGTCTTTTAGGACATTTAATTATAAAACTGATGCTGTTTACAATAATGGCTTTACATCAATGACAGTAGATACATTATTTAAAGACAGAATTAGTATTAGAGCAATTCTAATTGATAAAAATAAAGTTTGGTACGGGGCAGATAATTCTCGTTTTGGATATTATGATTTGGATAAAAAAGAAAAATTTGAAGAACATATTTATCGTGATACGCTAAAATTAGAATTTAGAAGTATAGCGCAAACTTCAAAAGATATTTTTTTGCTGAGTGTGGCAAATCCAGCGCTTCTTTATTCAGTTTCAAAAAAAGACCGCAAAGTTAAATTGGTTTACAAAGAAATTAATCCGAAAGTTTTTTACGATAGCATGCAGTTTTGGAACGATAGGGAAGGAATTGCAATTGGAGATCCAACAGAAGATACTTTTTCAATTATTGTTACTCGCGATGGTGGGGAAACTTGGACAAAATTACTGTCTGATAAATTGCCAACAAATAGCACGGGAGAAGCGGCTTTTGCTGCCAGCAATACCAATATCGTTATAAAAGGAAATGATACATGGCTAGTATCGGGCGGAAAAAAAGCACGTGTTTTTTATTCTCCAGATAGGGCAAAAACATGGAAAGTTGTCGAAACTCCTATTGTGCAAGGAAAACAAATGACAGGAATTTTTACTGCCGATTTTTACGATTCTAAACAAGGTTTCATTGCAGGAGGAGATTATGATCTTCCTAATAATAAAGCCAATAATAAAGCTTTTACAAAAGATGGTGGTAAAACTTGGCAATTAATTGGCCAAAATATGGGATTTGGCTATGCGTCATGCATACAATATGTTCCTGGAGGAAATGGAAGAGAAATTGTTTGTGTAGGCTCTGAAGGAATACAATATTCTCAAAATGGAGGAGAAAACTGGATGCAGCTTTCTACAGATAACAGATTTTTCACCATTCGATTTGTGAACAGAAATACTGCAATCGCAGCCGGACATAATAAAGTAGTTCGACTTAACTTTAAATAAAAAAAAATAAGAACCCTAAATAATAAAGTAAGTATTATTATATAGGGTTCTTATCGCTGTTGTATTTTTAAGTTTAATCTTTATTGCCTTTATCTCGATATTGTTGCAATAATTTTCGATTAAAATCGTCTTCAGATTTTTTAAGCAATAGTATCTTTTTTGCAGGAAGAACTTTCTTCAAATTGGTCATGTATTTTTCACGAAGTTGATATATTTCTTTATCGGTGCTTTCAATTTGAGATAATAAAGTTGTTGCTTCTTTATCTGAAAGATTTTTAAGATTATCATCTTTTAGCTGTCTCAGATACGTTTTCATTTTTAAATACTTTAATTCATATTGCTTATCATCATAAGCATTATAAATAGGCCAGAATTTTTCGGCTTCGGTTGAAGTTAATTCTAATTCTGTAGTTAAAAATGACACTTTAAAAGCTTTAATTTTTTCTCGCTTTTCATCAATTTTTCCATTTTGGGCAAAAATTGAAAAACTTGTCAGAAATAGCAGTAGCGGTAAAATGTTTTTTATTTTCATTGTTAAGCTAGGTTGTTGAGTTAAGTTTAATTTAATTTTGTTCTGAAATTAAGTGTTCAATGTTCGGGCTTGTTGCCAAAATATCTTCTAGAGTTTCATCTTCCAAAGTAACATCGTTGCCTAATTTTTCTATATCACTGTCATCTAATTTTTGAATCAGATCGTATTGGCTTATATTAGAATGATAGGATAAATAATTTTCTAAAGTAGCCTTGTCAAGCTCGGTTGAATTTGCTCTATAATTATTTATAATAGGAATTAACAATGCAAAGCCCACTACGGCAGCGGCAGCCATCCAAAGTGTTTTTTTACGTTTGTAAAAAGGAATTACTTTAACTTCTTTTTCGTTTAATTGCTGTAAAACCTTTTCTGAAAAATCATCAAAATAGTTTTCTGGAGTTTTAAAGCCAGATTTTATTTTGGGTTCGTTTTCTAATTTAAATGTTTTCATAATACTTATAAGATAGTTTTAGCTACAAAAGGTTTAATTTGATGTAACATATAATTCAATTTTTTTTACTGCATGATGATAAGATGCTTTAAGAGCTCCAACAGATGTTCCTAAAATATCTGCAATTTCCTCATATTTTAATTCTTCAAAATATTTCATTTTGAAAACTAATTGCTGTTTCTCCGGAAGTGTTACAATTGCTTTTTGAAGTTTGATTTGAATTTCATCACCGTCAAAATAAAGATCGGCTTTTAAGCCATCAATAGTTTTGTTTTGCAGATCTTCAGATGAAATGCCGCTCAATTTTGCTTTTTGCGATAAAAAAGTCAAGGCTTCGTTTGTGGCAATACGATACATCCAGGAAAAAAGTTTACTTTCTCCTTTAAAGTTTTTAAGATTTTGAAAGACTTTTACAAAAGTGTTCTGTAAAACATCATCGGCATCATCATGATTCAAAACAATGTTTCGAATATGAGAATACAAAGGCCGCTGATAATCAGACAAGAGTTTTTGAAACGCAACATTTTGCGTTTCAGGGGTTAATAATTGTTTTATAAATTCTTTCTCGTCTATCAAACTTTTTGTTTTGTAAACTTTTTTAATAGAAGTTAGACAGAATTTAAGGCAAAAGGTTTAATAGTCCTTTGAAATTATTTAAAATTCTGAGTCTTCTTCTTGTGCAGGTGTTTGCGTTGGAGCAGGAGCTGGCGCGGCTGGTTTGCGTTTTACAGGTTCTGTACGTGGCTGTTCAGTGCGTGGTTCGCTTGAAGTTTCTCCACCAGTGCTTTCTGGAGCATAAACAGGATCGGTCACAACAGCAGCTGGAACTACTTTAGGTTTTATTGGGAAATATATCTCAGTTACCAATTTAGATGAAGCTTTTACATCCAATTTGCTTAATGTCAAAATTTCAAGATGCGACCAGCTTAAATCTGGAATAATCTTTTGATTGTTGATATATGCTGTTGTTTTTGCAATTGCTTCATTTCTATGAGAGTAATCCCCGTTAAGCGTTGTTTTTACGGCATCAAAACCATTTAGTTTTCCTGCTAAAATATCACTTCCAGAAGCAGTTGAAATTTCTTTATTGATAGGTAAACAGATAGAAATCTTTGCTAAACCGGTTTTAGTGTCATAAGTGTGATAAATAATAAACGGTTTTCCCATTGCAGATAAACCATTTGTTTCACTAAAGTGTATAAGCTTCGGAATTACAATTCTCGCATTTTTGCTTATTTTGGCAATTTCGCTGGTAAAAGTCTGTTTGATATAAGGTGTTTCAGTTTTCTTTACCACTCCGTCTACTGCAACAGCAAAAGTTTTGGTTTCGTAATCTAAGTTTTTGTCAATATTAGCCAAACTTTTTTCGTAGATAGTTCCAATAACTCTATCTGAACCTCCATGAAGAGCAGTGTATATTTTAAATAGAAAACTCATTGTTCCTTTTCCTTTCCAAGTAACTTTTGTTTTTCCGTTCAAAGTGTCTTTTAAAGTCCAATTTACATCAGCTTCTGTACCATCAAATTGCATTTTCTGGTCAATGCTTTCACCATCTTTCGTTTTAAGGATAATAGAATTTCCTTTTCCGTCGGCACCATCCCAATAAAACGTAGCGCCATTTCCGCTGGTTTTATTAGTATAAGTCATTTTGATAGAAGGATCTTCAATCGACCATGATTCAAAATCTTCGTAATTTCTAAAGTCGTTCAAGTAGTTATAAACCGTTGCACGAGGCGAATTGATTACTTTGCTTCTTTCTACAGAAAATTCTCCTTTCTGAGTAGCAACAAAAACAGTAAGAGCAACAAAGCTTAAAAGTGCAAAAAGAAATAAATACTTTAGAATTTTCATGGCAGATTAATTGGTTTCGGTAAAGTTATAAATTTTATAATGAGTCTTACTAATAACCCATAATTATTAGGTTTTATTTTATTGCGACCAGAATAATTTATCTTTTTAGAAAGAGTTTAATTACGAATAAAAGGACAATGAAAAGCAGAAAGGCAAGGAGTACTTTGTAATTTCCTTTGTAGAAAACTTTGTGTAATTTTAAATCTTTTCGATAAGCAAATATCATAATGATTACAAATGCGATAAAAAAACATACTCCAAATAGTATTTGTCCTTGACTAAACATAGTTATAAAAATTTTTTGGCAAATTTAAAGATTTGTAAACGATTTGCTGCTAAATTGCCTTTTCATTTCATTCAATAATTTTTTAGATTTATTAGAAAGTGACTTAAATTAGCAAAAAAAAGAAAACTACTATATGAAAAAACAACTTGACGCCGTAACCGAATTTCACACTGCTTTTAAAATTGGCCATAGTGCAACTCCAATTGCCGATGTAGGAGCAGAGAAAAAATTACTTCGTTATAATTTAATGAAGGAAGAAAATGAAGAATATTACGAAGCGGTTCAAAATAATGATTTGGTTGAAATTGCAGATGCACTTGGAGATATGATGTATATTTTGTGCGGAACAATTATCGAGCATGGATTACAAGATAAAATTGAAGCTGTTTTTGATGAAATTCAGCGCAGTAATATGAGTAAATTGGGTGAAGATGGAAAGCCAATTTACCGCGAAGACGGAAAAGTAATGAAAGGGCCAAATTATTTTAAACCTGATTTTTCTAAATTATTATAAAAAAAAGTAATATTTAAACAGATAGAAACATAGTTTTTAGATTGCGACAGAAAGGCGTTTCAATTGCATCAATACACATAGCTATGTGTTAAGAAACGTGTTTCTTTTTAATTATTCTTTTTGCTTCATTATAATTCTATGATTCTATGTGTTTAATTTATTTTATGGAAAAGTGAAAAAATAAAAAACCCGATAAAACTAAATTTATCGGGTTTCCTTTTTTTATATGGTTTTGGGATTATTGAACTTTAACTGTCCATCCAAAGGTATCTTCAGAAAGTTTGTTTTGAAGATTTGTTAATTTCTCTTTTAAGAAAGAAGCATAAGAATTTTCAATTGGAGCCATTTCAAAATACTCATCTTTATAAGAGAATCCTTTGATAACGCTAATTACAGCAGCAGTTCCTGCTCCAAAGATTTCTTTCAAAGATCCGTTTTTAGCAGCTTCAACCAATTCTGAAACTATTACAGGACGAACTTCAACTTTTAATCCTTCTTTTTCAGCCATTGCGATCAAACTTTTTCTAGTAACACCATCTAAAATTCTTTCGCTTGTTGGAGCTGTTAATAAAGTATCGTTGATTCTGAAGAAAACGTTCATTGTTCCAGCTTCCTCTAGTTTTGTGTGTGTTGCATCATCAGTCCAGATAACTTGTTGGAAACCATCTTTGTTAGCCAAGTTAGTTGGGTAAAATTGAGCAGCATAGTTTCCAGCAGCTTTTGCAGCACCGATACCACCATTTGCAGCTCTACTGAAATGCTCTGCAATGATAACTTTTACTTCACCTCCATAATATGCTTTTGCAGGAGAAAGTAAAATCATAAATTTATATTCGTCAGAAGGATTTGCGATAACTCCAGGACCTGTAGCAATCATAAATGGACGAATGTACATACTAGCTCCATTTCCTCTCTGAATCCAGTCTTTGTCTAATTTCAATAATTCGTTTAAACCATCCATAAAAATAGCTTCAGGAACTTCTGGCATTGCCATCCTTACAGCCGATTTGTTGAAACGGTTAAAATTTTCATCTGGTCTAAACAACCAAACATCATTATTGTCATCTTTATAAGCTTTCATTCCCTCGAAAATTGCTTGTCCATAATGGAAGACTTTTGAAGATGGATCCATTAAAATAGGAGCATAAGGCTTAATGACAGGGTTTTGCCATTGCCCGTTTTTAAAATCGCATTCGAATAAATGGTCTGTAAATACAGCACCAAAACTTAAGTTGTCAAAATCTACTTCGTTTATTTTTGTAGAAGTAGCTTTAATGATTTCAATTTTGCTCGTTTGAGTTGTACTCATAGTTATGTAAGTTTTTTGTGAGATATTCTTCACTATCAGAAATCTAAAGTGATGATATCGTGTAAAATGGAATTTATCGAATGCAAAATTACGTAAAAATCTGTAAAACGCTTAGCGAAAATTCATTATTTATGGGTTTTGACTGAGATTTATTTATCCTATAATAAACTCAAATATTTAATTGGTTTTTATAAAGAATTTATGAAAAAAGTGTCGTTTTTTAAGGCTTTACGCATTTGTTTTGACTAAATTTGAATATTGAAATAGCTTGAAAATCAATAAAAAGCTATTGTTAAATTCTTAAAAGGGTGAAAAGAGAAATAATTAAAACGCTAGATGGCTCAACTACAATTCGTTTGCCAGAATGGGACGAATGTTATCATTCTAAACACGGTGCAATTCAGGAAGCAAAGCATGTTTTTATTAAAAACGGATTGTCATTATTCGATAATCCTATAAGTATATTAGAAATGGGTTTTGGAACTGGTTTAAATGCTTTTATCACATATTTGGAAGCCATTAGAAAAAATCAGAAAATTGATTATGTTGGAGTAGAAGCATATCCGGTTGATGCAGATGAGATTTTGGAAATGAACTATGCTGGAGAACTTGACGCATTGGAATCTTATAACATTTTTGAGAAAATGCATAAATCAGACTGGGACGAAAAAATAGAAATTTGTGACCTGTTCTCGTTAACCAAAAGGAAACAATTTTTTCACGAAATAAACGATTTTGAAATTTTTGATTTGATTTACTTTGATGCCTTCGGATATAGAGTGCAGCCGGAGCTTTGGAGTACTGAAATTTTTCAGAAAATGTACAATAGTTTAAAACCAAATGGCGTTCTAGTTACATACGCAGCTCGAGGAGTTGTTAAAAGAAGTATGATCGAAGTCGGATTTACGGTAGAAAAATTAACAGGACCTCCAGGGAAAAGAGAAATGTTTCGAGCTTTTAAAAGGGTTTAAATGAATAGTTTAGAATGATTCTATATTGATTTATTTGTTTTAAGAAAACGTATTCGTTGCTAAAGTTTTTAAAAAAATAAGTTAAAAGTAATATTTATGTTAGTTATTTGTTTAAATTTGGTTCGAGTTTAAAAAAATAGATAACCCCCGAAAATCTTATTTTATTATGTCAAAAATGATGTTTGATTACACGAAATCAATACTTGAAAGAGTTAGTTTCGATCCGGTACTTTTCTGCAAAGAGCTAGAAAAAGCTATCAAAACACTGTTACCTTACGAAATGGAACAATTGCAAGAGTGGTTACTGAATTTCGTTGTCGGAAAACCAGAATTAAAACAAAGTCTACAACTAATTAAAGTATAAAAAGAAAGGAGCCAAATTGGCTCCTTTTTTATTGCGCTTTCTTTTGTAATGGACTGATGATTTGAACATTCTGAAAAACAATTGCGCCTTTTACAACGCCTGCAATTGTAGATCTGAGTGCATCAATGATTTGCATCTTTAATTCGCTCTTTGGGTAAATCAAACTTACCTCTCGAGCCGGTTTTGGTTCCTTAAAGTTACGGAGTTTCAGTTTATCGGATTCTTTTAAGTCTAAGGTGTGCAAGTACGGAAGTAACGTTGTACCAAGGCCTTCGTCTGCCAATTTAATTAAAGTTTCAAAACTTCCGCTTTGAATCTGGAAATTAGTCTGGTCGGCGTCTGAGATATTTTTGCACAAATTCAAAATGCCATCTCTAAAGCAATGGCCGTCTTGTAAAAGCAGGATTTCATTCAGGTTTAAGTCTGCTACTTCAATTTCTTCTTTCTGGAAACTAGCGTGATGCTCAGGAATGTAAGCTACAAAAGGCTCAAAGTATAAAACAATCTCCTTGATTTTTTCATCTTCCAGTGGTGTTGCGGCAATAGCAGCATCCAAATGTCCGTTTTTTAATTTTAGAATAATTTCCTCTGTGTTTAACTCTTCTATTAGGAGTTTTACTTTTGGATATTTCTTAATGAAATTATTCAAAAACATTGGCAGAAGTGTAGGCATAATGGTTGGAATTATTCCTAAACGAAATTCTCCGCCAATAAAACCTTTCTGCTGTTCTACAATATCTTTTATACGATCAGCCTCGTTTACGATGTTTTTTGCCTGATTTACAATTTTTTGTCCTATATCAGTAAGCTGAATCGGTTTTTTGCTTCTGTCGAAAATTAAAATATTAAGTTCTTCTTCAATTTTTTGTATTTGCATGCTTAAAGTAGGCTGTGTTACAAAGCATTTTTCAGCAGCAAGAGTGAAATTTTTATGCTCAGCAACCGCTAACACATATTGCAATTGAGTTATAGTCATGTTGATAGTAATTTGTGATGCAAAAATAAGAAAATATAATTTTTATTTATATTTATTTTAATAAAGTTACTCTAAATTTGTAGTAAATTAGTGTAAAAAATAAGATTATGAAGACAAATATTTTAGGGTTACCAGTAAAAGAATCAGAATTATTAGTAAAAGAATTGAATGTATTATTGTCAAATTTTCAAGTGTATTATCAAAACTTGAGAGGAATTCACTGGAATATTCGTGGAAAACGTTTCTTTGATTTACATGTAAAATTTGAAGAATTATATACAGATGCACAATTAAAAATAGATATGATCGCCGAAAGAGTATTGACAATAGGAGGAACGCCTCTGCATACTTTTGAAGATTATATTAAAAACAATAAATTGACTGTTGGAAAAAATATTTCTAACGATGAAAAGGCAGTTCAATTGATTGTTCACTCGTTATCAGATTTATTAAAAATCGAAAGAGAAATATTGAACAAATCTGGCGAAATTAATGATGAAGGTACCAATTCTATGATGAGTGACTTCATTGCTGAGCAGGAAAAAACAATTTGGATGATGAATGCTTGGTTAGAAGGATCGTTATAAAATATTGGTTTTTAGTAAAATAGAAGCAGAATGGAATGAAAATTGCATTCTGCTTTTTTGTTTATGTTAAATTTCTATAAAAATCTCTTTGATTTTATTTGTTTAACGCTATTTTTGCTTCAATGAAATTTATAGCTCGCATATTATTATTCATATTTATTGCCTTCTTATCGACCCCGACAATTGTTCAGGCGATTAAGAAAGGGAATAGTGCGACTATATCTTTTAGTATTGCTGAAGAAGAAGTGCATAAAGAACTTAAAAATGTTGTTCATCCTACTATTCTTGAGCATGAAGTTTTGATTTCGGTTTATATCGAGAAAAAAACAATCATTTCTGAAAACATTGTCAAACTAGACAATATCTCTCCGAGCATTTTTGCTCCACCACCTAACGTAGCATAATACTTCCGATTATTTTGATCTTTAGCCGCATTTCTTTTGAGATGGGGTAAATCTTTAATGAATAATTTTTTTAGTATTATATTATGACAAAAAAAATCAATCTTTTTGCCAACCTTAAATCTGATTTTGCTTCAGGTTTAGTGGTTTTCTTGGTGGCTCTTCCGTTGTGTTTAGGTATTGCAATGGCTTCGGGGGCACCGTTGTTTTCTGGAATTATTGCTGGTGTTGTGGGTGGTATCGTTGTAGGATATTTGAGCCAGTCACATATTAGTGTATCAGGTCCAGCTGCTGGGTTAACAGCTATTATTTTAACCGCCATTACCGATTTAGGAGCTTTCGATGTATTTTTAATGTCTGTTTTTATTGCTGGATTAATTCAATTAGCATTAGGATTTTTAAAAGCGGGAAGTATATCGAACTATTTTCCGACAAACGTAATCGAAGGAATGTTGGCGGGTATCGGAATTATTATCATCTTAAAACAAATACCGCACGCTTTTGGTTATGATGCTGATTTCGAAGGAGATCAGGCTTTTGTTCAAAATGATGGAAGTAATTCATTTTCATTTTTGTTTGATGTTCTAAATCATATTCACTTAGGAGCTGTGGCAGTTTCAGCAGTTTCATTGGTAATTTTATTAGCTTGGGAAAAAGTTCCTTTCTTAAAAAGAATAAAATTGGTTCCAGGGGCTTTGGTTGCTGTTATTGCAGGAGTAGTTTTAAACGAAATATTTTTATCTACAGGAAGCACTTTGGCAATTGCGAAAGAACATTTGGTTTCTTTGCCAGTTCCAAAATCTTTTGAAGACTTTAAATCAATTATAATTACGCCAGACTTCACCGCTGTTACAAATCCGCAAGTTTGGGTAGTTGCTATTACAATTGCCATTGTCGCTTCTATTGAAACTCTTTTATGTATCGAGGCTTCTGATAGAATGGATGTGCAAAAACGTTACACCAATACCAATGTTGAGCTTAGAGCGCAAGGTGTAGGTAATATGATAAGTTCTCTTTTAGGAGGTTTGCCAATGACTTCTGTAGTGGTTAGATCATCTGCTAATAATAATGCAGGTGCAAAGTCTAAAATGTCTGCCATTATTCATGGGGTGCTTTTATTAATAAGTGTATTGTCTGTACCAGCAATTCTAAACAAAATTCCTTTGGCAACATTGGCTACTGTTTTAATTTTGGTAGGATATAAATTAGCAAAACCAGCAACCTTTATGCATTTCTGGGAAAAGGGGAAATACCAGTTTGTACCTTTCATTGCAACTTTGGTCTTTGTTGTTGCAACAGATTTGCTAAAAGGGGTTGCGTTGGGAATTATCATTAGTATCATTTTTGTTCTGAGAGGAAACTTAAAAAGAGCTTATATCTTTAAAAAAGAAGAGTACGAAGATGGCGATATCATTCATATCGATTTAGCGCAGGAAGTTTCGTTTTTAAATAAAGCAGCGATCAAGCAAACTCTAAATGAAATTCCTGAAAATTCAAAAGTAATTATCAATGCTCATGATACCGAGTATATTGCACATGACGTTTTGGATTTGATTCGTGAATTTAAAGAAACTAGAGCTGTTGATGAAAACATCAAGGTGAAGCTTAAAGGGTTTAAAGATGCTTACGAATTAGAAAATACACCTGATAATAACAATCACGTTACGATTGAGCATTATTATGATGTGGCAAAAAGAGAACTGGTTAAAAAAGAAGTTGTTAAAAGCGAATAATAAAAATATGGAGTTTTTAAGGCCAAAGAAATGTCAAAATTTAGGTAACTTTACATCAAGTTCATTTTTTGAGACTATTTTAACTTAGAAATTACCACACAAAAAAATAAAAGAAATGAGAAAATTTTATGAGCAGTTATTAGAGAACAATAAAAAGTGGGTAGAAACTTCATTAGCAAAAGACCCTAATTATTTTGCTGATTTGGCAAAAGGACAGCAGCCGCCATTGTTATGGATTGGATGTTCTGATAGCCGTGTTCCTGCAAACGAAATTGTTGGAGCAAAACCAGGTGAAGTTTTTGTACACAGAAACATTGCTAATATGGTTGTGCATTCTGATATGAATATGCTAAGTGTTCTGGATTATGCTGTAAATGTTTTGAAAATAAAGCATATTATTGTGTGCGGACACTATGGATGCGGTGGTGTTAAAGCAGCAATGGGAAATCAGTCTGTTGGAATTATTGATAACTGGTTGCGTCATATTAAAGATGAATACCGTCTTCACGATAAATACTTGAATTCTATTGAGAACGAAGAAGAGCGTTTTAATGCTTTTGTTGAAATCAATACTAAGGAGCAAGTTTATAACTTGGCGAAAACATCTATTGTACAGAATGCCTGGAAAAATGGACAAGACTTAATGCTTCACGGATGGGTTTACGGATTAAATTCTGGTTTTGTAACCGATTTGAATGTAACCATCAGTTCAAACGATGAATTGGATTCAGTTTATCAATTGGATCTTTAATAGATAGAAATAGAAATCGCCCTGTAAAAAGGGCGATTTTTTTTATTCGTTTTCGTCTAGATTCTCATTAAATGCCGATGGCAGCATTGTGGGGATAAACTTAATCAATATCGGCAGTAATAAACTTCCTCCCGGAAGTAAAAATATGGTCAGTGACGGAATGGTTTTACAAATATCCAAAAGCTGTTTTTTGACTTTCTTCTTTTCTTTCGCATCCAAATCTCTTGTTGTAGAATAGGCGAGTAGAACCATTAGTTCTTTGCTCTGGACAATTTCTTTAATCAGCCTGTTTTTATTTCGTATGATTAATTTGACTACACTATGCGTCATTTGATCATAAAAATGCTTAACAGGATTCGAATAATTAAAATACGGAATCTTCTTTTTATGGGTAGTGATAAAAGCGTTGGTTGTATCCATACTTTTGGTTACAAAATCATCAGAAACGCCCATTGTTGATCCTAAAGCATATAGAAAATACGATTCTTCGTTTTCTACAACACCATCACTCCACAAAGCCATTCCGGCCATGTCAATTAAATAATAGTGTTCCAATTCATTTTTAAAATAATCAAGCTGTAAAGTTTCTAAAGTCTCAACTGTAACTTTAGAAAATTTGGAATAGCGTATAGAAGCTTCAAAAAGTTTAATTAAAAGATCGTCGTGTTGCGATTTTACAGTTTTGGTTTTTAAAGCCAAACCAACAATTCCGAGAACCGTTTCTTCAATTCTTTTTAAATATTTTTCAGGAATTTCTCCATGTTCCAAATATTGTCTGAAAGCTAAAACATCAATAAACAAAAGAGCATTCGTTACCAAATGCGAAAAGTTTTTACTGATGATACTGTCATTGGTTTGAACTCTCTGATCAATAATATTTTCTAGAGATAGAGAAGGAGTGTCTTTTGGCAATAAAATTTTAAACAAATTAAATCCTTCTGGATTCATCTGTTTGTAAAACTTTAAAACTTCAGAAATAAAATTTTTAGGTTCCGAATTTCTTTTCTCTAAACAAAAAACATGATAGAGCGTATTCAGTAAAGCTACTTTTGAAATTTCGGTTTTAAACCAACCCTTAATTGGAATTGGAATTTGAGAATCAATAGCAATAATATGTCCGTAAATAAATCCCGTTTCTCTCACTTTATAGTAAAACGAATCTACAGTTTCAAAAGGAATAGCTTCTGAAAACTTCTGTTCACTAAAAAACTTATCGATCCAGCCTGGTGCTGATGGATTAATCATGGACTTTATTTTGCTGATGCAAAGCTATGCCTTTTTCTTGTTTTAGAATTCATTTTAAAATGAAATAACCGCTAGATTTTGTTAAAAATAGCGGTTATTCAAATTTTTCTTATTTAATGATTCCTGCGCAAGCAACTCTTCCTCCGGCATTTCCTGTTGGCTGAGTGGTAAAATCATCTGTTCCAGCATGTACGATTAAGCCTTTTCCAAGAACATCTTTGTTAGAATCTCCACATCCAACGCACCATTCGTCGGTAGTCAAAGTGATAGACCCGTTACCTTTTGCGTCAGCGGTAAAGTTTCCGATATCACCTGCATGGTATTCTCCAAGTCCCCATTTTCCGTGTTTTTTGAACTTTGGATTCCAGTGCCCTCCAGCAGAGCTTCCATCTGCAGAGCTGCAATCTGCTTTTTCATGAATATGAATAGCATGTACTCCAGGTTCTAATCCAGTAATTTTTGCTGTAAAAGTTACTTTGCCATTTTTCTCAACAAAAGTAGCAGTTCCGGCCACTTTGCTGTTGCTTTTTGGCTCTAGTGCAACAGTTAGAGTTTTAGCATCGTTTGATTTTGTATTTGTTTTACAGCCAATGATTAAGGCTGAAATTATAGCGAAAGAAACAATTAGTTTTTTCATATCTACGGGCATTTTTAATTAAAGATTAAGTAAATTTAACATAAAATAACGGAATTGATTAACTCTAAAAGTTAAAAAAAAGTCAAACTATACGTTATAATTTGATATTGATTGGGTTAAAAACCGAAAATATTGTTTAAATTCGTGTAGGTATTTAACGAATAATTTCTGAAAACCTTTTGTCTAATTCGCTCACATTTAATCCTTAATGTTATGATGAAAAAGATTTTTACTCTCGTTTTTTTTAGTTCGTTTTTAATTTCTTGCAAATGCGCAAAAACGGATGCACTTTCTAAACTTGACGGAACTTGGGAACTGAATTATATTTCTGGCCCACGAATTACTTTTGATGGATTATATCCAAATAAAAAGCCAACCATAAAATTTGATACCAAAGCAAATCAGGTTTCTGGTAACGCAAGCTGCAATACATACTCAGGGAAATTGGTTGTTGATGGAAACAAAATTGATTTTACTCAGCCTATGGCAGTAACGAAAATGATGTGTTTGGATGGATTGCAAGGCGAACAAACTTATTTGAGTACGCTTCAAAAAATAACTTCTTACGATGTAACAGATGATGGTAAGACTTTAAACTTTATTTCTGGGGATATTGCCATGATGCGTTTTACTAAAAAATAATGTTATGAAAACTAAGATGTCTGTTTTGCTGTTCTTGCTAAGTGTTGTTAATTTTTCGGTTTCTGGACAGGAAAAAACAAAAAAAGAACTCAAGCAAGAAAGAGAACTGAAGAAGCAAAATGAGATAAAAGCACTTATCGATTCTCAGAATTTTGTTTTTGAAGCTCAAAAGGCAACACCTCAAGGAGGGAGATTAATTCAGCTAGACTACAATACTTATTTTTTAAAGTTTAATACGGATAACACAACCTGCGATCTTCCTTTTTTTGGGCGTGGTTATAATGTTGGGTACGGTACTGATGGCGGAATAAAATTTGAAGGAAAACCTCAGAATGTTAGAGTCGAAAGCAAAAAGAATAATACCATTCTAAAAGCAACAGTAAGGGGAGCTAGTGATGTGTACGATTTAACGTTTTCTATCTTTTATAATGGAAGCACAACACTTTCTGTAAGTAGCAATAATAGAGGCCCAATTAGTTATGATGGAGTGATATATGCTCCAAAAACAGAAGAGAAATAATGATATAATTCAATACTAAACTTGTCACAAATTCGTCTGAATATTATATGGTAAGAATCTTTTTTTGGTTATTAAAGTGGCGGTTTTCGGTTTTGTTTTTCTTTTTTGGTGCGTTCAGCGTATTTGGCCAGGATTTGGAACCCAGAGTGTATGCAAATGTTCCTAAAGGCTTAAATGTAATTGCTGCAGGTTATGTTTTTATGAATGGAAATGTGCTGACAGATCCTTCTCTGCCCATAAAAGATTTTACACTTCAAAGCCACAATATGGCTGTAAATTATATCAGAACTTTTGGGATGGCAGATAAACTGGCTCGTATACAGGTAGCGCTGCCTTTTACTTTTATGGATGGATCTGCTGTAATAAGCGATCAGCTGGTTACTGGCTCAAGAACTGGTTTTGCAGATATGAAAGTGCGTTTTGGAATTAATTTGCTAGGTTCTCCTGCACTTGATAAATCTGAATTCAGAAGTTTTGAGCAAAAAACAATTCTTGGAGTCAGTTTGGTTACTTCAATCCCAACAGGAAGATATTATGGCGATAAACAAGTAAACATTGGAACAAACCGGTGGGCTTTTAAGCCTGAAATAGGGGTGTCGAAACGGTTTGCGCATGTTTATGCCGAGGCTTATGGCGGTGTATGGTTTTATACGGATAATAATGATTATCTAGGAAAAAAATTGGAGCAAAAACCAACCTATAGCCTTCAAGCTCATGCAAGCTATTATTTTAAGAACCAAATGTGGGTTGGTTTCAATACAACTTGGTTTTTTGGAGGTAGAACTATTACAGATGGAGTTTCAGATGATAGCCAGATTGATAACTGGAGGGTAGGAGGAACTTTTTCTACTCCAATTGCAAAAGGGCAGTCTATTAGATTTCAATATCATGTTGGAGCATATACTAACAATGGGTTAAATTATTATGCCTTATCAGCAGTTTACCAATATTCTTTCTTTTAAAAGATGATTTGGATTTAACGTGTTTAAAATCAGTATATTTGAGTATGCATACATTTTTAAAAACAAATTTAAAATTAAAACTATGAAAAAATTAGGACTTATTCTTATCATGGCGGCAGCCTCGTTTTCATCTTATGCGCAGTCTTCTTATAAAGAAGATTTAGAAGTAGTACAAAGTGTTTATGGAAAATCTAAAGCTGACCTGGTAAAACAGTATATGAATTTATCTGATGCGCAAGCCACGGCTTTTACTAAAGTGTACGACGATTATGAAACCTCTCGAAAAGCATTAGGGCAGACAAAATTTCAGCTGCTAAATGATTATGCTGCGAATTATGAAACTTTAACTGATGCTAAAGCAGATGAATTGGCAAAAGCTACTTTGAAAAACCATGTTGATTATGAGAAGCTTTACTCTAAAACTTATAATCAGGCCAAAAAAGCAATTGGGTCAATAAATGCAGCGAAGTTTATTCAGCTTGAAGTTTATTTGCAAACGATAATTAGAAGCGAAATTCTAGAAGCTATTCCATTTATTGGTGAAATGGATAAAAATAAGACTAAAATGATGTAAAATATTCGTCTATAAAAAAACGGGAATCAATTTGATTCCCGTTTTTTTTATTTCTCAGTTTTAACTTTGTAAATTTCATTTACCATTCCGTCACGGAAACTATCTAGAGTAAGTTCCCAGAACATAATTCCGCCAAGCTTTTTAGCTTTTGCGTATTCCGCTTTTGCTTTTATAGATTTTAAATCATCTGATGTTGCAAAAGTTTTAGTTGAAGCGTTGTACCAATATGGTGCTTGAGCTTTTTCATCATAAAAATATTTCCAGCCGTTAGCTTCTGTGTAGGTTGTAGCGTAGTTTTTATAGTCAACACCTTGAAAGTGTTCACCAGCTTGATATAATCCGTTATTAATGTTTTCTACGTTCTTCCATTGTCTAGTGTAGAATGCACCTCCAATAACTAGTTTTTCAGCAGGGACACCTGCTTTTAATAAAAATTCAACAGCTCTATCGGTAGATTCTTCTTTTGGATTTGTACTGTATAATGGAGTGTGATGTCCTGTAACTTTTGAATATCCGTTTACTAAATCGTAACTCATAATATTAATACGATTTACAAATGGAGCAACAGCTTTCCAGTCTATAGATTCATCTAAACATTTTTGGAAACCTCCTGCGGCAAAACTCAATTCATATTTTTTGCCTAAAGTTGAACGTAATATTTTAATCAATTCAGTGAAATTAGGTTTGTCAGCAGGTTGGTATAAATGACCTGGAAGTCCTTCAATAGATGGATATTCCCAGTCTAAATCTAAACCATCCACTTTAAAATAATCGCTTACTTCTTTTACCGATTTTGCAAATTTTAAGCGTCCTTCAGCAGTTGAGAACACTTGAGAACAAGGCTCACAACCTCCCCATCCTCCAAGAGATACAATAATTTTAAGCTGTGGATTTTTTGCTTTAAGCGAAACTAAATGTTTGATAGTAAGAGAATCTTTGGTAGAATCAACACTTAATTTACCATCTTTTAAATGGCAGAAACTGAAAATAATCTGGTTTAGTTTTTCAACTTCGTATTTGTCAATAAGTTGAGAATCGCCAGTATAATAGGCAATAATGTCCATTTTCTTATTTTTCTGTGCGAAGGCAACACTGAAGCAAAAGCACAATAAAAATGATGTAATTAGGTTAATTTGTTTCATTATTTTGTTTTTTATAGTTTTTAGAACGTTAAATATACTGTAATCCATTTGATGTTTAACTATTCTATAGGAGCCTAAAAGCTAATTTTAACAAATATTTTGCAAATTTACGCAAAAATATTGCATCATATAAGAAATGTCTTTCACTGGAAATATAGCAAAAAATAAACCCGCGCAGTTTCGGACTTGCGCGGGTTTATAACAAATTAAAAGCTAAAAACTATTTTGAAATTAGTAGCAGTAAGTGTTTTCTGCTACTAATTTTGCTGCAATTTTTTCTCTAAGTGCCACAACATTTGGCAGGTTAGTATATTTAGTGAAACGTTTAAGTCCCATTAACATCATGCGTTGCTCGTCACCTTCAGCGAAAGAAGCAATTCCTTCTTTTCCTCTTAAGTTTACGATATCTACAGCTTTGTACAAGTATAATTTTGCCATAGCAATTTGCTCTTGAACTTTATCTTCGCCTTGAGCTTTTGCTAATTTTTCAGTTCTAAGAATAGTACTTTCAGCCATGTAAATTTCGATCAAGATATCAGAAGCTGCCATCAATAATTGTTGGTGTGCATCTAATTCAGGACCATATTTTTGAACAGCACTTCCAGCAACCATTAAGAAAACTTTTTTAAGGTTAGCAATAATTCCTTTTTCTTCAGAGAATAATTCAGAGAAATCTGGAGTATCAAAAGATGGAATTCCCATTAATTCTTCTTGAACTTTCATTGCTGGTCCAAGTAAATCAACGTGTCCTTTCATTGCTTTTTTGATCAACATACCTACAGAAAGCATTCTGTTGATTTCGTTTGTTCCTTCGTAGATACGAGCGATACGAGCATCTCTCCAAGCACTTTCCATTGGAGTATCTTCAGAGAATCCCATTCCACCAAAAATCTGAATTCCTTCGTCAGAACAAGATTGAACGTCTTCAGAAACCGCTACTTTCAAGATAGAACACTCGATAGCATATTCTTCAACACCTTTTAATTCTGCTTCTTGGTGAGAAGTTCCTTCTGCTTCGCGAGCAGCGATTCTGTCTTCGATATCTTTTGCAGCACGGTAAGAAGCACTTTCTCCAGCGTAAGCGTTAGTTGCCATTTCAGCTAATTTAGAGCGGATAGCTCCAAAAGATGAAATAGAAGTATTGAACTGAATTCTTTCGTTAGCATATTTTACAGCTCCAGAAGTAACTCTTCTTTGCGCATCTAAACAAGCAGCAGCCAATTTAATACGTCCAACGTTAAGAGCATTCATAGCGATTTTGAAACCGTTTCCTCTTTCAGATAACATGTTTTCAACCGGAACTTTTGTTTCGTTGAAGAAAACCTGACGAGTAGAAGAAGCACGGATTCCTAATTTATGCTCTTCCTCATTCATAGAAATTCCGTTTGAAGGATCATTTTCTACGATGAAACCTGTAATATTTTTATCATCTCCAATACGAGCAAAAACGATGAAAACGCTGCAGAAACCTGCATTCGAAATCCACATTTTTTGACCAGTAATAGAGTAATATTTTCCGTCTTCAGATAAAACAGCTTTTGTTTTTCCTGAGTTAGCATCAGATCCTGCACCTGGCTCAGTCAAGCAATAAGCTCCAAACCATTCTCCAGAAGCTAATTTCGGAACGTATTTTTTCTTTTGTTCTTCAGTACCGTAAAGTGTAATTGGCATGGTTCCAATTCCTGTGTGTGCACCAAAAGCAGTTGAGAAAGAACCAGTTGCTCCAGAAATGTAGTCGCAAACTAACATTGTAGAAACAAATCCCATTCCTAATCCGCCGTATTCTTCTGGAACCGCAACTCCAAGAAGTCCTAGTTCACCGGCTTTACGCATAGATGATTCTGTATAAGCGTAATCTTTTTTCTCAAAACGATCTTTATGCGCCCATAATTCTTTGTCTACGAACTCTTTTACAGAGTCACGCATCATTAACTGCTCTTCAGAGAAATCTTCTGGTGTGAAGATATCTTCGCATTTTGTTTCTTTAACTAGGAATTGACCTCCTCTTGTTTTGTCGCTCATGACTTTTTGTTTTTTAGATTGATAGGATGAAAAAGAGGCAAGAAGCAAGAAGAAAGATTTTAACCTAACTTATTGATGAAGCCTGTAGTCATCTTTTGAAATTCAATTATTTTGTTTTCTAATTTTTCTGTTTTTTCTTTTGTTAGATAGTCGTTTTGACAAGCTATTAACAATTGTGTTTGTAATTCAAATGACGAGCCTAAACTAATATTCAGATAATGCTGAAAATGTTTGTTTCCTCTATTCGATCCTTCGGCAATATTCGAAGGCATTGATACAGAACATCTGTTCATCTGATTTGCTAAACTATATGTTTCTAATTTTGGAAAAGTGGAAGTTAGTTTATAGATGTCATTAGTGATCTCCATAGCTAAAATCCAAATTTTCAAATTCTTAAAATTGTGTCTCATGTTTTTTTGAGGCAAGATAAGAAGAAAAATTAAAAGTAAGTTTTTTACTACTTTTAAAAGAATATGCTTTCAGAACATTTTCATTTCAAAATTAAGTCTTGCTTCTTGCTTCTTTCCTCTCAAAAAACTACAACACCTCGTAAACCCCCGCAGAACCTTGCCCAGTCCCCACACACATTGAAACGATTCCGTATTTGTTACCTCTGCGTTTCATTTCATCGAATAACTGAACAGAAAGTTTAGCTCCAGTACATCCTAGTGGGTGACCTAAAGCAATTGCTCCACCGTTTACGTTTACGATTTCTGGGTTAATGTTCAACTCACGAGTAACTGCTAAAGCTTGAGAAGCAAAAGCCTCGTTTAATTCAATTAACTCGATATCGTTTAATGTTAAACCAGCTTGTTTTAATGCTTTCGGAATTGCTTTTACAGGACCAATACCCATAATTCTTGGTTCAACACCAGAAGAAGCAAAGTTTACCAAACGTGCAATTGGCTCAAGATTTAATTCTTTTACCATTTCTTCGCTCATGATTAAAACGAATGCAGCACCGTCACTCATTTGAGAAGAGTTACCAGCAGTTACACTTCCGTCAGCAGCAAAAACCGGTTTTAAACCTGCTAAAGCTTCTTTAGAAGTTCCAGCTCTTGGTCCTTCGTCTTTATTTACAACGTATGATTTTGTTTCTTTTTTACCATTTTCATTGATGAAAGTCTGCTCAACAGTAATTGGAACAATTTGTTTGTCAAATTTTCCTTCTGCTTGCGCTTTTAATGCTTTCATGTGAGAGTTGTAAGCAAATTCATCTTGGTCTTCTCTAGAGATTTTATATTGGTTAGCCACCGCTTCAGCAGTTAAACCCATTCCCCAGTAGTAATCTTCGTGACCTGCAGCAGCAACTTTATAATCTGGAGTTGGTTTGTAACCTCCCATCGGAATATAACTCATGCTTTCTGCACCACCAGCGATGATACAATCTGCCATTCCTGATTGGATTTTAGCTGTCGCCATTCCGATAGTTTCTAATCCAGAAGCGCAATAACGGTTTACTGTTACACCAGGAACATCTTCAACTTTTAATCCCATTAGAGAGATCAAACGTCCAACGTTTAAACCTTGTTCTGCTTCCGGCATGGCATTTCCAACCATAACGTCGTCGATACGTTTTTTATCGAAATTAGGCAGTTCGTCCATCATAAACTGAATGGTTTCTGCAGCTAATTCATCAGGTCTTTTAAATCTAAAAACACCTTTTGGAGCTTTTCCAACTGCTGTTCTATATGCTTTTACTATATATGCTGTTTTCATTTGTTTTTGTTTTTTTAAAGATTTATAGAAGCAAGAGCCAAGAGAAAAGACAAAACTTTATTTTGAAATCTTGCTTCTTGTATCTTTCATCTACTTTTCTAATTACGAAGTGGTTTTCCTTTAGTCAACATGTATTGAATTCTCTCTAAAGTCTTACGCTCAGTACATAAACTCAAGAAAGCTTCACGTTCGATATCTAATAAATATTGTTCAGATACTAAAGTAGCTTCAGATAAATCACCACCCGCCATTACGTAAGCCAGTTTGTTAGCGATTTTCTTGTCGTGCTCAGAAATGTATTTTCCAGCCTGCATTTGATCTGTTCCAACTAAAAACATACCCAAAGCTTGTTTTCCTAGAACTTTAATATCATTTCTTCTGATAGGCTGTGTATAACCAGCTTCTGCCATTAACAATGCATGTTTTTTAGCTTCAGCAATCTGACGATCTTTGTTTACTACGATAATGTCTTTTCCATGTTGAAGAAGTCCAGTATCAAAAGCTTCGTAACCAGAAGTCGAAACTTTAGCCATAGCGATTGTTAAGAAATACTCTTGAAGAACATTCAATTCCACATCGTTTTTGCGGAATAAATCTGAAGCTCTTAAAGTCATTTCTTTAGAACCACCACCACCAGGGATAACTCCAACACCAAACTCAACTAATCCCATGTAAGTTTCTGCAGCAGCAACCACTTTATCAGCGTGTAAGCTCATTTCACATCCACCTCCAAAAGTCATTCCGTGAGGCGCTACAACAACTGGAATAGAAGAGTAACGAACACGCATCATTGTGTCTTGGAACAATTTGATTGCCATGTTCAATTCGTCGTATTCCTGCTCAACCGCCATCATGAAAATCATTCCGATATTAGCTCCAACAGAGAAATTTGCTGCTTGGTTACCAATAACTAAACCTTGATATTCTTTTTCAGATAAGTCGATTGCTTTATTGATAGCTTGTAGAACGTCACCACCAATTGTATTCATTTTAGACTGGAATTCTAAGTTCAAAATTCCATCTCCTAAATCCTGAATGATTGCACCGCTATTGCTCCAAACTTTTTTGCTTTCGCGAATGTTGTTTAGAATAATGAATGAATCTTGTCCAGGAACTTTAACTTGTGATTTTGTTGGAATGTTATAGAAATAAGTTGCTCCTTCTTTTACAGTATAGAAACTGTCGCTTCCAGAAGCCAGCATTTCAGTAACCCATGCAGCAGGGGCTAAACCTTCGGCTTTCATGATTTCAATTCCTTTGGCAACACCAATTGCGTCCCAAATTTCGAATGGACCATTTTCCCATCCAAAACCAGCTTTCATGGCGTCATCAATTTTGTATAATTCGTCTGAGATTTCAGGAACTCTGTTTGACACATAAGCAAACATTCCAGCGAAACTCTTACGGTAGAATTCTCCCGCTTTGTCTGTTCCTTTCACTAAAACTTTAAAACGATTGATTGGTTTATCAATAGTTTTTGTTAGTTCAAGCGTAGCAAAATTTGCTTTTTTCGCAGTGCGATATTCTAATGTATTTAAGTCTAAAGAAAGAATATCTTTATCTACTTTTTTATAAAAACCTTGTCCAGTTTTGCTTCCTAACCAGTTATTTTCCATCATTTTGTTGATGAAATCAGGAAGTTTGAACAATTCGTGTTGTTCGTCGTTCGGACAGTTTTCGTAAATACCATTAGCAACGTGTACCAAAGTATCCAATCCAACAACGTCAACCGTACGGAAAGTAGCCGATTTTGGACGACCAATTACTGGTCCAGTCAATTTATCAACTTCTTCAATTGTTAATCCCATTTCTTTTACCAAGTGGAATAAACTTTGGATTCCGTAAATCCCAATTCTGTTTCCAATAAACGCCGGAGTATCTTTAGCAACAACCGAAGTTTTTCCTAAGAATTTAGAACCGTATTCGTTTAAGAAATCCAATACTTCAGTAGAAGTTTTCGGGCCAGGAATAATTTCAAATAATTTTAAGTAACGCGCAGGGTTAAAAAAGTGAGTTCCGCAGAAGTGCTGTTGGAAATCTTCGCTTCTTCCTTCACTCATAAAGTGAATTGGAATACCAGAAGTGTTTGAAGTAACTAAAGTTCCCGGTTTACGGAATTTCTCGATTTGTTCAAAAACCAATTTTTTGATATCCAAACGCTCTACAACAACCTCAATAATCCAATCAACATTGGCAATTTTTGCCATATCATCAGTCGTATTTCCAGTTGTAATTCGGTTTGCGAATTTCTGACTGTAAATAGGAGATGGTTTTGATTTTAATGAATTCGCCAAATGTTCGTTTACCACACGGTTGCGAACGGCTTTACTTTCAAGTGTTAATCCTTTTTTAGCTTCAGCTTCGGTCAGTTCACGCGGTACAATGTCCAGAAGTAAAACTTCGACACCAATGTTAGCAAAATGACAAGCTATACCTGAACCCATAATTCCGGATCCAATTACAGCAACTTTTTTAATTGTGCGTTTCATATTTGTTACTATTTGTTTTATTAGGAGAAAATAAATGCCTTTAAAAACTATTTATCTTCTGTGTTTTCTGTTTGATTAAATATGTTTTTATCATGAATCAGTTCATTGATAATTTCAGAAACTTCGATAAAATGATTCAGTTTTTCTTCTGAAACATGTTTTCTAACGGTTTCATTAAACTTTAGAACTGTATTTTTAGATAAATCTCTTTTTTCTTTTCCAAAATCGGTAAGGTAAATCAAAACACCTCTACCGTCACTTGGATTTTTTTTGCGAACAATTAGACCTTTTTCTTCCATAGATTTTAAGGTTCTTGTTAAGCTGGTGGCTTCCATACCCATTCTTGGGCCAAGAGCCGTTGACGGAGTTCCTTCTTCCTTGTCCATACTTAAAAGAGCAAATCCTGTCGCCATTGTTGCGTCGTATTTAGCAGCTTCTTCATTATACATTCTTGAAACAGCTTGCCAAGTCGCTCTTAAAATATAATCTATCGTTTTGTCTTTCATAGGTAACTATATCGATTTCAAATATAATTAAAAAATACTATGCATGCATATAATTTTTTAATAATTTTTTGGTTAGTTATAAAATATCCCTGATTTAGAGGGTTTTGGTTGTTTATTTTAAGTGTAATATACTATTCTTTTTTTAGATTTTAACATTTTTAATGCTGTAAAAATCCTTTTTTAGTTTTTAAAACGCATTTAATTCTGTATTCTGTAAAAAATTATGCATTTATTTCAGTTGATTTTTCAGAATCGTAGCGCGAAATAGCATCCTGAAGTATCTTTTTCATACGATTTCTCAGACCTTCTGGCCTTAAAATTTCCAGACAGCTTCCAAAACCTAATAAAAGCCTTTCCATTTCGTAGTTGGGTATTACATATATATGTATAATAACACTTCCGTCTTCATTTTCCTTAATTAATCGCTGAGAAGTATGCAAAGGTTTTGTGAGTATATAAGGCGCATTCGAAGCATCAACCCATAATTCAATTCGTCTTGCATTCAATCCTGAATTTACCGTAACGCCTATTACATCTTTATAATAAATGTCGGCATCAAAATCTTCTTCTAAGTATGGATGATTAAAATCATAATCAATCGAAATGATTCTGTCCAAAGCCAAATTGGTAATCGGTTGTGAGGCTTTTTTCTTTCCGACTAAAAACCAACGATTATTAAATTCCTTTAATATAAAAGGATGAAAATGGAATTTAGTTTCTTCAGCAGATTTAAAAGATTTATAAGTAATTATCAGCACCATTTTCTTGATAATCGCCTGATAGATTTCGTCCAGATAATGCAACCCCTTTAATTTTTCATTTTTATCCAAATAAATTACGGGTTTGGTATGCGATTTTTCGGCGTAGATTTTATCTTCCAATCGCTGTAGAATATCCGACACATCATTAAATAAAGAGAAATCTTTAAATTGTTTCAACATCGAAACCGTTTCTGTCAAAACATTCATATCCGTCTCCGTCAACGGAATATCGGTTATAGAAAAATCTTCGTCTTCATATTTATAATACTTTTTATCGTAAACCACGATTGGCGCATTATAACCGAGTTTCTCACTGCGCATCAGCTGAATATCCATTTGAATAGTTCGCTTGCTGATTGGGTTTTGTCGTCCTTCATATTCAGATAAAGCCTCAGAACATTCTTCGATAAGATCTTCTAATGTCCATTGTCTGTATTTATTTTGCAGACATTTATCAATTGTTTTGTATCGGATTAAGGCGTTTTTGTTTTGTGACATTGCTTTGTGTGTTTTTTGCTCGCAAAGTCACGAAGACGCAAAGTTTTTTAATTTAATGATTATTAAGATTTGTTTCACGCAGATTAAAAATGATTTAGGCAGATTCAGCAGATTATTTTAAAAATAAAATCTTTTTAGATCTGCTCAAATCTGTAAAATCTGCGTGAAACAAAAAACCTTGCGTCTTCGCGTCTTTGCGAGATTCAATTTTTAGCTTAATAACTTTATTTCTTTCTCAATATTAGCTCGAGCTTTTTCTTCATACAAACCTCTAAATTCATCAGTCTGAAAAATAAACTCATTCTCCAGAAAATGCTTCAACGCTTTTGCACGCCCAGGTTTATATAAAAAATCAGGATAAATGCGGTATTCTTTTCTAATTTGTTCAAAATAGATTTTATAATCATCCCAATCTTTAGCAAGGATTTTCAAATCAAAATCGATTAACCAATTTATATCTTCAATTGCATTTTGCTGATGTTGTTGCGTTGCGCAGATCGCGTCAAAAACCAAGTAATGATCAAATTCCGCAAACCCGATTGGTTTTTTAAACCTGTCGGGTTTAACATCTGTAAAAATAGATACAGCAAACTCGGCGCTTTTGAGTTCGTTATCTTTTTTAGAAGCCGAATACACAAAATCATGATAGAAAATAGAAAATAATATTTCATTCGGGTTTTCAAGTTTATCACGATAAATTTCAAAAAGGGCAATCATTTCTTTTAAGTGCGTGAGATTATGGTAATGTCTTGATTTTTTGGAATATGCCTTTTCTAGATCCAACCAGTTTTGCTGAATGTCATTTGCTGAAAAGCCAATATTAGAGAGTAATTCAGAATATATTTCCTTTAAATTCATCTTGTGTTTTTGTTTTATCTATTAAAAGCTCCAGAGGAGCGAAATATTTATAGCTAATTTATAAGACCCAACCATAAAGCTCCAGCGGAGCGACACCTTCAAATTTTATATTTCATCAATACATATGTCACCCCGCTGGAGCTTTTGAAATGGATCCTGAAAAATAGTTATAAAGATTTTGTCTCTCTGGGACTCTTTTTTTCTAATCTAGAAATATCTATAAATATGCCATCCCTCTGGGATTTATGCGCTTTTTTCAAATTAATATTTACTCAAATTTAAAATTCTTTTTTTACTGCGCAAAATAATTGCGTAGTGGTTTTGAAATCTTTGCTCAAGAAATAAAACAATAACCATTGTCTAATTTTAAAAACCAGAAATTATGAAATTCAATTTTTTAGCAAAAGAGAAAAACAATATAGTTAATCACGAAAATGCACCGGCTTTTTCTTTAACATCAGAATACGAATTATACGCAGCAGTTGTAACAACAAGCTTAAGTGCTTCATTTTATGAAAAAGATACAACTCGTTTAGAGCGAATCAAAAACTTGATTAAAAAATGTAATCCAGTATTTGTTGCAAAATTGGCAGTTTATGCCCGCAACGAAATGCATATGCGTTCAGTGCCATTAGTTTTGGTTGTAGAATTGGCTAAAATTTATTCTGGCGATTCATTAATCAGTAAAATGATAATCAATGTAATTCAGCGTGCAGATGAAATCACAGAATTATTGGCTTATTATCAAATGGCAAACGAACGAAATGGCGTTAAGAAATTAAACCGTTTATCAAAACAAATCCAAAAAGGTTTAGCGGTTTCATTCAATAAATTTGACGAATACCAATTCGCAAAATACAATCGTGATGGCGTGGTTAAATTAAAAGATGCTTTGTTTTTGGTTCATCCGAAAGCAAAAGACGAAGCGCAACAAATCATTTTTAATAAAGTTGTGAGTAACACTTTGCAAACGCCATATACTTGGGAAACTGAGTTGTCGCAATTAGGTCAGATAAAGTTTTATAACGAATTTGAAAAACAAAAAGCATTTACTCAAAAATGGGAAGAATTGATTGATAGCGGTAAAATAGGTTACATGGCTTTGTTGCGTAACTTACGAAATATCTTAGAAGCGAATGTTTCTGGTTTTCATATCCAAAAAGTATGCGATTATCTTTCTAACGAAAAAGCAGTCGCAAACTCAAAACAATTGCCTTTCCGATTTTTAGCCGCTTATCGTGAAGTGAAAGATTTGAATTTCAAATACACTTCAATGGTTTTAGATGCCTTGGAAGATGCTGTTATGGCGAGTTCACAAAACATAAAAGGTTTTGATGTAAACACATCGGTCGTAATTGCTTGTGACGTTTCGGGTTCAATGCAACAGCCAATTTCACCAAAAAGTAAAGTATTGCTTTATGATATCGGTTTGATGTTGGGTATGTTAATGCAAAGCCGTTGTAAAAATGTGGTAAGCGGTATGTTTGGTGATCGTTGGAAAATAATCAATATGCCAAAACGAAGCATATTGGCCAACGTCAACGAATATTACAAACGTGAAGGTGAAGTGGGTTACGCTACAAATGGTCATTTGGTTTTGGAAGATTTAATCGCCCGAAAAGAAATTGTAGACAAAGTAATGTTGTTTACAGACGTTCAAATGTGGAATAACGCGTACACAAAAGACTCATTTGCAAATTCATGGAATCGATATAAAAGTATCGCACCAAATGCAAAATTGTATTTGTTTGATTTGGCTGGTTACGGTCAGTCGCCAATAAACATAGAAAAAAACGATGTATATTTAATAGCCGGCTGGTCAGATAAAGTGTTTGATGTTTTGAATGCTTTAGAGGATAAAAACAGCGCTTTGAATTACATTAATCGAATAGAATTGTAAACTTTCAATCTACTGCGCAAAATAATTGCGCAGTATGATTTGAATATTTGTAAAAGAAATAAGTTCATTGAAAATAAGAATAAAAAGCAAGTGTCGTAGATAAGTGTTACTTCGTTGTTAACGACGTTGTCGCGGGTTCGAGCCCTGCCACTTCCGCAAGAAAAAAATATAAAAGGAAGTGTAGCTCAGTGGTAGAGCACGTAAATTTCACTAATCGTTTGTTGCCTTGTTTTAAAAATAAAAAAGAATGTCGTAAATAAGAGTTACTTCGTCTCAAATTTGGGGAGGAATAGCGAAGTTGTAAAATCAGCAAGGTTATCCAGTTCGACTCTGGCAAGACAAGCCCCGTTTCTCTTATTGCTTTTTACTTCTTTTTAAAACTGAAAAATGTCGTGTATGAGAGCTACTTCGTTTAGGTTGAATATTAACTCTTATAAATTATTACTTTTTCAAAAAATAAGATGCCGTCTATAAAGCGCTACTTCGCGGCATGATAATATTAGGTTCGAATCCTAAAAGTCGCTTATAGAATATTGCTCTTAAAAAAGAGTGTCGTCAGGAAATGGTTACTTCGTTCCAAGAAAATTAGACCATTCCTAAGTGTTACCTCTTTTAAAAATTATGAATTAAAAAAAGAAAATAGAATAAAGAGAATAGAGTATAGATTTTGAGACTTTGGAAAAGTCTATTTTCTATGATCTTTTTTCTATACTCTTTTAAAAAAAAAACAAAACAAATGAAAACACAAATAAACGGAACAGATATATTAGAATTAGGATTCCCAGAAGGAAAAATAATCGGAATCGCATTAAAAATAAACAGCAAAAGAAACGGATTCACAAGAGATGAAATGATTGCAAATTTCAAAAACGTCTTAGAAACTCCAGAGAATTATATCGACGATAAAATCTTCAGCAAACTGGCTGTGGCTTTAATCGAAAAATCGAATGAAAAACCAGAAGATTTCATCGCTTTAAATCAGAATCCGAATGCATATTCGGCTTACGGATTAGATCATATCGAAGACGGAGCCAGAAAACAAATGGAAGTTGCCATGAAATTGCCTGTTACGGTTGCTGGAGCTTTAATGCCAGACGCGCACCAAGGTTACGGATTACCGATTGGCGGAGTTCTAGCTACAAAAAATGCCATTATTCCGTATGGTGTTGGAGTTGATATTGGGTGTAGAATGGCGTTGTCGGTTTATGATATTCCAGAAGATTTTTACTTTGAAAACGAAGCTAAATTCAAAAAAGAATTAATTGCCAATTCTATTTTTGGAGCAGGTCACGGATTTCACGGTCAGTACAAATCAGATCATGCGGTTTTGGAGAACGAGACTTTTAATATGAATCCATTTGTGAAGAACTTGAAAGATAAAGCTTGGTCGCAATTAGGATCTTCGGGTGGTGGAAATCACTTTGTGGAATTCGGAATCATGGAATTTGCGCAAGACGATGCGGTTCTAAATATCCCAAAAGGAAAATACGTCGCATTGTTAACGCATTCCGGTTCACGTGGAATGGGAGCAACCATTGCTGGACATTATACTAAAATAGCCAAATACGAGTGCAGACTTCCAGAAGTAGCCAAAAACTTAGCGTATTTGGATATGAACTCACAATTAGGACAAGAATATTGGTTGGCGATGAATTTGGCGGGAGATTACGCGTCGGCTTGTCACGAGATTATCCATAACAAAATGGAACGCGCTCTAGGTGCAACAATTTTAGCCAAAGTCGAAAACCACCATAATTTTGCCTGGAAAGAAATCTGGAACGGCGAAGAAGTGATTGTACATAGAAAAGGAGCAACCCCAGCCGGAAAAGGCGTTATGGGAATCATTCCGGGAAGTATGACCGCACCGGGATTTTTGGTGAGAGGAAAAGGCGAGGAGAACGCCATCAATTCGGCTTCGCATGGAGCAGGAAGACAAATGAGCAGAACCCAAGCCATAAAAAACATTACGCAAACCGAAATGAAATTGATCCTGAGAGATCATGGCGTTACGCTTATCGGAGCAGGTCTAGACGAAGCCCCAATGGCATATAAAGATATCAATCAGGTGATGGAAGCGCAGAAAGATTTAGTGGATGTTGTAGCGAAGTTTACTCCAAAATTGGTGAGAATGGCGGATGACGGAAGCCGTGAGGATTGAGAAGAAGCAAGAGGCAAGAAGGAAGATTTTTGAGATTTCTTTAATTAGTGAGAATGGCGGATGACGGGAGCAGGGAGGATTGAGAAGAAGCAAGAGGCAAGAGGCAAGATTTTTGAGATTTCTTTCTTTAGTCGAAATGAAAAACTTTGAGGGTAAAGATTTTTTCACGCAGATTTAAAAAGATTTAAGCAGATGCTCGGAGATTATTTATAAAAATCATTTTAAATCTGCCATAATCTGCAAAATCTGCGTGAAACAAAAAAACTTAGCGACTCTGCGAGATTAATAAAATAATAACCAACACAAAGAATAAAAAAAACTTTGTGTCTTAGTGCCTTCGTGGCAAAAAAACAAAAAATATGACTTACATAGATATCGGAATTAATTTGACCAACAAACAATTCCAAAACGACATAGACGATGTCGTACAAGACGCGCTCGATGCCGATGTATCGCAAATGATACTCACGGGCACATGCGTACGAAATAGTGAAGAATCTGCAAAGATTGCGAGGCAGTATCCGGGCGTGTTGTACGCTACGGCGGGAATACACCCGCATGATGCTAAGAGTTTTGATGCGCAGAGTATTTCGAAACTCAGGAAATTATTAGAACTGAAACACGTAGTTTCGGTTGGCGAATGCGGACTCGATTTTGATCGTGACTTTTCGCCCCGAAACAAACAGGAAGAATGTTATAAAGCTCAATTAGAATTGGCGATTGAAGTACAGAAACCTTTGTTTTTGCACGAAAGAAGCGCTTTTAGTTCTTTTATGAATATTACCAAAGACTATTTACCGCAATTGCCCAAAGCTGTTGTGCATTGTTTTACGGGAACGTTGCAAGAAGCCAAAACCTATCTTGATAACGGATTTTATCTGGGTTTTACGGGAGCGATTTCAGATGCCAAACGTTTCAGTCCTTTAAAAGAAGTCATTCAGTACGTACCGCTCGACCGAATGATGATTGAAACCGATGCGCCGTTTATGCTTCCTAAAAATGTACCGAACAGCATTTTAAAGAAATACCACGAACGCCGTTGCGAACCTGCTTTTCTGCCTTTCGTTGCTGGAACAATTGCACAGTTTAAAGGAATTACTTTAGCTAAAGTAGCGGAGGAAACGACTCGGAATTCTAAGAGCTTTTTTGGGATTTAAATAGTATTATAAAGATTATTCGTTGGCTTTTAAATCAGGGGTTTGTACTTGTTTTGAGGGCTTTTTGTTTATATATATTTGGAGATGTTAATACTCTATAAAACTATAGCGATTACGGAAAAACGTAAGAAGTCTAAAAAAATATTATTAATCTTTGAAATAGTATTTAAACTAAGAACATAATGGAAAGCCGATAAGATTAAATAATAAAATATTTTTTAAAGAAAAAATGAAATAAATTGATTTGCTATGATTACAAATATTAAGCTTAAAGGAATATCAAGTTATAAGAATGAAGTCATGATTGATGATTTGAAAAAGGTTAATTTCTTTTTTGGTAAAAATGGCTCGGGAAAATCGACAATTGCTAAGTTTTTATATAATTTATCTTTAGAAGAGATTTTAAGATCTACTGATTTTAATAATTGTAGTCAAACAGGATATTTAGATGACAATTATGATATATTAGTTTTTGATGAAAAGTTTACAGAGAAAAATTTCATTAAAAAAGATATTCAAAATGGAATTTTTTCTCTTAATCAAGGTAATGAGACAATTGATACATTAATTGAAAATGAAAATATCTTTTTGCAACAAAATATAGATTATCTTAAAGATATTTTACAACCAAAAAAAGATAAAATTACTCAAGATGATAAAGTCAATTTTGATAAATTAAAAAAAGAATGTTTCGAAGATAGAAAGAATGCACTTCAATTTTTTTTAAAAATAAAGGATTCATTTCCTTATAAGCAAATACAGAATAATTTTGATAAAATCTTAAATGTTTTATCGAATCCTTTGAGCAATGATAATATTACTTTCGAAGATTTAATAGATGCTTATAAAAGATATTTTGACAATGAATTTGTAAAAATAAATTCAAATATATCTAGAGAATTATATTCTAAAATCCGAAAGCAAGAAGTAGAGTTGAATAAACTCTTAAATGAAGTGATTATTGGTAATAATGATGTAGATATTGCAAAAATGATTAATGATTTGGGAATTCGAAATTGGGTTTCGACAGGAATTTCATTTTTGAAGCAAGATGAAGATTTACAAATTTGCCCTTTTTGTCAGAAGGAAACTGTTGACGCAGAATTAATTGATAAGTTTGAAAATTATTTTGATGAGAATTATAAAAATAAAATATCCGAATTAGAAAAGTTAAAGACAGATTATATTTCAAATACATCACTTTTTTTGCAGGAATTAAAAAGCATTTTAGGTGAATTTAATGAAAAAAATATTGTGTCTAATTTGTATGATTCAATAAAAACCTTTTTTGATGAAAATATAGAACAAATAGATTTAAAGATTAAGGATTCTAATGTTAGAAAAGAAATAAAATCATTAGTTAATTTTAAAATTGAGATTTCTAATATCAAAAAAATAATTAAAAAGCATAACGACGATTTTAATAACATAGATTCAAATAGAAAGCAATTTGAGATAGATTTGTGGTGTTATCTTGCACGAGAAAGCAGAGAAAAAATAAATCAATACCATATAGAAAAGTATAATTGTGCAATTGATTATTTTTTTGAACTTAATGCCGAAAATTATATTAATTCTTTAATTTCAGAATCAAAAGAAAAAATTGAACAATGGAAAACTGAAACAGTAACTACTCAAGAAGCAATATCTAATATAAATACAATTTTAGTCAATAGCGGTTTTGATGGTTTTTTAATTGATGAAAAAGAGAAGGTAAATAACATTTCTCAGTACTATTTGAAAAGAATTGATGATGAAAACTCAAATAATGTATTTAAAACGTTGAGTGAAGGTGAAAAAAACTTTATATCATTTTTATATTTTTATCAGTTATGTTTAGGAACAGATAACATTGATAGAAGTTCAAAAAAGAAGATTATTGTAATTGATGATCCTGTATCAAGTCTTGATAGTCAAGTTTTATTTATTGTTACAACGTTAATTCACCAGTTAATTGCCAAAAAGGGGAATAAGCCTGATCATAAAATTTTAAGAAACTCAAATATTCAACAAGTTTTTATAATGTCTCATAATCTTTATTTTTTTAAAGAGGTTTCGTCTGACTTTAGACCTATTTGTTATGATAAAACCTTTTTTCAAATAACTAAAACGAAGAACGAAAGTAGCATAATTTGTACAGGTGATAAAAACGAAATTTTAAATGATTATACATTACTATGGAATTCCTTAAAGACATTCAAGGAAAAAAATGATAGTGAACTAAATGTTTCTCTTTGTAATATAATGAGGAGGATTTTAGAGAGTTATGCTAATTTTACGAGGTTAGGAAAAGATTCTTGGGGAACATTATCTAACATTTCTATTACTGACCCGAGGTATTATATTTGTAGTGCCTTAATTTCTGAGATAAATGATGGAAGTCATAAAGTTTCTCCGTTAGATGAAATGTTTTATCAAAGAATTATAAACGAAGTTCCTGAAAACTTATTCAATGCATTCGAAATGATTTTTAGAGAAATAGCAGAGCCTCATTATGAAGCTATGATGAATTAAAAGCTAGTTTTGCTTTGAGCAAGAAATTATACTATGGATTGTAATTTTTATCTTTGGACAAGTGATATAGTAAAAATAATAAAATTATAAGTTTTTTCTTTCTTTTTAAATAAAAGTATATCTTTGTAAAGTCAAAATACTATACAAGGAGAAATCCGAAACTTAAATTTTAAGTTAACATAACGAGCCCTCATTCACGTTGCTGGAGCTAGTGATAGCCCTAATTCCACTCCTTGTAGTGTTTTGACACAACCGAAGATGAGGGCTTCGTGCGTTTAAATATTTTCGAAAATGTCAAAAGAAAATCAAAAACCAACACATCGTGATGTAGTGCCATCCGTAATTAATTTCCTTTCAGACGAATTGTTTGAGGGAGATTACAAAGAACAGCCCCTGTATTTGCAGGAAATCTTCGAGCTTTTAATGCATACAGAGTTTGGCGACGATATCAATTTAAGGCAAAAAATACTGAGCTGTTTAAGAACCAGCCGAAATCTGGCAGAAGCCTTATCGCCATTTTCAGAGAAGCAGATTTATAAGGCTTGTAGTAGCAATCGTAAATTATCTCAATAAAAACTCAAATCCCGACAATGTCTATTTGTCGGGATTTTTTTTGGTGATCGGTTTGTAATTTTATAAGAAATAAATTTCTGCACATAATAATAGTTTGCACAATCTTGTCATTTCGAGGAACGAGAAATCGCACGCGGGATTCGACACAGATTGGGTTTTACTTTGTGGAGTTTCTAGTGTGATTTCTCGTTCCTCGAAATGACAAACTAGACTAAAAATAGTTATGCTAAAGAGTTTTTTCAAATATTTTTTTTAACATTAAAAAGACATTATTTTAAGCAAAAATCGCTTTAAAAATCTTACATTACGGCTTCAAATTAAAAGCCGATAAAGATGAATATAAGCATCTCAGTTAAACAATTAGGAAAAAAACATCCGCTACTTCAGGAAAAAAGTATCCCTCTGGATATAGAAAATCCTGTCATTACTACACAAAAACTCATAGAATCGATTGTTGATCATCAGGTACAATTGTTCCGTTCTTCATCTTTTGAGTTTGAAGACGAAGACAAAATCCATCTTCCCAAAGAAAATTATTTGCCCATTCTTACCGATACCGGAAAAGTAGGTTTTGGCGCGCTGTACAATCACAATCAAGTAGATTTGGCCAAAGCGCAGGAAAATGCCATTGTAGCTTTCGAAGACGGAATGTACGCTGTTTTCTACGGAGACGATCAGCTGGAAACGCTAACCGAACAAGTCGATTTATCTCAAAATAAAAACCTCACTTTTATCAGGCTGACTTTCTTGGCGGGAAGCTACTGGTGATTAAATTCCAAAAATTAAATTCCAAATTCCAAATCTTTAGGTGAAATCCTTCGACTTCGCTCAGGAGGGCAAACAAGGATTAAATTTCAAAAAATAAAACCCAAATTCCAAAATCAGTTGGGAGATCCTTCGACTTCGCTCAGGAGGACAATGTGAAGCAATCTAAAATCTAAAATCAACAATCTAAAATATAAAAACATGACAATTGAAGATTTATTAAAAAGTAAAGTAATTGAAAATCCAATTAAGAGATTTAAAAAAGAATTGGAAGAAATTGTAAACAGTAATCTGCTTTCTAAATTACTTTCTGGAAAAAAACTGAAAAAAGAAGTGGCGGAGTTTGGTCTGGAACTCTTGAAACTTCAGGACAATTATTACAACAATTATATTTCGCTTGGTTCTAAAGAAGCCGAAAAGTTTGCCGCTTTGGTAAAAGAGAATATCTGGGAAGATAAAAACTATTACGACTTATTGCTTTACTTTTTTGGTGAAGAAAACGCTGTATACGTAAAAGAAGCTTGGAACAGATTGCCTCAAAAAATGTATCAGAACGGGTATACGCGAAGAGCTTTTAGAGCACCAAATCATAAAAGTTATCTGTTGGTCAATCAGATCAATTTTCTGCGTTCTTTGCTAAACGGACCTTACAAATACAATTATCAAGACAGCAGTACTTTTTATTATAATTTAAGTATTGAAGATGAAATTCGTTACGATACCGAGATTTCAAATTCTATCAACAAATTTATGGTATGGTCTGCAGCATTGGATGCTGGCAAAGAAGGACTTTTTCAATTATTTGAAGACATTATTTTCAATAAAGATACACATGCAAAAGTGTCTAGAAATATCATCAAAGCCCTTTTAAATAGCGAAAAACAGCAGAACTGGGAGTTGGTAGAAAAACTGCTTCTTGCGGCTCAGCGTCAGGAAGGTTTGCGCCAGACGATTCTGGAAGCTTTAGACGAAACAAGCGTTGGCGCTTTGCAATACATGATCAAAGTGCTTATTGATAACAAACTAACACGTTTTTCATCGGTTGTAAGAGCCATCGATACGTGGACAGGTTTGGGTTGGGATTCTGAAAAAGAAACAACAGTTCGTAATATTATCGAGTTGGCTTCGGGTTATTTTTCAAAACCAGAAACGATTGTGACTGGTGTAAAAAGCAAAAATAACAACGAAGTCTATATGGCGCTTTGGGTTCAAGGCGTTTTGGATGTCGAGAAAACAGTTCCGTATCTGCATGAATTATTAGAAAAAGGTTCGGTCGAAAAGAAATCGCTGGCATTAAAATTTGCAGGAGAAACCAACGATCCTTATATCGAAATGCCTCTTTATTTTAAAGCGTTAGAAGATGAGAATCTGCAGGTTTTAGCCTTTGCGGTTCCGAGAATGAATGCTTTGTTGGAAGCCAATACAAAATCGAAATTCTATATCGAAAATGCAGATTATCCGAACTTCTTTGATAAAGTTTACAATCTTGCACAAAGCATTACCGAAAAAGAAAAAACTTTTGAAGGAAAAGTATTTTCGTGGCTAAATGCAAAGTTTGAAAGAGATACGCTTTATGCCGCAGCGATTAATTTGGTTGGCGATAACAACGAAAGATTAGAAGCGGTTTTACAACATTTTGAAGGTTTCTCAATCAACTTAAGAGAGAAGCTGACGAGAAATTTATTGGGAAGTTTTTACAATTATTCTTTTTATAGTTTCCAGAATAATAAAGTGAAAGAAACGAAAGCTCCAACAGATTTTCAAAGGAATTTTGCTTTACGAATTTTAAAAGACAGGGGAGAATCTCTTGTAGCTTCTGCGATATGTGTTCTGAATAATGTGAGTTTGACCGAAGATGAATTAGCTATTTTTCAGGAATTATTTAAACGTAAAAATTCTAATTTAAAGAAAAACCTAACAGCGATTCTAATCAAACAAGAAGATCAGAAAGTAATCAATTTTGTAGATCAGACTGTAGAAAAAGGAGATTTAGAACAACGTATGTCTATGCTAGACGTAATGCTTCAGCTTCAGAAAAACAATAAACTGACGGATAAGGTTAACGATTGGGTAAAAGATTATCTGCAAAGACCAAAAATTACCGAGAAAGAAACCAAATTTATTGAGCAGTTAGAACCTTCAAAAAAACAAGATCTTTTAAGCGCAGAAAACGGTTACGGATTTTTTACGCCAAACGAAATTTCGGCTTATGAACTTCCTAAAGTAGGAGCAGATTCTTTGTATGCAAAAGCAGTAAAAGAACATCAGTACGGTTTCTCCAAATCGATGTCGCATATTAAAGACGAAATTGCGAAGCTTTATAAATTGTTTGAAGAAAACAGAAATTACGAATACGAAATTGAAAACTACGATAATAGCAAATCGACTGTTTTATTGGGGAATTCTTTTAGACCATTAAAAAATCTAAAAGACGAAAAGAATTCAGAATTGGCAGCAACCAATTATCCGTTGTATGAAGTTTGGGAAGAATGGTTTGAAAAATCAGGGTTAATAAGACGAGATTTGTTTTTGTTGACATTTGTAAGCAATTGCGACCGTAAAATTTGGCGTGATTTTCTCGAAAAACATGTTTTTTATTATAAAGAATTACTGCCTCACCAAAATAAAAGAGGTTACGATTGGGACAATGCAATTTTGAATATTCTGAATGCATTGCAGATTAAATATGTTTTTAATGAAAAGGCTGATTTCTTAATCGACGCCTGCAGCGCATTGTATGCCGATCTTCCAGAATCTGTAATAGAGTTTGAGTATAAGCCTGCTAAAGATGAGTATTATTACAATAACAACAACGGAAATGGCTGGCAGAGTCAAGGCTTTTTTGATATTTATCTGAACAAAATTGGTTTACTTGATTTAACAGAAGAACAAAATACTAAAGTCTGGAATCTATATAGATGGAGACAATTAAACGGTTTAGAAAAAAACAGATCTTTTGCCAAACCGCCAATTCATTTGTATTGCGTTGCGTTTGAGCAAAAAATAATTACCGAAGGCGAATTGTACGAGGGAATTTTAGAACCAGAAAGAATTTCTGTTTTAACCAGCGAGAAGAAGCATTATAGACATTTTGGAAGCGAAGATTTAATTAAAAAGTTTCCATTCTTAGTTCCGATGATTGATAAAATCAGAGAGACTTTTTTGGATGTTGAGGTCAAAAGGGGAGATTCTAATACTTCGGTAACGCATTTGGTTCAGAGTTTCCAGAAGATTTTTGGAGCAAACCGCTTAGTCGAATTGATTACTGCGCTTGGAAAAGCAAGTTTGTACAAAGGTTATATTTATTCATGGAGCTATACCGATTTAACGAAACAGAAATTATTTAGTTTCTTGTTGAAAAGATGTTATCCGTTAGAAACTGATACGCAGGAAAGTTTTAATGCTTTAATTAAAAAAGTGAAAATCTCTGAAGAGAGACTGATTCAGACTGCAATTTATGCCCCACAATGGCAAAAGTTTATCAGCAGTTATTTGGATTGGAATGGTCTGGACGAAGGAATCTGGTGGTTTCATGCGCATACTAAAACAGCATCTTACAGCGCTACAAATTCAGAATTAGAAAGTGAAGCTGCGAGATTTTCGACTTTAGATTTGCAAGATTTTAAAGATGGAGCTGTAGATAAAGATTGGTTTACATCGGCTTACAAAAAATTAGGAAAAGCAAAATGGGAGCTTTTATATGAATCTGCCAAATATGTAACAGACGGGAATGGTCACAGACGTGCGAGATTATACGCTGATACGATTACAGGAGATTTAAAAATTAGAGAAGTTACGGCAAAAGTAAAAGACAAACGTGATCAAGATTATTTAAGAGTTTACGGCTTGGTGCCTTTAAGTAAAGCAAGTCCAGAAAAAGATATTTTGGCACGTTATGAGTATTTACAGCAATTTAAGAAAGAAAGTAAAGAATTTGGTTCGATGAAACAGGCGAGCGAAGCTTTGGCGATTCGTGTGGCTTTAGAAAACTTAGCAAGAAATGCGGGTTATCCAGATCCAGTTCGTTTGACTTGGGCAATGGAAACCAAACAAGTTCAGAATATTTTATCAAAAGAAACCGAAGTGGTTTTAGATGATGTAACGATAAGTTTGGTGATCAATAATGAAGGAAAAGCTGATTTGGTTACGTATAAAGCAGGAAAAGAATTAAAATCGATTCCGCCGAAATACAAAAAAGACAAAGGAATTCTAGAATTGACGAATTACCGAAAAACCATGCGCGAGCAATGGACACGTTCGAGAAAAGGTTTGGAAGAAAGTATGATTCGCGGCGACGAGTTTTTATTCGCAGAAATGCAAAACCTTTTCGAGCATCCAATTATTTCAAAACATCTAGAAAAATTGGTTTTTATTTCTAATGACAATCAGATTGGTTTTTATGTCGATGGAAGTTTAGTAACTGGTTTAGGAGAAATGATTTCGTTAAACGAAAAACAGACTTTTAGAATTGCACACTGTTTCGATTTGCATAAAAATAATGTTTGGGTAGATTATCAGAAATATTGTTTTGATAATAAATTACAGCAACCTTTTAAACAGATTTTTAGAGAATTGTATGTTCCAACGCCGGATGAATTGAAAGAGAAATCGGTTTCAAGACGTTATGCAGGGCATCAAGTTCAACCGAATCAAACTTTGGCTTTATTGAAAACAAGAGGCTGGAAAGTAGATTACGAAGAAGGATTGCAGAAAGTTTTCCATAAAGAAGGCTATCAGGTAAAAATGTATGCAATGGCAGATTGGTTTTCGCCAGCAGATGTTGAGAGTCCGACTTTAGAAACTATCGAATTCCATTCTTTAAAAGATTATAAAAACATTGCTTTTGAAGATATTAATCCGAGGATTTTCTCAGAAGTAATGCGTGATATTGATTTAGTAGTAAGCGTTGCCCACGTTGGTGGTGTAGATCCAGAAGCGAGTCATTCTTCTATCGAGATGAGAGCAGTATTGTTAAGAGAAACGTTGCGTTTGTTCAAAGTGAAGAATGTAGAAATTACAGGAAACCATGCCATCATAAAAGGACAATTGGCAGAATACAGCGTTCATTTAGGAAGTGCGGTTGTGCATCAGATGCCAGGTAAATATTTATCGATACTGCCAATTCACTCGCAACACAGAGGACGTTTATTCCTTCCATTTGCAGACGACGATCCGAAATCGGCTGAGGTTATGTCGAAAGTTTTATTGTTTGCTAAAGATAATGAAATTCAGGACCCAACAATTTTGAGCCAGATTGATAAGATGTATGCGTAATTAGATATTTTTAAACCTGAGAGTTTTTTAAAACCTCTCAGGTTTGGTCTTTGCAAAAGGCAATTTGCGAGAAACGCCTTTGTTATAAAAATTATATTTTAAGTATATTTTGTTAAATTAATCTAAAATGTACTACATTTGTATCTGTAATTAATAATAGAAAAATATATATGAAACTTTTAATAAGCACATTTTTTGAACCTTTAGCCGGAGATTCTTCAGCTGAAAGCTCAGGATGCGTATATATTTTTATGAAATTGTAATGTAAAAATTAGAGTCAAACTCATCATAAAATAGAAAAGCGTCCTCATTTGAGGACGCTTTTTTTGCTTTTAGAGTAATTTGAATTTGCTGATGATATTAAAAAGATGTTTCGACTTCGCTCAACATGACAAGAAAATGATAGAAAAACAAACCAGAACTAAAAAAAACTAAAAAAATATTTAGCCAAAATGTTTAATGATTAATAAAAATAGAAAGATATAGTCTTGGGAAGTAATCTAATGAGTAACAGTCATTTGATACAAAATGAAGATCTGCACTAGTTTGCGGACAGGAATTTCTTTGCTTATATTTTTGGATTAACTAATTGATAATCAGAAAATTATTCTTAAAAAATATTTGGAAATATGATTTTTTCCATCATATCTTTGCCAAACAAATTTGAAACAAAGCGTTTCAGAAAACAATAACAAATAGCAATTACAATTGCAATAACAATATAAAAAATAAATAAAATGAGTTTTAAATTATACATACACAACCTAGGATTAGTAGCCGCGACTTCGGATCGTGAATGCTTTTACATGTCGGTGCATCAATATAGGCAATAGGATAGTTATATCGTATTTGTTATGAAGCACCTTTAATCGGGTGCTTTTTTTGTGCTTATTTGTTAGCCGCAAAGGCACAAAGGCGCAAAGATTTTTAAGAAAAGATAAAAAAGAAAACTTAGTGTCTTAGCGCCTTAGCGGCAGAAAAAAAATGTTTAACAATAAAAATTTAAGGATGAATCAAGAAATAGGATTTGCGTCGGGCCATAGTGGTCAAACAGACAAACTGGAGTCAAGTGAACCGTCATTTGCCTCAATTAAAAAGAAAGATTTGGAACTGATTAACCTATGGAAAGAAAAGGTGCGTTTTAAGGAAATTATATATATCATTTAGAGATTTTTCTCTGGTAAAGCAATGGTGCTTTTGAACTTATGTGATATTGGATTTCTTAGAAAAGCCTTCGATTTCCTGAGATTCCCAAGAATTACAAAATCAAAATACCATGCAAAACAATACATTACAACAATATAAAAAAGCAATTAGAAAAAAATACGAGACCGAAAAAGAAGGTAAATACTTTGATTATTTGTACAAGCCTTCTCGTGGAAAACTTCGTGATTTGTGCTGGCTAATTTTCGAAAACAACCCAACAAAGGAAGATTTGAACGTTTTCAGCAACCTATTGGGCTTAGATTTCGATCATAGTAAAAAGAATAAGTTTAAGGAGAAAAAAGATAAGTTCAGACCTATCGAAACTTTCTTCAAGGGAGAAACAGATCCGTCAAACATTGATGCTATAAACATGGCAGCTATTTTGGTAGATTTTGAACCACGTCCTTTCAAAAAGTTCTACGAAATGTCTAAAACTGAAGAAATAAAACCAGTTAAACGGATTGAGAAAGCTAAAGCAGTTTTTGAAAAAAAGAAATCTGCTAAAAAGGAAAAGCATGAAAAAAAGTCTAAGAAAAGAAGTTTCTTTCTGGATTTTAAAAGCATGTTCTTCTAATGGTTTGCCACAAAGACGCTAAGACACAAAGTTTTTTTTAGCCACAGATTAAAGGATTAAAAAGAATATTAAAAAAATCTGCTTAAATCTGTTGAATCTGCGAGAAACAAATCTTAGCGTTGCTTTGCGTAAACCTTAGTGCTCCTTGCGGTTAAAAAATCTTGCAAAGACGCAAGGTTTTTTTAGCCACAGATTATAAGGATTAAAAAGATTATTAAAAAAATCTGTTCCAATCTGTTAGATCTGCGTGAAACAAATCTTAGCACTCTTTGCAGTTAAAAAAACAATTATTTAAAATTTAAAAAAAATGAAAACAGATAAAATAATTATTATCGATTTAGAAGCCACATGTTGGCAAGGCGCAGTCCCGAGCGGGCAGCAAAATGAAATTATTGAAATCGGATTGGCGGTCTTAGACACTGGGACAGGCGAGATTTCGAAGAACAAGGGAATTTTAATCAAACCACAGCGTTCTATCGTCAGTCCGTTTTGTACTGAACTGACGACTATTACACAAGATTTGCTAGATAAAAATGGAGTTTCTTTTGAAGAAGCTGTTGATTTGCTAATCGACGAATACAATCCAGATTTGTATACTTGGGCAAGTTATGGTCAATACGATTTGAACATGCTGACAAAACAATGTAAATCGTTTGGTATTCCGTATCCGATGGGAGAGGAGCATATCAATGTAAAAGAACATTTTGCTGAAAAGTTTGGTTTAAAAAGATCAACAGGAATGAATGGCGCTCTACAATTATTAAATATTCCGTTAGAAGGAACACATCACCGCGGCATTGACGATGCTAAAAACATCGCTAAGATTTTGCATTGGTGTCTGAAAAACTAGAATGGTTTAAATCCACTCTCCAGCTGCATTATAATCATCTGGAAGATAAGTGAGATATTGAACCATTCTTGGTTTTTCTCCTCTATTTGGCGTTGCACAGTGCGGAAGCGCTTGGTGCCAGATGATAAAATCTCCAGCATTGCCCAAAATTGGTTTCGCTTCTAGCATTTGTAAAGCTTTCTCTCTCGGATTTTCATGAGGTTCAATTTCTTCGAGCCATTGATCAATTTGATTATGAAAACCCGGAACGCAATGAAAAGCACCATCATTTGGTCCGCAATCGGTTAAATAAAGCAAACCTTGAAGTCCAAAACTCAAGGGCTTTTTTAGGCTCATATCCCAATGAAGCGCACTTCCCAGAAAACTAAAATTCTCTGTTTCGGGCGGATTAAAACTTACCTTATCAATCGTTTTGTAAATTTTAGTAGTTTTATAAAGCTGTTCATACGCTTTTTTAACTTTTGGAGAGAAACGATTACGGTTTAAAGTTTCATGATCAGAAAAATTGAGCATAAGACCTTTTAGATCTTCATGACCTTCGTACCAACTTTCCTTTTTATCTGGATCCATTTTTAGATATTCCCAAATGGCTTTTTGAGTTTCCTCGCAGCTTTCTTTCGAAATGGCATTTTTGACTACGATATAGCCGTTTTGGTTCCAGAATTCTAAATCTTGTTCAGACAGGACATTTTCGGTTAAATCTTCGATTTCAGAAAGAGGATCCTGTTTTCGGCTATTAATCCATATTTTAAAAGTTTCAAAATCGGGTTTTTCGAAATACAAAAACTGTAAAACATCTTCCATACCAATGCCCAACTGATACAGAGTTTTAATCTCGTGATCCCAGTTGGCATTATCTGAATTGGAGTTTTTACTATTTGCGGTACGTTTCCATAATTGTTCTAGGACATTCCAAGGCATAGATTTCAGTTTTAGAGAAAAGCTAAAATAAACGATTTATGGTTTACTGTTCAAAGCAAAAATACCTGTTTTTTAAACTAAGAAAAGCTGTCTTAAATTTTAAGACAGCTTTTCTTTTGGGTTTATATTATTCTGATTTATTAATTGTTCCCGTAGATTTTTCCGTAAAGATCTTTATAAATCTCTTTAATGATTTTACGTTTCAATTTTAAAGTCGGAGTAAGCTGTCCGCCATCAATAGACCAAACATCTGGCGTAAGTTCAAAACGTTTTACTTGCTCCCAGTGTCCGAATTTTTTGTTGATGCCTTCCACTTCTTCGTCAATGCGTTTAATTACATCTGGATTAGCACTGATTTCTGCATCAGAACTTCCTAGAGTAATTTTATGGATTTTTGCCCATTCTTTTACGAATTCAAAGTTTGGCTGAATAAAAGCACCCGGCATTTTTTCTCCTTCACCAATAACCATAATTTGCTCAATAAAACGAGATTGTTTCATGGCATTTTCGATCATTTGAGGAGCAATATATTTACCGCCAGAAGTTTTGAACATTTCTTTTTTACGATCTGTAATTTTTAAGAAACCTTCACTGTCAATTTCTCCGATATCTCCCGTATGGAAATAACCATCAATTATAGCTTCAGCAGTTTTTTCTGGATCTTTATAATAGCCTAACATTACGTTCGGACCTTTTAATAAAATTTCTCCGTCTTCGGCAATCTTAACTTCTACATTACGGATTGGTTTTCCAACAGTTCCAATTTTAAATCCTTTATTTCTCTGGTCATTTACAGCAATTACTGGAGAAGTTTCCGTTAAGCCGTAACCTTCCATAACCGGAATTTCTGCAGCAGCAAAAACTCTTGTCAAACGTGGCTGTAAAGCGGCACTTCCAGAAACCATCAAATCTAAATTTCCGCCCAAACCTTCTTTCCATTTGCTGAAAATAAGCTTACGAGCAATTTTTAGCTGAAATTCATACCAAGCACCATTTGCTCCGTATGGTTCATATCTTAAACCTAAATCGATAGCCCAGAAAAACAGTTTTTTCTTAATGCCTGTCAATTCAGCTCCTTTAGCATAAATTTTATCGTAAACTTTTTCTAGAAGTCTTGGTACAGCTGTAATTACAGTTGGACGAACTTCTTTTAGGTTATCACTGATCTTATCAATAGATTCTCCAAAATAAACCGATACACCATAATATTGATAGATGTACAAGATCATTCTTTCAAAAATGTGGCAGATAGGCAAGAAGCTTAATGCCGTGCTTTTTCCTGGATCAAACGGAATTCTTGGTGAACTGTCTAAAACATTGGATACAATATTTTTGTGCGAAAGCATTACGCCTTTTGGTCTTCCTGTTGTTCCAGAAGTATAAATGATTGTAGCTAAATCGTCTGTATGAATGCTGTCTTTTCTAGCTTCAACTTCGCTTTGATTGCTATTATCTTCGCCTAAAACCAATAAATCTGACCAATGCTTGCATCCTGAAATTTCATTAAAAGAATACACCTCTTTTAGAGAAGGCACATTGGCTTTAATAGCATTTACTTTCTGTAAAACTTCTTCATCAGAAACAAAGCAGTAAATACTGCCACTGTGGTTTAAAATATATTCGTAATCTTCTTCGGCAATCGTTGGATAAATAGGAACGTTTTGTGCACCGGTCTGTAAAATACCAATGTCCATTACATTCCATTCGGTACGGTTATTTGAGCTTATTAAAGCAATTTTATCATCTTTCTGAACGCCCATACGCAATAATGCTCTCGAAATAGCATTTGCTTTTGCAATATATTCTTCACTGGATGTTTTTTCCCAGACTCCATTTTTTTTGGTTGCAAGAGCAACTGGAAGGTTGTAAGTTTCTTGTTGATAATAGGGAAAATCAAAAAGGCGTGTGATTGAAACCATGTTTAATATATTGAATTTTACTGCAAATTAAATAAAAATTAGGTATGATTTTTTATTTAATGAAATTTTATGGGAAAATTTATAGAGACTATTAAAAATCAACGAAAACGTTTTCTTTTTTGCGGTGAAATTTCCTAAAAATCAAGAAAAATTTAATTTTGAGTCTTTTTTTGATGCCTATTGTACGTTGTAATCTTCGTATTCTTTTACTCTCTCGCCCATTAAGAACATTTTTTTCTTGGCAAAATGAATAGAAAATTGAGAATAATACCATTCTTCGCTATCATTTGGTCTATACCAAAAAGTATAAGAGGCACTGTTGAATCCTTCTTTGAAAACAGGAACGCCTTCTTCTGTACATTCTATTCCCCAATTAATTTTTTGCTTGCTCAAATCTTCGGCTTGAATAAAGCCTGTTCCGTCTGGATTTAACGCGGTAATAGGCTGTTTTTGGTTTAGCGGAGCATAAGTTCCTGGAACTGGATAACCGATTGTAGTGGTAATATAACGTTCTTTAGAATTGTGGGTGATTTGGTCTACGTGAACTTGTGCATGCGATGGTGTAACAGCTAAGAATAAGCTGAAAATAAAAAGTAATTTTAAAAATTTCATTCTATGTAGGTTTAAGTGTTTTTGGGCCGAAAAAAATCAAGTGGCCGATTTTTTTGCGGGGTGAATATAATCCATTTTTTTTATAGAATGGAAGCTTAAAAATGCAAGAATGAAATTTTTGTGTTTTATTTATTTTAGGTAAGTTTTTACTCCGTAGAAAATTGATTTTCGAGTAATTTTTCTTTAAATTCAGATCTGAAACTATAGGCAAAAGTTAGCATTAAAGCTCGAGTGTCAGATTTTGAAGTTCTGCTGTTTTTAAATAATAATGTATTGTTTTTATAACCACTCTCCAAAGTGTTGAAAATATCGGTTACGACCAAACCTAATCGCGCATTTCCTTTTCCTAGTTTTTGTTGGAATCCCATATCAACATTATAAATCGGAATTCTTTTTCCTTGTGGGGTGGCAACCGCCGAATTGTAATTGCCAATTAATTGAAGTTTTCCGCCTTTCCAGGGAACAAAGTTATTGATTACTTTTCCGTACCAGCTAAACGCACTATTGACCACTTCTTCTGCTTCTGGTAAATTGCTTCCGCTAATGTTTTGCTGAAAGGCAGTCAAACTGATATTGGCATCATAGAAAGAAAATGGTTTTAAGCTGAAAATAGTTTCAAGGCCGTATGTAACCATATTTCCAATGTTTTGAGGTTGCTGCAATACAGATCCGTCATCCTGAAGAATAGAATATTGTCTGATGGTATTGTTGGCATTTCTATAAAAAGCATTTCCTGAAAGTGAATATTTAGCCCAATCTTTATTATAGTTTAATTCTACAATATGAATGATTTCTGGTTTCAAATAAGGATTTCCTCCATGCGGATTTAAAGCATCAGTGATATCAACAAACGGATTTAAATCATCTAAATCTGGACGATTAATGCGTTTGCTGTAGCCAAATTTTAAAAATTCATCTGAATGCAGATTCAATTGAATAGATGCAGAGGGGAAAAATTTTATATAGCTATTGGAAAAATTATCGCTTCCGTTTTCTGTTTTTCCGCTGTTCGAAACTTGTTCGGCACGAAGTCCAAGATTATATTTCCATTTCTGATTTTCTTTGGAACCCGAGTATGAATTCAATAGAGCATAAAAAGCATTGATTTGTTCGTTAAAATCAAAAATATTACTCGTAAGCGGATTAATTACATATTCTCCATTAATCATATCAGCGCTTTGAAAATCGGAGTTAAAGAATCTAAATGTTCCTTTGTAACCCGTTTCAAATGTTGTTTTTTGTGAAATAGGAAAAGAGTAATTCAATATAGCATTTGAGATATTCTCTTTCTCATAATTATGGGTTTTCTGCCAGAAAGTATCACCAATAGGGATTCCATTTTCGTTATAATAATTGGTGTCAATATCAGTATTCTCCCTATCAAAATTAAAAGAAGTTGTAATATTGGCATTTAAGCTTTTTCGTGCATCCGAAAATTTTCGATCATAATTGAAAGCCATTTCTGCAGCTTTGGCTTTTTGTATTTCCATTGAATGACGCTGATTGGCCGAGAAAAATTGATTTGAACTGTTGAAAATAGTCGTATTTAGAGTTTCATCATTATCTTTATTTTCAAGATTTCCCAAGGCTTCAAATGAAAAAGTATTTCTTTCATTTGGCGAAAAATCAAGGTTAAATTTTAAATTCTGCAAACCTTCTGTACGTTCATCATGCCTTGTTTGATGAATATAATGCTCATCTTCGATAAAATAATTGGTTCTTTCGCCTTTGATGCTTTTTGTTCTTCCCGCAAAACGATTGTCATAAGCAATTCCAATATTCCATTTGTCTGTTTTTTGATTTAATTGAACAGAACTGCTCATTCTTCCTTTTGCTCCAAAACCAGCGCCAAGAACTGCTGCTCCATTTATTCCGTTAAGATTATTCTTTTTGAGTTTAATATTGATGATCCCGCTTTCTGCATTGGCATCATATTTTGCAGTTGGGCTTGTAATAATTTCAATGCTCTCAATACTGCTTGCCGGAATCTGATTCATATTAGTAATAGCAGAGTTTTTTCCGTTAATTAAAATCAGAGGTGTTTTGCCTCTCAGCGAAATGGCATCGTCTGCATCAACCGAAACTGTTGGAATGTTTTTGAGTACATCAATTGCGGTTCCTCCAGATTGCGAAATGTTGGAAACGGCATTAAAAACAAATCCTTCATTGGTTTTCTGAATCTGCTTTTTCTCAGATTTTACGACCACTGTATTTAAAAGATTCGCATCTTCTTGCAACACAATATTATTAAGTGAAATAGGAGAGCCTGTATATTTTACTTTCTGATTGTAAGTTTTAAAACCAATTAGATGAAATTTTAAAATGTATTCTGCTGGATTTATATTTTCAAGAATAAATTTTCCAGAAGAATCGGTAGTAGCATATGCAACAGTTTTGGTTGTATCGGTGACAGGTTTTAAAATCACATCAACAAACTCGATTGGATTTTTTCCATCTGATACAGTTCCGTTAATTGAATTTGTTTTTTGGCTAAAAGAATATTGGCTTATAACGAATAAGATAATTGCAACAAGTAAATTTTGTTTCCATTTTTCCATGTGGCAAAGTTATTTATCCAATCAAAGAATGAATAATAAAGCGCCTTAAGATAGTATTAAATTAAACTTAGGGTAAATTAATTAGTTTAAGAAAGGGAATTAGAACGAAGAAAAAAAGGTGTTTTTCCCCTTTAAAAAACGGGTAAAAGCAGAATAGATTTGATTGAGACGACCGATAATTTTACCTCTGTAATGCGAAAGCCGAAAAGCAGAAGAGTAGGCACAATTTAAATCTTTAAAATTATGGAAACTGCTTTATTTTTAGCGATGGGATGGTGCGGAACCAAATATCCAGGTTGGTGGAAACGTTTTTGGAAAAACCCGCCACCACCGCCAGATCCAGAACCATGGTGGACAATTGCATTAATCGGAATTGGTCTTGTAGCTGGAGCTGCAGGCGGATTATTCTTTAGTAATGCTATTTTGGAAAATCAATTTTTTGCAGGTCAAAATGCAGTTGCCTCTGGGCTGTTTGCTTTTGGTGCTTCAAATGTTGTAACTGGAATTGTTTCAACCTTTAGAAATTAAAAAAAATGCCCCGACAAGGATAGCGTCGGGGCATTTTTTTATAATTCGCTCGAATTATCGAGCGCTTTTTTATTTAATAACATCTACAATTATTGCATTTCCTCCTAAAATAGTTCTATCAAGGTCTACAAATTTTGTTGAATTATTTTCGTAATTAATTTTTAAAATTCCAAATTTTGAGTCTGCCATACGATACACTAAATCGAGATACTCATTATTGTAGGATATTGTTCCTCCTGTAGTATTTCCTAATGTATATATATTGTCTGAAGATTTATCAGATAATAAATTGTTGCTTAGACTAAATTCAAAAGGTTTTACTCCATTTACGACTTTTGGTACTCCTAGCTGCATTAGACCTAGTTTTGTATTGTTAATTTTAGCCAATCTTGTTGCACTTATTTTAGAACCGTTTGCTTGTAACTCTTTGATTGTTTTGTGAATAAGATCTATTTCTAAAAGCCCATCAACTCTAGTTGAAATATATAATTTATTATTGATAAGTTCTGTGCTAGTTAGTGAACTCTGAGTAAAACTAATGCCTAAATCAGTTGTTTGATAATTTTCAATGTTTATCGATATAATTTTATTTGGTTGATATTCATTAGCGTTAGTTTCACTAACTATCGCAACAAGTTCAGAACCATTATACTCTAAATTTGAGATTAAAGGATCATACATGGTTTCTCTAAGAGATGCTGGAAAAACAATCTGTTTCGTTGTAGTTGTTCCAGTTAATTTATCATAAATAATTAAAATATTTGGCTTAGGGAGATACGTGGCTTCAAATGCATAGATTTTTGAACCTACATTACAAATAGTTGGAAGCATAATCAAATTTGCTGAATTTTTGATTTGTCCAATATTAATTGTTTTTCCACTGTTATTGCCTATTTCAAAAATTTTTCCTTCAGAAGTAACTGAAAGAAGTTTGTAATCGTCATTAATTTTTTCAATTTCTGGTGTTTTGTCGTTGCTTTCACAAGAAAATAAAAATAACGACATTAAGATTATAAGCAATAATGGTAGTTTGTTCATTTTTTGTTTGATTATTTATTATTCTCAATCCATTTTCTTGCATTAACAAAAGCTTCATGCCAAGGCGAAACCTCGTCATTTCTGTCTTTTGGATAATGAGCCCAGTTCCATTGGAAAGTCGAACGCTCAATGTGAGGCATCATAACCAAATGTCTTCCCGTTTTGTCACACATCATTGCTGTGTTGTAATCAGAACCGTTTGGATTTGCAGGATAACCTTCGTAAGCATATTTAGATACAATATTGTATTGGTCTTCTGCATAAGGCAATTTGAATTTACCTTCTCCATGAGAAACCCAAACTCCTAAAGTGCTTCCTGCCAAAGTAGATAACATAACCGAATTGTTTTCCTGAACTTTTACAGAAGTAAAGATGCTTTCGTGTTTGTTACTTTCGTTATGGTGCATTTTTCCATGAACTTCGTGCTCTGGATTAATAACTTCTAATTCCATAAACAATTGGCAACCGTTGCAAATTCCAACAGATAAAGTATCTTCTCTTTTAAAGAAGTTTTTCAATGCTGTATTTGCTTTTTCGTTGTATTTGAAAGCTCCAGCCCAACCTTTAGCAGAACCTAAAACGTCAGAATTAGAGAATCCACCAACTGCACCAATAAACTGAATATCTTCAAGCGTTTCACGACCAGAAATTAAATCCGTCATGTGAACGTCTTTTACGTCAAAACCTGCTAAGTACATTGCGTTTGCCATTTCACGCTCAGAATTACTTCCTTTTTCACGAATAATAGCCGCTTTTGGTCTTGGTTTAGAATTGTCAATTTCTGGTTTTTTTCCTGTAAAGTGTGTTGGGAAAGTATAATTTAAAACTTGATTTTTATAGTTTTCAAAACGTGCTTGAGCTCTTCCGTTTTTAGATTGTTTTTGATCTAATAAATAAGAAGTTTCAAACCAAGTATCTCTGTAAGTTGGAATATCTAATTTCCAATTTCCAACTTCCAAAGTAGCTGTAGAAGTTACAGAACCAATTTTGAAGAATTCGATTTTGTTTGCATTTAATTTAGCTTCAACAGCTGCGTCAGATTTTGCTTGGAAAACAATTCCGATGTTTTCAGCGAAAAGGATTTTCAACAAGTCTTTTTCTGCGAAAGCGCTGAAATCAATTTTAGCTCCAAGATTAACATCTGCAAAACACAATTCTAATAAAGTAGTGATTAAACCACCGCTTCCGATATCGTGACCTGCTAAAATTTGGTTTTCGCCGATTAAATCTTGAATGGTATTAAATGCATTTTTGAAGAAAGAAGCATCTTTAATAGTAGAAGTTTCGTTTCCGATTGTATTTCTGATTTGTGCAAAAGATGAACCTCCCAATTTGAAATCATCTTGAGACAAATTGATATAGTAAATAGAATCTCCGTTTTTCTGTAAAACAGGCTCAACCACTTTTCTAATATCTGTACAGTTTCCAGCTGCCGAAATAATAACCGTTCCTGGAGCAATTACTTCATCATTTGGATATTTTTGCTTCATTGAAAGTGAATCTTTTCCTGTCGGAATATTGATTCCCAATTCAATTGCAAATTCTGAACAGCCTTCAACAGCAGCGTATAAACGAGCGTCTTCACCTTCGTTTTTACAAGCCCACATCCAGTTTGCAGATAATGAAATTCCTTTTAACTGATCTTTAATTGGAGCCCAGATAATGTTTGATAATGATTCTGCAATAGCATTTCTAGATCCTGCAACTGGATCAATCAAAGCTGCGATAGGAGCGTGTCCAATAGAAGTTGCAATACCTTCTTTACCTAAATAATCCAGAGCCATAACCCCAACATTATTCAAAGGCAATTGTAAAGGTCCAGCATTTTGTTGTTTAGCTACTTTTCCTCCAACACATCGGTCAACTTTATTCGTCAACCAGTCTTTTGAAGCAACAGCCTCTAAACGTAAAACGTCTTTTAAGTAGGTTTCGAAATCTGCAACGTTGTACCCAACATCAGCATATTTTCTGTCAACCGTTTTATCTGTCATAACCGTTTTTGGAGAACTTCCGAAGAAATCTTCTAAAGCATAATCCATCGGTTTTGAGCCATTTGATTTTGATTCGAATGTAAAACGGTGATCTCCAGTTACATCTCCAACTTGATACATTGGCGAACGCTCTCTATCGGCGATTCTTTGTAAGGTATCAATATCTTTTTGACCAATAACCAATCCCATTCTTTCCTGAGATTCGTTACCGATAATTTCTTTTGCAGAAAGAGTAGGGTCTCCAACTGGTAATTTGTCTAAATCGATTAAACCTCCAGTTTCTTCAACCAATTCTGAAAGACAGTTTAAGTGTCCTCCAGCTCCGTGATCGTGAATAGAAACAATTGGATTATTGTCGCTTTCTACTAAACCACGAATCGCGTTAGCAGCACGTTTTTGCATTTCTGGATTGGAACGCTGAATCGCATTTAATTCGATTCCTGAACCGAAAGCGCCAGTATCTGCAGAAGAAACCGCAGCACCACCCATTCCGATTCTATAATTTTCTCCACCAAGAATTACGATTTTATCGCCTTCTTGTGGTTTCTTTTTAATTGATTGATCCAGTTTTCCGTAACCAATTCCACCCGCTTGCATGATTACTTTATCGTAACCAATTTTACGGTCGTTTTCTGAATGTTCGAAAGTTAAAACAGATCCTGTAATAAGCGGCTGACCAAATTTATTTCCGAAATCAGAAGCTCCATTTGAAGCTTTGATCAAGATATCCATTGGAGTTTGGTACAACCATTTTCTTTCTTCAACAGCATTTTCCCATTTTCTGTCATCCAGAGCGGAGTCGAAGGATTTCAAACGAGAATATGAAGTCATGTAAACCGCAGTTCCTGCTAATGGCAATGATCCTTGCCCTCCAGCTAAACGGTCACGAATTTCTCCTCCAGAACCTGTTGCAGCTCCGTTGAAAGGCTCAACAGTTGTTGGGAAATTGTGTGTTTCTGCTTTTAATGAGATTACAGAATCAAATTCTTTTATTTCGTAAAAATCAGGTTTGTCTGCTGATTTTGGTGCAAACTGCTGCACTTTTGGTCCTTTTACAAAAGCTACGTTGTCTTTGTAAGCAGAAACAATATCGTTAGGATTTTCCTGAGATGTTTTTTTGATTAATTTAAAAAGAGAAGTTTCTTTTTCTTCACCATCAATCACAAATGTTCCATTGAAAATTTTGTGACGGCAGTGTTCTGAGTTTGCTTGAGAGAAAGCAAAAATTTCAGAATCCGTTAATTTTCTTCCAAGTTTAGTCGAAAGATTGTTTAAGTATTCAACTTCTTCTTCGCTTAAAGCTAAACCTTCTACTTTGTTATAAGCAGCAATATCATCAATTTCCAGAATTGGTTCTGGCTGAATGTTGATAGTGAAGATTTCTTGATCTAATTCGTTGAATTTTTGAGAAAGCATTGGGTCAAAATCAGTAAAATCTTCCGTTGCAGGATGAAATTCTTCAATTCTGATAATACCAGAAATACCCATATTTTGAGTAATTTCTACAGCATTTGTACTCCAAGGTGTAATCATAGTAGCGCGAGGACCAACAAAGAAACCTGTCAATGCAGATTTTTCGATCTTACTTGCGTCGGCAAAAAGCCAGTTTAATTTTGAAATGTCTTGAGCTGAAATTTCGTTTTGCGTTTGTACGGCAAAAACAGTTTTGCTTTGGTTTTCAAAGAAATGGATCATTTGTGTAGTTTGTTGTATTGAGCTGCAAATTTAATGTAAATAAATAGTAAGCGCAAATTTGAAAACGATCTCTTTTCAAAAAAAATGAAATTGCTTTTTTCTTGCATTTTTTCTACCAAAAAGACGCAATATCAAGAGGTTTCGGTCTTTTGTGAAATTTAATGTTTTAGTAAAATTTCTTTTTTGATATGTTCTGTAATATTAAACTTTTAGAAAGGAAAATGTCAAAATTGAAATGACACAATTTTGGCGTTTATACATGGGCGGATTTGCAAAATTTACGAAACGCAGAAAGTGATAAAAAATACGTTTCTAAAGAAAAATCTTTCACAGATAATGAAAAAAGCGGCAAATTGCCGCTTTTTTGGTTGATGAAAATCTAATTTTTAATTAATAATAACCTTTTTAAAAGCTGTTTTTTCTCCTTTTATAATTTTAATAATATAGATTCCCGTTGGAAGATTATGTACAGAAACTTCTGGAGAAGTTGTGTTTTGCTGTTCGAAAACTTTCTGTCCAGAAAATGAGAAAATTTCAACTGAATAAGGATTATTTACATTGCCTGGCTGAATATTGAAATTTCCATTAGACGGATTTGGGTAAATTGCAATTTCATCTGTAGCAACTTTTTCTTCGATTTCAGCAGTCTGAACCATTTTGCTAGCTAAGTTGTTGCAAGTATCTTGGGAATACGAATCCCATTGTGCGCTTAAGTTGAATGTTGTGCTTGGAGATGTCACGGTCGATTTTCTTCTTAAAGTAACATCGATGGCAAAATTGGCTGTTCCGCCGTTGAAAGTTCCAATGATGTCAATTAAAACCCCATTTTTAAATAAACCTACAGCATCATTTCCGTTAAAAGTCAGTTCGGTTGCTGTGGTCGAAATGTTGGCCGAGCTTGTAGAAAAACAGCTTGATGACATCGAACTGTTTACAATTACAAATTTGCTTCCTGTTGCTAAAGTTCCGCTTAATGCTAAGCCTGTGCTCCAAGAGCCAGCACCATTTGTTTGTTTTTTGATAGTGTAAGCCGATAAATTAACAGAAGCTCCAGTATTGTTTGCAATTTCTAAAGCTTTGTTATTTCCTGAACCTTCAATGTATTCAGAGAAAAGAAGATCGGTTGCAGTTCCTGTTCCGCTGCTATTGGTTGTAACTGAAATTGTATTGCTTGAAGCAGAAGCATTTCCAGCTGCATCTTTTGCTTTTACATAAATGGAATAAGCCGTAGAAGCTGTCAAACCTGTAATCGTTGCAGTTGTACCAGAAACAGTCGTTTTTAGAATACTATTTGCGTAAATGTCATATCCTGTAACCGCTACATTATCTGTAGAAGCTGTCCAAGAAAGTGAAATTGAAGTTGCTGTTTTTGAAGTTGAAGCTAAACTTGTTGGTGCAGTCGGTGCTTGAGTGTCTCCAGAAGGCGCTCCTCCCCAAATTTGATTCACATATTCTGGATGATCGATAAATGGATTTCTATTATTCTGACGTGTGTAAATCGCATTGTTTCTAGCAATTTCTCTTGCACTTACAGGATCTTGCGCGTGCCAAGCCAAAAGCATATTCAAAAAAGCTGTTGTGAAAACTTGGTTGCTTGAACCATTAAACATAGCATAAGAATATCCTGCTATAGTGTTTTCGTATCGTGTTGCAAAATAGAAATACATTCTCGCAATATCGCCTTTAAAATCATTGATGGGCTCGAAAACCGTTCCTGAATATCCAGAAACTGCGCTTGATCCTAATTTGCTGCCGTTTTGAGAAGTGTATGTTACGGAATTTACATTTCCGTGAGGATAGTTGGAACGTATTCCGTTTACTTTACCATCAGTTGGCGTAATAAAATGCGCATCGGAAACCATTGGCGACTGCTCATTAAAAATCGACTGCGGAATAATATGTTCTCTATTGTAGCAATCGCCTTCAACAGAATAACTGCCGCATCTTTGAGTAGTTCCTGTTGTGTAAGTGTACGGATCGGTTCCAGAAGGATTTTCAGAATACATATCTAAAACAGTTCCGTCATTCTCGTAGAAATTATCAACGTCTGAAGTTTGGTAGGTAGTGTACAAACCAGCATATCCATTGTCGGTATGACCTTTAATAATATTATACAATTGTGTTTTTAAAGTATAGCCCGTTCCAGTTGCAGTGCTGTAATAACCAGATGGAATTTGAGCAAAACCAATTGCAGTAAACATCAATAACAGTAAAAAGTAGTTTTTTTTCATAATTAATAGTTTTAAGATTTGGTTGAGAAAACTATTTTAAAAACCTGATTATTAAGTTTTTAAAAATGTGTTATAACAAATCTACTACTTTTATGAAACTAATACGTTAAGTGATGTTTAATTTTGGATATATTTTCTTACGATGTTTTTTTATTTGCCACGAAGGCGCTAAGGCGCAAAGTTATTTTGGCAGATTAGATTTTCGTTCCAGTATTCTGTAGAGACGCACTGCAGTGCGTCTAACGTATTGTGGATATTCGTTGCGTAGACGCACTGCAGTGCGTCTCTACGATATAATTTGTATAAAAAGAAACCTTTGTGCCTTAGCGCCTTCGTGGCAAAACCACTATTTCGGAAAATCTTGACTTTGATAAGCACCCAAATCTGGCGGAGAAGTTCTTGTAATTCCTAAAATGTCTGTCGGAATTATATACGCTTGATTCCCTTTCGCGAAAGCGGCAGAAGTTTTATCGATATTAAATTTATTCTGCGAAACGTTATAAAACTTCGGATTTTCATTCAGAATAATGTTGTTATAATGTTCAGTATCGGTTTTGAATTGATAATCAGAATTTGTTGTTGAACTGCTGAATTTTAAAAGACAATTGTTTAGCTGATAAACAAATGGCGCATTAGCATTTTTGCTCAAATTAAATTCGTTAGTATTTGAACCGTAAATGATACAGTTGTTAAAAGTAGCCTGTGTCAGCGGATTGGTTTCTGGAGTTGCTCCCGCTAAAGAATTGCTTAAACTGACAGCAAATTGAGATGACCCTGACCAATTATTATTGAAAGTGCAATGTGTAAACTTGTAATTTCCGCCGTAAACACAAGACAAACTCGATAGTCCTGCATAATTAATCACTAGATTTTCTCCAATAATTTGAGTGTTTTGAGCTAAAATTCCGTACTCAACACAATTATAAATCTGCGAATTTTTAATTTCAACGGTATTAGAAGGGCTTCTAAAATCTAAACCAATAATCGCATTTTTTAAAGTTAAATGATTAATGGAATGATTGGCGCTTCCTTTCTCAAAAATAACCGATTTCCATTGTCCAGGAATATCAGAATAAAGCGATTCTAAACGATCACCTTCAAAAACAACTTCGTTTTCTAGTTCGTCTGTTGTTGAAGTTGTTCCATTGATTTGGAGTGAAGCATTATTTCCGACATATAAACCAGAATTGGCGTGAAAATGGATTCTTGCGCCAGCTTCAAAAGTTACGGTTTTGTTTTCGGGAACTCCTGCGTAACCATAAATTACATAAGGTTTGTCATTTGTAAAAAGAAGTTCGTTTCCGTTTGTTGAATCATCTTCGCTCAAATAAAATCCGTCAACCTCTTTGCCGTCAATTTTAATTTTTTCTTTGGTTCCGTCAGGATTTTGGTTTGGATATAAAAATACAGCATCTTGAATTAAGGTTACCAAAGCTACCTCTTGCAAATTAGCACCGCTGTCGAACTGAATTTCATCAGTATATAAAAAATCTGTTGGATTGGCATCTGTAATATCTGCTGTAGTTTCTATAAAAATGTATAAACTGTCTTTTGCTAAAAGCGTAACATCTTTAAAAATCTTTCCATTGTTGCCACTCATTCCATCAACTGTCATTCTGTATTTGGAATTTAAGCCTTTTTTAAATTGCACAGTCGGAATCGAAATATCATTTTTACTTCGGTTATAAACTTTCAATTGATAAGTGCTTGAGCCTATGTTTTTAAAAACAGTATCCAAATAAACCGTGTCTTTTGAAAACTTTAAATCTCCAGAACTGGCAACAGTATCAAAATCAGTTCGGCAAGAGCTGAACGCTAAAATTAAACCCAGAACGAAGATTGAAAAGTATTGACGCATTTAAATAGTTTTTAGCCACAGATTGAAGAGATTGAAATGATTTTTTTGCCACGAATTCCACCAGTTTTCACGAATTATATTGAAGCAAAATTCGCGGAAATTTGTGTAATTAGTGGCTATATTATTGAAATCCTTTTAATCGGTGTAATCTGTGGCGAAAAAAAAATCTCAGCCAAAGATTAATTTTGATTGTTTTTGTAAAAATAACAAAAAACCTACACGTTTGAAGTTGAATTTTAAATTTAGGATCGGATTTTAGATTTATGTCTTATCTTTCTTTAATTTTACGTTTTTAAAGTTTATTTTAATGAATTATACAAAAGAACAGATTTTGGCGCGCTGTAATGAGTTTTCTAAAAACACATTGATGGAAACGCTGAAAATTGAATATATCGACGCCGGAGAAGATTTTTTAACTGCAAAAATGCCTGTAAATCCTAGTGTTCATCAACCGATGGGGTTGCTTCATGGAGGTGCTTCTGTAGCTTTAGCAGAAAGTGTTGGAAGTGCGGCTTCTTTCTTTTTTATTAATCCGAAAGAGCAGGAGGTAAGAGGTATCGAAATCTCGGCAAATCATCTAAAGAGTATTCGTGAAGGTTATGTTTTTGGAACAGCCAGAATCATTCACAAAGGAAGAAGTCTTCATCTTTGGGAAATTAAAATTACCGATGAAGAAGGAAACTTGGTTTCGCTTTGTAAATTGACGAATATGGTTTTGGATAGAAAGAAAAGTGAGTAAATTATGAATCCATTTTTCTTAAAAATTAAAAATCATAAAGAACAGAATTTGCCTTTTGTACTTTATTCAAAACCTAACTCAACAAATTTTGTTGGGATTTTACAACAGAACAATAATTTAAATACCGTTTCTGATTACAGCGAAAAAGGATTTGTTTTTGCTTCTTTTGATGAAAAACAATTAATCCTGATTCCTGAAAACGAATCTGAAATTATTTCTGTTGAAAAAGAAGTGACTTCATTTGAAGCAATCGAAATTGATGATTTGAGTTTTGATCAAGAAGCTAAACTTCAATATGAACATTTAGTAGCTAATGGAATTCAGGCCATCAAAAATGAAGAATTCAAAAAAGTGGTTTTATCACGAAGTGAAGAAGTGCCTTTAGCTGAATTTGATTTTATCGAAACCTTTCAGCATTTGGTTCAATTATATCCAGCAACTTTCTGTTATTGTTTCTTTCATCCTAAAATCGGACTTTGGATGGGAGCAACGCCTGAAAAACTTTTAAAGGCAAACGGAAATGTTTTTGAAACCATGGCTTTGGCGGGAACGCAAAAAGATAATCAGGAAGCAGAAATTGTTTGGCAGCAAAAAGAAAAAGACGAACAGCAATTTGTAACTGATTTTATTGTGAAAAGGCTTCGTGAATTTACGGCTTCGGTTGTAGTTTCTGAACCTTACAGTTTAAAAGCAGGATCGATTTGGCATATTAAAACGGATATTTCTGGTGTTTTAAAAGACAATTCAACTTTGGCAGAAGTGGTTGATACTTTGCATCCAACGCCTGCCGTTTGCGGACTTCCGAAAAAGAAATCGAAAGCTTTTATTTTGGAAAATGAAAATTACGACAGAACTTTCTATACTGGTTTTCTAGGCGAATTAAACAGCACTTTTGCAGGAAATAATGCAAGTTCTGATTTATTTGTAAATTTACGATGCATGCAGATTCAGGAAAATAAAGCCATTTTGTACATGGGCTGCGGAATCACAAAAGAAAGCATTCCCGAAAAAGAATGGGAAGAAAGCGTGAATAAATCAATGACGATGAAAAGAGTCTTAAGAGTTATGAGTTATGAGTTATGAGTTTTCAGTCGCAGTCGCAGTTTGCAGTTACTGAGACTGAATACTGTGACCGTGACTAAACCTGAAACCTGAAACAAAACAAACAAAAAAATAATGAAACTAGACATATTAGCCTTTGGTGCACATCCAGACGATGTAGAATTGGGATGTGCGGGAACCATTTTAAAAGAAGTATCACTTGGTAAAAAAGTAGGTATTGTAGATTTAACCCGTGGAGAATTAGGAACGCGCGGTACTGCAGAGATTAGAGATCAAGAAGCAAAAGATGCAGCGAAGATTTTAGGTGTTTTAGTACGCGAGAATTTAGCCATGCGTGATGGATTTTTTGTTAATGATGAAAAACATCAATTGGAAGTCATTAAAATGATCCGTAAATACAAGCCAGAAATTGTGTTGTGTAATGCAATCGACGATCGCCACATTGATCACGGAAAAGGAAGTAAATTGGTTTCTGATGCTTGCTTTTTATCTGGTCTAATGAAAATTGAAACTACTGTTGATGGAGAAAAGCAAGAAGCTTGGAGACCAAAAGTAGTTTACCATTATATTCAATGGAAAAATATTGCTCCAGATTTCGTTGTGGACATTACAGGATTCGAAGAAAAAAAGGTAGAAGCGATTATGGCTTATAAAACTCAATTTTATGACCCAAATTCAAATGAACCTACAACGCCAATTACAAGCAAAAACTTCTTTGAAAGCTTAAATTATCGTGCAAAAGACTTAGGAAGACTTGTTGGTAAAGATTTTGCTGAAGGTTTTACAGTTGAAAGGTGTTTGGCTGTCAATAGTTTAGAAAATTTGATATAATTTTTATGAAAATTTTTCATTTTTTTCTTTGTAGAACTCAACCTTTGTTCTATATTTGCACTCGCTAAGCAGAAAAATGGTGGTTGTAGCTCAGCTGGTTAGAGTAGCGGTTTGTGGTGCCGCGGGTCGCCGGTTCGAACCCGGTCAGCCACCCAGATTTAAAGCCTTGAAGAAATTCAAGGCTTTTTTTGTTTTCTGAGAAAACAAAAAAAGTGAAATTCCAATTTTTTGAAATTCCAAATTCCAAAGTATATCAACTTGGAATTTGGATTTTTTTTTATTGGAATTTCATAAAAAAAGCACAACTGCTTAAGTTGTGCTTTTCTGGTGGTTATTATATTTGGTTTATGTATTATCTAATTTCTTCAAATGTAGTGCCTTGTTTGATATCGCCGGTTTTATACCCTTTTTTAAACCAATACATTCTTTGTTCTGAAGTTCCGTGCGTAAAAGAATCAGGAACAACGTGTCCTTGCATTTTACTTTGAATAGCATCGTCTCCAACTGCATTTGCTGCGCTTAAAGCTTCTTCGATGTCGCCAGCATCTAAATTTTGCTGATTGTAATGTGCCCAAACACCAGCGTAGAAGTCAGCTTGTAGTTCTAAAGCAACAGATAGTTTATTAGCTTCTGCTTCGCTTTTTCCTTGCTGATCCTGACGCATTTTTGCAGACGTGCCTAGCAAAGTTTGTATATGATGGCCAATTTCATGAGCAATAACGTAGGCAATGGCAAAATCGCCACCTTTTGCGCCAAATTTACTTTTGAGCTCCTCAAAGAAACCTAAATCCATATATACTTTTCTGTCTCCCGGACAATAAAAAGGGCCAGAGGCCGATGATGCGCCTCCGCAGGCAGTTTGTACAGAGCCTTTAAAAAGCACTAATTTTGGTTTTTCGTAGGTCATGCCATTTTCGGCAAAAACTTTACTCCATATGTCTTCGTTATCTGCCAGAATAACTCTCACAAAATTCCCCATTTCTTCATCTTCCTTGCTTAGGGGAGCTGCAGCTTCTGTCTGTTGGCTTTGGCCTCCTTGCATTTGTTCTAGAATTGGTGCGATTTGTTGGCCAGTTTCACCGCCAAAAACATTCAGAAGCAAAACAATGATCCCAATAACTCCTCCGCCAATTATTGCTTTACCTCCGCCGGAAATTGATCTTCTATCTTCGACATTATCACTTTGTCTTCTGCCTTGCCATTTCATATTGAATTGTTTTTTTTATTTTGTGTTTGAAACGTTGTACGAATTTATAGATTTTTTATGATAAATTTTACAATTGAAACGCTTATGTTTAGTTTTTGGTCACACTTTTCAGTGCCAGTAAACAATCTGAAACTGAAAACTGCGACTGCGACTTAAAACTAAAAAATTATCCCAGCCATTTAATTAATGCTTCTTCAACACTTCCTTTCATAATTGGTTTAGAAATATAATCGTCCATTCCGGCAGAAATACATTTATTGCGTTCTTCTTTTTCGGCGCCAGCTGTAACGGCAATTATAGGGACATCACGACCTTTTTTAGTGTTTCTTATTGCTTTGGCAGTCTCATAACCGTTCATTATAGGCATCTGGATATCCATAAAAATAATGGTCGGATTGATTTTTTCAAATTGCTGAATGGCTTCATATCCATTTTCGCATTCAAAAATAAAAGCGTTGTTGTACAGATTTTTTATAATTGTTTTTAGAAGAAGCATATTTACTTTGTTATCTTCTACAATTAAAAAAGTAATATTATTGCCGTTTGTTTCAGTTTCATCCGAATCTAGGTCAATATTTAAACTTTTGAGTTCAGCATTGTATTTGTCATTAATGCTTTGATTGCTTGTTTTTAGAGCTAAATCAAAGAAAAAAGTGCTTCCTTCATCAATTTTGCTTTCTAGCTGTAAGCGGCTTTCCATTAATGCGAGCAATTGGTTGGATATAGTTAAACCCAATCCGGTTCCTCCAAATTTTCTGGTTGTAGAGCTGTCTTCTTGTAAAAAAGCTTTAAAAATTTTCTTCTGATTTTTTTCGAGAATACCAATTCCGGTGTCAATTACTGCAAAGCGGATAACACAATTGTTGTTATGATTCTTTTCTAAAACCGAAACGTTTAATTTAATAGAGCCTTCAGTTGTAAATTTTACCGCATTCGAGAGCAGGTTGATCAAAATTTGTTTGATTCGAACAATATCTGTCCAGATATATTTAGGTACATCAGGATCAATGTTCAATTCAAGTTTCAGATTCTTTTTATTAGATTCATAAATAATTAAATCAAAAACTTGTCCTAGTATTTTTTTAATATCATATAAGTCAATAAAAAGTTCCAGTTTTCCAGCTTCAATTTTTGAAAAATCCAAAATATCATTAATAATTTCAAGAAGAGAATGGGCCGACTGGTTAATTGTAGTCATGTATTTTTCTTGAATTTCCTCCAATTCTGTTTTCATTAATAAGTGTGTAAAACCAATAATTCCGTTTAATGGAGTTCTGATTTCGTGAGACATATTGGCTAAAAAGTCAGATTTAGATTTGCTCGCGGCTTCGGCCAATTGTTTCGCTTTTATAGCGTCTTCAATTTCTTTTTTGCTTGTAATGTCAAAATAAATACCGCCAACAAATTCAATTTCATCATCACGTTTAATTACATCTCCAAATTCTTCTATCCAAATAAACTCACCACTCTTGCGTTGAATGCGATATACATTATGCAAAGGTTTTCCGTTTTGCAGATTATCGATTTGATTGTTGATTACTTCATCTTTATCGTCAGGATGAATTAACGACAGAAAGGATAAATTATTTTCAATAAATTCGGATTTTGAATAGCCTGTAAGATTTAAGACTTCATCGTTTAAGAATATTTTGGTCGAAAAAGCATCAAATTTTGATAAGTAAACTGTTCCAGGAATATTGTTTGCGATCAATTTGAATTTTTCCTCGCTTTCGATAATTTTAGTTTCGTTTCGGTTTCTTTCTAATGCTGAAGAAATGTTATTTGCCAATACCTGAAAGATATTAATTTCATCTTCAGACCATTTTCTTTCAGCTGTGCAATCGTCAAAACCTATAAAACCAGTAAAAATATCATTAATATAGATGGGTAAAATTAGGATGGATTTAATTTCATTGTCAATCAGAAGTTTTTTGAAGAAACCGTCATTAAGATTTTGAGTTAATGTGTTTAGGATTTTTCTCTGCGATGCCACGTCATAAATTTCTCGCAGATTTTCTTCGGTCATAGATCGTAGCGGCGTAATTTGATGCGTAACACCTTCACGCGACCATTTGTATTTTTGGCTAACAGTATTATAGATTGGATCTTTTTCGTAGTAATACATATGATCTACCTTGGCCGCTTTTCCAATAATGTTGTATGTTTCCTGAAACATTTGGTGAGTGGTTTTGCTCAGCAGGAACTTTTCAGTACATAATGAAAGCGCAGATAAAAGCTGGCTTTTTAGCTCTAATTTTCTTTCTGCTTCTAAACGCATTTGAGAGGAAATGGCAAGCGAAATAACATCTGATATGGTTTTCGCATAATTGATGTCCTCATTATCCCATTCTCGTTTATGTTCAGTGCTTTCAAAACAAGCAACACCAGCTAATTGGCCCGTTAGGAAAATTGGCACATCAAGCATTGACTTAATGTTGTTTGTTGTAAAGTAAAGCTTTTGAAATTCAGATGTTTCCAATTTATTGAATACATCTGGCGCATTAATAATTGCTTTATTGTTTAGCGTTTCAAAATAGATAGGATACGATTCTTTATTTAGAATATTTTTGTCATTTAAACTCTGATTGTCAAGACTGAAAAGATTTTTACAAGTTATCAAATCATTGTCATACTTCCAGAAACTTACGCGATTGGCATTGCTTATCGAAGCAGCTTCCTTTAATATTAAATTGATAACAGTATCTAATTCATTGTATTTGCTAAAGTCTGTAGTGGATAGTTTTTTGGTCGAATTGTTATAGGCCTCAATTTTTTTAAGACGTCTTTTTTTCTCGTTTTCGATATTTTTTTTCTCCGTGACATCTCTCGCAATTCCAGAAAATCCGGTTGTTAATCCTAAATCATTCTTACGAACAATAATTTTTTGTGACATCCATATTTCTTCTCCATTTTTCTTTAAAATAGGGATTTCAATAATTGGATAATTACTTTCGTTAAGCACTAAATTTTCGTAAAAATCTACAGCACTATTAATGTAATTTTCATGGATGAAATTGGAGTAGTGTTTTTTTATTATTTCATTTTCAGCGTAACCTAGGGTTGAAATTCCAAATTCATTTATAAAAGTGAAATAACCTTCAGCATCAATTTCAAAAATTATATCAGTTGCTGTCTGGATTAGATTTTTATATTGATCCTGAACAATAACCTGTTCTGTAACATCTTGCCCAATGCTGATAATCAAATCATCTGAGAAGTTTTTATCTTTCCATTGAATGTATTTGTATTCGCCGTTTTGGGTTTTTAGCTTTCTAATGTAAAGTTTGTTTTCTTGATTTCTAACAGAATTCAATTTTTCTTCTGATTCTGAATCTTGTGGTAGTTCCCAAAACTTTAAACCCATAACTTCATCAGGCAGATATCCTAGAATAGGAGTTATAGTTTCGCTGCAAAAGAGTATTTCTCCTTTTTGGTTGGAGGCTATTGTAAGCGAATTTCCTTTGTGAACAATCTCATTTGCAAATCTAAAATTATCACGGTTGTTTAATAAAACTGCATATTTTACTTGGTTTATAATGAAAATTAGAATGCAGAAATTAAGCAGTAAGATAGAGGATTTTATAGGAATAAGTTGAAATGACAACGTTGTAATTAGAAAGACAAACGTTAAAGCAACAAAAGTCCAGTAAATTTTTATAGGCTTGAGGATGTTGTACGAAAAGAAAAAAGAAATAAGGAAAACAATAATCGGTACAACATCATTTCTTAAAGTAACAATGTTGTAAGCGACATAACTGATATAAATAAAGAAACAAGAAATAAAAATCTGCTGGATTTGGTCTCTTACCCATTTGATTCTATTTGTTACAGTGTAAATAAAAAGAACAAAAACGCCAATGAGAACATTGACTACCAGTAGACTTTTGGGTCTAATTTTGAAGATTTCATTTATAATTTCGATTACAATTACCGCAATACCAAAAAATAAAATATAAAGCTGGTATTCTCTGCTAATGGTATCTTGTTCTTTCTTTTTTTCTATGAAGTATCCAATTTTGGCTTTGATTTTGAAAAATTGATAAACCAAAAGCGACAGAAAGGCAAAGAGCGATAATCCTAAAACAATAAGTTTATGATTGTTGTAGAAAATGATATCAGGATTAAACACATACCATCCGGTCATAATTGTTTCAAAGGCACTTCCGCTAGCGGAAATTCCTGAAATAACCGAATTGAAAAAACTACAGTTTGCGACCATAGAATTTGGGGTATGTTGGTTAAGTAAATAGCTTTTTGAAAATGCTTAAAGAGAAGTGGTTAAGTTCCCCGTAAATAAGAATTTTCGATTTTAATCTACATTGTATTTTCCGATTGAATCAATTGAATCTTCTTCTTCAGATTGTGTTCCAAAAATGGCAAAATAAGTTGCATAAATCATAGAGCTGTTAAAAACAACTGTAAATATGATTCCAACGCAACAGCCAATAAAACCAACCATTGAACCGAGAAAACCTATGACAAAAAAGGCAAATATGTTAAGCGGATTTTTAGTAACGATAATAAAACTTGATTTTATGGCGTCAATTGCATTAATGTTTCCAAAGACAATTAATGGGATTGATAGATACATGAAGAAAGAAACGCTGAATGAAATAAGGTTTCCGACAAATAAAATTCCCGAGCTTTCTACTAAAGTAGCAAGAGCTGTACCTAATAAAGCAGGAAGAAAAGCGGCAACGAAAATTTGTCCAAAGTATGGAGCTTTGTAATAGCTGAAAATAGTTGAAACATTAAATTCTACATCTTTGTCTGCAGAATCGGCCATTTTAAGAAAACCAGCACCAAAAGGAGCTGTAATTCCTGCAACTACAGAAAGGGCAACAGTTTGTATTACAAGCTGAACAGCAGTGAATTGTTGGTTTTCTATGTCTTGAATGAAATCTTTCGTCAGTGCCTCGGCTCCAAAATAGGCAATCATTATACCCATAAAAGCTACAGCAGCAATAATGGAAAAGACTAAGATGATAAGTCCCGAGTAAAGAGCTATTTTTTTATAGTTTTCGAAAGCGTGATTAAAAACCGTAGCAAAATCAAGGGAATAGCCATTTTTTTTGATGTCCTCAATTTGGTCAAGTGTAGATTTCATTTTTATGTAAGATTGTTTTATAGACTTGTAATATTTGAAAGGTATCTTGACGTAAATATAATATTTTTAATCAATTCCTTATGAAAATCTACAAAACATTCCGAAATGTTTTTGACTAATTTATAGCCAGTCTAAAATTCGTTTTATGGAAGCCAGTTTATCTTTGTAGGGTGCATAGCGCATAGGCAAATCAAGCCAGTTTCCTTTTTTTACAATTGCTTTGTGATGAGAAAATGTATCGAAGCTTCGTTTGCCGTGGTAAGCCCCAATTCCGCTATGGCCGACACCGCCAAAAGGCAATCTGTTATTAGAAAAATGAATTACCGTATCGTTGATGCAACCGCCTCCAAAAGAATATTTTGAAAGCAATTGCTGTATGAAGGAATTATTTTCGCTAAAAATATAAAATGAAAGAGGTTTCTCATAGCGGCTAACGACCTTCTCGATATCATTTTCATTTTCGTAAATTAGAATTGGAAGAATAGGACCAAAGATTTCTTCTTTCATCACGGGGCTGTCCAAATCTGGCTCTTCAAGAAGTGTTGGCGCAATGTAAAGATTGTTGGCATCGCTTTCTCCTCCAAATAAAACATGTTCGTTTTGAATCATATTGGTTAGGCGGTACCAATTTTTGGTATTTATTATTCTAGCAAAATCAGGAGATTTGTCAATTTTTTTGCCGTAAGCTTTAATGATTTCTTCAATTAGATAAGAAATAAAATTAACCTTCATATTTTTCTGAATCAGAATATAGTCGGGCGCAATGCAAGTTTGGCCAGCATTGATAAATTTTCCCCAGACTATTCTTTTGGCAGCGAGTTTTAGATTGGCAGTTTCATCAATTATACATGGATTTTTTCCGCCCAATTCGAGAGTCACAGGAGTTAAATTTTCTGCGGCCGCTTTTGCAACAATTTTGCCCACAGCGACGCTTCCGGTAAAAAAGATATAATCCCAGCGCTGTGCCAGCAATTTATTCGAAACTTCAACACCGCCTTCATAAACTTCAACATGATTGATATGAAATGTTTTTTCTATAATTTTAGCAATTACGGCCGATGTATGAGGTGTAAGTTCAGATGGTTTTAAAACCACTCTGTTACCTGCAGCAACTGCAGCAACAAGAGGGCATAAAGCAAGCTGAAAAGGATAGTTCCATGGAGCAATAATCAAGACATCTCCATAAGGCTCTTTATAAATATAATCGCTCGAAGGGAAGTTAAGCAGTGACGGAAAAACGCGTTCAGGCTTGGACCATTTGCTAATGTTTTTTATAACATCTTTAAGTTCAGAAATGACATAGTTGGTCTCGGTCAAAACAGCTTCGAACTCTGGTTTTTTAAAGTCATCATACAAAGCTTTTACGATTAAATCTTCACTTTTCTGAATATTATACAATAACTTTTTTAGAGTTTCTTTTCGATATCCGATGTCGCTTTTAAAGTCCATTTTTCGATTAGCTTGTTTTTTTCTCCCTGCAAGTTAATCGATAAAATTTAAAAATTTAACAATTAAATCATAAAAATCATACAGCATTCCAAATCGGATCATCTGGAGTAGGAGCAATGATTGTGATATTCTCTTTTGAAACAGGGTGTATAAAAGTTAGTTTTCTGGCGTGAAGATGAATTCCGCCATCAGGATTGCTTCGGTCGGCGCCGTATTTTAAATCTCCTTTAATTGGCGATCCAATTGCGCTTAACTGAGCACGAATTTGATGATGACGCCCTGTATGCAAATTGATCTCCAGAGCCGTATAATTTTGAAGTTCTTTGATTATGGTATAATCCAAACTAGCTAGTTTACTGTCAGGTACTTCTTTTAAATGTGCTTTTGAAGTATTGTTTTTTTCGTTTCTTTTTAAATAATGAACCAACTTAGCTTTTGCTTCTTTTGGTTTATTTTTTACAACAGCCCAATATGTTTTTTTAGTTTCACGATTGCTGAACAATTCATTCATTCTCGACAACGCTTTACTAGTCCTTGCAAAAACCACAATTCCGGTTGTAGGACGATCCAAACGATGTATCACACCCAAAAAAACATCTCCAGGTTTATTGTATTTTGCTTTAATATATTCTTTTACAACATCAGACAAAGGTTTGTCGCCTGTTTTATCTCCCTGCACAATATCTCCTACACGTTTATTGACCACGATAATGTGATTGTCTTCGTGTAAAATTTGGAGATTATTTTTATCTGAAACAATTTTCATTTTGAGAATTTCGAATTATATGGAAAGATTTGGCTAAAGCCTTTTAGAGATCCAAAAAAAGATACCTCCAGCTAAAGCTGGAGGCAATTTATAAAACCTTTGAACCTTTGTTACTTTGCCTCTTTGAACCTAAAACCTTAGAATCTTAGCAACTCAGAACTTTAGTATCTAAAAAAATTAATATTGTTCCTTTTCGTTCGGGAAATCACTAGACTTAACATCTGCAGCATACTGCCCAATTGCTTTTGTCATTTCTTCGTAAAGATTTAAGTAGCGACGTAAAAAGCGCGGACTGAATTCGTTGTTCATTCCCAACATATCGTGAATTACTAAAACTTGACCGTCAACACCACCTCCGGCACCAATTCCGATAACTGGAATCGAAATACTTTCGGCTACTTTTTTAGCAAGAGCTGCTGGAATTTTTTCCAAAACAACTGCAAAACATCCTACCTTTTCAAGCATTTGAGCATCTTCGATTAACTTCTCAGCTTCTTCTTCTTCTTTAGCGCGAACAGTATAAGTTCCGAATTTATAGATAGATTGAGGAGTTAGTCCTAAATGTCCCATAACTGGGATTCCAGCATTTAATATTTTTTTGATAGACTCTTTAATTTCTTTTCCACCTTCCAGTTTTACAGCATGCGCACCACTTTCTTTCATGATTCTGATAGAAGAACGCAAAGCTTCTTTTGAATCTGATTGATAACTTCCGAAAGGCAAGTCAACTACAACCAAACCTCTATCTACAGCACGAACTACAGAAGAAGCATGATAAATCATCTGATCTAAAGTAATAGGCAGGGTAGTTTCGTGACCAGCCATTACGTTTGATGCCGAATCACCAACTAAAATTACATCAATACCAGCGGTATCAACAATTTTAGCCATTGTATAATCGTACGCCGTCAGCATAGAGATTTTTTCTCCATTGCTTTTCATTTCAATTAATGACTTTGTTGTGATTCTTTTATAATCTTTTTTTGCTACTGACATTTTATTGTTTTTTTGATAATGTAAAAGTATTGAATAATTGTAAAAAGGGAATTAGCAATTATAGAATATTTCGAGAGAAAATGGTTTTCGGTCTTTAAATCCTAATAGAAATGGATTGTTTCCTATTACAATAGAGTAATTGTGTAGTGATTTTAATATTTTTTGCCACGAATTTCTCCAATTTTCACGAATTACTTTTGTATTTAAATTAGTGCTAATTCGAGGAATTCGTGGCAAACTTTAAATTTTAACAATCAGCCATATTTACGGCAACTGCAAGACCTCCTTCAGAAGTTTCTTTGTATTTTGAATTCATATCTTTTGCTGTTTCCCACATTGTGTTAATCACTTTGTCTAAAGGAACTTTAGCATTTTTAGAATCTGTTTCTAAGGCCAATTCAGCAGCGTTTATTGCTTTGATGGCACCCATTGTATTTCTTTCTATGCATGGAATTTGAACCAAACCTCCAATAGGATCGCAGGTTAAACCTAAATGATGTTCCATTGCGATTTCAGCAGCCATAAGAACCTGAGCAGGAGTTCCGCCCATCAATTCGCATAAAGCTCCTGCTGCCATTGCAGAAGAAACGCCAATTTCAGCCTGACATCCGCCCATTGCTGCAGAAATAGTAGACCCTTTTTTAAAGATACTTCCAATTTCGCCAGCAACCATCAAAAATTGTTTGATTTCTTTTTCGCCTGCACTATGATTTTCAATCACCATATAATACATTAAAACGGCCGGAATTACTCCAGAACTTCCGTTAGTAGGAGCAGTAACCACACGTCCTAAAGACGCATTTACTTCATTTACGGCAAGGGCAAAACAGCTAACCCATTTTAGAATCTGGCGGAATTTAACTTCAGTTTTTCTGATTTCTTCCAGCCAGCTCTGCGGATCGGTATAATTAGACAATCCAATTAGGTTTTGGTGCATATCAAAAGCTCTTCTACGAACATGTAGCCCGCCAGGAAGAATTCCTTCAGAGTGACAGCCTATGTACATGCATTCTAGCATTGTATTCCAAATACGCATTAGTTCAGAATGTACTTCGGCTTCTGGGCGCATTGAAATTTCATTTTGATATACAATTTCAGAAATTGATTTATTTTCAGTAATCGTATAATTCAATAATTCGGCTGCGTTTTGAATTGGGAAAGGAAACGCACATTTTATTGCTTTTTTTTCTTTAGCATTGGTACGCTCTTCTTTTACAACAAATCCGCCTCCGATAGAATAAAAAGTAGATTCGTATTCTGAATCATCAGATTTGTATGCTGTAAATTTTAATCCATTGGCATGGAACGGAAGAAAATCTTTGTTGAAAACAATGTCTTGAAGAAAAAAGAAAGGAATCACTTTTTGGTTCCCCAAATTGATCTCGTTTGTTGTTTCTATCTTTTTAACAATTCCCGCAATATCATCCACAGGAATATATTCAGGATCTTGTCCGCTCAATCCGAGCATTACGGCAAGATCTGTTGCGTGGCCTTTTCCAGTTAAAGAAAGTGAGCCATATAAGTCGACTTTTACTCTTGTAATGTCGTCTAAAATTGCTTCGTCTTTGAGCTCTTCAAGAAAACGTTCGGCAGCGCGCCAAGGACCTAAAGTATGTGAGCTTGAAGGGCCAACGCCAATTTTAAGCATATCAAAAACAGAGATACATTCTTCCATTGTTTAGTTTTTGTTAAGACAAAGATAATCGAATAATGCAACGATGATTTATTTTTTAATGTTAATCTTGCGTATTTGTTAAAAAAAATATTAAAATTTAATAATTCGGCAACGAAATAAATTTAAAACCTTAATATGCGGTTTCCGTAAAAAGTTCGTCTTTTTTCGGTATTTTTGTAGAAGAACGAGCAACATTGCTAGATTCTCTTTTATTAATACTTCATGGATTTTGTTTTAATTCTGAAAAATGTCTTTTTACAAATTACAATGCCACAAGAAGATAAAGTTACTATATGATAGAATTTTTCAGACATCTATTACAAGAATTCGAATTACCTTTAAGCAACCCCGTATTGATTTTTTCGTTAATACTTTTTATAATTCTGCTTTCGCCGATTTTGCTTAAAAAGATTAATATTCCAGGAATTATCGGACTTATTATTTCGGGTGTTATTATTGGCCCGCATGGATTAAATATTTTGGCAAAAAACTCTGCCGTAGATCTCTTTTCGACAATTGGGCTTTTGTATATCATGTTTATTGCAGGACTAGAATTGGATATGAATGAGTTTAAAGCCAATAGAAATAAGAGTTTGCTCTTTGGTCTTTTTACTTTTATTTTACCGCTTTCCATCGGATTTCCAGTTTGCTTTTATTTGCTTCAATACGATTTTAATGCCAGTTTCTTAACGGCAAGCATGTTTGCAACACATACTTTGGTGGCTTATCCGATTGTGAGCAAATTAGGAATTGCCAAAAATCAGGCAGTTGCTATTACTGTTGGCGGAACTATTTTGACCGATACAGCAGTTTTGATTATTCTTGCAGTAATTATGGGAAGTAGTCAGGGAAATTTAAATCAGGCATTTTGGGTTAAACTGATAGTTTCTTTAGCTATTTTTTCTGCCATAATGTTTATGATTATTCCACGTATTGCAAAATGGTTTTTTAAGAAACTGGAAAGTGAAAAACATGCCCATTATATTTTTGTGCTTTCAGTGGTTTTCTTTGCAGCCTTTTTGGCCGAAGTAGCAGGAGTAGAGCCTATTATTGGGGCTTTCGTAGCGGGTCTGGCATTAAATCCTTTAATTCCGCATTCTTCAGCTTTGATGAATAGAATTGAGTTTATCGGAAATTCATTATTTATTCCATTTTTCTTGATTTCTGTGGGAATGTTAGTTGATGTAAGCGTTATTTTGAGCGGTCCAACGGCTTTAATTGTAGCAGGAACTTTGAGTGTTGTTGCCATATTTGGAAAATGGATTGCAGCCTTTTTTACTCAAATTGTTTTTAAATACACCAGAACAGAAAGACAGCTTATTTTCGGGTTGAGCAGTGCGCACGCGGCGGCAACTTTGGCGGTAATTCTGGTTGGTTATAAAGCAAAAATTTTAGACGAAAATATCTTGAACGGAACTATTATCCTAATTCTGATTACGTGTATAGTGGCTTCATTTGCAACCGAAAAAGCGGCAAAGAAAATCGCAATCTGCGAAGAAGAGTTTTCTCATGAAGATACAGGAAGAGATCAAATTTTAGATGAACATATTTTGATTCCGTTGGCTAAAACTTCTGCGGCAGCGAGTCTGTTAGATTTTGCACTTTTGATAAAAGATAAAAAATCATCTAACCCGATTACTTTATTGACGATTGTTCCGAATAATAATCAGGCAGAAAAAAATATTTTGAAATACAGAAAAGCGGCTGATAAATTTGTTATTCAGGGGTCAGCTTCAGAAGTTAAAATCAATACCATTGCCAGAATTGACCATAATCCTGCTAGTGGAATTGCGAGAACATCCAAAGAAATCATGTCTGATATTGTGATTGTCGGATGGCCTAGAAAAACAGGTTTTATTGATAAAATTTTCGGAGAAAATGTGGATTCAATCATCAATAATGTTGATAAGAGTTTGTTTATCTGCAGATTCCAAAAGAATTTTATCGAAGAAAAAAGACTGGTTTTTATCTGTCCTCCATTTTCTGAAAGAGGAGTAGGATTTCATTTATTGCTTCAGAAAATATGCCGTTTATCACAGGAATTAAGTATTCCGATTGTGGTTTATGCTGAATATAAAACTCATGAAACTATTCAGCAAATTGCCAATAATTTGAAATTGAACGCTAAACTAGGATTTAAAAATGTTTCTGATTGGGAAGATTTTGAAAGTATTTCAGACGAAATAAAAACAACCGATTTGGTAGTTTTTAACCTTTCAAGAAAAGGTTCTGTTTCCTATCAATCCATTTTTGATAAACTGCCACAAAAGTTTGAAAAATATTTCAACGATAACAATGTGATTTTGGTTTATCCGCAAGACGATAGAAAAGAAAGTTCAATGGATGCGTATGAAGATTTTACATCATCGCCTTTAGCAAAAGGAATCGAAGCCATAGAACAGATCGGACGAGGTATTGGAAGTATTTTGAAGAAAAATTAAATTTCATTTTTATGAAAGTTTCGGGCACGATATTATTTTTTGCTTTCGTTTCTGTTTTTTTGAGCTGTACAAGTAAAGTAAAACAAGAATCAGACTTAAATTATCATAAGAATGATAGCGTTGCAAAATTTGTAAAAGAAGAACAGCCTGAAAGTTTTGAAGAATTCAATAAAAAGTTTCATTCAGATTCGCTTTTTCAGGTTTCTAGAGTTGATTTTCCTATTGAAGGAAAGCATGTCGCTGGTTTTGAGCAATACAATTGGACACGCAAGAACTGGCAGTTTCAAGCAATTCCGGTTGCAGAAAAAACTGAAATTGGAGAATATCAGCATTCATTGGTAAAAACGGATACTTTAATTACCGAGAAATTTTGGATTGATAACAGCGGTTTTGAAGTGGAAAGACAATTTAAACTGATCAAAAATAAATGGGTTTTAATTTATTATAACGACATAAATTTATAGTAAAATGAATCACAAAATCAAATCAATCAGACCTTTTATTGGAGCTAAAAATTTTGAAACTTCAAGAAGCTTCTATCGTGATTTAGGATTTGAAGAAACGGTTTTAGAATCTAATTTTTCAGTTTTTAAAACGGGAGAAATCGCTTTTTATCTTCAAGATTATTATGATAAAAACTGGATCGAAAATACCATGATTTTTGTCGAAGTTGATGATGTCGAACGATATTATAGTGAGCTTTCAGCTTTAAATCTTTCCCAAAAATATGAAGGAGTAAAATTGACCCCAATAAAATATCTAGATTGGGGAAGCGAATGTTTTCTGCATGATCCTTCAGGAGTTTTATGGCATTTTGGGAAATTTAAATAAACAGCATTCTTTTTTTCTACGAACTTATTTTTAATAAAAATTAATGGAAATTAGTGAAATTCGCGGCAAGCAAAAAAATCATCTCAATCCAAAATCTCCTAAAATACGAGTAGTGTTTTTTCGCTGATACCAGTCATTATAAACCAGTTCTAGATTTTTGACTTCAAATTCTCCAAAATCATAATCACGGAATTTTTCTGCAATTTCTATTATTTTTTTCGGATTTTGAAGTTTTTCCTGAAAACGCATTATGGTAGAATGCGCTGTTGAAATTTCGTATCGGCTGTCTATAGATTGCTGTAATCCCGAATTTTTAAAATTCTCTCTAAGTCTATTTCGCAAATTATTCAACGTTTCGTCACTTGGAAACCCCTGAATCATAATTGCCGAAGGAGAAGCAGTTATGCCTTTGTAATGAATTTTTATTTTCTCTACATCAACCATACTTCTGCAGATTACCTCAATATATTCGTTTGGAGAAATCTGATTTAAAGTAAATTTATCCGAACAAGAAATAATCGACATTACTGTAATATGAATATCTGAATCGGGATAAAAATACTGCTCTGGTTCTGCTTTTTTCAATTCATTGATAAATGACTGAATATTAGCTTTAATTTCATCATTTGGACGAATAAGCAGCGTGATTCCAAAACGGGAATCGGATTCATTTTTAAGCTCAGAATCGATAGCGTATTTTCCTGCCGAAATTGCTTCAGAAGATGTTTTGTAAAGTTGGTTGTAATGTTCGGTTAAATTCATTTCTATACGTTATTCTGCTTCAAAAATAGATTTTAAAAGCTTTTGCAAATCATGTTTATTGTTTTCTCCGCCACCTTTCCATTTCCCAATAATAATGCCGTTTTTATCAATAAGAACTTTGTGAGGGATTCCGCTAACGAAATAATCTTTATCTATAGAACTGTTATTTTCTAAAATTGAAATGTGTTTCCAAGATTCGATTTTGTCTTTTTCAATGGCCTTTTTCCAAGCATCTGATTTTTCATCTTTTGTAACGCTTATAATTTCAAAGCCTAGTGATTTATAATTTTTGTATAACTCTCTAATGTAAGGTAACTCTTCACGGCAAGGAGCACACCAGCTAGCCCAGAAGTCAATTAAAACATATTGTTTGTTTTTAAAATCGGCAAGCGAAACGTCTTTGTTATCAATGTCTTTCAGATTAAAGTAGGGGGCAGGACTTCCAACTTTACTTTGTTTAAAGTACTTTAGTTTCTCAGACATTTCTTGTCCTTTTTCAGAATTCCTTATTTCTAGCGTAAAATTTTCAAAAACTTCTACGAAAGTGTCGTAAAAATTCATTCCAATAAAACGGCTAACATGAACTCGTATCAGTTGTAAAGCACGGTAGGAATTAGGGTGGTTTTTAGCAAAAACAAAATCAAGTTTTAATTCTTCAATATCATTTTGATCTTTCGCATTTTCTAATTCATCTAAACGAAGGTTTAGTCGATTTTTGATAATGGAGTCTTTTTCAATTTCAATTTTTGAATATACTTCCTTTTGCAGTTTTATGATTGAATCGCGAACTTTTTTTGTGGGTTTGTGAAGTTCTAAAATTTCTTTGTCAATTGCAGCTTCCTCTTGAGCAAAAGTCCAATGACTTATAAAAAAGGTAAAAAGTAAAAAAAGAATATTTATTTTTTTCATTATATAAGACTTTGTAATTGATAAGAAAATTAGGAATTGAAATTATTTCTTTTTCACTTTTTCAAGATTCTCTTTCACTCTAAATTTGACAATTTCAGTAATTAAATCATAAGGCATTGGATCTTTTAAAGGAAACTGTACAGAGCCTTTTCCTGATTTATATTTAGAAAGTTTTGCTGCAAAAGTCTCGTGTCCGCTTGGTAAAGCATAAAGTCCAATATGGTTTTTAAACGCCGCAAAATAAACCACAATCCCATTTTGCTCAAAAGCCGGCATCGAATAACTTATTTTTTCTTTAGCATCTGGCGCTGCTTTCTGAATTGTCATTCTAACTTTTTCCAAAATCTCCTGAACATCATTAGGAAATGCACCAATGTATTGGTCTATATTCTCCGGTTTTTTCGTTTCCATGTTGTTTTTTTTGTTTCAAGTTTAACGTTTCGAGTTGACTTTCTTTGCGGTTAAATTTTTTACGCAGAGTTCGCTAAGATATTTTAATTAGAAGCTTAAGCTGAATCTATATATTAAGTTCGCAGAGCTTTATCTATATAATGCTTGGCGAACTTTTCATTTTAATGATTCTCAAAAAAAACTTTGTGTTCTTTGCGTTCCCGATAACTATCGGGATTGCGCTCTTTGCGGTAAAAATAAATACCCACACTTTGCAGTTAAATCACACTTAAGCTAATCCCTTTGGAAAACGATCCAGAACCAAATTCAATCGTAAATTATGCTCCAAATAAGCTTTTGCTCCAGCCAAAACCAAAGTAAAACCTTCAGTTGAATTTCGAACCTGATCTATTATTTTATCTGTGTCACCATGAAAACCAGAATTGGTAATGCTCACAAAAGTTTCATTTTCGTTTAACGGACTAAAAATCCATTCTACCAGAGTAATTTCGTCAGGATTTCCCCATTCTATGACAATCTTTTTATTTTCTTGAATAACAAGTGCGGTAACAGAAAGAGAGAAACCATACATTTCCCAAGTCCATTCGGTCTTTTGGTTTTCTTCTAATTTTCCCGATCCTTTTGTAAACCAAAATTTACTGGTAAGCTGCGGATCAATAAAAGCCTGAAAAACTTCTGAAACAGGTTTCCGAATCAGCATTTCAGCCTTTGCATATTTGTTGTTTTCTGTTTTCATTTTTTTTTAGGTTAGATGTAGTTTGTTAGAAGTCTAAAAGTAAATTTTAAGTCGATTTACTTTTGAACTTCTAATTTAGGAATTCAGATATTAATATGTGCTAAAATTTAATTAAAATATAAATCCGGCGATTAAATTAACAGAATTTGTTTTTATTGATTGATCAGTTGGCATAGTAGCTTTAGAAATGTCTGTTAAACCTAAATTTTCTCGTAATTCAATATAAATATTATGATTGTCATTTAGTTTAAATTCTTTTCCGAATCCAGCTGAAAGTCCAAAATCCATTGATTTTCTGTATTTTGTATCTTCTAAATTCTCATCTGAATTTTGCATGCCAGAAGTTTCATATTTCCAACCAGACTTAAGCAAATAACCTAAATAAGGTCCTCCATTAATATAAAAGCTCTTATTATGGGTAAAACTGAATTTTAACATGATCGGAAGCGTGATATAATTCAAATAGTTAGTTGTTTTAATACTATAACGGTTATATGATATATCGGAAATATAATTAACTTCTCCTTTTGAAACTTGTGTTTTTCTGTCGTAATCCAAATCTGCTTTTAAGGATAGACTTTCATTCAGTTTGTATAGTAATGAAACTCCAAATAAATAAGAAAAGCCAGGGTCTTCATCTATAAAAGATTCGTAGCCTCTAAAACTTGAGTAAGTTAAACCTGCTTGCACTCCAAATTTAAATTTTGATTCTTGTGCAGTTGTTTTGAATGTGATTAAAGTAATTGTAAAAAGGAGTAGAGTAATTTTTCTCATTTAGTAATTGGCTAGTTAATTTTGAAGGGCGAATATATGTAATTAGCTTTTACTATTGTAATTAAACCTTCTTTTTATCAATCCATTTTCCAACGGTTGGAGCAACGTAATTTTTCATCTTATCGAGCAAATCATCTATATGATCGCTAACTAAGAGCATTTCTCGATTAACTTCTTTCAGTAATCCTTTTTCTGTCATGGTTTGCAGTAAAGTTATTAAAGCATCATAATAGCCATTTACGTTCAAAACAGCTATTGGCTTCTTATGTAATCCTAGTTGAGCCCAAGTCAGCATTTCAAAGAGTTCTTCGAGAGTTCCAAAACCTCCAGGAAGTGCAATTACACCATCGCATAAATCGTTCATTTTGGTTTTTCTCTCGTGCATGCTTTCTACCAAAATTAATTCGGTTAAACCTAAATGAGCAATTTCTTTAGATCGTAAAAAATTCGGAAGCACTCCAATTACTTTTCCGCCAGCATTTAAAGCTCCGTCTGCAACTGCACCCATCAAACCTACATTTGCGCCTCCATAAACTAATTCTATATTTTGTTCGGCTAAAGTTCTGCCTAAAGCTGTTGCTTGTTCTTCGTAAATCTTTTCAGTGCCAAAACTAGAGGCACAGAAAACAGTTATTCTTTTCATTTTTCTTTTTTTTATTTTGAGAAGGAAAAGTTTCAAGAAGAAAGAGACAAGAGAATTTTTCCAGCCTCTTTCTTCTTGCCTCTTTCTTCTTTTATTTATTCTTTTTTCTTCAACTCATATTCAAAATAAGGCACTTCTGCACCATTAACGGTAAATGTCAGTTCGTTGATTTTTTCTGCTCCTAATTTCAAAACGGCTTTTTGAGAACGGAAATTTTCTGCGCCAATATGAAAAAGTACAGAGTCAACATGTTGGAAAGCATAATCCATCATTAATTTTTTGTTTGACTTATTATATGGCCCTCCCCAATATTTTCTTGTAATAAAAGTGTATCCAATTCCAACACTTGATTTTTCGGGATTGTAGTCATAAAAACTTGTTGTTCCCATTACTTCATTGGTTTGTTTGTCAAGAATTAAGAACGGACTTTTTGTAATTATAATGTCAAAAAAAGTTTTAAAACCTTCTTTTGTATATCGGTCTTTTGCAGGATTCTGTTCCCAAATCAAAGGGTCGGAAGCAGCTTCAAACAGTGCATCAAAATGTTTTTCTTCTAGGGGAATTAACTTTGAGATTTCGTTTTCTAAGAAATCTGGCTGTAAATTGAAATTTGATGTTTGCATTTTTATGTTTTTTTTGTGGTTAGTTTTTATTCCATTCAGCTTCTCATTTTTAATCTTTGTCGATTCACTAGCGATCCTTCGACTTCGCTCAGGAAGACAAAATAAAATCTGTTTTAATCTGCAAAATCTGCGTGAAACAAAAAATTATATCTGTTTAATCTGCACGCAGGAAACATTTTCCATTTTAATCTGTTTTCCTATTTTTTTAAGTAATCCAGTTTTAAAATCTCTTTTAAAAACTACAACATTTCCAGTTTGCACATTCGATGCAACTAAAAATTTTCCGCTTTCATCTATGGCAAAAATTCGCGGATGTTTTCCTAAAGTAGATTGGTAACCAATATTTTGCAGAAACCCGTTTTCGGCAATAGAGAAAATAGCGATATTATTTTCCTTTCCTCGATTGGTGGCGTACAGGAATTTTCCGTCAGGAGAAATATGAATGTCAGAACTTTCAAAACCTTCTATTATTTTATCTGGATGCGTTGCAATGCGCTGAATTTTATTCAAAACACCATTTTCAAAATTGTAAACGCTTATTTGTCCTGCCATTTCTTCAATGCAATATCCCCATTTTTGATTTGGGTGAAAAGTAAAATGTCTTGGTCCGGCTTCTAAATCTGTTTTTGTAAATGGATTTTTTGTTTCCACTAGAGGCTTTTTCAGATTTTCATCAAATGCATAACAGCGTATTTTATCGGCACCCAAATCAGGTAAAAACAAATAATCGTACTGAGGAGAAAATACCGCCGAATGTACATGAGATTTGGTTTGTCTTTCTTTATTTACGCTTCCATCTGTATATTGAAAATTCTGCGCAATAGAATCAATCCTACCATTTTCTAGAATTGGATAAACCGAAACACTGCCTTCCGTATAATTGGCATTGGCAAGCCATTTCCCGTTTTTATGAACAGAAACATAAACTGGATTTTCGCCACCGCTTCGCTGACTATTTAAAAAAGTTAATGTTTTTGCCGATGTATTAAATTCGAAACTGCTCACGCTTCCTGCATTTGGAGTTTTGGTGTCTGTGCAGGCATAAACATATTTTCCGTTTGGAGAAATCGTTAAATACGACGGATTCACAATATTCTTAACCGAAGTAAATTTGGTCAACTTCCCGCTCAAGGTATCCAATTGATAAACCTGAATAGCTTCTGCCGTTTTATCACGATTGTAAGATCCTAAAAAGACATAGGTGTTTTGAGAAGATAGGTTTATCGTTAATAGAAATGCAATTGCAAAATAGTATATTTTTTGTTTCATTTTTTGGTTTCAGGTTTCACGTTTCAAGTGTTGTGCTCATTGTCACGCTGAGCGAAGTCGAAGCTCAAGTGCCAATTGGAACGCCCTTCGACTTCGCTCAGGGTGACATTGCAATTAGCAATTAATTATTAATAATTAGCGAATATTGCGCCACCATTGTTTAAATTTTTGTTTATCATTTTTCAATTCAACAACTTCGCCGATCATTGGAGTAATTAAAGAAATCGGGTTTTCAGACAAACTATTCAATTCGGTTACTTTTTTCAAAGGTTCGTCCCAAGCATGAAGCGATAAAGAGAATTTGGAAGAATGCACTGGAAATACTCTTTTTGCTTTTAAGTCTTTCATGGCTTTTATGACATCTTCGGGCATATTGTGAATGTATTTCCATTTCTCATTGTATTGGCCATTATCGAGCAAAGCAATATCAAATGGGCCATATTTTTCGCCAATTGCGGCAAAGTGCGAATCATAACCGCTGTCTCCGCCCAAATACATTTTAAAATCTTTAGTTTCTAGAATAAAAGAGGTCCAAAGCGTATTGCATCTTTTAAAACCTCTGCCAGAAAAATGACGAGAAGGAGCTGTATGAATCGTTAGATTTTCATCTAATTCAATTTTAGAATACCAATCTTTTTCGATAATCTTTTCAGATGGAAATCCCCAGAATTCCAAGTGCGAACCCACGCCAAGAGCCGTGATTATTTTTTTAGTTTTAGGTTTTAATTTTAAAACTGTTTCGTAATCCAAATGATCGTAATGATCGTGCGTAATCAATAAATAGTCAATTTCTGGAAGATCTTCAACCGTGTAAATATCCGATCCTTTAAACGATTTTGTTGTGCCAGGAATAGGGGAGGCGTTACCGCTGAAAACAGGGTCAATTAAAAATCGTTTTCCTTCCAGCTGAATAAAATAAGACGAATGCCCAAACCAAACTAAAATATCTTGGTCTAAGGCCAGTTCCTTTAAATTGGTTTTTACAGATGGAATCAAATCGGTTGGAATTTTTCGATCTACTTTTTTGAAGAAAAACTCAAATAGAACTCCGGCCATAGTTTCTCCTTCGGCAAGGTCGGGTGTAAAAGATTGATTTTCGAATTTTCCGTTTTTATATTGAAGCGAATTTTGAATCAAAGTTAATCTTTCGCCAGAAGGAGCTTTTCCGAATTTTGGATGCTGTAGAAACATGTAAATTGCAAAAGCAATCAGAAATAATAGAATTAGGAATGTAATCATTTATTTTGAGGATATAAATTTTGGGTATATTCGATTGAAAGTAAAATTATCTTTTTTAAGATTTCAATATCAATATCTGCGAGTTTTTTAATGTAAATGCAAGCTTTAGAAGAAGTATGTTTTCCTAATTTGGATAAAAGAGCTTCTCTTTTTTCTTCTGGCAAATAAAAGTAAACGGTCATTGCAGTTTTTCTTGGCGAAAATCCAGCTAATGGAGCATCGCCTTCATGTCCGCTGTCATATTTATAATGATAACTTCCAAAACCAATAATGCTTGGCCCCCACATTTTGGGCTCAAAACCTGTTATTTCTTGTATTATTTTAAGAAGCTCAAAAGCATCGTTTCTTTTAACTTCATTATCAACAGCGTTAATAAAATCAGTAACGCTATTTTGAGTTTCTGTGGTTTTATTTTTTGCCATTTTAGTTTACTTTTTCTTTAATAAATTGCTTTTTAAAAGAATGTTTTTGATTTTAAATTCAGTCGCATAAAACAAATTAGCATCTTCTGGCATCTGATTTTCCAATACAATCAAACTTACATCACTTTTTGGGAAATACAAATTTACGCCAGAAAAACCATCTCCTAATCCTGTATGTCCAAGATATTTAACTGATTCTTCTTCTACAATTCGAATTCCGTATCCATAAGGCTGTTTTTCTTTTCCGAAGAAATTATGCTGCGATAAAATGGTGTTTTTAGTTAATAATTGATACGATTCTGGTTTTAATATTTTTCCTTTGTGAAGATTATTGTTCCAAATAGCAAGATCAGAAACGGTTGAAATAATGCCGTCTGCGCCTAAAGTTTCATTCGTGATTTGTCTTGAGGTATCGGGTTCCAACTGATTTTTTACATTATAGTAACCTGTTGCTAGATTTTGTTCTTTATCTTTTGAATAACAAAAAGTATGATTCATTTTTAATTTCTTAAAAAGTGATTCAGCAACCTGCGTATAACTTTTTTTAGAGCTGAATTCGACAATTTTTGCAATTAGATTAAAACTTAGATTTCCGTATTTAAAATCGGTTCCAGGTTTAAAAACTAACGGTTTTTGTAAATCTATAATTCCGTGAGAATGGTTTAAAAGTTGATGAACCGTTACAGAATCTGCCCAAGTTTGAGTTAATTCAGGAAGGTATTTTTTGATTGGTGCATTCAAATCTACTTTTCCTTTTTCGACTTCCAATAAAAGTAAAACAGCAGCAATTAATTTACTGTTGGACATGATTTCAAATTGGGTATCCATTTTTAAAGGTGTTCTAGTTTCGTAGTTCGAAAAACCAACAGCTTTAGAATAAAGCGCTTTCCCATTTTTAGAAATTAAAACTACGCCAGTAAATTTTGGGTTTGAGTTTTGTATTATACTATCAATACTTTTTTTGTAATCTTCTTTTTTCTGAGCCGATGAATTGCAAGAAGCAAAGATTAAAACTAATAGTAAAGAGATTTTATTGATGAAGTTCATTTGTTTTTAATGGTGAATTGTTAATTATAAATTATGAAATGTTGTGAATGCGTTTAGCGGTTATTTATAGATTTAGTTTTTGAATTAATAATTTGCAATTAACAATTCACAATTAAATTAAAACATTCCGTTTTCATTGATAGAGTCTTTTGGAACGGGTTGGCCTAAATCCCAGAGTTCTACAATTTTGTCTTCTTTGAATTTGAGAATATGCACTACTGCAAAACCAATGTCCGAAGGCGTTTGTTTAAGATGAGAATGTACAGCAACCAAGTTTCCGTCTTCTAAAGCATGATGTATTTTAAAAGCTTTATTCGGATTTGTTCTGGCAGATTCTTCCATGGCAAGCATTAAAGTGTCTGCATCACCTTTGAAATAAGCATTGTGATGTTTGAAATTTTTTCCGACATACAATCGAAAACCTTCGTGAGGATGCCCTTTTGCTGCCAATTTCAAGAAGTTTTTAGCGATTTCTTTCTTAGTCATGATTCAAGATTTAAAAACAAACTAAGTTATGAAATTAAGTGCTACAAATTTTGCAGAAAAGGATTGCAATTTTATAAAATTAAATGGCTTCCGATTTTATTTTGCTAATATCTACGCCAAGTTTGGTAAACTCTTTTTCGCCTAATTCAGTAATATAAAAATGCTTTTCTGCGGGATTATTTTTGGCAATCCATTTTTTGTCGGCAAAAGTTTCAAGAAGAAGTTCACCCAATTTACCTCCAATATGCGCATAGCATTTTTTGGCTGGTTTTATTGTGGCTTTATCGTTCATTTGTTTCCTTTTTTATGGCAATTCTAGAAGCCAAATAAGCCATCGGAATGTAAGCGAAAATTAAATCGACGAAACCAAACCAAATTGGCGAAGGAAGTGTAAACATGGTTACAATACCGCCAAATAAAAAGAAAGCTCCAATTCCAAAAGCCAATTTTGTTTTATGATGAATTGCAGTTAGAGCTGTAGTCAATGCGCCAGCAAAAGTTCCTAAAGCGTGGGCTAAAAATGGAAAAAGAAAATGCTTTGGCTCAAATAAATGCATTGTTGCTTTTAAGCCTTCAGTAGTAGTAACGTCTGCACCATTTGGTGCCGGAATTATAGAGCCACTAATTAAAATGATACTCATATTGACAATGCTTCCGATAACAAGACCTGCAATTACGGCCAAAGTATTTCTTAAAAATGGATTCATAGCTTTCGTTTTTTATTACTATAACGAAAGTAAGAAAATTATTCTTTTGATGATAATGCTCTTTCTGTTTCTATTTGAGGTTTTCCAGTTGCATTAGGCTGCCCTTTTCCAGTTTCGATTAGTTTTTTCAAACTGTTCTCGATATAATTGCTCCAGCCAGCTTTGCAAACGTCAAAACATTCGTATTCTGGCACCAAACCAACGTGCGTAAAAATGAGTTTGGTTTTATTATCTTCTTTCGAAATATCAAAAATTGCTGTTGTATTAGTCCATTCCGTATCGTCTTTGGTAAAACTGAAATAATTTTCTTCAATCAGCCAGACAATTTTCTGATTCGGAATGACTTCAATCAATTTTATTTTGCAGCGGTGAACGTCTTCATAATGGTATTTAAATTCGTCACCTTCGTTTGCTGTTTTTCCTTCAATTTCTTCAGACCACCAGCCGCGAACATTTTGTATGGCTTTAAAAACTTCTTCTGGTGATTGGTTGACAATTATTGTTGTGGTAAAATCGTGAGTGTTCATAATGAATTGATTTTTAAATTAGTAAAGTAAAGTTACAATCTAAAAATCAATTGATTAAGGTGTTCTAGAGACAAATTTAAGGGGTATTTCGGACAGAAAAAATTTTAGACATTTTCGGTTAATAAAACAATACTTATTATGATTCCGAAAAAAACAGTAATGCTTAGTAGACCTATTAATGTAACTCTCCATCCGCCGAAAGTTTGACCGCCATTTTGAATATGATTTTGAATGTTCTGTTCTTGAAATTTTTTCAAGAAATAAGAGGCCACAACCGAATAAAGCACTGGGAAGATAATACTCGGAAAGTTATCGGGAATGATAAAAATAAGCCCAATAATTGCAATCATTGATAGAGTTGTAATAATCCATGTATTTTTTGCTTTTTCAAAGTCATTAAACGCTTTAAAATTTTCTGCAATGCAATAACCCGCAACCAAAGGACCGGCAAAAAATGTTCCTATTCTTATAGCTTTTTCTGAATATATTTTTTCTGTTGGAATTTCTTCAAAAACCGATTTTTCTATTGTATCGTCTTGTATCATTTGAGGTTAGTTTATTTTTAGGGATTATTTTATGACCTTAATTTTTTCAGGAATTTGACTAATTAGTTCAAAATGTTTTGCCATTACATTTTCGAGTTCTAAAGTTCCGCCCAGAATAATCATTTCTTTTTTGGTAAAACGTTTTCCAAGTCGGTCTTCGAGCATTATTTTTTCCATGCTTTGGGCAATTTCAATTTCGTTAAGAAAATCATTTGGATGACCAGCTGTACAAATTACAAGACCATACGGAATGGTTTTCATTTTTCTCGAAGTCTCATTTTGTCCGTAAGCATATCCAACCGAATAAACACGATCGAACCAGCCTTTTAGTTTTGCAGGACAATCGCTCCACCAAACGGGATAAAGGAAAATAATACAGTCTGCTTTTTCTATTTTTTCTTGTTCGTTTAAAACATCTTGCGGAATCGGAAGCTGAGTTTTTGCAAAACCTTCACGTTCATATTCTGCTTCAGAAAGATCACTTTCGAAATTGGAAGCGTATAGATCTGAGATTTCGATATTCCAATTTTCCTTAGCCAAAACAGATTTTAATCTTTCCAAAACCTGAAAAGTGTACGATTTTTTGCTGGGATGAGAGTAAACAATTAAAATGTTCATTTTTAGACTTTTTAGATTTATAATCGTTTCAAAGTTTAAATTATTTTTGTACGAAAATACAAATTAAATCGAGATGAAATTATTCTTCTGAAAATTCTAAAATATCACCAGGCTGGCAATCCAAAACTTTGCAGATTGCTTCAAGCGTGCTGAAACGAATGGCTTTTGCTTTTCCTGTTTTTAGAATGGAAAGATTTGATAAAGTTAAATCTACTTTTTCTGAAAGTTCATTTAATGACATTTTTCTCTTTGCCATCATGACATCCAAATTTACTATAATGGGCATAATTTTTCGTTTAAATGGTTAAGTCAATTTCAGATTGAATTTCGATTCCTCTTTTAAAAATCTGTCCTATTACAAACATCACAATTGCCATAAAAATCCAGATGCTATGACCTTCAAGATTCAGAGATTCTAAAGTTGGGAGTTTTACGCCATTTGATGCCAACCAATTATTGAATTTGAATGCCCAAAAAGAAAACAATCCGATTCCGAACGCTAAATACGAAAGATAGGATATAAAACGTCCCATTTCTGCAGTAAAAGGCTGTTCTATATTTAATTTTTTTTCGTGCAGCATTTTTACAATCAGATAAAACATGATTGCTTTTAAGATTGCCACAATGCTTATAAAACATATTTCTTGAATGTAAAAACTAGTACTGTAATTGTATAAATCTAACAGATTAAGAAAACGTGCATTGTATGAATTTATAGTCATTGTATAAATTCCGTTAAAAAGATACATGCCAGCTTCTACACATAATCCAATAAAAATAATCCATGATACAATATTTAGGATTTTTAGAATCTGCGGTGTTCCAATTTTGATTTCCATACTATAAAAGATTAGAAGTTGTGCTGCTAAAATAATAAAAATTTATTGATAAACAATAAATAAATAGGTTTAATCAAAAAAAATGCTTCAACATTTAATTGTTGAAGCATTTTTTTTATGTTATAAATCGTGTTATCGAAGTACTTTCTTTTCGTTTTCGAGCATTTTTTCAATATTAAAATAAATGCCGTCTACATTGTAAACGCCTTTTTCGAAACTTAGATAATCACAATTATCAACAAGTGATTGTCCTTTCGATTCAATTTCAAAAAGATTGAGCAGTATGTATTCGTGATCAACCATTAAGACATGAAAACCAGTTTCGCACTTTTTTCCGTCACCCGAAGAGAGAATGACATTCATAATGCTATGAAATCTAAAAGAAGTAATTTTTGCTGCAGTTTCATCTCCTTTTAAATGGTAAACATAAGCAAGATAGTTGAGCTGTCGTAGGTCAAAAGGGAATTCATTTAAAGAATTACTGGCTAGTTTTATAATTTCGTCATAATCGGAAGCTTCGAGTTTTTCTTTTGCATAATACGTGCGAAGTTTTTCATCTTCTGACGAAGTCCAAAATGCATTGTATTTGGGTTGAAAAACATAGCCTAAATACAAGTGACGGTATTCATCATGCGTTAAAAGAGTATCATTTTTTACCAGTCTTTCCATTAATTTTGGATAAAAGAATTTCGAATTTTTATCGTTGATTTCTTTTTCGATGGCTTTATAATCTGGAGTTGTAAAACCAGTTTCTTGCGAATGTGATTGGATTCCGAAACAAAAGAGGAGCAGAAAGATTAGTTGTTTTAGCATGATTGGTAAGGTTTTAGGTTGATTTTTTGGTCTAACTAAAAATACAAATTATTTTAACACAAAATCTTCTTATAAATATAGATGCGTGAAGAATGGGAGCGGCATCTTTTTATAATGGGTTCACCATAAAAGATACAGCAGACAGCCTGATCCGGAGGGACAAGCAATATAAATTAAACCTTACTTTGCAGATTATTCAATAATCCATTTTCCTTTTTCTTTTGCAATATCAATTAATTTCTGACCGTGTTCTGTCATTAAATTTTGCTGGATCATGCGTTCGGCCCTTTCAATATTAGGTTTGCTCCATTTGCTGGTTTTCGGGTTTCGATGTGAGAAGGTAAGGTAATAGCTTTCTGCATCGCGCTTTTTGCAGAGACTGTCGATCCAGCCAAAACAAAGCGCTTCTTCAGTTGCTTCGACTAAATTAACGCTTTGTGTTTTACTTTTTTTATGATATAAAATAAGCCAAACCGATTTTTCGGTCTGACTATTTTCATGCAGCCAATTGCGCCAATCTTGTCTTGTTTGGGCATAAACGGCTAATTTTCCGTCTTTAGTTTCCATCTTTTTAGTTTTATTTTATAAAAGTAAAAGGAGTTTGTGACAACAGTTTGTCAGTAATAAAATTAAAACTAAAAATCTGGAATTTAAAATATTATGTGATTGGATTAATGTCCAAGCTGTTTTCTTAAATCTAAATTAAGGCTGTATTGTTCTTCGGCAGAAATCATTTTTCGTTGAACTTTGTTGATATCGTTTCCTTCTTCAGTCCATAGAAACGGATAAAAATTGAAAACCTGATCGCCATGTAAGGCAGTAAGGTCTTTTTTCCAGTTTTCCCAACGGCTTCCAGAATAATATTTATCTAAATCGTTATTAAAACAAAATTCTAAAAACTCAGAATAGGTAATATCAAGCTGTTCGTATTCTAGATTATCTGGCGCAAAATAATATACTTTTCCAAGATCGGATCCAAATGCTCCACCATTCAAAATGTAAAAACCGCCCAAAGCATCGTCGGCAATTAAAAAGAAGGAAGGAGTTTCTCCAAACTCTTTAAAAGATTTTCCTTTGTTCCAATCAGGAAGACTTCGGTTAAGTTTGGCACTTCCAGAACCTAGAATTCTGATCCATCCGTTGTCTATTAAAATTCCGCCGGTTTTATATACAATGGCGCCCATTGGCGAACTGGTAGTAACTTGGGTGTGATACAAAGCGTCTTTGGCTTTTTGAGGATCTGCCGGAAGAATTTCTACTTTGTTTTTGGCTGTATTTGTCCATTCTTTTACTAATTTCCATCCAGAATCTGTCTGATCGATAAGTTCGTTTACTGGTTTCATTTTTGTTTGTGAAAAGGTTGTAGAGGTAAAAAAAATAAAGGCGATTAAGGGAAAAAATTTCATTTTTGGTTTTATTGCTTTTTGGTTAATTGGTTATTTTAGTCGAAGAAGAACTCCTTTTCGTTTGACAATGTTTTTATAATCCCATTGAATTTCTATGCTTTTTTGGAGCCAGCGTTTCAAGTCTTCTGCGTTAATTTGATTTGCATTTGTATAACGCATTTCGGCTGCTTTAAACGAACCTTCATTTTGTAGTTTTTCTTCTTCAAAAGATTGTCCGCTCCAGAAAAGCAATCTAACAGAACCTTTTAGTTTACTGTAGCCTACAATCGGATTTCCGTCTAGAAACCAAACAGGATGCGCATGCCAGATTTTATTTTCGGCTTCAGTTAAGTTCTTGTCTATTATGTTACAAAGAAGATCGCAGATTTCTTTATCTTCAGCTATCTGTGAATTATTATAAGTCTGAATTTCCGATTTCATAATAATTGATTTTTAATTAGGTACTGATTTTTGATAAAGTTATAAAAGATCTCAGGATTATTTTTATTGTTCTTCAATTACAGAATTTCCTTTTGATTGGTCACCAGATGTCCACTGCCAAGTTTCATGAAGTCTGATTTTTCCATTTTCTAAAATTTCAGGTTTAGAATGGCAAATTCCAGTCATTAATTCGCCTTTTTCATTTACCTGATGATATCTCATATCAATATTTCCGTTGTTATCTACCAAGCCAATTAAATGACCTTTTATGATTTTTCCACCTGAATATTCTGCGCTTAAAATATTTTCTTCTTGTTTATAAAGAAAAGCGGTTTCATTAGAAGTTTCTCCGTTTTCGCTGTTGGAGATAGGCTTGAAAATTTTGTTGTTGTAATTGATCATTATAAATCCTGTTATGAAGTTGACAAGATAAATAAAAAATCCGATCTGCTACTACAAATCGGATTTTGCTACATTTATTGATTTTATTGTTGCAATTTTTTCATGAACTCGTTTGAAGCCAGTTCTAATGCTTTATAATAATTTCCTTTTTTAAGTTCTGGAACAGAATAAGTGGCAATTATGTTTTGTGTGTCTTCAGTACTTAATTTGTATCTTATAAAATCGACACTTATAACCTGAATTTGTCTTAATTTTTTACTTACGATTATTAAAAGAGTAGGGTCTAATCGCGGGTCTTTTGATAGAAATTTATCGAGTTCCAATGTATATTCTTCCAATGAGTTGAATGGAGAATAAGAAGGAGTTGTGATGACAACAATTTTATAAAGGTATTTTTTTTCGAAACCGTTTAATGTGGTATTCAAAGATTTAAGCTCGACTGGTGTTAATATTTTTTCGAAGTCGTTGACACAGTCTGTTGATCCTGAAAAAGAGCTTTTTAGTTGAGCAGAAAAATCGGTGTCGTTTTTTGTTTGGGCAGATAAAAGAACTGAGGTTAACAGTGCTAGCGTAAAGAATAATTTTTTCATTCTGTGGCATATTAGATTTGGTGCAGCAAAAGTAGCATATTCTTTAATTTTAAACAGATGAAAAATAGAATAGTTTTGATTTGGATTTGAAAAAAATGAGAGTTTTATAAAAATAAAAATCCGATCTGTTTTTCACAAATCGGATTTTAAAGTTTTCTATTGTAATAAAGGCAATAAATGATTCCATTTTAATTCTTTGGCAAAATCTAATGCCGTTTTGCCGTTTTCAGTTTTTGTGTTTCTATCTGCGCCAGATTCCAATAAAACTTCAACGGAAGTCTGATTTCCAGCAATGGTTTCACGATGTAAAAATGTGTATCCCAATTCATCTTGATGCGTTAATTCATCTGGATTGTTTTTTACAAAATCAATAAGACTTTCCTTCATGTTTTTACTCATTGGATGCTCAATTAGATTTTCGGGTTTTTCTTTTTGTTCATTTACAACCAAAATATCATTGAAATCTCCAAAATCTAATCCCCATGCTTCATCATGCGATTCTCTTTCGTCTTCGCTCATTTCAGAACGCATCGCTTGAATTGTAAATGCGCCATAAGTTTGACCATTAATAGCAAACAGCCAGTCACTAATCTGATTTATGGGAATTGCAATTTCGTCTCCGTTATTTACATTGGTAAGCTCGTTAGGATCGTTTACTAAAACCCCGTATATAGTTTCACCATCAAAGTTTACATCGTTAATCCACATATATTCTACGATGGTTTCTCCGTCTATTTCTTGAGTAAAAGCCAGTTTTACGCAAGCAACATCCAATCCTGGAACTATTCGTCTGTATTCCCAAGATAATTCTCTCCAGAAATATTTAAAGGTTTCTTGAGCTTTTTTGTAAGCCTCAATCATTTTTGGATTTTCTCCGTCGGCGTAGAATATTTTTGTTTCTTCCATAACAATGCTTATTTATATTGATTTATAAAAGTAAGCTTTTTAGTACTTTGAAAGAAATGATATTTAGTTGTTTTTTAGAATTATTAATTTTAAAAGCAAGGTTGTATCAGATAAAGTTTTGTGATTTCTCCTTTCAGTCGAAATGACAAAACTATAGGCACAAAAAAATCCGACTTGCTTTCACAAATCGGATTTTATAAATTGAAAAATTATATATAACCGTAAAACGGTATATTTTTACAAGTGAATTACTTCGCCGTAAGCATCAGCTACAGCTTCCATAACAGCCTCGCTCATTGTTGGGTGAGGGTGGATAGATTTAAGGATTTCGTGACCTGTAGTTTCTAGTTTACGAGCAACAACTGCCTCAGCAATCATATCTGTAACACCAGCACCAATCATGTGGCATCCTAACCATTCTCCGTATTTAGCATCGAAGATTACTTTTACGAATCCGTCAGCGTTTCCAGCAGCTTTTGCTTTTCCAGAAGCTGAGAATGGGAATTTACCAATTTTTAATTCGTAACCTTTTTCTTTTGCTTGTTTTTCTGTTAAACCTACAGAAGCGATTTCTGGAGTTGCGTAAGTACAGCCAGGAACGTTTCCGTAATCGATTGGGTCTACGTGTAAACCTTTGATTTTCTCCACACAGTTAATTCCTTCAGCTGAAGCAACGTGAGCTAAAGCTTGACCTGGAGTAACGTCTCCAATTGCGTAGTATCCTGGAATGTTAGTTTCGTTGTAAGCGTTTACTAAGATTTTATCTCTGTCAACCGCGATTCCAACTTCTTCTAATCCGATATTTTCAATGTTTGTTTTGATTCCAACTGCCGAAAGTACGATGTCAGCTTCAAGAGCTTCTTCTCCTTTTGCAGTTTTAACGAAAGCTTTAACTCCAGCTCCTGTAGTGTCAATACGCTCAACAGAAGAGTTAGTCATTACTTTAATTCCTGATTTTTTCAAAGAACGCTCAAATTGTTTTGAGATATCTTCGTCTTCTACAGGAACTACGTTTGGCATAAATTCTACGATAGTAACATCTGTTCCCATTGAGTTGTAGAAGTGAGCGAACTCAACTCCGATTGCTCCAGAACCAACAATGATCATAGATTTTGGTTGCGTTGGCAATGTCATTGCTTGACGGTATCCAATTACTTTTACACCATCTTGAGGTAAGTTTGGCAACTCGCGAGAACGAGCTCCAGTTGCGATGATAATGTGATCAGCGCTATATTCTGTAACTTTATTGTCTTTATCAGTAACGTCAAGTTTTTTTCCTGGTTTTAGTTTTCCAAAACCTTCAATAACGTCAATTTTGTTTTTTTTCATTAAGAATTGAACACCTTTGCTCATTCCTTCAGCAACACCACGGCTGCGTTGAATAACTGCAGGGAAATCTTTATCAAATTCAGAAACTTTCAATCCGTAGTCAGAAGCGTGTTTAAGGTAATCAAAAACCTGAGCAGATTTTAAAAGCGCTTTTGTTGGGATACATCCCCAGTTAAGGCAAACTCCACCTAGATTTTCTTTTTCTACTACAGCAGTTTTAAAGCCTAATTGTGAAGCTCTAATCGCTGTTACATATCCTCCAGGACCACTTCCTAAAACAATAACGTCGTATTTCATTTTTTTTGCTTTTAGTATTAACTATCGAAAATGAAGTTTATATTTCCGAAACTCATCTTTCGATTTCTTCTTTTGTTATTTGTGATTGCGAATTTAAGGATTTATTTTATACGAACACCTGAAATTTTGTTTTTAAAGACACAGATTTTGGTCTTTTCACAGAAACCAAAGTAATTGTGAATTGTAAATTATGAATTATGAATTGATTTTTGTGGTTTTAACGATAAATCTGAAAAATTTAGGTGATTATTGAGTGCCACTCTGAGCGAAGTCGAAGAGCTTTGTGTATGGGCTTCGACTTCGCTCAGCCTGACAGTCGCTGAATCTTTTGGAATAAAATAAGCCACAGATTATATAGGATTAAAAGGATTTTTTCAAATCTGTGTTAATCTGTATAATCTGTGGCTTATATAATTATGAGTTATGAGTTATGAATTTTGAATTAATAATTTACCATTCACAATTCACCATTCACCATTAAATCTTAACGTGTCCCCAGTTTTCTCCGCTGGCAATTCTTCTGATTTGCATTTCGCTTACGCCAAATTGTTTGGCAATCATTTTAAGACGTGTTTTTTGTTCAGGTCTTGCTAGGATTTTCTTGATTAACATCACTTTTGTTGTGGTTAATTTTCGTCCGTCTGCTTTTAGATTGTGTTCAATTAAGTTCTTTTTTGCCTGAATAACGCGTGGACTTTTACGGCTGTGCGCCATCATTTCCTGTTTGGTTGCCCAGCGAAGATTGCGTTCATCATCATTAGCCCTGTTGTAATCTAAGTGCAGCACATAGGTTTGCTCTTCCGATTCCTTTGGAATGAAATATTGGGCAACTAGTTTGTATAAGAAGAGATATTTATTTACGATTTTATCGTCTTTTTTAACCTTAAAGCGAAAAGTTGGATATCCGTCGCTTAAACCTCCTTTAAGAATGCGGCCATTTTCAATTTCATCGGTAAAGCTTATTAATCGACCTCTATTCGAAATGGCGTATCTTAATTGTAATGAGGCATTTATTTCTATTTCTTTGAATTTTTCATCAGGATAAAATCTATTTTGTGGCATTGTCTTTTACATTTGATTTCTATATTCTCAAAGATAAATAATAAACCAAAAATTTCAGCTATCTTACTGATTGTGAAAGGGCAATTTTATGATTTCTATAACGCTAATTTAACGTTTTAAAACGTTTTTGATAGTTTTTAGTCGGATTTTAAATCACAATTTATCAAAAATGCAGTTTTTCTATTTTTTAAATTAATGTGATTTTATAGCTAAATAATTATTAAATTATTGATCTAGCCAGTTTTTGAAGTTGTTGATTTCCTTTTTACTAATGAAAATAGCGTCAGATTCAGCTGCAGGAACCGTCAAAACCAATTCAACTTTCTGATTGGAATGTTTTATAACTTCTTTAATGCTGTCTCGGCTAACGATATATTTTCTGTTTATTTTGAAAAAACGAAACGGATCAAGACTGTTTATAATTTCTGTCAAAGTATTATTGTACAAATAGCTGTTTCCAGATTTTATATGAATAAAAAGATGCTTTCCGGTGGCAGAAAAATAGGTGATTTCGTTTTCATTAATAGAAATCATTTTATAACCGTGATTTACTAAGAAATGGCGCTGTATTTTATTGCTTTCGGGATTTTCTATTGCGACTAAAGATTGAAGCGTAGAATTGCTGTTAAAACGGTCTTTTATTTTTTTGAATTTCTGAAGTGCTTCCAATAATTCTTCTTCTTCAAATGGTTTTAAAAGATAATCTATTGTAAAATGTTTGAAAACCGAAATGGCATAAGAATCGTAAGCGGTTACAAAAATAACGGGGCAGGAGATATCTGCTTTTTCGAAGATTTCGAGACTTTTTCCGTCGCCCAAATGAATGTCCATAAAAGCGAGGTCTACTTTGTTTTCGCTAAAAAATGCTACAGCTTCTTTTACCGATTTTAAAACGCTGATTGCATCAATCGATAAAATGTCCTGCTGCTCTAAAATAGATTTTAGATAGCTGGAAGCAAGATGTTCGTCTTCGACAATAGCAATTTTCATTTTGCAGATATTTATAATGCAAAGATAAATTCAGGAATTCTTATACGCAATAAAGAGCGCATTTTGTTGCATTGATTTTATAAAAAAAGGCCTAGTTGTAAAAACTAGACCTCTTTAAAAAAAAACAATTAGGTAAAATTATAGATTGGGATTGTTTAATCTCGCGTTTGCTGGATAGATAATAGTATAACGCGGATCATTTTGTATTAAAGTGCTTTCGGTGCTCAAGAATTTATGAACGATTTGTTTTTGAGTTGTTCTTCTTAAGTCAAACCAACGGTGACCTTCGACAGCAAATTCTCTATGTCTTTCTTCGTAAATGAAGTTTGTTAAATCTACTGCATTCATAGCATTAACTTCACCTTCTAGCTGTGTGTATCCAGTAGCTGAATATCTGTTTTTAATGAAATTTAAAACTGTTGCTTTTGCATCATTAATATTATCTAATTTCAATAAAGTTTCAGCTTTTGTTAAATATAACTCTGAAGTCCTGAAAGATGATTTTTGATTGTCATTTCCTCCTTTTAGGATTTTGAAACGGCTTCCGCTAGCTGAAAAATAAAGCGGGAAACGTAAATCTGTTGTTTTGTTATACGCAGCAATTAAATCGGCAGAAGCAAATGAAGCTCTTTGAATACCTACTATATATCCATCTTCAAGGGCTAAAATCGATTCTTTTCCGTCAAATTTTGTAGCCAGAACAGGAGTTGCTTTTAAATCAATTAAAGTATTGTTGATTTCTAAAGCTTTGTTGGCAGCATCTAATGATTTTTGCCATTGCTGCTGATACAAATACACACGGCTTTCTAAACTGTATAAAGCTACTTTTGAGAAACGATAGTTTAATCCTGTTGTCTGCTTGCTTATGTTGATTAATTTCTCTGCTTCTTTCGTGTCAGAAATAATTTGATTGTAAATAGCTTCTACACTCTGAGGCACAAAAACTTGTTCCAAATCTATTTCTAGAGCTAATGGAACTCCTTTGTCTGTGCCTGCAGTTGTAGCATTATAAGGCTTTCCGAAAAGGTTAACCAAATCAAAGTTTGCCATTGCTCTCAAAGCATAAGCTTCGCCTAACAGTTGATCTTTTTCCTCAGATGCTTCTACTTTTTTTGAAGCTTCATTTATAACTACATTGGTGTAAAAAATGACATTGTATAAATCTTGATAGTGAAATTCTAATGTGCTTTTATCAGGATTTGCATCTTTCCATAAATAAATATCTTTATAAATAGAAACTTCACTGTTGTCTTCATTCATTATTAATTCGTCTGTACGAACTGTTGATAATGATTTGTGTTCTGGATATGAAGCATAGCCTTTGGTTAGAACTGCACGAAATTCTTCTAGCGATTCTGGAATTACTTTTCCTACTGGAGTAATGTCCAGATAGTCATCGCAGCTGCTAAGGGCAATAGCAGCAACGAATAGTGTTATATATTTTGAGAATTTTTTCATCTTTTTAGTTTTTAGAAAGTAACATTAAGTCCTAAAGTAAATGATCTAGGAACTGGCTGCGCATAAATGTTTCCGTAAGTTTCAGGATCAAAATAACCTTTGTAATCTGAGCTTATCACAAATAAGTTTCTTGCTTCAAGATTTAAACGAATACTTTGAATATTGATGTAATCTGTGAATGTTTTTGGGAATGTATAACCAAAACGAACACTGCTTAATCTCATATAACTCATTTCGCTAACCCAAGTATCTAAGTAGTTATAAGTATTGATTTGATTTGCACCAGAAAACCAGCTGTACGCCATCCATGAATCGCCTGTACCAGAATCTTTACTCGTAATACCTGGTAAATTAGATGAAGTATTGGTTGGTGACCAAGCGTTTAAAATATCAGTTGTATAATTCTGTCCTCTGTCTACTATTGTTCCGTTGTAAGGAGGCGTTTTAGTAACTGTTTGTTTGATATTGAATGACGCTGCAATCGTAAGATCAAAATTACGAACCTTAAATGTGTTTGTAAGACCTCCTGTAAATTTAGGATCTTTGTCTCCTAGGTAAACAAATAGATCTCTAAATTCTGCTGGCGTTAAACTTGACTGAGTAATTTCTCCAGGCAAGAATTCAGCATAAGGGTCAAATAGACCAAAGAAAGTCTGTGCATTTACAGTTTCTCCTTTTTTGTTTACAAATAATGGATAACCGTTTTCGTCGATTCCGTTTGTTTTAAATCCAAAAACAGCGTTTACAGCATGACCTTCTTGGTTTGGCAAATAACTGTTGTCTCTTATTTCTAAACGGTCAATGTTACTTTTGTTATGAGCAAAATTAATTGTAGTATTCCATTTAAAATTAGGACGGTCGATGTTTTTTGTTGCCAAGGCAATTTCATAACCTTTATTACTTACTTGCGCCCAGTTCATATTGGTAAATTCAAAACCATTTTCTAAAGGAAGTGCTTTCATACCAATTAAATCAGTGCTTTTTCTTCCGTAGAAATCAGTTACAATGGTAATACGATTATTAAATACACCAAGATCAAAACCTAAGTTGGTATTTTCTGTTTTTTCCCAACGCAATTTGCTGTTTGGAGGAGTCATTACTTCAATTATAGGTTCTGTCTGTCCTGGTAAAATAGTAGTAGTTTTATTTTCTCCAACTACATAAGGTGAAGTGTTTTTATCAATATTACCTTGTAAACCGTAAGAAGCACGAAGTCTTAAGTTAGAAATTGTTTTGCTGTCTTTTAAGAAATTTTCTTGAGATACCAACCAAGATCCAGATGTTGACCAAAGTGGCAAGTATTTGTATTTTGGGTCTACACCAAATAAGTCAGAACCATCATAACGCACACTTCCGTAGAAGCTATATTTTCTATTATAAGTGTATGCCGCTGTTGCAAAGAATGATGCAAAAGCATTTTCTTTTTCTGTTTTTATGAATGTTTTGTAAATAGCGTCATTAACAGAATTCGAGTTAGGAAAAATAATTTGCTGTGTTGTCAAATTCTTTTCGTCATAACCAAAACCTCTTGTCAAGATAGTAGTGTTTTTATTTCTTCTTAATTCATTACCAACCATTATTTCAATTTCGTGTTTCTCTCCTAAAGTTTTAGAATAGTTCACCATTGTTTTTAAGTTGTACTGAAAAAAGTCTGTGTTTGTATTTTGGATAATACCACCTTCAGGAAGGAAATACTTTTGAACTCCTCCAGAATAATAACTTGTTTTTTCTTTTTGTTTTCTAGTGTAAAAAGTTTCCTTGCCAGCAAATTTTTCGCTAGAAGAATTATCCAGCTGCAAACCTAATTGACTTGATACTTTCAAATCTTTTGTGATTTTATACTCAGCGTCAAGCAATGCTTTTATAGCTCTTGTTTTTAAATCATAAGAAGTATTGTTTCTTTCTTCTAAGAAATTAAAAGGCAATTTAATATCAGAATAAGAAGCAATGTCTGGATCGTATTTATAACTTCCATCTTCATTGTAAGGAGTAAGATATGGGTTTACGTTTCTTGAATAGTTTGCAGGATTTGTAAAACCATCAGTATCTGTTACGTAAGAAGTAGTTTTAGTGTCTGAACCAAAAATACCTACACCCACTTTAAATTTATCAGTAATATCATAGCTGTTTTTTAAAGTTAAATTGTAACGTTTAAGACCTGTTCCAATTGTTGTTCCTTTTTCGTCATAATATCCTAAAGAGAAATAGTAGTCAGATCTTTCACCACCTCCAGACAAACTTAATCCGTGTTGTGTGTTGATTGCATTTTGGTATAATAAATTACCCCAATTTGTATTGATGCCTCTTAGGTTATTGATTGACTGTTGTGTTTGCGGACTCAAAGAAGAGAATCCACCGGCTCTGTATGCATCTAATTCATTCGCTCCATTTAGGATACGAGCAACATCACCACCGGTGTCTCTGTAAGTCAAATCTGCACGGCTCGCCATATTAAGTTCAAGATCAACTTTCTGATTAGAGTTCATTAAGTTTAATTTTGAAAATTCTGGTCTTTGAGTAATAAAAGTATTGGTGTTGAAGCTAACGGTCATTTTACCGCTTCTCCCTTTTTTAGTCGTAACAACGATTACTCCGTTTGCAGCGCGTGCACCATAAATAGCTGTAGCCGCAGCATCTTTTAAAATGGTAATATCTTTAATGTCATCTGGATTTAAACCAGCAATAGAGTAGTTGCTTAATAAATCGATATTCTCTTTATCGTAATTTTTTGGAACATCATTGTTTTCCAACGGAAGTCCGTCTAAAACCCATAAAGGATCTTGTGTTCCATTTAAAGAAGCAGTACCTCTAATTCTGATTTTGGCTGCAGCTCCTGGCGCTCCTGATGGAGTAGTAACAGCAACTCCGGCAACTTGTCCAATTAATAATTGGTCAATGCTTGCAACACCCGTCTGCTGAATTGAAGTCATATCTACTTTTGTAATAGCAGATGTCAGCTTTCTTTTTTCAATTTTCTGATAACCTGTTATAAGAACCTCTTGAAGTTTTGCTGTTTCAGAGTTTAAGGCAATAGTATAATCTTTTTGAGCAGATAATTCAAGAGTATACGATTTATATCCCATGAAAGTAACTCTCAAAGTAGTAACGTTTTTTGCGATTTTCAAGCTGAATTTACCGTCAAAATCTGAGGTAGTTCCAATTGCTTCACTATGGATAATACCTGCCATAGCGGTTTTGTTTGATATCGAATTATTCTCAACGAAGATCGATGCGCCAGGAATTGGCGATGAATCTGCTGCATCTTGAATGATCCCCGTGATGGTTCGGGTTTCCTGCGAGTATCCTGCGATTGCCAGGAACAAGAGTAAGGTTTGTAAAATTTTTGTCATGTTTTTGGGTTGTATTAAAAGGTTGTATTATTCAATGCTTTTTCGATTCGTTGGATCAAATCGCGGTAATGGTTTTGGGTAGATTGGTCTCCTGTATTTTTTTTAGTTTTTAATAATTGAAGGACTTTTATTAATTCTCCCTTTTTATCTGAGGTTACTTCTGCAACTCTACTTAAAAAAGCATTATTAATATTTCTTGCCGTATGTGCATCATCTAAATAATTGCATAAATGCGGCATGCTTAAAGTCTGCTGAATTTCGATTGATTTCTTCGCTTCTGTTTTTTCAAATAATTTATTTGTTGAAATAATTAAAACATCTACATAATTCTTTTGAGTCATGCGCTCTAGAATTGATAGCGATTTATTCGCAATTGTTCCAGCAAAAACGTTTTGATGCATTTTTTTAAACAAATCATTTACAGTAAAAACAGGATCTTTAGTTTTATTTCGCTGATATAATTCATTTTCTGTCATTCGAAGTAAACGATCATCTTTGAATAAGCTATACATAGCGTCGTATTGTAATCCTCGTGCCATTGTATATGGTGTGTACTCATAAGGTCCAAAAGGAGAATCTTTTAGCGGATTTGTTTTTTCTAAAATATCATTGAAAAACAACCACTGCGGAATTGTAAGTACATTTTTTACCAAATAATCAGCTGCTCTTTTCTGCATTGCAGCTGGAACCGGAACATAACTTTGTTTGTTATCGCCGTGAACCGTTGTATTTAAATAAACACCACCAATATTAGCCAATACATGGTCAGTGTATGTTTGCCATTGGCCAATAGCTCCAATATACAGTTTGCCTGTTTCGTAGTACGACTGATCTTTATCGTATGTCCAGCTTAAAATATTATCTACAACACGCTTTAAGTTTTTCAAACCGTATTCGCTTGCTTTCATAGCATCATTCCCTAAGTCTTCAGACTGAGAACGTGGATCAATTACATTTCCCTGCTGCTCGCCATAAAAATAAATGGGGTCATCTTGATGTTTTGCAATTAAGGCGTTTAGTTTTGTTGTTTCGTTGTCGTTAGGCGAGTACCATCTGTAACCCCATTCAATAGCATATTTATCATATTCTCCAATTTTTGGAGTAATTACTGTAACATTGTCTTCTGGCTGAGCTACATAGTTGTAACGCGCATAATCCATAATTGATGGAGCTGTTCCTCCCATTTTTGCTGTAAATTCTTTAGAACGTAATGATTCTACATCGTAAGCAAAAGAAGAACCCATATTATGTTTTAGACCAAAAGTATGACCCACTTCATGAGACGAAACAAAACGAATTGCCTCTCCCATATGTTCATCGCTAAATTTATTTCCTCTAGCTTTTGGATCAATTGGTCCTGTTTGGATGCGCATCCAGCTTTGAAGCGAAGTCATTACATTATGCCACCAGATAATATCGGCTTCGATAATTTCACCGCTTCTTGGGTCAACCACAGATGGTCCCATTGCATTTGATTTTGGAGATGCAGCATACGTAATTACAGAATAGCGTACGTCATCAATATCAAAATCCAAATCTTTATCAGTAGGTTCTTTTGCTATAATGGCGTTTTTGAAACCCGCCTTTTCAAAAGCTGCCTGCCAATCGTGTACTCCATCAATAATGTATTTTCTCCATTGTTTTGGAGTCGATGGATCGATGTAATAAACGATTGGTTTTTTCGGCTCTACTAATTCACCTTTCAAATATTTTTCTTCGTCTTCCTTTTTAGGTTCTAATCTCCAGCGTGTAATAAGCTCTTTTTCAACCATTGCTTGCTGTGCATCGGTAAAATACCAATGTTTTTCAGAAAAGAAACCAATTCGTTTGTCAGAAAAACGTGGTTTCATTGGCGTTTTGTCCAATAAAATAATATTACTTGTCACACCAAGCGTAATTGGTAATGACGATGCGCCATCGCTGTATGAAGTTGTCAGCTGCGATTTTACTACAATATTTTTTGGGAAAGTTTTTAAACCTTCTATATATGATAAATCAGATTTTACAGAACCTCCAATGCCAGTGTTGCTCAAAACATCATTGAAGCTTTTTTGTTTTCCGTCAAAAATCTTATTTACTTTAATAACAACAGAAGTCGAATCGTTGTTTTTGGTTTCAATATCAAAAACTTCAATAATAGATTCGGCAAAATTATTTTGAACCGATTGTGTAATCGCATCTTCTTTTGGTGAAGAAACCTTAGGAACATACGATTTTACCCAAACCTTCTTTGCAATTGTATCTTTATAAAAACTAATGACTTTGTTTTCATAATTCATTCCTTTGTTTAAGCCGGCCTCATTTACCTGAAAAGGAACTTGAGATAATTTGTTTACAACTAAAAACTCTCTTTGGAATAAACTGTCTTGAATTTCAAAATAAACATCAGTTTTTACCTGAATGACATTGAAGAGTCCTTTTTTGATAGAACCCTTTTTTACAAGGTCGTCGTATTTTTTACCTTTTTTAGAATCGGTAGAATCTTTTTTAATTTCAGTTTTGTCCTCTTTTTTGTCTTTTTTCTTCTTTTGAGAATGAACAGTAAGTGACGATAATAGTAATAAGGATATGCAAAATATTATCAAATTATGCAGGAATGATTTTTCCTTCATCAGATGTTAAGTTTAGGTTAATTTTCGATCCGAAACTATTTTATTTTAGTTCGGAAAAAAAACAAAAAGGAGTGAGTGGCTTTTTTTTAGGAGTGAATGGATATTAATGGAAGAATACAAACAAAATAGCCATCTTTTTCTGATGTCTTAAATTCTGTTTTTGAATAATAATTGTAAATACTCTTTAGGTAATTTAACCCAAATTTAGTACTCGGTTCTGCAGTCAATTTCTTTTGAAGATTGTTGCTGATAATTACCTGATTTTCTTTTATCAGGATTTTTGTAGTAAGTGGACTTTCCTGTGTGGCTCTATTATGCTTAATAGCATTTTCGACCACAATCTGAAAAGCAAGATAGGGGATGTGTTTGTTTAAGGCAGCTTGGTTTTCAATTTCGATAGAAAAGAATAATTCTTCCTTGAAACGGGTTTGCTGCAAAAAGATATATTTTTCGATAAATAATAATTCGTCCTTTAAAGAAACAATGTTCTTTTCTGGCGGATCAATTAAATAACGATAAATACGGGATAGGTTTAAAGTAAATTTCTGCGCAACTTTAATATCACTTCCAATCAGCATATAAAGCGAATTGAGTGAATTAAACAAAAAGTGCGGATTAATCTGCTCTTTTAATTGCTGCAGCTGAATCAAAGCTTTTTCTTTGATGATTTTTTCATTCTCAACCAAGAGTTTATTTTTCTCTTTTATGACAATTCCCTTTTCTCTGTAAGCACGTCTGTTGGCATAAGAGAAAAGATAAAAAATCAAAAGCAGCATTACTGTTGTGATCGAATAAATCGAAGTTGAATACTTTTTAACCAAAGCTACATTTTCGTCAGCGACCATTTTCGGAACGTTAACACAGACAAACCAGTTAGAGTTTTTAATGTCCAGTTTTTTGGTAAAACGAATGACATCCAATTGCAAGTATTCTGACAATGTTGTGCTTTTGGCAAAATCTTGTTTTTTACTATAAATAGTGTCAGAGGGTTTGAAAGAAGAAATTTTAAAAATATTCTTTCCAAGAAAAGCAATTTCTGGATGGTAAATGCAGGTTCCGTTTTTATCAAAAACAAAAGCGTAGTTAGTAGCTGTTTTTGTTTTGTCTATTTTAGAAATGTAACTATGAAGCAATCTCAGATTGATGTCATAACCATATTTTACTACGGTTTTGTTTTCTGAAACTAATTTAAAATAAATGCGCCAAACCCATTCGTTTCCTTGTGGAAGAATTACGCTGAGATGATCGCTGTTTTTATTTTGAAGAAGAAATGTTTTTACGTCATTTTTAATTTCGCTTGAAATAGAAGGATTCCCATATTGAATGGCATTTTCATTAATCTGAAACCAATTGTTTACAATCAGTTTATTGTACGTTTGAAGTGAAGATAAAAGCTGGAGGTTGTTGTCTAGGTTTTGCGGACTGCTAATTTTTAAAACATGTTCAATTTTTTTTTCCTGCTCCAAAAACTTCGAAAGCTCTTCGGACATGAATTCCTGCTTTTTGAAAAAATTGCGCGTCGCTATATCATCATTCGATTTTTCAGTCAAATCGGTAATCAGATTACTCAGAATGTAAACTGCCGAAACCGTAATAAGAATCGAAACAATAACGTATATTAAAAAAGCACGCCTAGAAGTAATATTTTTTAATCTAAATTTCAAAAAGTAACAGTATGACTTAGTTCGCTACTGCGAATTGCGAGTCATATAAATTTTTATAATACCCATCAGTTTTTTGCAATAATTCCTGATGCGTACCTTGTTCAACAATCAATCCCTTATCCATCACCACAATCTTATCTGCATTTACAATTGTTGCTAATCTATGTGCAATAATAATAGAAGTTCTTCCTTTTGTAATCGTTTCTGTTGCACGCTGAATCATTTCTTCAGAATAGGTATCGATCGAAGAAGTGGCTTCATCCAAAATCAAAATACTCGGATTACTCACATAAGAACGTAAAAAAGCAATAAGCTGACGCTGTCCAGAAGAAAGCATAACGCCTCGCTCTTTTACATCAAAATCATAATTATCTGGAAGGTTCATAATAAAATCATGAACACCAATTTTCTTTGCGGCATCAATTACTTTATCTCTAGTAATTGCCGGATTGTGCAAAGTAATATTGTTGTAAATCGTATCGGCAAACAAAAAGACATCCTGCAAAACTACTGCAATTTGTTTTCTAAGAGAAGCCAAAGTATAGTTTTCGATGTTTTCTCCGTCAATGCAGATCGTTCCGCTGTTGATTTCGTAAAAACGATTCAATAAATTAATGATAGTAGATTTTCCTGCGCCCGTAGAACCTACAATAGCAACAGTCTGTCCAGCCGTAACCGATAAATCAATTCCTTTTATAACTTCTTCTTCTGGAATATAACTGAAACGAACATCTTTAAAGTCAATTCTTCCATTAAAAACTGGCGCTTCAATTGTTCCCGTATCTTGAATGTGATCTTGTGTGTCGATAATGTCAAAAACACGATTGGCAGCAATCATTCCTAATTGCATCTCGTTAAATTTATCTGCAATTTGCCTCAACGGATTAAAAAGCATTCCTATAAACATGGTATAAGAGAATAAATCTCCAAAAGTCGTAAAATGATCTCCGTTCAAAATTCTAAAACCACCATAAACCACAACTAAACCTAAAGTAATAGACGAAATAATATCGGCAATAGGGAAGAAGATCGAGTTGTACAGAATTGTCTTAATCCAAGCCACTCTATGTTTGTTGTTGATTTCTTTAAAATTTTCAGCTTCGATTTTTTCACGGTTAAAAAGTTGTACGATTTTCATCCCCGTTACACGCTCCTGAACAAATGAGTTCATGTTGGCAATCTGAGTTCTTACTTCTTCAAAAGCCACCTGCATTTTGCGTTGGAAAATTCTCGTCACATAAACCAAAATTGGCATAGCAATTACCACAATCCAAGTCAGTTTCCAGTTCATGTAAAACATAAAAATCAAAACCACAACCATTTTCATCAAGTCACTTATAATCATAAACAAACCTTGACTGAAAATACGAGCAATAGATTCAATATCTGAAACGGCACGTGTAACAAGCTGTCCAACTGGAACCAAATCAAAATACTTCATTCTAAAACTCAGAATATGCTGAAAAAGTTTGGTTCGAATGTCTTTTACAATGTCCTGACCAAGCCAGTTGGCCCAATACACAAAGTAAAATTGAGAAAAAACCTCCATAAGCAAAACCACTCCCATCAAAATGATGTACATCAGCAATCCCATTTTATCATGAGTTTTGATGTAACCGTCTACTGTTTCTTTAAGTAGGTAAGGGCGAAGTGCGGCAAAAATAGACAGCGAAATGGCGAATATAATAACGCCGTAGTAACGCCATTTATAAGGGCGGGTATATTTTAAAATTCGTTTGAATAATCCTGTGTCGAATGCTTTTGCTTTCATTTATTTTTTTGATGCTTTAAGCTTTAGGCTTTAGGCCGTAAGCTATTAGCTGTAAGCAGTTAGAAATAAGCTTAAAGCTTATTGCCTAAAGCCTAAAGCTTATAAATAATCGTAATAAATATTGGTTAAATACAAACCATGTGCTGGGACAGAAAACCCCGCTTTTTCTCTGTTTTTGCTGGCAATAATATTTTCAAAATCTTCCAGTGTGATTTTGTGCAATCCTATATTAATTAAAGTTCCTACAATTGAGCGAACCATATTTCTTAAAAACCGATTTGCCGAAATGGTAAAAATCAATTTTCCGTTTTCTTGTTTCCAGAACGCCTCAAAAATCGTGCAATCAAATGTGTTTACATCAGTATTAACTTTTGAAAAACACTGAAAATCGGTATGTTTCAATAATAATTGCGCCGCTTCATTCATCAAATCCAAATCTAGCTTTTGCGTCACATACCAGCTCAACTCCTGTAAAAACGGGTTTTTAACCGTATTGATATGATATTCGTAAGTTCGTTTTGTTGCATCAAATCGGCAATGTGCATCGTCGTGAACTAATTTAATATCAAAAATCGCAATGTCTTTTGGCAAATATGAATTTAATTTATAAACCAAAACCGGAATATCCAAAGTTTTTTCTGTATCAAAATGACCATACATTTCACTCGCGTGCACACCAGTATCCGTTCTTCCAGCACCCATAATGCTGATAGTTTCATTTAATAAAACCGAAAAAGCCTTATTTAAAGTTTCCTGAACTGAAGAAGCATTTGGCTGTATCTGCCAGCCATGATAATGTGTTCCGTTATAAGCGAATTGAATAAAATATCTCATTTTAAGGGACAGAGGTTCTGAGTGGCAAAGGTATGAAAAAAAGATGCTAAGATGCTAAGATGCTAAGGTTCTAAGTTTTTTTCTTTGCGTATGTCTGTAGAGACGCACTGCAATGCATCTCTACAGAGTAATCACGTCAAATAAATTTAGAACCTTAGCATCTTAGAACCTTAACGTCTAAAAAAGAAAAAACCTTAGTATCTTAGCACCTCAGAACCTTAGCGCCTTAAAGAAATGACCAAAATCCTACTTCTCTCAGATACCCACAGCCACATAGATGAAACTATTTTAAAATATGTTGCTCAGGCAGACGAAGTATGGCACGCAGGAGATATTGGAGATTTAAGCGTTACAGATGCTATTAAAAAACTAAAGCCATTGAGAGCGGTTTATGGAAATATTGATGATGCAAAGGCAAGATTAGAGTTTCCGCTAAATAACCGTTTTTCATGCGAAAATGTTTCGGTTTGGATTACGCATATTGGAGGATATCCTGGGAAGTATAATCAAAATGTCAGGGAAGAATTGGCTTTGAATCCGCCGAAATTATTTATCTGCGGGCATTCGCATATTTTGAAAGTTATGTTTGATAAAAAGAACAATTTACTGCACATGAATCCTGGCGCGGCTGGAAAAAGCGGTTTTCATAAAGTAAGAACCATGCTTCGATTTGTAATTGACGATGATAAAATCAAAGATTTGGAAATTGTCGAAATAGGAGCGAAGTAATTAATGCGGCAGCGGAATCTCGATTTTTATTTTAGTTCCCTTATTTTCTTTTGAAACAATAGACAAAGAACCTTTGTATTTTTTAATTCGAGCTCTAATTCTGTTTAAACCAAAACCTTCAGCATCTTTTAGCTTTTGGGTTTTAAATCCAATTCCGTCATCGTGAATACGAAGGATTAATTGATTTTCTTTTTCGTTCAAAGAAAGTTTTGCCTTTTGGGCATCGCTATGTTTGGTAATATTGCTGAATAGTTCGGTAACAATAAAATAAATCTTCATTTCAAATTTCTCGACATATCTTCTGCTTGTCGGAATGGAGCTTGAAAATTCAAATTCAATAGCAGAATTGGAATTCTTTTCGCATAAATCTTCTAAAGCATAAATTAATCCAAAACGAACCAAAAGCGAGGGGACAAGATCGTAAGACATATCTCGTAAGAGTTCATGTGCTTCTGAGAGAATAGTCTTTGCTTTTTGTATTTCATCTGATTTAATATTGTGTTGCGCTGTAAAAGTATTTAAATGTAATCCTACAGAAGACAAAAGAGAATTGATGTTATCGTGCAGAAAAGAAGCAATTTTTTTGCGTTCTATTTCTTGAGAATCAATGCCAGAATTAATAATATCAAGAAGGATTTTCTGTTTGGTATCTTTTCGTTTTATCTTTTGTTTTAGCTTATTATTCTGGTATAAAAAGTAAAATAAAAGAAAAATGATAATAGTAAGTATAATGGATAAGCTGACGATTTTTTTGTTTCGTAACTGTTCTGATTTGCTATTAGGTTTAAGTGCGGTTTTATTATCAACTTGAGTTTGCGGCGCCTTTACGTTTGTGGTATCTTTTGGTATCGCAATACTAGTTCCGTGAACAGCCAAAAATAAAACTAAAGAGAAAAAAAGACGAAAACTAAACATAAAAGCAATTTTAAGGATTAATCAAATTGTTTTTAAGTGCATATTTCACTAAACCTATTGTGCTTTTTACATTAAGCTTTTTCATGATATTTTTGCGATGCGTTTCGACAGTATGCGAGCTGATAAAAAGCTTTTCACTGATTTCTTTTCCGCTATATTCTAAAGCAATTAAAATAATAATTTCAATCTCTCGCCGACTTAGAACCGGATTTTCTATGACTATAGTTGAATTTAGTTTTGGGTTGTCTCTAAAAGTATTGAAGATTTTTTCTCTCACGCCGTCACTAAAGTATTCTTGTCCTTGATACACGGCTTCAACAGCTTCGATAATATTTTCGCCAGCGCAGTTTTTTGTCAAATAACCTTTTGCACCTAATTTCATTACTTCTTTAATGATTTTTAGATCATCATAGCTGGATAAAATAATGACTTTGCACGGTAGTTGTTTTTCATTAAATTCTTTCAGTGTTTCAATGCCGTCTTTTTTTGGCATGCTGATATCTAAAATTAAAACATCGGCTTCGTCTCTCACAACATCATTATAGACAGTGGTGCCATCTAGTGAAGTTCCTGCTACTTCAAAGTTTGAAACGGTTTGAAGTAAGTTGGATAGTCCATCAATTAAGACCTGATGATCATCTGCAAGATGAATCCTTATTTTTGGCGTCATGATTATTTGAATTGAAAATACAAATTTATCACGTAAATTACATTCTTAATGTGCTCTTCAGGCTTGATTTATAATATAATAGGGTAAAAAAAACCCGAATAAAAATTCGGGTTCTTCTTCGCACAAAATAAACTAAGTTTATAGGTTTACCTCAAACGATCAACAGATTTTACAAGATCTTCGTCCTTTTTGATGGCCTTATTAGCTAAAACTAATAACACGATAGCGACAATCGGCATGAACATCCCAATACCTTTCTCAGAGACCTCAGTCCCTCCAGATAAATTTAGTGATCGATATACAAATAATCCTAATAAAATTAAATTTAATATTATATTAAGTCTGTTTAACACAAACTGATTTTGTCTTTTTTTGAATGAAATGATACTGATAATACTAAGCATAGTAGTTAAGCCTAATAAAACAGTATAAAGCTGGTCCTGCATAAAAAAGAATGGCTTTCCTGCACTAGTTGTCCAAAGCGGAACAAAAAGCATTAAAATGCCAGTTGCAGCAAAAGCTAGAAATAAATATACAGTCTGAATTCTTTGTATCATGGTCTAAAAAATGTTTTACAAAAATATATTTTCTTTTTTTAAAATACTATTGTATGATAAAATTTTATTCGTATTATTGCATCATAATACCGTAAGCACTTCATACTGCGGTCAATTCAAATTAATTATCTACCTATTCTTTTTACAGTATTCCTTAAAATAATTAAATTCATAGAACATTCATGTTTGATATTTCTGCATTAAAAGAAATGAAGCTTTCTGAGCTTCAAGAAATAGCTAAGTTAGCTAAAACAATAAAGATTACCGGTGTCAAAAAAGAGACTTTAATTAGTCAGATTTTAGCACATCAGGAAAATACTCTTGAGTCTGCTGAAGCTCCTCAAACAAAGGTTGTTGCTGAAGCTAAGGAAGAAAAACCAAAACGCGCTAGAATTACGCCAGTAAAAACAAAAGCAGCAAATACCAAAAATGCTCCCGTTTTAGAATTTGATAAAGTAGAGGAAACTGTTCAAAAAAACGATACTGCTGAAACAGTTCAGCCAATTGCAGAAATGGCAGCTGAAGTAGTTGAGGAAAATAAAACACCAGCAATAAAAAAGGAGCCTAAAGGTGGAAAATTCAACAAACAGGCATACGAGAAAAAAGTAGCGTTAAAAAAAGAAAAAGAAGCAGTAAAAGAAGTAGTTGCTACTGAGGAGACTATAGAATCAGCTCCATCTGAAACAATTATTTCTGAGCCAACAGCCGAAACAGCTGAAAAAAGCCCACAAACTGCTCCTGCAAAAAAGATCAATCCGAATCAGAATAAAAACCAGAACCAAAATCAAAACCCGAATCAGAATCAAAATCAGAGCGGGAATGGCAATGGAAACGGAAATCACAACAACCAAAACCCAAATCACAAGAATAAAAAGAACAATAATAACTTTAGAGATTCAGACTTTGAATTTGACGGGATTATTGAAAGTGAAGGTGTTTTAGAAATGATGCCAGACGGTTACGGATTTTTACGTTCATCAGATTATAATTATTTAGCTTCTCCAGACGATATTTATTTATCAACTTCACAAATCAGATTGTTTGGTTTAAAAACTGGAGATACTGTAAAAGGAGTGGTTCGTCCTCCAAAAGAAGGAGAGAAGTTTTTTCCTTTGGTTCGTGTATTAAAAATTAACGGGCACGATCCGCAAGTTGTTCGCGATAGAGTTTCTTTCGAGCACTTAACACCAGTTTTCCCTTCAGAAAAATTCAAACTAGCCGAAAAAGGCAGTTCTATTTCAACTAGAATTATAGATTTGTTTTCACCAATAGGTAAAGGTCAGCGTGGTATGATCGTTGCACAGCCTAAAACCGGTAAAACAATGCTTCTTAAAGATATTGCAAACGCAATTGCTGCCAACCATCCTGAAGTTTATTTGATTGTTCTTCTTATTGATGAGCGTCCAGAGGAGGTTACAGATATGCAGAGAAGTGTTCGTGGTGAGGTTATTGCTTCAACTTTTGATAGAGAACCGCAAGAGCACGTTAAAATCGCAAATATCGTTCTTGAAAAAGCAAAACGTTTAGTAGAATGCGGTCACGATGTTGTGATTTTATTAGATTCGATTACACGTTTGGCAAGAGCTTATAATACAGTACAGCCAGCATCTGGAAAAGTATTAAGCGGGGGTGTTGATGCCAACGCATTACAAAAACCAAAACGTTTCTTTGGAGCGGCAAGAAATGTAGAAAACGGAGGATCTTTAAGTATCATCGCAACTGCATTAACAGAAACTGGTTCTAAAATGGATGAAGTTATCTTCGAAGAGTTTAAAGGAACAGGTAATATGGAGCTTCAGTTAGATCGTAAGATAGCCAATAAACGTATTTTCCCAGCAATTGACCTTACATCATCTAGTACACGTCGCGATGACTTATTATTAGACGAAAAAACATTGCAAAGAATGTGGATTATGCGTAAATATCTTTCAGATATGAATCCTGTAGAATCTATGGATTTTGTAAACGACCGTTTCAAGAAAACGAAAAATAATGAGGAGTTTTTGATTTCGATGAATGACTAATTTAAGAGGCAAAGGTTCAAAGTTACAAAGGTTCTGAGGTTTTCTTTTGGAATCTATAAATAAAAAAAAGGGATGAATTTTAAAATTCATCCTTTTTTTTTAAATTTTTAAAGTAGGTTCTTGTCAAATAATCCTCTGAACCTCTGAACCTCTGAACCTTTGTGCCTATTTTTTATCAACTACCGGTCTATTTTCTCTATTAGCCAAATCCCAAGCTACGACAAAAGCTAGTTTTGTTCTTTTGGTTAAAGCGTCATATTCAATTTTTTGAGGCTCGTCACCTTTTCCGTGGTAATCTTCATGAACACCATTGAAGAAGAAAACAGCTGGAATACCGTGTTTTGCAAAGTTGTAATGGTCAGAACGCTCATAGAAATGGTTTGGGTCTTTTGGATCATTAAATTTAAAATCTAAGTCCATTTTGATGTATTTATTATTTTCAGAGACAACAGCATTGTGTAAATCAGATGATAATCTGTCAGCACCAATTACATAAACGTAGTTGTTTGTATTTGAATGCTCAACATCACGGCGTCCGATCATATCGATGTTGATATCGGCAATTGTATTTTCGATTGGGAATAATGGATTTTCAGAATAATAACGTGATCCGTGTAAGCCATGTTCTTCGCCAGTTACATGCAGAAATAAGATAGAACGTTTTGGACCGTGACCTTGTTTTTTAGCTTTAGCAAAAGCTTTCGCCATTTCTATAACTGCTACAGTTCCAGAACCGTCATCATCAGCTCCGTTGTAAACTTCGCCATCTTTAATGCCAACGTGATCATAATGCGCAGAAATTACCAAAACTTCATTTGGTTTTTCCGAACCTTCAATATAAGCCCAGATATTTTCTGAATCAGGAAGGTTTTGATTGCGTCTTGCATTCATAAATGTTGCAGGAACAGGCTGGTAGAAATCTTTAGCTCCTTTTGGAAAAGAGATCCCGCTTTTTTTGTATTGCTCGATCATATAAAGACCTGCTTTTTTCTGTCCTTTAGAACCAGTTTCGCGTCCTTCCATTTCATCTGAAGCAATGGTATAAAGCATTGTTTTAAGATCTTTTTCGCTAATCGCCTTAATATATTTTGATGGATCCGAATTGTCTTTGGATGCTGTCGACTGCGTCGTTTTGCAAGAATACGCAGTAACAATTAAAAATAAAATGAGTAATTTTTTCATTTCTTATAGTTAGTGTAAATTAATAAAGGTATAAAGAACGTATAAAGTGAGTAAAAATAGGATAAAAAGAGAATTTATTATAAACAATAAAAAGCTTTTTATAAAAGACACTATTCTCGACTCGCCATAAAAACGGTGGTGTGCAGGGTAAAAATAATAGCACATCCAAACGGTTCCTGCAAATGTTGTAATTGATGATATAAAAGACAGCGGACTATCTTCTCCAAAAAGACCAATTACTCTATCGATGATAAACATGATGAGAAAAATTAGTAATAGGAAAGAAAAATAGTGGAGTGTGAAAATTCCATGATCAAAATAATACCATCTTTTTTTATTATGGAAAAGCCACAAGAAAAAAGCAAAAAACGGCATTATTATAAAGAGGATTTTAGGAAGATTATGAAAGAACGATTCAACGAATTTTTCATAAATCTCTTTTTTAGTATATTTTTCCGTTACGTGTATTGCTTTTTCAGAAAACCAATAAGAGGAAGCATTTAGCTTCTCGCTTTCTTTTCCATATTTCTGAATCGAATCAAGTTCTTTCATCGTTTTAAAATGGAAATATCTTTTGTCGTCCTTTCTGCTTATATTTAGACTGTCAGTAGCCTTAGAGAGTTCTTTGTTAAGCGCTTCTTCACTTTTATCAATTTTTTCACCTACATTGTTTGGAAACATTGCAATTAACAAAAATGTAATAAAACTTATAAAAATGTAAAGCCGAACCGGTGCAAGATAAGACAAACGTTTTCCTGAAAGATATTCTTTTGTAAGTGTAGACGGTTTGAACAGCAGATTTTTTATTGTTTTCCAAAAAGCATTTTCGTAGTGCGTCAAATCTTCAAAGAAATGAACAAATAAATGATGAAAAGTTTTTCGGCTATCGCTGTTTTCTTGTCCGCAGTTTGGGCAGTATTTTTGTTCAACAACATGCCTGCAGTTTAGACAAGTTTTGTCTTCTCTAATTTTATTATGTGACATTGGTTTATGTTAATTGATTTGTTCTGGTAGTTTTTTAATTATTTTTTCAGGACTTCGTTTAAGAAAAGCTGTAAATGGTCAAAAGATCTTTTTGCTGCAACAGCATTATATGCTGCGCCTTTAGAATTATCATTTCCGGCTTCCGGGTTTGTAAAAGAGTGAACCGCATTTGCATAATAAATCATTTCCCAGTCTGCTTTTCCATCACGCATTTCCTGCTGAAAAGCTGCGATTTCGTCTTTTGAAACAAACGGATCATCAGCTCCATGGCAAATAAGAACTTTTGTAGAAATTGGTTCATTTTTTCTACTCGCATCTTTTCCTAAACCACCGTGAAACGAAGCAATGCCTTTTACATTCAAATGTCCGCGAGCAGCTTCAAGAACACCGCTTCCGCCAAAGCAATATCCAATAGCAACAATATTGTCAGCATTTGCACCAGATTTGACTAATTCTTTCAAAGCAGCGTCAATACGTTTTTGATAAGCTTCGAAATTAGTTTTATAAAAACCAGCCTGTTTTCCTGCTTCCCCAGTATTTTTAGGATAATTTCCTTCGCCATAAATATCAGCGATAAAAACGTGATAGCCCAGTTTAGATAATTCTTCTGCGATTCCTTTAGAAGCATTATCAATTCCTAGCCATGCTGGTAAAAGTAAGATTCCTGGATTGTTACTGCTTTTTTTAGCAGATTTTATAAATAAGCCATTTAGCTGCTGGCTTCCTTCTGTGTATTTTACTGGTTTTAATTGCGCATTCATAAGATTAGAAAATAAGATTGCACTGAATAAAATGATTATGGAGTTTTTCATGATTTCTTCAATTTTTAACAAATATCAGAAATATTATGTTACAAAAAAACCTCACAAGTAAATTCTTGTGAGGTTTGTAGCCTATATTTTAAAAGAATATTTTTCTCTTATAATGATATGTTTCGTTTAAAAGCACAGCCCAATTCTACAATAGAATCGGTCTTGTCAATACCAGGTATTCCGTCGATTTTTTCATAAAGAATGCGGCGCATATGTTCATGATTTTTTGCTATGATTTTTATGTAGAGCGTAAAAGAACCTGTTACATAATAACATTCGGTAATTTCAGGAATTTCTTTCAGGGCTTCAATAATTCTTTCAGAATCAGAATCTTTGTTTAGTGTAAGCCCAGTAAAAGAAGCCCAGTCGTAGCCTATCTTCTTTTCTTGAATAATGGGTTTGATGCCACCAATTACACCTTGTTCAATCATTCTGTTAATACGCTGATGCACCATTGTATTTGATATTTTAAGATTAGTAGCGATAGCAGAAAAGGCCATTCTTCCGTCTTTTTCTAATTCTTTTAGGATACTAATATCAAATTCGTCTAATAATTCCATTCAGTAAAAATCGTTTTTAAATTGAGTCTTTTGCGATTCATAAAAGTAATTCTTTTTTTTAATAAACTGTCATCTAATCAAACTTCTCGAAAAAATAAATATGCCTTTTTATAGATGGTAATTTTTAAGTTTTGACTTTTATTTTGTTATATTTAAGTCAAAACTTTGTTTTTCGAATTGTTATTTGTTTAATTTTAATATTTTTGCGGAAATAAAAAGCATATTATGATAAGTACAGAAAAAACACTTTCGTCAAAATCAGAAGTTTTGATCGAAAAAGAAAACAAATATGGAGCTCATAATTATCACCCGCTTCCTGTAGTTTTAGAGCGTGGAGAAGGCGTATATGTATGGGATGTTGACGGGAAGAAGTATTATGATTTTTTATCTGCTTATTCTGCGGTAAATCAAGGCCATTGCCATCCTAAAATTGTGAACGCAATGGTTGAGCAGGCGCAAAAACTGACTTTGACTTCGCGTGCTTTTTACAATGATAAATTAGGAAACTACGAAGAATATGTAACGAACTATTTTGGTTTCGATAAAGTTCTTCCAATGAATACGGGTGCCGAAGCAGTTGAAACAGCCTTGAAAATTTCAAGAAAATGGGCGTATGAAGTAAAAGGAATTCCAGAAAATCAGGCACAGATTATTGTGTGCGAAAATAACTTTCACGGAAGAACTACAACTATCATTTCATTTTCTAATGATGAAACAGCACGCAAAAATTTCGGACCTTTTACTGATGGTTTCATCAAAATCGAATATGATAATTTAGAAGCTCTTGAAAATGCTTTAAATTCATCTAAAAATATTGCAGGATTCTTAGTTGAGCCAATTCAAGGTGAAGCAGGAGTTTATGTTCCTTCTGAAGGTTATTTAGCGAAAGCAAAAGCACTTTGCGAAAAACACAACGTACTTTTTATTGCCGATGAGGTTCAGACGGGAATTGCGCGTACGGGAAAACTATTAGCCGTTCATCATGAAAATGTGCAGCCAGATGTTTTGATTTTAGGAAAAGCAATTTCTGGTGGCGTTTATCCAGTTTCGGCTGTTTTGTGTAATGACGAAATCATGAATGTGATTAAACCGGGACAACACGGATCTACTTTTGGAGGAAATCCTGTTGCAGCAGCTGTTGCTATTGCGGCTCTTGAGGTTATTAAAGACGAAAAACTGGCTGAGAATGCAGAACGTTTAGGGGTTATTTTAAGAGAAGGATTAAATAAAATTGCTGAAAAGAATAATTTAATTACGCTGGTTCGAGGAAAAGGACTTTTGAACGCAATTGTAATCAACACTGATGAAGAATCTGATCTGGCTTGGGAAATCTGCTTGAAATTTAGAGACAACGGATTATTGGCTAAACCAACCCACGGAAATAAAATCAGGCTGGCTCCGCCTTTGGTAATGACCGAAGAGCAGATTAAAGAATGTCTTGAGATTATCGAGAAATCTTTGAATGAGTTTAAAAATTAAGAAGTTGTTTTTTTGAGAGGGTAAGTCCCGGAAGGGACGAAATATTTATAGATTAAATGTTATTACCTTCAAAACAAGAGCCTCGGTGAGGCGAAATATAAAAAATGTTTATAGAGTATAGATTATGTCGCTCTGCTGGAGCGGTAACTTTTAAATATAAAAAACATAAAAATAGTCTATCTGCAATTTATAGAGCGACCTTTATTTGTAGAAGATTTTTTTGTAACTTAAAAAAAGGCGATTGTTTTTAAACAATCGCCTTTTGGTTATAATTACTTAAAATATCAAAAAAAGTAACTATTTCTTATGAGTCAGTGTTTTAATAGCATTGACTCATTTTTTTTAGAATTTAACTTTTTTCAATTCCCATAAGGTTTTAATAAAAGTATCTACATCCTGAGTTGTGTTGTAAAATGCCAATGAAGGTCGAACCGTAGTTTCGACTCCCATTCTGCGTAAAATAGGCTGTGCACAATGATGTCCAGTTCTTACTGCAACTCCTTCTTTGTTCAAGGCCTGTCCGACCTGATCGTTTGAGTAGCCTTGAAGGTTAAAGGACAAAACGCTGGCTTTATCTTTGGCAGTTCCTATTAATCTAACACCTGGAATTTGTTTTAAAAGGTTTGTAGCATATTCCAATAAATAATGCTCGTACTGACCGATTGCTTCAATTCCCAGTTTTGTTACATAATCAATAGCGGCACCAAGACCAATGGCATCGGCAATATTTCCTGTTCCAGCTTCAAAACGATTCGGAGCTTTGTGGTATTTAATTTCCTCAAAAGTTACATCCTGAATCATGTTTCCGCCAGATTGATACGGCTGCATTTCGTTTAGTAAATCCTCTTTTCCGTATAAAGCGCCGATTCCTGTTGGACCAAATAATTTGTGTCCAGAGAAAACCAGCCAATCTGGATTTAAATGCTGAACATCTACTTTCATATGCGAAACAGACTGTGCACCATCAATCAAAACTTTTGCTCCGGCAGCGTGTGCCATTTCAACTATTTTTTTGGCAGGAGTTACAGTTCCTAGTGCATTCGAAACTTGAGTAAAAGCAACTAATCGAGTTCTCGGATTTAGTAGTTTTGCATATTCATCCAATAAAATCTGACCGTCATCATCAACAGGAATAACTCTTAGTTTCAATCCTTTTCTGTCAGCCAGACGTTTCCACGGAACAATATTCGCGTGGTGCTCTAAATTGCTCACAATGATTTCATCACCAGAATTTAAATTCTGATCTCCCCAAGTTGAAGCAACCAGATTAATTCCTTCTGTGGCGCCACGTACAAAAACAATTTCGTTTGCCGAACTGGCATTCAAAAAGGTTTTTACTTTTTCACGGGCGGCTTCATACGCATCAGACGCGCGAGCTGCTAATTCGTGTGCGGCACGATGAATATTCGAATTTTCGTGTTCGTAGAAATACGCAATTCTGTCAATAACTGATTGCGGTTTCTGCGTTGTCGCCGCATTATCAAACCAAACTAGGGGCTTTCCGTTTACAGTTTCTCTCAGAATCGGAAAATCCTTTTTTACTAATTCGGCATTAAAATGATGTCCTTTGAAAAGGTTAGTTTCTTTAGGATGAAAAGAATTTCCGACGATGACATTGTTACTTTTTCTATCAAATGCAAAAGGATTCTGCTCTAAAAAATAATACGATGTTGCCGTTTCATTTTCGTTGAACGGAAAATCTTCTCGTTTTTTAAATTGCGTATCAACAAAAGCTAATGCAGCCTGCAATTCAATTTCAAATGAAGAATTTTCTGTTTGAAAAGGCAGGTATTGATTGTTGAGAGACAATGGCGAAAAAGCAGATTCTTCATTCAGCTGCGGATTTCCATTATTCAAATTAATATCATGAAAACCGGTATGTGGATCATCCATATTTAAATCGTGGTTTTCCTGAACGCCTGAAGAACTCTTTTCGCCTTTTGGGTCAAATCCTGCCCCAGCATTTGGCGGTAAAGCGAAAGCTCCTGTGTTTTGGTAAGTGGATGCGGAAGGAGAAGCGCCAAACCCACTAAAGGAATGCTGAGTAGGTTGCACATTCGACGGAACTGCCAAAGGAATTTGATCTAATGAAGCAATATTTCCTGTTTGCAAGATTGTTTCAGCAACCTTTGTTGCACGAGGATGTTCAGCTTTGTCTGGACTCAACGAAATTTCTTTTGGAAACTCATTGGGTAGGGCTTTGAACAGCTCATTTGCCAAATGCTGCAAATCGTCGATGTTTGGTAAACCGTTGTTGTTAATATTTGTACTCATGATACTTTCCTATTTCTACATCTTCTAATACAGCTATGGCATCGTCAACCAAAATAGCCAAAGAGCAGTAAAGTGAAACTAGATAAGAAGCAATTGCTTTTTCGTTGATTCCCATAAAACGAACCGATAATCCAGGAGATTGTTCGCCTTGCAACCCCGGCTGAATTAACCCGATTACGCCTTGACGGCTTTCGCCTGTACGCAGTAAAATGATTTTAGATTTTCCGTTTTTAATTGGCAGTTTGTCTGAAGGAATAAGCGGAATTCCTCGCCAAGTTAAAAATTGAGATCCAAATAAAGAGGTAGTAGGAGGAGGAACCCCACGACGAGTACATTCACGGCCAAAAGCTGCAATGGCTAGCGGATGAAGTAAAAAGAATCCAGGTTCTTTCCAGACTTTAGTAAGCAATTCATCCAAATCATCGGGAGTTGGCGCTCCAGTTCTTGTTTTAATAATTTGAGAAGGCACCACATTGCTTAATAATCCATAATCTTTATTGTTTATTAATTCGCTTTCTTGGCGTTCTTTAATCGTTTCGATAGCCAGACGTAATTGCTCTGAAATTTGGTTGTATGGTTTGCTGTATAAGTCAGAAACACGGGTATGGACATCGACAATGGTTTGTACGGCAGCAAGATTGTATTCTCTCGGATTATCAATATAATCAACAAAAGTGTTGGGTAAAACTCTTTCGTCACGAGCAGAGCAATCTACTTCGATATGATTGGCATTTTTAACTTTGTTTAAACGAAATACGCCCGATTCTACTGGAGTCCAATGCAATAAATGGGTTAGCCATCTTGGTGTTACGGTTCCAATTTGCGGAACGGTACGAGTTGCTATTGCGAGCTGTCTTGCTGCAACATCGCCTAATGCGGTCTGTTGTGGTTTTGTTTCGGCCATTTTTTTAGTTTTAATAGGTTTATAAAATATTTTTTGATTCCTTAAAGTTATTCATAAATTTAATTCAAACAGCTCATATACAGAGAAATATCTTTCTGTTAAGTTGCAAATAAAAGTTAGAATTATGGCATTTTAGATTTGTTTTGAAATAAAAAGACCTAATAAATAAGTAACAAAAAGATGTTAGGCTTACTTTTTAGGTCTTTTAGTGCTTTCCCTAATTCGAAAAAAGTTGAATTTCTTAAAAGCTTAAATTATTTCTTAGCAGCAGCGCCCGGAATCAATTCTCCTTTTTGTTTGAATTTGCTATATTCGACAACCCCTGTTTTATCTGCCCAATCAAAATATTTCGCAGAAAGCTCATTTACAATTCCAGGATTTTGAGCTGCCACATTTGTAGTTTCCCCTCGGTCTATTTCAAGATTGTAAAGTTCCCATTCATAAGAAGGATAAATAGAAACCAGCTTCCATTTTCCTTCACGAACGGCTCTGTTTCCAGCTCTTTCCCAAAATAAAGGCACCCCACGGTTTACTTCGGAAGCATTGTCGAATAATACGGGCAACAAACTTTTACCAGCAAGCGGATTAGAATTTACACCATTTAAAGTTTTAGGATATTCAATTCCGGCCAATTCGTAAAAAGTAGGAGCAAGGTCTATAATATGCCCAGTTCCTTTATCGATTCTTCCCGCTTTAATTTTGGATGGAAACCAAGCGATAAATGGCGAGCTGAAACCACCTTCGTGCATATTGTTTTTATAATTCTGTAACGGAGTATTTGATAAATAGGCCCAGTTTTGTTCCTGATAATCAAAAGAACCAGAAGAACCTACAGGTCCGTCATTTCGAACTAAACCTCTCCCTAGCGGATTGTAAGTATTAAATCCGCCTTGAGCACCATTATCAGAAATAAAAATAATTAGTGTGTTTTTGTCTTTTTTCAGTTCTTTTAGCTTATTCAAAACTTTGCCTACGTTCTGATCCATATTGTCAACCATTGCAGCATAGACTTCCATTTTGGCTTTCCAGAATTGTTTTTCGTCATAAGTCAGTTTGCTCCATTCTGGAACTTCAGGATCTCTTGGCGAAACAGTTTGATTTGCGGGCAGGATGCCATTAGCTTTTAATTTCTCAATTCGTTTTTCTCTTAAAACATCCCAACCTTGATCAAATTTGCCTCTATATTTTGCAATATCAACTGGTTTTGCCTGTAATGGCCAATGTGGAGCTGTAAAAGCTAGATATAAAAAGAAAGGTTTATTTTCTTTGTTTTGTTCGTCTAAGAAAGTGACCGCATTATTGCCAATTTCATCTGTAAAATAATAAGAATCATCTTTTGGGTGGAGCTCTTCATTATTGCGAATTAATTTTACTGGATAAGGCGTTTTTCCAAAAGGCAAAGGTTTGGTGTCAAAGTAATTAGAAGCTCCTTTTAAGATACCATAAAATTTATCAAAACCTCTTTGGTTAGGCCATTGTGCTTGATCTTCAGAACCAACATGCCATTTTCCTGATAAAAGTGTGCTATAGCCGCCCGAACGAAAAACTTCACCTAAAGTCAGAGATTCTTTGTTTAAATAACCTTGATAAGCTGGCAAACCCAGATTGACATCAAAAAAGCCAACACCAGCTTTATGCTGATATTGTCCAGTTAATAAAGAAGCTCTTGTGGGCGCACAGATGGAATTATTGTAAAATTCGCGAAGGCGTGTTCCTTCTTTTGCCAATCGATCTAGATTTGGAGTGCTAATTTCGGAACCGTAATTTCCTAAATCTGAATATCCCATATCATCTACCATAATTAAAATAATATTTGGTTTTGATGAATTATTCTGTGCATTCGATTGGTAAAAAACAACCGTTCCAGACGCAAGAAAAGACAGTAAAATGTTTTTTAGTTTGGTATTCATGGTATTGTTTTGTTGTTAATTTTCATTGGTTTTTTATTTATTGAAAAGTAAAAAAGCAATGAAAAGGGTAATAATAATGTTGAATAATTGTGCAATTAAGAAGGCAAATAAAGGTTTCCTGCTATTGTTTTGAAGTAAATCTTTAAAATTGGTTTCTAAGCCTATACTTGTAAAAGCCAATGCAAACCAAACTCCTTGTAGGTTTTTCAGATTGTCCTTGACAGTATCTCGAACTTCTGGGCTTATAAAAAAAGAAAATAGGATAGAGGCTAAGATAAAACCGATAACAAATTTAGGGAAACGTTCCCAAATGACTTTTAAAGTCGGTTTAGATATCGCTTCAGAGGAATTGTTATGGGTGTACGTCCAATAAATTGAAATAACAAAAGCGGCTAATCCTAATAGTACATTTTGCGAAAATTTTACAATTGTACTAATTTTTAACGCTGTTTCTCCAACCAAAGTTACTGAAGCTACAACTGCACCAGAAGTATCAATGCTTCCTCCGAGCCAAGCACCAGTTACTTCTTCAGGAAAATTAAAATATTTAGCAATAATAGGCATGAAAATCATCATTGGAATTGCAGTCACCAAAACGATCGAAATTACATAGGATAATTTTTTTGAGTCCCCTTTGATCGCACCAGAAGTTGCAATCGCAGCCGAAACGCCACAGATAGAAACAGCACTTGAAATCATCATGGTTAATTCGTCATCGACTTTTAATTTCTTGCAAAGCCAGAAGGCAAAATACCAAACCGACAAAACCACTATTAAAGCCTGAATTAAACCTAGTGAACCTGCTTTTAAAATATCAGAAAAAATAACACTCGTTCCCAATAAAACCAATCCGATTTTGACAAAAAGTTCGGTTGATAAAGCAGCACGAAACCATTCTGGAAGTTTGAAGAAATTGCCAATTGCTAAACCAATTATCAAACTGAAAATCACAGCTTCTAAATTGATGGATTTTATTGCCGAATTTCCTGCCAGAATAAGTGCAATCAATGTTAAAAAATAAACAATTGGAAACGTAAATAAAAAAGATTTGACTGATTTTCCAATTAAAAAAACACCAAAAGCCCCAATAGCAATTAGATATAAAAATTGTATAAAAAGGACTTTTAGGTTTGTGAAATCAAATATATTTTTGAATAAATCGGAAGTATTTGACCAATTGAAAACGGGTATTTCTGGGAGAAATATAAAAAGCGAAATTCCAATAATAAGAAAGCCTAGAATTACTACGGTCCAATCTTCGTGAATAGTAAATTTTGCTGAGGTTGACATTGTATGTTTGTTTTCCTGCAAGGTTTCCAAAACCTTGTAGGTATTAAGTAATTATTCGAGTAGTTAAAACAAACCTACAAGGTTTTGGAAACCTTGCAGGAGTTGAGTATTTGTATTTAGATATTACAAATCAACAAAGTACTTTTGTTTTCCAAAGTCGAATTCATAATAGGTTAAATTAGGCCAAAGCGGTTTGATTAAGCCTTTTTCCCAAGTTTGTAAAGCTGTTTCTAATTCTTTTACTTTTTCAGGATTTAGTTGTGAGAGGTCTTTAGTTTCCGATTTATCTTTTGCAAGATTATAAAGCCATTTTTCATGCGTTTTTCCGCTAATGATTAATTTCCAATCGCCGCTTCGAACAGCTTTTGCATCGCCAGAACGCCAGTATAAATCTTTGTGTGCTACTTTATTTTCATTTACTGTTTTAACCAAATCAACACCATCATAAATTCTATCTTTTGGTAAATCTGAACCGATCGCCGCAGCAATGGTTGTGAAAAAATCTAAAGTGCTTACAGGCTGTTTATAAACTGTATGAGGCTTAATTTTTCCTTTCCATGAAAGTGCAAAAGGAACATTAATTCCACCTTCGAAATGAGAAAATTTTCCGCCTTTAAGTGGAGCATTTGTTGTAGCAAAAGTATAATCGGCACCGCCATTGTCACTTGCAAAAATGATTAAAGTATTGTCTTCTAATCCTTCTTTTTTGACTTTTTCGCGAATTCTTCCAATGGCATCATCCAAAGCGCTAATCATAGCAAAATAAACACGTTTGTTTTCATCTTTTACATTAGGGAAACGATCGTAGTATTTTTTACGAACCTGAAACGGCGTGTGGGGCGCATTGAACGGAATATAAAGCAAAAAAGGTTTGTTTTTATTTTTATCAATAAAAGCCTTCGCTTCATCAGCAAATTTTTCGGTTAGATAGGCTTTTTCATCAATAATTGTGGTATCTCGACGAATCTGTCCAATTCCAACTCGACCTTTACCCCAAATGGTTTTGTCGGTAAAATCTTTATGATGATGATTAATAATATCTGGATTATCATCTTCTGGAGCATAAAGCGAGAAAGCCTGATAAAATCCGTAATGATAATCGAAACCGCGATCTAAAGGAAAAAAGCCTTTGTTGTGGCCCAAATGCCATTTTCCAATTATTCCTGTGCTGTAGCCTTGTCTTTTTGCCAAATCTGCAAAAGTGATTTCCGATTTTGGAAGTCCTTGCGTTGCAATAGAAGCATCAGTTGGATAATCGATTTTGTCGTTCAATTTCCAATTGTCCGTTTCAATTAGATAATTAAAAGCATAATATTCTAAATTGTTTTTAGGATACCGATCGCCTGGCTGGTATTCATGCCCAAAACGTTCCTGATATCTTCCCGTAATTAATCCCGCTCTTGATGGCGAACAAATTGATGCCGAAGCGTAACCATCTGTAAATGTTGCACCTGATGCTGCCAACGAATCGATCTGTGGAGTTGGAATCGATTTTCCGCCGTAAAGCGAAATGTCATATTTTCCTAAATCATCTGCCAGAAGTATAATGATATTGGTCTTTTTACCAGAAATAGAATCTTTAGGTTTTGAAGCTAAAAATTCTTTTTTTCCTTCTGTCAATTTTGGATCTTCTTTGATTAAGGTTCCATAGGTATTAATTGGCCAGAATAAAAAAGCTGCAATCAGAAAAATCAGGAGAATAGGAATTAAAAACTTTTTATTGAATTTGAAGTTTGCCATGATTTTTGGGGTTTATTGATTATTTAGCTAAAGCAACATCTACTTCATTTTTCAAATCGGTTATGCCTTCTTTTTTAAAAATAATTTTCCCGTTTTCATACAAGATTAAAGTCGGAAAAACTTTTACTGTTTTTAAATCGGCAATAACCTGCGGACTGTCTTCTAGCTCAATTTCTATGATTTTTAAATTAGAACCGTATTCAGATCTGATGGTTTCCAGAATCGGTTTAACCTTTTTGCAAGGGGCACAGTATTTTGAGCCGATATCAACCAAAACTGTTTTATTTTCAGCAATAGTTTTATTGAATTCGGCTAATGATAATTTGCTTTTTAGATTAGAATAAAAAGGTTTTCCGTTTCCAATCCAATTTGCAATTCCGCCTTCTAAACTATAGGCTTCTGAAAAGCCATTTTTTAATAACTCTTTTTCTAAAGCAACACTTCTTCCAGCTCCGATCGAATAGATAAAAACAGGTTTGGACTTATCCAATTTAGCGACAGATTGGATATAGTTTTCAGATTGAAGATTAAAGTTTACAGCGCCTTCAATATGATTTAGAGCAAATTCTTCTGAAGTTCTAGCATCAACGATCTGTGGATTCTTTTGACTTTTTATTTTCGAATAAAATGAATCTAAGGATAAAGAACTGTGGTTTTCATTTTGCGAAAAAGCAGCAACTGCCCAAAAGAAGGCAATTGCTGTTATACTGGTTTTTAAGATTTGATTTTTCATCTTAAGAAGTATTAAACTTGTTCTAAAACTGGAGTCGGAGTTTCTTCTAAAGCTGCCTTAGGTTTTGACGGAAGCGATAATACTCCTTCAGCAAGAGAACTCCCTTCTTTTTTAGATTTAAAAATTGGCCAAAGAAACTGGGCGTACCATTCTTCTTGTTTGTATGATTTTGTTCCGAATGTTTTAGGATATTTACGTGTTATTAATCCGGTTCCGAAAATGATATCCCAGATAAAAAACATATTTCCAAAGTTTCCTTTAAAATGTCCAACACCGTCTCCACTTGTATCTGCATGATGCGCTTGATGTGTTGCAGGAGTAGAAATCAGTCTTTCTAAAACCCACGCTATTGGATGCAATACTCTGTATTTGTAAAAAGGTTTGTCCCACGGAATACTTGAATGTGCTCCCAAAGTGATGAAACTTTTGATTACTAAAACGAACAAAGCAGGAAGTCCTAAACCTAAATACGTTAAAGTCGCTGTCAAATAAATCTGAGAGAAGAAAACCGTATAAATAAAGTTTTGTCTAGAAGCCATCGCCATTCCCATATACGGAGCTGAATGATGTGTTCTATGAAAACGCCATAAAAATGGAACTTGATGATGCAGTCTGTGATACCAATACTGCGTTAAATCGTCGGCAATGGCGATTAAGAAAAATCCTCCCCAAAACGGAACCCATGATAATGAATTGGCCAGATTTGGCAATAAATAAGGCAACGCTGTTAAACTAAAAAAAGCAATTACAGGAGGTAAAAGCAATTTTGGAGCTAAGAAACAAACAATGTCAATTTTGCGTTCTTCGCCTGTCCATTCGTCATCATACAGTCCTGCTGCAAATTCTATAATTCCTAAAACGATCATAAATACCGTTAATCCCCAAGTTCTGATATTAGCAAAAACGGGTTGTGCAAACTCTAAAAATGAAGGCAGTGTAATATGCGATTCACTTATAGCTCCTCCGGTTAGTTTAAAATACAGATAAATTGCCACTACCGGCAATGAATAAATGAAGAAACTTATTGTTAAGTCTCTCGTTAATTTTTCTTTTTGAACTATTGCCATGATTTCTTATTTTAAAAATTGATTTACTACTGCTAATCCGCCAGCCAGAATCGCCAGCGGAACTAAAAACAAGATTATCCCCACGACAATCTTTTTTCCTATAATTTCATAATCTACTCGTTTCATAATTATTCGTTTTATGTCCTGCAAGGTTTTGAAAACCTTGTAGGTATTTGTTTTTTAGTAGAAACCTACAAGGTTTTCAAAACCTTGCAGGTTCTGTAATATTAATTGTTGGTTCCTCCAGGTTTAGTTGCCTGTTTAATCAAGTCGGAAACTGTTTTTCCTTTGTCAGCACCTGTATTATGGATTCTTCTGTTGTAAACATCCTGCCAGTCAATCAACGGATATAGATTGTTTTCTTTGGCCTGTTCGTCAAATAATTTTTGAAGTTCAGCTAGTTTTTCAGGATATTTTTTCGCCAGATTATTACGTTCGTTAAAATCTTCGTTTAGATTGTATAACTCCCAAACATCTGTATCAAAATTGCTTGGAGCTGGTTTTTCGTTGCTTCCTAAAGATTTTTTCACAGCGAAAGAATCTGGCAAATGCGCTGCAGAAGCTTTCCATCCGTCTTTATAGATTGCTCTGTTCCCGAAGATGTAGTAATACTGCACTTTGTGCAATGATTCTGCTTTCGGATTATCTAGAGAAGCTTGGAACGAAGAACCTTGAATAATATCTTGTTTTATTCCTTTGATGTATTCTGGAGCTTTAATTCCTGCAATAGCCAAAGTTGTAGGAAGCAAATCAGTTACGTGGCTGTATTGGTTTCTGATGCCGCCTTTATCTTTAATTCCGTTTGGATAAAAAACAATCAACGGATTGCGAGTTCCGCCTTCAGATTGTGCGTCTTGTTTCCAATTTTTGAAAGGTGCATTGGTTGCTTGTGCCCATCCTAAAGGATAATTGGTATTTAAACCTTTTGCCGTTCCGATTTCACCAATATTATTCAAATTGCTTTGGAAATTTTCTTCGTCTGTTTTTCCTTGAGCAAATAAACTTTGATTGATTGTTCCTTGCAGTGTTCCTTCTTTACTGGCTCCGTTGTCACCAATTGCAACAAAGATTAAAGTATTATCCAATTGTCCGCTTTGTTTTAAATAATCAACAACTCTTCCAATTTCGTAATCGGTATATGTTAGGAATCCTGCGTAAACTTCCATGAATCTAGCGTATACTTTCTTTTGGTCTGGAGTTAATTTTTTCCATTCCGTAATTAAAGCGTTACGATCTGGTAGTCCAGCATTTTGAGGAAAGATTCCTAATTTCTTTTGGTTAGCCAATACTTTTTCACGGTAAACATCCCAACCTTCATCAAATTTCCCTTTGTATGGTTCAACCCATTTTTCAGCCACTTGATGAGGTGCATGAACCGCGCCTGGTGCATAGTACAAGAAGAATGGTTTTCCAGGTGCTGCTTTTTGCTGTTTCTGAATATAACCGATCGCTTTATCTGTAATCAATTCATTCAAATGGCGTCCGTCAGGTTTAATGTGAACTTGATCTTCTACCAAATCAGGATTGTATTGATCGGTTTGCGAACCTAAGAATCCGTAGAAATGATCGAAACCTTTTCCAGTTGGCCATCTGTCAAATGGACCAGCATCTGAGGCTTCTTCATCTGGTGTAACACCATATTTTCCAACTGCAAAAGTGTTGTAGCCATTGTCACGTAAAATCTCTGCAATTGTTCCTTTATCAGAAGGAATTCTTCCGTCCCAACCCGGAAAACCAGCAGATAAAATAGTGTGCGAAAATCCGCTTACGTGAACTCTTCCTGAATTTCTTCCAGTCAATAAAGCGGCGCGAGTAGGAGCACAAATTGCTGTTGTATGGAAGTTGGTATAACGTAAACCGTTATTGGCTAGATTATCAAAAGTTGGCGTATTGATTAAACCTCCAAAAGTACTAGTAGCCCCAAATCCAACGTCATCTAAAAGAATCCAAACAATATTTGGAGCGCCTTTTGGTGCAGTTACAGGATCTGGCCAATATTCTTTAGAATCAGCCAAAGTTTTTCCGATTACTCCTTTAAATTCAGTTTTTTCCTGTGCTATTCCCAATTGTGCAATTAGGAAAGCTGTAATCAAAAGTCCTTTCTTTGGACTTTTGACAGCGATGCTATTTTTAAAATTTTTCATTGTTTTATAGTTTTTTTAGTTAAAAGGTTCTTTAATGATCTATTTTTTCAACACATAGAATCATAGCTTTTAGAGCCGATAAGAGGCGTTTCACTTATTTCAATTCACATAGCAACTATGTGTAGAGAAAGGAGTTTCTCTTTTGCATTCTTTATTAATAATTTAAAATCTATGTTTCTATGTGTTTAAATATCAGTCGGTATTAATACCCAGGATTTTGCGGCAAACCATCAGGATTGATATTTCTTTCGCTTTGCGGAATCGGATAAAGATTATTTCGTTCTGAAACCGAGTTTTTAGCCGTTACTTTTTTCACTTCGGTAACCAATGTTCCCCATCTTACTAAGTCAAACCATCTTTGCCCTTCCTGAACAAATTCTTTTTTACGCTCTTCCTGAATTGCCGCTCTAAAAGAGGTCTGATTTAATCCGACTAAATCAACCGTTGCGTCTGGAGTTGTAATCGCTTTTCCAAAAGCTCTTCTTCTCACTTGATTAATCAATTCGTATGCTTCGGGAGTTGGACCGCCTTGTTCATTTATCGCTTCCGCTAAAGACAAAAGAATGTCCGCATAACGAATTACAGGAAAGTTGATCGCTACGTTTCCAGGAGTAGCCAAATTGGATAAATCCAGATATTTTTTGAAAATTGGTTTCGGAAAAGTATATAGAGTTCCTGTTGCTGGATTAAGCAATTGTTTGGCATAACTAACATCTCTTCTTTTATCTCCTGCAGCATAGATATCGTAAAACAAAGCAACGTCTGAGATAATATCTGCTGGTTCTGTTGCGGTGAATCCAGTAAAAGAAGTGGCTTGAAAAGTACTTCCGCTAGAACCGTTTCCTGCTTGATTTGGTTCAAATTGAACCGAGAAAATATGCTCTTTTCCGTTCTTTTTTGTTTTAGTGAAAATATCTTGAAAATCTTCAAACAAAGCATATCCGTAACCGCCATTAATTACTTCTCTCGATTTTGCGATAGCATTTGGCCAGTCTTTTCTAGTTAGATATACTTTTGCTAAAATCGCTTTTGCAGCTCCCGATGTAGCGCGTCCAGCATCAGTTGCTGTATATGTTTTAGGAAGGGCTTCAGCATCTGTCAAATCTTTTATGATTTGATTGTAAACTTCGTCAACTGTAGAACGATTTGTTTTTAAATCTCCCAAATTGATTGAAGTCGCTTCGTGCAAAACAATCGGAACTCCGCCCCAAAGACGAACTGCCTGAAAGTATAATAAGCCTCTAATAAATTTAGCTTCATTAATTAGTCTAGTTTTAATAATATCTGAACCTGATACTTTCGGAATATTATCAATAGAAACATTGGCTCTATTGATTCCGTTATAGATTTGTCTCCAAGCCACTTGAACACGATCTGACGTAGCATCATGCGTTAAACTGCTCAAAGCTCTAACTTGCGGATTGGTTGCCGAAACTCCTGCCGCCGCATAATCTGAAGCCATATCGGTTAAGAAATAAAGGTTTCTTCCAAACAAACTCTGCTCGCCTGGATCAAGACTTAAGGAAGCATAAACAGCAGTTACACTTGCAGTAGCATCATCTTGAGTGACAAAATAATTGTCTTCGGTTACAAAAGAGGTAGGTGTTACCTCTAGATCAGCGCACGATGCCAATAGGCCGGCACTTAAAAGGAATGTTATAATGATCTTTTTCATTTTGATATTTTTTTACTTAGAAAGTTACGTTCAAGCCCGAGATGAATGTTTTGGAGTTTGGATAAGAGCCAAAATCAATTCCCGGATATAAGTTGTTTTGTTCGTATGAACTTACCTCTGGATCGTAGCCAGTGTATTTTGTCCATGTAATTAAGTTTTCTGCTGAGATATAGACTTTTACGCTTTTTGTTCCCAGTTTTTTAGAAACGCTTTTAGGTAAAGTGTATCCTAATGTGATTAATTTTAATCTGAGGAAAGAAGCATCTTCTACATAGCGTTCAGAAACAATTCCTAGTGGTGAACTAGAAGCTCTCGGAATTTCGTTACTCGGATTTGTCGGTGTCCAGCGGTCATTTAAAGTTGCAGCCGCATTGGTTCCAAGTGTAGAAATTTCTAACTGCTGGTTTAAAGCATTAAAGATTTTTCCGCCGTATGCTCCTTGAAAAGAGAAATTCAAATCAAAATCATTGTATGAAATCGTGTTACTGAAACTTCCAACAAATTTTGGCTGAGAAGTGCCTAGATTTCCTTTGTCAAGAGCTGTAATTACGCCATCTCCGTTTGTGTCGACATATTTTCTGTCTCCAACTTTTGTGTTGGCCAAACTGTTAATTTTTGGCTGAGTATTAACTTCTTCCTGAGTTTGGAAAATTCCGTTGGTTCTATATCCCCAAAAAGTCCCTAAAGGCAATCCTACTTTTACAATTACGGGTTGTTGCTGTAGTAAAGATCCGTTTGGCACTACAGGAAAAAACTCGTTTACACCATTTCCGATTTCGGTAACTTTATTTCTGTTTAAAGAAAATACGATGTTCGAATTCCATGCAAAGTTTTTTGTTTTTATGTTTTCAGTTGTTAAACCAACTTCAAAACCTTTATTTTCAACTCCACCAATGTTTTGAAGAACTGTTGCATAACCCGAGCTCAATGGTACAGGAACGTTGATTAATAAATCTTTGGTCTTTTTGTAATAAACATCAAAAACAAAATTGATTTTTCGGTCTAATAATGATAAATCCAATCCTACGTTATACTGATTTGTTTTTTCCCATTTCAAATCTGGATTTGCCAATCGGGTAGGAGCTAAACCTGTGTATAATGTTCCTCCAAAAGAATAGTTTACAGATCCCATTGAAGCTAACGGAAGATAATTCCCAATTTCTTGATTTCCTGTGGTTCCTGCTGTAATTCTCAGTTTAGCTTCTGTCACACCTTTAATATTATTTGCGAATTCTTCATCAGTAATATTCCAAGAAAATCCTGCAGAAGGAAAATAACCCCAAAGCGATTCTGAACCAAATCTTGAAGAACCGTCTGCACGTCCAGAAAGTGTAAAGTTGTATTTTCCTTTATAAGAATAATTTATTCTCGCAAGCCAAGATTTCAGAACACTTTCATAAGCGTCACTATATGGTTTTACAGGAACACCATCTTGAATGGCATTGTACGTATTGGCATCATTAACAAAAGTCTGCGCTCCAGCATTTACAACTTCGCCTTTTGTATATTGAAGGGTGTAACCTCCTAAAGCAGAAAACTTATGATCTTCGCCAAAATGAGTATTATAATTCAGCGTATTTTCATTCAGAACAGAACTTACCAATCTTTCTCCAATAGAAGCCAAACCTTTTGTTCCCGCACCTGTAGTAGTGTTTGAAGGCGCGTAATAATTTTGTTTTGTATTTAAAACATCACCGCTTACAGCTACTTTTGCGGTCAATTCTTTATTGAATTTATACTCGCCAAATAAACTAGTTAGAATTCTATTTAATTTGGTTTCGTTGGTTGTGTTATCCAAATCGTTAATGGGATTCGGAACATAACCATTTACAGAAGTTGCATATGGATTATTTGTTACATTGTAACTGCCATCTGCATTTTTGATTGGAACAACTGGAGCAGTTAAAACAACGCTAACCAATGGATTTGGGTTCCTTCCAGCTCCCGCGCCGCCATTTGTGCCCACACCATTTGCAATCGAGTTGGTATAATTGGCATTTACCCCAAATTTGAATTTCTGAGAATAGTTTCTTTCATAGTTGGCTCGAAGAGAAATACGTTTAAAATCAGATCCTAAAACAATACCATCTTGGTCAAAATATCCTGCAGAAACTGCATATCTTGATTTTTCGTCACCGCCTGAAAAAGATAAATTATGGTTTTGAACAGGTGCTGCAGTTACAAATGCTGCCGATTGCCAATCATAATTTCCAGAAGTTTTTAAAGCTTCAATTTGTTCAGGAGAGAAAGAAGGAGCTTGGCCAATACTTGCCTGAACATCATTTCTTAAACTTGCCCATTCGCTGGCATTCATTAATCTCAATTTCTTTGAAATATTCTGGAATCCAAAATAACCTTGGTACGAGATATTATCTTGACCTTTTGTTCCTTTTTTAGTCGTAATAATTACAACCCCATTTGCACCTCGAGAGCCATAAATCGCTGTTGCCGAAGCATCTTTTAGAACTTCAATAGATTCTATATCAGCAGGATTAATGGTTGAAAGAACGTTTACGGTTGCCCCAGCATAAGTTACTCCAGCGCCACTATTGCTATTATCGTTGTAAATTAAAATTCCGTCAACAACATAAAGCGGTTCGTTACCAGCAGTAATAGAGTTTCCTCCACGAATGCGAACACTTGAAGAAGCACCCGGACGACCTGAACTTTGTGTAACTACAACTCCCGCTACAGCGCCTCTTAAAAGATTATCTGCCGAAGAAGTTACTTGAGATAAATTGGCTTTTGGAACCGAAGCTACAGATCCTGTAATATCTTTTCTCTTTTGAGTTCCATAACCCACAACTACCAATTCGTCTAGTTCTTGGCGCTCTTCTTTAAGATTAATAATAACTGGATTTTTCTCAACAATGATTTCCAGTTTTTTATATCCAATGTAACTTACGATCAATGTGTAGGGAAATTTCTGCCCCGTTTGAAAGTAAAATTTTCCTTCTGCATCCGTAACAACACCATGAGTTGTTCCTTTAATGGTTACAGAAGCACCTATAATGGGCTGATTTGTAATATCATCTACAACGGTTCCGTCTAGTTTAGATTGAATGAGCGGGGTGGTATTCTGGGCTTGTATTCCTGCCGTTATGAAGAGTAGAAACAGCAGTATGTGTATGTTTAACTTTTTTTTCATTTCTTTGTGTTGGTTTTAAGTAATTAACAAGACGCCCTGAGCACTGTTAATACAGCACTCTAAAAAGTGTTCTTGATTTAGTGATAAATGTTCTTTAAGCCGTGCCATTTCTGTTGCCGCAGAAATGGCTTTTTTTATTTACAGCAACAGCTTTGCATTGTTTTCATTTTAGTTTTTTAATTGTTAGTTATTTATTTAATTATTTGAATAATAGAAACAGTTTCAAGAATCTGACCCCAATGCAAATAATGCATCGGAAGAGATCTTTGGTTAAATTCAGTAAATATTTTTGGTGGTGATTTTAAAAGATTTGCTTCGATATGAAATCTAAAGGCAAACAAAATAAGTAGGTAATTAACAACAGATACACATATAACAAATAGTGCTATAAGTGTAATTTTTACGAAGATTGTAACGCGATATGCTCTCTGTTGTTTTCACAATAATAGTTTTTAAGGTTTGAAATATTATTTTAAACTCTACTAATCCTATAGACAAAGTTAAATTTTATATAATAAAAACCAAAAGTTTGTGGAGTTTTTTTTGAAAAATATCCTTCAAGAAGAGCTTTAGGAGATAATAATTTTTTGTTAGTGCCTTATTTTAATGGGATTTCCCAGATATTTAACATTCGTGAAAATGTTAAAATAAATTTCATGAAAACGCTGAAATTGTAGTATTTATACTTATGTTTTTTGCTTTTTAAATTCTTAACTAATTAGAATTGTGATAGAAGATATATCAAAAACAGCTGTTTTTAGATTTCGTTTAAAATTTTATTGTAAAAATGATAAGCTTTTTGAAGGTCAATTTATTGCATAATTGAAAATGTAAAAATGAGCCGCATTTTTTAAAAATGTAGGTGTGCTTGTGCTGTAATTGGCATGTACAAGTAGCCCCAAACTTCTTCACTCATAAAGCTTCAAATATTGCTATTTAGGATGCTTTTTTTAAATAAGATAAAAATGTCTTTAATATGATATATATCATTTTTACTGAGAAAAGGAGGAGGTAATTTTGCTCATAATAATAGATTAAAGGTCTCTATGCTTAATTAGTAATCAATAAAAAGGTTTATGAGTAATTTATCCCAATCTCACAAAATTTTATTCCTTAATACACTTGCTTTTACAATGTGTTTTGCCTGTTGGACATTAAACGGAGTTTTGGTGACTTTTTTAGTAGATAAAGGGATTTTTAATTTTACAGTTATCGAAACGGGCTGGCTTTTAGGAATTCCAATTCTTTCAGGTTCAATATTCAGATTGCCAATTGGAATTTTGACAGATAAATACGGTGGTAAAATTATTTTTTCAGCCTTGCTTTTATTATGTTCAGTTCCGCTTTTTTTACTGCCTTTTGCAAATTCATTTTGGAGTTTTGCAGTTTTAAGTTTTCTCTTTGGCTTAGTCGGAACCAGTTTTGCTGTTGGAATTGGATATACCTCAATTTGGTATCCAAAAGAATGGCAGGGAAGAGCTTTAGGGATTTTCGGAATGGGAAACGCTGGTGCAGCCATTACCACTTTTCTCGCGCCAACTTTATTAAATGCTTTATCTGCAAAAGATCCAGTAAATGGCTGGAAAATGCTTCCTGTAATTTATGCCTTTACGTTGGTAATAATAGGAATCCTTTTTATTGTTTTTGCAAAAAATAAAACCAACCCCGGAGTTTCAAAAACAATTCCAGAATTAATGTCTCCGCTTAAAAATGTAAGAGTTTGGCGTTTTGGTGCTTACTACTTTTTAGTCTTCGGTTTTTTTGTGGCGTACTCACAATGGCTGCTTCCCAATTTTATGAATGTTTACAGCACAACATTAGTCATGGGCGGAATGTTTGCAACTATGTTTAGTCTGCCATCTGGTGTAATCAGAGCTTTTGGTGGCTATCTCTCGGATAAATTTGGAGCCCGTAAAGTTATGTATTGGGTTTTAGGATCTTCAATAGTAATAAGCTTTTTATTAATGTTTCCAAAAATGGAAATTTTCACAGCTGGTCCTGGCGTAATGGCAAACAATAATGGTATTGTAACAGAGGTTTCGGCTGATAAAATTGTGATAAATGGAAAAACTCATCTTGTCCATAAGAAAGAAATAATACAGGATCATGACAATTCTATTTTTCCAGAAAAAAATTCATGGCAGGAAATTATTGTAAAACAAAATCAGGAAGTTAAAAAGAAAGAATTGCTGGCGCAGGGAGTTACACAAATAAAATTTAGCGCCAATATCTGGGTTTATTTGGTTTTAGTAATTCTGATAGGGATTTCATGGGGAATTGGAAAAGCCGCAGTTTATAAACATATTCCTGAATACTTCCCAAATGAAGTTGGAGTTGTGGGTGGAATGGTTGGTTTAATTGGTGGTTTGGGAGGATTCTTCGGACCGATCATTTTTGGTTACCTACTCGATTATACGGGGTTGTGGACAAGTTCTTGGATCTTCATTTTTATAGTTTCGGTGTTATGCCTTCTTTGGATGCACAGAACAATAATAAGCGCAATGCGAAGCAAATCACCTGACTTTACAAGAGAAATAGAAGAAATAAATTAAATAAAATAAATTATGAAAACTTGGTTAGACAAATGGGAACCGGAAGATGAAGTGTTTTGGAACTCTGGCGGAAGTAAAATAGCATGGAGAACATTAATAATAACAACATTAACATTGATCTTATCATTTGCCTCTTGGTTTATGATGAGCGTTATAGCGGTTAAATTGCTAGGATTAGGATTTAGTTTCTCTAAAGATCAGCTTTTTTGGCTAACAGCAATTCCGGGTTTGGCTGCTGGTATTTTAAGAATCGTACATACTTTTATATTACCAATATATGGAACACGTCATGTGATTTCAGTGGCAACCGCAATTAAATTAATTCCCGTAATTGGAATTGGTTTTGCTATTATGAATGTAAATACACCTTTTTGGGTTTTTGCTTTACTTGCATTTGCAACAGGTTTTGGAGGAGGCGATTTTTCATCTTACATGCCAAGCACAAACCTGTTTTTTCCAAAAAGATTAAAAGGAACCGCACTTGGAATTCAGGCCGGAATAGGAAATTTTGGAGTTTCAATAGCACAGTTTGTAACGCCGCTTATTATAAGTGTCGGAATTTATGGTACGGCCGCAGTATTTACAAGTATTGATTCTAAAGAAGCCGTAACAGTTTTTCAAAACGTTGCCATAGAAAAACAAAAAGAAGTTTTTGCATCACTTGATGGAGAAATACAAAAAAAAATACTTTCTAACGTAAAACAAAACGTAGTTGATTCTGTAAGTACAGCAGTTAAATCTACAGATAAAACAATAGTTTTTGTTTCGCTGCCCGTAAAAGCAAAAGCAAAAGCAATTGCCAATGCAAATCCAAAACTGGCAGAAAAAATACTGAATAAAATTAGTCCAGAAAATACAGCGGTTAAAAATACACCAATCTACTTACAGTCTGCTGCATTTTGGTTTGCTCCTTTTTTGATTCTTTTAGCTATTATAAGTTGGTTTTATTTGCGAAGCATACCAATGAAAGCATCAATAAAAGAGCAGATGGATATATTTTCGAATAAACATACATGGTATTGCACTATTACATATCTAATGACTTTTGGAACTTTTGCAGGATTATCTGCTACTTTTCCTTTAATGATTAAGTTTTTATACGGAGATTTTCCAAATGCGCCAGATCCTTTGGTTTATGCTTTTTACGGACCTTTAATTGGTTCAGCCAGTAGGGTTGCTTTTGGTTTTGTGGCAGATAAAGTTGGAGGAGCAATACTAACAACCATAACAGGTTTAGGAATTTTAGCTGGTTCGGTAATTTTAGTGACGCAGGGATTAGTGGCACCAACAAGCTTAGATCAATTTCCTCTTTTTGTTGCCGTAATTCTAGGGATGTTCTTTTTTACAGGAATTGGAAACGCAGGTACATTTCGACAATACCCAATTATTTTTGCCGAAAATCAGCGTCAGGCAGCTGGTGTAATTGGGTGGACCGCTGCAATTGCTGCATTTGGACCATTTATCTTTTCAAAATTAATAGGTAACAATATTTCGGCTAATGGCACTGTAAATAATTTTTTTATTGGTCTTACTGTCTTTACTATAATCGCTACAGGTATTAATTGGTGGTTCTACAATCGTAAGAATTGCGAAAAACCGAGTTAAAGGAGTTATTATTAAATTAAAAATGAAGAATGAAAAATAAAACGTATAATAGCAAAGCCTTACTTGTTGCAACACTAGTATCTATACTTACAATTATACTTGTGTTTTATGGTTCAAGGCAATTACAAAACTTTGACGCTGCATTGGTTACTTATTTATTCGGAACCGTTTTTGCCTTTTTTGGAATAGTGTATCGTTATACCATTTGGCTGCAAAGACCGCCAACTTGGATGTACTTTAAAAGAAGTTTAAAATTTCTTTTTACAGGAAAAATAATTTCTCATTTGTGGTTTCTGGGAAAAGAATCAGTACAGAATATTGTCGTTCAGAAGTTTATTTATCCTAGAAGTAAATGGCGCTGGTTTGCCCATTTTTGTATTGCCCTAGGATGTATATCAGCTTTTGCCATAACAATTCCGCTTACATTTGGATGGATACATTTTACATTGGCTCCTAATTCTATTTCGATTTACGAAGCACATTTTTTCGGATTTAAAATGATGGATTTTGAAATAGGATCGTTTCTTGCATTCTTAATATTTCATGCCTTAAACTGGTCTTCATGGCTTGTAATTATTGGATCGGTTTATTATTTGAGAAGAAGATTAACCAATCCTGGGTTAATTGCTACGCAGACTTTTGAAGGTGATTTATTGCCTTTGATTTTATTAATCGCAATTTCTGTAACAGGATTATGTTTGACCTATTCCTATCAATTCATGAAAGGTTTTGCATATGATTTCTTGGCCGTAATTCACGCCGTAACTGTAATCATGTTTTTGATTTGGATTCCATTTGGAAAATTCTTTCATATTATTCAGCGTCCGGCGCAAATTGGGGCGCATATTTATAAAAAAGAAGGCATCAAGCAAGGAATGGCAGTCTGTCCGCACACAGGAGAAGAATTTGCAACTAAGCTTCATATCAACGATTTAAAAATCGTAACCAAAGAGTTGGGTTTTGATTTTACTCACGAAGACGGAACTTCTCACTTAGATTTAAGTCCAGAAGGTAAAAGATCACGTTTAGCGCAAGCACATTTAAAAGCCAGATTGGAAGGCGGAAATTTATTTGGATAATTTAAAAAGTTTCAGGTTTAAAGTTTCAAGTTCCAGACTGAACGTAAAACCTGAAGACAAAATTTATAAAAGTTTCAAATTTGAGTTTTCAAGTTCCGCACAGAACTTGAAACTTAAAACCTGAAACAAAAAAACACAAAAGCATGGCAAAACTACCAGTAGCAATAGAGAAAATAATAGATGATTTTGGACCGCATTTAAATTACGCGCCGTTAGATGGTTATGCTGGACGAGACGAACCAGATAACGTTGTAAAAACACATTGCTGTTTTTGCGGAATGCAATGCGGGATTCAGTTATTAGTGAAAGAAAATAAAGTCGTAGGTTTTGAACCTTGGATGGAATTTCCGTTTAACGAAGGTCGTTTGTGCCCAAAAGGAGTTCAAAGATATTTGCAGAATAATCATCCAGACCGACTTTTGCATCCGATTCAAAGAGTGGAAGGAAAAGGTTTTGAAAAAGTTTCATGGGATGATGCGATGGATAAAACCATTTCTGAAATAAAAAGAATTCAGGAAAAGTACGGGAAGCATGCTTTTTCGATGTTATCTGGAGTTTCTTTAACCAATGAAAAAAGTTATTTAGTTGGAAAATTTGCCCGTGTTGCTTTAAAAACAAGAAACCTCGATTACAACGGAAGACTTTGTATGGTTAGCGCCGGAGCTGGAAATAAAAAGGCATTTGGTTTAGATCGTGCTTCAAACAATTATTCTGATTTAGAATATGCTGAAGTTATTATCGTAACAGGAGCCAACATCAGTGAAACATTTCCAACCCTGACACATTGGATTTGGAAAGCTAGAGACCGTGGTGCAAAATTGATTGTTATTGATCCAAGAATGATTCCGCTGGCTAGAACTGCCGATATTCATCTCGATGTAAAACCCGGAACAGATTCTGCTTTATACGGTGCAATGCTCAAATATCTGGTAGATCATGATATGCTTGATCATGATTTTATCGATAATTATACATCAGGATTTCAGGAAACAATTGATGCCGTTAAAGATTATACTTTAGAATGGGCAGAAGAAATTACAGGAATTGACAAAGAAAAAATAAAAGCGGCTGCCGAGTTGTGGGGAAAAGCGAAAACAAGCTTTTTATTGCACGCCAGAGGAATTGAACATCATTCAAAAGGTGTTGATAATGTAGTAGGATGTATTAATCTTGTTTTAGCAACAGGAAGAATTGGAAAACCTTATTGCGGTTACGGAACCATTACTGGACAAGGAAATGGTCAGGGTGGAAGGGAGCACGGTCATAAATGCGATCAATTGCCGGGAAACAGAGATATTGAAAATCCAGAACACAGAAAATACATATCAGAAGTTTGGGGAATCGACGAAAAAGATTTACCTGGAAAAGGACTTACTGCTTATGAAATTATAGAAGCCATTCATAGCGGAGAGATCAAAGGATTGATTTCGATTTGTTTCAATCCGCTGGTTTCGCTTCCAAATAATAATTATGTACGTTCGGCATTAGAAAAATTAGAATTTTACGTTTGTATCGATTTCTTCTTGAATGAAACGGCCCGTCATGCCGATATTGTTTTGGCAGGATCTTTACAGGAAGAAGAAGAAGGAACAACAACATCTGCAGAAGGAAGAGTAATTAGAATCAGACAAGCGGTTACGCCTCCGGGAGAAGCCAGAACAGATACTTCAATTTTATTAGAAATTGCGAAAAGACTAGGTGAAGAAGATAAATTCACTTACGATAATAGCGAAGAAATCTTCAACGAATTGCGCGTCGCTTCAAAAGGCGGAACAGCAGATTATTTCGGAATTACGTATAAAAAAGTAGAAGATAATATGGGGGTTTTCTGGCCTTGTCCAACAGAAGATCACCCGGGAACGCCAAGACTTTGGGAAGATAAAAAGTTTAAAACCCCAGACGGAAAAGCGCATTTTAATCCCGCGCCCTATAAACTTCCGGGTGAAGTTACCGATGAAGAATATCCAATAACATTAACAACAGGCCGTGTGGTTTCGCAATATTTAAGCGGAACGCAAACCCGTAGAATTGGAAAACTGGTAGATCAGTTTCCGGAACCAATGGTAGAAATTCATCCGGAATTAGCTTCGAAATACGGAATCAAACAAAGAGAATTAGTTCGAGTAGCAACAAGAAGAGGAGAAGGAATTTTTCCTGCCAATATTGTAGAAACGATTCGAAAAGATACTGTTTTTATTCCTTATCACTGGCCGGGAAAGAAATCTGCCAATCAATTGACACCTGGAACTTTAGATCCAATTTCTAAAATACCAGAGTTTAAAGTTTGTGCTTGTTTATTAGAACCGCAGGGAAAAATAGCGCCACCTGCTAAAGAATCTGACGCTTATGCAAGTATTTAATCTATAAAAAAGTGAAGTTATGAATTTGACTAATTTTAATGCAAATGAAGAGTTTTTTGTAGATATGCAACGCTGCATTGGCTGTAAAGCTTGTGAAATGGCCTGCGCTGAATGTGAAACCAATGGACAGCAAACTTTAATAAGCGTAAATTATGTAGACCGTTCATCGACAATACAAACTACTGTTCAGGTTTGTATGCATTGCGAAGATCCTGTATGCGCAAATGTATGTCCAGCAGATGCAATTTCGCAAGATGAATTTGGTGTTGTACATACCGCAAGCACAGAAAGATGCATAGGGTGTTCAAACTGCGTGATGGCTTGTCCTTTTGGCGTACCAAAAAAAGTAGAAGAATACGATCTCATGATGAAATGCACCATGTGTTACGATAGGACGAGCGTTGGCAAAAAACCAATGTGCGCAACAGTTTGCCCTAGTGGCGCTTTATTTTATGGCACAAGAGAACAAATTGAAGAAATAAGACCAAATAGTACGCCAATTAATAATTTCATCTTTGGCAAAGAAAAAGTAAAAACAAAGGTCAATATTATGATGCCAAAAGGAAGTAATGAATTAAGAATATATTAAATCTAAATCCATGTCAAAAGAAGATAATTTAAATAAAAACTGGAAAAAAGATTTCCCCATAAAAAAACAGGAATCAACTCAGGTCAGCCGACGCGATTTTGCTAAATTCCTGACTTTTGTTTCCGGCGGATTAATGGTAGGAAGCGGATTTGTAACCGCAAAAGCCTTTTTATTACCAAAAGAAGATGTGCAAGGTGAACATTTTATCTGCAATAAAGAAGATGTTCCTGTGGGAGGAACTAGAGGTTTTGTTTTAGAAGGAAGTACAATTCCTTATATTTTAATTCACTTAGAAAGTGGCGAGTTTAGAGCTTACGAACAAAAATGCACGCATCTTTCCTGTTCCGTATTTTACAAACCCGGAACCGGAATCATACATTGTCCTTGCCACGAAGGTTCATTTGATGCCATGACAGGCGATGTACTTGCTGGCCCTCCGCCAAGAGCTTTACCGCAGTTAGAGGTTGTGTTTAAAGAAAATGCTGTTTTTGTTAAAGCATTAATCGAAAAAAAAGACAGCTAGATTGTATAATTTAAATTTATAGATATGAGTACTTTTAGACGAAGCCAGAATCGCGCTAATCCTAACAAGCTGAATAATATACTTTCGACACTTATTTTTATTTTAATTTTAAATGTAAGTATTCAAATCTGGCTTTTGTATGCCTCATTAAATAATGCTTTAGATAATAATAAAGAAATATTAATTCCCGCCTTTATAGCTTCTGCAATACTATTTTTTATTGGTTTTGCATGGTTGTATTATCTTCCAAAAGGAAATTTTAAAAGAAAGTAAATCAAACTCTTCAACCTTAAAAAGCTATTTGATTTTTTCTCCTTGTATTTAAAAGAATTAAGCTAAATTTATATTTTAAAAAAAAATAAATACTTAATTGATTTAACTAAGTAAAAATACTTATATTTGTAATAAGTATTTCTTGCTTGTAAAAATAACAAGAATGATTAAAGTAGAAGATGCAATAGCAATTATTGAGGCGAATAGCAAAAAAATGCCCACAAAGGTAATTTCGGTAAGTAAGTCCTTAGGGTATGTTTTGGCAAAGAAAGTAATTTCGCCAATAGATATGCCCCCGTTTCGTCAGTCTGCTATGGATGGATATGCATTTATTCACAGCATTCGGCATCAGTATGACGTTGTTGGGATTTCTCAGGCTGGAGATCATTCAAATACAAAGCTGAAATCAACTGAAGCAATCAGAATATTTACCGGTGCTTATGTACCCGATGACGCTGATACGGTAGTGATGCAGGAACATGTAATGGCCAATAAAGATTCAATTTTGATTGCCACAATGCCTGAAAAGTTATCAAATGTTCGTCCGAAAGGGGAACAGATTGCTAAAGATGAGGTCGTTTTTGAAGCCAATACTTTAATTACTCCAGCAGGGATTGGATTTTTGGCAAGTCTGGGAATTGCAGAAATTGAAGTTTATAAAAAGCCCAAAGTGGCCATTTTAGTAACAGGAAATGAACTAGTGCAGCCGGGCAAAAAATTAAAAAAAGGAAAAATTTTCGAAAGTAATTCAGTTATGCTTCAAGCTGCACTGCAAACTATCGGAATACAAAAAACAAAAAATTACAGAGTAAAAGATAATTTAAAAGCGACTAAAAAAGCATTAAAAAGTATTCTGAAAGAAAATGATATTGTTTTAATTTCAGGAGGTATTTCAGTAGGAGATTACGATTTTGTCAAAGAAGCATTATTGCAGAATGGTGTTAAAGAGCTTTTTTATAAAATTAATCAAAAGCCAGGAAAACCTATGTTTTTTGGATCTAAAGATGAGACAATGGTTTTTGCATTACCTGGTAATCCAGCGTCATCGTTAACAAACTTTTATATTTATGTGCAGCCAGCGATAAAAAATAAAGTAGGTTTTTCTGAAATTCATAAAACAAAAGTAATTCGAAAGCTAAATTCTGAAATTAAAAATAGCACAGGAAAAACATTGTTTCTAAAAGCAAAATACGACGAAACGAATGTTACAGTTTTAGACGGGCAAAGTTCTGCAATGCTTAATACTTTTGCTGTAGCCAACAGTTTATTAATTGTTCCTGAAAATGTCGAAGAATACAAAAAAGGAGAATTGGTAACATTATTGCCAATTGATTAGAATTTTAGAAAGAAAATAGAATAAAGAGTATAGAGAATTGATTTTTGGTATTAAGGATGTAAGGCAGTGTGTAATATAAAACATATTGTAAAAAACTTGAAACCTGAAACTTGAAACAAAAACAAACAATGAACCTATTAAGTTCCGAAAATATAGTATTATTCAGTTTTGCCTTAATTGTAATTGCATTTTTATATTCAAGCGTTGGGCACGGCGGAGCTTCGGGATATTTGGCATTAATGAGCATTTTTGCTTTCCCGGTTTCGGTTATGAAACCATCGGCTTTATTGTTGAATTTGTTTGTTTCGAGTATTTCGTTTTTGTTTTATTATAAGAATAATTATTTCAAGCCAAAGCTCTTTTATCCGTTTGCAATTGCGTCGATTCCGGCAGCGTTTGTTGGTGGTTTTATTACTTTAGACAATGCGATTTATAAAATTGTTTTAGGAATTGTGCTGGTTTTTGCGGCGCTGAGGTTGTTTGGAGTATTTAATTTTAAAGAAAAAGAAGAGGTAAAAATAAATCTTCCGTTTGCTCTTACAATTGGCTTTACCATCGGATTATTATCTGGAATGCTGGGAATTGGTGGAGGAATTATTCTAAGTCCAATTTTATTGTTTTTAGGATGGGCTTCGGTAAAAGAATCGGCAGCGATTTCGAGTTTATTCATTTTTGTAAACTCTTTCGCTGGAATGTTAGGATTTTTTTTAGGAGGAAAAACAATCCCGATGGAAAGTTTTTACTTAGTTCCAATTGCGGTTGTAGGAGGAATGTTAGGAGGATTTTACGGAAGTGGTTCTTTTTCTAACAGAACATTAAAAATGGTATTAGGAACAGTGATTTTAATGGCAAGCGTTAAATTGATTTTTCCTTGAAAATATTAAATTAGAATTGACCGCAAAGTACACAAGGTTTTGTAAAAGCGGTTTATAGAAATAGTAAAATTAAGTTCCCAAAGCTTTGCGGACTTAATTAAAAGCATAGCATACTAAATGTGTAAAAAAACTTAGCGCACTTTGCGGTAAAATTTTTTCACATTTCAACCTGAAATAAAAAAATAATCATGGAAACACTAACAGTATTTATTCTTTGCGGAGGAAAAAGCACCAGAATGCAGTCAGAAAAAGGATTGGTTTTGTTTCAAGATAAGCCATTTATTGAGCATATCATTCAGGCGATTTTACCCATAACAGATCAAATTAAACTGATTACGGCATCAAAAGAATATGATTATTTGGAATACGAAAAAATTCCAGATTTAATTGTAGATAAAGGTCCACTGGGCGGAATTTACACTGCATTATCGTATTCTGAAACAGAATTCAATTTGATTTTAAGCTGTGATATTCCGTTAATTTCGACCGAATTATTACAGGAATTAATTTCAAAACATACACAAGAAGCTGGAATTACAGTTTTTGCATCAGAAAGTAAAACACATCCTTTAATAGGGATTTATTCAAAAAGTATCGTTCCCGTTATTAAAGAAGCAATTGATTCGAATGAATTAAAAATGATGGATTTGCTAGCGAAATTACCGCATCAGATTATCAACATAGAAGAAAGCGAGAACTTTCATTTAACCAATATTAATTCGGCTGACGAGTTAAACGACCTGAATATCAATTTAACTTAAAAGACTATGCGAAATTTAAAAACACCAAAATTAACGATTGTAGGCGCAGGTCCAGGCGACGTTGAATTGATCACGCTAAAAGCTATTAAGGCTTTAGAAAGCGCCGATGTAGTTTTGTATGATGCTTTGGTAAACGAAGAATTACTAGCATATGCATCAAATGCAGAAATTGTTTTTGTGGGAAAACGTTTGGGTTGCCATGCTTATACACAAGACCAGATAAACGAATTGATTGTTTCAATGGCAAAAACTCACGGACATGTAGTTCGTTTAAAAGGAGGTGATCCGTTTGTTTTTGGAAGGGGAAGTGAAGAAATTGAATTTGCAGAAGATTTTGGAATAGAAACAGCTATTGTTCCTGGAATTTCATCGGCTTTAGGAGTTCCTGCTTCGGTAGGAATTAGTTTGACACAGCGCAAAGTGGCTGAAAGTTTCTGGGTTATCACTGGAACAACTTCATCTCATGAATTGTCGAAAGATGTCCATTTGGCTTCAAAATCGGCAGCGACTGTTGTGATTTTAATGGGAATGCATAAATTAGACGAAATCATTTTGATTTATCAAGAAAATAGAAATGATGATCTGCCAATTGCGATTATTCAAAACGGAACGAAAAACTCAGAACAAAAAGTAATTGGAACTATCAATACAATTACTAAATTGGTAACAGAAAAAAATATATCATCACCAGCCATTATCGTGATTGGTGAAGTAGTAAGAAATACATCGAGTTGGATTTCGTATTTTCAAGAACACTTTGAAGACGAATTCATTTTCCAAAATTTAAATTTATAAAAATGATAGAAGTTAAGTATTTTGGAGCTGTTGCTGAAAAAACAAAATGTGAATTCGAAAAACTATCTTTTTCTGAAGAATTGTCATTGCAAAAATTGTTGCAGGATTTAAATGGAAAATATGATTTCGAATCACTGACTTTCAGTGTTGCAGTAAATCAGAAAATAGTTTCTAAAATTTCAGATTATACTTTACAGACTTGCGATATTGTGGCTTTATTGCCGCCATTTGCGGGAGGTTAATTAAAAAATAATGAAAGAATCAACACGATATAACCGACAGACAATTCTTCCTGAAATAGGAGAGGAAGGCCAGTATAAATTATCGAAAGCGAAAGTTTTGGTGATTGGTGCGGGTGGTTTGGGTGCCGCAGTTTTGCCTTATTTGGCTGGTGCGGGAGTTGGCGAAATTGGAATTGTTGATGAAGATGTAATTGATGTTTCGAATCTTCATCGTCAGGTTATTTATAAAACTTCGGCTGTTGGAAAATCCAAAGCTATAGAAGCTAAAACGATGATTTCAGAATTAAATCCAGAAATAAAAATTAAGGCTTTCTCTGAAAAATTATCCGGAATTAATGCACTTTCATTATTTGAAAAATACGATATCATTGTTGACGCAACAGATAATATTTCGATTAAATATTTAATTAATGATGCTTGTCTTGTAACCAATAAACCAATGGTTTATGGGTCAATTTTTAGATTTCAGGGGCAAGTTTCAGTTTTTAATTATCAAAATGGACCAACATATCGATGTTTGTATCCAGATGAGAATTCAAATGCTTTAAATTGTGAAGATGCAGGGGTAATTGGAATTTCTGTTGGAATTATTGGAATGTTTCAGGCCAATGAAGTCATAAAAATGATTCTCGGAATTGGAGAAGTTTTAAGTGGAAAAATATTGGTTTACAATGTTTTAAAGAATGAACAGCAGAAATACGATTTTGAAAAGAATTCAAATCTTGAAATAACAAAAGAGGATTTTGAACGAAAATATAATTCAGATGAAAATCAAATAGAAGAAATAAAATTTGAACTTCTTTTGGATGAAATAGAAAACAATGAGGTTCTTTTTTTAGATGTTCGAAATGAAGATGAAGCGCCAAAAATCAAATTGAAAAATAGCATTCAAATTCCGCTGATTCATTTAGAAAATGAAATAAAAAAGCTAAATAAAAACCAGCAGATTTATATTTTCTGTCAATCTGGAATTAGAAGTAAAATAGCAGTCGAATTGCTTCAAAAGCATCAATTTAAAAATATTAAAAGTATTGCTGGAGGTGCTTTGGCAATGAAGCAGTTATTAGCAACAGAGATAAATTTATAGCCACAGATTTTAAGGATTAAAAAGGATTATAAGTTAGCATGTCACCCTGAGCGAAGTCGAAGGGCGTTCCAATTGGACGTGGGCTTCGACTTCGCTCAGCCTGACAAAAGAAAAAAAATTTTAAAATTCGTGAATTGCTTCGCCTATTCGCTATCGCTCGGGTCGTGGCTATCAAAAAAACATAAAAAATGAGTAAAAATGTATTTGTAGAAGGACCGATTTCTCCAGAATTTATTGCTGAATCGATCGCCAAACACCAATCCAAACATACGATTGGAGCGCATAATATTTTTCTGGGACAAGTTCGTGCCGATGTGATTCACGATAATACTGTCGTAGCAATTGATTATTCGGCATATAAAGACATGGCGAATGAAGCGTTGTACGCAATTCGAGAAAAAGCTTTCGCTAAATTCGATTTAACCTGCATGCACATTTACCATAGTTTGGGCGTTGTAAAAGCAGGCGAAATCTGTTTGTTTGTTTTTGTTTCGGCAACACGTCGCAAACAGGTTTATGAAGCTACTGAAGCGATTGTGAACTGGATCAAAACTGATGTGCCGATTTTTGGCAAAGAAATGTTTGAAAACGATACATTCACTTGGAAACAAAATACCTAAGAAACTATAATGGTAGATATTACGCATAAAATAAGCACTTTAAGAGTAGCAACCGCAACGGCAATTGTCAAAGTCAGCAAGCAGGAAACAATTGATGCTGTTGTCAATAATTTAGTGCCAAAAGGAAACGTGTTTGAAATGGCTAAAACGGCTGGACTGTTTGCGGTAAAAAATACGCATTTGTCCATTCCAGATTGTCATCCGCTTCCAATTGAATTTACTTCTGTAGAATACAATATCGAAGGTTTAGATATTCATATTATTTTCAAAGTAAAAACCGTTTACAAAACGGGAGTTGAGGTTGAAGCCATGCATGGCGCATCAATTGTGGCATTGACCATGTACGATATGCTAAAACCGATTGATAAAGAAATCGAAATTTCAACAATTAAATTAATCAATAAAGAAGGCGGAAAATCGTCTTTCAAAAATAAATTCCCGAATGTAATCAAAGCAGCAGTTTTCGTTTGTTCTGATTCGATTTTTGCAGGAGACAAAGAAGATCGTTCTGGTAAAACGATTGTAGAAAAACTGGATTCATACGGAGTTGAAACTTCTCATTACGAAATTATTCCAGACGAATTAGATATTATTCAGGAAAAAACGAAGACTTTCGCCAGAGAAAATCAGTTGGTGATTTTTACAGGCGGAACAGGTTTATCACCAAGAGACGTTACGCCAGAAGCTTTAGAACCATTATTAGAAAGTAGAATTCCTGGAATCGAAGAAGCCATTCGAAGTTATGGCCAGCAAAGAATGCCGTATGCAATGCTTTCCAGAAGTGTAGCGGGAACTTTAGGGAAAAGTCTGGTTTTGGCTTTGCCGGGTTCAACAAACGGAGTAAGAGAATCGATGGACGCTGTTTTCCCTCATTTACTACACGTTTTTCATATTTTAAAAGGAAAAAATCATGACAGCCTCTAACACTATTTTGACGGATGGTTTTGGGCGCAAACATAATTATTTGCGCATTTCGCTGCTGGAAAAATGCAACCTGCGTTGTACGTATTGTATGCCAGCGGATGGAATCGCATTATCTCCAAAAGCCAGTTTAATGACGGCTGATGAGATTTTTGCAATTGCTGAAACTTTCGTGAAAAATGGTGTTGATAAAATAAGATTAACGGGCGGTGAACCTTTGCTGAGAAAAGATTTTCCAGAAATAGTTTCTAAACTATCGCAGCTAGATATTTCACTTTCCATTACCACAAATGGAATTTTAATTGATCGTCATATTGAGGTTTTAAAGCAATTTAATGTCAAAAAAATCAATTTGAGTTTAGATACTTTGGTTTCATCTAAATTTCATACGATAACGCTTAGAAATCAGTTTGAGAAAGTAATTGATAATCTGCATTTGCTTTTGAATCATGATTTTCACGTAAAAGTAAATGTCGTTTTGATGAAAGGCTTCAATGATAACGAAATTGTTGATTTTGTAAAATTAACGCAGTTTCTGCCTATTTCTGTTCGTTTTATCGAATTCATGCCATTTGCTGGAAACGAGTGGGACAGAAGCAAAATGGTTTCGCAGCAAGAAATTTTATCTTTAGTTGGAGCTCAATTTTCTTCAGAAGAAATTCTGAAATTAGAAGATGAAAAAAACTTTACTTCTCGAAACCATAAAATAAAAGGTTTTCAAGGTGATTTCGGAATCATAAGTTCTATAACAAACCCGTTTTGTGACAGCTGCAACCGCATCCGCTTGACGGCTGACGGAAAAATAAAAAACTGCCTTTTCTCTAATTCAGAAACGGACTTATTAACTGCTTATAGAAACGGAGAATCTATTACGGATTTGATTTCAGAATCAATTCTGAGTAAAAAGAAAGTTCGCGCTGGAATGGTTACGATGAATGAAATGGACGATCCTAAAAAACATTTTGACAATCGAAGTATGATAGCGATTGGGGGGTAATGTTAATTGTGAATGGTTAATTGTAAATTGTGAATGAGTTACTTTATAAATAATTAAGCTTCTTGTGATAACACAAAGTTTGTCTGGCTGAGCGGAGTCGAAGCCTAATTCGCATAGTTTGTCATTGCGAGAAATGAAGCAATCACAGGACTATTTGCAACGTTGCTTTTGTTAGTGCGGTTGCTTCATTCCTCGCAATGACTTACTGCTGTGAATAAAAAAAGGTTTAACTTTTTCAAAGTCAAACCTTTCTTAGAATATTATTTTTTCTTCTTAGCCTTTGCCTTTTTTTGAGCTTTAGCTTTTTTCTCCGCAATTTTCTTAGCTTTCGCTTTCTCTTTCGCTTTTTTAGCCTTTTCTTTTTTCTTTTCTGCTGCTTTTAGTTTTGCTTTTTTCGCTTTTTCTAACTTTTTAATAACAGCTTTAATCGCTTTTTCCCTTTTCTTTTCTTTCTCTTTTTTGGCTTTCAGTTTAGCTTTAAGCTTTGACTTTATATCGTTTTTCTCTTTGCCAATTTTTTCAACAGTTACAACAGGTTTGTTTTCTGCAACATCATTAGTCTTAATTTCTACAATTTCAGAAATTATAGCTTCTTTTTTCGCAGGGGGTGTTGCTGTTTTTTTTACAGTTGCGCTCGGAGTTGTTTTAGAAGCTGCTCTTACAGGTGTTTTTGCAGCAGTTTTGACAGTCGCAGCAGGTGCTTTTGCAGTCGCCGTTCTAGTACTGGCTGTTTTTGCTGCTGGTGTCTTTGCAGTAGTTGGTTTTACGGCTGTTCTAGTAGTCCTTTTAATTGTTGTCTTAGTTTCTGGTTGTATCTCTGTAGTGCTTTCTACAGCTGTTTCTGCCGGAATATCCGTAGCTTTTTCGGCAGAAGATGGTGTTGTTCTTTTTATCATAACAGTATTTTTTATTGAATAAATAGATCTTAACCAAGTGGTTTTAAAGCTTTTGAAGTATCATGCTTTAATGTAAATTCTTAGTTAAGTTAAATATACGCAATTTTTGAATACAGAAATAATAGAACTCGCTAATTTTCAACGGCTTCTAAAATTCTAAAATTACTTTTTGGCGCTTCACAAAGAGAACAGCAATAATTTTCAGGTAGATTTTCAAATAAAATACCTTTTGGAACTCCTTGCGTTTCGTCTCCGTATTCTGAATTATAAAGCGTTAAGCACTCTTGGCATTGATAAATGTCTAACTGTGGTTTTTCTTTTTTTTGCGGATTTTCAGTTGTCTTGGAAGTCGAATTTCCGAGTTCATCGAAATATTTTCGGCTTAACTCAATTAAAATTGTTGGAAGCTCTAGTTTATCAATATCTTGTGAATGCACGATATATTCGCGAGTATTCGGATCGAAATTTTTTGCGAACAATACATTATAGGTATCTCTGATTTTAATCGATTCTAAAGCTGCCGGAAGTTCATTTTTTTCGATAACAATCGAAGTAAAATAATGTCCATCGCGATTGTATTCTGAAATCCCGAAATTCAATCCGTAAGTACTGATATCAAATTGATCTAAAGTTCGAACCAAGAAAGTTTTAAGATTTAAAGCCCATTCCATTGCAACTGGCAAATGCCAGTTTAATTCTAATAGCGAATGGCGAACGTTAATACCGCGTTTTCCTAAGAATTTTTCCCATTCCAGTTTTCGATCTTTTGGAATTCCTTTGATAATGAAAGATTTCCAAGGCGTAATGCATATTTTTCCGATTTTGCATTCAAAACACAGATCACACATTTCTTTCAAGAAATCTAAATCGTATAAATTGTTTCTCCAGTATAATCCAAGCCAATATTGATCAATTCCCATTCTATTCATTCCTTCGTAATAAGGAAATGGATAAAATGGAATATTTAATGGTTTGTCGATTGTTCGATTGTTAGTATCTAAAGCTTCACTTACCAAAGCGAAAAGTGTTTCAATATCAACTGAATCTTCTTCGGATATTTTTTCGATTTCGTAATAAATTTTAGCTAAATCCCAGCTGTAAAGCAAAACAGGATAAACTTCTATTTTTTCCCATTTTGGAAGACGAATGTATAAGTACCAATAATCTTCGTGCTCTGAAGCTATAAAGTTTAAATGTCCTGTAAACAAAGGAACTAATTGCTGCTTCGGATCGGTTATGTTGACTTTAAGTTTTGGCTGTTCTTTAAATTCTTCTAAAATATACAAAAAACGATTTCCAGTTAGCCAATTAGTATTTCTGAAAATGTCTGTTGAAACATAAGAAGATACAATATTGTTACCGCTTTTTTGATCGGGATAAACAAAATGATGTTTTCCTAAAGTGGTTTTATCCAAAGATTTAAATCCTTTAGGAAAAATAATATCCTGTCTGGAACCAAACGAAATCGAATCCAATCCTTCTTCCAAAGCAATATTTACAACTTCTTGCAATTCCCCTGGCGAAATAACGCCTCCTTTTACTATTAATCTTGTTAGTTCCATTTTTTTTCAGTTTTCAGTTTTCAGTTTTCAGTTTCAGTTTTCAGTCTCAGTTTTCAGTCTCAGTCTTGATCACAGTATAAACTGAAAACTGCGACTGCGACTGAAAACTATTTACACTTCGCAAGAATCTCTTTAACTTCTGTTTTGCAGCTTCCGCACCCTAAACCAGCACCTGTATTTTTACATAAATCCGTAAAATCATTTACACCACTTTTAATCGTTTCTTCGATGTTTCCAGCTCCGACTTGACTGCACGAGCAGACTAATTTTCCTAAAACCGGTTTTGCATTTGAACTTCCTCTTAAAAGCGTATTTCGTTTATCAGATAATTCGATTTTGCTTTCAATCATCGTTTTAAATTCAGCAAATTCGTTTTTATCTCCCATTAAAATTGCGCCAACCAAAAGATCATCTTTGACAATACATTTTTTGTAATAACGTTTTTTCAAATCAGCAAAAACAATTTCTTCATACGAATCGTCATTTTCTGGAATATTAATATCGCCAATGCTGCAAAGGTTAATGTCTTCTAATTTTAGAATGTTCATTAAAATCGAACCTTTGTAATAACTGCTAATATCGCCCGCTAGAAAGTTTGCCAGAATATCAGCTTGTTCTTCAGCGGCAGAAGTAATTCCGAATAATTGATTGTCAAATTCTGCTATTTCTCCAATCGCAAAAATATCTGGATTTGAAGTCTGTAAATATTGATTTACTCTTACACCGCGACCGCATGAAAGTCCGCTTTCGCGAGCAATTTCGATATTCGGAATAGTTCCAATGGTATATACAATTGCATTTGCTGTAATGATTTTTCCGCTTTTTAAAGCAATCTCAATTTCATTCGGATTATCGGTTTCAAAAACGGTGCTGACCTCATTATCAAAATAAATCTGAATGTCACGAAGCTGTACTTCTTCGGCCAATAATTTGCTTGAAATTAAATCCAATTGACGCTCCATTAAGCGAGAAGCTCTTTGAACGATCGTGGTTTTTACTTTTTTATGTTTTAATGCGGCAGCCAATTCTAACCCTAACAATCCGCCGCCGATAATGACAACATGCTGTTCTTCTGGCGGAAGATTAGTGTTGTCTAAGTGTTTTTTCAAACGATCAGCATCTTCTTTTCTTCTAACGGTAAAACGGCCAGGAAGATGAAGCTGTGCATTTTCTGGAACGAAAGGACGGCTTCCGGTTGCCATGATCAAAGAATCGAAAGTGTGAATTTCGCCTTGGCTATCTATAATTGTTTTTTGTTTTGGATCTAATTTTTCAATTGCCACTCCAGCTTTCATTGTGATTTTCAACTTACTGAAAGCTTCTCCGTCTTTTACTTTCAAAAGTTGTTCCCAGCTGAATTCTCCCGTCATGTATTCTGGAAGCAAAACTCTATTATAAAACGGATTCATTTCATTAGAAAAAACAATAATTTCATCGGTTGAATTGAATTCGCGATAGTTTTGGATGAATCGGAAAGAAGCCGCTCCAGCGCCAATAATCGCAATTTTCTGAAATGGTTTTACATATTTTTTTATCGAAACGGTTGTGAACTTAAAATCAGGTTCTTTTGAAATTGGATCGACAACAGTATTCGTTAAATTATTTGTTCTGTTTAAATCATTTTCGAGTTGTTTTCCCCAGTGCATCGGCAGAAAAACGACTTTTTCTTTGATTGAATCTGTAACTTTTGCTTTTACACGAACTTCTCCGTTTTTACTGCTTACGGTAACAATATCACCATTTTTAATATCGTTTTTAAAAGCATCAATCGGATTTATTTCTAAAACTGGACTTGGGATATGCGTTAACAAACGTGAAACTTTTCCAGTCTTTGTCATCGTATGCCATTGATCGCGAATTCTTCCAGTTGTCAAAATAAAAGGGAATTCGTCATTTGGCTGTACCGACGTGTTTTCGATAGAAACGGGCAGATTAAAAATCGCTTTTCCAGAAGGCGTATAGAATTTTTTGTCTGTAAATAATCTCGGAGTTCCTGGGTGATTATAATCAGGAACTGGCCATTGAAAAGTGCCCTCAGTTTTTAAACGATTATAATTTAAAAATGAAATATCAATATTGGTATTTTTGGTAAGTGCACAATGTTCTTTGTAAATTTCTTCGGCACTGTTGAAATTGAATCCATTGAAATTCATTTTTTTAGCAAAACGAATTAAAATTTCAATATCTGGAAGTGCTTCTCCTGGCGTGTTGATTCCTTTTGGCAGATAAGAGATACGACGTTCCGAATTGGTCATCGTTCCTTCTTTTTCTAGCCAACCCGCAGCAGGCAACAATAAATCGGCAAATTTGGCTGTATCAGCATTATGCGAAATGTCTTGAACGACTACAAATTTAGCATTTTGAAGCGCTTTTTCAGCCCTGCGTGAATCTGGCAAACTTACTAACGGATTGGTGCAGATAATCCAAACGGCTTTCATTTTTCCAGATTCTAAGGCTTCAAACATTTCTGTGGCGGTTAAGCCCGGTTTATCTGAAATCTCATCGACACCCCAAAAATCCGCTACTTCTTTTCGATGTGTTGGGTTTGCAATATCTTTATGTGCGGCCAAAAGCGTTGCCATTCCGCCCACTTCTCGTCCGCCCATTGCGTTAGGCTGACCTGTTAATGAAAATGGTCCAGAACCAGGTTTTCCAACTTGTCCAGTCAGTAAAGATAAATTCAGCAAAGCTGTATTTTTATCAACACCAACAGCACTTTGATTTAATCCCATCGCCCAAAGCGAGATAAAGCCTTTTGCTTTACCAATAATATCGGCGGCAAGTTTGATATCGTTTACCGAAATTCCGCAAAGTTTAGAAGCTTTTTCAAGAGAAGTTCCTAAAACTAAGTCTTTATATTGTTTGAAATTCTCAGCGTGGTTTTTTACAAAATCATGATCGACGTGGCCTTTTTCGATAATTCGTCTCGCAATCGCATGATATAAAATAATATCCGAACCGGGAATAATCTGCAAATGTAAATCGGCGAAAGCAGCAGTATCTGTTCGTCTAGGATCGATGCAAATTATTTTTGTTTTCGGATTTCTCTCTTTGTGTTTCTCTAATCTTCTAAAAAGAATAGGGTGGCACCAAGCAGGATTTGCTCCCGTAATTAAAAAAGTGTCTGCCAATTCAATATCATCATAAGCAATTGGCACAGAATCTTCTCCGAAAGTTTTTTTATACCCGACAACCGCAGAACTCATACAAAGTCTTGAATTGGTGTCGATATTGTTAGTTTTTAAAAAACCTTTAACGAGTTTGTTTACCAGATAATATTCTTCTGTTAGACATTGTCCAGAAATATAAAATCCAACACTATCGGGACCATGTTTTTTTATGATAGAAGAAAAAACCGCAGCGGCTCGATCGAGAGCAGTATCCCAGCTAACACGTTCTAATGGATAATTTTTGCTTCCGCGCATTTCTGGATATAAAATCCTGTCAGATGTATCATTTACTACGTAATGCAAGTTCATTCCTTTAGAACATAACATTCCTTTGTTTACAGGATGATCTTTGTCGCCTTCGACCATTACGCCATTTTTAGCATCGTTGGTCACGATTATACCACAGCCGACGCCGCAGTAGGAACAGGTAGTTTTGATCTTAGTAGTTTGCATTTAGTGTTCTATTTAGAGATACTACTTTTATTGAATGTTATGACTTTAGATAAGTACTTATGCAAAAATAAGTACTTTTTACGTATTAATACTTAATTTTTGAATTTATTTTTTTATTTTTGATGAAAATAAATGAGGAACAACAAATTAGTTTTTAATGTGCTAAAAATTAGAACTCATGAAAGAAGAGCAAGCTGTATGTTATTCCTGTACAAATGAGAATTGTTTTATCAAGAAACACCTGCATTTAGAGCAGATGACACATTATATTTCTAAAAAACAGAATATAATCTGTAAAAAATCGGATCAGTTTATTACGGAAGGTGCGCCTTTGCAAGGACTCTATTTTATTTGTAAAGGAAAAGCCAAAACGGTAAAAACGGGAATTAACGGTCGTGAACAAATCGTTCGTTTAACCAAGAATGGAGACATTATTGGCTTTCGTGGATTTGGAACGAGCAAACGTTATTTAATTGGTGCTTATGCGCTCGAAGATACTGTTTTATGTAATTTCAGTAACGAAACCATGCAGGAAATTTTACAGCATGTTCCTGAATTTACGTATGCTTTAATGTTGTTTTATGCCGAAGAATTGAACAAAAGTGAAAATAACATCCGCAAGATTGCGCACATGAATGTTCGTGAACGTGTAATTGATTTGCTGCTTTATATTCATCGCAAATTCGGACAGACAAATGGTTTGATAGATATTGAGCTTTCGCGAAAAGAAATTGCCGATTTTGCGGGAACTACAGAAGAACAAGCAATTCGTATTTTATCAAGCCTTAAAAAAGAAGCATTGATTAAAACGGAAGGAAAGCGTGTTGGGATTTTAGGAATTTCAGAACTGAAATCTGAAATTATGGAGCATAAGTATTTTTAGGTTTTCTAACACATAGAAACATAGAATTTTAAATCTGTTGAAAAGATGGTTTTAAAAATCTAGATTTTTACACATAGCTATGTGTATTGATGAAAGTGAAACGCCTTTACGTGTGTTATAATCTATGTTTCTATGTGTTAAAAATGATTGCGTACAAATATTTATTTTTTTCTTCCCACAAATCGGATTACAGAAGCTGTTCCGTTATGGAATAAGCCTTCGTTGAGTTCGATTTCTTTTTCTTCCAATTCAATGATTTCATAATTTGGAAAATCAGCTTTGATTTCTTCTATTGAAAAAAGAGATTCGATGTCTTTTGGCCCACCAACTTTTTCATTTTTGGTAACATATTCTAAATGCTTTTTACTGAAAGCTTCAAAAATTATAATACCATTTTTTCGTAAAAGTTGATTCAGCTGTTTGTGAATCTCCGATTTTATCGCCGCTGGAAAATGTGCATAAATCAGGGCAATCGCATCAAATTGTTCTTCTTGAAAATCTAAAGTTTCCAATTCGCCAACTTGATAATCAATAGAAACACCATTTGCCTCTGCAAGTTTTAAAGCTTTATTTCTTCCTTCTTCGCTAATGTCAAAAGCGGAAACTTCCCAGTCTAGTTTTGCCGCAAAAATGGCATTTCTTCCTTCACCTTCGGCAGGAAAAAGAATGGTGCCTGTTTCTAATTTTTCAATTTGTTCTTTAAGGTAATTGTTGGGTTCTTCGCCGTATGCAAATTCTTCGGTTTTGTAACGGTCGTCCCAACGCTGAGTCCAGTTGTTCATGGTTTATATATTGAATTTAATTACTAAAGGTTTGTGATCGCTGTATAATGTCCAATCTTTGTAAGTACCAACTTCGACACTTTCTAAAACTTCTATAAAATCATTTGAGGCAAAACAATAATCAAGATGATAAGGTTTGTTTTCATGACGATACAAATACCAAGTTGGATGCTCTTCTTTGCCTTGAATTTGATTAAAATATTTATGATACGTGCTGAAAATCTTTTTTTCGGCTAATTTATTTACAACTGTTGTATGATTGCCTTCTCTTCGTGGTTTGTCCCAAATGGCATTACTGTTAAAATCTCCAATTAAGATGGTTTTGGTTTCTTTGATCAAATCTTCATAAAAATGAATTGCTTTCCAGATCTGAGTTACATAAGCGCCGTCTTTATCACTGGGATTATTTGCCCAGATTGCAAACAAAATAAAATCGACTTTCCCATTAGTAACGGCAATTGGCAAAATATTTTTGAAATCAGGATTATGACAATCAAGAAGTTGAAAACGATAATCGCTATAAGAAAAAACTCCAAGCCCTTTATGCGGATTTGTACCAAACCAAAGAATATCCGAAGGTAATTTTGTTTCGTCTGTAAATTTTAGTTTTTCAGGATTTTCACATTCTGAAATTACAGCAATATCAGGATGGTAAGCGAGAATGAATTCTGCTTTTTTTCTGAATGCCATGTTGCAATTCCAAGCGATTAATTTCATTATTGTAATGAATTTAAATTGATTTTATAATTCTATGTTTTGCTTTTTTACAATTTCATTTTTCCAATTTTCTCTGTTCGTTACAACAAATTGTTCTTTTAAACCATTTTCGGTTCTTATTAATAATCCGTTGTTGACCATTCCTAAAGTTTTTTCAAATTCTATTTGAGTAATATCCTTTAAATTAATTATACATTCGTGTTTTTGTAGCAAATTAAGAATATTGGTTTGAAAGATTAGTTGATTATCTGTTAAGTATAGATTACCACCAACTGCGATTCCGTTTAAGTAATGATTTGCTCTTCCAGAATAGATTATATTTTTTAATTCTTGAAAATTAATTTCTTTATTGTTTATATGAGCAAACATCTTAAAATAAGATATTAATGTCATAAAAATAAACATAAAAACAGCAGTAAAAAGGATAACATTAGAATTATATTTTCCTTTATAATTAATATAAAGAGCTAAAAAGATACTTGTACTTAATCCTAATACTAACGAATATTTTAGTCTTTTCAAAGTTGTTTGTTTTCAGATTGATTAATTAGAAAAGTTTTTGTTGCTAACGAAAGTACAAATTAAAGCATAATGTTGTTTCTGTGATTTTGCAAAAAAAATACCCTTTTCCGAAACTGAAAAAGGGTAAGGTATATTATATTTTAAGTAATGTTTTTATGAGATTAACCAACAAGTCTTGTTGTGCCACAATTAATGTCAATTTCTGCAAAATGATGTTTTCCCATCACGATAAGCAGTTTGTCTGAATTATAACCAACATATCTAATTTCTGGCTGTCCCTTTTTTGGTTTTCCGCAAACAGAAATTACATTGGTCTGCCATTTCAATTTCTTTCTTTTATAGGCAGAAATGGTTTGTAAATCATTTTCAACATAGTAAACAATGTTGTTTTTCTTAATGCCTCTTTTTTGCGTTTTAGCAAAATTTATTTCTGAGTTTTTCGAAATTAAGGCGTCATTATATTTTTGAGCAATGCCTGTTTGCGTGACAATAAAAGTCAGCAAAGATAATTTTAGAAATGGTTTCATTAGGATAGAATTGGGGGTTCATAATCGCCTCAAATATAACTATTAAAACATATAAATGCACTCTCGAATGTTAAAAAAAAATTACCCTTTTCCGAAATGGGAAAAGGGTAAAATATTCTAGTTAGTTTTGAAGAAAAATTATTTTTTCCAGCTAAAAATTTTAGGATCAACAGATATCATTAACCAAGCCCAATTATTAGTATGGTTAGCATCTCCGTTTTTAATAAATTCCATTGTTTTAGATCCAAACATTTGAGAATAACCTCCAGAAACTGTTATGTTTTTTTTGAAATTATATCCAAAAGTGGCGTCAATCTCTGTTCCTAAGTAAGAATCCATTTTTTCGTTAAGAGGAACATTCACTACATCAGCAGCAGATAAAAATACATGAGGAATCAAAGCAAATTGCCATTTGTTTACATTGTAATTCAATTTTATGAAAGCGTCTTGTAAACCAACACTATTTAAGTGATTTCCAACATAGAAATAATCCATATAACCGTTAAATCCGTGGTTGGTTCCAAAAATAGGGTTGAACGATTTAATTACTGTGCTTCCATCATTTGAAGCTTTTCCAGATAAGTACTCGTAACCTAAACCTGCTTTGAAAGCATCAGTAATGTTATATGCAAAATTGGCTGCGGCATTCCAAGCGCTTACTTCTTGATTAGCACTTTTTCCGGTCTGGCCGTACAGCCAGAAATTGCTGTCAATTTTATTTTTCTTGTAAGTTACATACGTACCGAAAGTCTGTTTATAATCAACTTTTAAATCTTTGGTTGGATCAGTTGTATTAGTAGAATATTCGTAACCAGTATTAAGAAATAATAAACTTGCTCCTAAGTCAGTGCTAAATTGGTTATGATACCAAGCGTACTGCATTGCTTTATAATTGGCAACTGTATACGGTGTTTGAAAAACATTTTCTGCTGTTGAATTATAAGCTCCACCAAAATCTAATTTTTGTTTTTCGGTATGATAAGTAACCGTTAAAGCATCATGGCTTTGACCTTGTTGTGCCCAGTCCATTTCGCCCAAAATACGCTGGTTGTCATAAGAAAGAACCTGACGTCCCATTCTAGCGCTCCATTTTTCAGTGAAATTGTATTGCGCCCAAGCTTCAAAAACAGCAACTCCATTTTTATCTGCAACAGTTGCAGGAGGCACATCTCCCCATGTTCTTGTATTTTGGAAAGTTAATTTTACAATTAAATCTTCTTGTTTATAATTAAAGTTTATACGAGAACGCTGCGAAATTTGCGAAGTTCCTTTTTGTCCTTCAGGAAGAAGGGTTTTGTAACCGTTACGATATTCAAAACGCGGTCTAATTTGAAGATTAACATCTAATTCCTGTGCTTGGATTTCAAAACTTAATCCTACGATAAGTATTAAAATTAGTTTAAGTTTTTTCATAAAATTCTTGTGTTTTTATCGGAGGTAAATTTATAAGAAAATGCCGTCATTGTAATATGATTATAGTCATATTTCTAATTTTTTTTTAATCTAGGTCTAATAGGCAGGCTCTAGTTTTGCTTTGCTTACTTTAACTTCTTTTTTCTTAGATAGTTGTGTAATAGTATAATGCATCCAAACTAGGCAAACAGTTGAAAAGATTAGAATAAAAATCCATGAACTTGACCAGATTCCGGTTGCAGTTAATAAATATCCGAAGATAATTGGCCCAAAGAATCCGCCTAAACCGCCAATCATTCCGACCATTCCGCCCACGACACCAACTTCATTTGGAAAATATTCTGGAATATGTTTGTAAACTGCTGCTTTTCCGATTCCCCAAGAAATTCCGATTAGGATTACTAAAACCAGAAACACCCACATATTGGCATCAAACTTAATAACGGTAACACCTTTGGCTATCAATTCTTTTTTTGCAACGCTTTGATTGTGCGCAACAACAACATTTTGCCAGCTAGTAGAAGTTGGAAAAATAGCGTTTTCATTTGTATTGGCGGTTTTTTGAGCTATTGGATACTCTTTATCTCCAATTTTCACGGTTTTGTCACTAATTTCGTTAACAACACCTTTTTTAGCAGCTAAGATTCCTGGACCAGAAGTCGTAATTTCCATTTTTGGGATTGCTAATAAAGCACTTAAAATAACGGAAGAACTCAAAACCCAATACATTACTTTTCTCGCTCCAAATTTATCAGACAAATATCCTCCAAAAGCTCTAATGACGCCAGAAGGTAAACTAAACATAGTGGCAAATAAACCTCCCATAACTAAACTTGTTTGGTATACGTTCATGAAATTTGGCAATAACCATTGAGAATAAGCTACAAAACATCCGAAAACTAAGAAGTAATAAGCTCCAAAACGCCAAACTCTTTCTGATTTTAGAGGAGTAAGCATTTGTGAAACGGTTTTGCCATTACTTTCTAATTTTTTGTTTTGAGCGAAAATTAAAAAAGCAACACCAATTACGACCAATGAAATCGCGTAAATAACAGGAAGAACTTTCCAGCCATTTTGCGGATCATCAATAGAGAAATGATTTAATAATGAAGGTGCTAAAAACGTTGTAATAGCTGCGCCGGCATTTCCCATTCCGAAAATTCCCAAAGCACGTCCTTGCCATTCTTTTGGATACCAGATTGAAGTATAACCAATTCCTACTGCAAAACTCGTCCCAACCATTCCGAAGAAGAAACTAAGTACGGCAAACATGAAAAAGCTGTCAGCATAAGGAAGAAGAAACAATGGAATTGAACTTAACAATAATAAAAGTGAAAAAACATATTTTCCGCCAAATTTATCCGTCAAGATTCCGATTGGCAAACGCATGATTGATCCAGTTAAGATTGGAATACCTAATAGCCATCCGACTTGAATAACATCCCAATGGAAAATTCCATTATCAACTAAAAAGGTTACTAGAACCCCATTTAATGTCCAACAGGCAAAACACACTGTAAATGCCAATGTGTTCAAAAATAAAATTTTGTGTGACTGCGATAGTGAGTTTGTATTTTTCATAGTACTTATTATTTTTATGTAAAAGTAAGTACTATAACTTAGTTAAAACCTGCTAAAACGCAGTTTTTGAAAAATAATTACGTATTTATACGTATTTTTTTAAATTAAAGAATACTCGGCCGCTTTATTAGAAAGTTCCATAAGGTTTTTCACTTTCAATTTTTTCATTAAGTTAAAACGGTGTACTTCTGCTGTACGTTTACTGATATCTAAAGCTTCGGCAATTTCTTTGTTTCCTTTACCAGATAAAAGAAGTGTAAGTATTTCTTTTTCTCTTTTTGTAATCATCATTTCTTCGCCTAAAGTTTGCTTAGGTTCTAATGATACTGGGGAATTTGTCAATTGACTGATTAAAATAGAAGAAATATCGCCACTGAAATATTTTCCTCCAGAAGAAACGCTATGCAATGCTTTTAAAAATTCTTCTTTGCTTGAACCTTTTAGTAAATAACCATCGGCTCCAGCTTTTATAGATTTCAGTACATATTCTTCCGATTCGTGCATAGAAAGCATGATGATTTTTACGTTGTTATTCTCGCTTCTAAGTTTTTCTACTACTTCGATACCAGTTAAGTTAGGCATACGAATATCTACTATAAGTAAATCTGGTTGTGTTGCAGCAACTACTTCCAGAGCATCCGCACCATCAATTGCTTCACCTACAACCTCGATGTTTGCTTCATTTTCCAGTAAGGATTTGATTCCGTCTCTAACAAAAACATGGTCATCTGCCAGTACTACTCGAATGATATTGCTCATAGTTTACTTAATTTTGATTCTGGATTTTTACGTATATTCATCTAAAAAGAAGACGCTAATATACGTAATTTTTTAGATTTTAAAATCCAATATTAAAAATTCTAATATTGGAAATTTTAAATTTCAAACTTGAATGCGGTGAACTTTGTCAAAGTTTGATTTTCGATTGCCTCCAGCTTTAGCTGGAGGTTTTTGTAGATGCAAGAGAGGGGCTTTAGCCAAACTTATGCATTTGGCTAAAGCCTTTTTAATACTTATTTGTATACCTTCAGCTAAAGCTGGTGGCAATTGATTTTTTTGCTTTTTAATTCTCTGGTAAACTTAAATCATTTTTTGAAAACGATGCGCGCGAGAGAGATAGGAGGAATCCGCCGCGGCGGACCGGATAGCCCGACAGTATTAGGGAAAGTGGGCGAATATAGATAAAGTTTGTTTGCCCACTTTTTCTAATACTGGCTCGCCATGATAATTAGATAATGAGTTAATGTGTCAATTAGATAATTCTTATGAATGTGTTAAATAATTATCTAATTTTCTAATGGCACATTGTCACATTACTTTAAGATCGGGATATTGAACGTAATTCTGGTCCCTTCGCCTGGAATCGAGTTCATGAAAACGCGCCCGTTGATGTATTGGATTCTTTCTTTCATAAATAAAAGTCCCATTCCGGATTCGCTGTTACGTTTTTTATCAACTGAATTCACGTCAAACCCTTTTCCGTTATCGTCTACTATGATGCTTAGAAGTGTTTCACTGTGCGAAAGCTGTACAATAATATGCGATGATTCAGCGTATTTGATTGCGTTGTTGATCGCTTCTTGTGTTAATCGATAAATATTGATTTCAATTAACGAATCTAAACGCTGGTCAAAATCGGTTTTGTTGTAAAAAAGGATTTCTTTTCCAGTTAATTTCGAAAGTTCCTGCGTGAGTTTTGAAAGTGATGAAACGATTCCATGATCACTTAATTCTGGTGGCATTAAGTTGAAAGTTGCCGTACGGACACCTTTTATAATGTCCAAAGAAAGTTTCTTTAAATACTCAATTTTTTGTTCTGATTTTTCTCTGTCATCGAGATTGATGCTTTCTAAACTGAACTTTAAGCCCGTAAGCATTTGGCCGATTCCATCGTGAATTTCTTTGGCGATTCGGTTTTGTTCGTTTTCTTGATTTTCAACAATTTTACTCGAAATAATCTTTTGCTGATTGATTTTTTCAGTGGTGTTTTCAAGGTTCAAACGTTCAACTTCGCGTTGCGCTTTTTTGCGTTCGGTGATGTTGAAACAAACAATCAAAAGTTCCAATTCGTCTTTTTTGATCATTACGGGAACCATCGATAAATCGAGCCAGATTTCTTTTTCGTCTTTATTTATAATTTTGATTTCGCCTTGCCAGCCACTGCGCTGTTTTTCGAAAATTAAACGGTCAAAATTTACTTGTTCTTTTTCGTCTTCAGTAAGTACTTCAGAGAATTTTTTGTTAGATGAAAACTTAGTGTAATTGAGAAGTTTAGCAAATTTTTCTCCGATGTGGATGATCGAACCATCTGGTGAAATTCGGCAATACAATAAAGTGTTTTCCATCGCATAATTGAGCGATTTTAATTCTTTTACCGAGTTTTCTTTGATTTCACTTATGATTTCGGTGTCGTAGGCTAGTTTCAACGCTTTCTTTTCAGAAGATAAAAGCTGGGCAATTAACCTTTCGATTTTCTTGTTGGTTGGTTTGAAAATGAAGAAGAATTCTAGAAGAAGAACCAAAAGTGTAAAGCCAAAAATCCAATATTCGATTCGGCGTTGTTCGGTTACTTTTTCATGTGCTTCAAGATCGTATTGGGTTACAATCTGATTCATTTTCGAAAGGAAAATGCCTTCGTTTTCTAAAATAATCTGAACCAATTTTTGATTTTCAGAAACTGATTTTTGCTGTTGCAAATTCAACAAAAAAGAATCTGTTGTCTCTGCAATTTTATTAAAAATCGGATTGATTTCCAGATATAATTTAGAAAGCGTTTCTGATTTTTCCTTTGGAAAAGCTAAGCTGTCACTGCCATTTTCCAACGCATTTTGATTCTTTTTCCAAAGTTCTAAAACCTCTTTTAAATGTGAAGTTTTTTTGGCTGTAGCCGAATCAGAAACGTAATGTAAAATGAGGACTTCTTTGACAATTTTCTGGCTCAGCATTCTTTGCTTACCAGAAAAATTAATGATTTTAGAATCGCTTAACTGCTGATTAAGATTGTATTGTACTAAAAACTGACTGATAATTATAGTTAAGGCAATAGTAAGAAGCGCAAAAAAATACAGACGGCGTAAATTTTTGAAAGTGATTTTTTCTGCAGCTTCCTGATTGCTTTTCTTCATATCTTTTTTACAATCCTAAAGAAGCTTTTATTAGGTTTAAATTTTCTTCAGAATACTTGATTTTTAAAGCTTCCTGATGTCCTTTGTCCGACATTTTATCCCAGGTTTTCTTGATGATATTTTTAAGCTTTTCTTCGTCGTGCTTGTGAACGAAAGGTTCTAAGTAATAATCTAAAAATACCAAACAAATTACGTCTTCCAATAATTGCGTTTCGGCATCTTTTTTAAGTAATTTTTTTTCGATTAAAAAAGAGACACGATCGATAAAAGTTTGATCATATCCTGCTTTTTCTAAAATTCCCGCAGTAGTTTTTGCGTGAAACTTTTTCAATTCTTCTCTCCATTTCAAATAACCAACACGATCCATTGGGTAAGATTCACGAGCGACTTTCCATCGGCAGATGTGTTGTGCTTTTGAAGCAATTTGAACTTCTTCGGATGCATTGGGTTCAAATTCCATCAGTTTTTTGTACATCCTGTCAGAATACAACAATTCTTTCGGATATTCTTTGTTTTGGTCTAATTCGATGTTTGGGTCTTGTGCGTTTTCAGCATCAATCCATTCGCTTGCTTTTTGAAAAGGTGTAGTCATTTTTTGGTTTGATAATAGAATTTCAAAGATACGGAATTAAGTAGAAAAGTCGAAAGTCAAAAGTTGAAAGTGAGATGAAAGAAGCAAGATTTGAAAAACTGTTTCATCTTGTGTCTTGCCTCTTGCTTCTTGCCTCTTTAAAAGTCTAATCCATAAATCCAACAAAAACTTCGTCTTCAACAATCTTTACTGGGTAAGTTGCAATGCTGTATTCTTCGCCGTTTAAGTTTGAACCATCAACAAGTGAAAATGTTTTTTTATGCATCGGGCAGGCGATTTTCGGAATATCATCTGCAGATCCTGTCATTCCTCTTGAAAGCACCATTTCCATTTTATGTGGGCAGGCATTTTGGCAAGCGTACCATTCGTTTCGGCGTGTGAAATTAAAAATCGCAATTTGTTTGTTTTTGTATTTAATGCAGCCTCCTCGGTTGGTTGGAAAATCTTCTACTTTACCTGCTTTGAACCAAATTGTTGCATCGCTCGCGTGAACTGTTTCGTATTGATTTAAGATTTCTTCCATTTTGATTGAGTTTTTGGTTCCTGTTTCTTAGCCCTCTTTTTACAATCAAGAGAGATTTGATGGCGCAGTAAAAAAGAGGGTAAGAAGGACAGCAAACGTTTAATGATTTTTTTTTTTTTTTTCGGAGCTTTATAGTTTTAACCACATAGAGACATAGACTTAATAGTTTGAAAAAAGAATTGTCAAAAGAAATTATTCCTGTTATGGAGAAACATTGCTTTTTGTTAAGGTGCAAAATCTATGTCTCTATGTGTTTAGTTTTAAATATTTATGACCAAGCTTTTGGCATTTTTTGATCTCTTAATGGTACGAAAACAGCATTATCGTCTTTTTCGTCTGAGTTTATAAAATGATTGAAACGTTTCAATAATCTTGGTTTTTCTAGCACTTGTTTCCATTCGCATTCGAAAGTGTTTACTAAAGTCTGCATTTCAGCTTCAAGCGTTTCGCAGATTCCTAAACTATCTTCGATAATTACTTGTTTCAAATACTCTAAACCTCCATCTAGTTTTTCCAACCAAGTTGAAGTTCTAATTAGCGGACCAGCAGTACGTATGTAATACATTAAGAAACGATCCATATATTTGATTACGGTTTCTTTGTCGATTTTTTCAGCCAATAAAACGGCGTGTTTTGGATTCGCTCCTCCGTTTCCGCAGATATATAAATTCCATCCGCCTTCAACGGCAATTAATCCAAAATCTTTTCCGCGTGCTTCGGCACATTCGCGAATGCAGGCAGAAACACCACCTTTTAGTTTATGCGGAGAACGAATTCCTTTATATCTGTTTTCCAATTCGATGGCAAATCCGGCGCTGTCGTCCATTCCGTAACGGCACCAAGCATTTCCGACACAGCTTTTTACGGCACGAAGTGATTTTCCGTAAGCGTGACCGCTTTCAAAACCATTATCAATTAAAATTTTCCAGATTTTAGGCAAATCGCTTAAATGCGCCCCAAATAAATCTACTCTTTGTGCTCCAGTAATTTTAGTGTACAAATCGAATTGTTTTGCCACTTCGCCAATTACAATTAATTTTTCGGCAGTAATTTCTCCTCCGGCAACTCTTGGAACAACAGAATAGGTTCCGTTTCGTTGAATGTTTGCTAAAAATCTATCGTTTGTATCTTGTGTAGTTACGTGTTTATTAGCAGTATCATTGTAAATACTTGAGAAAATAGAAGCTACAACTGGCTTGCAAACCTCACATCCGTCTCCTTTTCCGTGATGATCTAAAACATCGTAGAAATTCTCATATTTATTGATTTTTACCAAATCAAATAATTCTTGACGTGTGTAGCTGAAATGTTCGCAGATCACTTCTTTTACCTCTTTTCCTAATGATTTCTGTGTTGCTTTCACCAGATCAGAAACCATTGGTTTACAGCCTCCACAACCAGAAGTTGCTTTAGTTGCTTTAACCACATCTGAAAGTGAAGAACAGCTTTCGTCTAGAATTTTACAGCAGATAGCGCCTTTCGTAACATTTTCGCAAGAACAAATTACGGCGGTGTCTGGCAAATCCATTACGCTTCCTAAAGAAGAACCTTCAGAACCGTCACGAGAACCTAAAATCAAATCTTCTGGGTTTTTAGGCAACGCCATTTCGTTGATGTAAATCTGGAAAAGCGAACCGTAATCGCTAGAATCTCCAACTAAAATTCCGCCCAAAAGTTTTTTAGAATCCTTAGTAACGTTGATTCTTTTGTATACGCCACTTAATTTATTTTCATAAATAATAGCTGTAACGTCATTGTTTTCGATAAAAGGGTCACCAAAACTCGCAACTTCAACACCAATTAATTTCAATTGTGTTGACATATCGATGGTTTCTCTCATGGTTTTATCACCATTTAAGATTTGTTCAGCAGCTACATCGGCCATTTCGTAACCTGGAGCAACAAGCCCGTAAATGTTATGGTTGTAAAGTGCTGCTTCACCAATTGCAAAAATAGAAGGATCTGATGTTCGCATTTGATTGTTTACCACAATTCCGCCTCGTACGCCAACTTCAAGTCCCGAAACTCTTGCAAGTTCGTCGCGAGGTTTAATTCCGGCAGATATAACCAACATGTCTACTTTTAACAATTCGTCGTTTGCAAACATCATCCCTGTTATACTTTCCTTTCCGTCAATATATTGAGTTGCTTTGTTAAGATGAATTCCGATGTTTAATTCTTCTATTTTTGATTGAAGCATATCACTCGCCCCTTGATCCAATTGTCTCGGCATCAAGCGAGGAGCAAATTCCACCACATGTGGATTCAATCCTAAATCACGAACTGCTTTTGCCGCTTCTAATCCTAATAAACCGCCACCTAAAACCGCCGCTTCTGTTGCGCCTTTTTGTTTTATTTTTTTGGCGTAAGCCATAATAGCATCTAGATCTTCGATCGTTCTGTAAACAAAAACACCTTCTTTTTCTACACCTTCAATTGGCGGCACAAAAGCTGAAGAACCTGTGGCTAAAACTAAGTAGTCGTACGTATGTGTTTTGCCTAAGTGTGTGTGTATTGTTTTTACATCACGATTAATATCTGTAATTAATTCAGATGTGTTTAGAATAATATTGTTTTCTGCGTACCAATTGGTTGTTGACAGTGATAGATCGTCTGCTGTCTTTCCTCCAAAGTACTCGCTTAGGTGAACGCGATCGTAGGCGCGTCTTGGTTCTTCTCCAAATACTGTGATTTGATACTTTTCTTGTCCTGATTTTGCAACAAACTTTTCGCAAAATTTATAACCAACCATGCCGTTTCCAACTACTATTACTCTAATCATGATTTCTTTAATTAAGTATTACTACGCAAATATAAGTATTTATACTTATAAAAATACGTAATATATTTATTTTTTAAGTAATGGGTATGTTTTGATTACTACGTATTTTGTCTTAATCTTTTACGTAGTGCGGGTTTTCAATGTTTTTTGACTTACTTAGTTTTTTTAAATTTGAAAGGATTCTAAATAAGCATTTCAGAAAAATGTCGTAAATTCATAAGAATTTTATAGGTGTTTTGAAAAAGAAGCGCTTTTTTAAACTGAGATCTCATGAAAAAAATACTTTTAATATTGCTGATATCAATTTTTATGATAGGATGCAAAACCGTAACAAGCAAAGATTCTAGTGGAACAGCTTCAGTAATTTCTACAGAAGAAGATTTGAAATATTATTTTAAAGGAACTGGAAACGAGCCGTTTTGGGGAATTAAAATAGGGAATGAGGAAATCGTTTTTACATCATTAATTCCAGGAAAAGAAAAAATCATTTTTCCTGCCGTTGACGCAATTAGAGCAATGGATGCTAATGTGAAAATGTATCAGGCAAGTAATGAAACCACTTCTGCAACGATTACGATTCAGCAGTTGGATTGCCAGGATTCAATGTCGGGAGTAATCTCACCTTATAGCGTAAAAGTCGAAATTAGAAATAATTCTGAATTAGAAACGAAGAAATTAAGCGGATGCGGAAAATATATTACCGATTATAGACTTCATGATATTTGGGTTTTGGAAGAATTAAATGGATACAAAGTTTTTGCGACAGATTTTCAGAAAGAAATGCCACGAATTGAAATTAATTCATCTGAGAATAGATTTTCTGGCTATGGAGGCTGTAATGCAATAAGTGGTTCTATTTTTTATGAAAAAGATTTGCTTCGATTTTCAAAAGTACTTTCCACTCTTATGGCTTGTCCTTCTGGAAATAAAGAAAGTGAATTTACTAAAGCGTTGCAAAGTACAACAACGTATTCTATTGGAAATAATCAATTGATTTTGTCAAATCCTTCTGGGAAATTGGCTGTTTTTAAGAAAGTCGATTAACTTTTATGTCCTTTTTACGCATTTTTTGTCATTTCGACGAAGGAGAAATCTTCGCAACTAACTCCGTACAGAGAAGCCAATCTCTGTAGAGCTTCTCGTGAAGATTTCTCCTTCGTCGAGATGACAATATTGTGTTGAATTTTTTGTCTTCAACGGATTGAAATCCGTTGCTACCAATATTTTGTTCCTACGGAACTTTTTTAAAATGATATTTTTTATTCTGTTAATTCCTTAGGCTCTTCATCTTCAGGCTCGTCTTCAATAAAATCCAATTCCAAAGCCTTTACGCTTTGAACCGCATTTCCGGCAATCCCACGAATCGAACCATACATTCCCAAAGTATTATGAACTACTTTTTCGATTTGTTTTTCGCGCTGTTTCCAGATTCTCTGCATTGCTCTTTTTTCAGAATCTAAGTCGCTTTGCATTTGAGTAAAACCTTCTACGATTCCTTCAATCTGCAAGCGGAATTCGTTGCTTGTAAGGAAATCATATAACATAGACATTTTATCACCTTTATTTTCCTGTGCTTGAACCGCTTGATTAATTTGAATTAAAGATTGACGCAATACAGCGCTTAAACCTTTAAACTCTTCATAGGTACAAATCCAGATTCCGTCGCGCATACCCATTCGTTCCATTCCGTTTGGCATTACTTCGGTAACTAAAACACCAATATTGGCTCTTTTGATTCTGATATCGTTTTTGAATTTCTCGATCCAAGAAGGCTGAAAAGCTTTTGTTCTTTTACTTTCGTAATAAATAGAACCGCAGTTTTGGTGTTCTCTTGTATTTACAACTTGAAGACAGTCAGCACCGTTTGCGCCTTTTTTAATTTCATCAATGCTGTCAAGAGGGAAATTATTTGCAAGCCATTCTTCAATTGCCAATTCCATTATTTCGCCTTGCAATTGCATAGAACCTTGTTCTTGCTTGCGTTTCATTTCTTCGGTTAGCTTTTTCTGTTCTTCTAATTGTTTTTGAAGTTCTTTAAATTTTAACTCGTTTTTATCGTCTTCTTGTTTTCTGATTTTTTCACGTTCCAAAGCCAATTGAGCATTCAATTGCTTTTCGGCTTCAGCTTGAATAGCTTCTTTCATTTCCAGTTTTTCGCGTTGTAATTTGGCGATTTCACCTTCCATTTTATTTAATTCTCTGATCTTTTCCGATTTTTCAGAGAGTTCTTTTTCCATTAAAAGCAAACGGTCTTTGTTTTCTTCTTCGAGTTTTGTTTTTAGTTTTTCAGAAATTTCTTTTTCCGCAATTTTTCTTTCACGCTCCAAGCGTTCAGCAAAAAGTTCGTTTTCTTGTTTCTTTTTGGCTTCAAATTCGGCTTTGGCTTTATCCAATTGTTCGTTCTTAAGCTCTAATTCTTTATTTTGAATAGTAGCTTTTTGTTGAAATTCTTTACGAATGCTGTCTTCCAACTGATGTTTTAAAACATCATTTACATCGATCGGAGTTCCGCAGTTTGGACACTGAATTGAAGATTGCTCAGCCATTTTATATTGAAATTTTTATTGTAGAATTTGAATTTGCTAAGATATTTAAAAGTTCTCTTTTTATGATGTGGATTGCTGTACTAATTTGTAACGAATTTTTGTTATGGCCACGAATTTCTCGAATTTACACGATTTTTTTTTTGAAATCAATTTCTCGCAAAGACGCAAGGACACAAAGTTTTTTTGTCAAAGTAGACGTTAAGTATGTCTTCCTGAGCGAAGTCGAAGGATCGCATGCTAAATCCATACAGTCCGTGTCCTTCGACTTCGCTCAGGAGGACAAAAAATGAGAAAAAAACTTTGCGACTTCGCGACTTTGCGAGATTAATAAAAACTTTGTGTCTTAGCGCCTTTGTGGCAATAAAAAGGCAACAGCAGATTGCGTGATTTCTGAATGATCATCTTTTGATGTAATTAACGAGACATTTGTATATAGATTAACCTTTTTCAATTCAATAAAACCAATTTCAGAATCTTGATTATTTTTGGCAATGTTTGAAGGAACAATCGAAATCCCCAATCCGTTTTTAACCAATTGTACGATTGAGTTGATGTTATTTGCTTCATGAATAATCTTTGGCGTAAAACCATAAAATGCGCAAAGTTCTAGCAAAACTTCATGATAATGCGGAGCGTAATCTTTATTGAAAAATACAAACGTTTCGTCTTTCAGTTTTACAATTTCATTTTCTGTTTTTATCTGAATGAATTTTTTATTGTAAACCAATGAAAAACCATCTTTAAACCATAAATGTGATTTTATTTTTGGTGAATGAATCGGAGATCGTATGATTCCCATTTCGATTTTTCCTTGTTCTAAAGCATCAATTTGTTTGGTTGTTGAGATTTCAAAAAGTTTGAAATTAACATATGGAAATTGGGCTTTGAGGTGTTTGATTAAATCTGAAATAACTGCTGAATAAATTGAACTGATATAAGCGATTCTAAATTCGCCTGAAACGTTTTCAGCAATCTTTTTTGTTTTCACAGAAATACGTTCTAGATTCTGAAAAATTGCTGTAACTTCTTCCTTAAAATATTTCCCTGCTTCAGTCAATTCTACCTTTTTATTATTTCGAATGAAAAGCTTTGCCTGAAGTTCTTCTTCCAGTTCTGCAATTTGTCTGCTTAATGGAGGTTGAGAAATAAATAGTTTTTCTGAAGCTTTGGTAAAGTTCAATTCTTTGGCTACAGCCAAAAAATATTTTAGATGACGTAATTCCATGATACTTTTAAAGTATTGTTTATTGATAAAAATAGTATTTTTAAAGTATTTATGAAAGAGGTAGTTTTGAAAAATCAAAAAATAAATCTCTCGCAGATATAGCAGATTATTAATTTAGATAAAATCGTCTAAACCATAATATTTCCAATCTATAATAGCAAAAAGATTAGCAAAATCTGCGAGAGATTAAAAAACAAAAGACCATGAAAAAATCAACTATTGCAGAAATAAAAGAGCGATTTGACAATGATGTCGAGCGATTTTCAAATTTAGAAACAGGACAAGTAGCAACAATCGACGCCACTATTTCTTTAGAATTAATAACCGAAGCTTCAAAACGTATTGTGCCAAATGCCAAAAGTATCTTGGATGTGGGTTGTGGAGCTGGAAATTACACCTTGAAAATGTTGTATAAAGTGCGAGATTTAAATTGCACTTTGGTCGATTTGAGTTTGCCAATGTTGGATCGTGCCTTTGAAAGGGTTTCGGCAGAAACAAACGGAAATGTCGAAATAAAGCAAGGTGATATTCGCGAAGTAGATTTAAAAGAAAACAGTTTTGATATTATTTTGGCTGGTGCCGTTTTGCATCATTTGCGTGATGATAATGATTGGGAAACCACTTTTGTCAAATTGTTTAAATTGTTAAAACCAGGCGGCTGTTTGATGATTTCTGATTTAATTACACAAGATACCGAATTGTTGAATGAATATACTTGGCAACGTTACGGTGAGTATTTGGAGGGAATAGGAGGGGCAGAATATCGACAGAAAGTTTTGGATTATATCGATAAAGAAGATTCTCCAAGATCGATGAATTACCAATTGGATTTGATGAAAAAAGTAGGTTTTTCAAAAGTCGAAATTTTACATAAAAACATGTGTTTTGGCGCTTTTGGCGGAGTAAAGTAGTTTTTTACAGCTACGAATTCACAAATTATTTTAAATCCTCTGCGTATAGATTTAAAAAAATAAAATTCGTGAATTCGTGGCGAAAAACCTTTAGAGAATCTGTTCTGTTTTGTAAACTTGAATTGGGCTTGAAACTAGATTTTCTGTTTTTTTGATGAATTCTTGTAAATAAGACTGATTGTTGTGCAGGTCTAGTCCAGGTTGATCTTTCCATTCTTCCCAAAGAATAAATACGTTTTCGGAAGTGTGTAAATCATAACGAATACATGCAGCTTCTTTTCTAGTTTCAGTTACTAGATGTGTCAGCAGGTTTTGAACTTCATTTAAATGCTCTGGTTTACTTTTTAAAATTGCTGTAATCGAAATCATAATTATAAGTTTTTAAAAGTTTGCTCTAAATGTTTTGTGTAATTCTCTTTAAAGATAGCAATATTTTCTGGTGTTGCGCCTTTTTCTACATCGTGAAAATGGAATCCGTTTAGTTTTTCCATTCCAGTAAATTTGTTCATTTTATGGAAACCAAACATTACGCCGTCATCAACAGAAGTTTCTTCAAAGAATTCTCCTGGAAGTGTAAAAGCAGTTGCAGGTGCGTTCCAGCTTGTGGTAAGCATGTATTTGCGTCCGTGTAAGAGTCCGCCAGTTCCGTAGTTGATGTCTGGATTTACACGACTTCTTCCGTCACTTTTATAAATTCCTTTGTTGTGGCCTGCTGTGAAAACATCGTCAAAGTATTTTTTGAAAAGGTTTGGCAATTGAAACCACCAAACAGGTGTGTGATAGATGATTACATCTGCCCAAACAAATTTTTCTACTTCTTTGTCAAGATCGATATTGTCTTCTACGTGAGTTGTTTTTACTTCGTATTCGTTGCTTTTAGAAAGAAATTCTGTTGTCCAGTCTTGAACTGTTTTATTGAATTGTCCTCCTGAATGAGCAAATTTTTGCCCGCCGTTAATTATAAATATCTTCTTCATTTTATTTTATGTTGTTATGGATACGTGACGCGTGAGGGATAGGAGCGATATCCTTTTACTTTTTTCTTTAAAAAGTAAAAGATTTAGCGGATAGCCCGGCCCTTGGGACACGCCCAAATTCTAATTATTTAATTTTTTGAGATTTTTTTAAACACATAGAAACATAGGTTTTTCTTTCTTGAAAAAGGGAATGGAAAGAAACTAGTTTCTGACACATAGTTGGCAAATCTTTGGCGAGTTAATTACGGAGATTCCTCGTTCCTCGGAATGACAAATTACATTGACTATGTTTGTTAATGCAATTGAAACGCCTTTTGTGCGCTATGAAAACTATGTTTCTATGTGTTTAAAAGAGAGAATTATTTTATTTTAGCAATCGCTTGATTGATAAATTCCAATTCTGAAGCTGATAGATCGAAATTCATTGTTTTGGCGTTTGAAATAGCTTGTTCGGCGTTTCTTGCTCCCGCTAAAACAATCGCAATTCCTTTTTGTAAAGAGGTCCAACGTAAAACTAATTGCGATAAGCTTGCTTCTTTTGCATGTGCTAAAGAAGTTAATTCTTCGACTAAAGTTTTTACTTTTTGAAGATCAAACTGATTGAAATAACCGTTTCTATGGTCGTTTTCTTTTAATTTGCTGTCGGTGAAATATTTTCCAGTCAATAAACCTCTTTCCATCGGGCTGTAAGCAATGATTCCGATATTTTCTGCAACTGTGAAAGGAATCAGTTCTTCTTCAATTTTACGGTTCAGCATGCTGTAAGCTACTTGGTTTGAAGCTACTTGAATTGTTTTTTGGGCTTCCTTAATTTGTGCCACATTGTAATTGCTTACTCCAAAAGTTCTAATTTTTCCTTGCTGAATTAAGCTTTCTGCCGCTTCCATTGTTTCGGAAATTGGTGTTGTTGAATCTGGCCAGTGAATTTGCAATAAGTCGATGTAATCGGTTTGAAGGCGTTTTAAGCTTTCTTCTACCTCTTTAATTACGTTTGCTTTTGATGAATATTTGTAAATCGGAACTTTTTTTCCATTATCGTCTGCGTCAAAAAAGAAATCACCTTTTCCGTTATTGCTTCCGTCCCAAACCAAACCGAATTTTGTAAGTAACTGAACTTTAGAACGATCATAAGACTTTATCGCTTCTCCGATCATTTCTTCGCTTAAACCAAATCCGTAAAATGGAGCGGTATCGATTGTGGTAACGCCGTGGTCAATTGAAGCCTGAACAGATTCAATTGAATCTTTCTTTTCAGTTCCGCCCCACATGGTTCCGCCGATAGCAAATGCACCATAAGTAATAGCTGATAATTCAAGTTCTGAGTTGCCTAGTTTTCTATATTCCATGATTGTGATTTTTTATATTTAAAATTGATGAGGCAAAATTATACCGTTTTTATGATTCTTATTTGGTATATATTTGTCTTTTTTAGGTATATTTGCATCTTCAAATAAATGGGATTATGAAAAAAGAAAACTTATACGAACCTTTTACGGTTTCTTTTGAAACGCTGAATGAATATCCAGATGTTGGAGATCGTCATAATTTTTTCGAACTGGTTTATATTTTAGAAGGAACGGGAAGGCAGTGTATCAATAAGAACATTTTTGAATATGATCCAGGGCATTTGTTTTTATTGACGCCTGAGGATTGCCATAATTTTACCATTGAAACTAAAACGAAATTTTTCTTTTTGAGGTTTAATGATATTTATTTGAAAAATTCGAGTCTGCAAAATGAGAATATTCAGCGATTAGAATATATTCTTCAAAATGCGAATCATCAGCCGGGCTGTATTCTTAAAAATGATCCTGATAAATGTTTGGTGAAAGTAATGATTGAAGCAATCTGTCGTGAGCATCAGGATAAAGATGTTTACAATCAGGAATTGATTCAGCAGTTGGTGAATACGCTGATTATTATTGTAGCGAGAAATATTGCAAAATATCTTCCTGAGCAAGTAACAATAAATACGGAAGCCAAAGCAATGGATATTCTGCAATACATTCAGAACAATATTTATTATCCTGAAAAAATCAAAGCGGAATCTATTAGTGATTATTTCGGGATTTCGAATACGTATTTAGGACGTTATTTTAAGAAACATGCCAGCGAAACGATGCAACAGTATATCAGTAATTATAAAACGAAACTGATTGAACACCGTTTGCAATTTAGTGATAAGCGCATTAACGAAATTGCGTATGAATTTGGCTTCACAGATGAAAGCCACTTTAATAAGTTTTTTAGAAAGCAAAAAGGGTATAGTCCGTCTGAATTTAGAAAGACGATTCGATTGAGTGCTTAAACACGGATTACACTAATTAGCACGAATTTTTTTGCCACAGATTATAAGGATTAAAAGGATTTTTTTATTTCACGCAGATTTTAAATGATTTTAGCAGATTTAAAAAAAGATTTCTGAATAAATCTGCTCAATCTGCGAGAGAAAAAATAAAAAATCTGTGTAAATCCGCGTTTTCGCAAAGCGAATCTGTTTTATCTGTGTACTTTAACTCAAAGTTCTAATTAAATAATTTTCTTGATTACACGAAGTTTGTGTGTATGTTTATTTAATTCAGGATTGTAAATTCCTGTATGGTCCAAACGGTCAATGCGTACTTTTCCACTTGCGTGAATGATGTAGTTGTTTTCCATAATGATGCCTACGTGAGTAATATTTCCTTCGTCATTATCAAAAAAAGCTAAATCTCCAGCTTCACATTCTTCGATGAAGCTTAACGGATCTCCTTCAAGCGCTTGCTGAGACGCGTCACGATGAATTTTATAGCCGTTTAGTTTGTAAACCATTTGAGTAAAACCAGAACAATCGATGCCAAAAGGTGTTTTTCCGCCCCATAAATACGGAGCATTCAAGTACATAAAAGCAGTTTTAATTAAGGCGCTTTTAGGTTTTATGCCACTAGTTTTGGTTCCTTCAAAATCAAAATTTGAAATATTGATTTCGCTATTATTTAAAAAAGATAAGGAAGCTCCAAGCGGAATAGGAAGTAAGAGATTGTTTGGAGCTGTGATATAATCAATTAGATCGGCATTTAAAATAATCGATTCTTTGCTCAAAAGATCAAATTGTTCCTTGGTGATTTCCTGATATTGTTTAGAATCTACCCAGCCTTCATAGTCATCAAACTGAATCCTAATTCGTGCCCATTGATTATGGCGTTCTAAAATTTCGATATGCTCGCCAAACAAGAGCTGTGTAACAATTTCACTTCTGTCGCTAGCTTCAGCGCGAACGGGTACTATGGCTAAATTGCAAATTCCAAACATTTAAGGAAATTTATAAGTTGAAAATCAGGAGTTAAATATATAACTCCTGATTTTTGTGATATTGTTTTAAGCTCTTTCGATAACAATTGCTGATGCGCCACCGCCACCGTTGCAAATTGCAGCAGCTCCAGTTTTTGCATTGTTTTGTTCTAAAACATTTAGTAAAGTTACAATAATACGTGCTCCAGAAGCTCCAAGAGGATGTCCTAAAGAAACCGCTCCACCGTTTACGTTTACTTTGTCGTTATCAAGATTTAATATTTTTGCATTGGCTAATCCAACAACAGAGAAAGCTTCGTTAAATTCGAAGAAATCAACATCTGAGATTGAAATTCCAGCTTTGTCTAAAGCTTTTGGTAAAGCTTTTGCTGGACTTGTTGTAAACCATTTTGGTTCTTGCGCAGCATCTGCGTAACCTTTTATGTATGCAAGAGGTTTCAAACCTAAAGCATTTGCTTTTTCTTCAGACATTAAAACCAAAGCAGCAGCTCCGTCATTGATTGTAGAAGCATTTGCAGCAGTTACAGTTCCGTCTTTTGTGAAAACTGGTGCTAAAGATGGAATTTTATCTAATTTCACATTAGTATATTCTTCGTCTTTAGAGAATATAACTGGTTCGCCACGTCTTTGTGGCACTTCAACAGGAACAACTTCATTGTCGAATTTTCCAGCGTCCCAAGCTTTAGCGCTTCTTTCATAAGATTGAATAGCAAAAGCATCTTGTTCTTCACGGCTGATTTTGTATTCAGATGCACATAAATCCGCGCAAACTCCCATTGCGTTATTGTCGTAAGCATCTGTCAAACCATCTTTTTGCATTCCGTCAAGCATAGTTGCTGGGCCAAATTTGTTTCCAGCACGCATTTGCACGTAGTGAGGAATCAAACTCATGCTTTCCATTCCGCCTGCTACTACGATTTCAGCGTCACCGCATGCGATTGCTTGAGCAGCAAACATCACGGCTTTCATCCCAGAAGCACATACTTTGTTTACAGTTGTAGCGGCAACTTCTTCAGACAAACCAGCAAAAAGTGCTGCTTGACGTGCTGGCGCTTGTCCGACACCTGCCTGAATTACATTCCCCATGAAAACTTCATCGACTAATTTTGGGTCAAGATTAATTTTTGAAAGGGCTCCTTTTATAGCAGCAGCGCCTAATTTTGGTGCAGGTACACTAGATAACCCGCCCATGAAACTTCCGATAGGTGTTCTAACGGCAGAAACGATAACAACTCTTTTGTTCATTTTCTGTTTAATAATAGTTAGTAAGCAAATTTACTGTTTATTTGAATAAATTCAAATTTTGTATTGAATAGGGTTGATTTTAAATTTAAGGTGAAATTTTTGTTAATTCTATTTGTTTGATTGTGAAGTGGTTTTGAAAAAAGATGAAAAAAAACTAAAAAAACTCAAAAAAAAGCTTGTGAGAAAAGGAATGTTGTTATACATTTGCACTCGCAAAACGGAAGCAATTCCACTAGCAAGGAGAGGTGCCAGAGCGGTAATGGAGCAGATTGCTAATCTGTCGACGGGTAACCGTCGCCAGGGTTCGAGTCCCTGTCTCTCCGCTTAAATTTTGCCTCGGGGTGTAGCGTAGCCCGGTTATCGCGCCTGCTTTGGGAGCAGGAGGCCGCAGGTTCGAATCCTGCCACCCCGACTACAATTGAAATAATGGTCGCATAGCTCAGCTGGATAGAGCACCTGCCTTCTAAGCAGGCGGTCGAAGGTTCGAATCCTTCTGCGATCACTAAGACCGATTTTTTGAATCGGTCAAAACGTTGAAAACCCGCATCTTTACTGAGATGCGGGTTTTTTTTTGTTCATTCTAGTTTCAAAAATGCTCATTCTTTCACTAATTTTTATGGCACATTCGTGGCAATTTATTCTGCTAAAAAAAATTGCCACAAAAAACGAGTTAAAGTGTTGTTTATCAACATGTAAAGCTGGTTAACGACTTGATTTAGAGATATTATAATTCGACCTTTATTAACTTATTAAATTGTTGAATTATGTTAGAAAACAGTTTTGGAATTACCTTCTTTTTGAAGAGTTCCGTAAAAAGTACCAAAGAGAAGTATATTTATCTGAGAATTACTGTAGATGGAGTTCCTAAAGAAACATCCACTAAACGAAAATGGGATTTTAACCGGTGGGAGCAGAAGACTGCAAGGGCGACAGGAAATAAAGAAGATGCTAAGGCTTTAAATTTGTTTTTGAATTCGCTTGAATTAAAAATAAACAAATACAGAGACGAACTCTCTGAGAAACGAGAGATTGTCAGCAGTGTAAAACTTATTAACTATGCTTTAGGTAAAACTACTGTAAAGTCCACAGTGCTGCAGGAATTTCAGCTCCACAATGATCAAATGTTAGCTTTAGTAGAAAAAGAGGAGTATGCTATTGGCACCCATGAGCGTTACGAGATATCAAAAAAACATGTTACCGAGTTTATGTTTTATAAATACGGTTTAAGGGATATGGAATTTAGCGAGCTGAATTTTGAATTTGTAAAAGATTATGAGTTTTATCTTAAAACAGTAAAGAATATAAGCAATAACACTGCTCTCAAATATATTTCCAATTTTAAGAAGGTTGTTCTTATCGGGGTTGATAAAGAAATTATTTCTGCAGATCCATTTAAGCGTTTTAAATCTAAAAAGATTAAAGTGCCTAAAAAGCCTTTAACTAATCATGAGTTGTCACTATTGGAAAAGCATAAATTTTTAACAGATCGTCTCAGTGTGGTAAGAGATGTTTTTGTCTTTCAGTGTTATACTGGTCTTGCATATATTGATGTATTTAATTTAAAGCAGTCTGACTTAAAGTTTGGTATTGATCAAGAGAAATGGATAATGTCTGCAAGACAGAAAACAAAAAGCACAATAAATGTTCCTTTACTGCCAAAAGCTATTGAAATAATAGAGAGTTACAAAAATCACCCTTTATGCATACAGAGAAATTCTGTACTGCCTGTAAGTTCAAATCAGAAAATGAATGAATACCTTAAAGAAATTGCTGATTTGTGCGGGATAAGAAGTGTGTTAAATACCCACAAGGCGAGAAGAACCTTCGCTAGTACTGTTACGTTAAATAATAATGTACCAATTCATGTAGTAAAGGAAATGCTGGGACATCAGTCTGTAAGCCAGACAGAAGGATATGCTATAACTGAAGAGCTTACCATCGGGCGTGAGATGCAGGGATTAAAACAAAGACTAGAAGAGAAGCAAGGCAATTCTGTTAAGGTAACTATAGAAACAATTGAAAAAATGGAACAAGAACTGATTCAAATGAAGAAAAGTCTTGGTTTAAAATCGTAATTTAATAAGGCACAATTAAATTCATATCTAATTGTGTCTTGTTATCAGGATATAAATGGTTACTATTGAGGAATATTAAGATAAATGCATAACGGTGCTGGTTTGTTAATCGTTATTTTCCAAGTATTTAAATTGCATACTAGAAAAGAAATATTAAAATAAAAAACGCAAGTAAATTATACAATTTGTATAATTAAAATTGTATATTTGTATAACGAATCAATTCAAATAATGAATGTAAAAATATTAAAAATAGAAGGAAATACATTAGTTAATGCTAGAATTTCAGATGCAAAACTATTGAAAGTGAGTCTTCCTTCTGTAGTTGATGGATGGAGGTTTGATTTTCATAAGCATTTAAAGAAAAAAAACTTTGAAACTTATGTTTTAGTTTCTGAGGAAACTTCTGAAAGAATTGAAGGCTGCCTATCATTTGAAATGAGAGATAAAATTGAGCCTTATATGGCTTTTATTGAAATAGCACCTCATAATGTTGGTACAGTAAAAGAATATGATAATGTTGCAGGTTGTTTAATTGCTTTTGCCTGCAGGCTGAGTTTTATGAATGGTGAAGACCATTTTCAAGGTTGGTTGGCTTTTGATGTTTTGGAAGAAAATATAGAAGATGAGACTAAATTAATGAAAGTGTATTCAACAAAATATAATGCTGTACGATTAGGAGATAGTACGACTATGCTTATCCCTCCTGAAGGGGGACAAAAATTAATAACCGAGTTTTTAGATTAATTAAGATGAAAAATAAAGAAATTAAATTTGAAAATATTTGGAATGACAAGAAAAGAGAAGATATTAAGCAGACTATTTTATTGCATTCTTCTAAACAATCCAAAGAAAGAATATTAACAAATCAATTGCTTTCTATTCAGTATAAATTAGAAGATTATATTCAGAACGAAAGTGATGATATTGAAGTTTTAAAGGTACTTGATTTTGTTAAAATGTATTTGAAAGCCCTTAAATTAACTAAAAAGGAACTAGCAACGTATTTTGGAATGGAAGATAGTAATCTTCATAAATATTTGACAGGAGTTAGAAAACTTAATGCAGAGTTAGTTTTAAAGTTAAGTTGTTTTTCGCACACTAAACCTGAATATTGGTATAGAGTTCAAATAAAGAATGAGTTGATCGAATTAAATAAAGAAAAGAAAAATGTTGAGAAGTATAAAAAATATGATTACCGTAATTTGGTAGAAATAGTCTAAGTTTTATACAACAAATTTAAAGCCCTGAAGAGGGCTTTTTTAAATTATAAAGACTTATCTGATGTAATGGCTCAGAATTTTTGCTGCTTATTTTAAAATTACAACCTTAACTTTTTGGGGCAAAAGTTATCAGCTCCAATTTCTGGTCTACTTAGGAAAAATTGGTCAGCCAACCGAATGCTTGTGTATAATTTGCTAGTTTGGAAATGCGTTGATCAACAGTATCTAATTTAAATTGGTTTTCATAATTTGGAATTAATTCTATCGTTTATGGATTATAATTATTAACTAAGTCAATAAGTATTCACTAACAAAGAGAGAGTCTGATTTTATCTTGGTTATGCTTTTAGAAAAAAATGTTTGGAGTAAAAAATGCTCATTTATGATTTCTGTGTTGTTTTTATCTTAGACGTCTAACCAATTTATACACTTCAAACCATAATACGGATGTGGAAGCGATAATGGCTGCCATACCTAATTCTGCTATATTTAATCCGGTTAAGTGGAAGAAATTAGCCAAAGGGCCAATATATAAGATGGCGAATAACATAATGATAGTTAGGAAGTTAATTATTACAAACAGTATATTCTTATTTTTGAAACTTTCAAACAGGCTGTAATGGAAGGAACGGTTCGCGAGGCTCAACAAAATATTGGCAAAAATCAATGTAGTAAAAACCATTGCTCTTGTTTTTTCTTCGCTACCACCGTTTTGTACTGTATATTGATAAACGAACAATACACCAATCGTTATAACTAACCCCTGAATTATACTGACAACCAGTTCCTTCCAATTGAGGAATGTATCAGTCATTTTCCGTGGCTTTTTCAACATTGTATTTCGCTCCATCGGTTCATTTTCATAGACAATGGAACAGGTAGGACCCATTACCAATTCTAAAAAGATAACGTGTACAGGTGTGAATATTTGTGGAAATTTCCATCCTAAAAACAACGGAAGTGAAACGGTAAGAACAATTGGAATATGAATGGAAATGATATACTGAATGGCTTTTTTGATATTGGCATAAATCCTTCTGCCTGATGCAATGCCGGTAATCAATTTGTCTAAATCATCATTAGTAATCACTAATGCGGCTGCCGCTTTGGCAATTTCTGTTCCTTTACTCCCCATTGCCACACCAATATGAGCTGCTTTGAGGGCAGGACCATCATTTACACCATCGCCCAGCATTGCTACCACTTCGCCTTTCTTTTTTAGTGCATTTACCACAGCTAGTTTTGCATCGGGAAACATCCGCGTAAATAATACTTTTTCTTGGGCAGCCTGCAAAAGCTGTTCTTCTGTGTATTCCATGATATCTTTACCTTCTATGGCTTCAGATGTATGCTTAATTCCTGCCTGTGTAGCGATACTTCTTGTAGTATCGATATTATCGCCAGTAATTACTTTTACTTTGATGCCTGCATCATAAATATGGCGAAAAACTTCTTGTATATTTTTCTTTGGTGGGTCATAGAAAACCACTAACCCTAGGAAATCAAACCTGAAATCTTGTTGTTTTTCAGGAAAATTATTGCCTTCAAAATTTGATTTTGCTACACCTAAAATCCGAAATCCCTGCTGTCCTAAAGTCTTGATAATATTGCGCACCCTATCTTTTTCATTTCCAGAAAGTGTTGAAACATTGAGAATGGCCTCCGGTGCCCCTTTTGCTGCGATAATCCGTTGCTTTTTCTTATTCTCAAAAAGGTGTGTCATCATTGGTGGTTTCCCGTCCAGCGGATATTCGTGTATCATTTGAAATTCTTTTTGTTGGTCGCCTCTTTTTGTTTGCGTATACAAACTGTGTAAGGTTTTTTCCATTGGGTCAAAAGGTACAGGCTCACTGCTCCACATTGCATAGTCAATAAGTGGAGAAAGTGAGGTATTATCGAAATCTGTTTCATTGAAAATTGTGTCAGACTGGTAATTGTAAAGATGCTTTAGCTGCATTATGTTTTCGGTAATAGTTCCAGTTTTATCGGTGCAGATAACCGTTGTACTGCCTAATGTTTCCACGATGTTGCTACGTTTGACAATAATGCCATCACGCATCAGCTTCCATGCCCCCAATGTCATGAATGTGGTAAATGCTACGGGAATTTCTTCCGGCAGGACCGACATTGCGAGTGTTAGCCCGTTGAGCAGGCTATCAATGAGATTGTTCGTATGGTAGTAGTTAACGGTGCATACAATCCCAAAAATAACAATCCCTACAATGGCCATTGCCTTTACAAATCTGCCTATTTGAAGCTGTAAAGGCGAGTTTTCTTCTTTTATTTCCGAAATAGAAATACCAATTTTACCAATGCGGGTGTCTTTTCCAATTTTTTCTACTTTAAATACTGCCAGTCCCGAAACAGTTAAAGTTCCGCTATAAACTTTATTGTCTTCACTTTCGCTGTTTTTGAATACAGAAAGACTTTCACCAGTCAGAGAGGCTTCATTAACGGAAAAATCGTTACTGTGTATAATTTCACCGTCTGCGTTAACCATTTTCCCTTCTTCGATAATGCAGAGATCTCCTACTGTAATTTCATGGGTTGGAATTTCAATTACCTGCGCATTTCGGATAACCTTGCTCAATGGTTCATTCAGTTTTTCTAATGCCTCTAATGCTTTTTTACTTCGGGTATCCTGATATAATGAAATAGCAGAAACTACTGCGATCGACAGAAACATAAATAGGGCTTCACCATAATCACCTATGATGAGGTAAATAATAGAAATAGCAAACAAGAGCATTAGCATTGGCTCTTTCAGTATATCCATTAGTAGTTCAAGCCCAGCATTTTTATTGATACCGTCTATCTGGTTGTAGCCATATTTCTTTCTTAAAGCGGTCACCTCGTTATTATTAAGACCTTTTAGATGGTTGGGTATATTATAAGACATAAATAATTTGATATTAATCTGGGAATATGGTCATTTAGGATATGTTTGTTCGTTATAATTTAATCACTAGTTTTGGATTGTCCGGAACATTATTTTGGTTCAATATTATATAGGTCATCATAAAATTCAACCAGTCTTTGTAAATCGCTGTAAACAAGATCTTTTTTTTTTCGTTTACTTTACTATGAAATTTGCTAAAACTATAAATTTGTAGTAAATTTTATTTGTCACTTCATTTTGAGAATCAGTGTCCTTAATCACGTTTATTTTTTCACAGTATTGACAGAATTTCGACTGCCTTCTATAACATAGTTTTTTTAAGACAAACTTCTGAATTTTGAATTGGCTGCAAAATTACGTGCTGTCTCTTGAGACAGGTGCAGTAACTCCCACTTATTTTAGAAGCTGATACAGTAATATATTTCTTGAATTTTTAATGTAAACAATTATTGCTCTACCATTTTTTAATAATAATTCATTTTGAAATCGATTTTTCTCTATATACTTTTTACGCATCTAAAACCAAGGTGATTAGCTGCGGATCTGACTTCACCTTTTCCTCTGGTTCCAACCATGTAACGTGTGCAATATTGATCAGTGCATAAAAAGGATCCTCCGCGATGTACTCTTTTTATTTGATTTGGATCAGCAGGGTCATTATAAGAATCCGGTCCTTGCGGATTTTTAGTTACCATTCCGCTTTCGCTTAATGTTTTGTAATAATCTATGCTATACCAATCACTAGTCCACTCCCAAACATTTCCGGCCATATCATACAATCCGTATCCATTTGGAGAATATTGTGCAGTAGGAGCGATACCTTTAAAGCCATCTTCTCCAGTGTCTCCATCCTTAATAGGAAAATGCCCCTGATAGATATTCGCCTGGAATTTCCCGTTTGGTTTTAAAGTATTTCCCCAAGTATATAAATTTCCTGTTTTGCCACCACGAGCTGCAAATTCCCATTCTGCTTCTGTAGGAAGTCTTTTTCCTGCCCATTTTGCATAGAAAGTAGCATCTTCATAAGTAATATGTACAACCGGGTATTTTTCTTTTCCTTTTATACTACTTTGTGGTCCATTTGGATGTTTCCAATCTGTACCAGGTTCATAACGCCACCATTGCAGAAAATTATTCAAATTGACGGCAGTTCGAGTAGGAGTAAAAATAACTGAACCTGTAACCAAATCTTCTTCATTAGCAGTTGGAAATTCTTCCTTAGTAGGTTTTTGTTCTGCAACTGTAATATAACCGGTTGCTCTTACAAATTGCTCATATTGTTCGTTAGTTACTTCAGTTTCATCCATATAATAACCATCAACGTAGACTCTGTGTACAGGAGCAGCATCTTTTGTGATTCCTTTTATGCTGCAAAGACTTTCATCTTTAACATTGCTTCCCATTGAAAATTCGCCGCCAGGAACCCAAACCATTCCTTTTGGAGCCTTCCCCGCAGGTTTATACTTATTTTCAATAGTTTTTTTAAATGCTGTTAATACCGTATTGTTTGGATTTACAGTACAGTTTGTTGAGCTAGATATTATTCTTTGTTGTACAAAAGCTGATCGTGTGTAGCGGTAAGTAATCGAAACGATTAATATTGTGATCAGGGTAGAGAGCAAGTAAATTTTTATTTTCATAGTCATAACTTTTTAGGAATGAAAGTTTTAAACTTAAAGATATGAAATTTTGAAATAAAAAAACATTGCAATAAAAGTTTATCTTGGAAGTGTTTTTTTTATGTTTATCAGATTTTTGTTTGACTTTTAAAGCGTATAAACAGTAGAAAAATAATACACTTATTATAGTATAATTATGTTTCATTTTATAAGATGAAACCAAAATAATTTCTTAATATTTTTTGTAAGTAAAAAGATATTGTAATTTTAAAGATATCTAATATTTTTAACTTTATGGTGTAATTAATAACTATTTTTTTACTTGCTATAATTGATTTGTTAATTTCAAGGCTCTAGTCAAACTCATAATTATCACCATTCAATCCAATTTTCAAATCAAGTAGAAAAGCAATATTGAAGATGAAGTTTTGTCTCCAAGTGAAATATCAAGAAGGAAGGAAAATATTTTATGCATTAATTAATGGTCAATGCTTTTTAATCAACGTCTTCAGATTGTTAAACAAAGTTTTATATATATTGAAATAAAGAGGACTTCCTGTGATATATAAACATTTACCTAAAATGGAGTCCGTTAATAAATTTTATTTCAATATAAGAAATATCTCACATTTTGGTTTTTAATTTTCTCTTCTATTACCCAGTAGTTTTGAATGAAAAGATATTAAAACCATTAACCTAAAATCTAAAATTATGGATAGCACAAATGATGAAATCAACAAATGTCCTTTTGACAATGGTCAATTGAGCAACACGTCAAGTGGGGGAACAAGAAATCGTGACTGGTGGCCTAATCAGTTAAAAATTAGTATGCTGAGGCAGCATTCAGCTTTATCCAATCCTATGGGAGAAGATTTTAATTATGCTGAAGCATTTAATAGTCTTGATCTTGATGCATTAAAAAAAGATTTACATGTTCTTATGACTGATTCACAAGATTGGTGGCCTGCAGACTTTGGTCATTATGGTGGATTGTTTATTCGTATGGCATGGCACAGTGCTGGAACTTATCGTATAGGTGACGGACGGGGAGGTGCAGGGGCTGGACAGCAACGTTTTGCACCGCTTAACAGCTGGCCTGACAATGTAAGTCTTGATAAAGCTCGTAGGCTACTTTGGCCTATTAAACAAAAGTATGGAAAAAAAATATCATGGGCTGATTTAATGATATTAACAGGAAATGTAGCTTTGGAATCTATGGGTTTTAAAACATTTGGTTTTGCCGGAGGACGTGAAGATGTATGGGAGCCAGATGAAGCGGTTTATTGGGGATCTGAAAAAGTATGGCTGGGAGGCGACGATCGTTATGGAAAAGGTTCTTCAGGTGTTCCCAAAGATCATGGTGTAGTATCATCTGATGATAATGCTAATGATGAAGTACATTCAAGGAATTTAGAAAACCCTTTAGGGGCTGTACAAATGGGGCTTATTTATGTTAATCCTGAAGGACCGAACGGTAATCCTGATCCTATAGCTGCAGTTAAAGATATCCGGGATACTTTTGGACGTATGGCCATGAATGACGAGGAAACTGTGGCGCTAATTGCCGGCGGACATACATTTGGAAAAACCCATGGGGCTGCTTCATCAGACAATGTGGGAGACGAACCAGAAGCAGCCGATTTGGAAATGCAGGGCCTAGGCTGGAATAATAAATATCGCTCCGGTAAGGGAACAGATGCAATAACAAGTGGATTAGAAGTTATTTGGACCACAACACCAACGCAATGGAGCAATAATTTCTTTGAGAACCTTTTTGGTTTTGAATGGGAACTTTCAAAAAGCCCGGCAGGCGCACATCAATGGATAGCAAAAAATGCAGAGCCTATTATTCCAGATGCCTACGATACTTTTAAGAAACATCTGCCAACAATGTTAACCACAGACTTATCGCTTAGATTTGATCCTGTTTATGAAAAAATATCACGTCGTTTCTTTGAAAATCCTGATGAATTTGCTGATGCTTTTGCACGAGCGTGGTTTAAACTTACCCATCGTGACATGGGACCACGTACCCGTTATCTAGGATCTGATGTGCCCCAGGAGGAACTGCTTTGGCAGGATCCAATACCTAAAGTTGATCATGTGCTAATAGATGCCAATGATACCGCTGCATTAAAGGCAAAAATTAAGACTTCTGGATTAAGTGTATCCCAATTAGTTGCAACGGCCTGGGCTTCTGCATCTACCTATAGAGGATCTGATAAACGAGGCGGAGCTAATGGCTCCCGTATAAGATTGGCTCCTCAAAAAGACTGGGAAGTTAACAATCCTGAACAGCTCAAAAAAGTATTAAGCAAACTGGAACAGATTCAAACAGAATTTAACAATTCAAACAGTGAAAAGAAAATTTCTCTGGCCGACTTAATAGTCCTTGCAGGTTCAGCAGGTGTTGAAATAGCGGCCCAAAAAACAGGAAGGTCCATTACAATTCCGTTTTCTCCTGGCCGTATGGATGCATCTCAGGAACAAACCGATATTGATTCTGTAGGTTTTCTAGAGCCAAAAGTGGACGGGTTCCGTAACTATCGTAAAACAAAACACCCGGTTTTTACAGAAGAACTTTTGATAGATAAAGCTCATTTATTGACGCTTACAGCCCCAGAATTAACGGTGTTGATGGGAGGATTAAGAGTATTGGAAATTAATACTGATGGTACAAAGAATGGCGTATTTACAAATCGTCCGGGAGAGCTTACCAATGATTTCTTTGTAAATCTCCTTGATATGGGGACTCAGTGGAAAGCTTTATCAGAAGATAAAGAACTTTACTCGGGAAGCGATCGTGAAAGTGGCCAGCTTAAGTGGATTGGAACACGCGCCGATCTTGTTTTCGGATCTAATTCGGAATTAAGAGCTATTGCAGAAGTTTATGCAAGTAATGATGCAAATGAAAAATTCTTAAAAGATTTTACAGCCGCATGGAGTAAAGTAATGAACTTAGATCGATTTGATTTAAAATAATTTTTCAAACAAAAAACAAACTAAAAGCGTCTATTAAAGACGCTTTTTTCTTCTTAATTCTTACATGATAGTTTACTTATTTGATATTTTATTTTTTTACTTTCTTAAGTCCACAATACAATTATCTTTGTTTTACCTTTTCTTTCCATATTGTGATGTTTAAGCCTTTAAAAATAAGCCATAAAGTCAGACCTAATTCGGCAACAATACACGGAAATAATAATATAAAACTCGATAACTCCGGAGCCAGGATTGATGCAAAACTATTTGCTAAATAACAAAGACCGGCAATTGTCATTAGAGTTCCCAAAACTTTTGGAAAATATCCTGATTTATAGATTAAATATCCCTCAATCAGACAGACAAAACCAAAAAAGATTAGTCCGACTCCAAAACCATAGCCATGCAATTTTATAGAAAGATAAGCAAGCGTATGCAATTGATCTGGACTGAAAGATTTTAGATATTCAGTATCTCCTAAGAAAAATAAAGCAGCCAGAAGATTTAATTTATTAGCGACCAAAACGGCAGTCTGTATCAAATTAAAAGACAAATTAAGCAAAGCAAGTTCTTTATTTACCGGCTTAAAAAGATAATAAAGTATAATCATCACAGGCAGATCGCAAATTTGCATAATCAAATCGGCACTAATACCCAATCTCCATAAAAAATCAGAATGGATAATATTGTTTGCTGTAGCATTCGCATCTCCTGAAACAAACAATTTATTTCTGACAAAAACTTCAGAAAACAAACCAGTTAGAATAATGACTAAATAGAACAGTCCTGTAATTCTCGCATAAAATTGAGGAGAAGTTTCAATTTTTTTTGGTTTCATATTTTAGTTAGTTTTATAGTAAGACGTTTGTCTTACCAAATTGTTACCAGTGTATGATATTAAGTTTAATGTTATGATTTCTAATTAAAAATCAAATTTAATTTACAAAATTATTCCGCGAGAAGATTCAATTTACTGTTCGTTTATCCAGAAAGGATCCTTCGATACACATAGTTAGCGTGAAGAATAAAAAAAAAGGAAGATTTAAAGTGAATTTTCAGAACATTTTCTTTTTATTAGAATCTATCATAAAGATATTTTAGGTGAATTTGAAATTTTCAATATAAAATAATAGTTTTATAAGCAGATAAAGTCTTTATGAAAATGTCAGTGTAAATGTTGATCATGAAGTGAAAACAAAGAATTTTCCTTTAATGTATGTCTATATATGAATAATTATAAATTGACTTCTTCGGTTCATTTGGTGTTCCTCTTCAGTGCAGTTTACCCCGTCAGAACATAGGTTTATCAATTGGTTTTCACCGTATCCTTTTCCGGTCAAGCGATTTTTTGCGATTCCGTTTTTAATAAGCCAGTTTATGGTTGATTTGGATCTTCGATCAGATAATACCTGATTGTATGGATGTGATGCTCTGGAGTCAGTATACGAGCGAATATCAAGTTTCATATTGGGATGCTGGTTTAAAACATCTAGTATTTTTTCTAAATCTAAAGCGGCTTCGGTGCGGATGTTGGATTTATCCAGATCAAAATAAATCATTTTAATGCCAAAACACTTTCCTAAATCATCTCCAACAGCAACCTGGCAAACGGATTTATCCAATCCAATAGGAAGATTGGTTTTACCTGTTACTTTTCCAATAATAATATCAACTTCTGTTGTTGCATATCCTGTTTTTTCAGCTCTAACTCTATAGGTTTTACCACAGTCAACATCAAAACTATACTCTCCGGTTTTGTTGGAAACTGTTGAATTTTTAATTTTTTGATTTTCGTATAAAGCAACTTTTGTTCCAGGAAGCACAACACCGGTTTCAGAATCTGTTATTATTCCGTTTAGTTCCTGTAGACATTCTAATTTTCTGGTTTCTAAAAATTTGTAGATATCATCAGAACCCAGTCCACCGTCTTTATTTGAACTGAAATAACCTTGTCTGGAAACCGGGTCGATGATATAAGCAAAATCGTCTTTGGGAGAATTAATGTCATTTCCTAAATTCTGAATACTGCTGATGGTTCCGTTATCTTGGATCCGTCCCACGAAAACATCAAGTCCGCCAAGTCCGGGATAACCATCTGAGGCAAAATAAATTTCGTTTTCACTAGTTATGTAGGGGAAAGTTTCTTTTCCTTCCGTATTAATTGATGCACCAAGATTTTGCGGAGTCCCAAAACTGCCATCAGCATTGATGATGACTTTATAGATATCAGACTGACCGATGGTTCCTGGCATGTCAGATGCAAAGTATAAAGTTTTTTCATCCGGACTCAACGCAGGATGTCCCGTACTGTAGTTGTCACTTGTAAAAGGAAGGGCAGTAACTTTTGTCCATTTTTCGTTTTCAAGACTGGCCTGATAAATTTTTATCAGCGTAATTTTATCAGCATCTTTTCCTTTTTTACCGTCCACATAATTATTTCTTGTAAAATAAACCGTTTTTCCGTCTTTGGTAAAAACTGGTGATGATTCATGAAAACGCCTATTGATCTCAGATTTTATTTTGTTTACTTTTGATACGCTGTTGCTTTGAGTATCAAGATCGGCATTGTAAATATTGGTAAAATATTCGCCTGTCCATTTGTGTTTCCTTTGAGAAAAATTCCCTGTATCTCTGGCAGATGCAAAATAGATTTTGTTGTCGTAAACAAAACTTCCGTAATCAGAATATTTAGAATTAATGCCGGCATCTTCAATTTTGTAACGTCCTGAATTAGTTTTAATTCCATCGAGATAATTGATATCTTTCTTGTAAAGTTTTCCTCTGGAATCGTTTTTATATTTGATGCTGAATTCATCCAAAATTTTAGCAGCCTTATCAGTCTGCCCTGCTGATTTTAAAGACTGTGCATATCTGTAATAGTATTCGGCTTCGGGAGTGGTATTGATGGCAAATAACTCACCGTACCATTTGGCAGCTCCTTCAAACTCAGAATTGAAATAATAAGAGTTTCCAAGTTTTTTAAACAAATCTTCAGACTTGTATCCTTTATTGGCCACTCTTTCGTACGTTTTTATGGCGTCGATATAGGCATAGTCATCGTATTTTTTATCACCCAATTTCACTTTTGATTCTTGTGAATAGCCGTAAAAAACATTTAGAATTATTAAGCAGAAAAGTCTGTGATTTTTCATAATACTTGTTTTTAGAAGAAACGGGGTGTTGTCATTTTACCATTGTTTTTGAAGAATTCATACCGCAGGAATATCTCATGAGATCCTGAATTATAATTGTTCAGGTTGGTGGTTTCACGATCGTAACCGTATCCTAAATAAAGTCCGTCTGTGATCTGAAAACCAGCCATAGCACTTACAGAAGCGCTCCATCTGTAAGCAACTCCTACTACAAATCTGTCAACGAACATAAAGTTGGCAGAAATGTCAATCTGAAGCGGTGCTCCTTCGACCATTTTTGCAAGCACGGCCGGTTTAAATTTATAATACTGGTATTTATCCAGATTAAAAACGTAACCTCCCATTAAATAATAATTGATTTTGTCTTTATAGATTGCCACATCATTGTCATCGTATCGGTTGGTTTCGATAAAATTAGGAACCGAAAGCCCAATGTAGGCTTTGTCTGAATGCCAGTAAATACCAGCTCCCACATTAGGAGAAAACTTATTGTTTAAATCCTGAAACTGCGGATCTCCCTGGTCTGCAGGATTTAGCTTGTTGATGTCCAGATTAAATATATTGGCGGTTCCTTTTATCCCAAATGACAGTTTAGAATCAGCGGAAGCCTGAATGGTATAAGAGATATCTGCAGATATATTGTTCTCATTAGTGGGGCCAATTTTATCATTTACAAGCGAAAGCCCGACTCCTAAATTGCTGTTGTTTATGGGAGTGTTTATTGAGAAACTACTGGTTTCCGGCGCACCATCGAGTCCCACCCATTGTGTGCGGTACAATCCAAAAAAACTTAGCGCTCCACGTGATCCTGCATAAGCAGGATTAATACTGATTGTATTATACATATACTGCGTATACTGGGCGTCCTGCTGAGCATAACTTTGCATTGCGGCAAGCAGTACAATATAAAGTAGTAATTTTGTTCCCATAGTTTCTTAATTTGTTCAATACTTTTACATTTATTGACAGGTAATGACCATTGTTCAGAATGGAAAAGATGTCTGCCACATAAATAGTTTTTATAAAGTATCTACTGTTTAGTTAAATATAAATATCCTGCAGTTTTAATAAATTGAGAGTTCCCGGAGAGATTTGGAATTTCATATTCGAGGGTATAAAAATAAGTACCATCCGGAAGAGAGTTATCCTTAGCTATTGTGGCTCTTCCCTGTGAGTATCCATTAAAAATATTTCCTTTTGAATCGTAATTTTCGGTTTCAAAAACTTTAATTCCCCAGCGGTTGTAAATAGTCACCTTGTTGTTTGGATACTTTGTAATGCCGTCAATAAAAAAGTACTCATTATAATTATCTCCATTAGGAGAAACGGCATTGTATATAATTAAATCACCAGTATTGTTGTCTTTTATCCTTGCTAAAGTAAAAGTTCCGTACCCAGAGACATTAACAGATGTTGTTACTGTTTTTTGATTGATGTCTACGGCACCACCCTCATCAATCCATTGTTGCTGTGTTGAATCCCATCTTACAATGTGTATGAGTTCCAATGGTTGTGTTAATATTAAAGACGGGGTTGTATTTTCATCCCAGCTTAAAGTGAGAAGCACATCGGTTCCGTTGATTTTGTCAAAAGTCCAATATTCCGTATTGTCTATTAGATCGATATTGGACGCTTTGCTGCTGTGTGGAAATAGCGGGTCTGAGTTTTCAAAGTAATATTTAGCGGCATAACTGGCTGTAGTCTGTCCGGAATCTGACATGGAGGCAAACCTGAAAAAATTCTTATCACCTACCGGAAACAAAAAGGCAGTACTTCCGTCCTTATATACCTGTCCATCTACATGACTGTCATTTGATGTGTTGATGTGGGCGGCATTTTGAGTAAAAACAACCATTCCTCCATAATCATCTGAATTCAGAATTCCTTTGCTAAAATCAACCTGATCATTAAAAACTGCTGTACCGTAGAGTCTAAAGGCAGGCTGTGTACTACTGTTAGCAAACTTTACTTTTTTTAAATCAATAATTTTACTGCCTTTTATTTCCTGAGATGTTGAACCTTCAAAACGTGTATATCCTTCAAGGGAAGTGTTAAAAGTTGTTATCCAGTCATTGTTGAAGTTTCCTTTAAAAAGAACCTCTCCATTGTTTTCATATTGAGCCATATTTTTATTATCAAAACTACCCAAAACAGTCATAAGTGTATTCGGGCTTACATATAAAACACCTTTATTTACGGTTTTCAAATCTTGTGCAAAAAGAGGTTTGGTAATAATTAGGAGAATAAATATGAGTTGAATCTGTTTCATTTTCTTTTCTTTTAAATTTATTTTACCCTTTGTCTTATCATAGGATTTGAAACGACCTTGCAATCTTTTGTTGTGATAATTGCGGGGGTGGTTGGGACCGATTCACATATTGTTCCTGCAGTTGTGGAGGCAATTGTAATACGGCGATACTGTGTAGTCTTTGTTTGCGGAGGTGGCTGGTAGGTTGCAATACTTGCACCTGCAATGGTCTGCCATGTAGCTGCATTGTCTATGGAAGATTCCCAGCGATAAGTTATGGTTCCCGTTCCCGTTCCATCAGCTGATGAACTGATAAGTCCGGGACTAATACCACTGCATACTGTCTGCGGGCCTGATATTGTACCGGAGACTGGTGTTGGCAGAATTGTTACGCTTATTTCTGCCATGGGACCTTCACATGATCCGTTAACTTGACTTACATAATAGGTATATACTCCTGAAACATTCGTAAGCGGAATAAAGGCATCGTCTGAAGCTATTCCTCCTATATTGGTATACCAGCGTAACGAATTTCCAGTATCAGCTGTAGCGCTAAGAGCTATAGCAGTATCATTCATGCAATATTCTAGTGGACTTACTACAGTTGGGGCAATTGGTGTTAGCTTTAAAGTTGTCGAAACGGTATTATTGGCTGTATTATCGGTAGGGGTTAATATTTCGATATTATTGCCTGTATAACAATTAGCTGATCCAGCACCAGAGCATGCGGCTCTATATGCTACTGTTGAAACATCGGTATAACTGTTTGTTCCTGCAGGAGGTGTTATGGTATAACGTATGGGATAATCAGGTTCATAAACTGTTCCAAGTCCATTCAGGGTCTGATCAGCATTTCCTGTTGGATTACGAGCAACATAATTGTATGTTGTTTGTCCTGCAGCAGGCGTATTTGTAAGCATGTACCTAGTCCACCTGGCTGTTCCGCTACCAAATCCGCCAGGTGTAGTACTATCATCATAAATAAAGCCCGGATCGATAACCTTAGTAATAACCATTCTTTGACCTGTAGTCCCAATACGTCTGTAAATCGCATTCTGGGTGCCAATATTAGCAATATTCAGCTCAAAAGAATTAGATGTATCAATGCATTTATTTTGTGTGATCGTTACAGGTATAAGATCTACATTTTCAGCTAAAACCGGAGTAGAGACAGAAGAGGTATTATTAGTAAGATCTTCATCTGTTATATCCTGTGGATTGGCAGTGGCAGTGTTAACTAAAATGTTCCCAATTGGTATCTGATTTGCTGACAGTTGTCCAGTTACCATAATTTTCCCTGTTGAATTTGCAGCCAGATTTAAACTCCCCGAAAATTCATTTAAAGAAGATGTTGTTGGCAATACTGTACCCGAAAGAAAACCTGAATTAGTAATACTTGTTATTGCAAACATCGAAGAATCAATAATATTACCTTGTGCATCGGTAATTTTATCTTCGAAAGTTATATTGGATAAATCAGCATTTGTATCATTTACCACTTCAATATTATAAGTAATCTCATTAAGACCACTGCCAGTAATGGCTCTCAAATAATCTTTACTGGCTTGTTTGCTTATTCTAAGGTTTCCCGGCGTTGTCATTAAAACATTTCTAACCTCATGATAATTAAACCCTCCTCCTGTAGATCCTGCAAAACCAACGGCTAATAAGGCGGGCGGAATTTCAGTAGTCGTATAACGAAATATTTCTTGAAAATCACCATTCGGAGCCGTTTTCCACCTCGCAACAATATCATAAACACCCCCAGTTGAAGCTGGAATAATTTCAACCTGCACTCTTCTGTAAAACAAATTATCTGTGGGTCTTTGAGCAGTAACAATATTATAATCAACGCCATCGACTACAGGATCTCCAACTTGATTAATATCAACAATATCTTGTGCGGATAAAATTGTTTTTCCTGCCAAAAAGACATTGCTATTAGAAATAGTAGAATCATCTGTAGGACCTCTAAGAGCTATCGAATTGGGCCTAAAACCAGGCCCTCCTGCTTTTGGTCCATCTGTAGGCTGTGAAAAATTACCATATGCATCCAGTCCAATTCCTATATACCCGCCTCTTAAACCTAAAGGCGTTCCATTTGCTTGATGTGGAGCATATCCCAAAGACCCTCCATATCCGCCTAATCTAAATCCATTTGCAGCTACTTCCTGCGCATCAAAAAGAAATACACCAATACCATCTGCTCCATTATAACTATCAGTTGCATCCCGCCACATTGCATATTCAAAATCGAGTAATACACCGAGAGTTGAAGGAAATGATTTATTGATATAGGCATAACCTCTTTGGTTTGCAATAGACTTAGTAAGCCTTAGCCATCCTGCTCCTTTAGGATCATTTATACCTGATGTAAGATATGCCTGCCCCGAAGCTCCGCCTGGACCACCCATGATAAGATCTGGAGCTGTACTGTTTTTAAAATCATCCTTGTAAGTAAATTGTCCTCTTACACCATTACTGAAAATCAACATCATGATATGCATCATCAATAACTTGATCACTTTTTTTCTTCCGATGTTTATTTTATTTACCATTCTTGTAGATTTAAACATTATTCAACTATAAGTGATTCTCTTATTTCCAAAAAAGATGTAACAATGCTAATGTCAATTTAAAATAGAAAGTTCATAACTAACTTTTTCTATTCAACAATGCGATTATTTTTTTAATTAAACCATAGAATTATAACCTACTTTAAAACAAATACAATATTTATATATGAAACAGGAGTGCCAGATCCGATGATGTCGTATGTTAGTATACCTTGTGCATCAATAATTAAATTAGCAAAAACTGCTGGATCATAATAAGTCACATAATAATAAAGATCTGTATTTAAAGGAACGTTAGGGATATCAACTGGAGCACCTGCGCTTTTAACAGTAATGTTTGTAAATTGATTGATGTATTCTTGATGTAAGTTTTTTGTCAGTCCCGTTGAAATGATTGAAGTATCAAATGTCACAGCTGGCATATAAAAAAATCTCGGCATAGCTCCGGAAACGTTTTTTAAAATTCCGTTCGTATCGGTAACTAATAGTTTATCGGTAACTGCTCCAGTCTGCAAACCAGTTATTGCTAATGTATTGACGTTATCAGTACCAATAGTAGTGGGTTTTAGCAAACTTCCTCCCAATTGGACATTTCCATCTTCAGCTGTTAATCCGTTGTCTGCAGAAGTCAAAATAACTACTGCGGGATTTGATGAAATTCCATTTACTGTAGATAATAAATTCCCGTTATTTATCGTTAATGTGTTTGAATTTACAATAGGGGCGCCGCTGCTTGTTATTCCGTTAACAGTCACTGTGGCTGTATTTACTTGAGAGGCATTTGAAACAGTTGTGTTTAGTATTAATGTTCTGATATTCAAAATAGTGGAAACCCCTTTTTCATCAATGTAGGTAATGGTTCCTGCTGTAGTGTCCTGCGAAATGGAAGTCAGGGTCTCAAAATTGGGAATCATAACCGATAGGTCCATATCTGTTGCAGCACCATCCTCATCTGTGTAAGTCAGGATTCCTGTCGTTGGCACAAAAACGGCAGAGGTTAGTGTTTCATGCTGGGCGATTAGGCTTGCTATATTCAAAACAGTGGAAACCCCTTTTTCATCAATGTAGGTAATGGTTCCAGCTGCAGTGTCCTGAGAAATGGAAGTCAGGGTCTCAAAATTGGGAATCATAACCGATAGGTCCATATCTGTTGCAGCACCATCCTCATCTGTGTAAGTCAGGATTCCTGTAGCCGGTGTAAAAACGGCAGAGGTTAGCGTTTCATGCTGGGCGATTAGGCCTGCTATATTCAAAACAGTGGAAACCCCTTTTTCATCAATGTAGGTAATGGTTCCAGCTGCAGTGTCCTGAGAAATGGAAGTCAGGGTCTCAAAATTGGGAATCATAACCGATAGGTCCATATCTGTTGCAGCACCATCCTCATCTGTGTAAGTCAGGATTCCTGTAGCCGGTGTAAAAACGGCTGAGGTTAGCGTTTCGTGCTGTGCGATTAGGCTTGCTATATTCAAAACAGTGGAAACCCCTTTTTCATCAATGTAGGTAATGGTTCCAGCTGCAGTGTCCTGAGAAATGGAAGTCAGGGTCTCAAAATTGGGAATCATAACCGATAGGTCCATATCTGTTGCAGCACCATCCTCATCTGTGTAAGTCAGGATTCCTGTCGTTGGCACAAAAACGGCAGAGGTTAGCGTTTCATGCTGGGCGATTAGGCCTGCTATATTCAAAACAGTGGAAACCCCTTTTTCATCAATGTAGGTAATGGTTCCAGCTGCTGTGTCCTGCGAAATGGAGGTCAGGGTCTCAAAATTGGGAATCATAACCGATAGGTCCATATCTGTTGCAGCACCATCCTCATCTGTGTAAGTCAGGATTCCTGTAGCCGGTGTAAAAACGGCTGAGGTTAGCGTTTC
>NZ_JAVFVR010000005.1 GCF_030929595.1 Flavobacterium sp. LHD-85 | reverse complement strand
AATTATTACAATATTTATATTACTATAATCATGAAAGACCCCATCAGGGAATTGATGGAAAAAAGCCAATCGAAATGATAAATCCGTTACCGAAATAAATGACTTTTACAGAAATGACATACTAAATGGAAAACTAATTATATAAATGAAAAAAGAACTACACATTTTCTTCACCTGCTTAATGTTTTACACCAGAATTCCGTGTCCAAAAAACATTACGCATCATCCAGATTATTTAAATAAAGCCACAAGATATTTTCCTTTTATTGGATGGATTGTTGGGAGTATTTCTTTTCTGGCTTTTTATCTTTTTTCATTTTTTCTTTCCACAGAAATTGCTGTTATATTAGCGATTATTGCTTCTATTTTAACTACAGGAGCTTTTCACGAGGACGGATTTGCCGATGTCTGTGATGGTTTTGGCGGAGGCTGGACCAAAGAAAAAATCTTGATGATTATGAAAGATAGTGCCATTGGTGCTTATGGAGCAATCGGATTGGTTTTACTTTTTCTATTAAAATTCAAACTACTTTCAGAATCCATTTTACTTTTCACTAATAACATTTTATTAGTTTTCCTTTTATTTGTTTCTGCTCATTCTTTGAGCCGCTTGGCAGCAATCAGTATTATTTTTACACATGAATATTCTCGTGATGATGCTTCTAGCAAAAGCAAACCAATTGCGAAACAATATACTTGGAAAGAAGTTTTTGGGTCATTCTTTTTTGGTTTAATTCCGCTGCTTGTATTTTCTTATTTTGATTTGAAATTTCTTCTTGCTATAGTTCCCGTTTTTATAACTCGTTATTTTTTAGCTCGCTATTTCCAGAAATGGATTGACGGTTATACTGGAGATTGTCTTGGAGCTACACAACAGGTTTGCGAAGTGATATTTTATTTAAGCATTTTATTTTTATGGAAATTTATCTAGTTCGTCATACCGAAACTGTCTGCGAAAAAGGAATCTGTTATGGGCAGTCAGATGTTGATATTGCGGAACCTTTTGATGAAATTTTTGTCAGAATTATTTCAGAATTACCTTCAGAAGCATTTATTTTTTCGAGTCCGTTAAAGCGTTGCGTTATTTTAGCAAAACATATTCAAGAAAATATTAAAACCATTTCTTATCAAGAAGACAAACGTTTAAAAGAAATGAATTTTGGCGATTGGGAATTAAAAAACTGGAACGAAATTCCGGCAGAAGAACTTAATCCGTGGATGGAAGATTTTGTGAATATTAAAGTTTCAAACGGAGAATCTTTTGTCGAACTGCATGAAAGAGTTGGTGATTTTTTATCGGATGCTATTTCAAAAATAAATCAGCCAGTAGTAATAGTTGCTCACGCCGGAATTATCAGAAGCATTTTATGCCATCAGAGTTCACTGCCTTTAAAAGAAGCTTTCAATAATAAAGTTGATTTCGGAGAAGTTATAAAAATCGATTTTTAATGCAAATAATTTATAATTTTTCATGAAACGCAAAACAAATTTGAATAATCAATATTTTTAACTTTATCTTTGCAGCAAATTAAGGTTGTGTTTTTAATTTAAAAATGCATTAAAAGGGAATCAAGTAAAATTCTTGAGCTGTACCCGCAACTGTAAGCTAAGTTCACAAAAACGAATGCTTGCTGTAACTACATCACCACTGTCACGCCTTGCGTGATGGGAAGGTAAACAGCAAGACGCAAGCCAGGAGACCTGCCTTTGTAACAATTTATCGAACTCTCGGGAAAAAGAGTGTAGAAATTATGACTTTAAAACGACTTTTTGCTTTTTGTTTATTTGTGGTGTGCCAGATTATTTCGGCGCAAAACGATTCTATTACCAGCCTTAAAGAGGTTTTTGTCTCAGACAAAAATTTAAAAACTTACTCTGCTTCGCAGTCTGTTTTAAAACTCAATGATTCTATAATCAATAAAAATGAGGCTCTCCTAACCGATTTATTAAATTTTAATTCAACGTTGTATTTTAAAGAATACGGACGGGGAATGCTTTCTACAGTCTCTTTTAGAGGAACAACTTCTTCTCAGACAGCAGTAATCTGGAACGGAATAAACATCAATTCTCAAATGAATGGAAGTACCGATTTTAATACCATTTCAGGTTCCGATTATAATTCGATAAGTGTAAAAGCCGGTGGCGGAAGTGTCATTTACGGAAGCGGTGCTGTTGGAGGAACAGTGCATTTAAACAACGATTTGTTATTTTTTAATCGTTTTGAGAATAATTTAAGACTAGATTACGGCAGTTTTAATACGATTGGAATTAATTATAAAACTTCTATTTCTAACAAAAAATGGAGCGCTCAAATCGGGCTTTCAAAAAACAGCTCGACAAACGACTATAAATACCTGAACCAGTACAACTGGAAAGGCGAACAGCGCTGGAATCAAAATGGGCAATATGATGTTATTACACTAAGTGCCAATGCGGGTTATAAAATTAATGCCAAAAACATTCTTAAATTATACACGCAAACCTCAAATACAGATAGAAATACTTCTTTAGTTTCTGAATCGGAAACGAAAAGCAAATATGTTAATGGCTTTAATAGAAACTTATTAGAATATGACGGTAATTTTGGAAAGTTTACAACCAATTTAAAAACTGCTTATATTTTTGAGAACTATCAGTATTATGCAGATAATTCGAGTAATATTTATACTTACGGAAAAACCGAAAGCTTTATTACAAAAGCAGATTTAGGATACCAATTATTCAAATCATTGCAAGTCAACGGAATTTTGGACTATAATCGAACTAAAGGATATGGTTCTGGCTTTGGCGATAATGTAAGAGAAATAAGTTCTGCAGCTTTACTTGTTAAACAAGATGCATCAGCTAACTGGAAAAATGAATTCGGTATTCGCAAAGAATTTACAGAAAATTATAAGTCACCTGTTCTGTTTTCAATTGGTTCTTCTTATCAGTTTGGAAAACTATATAATTTGAAGCTGAATGCATCACGAAATTTCAGGATTCCAACTTTTAATGATTTGTATTGGGAAGAAGGCGGAAATCCAGACTTAAAACCTGAAAGTTCTTATCAGGCAGAAATCGGCAATGTTTTTACTTTTCACGATTTTAATATAACGCAGACTTTTTATTACATGAAAATAAAAGATTTGCTAAGATGGGTTCCCGGAACAAACGGAATTTGGATGCCACAAAATACAGACAAGGTAAATAGCTATGGAGCAGAAACATTGTTGGGCTGGAAAAAAAGTTTTGGCAAAAACAACCTAACGGCAAATGCAACTTATGCGTATACAGTTTCAGAAAATGTCGAAACTAAAAAACAGCTGTTTTTTGTTCCTTTTAATAAAGTTACGACATCTGTTGCTTATTCAAGAAAAAACATTTCTGCCTATTATCAATTTCTTTACAATGGTTTTGTCTACACACAATCTGACAACGATCCGGAGAAAATTGTTGATGCCTACAATGTATCAAATATCGGAATTGATTACGATTTTAAACTTTTATCTTCTTTCAAAGTAGGATTTCAGGTTCTAAATCTTTGGAATACCTTTTATCAAAGTTTAGAATATAGACCAATGCCAGGAAGAAATTTTAATTTGTACTTAAACCTTAAATTTTAATATAATGAAATTAACTAGATTATTTTTAGCAGCACTTAGCGTTTCGCTTCTTGTTTCTTGTTCTAATGATGATGACTCCAATGATCCAAAAGGAGTTTATGATGATGGAATTTTCATCTTAAATGAGGGGAATTTTACTGATGGCGGTTCTGTTTCTTTCGTTAGCGACGATTTAAATACTTTCACAAAAGATGTTTACAGTACTGTAAATGGTTCTGATTTTATTGGAAAATATCTTCAAAATATATTTTTTGATGGAGATAAAGCGTATATCATTGCAGGTGGTTCTAATGTTATAAATGTAGTAAATCGTTATACATTTAAACTTGTAGCAAAAATTGAAACTGGCCTAATCACTCCAAGATACGGTGTTGTAAAAGACGGAAAAGCTTATGTTACTAATGCAAACACTTATTGGTCTAAAACAAATCCTGCAGGAAACACAGATGATTTTATCGCTGTTATCAACTTAGCTACAAACAAAGTAGAATCTACAATTGCGCTAAATACAACTGCTAACCATATTGAAATTTCTAACAATAAACTTTATGTAACTGAGCCATATAATAACGACAAATTATTAGTTATAAATCCAGCGACAAACAAACTTGAAACTTCTGTAGCTATTGGTTTAGGAGCAGATACAATGGAAGTTAAAGACGGTGTTTTATACACAATTAGAAGCTCATACGGAGAAAGAAGTGAAATTGTAAAAGTAAAATTATCTGATAATTCTATTAGCAAAATTACGTTCCCCGAATCTCTTGATGGAGTTAGAAACCTAGACATTTACAACAATAAAATATATTATACGCTAGAAACTGCAGTTTATGCCATAGACTACGCGGCAACATCTGCTTCTACAACTCCAATTTTTCAATATAACTCAACTTCTCAATACGGAAAAATGTACGGTTTTGCGGTTAAAGATGATAAAATCTTTATTGCAGACGGTGGAGATTTTGCTTCAAGCAGCACAGCATACATTTACAACTTAAGCGGAAGCTTAATAAAAGAATTAACTGTTGGTTTAGGTCCAAACGGATTCTACTTTAACGATTAATTTTACCTTTAGAATTAGTTTTTGTTTTTTTTTTATGGAAAAGGCTTTCAATTATGAAAGCCTTTTCTATTTATTATATTTTATTTTGTCGGATTCTGAATATACATTCCGTGCCTTAATCCGTTTATGATTTTTGAATCTGTCAAATACGGCATCTCTGGTTGAGAATCATTCAGAATTCTTTTAGCAGTAGATCCTGTAATTTTCGAAATAGCTAGATTAAGCAAAGGCTCAGAGGTTTCTCCTAAAACACCAAATGTATCCAAATACTCTCTTTGCTGATAAGTAGGCTGTAAACCTTGCTGGTAATCACCAAAACCTGCAGAATTTGAGATTTTAAAAACTAGAGGCTGCATTGCATATTTATGATTTGGATTGATTCCTTTTTTAGTAAACAAAGTTTCTGAATCATAAATTGTATAAGACCCAACATTTTTACCAGTAGTGGTTTCTCCAATCTGAACTACATTTATATATGGTTTTAATCCGTTAATAACCAATTCACTCGCAGATGCCGTACTTGCAGTGGTAATAACATAAACAGTAGTTAAATTTAAGCTGTTTAATGGTTTCCCGTCAATATTGTTTACAAATCTGTAATTCAAACTTTCTAAATCCTCAGCAGTCATTTCTTTCATCCACTTTGTGTTAAACTGCGTTTTAGCAAAAATCTGAGTATCAAACTGTCCCGTGATCATACTAGAAAGTCTTATAGCCGAAGGTACCGCTCCTCCTCCATTATATCGAAGATCTAAAACCAAATCTGTTATGCCTTGTGATTTCAGTTCTCCAAAAGCTTGATTTAATCTATCGTCATAATTTGAATAAAAACCATTGTACATCAAATAACCAATTTTACGACCTCCAGAAGTAATCACTTTATTAATAAAAATAGGATTTTCTTCTAAAACAGTTTTAGTCAAGTTAACCGATTTTCCGTTCAAAACATAACTGCTTCCATTATAATCTGCTAAGTTTAACGTATAGCTATCCTTATTAAATAATAATTCCTGATAATTTGAAACCGTAAGTTTTGTTCCGTTTACACTTGTAAATAAATCACCGCGCTTAATAGCTTTTGTAGAAGCATCAGAGTTTGGAATAATATATCGCACAAAACCCACCACATCATTTGATCCTGATGACACGCGGCTCAGTCTAAAATCGACACCATTATTTTTTGTAACACCACTTAATTCCTGCTCTAGAACAGTATAATCATCAACAATCCAGCTGAAACGATCAATTGCATCGCCATTAGGATATTTGCTTTCTGGTTTATTCAATAAATCTTCAAACAAATCTTCAGGATGAGAATATCCTCTTAAAAACTGATCAAAATCAGGTTGCAAATTTCGTCCATCGGCTAGATTTGGCACATCGGCTTGCCACAAATAAACCTCATTTAATCCTCTCCAAACAAATTTATTAATCTGCAAGTCAGCTGGAGCAGCTACGTCATCCTGATCTTCACAAGACTGTAAAGAAAAAGCGAATAAAAAGAGAAAAAGAATACTCTTTAAAGTTGTTTTCATAATCATTCAATATATTAGTGGTATAAGTGTAAAAGTAATATCTTTAGTTTTACCTTTATCATAAAAGCAGTATTTTTTCTACAGAATTTTTTTTTCTTTTTGCTGTAACAAATAGAATTATGCCTCGTCTTGAATATATAAGCTAACGATTAACCATCAGATTAATGAACCAAGTTGTATTTATAGAATTAATAAATCCTTTCAAAGACAAAGTTTTTCGTCTGGCAAAAAGATTGCTTACCAGCACTGAAGAAGCAGAAGATGCAACTCAGGAAGTAATGGTAAAATTATGGAACAAAAAAGAGAATCTGCAAAGCTACAATAGCGTAGAAGCATTGGCCATGACGATGACTAAAAACTATTGTCTGGACCAGCTGAAATCTAAAAGAGCCAGTAATCTGCAAATTGTCCATAATAATTTTACCGATCGGCAGCCGCAATTGGATAAAAAATTAGAAGACCAAGACAGTTTAGAATGGGTCGAAAAAATTATAAACGAAATGCCCGAACAAATGCAGCTATTAATTCAGCTACGGGATGTGGAACAATATGAATTTGAAGAAATAGCCAAAATCGTAAATATGAACGAAACCGCAATACGAGTGGCACTTTCGAGAGCGAGAAAAAAAATTAGAGAATCAATGACAAATACACACCTTTATGGAACTAAATAAAATAGAAGAGATATTAGAAAAATACTTTCAGGGAGAAACTTCTATTGCTGAAGAAAATCAATTAAAAGAATACTTTTCTTCATCAAATGTTGCGCAGCATTTGGAGCAGTACAAACCTATGTTTGGCTATTTCTCTCAAGCAAAAGAACAGAAATCGACGTATGAGATTCCACTACAAACTAAGAAACGAAACGTAGCGTGGTTATCGATTGCAGCTTCTGCTGTTGTTTTGCTGGGCATCGGAACTTACTTTTTTGTTAGCGAAAAAAATGACACAACTGCAGTAGCTTCGCAAACAGAATTAGGAACTTACGATGATCCCGAAGAAGCCTTAAAAGCAACTCAAAAAGCTTTGGCTTTATTATCAAGCAATGTTAATGTAGGTATTGAAAGTGTACATTACATTAAAGAATACGAACAATCAAAAAACAAAATTTTTAAACAGTAAATTAAATCAAAAAATCATGAAAAATTTCATTATAACTTTAGTCTTCGCATTCGTTTCCACCGCTTTTTATGCACAAAGTGCTTTCGATAAATTTGATGGTCAGGATGATGTAACCTCAGTAATTGTAAACAAAAAAATGTTCGATTTAATGAGCAAAGTAAAAACTGATGCTTCTGATAAAGAAACTCAGCAATATATAGCTCTAATAAAAAAACTGGATTATTTAAAAGTGTTTACCACTAAAAATCCAAAAATCGAAGCCGACATGAAAGCTACTGCTGATAAATATGTAAAAACTGCCGGTTTGGAAGAATTAATGCGAGTAAATGATGGCGGAAAAAACGTTAGAATAATGGTAAAATCTGGCGCTACTGACACACAGATAAAAGAACTTTTAATGTATGTTGACGGTGCAAAAAACGATGAGACGGTTTTACTATCTTTAACTGGTAATTTTGACTTAAACGAAATCTCAGTATTAACAGATAAAATGCAGCTTCCTGGCGGTTCAGACTTAAAGAAAGCTTCTAAAGGCAAAAAATAAAAATGAGAACAAGTATCTTCATCATAGCACTTACAGCTCTTCTAACTTTGGGGAGCTGTAATTCTGAACCTTCACTGCAAAAGTATTTTGTTGAGAATTCAGAGAAAAAAGAATTTATTTCTTTAGATATTTCACCAAACATTTTAAATGTTGATCCAACAAAATTATCTGCAGAACAAAACGAAGCTTTAAACTCGTTTGACAAAATGAACATTCTGGCTTTTAAAGCCGATCAAAGCAATCAAGCGCAGTTTGAGACAGAAAGAACAAAGGTAAAAGCCATATTAAAAGATCCAAAATATCAAGAATTAATGAAATTTGGTTCTGGTAAAGATGGCGCTTCTGTAAGTTACGTTGGAAGTGACGACAACATCAAAGAATTTGTCATTTTTGCCAACAGAAAAGAAACTGGATTTGCAGTAGTTCGCGTGTTAGGAGAAGATATGAACCCGAATAATATTATGACTTTAATGTCTGTTCTGCAAAAATCTAAAATAGACATGGAACAGTTAAAACCTTTAGAACAACTGCTAAAAAAATAAAATACATCTTACTTTTTACAACGAGAAAAGCTCCAAATTTTGGAGCTTTTTCTTTTTACTTATTTGAGAGATTTTACTGAACAAAACAACTGCTATTTATTTTGTTCTGAATCTAATTTAATTATATTTGCTTCTTACCAAAATAATAAATTATGATACAAAAAACATCAAATGCCTTTATCGCGGCATCTTGGGTTGCTCTTGGAGCAGGAACAGTTGGCTTTATTGTTGGACTTGCCAGAGCTGAAATGCTATTAAACGAAAAAGGATATTATTTCACTGTTTTAATGTTCGGACTTTTTGCCGTTGTTTCACTGCAAAAAAGCGTAAGAGACCGATTAGAAAAACTTCCTGTTACTGATATTTATTACGGAATCTGCTGGTTTGGAACATTGCTTTCAATAGTTCTTTTAGTGGTTGGACTTTGGAATGCAACGATACTGCCAAGCGAAAAAGGATTTTATGCCTTTGCTTTTCTATTAGCACTATTTGGCGCTATTTCTGTTCAGAAAAATACTAGAGACAATATGAACTTTGGTCAAAACGAATAAGTTTTATAATTAAAATACTAAAGGGGCTGCTTCAAATACTGAGACAGCCCCTTTGTTATTTTACCCTTTTAATGAAACACAACTTTAGCTTTGTATTTTTATATCTAGCTTTCATTCCGTAGGAATGTCTCATCGGTAGAAAAAAAAACAGCCAACAGTAGTATTTACGTTCCGTAGAAACGTTTGATTATTGGGTTGTTTAAAAAATGATGTCAATACCAAACGTTCCTACGGAACGTAACAACGACAACAACACAATATTTCTACTACCAACAAAATGTTCCTACGGAACATCAAAACGTATAAAACAAAAAAAGCTACAATTTTCATTGGAGCTTTTCTTTTATACTAGAATTTGAGATTATTTACTCAAATACATTTTTCTTCTAGAGTACAATTCGTAGAATTGATCGTCTTTCAAGTCATCAATAAACAAGATGCTTTCTCCTGTCGATTTCATTTCTGGTCCTAACGCTTTGTTTACGTTCGGGAATTTGCTGAAAGAGAAAACTGGTTGTTTGATTGCGTATCCTTTTAATTGCGGGTTAAAATCAAAGTCAGTTACTTTATTGTGTCCTAACATTACTTTTGTAGCGTAGTTTACATAAGGTTCTCCGTAAGCTTTTGCAATAAACGGAACCGTTCTTGAAGCTCTTGGGTTTGCCTCGATAATATAAACTGTATCATCTTTAATCGCAAACTGGATATTGATTAATCCAACTGTTTTTAAAGCTCTCGCAATTTTATGCGTATGATCTTTAATTTGCTGCATTACAAACTCTCCTAAGTTAAAAGGAGGCAATGTTGCGTTACTATCTCCAGAGTGAACTCCACAAGGCTCAATGTGCTCCATAATTCCGATGATGTAAACATTTCCGTCAGCATCACAGATGGCATCAGCCTCAGCTTCGATTGCTCCAGCTAAGTAGTGATCTAGCAATAATTTGTTTCCTGGAATTGCTTTCAGCAAATCGATTACGTGCTCTTCAAGCTCTTTTTTGTTGATTACAATTTTCATTCCCTGACCTCCTAATACATAAGAAGGACGAATTAAAAGTGGAAAATCTAAAGTATCAGCCAATTTTGAAGCTTCATCAGCCGTTTCAGCGATTCCGAATCTTGGGAAAGGAATATGCAATTCAGTCAATAAGTCTGAGAATCTTCCTCTGTCCTCTGCTAAGTCAAGTGCGTCAAAACTAGTTCCGATGATTTTTACACCATATTTAGATAATTTATCTGCTAATTTAAGCGCTGTCTGACCTCCAAGCTGCACGATTACACCTTCTGGCTTCTCGTGTTGGATAATGTCATAAATATGCTCCCAGAAAACTGGCTCAAAGTATAATTTATCAGCCGTATCAAAGTCTGTAGAAACTGTTTCAGGATTACAGTTGATCATGATCGTTTCGTAACCACATTCTTTAGCTGCTAAAACTCCGTGTACACAAGAGTAATCAAACTCGATTCCTTGTCCAATTCTGTTTGGTCCAGAACCTAATACGATTACTTTCTTTTTATCTGTCAGGATACTTTCGTTATCTACGTAACGTTCTCCGTTTGCTTTTTCAATTTCTGCCTCAAAAGTTGAGTAGTAATAAGGTGTTTTAGCTTTAAACTCAGCCGCACAAGTATCTACTAATTTGAATACACGGTTGATGTTCATATCCATACGTAAAGCGTGAACTTCACTTTCCAAACAACTCATCATGTGAGCGATTTGTCTATCTGCAAAACCTTTCTGTTTTGCTTCAAGCAATAATTCTTTAGGAAGATTTGAAACTTTATAGTTTGAGATTTCTTTCTCTAAAGTATAAAGCTCTTCGTATTGTTTTAAGAACCACATATCGATTCTTGTAATTTCGTGAATGGTACTCAACGGAATTCCCATTGCGATTGCATCGTAAATTACGAAGACACGATCCCAGCTTGCATAAGTTAGTTTCTCGATAATTTGTTCGTAATTTTTGTATCCTTTTCCGTCAGCTCCTAAACCATTTCTCTTAATCTCAAGAGATTGAGTTGCTTTGTGAAGCGCTTCTTGGAATGAGCGTCCGATTCCCATAACCTCACCTACAGATTTCATCTGAAGTCCTAAAGTTCTGTCTGAACCTTCAAATTTGTCGAAGTTCCAACGTGGTATTTTTACGATTACATAATCTAAAGTTGGTTCGAAAAGAGCCGAAGTAGATTTTGTAATTTGGTTTTGCAATTCATCTAAGTTGTATCCTAAAGCTAGTTTAGAAGCAATTTTTGCAATTGGATATCCAGTTGCTTTTGATGCTAAAGCAGAAGAACGAGATACACGAGGGTTGATCTCGATAGCTACGATATCTTCCTTTTCGTCTGGCGAAACTGCGAATTGTACGTTACATCCTCCCGCAAAATTTCCGATACTTCTCATCATTAAGATAGCGTAGTCACGTAATTTTTGGAAAGTTGTATCAGATAATGTCATCGCTGGAGCTACTGTAATCGAATCTCCAGTGTGGATTCCCATTGGATCCATGTTTTCGATAGAACAGATAATTACAACGTTGTCATTTTTATCTCTTAAAAGTTCTAACTCGTACTCTTTCCATCCCATTAAAGCTTTATCGATCAAAACTTCATGAATTGGAGAAGCTTCAAGTCCGCGAGTTAAAAGCTCATCAAAATCTTCTTTTTTGTAAACTACCGCTGCTCCAGTTCCTCCAAGTGTAAACGAAGGACGAATTACAAGCGGGAAACCAAACTCCTGAGCAATTTCTTTTCCTTCTAAGTAAGAAGTAGCTGTTTTTGCAGGTGCAGTTGGCACATTAATTCTTTCTAAAAGCTGCTTAAACTGCTCTCTGTCTTCTGTGATATTAATTGCATTTACATCAACTCCGATTAATTTCACTCCGAAATCCTGCCAGATTCCTTTTTCCTCAGCTTCCAAACACAAGTTCAAAGCAGTTTGTCCTCCCATTGTTGGTAAAACTGCATCAATTTGCGGATGTTCCTTAAGAATTTCAATAATCGATTTTGTCGTTAAAGGTTTCAAATAAATATGATCGGCCATAGATGGGTCGGTCATAATCGTCGCTGGATTCGAGTTAATCAAGATAACCTCAATTCCTTCTTCACGAATCGAGCGTGCAGATTGAGATCCCGCATAATCGAATTCGCAAGCTTGGCCAATAACAATAGGTCCTGAACCTATTATTAAAACTGATTTTATTGATGTGTCTTTAGGCATTTTGTATGTATTGTGTAGTTATTTACGTTTTAAAAACCTCTCTAGTGCATTATAAACTAGAAAGTTGGATAAAATTTTACCGAAAAGGTATAAAAAAAGGCGATACTAAAAAAGTAATCGCCTTATGTATGTTTATACAAACATTATTTTTTGTGTCTAGGCTCGCTAGAAACAGTTAATTTATGTCTTCCTTTTGCTCTTCTACGCGCTAGAACTTTTCTTCCATTCGCAGAAGCCATTCTGTCCATAAATCCGTGCTTATTTCTTCTTTTTCTTTTCGATGGTTGAAATGTTCTTTTGCTCATTGCTTTGTATCTTTAAAAATGGTATCTATTAACTCGTTTATTTGGTTTTGGATATCGTTATTCAAAAACCGAGTGCAAATATACAAAGACTTTTTTTTCTGGCAAGCACTTTTATAAAAATATTTTTAATTCCTTTTACTATCTTTGCAATCACAAATTTACAATAATTATGTTTCACAAGAATATTAAACTTATTTTGGCCGGACTTCTTGTAGTGGCGGGCATTTGGCAATTTACAGAAAGTAATATCGGGAACGGAATATTCCTTATCTTATTGACTGCAATTCCAATTTTTCTTTATTTCAAAAACGAATTTATCCTTTTAGCTTTCCTTAAATTAAGAAAACAAGACTTCGCAGGGGCTAATAAATGGTTATCATATATCAAAAATCCAGAAGGTGCATTAGTAAGAAAACAACAAGGATACTTAAACTACTTGCAAGGTATCATGTTATCTCAAACGAATATCAACCAAGCTGAGAAACATTTCAAAAAAGCAATCGAACTTGGTTTATCAATGGATATGGATTTAGCTGTAGCTAAATTAAACCTTGCAGGAGTTGCCATGTCACGCAGAAGAAAATTGGAAGCGACTAATTTATTAAACGAAGCTAAAAAATTAGACAAACAAGGTATGCTAAAAGAGCAAATCTCTATGATGAAAGAGCAAATGAAGAAAATCTAAACTTCTTTAAATTACAATATTGAAATCCCAAATTCCAATGCGAGTTTGGGATTTTTCATTTTAGTCTGGTTGTCATCCTGAGCGAAGTCGAAAGACACGTAAGCAACTCGATAATGATTGTTTAACCTCATCGTTGTCTTTGCGACGAAAGCTCTATAAGAACCGCCTTTTTATTCGATCATTAATTTAAAACTTCATTAAATACCGAAACGCCCTTCACTCCTGCTTGTGAGCAGAAAATGAAAAGCGTTGCAGCCTTTTTTTGGCAATCTATTATTTAATTATACTTATCGCATAATTGCGGGCATAATGCCGCACTTTTGTTTGATCTTGAGAGAAAACATCCTCTCAGCTTTTTTTTTAACTAACCTACATTACAAACTATTAAAAACTATGGCTCGCCCGCCTCACCATCTTTTTTTGCTATACAACGTACAGCCAGTTTAGTATTATCAGCATTAGAATTCCAATTACTTGAATTCAAAGAAGTTACATACTTATTTGTATACAAAACATACGCCACAGTAGAGCTCCAATATGAAATAGGATAAGCAGTAGCAGCCTGATATAAAATATTAGGAGCTCCTTTAGCAGGCAACATTAGACTCTCGCCAATTCTAAGTCCACCACTTCCATTTATGTCTTTTGCACCTAACCACACATTCTTAGTGCTAACATTGTATTTTACTACCGCAGCCCATTCATCTTTTGTCGGTACACGATAACCTACAGGACATGGATCATTTACTGTTTTAACACCACTGCCGTTTCCCCAACCAGAACGACCAGAGAGACCAGGAGAAACAGTAGGACTTTTAGCTCCCTGATAATAGGAATCCCCCAGTAACGCAGATACAGGAGCAAAAGGATCTTTAGATTGATCAGCGCCTAGGTTATGACACATGAAATTTCTCCATTCTGTTGTTCCTGCGACATTAGTCAAGAATGCACCACAACAAGCACAGTCTTTAATTTGCACTGTTAGTTTTACTGCATTTTCTATCCCTGTTCCGTCAGTGTAAACTGCATATACATTCAGTTTAAGGGCATCTGCGGTTGCCAAGCCTTTGGCATAACCTTGCGAACCGCCTAATGCTGTTTTATATGTTACTATTACCGAATAACCATTAGTTTCAACTTTTTCAACAATTTTACCTGCACCTGCTGCACTTTCTATACATACAAAACGGACATTATTTACTGTACCGCTTGGTGTAAAAGTATAAGTATAAGTTTTAGTAAAATCTGCTTTTTGAGATAAACGAGATGGCACTGTACCACAGCCTAAAATATTATCATTACTCTCAGCAATATCAAAACAAGTCACGCCACTTAAAGTACCGCTTCCTACTTTCATATCTTCTGGATTTTCGTTTACTATAATTTTACTAGTTAGCGATGTTGCATATGGATTGCCTGTACAGCCATTCGTTACAATACAGTAAAAATAATATGTTCCCTTTGCAAGATCAGCTGTAGTATACGAAGTTCCACTGCCTACAAAAGTACCTCCTGTCGTACTGTCTGCACTATTACGGAACCACTGATACGTCTCTGAGTTAGTGTCGTTTACCGAAATATTTACAGTAACACTAGTTTTTGCCGTTATTGTCTGCGTAGCAGATATCGAAGCAATATCCGGTGTTGGACAGATATTATTCATGGTTACTTCCTTCTCTAATGTTTTTTCACCGCATTCATTTTTAGCGGTTACCGCAATTTTTACTTTTTGACCGTCAGTTCCCGTCTTTGGAAGGTCTATTGTTGCAGTTTTTCCACTAGCATTCGGAAGTTTAACTCCATCCATAGTCCAGGTATAAGAGGAATCATACGAATTAGTAAGGGTTACAGTAATCGATGAACCAAAAGATGCATTATCAGGAAAAGGCACGTTAGAATCCCACAAAATATTAGGCTCGCTTGAATTTCCTGAAATTGTTTTTTCTGTCATAAGGCTGATACAGCCAGTTGCATTTGTTATAGTAGCGCCGTACGTACCTTCAGAATCTACAACAAGTACGTTAGTGCTATTACTTAATGGAACACCATTTTTGTACCAGGTATAAGTCCCACTTTCTAAAATAGTTAAAGTTGCTTTACCTTTACAAAGCGTACTTGTGGTATTGATCGTTGGCTTGTCCGGAGTACTTCCGTTAATAACATCCATATCTAAAGCCTGCTGTTCAGCAGGACATTGCGCACCGCTGTCATCAGTTGCCACCATACGCAGTGATATTTTACTTTGTGAACCAGGCACTATAAATGGGCTGGCTGTTATTGGTTCATTACCATTGTACCATGTATAAACGATACCTGCCTGCTTATTAGCAATATTTAAATACAAAGCTCCGCCAGAACAGAATGCAGTAAATGTTTTTAATGGTTTTCCGTTTACAAGTACATCAGCATCAGGTAGACTTATCTGCCCGCCTGCTTCGCTTTTTGTTACCTGAATAATGTTAGATGGCGTAGAATAACATGCACCGTCTTTTACAGCTGCAAACCATTCCCCAACACTGCTATCACCGCTTATTTTTACAGATGAACCAGTTTTTTCTTCTTTACCGTTATGAAACCAAGCTATAGTGCCTGCATAATCTACCCAAAGTGTGACATCATTCGTACCGCAAAGCACACCGTTATTCGAAGCAAATGCCTTGAGAGTAACTGATGCTGTTGATCCGGATTCTGAAATATTACGCTCATTTGCCGCATTGGTATTACAGCCTACAGCTCCCATTGATATATTATAAATTCCTTTTTGATTCACGACAATATACGGAACTCCACGTGCTATCTCCTTATTGTTACGGGTCCAGATTAATTTATCAAGATTCGGTGTATTAACCGGAACTGATAAATACACTGCACCGCCTGCGCAATAGGTTAAAGATGCACCGGAAGGTGAAATATTTGGTGCACTATAAGGCATAGTACTGCAATCAACACCGTTTTGCGAGAATAAAAACTCTTTATACAAGTTAGTACAGGTACTTGTAACACGCACTAATACAATACGGCTATTTACGGACTCATTTATATTAAAATCAATTTTAAAAGTCCCATTGGTATTATCGACATCATTTAAAGATGCATAATCGCCGCCAGCCACGATACTAATATTAAATGGCCCGTTAGGACAGTCCGGATCATTAATTTCAAATTTTTGATCACAGCCGCTGCCGTCAGCCGCTACATCTATGCAAGGCTCTGGGCTAATTGTGGCCTGAGATGTTCCATCACACATACTTATCCAGCGTTTTTGGTTCCAATACTCCACACATTTAGTGTCGATATTATAAATGGTTAGGCCTTCGCCTTTAGTATTGCTCTGTACCGCAAATGCATTACGCTGTGCAGTTGTCATCTGAGGCAGTCTAAGTCCGCCTTTGTTAAGCAGTTCGAGCACTGAGAAAGGCTCGGGAGCTTTTTTGCCTCCTATGGTCATCTGGGCCTGCGTGGTTGCCGAAAAAAATATGGCCAGAAGGAGAAGCCACATACAAAATAGATTTTTCTTCATTTTTTAAATTGTTTAATTTTTTAAAATGGCACGCCCAATACCATTGCTCAAAAAGCAGCAGATTAAAAGGCATACGTTATAAATACCCTTATGGATACTCGTCTATAGTTGTGGTATTGTTGTGTGGAAAATAGGCGCTATTATTTTTTTTAATGGGCTTATGATTAAAGTTTTTGCCCGCTTTGCAATCTAACGCTTAATTTTAAGATATTTATCTTATAAGCCTTAAAGGCTTTAGTTTAACAGGAGTATGCAAATAACTCTAAATTTATTATCGCATCGTTTTTTGAATGAGAAGCTTAATAATCTCTTTACTTGCTTTTTCCATAGTACTGTAATCTTTCTTGATGCTGTCTGGCGTTATTCCCTGTACAGCTCCCTTTATGCTCTGACGTATATAATATTTTGAAACGCCATATTTTAAAAACAATGCCTCTAAAATAGTAGAATCATAGGATTTGTAAATTTTCTGCTTACTGTTATCCATTTTATTTATTTTCATTTGTTAATGATCTTAATTCTGCTCAGCCGGCACTACTGTAGTTTATGGGGATTTATTACAGTACTCCCTTTTACGTTTTCTTTTGAAATTCTTTGATTAATGCTTCACGATTTGCAATTATTTTAAGCAAAGCTTTTTTTGCAATTTCATCTCCACGAAAGAATCTCATTTTTGCTGCTGGGGCGTTAATGCCCATTACCTGACCAAGCAAAGTGTAATCACCATACAGCGTTTTTTCCTTAATCTGTTCGATTGTCATAACAAAAAGTTTATCTTTGATCGCTAAATAATACGCAAATATATACAAAATTCTGTATAAAAATACCTACAAAATACAAAGCTCTGTAATTTTCTCACAATGAATGATGTAACTTCAAGATTTTTAATTATTTACGAATATCTAAAAGAGACTAAGATTGTGTCAAATACAAAACACTTTGCAACAGAATTAAACATCAGTACCTCGCTTATTACAGAAATTTGTAAAAAAAGATCAAATGTGGGAATGGTTCCTATATCTAATCTATTAGCTAGGTATAAAGATATTGATGCCAACTGGCTTTTAACGGGTGAAGGATCTATGCTAAAGAGCAGCAGTATTACTGAAACCAATATTAATTACAAAGAACTAGCCGAAGCAAGACTTGAAATTATTACTCTTAAAGACGAAAAAATTGAGTGGCTTAGTAAGGAATTAAAAGAATTGAAAAATCTGTAGCGTTTGATATGTCATGCTGAAAAACAAAGGATCGTACTCTTAGGCCGACAAAGATTAATGATTCTCTGCACGGAGTTTCTAGTGCGATCCTTTGTCCCTCATAATGACAAAACTACATAGGTAAAGAATTGGAATTTATAATTTTTAAAATTGGAATTTAATCAAGTATAATCGAAGGCAAATTCTCATTCAGCCATTTATACTTATTAAGAATCATAATATGCGTTCCTCCTTTAACTAAAATGCATTTATCAATATATTTAATCGGAAAAACATCATCTTTATCTCCGTGAATGTGAACTACATTTTCGTCAATTTTATCTCGATCCCATAAAATTACACTTTCTACAGCCCATTGCAGATAACCTAAGTCACGGACAGATAAAAATTTCTCGTACAACTTAATTCTCTTATTGACTTTTTCTCCAAACGAAAATTTCGCCAGCTTCTCAATATTCAGAATCAGCTGCATCGGAATTAGTTTATAAGCTTTCGTAGACTTCCCTATTTTCATTCTTCTAGGAAATTCATGATTGCTTCTTACACTCGATATAATAATTACTTTTCGAGTTTTGATATGTTTCGAAATTTCCTGCACTAGGATTCCGCCAAAAGAAACTCCTATTAAAACCGGATTTTCGTGTTTTATATTTTTACTAATTCGAAGTGCATAATCTGATAAAGATTCTTTTGAATTTGGAATTTCCCATTCCAAAAGATGTGTCTCAAAAATAGTTTCATCCAATTTTATTCTTTCAAAAATAGACGAACTTGCTGCCAAACCTGGCATAAAATAAACTGGAATTTTACTCATAACATTAAAATGAAATTACCATTAGGATATTTATTCTAAAAAATAAAGTTACCTTTTTTTAATATCATGATAATCAAATTTCAGACCTATTTATTGCACCTCACGCAAAAAATCAAACTTCGAAACGATAACTTAAAGTTTACAGCTGCAAAAAATAATTTAATATTGAAAATCAAATGATTACCTTTGCATTTCGAAATATTTTTTGATTTTAAATCTTATAAAGAATTTTCTTTCAATACTTGTTTCGAGTCCCAAATTCACTATTTACCAATAACCTAACAAGAAATTACTATGGAAACATCTGTAACTATGGAAATCAAAGACAACACATTTGCACGCCAATTCGAAACTGTTATTCCTGAAGGAATGTTGGCAGTTGAGTATCAATTTCAAGAAAAGAAAATCTTTTTAACCAAAATCAACAAACCTGATTCTTTCGAGAACGAAGAAACGATCAACACTTTACTTAAAAACATACTAGAGTTAAGTTCTGAAAAAAATTACAGAGTAGTTCCTATCCATCCAAAGATTGTTTCGTTTTTCAAAAAAAATCCTAAATATAAAGAGCTACTTCCTCCAGGAATTAGAATCTAAAAATACCCAATAATTCGGAGCCACAATCCTCCTATTACCATATAAATAAAGAGCATAACCAAACCAGTTATAAGCCCTTTGACCCACCAGCTCTTTAGGTCAACGTAACCGCTCCCGAAAAACACAGGTGCCGGGCCATGACCATAATGAGTTAAAGTTCCGTAAAGAGATCCGACAAAACCAAGCATAAATGCTAGCAATAACCCCGGAATTCCGAGCGAAACACCAACACCAAGTAAAGCCGCATACATTGCTGCAACGTGTGCGGTTGCACTTGCAAAAAGATAATGGCTAAAGAAATACACTAATATAATAATCGGAAAAGCCATTTGCCAGCTTAATCCGCCAATTTCTGCTTTTACCAAATCGCTAAACCATGCGATAAAACCCAATTCGTTAAGCGAACTGGCCATCATTACCAGAACAGAAAACCACACAATAGTATCCCAAGCCCCTTTTTCGGCTTTTACATCATCCCAAGTCAATACCGACGTTAAAAGTAAAATTACCAATCCGATAAAAGCTGTTGTTGTTGCATCAATAGAAAGCAGATCTCCTGTCATCCAAAGGAAAAGCAGAATAAAAAATGTTAGCAGCATCATCCACTCATCTCTTGTTATGGCGCCCATTTCTTTCAATTTCTGCGTTGCAATCTGTGGAGCATCTCCCGTCTTTTTTAATTCTGGCGGATAAATTTTATACAGCACAAACGGAATGACAATAAAAGCACATAACCCCGGAACAATTGCCGCAGCCGCCCATGACATCCAGCTGATTTTTATACCTAAATTCAAAGCAAACTTCTGACACATCGGATTACTTGCCGTCCCTGTTAAAAACATAGAAGAAGCAATCAGATTCATATTATAACTATTCAAGGTCAAATAAGCCCCTAATTTTCTATGCGTTTCTGGCTTATCTGGCATTGAGCCAAAACTCATCGACATAGATTTCATAATCGGATAAACAATTCCTCCACCTCTAGCCGTATTACTTGGAACGGCAGGCGCTAAAACCAAATCTGCCAATCCTAAGCCATATGCTAATCCCAGAGAACTTTTTCCGAATATTTTTATGAATAAAAAAGCAATTCTATTTCCAAGACCTGTTTTTATAAATCCTCTTGCTATAAAAAATGAAATTCCAATCAGCCAGATTACTTTATCGCCAAATCCTTTTAGCGCTAATGTGATCGATTTTCCAGGATCTCCCGGAGCCAATACCTGAGACATTGCTGTCAAAGCGATTGCAATCATGCACATTGTTCCCATCGGAGCTGCTTTTAAGATGATTCCTAAAATAGTAGCTACGAAAATGGCAAATAAATGCCAAGCTTCTGTCACAACGCCTTCTGGAGCTGGAATAAACCAAATGGCAACTAAAACTGCCAGCGTAATTAAGGTCTGTGGAATTTTTACTTCTTTCATAAAAACAAAAATTAAGTGAATTAAATTCTAAGCTGTAACTGTATTAAAAACAGGTTATCATTGTAGGTTGATGTATCTGGGATACTTTTATCGAATCTGTCAATTTCAAATCCCATTTCGATACGGCCTGTATACGATTTTCCGAATTCTAAACTAACCATTGGCGTGTAAGTAGTGCGCACATTTGAATTGATTTTATAACTAGGATCGAAAGTTTCGTAACGACACGACAATTCAAGCGCTGTGAGTTTTTGATAATTTACAGTATATCTAAAGTTTGGCAGAAAATAAATGCCACGCATTTGATAATCGGCAACATTATCTGTCCGGCTTTCAACTGGCAGGGAATAGTACAAATTATGGTTTGTTCCTTGCTTATATTCTATCTGCAAATCAAAACTAAGTTTATCAGTCAATTTAAAATCACTGGTAAAATCTGCTCCAATTGCAAAAACATCTTCTTTAAAAACTTTTCCGAAGCCACCGTTTAAACCTAAATTAATCTCATACTCTTTTGACAAACCAAAAACCCATCTTGAAGAAAATTGTTTTCCGTTATCCTTATCCATTTCTTGGTTTTTCCCATTTCCATTTATTACCGAAACAGCATAATTTACAGGGATTTTCCCAATATCAAAAGCTCCCGTTGCCGATGCTCCAATTTGAAAACTCGTCCATCCATTTTTTCCAAATTCATAATACTGGTTCGAAAAATCGAAAGACTTAATAATATCTACCGGAACAAGCTCCTCAATACCAAAAGCAGGACGAAACTGCCCTCCTGTTAAGGCAATATATTTATTGAAAGTATATTTTCCGTAGGCATTTTCAAGAACTTTACCTTTTGTATCTGACTTAAAATCTGCCAAATTTACCAGAATTACAATTTCTGTTGTCTCGCTTAGTTTGGTATTTAGACCAACACGCATCCTCTTTATATCAAAAGAACTTTGTGTTGCATCTCCTGTTGAATGCTGAGTTCCTAAAACATCTACATTATCACCAAAACTTTCCAGATATCTCGCCTGAAGCAGTCCTTTTAACTGAAACTGCGGATATTTTACTTCTCCATTCTCCTTTTTATCAGTTTTATCGGTTTTATCGGCTCCTTGATTCAAATCGCCTTGGGCTTGTAAAAAAATTGGCGTTAAAAAAAAAAGAAAAAAAATTGGCATTAGTAGACTTTTACTCATAGGCTTAAAATAAATTGAAACATTAATGCTTATATAGCCAATTTAAAAATCAGCTCTTTATTCTTGAGATCAAAAGTTAACTGCTTGTAGTCAACACGGAATGGAAACACTAAAATAACAAAAAAAGATATTTTATGTAAAAAAAATTGCATTAAAATACTGTTATGGATTTTAAATAAAAAAAAGGGCATAAGATTAAAACTTATGCCCTTTTGAAATTTATGTTGAAAAATATTATTTCTCGATTTCTCTCATAGAATCCATTTTCTTATGCGCTAAGAAACCTGCAACATCTTCAAAATGTTCTTTTACTCGTTTATTTCCGAATTCGAAAACCTTAGTTGCTAATCCGTCAAGGAAATCACGATCGTGAGAAACCAAGATTAAAGTTCCGTCAAAATCTCTTAAAGCATCTTTAATAATGTCTTTAGTTTTCATATCCAAGTGATTCGAAGGCTCATCCAGAATCAATAAGTTAACAGGCTCCAACAACAATTTAATCATTGCCAAACGTGTTTTTTCTCCTCCAGAAAGCACTTTTACTTTTTTAGTAATATCGTCTCCTTGGAACATAAAAGCTCCTAAGATATTTTTAATCTGTGTTCTAATATCTCCAACTGCAATACTATCGATTGTTTCAAAAATAGTTGCATTCTCATCTAATAAAGCGGCTTGATTTTGAGCAAAATATCCGATTTGTGCATTATGTCCGATTTCAACGCTTCCAGAATCAACGCCAATTTCTTTCATGATCGCTTTAATCATGGTCGATTTACCTTCACCATTTTTTCCAACAAAAGCTACTTTTTGTCCACGCTCGATTACAATGTTTGCATCTTTAAATACAACATGATCTCCGTACGCTTTAGACATTTCTTTTACAATAACAGGATATTGACCAGAACGTGCCGCTGGTGGAAATTTTAAACGCAATGCAGATGTATCAACTTCATCAACCTCTACAATTTCAAGCTTCTCAAGCATTTTAACACGAGATTGAACTGCATCAGTCTTAGAAAATGTTCCTCTGAAACGTTCAATGAAAGCACGATTCTCAGCAATCATTTTTTGCTGTTCATCATACGCTTTCTGCTGGTGAATTCTACGATCTTTTCTTAATTCTAAGTAATGAGAATATTTTGCTTTGTAATCGTAAATTCTTCCCATCGTAACTTCGATAGTTCTATTTGTAATATTATCTACAAACGCTCTATCGTGCGAGATTACCACAACTGCTTTTGCCTGAGTCAATAAGAAATCTTCTAACCATTGGATACTCTCGATATCCATGTGGTTGGTAGGCTCATCCAGCAAAATCAAATCTGGTTTTCTCAACAAAATCTTAGCCAATTCGATACGCATTCTCCATCCTCCTGAAAATTCCGAAGTTTGACGTGCAAAATCTTCTCTTTCAAAACCTAAACCAACTAATATTTTCTCAACTTCTGCTTCGTAGTTCACTTCTTCAATAGCATAAAATTTCTCGCTTAAGTCAGAAACTCTTTCGATCAATTTCATGTATTCGTCACTTTCATAATCGGTACGAACAGTCAACTGTTCATTGATATCATCAATTTCAGATTTCATTTTAAAAATTTCACTGAAAGCTTTTGATGCTTCTTCCATAACCGTTGCACCGTCTTCAGTAAGCAAATGCTGTGGCAAATAAGCGATTACAGCCTCTTTTGGAGCAGAAATACTTCCAGTTGAAGGTTTGTTTGCACCAGCAATTATCTTTAAAAGTGTCGATTTTCCCGCACCATTTTTACCCATAAGGGCAATTTTATCATTTTCATTAATAGCAAAAGAAACATCGCTAAAAAGTGTAGTTCCACCAAATTGAACCGAAATATCGTTAACTGTAATCATTTGTGTTTGTGAATTTTATTTAATCGGTTAATCGTTTATCTGACTACCCATTTTTTTCGTGCTGCAAAGATAGATTTAATTAGATAATGTGCCAATTTGATAATTAGATAATTTTGAAAATGTGTCAATTAGATAATACACCTATTAAATAACACCTAAATTGCAATGAACAAAACCTCAATTGGTTTTACCGTATTTCAAAATTTTAGCCTTAACTTGTCCTATAATTTTAAAAATCAGTAAAATATGAGAACAAAATTAAAACTAGCTGTTTACATAATTGCAGGATTGCTGTTTGGTTTTTCTGCAAATGCTCAAAAAACTGTAATTAAAAAAGAAGCTTTACCAGGAAATGCTCAAACCTTCTTAAAAACCCATTTTGGATCTAAAAAACCGAGTTATATCTTAGAAGACAAAGAAATTCTTTCTACCGAATATAAAGTTCAGTTTGACAACAAGATTGAAATTGAATTTGACAAAAAAGGAAACTGGAAAGAAGTGGATGCTAAAACAGGAAAAATTCCAAAATCTATTATCCCGAAAAAAATTGCTTCTTATATAAAATCGAATTTCCCAAAAGAAGATGTAACCAAAATCGAACTTGGAAGTTCTGGCTACGAAACAAAATTAACCAATGGTTTAGAATTAAAATTCAACTTAAAAGGGGATTTTATCAAAATTGATAAATGAGAAAATGTGGCAATTTGATAATGTGGCAATTAGAAAATTATCAAAATCTTAAAATAACAAAACCCGACAGGTTTTAAAAACCTGTCGGGTTACAAAAATTATCTAATTTTCAAATTAACTAATTATCTCATTAGTCTTTTCTCCATTTTTTAGTTTCTTCAAAAATATGTTCCATAATTGCAGCTTCTGTTGCATCGAACTCAATATTTCTTCGGCTCATTACCAGCCTAGCTGTTTCAAAAGCTTTTTTAGTTACATAAGTTGTAAATCCTGCCGCACCTCCCCAAGAAAAACTTGGAACAAAGTTGCGAGGAAATCCGCTCCCGAAAATATTAGCGCTTACACCAACAACAGTTCCTGTATTAAACATCGTATTGATTCCGCATTTACTATGATCTCCCATCATTAAACCGCAAAACTGAAGTCCTGTTTTAGCAAAACCTTCTGTTTCATAGCTCCATAATTTTACTTCTTCGTAATTATTTTTTAGGTTTGAGTTATTAGAATCTGCCCCGATATTGCACCATTCTCCTAAAACAGAATCTCCTAAAAATCCTTCGTGCCCTTTATTTGAATTAGCAAAAAGCACTGAGTTTTTAACCTCACCTCCTATTCGGCTTCCAGGTCCAACAGTTGTTGCCCCATAAACTTTAGCCGACATTTTTACCATTGCATTTTCGCATAAAGCAAATGGCCCACGAATTACGGTTCCTTCCATAATTTCGGTATTCTTACCTATATATATAGGACCAGTTGATGCATTTAAAGTCACAAACTCCAATTTTGCTCCTTCTTCGATAAAAATATTCTCTGGCGACATTACATTAACGCTTTTAGGAATTGGCTGAGAGGTACGGTCTTCAGTCAGATATTTAAAATCCTGGCGAATTGCAGCATCATTCTTAGAGAAAATATCCCAAGTATGTTCTATCGTAATACAATCTTCGTTGTATTGAATAATTTCGTAAGAATCAAAATCGACTTCTTCCTGATTTTCACTTGCAAAAAATGCAATCACATCTTCACCTTTAAAGATTGCCTGATTTTCGGTCAAATTAGAAACCATCTCCGCAAGAGTATCATTTGGCAAATACGCTGCGTTGATCATTACATTTTCTTCCATTTCGACCATTGGAAATTTTTCAGACAAATATTCTTCGGTTATCGTAGTGATTGTAGAGCCTAAATATTTCTCCCATTTCTGGCGAATTGTCATAATTCCTACCAAAATATCAGCTACAGGCCGTGTAAAAGTAAAGGGTAATAAAGCATTCCGAACGGGACCGTCGAAAAGAATGTAGTTCATAAATAATTGAGTGTTTGTTAAAATTTGATTTGGTTACCTGGCTTCAAAGTTACAAATATTTATACGTTACATTAATCATGTTTATATGTAAATAGCCACGAATTCACAAATTTTTAAATTACTCTTAATCTTAGTTCAGCAAAATTAAGATTATTTGACAAGCTCAATAGTTTGATTTTTCAACCTTCAAGGGAAACATAACTAGCAGTTTCAACCACTGAAATGCAATATTTCTACAATACGTTCCCCGTGGTTGAAACCACGGGCTATTTAATTAAAGGAAAAATTATCTTTTTTAAATAGCATCAAAAACAATCTCATCTAAAAAACATAACCAGCGGTTTCAACCGCTGGAACGCAACATATTCGCAATACGTTTCCCGTCGTTGAAACCACGGGCTATATTAAAATCAAATTCCCTTCCTTTCAATTATCAAAAATCGGCGCATAAAAAAAAGCCTCCCAGAATTGGAAGGCTTTTGTATAATTTAAAACAGCTATTATTTTTTAGCGTGTTTAGCATATTTAGTTTTGAATTTATCAATACGTCCTGCAGTATCAATAAGTTTAGATTTACCAGTATAAAAAGGGTGAGATGTTCTAGAAATCTCCATTTTTACAACTGGATACTCAACTCCGTCAACTTCAATTGTTTCTTTTGTATCTGCAGTAGATTTAGTGATAAAAACGTCATCATTAGACATGTCTTTAAATGCAACTAATCTGTAATTTTCTGGGTGAACTCCTTTTTTCATCTTTTCTTTTTATTTATTGTTATAGAGCACTTTTATTTTGAAGCTTTTTCATGGTTAGAAAAAGGTATAAATAACCAATACTCTTTTTTGTTTAAAAATTTAATTATTTTTGAGTGTGCAAATTTACAATTCTTTTTTAATAAACAAACAGTTAGCCTACTTTTTTTTAGTTTATTTCGAAAAGCTTTTTTTATATCCGATTATAGTGGGAATTACTATATTTGTGGATTAATTAAATATAACTTTATGGATGTAAAAGTATCTCCTGCAAAGTCAGGCACGCCTTATGGTCTTTTGTTCGGTGTTATTATGATTTTAGAATTTGTTATCATGTACGTTATAGGCATGAAATCGCTAGTAAATACAAGCGTAGGAACAATTGTAAACATTGCAAATTATCTGATTTTGCCACTATTGTTTATATATTTAGGTTGCACAAATTACAAAAAAAATATAAACAATGGATTTATATCCTTCTCTGAGTCTTTAAAAACTGGCGTTTCTATTACAGTTATTGCTGGCTTAACATATGCCGTCTTTAGTGTTATTTTTAATTTCATTTTTCCTGATTTCATAAATGAAATGATGGATATCACCAAAGAACAAATGATTAAACAAAATCCAAATATAACATCAAAAGAACTTGAAATGGGACTTGGGATGGTTAAAAAATTCATGAATCCATTTATTGTTTTTCCAGTAACACTTGTTATGTATGCATTAATTGGATTAATATATTCCTTAATAATTGGAGGAATAGTAAAAAATGAAAAACCTTAAGTCCATAATAAAATATAAATGAATTTATCTATACTTATACCGCTTCTAAACGAGGAGGAATCACTTAAAGAACTCTATACTTGGATCATTAAAGTGATGCAGTCTAACAATTACTCTTATGAAATCATTTTTGTAGATGATGGTAGTACAGATAATTCTTGGCAGATTATTGAAGGTTTCTCTAACGAAAATCCAAATGTAAAAGGAATTCGTTTCATGAAAAACTTCGGAAAATCTCAGGCTTTACATGCTGGTTTTGCAAAAGCAAAAGGTGATGTTATCATTACAATGGATGCCGACTTGCAAGATAGCCCAGATGAAATTCCTGAATTGTACGAAATGATTACCGCTCAGAAATACGATTTGGTTTCGGGCTGGAAAAAGAAGCGTTACGATTCTGTCGTGGCCAAAAATCTTCCTTCAAAATTATTTAACTGGGCGGCTAGAAAAACTTCTGGCGTTGAGCTAAACGATTTTAACTGCGGATTGAAAGCCTACAAAAACGTAGTGGTCAAAAACATCGAAGTTTCTGGAGAAATGCACCGCTATATTCCTGTTTTGGCTAAAAATGCCGGATTCGGGAAAATCGGCGAAAAAGTGGTTATTCACCAAGCTAGAAAATATGGCGAAACTAAATTTGGAATGGAACGTTTTATAAACGGTTTTCTAGATTTAATTACTATCTGGTTTTTGTCAAGATTCGGAAAAAGACCAATGCACTTATTTGGCGCTATGGGCTCCTTAATGTTTATTATAGGATTTTTAGCAGCTGGGTACATTGGAATTTCTAAGCTATACCATATGTATACTGGAATGAAATACAGCTTGGTTACAAACAATCCATGGTTTTATATTGCTTTAACGACCATGATTCTTGGAACTCAGCTATTTTTAGCAGGATTCTTAGGGGAAATTATTTTAAGAACAAAAAATAACGAAGCAAGATATAAAGTAGCAAGAGAGGTTAATTTTTAAAAAAGCTTTTTCAACAATATTTTCATTAAGCTATAAAAATATTGTATAAAGCACATTTTACCCTCCATAACAAACTATTTTAAACAAACATAAAACGAAATCTAAAATGAATATCGCACCAAACATACTAAACGCAGTCAATGAATGGTTAACGCCAACATTTGACCAAGAAACACAAGCCGCAGTTAAAGAATTAATGACAACTTCTCCAAAAGAACTAGAAGAGAGTTTTTACAAAAACTTAGAATTCGGAACTGGAGGAATGCGTGGTGTTATGGGTGTTGGTGACAATAGAATCAATAAATACACGCTTGGAAAAAACACTCAGGGATTATCTGATTACCTACACAAAGTTTTTCCAAACGAACCTTTAAAGGTGGTTATTGCTTATGACTGTCGTCACAATAGTAACACTTTAGCCAAAGTTGTAGCCGATGTTTTCTCAGCAAACGGAATTCAGGTTTATTTGTTTTCTGATTTGAGACCAACTCCAGAATTGTCATTTGCTCTTAAATATTTAAAATGTCAGTGCGGAATTGTTTTAACAGCTTCTCACAATCCGCCAGAATATAACGGATACAAAGTATACTGGCAAGATGGAGGACAAATTGTACCTCCGCAAGACAAAGAAATTGTAAATGTGATTGAAAGTTTAGGTTATGACAAAATCAAATTTAACGCAAACGAAAGTTTGATTCAGTACATCGATACCGAACTTGACAAAGCATTTATAAAATCATCTATCGAAAACGCAAGTTTTAATACTCCGGCTGAAGCCAAAGACAATCTTCATATTGTTTTCACTTCATTGCACGGAACTTCTATAAAATCTATTCCAGATGTTTTATCACAAGCTGGATATAAAAATGTTCATATTGTTCCTGAGCAAGCTATTCCAGACGGAGATTTCCCAACAGTAAAATCTCCAAACCCAGAAGAGCCTGAAGCTTTAACAATGGCTTTGGCTCTAGCTGACAAAACAAATTCTGACATCGTAGTAGGAACAGATCCAGACTGCGACCGTTTAGGAGTTGCTGTTCGCAACAATGACGGCAAAATGATTCTATTGAACGGAAACCAAACAATGGTTTTAATGACTTCTTTCTTATTGAAACAATGGAAAAAAGCAGGTAAACTTAACGGAAAACAATTCGTTGGCTCAACAATCGTTTCAACTCCAATGATGATGGAATTGGCAACAAGTTATGGAGTTGAGTGCAAAGTTGGATTAACAGGATTTAAATGGATCGCAAAAATGATCAAAGATTTTCCTGAACTGGAATTTATTGGAGGCGGTGAGGAAAGTTTCGGATTTATGGTTGGTGATGCCGTTAGAGATAAAGATGCTGTTGCTGCAACTTTATTAATATGCGAAGTTGCTGCGCAAGCAAAAGCTGCAGGAAGCTCTGTTTACAAAGAACTTTTACAGCTTTATGTTGAAAATGGTTTCTACAAAGAATTCTTAGTTTCTCTAACTAAAAAAGGAATGGAAGGTTTACAGGAAATCAACCAAATGATGATTGATCTACGCAAAAATCCTTTAAAAGAAATCAACGGACAAAGAGTTATTATGGTTGAAGATTATCAATCATCTATTGCCTTAAATTTATTAGATGGTTCAGAATCGACAATGGATATTCCGAAATCGAATGTATTGATTTATTATACAGAGGACGGTTCTAAAATTTGCGCAAGACCAAGCGGAACTGAGCCTAAAATCAAATTCTATATCAGTGTAAATGCAGAAATAGAATCCGTTTCAGATTTTGACGAAGCAGAAAGTTTCTTAGATCAGAAAATCCAGAACATTATTGCAGATATGCAGTTGAATTAAATAAATCCTTTTTTTTGAAAATATTTCCATTTGCAAATAGTCTTTAAAAACAAGGAGTCCAATATTTAAAACTCTGATTTGCATTTCTTAGAAGATGCAAAATCAGAGTTTTTTTTTATAAAAAAAACTAAAAAGAAATTGAAAACAGTCCAATTGGATTAATTTTGTGCAGTAAAAATTCGTTAACGCGAATTCATTATCACAGAAAAAATAATGCTAAAACTCAAATAAGCATAACCAAGCAGAAAAAATAACATCCAAAAATAAATGAGTAATTTCAAAAAAATAGTTCCTTTTATATACCCGTATAAAAGATACGCATTCTTAAATATCTTTTTCAATATTTTATATGCGCTTTTCAGTACACTTTCATTCATTGCCTTAATACCAATGCTTCAAGTTTTATTTGACAAAACCAAAGAAAACTACGAAAAACCTTTATACACAGGAATTTTGAATATTAAAGAATATGGAGAAAATTACTTAAGCTACTATATTACAACTTCAAAAGGAACTCACGAATCTGGATATGTGCTATCTATAATGGTTGCCATAATCATCTCCATCTTTTTATTAAAAAACTTAGCTGATTACTTGGCTATGTTTTTCATTAATTTCTTAAGAAATGGTGTTTTAAAAGACATGCGAAATGCATTGTACAAAAAAACATTAGAACTTCCTTTGGCTTTTTATTCTGAAAAAAGAAAGGGAGACGTAATTTCTAGAATTTCAGCTGACGTAAATGAGGTTCAAAACTCCTTTTTAGCAATTTTAGAGCTTATCGTAAAAGAACCTTTAACGATTATTTTTACGATCATTGCTATGCTTGTCATTAGTGCCAAACTGACTTTGTTTGTTTTCATCTTTATTCCTGTTTCTGGATATATCATTTCATTGATCGGAAAGCAGCTTAAAAAACAATCTACCAAAGCGCAAGAAGAACAAGGAAAATTCCTTTCTACTATCGAAGAAACAATTGGAGGATTAAAAGTGGTAAAAGGATACAATGCTGAAAATTACTTTAATAACGTTTTTCAAAATTCAACAGACCGCTTTTTCTCTTTATCAAATAGCATTGGAAACCGTCAAAACCTAGCTTCACCAGCGAGTGAATTTATGGGAATAACAGTTATTGCCATTTTACTTTGGTACGGTGGTCAGATGGTTTTGATTGATAAAACTTTAGAAGGCGCTGCATTTATCGCTTACATGGGATTAGCATACAACATCCTTACTCCTGCAAAAGCCATTTCTAAAGCTTCTTATGGAGTAAAAAGAGGAAATGCAGCTGCAGAACGTGTTCTTGAAATTTTAGAACAAGAAAACACCATTGTTTCTAAAGAAAATGCAATTGAAAAAACCTCTTTTGACAACGAAATAAATATTCAAAATGTCAACTTTAAATATGAAGAAGAAACCGTTTTAAAAGACTTTTCTCTTCAAATTAAAAAAGGACAAACTGTTGCATTAGTTGGTCAATCTGGAAGTGGAAAAAGTACTATTGCCAATTTATTAACTCGTTTTTACGATGTTAACGACGGTTCTATTTCTATTGACGGAATCAACATTAAAGACATCAATCTGCAATCACTTCGCAGCTTAATGGGATTGGTCACTCAGGATAGCATTTTATTTAATGACACTATCAAAGCCAATATTTCTCTAGGAAAATTAGACGCTACTGATGACGAAATTATCGAGGCTCTTAAAATTGCGAATGCTTATGAATTTATAAAAGACCTTCCACAGGGAATTTATACTAATATCGGAGACAGCGGAAACAAACTTTCTGGAGGTCAAAAACAACGTTTATCTATTGCAAGAGCAGTATTGAAAAACCCACCGATCATGATTTTGGATGAAGCAACATCAGCATTGGATACAGAAAGTGAGAAATTTGTTCAGGTTGCACTTGAAAATATGATGCAAAACAGAACATCGATCGTAATTGCACACCGTCTTTCTACGATTCAAAAAGCAGATGTGATTGTGGTAATGCAAAAAGGAAAAATCGTTGAACAGGGAACTCACGAAGAACTGATTGCTCACAACGGAACTTACAATAAATTGGTTACCATGCAGTCTTTCGAATCGTAAGATTTTCACACAACCAAATAATCTAACACAGATTAAGGAAATATTAAAACTCAGTTTAATTTTCTTTAATCTGTGTTTATTTTTATAACTTTAGGATAGTTAACGATTGAAACTAAATTCTTTCAGAAAATGTATCTTAACAACCCCAACATAAAACTTCCTGACGATCCCGATACTATTGTTTGGAAATACCTAGACCTCTCTAAATTTCTTGATTTATTGCTTTCGAAGAAACTTTTTATGTCGCGTTCGGACAAGTTTGAAGACCAATATGAAGGTACTTTCAGCGAACCTACTTACGAAGAGATTAAAAAGCTCGCCGCAGATAATCCCGAATTTTTAAATTACTACAAAACGCATCGCGAAAAAGTAGCGATTAGCAGCTGGCATATTAACGAATATGAATCTTTTGCCATGTGGCAGATTTTTACCAAAAATAACGAAGGATTAGCCATTCAGTCTACCATTAGAAGATTACAGAAAGCTGTGAGACCTGAAAACAATTTTGACCAATATATCGGCGAAGTAAACTACATCGATTATAAAAAAGAATATATTCCGTTTGACGATTTATTCTTTCCGTTTTTATTTAAAAGAAAAAGTTTTCAATACGAAAGAGAAGTCAGGATTCTGAGTGATACTTCAAAAAGCGACATCAAATTAAACGACGGATTAAAAATCAATGTGGACATAAATCAATTAATTGAAAAAATATACATTCATCCAAAATCCGAAAACTGGTATAAAAAGCTGGTAATAGAATTGGTAGAACGCTTAGGTTTTGGTTTCGAAATTGAAAAATCAGACTTGGAAAGTGATATATTGATTTAAAGGTTCTGAGGTGCTAAGATGCTAAGGTTCTAAGTTTTTTTGCCACAGATTAAAAGATTTTTTTTCAGTTTCTGATTATGTTCCGTTAGAACATTTCATTGGTAGAAAATTATACCGTTACAGTTATTTTACGTTCCGTAGGAACGTTTAATTTCGATATATTTTTTCAACAATGCAACGCATCAAACGTTCCTACGGAACGCAAATTGGCTGGCATGATTTTTTTTCTACCGACCAGACATTCCTACGGAATGACGATTCGATGTATAAAAATGGAAAACGCTGTTTTCATTAATGAAAACAATTTAAAAAAGAGAGGCTGTTTCAATAAGTTGAAACAGCCTCTCTTTTTTATAAAAATCTTTTTAATCCTTTTAATCTGTGGCAAGAAAAAAAACTTAGCACCTAAGTATCTCAGAACCTTAACAGCTTAGATTGGTTTATAATTCTTCACTTCCCATTTTTTAGAAGCTAGATCTATATAATTGTAATGCAACACATCATTTTTATCAAACTGCCCGTTTTGGTTCGTGTCTTCAATAGTTCTAAAATACAAACGGTTTTTAGATTCGATTAAGCTCCAATCTACCAGTTCTTGCAAATCAGCTGAAACTTTGGTAAAATTTTCTCCGCTGATGTCACTTAGATATAAAGTTTTGATATCACTAGTATCTATTTTACCATCTTTATTGGTATCTGAATCCGTCAGCGTATAAACCATTACATTATTATGCGTTCTGTCTGCAACTGTTTTTAGATAAGTTGCTGTTAAAATCAGAACTGGTTTATCTGATAAAGGTCGGATAGAATCTGAATCTACTTTTTGGAATTTTAAATTCTGAAGATATCCTGTAATTTCATATTCGCCTAAATTAGAAATCGTAAAGCTTACATCATTTACACTCGAAGAACCAAATCTGGCTTTAGATCCTCTTTCGAAAACCCTTAAATCTCCAACTGGATGAATTAAATAATTGGTTCCTTCCATTTGAATTGGCAAATCAGCGATTTCAATCTGCGTTGTATCGGCTTTAGTAACACTTACTTTATTTGAAGCGCCATAACTTACTTTTGGTTTTTGAACTTCTTCTCTACAGCTTATTACTGTCCCGATGAGTATTAAGGCGATATATTTAAAATACTTTTTCATCTACAATGATTATATACGATTATCAAATATACTATTTTTGATTGTATTTTTGAGTTTTATTGAATTTTACTGAACAATTACGAAGCAGTATTACAGCCTCGCATTTATCTTAACGTTAAAAACCCTCGAAGTCATATAATTTGGAATCGCATATTGATTTTTTGAATATACATCACGAACCCAAGTATTTGTAATAGCGTTTTGATTATTGAAAAGATTGAAAATTTCCAACCCGACTGCTAATTCTTTAAAGTTTTTCAGCCAGCCTTTTTTTGTATTTTGCGTACTTGGGTCAACAAAAACCTTCGCAAAACCAATATCAGCTCTTCTGTAATCATTCAATCGGTTTTGATATAAATACGGATCAGTATATGCAGGAGCGCCTCCTGGCAATCCTGTATTGTAAACCAAATTCAAATACACTTTTACACTTGGAATATTTGGCATATAATCCTGAAACAGCATCGCAAATTTCAAACGCTGATCTGTGGGACGGGCAATATAACCTCTGTTTTCGTAATTCTCTTCGGTTTTCAAATATCCAAAACTTATCCATGATTCTGTTCCTGGCACAAACTCTCCATTTAATCTAAAATCCAGACCTTGCGCATAGGCTTTTGCATTGTTATTGGCAACGTAACGAATTCGAACATTATCAATAGAATATACATTGACATCTGAAAGTGATTTATAATACAGTTCTGTCACCCATTTAAAAGGACGATTCCACATTTTAAAATTATAATCGTTACCCAAAACAATATGAACAGATTCCTGAGCTTTCACATTCGGATTCACAACTCCTTCCAAATCTCGCAATTCTCTATAAAACGGAGGTTGATGATATAATCCTCCCGAAATCCTGAACACCATATCACGATCCCAGTCTGGTTTTATCGCAAATTGCGCACGCGGACTTACCACAAACTGCGTTTTTTCTTCTTCTAAAGCTCCTGCAACATTCCAACCTTGAAAACGCGCTCCCAAATGATACCAGATCTGACTCGAACCAATTTCTGATTGTTTGTTCCATTGTGCATAACCCGAGAATCGATTTATGGTATTAAAATTTGTCGCTCTGATATTTTGATACGGCAAAAGTGGTCCTGTATAAGGCGTATATGGCTGATTATTCTTTGGAAGAATTACTAAAGGCGGGTTTATAGAAAATCCTGCTGAATCAATAACTTCCCACTCCACTACTCGATCCCGAATAGATTCTCTTGTATATTTTAAACCAAATTCCAATTGGCTTTCTTTCCAGTCTTTAGTTCCTTTCAGTTCGATATTTGCAATTAAAGCATCGAGATCATTTCGAGCATGGTTTAGCTGAGAACCAATTCCGCGAGTAAAATCAACTTCAGATTCATTTTCTGGGTCTTCAGCATTTATATTTCCTAAACGATATTGTGCCAAAATATCAAAATGCTCTTTTTCCGTGGTATGAAATAAAGATCCAATTAATTTTAAAGTAAGCGAAGGCGACGCTTTATAAGTAGTTTTTAAAGCTCCAAAATAGGTGTCGTATTGATCTTTTTCTTGTCCGTCATAATAAACCGCAAGCGCCATTGGCTGATCTGCTGTTCCAAAATTCGTCTGACGAACCAAAGGTTCATACGAATATTTATTCTGAGAAATATTTCCTAAAAAGCTCATTTGCCATTTTTCAGAAATATCATAATTTACATTGGTTTGAATATCTGCAAAAGTCGGTTTATAATTTGTCTCCGTATCTTGACTGTTTACTAAAAGACTATTATTCCTGTAACGGACTCCTGTTACGACAGACCATTTTTTATTTTTTGAAACCAAATCGACTGCAGCGCTTCCTCCTAAAAAACTGGCTTCAAAAGCAGCACCGAACTGAGTTGGCTTTCGATATGTAATATCTAAAACAGAAGATAATTTATCTCCGAACTTTGCCTGAAATCCACCCGCAGAAAATTCAACATTCTGCACTAAATCTGTATTGGTAAAACTAAGTCCTTCCTGCTGTCCAGAACGAATTAAAAACGGACGATATACTTCTACTTCATTTACATAAACTAGATTTTCGTCATAATTCCCGCCTCGCACCATATATTGTGTGCTTAATTCGTTATTTGAATTAACGCCGGGAAGTGTTTTTAGAATATTTTCGATTCCAGCATTTGCACCTGGAATCTTTTTTATGGTTTCAGTATCAACCGATGTAATCCCCTGAACCCGTTTTCTATTTCCAGAAGAAACAAAAACTTCTCCCATCTGCTCTTCAGAATTACTCATAATCGGATTAAAAACAAAAACTTCATTTGTTTTTAAACTAACCGTCAAACTCATCATTTTTAAAGAAACGTGAGTAAAAATTAAAGAAACTTTTTTGTTTGATGGAATTACAATTTCATAAAATCCATTTGCATCAGATTGCGTAGAAGTTTCCTGCGAAGAAATATTTACACTTGCGACAGGATGTTTATCTGCGTCTAAAATCAGCCCTTTCACACGAGCGTTTTGAGCTAAAGCAATACAGCTGAAAAATAAAAAAAGAAAAGCGAATGTAAACCTATTGTAACTCAAAGATTTTGGGTTTTATTTTTGTTGACTTCTAAAAAAACGAGTTTCAAAGATAGTAGTATTTCCTACATTATCAACAACTTCAACTTTTAATACGTTTTCACCTTCTGCCAAATATTGATCATCAAAAGTATGCGTGATTCTTCTGGCTTTATTTTCGTATTCAAACAAAACCCAACTTCCATTCAAATATCCGTTATAAGATTTTATTCCAGACAAAGAATCGCTTATCGTTAAATCAATTTTCTTTTGATCGCTAATCCATTTTCCTTCAATTGGTTTTGCAATTTTAACAACCGGCGAAATCGTATCTAGAACCAAACCGTACGTTCCTAATATTTTTGCTTTCGCAGTAAAAACATCACCTTTTCTAATAGTTCCGTTAAAACTTGTTCCTTTACCAATATAAAGCTTATCACGCAAATCTTCTGGATAAGTGCTGTCTTTTATGGTAATTGTGAAATTAGAATGTGCAGGAACTGTATCATCGTGAATATAAATTTTGTTATTTCTTACATCAAAATTCATATTAAAATCATCGTAAAAAGTTCCAGCTGGAAAGAAAACCGACATGTTATCTTTCTCAAAATTGGCATCTCTATTGTATTTTATAAAATACTTCCCATTAACAGACTCTGACTCTACAAGAGGTACGGCAGCATCAAACTCAATCGGAACAGTAACCGAATTCAAATTCCCGAAATAATCCGAAACTTCAATTTTGTAATTTGAAGTTAAATTAGGCTCTGCTTTTACAATTCCGCGAAGAGAATCTGTTTTGATAATGCTTAAAGGAAAAGGCGTTTTCATAAAAAGTTTCTGCACACGCTGTCCTGCTTTTTTATATCGAGAATAATCGATCAATGCATTAATATATCGCATTTCATCAAAAGAATAGGTATTAAATTGATAGTTATAATTCTGATTTCCGTTCAAAAAAGTCGAAACATTAAAAACCCCATTTCTATTATGAGACACATCATCGGTATCAATAGCATTAATTCCGAAACCAATTTTTCCGTTTGCTTTAACTTTCGAAGCCAAATAAGTCCCGTCTTTTTGAAGCGCCATATTCACCAGCAAAGGCTGTTTGGACTGATTAACCGTAGCATTATCCAAAGGATATACATACAAACTAGACAAAGTTGGCTTTTTGGTATCCTTTAAATTTTGGTCAAAGCCAAAGAAAATCGGGTTGATAACAAATTCTGTTTTGGTATCTCGAATTTCAAAATGAAGATGCGGTCCTTCTGAAGAGCCTGTATTTCCAGAAAGTCCAATTATATCTCCTTTTTTTACAGGAAGTTCGTCTGGTTTTGGAAACATTTCAATTTCGTATGCCTTTTCTTTATAATGCGTTTTTTTAACATAATCTAAAATTGCACCCGTTGGCGTTTGCAAATGCCCATAAACAGAAGTATACCCATTTGGATGTGTGATATAAATACATTTTCCGTTTCCGAAAGTCGAAATTTTAATTCTTGACACATATCCATCCGCAATTGCATGTACAGTCAATCCTTCTCTTTGATTGGTTTTTAAATCAAAACCCGCATGAAAGTGATTAGGCCTTAGCTCTCCAAAATTACCGGAAAGCTGCATTGGAATATCTAGTGGAGGACGAAAATAGTCTTTAGGATATTGCGTTTGAGCAAATATAAAATTACAAATCAGAAGGGTAAGGACAGAAAATCTCATAAGCAACATTTTTGCTAAGATAAAAAATTAACAGGGGAAAACCGAGGAAAACCCTCATAAAAACACAATAACTTGAATTTCATTTATTTGCTTATTTTTAATATAAAAAAATCGATAAAAAATTGCATTAATAAAAAGGAATACTAACTTTGTAGGATTAAGTAATGAATAGGATGTATAATGAGTGTAATTGCAGAAATAATTGATACTCTTGAATATAAAGTCGAAAAGCTTTTTGAGAAATCAAAAGGTTTGGAACAAAACAATCAAGTATTACGATTAGAACTAGCCAAAGCTGCGCAAATTATCCAGAAACAATCTGAGGAAATGGAAGCTTTGAAGAAGCAAAATGAAACACTTAAGATAGCCAATTCGTTGCTTGGCAGCGACAATAACAAGAGAGAGACAAAGCTTAAAATAAATTCATTAATTCGCGAAATTGATTACTGTATAGCACAACTATCAGATTAACAGTATGGACGGAAAGCTTAGAATTAAAATATCAATTGCCGACCGCGTTTACCCACTTACGGTTGAACCCGCTCAGGAAGAAGGACTTAGAAGTGCTTCTAAAAAAATTGATGCCATGATCAAGCAGTTCGAAGAAAATTACGCGGTTCGTGACAAACAAGATGTTCTAGCTATGTGTGCATTACAATTTGCATCGCAGGTAGAACAAAAACAGATTGATAATACAATCGATGGAGAAGAGACTATCGAAAGAATTAAAAGATTAAATACGCTTTTAGATCAATATCTCGAAAAATAAACGTTCTTTACAGAAACTAAGATACTGCCTACATTAGTTCACAATTGGTAAACTCAACACTAACAATTTAGAATGAGCAAATCGTCGCTACTATAGTATGCCCTCCATTTGGCTGGGAAACTTGAACAGTGAGTTAGCTCAAAACTTGTCTTTACGAGTTTATACAAGCAATTAATGTAGGCTTTTTTTATATATAAACCCTAACAAACATGGACATCATAACGATCATTATTGGTATTGTGGGTATTGCAGCAGGATTTGCAATAGCTAAAATTATCGAGAAAAGTAATATTTCAAATCTAATTAAAAACGCTAAAAAAGAAGCAGCTTCTATCTTAAAAGATGCTAATTTAGAAGCAGAAAATATCAAAAAAGATAAAATTCTTCAAGCAAAAGAGCGTTTTATCGAACTTAAATCAGAGCACGAACAAGTTATTTTAGCACGTGATAAAAAAGTTGCTGAAGTAGAGAAACGCGTGCGCGATAAAGAATCTCAAGTTTCTAACGAGCTTTCTAAAGCCAAAAAAGTAAACGAAGATTACGAAGCTAAAACAGCTGAATACAATAACAAAATTGAGGTTTTAGACAAAAAACAAGCTGAAGTTGACAAACTTCACAAAAGCCAGTTACAGCAATTAGAAGTAATCTCTGGACTTTCTGCTGAAGAAGCAAAAGAACAATTGGTAGAAGGCTTAAAAGCTGAAGCTAAAACAAAAGCAATGTCTCATATTCAAGAAACTATTGAAGAGGCTAAATTGACTGCACAGCAAGAAGCTAAAAAAATCATCATCAATACGATCCAAAGAGTTGGAACTGAAGAAGCAGTTGAAAACTGTGTTTCTGTTTTCAATATAGAATCTGATGATGTAAAAGGTAGAATTATCGGGCGTGAAGGACGTAATATTAGAGCACTTGAAGCTGCAACTGGGGTTGAAATTATTGTTGACGATACGCCAGAAGCTATTATCCTTTCTTGTTTCGATCCTGTTCGTAGAGAGATTGCTCGTTTGTCTTTACACAAATTAGTAACTGACGGACGTATTCACCCAGCACGTATTGAAGAAGTTGTTGCAAAGACTGCAAAACAAATCGACGACGAAATTATCGAAGTTGGAAAACGTACAGTTATTGACTTAGGTATTCACGGTTTGCACCCAGAATTAATTAAAGTTGTTGGCCGAATGAAATACCGTTCATCTTACGGACAAAACTTATTGCAGCACTCAAGAGAGGTTTCCAAACTTTGCGGTATCATGGCTGCAGAATTAGGACTGAACGTAAAACTGGCAAAAAGAGCTGGTTTATTACACGATATCGGAAAAGTGCCAGACACAGAAAGCGATTTGCCACACGCGCTTTTAGGTATGCAATGGGCTGAGAAATACGGTGAAAAAGAAGAAGTATGCAATGCAATTGGAGCGCACCACGACGAGATTGAAATGAAATCTTTATTGTCTCCAATCATTCAGGTTTGTGATGCTATTTCTGGAGCTAGACCAGGCGCTAGACGTCAGGTTCTTGATTCTTACATTCAGCGTTTGAAAGACCTTGAAGATGTAGCTTACGGATTCAGCGGCGTTAAAAATGCTTATGCGATCCAAGCCGGTAGAGAGCTTCGCGTAATTGTAGAAAGCGAAAAAGTTTCTGATGATAATGCTGCAAACTTATCTTTCGAGATTTCACAAAAAATTCAAACAGAAATGACTTATCCTGGACAGGTAAAAGTTACAGTTATTAGAGAAACTAGAGCTGTAAATATTGCTAAATAATCTAAGGAACATAAAAAAAACAAAGGCTGTCAATTGACAGCCTTTGTTTTTTTATATCTATTTACATTTTACATATCATTAAAAACGATTTTAAAGCTTGTTCCAACTCCTACTTCACTTTCTACTTCAACCGTTCCTTTCATGGCCTCTATTTGATTTCTTGTAATGTACAGGCCAATTCCTCGAGCTTCTTCGTGCTTATGAAAAGTTTTATACATTCCGAATAATAATTCGCCATAAACTTTCAAATCGATTCCTAAACCATTATCTGTAATTGTGAGCGATTTATAACCTTCAGGTTCAATTGCAAAATCAAAAGTAATAATCGGATCTCGATCTGGATGCGCATATTTAATTGCGTTTGTTGTAAAATTCAACAAAACACTTTCCATATAAGCTGGATTAAAATTAATCGTTAAATACTTTGGAACATTATTTACAATGGTAACTTTTCGCTGCTTATCATACCCCTTAATTGTCGAAATAGTTTTCTCAATATACTCGCAAAGCTTTAACGGAACTACCGCAATGTTAATATTGCTCTGTGTTTTTACAATTTGAGTAAGATTTGAAATAGTCTCATTTAGATCATTAGAAACAGCTCGCAAGTATTCCAGCATCTCTGCTACAGTTTGTTTACTAACATCTGCATCAATAAGATCTAAAATCGATTTTATATTTCCAGCCTGTGTATTTAAATTATGAGAAACAATATGCGAAAAATTCAGCAATCGACTATTTTGATCGCTATACAGTTTCATTGTTTTCATTAGTTCCAGCTCTTTTTCTTTCTGCGCCGAAACATCTGTATGAGTCCCAATTACACGTAAAGGCTTTCCGTTTTCATCACGCTTAATTACTTTTCCACGATCTAAAATCCATTTGTAATTACCGCTAGAAGTCATTACACGATGGTAATTTTCGTAAAACGGAATCTTATTGTCAAAATGTTCATGAATATCTGAATAATATTTCGGAAGATCATCAGGATGCACAATTTTATCCCATCGTTCTGGATCATCAAAAATATCAGTAGATTCCAATTCTAATATTTTAAGAGACAGAGAAGAATAAAAAACGCTATTGGTAACCATATCCCAATCCCAAATCCCGGCGGTAGAAGCATCGAGAGCAAATTGAAAACGCTCTTCAGAAATTCTAAGCTTTTCTTCTTTATCTTTTAATTCGGTAATATCCGAAACATGACCATAAAAAACCACATTTCCATTTGCTGAAGATTCTGTTTTTGCGGCAATTTTAAACCAGCGAATTCCTTTTTTAGGAAGAGTAGCCCTAAATTCTATTTCCCAAGGTTTTATTTCTTTTCTAGCTTTGATCAAAGACTGAAAAAAAAGCTCACGATCTTGCGGTACAATTCGATCGTAAACTATAAACTTAATATCATTATTAAAATCTGCTACAGAAAGCTCAAATATCTCATCTGCTGATTTACTTACAAGAGGAAACGAGTAATTATTATCAGCATCAATAACAAACTGAAAAAGCAGGTCGGGCATTTCGGCCAACAATTTTTTATAAAAATTATTTACCTCTAAGCAATCTTCATTTCCATACAAATCAAAAACCATATACTACTTCTTTTTATGTAAATAAGATATTGAGAACTTATTCAGAAAAAGCAAAACAAACGACAATGTTTCAGTGCCTTTTATTCAAATTAAAACAAAATTTTAACACAATATATAAATTTTCAAAACAAAAAACACACAATACGGTAAAAAATTATTTTCTGGGATGAAAACTATGCATTACTTCTTTTAGAAAACGGCGATCCAAATGCACATAAATTTCTGTTGTGGTAATAGATTCATGTCCCAACATTAACTGAATTGATCTCAAGTCTGCGCCATTTTCAAGCAAATGTGTCGCAAAAGAATGTCTTAATGTATGTGGGCTTATGCTCTTTTTGAGTCCCATTTTTTGAGCAAGATCTTTAATGATTGTAAAAACCATGGCACGAGTTAACTGATTTCCTCTTCGGTTTAAGAATAAAGTATCTTCCGCTCCCTTTTTAACATTAAGACCAGAACGAACAGCATTCCGGTAAATGTCAATATATTTTTGCGTTAATGATCCTATAGGAACAAATCTTTCTTTGTTTCCTTTACCAGTAATTTTAATAAAACCTTCGTCAAAAAAAAGGTCTGAAATTTTAAGCGAAATTAATTCAGAAACACGTAATCCGCAACCATATAGCGTTTCAAGCATCGCACGGTTTCGTTCGCCTTCATTGGTGCTTAAATCGATGGTTTCAATCAAGCGATCAATTTCTTCTAGCGATAAAGTATCGGGTAATTTACGGCCTGTTTTTGGCGCTTCGATTAATTCTAAAGGATTATCATTTCTATAATCTTCAAAAACCAGATAATTAAAGAAACTTTTAAGCCCAGAAATAATCCTCGCCTGCGATCTTGGATTTACTTCTTTGGCCACAGTATAAATAAACTGCTGCAGTGTTTCATCAGAAATTTTTATTGGAGAAACATCAATCTGATTAATTTCCAGAAAAAGACATAAACGCTCAATGTCAAAGCCGTAGTTTTCTATTGTATTTTTAGACAAACCCCTTTCAATCCTCAAGTACGACTGATAATCTTTTATATATCTGCTCCAATTCATATTTACAAAGTAAACATTTTTAAACATAAAAATGTCCCATACAACGCGATAAAAAAACTTTCTCAAAGAGAAAGTTTTTTTATCTAAATATTATAATTTATATCCCACAGCCAAAGAAAATAGACTATTTTTAATTTTATAATTATCATCTCCAACATGAAAATCCAGGGCATTTGACAAACCTAAGCTATAGCGAAGATCTACCGAACAAACCTCAAGAAAATTATAACCAATACCAAAGTCCAAACCAAAATCGATAGTTTTAACATGATCTGTAATATTTATACCATTTTCTTCAGCATGCATTAAAAAACCAATTTTAGGACCTGCCTGAACGCTTAATCCCTGAGTGACAAAATATTTAGCCAAAATAGGCAAATTTAAATAGCTCATATCAACCTTATGATCGTAGGCTATACCGTCCTTTACAAATTTATTTTTCAATCCGTGAGTTGAATATAGCAGTTCTGGCTGAATACCAAATCTTTCATCTGTTTTAATTTCCGAAAAAATGCCAGCCTGATACCCTATTAAATTTTCATTTTCATGAAAATCACTAGAACTATTTGGAAAATTAACACCTCCTTTGATTCCAAATCTACTCCCAGTTCCTTGGGCATTCGCAAAACCAAATATCATAAGTACAAGACCAGATAAAATAACTTTTTTCATTCTTTAAAGATCTTTTTGTTAAGTTAGATTAATTAACCAAATATAAAAATTTACCTACTAAATAAATATTTAATCTGAAAAATTCACATAAAAAAAACCTTCCTGATTTTTTTGGAAGGTTATTCATTAGTTAAGATTTTTTTTAGAACTTGTAATTAAATCCGATATTAAAAGTAGATAACGTTGCATCATCAGATATTCCTTTATAAGAAGCAAATACTTCGATTTTATTATTTTGGTAACCAAATTTTGGCTGATACAAAATACCTCCATCTCCGCTGCCACTTCCTACATAAATAGCATATCCTAAATCAGCTCCAACAAACAAATAATTAGTTATTGAATATTGTGCTGTTCCTGCAACTGGAATAAAACCCGCTTCAGAACTTTCTACTCTATATGAGCCATAGATATCATTATAATTGTAAGATTTCGGGATATAAACGGTATAACCACTTGTTGCCCCGACACTAAATTTATCGGCAACATTCCATAGATATGCCACATCAACACCAAAATTAGAGGTGTATGAATCTTTTAAATCACCTAGAACTACACCAGCATGAACTCCTGCTTTAAAATGTCCGTCCTGTGCATTTGCAAAACCAAATGCCATAACTGCAAGAGCAGATAAAATAACTTTTTTCATTCTTTAAGATCTTTTATTTAGTTAGAATTAATTAATCAAATATAAAAATATACTTACCAAATAAACATTTAATAGAAAAAATTTACATAAAAAAAACCTTCCATTTTTTTTTAGAAGGTTATGTACTAATTAAGATTTTTAGAACTTATAATTAAATCCAATATTCAGAGAAGAAACCGTATATTCATCTGCAATTCCTTTATAAGCTGCAAACAATTCAATCTTTTTTGTTTGATAACCAAACTTAGGCTGATATAAAATGCCTCGATCCAGATCTCCATAGACATTAACAGCAAATCCTAAATCTGCACCAAGAAACCAATTCTCTGATAATGAATATTGCGCTGTTCCCGCTACTGGCACAAAATCTTGATTTGTACTTCTACTCATTCTTCCAGCCTGTCCTATATATGTTTTACTAATATACATTGTATAGCCACTTGTTACTCCCGCACTAAATTTGTCGTTAATACTCCAAAGATAAGCGGCATCGACACCTAAATTCATGTCAAATAAATCATACGATTTCCCAATTGGAAGACCAACGTGAGCTCCTACTTTAAAATGGTTATCTTGAGCATTCACAAATGCAAATACCATACATGCAAACGCAGATAAAAGAATTCTTTTCATTTTTATACTAGATTAAATTTGTCGCGAAAATATAAAAATATACTTACATAAAATAGTTTTATTTTGCGACAAAAATCTATAAGTAAAAAAGCCTTTCCGTTGGGAAAGGCTTTTTGGAAATATTTATAAAAATAAATTTATAAATTAGAATTTATATGCTAAAGAAAGTTGCAAGTTGCTATTTTTTGCACTATCATAATATTCCTCTGAATCATCAATATCATTATCCGTAATAGGAGATAAACCAATAGTGTAACGAAGACCTACAGAAAAATTATCTGTAAAATTATAACCAGCTCCTAAATTAAAGCCTAAGTCTGTTGACCTTGTATAATCCTTAAAATCTTCACCATCTAATTTAGAAGACAATAAAATACCAAGTTGAGGACCTGCCTCTACGCTAAATTTATTATCAACAATGTAATACTTTGCTAATACTGGAATATTTAAATAATTCAATTTTAAGTCTCCATCAGTTCCAAAAGGCCCATCGAATTTAGCTCCTTGAGCAGAGAATAAAAGCTCTGGCTGAATAAAGAACTTTTCAACTACGTGAATTTCGGCTAAACCACCAATATGAAAACCTACTAATGTTTTATTATTTTCCACATCTCCTCCAACTACATTTGAAATATTAAGACCTCCTTTTACTCCAAATCTTGTTGACTGAGCATTTGCGAATGCAAAAGCCATAATTGCAATGGCAGATAAGATAATTTTTTTCATTCTAATTTGTTTTGGGTTAAATTAATGAGTCAAATATAAAAATATTCTTCATAAATGTATATTAGGAATTTAACAAATAAAATAGTAACTACCACGCTAATTGTTAATTTTAAATTAAGCCATTTAAAAATTAGAGTTTTCAGCATAAAAAAGACCTTTCTTAAAAATTAAGGAAAGGCCTTTAAAAAACTAACTAAATGTTTTTTATTTGAATTTATAAACAACTCCGAAACTTACATCTCTTAAGTCTGTACCAAAACCAAAAGAATTAGTTTTTTCGGCTCCGTGCCCTCCATTGTTATTTACGCTGTATCCTAAACCAAGCCAAGTAGCTTCAATTGCAAAATGATTAGATAGGAAATAGCTCAAACCTAAACCAACGTTTGCTCCAATCTCGTTTGATTTAAAATCACCCGGTTTATGTTTATAATTTGTAAAATCAAGACCAGCTTGTCCATAGATTGAAAATTGAGAAGCAGGCGTAAAATAGTATCTACCAAAAGCTCCCGCAGTAAATGAGTTTGTTTTATCATCACCTACTTTGTCTGAGCCAAATCCTAATTTTGCACCAATCGCAATATTTTCGGTAACAAAATAACCTACTTTTGGCTCAATTGTGAAACCACTACTTTTAGCATCACCTGTTTTTTCTGAACTTACATTCAAAGCTCCAGAAATAAATGTAGCTCCTTTTGCAAATCCTCCCGTTTGCGCATTAGCAAATGTAAAGCCTAATACTGCAATAGCAGCCAAAACAATTTTTTTCATAATTTTCTAAATATTATTTGATTAATATTCAACAAAACTAAGATTAGACTTACAAAACATACTCCACAATAAGTTTAAAAAGTATTAAAATAAGACAAAAATAAAACCGGTATTGAACAATTGAAAATCAAAGCATTGAAAGAAGAAAAGAGGTTTTTCGAACATAAAAAATCAATTTGAGTGGGAATTTTAGTAATTATTTAATGCAAATTATAATGCAATAAAATGCTAAATATGTAGTTTTGAACTTTAAATAACATTTTAAAACACCAATTTTTAAAAACCTTTTTATGAAGAAAATACTTTTAGCAGCTGTTTTGTTTCTAGCAACATCAGCAGCAGTAAACGCACAATTTGTACAAATCGGGGTTAAAGCAGGGGTTAACTTTGCTAACCAAACTGGAGGTTCTGACTTCGAAGGAATTTCTGTTGACAAAGAAGGTATTACAAGTTACCACGCAGGTCTTGTCGCAGAACTTAAGTTATTAGAAAAATTCTCAATTCAGCCAGAGCTTTTATATTCTACACAAGGAGCTACTTATAAAAATGCTATTTCAGAATTTAAAAATGAAATGGGATATATCGCTATTCCAGTAATGGCAAAAATCTATATGACTAAATCTTTAAGCTTAGAGCTTGGTCCACAGGCATCATTCCTTGTTAGCAATAAAAAAGAATTTGATGCTGCAGATCCAAAAACATTTGACTTTTCTCTTAACGCAGGTTTAGGATTAAAAGTTGTTGGAGGTCTTTTTGTTCAAGCTCGTTACGGAATAGGTTTAACAGAAATTTCAGAAGAAGCTGATTTTAAAAACTCTGTATTCCAACTTTCAGCTGGATATATGTTCTAAAAAAGAATATCACATACTTTTATAAAAACCGCTCTATTTATTAGTGCGGTTTTTTTTATTTTTACAAAGTTCAATGGCAATTGCAAAAATCAATAGCAATGCCCATATCTCAAAATAAAAAATACATATGAAAATCTGCATTATCAACGGACCGAACTTGAATCTTTTAGGAAAACGCGAACCAGAAGTTTACGGAAGCCAAACTTTTGAAGATTATTTTGAAACGTTGAAACAAAAATTCCCAAACATTGAACTTTCTTATTATCAAAGTAATATTGAAGGCGAACTGATTGGTAAAATTCAAGAAGTTGGTTTTTCATTTGATGGAATTATTCTGAATGCCGGTGCGTATACCCACACTTCTATTGGCTTGGGTGATGCCATGAAAGCGGTTACAACTCCAGTAATTGAAGTTCATATTTCAAATACTTATGCACGTGAGAGCTTTAGACATCAATCTTATTTATCTGGAAACGCAAAAGGCGTTATTCTAGGCTTCGGCCTAAAAAGTTACGAATTGGCTATTCAGTCTTTTTTATAGCATAATGTTATACTGAGCGAAGTCGAAGGCTTTTAAAATAAATAACTTCGACTTCGTTCAGTTAGACAAATCCTCTCATTCAATTTAACAAATTATTAATAAGCTCAGATTTAACTTATTATATTTTTGTAGGATAACCACACCTGTATGAGAAACTATACTTTATTTGCCTTTCTATTTTTTTCGTTTTCCAATTTTGCTCAAATAAGAGGAACTGTAACAGATGACAAAGGAAATCCGCTTCCTTTTGTATCGGTTTTTGAAGAAAACACTTATGCTGGAACCACTACAAATGAACAGGGAAAATATCAGCTAAACGTAAAAGAAATTGGAGGAAATAAAATCATTTTTCAATATCTAGGTTATAAAACTCAAAAAATTACTGTTCTCGCGGCAACAAAAACAGTTAATTTAGATGTTAAACTTCAAGAAGAAAGTTTCGCTTTAAATGAAGTTATCATTGACCCTAAAAACAATCCTGCTAATGCTATTATAAAAAGTGCAATAGCTCATAAAAAAGAAAACTCAGATAAAACCGAAAGATATACAGCCGATTTTTATTCTAAAGGAATGTTTAAAGTCAAAGATCTTCCTAAAAAAATTCTCGGCAAAAAAGTAGATCTAGGTGATGACATGGCTTCAAACTTAGATTCGACTGGAACAGGAATTTTGTATTTATCTGAAACTATTTCGAAAGTTACTTTTGAAAAACCTGATAAACTAAAAGAGAAAATCATCGCTTCTAAAATTTCAGGAAACAATCGCGGTTATAGCTATAACACAGCTGCGTTATCGACTTATGATTTTTATGACAACACTTTAGATTTTGATGTAAAACTCATCTCTCCTATCGCCGATAATGCTTTCAATTATTACAAATACAAACTAGAAAGCACTTTTTATGACGACAACAATCAACAGATTAATAAAATTAAAGTAATTCCAAAGCGCGATAAAGAACCTGTTTTTGAAGGTTATATTTATATTGTAGATGACAGTTTTGCGATTTATGCCATTGATTTAGACATCAAGGGGTATCGAATGAAAAACGAGTTTACAGAAATCATGACTTTAAAACAGAGTTTCAGCTATAATTCCAAAAATAAAATCTGGTCTAAAAATGCACAGACGCTTTCTTTTAATGCGGGTATTTTTGGCGTAAAGTTTTCTGGAAATTTCAATTATGTATATTCGAATTATGAATTTCCAGCATCGTTTGACAAGAAAACTTTCGGGAATGAACTAGTGGCTTTTGACCTCAATGCGAATAAAAAAGACGATGCTTTCTGGAATGAAATTCGTCCGATTCCGCTAACTATTGAAGAAAGCAGTGATTATGCAAAAAAAGACAGTTTGCAAATCATTAGAAAATCAAAAAAATACACCGATTCTATTGACGCCAAAAACAATAAGTTTAAGATTTGGGATGTTTTAATGGGCTATGATTATAAAAACACTTTTAAGAAATATTCTTTTGATTATAAAGGTCTATTAAATATTGCTTCTCTAAGTTTTAATACCGTACAGGGTTTTAATCTAGATTCAGGCTTTTCTTTTAGAAAATGGGATGAAGAAAAAGGAACAAACACTTCAATAAGCACTACTTTTAATTATGGCTTTTCTGATGAACGTTTTCGTGCAATTGGTGAATTTAGCCATCGTTTCAATACAATAAATTATGCTACAATATGGGGTTCTGGAGGTGTAAAAACAGCCCAATTTAATAGCGCTGAACCAATTAGCAAATTTATCAATTCTATAAGTTCTTTATTTTTTAAAGACAACTATATGAAACTGTACAACTTAGAATTTGCTGAAATCAATTACGGACAAGATATTGCAAACGGAATAAATCTTACTGCAAAAATTGGTTACGAGCAGCGCAAACCGCTTTTCAATACAACTGATTATTCTTTCTTTAAAAAAGATGATATTTATTCTTCTAATAATCCTTTGGCTCCAAACGATTTTACAACTCCGGCTTTTGATCAGCATCATCTGTTTAAAACTCTCGTAACAACAAGAATTAATTTTGGAAACAAATACATTTCAAGACCAGACGGAAGATTTAATTTTAAAGATGATAAATATCCCACAGTTTATCTTGCATTCGAAAAAGCATTCGCAGCAAGCGAAAAAAAGTATGAATACGAACGAATTGGAGCTTCTGTTCAATATGATTTATCACTTGGAAATAAAGGCCTTCTAGGAACCAATTTTAGAGGCGGAAAATTCTTTAATGCTGAAAATATCTCATTTATCGATTACAGACATTTTAACGGAAATCAAACTCATATTGGAACAAGCGAACGCTATTTAAATGTTTTCAACATGATGCCTTACTATTCTAACAGCACAAACGACAGTTATTTTGAAATGCATACAGAATACAACGACACTGGTTTTATCATGAATAAAATTCCGTTATTGAATCTTTTAAAATCAACAATGAATATCGGTTTTCATGCTTTAGCGATTCCAGACAAAAAACCATACTCTGAATTTACAATTGGTTTAGACAATTTAGGTTTCGGAAAATTTAAACTATTTCGAGTAGATTATGTCCATTCTTATCAAGGAGGAATTCAGCAAAATGGCGTTGTGTTTGGTTTGAAGATTTTAAATGCATTAGATTAAGGCGCAAAGGTTCAGAGAGACAAAGGTTCAGAGTTTAAATACTTTGTGAGATTTCTTTTCGAAACTTCATCACGCTCAGAAGACAAATATATCAAATAGAAAATCCGCTTATTATATTAATAAACGGATTTTTTATTTCAATCTTTGATAAAAGTTTCAGCGAAAAAACCTTCGTCCCTTTGAACCTTTGCAACTTTGCACCTTAAGAATAATCATCTGGCTCTATATGAATCAAAACATTTCCTAACTGCGGAATTTGTTCTTTTAAAGTATCTTGAAGTTTATGAGATAAATCATGACCTTCTTTTACAGAAATTTTAGCCGAAACTATGGCGTGAAGATCAACATGATAACGCATTCCTGCTTTTCGGATATAGCATTTTTCTGTTCCAAGAATCCCTGGAACTGTCAAAGCAACAACACGTATTTCTTCTACTAAATCATCGTTTAGATTTTCATCCATGATTTCTCCAAGTGCCGGTCTAAATATTTTATAGCTGTTATACAGGATAAAAAAAGCCGCAAAAAGTGCTGCCCAATCATCTGCAGATTCGTAACCTTTACCCATAATCAAGGCAATCGAAATTCCGATAAAAGCTGCTACAGAAGTTATAGCATCACTTCTATGGTGCCATGCATCGGCTGCCAAAGAAGAACTATTTGTTTGTCGGCTACGTTTCATTACCAAACGAAAAGAATATTCTTTCCAAATAATAATTGCACCTAAAATATACAAAGTCCAAGATTTCGGTAAATCGTGCGAAGTCCCAATATTTGCAATACTTTCGTAACCGATAATTGTTGCCGAAGTAATTAAAAACCCAACAACCAAAAACGTAATAAGAGGTTCTGCACGGCCGTGACCGTAAGGATGGTTTTCATCAGCCGGTTTATTCGAATACTTGATTCCAAATAACACCAAAAATGACGCAAATATATCTGTTGTCGATTCAATTGCATCTGCAATTAAGGCATAAGAATTGCCAAAAAAACCTGCGAGACCTTTTATCAGGGCCAGGCAGGTGTTTCCTATTATACTAAAAATAGTAGCTTTTACAGCTTTTTGTTCGTTTGTCATTTAAAGACATTTTTTTTAGCCACGAATTCACGAATTAAACAAAATTTAGAATTTATCTTATTTCTCTAATTTTTAAAATGAAATTCGTTTAATTTGACTTTAAAAATTTTGAATTAGTTTAATTCGTGAATTCGTGGCAAATATTTTTTTAAGCTCTCACGATTTTTGCTCCGATTGCTCTTAAACGCTCATCGATACGCTCATATCCACGGTCAATTTGCTCAATATTCTGAATTGTGCTTGTTCCTTTTGCAGATAGCGCAGCGATCAATAATGAAATTCCCGCACGAATATCAGGAGAAGACATTGTAGTTGCTTTCAATTGAGATTCGAAATTATGTCCCATAACCACAGCTCTGTGCGGATCACATAACATGATTTTTGCTCCCATATCGATCAATTTATCCACGAAGAATAAACGGCTTTCGAACATTTTTTGGTGAATTAAAACGTCTCCTTTAGCTTGAGTTGCTACAACCAAAACGATGCTTAATAAGTCAGGTGTAAATCCTGGCCAAGGCGCATCGGCAATAGTTAAGATAGAACCGTCAATATCTGTTTTTACTTCATATCCATCTTTGTGAGCTGGAATATAAATATCATCATTACGTTTCTCAACTGTAATTCCAAGTTTTCTAAACGTATTCGGAATCAAACCTAAGTTTTCCCAGCTTACATTTTTGATTGTGATTTCGCTTTTTGTCATAGCCGCAAGACCAATCCAAGAACCAATTTCGATCATATCAGGAAGAATTCTGTGCTCGCAACCTCCAAGACTTTCAACACCTTCGATAGTCAATAAGTTAGAACCAACTCCTGTAATTTTAGCTCCCATAGAGTTTAGCATCTTACACAATTGCTGTAAGTAAGGCTCACAAGCTGCGTTGTAAACTGTAGTTGTTCCTTTTGCTAAAACTGCTGCCATTACAATGTTTGCAGTTCCAGTTACAGAAGCTTCATCTAGAAGCATATCTGTTCCTTTAAGACCTCCTTCAGGAGTTTCTACTCCATAAAAATGATCTTCTCTATTGTATCTGAATTTTGCTCCAAGGTTAATAAAACCTTCAAAGTGAGTATCTAATCTACGACGGCCAATTTTATCTCCACCTGGTTTTGGAATATATCCTTTTCCGAAACGAGCCAAAAGCGGACCAACAATCATAATAGAACCACGAAGCGCTCCACCTTCCTTTTTGAAAGCTTCAGTTTCTAAATATCCAACATTAACCTCATCAGCTTGAAAAGTAATTGAACCCGGTTCGTTACGTTGAATTTTCACCCCTAAATTCCCCAGCAAAGTGATTAATTTATTGATGTCTATAATATCAGGAATGTTATTAATTTTTACTTTCTCTCCTGTTAGAAGCACGGCACATAAAATTTGTAATGCCTCATTCTTTGCTCCTTGCGGAGTGATTTCTCCTTTTAAAGGAGTTCCTCCTTCGATTTTAAAAATTCCCATAGATTTTTTTTAGGTTCTTTCAAAGTTTCTAAGATTCTGAGACTCTAAGATTCTAAGTAAAAAAACTCAGCAACTTAGACGCTTAGTAGCTTAGCAGCTTTTTTATTCTTGTTTTTGTTTGTTTTTTTTAAAGTATCTAAGTAAAAAAACTTAGCAACTTAGTCCCGATAGCTATCAGGATAGCCTCTTAGCTCCTTTTTTACTTCTGATTATTGTTTTTTTGAAATGTCTTTTTCTGACCGCCTTTGTTATTGTTATTTTTGTTGTTCTGAATTTTTGGCTGAGCACCAGAAGCTGTTTTATTAGACATGCGTTTGTTTGTACGCATTAGATCTGTTGTGTTTAACAATTCTTCCGTGCTATGCAATAAATTGATTTTGCCTCCTGATAATTCATACAAATGCTCAAAAATCACATCGTCTTTTACGGTATCTTTGTTCCAGCTTAAGAAAGATTTTTTCATATGGTTGGCGATCACCATGATAAGCGCATTTTTCATTTCGCCTTCCTCCCATTTATTCGCAACATCAATCATATATTTGATGTTGTTACCATAAAATCTATATTTTGGAAAGTTCTGCGGATACTGCAAAGCATCTGGTTTTAGCTCCAAAACTTCTCTTGATGGAATTGGGTACGGAGATTCAACATTCAATTTAAAATCAGACATAATAAAAAGCTGATCCCAAAGTTTATGCTGAAAATCTGGTACGTCACGCAAATGCGGATTCAGACTTCCCATAACCTGAATGATATATTTCGCAGCTTTATTGCGCGTTTCATCATCTTCGATTGCAGTTGCCTGATCAATCAGTTTTTGCAAATGACGACCGTATTCTGGGATAATTAGACGCTGTCTTTCAGAATTGTATTCTAAATTATACACAACGTCGCTTGCGGCTTCTCTTTTATATTTTTCGATCATAAGTTTATAATGAAACTATACCTTCTATTGTAGAAACTTCTTTGTATTTACTAATCACATCATCTGAGCTGTGCATCGTAACATCTACAGAAACACTGGTAAATTTACCTGTTTTTGATTTTGTTGTTTTAATAACCGCCCCCATTCTATCAAAAGCTTTTTCAACACGCTCTACATTATCACCTACAGAAGGCACAATAAATTTATACAAATATTCTGCTGGCCAAGTGTTTGCGTTATCTAGCTCTACTTTTAATCTTTCGTAAAATTCGGCGGTGTTTTTTTCTTTATCGTTCTCCATTCGTAATTAAAAATAAACGCAAATATACGCTTTTGATTTCAGATTTCAGATTTTAGATTTTAGATTTTTTGACTCTAAAAATGAGGCTGTTTTTTTGCCACAAATTACACTAATTAACACAAATTATTAAATCCTAAAATTCAATTTCCCTAATTTTAATTAACTTGGCAAATCAAAAAATAATAATTAGCGAAAATTCGTGAAATTTGTGGCAGAAAAACTTTGCGACTTCGCGGCTTTGCGAGATTAAAACCATTTAAAATGAAAAAACTCCTTTTACTTCTTATCGCTTTTACACTAAATTCAGTTCAAGCACAAGAAATTAAAACTTTAACTTATTTCCAAAACGACACTTTAAAACTAGATCTAGATTTATATCTGCCAAAGAAAAAAGCAGACGAAAAAATCCCGTTGATTATGTTTGCTTTTGGTGGAGGATTTTCGGGCGGAGAACGAACAAATGAAAAAGATTTTGGAAAATTCATGTCACAAAATGGTTATGCCGTTGCAAGCATTTCATATAGTTTGTATATGAAAGGAAAAGATTTTGGCTGTAAAGGAACTTTGACTGAAAAAATAAAAGCGATTCAAATTGGCGTGAGCGATATGTGGCAGGCAACCGCTTTCTTAGTTGAGAATGCTGACAAATATAATCTTGATACTTCAAAAATCTTTATTTCTGGAATTAGTGCCGGAGCCGAAATTGGTTTCCACGCTTCATTTTGGGATTATAAATTAATGAACTTATACAAAAGCAATCTCCCAGAAAACTTTAAATACAAAGGGTTCATTGGAGGTTCGGGAGCGATTCAGGATATTAATTTGATTACGAAAGAAAAAGCAATTCCGATGTTATTAGCACATGGAAATAATGATGATACGGTTCCTTATTCAGCAGGTTCGCACCGTTCTTGTCCGACAAATGCTTCTGGCTGGCTGATTCTTTTTGGTTCTTATGCGGTTTATAATCAAATGAATGATTTACATAAAGATATCGAACTGATTACTTTCTGCGGTGGCGGACATGAATTTTCGGGTTATCTTTTTCATCAAGGACAGCAATATGTTTTAGATTTTGTGAATGATGTTTTGAATGGTAAAAAGTTCCAATCGCATTTGATTATGCCTTCTAAAAATGGAAAAAGTTCTGGGAAGTATTCATTTTGCGAATAGTTTATTTGGCTAAAGCCAAGATTTAAATAATCATTTAAACCCGTTGGTTAAAACCAACGGCAATTCAAATAAAAACTGCTCCAGCGGAGCAAAATATTTATAGAAAAAACAATTTCTCGCAAATCAAAAAGCTCCAGCGGAGCGACATATAAATCACTCTAAATGTGTCGCTCCGCTGGAGCTTTATATTAATAACGCATAATTTTTCTATAAACATTTCGTCCCTCTGGGACTTTCTTTCTGTGAAAGCTTATATTTTTTTCAAATAATCCCAAAAACAAAACCATCTCTCCTTTTTAACCCTGATGGAAGTGGAAATCCTTTTGCTTTTTTCTTTAAAAAGCAAAAGATTGCAGCGAACAGCAGGAAACCATGCCAACTAAAAATGCCAAATCTTTCGTTTCTGATAAATATTCTTTTTAATTATAAATAAGTTTAGGTAAATTTGCGCTTTATTTTTAGAATAGTGCAAAAAGAAATTATAGTCTTGCTTGGCGGACCTGGTACTGGAAAATCAACACTTATTAACGAATTGGTAGCTCGTGGCTTTTGCTGCTATCCTGAAATCTCTAGACAGGTTACCATGAAAGCGCAACAAGAAGGCATTGAACAGTTGTTTCTGGAACAGCCGCTTTTGTTTAGCGAAATGTTATTGGAAGGTCGTATTGAACAATATAAAAATGCTCTTGAAGAACCTGATAATGTGGTTTTTATTGACAGAGGAATTCCAGATGTGGTAGCTTATATGGATTATATTGGTGATGAATATCCAGAGAATTTCGTTAAAGCATGCGAGGATTATAAATATTCTAAAACTTTTATTTTACCGCCTTGGGAAGAGATTTACCAAAGTGATTCTGAGCGTTATGAAAATTTTGATCAGGCAGTAAAAATCCAAGAGCACCTTGTTGAAACTTACAAAAAATATGGTTACGAACTGATTGAAGTTCCTAAAGATACAGTTGAAAACAGAATTCTTTATATCTTAGACAAAATTTAGCGGTATGGTTTAAAGTTGCAAAACTAGAAACTGTTTTCTAAATTTTTAACTTTAAAACCAAGGCAATGCTCGGAGCGCAGGAAATTCTTCTAAAATACTGGAAACACGACAGTTTTAGACCGTTGCAAAAAGAAATTATCGATTCGGTTCTTGATGGACAGGATACTTTTGCGGTACTTCCGACGGGAGGCGGAAAATCGATATGTTTTCAGGTTCCCGCCATGATGCAGGAAGGAATCTGTCTTGTTATCTCTCCTTTGATTGCTTTAATGAAAGATCAAGTAGCCAATCTGCAAAAAAGAGATATTAAAGCAATTGCTCTTACGGGGGGAATTCACACCGAAGAACTGATTGATCTTCTTGACAATTGCCAGTACGGAAATTACAAATTCCTTTATTTATCTCCAGAACGTTTACAATCGGATTGGATTCTGGAGCGTATTAAAAATTTACCCATCAATTTAATTGCTGTTGACGAGGCACATTGTGTTTCGCAATGGGGTCATGATTTTAGACCTGCCTATCTTAAAATTTCAGAACTGAAAAAGTTCTTTCCAAAAATTCCGTTTTTGGCTTTAACTGCTACGGCAACTCCTAGAGTTATTGAAGATATCAGGACGCAATTAGAATTAAAAAATCCAAGACATTTTCAACAATCATTTGAACGAAAAAATATCGCTTACATGGTTTTTGAAGTTGAAGATAAATTATATCGAACTGAACAAATTCTTAAAAAGAATCCGCAGCCTTCTATTATATATGTCCGAAATCGCAAAGCGTGCCTGAATATGTCTTCGCAATTGCAATCGTTAGGTTTTACTTCAACGTATTATCACGGCGGACTTTCGTCTAAAGAAAAAGACAAAAACATGCAATTGTGGATGTCTAAGCAGGCGCAAGTTATTGTAGCTACAAATGCTTTCGGAATGGGAATTGACAAAGACAATGTAAAAACCGTTATTCATACACAACTCCCAGAAAACTTAGAAAACTATTATCAAGAATCTGGGCGAGCGGGACGAAATGGCGCAAAAGCGTTTTCGGTTCTTTTGTATAACAATTCAGATTCCATTCACACCGAACAGCAGTTTTTGAGTATTCTTCCAGACAAGAAGTTCCTAAAAACCATGTACAACAAACTCTGCAATTATTTTCAGATTGCTTATGGAGAAGGTTTAGATGAATCTTTCTCTTTCAAACTGAATCATTTCTGCAATAAATATGAATTCCCGACTTTAAAAACTTACAATGCCTTACAGTTTTTAAATCAGCAGGGAATTATTACGATGTCTCAGGAATTCTCAGAGAAGATAAGCATTCAGTTTCTTATTGAATCCAAAGAAGTGATTCGATACGTGAGTTTAAATCCAAATGACGAAGAAATCATCTTGGCAATTTTAAGAACTTATCCTGGAGTTTACGAAGTAAAATCAAATCTGAATCTAGGGTTGATTGCTAAGAAATCAAACCGATCTGAAGAACAGGTTATTGCTGTTTTAGAAAAGCTGAAAGAAAAAGAAATTATAGAATATAAATCTAAAAATAATGACGCTACTATTTTGTTTAATGAAGTTCGCGAAGACGATCACACTATAAATAGGGTTTCAAAATATTTAGAAAAACAAAACGAAGTTAAAAAAGAACAGCTTCTATCGGTTCTTCATTATATAAAAGACACCAAAACCTGCAAAAATAGATTGGTTTTGGATTATTTTGGAGAAGAAACAAAAGAAAACTGTGGCATCTGTTCGTACTGCATTACACTAAAAGGAAAAATTACCGAAGCCGATTCGATTGCAGATAAGATTTTGTCTTTGCTTAGAACAGCTTCACTGACTTCAAGAGAAATAGAGAATCAGATAAAAATGGATACAAAAGATATTTTATCGGTTCTTCAGGAATTGCTCGAAAACAATCATATCATTATACAAGCGAATAATAAATACACTTTAAAATCATAATGGAGAAATTGAGAATTATATTTATGGGAACACCAGAATTTGCCGTTGGCATTTTGGATACCATTATCAAAAATAACTACGAAGTTGTTGGCGTAATTACTGCAGCAGACAAACCTGCAGGACGCGGACAAAAAATAAAATATTCGGCTGTAAAAGAATATGCTCTTGCTAACAATCTTACTTTATTACAGCCAACCAATTTAAAAGACGAAAGTTTCTTAGCCGAATTAAAAGCGCTAAATGCCAATTTACAAATTGTAGTTGCTTTTAGAATGTTGCCAAAAGTGGTTTGGGAAATGCCAAGTTTAGGAACTTTCAATCTTCATGCTTCTTTATTGCCAAATTACCGCGGGGCTGCTCCTATTAACTGGGCCATTATTAATGGCGAAACCAAAACCGGAGTTACCACTTTCTTTATTGATGATAAAATCGATACTGGCGCCATGATTTTAAATTCTGAAATCAATATTGAACCAGAAGAAACAGCGGGACAGCTGCACGATCGCTTGATGAATTTAGGAAGTACTACTGTAATTGACACTTTAAAGGTTATTGAAAACGGAAATGTTACTACAACAATTCAAGAAGATAACGACGATATTAAAACGGCGTACAAACTAAACAAAGAGAACTGTAAAATTGATTGGACAAAATCTGGAGCTGAAATCAATAACCTGATTCGCGGTTTAAGTCCTTATCCTGCTTCTTGGTGCTTCTTGAAAGACCAAAATGAAGAATTGAACATCAAAATTTATGAAGCCAAACTAATCTCAGAATCACATTCTTACGAGGTTGGGAAGCTAATTAGCAGTAAAAAAGAAATCAAGATTGCAATAAAAGATGGCTTTATTCAGTTATTAAGTCTACAATTTCCAGGAAAAAAGAGAATGCTTGCTTCAGAATTATTAAATGGAGTAAGTTTTTCAGAAGTTGCAAAAGTGTATTAAGGTCAGTAAAACAGGGGTTTGTACCTGTTTTTTATCGATGAACAACACTCTTTATGAACAAAAAAAGCAAGTTATTAACAATTTTTGCTAAAAATAAAGAAAACACTTGCACGCAACGGATTTCCTACTAAATTTGTGTATTAACAATTTTTTTTAACCAACAATTAATAACTAATTATTATGAACAAATCAGAATTAATCGATGCTATCGCTGCTGATGCAGGAATCACAAAAGCTGCGGCGAAATTAGCTTTAGAGTCTTTTTTAGGTAATGTAGGAACTACTTTGAAAAAAGGAGGAAGAGTTTCATTAGTAGGTTTCGGATCATGGTCAGTATCTTCAAGAGCTGCTAGAGACGGTAGAAACCCTCAAACAGGAAAAACTATTAAAATTGCAGCTAAAAACGTTGTAAAATTCAAAGCTGGAGCTGAATTAGAAGGTGCAGTGAACTAAGTAAGAAAGTTCTCTAAACTTATAATATAATTAAAACCTTCCATCTGGAAGGTTTTTTTATGCGGTTTAACGATTTTATTTGGGATTTTAATTTTTTTATGACTAAATTTAATAAAAATTGTAACCGTATGATTTCAGAAAAATTAAAAAAAGGACACCTGCTTATTGCCGAGCCTTCAATAATTGGAGATTTATCTTTTAACAGATCGGTAATTTTATTAGCAGACCATAACAAGGAAGGATCAATAGGTTTTATAATTAACAAGCCATTAAAATATACTATTAATGACTTGATCCCTGAGATTGATGCTAACTTTAAGATATATAACGGCGGCCCTGTAGAACAAGACAACCTTTATTTTATTCACAATATTCCTGAGTTAATTCCAAACAGTGTGGAAATTTCTAATGGGATTTATTGGGGAGGCGATTTCGAGTCCACTAAGGACCTAATAAACAACGGATCGATTAGTAAAAACAATATACGTTTTTTCTTGGGCTATACCGGTTGGGAAGAAAATCAGCTAGAGAATGAGATGCAAGGAAACTCATGGATCATTGCTGATAATAATTATAAAAATAAAATTATCGGAAAATCTACTACCCATTTTTGGAAAGAGCAGATTATTGAACTTGGCGGCGATTATCTTATTTGGTCTAACGCACCAGAAAATCCATATCTGAATTAATTTTCAGAGATGGATTCGTTCAATCGTTGCACTAATAAATGAGCCAAATTTGTTGTAAACTCCTTTTTTCGATATTTAGTTATCGGCTGTATCCCTGTGATTACATTGGTAAGAAATAATTCGTCTGCTTTTTGAAGGTCAAACGGCGAAATTATTTCCTCCAATACTTCTATATCTTCTACTTTTTTAGCCAGCGCTAAAATTTGTTTACGCATAATTCCGTTTAACGCACCTTCTGAAACTGGAGGTGTTATAAGCTTATTACCCATTACCATAAAAATATTTCCTTGAAGTGCCTCTACAACATTTTTACTATCATTCAGTAAAATGCAATTGGCTAGGTCATTTTCATTTGCATAAATACTTCCTGTTATATTAATCATCTTATTAGTTGTTTTAAGAGACGATAATAATTGTTTTGTTACATAGAAGTCTTTATACAAATCGACTTCGTATTCGCTTGTATTTATACTATAAGCTTTATTTCCAAGAGAAATGGCGTTGATTAAATATGAAATATCATTGCTTTTAGGAAGATACAAACCTCCATCATTCCTGAAAACAGTAATTCTTGCACGCGCTGAAGCAGCGATTCCTTGTTTATTTACAAGATTAAGAATCTGCTCTTCAAAATATTCCATTGTAAAATCCATAGGAATCATCATTCTAACCACGCGCATTGAAGCCATTAGCCTAAAATAATGATCCTCAAGAAACAAGATTTTTCCGTTGACAATTTTTACTGTTTCGAATATTCCGTCACCATACAAAAAAGCGCGGTTAAGAGTTAATATATTGTCTTCCTGCCCTATGTTTCCGTTAAAATTAATCATAAAAAAACCCTGAATTTTGTTCAGGGCAAATATAAGGTATAAAATAGACTTTTACTAAACAGATCCTATAAGATGTTTTAGATCTGAGATCTGGTTCTCCCACAATTGTTTAGCTTCGCCTAATTCTTCTTTATCAGCAAAATCGACTACCATTAAGGATACGTCTTTAGTTAATTCATCAACTAAAATATGAAGTTCGAAAAAGTACTCAGTATCCTTACTGCTTTCATCAACCCATTTAAATTTTACTTTTTCGCCAGATTTTTTTGAAGCCAAGCGCGCTTTTTCCTGCGAATCATTCCAGATGAAAGTAAAAAATTCACCTCTCGAATTCACATTGTCAGCAAACCATTCTTGTAAACCTGACGGCGTTGATATATATTGATACAATAATTGTGGCGAAGAATTGATCGGAAACTCGATTTCGTAACGTATTTTTGAATCCATGTGCTACTTTAATTTTTTTCGAAATATAAGAATATATGTCCAAAAACAATGCATTTTTAAAAATATTTTTTTTTCTTCATTTTATGCTTGCGTGCTTTAATATTATTTCTATCTTTGCACCCGCAATCAGGAATTCATGATAGCAGTCCAGGCGAGGTAGCTCAGTTGGTTAGAGCGCAGGATTCATAACCCTGAGGTCACGGGTTCAACTCCCGTCCTCGCTACAGGTAAAAACACCACTTTTTTCAAAGTGGTGTTTTTTTTTTTACCATTATCATTTTAAAAGTTATGGAAGAATTTGTGGTTTATATACTTTATTCTAAAAAATTCAACAAGAACTATACTGGATTCACTTCCAACTTGATAGAAAGATTTAAGTCTCATAATATTATGGCAAAAAAGGGGTTCACTATCAAATTTAGACCTTGGGAAGTAATTTATGTCGAGTTTTTCAATTCAAAGAGTGATGCTATGAAAAGGGAAAAATTTTTAAAAACAGGAATTGGCCGAGAGTTCATAAAAAAACTGATTCAACAACACACATAGCAGGATTCTTATCCGCCAACGCGGACACGGGTTCAACTCCCGTCCTCGCTACTAAAAGGTAAAACCCTTAAACAGAAATGTTTAAGGGTTTTTTATTATTTTTAAACAAAAAACAAACCTGATTTTTATGGAAGGCGAAATAAATTTGAATACTATTTTAGAAAATCTTAATCCAGTTCTTAATGACGGAAAATATGTTTTTACAAAAGTAGATTCACTAGATCAGATTCCTTTTTCAAAAATTTTGTTTCTATTTAAAGAAAAAGAAGGGATTACTGTAGTATTAGAAAAGCGCTTTGCGGAAGAACTTAATCTTCATTTCTCTTATATTGCTTCTTGGATTACCCTGGAAGTTCATTCTTCTTTAGCCGCTGTAGGTTTGACTGCTGCATTTTCTCAAGCATTAGGAAATGCCAATATTAGCTGCAATGTGGTTGCCGCTTATTTGCACGACCATATCTTTGTTGACGAAAATGATGCTCTAAAGGCAATGGATGTCCTACTAAAATTAAAACAAGAAAATAAAAATTCTTAGCAATTAAAAAATCAAAAAATATCTACAATAACTCCCATTAAAATAGTTATTTTGCAAAGGTAATTTTGTAATATATGGACATAGTAAAATTTAAGATCACATCTAAAACAATCAAAGTCGAAGTACGCAATTCGAATAATTATGTTTTTAATTTCAATACTGCTTTAGATATTGCCAAAGAAGACAAAGATGTTTTATTAAAACTTTACAATGCGCTTGATCTTCTTTTTAAGAAAGAACAAATTAGCGAAAACAAAAACTACATTTCGCCAAATCAAACCAACATCTTAGATCAGATTTCTGCTGCAGATTTGGAACAGGAAAAGCAATAAGTATTTTCTAGTCTTTCCTCATTAATTTTAAAAAATATCAAAAGTCCTTGAATAAAAATATTCAAGGACTTTTTTGTTTGTAATTATTTCTTCCTCTTCTCAAAAAACAGTAATTTTATCTGTACCCGTAAAAAAAGTATTTTCTGTATCTGTACCCAAATCTTTAAGAGCAATAATTTTGCTAAAAAAAGATATGGAATCTAAAGCGGCAACACAGAAAAAAATAACATTTAGAGAAGTTTATATTTTTGATATGGATATTTTGCAAAACATCTTCACCCAAAATATGCGTGAGAAAGCCGAAGACAAAATGCTTTTTGGAATACCTTTTCTTCTCTGCGAAAAAGACAATAAAATAAATTCGTTTGCCAGTTTGATTCTAAATCAAAACAATCAAATTGAATTCAGAATTTATGATAATGGAAGCTTAACAGACGAAGATAAAGCAGTATTTAATGATTACATTCAAAATTTTCTGAAGAAGAAAAAAAGCGCCAATTTCAATAATGCGGCACAACTCAGACAAAGCACCGACCAGTTTATTCACTGCCTGTCCTTTTAAACGCTTAAGAAAAAGCAAAAATGAAAAATCGCGAAACATTATATTTAAAAATTGCCAAAATCATTGAGGATCAAATTCACAATGAAACCTTAGCACTTGGCGACAAATTGCCTTCTGTACGGAGCGCACAAAAATTGTATAATGTTAGTTTGAACACTATTAAACAAGCTTATTTAGAATTGGAAAGTCGCTCGCTTATAGAATCTCGTCCGAAAACGGGCTATTATGTAAGCAAAAGTTCACAGCGTACAACAGCACTTCCTACAATTGCAAGTATAGACAATCGGGAAACGGAAAATACTCCCGAAGAACTTATCGATAAAGTTTTTGGCACCATCACCCAAGTCGATGTAACACAATTTGCACTTGGGATACCTGGAAAGAATTTCCTGCCCGTTGCAAAACTAAATAAAGGAATTATCAATGCCGTTCGCAACAGAGACGATGCAGGCACTGCTTACGAACCAGTTCAAGGATCAGAAAGTTTACGTCGCGCCATTGCAAAATGGGCGCTAGTTATGGAAGGAAAAATTACTGAAGATGACATTGTCATTACTTCTGGCGCGATGCATGCGATTTACAACGCTCTTATGGCGGTGACATCTCCTGGTGATAGTGTTGCGGTCGAAAGTCCCGCTTATTTTGGAATACTTCAGGCTATAAAAGAATTAGGTTTAAAAGCAGTTGAAATTCCGACGCATCCTTTGTTTGGGTTAGATCTTGAAGCTTTAAAAAAAGCGCTTCCCGAAATTAAAGCATGCTGTTTTATCACCAATTTCAATAATCCGATGGGATTTCAAATGCCTGATGAAAACAAACAAGAACTAGTTAGATTGATAACTCAATATAATGTTCCGCTGATTGAAGATGATATTTACGGCAATGTTTACTTCGGCTCAGAACGTCCGAAACCTTGCAAATTTTATGATGAAGCCGGTTTGGTTTTATGGCTTGGCTCAGTTTCAAAAACACTTGCTCCTGGATATCGGGTTGGATGGATAGCTCCTGGAAAATTTAAAGACAAAATTATTCGTCAGAAATTGGTTCAGACAGTTTGTAATTCTTCGTTGTATTCGGATGTTATTACAGATTTCTTAGAGCACGGGCGCTATGATCATCATCTAAGAACCTTTAGAAATAAGCTTTATGCCAATTATCTTCAGATGAATCGTGTTGTAGAAGCTTATTTTCCAGATAACACCAAAATTGCACAACCAAAAGGTGGTTTTATGTTGTGGCTGGAATTAGATCAAAGAATATCAACAACAGAATTATTCAATACTGCCTTAAATCAGAAAATTAATTTTGCGCCCGGAAGAATTTTTTCACAGTACAATCAATATAATAATTGCATGCGACTGAATTATGCACTAGAATGGAATGAGCGCGTAGAATCTGATTTGGAAAAACTGGGCAGAATAATAAAAAATAGTATTTAATGCATTATGAAAAATAAAGAACAAGTCGAAATAGTAACTTATAGCCCAAAGTATCAAAAAAGTTTTAAGGATTTAAATATCGAATGGATTTCAAATTATTTTGTAGTTGAACCTAATGATGTAAAAGCGCTAGATCATGCCGAAGATTATATTATAAATAAAGGTGGAGAAATTTTCTCTGCGGTTTTAAATGATGAAGTTTTAGGCGTTTGCGCTTTAATAAAAAGTGACGAAAAAGAATATGATTATGAATTGGCCAAAATGGCTGTTAGTCCGAAAGCGCAAGGAAAAGGCGTTGGATTATTATTGGCCGAATCGGCAATTAAATGGGCAGCAGATAAAGGCGCTTCTAAAATTTATCTAGAAAGCAATACCAAACTGAAACCTGCTATTACACTGTATGAAAAATTAGGTTTTAAAGCAATAACAGGCATTTCGTCGTCTTACGATAGAGTAGATATTCAAATGATGCTTACGCTGAATTCTTAAATATCCCAAAAAACAAAAACCCCTTAAACAGATATCTGTTTAAGGGGTTTTTGTTTTTTATTATTATTTAAAAATATTTCGAATAACTTTACCAATCTCCACAAAATCGTCGTGACTGCTTACGGCTCTTTTCTCTGTGGTGTTTACTTCTGTTTTGGTAAAAGGATAAATGAGTATGTAATTTTTATTGCTCACTCTATTGTTAAGCAGATCTGGCACATCATGCATTCGTGGCACATAAGAATGCATTCCTTTATCGGCCATCATGATTATCAATCCAACGTCTTGCCCTAGATCAAAAGCAATTTCTTGAGCTTCTTGCCAAGAAGCAATCGTTTCAAATGTAGCTTCAATTGATGCTTTCTTTACAATTCTTTTCAAAATGAGCATGGTTTTGTCTTTTCCGTAGAAACTCATTTTTGCGCCAGAATTGCGTCCGATATTCCAGATTCTTAACATCGAATGAAAAAATCCGGCATCCATTTCTGCATTTTCAGGTATCAGAACAGCATATTTTTTAATTGTCGATACCGGCTGAACGGCATGATAAACCATGAGATTTATATTTTTATTTCGAAGGTAGCCGTTGTACAAATTGTACACAAAAGAAGCCGAAAAACCTTTTCCGCCTTGTAATCCTACAATAAGATCGGTAATTTCTTTTTCTTTAATGACATTACTAATTCCGCTGGCGGTGTCATTATCATGGCGCGTAATCGGATTTAGCATAACATCGGCCGCCGAAGCTGCTTTAACTGCCGATTCTAGAATTTTTTCTGCATTTTTTACCGACGATTCATTTTCTTCTTCATTAATAACATTTACAGCAAAAATACGATCTGTGTTGGTCGATGTTTTCACCATAAGTCCCAGATTTACCATTTTCTCTACGGTATCTTCATGGTTAAGCGCCAAAAGTATATTTTCTTTTTCTTCGCTATTGCCCGATACTTTATTGTCTTTATCTGCGTCTGCTATACGCTGGGCAGTTGCCATAGAAACGAAAGAAGAAACAGTACAAGAGATCAAAATCAGAAGTATGCTGCCATTTAAAACATGATCGTTTAAAAGCCTTATCGGTTCGCCTGCATCATTTTCTCCAATAATAATATTGTATCCAACCATAACAGAAGCCAACGTTGCCGCAGCGGAAGCCGAACTCATTCCAAAAATCAGTTTGCCTTCATCATTTGTAAGTTTAAATGTTTTCTGGGTTAAGATTGCTGCAAAATATTTTCCTCCAATTGAAGCAATGAGCATAATTGCGGCTACCCATAAGGTTTCCCAACTTTGTATAAAAGCACTAAAATCAATAAGCATTCCCACACTTATCAAGAAGAAAGGAATAAAAATGGCATTCCCTACAAACTCTACCCTATTCATTAAAGATGAGGTATGAGGAATCAATCGGTTTAATGCCAGTCCGGCAAAAAATGCTCCAATAATAGATTCAATCCCAGCGAGTTCTGCCAACAGTGCCGCAAGGTAAATCATTACAATAACAAAAAGATATTGCGAAATTTTATCTTCTACATTCTTAAAAAACCAGCGGGCAATTATTGGAAATACTAATAAAACAATCAAAGTAAAAAGAACCATCGAAATGGAAAGCTTCAGCCAAAACGCTGTACCTACTTCTCCTTGCGACATTCCGACTACAACAGCCAAAACAAGAAGAGAAAGAACATCTGTAATCATGGTTCCACCTACGGTTATATTTACAGCAAGATTTTTAGCTATTCCCAGACTGCTGACCATTGGATACACAATTAAAGTATGCGATGAAAACAAACTGGCAAAAAGTACAGAAGTCAGAAATGAAAAGCCTAAAATATAATAACCGCCAACAAGCCCCAAAACAAAAGGAACGGCAAAGGTGTAGAGAGAAAAGGTAATGCTCTTCCATTTATTCTTTTTGAAATCGGCCATATCAATTTCCAATCCAGCTAGAAACATAATATACAGCAATCCTGTTGTACCAGTAACCACAACGCTACTATCCCTTGAAAGCAATCCGAATCCGTTAGGGCCAACAACAGCTCCAGCAATAATAAGCCCTAGCAAATGCGGCACTTTAATTTTATTCAATAAAAGAGGAATGCACAAGATTATGACAATCTCGATAAGAAATTTTAAAAGCGGGTCTTCTATTGGGAGAGTTATATGGTGTATACTCAAAAACATAAATTATTTTTTAGATGGCGTAAGTTCGACTGAGAATTTTGCGGTACAATTGTCTTGTCCAGTTATGGTCTGAGTTCCTTTAATGACATTCTTTTTGATGTCATCCAATACGACATTAATTTTAATATTGCTTTTGGCAGAACTTTCTTTGGCTGAATCGAGTACTATTTTATTAACCAAATATTGTCCTCTAAAAACTCTTTTAATCTCATTATTGCTTAATACATTGGCATACATTCCTGTAGAATCTGATGCAAAGTCCCAGATTTCTGTACGTTGATCCCCAATAACATAGTTGGTGCAATTGGACTCTCTGCATATCATTTTACTGCTCCATTTAATTTTTAGGCTATCTGGCCAAGTCTGAATTTTGGACACAGTATCTTTTATTTGAACAGCCAATTGAAGACTGTCTTTCATCTTCAACAATAATTCATATTCGGCTTCTTTATCGGCAAATTTCTGTTCGCGTTCCAAAAGCGCGTTTTCTCTTTCTGTAAGTTCTTGTTCTTTTTTGTTATTACAGGAAATTAAAAGAGGAATAAAGATTAAAACTAAAAGTTTTTGCAAAGTCATAGCAGTTGAATTTTCTAACCAACAATTTAAGGATAATAATCGGTTTATCATTGTAATGCCTCGAAAAATGCCAATACTAGCATTGTTTTTCATTTGCTGGTTTGTTTTTTTTAATAAAAAAGAAGTATACAAATTGTAACATTTAATATACAAAAGCGTCAAATCTTAAATTAAATTACGGTTCTTTGTAACTTATTACATTCCTGATTAAGATTACTCAATTTCTAAATACAATAATATTGACTCCAAAGAGTTTAGAACTAGGAAGCTAGTCACGAGATTTTTCGTTATGGACAATAAAAAATTTATTTTAAGTTTAAAAAAAGGTAATGAAGCAGCTTTTAAAGAAGTTTACTTCAACTATTACGATAAACTTATAAATATTGCCAAACGATTTAATTCTTCTGTATTTACTCCCGAAGACTTTGTTCAGGAAACTTTCATAAGACTATACAATAAAAGAGAATTGCTTAACGAAGAGGTGCTGTTTGACAAACAGATATTTGTTATCTGCAAGAACATCATTCTCAATCATGTTAACAGAGAAAATAAAATAGTCCAGCTTGACCCTTCTCAAGTTGAAATGATCGATGAAGAAAGTGATTCAGGAATTTTTGAAGAAAGACAAGAAAAACTTCAAAATTTTATTAATCAGCTTCCAGAACAGCAGCAAAAAATATTCACTTTACATAAACTGGAAAACCTTAGCTATAAGGAGATTGCAGAACTAACGGATCTTTCTGAAAAGACCATTGCCAATCATATTTATCTCGCCAGTAAATTTATTCGAAAAAAAATCGAAAACCATTAGGAACTTTTTAGTTCTCGTTTGTTATACTAAAAAACAAGAACTAAAAATGCATATCGAAGCGTATAAAACTAATGTTAAAACAAAGAAAGAGGCAAGTTTACTTCTAGCTCACTTACAGTTTATCATTTCTGATTGTATCATAAATTTTGATCGTCAAGGACGCGAAAACATCCTTAAAATCGAAACTAACCGAGACATTAAAGAAATGGTTTACGGTGTTTTTAATAAACAGGGATTTCATTGTCAAATCATTTAATATCTAGAAAAGATGGATCAGGAAAAATTTGACGAGGAATTTAAAAAGTTATGGGAAGAGTCTCCCCTTTCTCATTCGAACAGCGAAAAAGAAGCTTCTTGGGAACAATTTCATGCCAAAACATTTTCTGAAAAGAAAAGAAAATTTAGGTCTTGGCATATTTATGCTGCGGCTTCGGTTTTACTTTTTGCACTTATTGGAACTGGAATTTATTTCAATAATGACTCTACAAATGAAAATGCTGTTATTGCCGAGACTGTAATTGAAAACCTTACAGCAAAAATAAAATATGTTGTTTTACCAGACAGCTCAAAAGTAGAACTGGGTCCAAATTCTAAAATTTCTTACGGAGCTAATTTTGCTTTAAACAGAAAAATTGAAATTGATGGCGAGGCCTATTTTAATGTAAAAAAAGACAAACAGCATCCTTTTCAGGTTTTTTGTGACGAAACCACAACTACGGTTTTAGGGACTTCTTTTACAGTTAAAGAATCTGAAAACGAACAAGTGACAGTTGAACTTTTTGAAGGAAGCGTTCAAATGAATGTAAAAGGCCAAAGCCAAAAATGGATTTTGAAACCGGGTGATAAATTTACCTACGGAAACCAAACTGTCTCAGTAACAGAATTTAGCCGATTTGTAGATTTTGACAACGAAAAACTATCCGTTATCAGCCAATACATTGAAGAAAACTACGGCTATAAAGTCAATATTCCGAAAGAAAATCTTGATCAGAAAATCACTATCCGAATCAATAAAAGAGAAGATTTAAAAACAATTGTACAATTACTATCCGAAATGTATAACCTAAATTTTGAAATAAATGAAGATTTAAAACAGATCACTTTTCAATAAAAAACAAGAAAGGATGTAAGCCGCGAAACTACACATCCTCCTAATTTTCAGGATAACACGAGGTTATTCCATTTAATAATATTCAAAAATACGAAATTTCATGAAGCATATAATTTCAGCGTGCTTTTTTTTATTCAGTTTATGTATGTCTGCACAGACCGTTACAGTAACTGTAGATCAAAATGTAACTTTAAAAGAATTCTTCAAACAGATAGAAAGTCAAACCGATTTTAAATTTGCTTTTACCGATCAGATAGATACCAATAAAAAGTATTTTAACAAAAAAAGCACTTTTAAAAATGTCGAAGTTGACAAAATTATTACTGAATTAAATCTAACTTCATCTGTACAATTTTCTATAGTGGGCAACAATATTTTTGTAAAGCAGAAAGCGCAAACTCCGAAACCTGCCAAAAAAAAAAGCAAGCTAACCGGTCAAGTTTATGATGACGAAAGACAGCCTGTAATTGGTGCCAATATTTATATTAAAGAATTGGAGACTGGCGTTGTAACAGATGCTAACGGAAAATACAATATTGATGTCCCAAACGGAAGTTATACCGTTCAGGTGAGTTATGTTGGATTTAAAAATGAAGAAAAACGTGTTTCTGTTTCAGACGACACCAAAGTGAACTTCAACATAGATGCTGACAGCCAGCAACTGGGAGAAGTTATTGTCACGAACAATAAAGCGGTCGATATTAAAACTACTCAAATGAGTGTGAATAAACTTTCGATGCAGGAAATCAAAAAAATTCCTGTTGCAATGGGAGAGCCTGATCCGTTAAAATCAATTTTGACTTTGCCAGGAGTTACCAATGCAGGAGAAGCTTCTTCGGGTTTTAATGTTCGTGGAGGTGCTGCTGATCAGAATTTGATTCTTTTGGATGGCGCGCCTGTTTACGCAGATTCACACATGTTTGGGTTCTTTTCTATTTTCAATGCTGATATTGTTAATGGTTTAGATTTATATAAAGGAGGAATTCCGTCGAAATTTGGAGGACGCGTTTCTTCTGTTTTAGATGTTACGCAACAGACTGGAGATTTTGAAGAATACAAAGTAAACGGAGGAATCGGAATTATCTCAAGCCGATTATTGGTTCAAGGTCCATTGCAAAAAGAAAAAGGTTCGTTTATCCTTTCCGGGCGAGCTTCGTATGCGCATTTGTTCATGAAACTGGCAGATAATAACAACTCTGCCATGTTTTATGATTTGAATGCCAAATTAAATTATCGTTTTAATGCTAAGAACTCGCTGTCTTTTTCTGGTTATTTCGGAAATGATTTATTTGATATCAGCGATCGTTTTGCCAGCACTTACGGAAGCACAATGGGTATTTTGAGCTGGAAACATAAATTTTCTGACCGCTTAAATAGCAATTTATCTACCTTCTACAGTGATTATAGATTTAATCTAGAAATTCCGGTTGAAAGTTTTAAATGGGATAGCAATATTGCGAGTTACGGATTGAAATATAATTGGAATTTCCAGCAGTCAGAAAAATTCAAAATCAATTATGGTATTGATGGTTTGTATTACAATTTCAACCCTGGAGTTGTACAGCCAACTAGTTTAGATTCGCAGTTTAATTATATGCAGCTGGATAAAAAGTATGCTTTAGAAGCTTCTGCTTTTGTTGATTTTGAAAATCAGATTACTGAGAAACTGAATTTCCGTTACGGAGTTCGTTACAGCATGTTTTATCGTTTAGGAGATGAAACCATCAGCACTTACGAAAACGGTCAAGCGGTAGTATATAATACGTTGTACAAAATTTATGAGGAAGGAACACCAAACGGAAGCATTTCGTACGGAAAAGGAAAAACCATCAGCAAGTTCAATAATTTTGAACCTCGAGCTGCCTTGTCTTATGCTTTTAATGACGAAACTTCTATAAAAGCGAGCTACAACAGAATGGCGCAATACATTCATATTTTATCAAACACACAGTCTCCTTTGCCAATGAGCATCTGGACACCAAGCGGCCCTTTTACAAAACCTCAGCTTTTGGATCAGTATGCGATGGGGTATTTTAGAAACTTCAAAGATGGAGATTACTCTTTAGAAACCGAGTTATTTTATAAAAATGTACAAAATCGTATTGATTATATTGACGGAGCTGATGTTTTGGCTAACAACAATATTGAGCAGGTTATTTTAAACGGAAAAGCCAGATCGTATGGAATGGAATTATTATTCAGAAAAAACACTGGAGTTTTCACTGGATGGATTTCGTATACATTATCTAGAGCAGAACAAAAAACTCCTGGAAGAACTCCCGAAGAACCGGGAATTGCAAATGGCGACTGGTATTTGTCTGGTTACGACAAACTGCATAATTTGAGTATTGTGGGAAGTTATGAACTGAATCCGAAATGGTCTTTTAATGGAAATTTCACTTTACAGTCAGGTCAGCCGGTAACATACGCAAATGGATATTACGAAATGGGAGGCATTCATATTCCGAATTATTCTTTGAGAAATGAAAACCGTTTGCCACTATTCCACCACTTAGATGTTGCCGCAACGTACACGCCAAAACCAGATAAAAAGAAAGGCTGGCAGAGCTATTGGGTATTTAGCCTTTACAATATTTACAACAGAAAAAATGCGGCTTCTATGAGTTTTACAACCAATGAAGACACTGGAGCAAATGAAACCAGAAGACTTTCTATTTTCGGAATCGTACCTGGGGTTTCTTATAATTTTAAATTTTAATGCGATGAATAAATTGAAAAAATATACAATAATGAATAGAGCGCTGGCATTAATAAGTCTTCTTTTTGTTTTTTCTTTTGCTTCTTGCGAAGATGTGGTAAATCTGGATCTGGAAACTGGCGAAACCAAATTGGTTATTGATGCCGAAATTATCTGGAAAAAAGGAACTGACGGAAAAGAACAAACTATAAAAATCAGTAAAACGGCTCCTTATTACAGCGGTTCTACTCCAAAAGTATCGGGCGCGCAGGTGCGCGTAGAAAACAGCAACGGAGATGTTTTTACCTTTAACGAAACCGAAGCTGGAGTTTACAAATGCACTAATTTTGTTCCTGTACTTGATATGGAATATAAGTTATTTATTAATGCTGAAGGACAGAGTTTTACTGCGGTTGAAAAACTGACCTCTGCAACTCCAATCAATAAAATTGAACAAAAAATTGTTCCTGATTTTGGCGGGGAAGATGCAATCGAATTGACTTTTTATTATAACGATCCAGCTGATCAGGTTAATTTTTATGTAACCGATTATCAAAGTGAATTCTTGATTTATCCAGAATACGAGATTACAAATGATGAGTTTTACAACGGAAACGAAATCAGCACAAGATATTCTCATGAAGATATGAAACCTGGAAATACGGTAAAAATTACTCACAGAGGCGTTTCTAAAAACTTCTTCAATTACTGGAAACTAATTTTAGAAGCTTCAAGTTCAAATCCGTTTCTTGTTCCTCCAGGAAATATTAGAGGAAACATTATAAATACTTCTGATGCTAATAATTTTGCATTTGGTTATTTCAGACTTTGCGAAGCCGATCAAGTTGATTATTTAGTGAAATAATTTTTTATATGTCGCTCCTCTGGAGCTTTTTGATACTTGCTTCTGTATTTGCTATAAATATTTTGCTCCGCTGGAGCAGTTTCACAAAACAAAAAGGCCGACTATTTTAAGTCGGCCTTTTTGTTTTTCTAGTCTACTTTATTTATTTGATACACAAAATTCAACTTTGGCTTTTCTCCAAAATAAGCCACTTCTTCTTCGGCTACTTTTTCGGCTCCTACTCTCGAAATTGCAATTTGTGATCTGATATTTTCTGAGCCAATATGAAATTTCACTTTTGAAACAAATTGAAAAAGGTAATCCAGCATTATTTTTTTTACGCTTTGGTTCACACCTTTTCCCCAACACGAAACCGCATAAAAAGTATAGCCGATGAAAATGCTATCCTCTTCTTGATTGAAATCGTAAAATCGCGTACTTCCGATAAACTCTCCTGTTTCTTTACTTATAATTTTAAAAGCGCCTTTGCTTTTCATGGCTCCTTCAAAGAAATTCTCAAAGACTTCTTTTTTCCATCGGTCTTTATTTGGATGCTGTTCCCAAATTTTAGGATCAGAAGCTACTTTGTACAAAGCTTCGAAATCTTTTTCTTCTAAAGGAGACAAAATGCAAAGATCATTTTCTAAAACGGGCTGTAAATTAAAATTCATATTTTTTGTTGTTATAATACTAATTCCTCAAAAATAGGTTCTTGCAAAAGTGATGCATACAAAGATTCTATAGATTTTTTGGAACCATGTATCTGCCATTCTAAAACCACATGATCTAAACTACGACGCTGTGTAATCAGTTTTGATTTTACGCCACTAGCAGAAAAAAGTTCTTTGCATCTTTCGAGACCATCGTCCGAACGTTTAAAAGTTATTCGAAGCGTTTTATGTTCGTTGATGAGGTCAATTTTATCTTGAAGAAATGTAAGCACCGTAAGAATTGAAAGAATCATCAAAGCCGCGCAAGCCGATGCAAAATAATAACCCGCTCCTACCCCCATGCTCACCGCAGCAACCGACCATATCGTTGCCGCTGTCGTAATACCTGTAACATGGCTGTCTGATCTAAAAATCACTCCTGCGCAAAGAAAACCTAAACCGGTTACAATATTAGATGCTATTCTATCAGGGTTTCCTGCTCCGCCAATCCATTCAGACATAAAGGTAAAGAAACAAGCTCCTACAGAAATCATTATTGTGGTGCGAAGACCAGCCGCTTTTCCGCTATATTCTCTTTCGGCACCAATTAAAGCTCCCCAAAATGCTGCTAAAAGCAATCTTATGACAATTTCTAGTTCCATTGAAGTCTTCTATTTTTTCAAATAAAATTAAGGAAAAAACATAAAAAAAACCTCCAAAATCAAAATGACTTTGAAGGTTTTTCTACTTGGTCGATCTTTACTTATATTCTACTTCTTTTTGCTTGTACCAGTCTTTCATCACATAAAAAGCTTTCTTTTTAATTCCCTGATCTGAGATTAATCCTTTACGATTGAAGAAATCCTGAATATTTGGCAACTGTCTTCTTGGCGATCTGAAGTCAACTAGAATCCAAGGAGAAACTCCTGCTAATCCCTCAATGCGATTGAACATTTGTGTGTTTTGAATGTATAATTCTTCCTGATATTCTTCGTTCCAGCGTTCTTTTTTATCTCCGTGACGGCCTTGTAAAGCTTCACCTCCGAATTCGCTAATGATAACAGGTTTGTTGTACGGTATTACCCATTGCATGTCTTTGCAAGATTCGTTTGTTCCTCTGTACCAGCCCAAATATTGGTTGAAACTAACAATGTCTACATATTCATTCATATTATCATGAAGCGTATTGATATTATTGGAGCTTGAAGTAACTTCCATCGCCATACTGATCAAACGAGAATTGTCTTGCGTACGCGCATATTTCGCCAATTTGCTCAAGAAAGCATCTCGGTCATCGCCGTGTGGCGTTTCATTGGCAATTGACCAAATCACGATTCCACAACGGTTTTTATCTCTATAAATCATATCGTGCAACTGACGCTCGGCATTAGCGTATGTATTTGGATTTGTCCACGAAATAGTCCAATAAACCGGAACTTCAGACCAAATCATTAATCCCATTTTTTCAGCTTCTTTGACCATATTTTCGTTATGCGGATAATGCGCCAGACGAACATAATTACAGCCCAATTCTTTTGCCCAATTCAACAAAGTTATAGCATCATCTTGAGACCAAGCTCTTCCAGATCTGAAAGGCGCTTCTTCGTGAATACTGATACCGCGTAAAAAGACTTTTTTTCCGTTTAGCAGAATTTCTTTTCCTTTTGTTTCGATAGTTCTAAAACCAATTTGATCGGCGATATTTTCATCTGCTTTAGAAATGGTTACATCATATAATTTTGGTTTTTCAGGCGTCCATAAAACTGGATTGGCTTTAATTTCAAAATAGGCGATTCCTTTTGCATCGGTCGTAACGCTCTTTTTGGTTTTTAATTCTGGAATTGAAACCGAAACAGACTGATTTGCTGATTCGCTATTTAGTTTTATCCAGCCCGAAATTTTTCCTTTTTCTTTTTTATCCAATTGAACCAAATAATCTTCGATATACGTATTCGGAACCTGAGCCAGAGTTACGTCTCTTGTGATGCCACCGTAATTCCACCAATCCATATTTACCGTTGGAACATTATCTTTGTGGCGTTTGTTATCGACTTTTACTACTACGAAATTGTTTCCATCGACTAATAAATTGGTTACATCAAAATTGAAAGGCGTATAACCGCCAATATGTGTTCCTGCCAATTTTCCGTTTACATAAACTTTCGCATCATAATTGACTGCCCCGAAATGAAGAATGCCTTTAGTTTTTGCATCTTTTTTATAATTGAAATCTTTCTGAAACCAAACCGTTCCTTCATAAAAAAACAATCTTTGATCTTTCGAATTCCAATCAGACGGAATATCCATTACTGCTGAGGTCGCAAAATTATATTCGCTCAGTTCTGTGGTGTTCCATTTTTTATTCTCAAAAAATCCGTTGTCTTTAAAAGGCTCTAAACGGTAATTAAAATATCCATTTTCCAGCGGATCTACGATATAACTCCATTTTCCGTTTAAAGTAATATTGTTTCGCGAAGAAATATTGGATACCAACGGAATTTCCTGCGCTACTGTTTTTCCAATTAACAGAAAAATACAGCACAGCATTATTATCTTTTTCATAGTTAAAATCATTTTGGTTTTTGAAGGTCTTTAGTTAGTAAAATATGAAGGTTATAAAGTTAAAAAGTTTCTCAAATTCACTAGTAAACAAACATTCCAGATTACTGAAAAATAACCCATCAAATACTTATCAGTTTTATGTTATGAGGCGTATTTATTCGTTTTTCATTGTTTATTTGTACTAAAATCAGATATTCTCAATATGTCGCTCCGCTGGAGCTTTTTGACTTTGAGGGTCTAAATTATGCTACAAATATTTTGCTCCGCTGGAGCACTTCATAAAGACTCAGAACTTTTTGATATTAATTTTTAGTTTATATTTAATCTTTAAAAGATTTATCCTTTTTCATTAAACATGGAACAATTAGAAAACATAATAAAACACGTTTCAACTAAAAATAAAAGAAACCTTTTTACCTTTTTAACAGGTGCTGGAATTTCTTCTGAAAGCGGAATTCCGACCTATAGAGGTGTTGATGGCATTTGGATTAAGGGAACGAAATTTCATAAACCTGAAGAGTTTGGAACTTTTAAATACTTCAAAGAAAATCCTGAGGAAGTTTGGCAATATTCATTGTTTAGAAAGAAAATGTTCGAAAATGCAAAACCAAATGCAAGTCATCACGAATTGGTTGAAATTGAAAATATTTTAAAAGACAGATTTCATCTGATTACTCAAAATATAGACAACTTACACCGATTAAGCGGAACAGAAAGAATTTTCGAAATTCATGGAAATAATAGACAAATAAAGTGCTCAAACGGTTGCAAAGAAATCATAAATCTACCAGAAGAAATAAAAGGAAAAGAGATTGACGAAGATTTAACTGAAAAAGAAATAGAACTTTTAAAATGCAAAAGTTGTGGAAGTTGGATGAGACCAAATATTTTATGGTTTGATGAATACTACGATGAACAAACAAATAAAAAATTCAGTTCCTTGAAAATTGCTAAAAATTCTGGAGTACTTTTTATTCTAGGAACTTCTGGTGCAACAAACTTACCAGTTGCAATTGCAGAAACCACTTTAAAATATGGCGGAACTATTGTTGACATCAATATAGAAGACAATCAGTTTACAGCTTTAATAAAAGATAAAAAGAATAAAATCATCATTCGAAAAACATCTACTGAAGCTTTAAAATTGATTAAAGAAATGATTAGAAGCGTTCATTTGGCTTAAAAAAATAATGCTCGATTAAATGAAAAATTAACTAGGTAAAAATGACGACAACTGAAACATTTAATATAAAATTAGCGGAATTAAAATCTCAAATAATTGAAGTCCAAAAAAACAAAAATACTTCTGGTGTTCTACTTTATAAAGATTATCTGTCAAAAATGTATGAGTGGTATGTTGCATTAGGAATTGAAGAAAAATGGCTAATTAACATTTATAAAACAAAAGACGGACATAATTTATTTCATTTGCTAGCTCCAGAATTCAACAACGATTTAATTGATTTAGAAGATTTTAGAATTAATTATCTTAACGACGTAACTATTTTAAATAGTAAATATCGAGGCTTTGAGTATATATATGTTTACCTATACATTTACTGGCAAATATTTAAAAACTCACCACGTTTTGAAAAATATCAAAATCTTCCTGATCCCTATGAACCTGTTATAAAAATTCTATTAAGAGGGAATCATGTCTATAAAGGAGAAATGTCGACAATTGAAGTTGATAATCTATCTATCAAAAGACAAACCGATTTTCGTCTACCCTCATTAGATTATGATTTTTTAGAATATATAGATGAAATATGCATAAGAAGCGGAAGTGGAGGAATTCCTAATCAAGAAAAAACAAATCAGTTGTGGGAAGACTTCAAAAAGTTAAGGAAAATAAGTTAGAGCACGCAATTTGATATATCCTTCGAAAATTGTTAAAATAAAAAAGCAACACCTAATTAAAAATATTCCTGTTGCTTTTTTTATCTTCATCTTGTTATCACTGAAAAATTAGATATCTAATTGTATGAGAAAATGATTGCTGTGTTTTTTTATATAATTGCCATTATTTTTCTCAAGAAACTCTATTAAATAGTTAACAGCTTCATCATGTTTTATTTCAATCTCAATAGTATCTTGACTATTAATACTATAAATATCAAAACTATCAAGAGGTAGATTATAGTTTTTTAATAGCAAAAAAAAAGTCTTCTGAATTAAAACGCTCCCTCATTTTAATATTGTATAGAACCTCATCCCAATCAAGAGCAACTTCTTCTTTTTTTGGAAAAATTATTTCGTTATCTCCATATTCTGAATAAAACTCATATATATGAGTAAATTCATATTCCATTGTCTTTGTGTTTATTTTTAATGGTCCTGAACTTGATACTAAATTTAGTCTTTCGTCTTTATATGGATTGCTATACCCTTTGGGCTTAAAAAAAACAAAAACAAAATCATTAAAATCTACTATTTCAACTATTTCAAGATCATCTCCTAAAATCTCATTAATAAAATCTTCCATAATTATTTATTTCAAAATATTTGAGTTTCTGTGTCTGCAATCTAAATAAAAAAAGCCATTTCAATTAAGAAATGGCTTCTGATTCTTTTATCAATCCCAAAATTTTCCCGTAAGCAATAGCTGCTTTATGAACTTGAACTGTCCAATCTTCGGCGGCATTATCATCGGCTCCATCAGAAATATATTTTAAGCTTAAAAATGGAATATTTTCCTTCATGGCAATCATGGCTAAAGCGTAAGCTTCCATATCAACAACATTATAAGCGTCTGAACGATGCTCCATTTCGAAATTATCTCCTGTTCCGCAGATTCCTTCTTGAAGATTGTCCATTAATAAACCATATTCTAAAACTGGCGGTAAACCAGAAAGAGGCGTTTCGTACAATGCAAAACCTAAACCGCGAACGTCCATATCTCTTTGAACAAATTTAGTGCAGCAAATCACATCTCCTTTTTGAAAACTACTGCTTCCTGCCGACCCTAGATTTATAATTACAGATGGCTTTTTATTTTGGATCGCTTTTATCAACTCATAAGCTGCATTTACTTTTCCTATTCCAGTAAATAAGACATTGTGGCCTTTAAAAACTTTCGCTGCTTCAGATTCGAGAGCAAAACAGAATAATATATCTTCAACAGCAAAAGATGCCGTTTGGTTAATTTGTATCATGTGTAACTTATTTTCGGTTTACAAAAATACGCTTTAAAATTTATGCCGCTGTAACCTAAACTTAAAATCAAAAAAAGACGTTAAAGTCTGTTTTCTCTATTGGATTTTATGATATAAAAAATACATTTGCTAAAACCAGTAAAAAATTTAAAACCAGAAAGAGTAACTGCATGGATAATGAAAAATTTATTTTCTGCCTTGAAGGCGTTAAAGATATAGACGATCATACGCCAACACATGTGGTAAAATGTCTGGAAGAATTGGCTATTGATCAAGGTATTTCGAGCATTCATAAAACTTGCGACACGATTGAAGGCTTAGAAGAAAGCTTGAATATTTTGCTTTACGAAGATCATAATTTCAAAGATTATGAAATTATTTATCTGGCAATGCCAGGTCAGGAAAACAATATCTGCCTTCACGATTATTATTACAGCATTGAAGAAATTGCAGAATTGTTTGAAGGAAAAATGAAAGGCAAAATTATTCATTTTGCGAATCTTAAAGTTTTAGATTTAAACGAAGAAGAAGCGCAATATTTCTTAGATATTACTGGTGCTAGGGCTATTTCTGGCTATGGTTCGACTTATAATAAAATTGCCAGCTGCAGTACAATTGACAAGGCGTTTTTTAGTCTATATCAGGAAAACGACAATTTGATTGAAGTGGTCGAAGATCTTTATGCCAAACATTACAATCTCTGCAAACTGCTTGATTTTAGATTATACTATTAAAAATGAAAAAGAATCAGGCAGAGAAAATAAAAACCTATGGGCCAAAAGGATTTCGAGAGAAGTTTTTAGGAGAAGATAACCCTATTCATTTGCTTTTCAAATCGAATTCTGATCATTTTTTCTGTCTTGAAATCGAAGAAATGATGCAGATGCAGCATCCTGTTCCGCCTTCTAAGCATTCTTGCCATACTTTAATTTTTATTTCTTCTGGTCAGCATGTTATGAAATTGGGTTATCAGGAATATGTTACAACCGATAACGAAATGATTGTGGTTCCGGCTGGTCAGATTTTTTCGCTTGATAATATCAATAATATTCATAAAGGTTATATCTGCCAGTTTCATCCTGATATTTTGATTCGGAAATATGGCAGTCGTGAGTTGTTGAATGATTTTGATTTTTTAAAGATTTCTGGAAATCCGAAAATCAAACTGGCTCCCGAAGATATTGACCCGATTACAAATATTCTGGAACGATTGAAAAAGGAATATTCAGAAACCACCATTGCAGATTTGAATATTGTGCAGTCTTATTTGATTACGCTATTTTATGAGATGAATAAAAATGCTATAAAAACTGTGAAAAATATCTCAGCTGCCGAAGCCATTACAGCAAAATTCAAGGAACTGATTCACGATCATATAAAAACCCAGCATCAGGTAAATTACTATTCTTCTTTACTAAATGTCACTCCAAACCATTTGAACAAATGCGTTAAGACCATAACAGGAAAATCTGCTGTTAAATGGATTGACGAAAACATATTGCTCGAAGCTAAATATTTGCTCTTTCAAACTACGCTTTCTGTAGGTGAAATTGCAACACAAGTAGGCTTTGAAGACCAATCTTATTTTAGCCGTTTTTTCAAAAAAACGGAAGGAATCTCTCCAATTCGATACCGAAAATTGATTGATAAGTCCCAATTATTGATTAGAGAATCCTAACAAATATGTAGATGTTTTTCAGAAATTTGCTTCTTCAAAAATGCAAACTATGATTTATGTTTTTAAAACTTCCGTTGATAATCAGACCAAATTCGAATCGGCTTCTGCATTACTAAATCAATTATTACCAGAATCTCAATGGAATTTCGACCTTGAAGATTGCGATAATATCTTAAGAGTGGATAGCGAATTGAATGTTACAGCGTTACTTCAAAACAATCCTGTGTTCGATTGTACCGAATTAGAATAACCCCCTACATGCCTTTTAAATTTAATTATGGAATCAAAATTATACCAAAACAGAACTTTTGAAGCGATTGATTACTCGGATCAAAGTTTGGCCAATACCGAATTTGTAAACTGCGAATTCATTAACTGCAACTTTTCTAAAAGCGATTTGAGCCATAATGATTTCATGGATTCTACTTTTAAAAACTGCAATCTTTCTTTGGCAACTTTGCGAAATACAGGATTGAAAAACATCAAATTCATTGGATGCAAATTGATGGGATTGGACTTTAGCGCCTGCAATAGTTTTTTGTTTTCGATGAATTTTGAAGATTGCGTTTTGGACTATTCAACCTTTATTTATAAAAAATTGAAGAAGACCAATTTTACTGATTGTTCCTTAAAAGAAACTGATTTCTCGAACACCGATTTATCTTTAGCTGTTTTTAAAAATTGCGATCTTTCTGGTGCCACTTTCGTGGAAAGCATTCTAGAAAAAACCGATTTTAGAAGTTCCAGAAATTATTCATTTGATCCATCAGAAAATAAGATTAAAGGAACAAAGGTTTCTCACACAGCTCTTGCAGGTTTATTAGAAAAATTTGATTTATCTATTGAGTAATTGTTAGTTTTCAGTCTCAGTCTCAGTTTTCAGCTCCCCCCATGACTGAAGATTGTGACTGAAGACTGGGACCGCGACTGAAGACTAAAAAAGCGGGATTACAAAGTAAATTGTATCCCGCTTTTTCTATTTAATCAACCACGATTTTTTATTTTAACCAACGAGGATCGCCGATATTATTATCAATAATTGTTTGGTTTTGAACTTTAAAGTTCCCTGTTGCAGCATCAACAAACTGAGGATTTAATGAAGTTCCAGCACTATCTGATTTCAAAGGAGCTGTTGGAGCCGCAGCATTAAGTGTTGTTGCAATGTAATAATTATTATTTGCAAATGTTGGAGCTACTGTAGCTGCTTGATTTGCATATCTAGCAATTGTCTCCGCAAATAATGAATTACGCACTGTTGTAGCATTACCCACAAAACGAATGTATAATATTTGATAACCTCCAGCCGAAGTCGTATTTGTAACTTTATACAACGTACAACCATCTATTAAAACATTACTTATTAGACCTGTTCCTGTTCCCGTAGCAGCATCTAATCTAATAAATGCTCTAGCTGCTGCACAACTATTAAATGTACTTTTTGTTAAAACAATACTCGAAACAATACTAGTTCTGAAATCAATAAATTCTCCAGTAGAAGCTGTATCGATATTCGTCATTACAGAGTTTTCTACAGTAATAGATTCAATTTTGGCCGCAACACCTGTTGCTGTATTAGTAAATGAACCTTGATAATCATGTATTGTACAACCACTAACTAGTAATTTTCCGTAATTGCCATTTTGGTTGTACTTTACAATATCTGTTTGTGTGTTTTTACCATCTAATTCTAAATCTATTAAACTTAAAGCAGATGCTCCAGAATTTAAAGTAAATCTAACGCTCAGTTTTGGTTTATTTGCAACACGCAAACCTCTTATCGTAATTGGCTTGTTTAAAATAATTTCTCCCGTATAAACATTGTAATCTCCAGGCATTAATACTAAAACAGCATTTGCTTCAGCAGCTGCAATTTTCGCATTTAAATCATCTTCTGGTTTAACCAAAATACCAGTTCCAATATCGATTCCTGTTTTGAAAGTTACATTACCTCTTTTCTTTGTTCCATTATACAAAGTCGCCGCATAATCAGTTTCGCCGGTTAAGCCTGTTATAGTAGCAACACCAGCTGCTTTTTCGTCAGCAGTAATTGTATGTGTAATATTACCTGGCATAACCGTAATGTGTGTAACGGCGCTATTTGGAGTCCATCTCAAAGTTACCTTAGTAGCATCTATATCTGCATCTTGCACTGGAAAGAAAATTTGCTCTGACAAAGTAGTTGCAGTAGTTACAGACCATTTAGAATCTTCTAGCCCTGTAGCACTAACTGCCTTAACTCTGATAGAATAAACAGTTTCTCCTTCTAATGCTACTTGAACAGGGAGTTCTGTTGGCGCTACATTTACAGTTTTAAAAATTGTTGTAAAATTTGGATCATCAGCACTAAATTCTACTACATAATGATCTGGATTTTCTTCTTTTTTAACAGTCCAGTTTAATTCTACTGTAGTTGAATTTCTAATTTTAGCTGTAAGTCCAAGTGGAGAGAATTCTCTACTTACATCCAAATTTTCAATCACGGCCTCATTAAAAGTCTCACAACTAGAAAAAGTAAGCATGAGTGCTAATGTGGCAATTAATCCTTTTACTATATATTTTGTTTTCATAATAATACTTTATTAATTTTCACCAAGTTATTAATACCCATAATCATTAGTCAATTTTCCGTTACTTCCATCAAGGAATACTTGCCAGATTGGCCAGAATTGTCTATTGTCTGGATTAACTCCAGGTTTATATAAAGTACTGATCTTAGTTTCGGTTGCAGCACCTGTCCATGTCCATGCAAATTGTGTCCAGTCTGCACCTGGATTAGTCGTTTCCCCACGATTAAGTCCGTAAATATTTAAACTTACATTATCTGCTTGGTATTTATAATATAATGTTGCAGGAACATCTGAATAATCACCTGTGCGATCAGCAAGCTGTCTCATTTTTACTTTGGCTTCATCTAATTTTACCTTCAATAAATTCCAACGAATAAGAGCTTGTTTACGTTCCATTTCACCTGTAAACTCATATTTATTCTCGTTAACAAGAGCATTAAACATCGCTTCTTTAGAAGTCAGCCCATTTACATAGTTTTCTACTTTTTCTGTTTGTACTGCAGTTGGGAATGCTCTTCTTCTAATTTCTTTTAGATAAGGTGCAGCTGCTGCTGGCCCTTCTAATTCATTAGCTGCTTCTGCTGCAATCAAAAGAACTTCTGCGTATCGCATATAAATTTTATTTACACCATCATCATTATCCGAAGTAACAAAACGCGTCATCCATTCGTAACGGTATTTTCCAAAATACCATGTATTTAAGGCTCCTAATTCTTGTTTTGCAATATTATTTACTGCTGTACCATATTTATAAGGGACACAAGTTACATCTCTTCTTGTATCTGCTTGATCGTAATCGTAAAATACTGTAGGAAGAGGACCAGCAGTTCCACCACGATTTGGACCATTACTATGAAACTGGTCTTCTGTTGTATGACGTACTGCGAATGTAAATAACATACGACCTCTACCATCTGCAAATGGAAGTTCCCAAAGAGACTCACCTCCTGCATTAATTTTTTCTTGGTTATAGTTTTTCCAAAAAGTTTCAAATGAAGATTCTAGATGCGCCTTTCCACTTGCAATAACAGAACGAGATTCTGCTAAAGCTAATGCATACATATTTCCTACAGACAATTCAGGATCTGTGCTTCTTCTAATACCATCAGGATATTGTTGATAACCGCTGGCTGCCATTGCTAAACGAGCACGAAATCCTTTTACAAATGCCTTATTAATTCTTTCTACGGTACTTGTTGCTGTGCTTTCACCTGGCCAAGGAACTAATGTAGATGCCTCTGCTAAATCAGCAAGAAGTTGTTTGTAGATAATATCTCTACTGCTTTTCTCAACATAAAGTGTTGCATTGTTTACTGGTTCAAATCTAGCAGGAACATCTCCCCAAGCTTTAATCAAGTCGGCATAATAAATAGCTCTTAACGTTAAAGCCTCTCCAAGCAAATATCCTAACTGTGAACCAGGTGTTGGATTACCATAAGTACGCAAACCTCTGATGGCAATATTTGCACGCTCAATACCAGAATACATCATTGCCCAAGCATTGTTTGTCGTATTCATCTGAGAGTTGTTAGTTTTGGCATCATAAGTGCATAAATCTGATGCATCACTAACTGTTTGTGAAGAATTATACCATTCTGTATCTGTATTTAATCCGTAAAAAGGAAGAAAACGGCCTCTATAAGAGTTAGTTTCTGCAAACGGAATTTTAATCCCGTCAATTGCTCCTTCAGCTAATCCTGGACTAGAAAAAATAACTGATTCGTCTAATGTTGATTTTGCTGGAGCATCTAAGTAATCTTCTGAGCAGGAAGTAAAAAGGCTTACCAGTGCAATTCCTGCAATTAATATTTTATGTTTCATCTTGTGAAAATTTTACTGAATTAGAAATTAAGGTTTAAACCAAATATCAACTGTCTGCTTCTTGGATAAGCTGAATAATCAACTCCTGGTGTAAGCGGCGTGTTTCTTCTTGTTGAAACTTCAGGATCTGGACCTGAATATTTAGTCCAAACAAAAACATTACTAGCTGTAAGGTAAAACCTCAATTTAGAAACCCCTAATGCAGAGGTTAAAGCTTCTGGTGTAGTGTAACCTAAACTTAAAGTATTAAGCCTTAAGAAAGACCCATCTTCAACAGCCCAGTCACTGAAAACATAACGCGGCATATAAGGAGACCACATTGTAGTATTTGCATTTAAAGCTGTTAAAGCTGCGGGATCTGTTACTAATTGTCCAGTATTAGGATCAAGATTTGTCCATCTTGTTCCATCTGCCATTTCAGAATTTAAATTTCTATATTGTCCATTTGGAACTGAAGTAGCAAATTCAACTTTATTAGCATTATAGATATCATTACCAATACTATAATTAAATGCTGCCGAAAGATCAAAACCATAAGCATTTCCATTCAGAACAAAACCTCCTGTAGTTTTAGGATTAGCATTTCCGATAACAGTAAGATCATTAGCATTCACTTTACCGTCACCATCAATATCCTTTAATTTCATAGCGCCAGGTTTCATTGGTCCAACAATTGTAGTCCCATCTGCCACTTCTGCTTTTAAAGTGTATGCTCCTGCATTATAATCAAAGTCTGAAACTTCGTAGCGCCCATCACTTTTATATCCGTACATAATACCAATTGGCTGTCCTACGTTTACTAAATAGTCATTTCCGATGGCTGTAGAAGCCCATCCCGAAGCCCATCCAAAATTGTTCATCACGCCAAGTGAATTAATTCTATTAGTGTTAAATCCTGCATTGAAAGATAAGCTTAATCCGTATTTAGCTTTTTCAATTAGGTTAAGGTTTAAAGTAGCTTCAACTCCACTGTTTTGAACTTCACCCATATTTCTGTATTGAGAATCATAACCTCCTCCCGAAATTGGGAAATTGATCAATAAATCTTTCGTGATGTTTTTATAAAACTCCACAGATCCTGTTACTTTATTTTTAAACAAGTCAAAATCTAAACCTATATTTTGTGTTACAGTAGTTTCCCACTTCAAATCTGGGTTAGCCATAATTTTAGAAGATGCCCAATAATTATTAACGCCATTAATCCAAGTAGAATTTGTAGAAACAAAGCTTTGAACCATCTGTCCTGTTGGAATATTGTTGTTACCCGCTTCACCGTAGCTTACTCTTAGTTTAAGCAAATTAATCCATGTTGCATTTTTCATAAACTCTTCCCCTGATATTTTCCAAGCTGCCGCTGCCGCAGGGAAGAATCCCCATTTATTACCTTCAGAAAATTTACTAGATCCATCCGCTCTATATGTCGCTGTAAATAAATAACGATCTTTATAGTCATAATTTACACGTCCAAAGAAAGAAAGTAATTTATCATCTGGATAGTAGAAATTATCAACTGAAACTGGAGTTCCTTGTGTGGTTAATTTTTTCGCATCATCTAAATCAAAAGATAATGGAAATCCGTGAATAGTATTTGTCAAATCGTTTCTTTTAAAATCGATAGACTCTTCACCAAGAAGAAATTTTAAAGAATGGTCCTCCCCAACTATTTTTTTCATGTCATAGTTAAGCGTGTTTGCATTTCTAAAACGTGTATCTTTTCTATCTCCCATTATCATCGCTGGCATTCCTTGTCTTTCTGCTGCTGGAGTGTTTTTCACGTAATAAGTTGTACGTCCATAGTAACGATAATCTTGATAGTTATAGTTATCTAAACCTAATTCTGTCTTGAAAACTAAATCTGGAGTGAATTTCCATGAAAAACTCCCTAACATGTTGAAATTTTTTCTAAACTGCTGACGGTTGTTGTCTGTAATAGCCACAAAAGGATGTGTTAAATTATCAGAAACTGCCTCATCTGTATCATCTGTTGTCAAACCTGGAACTGGAATTGGGGCATATCCTACAACATTTTTTAAACGAGAATCTGCTGAAGAAGCTTCGTTTTGTTCATTCATACCTGCACCATTAATTTCTGTATCAGAATAACGCATCGTGAAACTTAAATCAATTTTATCAGAAGCTTTGCTATTTAATGCAAGAGATAAATTGTTTCTATTAAAATCCGATCCCAACATAATTGCTTTTTCATCATAATGCGCATAATTGAAGTTATAATTCATTTTTTCACTTCCACCACGAATAGATAAGTCACGGCTCTGCACTTCTCCGGTACGTCCAAAAACTTGCTTTTGCCAATTGTTTCCTTTCATGCCTTTGTACATATCATAATCCTGCCACGCTCCAAAATATTTTTCGTAAGAGCTTACATCAGTATTATCTTTAAGCATCGCATATTCGTACTGCCATTTTACATAGTCTTCTGGAGATGCAACACCGATAGTATTAGCCATTTTTTTCATTCCATAGAACATATTAAAGTTTACAGCAATTTTACCATCTTTACCTTTTTTAGTAGTTACAATAACAACTCCATAAGCTCCTCTAGAACCATAGATTGCAGTAGATGATGCATCTTTTAATATCGTCATAGTGTCAATATCAGAAGAAGAAATATCATTAATATTGTTTACCGGAAATCCATCTACAATATACAATGGAGATGCATCTTGCGTTAATGAACCATTTCCTCGAATTCTAATTTGCACATTTGAATCTGGTGATCCTTCGGAAGAAGTTACTTGAACCCCCGCAACACGTCCCGTTAAAGCTTCTGCTACGTTTGGAACTGGAATTTTACGTGCCTCGCTTCCAGAAAACGTAGCAACTGCACCAGTCAAATCAGATTTCTTAGAAGTTCCATATCCAATTACAACAACTTCATTTAAATTATTAGAATCTTCAGACATCGTTGCATTTACTTTCGATTTTCCATCTGCAGAAATGTCAATACTTTTAAATCCGATGAAAGAAAAACTTAAAACCGCTTTTGGATTGGTTAGTTTTATTTTGTAATGCCCGTCAAAATCGGTAGAAGTTCCGTTCTTAGTTCCTTTTTCTAAGACGTTTACCCCAGGAAGAGAAAGTCCCGCAGCATCCTTCACGGTTCCCTCAATCGTTGTGCCCTGTGCGTGTACTTGACTGCCGATCAATAAGCACAGTAAGAAAACAAGTTTAAAGCAAAAATTTGCTCCTTTGTTTAATAGTTCTTTAAAGTTCATGGTTGATTGTTTAAGTTATTAAAAGTTTTTTCTTTTTGGTTTAAGTGGTTTTTTGTGGTTACTTTCAATTCATTTTATAGTTAATATTTGTGGTTTTTATTTAACAGTAATTTATTTACCTCCTCTCCAAAGCTTTATTCCTGCTCTGTTTTCCATCTTACAACTTAATCGATTTCGAAGGTTAAAAATAAAGTTGTAATCGATTACACAAACATAGATATTTTTTTAAAACGAAAAATAAAATTTCATAAAAATTTCATAAAAAAAATTACATATTAAAAATTATATCGGTTTTTTCTATTACATATATAATTTATCCCGATTTAAAATATTAAATATATTTTTATTAATTGTCCGTTTGATTCGATTTTTATAAAAAAAACAATCGATTACATCAATAACTATTACGAAATTATTAGGTGTTGTTTTTACACTTAAAAAGTTAAAGTAGTGCTAAAAAAAATGAAGAGATTTCCTTTATATTCTAAAATTTACAACGATTTTACCTATAAATAAGACCCCCGAGACAATAGAAAAAGTAATTTTGACCATAAGTTCATATCCTTATAAGCATAAAAAAAGCCCTTAAACAAAAGTTAAGGGCTTAAAAAAATTAAATTCTGAGTGCTTAAATGCGCTGCAACTGCAATTGCTTTTGATGTAACCTCATCAATACGAATGTGATGACCATTCCGATAACCGACATTACTACCCCGATAAGATTAGGAGAAGAATAGCTGAATCCTGCCGCCAAAGGCAATCCGCCAAGAAAAGCACCTAAAGCATTTCCAATATTAAAACTTCCTTGAAGAGAAGCCGAAGCAATCATCTCTGCTCCTTTTGCTGTACGAATCATCAACATTTGGATTGGCGCAATCACTGAGAATGAAATAGCCCCCGTTAAGAAAGTCAGAAATAAAGATATGTATTGATTGAACGAGAAGAAATAAACCAAAACCAAATCGGTAGACATAACAAGCAATAAAGCTAAAGTGGTTGGAGCTGGCGAGAAACGATCTGCCAATTTACCTCCCACGAAGTTACCCACTACCATTCCTAATCCTGCTAAAATCAAGATTGATGAAACATCTTCTGGCGAAAACTTTGATACATTAATTAAAAGAGGCGCGATATAACTGATCCAAGCAAACAAACCTCCAAAACCAATTGCTGTAATTCCGATAATTAACCAGGCCTCTGTTTTCTTAAAAAACTGAAGCTGCGTTTTCATGTTTACGCTTTCTCCTTTTTCAAGATTTGGCATCCATAAATAAATTGCCAGAAAGGTTAGCAATCCAACAATAGCGATCAATACAAATGTATAACGCCAAATAAAATGATGACCAATATAAGTTCCGATCGGTACACCTATTAAGTTTGCAATCGTCAAACCGGCAAACATAATTGAGATTGCCTGCGCTTCTTTTCCTTTATCTGCCAAACGGCTTGCAACTACCGCTCCCACTCCAAAGAATGCTCCGTGTGGCAAACCAGAAAGAAAACGGGATGCAAATAAAATAGTATAATCGGGAGCAATAATAGACAATGAGTTAAATACTGCCAGCATCAAAGCCAAAATTAATAGCATTTTTTTAGGCGCATAATTTCTTCCTGCGATTACTAATAAAGGTGCTCCAATAACAACTCCAAGTGCATAAGCCGAAATTAAATATCCAGCAACCGGAATCGAAACTTTCATATCTGAAGCAATATCTGGGAGTAATCCCATCATTACAAATTCTGTAATTCCAATAGTTAACCCTCCTAAAGAGAGTGCAATGAGACTTTTTTTCATTTTGATTATTGTAGAAAGGAATAGATTTCTACGACGCAAAATTAACACCGTTAAGCGAATTAAAAATTGTATATTTGTGACATAAAATTGTATAATTAAGTTATGCCGAAATTAAATCAGTTTAAAACGCTTGTTCTGGATGAGTTTGAAGAAGAAAAATTTCATCTTCCTCCGCATACTCATACATATTACGAAATCATTTATATAAAGAAAGGAAGCGGTATTCATCATATAAATAATAATCTGCTTCATTATAAAGCAGGAGATCTTTTTGTGATTTCACCTGATGACGAACATTATTTCGATATTAAAAAAAGCACTCGTTTTATTTTTATAAAATTCACTGATAATTATTTTAATTCGAAACAAAACTTAACCTGCGACGAATTCTTGATTCACACACCTGAAAGTTTCATGCGTGATAAAATTTTAAAAGAAACAGTTTTAAAATTTGATGAACCTTGCAAAACGATTTTAAAAAACACAGTTGAAAACATTGTAACATATGGCAAGTACATTGATGTTACCAATTCCCCAATTGTATTCTATCAGATACTTTCCATTTTTGGGTTGATCAAAGAAACCATTCGATGTATGAATTTACAGATGACATCAAAACATCTGGATAATGAACAAATAGCCAATTACATCCATCAGAATATTTATCAGCCAAAATTGGTTCAGGTAAAAGTAATTGCAGAACATTTTAATATCGCTCAAACCTATTTTAGTGCTTATTTTAAAAGAACTTTCAGCATCAGTTATCGTGAATACATTCATAATTTAAGATTGACTTTAATCGAAAAAAGATTTCACAACAATCAATTGCCTATTAAACAAATTGCCTATGAATTTGGTTTTACCGACGAAAGCCATTTGACCAATTATTTCAAGAAACGTAAAAACATGAAACCCACCGATTTCAAAAAACTCTAGTTATCGAAATCTTAAAAAATAATTTTCTCGAGCATTTTTAGCTAAATTTGCATTTCTAAACAATTTCTTTGAGCAAGAAAATCCACATAATAATGCTTTTTATAACACTTGGTTTCTTTTTGAACCCGAGTTATACTTACGCATGCCATACTGGAAACTCAAAGGAAATTGCCACCAAAGAAGAAAACAGCTGTTCTAAAAAATGCTGTGAAAAGAAAACTTCAAAACAGGAAAAACATAATTGCGAAGGAAAGTGCCGTCACTCAGGCTGTAATACCTCAACATTAAACCTTCTTTTAACTTTAAATGATTTTGATTTACAAAACGATGTTTTCAATTTTTCGTTAAAAAATACAATTTCTTCCTATAGCAATTCTACTATTTCTTCAGGATTTACTTCTATCTGGCTGAAGCCGAAAATATAATTGTTTGTATTTGTGATAGCCCATATTGGGTCTTTTTAAAATCAAATTTTTTAATTAATTTTAAAGGAATTAAAAATCCTTTACCAAATATTATATACAATGAAAAAATCAATTATAGCTTTAGCAATGGCAGTAACAGTATTATTAACTGCAAATACGATTCAGGCAAAAACGAATAATTCTGACTTAACAGAAATTGAAATGGCAGATTCTCAATTACAATCTGTTTATGATGCTTATTTTTCTGTAAAAGATGCACTTATTAAAAGTGATAGCAAACTAACTTCGGCGAAAGCTGCAACTTTATTGACTGCTATTACTGCCGTAAAAATGGACAAACTAAAAAGCAATGAACATACAGTTTGGATGAAAGTAGTTAAAAAATTAACTGCCGATGCCAAAAGTATTTCAGCAACAACAGATCTTAAAAAACAGCGTGAGACTTTTAAATCTCTATCTAAAAGCACTTACGATTTAATAAAAGTTTCAAGCCCAAGTGAACCAATCTACAAACAATATTGCCCAATGGCAGACGCTGATTGGTTAAGCAAAGAAAAAGCAGTTAAGAATCCGTACTACGGTTCTTCGATGCTGACTTGTGGTAACGTGGTAGAAACGATCAAATAAATATGAAGCTCTACATCAAAAATATGGTGTGCAGCAGATGCAAAATGGTAGTGAAGTCTGAGTTCGAAAAACTCGGACTTCAACCTATTTCTGTAGAATTAGGAGAGGTTGAGTTACAAGAAGAAATCAATGATGCACAAAAAGAAGTTTTATTAGAAAACCTGCAAGCTTTGGGTTTTGATTTAATCGATGATAAAAAAACAAAAACCGTCGAAAGAATAAAAAACCTAATCGTCGATTTGGTTCATCATAAGAACAATGATCTTAAAATCAACCTATCAGAATATCTGGCAGAAAACTTAAATCAAGATTACAATTCGCTGAGCAATCTGTTTTCTGAAATCGAAAACACCACAATCGAAAAGTATTTCATCAGTCAGAAAATTGAGAAAGTAAAAGAATTATTGATTTACAATGAGCTTTCCTTAAGCGAAATTGCCGATATTCTCAACTACAGTAATGTAGCACATTTAAGCAATCAATTCAAGAAAATTACAGGCTTTACTCCTACTTCTTTCAAACAATCAAAAGATAAAATGCGTATTCAGATAGAGAATTTGTAAAAAAGTCAATTTCTCGCAAAGTCGCAGAGGCGCAAAGTTTTTTTTACTCTCCCGCAGATTCAGCAGATTTAACAGATTTAAATTTTAATACTTACAATTAATTTATCTGCCAAATCTGCTGAATCTGCGGGAGAGTATTTTTAATTATCTTATTAAATATAAAACTTCGCGCCTCTGCGCCTTTGCGAGATTAATATTATCTTAAAAAAAATCTGACCTAATCCGCAAAATCTGCGTGAAACAAAAATCTTTGTAAATCTTACAAATCATTCCCAAAATTCTACAAACCTAACTCAGACTTACTTCGGAAATTTGCATTGTAATACTTAAAAACCAATACAATGACTCATCAATATATAATTTCAGGAATGTCGTGTGACGGCTGCCGCAAAAAAGTAGAGAAAACTTTAAATGAAGTTGAAGGCGTTCAGGCAGAAGTAACCTTAAATCCTCCAACGGCTACCATAACAATGGAGAAACATGTTCCTACTGAAAAGTTTCAGGAAGTTTTATCTGCAGCTGGAAAATATACTATTGAAATGGATTCTCCTAAAAATCATGGAGAAACTGCCGTTAAATCTTGCTGCTCTAGTCACAAAAAAGAGCATCATGATCACAATCATCATAAAACAGAAACTAAAAAAGTGCATCAGCATAGTGCAAATGGCATTTATTATTGTCCAATGCATTGCGAAGGTGACAAAACATACAACAAACCTGGAGATTGCCCAGTCTGCGGAATGGATTTAGTACCGCAAGTTGCTGTAACTGCAACACAATTTACTTGTCCGATGCATCCTGAAATTGTTTCAAACGAACCGGGCGATTGTCCGATCTGCGGAATGGATTTGGTTCCGATGCAGACTTCTGAAAGCGAAGAAAACAAAACCTATACTGATTTATTGAAAAAAATGAAAATTGCGATTTTATTCACGCTTCCTATTTTCATTATTTCCATGTCAGAAATGATTCCGAATAATCCGCTTTACAATATAATGTCTATTGAAAAGTGGAATTGGGTTCAGCTTTTATTTTCGATTCCCGTTTTGTTTTATGCAGGATGGATGTTTTTCGTTCGCGCTTACAAATCAATCGTGACTTGGAATTTAAACATGTTTACTTTAATCGGAATTGGAACAAGTGTAGCTTTTCTTTTTAGTATTGTCGGAATGTTTTTTCCTGATATTTTTCCATCCGAATTCAAATCGCATCATGGAACGATTCATTTGTATTTTGAAGCTGCAACGGTAATCATCACTTTAGTCTTATTGGGACAATTATTAGAAGCCAAAGCGCACGGACAAACCAACGGAGCCATAAAAGAATTATTAAAATTAGCTCCAACAGAAGCAACTTTGGTTGAAAACGGAATTGATAAAGTGATTTCAATCCACAATATCAAAAAAGGAGATTTACTTCGTGTAAAACCAGGAGAAAAAATTCCAGTTGACGGTAAAATAACAACTGGTGAAAGCAGTATCGATGAATCGATGATAACGGGAGAACCAATTCCGGTAGACAAAAAAACAGGCGATGCCGTAATTTCTGGAACTATAAACGGAACAAAATCATTTGTTATGATTGCTGAAAAAGTTGGTTCAGAAACCATGTTGTCGCAGATTATCCAAATGGTAAATGATGCCAGCAGATCTCGTGCTCCTATTCAGAAATTAGCCGATCGCGTTTCTAAATATTTTGTACCGACAGTTGTTATCATTTCGATTGTAACCTTTTTTGTCTGGGCAAAATTTGGTCCAGAACCTGCGTACGTTTACGGATTAATTAATGCGATTGCCGTTTTAATTATTGCCTGCCCTTGTGCCCTTGGACTCGCGACTCCGATGTCGGTTATGGTTGGTGTTGGAAAAGGAGCCCAAAACGGAATCCTGATCAAAAATGCCGAAGCGCTGGAAAACATGAATAAAATTGATGTTTTAATTACCGACAAAACAGGAACAATTACCGAAGGAAAACCATCTGTAGAAAAAATCTATGCCATAAATAATGACGAAGATTTTCTGCTTCAAAACATTGCTTCTCTAAATCAGCATAGCGAACATCCTTTGGCGCAAGCCGTAGTCAATTTCGCGAAAGCAAAAAATAGTTCATTCAAAGAAGTTCAAGGTTTTGAAACTATTGCAGGAAAAGGTGTTTTAGGAACTATAGAAAACATAAGTGTCGCTTTAGGAAACAAAAAATTAATGGATGAAATTGGCGCTTCTGTTTCTAATGATTTAGAACAAAAAGTAATTTCTGAACAGAATTTAGGAAAAACTATTTCGTACATCGCCATTGAAAAAAGCGTTTTAGGCTTCGTAGCCATTACCGATGCCATCAAAGAAAACAGCGCAAAAGCCATTAAAGAATTAATTGCTCAAGGGGTTGAGGTTATCATGATGACAGGTGACAATCATAATACGGCAAAAGCTGTTGCCGAACATTTGCATTTGAGTTCTTTTAAGGCAGATTGTCTTCCAGAAGATAAATTGAAAGAAATTCAACGACTTCAAGCACAAGGAAAAATCGTTGCCATGGCTGGAGACGGAATCAATGATGCGCCTGCTCTAGCTCAATCCAACATTGGAATTGCAATGGGAACCGGAACTGATGTTGCAATTGAAAGTGCTAAAATTACTTTAGTAAAAGGCGATTTAAATGGAATCGTAAAAGCCAAAAACCTCAGCCATGCTGTAATGTCAAATATTAAACAGAATTTATTCTTTGCTTTTATATATAACACTTTAGGCGTGCCAATTGCAGCAGGAATTTTATATCCGTTTTTAGGAATATTGCTTTCGCCGATGTTGGCTGCTGTAGCAATGAGTTTAAGTTCTGTATCCGTAATCGTAAATGCGTTGCGATTGAGAAATTTAAAATTGTAAGTTGGAGTGAAATTATTTTAAACACATAGAAACATTCCCAATAACTATACGGAATGTGGTTAATGGCGTTTCACTAATTTAAATGATGCTGTGCGAAAAAAATTAGACAAAAAATACGCTTCGGAGAAGCGAAATATTTATAGACATAGTATTAGTCTCGATCGTAAAAGCTCCAGCGGAGCGACAACTTTTTTTCATTGATCGTATATTTCGCTCCGCTGGAGCTCTTTTATATCAACGGAATTGAATTTCTATAAATATTTAGCTCCGCCGGAGCTTAACAAAATTAAATTGTTCTCAATTGATTTAAAATTATAAACTAATGATTAAGATTAAATATATACTAATCCTTTTTTTAATTGCTTTTCAGCTAAAGGCTCAGAAAGTTGTGCGTTACGATTTACATGTTCGCGATACGATTGTCAATTTTTCAGGTAAAGAAAAACGGGCGATTGCTGTGAACGGACAAATTCCGATGCCAACTTTGACTTTTACCGAAGGCGATATTGCAGAAATTTATGTGCATAACGAATTAAAAAAAGAAAGCACTTCGATGCACTGGCACGGATTATTTCTGCCAAATAAAGAAGACGGAGTTCCATATCTGACGCAAATGCCAATTGAACCTGGAACAACTCACAAATATACTTTTCCAATTATTCAGAACGGAACGTATTGGTATCACAGCCATTCTGGTCTTCAGGAACAAATTGGTTTATATGGACTTTTTATCATCAATAAGAAAAAAGATGATCCAACTATTCGTAAGGGAATTGACGATTTGCCAACAATTCCAGTTATTTTAAGTGAATGGTCAGACTTGAAACCCGAGAATATTCAGCGAATGCTTCACAATGCCAACGATTGGTTTGCTATCAAAAAAGGAACAACACAAAGTTATGCAGAAGCCATAAAACAAGGACATTTTTCGACCAAAGTGACCAACGAATGGAAACGAATGAATGCAATGGATGTGAGCGATGTTTACTATGAAAAGTTTTTAATCAACGGAAAAAACGAACAGCAGTTTTCAAATCTTAAGCCAGGCTCAAAAGTTCGATTGCGAATTGCCAATGGTGGTGCTTCCAGCTATTTCTGGCTAACTTACGGTGGAGGAAAAATTACAGTTGTAGCCAGCGACGGAAATGATGTTGATCCTGTAGAAGTGGATCGTTTGATTATTGCGGTTTCTGAAACTTATGACGTTGTCGTTACCGTTCCAGAAAATAATAAATCTTTTGCTTTTTTGGCTACAGCCGAAGATAGAACGGGATCTGCATCTCTATTTTTAGGAAGTGGAGAAAAACAGCCTGTTCATCATCTTTCAAAATTAAAATATTTTGAAGGGATGAAAATGATGAATGATATGATGAAAATGAACGGCGAAATGAACGACATGGGCATGAATATGACTTTGAACAAAATGGACATGAATGCCATAATGTATCCTGAAATTTCTGGTGAAGGTGAAAATTCAAAACCAAAAATGGATCATTCAAATCATAACATGGAAGACATGAAAATGGAAAGCGACAGTACTGAAACTTCAGAAATTGTAACTTTGAATTACGGAATGCTGAAATCTCCTTTTAAAACTAATCTTCCAAAAGATGCACCTGTAAAAGAATTACGTTTTACGCTTTCTGGAAATATGAATCGTTATGTTTGGAGTTTGGATAATAAAGTGGTTTCTGAAACCGATAAAATCTTAATTAAAAAAGGAGAAAATGTTCGTATTGTTTTATACAACGGTTCGATGATGCGTCACCCAATGCATTTGCACGGACATGATTTTAGAATTCTGAACGAACATGGAGATTATTCTCCACTAAAAAATGTGATTGATATTATGCCAATGGAAACCGATACGATCGAGTTTCAAGCCAACGCAGATGGCGACTGGTTTTTTCATTGTCATATTTTATACCACATGATGGCCGGAATGGGAAGGATTTTTACTTATGAAAACTCTGCTCCAAATCCGTTGATTCATCATCCGGAAATGGCTTTCAAAATGTTGAAAATGGATGACAGAATGTTTCATTTTATGGCAGAAAATGATTTTGCCACAAATGGAAATGATGGTGAAGCGATGTTCAGTAATACGCGTTGGAGCATTGGAACCGAATGGAGATTGGGTTATAACGATAAACATGGTTATGAAACCGAAACTCATATTGGCCGTTATTTTGGAAAAAATCAGTTGATAATGCCTTTTATTGGTTTTGACTGGCGATACCGAAAAATGGGAATGGACGAACAGGAACAGAATCTTTTTGGTCAAAAAAACACCAAAGACAATCGTTCGGTTTTTAGTGCCGGTGTCGAATATACTTTACCAATGCTCATAAAAGCACAAGTTGAGGTTTATACTGACGGAAATGTAAGAGTACAATTTGAACGAAAAGATATTCCGCTTTCGCAAAGACTTAGAATGAATTTAATGTGGAATACTGATAAAGAATACATGGCCGGATTGAAATATATCGTTGGTCGTAACTTCGGAATCACAACACATTATGATAGCGATATGGGAATTGGGTTTGGGGTTAATCTTAACTATTAAATACAATAGTGGAGACTTTACAACTCATTAACAGATTTTACAAAAACATTAACAATTTGTAAGAATAAGCTATAAGAATTCGAATTATATTTGATTCACCAATTATAATCTCTAACACAAAAAACATTTAAACAAAATGACAAAAGTAATCACCGTAGTAACAGTTGCTTTCTTTTCTATTGGCGTAATGGCTCAGGACACAAAACCAACAACAAAAGACAAAACCAAAAAAGAATCGTGCTGTAAAAAAACAACAGACAAAAAAGACACAAAATCTTGCTGTGTTAAAAAATAATTGAAATGCTAATTTCAAGATAAAGGCCTCAAAAAATATTTGAGGCCTTTTTTATATTTATTTCTTTGCCACTAATTCCGCGAATTAACGCGAATTAATTTGTGTAAATTAAATAACTCATTTAGTTTTCCAACTTAAAAATTTGCGAAAATTTGGGAAATTCGTGGCAAAAAGATTCAAAACTATTTAACTCGAATACTCCACTCAAAATCCATTTCTGAAACTTGAACCCCTTCTTCGTTTGTTCCAATAGATTTCATCCAAAACGTCTGTCCTTCTCCAGTTTCTATTGTTTTTTTGATGGCATCAGCAATTAAATGTCCGTCTTTGCAGACAAATGCAATTCGTCCCGTAGCTTTTTTTGTGAAGTTACCTTTGTTGTTGGCTACTAACATAGAAATCTTTTTACCGCTTTGCTGAATTTGAGAAATCACCAAAGCTCCAGTTGTCAACTCAGCAGCCATTGCCTGAACTGCAAAATACATCGAGTTAAACGGATTCTGATTGATCCATCTGTGTTTTACTGTAACTGTACAGCTGCTATCGTTTATATCTTTTACACGCACTCCGCAAAAGTATGCTGAAGGCAATTTGAATAAGACGAATTTATTAAGTTTTGATACCGAAAGTGCCATAGAATAAATTTTTTATGTAAAAATACAAAAAAACTATGCACGCACAATAAATTATTAAACTATCAAAATAACCTCAATAAATATGGTACTTCCGAATGATTTTCAGCAATTTAAACAGAATTTCCTACTTGAATATTTGTTAAATTTTTGTTAATAATTAGTACTATGCAAAACAAGATACTGTCTTTTAGACATATATTTGCATAAGAAATTACTATATACTTTTAATCATGGAAACAACAACACCACTCATCATGGAAAAAACATCAGAAAAGAATACGGCAGCATTTACTCATTTGAGTACATTAAGCCAATATATAATTCCGTTTGGAAACTATATTTTTCCGGTAATCATTTGGACCAACTATAAAGACAAATCTGAATTTGCAGATCATCACGGAAAACAGGCTTTGAACTTTCAATTAAGCATTTTGCTTTATTCTTTGATTTTAGCGCTTATTGCGATACCAATTTTTATAACAGTAGTTTTACAAAATATTCCAATCGAAGCATTTATGTACAATGAGAATCTTGTAATTAGAAATTTCAACTTCGAAGGGCACATTGGAACTTTAAGTGTAGCCATAACAGCTGTTATACTTTTCGGATTATTAAAATTTGTTGAATTCTTTTTGGTAATCTACGCTTCGATAAAAGCCTCAAATGGAGAATTATACAAATATCCAATTACGATTCCTTTTATAAAGTGACACTAAAAAAATTAAAAGTTATAGTCGAAACATCAATCAAATCATATAAGTTTCGAAATCAATCATCAATCAAATCATCATCAATCAAAAAACGAATTGTTCAATCAAAAAAAAACAAAATGAAATTATGAACATTGAAAACACAAAAGCACAGATGCGCAAAGGTGTTCTTGAGTTTTGCATCTTATCAGTTCTAAAAGAAAAAGACGCATATACATCTGAAATATTAGACACTTTAAAAAACGCAAAATTACTAGTTGTAGAAGGAACCGTTTACCCGTTGTTAACTAGATTAAAAAATGATGGTTTACTTAATTATCGCTGGGAAGAATCGACCTCTGGGCCACCGCGAAAATATTATGGATTAACCGAAATAGGACAAACTTTTTTAAACGAACTTAGCGGTACTTGGACAGAGTTATCCGACGCCGTAAATCTAATCACCAATCAAAATCAATAAGTCATGAACAAAACAGTAAATATTAACTTAGGCGGGATGTTTTTTCACATCGATGAAGATGCATACTTAAAATTGACACGCTACTTTGACGCTATAAAACGATCACTTAACAACTCATCTGGACAAGATGAAATCATTAAAGATATCGAAATGCGTGTTTCTGAATTACTGACAGAAAAACAAAAAAGCGAAAAACATGTTGTTGGACTGAAAGATGTTGACGAAGTGATTGCGGTAATGGGACAGCCAGAAGACTACCGAATTGAAGACGAGGAAAACACAAACCAATCTTACAATAATTACGGTGCAAGAAAACACAAAAAATTATACCGCGATAAAGAAAAAGGTATGATTGGAGGTGTGGCTACAGGTTTAGGACATTACTTTGGAATTGACGCTGTTTGGATTAAAATCATATTCTTAATCTTCGTTTTTGCAGGTTTTGGAACTGGAATTTTAGCTTACTTCGTTCTTTGGATTGTAACTCCTGAAGCAGTTACAACTTCTGAAAAATTGGAAATGACAGGAGAACCAGTAACTATTTCGAACATCGAAAAAAAAGTTCGCGAAGAAATTGATTCACTTTCTGAAAAATTCAAAAATGCAGATTATGACAAAATGGGAAACCAGGTAAAGTCGGGAGCTGGGAGAATAAGTAGTTCATTTGGAGACTTTGTCATGACGGTTTTTAAAATCTTTGCTAAATTTTTAGGAGTAATTCTAATCATATCAGGGATTAGTGTTTTAATCGGATTATTAATTGGAGTTTTTACTTTGGGAACAAATATCTTTATTGATTTTCCATGGCAAAACTTTATAGAAGCCGGAAACTTTACTGATTATCCTATCTGGTCATTTGGTTTATTGATGTTCTTTGCTGTTGGAATTCCGTTTTTCTTCTTAACTCTTTTAGGATTTAAACTGTTATCTCCAAACTTAAAATCAATTGGAAACATTACAAAATATACGCTTTTGGCTCTTTGGATTATTTCTATTGCAATTCTTACTAGTATTGGAATCAAACAGGCAACTGAAATTTCATACGATAATAAAATAGTAGAGAAAAAAGTTCTGGCAATTAAACCTGTCGATACTTTATACATCAAGTTCAAGTACAATGATTATTATACAAAAAGCTTGAACCACTATAGAGAATTCGAATTTGTACAAGATTCTGCAAACAACGAATTGATTTATTCTAATGATGTACGTTTACACGTATTACATACAGACGAATCGGCTCCGTTTATTCAGATCGAAAAAAGTGCAAGAGGAAATTCATTTACAAATGCTAAAAAAAGAGCAGAAAAAATTAATTATAAGTTTCAAATTAACGGAAATCATTTACTTTTGGATAACTATTTTCTGACAGATGTAAAAAACAAATTCAGAGGACAAGAAGTTGACATTTATCTTTACTTACCAGAAGGGCAATTAGTTAAACCTGATTCTTCTGTAAGAGATTACTATAACTCAGACGACAATTTCTTGGAACTGAATTACAACGGAGATTACAATTACAAAGTTGTAGGATCTAAAGTAAAATGTCTAAACTGCCCTGCTGATGAGGACAATGACAGCGATGAAATTGACTACGAGAATATAAACGAAGAAGTTAATGATGCCATTGATGATACTGACACTATAAAAGAGGTTTCGGTTAAAATTAACGGAAAAGAAGTTTTAAACGGAAAAAAAGGAAAATTAACTATTGATAAAAACGGAGTGGTAATCAAAACTAACTAAACCATGATAAAAATAATCATACATATTACGAAATTTATAATTGCAACTGTTACAGCTTTATTGTTTGCTTCATGTAATTTTAACATGAATGCAATTGAAGGAAGCGGAAATGTTACAACAGAAAAAAGAACTGTTCAAGGAGAGTTTAAAAATATCTCTGTAAGCAACGCCATAGATGTGGTTGTTGTACAATCTGATGCTACAGAAATTACAGTTGAGGCTGATGACAATCTTCAAAAAGAAATTGTTACTAAAGTAGAAAACGGAACTCTTATTATTGAATGCAAATACAGCTCTTTCCGTAACATTACATCAAAAAAGGTAACAGTTAAAATGCCTGTTGTTCATAAAATAGAAGCTTCAAGCGCTTCAAGTGTTGAAACTGACGGGCTTGTTCAAGGTGAAGATGTTACTTTGGAAGCTTCGAGCGCAGCATCGATGGATATGAATATTGAATCTGATAGAATCGCTATAGATGCTGGAAGCGGAAGTTCTATAGATATCGAAGGCAAAGCTTTAAGCCTTACGACTTCGGTATCAAGTGGAGGAAGTATTGATGCTGAAAAATTAATAGCAAATGATGTTCATGCAGATGCATCTAGTGGAGGAACAGTTTCGGTACAGCCGATCTTAAGCTTAAAAGCAGACGCTTCTAGCGGAGGAAATATTAACTACAGCGGCAATCCAAAAACGGTTGAAAAATCTTCAAGTTCTGGAGGAAGCGTAAGCAAAAGCTAAAAAAGCAACTGTTAAATATAAACGAAATCATTCATCAAAAGTGGATGATTTTTTTATATTTGTCAAAATCAAATCTAGAATTAATGAAAAAAAGTACCGCCCTACTCTTATTATTATTTGTTACGACTCTGACTTTCGCTCAAAAAAGAGAAAAAATTAAAGGCTCTAAAATTGTAACTACCTCAATAAAAGAAGTTGGAAGTTTTGATGCCCTTGAAGTCGATGATAACCTAGAAGTTTATCTAGAACAAGGAGAGAAAAACGAAATTAAAATTGAAGCCGATGATAACCTGCACGATATTGTAGGAATGGATTTAAGAGAAAAAACACTTCGATTATATACTAATAAAGAATCTACAATTTTCAAGAAACTTTCTGTCAAGGTTACTTATACAAAATCGTTAAATAAAGTAATCACTAAAAACGAAGCGATAGTTTATGCTATTCAAGAATTGCAATTGGATGACATTACAATGAATTGTCTTGATTTTTCTAAATTGTACTTGAATGTGAATTCAAAAAAATTCACTTTAATTGCAGATGATAAATCTAGAACAGAATTAAACTTAAAGGCCGAAGACGGAAATTTACAATTGAGCAAAAATGCCGCAGTTAAAACATTAGTTTCTGCTGTAAAATTCAAATGTGATTTGTATCAGAAAGCGACCGCTGCAATTGAAGGTATTGCAGAAAAAGCTACAATTAGATTAGATAATAATTCTATTTTCACAGGAACAAAATTCACTTTGAAAGACGCAAACGTAACAGCTGAAGGTTCTGCCGTTGCTACAATTTTAGCAGATACCACTATTGCAATAGCTGCTGGTGACAAGTCTGAAATTTCATTATATGGTGATCCAAAAATAGAACTTACACGCTTTAGCGAAGAGGCTAAATTGATAAAAAAACCAGGCGCAACAAAAGCAAAAGCAACGACATTGTAAGCTTTTAAAGTTTAAAAATAATATAACAAAAAAGAAAATCCCAGTCTAAAATTTTAGACTGGGATTTTTTATTCCGTTAGGAATATCTGGTCGGTAGAAAAAATAATTATGTATTTACATAGTGTCCTGTAGGGACACCTTTTTTACGGAATGAATGATGCTGTAAACATAATCAAACGTTCCTAAGGAACGTATACCTGTGAATCTAATTAAAAAATCTACCAAGCAGACATTCCTACGGAATGAATAACATCTTAAAAAAATTAAACCGCAACAAAAATAATTCTGTTCCGGTTTAATTAATTTTATATTACAAATCGAGTCAACCTTTTTGAGGACAACTCACAAAGATTTCAGCGTTCCTACAACTTGAAACCCGAACCTTTTAACTTATTCCTTTGAAGCCAAATATCTTTCAGCATCCAATGCCGCCATACATCCTGTTCCAGCAGCAGTAATTGCCTGACGGTATACATGATCTGCAGCATCTCCTGCTACAAATACACCGTCAACATTTGTTTTAGATGTACCAGGAGTATTTATAATATATCCTGTTTCGTCAAGAGAAATATAATCTTTAAAAATATCTGTGTTTGGTTTGTGTCCAATTGCTACGAAGAAACCAGTTGCAGGAATTTCGATTGTTTCGCCAGTTGTTTTGTTTAAAGCTTTAATGGCATGAACTACATTGTTGTCTCCTAAAACTTCAACTGTGTCGTGATGCATTAAAATCTCGATATTCTCAGTTTTACGAACACGCTCTTCCATAATTTTAGAAGCTCTGAATTTATCGCTTCTAACTAACATCGTTACTTTCTTGCAAAGTTTAGACAAGTAATGTGCTTCTTCACAAGCAGAATCTCCAGCACCAACAATTACAACATCTTGGTTTCTGTAGAAGAATCCGTCGCAAACCGCACATGCAGAAACTCCACCACCCATATTTAAATAGTGTTGTTCTGATGGCAATCCTAAGTATTTAGCCGAAGCACCTGTAGAAATAATTACAGTTTCACAGTGCAATTCGATTGTATCATTAATCCAAACTTTATGAATATCTCCAGAAAAATCAACTTTTGTAGCCCATCCATCACGAATATCTGCACCAAAACGTTTTGCTTGTTCCTGTAACTGAATCATCATTTCTGGTCCTGTAACTCCATCTACATAACCTGGAAAGTTTTCAACCTCATTAGTAGTAGTCAATTGACCGCCAGGTTGCATTCCTTGATATAGAACTGGATTCATGTTAGCTCTAGCCGCATAAATAGCTGCAGTATAACCTGCGGGGCCAGAACCTATAATAAGGCATTTAATTTTTTCGATTGTATTTGACATAGTAATAGTTTTTTTGAGTTGCAAATGTAAACTTTATTATAAAAAATATCGCCGAAAATAAATCTGAAATAGCTATATCAAAATAAGTTTTATTTATTTTCATTTTTTCCTTTTACAAATCAAATTTATTTATATCTTTGCATCCGCTTTCGGGCACTACAATAAAAATTACATCTTCGGGGTGTAGCGTAGCCCGGTTATCGCGCCTGCTTTGGGAGCAGGAGGCCGCAGGTTCGAATCCTGCCACCCCGACAAAAGCCGAACAGAAATGTTCGGCTTTTTTATTTAAAATCTATTTTATGTTTTTCGTTTATATTCTTTACAGCACTACCAAGGAAAAGTTTTACATCGGTCAAACAAATGATATCGAAGACAGACTTAGAAGACATAATAACGGACAATCATTATCTACAAAAAATGGTGCTCCATGGAAAATCATTTATACAATTCAATTAGACTCAAGGTCTGAAGCAGTGACTTTAGAAAACAAAATAAAAAAACGTGGTGCAAAAAGACATCTTCAAGACATAAATTTTGAATATCAACTGTAGCGTAGAACGGCTATCGCGTCCCGCCTTAAAGCGGGAAGGCCGCAGGTTCGAATCCTGCCACCCCGACAAAAGCCGAACAGAAATGTTCGGCTTTTTTATTTAAAATCTATTTTATGTTTTTCGTTTATATTCTTTACAGCACTACCAAGGAAAAGTTTTACATCGGTCAAACAAATGATATCGAAGACAGACTTAGAAGACATAATAACGGACAATCATTATCTACAAAAAATGGTGCTCCATGGAAAATCATTTATACAATTCAATTAGACTCAAGATCTGAAGCAGTGACTTTAGAAAACAAAATAAAAAAACGTGGTGCAAAAAGATATCTTCAAGACATAAATTTTGAATATCAACTGTAGCGTAGAACGGCTATCGCGTCCCGCCTTAAAGCGGGAAGGCCGCAGGTTCGAATCCTGCCACCCCGACAAAAGCCGAACAGAAATGTTCGGCTTTTCTTTTCTAATTCCAACCTTATGTTTTTCGTTTATATTCTTTACAGCGCTACAAAGGAAAAATTCTATATCGGTCAAACAAATGATATCGAAGACAGATTGAGAAGGCACAATAGCGGCCAATCACTATCCACAAAAAATGGTGCTCCATGGAAAATCATTTATACAATTCAATTAGACTCAAGGTCTGAAGCAGTGACTTTAGAAAACAAAATAAAAAAACGTGGTGCAAAAAGATATCTTCAAGACATAAATTTTGAATATCAACTGTAGCGTAGAACGGTTATCGCGTCCCGCCTTAAAGCGGGAAGGCCGCAGGTTCGAATCCTGCCACCCCGACAAAAGCCGAACAGAAATGTTCGGCTTTTTTATTTAAAATCTATTTTATGTTTTTCGTTTATATTGTTTACAGCACTACCAAGGAAAAGTTTTACATCGGTCAAACAAATGATATCGAAGACAGACTTAGAAGACATAATAACGGACAATCATTATCTACAAAAAATGGTGCTCCATGGAAAATCATTTATACAATTCAATTAGACTCAAGGTCTGAAGCAGTGACTTTAGAAAACAAAATAAAAAAACGTGGTGCAAAAAGATATCTTCAAGACATAAATTTTGAATATCAACTGTAGCGTAGAACGGTTATCGCGTCCCGCCTTAAAGCGGGAAGGCCGCAGGTTCGAATCCTGCCACCCCGACAAAAGTCTTTTCAAAAAATGAAAAGACTTTTTTTTTGCAATAAATTGAAAACCATAATCAATATTATAGTTTTCTAAATTTTACGCAATTTTAAAACATAGCCCGTGGTTTCAACCACGGGACACATTATACTATTCACGATACGTTCCCCGCGGTTGAAACCGCGGGCTATATAAAAAACAAGCCTCTAAAAATCAATCGATCTTTAGAGGCTTATATTAAAAAAAAGTAATACCTAAGTTTATTATTCCATACTTATATAAACAGGATAAGATTCTTTATTAGGCAGGGTAAATTCTTCATCAAAAGGCTGTATTCCTTCACCATTATTATATAATGCAACATGTTTTGCACCAGTTGCTGTGCTTCCACCCGCACCATTTATAACATTTTGAATATTACCTGGTCCAGCAAAACGAGTAATACACATTTTCTCTAGTTTTACATTTGGACTATTAGGTGCTTCAAAACCATTTTTCTTATTCACATTCCCATCAGTACCAGTAAAAACGGCATAAGACCCCATTCCTATTGTATGATGTTCTTTTACGGTGTTCGCTACTTTAAAAGCCGCATAACCATCAACTCTTCCGCCCTGACTACTCCAGCTTGCTTGATTCGGAGCATCATATGGCGGTTCGTTCTGAAAGAAAAATGTTCTCCCGCGTTCTCCAAGCCACAACACTTCATATTCCTGAAAATGCTCAACAAATAATGCATACAATGTCACATCATTTCCTCCAACAATAAGTCCGTTTTTGCATCTATCTCTTTTCCAGCGTGCATCACCGCCTTTCTGTGAACCATGATCGGCACGCCACAACCAGAAATGATCTCCTACAACATTATTACTATTTATTTGCATGGAAGCCTGAATCTGAATATTTTTTGATTGAACCCCTCCAACTCTACATGTAATATCGCTAAGCAGAATAGGATCTGCGCTATGATCTGCATTTGCCCCTTCATTACCAATTCTAACTTGATAGGTAGTACTATTAAATGAATCCATCAAAAGTCCGGCAATGATAATTCCGTCTTTATCATCTGCATAAATACATCCCCAAGTATTTTTTTCTGTAGGCTCTAGTGTTACCGAAGCAATACCAGCCCCAAGGAGTATAGCGTCTTTTCTATTCACCTGAATCGGAGCATTCAATGCATAATGTCCAGGAGTGAAAAAAATATTTTTACCAGCTTTCAATGCTGCATTAATCTCTACATCGGTATCCCCTTCTTTGGCCACGTACCAGCTCTCAATCAAATCTTGAACTTTCCCTTCTCCCATATTTGCGGCTGACCAGGAAACTCCCACTCGATCTTTTTGCCATAAAGGAACAAACACTTTATATTCTCCATCATCTCCAATAAAAAGAAAAGGTTTTTCTCTAATAATTGGCGTTGTCGAAATTGGAGAATTAGAATCATTTGCTTGCGGAGGATTTACGCAACCCTGCCAAACCATATTGTACGAACCTCCCATAGCTCCAGAACCTGACGGAAAAACTGTATTTCTAGTATACCATTGTTGCTGTCCTGCCCAATTTGGTCTCGAAGTTGTATAATGAGCATCTGCAATGAAACCACCGCTGCCCCAAAAGTTTGTATCTCCAATATCCGAAATATATTTTGATGTACTTTCAATCAATAATCTTCGTGCACTGGTTGATTGAGAAACAGTCCAAGAGAAATCACGCATTACTTCTACATTTTCTACAGAACGCCAAAATGTACAAGTAGCATTTGCTCCCCCCGAAAGATGAGGCCTTGTAAAAATTGCCCCCAGTTTAACATCTGACGGTACTTTACCCAAACCTCCAATATGAGAATAAAACCCTAATTCTATAGCATTTGCCTCCGCCGACGATGCAGAACCTGATCCGCCAATATCATAGGTTTGTCCGCTTAAATTTGGCTTAAAATAATACGCCTGACGTTTTGTTGTCCACTCACCATTTGCACCGCCTAAACCGATACTGCTAAACTGCGAATTAATATCATTTCTAGCCGTTTCAGCATTTTCATGTTTTCTATCATAGAAATACATATTATCACCAAAAATCTGATTTTCGAGCGAAATGATAATTGTGATATCATTTCGGCTTACTTTATAATAGTTCTCATATTTATCTGCATTTGGCTTATTATCAGCAAATGTCAATTTAGAAGTTGATCCTACCGATACAAAATCAGATGCCAAACGGCTGCCCCCTCTGGTAATGATATAATTTCCAGAAGAGCCAAAAGCCGACCATGATAATGTGATATTATGTTTCTTTTTGTTGTAAACAATTTTACGCTCTATATTTTTATTTCCTTCTATTTTTTCGTTATCCGAATAAGGCGAAGCAAAACTGCATAAAAGCATGATAAACGTAAATACTGTCAATAATGAGATTACTTTTTTACTCATAAGAATGTTCATTTTGTGGTTTGATAGATTGTAATAATTGTAGTTTTAAGAAAGCCCAAAATAGCAATAATCTCAAACCTAGACGTCCGTTTCCGAGCTCAATTTTCTTATCAAAAACACTACAAAACCTCAAAATTTTGTCTTTTTCTAACACAAATAAAACTTATCGAACATATCTGTTTTTCTTTAATAGTCTTTTTTTGCCCGTAAATAGAACGAGAAAATAAAATGAAAAAGATCATACTGTCTATTGCCTTATTTTTTTCTGCCGTTGGAATCGCACAACAAAAAAACATTACTCCCATTGCTTCATGCGCTTCAACTAGAAAAAGCATATTGTACAAACAAAACGCACATGCTTCATACTATCATGATAAATTCAACGGAAGAAAAACAGCAAGCGGTAAAAGATTTAACAATAATGAACTCACGGCTGCACACAAAAAAATTTCCTTTGGCACTATATTAAAAGTAACAAACGAACAGACCAAGAAATTTACGATAGTAGAAATTACAGATAGAGGCCCTTTTATAAAAGGACGGGAAATTGACCTAAGCAAAAGAGCTTTCATGGAAATTGCATCTAATAAAAAAAGCGGTTTGGTTTATGTCACTATTGAAATTTTAAAATAAGACCTTTTTTGAAGTAAAATTCAATTCTCGCACTTTTGTGGCAAGAATATCAACAAAATTGCTCTGAAATCTTATCATATTTTTATTTATAACTAAAATTATTTTCTGCCAAACACCCATGAAACCCCGATTAATCAAACTTTCTTAAATGTTAACAAAATAGATTTTCAGAAACCATAAATAATTGTATTTTTACGGTTCAAAATTCAGAAAATAAATGGGCAAAATCATTGCTATTGCTAATCAAAAAGGAGGCGTTGGAAAGACTACTACATCAGTAAATCTTGCTGCCTCATTAGGTGTTTTAGAGAAAAAAGTATTGTTGATCGACGCTGATCCACAGGCCAATGCTACATCTGGTCTTGGAATTGACGTAGAAACAGTTGAAACTGGAACTTACCAAATACTTGAGCATACTGTAACACCAAAAGAAGCCGTTTTAAAATGTACAGCTCCAAACGTTGACGTGATCCCTGCTCATATCGACCTTGTTGCTATCGAAATTGAATTGGTTGACAAAGAAAACCGCGAATACATGCTTAAAAAAGCATTGGAAGAAGCAAAAGAAGAATATGATTACATCATTATCGACTGTGCTCCTTCTTTAGGTTTGTTAACCTTGAATGCCTTAACAGCAGCAGATTCTGTAGTTATTCCTATTCAATGTGAATATTTTGCACTTGAAGGATTAGGAAAATTATTGAACACTATTAAAAGTATTCAAAAAATACACAACCCAGATCTTGACATTGAAGGTTTGTTATTAACAATGTACGATTCAAGATTACGTTTATCAAATCAGGTTGTAGAAGAAGTTCAAAAACACTTTAACGATATGGTTTTTGACACTGTAATTCAGCGAAATGTAAAATTAAGTGAGGCTCCGAGTTTTGGAGAAAGTATCATTAATTATGATGCAACAAGCAAAGGCGCCGTAAACTATATACATTTAGCACAAGAAATTATAAAGAAAAACAGCAAATAGTTTTTATGACAAAAGTAATTAAAAAACAAGCCTTAGGAAGAGGATTATCTGCACTATTAAAAGATCCGGAAAACGACATTAAATCAGTAGAAGATAAAAATGCTGATAAAGTTGTTGGAAATATTATAGAGCTTGAAATTAGTGCGATTGAAATAAATCCGTTTCAGCCTAGAAGCAATTTTAATGAAGAATCATTACGCGAATTAGCCACTTCTATTAAAGAACTTGGTGTAATTCAACCTATTACTGTTCGTAAATTAGATTTTAATAAATATCAGTTAATCTCAGGAGAGCGTCGTCTTCGCGCGTCTAAATTAGTAGGCTTAACTCATGTTCCTGCTTATATTCGTATTGCAAATGACAACGAATCATTGGTTATGGCTTTGGTTGAAAACATCCAACGTCACGACTTAGATCCAATCGAGATTGCTTTATCCTACCAACGTTTAATCGACGAAATTCAATTAACTCAAGAACAAATGAGCGAAAGAGTTGGTAAAAAACGTTCGACAATTGCCAATTATTTACGCCTTTTAAAATTAGATCCGATTATCCAAACAGGTATTCGTGATGGTTTTATCAGTATGGGGCACGGTAGAGCAATTATCAATATTGAAGATCTAGACGTTCAAACCGATATTTATCAAAAAATCGTTAGCCAAAATTTATCAGTTCGTGAAACAGAAGCTTTAGTTAAAAATTACCACGAAGGCTTACAGCCAAAAGCCGATGGAAAACCAAAAGCTGATGCTGCATTCGTAATTAGAGAAACTCAAAAAAACAGTTTTAATGATTATTTTGGCTCAAAAGTTGATATAAAAGTCGCCGGCAACGGAAAAGGAAAAATTACAATTCCATTTAATTCTGAAGCTGACTTTAACAGAATTATGAAATTAATAAACGGATAGTGAATAAAATTGTCCCCATTGGTCTATTGTTCTTTCTAACAGGAACCGTTTCTCTTTTTGCCCAGGCAAAAAAAGACACGGTTTTGATCGTAAAAGACACCGCTACATTAGAAGAGATAGACCCACTTACGCCAGCAAAAGCAGCCTTTTACTCTGCTGTCTTACCTGGTCTAGGTCAAGCATACAACAAGAAATATTGGAAAATCCCATTGGTTTACGGAGCAATCGGAACAAGTTTATATTTTTACATAGACAACAATAAAAAATACCACGATTATCGCGATGCCTACAAACGAAGATTAGAAGGCTACAACGATGATAATTACAAATTTTTGGATGACAATCGACTTATTGAAGGACAGAAATTCTATCAAAGAAACAGAGATTTATCTGCCTTATTTGTAGTTGGCTTCTATGTATTAAACATCATTGATGCCAATGTTGACGCCGCTTTGATACAGTTTAATGTAAACGAAAGACTCTCAATGCGTCCAGAAATTTATCCCGACGATGTAACTTTTAAACCAAATGTCGGACTAACCTTTAACTATAAGTTTTAATAGATTAAATTCTATTTAAAAAATCAAAAACAAATCATAATGAAAATTGCGCTTTTAGGATACGGAAAAATGGGTAAAGTAATTGAAAGAATTGCTTTAGAAAGAGGTCATGAAATAGTTTTAAAGAAAGATGAATTTAACACCTATGACGGACTTTCGACTGCCGATGTCGCCATCGATTTCAGTGTTCCATCTGCAGCTGTAAGCAATATTTCTGCATCTTTCAATGCAAATGTTCCTGTGGTATCAGGAACTACTGGATGGTTAGAACATTATGATGAAATGATTGCGCTTTGCAATGAGAAAAAAGGAGGATTCATTTCTAGTTCAAATTTCAGTTTAGGAGTAAATATTTTTTTCGGATTAAATGAATATTTAGCCAAAATCATGAAGCAATTCGATTCTTATAAAGTTTCGATGGAAGAAATTCACCATATTCACAAACTTGATGCTCCAAGCGGAACAGCTATTTCTTTAGCTCAAGGCGTTATTGAAAACAGCAATTACGCTAACTGGACTTTAGAAGAAGCACAAGCAAACGAAATTCATATTGAAGCAAAAAGAATTGGAGAAGTACCTGGCACTCATACTGTAAATTACGATTCTGCGATTGACAGTATCGAAATTAAACATACTGCCCATAACCGTGAAGGTTTTGCCCTTGGCGCTGTTATTGCAGCAGAATGGCTAGCAGGAAAACAAGGAATTTTCTCTATGAAAGATGTACTAAACTTACAATAAATTGACCAAAATTCAAGGTAGTTAAAAGCTTGAATTTGAAACTTAAAATACAATATTATGACATTTTACTCTTGGTTCGTATTTTTTCTAGCCGTTCAAATTATTCACTTTCTTGGAACATGGAAATTATATCAGGCAGCGGGAAGAAAAAGCTGGGAAGCAGCAATTCCGGTATACAATTCTATCGTCTTAATGAAGATCATCGGGCGTCCGACATGGTGGACAATATTGCTTTTTATTCCGATCATCAACCTGATTATGTTTCCTGTTGTATGGGTAGAAACGCTAAGAACATTTGGTAAAAAATCAACTTTAGATACTATTCTAGGTCTTTTTACTTTAGGTTTTTATATCTATGTGGTCAATTATACTCACAAATTAGAATACAATAAAGACCGTAAACTAACTCCAGAAAATAAAGCTGCAGATACTGTTAGTTCTTTATTATTTGCCATCATCGTAGCAACATTAGTACACACTTATGTTGTACAGCCTTACACTATTCCGACATCGTCTTTAGAAAAATCTTTATTGATTGGAGATTTCTTATTTGTAAGCAAATTAAACTACGGACCTAGAGTCCCTATGACAACTGTTGCACTGCCAATGGTTCACGACTCTATTCCTATGACAAAAAGCAAATCGTATTTAAGCTGGCCACAATTACCATACTTAAGACTACCTGCTATTCAGAAAATAAATCGATGTGATATTGTCGTCTTTAACTGGCCTGTCGATACGGTTCACTATTTCTTTGAGCCAAAAGGAAGACCTGGAGTTATCAAACCAATTGACAAAAAATCAAATTATGTAAAAAGATGCGTTGGTATTCCTGGAGACAGTTTATCAATAAAAGACGGTTATGTTTTTATTAACGGTAAAAAGTTAGTTTTACCAGAAAGAGCGAAACCACAGTATTCATACGCTGTAGCATTGGACGGAAAAACACCAATTGATTTTGAAACTATTTTCAAAGAATTAGACATTACAGACCCAGCAGGTTTTAGAACAGAAAAAAGAGACACTCTTTATCTAGGAGCCTTAACAGAAGCTGGAGCAGAAAGATTTAAAAACACTCCTGGAGTTACAGCAGTAATCAGAAAAGTAGACACAGGAGACAACAACGACATTTTCCCTCACATCAACAAATGGAACCAAGACAATATGGGACCAATTTATATTCCTGAGGCTGGAAAAACAGTTGCATTAACAAATGAATCTCTTCCTTTTTACAAAGAGATTATTACTAATTACGAAGGCAACACCTTAGAATTGCAAGGTTCAAAATTCATAATTAACGGAAAACCAGCAACAACATACACTTTCAAACAGAACTACTACTGGATGATGGGAGACAACCGTCATAACTCTGAAGATAGCCGTTACTGGGGGTATGTACCAGAAGATCATATCGTAGGAAAACCAGTATTCATTTGGATGAGCTGGGACACTAACGGTAAAGGCATCAACAAAGTTCGCTGGAGCAGAGTATTTACAACTGTAGATGGCGAAGGTCAGCCTCACTCTTACTTTAAATACTTCCTAATACTTCTAGCTATTTATTTCGTTGGAGATTTTATCTGGAAAAAAAGAAGAGAAAATAAAGCATAATAAAAAATAAGTTATTTTTGTTTCAGGTTTCAAGTTTCAAGTTCACACAAAAACTTGAAACTTGAAACCTGAAACGTTTAAACAAGAATTAAAACTATGAATTCCTTAATACTTCCAACTTATTTCCCATCTATTAGTCATTTTGCTGTTATAGCACAATCTGACAGTATTACTTTTGAAATGGAAGACAATTTTCAGAAACAGACTAATAGAAACAGGACATATATTTATAGTCCGAATGGAATTCAATTATTAAATATTCCTGTTAAGCATTCTAAAGCAGCGCATCAAAAGACCAAAGACATTTTAATCGAAAACGAATTTGACTGGCAGAAACAGCATTTTAAATCGCTTGAAGCCGCATACAGAAGCTCACCTTTCTTTGAGTATTTCGAAGATGATATTACTCCTATTTTCGAGAAAAAACACCAATTTTTGATGGATTTAAACTTCGAAGTCTTAGATGTTGTGACGAAATGCCTTCGAATGAAACTGGAATTCGGAAAAACTACAGAATACTTTCATGAAGTTGCTGATCTTACCGATTTCAGATATTTGGCTAACGGTAAAAAAGACACTAATTCTTTTGAAAAATACACTCAAGTATTTGATGACAAACATGGATTTATCAACAATTTAAGTGTTTTAGATTTGCTTTTTAATGAAGGTAAATTTGCAATGGATTATTTAAAGACACAGAAAATAATTTAAATTATGAGTTGTGAATTATGAGTTATGAGTTCTCATATAATCTTAACCTTTAACTTTCCACTTTTGACTTTTGACTTTCAACCAATAAATCATTCCACCGAAAGTCTTGTCATAATAGGATAATGATCTGAATTTTCAAAGTCAGAAAAGCTTTCAAACTGCTTTACTTTCATTTTACTGTCTGTAAAAATGTAGTCGATTCTTGCAGGGTAATATCTAAACTTATAAGTTGCACCAAAACCTTTTCCAGCTTCTTCAAAAGCATCTTTTAGCTTGCCTTTGATACTTCTGTAAACATAAGAAAACGGACTATTATTCATGTCTCCACAAATAATAATTGGGTAATTGCATTTCTTGATATGCTCTTTAAAAATTTCAGCCTGCTCTTGTTGTTGCGTAAAACCTTTACTAATTCTAGCATAAATACGCTGTGATTTTTTCTGATTCACATTATCAATATCATCAGAAATCTCGCTTACATCTGGAGATATCTTAATGGATTGCAAGTGCATATTATAAACACGAATAACATCTTTTCCGCGCTTAATATCAGCATAAACTACATTATTGTCTGACTTAGGGAAAATGATATTTCCTTGATCAATAATAGGAAACTTAGAAAAAATAGCCTGACCAGTTTTAATTTTCTTCCCATCAATAAAAATATAACGGTGCGGATATACTTTTAAATCCAAATGCGCCGAATTGGAGTACTCTTGAATACACAAAATATCAGGATCTTTTTCGTCTATAAAAGCTTTAATATTTGAAGGAATATCATCTCGATCCAGCCACTTAAAAACGTTAAAAAGACGTACATTGTAACTCATTACAGAGAAATCCTTTTCGTCTTTTACATACTCTTTCCCAGAAAACTTATAAAACTTACTGATGAATGTAATTCCGGTCAGCAGAACCAAACCAGACAAAATAAGACGTTTTTTAAACTGAATTCCCCAATAGATAAAGAACAATATATTGGCCACAAAAAAGGCGGGCATAAACAAAGTAAGCACCGATAAAAGCGGAAAACTTTTAGGTGCTAAAAAAGGTAAAACATAGACGCTAAATGTAAGCACGGTCAGCACTATGTTCAAAAAGAACATTATTTTATTAAACCAAGAAAGGTTTTTCATATTTAAGTCTCCTACAAGTTTATTTTCCAGCTTTAAATAAAAACTCTTTTTCTTCCTTTGTCAGACAATCGTATCCCGACTGGCTTATTTTGTCTAAAATTTCATCAATCTGCTGTTGCGTTTTATCTTTCGTAACAATTCTTGATGTCGTTTTTTCTGTAGGTTTTTTGTAATTTTTATGAACTTTTGTAAATGGGGTCGTAGGAGATTTTCTAAAAAGATTTACAAAGAAATCTAACGTTTTAGAAACAACGATACTTAAATCTGTACCGTTTTGAAGTAATTTAATATAAGCAAATCCGAAGAAAGCACCAGCAAGATGCGAAATGTGTCCGCCCATATTTCCTAAACGGAACTGCATTAAATCTAAAATTAGAATAACAGCTGTTATATGCCAGAGTTTCACATTTCCAAAAAGAAACAAACGCACATTCATCAAAGGAGAATAAGTCGTCGCGGCCACCAAAATAGCCATAATAGCAGCAGAAGCTCCAACAATGGAACCGCTGATATTAGAAAAATAAAAACTCAGCGCAAAAGCAACTCCTGCAAAAAGAGCACTTAAAAGATATAATCCTAAATATTGTTTTTGAGTAAAATAAGTCAAGAACAATGTGCTCGCAAAATTAAGCACCATCATATTGAATAACAGATGGAAAAATCCGTCGTGAAAGAATGCATACGTTAAAAAAGTCCAAGGTTTAAACATAAAAACCTGAGGATCTGACGACAAAGCCAGCCAATTTGGAAATGCAAACTGACCTACTGAAAATTGATAGAAAAAGATAAGTGATACAATAAAACATGCTATGTTCCAATACATAACTCGCATAGCGATACCACCCAATCTATACTGTAATTTTAAATCGTCTAGAATATTCATAAAAATTCTTCTATTTTAGAATTCGTACTTTAAAGTTAAAAATTAATTCCAACGGTTGTTATTAAACTGATTTTTTTTCCAGTACCACATCATTAAAAAACCAGTAATCGCACCTCCAACGTGGGCAAAATGCGCTATACCGGTACCGCCACCTCCAAACAGAGAAGTCCCTTTAACACCTAAAAACAAATCCATTAATAAAAGCCCAGGAACAAAGTATTTAGCTTTGATTGGAACTGGAATAAACAAAAGTGCCAATTCTGCATTTGGAAACATAAAAGCAAATGCCGTAAGCAAACCGTAAATAGCACCAGAAGCTCCAACAACAGTTCCTATATAAGCACTTGTAAACCCATCAAATTGAGGTGCACTTACTAAAGTCTGCCATCTAGTATCTATTTTTCCTTGACTTAAAATATTCAAAATATCAGCCTTATGATAACCATTAGCAGTCAAGATATTAATTGTATCCTCAAAAAAGTAATAATTTACCGCTGTATGAAGCAATGCCGAACCCAAACCACAAGAGATGTAAAAAAATAAAAACTTTTTACCTCCCCAAAAATGTTCTAAAGCAGATCCAAAAGAAACCAATGCAAACATGTTAAATGCAATATGCATAATCCCGCCATGCATGAACATATGCGTGATAGGCTGCCATACTCGGAAACTTGGATTTTCTGGAAAGAACATCGCGAAATACTCGTATGATATTGGCACTAACTGAGAACCAATAAAAAATATAATATTAATAATAAGCAGTTGTTTAACAACTGGAGTCATATTCATCATAAAGCAAACTTTTTATCTATATCTTCAACACGCATGGTAATGAAGGTAGGTTTTTGAAAAGGTGAAATATTTGGATCTTTACAGGCAAACAAACCGTTTACCAAATTATCTTGTTCTTTTTCGGTTAAATAAGATCCTGTTTTAACCGCTAAACTTTTTGCCATTGATTTGGCAATTGTATCGTTCTGACTGTAGCTGTTTGCTGGAATTCCGTCCTGCAAATCACTCAATAATTGCTCAATTACCTGCGAAACTTCGCTTTCTGTAATATTTACAGGAATTCCCGAAATTACAACGTGATCTGTTTTACTTTCGTCAAAAACAAATCCAGTTGTTGCTAGCGAAGGTTTTAACTCTTCGATTAATTCCATTTCAGATGCCGAATAAAACAAATCTAAAGGAAAAAGCAATTGCTGGCTCGAAGCCTGATTAACGGTCATATTCAGCAAAAATTGTTCGTACAAAATTCGCTGATGCGCACGCTGCTGATCTACAATAATCATTCCTGATTTTATTGGCGATACAATATATTTTTTATGAATTTGATAGGTTTTCTGCGTCGCTTGTTCTACCTCTTCATCATTAAACAAAGAAGAGGTCACTTCCTCATTTTCGAATGTAAAAGGCGAACTTTCTATACTTTCTGGATTTTCAACATCTAAACCAACATACAAACTTTCCCAACTTGCAGTTGGCTCTACTTTTTTAGAATATCCTGAATATGACGATCCAGAAGATGATGATCCTGACGAAGACGAAAAAGAAGACCCTGAACTATATCCAGACGATCCCGAAGCAGCTTTACTATAATGCTGATTGGTTTTATCATCAGTAAAAGGATTAAAAGTTCCGTCTACCTGAATTGTTGGAATTCCAACTTCTACATCTTTATAATGATACGGCGTATCTAAATTGGCATCTCTATCGAAATCTAAAACTGGAGCGACATTAAACTGTCCTAAACTATGTTTGATAGATGCTCTTAAAATAGCATAAAGAGCTTGCTCATCATCAAACTTAATTTCTGTTTTAGTTGGGTGAATATTGATATCAATTGTATTTGGCGGAACCTGTAGATACAAGAAATAACTTGGTTGAGAACCGTCTTTCAGCAATCCGTCGTATGCAGACATAACTGCATGGTGAAGGAAACTGCTTTTTATAAATCGATCGTTTACAAAAAAGAACTGTTCTCCCCTATTTTTCTTTGCAAACTCGGGTTTGCATACAAAACCTTGAACATTGATAATCTCTGTATCTTCGTTTACTGGAACTAATTTTTCATTTGTTTTCCCAGACATGATACCTACAATTCTCTGACGGTATCCTGCTGCAGGAAGATTGTACATTTCACTTCCGTTATGATAAAAACTAAAATGAATATTTGGATGTGCCAATGCTACACGCTGAAATTCATCCATTACGTGACGAAACTCAACTGTATCTGACTTTAAGAAATTACGACGAGCAGGAATATTAAAAAACAGGTTTTTAACCGCAAACGAAGTTCCTTTTGGCAAAACCGCCACTTCTTGCGAAACAAACTTACTTCCCTCAATTACAATATGCGTTCCAAGTTCATCTTGATCTTGTTTGGTCTTCATTTCCATGTGAGCGATCGCTGCAATAGAAGCCAACGCTTCTCCACGGAAACCTTTTGTTCCTAATGAAAACAAATCTTCAGCCTGACGGATTTTGGATGTTGCATGACGAGCAAAACACAAGCGCGCATCTGTAACGGTCATTCCGACTCCATTATCGATAACTTGCACAAGCGATTTACCGGCATCTTTTATAATCAATTTGATATCAGTTGCTTTGGCATCGACCGCATTTTCTAACAATTCTTTTACGACTGAAGCTGGTCTTTGAACCACCTCTCCAGCAGCAATTTGGTTAGCAACGTGATCAGGAAGCAATTGAATAATACTCGACATTAAGCAAAAATAGTTTTAAAGTTTAGGTTAGGTTTTTGCAAACCAAGAAGTACAAATTTAGTGAATTTTGATTGGCTTTTAGAATAAGATCAATCATAAAAAAAACAAAAAAACCTATACCGTTATTACACAGTATAGGTTTTAATATTTTTTAAAACAAACGTGCTTTATTCGTTTTCTATTTTTCTAGGAGAATCTTCAATTTGAAGCGCTCCAGAAGTCAATAATGGCTGATTGAAAACGTGAGCGATTGAAGCCTGCTGACGAATGTAAGCCATTTTGATCGCTGCAATTGCCGCTTCAGTTCCTTTGTTCCCGTGAACTCCTCCGCTTCTGTCAATTGACTGTTGCATATTATTATCTGTTAAAACACAGAAAATAACCGGAATGTCCGTTTGAACATTCAAGTCTTTAATTCCTTGTGTAACACCTTCGCACACAAAGTCAAAATGCTTTGTTTCTCCTTGAATTACACAACCAATTACGATAACTGCATCAACATTTTGAGTCTGAAGCATTTTCTTAGCTCCATAAATCAACTCAAAACTTCCTGGAACATTCCAACGGATAATTTGTTGAGCCGGAACATCGCAATCAACTAGAGCGTCAAAAGCACCATTATAAAGTCCTTCTGTTATAGTATCATTCCATTCAGAAACAACAATCCCAAACCGAAAGTCTTTCGCGTTTGGGATTGTGTTTTTATCGTATTCTGATAGATTTTTATTTTCAGTAGCCATCTGTAATATTTTAGATTTTTGATTTTCGAATTTAGATTCTTTACAAATCTACAATCTAAAATCTAAAGTCTAAAATTTTTATTGCGCTAATCCGATCAAAGCATCAACAGATGCTGCTTCTGGAGTACTGTCGTAATTATCTTTAATGTCATTGAAATATTTCAATGCATCTTCTTTTTGTCCTAAAGCTAAAGCAGTTTTCCCAGCTTTTAACAAGAAACGAGGCGTTGTAAAATCGTTTTTGTTAGACTCAGCAGCTTTCACATAAAAATCTAAAGCTTCTTTTTGCTGATTTTTTTGAGCGTAAGCATCTCCTGTAGCACCTTTTGCCAAAGCGCTTAAGATTACATCTTCTGATTTGAATTCACCTAAATATTTAATTGCCTCATCAAATTTACCAGTGTTTAGGTAAGCGATACCAGCGTAGTAGTTTGCTAAGTTTCCAGCATCAGTTCCAGAATATTCGTCAGCAATTTTGATAAATCCGAATTTTCCTTCAGAACCGTTTAATGATAATTTGAATAATGAATCGCTAGAAACACCGTTTACAGCTTTTTCAAAGTTTTGTTGAGCAACAAACATTTCACTTGCAGCCTCTTCTTGTTTAGGAGTTGCAATAAATTTTTGGTAAGCCAAATATCCAATTGTAGCAACTGCAATACCAGCAACTAAACCAATAATGATTTTTTGATTTTTAGCCACCCAATCCTCAGTTCTTGAAGCAGTTTCATCTAATTTTGAGAAAACTCCAGCCGTTGTACTATCTTTTTCATCAATAATTACTTGTTGCTCTTCAGTAACCACCTCTTTTACTTCCTTTTCTTTTGGTGTCTTATATCCTCTTTTATTGTAAGTTGCCATTTAAAATTTATTTAGTGAACGGCAAAAATAAAATTTTTCTTGAAACTGAGGTAAAAAATTTCAATTTTATCACTATTTTAAAAGAAATATTTTCCTTATTCGCTTATCCTTTCGCGGAAGCGGTAAAATAAATAAGCTCAAGAAAGCCCTAAAGCCAATTATATCGATAATTTTCGGTAATTTGCACGCTCAAATTTTTACTGCTAAAAACAGTGGTTTTTATACTTGGAGTCTTTAAAAATGCATCTTAACAAAATTTCTTTATTTAATTACAAAAATTTTTCAGAGGCCAGTTTTGATTTTGACATCAAAATCAACTGCTTTGTAGGCAAAAATGGCATTGGAAAAACCAATGTGCTCGATGCTATTTACCATTTGGCTTACGGAAAAAGCTATTTTAATCCGCTTGCAGTTCAAAATATCAAGCATGGAGAAGAGTTTTTTGTTATTGATGCCGAACTGGAAAAGAACGAAAGAACAGAACAGATTGTCTGCAGTTTGAAAAAAGGACAAAAAAAAGTTTTAAAACGAAACGGAAAACCTTATGATAAATTCTCAGATCATATCGGGTTTATTCCGCTAGTAATTATCTCTCCAGCAGACCGCGATCTAATTATTGAAGGAAGTGAAACACGCCGTAAATTTATGGATAGCGTGATTTCGCAATTAGACTCTACTTATCTGCATCAGCTTATTCAATATCAAAAAGTGATTGTGCAGCGAAATGCACTTTTGAAATATTTTGCACTCAATCATACTTTTGACAATGATACCTTATCTATATATAATGAGCAATTAAATGAATATGGGAAATCGATTTTTGAAAAACGAAAAGATTTCTTAGAACAGTTTATACCTATATTTAATAGACATCATCAAGCCATCACGGGATCTGAAGAAAGTGTGCAACTGGTTTACGAAAGTCATTTGTTTGAAAAAGATCTTTTGACACTTTTACAGGAAAACATCAACAAAGACAGAGCGCTACACTACACTACCGTCGGAACTCATAAAGATGATTTGTCTTTTGAAATTGATTCGCATCCGATAAAAAAATTCGGATCGCAAGGTCAGCAAAAATCTTTTCTGATCGCTTTGAAACTGGCGCAATTTGAATTCCTGAAAAAACAAAGCGGTGTAAAACCAATTCTTTTGTTTGATGATATTTTTGACAAACTAGACGAAACGCGTGTTGCCAAAATTGTAGAAATGGTAAACAGTGAAACATTTGGACAGCTTTTCATTTCGGACACGCATCCAGAAAGAACCGAAGCGATTGTAAAATCGACACATCAGACTTATAAGATATTCAATTTGTAAAGTTTTTTTACCACTAATTACACGAATTTTCACTAATTAAAAACTTTGACAAAGTTTCGAACTTTATCAAAGTTGATCGATAAGCAATAGAAAAATTAGCGTAAATTCGTGTAATTAGTGCAACCTTAAAAACAACTGCAATCAAAAAACACAGAATATGCTAGCGAAAGAATCATTGCAATTTTTAGACGATTTAAAAAAGAACAATAACAGAGAATGGTTTCAGGACAATAAAAAACGATACGAAGTTTTCAAGAAAGACTATCATCAATTGGTGAGTGATTTTCTGGACGCAATGAAACCGCTTGATCCTTCATTAGAATTACTGGAAGTTAAAAACTGTACATTCAGAATCAATCGTGACATTCGTTTTTCAAAAGACAAATCTCCTTACAAAGCTCATTTAGGCGTCTGGATGTCTTGCGGAATGAAAGGTTTAAATCGTGCTGGATATTATGTACATATAGAAAAAGGCGCTAGTTTTATTGCAGGCGGATTTTATTCTCCTGAATCTGAAGATTTGAAAAAAGTTCGTAAAGAAATTGCTTTTTTCTACGAAGATTTACAGGAAATTTTAAGCGACAAAAACTTCAAGAAAGAATTTGGAAGTTTAGACATCAACGAAAACAATTCGCTTAAAAGCATGCCTCGCGGTTACGAAAAAGACCATCCAGCAATCGAATTTTTAAAACTAAAAAGTTTTACAGCTACTCAAGTTTATGACATCTCAGAAGTTACCCAGAAAGATTTCGTAAAAAAAATAAGCCAAAAACTGATAGCTCTAAAACCACTAAACGAATTCATCAACCGCGCTTTAGACACTGAAGAGTTCTAAAAAAGATTAGATTGCCACGAATTTCACGAATTGACACGAATTAATTAGTGAAAATTTGTGAAATTCGTGGCGGAAAAACTTTTATAAATGAATAGGAAAATACTTTTTCTTGGAGAATCTTATCGTGCTGACGCCATCACTTGGATGAAAGGCCTTAAAGAATTTGGCGATTTTGAAATTATCACTTGGGAACTTCAAACATCAAACAACCACAGATCCAAACGTATTTTAGAATATTTATTCGCTCCTATTTCCATTCGAAAAATAATTAAAAAAGAAAAACCAGATATGGTAATTGCAGAAAGAACTACCAGTTATGGTTTTCTTGCAGCATTATCGGGATCTAAAACCATTGCTATTGCGCAACAAGGCCGAACCGATTTATGGCCAGAGGAATCTAAATTATATCCTTTTAAAAAATTCATTCAGAAATACGCTTTCAAAAAAGCACATTTAATTCATGCTTGGGGGCCTGTAATGGCAATTCACATGAAAGAAGTCGGTGTTGACATGGATAAGGTCTTGGTTCTTCCGAAAGGAATTGATTTATCGATTTTCACACCTTCAACCAATAATTCAAATAAAATTGAAGCAATTGTAACACGTTCACTGCAGCCAGAATATCGTCATGATTCAATTTTAAAAGCTTTCGGAATTTTAAACCAAAAAAGAATTGATTTTTCTTTGACAATTGTTGGCGATGGAAACAGATTGCAATACTTAAAAGATTTAGCAAAAGAGCTCCAAATCGAAAGCAAAGTAATTTTTACAGGAAGAATTCCGAATACAGAACTTCCAAAACTACTGCAGCAATCCAATATTTACATTAGTATGCCGACTACCGAAGGCGTTTCTGCCTCTTTGTTTGAAGCAATGGCATGCAGTTGTTATCCTATAGTTTCAGATATTCCAGGAAATCAAAGTTGGATTACACATAGAGAAAACGGTCAATTGATTGAAGTGGATCATATCGAAATGCTAGTCGAAGAATTAATCTGGTCTTTTGAAAATCCCGAATTGCGAAATGAAGCGATTAATCGAAATAGAAAATTTGTGGAAGAAAATGCGAATTATGACATTAATATGAAGGTTATTTCGAAAAAGTATCATCAACTGATTAATTCTCGAAATAATTAATTCTTACTTTTTTGGATAAGCCAAAGAAACTTTTTTGCTCACAGCATTGTAAACAACATAATGATAGTTTTCATTTTCTCTCAAAAGAAAGATATCTCCATAACTTTCGTTTTTAGAAAATACAATTTTATAATTAGACAAATCTCTTTGTTTTCTTCTGTCTTTACAATCTTTTACAATTTCTTCTCCCTGATCTGCAGTTGTCTCATCCCAGACATATTCATACGATTTCCATTCCTTACCAAAAGAATCCAGCATTTGAGTATAAAGCATTTTATCTCTATCCCCTTGCAAATCACCATTACTAGGAATTAATCGAACTGCATCACCTTCTTTATAAATATAAAAAACACCTAAATCTTTACTCTTATTTTCCTGTTGTGTTCTTAGATTGCCACAATAAAACCCAACAAAACGCACATTTTCAACAGTCATACGCACATGGTCATTATCAACCATCGTGTAAGAACCTGAAGTATAAACAGAACATCCATTAGGGCATATCATTGGTTCGCCACATGAAAATGTGCCGTCTAAACTAAATATTACACTTCGTCCTTTATTTGGCTGCTTTTCTTTTATTAAAGAAAATTCAAAAACATTAGAATAACCAATTATATCCTTTGTACCCCATTCTCCCTCAATATTAACAACTTGTGCAGAAGCTGATATTGACAAAAACAAACCTAAATAAAGCAAAATCTTATTCTTACGGAAAATTTTAGCCATAATTATAATATTATAATTCTTTCAAATTTACAAAAGAAATTAATTTGTCTTTTGAATTTTATTAAAAAAAACAATAGCTATCGAAAACAAAAACTTACGCAAAGAATACAAAAGCGTTACAAACTTTACTGTTAAAACTTAACGTAACTTTTATTGAAACTCAACGACATATTATCAAAAACGAGTTGTCCAATTTAATTCTTAAATAATATGAGCAATAGAAGAAACTGGTTAAAACAAATAGGTTTAGGTGCAGTTGGATTAGGCCTCTGCCAATTCGAAACGTTTGCAAATACGCTACCAGAAACATTTATTCTTCCAGATTTAGACCGATCGCCCATATTATTACGATCAAATGAAAATCCGTATGGGCCTTCACCACTTGCTCGCGCTGCCATGCAAAAAAGCATCAATAACAGCAATCGATACGGTTGGAATCTTTCAAACGAATTAATTGCCCTTATTGCTACAAAAAATAATGTTTTAAGCCAGAACATTTTACTTGGTGCTGGCTCAACAGAAATTCTAGACTTGGTTCTTCAATATACCGCTTTACAAAAAGGCAATTTTATATTGGCTGAAACAACTTTTAATTATTGGACATTTCCTTCTGAAAAATTGGGTTTAAAAAAAATCACCGTTCCACTAACCGCTGACAAAAAACATGATCTGCCAGCAATGCTAAAAGCAATTGATTCAGATACAAAAATGGTGTATATCTGCAATCCTAATAATCCGACAGGAACAATATGCGATTACGAACAGCTCGTTTCTTTTGTAAAAGAAGCGTCAAAAAAAGCAATTGTTTTTGTAGATGAAGCTTATCTAGATTTCACAAAAGAAAAATCATTAAGTGACCTCGTAGTTGAAAATAAAAATATAATTATTACCAAAACATTTTCAAAAATGTATGGTCTAGCTGGCGCGCGTATAGGTTATGCCGTTGCTTCTTCAGTAACAATTGAAGAACTTAGCGCTTTAAAATCCACGCCAAATTTATCTGTCAGCGTGGTGTCAGCAACTGCAGCAATCGCGTCATTGAATGATGATAAATTTATTCAACAAGTACACGCCGCAAATGAAGAAGTAAAAAAATATACTATTGAGCAGCTTACTAAACTTAATTTAACGTGTATTCCTTCACACACTAATTTCATCTATTTTTCTTTAGATAATTATAAAAAAGATTATTTCAAACAATTAGAAAATCATAACATACAGGGAACAAAAATCTACGAAGAAAACGGAAAATGGACCAGAATTACAATTGGCACAATGAAAGAAATGCAGCAATTTATTGAAGCCATAAAATAAAATTTTGAGAAAAGTCTTTTTATAGAAAATTGATTCAAATAAATTATAATCGTTACTTTTGATCTCAGAATTTTTCCGAAGTTTCGGAACTTAAAAAGCCTTTTATTTATGGAAATCCAATCCAATTTTTCTTTAAAAAATTATAATACTTTCGGCATTGAAGCCAGTGCTAAACAATTTGTTGCCGTTCATTCGATTGCTGAACTAAAAACCATTTTAGAAGAAAATAAAAACGAGAAAAAATTTATTCTTGGCGGCGGAAGCAATATGCTTTTAACCAAAGATATTGACGCTTTGGTGATTCATATTGATTTAAAAGGTAAAAAAACAATTAAAGAAGATGAAGATTTTGTCTGGGTTGAAAGTCAGGCTGGAGAAACTTGGCATGACTTTGTTCTTTGGACGATCGACAATAATTTTGGCGGATTAGAAAATATGTCTCTTATTCCTGGAAATGTTGGTACAACTCCAGTTCAAAATATTGGAGCTTATGGAACCGAAATTAAAGACACTTTTGTTTCTTGCGAAGCCATAAATATTGCTACTCAAGAAATTAAAACGTTCAATAATGCTGAATGTAATTTTGGCTACCGCGAAAGCATTTTCAAAAATGAAGTGAAAGACCAATATATTATTACTTCGGTTATTTTTAAACTGACCAAACGCAATCATAAAATCAATACTTCTTACGGAGATATTTTGGCAGAATTGGCCAAAAATAATATTGCAGAACCCACTTTAAAAGATGTGAGCAATGCTGTAATTGCTATCAGACAAAGTAAATTGCCAGATCCGAAAGAACTAGGAAACAGCGGAAGTTTCTTTAAAAATCCGATTTTGTTGAAATCTGATTTTGAGAAAATCCATCAGAAATTCCCAGAAATGAAATTCTACGAAGTTTCAGAAACTGAAGTAAAAGTTCCTGCAGGCTGGCTGATTGAACAAGCTGGTTTTAAGGGCAAACGTTTTGGAGACGCGGGAGTTCATAAAAATCAAGCTTTGGTTTTGGTGAATTACGGAAACGCAACAGGGCAAGAAATTTTAGCGGTTTCAAAAGAAGTCGAAAAAACGGTTTTTGAAAAATTCGGCATTCAGATTGAAGCTGAAGTAAATGTGATTTAAAACACAAATTTCACAAATTGTCACGAATTTAACCCACTGTCAGACTGAGCGGAGTCGAAGTCTTTATATAAAGCATTTCGACTTCGCTCAATGTGACAAATTGTATAAACAACAAGAACATGTACACACCAGATTTATACAAAAACGAAAATCAGGAAGAAATAAGAGCTTTTTTGAAAGAAAATAGTTTTGGAATCCTTATCAATCAGACTAACGGAAAGTTATGCGCAACACATATTCCGATAGAATTGGAAATGAATGCTGAAGGAAAAGAAATTCTCCAAGGGCATATTTCAAAACTGAATCCGCAAGCAGAAGGTTTTGCGGCAAACGATCAGGTTTTGGCTGTTTTTACAGGTCCGCACAGTTACATTTCTTCATCTTGGTACGATCATGAAAATGTTCCGACTTGGAATTATATAGCCGTACACGTTTATGGAAAAATCAAGATTGTTGACTATGAAGCTTCAGTAGAACAACTTAAAAAACTTGTAGACAAATACGAGGTGAATTCTGAGAATCCTGTCCGCGTTGAAAATTTATCTGAAAAAACAATGCGTGAGGCACGAGGAATTTTTGGTTTTGAAATCGAAATTGAGGAAATTCAAGCTACGAAAAAACTCTCCCAAAACCGCGACGATCACAATTATAAAAACATAATTTCGGAATTGGAAAAAACCGAAAACCCTCAGTCTATTGCTGTTGCAAAAGAAATGTCAAAATGCCGAAAGTAAATCGGCTTTAGCTATTGAATTTAGCGAATTGATAATTACATTTGCAGTCGCAGAACGTGAAATTAATAGAACCAAATAAATCAGATGCTTATATACATATTTTACTTTTTTATTGCTATTGTTGCAGTTCAACTTTTTTATTATCTCGGAGTTTTTGGAAAATTTGCTTTTGCAAAACCACAGCACGTGAAGCCTAAAAATCTTCCTGTTTCTGTAATTGTGTGCGCTAAAAACGAAGAGGAGAATGTAAAGAAATATATTCCGCTTTTGGCACAGCAAGATTATCCTGATTTTGAAGTTGTTTTAATTGACGATGCATCAAGCGATGAAACTCTTGAAGTTTTTGAGGAATTTGAAAAAGAATTCTCTAATATCCGTTTGGTAAAAGTCGAAAACAATGAAGCTTTTTGGGGAAACAAAAAATACGCTTTGACGCTTGGAATAAAAGCTGCAAAAAAAGATTATCTACTTTTTACAGATGCAGATTGTTTCCCAAGTTCTAAAGATTGGATTACCTCTATGACTTCGCAATTTACCATGAACAAGACAATTGTTTTAGGTTATGGTGGTTATGAAAAAGTGGAGCGCTCTTTTTTAAATAAAATCATTCGTTTTGAAACTGTCCTTACAGCAATTCAATATTTTTCATGGGCAAAAATAGGGCTTCCTTATATGGGAGTTGGAAGAAATCTTGCTTATAAAAAAGAAGAGTTTTTCAATGTAAATGGTTTTATTGATCATATTCAAATTCGTTCTGGCGATGACGATTTGTTCATTAATCAAGCAGCCAATAAAGCAAATACTACTATTTCTTATACTCCTGAAAGTTTTACCTATTCAGAGCCTAAGAAAACCTATAAAGAATGGTTTACTCAAAAAAGAAGACATATTTCTACTGCAGAACATTACAAGTTTTTTGATAAAATGCAGTTAGGACTATTTTTCCTTTCACAATTATTTTTCTTTTTATTAGTTATTATACTATTAGCATTTCAATTTCAATGGATTGCCGTATTAGCAATTTTAGCAACACGCTATACAATAGTGTGGACAGTCGTTGGATGTTCAGCAGGAAAATTAAAAGAAAAAGATATTAAAATTTGGTTTCCAGTTGTTGAGATAGCGCTTATATTAACGCAAATTAATATCTTTATAACTAATATCTTTTCAAAACCCGTATATTGGAAATAAATTCTAAAATAGAAAAAGCAAAAAAAGGCGATCAGATCGCCTTTACTTTTTTATTAGATCATTATTGGAATGAGGTGTATTCGTTTATGCTCAAACGCACCGAAAATGAAACCACAGCAGAAGATATTACAATAGAAACTTTCTCCAAAGCTTTTGACAAAATTGCTTCTTACAATTCAGAATTTCAGTTTAATACCTGGCTTATCGCAATTGCAAAAAACGTCTATATTGATTTGCTTCGAAAAAAGAAAACCAATCTTTTTATCGAAATCACAGACAACGAAGACCAACAGGCTTACAACATTGCCGACCCTACTCCATCTGCAGAAGATGCATTAATCAAAGAACAGAATCTTTCTCGTCTGCTTCTATGCATCAAAGAACTCAAACCACATTATCAAGAAGTAATTCAGCTTCGTTATTTTCAGGAAATGTCTTATCAGGAAATTGCGGCTAAGATAGACGAACCATTAAGCAGCGTTAAAGTAAAACTTTTGCGCGCTAAAAAATTATTAGCCGAAATCATTGAACGTAACAGATAATTCACTATCTTTAAATAAAGAATAAATTATTCCTATATTTATTCTTAAAATAAAAACATTTCTACAACATTAAAACTACAACTTTTACGTTGCTAGCTCAAACCTAAAACCTTTTCTGCGTATGATTTAAAGTTACTTAACCTTAAAACCCAAAAATTATGTCTAAATTAAGCATTTATGAAAACAAGTGGACCGATCTTGTTTTCGAGAACAAAAACAAAGAATACGGCGCATATCAATTACGTCAGGAGAATTCCAAAAATTCTGTTACAGCTCTCTTTATGGGTTTATTGTTAATAACGGCTTTAGGAAGTGCACCGGTACTTATTAGTAAAATTATGACTTCACCTGTTGAAGTTGATCCAGAACCTCAGATTTACGAACCAACGATTGTAAACGTTGACCCAATTGTTGTGCCACCGCCACCAGCTCCGCCTGCACCAGTAGTTGAGCAAAGTGCTGTAAAATCAACAGACGCAACTCAATTAATCAATCCAGTGGTGACAAGACCAGAAGAAGCAGTTGATAAAATTGCTTCAAACACGGAAAATGCACCAACTGTAGACAATGCAAATGGAAATGGAACTGCAGTCAACCCAATGCCTACAACAGGAGGCGGAGAAGGTAATGGAGTTGTTGCTTCAGTAGCTCCTAAAATTGAAGGACCTGTTTCTTCTGCAATTTTGGACAAACAACCTGAATTTCCAGGCGGGATTGCTCAGTTTTACAAGTATGTTGGAAACAATTTCCAAAGACCTGAACTTGACGTAGAAAAAACACTTAGAGTGTATGTTTCTTTTGTAGTTGAGAAAGACGGATCGCTTACAGACATTATTGTTAGAAATGATCCAGGTTACGGAATGGGTAAAGAAGCCATTAGAGTTTTAAAATCATTAAAAACAAAATGGGCTCCAGGAATTCTAGACGGAAAACCAGTAAGAACTGCATACAATCTTCCTATTACAATAAAAACAGAAGTCGAATAATATAAATATTTTGAAAAAGTGAAAGAGCAGAACTTCGGTTCTGCTTTTTTGTTACATTTAATTCCTAAATCAAAACTAAAAATCAACTTAATGCCTTTTACTTTTTCGCATCCAGCAATAATTCTTCCTTTGAGATATTTACCAAAATCATGGTTCTCTATAACAGCATTAGTAATTGGAAGCTTAACACCAGATTTTGAATATTTTCTGCGTATGAAAGTTAAAAGCGATTACAGTCACACTTTAAACGGCGTTTTTTGGTTTGATTTACCTCTTGCTCTTTTATTGACTTTTCTTTTTCACAATTTTACAAGAAATCTATTATTTCAAAATCTTCCTTCATTTATCAGAAGCCGAATTCTTGTTTTTACAGATTTTAACTGGAATGTTTATTTTAAAAGAAATTGGCTTATCGTTTTAATTTCTTTATTAATTGGGATATTTTCTCATATTTTCTGGGATGCCTTTACACATAAACACGGTTATTTTGTCAATCAAATTTCAACTTTACAAAACACAACAGCAATCTTTGGAACAGAAATTCCGCTGTGGAAATTGGCTCAGCATTCGAGTACATTTATTGGAGCTATTATCATATTAATAATTTTCTTTAAGCTTCCAACAACATTTGCTTCTCCAGCTTCAATTAACAAACTCTATTGGATTTCTGTAATTTTATTTACCACCTCAATTTTATTTATGAGATTTATAATAAATCCAAAAGCTCTAAATTTTGGAAATTTAGTTGTCACTTTTATATCATCTTTTTTAATTGCAATAACAATAATTCCATTTATAATTAAATTCAAATCAATCCATAAAAATTAACAAAATCCACTACATTTACTCCTTCAAAACGGAAATCATTTTAACTAAATTAAAACAGAGTAATGGGAATATTTTCAGCTATTCTTGGCAACGCAGGTTCAGTAAGCCAAGAAGATTTAATTAAAAAATACGGACAGCTTTTAACTGCAAATGAAGAAATCGAAATGGGTTTCAAACTTATCCGCGACACTTTCATTTTTACTAATAAAAGATTAATCTTAGTCGATGTACAAGGAATCACGGGAAGCAAAACAGAATACAAATCTATTGCTTACAAAAACATTACAAGATTCAGTGTAGAAACCGCAGGAACTTTTGATCTTGATGCCGAATTGAAAATCTGGATTTCTAGCGAACAACACCCAAGCATTGTAAAACAATTCAATAAATCGGTTAATGTTTATGAAGTACAGAAGATTCTCGCTTTTCATGTATTAGGATAAAAAAACAAACCCAGCAAACAGAAATTTGCTGGGTTTTATAATTTAAGAAATAACTCTTACTTCTTTTTTGTCGTCGTTGTTTTCTTTGTAGTTGTAGTTGTCTTTTTTGTCGTTGTTGCAGGAGCTGTATTTACAATTTTCTGCTGTACGTACGGTTTATACAAACCATCTTTTTCCGCTCTTTTCTTAGCATCATCAGCTCTTTTCTGAGAATCTGGATGCGAACTCATCATTTGGTCAATAAATGAAGCTTGAGAGCCTTCGCTCATTTTTGCCAAAATTCTAAAAGCAGATTCTTCAGCATTTACATTGTAACCGTTTTTCTTCATGAAATTGTAAGCAAATAAATCTGCTTCCGATTCTTGTTTGCGGCTGTATTTGCTATCAATAATTGCGCTTCCGATTTTTCCAAGCTGGCTGTCTGTAACTGTTGCTACTGTTGCCGACTGAGAAGCAGCACCATCCATTAATGCCTCTTTCTGGTAAGCAGCGCGAATAGCATCTCTAGAATCGTTGTTTGCTACGTGCCCAATTTCGTGTCCAATTACGGCGATTAATTCATTATCATCCATAATATCCATTAATCCTGAATAAACGCGAACACTTCCGTCTGCAGTTGCAAAAGCATTTACTTCTTTTAATTTATACACTTTATAATTTAAAGTAAATCCGTCTCCAGATGCATGCTTTCCAAAAACACGATTTAATCGTATAGCATAACCATCTGTTGGCCCCGCAATTTCATGCTCTGCATCTAATTTATCTACAGCTTCTTTAGATAATTTTGCTGCATCGGCATTACTAAAAGTAAAGCTAGTAACTCCTTTCTGAACTGCTCCAATTGCTTTATCTCCAAAATTAATCTGCGCAGTCATTTTAGTTAAACCAAATGCTGTAAATAAAAGTCCTACGATTATAAATTTCTTTTTCATATTTTTTATAATTACAATTTAACAACAAATGTAGCATAACAAAATGCTATTTTAATTTCACACAAAACTTGTTTTTCAACAAATAAAGATATGACATTTTTATGAGCTGATAATCAATCTGTAATGGATTTTGATTCTATCCTAAAAAGGAAAAACCGGCAAACTCTTTACATTTGCCGGTTTTTTAATCATGCATTACTTATTTCTTCTTTGCCGCACTTGCTTTCTTTGTTGTTTTAGTTGTCTTTTTTGCCGCAGTTGCAGGAGCAGTATTGACAATTTTCTTCTGCTCATAAGCATGATACAAGCCATCTTTTGTTGCTCTTTTTTGGGCTGCATCTGCTCTTTTCCCAGAATCTGGATGTGAGCTCATCATCTTAGTCATAAAAGATGCTTCTGCTCCTTCGCTCAAATTTTGAAGAATTCTAAAAGCAGATTCTACAGCATTCACATCGTAACCATTTCTTTTCATAAAATCATAAGAGAAATTATCTGCCTCAGATTCTTGTTTTCTACTGTGCTTGCTATCAATCATAGCGCTTCCTATTTGCCCCAGTTGAGATTGAGTAAGAGTTTCTACTTTTCCTGATTGAGATGACGCTGCATCTAACAAAGCTTCTTTTTTATAAGCCGCTTTTATAGCATCTCTTGTATCATGATTAACAACGTGTCCGATTTCGTGACCAATAACAGCTAGGAGCTGGTTATCATCCATAATATCCATTAAACCGGCAAACACACGCACACTACCGTCAGCACATGCAAAAGCATTTATATCTTTTACTAAGTATACTTTATAGTTTAAAGCAACTCCCTCGCTAGCAGTATGTTTTCCAAATAAGCGTTCTAAACGAATTGAATATCCATTTTTTGAATCTGCAACTGGATTGTTTGCATCCAACTCTGCAATAGACTGCTTGGCTAAAGCTGCAGCATCTGCATCACTAAAAGTAAATCCTGAAACGCCTTTACCTAAAGCTCCCATAGTTTTATCTGAAAGTATTTGTGCATTTGTTTTGGTAAAACTTAGAATTGCAAATAAAACTCCTAATACAACAACTCTTTTTTCCATAGTTTTAAAACTGTTAAATTAAGAGCAAAATTAGCACCGCATTAATTTTGCCAGCTCCCAAGAAGCCAAATTTGTAACAGATTAAGACCTAACTTTTATATTCCATAAAAACCAACCGAAATATCAAAATATTAAACAGAAATCAAAAAACACACCTTAAAAAAACATTAAAAAACAATCTATTAACACTTGAATTAAATTATCTTGAATATTCTTTGCAAAGATGATATGCAAAGGAAAAGCAAATAAACATCTCAAAATAAACTACATTCCGTATCTTTGTACTTTGAACATTGATATATGGAAACAGTCACTGAAAATATACAAACCACAAAACCTAAGTGGTTAAAAGTAAAATTACCTATCGGACAAAAATATACTGAACTTAGAGGTTTGGTTGATAAATATAGTTTAAATACCATTTGCACTTCTGGAAGCTGCCCAAATATGGGAGAATGCTGGGGCGAAGGAACAGCAACTTTCATGATTCTTGGAAACGTTTGTACGCGTTCTTGCGGGTTCTGCGGTGTAAAAACCGGTAGACCAGAAACAGTAGATTGGGACGAACCAGAAAAAGTAGCTCGTTCTATTAAAATCATGAATATCAAACATGCTGTAATTACTAGCGTTGATAGAGACGATATTAAAGATGGTGGTTCTATCATTTGGATGGAAACTGTTCGAGCTATTAGAAGAATGAATCCTCAAACTACTCTTGAGACTTTAATCCCCGATTTTCAAGGAATTGAAAGAAATCTTGATCGTATTGTAGAAGCAAACCCTGAGGTGGTTTCTCATAATATGGAAACGGTAAGACGTTTGACTCGCGAAGTTCGTATTCAGGCAAAATATGACAGAAGTTTAGAAGTGCTTCGTTATTTGAAAGAAAAAGGAATCAATAGAACAAAATCTGGAATCATGCTTGGTCTTGGTGAGACTGAAGAAGAAGTTTTCCAAACTATGACTGATTTAAGAAATGCAAATGTTGACGTTGTTACTATTGGACAATATTTACAGCCAAGTAAAAAACATCTTCCTGTAAAAGAATTCATTACACCTGAACAATTTGCCAGATATGAAAAATTTGGTCTTGATTTAGGTTTCAGACACGTAGAAAGCGGACCTCTTGTTCGTTCTTCATATAAAGCACAAAAACATATTTTATAATATATAAAGTTTAACCGTTTAATCGTTTAATTGTAAAACCGATTAAACGGCTAAGCAATTAAACGAATAACAAAACATTGAAAACAAGAATTGCCATTAATGGATTTGGGAGAATCGGGAGAAATTTATTCCGCCTTCTTTTAGATCACCCTGAAATCGAAGTCGTTGCTATAAATGACATTGCAGATAACAAAACCATGTCACATTTAATTAAATATGACAGTATTCACGGTGTTTTGAAAGCTGAAGTAAGTCATGATGAAAATAGCATTATTGTAGATGGCAGGCATTTTTTCTTTTTTCATGAAAAAAATATTTCAAATATAGACTGGAAATCGCATTCTATTGATATTGTAATCGAATCGACTGGTAAATATAAAACGCATGAAGAATTAAATGCGCATCTTGAAGCTGGAGCAAAAAAAGTTATCCTTTCGGCTCCTTCAGAAGTTGATACTATAAAAACAGTAGTTCTTGGTGTAAACGAACATATTTTGGACGGAACCGAAGATATAGTTTCAAATGCAAGCTGTACGACAAACAACGCTGCTCCTATGATTAAAATCATTGAAGAGTTGTGCGGAATTGAACAAGCATACATTACAACTATACACTCTTTCACGACAGACCAAAGCCTTCATGACCAGCCACATAAGGATTTGCGCCGTGCGAGAGGTGCTAGCCAGTCAATTGTTCCAACAACTACAGGTGCAGCTAAGGCATTAACGAAAATTTTTCCTAAATTGCACAATAAAATGGGTGGCTGTGGCATTAGAGTTCCAGTCCCAGACGGTTCATTAACAGACATAACCTTCAATGTAAAACGTGCCGTAAGCATTGAAGAAATAAATAAAGCATTTAAACAAGCCTCAAAAACAAATTTAAAAGGAATATTAGATTACACCGAAGATCCAATTGTTTCGGTTGATGTAATTGGCAACACACATTCTTGTTTATTTGATGCTCAGCTAACTTCGGTTATCGATAAAATGGTAAAAGTTGTAGGCTGGTATGATAACGAGATTGGCTATTCGTCAAGATTGATTGATTTAATTTTACTGATACGAAAATAATAAGATTCATTGTAAAAGCATTGCCATACATGAAATACTGTCTTTTTATTGTTGTTTGTTTTTTTAACTCGTTTTTGTATTCTCAAACCAAAAAGAATACGGATAGTCTTACCTATTATAACAAGCTAGCAAACTCAAATCTTAACAATAAAAAGTACAATCAGGCTGTTTACTATACTGAAAAGTCAATTAATTTTTGCGAAGAAAACGGCAAAAAAGAGAATTTGGCCAATCAGACTTTCAAGCTTGGTAAAATTTATTACAACCAGAGAAAGTATGAAGACGCTTTAACAAACTTTCATAAAACAGTTTCTTTATTTGACACCTTAAAACCAAGCTGCACTAAGGCTTTGGCATTGCATTATATTGGCGTAACCAATACGGCAAAAGGCGATTACAAAACTGCAGCTGTTTATTATTTAAAAGCAAAAGACTTACTGAAGGAACTGAATATTAATGACAGTGCCGAGGTACTGGCTTATCAAAAAGCTTTGGCATTTAAGACTAATAACGACCTTAAATCAGCAGTAAAAACGTTTAAAACCATAGCTGAAAAACCTGATAATAATGCAATTCTAAAAACCAAAGCAGATTCGTATTATCAGCTTGGCCTAATCGAAGGACAGCTAAAAAGAAATGATTCGGCCATTATATATTTCAACAAAGCCTTAGATTACAATGATAAAATCAGTGATCTTCCAAAAAAATCGAAAATTGTTTTAGCGATAAGCCAATACTACAAACAAAATAAGAATTACGATCTGGCTTATTCTTACTTAGATGAGCATTATCAGCTGGAAAATTATCTTTTAAAATTAAAAAATGCTAAAATTGATTTGGACGAATATGAAAAATTCAAAAAAAATCAATCCTTAAATAACACAATTAAAAAAGAAAACGAAGAGAAGTTTCAGCTTAAAACCTACCGTTATTCTAAGTTAGTCAGCATTTTGGCTATTGCCTTAATTTCGATTTTATCGCTTTTGAGTTTAGCTTTATACAAAAACAACATCATTAGAAACCAGAACAATTTATTGCTTCGAGAAAAGAACAAAGAATTGATTTTGGCCAAAAATAAAGCAGAAAAAGCATCAAAGGCTCGATCTGAATTTTTGTCAACCGTAAGCCATGAACTCCGGACACCGTTGAATGCTATTAATGGAATTACACACATCTTGCTGGAAGACAAACCAAAGAAAAAACAATTAAAATATCTTGAATCTTTAAAGTTTTCAGGAAATTATTTAACCACTTTTATCAATGAAATTTTAGAAATCAATAAAATCGATTCGACTAAAGCTGAAGTTGAAAATATCAGTTTTAATTTAAAAGAATTACTTTTTAATATTCAAAGCTCTCTAAAAGAACTTGCAACAGCCAACAAAAACTATTTTAACTTAGAAATAGACAAAGCGATTCCTGACAACTTAATTGGAGACCCCACAAAATTGTCCCAAATCATCCTCAACTTAATCAATAATGCTTTAAAGTTTACTCAGAACGGACATGTAAATGTTATTGCTAAATTGTATTCGCAAGAAGAAGATAACGCGACAGTGTATTTTGAAATCGTCGATACTGGAATTGGAATTCCTGAAGACAAACTCCAAACCGTATTCGAAAGTTTTTCTCAAGGTTCTATTGAAGTAAATAGAAAATACGGAGGAACTGGTCTTGGCCTTACTATCGTAAAAAAACTGATTGAACTTTTAGGAGGCGAAATAAAACTAAAAAGTGAAGTAGGCAAAGGTTCTACTTTTACTTTCAAACTAAATTTCAAAGTCAACAACGAGCCATTGGAAGTAATTGAAGAAGTAAAACTTTATAACGACAAACAATTGAAAAACAAATCTATTTTACTGATTGAGGACAACAAAATCAATCAAATGATCACTCGTAAAATGTTGGAAAATAAAAACATTACTTGCGAGATTGTTGACAATGGAGAAGATGCTGTCGAACTTTTAAAAGTCAAACGCTTCGATATGATTTTAATGGATGTGCATCTTCCAGGCATTAACGGAACTACAGCAACTAAATTGATTCGCGAATTTGACAAAGCGACTCCTATTATAGCATTGACAGCGATATCTCTTGATGAAAATCGAGACATGCTTCTTTCTTACGGAATGGACGATGTGATTACAAAACCGTTTGTTCCAGACGATTTCTATAGTACTATTGCTAAGTTTTTTGATTAATTAAAACTCTAAGTTTCTGAGATACTGAGACTCTAAGTTTTTTAGACACAAATCTCTACATACTCTAGGATCGTAGCATCAAAATCTTGCTGATGGTTGATAAAAGAGCTTTTTATTGGCAGATAATACAATTGATCCACCAACTCCGAGTCTTTCAAACGCACATAATCTTTTTCGGTTGTAATTATTTTTCTCCCGTTTGCTTTATTTCGAATTGAAACTAAGTCTACATCAGAAAAATGATGATGATCTGGAAAAGTGAGACACTCATCGCTTTCATTCTTTAAATAATCAAAAAACGGTTTTGGTTTTGCAATTCCAGCCAGCAGTAATTTTGATTCTGATTTGATTTCGCCAATAGTAATTTTTTCGTTTTTACCGTAAATAAAGATGTCGTAATTTATAAAAGTAAAAAAGACTTGCTGGCCGCTTTTCAATTTCAGCTTTAATCTGATCTCAGTTTGTTCTTCTTCCGTTAAAATTTTAGGGCATTTTGTTACAACCACTATATTGGCTCTTTCTGCTCCGCTTCTACCCTCTCTCAAATTTCCTGTTGGCAGCATAAAATCATCTGAGTATAAATCTCCATAAGAAGTCAGCAAAATATAAAATCCAGCTTTTACTTTTCGGTGCTGATAGGCATCATCCAATAAAATGATTTCTGGCTTTTCGTTTTGAGAAAGCAATTGCTGAATTCCGTTTGTACGATTGGCATCAACTGCAACCATAGCATTTGGAAATTTTTGATAAAACTGAAAAGGTTCATCTCCCAAAATTTCAGCATTCGAATTTTCATCAGCCAAAACAAAACCTTCTGACTTTCTTTTATAACCACGGCTCAAAGTGGCAACTTTATATTTATCAGACAATAAACGGATCAAATATTCGATTTGAGGCGTTTTTCCAGTTCCGCCAACACTTAGATTTCCAACCGCAATTACTGGTAGATCAAATGAAGTCGATTTTAAAATTCCTTTATCAAAAAGAAAATTACGGATTGAAGTTATGAATCCGTATAAAATAGCGAATGGGAAAAGTATTTTTCGAAGTAAGTTCATTTTACGAAAGTATAATTTTTTATACTATTATTAGAAATTATAAAAATATAAAAACTGATAAAATTGTATGCAAAGCAGTTTTTGGTTATCTACAAAAATTAAAAAGAAATGTCAGAAAAAAAACTAAAAACAATAAATTATTGCACTACTTTTAGAACGAATTTTCCTTAAACAATTTAAAATCTAATCGAGAGAATTCTGGTTAGAAAACTAATAGATCATGAAATTTTATTTTACGCTATTCTGTGTTTTACTTTTAAATCTAACTTTTTCACAAAATACAATATCAGGCAAGTATTCCAAAATTGACAACAATGCCTATCCGTTTTTAGACACCATCCTTAAAAATAAGAAAATCGTTTTACTGGGAGAACAATCTCACGGTGACGGAGCTACTTTTGATGAAAAAGTGAATATCATAAAATATCTGCACGAAAAACAGAAATACAATGCTATTGCCTTTGAAAGTGGATTGTATGACCAGTACAAAGCATTTCAAGAATATTCGAAAAAAAAGACTTCGTTCGAGGTTTTCGACCAAAGTATTATAGATATATGGTCTGATACCAAAGCATTTCAAAATTTACTTCTCTATATTGAAGAACGCGCCAAACAAAAAGACACTATAAAGATCTTAGGTTTTGACAGCCAGGAAGGAATTCTTTTTTCGAATCATTTTATGAATGATCTAACTGATTTGATCAAAAACAGAAAAATTAATATTGCAAAAAACAGTTTGACAAGAATAGAAAAAGCTTTTGTTTTTAGAGACTTGGAAAGCATTGCCAACAACAAAAAAGATTCTACCGATTTGTATCAAGATTTTAATGTTCTGGTAAACGCTCTAAAAGAAATACAAAACCCGACTTTTTATGAAAAAATGCTGAAACAGGTCATCAATAGTAAAATTTCTGATGTCAATTTTGAAGTCATGCAATTGCAAAACCAAAAAATTGCGGTTCAAAATCCGAGAGACGAGCAAATGTCAAAAAATTTGATTTTCTTATCTGAAATGTATCCAAATGAAAAAATAATTTGCTGGGGAGCTTCTTATCATTTTTCTAAAAATATCGACCAAACAGAATTTACTGAAGTAACTGAAAGTTATTTGCAAAAGCAGTCAGACATTGAGCTTAAAACCACTGGTTTTACAGATTATATTCCCGGAGAAGGAGCTAAACTTCTTGAAGGAGCATTACCAATGGGTGGTTTTCTAAAAAATTATTTTAAAGATGAAATTTATAGTATTGCGTTTTCTTCTTACGAAGGATTGTACGGACGCGTAGATGGTAAAACTCTTCCAATTCTTACTCCTCCTGAAAATAGCATCGAACAACAAAATGCAAATAAAGGTTATAACAAAGTTTTTTTCGAATTTGACAAGAAAGAAACTAATCGTTATTACTGCTCCGCATTAGGAAACATACCAATAAAAGCAAGATGGAATACCATTTTTGACGGTCTTTTTTTTATTAAAAAATCATATCAGCCTGAAGCTAGATTATTTGAAAAAGAAAATTATGTGCAAACGCAAAACGATGCATTTACAATAAATGGAAAAATAAACGATTTTAAAAATCATAAAATAATTGCTAATGCTGACATCTCAATACCACAAACGAACAAAAATATTCTAGCAAATAAGGAAGGCGTATTTTCTCTGCTAATAGATAAAGCTAATTTCAACAACAAAATTATTGTATCGGCTTTTGGATATATTTCAGATACGATTTCAATTAAAAATCTTGTTGATGCTAATAAACATTTTGTAAAAGTAAAATTAAAACCATTTCATTTTCAAACTATTAATTTAAATGAAGTTGTAATAAGTTCGACCTCAAAACCATTATCTGCAGAAGAAATAGTAGCAAAAGCTCTGATTAATGTTGAACTTAATTGCGATCAGAACCCGTATAATCAGACATTTTTCTTCCGCAATCAAGTGATTAAAAACAATGAAGTTATTTCTCATGACGAATCAATTATAGCAACCTATAATTCAATAGGAATGAAAGGCGTTAATAATCCTGAAGAAAAAATATTTGGAGAAATACAGCAAACTCACGAGATTATTAAAAATACTTCTAAAAACAAACTCGGCAGCATGGCCACTTTTGCTTTTCTGTTTGATCGTGATCTTATTCTGAGCAAAGCCAATGTACTTTATAAACCAGCTTCTTATACGCTAAAAAAAGAAGGCATTGTTCCTTACAACGACCAGAAAGTTTACAAAATAAGCTTCCAGAACAATGAACCAGGTGCATATTCTACGGGTTATGGTTATCCTGCACCAAAAAAGTCATCGGGAGTTTTATATATCGACACACAAACATTTGCTGTATTAAAGTATGAACATTGTGTTACCAGAGAACCATTTGAATTAAAAAATCAGGTTGGTAAAACTGCACAAATGAATCATAAAATCACAATAACATATAAACTATCAGATGGAAAATATTTTATAAATTATCTCAATGTAATCGACAAATCGATTATCACTTCAACGGCTGATAATTCCTTTTTATACGACACCTATAATGTCAACAATCTAATGTCTACAGAAGTTAAAACGATAAATACTGAAAAACTTAATCGACCGCTTTTAAAAATTGGTTTAAATAATTCTATTCCAGAAAATTTAGATTTTTGGAAAAACAATAGTTTTATCTTACCTGATGAAAAAATCATTTTCGATTTATGCTATTAAGCGAAAATAATTCAAGACTAAAGTTTAAAAGAAATCGCAATTAACAACAATGACATTATTTCTTTGATTGTAATAGTTTAGAATTTGGATTACTTTTGTTGTTCACCTTTAACCTTTTGAAACACCAATGAAAATTAAAGAAATAATAGCGGTTCTTGAAGAAATGTCACCTTTGGCTTACGCCGAAGATTTTGACAACGTTGGACTTTTAGTTGGCAATTCGGAAACCGAAAGTACTGGCGTTTTAGTTTGCCACGATGCGCTAGAAAATGTAATTGAGGAAGCAATTGCTAAAAACTGCAATTTGGTAGTTTGTTTTCACCCGATATTATTTTCAGGAATTAAAAAAATTACAGGTAAAAATTATGTTGAACGCGCTATTTTAAAAGCAATTAAAAATGATATTGCCATTTATGCCGTTCATACCGCACTTGACAATCATTCTCAAGGAGTGAATAAAATTTTCTGTGATGCATTAGGTTTAGTGAATACCAAAGTTTTAATTCCAAAACAGAATTTCATTCAAAAACTAATTACTTATACCGTTCCAGATAATGCGGATAAAGTCCGTAAAGCATTATTTGAAGCTGGCGCAGGAACAATTGGCAATTATGATAATTGCAGTTTTAACTCTGAAGGAACTGGAACTTATAAAGGAAATTCAGATAGCAATCCAGTAATTGGTGAACGCCATGAATTGACCGAAACTCAAGAGATAAAAATTGAAGTTACTTTTGAAAAACACTTGCAGTCCCGAATTTTAAAAGCGCTTTTTGCGAATCATATTTACGAAGAAGTAGCTTATGAGATTTATAACTTAGAAAATTCTCATCAAAATATTGGTTTAGGAATGATTGGCGAATTTGAAACTGAAATGGATGAAAAAGAATTTCTTCATTTCGTAAAAGACAAAATGATTGCCGACGGAATTCGCCATTCTGCTTTTTTAGGCAAAAAAATAAAAAAAGTGGCCGTTTTGGGCGGTTCAGGAAGTTTTGCCATAAAAAATGCAATTCAAGCTGGAGCCGATGCTTTTTTGACAGCCGATTTAAAATATCACCAATTTTATGAAGCCGAAAACAAGTTACTTTTGGCAGATATTGGTCATTTTGAGAGCGAACGCTATACAAAAAATTATATTGTTGATTATCTTCGAAAAAAAATTCTTAATTTTGCAATCATTTTATCGGAAGAAAATACAAATCCAGTTAAGTACTTATAAAATATGACGAATACGAAAGAATTAAGTGTTGAGGACAAGTTAAGAGCAATATACGATTTACAGCTTATTGACTCTAGAATTGACGAAATCAGAAACGTTAGAGGAGAACTTCCTTTAGAGGTTGAAGATTTAGAAGATGAAGTTGCAGGTTTGAGCACTCGTTCAGAGAAACTGAAAGGTGAACTTGAAGTGATTGAGGAGCAAATCAAAGCAAAGAAAATTGCTATTGAGGAGCATAAAGAGGTGATTAAAAAGTACACAAAACAACAAGAATCAGTACGTAACAACAGAGAATTTAATTCTTTGACAAAAGAGGTTGAATTTCAAGAATTAGAAATTCAATTGGCTGAAAAGCAAATCAAAGAAATGAAAGCTTCTATCGAGCACAAAAAAGAAGTTATTTCTAATTTAAAAGAAAAACTTGATGCTAAAAGCTCTCATTTAAAACATAAAAAATCTGAATTAGACGCTATTATGGCTGAAACTCAGAAAGAAGAAACTTTCTTAACTGAGAAATCTGCTGAGTATGCTGCACAAATCGAAGACAGATTATTAGCAGCTTACAACAGAATCAGAAGCAGTGTTCGTAACGGATTGGCTGTAGTTTCTATCGAAAGAGGTGCTTCTGCTGGATCTTTCTTTACAATTCCACCGCAAACTCAGGTTGAAATTGCTTCAAGAAAGAAAATCATCACTGATGAGCACTCTGGAAGAATCTTAGTTGATACGCAATTAGCTGAAGAAGAAAAAGAAAAAATGGAACAATTGTTCGCAAAATTCTAATATAAAGTCCCGATTTAATCGGGACTTTTTTTTTTGTTTACTTTGCCACTAATTCCACAAATGGGCACAAATTATTTTTTCAATCTATTCGTTTGAAAATAAAAAATTCGTGCCCATTTGTGTAATTCGTGGCAGACCTTTTTTTACCTTTAGAAAAAATTTAAGTTTTGGGAATTAAAAAAGGAATTCGTTTTATTACATTAAAATCAGTTGGATCTTATATTAATTTTTTGAGTTATGTGCGTCCACAAAAAGCGATGGAACTTTCTTATGCTCTTTTTAGCCAGCCTCGAATTGGCAGATTAAAAAAAGAAGAACTTCCAAAAATTTTGCGACATACAGAAACAGAAACGTTTCATCATAACGAACATCATTTTCAAACTTATATTTGGAAAGGAAATGCAACCAAAATTTTATTAGTTCACGGCTGGGAAAGCAATGCATCTCGCTGGAAAAAGACCTTACCACATCTTCAGAAATCAGGAAGCACCATTATAGCAATTGATGCACCAGCACACGGACAAAGTAGCGGGAAAGAATTTAATGTTCCGCTTTACGCTGAATTTATCAATAAAGCCGTAGAAAAATATCAGCCCGAAATCATCATTGGACATTCTATTGGGGGAGCAGCTTGTGTTTATCATCAATATTTATTTCCAAATACGAGTATTAACAAAATGGTGATTTTAGGAGCTCCGTCAGAGTTAAAAACTTTGATTGACAATTATGTTTCGATGTTGAGCCTGAATACCAAAATGTTTTCTCTTTTAGAAAACAAATTCTTAAACCGATTCAATTTTAAATTAGAAGATTTCTCAGGACAAAAATTCGCATCTGAATTTACTATTCCTGGATTAATTGCGCACGATACTTCTGATAAAATTGTGGCTTTCGCCGAAGGGCAAAAAATAGCCAGCAATTGGAAAAACAGTCAGTTTATCGAAACCAGCGGTTTAGGCCACGGTATGCACGATGATGAATTGTATGATAAAGTGATCGAGTTTCTTTTTGCCGAAGGTTCAAAGTAGCAAAGGCTCAGAGGTACAACGTTTTTCCATAAATCTAAAATCTGAACTCTAAAATCTAAAATTAAAATGATTGCTGTAATTTTTGAAGTCATTCCAAACGAAGGAAAAAAAGAAGAATATCTGGATATCGCTGCAAATTTAAAACCCGAATTAAGTCACATCGATGGTTTTATTTCGATAGAAAGATTTCAGAGTTTAGCTGATCCCGGAAAAATTTTGTCTTTATCTTTTTGGAGAGATGAAGAAAGTATTCAGCAATGGAGAAATCTCGAGATGCATCGTCACGCGCAAGCAAAAGGCAGAAACGAAGTTTTTAAAGATTATCATTTGCGAATTGCAACCGTAGTTCGTGACTACGGAATGTTCGACAGAAAAGAAACTCCTGAAGATAGTTCGATTTTTCATGATTCGTAAAAAAGCTTCTGAGATTCTAAGCTACTATCCCGATAGCTATCGGGACTAAGTTTTTTTCTGAAATCTAAAATTCTAAGAAGTCTAAACTTTTAGCTACTTTTGCAGTATGGAAGAAAATTTAAAACGTCTTAATAAATTTATTGGTGAAACGGGATATTGTTCTCGTCGTGAAGCTGATAAATTAATTGAAGAAGGACGCGTAACAATAAATGGCGCTGTGGCTGAAATGGGGACTAAAGTTTCTCCAGATGATGAAGTACGTATTAATGGAAAATTAATCGTAGAGAAAAATGAAAAATTGGTTTATCTGGCTTTCAATAAACCTGTTGGAATTGAATGCACGACTAACCTTGAAGTTAAAAATAATATTGTTGATTATATTAATTACCCAAAACGTATTTTTCCAATTGGAAGATTGGATAAAGCCAGTGAAGGATTGATTTTTATGACCAATGACGGTGATATTGTAAACAAGATTCTTCGCGCTAGAAACAACCACGAAAAAGAATATACAGTTACGGTAAACAAACCAATTACAGATCGTTTTATTCAGAGAATGGGAAATGGTGTTCCAATTCTGGATACAGTGACTAAAAAGTGTAAAGTAGAACAAATTAGCAAATACACTTTCAAGATCATTTTAACGCAAGGATTAAACCGTCAGATTAGAAGAATGTCTGAATACTTAGGTTATGAAGTTACAGCCTTAAAACGTATTAGAATCATCAATATCTCTTTGGATGTTCCGGTTGGAAGATACAGAGATTTAACCGATGCTGAAATAAAAGAACTGAATCAGTTAATTGAGCCTTCTAGCAAAACGGAAGAAGCGAGTTTTCCTAAAGTTGAAAATGCTGCTTCAAGTGCAACTCCAACTAGAAGAAAAAATTTTATCTCAAAACATGATCCTCGATTTAAAAAAAGAGGAGATAATAAATAAAGAGAATCCCATTCACTAAAATGAATGGGATTTTTTGTTATTTCTTTTCTTTATCTAGAAATTCATAATACAACGCTTTAGACAAAAAATTTGCATTCTGATAGCTTGAAATTAGCTCTTCTTTCATACCTTCATCATAACCACCGCTCAGATTATTTTTAGAAAAATAATCACGTCGAATATCATCATTAAAATTCAAACCACTTAAAAAAACTGGCTCTACACCTTTATTTACTGAAATATTATAATTGGTAACAAGACTTCCCCAATTGATATAACTGCACAAAAGAATTGTTCCATAAAAATACCAAACCATCTGATTGAAAAGGTAAGCGTTCGTTTTTTGTTTTCTTATTTTTTGGAACGAAACTATCAATCCGATAATTGCCAAGATTAAAAAAGCATAAACTCCAAGACGCTTATATGTTAAACCATAAAAAGAAACATATTCTGTATTCTTAATCATAGCGCTTACAATTAAAATTACGTTTAGTGCAAGCCAAACTTTAGCTAAGTTTTTTAAAGATTTAGCTTTCTCGTCAAAATTAAATCCGCCTTTAAAGTAAAATAAGATTACGCCAACTGCCATTAAAATTGAAAAAATTACAGCATTTACACGTTCGTGTGTATCTGCACTTAGATTTGTTTTTTCTACTGCCTCAAAAAATTGTTCATAGTTATAAGTTCCGATAAAAACTAAAAGCATGATGTTTAGCAGAAACAATGTGATTTCGCCGCTTTTTCTTTCGAAGTCCAAATCAAGAAATGAAAATGTACTTTGATTTTTGACTTCAGAAATATTACTGAAATCATTATTCAATTTCGGATTGTAATCGTAACAAGCATCTGGCACCCAATAATTCCAAAAACTGAACGAAATATAAAATCCTAAAATGCACATTGCAATTAATTGTGGCAAATTGACATCTAATTCATAATCTGTAAATAATGAAGAGAAATGATCGCTTCCAAAAGAGTAAACGATAAAAAACAATCCAAGAAAAATGACCGGAATAACAACAAACGCCACTAATTTTTTAGCAAAATCGTTATGAATTTTTCTTTCTGGAAGCCATTGGCTGAAAAGAAAAATACGCCCTACTGATGTAAATCCGTTTAAAATTATTAATGGAAAGATTTGTATCGTTTTGAGTTCGCCATCTTGTGTTTTAAATTGTAAAAACAAAATTGATAATGCTAAGGCAAAAAACGATGCAGCATCTCCATACCACGCAAAGGCAAAACAAGACAAAATAGAAGTCATTACTAAAATAAGATGTGATCTGTCTACAAGCTTTTCTTGAAAAAAATAGCTAATCAATAGTGTAAGAACTACGCCGAAAATAGAAATATTGATTCCGACAGATTCGTTGTAAAAAAGCAGTATGAAAACCGCTGTACATGCCAAGATAATTTGATGTTTTTTCATGATTTTAATTTTTAAAAGTACTTTGTAATTCAAAGTTTTTAGATAAAAAATTTTAGATTCTATGATTTCATTAATTTTTCGAGGTAAGAAAGGTGTTCTTTGAACGCCGCGCGGCCAAGCGGTGTTACCTGATAAGATGTTTTTGGCTTTTTGCCCACAAATTCTTTCTTAATCTCGATATATTCAGATTTCTCCAATGCAGAAGAATGACTTGCTAAATTACCATCGGTGATATTCAAAAGCGTTTTCATCTCGGTAAAATCTACCCAGTCGTTAACCATCAGAACGGACATTATACCCAATCTGACACGGCTTTCGAAATCTTTATTTAGTTTGTCAATAATTCCCATTCAATCATTTGTATTTTTTGAACATTACTAATCCGTACAAGATATGCAGGATTCCAAATCCAAGAATCCAGAAAATCAACCCATATCCGATGTAGAAAAGAGCAATTAATCCTAAACAAAGTTCGCAGAAACCTAAATATTTTACATCAGAAAAAGTATATTTTTCTGCGTTAATAAGTGCCAAACCATAAAAAAGCAAAGTAGATGGTGCAACCAATCCGAAGTATCCGTGATACATTAAAGCCAAACAGAAAACACCTCCTGCAAAAAGCGGAACTGTTAAATTGAAAAGCATCTTCTTAGTCGCAGATGTCCAAATTGGCAGATTGTATTTTCGGCTTTTTCTAATGGTGAAAAAGATTCCGAATGCAAATGCGCAAACTAAAATTCCTATTCCTATCCAGAATAATTCTGAAACCAAATTGGCAGAATACAATCTATGTTCATCATTTATATAATCCATTCCATTTGCTTTGAACAACTGGTATACATAGATTCCACCAATTAGAGCCGAAAGACCTGCGAAAACTCCCGAAAGTCCGCTTAACGATATAAATCTTGAAGAGCGCTCCATCATGGAACGAATATGTGCTAAATCTTCTTGGTGCTTTTGATTCATAATTAAAGTACTTTGCAGTACAAAGTTATCATTTATTTTGAATTGGCAAGTAAAAAAGTGATTTTTTTATTTAAATAAGACCTAACAGGTTTTTAAAACCTGTTAGGTCTCTCCGCAAAGTTGCGTGAGGGATAGGAGCATGCTACCGAAGTAGCGCGGATAGCCCGACCCCGACACGTTGAGAGGGCGTATAAGCGCAAAGTATGTTTGCCCTCTCAATGTGTCGGGGTCACGCCCAAACTATAAAAACAAAAAAGCCCATTCTTAACGAACAGGCTCTTATACTTTTTAAAATTTTTTATTTAAAACCATCTTCTGCGCTTGAATAAAAATACGCCGAAAGAGGATAGAATTATGGAAACTAATAGCAAAATCCAGATTCCATATTTGTTTTCTTCCAGACCATTTGGGACGTTCATTCCGTATAAACTGGCAATAAGAGTTGGAATCATCAATATGATTGAGATTGATGTCATCTGCTTCATGATGTTATTCATATTGTTTGATATTACAGATGCATAAGCATCCATCATACCAGTCAATATGTTACTGTAAATATTTGCTGTGTCTTGTGCCTGACTTAACTCAATTTCGACATCTTCTAATAAATCAAGATCGTAATGTGCTTTATATGCTTTTAGATTTTTAATACGCTGAAACAAAACATCGTTTGCTTTTAGAGATGTAATAAAGAAAACCAAGCACTTTTCTATTTGAAGCAAAGCCTGCAATTCTTGATTTTTAATTGATTTTTCTAAATTATCTTCGGCCAGTCTTATTTTCTGATTGATTTGTTTTAAATATTTTAAATACCAAACACTTGAAGACAAAAGCAATCTCAAAACCCAGTCGAAATTGTCTTTAACCTGAATATTTTTGCGTCTCGAATACAACATAAAATCATATATAACTTCTGTTTTATAAAAAGTGATGGTTACGCAGACATCATCTTTAAAAATTATACCCATCGGAATGGTTTGAAAAGGAAGTTTAATATCGTTACTTTTTATAGGAACACGCATGATAATAAGTGTCCAGCCGTCTTCGATTTCAATACGGGGTCTTTCGTCAATATCTTCAATATCATTGTAAAAAGCTTCTGGAATTTGAAGCTCTTCGAGCAAGTATTTTTTTTCTTCTTCTGATGGATCTTCGATGCTTATCCAGCAGTTCGGAATCCATTTTGATATTTCTAATAATCCATTGTCATTTGTGTAAAAGGCTTTCATTTCAAAATACAGGTTTTTACCGCAGCATTTTGAAAATTTCAAAAGCTGCTTTTAATTAAATACTAACGAATAATAATCGTCCATTTGGAGAAGTGTTTTTTAAGTGGTGCAAAAGTATCCTTTATTTTTAAGAACCGAAACTTTAAACTATTAATTATATATTAAAATGGCACTTTGAGAAGATTTTAAACACATAGAGACATAGATATTGTAAGTGTAAAGAAAGGCGTTTCACTTTTTTTAATAAACATAGCAGGAGTCTGAGTAAACTATGTGGAAGAAATTTGTTTCTCTTTGGTATTCTTTTTAAAAATTAAATTCTATGCCTCTCTGTGTTAAAAATTAATGCAACAAAAAAGCCCGTTCTATATAGAACGGGCTTTAAAATATATTTTGATGCAATATTATTTATTTCTTGCGCTTCTCATTTTTCTTGCTAAAAGCGTATTTTTAAGTAGCATTGCAATTGTCATTGGTCCTACTCCACCTGGAACTGGCGTAATGAACGATGCTTTTTTGCTTACTCCGTCAAAATCAACATCTCCTTTGATAACGTATCCTTTTGGGTTTGAAGCATCATCTACGCGAGTAATTCCGACGTCTATAACAGTTACTCCTTCTTTTACCATATCTGCTTTTAAGAATTCTGGAACTCCTAAAGCTGTGATGATGATATCGGCATTTTTAGTGAATTCTGCCAAATCTTTAGTTCGGCTATGTGTTAATGTAACTGTTGAATCTCCAGGATTTCCTTTACGGCTCATTAAGATACTCATTGGGCGTCCTACGATGTGGCTTCTTCCTATTACAACAGTATGTTTTCCTGAAGTTTCCACTTTGTAGCGCTCTAACAGTTCCATAATTCCGAATGGCGTTGCTGGAATAAAACTTTCCATTTCAAGAGCCATTCTACCAAAGTTAGTTGGGTGAAATCCGTCTACGTCTTTGTTTGGATCAATTGCCAATAAGATTTTCTGCTCGTCGATATGCTTTGGCAAAGGCAACTGAACGATATATCCGTCTAGATTATCATCTTCGTTCAATTCTTTAATTTTTGCTAAAAGCTCGTCTTCTGTAATCGTTTCTGGTAAAGCAACTAAAGTTGAATCGAAACCAATTTCTTGGCAAGATTTCACTTTACTTCCTACGTAAGTTAAACTTGCTCCGTTGTTACCCACTAAAACTGCTGCTAAATGAGGCACTTTTCCTCCAGCTGCTTTTATAGATTGAACTTCGATTGCAATTTCGTTTTTAATGTCGTTAGATGTTTTTTTACCGTCTAGTAGTTGCATTGTGTGTGTTTCAAGTTTAATGTTTCATGTTTGCTTCGCCTAGTCGTCCCTTGGCCTCGGGTCACGTTACTTGCGAAACTTAATATTTTATTGAATCAAAAAAGTTTCAAGTTTTGGTCTCTTAACTTGAAACCTTAAACTTGAAACTCTTTTTATTATTTCGGCATTCCTCCTGGCATACCACCCGGCATCCCTTTCATACCTCCCATCATTTTCATCAGATTTTTTCCGCCTGGGCCCTGCATCATCTTCATCATCTTACTCATTTGGTCAAACTGTTTCATCAGCTGATTTACTTGCTCGACTTTAGTTCCCGAACCTTTAGCGATTCTCGCTTTTCTTTTTACGTCGATAATGGCTGGTTTGCTTCTTTCTCCTGGCGTCATCGAATAAATGATCGCTTCGATATGTTTGAAAGCGTCATCTTCTATTTCCACGTCTTTCATAGCTTTTGAAGCTCCTGGTATCATTCCAACCAAGTCTTTCATGTTACCCATTTTCTTCACTTGCTGAATCTGCGTTAAGAAGTCGTCAAAACCGAATTCGTTTTTAGCGATTTTCTTTTGAAGTTTTCTTGCTTCTTCTTCGTCAAATTGTTCTTGAGCTCTTTCAACAAGAGACACAACGTCTCCCATTCCTAAAATACGCTCAGCCATACGTTCTGGGTAGAAAACATCAATTGCTTCCATTTTTTCTCCAGTACCAACAAATTTGATTGGCTTGTTTACAATCGATTTGATCGAAAGTGCAGCTCCACCACGAGTATCACCGTCTAATTTCGTTAAGATAACTCCATCGAAGTTTAAGATATCGTTGAAAGCTTTTGCTGTATTCACAGCATCTTGTCCTGTCATAGAGTCTACAACGAACAATGTTTCTTGTGGCTGAATTGCTTTGTGAACACGTGCAATTTCGTCCATCATTTCCTGATCTACTGCCAAACGTCCAGCTGTATCGACGATAACAACATTGAATCCGTTTGCTTTGGCATGTTTAATTGCGTTTTGAGCAATTTCTACAGGATTTTTATTTTCTGGTTCTGAGTAAACCTCAACACCTATTTGGTCTCCCACAACATGCAACTGATTAATCGCCGCTGGACGGTAGATATCACACGCTACAAGAAGTGGTTTCTTGTTTTTCTTTGTTTTTAAGAAGTTTGCTAATTTTCCCGAGAAAGTCGTTTTACCAGAACCTTGAAGTCCAGACATCAAAATCACTGTTGGATTTCCTGAAAGGTTCACACCAGCAACATCTCCACCCATCAATTCAGTAAGTTCGTCCTTTACTAACTTAACCAATAATTGTCCTGGCTGTAAGGTTGTTAATACATCCTGGCCAATTGCTTTATCTTTTACTCTAGCTGTAAAATCTTTAGCAATTTTAAAGTTAACATCGGCATCTAGTAACGCACGACGAACTTCTTTTAAAGTATCGGCAACGTTTACTTCTGTAATTTTACCGTGTCCTTTTAATATATGGAACGCTTTATCTAACTTATCACTTAAATTATCAAACATATCATTTTCTTTATATGAAGTGCAAAGATAATCTAATTAGATATTTCAGGCAATTTTTATTTAAATGGTTTTTTTGCCACAAAGTTTGGTTTTGCCACAAAGACACTAAGTCACAAAGCTTATTTTTTTATTTCTTTGAGTAAAAATTATAAAAAAAGGCACAAAGAAAAAACTTTGCGCCTTTGTGTCTTTGTGGCTATGAACCTTTAAAATTGAAAGTAAATGAAAGGCTGTGATCCTGCTACTGCTGTTGCATAAACAATCCAGTACACGAATCCTAAGATTATCGCTTTTACTAATAATGGAGTTTTGTCGAAAACAGATTTCATTCCGTTAGTGAAAGTTTCTGGCAAGAAATGCCAAACATAACCGAACAGCATTAATCCGAAGACATTTTTATAACCTAAAACAATTGTTTTCCAAAGTTCTGGTTCGAATGTTAATTGACCTATATTATTAATTACCTGTAAAGCTGTTTCAAAATCTCTGGCGCGGAAGAAAATCCAACAGAAAACCACAAAATGGAATGTGATCAGGATAGAGAAAAATCTCCACAAGAAATTTGGGCTTTTATCTTTCTTTGACGGAAAAAATTCCATGAATATTTTATGAACTGCTAACGCCAAACCGTGTAATGCTCCCCAAACAATAAACTGCGCTCCTGCTCCATGCCATAAACCTCCTAAAAGCATTGTAGTAAACAAATTGAAATTGGTCACTAAGGTTTGTTTGATTTTGCTTGAAAGCAAAAACGACAAAGCGAAAATTAAAATACTGATTCCTGCAATGATAAGCGGAATTATACTTTCATTATAACAAGACATTCCCCAAAGCAATAATCCGAAGAAGAATAAACTTGGGAATAAATATCCTGCGAAAGAACCTTCTCTGTTTCCTCCAATCGAAATGTATAAAAAGTCTTTTAACCAAGTTGAAAGCGAAATATGCCATCTTCTCCAGAAATCGGTAATCGAAGTGGATTTATACGGAGTTCTAAAGTTGACTGGCAATTTGAAACCAAGCAATAATGCAATACCAATTGCCATATCTGAATATCCTGAGAAATCACAGTAAATCTGAATGGCATATCCGTACGAAGCCATTAAGTTTTCGAACGAAGTATAACTCATCGGCGTATCAAAAACACGATCAACAAAGTTTACAGAGATATAATTTGAAATTACGGTTTTCTTGATTAATCCTCCAATAATCAAAAACAAAGCGTTGTTTACATCTTGTTTGGTAAGATTTAATTTTTGATAAATCTGAGGCAAGAAATCTTTCGCACGTACAATTGGTCCCGCAACTAATTGAGGAAAGAACGATACGAAGAATAAATACTCAATGTAGTTTTTTGTCGGCTTAATTTCTTCTCTGTAAATCTCAATAATATAACTCATTGACTGGAACGTATAAAACGAAATTCCAACAGGAAGAAAAACATTATGCGGTTCAAAATTACCATGAAACATATCATTGTAAGTCACAATCAAAAAGTTCATGTATTTGAAATAGCCTAAAAGTGCCAAATTCAAAATAACACTTATCACCAAGTACAGTTTCTTAACTCCATCTCTGCTTTCTCGATAAATAATCTGGCTCAAACCATAATCTACTACAGATGACAGCAGTAACAGTAAAAAGTAAATACCGCTCGACTTATAGTAAAAGAATAATGAGAAGAGAATAACGTACGTTAATCTCAAATAAAATGTTTTGCGTAAAAAACCATACACAAAATAGAAAATCAAAAATAAACCTAAGAATAAACCGGTATTGAATAAAAGTTTTTCGTCTTCATTATAAACAAACCAACTTTTAACTTGTTCTATTGTAATTGCACCAAAGTTTTGAATGAACCAATTATTAATGCTATCTATTGTTGTCAACTTACTTCTTTAATTTAAAATTATCGTATGATCTTAAAAACGCCTGAGCAAACAGATTTCCTTGTTTCTCGTATCCTTTTTTTGAATAATGAACCCAATCTGGCCCAATTAATCCTTGTACTTTTAATTGTCTGATTCCGCTCATGCCTCCAAATTCATCGTACAAATCCCAAACGGCAAGACCGTCTTTCTGGGCTATATCTATAATCTGTCTCGCATAATTATCAATGTAAGTATTTGGTCTTCGTCTTAACAATGATGGCGGAGGTGTCATTACAATGATTGGCGCGTCTATTTTTTGTGCTCTTATATTATTGATAAACTCTCGTAATTCTTTAATATAATTTTCTGGATCTAAGTGGTCATAGCTTTCATTTGTTCCCAGCGAAAAAACCAGCAGATCAGGATGCAATGATTTCAATTGTTCAAAAAACAACGGATATTTATTGTAATCTGAATATTTAGCTCCGTTCACTCCAATTCCGCTGTAGATAATTCCTGGAGTGTCTTTTTCTAAAACAATTCCGTTTAACTCATAATCTTTTGCTTCTTTGTTCGGAATCAAGAAAATTCGACTTAAAGCATTTTCTGAATTATAATAATGCGAATACGAATCTGCTTTTATTTCCAGCGGAACAAATTCTGACATAGAAATGGTCTTTTGTCTCGTTTCCTTTGTGGCAATTCTTAAAGTTCTTCCCGCTCGGATATTGTTCGATTTTAAATGATTGTCTCTTTTAATTTCTGCAATCGAAACATTGTATTTGTCTGCAATTGTACCAAGCACTTCGCCTTTTTTAATTTTATGCGTAATTACTTTAGGCTCTGTTGTCTGAATAGAATTGATTTTAGACGAAATTGCCAAATCAAACATATTTTGATTTTGCGGCGTAATAATTTTTATAGTATTGAATTTGTATGCTGGATCTTTCACATTCATCTCCATTACAAATCCGCCAGAATCTCTCCAAAGTCCAATTCCGCATAACCCAATCGGGCAATTCTTAACCGGATAAATATTCCTATAACTTTCCCAAGTTCTGTTCGATCTAAAACGTTCGTTATAAGATCCGTTTGTTTTTGCTAATTGATACGGAAATACCAAACCACGTCCTCCATTACCAAATTTCTGTTGCAGTTTTTTTCTGATTTCATTGGTCATCAAATCACCTTGAATGTGAGAATCTCCAATATGTACAATGTTGATTTTTTGATTTTTATGATCTTCGTTTTTTTCCAGTTTCTCAAAAAAATCGCTTATCGCTTTTGCATTATAAATCTGGCCATCAGAAGGTGCATCAATTGCTGCTGTATCCACTTTTTGAATCATACTTTTGGGTGTTGGCTGTACGTCTGTTTTGGGAGTTTTTTCATTTGTTGTAAAAAAAAGACAACAAAAGAAAACCATAAGTTTATTTATCATACACTATCTTTTGTTACTGAAACAGAATCGGGTCTGGCTTTTTTCACTGGTTTTGGCTTAGTCCCTTCTGCATCTCTTTTTTGTCTGAGTCCTTTATATTCTTCGTATCCTTTATTCAATTGTCCATAAAGCAAATTACCAATTGCTTTAGCTCCACGTTGGTTAAAGTGAGTATAATCTTTGTTTGCTTTTGCAGGAGTTTCATCAACCCACTTGATCATAGAGCCATCTCCTCCCATTAGAGTATATAAATTCACAAATCCAGCTTGCGCTTCCAACGCATAATGCTTTTGTGCCTTCATAAGAGGAACCACAGCAGAATCGGTTTTCATCTCCAAATCATATTTCGTCGATTTATCAGCAGTAGACACAATTAAGATTGAAACTCCAGGAAAAGATTCTTTTATTTTATTTACGGTTTTTGTCATTCCTTTTTCATACCAAGAATAATTTTTAGTTCCGTAATTTAAAACATTCGTTCCGTAATGAAGAATAATCAAATCGTATTTCAAACTATTATTGAAAGCTTTCATTACATCTGCATTGAACATCGAAATTGGAAGTCCTGAATTTCCTCTCTGAGAGAAATTATCAACATGAACTCCACTTCCATTATCAAAATTAAATCCGTAAATAGGAATAGAATCTGCTTGAATGAAGTTTGCTCTAAAAGCTTTTAAACTTCCGGACGAAACTTTCAATGTATTCACTAAATTATTTGGAGAAAGACTTTTCTTAAGCGTATCTTTTCCAATAATGAAATTCACTTTTCCTACTTTAGATGAACGTCCATAAAATAATGTTGCATTATCTAAAGAAGTAGAATATTTGTTCAATCCCGCTTCATACTGAACCCAAGTTGAATTGGATTTATCATTGGCAAAAAACACATGTCCGTTAACTCCAAAAGGGCTTACTGGTCTTTTTACGTTTAAGTAAGACTGCGTTTTCCAGTTTTTAGAATAAGAAGATTTCACAGATCCTCTAGAAGCTGCAGATTCTGAAGTAATAGGAACAAAACCAACTCCATTTCCTCCAAAACGTTCTTGATAATTGGTACGAACGTCCTGAACGATTAAATCTCCATCGGTCATAGAATCACCGTAATAAGCGATTCGAACTTTGTTCTGCGGATTTTTTTCTAATTGATACAATTTCTCATAGAAAGAAATCAGATATTGATATCCTTTATAGTTTTCAAATGTTTCTGCAGGAAATTCAATCCCTTCGGTTTCATCAAAAACAATTTTCTGCCCGTTTAATGCTTGCTCACTTTTTGCAATACTGTCTTTGTCTAGCGATAATGAATCGTCTGCAACAGATTCTAAAAGCATACTATCTATCAATATATTTTTAGAATCTAGCTTAGTCTCAGAAAATATTTTATCTGGAAGGATTTGTTTAAACCCAATAAAAGCAACCAGCGCTAAAGCCACGATTGCAAAAGACTGAAAAAAATAAGATTTTGTATTCACCTAATAATTATAATATATGAAGGACTGCGTTCAAAAATTAAACCAATAAAATAATTGTTAACTTATTGCAGAAAAAAATTTGTGCAAAGATAGAATAACATTTTGTTTCTATTTCATTTTAACAAGAAAGTAGAACAAAAAAAAGAGGTTAGAAAGATCCTAACCTCTTTATCAAAAAAAATAAAAAAAACAAAGCTAATGATTAACTAGATTTTTGATGCCGAAGCATTTTGAAGTTAAAAATGAAATATTCTTTATAGTCTTTAGATTTTTTCATTTTTGAAATTATTTTAAAAGAGCATATTGGAATGTTGGATGACCTCTTTCCAAATCAGCTTTTGCACCGCCTGTAAATTTCAATTTATAAACGTTTCCTGCAGGGTCTTTAATTACAAAGAAACGATCCGTTCTTAATACAAATTGAGTCATTGGATTTCCATCAGGACCAGGAGCACTAGTACTTCTCCAATTTGACCCGATATTTCTTTGATCTGCAGTAAATTTAGTATTATCAACATTTGCTAATGTAAAAGCATCATAAGTAAACGCAGAAGTTAAGACTTGATAAGCTTTTGCATTACCATTTAAGTTGTTAGTAACATAATCTGGATAGAAATATGGTACTGTTGTTGCTCCATTAGGAATAACGTTTACGAAAGTTGTAAAGTTAATATCCCATTGATTTTTTTGAGGTTCAACATTTACTACTTTTTTATCAATCAGACTTAAAAATGTGAAATTATATGCACTGTTTTTAGAAATTACAATTTCTTCGTGAGTAGTCGAAGCAATATCAGCATATTGAACCTTGTAATCACTTCCGCTTCTTAAAACTCTAATTTTTTTCCATCCTCTTGTCTCTCCTCCAGCAGCTCCTTCTTTTCCTAAAACGGGAGCGGTAGCTGCAGGCTTGTTACCTAAGTAAAGCAAATATACTTTGTTATCAGAATCTGTAGATGAAATTGCTCCAATAGCCGTTTTTGTAATATCTCCAGCTGAATCATCAACTTGATCAGAAAATCCTGTTCCTTGTGCAATAATCATAGTTTCGTCAGCAACCTGAACTTCATCAATATTACTTGTGGCAAGTTTTTTTACAGCCATTTTAACTGAGCTATTTAATACTACTCTAAAATCAGACCCAGAATAGAATCCTAAATCCCAAGAATTTCTTACCACACTTGTCATTTTTCCACTGCTTAAATCAACATAAACTTGATTTGGCTGTAAAGGACCTCCAACTTCTGGCGCTAAAGCAGTACCTAAAGAAGCCGCTTCATTAAAATTTAACTGAATTGTTTTATTACTAGATATCTGACCCCCAAAAGAAGTTCCTGAGATAGTAAAAACTACATTTTTAACTTCAGATCCAATTGCGTTTTTAATTTTATTAAAAGTAAATTCAACCGAAGTTGCATCTTTTGCAAAAGGTACAACTACTTTTTTTGAAGCAACTGCAGGAGTCGTAGTATAATCTGTAGTATAAACCACTGCTGTTTCAGTTACTTCAAGAGTAATCGTTCCTGCAACAGGAGCTGGCTTAGAGAATTTTATTTGAACTGGCGTTGCATCACTTGTCAAATTATATGAAGTTTCAGCAAACGCAACAGCAACATCTGACTGTGGAGCATTGTCGTCACTATTACATGCTGTAAAAGCAAGAAAGACGAAAGCAAGAATTAAGATAAAGTTCTTTTTCATGGTATTTATTATATATTAATTAAAATTTAGGTTATATGTAAGTTTAAGAAAATAAGAGCGTCCATATCCAAGCATCATCGCTGAGACTCCCCCTCCATGTGCGCCACCAGTAGATCCACCGCCACCTTGTGTAATCTGTACATTTGTGACATTAAATATGTTACGTGCTCCAATTGTAGCTTCAAATTGATTTTTAAAGAATGATTTTCGAATAGAAGCGTCCATCCAGCTGTATGGTTTTATTTCGTTTAAATAAAATTCAGCATTCCCATTGCTATCTGTTCCTGCTGCAAATTGTTGTTGCTGTCCGTTATATTTGTAATAAAGTGCAAATAGTGTGTTCCATTTAGGAATATTGTATGATACGCTCGAATTTAGCTGTAGCGAATACAAGTATTTGTCATCTGAAGTAATATTCAATTCTGCCAAATCAAGTTTTTGTGAAATCCCAACTACAGCCGCGCCCAATTTTAAATTCCAGTTTTTATAAGCGAATTGTTCTGTTGTCGAAATATTCCACATTTTATACTTGTTGATATTGATGTATTTGTATTTCGAAGGAGTAATTTGAGTCAATACCATATCGATTCTATCATCGACATCCAAAAAAGTTACTGCTACATTATTTGCAATCTGCGCACCCGATTTAAAATTGCATAGTCTTTTAAAACTTACTTCATACGAAGTACTGTTTTCTGGAACCAAATTTGGATTCCCTTGCACATTATGATTTGAGTCAACAAAATAGGTGTATAGTTCATCAAAATTAGGTGTGCGATATGATTTTCCCAATGATGCTCTAGCTTCTAATCCTTTTTTGAAAAGATATCTTAATCCCAAAGAGCTTGCGTACTGATCCTTAAAAGCAGTTTGAATCGAGTAGCGAAGTCCTGGACGAATAGACAATTTATCTGACAAACTAATTTCGGCAACCGTAAAAATATCATAATTTTCAAGTCTTTTTCTAACATCATTTGACTGAAGCTGATCGTCTAAGAATGTTCCTGCGGCACTATTATAAAATCCATTTTCGTTCGTGACCTCATAGCCAAGCTGAAAATCAACTTTTTTATTATTAAAGAAGTTGCTAAGAGTCCCTGTAGAATAAAGAACTTCTTTAGACTGATATGTAAATCTATTATTATTTGATTCTTTCTGAGTCTCCATTTGATAATCAAACAACTCGGCATCTCGCTCTTGTTTTTGATGCGAAACAGAAACATTATAATTTAACTTAGAAAAAAGCTTTCCATTTGCATTCAAATGATGGTAAAAACGATTTGTGATATAGCGTTTATCTCGTGCAAAATAAGTTTCTGGAAAAGGATAATTATCTTGAGGAACTAAAACTGGACTATAATAATCTACATTTTCACCATAGTAATCAAACTTATAAAAAACCTTGAAATCAGTTTTTTGATATCCTAACATAGCGTTGCCAACCCATTGTTCTTTCGGTAACCAGCTGTATCCTCTTAAACCGTCATTAACACTATAATCTTTTCCTTGCTTATCATCATAAAACCCTTTAAAATTATTATGATTCCCACCAATATTAATAAACCAATTATCATCAAAGTTATGTCCAACTTTTGCGGACTGAATGTGTCGGCCTTTATCAGTAAGTGAATATTCTTTCCCTACAGTTTCTTCCTGAACAGTAGCACTGATGTCCCATTTATTCGGCCCTCCTTTTTTTGTGATGATATTTAAAATACCACTTACAGCATTAGCTCCGTGAGTTACTCCCATTGAACCTTCAATAATTTCGATGCGTTCTACATCATCAAGATTTACCTGCGTCAAATCAACATTAGTCCCCATTCCTGTATCACTTACCAATGGTATATTATCTACTAAAATTTTAAAATACTGCGAATCCAATCCGAACATTGAAACCGTCGAACGTCCGTCGCTTCCGCTATTCTGCACTGTAATATTTAGATACTGATTTAAAACATCTGAAAGATTATTTGCTGCTAATTGTTTAATATCTTCTTTAGAAATTACACGAACATTAAAAACAGATTTCTTAATTGATTGCGGCTCCAGTTGTCCTGTAACCACAACTTCTGATAATTTTTCAGCTAATTGAATGCTATCTTTCTGCTGAGCAAAAGAATATGTACAAAATAGAAATCCAGCAAAAAGGGTAATTTTAATTTTCATTATTTTTATTCAGTCTTAATAATCATTGCAAATATATAACTATTTTTAATTGTTCTAAATTAAATTTATATATTTGCGAAAATTTTAAAAACAAAACAATAAGTTATGATTTCAAAAAGCCTTTTTTTGTCAGCCGCTATGGCTTTAACATGTGGTCTTGGTTTTAGTCAGGACAAGAAACAACAAGACATAAAATCTATTAAATCGATGTGTGGTTGTTATGAGGTGAAGTTCAATTTCACAGAAACTTTCTCTTATCCAAAAGATTCTCTTACTTATAAACCTTCTGAAACTAAACATGAATCTGCTTTAGAATGGGTAGAATTATTAGAAGATACTCCTAACAAAATTGTTATGCAGCATTTACTTATTGTAAGTCCTGATATGATTATCAAACACTGGAGACAAGATTGGCTTTACGAAAACACAGACTTATACACTTTCGACAAAGGCAATTCTTGGAAATACAAGAAATTAGACAAAAAAGCGGTTAAAGGTCAGTGGACTCAAAAAGTATATCAAGTAGATGATAGTCCAAGATATGAAGGATCTTCAACTTGGGTACACGTTGACGGACAAGATTACTGGGCAAACGTTGCAGACGCTCCGCTTCCAAGAAGAGAGCAGACAAAACGTAACGATTATAATGTTTTAAAAAGAAGAAACATTCACGAAATCACTTCTACAGGATGGAATCATGAGCAAGACAATGATAAACTGGTTCGTGATGACGCTGGAAAAAATGTTTTATTAGCTCAAGAAAAAGGATTTGATGTTTACACTAAAGTTCCAGACGTAAAATGTATTGCTGCTCAAAAATGGTGGAAAGAAAATAATGCATTATGGAAAAACGTTCGCGATAAATGGCAAACTCTTTTTGACAGACACCAAGACTTAAACTTAGAAGCTAAAGTAGAGAGAAAAGCACTTTATTCTCTTTTATTTGATTTGAAACCAGATACTGCAAAAGCAGAAACAGATAAAATCATTGACAAATTTGTTAAGTAATTAGAATTAGTTGTTAAAACGAAAAAGCCGGAAGTTTGAAACTTCCGGCTTTTTTTATTTTTTCACTTCAATTACTGAGCACACTCAGAGTAGGTAACAGCATGTTTTGACAAATCTGTCCATTTTGGATCTGCTGAAGATGCAGTGATTAATTTATCACATCCGCTCCATAATGTTGCAAATTCTTTTTTGTATTCTTTTTTCTTTAATAAAAATGCAGGTGCATCTTTTTTAGCAACATAGTAAGATTTAGCATCTCCACCAACAAATTTAACACCTCCAACTCCAAAAGAAGTAGTTTCTTTTGCACGTGGATCACAATATATTCTAAGTTCTTTACTGAATGCTGGATTCAATAACTGCATTAAAAGTTTTGAAGTTTTTTTCTTTACTTGTACATCTGCTGTTTCAAAATAAGCGTAACCTTCTTTAAGGTACTCTTGGTTCAATTTATCGTCGTTCCATTTTTGGTAATCTGAAATAAAATCTAGTTTTTTAGTTAAATTATCAAGTCCGCTTGGTGGCAAGTACATATGCTTAATATCCTCTGGTTTAAGTTTGTGTTTTTTTCCAGCTGCGTCTTGTAACTTAATAAATTCAATTAACCCTTTGTCTCTATCAATATCCCTGATAGTTCCGCTAAGTTCTGTTCCATCTGTTAGCGTAATGTAAGCTGTTTTACTGTGTGAAAATCCATAAGATGGGTTAATTAAATCTTGAGCTTTAGTTGCTGTACATGCTAAAAAAAGCATCATTAAAAGTAAAGTTTTTTTGATCATTGGTTTTTGGGTTTAAAATTTTGCCTACTCTCGCGATTTTCGGCTTCCTCGGTTACTTTTTACAGTAAAAAACTACCTAAACACTTATATTTACTGGCCTTAAAAGCTATTATTATCAAATATTTTCTTACCGTAAACATAGTTATAAAAACGATATTTACAAATGTTATTTTCTATTTTTTACCCGAAAATTCATTCAGCAAATTTCTTATCAATAAAATAACATATACTTTAATTTTTCTCTAAACACTCCGTATAGAAAGCGTAATTATCTCTTGCAAGACAATAAAAAAAGCCGATAATTAAAGTAATTATCGGCTCTTCTTTACAATATACAAAAACTACATTCTCTCAGGAACTTCAATCCCTAATAATTGAAATGCAGATTTAATTACTTCGGCAACTTTTTGAGAAAGCTGCACTCTGAATATTTTTTTAGTCAAATCAACTTCTCCTAAAATGTGTACTGATTGATAAAAAGAGTTATATTCTTTTACCAAATCGTAAGTATAATTGGCAATTAATGCTGGGCTATGATTTTGAGCCGCATTCTGAATTACTTCTGGGAAAAGCTCGATTTGTTTTACCAATTCTTTTTCTTTTTCATGCAATTCTTCGATTTCTATTTTCGCAGAGAAATCAAAATCTGCCTTACGAATTATCGATTGGATTCTCGCGTATGTATATTGAATAAACGGACCTGTATTTCCAGCAAAATCAACAGATTCTTCTGGGTTGAACAAAATACGTTTTTTAGGATCTACTTTTAAAATGTAATATTTCAAAGCTCCTAAACCAATCGTTTTATACAACTTCGCTTTTTCTTCTGCAGAATAGCTGTCCAATTTTCCTAAATCTTCAGAGATTTGTTTGGCTGTGTCTGTCATATCTTGCATCAAATCATCAGCATCTACAACAGTTCCCTCACGGCTTTTCATTTTTCCAGATGGCAAATCTACCATTCCGTATGATAAGTGATATAAACTTGAAGCCCAGTCAAAACCTAATTTCTGTAAGATTAAGAATAATACTTTAAAGTGATAATCCTGTTCGTTACCCACTGTGTAAACCATTCCGCCAACATCTGGCATATCTTTTACACGCTGAATTGCGGTTCCGATATCTTGTGTCATGTAAACCGCTGTACCGTCAGAACGTAAAACAATTTTTCTGTCAAGACCTTCGTCTGTCAAATCAATCCAAACAGAACCGTCTGGATCTTTTTCGAAAACTCCCTTATCTAAACCTACTTGAACAACATCTTTTCCTAAAAGATACGTGTTGCTTTCGTAGTAATACTTATCAAAATTAACTCCAAGATTAGTGTAAGTCGTTGCAAAACCTTCATAAACCCATTCATTCATTTTTTTCCAAAGGGCAATTACTTTTTCATCTCCAGCTTCCCATTTCTTAAGCATATCTTGAGCTTCGACAATAATCGGCGCTTGTTTTTTAGCTTCTTCTTCTGTTTTGCCAGTTTCGATTAAACCGTTAATTTCATTTTTGTAGGCTTTATCAAACTCTACGTAGTATTTACCAACTAGTTTATCTCCTTTTAAACCAGATGTTTCAGGCGTTTCTCCGTTTCCGAATTTTTCCCAAGCCAACATCGATTTACAAATATGAATTCCTCTATCGTTGATAATTTGCGTTTTATATACTTTTTTACCAGAAGCTTTTAAAATCTCTGCAACAGAATATCCTAACAAGTTGTTACGAACGTGCCCTAAATGCAAAGGTTTGTTGGTGTTTGGAGAAGAATATTCTACCATAACTGCCTTCTCTGCCGGATTTGGAGCCACAAAACCAAATTGTTTCTGGTCTTTTATTTCGTTAAAGAAATTCACATAATAACCATCTGAAATCACAATATTCAAGAAACCCGAAACTACATTAAAGCGAGCAACTTCAGAAACATTTTCTACTAGATAGTTTCCAATTTTATTTCCCAATTCAGCCGGATTACTTTTAATCACTTTTAGCAGAGGGAAAATTACCATTGTAATATCTCCTTCAAACTCTTTTCTGGTAGTTTGAAACTCGATTTTATCAACAGTAACATCAAATAATGCTTGTATTGCTTTTTGTATAGAAGGTGTAAGAATTTGTTGTAATGACATGTAAACTTATTTTAAAGTGAGCAAAGATACTGCTTATTCATCAATTACAGAAAATCAAAAACATATTAAATTCGAGAAAAGAGTTTCAATTTGGTAAAAAAGCACATTTTTTAATTGTTAAAATTATCAAAAAATCAAAAGCTTAATCTCTTACAAAACAGCCAATGAGAAAAAAAATATTTTTTTTTCTAGGATATCTTGTAACATATCGACTGTAAAAGAGTCTTAATAGAGACTTCTTTTTTTTGAAGTCAGGAAAAAACAAAAAAAAGAAAAACTAACAAAACGAAATCATCATCATCAATCAAATCAAAAATAATCAGTAAAAAAATCATGAAATTAAAATTCTTTCTGTTTGCGTTATTAGGTATAATCGCAACTGCACAGGCTCAGAATACTGGAAGTGTTTCTGGAAAAATTACAGAAAAGTCAAACAATGCGCCAATTTCTTATGCCACTGTTTCGCTTAAAGAAAATGGGAAAGTAGTTTCTGGCGTGAATACAGATGATAACGGAGACTTTTCATTTAAAAATATCGCCTTAAAAAGTTACACAATCGAAATTCAGTATATCGGATTTAGAAAATATATTGGTTCTGTTCTTTTGAGTGAAAACAAAAAAACGGCAACGGTAAATGTAGCTCTTGAAGAAGAAGCAACTCAATTAAAAGGTGTTAACATTATTGCAGAACGTTCTACAATCGAACAAAAAATTGATAGAAAAGTAGTTACTGTTGGTAAGGACTTAACAACTGCTGGAGCTTCTGCCTCTGACATTATGAATAATATTCCTTCTGTGAATGTGGATCAGGATGGAAAGCTTTCGCTTCGCGGAAATGATAATGTTCGTGTATTAATTGATGGACGTCCTACAAACATTGATCCTGCTCAGTTATTGAAACAGATTCCATCAACTTCTATTAAAAAAATCGAGTTGATTACCAATCCAAGTGCAAAATATAATCCAGAAGGAATGTCTGGAATTATCAATATTGTCTTGCATAAAAACGCGAATACTGGTTTTAATGGAACTTATAGCGGAGGTATCACTTTTGGCGAAACTGCAAAATACAATCAGTCTTTAGATTTAAACTATAAAACAGGAAAAGTAAACTTCTTTGGAAATGTGGGACAAAACTTTGGAACATACCACAACAAAGGTTTTATCCAAAGATTTGATGAAGATATCACTCAAAAAATTAATGTTTTAAATGATAACGACTCGTACTTGTACAAAATCGGAATGGATTATTTAATCGATGATCACAATACTTTATCTATTTATACCAACCAAAACAAATCTGACGGAAAAGGTTATGTAGACACTGATATTGATTACAATAATGTAACGGGTTCTGATATTTCAAATATTTTGCAAAAATCAAAGTATTGGGGACCAGACCGTGTTGGAACTTACAATTTGGCATACAAACACATCTTTAAAAAAGAAGGTCATACTTTAGATTTTGAGGCAAATTATAGTGATAATAAAGAAACTCAAAATGCTTCTTTTGACACTAAAACTACTAAAATTGACAATAACGCTTCAGATGTTGTATACGATGATTTTCTGCAAGGTACTAGAAAATTAAGCACTGTAAACGTAGATTATGTTAATCCGTTAAACGAAAAAACAACACTTGAAGCTGGAGCTGAAGCAAGAATCACGAGAACGGCTAATGATTATATAACTGGAAATCCTTTATTACCAGTAGCCGACCAAACGTCTCACTATACTTATGACACAGATATTTATTCTGCTTATGTAACATTTGGACAAAAATTTAAAAAGTTCAGTTACCAATTGGGAGCGCGTTTTGAAAGTTATAAAGTTCAGGCTAACTTAAACTATGGTCAAACTAAATTTGATGATGATTATATCACATTATATCCATCAGCATATTTAACTTATAATTTGACTGAGAAAAACACTTTGCAATTAAGCTATAGCCGTCGTGTAGACCGTCCGAGTTTAGAGCAGACAAAACCTATTCGTGAGTTTGCTACTCCATTAGTAACTTCGATAGGAAACCCAGAATTAAGACCGCAATTTACTAACTCTGTCGAAGTAAATTATACTAAAACTCTTGAAAAAGGAAGTTTTACAGCGGGTGTTTTTGTGAGAAGCATTAATGATCAAATCAGCAGAATTTTATATCCAGATCCTAACGATCCAAGTGAGCAAAAGCAAATTATGAGTTATACAAATTTTGATCACAATACTGCTTATGGATTTGAAATGTCATTCAATTATAAAATTACAAAATGGTGGGACATCCAGCCATCGATTGATTTTTCTAGTATTGATCAATCAGGAGTTATATATGGTTTTATTCCAGAAAAAAATGAAATTGGGCCTAAAAATAAAACAGTTACTGTTGCTGCATTTAATGGACGTATGAATTCTAACTTTAAAGTAAACAAACGTTTAAGCTTTTTAGCTTTCGGATTCTATAGAGGCGCTACAGATGGACTTCAAAACAACAGCCACGAAATGTACAAAATGGATATTGGTACGCGTTATACATTGCTAGACAACAAAATGAATTTAAGTGTTCGTTTCAATGACGTATTCAACACTATGAAATATGCTTTCGATACTGAAAATCCTTATCCTCAAGCAGGTCAGTTTAAATGGGAAAGTCAAACGGTATATTTTGGCTTAACATACAACTTTGGAGGTGGAAAAATCAAAAATTTACAGCGTAAACAAAGAGACGACAATACTAACAAAGGCGGGGGCGGAATGTTCTAATCTTGTCTGAAAAGATTTTTTAAATAATTTTTGAATAATTTCTTGTAGAAAAAAAGTCTGGAGCTTGCCAACTCCAGACTTTTTTTGTTTTATTTAAATCTACTAAAAATAAAAAAAGTTTTACTCAACAAATAAAATCTAATTTAATCTACTGAAATCTGTGCAGATCTGAGTGAAATATTTTTGAGAATAATTTTTTACGCAGATTTAAAAAGATTAAAGCTGATTTACACAGATTAAACTTAAGTCATTTGTTAGTGTCGTCCTGCAAATTTTAGTCTATAAAAAATTGCGTAATTCTTTTATTTCTTCTGGATTTGCAATTTCAGAATTATCTGTTATTGCAGATGAATGATAAAAAGTCAGATCTAATTTTTCTTGAAGCAATTTTATATTCGAAGATCGCAAACCGCCTCCAGGCATAATTTCTATTCTATCGCCAGCTAGTTCTTGAAGTCTTTCTAAAGCAACAATTCCTTCTTCAACATTTATGCCTTGACCAGAAGTTAAAATTGTTTTGAAACCGCAGTCAATCACTGTTTCAAGAGATTTTTCAGGATTTTTAACCACGTCAAAAGCACGATGAAAAGTGCATGATAGTGGATGCGCCAAATGCACTAATTCTTTATTTTGCTTTTTATTGACTTTTCCGTTCTCCTTTAAGATTCCAAAAACAAAACCGTCAACACCCAGTTTTTTATAGTGTTTAATATCTTGCTTCATTTCGGTTAGCTCTTCATCCGAATAAACAAAATCACCTCCGCGAGGTCTTATAATAACATGCATTTTTATATTTAAACTTTCACGGACTTTTACTACCAAAATAGAATTTGGAGTAGTTCCTCCCAGTTTCATGTTTTCACATAGCTCAATTCTGTCCGCGCCATTTGCCTGAGCAATTAGTGCCGATTCATAATTAAAACAAGCTATTTCTAGTTGATTTTTTTTCATTTTGATTTTATTAAAAGGGCTTTCGTTTCACTCAGCCTTACAAACTTCAAAACAATTATGTTCAATCTTTGTTTCCCTGAGCGGAGTCGAAGGGCGCTCCTGTTGGAACGTGGGCTTCGACTCCGCTCAGCCTGACAAATAGCTTGTGTTCTACTGAGCAAAATCGACTGCTAATTTACTACTAAACATCCTTTTTATTAAAATTTTCATGAGTTGTTTTATTCAAACATTGAGAAAGTTTTTTCAAATCCTCCCATTTATCTTTTATTATAGCTTCTTTCTTTTTTCTACTCCAGCCTTTTACTTGTTTTTCAAATGCAATAGCTTGGATAACATCATTAAACTCGGTGCAAAATACCAACTCTAAAGGTCGTTTATTAAAAGTATAGCTTTCTTTATTTAACCCATAATTATGCTCATTTAATCTTCTATTTATATCATTTGTCATTCCTGTGTAATAACTTCCATCAGAGCATTTCAATATGTAAACGTAATATCTTTTCATAATTTCTATTTCGCAAATAAAAGTAAGAAATTTAATTCAAAAATTCGACTAAGGGAATATACCAATAGGAACGGGGCTTCGACTTCGCTCAGCCTAACAAATTAGGAGTCAAGAACTCTATAATCGTTAACGTTTTGATTCCTTGAGCCGAGTCGAAGGACACTCCTATTGGAATGAGACTTCGACTTTGCATAGTCTGAAAAATCATAAACAATTATACTCAATCTATGTCTCCCTGAGCGGAGTCGAAGGGCGCTCCTATTGAAACGTGGGCTTCGACTCCGCTCAGCCTGACAAATCTGTATAAAAAAACCTGCTCCCAATAAGAAGCAGGTTTTAAAAAAAATATAAATGTAAGATGATTATTTTACCATTTAATAATAGCACTAGCCCAAGTAAATCCACTTCCGAAGGCTGCTAAAACTACAGTATCTCCAGATTTGATTTTTCCTTGTTCCCAAGCTTCTGTCAGAGCAATCGGAATAGACGCTGCTGTCGTATTTCCGTATTTCTGGATATTATTATGAACTTGATCGTCTGTTAATTTGAATTTATTTTGAATGAATTGAGAAATTCTCAAGTTTGCCTGATGTGGAATCAACATATCAATATCTGAAACCTGAAGACCGTTTGCTTCTAATCCTTCATTGATTACTTCTGCAAAACGAACTACAGCATTTTTAAATACAAATTGTCCGTTCATATAAGGATAATAACTTTCGTCATTTGGATCATTATCAGCAATAATGTCTGTTACCCAGCGTGCTCCCATTCCTGGCGCTTGCAACGCTAACTCTTCAGCATGTTGCCCTTCAGAATGTAAATGAGTTGATAAAATTCCTTTTGTTAAGTCTTCTTCACGGCTTAAAACTGCGGCTCCAGCTCCATCTCCAAAAATTACAGAAACTCCGCGTCCGCGAGTTGTCATGTCTAATCCTGTAGAGTGAACCTCAGAACCAATAACCAAAATATTTTTATACATTCCGGTTTTAATATATTGATCTGCAACAGAAATTGCGTAAACAAAACCTGAACATTGATTTCTAACATCTAATGCTCCAACTGTTCTTAAACCTAAATCTCTTTGAACCAAAACACCTGGTCCTGGAAAATAATAATCTGGACTTAATGTAGCAAAAACTACAAAATCAATATCTTCTTTGGCAACGCCAGAACGCTCTATTGCAATTTTAGCTGCTTTTACTCCCATTGAAGTCGTAGTGTCTTCTCCTCTAATGATGTGTCTTCTTTCCTGAATTCCGGTTCTTTCCTGAATCCATTCATCATTGGTATCCATTATCTTAGACAAATCATCGTTAGTCACTACATTGGAAGGAACATAATATCCTAAACCAGCTATTTTTGAATGATACATAATCTATTATTATTTATTAAAAAATTGGATTGCAAATTTACGCATACTTTAAAATATACGTGTACAAAATACTATTTTTTTCGTTATTAGCAATTTAATATATTTTAATTCTACGGTGACTTATCGTCATTTACTTCTTGAAAAGGTAATATTAAGACACAAACATTGAAAAAAATTAAAAATAAGCTCCAAGATGTAACAACATAAAAGTATTTTAGACAAACATTTTGAATACCATTACAAACCCATAAAATTTAAACTATGAAATTAAAGGTTACGCTGTTTTTATTTTTAAATATAAGTTTTTTCTCTTTTGCTCAAGAAAATCTAAGGTATCAAAAACCTTCTAAATCTATTTTAGATTTGGCAGATTATCAAAGAGCACCTTCTGTATCTATGGATACAAAAAAAGAAAACATGCTCTTAATGTATCGCAATACTTATAAAACGCTCGATGATCTCAATCAAGACGAAGTTCGTTTAGCAGGTTTAAGAATTAATCCCGTTACTAACATTTCAAGTACTGCAACTTATCTAAACAATCTAAAACTACGAAAAATAAGCGGCAAGGAAGAAATTCAGGTTAAAGGCCTTCCTGATAATCCAAAAATAACAAACATTCTTTGGTCGCCAAATGACAAAAAAATCTTGTTTTCTCATACTACAAATTCGGGTGTTGAACTTTGGGTTTTAGACGTGGCAACAGCTCAGGCAGAAAAACTCACAGAAGCTAGAGTAAATGGAAATCTTGGAAATCCGTTTAGCTGGTTTTTGGACAGCGAAACTATCTTAGTAAAAATGCTTCCTAAAAATAGACAGCCACTTTTAGATTCTAAAAAAGATCTGCCAACGGGCCCAATTATTTCAAACACTTCAGGAGAAAAATCTCAAAACAGAACTTATCCTGATATGCTGAAAAACAAAAACGACGAAGTTAATTTTGAAAACTGCATAACTTCTGAATTATACAAAGTAAAATTAAACGGTGATGCTGCCTTATATAAAGATGCTGCCATGTATTTTGGAGAGAAAATCTCGCCTGATGGCAATTATATTATGCTAACGACAATTCAAAAGCCATTTTCTTATGTAGTTCCTTTATACAGATTCCCTTCTAAAACTATTGTTTACGATTTAAGCGGAAGAGAAATCAAAACTGTAAACGATGTGCCTTTGAACGAAATTATGCCAAAAGGTTTTATGGCTGTTCGAAAAGGAAAAAGAGAAATGGCATGGAGAAATGACAAACCTGCAACATTATCTTATGTGGTAGCTTTAGACGAAGGTGATCCTGCTAACAAAGTCGATTTTAGAGATGAAGTTTTTCTTTGGGATGCCCCTTTCGACAAAGAGGCTTCTTCATTGGCAAAAACACCACAGCGTTTCAGCGATATTACTTGGGGAAATGATAATTTAGCGGTTCTTTCAGAAGAATGGTACGATACGAGAAATACCAAAACGTTTTTAATAAATCCATCAAATCCAAGCCAACAGCCAAAACTGATTACGGATAGAAATTCTCAGGATGTTTATTCAGACCCTGGAGTTTTTGAAACAAGAAAAAATGCTTATAATAAATATGTTTTAGCTGTCGAAAAAAACAACTTATATAGAATTGGCGAAGGTTACACTAAAAATGGACAATTTCCTTTTGTAGACGAATTCAATCTGGAAACTTTAAAATCAAAACGTATTTATACTTCTCCTTACAAAGATAAAAAAGAGGATATTTTAGAAATTGAAGATTTTAAGTCTGGAAAAGTCCTAGTTCAAATTCAGTCAAAAAGCGAATATCCAAATTATTATTTTAGAAATATTAAAAAACAAAATAGCTTAACACAAGTTACTGATTTCAAAAATCCGTTTGAAAGCATTAAAAATGTTAGCAAAGAAGTTATCAAGTACAAACGTAAAGACGGATTAGAGCTTTCAGGAACTTTATATCTTCCTGCGGGTTATGATAAAACTAAAAAAGAAAAACTGCCACTACTGATCTGGGCATATCCTGCTGAATATAAAGATAGAAACAGCGCTTCGCAATCGACTCAAAATTCTAACGAATTTACATTTCCTTACTACGGATCATTTGTATATTGGGTTACAAAAGGATATGTTGTTTTAGACGATGCCGCTTTTCCAATTATTGGTGAAGGAACTACAGAACCAAACGACAACTTTATTTCTCAGTTAGTTGATAATGCTGCCGCTGCGATCGATGCTGTTGACGCTTTAGGCTATATCAATCGTAAAAAAGTGGCTGTTGGAGGACATTCTTACGGAGCATTTATGACCGCAAATTTATTGACACATTCTAATCTTTTTGCTTGCGGAATTGCAAGAAGCGGTGCTTACAATAGGACTTTAACCCCATTCGGATTCCAATCTGAACAGAGAAATTACTGGGAAGCACCAGAAGTCTACAATACAATGTCTCCATTTATGAATGCTGAAAAAATGAAAACGCCAATTTTATTGGTTCATGGAGAAGCAGACAATAATCCTGGAACTTTTACTTTGCAGACAGAACGTTATTTTCAAGCATTAAAAGGTTTAGGAGCGCCAGCAAGAATGGTTATTCTACCAAAAGAATCTCATAGTTATGTAGCAAAAGAAAACATTCTTCACTTATTATGGGAACAAGATCAGTTTCTAGAAAAATATCTGAAAAACTAAATTCATCATTTAATTCCAAAAGTAAACCCGACAGATTTTTGAAACCTGTCGGGTTTATTATTTTAACAATTAGAAATTATCTAATTTTCTAATTGGTACATTTCCTAATTACAAATAATTTAAAGCCAGAAAAACTTCTTGTTCGAGCGGCAAATCTATTTCACTTTCAAAGAAAATCAATTGTCTTTTATAAACCGTTTCAATCAAATAATGGCTTCCTCTAAAATAAGTTCTTCTAATTTTCACCATTAGTTTTGATTCTGAAACCATTTTAAACTGATGCGGGTAAACTAACGTTTTATGCGTTTCGTCTGCATAAGACAATAATAAATGAGTTGGAATTTCATTTACTTCTCCAAACAAAGAAGCTACATATTTAACTTTCGGATCTTCGTAAATTTTTGAAGGATCGTCTTTTACCAATACTTCACCATTTCGCATCACAATTGCCTGATCTGCAAAAGACAAAGCATCTGTACTGTCGTGCGTAGCAATAATACAGGTAATTCCCTTTTGTTTTAGGTAGCGAAATAAATTACGACGCAAAGCATTTTTTCTAAAAGCATCAATCTGGCTGAATGGTTCGTCTAATAAAATCACTTCGGGCTCCAAAGCCAAGACTCTTACTAAAGCCACTCTTTGCTGTTGTCCACCACTTAAAAATTTGGTTTTAACATTAGCAAACTGATCCATTTCTACCATCTCTAACAATTCCTGAACACGAAGTTTTTTCATGTTTGCAAAACCATTTGATAGAAACTTCCCAACATTTTCTGCAACTGTTTCATAAGGAGACAAATCAAAATCTTGCGCCAGATATTTCATGTAAGGCATTCCGGGAATCAAATTAAACTTTGGTCCCAAAATAGGTTTATCCCCATAAAAAATCTTTCCTTCATCCAGATCGTAAAGTCCATATATAAGCTTGAGCAGCGTACTTTTTCCGCAACCACTCTCACCAATAATGGCAATGTTCTGACCTTTTTCAATAGAAAAAGAAATGTTTTTTATAACGGGGCTTTCGGTGTACGAAAAAGATATATTTTGTATGTCGAGCATGAGTTGTAATATGAGACGTCAAATTTACAATGTTTAATTTCTAAAGTCAAAAAAAAGCTGCTTCAATTATGAAACTCTTCTTAAGTAAGTTTATTGTCAGAAAAATTATTTAAAAATTAACATTATAATTTTATATGTAATCTTTTTTTTACTTTATTTGTTTGAAATTTATAATTAATTTATGAAAAAATTGCTCCTTTTAATAATATTGCTTTTTACATCATATAGAATTGAGGCAGCGTGGTTTACTTCTATGGAAGATGCTCAAAAGGCGGCTTTAAGCACACACAAACTGATACTTGTAGATTTTACTGCAAAATGGTGTGGTCCTTGCAAGCAAATGGATTTAAATGCTTGGAATGATGTCCAGATTCAAACAATTCTTAAAGATTTTGTAACCCTAAAAATAGATGTCGATATGAACCGGGACATTGCTTTTAAATACCAGATTAGGCTTCTTCCCAGTATATTTATTATTGATCTTAACGGAAAAATTATTCATCAATTTACAGGTTATCAAACTGCTTCTGATTTAAAAAGAGAATTAATACAATATAGTTTATCTACAGAATATTTAGCCACAGAATTAATTGGTTTCTACCAAACTCAAAAATACAATACAGCTATTCGGATAGCGCAGAAATATTACAATTATTCTCTATTAGTAAATAACAATATTAAAGGCAGAATAGTTCGTGTTGCTAATGAATATTTAAAAGATGCTAAAGATGAATTAAAGAAAAGTGACGAAAACTATTTGCAAAAGAAACAAAAACTTGAGCTTTTAGGCCTATACGAATTAGCATATCGCTTTGATTTTGAAAAGCTGAACAAAAAAATCTCAGCAATTAAAGCGGAAGAAATTAACGAATTGAACGATTATCAATATTGGTTTTTAAAGTATTTGTCTGTCAAGAATAATCTGGAAGACGCAGTTGTTGTAGAAAAATTTCTAAAAGAAAATGATTTAGAAAATGTCATTGAAAACTGCAATCAACTTTATGCTTTTTATGAAAAATCAAAATAAAAGAATCATTAACAAAAAAAAGCTGCCTCAATTATGAAACAGCTTTTTTAATATTTTATTTTGTCTTGAAATTATTTTCCAGCTTCCGCTTTAGCGTCATTTACCATTTTGTCGTTTGCTGTAATTGAGAATTCAACACGACGGTTTTGCGCTCTTCCTTCTGGAGTGTCATTTGTTGCAATTGGATCTGCAATTCCTAAACCTGAAGTTTTAAAACGGCTTGCTTTCAATCCTTTAGAAACCAAATAAGCTTGAACAGAAGCCGCTCTTTGTCCTGAAAGTGTCAAGTTATATTCTGGTTTTCCTGTATTGTCAGTATAACCAAAAATTTCAATATTAGTATCTCCGTAATCTGTGAAAACAGGAATCAATTTATCTAAATTAGCTTTTGCCTGAGTAGTCAAAGTAGATTTGTTAGTATCAAAACGAACCGCATTTTCGTTCAAAGTCAAGTGAATTCCTTCACCAACTCTTTCAACATCGGCACCTGGAAGCGCCTGATCGATTTCACGAGCTTGCTTATCCATTTTGTTTCCAATCAAAGCTCCAGTTCCACCGCCAACAGCAGCTCCAATTACAGCTCCTAGTGCAGCGTTACCGCCTTTACCAATATTATTTCCTAAAATACCACCAATAACACCACCAGCAACAGCACCAATTCCAGCACCTTTTTGCGTGTTATTTGCATTTTGTACTGAATCGCAACTTGTAAAAAAGCTAGCCAATACCAATAAACTGCTTAAACCTAAAACCGTTATCTTTCTCATTTTTTATACCTTTAAAATATTAATTAGCTCTTTGAAATTGGTAGACCACATCTTTTACCTGACCTCCAACATTTATATTATCTACTAACTGAAATGAACTTTCAGTTACGCCAGCTACTTTTAGTAAATAACCATCTCTTACTTTCTTAGCTTTTTCGCCTGCATTAAGAATTTTAAGCACAAACAGACCTTGGCTGTTTATACTCCATACAATTGGAGAAGAAAATCCAGTACAACTTGGTGATGTTAAAGCCATATTTCCTTTATTATTATTAGAAATAAAACTCCAAGTACTTCCAATAAAACATTTAGAATCGGCAAGATCAAAAGAATTTACTTTGATATAATCTGAACCCGGATAAGATACGTTAGTTAGAACCCAATTTCCTTTTAGGGCTACCTGAGTTTTCTTGTCAAGTTTAGTTGAAAGTGTAGTAGCCTCAGAAGATGAAGCTGTTGTGGACGAAGATGATTTACACGCAAAAAACAGAGCGGCAATCATACACATTAAAATACTCTTCTTCATTTTGTACAATTTTTTTAGATTAATATTTGTCTTTTTAACAATTATTGTACCACAAATATACGATTCGTTGAGATATTTTTAGTTCTAGAATCCAATTATTTTCTTTCAAAATTAACATTTCCGACATTTTGTCACCCAAAAAACAATTGGTATTCTATTTGAACAAATGAAAATCATCAAATTAAATCAAAAATTAAAAAATATGGCAACAGGTAAAATTAATGTTTCGGTAGAAAACATTTTTCCCTTAATTAAAAAGTTCTTGTACAGTGACCACGAAATTTTCTTGCGTGAGCTTGTTTCTAACGGTACTGATGCTACTTTAAAATTAAAACACCTTATCAGCATTGGCGAAGCTAAAGTTGAATACGGAAACCCGATTATCGAAGTTAAAGTGGACAAAGAAGGTAAAAAAATCCACATTATCGACCAAGGTTTAGGTATGACGGCTGATGAAGTTGAAAAATACATTAATCAAGTAGCGTTTTCTGGTGCTGAAGAATTCTTAGACAAATACAAAGATTCTGCTAAAGATTCTGGCATCATCGGGCATTTTGGTCTTGGTTTCTACTCTGCTTTTATGGTAGCTGAAAAAGTTGAAATCATTACAAAATCGTACAAAGACGAGCCAGCTGCGCACTGGACATGTGACGGAAGTCCTGAATTCACTTTAGAACCAGCTGACAAAACTTCACGCGGAACTGAAATCATTCTTCATATTGCAGAAGATTCTTTGGAATTCTTAGACGATTCTAAAATCAGTGGTTTATTAAACAAATACAACAAATTCATGCCTATTCCGATTAAATTCGGAACAAGAACTGAAACGCTTCCAAAACCAGAAGATGCTCCAGAAGATTACGTTAATGAAACTGTTGAAACTGACAACATCATCAATAACCCAAATCCAGCTTGGACAAAACAGCCTTCTGAATTATCTGACGAAGATTATAAAAACTTCTACAGAGAATTGTATCCAATGCAGTTTGAAGAGCCGTTATTCCACATTCACTTAAATGTAGATTATCCGTTTAATTTAACTGGTATTTTGTATTTCCCAAAATTAGGAAACGACATGCAGATCCAGAAAGACAAAATTCAGCTGTACCAAAACCAAGTTTACGTTACAGATAACGTAGAAGGAATTGTTCCTGAATTCTTGACGATGTTGAAAGGTGTAATCGATTCTCCAGACATTCCGTTAAACGTTTCTCGTTCTGGTTTACAGGCTGACGGTGCGGTTAAGAAAATCTCAAACTACATTACTCGTAAAGTAGCTGACAAATTGAAAGCTTTGTTTAACGAGAACCGTGCAGATTTTGAGGCAAAATGGAATGATATTAAAATCGTTTTAGAATACGGAATGCTTTCTGAAGAGAAGTTCTACGAAAAAGCTGGCGCATTTGTTTTGTATCCAACTGTAGATGACACTTACTTCACTTTAGAAGAATTAAAAGAAAAACTAAAAGAAAACCAAACTGATAAAGATGGTAAACTTGTAGTTCTTTATGCTGGAAACAAAGATGCACAACACTCTTATATTGAAGCTGCAAAAGAAAAAGGATACGAAGTATTGCTTTTAGATTCTCCGATTATTTCACATTTAATCCAGAAAATCGAAAACGATAACAGCGGATTAACTTTTGTACGTGTTGACTCTGATCATGTTGACAACTTGATCAAAAAAGAAGAAAACGCTATTTCTAAATTATCTGATGACGAAAAAGCAGCTTTAAAAACTTCTTTAGAAGCTTATATTCCAAAAGCATATAGCGTTCAGCTAGAAGCTATGGATTCTCAAGCAGCTCCTTTCATTATCACTCAGCCAGAATTTATGCGAAGAATGAAAGAAATGAGCCAAACTGGCGGTGGCGGAATGTTCGGAATGGGCAATATGCCAGAGATGTACAATTTGGTCGTAAATACAAATTCTGATTTAGCTTCAAGCATCTTAAATACAGAAGACAAAACGCACCAAGAACATTTAGTTAAACAAGCTTTAGATTTGGCTAAATTATCTCAAAACCTTTTAAAAGGTGAAGCACTTACTGCTTTCGTAAAAAGAAGTTTTGAAATGATTAAATAATCATTCGAAAAATAATATTTCTAAAATCCTGCAAATTTAAATTTTGCAGGATTTTTTTTGCCCTAAAATCACCCTATAAAAAAGGGTCATTCTCCCCTTTTCTCCAAAATCCCCTTTCCATAATTTTGTTAATCAAAAAAACAATCAAATCTAAATTCTAGAAATCATGGATAAAAGAAAGTTTACAGAAAACGGAGAAGTTCTAGCAATTATAAAGGATTTAAAAGAACAGATTAAGGACAAAAAGTTCTCCGACATTGTCGACAAAAATAATTGCCAATATGTTGATCTTGTACAAGAAGGCGGCGGTGTTCTCGGAATTGCATTAGTGGGCTATGTATATGTTTTGGAACAAATGGGAATTCGGTTTTTAAGCCTGGCAGGAACCTCAGCAGGAAGCATCAATACTATGCTTATGGCAGCTGCGGGAACATGCGACATACAGAAATCTGAATGGATTTTAGACTGTTTATGCAATAAAAATTTATACGATTTTGTTGACGGCGATCATGATGCCCGCGAATTTATCGATGCACTTTTAAGCGATGCCGGAAATCTAAAATTAGTAATGAAAGGCTGTCAGGTGGTGGATAATTTTAAAGATGATTTAGGATTAAATCCAGGAAACAATTTCCACCAATGGATGACCAATCTGCTTTCGCAAAAAGGAATAAAAAATTATGCCGATTTGAAAGCTTTGAGAGAAAAAGGCGTTTCAGACAAAAATCAGCTATATCGAATAAACCGCTTAAATCATGGCGACAAAGAAGAATATACTCGAGTAGATCATTGGAGCCAAATGGCCATAATTACGGCCGATATTACAACCGAAAGCAAAATCATATTTCCAAAAATGATCGACTTATTTTACGCCAATCCAGACGTTCAAAATCCAGCCGATTTTGTTCGTGCTTCTATGTCGATTCCATTATTTTTTACTCCTTTTAAAATCAAAAATATTCCAAGCGGAATTGATGCTTGGAACAAGTGGAACGATGCAACTTGTCTACGAACATCGGTACCCTCGGAAGTTATGTTTATGGATGGCGGTATTATTTCAAATTTTCCGATTGACATTTTTCATGAAAACTTGAATGTGCCTGCTTCTCCAACTTTCGGAATCAAACTTGGTTACGACAAAAGCGAAATCAATAAAAACGAAAAATTCTCCAGCTTAATAGGCTCAATGTTTGACACTTCACGCTATGGTTACGATTCTGAATTCCTGCAAAAAAACCCAGATTTTAAAAATCTCATCGGATATATAGACACTGGAAGCCATAATTGGCTAAACTTTAATCTTACCGATGATGCAAAAATTGATCTATTTATTCGTGGCGCTCAAAATGCAGCCGTTTTCTTAAACCGCTTTAATTGGGAAGAATATAAAAAAATCAGAAAGGCCAAAAGCAACTACTACAAGTCTGTTTGAAATTATTTTTAAGATAACCAACCATAATTTTTCCTTCAAAAAACCGTTATAAAATCCTGTGAATTAACCTTTACAGGATTTTTTAATTGTAATTTATTTTTTTGTTACATTTGACTGCCTTATTAATCTAATCCAAAACAAAACCCATTATGAAAAAAACAGCTATTTTATTATCAGCTATTTGTGCTACAGCACTTTTATACGTATCTTGTTCAAGTGACAATCACGAAGAAACCGCTTCAACAAGTCTGACAAACATTGGAGCTTCAGTTGCTGTTGACACTTCAAACGAAATGGACCTTAGCACTGGTCTTTTAATCTCAACAAGCACCTCTACAACTGGAAAAACTACAGAGACAGCTCCTGGAATTTGCGCAACGATCACTGTTACCACACCAAACGGAGGAAATTATCCAAAAGTCTTTTTAGCAGATTTTGGAACTGTGGGATGCACAGACGGAAACAATCTTACACGAAAAGGAAAATTAAAAGTAACTCTTTCAGGACCAATTATTGAAACTGGAAGTAAAATGACAATTGAAAGAATTGACTATTCTATAAAAGGCATCAAATTGGAAGGTACTATTGAATATACCAATACTACAACTACTCCAACTGTACCACAATGGACTAGAAAAGTGACTAACGGAAAACTTACAGATTTACAAGGAGGCGTTTATACCAACTCTGGAATTTATACTACTAAACAAACTGCGGGAGTAGACACTCCTTTTGTCTTATCTGACAATGTATATGAAGTTACAGAAGGCACACACACAGTAACAGCTTCAAATGGAGAAACACTTACTTTGACTGTAAAAGAACCATTAATCAAAAAATATTCTTGCCTTTTTATTTCTAAAGGACAATTAAAAGTACAGGGAGGTATTTTAAATGGCGTTGTAGATTACGGAAATAACGACTGTGATGCAATTTATACGTATACGCACGAGAACGGCTCTTCATTCAATTTATCGATGTAAGACCTTTTCCTGCATGATTTTAAAATCCCAATTTAGAAATAGATTGGGATTTATTTTTTTTAAAAATAAAACAGCTACCTCTTTACTTTTAAACTATTTTCTTTATTTTGCACCAAAATCTCAAAAACCAATGAAAAAAACATTAATTGCTTTTGTTACTCTTGCAGTATTAGCATCTTGCAGCAAAAAAGAAACAGCTGCTGATAATTTACATATCACAGGAAACATTAAAGGTTTAAAAACCGGAACTTTATATATCCAAAGAGTTGTTGACACTTCTCTTGTTGCCATTGACAGCATTAAAATTGACGGAAATTCAGCTTTTGAAAGAGACATTAAATTAGAATCTCCTGAAATGTTATATTTATATTTAGATCGAGGTGTAACAAATTCACTAGACAACAACATCTTATTCTTTGCTGAACCGGGAAATATTAATATCGAAACCAATTTAGACAACTTCATCGCTGGCGCAAAAATTACGGGATCTAAAAACCAAGAGCTATACGAAGAATATCAAAAAATCAATACTCGTTTTAGAGATGAAAACCTTTCAATGGTTGAATCAAAATTTAAAGCATTAAAAAGACAAGATCAAAAAGCAGTTGACAGCATTGATGCTAAACAACAGTCAAACATCAAAAGAAAATATTTATACGCTACAAACTTTGCCATCAACAATAAAGATCACGAAGTAGCACCTTATATTGCTTTAGCAGAGATTTACGATATCAATTTGAAGTTTCTTGATACGATTCAAAAATCAATGACACCAAAAGTGGCTCAATCTCTTTACGGAAAGAAATTGACAAAATATGTTGCCGAAATTAAAAAAAGCGAGCAACCTAAATAACTTAATCCAATAAAAAACAATAAGTTACAACTAAAAAATACACTTTTTCTACCTTCTCACAAATCCTGTTTTTAAAAGAACAGGATTTTTTTATGCCCTTTTTTTTGCAATTGACTTTTATTTTCATAAATATCTGATAATTAAACAATTAAAAGTTAAATTGTCAGAATATACACGCGTATTCATCTGATTTGTAATAACTTAGCTTCAAACTAAAAAACTACATTTATGGAAAATTTAATCAACAACATCAGTCGACCTAAGCATGATTTTATAGATTCGTCTGTTTTTCACAAACTAGAATCTTACAATCCCAAACACTCCCAAGCAGAAAAAATTCCAGACCAAGACCCGTACACTTTAAACGGGCAAAAATTGCGTTTGAATTTTATTCGCAGCCAATTAAACTTAGACCTAGATTTTCTTTCTGGAGAAAAAGTTTTCTCTAACAACGAAAGTCTTAAAGGCAACATCGAAAATTACATCGGAATGAGCCAGATTCCTACCGGAATTATTGGTCCGTTAGTAATAAACGGAAGTCTTGCCCAAGGCCCTTTTTACGTTCCCCTTGCTACTACCGAAGGCGCCTTACTTGCTTCCTATAATAGAGGCGCAAAAGCCTGTCGAGAATCTGGACCTATAACTGCCGTTACACTTCAAGAGGGCGTACAAAGAACTCCAACTTTTAAATTCAAAACCGTTATTGAATTAGGTAAATTTGTGTCATGGGTTTTAGACCATACTGAAACCTTTTCGGCACTAACCAGAGAAACCAGTAATTATGCCATTTTAAATGACATTGGCATTAATATCGAAGGAAACATTCTGATCTTAAAATTTGAATTTACTTCGGGCGATGCTTCAGGTCAAAATATGGTAACGATTTGTTCGGACAGAATATGCCAATACATTTTGGAAAACTGTCCAATAAAACCAGTTTTCTGGACTATTGAAGGTAATTTTTCTGGCGATAAAAAAATAAGCCCCTTAAATACCAGAGTTCGCGGAAAAAAAGTTACTGCAGAAATCGTACTGAAAAAAGAGGTCATTAAATCGGTTTTAAAAACAACTCCGGCATTATTGCATGAACAATGGAGAATATGCGTTTCTGGGGCAAAAAAAGCAGGTGTAGTAGGCGGCGGAATGCATCCTTCAAATGGACTCGCAGCTTTGTTTATTGCCTGTGGACAAGATGTTGCTTGTACAGGTGAAGCTTCTGTTGCCGTAACAAGAATGGAAATCACTGAAGACAACGACATTTATTTTGCCATTACTATGTCTAATATGATTGTAGGGACAGTTGGCGGCGGAACTTCATTTCCTACCCAAAGAGAATGTCTTGAACTATTAGACTGCTATGGCGCTGGAAAAAGCGGCAAATTTGCTGAAATTGCAATTGCCCTATGTTTAACTGGCGAACTTTCAATTTTGGCAGCAATGTCTTCAGGACAATTTACAGCTGCACATCAAACCCTAGGAAGATAAATTAATTAAATCCTAAAATTCAAATTTCAAATTCCAAATTCCAATTTCGTTAAAAATTGGGATTTGGAATTTTTATATTGGAGTTTATTTCTTTTTTGGAACAAAAAAAAAACCACCACATTTCTGTGATGGTTTTTGAGCCGATAGAGGGACTCGAACCCACGACCTGCTGATTACAAATCAGCTGCTCTAGCCAGCTGAGCTACATCGGCCTATTTTGCGAGTGCAAAGATATAAATGTTTTTTAATATTCCAAAAAAAATTTCACACCTCTCTCTATAATTAAAAAAACCACCACATTTCTGTGATGGTTTCCGTTTTTTGAGCCGATAGAGGGACTCGAACCCACGACCTGCTGATTACAAATCAGCTGCTCTAGCCAGCTGAGCTACATCGGCGTCATTACGGGTGCAAATATAAAGCGGTTTTTCAATTTCCCAAAATATTTTTGCACTTTTTTACACTTTTTTTTGCTTAAAGCGCGTTGATTTTTTCAATCAATTGATTAGCAGTTTGTTCTAATTCAACATTGATTTGTTTGAAGTGTGCTTTTTTATTTTCAACGTTCTTAGCGTTCACTTTTGTAATCAAAGTATCAAATGCAGCGATAGCTTCATCGATTAAAGCATTCGTTTCTGGAGTAGGATTTCCTGTTGTAGACATCTCAAACAAGTAAACTGCCTCAATAATATCTCCTAATACAAAATTGATGTCTTTCTTTAAATTTTTAACGTTTGCCATTTTTATTATAATTTTAATTTGCGTCTGCAAAAGTACATATTATCTTTAGAATAAGTGCTAAGAAATGTAAATTTCTAAAATTGAAGCTTTTCCGTTCAAAACAAATGCATTTATCGCAGCTGGAATCAAGACAGTATCTCCTTTAATGTAAGTATGTTTAAAACCGTCATATTCGATTTCGAAGCTTCCTTCAATACACATGTAAACAGTAAATGTTTCTCCAGATTTCACAACTTCTACTTTATCTTCTAATGGAATAAAATTTGTCGTGAAATAAGGACAATCTACTACAACATTTGAAGTATTGATTTTTGAATCGTATTTCTTTTGTGTATCAACTTTATTGTAGTTTATAGCATCAAGAGCTAGATCTACGTGTAATTCTCTTTTATTTCCTTGCGCATCTACACGGTCAAAATCATACAATCTATATGTAATATCAGATGTTTGTTGAATTTCTGCAACTACCAATCCAGCGCCAATTGCATGAACGGTTCCTGTTTCTAAAAAGAAAACATCTCCTGATTTTGCTTTCACATCGTCTAAGATTGAAACCAAAGTATTATCATTTAAATGCTTTAAATATTCTTCTTTACTAGAATCTTCTTTAAATCCAACAATAATTCTAGCATCGGCATCAGCCTGCATTACGTACCACATTTCAGTTTTTCCGAATGAATTGTGACGCTCCTTAGCCAATTTATCGTTTGGATGCACCTGAATAGAAAGATCTTCTCTTGCATCTAGGTATTTAAAAAGTAATGGGAATTGTTTTCCAAATCTCTCATAAACTTTAGTTCCTAAAATAGCATCTGGTGTTTCGTCGATTAAATCCATTAAAGATTTTCCTTTTAAAACTCCATTTGCAACCACACTTACATCTCCTTGTACTGTAGATAATTCCCAGCTTTCGCCCGTAATCTTAGAAACGATTGGTTTGTTTAGAACTGTTTTTAATTTTTCTCCTCCCCAGATTCTTTCTTTCAAAATCGGTTCAAATTGCAAAGGGTATAAATTTTGACTCATGTTTTTTAGGCTAATATATTTGTTTAATTAATTCTATTCTGATACTATTTTGGTTTTCTATGATACTAATTCCTGTACAGCTTCTAACGCTTTCGGTATATGTTTAGCTGCATTTGCGCTATCAAATATCGAAATCACCAAACCATTTTTATCAATTATATAGGTAACACGTCCTGGCAGAAGTCCGAACAGATTATTACGCACACCAAAAAGTTTTCTTAATCTTTTATCCTGATCTGAAAGCAAAATAAAAGGTAATTTATGTTTAGCAGCAAATTTATGATGTGACTTTACACTATCGCTGCTAATACCAATTACCTCAGCTCCCAAATCTTTAAAATCCTCGTATTGATCCCGAAAACTGCAAGCTTCGGTCGTACATCCTGGCGTATTATCTTTTGGGTAAAAATAAATCACCAGCGGCTTTCTTCCTAAAACGCTTTGGCTTTCAAAAAGTTCACCATTGTTGTCTTTCGCAGTAAAATTCGGAACTATATCTCCTATTTTTAATGACATTTTTTATTCTCCTTTATAAGTTACAAAATTTCGTTCCGTTTCGTTCAATACAACTTCAAGATCAAAGTCGGCATGAATTCGTTGTCTAATTTTATTCCATATCACAACAGCAATATTTTCTGCGGTCGGATTCAAATCTGCAAATTCTGGAACATCCAGATTGAGATTTTTGTGATCAAACGGAATTTCTACTTCTTCTCGTATAATATCCGCTAATACTTTCACATCGAGAACAAAACCAGTTTCGGGGTCAATTTTTCCTGTAACACTTACTGTTAAACCATAATTATGACCATGAAAGTTGGGATTGTTGCATTTTCCAAAAACAGCATCGTTTTTTTCAAATGACCAATCCTTTCGATAAAGTCGATGTGCAGCATTAAAATGTGCTTTTCTTGATATGGTTACTCTCATTTATGCTTTTGGTTAGTTTGGCTATAATTTATGGTCTTCCAGATAATGATCAAATTCATCAAAAATTATCTTAAACCATACGGTATAAATTTCGGGCTGTTTCTCAATATCTGCTTTAACATCTTCAATACTCATCCATTTCCAGTCTTCCACTTCGTCTGGGTTTATGTTTGGCTCCTCATTATAATAACCAATCATAACATGATCTAGTTCGTGTTCTGTCAAACCATTATCAAAAGGTGCTTTATAGATAAAATGAAACAACTCTTTCAGCTCAGCTTTAAAACCCATTTCTTCAAACAATCTTCGGCTTCCCGCTTCAATGTTTGTTTCTCCTTCTCTCTGATGACTGCAGCAAGTGTTTGTCCAAAGCAACGGAGAATGATATTTATGATGAGCACGCTGCTGCAGCATAATTTCGTTTTTACTATTTAAAATAAAAACTGAAAAGGCACGGTGCAAAAGCGCTTTTTCATGTGCTTCTAATTTTGGCATCAAGCCAATCTGTTCATCGTTCTGATTAACTAGTATTACGTTTTCTTCTGTCATAAGGCTTCTTAAGCAAACAAAAATACGAAAAAAGAAATGGCTTAAAAATGCTAATTCAGTTTGGCAAAAGTTAAGCTTTTTATCCTATTTCTATTCTACTGATTTACAACGTTATATTTTACGTTAAATTTTAAAAGCAGTTAAAATTAAGACATAAAAACTACATTGCGTTGTTTTACGTAACTAATAAAAAGTTAAAACACACTTAAAAAAATCTCAATAATAACACAGTCTGTAATTTGAAGCTGGTTCTCAACGTATCTTTGATATACAGATTAATGCACCTAAGAACTTATGAAATCTAAAAACCTAATTTTCAGTCTTTGTTTTTTACTTCCGCTTTTTATTTTACAAGCCTGCGGACAAAACACTAAAAAACAAACTGCACAAACTGCTGTTATGGAAAATAAAATCAGTAAACCCGGAAATCCTTACTATTCAAATACCGACACAACAAAACTAAATGTAAGCAATGCCGAATGGAAAAAAGTACTTCCCGAAGATGTTTATGCCGTAATGCGTGAGGCCGATACCGAAAGACCTTTTACAGGCAAATATTGGAATACCGACGAAAAAGGAACTTATTATTGCGCCTCTTGCGGAAACCTACTTTTTAGATCTACAGCTAAATTTTCCAGCAGCTGCGGATGGCCAAGCTTTTTCCAACAGGAAAACAAAAAAAGTATTGTTTTTAAAGAAGATAATTCTCTTGGTATGGAAAGAATTGAAACGCTTTGCGGGCGATGCGGCGGACATTTAGGACACATCTTTGATGATGGTCCTGAACCAACCGGAAAACGCTACTGCATGAATTCGATTGCTCTTGATTTTATTCCCGATACTAAATAAGCTACAAATGAAAAACATACTTTTAATATGTCTTTTTGCGCTTTCGCTAAATGGCATTTCCCAAAATAAAAAAGCGAATCTAGAAACCATAACACTAGGTGGAGGATGTTACTGGTGTGTTGAAGCCGTTTACGAAAATCTGGACGGAGTAAAATCTGTTGTTTCAGGATTTTCAGGAGGAAAAGTTGCTAATCCGACTTATGAAGAAGTTTGCACAGGAGAAACTGGTCACGCTGAAGTGGTTCAGATTACCTACGACAAAAATGTAACTGATATAAACGAAATCTTCAAAGTCTTTTTTACCGTTCACGATCCGACAACTTTAAATCGTCAGGGAGCAGATGTGGGAACACAATACCGTTCTGTTATTTTCTATAAAAATGACGAACAGAAAAAAGCGGCACAAAGCATTATTGCAGAATTGAATAAAGCGAAAGTTTATAACAGTCCAATTGTAACTAAAGTGGAACCTTTTAAAGTTTTTTATAAAGCCGAAGATTACCATCAAAACTATTATGCCAACAACAAAAATCAGCCGTATTGCAAAATGGTGATTCAGCCGAAAATAGAAAAGTTTGAAAAGGTTTTTAAAGACAAACTCAAAAAGAAATAAAGAATATTAACCGCTTCTATCTTTTGGAAAGCTCCAGAGGAGCGAAATATTTATAGCAAAAACGTTTTTTACAATATAAAGCTCCGCAGGAGTGACATATATTTTATAATCTAATATATGTCACTCCTGCGGAGCTTTTTTTATTTGTCTTATGAAATTCTATACATATTTTACCCCGCTGGGGCTTGCTGACAAGATAATTTTATAAATTCTTCGATTTAATCATCCTTTTTTTTTGTTTGCTAACCCTTATAAACATTGGGGTTTTCTTTTAATTGAAAAAATATTTTATTTTTTTTCATCTTTTTTGTCCAATCCTGAAAGTTCGATTGTTATTAGGGTATAAACAATTAAAAAATATACATCATGGAAACTAGACTTAATTTATTCGAACAAGGTCAAAAAGCAGTTAGCACATTATTTGGAATCAGCGGTTACTTGAAAAAAGGAACAATCGAAGCTTCTCTTATGGAATTAATAAATTTCAGAATCTCTCAAATCAACAATTGCGGCTATTGTTTAGACATGCATTCAAAAGAAGCTTTAGCTGCTGGAGAAACACCACAGCGTTTATTCGGATTAAGCGTTTGGAGAGAAGCTCCTTATTATACAAAAAGAGAAAGAGTTGCTCTTGCTCTAGCAGAAGCAGTAAATGCATGTGATGTTCCAGACGAAATTTACGAAATTGCAAAAGCCGAATTTACAGAACAAGAATTAATCGATCTTACTCTTGCAGTTGCTGCTATTAATGCTTGGAACCGTCTTAATATCACTTTTGCCAACGTACCTGGAACTTACAGAGTGGGACAATTTGGGTAAACAATAATTGATTTTTATTTTCTAAAAACAATTAACTTTATACAACTAAAAGGAAATTATTCAATTATAAAACATAAAAAAATGAATGAGTTTTTATTGATTTTCAGACGAGATTTTAAAACAAAAGAAACACAGCCCTCTCCAGAAGAATTGCAGCAACATTTACAGCAATGGCAAAACTGGTTTGGAAGTCTTGCTGCTCAGGATAAACTGGCTAGACCTTTACAAAAATGGGACGGTCAGGGAAAACTTGTAAATTCAAACAAAGGAATTACTGACGGTCCTTTTGTTGAAATTAAAGAATCTATTGGTGGACTAATAATCATTAAAGCCAAAGATTATGATGAAGCAGCCGAAATTGCACAAGGATGTCCGGTTTTAAATTTTGGCGGAAATGTCGAAATTAGAATGGCAGTTTAAATTTTGAACTAACTTATATAAAAATGCCTTTGTATCTTTTCTTAGGCATTTTTTCCTTAAAATATGGAGCACAAAGAACTTATCCCCAATTTATTCAGAACCGAATATCAAAAAATAGTTTCAGTTCTCTGCAGTTTATTTGGAATTCAGCATATCGAAATTGCAGAAGATATTGTAAGCGATACTTTTCTAACTGCTTCAGAAACCTGGGCAATTAAAGGAATTCCCGAAAACCCTTCAGCCTGGCTTTATACCGTTGCCAAAAACAAAACCAAAAACTACCTGAAAAGAAATAACGTTTTTGAAACCAAAATAGTTACCGAAATAAAACACAATACTCCGTTAAACAATCCTGAAATAGATATTGATTTATCTGATCAAAATATTGCAGACAGTCAGCTGGCGATGATTTTTACCGTTTGCAATCCGTGCAATTCTGAAGAAGCTCAAATTGCTCTTGCCTTAAATTTACTCTGCGGTTTTGGAATAAATGAAATCTCTGATGCTTTTTTATCCAACAGAGAAGTTATTTACAAAAGGATTAATCGCGCCAAAGAAAAACTGAAAGAAGAAAATATAAAAATTCAGCATCCAAGCAATTCTGAAATAAAAGACAGAATTCAAACCGTTCTAAAAACGATTTACCTGCTTTATTCCGAAGGCTACTACTCGATTTCGCAAAATACCACTTTACGAAAAGATCTTTGCACCGAAGCCATGCGTCTGACTTATTTATTAATTCAAAATGAAAGTACAAATCTCCCGCAAACCAATGCTTTAATGGCTTTAATGTGTTTTCATTCTTCAAGATTTGATGCGCGAACTAGCTTAAACGGCGAAATTATTTTATATGAAGATCAAGATCAATCACTTTGGAATCAGGAATTAATAGACAAAGGAACTTATTTCCTTAGCCAATCCTCAACAGGAAATACACTTTCCAAATATCACTTAGAAGCCGGAATTGCTTATTGGCACACTATTAAAAATGAAACCATCGAGAAATGGGAAAATATTCTAGAACTCTACAATAATCTAATCATTTTAGAATATTCGCCAATTGTGGCTTTAAACAGGACCTATGCTTTATCTAAAGTAAACGGCAAAGAAGAAGCAATCAAAGAAGCCGAAAAATTAAATTTAACAGATAATCATTTTTATTATTCTCTACTAGGAAATCTTTATTCGGAAATTGATGCAAAAAAAGCATTTCAGCATTTTGAAACCGCATTTGGCTTAGCTAAAACAGCATCTGACAAAAACATCATCAGCAAAAATATGGAGCAGTTGAAGTTGAAAACCAATTAGCTTTAATGTAAAAAAATAGACTCCTTAAAAGAATAGTTTTTTTGTTGAACGAAATATTTATAAAATTTATTTTATCTGTAAAACCCCAGCGGGGTAAAATATTTATAGAATTTCACTACGACAAATAAAAAAGCTCCGGAGGAGCGACATATTTTTTTCTTCAACTTAAATATATGTCGCTCCTCCGGAGCTTTATATTGTAAACATTTATTCTTTGCTATAAATATTTGGCTCCTCCGGAGCTTACAAATAAAACTGTCCTTTTAAGACAGCCTATTTTCCTTATTTTGATTTTAAAACTATTGTTTAGCCACTTTTTTAAATCTCATTACAGGAATATCGCCCTGAATTAAATTTAGTTTACCGTCTTTATCAATAGAATAACTTGTAATTTGTCTAATTTGTTTTAGAAATACTTGTTCACCGCCACCTTCACAAAACATCATTGTAGTTGGTCCCTCTTGTCCAAAAGTCAAAGACTTTCCTTTTAAGGTATAAGAGGCACTATAACCATTACATCCGTTATTTCCATAAACTTTAGTTTCTTTTTGATCGAAAGTAAGTTGTGGTTTTTTATTCGGATATAATCCTTGAAATGCAATTCTTGGTCCCGAGATATATTCCAACTCCCAAGTTGTGCCAAATAAATCGTCTGCATTAGAAGCAGATTTTGATGCCGTACATGAAGCAAATAATAAAGTTAAAACTGAAAGGACTGCAAATGTGTATTTTTTCATAAAAGTGGATTTTAAAGATTTATAATTTGTTTTGTTTTTTTGAACTAAAATAATTCTATAAAAATTCTTTTCTCAATATTCGTGCCCAGTTTGCAGGTTTATTGAAGTTTTGTTCTTGGTATAAACTGTTATTTTTGTCTCTAAGTTACTACAAATTATTTAAAGTTTTATGAGTCAAATGTTTAAAATAAAACAAGTGACACTTTTTTTTTTGTATTTTGCATCAATCAAAAAACCAAAATCATCAACAAAAACCTAAAAAAATGAAACAAATTCTATTTTTGTTTGTATTTGCCTTGACAGCACCATTTGCTCATTCGCAAGAAAACCTTCCAACAGATTATCTCACAAAAGAATTTCATCAAGGGCGTCGTGAAGCTTTTAGAGCTTTAATGCCTGCTAATTCAGTTGCCGTTGTTTTTTCTTATCCAGAAAGAGTCTTTTCTAGAGACATCGATTACAATTATCACTCAAATCCCGACATGTATTATTTATCAGGATACAAAGAACCAGATGCAATATTATTAATCTTTAAAGAAGGACAAGGAACCGAAAAATATAATGAAGTCCTTTTTGTACGAGAAAGAAATGCTACACACGAAATGTGGACAGGAAGACGTTTAGGAGTTGAAGGCGCAAAATCGAAACTAGGTTTTACAGCTGTTTATAACGGAAAAGATTTTAATGCGTTTACCGTTGATTTCTCAAAATTTGATAAAATCATTTATGATAAATTCCCAACAGATGTTGCAGAAAACAGTAATCCTGACAATTTATATGCATTATTAAAATCATTTAAAGCTAAAGCTGGAATTACGCAAGCAAATGAAACTTCAACCGATTTATTCAATAAAATTACCAGTTCTCTTCGTGAAATAAAAACTCCTGAAGAACTTGTTTTGATGCGCAAAACAGTAAAACTTTCTTGTATTGCCCACAACGAAGTGATGAAAGCTGTTGGCCCAGATATGAGCGAAAACGAAGCCGACGGAATTCACGCCTACATTCATAAGCATTATGGCGCAGAAGGCGAAGGCTATGGCCCGATTATAGGAGCTGGAGCAAACGGATGTATCTTGCACTATTGGGAAAACAATGCCACAAAAATCGACAATCAATTATTATTAATGGATGTTGGTTCTGAGTACCACGGCTATTCAGCAGACGTTACCAGAACAATTCCGGCAAACGGAAAATTTACCGAAGAACAAAAAGCGATTTATCAAATAGTATATGATGCTCAAGAAGCTGTTTTTAAAATCTGTAAAGAAGGAACTCCGCTAGTGGCTTTAAACGAAACTGCAAAAGATGTAATAGCAAAAGGCCTAATCAAACTTGGAATTATTACAGATCCAAAAGATGTAAAATTATATTATCCTCACTCATGCTCGCACTTTCTTGGTTTAGATGTTCACGACAAAGGAACTTATAATGGTCCACAAACTCTTATAAAAGAAAACATGATTCTTACTGTAGAACCTGGAATCTACATTCCGGCAAACAGCAAATGCGATAAAAAATGGTGGAATATTGGTGTTCGTATCGAAGATGATATTTTAATGCTTAAAGATTCTTATGAAAACCTGTCTGCAGATTCTCCAAGAAAATGGCAAGATATCGAAGCTTTGGCTAAGCAAAAGAGCACTTTTAATGATATGAAATTCCCGAAAATATAAACCCTGAAAAGTTTTTAAAAGCAACCTAAAACATTATAAAACCATTAGTAAATAACAGAGCATTTACTAATGGTTTTTTAATATAATTTCATGAATATTCGGATTAAAACAAATACAAATAACCAAAAACAAATGCGCTACAAGCAAGAACAAGACTAATAGTTTAATTTTAAGACATTCCACATCTCTTTTTTTCGTAAATTAGTAGTCCCAAAATAGGCACTATTTATCGCACTTCAATTTCCCAAACCAGTGAAGGTAAGCCGAAAAAAACGACGGATTCAAACAGGTAACATGGGGATCTGCTTTACCTAAATCCAAGGATCTCACATCTGCAAAATGAAATCCAATTTTTCTAGCTAAAATATCCTAACCGCAATTTTTCGAATCAGGAAAAATCTGCCTCTTCGCATTAATTTAAAAAAATGCATTGCAAGAGAGCTTTGTCTTTTTTTATAAAACGCAACTATGATAAAGTTCTCAAAAAGAATACATGATAAACAATTCTGGAAAAATTTAACCAATAAAAAAGAAATGAAATGAAAACTATTAAAAAGAATTTAATGTCTCTGTTCATACTATTACTTTTGATGTTAAGTATGAATATCTATGCACAAGACCCTTTAAAAGTAGCGCCTAACGCGTATAAAAAAGTACTTCTAGAGAATGAAAAAGTAAGAATAATGCAAGTTCAGATTACTCCGGGAGAAACAATTCCATGGCATCATCATCCTGACCACACCATCTATGCATTGGCTGATGGAAAAATTGAAATAACCGATAAAGGCAAAGCTCCCATTATTATGGATATTAAAGCCGGAGATGCCATGTACATACCTTCAGTTACACATATGGCAAAAAATTTAGGAGATACAACTATGAATTTGATTGTAACAGAAATAAAACCTAAAGCTAAAAAATAAACCACTAAGGCATCTCAACCTTTTTAATTCAACCCAAAGTAACAACCTGAATTCAAGTTGTTACTTTTTTTTTTATTTTTAAGATTACCTTTAAAATGGAGCCAATATATTTTCCGTTATTTGTAAACTCAAAAAACTAAAAATGAAAGCACTTACCTTCTCTACTTTTGGGAATTCAGATGTTTTAGAATATATAGAAATCCCTAATCCGCAATTAAAACAAGACGAAATTTTAATCGAGATGAAAGCCATCGGCTTAAATTTTGCTGATGTTTACCGTCGAAAAGGAAATTATCATTTAAAAGGAAATCCACCTTTTATTGCGGGTTATGAAGGCGCTGGAATTGTGGTCGACCCCAACAACCATACAGAATACAAAGTTGGTGATCGTGTGGCTTTTGCCGATGCACCATTTGCCAATGCAGAATTGGTTGCTGTAAATGTAAATCACATTATTCCGTTGTCTGAAAATATCTCTTTTGAAACTGCGGCTTCTGTTTTACTTCAAGGTTTAACGGCTCATTATCTTGCAACCGACAGTCACAAAACGGCTAAAGGAGAAACTGTTTTAATACACGCGGTCGCTGGTGGAGTTGGTCAGATTCTAACCCAGATCAGTAAACTTCTTGGTGCAACTGTTGTTGGTTTAACTTCATCTGCTGAAAAAGCAAAAATCGGATTTGAACAAGGTGCAGACCATGTTTTTCTTTACAATGAAGATTGGAAATCACAAGCTCTTAAAGTAGTTCCAAATGGTGTCGATGTTGTTTATGACAGCATCGGAAGCACTTTAATGGAAAGCTTTGAAGTCACTAAAGAATGCGGACAAGTTGTTTTCTTCGGAATGGCGGGCGGAGACCCAGCACCTGTAGATCCTAGAATGCTTATGGACGGTTCTAAAACTTTAACGGGTGGCGATTTATGGAGTTATTTAAATTCTAAAGAAGAAAGAATCAAAAGAGCAACTCAACTATTCAACTGGATTACAGAAGGAAAAATCAAATTGTCAGAACCGACATCTTTCAAATTATCTGAAGGAAAACTGGCGCACGATTTCTTAGAAAGCAGAAAAAGCACAGGAAAAATTATTTTGATACCGTAAAAATGTTTTCGCCACGAATTCACTAATTTCATTTCAAATAATTCGTGAATTCGTGGCGATTATTACATTAGAAAAATATAGTCCCTACGGGACACGTCTCCCTTATCATTTGTGATCTACCAATATTTAGTCTCTACGAGACACTAAAAAGAAGATTCAAAAAAAACTCCGCTAGGAGTTAAATATTGGTAGAATACAATTAAACGCCACAGATATATTGTCCCGTAGGGACTAAACAAGATTTTATTACGAGAATCCAATTATAATTGGGTAACCTCAATTTTTGTTAATTCTGACAATTCTAAAATTCGCTCTACTTCATCTTTATTTACCACAAAAAACAAATAACTGTCTCCATAAGTTTCATAAGTCAGCAACTCCAGATTTGACTTCTCCAATTCAGATTGAATGTATGGAAACAAATCATGGCTATAGGTTTCTTCTGGATAATCAAATTTGAAATCTTCGCCAAGCATCTCCGAAATAAAATATTCTGCATCTTCGGGATCAAATTTCCAATCGCTATGCCAAGTATTTATTTCTTCAAAAAAACTGAAATGATCTTCTGTGGTTTCGTAATACGTTTTCGTTTCATGATTAAAACTATCAAAAAGCTTCTCCGAATATTTTTTTACGTCATCTTCCTCGATATTATTTCTCGAAACTAATTTGACAAATTCTTCAAAATCCTCCACGGCCGCTTTATCATCTAGCAGTAAATTTTCTGAAGACGGAAGCTCAATATCCGCAGGAATTTCGACATTAAAATACTCACAGATGGCTTGCAAAACTTTTTTGAAATCTTTAACCCCTATTTCCTGAGTTTCATTTTGAGGGTTCTTAAAATCAAGATATTCTGAATCTAGCAAACCTTTTACATAATCAGAAAAATGATTACTGGAATATAACATTCTAAAATCGTTTATTTCTAAACTATTGGTGCAGCAAAAGAAAATCATAAAATTATTAATCACACTTGTAAAGTGTTTTTTCATTTCCTGGCTTGGGCGCGAATAAAACTGAATATGAATAAAATCATACTGCAAATCATCCTGCATCGCTTCTTCTGACAAGCCTCCAATATTCAGTTTTTTATAAAGTTCGTTCAGAACTTCATACGCATTATTAAATCCCGCTTTTTTAACTTCTGCTCTTCCTTCTTCGTGATCCAATGAGGAAGGAACAGAATATAAATTTACAGTAACCGTGTCATGAATTCCTTTTACTTTGAACTCTAGACTAGATTCATGATATAAATGACTATAAATTGTATTAATAACATCAAAAGAAATGATTGATTTCGGATCGTTATTTCTATTAAATAAATTGGAGAAAAAGCCCATGGGAAATATTTTAAATTAAAAATTAATCGTTTGAATATTTAAAACTCTGATTCATTTTATCAAAAGGAATTACTTCATTGACAATAGATTCCAATTCGAAATCTGTCAATAATCCTCTCGCCGATTCCACAATTTTTGGCGAAACATGTATTTCATAATCAATTATATCGCGCTCTAAAATAGTTGATAGAATTGCATTTTGCTGCTCAGTCAAATACTTTTTGTGCGATTTAAAAACTGATTCAATATCATCTCTAAATTCTTCATCTGTAAGTTCATTGTAGACATCTTGTTTTGACATATCGATCAATAAAACTTTGAAGATAAAATCTTGAAGGTTTTTTGCCAGATAATTAACTTCGTTGGAATCGTGCCAGACAAAAACGATCGGCACATCACCATTGTTTTCTTCGTTTAAAAAGAAGCAATAATGATCGCCACCACCACTTTTGGCAAACGGAATAAATTTAAATTCTGGGTTGATATTTCGATAATCGTCTGGATCTCGAAGTTCTTCTATTTCTTCTGCAACCGATTTCAAATTCAGCGATTCAAAATCATACGAATGCAAAAGCAAAGGCGGATTATCTTTTAAGGTTGGATAAACTTCTGTATACCAATTTGGACCATATTCTCCGACGTCTAACATACCGTCAGCATCTAACTGCTTGTATAAAAGCGGAAAATGGAATCCGTATTTTTTTTCTATTTCTTGTATTGTCATCTTTGGGGCAAATTCTATTACAATCAAACCACTAAGATAACAATCTTTTTACTACACCAAAAAACCTGAGGCCAATTATTTCAAGGATTCCGCAATCATCAAGGCACATTTTTCTCCATCAATTGCTGCAGAAATAATTCCGCCCGCATAACCTGCACCTTCTCCGCAAGGATATAAACCTTTGATTTGCAAATGTTCTAAAGTCATCGGATCTCTCGGAATTCTAACTGGAGATGACGTTCTGCTTTCTGGCGCATGTAAAATTGCTTCGTTAGTTAAATAACCACGCATTGATTTTCCAAAATCCTGAAATCCCTGACGCATAATCTGAGTTAGAAATCCTGGAAAAACTTGTCCCAATTCAACCGAAGTGGTTCCTGGAACATAAGATGTTTTCGGAATATCTGCCGAAACTTTGCTCTTAGTAAAATCGATCATTCTTTGAGCTGGAACTTTTTGAGTTTCACCCGCCAAATGCCAAGCTTTTTGTTCGATGCTTTTTTGAAATTCCATTCCCGCCAAAGCGCCGAATTTTGCAAAAGGTTTGAAATCTTCCAATTTCAATTCGACTACAATTCCAGAATTTGCTGTAGATTGATCACGCTTAGACGGCGACCAACCGTTTGTAACCACTTCACCTGGACTAGTTGCACATGGCGCAATTACACCTCCTGGACACATACAAAACGAGTACATTCCGCGACCGTTAACTTGTTTTACGATAGAATATGGCGCTGGTGGCAAATGTTCTCCACGGAAATCACAACTGTATTGAATGCTGTCGATTAATTCCTGAGAATGCTCTGCACGAACTCCTAAAGCAAAAGGTTTTGCTTCTATTAAAATTTTCTTTTTATCTAATAATTCAAAAATATCACGAGCCGAATGTCCCGTTGCCAAAATTAATTTGTTGGCGTGAATTTTATCTCCGTTTTGCGTTACAACTCCTTCAACTTCATTATTTTTCACCAAGATATCAGCTACACGAGTTTCAAACAAAACCTGACCACCAAACTCCCTAATTTTATTTCGGATATCTTCAATGATTTTTGGCAGTTTATTGGTTCCAATATGCGGATGCGCTTCTACCAAAATATCTTCAGAAGCGCCAAAAGCCACTAAAAGTTCTAATATTCGGGTTACGTCACCACGTTTTTTAGAACGGGTATATAATTTTCCATCAGAATATGTTCCTGCTCCACCTTCACCAAAACAATAATTTGAATCCTCGTTTACAATATGCTCGCGATTTATTGCTTTCAAATCACGACGGCGTCCACGAACGTCTTTTCCTCTTTCGAGTACAATTGGTTTCAAACCTAATTCAATTAATTGCAATGCCGCAAAAAGTCCAGCTGGGCCTGCTCCGACAACTATAACTTCTTGCGCATTCGAAACATCCTTATATATAGGAAGTTCAAGTTTGGTTTCCTGAAAAGGTTCGCTTTTTAAATAAATAAGAACTTTCAAATTGATTTTAATCGCTTTCTGACGTGCATCAATAGAGCGTTTTAAAATTGAAACATGCTGAATTTCTTGAGCAGAAACTTTAATCTGCTTAGACAAATGGTCTTTTAGCAATGATTCGTTTGCAGCAATTTCGGGTGTAACTTGAAGTAAAAGTTCTTTAGGCATTTTGTCTTGTTTATTCTATTAGCTTTTCTTTCTATGAAAAGAACATGCAAAAGTACTATTTTGAAATGAGATTTTATATTTACTTTAAATTTTCACGCAGATCTAAGCAGATCTAAGCAGATTTTATCCTTAATTTATTTTTTCATAAAATCTTTGCGATTTATTTTTAGCCACAGATTATTTGGATTAAAAAGATTTCTTTTAAGAGCAGTTAGATGCACTGCAGTATGTCTCGACAGAAAAAAACTTAGAACCTTAGTATCTCAGAACCTTAGAACCTTTTTTCAAATAGACTTTGTACCTTTGCAACTCCGAACCTTTGCACCTTAAAAAAATGTCTAGAAAAATAAAACTGATCTGGGATTTCCGTGGACCAGCTTCTGCAAAAACAGCAGAACATCACGAAATTCATTTAAAAGAATATATCGCAATTGAAAAACTACCTTTAAATATTACTGGATATAAAATCATAGACGAAATGTACGCCATAGCTTTTATGGTAGTAACAGACGAAAATATGATTCAGGTAAGAGATGCTTTGAAACCGCATCGTGGGGAACTCTACGAGTAGTTTTCAGTTTTCGGTCACAGTTTACAGTTTTACACTGAGACTAATTTTAAATCGCAGTTTACTGAGACCGTAAACTGCGACTGTAAACTTTTTAATTAGCTACTTCACTAATAAACTTAATACGCATTAAACGCAATTCGTCAATATCGTAATCGCCATCAAATTCTTTTAAGGCATCTTCGATTTTATCAGATTCTGATTCCATGAAATAATCGTGAATTTCTTCCTGCTGATCATCGTCTAGAATATCGTCTAACCAATATTTGATATTCAGTTTTGTTCCAGAATAAACAATCTGTTCCATTTCTTTAATCAATGCATCCATCGTAAGTCCTTTCGCGGAAGCGATATCATTTAATGAAAGCTTTCTATCAATATTTTGGATAATATATAATTTGTTGGCAGAATTTACTCCTGTCGATTTTACGACTAAATCGTCCGGACGAATAATATCGTTGTCCTCAACATATCGGCTGATTAAAGCAACAAATTCGCTTCCGTATTTTTTAGCTTTTCCTTCCCCAACACCATGAATATTATATAATTCCTGAATTGTTATCGGATATTTTAAAGCCATATCTTCAATTGAAGGATCTTGGAAAACTACGAATGGAGGAACCCCCAATTTCTTAGCCACTTTTTTACGAAGTTCACGAAGCATTCCCGTTAAAACTTCGTCTGCTGTTCCAGAAGATTTTCCACCTGTTACAATAGTTTCATCATCGGCTTCAGTGTATTCATGATCTTCAGACATCATAAATGAAACTGGCTTTTTGATAAAATCTAAACCAGCTTTTGTGATTTTGATTACTCCATAAGTTTCAATGTCTTTAGACAAATAACCAGACACCAAAACTTGTCTTAGCAATGCCATCCAGTATTTTTCGTCGTGGTCTGAACCAGAACCAAAATAAGGCTGAGCATCTGTTTTATGCGCTTTAATAACCGCATTGATACGTCCTATTAAAGTAAAGACAATTTCTTTTGATTTATAAATATGTTTGGTATCGCGAACAATTTCCAGCAATTTAACTACTTGATCTTTGGCTTCAACTTTATGTTTCGGATTACGAACATTGTCATCCATATCTGCTCCTTCGCCAGTTTCGCTATCAAATTCTTCCCCGAAATAGTGAAGCAAGAATTTTCTACGTGACATTGAAGTTTCGGCATAAGCCACAACTTCCTGCAAAAGGGCAAAACCAATCTCCTGTTCGGCAACTGGTTTTCCAGACATGAATTTTTCCAGCTTTTCTACATCCTTATAAGAATAGTATGCTAGACAATGCCCCTCTCCTCCGTCACGTCCTGCACGTCCAGTTTCCTGATAATAACTTTCAAGTGATTTTGGAATATCGTGGTGAATTACAAAACGAACGTCTGGCTTATCAATCCCCATTCCGAAAGCGATTGTTGCCACAACGACATCAACATCTTCCATCAAGAACATATCCTGATGTTTGGCCCGCGTTTTTGCATCTAAACCTGCATGATAAGGAACAGCGCTAATTCCGTTTACTTGTAAAACTTCGGCAATTGATTCTACTTTTTTACGGCTTAAGCAGTAAATAATTCCAGATTTGCCTTTATGCTGTTTGATAAATCGAATAATATCCGACTCGATGTTTTTTGTTTTTGTTCGAACTTCATAGTACAAGTTCGGCCTGTTGAACGATGCTTTAAAAGTATTGGCATCGGCCATATCAAGGTTTTTCAAGATATCTTCCTGAACCTTTGGTGTTGCAGTTGCAGTAAGTCCAATAATTGGCACTTTCCCTAGCTGCTTAATTATATTTCTCAGATTTCTATACTCTGGTCTAAAATCATGTCCCCATTCTGAGATACAGTGTGCCTCATCAATGGCTACAAAAGAAATAGGCACGCTTTGTAAAAAAGCTACATATTCTTCTTTTGTTAGTGATTCTGGGGCTACATACAAAAGTTTGGTCAGTCCAGATGTAATATCTTTTTTAACCTGAGCAATTTCTGTTTTGGTTAGAGAGGAGTTTAATACATGTGCAATTCCATTTTCAGACGAAAGACTTCGAATTGCGTCAACCTGATTTTTCATCAAAGCAATTAAAGGAGAAACAACAATTGCTGTTCCTTCTTGAATTAAAGCCGGTAATTGGTAGCAAAGAGACTTTCCTCCACCGGTCGGCATAATTACGAATGTATTCTTTTCGTCTAAAATGCTCGTAATGACTTGCTCTTGCAAGCCTTTAAATTGGCTAAAGCCGAAATACTTCTTTAATTCTTTATGTATTTCAATTTCATTTGAATTCATTCTCTATATTAATGGTATTTTGTATAAATTTGCAACACATAAAGATACAACTTTCTTTTATACATACAAATTTTAAATATTCTGTTTTGATCACAAAAGAAAATATATTGGCGATCGCCAAGAAAACAATACTCTCTGAAAGTGAAGCAATTACAAAACTAATTGATTTTTTGGACGAAAATTTTTACGAAGCTGTCCAACGCATATACGAATCCAAAGGCCGTCTGATCGTTACAGGAATTGGAAAAAGCGCGATCATTGCACAAAAAATGGTAGCTACTTTTAACTCAACTGGAACTCCTTCTATGTTTTTGCACGCAGCAGAAGCTATTCATGGAGATTTAGGAATGATTCAAAATGATGACGTTATTATCTGCATTTCTAAAAGTGGGAATAGTCCAGAAATTAAAGTCCTTGTTCCTTTATTAAAAAGATTCGGAAATACCTTGATTGCCATCACAGGAAACACAACTTCATTTTTGGCAAAAGGCTCCGATCTGGTTTTAAATACAACTGTTGACACAGAAGCCTGCCCTATCAATTTAGCTCCTACAAATAGTACGACGGCACAACTTGTAATGGGTGATGCCTTGGCTGTTTGCTTAATGGAAATGCGTGATTTTAAACCAGAAGATTTTGCAGTTTATCATCCGGGAGGCGCTTTAGGAAAAAAATTACTGCTTCGCGTAAAAGATATGATCGAGCATTCGTTAAAACCAGCTGTTACTCCAGATACTCCAATCAAAAAAGCAATTTTTGAAATCTCTGAAAAAAGATTAGGAGTTACTGCAGTAATTGAAGACAATAAAATTATCGGAATTATTACCGATGGAGACATCCGAAGAATGCTAAACGACGTAGATAGTATTGCGGACTTAACTGCAAAGGATATTATGTCAAAAAATCCAAAAGTAGTTTCGTCTGAAACTATGGCTGTCGACGCTTTAAATATTTTAGAAGACTTTTCGATCACGCAATTGATCGTTGCGGATAATGGAGAATATAAAGGAGTTTTACATTTACATGACATTTTAAAAGAAGGAATCGTATAATGGCAAAGAAAAATCTTGGCGAAATGTCATTTTTAGATCATCTTGAAGAATTGAGATGGTTATTGGTTAGAAGTACACTTGCAACAATTATTATGGCAATTGTCACTTATTTTATTAGCGATTATTTATTTGATCAAATTATTTTAGGTCCAATTAGACCAACATTCTTTACGTATGTTTGGTTTTGCGACTTATCTCACTCATTAGGATTTGCTGACAGCATCTGTATTACAGAACTGAACTTCATTATTCAAAATACCGAAATGGAAGGTCAGGTCAATATTTTTGTCTGGATGTGTCTTTTGGCAGGTTTCATCCTTAGTTTTCCTTATATTTTATGGGAAATCTGGAAGTTTATCAGCCCTGCACTTTATGAGAAAGAAAGAAAAAATGCAAAATTATTCATCTTTGTTTCTTCTTTACTTTTCTTTTTAGGAGTGTTATTTGGATACTTTGTTGTAATTCCGATGTCAGTAAACTTCGTTGCTACATTCTCTATCAGTGATGTGGTAAAAAACCAATTTACTCTAGAATCTTATATGGGAATGGTTAAAACAAGTATTCTTGGAAGCGCGATCTTTTTCGAACTTCCAATTGCTATTTATTTCTTAACAAAATTAGGATTAGTAACTCCTGAATTCTTAAGAAAATATTGGAAATATGCTGTCATAATTATTTTAATTATTGCTGCAATTGTGACGCCGCCAGATGTTGTGAGCCAGACCATTGTTGCAATTCCGATGTTGCTTATTTACGAGGTTAGTATTCTAATTTCGAAGATTGTTTATAAAAATAAATTAAAAGAAAATGTCTGATATAGTTCAAGAATTTAACGACTATCGTTCTAAAATGAACGAAAAACTGCTTGCTGACAACAACAAAATTGTAAAGCGAATTTTTAATCTTGACACCAATGCGTATGCCGAAGGCGCTCTTGATGTAAAAACAAAAGAGCTTTTAGGGTTGGTAGCATCGGCAGTTTTAAGATGTGACGACTGCGTAAAATACCATTTAGAAACCAGCTACAAAGAAGGTGTTTCTAAAGAAGAAATGATGGAAGCAATGGGAATTGCTACTCTTGTTGGAGGAACAATTGTAATTCCTCATTTAAGAAGAGCTTACGAATTCTGGGAAGCGCTTGAAGAGCAAGGCAAATAATTAGAAAATGAGATAATTAGTCAATTAGATAATTTTCACACGATATGTTAATTCGTTTAATTGATTAATTTATTTTATCTTATTTTGCCAACAGAGATAATAATTATCTCATTATCAAATTGACACATTATCTAATTAAGATATTATCTAATTAAAAAAAATGAAGCTAAGAGCCGATAATTTAATCAAAACCTATAAAGGACGAAGCGTTGTAAAAGGAATTTCTGTTGAAGTAAATCAAGGAGAAATTGTAGGGCTTTTGGGTCCAAATGGAGCTGGAAAAACAACGTCTTTCTATATGATTGTAGGATTGGTAAAACCAAATCAAGGAAACATTTTTCTTGATGATTTAAACATTACCGACTATCCGATGTACAAACGTGCTCAACAAGGAATTGGTTATTTGGCACAAGAAGCTTCTGTTTTTAGAAAATTAAGCATTGAAGACAATATTTTGAGCGTTTTACAATTGACTAAACTTTCTAAAGAAGAGCAAATTGCCAAAATGGAAAGTTTAATTGAAGAATTCAGTTTAGAACACATTCGCACCAACCGAGGCGATTTACTTTCTGGAGGTGAGCGCCGTCGTACAGAAATTGCCCGCGCATTGGCCACCGATCCAAAATTTATTTTATTGGATGAGCCTTTTGCTGGAGTTGACCCTGTTGCGGTTGAAGATATTCAGCGAATTGTAGCGCAGTTAAAAAATAAAAACATCGGAATCTTAATTACCGATCACAACGTTCAAGAAACTCTAGCTATTACTGATAAAACATATCTAATGTTTGAAGGAGGAATTCTTAAAGCTGGAGTTCCAGAAGAACTGGTAGAAGACGAAATGGTTCGTCGTGTTTATCTTGGACAAAACTTCGAGCTTCGTAAAAAGAAATTGGAGTTTTAAAAAGTATTCAGTCTCAGTTGTCAGTCACAGTGAACACTGAATACTGTGACCGAGACTGTAAACTAATTTACAAATGAAATCAGAAAAACCAACTCAGGAAGATTACGACAATTGGCACAAAGACCCAAAGAATTGGTATTTCTTCAACACCTGTTATTATAACCCAAAAGACAAAAGATTGCTCCCTCCCAAAAAGATTCAATGGATGGGCTATACTATAAATTTTGCAAATCCGTATTCTGTAATGCTCTTATTGCCTTTTATAATAATTGTTATTTTGGTTTTATTGAAATAAATCTAAGTTTTATAAACGAAAGTTATTCAACCGTAATAAAATGCAATTGTTCTAAATCGCCATTGTAGATATTAACATCAACACGATGCTTGATTCCTGGCAAAGAAGCTTTTTCTGTAAATTGCCAAAACAACCAATCATCTTCAATTTTTTCTCTGTAGAAATTATAATTGGCTATCCAAAACAAATAATCTCCAAATTCTTCTTTTAAAAAATCCGAATAATACCGTTCTCCCGAATAAATGATTGGACGAACTTGATAGTGTTTTTCAACTTTAACGAGCCAACGCTTTAATCCTTTTTTCAAACTGTCTAAAGATTGATTTTTAGGCAATTTCTCGATATCTAAAACTGGCGGAAGATCTCCTTTTTGCAATTTTACTGTTTTGATAAAAAGATCGGCCTGCTCTATTGAATTTTCGTTTGGACGATAATAGTGATAGGCACCACGCATTATCTTATTCTCTTTTGCGCCTTCCCAATTTCTTTTAAACTGTCTATCAACACGGTCATTTCCAGCAGTTGCACGAATGAAAACAAATTGAACAGGATATTTTTCATCCAAAATTTCAACTTCTTCCCAATCTACCTTGCCTTGAAATTCAGAAACGTCAATTCCAATAACTTTTCCTTTATGATTTTCGAGAACTCTAATATTTCGCACATCAGAAAGATGTTTGTCTACCTCATCTTCATCTAAAACTTTTTCGGTTTTAAAACCTAAATAATAAGCAAGCCCCTTGCGATAATGATAAATTATCCCAATGAATAAAAGTGCGAAAAAAATCAATAAAAGTCCTCGAAAAAGTCTGCTTAGAAAAGATCTTCCAGCTGGTTTTCTTGAATAAGTTTTACGATAAGTCGTTTTTCTTGCCATTAAACAGAATTACTTTTTCAAAAAAAGATTATTAATGATCGACAAGAACACGTAAAAAGCAATAATCAATGGAATTGCAATGTAATGAAGCAAAACAATCATTAATACCGAAATAATCAAAAACACAATTTGAAGCGCGTTTTCTTTCAAACTGAATTTTTTAATTTTTAAAGCAAACAACGGAATTTCAGCATTTAAAATATAAGCACTGCACAATGTTATTACTAATAAAACCCACTGATTGGTCAAAATTTCCAAAACCATCAAAGAATCTGAAAAAGAGATAACCAAAGGAAGACTTAAAATAAATAAAGCGTTCGCAGGTGTTGGCAGTCCGATGAAAGAATCAGTCTGACGTGTATCGATATTAAAATTAGCCAAACGATAGCAAGATCCTAAAGTGATAATAAATCCTAAAAACGGAATTGCTGGATGTGTTCCAAATTCGTGAGCACTATTAGTAAACATGCTATACATAACATATCCTGGCGTTACTCCACTTGTTACCATATCAGCAAGAGAATCTAACTGCAAGCCAAGCGGACTTGACACTTTAAACAATCTGGCAAAAAAGCCATCAAAGAAATCAAAAAAGATTCCTAAGCAAACCATATAAAAAGCCATTAAATAATTGTTCTGAGAAACATACACAATTGCAACGCAACCGCAAAAAAGATTAATTAATGTAATTAGATTTGGAATATGCTTTTTAATGTTCATAGCTTAAAAATTTGATAATGGTAGAGAACAAATTTAGTATAATAACTCGATGCAAAACGAGTTTTTTCAAGAGTTTTTTATTTCTAAACGTGACTTTGGGAATATTTAAGCAAAGGAACTTATTAGATGAGTAAAATATTATATTTTTGATAAAAATTTTAAAACAGGCCTCGATCTGCAAAAACATATACGTTGAAGAAATATTTAGTGTTTTTATTCTTTTGGAGTTGTACTTTTCAGTATGCGCAAACCGCTCGAAAATATTCGAATGAATTTATGAATATTGGGGTTGATGCCGCAGCTCTTGGAATGGCAAGTGCCGTAACTGCTTCTTCAAATGATGTAAATGCTGTTTACTGGAATCCGGCAGGTTTGACACATCTTGAAGATCATCAAATTGCTTTAATGCACGCTAGCTATTTTGCCAATATTGCACAATACGATTACATTGGTTATGCAAGTCCCATTGATGAAAGAAGTGCTTGGGGAATTTCGATGATTCGTTTTGGAGTTGATGACATCATGGACACAACGCAATTAATCGATAATCAAGGAAATATAGATTACAATAGAATCAGCCTCTTCTCTACGGCAGATTATGGTTTTACTTTTTCTTATGCTCGAAAACTTCCTGTTGACGGGTTTCAATATGGTGTAAATGCAAAAGTAATTCGAAGAATAATTGGAAAATTTGCGAATTCGTGGGGTTTTGGATTTGATATTGGACTTCAATTTGAAAAAAATGATTGGAAGTTTGGTTTAATGCTTCGCGACATCACTACAACTTACAACGTCTGGAATATTGATGAAGAAGAATATGAAAAAATCGCTAATGCAATTCCAGGAGAAAACAATACTTTACCAGAAAGCACTGAAATAACATTGCCAAAAGCACAATTGGGCGTTTCAAAACGATTTGATTTTCACAATGAATGCAGTCTTGTAACTTCTGCTAATTTAAACATGAGATTTGAGCAAACCAATGATATCATCTCTTCAAAAGCAGTAAGTATAGACCCAGCTCTAGGGTTTGAGTTTGGCTATACCGATTTGGTTTTCGTACGTGCTGGTGCAGGAAACTTTCAGAATGTAACACAATTGGATAATACTGAAAAAGTAAATTTTCAACCTAATATTGGTTTAGGTTTTAGATATAAAGGCATACAAATTGATTACGCTTTGACCGATTTAGGAAATCAAAGCACCGCTTTGTATTCTAATATCTTTTCGTTGAAAGTAGATTTAGGTATCTTTAGATAATTAGAAACCATAAAACATTTAAAATTTTAAATCATGAAAACTGTCATGTTCAAAAAAGCACTTTTTATTTTATTATTCTTAACCGGTTTTATTGGTTTCAGCCAGAGTTTAGCTTTATCGAAAGACGCTAAAATAAGTATTTTGACTTGCGGTCTTGGAAATGAAACATATTCTTATTTTGGACATACGGGAATTAGAGTTTTAGATCCTACAAACAATTTTGACGTTGTTTACAATTACGGAACTTTTGATTTTAGAACTCCGAATTTTGTTCTAAAGTTTGCTAAAGGAGATTTGCAATATTTTGCAACTGTGCATTCGTATGCAGATTTTTTTAATGAATACACTTACGAGAAAAGAAGCATTTATGAGCAGGAATTACTGATATCTCAAGATTTAAAACAAAAACTTTTTAATCAGTTAAATGCAGTTTTAGATTCTGAAGAGCGTTATTACACTTATAAATTCATCGATAGAAACTGCACTTCGATGGTTGTTGATGTGGTGAATAAAACTTTAGGCGAAAATGTAATTGTCAAAAAAGAAGATACAGACAAAACCTATCGTTCTATCCTATTTCCTTATTTTGATGGTCATTTTTACGATCAATTGGGCACCAGCATTATTTTTGGAACTAAAGTTGATCAAATGGGAACTAGAATTTTTCTTCCTTTTGAATTGAAAAACAGTTTAGACAAAACCACTTTCCAGAACAAACCTCTTGCTGCCAAAAGTAAAACGTTATTAGAATTTACAAAAGAAACCCCAAAATCTTGGTGGAATAATATCTATACATATCTTTTTATTCTACTTTTTGTAATCTTTGCTAGAAACAAAATAGTCGATAAAATCTACTTTGTGATTTTATCTCTTATTGGGATATTCTTCGTTATTATGGGATTTTATTCTTTTCACCAAGAACTGGCGATGAATTATAATGTATTGCTTTTTAGTCCGCTTTTATTGCTTTTAGTTTTGTTTTCTATTTTCAAAAACAAACTATGGACTTATAGATTTTCGTTGATCAACTTTGTAATACTTGTGATTTACTTTTTATTCCTAATCAATAAAGCACATTTCTTCATCACTTTACCATTGATTATTACAAGCGGAGTGGTTTTAGTGCGAACAGCTATTCGCAACAAAAAACCAATTCCGATTATAATTTAAAAATTTATTGGCCTCTGTAGAATAAAACTGTAGTAATGGTTTTGAACGTAATACTCAAATCTAGAAATATACTTCTGTGTTTGATGTAATAAAGATCATATTGCAACTTTACTAAACTTTCGTCTATTGATTCTCCATAAGAATAATTAACCTGTGCCCAGCCAGTGAGTCCAGGTTTAATTACATGACGTGTTTCATAAAAAGGCATTACAGCAGCAATTTCTTCAACAAAAAATGGTCGTTCAGGCCTTGGTCCAATTACTCCCATGTCTCCTTTTAAAACATTAATAAACTGAGGAAATTCGTCCATTCTAGACTTTCGCATAAATTTACCAAAAGGAGTAACTCTTTTATCATTGTGAGCAGCAAAAACAGCTCCATTTGTTTCTGAGTTCTCGGTCATAGTCCTAAACTTGTAGATCTTGAAAACTATTCCGTTTTTACCAACCCTTTCTTGAGTATAAAAAAGACTTCCTTTGTTGGCGAAAAAATTACAAACAAAAATTATCGGAACAAAAACTAGACTAATTAAAAGCCCCAAAATAGAAAAAATAATTTCTATAAGACGCACAAAAAACAAATACAGTTTATTGCTATTACTTCTGCTAAAGGGGAAAAATCGATAAAAATCTCTTTCTATATGATGAACAGGAATTCGCTGTGTTTTGCTTTCGTAAACTTGAGTGTATTCACGTATAATATATCCTTTTTCTAATAAATGAAGCAACTGCTGATACAAATCTGGAGTTATACCATCTGTTTTCTGAGAAGCAATTACAATTTCTGAGACATTGTGTGTAGACACAAAACGTTCTAAATCTTCTCTCTTTATTTCGTTTACATAATGAAAATCTAAATTCTCATCTGTAACAGAATCCGAACTAACAAAACCAATAATTTTATAATGCGGATCGACATTTTCCAGTCCTAAAACTAATTCTTCAACTTCACTCTGATCGCAAATCAAAACAACGTTTTGCGAAAAACGATGAGATGCTAAAAAGTAGCAATAAAATAAGCGCCAAAGCAGTAATGTAATTAGTATTGCAAAGTAAAATATTACTATTACCAATCTTTGTTTGGGCAGTACAGGAGAAAGAACTGGCGTAAGCAAATAAGCCAAAACAGTGGCGGTAGCAGTAAAAACAACGTTTTGCAGAATCTGAAGATGATTGCTTGCTACTTGTAAATTGTAGATTTCGAATATTACGCCAAAGGCATAAAGATAGCTGACTAATAAAAGTATACTGAGCGAGCTACTTAAATCAAAGGCGAAATAATGATAATCGAAGATTGCGCTTAATAAATATAAAGCAAATAGAATAAAAACAGCATCGAAAGAAAGGAGCAGTATTTTCCTCTCCGAAATTTCGAAATGCATTTTCTTTTTTGATAACATCACTAATAGGTTTTAATTTGGTTAGGGCAAAGCAAATGTATCGTAAAAAAAATAACTAATCTATTAATTTTCTGTTTCTTCAGGGATTTTTATTTGAACTGAAAGAAGGCATAATGCATATACAAAAGCCGGGGCAGCTGTTCGCATTGCTGCGTGATTTATTGTCAGCAACCAAAAAGCATAAAACGATAAAAAATATAGGTGTTGCCTATTGTTAATATAAACTACAAATGGAGTAATCAACAATACTAAGAAAGCCAGAATACCAAATAAACCATGTTCCGCTAGTAATCTTGTAATTTCATTATGTGCTGCCACTTCAACTCCTATTTTATCTAGTCTTTTAGATTTCCCCATTCCTGCACCAACTCCAAAAATGGGGCTGTCTGTAAAAAGAGAAAAATCAGCATCCATTATCTCTTCCCTTCCCCCTAAACGATCTTTTTTAGATCTACCTCTTGCATCTTCATTTGCATATCGTTTATCAATTAACCCTTTGGTTTGCAACGAACTATACATCCATACACCAATCCCCAACAAGGCTGTTAAAATAAAAACGAACATTAGCTTTTTTTTTCCTGCGAAAGTAGAATAGTAGTATACTACCGCCATAAGAAGAATTATCATAACTACAGCTGTAATAATACCTCCTCTAGAAAATGTCACAATCCCTCTAAAGCTTATAAATACTAACAGGCCTCCATTAATAATAATGTCAAATTTAGATTTTGAAAAAAAGACTAATTGAGTAAAAAAAATAAACATTCCTAATCCCAATATTGTTGAAACTTGATTCGGTCCAAATCCTCCTGAAGTTTCAAAATTAGATTGGGTTCCCATTACAACATTTTGAATGTTTGGAGTATATAAGAACAAATAAACTGTTGTTGTTATGATTGGATACCCGATCATCAATATTATCTTTTGAAGTTTATCAAACAAAATAGGCCTTTTAAACATATACATTGCACATATACTTAAACAAACCGGTCCAGATAAATTAAGAATCAAGGCTTTTTTAAAATCTAAATTGATATCTGCGTCAGTTACCGTAACAAAGAGACCAGGAATCAATAACATTAAAAAAAGAAGGTACAATAAACCATTTCTAGAAAAATTATTATAAATCATCCCTAAGAGCATAAAAAAAACTACAGAAAATTTAACATATTCATTATTAAAGTTCCCTCCTGTCATGCGTAAAAAGACCTCTGCTCCTATTAAATAAGCACAAACGTAAAGCACTTCGTCATTTTTATTTTTATTTTTATAAACATAATAAATACCAACGACTAGAATTAAAAATGCATAAATTTTTGATACAAAAGGAAGCACAAAAACCAATAATGCAATTAAAGCATGCAGTAAAACTAACGCTAGATAAATAATTTTTGTATTCTTCATTTTTCTATCTTACTATATTCTAAAATTATTGTTTCAATAACTATATCCGCTTCATAATTATCCGCAACTATTTTTTTCAAATTAACAGCTATATTATTTCGTAAACTTTCATTCTCGGTTATTTTTTTAAGTTGAGATAGCAGTTCTTGTTTGCATAAAGGATTAAACAACAACCCCGTTTCTTTATCTTTAATAATTTCTGAACAAAAACCAACATTTGTACTAATTACACCAAGCTTAGCTTTACCATACTCTATTAATGTAACGGGAAAACCTTCGAAAGTTGATGCCAAAATACCAACTGAAGCTTGCTTTAGAATAAAACTGACATCATTTCTTGCTCCATACAAATGCACATGATTATATAAATCTTTAGATTTTATAAAATCTTTTAGATTTTGCGAGTATAAATCAAAGTAATCTTTTCCAATTAAATGAAGGCTCCAGCCTAAATCAAATAATTTCAGTTCAAAAAAAGCTTCTAAAACTGTAAAATGATTTTTAGGTTTTTTTAGGTTGGCAAGAAAAACTATTCGTTTCCCTTCTGAGCCTTGTAAAACTGTTGTTTGTTCAACAAATTGAGTTTCCTGAATAAAATTAGGAATAAAAACAACTTTTTTACAGTGCATATATTTTTGGCTCCACTCCCTTAATTGCTTATTTACAACAAAAATCGAAATAAAAAATACAGAAGAAAACCTCAAAACCTTATTTTCTTTTTTTGATTCACTTATTCTCGGCCCATAGTGATCATGCCAAATTATCCTAATTTTAGGATAAATAAATTTCACCAAAACAGCAATAAAGAAGGAAGAGCTATGTGCATGAATTATATCTACCTTATTTTTTTTTATAAAACTTTTTAATCGAAAAGCTGCTTTCAAATCAAGACTGCTTTTCTTATTCAAGAATAAATAATGTACACTTTTATTTACTTGATTTAAAAGTGATCCTTCACAGCGGGTTACAACTAAACCAGAAAATTCAATTTTTTCAGAAAGTTTATTGGCATAATTTACTGCCATTCTTTCTGCCCCACCTACTTCTAAAGAATCTATTATTTGAACAATTCTCATTAATCTGCTATTGTTTTAGGCAGTAGTACCTTTTTAATTTCTTCCTGAAATACATTTAAAGTATATCTTCGTGACCAATTCAGTGCTTTTAAGCTTTTAAAATCAAAAGCTTTTTTGTCAAATATTATTCTTTCCAGCTGCTGAATATCTTTATCGGCATCCATTTCTAACAATATACCTCTTTCACCATTATCAATCATGTAAGGTACACACGAAACTTTTGTACCAATAGGCAAGCATCCCCAAAACATTCCTTCTGCAATTGCTTTTGGCCAACCTTCACTATTAGACGGCAGTATTACAAAATGACTTTTTATATAAGCCTCTTTAACAGCCTCTTTATTCTGATTTCCTTTTAAGAAAATAAAATCTTCTAAATGATTTGTTTGAATATATCTTTCTAGATTACTTTTCTCTGGGCCTTCTCCGTACATTTCTAATGTAGCGTTATGACCTAATTTTATTAATTGACCTAATAGTTCAACTGCATATAATGGATTTTTTCCAATTACTAAACTCCCAACAAAAATAAATTTAACTCCCAAATCCAATCTGCTTTTCTCTACCTCTTTTTTCTCAGACTCCGAGTAAGTAGCTGTAAAAAATGATTTTATATTTTTAGATTGATTTTCCCATTCTCCATATACCAAAACCTGCATATTTCTAGTCAAAAAGCTATTATTTAAAATACGTTTTTGTAATTTATATGTCCAAGGCTGATTACTTTTTGGATCCCAATTTCCGGCGTATTTTGCTGTTTTATTTTTATATGGAAAAAAAATTTGAACGATACATCCAATTAAGCCTATATTTCCTGGGCATCTTAAATGAATATGATCCGCTTGACGCATTGCAAGAAAAATTTGCCAAAATATTATTGGCAGTTTAAAAAGCGCAAAAAATCTACTCCTTATAGTAGTAAAACTAAAACTCGCAACTCTTTTAAAATTAATGACATCAAACTTGTAGGCTAAATCAATAGGAGTTATATTTCTATTTTCGAGAGGGGCCAAAATATCTAACTGATCTACATATTGTAACCAAACATTCATTTCATTAATGTATGGTCCATAACCAAAATATCGATTTTTGTCTTTCGTATGAATAACACTTGTAATTATGAGAAATTTATTCATAATCTATCTGATTAAACTATTAAAAAAAGACCAATCTCTTTCTACAGCGAAGTCTGTTTCATAATTTTTCTGAAAGTGCTTAAATCCATTTAATGCCAATTCATCTCTTAAAGCTGGCTGTTTTATTGATTTAATAATTTTTTCTGCTAAGTCATGTTCGTTACTTGTTTCAAATAGAAAGCCAGTCTTATTATCCTGAATAATTTCCTTAATACCCGTATTGTTTGAACCTATCACCATTGTTTTCATACTCATAGCTTCAATTACAGTAAAACCAAAACCCTCTGAAAGACTTGGAACCACAGCCAAATAAGAGTTTTTAAAAGTTTCTAATACTTTAACCTTAGGCTGATTCCCTTTAAAAATTACACGTTGACCAATTTTTAGGTCATCAACCAACTTCTTCAATTTTTTTTCTTCTTGACCTCCTCCAAGAATTATAAGCTTAAAATCTGGAAACTGCGGACAAACCATAGAAAATGCTTTAATAAGAACATCAACGCCTTTTTGGCTATATAAACGTCCTACATAAACAATTGTTTTATAGTTTTCTTTTTCATCTTCATTTATTGTCGAATATAAATCTTTGACTGAATTTGGTAAAACCTTAATCTTGCTTTCACAGACATAATAATTTTTTATTGCATCTTCTTTAGTCGCCTTAGAATTTGTGACAATTGTCGTAGCTAGTCTGTAAGCAAAGGATTTTCTATACAGCAAACTTTTTTTTTGTCTAAAATGAGTTGATATTGTACTGATCCAAGCAACTCTAAATTTTACTCTGCACAAAAAACCTACAATTAAAAAAATATTAACCGAACCAAAAACTGATATTGTCATTATTGGCCTATATTTTTTAATGTTTTCATATAAAAAGATTCCATCAGCAAATTTTGTTGGACGCTTTGAGGGCCAATATTTAATAATAATGTCTTCACTTATAGAAATAGTTTCATTAAGTTTTACATCTGAGAATACAACTATTTGATAATCTTGTTTAAACTTTTCAGCTAATGAAACATAATAATCTGATATTGAAGTATTTCCCAAAGAAAAAGAAATAAATATTGTTTTTTTCATATTTCTAAACGAGGTTTATTGAATAATAAACTAAAAAAACCAGCCAATCGTCCTAATGTTTCAGTCAAAGCTTCTTTTCTATTGTTAGAACTTGTAATAATATTTATACCTCTAATAAGAGTTAATAAAATAGTTATCAAATTCCATTTTAGACGATCATTAAATTTTGGATTAGGATTTTTTACTCTCCACACATACCATCCATTTCTTACAACCATTTTTCCATATTTATACTTATTTGGTCGGCCCGATTCATCATGAAAATGAAATAATTTTGCTGCTGTATTTAAGTATAATTTCCCTTGTTTTGAAACTCGTAATGTAAAATCTGCATCTTCATACAAGCCATAACCTTCAAAATAAGTTGAAAATGAAAATTGCGAAAAAACAGCTTTTCTAAAAGACGATATTCCTCCCATTAACTGCTCTGTCTGATAAATTTTTCCACTCGGAGGCAAGAAGCCAACACTTCTTCCATGAGAAAAATTAGGAGAAAAACCTGGAGGGCAATCACTATCTAAATGCAACTTTTTTCTAAGTATAAAACGACTTCCATCTTTACGTTTCCATCCATCATAATAAAATTCTGCAATGTTAGTCACATAGTTCTCAGGAACTTTTTCCCATTTAATTTCATTCGAAGTATAACCACCAACACCTAAAGCTTCTGGAAACAAAACATACGTCTGCAGTAATTTTTCAAAGTAATCAGACTCCAATACTGTATCATCGTCTAAAAAACATACAATTTCTATATCATATCCGACCTTAGAAATTCCAAAATTACGCTGTTTGGTTAATCCTCTTTCTTGTTCTGAAACTAAAAAATATTTTAAATTCTTAAAATCATTTTTATCTAAAGCTATTTTTGTTTCTTCATTTAATGATCCATCAATGATTAAAATTTCATCTGGATATTTACTTTGAATATTTACTGAGTTCAACAATTTAACTAAAGACTCTGGGCGCATATATGTACAAATAATCAATGAAAATTTCATTTTCTAGCTATTTAGTTTGTTAGCCCAATATAAACTTTGTAACCACTGTTTTTTGTAATTAAAATAATATTGGATTGGATTTTTAGTTTTTTGAACTCTGTAATACTTAAAGAACAAAACAGTGCGATAGCCATCAATTTGTTCTTGAGTTAAATGCAAAACCTTGTATAACATTACTGTAGGAGACGGTTTAGGCTGAATTTTTTCATTTGCCCAAGCCAAAATATGTTTTGTTCTAAAACCACCAATTGGTGCCTTTAAATGAAGAATTTCTGGTTGCGGAGAATAGATAATATCATACCCTAAATTTCTTAGCTGCATTCCAAAATCACCGTCTTCTCCATAGCCAAATTCAAAACTCATATTATAAGAAAGTGTTTTTATATTCTCGGTCTTTACAATACTGCACCCCGAACCGAAACTACCCCATTGAAATTTCTGTTTTATTTTTTTATGTGAAGAATAATCAGGTTGATAGCATCCTAAAGTAATTTGTTCAAACCCTTCTTTTTTAATTACCTGAAATGTTTCTTCCAAAAAGTCTGCTTCTATTCGAATATCATCATCTGCCATAAATACCCATTCACTTTTCACTTCTTTCAGTGCCAAATTTCTTGCGTTACATGCTCCAGTTTGATGCGTAAAAATATGTATAATTTTAAATGGCCAATTTTCATTCAAAATATAATCAAGTTCTGTGATAGTCTCTGGAACAGGATTTTGCTCCACAATAACAATATTTATAGGCAAAAATGTTTGCAAGGAAAAGTCTTTTAGAGTATCATATAAATATTTCTTTCGTCCAATTGTCGGAATAATCACATCTATAGTTCCTTCTTTAATTACTTTATTTTTAGATTCTGTTTTAATATTATGGAATGTATCCGTTTTGAGATATCTTTTCTTGTAAAAAAAACACATTAAAAAAGGAAAAACAGCCAATATTCTTTTATAAAGAAACAGATCCAAAAAAAGTAAAAATATCCAACGGGTTTTATAATGCTGTTTTACAAATCTAAAAAGAAGATTTTTATCCTCTTTATACTTTGGGAATATTTGCGGACAGTCTTTTAATAATTTAGGGTCAGAATAACATAATAACCCTTTTGACATTCCTAACCTTGCTATTGAGTTTAAAAAATAGTCAAAATTTGGATCTATCTTTATCTGGTTCTTTAAAAGCAATAAAATAGAAGCATGAATTCCTCCTACATTGCTGCTCATCATCCAGGTTGGGTAGCTTACTTCTTTATTTATTTTTAAAAAAGGCGACGAATCTACATATCCAATAGTATCAGAAATAAAATTATTTGGAGATAAATTATAGGAAGCCATTATCTTTTCTTGATGAAAAATTTCATCAATTTTTTCAACATTAAGATAAAATTCTAATGAGATATGACTCCAGATAATTAAATCTTGCGGAAATTCCTCTGCGATTTCAATTAAATTTTTAGCAATACTTTTCTTTTCAGAGAAAACATTTTTTGTTTTTGCTCCAACTTTAACTATTTTATTATTTTGATGATAAACAATAATCACTGCGCCTTTTTATTGGAGTTTATAATATTTTGATAAAAACTAATGTTTTCAAAAACAAGGTTATTTATATTAAATTTTTCTTCTACTCGTTCTCTAGCATTTTTTCCTAATTGTAAGACCAAAGAATCATCTTTAAATAATTGCGTAATTCTTTCAGCATATAAATTATGATTTGAAGGATGTACAAGATAACCGCTTTCTCCATCTATTATAAGTTCTTGTGACCAGCCAATATTACTATTTACAATTGCTTTTTGCATTGCCATAGCTTCTATGGTCACCATTCCTAAAGTTTCTGCATAAGTTGGAAACACACATACATTCGCGCATTTTATATAATCCTGAATCTCGTTGTATGAAATTTTCCCAAGATAGTTTACATTACCTAAATCATCTTTAGTGAATAGATCTTGCATTAAATTCCAAGTCGATTTAGAATTGGTTTTTACATCAAAAGAATCACTCCCAATTAAAAGCAGTTTTGCCTCAGGAAAAGCTTGACGTACCTTATTAAAAATATCGGGTAGTTCTAAAACTCCTTTTTTCCTGATTAAAGTGCCAATATAAAGAATCGTATTTTTTGTGAACTTTTCTGGACAATTGTTTTCAAACTTCTCAAGATCTAAACCATTATGAATTGTCAAGATTTCTTTTTTCTTTATTCTAAAAAGCTTTTCCGAAAGTTCACCCGCGAAGTTTGTAGGTGCAATAAACCCATTTGCTTGATTTATAGCCAATTTTTCAAACCAGAAATTTTTAAGTTTTTGTTTTCTATTTTCTAAGTGACAGAAATAGGTGTCGCTTCCATGAAAACGAATTACTAAAGGAATTTCAAAACGCATAAATGCGGTGGTTCCAGTCCAATCTGCAGCTTCAATTACATCAATACTCTCTTGTTTTATGATTTGATTACAGAATTTCTCAATATGTTTACGATACAAATACCATCCTAAAAATTTATATTTTTTCTTTTTTATACAATAAATTCTAATGCCACTATCATCAAATATATCCTGTATAGGCTGATCATAAATAAAAATAGTAATTGTGTTTCCAGAATTATGTAATGATGTAGCCAAATTTTTAATACTGGTCCCAATTCCTGCTGATTGTGCAATATTAGGATGGGGGTATTCTGGAGTAAGAAAAGCTATATGCATAACTATTTATAAAAAAAATCTTTAATAATTCTTGCTGTAAATAATCTAGCCCCATCATTTGACATATGACCACAAGAAGAAAAATACTTGTCTTCTACAACTGTATTTTCATAGTTATAAATTTCTGGATACAGTTGATTCACTTTTTTAAAATAATCTTTTCCAACAGCATTTTCACACATTGGAGTCATGACTGCGATAAGTTTAATACTATTTAATTTGCATATTTTTCTAATTTCCTCATAATATCTATTTCTTTTAGGTTGAAAATCTAGAATTTCAGCTTTCAAATTCCCATTATTATCAGGCAATGAATTATAACCCCCATTATCAAGTTCTTTGCTTTTTCTATTTAGGACATTAAAAAGCATTTCTCTAAAACCAATTTTTGTGTCAAATTTTAAATATCTGTAAAAAGGGACATAATAAAGAATATTAAAATCATTTTGGTTTTCAAAATGTTCTTTAATCAATGATGAATCATGCAAATACGGCAAAAATTTTAAAGATGTTCCATCTGACTTTTCTTCAGTTCTTAATGTCACATCAACATCAATTATTACAGTTTTAATTTTATTGTTTTTCTCTAAAAGCAATTTTAAAATCAGATCAGATTCAAATAACTTCGACCCTTGCATTCCAAAATTAAATGCTTTTAAGCCTTTATCTGTAAACATTTGTGTCACAAAATGATTATTTGCTCTTGACGAACCTAATATTACAACATCATATTCTGTTGGTGGAGAGTTATAAACAAAACCTATTTTATCTCTTTTATTTGATTGCAGAAAAAAATAGGAATAAATTTTATCCATTACTAACATCAAAATAAGAGTTAATATCAAAATTTTTAAAATATAAAATAAAAATTTCTTTAAAGACATATAAGCATTCAATGGGATAGGTGGATTGTATTGCTATTTCTAAAAAAAATCTTTGATTATTCTTGCTGTAAATAATTTAGCTCCATCTTTTGTCATATGACCGCAAGAAGAAAAATATCTGTCCTCAATCACTACATTTTCATAATTATAAATTTCAGGATAAGCTTTCTTGACTTTATCAAAATAATTCATTCCCACAACATTTTCACACATAGGCGTCATAATAGCAATAAATTTGATGTTATTCTTTTTACATATGTCTTTAATCTCTTCATAATATCTATTATGAGGAAGCGGGTTTAAATTGACAATATTGTTTTTCATATTGCCGTTTTTATGTTTTTCTAACGGGTAAAAACCTAAATTGTCTAAAGCATTTGTTTTTTTGTGTACTGCTGTAAAAAATATTTCCCGAAAACCTATTTTACTGTCATATTTCACATACCTATAAAACGGAAGATAATACAATTCCTTAAAATCATTTTCATTTTCATAGTGATCTTTAATGACTTCTGAATTATGAATAAAAGGTAAAAACAAAGCTGCAATTCCTTCTGCTTGATGATCATTCGCAAGATTTAAATCAGCTTCAAGAATTACATTTTTAATTTCGTACTTTCTTTCTATCATCAATTTCAACATTAATGAAGCTTCAAATAAGTGTCCGCCACTCATTCCATAGTTAAATGTTTTTAGTCCTTTGTCTTCAAACATTTGCGAAACAAAATGATTATTAGCTCTTGAAGAACCTAAAATCACAACATCATATTTTTTTGCAGTAGAATTGAAAACGGTTTGGATTTTTCCGCGGTTTCTTGACTGCATAAAGATATAGGTATATAATCCATCTAAAGTAACCGCTACCAAAACTGTTAAAATAAAAATTCCTAATATATATAATAAAAACTTCTTCATTAAAATTGGAAATAAATAAATTCTTTATAATCAGAATAAGTTCCGAAAGCAATGATAGCCATAATAGCTAAAGCTATTTTTAGCATACTTCTTTTTCCAGAAATTGGCTCAACTTTGGTTTTATTATTCCATTCAACCAGAACGAACAAGCCAATCATTAGTAATAATTCATAATTATACCGTTGGTTATCTAAATATTGAGCACTAAACCCTCCATTAGTGAATATCTTTTTTAGATATAAAATGGCATCAGTGATTGTTTTTGCTCTAAAAAATATCCAAGCTACACAAGTCAATAAAAAAGTGGTTAAAATGCTAAATAGTACTCTAACAGAATCAAAATTCCATTTTAAAGTAATAGAATCCATATTATTTCTATTGCTATTGGACAATAATAAAGGAAGGAAATAGACCGCATTTATAAATCCCCAAACAATGTATGTCCAATTGGCACCATGCCAAAATCCGCTAACAATAAAGATGATAAAAGTATTTCTGATTTTCATCCAAAGACCACCTTTGCTTCCTCCTAATGGAATGTATAAATAATCGCGAAACCAAGAAGAAAGCGAAATATGCCAACGACGCCAAAACTCTGCTATATCTCGTGAAAAATAAGGATAATTGAAATTCCTTAATAACTCTAAACCAAATAATTTGGAAACGCCAAGCGCTATGTCTGAATACCCAGAAAAATCTCCATAAATCTGAAAAGCAAAATAAATTGCTCCTAAAATCAAAGAAAACGAGTTCATTGAAGGATAATTATCAAAAATAGCATTTGCATAAACAGCACAAGTATCTGCAATGACAACTTTTTTTACCAGTCCCCAAACAATTTGATAAACACCTTCTTTTGCTTTTTCTAAATTAAACTCGCGTTTTTCCTTTAACTCAGGCAATAAATGTGTTGCCCTTTCTATTGGTCCTGCTACCAAAAGAGGAAAATAACTCACGAAAAGCGAATAGTCTACAAAATTATATTCTGCTTTAATTCTTTTATAGTAAATATCAATTACATAAGATAATCCATGGAAAGTGTAAAATGAAATTCCAACAGGTAAAATTACATTCAATAGCATTGGACTTACCTTAAAACCAAAAGAAGTAAACATTTCTGCAAATGAAGCCGCAAAGAAGTTATAGTATTTAAAAATTCCTAAAAATCCTAAATTCACTAAAACACTAAGCCAAAACCAAAATTTTCGCCCCTTTTCGGAGTTGCTTTTCTCAATTTGAATTCCAGTGAAATAATCTAAAAATGTAGAAAAAACTAATAAGAAAAGAAACCTCCAATCCCAACAAGAATAGAAATAATAACTTGCTACAATTAATAAAGCATTTTGTGTATTTTTATTTTTATTGAAAACAAACCAATAAAGCAAAAAAACGATTGGTAGAAAGATGGCAAAAGCCAATGAGTTAAAAAACATAAATTAAAATAATTTTATCTAAATCAAAAATTCTTTAGCGGTTTAGAATTGTTTCAATTGATTTCCATATTCTAGCTGAGGAAATTTCTGGCGGTTCCTGATTAATAATCTTAAACCAATTTTGAGCACTTTCTAATGTTCCATTTGTATTCAATCCGTGTCGAATTTTATCTGTAATTTCATCTGCTGAATTTAACCAAATAACTGCATTCTGATCTGGCATCGAACGAAAATGTATGTAATTGTAAATTTTAGATACTGACCAATTCATATCTATTTTATTTGGAATATCATAATTTAAAAACGCGCATGGCTTTTTAAAACAAGCATAATCAAATACCATTGAAGACCCTAAATTTACCACCATTTCAGTATGAAATATTGTATTAGTTAGCAATTTAACATCTTCTCGAGTTGGTAAAATGGTATTCCATTCAGTTCCATTTTTTTCCCATATCGGATCAATAGGTACGATCAAATCCTCATTTCTTTTAAGAACTTCATCGTATCTAGTAGAAAAATCAACTGGACAACGCCTAAATATAATACCTAATAAGTCATTACTTTGCTCATTTAACCTTCTTACCCCATCTGCAACATCCGATAAATATTTAGGATCGTCTGGACAGGTAGTAAAATCATCACCCGAATAACAAATGTATTTTTTACTTAAATCGAGATTATAATCATTAAAAAATTTAATTCTGTCTATAATATCATCCAAATTAAAATGACTTTCAAATTGTGGGGTTCCAACAACAAAAATCTGTTTTTCTATTATGTATGGATAATATTTCAGAAGTTCTTTCTTCATGTGCTCACTCCATACAAAATAGTAATCTGTTTCGATAACCATCGTCGCTTTGGGCAGATTATCCCATGAAAAAATAAAAGTTCCTGTTGGTATTTTTAGTTCTTTTGCAGCTAATATTGGAGCTATTGCTAAAACAGGACGCTGGTTAGTACAAAACACAAAATCAGGTTTCTCCTTCTGAAGTGTTTCTAAACAATTCTTATAAAACTCAGTTTTCTTTTCTTGGAGTTTTATTTTTTCTCTAACCTTTTCTAAACCTCTTTCTGAATTATTTATTGTAATAAAGAGTTTTGCAGCACAACTTTTAACTGCTCCTTTTACACTTTTAAAGAAAAAAGGAAAACGATAAGAATCATAAACAGTATCCATCGCTCTTTTTATGTTAAGATTCAGCTCGATGTGCTTTCGAGCATTTTTATAACTGTCTGTTAGAGGATTTGTTTTAGCGTTTTTAATTTTAATTTCATTAAAACCTAAACTTGTCAAATTAAATGGAGTATTATTCCAGTACGTTATATCAAACTTTTTGTCCAATCCTATTTTATAAAAATTAGAAAAGGCAAAATTTCGAAGTCCGACTCCATCTGGCAGGAGGATAAAAATCTTGTTATTAGACATTAACTATCTCTAAATTGTTTTTGGTGATTGAGCTGCCAAATATCCGATTTCTGTAGACAATTAAGAAATAATTCTGCACTATTTCCTTGTCCAAAATCATTATCAGATTTTTGTACGTTATGAGAGTCTATAACTGAAAGAGCTTGCTCGATTTCGCTTTCAGAATAATCCACATTTATTATGTCAGCGTGTATTGCCCTATTTTGCTGTCTAGTACCAATATTGATAATCGGGATACCATAATAAGGTGCCTCACGTATACCAGCACTACTGTTTCCGATAATGAATTTGCTATTTTTTAAAAGAGTCAAAAAGTATTCAAAACGAAGGGAAGGGAAAATTTTAAATCTTTCATTATTTTTTAACTTATCATAACTATCCAAAACAAATTGGCTCCCTAAATCATTATTTGGATAAATGACCACATAATTGTGGCTATCATTAAGCAAGGCAGAAACAAAATTTTCTGCATATTGTTTCATTGCATTAATTTCAGTTGTAACAGGATGAAACATAACAATTGAAAATTCTTCGAATAAAATATTATAATATTCTTTTACGGTTGCTAAATCTGGCAGTTGTTCAGAAAACATAATATCAATATCTGGAGAACCAATTGTAAAGACAGATTCTTTGATCTCACCCATTTGAATCAATCTTTTTTCGGCTTCTATATTAGATGCAAAATGTATATGGCTTAGTTTGCTTACACTGTGTCTTATCAACTCATCAACAGTTCCTGAAACTTCACCCCCCTCAATATGTGCTACAAGAATATTATTTAGAGAACCAACTATTGCGCCAGCAAGAGTTTCAACACGATCACCATGAACAACAATCATGTCTGGTTTTATAGTATTACAATAACTAGAAAATCCTTCGATAGTTTTTGCAAGAGTAAGATCCATTGTGGTTTCGTGAGTATGATTCACGAAAGTATGGATGTTTTTAAAATTGCATCGTTCAATTTCAATAAGGGTATACCCATATTCTTCGTGCAGATGCATGCCAGTCACGAAAACAAAAACTTCAAACTCTTGATGTTTTTCAAGAATTGTGATTAATGATTTTATTTTTCCAAAATCGGCTCTAGTACCCGTTAAAAAAAGGATTTTTCTCATTGATATTATTGAATATCTTCCCAAGTTAATTGCTCATCATTCTCAATATCTCTTTTTGCTGTTTTACCTATTATGTCATTAAAATTTTCAGCTAAAATCTTTCCTGTTCCAGGCCTCTTTACCCAAATATTCTCTTTGGTAAAAATTTCTCCTTTCTTAATTGAAGCAATAGAACAAAGTGTTGCAAAAGCAAAATCAATTGTTACTTGTTCTTCATCTGCCGGTTTTTTTGATCCTCCACGCATTTGAGCAATTTCTGCACTTGAAACAATTAGTTCACTACAAGCATTTTCATCCATACTGCATACAATATCTGGACCTGTTCGCTGCATATGATCTGTAAAATGTCTTTCAAGAATACTAGCTCCTAAAGCTACGGCTCCTAAACAAGCATTATTATTTAAAGTGTGATCACTTAGTCCAAAAACTTTGTTTGGAAAAGCCTGATTCAATTCGACCATCGCGCCAAAACGAACTAAGTGAATTGGTGTTGGATATAAATTTGTAGTATGCAATAAAGCAACTGGAACATTATACTTATCAAATACCGCTACTGCTTTTTGTATACTTTCAATCGTATTCATTCCTGTACTCAAAATAACAGGTTTTCCAAAAGAAGCAATATGCTCTAAAAGCGGATAATTATTACATTCGCCAGATCCTATTTTGTAAGCAGGAATATCAAACTTTTTTAACCTTTCAGCTGCCGCACGAGAAAATGGCGTTGAAATAAAAATCATGCCTTTGCTTTCTACATAATTTTTAAGTTCTAATTCTTCTTCTTCATTAAGCGAACAGCGTTCCATAATTTCATATATTGAAACATCTGCATTTCCTGGAATAACTTTTTTGGCAGCACCAGTCATTTCGTCTTCAACAATATGCGTTTGATGTTTTACAACTTCTACACCTGCTCTACTAGCTGCATCTACCATTTCTTTGGCAACTTGAAGGGATCCCTCGTGATTAATTCCAATTTCAGCAATCACTAATGGCGGGTAATCTAGACCAATTTTGCGGCCTGCTATTTCGATATATGAATTCATTTTTATTTGTTTTTATATATGTATTGAGCGTAGTCAAAATCTTCTTGTGTATCGATATCAACGCTAGCAAAAATATGATTTATCTCAAATGGGTAAGCATCTTTTGATATAATTATATCACTTAAAATTTTTTCAGATTTTGTGATATAAAGCAAGCCATTTTCAAAAAAAAGAGGTTCGAGATCTTGGCTCCTTTGGCCTATTTCGTAATTAAAAGGAACAAACTTCCCATCAATTATTTTTCCAAATTTCTGATGATTTCGAGAAACTGTAAATAAGCTATCGTGATTTCCTTTTAAATAAAAATCAAACCCATCTTTAAGTAAGTTTTCTGGACGCAACGGATTTGTAGGTTGCAATAAAATTACATTTTCAACATCATACTCTATTGATTCTAACACATGTTTTAATGCTGTCACTGTTGGTTCCAAATCTCCTGATAATGATTCTGGGCGATCGATTACTTTTACACCATATTCTAATGCAATTTTCTTGATTTTATCATCGTTTGTCGAAACATAAATTTCATCAATTATTGCGTTATTTTGTTTTGCATACAAAATTGAATGAGCCAAAAGAGGAATTTCACCAAGTAATTTGGTGTTTTTTTCTGGCAATCGTTTAGAGCCTCCTCTCGCGGGAATTATTGCAATAGTTTTCATTAACTAACATTCAATTTTGCGTTTTCAATAATGGTATTCATTCCTTCATTCCAGCTTTTTGTAGAGTATAAATTTTCAGGAATCAAAATATTGTGAGTTTCGTTTTCATCCAGAAATAATTCAATAGCCTTTACCCATTCTCCAATAAAATTAGGATTTTCAATCAGTTTACCTAGTTTTCCGTATTGTAAAACTTCTGGAACTCCTCCATTTGAAGAAGCAATGCAATAACAGCCACAATGTAACGCTTCAATTAAACTCAATCCAAAACCTTCATGCCAAAGTGTTGGAAACAAATAACAATCTGCCATTTGATAATACTTTGGTAAATCATTATTGGGTATTCTTCCTAAAAAAGACACACCTTCTATTTTTATATCCCGATTTGCGCCAATTACTAAAAGAATGGCGTCATTCTCGATCGCTTTAATTCTTTTCCAGACGTTTAAAATAAAATCTAATCCTTTTTTAGGACGATCCTGAGAACACCAGATAAATACTTTTTTGTTTGTAATGCCTAACTGTTTCCTTATATTTTCTTTTTCTTCTAAAGTAACTTTGTAAAATTTAGAAATGTCAATTCCATTATGCAAAACTGAAAACTTTGTTGGCAGAATTGTATAATATTCTTTATGCGCTTTGTAGGAGTCATTAGTCAACAAAACCATTTCGTCTATGCCCTCAAAAAACCATCTACCGTAAAAATTTTCATGAAAAGGAGAAAAACCATGATAAAAAAACTGAAGATAGCACTTCTCTCTTTTCTTTTGTTTTTCTAAAAACTCAATTAATGGTTTTACAATTCCGAAATTATCGATGATTTGAATTATAAATTTTTCGTCTTTTTCAAGAATCTTTTTAAGTTCATTAAAAAAGCTGATATACTTATTTTTTAAAACTTTCTTTTGAAATTTTAACCAATTAGTATTCATAACAATTCCATATTCTATTTGAGGATAAGTCATTTCTGGCTTCCCGCAAATTATATAATCCACTTTATGATCATCACTTAAATAGTTATGATATAGTGTCGTCCAACTTCCTATACCTGAATACGGTAAAGGTATTTGCGAGATTAGAATAACTTTAGACATTTAGTGGGATTTGAGTAATTATAAATCTTTTACTTTTTGATTCTGAAATTAATGCTTTTTAAATCACTACTTATTTCATAAGAATAAGGAAAAACATGATAGAAGGAAATGATATGAAGCAACAATTTATCGTTAATTTCTTTTAAAGAATAGTATTTAGGAACTGTTTTACCTACTATTTTTTTTACTTTATATTTTAAGGTACTTTGAAATGGGTCTTCTACAAATTGAATTGACAAGATTCTTTTTTCATATCTAGGTAATTCTACAAATAAAAAATGATTAACCACTTCTATCTTATTAGTCAGAATTATTGAAGAGTCATAGCTTTCTAATTCATAATAGTCTTTTTCTGAAATAGGCATCCCCCAATTTTCACTATTAACTTTAATCACTTCATTATTTCGGCTATTGATTAAATGCTGTTGGTTTAATTTGATAACTCCTTTCAGTTGAAGCTCTTTTGTTAAAGTATTTCTTTCGCTTTTTCGATAACTTTCATGCCATTGATGTAAAAGCATGATCTCCTTATCATAAAAAACACTTTCAATTCCAGCTCTTATTAATCTGCAATGAATATCATTGTCTTCTGCTCCCCAAAAATGCAAAAATTCATCAAAGGCTTGAACATCATTTATCTCTTTCATTGGAAACATTGATAATCCTTGAGCTCCAGCCCCACTGGAAAATGAAATTTGGTAATCTAAAAAATCCTTAGTAAGATCGGTCTCTTCTTTACTTAGTAAACCTACCTTAAAATAATAAGCTTTTTTAGGATTCTGCAATTTGAAAAGAATATCTATAAAATCATTTCTAAAAATAAGATCGATATCTGCGATAAAAACAAAAGGAGTCTGAGTTAATTTTAAACCTATATTTATTGCTTTAGAACGAGACCAAGGCTGTTTACTATTGTAACTATAAAAGTATTCTGTAAAACTATATGAATCAACTAAACTACGAACCTTATTTGAAAATTGAATTTTAGATCCGTAATCAACAAACAACACCTTAAAGTTTTGATTTGTTTGATTTTTCAAAGAGTCCAGTGATTTTTTAATTCTAATAAGATCTCTGTCTCGATAAGGAAAAATTATGGTTATCATTTTTTGATACTTTTTTTGATAATTCCCAAAAGTCTTTTTTTCCAATTGAAAAATCTTTTCTTAAAAACAATCACATTTTTCATGTTTAGAGATGCGGCTTGGATCTGAAATTCATTTAAAAAAGAATCTATCCTTATTGTTTGATCCTCATAAACTTGATAAGCTCGAGCATACCAACTATGAAAAGCAATTTTGTTTCCATTCGCATCAAGAATTATGTTTCCAGTCTGATCATCTTTAACTGGATTTATAGTATCGAGATATAGAATTTTAAAATTATTTAGAAGAGCCCAAAAATAAAAGCAATAATATGGTTCTTTAAGACTTTGTATGTCGTAATTATATTTTAAAAAAGAATAATCCTTATTATTATAAATTTCAGGAATAATTTTTTGATGTCCTTTAACCAAATCAAAATTATACTCTTTAGCCAATTTTTTTAAATTTATTATGGAGAAAAAAGTATTAATCACTTCAGGATTATGAAATCTATGTTTAATTACTCCTCCGTCCCTAACGCCACATATCTGATAATCATTTTTATCCATATGATCAATTAAATCAAAAATAAGATTTGAATCGTAAAAAAACACATCTTCATCTGCCATAATAATCCATTCGTATTTTTTATTTTTAAGTTTTTGAAACATAAAATCAATACTGTTTAGACCATACATCCCATTAGTACCATCAATAACTATCTTATCAATGTTATCTGGAAAAATTGTTGCCGTCTTTTTATACAATTCAAAATTTGCCACAGTAGTGAGAATAGCAATCTTCTTTTTATCAATCATATTAAATATTTTTCGGAATCTTTCGATGGTAATCCTTTACAAACTAAAAAGTACTTCATTATTTTTTTGTTTAGAATAATTTTTCCAAAAAATTTGCTTTTAACCATGTAAAGCCATTTTGAACTAGCGTTTATTGATTTAATATTAAAATCAACTTCTGAAATATTTTTTTCTAATTTTGAAACCTCATCATTCATCCAATCCTCCAACACATTTCCCATGTGATAAGCGTAATTATCTTCTGTAGATAAACGCCAAAAGCCTTTTTTTACTACTGGAATATCTAGGATCTCATTTTCGCTGTTTCCTCCCATTTTATAATTAGAGTATTTTGCTTCTAGACTATTAAAAATCTCACCTCTGTATGTTCCTACAAAATGTCCAGCTCCAATAACCGCTTTTTCATTTTCATTTGATACTGTAAAATAATTTTCTAAATGAGCCCTATTGTAAAAATCTGGATTTCCTACACTAACAGCAAATTTTTTTAAAGCCAAAGGATTTTTAACTTTTGAAAAAGCAAGCTTCTTCGAAAAAAAACTATCCCAATATATATTAGAAGTATAAGTCCTTAATGAGCGCGATGATGGTACTGGACAAACTACTCCAGCTTTAGGAAAATTTTCAAAAATAGAATATGTGGCTTTTTGCCAGCCATTTAGAAATAATACGTCTGAATCTGTAATTGTAATTAATGGGAAATTATATCCAACTATACCCTTTAAAATTGCATTTAATTTTCCAATGTTTGTTGTTTCTAAGATTTCATGAATTTTTTTCTCCAAATACAATTCCTGCAGATAATTCTTCACCTCATCACAACTTCCATTATTTACAACAGTTATAAAAGTTTTTTTATGAACGGTAATAAATAATGACTCTAAGCATAGTTTAAGAATCGCTAAACTATTTTTAAAATAATCATTTTGGTTTGGAATATAAACCGGAATAATAATTTGATGAGAATATGTTAAACTAGCCGTTTCCTGATCTTTGTTTGGATTTAAACCTAATCTCATTTCATAATAGTTTTATACATTTCAATCACTTTCTTTTTATTCTCAAAATAATCTAATCTTTCGCTCGCTATTTTTTGGTTTTTTAATAATGCCTTTTCGATTAAATTTAAGTCTGAAATTGCTTTTAGAATATTATCTTTGATCTCTTGAATTGATTCTGGATTTTGAATTAAAAGACCATTTTCATTGTTGGTAATTATTTCTTCTGTAACTCCGCCTGGATTTGATTGTATTGGAAAAGCCCCCATAACGATTGCCTCTAATAAAGTATTTGGCATTCCATCTGAAATACTGTTTCCAATATAAACTAAAGATTTTCCCATTAGCTCAGCCAATCCACTATGCGAAAGCTCATGTCTATCAAAAATAATAAAGTTTAACTGATTGCTTTTTATATAATCTTTCACTTTAGAATGTGAGCCAAAGATTATTACTTGGTATTCGTTTATTTCTTTTTCTATTGAGTGTAACGCCTTTACAATATTTAGACCTCTTCCTAGATCATGTTCATATCCTTTGACTAATATAATTTTTCTTTGGGAAACTGGCAGTTTTAAAGGTTCCATTTCTTTTAATTTATGGCCTGTACCACCAGGAATTACCCCTAAAAATTTACCTAAAAAGTTTAATTGAACAGCTAAATCAAAATCTCTTTTGCAGTCAGTATGCAGAAAATCAACTCTTTCTAAAACGTTTTTTATTTTATCATTATGCCTCTTAAAATCCTTATAGTAAAAGAGATCACTCCCCCAGCAAGAATACAGCCATTTCACTTTCGGAAACTTACGCATTGTTTTCAAAATAGGATACGAACAATTCTGCATTTCAAAACTATGAACTACATCTGGGTTTATTTCTAAAATTATTTTTTCTAAAGCTTCATTTGCTGTCACTTCAAGATATGGAAGAATTTTTTCATATAAATCAGGGTATTTTTTTCGTAGAAAACTTTCCCCTTTTATATGTCTTGTCTTCCTTTTTTTCCATCCTGTGAATTGTGTAACTGAGTTTAAAGTCTCAAGTTTTCCCCTTCCTAAAACATCAAACCAAAATAGCTCAAAGTTTGTGTCTTTAAGGTTTTCTATCCATCTAATTACATGAAGAGAAGGCATCGAAACTAAGAGGATTTTCATTGTGATATTTTTTTTACTTTAGGTTAATTCTACAATCATCAATTATAACTCAAAATAAAAAACTATAAGATTATTCTATTTAGAAAACCTAAATTAAAAGATATAAGTAAATCAGCAATTTTATTTTTTCGATATAAAAAATTTGGCGCTCCCCATTTCGTATGATACTTTACATAATCATCAAGAACTTTTTTATCTTCTAATAGGTATTTATTACCTTCTGTTAGTACATAACTTGGTAGTTTGCTTGTATCTAAATCCACATTTTCTAGAAGTTTTTTATATCCTTCACTTAGATTTTCTCTATTTTTTTTAACTTTTTCTCTTTCTAAATGTTCAACTTTAGAAGAATTAACCAAAGCGTGTTTAATATTGTACTTTTTCAAGGTCATTGCATAATCATTGTCTGCATATCCAAAATTGAATGTCTCGTCTAAATAACCTATTCGCTTCAAAACATCTTTATAAATTACTAAACACCATCCTTGAATGTGTGTCCTAACTTTATATCCCAGTTCAAATTCATTCACAAAGCTCATATCATTGATATTACCACTAGGAGAAAACGATTTTACTCTCTTATTATTTTGACTTATCCTACGGATTGCGCTGAACCAATTTTTATAAAAAATTAGGTCGTTGTTGCACAATGCCACAAATTGACCTTTAGCTTCTTTTATTCCTATATTCAAAAATTTATGAAAATTAAAATCTGAATCAGGAACAATAACTTTTACAAATTCGGGATATATAAATCCAGACTCATTATAGTTTTTATTTGACTCAACTAAAATAATCTCTAAGTCAATATCTTTTTCAGATTCAATTAAAGAGGTGATACAATTAGAAGTCATATTAAATAATCCTTCTGTTGTTGTGTACGATAATATTACTACTGACAATTGCATATAATTACTTTATTCTTTTTTGTATTTTTCTGAAAAAAGCTTTTAACATCTTAAAAAAACCAACGTTAGTCAATACTTGCTTATTTTTCTCGGCATACTGTTCTATAAAATCATCGATTGAAGTAGATGGAATATAATTCAATTTATCCCATAATTCAGGTTTTAACGGATGTATATTTTTATAATTATCATAATTATTTAAATCTAGATCTCGCCAAAATTCGAAATGCTTTTGCGTATCAAAATCATCTCTATGTCCCCAATTTGTAATCTTAAAATATATTTCTTCCTCAGATCTTGCCCAAGATTGATGAATAGCTTTTGCATTTATAAGATGATTACTAATACTGTAATTTGTTCTTGGCCCATCATATTTTTTGCAATTAGTAATAAATGGAAATCGCTCATTGTTTTCTATATAAAGATATCCCTCTGGAAGTTTTTTAAATAGTGTTATCCAAATTCCTTTAAAGATGACTGGCGTAAATTTTGGAAATACCATTAAATACCAATGCTGCTTTAAAAATTTTCTAATTTTTTTAAAATCATACATATATTCATCAACATCTAGTTGAATTAGCCATCCATCACCCATTCTATTTAAAAGCATGTTTCGCTCTCGAACCTCACATTCCATTGGAGTCAATCCAGAAACATAAAAGTCATCATAATAAAACTCTATTTTGTTTTTAGCATCAAAACTCTTAACTCTTTCAAAAAAGCTCTCTTCAATTTCGAATGAATTTCCGCTCCAGGTTAGATAATTTTTATCAATCGCTAAAAAAATTGTATCAACATAATCATACACTTGTTTAACTGATGTAAAAAACATATTGTAATCATAAGACAGAAGATATCCTACCTTTATTTTCATCTTTTATTAAATTAACTATTTTAATTTGACAAGCTTTTTCCTAATTCAAAAAATCTCTTAAGAAGGCTACTTTTTTATCGTTTGAAAAGTCATCAATATAGGTTTTCTTTATATCCATGCATTTTTGCAAAAAAAGAGATTCATCATAATTCAAGATTTCTATGGCTTTCTTACTCAAATCTTCTTCGTTTATTGCAATCAACTCTGGAAATTTGTTTAATCGATCTTTCATTGCTCCAACATCATAAGATAAAATTGGCAAGCCATAAGCCATAATTTCTAATGCTACATTTGGTCCTCCTTCATATTTAGAAGTAATTAAAAAACAATTAAAAAGATCAAAAAAATTATACACTTCATCATATTGAACTTCTTCAAAACTAATCGTAATTAATTTTTCTAGTTTTTTTTCTTTAACTAGATTCTCAAGATTTTTATAATAATTTTCATCGCAGCCTCCTTTAATAATTAATCTTGCTTTAAATCCTTTATCCCTAAGATCTGCTATCAAGTTTATTGCATGTTCGAATTGTTTCTCTTCCGAATATCTACCTAAAATTCCAAAATCGTAAAGGCCCTTTTTTCTTTGGTTCCTTACTTTATTAATCGCAACGCTTTCATTAAAAAGCAAAATTTCTTGGGCAATCGTATTTTTAAGGTCTAAATTTTTTACAAAGAAATCTTTTTGTTTTTGAGAGGTTACAATATTGTGTCTTATTTGTAATAAATATTTTATAGTATTATTTTCCAGAGGATTAAAAAATACTGTGGTATATTTTATTACTATATCTTTTTTTAACCCATATAGTTTAATTAACGGAATATAATCATTTACCAGGGATGTTTTGGTTATGATATATATTTTATCAAATCTTGATAGTTTTTTGAATCTCCAGTAAAGAAAATCAAATGGTAGTGATTCCAACCTTAACTTCCTCTTTATACTCTTATTTATCTTATAAAAAAAGATATTATTGAAAAAGGAAGGTCTAGTAAAAAACTTTATTTTTCTATCAATATATATGTTTTTCGTAAAATTTAAATCAAACTCTCCTGCCACAAAAACATGCACTTCTTCAACCTTAGAAAGTGATGCAAAAGTATTAGCCGTATGAATTGTTTCTAACTCACTGCCACCCGAAAATTGAAAAAAAGGCGTTGTAATTAATATTCTCATTTAAATAGATTATATCCCTTATTAAAGAACTTTAGACCAAAATAACCTGCAAAACTTTTGAACATTCCATTTATATCAAATAATAAAATCTGAGTAAATAGTAAATTCTTAAATAGATAAAAATCATATTTACTTTTTTGCAGTAAAGCTTCTCGCAAATAAAACTTATTTCTGGAAATTATAAATTCTTTAAAAGCAACGGTTTGAATTTTCTTCTTCCAAATCAGAATTAACAAATGTTTTCTTCGTGCTTTAAATTCAGATATAATTTCTTCAAAATTACATTTTACAATTTCTCTAGAAAGTGAATCGTTATGTATACGATAACTGATTAAGACCTCATTAACATAATTAATTTTGGGCTCTTGATAAAGCATTCTTAAATTAAAGTCCCAATCATCTAAATTTGATATTTTTTCATCAAACATTTTTTTTTGCTGCTCTAAAAAAGTACGTTTCCAGAGAGGCCCTGAGACATAAAAAGTAATATTGCCTACTAAATAATCTTCAACTAAATTGTTCGGTATAATATTATTCTCTCCCAAAAGTACATTAGTTTCTAAATCACTATGCACTATTTTACAAACACTGCAATCAAAATTATTATTGATTGAAAAAAAATGTTTTTCAAGAAGATCATCATACATTAAATCGTCACTATCAAACCACTTTATGTACTCTCCTTTGCTTATTTGATAACCAAAATTTCTGCAAGCATTTGGCCCTTTTAAAATTTCGACTGGTCTTTTATGATATTGGATTCGATTATCCTTACTCATAAAATCTTTAAGCAAATCCTCTGTATTATCTGTAGATCCGTCGTCTACAACAATGCATTCCCAGCTTTTATATGTTTGGGATAAAATACTTTCAAGAGTTTCACCTATTAAATGTCCTCTATTATATGTTGGAATTATAATTGAAACTAAAGGCTTCACGCAGTTGTTATATTGTTAAAAAATCTACGAATACATTTTAGAAAAGGAATGACTTTACCATTTTTCAGATAGTTTTTAAGTAAAAACTTCCATTCTTCAGGAGTTACTTTTCTATTCTTTTTTATAGCAATTTCATACGTCATTAAGAACTCATTTCTTTGGCTAGGCGTAAAAAAATGTAATTTTTCTCGAACTAAATCTGTAAAAAACATCTGCTCTGCCTTATTTTTAGGTTCAAAATTATCTTTTTTACCTGTAATATTTATTTTAGAAAGTCTAACGATAACATGGCTAGTATTTACTGAATATACCTTCTTATTTTCACTAAAATCTATCCAAGCCATATCGTCACTGTGCCAAGCTAAAGGATATTCTCTAAATCCATGTTTGAAATAAGATTTTCTAGTAAAAATATGTTCTGATAATGAGCTTCTAGTAAGTCCTTTAAATCTTTTATAATAAAAATTTAAAGCTGTGTCCCATTTTTGATGTTTAAATTTTTCCGAAGTTTTTCCGTTTTCCTCGGTAAGTGTTTTAGAAGCAAATCTTACAACATTACTTTCATTTTCGAATTTAGACAAGTTTGAGTAAAATTTTTCTACAACGGTATTAGATAACAAATCATCATCCCCCAAAACCATTAACCATTCTTCTTCATTTGACAGATCAATGCAACGTTGCCATTGTTTTACTAATGAAGTTCCACCTAAATTTTCTTCAAATCTATGATATGTAAAATCTAATTTTCCTTTAAACTTTTCTAATAAAAAAAACGGATTTTCTGAACTAGCATCATCGCCAATATACACTTTGAATCTTTGATCTGTCTGATCTTTCAAAGATTCTAATGTTTGCTCAAAAAATGTTAATTTATAGTATGGAATAATTATAGCAAGCATATAAAAAATTTAGCTCTTCAATAATTTATTCACAGATTGGTCCATTCTTACAGAATCGGATCGCAATTTATTTCGTCCTTCTTTACCTTCAATATATAAATTAGGGAGATGATGAATTAAATTATCCTCAAATTCTGAAATACAGATCATTTTTTTCATGCCACCAAACAAGTAAATATCTGTATTGACTTTACATTTAACGCTATATTTATTTTCTCGTGGCAATTTTAAACCAAATTTCTTTCTTATTTTTTTAATTATTCGATAAGTGATCGTTTGCTCATTTACCAATTCTAAGAAATTAATTTTTTTACCAACACGCAACAACTGTTTTTGTGTTAAAATAAATGAAGCCTGATGTACATTATTAAAATGAGCAAATTTTTTCCCTTTGTAAGATTCTACTGATCTATAATTCCAATCAAAATCAGCATGAAATCCTGGATAGTATTTGCCTGTTAGATCTTCTTCATATTGTATTAATCCCGAAATTCTATTTTTAGGAAGTATCGTAGAATATTCAATATGTTTTTCTATATGTTCTTCTAAAAATAAATGGTCATTTTCTCCATATATAAATAGATCATAATCATTTCTATTATCCCATATTACTTTTCTACATGTTAATGGTAACAGTTGATAATCTGATAAAGTCAATACATTAACGAAATTAATTCCTTCAATATTTAATTCGATATTTGAATTTACAATAATTGTAACATCAAATTTTTTGAACGCTTTTAACTCTTGAACAACTTTTTTCAAAAAGATAAGTTGTTCATCACCATAGTTAACTAGTACTACTAAAAGTTTTAATAAATTATTGCTCATTATTTAATCTCTATAAGTAAGAAAGGAATAATTGTCTTCACATGTTGTGATCTGAATTCTTTTTATTAAATGATAATTCTTTATCATTTTCTTTAAATACTGATAGTTATAAAAGACATCCGTTTTTTTAAGTTTTATCATTGAGATAATACTTTTTTTAATAGTCTGAATAATCATTTTCTTGGCCGAACATGATCTATTCGGGTTGAGAAGATCAAGATCTTTTAAATTGATAAAAGTTTTTAGATCAAATTTTCTATTCGGTACATTTCTATCATGATATGCTATTGCTTTTGGAACAATTCCAACATTCATTTTTTTGAAATTACATCTATTTACATAATCATTATCTTCTGCATAATGAAAAAAATAAGGATTAAAACCTCCAACATTTTTTAAGGTTTCTTTTGACAACATCCATATTGCTGCATTAACAAAATTGACATCGTAAACATTCTTCACTACTTTACTTAAGAAAAGATCAGAAAAGAAATCTGGGCAATTATTTGGTGAGATATAGAATTGAAAATATAAATCAATTTTATCCCCATTGCCATTTAAATGTACCGGACTCAAAATTCCATATTCTGGATTAAGTCTCATTTCCTCAAGCAACAAACTAATTGTATCTTTTTCTAAGTAAGCATCTTGATTTAATAAAACAAAATATTCTCCATTATTTTTAAGAGCAATATCTAATCCAACATTGTTAGCTTTTCCGAAACCTAAATTTTGATCTTGCTCAAATAATAAAACATCTTTAAAATTTGACTTAATAAATTCAACTGTTCCGTCTTTGCTACCATTATCAACAATAATAATTTCCACTGCAACCGAGCTGCTTAACACACTTTTTAAACAATTCTCGATCCATTGCATTCCATTATAAGTTACAATAATGATAAATATTTTTTTGTCTATATCCACATTTTAATTTATTACTTAAAAATTTTTTTAAGATATTTTAGTGGTAGTAGAGCTAAATGACCAATTTTATACGAATAACTACCTCTAAATTCAGCCATTAATTCATTTTTAACAAAATACCCTCCATCAAAAATAGACAAATCATGTTTTTCAAATTCTAAGTCTGATGCAATTGATATTAAAAACATTGGTTTTACCTCTCTATTTTTAATAGCGAGATAATTTCCATAATATAAGTCTAAATTATTTTTCTCTGTATCATTCTGAATTATTGAATTTCCGTTATTATGTAATTGTGTCAATAATTGCTGATATTTAAAATAATTATTAATTAAGTTTTTAAATTCATGTTTATACAATTCTTTGACATGAAATTCATTTATTAAATTTCGTTGTTCAGAATAATATAATTTGTCTGGAGTAGATATTAATACTATTCCACCAGGCTTTAAAACTCTTTTTATTTCAAGCATCATTTTTTCATGCTGATCATGATGTTCAATTGTTTCAAAGCTAATTACTACATCTATAGCATCATTATCTAGTGGTATTGCACTTGTGCTACCTTCTAAAAATTCAATATTTTTTTGTGTATATTTTAATTTAGCCTTCGAAATTGATTCTTTATCAATATCCACTCCATATACAAATGAAGCTTCCTTGCTCATTAAAGCAGTACCATAACCTTCTCCACTGGCTATATCTAAAACAATTTTATCTTTTATATAATTATTAGTAATTGCATATCGATGCAAGTGTTCTATCGCAATCCTATTATAAACAAATGTTTCTAATCGCTCTCCAGTCCAATTTTTCATATTTATTTCCATTTTAAAATTGGCCTAATAACTCCTGGGAAATTACCATTATAATTTCCTCTTGCTGTATTACTACCAAATTCATCCACTATATTAAATCCTACTATATCCATTTCGTGAAATTCCACAACAAATGGATTATATTTCATGATCGCAAAACTACATGAATAAGTTCCTTCTGCTAATAAATTTCCTGGGATTATTATTTTTTTTGAATAAATGCCTTTTGGTAATTCTTTCTCTAGTGTTAAAGAATCTTTATCATGAGAACTTAAAATATGAACGTTCTCATTATTAAATAAATTAAATCCATGTGTAAAAACATTTCCTTCTTCTAAAATTTCGTACGTAAATTCTACTGCTATTGAATTTGATATTGAGTGATTTAATGCCACTTCATTATTTTCATTTAGGATCCTTGCAGCTAATAAGCGTAAAAAATTAGTTTTAGGACATGATTCCAGATCCCATTTCTTATTTGCAAATTGTTCTTGATCACTAAAATATTTGTTAACAGCTTCTTCAACATGACCCTCAAAAATTACTTTGCCATGTTCTAAAACTATCCCTCTCGTACACAAACTTTTCACTGCTGCCATATTATGGCTAACAAACAAAACAGTTCTTCCTTCCCCTTTAGAGATATCTTGCATTTTTCCAATTGCCTTCTTCTGAAACTCAGCATCACCCACTGCTAAAACTTCATCAACTACTAAAATTTCAGGTTCCAAAAAGGCCGCAACTGCAAATGCTAAACGAACTGTCATTCCAGAGCTATATCTCTTTACAGGAGTGTCAATGTAACGTTCACAACCAGAAAACTCAATAATTTCGTCAAGTTTTGAAGTGATTTCCTTCTTAGTCATTCCTAAAATGGCCCCATTTAAAAATATATTCTCGCGACCCGTCATTTCTCCATTAAACCCCGTTCCAACTTCTAATAAAGAAGCTATACGTCCTCGAGATTTAATACTTCCCGTCGTAGGAGCTGTAACTTTTGAAAGAATTTTCAGAAGTGTAGATTTTCCTGCTCCATTCTTTCCAATAATTCCTAAAACTTCTCCTCTTTCGACTTCAAAACCAATATCTTGTAAAGCCCAAACATAATCAGAAGTACCTTTTGTAGACCGATCGTTGGTATCTCCAATTTTTAAATATGGATTTTCCTTTCCACGAATTTTATGCCACCATCTGTTTAAATCATGACTCAAAGTCCCCGTTCCAACCTGACCTAGACGATACTGCTTAGAAATATTTTCAACCTTTAATATGATGTCTTTCATTTTTATAAAATCTTTTTCATAAATAATTTATACCGTATCTATGAAACTTTTTTCTGTTCGATTAAAAACCAACAATCCAATAAAGAAAATTACTATAGTTACTATTGTAGCATAGGTTAGACCTAAGACAGAAACATCACCCACATTTAAAAGCATATAACGAGAAGTTTCTATGACATAAGCCAATGGATTGTATTCAACAACCCATCCTAAATTAGGTAATTTTTGTTTTATTAGTTCCATTGGATACATTACTGCAGATATATACATTAGTAATTGAACTCCAAAACCAACTAAATTATTTAGATCACGATACTTTGTAACCATAGAAGAGATTACCATTCCTAATCCTAATCCTAAAATTCCCATAAACGCAATTAATATTGGAAAGAACACAATCGAGCTATTTAAGCTTAAATTTGCTCCTTTCACATAAAAGAAAATATAAAAGAAAACAAATATCCCAAACTGGATTCCAAACTTAATCAAATTGGAAATTACTATCGAGAGCGGAGTAATAATTCGCGGAAAATATACTTTTCCAAATATTCCTGCATTGGATTTAAAAGTATCCGAAGTTCCATTTAAACAAGCAGTAAAATAATTCCAAACCATAATTCCTGCAAGATTAAATAAAAATGGAGGAATGGAGCCTGTCTTGATTCCAGCAACATTATTAAATATAATAGTAAAGGTTATAGAAGTAAATAAAGGCTGAATAAGATACCAAAGCGGTCCTAAAACCGTCTGTTTGTACACTGTAATTATATCTCTTTTTACAAAAAGCATTAATAAATCTCGATACTGCCAAATTTCCTTGAAATTAAGCGTAAATAATTTATTTTTTGGCGTTATTTCAAACAGCCAATCGTTTATATTTTTAGAATCCATTGGAAAGAACATAAAAACCTTGTTTTTTTGTAATTTTAACAAGATTTTTAACATTTTAAAATTTGTTTAAAAATGCCAAAAGGCGTTTAAAAAAACACCTTTTGATTATATTTGATTTATATTTTTATCTCTAATTATTTATCTAAAATTTCGAAAGTCGAATTCATACTCTTAAATTCTGGGACAATTTTTTTCATCTTAGCAACAATATCATCGTTTTCATAAAAATCTGCGATACCAATTAATTCATCAACCTCATTATGAAGATTTTCATACTCGTCTTGAATTTCTTGAGCAATCATAATCTTATTGTGATATGTTGGAAGAGTCTTAGAAGTATCATTTAATAATTCTTCATAAAGTTTTTCTCCAGGCCTTAACCCAACAATTTTAATTTTAATTTCCTTATCTGGAATGAAACCAGCCAACTTAATCATTTTTCTTGCTAAATCAATAATTCTAACGGGTTTACCCATATCAAAAATATAGATCTCGCCACCATTACCCATAGCTCCAGCTTCTAATACAAGTTGACAAGCTTCTGGAATTGTCATAAAGTAACGTATAATATCTTGATGTGTAATAGTTACTGGACCTCCTTCTGCAATTTGTTTAGTAAACAATGGCACAACAGAACCATTTGATCCTAGAACATTTCCAAAACGTGTTGTAATAAATTTTGTCCCGCCTTCAACGTTTTGCCTTTGATTTTTTAAGAATAAAGACTGCACATATTTTTCTGCAATGCGTTTACTGGCTCCCATTACATTACTTGGGTTTACAGCCTTATCTGTCGAAACCATTACGAATTTCTTCACATGATATTTGCACGCTAGATCGGCAAGGTTTTTTGTTCCTTTTATATTCGTTTGAATTGCCTGAGAAGGATTCTCTTCCATCAAAGGCACGTGTTTATATGCCGCCGCATGGAAAACAACATGAGGATTATAATTTTTAAAGACTTTCTCAAGTGCTTTCTTGCTTCTTACATCAGCAATTACTGCAACAATTTTCGTATTGAAATTCATTGCCTGAGTTTCTAAGCATAAATTGTGCAATGGCGTTTCTGCATGATCTAAAACAATTACATTTTTTGGATTAAAATTCAAAACCTGTCTTACAATTTCGCTACCAATTGATCCAGCCGCACCAGTAATTAAAATAGTTTTGTCTTTTAATTGTTTAGAAATTGACTTACTATCTAGAACTATAGGCTTTCTTTCTAATAAGTCTTCAATTTGGATATTTTTTACTTTTTGAGAAATTTCTTTCTGATTTTCCCAATCAGAAATCAATGGAACGGTGTATACTCTATAATTAAACTCTAAGCATTGATCAACAATTATAAGTTGTTCGTCTTTTGTCAAACTTTTATCAGCAATAATTACCCCTTCTGCAGCAACAGAACGCATTAAAGCTGGAAGTTTCTTTCTTAAAATTAAAATAGGAAGATCCAACATACGCTTAGACGCATTCTGATTATTTTTATCGACAAAACCAACAATTTTAAATCGTGATGGCGTTTCAAATTTTAAGGCGTTTGCCACCGATATAGCATTTGCATCTGTACCATAAATAACTGTTCGTACAAGCTTGGTTGTCGCTTTTTCTGAAAAGTACATCTCAAATGTTTGTTTTACAATAACACGATATAAAAATAGCCCGCAAAAAGATAAAACTAAATTTATAAAAAGAGCCGTATTCAAAAACGCTTTATGTCCTGTATATAGTTCAAATATTAAATTTATAAACAGAAAGAAAACTAAAACTGACATTTGAGAAAAAAGCAGTTTTATAGCATCAATATATGATGAGTGTCTAATAATTCCAGAATAGGTTCTAAAGAGCCAAAAGAAAAATATATTAACCGTTAATAATCCTGCTACAAAATAAAAATCGTGTGATGTTATAATATAACCTATTGCGGTTCCATCAAAAAGCAAATAAGTAAAGGAAAATGAAAAAAACAGAACCATTACGTCAATAGCAATAATAATCCACCTAGGCAGGTAGCTCAAATTATTGATATTTGCCCTTAGATTTCTTGGGGAAAAGGTTTTATATAACAAGGAAGTTATATTATTTGGTTTTTCTGTATTCAATTTAGCATTTTTTAAGTCAGTAAATTTTGAACTTTATACAAAAATACAAATTAAAGGTTTTAAACAATTACTTGGTGGTGCAAATTAAATTTTAACACCTTTTTTCTTTTGCTTTAAAAAGTCTAACAGATAGGTTCCATAACCTGATTTAAGTAATGGTTGAGCTAAATCTTCAAGTTGAGCATCATTAATAAATCCTTGTCTCCAAGCTATTTCTTCAATACATCCCACTTTTAGACCTTGCCTTTCTTCAAGAACTTGTACAAACTGCCCAGCTTGCATCAAACTGTTAAAAGTTCCTGTGTCTAACCAAGCTGTCCCTCTACTTAAGATACCTACTTTTAATTTTCCTTTTTCGAGATACACTTTATTTACGTCTGTAATTTCATATTCACCACGAGCACTAGGCTTAATATTTTTGGCAATTTCAACAACAGAATTATCATAGAAATAAAGTCCTGGAACTGCGTAATTAGATTTTGGCTCCAACGGCTTCTCTTCAATAGAAACAGCATTTTTATTTTCATCAAATTCAACTACTCCATATCTTTCAGGATCTGAAACATGGTAAGCAAAAACAACTCCTCCTTCTGGATCAGCATTCTCTTTTAAAAGTTGTTGCATATTGGTTCCAAAAAAAATATTATCTCCTAAAACTAAAGCAACTTTGTCATTACCTATAAACTCAGCTCCAATTACAAAAGCTTGAGCTAATCCATTCGGATTTGGTTGTTCAGCGTAACTAAACTTACAACCAATTGCACTCCCATCTCCTAAAAGTTTCTTGAAATGAGGTAAATCGTGAGGAGTAGATATAATCAAAATCTCATTAATCCCTGCCATCATTAATGTTGATAACGGGTAATAAATCATAGGTTTGTCATAAACCGGCATTAGCTGCTTACTTACTGCTAATGTCAATGGGTGCAATCTCGTGCCAGAACCTCCAGCTAATATAATTCCTTTCATAAATCCTAATTTTAGATTTTAGATTTTAGATATCTGATTTTTCAAATCTCTAAAATTCTATCGTCGATTTTAAACAAACATTTTTTTTAAACTTTTCTTATAATCCGGAATATTCAGATTATAGACTGCTTTTATTTTTTCCTTATTTAATAAGGAGTAACTTGGCCTTTTTGCTGGAGTTGGGTAAGATATCGATGGAATTCCTCCTACTTTGCAATTATAACCTCCAAGTTCTTTAATACTTAATGCAAATTCATACCAACTAATTTCTCCTTCATTTGAATAATTATAAATTCCAGAAATCCATTTTGGAAATTCGACAATGTCAATCATTGCTTGTGCCAAATCAGGAGCATAAGTTGGTGAGCCTATCTGATCATTTACCACATTGATTTCATCTCTTTCCTGCATTAGTCGCTGCATGGTTTTTACAAAATTATTTCCAAATTTGCTATAAACCCATGAAGTTCTAATTATAACCGATTCTGGATTTTCTTTCAAACAAGCAATTTCACCTGCCAATTTACTTTCTCCATAAACATTTATAGGATTAGTTTCAGCATCTTCATTTAAAGCGATAGACGAATCCCCATCAAAAACATAATCTGTCGAAATATGAATTAATTTCGCATTATTTTCTTTAGCATATTTTGCTATTAACTTTACCGCCAAATGATTTACTTTAAAAGCTAAATCTTTTTCTGATTCAGCTTTATCAACAGCAGTATAAGCGCCGCAATTAAATATAATATCAGGACGAATTATTTCTAATTGAGATTGAAGCATTTCTAAGTTATCTAATGCAATTTGAGTTCGATCTGCAAATACCCACTCATATTGAGGATAAGAAGACGCTAAAACTGAAAGTTCAGATCCTAATTGTCCTGTTGCACCGGTTACTAAAATTTTCTTCATTAAAATAAGCTGTTACAATTTTCAATAAAAGGAAGAATTTGATCTTTTTCTGAAACAATAGCCTCCTCGAGATTCATTCCCCAGTCAATGTTCAAAGATGGATCGTCATATTTGATTCCTCCTTCAGAAGCTTTGTTATAAAATTGATCACATTTATACATAACCGAAGCCTTTTCACTAATAACAGAAAATCCGTGAGCAAATCCTTGAGGTACTAATAATTGTTTTTTATTCTCTGCTGATAATAAAACACTAAATGCTTTTCCATAAGTAGGAGAATCTTTTCTTAAATCTACCGCAACATCAATAATTTCCCCTTCTAAAACGCGAACTAATTTTGTCTGTGCGAATGGAGGATTTTGGTAATGCAACCCTCTTAAAGTTCCTTTTTTTGAGAATGATTGATTATCTTGAACAAATTCAATATTAATTCCTAAATCTTCAAATTTAGTTTTACTATAAGATTCAAAAAAGTAGCCTCTTTCGTCTCCAAATACTGTTGGTTCTACAACTACTAAGTCTTTTATAAATGTTTCTTCAATTTTCATTTTTAAATTTTATATTGATTTAAAGAAATTAATAACAACTTCTTTTATTCTGCTTTTATCTTTATCAGTTAAATTTGATCCTGATGGCAAACATAATCCTTTTTCAAATAACTGTTCAGAAATCCTATTGCCATAAAATGGATATTTTTCAAAAATTGGTTGCAAATGCATTGGTTTCCATAATGGACGACTCTCTATGTTAGCTTCTTCAAAAGCAAGTCTTAAACTTTCCCTTTCTTCTACTGTTTCAAGCAATATTGCATTTAACCAATAATTAGAGAAAAATTCATCGTTTACATTATCAAAGAGCTTTACATTTTCTAACTCTTTAAAAATATCTCTATAAAATGAATGATTAGCTTGTCTAAAACCAATATTCTTTTCTAAGATTTTCATTTGTCCAAGACCAATTCCTGCACAAATATTACTCATTCTATAATTATAACCTATTTTACTATGTTGATAATGTACCGCCAAATCTTTTGATTGAGTCGCATAAAAAATGGCTTTATCTTTTGTTTCTTTAGAATTTGAAATTAGTGCTCCTCCACTAGATGTTGTTATGATTTTATTTCCGTTAAAGGAAAGCACACCAAAAGCACCAAAACTTCCGCATTTTTTCCCTTTATAATTACTTCCTAGAGCTTCTGCACTATCCTCGATAATTGGTATTTCGTATTTATCCGCAATCGCATGAATTTGATCAATTTTATAAGGCATCCCATACAAATGAACCGCTATAATTGCTTTTGGTTTTTTTCCTTTTTTTATTCGGTCTTTTATAGCAATTTCTAGATATTCTGGACAAATATTCCAAGTATCAACTTCGCTATCTACAAATATTGGACACGCATTCTGATATAAAATTGGATTTGCCGAAGCTGAAAAAGTCATGCTTTGACAAATAACCTCATCACCAGCTTTTACACCTAACAAAATTAATGCTAAATGTATAGCAGATGTGCCGGAATTTGATGCGACAACAAAATTTTCGTTTTCAAAATACTTCTGAAGTTCATTTTCAAATTCATCTACATTTGGCCCTCCTGAAGTAATCCAATTTGACTTTAGAGCTTTCTGAATATATCCTTCCTCAAACCCGCTTTCTTGAGATAACGATAAATAAATTCTCTCGTCTTTCATTATTTGAAAAGCCAATAATCTAATGGATAACGAACATCGTCACCACTTACATTTGCTAATGGCAATGTAGAAAAGGATATTAGTTTTGAATTTTCTTCCAGAGATTCTATTGCATTTGCATAGCCCGCAGGTATATGAACAATTTTGCTTTCAGATTCAGAAACGAAAACAGTCTCAATAATTAAATCTTTTGAAGGATTCTCCCAATTATCAATTTTTATAAAGTGAATATTGAAAGAACCCGAAAGACAATAAAAATTTTTAGTATCTAATTTATGCCCCTGCCAAGCTCGGATTGGATTTTCCTTCGAATTACTTATAATATAAAACCTTTCGATATCGGCAAAACTAAAATCGTTTACATATGATATATTTCCTCGATGATCAGAAAATTTTCCCCCCTTAATTATTTTAGGCTCCATGATTTAATCGTAAATTACTTTTGTTTAACAAATAAAATTTTGAAGAGTAAAGTAACAATAAGGGCAAAATTACAATTAAGAATACAAGTGAATCTTGAACTTTTTGATAAAGAAAAATCACTACTAAAGAAATTCCTGTCTGAGCTAAAGCGTAAAGAAGAGATACTAATCTATGCTGTATTTTATATTCATTACTTAATATCTGATACAAGTGCAATCTATGTGCTTCAAAAATATTTTGCTTCAGATAAATTCTATGCAGGATGGTGCAAACAGCGTCGACACCATATACAGCTAAAAACAATAGCCAAATTAGCGATTCAGTTACAAGAATTAGTTTTACAACCAAATAAATTACCCAAAAAGCTATGGCGATACTTCCTACATCACCTGCAAAACATTTTGCTCTTTTCCTGTAATTAAAAAAGAGAAATACTAAACTCGCAAGCACTGCATATTTTATAAACATTGCATCAGTAAAAAGCTGAATTTTTGTATTGACATACAATAATGATCCCATTACAACTAAAGTATATAGTCCTGTAATACCATTAATTCCGTCCATGAAATTATAAGCATTTATTAGTCCGATGGCCAAAATGTAAGACACTGCAACTCCGCAAATAGGCATTAAATGGAATAAATTTAAATCATAAAAAACCAAAGTGATCGAAAGAAAATGAATCCCAATTCTAATTTTATTTGATAAACTCTGAATATCGTCCCAAAAACTTACTAAGCTAACTAAAGTTATACCAGCAAAGAAAAAATAATTATTCTCAATATGCTGGACAAAATAAAGCAACGCAGAAAACCAAAAAATAATTCCTCCACCCCTTAAAGTTATTTCTGTATGAGAACTTCTTTGATTAGGCTTATCAATTATATTGAAACGATCTGCTACTTTGAAATAAAGCAACATAATACTCATTAAAATAATTCCTAATATTATGTATTCCATTATTTTTTAATTTATTCCTTTTATCCAAACATTTGGCTCATTGCTCACAAATAAACAAGTCAACCATCCCTTTAATGACATTCGCTCATATAGATCCACGTCGACATCAATATAATCTGACTCAAAGAAATCTTTTTCAAGCTGACTATTTTCCCTATCTATGATTAAAATATTGTTAGAATTGTAAAATGTGTATTTTTGAACTTCAGCATTTGTAGTGATTATTTTTCTTTTAGCTCCAATGGCTTCAAATGTTCGCATAGTAAGACCTTTCTGTCCTGGATGATTTATATCTAAAACAACTTTTGATTTTTTATAATATTCAGAAAGATCGACAGGAGTCAAACTACTAAAACTCAGTTTTTTATAATCAAACTCTTTAAATGTTTTATCAAACATTTTTTTATAGAAATAAACTAATTTTCCTTGCATATAATAATAACAGAATGATTTTAGTTTATTTTCTGTACACCAATTTGCAACAGAATTACTTATCTTATATCTATCGGAGTGGGCTGTTCCTAAAAAAAGTAAATCGTTCGAAATATCAGAATTTGAAATTGAACCAATATTTTTGTAAAAATCTAAATAAAAAAGCGGTCTAAATTCTAAACCATATTTAACAGCATCACTAGAATCAAAAGAAAACTTTTTATCAAAATAGTTTAAAATAGTTAGCGCATTTTTATTATTCAGAAAAGAATCCCATGTATAGAAAATACATTGACAGCTATTATGTTTTTTTTTAAATTCTTTTAAAAAAAATTCAGGAACAACTTCACCTTTATTTACAAATAGAAAGTCATATTGTTTATTGGTAGTATCTCTTAAAATTTTAGAATAATACTTATTAATTGTTACTTGAAGTAAACTTCTTTTTAACCTAATAATTCCTTTGGTAAAATTATTATTTGAAGGTCTTTCATCATAATAATCAACATTTGCACCTAATTCCTCTAATTTTTTTACAATCTCTTTTTCAAGATTAAAAGTTTGAACAGAAAAGAATAATATCTTTTTATTTTTAATAACTTCTTCTATTATCATTTTAAAAGACCTTTATTCTTCATTTCTTCTAATGATTTACTTAATTTATCCTCTTGAATTTCTTGTTGAAGCACCCATGAAGAAAATCTATCAATACCTTCTTTAAAATAGACTTTTGGCTCAAATCCTAAAATACTTTTAATTTTAGTTAAATCTGCATAATTATGACGGATGTCTCCCAACCTAAATCTTCCAGTTATAGCTACAGGAACATTAATATCGTAAGCTTTAATCAATGAGTTAGCTACTTCAAGCACATCTGTTGCAACACCTGTACCTACATTAAAAACATGTCCATTTGCTTCTTCTTTTTCAATTCCTAAAATTGTTGCATCTACTACATCATCAATAAAAACAAAATCTCTTGTTTCTTTTCCATCTTCAAAAATTTGAATAGGATTATTATTTCTAATCTGAGTAGAAAATATAGATAAAATTCCAGTATATGGATTAGATAGTGATTGTCCTGGACCATATACATTCTGATATCTAAATGCCACTGGGGCTATACCTAATGTAGGGCAAACAGTCATAATCATTTGCTCTTGATTTTGCTTTGTAATACCATAAACAGAAGAAGGATGAATTTTCGATTCTTCATCGGTAGCCAATAAATCAAGTAGTTGATTGTCTTTATATGTTAACTCAAAATTTCCAGCCAGCATATCTTCTTCTTTTCTATGAGAAGGATAAACAATTCCTAATTGAGGATGCTTATATTTTCCTTCTCCATAAATAGACCGCGAAGAAGCAATAACAATTTTTTCGACTGAATTTTCATTATTTGCTAAGATATCAAGCATTATAGCAGTTCCTTGGATATTAACTTCAGTATATTTTTCTATACAATACATAGATTGACCAGTACCTGTTTCTGCCGCAAAATGCACTATGACATTTTGATTTTCCAAGGCTTTTATCCAATCTTCTTTTGAAGTAACAGTACCTTCGATAAAAGTAACTTTATCTTTTATACTATTAAATAATGGAGAAGTAACTTCAGGATTGTGTCCATGTATTTGTTTTGAAAGATTATCTAAAACCGTAATTTCATACCCTTTTTCTATAAGTTTAAGAGCCAAATTACTGCCTATAAAACCTGCTCCACCTGTAATTAAAATTTTTTTCATGACATACTATAGATATTTTTCCCATCTCTGAGATTGAAAATTAAATTTTTTTATTGTTTTTGCTGGAATTCCAACAGCTATTACGAAATCGGGTAAACTTTTAGTGACTACTGAATTTGCACCAATAATTGTTCCTTCTCCTATGGTAACTCCTGGTAATATAGAAACTGACTCACCAATCCAAACATTATCTTTAATTATCACAGGAGATGAAAAAAGAGGTCTATCAGATGGATTTATTTTTGGATTGCTATCGTTACTATCACCCGAATAACTTCCATGGCTACAATCTGAAATATAAATTTTACTTGCCAATAAAACATTATTACCAATAGAAACTTTTTCCATTGCAGTAATATGGACATAATCATTTATCTGAACATTTTCTCCGATAAGAAGAACATTATTTGCATCAATGGGATATGCTTCTAATCTACACCCCACCCCTGTCGTAAAGCCTTTTCCGACTGAAATATATTTTTTCCCTCTTACATCAAAAGGAAACCTTATTATTCTAGCTTTTTTAAATAAAAACTTAGTCCTAATTACATTAAGGCTGATGGTTATCAATTGAAAAAACGAATATCTTTTAAATAAACTATTCATTAACGATTAAACAAATGAAATAAACAATAAATTCTCATATTGATTTTTTTTATAAAAGAGTTTGAACTCTTTTTTCCTCCTGTAGAAGCATTATTTCCATGTCTTCTGTATTTTATTAAAGGCTCATAAACAAGTTCTACTTTGTAATAATATTCTGCAATTAAACTCAGCCAATAATCGTATGCGCAAAGTTTTTGATTTTCTGGAACTGGTAAATATTTTTCTAAAACTTCTCTTTTAAAAGCCATACAAGCACCAATATACCTAGTTTTAAGAAAATTAACAAAGAAACCACTCTTTACACTATATAAATCAAAATGAGAATCATGAATTAAATTTAAATCTCCATCGACTATTGATGCGTTATGTATTGCCAAAGAAGACTTCGACAACGCTTTAATCATAATTTGTACTTTGTTGCACATCCAAACATCATCTTGATCACTAATAAAAATAATATCTCCAGAAGATTTGTTTATTGCATTTTCAAAATTTTTGGAGTATCCATTTTCTTTTTCATTCAAGAAAATTTTTATCCTATTGTCTTTTAAATTACCTATAACTTCTAAAGTATTGTCTTTAGAATGGTCATCTGAAATTATAATTTCATCTTTTGCATCTAATTGTGGTAAAATGGACTCTAATTGCTCGACAATATATTTTTCTCCGTTGTAAGTTGCTATGCAAACTGAAATCATAAATACATTTTTTTTGATTTTAAACCTCCCACTAATATTTTATTTATTATTAAGCCTAACCAAATAAGCATCGAATTAAAATAATTTACAAACATTCCCATTAAAATACAAAAAACAATAATAGTAAATTTGACAATTGCTTCCGGATATCTTTTTCTAAATTGATTATAATATCGAACAGCAAGATATCCATACAAACCATTTAAAATAAATACTCCAACAAGTCCAAAATCTAAATAAGGATCAATCAAAAAAGTACCTACTCTTTGTTCGGAATTTAATTCTGGTATTCGAATTATAAAGCCTGTTTTTTCCAATAAAAAAAAAGAAGTAAATGGTCTAAATGTATACATTCCGTAACCTAAAAAAGCAATACGGTCACTGTAATTAACCATATCATCTAAAATAGAAAATCTTTTTGAGCTATATTCTACAAAAACTGCTTCAAATAGGGAGACTTTCTCATTTTCGATTCCTGAAATCGCTCTGTAAAATTCACTAACAGACATGCTCAAATCAGAATCAAACCTTAAAAAACCAACTAAACCAAAAACTAAAAACATTACCCCCAAAGCTTTTAGTATTTTTTTTATATTAATATCATTATAATAAGTATAGGACACAAAAAGTGACATTCCAAATAATAAATACAATTGCTTACTAAGATAATTTAACAAAATAAATATTGAAAGTGCTAAAACAAGCCTAAACTCTTTCTTTGAAATAATTTTTTCTTTAAAGAAAACATAAGCCCAAGTAGGAAGTAATGAATTTAAAATAATAAAATAATGAAGAAATGGCACTAACTTTTCATTCGTCTCACCATAAACATCTACACTAGTTATATTTAAAATTGGTATATATCCAAAAACAATGCATTCTATTATAAATGTTAAAAAAGCCATTAAACTAATAAAATATAGTAATTTCCTTTTTAACTTTTCGTCTAAAGCAAAAATTTTAACAGGTTTGTAAGGATAATTTAATGAAGCAAATAATAGATAAATTACAATTGAACAATTAATTATTAAAAAAGTCATTGAAGAATAATTTACTTGATCTACGGACAATTGCAAAAAACTATATGAAAGAAGATATAGAAAAGGTACAAAAATAGATATTGGATTAATTAGACTTTTAAATCTCCAACCCGATAGAATCACTGCGAAAGTAGCAAAGCAATAATAAACTGAAAAATATAAAACTTGTATACTATCAACACCTATGCTTAAGTATCTATAACACAAAAGCACTCCAACGATTAAAATAAAAAAAATTTGTTTTAACAAATTAATACTAATATTCATAACTCTTTACATGAAAACTCAAAAGCAACAACAATACAACTCGTTTCTTACAAAATCACTAAGGAAATATTAATCTAAAGTTGAGATATTGTAAATTTATAGTATTCTTTATTTTTATACTTGAGCTGTTTTATAATTCTACTTATTAATCTAAATTTAAAAATCATTTGACTAATAAAACCTTCTTCTTTAATAAAAAGTAATTCTGATTTTAACATTTGTTGATATCTAACAAATGAAACATTTTCCTCAAAATTCCCAAAAACTGACAAATCTTGTAAAATATTACTCTCAAGAATATAAATACTTTTTCGATCTTGAAATATTCTTCTAAAATACCAGTGATCTAACATATCTAAAGAATATTCTTTGGAAAAACCATTTATAGAGTTCATATACGAGACTCTTAACATCGTTCCTGAATTTATACCACTTATGGGAGCACTAATCTCACCTACTAAAGGATTTAAAGGTCGACAAACTCCACCTGGGTAGATTTTTACAGGCGATATACTTTTACTTTCACTCTGCGATACAACTCTTGGTATTATAGCAACCACTGAACTTGGAAGTTTTTCTACTCGTAATTCCTTAATATCGTCAAAAAACATTTTTGTAAAAGTAGTGTCCTGATCTAATAGCAACAACCACGAATATCTACTTTTATAAGCTATATCAAGGGCGTGATTATATGCCGTGCTTAAACCTGGATTTGTTAGATCATGATAGTATTCAATATTAAATTTTTTATAATTAAATTTTTCACTTTCATATTGCCTTTCTGGGCTATTATCAAAAACGAGTAAATTAACCCTCTCTTCTAGAATATTTTCTAAAGAATTTATCGTTTTAGAATCTTCAAGACTCGTTTTGTAAAGAACTAAAACTAAATATATTTCATTCACATCCATGCCAGATAACTTTTTTACTCTTTTAAAGAAAGATTTACTTAAAAAATGCTTTTTCTTTCAAAAAAACGAACCAAAATCTAGCCTTTCTTATAGGATTTAAAAGTAAACGACCAATTTTATATTCCATTGAATCAGCATATCGCTTGTATTCAAAGTAAGATGTTGGATCTACGAAATATTCCAAGAAAAGCTCTTTATGATTTTTCCACATCTGAAACCTCAATTTCTTTTCTCTTTCTTGCGAAATCTGATTATTTCTAGAAATATTTAATAAACGATAATAAAAAGTTGCTTTAGTAGTACATTCAACTGAGCCATTTTGCTTAAGAATTGAAATCCAAAAGTCCCAATCTTCAAAACCATCCTTCATGTTTATATTAAACCCTCCAACTCTATCAAAATCTAACCTACGAAACAAAGAAGTAACAACTAGTTGATTTTCAGCTAACAAAACAGCCATGTCATACGAAACAACATTTAAAACCCCACTACTTCTCCCAAAAAATTTAACCACAGATGTTGCAATTGTTAAATTAGGTTTTGAATCTAATAATTTTACTGTTTCTTCAAGAAAATTCTTAGAAATTAAATCATCTCCATCTAAACATAAAACATATTCTCCTTGAGAAGCTTCAATCGCAATATTTCTAGCTACGCAAACACCTGCATTGTTTTGATAAATATATTTGAAACGATCATCTTTACAAATCTTTTTAAGGATAACTTCTTCACTATTATCAACAGACCCATCATTAATTATAATACATTCCCATGATGAAAAAGTTTGCAAAAAAACACTATTTAAAGTTTCCTCGATGAATCTACCATTATTGTAACATGGAATTATAATGGAAACTTTAGGTTTTTTAATTGTCATAAAAAAAATTTAAGTTATGCTTAATGCTTTAATTGATTTTAAAATTGAAGCTGTCTAATCTATAAGACTTTTCAATATAAAAACTAAGCTAATTTTATACTAGTAGTAACTTTTATAGTTTCTATATATACTTAAAATTACTAAAATAGACATATTTAAAAACTTGCAATCCTTTTAATTTTTCCAAAAAATGAATCAAAAAATGCAACAAAAAAATACTTGCTTAAAATAAGTTTATCATTTAATGAGAAGTTATAAAAAAAAGATTTTGATAAAATTTTGAGACCTTCAATTTTTCTAATAAGTACAAAAGAAAACTTCCAGTAATTAAACAAAATACTAGAATCTCTAGTGTATAAATACATTTCCTCATAAATTAAAAAAGCTATTTTAATTTTTTCATAAAACGTCTTACTACTCGCAATCCCGCCATCATTTACTCTATAAACTCCTGAGCAAATTTTCAAACAAGCTCCTTTACCTCGTTGTAATAAAAGATAAAAGATGTGATAATCTCTAAAATATTTGAAATTCGAGTATTTAGATAAGACTTTATTCAAGTCTTCTTTGATAACAAGAGCAGTTAGTGGTTGTGTGAACCAATCTTTTGAAAATATTTTTTCATCTATTTCAACACCTCCTTGTCGTTCTTTATAAGTACTATAATTTATTGGTAAAACTTCATTCTGAAATTCATGTATATTCTCTAAATATACTCTATACCTATGAGTACAAAATACATAATCACTATTTGCTTCTAAAAAGTTTACTTGTTTCTGCAATTTCATAGGGTCTGACCAATAATCATCCCCTTCACATATTGCTATATATTTTCCTCTTGCTTTGGGAAGCATAATATCATACCAAATATTAATTTCCTTATTAGAGAATTGATTTTCCGTTTGATAAATATTATTAAATAAAGAGGGATAGATAGATTCATATTCCCGCAAGATTTGCTGAGTAGCATCTGTTGAGGCATCATCATGCACAATTATCTCAAATAAAAAATTAGTTTGTTGTATTATAAATCCATCCAAACATTCTTTAATATACTTTTGGTGATTAAATGATGTACAAATGATACTTACCAGAGGTTTATTATCCTGCTTCATTTCTATTTTGGAATCGCTATTACACTTTCTTTATATCTGTAAAAAACTGTAGTTTCATCTTTAATCGATTTATCTACCATCATACCGGCCTGTATCGTGTTTTCGTTTCCTATCGTAATATGTGGTATTACTGTAGATCTGATTCCAAAAAAATTATTGTCTCCAATTGTAACTCGTCCAGCAATTCCAGCCGTAGAGAAAAAATTACTATTACCAATTACACAATCATGACTAATGAAGCTATATGAAGTAATCATATTAAAATCTCCAATTTTTGTATTAGGTCCAATAATGCAAAAAGGATAAATAATATTTCCTTCTCCTAATTCAATATTATTGGGTATAATTACTGAATGATGTATAAACTGAAAAAAAACAACTCCCTTTGTTTTTAATTTCGAGATAATTTCATTTCTAAACTTAATATCTGATATTCCTATCAAAACTTCAATTCCATTCTCAAAATTGTAAGTATCAATATCTGCAAGAACAGGTTTTTGAAGATTATATTTTTTCCAATATTTTTCAATATTATACTCATAATCAATATATCCTAGCAAATCAATCTGAGATTGAGAATCAACATTTTTATTATTATCTACTATATAAGAACTTAATTCAGCGGCAACCGCCCCTGTACCAATAATTACAATTTTTTTCATATAACTTTACTAAAATCAATTTCATTAAAAGCCATTACTTCTCCATGACCTGGATATACCATCATATTATCATCACGAAACAATTCACTAAGCTCTGAAATTGTTTCAACTAATTGCTTTTTACTCCCTCCAGGTAATTTTGTAACCGTTTTAACGCCTTTAATAAAAACATCTCCCACAAAAAGATTTTTATTGATCCAAAAAGAAACAGAGCCTTCTGAATGCCCTGGTGTCTCTTTAAACTTCATCTCAAAGTTTCCGAGATTTAGATCATTATTAGAAACTTGGATAATCTTATTTGTTCTAAGAATCTCGAATCCTACCTGATCATAAAAGATAGATAGGTTTTTCTTTTTATTAATTATATTGTCTAAACATTTTTTTGTACTGATGATTGTACAATCAAATATCTCCAATAATTTATTAACTCCCCAAATGTGATCGAAATGTTCGTGAGTTAATATTATATTTTGGGGAATTAAATTATTCTCATGTAAAAAAGACAACAATTCTTCACAGTCTTCTGTCCCTGGGTCAACAATAATACAATTTGAATTTAAACCACTATAAATTACAAAACAATTAGAATCAATAGGATGATTCTTAATCATTTTAATCAGTACCTTCATTTTAATTTAACCCGATATATTTATTGTTCTTCCCCCATCAACCGTTAATTGTTGTCCTGTAATCCATCTAGCATTGTCTGAAAGTAGAAATGAAACTGCTTGAAAAATATCATTCGTTGAACCAATTCCTAATGGATAAACAGATAACATTCTTTGTTTTAATTCTTCATTTCCTAAAATATCTTTTGTCATCTCAGTTTCTACGGCACCTGGGAGCACAGAATTAACACGTACTTTTGGCGCTAATTCAACAGCTAATGACCTCATTAAACCATCTAATGCTGATTTTGAAGCTCCATAAGCTCCCATTGCTTTAGCACCATGATTGCTAATATTACTTGATATAAAAACAGCACTATTTAAAGAGCTATTATTCAATTTCTTATTTATAAGTATTGTAGAGATAAGACTTGCCGCAAATATGTTAACATTAAAGGTGCTTTTCAAAATGTTTAAATTTGACATTTTTAATGGAGCCATTTTCATTACTCCTGCACAATGTACAAACTTCGCAACCTCAATAGAATTATTTAGCAAAAAAAGTTTTAATGAATCTTCAACTTCTTCAATTTCTTCCAAATTACATAACCACGTAAGGATAGAGTTTTTTTTTGCACATAAACTTTCTACTTCATTTAATTTTTCTAAATTTCTACCATGCAAAACTACATTATAATCATCAGAAAGTTTAATTGCAATCTCTTTACCAATTCCAGACGTTGCACCTGTTATTAGAACAAATTGTTTTTTTTCCATATTTCTATTGAGCGGTAAATCCGCCATCTACATTTATTATCGAGCCTGTAATCCATTTAGCCATGTCTGACACTAAAAAAGCAATAGCATCTGCCACATCCTCTGCGTTTCCAAGGCCTAAAGGATGAAGTTTATTAATTAATTCATCATATTCAGAATTAAAAGAACCACTAATTGAATCTAACATATTTGTTTTCACAAATCCTGGTGCTACACAATTTACTCGAATTCCTTTAGGAGCTAGCTCAATCGCAAGGGATTTAGTTATTCCGTGTAACGCCGATTTTGACATTGCATATCCAACATTAGCAGCAGATCCAACACAGCCATATACAGATGAGATAAAAACGAATGATCCTGATTCCCCACTAAAAACTGACTTATTGCTACAAATTTTAGCTAATTCTAAACCAGCAATTGAATTAAGTTTTAAAACATCAAATAGTACTTTGTCATTAAGTGATTTTAACGGAGACAAATAGGGTCTACCTGCCAAATGTACAAAACCATTAACTTTACCTACTTCTGATACCGCATTAAGAATTTTTGCTTTTAACTCATTTGAATCCAACAAATCAAGAGCTAGGATTTTTGTAGTACTCTCACAAATTTCAGCCGTTTCCAATAGGCCTTTTTCATTCAAATCTATCAAAATTAAAGTTGCCCCTAACTTAGATAATAATATACTTGTTGCTTTACCAATTCCCGATGAAGCTCCTGTAACAACATACTTTTTACCTACTAATGAGATTGGATTATACACTATTAATTTAATTATTAGTTAGTAATTCGTATAAGCCACCAATAGTTTTAGCCTCAACAATTTCAGCAGCTGTGATAGTTTTTTGAAATTCTTCCCCTGAATAAGCAATTATTGACAAGCTCGTTAACGAATCCCATGCATCAAAATCTACAATTGTATCAGTCAACTGTACAGTATCTTCTTCTAACAATTCAGCCATTTTTTCTAAAAAATCTTCCATTCTGTTTTTTTTTAATATTCTATTATTTCACAAAAAGATAAGGGTCCTACATCCATTAAAAGAGAGGCCCAAGTTAAGCCTACACCGAATCCAGAAAAACAAACTTTCAATCTATTTCCTTTAATCTGTTCCGATATATTAAAACATGTTACTACTGGAACTGTTACACCGCTAGAATTACCAAAATTTTCCACCACATTAGCAGGCATTTTCTCTCTAGCGACCCCAATTTTATCAGCAACTTTATTAAGCATAAATTTATTTGGCTGATGAAATAAATAGTAATCAACAGCATTCTTGTCTGTTTTTGCAATTTGCAATAAAGACTCTATCATAGGTGGGACCTCAGCTTGCACAAAATTAAAAACATCATCACCTTTCATTACAAGATTTTCTTTGCTTCTAAAATTACCACTAGCGTCTTCATATAATACTGAAGTTTCACTCGAAATTGGAAGTTTTGCTCCTCCAGCTGGAATTTGCAAAGCAAATGCTCCAGATCCATCCATTTTTATTGTTCCAAAAATTTCAGTTTTTTGAGACGATTTTTCTACTATTGTAATAGAAGCAGCATCACCTATTAGCGGATTACTGTTTCGGTCTCTTTTTGAAACTTTTGCACTTAACACATCCGCATTTACTAAAACTACTTTGGAAATTGAAGGTTGTTCTAATAGCATAAACGCTTGATTCAGCCCAATAATAAAACCAGCACATCCTTGATTTATATCTAAACAAATCATATCCTGTTTTAAGTTAAAATGTCCCTGAACAACATTACTTGTTGGAGGCATTATATAATCTGGTGACTGTGTGACAAAAATCAATGCATCAATATCTTCCTTTTTCAATTTTTCTGTAGAAAAAAGATAATCCAAGCCTTTAATAGCTAAATCAGATGAACAGATTCCTTCTGGTGCAATTCTTCTTTTATTTAACCCAAGTGCAGCTTTTAATTTTAATGATTTTGCTGTAGAAAAATTATAATTTTCCATCTCTTCTTCAAAATGAATTTCTTTTGAAGGCATTACCACTAACATTCCTGTAATTTCTTTGTCTTTGAAGTACAGATTCATTACTTGATGTATTTACTTAATAGACTTGAAATACTATCAATATTTGAAAAATTTTCTGGCAATATATCTACTCCATCTATTGATATATCAAAAGTTTCATCTAAACTTGTTACCAAAGTTACCAAATCAAATGAATCTAACATTCCTGCTTCAATAAAATTATCTACAGGTTCATTAAAATCAAACTCTGGTCTTATATCATTTAGTATTGAAATTATTTTATTATTCATAGCTAATCATTTTATTACTTAGTATAAAATTATACATTTTTTCTTCAACAAACCCATAATGTTTGTATCTCTTTATTGCATTTTCGTTACTCTTAATCACCCAAAAAATATGCCTATTTGTATCTTTTCCTTTACTTTCAAAAAAATTGAAAAGTTTAGAGCCAATTTTTTTTTCTCTGAAATCAGGATGAACAAACCAATATCTTAAATACAAAGTATTTCCAATAATTTCATATATTAAGAAACCTCCTAAAGCATTATTTTCCTCATATACCAAGATATTTTTATTTTCAATCCATCTTATCAATTCATCCCTCTCCGGCAATTGTTCTGCTTTTTCATCAAAAAAAGTATTAAACAAATTTTGAATTGAAACTAAATGACTACTTGACGCTTCTTTAATTCCCTCAGGTTGATCTAATAAAAAATCCTTCCCACCACTTAGTCTATTCATTCTAACAAGTGAGGTGTAATAATAGAATGAATGATTATAGAAAATATCCAATAATTCTGAAGTTTCTTCACGTTGAACAATATCTAAAATCAAAATTTCATCTTGAAATTCTACAATAAGATTAGGAAGCGATTTGCTTAATTCTTCATTTGAAGAAGCTATAAAGAACAAAGTACAATGCCTGGCTTTTTTATTAATAAAATAGACAACTTCTCCTTTATCTATTATATAGAAATTACCTTTAGATATCCATATATCATTTTTTTCTCGATTTGGATAGAAATTAGTTATAAGCTTTTTCTTGTAATTTTTAATTTTAATCAAAGCATTATTAATTTCATTAAAATTATCTATCCTTTTCATTACTCATTAATCTTATTTTTTAATAAAAGACGATCAATTTTTCCATTAGTATTTCTAGGCAACTCTTCCATAAATATATATACTGTAGGAATCATATATTTAGGAATTTCATTTGAAAGTAATTTTCTAAATTCTACTACCGAAATTTCTTTATCTGCTTCATAAAAAAGAGTAATTTCCTTTTTATTTACATTATATACAACACAACCGTTCTTAGCTATTTTCAAAGTGTTAACAATAACATGCTCAATTTCTCCTAATTCTATTCTATACCCTAAATGCTTAATAAGGCTATCTTTACGTCCTTTAAAAATAATTTCATCTCTTTCGTTTACAGAAACGATATCTCCAGTTCTGTAAATAATTTCTGGATAGGATTTATTAAGAGGATTTTGAACAAAAGCTAATGCTGTTTTTTCAGGATTATTATAGTATCCCATTGCAAGTGATGTACCTCTAACACATAATTCTCCTTCTTCTCCTTTTGTAACCAACCTATCCTCATCAAGAATCAAAACATCTGTATTCCTGCACGCAAAACCAATTGGCAAAGGTTCATTATCCGGAACATCACGATCAACAATAAAATAAGTACAATCTAATGTAATTTCTATAGGACCATATAAATTGGCAAACAAACAGTTCTTCAAATTGTTTTTCCAATAATTAAACTGTTTTGTTGGGAATACTTCGCCAGCAAACCATACAGTCTTTAAAGATGGTAGTTTAATATTTTCTAAAAGCGACATGTTAGCAATATTGACCATAATTGTAGGAACCCAAAAAAGAAATGTCGTTTTCTCTTTTTCTAAAATTTCTAAAATTTTGATTGGAAAAGCTGCTAAACTATCAGGTATCAATACTATTGTACTACCTTTTGACATTAGCATACATAATTCATAACTATAGATATCAAAAACAAGTGGCGATAAAGATCCTATTATTTCATCATTTGTAAATTTAAAAGTATCAATAGACCATTCTGTAAAATCAACGAAACTTTTATGATTAAGAACTACTCCTTTTGGAGTACCTGTAGATCCAGATGTATTAATTATGCAATATGGATCAGTATCTATTAAGGTTGAAAGCCTATTTAATAAAAAATTACTATCATTAATATTTGCATCAAAATCGATTGCATCTATATTTACTATTTTTTGAGAAAGTCCAAGATTTTCTAAATTTTTAACATATGTAGAATTTGTAATAATAAGTTGTGGTTCTATCAATGAAATAATATTGTTTATTCTTTCCATTGGAGTTTTAATATCTAAATTCATATAGATATTTCCACTAAATGTAATTGCCATATCAGAAATAACACTATCAATAGTTTTCGGAAGAAATACTGCAATTGGTTTATTTACATCGTTTACCAAATTTACTATTTGATGCCCTAAAATCTGTCCTTTTTTATCTAGGTCTGAAAAAGTTATTTTTTTTTCTCCTTCGACTACCGCAATTTTATCACCACATTTCTTTACAGTTTCGACAAAATATTCTATTACATTTTTAATCATCTTTATTACTTTAATTATTTTGAACTCTTAAAATTAATCTACAAATCAAATCTACCTCTTCTAAGGTTAAATCATAATATAATGGTAAACACAAAACTCGTTTAGAAATAGCATCGGTCACGCTAAATTTTTTCGGTTCAAGATATGGCAAAGCACTTGCTAACGAAGGATAGAAGTAACGTCTTGTAAAAATTTCACTACTATCAAGTGTTGATTTAATTTTTAACAACAATTCTTCACTCTCTAGTACCACGCAATAATATGCAAAATTTTGCTCAGAATCTTTATGCCAAACTGGTCGATAAGCTTTTAATGTTTTTAGTTTTTCGTCATATCTTGACACTATCGATTTTCTGTTATTATGTATACTTTCAATATGATTTAGATTCACGAGTCCCATCGCTGCATGAAATTCGGAATTTTTTCCATTTATACCTAATTCAGAAAAACGATCAAAACCTGAGATCCCAAAATTACGGATATAGGCAAGTTTCTTGAGTAAATCAGCACATTTTGTTACAATTAGCCCCCCCTCAATTGAATGATACAATTTCGTAGCATGAAGAGAACATGTCGTAATATCACCATATTCGAAAATAGATTTTCCATTAACTTGTACTCCAAAAGCATGGGCACCATCGTAAATTACTTTCAAGTTGTGCTTTTTTGCAATATTTTCAATAGCAACCACATCACAAGGATTACCATAAACGTGAGTAGCTAAAATTGCTTCCGTTTTTTCAGTTATTCCATTTTCGATTTTTGAAGCATCAATATTTAATGTATTCTCATCTATATCAACAAAAACTGGAGTGCATCCTTCCCAAACAACACAAGAAGTTGTTGCTACAAATGAAAAAGGAGTCGTAATTATTTCTCCTTTCAAATCAAGAGCTTTAATAGCCATCTGCAATGCTACAGTTCCATTAGTAACAAATAATAGATGATCTACTTTAAGATATTCTTTAAGATTCATTTCGAGTTCACTAGCTAATGGCCCCATATTGGTCAACCACTGTCTCTTCCAAATCCCGTCAACCAATTGTTTATAATCTTCTTGTGGGGGTAAAAATGGTTTAGTAACTGGTATCATTGTTTTTTTATTATGTTTCTAATATCACTTAGAGTTTGAAATTTAAATACAAAAGCCAAAAAAATATAAATTATTGTTCCTACAATGCTACTAATTACAAGTCGCGATATATTATTGTAAGCAATTAAATTATTATTAACTAAAAAAACGATTAAGCCCATACAAATAGAAATAGCAAAAATAGGGAAGATATCAAATAATTGCCTTTTCATTGTATAATCAATAATAGAGCCTGCATAATGAGTATTTATAAAAAGTGCAATTATTGATGCAATAACATATCCAAACAACAATGCAGTAAAACCATAAAAAACAGAAATTAAAATTATGAAAATTAAAATTATTTTTTTTATAACCTCTAATCTTAAAAACAAATCACTTCTGCCTTTTACTTGAAGTATCAACAAATTATACATATGCAAGGGATATAAAATACCTGAAAAACAAATAATCTGAAATATTGGTACAACTGGCAACCATTTTTCTGTAAATAAAAAAACAACTAACTCATTTCCTAACAATGCCATCAGTACAATGATTGGAGTTACAATAAAAAGAACAATCAACATAATCTTCTTGTATGCTTCTCTCAAAGCTGATATATCATCTTGCACTTTAGCAAATAAAGGGAAAACTACTTTATTTAAAGCAACTGAAATATTACCTACGGGCAACATCATTAATGAATTAGCTCTAGTGTAATATCCTACCGTAACTGGTGAATAAATTCTACCAATAATTATCTGATAAATATTGGTAAAAACAGTATCTAAAAGCGAAGAAATAGTCATCTTGTATCCGAAATGGAAATGCAATTTAAATTTATCTATGTCAAAAATAAATTCTGGACGCCAATCGGATGAAAACCACAAAAAAACAGATGTCAATAGGTTAGTCAAAAGCATTGAATATACTAAAGACCATACCCCAAAATTATTGTAAGCCAGAACAACACCTAAAAAACTTCCACTTAATAATGCAGGAAATGTAATGACTGCCTGCTTTTTAAATTTCATTTCTCTAATTAAAATAGTATTTTGAACAGTTCCGAATGCTAAAAAAACAAAGGAAAGCCCATATATCCTAGCTATATCTGTAAGTAAAGGTTGTTTATAAAACAGCGCTATATAAGGAGCAAACGCAAAAAACAGAAGATATACTAATAAACTAACTCCTAAATTAAAAAAAAAAACAGTTGAATAATCTCTCGTGTCTGTTTTTGAAACTCTGATTAAAGAACTTGTCATTCCACCTTCAAAAAATGCCGTGGCAATTCCAATAAATACAGTTAGCATTCCTATCAAGCCAAATTCTGAAGGAAGAAGAACTCTTGCCAAAACTATTTGAACTAAAAACGTGATCAATTGCGTGGAAAATTGCTGTAAAAATGACCAAACAAAACCTTTTATAGTCTCTTTTTTTAATGACATATCAAACTAAAAGTAAGCACATTATTATTATTTTAAAGTTGCGCACATTTGCTTCATCATAGTAAGCCTTTATTTAATTTAAACTTTACTTGATTTCTACTAAAATTCTAAAATAAACTTTAAGAGAAAGTTTAATACACAATTTAGGCATTCAAACTACGCAAAATCCGTTTTACAATCAAATATATGACCGTAAAAAAAACACCAAAAAAACCACCGATAATAATTCCTTTCGCTTTACCAAACCTTTCTTTTGCGAGTGGTAAAATTGGTCTATCTATCACTTGAATTAGAGGCGTTTCTTTTCTAAGAGTTACCTTAGCCAATTCTGCCTGCTTAACCAATTCCGTTAAAATAGCGGTATTTGCCTGAACATCCACTTGTCTTCTAGCAGAAGGAGCTCTTTTAACATTAAGCGCAGGATTTAGATTAAAAGTATTATCATTTGCAATTGCCACTCCTGTGATGGAACCATTCAACTCCCTCCTAATAGAATCTACTTGTCGCTCAAGTATATTCATATTTATTCTAGCCTTTTTACTTTTGGTTTCTATATAAAATTTACCAACTTCTTTTGCTAATTCCTCACAAAAATATTTTGCAAACAATTCATTTGCAGAAGAAACGTCTATACTAATAATAGAAATTTTTTTATCTTTTTGTCCAACAGATAGTTCTTCTTTCAACAATTTATTATAAATCAATCCCAATACACTATCCTGAACTCGAGTAAAGTTTTTACGATCGCTCGCTGGCAAAAATTCTATTGAAGCGACTTTTAGATTATCCTTCCAATGTTCTCGCCATTTATTATTTTGAATAAACATTTCTGCTAATGAAATATTTTTCCCATTTACAGATACTGATCTTAATAAGGTTTTTTCAACCATGGTACGAGACTTAAACAATTCTGTTAAATTAGAAGCTGTAAATATTCCTCCGCCACTACTCCCTAAATCTAATCCAAATGAGCTTGCCAAACCAAGTGCACCACCTATACCCCCACCATTTTTTTCATCTTCTAAGGCAAACGACAACGTTGCTTTATAAGTAGGCTTCTTGACTAAGGAGTACACCACCCCTATGGAAGCACCAATCATTCCTACCAAAATAATAATCTTCCATTTGCTAAGCAAAAACCAATACCATTCTTTTGCCTTATTAATTAATTCTTTTAATGAAATTTCGTCGTTTTCCATTGAATATATTATGTATAAAAACTATTTATTTAAAAGCTGTCACAATTAACAATGCCAAACTAGCAAATGCAGTCCCAAGCCCAGCCCATTCTCCAGCACTCATCTTTTTCTTTTCAGGCTTTTCAGGTACAACGATTTGTGAATCAGGTTCTACTTTCGGATAAGATCTAAAAAACAAAAATGAAGTTGTTACCGCTGCTTTACCATTAGGATATATTATATAAGCTTTTCTCGTCCATCCTTTATTATCAGCACCTCCCACCGAGTTGATATAGTATTTAAATCCTTTCCCACTTCTATATGGAATTTCAGAAGTTAGCAACACATTCCCTGTAACTTTTACTCCTTCGTTATATACGGCAACTTCAATCTCGTCACCAGGAAATAAAGTAACATTAGAATAGTGATTTTTATCTTTTACAATTTTTTCCCAATTAACAGGAATCGTTGTGTATTTCAATTCATCTCTTAATTTTTTTGACAACTTAGATTTAAGCGTATCTTTAGTTTTAAAATTTGATTCTTCTTCAATTCCCTCTTTTTTATCTGATGTTTCTTTTTTCTCCAAATTAAGATTTATGCTTTCCAATTGTTCTAATTGTTCTTCTTTGATCGGCCTTTTAATTTTCATACCATCCAAATTTGCAATAGATGTTAATCCACCCGCTCTCATTACTACATTGTAAACTCTCTCCTTCTTATTTGCTAGAACATATTTTCCTGGATATGTAACAGCTCCGCTTACTTTAACCATTTCAGGTTTTTCATAAACTGCCATTCTACGAATATTAATAACGTCAAAAGGTTTTAAGACAAAATTCTTTATTTGCTCATTATTATCTGCTGTTATCTCTAGTTCAACTAATTCTATACGTTTAGGATCAGCATCATCAATAGCATCAGATTTAATCATCCTTGCAATTTCAACTCTTTTTGAAGCAGAACCTGTTAAGCCTCCTACTTGAACTACTAAATCATTTAAAGTAAGATTTTCGAAATATTCATATTCTCCAGGATTTTTTACCTCACCATCTATCGTAACTTTATACTCCTCTCTAAATTCTAAAATAGAATATACAGTTACTATATCTTCTCTTTTTAATTCAATATCTGCATTTAAATCACCTGATAAGGCAACACCTAAATCTACATTAACAATTTCTGTTGTTAGATCTGTTTTTAAACGAATAACCCTTGCTCGTTTGCTATAAGCGTCTTCTTTTAATCCTTCTGCTCTAATAATAAGATCTGAAATTCTCATTCCCTCAGTAAAAGAATAATAATCTGGTCTAAAAACGGCACCTTCAATCTTAATACGATTTTCAAATCGGTTCAAAATTTTTGTAACTTTAAAGACATCTCCCGATTGAGGCTCATAAGAACTGTATTCACTTTCGTTTATATCGTGAACTTTAAACTCTTTTCCTGTTTTTTGAAGAACATTAACCGAAGCAGTATAAGCAAATTCATTAAACCCAGATGCAAAATTCAATAAGTCAGAAAATTTCTCCCCTTTTCTCATTTCAAAAATCCCTGGTCTTTTTACTTCACCTTCAACAGTAACTCTTTGAGTATATGCTGGGATTCTAATTACATCATTTTCTTTTAAACTGACATTATCAGACTGATCTCCTTTAACTAAAAATCGATAAATATCAATATTCTTGTAAACCTTGTTATTTCGTATCAATTCAATATTTCTATAACTGCCATTCTTTCCAGGTCCACCTGCTAAGTGCAACGCATTGTAAACAGTTGCCAAAGAAGATATTGAATAATTACCAGGTTGTTTCCCCCCAACGATTGTTACTTTTATGGTACGTATCTTTCCTAAACTGATACTCACCTGAGATTGTCCAGAGCGAACAGTGCTATACACTTTAGCAATAGCAGCTTTTATTTTCTGCGTTGCTGCTTCAATAGACATTCCTGAAACGGATATTTGTCCCACATAATCAATACTTACTTTCCCTTCAACGCTTACTGGTATATTGGCATTATATTCTTGGACACCATATATACTTATCTGCAATTCATCACCAGGGCCTAAAACGTAGTTCATAGGAGTGGCTAAGTTTAAATCTGGTTCAAAATTTAATGTAGGATTATCAAATAGTTCTGAACCAAAAATTAAAGCATTTAAAGAATCTTTTATTTTTTCATTTTTTATTTTTTCTTGCTTTCTTCCAAACTCCGATTCCTTATCTGTCTTTTTTAATTTATCTTGATCCTTTTTACTTTTATCTTTATCCTTATCTGAAGTATTCTTTCTTTCGTATTCATTAACACGAGCTCTTAACTTATCAAATTCCACTTGACTCATTCCCTTTGATAGAGCCATCGATTCAACATCATTAATTGTTGCTTTATTACTTTTTAGTTGAGAAACAATTTTTCCAATTTCATCATCTGATAAATAATCTACTTTTACAGTACTAAGGTCTTTAGATTTTATAATATCCTGAGCATTTGCATTAAAAGAAATTAATAAAGTAAAAAATAGAGCAAGAACGTATATTATTTTTTTCATGTTTATGAGAAAATTATTTAAAAGAATTTTTATTATTTTAATATCTTCTTTTATGAGTATTGTTTTTGATAGTAATCCTTATAAGCTCCTGAAGTAACATTTTGAAGCCATTCTTGGTTATTCAGGTACCAATTGATAGTTCTTTCTAACCCTTCTTCAAAAGTAACTGAAGGTTTCCAACCTAGTTCTCTATTAATTTTTGAAGCATCAATCGCATAACGTAAATCATGACCTGGTCTATCTTTTACATAAGTAATTAGTTTTTCCGAAGTACCTTGTTCTCGTCCTAATTTTCCATCCATTATTTTACATAGTAACTTAACCAGATCTATATTTTTCCATTCATTAAATCCGCCAATATTATACGTCTCATGATTCTTTCCTTCATGAAAAACTAAATCTATCGCTATTGCATGGTCTTCCACAAAAAGCCAATCACGCGTGTAATTTCCATCTCCATAAACAGGTAATGACTTATTGTTTATAATATTATTAATAAAAAGAGGAATAAGCTTTTCAGGAAAATGATATGATCCGTAATTGTTTGAACAATTAGTTAAAACATATGGAAGTCCATAAGTTTCTCCATAAGCTCTAACAAAATGATCAGAACTTGCTTTTGAAGCTGAATATGGTGAATTTGGATCATAAGGCGTTTCCTCTGTAAATAATCCTGTTGCTCCTAATGAGCCATAAACCTCGTCAGTACTTATATGATAAAATCTTTTACCCGCAAAATTATCTTTCCATTGATTTTTAGCTGCATTTAACAAATTCATTGTTCCAATAACATTTGTTTTTACAAATGCTAATGGATCTTCAATTGAACGATCAACATGTGATTCTGCCGCTAAATGTAAAACTCCATCAAAATCGTGAAGTTTAAAAAGATCATTTATAAAACTTTCATCTACTATATCTCCTTTTACAAAGGTATAATTTGAATTATTTTCAATATCTTTTATGTTTTCCAGATTTCCTGCATATGTTAAAGCGTCTAAATTAAAAATCTGATATTGCGGATACTTGTTTACGAAACGTCTTACCACATGAGAACCAATAAAACCAGCTCCGCCAGTTATTAGAATTTTTTTCATTTTAAAATGCTTTTTATTAATTTAATAAATCCGAGTTTTGTTTTTCCAATTCGTTGTATATATCCTTTACATCCTGCGAGTTTTCTTTTTGTAAAATCAAATTAGCATTATCTGTATGTACAAAAATAGTATTTCTTAAGCCTAAGAAAGTTGTATGACTATCACAACCTATTACCATATTGCCATTAGAATCTACAGGATGTCCTTTTGAAACTAAGTATTCGTATACTGATTCAAAAGAACCGAGATCAGACCAAGAAAAAGATGCTGGAACTACTTTAATTTTTTTGCTCCTTTCCATCACAGCATAATCAATACTTATTGACGGGATTTGCATTGATAAATCTAAATCTAAAAATCCTTCTTTAGAAGCTTCCCAAACTATTTTAGATTTTTCGTAAACATCTGGTTGAAATTGTTTTAATTCATCTAATAGTACACTTGCTTTGAAACAAAACATACCACTATTCCATAAAAAATTTCCTTTTGCAATAAATTCTTTTGCAGTAGTTTCATTTGGTTTTTCCCGAAATGACAAAACTTCATCTCCTTTAGATTCAATATAACCGTAACCTGTTTCTGGTTTCGTTGGAATAATTCCGAAAGTAACAATATAATCTTCTTGAGCTTTAGAAATAGCTTCTTGGATCGCATTATTATATCCCTCCATTTTATCTATTATATGATCTGAAGGCGTAACAATTAATATATCATCTGGATTTGAAGCAAAAGCCGCAAAAGCAATCGCCGCTGCCGTATTTCTAGGTGTCGCTTCAACAATATTTGTGTAAGAAGTTTTAGTTTTATCCATCACTTTTCCACTTAAATGATGATTATCTACATTCCCTACTACCATTACTTTATCGGCCAAATGACTATTTCGTTCTATAGTCATTTCAAATAAAGATTTTCCTTCAAATATCTCTAAATATTGTTTAGGTTGACTTTTACGAGAAAGTGGCCATAATCTACTTCCTACTCCACCTGTCAAAACTACATGTACTATTGATTTTTTTGTTTCCATTTTCTCTAAAAATAAAAAAAGACTTTTAGTTCTATAGCCTATTATCTGCTATAGTCCCTAAAACTCCTTTTACATCATATAATAAACTATTTGATTTTTGCAATTTAGCAAAATCTAGCTCTAAGAATTCAGCATGTGAAACTCCAAGAACTATTGCATCAAATTTATTGTTTGGAATAGAGTTTAATGTTACTAAATTATATTCTTTTATTACATCATGTGCATCTGCAAGGGGATCAAATATGGTTACTAAAATTCCATATTCCTTTAAAGCCTTTACAACATCTACAATCTTAGTGTTTCTAACGTCCGGACAGTTCTCTTTGAAAGTAATTCCAAGCATTAGCAATTCAGCACCATTAACAGAAATACCTTTTTTAATCATTAACTTCACTATTTGTGAAGCTACATACTCACCCATGCTGTCATTTAGACGTCTTCCTGCTAAAATTATTTCTGGATGATATCCAAATTCTTGTGCTCTTTGTGCTAAATAATATGGATCTACACCAATGCAATGTCCTCCAACAAGACCTGGTTTGAAAGGCAAAAAATTCCATTTTGTCGAAGCTGCAGCCAATACTTCTTGGGTATCAATATTCATTAAGTTGAATATCTTGGCTAATTCGTTAACAAAAGCAATATTAATGTCTCGCTGAGAGTTCTCAATAACTTTCGCTGCCTCCGCTACTTTTATTGTTGGAGCCAAATGAGTTCCGGCAGTAATTACAGACTTATATAAAGCATCAACTTTTAAACCTATTTCTGGTGTTGATCCTGATGTTACTTTTAAGATTTTTTCAACTGTATGCTCTTTATCGCCTGGGTTAATCCTTTCTGGCGAATATCCTGCAAAAAAATCTTCATTAAATTTCAATCCTGAAACCTGCTCTAAAACCGGAACACATTGTTCTTCCGTAACTCCAGGATAAACTGTAGATTCGTAAATAACTATATCTCCTCTTTTTAAAACTTTACCAACGGTTTCACTAGATTTATAAAGAGGCGTTAAATCTGGCCTATTGTTTTTGTCTACTGGTGTAGGAACTGTAACTATATAATAATTACATTCAGCAATGTCAGCTATAGAGGTAGTACAATATAATCCTTCTTTTACATCAGTTTTATTTACTAAAACGCTTTGTAAAACATCATCCTCTACTTCTAAAGTAGTGTCTGTTCCTGATTTCAGAGAACTAACTCTCGATTCATTTATATCAAAACCAATTACAGAATATTTTGTTGCAAACAGTCGTGCTAATGGCAATCCGACATAACCTAAACCAATAACTGCAATTTTAATATTTTTTTCTAACTTCATCTTCTTAATTTCTTTAGGCTTTTAAAAATTCACGGCTTCGCCGTTCCAAGTCACAATATCTGACTCAGATGCCTAAATTAATCATTTTCGCGCAAATATAGTATAATAACTCTAGTTAATCAATACGGTTTCCCGTAATACTCAAAAACAAATTGTTAATAAAAAAACACTTAACCACAATACGTTATTAATCAGGCTGTAAATAATTACTTTATAAAAAAAACAGAAGAAAAATATCTAAAAAAAGACTTCCCTTCTGTTTACTTTTTATTGAATAACGCTGTTATTTATATTTTATTTTCAAGACACACCCTAAAGCTTCCAGCACTAGCACATAATAATTATTAGAGACTTCCTGAACAATTGCATTTTGATTGATAAACGCACCAGACTCTAATTTAATTTTATCTCCAACCTGAATAGCCGCAACTGAAACATCACTCAAATTGGGATCTTTTAAACTTGTTCTAATAATTTCAATTTCTTGATCCTTTACAATTGCAGCCTTTCCCAACCAAAACAAATACCTTACTACTCCTTGCGCTTGAAAAACCAAATTACGATCGGAATCTGACAAATGAACAAAAACATAAGAATTAAAAAGAGGCGTTTCAACTTTCTTTTTTCGATCTGACCACTGTTTTATCTGAGTAATCAATGGACAATAGCATTCTATTCCCAACTGATTAAGTTTATCTGCAACTTTCTTCTCCCATTTAGGTTTTGTATAAACTACGTACCAATTCATTCTTTTTCATTTAGCATGAAACAAGGCATTTTGCTCCATTTTATTTATAAACACAAAAATCTGTTTATGATCCAATACCTCTATAAACGAATCCGATTGTTTCTAATTGTTTAGCATTTAGAATATTTCTTCCATCAAAAATAAAAGCTGGCTTATGCATAGAATCATAAATCTTTTTCCAATCGTAAGTCGTAAATTCATCCCATTCTGTTAAGACTGCAATTGCATGAGCATCTTTACATGCTTTATAGGCGTCTTCAAACACATCTAATGCTTTTGCATTTTCTTCATTTGATCTTGTTTCTAAATAGTTAAGATCGCTTAACATCTTATTTTCTGAAACTTTCGGATCAAAAACTGAGATTTTTGCATGCTCATTTATTAAATCATCGGCAACATAAATTGCTGCAGATTCTCTAGTATCGTTTGTATCTTTTTTGAAAGCCCAACCTAAAAAAGTAATTTTCTTATCGGCTACTGTATTGTACAATGTCTGAACAATTTTACTTGAGAATCTTCTTTTTTGATGATCGTTCATTATAATAACCTGTTCCCAATAATCTGCAACTTCGTTCAATCCGTATGATTTTGCTATATAAACTAGATTCAAAATATCTTTTTGAAAGCAAGAACCGCCGAACCCCACAGAAGCCCTTAAGAATTTAGGTCCAATTCTGCTATCCATACCTATTGCTTTTGCAACTTCATTTACATCTGCACCAGTTTTCTCGCAAAGTTCTGACATTGCATTAATTGAAGAAATACGTTGCGCTAAAAATGCATTTGCTGTAAGTTTAGATAATTCTGATGACCAAACATTTGTAGTTAAAATTCGATCTCTGCTTACCCAATTTGAATAAACTTCTACTAATGAATTAATAGCTTCCTCTCCTTCTTGGGTGGTATCTCCACCAATTAAAATTCGATCTGGATTTAATAAATCTGTAACTGCAGTACCTTCTGCTAAAAACTCTGGATTGGATAAAATTTGAAACTGAACGCCATTTCCTGTATTATCTAAAATACTTTTTATAGCCTCAGCAGTCCTAACCGGCAAAGTAGATTTCTCTACTACAATTTTATTTTGTTTTGCAACTCTTGCAATTTGTCTAGCGCATAATTCGATATATTTTAAATCGGCTGCCATACCTTTTCCTTTTCCATAAGTTTTGGTTGGCGTATTTACCGAAATAAAAATCATTTGAGCTTCGTCTATTGCTTTATCCACATCAGTAGAAAAAAACAGATTTCTACCTCTCGCTTCAGCTACAATTTCAGAAAGTCCAGGTTCATATATCGGAATATTTTCAGGATTCGGATCATTCCAATCTGCAATTCTTTGTTCATTTAAATCAACAACCGTAACCTGAATATTGGGGCATTTTTGAGCAATCACAGCCATTGTAGGTCCACCAACATATCCTGCACCAATGCAGCAAATTTTTGTAATTTTCATTTGATCTGTTTTATCTTGATCTTAAATTATTTTAAATTATTCCAATACCATTCAACAGCTTCTCTTAATCCGTCTTGCAAAGAATACTTTGGATTATAACCAAGATTTCTTTTTGCTTTTTCGATACTTGCTAAAGAATGAGGAATATCTCCTACTCGATTTTCACCATATACAACTGGAATATCTTTTATTTTCGGATCAAAATCTGACAAATATTCCTTTAAAGACTTAATTAAGTCATTCAATGTATTTCGATCTCCAAACGCTGTATTATAAACAGTGTTAATGGCTTCTGGATTTTGACAAGTCATTGCTAACTCATTCATCTGAATAACATTGTCTATATATGTAAAATCACGAGAATAATTTCCATCACCATTAATAACTGGACTCTCATTATTCATAAGTTGCTTTACAAACTTTGGAATCACAGCGGCATAAGCTCCATTTGGGTCTTGTTTTCGCCCAAAAACATTAAAGTAACGAAGCCCAATAGTTTCTAATCCGTATGTTCTGCTAAATATTTCTGCATACAATTCATTTACATATTTAGTAATTGCATAAGGAGATAATGGTTTTCCTATAACATCTTCTACTTTTGGCAATCCTTGAGAATCTCCATAGGTAGAAGAACTCGCTGCATATATAAACCGTTTTACTTCAGCATCCCGCGCTGCAGTAAGCATATTTAAAAAGCCAGAAACATTTACATCATTTGTTGTAATTGGATCTTTTATTGATCTTGGAACAGATCCTAAAGCCGCTTGATGCAAAACATAATTCACTCCTTCAACTGCCAAATTACAATCGGCCAAATTTCGAATATCACCTTCTATTAATCTAAAATCTGGATTATCTAAAAAGTCTTTTAAATTATGACGATGTCCTGTAGAAAAGTTATCTAAACAAACCACCTTATAACCTAAGCCTAAAAAATACTCAGTCAAATTTGAACCAATAAATCCAGCTCCTCCCGTAATTAAAATTGTATTTTTTATTTTACTTTCCATTTATCAAACTTTAGCTTTTTCTAATTCGATTCAAAAATGTTTTCCAAAATCCACTTTTAACTTCTTCTTCGTGATAACCATTTGAATAAGCTCCATAACCGTAGCCATACCCATAGCCACTACCGTACTTAGCTTTATTTTCATAACCGTTTAATACAATGCTTACGTTGCTTAACTCTCCACGTTTAATTCTAGTATTTAACAACGTTATCATATCTTTCTTAGTATAATTTTGTCTTACAATATACAATGTTACATCTGCAAACTGAACTAATTCTAATGAATCAGCTACTAAGCCAACTGGAGGAGTATCTAAAACAATATAATCATATTTCTGTTTCAATTCGTCAATCAGCTCTTTCATTGCATCACTTAAAATCAGCTCAGAAGGGTTTGGAGGAATTGGCCCCGAAAGTATTACGTCTAAATTTGGAATCTGTGTTGAATTAGTGATTTCTTCCAAGCTATTTTGCTTTATCAAATAATTAACAACTCCCAAAGATGACTTTAATTGAAATTCATCTGCTAATCTAGGTTTTCTTAAATCTAGACCAACAATTACTGTTTTCTTTTCGCTTAAAGCAAAAACAGTAGCTATATTTATAGAACAGAATGTTTTTCCTTCACCACTAATTGAAGACGTTATCATTAACGTTTTAGATCCGCTAACCTGTTGCTTTTTATATAAAAACTGAAGCGAAGACCTTATACCTCTAAAGGATTCCGAAAGAGCTGATTTTGGTTTTTCAAAAACAGCCATATTGCCAGAGTCTTTGTTAAGACCAATTACTCCAAGTAATGGAATTTGAGTTAATTTACTAATATCTTCGCTATTCTGAATAGAATTATTAATAAAAAATATTATTAGAACAAATAACAAAGGCACTAAAATCCCTAAAAACAAAGCCATTACATAATTTACAGAAGTCTTTGGCCCTATTAACCCCCCGCCAATATCTTTTGCAGGATCAATAAAATGAATATCAGACAGATTAGATGCTCTTACAATTTCCGCCTCATTTCTTTTTTGAAGAAACTCTGTATAGATATTGTCATTCAAATCATACTTTCTTTTAATCTTCAGCAATTCCTGCTGTTCAGCAGGAAGTTTTTTAACAGTGCTTTCTGCTTGGCCAATTTTGGCATTTAACATTGATAAATCATAAACCAAAGAAGACTTTGCCGTAACAATATTCTCTTGAAGAACATTTTTTACCGCAGCCATTTGATTATCAAAATCTTTAAATATTTTTTCACTTTTTACAGCATAAGCCATTTCTGATCTTTGAGTGGAAAGCGCAATAAGTTTAGAAACATTAGCAATAATATTAGGATCTTCAATTCCGGCAACAGAGGGCGCTGGTAATCTAGAATAATCGTCACTACTATTTAAATAAGATCTTAACGAATTATAATAAGCTATTTTTCTGGTAACTTGATCTTTTTCAACATCAAAATTCATTATTTTTTCTGAAACCCTAGAGCCCCCATCCTCTATTTGATAAATATTTTTATCTTTTTGAAAAGATTTTAATTCGTTACCTGTTTGCTTAAGCTGAGACTCCATCGCAATAAGAGTACTATCGATAAACCTAATGGTATTTGTTGCAAATTGGTTTTTACCATCTAATTGCAATTTCATAAGCATCTTTACAGTAGAATTCAAATAATCAACCATTCTTTTTTTATTTGTTCCCTGCATTGATAAGGTCAATAACGATCCACTAGTTTTTCCTGCATCTACATTTATTCCTTTATATCTAGATACGGTTCCGTCAAAATCATTGAACCTAACAAAATATTCTTTCCCTTTATAAAATCCTGGATTATCAACGATTTGAAGTTTCCAATTCAAAAATGGAAGATTAACACTTTCTCCTGTCTTGTACTTTTTAACAAAAGTTATAGGTTGTACTGATGTATTGCTGTAAGAGTTATTACTGTAAGAGATTAACGAAACCGAATTGTTTTCAAACGGAATTTGAATTTGATATTCATTTTCACTTAGAAATTTTATACCAACTAATGTGTTTGCCAGCTGTCCCTTTGTTTTGTCAATCTCTACATAAAATGGTACTGCTCCGTAAGAATCTATTAAATTGTATTTTCCTTGTTCTAAATAATCAATATAAAATTGAAGTTTATCTACGACACGTTCATTATGAGATCTTGATTGTAAAATTGTAGAAATACCGTTTACTTGATCTGAAATACCTCCCCAATTGAAAACTAAACTTGTATTTGATGTAAAAAAAGGATTACTTTCTTCTTTAATAGAAATCATGGTTTGCATTCCGTAAATTTTTTCTTTACGAATATTTATCTGGTAAGCAATCGTGAATGTAATAACCAAACTTGCAAGAAACCATTTCCAGTAACTTGCAATTTTCAACAGAAATCCTTTAAAATCAAAATGTGAATGATTTTCAAAAATGGCAAAATCTTTAATGTCTAACATTTTAAAAATCTATTTTTATTTTATAATTAGATAAACTGTTGTCGCCAAAGATAACAATGTAATTATTGTTCCTATAGACTGTATTCCCGTTTGTCCAGTTCCCCAAGTTTTTTGTCTCAATGGTTTTACGTATATATAATCATTTGGCTGCAAATAATAATAAGGTGACTTCATCACATTTACATCTGTAAGATCAATATTATGCATTTGAGCTCCAGTTGGAGTTTGCCTAATTATTGTCACTTCTTTTCTATTTCCCACAGTAGTAATATCTCCTGCATTAGCAACAGCTTCCAAAATAGTTACATTATCTTTAAATAATGTTTTAGTCCCTGTATTTCCAACTTCTCCATTGATAGTATACCTAAAACCGGCTAACTTAACTGTAACAAAAATATTGGCCTCACTTTTAAAATATTCTTCCAGTAATTTTTTCTCAATTTTAACACGAACTTCTTCAAGAGTATATCCAATTACATTAATTTCTCCCAGAATTGGCATTCTAATATTTCCGTGATCATCAACTGTAAACCCATCAAAGTAAAGTCCTGATTCTGTCTTTGACATTTGACCACTTTGACTTTCTGATGTATTAAAAATAGAAACCAGTTTTGGATCAATCGCTTTTATATTGACGCTAATAATATCATTTACTTGCAATCTATATGGTTTTGATTCTACCGCTGCAATTGATTTTTGCTCACCTGAATCATTTTTATCCTGAAGGTAAACCAAATCTTTGATAGGAATACACGAGGTAAATAATGTTGAAATTAATAAGAATAGAAAAAAACTGTTTTTTGTCATTCGTTCAATGTTATCGCAAAGATCTTTTCCTTTAATATCAAAAAAAACCTAACTGCTATTTGGGGTTTAGTTAATTATTTTTAAATGTTTTTTCAAAAGGAACCCTATGCAATATACTTCGTCCTAGTGTTATTTCGTCTGCATATTCTAATTCATCTCCAACCGATATTCCTCTCGCGATTGTTGAGATTATAATTTCACTATCTGCAATTTGCTTATAAATATAAAAATTTGTTGTATCTCCTTCCATCGTCGAGCTTAACGCAAAAATAATCTCTGCCACATTTCCAGATTTTACTTTTGCTACCAAACTAGAAATATTTAACTGATTTGGTCCAACTCCTTCAATAGGAGAAATTTTTCCACCAAGCACATGGTATATTCCTTTAAATTGTCCAGTATTTTCTATTGCCATCACATCTCTAATATCTTCCACAATACAGATTGTTTCATGATTTCTAACTGGATTAGCACAAATCTCACAAATTTTGGTGTCAGAAATATTATGGCAGCTTTCACAAAAATTTATATCCTCACGCATATTTAATAATGCTTGAGACAAAAAAGCGGTTTGTTCTTTAGGCTGTTTCAACAAATGAAGAACTAACCGAAGTGCCGTACGCTTACCTATACCAGGTAATTGCGACATCTCGTTTACTGCTTTTTCAATTAATTTTGATGAAAATTCCATGACGACAAAAGTAATACTTTTAATGATTTAGCCTACATTAGAGTCATTAAATTCAAGGCTTAATCCTATTTAAAATTTATTACGAAACCTCTTTCTTTTACAGGCTCAAACAAAAGCAGCAACTTATTGTTTAATACTGATTTGTAGCTAACAAAACCAATGTACAAGCTACTTCTACCTCAATACCATTCGACTCTAACAATTGATACAATTGTGGATTTTCAGTCCCTGGATTAAAAACTACTCGTTTAGGGTGTGATTCGACGATATAATTATAATAATCTCTTTGACGAACAGGATTTAAATACAAAGTAATAGTGTCAATATTTTTAACTGGCATTGCCTTAGTCTGAATTTTCACTCCAGCTACTTCGCCTGTTTTTTGTCCGATTGCCAACACTGAATGCCCTTTTCCTACTAACATATTTACAGCTCTATATGAATAACGTTCAGGATTTGTTGATGCTCCTATAACTAATGTTTTTTTACTTTTCATGGTTCTTATTTAGACTGCAAAAGTAATCAAAAAGAACGATTTAACTTTATATCTTTGATTCAGAATCAGCAACAATAAAAAACATTATTATAACATAATTTCACACAAAAGCATTAAAAAATAACTACATTTACTTCACTAACCAATACTTTATGGAATTATTTATTTACTTATTTGCTGCTTTATTCTCGGTATTAAACCCAATTGGGACTGTACCAATTTTTGTTGGATTAACCCAACACGATTCTCAAAAAGAAAGATCCCGAATCTCTCTTTGGACTGCTATTAATGTTTTCATCATATTATTGGTATCTTATTTCATTGGTCAATATGTTCTAACTTTTTTCGGCATTAGCATAGACGCTTTAAGAATTGCAGGCGGAATCGTAATTGTAAATTCTGGCTTTTCTTTACTCTCAGGTAAATTCAACAAGAAACGAGGAATCAACAAAAAAATTGAAAACGAAGCACAGCACAGAAACGACATTGCACTAACTCCCTTAGCAATACCAATGCTTGCTGGCCCTGGATCAATGTCGCTTTTAATTGCTTTTTATCAAGAACACCACGAAATAAACGAAATCATAATATCTTCCTTAGCGATTTTAGCAATTGCGGTAGCAATTTTTGCCATTTTAAAGAGCGCTCATTATTTAGCTAGAATTTTAGGCGCTTCCGGAATTGTTGCTATTTCAAGAATTGTCGGCTTTATTGTTATTTCAATCGGCATTCAATATATTGTAAGTGCCATAGTTAATATTATTAAAGGGAATTTTTAATTAAAATAAAAAATTTCCAAAAAAAAAGTGGGGATGAAATTTTCAATAAATTTCATCCCCACTTTTTTAAAATATTGTTTCTAGCTTCTTGGCAAGAAAACTTCCGCCATCATACATCTAGCACTTCCTCCTCCGCAAGCTTCAATTGTATCTAAACTTGAACTTAAAATTTCTGCATGGTTTTCCAATTGGGCAATTTGTTTCGGAGTTAAGCTTTGATGCGCAGAAGCACTCATTACAATATATCTCTTATCATCTTTACCGCGAACTTCCAGCATATTTCCAGCAAAATTATTCACTTGATCTTCTGTAATTAAAATAACTTCCTTCTGATCTTGTTTAAGATTATCCAGAACCATTTTACGTTCTTTCTTATCATCAATAGAATCTGCACAGATAACGGCAAAAGTCTCACCTAAACACATCATCACATTAGTGTGATAAATTAATTTACGCTCACCATCAACAGTTTGAAAAGCTTCAAAAATTACAGGAGCATAATCAAAATCTTCACAGAACTCTATAAACAATTCTTCGTCTGCTCTTGGAGACAATGCACAATATGCCTTTCCGTTGGCTCTATCTAAAAGCAAACTTCCTGTTCCTTCTAAGAAAATACCATCTTCTTCTGCAGAAGTATAATCCATAATATTAGAAATTTCAAATCCTTTTTCTTCCAAAGTATCTAAAATATCTTCGCGGCGTTCTTGACGACGATTTTCAGCAAACATTGGATACAATGCCACATCTCCATTTTCATGAAATGAAACCCAATTGTTTGGAAAAATACTATCCGGAGTATCAGTCTCTAAATTGTCATCAACAACAGTTACATCAACACCAACTGCTCTAAGTTTTTCTACAAAAGCATCAAATTCCTGTTGTGCTTTAGCATTGACAGTACTTGGCAAAAGTCCGTCTAATACTTTTTGATAATAATTATTGACAGCCGTTTGTTCATTCATTCTGAATGCAACTGGGCGAATCATCACGATAGCATTAGTAGTTTGTTTCATTTTTTTTTATTTTTTCGTTTGCTTCGCCAATTCGGCTAAAGCCTCGAGTCAAGCTTTAAGTTTCAGGTTTCACGTCTTATAAAAATTTGAAACCTGAAACTTGAAACAAAAAAACTCTTTTAGTCTCTAATTAATGGTAAAGTTGAACATCTCAACAAACCTTCTTGTTTTGAAATTTCAGCATATGGAATTTCTTCAACAATAAAGCCATTTTCACGAAGCCAGTTATTCAATCTTGTAAAATTCTTCTCAGACACCACCACATTCTCATCAATTGAAAACACATTCGAAAACATATTATACATTTCGTTTCTTTCGATATGAAATAGATTTTCTTTTCCAAAAAGTTTCACTAAATAAAGATAATCTGCTTCTTCGCGAAAGCCCCTTTTATAGATAATTCCTTTATTTTTCCCAACCGGCTGAAAACAACAATCTAAATGCAACGCATTATCCCTTGCCTCTAATTTAGATTTTACTAAATCAAATTCTTTTACAATCTTATTAGGAAACAAAGATTTGATATAATTTACACCATGCATATTTGTTCGCGCAGTAATGTAATCTTTATAATCGCTTCCTTTATAAGTTCCTATAAAAATATGATCGTTCCAAAGCATAACATCTCCACCTTCTATATGAACTTCTTCTGGAGGGCGAACAACTTTTAATGGATCAATCTGATCAATTACATATTGAATAGCATCTAATTCTCTTTCTCTGTCTGGTAGAATATTAGATTTTACAAAAACATCATCAATTACAAATCCAATATCACGAGCAAAAATCTGATTATAATTTTCGATCATTTCTGGACGATAAACAGTTACATCATATTTCTGAAAAACAGCATTAAAAGCTTCCATTTCAGCAACCATATCTTTTTCTACAGGATAAGTTCCTGCTTTAATATGTTCCAATGATTTAGGGTCATAAGCCTCTTCTATAGTTGGAGTTGGACCATTATGAACAGCAGAACCCAGAACTACAGCACGAAGCCGAGACGTTTCGTTCTTTACATTTAATTGCAACATAACTTTATTATATTTTGAGCAAAGATAAAAAAAGCTTCACATGTAAGTGAAGCTTTCGTTTTTTTATTTATTAGACTTAAACTCTCGTAAAGGATGTCCTGTATAAATTTGTCTTGGTCTTCCAATTGGCTCTTTGTTTTCACGCATTTCTTTCCATTGCGCGATCCAACCTGGCAATCTTCCAATTGCAAACATTACAGTAAACATATCAGTTGGAATTCCTAAAGCTCTGTAGATAATTCCAGAGTAGAAATCAACGTTTGGATATAAGTTTCTTGATTTGAAATACTCATCTTCAAGAGCTGCTTTTTCTAATTTTCTTGCGATCTCTAAAATCGGGTCTTCAACACCTAGAGTCTCTAATACTTCTGTTGCTGCTTTTTTAATGATTTTAGCTCTTGGATCGAAGTTTTTGTAAACTCTGTGTCCGAATCCCATTAAACGGAATGGGTCATTTTTATCTTTCGCTTTCGCTAAAAACTTATCAGTATCTCCTCCGTCTTTATTAATTTCTTCAAGCATTTCAAGCACAGCTTGGTTTGCTCCACCGTGAAGTGGTCCCCAAAGTGCAGAAACCCCTGCAGAAACTGAAGCAAATAAACCAGCATGAGAAGAACCTACCATTCTAACCGTAGAAGTAGAACAGTTTTGCTCATGATCAGCGTGAAGAATAAACAATTTATCTAAAGCATTTACAATTACTGGATTTGCAGCATAAGGTCCTGTAGGCAATTTAAACATTAATTGCATGAAGCTTTCTACATAACCTTTTGTATTATCATAGTAATTTAAAGGATAACCCATAGACTTTCTGTAAGTCCATGTAGCAATCACTAAAAATTTTGCCATTGTTTTACAAATAGCCTCGTACATTTCTTTTTCATTATCTACATTAACTGCTTTTGGATTAAAAGCTGTTAAAGCGCTTGTTAAAGCAGATAACACTCCCATTGGGTGAGCTGTTTTAGGGAAACCGTCAATGATATTTTTCATTTCTTCGTTTACCAAAGAATGTTTTTTAATACCATTTTCAAAATCTTCTAATTGCTTAGCTGTAGGTAATTCACCAAAAATCAAAAGATATGAAACTTCTAAGAAACTTGCTTTTTCAGCAAGATCTTCGATTGAATATCCTCTGTAACGCAAAATTCCTTCTTCTCCATCTAGGAAAGTAATTTCACTTGTACAAGATCCTGAATTTTTATACCCTGGATCAAGAGTAATATAACCTGTTAAATCACGTAATTTGTTGATATCGATAGCTGATTCGTTTTCACTCCCTGTGATTACTGGAAGTTCAACCTTCTTACCATCTATTTCTAATGTAGCTATTTTTGACATAATATACTGGAAATAATTCTTTAAATAATAATTTATCAAATCTAATGAATTTAAGACTAATTAAAAAAAGAATACTGCTATGAATTTGTTAAAAGTCCAAAAAAAAACCATCCGCGGCGGCGGATGGTTTTTTCCAATATATAATTTGTTCAATTATTTGATTTTAAAAGCATTTAAACCAGGAAAATAAGCTGTACTTCCTAATTCTTCTTCAATTCTCAATAATTGGTTGTATTTAGCCATACGGTCTGAACGAGAAGCAGAACCTGTTTTAATTTGACCACAGTTTAAAGCAACAGCTAAATCTGCAATTGTATTATCTTCAGTTTCTCCAGATCGGTGAGACATTACAGATGTATATCCAGCATTTTTCGCCATGTTTACAGCAGCAATAGTTTCAGTTAAAGTACCAATTTGGTTTACTTTTACCAAGATAGAGTTAGCAATTCCTTTCTCGATACCAGTTGACAAACGAGCAACATTAGTAACAAACAAGTCATCTCCAACTAATTGAACTTTATCTCCGATTTTTTCCGTTAAAGCTTTCCATCCATCCCAGTCATCTTCGTACATACCGTCTTCGATAGAGATAATTGGATATTTAGCAACAAGTTCAGCTAAGTATTCAGCTTGCTCAGCAGATGTTCTGATTTTCCCAGTTTCTCCTTCAAATTTAGTGTAATCGTATTTACCGTTTACATAAAACTCAGAAGCAGCACAGTCAAGAGCAATCATAATTTCATCACCAAAAGAATATCCAGCTTTTTCAACCGCAAGTTTGATAGTATCTAAAGCATCTTCAGTACCACCTGCTAAGTTTGGAGCAAAACCTCCTTCATCACCTACAGCAGTACTTAAACCTCTATCGTGTAATACTTTTTTCAAGTTGTGGAAAATTTCAGTCCCCATTTGCATTGCATGTGTAAAAGAAGTTGCTTTTACAGGGAAAATCATAAACTCTTGAAATGCGATAGGCGCATCAGAGTGAGAACCACCGTTGATGATGTTCATCATTGGAACTGGCAACGTATTAGCAGAAACACCACCTACGTATCTGTATAATGGCAAACCAAGTTCGTTAGCAGCAGCTTTTGCAGCAGCCAAAGAAACACCTAAAATAGCATTAGCTCCTAATTTAGATTTGTTTGGAGTACCATCTAAATCAATCATTAATTGGTCAATTGTGTTTTGTTCGAAAACAGAAGTTCCAACTAATTCTTCAGCAATAATAGTATTTACATTATTCACTGCATTCAAAACACCTTTACCTAGATAAGCTTTACCTCCATCACGTAATTCAACAGCTTCGTGCTCTCCAGTTGATGCCCCAGATGGAACAGCAGCTCTACCTAAAACTCCATTTTCAGTTACTACATCAACTTCAATAGTAGGATTACCTCTAGAATCAAGAATTTGTCTTGCGTGAACTTTAATTATAATACTCATTATTTTTGTTTTTTATTAATAAATTATATTTTTTTTTCGAAATTATAAAAATATTTAATACTATAAACGAGCTTTAGTCATTAAACCCGTTTATTTATTAACTACATCGTTTTAGACTTTGCTACTTTTAATATTCTCCACAAATTGGTCAAACAAATATGACGAATCGTGTGGTCCTGGACTAGCCTCTGGGTGATATTGAACTGAAAAACAATTTTTATTTTTCATTCGCATTCCAGCAACAGTTCCATCATTTAAATGCAAGTGAGTAATTTCTAACTCTGGATGATTTTCTAATTGTTCTTTTCTAACAGCAAACCCGTGATTTTGAGAAGTTATTTCACCTTTGCCTGTAATGATGTTTTTAACTGGATGATTAATTCCTCGATGGCCATTAAACATTTTATAAGTTTCAATACCATTTGCAAGACCAATCACTTGGTGCCCTAAACAGATTCCAAATAAAGGTTTGTTATCTGCCAAAATTTCTTTTGCAACCTGAATTGCTCCGAATAAAGGATCTGGATCCCCAGGTCCATTTGACAAGAAATATCCATCCGGATTAAACTCAGACATATCTTTATAAGTTGAGTCGAAAGGATATACTTTAATATAACAATCTCTTTTAGCAAGATTTCTCAAAATATTCTTTTTAATTCCAAGATCTAAAGCCGAGATTTTGTAGGTAGCATTTTCATCCCCAAAGAAATATGGCTCTTTAGTTGAAACTTTAGAAGCTAACTCTAAACCTTCCATATTTGGCACATTAGCCAATTCCTTCTTTAAATCCTCGATTGAAGTTCCATCTGTACAAATAACAGCATTCATTGCGCCATTGTCACGGATATAGCTTACAAGTGCACGCGTATCAACATCAGAAATACAGATCAAATTTTGTTTAGTGAAATAATCTTCTAAACTTCCAGAAGCATTTTCTCTAGAATAATTAAAACTAAAGTTTTTACAAACTAAACCGGCAATTTTAATACTATCAGATTCAACTTCAGAATCATTAACACCATAGTTTCCGATATGTGTATTTGTAGCAACCATAATTTGCCCGAAATAAGAAGGATCAGTAAAAATTTCCTGATATCCAGTCATTCCCGTATTAAAACAAACTTCACCGAAAGTTTTACCGCTGATTCCGATAGATTTTCCGTGAAAGATTGTTCCATCACTAAGTAATAAAATGGCGCTTTGTCGTGTTGTGTATTTCATTATTTAATTTGTATTGTTTTTTTAATCAAGTTATAAAACCAAAATAACGGTTTTAAATGTAATTAGAATTTTGCAAATTTACTTCTTTAAAATAGCCCTTCCAAGATTTTTTAAAACTTTCATTCGTAAAAATAAAACCTATCATTTTAAATAAGTTACATTTCTGCCGTTTCAAAAAAATCAAAAAAAAAGGATAAACTAAAAATTAGTTTATCCTTGATTTTTATAGAATGATTACTTTCATAATTATTCAGAAGCTTCAGTAGTCGTTTCTGTTTCAGCAGCAGGAGCTTCTGGAGCAGCAGTTTCAGCTTTTTTAGCTTTACCACCACGACGGCTTTTAGCTTTTTTAACTTCTTTTTTACCTCCGTTGTAAAGTTCATTGAAGTCAACAAGTTCGATCATCGCCATATCAGCGTTATCTCCCAAACGATTTCCAACTTTAATGATACGAGTGTATCCACCTGGACGGTCACCTACTTTAGCAGCAACATCTCTGAACAAATCAGTTACAGCGTATTTGTTACGTAAGTAAGCAAAAACAATACGACGATTGTGAGTCGTATCCTCTTTTGATTTTGTGATTAAAGGCTCAACAAATTGTTTAAGCGCTTTAGCTTTAGCAACAGTAGTGTTAATACGTTTGTGCTCGATAAGAGAACAAGCCATATTAGCCAACATAGCTTTTCTATGTCCAGTCTGTCTACTTAAGTGGTTGAATTTTTTTCCGTGTCTCATGACGTGTTTTTTTTATCTTCATCTTGCTACGATCCACCATGGAGAGCAAAATATGAAGTAAATTATTCTTTATCTAATTTGTATTTAGCTAAATCCATTCCGAAAGTTAAATTCTTCACTGCAACAAGTTCATCAAGTTCAGTTAAAGATTTTTTACCAAAATTACGGAATTTCATTAGGTCATTTTTATTGAACGATACTAAATCACCAAGTGTATCAACTTCAGCCGCTTTCAAGCAATTTAATGCTCTCACAGATAAATCCATATCAACAAGCTTAGTTTTAAGCAATTGTCTCATATGCAATGACTCTTCATCATACGATTCTGTTTGTGCAATTTCGTCAGCCTCAAGTGTAATTCTTTCGTCAGAGAATAACATGAAATGGTGAATTAAAACTTTAGCAGCTTCAGTAAGAGCATCTTTTGGATTAATAGATCCATCAGTTTTGATTTCAAAAACTAATTTTTCGTAATCTGTTTTTTGCTCTACACGGAAATTTTCGATTGCATATTTTACATTTTTTACCGGAGTAAAAATAGAATCTGTAAAAATTGTTCCAATTGCAGCATTCTGTTTTTTGTTCTCTTCAGCAGGAACGTATCCTCTACCTTTCTCGATTGTTAAATCGAAGTTCAATTTGATTTTAGAATCTAAATTACAGATAACAAGGTCTGGATTCAAAACTTGAAAACCTGAGATAAATTTTTGAAAATCACCTGCTGTTAATTGATCTTTACCAGAAACAGAAATAGTAACTGATTCATTATCGATATCTTCAATCTGACGTTTGAAACGTACTTGTTTTAGATTAAGGATAATTTCGGTAACATCCTCAACAACACCTGAAATAGTAGAAAACTCATGATCTACACCTTCGATACGAACAGATGTAATTGCATAACCTTCTAACGCTGAAAGCAAAACTCTTCTAAGTGCATTACCAACTGTCAATCCGTAACCAGGTTCTAAAGGTCTAAACTCAAATTTACCTTCAAAATCGGTTGAATCGATCATGATAACTTTATCGGGCTTTTGAAAATTAAATATTGCCATAAATTTCGACTAAGTCAATTATTATTTGTTGTACAACTCTACGATTAATTGTTCTTTAATGTTTTCTGGAATTTGAAGTCTCGCAGGTACAGAAACGAAAGTTCCTTCTTTAAGATCATTATTCCAAGTAATCCATTCATAAACATGACTTGAATTTGATAAAGAACGTTCGATAGCTTCTAAAGATTTAGATTTTTCACGAACTGCAACTTTATCACCAGGCTTAAGGTGGTAAGAAGGAATATTAACAACCTCTCCATTTACAGTAATGTGTCTGTGAGAAACGATTTGACGCGCACCTCTTCTAGATGGAGCAATTCCCATTCTAAAAACAACATTATCTAATCTTGCTTCGCATAATTGTAATAAAACTTCACCAGTTACTCCTTTAGTCGCTGATGCTTTTTCGAATAAATTTCTGAATTGTTTTTCTAAAATTCCGTAAGAATATTTAGCTTTTTGCTTTTCCATTAACTGAACAGCGTACTCAGATTTTTTTCCTCTTTTTTTAGCCATCCCGTGTTGTCCAGGTGGGTAATTTCTTTTTTCGAAAGATTTATCATCTCCGAAGATTGCCTCGCCAAATTTACGAGCGATTTTGGTTTTAGGACCAGTATATCTTGCCATTTTAAAAAAAATTTTAAGGTAGAAATTATGAATTCAGGTCTAATCCTTCGATAATCTATGTTCTACCTTGTTTATACTATAAAAATAAAAAATTAAACTCTACGTCTTTTTGGAGGACGACATCCGTTGTGTGGCATTGGAGTAACATCAATAATTTCAGTAACTTCAATTCCACCGTTATGAATAGAACGGATAGCAGACTCACGTCCGTTACCTGGTCCTTTTACATAAACTTTCACTTTTTTAAGTCCTGCCTCAAGTGCTACTTTAGCGCAATCTTCTGCTGCCATTTGAGCTGCATAAGGAGTGTTCTTTTTAGAACCTCTGAAACCCATTTTACCAGCTGAAGACCAAGAGATAACTTCACCTTTCTTATTAGTCAAAGAAATAATAATGTTATTAAAAGTGGCAGAAATATGAGCCTCACCCGTTGATTCAACGATAACTTTACGTTTTTTTGCAGTTGCTTTAGCCATATTACTTATTATTTAGTTGCTTTTTTCTTGTTAGCAACAGTTTTTCTTTTACCTTTTCTTGTTCTTGAGTTGTTTTTAGTTCTTTGTCCTCTTAATGGAAGACCAGATCTATGACGAATACCTCTGTAACATCCAATATCCATTAAACGTTTAATGTTTAAAGAAATTTCAGAACGTAATTCTCCTTCGATTTTGTAAAATGAAACAGCTTCACGAATTGCTCCGATCTCATCATCATTCCAATCTTGAACTTTTTTATCTTGGCTAACTTGAGCTTTTTCTAAAATCTCAATAGCTCTACTTTTTCCTAATCCAAAGATGTAGGTAAGTGCGATAACACCTCTTTTGTTTTTTGGGATATCTACCCCTGCTATTCTTGCCATAATTATCCTTGTCTTTGTTTAAATCTAGGATTCTTTTTGTTTATTACGTACAGTCTCCCTTTTCTACGCACGATAATGCACTCGGCACTTCTCTTTTTTACTGATGCTCTAACTTTCATAGTGAATATCCTTTAATATCGATAAGTAATTCTTGCTTTTGACAAATCGTAAGGACTCATTTCTAGTTTCACTTTATCACCAGGTAATAATTTGATGTAATGCATTCGCATTTTACCAGAAATATGAGCAATTACAATATGTCCATTTTCTAACTCTACACGGAACATCGCATTTGATAATGCTTCAATGATTGATCCGTCTTGTTCTATTGCTGATTGTTTTGCCATAAATATATTAAGCTACCGCTTTTCTATTTTTACCAGTCTTCATTAAACCATCATAATGTTTGTTTAACAAGTATGAATTGATTTGTTGAATAGTATCTATTGCAACACCAACCATAATTATTAATGAGGTACCTCCAAAAAACATTGCCCAAGATTGTTGTACATCCATAATACTTACAACAATAGCTGGGAACACAGCAATCAAAGCAAGGAATAAAGATCCTGGGAAAGTTATTAAAGACATCACTTTATCAAGGAAATCAGAAGTTTCTGCTCCAGGACGAACTCCAGGGATAAAACCGCCGCTTCTCTTTAAATCATCAGCCATTTTGTTAGTAGGTACAGTGATCGCAGTATAAAAGAATGTAAATACAATAATTAAAGTTGCAAAAACAAAATTATACCAGAAACCAAACATATTACTAAATGCACCAACAATAGATTGTGATGTATCTGATTTAGACAATCCAGCTACAGCCGCAGGAATAAACATAATTGCCTGAGCAAAAATAATTGGCATAACTCCAGAAGCATTAAGCTTTAGAGGAATCCATTGTCTATTACCTCCTGCCAAATCTTGCTCGTAATCTCCTGTAGTTGTACGACGCGCATACTGAACAGGGATTCTACGTACTGCCATTGTAAGCAATACACAAGAAATGATAACTAATAACCACACAATAATTTCAATAACTAATAACATTGGACCTCCATTGTTATTGGTAACACGAGTTGTAAACTCTTGGATAAAAGCTTGTGGTAAACGAGCTAAAATACCAACCATAATTAACAATGAAATACCATTTCCAATACCTTTATCTGTAATTTTCTCACCCAGCCACATAGCAAAAATTGTACCAGTAACTAAAATGATAACAGACGAGAACAAAAATTCAGGAGAATTAAAGCCTAGCAAAAATGCATTACTAGGCAATGTTCTGTATAAATTATAGATATAAGTTGGACCTTGAACCAATGTGATAGCGATTGTCAACCAACGAGTGATTTGATTAATCTTTTTTCTACCACTTTCCCCATCATTTTGAAGTTTTTGTAAATATGGAATCGCAATCCCCATCAACTGAACAACAATAGACGCAGAAATATAAGGCATGATACCTAAGGCAAAAACTGAAGCCTTAGAGAAAGCACCCCCGGTGAACATGTCTAGAATAGATCCTAGACCATTTTTAGTTTGTCCCGCTAAACCAGTCAATTGCGTTGCGTCAATTCCAGGAAGCGTAACGTGTGCTCCAAAACGATATACTAAAAGTAATCCTAAAGTAATTAAGATTCTATTCTTTAGTTCTTCGATTTTCCAAACATTACTTATTGATTCAATAAATTTCTTCATCTTAATAGATAAGTTATATAGTTACAGCTTCTCCACCAGCAGCTTCGATAGCAGCTTTTGCAGTAGCAGTAAATTTGTGGGCAGTTACTTTTAATTTTGCTTTCAATTCTCCTCTACCTAAAATCTTTACGATTTCATTTTTAGAAGCTAAGCGATTTGCTACGAAATCTGTCATAGAAACAGAATCAGTAATTGCACCGTTATCAACTAATAATTGAAGAGTATCTAAATTAACACCTTCGTATTCTTTACGGTTGATGTTTTTGAAACCAAACTTAGGTACACGTCTTTGAAGTGGCATCTGCCCTCCCTCAAAACCGATCTTTTTAGAATAACCAGAACGAGATTTTGCTCCTTTGTGTCCACGTGCAGCGGTACCACCTTTTCCAGAACCTTCTCCTCTACCTAATCTTTTATTTTGATTGTGTGTAGATCCTTCAGCAGGTTGTAAGTTACTTAAATTCATAACAGTATTTGTTATTTAGCTTCTTCAACAGAAACTAAGTGTTTAACTTTGTTTATCATCCCAAGGATAGCAGGATTTGACTCGTGCTCCACAACTTGTCCAATTTTACGTAGACCTAAAGCTTCCAACCCTCTCTTTTGAGAAAGAGGACAGTTGATTTTGCTTCTTACTTGTTTTACTAATAATTTAGCCATAATTTCCTTGAATTAACCTTTAAAAACTTTCTCTAAAGAAACACCTCTTTGTTTTGCAACAGTGTGAGCGCTTCTCATTTGCAATAAAGCATCAAAAGTTGCTTTTACTACGTTATGTGGATTTGATGATCCTTGAGATTTAGACAATACATCGTGAATACCTACTGACTCAAGAACTGAACGAACAGCTCCACCAGCAATAACTCCAGTACCATGAGACGCTGGAATTAAGAATACGCGTGCACCACCAAATTTACCTTTTTGTTCGTGAGGAACAGATTGACCATTTAAAGGAATTCTAACTAAATTTTTCTTAGCATCTTCTACTGCTTTCGCAATTGCTTCAGATACGTCTTTAGATTTCCCTAATCCGTGACCTACTACTCCATTTTCATCACCTACAACTACAATAGCAGAAAAACCGAAAGCTCTACCTCCTTTTGTAACTTTAGTAACACGATTAACACTAACTAGACGATCTTTTAATTCAAGACCACTAGGTTTTACCAATTCTACATTTTTGTATTTAGACATAATATATTAGAATTTAAGTCCAGCGGCTCTTGCGCCTTCTGCTAATGATTTAATACGACCGTGATATAAATATCCACCTCTATCAAAAGTGATGGTATCAATCCCAGCTTTTAACGCTTTCTCCGCAACTAGTTTTCCAACAGCAGCAGCTACTTCAACGTTAGTACCTTTTCCTATTTCTTTTTCTCTAGAAGATGCAGCTAAGATAGTAACTCCATTTACATCATCAATGATTTGAGCGTAAATTTCTTTATTACTTCTAAAAACAGAAAGTCTAGGTCTTGCAGCAGTACCACTAACCGATTTTCTAATTCTGAATTTAATTCTCTGTCTTCTTTCAGATTTTGTTAATGACATAATCTTATATTTTAAGCTGATTTACCTGCTTTTCTTCTTAATACTTCACCCACAAATTTAACACCTTTTCCTTTGTATGGCTCTGGCTTACGGAAACCTCTGATTTTCGCAGCAACTTGTCCTAAAAGTTGTTTATCAAATGATGTTAATTTTACGATTGGGTTCTTACCTTTTTCAGATATTGTTTCTAAAGATACTTCTGGAGCAATTTCTAAAACAATATTGTGAGAATATCCAAGAGCTAAATCTAACTTTTGTCCTTGGTTTGAAGCTCTATAACCAACTCCAACTAATTCAAGTTCTTTTGTAAAACCTTCAGATACACCAACAATCATGTTACTGATTAATGCTCTGTATAATCCGTGTTTTGCTCTTTGGTCTTTATAATCAGATGATCTCTCTACTACGATTTGATCACCTTCAACATTTACAGTTACGTCCGAAAACTCCTGAGTTAGTTGACCTTTTTTTCCTTTTACTGTAATACTACCGTCTTTAACTTCAACAGTTACACCAGCAGGAATTACAATTGGGCTTTTACCTATTCTTGACATCTTATCTAGTGTTTAAAATTAGTATACGTAACAAATTACTTCACCACCTACATTTAACTGCTTCGCTTGTTTTCCAGTCATCAAACCTTTTGATGTAGAAACGATCGCAATTCCTAATCCGTTAAGGATTCTTGGTAATTTGGCAGCACCTGCGTACTTACGTAAACCAGGTTTACTAATTCTTTGAATATCTTTAATTACAGGCTCTTTAGTATCTTTATCGTACTTTAAAGCAATTTTGATAGAACCTTGAACTGTGTTCTGCTCAAATTTGTAACTTAAGATGTAACCTTGATCAAATAAGATCTTAGTTATTTCTTTTTTTAGATTAGATGCTGGAATCTCAACAACTTTGTGGTTTGCAGCCACAGCATTACGAACTCTAGTCAAATAATCTGCAATAGGATCTGTATACATATGTATTTGATTGCGATTATGGTTTTCAGGAAGCACTCTGCCTCCTGAACCTTTAATCAATTTATAAACTTTTTTAAATTACCAGCTGGCTTTTTTCACACCAGGAATTAATCCATTGTTAGCCATTTCACGGAAAGTTACACGTGAAATACCGAATTGACGGATATAACCTCTAGGTCTACCTGTTAATTTACAACGATTATGTAAACGAACTGGTGAAGCATTTTTAGGTAATCTTTGTAAACCTTCGTAGTCTCCAGCTTCTAATAAAGCTTTTCTCTTCTCAGCATACTTAGCTACCGTTTTCTCTCTTTTCACCTCGCGGGCTTTCATTGATTCTTTAGCCATGTCTTAATTCTTTTTAAAAGGTAATCCTAATTCAGCCAATAATGACTTTGCTTCCTTGTCTGTTTTTGCAGTAGTAACAAAAGTAATATCCATTCCTGAAATTTTGTTTACTTTGTCAATATCAATTTCTGGGAAAATGATTTGCTCTAAAACTCCAAGATTGTAGTTACCTCTTCCGTCGAAACCAGTAGCTTTAATACCACCAAAATCTCTAACACGTGGTAAAGCAGAAGTAATAAGTCTATCTAAAAACTCATACATTCTTTCTCCACGTAAAGTAACTTTTGCTCCAATAGGCATTCCTTTTCTCAATTTGAAAGACGCAACGTCTTTTTTAGAGATTGTAGAAACTGCTTTTTGTCCAGTGATCTTTGTTAACTCATCAACTGCATAGTCAATAAGTTTTTTATCAGATACAGCTGCACCAACTCCACGGCTCAAAACGATTTTTTCAAGTTTAGGAACTTGCATTACGTTTGTATATCCGAACTCTTCTTTAAGAGCAGAGATTACTCTACTCTTATATTCTTCTTTTAGTCTAGGTGTATATGCCATTACTATAGTACTTGATTAGATTTTTTTGAAAATCTTACTTTCTTATCTCCTTCTACTCTAATACCTACTCTAGTTGTCTCCTTAGTTTTAGGATCAATTAAAGCAATGTTAGAAATTTGAATAGAAGCCTCTTTCTTAACGATACCACCTTGAGGGTTTTTAGCACTTGGTTTAGTATGTTTAGAAACCATGTTTACACCTTCAACGATCGCTTTGTTTTTTTCACGGTAAACACGTAAAACTTTACCTTCAGCACCTTTATGGTCTCCAGCAATAACTCTTACGATATCTCCTGATTTTATTTTTAGCTTTATCATCTTAAAACGAATTAAAGCACTTCTGGTGCTAATGATACAATTTTCATGAATTGTTTTTCACGAAGTTCTCTTGCTACCGGACCAAAAACACGAGTTCCTCTCATTTCCCCTGCAGCATTCAAAAGAACACATGCATTGTCATCGAAACGGATATAAGAACCATCAGCTCTTCTCACTTCTTTTTTAGTACGTACAACAACTGCAGTTGAAACAGCTCCTTTTTTCACGTTTCCGTTTGGAGTTGCATCTTTGATAGAAACTACAATTTTGTCACCAACAGAGGCATATCTTCTTTTAGTACCTCCTAAAACACGAATAGTTAAAACTTCTTTAGCTCCCGTGTTATCTGCTACTTTTAGTCTTGATTCTTGTTGTACCATAATTATTTAGCTCTTTCTAAGATTTCAACTAATCTCCAACATTTTGTTTTACTTAAAGGACGCGTTTCGCTAATTCTTACAGTATCTCCAATGTTACAGTCGTTTGTTTCGTCGTGTGCAACATATTTCTTAGTTTTCAACACGAACTTACCGTATAATGGGTGTTTTACTTTTCTTACTTCTGAAATAACGATAGATTTATCCATCTTATTTGAAGTAACAACACCTATTCTTTCTTTTCTTAAATTTCTTTTTTCTTCCATCTTTCAGCAGAATACAATTATTGTAACTCTCTTTTAGTTAACTCTGTAGCCAATCTTGCAACTGTTCTTCTAACGCTTCTAATTTGAAGTGGGTTAGCAATTGGAGAAATAGCGTGAGCCATTTTTAGGTCAGCATATACTTTCTTAGTTTGACTAAGCTTTTCTTGCAACTCCGCTGCAGAAAGATCTTTTATTTCTGATTGTTTCATAATAAATATAAATTATGCTTCGAAATCTCTAGCAACGACGAACTTAGTTTTTACTGGAAGTTTTTGAGCTGCAAGACGTAAAGCCTCTTTTGCAACTGACAATGGAACTCCTCCAACTTCAAACATAATTCTTCCTGGTTTAACAACAGCAGCCCAATATTCAACTGCTCCTTTACCTTTACCCATACGTACTTCAAGAGGCTTCTTAGTGATAGGTTTGTCTGGGAAAATTTTAATCCACAATTGTCCTTCTCTCTTCATGTAACGAGTTGCAGCGATACGCGCAGCTTCGATTTGACGAGATGTTAAGAACATTCCATCTTCATGTACAGATTTAATACCAAACATTCCATTTGAAAGTTCATGCCCTCTTTGAGAGTTACCCTTCATTCTACCTTTTTGTACCTTACGGTATTTTGTTCTTTTAGGCTGTAACATTTTTCTTTAGTTTAAAAATTTACTTTCTTTTACGAGCGTCTGGTTTTCCACCTTTGTTAAAGTTAGATTTGCCTCTAGGAGCATCTCCACCTTTTCCACCACCTGTACCAGATTGTTTTTTGTCCATTCCAGCAAGTGGAGAAAGTTCTCTCTTACCGTAAACTTCACCTTTCATGATCCATACTTTGATACCCATTCTACCGTAAGTAGTGTGAGCTTCAGCCAAAGCATAATCAATATCAGCTCTGAAAGTTGATAGAGGAATTCTACCTTCTTTGAAACCTTCTGAACGCGCCATCTCTGCACCATTCAAACGACCAGAAATCAAAACTTTGATACCTTCAGCGTTCATACGCATAGAAGCAGCAATAGCCATTTTGATTGCACGTCTGTAAGAAATACGGCTTTCGATTTGACGAGCGATGCTTGTAGCCACAAGATAAGCATCTAGCTCAGGTCTTTTAATTTCAAAGATGTTAATTTGAACCTCTTTGTCAGTAACTTTCTTAAGTTCTTCTTTTAACTTGTCTACCTCTTGTCCACCTTTTCCGATAATGATACCAGGTCTAGCAGTAGTGATAGTAACGGTTACAAGTTTCAAAGTTCTCTCGATGATTACTTTTGATACACTAGCTTTTGATAAACGAGCATGGATATACTTTCTGATTTTGTGATCTTCAGCTAATTTATCGCCGTAATCATTTCCACCATACCAGTTTGAGTCCCATCCTCTGATGATACCAAGTCTATTTCCAATTGGATTTGTCTTTTGTCCCATGCTGCTTAAGAATTGCTTTGTGTGTTATTGATAGCTCCAAGCACGATTGTTACGTGGTTAGAACGTTTTCTTATTCTGTGTGCACGACCTTGTGGAGCTGGACGAAGTCTTTTCAACATCATTCCACCATCTACTCTGATCTCTTTAACAAATAATCCAGCTTCTTCTAAATTACCTTCACTATTTTTTTGCTCCCAGTTATTGATTGCAGATAATAATAGTTTTTCTAATTTTCTTGAAGCTTCTTTAGAACTGAATCTTAAGATGTTAAGTGCTCTTTCTACCTTCTGACCTCTTACCAAGTCCGCTACTAAGCGCATTTTTCTAGGTGAAGTAGGGCAGTTATTCAATTTTGCGAAAGCGATAGACTTATTAGCCTCTTTTCTCGCATCTGCTGTTTCTCTTTTACGAACTCCCATTGCTTCTTTTATTTTTTACCTTTATTTTTTGCTCCAGCATGACCTCTAAAAGATCTAGTTGGCGAAAACTCTCCTAATTTGTGACCTACCATGTTTTCTGTTACGTAAACTGGTACAAATTGACGACCGTTATGAACTGCGATAGTTTGTCCAACGAAATCTGGAGTAATCATTGAAGCTCTAGACCAAGTCTTAACAACTGCATTTTTACCACTCTCTACGTTTTCTTGAACTTTCTTGTCTAATTTATAATGAACGAAAGGTCCTTTTTTTAATGAACGTGCCATATCTTATTATTTCTTTCTACGTTCTACGATATACTTGTTACTCGGGTTTTTCTTAGAACGAGTTCTGTAACCTTTAGCTGGCAATCCGTTTCTTGAACGTGGGTGCCCTCCAGAAGAACGTCCTTCACCACCTCCCATAGGGTGATCAACAGGGTTCATCGCTACTGGTCTAGTTCTAGGTCTTCTTCCTAACCATCTTGTTCTACCTGCTTTTCCAGATACAACTAATTGGTGGTCAGAGTTAGAAACAGCTCCAATTGTAGCTGAACAAGTTAACAAGATTAATCTTGTCTCACCTGATGGCATTTTAATTGTTGCGTATTTCCCGTCTCTTGCCATTAACTGAGCAAAAGTTCCAGCTGAACGAGCAATAACAGCTCCTTGTCCTGGACGTAACTCAATACAAGATATAACAGTTCCAAGAGGAATTCTGCTTAAAGGTAATGTATTACCGATTTCTGGTTGAGACTCTGGTCCAGAAACTAATTTCTGACCAACTTTCAATCCGTTTTGAGCGATAATATAAGTTTTCTCTCCATCAGCATAAGCTAATAAAGCGATAAATGCAGTACGATTTGGATCGTATTCGATTGATTTCACTGTAGCTGGAATTCCATCTTTAGTTCTTTTGAAATCGATGATACGATATCTCTGCTTGTGACCACCACCCGTATAACGCATGGTCATCTTTCCTTGACTATTTCTACCTCCTGAGTTTTTTATCGGCGCTATCAAAGAGCGTTCCGGCTTATCAGTTGTAATAGCGTCATAACCATTCACAACTCTAAATCGCTGACCCGGGGTAATAGGTTTTAATTTTCTTACTGACATTTTTCTATCTTAGATATTGTTGTAAAAATCAATTGTTTCTCCTTCTTGTACTTGTACAATTGCTTTTTTATAAGCATTTGTCTTTCCACTGATTAAACCACTTTTAGTGTATTTAGTAGATCTATCTGGTCTCACATTCATAGTGTTAACAGAAACGATAGTTACTCCATAAGCAGCCTCAACAGCTTTCTTAATTTCAACTTTGTTCGCTTTTTTGTTAACAACGAATCCGAAGCGGTTTAGAACTTCACTTTCTTTGGTTACTTTTTCCGTTACTATAGGTCTAATAATAATGCTCATATTCCTATTATTTACTTAAATTTTCTTCAATTAACTCTAAAGAACCTTCCAAAAGCACTAAATTGTTAGCGTTTAATATTGCGTAAGTGCTTAATTCTGAGCTAGTTACGACATTTGAAGCCTTTAAATTACGTGACGACAAATATACGTTTTTATTTGACTCACCCAACACAAATAAAGATTTTTTATTCTCTAACCCTAAAGCTTTCAAAACGTTAATGAAATTTTTAGTGTTTGGTGTCTCAAAATTAAAGTCTTCTAAAACTACAATATTTGACTCTTTTGCTTTGATTGAGAAAGCTGATTTTCTAGCTAATCTCTTTAAGCCTTTATTCAATTTAAATGAATAACTTCTTGGTCTTGGTCCGAAAACTGTTCCACCACCTTTAAACAATGGACTCTTAACACTTCCTGCACGCGCAGTACCAGTTCCTTTTTGTTTTTTAATCTTACGTGTACTTCCAGTTACTTCAGCTCTTTCTTTAGCTTTATGAGTACCCTGTCTTTGATTAGCAAGATATTGCTTAACATCAAGATATACAGCGTGATTGTTTGGTTCAATTGCGAATACTGAATCAGAAAGTTGAACTTTTCTTCCAGTATCTTTTCCGTTGAAATCTAATACTTTTACTTCCATTACTTCTGAATGATTACATAAGAGTTTTTATGCCCAGGAATACATCCTTTAACAACAAGTAGATTCTTCTCAGCAACTACTTTTAAAACTCTAAGGTTTTGAACTTTTACATTTTCTCCTCCCATTCTTCCAGCCATACGCATTCCTTTGAATACTCTAGATGGATAAGAAGAAGCTCCTACAGAACCTGGCGCTCTTAAACGGTTGTGCTGACCATGAGTAGCTTGTCCAACACCACCAAAACCGTGACGTTTAACAACACCTTGGAAACCTTTACCTTTAGACACACCTTGTACATCTACAAATTCTCCTTCTTCAAAAATAGTAACATCAATAAGATCTCCTAATTTTTGTTCAGTTGCAAAATCTTGGAATTCAACGACTTTTTTCTTAGCAACAGTTCCAGCTTTTTTAAAGTGCCCTAAAGCAGCTTTAGTAGAATGTTTCTCGTTTTTGTCATCGAAACCAAGTTGCAACGCTTCATACCCGTCAACCTCGTTGGTTCTGACTTGGGTAACAACGCATGGACCAGCTTCGATTACTGTACAAGGAATGTTTTTCCCGTTTTCGTCAAAAATACTAGTCATGCCGATTTTCTTACCAATTAACCCAGACATAAATATTAATTATTAATTACTAAAATTCCCTTCAATTTGAAAATAACAGAAATTTCCAAACAGGGAGTGCAAAAGTAGATATTAAAATTGAATAAACCAAACAGTTACAAAAATTAAATCGCTCATTATCAAAATCCAAGCATCAAAACAACACAAAAACAAACCATATTCACACCAAAACCAAAGCCCATTTATTCACCCTAAAAATATTTTTCACTTAACAATTAGCTAGTAAATTCGCAACAAAAAAAACTCGAACACCCCTATAACAAAGGACTTTACCAAAATTCAAAAGATTCTAAAAAATACAAAACTTTAACTTCTCAAAATCCAAAAAGCGACTTTTAAAAACAAAAAAAGCGAGACAAAAAATGTCTCGCTTTTTATATAAAAAAATATAAAAAAAATTATACTTTGATCTCAACTTCAACTCCACTTGGCAATTCAAGTTTCATTAAAGCATCAATAGTTTTAGATGAAGATGAATAAATATCAATCAATCTCTTGTATGACATTACTTCAAATTGCTCTCTCGCTTTTTTGTTAACGTGCGGAGAACGCAATACAGTGAAAAGTTTTTTGTGAGTTGGCAACGGAATTGGACCTGTTACAACTGCTCCAGTAGTTTTTACTGTTTTTACGATCTTTTCAGCAGATTTATCTACCAACATGTGATCGTAAGATTTTAGTTTTATTCTGATTTTTTGACTCATTTTCTTAAAATTAAGCGTTACCTTTTGCTTTTTTGATTACCTCTTCTGAAATATTAGAAGGTGTTTCTGCATAGTGAGAAAACTCCATTGTCGAAGTAGCTCTACCAGAAGATAATGTTCTTAATGTAGTTACATAACCAAACATTTCTGATAAAGGCACATCAGCTTTGATAGTTTTAGCACCATTTCTATCACCCATATCATTAACCTGACCTCTACGACGGTTCAAGTCACCAACGATATCACCCATGTTTTCTTCAGGAGTAATAACTTCGATTTTCATGATTGGCTCAAGAATAACAGCTCCAGCAGCACGTCCAGATTCCTTATAACCCATTCTAGCAGCTAATTCAAAAGAAAGAGCATCAGAATCCACAGGATGGAAAGATCCGTCTAATAAAGTCACTTTTAAACTATCAACAGCATATCCAGCTAACGGACCTGTTTTCATAGCCTCACGGAAACCTTTTTCAACAGCAGGGATATATTCTTTAGGAACGTTACCACCTTTTACCTCATTAACAAACTGTAATCCTACAGGAACTTTACCGTCAACTTCATCAGCAGGTTCGATTCTAAATACGATATCACCGAATTTACCACGACCTCCAGATTGTTTTTTGTAAGTTTCTCTATGTTGAGCAGATTTAGTAAACGCCTCTTTGTACTCTACTTGCGGCTCACCTTGATTAACCTCTACCTTAAACTCACGTTTCATACGATCAACTAAGATATCTAAGTGAAGCTCACCCATACCAGAAATAATAGTTTGACCTGAAGCCTCGTCAGTTCTTACAGTAAACGTTGGATCCTCTTCAGCTAATTTAGCTAAAGCCATACCCATTTTATCAACATCCGCTTTAGTTTTAGGCTCAATAGCGATACCAATTACTGGCTCTGGGAATTTCATAGATTCCAAGATAATTGGATGTTTTTCATCAGATAAAGTATCTCCAGTTTTGATATCTTTAAATCCTACAGCAGCTCCAATATCCCCAGCCTCAATAAATTCGATTGGATTTTGTTTGTTAGCGTGCATTTGGTAAATACGAGAGATTCTCTCTTTGTTACCAGAACGAGTATTTAAAACATAAGAACCAGCATCTAAACGTCCAGAGTAAGCACGGAAGAAAGCTAAACGACCTACGAATGGGTCAGTAGCAATTTTAAATGCCAAAGCAGCGAACGGCTCTTTTACATCTGGTCTACGGATGATCTTAGTTTGATCTTCTTCTAATAACTCAGCATCATCGGGATGAATCCCTTCAATACCTTCTTTATCTAATGGAGATGGCAAATATTTACAAACTGCATCCAACATAAATTGAACACCTTTGTTTTTGAATGAAGAACCAGCAAGCATTGGAATGATTGCCATATCAATAGTAGCCGCTCTTAAAGCGTTATTGATTTCTTCTTCAGTAATAGAATTTTCATCTTCCATGTACTTATCTAAAAGATTTTCATCATAAGTTGCAATCTCTTCGATAAGAATAGAACGGTAATGCTTAACATCATCAACCATATCAGCTGGGATATCCACAACATCAAAAGTAGCCCCTTGAGTTTCATCATGCCATACAATAGCTTGATTTTTAACTAAGTCAACAATACCTTTAAAATCTGCTTCATCACCAATAGGCAAAGTAATTGCAACCGCATTCGATTTCAACATATCTTTAACCTGTCCACATACAGCCAAGAAGTTAGCACCTTGACGGTCCATTTTATTTACGAATCCCATACGAGGAACTCTATATTGATCAGCAAGTCTCCAGTTAGTTTCTGATTGAGGCTCAACACCATCAACAGCACTAAATAAGAAAACTAAACCATCAAGTACACGTAAAGAACGGTTTACCTCTACAGTAAAGTCAACGTGTCCAGGAGTATCAATAATATTAAAGTGGTAAGGCAATGATTCTGGAATAACTTTACCTTGTACAGTTGGGAAGTTCCAAGTACAAGTTGTAGCAGCAGAAGTAATTGTAATACCTCTTTCCTGCTCTTGAGCCATCCAGTCCATTGTTGCAGCACCATCGTGCACCTCACCAATTTTATGTGACTTTCCAGTATAAAAAAGAATACGCTCAGTTGTTGTTGTCTTACCAGCATCAATATGAGCAGCGATTCCGATATTTCTTGTATATTTTAAATCTCTAGCCATTTCTTACGAATTAAAATCTAAAGTGAGAGAATGCTTTGTTAGCTTCTGCCATTTTGTGAGTATCCATTCTTTTCTTAACTGCAGCACCTTCTTCTTTAGCAGCTGCTAAACACTCAGAAGCTAAACGCTGTGCCATAGATTTTTCATTTCTTCTTCTAGAATAAAGTATCAACCACTTCATTGCCATAGAAATTTTTCTGTCTGGACGAATCTGCATTGGAATTTGGAATGTAGCTCCACCAACTCTACGGCTACGTACTTCTACGTGAGGCATAACGTTTGTTAAAGCATCTTTCCAGATCTCCAATGAAGTCTTCTCATCATTTTGCTTTTTAGTTTCAATGATATCAATTGCATCATAAAATACTTTAAAAGCTGTAGATTTCTTACCATCCCACATTAAGTTGTTCACAAAACGTGTAACTAATTGGTCATTAAACCTTGGATCCGGTAAAAGTGGTCTTTTCTTTGCCGCTCTTTTTCTCATGTCTTTTTCTTAAAAGTTTTTAAATTACTTTTTTGCTTCTTTTGGGCGTTTAGCACCGTACTTAGATCTTCTTTGCGTTCTTCCTGCAACACCTGACGTATCAAGCGCTCCACGAACGATATGATATCTAACACCTGGTAAATCTTTTACCCTTCCACCTCGCACTAATACTATCGAGTGCTCTTGTAGATTATGTCCTTCTCCTGGGATGTAAGCATTCACCTCATTACCATTTGTCAAACGTACACGCGCAACTTTACGCATTGCAGAGTTTGGTTTTTTTGGTGTAGTAGTGTAAACACGCGTACAAACCCCTCTTCTTTGAGGACAAGAATCTAAAGCAACCGATTTACTCTTCTTAGTGATCTGAGTTCTTCCTGTTCTTACTAATTGTTGAATTGTTGGCATAATTAATACTAAAAATTATTATGTTTATTAAATTCCCGCTTTTTACGGGGTTGCAAATGTATAAAATATTTTTCACTATACAAACGTTAAATCATTAATTTTCAACAACATTATTTATATCTATGATTTCACAAAGAAACATTAGATATTTGCTTTACATTTAACTAACAAACCGATTGCATTTGAAACAATTATATTACATATTCATTTTACTCCTATCATCAAATTGTTTTGCGCAATCTTTCTACCTTAACATAAATGGAATCAACAAAAAACAAAACCAAACCATTGACTCGATTCTTTACATAAAAAAACACCCTAACATAAAATCGCTAAATAACGAAATTTCAGCTGTATTAAACAAACTCACAAAACAAGGCTATACAGATTCTAAAATATTAGAAAACAAAAAAACAAACGACTCCACTTATACTGCTCTGATCGATTTAAAAACAAAAATCAAGGAAATACATATATATATAGGAGCAAATAGTTTTTTTTATAATTCAAAAGAAAACACAAAAGACAGCATAATCATTCCCTACACTGAGCTTGAGAATTTCTTAAACCAAGAAATATCAGAGAAAGAAAAAGCCGGCTTTGCGTTTTCAAAAATCAAACTTGAAAACATTAAAAAAAAGAATTCAACAATTTACGCTGACTTAAATTTTGATTCTGAAATCAAAAGAACCCTCAACTCAATTATTATAAATTATACAAATCCTTCTTTAAAAGATTATTTTCCAAAAGGAGCATTAAAACAACTGAACAGGAAATACATCAATAAAACTTTCAACCAAGAAACCGTTAAAAAACTTTCTGACGACATCAATAATTTTGAGTTTGTTTCTCAAGCTAAATACCCAGAAATCTTATTTACCAAAGACTCAACAAAAGTATACACCTATTTAGACAAAAGAAAAGCAAACACTTTTGATGGCTATATCGGTTTTTCAAACGATGATAGCAAAAAAATACAGCTTAACGGATATTTAGACATCTCTTTAATCAACACCCTTCATGCAGGTGAACAATTTTCATTGTACTGGAAAAGTGATGGCAATAAACAAACAACATTCAATACAAGACTTGAAGTTCCATACATTTTTAAAACCGCTCTAGGAATAAAAGCTCAGTTAAATATTTTCAAACAGGACAGCACATTTCAAAACACAAAAACCGCAATAGATCTAGGTTATTATTTAAACTACAATTCTAAAGTATATATAGGATACCAATCAACAGAATCAAGCGATATTCAAAACACCAATAACGCAACAATTAGTGATTTCAAAAACTCATACTTTACATCCACCCTAGAATACAAAAAAAACAATAATTCCAACTATCTATTTCTAAGAAAATCATATGCAAATCTATTATTTGGTTACGGAAAAAGAACAGCAAACAATACTACCGAAATTAAAGAAACAACAAATCAGTTTTACACTAACCTAAATTTCTCATACAATTTCGAGTTAAACAAAAAAAACTTTGTCTATATCAACCCACAAATCTTATATCTACAAAGCGAAAATTACATAACAAATGAACTTTTTAGATTTGGAGGATTAAATTCAATTCGAGGTTTCTCAGAAAATAGTCTTCAAGGAAACATTGCAAATCTATTCATTACCGAATACAGATATTTACTTAGCTCAAATTTATACATACACACCATACTTGATTATGGAATTTACCAAGATCAAACCTCAATAAAAAATAGCGAAAAATTCAACAGCTTAATTAGCGCTGGTGTAGGTTTAGGACTACTAACAAAAAATGGTTTATTAAAAATAATTATAGCAAATGGTAGCACAAATCAAACCGAAATAAAATTTTATAACAGTATACTCACAATCTGTTATAATGTTAAATTTTAATCTATTACAAAAATCTGTTAACAAAATATTAGGAATTTTAGTAAGAAATTACGAATATTACATTACTAATTCAAAATATTTGACAAATATGAAACCAAAGTTTAACAGATTCTTAGTGTTTTTACTAGCACTAATCGCGCAGCTAACCTTTGCGCAAGAAAGAACTGTTTCAGGCATTGTTACCGATGATGCAAATATGCCATTACCTGGCGTAAGTGTGTTAATAAAAGGAGCAAAAACTGGAACACAAACAGATTTTGATGGAAAATATTCTATCAAAGCAACACCGAGCCAAGTTTTAGTTTTTAGCTACATTGGAATGAAATCCCAAGAATTCCCAGCGAGCTCAACAAAAATTAATGCTAAACTATCAAGCGATGCACAACAACTAGAAGGAGTTGTTGTTACAGCTTTAGGATTATCAAGAGAGAAAAAATCTCTTGGCTATGCAACTCAAGAAGTTAAAGGAGAAAATCTAGCCGCCGTTAAAAGCGACAACTTCGTAAATGCAATATCAGGAAAAGTCTCTGGAGTACAAGTAAAAAGAACAACAAACTTTGGAGGTTCCACTAACATTGTAATCAGAGGAAATTCTTCGCTAACAGGAAACAACCAAGCTCTATTTGTTATTGATGGAGTTCCTGTAAGCAACAACAATTCAAACACAAGAGATCAGGAACAATCGGGAGCAGGTTATGACTACGGAAGCGCAGCATCAGACATTAATCCTGAAGACATCGAATCTATCAACGTACTTAAAGGTTCTGCGGCCAGCGCACTTTATGGATCAAGAGCCGCTAATGGTGTTGTTGTTATAACAACGAAAAAAGGAAATAAAAAAGCTAAAGGCTATTCTATCACCGTTAATTCAGGCGTAACAATTGGCTCTGTCGACAAAAGCACTTTTATAAAATACCAAAACCAATATGGTGCTGGATATGGCCCTTATTACGGACCGGACGAAGATTCCTATTTAGATCGTATCGATATAAATGGAGACGGAGTACTAGACAATGTAACTCCATTAACCGAAGATGCTTCTTATGGGCAAGCTTTTGATCCAAATTTAATGGTCTATCAATGGGATGCTTTTTACCCAGAATCCCCAAATTATATGAAAGCCACGCCTTGGGTGGCAGCAAAAAATGGTCCAATTACCTTTTTCCAAAAACCAGTAGCTCTTACCAATTCTATTTCTATTGATAAAGGTTTGGAAAACGGCTATCTAAGATTAGGAGCCAATAATCTTGACCAAACTGGTTTATTGCCAAACAGTAGCTTAAAGAGAAATACTTTCACCTTGAACGCATCTACTCTTATCAATGAAAGATTGACTGTAGCCGGGTATGGAAACTTTACAAAAACAAGTACAATTGGTAGAAACAGCACAGGATACAATGACAATATTGCTGGTAATTTTAGACAATGGTGGCAAACCAATGTTGACATAAAAAGTCTAAGACAAGCTTATGAACTTACAGGACGAAATGTAACATGGAATCCAAAATCTTACCAGGAGCCTACTCCAGCATTTTGGGATAACCCATACTTTCAACGCTATGAAAATTACGAATCAGATAGCAGAAGCAGATTCATTGGAAACGTTTCTTTAAACTATAAAATTGCAAGTTGGCTAGATGCTTTTGGCCGAATTTCTGTTGACACTTATGACGAACTACAAGAAGAAAGAAGAGCAATTGGAAGTGTACCTGTCGATTTTGGTATTGGAACTGGAGGTGGCGACGGCTCTCTTAATAGAAACCCAGCATCATCAGGTTACTCACGTAAAAACATTGGATTCAGCGAATACAATTATGACTTCATGCTAAACTACAACACAGACATTACAGAAAAACTAAATCTAAAAGGCGTTGTCGGAGTAAACATTAGAAGAAGCTACTACAATTCGATATTCGCAGCAACAAACGGCGGACTTGCTATACCAAAATTATATTCACTACAAAATACGGTAAGCCCTCTATTAGCACCTGTTGAAAGAGATGAAGCAATAGGCGTAGACGGTCTTTACGGGAGCGCATCTTTTGGTTATCAAGATTACTTATTTCTTGAAGGGACAATCAGAAGAGACCACTCTTCAACTCTTCCAGAAGCAAATAGCACTTACTACTATCCATCCGTTTCAACCAGTTTTGTATTCTCCAAATTTGTAAAAGCAGATTGGTTATCTTTTGGAAAAGTAAGACTTAATTATGCAGAAGTTGGAAACAGCCCTAGTTTTGACAGAGTCCTAGATACATATGCAGTTAATACAGCATTTGGAGCAGCATCAGCATCGGTAAAAGATACCAAAAACAACCCGAATCTAAAACCAGAGCGCACAAAAAGTTACGAAGCAGGTCTAGAACTTTCTTTCTTCAAAAAGAGATTAGGATTTGATTTTTCTTATTACAAATCAAATTCAATTGACCAAATAATTCCATTAAGACTTACTGCCTCTACAGGATACCTATACGAATTGATTGATGCAGGAGAAATTGAAAATAAAGGGATTGAAATATCTTTAAATGGTACTCCGATAAAAACAGACACTTTTTCATGGGAAGTAAATTTAAACTTTGCCAGAAACAGAAACAAAGTACTAGACCTTTTAGACGGAATTGACAATCTACAACTAGGATCTTTTCAAGGAGGCGTAACAATAAATGCCGCTGTCGGACAACCATATGGTGTAATATATGGCACAAAATACACTTACCTAAACGGACAACGAGTTGTTGACCCAAGCAATGGCCAATATATAAAAACTTCAACATCTGATAATGCAATTGGAAATGCAAATCCAGATTACACAGGAGGTTTAAACAACAAATTCACATACAAAAACTTTTCACTTGAATTCTTAATCGACATGCAAAAAGGCGGACAGATATTCTCACTAGACCGTTATTATGGTTTAGCAACAGGTCTGCCAGACGACACAGCATATTTAAATGAACTTGGAAACCCTATCAGAAATCCATTGACTTCTGGATCTGACAGTGGAGGATTTATAAACCCAGGAGTAAATCCTGATGGCTCAGTAAACACTACCAGAATTGAAGCAAGCCGATTTGGCGCTCAAGGCTACAGAAGAGGTCTACCAGACGAAGCATTTGTATACGATGCAAGCTATATCAAACTAAGACAAACAGCAATTACATATTCGTTACCAGAAAAAGTACTAAAAAATACATTCATCAACGGAATGACTTTTAGCGTTGTCGGAACAAACCTTTGGATTATACACAAAAACTTACCAGATGCAGATCCAGAATCAGGATTAGGAGCAGGTAACTTGCAAGGCTACTCAACAGGATCTTTACCATCTACAAGAGACATCAGCTTCAACATTAAAATCCAATTTTAAAACAAGAAATCATGAAAAAGATATTTATAATCATACTAACCGCAGTAACATTCTCGTCCTGCTCTGATGATATAGAAAAATTAAATGTGAATGTAAAAGACCCATCAAATGTTCCAGGAGAAGCTCTGTTTACAAGTGCGCAAAAAAGTTTGGTAGACCAAATGACAAACACAAATGTCAATAATAATATATTCAGACTAATTAATCAATATTTTACAGAGACAGTTTACACAGACGAAAGCAATTACGACTTAGTTACAAGAACAATCCCAGAACAACACTGGCAATTCTTATATAAAGATGTATTAAAAGACTTAGATCAAAGCGCTATCAATATAACCAATACTCCGCTTGGCTTAACAGAAAACCCTTTAGACAAACAAAACAAACTTGCAATCATCGAAGTTTTAAATGTTTACACTTATGCGGTATTAGTTGAGACATTCGGCAACATTCCATATTCTCAAGCTATAGATCTTAACTACAAAACACCAAAATACGATGATGGCCTGACAATTTACAAAGATTTGATCAGCAGACTAAACAATGCAATTGCCAAACTAAACACTGGTGGCAAAAGTTTCGGGGACAATGACAGGATATATGGAGGTGATGTCGCAAAATGGATTAAGTTTGCAAACACTCTAAAATTAAGATTGGGTATAACGATTTCTGATATTCCTTCCGAAAGCGCATTGGCTCAAGCTACTGTATCAAGTGCCGCTCCATTTGTATTTACGTCAAATCTTGACAATGCAGACCTAAAATATCTTACGGCTACACCAAACACCAATCCATTATATGTAGATCTTGTTGCAAGTGGTCGTGACGATTTTGTCCCAACTAGCACCATAATAGATATAATGAATAATTTGAGTGACCCAAGACGTGCAAAATACTTTGACAACAATATGGATGATCCATCTACTCCGGAAATAGAATATATAGGCGGAGAGAATGGATCTGCAAATTCATTTTCACAAAACACACACATCACACCAACAATTCAAGCTCCGGACTTTCCAGGAACAATTTTAGACTACGCTGAAGCTGAATTTCTATTAGCAGAAGCTGCCGAAAGATCTTTATATGGAACTCCTGCAAATGCAGAGGCACACTATAACGCCGCAATAACCGCTTCTATTTTAGATTGGGGAGGAACTGAAGCTGATGCTACAACTTACTTAGCGAATCCTGATGTTGCCTATACAACTGCCACAGGAACTTGGAAACAGAAAATAGGAACTCAAAGCTGGATCGCTTTCTATAACAACTCATTTGAAGGATGGTCGTTCTACAGAAGATTAGACTTCCCGGTGTTAGTTGCACCGCCAGATGCCGTATCAGGTTTTCCAATGCGCTATACCTATCCAATTATTGAGCAGTCATTAAACAAAGCTAGCTACACAGAAGCAAGCGCCGCAATTGGTGGTGACGCTGTAGAAACAAAATTGTTTTGGGATAAATTCTAATCTATAAAATCATAATAAACGAAAAGTGGCTGCATGTCTTATGCGGCCACTTTTTACTTTCAACCCCTCTTAACTTTAATTTCACATTGGGTTAAAATTATCAGAATGAAATCAGAAAACATGAACAAAAAAAATCGAAATTCTTAAAAAGAAAATTAATATTTTCCATCCATATAAAACTCAAAAATTTTTATTGTATACTTAAAAAAACATACCGCCCTAAAATACTTTATACCTTTATTGATACTGAATATTAAAGCTTCACGGTTTTTTTTACAAAATTCATCAGTTTGCGTTGACGTTTTTTTAAGATAAAAGTTATAAAAAAAACATTTAAACACCCTTCATCCATAAATTTAACATTTAAAGGGTTGATAAAATTTTTAATTATTGTCAAATTTAACACTAAAAATTACGGTTTTGTAATTTTAAGCCGATTATAATCGATAAAATGACAAAATCTAACCTTAAAATCATTATTTAACTAAAAAAAAAGCTTTTTATATTAGGTAGATTAACAAATTATTAAGATTTTTGTCGGACTAATTCAAAATATTTAAAAATGAAACTAAAGTTCAATGGATTCTTAGTACTGTTATTAGTACTAGTCGCGCAACTTTCTTTTGCGCAAGAAAGAGCTGTTTCTGGTACAGTTTCTGATAATGCAGGAATGCCTTTACCGGGTGTTAGTGTATTAGTTAAAGGAACTAAAACAGGAACACAAACTGACTTTGACGGTAAATTCTCGATCAAAGTGTCACCAAGCCAAATTTTGGTATTTAGCTACATTGGGATGAAAACTCAAGAAGTAGCTGCAAGTTCTTCTACTGTAAATGTTAAAATGGCAGATGCAGGAGCACAAGAACTTGAAGGTGTTGTTGTAACAGCTTTTGGTATCAAAAGAGAGAAAAAATCTCTTGGATACGCAACAACAACTTTAAAATCAGACGCAATTACTCAAGTAGTTAATGCGAACCCTTTTGAAACTCTTTCTGGAAAAATCGCTGGGGTTGACATTACTGCTCCATCTCAACCAGGAGCTTCTACAAAAGTTGTTATTCGTGGATTGAACACAATTACGGGAAATAACGGCCCTCTTTATGTAATTGACGGAACACCAATCAACAATACACCAACAGGTACAGGAAATAATGGAGTAGCAACTTCTACAAGATCTTACGATGCTGGTAATGGTGTTAGTGACCTTGACCCTAACAATATTGAAAGCATGACCGTACTTAAAGGTGCTGCAGCTTCTGCTTTATATGGATCAAGAGCTGGAGGTGGTGTTATCATCATTACAACTAAAAAAGGAAAATCAAACAGTGGAATTAAAGTTGACATGCTAGCTTCTACAGAGTTAAGTGAAGTAGCTAGAGTTCCACATAACCAAACTCAATTTGGACAAGGCTGGAACGGGGTAAGCTACTCAGGATCTAACTCTTACAGCAACGAAAATGGTTCTTGGGGACCTGCATTCAATGGAGAAATAAGACCATGGGGATCTGTTTACAACAACAGCCAACAAATTAAACCTTATGTCGCTTTAAAAAACAATGTTAGAGACTTCTACAACACAGGTGTTATGTCTACACAATCTGTAAACTTAAGCGGTGGTGGAGATACATCTGATTTCTCTTTAGTATTTTCAAATGTAAACAGTGATGGTGTTGTACCAACTGATGCTGATGAATATAGAAAACAATCTGTTGGTTTCAATGGAGGTTTAAAAGGTAAAAGATTTACTTTAAGAACTTCGCTAAACTATATCTACAAAGATCAAAGTGTTGTAAACACTGGTCAGGGTGATGATGCAGGGCAAGGTTCTACATTACAACAAGATTTGCTACAAATCCCTACTGATATAAGTATTGTAGACTTGAAAGATTACAAAAATAATCCTTTCAACTCTCCATCTTATTACTTTACTCCTTACGCTACAAATCCATATTTCTCAATTAATGAGAATAGCACAAAAATTTATGGTGGTAACTTTTTTGGTAACGCTAACTTAAGCTACAAAATTACTGACAAATTAACTGCTACATGGCAAATTGGTGGTAATGTTAGAACTGAACGATTTAAAAGTTATGGAGCTATTGTTGACTATTTACCAGGAAGCCCACAAGCTGCTGCTGGAAGTTTAACAGTAGGTGGAGTTACTGAAGGAAGATCTGAGTTTTCTGAATTTGATACATTCTTCAACTTAAACTACAACACAAACTTAAGCGAAGATTGGACACTAAACCTTTTAGGTGGTGTTAACTTCAACAAAAGAGAGTCTGATCAATTATTCAATACAATTACCAACTTAGGTATCCCTGGATATTATGAACTTTCTAACTCTGCTGTTAGACCAACAATTACGCAATCTAATAGTGTAAGAAAAACTGGAGCGGTTTATGCTTCTGCAGAATTTGCTTTCAAAAACAGATATTTTGCTACTATTACAGGTAGAGAAGATATTACATCTACATTACCAATAGGAAACAATGCTTATTTTTACCCATCGTTATCTTTAGGTGCAATTGTAATCGATAATGGAGATACTTTCTTGAAATTAAGAGGTGCTGCTTCTAAAATTGCGAATGACACAGACCCTTATAGAACAGCAAACTCTTACATCCCTGGATCTGCTGCTGCTAACTTTGGTATTATTGCATCTCCAATTGGAGGAGTTAGTTTTTACGAATCTAACGGTAGACTTGGAAACCCAGAGTTAAAACCAGAAACTACAGTTGAATACGAGCTTGGTGCTGAAGGATCATTCTTAAAAAACAGAATCAGCTATGATGTTGCCGTATATCACAAAACAACTAAAGACGCGATTGTTAACTTACCTTTAGATCCTTCTACAGGTTATACACAAAAAACAATTAACGCTGCTACAATCGAGAATAAAGGTATAGAGCTTTCTCTTAGTGCAAGTCCAATCAAAAACCAAAACTTTACTTGGAATTTAACTTACACGTTTACTAAAAACTGGAACGAAGTAACTGAAATAAACGGTGGACTTCCATACGTTGATCTAGCACCAGCATATAACGTATTTTTTAGAGCTGTAAAAGGACAGCCTATTGGATCATACTACTCACTAGTACCAAAAACAAATGAAGCTGGTCAACCAATTGTAAGCAAAGCAAATGGTGTTAACTTAGCTAGCTCTGAAGCTCAAAATATTGGAAACTCTCAACGCGATTTCGTAATGGGATTACAAAACACTTTCAAATACAAAAACTTTAATTTAGGATTCTCTCTAGACTGGAAACAGGGAGGAGAAATGTATTCTTACACAAAAAGATTGGCGCATTTCGTAGGAAATGGTATTGAAACTACTTACAACGATAGAAACCCTTTCATTGTACCAAATTCTGTAAACGAAGTTGTTGCTGCTGACGGTTCTGTAACTTATGTAGAAAACACAACTCCAGTTTCTTTTGATAACGTAGCTAACTATTACAATACACAAACTAACCCTGGATACGAGAAAAATCACGTAATTGACAAAACTTTTGTACGTCTAAGAGAGGTAAATTTAAACTACGACTTCCCTTCTGCACTTAGCAAAAACATGGGATTAAACAAAATTACAGTTGGAGTTTATGCAAGAAACTTATTTATGTGGACTCCAGGAGACAATCCTTATGTTGATCCAGAGGTAAGTACTTACGGAACTGGTGTACTTTCAGATTTAGGAGAATTTGGAGCTAACCCATCACAAAGATCAGTAGGTGGAGTTTTAAAATTATCATTCTAAAAAAATATATCGTAAAATGAAAAAGATAGCAACAATAATAACAGCTCTTTTCTTACTAGTGTCGTGTGATGATACATTTGACATTAATAGAGATCCGGATTTATTACCTCCGGGGCAAGCAAATAGCACTATTTTTCCTGCAGGAATCGCAGGTTTAGCAGGTGCACAGGGATCATATTACGCTTTAATTGGCGGATTTTGGTCTCAATTCTGGACACAAAACAATACTTCTAATCAATACAAAGACGTTGACCAGTACAGTATTGGAACTAACGATTATCAAGCTGCATATGCTGCAATGTATGATGCGTTAAATGATATTAGAACTGTAAAACAACAAGCTCTTGCTGAAGGAAATACAAAATATTTTTTAATGGCTACTGTATTAGAAGTTGAAGCTTCACAAGTTTTAACAGATACATACGATGCCATTCCTTACACAGAGGCAAACAATACAAGCATCTTATATCCTAAATTCAATACAGGTAAAGAAACTTATGACTTAATGATTGCTGATTTAAAATTAGCATTATCAAAAGATCTAAATGCTTCTGTTGGTGACGATCCAGGTAGTGATGATTTCATCTTTGGTGGAAATATGGAAAAATGGACAAAATTTGGTAATACTTTATTGTTGAAATTATATACAAGATTAACAGAAGTAGACCCTTCATTAGCTCAAACAGGAATTACTACATTAATTAATTCAGGTGCTAAATTTTTAGATGTTGATGCTGCAATGACTCAATTTGAAGATGCTGCAGACAGAAGTAACCCATTATATGAAACTGACAGAAGACAGTTAAATACTACTGGAAACCTTAGAGCTAGTAAAACATTATATTCTTATTTGCAAACAAATGCAGATCCGCGTTTAAATAAATATTATGGAGTTGGAAACCCTAATAACCAAGGTGATTTCTTAAACAGTGCCACTAATCTATCTTTAGTATCTCTATGGGCAACTACTCCTTTCTATTTTATCAGTGCTGAAGAAAGCTATTTCTTGCAAGCTGAGGCTCTTGTTAGATATTATGGAGGAACCGGTGCTAAAGAAAAATATGATTTAGGTGTTACTGCTAATTTTAATAAGTACCAAACAAGCACTACTATTGGTTCAGTTACTGTTCCACCAGTTGGAAGCCCTGCTGCTTTGCTTGCTGCTGGAGGAAAATATGAATTCCCAACAACAGGAACAACTGCACAACAAATCGAAGCTATTATTACTCAAAAATGGATTGCTAGTTTCCCTGGAAACGGATACGAATCTTTCTTTGAACAAAACAGAACAGGATACCCTAAAGTATCTGCAGTGCCACAAACAAGTGAATCTTATGTACCTGGACAATTTGCAATTTCTGTAAACAGCCAAACAGAAAATTTATTCCCAAAAAGAGTTGTTTTACCTAATAGTGTAAAAACAAGAAATCCAAATGCACCTGCTCTTAAGGCGATCACAGACCCAGTTTGGTGGGATGTTAACTAATTAAAATTTACGAAATGAAAAATATATTCATAAAACTGATGACAGTAGTAGTTAGTGGTTTGCTACTTACTTCTTGCGATGCTGATTCAAGCGCAAACGTATCTAGGGTAACAAACTATCCTGTATTTGAAGTCAATGGCGAAAGCACGGTTTTTGTACCACTAGGCGGGACATACACCGACCCAGGAGTTGTAGCCACTGAAAATGGCGCTGTAATTCCAACAGATATAACATTTTCTGGAAATTACAGAGGAGCTAAAACCCTCGATACAAACACAATGGACGAGTACACACAAACATATAGCGCTACAAATGTTGATGGCTTTAAAGGAGCTGCAACTAGAAAAGTAATTGTGTACAAAACTGGGGATTTAGTGAATAGCATTGAAGGAGTTTATACTTGTACAATTGCTAGAAACGGAACAATTCCATCTAATGCATACAGAAATATTAAATATATCTATATCTGGAAAAATACAGATGGAAGTTATGAGATTTCTGATTCATTTGGAGGATGGTACGCTTATGGTAGAGCTCTTGGCATTGGATATATCACTCCTGGAGCAAAAATTATCGCTAATGATATTGCTACTAATGATTTTACATTTCCTGGAACCCAAGCAAACTCAGGTTTCGGAGGATCCTCTAAAATTACTGGTTTAACTGTTAATGCAAATACAAAAACTCTTGTTCTAACAGATCTTTGGGCGGCAGATGCAAGTACTAATTATACTTTTACTGCAACATTAACTCAAGTACAACTTTAAAATTATTACAATGAAAAAATTAAAATTAAATATAACGCGTGTACTTGTAGCAATACTTGTACTAACGTCATTTGTAGCTTGTGACGAGGTAGGAGATACTGATCCAGGAGGAACATCAACTGAATCAATGGCTGGAGACTGGTACGTTCAAACATTAGTTAACGGAGTGGTTGTGCATGACTATGCACTTATTTCTACTTACAATACAGCAGCAAATGATGGGAAAGAATTCTGGATTGACGATCACGGTAACGTTTGGGATTTTAAAGTTAAGTCCCCAGCAACAGTAAGCTCACTATCATTTGCAGGAAGCAATTTAGCAAGCAGTGTTGATGGCTATGATGTTACTGTAAATATCACAGACGGAAAAGTCACTAAGAATGATACTAAATCTAGTGGAGGTCACACTGTTGACGGTATTTCGTTTAAAGCTACATTCTCAGATGATGATAATCCAGGAACTGTTTATGAAATAAAAGGATATAAGAGAACTGGTTTCCCTGAAGACGAACACTAAAAAGCTATCTATAGCTGTTTATTTAAACCACCCCATTAATTTGGGGTGGTTTTTTTATATAAACATATTACCTATATTTGTCCAATGGAAAAAGAACATCAAATATTTGGCATTAGAGCCATCATAGAAGCAATTCAAGCAGGAAAAGAAGTAGACAAAGTTTTCATTCAGAAAGATATTTCGGGAGAGCTTATGAAAGACTTAATGAAAGTAATGAAGCGTGCAAACGTTAATTTCTCTTATGTTCCTGTAGAAAAACTAAACCGCCTTACTCCAAATAATCATCAGGGTGCAGTAGCAACGATCTCTCCTATTGGTTTTATTGATTTAGAACATTTAGTTGAATCTACTATTGAATCAGGCAAGAAACCTCTTTTCCTTATATTAGATCAAGTATCAGACGCTAGAAATTTTGGCGCTATAATTAGAACTGCAGAATGTACTGGTGTGAATGGAATCATTATACAAAAAGCAGGTTCTGCACCAGTAAACGGAGACACAGTTAAGACTTCTGCGGGAGCTGTATTCAATGTGCCTATTTGCAAAGTTGAACACATAAAAGACGCTATCTTCTACTTACAAGGCTCTGGAGTTAAAACAGTAGCAGCAACCGAAAAAACAGATCAGAACATATACGACATATCACTATCTGAACCAGTGGCAATTATTATGGGATCTGAAGATCGAGGAATAAATCCTTCTGTTTTAAAAATAGTAGATGAAAAAGCCAAATTGCCAATGTTTGGCTCAATTGGTTCTTTAAACGTATCTGTAGCCTGTGGCGCTTTTCTATACGAAGCTGTCCGCCAAAGAACATAAAAACCCATTAAAAGATTAAGATGCGAATGAAATAATTAAATACCTTTAATTAATGCTTTCAAAATCTAATTCAAAATCAAAAATTATAATATTCCGATGCCTGTTTGTAATTTTACTAATTACAAACAGCTACGGACAAAATACTACATACAATCAGTTTTGGAACGAAATTCAGTTTAACCAAACTTTAAGTAAAAAATGGGCAACTGAAATAGATTTTGCTGCAGCTTACAGCAGTACTGAATCATCCCCAAACTTATTCGAAAACACTATTCAGAGATCTATTAGAGGCTGGGGCCATTATTACTTTTCTCCCAGATGGAAATTCTCGGCTTTTGTTGCCTATTTCAACAACAGAGATGTCCCCGAAATTGGTCAGTTTGAATCTCCCGAATGGCGTTTTGCTCTTCAGGGCATTTATTACTTTCATAAAACTGGGTATACTTTAAGTACTAGAATGCGTACTGAATATCGTCATATTCGAAATGAAGACGATGATTATGAGAATGTTTTTAGATACCGTCAGCAAATTAAATACATACAACCAATCAATAGTAAAATATTAAGGGGCGGTGTCGTATATGCAATTGCATCAGACGAAGTTTATTTTAAATCTGGAGCAAATGTTACAGGTGAAAGTTTTTTTGACAGGAATCGTTTCAATATTGGAGCTGGTTATTTATTCTCAGATGATTTTCAGGTCGAACTAACTTATTGTAACGAATATCTTCCGCGAAGCGGTGGAAATCAAACAACCAATGCTGCCTCGCTTACTGTAACTTTCAACAATCTTCTTCGAAACCTTCAAAAGAAAATAAAAGCCAAAAAGCATTCTGAAATAAAAGACGAAGAATAAGTTAGTTTTCTTCTTTCTTTATAAAACATTTAAGCTGTTCGATAATAGCATTTTTATGAAGTTTAAAATTATAACTTCTAACGAATTCAGTCCCTTGCATATTGATTTCTGCGCTAACAGCTTCGTAATTAGAAAAAGCATCGAGATCCTTATTATCAATCAAATAAAGAACTTGCATTATAGAATCGTTACGTCGATATTGTGTATCGTAATGTGCTAGTTTATAGGTTTTATTATCTGCAAGATGAATTATTAAATCATCTTTAATCTTTTTTCCAACTTTCTTTTCAGGAAATGGCGTAGGTTGTAATGCAACAAAATAATGCTCTTTGTCTGTAACAATATTAATTTTTAACGATTTTGATTTCGTAGCATAAAACACAGCAGGTTCAAAAAAATAAACCATACTTCCATCTGCTTGCACCCTATTTTTGATTTCGCATTGAGCAATAGCTTTTACATTAAAAACAAAACACAAGAACAAAACTAAAAACTTCATTTTCTTCATAATGCACAAAAATTAACTTGTTACCTAACAAATTTAATCTTTTTATCTTAACGAAAATTATGGAGTGGCATCTTCTTCAGGAGCTTCTTTTTTGGTCATAATATAATTTACTGGATGACTAGACAAAAAATATCCCAAATTATCTTCTACCTCTTCACTAGGAAAAACAACAAAGTTTCCATTTTCATCAAAATGCTTCATAAACGGATCACTGCTTGGATCAAAATCTGGACGCTGCCAATCGTAAACAATTGGCTTGGCATATTCGGGCGCTTTGTAAAACAATGAAAGCACAAAACCTGTAATAAGTCCGGCTAAATGCCCTTCCCAAGAAATAGATTGGTCAACATCTGGAAAAACATACCATATCATTCCGCCATAGAGCAAAATCACCGTTAAAGATAAAGCTACCAATCTATAGTATTTAGTTTGAATACCTTTAAAGAAAACAAAACTAACCAGAACATAAATTAATCCACTGGCTCCAATATGGAAATTCTCTCTTCCTATTACCCAAGTAATCAATCCTGAAAATAGAATCCCGTACCCAATAACTCCTAAAGTCTGTTTTGGATAAAAAAACTGCATCGCTGCCAGTAATATTAAAAGCGGAATACTATTATTATATAAATGATCTAAATTTTCATGAATAAAAGGACTGAACAAAACACCACGAAGTCCTAAAAAATCTCGAGGATAAATTCCGTATCGGTAAAAATCAAAATCGAACCGTATTTGAAGCCAATATACAACCCATAAAAAAAGGACAAAAAATAATGGAAGTCCAATAACCGAATTTGAAAACTTAAAATTAGTGTCGCTCATATTTTTATAAAATAACATCTAATAGAACTCAAAAAACTATCCAAAAATAATTTACTGATATTTTGTCATATCGAGATAAAAAAATGTCCCAAATCGGAACAATCCTTCTCTCTATGAACTGTTTTAACTTTTGAATAAATGAAATTTAAATCTTAAAATAGTAATTTTGTATCTATGGAAGCACCTTTAGCAGAGCGTATTCGTCCGCAAAAATTAGAAGATTACATAAGCCAACAGCATTTGGTTGGCCCAACTGGTTCTTTAACACAGCAAATATCAAAAGGAATAATTCCTTCTTTGATTTTTTGGGGACCTCCCGGAACAGGAAAAACAACCTTGGCTCAAATTATTTCTCAAGAGTCAAAAAGACCTTTTTATATCCTAAGCGCCATAAATTCTGGCGTTAAAGACATACGAGATGTTATTGAAAAGGCAAAACAAAGTGGCGGACTTTTCACTGCTAAAAATCCTATTCTATTTATTGATGAGATTCATAGATTTAGCAAGTCACAACAAGATTCACTTTTAGCTGCCGTAGAAAAGGGTTGGATCACCTTAGTCGGTGCAACAACCGAAAACCCAAGTTTTGAGGTGATTCCTGCATTATTGTCACGTTGCCAAGTATATATATTAAATGCTTTTACAAAAGCCGATTTAGAAGCTCTTTTAGAGCGTGCAATGAAAACTGACACTTACTTACTGACAAAAAAAATAAATTTAAAAGAAACAGAAGCTTTACTGCGTATTTCTGGCGGTGACGGAAGAAAACTTTTAAATGTATTTGAGCTTGTCGTTAATGCTTCGGCTGGTGATCAAATTACTATTACCAACAATCGCGTTTTAGAACTTGTGCAGCAAAATACGGTTCTTTATGACAAAACTGGCGAACAGCATTACGATATAGTTTCTGCCTTTATTAAATCTATTCGTGGCAGTGACCCCAACGGAGCTGTTTACTGGCTGGCAAGAATGATTGAAGGCGGTGAAGATGTAAAATTTATTGCCAGAAGAATGCTTATTTTGGCTAGCGAAGATATTGGCAATGCTAACCCAACTGCACTTATAATGGCCAATAATACTTTTCAGGCTGTAACTACAATTGGATACCCAGAAAGCCGTATTATATTAAGCCAATGTGCAATTTATTTGGCTACTTCGCCAAAAAGCAATGCTTCGTATATGGCAATAGGTTCTGCTCAACAATTGGTAAAACAAACTGGTGATTTGCCAGTTCCTATTCATTTGCGAAATGCACCAACTAAACTAATGAAAGAATTAGGATATGGAGATGAATATAAATACTCGCACGATTATGCCAATAATTTTGCAGAACAGGAATTTCTGCCCGATGCCATAAAAGAAACGGTTCTTTACAATCCTGGAAACAATTCTAGAGAGAACAGTACCCGCGAATTTTTAAAGAACCGTTGGAAAGATAAATACGGCTATTAAGTCGTACTTTGTATTTAGAATTTTACTACAATTTTTTCTGAAACTAATTTGTCGTTTTGATAAGACTCAAAATACCATTGTCCATCTTGTTTTAAGATCAAAGAACCTTGAACATTATCTTTTGTAGCGATATAAACATTTGGTTGTGAAGTTTTGAAAAGTTTCATAACTACTTTTGGCGTTTTATCGATCAATTGGTAACCAGATTCAGTTGGTTGAGCATATAACAAATTTGGATCTTTCAAATCTGGTGTAGATGCAGCAACAATTTGTGTCGCTGCAACAGTAGTAACTGCTGTAGCTGCAACAGTTTTTGCTGGAACAGGTGTTTTTGAAGTCGCGACTGGATTACCGCTGTATTTATAATGTAAAGTAATGACTGACTTAAAAGCATTATCCAATGCTTCTTTGTAAGCTAAATCATAATCCTTCTCCTTACTTCTTCCTACTTCTGAAGTATAAACAACTTGACCAAAACAATCCTTAAATTGTACGATAAGCTTAGTTACTAAAAATGCACTATCTTTTATTACATCAATATATAAAACCTGGCAACGATCTGTGTAACCATCTGGAAGTTGCTCATTTGCATAAAAAGCTTCGAAACCAGATTTAGTTAAATTTTGTTTACTTAAAGTTGCCAAACGATATTGGTTATCAGTCTTCATAAACTCATATTTCAACGGAATAATTACAGCTTTGTAATCATTAATAGACTGCGCGAATCCAACAACTGAACATAAAATTGCAGCAAGTAAAATTTTAATTCTCATCATTATAAATATTTTTTTAGTTCTAATAAATGGTTAATTTGTTTATAGTTTTCTGAAACGTCAACTTTTTTCTCATTAAAGAAAATAGCATCTAAACCTGCATTTAAAGCCCCATTAACATCAGCTTCAAAATCGTCTCCAATCATTATGCTGTTTTCTTTTGAAGTATTTGCCAGTTTTAATGCATAATCAAATATAATACTATTTGGCTTTTTAACTCCAGCTAATTCGGAATTTGTAATTGTGCTAAAATAATCTCCAAGCGAAGCATTATTAATTTTCTTTTCCTGAACATGGGCAAATCCGTTTGTAATGATATGAAGTTTATACTTTGGCTTTAAATATTCCAAAACTTCAATTGCTCCATCAAAAAGATAATTATTATCAGTAAGAAATTCAATATAATCATTAGCAATTTCCAAGATATTCTCTTCTGAAATTACATAATTCAAAGCTTCAAACGAATACTTCAAACGATTATAACGCAGTTCTTGATGTGTAATCTTGTCATTCTGATACAATCTCCAGCATTCTTGATTGATCGGAATATATTCTTTAATAAAATCTTGAGTAACGATTTCTTGATATTTAGTTTTGAAAATTCGATCAAAAGCCATTTCTGAGTTTTTATCAAAATCCCAAAGCGTGTGATCTAAATCAAAAAAGATGTCTGTAATATTGGTATTCATGTATTAAAAAATTCCTTCATCTACAAAACTATAATATTTTGATTCAGTTATAATAATATGGTCTAAAACTTTAACATCTAACTTGTTTCCTGCTTCGCGAATTTTTCTAGTAATTTGTTTATCGGCATCACTAGGCATCAAACTTCCAGAAGGATGATTATGACACAGAATCAGGGCGGTAGCATATTTCTCAAACGCCAATTTAAAAATCAATCTGACATCTACAGTTGTACCGCCAATTCCTCCTTTGCTTAATTGAACCTTAGAAATCACATTATTGGAATTATTAAGAAAAAGCACCCAAAATTCTTCATGAGACAAATCACCAATTATGGGCTGCATTAAATCGAAAACTTTTTTACTTGAGGTTATTTTAGTTATTTCAACTGCTTTTTCTGATCTCCGACGTGCACATAACTCTAAAGAAGCAACAATTGTAACAGCTTTCGCCTCTCCTATTCCTTTAAATTTCATTAATTGAGCAATAGATAATTTTGCCAATGAATTTAATCCGCCAACACTAGCTAAAATACGCTGGCTTAATGCAACCGCAGATTCATTACGACTTCCTGAGCCAATTAAGATTGCTAATAATTCAGCATCACTCAAAGCCTCTTTTCCTTTGAGCATTAATTTTTCGCGAGGTTTGTCATCATCAGACCAATTTTTTATAGCAAAATGTCCCACTTCCATAATTATAATTTTAAGAAGCGAAGATATTTAAAAAAGAAGAAAAATCTCTCAATTAATATCAGGCGTTTTTAAATTTTAGTATCTTTAAAAACTAAATTATCTGAAAATGAAACCATTAATCTCCTGCATTATTTTATTGTTTTTTCTATCATGCCACCAAAAAGAAAACAAAAGTGTAGCTGTTTCAAATTATAACGAACCCAAAACTTTTGGCGAAAAATTATCTCAAGCCGCAATTTCAATAATTGATCCGTCGATTGATTATGATCCCGCCTATTTCAAAATTGATTACCCAAATGGAGATGTTCCAAAAGACAAGGGAGTTTGTACAGATGTTATAATTCGTTCGTATCGAATTTTAAACATCGATTTGCAAAAAGAAGTCCATGAAGATATGATCGAAAATTTTTCTCTTTATCCAAATCTAAAAAAATGGGGAATGACAAAAACCGATACTAATATTGACCATAGAAGAGTTCCGAACCTTGAAGTATTCTTTGAAAGAAAAGGAACCAAATTACCTGTAACTCAAAATACAAAAGATTACAAAACTGGAGAATTAGTAACTTGGATGATTAACGATAAACTTCCGCATATTGGAATTGTAACCAATAAAAAATCTGCTGACGGAAAACGTAATTTAATTGTTCATAATGTCGGCGGCGGACAAGTTTTAGAAGATTGTCTATTTGATTACAAAATAGTGGGACATTTTAAATACGAAGGAACTTTGAATTAAATAATTAGAAAATTTTTCAATTAGATAATTATAAAAAAATGTGCCAACTGAAAAACAATTGGCACATTCTCTAATTTTCTAATTGACGAATTTAGGCAATCAAACCTTTAACCTCATCGAAATTTAAACCCCCATAATTTCCTGAACTCATTAATAAAAGCGCAGAATTATCTAAATTTAAATTGAATAAATACTCTTTAAACTCAGCTGGATTGGTATAAATAATTAAATCTTTTCTATTGAACGCAGTCGCTATTTGCTCATAAGTAACCTCTTCCAATTGCTTAATTTTAACAGCATCTGGAGAATAGAAAACAACAGCAACATCAGCATATTCTAAAGCGCCTTCATATTCCTTTAAAAACTCAGCGTTTAAACTGCTATAAGTGTGTAACTCTAGGCAAGCAACTAAAGTTCTATTTGAATATTGCTCTTTTACTGCCTTTGTTGTTGCAGCCACTTTACTTGGCGAATGTGCAAAATCTTTATAAGCAACTTTTCCTTTTCCTTCCGCAATTTTTTCTAAACGTTTAGAAGCGCCTTTAAAACTCGCAATTGCTTCGTAGAAATCTGCTTCGTCAACACCCATATTTTGGCAAATCCATTTTGCTCCTGCCAAATTATTTAAGTTATGAGCTCCAAAAACTTCAATCGGCATATCGCCTTCTGGAGTTTTTAGTAAAGTTACTCCATCACTCACAGAATATTCTGGAGTTGAATAAGCGATTTTTCTAATCGGATTTGTCGCCGCTTCAGCAACACGTTTTACTTCAGAGTCATTTTCGTTATAAACTAAAATTCCGCCGTTTGTAATTTTTTCGATGAAAATCTCAAACTGCTCCACATAGTTTTCATAAGTTGGGAAAACATTAATATGATCCCAAGCAATTCCAGAAATCAAAGCAATATTTGGTTGATACAAATGAAATTTTGGACGTCTGTCAATTGGCGAAGATAAATACTCATCGCCTTCCAAAACCACAAAATCATTTTCTTCTGTTAGATGCACCATGGTATCAAAACCTTCCAATTGCGCGCCCACCATATAATCGACTGCAATATTATGATAATGCATTACATGCAAAATCATAGAAGTAATTGTAGTTTTTCCATGAGAACCACCAATTACAACACGCGTTTTATTTTTAGATTGCTCGTATAAAAATTCAGGATATGAATAAATTTTTAAACCTAATTCCTGCGCTTTTAATAATTCAGGATTATCTGCTTTTGCATGCATTCCTAAAATAATCGCATCAATATCTGAAGTGATTTTTTCTGGAAACCAACCCAATTCTGCAGGAAGAATTCCTTTTTTCTCTAATCTTGATTTTGAAGGTTCAAAAATAGCATCGTCACTTCCTGTAACTTGATATCCTTTATTATGTAATGCTAATGCCAGATTGTGCATAGCGCTTCCGCCAATTGCGATGAAATGTGTCTTCATTGAATACGTTGAATCGTTTAGATGTTGAATCGTTTATTCTATTAAACGAATACACAATTCAACGATTAAACCAGTTAATTATTTTTCAAAAATAAGGAAATATAGAATGCTCTATTTGGTTTTAAAAATAAATTATTAATTTGTACGAAAACTATTTTTAAAAATAATTTGAAATCTTCCCAACCAAACGGCAAATTAATTCATCTAAAGATTAAAACTTTCTTATGAAAAATATACTTTTTGTATTCTTATTAATCTCTTCAGTAATTTTTGGACAACAGAATGATAAAAAATGGTCTAAAGCCATATCATTAGAAAACGAAGGCAAAATAAAATCGGCAAATGAAGTTGTAGCCAAAATCTACAAAAGATCTGTATCCAAAAAAGATGAAGTACAGATGATAAAATGCTTCTTTTATCAGTCAAAATATTTGCAAGTTCTAGATGAAAATTCTAAAACTAAAATTGTAGAGAATCTCAAAAGAGATATTAATCGCGTTTCTATACCTTCTAAAGCGATTTTAAATTTAATTTACGCCAAATACCTAAAAGATTATTCTGATTATGATTACACTATTGTAGTAGATTCAGCCGTAGTAGAAGTTGACGAAGCAGCAGCTGTTGTAGATTCTGCCGCTGTTGTAGATTATGGCGACACCGCGATTGATTCTGTAGAAGTTCCGCATTCAGATTATGTTCCTCAAATTCCTATACCAGAAGAAGATGTTGTCCGCGCTTTTGAAAAAACATTAGAAAATGAAGCCGTATTAAAAGCGACTCCATTAAGTAAATATGAAGCTATTTTTGAATTTTCATCTTTAGAAAAATTTAAAGAAGAAACTTTATGGGATTTTTTACTGAAAGAAAACATCGAATTTTATACAGAAAAAATAAACAGTTGGGATATTCGATCCAGTGATTTCTTAGTATATAAAGAACAATTATTAGGAAACTCTGACTTGTTTACAAAACTCAATCTTGATTTTGTGAAAGATGAAAACATCAAAAAAGTGTTGTCTTTGTACCAAAAAAAAGAAACTAGTAATCCTTCACTCAAAAATCAATTTGACCGTGCAAAATTTTGTTACACATACCTAACAAAAGACCCTTTTGATTACTATGCATTTTTAGATAAACTCGAAAAACAAGTTCAGGATAAAGATCTTATTCAAGATATTAAATTAGACAAAGCCACTTTTTTAACCGATAATGCTTCAAAAGAAACAAAGCCAAATAATAATATCGAAGCGCTTGTCATTCTTGATGAAATCATAAAGATTAATGACAAATCGAATACTGCAAAACTTGCTTCAATACAAAAAAAACAGATTCTTACTAAAGAGTTGTCGATTGAACTTCTGCAAAACAGTTACGAAAACGAAAATACTAGGGCTTTAATTCGTTTCAAAAACGTAAATAATACCATCGTATCTTTTTACAAAATTGCGCAATCTAAAACAGTTGATTTTTATGATTTATCTGAACTCAAAAAAGACAGTTTAGTAAATTCAATTCTTAAAAAACAAACTAAAGTTAGTTCTGAAACTTACAATCTTCCGAACAAAAATGATTATTACGAATCTTCTACAGAAATAATATTGCCAAAACTAGCAATAGGACATTATTTGGTTTATGTAGAAAGCGATTCTGAAATAAAAAACAAAAAAGCAGAAGGTTATCAAATTATCACGGTTTCAAATTTGTCTACTCTTGTTTCAAAAAATGACCAAACCGAAACCTATCAGGTTTTGCATCGAAAAACAGGAAAACCTCTCGAAAATGTTACTATTGAATTTGCGACTAAAATTGTAAAAACTGATGCAAGCGGAAAAGCATCTTTTGAAGTTTCTAATAATGATTCATACTATGGAATCGTTAAACTTTCAAAAGATAATGACACGATTGTATTTCACAAAAATTATATTCGAAATACAGAAACATATAAGCTTTCTAGCGATGAAAAACCTAGCGGTAAAGTTCAGTTTTATTTAGACCGCGCTATTTACAGACCTGGCCAGACGGTTTATTATAAAGGAATTGCTATTCAAAAAAATAACAACAAAACTAGTATAAACGCAAATACATCATTCAAAATTCTAGTTACAGATATTAATTATCAGAACATAAAAGAATTTGACGTGAAAACGAATGAATACGGTTCGTTTTCTGGTGAATTTATATTGCCTAAAAATAGATTGACAGGTTCTTTTCATATTAAAGCACAAAGACCAGATAAAATCGCAGACAGCAATATTGATTACTGGAATAATGTACAATTAGAAAACGCTACCCAATACTTTATTGTGGAGGAATATAAACGTCCAAAATTTGAAGTTACTTTTGATACTAAAAAAGAAAGCTTTCAATTGAACCAGCCAATTAAGGTTAAAGGAAACGCAATAGCTTTTGCCGGAAGTAATATTTCTGACGCAATTGTAAAATATTCTGTAACGAGATACACCACTTTTTATAGAAATTATTATGGAGGAGATAATAATGAAACTTTAGCTGTTGGTGAAACAAAAACTGACGCATCTGGTAAATTTAGCATTGATTTTACTGCACTACCGTCAAAAAATAACCTTAAAGAACAATTACCTGTTTTTAATTATAAAATTGAAGCTACTGTTACAGATATAAACGGCGAAACGCATTCAGCAGAAACCATTATAAAAGTTGGTTATCACGATTTGATCTTAAATGCACAGATTCCGAATAAAATTGAAACTAAAAATAAAAACGAAATAATTTTAAACAGTACCAATTTAAACGGAGAATTTTTAGCTGCAAAAGGCGAAATTAAATTATATTTTGTAAGTCCGTTTTCTAATAAATTTAAAAACAGAGTTTTAGACGAACCCGAAGTTCAAACTATTTCAGCACAAGAACTTGAGAAACTATTTCCTTATGAAATTTTAAAAGAAGATACACTTTCAAAATCTAACAAAACTTTACTGTTTTCAAAAAACATAGATACTCAAAAAGACAAAAAATTAGTACTCGATTTTATTTCGAATTATAAATCTGGAAATTACAAAATTGTATTTTCTGCCAAAGATAGTTTTGATAATCCGATAGAAACTACTACGAATTTTAGTCTTAAACAAAGTAAAGACAAATTTGATCCAAGTAAATTATTTACTGCCGAGCAGCTGAATAAAGATCCGAAAAAAGATGGTTTTGTTCTTGTAAAACTATCATCAGTTATTCCAGAATTATACATTACAGCTAATGGAAATTATAATAACAAAGTTTATTTTGAAAATAATATTCATTTACAAAACCACGAATCAACGATTAAAATACCTGTAAAAAATGAATTCGAAAATCAAGTACGATTAACATTTGAAAGTGTTTTTGAAAATGATTCTTTTACAACTGATCTTTCTGTTGCTCTAAAAACACAACAGCCGAAATTAGAATGGAGCGTAGAAAGTTTTAGAAGCAAGTTACAACCTGGAACGACAGAAAACTGGTCATTTAAATTAAATAGTCTTTATACAAAAAATGAAGCAGAAGTGTTGGCGTCTATGTACGACAGCTCTTTAGATCAATTTGCAAAAGAAAACTGGAATCCGTTAAATGTTGTAAATCGTTACAATTTTAATAATGCAATCTATAAAACAAAATTAGGTTTTGAGATGACGTATCTTTCTGTTGAAAACTTAAACGAAAGATTGCCTTTTTCAAGAATTACTAATGAAGAAATAAGATTAAAATGGTTTGGCTTCAATTTTTACAATAGTAGATATGGCCAAGCGCTGGGTATCACAATTGCTGATATTAAAGATAAAAAAGTCGGAAGCGAAACCATAAAAGGAGATCCAGATGCCGTTTTAACTATTGATGAACCAGTTGGTGCGGGAGCGGTAAGTGAAAGAGTGGTCGATTCTGCAGCGGTAAATGTAAGCATGGTTAAATTTGTTAAGCCTGTTCTCGCGTACGCGCAGGAAACGACTAAAAATTCTGAATATTATTATCAAACCAACAAAATAAAGTTCATTCCTGGCAAAAAAATAATTAGTGGATTGACTTCTATTGCTATAGATTCATCTATATTATATATAATTGATGGAGATATTTCTTCACAGATTAATTTTGAAAAGATTAATCCTGAAGATCTATTATCTATTGATTATTTAGCTCCCAAGGAAGCAAGTTTAGCATATGGTTCTAGAGGAAAAGATGGAGCAATCATTGTGACAACCCAAAAAGCAATGCAAGCTCTAACTCAAGTAAAAGCCAGAAAAAATCTCTCAGAAACCGCTTTCTTTTTCCCGAATTTAAAACCAGATTCTAAAGGAAAAGTAAGTTTCAATTTTACTTCTCCCGAAGCGTTAACGGCTTGGAAACTTCGTTTGCTGGCGCACAATAAAGATGCTGTTTCTGGTTATCTAGAAAAAAGTGTTGTTACTCAGAAAGAATTAATGGTGATGCCAAATTTCCCGAGATTCTTTAGAGAAAAAGATACTATTGTTATTAGCGCTAAAATTTCGAATGTTACCGCTGAAGCGAAAACGGGAATCGCAAGTTTACAGTTTTTTGATGCCGAAACCATGAAGCCGATTGATACCAAAATGCTAAACGTAAAAAACATCAAAAACTTTACAATTCCAGCGTTCGGAAATACTACAGCAAATTGGACCATTACAATTCCTGAAGGTTTGCAAGGCGTTCAATATCGAATTGTGGCAAAAGCAGGTAATTTTTCGGATGGAGAAGAAAATATTATTCCAGTTTTGACAAATAATATGTTGGTTACGGAAAGTATTCCGATTTGGGTTCGAGAAAATTCTACTAAAGAATATACTTTCGAAAACTTAAAAAACAACAATTCAGCTACTTTAAAAAATCATCAATTTACCCTGGAATATACTTCTAATCCAACTTGGATTGCCGTTCAGTCTTTACCGTATTTAATGGAATACGAACACGAATGTGCCGAACAGACTTTTGCGCGTTATTATGCCAATGCTTTGGCAACAGAAATCATTTCGAGTAATCCGAAGATTGCTACTGTTTTTGAAGATTGGAGAAAAAACGGAAAATCTACTTCTAAACTAGAAGAAAATGAAGAATTAAAATCGCTCATTTTGGCAGAAACTCCGTGGCTAAATGATGCTCAAAATGAAAATGAAAAGAAAAAAAATCTAGCTCTTTTGTTTGATTTAGAAAAAATGAAAACTTCTCAAGAGGCAACTTTCGAAAAATTAAAACAAAAACAAAAATCATCTGGTGGATTTGGCTGGTTTGACGGCGGTTCTGAAAGTGAATATATTACCAGACATATATTGGCTGGTTTAGGTCATTTAGAAAAACTAACTAAAAACAATATTTCTAAAATTGATGAAATCACTAAAACTGGAATTCCATTTTTAGACAATAAGTTCTTAGAATATTATCAAACCCGAACAAAAAAATTAAAAGAAATTGATAAACTAATCTGGGTTAATCCTTATTCTGATTTACATTATTTATATACAAGAAGTTTTTATTTAGAGAAATATCCGCTTTCTGATACGTTGAAAAAAGCAACTAAATTATATCTGGAAACTGCCAAAAAAGAATGGCTGAATTATTCTATTTATGAAAAAGGATTGGCTGCTTTAACTTTAAATCGTTTTGGAGAAAAGGAAAGTGCCAAGAAAATCATCGAAAGTTTAAAAGAAACTTCATCAAACAATGAAGATTGGGGAATGTACTGGATTGCCAATAAAGCAGGTTGGTATTGGTATCAGGCGCCTATAGAAACTCAGGCGTTGTTGATTGAGGCTTTCACCGAAATAAACAATGACACAAAATCTGTTGACGCGATGAAAGTTTGGTTATTAAAAAACAAACAAACCAAAAATTGGCCAACAACAAAATCAACGACTGAAGCTATTTATGCTTTACTAATGCAAGGAACCGATTGGCTTTCGGTAAAAGACAATACCGTTATTAAATTGGGAGATGAAAAAATCTTAACCAAAAAATTAGTCGAAAACCAAAAAGAAGCCGAAACGGGTTATATCAAATTAAACTGGAAAGCTGAAGAAGTTAAAAAAGATATGGCCGTAATCAAAATTCAGAACAAATCTAAAGTTCCTGCTTTTGGTGGTGTTTATTGGCAGTATTTTGAGGATTTAGATAAAATTAAAAATAATACTGGCGCTGTTTTATCTGTTTCGAAAGAATTGTATTTGAAGAAAAACACTTTAAAAGGTGATCAATTACAGCGAATAACATCTAAAAACCCACTGAAAACTGGCGATTTAGTTACTGTTCGATTAATTATCACTGCCAAAGAAGATTCTGAATATATTCATTTGAAAGATATGCGTGCTTCGTGTTTTGAACCTGTCAATGTTCTTTCTGAATATCAATACAGAAATGGTTTGGGCTATTATATGAGTACAAAAGATGCCGCAACACATTTCTTCTTTGATCAAATCAATAAAGGAACGTATGTTTTAGAATATGATATTCGAGTAAATAACAGCGGAGAATTCTCAAACGGAATCACGACAATTCAAAGTATGTATGCGCCTGAATTTGCAAGTCATACAAAAGGAATTCGAGTGAAAGTGAATTAGAAATTCCAATTTTTAAATTGCTTCGCCAGTTCGCTAGCGCTCGTGTCCAAATTCCAACGAAAGTATACAATCTATATTTTTGTCAGTCTGAGCGAAGTCGAAGACCCACTCCAATTGGTAAGCCTTCGACTTCGCTCAGGATGACATACTGCACAAAAGTAAAAAACAATAAAAAACCCGACAGCTTAGAACTGTCGGGTTTAATTTTATAAAAAAACTGAATATTATTTCGCAATAGTCAATTCATCGATAATGTTTTTAGCACCAGCGTATTTGTCGATAATCCAAAGCACATAACGAATATCTACGTTGATAGTTCTTTGTAATTTAGAATCAAAAATAACGTCTCCAGCCATTGCTTCGATGTTTCCGTCAAAAGCAATACCAATTAATTCTCCTTTTCCGTTAAGAACTGGCGAACCAGAGTTTCCTCCAGTGATATCATTATCAGTTAAGAAGTTTACTGGCATGTAACCCGCTTTATCAGCATATTGTCCGAAATCTTTTTTCTTGTTTAATTCTAATAAACGAGCTGGCAAGTCAAATTCCTGATCTCCTGCTTTGTATTTTTTAACCATACTTTCCATTGTAGTATAGTTATTGATTTTAGCATCGTTGCGAGGATCTGCAGGTAAAGCACGAACTTTTCCGTAAGTCAACCTCAACGTAGAGTTTGCATCTGGATATTTAATTGCGTTCAATTTAGATTCTCTTAAACCTTCAACCAATTTACGGTAAGCAGTTGCAAAACCGTCATCAGCTTTTGCTTGATCGTCTGTTTTAGAACGGTATTTTGTCAATAAATCATTAGAAATAATATACAACGGGTCGTGTACAATTGCTAATGGTTTCGGATCAGCCAAAAATGCTAATACTTTTTCTTTAGTCGTAAAATAACTAACTTCAGTTGCTTTTGCTACATCAGCAGTAAAATCACCACTGTTAGCCGTTTTCATTTTTGCAATTTCTGGAGCAAGTCCGTATTCTGCAGCTTTTGCAGCATATAAATTCAATTGTGCTGTTAAAACATCTTTTTCCAATGGCGCATAAAAATCTCCATAAATGCTTTCTACCATTGCATTGATTTTAGGAAGCATTTCTGCTTTCTTTGCATCATTTTCTTTGTAATAAGCAATTAAAGCGTTTCCTAAATTAGCTGGTGCAGTTGCATAAGCAGAAGTACGTAAAAGCTGTGTCAAATAGTTATCGTGACGCGCTTTTAAGTTTGTTTCTCTGTAATAATCGTTAATAGTCGGAATTACATTCTCGTACTTTTCTTTGTTTGCAGGTTTTGTAGCCCACTCATAGAATTTATCTTCTTGTTCCGTTTTAGTATCAACCGTACCTGCTTTTGTTAAAGCATCGATCATACCCTGACGGTTTTTCCAGTAGTTTGCAGTCGAAGCATATTTAGAAGCATACTGTAAACGAACAGTTGCATCTTTATCCATATACTTTTTCATTACATCCATTCCGGTTTTTGCACCTTCAACCCATGCAGGATAAGCATATTTAATGTTTTGCTCAATTCCTCCAGCTGGCATCCAACGGTTTGTTCTACCTGGATAGCCTAAGATCATTGCAAAATCATTTTCCTTTACTCCTTTTAAACTTACTGGTAAATGGTGTTTTGGTTGCAATGGAACATTGTCTTTAGAATAAGCTGCTGGATTTCCATTTTTATCGGCATAAACTCTAAACATAGAGAAATCTCCAGTTTGACGAGGCCATTCCCAGTTATCAGTATCTCCACCAAATTTACCTACGCTTTCAGGAGGAGTTCCTACTAAACGAACGTCTGTATAATCTTGGTAAACAAAATAGTAATATTCATTTCCTTGAAAGAAAGGACGAACAGAAACAGTGTATTTTCCGTTTTCGCTGTTTTCTTTTTCAATCAAAGCGATTTCTTGCTGAATAACTTTATTTCTCTCCGTTTCTGTCATAGTATCATTTACTTTTGACAAGATTCTTTTTGAAACATCATCCATACGAACGAAGAAACGAACAAACAAAGATTTAGGCTTTAATTCTTCAGAACGATTTTTTGCCCAAAAACCATTTTTCAAATGATTTTGCTCTGCAGTCGAAAGTTCTGCAATCGCACTGTATCCACAGTGGTGATTAGTCAATACCAATCCGCTATTTGAAACAATTTCAGCTGTACATCCTCCATTGAACTGCACAATAGCATCTTTCAAACTATGATTGTTGATACTGTAAATTTCTTCGGCTGTCAATTGCAAGCCCATTTTTTCCATATCTCTATGGTTCAATCTTTCGATAAACATCAAAAACCACATTCCTTCATCGGCTCTCATCGGGAAAGCCATAAGGCACATGGTCAAGAATAAAATTACTTTTTTCATGTTATTTTGTTTAAGTGATGCGAATATAAGCCATTTTGACAATTATTCCATCTTAAACGATTCTAAAATTAAATATGAGAATAGATTTTTAACTGTTTATTACGAATTTAATATTCTATAATCAAAAAATAATATTGAGTTTCAAATCTGTATTACAAAAAAGAAATTTTCTATCTTTCCAAAAAACAAAAAAGTCTCGCAACCCAAAAATCATATTTATTCTATGATAAAAAAACCACAGCACAGTTCTTTTCAAAAACTGATTTTATTTGTCATTTTTCTTGTAAGCGCTCATATGAATGCTCAAGTAATTCAGGAATTTTTGATCGAGAAGCCTGAATCCAAAACTCAATTAAAAGAAAGAAATTTAAACGGAAAAGTAAGAACAATTAAAACCTGTTTCTTTACAATCGAAAACACCCCAAAACAGCAAAACATTAAAAAACTACTTAATCCAAATATTTATGGTTTGTACGAAACTTTTAATGCATCGGGAAGATTGACAAAAAAAATAAACTTACATCCTCCTGTTTATTTCCCAATAGACACTATTGGTGGAGACAGTCTGGTTTATAACAACAAAGGAAAACTTGAAAAATCTTTTTATACAAGTGCAATCGGAGTGGATTTTATCAAAAAATTTAATGATAAGGAAGATAAAATCTCTCAGGAAGAAATCAAAAAAGATGAGGATACTTATTTTGGGGCCAACAACTATTATTCTTACAAATATAATACAGCAGGCTATAAAATAGAGGCCATAGAATATTCATCAGATGACAATAAAAAGGATCCGAAAAAAGCAAAGGTGCGATCTTATTACAAGTACGATGCTAAAAACAGACTTATAGAAGAAAGCAGATACGGAGAGTTGCTGAGTTTTTTGATCGAACCAAAAGAAACACCTCTTACATTTAGTTATAAATACGACCTAAAAGACAATCTCATTGAAGAGAATTGCTTTTATAAAGACCCAGTATATAAAGCGACGTATAATTACGACAGTAATAATATTTTAATAAAACAAATTTATACAGAAAAAGGCAAAACGGATACAGCTCTACTTAAAAATGGCTTAATAAGTCAGCGAACCGTTACTAATAAAAATAATTATATAGAAAGCAGAGTTTATAAATACGAATTTGATGCAACCGGAAACTGGATCAAATTAAACATTTCAACAACTATTTCTGAAAATGGAAAAAAAACAATTAAAAAAGAGACTTTAGTAACCAAAGAAATCACTTACTATGAATAAAATAAAAACTCTAATCGTAGTTTTATTATTTATAAATTACGGTTTCTCACAAGTTGGTTCTGAATATATTTTTAAGAATGACTGGGAAAAATTTGGTCTAAAAGGAAATGTAAAAACAGTAAAAACGGCTATAAAAGTTAGTAATGACGAGCGCTGGAATTCGAATTTGTTTTATAAATACAATCCAGTTCTGCATAATTACTATGCTACTGACGAATATGATCGTGAATTGTATTACAAAAAATTCAATACCTACGGAATGATTATTGAACGTTCTGATAAAAGAATTTCCAATTTAAATGAAGAATTTGAAAAAGGTCAGGTTTTTAAATTTCAAATTGATTCAGTTGATTTTTTTAACAAACAAAAAATCGCTTCGCAATGCAACTTTTTGTTCGGAATGAATCCAAACAGAACACACACATATGACGATTCAAAAGAAGAGATCAAATATGAGTACAAAACAGAAAATCAAAAGATCACTGAAGAACTCTACTTTAATGATTATTCTAGCGATGAATTTCCAAAGGAGGATACTTTAAAATTCGACCGTAGGACTTTGTTTTTCTACAATCCGAAAGGACAGGTTGTTAAAAAGCAGATTATTATTCCGCTTGACCAATATAGTAGTCACAGCACAGAAACATTCTACGATCGAGAGATTTTTAACGACAATACATTAAATGTCAATTACACTTATAATGATCAAGGCCAAATCACAAAAATGACGATTTATAAAAGAAAAGAATTCTTATATGAAGAAATTTACAAAATCGAGAACAATAAAGTAATCGAAATGGAAAAACACATCGACAGTGAAAATACCCACAACGAATTTGATAGTGATAAGGTCGTTTATAAATACGATGACTTTGGTAATGTAAGTTCCATGACGTCTTATGACAATGAGGTGGGAGAAGAAATCCTTATTTCAATACTTTTTGATTACACTTTTGACAGTAAAAATAACTGGACGCTTTGTAAAATGTATGTCAATCAAAAAAATGCGATTCCAGATGCTGTAGCAGAAAGGAAAATAGAATATTACAAAAATTAGTATGCTTTTGAATACAAAAACATTCCAATTTAAAAACAAAAACCACTAACGATGAATTGTTAGTGGTTTTTTATATTTAAAAAAATATCTTTTTATTCGTTAAGCATTTTCCAAAGTCTGTCCTTCAAATCTGTCAAACCTTGTTGTGCAACAGACGAAATAAACATATAAGGAACACCTTTGAAAGAAACATCTAATTCTGCTTTCAATTCAGCTTTTAGTTCATCGTCTAACATATCGCATTTTGAAATTACCACAAGGCGTTCTTTATCTAACATTTCAGGATTGTACTTCGTTAATTCGTTAACCAAAATATCATATTCTCCCTTAATATCTGCCGTGTCAACCGGAATCAAAAACAATAACGTTGAGTTACGCTCAATATGACGCAAGAAATAATGTCCTAAACCTTTTCCTTCAGCTGCACCTTCAATAATTCCAGGAATATCAGCAATTACAAAAGATTGAAAATCTCTGTAAGCTACGATTCCTAAATTTGGTTTTAAAGTCGTAAACGGATAATCGGCAATTTTTGGTTTTGCTGAAGTTAAAACAGACAACAAAGTAGACTTTCCTGCATTTGGGAAACCAACTAAGCCAACATCTGCCAAAACTTTAAGTTCCAGAATAATATCCATTTCTACACCAGCCAAACCTGGCTGTGCATAACGAGGTGTTTGATTGGTTGAACTTCTAAAATGCCAGTTTCCTAAACCTCCTTTTCCTCCTCTTGCCAGAATTTGTTTTTCGCCATCTTCTGTTATTTCGAAAAGTGTTTCGCCTGTTTCTTTGTCTTTTACGACGGTTCCTAACGGAACTTCAATAAACTTATCTTCTCCATCTGCACCAGTACTACGATCACCTCCACCATCTCCACCATGACCCGCTTTAATGTGACGCGCAAACTTTAAGTGAAATAATGTCCAGAGTCCTTTGTTTCCAACTAAATACACATGCCCACCACGGCCTCCATCCCCTCCATCAGGGCCACCATATTGAATAAATTTTTCTCTATGCAAATGCGTAGATCCTTTGCCTCCTTTTCCGGAAGAAACAAATATTTTAACGTAATCTACAAAATTTCCTTCTGTCATTTTCTTTGTTTATGTAAAGTTTCAAGTTTCAGATTTCAAGTTTCAAGTTGCTTAATACATAACCTAAAACTTGAAACCTGAAACCTGAAACAAATTTTCTCTCTACTCTTTTAATGCTCTTACAAGCACTTTATCAATCTTAACACCGTCCATATCGATTACCTCTAGGACGAATTTCTGCCAAACTAGTTTTTCTCCTTCCTTTGGAATATGAGAAAGCTCAGTCATAATCATTCCGCTTACGGTATTTACTTCATAATCGTTCGTTAATTCGTCCAATTCGAAATACGTTAAGAAATCGTGCAACGAATAATGTCCATCAACCAGCCACGAACCATCTTCTCTTTCTATAAGCTGGAATTCATCTTTATAAAATTCAGCTGCATCACCAACTAAAGCCTCTAAAATGTCATTCAATGTAATCATACCCTGAAAAACACCATATTCATCTGAAACTAAAGCATAATGAACACCTGTTTTTTTGAAATTTTCTAATGCTTTATAAGCCGTAGTTTGTTCCATCAAATAAGGTGCATCAGACAAAATTGAGTTCAAATCAAAATTATCTTTCTCAATATGTGCGAAGATATTTTTCAATGTTACAACTCCCACAATATCGTCGTAATTATCATTGTAAACAGGATAAACCGCATGGAGATCCTGAACTACTAATTCTTTGATTTTTTCTTTATCTGCTTTTAATGGCAGCATGTCAACTGACTTGCGGTGCGTCATTAAGGAGTTTACTTTTCGATCTCCAATATGAAAAACACGCTCCACAATATCTTGTTCAATTTCTTGAACTTCTCCTACTTCTGTTCCTTCTTTAATAATGGCTTTAATTTCTTCCTCGGTCACTTTTCCGTCAGCAGTTGGTTTTATCTGAAGAACATTCAGTAAAAAATCTGTTGATGAAGTCAACAGCCAAATAAACGGTGCCGTAATAATCGAAATTACTTTCATTGGCATTGCAACCATTTTTGCAATTGCTTCTGGATAATTTAATCCGATTCGTTTTGGAAGTAATTCTCCTAAAACCAATGAGAAAAAAGTTAAAACTACAACTACAATTCCAACAGCAATTGAATGAGCGTAAGGTTTTAGAACTGCAAAACCAGCTACAAAAAGTTCAACGTCTGCGGTGATTTTGTCACCAGAATAAATACCTGTCAAAATTCCGATTAAGGTAATTCCGATTTGTACTGTAGATAAAAACTTATTTGGGGAATTGGCTAAATCGAGTGCTGTTTTAGCACTTTTGTTGCCTTTTTTCGCTGCTGTTTCCAACCTGTTTTTACGGGCCGAAATCAAAGCGATTTCAGACATGGAGAAAACTCCGTTTAATAGAATTAGAAAAAATATAATTAGTATTTCCAATTGATAGGGGATTCGTTATAAAATGGTCTAGTTAAATATAATTTGTAATCTTAAAAAATGGCTGTGAACTAAAAAACTAATTTTTCTAACTCAAAAACATTGATCATCAAAAACATTTGAAAAGCCCGTTTTAGAGTTAGAAAAATAGTTTTTTTTGCGTCCCGATAGCTATCAGGATTCACGTACAGCTGGAATAAGTTTCTACAAATTATCTATAACTGACGTTAATCGCTCTGTAATTTGTTCGATAGTTCCAATACCGTCTACAGCATGAAACTTACCTTGTTCTTTGTAATATCCAATAAGCGGAGCTGTTTTCTCATTGTATTCCTGATATCTAACACGAATTTTTTCCTCGTCTTGATCATCAGCTCTCCCGCTTGTTTTTCCTCTTTCTAATAAACGTTTCACCAAAATTTCGTCATCAGCTTCTAAAGCAATTGTAGCTGTTACACTAGATCCTATTGTTGGTAAAAATTTATCTAAAGCCTCAGCTTGATTAATTGTTCTTGGGTAACCGTCGAATAAGAATCCTGCTGTATCTGGGTGTTTTTTTACCTCATCAATTAACATTGCAGTTGTTACTTCGCAAGGAACTAATTCACCATTGTCCATAAAAACTCTTGCTTTTTTTCCTAGTTCAGTATCATTTTTTAAATTGAAACGAAAAATATCTCCTGTAGAAAGGTGTGTTAAATTGTATTTTTCTTTTAAAAATTCTGCCTGAGTTCCTTTTCCTGCACCAGGCTTTCCAAATAAAACGATGTTAATCATAATTGAAATGAGTGTTGTTACTTCTGTCTTTCAGAAGTTTTTAAATGAATATTTAGTTGTGTTTTGTTATTCTGCTAATTTGTAAACTTCAGTTAAGTTTCTTCCTAAACCATCATAGTCTAGCCCGTAACCCACAATAAATTTGTTCGGAATTCTAATTCCTATATAATCTATTTTAATATCTTTTTTATATGCTTCTGGCTTAAAGAATAATGTTGCTATTTTAAAATGCTTTACATTTTGCGCTTTAAACAAGTGCTTTAATTCTTCGATTGTGTTTCCGGTATCAATAATATCTTCGATAATAATTACCGTTCTTCCTGAAAGATCCTGATTGATTCCAATTAATTCCTTAACCGAATCTGTGCTTTCTGTCCCTTCATACGAAGCCATTTTGATAAACGAAATTTCGCATGGTCTTTTATATTTTTTTAGAAAATCTGATACGACCATAAAAGCACCATTTAATACTCCAATAAAAATTGGCGTGTCATCTCCAAAATCGTCTTCTACCTGAGCAACCATTTTAGTCAAAGCAAAATCAATTTCTTTTGCCGAAATAAACGGAACAAATTGTTTATCGTGAAGTTGTATCATTATTTTTCTTTTTAAAATAATGGACAAAGATAAAGAATTAGAAATTAACAGCTTCTATCAAAACAAACTGTATCGAGATATTTTTTAAGAATGTTAAATATCAGTTAATGTTTACAAATTATTTTTTGAAGGCGTCTGAAATTTCCGTAAATTGTTGTGCTGTAATTATTTAACTCCAAAAAACCAATGAAAAAATCCTTAACCTTAATTTATATACTCGTATTAGCCTTAATGACTGCCTGTAATGGGCAAGTAAAAAAAGAAGAAAAAATAGCTTTGGCGAAACAGCCTGGAAATATTGTAAAAACTGCCATTGGAGACATTACGCTTCCTGCACCTTATGCAACCGAATCTAAAACCAAAAACAGTAAAGTAATTGGCTGGCCAGCTGGCAAAACTCCAAAAGCGCCCGAAGGTTTTACTGTAACTAAATTTGCTGACGGATTTGAGAATCCTCGTTGGACTTACATTGCTCCCAACCAAGATATTTTTGTAGTAGAAAGCGGAACGCGCACCAGTAAAAACCAAATTACTGTTTTACGAGATAAAGAGAAAGATGGAAAATTTGAAACTCGAGAAGTTTTTATTTCTGGTTTGAATAAACCTTTTGGAATGCTAGTTCTTAAAGACTTTTTCTACATTGCTAATACGGATGGATTATATCGTTATCCTTATAAAAACAATCCGTTAAAATTGGAAACAAAAGGCGAAAAAATCCTCGAACTTCCTGCCGGTGGTTACAATAATCACTGGACTAGAAATTTATTGGCAAGCTCTGACGGAAGCAAAATTTACGTTTCTGTAGGTTCTGGAAGTAATAATGGAGAAAATGGAATGGACAAAGAAATTCGTCGTGCAGCAATTCTAGAAATTAATCCTGATGGAACTGGTGAGAAAATCTATGCTTCGGGATTAAGAAATCCTGTTGGAATGGATTGGAATCCTATCAATAAAGAATTGTGGACTGCTGTAAATGAACGTGATGAATTAGGTGATGATTTGGTTCCAGATTATATTACAAGTGTAAAAAGAGATGGTTTTTACGGATGGCCCTATTCTTATTTTGGAAGCATTCCTGATCCGAGAATGAAAGGCGAAAGAAAAGATTTAGTAGAAAAAACAATTGTGCCAGATGTTCCTGTTGGTGCGCATACTGCATCGTTAGGATTGGCTTTTTACACTAAAGATAAATTCCCAGCAAAATATAAAAACGGAGCATTTATAGGACAGCATGGTTCTTGGAACCGTTCTAAAATTTCTGGGTATAAAGTGCTTTTTGTTCCTTTTAAAGACGGAAAACCTTCAGGAAAACCAGAAGATTTTTTAACTGGTTTTATTTCGAATGATGAAAAGGCCGAAGTTTATGGACGCCCAGTTGCAGTAACCGTTATGAATGACGGATCGCTTCTAGTAAATGATGACAGCAGTAATACGATTTGGAAAGTTACCGTTAAAAAGTAAATTTCATTTTTTTAATATCAAATCCCAATCCGAATACTTTGTGGGATAACTTGTAAAAAAGATAATTTTAAACACATAGAAACATGGATTTTTGCTTAAAAAGAAGTTACTATACAATTTGAAACGCCTTTTTTGCCTCAATCAATACTATGTTTCTATGTGTTAAATTAATACGCCCTTAATCTTATTCTATACATGATCCTCAAAAAATATTTTCTTCTTCTTTTTGCATTTACTATCATCCAAAATCTAACCGCACAAGAAAAAGAAGTCCAAAATATTGATTCTGTTAAAACTCAAAAACTGAATGAAGTTTTAATAAGTCCGTTACATATTAATCGGGATTTGCAAAATAGCCCAGCTTCAATTGGCATTTTATCCGAAAAAGAATTGCTTCGAAATAATACTGCAGACATCAGTAATGTAATCAATACGATTCCGGGTGTTTTTATGCAATCTTCAAATATCACGACAACCCGAATTTCGATTCGCGGAATTGGCGCGAGAACTCCATACGGAACCAATAAAATAAGGGCTTTTTACGGAAGTATTCCGCTGACTTCCGGAAACAGCGAAACAGTTATTGATGATATTGATCTTCAAAATATCAATCAGGTTGAAGTTATAAAAGGTCCTCTTTCGAGCATTTATGGCTCGGGATTGGGCGGTGCGATTTTGATTTCGCCAGAAACATTCAATAAATCCAACTATCAAATGGAAATAAGTTCTGTTTTTGGTTCTTTTGGATTATTGAAAAATAGAATAGGTTTTAATTTGAATGAAAAAAGTGCATCTATAAATCTGAGTTATCACAATTTAAAAACAGACGGTTGGCGCGAAAACAGTGCTTACAATCGAGAAGGAATTACGCTCGGCGGAGAATTATTTAGAAAGAAAAACAGCAAACTGACTTACTTTTCTAACTATACATATTTGAAGGCTTTTATTCCTAGTTCAATTAACAAAACAACGTTCGAAAATAATCCGCAGGCTGGAGCGCCAACTTGGGTTGCTTCAAAAGGATTTAAAGAATATAAATCGACTTTGGGCGGATTAGCTTATGATTTTAAAATTAATGATCATTTGAATAATTCGACTTCAGTTTTTATTAATTATAAAGACAGCAACGAACCGCGTCCTTTTGATATTTTGCGTCAATATACTTTTGCTTCAGGTGCGAGAACACAATTTTCAGGAGATTTCAATATCGGAAAAATCAAAAATCAGTTTATTGCTGGTTTAGAATATTTCAGAGATAATTACAGTGGCAATACTTTCGAAAACCTATATCTGCAAAATAACGGAAATGGAAGTTTGCAAGGTGACCAGCTTTCGGCAAGCAATCAAAAAAGGCTTTTTTATAATGTTTTCTCTCAAATCAGAACTTTGCTCTCTGAGTATTTTGAGATTCAGGCAGGTTTAAATTACAACAAAACCAAATTTGAATTGCAGAATGATTTTCCCGCTTCCGCGAATAATCCGATGGAGAAATATAGTTTTAATGGAATATTTTCGCCACAACTTTCTTTTTTATTCAAGCCAAATGAAATTCAGACTTTCTACTTTTCCGCAAGCAGAGGATTCTCTCTTCCCGCAACCGAAGAAACTTTAACCTCAACGGGAAACATCAATCAAAATATTAAACCAGAAACAGGTTATAATTTTGAGTTGGGCGGAAAATTGCATTTCTTCAATAAAAAACTTTACACACAAATTGCCATTTATCGAATGGAAATTAAAGATTTATTGGTTGCAAAAAGAATCGGAGACGATCAATACGAAGGCGTAAATGCTGGAAAAACTTTCCATGAAGGAATTGAAATTTCACTAAATCACAATTGGCCAATAAATCGAACGTTCAATTTTAATTCTTATGTCGGCGCTTCAATCGGAAATTATGAATTCAAAGAATTTGTCGATAACGGAAATGATTATTCTGGAAATAAATTAACTGGAGTTCCGGCTAATACAGCAAACGCAGGTTTTATTTTAAATACAAATTCAGGATTTTACTTTTCAGCCGATTTTCAGTTCACAGATAAAATTCCAATGAACGATTCCAATGCCAATTTTTCAGATGCTTATTCTTTATTAAATTTAAAAACAGGCTATCAATTTGAGATTTTATATGGATTAAAGGCACATTTAGACGCAGGCATAAATAATGTCTGGAATGAAAAATATGCTTCGATGATTCTGACCAATGCAACCGGAGTTGGAAATGCGCAACCACGATTTTACTATCCCGGATTACCTATAAACTATTACGGAATTATCTCATTAAATTATCTATTTTAGCAACGTATTAAATCTCAAAACAATGCTTTCCGAACTTCAGAAAAAACTGGATTATGTTAATGCTTACAGAGAAAACCGTCTCAAAGCAGCACAAGATGTTTTAGAAAATCCTTCACTTTTTAATGAATTGATTTCAATTTGCTTTTCGCCCGAAGACAAAAACAATCATAAAGCCTGCTGGATTCTAGAATTTGTTTCTTACGAAGAATTAAATTGGCTCCAACCTCATCTAGATTTTTTCTGTTCAAATTTAAAAGTTTTAAAAGACGAAAGTGCCATGCGTCCTATTGCAAAAGTGACACAGCTTTTGGTAAAATCCCATTACAAGAAAAATGAAAATGGCATAAAATTCTCGGAAGAAAATCTGCAAGACTGCATTGAAGCTTCATTTGATTGGCTGATCAATGATACCAAAGTAGCTACAAAAGCCTACTCTATTCGCACTTTATATATTCTAGGAAATTATTACGACTGGATTCATCCCGAACTCAAAGTGATAATCGATAAAGATTTCGGAGACCATTCCGCCGCGTACAAAGCCGTCGCCAAAGAAGTTTTGAAGAAAATAAAATAGTTTTTAGTTGCCACGAATTACACCAATTTTCACTAATTAATTTTAAAATTGAGTTAAAGAAAAATTCGTGCAAATTGGTGTAATTCGTGACAAACAAAAAAATCCTTTTTAGTTCTTTTAATCTGTGGCAGAAAAAACTAAATTTTGGCTAAAAAAAGATTAAAAAGTATCTTTGCAAAAACACAACACAAAATGAATTATTTTTCTTCTGATTTTAAATTAGGAATATTAGGCGGCGGACAATTAGGTAAAATGCTTTTGTTCGACACCCGAAAATTTGATATACAAACTTACGTTCTGGATCCAAGCGACGAAGCGCCAAGTAAAATTGCCTGCAACAAGTTTTTTCAAGGTGATTTAATGGATTATGAAACGGTTTACAATTTCGGAAAACAAGTCGATGTTTTGACTTTCGAAATCGAATTGGTAAATCTTGAAGCTTTAACGCAATTGGAAAATGAAGGCTTAAAAGTATATCCATCTCCAAAAACCTTAAAAGGAATTCAGAATAAAGGTGTTCAAAAAGATTTTTACGCTAAAAATAATATCCCAACCGCACCATATAAAAGATTCGAAAATTTAGAAAAATTGAAATCTTCTGTCACATCGAGCGGAGTCGAGATGCCATTTGTTTGGAAATGCACCGAATTTGGTTATGATGGAAATGGTGTAAAAATAGTTCGCCAAGCTTCAGATTTAGATACGCTTCCAAATGTCGAATGTATTGCAGAAACTATGGTTCCGTTCAAAAATGAATTGGCGGTAATTGTGGTTAGAAATCCGTCGGGAGAAATGAAAACGTATCCAGTTGTCGAAATGGAATTTCATCCAGAAGCCAACCAAGTTGAATACGTAATCTGCCCAGCAAGAATTGATGATAAAGTAGCAGAAAAAGCGAGAGCAGTTGCCTTAAAAGTTTCAGAGAATTTTAATCATGTTGGTCTTTTAGCAGTTGAAATGTTCCAGACTCAGGACGATGAAATTTTGGTAAACGAAGTTGCTCCTCGCCCACACAATTCTGGACATTATTCTATTGAAGCCAGTTATACATCACAATTCGAAAATCATTTACGCGCTATTTTAGATCTTCCGTTGGGAAACACAGACAGTAAAGTTGCTGGTATTATGGTAAATTTAGTGGGTGCCGAAGGCTATTCTGGAAATGTTGTGTATGAAAACATCGAAACCATTTTAGGATGGGATGGCGTTACACCACATATCTACGGCAAAAAACAAACTCGCCCTTTCAGGAAAATGGGCCACGTAACCATCGTAAATGAAAATATGGCTGAAGCAAGAAGAATTGCGCAGGAAGTTAAGGAAACTATTAAAGTGATTTCTCAGTAATCAGTTTTCAGTCGCAGTCATAGTATTCAGTTAAAACTAAACAAAGAGTGTTTTCAGTTTCCAACAACTTAAAACTTTAAACCTGAAACAAAACAAACAAAAAACAAATGAGCAAAGTAGCTATTATAATGGGAAGCATCTCAGACATGCCAGTTATGCAGGATGCAATCGACATATTAAAACAATTTAATGTAGAAGTTGAAGTAGATATCGTTTCGGCACACAGAACGCCGGAGAAATTATTCGATTTCAGTAAAAATGCACACAACCGCGGTATTTCGGTAATTATTGCTGGAGCGGGCGGTGCGGCGCATTTACCAGGAATGGTAGCTTCAATGTCTCCGCTTCCTGTAATTGGAGTTCCTGTAAAATCTAGCAATTCTATTGATGGTTGGGATTCTGTATTATCGATTCTGCAAATGCCAGGTGGCGTTCCTGTTGCAACTGTTGCCTTAAACGGAGCAAAAAATGCTGGAATTTTAGCGGCTCAAATCATCGGAAGCCACGATAAAAAAGTTTTAGATACTATTATTTCTTATAAAGAAGAACTGAAAGCGGCAGTTAATAAAGCGGCTGAAGGTTTGAAGAAATAATTCTTCCATAAATTCCTGCAAGGTTTTCAAAACCTTGTAGGTCTGATTATCGCAATCAAAATTAAAATACTTCAAAAATACCTACAAGGTTTTGAAAACCTTGCAGGATAAAAAACTGCAATATGAGTGTCTTAACACAATATTTCAATACCAAACATAACACTGCACCTTTTTCGCAAATTAAAATCGAAGATTATGTTCCTGCTTTTACAGAAGGAATTGCTTTGGCTAAAGCCGAAATTGATGCTATTGTAAATAATCCGGAAGCGCCAACTTTTGAAAACACAATTGTGGCAATGGATTATTCGGGTGATATTTTAGATCGTCTTTCTAGCATTTTCTTCAATTTAAATTCGGCTGAAACGAATGACGAAATGCAGAAAATTGCACAGGAAGTTTCGCCTTGGCTTTCAGAACTTGGAAATGACATTCGCTTAAATGCGGAATTGTTTGCGAAAGTAAAAGCTGTTTATGATCAAAAAGAAAGTTTAAATCTGAATCCAGAACAAACGACTTTATTAGACAAAAAATACAAAAGTTTTTCGAGAAACGGAGCTAATTTGCCAGAAGACAAGAAAAATCAATTAAGAGAAATCGACAAAGAATTATCGAAATTGAGTTTACAATTTGGCGAAAATGTTTTGGCCGAAACCAACAACTTCGAATTGCATTTAACTGATGAGAAAGATTTGTCTGGCCTTCCAGAAGGAACAATCGAAGCAGCGAGATTATTAGCCAAAAATCAGGAAAAAGAAGGATGGATTTTTACCTTAGATCATCCAAGTTATGTTCCGTTTTTGACTTATGCTGATAATCGTGAACTGCGTAAAAAAATGGCAATAGCTTTTGGTGCAAAAGGTTTCCAAAAAAACGAATTCAACAATGAAGAAAACGTTCTGAAAATTGCAAAACTTCGTCACGAAAGAGCCAATTTATTAGGTTATAAAACGCATGCTCATTTTGTTTTGGAGGAAAGAATGGCCGAAAGTCCAGCAAAAGTTTTTTCTTTCCTTAATGATTTATTAGCAAAAGCAAAACCTGCAGCTCAAAAAGAATTTACAGAATTAACTGCTTTCGCGAAAAAACTAGACGGAATCGAACAATTGGAAAAATGGGACGGCGCTTATTATTCTGAAAAATTAAAGCAGCAGCTTTTTAATTTAGACGATGAAAAACTGAAACCTTATTTTCAGTTAGAAAAAGTTTTGGACGGAGCGTTTACCGTTGCCAAAAAATTATACGGTTTAACTTTTACGGAAGTTTTTGATATCGATAAATACCATGAAGAAGTTACGACTTATGAAGTAAAAGATAATGATGGAAATTTAGTATCGATTTTCTACGCTGATTTCTTCCCAAGAAAAGGAAAAAGAAACGGTGCGTGGATGACTTCATTCAAATCGCAATATGTAAAAGAAGGCGTAAACGAAAGACCACATATTTCTAACGTTTGTAATTTCACAAAACCGACTGAAACAAAACCTTCGTTATTGACTTTTAATGAAGTAACAACTTTATTCCACGAATTCGGACACGGTTTACACGGAATGTTAGCCGATACAGTTTATCCGAGTTTATCTGGAACTTCTGTTTATTGGGATTTCGTAGAATTACCAAGTCAGATTATGGAAAACTGGTGTTACGAGCCGGAAGCCTTGGCCCTGTTTGCAAATCACTATGAAACGGGAGAAATTATTCCGATTGAATATGTGCAGAAAATTAAAGAAAGTGCAAGTTTCCAGGAAGGATTGGCAACATTGCGCCAACTAAGTTTTGGATTATTAGATATGGCTTGGCATGGACAAGATCCAACTTCGATTACAGATTTAAAAGCTTTCGAAACCGAACAATTTGCGAACACGCAATTGTATCCTGATGTAAAAGAAAATGCTATGAGTACTGCTTTTTCTCATATTTTCCAAGGTGGATATTCTTCTGGATATTACAGCTACAAATGGGCAGAAGTTCTAGATGCTGATGCTTTTGAATATTTCCATGAAAACGGAATCTTTAATGACGAAATTGCGAAGAAATTCAAAGACAATGTACTTTCAAAAGGAGGAACAGAACATCCGATGACTTTGTACAAACGTTTTAGAGGTCAAGAACCAAAACCTGAAGCTTTATTGAAAAGAGCAGGATTGTTGTAAAGATTCTAAGATACTAAGGTTCTAAGTTGCTAAGCCTCTTAGAGAACCGAATTTTGAAACCGAAGTAGAAATGCTTCGGTTTTTTATTTGATTTTACTTTAGCTATCTTAGCGATATTAAATCTTAATCTTACAAATACAAGCCGTGAAAAAATATTTTAAAATAGCACTTTATCTTGCCATTATCGGATTGATTGCCATTGTTTCGGTAAATTACTACGTCAAATCTTCAACCAAAAAGAACATTTATTATTCAATAAAAAAGTTCCCAAAGAATGATGTCGGAATTATTTTTGGTGCGGGAATTAATGGAAATCAGCCAAGCAAGTATTTAAAAGATCGTCTTGATGCGGGAATTATGCTTTGGAAAGCAAAACGAATCAATAAAATTTTACTTTCGGGTGATAATGGTCGCGATGAATATGATGAATTAACGGTTATGAAAAACTACTGTTACAATCACGGTGTTGATACAACAAAGATTTTCATTGATTATGCTGGCTTTGATACGTATTCGACCATGTACCGTGCAAAACATATTTTTAAGATTAAAAAAGCAACTTTAATTTCGCAGGAATATCATTTGAATCGAGCAATTTATATTGGACAAAAACTCGGTATTAAATCTTCTGGATATTCTGCCAATAAAGGAGAATATTTGGGTTACAATTATGTTCGTTTTAGAGAATATGGTTCAGTTTTTAAATCTTTTTTTGATGTTTTAAGAAATCGCGAACCTCGTTTTTTAGGTGGAGAAATTAATATTAATGGAGAATCTAATTATTCTAAAGACGATAAACGATAAAGAAAAAACCGAAACACTTTCTGTTTCGGTTTTTTAATTTAAAATTTCTTCATGTTTAACAACATAAGATAAAGCTTCTTTTACAATTTCATTTAAGTTTATTCCTTTTCTAGAAGCTAAAAGAGCTATTTTCTGATGCAATTCTTGGGAAACTCTCACATTAAAAGATCCTTTATAAGTTTTATCTGGAGTCTTATTCAATAATTTACATGTTTCTAAATAATCATCAACAGCTTCTTTAAAAGATTCTTCCAATTCTGTAACCGAAGAACCTTCAAAAGTTATTAAATCGTTTATACCATGAATTTTTCCAAAGAATATTTTATCATCTGCAGAAAATTCTAATGTACCAATGTATCCGTTATATTCTAAATAGTTTTTCATCTTACATTTCCAAATGTTCAATAATAATATCAAGCTGATATCCCTTCAAAACTTTCTGTGGATGCGGTTCATGAAGACTTATAATCTGTTTGTTCTCATTTACAAATTTCCTTCTTGAACCACCAGTCTTTCCCTGTGAAATTTGTTCGTAACCAAAATGCTTTAAAACTTTCAACATTTCATCCCAAGAAAAATCTTTTGGTTTTGATTTTAATCTTTCAATAAGTTTATCAATCTTACTCATACAAATTTATCATTAAATCTTCAATTTGCAACTAAAATTTAGTTGCAAATTGAATCAGAAATTAAAAATAAGAAAAATCTCTCAAACAAAACACGTCTTACTAAAATATCAAAACAAAAAATCATAAAAAAAAGATCTGCAAATATTCTTGCAGATCTTTTTTCAAATAACTTAAAAATAAAATCTTTACTCTTGGTTCTATATTCTATTTTCTCTACTCTTTCTCCAAAACTCTTTTCGCTAATTTCCCAACCGTCAACCCCTGCACTACAATTGAAAACAGCACAACAATATAAGTAACTTCAAGAAGCAGATTTTTGTATTCTCCTTCCGGCATAGAAAGTACTAGCGCAATAGAAACTCCACCACGAATTCCTCCCCAAACTAAAACCATTAGAGAACCTTTGTTGTAAGCAGATTTGATTCCGAAAAACTTAAAAATATCGAAGAATTTCCACGGTAAAACTATAGCAGTTAATCTTGAAAACAACACAATAAAAATGGCAATAACGCCTGTCAACAACTGTTTGTCTAAATTTGGAAGCAACAACAGTTCAAAACCTATAAAAAGGAATAAAACGGCATTTAAAATCTCATCGATAAGCTCCCAAAACTTTCCTAGATAATCTTTAGTTACTTCGCTCATCGCAACTTTTTTACCATAATTTCCAATAATCAATCCAGAAACCACCATTGCAAGCGGACTAGAAACATGCAACGCTTGAGCAACTAAAAATCCTCCTGTCACGATAGAAAGCGTAATTAAAACCGAAACCTTATAATCATCGATTTTTTTCATTACTCTTGAAGCTGTAAATCCGAAAACAGCTCCTAATAAAAGTCCGCCGATTCCTTCTTTAATAAACAGCCAAGTGATTGAATTAAAAGTCGCATCAAATGTTGGATCGGTTGCCATTTTTAAAACAACAGCAAACATTACGACCGCTACTCCATCATTAAAAAGAGATTCACCAACAATTTTGGTTTCAATTCTTTTTGGGACTTTTGCTTCTTTTAAAACTCCTAAAACCACAATCGGATCGGTTGGAGAAATTAAGGTTCCAAAAACTAAACAAAATATATAAGGTATTGTTATTCCTAAAAGTGGTGCGATATAATATAAAAGCATCGAAATGATTAAAGCTGACAGCACAACGCTAACCGTAGAATAAATCATTATAGGAACTTTTTGTTCTTTCAGATCAGCCATATTTACGTGAAGAGCTCCTGCAAATAAAAGAAAGTTCAACATCGCTCCCATTAGGATTTCGTTAAAATCAAATTCTTTTATCAATTCAAAAAAATGCTTTGTCGTCGCAGGAAAGTAAGAATCTCCTAAAAGACGAATTCCTACTGAAACCAACATGGCAATAATCATAATTCCGATGGTTCCCGGAAGTTTTAAAAATCTTAAATTTAAATAGGCGAAGAAAGATGCCAATACAATCAGCACCGAAAATGTGTAGTATAATTCCATAAAAAGTGATTTTTACAAAAATATCCTTCTCATTATTTAATCGAAAATTTCAAGCGTCGAATTAACACAACTTTATAATTTGTTAAATATGTTTCAATTATTTTTGAAAGTTTAAAAACTTTTACTTACATTTGATCCATGGAATTCAAAGAAGCAAAAAATAAGTTTGTACAAACCTGGGGAGCATTAGGTTCTCAGTGGGGAATTAATAAAACGATGGCACAGATCCACGCTTTATTAATGGTTTCGAACCAGCCTGTTTCTATGGAAGACATTATGGAAGAATTGCAAATTTCTCGCGGAAACGCCAGCATGAACCTACGAGCATTAATGGATTGGGGAATTGTTTATAAAGAATTTAAAGCTGGAGAAAGAAAAGAATTTTTCACAGCTGAAAAAGATTTAGACGAATTGGCTGCAAAAATCTCCAGAGAAAGAAGCAAAAGAGAAATAAAACCAGCACTTAAAATCTTAAAAGAAGTTTCGACAATTGAAGCAAAAGATTCTGCAGAAGAAAAACATTTTGTGGATCAGACAACTAAATTGTATGATTTCGTTTTAAAAGCTGATAATATGCTGGACAAAATGACTGAATTCAACGAAAACTGGCTAGGGAAATTGGTTATCAAAATGATGAAATAAAAAAAATTTAATTCAAACTTTCATTTTTTTCTGAAAGTTTAAAAACAACAGTAATTATGAAAATAACTTTTAAAATAGTGGAAATTATCAATATTTGCGCATTAACGTTTTTACTGGCAGGAGCTTATGGAATAGCATTTACGGGAGCACTACAAGTTTTAGCTGCTATTTTGTTTGTTTTAACATTTCCAAAAAACAAACTAATCTATATTTATTTTGGTTTGGTCATTCTTTTCTTCCTGATTTGGAATGGAGAATTTAGCTGGCTTTTCTTGTTGCCAATTTCATTGATATTCTTCCTTACGTTTATTATTTACAATCAAAAAAAGAAATTATGAACTTCTTAAAAGCAGAATGGCAAAACTTAGCTCTTTTCAATTATGAAATTGATGCTAGAATATTAGAAAAATATCTTCCCACAGGAACCGAGATCGATATCTGGAACAACAAATGTTATGTGAGCTTAGTGGGATTTATGTTTAAAAACACTAAAGTTTTGGGATTAAAAGTTCCATTTCATATCAATTTTGAGGAAGTAAATCTGAGATTTTATGTAAAACGTTTTGAAAATGGCGAATGGAAACGAGGAGTAGTTTTCATAAAAGAAATTGTTCCTAAAAAAGCCATCACTTTTATTGCCAATACTTTGTATCAAGAACATTATGAAACTCAGAAAATGAGACATAAAATTATTGAAAATGAAAATACAAATACTTTTATTTATCAATGGAAAAATGACAAAGAATGGAATACAATCGAAATTGAAACCAAAAAAGTTTTAAGTAAAATCGAAATCGATTCTGAAGCTGAATTCATTACAGAACATTACTTCGGATATACAAAAATCGATAAAGAAACCACTTTTGAATATGAAGTAACACATCCAAGATGGGAACAATTTGAAGTTGTAAATCATAAAATTGATATTGATTTCGAAAAAAATTATGGAAGTGATTTTGGATTCCTTCAAACTCAAAACCCAACTTCTGTTTTTCTGGCTGAAGGATCAAAAATTACGGTGAAGAATAAAAGAAAAATTGAATTGATCTCTACAGAAGAAAAATTATATGCTTAAAACTATTCATCTTTAAAACCAAAAATCATGAAAACGTTAGAAAACCAAACTTTACTTTATGATGAAGATTGCCCACTTTGCAATTTATATACTACTGGATTTGTAAAAAGTGGCATGCTTGATGAAAACGGAAGAAAATCTTATTGTCAATTATCTGCCGAAGAACAAAATTTTGTGGACTTGAAACGCGCTCTAAACGAAATTGCTTTAGTAGATAATAAAAATAAAACGGTAAAATACGGAATCGATAGTTTAATAAAAGTTATTGGTTTTTCTTTTCCCTTAATTGAAAAAGTTGCAACCATAAAACCGATTCATTACATTCTAAAAAAGCTATATTCTTTTGTTTCTTATAATCGAAAAGTAATTATTCCAGGAAATGCGAAAGAGGAAAACAAATTGCAATGCATTCCCGATTTCAATTATAAATACCGTTTTTTATTCCTCGGATTTGCTTTGACTATAACAACTTTCGTTTTATTTGGATATTCTAATTTGATCTTGAATTTTCCAAAAAGCACAATTACAAGAGAACTTATTTTAGCTTTTGGACAAATTGTTTTTCAGAGTTCATTTCTTTTCAAATTTGATAGACAAACCATACTCAATTATGCTGGAAATTTAATGACGGTTTCTTTGATGGGAAGTTTAATTTTAACGCCGATTTTAATTTTGAGTCAGATTGTTCAGCTTCCGCAGATGATAATTTTAGGCTGGTTTGGAGTAACGGTTTTGATTATGTTTTTGGAACATTTTAGAAGAATTAAAATTTTAAAACTTCCATTTTATCTATCTTTCACTTGGGTTCTTTATAGAATTCTTGCTTTGATTTTAATTCTTAATTAAAAAGATTCGCCACGAATTCACTAATTAAATAATAATTCGTGAATTCGTGGCTATAAAATTACGCTAATGAAAAAACTCATAATCTCCGCTGGAACAGGTTTTCTAGGACAAGTTTTAGTAAATCATTTCAAAAATAAATTTGATGAAATTGTAATTTTAACACGCGGAAAATCTCAAACCGTAGACGGAATTAAATATGTAAACTGGGATGCTAAAACTTTTTCGGGCTGGGAAAAGGAATTGGAAAATGCTACGGTTTTAATTAATCTCGCAGGAAAATCTGTTGATTGCCGTTATACAAAAAAGAACAAAAAAGAAATTCTTTGGTCTAGGATTGAAAGCACAAAGATTTTAAATAAAGCGGTTTTAAATTGCCAAAATCCGCCGAAACATTGGCTGAATTCGTCAACGGCAACTATTTATCGGTTCTCTTTAGACAAACAAATGGATGAAACTGATGGCGAAATTGGAAATGACTTTTCTATAAATGTCGCTTTATCTTGGGAAAAAGCATTCTTTAAAACCGAAACTCCAAAGACAATAAAAACGGCTCTTCGAACTTCAATAGTTTTAGGAAAAAATGGTGGTGCCTTAATTCCTTTAAAAACTTTGGCAAAAATTGGTTTTGGAGGAAAACAAGGAAAAGGAAATCAGTTTGTAAGCTGGATTCATGAAGTAGATTTTGCCAATGCGATTGATTCTATTATTGAAAAAGAAATTTCAGGAATTATAAATATCGTTTCTCCTAAACCAATTCGAAATGCGGATTTTATGCAGAAACTTCGAAATGCTGTTGGCTTTCCTTTTGGAATTCCGTTAAATAAATTCTTTCTAGAAATTGGATCTTTTGTTATTCGCACAGAAACAGAATTAGTTTTAAAAAGTAGAAATGTAATTCCGAAACGACTTTTGGAAAATGGGTTTCAATTTAAGTTTGGGGAGATTGATGAGGCTTTTGAAGATTTATTACTCTAAACAACTTTGGCAAAGTTAAATCTCATAATTTACACTGAAACCCGACAGGTTTTAAAAACCTGTCGGGTTTTGTTAAACCAACAAAATGACAACAATAAACCTCACAACCAAAATAAAAGCACCAAAACAAATCGTTTTTGATGCTTCTAGAAATATCGATATTCACCAACAATCTGCAAGTCTTACAAAAGAAAAAGCAATTGCCGGTGTAACATCTGGTTTGATTAATTTAAACGAAACGGTGACTTGGCGTGGTAAACATTTCGGGGTTTATCTCACACACAAAACCCGAATTCCTGTAATGGCTTTTTACGATTATTTTGTAGATGAAATGGAAGAAGGAAAATTCAAATCGTTCAGACATGAACATATTTTTGAGGAACAAAATGGCGTAACAATCATGAAAGATGTATTACAATACGAAACTCCGTTCGGGATATTTGGAGAACTTTTCGATATTTTATTTTTAGAAAAACATCTTACTAATTTTCTTTTGGAAAGAAATAAAGTTTTGAAAGAAGTATCGGAAAAACTTAGTTAAGATAATTTTCTTACTTTTATTAGTAATCCACTTCTAAATGATTTAAACAAATTAATCAAAACATACTTATGAAATTAAAAACGATATTAACAGTAGCTTTTTTTACCCTTTCTTTTATTGGGTTTTCCCAAACTAATTGTGCAACTCTAAAAGGATGCGAAAGAAAATTATGTGAATTGAACACAAAATTGGCTGCTGCAAAAAAAGCTGGAAATCAAAATCAGATAAAAGGTGTTGAAGAAGCTATTGCGCAAACCAAAAAAAATTGCACGACTAAAACAGTCAACAAAGATCTTGACAAAAAGGTAAAAGAAAAACAGCAAAAAGTTAACGAAAGAACTGCCGATTTAAACGAAGCCATTAAAGACAAGGAAAGCAAAGAAAAAATCGATAAAAAAAGAAAAAAACTAAATGAAGCAAAAGCTGATTTGAATAAAGCTTTGGCGGAGCAGAAAACGAAATAATTTTTCCTCTCGCAGATTCAACAAATTGAGCAGATAAAAAAGATAATTCAAACATAGCTCTCGGTTTCAACCATCTGTAATGTTCTTAATTATATTTTACAAATGAATCTCCATGTTTTACGGTTTGCGTGAGGGATAGGAGCTGGCTACCGAAGTAGCGCGGATAGCCCGACCCCGATAATACAAGCGGGCGAATAAGCGCAAAGTAATTTTGCCCGTTTGTATTATTGGGGGCACGCCCAAAATTTCTTTATAGAAAAACGACCATCAGCCACCAAAAAATTGGAACGCTTTCTACCCAAAAAGAAGTGTAATATTTGGAACGGTTTGGATTGGCGAAAAAAATAAACAACATCAGCATGACGACCATAATCAAATTTATAATGGCGTCATGAATATTGAAAGTTGAAATAAAAACTTCTAAAAACCAAAAGGGTATCAATAATAAAAATCCTAAAAGCTTGGTCTTCTTCACTCCGATTGTCTGAGGAACGGTTTGAAGATGAGGATCGTCATTGGCCAAATCTAAAATCTCAAAAACCAAAATCAATACAAAAACCAAAATGAACCGCTGAATGCATTTGATGAAGAAATCTATCGTAAACGGAATTTCAGCATTTATTAATGGCAAAACTAAAGTTGCTCCAACCCAACAGAGTGCAACAATGTAAATTTTTACACCTGCCCAGTTTCTGGCATTTTTTCTGTTTGGAAAAAATGGCAAAGTATAAAGCGCCGTTATGGCAAAAATTCCGACCGAGACTACTTGCGTAATTCTCTTTAAATGGAAAAAATAATACCCGACTAAAACGACAGAAATGAAACTCAAAACAGCAATAATTTTTAGCTGAGTTCCTATCGGATTTTTTTTTACGCGAACCAACGCATCATATTTTACGAAATTATATCCTACAATTGTTCCAAAAAAAACAAAAAGAGCCATTGGCTCATCATATTGAATATGAAATACATGAAACGTTATTCGCACAAGTGCATAACACGACAAAGCCACATGAATACTGCTATTCAAGTAAAAATCTAAGAAGCGTTTTGATACTATCATACCTCAAATCTAATCATTTATTAACAAATGATACCATTAGTTGGAAATTTGACAAAAAATGAAGTTAAAAATACCTAATAAATTATTAATAATACTTAATTTTGCGCCACAAAAAAACAACACATTTACTTTTAAATGTGATTCGTGTAGCAAAAGTGCACGAACACATTAATTTAAAAAACTTAGATAGCTACATGAAAACAGATGCTTTTGCTTTAAGACACATTGGTCCAAGAGAAACCGATCTTCAGCACATGCTGAAAACAATTGGAGTTGACTCAATTGAGCAACTTGTTTACGAAACCCTTCCGGATGATATTCGTTTAAAAGCACCTTTGAATTTAGATCCTGCAATGACAGAATATGAATTTGCAAATCATATTCAGGAATTAGGAAAGAAAAATAAAGTATTCAAATCGTACATTGGTTTGGGTTATCATCCAACTATTGTTCCAGCTCCAATTCAGAGAAATATCTTCGAAAACCCAGGATGGTACACCGCTTACACGCCTTACCAAGCAGAAATTGCTCAAGGTCGTTTGGAAGCTATTTTAAATTTCCAAACTACTGTTATTGAATTGACAGGAATGGAAATTGCAAATGCATCTTTACTTGATGAAGGAACTGCTGCTGCTGAAGCTATGGCGTTATTATTTGACGTTCGTACAAGAGATCAAAAGAAAAACAATACACACAAATTCTTCGTTTCTGAAGAAATTTTACCACAAACTTTATCTGTACTTCAAACACGTTCGACTCCGATTGGAATTGAATTAGTTGTTGGAAACCACGAAACATTTGATTTTTCAAATGAATTTTTCGGTGCTATTTTACAGTACCCAGGAAAATATGGTCAAGTAAATGATTACAGTGCTTTTGTTGCTAAAGCAAAAGAAAACGAAATCAAAGTTGCTTTTGCTGCTGATATTTTATCATTAGCTACTTTAACTTCTCCGGGAGAAATGGGCGCTGCAGTAGTTGTTGGAACAACACAACGTTTTGGTGTGCCAATGGGTTACGGTGGTCCTCACGCAGCTTACTTTGCAACTAAAGATGAGTACAAACGTTCTATGCCAGGTCGTATTATTGGAGTTTCTGTTGATACAAATGGAAACCGCGCTTTACGTATGGCTTTAGGAACTCGTGAGCAACATATTAAACGTGAAAAAGCGACTTCTAACATTTGTACTGCTCAGGTTTTATTGGCAGTTATGGCTGGAATGTATGCCGTTTACCACGGACCAGAAGGATTAAAATATATTGCAAACAAAGTTCACGCATCTGCAGTTACTACCGCTGAAGCTTTAAATAAATTAGGAGTTTTCCAAACCAACACTGCTTACTTTGATACTATTTTAGTAAAAGCTGATGCTCAAAAAGTAAAAGCTGTTGCGGAGAAAAATGAAGTAAACTTCTTCTATCCAGATGCTGACTCCGTTTCGATTTCGTTCAACGAAACAACTTCAATTGCAGACATCAACCAAATCATTAGCATTTTTGCTGAAGCTTTAGGAAAAGAAACTTTCACAGTTTCTGAATTAACTGAAGCTAGCCAATTACCAGCTTCGTTAGAAAGAACTTCTTCTTTCTTAACGCATGATGTATTCAACAATCATCATTCAGAAAGCCAATTGATGCGTTACATCAAAAAATTAGAGCGTAAAGATTTATCATTGAATCACTCAATGATTTCATTAGGTTCTTGTACAATGAAATTAAACGCAGCTTCTGAAATGTTACCTCTTTCAATGCCAAACTGGAATAGCATTCACCCGTTTGCACCAGTTGAGCAAGCTGAAGGTTACATTACAATGCTTAAAAAATTAGAGCAACAATTAAATGTAATCACTGGATTTGCTGGAACAACTTTACAGCCAAACTCAGGTGCTCAAGGAGAATATGCTGGATTAATGGCAATTCGTGCTTACCACATGTCAAGAAACGAAGGTCACCGTAATGTATGTTTGATTCCTTCATCGGCTCACGGAACAAACCCTGCTTCTGCTGCGATGGCTGGAATGAAAATCATTGTTACTAAAACAACTCCAGAAGGAAACATTGACGTAGAAGATTTAAGAGCAAAAGCTATTGAACACAAAGATGACTTATCTTGCTTAATGGTTACATATCCTTCTACTCACGGAGTTTATGAGTCTTCAATTATTGAAATCACAAAATTAATCCACGAAAACGGCGGATTAGTATATATGGATGGTGCAAACATGAATGCACAAGTTGGATTAACAAATCCTGCTACTATTGGCGCTGACGTTTGTCACTTAAACTTACACAAAACATTCGCTATTCCTCACGGTGGTGGTGGACCTGGAGTTGGACCAATTTGTGTGAACGAAAAATTAGTTCCGTTCTTGCCAACAAACCCAATCTTAAAAGTTGGTGGTGAGCAAGCAATTACTGCTATTTCATCTGCACCTTACGGATCTGCATTAGTATGTTTAATCTCTTACGGCTACATCACAATGATGGGTGCTGAAGGATTAAAAAGTGCTACAGAACACGCAATCTTAAATGCTAACTACATGAAAGCACGTTTCGAAGGACACTACCCTATTCTTTATACAGGAGAATGCGGAAGAGCGGCTCACGAAATGATTTTAGATTGCCGTTCATTTAAAGAAAACGGAATCGAAGTTGGTGATATCGCAAAACGTTTGATGGATTACGGTTTCCACGCTCCTACGGTTTCTTTCCCAGTTGCTGGAACTTTAATGATTGAACCAACTGAATCTGAAGATTTAGCTGAGTTAGATCGTTTCTGTGATGCTCTTATCTCAATCAGAAAAGAGATTGAAGCAGCAACTGCTGATGACACAAACAATGTATTAAAAAATGCACCTCACACATTAGCAATGTTAACTACGGATGCTTGGGATTTCCCTTATTCTAGAGAGAAAGCAGCTTACCCATTAGATTACATCGCTGACAATAAATTCTGGCCATCTGTTCGTCGTGTAGACGATGCTTATGGTGACAGAAATTTAGTTTGTAGCTGTGCTCCTATTGAAGCTTACATGGAAAGCTAAAATTTAGTTTTCTTATAGATATTCAAACCCGACAGATTTTAAAACTCTGTCGGGTTTATTTTTTAGTTTCAGGTTTCAAGTTTCAGGTTTCAGGTTCTAGCGTAACTTGAAACCTGAAACTTGAAACTTTTATTAAACCAAACAACAAAGAAGCAATCTGATTTAAAGAAACATAACTTTTAGCCAATGTTTTGTGAAATTATTTTTATAAAATCGAAAAAACTTCGAAAAAACTTCACCTCCAAAATCGTCTTCAATCGTTTGAAATATAGGAAATATTAAAAAATCATTAGAAGAAAAACAATATATCAAGCGAAAAATAGTTATTTCATAATTATATGCACGCATACTATTTTTTATGATTGTTATCATAATATTATTTATACATTAGCACTAAATTTATCGGATAATAAAGGGAAAAATGAAAATAAAAATTATTGGCATTGGGAGCTATATTCCTAATCTAGAAGTAAAAAACACAGATTTTGATAAACATGTTTTTTTAAATGAGGACGGAACTCCTTTTGGTTATCCTAATGAAGTTGTAATTAAAAAATTTAAAGGTATTACGGGAATTGAAAATCGCCGTTATGCCGAACCACAATACAATGCCTCCGATTTAGCTTTCTTTGCTGCTGAAAAAGCAATTGCAAATGCTGCAATTGATGCAGAAACTTTAGACTATATTATCATCGCCCATAATTTTGGAGATGTAAAACCAGGAACTACTCAATCTGATATTTTACCAAGTTTAGCAACACGCGTTAAAAACAAACTAGGCATCAAAAATCCTAAATGTGTAGCGTATGATATTATTTTTGGATGCCCAGGATGGATCGAAGGTGTTTTACAAGCCAATGCTTTCATCAAATCTGGAATGGCAAAAAGAGTAATGGTAATTGGAGCTGAAACGCTATCGAGAGTTGTAGATGATCACGACCGTGATTCTATGATTTATTCTGATGGTGCAGGTGCTTCAATATTAGAAGCTTCAACAGACGAAACTGGATTATTAGCATACGAAAGTGCTACTTATGCAACTGATGAAGCTGGTTACCTTTTCTTCGGAAAATCATACAATAAAGATTTAGATCCAGATACGAAATACATTAAAATGTATGGACGTAAAATCTACGAATTTGCTTTAAGCAATGTTCCTTGTGCAATGAAAAGCTGTTTGGACAAAAGCGGCATCGGAATTGACGAAGTGAAAAAAATCCTTATCCATCAAGCAAACGAAAAAATGGACGAGGCGATTATAGAACGTTTCTACAAACTATACGACAAAACAGCTCCTAAAGATATTATGCCAATGAGCATTCACGATTTAGGAAACAGTAGTGTTGCAACTGTCCCTACATTATATGATTTAATTCTTCAGGGAAAAGTTGAAAATCATGAAATCAATAAAGGCGATGTTCTTATTTTTGCTTCAGTCGGAGCAGGAATGAACATTAATGCTTTTGTTTATCGATACTAGTCGCAGTTTACAGTCACAGTATTCAGTTTAACTGACTGCAAACTATGACTGAGACTGAAAACTTAAAAAAGTCCGCATCTTAATAGTGCGGACTTTTTTAGTATATTTGCGACCTAATTAACAATTCATGAACGAAAGATTAGTTCGTTCGCAATGACTATGTACGAAAAAACGTTTCCGAATAAAAGATTCAAACTTACTTTAGAGTTTTTAAAAAAACATGTTAGCACATCTGAAACTATTTTTGATTTTGGCGTGCCAAATCCGTTTTCAAAAATAATGGAAGAAAACGGCTATACTGTAAAAAACACAAAAGGCGAAGATTTAGACAACGATCAAACAGCTTTACAAACAGAAGATTATACTGTTTTTACAGCTTTTGAAATTTTCGAACATTTACTAAATCCATATACTATTTTACAAAATGTAAAATGTGATAAATTGTTAATTTCAATTCCGTTACGTTTATGGTTTTCACCAGCATATCGTTCTAAAACAGATATGTGGGACAGACATTACCACGAATTTGAAGATTGGCAATTGGACTGGCTTTTGGAAAAAACTGGTTGGAAAATAACTGACCGTCTTCAATTTACACATCCAGTAAAAAAACTTGGAATCAGACCATTATTAAGATATTTTACTCCAAGATATTATATTGTTGTTGCGGAAAAGATTAAATAAATTCCAATATTAAAATTCCAAATTCCAATTTTAACCATATAGGTAAGATTGGAATTTGGAATTTTAGAAGATTGGGATTTATTCTCAGAGATTTGGAATTTGGACACGAGCGCTAGCAAACTGGCGAAGCAATTTAAAAATTGGAATTTGATATGAGATATTACATCGTCATCCCCGCACACAACGAACAAGATTTGATTGGCTTGACATTGCAGTCTCTAGTTACTCAAACTGTTTTGCCAGCAAAAATTGTAGTTGTAAACGATAATTCGACTGATAAAACAGAAGAAGTTGTATTGGATTTTGCAAAAGAGAATCCCTACATCTCTGTTGTAAATAAAACTTCAGATGCAATACATCTTCCAGGAAGTAAGGTGATCCAAGCTTTTCAGAAAGGTTTTGAAACTTTAGATTCTAATTATGATATCATTGTAAAAATAGACGGAGATTTAATTTTTCCTCCAAACTATTTTGAAACGATCATTAAACATTTCGAATTAGATCCTAAAGTTGGCATGGCCGGCGGATTCTGCTACATTGATAAAAATGGCGAATGGGTTCTAGAAAATCTTACTGACAAAGATCATATTCGAGGAGCCTTAAAAGCGTACAGAAAAGAAACTTTTCAGCAAATTGGAGGCCTACGTCCTGCTATGGGTTGGGATACTGTAGATGAATTATTATGTAAATATTACGATTGGAAAATTGTTACCGATCAATCTTTACATGTAAAGCATCTAAAACCGACTGGTGCAAATTACAACAAAACAGCTCGCTACAAACAAGGTGAAGCTTTTTACACTTTAGGATATGGCTTCTGGATCACAGCAATTGCTTCGGCAAAATTGGCCATGATGAAGAAAAAACCATTTCTATTTTTAGATTACATCAAAGGATTTATGAAAGCTAAAAGCGCAAAAACTCCTTTATTAGTAACTCCCGAACAAGCTAAGTTTATTAGAAATTATCGTTTAAAAAAAATGAAAGAAAAGTTAATTTGATTAGTAAAACACTCGAAAAAACTGAACTCATAACTCATAACTCGTAACTTCTTTTTACCTTAGCCAATATTTAAAAATTATGATGCTAATTCGTTATTTATCCCAAGTTGGGAAATATTTTTTAATGCTGAAAGAAATTTTCAATAAACAGACCAAATGGCCTGTTATGAAAAATCTAATTCTAAAAGAAATCGACGATCTTATTATTGACTCTCTTGGAATTGTTTGCTTTATCTCTTTTTTCATCGGAGGAGTTGTTGCCATTCAAACAGCATTAAACTTAACTAATCCTTTAATCCCAAAATATTTAATTGGTTTTGCTACACGTCAATCTGTAGTCTTGGAGTTTGCGCCTACTTTTATTTCGGTAATTATGGCTGGAAAAATGGGATCTTACATTACTTCAAGTATCGGGACAATGCGTGTTACAGAACAAATTGATGCTTTAGAAGTTATGGGAGTAAACTCCGTAAACTATTTAGTTTTTCCAAAAATAGTCGCTTTATTAATGTATCCTTTCGTAATCGGAATTAGTATGTTTTTAGGAATTTTTGGAGGATGGCTTGCTTGTGCATATGGTGGATTCTCAACCGGTGCAGATTTTATTATGGGAGCTCAAAAAGATTTCATTCCCTTTCATATTACGTATGCATTTATCAAAACTTTAATCTTCGCCATGTTATTGGCAACAATTCCATCTTTTCATGGATATTATATGAAAGGTGGTGCACTAGAAGTTGGTAAAGCAAGTACAACAGCATTTATATGGACATCTGTCACTATAATCCTTCTAAATTACATATTAACTCAATTATTATTAGGATAATGATAGAAGTAAAAAATATAGAAAAATCATTTGGAGACAGTAAAGTTTTAAAAGGCGTTTCGACTGTTTTTGAAACTGGTAAAACCAACTTGATTATTGGACAAAGTGGATCTGGAAAAACAGTTCTATTAAAAACGCTATTAGGAATTCACACGCCAGACTCAGGAACAATTGAATTTGACGGAAGGGTTTATTCAGATTTAGACAAAGATGAAAAACGCGACCTGAGAACCGAAATCGGAATGGTATTTCAGGGAAGTGCTTTATTTGACTCGATGACTGTTGAAGAAAATGTAGCTTTCCCACTAAAAATGTTTACCAATAACAACAAAGCGCAAATCAAAGAACGCGTTGATTTCGTTTTAGAGAGAGTAAATCTAGTTGATGCCCACAAAAAACTGCCTTCTGAAATTTCTGGAGGTATGCAGAAACGTGTGGCTATTGCTCGTGCAATTGTAAACAATCCGAAATATTTGTTTTGTGACGAACCTAACTCTGGTTTAGATCCAAATACTTCGACTTTGATTGATAACTTGATTCAAGAAATCACAAAAGAATACAACATTACAACTGTAATCAATACTCACGATATGAACTCTGTAATGGAGATTGGAGAGAATATTGTTTTCTTAAAGAAAGGATTAAAAGCTTGGCAGGGAACTAAAGAAGAAATCTTTAGAACCGATAATGAAGCAATCGTTAAGTTCGTTTATTCTTCAAACTTATTTAAGAAAGTACGTGAAGCTTATTTGAAAGGATTATAATCTTTTAAATTCCAAAATATTAAAAATCCCAAATTCCAAGTTGCTTATTGGAATTTGGGATTTTTTTATTGATTTTTCCAATTGTTGGAATTTAGGTATTGGAGTTTTTTAAAGTAATCAATTCAACTTCAGCATTCGGATTAAAAAGATACGTTTTTCCAGAACTAATTTCTAAACACTCAAAACGTTTTGTCCTAACAGCTATTTTTTTAAAAACTTTGCCATTTTTAATTCTAAAAATACTTCCATAAGGAATTTCGAAAACATAATTTTTATCATTTTCCTTGTCATATTGTTTTAATGCCAAAGACAAAGTCGTATCGGTATCACTACTTGCAGAAGGATTTTTAAAATGTCTCGCAAGCAAAGGCAGGATCTGTCCCGGAAATATTTCTGGTCGAATAAACGGAACCATTAAACGCTGAAAAGTATATTTCCATTCGTTCCCATGCGGCTTTATATTTCGTCCAAATTTTTCAAAAGCAACCAAATGTGCAATTTCATGAATCAACGTAATCAAAAAACGGTATTTATTCAAACTAGCATTAACCGTAATTTCATGCTTTCCGCTTGGACCGCGTCTATAATCTCCGTGACGCGTCTGACGCTCGTTTACAATCTTCAAGTGAACCTGATTGGCCACTATCAAATCAAAAACGGGTTTTACCGCATGTTCGGGAATATATTTAGCTAAAGTTTCGCTCAATTTAGTTATGAATTATGAGTTTTGAGTTTTTCGATTGGTTAAAAGAACAAAAGGCTTCGACTTCGCTCAGCCTGACATTTTATAATTAATTAAGGGTTGGTTGAAGAAACTTCAAGAACTTTTCCGTTAAAATATTTATTTCCGTTAAGCGTAAAATCATAAATATAAGTTGCCATTCCTTCTGCTGAAATTGGCGCTTGATAACCAGAGAAAGCTTCGTTTAACATTTCGGTCTGAACAGAGCCTAAAGCCAAAACATTAAAGGAGATTCCCTTTTCTTTATATTCTTCTGCCAATAATTCCGTCAAGGTAATTACAGCTCCTTTACTCGAACTGTAAGCCGCTAATCCAGCGAATTTCAAACTTCCGCGAACGCCGCCGATAGAACTTATAGTCACAACATGACTTCCTTTTTCCAAATACGGAATACAGATACGGGTTAAATTAGCAACAGCAAAAACATTCACTTTATAAATGTTTTCAAAATCTGCCTGAGTAGTTTCTGCAAAAGGCTTTAGAAGCAAAGCACCAGCATTATGAACCACTGCATCTACTCTCTTCCATGTTGAAGAAAGAAAACTGTCAACCTGATCTAAAGCTGTTTCATCTGCCAAATCAACAGACAGACAAGTTATGTTTTTATTTTCTAAAAGTGCTTGCGGTATTTTTCTGGAAATGGCCAAAACTTGATGGCCAGCTTCAGCAAATTTCAAGGCCAATTCATAACCAATTCCTCTGCTTGTTCCTGTAACGATAATATTTTTCATGTCGCAAAAATAATCAAATGCTGTAAAACAGCGTCTTATTTATTCATGGTTATTTCTTGCGTAGGCGAAACAGCAATTTTGGTCACAGCAGGCAATAATTCTTGTGTGAATGCAGTAATATGAGGAATATCCATTACTTTAAATTCATCTGAAACATGGTGATAGAAATCAAAATTTTCAAAATCAAAAGTACTTATAGACTGGCATGGTTTTTTGAAAACCTCATAAAACGAATAATTATCTGAACGATAGAATAATTGATATTCTGCTTCTTTTGGCAAAAATCCGATTGTGTTTTTTCCTGTATATTCGTTTATTTTTTGCGCCATATTCGATTTATCAAAACCAGTAATATAAGCTAGATAATCCCTTTTCATCGGAACACCAATCATTTCAATATTTAATTGGGTATAAAGATTGAAATTTTGCTTTTTCAATTTCTGAACTAAACTCTTAGATCCCAATAATCCTTTTTCTTCTCCTGCGAAGAAAGCAATTAAAATGCTTCTCTTATTCGATTTTGTTTCACTAAAATATTTTGCCATTGCCGCTACAGAAGTCACGCCCGAAGCATCATCATTTGCCCCGTTATTAATTTTATCAGCCTGATCTTTTTTCTCAATGCCAATATGATCGTAATGCGCACTCAATACCACAAATTCTTTTTTAAGTTCAGGATCTGTTCCTTCAATAACCCCAACAATATTAAAAGCTGGCGAAGCAAAATTTGTCAAAGTATCTCTATAGGTTTTAAAATAAGGTTTGATTTTGTTCTTCTTTAAAAAATCTTCCAAGAAAACTGCCGCTTTTTCAATTCCTTTAGTTCCTGTTTCACGACCTTCCAATTCATCAGAAGAAAGATACTTTAGAAAATCTGAAATTTCAGTTTCCTTTACTTTATAACTGATTTCTATTGGCTTCGAATCTGTTTTTACTTCATTTTCTTTTTTCGTTGAAGTTCCCGATTTGCACGCTAAAAAAATAAGAGGAAGCAGAAAGTATAGCTTTTTCATAATGTTTGGTTTGATTTAATATTGTGTAAGAAACAAAAAATTACTTTAAGGTATAAACTTATGAAAAGTAAAAGAATAATCATAAAAAAACCCTTCCGAACTAAAAGCCGAAAGGGTTTAAAAATTAAATTCTAAAATTTTATTTATCCAGCAATAACTGCTCTAGAAATTACGATTTTCTGAATTTCAGAAGTTCCTTCGTAAATCTGAGTAATTTTTGCATCACGCATTAAACGCTCTACATGGTATTCTTTTACATAACCATTTCCTCCGTGAATCTGAACAGCTTCAACTGCAGTGTCCATTGCAACTTGCGAAGCAAATAATTTTGCCATTGCACCACTCACATCGTAATTTTTATGATTGTCTTTATCCCAAGCCGCTTTCATACATAAATGACGAGCTGCTTCAATGTTTACAGCCATATCAGCCAATTTAAAAGCAATTGCTTGATGATTGCAGATTTCTGTTCCAAAAGCTTTACGCTCTTTAGAATATTTTAGAGCCAACTCATAAGCTCCAGAAGCAATTCCTAAAGCTTGAGAAGCAATACCGATTCTACCTCCAGCAAGAGTTTTCATCGCAAATTTAAATCCGAAACCATCTTCACCGATTCTATTTTCTTTTGGAACTTTCACATCAGAAAACATTAAAGAATGCGTATCAGATCCACGGATTCCCATTTTTTGCTCTTTTGGACCAACTGAAAAACCAGGCATATCTTTCGTCATAATCAAAGCATTGATTCCTTTGTGCTTTAATTCTGGATGCGTCTGTGCAATTACTAGATATACAGAAGCTGTGTTTCCGTTTGTAATCCAATTTTTTGTACCATTAACTAAATAATGATCGCCCATATCAATTGCGGTAGTCTTTTGTGAAGTTGCATCACTTCCTGCCTCAGGTTCACTTAAACAGAAAGCTCCGTGAATTTCTCCAGAAGCTAAACCTGGAAGATATTTTTGTTTTTGTTCTTCAGTGCCATATTCTTGTAATCCCCAGCAAACTAATGAATTGTTTACTGACATAACAACAGAAGCAGAAGCATCTACCTTAGAAATTTCTTCCATTGCAATAACATAAGAAATAGCGTCAAGACCGCTTCCTCCGTATTTAGGATCAACCATCATTCCCAAAAATCCAAGCTCACCCATTTTTTTGATTTGCTCAGTTGGAAAAATTTGTTTTTCGTCACGCTCAATAACTCCCGGCAATAATTCATTTTGAGCAAAATCTCTTGCTGCCTGCTGAATCATTAAATGTTCTTCGGTAAGATTAAAATCCATAGTAGTTTACTTTAAATGTTTTTCTCAACCAGATTTCAAACAGATTTCTTTAGTTGATGATTTTTTTATGTTTTTTTGTGATTTTTCGATGCCTTATTTTTTAATGCAAAGGCTTCCAAAGATACTTTTTAAATGTTTAAATTACAATGCGCGCATATAAAATTAATAGATCAGCAAAGATTACGATAACGTTTTCGTGATTATTTAACTTTTTTTTCAAAAGAGCATTAATTTGATAACAATTTCTATAAAATTTCTAATTGAAAAATTTAACTTAAAAGGTCATTTAAATCTAAAAAATCCGATTTTTAAACATTCAAAAAATTAAACAATTCTTAAAATCAGTAAAAGTACGTAAACCTACTCTTACTAATTTGATTGTTAATGTAATACAAAGTACAAACAACAAAATTTTAGTAAAAAAACATTTTCAATATGACCCAAATATTAATAAATTACTATTATTTTTGCCTTAAAAATAAAAATTTGATAGAATATGAAAAAGATTTTACTTTTACTGACAGTCCTTTTAAGTTTACAATTTTCTACTGTTTCAGCCCAAACTCAAATTGATGTTAATGGCGTGACAGTTCCTAGAAAAATAGAATTTCAAGGCAAGTCATTACAATTAAACGGAGCAGGCGGAAGATCAAAAATGTGGTTAGAAGTATATGTTCAGGCATTGTATTTATCTCAATTAACTCAAGATCCACAATTCATTATTGATAGCGATACTGAAATGGCTGTTAGAATCGAAATTACTTCTTCTATGGTTTCTTCAAGTAAACTGACAAAAGCAATGAACACAGGTTTTGAAAAATCTGCGGGAGCAAATCTTGAGCAATTGCGTCCAAAAATTGAGCAGTTAAAAAGTTATCTAAGCGATGCCATTACAGAAAAAGATGTTTTCATTTTAGCATACAATCCGCTAGACCAAAATGTTTATGTGAGTAAAAATGAAGTTCTAAAAGGAAAAATTCCTGGATTCGATTTCAAAAAAGCATTATTCGGAATCTGGCTTTCTGACAAACCAGTTGACGAAACTTTGAAAAAACACTTATTAGGACAATAAGTCTTAATTTTTTAAATATTCCGAAAGCCGAAAACCAAATAGTTTTCGGCTTTTCTTTTTTGTTTTATAAATTTGATGCGAAATACATTATTCGCATTATTCTATTTTATACATTTACGCAAAATAAACATATCACAACAAAATGAAAGATTTATTACAACAATTTGAAAACAAAGCACCTGAGATTGTTTTCAATTGGAAAGATTCTGAAACAGAAGCCGAAGGGTGGACTGTTATTAATTCACTTCGTGGAGGAGCTGCGGGTGGAGGAACAAGAATGAGAAAAGGCTTAGACATGAATGAAGTTTTGTCATTGGCTAAAACTATGGAAGTTAAATTCTCAGTTTCTGGTCCTGCAATTGGAGGAGCTAAATCTGGAATTAACTTTGATCCAAACGATCCTCGCAAAAAAGGTGTTTTGCAGCGTTGGTACAAAGCCGTTTCTCCGTTATTAAAAAGCTATTATGGAACTGGAGGTGATTTGAATGTTGATGAGATTCACGAAGTAATTCCAATGACAGAAGAATGCGGTGTTTGGCATCCGCAAGAAGGAGTTTTCAATGGACACTTCAAACCAACAGAAGCTGATAAAATTAATAGAATTGGACAATTGCGCCAAGGTGTAATTAAGGTTATCGAAAACCCAAAATTCTCACCAGACGTAACTAGAAAATATACTGTTGCTGATATGATTACTGGTTTTGGTGTTGCCGAAGCAGTTCGTCATTTTTATGCAACTTACGGAGGAGACATTACAGGTAAAAAAGCGATCGTACAAGGTTTTGGAAACGTTGGTTCTGCAGCAGCTTTTTATTTAGCTGAAATGGGAGCAAAAGTTATCGGAATTATCGACCGCGACGGAGGATTGATTAAAGAAGATGGTTTTTCTTTTGAAGAAATCAGAACTTTATTCTTAAATAAAGACGGAAACAAATTAGTTGCCGACAACATGATTCCGTTTGAAGAAATCAATTCTAAAATCTGGACTATTGGTGCTGAGATTTTCACGCCTTGCGCTGCTTCAAGATTGGTGACACAAGCTCAAATTGACAGTTTAGTTGCAAACGGATTGGAAGTAATTTCTTGTGGTGCAAATGTTCCTTTTGCTGACAAAGAAATTTTCTTCGGTTCTATTATGGAAGAAGTTGACAGCAAAGTAAGTTTGATTCCAGACTTTATTTCAAACTGCGGAATGGCAAGAGTTTTTGCTTATTTCATGGAGAAAAAAGTACAAATGACAGATGAGGCTATTTTTAATGATACTTCAGAAACTATTAAAAATGCGATTGTTAAAGCTCACGCTTTGAGTTCGTCTAAAACAAATATCAGTGCAACTGCTTTTGAAATTGCATTGAAACAGTTAGTGTAATTTTTTTTTACTTTATTCTAAACGAGCCAGATTTCTATTTGGCTCGTTTTTTTTGTGGCGTAGATTTTTTAACGCAAAGTACGCTAAGGCATTTTAATTTGAAGCGCAAGCAATATCTAAATATTAAGTTCGCAAAGCTTTATCTAGATCAAGCTTTGCGATCTTCAATCGGAGATTTACTCAAATTAAAAAAAATTAAACTTTGCGTTTCTTTGCGTAAAACTTAGCGAACTTTGCGTTTAAATAGCTAGCAGTTTTTAACACAAAGTTCGCTAAGATTTTTTTTGTTTGAAGCGCAAGCAATATCTAAATATTAAGTTCGCAAAGCTTTATCTTGACAAAGCTTTGTGAACTTTTAATCTTAAGATTCACTCAAATTTAAGTCAATTAAAACTTTGCGTTACTTTGCGTAAAACTTAGCGTGCTTTGCGTTATAATTAACTTTAAAAAACTCTTAGCGAACTTTGCGGTTAAATCTCGCCTTACTCTTTCATTCTAAACAATTTTTACTACTTTTAAACGTTTTTAAAATAATACATTTCAAAATTTAGAATTTAAATGAGTTCCTCAATTTCTTCAAATCAAAAGAAATCATTGCTATTCACAACAGCTATATATGCAGTAATAATTCTATTGCTGTTTTTTATACGTTTCTGGCCACCATATAATCCAGAAAACAATGTAGCTCTTGCTGATGGCGGAGGTGGCGGAGGTGGCGTGACCATAAATTTTGGAGACAGTGATTTAGGTTCTGGTGCTAATTATAAAAGTGAAGTTCTAGATGTAAAAAACAATGTAAAACAAGCTCCTGCAAAAGCAACTCCAGAAGAGGAATCGATAATTACACAGGAAAATACAACTGCAGAAAATGACGTTGTAATTCCAACAAAAGAAAAACCGAAAAAACCTGTTCCTGTTGAAAAACCAATACAAAAACCTGTGCCAGAGAAACCAAAAGTTTCTAACTCAACAAATGATGCGCTAGCAAGCATAATGAAAGGTTCGAATAAAGGTGGTGACGGAGACGATAAAGCGGCTGGAAACAAAGGAAAAGCAAACGGAAGTCTAAACTCTAGCGGATATTACGGTTCTGGTGGCTCTGGCGGAGGAACTGGAGGCGGTAACGGAACTGGAAATGGCATTGGAACCGGAAGCGGTTACGGAGCTGGAAGTGGTGGCGGTTCTGGTGGCGGATCTGGATATTCTTTGAATGGAAGAAAAGCATTATCTAAACCTGCACCAAAATATACTTGCAATGAAGAAGGAACTGTTGTGGTTGAAGTTACAGTTGATCAAACTGGAAAAACCGTTAGTGCGACTGCCGGAATAAAAGGAACAACAAACAAAGCAAGTTGCTTATTAGAACAAGCCAAAATTGCCGCATTAAATACAAAATGGTCTGCTGATGATAATGCTGCTCCAAAACAAGTTGGAAGAATTATTTATAATTTTAACTTGAATTAAAACACGAATTTACTTCGTCTGTTCGCCCTTCGGGCTCGAGTCACGGATTTACACTAAATCTGCTATAATAGAAAAAGGCTTTCAGAAAATTCTGAAAGCCTTTTTTGTTGCTTTTATTCTTACGATTAGCTTGTCTTCCTGAGCGGAGTCGAAGGACACACAAGTGATTCCACAAAGAGAATCATCAATCTTTGTCGAGCTTCTAGCGTGTCCTTCGACTCCGCTCAGGATGACAAAGTGTTGTGTAAAATTCATGTTTTTGTTCGCATGAGGGATAGGAGCTGGCTACCGAAGTAGCGCGTATAGCCCGACCAGAATAAAAAAATGGGCGAATCAACACTTAGCTGATTGGCCCATTTTTTTTATTGTGGTCACGCCCTAATGATAAATCTATTTCGGACTTGTAGCAATTACAAACTTCAAATTGTTCTTCACTCCTATCTGTAAAACATCTACTAAGTCTTGAACTTGCAGGTTGAACGGAATTCTAACTACAACGGTTTGTTCTTTGTCTGCTCCTATTTTAGACATTAAGCTGGTTTCTAGATTTTCAAAATCTACTTCTTGTTTGTCAATGTAGAACTTTTTATCTTCTGTAACCGATAAACTAATTAACTGTTTATTGGTCTTTTCATTCGCTTTAGCTTTTGGCAATGTCATCTTAATAACATTCGGATTTGCCAGTGTTGAGATAATTAAGAAAAACAACAGCAGGAAAAACATGATATCGCTCAAAGATGAAGTCGCAACTTCGGCGTGAAATCTTCTTTTTCTTTTAATAGACATGGCTTATGCTCTTTGAATTATATTGACAAATTCTAAAATCTGTTTCTGAATTTTTAAAGCAAAATTATCAATCTTTCCGTTCAATAAGTGGTAAGCGCTATAAGCAATAATACCCACAATTAATCCAGATCCAGAACTGATCATTTTCTCGTATAAACCTCCAGAAATATTTCCGATACTAATATTTTCGGTAACCGAAATACTGTAGAAAATTTTAATAACTCCAGAAATCGTTCCGATGAAACCTAACGTCGGTGCAATACCAGCAATAAGTCCAAGATGGCCTAAATGTCTTTCCATTTCGCCAATTTCGATATCGGCAGCACGGTCCATGTTGGCTTCAATTTCTGCAATTGGTCTTCCTATTACCAAAACCCCTTCTTTCAAAATATTTCCGGCAGCAGTATTGTTTCTTTCTACAATTGTTCTTGCTAATTCGATATTTCCAGAATGTAATTTTTCGCCAATATCTTGCATTAATCTGCTGTCAATTTTAGACGCGCGGCTAATGTACATATAACGTTCAAAAATCAGGTAGATAGTATAAAACAACAACAACGCGATTGGAATCAAAAACACTCCCCCTTTCATAATGAAACCAAACATTGAAATTTCATTTTGCGGTGCCGCGATCTTCTCGACCACTACATTTGAAGCATTTGCGATTGTATCTGTTTGTAACTGAATAAAAGTAAACATATATTAATTCTGGTTTTTAATAATTAATTCTAAAAAATATTTGAAATTTGCAATAAAGATAATTTTCGCTGTAATATTAAACTACAAAAATCGAAATTTATTTCAATCAACAACCATTTTATCTAAACAAATGAACTATCAAGAGACCACCAATTGGATGTTTAATCAACTTCCAATGTACCAATTGCAAGGTGCTTCTGCGTATAAAGAAGATTTAACGAATATCAAATTGTTGGCAGCCCATCTTGATAATCCGCAGAACGAGCTGAAATGCATTCACGTTGCGGGAACAAACGGAAAAGGTTCTACTTCGCACATGCTTTCTTCTATTTTACAGGAAGCAGGTTATAAAGTCGGATTATATACTTCTCCGCACTTGAAAGATTTTAGAGAAAGAATTAAAATAAACGGTAAAGAAATCTCTGAAGAGTTTGTGATTGAATTTATCGCAAAACACAAATCTTTTTTTGAAGCTAATGATATGAGTTTCTTCGAAATGTCGGTTGGTTTGGCTTTTGATTATTTTGCAGCAGAAAAAGTTGATATTGCCATTATCGAAGTAGGTCTTGGCGGAAGATTAGATGCTACAAATATAATTACGCCTTTAGTCTCGGTAATTACCAATATTGGTTTAGATCACACTCAATTTTTAGGAAATACTTTGGAAGCGATTGCTGGCGAAAAAGCTGGAATTATTAAACCAAATGTTCCTGTTGTTATTGGTGAATATACAGATGAAACAAAACCTGTGTTTTTGGCTAAAGCCGAAGAAAATAAAGCTCCGATTTATTTTGCATCAGATTTAATCGATCAGATTTATTTGTCTGACTTGATTGGAGATTATCAGTTTCATAATAAAAAAACGGTACAGCAGACGATTTCGATTTTGAATAATGAAACTGATTTTAAGATTTCGATTGAACAATTAAAAGAAGGCTTATTGCATGTTGTAAAAAATACTGGTTTACAAGGCAGATGGCAGCAATTGGGAGAAAACCCAAAAATTATTTGCGACACGGCTCACAACAAACACGGATTATCGGTTGTAATGAATCAGCTGAAAAACGAAAAATACGAAAAACTTCATATTGTTTTGGGCGTTGTAAACGATAAAGATCTGGATTCTATCTTGCCACTTTTCCCAAAAGAGGCCACATATTATTTTTGTCATCCAAATTCGTCACGAGCTTTGCCTGCTGAAACTTTAAAAAATGCGGCTGAAAACTTCAATTTAATAGGAGATAAATTCGATTCTGTTGTCCTTGCTTTCACGGAAGCAAAGAAAAATGCTTCCAAAAATGATTTTATTTATGTTGGTGGAAGCACTTTTGTCGTTGCCGAATTGCCTTTAGACTAAAATATACTTTTGATTTAGAAAAAAACTTAAAAAATTCATTTTAATAACAAATTCATAAACAAACAGATATAAGTTATTTTTAAAAAAGTTTTATTTTTTATTGTTTTTTGTTTGCAGAACTCAAAAACAGGCGTATATTTGCACTCGCAATCACAAACGATAGCAACCTAGTAAAATAGGGCGATTAGCTCAGCTGGTTCAGAGCACCTCGTTTACACCGAGGGGGTCGGGGGTTCGAACCCCTCATCGCCCACCAAGAAACTCCTTAAGAAATTAAGGAGTTTTTTTTATGCCTTTTTTAAATTTCTTCTAATTCAAAAAATCAAAATTATGAGTGAACTAATAGGATTTAATGTTAGAGTTTATGCCTTTTGCATAAATGACAATAAAATTTTGGCTTTGCATGAAAAATATGCAGGAATACCAATATGCAAATTACCAGGAGGCGGTCTTGAATTTGGAGAAGGAACAATTGAATGTCTTCATCGCGAATTTCATGAAGAACTAAATTTAAAAATAGAAATATTAGATCATCATTATACACAAGAAGATTTCATTGAATCTCGCATTAAAGACAACAAACAGATTCTTAATATTTATTATACCGTCAAAATACTAAATATTGAAGATTTAAATGTTCAAATTCCAGGATTGGAAAAATTAGAATGGATAGATATTAATTCTAAAAATAATCCTTTTGTTTTACGAGCAGATATAATTGCATTTGACAAATTGAAGAAAGAGCTATTAATCAAATAATTAATATTCTCAATATACTTTTCATTTTTCATTTAACTAAATACATTCTTGTCTTTTCAACTAAAAGGAGAAATCCTACTCGAAAATCGGTAAAGATTTAGCAAAATTGTTTGCAGAACTCAAAAACAAACGTATATTTGCACTCGCAATCACAAACGATAGCAACCTAGTAAAATAGGGCGATTAGCTCAGCTGGTTCAGAGCACCTCGTTTACACCGAGGGGGTCGGGGGTTCGAACCCCTCATCGCCCACAAAATTCCAAAAACTCCAAAGTCATTTGATTTTGGAGTTTTTTGCTTTTACACATTTGCAAACCGAAACAAGTTATCATTGCCAACCATAAAACTCCTTAAGATATTTAGGAGTTTTTTTTGTAATTTCCCAAACCTTAACAACACCAAACAACACAACTACATGGAAACGCTTTATGCTTTTCTTATCTTCATTTTTCTTTTATTTTTTATGGGAATTGGGGATTTAAAACAACTTTACAGAAATCAAAAAGACTCCCCTTCTTACTGGACAATAAACAGCTTCTACACTAGTATAGGAGGAATAATACTAAGTACAATCCTTTTTATTCTCTATCTTTTAGGCTACATTACAATCGAAGATATCCTTATGAATTGGTAAAAGAAAAATATCCTGTTTAGACATAAAAAAAACTCCATTATTTCTAATGGAGTTTTTCTTTTTATTTACCCAACTCTTTGTCAATTTCTTTAATAAGCTCAACTGCAAGTGGTTTTGTGTTTTCTTTATAAACCCTTATATTATTCTTACCTAATTTAACAAGATATGCAAGTGTCTTTTTATATTTTGGGTCTGAATACAATTCTTTTTCTGGCTTATCTGCATTTTCTATTTCTTTATCAAAACACTTAAACAAAAATTCAGTGTACATTTTATCAACTTCATTAGCAGCTGGCACAAATATTTGGTAATAGTTTAAGATTTTCTGTTTCAATTTTTCGTCTTCAATGTAGCCAAGTTTACCACTAGACTTAAAACTTTCGTAATTACCGATAGTCATTGTTTGTCCATGTGAATGAATTGGAAAGTTTACTTTACCTTTAGATTTATAAATACTGTCAAGTTGAGAAGTCGTTAATGCCAGAATTTTTTCGTAGTCTGCGTTTGTCTTTTGGTACATTCCCAATTCTCTGTCAATACTTTCTACATCATTCTTTAGATCATTTCTTAAATTAGCAAGAAACGCACGCACTTCTTCTTGCTGATGCCTATGTTCACTCCAACTGTGTAATGATATTGAAAGTGTAACAGCAAAAACGATTATGCATATTTCTATAATGATCTCTTTTACTTTCTCACCCAACGTGTGTTCTGACTTTTTCACTGCTTTGTAAATTTTGTTTGAATGCTTGGTTATTTCTTCTTGCATAATTTAGTTTTCTAATTTTAATTCTAGTTGTTATCTATAGTTTATTTTAGTATGCTATTTCATTCTACGAGTTCAAAAGCGAATATAAGACTATTTGCAAAATCTCTTGTTAATTTCTTAAATTCCACATAAAACTTTTCTTAAATAGTTAAAATAAGAACCATAAAAAAACTCCTTAAATTCTTAAGGAGTTCTCTACACGCTTTTACACTTTAATAATCAATCATTATTACTTTGTATTTTCTCGCATACTTTTTCAAGAAGACTTTTGGTTTGTTTAAAATATTTCATTTTATCATCGATCTCTTTTATTTTCGCTTGAAAAAGTTCCAATGTTTCTGGTTTAGAGTCAGTTGTCTCAAACCAGCTAATTAATATTTTTTTTATTTCTGCCAAAGTAAACCCGACTTCTCTTGCTTCTATTATAATTTCTAAACGCTCAATAGTATTAGCATCATAATGTTTGTAATTATTAGAAGTCACATTCTCATCAGTCATTCCCTTAATCATTCCTAAATTCTCATAATATCTAATAGTGTGGATTGACAATCCTGTTCTTTTCGACAATTCGTTTACAAGCATAATTTTATTTTTTTGATGAAAAAACAATAAAGCATAGAGTATAGTCTATACTTATAAGTTACAAATATACTAATTGTTTTTACTTTTAAAATTTTAAAACACGAGAAATGAGCTTTTACATAAAAAAAACTCCATTATTTCTAATGGAGTTTCTAAAAATTACAAAGAAATTCTTATTTCAATTTCGTCAATGCTGCAGAATTTCTCAGTAAAAACACATATTGAAAATAATCAGCTGCAGAAGCATCTTTGAGAGGCACAATATTTTCTCCAAAAGCTCTAGATTTTACTGTTATCAAATTTTGTGATTTCAAATAAGGCGAATTTTTCGAATTAAGTTTAAAAAGTGTAATAGATTCTGGCTTGCTCAATTCCTTTAGATCATTAATTCCTTTTACAAGCATTAATGGACCATCGGCATTTATCCAATCTATTTTTTCATTTTTAGGAGTTGGAAACTGAGGATTTTTCGGAAGATACATTTCGCTATCAATAGTATAGCTTACAAAACTTGTCACTTTTATTCCCGAGTCTTTTAATCCTGCTGCAAAAGTTGCTCTACCCGATTCTGTTTTCTTTTGCAGTGCGTGAAAATATCCGAAAAGGCCATAAAACTTTTCATTCTCAAGGTGCATTTCCTGAACTGCATTTTTAAAATTGCTCACCATCGCTTCGTCTCTAGAACCTTTCGATTCATCATCAAAATTTTTATCAATTCCTATTACAGTAATTTTTAAAGAATCAGCCAAATTTTGATTGTAATCATGCACCGCACTCCATTTATCAAATAATTCCTGACTTGACTGTTGCGGAATTCTTCTTTTGATAGATTCAACAACTTCTCTCAAAGCCACTTTATTCTTTTCTTTTTCTAAGAATAAAAAAGCATTCAATTTTTTAGCTGTCAAGCTATCCATTTCGGCAATATAATACTTGATTACTAATTTTTTATTCAGGAAAAAAAGCATTTCCAGATCTATCTTTTGGTTATCTGCATAACCATGAATTTCTCCTAGTAAAAAAACTTGTGACTTATAAAACTCATCATCAAATATTTTTCCGTCGATAGAAGCTCCAATCTGAACTTTATTTTCTGCCAAATACTTTACATTATCATCATTTTTCGATTCTAAAAATAATTTGTTGCTGATATATAAATAAGCAATAAAAAGCAAAATAATACTCAAAAGGCTAATAAACGTGATTTTGATAAATTTTAAAATTTTCTTCATGGTTATGGATTATGGTTGTTTTGATTTTGATGTAAAAGTATTTTTATTCAATAAAACATTCAATTTTTATTGACCGAATTGTCATTTACAGCTGATGAATTGTCGCATTCTTCGACAATTTTTTTATCAATATCTCATAATGAGGTTTTGCATTATCAGAGAAAAGAGATATTTTTCTTTTAAATTTTACGACTCCTTGCTAGGTTAGAACAAATCATCCTTAACTTTAAAGAATCAAAAGAAAATTAAAAACTTTATAAATAAAATGGAAATATTAATAATTACTGGGCCTCCTTATTCTGGAAAAGGCACGCAATGCGAAATTTTAAAAGACGAACTTAAATTTGAGCATATTTCGACTGGTGACAGATGCCGTTTGGAAAAACAAAATGAAACAGAAATTGGAAAAATAATGTCTCAATATGAAGAAAAAGGAGATCTGGTTCCTGATTCTATAATGAAAAATCTTTTCAGCAAAATATTGGATGAAAACATAAATGCAAACGGAATTATTTTAGATGGCTACCCAAGAACTGAACCGCAAGTAAATGATTTGTTGGAACTCGTAAAATCTGGAAATTGGAAAAGTAATTAATATCGATGTTCCCAAAGAAGAACTTTTAAAAAGAGCACAGAAAAGAGCCGAAACTTCTAATAGAAAAGATGACAAAGATGCTAATATTCATCTTAAAAGAATTGAAGTTTTTGAAAGTTCAACCAGACCAGCAATTGAATATATGAAGTCAAAAATTAAAGTCTTGACTTTTGACGGAATGGGAACAATTGAAGAAATAACAAAACGAATTAAGGATAATTTATAATATAGTTTAAGTCAAAAAAAACTTTCTTAATTGCTAGGAAGTTTTTTTGGTTTTACATTTTCAAGCACTAAAACTTATACTTTTCGAATAGCTCTTCCGACTTTAAACTAAACTCTTTTACTTTTTCGCCGCAAAAATTATAAACTATTACCTTTCCTGATTCTTGACCAACAACACAAGAAACTTCATGTATTTCTTTATTGATAATTAATATCCTATGAAATTTTCGAAACAGATACTCATCACCTCTTTCGGTTGATTTCATTTTGACTTTTATTAATGTTTTTCCATTTTCATCAATAATTTTATCAATTCGTGTAACCTTTTTGTGATTAGTTTTTCTAAAAAAGAAATATTTGTACTTAGACTTAAATTCAATCTTTTGAATAACTTTTATTTCTTCACATTTATGATTTATAGCCACTATTTCTTTTGCTTGAATATTTTGAAAAAAAATAAAAAACAAAAGGAATGACAGAATATTTCCATTTTTTCTAACCAAAATCACAATTCAATTAGTTTAATCAATACCTCCAAATCAGTTTTTTTCTGATTTATAATTATCAATTGACTTTTGTCATCTAAGAAAATCTTATCTGCAAATTCTTTATCTGGATTTCCTTTCCAGTTTTTCAGTTCTTTAAACTTGCCTTTTAAGAGTTTTATCTTTTCTTTATTATCTTTTGAAATAATTACCATTTTGGTCAATGGTGTCTGCTTCATTTTTTCAATACTGCTTTCTGTAATTTGATCTTCGTATTCTGTTCTGGAGCGATAACGGAACATTTTGTTTATTACATTAAAATCTTTTTCATTTTCAGTAATCACATAACGATACGTCATAATATTATTCATTTCGTTTATCCAATCTGGAAAATTGGTCTCATAAAGCTCAATGTACTGATCTATAAAATTCTTATCAATCGGTTTCTTCTGTTCGATATATTCTTGAGTTAACGGATAAATTTTTCGTGCCATCAAATTGATATATTTATTATTATACCATTCTCCTTCATCAACTTTATTATCTAATTTTTCGTAAACATAACCGTTACCCAATACCGTCGCCAAAACCTCATTCATGAGCTGATAAGCATAATTGCTGCATTTCGATTTATTTTCTTTAAAATAAGTATCAATTGCCGTTTTAACTTCAAGCGATTGTTCGTCATAAACAATGTGATATGTTTCGTGCATCATTACACTAAACAAATCTTTATGAGATTTTAAATCGGTTTGAATGGCGCTAACGAAATTATTGCAGAATGCAGAAGCGGTAAAACCTTTTGAATTGGGTAAAGGATAAAAGGCTGCCTCAAACGGAATTGAATTATCCCAACTAGAATTATAAAATACTAATCCTGTTTTAAAGTAATCTTCAATGTGATGTTCATCAGAATATTTGATAATTTCATCCAACTGTTTTTCAAATTTTTCTTTGTTCGAATTATAAATCAGTTCATTATAGATTGGTGTAAATTCAGAAATACATTCGCCTAAATCACTCAAAGTTTTATTAGGAATCATTCCAGCAGAACGAAGTTTGAAATCATTTAAATTATCTGTCTCTATTAAATTCTTTTTCAAGATATCTTTTGTCTGCATTGTTTTCTTTGAGCCGTACGGAAAATCTTCGAACCGAAAACTATACGAAATAGACAATTGATCAAATTTTGAGATTAAGCTTTTATACTTCTCGACATTGTACTTTGATTTTTGAAATTCTGTTTTAAAAACATTATCTGGATAATAATCAGATAAATTCTCTAAGAACACAAAAACCGCAAGTTGTTCAGAATATTTGATTTTAAAAGAAGGATTTTGCCCAAATGAAAGTGAACTTAATAATAAAAAAACCAGCAAAAATGTGTTTTTCATGCAATTTCTATTAGCAGTAAAAGTTTAGATTTCGAATAACGTTTTATAAATATAAGATATTTTACAAGCGCCTGTTTCGTTTCTTTTTAGATGTCACAACTTCTTTAATCAGACCTCGTTCTAAAAGCATTTTGTTGTAAAGGCCTTCTCGAAGTTTTTCAAATTCTTCTTTCAAAAGAAAAAGTAACTTTTCTGATTCGTTTGGATTTTCGAGTTTTTTCAACATAATTCCAATTCCTGAATTATGCGAAATTCCGTCACGATTAATAACAAAATGAAGTCTGCTAGAATCTTCCATAAAAAAATCAGAATAGTACTTTTTTAATTGCAATTCTTTTTGATTCATTAAAAGATCTATCAGTTTTTTGATTTCAGTAGGCAATTCAAACCCCAATAAACTTTCAATTTCTTTACTATCTTTTTCTCCTGAATAAAAGCCAATTTCTCCCCTGCATTCATAATAAATATCAACGAAAATTTCAAATCTTAAGAGACGTTCTGTCCAGCCATCTGAGTAAATACAGGAAAGAAGATATTCTTCATCTAAAACATAATAGCCCGATTCATCAGGTTTTTGAATTTCTAATCGGTTAAAGCCCATTCATTTTTATTTTGTAGTTTCTAAATGATGCTGTTCCTAAAATTTCATTAATCCTTTTTTTCAGACATCTTTTTCTCGGCTCCAACATCTCCGAATTGGTTCTGTATTTTGAACAACGAAACTATTTTTTTGTATTATATTCTTCTGCAATATCACTCCAATCATCATTCCATGTACTCTCAAAATAAATATCTGCCTTCTCCCAGTCTTTTGCGTCCCAATCTTCTCTTTCATCAACTAGTTTCAATTTTTCAGACTCAATTTTTCCTATCATTAAATTTAGAAAATCTTCAAAGTTATCTGCGATTACCGAAACCGGCTCAGGATCTCCGCATGGAAGATAGATAATCTGCCCTAAAATACCGTCTGTATTTGGAATAAAATCTATACAAAGAAAATTTCCCGAGCCATCGTGGGCAAATGGGATTCTTTTAGTGGAATACAAAATATCAGTAATTTTTTTGACCTGATTAATAGCTTCAGGTTTTGTGTCAGGAGCATTTTTAAAAAATAGCCATTCACTTTTAATTTCTTCAACACCTAAATATCCAAATCCTCCCAAGAAACCCAAACTTCTTTTTTCTCCGTTATAAGTTTTCAATAATTGAATATAAGATGCAGGTAATTTTTGATCTGTAAATTTTTCCAGTTCCTGTATTTCAACATCGGTTGTTCCTTTATTCATAAAACGATCAAAAATATCAAGCTTACTTTTACAAATATTAATTAAACTAACTGTCGCTTCTGCTTTCATTTTAGATTGATTTTTTTTGATTTGTGATTTTGAATAATTAAAAAACAATGCAAGCATTAAAATTAAGTAATATTCTTTCATCTTAAATTTTATGATATTGAAAGATTATTCTTTTCACAATGATTTTTTTCTCCTGTCTGTCAAATATTTTCTTAATGGCTTATCATAAACATTCATTACAAAATAAGCAAAGCCAACTAAAAGTATCACACTCGTTGTTACGATAAATGTAAGCTGTATTGTATTTGGTTTATAATTGACATAGTAATTCCCGAACATCCATAGTACAGCATAATGTGTCATATATAACGGATATGAAATGTTACCCGAAAATGTGCATATCTTTTTCAAACAAGGTTTTAAATGAGCGCCAGCACCCAAAGAAATTAATAACGGAAAGTAAAATAAAACCACAAAAGGTTCAGTCAGCCAATTCCACTTTGAAAAAGGCATTACAAAAGCCAAAAGCAATAAGATAGTCAATCCGGCAAATCCCAATTTATTTTTGATAATCCAATTGGATCGGTAAATTAGCAATCCCGCCAAAAAAGAGTACGATATTCTCGCGCAGCCGTCCCAAAAAGTTGGTCCACTCCATCCGCCTATTAAATTTCCAGAACTATATCCAACATAACAAATTGCAACTGCAGAAATTAAAGTAAGAACAACTAAAAAGTTTTTGCGAATTTTATAAAGTACAAGTGCATAAACAATATTAGCAATATATTCCCAAAAAAGAGACCATGCAGGCGCATTAAAACTAAATAAATTAAATCCGCGATCTTCAATAACCGGAAACGGAATAAGAAATAAGGAACATATAAATGTTAAAATAATTTTTCCTGTACTATACAATTCCAAATGCCCCCCAAACGGATCAAACAAAAAAGCCAATAACCCTAATATTGATCCCGCTATAACCAAAGGGTGCAATCTTATAATTCTGGATATAAAAAAATTGTGAAGACCCATTTTTGCAATACGATCATCATAAGCATATCCAATTACAAATCCAGAAAGGCAAAAGAAAAAATCAACAGCTAAAAATCCGTGCCCAATAAAGTTTTGACTTGGATCTGTAAAAATCCATTCCATAAAATGAAACACCACAACAGCAAATGCTGCGATGCCTCTTAGTCCGTCTAAAATTTCAAAATGCTGTTTTGTTTCAAGAACCGCTGTGGTTGACTGGCTTGTACTCATTAGATTATAGTATACTTATAAATTACGTAATTTGGTGACGTTGCAAGTTCTACAAATAAATACTCAAATCAAAATCAGATTTATTCAATTCAGTTGTTAAATTGTTTAAAGTTTCACATTTAAATAACTTTTTTAACTTTTTCATTCCCCATCATTTTTATAAGTTTGTTAAAATTCAAATTTAAACATGCACGTAGCAGGTTGTCTTTCACCACCAGAAAATTAATACTACTTCTTTTTAGTATTGACACTTGACTGAATCTTCAGTCCGATTTTTTGTGTCTTTACCTCAATCACATTATTAATATTCAAAAATATATCCTCCAAAAAAGGATAGACAACCTCTTATGAAAAAATCTTATTTGATACTGCACACTGCAGTTTTACTTGCTGGTTTTACAGGCGTTTTCGGAAAACTTATTTCTCTTAACGAAATTACCTTAGTTTGGTATAGAGTATTATTTGCTTCTATTATCCTATTTTTTATTTTAAAAATATACAATATTAAAACGCTCAAATCATTTTCTGAAATAGCAAAAATTTCTAAAGCTGGAGTTCTTATCACCATTCACTGGATTTTTTTCTATGCCAGCATTAAGTATTCTAACATATCTATAGGTGTTGTTTGTTATTGTCTGACTAGTTTTTTTACAGCTTTTTTTGAACCTATTCTCAATAAAAAAAGATTTAATCTAGGTCAGGTTTTATTAAGTATGCTAACTTTATTAGGGATAAGTTTAATTTTCCATTTTGATTCTTCGTATCAACTAGGAATTTTACTTGGAGTAATGTCGTCTGCATTTGCTGCCTTATATACTATTTACAACGAAAGACTGGTACAATTTTATGACAGTAAATTAATTAATTTTTATCAGATGCTTGGCGGAACTTTAGTTCTAGGATTCGCATTGCCTTTTTATTTTTACAATTTTCCAGACCAAACTTTCATTCCAAGCTTAACAGATACTTTCTATCTATTAATCTTAGCATCATGTTGTACCGTTGCCCTTTATGTTATGTTCGCAGAATCACTTAAAAAGATTCCAGCATTTACCATCAATCTAACTTTCAACCTAGAGCCAATTTATTCAATAATATTAGCTTTTTTATTTTTTAATGAAGGCCAATCCGTTAATTTCTCTTTTTACATAGGAATAAGCTTGGTCATGACTTCTGTTTTACTGCAATCAATTATTTCTATTCGAAAGAAAAATATAGTAGAGCAACAAATCTCTTAAAATTATAAAACAAAAAAAAACTCCTTTTCATTAAAGGAGTTTTTTCTTTTTATTGATATTTTTTAATCATTCAATCCTTTTCCATCCAGAATTCGCTGAATATTTTTTTCTACTCTAGCCTCTCTTGTTTTAGATTGCTTAGGTTGGGAAAAATGAAGCAAATACGCTCGCTGTCTTCCTGGAGTTAAAGCGTAAAAAGCTTTTTTAAAAACAGCATCAGAATCAAATTTATGCTGAAGCTCGTCTGCAATTTCAAAATCAGAAACTTTTTTCAGCTCTACTTTTTGTCCTGACCTTTCAATTTCAGCCGCTTCAAAAATATACTTTTTTAGAATTTCTTTTTTAGCTAAAATATCTTCAACATTCGTAAATCGAACTTGACGCGCTGCCTGTACATTATCTGATTGTTGAATCAAAATATTATCCGGATCTTTCATTAAAGCACCTTTGAAAAACAAAAAAGCACAATATTCTTTAAAATAATGGATTAATACAATATTTGCTTTTTCGAACGTATAACACGGAGATCCCCATTTCCATTCTTCAGACAAATGACAGTCTAAAACAATTTCCCTCATTTGTTCGATTTCGTCTTTCCATTTTTCTGCCTTTTCAAAATAAAAATCGACCTTAGAATTTGTGCTGTATTTTGTCATGATGAGTTAATTTATTAAACATATAAATTTAGCATTTTTATATATTTAAATATCAAAGCCTTTAATAATTCCCCTTTTGGAGTGACGAACAAAGTTTAGAATCTTATCCTGTTCAACTGTTTTCTCAAATCCTTTTCATTTCAAACCAACAGTATTTACTCCATCAAATCTCAAAGGTTCGTATTTGGTAACTATATATTCTTAACAACTCGGCTTAAACCACTAATCACATCATTTTCACCAATAACCTAAAATTGGTGTATAGCCGTTAGTCCACTAAACATTAACCCAATCTTCAACAGATACTTCTCCAGCCTATTCCGACACTAAATTTAATAAACAAACACAGATCCGACCCAGGCTTTTCGATGCATTCTAAGCGTTTTAAAGCCACATTCCTAAAAGAATAAAGACAAATAGCTCTGAATAAAAATTATTCAAACAGATTAATCAAATTGACAAAATGTAATCTTGAATTTAAATTCCCAAAAATTCCCAAAAACAAAAAACCCCGTTTCGTTAGAAACGGGGTTTTCAAAAGAAAGGCGACGACATACTCTCCCACAATAATGCAGTACCATCTGCGCAGGCGGGCTTAACTTCTCTGTTCGGGATGGGAAGAGGTGAGCCCCGCCGCAATAACCACC
>NZ_JAVFVR010000004.1 GCF_030929595.1 Flavobacterium sp. LHD-85 | reverse complement strand
GCGTGCGCCTATGCCGATCAGGCCGCATTGGATGCCGCATTTGAGACATTCAAATCAGGCTTTAAAGTGAGCGGAGGATGCGATGCGAAAGGGGAGATCCAAGGAAATCCTGAAGCTCCAAAATTATGCGATGGAGGAACAGTGACAGTGACCTATAAAGTGACCGACAAATGCTACGAGACCACCATCAGCAGAGACTTCACCATTACCGCTCCAGCAGCTGTAGTTCCTGTGTCACCGAATCCGTTTAGTGCCTCGGCTTGCGCTTACGCCGATCAGGCTGCAATAAATATTGCTTTTGAAATCTTCAAACAAGGATTTAGTGTAAGTGGCGGTTGTGATGCAAAAGGTGCATTTGTAGGTAATCCAGTAGCGCCAAACTTATGTCAGGGTGGAACTACTAGTGTAAGTTATATGATCACTGATAAATGTTACACCACTACAATAAGTAGAGACTTCACGATTACCGCTCCTGCAGCCGTAACGCCAGAGGCTCCTGCAGCAGTAAACGCTTCTGCTTGTGCCTATGCCGATCAGGCTGCATTAGATGCTGCTTTTGAAATTTTCAAAGCAGGCTTTAAGGTAAGTGGCGGTTGTGATGCTAAAGGAATTATCCAGGGCAGTCCGGTTGCGCCAAAATTGTGCGAGGGAGGAACAACAACAGTTACCTATAAAGTGACCGATAAATGTTACGAAACTACAATCAGCAGAGACTTTACCATTACTAAAGTTGACTTGCTTAATGTTTTAAGTCCGCCAAATAAAACAGTTGTTTGTGGTGAAGATGCAGATGCAGCATTTGTAGCATGGATTGCTGGATTTAAATTCACAGGAGGATGCGCTGGAAATGTTCAGGCTACAGATTTATCTCAATTTGTGAAACCTCAGATTGGAACGGCATTAGTTATAGAATATGTTGTTTCAAACAATTGTGAAACGATTAAAAAAGTTTCAACATTTTTGATTACTCCATGTACGACTCCTATTTGTACTTATACTCAAGGTGCTTACGGAAATGTTGGAGGTATGGCCTGTGTTGGAGGACAATCTTACACAACCAAAGCTCTTATTGCGAAAGCATTAAGTGCTTATCCAGGCGGAACAATGACAATTGGTTTAGTTGGTAAATCTGTATTAGTATCTAATAATCAGGCTGATATTAATGGTGTGATAGCGGTTTTACCAGGAGGGGGAGCAAGTAAAGTGCTAGCAAATGGAAATCCTCATATTAGTGCATTGCCTGCGTCATACCTTAAAAAAGGGAAACTTGATAATACCTTATTGGCTCAAACTATTACTTTAGGACTTAATTTAGGTATTGATAGTGAGTTGAGTAAATTCAAATTGCAGGCAGGTGTATTAGCAATTGCTCGACCTGAAGGCGGTTGCGGATCTAAAACTCCAAAAGTACGCTCTTGTAATCTTGACGGAACAGTAAGTAATGAATACAAATATTACACTATTCCGAACAATGTGGTTAGTAAACTAGCTGGCGATAAAACTGTCGGTGGTCTGTTTAACTTGGCTAATCAAGCATTAGGAGGCGGAAACACTTATGGACTTTCTCTTTCTGATATTGCAAGCTTGGTAGATTTGATAAACAATGCATTTGATGAATGTAGAATCGCAATAGGATACAATATTCAGCCACTTGCTTGTGGAACTACTCAACAATCAATAGTTACTCAGACACCTACTACTCAGGAAACAACTGTAGTGGAAAGCAGTGCAAAAGAAAGTAAAAAACCTGGTTTTGATGCTTATCCTGTTCCATTCAAAAGTTATATTACCATTCGTTATAACTTTGATTATGCGACCGATGTTAAAATTGAATTGTTTGATATATCTGGAAAATTGTTATCTTCAGAAACAGATACAAATTCTTATTTAGGAAAAGAATATAACTTTAATATTGATTTCTACGTAGGTAAATTCCAAGTTTACATTTTACAAATTACGACTAATAAAGGCAGTAGCACTAAAAAAGTTATTTCTGCCGGTAATTAAATTAATTTATAAATCTTATTTAAAGCATCCGTTAAAAGCGGATGCTTTTTTTTTGAAAATTATTTTTTTTGTTTATCCTTTAATTACGAGTATTTTACGGCTATAATTATTTAGTAAAAGGAAATGAGATTTAAAAAAATAGAGGGAAAATCATGTTTTTCTTTTTTTTGGTTTAATTTTTGGAATACCTTTATAGTATAATCCTTAAAAAAAATAATTATGAAAAAGATACTTACCTTATTTGCAGTTATCGGTTTAATTGCATTCTCTAGCTGTGAAGGACCAGAAGGGCCTCCGGGACCTCCGGGGGAATCAGTAGCTGCTGAAGTTATTGATGTAAATAATGTTTCATTTGATGCCAATGGAAATGGTGGTGTTAGATCTTTTGGTTTTACACTTTTTCCAGGTGATGTAGTTTTGGCTTACAGAGCAGATGGAGTAAGTGCGGGACGTACTGTTTGGGTGCAAATTCCAGAATCACATTATTATAATGATGGGACTTTATTTTTTACATACAAATTTAATTTTACTCTAGTTGATTATGAACTTTATTTGCAAGGTTTTGAATTAAATGAAGTGCCCGCTGATTTAAGAACTGGACAAAAATTTCGTATAGTAGTTGTTCCAGGTAATGATCCTGTAAACACTAATAAATCTGTTAATAAGCCAGATTATTCAGATTACTATGCTGTAATTAAAAAATATAACATTGATGATAGTAATGTTAAACAAGTAAATTAATTTTTGAAGTTGATTTAAAATATAAAAAAAAAGGAAATCTTACGATTTCCTTTTTTTTATGAATATATGTTTTGTATCTAATTATTCTTCGCTTGACGAATCATTTAAAACCTTTTCTGGCCCAAATTTAAGAGAAACTAAAATTCCTACTAGAAGAGATAAAGCAATAAATCCTAAAGAAGCCCATTCTGGAACATGGAAGAAATCGTGTAAAAGCATTTTTAATCCCACAAAAGCTAAAATTGCTACTAAACTGTATTCTAAATAACTGAATTTTGCCAGCATATTTGCTAAGAAGAAATACATAGAACGTAAACCAAGAATAGCAAAAATGTTCGAACTGAATACTAAAAATGGATCTTTGGTGATAGCAAGAATCGCTGGAACACTATCTACAGCAAACAAAACATCCATAACTTCAATAACAATTAAGGCTACAAATAATGGAGTCGCCGCTTTTTTTGCAGTTTTGGTTGAAATGAAAAATCTTTCCCCATCCATTTCAGATGTAATTGGCATAATTTTACCTAATGTTTTGTAAACAAATGAATCTTTTGGGTGAAAATCTTCTTCCTCGCCAGAAAAAAGCATTTTTATTGCAGTAAATATTAAGAAAACTCCAAATACGTAAGTTGTCCAAGCAAATTTATTGATTAGCATTACTCCGAAGAAAATCATTAATCCGCGGAAAACAATAGCCCCTAAGATTCCCCAGAACAAAACACGGTGCTGGTATTTTTGAGGAATTTTGAATGAAGCAAAAATAATAGCAATAACAAAGATGTTGTCGACACTCAGCGAAAGCTCGATCAAATAACCTGTTATAAATTTCATCGAAGCGACTGATGGTTTTAAATCATCTGGGTTTGCGATATAATCTGTGGTGTACAGCCAATAAATTACTCCCGAAAAAAGGAAAGATAAAGTAACCCAAACCAAAGTCCATTTGCTGGCTTCTTTAGTGCTTATGATATGGGGTGTTTTATTAAAGACACCTAAATCTAAAGCAAGAATAAAAACTACAGCAAGTAAAAAGAGTGACCAGACTATCATAATGATTTTTTTTAATGATTTACAAAGATAAGTTTTGATGTTTAACTTAAAAATTAAATTTATCAGAAACTTACTTTTAAAATTATAAGTTATGAATTATGAGTGAACTTTGTCAAAGTTTGAAACTTTGACAAAGTTGAATTTGCGAAGATTGTTTCAAAAAAAAGTGCCATCAAACAAATGATGGCACTTTTTAGAATATATTGTAAGCTTTAAATTATATTGCTGAGTTAACAGTTTTGATAATTCTAGCAGCAATTTTGTAAGGGTCTCCGTTTGAAGCTGGTCTTCTGTCTTCTAACCAACCTTTCCATCCTTTTTGAACAGTCATTAAAGGAATTCTGATAGAACATCCTCTGTCTGAAACTCCATAAGAGAAATCGTTGATAGAAGCAGTTTCGTGTTTACCAGTTAAACGCTGATCGTTGTAAGCTCCGTAAACCGCGATATGTTCAGCAGTAACAGGACGGAAAGCTTCGCAGATTTTTTCGTAAACTTCTTGAGAACCACAAGTTCTAAGAACTGTGTTAGAGAAGTTAGCGTGCATACCAGAACCATTCCAGTCTGTATCTCCTAGAGGTTTTGGGTGATATTCGATATAGTAACCATATTTCTCAGTTAAACGGTCTAATAGGTAACGAGCAACCCAGATTTCGTCTCCAGCTTTTTTAGCTCCTTTAGCGAATAATTGGAACTCCCATTGTCCGCAAGCAACCTCTTGGTTGATTCCTTCAAAGTTGATTCCAGCAGCGATACATAAGTCAGCGTGCTCTTCAACTAATTTTCTACCGTGTGTGTTTTTTCCACCTACTGAACAGTAGTACATCCCTTGTGGAGCAGGGTATCCTCCAACTGGGAAACCAAGTGGAAGTTGTGTTTTAGTATCCATGATGAAATACTCTTGTTCGAAACCAAACCAAAAATCATCATTATCATCATCAATTGTAGCTCTACCGTTAGAAGGGTGTGGTGTTCCGTCAGCGTACATAACTTCGCACATTACTAACCATCCGTTGATACGAGTTGGATCTGGATAAATTGCAACAGGAACTAATAAACAGTCAGAAGATCCTCCTTCAGCTTGTCTTGTTGATGAACCATCAAATGACCAATTTCCAAGTTCTTCTAATGTTCCTTTGAAGTTTTCGTGCTCTTCAACTTTAGTTTTACTTCTAAGATTTTGAGTTGGTTCATATCCGTCTAACCAAATGTACTCTAACTTAATTTTAGCCATAATAATATAAATTAATTTTTTTGTTTTTTTTCGTTGGGTCAAATATAGATTTATTTTTTCAGTCCCAAAAATTAGGGGGCTATTTTGTTTTATGAAGTATAATTTTTTGGATAAGCATAATTTTGATAGGGGTATATTTAAAAAAAAGCAATTTTGGTAACCTTTAAAAAACAAATTCGTAATAATTACGGCACATTTTTGAATTTCTGAGTTAAGGAATTATGAAAAAATGTTTATTTAATCAATATTGTCGTACAGTTTTGTTATATTTCTGTGATTTGAATTCATTATTCTTTGAAAAAAGCATTTTATATTGAGAAATTCTATTTCAAAAATCTAAAATTTATATTCCAAATAGGTTTTTTAATTGTTTATATTTGCTGATCATTTTTTAATGAAAATTATTACGAATTTAAAATATATATAACCATGTCAACATTACGTTTCCAAGCTTTACAAGAAGCTTCTAACAGAAAGCCGGTGCACTTTGAAGAAATTGGCCGAAAATCTAATCTTTTTGGTTCAAATGTGTTTAATGAGAAAGCAATGAAGCAATATTTAACTTCGGATGCTTTTAGAGGAGTAAGAGATGCTATTCAGCACGGTACAAAAATAGACAGAAAGCTAGCCGATTATATTGCCATGGGAATGAAAGAATGGGCTTTGGCAAAAGGTGTGACACATTATACACACTGGTTTCAGCCTCTTACAGGAACTACTGCAGAAAAGCACGATGCTTTTTTTGAGATTTCTTATGATGGAAGCGATCCTGTTGAAAAATTTGGCGGCGCGCAATTAGTACAGCAAGAGCCAGATGCATCTAGTTTTCCGAACGGGGGAATCAGAAATACATTTGAAGCAAGAGGTTACACGGCTTGGGATCCAACTTCACCTGCTTTTATATATGGTACAACTTTATGTATCCCGACAGTATTTATTGCTTATACAGGTGAAGCTTTAGATAATAAGATTCCTTTATTAAGAGCATTATCTGCTATTGATGAAGCGGCTACAGAGGTTTGTAAATATTTTGACAAAAACGTAAAAAAGGTAACAGCAACTTTAGGATGGGAGCAAGAATATTTTTTGATTGATAAAGCGCTGGCAAATTCTCGTCCTGACTTAATGATGACAGGAAGAACATTATTAGGACATACATCTGCAAAAGGACAGCAGTTAGACGATCACTATTTCGGATCTATTCCAACTCGTGCTCTTACTTATATGAGAGATTTAGAGCAGGAATGTATGTTATTAGGTATTCCGGTAAAAACGCGTCACAATGAGGTAGCACCAAATCAGTTTGAATTGGCTCCGATTTTTGAAGAAACCAATTTAGCAGTTGACCACAACTCTTTATTAATGGATGTAATGCAGAGAGTGGCTGAGCGTCATGATTTTAAAGTGTTATTTCACGAAAAACCATTTAAAGGAGTAAATGGTTCAGGAAAGCACAACAACTGGTCATTGGCTACAGATACAGGAGTTAATTTGTTGAGTCCGAGCAAGACGCCAATGAGCAATTTACAGTTTTTGACTTTCTTTATTAATACAATAAAAGCGGTAAACGATAACGAAACTTTGTTAAGAGCTTCTATTGCAACAGCAAGTAACGACCACAGGTTAGGAGCAAACGAAGCGCCGCCAGCGATTATGTCGGTATTTATTGGAGCTCAATTGACAAAAGTTTTATCTGAGTTGGAAAGCGTAACAACAGGAAAACTTTCGCCAGAAGAAAAAACAGATTTGAAATTGAATGTTGTTGGCAAAATTCCAGATGTATTACTTGATAATACAGATCGTAACAGAACTTCGCCTTTTGCCTTTACAGGGAATAAATTTGAATTTAGAGCGGTAGGCTCAAATTCAAACTGTTCAAATGCAATGACAACTTTAAATGCAATTGTGGCAAAACAGTTAATTGACTTTAAAAACGAAGTAGAGAATTTGATTGAAAATAAAGACATGAAAAAAGACGATGCGATCTTTAATGTCTTAAGAGAATACATCAAACAATCTAAAAAGATTCTTTTTGAAGGAGACGGTTATAGCGAAGCTTGGGAAAAAGAAGCTGCAAAAAGAGGTTTGAGCAATTTTAAAACAACTCCAGAAGCTATAAAAGCTAAAGTTTCTAAACAAGCGTTAGACTTATTTGAGCAATTAGGAATCTTTAATCATGTTGAAGCTGAAGCACGTTACGAAATTGAATTGGAAGAATACACTAAAAAAATCCAAATTGAAGGACGTGTTTTAGGTGATATTGCGAGAAACCATGTTATTCCGACAGCAATTCGTTATCAAAATACTTTAATTGATAATGTAAAAGGACTAAAAGAAATTTTCGGAAAAGATTTTGAAGCTTTAGCCAAAGAGCAAATTGTTTTAATTAGAGAAATTTCAGGCCATATTGAAGGAATCAATTCTAAAGTATTGGCAATGACAAACGAAAGAAAGAAAGCCAATCAATTGACAGATGCTCAAAAAATGGCGGAAGCGTATTGCAATAACGTAAAACCTTATTTTGATGAAATTCGTAATCACTGCGATAAATTAGAATTATTAGTAGATGACGAAAGCTGGACATTGACTAAATATAGAGAATTATTGTTCACGAAATAATAATCTAGAAAACTAATTTTTAAACCTGTCTCAAAAAGACAGGTTTTTTTATGCCGAAATAGTAAAAATATCCCTATATAATTTTTGTTTTATGCCCTCTACAAGTACTTCAAATGTAAGTAAAATGTGATAAGTCTCTTTTTTCTTATAAAAATTTCTTACACAAAAGGCAGTTCGTCGAGATAGTTTTGCATTTCGTCGAAAATAGGTTAACTTATTGTAAAATAGGTATTTATACTGAATTGGTTTATGGATAAGTTTTCTAATTTTGGACATGAGGTTGAGAAAATAGATTTTGATGTCTATTCTCATATGATGAATGAAGTTATGAAGTCCCCCTTCTTATCTTCCCCAAATTTTTAAACCTGCATATCGCCTACATAATAAGTTGTATTAATAACCAATTAAATATATTTATTATGAAAAAAGTAATTTTAAGCATCTCAGCGATGCTGTTTGTGGGTGTAGCAGCTTTTGCTCAAGGTAACACATCATCAGTAAACCAAGTAGGTAATTCGGACACTGGTATTGTGAACCAAAATGGTCAAACTAATGATTCTAAAATTGATCAGTTAGGAGATTCAAACAAATCTGAAGTGTATCAAGGTATTCAGCCAGCAAGTTACAATGCTAAAAGCAATTTAGCAGATGTTAAACAAAAAGGAGACGGCAATACTGCATTTGTTTCTCAGAGCAATCATGACAACAAAGCTTATCAAACTCAGACTGGAGACCAAAACAGTGCAACAATCTGGCAAGATCAAATTGCAGGTCCAAATTCAGCATTAGGAGGATGGGATAAAGCAACTCAAGTGCAGACTGGTAAAAAGAATACCGCTACTATTGACCAAGGTACAACTGGTAACGAAAAACCAACTGGCTTACCATTTACAAGTGCACAATTATTGCAAGTTGCTGGTGTAAATGTTCCGTTTGCTCCTCATAGCCAAAATGATGCGACTCAAACACAAAAAGGAGATAATAACACAGCTTATGCAAGCCAAGGTGGTGTTCAAAACAAATCTACTCAGACCCAAACTTCTCCTAACGGTACTTCAGCATCAGATGGCAATAAATCAAATCACTATCAATATGGTGACAAAAACGAGGCTACTTTAACACAAAATGGTACTAAGTTAACTGAGAACACATTGCAAATAGGTAACTTAAACAAAGCTACTGTATCTCAAACAGGATCAGCTCATAGCAGTGTTAATTTTTCTTTTGGAAATTCAAACGTAATTAGCGTTACTCAAAGCAACTAATTGCATAAAATTAAAATGTGATAGCCGTAGAACGGTTATCACATTTTTTTAATTTAAAATTTCTAGAGATGAAAACTTTCATTGTATATCTACTATTGCTATTCTTTTATGGCCCTGTATTTCATGCCCAGGAAAAAGAAGAAGGTTCGCAATTTAAAAATTATAGCTCATCGCTTTTCAATTCAAAAGAGAAAGCCTTTAGCGTTGTTTCACACCTTGATAAAAAAGATCGAAACGAGTTAAATTCGAGAATTCAGTCAGGTGTCCAGATACAGCAGATAGGTGATTTTAATAAGGTATATGCATCTTTAAAATCAAATGATACAAAGGTTGCAGTAGATCAAAAAGGCGATAATAATGCGCTTGCATTAGATAAAAATGCAAAAACTATTACTCAGAGTGTTATTCAGCAAGGTGACAATAACAAAATTTCTGATTTTACATTATACACTAATCATAATGTAAATATGGAAATAATTCAAAAAGGGGATAATCAAAGTGTTCAAAATATAGGAACCAATTCTCTGTCAAAAAATATGAAAATTACGCAGACAGGAAATGGCGCTTCCGTTATTCTAATAAACAAATAAAAACATGCAATTTATAAACAGACATATCACAATCTTTTTATTGCTCTTTTCTTTTCTCATTTACGGGCAAGTTCCGCAAGATAAGATAAAGGCAAAAATTGAAATAGAAAGAGTAGAAAACAGCGTAAAAATTACGGGTACCGCCGAAAACTTGACAGAAGTAATTCGGAGTGCGGCTTATCGTTTGTCTGTTATAAAAAATAATAATAAAAGTAGTAATCAGTCTAATAATGATCAAGTTGGCATTTTTACTTTACAGCCCAACGAAATTCAGAAATTATCTACTTCGCAAATTAATCTGACAGCAGATGACGAAGTAATAGTTTTGCTTTTGTTTTATGATGAAGACAAACAGATCATAGCAAAAGACCGTGTGGTTTTGGGTGAAGAAAAAAAAAAGATGATGTAATAGTTCTTCCTGTTGACGGATTTGTTTTAAAAGGTATTATTACCGATGATACCAAGACAAAAATGGGAAAGGATTTTTACGACAGATATTATTACAAATACAATGATATTGGAATAAATGCCGAAAAAATAGTAACAATAGGTGAAGAATACAGTTTTGCCAGGAATACAGCCATATCTATCACTATAGATAATGAGGTTATTTATGAGTTTTTGGTCAGACCAGACGACGAATTTTTAGAAGCAGTTGCAGAAGAAGCTGTAAATGCCACTTTTACCTATTTGAAAGAAAAAGAAAAAGAACGCAAATATTTCACTCAGTATTAATTTTTATTATTAGAGACATGAAACTTATTCTAGCACTTGCAGTTTTTCTGCTTGTACCTCCATTTATACATGCTCAAGCATTGGTTTATAAACCTGTAAATCCTGCATTTGGCGGCGATACTTTTAATTATCAATGGCTTTTAAGCAGTGCTGAGGCGCAAAATAAGCAAAAGGATAAAACAGCAGAAACCAAAACCCAAACTGATTTAGAACGATTTAAAGCCAATTTAAATTCACAGTTACTAAGTCAGATTTCAAGTCAACTTTATAAACAGCAATTTGGCACAGATGGTATCAAGGAAGGTTCCTATACTTTCGGAAGTTATTCGGTAGATGTTTACCCATCAGTAGACGGATTAACACTTAATATCTTAGATACCAACACAGGAGAACAAACCCAAGTAATCATCCCAAATCAATAACATGCGCTTTCATTACTACCTATTTATTGCATTTGGATTTCTTTTCACAGGCTGCGGCGCTTACTATAATCAACCCACAGGAGTACAGAAAGCTGTTTTGGGTGAGGGAACGCCTGCGACTTCTTTATTAAAAGATCTGCCAAAACCAAAAGAGCAAGTTGTTGTTGGGGTATATAAATTCAGAGATCAGACAGGACAATATAAACCTCAGGAAAACGGAAGCAGTTTTAGTACCGCTGTTACTCAAGGTGCAACTTCTATTTTGATAAAAGCACTCGAAGATTCAAAATGGTTTGTACCAATTGAGCGTGAAAATATAGGGAACTTATTGCAGGAACGAAATCTTATTCGCGCCACACGTCAGGAATATGTCAAAAATGCAAATCCAAACGAACCTCAATTGACGCCGCTTTTATATGCTGGAGTTCTATTAGAAGGAGGTATTGTTTCCTATGATTCCAATATTATTACAGGCGGATTCGGAGCTAGATATTTTGGAGCAGGAGCTTCTGTAAAATATCGTCAGGATCGTGTAACGATTTATCTTAGAATGATTTCTACATCCAATGGAAAAATTTTAAAATCAGTTTATATCTCAAAAACAATTTTATCTCAGGCAATTGATGAGAGCCTTTTTAGATATGTAAATTTTAAAAGACTTCTAGAAGTAGAAACAGGGTACACAACCAACGAACCTGTGCATATGGCTGTAACTGAAGCCATAGAAAAGGCAGTAGAATCATTAGTTTTAGAAGGAATAAAAGATAATATTTGGGAAGCTGATGCACCAAAATGGCAGGTTGATAATTTGCTTAAAGCTTATGCTGAAGAAACTAAAACTGCAGACGTAACAGGACTTTATGATAGAGTTTTGGAAAACAGAAGAAGCAAATTTGCCATAGAACTTTCTGGAGGAACTACTTTAATGGACGGAGATTATCAAGATCCGCTGTTGAGGCCTTTTGGGCGTGGTGCTTTAAAATGGATGATTTCTCCAAGTTTTACCGCTAGTGCTTCTGCTAATGTTGTAAATCTCGCTAATAAAAATTTACTAGATGTTGGGTACATTACTTATGATCTCAATATGGAATGGATTATTCTCCCAAAAGATCGGCTTACTCCTTATTTGTATGTAGGCGGAGGATACGGAATGAATAGCAAATTTGAAAATACATACGGTAAATTTCAATATGGTGCAGGATTAGAATATATGGCATCAGATAGGATAGGACTGAAATTATTTGCCGAACAAAATATCAATTTCAGTGATAATATCGATTATATCGTAGCAGGAACACGTGATGATTACTATTATAAATTCGGATTAGGACTAACGTATTATTTCGGTAAAAAGAAAAAATAGAGGTTATAAAATTCGAAAATAGAAGACACACGTTAAAATCTTAAAGCAAGCTAATCATGAAGAATTTATATAAATTAATAAGTGCAATTTTTTTATTGGTTTTAGTTTCCTGCAGTGAAGAAAAAATTGGAGAATCTGAGTTTGGAACTGTAACGGGAAAAGTAGTCAGCAGTGAGACTTTTGAACCAATGGAAAATGTGAAAATATTGTCAAGTCCTACAAGCAGTACCGTTTTTACAGATGCCGAAGGAAAATTTACTGTTTCGAATGTGAAAGTCGGCGAATATTCTTTTCAAGCTCAAAAGGAAGGTTTTGTAGCAAAATTTGAAGCGACTACCGTAACCGCAAATAATTCTTCTGAAATTGTATTTGAACTTAGTAAATCGACAGCAAATAATAAACCACCGACAGTTCCAGTTTTGGCAACTCCGGCAGATAATAGCTCAAATCAGCCTGTAAATGTAGAACTCACTTGGACCGTTACTGATCCTGATAATGATGGAATGACGTATACAGTAAATCTGCGAAATGATAAAAATAGTGAGATAGCTGTTTTTTCAGACCTAAAAGATAAAAAACTAGCGCTTGCCAATTTATTGTACGGAGCCAAATATTACTGGCAGGTTTCGGTATCTGACGGAATAAATTCAGCTGTTTTAAGTACAATAAGTGCATTTTCTACAGTGGCATTTCCGGCAACACGACATTTATTTGTCAAAAACATAAATGGAAACAACGTGATTTTTACGGCAGACGATGCTGGAAAACAATATCAATTGACAAGTTCTGAAAAGAATTACTGGCGTCCGAGACGAAATAATCAGGCTCAAAAAATAGCATTTATAGGAACAAGCGGTTCGCAAAATGATATTTATACGATGAATTTTGATGGGACAGACATAAAAAAAGTAACCAGTTCTGTTCCTATTGCAGGATTTAATGCAGATTATTTAGGATACTCTTGGAATGCTTCCGGAAGTGAATTTATTTATCCAAATTTTGATAAACTATACAGAGTAAAAAGCGATGGAAGCGGATTAACTAAAATATTCCAAACGCCAAATGGGAAATTTATTTCTGAATGTGATTGGAGCGCAGATGGAAGCAAAATAGCGCTAAAAGTAAATGATATAAATGGTTATAATGTTGAGATTTACGTTATAAATCCATCGGGTGTTGTTGTGACACCTGTATTGGCGGGGGAACCTGGCGCCGTTAGTGGCTTGAATTTTTCTGTTTCAGGTTTGAAATTAGTTTACACAAAAGATGTGTCGGGATTTGAGAGTTCAAATTACCGTCAGCTGGATTCTAAAATTTTTGAGTATAGTTTTCTTCTCGGAAATTCATACCAATTGGCTACAGAAAAAATAGCAGGAACAAATGATTTTGATGTTCGATATTCTCCTAATGAAGCAGAGCTAATTTTTATGAATACTTCAAATGATGGCATTTCTGTAAAAAGCATTGTAAAATGCGGTATTGGAGTTGCCAATTCGCGAACTGCATTATTCACAGGAACATCGATGCCTGATTGGGAATAAAAATAAAGAGTCAAGAGCTTGATAACCAATTTTATTTCGGAAAATCGGCAGAAATGCACTTTCTGCCGATTTTTTTTAGAATCAAATAATCGAATAAGTCAAAGAATTAAAAAAAGGGATTATCTTTGCAGCACATCAACACAAACTAATTTTCATGAGTTCAGATTCTAGCAAAAGATATGCACAAAGAGGTGTTTCGGCATCAAAAGAAGACGTACATAACGCTATAAAAAATATTGACAAAGGTTTATTTCCGCAGGCATTCTGCAAAATTGTTCCAGATTATTTAACGCAAGATTCAGAGCACTGTCTCATCATGCACGCTGACGGAGCCGGAACTAAGTCATCTTTGGCGTATATGTATTGGAAAGAAACTGGAGATCTTTCTGTTTGGAAAGGAATCGCTCAAGATGCCTTAATCATGAATATTGACGATTTATTGTGTGTTGGTGCAACAGATAATATTCTGCTTTCTTCAACTATTGGAAGAAATAAAAATTTAATTCCGGCTGAGGTTATTTCTGCAATCATCAACGGAACAGAAGAATTAATCAACGAATTAAAATCATTCGGCGTTACCATTCATTCAACAGGAGGAGAAACTGCCGATGTTGGAGATGTTGTTCGTACAATTATTGTAGATTCTACAGTAACAGCTAGAATGAAACGTTCAGATGTTGTAGATAATGCAAACATCAAAGCAGGAGACGTTATTGTTGGTTTGGCTTCTTTTGGTCAGGCAACTTACGAGAAAAGTTATAACGGCGGAATGGGAAGTAACGGATTAACTTCTGCACGTCATGACGTTTTCGGAAAATATTTAGCTAAAAAATACCCTGAAAGTTATGATGCAGCAGTTCCTGAAGAATTAATTTACTCGGGACAAGTTAATCTTACTGATGAAGTTGAAAATAGTCCAATAAACGCTGGACAATTAGTGCTTTCTCCAACTAGAACTTACGCTCCAATTATCAAGAAAATTTTAGATAAATATACTCCAGAAGATATTCACGGAATGGTGCATTGCAGTGGTGGTGCACAAACTAAAATTTTACATTTCGTAAAAGATTTACACGTTATAAAAGACAATTTGTTTCCAGTACCGCCATTGTTCAAGTTAATTCAAGAACAATCAAAAACAGATTGGAAAGAAATGTATCAGGTTTTCAACTGCGGTCACAGAATGGAGCTTTACGTTCCAGAAAATATCGCACAAGATATTATTGAAATTTCTAAATCATTCAATGTAGACGCACAAATTGTTGGTAGAGTAGAGGCTTCAGATGCTAAAAAACTTACCATAACAAGTGAATACGGAACATTCAACTATTAAAAAAATAACCATATAAGTGATATAAGTTCAGTTTAAACTGGCAGATTTGATTGTCAGGCTGAGCGAAGTCGAAGCCCTTATTTTGATTTGACAGCTTATTTCATTCAGAAAGAATTTATATTTTCTTATATCACTTATATGGTTTAAAAATATTTAACTATGTACGAATTACTTTTTTGGAAATATCTAGACGAAATTTACCTGAACAATCAGGAAGTTTATGAAGCGCTTGTTGAAAAACAAGAAGTTGAAGGTCTGGCTGAACTACAAGTTGAAGTAATTGTAAATAGAATCAATTCTGTCTTTTCGGATTGGGAAAGAGTAGATGAAAACAGCTGGAAAAATCCAAAAGGGAAAGGCGCTTTTCAAGTAATTACCACTCCGCAAAGCATAAAAATTGACTGCTACGGAACAGAAGGAAAAACCATGAACAAATTAGTTGATATCATGGAAGAATTCAAATGTCCGCTTTACGATCCGCAAGTTCCGGAACGTTACGATGAAATGAGCGAGTAGTTTTATTGTTTGAAGTTTCAAGTTTCAGGTTTCAAGTTTTTCCACAAAGTTTTGGAATTTGGAATTTAAAAAATTGGAATTTATAATTCACCATTAACAATTTACAATTAAATCTTATCCGTTTTTCAAAAGCACATTCTGTTCTTTTCTCATTTTTTCAGTCAATTGATTGATATACGTTTTTATTTTCTGCGGAAGCGTGTTCCAATTTTGATCCTTTTCAAGACTTCTGCAATTATCGAAATCACATTCAACTGCGCGAATAACATATTTTTTCTTTTTATAAACCGTAATAATTTTTACGCGTCTTATATAGCCATCTTCGTTGCGAGTTCCATAAACAATAACAGGTTCAATGTAACCGTCGCCATCAATATCTTTTGTGCTGCAATATTTTGTCCAGAACCAGATTTTTGTTTCTTTCGGGAGAGTATCTTCAAGCAAATCATTAATTTTCCATTGATCTAAAAATCCGCCATGATCATTAATCACACAAACTGCTTGTATTTTTGTATTTAAAGTATCTTTTTTAGAGATTGTTTTTTGATTTTCGCCCAAAACCAATTCATACACACCGCCTTTATCACTAAACTCAAATGCTCTATAAATAGGAAAATCAGTTAGATTTTCGAGTTCTCGTTGCGCAATTTCCTGTTTCGTTAACCTACGACTTTCAATTTTTTGAGAAAAAATAAACGACGAATAAAAAGAAAGTAAAACTAAAATATATTTTTTCATGTTTTGGTTCGGCTTTTAGTATACCAAAGATATTTAAACCTTTTGAGTCTTGCTAAATTTATGTTTTTTAAAAATAGATTTTGTTGTACTTTTCTAAATTAAAACGGCAGCAAATATTTCAACAAAAAACTACAATATGACTAAGATAAACTATGTCAAATTTCTTTTCAGCATAATGGTTTTAGTGCTTTTTTCTGACACTATAAATGGACAAAAAAAAGCGGAGCAAAATCGAAACCTAATTCAATATGTTGATCCAATGATTGGAACAGCAAAAATGGGACATACTTATCCCGGAGCAACAGTTCCTTTTGGGAGTGTACAATTAAGTCCAGAAACTGATACAATTGCTTATAGTTTAAACGGAAAATATAACGGAGAAGTCTATAAATACTGTGCTGGTTATCAGTATGAAGATAAAACTATTGTTGGTTTCAGCCATACCCATTTCAGTGGGACTGGACATTCAGATTTAGGCGATTTCTTGATTATGCCAACAACTGGCAAACTGCAATTAAACCCTGGTGTGGCATCAAGACCATTATCAGGTTATAGATCGGCATTTTCGCATTCGACAGAAAAAGCAGAACCAGCCTATTACAGCGTTTTTCTAGAAGATCATAAAATAAAAGCAGAAGTGACGGCAACAACTCGTGTTGGAATGCATCAATACACTTTTCCAAAATCTGATGAAGCACACATCATTTTGGATTTAACTTCAGGAATTTACAATTATGATAAAAAGAATGTTTGGACATTTGTTCGTGTAGAAAATGACACTTTGATAACTGGATATCGCCAGACAAATGGCTGGGCAAGAACCCGAACAGTTTATTTTGCAATGTCATTCAATAAACCCATTAAAAGTTACGGACAAGCTGCTCAGGAAAAAAGTGTTTATAGAGGTTTTTGGGGAAGATTCGATCAAACGAAAAACTTTCCGGAAATGGCAGGACAAAACTTAAAATTATTCTTTGATTTTGATACGAATGAAGGTGAAAAAATCAAAATTAAAATGGCTTTGTCACCTGTGAGTTCTGCTGGCGCATTAGAAAATATGAAAAAAGAAACGCCAGATTGGGATTTTGAAAAAGTGAAAAAACAAAGTCAGGAAGTTTGGAATAAAGAATTGAATAAAATTCAGGTTGAAACCATTCAAAAGGAAGATTTGGTTAATTTTTATACTGCAATGTATCATGCATTTTTGGGACCAACCGAATACATGGATTTAGACGGAAATTATAAGGGTCTGGATATGAATGTTCATAAAGCCGAAAACTTTACCAATTATACCAGTTACTCGCTTTGGGATACGTATCGTGCTTTGCACCCGCTATTTAATATTGTACAGCCCAAAAGAAATGGAGATATGGTGAGTTCCATGCTGGCGCATTCAGATCAGAGTGTTCATAAAATGCTTCCAATTTGGTCGCATTATGCCAATGAGAATTGGTGTATGATTGGATATCATTCGGTTTCGGTTGTAGCAGATGCAATTGTAAAAGGCAATATTAGTTTTGATGCCGAAAAAGCGCTTCAAGCTTGCGTAAATACTGCAAAAGTGCCGTATTATGATGGTCTAGAATTTTATATGAATAAAGGATATGTTCCAGAAGACAAAAGTGGAGCTTCGGTTTCTAAAACTTTAGAATATGCGTATGACGACTGGGCAATTGCGCAAGCGGCAAAGAAATTGGGAAAAACAGATATTTATAATGAATTCATCAATAGATCGAAAAATTATAAAAATGTCTATGATGAAAAAACAGGTTTTATGCGTCCGAAATTGAATGACGGAACATTTAAGAAAGAATTCGATCCACTAGACACGCACGGCCAAGGTTTTATAGAAGGAAATTCATGGAATTATAGTTTATACGTTCCGCAAGATCCTGCCAATATAATTCAATTGATGGGCGGAAATGAAAAGTTTAAAGTTCGTTTAGATTCATTATTCAACATGCATCTTCCAGACAAATATTTTGAAAAAACAGAGGATATTACAAGAGATGGAATCATAGGGAATTATGTTCACGGAAATGAGCCTTCGCACCATGTTGTGTATTTATACAATTGGACAGATTCACCTTGGAAAGCGCAAGATAAAATTAGAATGATCTTGAAAAAAATGTACAGAAATGGTGCTGATGGGTTAGGCGGAAATGACGATTTCGGACAAATGAGCGCTTGGTATATTTTCAGCAGTTTAGGATTTTATCCAGTTGCTCCAGGTTCTGACGAATATGCTTTAGGAAGTCCGTTACTGAAAAAGGCTACTTTGAATTTAGAAAACGGTAAAACGTTTGAAGTCGAAACGATAAATCAATCTGATAAAAATGTTTTTGTGAGCAAAGTTTTATTGAATGGAAAAGAACTTTCTAAGCCTTTCTTAAAACATGCAGATGTTATGAATGGTGGGAAAATTACATTTTACATGAGCAGTAAACCGAATAAAAAGAATTTTATTGGTAATTAATTTCAAATGGAAAAGGAAATTATAATTGAAAATGTTGGTGTTTGGATGGATGGGGGAACTGTCACATTAAAAATGAAAAAAGATAATTCAATTTTTTATGAAATTGATTTTGTGCAAAAAGTCATTTTAGAAAAAAGTAAAAGACAAATTGAAAATAGTTTAGTTCCTGGGAGCCTTTTGCTAAACAGAAAGGAGGTTGAGATACGATCATCATTAGAGAAGGAAATACTTTCAGAAATTAAAGTTGCTAAATTCGGAACAAACATATCTCAAAGTGAAACAGATGCCTTGAATCGTATAATTTTAGAAGCTATAAAATTTGTTGAATCAGAAGATTATATAACAGTTGCTAGAAAAGTTGGACGTATTAAATAATTAATTTTTTAATAAAAATAGAAATGTGTCCAATTTTATAAAAACTTCACGAAATTTGCACTTCAAATAAAGAAAGATAAATATGAAAATAAATCTAAAATCAGGAATTGATAAATTGCTTTTCGGAATGAAACAAAACGATGTTACAGCCGTTTTTGGAAAACCTGATAAAAATTATAAAGACGAAGATGATAATGTGATTTTTGTATACAATGCACACAAAATCAGATTGACATTTTATGAAGAAGAAGATTTAAAACTTGGTTATCTTGTAGCTTCAAGCAATGCTTTAGAAGTTTTCGGATTCAAATTAATCGGAAGAAAAATTGCGGATGTAAAGAAAGATTTCGCCGCAAAAGGAATTACTAAATACAATCAAGAAACTTTTGATACTTTCGAAAATTACTTCAACGAAGATAACTGGTTTATCCTTCAAACTGAATTTGATGAGGTGGTGAAATTTGAAATTGGAGCGATCATCAATAGTAAAGATGAGTTTGACTGGAAATTTCCTGTGAAGAAATAGTTTCGCAAAGATAGTATTTGATACGCTAGGTAAAATTTGGATAACCTCCAGCTTTAGCTGGAGGTTATAAATAAAGAGAAGTAAAAGGCTTTAGCCAAACAATAATTATTTGGCTAAAGCCCTCTCTGAGACTATAATTTATTCATCCAGCTAAAGCTGGACGCAATTCGAAAAACGTCATTTCGAACGAAGGATCACACAAGAAGCTCCGCAAAAGTATGTCAGACAATCTTTATCGATTTACGTATGTGATTCTTCGTTCCTCAGAAAGACATAAAAAAAACCGACAATCACTTGTCGGTTTTTTTATATCATAAAAAGAAATTATCCTTTTAACCATGCATTTTTAAGTTTCTCTTTTGAAGCATCAGTAGCTTTAAAAGTTTCAGCTTCTTCAAATGGCAATTTTACAGTTCCTTTAATAGTCTCTTCTTTTCCGCCACGTTTTACTTTAAGTATGATTGGGTCATTATCTTTCCAGTTTTCACTTTCAGTAATCAAATCATAAATGTTATCCAAATTGTATGATTTATTATTTACAGCTAAGATTTTATCACCACCTTTTAAATTTAGGTTTTTATAGAATTCAACAGATTCTGAATCTGGACGAACAATAATTTCTTTCGTCGCTTTATCAACAGTAATGTATGGAGTTTGTCCTTTGATAAAAGGATTTCCAGATTTTTTCTCAGTTGCTTTTGTTACACCAACTTTAGCTAAGTAGAAATCGTAAGGAATTGGAGTGGTTCCAGCAACATATTTGTTCAAGAATTCTCCCACTTCAGGATAAGTTAATGAAGTGATTTTTGCAAATAATTCATCATCATTAAATGGTTTTTCAACACCGTATTCATCAGATAATTTGTGCATTAAATCAAGAATTCCTCTTTCTCCATTGCTTTTTTCTCTAATGATAATATCGATGCACATTCCAATTAAAGCTCCTTTTTGGTATACATTTAAGTATTGGTCTTTATAAGGTTGTTCTAATACATTTTTACTCATTACCGTAAATGACATTGTATCATTTAAACCTTTAGCTTGCTCAATTTTATCAGCAATACGAGTATAGAATTCAGCTTCACTAATCAAACCTTGATTGATTTGGAAAAGATTAGCAAAGTATTCTGTCACACCTTCATACATCCATAAATGTTCAGACATTTTTGGAGCATTGTAATCAAAATACTGAATTTCTTTTGAGTGGATAGTTAATGGAGTAACAATATGGAAGAACTCGTGAGAAACGACATCTTTCATAGATTCTACCAATTTTTCTTTCGGCATAGATTCTGGTAAAACTACTGTTGTAGCAGTTGGATGCTCTAAAGCTCCAAAACCATGCGCATCATCTTTTGCCATGCTTGACAAGTACAATAACACGGTATATTTTTTAGTAGAATTTACTTTTCCTAAAAAGTTTTTCTGTGCTGTCATCATCGTTTTCATCTCTGGAGTAATGCTTTCAGCAGTATATTTTCCAGTAGGAGAGTACACAGCAATTAAGATATCCATTCCGTTTACATTAAAAGTTGTGTAATCAGGTTTAGAATACATAATTGGATTTTCTACCAAAATAGCATAACGAGAAGTCGTGAACACATCAGAAGTAGCGCTTGCATCCTGATCTGTCATAGAAGTTGCTCCCCAAAGTGTTTCAGGATGTGTGATAGTAACTTTGTACGGCACATCTAATTTATCTTTAAAATACCCTACAAATCCATGAGTATTAACCATGAAATTTTTTCCTGCATCAATATTTGTTCCTGCTGGAGAGAAAACATCATCATTCCCAAATCCAGTTCCTTTTTCTGTATCGAAACTATCGTTTACCAAATAAGTGATTTTTTTCAGTGCTTTTGCGTTTGAAATAGACCAAGAATTATCGTCTAATCTCTTTACTGTAAGCGGATTTCCTTTAGCATCAAATGCTTTAAAATCTTCCGAAAATTTTCCGTAATTATCTGTTGAATAAGTACCTGGGACTGTTTTCGGTATACTGTAAACAATTTCGTCAGCTTTTATGGCTGGCGGAGTAACCGTTACTAAAACTTTATCGTCTTTAACATCGGTTAAATTGATATTAACTTCAACTATATTGCTTTTTGCGGCTCCGGTGCTCCCTGTTTTACAGCTCCAAAAAGTGACCGCTAGAGCTAAGGTGTAAAGTATTTTTTTCATTTCTATATGTTTAGTTAATTGTATTTGACACAAAAATCACCAAAAAGTTACTAAAAAATCATATTAAATTTAAAGATAAAAAAAAACTCCTGAAAAACAGGAGCTTTATGTTAGTCTAATTTATTCTTGATATAATATTTTCCGTCCAAATCTTCATCAAAATCATCTATTTTTACTGGTTTTGGTTTTGGCTTGTTTGCAATTGCCTTCTTCTTCCACATCTCAAATTTTTCAAGAGGCATTTTCTTTTTCATAATGTCCAGGACTTCTTTTTCTGCCAATCCAAACTCTTTTTTTATAATTTCAAATGGATTTCTTTCTTCTAAAGCTAACGAAACAAGTTTTTCAATTTGTTCCGGAGTCAATTCTTTGCGGCTACTCTTTTTCATCTCGTGAAAATTAATTCAAAATAGGGTGTTAATTATTAATAGATTGATTTTCAATTCTAGTATCAATATTAAAAAAAAAAATAATAAGTTGGTTCAGTAAAGTGTACTTTTTTTTGGAGAATTTAGCTGTTTTTAAAGGATCTTGATTTTTGAAATGGAATTTTTAACAGATTTTTCAATTCATTGTTTTCTTCAGGAAGCATATGAGTATCTACACCGTATACAAGTTGATCTTTGGGCAAATAGGTGAATGTTCTAAAAAGTCTGTCCCATACAGAAAAAATATTACCATAATTACTATCTGTATAAGGCAGCACATAATGATGGTGAACTTTATGCATATTTGGAGAAACAATAAAATAGCTTAAGAAAACATCCAGTTTTTCTGGAAGCGAAATATTGGCGTGATTAAATTGTGAAGCAATAACGGATAATGACTGATAGAGAAAAACCATCCACATTGGTGTTCCAACGATTAAAACGCCCAAAGTGGTAAAAACAAAACGAACAACACTTTCTCCAGGATGATGTCTATTGGCTGTCGTAGTATCGATCCAAGTGTCGGTATGATGCACCAAATGAAATTGCCATAGAATTTTTACTTTGTGTTCTACCAAATGGGCTAAGTAAGCCCCAATTAAATCCAAAAGCAATAAACCAATTATGGTATATAGCCAGATAGGCATTTGTGGAAGCCACTGCAGAATTCCAAAATTATTTTCGATTGTCCAAGCGGCGGTTTTTATTAGAATAAAGGCAAGAATAAAGTTGACAACAATTGTAGTGAAGGTAAAAAAGAAATTTATACCTGCATGAGGCCATTTTTTGTATTGCATTTTAAACAAGGGAAAACTATTTTCAATAAGCCAGAAAATAGTAATGCCACCAACTAGAATAAGGCTTCTATGCGATGATGGAATCGTACTGAAGTAAGAAATGATTTCGTTCATAATACATACATATTTGAGTTGAAATAAAATTTTCTTGCCGATTTTATCCAAATAAAAAGAGAAAATCAAATATAAATATATCAGATTTTCTCTTTCAAATTAAATTATGTACTAATAATTGCGTATTATTTTTTGATGAGGCTTATTATAAATAATAAAACCCAAGCACCACCTACGGCAATCAGAATCTGCCATAGAAGGCCTCCGCCTCCAATACCAAGTTTTCCGGCAATCCATCCTCCGATAAATCCGCCTATGATTCCGACAATGATATTGCCAAGTAATCCAAAACCAGAACCTTTCCAGATTTGACCGGCTAGCCATCCAGAAATGGCACCTATAAGTAAGAAATATAAAAATTCCATATTTTATTTTTTTTTGATGATCTGTTGACTTTTTTCTCTTTTATGCTTCTGCATGATTTTGCAGCAGTGTCTTATAAAGGAAGCCAGCTGCTAATGCACCAAGAATAGGGGCTACCCAAAATAGCCAAACCTGAGATAATGGTTCTCCGCCAACAAAAATAGCTTGAGATAATGATCTCGCTGGGTTTACAGAAGTATTTGTAATTGGAATACTGATTAAATGTATTAACGTTAAAGCTAAACCAATGGCAATTCCGGCAAATCTGCCATTTGCAAATTTATCAGTAGCTCCTAAAATCACTAATAAAAAGAATAAAGTAAGCACAAATTCTGCAATAAAAGCAGACTGTAACGAATAACCATCAGGAGAAAAAGCTCCAAAACCATTAGATGCAAAGGCTCCAGCTTTTGTATTGTCTATTGCAAAACCAGCTTTTCCAGAGGCTATTGTGTATAAAGTTCCTGCCGCTGCGGCAGCTCCAACACATTGCGCAATGATATACGGAATAAGATCTTTGGCAGAAAATCTTCCGCCTGCCCATAAACCGAAAGAAACGGCGGGATTAAAGTGACCGCCAGAAATATGGCCAACAGCGTATGCCATTGTAAGTACGGTTAAACCAAATGCTAGTGCAACACCAGCGAATCCAATTCCTAAATCAGGAATTCCGGCAGCAAAAATAGCGCTTCCGCATCCTCCAAAAACAAGCCAATAAGTCCCAAAAAACTCTGCAAATAATTTTTTCATAATAGAATAATTTAATGGTTAATGTTTAGAATGTATATTGGTAAGCCCAATAAATTAAAACAAATTGTAAGGGCAAACGTACAAATAAAATCCATCTTGGTAAACTAAAACCTGCTTTTTTATTTTGAAACATGTACAAATTGGCAGGGAAAACAGCAAGTAATAGCACTATAATTCCCCACGCGGCATAATTTGATGTAAAAGGCAGGACTAGAAAGATGCCTAGAATAATCTCGGCGGCACCACTTAAAATATTTATGAATTTGGGGTTTTTAAATGCGGGCGGAATGATTTTTATGTACATTCCAGGTTTTCTAAAATGATTTAGCCCAGCAAGAATATAAAGGAAAGCCATTAAATACAAATGCCAAGGTAGAATCATGATATCTAATTGTTTATCACGAATTTATAAAAAAATTAACAATTATTGCATTACAGATCTTCTTTTTTTGAAAGTATGTATTTTAAGTTATTTTTTTGACTTGAAATTTACATTCATAATAATTATGGCTAGAATAATCAATACAATGCCGACCCATTGAGAAAAGATTACCTTTTCATTTAATAAAACATAGGCCATCATTACAGAAACCGGCAATTCAAGTGCAGAAACAATGCTCCCTAGTCCGATTCCCGTTAAAGGAAAACCAGCAGTCATTAAAAGTGGCGGAATAATAGTTCCGAATAATGACAATACAATTCCCCATTTTAGGAAGATTTCTAGATTGAAAGCAGTTACCTGTGTTGCAAAAGCAAATGAAAATACAATAACAGCACCGCCTAGAAGCATGTAAAGGCTTCTTTGTGCAGATGAAATTTCAGTTGAAACGCTATTTGCAGTAAACATAGTAGTTGTAAAAGAAGCGGCTGCCAGCATTCCCCAAACTAGACCTCTCCAGTCTAGTTCGATATCATTATTGATGATATTGGTAGCTAAAACAGTTCCGAAAAGTACTATAAGTACAGCAATTACCTTTTGTTTTGAAGGCAGTTTTTTTTCTAAAATCATTTCCAATAAAACACCCATCCAAACGGTTTGCATCAATAGAACGATTCCAATAGAAACTGGAATGTATTTTACAGCCAAATAGTAAAACAAGCTTGTCATTCCTAATGAAGTTCCTGCAAGCATTAAATTGAAAATGTTTTTAGGAGATGCTTTTACGGCTGTATTTTTGTTTTTAATACGCTGAAAAAGATTGATCATAAGAATACCTAGAATTCCGTAAATAAACTGTGAGGTTGTGACTTCTGCAGTTGTGTATCCTTCAGAATAGGCCATTTTTACAAAAGTAGCCAACATTCCGTAAGTGGTTGCTCCCAAAGCAACAAGAAAAACACCTTTTAATACATTATTTTGCGACGTCATAAATTATCTGTTTTTAAAAAATTAAGCCGGCAAAGGTAAGCTATTTTATTTAGGATTCTATTGTACTATGTTGAAAATGGTAATTTAATGATAATAAAATTTAGTTTTAAAATCTATAATTATGAATTCTTTAAAAAATGAAAATGCTAGAAAACAGAAAAGCCATCAAAAATAATTCTGATGGCTTTGTATGTTTATAAAGAAGGAATCTTCTCTTTTCTAATTATTTAGGCTGATTTGTATATGTTTCAATTTCAAAAATCAGAGTTGCATTTGGAGGAATTACACCGCCAGCTCCTTTTTCTCCATAAGCTAAATTTGAAGGCAAGAAGAAAGTTGCTTTTTCTCCGTCTGTCATCATATCAAGAGCTTCAAGAAAGCCAGGAATCATGCCTTCTTTTTTACCAACTGTAAAAGGAAATGCTTTGTAGCCGCCTTGTGCGTCTCTGTTTGCATCATATTTTCCGTAAGTTTTTGTTACTGGAGCCATGCTGCTGTCGAATAAGCTTCCATCCTCAAAATATCCAGCGTAATGGAAATAGATTGTAGAACCTTCAGCACCTTTAACGCCAGTGCCTTTTTGAGTAATTACGTATTTTAAGCCTGTAGAAGTTGCTGTTGCTTTCGCTTTTAAGTCTTTAAAATAGGCAGCTTTGGCAGCTACTACTTTTTTTGCTTCTTCTTTTTTAGCAGCTTCTTTTTTTACATCATCGCTAAGAGTTTTTAAAGCATCAAATTTCTTTGCTGCTGCACCTTTACGAGTAATAACAATTTTTGTCATTACGTCGTCCTGAACAATTTTGTTTACAATGTCCATTCCCGAAACAACATGGCCAAAAATAGTGTGTTTTCCGTTTAACCAAGGCGTATCTTTATGTGTAATAAAAAATTGGCTTCCGTTTGTTGCTGGGCCAGAATTTGCCATTGCTAGAACACCACCTTTTTCGAATTTTAAATCGTCTGCAAATTCATCTTTAAAAGAAAATCCTGGACCTCCAGTACCATTTCCGTCAGGATCACCACCTTGAATCATGAAATCATTAATGACTCTGTGAAATTTTAATCCGTTATAAAATGGTTTTCCTTTAAGAGCCCCTTTAACATTAGGATTTGTGCCTTCTGCCAAAGTAATAAAATTTGCTACCGTAACAGGAGCTTTTACATATTCTAAAGAAAGAACGATATCTCCTTTGGTAGTAGAGATTGTTGCAAAAATTCCATCGCCAGGATTTGCCGCAGCAGTTGCTACCGTTGCAGGTTTTGCCGCTGGCTTTGCCGCAGGTTTTTTAGTCTGAGCTTGAATATTTACTATTGCTAAGCAAAATAAAAACAGAAATTTAAATTTCATTGCTTTTTAATTTTAAGTCTATAATTCGATTACTGTTTATCTGAAATTTGGATTTCGAAAATGATATTAGCGTTTGGCGGAATTACTCCTCCTGCACCTGTTGCTCCATAAGCTAAGTGAGACGGTATAAAAAGAACCGCTTTATCTCCATAAGACAATTGCTCAACTCCTTCAATAAAACCAGGAATCAAACCGTCTTTTTTTCCAGCCTGAAATTGAATTGGTTGGTAGCCGTTTTGTGCTGCTCTTGCAGGATCAAATTTTCCGAATTGTTTTGCAACTTCTTCAATGCTAGCGTCAAATAAAGTTCCGTTTTCAAGGAAACCAGCGTAGTGAATGTAGATTGGATTTCCTGCAGCAGGTTTTTTGCCGTTTCCTTTTTCTGTAATTACATATTCTAAACCGCTCGTAGTTTTTGTTGCTTTTGCTTTTAAAGCAGCATAATAATCTACTTTTTCTTTTTGAACGCCGGCATATTTGCTTTGTTCTTTTGCGATGTCAGCAAAATAATCGTGAAATACTTTTACGGCATCAAATTTCTTAGCTGCTTCACCATTTCTGATAATTGTTACAGATACGATATTGTCGCCTTGAACTACTTTGTTTACTACTTCTTGATCTTTCGCACTTACCACGTGACCAAAAATAGTATGCAGGTTGTCTAACCAAGGAGTTTCTACGTGAGTGATAAAAAATTGGCTGCTGTTTGTTCCTGGACCATTGTTTGCCATTGCTAAAACTCCAGCTTTATCAAATTTTAAATCTGAGAATTCATCTTTAAATTTATATCCAGTATCTCCAGAACCAGTTCCTAATGGATCACCACTTTGGATCATAAAATTTTCGATTACTCTATGAAATTTCAAACCATCAAAAAAAGGTTTGTTTTTTAATTGTTCGTGTGCTACAAACTCGTTTTTACCTTCAGCTAAAGTCACAAAGTTTGCAACTGTTATAGGAGCTTTTTTGTAATCAAGTTCTACAATGATGTGGCCTTTGTTTGTCTCGATATCTGCATATAATCCATCTGGCAGGTTACTGTGGTCGTCCTTACAAGAATAAAATGAGCTTACGGCTATTAGTAATAATAAAATACTCTTTTTCATTTTTTAAGATATTGTTTTATTGAGTTAATGTGTCTTTATTTGCTTGTACTGCAGGTTTAGCCACAGTAGGTTTTGGTGTTGCGGTTTGTAGCGATTTTGTAGTTGGTTTTGCTGTTTGAGCCGTTGGATCCGGAACAAAATTTCTAAGTGTAACAGTAACGATTAGAGGTTCGTTTGTTCCAATTTTTTTGTTGTCTCCATGATATCCATATGCCATATGTGATGGAAATAAAAACGTAACCGTTTCATTTTTATGCATTCTTTTAATTCCGTCACGTAAACCCATCATAATGTCCTGTTTGTCTACATAATAGGTTTGCGGACCAAGATCAGATTCAGAGTAAATAATATTGCCTTTAATATCTTTTACTTCCATGTTAAAGTAGGCAATATCACCTTTTCTAGGAGCTAGAGTTTCTGCATCATTCTTTTCTTCATAGCAAAACCAATAGCCTTTTGGAGTGGCATAATATTTTACTTTCGGATTGTTTTTGATTATCTTTTTAATGACGTCTTCTTCGTTTGCCACCAGCTTTTTATTTCGGTCAGCCGACTTCTTCATGAACGTTCCTGAAGTTCTAGAGATAGGTTTTCTGGCCTCTTCATGATGCTTGCAGCTGCTTAATAAAACAGTAAAAAGCAAAGTATAAATGGTAAGTTTTAGGTAATTCATGATTTGGATTATAATTTTAGTTTTTTGACTAAATCTTCAAATTTATTTACTGTTTCTTCCATAGAAGCTTCAGATCTTCCTCCGGCAGCATTGACATGTCCGCCTCCGTTAAAATGGTCTCTTGCAAATTGGTTAACATCAAATCCTCCTTGAGAACGGAAAGAAATTTTAATGATTTTTTCTTCTCTGTTTTCAATAAATATGGCTGTAAAAACAATTCCGCGAATGCTTAATCCGTAGTTTACAATTCCTTCGGTATCACCTTTTACATAGTTAAACGAATCAAGTTCTTCTTGTGTAAGGGTCATGTAAGACGTTTTATGGTCTTCAAAAATTTTCATATTTTGAAGTGCACGGCCTAATAACTGCAAACGGCTAAAAGAACTATTATCGTATAGTAAAACCGGAATTTGAGTGTTTTCGACTCCTAAATCAATCAATTCGGCAATAATTCTATGTGTGTTTCCTGTAGTTCCTGGAAAACGGAATGAACCAGAATCGGTCAAAATTCCAGTATAGATGCAAGTTGCAATGGTTTTATCAATATCTTCTTTTTTGTTTAAAAAGGCAATAAAATTGTACACCATCTCACAAGTGGATCCGTAAGAAGTGTCTGAGTACGTATAAGCAGCATAATCATGAGGTTTTTCATGATGATCAATCATGATAAATGGAGCGGTAAGTTTGGCTAGAGTATGCTCCATTTCGCCAGTTCGATGGAAAGCATTAAAATCAAGCGTAAAAATAAGCTCGGCTTCTTCTAATATTTTAATGCAGTTTTGAGTATCTTTTTCATAGATTTTTACTGTTTCTGAACCTGGGAGCCAAGCTAAAAAATCAGGAAAATCATTTGGAGAAATAACGGTTGGCTGATGATTATTTTTAAGTAAAAAATGGTACAAAGCTAGAGTAGAGCCCATGGCGTCACCATCTGGTCCTCTGTGCGGAATTATTGCGATTTTCTTTGGCGCAGCAAGCAATAACTGAATCGCTTGAATATCTTGTATTTTCATAGTTTGCGAATTTACATTTTTTTAATGTAATGCTGAAAATAATTTTAGTTTTCAGTCGCAGTCTCAGTTCTCAATCCAGTTTGGAATTTGGAATTTTACTTTATAAATTCTGTAGTTCTTTCTTTTGAAATTTTTGATACAGTTTATATTTCGCACCTTTTACAATCTGAGATTTGTAAATTCCAACAGAACCAGAAGAGAAATAAGCGATTGTGCAGGCGATTGCGATGAAGATTCCAGGAGCAATTCCGAATAATTCCATTCCCATTATGGTGCAGGCAATAGGAGTGTGGGTTGCGCCAGAGAAAACAGCCACAAATCCGATTCCTGCTAAAAGCGCAATGGGCATCGGAATTACGATTGATAATGCGCTTCCTAAAGTCGCTCCAATAAAAAATAAAGGTGTTACCTCTCCGCCTTTAAAGCCAGCTCCAAGTGTAAATCCTGTAAATAAGATTTTAAGCAGAAAATCGTACCATTGATTCGGATTTGAAAATGAATCGACAATTACAGGAACGCCTAATCCTGAAAATTTTGTAAATCCTAAACCAGCAATGGCAATAGCCAAAACTACTCCGCCAATTACAGGACGAAGCGGTGGATATTTTATGTTTTTTGAAAAAAGGGAACCCCAGAAATGTGTACTTCTAGAAAATAATAAAGCAGCAAACCCAGATAAAACTCCAACAATTAAAGTAAAAATAATATTGTTTAAACTAAGTTCTGGAACAATAGGAATACTATAATGTGTATGTTTGATTTTCCAAAATTCTACTGTAAAATAGGCTGCGTAAGCAACTAAGAAAGAAAGCAAAATGCTTTTAAAATTAATTTTACTGAAATATAAAACTTCCAAAGCGAAAATTGCACCGGCTAAAGGCGTTCCAAACACAGAAGCGAAACCGGCACTGATCCCGAGAATGATTAAAATTCGGCGTTCTGAATTATCAAGATTGAAAAACTTGGTAAACTGATCAGCAATTGCGCCTCCCATTTGTACCGCAGTTCCTTCTCGTCCTGCAGATCCTCCAAATAAATGTGTTAATAATGTTCCTAAAAGAACTAAAGGGGCCATTTTAAACGGAATGACTTTTTTAGGATTTTCGTATTCTTCGAGCAAAAGATTATTTCCTTTTGTAACCGATTCTCCCCAATAATAATAACTCAACCCGACTAAAAATCCGCCGAAAGGCAAAAGCCAAATAATCCAATCGTGCTGAATTCTAAATTGTGTTACCCATTCTAAAGAAACTAAAAAGAAAGCAGATGCAGAGCCTGAAAGTATGCCTATTAAAACACAGATAAGAATCCATTTTGGAAGAGAAAATAGGAATTGTTTTAGATTTTGGGAAGTCATTAAATGTAAAAATTTGCCACGAATTTCACAAATTTTCACGAATTAGAAGTTAAAAACAATCTTTTTTTACTCTTTTAATCTGTGACAAAAGAAAATAATTAGTGAAAATTTGTGTAATTCGCGGCAAAAAAATATTACTGAACAACAGCTGTAAATTCGATTTCAACCAAATATTCTGGAGCAACCAATTTACTGATTCCGTAAAATCCTGTAGTTGGTTTTATATCTTTAAAGAAAGCAGAGTGTGCTCTAGCCACTTCTTCGAAAGTAGAAACGTCTGTTGTGAAAATCCTTGTTCTTATAACGTCTTTCATGCTTACATTTAAATCTTCTAAAACTTTTTCTACTCGTTCTAAAATATTATACGTTTGAGCATAAGCGTCATCAGCTTTTACCTTATCCCCGTCAACAATGGCTACAGTTCCAGAAACTTCAACAATATTGCCAATTCTTACGGCACGGCAATATCCCATTTTGTCTTCCCACGGAGATCCAGTCAAGATGTTTTCTCTTTTCATTTTTTTATAATTTTTGCGAATTTGCCGTATGGTTTAAAAAGCAAATTCAGGTTGATTAAAGATGCTGCAATTTAAGAATTATGGTTTTGACAGCGATAAAAAAAAGCTTGAAATCAATTCAGAAATTCAAGCTTTTTGTGATATTAATCGTTATTCGGTTTCTTTTTCTTCGTACAGTCGAAGCTTGTTTTGTATCGTATTTAAATTTTGCTGCAAGGTTTCAATCTTATTTAGTAAATGTGCAATAGCATCAATCCCTTCCAGATTTATTTTAAGATCGTAGTGCATACGAATCATTTTTTCAACCGTTGGAAGCTGTTCGGGTTCAAGAAATTCGTCATTTTCTTCCGTTATAATATGAATGAGTCCGTAATTATTAAGTTCGGTTATAAAAGTATTTTCAATTTCGTGGTAAATACAAAACTGTTTGATCTGGATTAAATTTTTGTTTTTCATGACTTTCTTAGTTTTGCTAATTCTTCAAATAACTCTTTTTCTTTATCCGACAGTTTTGTTGGAACTTTTATAGTGTACGTAATGTATAAATCGCCAAACTGATTCTCTTTTTTATAAACAGGAAAACCTTTTCCTTTTAACTTCACTTTTGTTCCCGGTTGTGTTTCTGCTGGCACTTTGATTTTTACTTTTCCGTCAAAAGTATTGATGTAAGTTTCTCCCCCTAAAATTGCCGTGTACAAGTCAATTGGCGCCTCGGCATACAGATTATTGCCTTCACGTTTAAAATCAGAATTGTTAGAAATTATAAAGGTGATGTACAAATCGCCATTTGGCCCGCCATTAACACCAGGCCCACCATGATTTGGAATTTTGATAATCTGTCCGTTTTCTACACCAGCAGGAATCGTAATTCGGATATTTTTTCCATTTACGGTTAAGTTTTGTTTGTGTGTTGTATATGCGGCTTTAAGATCTAATTCCAGTTCGGCATTAAAATCCTGTCCTCTATATTTAGCCTGCGATCTGTTTCTGCCTCCGCTTTGGCCATACATCGAATTGAAAAAATCTGAAAAATCACTTCCAGAAAAGTCTCCTCCACCTCCAAAACCAGAGAAATCGCCTTCAGAATATTGATAACTGCTTTGCTGTTGATTCGGATCGTAGCCTGCTTTTTCAAATTCGTCAGCATGTTTCCAGTCTTTCCCGTATTTGTCGTATTTTTTTCGATTTTCGGGATTGCTTAAAACTTCGTTGGCTTCATTTATTTCCTTGAATTTTTTTTCGGCTTCTTTATCATTCGGATTCAAATCGGGATGATATTTTCTTGCCAGTTTTCGATATGCTTTTTTGATGTCTGCTTCGGTTGCAGATTTGGTAACATCCAATACTTTATAATAATCGATATAATCCATTTTATTGAGATTTTAAATGGTAAAATAAAGTCTTCAAGTTAAGAATAAGTTGTTAATAATCAAAATCATATTCGTCGCGTTTTGGGATTTGGAATTTTTAATTTGGAATTTGTTTTTGTAGAAAAACTATATTTTGGCAGGTTTTTTGCTTCCAAAAATTAGCTTAATTTAATGTTATAAAACTCCTAAAGTTGTAGCAAGTAAGTAAATTATACTATTTTTGTGAAGCTGGACTTTTGTTTTAAATTAATTATAAAAGGCGATTCGATAATACTTTTTTAAATGAAGCACATTTTATTTTTCATATTATTTTTTACTGCCATGTCTGTATCAGCCCAAATTGAGTCTAATACAAAATTCAAAGCTATCCCGGGCGCAAAGTTTACTGCAAAGCCTAAAAAAACTCCGATTCCTCAGGTCAAAGATCCACTGGCAGAATTTAATGATATGCCTGCGATTAAAACTCCAAATGTTTTTGAAAATACTACTATAACTCCGAAATCAAAGTTTCAGATTGGAGAAGAGAAAAGTAAATTTACCATGTCTACAGAAACCGATTTTGCCAATCCAGGCGATCGATATGTGGCAAAAATGGAGAAAGATCTAGATAAATCTTTAAAAGATGCTGGTTTAAGAGAAGGCCGCGGCGTTTTGGTAAAGAAAAATATTTCGTTGGGAGATTTTAAAACTAAATCGGAATACTTCATTGTTAAGTTCCGTGATTTTGGGGCAATTGATGGAGATTTAGTAAAAGTTTCTTCAAATGATTATGTCATTAGAGATCGAATTTTGCTGGATTCCAATTTTCAGCAAGTAAAAATCAATCTTACTCCAGGCTTTAATAAATTAGATTTCGAGGCTTTAAATATAGGTTCACTAGGAGGAAATACTGCAGAAATACAAGTCTACGACGATAAAGGCAATCTAGTAACAAACGATTATTGGGACAACCTTGCTGCAGGATTTAAAGCTTCTATTGTTGTAACTAAGGAATAGTGCTTTTAGCATTAGGTTCAAAGTAACAAAGGTTCAAAGGGACAAAGTTTTTACGCTTCGTTACCTTTGAACCTTTGTCGCTTTGAGCCTTTGAACCTCAAAAATTAGAACGGATCCGCAGTCACTTTAAACTTCATTTCTGCTTTTACCGTTACATCTTGCGTTAAGGTTTCTTTTAAAGTTACTTTAGTTCTAATTTTGTAACTATCTGCTTTAATATATTCATCTAATCTTTTATCAGTACAAATTAAATCAACAGAATTGCTTGATACATTAATATTGTCTGCATATGCTAATTCGATTTCTTCAGAATTTGCTGTTGAGATATATAAATGAACCGATTTTAAAAAAGTAAATGTTTTATCTGAAGGGTCAGTAATGGATAATTTCAGTGATCTGATTTTAACATCTTTTACTAAGCTAGCTTTTGTTTTATTGTTTTCAAATTCGGCAGAAGAATTGGTTGTTACTTCAGGTGTTATAATCTCAGAAGGCAGATTAATTGGCGAAGTGCTTTGGATTTTTATCGAAGCGCTATTCGAGATGGTAAATGTCAATAAATCATCGACAGTATTACAAGACGAAAAAAAGATTGACAGAAAAAGAGTCAGGGCAATAAGTTTTGATTTCATAGTTAATTTTAAATTGGGTTTTCGTTAGATACGAATTTTTGGATTGTTTGGATTTTTTTTGAGGTTCAAAGTTACAAAGGTTCAAAGAGACAAAGAAAAAAAACTTTGAACCTTTGTAACTCAGAACCTTTGAACCTAAAAATCGGAACGTAGAAAAAAAATATTTATTTTTTCAACGTTCCGATTTTTGAATTTCGAATATAAAAAGTACTTTTGCGCATGCAACACAACGTACTTATTTTAGATTTCGGGTCGCAATATACTCAGCTTATTGCGCGTAGAGTTCGCGAATTAAATATATTCTGCGAAATTTTTCCTTACAATCACATTCCAAGTGATTTATCAAGTTATAAAGCCGTAATTTTAGGAGGAAGCCCTTTCTCTGTTAGAGGAGAAGATGCACCACATCCTGATTTATCACAAATTAGAGGTAAAATGCCTTTGCTTGCCGTTTGTTATGGAGCTCAATATTTAGCTCATTTCAGTGGTGGAGAAGTGGCTGCTTCAAATACTAGAGAATACGGTAGAGCTAACTTGTCTTATATTAAAGAAGGCGAAACTTTCTTTGAAGGAGTTTCAGAAAACAGCCAAGTTTGGATGAGCCATAGCGATAGTATCAAAGCGCTTCCAACAAATGCTGTAAAATTAGCTAGCACGCATGATGTAGAATACGCAGCTTACAAAATTGAGGGCGAAACTACTTATGCAATTCAATACCATCCAGAGGTTTACCACTCAACAGATGGAAAACAGATGTTGGAAAACTTCTTAGTGAAAATTGCTGAAGTTCCTCAAAACTTTACTCCAAATGCTTTCGTTGACGAAATGGTAGCAGAATTAAAAGAGAAATTAGGAAACGATAAAGTAGTTCTTGGTTTATCTGGAGGAGTAGATTCTACAGTAGCAGCAGTTTTATTAAACAAAGCAATCGGACAAAATTTATACTGTATCTTCGTTAACAACGGGCTTTTACGTAAAAACGAATTCCAAAATGTATTAGACCAATACAAAGGAATGGGATTAAATGTAAAAGGTGTAGATGCTGGAGATCGTTTTCTTGGCGAATTGGCAGGAATCAGTGATCCAGAAACAAAACGTAAAACAATTGGTCGTGTATTTATCGAAGTTTTTGATGACGAATCGCACTTATTAGAAGACGTAAAATGGTTGGCTCAAGGAACTATTTATCCAGATGTAATCGAATCTGTTTCGGTAAAAGGACCATCTGCAACTATTAAATCGCACCACAATGTGGGTGGATTGCCAGATTACATGAAATTAAAAATTGTAGAACCGCTTAGAATGTTGTTTAAAGACGAAGTTCGTAGAGTAGGAGCTACATTAGGAATAGATCCTGAATTGCTAGGAAGACACCCTTTCCCAGGACCAGGATTATCAATTAGAATTTTAGGAGATATTACTCCAGAGAAAGTTAGAATTTTACAAGATGTAGATTCTGTATTTATCGAAGGATTAAAATCTTGGGGATTATATGATAAAGTTTGGCAGGCTGGAGCAATTTTGCTTCCTGTAAACAGTGTTGGTGTTATGGGCGATGAGCGTACTTACGAAAAAGTAGTAGCGCTTAGAGCGGTAGAATCAACAGATGGTATGACTGCTGACTGGGTTCATTTACCTTACGATTTCTTGATGAAAGTGTCTAATGATATCATCAATAAAGTAAAAGGCGTGAATCGTGTAGTTTACGATATTAGTTCAAAACCACCTGCAACAATTGAGTGGGAATAGTAGCATAATTTAAAATTAAGGTCTTACATTTGTAAGGCCTTAATTTTTTATAACCTACTATTTATGAGAGAACTTTTAACAATTTCTCTTGTCTTTATTTTGTCTTTTAACAAAATAACTGCGCAAGATTCAATTATCGAGCACAAAATTCAAAAAGGTGAAACCGCTTATTTTATTGCCCAAAAGTATAAGGTTTCTATCGATGAGATTTATAAGCTCAACCCCGAATCGCAAAACGGAATCAAAGACAATCAGGTTTTAAAGATTCCAGTTCACAACTCAGAAAACGCAACTTCAAAGCAGCAAACTCATATTGTTGCACCAAAAGAAACGCTGTTTGGTTTATCAAAACAATATCACGTTTCTGTAGAAGCTATTCAGAATGCCAATCAGGAAATTTTGGCCAGCGGACTTCAAATTGGTCAAGAACTAATTATTCCTCAAAATTCAGATTATTCTTCAAAACAAGAAATTGCTGTTTCTTCAAAAACAACACATCAGGTTGTGGCTAAAGAATCTTTGTTCAGTATTGCCAGACAATACAATGTTTCAGTTCAAGATTTAGAAAATTTGAATAGAGATATTTTGATTAATGGTTTGCAGATTGGCCAGACGATTTCCATTCCAAACAAAAGAAAAACTTTAGATGGAAGGGTTCGCGTTATCAATCAAGAAACCGTTTTTTATATAGTTGAACCCAAAGAGACCAAGTTTTCGATTGCTAAAAAATACGGAATCTCAATTGATCAATTAGAATCTCAAAATCCTGAAATTGTAAACGGATTAATTGTTGGGAACAAATTAGCGATCAATACTTCTGCAATAAAACCTGCAAATGAGAGCGAAGAATTGATGCTTGCTTTGGCTGAAAAACAAGTTGTCGTAGAAAAAACAAAAGCTAAAACAGTTGAAATTGAAGATTTAAAAGACCGTTTGGTTGTTCAGAAAGAAATGAATCAGAAAATTATAAAAATTAATGATTTGAAAGTGAATCTGAATGATATGAATGGTTCTAAAGAAAATTCGGTAGAAAAACTGCGTCTGGTTTTAGAAGCCAATAAAAATGTGCAGGATGTTTTAATGGCAAAATTAGATTCGCTTGTCAATTCGATGAATGATGATTTGAAAGAACTGAAGCGAATGGAAATTTTGAATGTTGAAGAATCAAAAAGGCTCGAGAGACAATCTTCTGAAGGAATAAGTAAAACAAATGAATTATCGTCTCAACTGAAAAAAGAACTGGCAGAAAACAGAAAAGTATATGCTGGTTTAATGAACAAAGTAGAGAAAATTGCGGTTGAAGAAAATCAGGAGTATAAGAAGAAAATTCGCGAAAGCGAGAAAAAAGCCAACACAGAACCTTTACAACAGCGTTTGTCTTTAGAAGAGATCAAACGTTATAAAGAAGATCAGCAAAAAGGAGATGAAAAAAATCAGCTTTTGATTGCTAAGATTGATTCGCTTGACAATCAGAAAAAAATTGAAGTAAAAAGACATATCAGTAAAGCTTCCTATTACAGCATGGAAGCTCGAAAGTTTGATGATAAACTAGCTTTGGTAAAACTGAAAAAATATCAGGACGAAGCAGTCAAAAAACAGAAAAAGAATAATACTGTCGAAAATTCAAAAACAATTTCACTAGAAGAAATGAAACAGGAATTGAAAGACAATCCATTAAGACGTGATAAAACAGTAAAAGTAGAAGTTTATGATAATCTTAGAGAAGTTTCGAACGGGTATTACTTAGTTTTGGGTATATTTACAGACGCAGTTGACCGAGATAAGCTTATTATGAAACTCATTGATTCTGGCGATTTTAACGCTAGTTTCTTTTTCAATATTAATAGCCTTTCTTACTATGTTTACAGCGATAAATTCGAAAACATGGAAGAAGTGCTTTATAAATGCAAGAAAAAAGAAGAAGATGAGTTATATAAAGAAATCATAATTGCCAAAGTAGAAATCGATTTGAGATGATTTTCGATTGAAATAACAAACGGCTCGAATTTTGCTTTGAGCAAATTTGTGAGATATTTTTAAATTAGAAATTAAATTGTTTTAAGCCATATTATGAAGTACTATTTAACATTATTGTCTCTTGTATTCTTTATTAGTTCAAGTGCTTTTTCTCAGGAAAAAGTGGTGAAATATAAAGTGTCAAGTGGTGAAACTATTAATCAGATTGCCCAAAAATTTAAGGTTACGCCTTATGATATTTATAAGCTGAATCCAGATGCTAGAACAGGTTTAAGCCCAAACACAGTATTGTTGATTCCTACGACAGGAGAAGCAAAAAAAGAAGTTTCTGAAACTAAAACAGCTGCTTCTTCAGGAAAAGAAATTATTCATGAGGTGCAGCCAAAAGAAACGTTTTACAGTATCGAGAAAAAATACGGAATCTCTGATGAAGCTTTAAAAGCGGCAAATCCGTTTTTGGAGAAAACAGGTGTTCAAATCGGACAGAAATTGGTTATTCCTGCAAAGGGATCGACTCCGAAAACTGCTGCAAAACCTGCTAAAGAAAAAGTTGCTGAAAAATATGTATATCATGATGTTCAGCCAAAAGAAACAAAATTTGGTATTGCAAAACAGTACAATATGACTGTTGACGAATTGGAAAAACGTAATCCGGATATCGTTAATAGTTTGCCAGTTGGTTATAGACTGACCATAAAAGGAACAGCTCCAAAGACTGAACATGTTGCAACAGAAACAGCAAAGCCTGCTGAAAATAAGAAACCAGCTGAATCTTCTAAAAAAGCGGTGACTTATATGGAGTATCAGGTAAAACCGAAAGAAACTTTTTATAGTTTGGGAAGAGTTTTCCATTTATCGCAAGATGAATTAGTGGCATTAAATCCGTCACTTTCTGAAGGGGTAAAAGAAGGAATGGTTCTGAAAGTTCCTGCTGGATATATTGCACCTGCACCAATTATTGCAGCGCAAGTTCCTACTGAAAAACCAGCAGATTCTTCAGTAAACAAACCTGTAGAAAGTACTGGAAGCGGAATTAAAATCGTTGATAAAGTAAAATCTACTGAAAACGAAAATGCAGAAATTGTTGAATTAACCAAAAAGAGAGGTGTTAATGAGCGTAAAAAAGTAGTTTTACTGCTTCCTTTTAATATGGCAAAAATACAAAGTGATACGTCTGGAACGGCTAATAGAATTAAAAATGATAAGTTTTTAAATATGACTTTAGATTTTTATTCTGGAGCTTTGATGGCTATTGATTCTGCAAAAACATTGAAACTGCCAATTGATGTTGCTATTTATGATTCTCAAGAAACCAAAACAACTTCTAATGTTGTAGGTTTAACTCCGAAACTTCAAGATGCAGATGCTGTAATTGGGCCATTTTACCAAACTAATGCAGAAACAACAGCAAACATGTTACGTTCTTATAATGTTCCTGTAATTTCACCTTTATCAAAAGATAGTGCCAATCCGATTGACAATTTATACCAAACAATACCTTCAAATGACGTGATTAAAAATTCTATTTTTGATTATATGCGTTCTAAAAATGGAAATATTGTAGCGGTAGTTGATAAGAAAAAAGAATCGGTTATTAATTACATCAAACAAAACCAAAAAGGAGTTGCATTTGCTTCTTTAACAGAAACAGGAGGTTTGGATGTGGCTAATTTAAAAAGCTTATTGATCCCAAACCGTATGAATTATGTAGTAATGGAAACAGGTAATACTGCTATGGTTAAAGCTACGATTAAAGCTTTGCTTGATTCTCAGAAAACTTGTCAAGTTCAATTGGTAATTCTAGAGCCAAACAGCACATTAGATACAGATGAAATTAGTTTTGATAATTTAGTGAAATTGAAATTAATGTATCCTTCTGTAACGCGTGAAAGTGACGAACAGTCAGTTTTAATTTATGAAAAACAATACCGTTTGAAAAATAAAGCAAATCCGACTACTTATGCAACTAGAGGATTTGATGTGACGTTTGACACGATGATGCGTTTGGTGCAGGGAAAAACATTTCAGGAAACTGCTGATTTGATGACGACTCAGCAAGTAGATAATAAATTTCAATATTATAGAAAAGAAGATGGCGGACACGCTAATAAAGGTGTTTACATCTTATATTATGATAGTGACTTAACTTTAAAAGTAGCAAATTAATGACATCAAAAGTAACCTATTTAGGAGATTTAAGAACAAGTTCAATTCACGTGCAATCAGGAAGCGAAATTATTTCTGACGCACCAGTAGATAATAACGGAAAAGGGGAAGCATTTTCTCCAACAGATACAGTTGCAAATGCTTTAGCAAGCTGTATGATGACCATTATGGGAATTAAAGCCCGTGATTTAGAAGTTGATTTTGTGGGTTCGACAGCAGAAGTAACTAAGATTATGAATGCCGAGCCAAGAAGAATTGGAGCAATCGAAATTGTGTTTCAAATGAAAAGCAATGCTGATGAAAAAAGTAAAACTATTTTAGAGCGTGCTGCAATGACATGCCCAGTATTTCTAAGTTTAAGTAGTGAAATAGAAAAGAAAATTACTTTCAACTGGAATTAGTTTTTGACTGAATATTAAAAGGGGCTGTCTCAAAAGGACAGCTTTTTTTTTATAAGCTTCAGAGAAGCGAAATATGTATAGCAAAAAATAATATTTACAATATAAAGCTCCAGAGGAGCGACATGTTATGTATCGTAAAAAACATGTCACTCCTCCGGAGCTTTCTAAAGTTTGTCTTGTTAAGATCTATAAATATTTTGCTCCTCTGGAGCTTCTTTTCATTGTATTATCGAAATTCTATACATATTTTGCCCCGCTGGGCTTTGCAATATGTTTTTATATAATGTTGTCCATTTAAAGGAAATCTCTTTTTACAAGCTTCGGAGAAGCTAGATATTTATAGCAAAGAATAGGCATTTACAATGTAAAGCTCCAGAGGAGCGATATTTTTTGTACAATGTAAATTTTACGAATTGTCTAAAATAGACAAGAGAGCAACATCTACTTTGCCCTCTTGTCCCTTACTAACTAACCAATATTATTTATTCTGAAAACTCTAATTTTTTAAGTTTGTTCCATCCTCCACGTGTAAAATCTGGAATTTCAACAGGAGCAGAATTATTGTCAAGAGAAATCTCTGTTAATGGCCCTAAACAAGACCATTCGGCTAAATCATAAACATCCATATCAAGAGGAAGTCCTTTTTGCAGACAGTGAATTAAACGATAATCCATAATGAAATCCATTCCGCCGTGACCGCCGACTTTTTTCGCTTGTTCTTCAATTCCTTTAGCAATCGGGTGTTTGTATTTTTCCATTAATGCTTTTTTAACTTCTTCAGGAACAAAAGAGTGTGCACTCAATTTTTCATGGTTTGGTTTTACGTCATCGCTTAACTCTTTTCCGTCCAAAGCATAACCTTCAAGCGGATATTTATTAGCAAACCCTTTTGTACCGCTTAATTGATACATTCTGCTGTACGGACGAGGAGAAGTAACATCGTGCTGAATGTGAATTGTTTTTCCGTTTTCAGTACGAATCATAGTCATGGTATGATCTCCGTTTCTAAAATTTTTAATTTCCTGTCCTGATTTTTCTTTAATGTAAGCAGGATTTCCTACGGCTTTTGTATCCATAGAAACCAAGAAATTCATTTTGTCACCACGGTGAATGTTTAGTGCCTGACACGCTGGCCCCATCCCATGCGTCGCATAAACATCACCGCGGTGTTTTATGTTATAATCCATTCTCCAGTTGTTCCAGTATTCTCCCCAGAAAGGCTGTAAACCGTGAATGTAAGAACCTTCAGCGTGAAGAATTTCTCCAAAAACACCTTGCTGTGCCATGTTTAATGTTGTTAATTCGAAGAAATCGTAAACACAGTTTTCTAATTGCATGCAATGCTTTCTCGTTTTTTCTGAAGTATCAATAAGTTCCCAAATTTCTTTCATAGTCAAAGCTCCCGGAACTTCAATTGCAACGTGTTTTCCATCTTTCATTGCCTGAACTCCGATAGAAGCATGATGAAGCCAGTCTGTAGCAATATACACTAGATCTACGTTTGGCAAGGCTGTAACTTTTCTCCAAGCATTTTCATCGCCATAGAATTCCTGTGCTTTTGGAAAACCAGCTTTGGTCAAAATTTCATTTGATTTTGCAGTATTTTCCTGAGTCATGTCACACAACGCCACAATTTCTACACCTTGAATATGTGTCATACGTTCAACCGCGCCCGGACCGCGCATTCCAAGTCCGATGAAGGCTACACGAACCGTTGGAATTGGATCTGCAGCCATTCTTAATACGTCTTGCTGTCCTTTCGGGCGTGCAGGTGTTTTGGTCTTAATCATTTGTGCAGAAGCAATCGTCCATCCAAACAAAAGAAAAAGAACAATTGCCGATTTAAAAAATGTAGTTTTCATGAGTAAATTAATTTGTTTTTTGTTGATCAATACTTCATCATTTATGGCAAAGCATCAAAATTTATTTCTGGTTTTTTATTGTTTAATGGTCTTGTAAATATTGCTTTTGGTGTGGTGAAATTGTCAAAGAAACCACCATCTTTTAAGTAAAACGAATCATTTTCCAGTCCGCCTGCGAAGTCCATTCGATATCCTTTTGTTCCTGTATTGTCTGTTGTAAAACGAGCTGAATTAACTTCAGTCCAATTCCCTTTTTCATCGCAAACCCATTGATTGTTGAATAGAACTTTTCGTGATAAATTACCTTGTTCCGGAATGAAATTTTCTAAAAAGGAATGAAATCTTTTTAAATAAGTATATGTTTGCGGACGATTAAAACTTGCAATTAATAACCATTTTTTTAATTCTGGTGCATAGAAATAAGCAGTATAAGTTGTTGAATTATTGTTTTCAGGAAATCCTCTTAACAAAAACTTATATGTTGTTCCGGGTTTCCAGCTGTATTTTAAATAGCTCTGTCCGCCAGAACCTTCGCTTCCAAATTCTCCTGCATGTACATTTTCTCCTTTTTTGAGCATTTTGATTTTTTGCGAATCAGGAATACTTTTTGGATCGTCTGTTTCAAAGGGACTCCAAACCGAAAACAAAATTCGTCTTTCAGTCGCCGAATTTACTTGAATTCCGAAATAGCCTTCGCCAAATCCGTTTGCCATAAAATAAGAACCTATTTTGTCTTCATTTTTAGGAACAGTAATTTCGTTGTAATACCATTCTGCATTGACATTTTCAGGAACCTGATAGTTTAAATGAACCGAAGGCCCGCGACGTCCCCAATGATAAAAGTTACCTTCATTATTTGGCACATAAGATATTTTTCCATCAAAATCTTTGCTTGAAATTTCTAAACGATTTATAGAAGGAAAACGATCACCAGTTTTACTGATTCCTTTGATCTTTAAAGCAACATAACCTTCTTTTTTTATTGTCCAAGTTCCAATGGAAATTGCTTTTTTTGAATCTGTGAACGTTACTTTTTTAGATTCGTTATTTATAGAAAATTCAACTTCTGATTTTCCAAAAACTTCGACAGATTCTTCAACTGTAAATTGAAAAATTCCAGGTTTTGAAATCTTAAAATATAAAGTGAAAAACTCATTAGGGTTTGTCCAATTTTCAATGCCATTGTCTGTAATTGTATTGCTTCCGTCAATATGTATCGAGCTAAATGCATTTCCTGCAAGTGGCAGTGAAATTTTTGTTTTAGGGTCTTCTATTGTGTTTCTTTCAACGAAAGAGGCGTCTTTTATAGGAGAAAAAGAAATTAATGCCAAAGCAAGTAATAAGTATACAATTTTTTTCATTTGATTGCTGAATTCGTTTCTTTTTTTGAATTGCCTCTGTAACAAACCGAATTAGAGAGGTTTTAAAAATCAAAAACGTATGTTTTAAATCTAATTATGTTTTTTAAATACTTTGTTTTTTATGTTGTAATCTGTTAATGAGGTGGTTATGGTATTTTGAGATAACAAATAAAACAATGCTTACTTTTAATTATTTAACGAAACTATTGAATATATTTTGATTAAACAAGAAAAAACAGAAATATGTGCTCGAACACACTAATTTTGTGCTCGAGCACATGGTATAAACGATTTTTATCGCCTGGCTATAAAAAATGTATATTCTTTTTAAATTCGAAGTAGAATTTAATTTGGTTTTGCTATCTCAACACTTAATTCTGTATTCTGTAAGTTTAGTTCCGTTGGTTGCATTCCTTTCAGAAGAATATTTTTTCCTAATACATCTTTTTCAATTTTGTTTCCGCTAATTTCTACATTTTTGCAGGCTTCAATTCTAAAGTTGTATTTCTCTGGATACCAAGGAGTAAAAGCATAACTACGTTTGATCGAATTGTTTTTAAAACTTAATCCGTCTACAGAAACGGCGTAAAGAATAGGGTAGTCTGAAGGGTTAAAACTGTTATTTTCTATTTTTATATTTTTATGAAATGGTTGCAAAGCATTTGGTGACGGAATTTCAGGATAAATGCTGATAATTGCTTCACAAAATTGATAATAAGAGGAATTACATGGAAATCTAAATTCATTGTTTTTGATGGTAATGTCTTTTACAGCACCGCTTTCGAACCAATAATTTGCATCTCCCGCTATAAGAATGGCCGAGCCACTGGTTTCGAAAATATTATTAGATATTACCACTTTTCCTGGAGTGGATATTAAATAACCACGTGCACGATTGCTACCCACAAAGCAATTTGTAATTGTAGCATTTGGCGTCCAACTTAGATTTTCCAGAACAAAATTGGCATCTATATCGGTCGGAATTTTTTCTTTGAATCTGATAATAAAATGATCTACATCTAACGGTTCAAAACTTGAAACAATTCCGTAAGACATCGTGTTCATTTCTTTTTTCTGAATAAAGCCAACTTTATCTCCAGCGACAGCCCATAATAATCCGTGAGACATATTTTGTCCAAAGTTGCATTTTACAGAATAGTCGTCTATTTTTTGCATTACCGGCACGTAGGTTCCATGAATGTTAATAGGATCATCCATTAGGCCTTGTGCGTCGCAATTGTCTATTATGATTTCGCCCTTGCATCCCATAAAATGCAAACCATCATCGTGTCCGCTGAGATATCGATTTTTTTTAGGATTTGGAAGCATATTTACTTTTCTCATCTCAATATTTTCGCAGTATTGAGATAGAATTCCTAATCCGGAAGTATGGTAAACATTAATATTCTCCAGTTTAGTGTTTTTGCTATGAAATAAAAACATTCCGGCGTGATCACGTTTTCCGTGTCTTAATATTACAAAGTTTCCAACGGCGGGTGTTTTGGTAAAATTTCCTTTCATTACTACCAATCCTGGTTTTACTTCGCTGTAAATTACATTTTTTAAGTCTCCTTTTACACAACCATTATCACCTGTATTTGCTGGGATAATATGGTTTTTATCAAATTCAATTAACCACGAACCTTCAGAGAGCGCCCAGTTTTCATTAGCATTTTCTCCTATAAAAGTCAAACCTTTTTCATGGATTTTGTAGGGAGATTGAGCTATATCAATTTTCATTAGAATGTGATTTTCATCTGCTTCAATAATTTCGGCTTCAGATGTTAGAGGAACATCCCAATCGATGTTTACATTTTTGATTGTGATGTTTTCTGCATTATCTAATGTAAAAGGCTGAATGTGCTCATGATACACAAAATCAGATTGCTGAGCATCAATCGTAATATTCTTTTTGTTTTTTATGAGAATGGCCAGTTTTCTGGTATCGGCATCATAAGTATTGCTCTCATAATAAGTTCTGTAATAATTGGCATCAGGATAGAAATCATAACGTCCTTTCGGAAAAATTATTTGTACAGATTCGCTTCCCAATCCTTCAATAAGCTGATTAACTTTTGCAGTTAAATTTTCTTTGGTATTAGCCATAATACCATAATCTTTTACGTTTATTTTTTTAACCTTGTTTTGAGCAGTGCTAATGGTTAACAGAAAAAATAAGATGGATGTTAAAAAGAATTTTTGCATTTTTAGTTGCGATTTTTAGTTAAAAAATAACCTCTCTAATGAACCAAATTAGAGAGGTTTTCAAAAACAAAACAGATTCTAGGATTCTTATAATTATTTTTGACTACTAAATTTTTTCATTAATGGCGTTACATGTTTTTGTGTATCGTCATCCAATGAGGACAATGCTTTATCTGCTTCGGCTGGCGCATATTTTGTTAATCCTGTTAATCCAGCTGCAATTACGTTATATGATTGTTCTTTAATACTTTCTGCCATTAAATTTTTATAAGAAGCATCGCCTGTAGATGATAATTTTACAATAGCATTTGCTCTTGCAATGGTCTTTTTATCATTTTTAGCAATATCAAGAAGCATTTTTAAAACCTGATCTTTGGTTTGTTTTTCATTTAAATCAATTGCTTTGATGCTCAGTACTCTTAAATCTTCCTGTTGATCTTTTAAACCTTCTAGTAGAATAAGCTGTGACTCCTGACTTCTGTCTTTTGAAGCAAATTTTATAGCTTCAATTCGGTTGTAATAGGATGGTGCATTTTTATATTGATAAAGATAATCAGCAGCGGTTTTTTTATCTACATTAACTTCACCAACTAGGATTTTATCTGGATCTAAATCTATAAATTCAGGTTTTGAGGGAAGGTCAAAACTGAAGCTTTGCTGTCTTTTATCAATTAAAATCTCCTTTCTAATTTTAGTTCCGTTTACGTAAAAATCAACTTTTAAAGGCAGTGTAAAGGTTTGCACCGAACTATCCTGAGATTGACTTACTGTAATGGTAATTTTTCCGTTAGCGTATTTGTAGTTCACATCCAGAATTGGACTTCCAGCATTATAATACCATTGTTCAAAATAAGGCAACCAATCTTTTCCTGTCACTTCTTCCATCGATAAACGCAGTTGATGCGGTTCGCCAGATTTGTACGCATTTGTAGTTAGATAATGATTTAATCCCTTAAAAAAGGCTTCGTCACCCATTTGGTTTTTCATGGCATACAAAATAATCGAACCTTTAGAATAGCTGATATTATCAAACATATCGTCTGCGTTTCTGTAATGAAAACGAGCTAAAATAGGACTGTCGCCATTTTTTTGAGAACGTAAATAATTCTGCAATTTTTCATAACGAGATCTGTCTTCACCATCTTGTCCTGCATCGTGCCCGTGCCATAAAACTTCTCCAAAAGTGGCAAACGATTCATTCATGGTTAAGTTTGACCAAGACTCAGCCGTTACATAATCGCCAAACCATTGGTGAAAAAGCTCGTGAGCAATGGTACTTTCTTGATTATCATCTAATAATTCGCGCTCTGTTTTTTGCACATATTCACCATGAACGGTTGCCGAAGTATTTTCCATCGCACCTCCAAAATAGTCTTTCACCACAATCTGCGCATATTTCGCCCAAGGATATTCTACGCCAAGCATTTTGCCGTAAAAATTCATCATATCTGGCGTTTTATAAAAAATCTGTTTGGCATAAGGCGCATATTTTGGCTCTAAATAATAGCTGACTTCTTTACCTTTATAAGAATCTTTATAGATTTTAAAATCACCAACGGCCATCATAAACAAATAAGGCGCATTTGGCTGTTCCATCTTCCAGATATCTGTTCTTGTCCTGTCTTTATTTACTTTTTGCGAAGTTAATTTGCCGTTTGAAAGTGTGGTATATTTTGCCTCAACGGTCATAGCAATTTCAGAAGTTGTTTTCTGATTTGGTTTATCGATTGTTGGGAACCAGCAAGAAGAAGCCTCCGTTTCGCCTTGCGTCCATATTTGTGTTGGTTTGTCACCTTTTCCGTCAGGATTAATAAAATACAATCCGTTTGAATTGGTAATCGATTCGCCAGCTTTGCTTTTCAGTTCTGCTGGTTTTGCAGTATAATTAATGAAAATCGTATACTTTTCTGTGCTTTTATATTTTCTGTTTAAAGCTATTGAAAGTTCCTCATTATCATATTTGTATTGCAACGGAATACTTTTTTTGCCATCAATAATAGCAATTTCTTTAAAATCCATTCCTTTCGCGTCCAACTTAAGCGAATCAGTTTCGTAGAAATGAGGTTTTAAAGTAATCCATTCTTTTCCGTACAAATAGCGTTTTCCATAATCGAAAGAAACTTCCAGTTTGGTATGAATTAAATCATGCGTTTTTAAAGGAGTAGTACGATAAATAGATAATTCATCTGTCTTTTCTGCTTTGTTCTGTGCTTCAATTTTTGGAGCCATCAAAAGGACAAGACCAAAAAAAGTATATTTTAAAAAATGGTTTTTCATTTTTATTATTTTGAAAGTTCTTTACAATTTTTCGATAATTCTGACTTCGCCGTCTTTTTCATCTTCACTTAAAATATTCGATGGCTTTTTGGTGTAAGACAATAAAGTCCACTGCACTATTTTATTTGTAGGATATAAATTTGCCTGAGTTTTAATCCATTTTTCAGCTTCCTGAGCAGAAGACTTTTTCTCAATCGCCCAAGCTGAAACAAGGTTGTTTGCCGGAAGGAAGTTCATAACTGTATTATCCACTACAGGACGAAAAGCAACAATTTTATCTAAAGATTTAGAAGCCATTTCTTTATTTCCAAGACTGTTATAACATTGATAATCCAGCCAATTTTCTAGTCTTTCATCTATGTTTTCGTCATACGGTTTTCCAACGCCTAAATTCTCTGGAAACAGTTTGGCATCAGCAATAAATTGTAATGCTTTTTTGTACTGCTTGTTTTTGATTTCTGCTAAAGCCTGCATCAATTTAGCTTCATGATACAATTGTCTTCCTGCTGTTGCGCCTTCAAACGGAAGGATTTGCAATTTGGTTAAGAACGAATCGGCTTCACGGTATTTTTTGTTTAGCAATAAAGTTTTAGCGTAGAGCATTCCAATCAAATAATTGTCTTGATGTTTTTTATAGAAAGACTCAGCCGTTGTAAGCGCTTTATCAAATTGTTTTTGAGCGATGTAATGTTCTGCAAGCATTTTATGATATCTCCAGCCTTGCGGATCTAATTTTATAGCCTGCTGTAGACTTGCCAATACTACTGAAGCATCATTTTTGAATAAAGAAGCTTTAGCTCCATAAAACGCAGGATCATTTGGTTTTGTACCGCATTGCAAAAACAATTCTTTAGCTTCTGAAATGCTGTTGCGATTCCATTCAATTAAACCTAAATGATATTTTAATTGGTATTGATCATTTGTTTTAATTAAAGATTTTAGGATTTCTGCGGTTTCATTTCTAAAAGGAAAACTTGTTCCTGGTTTAATTTTGCTTACATCAACTGGTTTATTTTCTAAAAAGGCTTTCCAATAAATAATTTCAGCACTTGGTTCTGCAATAGAAAACACTTTTAAAGCTTCTTCTTTTCGACTGATATTATTATACCAGATTCCTAATTCAAGAAAAGTCTGTTCTGGCATTTCGTTTTGAATGGCAGCAACAAATGCATTTTTTGAATCGTTTGAATTGTTCCAAAGGTATTTTTCAAAATCAGCAAAATGATTCAGCGGATCTAATTTTGTAATGGTTTTTAAAACCGAATTTGCTTTATCTGTATTATTCTGAAGACGATATAAAACAGCTAAAACCTGTAGACCTTCTATGTTGTATTGATTGTATGTTAAGCTTTTCTCTGCATATTCGATTGCTTTCGAAAGATCGTTTTCTGCTAAATAAATTTTGCTTAAAGCGGTGTAAGCAGGACTTCTAAATTCAACACTTGCAGCAGCAATATCAAAACCGTCTTTTGCATCGGTAGTATTTCCTAAATGGAAATTTGCCAAAGCATAAAAGTAATTACCTGCAGGATCATAAGTATCAATCGATAAAGCTTTGCTTGCGGAATTTACAGCTGCTTTGTAATCTAATTTTCTGATTTGCAAAGAAGCCAATGCGGAAAGGGCAGGAGCGTAGTTCGGATCTAGTTTCAAACAAGCATTCAATTTATCTTCAGCCAGAACATAATCTTTAAAGCTGATGTAATTTTTCCCCTGCAAATACAATCCGTAAATCGAATTATGATCAAAATCTTTTGGAATTTCTACAGGACGATTAATATTTCCATCTTCTGGCGCAGAATTCCAAACGAGTTTATTTCCGCCTAAAACAAATTTCAATTTATTAGAATCGACTTTTACCTGAATTGAATCTTTGAAAGTTTGCATTGTATTCAAAGCAATATCTTTAGAATATACTTTTTTATCGTTTTCAAAAACTTCAATTTTTTCATTTAATTTTTGAAGCGGAGAAAAATAGATTTTTAGCCAGCCATTTTCGTTTTTAATATTGACAGAGCCATAATTATTGGCTTTAACAAAACCTTTTGTGTGTTTTACAGGAAACCAATATTCTGTCCAGGTATCAGTCTGATAAGGCGCAAATGAACGTTGTTTGAAAGGTGTAAGGTTACTGCCTTCGCTCGCTTGATTAAACAATCTTCCGCTTTGCACTTCTACATATTGTCCGTCAGTATCTGTTAATAATTTTTCCCAGATCATTCCTTGCTGAGACAATCCCCAAATCCAGATTTTTTTGCCCGGTTTATCATCATGATTGCCATATCTTCCTATTCCGAAATCTTCGTCATGATAATATCCGCCAAAGAAATCATCATATTTCCCGAATACGTGATAGGATTTGTAACCGCCAAAATTGTTGTTTTTGTAGAATGACAAATCTTTGCCATTTTCTTTGTCAATTGGCCAAGAATTGTATTCTCCATTATGACCAATGTAAGTTTGTCCAGGATAAATGAACTGTAGATTTTCGGCTGCTTTTATGCCCGTATTCATCCAAGTGTAATAAGGCTGTTCGAATTCGGTTGTGTTAGACCAAAACGAATTTGTGGTAAAATAGGCTTTGTCTTTTGGCAGATTGATATCTAATTTCCAAGAAGTTCTCGTCAATAAATCTAAAACCCCAATGACACAGCTAATGCTTCCGTCTTCTCGGTTTATGATTTTATAATCGACAGGAGTTGCGCAGTTTGGCGTGTGGCCGATAATTCCGTAATTGCCTTCAACACCGCCACTTGTCCAAGGTCCGCGCATGGCAATGTCTCTAAATTTCACCACATGATTGTTGTAAACAATATCTTTTCCTGTAGATTTTTCTATAGCCGACCAGACTTTTCCGCCAATTTCTGGCAAGATCATCAATTTGATATAATCGTTCTCAATTTCGATTACTTTCCATTCTTTCTGAACGGGTTTATCGGTAAATCCATCAAAACGAAAATACGGATAAAACTTCGTATCAGGTTTCGGAATCGGATCGGGATCTGAGAACGGATATGTGGTAAATACTTTTTTGTATTCTTTTATAGTGGGGTTGTTTTGTGCAGTGACAAAAAGGCTTCCAAGGAGTAAAAAGGATAGTAATGGTCTAAATTTCATGATGGAGAGCTTGGTTATTTGTGGTTATTTTTTTGCCACAGATTAAATATATTTCAATGATTTAATAGGCATTAATTGGTATCGCTTGTTTTAAATGTGCCGTTAGGCACTAGATATTGGTAAAAAATCAGGTTCAAATACGTTGGCGTGCCGTAGGTACGCAATAATCGTTTTGTTGCGTACCTACGGCACGCTAATTTTTTTAATTCATGTTTTTCTACCGATATTTAGTGCCTAACGGCACAACAAAATATGGATTTTATTACTTCACAATCAACAACCATCCTTTTCCTTTAGGAACAGTTATTTCGTCTTTTGCTGTGAATGTTTTTGCAGGCTGGAAATTGGTAACTTCTGGAGCCGTAATAGTAGCTTTTGCAGGATTGATTCCTAGCTTTTTCCAGTCAATATTCAATTTCACATTTACATCAGCATCTGCCCAACTTGCAATTGAAATTAAAGCCGTTCCGTTCTTTTTATAAACTGTTGCTAGAACTTTTTCATTGTTTGTTTTTACAGGACAGTTTTCGCTCCAATATCCAATCATTTCAGAACCTTTAATTCCGAAAGAATCCCAAACTTTCCAGATGTTTCTTGGGTCAGCGCCATCGCTCCAAGGCAATCTGTTTGTCATTCCGTAAACCATTCCTCTCCACGGATTTCCACCATCTTGAAGCATTTCTCCCATTAATCCAAACGGAATTCCGCTTACCTCAGTCAAGAAAAAGTCAGGCTGATTTTTTTCGTAATCGAAATATTCTCCAAACCATAATTTATTGATGTACGGAAAGTGCTCCATGTATAAGTTGGCACTGTTATTAAATCCGTCGCTTTTGTTGTATTGGTTCGCGCTATGCAAATCGATAATTCCTGGATGTCCGTCTTTCGTCAAAACTCTTTTGATACGTTTCATCGTGATTCTGTCGAAAGCGACGTCGTCTAGATAAATTCCATCAATACCAACATTTTGAGTCAGCCAATTCATTCCTTCCACATAATAATTGTGCCAACGGTTCATACCACTGTTTACGATTGCCGCATCTTTGATTTCAGGAACAAACCAAGCAGCGATATAATCATCGCCAACGTGTTCTTGCAGCCAAGAGAATCCGCCTCCTTTTCCTGGAGAATAAATTTCATGACCTAAACTTCTTAATGCGAAAGTCTCATAAGCCTTGTTAGAAACCTCTCTAACTGTGTTGTAGATTTTTACTTTTAATCCTTTTTCGTGCGCTTCATCGATATATGTTTTCATCTTTTTAAATTCGATAAAAGGATAATTGATATAAGGATTAATTGCATTTGCATGGTGAATATTAATTACCGTTGCGCCAGTTTTAGCAATAGAATCGATTGGGCTGTATCTGTGATAAAACTTTGTATCCCATTGAAAATCTGTGTTAATTGTATGGAAAGGGGTAATTAACAAATTGAAATTATAGTACAACACTTCTCCTTTTTTCATTGTTCTAGCACCGCTGTAGGCATTTACTAAAACTGACTTTTGGTTAGGTGTAATTGTAATTCCCCCTTTATTTTCGTTACCCCAAGAAGTTGGCAATAACAAAGGTTTTTGTAAATAGAAATTGGTGTTTAATGGACGGCTGTATTTTTCATCTCTTAAAGAAAACTGCAATCCAGAATTTACAGCACCAATCCAAGCGCCATCTTGATTTTTATGCGCAACATCCCATTTCCAGTCGAAAGTTGCAGGACGATCTCCACCTTTTTGACCTAATCCCATCATGTATTTTGCAGATGTTGGTTGCATTGGCAATTGGAAATTAATATCATTAAAGGCAACATCTTCAAGAGCTGTAACTTTTACCGTATAATGCACAAAACCGTCAAATTCAATAGAAGCATTCACGTCCATCTGAACCGATTTTGAAGTTGAAGTATTTTCCCAAGAAACCGTTCCAGCTTCTTTTTTAGTGAATTTTACACCGCTGTTTTTCCATTGCACTTCTTTTCCTGATGAATCAACAAAATGAAAATCGATTGGTGAGCTTAAAACATCATTTGCTTTTGCTGTTACAGAAGTCATTTCTGGAGTAAAGAAAGTCTGAATTTGCGCAGGGAATCCGTTTGGAGCTACAATCAGTTTTCTTCCTAATAATGAAATTTCAAAATTGTTTACTGTTAATGGAGTATAAGGAGCAATAACTGTATTTTCCTGTGCTAATGTTGAGTTTAACCATTTTAGACGAGTCATTTTTTCTGGACTGTCGATGCCTCCGTTTTTCGTTACTTGGTTAGAAACCGTAATTTGAAGATTGATTTCTTTTGATTTTCCGTCAGCAATAACCGTTGCTTTTCCGTTGTACGTTCCAGCAGCAGCGGTTTGCGGAACATCGATGCCGCACCACATTGCCTGAATTTTTCCTTTTGAAACCGAAACAGTATTGGTGAAAGGAGTACCATCATATCGAGTTCCGTCAGTGTTGATACAGCTTATGTCTTTCGCTTCGATTGTTGCTCCAGTTGTACTTACTAAATTGGTAAAAGTTACTTTTATATTTTTTAAATCTTCAAGAGCGTAAACTCCCAATTGAAAAGCTAAATATTCACCTTTCATTGCTGTATCAGAAAAAGTGTTTTGAACACCTTTCTGAATCCATCTTTGCGGTAAATCAGATTTTAATTTGATAGAATGTTCTCTGTCTTCTGGGAAAACCAAGAAAGAGTTTCCGCTGTTTTTTGCCACAAGAGCTGAAGTTTCGGTAGCTGTCGCAATTACTTCCATCGGGTAAAAACTATTGAAAGCATTCACGCTCTGAATTTCTGTTACGGAAGCATTGTCTTTTAAGTTTGCTTTTACATTAGAAAGCCATTTAGCATCGGCTTTGTTTTCAGGTTTTTGATAAATTCCTTTAGGGTAATTTGCAGTTCCTTCGTCTACATAAGGCATGTAATAAACGTAATATGTTCCTTTTCCAGAAATGGGTTCAAAGAAAATAGTTCCGTTTTCTCTATTTATATTTTCGGTTTTTATGTTCTGAATTTCTTTTCCAGACGCATCTTGAACGATAATTTTTTTAAGTTCTGGATTTGTGTCTCTTCTTCGCCATTCGATCGTTGTTTTAGCAACATTTCCTGAGCCAGAAAAAGCAATTACAGCGCGGTGATTTCCTAATTGATTCGGATTCCAGCTGTCATTTCCGTCTGAATATTTAATTTGTGCAGTTAGAGGAATACTGATCGTGATAAAACACATTATCAATATTCTGCTTAAAGTTTGTTTGTTTTGTGCTAATGCTTCGGAAAATAAGCAACAAACGGCAAAAAGAGATATAGTTGTTTTTTTCATTGTATTATGATGAGATTTACTTGAAAAAGACAAGAGGACAAATATAAACTTGCCCTCTAGTCTTCCTAACTAACCAATATTTATTCTGAAAACTCCAATTTTTTTAGTTTGTTCCAGCCTCCTCTTGTGAAATCAGGGATTTCAACGGGTGCAGAATTATTGTCTAATGAAATTTCAGTTAACGGACCAAGGCAAGACCACTCTGCCAGGTCATAAACATCCATGTCTAAGGGAAGTCCTTTTTGTAAGCAGTAAATTAATCGGTAATCCATAATGAAATCCATACCGCCATGACCACCAACTTTTTTAGCCTGTTCTTCAATTCCCTTTGCGATTGGATGTTTGTATTTTTCCATTAAAGCTTTTTTAACTTCTTCCGGAACGAAAGAATGAGCATTCAATTTTTCGTGATTTGGTTTTACATCATCGCTTAATTCTTTTCCGTTTAAAGCATATCCTTCTAATGGGTATTTGTTTGCAAAACCTTTTGTACCGCTTAACTGATACATTCTGCTATATGGGCGAGGAGAAGTAACATCGTGCTGAATATGGATTGTTTTACCATTTTCCGTACGAATCATCGTCATAGTATGATCTCCATTTCTAAAATTTTTAATTTCCTGACCTGATTTTTCTTTGATATAAGCAGGATTTCCAACGGCTTTAGTATCCATAGAAACTAGGAAATTCATTTTATCGCCACGGTGAATGTTTAAAGCCTGACAAGCTGGTCCCATTCCGTGGGTTGCATAAACATCTCCGCGGTGTTTGATATTGTAATCCATTCTCCAGTTGTTCCAGTATTCTCCCCAAAATGGTTGTAATCCATGAATGTATGAACCTTCGGCATGAAGAATTTCTCCAAAAACACCTTGTTGCGCCATATTTAAAGTAGTCAATTCAAAGAAGTCATAAACGCAATTTTCCAATTGCATGCAGTGTTTGCGAGTCTTTTCAGAAGTATCAATCAGTTCCCAGATTTCTTTCATTGTTAAAGCTCCCGGAACTTCAATGGCAACATGTTTTCCATCTTTCATTGCCTGAACTCCAATAACAGCATGATGAATCCAATCTGTAGCTACATAAACTAAATCTACATTTGGTAAAGCAGTAACTTTTCTCCAAGCATTTTCGTCTCCGTAAAATTCCTGCGCTTTAGGAAAACCAGCTTTAGTTAGAATTTCATTAGACTTTGCAGTGTTTTCTTGTGTCATATCGCATAATGCAACAATTTCAACACCCGGAATATGTGTCATACGTTCTACAGCTCCTGGACCACGCATTCCAAGTCCGATAAAAGCAACGCGAACAGTTGGAATCGCTGGCGCCGCTAAACGTAAAACATCGGCCTGACCTTTAGCACGTGCAGGAGTTTTTGTCTTTATCATTTGAGCCGATGCAAATGTTCCCCACAACATAATGCATGTGGCTAAAATGAATTTTAAATTACTGGTTTTCATAGTTAATTTGTTTTAAATGTTTTGATAGTTTTTCAACTGTCGGAAATAACTGAATTTTTTATTTTTTGAAATAATTTAAGGTAAATTATTAAAATCTATTTCTGGCTTCTTATTGTTGAGGGGTCTGGTAAAGTTAGTTTTTGGCGTTGTATAATCATTAAAAAAGCCTCCATTTTTTAAGTAGAAAGAGTTGTTTTCTGTTCCGCCTGCGAAATCCATTCGGTATTCTTTAGCACCTGTATTATCATTGGTAAATTTGGTAGTATTAAGCTCTGTCCAATTACCTTTTTCATCACAAACCCATTGATTATTGAAGAAAACTTTACGAGAATAATCACCTTGTTCCGGAATAAAATTTTCTAAAAACGAGTGAAATCTCTTTAAATAAGTATTAGTTTCGGGACGGCTGAAACTAGCAATCAGCAGCCATTTATTCTCTTCCGGAGCAAAAAAGTAAGCGGTGTAAGTGGTTGTATTATTTCCGTTTGGCGTACCTTTTAGCAGGAATTTATAAGTTGTGCCGGCTTTCCAATTGTATTTTAAATAACTTTGTCCGCCGGAACCTTCATTACCGAATTCCCCTGCATGTACATTTTCTCCTTTTTTGAGCATTTTGATTTTATGTGATTCTGGAATGCTGGCTGGATCATCTGTATTGAACGGACTCCAAACCGAAAATAAAACTCTTCTTTCAGTTGGTGAATTGACCTGAATTCCGAAATAACCTTCTCCAAAACCATTTGCCATGAAATAAGAACCAATTTTGTCTTCGTTTTCAGGAACGATAATTTCGTTGTAAAACCATTCCGCATTTATGTTTTCTGGAACAGAATAGTTTAAGTGAACAGATGGACCGCGTCGTCCCCAATGATAAAAATTACCTTCGTTATTTGGGACATAAGAAATTTTTCCGTCGTAATCAGCGCTGGAAATTTTTAATCTATTGATGGATGGAAAACGATCACCGCTTTTACTAATTCCTTTTATTTTCAGTGCAACATAACCTTCCTGATTGATTTTCCATTTTCCGATTAAAACAGCTTTTTTGGAAGTATTGAAAGTTATTTTTTTTGCTTCATTAAGAATTGAAAATTCTACCTCAGATTTTCCAAAAACTTCAACCGATTCTTCCACAGTAATCTGGAAAGTTCCTGGTTTAAAAATTCTGAAATAAACAGTAAAGGTTTCTTCAGCGTTTTTCCAATTCTCAATACCATTATCTGTAATAGTATTGTTATCTTCTAAATGTTTGGAGCTGTATGCATTTCCGGCCAATGGTAAAGAAATCTCCATTTTCGGATTTTTTATAACATTACTTTCAGTATTTTTTTCATTGTGATCTGCACAAGAAAAAGATACAAGTGAAAAAGCTAAAATCAGGTTGAATAAATTTTTCATTAGTAAGTATTGAATGATCAACTTTTTTTAAACCTCTCTAATCTTTATAATTAGAGAGGCTGTTAAAAACAATAAACAAATCTAAACGATTATGGGTTTTGGGTCAAAGTACCCGGATAAGCATTAATTTCTGATTGTGGAATGTATTGCACCACTCTTAAACTTGTTGCAGGAACATCGTTCATAGGTAAATGTGGACCTGGATAACGGCGCGTCATAGTTTGTCCGTTTCTGTAAACATCATAACCACGGTGTGCTTCAAATGCCAGTTCTAATTGACGTTCTTCATCAATTCTTTGTATAGCGTTTGTACTGTTTAGAGAAGTATAACTGCCGCCAATAATAGCTCTTTCGCGAACGATATTCAAATTAGTCAATGCATTGCTGTAATCGCCTTTTTTAGCATAAGCTTCTGCAAGATTCAAATATATTTCTGCTAATCGTGAAATGATAGGAGAGTGTAAGTGTGAATCATTATCCTGAAGTGAACATTTGGTAATATAATACATTGGATAAACACGGTTTAAAAGCATCATATAATCTTTTTCGCCAGTATACGTTTTTCCTTCATAGACAATAGAATATTGATTTTCTGAAGCATTTACAGTAGTTAAATTGTAATTCGTAGTACCTATTGTAATATAGAATGAACCATCAGGATTACGTTTTAAAGGTTGTTGCATATAGTTATATCCCGTTTGAGTACCTCCTGTATTATAAACATCGTAGATAAAACGGAACGCTTCTGTTTTGTTTCCTGCCGCATCTGTAGCATATTGCGGATCAATGAAAGCCCATCGAGCATCATTTTTCCCTCCTGCTTTTCTAAGTAAATCTAAATATTTAGCACTGGCATACATTTCTCCCCAGCCTTGCCCTTGGATATTAGCATACATACCGCCAATTCCATAATAGTGGTCGTAACCAGAAAACTCAGAAGCAACTTGTTTTACCGCAAAAATAGTTTCGGTCTGTTCTGGAGCGTCAGGAGCGTAGGTATTGTACTTCATGAAACTATTACGACTCAACATACTGTAACGTCCACTAGCGATTACCTTGTTCGAATATTCGATAGACAATGTTACATATTCCTGATTTGGCGTTTCATAAGTACCGCTCATGTACAAATAGATTCTAGAAAGCATTGCTTGAGCCGCTTCTTTTGTTGCATAAGCAGCTGTTTTATCTGCATTCATTAAAGCTTCTGCTTTTTTCAAATCGTTAATTGCTTGTGCATAAGTGTCTTTTACAGAAGAACGATCTGGTAGAGTCAAATTATTTAAATTTGCTGGCAGACCATTTACAATTGGAACTCCTAGATTGGTTTCTGGAGATTGTGCATAAGGTCTTCCATACGTTTTGCATAAGTAGAAATAAATCATGCCTCTTAAATAGTAAGCTTCTCCTAATTGCTGGTCTACAGCATCGCTTTCTCCTTCTTTAATAATTTTGATTAAATCACTTGACTGCGAAATAATTTTATAGCTATTGTTCCAAAAGACAGATAAACGCCCATTATTGGGCACATGCTGATAGGATATGAAAGAATAGAATGCATCAGTAGAAGTTCCTCTAATCATAATGTTATCGCCAGGATATTCACCAACTCTGTGCATCACATCAGACCAGCCTTTAAGCTGTGCATAACATCCGTTTAATAAAACTTCAATAGAAGCTTCTTTATCTTCCTGAATTTTATCTTGAGTATAAGAATTAAAAGGTTCTCTGTCTAACTCACATGAAGACAGGAAACTAATTGCCGTAAATAATAGAAATATCTTTTTCATGATTTTGTTTTTAAAGAGTTAAGTTAAGTCCTAATACTACTTTTCTTGTTGAAGGATAAACCTGTGTAGCAACACCAGTAATGGCACCATTAATTGGCGGAATTTCAGGATCAACACCAGAATAATGTGTGATGGTAAATAAATTCTCTCCGGCGATATACAATCTTAGATTTGAAATGTAAAGACTTTCGATTGGCATGTTATAACCTAAAGTCACACTTCTCATCTTAAGGTAAGTTCCAGTTTCTAAGAAACGAGAAGAAGCTTTGTTGGAATTACTTGGGTTGTTGTAAATTGCTTGCGGGTGTGTTGCAATATCTCCAGGTTTTTCCCAACGGCTCCAGCCACTATGCAAATTCATTTGATTACGATCGGTGTAAGCTCCATCAGAATCAAATTCGGCTCTTGCATAATTGTAAATTTCCCCGCCTACAGAATAACTGAAAATAGCTGCAAAATCGAAATTTTTATAATTTAAATTGGTAGAAAAACCTCCAAAGAAGTCGGGAGTATAGGCGCCAATTACTTTTTGATTTTTAGAAGCAGTTGCATAATCGTAAGTTTTCACACGCGCTCCGTTTGCATCTGTCGTCATCCATTGGGGTCTTCCATTTTCTGGATCTACACCAGCCCATTCTGTCAGATACCAGCTGTCTACATCCAATCCTGGCGTAAGCATTTTTGATGCAGAACCCGCAATACCGCTTCCATCTCCCACGATAATTTGTGTTTTACCGCCATAAAGACTGGTTACTTTATTTTTGTTTGTCCCAATGTTAGCATCAACAGACCATTTGAAATTGTCGCTTTTAATGATGTCCACATTTATAGAAGCTTCAAATCCTCTGTTATTTACGGCTCCAACGTTTCTCCAAATACTGGTAACTCCAATTACACCTGGAAGCGGTACTTGGTATAAAAGATCAGAAGTGTTTTTGTTATAGTAATCTAAAGTGATGTTCACGCGATTAAACAGTCCAATGTCCAATCCTATGTCTCCTGTATATGTTTTTTCCCAGCTTAAATCCGGATTACCCAATTGTGAAATTAGAGCGCCTGGATTTTCATTGTAGCTTTGAGAGAAAGAATACAAAGGCAGATGCCCGTATAAGCTGTTAGGTCTGTTTCCTACTGAACCATAACTTGCTTTCAGTTTTAAATTATGAATAAAATTGACATGGAAAAAGTTTTCTTTATGAATGTTCCAACCACCGCTTACAGAGAAGAAATTTCCGTATTGCGCATTTTTTCCAAAGTTTGAAGCACCGTCACGACGGAAAGACACTTGTGCCAAATAACGGTCATCATAAGAATAATTTACATTCGATAATAAAGATTGAACCGCCCATTGTGCTCTTCCTCCGCCTACTTTTTCTGGAACTGCTGCAGCATCTGCAACTATAATTCCTGGTGGAATTCCAGTAGCGATTCCGTTGCTGTATTTAGAGTTATATTCGTTCCATTCGTAACCAGCAACAGCATTAAAACTATGTTTGTCGAAAGTTTTATTAAATCTTAAAAGCTGGTTGCTGTAAACTCTGTTATAATTACTGAAATAATCTTCAATTCTTCCTTTTACCGATTCTCCAGAAGAAGATCTTGGATCAGAGTAATAGGTTGAGGTATAACTTCCAAAAATATAATTATTAACTGAAGCAAAAGTCAGCCAGTCTGTGAATTTAATATCGAAATCCATGTTGGCGCGAACAGTATAACTTTCAGATTCTCCATAGTTCCATTGTAAATCGTACAGATAATTAGAACCTGTTGTATTTACCCAAGTCGGATTTGGCGCATTCCCGACCAAAGTTCCATCTTCTAAATACGGACTATCCCAAGGCATATTTCCATACAAAGCACCAACGGAATGCTGCTGGTCAAATGTAGTTTCTTTAGTTAAATTGACTTGAGGACGTAAAGTAAACCAAGTGCATGGTTTATACTCAAATTTCATTAAACCATTGTATTTTTTATATTCATACCCTTTTATAGCTCCAGTTTCATCATAATAGCCAAGAGAAACATAACTTTTAAAATTGTCTCCACCTCCGCTGATTGATAAATTATAATCGTTTGCTATTCCTGTTTGGCTACCATTGTCCCACCAATCGTAGTTTTTGTTTCGTAGTTCTGGAGTCCACCACCAAACATTTTGGAAATCTTCTTTGTTGGCAAAGGAATCATATAAATCATATAATTCTGCACCGTTCATAATATCAAAATTTCCATTATTGATGGTAGTCATCGCAGTTCTCGCAGAAAAACTAATAGCAGGTTTTCCTTTTTTACCGCTTTTTGTAGTTACCACGATAACCCCGTTTGCACCTTGAGAACCGTAAACGGCCGTGGAAGCGGCATCTTTTAGCACAGTAAGTGTTTCAATATCGGCAGGGTTCATGTTTCCAGAGCTGTTTCCAACAATTACTCCATCAATAACCCATAAAGGATCTGTGCTTCCGTTTACAGTGGTTCTACCGCGGATAATAATTTTCCCGACAGATCCAGGCTGGCCTCCTCCTGTGTTTACAAAAACACCAGTAGCTTTTCCAGCCAGCATATTTTCTACAGCAGGAGTTGTAATATCAACAATTTTTTTATTGTCTAAAGTTTGAAGAGATCCTGTTAAACTTTCCTTTTTAACTTTGCTGTATCCAACAACAACTACTTCATCCATTTGTTGTCCAGCTTCTTTCATTGTGATTTTCAATGAAGAATTACCTGCTTGAACTTCTTGTTCCTGCATTCCAAGGAAAGAAAATACTAAAATAGTTGAAGTATTTGGGACTTCTATTGAAAAACTTCCGTCCATATCGGTTTGTACACCCGTTTTACTTCCTTTAATAACAACATTAACTCCAGGGATTGGAGTTCCTTTTTCATCTACAACTTTCCCTTTTACAATTTTTTGAAATGTCAATAAACTGGTTTTGTTTGAATTGACTTCTCTAATTGGTGATACAGTCGCGGCTTGAATACTTAAAGACAACAATGAAAATAACGCCGTTTTTAAGCTTTTTTCAAGTACTGAATGCACTCTAAAAGTACTGGACTTTTTAGCGAATACTTTTTTCATACTCTGGTTAGATTTTGGTTAATAATTGAGTTTTTGTTTAGTCGTTTTTTTTCTTTTTTAAGAATTAAGATTTTGGTTTTATTGATGCTTATGAATCGCTTTTTTACCTGAAAATGATCAAAAAGAGATGCAAAATCATCTTCAAGATTCTAATTATTTGACGAAACTAGAGATTAAAAAAATATAAAACAAGAAAAAACACAAAAAATGTGCTCGAACACACAAAATTTATGTTCTCGAGCACATAAAATTGTATGAATCATTTTTTTTGACTTAAATTGCTGTGATATTTTTAAAATAATTTGGAAAAAGCAGTGTGTGTGAAATTGATGGTTTTTTGAATTATAAATAGGGATTTATTAAAAACTTATGAATTTCGCAATCACTAAACTAAAAACGTAGAAATTAAACAGTCTTTTCTTATATGGAAAAGAGGTAAAATTTTAGATTTAATTATGATTTTGATTTGTTTTTCAATTCAATTTTTGAACTATATTGGGCATGAAGAAAAAAGTCAAAATTTAGAAATGAATTAATGGTCATTTTGACCTTTTTTGAAAATAAAAAATTAACAGATTTTAAGAAGAGAAATTTTGAAAGAATACCACGTACAAATAATAGATAAAAATGAAAAGAATGTAACTCAGATTTTAGATTCTTTTTTTTGGGAAAAAGCAAATTGTTTAACCGATTTTACTTCTCCATGGAATAATGATCCAGTTTTGAGAATTGAATTTCGTGCGCTTTGGGATCAAGAAAACTTATATTTCAATTTTAGAGTTTTTGATACTGGTGTTTATATGGATCGGAAAGATGATAGTGTAGATAGTATTTGTAATTCAGATCGGGTAGAGCTGTTTTTTAGAAGTAATGATAAACTGAATCCTTACTATTGCTTGGAAATTGATCCTTCGACAAGATTGCTTGATTTTTATGCTCTTCCAAATAAAATTTTTGATTACGAATGGAAGTGGCCTGAAAATCACATTAAATTGGAATCTTCTTCAGATGAAGTTTCTTTTACAGTTGCAGGAGTAATTAGTATTGCATCTTTAGAAAAACTAGATTTAATACATGATAATGTTATTGAAACAGGAGTTTACAGAGCGAAATTTTCCAAAGATAAAAATGGCAACTACGAGCCAACCTGGATTACGTGGGTAGATCCAAATACGGCAGAACCGAATTTTCATATCGCTTCATCTTTTGGGAAGTTTGTTTTGCTGCGATGATTAGCCACTAAGGCGCTAAGACGCAAAGTTTTTAAAAGGAAAAAGAAATTTGAATTGCCTTCAGTTTTAGCTGGAGGTATTAAAATAAGATAGGAAAGGGCTTTAGCCAAACTGCACAAGTTTGGCTAAAGCCCTTTTGGTTGATATTCTGAAACCTCTAGCTAAAGCGGGAGGCAATTAAAATTATAATGTAAAAAAAAGCTTCGTGCCTTAGCGCCTTAGCGGCAAAACCCCTTTAACTAACGTAAAAAGATGCATTCTCTACATTGATAATATCAATAGGAAGCAAAATGGTTTCCGGAATATCTTTTCTAAATAAAAAGTGTTCTACTAAAGTGCTGACTCCTAAATAAGCCTGTCGCTTTTGGTTTTGATGAATTAAAAAATGAATCAATCCCTGATTAAGAAAGCTGACGTTTTTATCAACTAAGTCATAACCAATCAAAGCAATTTTTTCATCTGTAATGTTCGAAAGTGTAGAGGCGATTTGGTAAGCTTTAGAAGTTGTAATGAAAATGCCGCTTAAATCTGGATTTTCATTTATAAAGGCTGGAAGCTTAGTTTCGATGTTAGAATATTTCAGTTTCAAAGTAGTTAAAGAAAAATCAGAAAGGTCTTTTTCTTCAAAGTAGCTTCTAAAACCTCGTTCTTTTTCCTGCATGTGAACGGCATTTTTCAAGCTTTCATCAATATGGATAATCGCTATCTGGCCTTTAGGCAGAATTAAATTCATTAGACTCGCAGCAACACGCCCGCTTTTGTATAAATCCTGTCCGACAAAACTTTTTATCGACGAAGATTCAACTTGGTTGTTGAAAGTGTTTACCATAATCCCCAATTCCTCATATTGTTTTATGATTTCTATGGTTTCTTTATGGAAAAGCGGTGCTAATAAAACAGCATCTGGAGATTTGGCTAAAATGGCTTCGTGAGTTTTTAAAAAAGATTTAGTGCTTTCAGGATTAAAATAATGTGTTTCAATAACCACATTATAAGCTTTAAATTCTGTTATAGCATCTTGGATTCCGTTAATGCACGGAAGCCAGTATGGGTCAAATACGGGATCTGGAAGTAAAACGCAAATGCGGTACACTTTCGTGCTTTTTAAATTTCGAGCAATTAAGTTGGGTTCATAATCAATTACATTCAGAACTTCATTGATTTTTTCGAGTGCAGCAGGAGAGACTTTTCCTCTATTATGCAGAACACGGTCTACAGTTCCTTTAGAAACTCCGGCCATTTGTGCTATATCCTTAATTGTGTACTTTTTATCCATATAAGCAAATATAAAAACTTTGAGCAAATAAACGTAAATTTTTTGTAAGAATTATAAAATGTGCTCGAGAACATTAAAATGGTGTGTTCGAGCACATTTTTGTATTTTTTCTTGTTTTATAAAAATATAATATCTAGTTTCGTGAAATCAAAACCGAAAAACTAAAATAAAAAGATAACCTAATAATACTGTAATTTATTGAATTGCATTATTTTAACACAATGTGTTTACGTGAAAAAAATTACCTCATTAGCTCCCGGCCGAACCTGTCTTTTTGGAGATCATCAAGATTATTTAGGATTGCCTGTTATAGCCTGTGCGATTGATAGAAGCATTAAATTAATAGCAAAAGAAAATCAGACCGACACATTTGTTCTGAATATGATTGATATTAATGAAATTCGAATTATCGACATACACGAGGCTTTCGAAAAATTAGAATCAAGAGATTATTTTGCATCCTCATTGCGTGTCTTGCGCAGATATGGATGTAAACCAACTTCAGGTTATACGATTACCATTACTGGAGATATTCCGATTAACTCAGGAACATCGAGTTCATCAGCGTTGTTAATGGCTTGGATTCGTTTTCTGATCGAAGCTTTCGGAATAGATCATGAAGTTACGCCTGAGTTTCTGTCAAAATTAGGTTATGAATCTGAAGTGTTAGAACATGGAGAACCTGGCGGAATGATGGATCATTTTAGTATTGGCGTTGGAAATATCGTTTACATTAATACAAAAAAACCGTTTTCTTTTGATGTTATAGGAACAGAATTAAAAGGTTTAATTACAGGAGTTTCAGGTGTTCCAAAGGAAACGATAGGGCTTCTTGGCGAATTGAAAGGAAATGCTTTAATGGCAATTGATCTGGTAAAACAGAATTATCCGCAGTTTGATTTGAATGCTTCTGAAATTGAGGATTTGGATAAATATAGAAATTGTCTTCCAGATCGCTTGATTCCGTTTTTTGAAGCGGCTGTAAAGAATTATTATTTTACCAAAGAAGCTTTGAAAGAATTCGAAAAGCCAGTTTTAGATCTAAAGAAAATTGGAGCTTTAATGAATGGGCATCATGAAGTTTTACGTGATTTGCTTAAAATTACCGTTCCAAGAATTGATGCAATGGTCAATGCAGCATTGAAAGCAGGAGCGTACGGGGCAAAAATTGTGGGCTCTGGCGGCGGCGGAAGTATTGTTGTGATCGCTGACCCTGTAAATGAAGATGTGGTTATTAAGGCAATTTTAGATGCAGGAGCACAAGAAGCGTATGCGGTAAATGTTGATCCAGGAGTACGAATTATTGATAATATTGAAAATTAAATAAAATGCACGACAATTTAGTGATTCTAGCGGGTGGAGCTTCTTCTCGTATGAAAAAAGAAGCGGTTACAGATAATTTATCTCCAGAAGAAATTGCGCAGGCTAACGAAAGAAGTAAAGGTTTAATAGGTGTTGGTTCAAGCGGAAGACCTCTTTTGGATTATCTTTTATGGAATGCGAAAAAGGCAGGCTATAAAAACATCTATATTATAATAGGAGAGCAAGGAGAATTGTTTAAAGAGTTTTACGGCAGTAAAATGAAGGATAATGATTTTCACGGGCTCAATATTTCATTTGCGGTTCAATATATTCCGGAAGGAAGAGTAAAACCTTTTGGAACTGCAGATGCTTTGTTTCAGGCTGTAGAGCAATATCCAGAATTAAATTCGCAGTTTTATTCAGTTTGTAATAGCGATAATTTGTATTCGGCAGAAGCATTGCGTGCCTTGAGAGAAACGGAAAGTTTAAATGCTTTTATTAGTTATGATCGCGATGCAATGGATTTTCCGCTAGAACGTATTTCGCGTTTTGCAATTGCAAAATTAGATGCAAATAATCAGCTGTTGGATATTTTAGAAAAACCGACAGAAGAAGATTTGAAGCAATATAAAGATGCAGAAGGCAAAATACGTGTCAGCATGAATGCTTTTAAGTTTAATGGCAAGACCTTATATATACATCTTAAAAATTGTCCAGTCCATCCAGAGCGTGATGAAAAGGAGCTTCCAACGGTTCTTTTAAACTCTGTTAAGGAAAATCCGAATACCACGATCGGAATTCCGTTTTCAGAGCACGTTCCAGACCTAACTGCCAAAGAAGATATTGCCGAAGTAAAAACATATTTGGCAAAATATTATCCTGATTTAAATTGGAATAATAAAAATTAACAAAACTTTCATATCTAAATTAGAGAATAAGGAAATTTAATGTAGTACTTTTGTTTTGCAAAAAAAATGCAGATATTTGCATAAATTACGCAATCAATAATGTGAGAGTTGATTCTAATTTAGATTTTGAATTAAATAAATCTATAACTAAATCAACCAAAAATTATGACAAACATTCAAAGTACATTACAAGTAGAGAAAAAAAGTACCATTGTTCCGATGGTAATTTTAACCTTATTGTTTTTTATTCTAGGGTTCGTAACCTGGCTTAACGGACCATTAATTCCGTTTTTTGAATTAGCTTGCGAACTAACTTCTTCGCAAGCCTATTTTGTGACTTTCGCCTTTTATATTGCCTATTTTGTTATGGCAGTTCCTTCTTCTTATATCATTGAAAAAGTGGGATATAAAAACGGAATCTCCTTAGGGTTATTGATTATTGCTGCGGGAGCTTTTATGTTTTATCCGGCAGCTTCAAGCCGAACATTTCTGCTGTTTTTATTAGCCTTATTTGTTATGGGAACTGGTTTGGCGGTTTTGCAAACAGCTTCAAATCCGTATGTTGTTGTAATTGGGCCAAGAGAAAGTGCAGCGGCAAGAATCAGTGTTTTAGGAATTGCAAATAAATTGGCAGGATTTGTTGCGCCAATTGTGCTTACGGTTTTGGTTTTGTCTAATATGCAAGACTTTACCGCAGACAAAATTGCCTTGATGGATGAAGCTGCAAAAACTAGTGCGTTAAATTCTCTTGCATTACAATTACAAACACCGTATCTTTATATGGGGTTGATTATTACTGTTTTAGCTTTAATGGTAAAATTTTCTCCTCTACCAGAAATTGATTTGGATGAAGATGGGAATGTATCTGAATTAAGTGTTTTTAAACAGATTAAAAATGCTTTCAAACATCCGCAACTGGTTTTAGGAGTAATTACTTTAATGCTGTATTTGTCTGCCGAAGTTTTAGCGGGAGATTCTATCGGAGCTTTCGGAAAACAATTAGGAGTTTACGGTGAAGAAGGGAATTTCTACTTAAAATTAACATCATTTACCATGTCGGCAATGGTGATCGGTTACGTTCTTGGAATTGTACTGATTCCTAAATATGTTTCGCAAGTCACTGCTTTAAAGGTATCTGGAATGCTTGGTTTAGTGCTGGTTTTGGCAATTGTTTTGATTTCGCCAAAAATTATGATTGCATTTCCTGGAACTCCAAATATACCTTTAGTAATACTTTTAGTAGCACTTTTAGGATTGGCAAATGCATTATGCTGGCCAGCAATCTGGCCAATGGCTTTGCAGGATTTAGGGGGGTATACAAAAATAGGAAGTGCTATTTTGATTATGGGAATTATCGGTGGAGCAGTTTTTCCGCTTTTTTATGGAATGATCACCGAGAGCATCAATTCTGCCAATATTGCAAAAAATATGCAAGATGTTTCAAAGAGCGGTAATCAATTGGCTTATCTAATGTTGCTGCCTTCTTATGCAATGATTTTGTTTTATGCTGTAAAAGGGCATAAATACAGAAAATGGAATAGTTGAACAAAAAATAAAAATTAATATATCATGTTAAAAAGTAAAATCGACAAAGCAACAGGTTTCGAAAAACGATTCGAAAACATTAATACGGTTGTTTTTGAAAACTCAACGGATGCTTCAAAAGAAGTAGCACAAGAAATTGCGGCTTTAATTAGAGAAAAACAAAAAGAAGGAAAACCATGTATTCTTGGTTTGGCAACAGGTTCTTCTCCAAAAGGTTTGTATGCTGAATTAGTGCGTCTGCATAAAGAAGAAGGTTTGAGTTTCAAAAACGTAATTAGTTTTAACTTGGATGAATATTATCCAATGGAACCAAATTCAATCAACAGTTATGTTCGTTTCATGAAAGAACTTCTGTTTGATCATGTCGATATTTTACCTGAAAACGCTCACGTTCCAGACGGACTTTTGACAAAAGAACAAATTGCAGATTATTGCCACGAATACGAAGCTAAAATTGAAGCTTTAGGCGGAATCGATTTGCAGGTTCTAGGAATTGGAGGTAACGGACATATTGGTTTTAACGAATCTGGTTCGCTTCAAAACTCTAAAACTCGTTTGGTTGCGTTAGATCATATTACAAGAGTTGCGGCAAGTAAAGATTTTTATGGTTTAAATAATACACCAAGAACGGCTATTACGCTTGGAGTAAAAAAAATCATGGAAGCAAAAAGAGTAATCTTGTTAGCTTGGGGAGAAGGAAAAGCAAACATTGTAAAAAAATCTGTTGAAGACGAAGTTACAAACAGAGTTCCAGCGTCATTTTTGCAAGAGCACAATAATGCAGTTTTTATTTTAGATAAAGAAGCTTCTTCAAAATTAACGAGAATCAACAAGCCTTGGTTGGTTGAAAAAATTGTTTGGACAGACAAATTAACTCGTAAAGCAGTTTTAGGATTGGCATTAGATCTTAAAAAGCCAATTTTAATGCTTACAGATGCTGATTATATCGAAAACGGTATGAGTGATTTGTTAGCAGATTCAGGTCCAGCTTACGATACTAACATTAAGATATTTAATAAATTACAAAACACAATTACGGGTTGGCCAGGTGGAAAACCAAATTCAGACGATTCTAATCGTCCTGAAAGAGCGGAGCCGGCTAAAAAACGTGTGTTAATTTTCAGTCCGCATCCTGATGACGATATTATCAGTATGGGAGGAACTTTCATGCGTTTGCAAGAACAAGGGCATGAAGTGCACGTAGCTTACCAAACATCTGGAAATATTGCTGTTGCAGATGATGAAGCGCTTCGTTTTGCAAGATTCGTAATTGATTACAATGAGAAATTCGGAATCAAAAGCGAAGAAGCGGACAACATCTACAAAAAGGCTGAAGCGTTTTTGCAAAACAAAAAGAACAGCGAAATTGATATTCCAGAAGTTCGTTACATTAAAGGTTTGATCAGAAAAGGAGAGGCGAGAGCTACAAGTTATTTTGTGGGGCTTCCAGATTCTCAGATTCACTTTATGGAATTGCCTTTCTATGAAACAGGAACAATTGAGAAAAAACCAATCGGACCAGAAGATATTCAATTGACGGTTGATTTGATTGAGAAAATTAAACCGCACCAGATTTACGCAGCTGGAGATTTAGCAGATCCGCACGGAACGCATAAAGTTTGTTTAGATGCTATTTTTGAGGCAGTTAAAGTTTTAAAACCAAAAGAATTCATGAACGACTGCTGGTTATGGTTATACCGTGGAGCTTGGCAAGAATGGGGAATTGACGAAGTTGAAATGGCAGTTCCAATGAGCCCTGATCAAGTTTTGGCAAAACGTCACGGAATCTTCAAACACCAATCTCAAAAAGATGGAGTTGTTTTTCAAGGAACAGATGCAAGAGAGTTCTGGCAGAGAGCAGAAGACAGAAACCGCGAAACAGCGGAATTGTATCACCAATTAGGTTTAGCAACATATGCTGCAATGGAAGCTTTCGTGAGATGGCACTACTAAGATGATGAGGTTCTGAGATTCTAAGTTTTTTTAGGATTTTAGAAAATTAGGAATAAATCTTAAAATAATATTTTTGAAGCAGGAAGGAGGAACGAAAATAGGTTCTTTTTTCTTGCTTCTTTTTTTTAAAGCTTCTGAGATGCTAAGGTCCTAAGCTTCTAAGTTTTTTATCATGGATTAAAAATATTTACAAGGATTATTAAAAAAAAATCTTTCTAATCCTTTTAATCTGTGGCAGGAAAAAGAAAAATAATAATAGCTTTGCATATAATTGAAGCAAGAAGAAAGTATAAGTCTTTCCTCTTGCTTCTTTCTTCTTAAAAACCATGGATCAAGACAAAAAACAACTCATAAAATTAGCCCACACCAAAATGCCTTTCGGGAAATATGAAGGAAAATATCTAATAGATTTGCCTGAATATTATGTAGTTTGGTATCATAATAAAGGATTTCCAAAAGGAGAATTAGGACAGCAGCTGCAATTGATTTATGAGTTGAAACTAAACGGATTGGAAGAATTGATTCGAAATATTAAAAAACAATATCCGAAACCTTAATTCAGAAAAAGAAGGTTAATTTAATTGTTGATAACTTAGATTGGATCGCCCTAGTTTGTGTTAGTCGTTTTCTATTTTTGTCTGAACTAACAAAACAATTTTTTATGGAAAACAATTTACCTTCTTCAAATGCTGGCCAATCAATGGGTATTGTCGCTTTAATCTTTGGTGTTATTGGTGTATTAGCCGCATTTATTCCTTGCTTTGGTTTTATCGCTGTAATATTTGGTGTTCTTGCGATTGTGTTTGGAGCAATTGCCTTGCATCAAGCAAAAAAAGAAAATGCCCCAACCTCTTTGCCAAAAGCAGGTTTGTATCTAGGAATTGCAGCAACAATCTTTGTTTTTATCTGGGTTGCAATTTTTGTAGGTTCAGTAGGATCTATGGCTTTAGAGCATAAAGATGAAATTCAGAGAGCTTTAGATTCTGTTAAAGTAGAAAAAATACAAACAGATGATTCTTTAAACATAAAGGTGCAAGTAGATACTACTACAATTGAAGCTACTGTAAAATAATTTTTTGATAAAAATGTCTGTTTATCAAGGAATTGATTCTTATAAAAAGATAAATGTAATTATGGTTTTCATAATTATGTTTGTCTTTTTTTATTGCTTTTTTCTCCCATATTTAAACTTTGGTTTGCAATCATCCTGTGAAGGATTGCCCTTGGTATACTGTAAAAGCCGAGGACTTACGAGAGCTTTTTCTCAAATCCTTCGATTTCATTTTCAGGAAGCAATCGCTTACAATCCGTTTTCTGTGAAAATTTTTGGTTTCTTTTTGTTTCAGCTTCTCGTTAGATTTTTTATCAATTGGATTATTTCTTCTTCCTTATTTAGAAGGATATTAATTTTTGATGTCTCTATAAGTGCAATTTCTTTTCTCTTTTGCTTTTATAATTTAATACTTCCTTACTAGAAATTAATTAGATTGTATTTTTGAGTTTTAGTTATGAATTTTTAGCTAATAATGATAAAAAAGCATTCATTTTGATAAGATAATTGATAGGGAAGTAGATAAAATAAAATGCGCCTAAAATTTTAAAAATTATCTCATTCTGGAATTGATAAATTGTCTAATTAAATTTGTACTTTTGCCAAGTTTTTTACACAACTACTTACAAACGACAACAGAATGAATCAAACAAAATATATTTTTGTTACAGGAGGTGTGACCTCTTCATTAGGAAAAGGAATTATCGCGGCATCTTTGGCAAAATTGTTACAAGGAAGAGGATACCGTACTACAATTCAGAAATTTGATCCATATATTAACGTAGATCCGGGGACACTAAACCCGTACGAGCACGGAGAATGTTATGTGACAGATGATGGAGCTGAAACTGACTTAGACTTAGGACACTACGAGCGTTTCTTGAACGTTCCTACTTCTCAGGCTAATAACGTTACTACAGGAAGAGTTTATCTTTCGGTTATTGAAAAAGAAAGAAGAGGAGAATTTTTAGGAAAAACGGTTCAGGTTGTTCCTCATATCACAAATGAAATCAAAGACAGAATGCAATTGCTAGGTAAATCTGGCGATTATGATATTGTAATTACTGAAATTGGTGGTACAGTTGGTGATATCGAATCTTTACCTTATATAGAATCTGTTCGTCAATTGGTTTGGGAGTTAGGTGAAAATAACGGAATTGTTATTCACTTAACATTAGTTCCTTATTTGGCTGCAGCTGGTGAGTTGAAAACAAAACCAACACAGCATTCTGTTAAAACTTTAATGGAAAGCGGTATTAAAGCCGATATTTTGGTTTGTAGAACTGAGCATGAATTGTCTCAGGAATTACGCCAGAAATTAGCTTTATTCTGTAATGTGAAGAAAGAAGCGGTTATTCAGTCAATTGATGCTTCTACTATATATGAAGTTCCAAATTTAATGCTTGAAGAAGGATTAGATGTTGTGGCTTTAAAGAAATTAGATTTGCCTAAAAAAGCATCTCCAGATCTTAAAAACTGGAATACTTTCTTAAAAAGATTAAAAAGTCCAAAACAAACTGTAAACATTGGTTTGGTTGGAAAATATGTAGAAATGCAGGATTGTTACAAATCTATTTTAGAGGCGTTTATCCATGCAGGAGCTGCAAATGAAACTAAAGTAAACGTAATTTCTATTCACTCAGAGCATATTAATGCTGAGAATGTGGCAGAGAAATTAGGAACTCTTGACGGAGTTTTAGTTGCTCCAGGTTTTGGAGAAAGAGGTATTGAAGGAAAAATCGAAGCAGTTCGTTTTGTACGTGAAAACAATATTCCTTTTTTCGGAATTTGTTTAGGAATGCAAATGTCTGTTATCGAATATTCTAGAAATATTTTAGGTTACGCTGAAGCGAATTCTACTGAAATGAACGACAAAACGTCTCATCCGGTTGTGAGTTTGATGGAAGAGCAAAAAAATGTAACCGACAAAGGAGGAACAATGCGTTTAGGAGCTTGGAAATGTGATATTAAACCAGATACTTTAGCGTATAGAATTTACGGAGAAAAAACTATTTCGGAGCGTCACCGCCACCGTTATGAGTACAACAATAAATATGCTGATGAATTGCAAAAAGCTGGTTTAAAAGCTTCTGGAGTTAACCCTGATACAGGTTTAGTAGAAATTGTAGAGCTAGAAAACCACCCATTCTTCATTGGTGTACAATACCACCCAGAATACAAGAGTACAGTTGCAAATCCGCACCCAATCTTTGTAAACTTTGTGGCAGCTGCAGTAAATGCACATAAAAAACAGTAATTAATATTTTGAGAAACTTGTAACTTTTGAGACAAACTCATTACTAATAAGCTTCAATGAATAACTTTTTTAAATTATAATGGAAGAAAAAAAATTAGACCTCAATTCAATCATTGGTTTTGTATTGATCTTTGGAATTTTGATTTGGATTATGTACCAAAATCAGCCTTCTGAAAAAGAAATCGCTGCTGAAAAAGCCAAGAAAGAATTAGTTGCTAAACAAGAAGCACAAGCAAAAGCAGATAAAGCTAAAACTGCGTCATTACCAGCTGCAGCTGTAACTCCTGGAGATACAGTTCAATTGGCTCAATTGCAAAAAACTTTAGGAGGATTTGCTTATTCTGCAACACTTCCTTCTGCAAAAGAAGCTTTTACTACAATCGAAAATGAAAAATTAAAATTAAAGATTGCTAATAAAGGTGGATATATTGTTGAAGCTACTTTAAAAGAATTCGAAAGATTAAAAAAAGGTTCTGGACAATTAGTTGAGTTAATCAAAAACAACAACTCAAACCTAAATTTACAGCTTCTTACAACAGACAATAGAACATTAAATTCTAAAGATCTGTATTTCGAACCAACATTAGAAAAAATTGGTGCAGACCAAGTTCTTTCTATGCGTTTGAAAGCTGGAGCAAATGAATTTTTAGAATATAAATACATCCTTAAGCCAAGCGATTACTTAGTTGGTTTTGATATTCGTTCTCAAGGATTAAACAGAGTTTTAAATTCTGCAAAACCAGTTGATTTGCAATGGGATTTAAAAACATATAGAAATGAGAAAAGTGTAGCTTACGAAAACCGTTATGCGCAAATTGATTTTAAATACGAAGAATCAAAATACAATAACGTAAGCCAACACGGACAAGGGAAAGAAGAAACTCCTGAAAAAGTAAGTTATGTAGCTTTTAAACAGCATTTCTTTACCACTATTTTATCTACAGAAAAACCTTTTGAAACTTCAAAATTGCAATCTGATGATTTAGTTAAAGACGAAAAAATCGATACTGTTTTCACTAAACAGTTTAGAGCTAATTTGCCTTTAGCGTTTTCAAACGGAGAGATCGATTACAAAATGAATTTGTATATGGGTCCTGCAGATTATAAAACATTAAAAGCTTACGATAAAAACTTCGAAAAGATTATACCATTAGGATGGGGAATCTTCGGATGGATCAACAAATGGATTTTCATTCCATTATTTGGGTTCTTAAGCTCAACAATTGGATTGTCGTTAGGAATTGCAATCATTATTTTTACAATTGTTATCAAATTGGCTATGTCGCCAATTACCTATAAGTCATTCTTGTCTCAGGCTAAAATGAAAGTTTTAAGACCTGATATTGCAGAGTTGGGAGAAAAATTCAAAAAAGACCCAATGAAGAAACAACAGGAAACAATGAAACTGTACAACAAAGCAGGTGTAAACCCAATGGCAGGATGTATTCCGGCATTGATTCAATTGCCTTTCATGTATGCATCGTTCCAGTTTTTCCCTGCAGCATTCGAATTAAGACAAAAAAGCTTCCTTTGGGCAGACGATTTATCTTCTTTTGACTCGATTGTAAAATTACCATTCAACATTCCGATGTATGGAGACCATATCAGTTTGTTCCCAATCTTGGCAGCAATTGCGATTTTCTTCTACATGAAAATGACTTCGGGAGACCAACAAATGGCAGCGCCTCAGCAAGAAGGTATGCCAGATATGGCAAAAATGATGAAAATCATGATTTATGTTTCGCCATTAATGATGTTAATTTTCTTCAATAACTACGGTTCTGGATTATCTTTATACAACTTTATTTCGAACTTAATTACAATCGGAATTATGTTTGTTATTAAGAATTATATTGTAGACAGTGATAAAATTCACGCTCAGATTCAAGAAAACAAACAAAGAGAGCCTAAGAAACCAAGTAAGTTCCAACAGCGTCTTCAAGAAGTAATGGAACAACAGGAAGCAGCAAAAGCTCAGAATAAGAAAAAGAAATAATTCTAAATAAAAAAATCTCGATTTATCGGGATTTTTTTATACCATTATACTTTATAATTAAGATTTTCGTTAAGCTTAAAAATAGAATTTACCATGACCTCAAAAAAAATCATATTTGGATTATTATTCCTGACAGCATTAGTTTCAAATGCTCAAACTGATATTAATAAAGTTGACGCAGCTGGAAAAAAAGACGGACTTTGGAAAGGTACTTATGCCGAATCTAAGCGCCCTCGCTACGAAGGAACTTTTGATCATGGAAAAGAAACTGGAGTTTTTAAGTTTTTTGATGATACAAAAAAAGGTGACATTGTAGCGACAAGAGATTTTAGCGCAAATGATGGAAGTTCGTATACTATTTTTTATGATCAGGGAAAAAATAAAGTGAGCGAAGGAAAAGAGATCGGGAAAGCGCGTGAAGGCGAATGGAAATATTATCATAAAGCGTCTAAAGTTTTGATGACAGTTGAAAATTATAAAAATGGAAAACTGGAAGGCTTAAGAACGATTTATTATCCAAATGCTCAAATTGCAGAAGAGATGACGTATAAAAATGGTTTAAAAGAGGGCCCTTATAAAAAAATAGGACAAGACGGAACGCTTTTGGAAGAATCTTATTTTAGAAATAATGAATACAACGGAGAGACCGTTTTTTATGATTCAGATAAATCGATTGCTTCAAAAGGGAAATTTGTAAACGGTAAAAAAGCTGGAATCTGGCAGTTTTATCAAAAAGGAAAATTAGTGAAAGAAGTGAATATGAGCGATCCTAAAAACACGAATAAAGCTTCTGAAAAAGGCCCAGCGCCGAAAAAGTAATAGTCTAAAAAGTTCAGAATTCATTCATTAAAAAATAAAATAGGTAAAGAATAAATTGTTTACATTTGATTAACCAATTATTCTAACCAATGGATTTAAATGAACTTTTAGGACGATTTTCACTGTTGTTTTGCTCAATTTTAGTTCTGTATTTTTTTTCCAACAGAAAAGATAATGCAACCATAAATCCGTTGATGGTTATTGTTGGGCTTTGTACTTTTTCGCTCTGTTATCTTTTTACAAAAATCGAAATTGGAGTCGGAATTGGTTTTGGTCTCTTTGCGATTTTTTCGATACTTCGTTTTAGAACACAATCTTTTACTGTAAACGCAATCATCTTTCTTTTCGCAACAATTACGCTGTCTATTTTAGACATTATGTATCCGTTTGAAAAGATTGAATTATTATTGTTTTTTCAAATTATTATTATCGGATTTTATATTGTCGCTTCAATTATTGTCAACAAAAAAGCTTCAAAATATCTGAATTCTGTAGATGTGAAAATTCCGCTTGACGAAAACTTTTCTTTAAACTCCGAAATAATTAGAAAATCAATTCAAGAGAAAATTAAGATTGAAGATTTTGATTTTAGAATTGTCTTAATTAACACAGCGGCCAACGAAATAGATTTATTAGTTTTCTATTAGTCATTAAACGGGCGGACTTGTTTGATGTACAAATCTCTTTTTTCGCCTACAATTTTAAATTCTATATCGACAGGATGAAACAAGTTTTTACGCCAATATCGATACATTTTGGTTTCAATTTTTTTGCTCACATCATACAAATTGCTCATTTCTTTTCGAGTCAATAAAGGTTCGTTATTATTCAGATTTGAATTGGAAGTATAATCAATATCAAAGTCGGTTTCGTCTTTTCCGTCATTAAAATGATAAGCAACAAATTGTTCGCAGATTTCTCCTTTTTCGGGTTTTACAACCGAGTTTTCTCCTTTTTGAACATTAACCGTAATTCCAGGAAAGTTCTCTCTGAATATATTTTTGGTGATAATAACACCATTTGCTAATTCGTCAGGAAACGAACGATGCACTAAAACTCCCATGGCAATATTTTGCTGATCAATTCCAAAAAGTTCTCTTTCGTTATAAGAAGCCTCATTCCAAACACTTGCCCAAACTTGTTTGATGGCTTTTTCGAAAGTTTTGATGGAATCGCCTATAATTCCTGTTTTAGAATCGTACAATCCGGCGCCATTAAAATCATCTAGATCTTCGGCATTTGTAGAAGAACGAAATCTGAAATTTTTGAATTTCGCATCTTTAAAAGTTTCATTGAGTTTGGCTATTAAAGTTGGATCCGCGTTTTCTTTTTTAATGGCATCTCTGATCTTTTTCAATTGTTTGTTAATCCATACCGTTGAATCTTTATGCGGATAGGCTAAAAGTTCGGTAATTAAGGGAGAAATAGTAGGTTTTTGAATGTGTTGAGTATAAAAATAAAACGGAATAGCATGCGCATTTTCTGGAACTTTAAACGGAATTTCTTTCGAAATTGCAATTAAATATGCCATGTTTTGAGCTTTCGAACCAATATAATTTACTCCTTTTTTGGGAATTTCAGATAAGTTGATTAAGTCAGTTACAGAATTGTCAATTGTTAGTTTTTTCTTTTTTCCGGCAGATTTTACTGGGATTTTTTTAGTTGTTTCTTTTATGAAAAAAGTATCGACTTCTATTTTTAATTCTACTTTTTTAGAAAGCAGTCTTTCGATGTTGTTATCTTTTTCAATAGCAGTGTAAGCCATAATCGGAATCTTTCTGTTTTTTCCTAAAAGAACCAAATGGCTTAACGGAGTTTGAAGTTCGTTTACAATAATTCCTCGCACATTTGGAAGAATATCTGGCGTTCCGTCTAAAATAATGATTTCATCAGAGTTAGGTTTTATGGTTTCCAGTTCTTTGATTTTGTATTTTTTTAGAATTCCAACATTACTGCCTCGAACAACTTCTTGATATTTGATTTCGCCAAAAATATAATCTGATTTTATACACGGAATTTTGAATTTCTGCTGCTGAAACCATTCCATCATTTCTGGATTATTCAGATAAAATTTTAGTTTTTCGCCAATAAATGTGGAATTTTTAACCATATTGAAAAAACGTTCAATCAATGGCAAAGGCATATGATCGGACGCAGCGAGTTCAAAAATCCATTTGTCAGTTCCTTTTATATGATTTAAATTTCCGAGAAGGAAATCTCTGTTTTTCTCCGTATCGCTATAATTTTCATTATTAAATATTTCAAGATCTTGACTGTAGCCTAAATAATTAACAACAAAATCATAGTGAAGTAAAATAACACTACTGTTGAAATAATACATTTTCTGTTCTCTAAGATCATAAATCACTTTTACAGATTCGATATTCGAAAATTTATCAGACAATGGTTTTCCTCTAAATGCCTTGTAAGCTTCATAATTTGGCAGTGACGCGCTAAATCGCTGCGCACTTAGCGAGGTTAAGATGAAAAGGAAAAATAAGCTGTAAATGAATTTTTTCATACAATACAAATAGATGATTAAATGTAATTAAAAAAAGAACTCATTGAGTGAAATTGTTTTTGTCAATTTTACCTCGTCCAATTAAATTTAAATCTTTGCAAATTTGCTTTATTCTGTATAAATCTGCGTGAAAATATCGCTCGAAAAAAAGTATTTCACGCAGATTTTAAGAGATTTTAGCAGATTAAATTTGATTTTTCTTCTATTTCGCCCAACGAGCAAAAACCGAATAAGTTTTATCTACCGCGGGATTACTTAAACTAATGAAAACCATGGTGAAATTTTCTATTATTTGGCGTACCTTTGCAACCTTAAAAAATTAAACATTCAAAATGAAACGAGTAGTTGTTGGACTTTCAGGTGGAGTAGATTCTAGTGTTGCAGCATATTTATTGCAGCAGCAAGGATACGAAGTTATTGGTCTTTTCATGAAGAACTGGCACGATGATTCGGTTACTATTTCGAACGAATGCCCTTGGCTTGAAGACAGTAACGACGCTTTGCTTGTTGCTGAAAAGCTTGGAATACCGTTTCAAACAGTTGATTTGAGTGAAGAATACAAAGAAAAAATCGTTGACTACATGTTTAACGAATATGAAAAAGGAAGAACTCCAAATCCTGACGTGCTTTGTAACCGCGAAATCAAATTTGATGTGTTTATGAAAATCGCTTTAAGTCTTGGAGCTGATTATGTGGCCACAGGACATTACTGCCAAAAAAGTGAAATTGAAGTAGACGGAAAACCGGTGTATCAATTGATTGCTGGAAATGACGTTAACAAAGATCAATCTTATTTCTTATGCCAATTGTCGCAAGAACAATTGTCAAAAGCCTTGTTTCCTATCGGAGCTTTGACAAAACCAGAAGTGCGTGAAATTGCTGCTGAAATGGAATTGGTTACAGCAGAAAAGAAAGATTCTCAAGGTTTATGTTTCATTGGAAAAGTTCGTCTTCCCGAATTTTTACAGCAAAAATTACAGCCTAAAGAAGGTAAAATTGTTCAAGTAGATAAAAATGATCCAATCTATGCTATTGAGAAATCGGCTGAACTTTCTTTAGAAGAAAGATTAAAGCTAGAATCTCAAAAGCTTGATTATATTCCCACAATGGGAAAAGTAGTTGGAAAACACCAAGGAGCTCATTATTTTACAGTTGGACAAAGAAAAGGTTTGAATGTAGGAGGAACAACAGATCCTTTATTTGTAATTGCGACCGATGTAGAGACCAATACCATTTATACAGGTATGTCTAGCGAGCATCCAGGTTTGTTTAAAAAAGCACTTTTTGTTGGACAATCTGAAGTACATTGGGTTAGAGAAGATATGACGCTAAAAGCAGGAGAAAATATGGAAGTGATGGCAAGAATCCGTTATCGTCAGCCATTGCAAAAAGCTGTTTTGTATCAATTTGAGGACGGAATGTACGTGGAGTTTGAAGAACCGCAGTCTGCTATTACAGAAGGACAATTTGTTGCTTGGTATTTAGAAAATGAATTAGTTGGTTCGGGAGTAATTTCTTAGCTTTATACTTTATTTGGGAGTGAATCCCTTAAAGGTGTAAAACGATGAGATATAACTTTACTTTTCTTTTATTACTTCTTTCATTTACGGTATTTTCGCAAGAAGATGCATGGGTTTATTTTAATGGTAAGCCAAATGCACAAGCCTTTTATGATAATCCGTTAAGCGAACTTTCTCAAAGAGCTTTGGATCGAAGAACGAATCAAAATATTGCTTTAGCTATTACTGACGCTCCTTTAGAAACTGCGTATGTAAATCAAATTACTTCAAGCACGGGAATTATCGTAAAAGCGCGATCAAAATGGCTGAATGCACTTCATATTGAGGGAACTCAGACCAATATTAATGCTTTAAAATCACTGTCTTTTGTTTCCAGAATTGAGTTTGCTGACAAAACTTTAAATACTACAGGAAAAAGAGTTTCTGAAGCGTCTATTAATCAGACTCATGATAAATTAAAAACGGCAATTGATTACTCTTACGGAAATTCGGCAAATCAAATTCAGATGCTGAACGGACAAGTTTTGCATCAGCAGAATTATACCGGAGAGGGGAAAATCATAGCTGTTATGGATGCAGGTTTTCCAGGCGTGAATACAGCTCAACCTTTTGAAAATCTCAGAAATAATAATAAAATTCTAGGCGGTTACGATTATACTACCAGAAACAGCAATTTTTACACAGGTGGCTCTCATGGAACTTCGGTGCTTTCAACTATGGGAGGTTATACGGTAAATTCTTTGGTAGGAACAGCTCCAAATGCATCGTATTACCTTTTTATCACAGAAATTGATGCACAGGAGATTCCGTTAGAAGAATCGCTTTGGGTCGAAGCGGCAGAAAAAGCAGATGCTTTAGGTGTTGATATCATAACTACTTCACTAGGATATTTTTTGTATAGAGATGAAATTAGATACAATCATACCTATAGCGAGATGAACGGAATTACGACCTTTATTTCTCGTGGTGCAGAGATTGCTTTTAGTAAAGGAATATTGGTTTTGGCTTCTGCTGGAAATGAAGGAAACCAGCCAGAAAATCATATTGGAGCCCCTGCAGATGCTGTTTCTGTATTAGCAATCGGTTCTGTTAATGCTTCTAAAGTAAAAGCTGGTTCTAGTTCAATCGGGCCAAGTTATGATGGTAGAGTAAAACCCGATGTTATGGCAAAAGGAGCATCAGCTACGGTTTCTGATGCAAATGGGAATATTGTTACAGCAAGTGGAACTTCATTTTCTTGTCCGATAATGGCAGGAATGGCAGCTTCTTTATGGCAAGCATTTCCATCAAAAACAAACAAAGAAATCAGACAGATGATTTTGAGTTCTGCTGATCGATATGCGAATCCAGATAATAATTATGGATATGGAATTCCAAATTTTGGTGCAGCGTTAAGTGTTGACAGTTTTATTGCAGAGGCTTCGTTTGCAGTATATCCAAATCCGACTAAAAATGAAGTTTCGTTTTCTTTTTTAAATGAAAACAACACTGCATCAGTAACCATTTATTCTATCTTAGGGCAAAAATTAATAGAAGAAAAAATCAATAATTCAAATCCAGTTCTTTCTCTGCAATCGCTTCAAAGCGGATTGTATTTGTATAGTTTTGATGCTGATAATCTGCATAAAACAGGGAAAATAATCAAGCAATAATTTTAATGAATAAGATCACTCAGCTTTTTAATATAAAATACCCAATCATTCAAGGCGGAATGATCTGGAACAGCGGTTACAAATTAGCTTCGGCAGTCAGCAATGCGGGAGGTTTAGGGCTTATTGGTGCAGGTTCTATGTATCCAGAAGTTTTACGAGAACACATTCAGAAATGCAAAAAAGCAACCGACAAGCCTTTTGGAGTTAACATTCCGATGTTATACCCCAATATTGAAGAAATTATGAATATTGTAGTCGAAGAAGGCGTAAAAATTGTCTTTACTTCCGCTGGAAATCCAAAAACTTGGACTTCATTTTTGAAAGAAAAAGGGATTACAGTTGTTCATGTGGTTAGCAGCAGTATTTTTGCTTTGAAAGCACAAGATGCAGGCGTAGATGCAGTTGTGGCTGAAGGATTTGAGGCAGGCGGGCACAACGGGCGTGAAGAAACCACTACTTTGACTTTGATTCCTATGGTAAAGGAAAAAATACAAATTCCATTAATCGCAGCAGGAGGAATCGCTACAGGAAGAGGAATGTTGGCTGCAATGGTTTTGGGAGCTGATGGTGTTCAGGTTGGAAGCCGTTTTGCGGCATCTATAGAATCTTCTTCACACAATAATTTTAAAGAAACAATAGTTAGTACTATAGAAGGAGGTACGCAGTTGACTTTGAAAGAATTAGCGCCTGTTCGATTGATAAAGAATAAATTTTATCAGGACGTCCAGGATCTGTATCAAAAATGCCCTTCTAAAGAAGAATTGGTTCAGCTTTTAGGAAGAGCAAGAGCCAAAAGAGGAATGTTTGAAGGAGATTTGGAAGAGGGAGAATTAGAAATTGGACAGGTAGCAGGTCTGATTCACAAAATTTTGCCAGTTGAAGAAATTGTTCAACAAATGATAGCCGAATTTGAAACCGCATCCAAAGAAAAGAGTACATTTGAGTTTTAATTGACTACACGAAAAATTTTATGAATTCTCTACGCCCCTATATATTGTTATTGTTTTTTATTTTTGGATTGCAACAGATTCAGAGTCAGTCTTATCATTTTAAAACCTCAGGATTTAGCGTTCTAGAAAAAAACGAAAGAGGAAAGTGGGGTGAGTGGTCAAATCTAGATTTGGTAAATCTTTCGGTAGTTTTAGATACCAATAAGCATAGAATTGTAGTTTATTCTCAAGAAATACAGCTTTACAGTATTTTAGATTACATTGAAAGAGAAGAAAATGATACTGATATTACCTATTCTTTTATTTGCAAAGATAATGACGGAAAAGAATGCAAATTGTCAATTATTACCCGTAAAAAACAAGACTACAGAAAACAGCTTTATATTAATTATGACGATCATATAATTGTGTATAATATTATTACTGTTTAGTTAAGGTGCTAAGCTTCTAAGATGCTAAGTTTTTTTAGGATTTAGATAAAATAATAATCCCGACAGGTTTTTAAAACCTGTCGGGTCTGCTATATAAAGTCAGAGCTTAGTAACTCAGTACCTTAGTATCTTAGAATCTCAATTTTCCACATCCTTAATAAATTCGTCATATTCTAAATAGAACATTTCCAGAGCGTGCATATTTTCGTTGAAAAAATCAAAAATAGTATCCCAAGTATTTTTATTGCTGAAACCAACACCGAGCTTTTCAACCCAGATTCTACTGATGGTTTTACCACTTTCTAGAGTATAATTTTTTTCGAAAACTAAATCTTTAATAAATTCTTCTTCTAGAATATTTTTTAAAGCTTCTAGTTTTTCAAAATAAGCAATGCGTTTTTCATCGCTTCGCTGTTCGATATCAATTAAAACCTGAGCCTTTTTATTGTCAACATAAAACTTAAAAGAAAAGTCTTTGATCTTTGTGTCATAAAGTACCCATTTGCGAGGATATTTCTCGGCAAATGCTACCCAAAATTCTCTTTTTATTCTTTGCGATTCTTCTTTGCTGTACATTTTTTTAGGCTTTAATAATAGAAAACTTGTGGCACTGCGTTTTCTGGAGTATATTTATGTTTTATTTGAAAGTACAAAAATAAGCTTTGATTATGAATTTTCAAGACTTTTTGAAATATGTTCCCAATATAATTCCTGTAGAGCTGCCAGCAGTAACCTCACATTTAAAAATGGCTCCAAAAGAGCGTATAGAGGGATTAAAAAATCTTGATATAAATGCATTAAACGCTAGAATGGCGGGAGTAATGATGCTGTTTTATCCTAAACAGGAAAAAACACATCTGGTTTTGATTGTTAGAAATGCTTATGATGGCGTTCATTCGGCTCAGATTGCATTTCCGGGAGGGAAATATGAAAAAGAAGATTTAAATTTTGAAGCCACAGCGCTTAGAGAGACACATGAAGAAGTCGGAATTACAAGCGATAAAATAGATATTATTAAACATTTCTCTCCGATGTATATTCCGCCAAGTAATTTTTTGGTACATCCATTTTTAGGAATTGCAACAGAGGAACTTTCTTTTTATCCTGATATAAGAGAAGTTGCTGGAATTATCGAACTGCCCTTATCTGTTTTTTTAAATGATGATATTGTTATCGAAGCCAGATTATCAACTTCTTATGGGGCAAATATTTTAGTTCCTGCTTTTAACATTCAGAATCATGTTGTTTGGGGAGCCACGGCAATGATTTTGAGTGAATTGCGAGATGTCTTAAAAGAAGCGATGACAAAATAAATTTGATAAAGTTTACTTAATGATTTGATATTCATTTGGATACCTCTTAATTGGAGAAATTGTTTTATAGTGTTGCTAAAAGAATAATTTTTGTATGTTTGCGACCTAACAAAAAAATAAGATAAATTAGTTATGGGATTGTTTAAACGAAATCCTTTTGGGCATATATTATTCATCAAGAAATGGTTGATCCGAATTCTAGGTGCCATGACTCATAAGCGATATAGAGGTTTTAATGAATTGCAGATTGAAGGATCTGAAATTATTAAAACGCTTCCAGATACTAATGTTTTATTTATTTCCAATCACCAGACTTATTTTGCAGACGTTGTAGCGATGTTTCATGTCTTTAACGCCAGTTTATCAGGACGTCAAGACACAATTAAAAATATTGGCTATTTATGGCAGCCAAAAATGAATATTTATTATGTGGCAGCCAAAGAAACGATGCAAGCTGGATTATTGCCTAGAATTTTAGCTTATGTTGGTGCAATAACAGTAGAACGAACATGGCGTTCTAAAGGAGTTGACGTGACTGAAAAACGTGATGTAAACCCGAACGACACAGAAAATATCAGGATTGCACTTGAAGATGGTTGGGTGATTACTTTTCCTCAAGGAACTACAAAATCGTTTAAGCCTGTTCGTAAAGGAACTGCACATATCATCAAACAGCACAAACCGCTTGTTATTCCTATTGTGATTGATGGTTTTAGAAGATCATTTGATAAAAAAGGACTTCGAATGAAGAAAAAAGGAATTCTGCAATCTTTCATAATCAAAGAACCTCTTGATATTGATTATGAAAATGATACTATCGAACAAATCGTAGAAAAAGTAGAATACGCAATCGAACAACATCCATCATTTTTAAAAGTTATTCCAGCTGAAGAGATAAAAGCACAAGAAGAGCTTAACAAAATGAGACAATGGGATTATTAATATAGTTTTTTCTTGTTTTAAGTTTCAGGTTTCAAGTTTGCTTTGTCTGGCTGAGCGAAGTCGAAGCCTAACTTTCTGCCCTTCGACTTCGCTCAGGGTGACATAGAATTTATTTGTTCTGTAGCGTCAGAGTTGTTCAAAAAAACTTAGAACCTTAGCATCTCAGAACCTTAGGACCTTTTTCAAAAATCTATCTTCTTCAACTCTTTATAGTTGGCGTATAATCGTCTTAAAAGCGTTCCATAAATAATTCTGTAAAAACACCAGAACAATCCAAAGAAGCCTAATATTACTAGGAATAATATACCGATTGTAACAAACATAGCTTTTCCGTTCATGGCTAATTTTTCTCTCAGAAATTCCATATCTGGATTGTAGACAAAAGCAATAAAGAAGCTTAAAATGGCTGTAATTACGATCATTCCTAAATTATACCAAACATAATATTGAACCGTTTTGCGTGTTTTTAAAATAGCGCTCATTAAAGATTTTGTGGCTATTGTGGTCGAAATTGTTTTGTAATTTTTATAGAAGATGTAGACAAAAATTAAAACTACAACATAATTGAAATAGGTTAGAAACTCTAAAGCTGTTACAATTTCAGGATGATTCATTTTGTGCAAGACATCATCTGTATTGATAAAAATGTTTGAAAAAGTCCAAAACGAAATTTCCAAAATACTGATAATCAAAATCCATTTTACAATGGAAGATGATTTTCTGTGAATCATCTTATAGATTTCGTTTTCAGAAATTTGTTGAAAAGAATCAGAGTTCTTTTGCCAGTCTTTTTTTAGTAAATCCAGTTCTTTCATAATAATTTTTAAGGATTTAGTATTTTTTTAAGTTTCCCCTTGATTCTGTTCATTTTCACGCGCGCATTCACTTCACTGATTCCTAGGGTTTCAGCTATTTCTTGATAATCTTTGTCTTCTAAATACATAAAAACTAATGCCTTTTCGATGTCATTCAATTGATAAACTGCTTTGTACATCAATTTAATCTGTTCTTCTTCTTCATAATTGTAGTCAACATCTTTTACAAAATGCTGATGATTTTCATAATCTACGGTCGATATAGTTCTTTTGGTTTTGCGGTATAAGGTAATCGCTGTGTTTAAGGCAACACGATAGGTCCAAGTCGAAAATTTGCTGTCACCTCTAAATTTTGGATAAGCTTTCCAAAGCTGAATAGTAATCTCTTGAAACAGATCTTTATGAGCATCTTCGCCAGCAGTATATAATCTACAAATCTTGTGGATTATATTCTGATTTGCCTGCAGCTGCGCAACAAATGACTGTTCTAGATTTTCGCTCATATTTATATTAGTAGTTATGAAATCATTTTTGTTACAGTTGATGTTTTATTTTTTGCCACGAATTACTCAAATTTCTCGAATTACTTCTCAAATTGAATAGATTAAAGTTGAGTTTTCTAAAATTTGTGCTAATTTGTGTAATTCGTGGCAAACTTTATAGTTCTCTTGTTTTATAGTAATTAATCGTCAAATCGATGAACTTACTATAGCTTTCCATTCCATCTTTCTGATTATTGGTTTTTAAAAAATTATCCCATAGAAAATGAAAACCTTTGTCTATAAAGGTGTCGTATTTTTTCCAGAAATCATCGCTTTCTTGAAAGTTTTTTAAAATTCCAACGTGAACGGTTTTCTTTAATTGGTTAAATATCTTTTCATTTTTATATTTCCAAATTCCTAAACAATAGCTTAAAGTAAAACTATATCCTGAATATTGATAGTATAAATTGTCATTTTTGACAGAAGCCAAAAGGCCAATAAAATTGCATTCACTTTCACTAGCAAAACCAATCTGATGTGCCATTTCGTGAGATGTGGTGAGAGGGAAGTTATGCATTGGCAATAAATAATTAATCTGAGCTTCGTTTGTAAAAGGATTTAAGTAACCTCCAAAGCCCATATAAGTCAATGGAACACTGAATAATGATTTTTTTACGCTTAAAGTTTCATATTTGAAATAAGGATGTTCTTTCGCTAAATTATCATAACCGTTTAAAATCAACTGAAATGATTCTTTTTGAGAGTATGGAAAAACAACTTTAGCACTGTCATTTTTTGTTATTTGAAACTGAACTTCATTTGTCTTAGCAATTAATCTTTTAGTGAAATTTAAAAGATCAGCATCAGTATATTCTCTCTTGATTTCCATTTTTTCAAAAAGAGGTTTGCGATAATAATTGAAAGCCCAAAGCAGATGGAAGAAAAAGTAAAAAACAGAAATCTTACCCAACATTGTTAGAAGGTGATCTTTCCAATCTGTTCTCCAAGTTTTTCTGATTTTCCAAAACCAGCCAATTATAGAAATTAGTAAAAGAGTATAAATGATGTCGCCAACAGAAAATGGAACTTTGCCTAAAAGTGTTCTTGAAAAATGGGAAATTCTAACAAATAAGTTTTTGCTATAAAAACCTTCCACAAAATCTGGAAAGTAGGGAAGGATTTTATAAAAAATAATTTGAACTAAGAGAAATAAAGGTAGGACGTATTTTGATTTCACAGCGTAATTTTTAGATGCGTAAATATAAATACAATATCCAATGATTGAAAAAAGTTCGTTGTGAATTCTACGAATTTTCGCTAATTATCGATTTATTCAATTTTAGAGCCATTTTAATTTGTGCTAATTCGTGCAATTCGTGGCAAAAAAAGCAATTAAACTTTGTAACTTTGAAGCTCTTAATTGTTAAACATCAAACAAAATATAATGAGTCAAGAAGTAAGAAATCTGGAACCAAAAGCGCTTTGGAACAAATTTACAGATTTAAATGCTGTTCCCCGCCCATCAAAGAAAGAAGAGCGTGTAATTGAGTTTATGAAGAACTTTGGAAATAGCTTAGGTCTGGAAACTTTCGAAGATGAAATCAGAAACGTAATCATCAGAAAACCGGCAACTCCAGGAATGGAAAATCGTAAGGCAATCGTAATGCAGGGGCATTTAGATATGGTGCACCAAAAAAATGCAGATACAGTTTTTGATTTTGATACTCAAGGAATCGATATGTATGTTGATGGTGATTGGGTTCGCGCGCGCGGCACAACACTTGGAGCAGATAATGGACTTGGAGTGGCGACTATTATGGCTATTCTAGAAAGCAAAGATATTCCACATCCTGCAATCGAAGCCTTATTTACCATTGATGAAGAAACTGGAATGACTGGAGCTCTAAATCTTAAAGGTGGAATTTTGCAAGGTCAGATTTTATTGAATTTGGATACTGAAGAAGATGATGAAATTGATATTGGATGTGCTGGTGGAATTGATGTAACAGCAACAAGAACATATCATGAAGAAGAAGTTCCAGAAGGTTCTGTTGGTTATACTATTACAGTAAAAGGCTTGAACGGTGGACATTCAGGAATGGATATTCATAAAGGTTTAGGGAATGCCAATAAGATTATGAACCGTTTATTATTTGATGCGTTTGAAAACTTTGGTTTACAGATTGTTGAAATTAATGGAGGAAGTCTTAGAAATGCAATTCCTAGAGAAAGCGTTGCCAAAGTAATCATTTCTCAAATGTTTGATGAAGCTTACGTATATGATATGCAGGAAATCATTTCTGATATTAAAGCTGAATATAAAACAACTGAACCTAATTTGACTATTGAAATAGTGAAAGGTGAATTGCCAGAAAAAGTGATGGATTTAGGTGTTCAAGAAGGTATTGTCAGAGCGATTTATGCAGCTCAGAATGGAGTTTATAGAATGAGCGCCGATATGGCTGATTTGGTTGAAACTTCAAATAATATTGCTCGAGTTGTTATTAAAGATGGAGAAATCTTAGTAGGATGTTTAACGCGTTCTTCTGTTGAATCTTCAAAATTTGATTTGGCTAATTCTTTACGTTCTGCTTTTGAATTAGTTGGATGTGAAGTTGAACTTTCTGGTTCATATCCAGGATGGACGCCTAATGTAAATTCTGAAATCTTAGAAGTTTTAAAAGAGATATACGAAAAACAAAATGGTGAACAGCCAAAAGTTGTAGCTTGCCATGCAGGTTTAGAGTGCGGAATTTTAGGGACAAATTATCCAGATATGGATATGATTTCTTTTGGACCAACTATTCATGGAGCGCATTCTCCAGATGAAAGAGCAAGTATTTCTTCTGCACAGAAATACTGGAAATTCGTATTGGAAATTCTTTCAAATATACCAGTTAAATAAATAGTTTTCAGTCGCAGTCTCAGTGTTCAGTTTTGTAAAACTGTAAACTGAGACTGTAAACTGAGACTAGACTAATTTAAAAAGTCCCCGTCTATTATTAGCAATTCGACACCTTTAGTTGTAATAGAGCGATGAGAACTCATGTCGTCAGAAACAATATAAGTCATTCCTTTTGTTAATGTTATTTTTTTACCGTTATCTAATTCGCTGATGAAATCCCCTTTCAAGCAATGCACAATGTGTCCTTTTTGGCACCAGTGATCAGCAAGATAATTTTTACTGTAAACAACTTTTCGAACACGTAGACCTCCTAATTGTATGGTCTGCCAATAAGCAGTTCCCGTTTCTCCTATGTGTTCTGTTTTTTCGATTTGACTCCAATCAATCGTCTGAAAAGGTATTGTAGACATTTTTTTTATGGTTTTGGTAGTTAATAGTTATATCTAAAACAAAAAAAAATCCTCAGTTTTAAAAATGAGGATTGATTTTTTATGTTGTGAGTTTTAATTTCGTTTCAAAACTTTATATTGTTCATAACAAGCGCTTATTGCATCCATAATCTGGAGGTCGTTTGCAGTTTGGATGAAAGAATCTGAATAGTTGCAACGATGCATAATTTCAGGGATTTCGTCCTTGCTGATTCCTAATAATACAGCAACGGTTTCACGATCGTATTTAGATTCTAAAAGTGTTCGTACAGTATCATCTTTTTTCATTTCCTTCAGCTTCTTGAGTTCTTTTCCGTTTTTTCCGAAGAAATTATAGAGCATGTCGGCGGGATTGAAAATCGAACCGAGGACTTTTCCAAAGGCATTTGGAGCATATTCTCCGGCTTCATAACCTTGCGTTAAACCTGAAATGCTATAACGATAGTTCTCTTTTGTTGGAATTAATTTTGAGTCAATTTCAAGATATCCTGTTAGAGAGAACGGAGCGATAACAACCTCTTCCAAAGCAATTGCTTTTTCGGTAAGCTGAATTCTAGTTACTTTATTTTTAATCCAGTCATTTGTAACTCTGATTCTTAGAGATTGAAATCCTAGGATAGAAAAATGTAGCGTATCGTTGACTTGTACATCAATTTCAAAATATCCTTTTTCGTCAGATTTTGCACCACGCACTTTGTTGGTGTTAATGATATTTACTCCAGCAAGCGGTTGTTTGCTGTCGTCATTGATAACGTAACCTGAAACTCTTTGTGGAACTGTTGGCTGTGCATCTTGCGTATCTTGCGCAAAACCAATGTTAGCGAGAAGTGTAAAAAAGAAAATTGCGAAATATTTCATATCCTGATTTAAAGCTCTAAAAGTAGTAAATAGGGATTAAATATCTCGCAGTCTTGGAATTTAATTATAAGAAAATTAACAAAGACATTGATAAGATTATTGGATATAAGAAAAAATCCCAAATTCCGTATAAAATTGGAATTTGGGATTTTGTATTTTAAGAAATTGAATTATTAATCTCTTCTTGATCTTCTTGGTCTTGAGCTGTCTCCGAAGTTTTCAGAACGTCTTGGAGCTCTATCTGAACCGCCTTCGTTTCTTGGAGCAGAGCTTCTAAAACCGCCTTCTCTTCTTGGAGATGAGTTTCTGTCGCTTCTGAAACCTCCATCACGAGATCCGCCTTCGCGTGAACCTCCGTCTCTTGAAGAACCTCTATCGCTTCTGAATCCGCCTTCACGTCTTGGAGCGAAGTTTCCTTCTCTTCTTCCAGAATCACGTCTTCCGCCACGGTTGTTGTGGTCACGTCTTCCGCCACCGTCATTTTTAGAAATCTCAACATTAATACGACGACCTTCTAATTGTACGTTGTTTAAAACGTCCATTACTTTGTCAGTATGCTGTGGATCAGTGTTAAAGAAAGAGAAACCTTCTTTTACATCTACTTTAAAGATATCATCACGACCTAAATCTAATGTTTCTTTCAAGTAATCTTTTAATGACATCCAGTCGAAGTTGTCTCTAGAACCAATGTTTACAAAATAACGAACAGCTCCGTTATTGCTGAATTCTCTTGGTTCAGAATCGCCTCTTTCGCGTCTTTCGCCGCCACCTACAGAGATATCTCTATTTTTCTTGTAATAAGTGATGAAACGGTTAAATTCTACTGAAACCATTTTCTTAATCAACTCTTCTTTAGATAAATCTTCAAGAACATTGTTGATTGCTGGTAAATAGTTGTCAATTTCGTGATCAACTTCAGTATCTTTAATTTTATTTGCTAAGTGTAATAACTGAATTTCGCAGATTTCGATTCCAGAAGGAATAGTTTTTTCTTCGAATTTTTGTTTGATGATTCTTTCGATAGAAGAAATTTTACGTAACTCGCTTTTTGTAACAATTACAATAGAAGTTCCTAATTTTCCAGCTCTACCAGTACGACCAGAACGGTGGTTGTAAGTTTCGATTTCGTCAGGTAATTGGTAGTTTACAACGTGTGTTACGTTATCAACATCAATACCACGTGCAGCAACGTCAGTAGCAACAAGCATCTGAATTTGTCTTCCACGGAACGATTTCATTACACCATCACGTTGTGCTTGAGATAAATCTCCGTGTAACGCAGCGGCGCTATATCCATCTTCAATTAACTTCTCAGCAATAGCTTGTGTGTCTCTTTTTGTACGACAGAAAACTACAGAGAAAATGTCTGGATTAGCATCAGCTAAACGTTTTAAAGCTTCGTAACGATCACGAGCATTTACTAAATAAAATTCGTGAGAAACCGTAGATGAACCTGAGTTTTTAGCACCAACAGTAATCTCAACTGGTTCGCTCATAAATTGTTTTGCAATTCTAGCAACCTCTTGCGGCATAGTTGCAGAGAACAACCATGTGCTTTTTTCGTCTGGAGTATCTGATAAAATAGATACGATATCATCATAGAATCCCATGTTTAACATTTCGTCAGCCTCATCAAGAACACAGTAATCTATGTTTTTAATGTTTACTAAACCTCTGTTAATCATGTCTTGCATTCTTCCTGGAGTTGCCACAATAATTTGTGCACCTCTCTTTATTTCTCTTGCTTGCTCTGTTATACTAGCTCCTCCGTAAACTGCTACCACATTAATACCTTTTTCGTATTTAGAGTAGTTTTTAAGTTCGTTAGTAATCTGTAAACATAACTCGCGTGTTGGCGATAAAACTAATGCTTGTGTATTTCTGTTGTCGGCATCAATTTTTTGAATTAGCGGAAAACCGAAAGCTGCCGTTTTCCCTGTCCCTGTTTGAGCCAACGCAACCATATCCGTGTCTTTTTCCAATAATAGGGGAATCGCCTTTTCCTGTACCTCTGACGGATTTTCAAATCCTAGATCTAAAATCGCCTTCAGTAACGATTCATTCAATCCTAATTGTTCAAATTTATTCATATGTGTTTTAAAATAGGGTGCAAAATTACTGTTAATTATTCAGATAAACTAATGCAATTTTAAGAATTATGTATTTGTTAAGAATTGATTATCAAAAAGTTACAGTTTTATTAAAATAAATTTTTCCAGAAAATGAGGAAACACGCCAAAAATTACGTCGTAAAATGTAAAATTTAGCTTCTAAAATGTTGTATTTTAAACAATTATTTTGTGGTGCTCAGGAAATCAATGAGTTGCTTAACCGCTTTTCCGCGATGGCCTATTTCATTTTTTGTTTCCAAAGGCAGTTCTGCAAAGGTTTCAGTAAAATTTTCGGGTTTAAAAATAGGATCATAACCAAAACCATTTGTGCCTGTTTTGGTTAAAGTAATTTCTCCTTTTGCAATTCCGGTAAACAAATATTGTTTTCCATTAAGGTTTAAAGTTATAACGGTCTTGAACTGCGCACTGCGGTTTTCTTTATTTTTTAAAGCTTCTAAAAGCTTATCCATGTTATCATCGGCATTTTTTTGCTCGCCAGCATATCGAGCAGAATAGACTCCAGGTTCTCCATTTAAAGCATTTACTTCCAGACCTGTATCATCGGCAAAACAATCATAACCATATTTTTCGGTTACATAATCGGCTTTTAAAATAGCATTTCCTTCTATTGTATATGCTGTTTCTGGAATGTCTTCTAGACAATTAATATCTTCTAAGCTTAAAATTTTAATGCTTTCTGGAAGCATGCTTTGAATTTCTGCAATTTTATTTTTGTTGTTTGATGCGAAAACGAGATTCATGATTGTAGTATTTTAAAAATGATTTTTCAGTAATAAAAGCAATTGCAATTCCAAACGTATAAGCGAGAATATCAGACCATAAAAATCCTTGACCTAATACATATCTGCCAAAAAGTGTTTTCCTAAGATCAACAATCCATTCGCTTTGATAAAGCTGTAAAAATTCAATGCAATAACAAATAAAAAGAGAAAGTAGTATAATAAAGAAGAACTTTTTTGATGGAAAAATGACTCGAACTAAAAAGTAAATCATTACCGCATAAAGAAAATCGCCAATCCATAAAGGTATAAAAGATATTTTTCTTGAAAGTATTCCAAAGAGAATAATGCTTAGGAAGATTAGAGAGTAGTTGATTCTTGTTTTGTTCAAGTTTAGTATTGTTTTGTTGAAGCAAATTTATGCAAACATTGGTAATTCCTCTTTGTCAAAGTTTAAAACTTTGACAAAGAGGAAAAAGTAGAAACATTAATAAACATGAAAAAATAGTGTATCAATAATCCATTTTTGGGTAACAAAAAATCCAAAACCTCTATAGCTTCACTTTATTTTATAAATTTATCAGTTAATTAATTATCTATCAAAATAACCACATGAAGGCAAAATTTCTTACCCTGATTGCAGCTTTGTTTCTTTTAGGAAATCAAAGTTATTCTCAAAAAGACAAAACGTTTAATATTAAAAAACAGTTAGAGTATTGCGCAGAGCAAGCTTCAAAAACTTTAAAAGTAATTCCTAACGATGGAACTTCTCCGCGAACAGTCCCAAACGGAAGCAAAGAATGGAAATTTGTTGGTTACAAAGATTGGACTAGCGGGTTCTGGCCAGGAGAATTATGGTTTTTGTATGAAGCTACTAAAGATAAAAAATGGGAAAAAGAAGCCGATAAATTCAGTCGTTTTTTAACGCCATTATCTACAAGTAAAGCAGGAGATCACGATTTAGGTTTTCAGGTTTTTAATAGTTTCGCGAATGGATACAGATTGACTAAAAATCCAGAATACAAACAAATTATCTTGAGAACTGCCGATACATTGGCAACACTTTTTAATCCGAAAGTGGGAACAATACAATCGTGGCCTCATAACAAAATGGGGGGGCATAATACTATTATCGATAATATGATGAATCTGGAGCTTTTGTTTTGGGCTTCAAAAAACGGAGGAAGTAAAAATTTATACGATATAGCGGTTAAACATGCCGAAACTACAATGGCAAATCATTTTAGACCAGATAATACTTCATATCATGTCATAATTTACGATTACGAAACGGGAAAAAAGATAAAAGGAAGAACCGCGCAAGGATATAGTGATGACAGTATGTGGGCACGTGGTCAGGCGTGGGCGATTTACGGTTTTACAATGACGTATAGAGAAACAAAAGACGTTAAGTTTTTAGATTTTGCTCATAAACTTGCCCGTGTTTATTTAGATAAATTGACCACAGAAGATTTAATTCCGTATTGGGATTTTAATGCGCCAAATATTCCAAACGAACCAAGAGATGCTTCTGCAGCGGCGATTGTTTCCTCGGCACTTTTAGAATTAAGTTCGTATACAAAAGACAAGAATTTGAAAGCTGAATATTTGGCAAAAGCTAAAAAAATGATTGTTTCGCTTTCAGACCATTATCAGAGTCACGACGTTAATTCTGCATTTTTATTGCATTCAACAGGACATAAACCAGCAAACAGTGAGATAGATTGTTCTATAAATTACGCAGATTATTACTATCTTGAGGCATTATTAAGACTTCAAAAATTAAAATAGAAAGTTATGCTAAAGAAAATAAGCCAAATTGCCTTTGCAATAATGATGGTATTGACACTTGTGAGCTGTAAAAATACCAAACAGAAACTTCAAGAATATGTTGTTACGTACAACAAAAGTATTGCTCCAAGTTTTAGAGCCGAAAATGTAACGCTTACGACGGCAAGAGGTTATATTAATGACGATAAAATTGAATTGCGATTTGAAACCAATTTGGAACAGAGTGAAAAAAATAAAATTGCTACTTCTATAGCATTTACAAGAATGCTAAAATCGATGATTGAAAAAGATCAGATTCCAAGGCAATTAATCGAAGAAGGTGTTCAATTTGATGTTTATTTTCTAGCAAATGATAATACCGTTTTAGGCAAGGAAGTGTTAACAGGAGAATCTCTTAAATATTTATTGAAATAATAAATTACGTTTGTAGAAAATACAATTCATTCTAATTCTTACATATTGAAAGTCTCTTTAAAATTTATTTAAAGAGACTTTTTTATGTTTAAGACTAGAAGTTGAGCATAAAAGGAAAGTTTTTATTCTTACAAATATTCTCTTTTTTAGGATATAATCGGTTTGAATTCAAAGAATTACAGTTGTTTTTTTATAAATCGGTATTGGTTTTATGTTATAAATTAATTATGTTTGAGTTAAAAAATAACTATTAAACCAAAAAATTATGAAAAAAATTACCCAAATCGCATTTGTTGTTGCTTTTGCATTGTTTTTAGCAAGCTGTAAAAATACCAAGCAGAAAATTCAAGAACATGTAAGTAATTATAACAATTCATCTTCTATAAAAGGAAGCGGAATTACGAGCACAACAGCAAAAGCTTTTCTAGATGACAATAAAATTGAAATTAGGATTGAAACCAATTTAGAAGAAAACGATGCAAACAAATTAGCCTACAAAGAATCTTTTCCTAGTTTGTTGAAAGAAATGATTAAGAACGATCAAATTTCTCCATCACTTATCGCAGAAGGAGTAAAGTTCGATGTTTATTTCTTAGCCTATAACAATGCTATTTTAGCACAGGAATTAGTAGATCAGGAAGAATTAGCGGTCTTAGAAGGAACTGCTAAGGCAGGCAAAGAAACGGCAAAATTATAGACATAAACAATTCTTAATATTCCGCTAGGAATATCTCATCGGTAAAAAAAAAATGGTATTGTTTTGCCTAGTGTCATGTAGGGAGACCTGTTTTTTTATATTGAATATATGTATTGTTAATCAAACGTTTCTACGGAACGTACGCGTAATAACAATTCAAATTTAATTCTACACCAATGAGACATTCCTACAGACTGAATTTCGGTTGTTTGATTGCTCTATTTCAAATAAACAAAAAGCCTCTTCAGTTTTGAAGAGGCTTTTTGTTTATGAGAATTGAGTAACATTTTTAAGATTATCTGGGAAATAGAGTTCCGATAAGTTAGTAAACTCATCGCCGCGCATAAAAATATTGATATCAACATCTGCAAATGATGTTTTTCCTGCAGCTGCCAAAAGCTCATTTGCCGCATGAAGCGTATTTTTATGAAAATGGTACACTCTTTCAGACTTATCTGTAACGACCAAACCTTTCATCAGCATTTTGTTTTGCGTAGCTACTCCCGTTGGACATTCGTTATTATGACAACGTAGAGCCTGAATACAGCCTAAAGAAAACATAAATCCTCTCGCACTGTTACACATATCTGCGCCTAAAGCAATAGCATGCAAAATAGAATAACCAGAAATGATTTTACCGCTTCCAATAATGCGCATTTTATCGCGAATTCCTAAACGAACCAAAGTTTTGTTTACGAAAATCAATGCAGGCTCAAAAGGCATTCCGACGCCATCTGCAAACTCAAGCGGAGCTGCGCCAGTTCCTCCTTCAGCTCCGTCAACCGTAATGAAATCTGGGTAAGTATCTTCGTTGATCATCTCTTGGCAGATATTTTCAAATTCGGCAGTATTTCCAATACACAATTTGAATCCAATAGGTTTTCCATTAGATAAATCGCGCAATTGTTGTACAAAATTAATTAATCCTTTGGCATCCGAAAAAGCATGATGTCCAGGAGGAGAAAGAATCATAGTGTGTGGTACAACTCCTCTAATTTTAGCAATTTGCTCTGTATTTTTTCTAGCCGGAAGGACACCTCCGTGACCCGGTTTTGCTCCTTGAGAAAGCTTTATTTCAATCATTTTTACATTTGGAAGATTGGCTTTTTCTTTGAAGTTTTCTGGACTGAAATTTCCTTCTGCATCACGGCACCCAAAATATCCCGTTCCAATCTGCCAAGTAATATCTCCGCCTCCAGCGAGGTGAAATTCAGTTAATCCACCTTCTCCGGTATTTTGGTAGAAATTTCCTTTTTTTGCTCCAATATTGATAGCACGAACGGCATGTTCGCTCAATGAACCAAAACTCATTGCAGAAACATTAAATAAAGAAGCCGAATAAGGTTGCTTGCAATCTTTTCCGCCAACTAATACGCGAGGTAATTCTTCGTTTACTTTTGCTGGAAAAATAGAATGTTTTATTCCTTCGTAACTTTCTGTATTTAAGTTTAATTGTGTTCCAAATGGAGTGCTAGAATCGATATTTTTCGCTCTTTGGTATACTAAAGAGCGCTGGTTTCTTGAAAAAGGTTTTCCGTCTGTAGATCTTTCAATAAAATATTGCTGAATCTCAGGTGCAATCATTTCAAATAAATATCTGAAATAACCCAGAACCGGAAAGTTTCTTAAAATAGCATGTTTTTCCTGAGAGGCGTTGTAAGCTCCCACAATTAGCAAAAGCGGAAGAATAATAACAAGTAAATAACCTCGTCCTGTGTAATAATAAATTGCGGCAACAATTAGAAACAATAAGAATCCGTAAATAAAGAATTTTTTTCTCATGTTTTTAAAAAATTAAATGGGTAATAAATACGATAATTAATTGAATCTTAAACGTACATAAACGTGCTTGATTCCTTTTTTGTCTGACTCTCTTTCATCGATTTCCAAAATATCAGTAAGCGATTTAAGCATTGGAGTCAGTTTAGAATAACCATAATTTCGAGGGTCAAATTCAGGTTTTTTCTTCACGATCAAATTGCCGACATCTCCAAGAAATGCCCAACCATCGTCATCTTCAATATCTTCAATAGTAGATTCAATAAGTTCAATGGTTTGTTTGTCAATTTTATGAAGTGCTTTTTCAGCAGGTTTTTCAGCAGGTTTTTTGGTATCTGCGGCTACAGCTTTTGGCTTTTTCTTTTGAGTTGCGCCATCCAAAACTTCAATATAAATAAATCTGTCGCAGGCTACAATAAATGAGTTTGGGGTTTTCTTTTCTCCAATACCAATTACTTTCATGCCCGATTCGCGAAGTCTCACCGCAAGTCTTGTAAAATCACTATCGCTAGAAACTATACAGAATCCGTCTAATTTTCCAGAATAAAGCAAATCCATTGCATCAATAATCAAAGCAGAATCTGACGAATTTTTCCCAACCGTATAACTATATTGCTGAATAGGAGTGATGGCATGCTCTAGTAAAACGCCTTTCCATCCATTTGCATTCGGTTTTGTCCAATCGGCATAAATTCTTTTCGTAGTTGGAGTTCCTAGTTTCGCAATTTCTTCCATCATACCTTTTACATTGCTGTAAGGCACATTGTCTGCATCGATAAGAACTGCCAGTTTTAAATCTTTTGAATTGCTTAAAGGCATTTGTTAAATATTTAAAATTTAATACTCTCAAAGTTAAAATTAAAATTGGTTTTTATAAGAGATCAATGATGAATAAGTGTTTTTATGGGTATTAATTAGTTTCATTATAAATAATATTTGGTCTTTGAAAAAAATAATTAAAGATAAATTTGTCTTTTATTTAAAACCTCTCTATCTTTGTCTAGAATTAATTAAGGATGTATGTTTTCAAAAGCGTGTGAATACGGAATAAGAGCTTCAATATTTATTGCGACCAAATCTTCTAAAGGGATTAGGGTTGGAATAAAAGATGTTGCGAAAGAAATTGACTCGCCGGAACCATTTACAGCCAAGATTATGCAGATTTTAACCAAAAGTGGCATAATACATTCGACAAAAGGAGTAGGAGGCGGATTCGAAGTTTCGCCAGAAGCATCAAAAAGAATAAAATTAATTCAGATTGTGGATGCTATCGATGGAAATAAAATATACAGCGGCTGCGGAATCGGATTGAAGGAATGCTCAGAAGAACATCCCTGCCCAGTTCATCACGAATTCAAGAAAATAAGAGGACTGCTGTTGGAAATGCTTATTAATACTACTTTAGAACAGTTAGCTTCTGATGTTAAATCGGGAGATTTCTTTCTCAAAGCGACAAATGTGAACAACTAAATATTATTAAATATCTTAAAAATGAATACAAAAACCAAAATTTCAGTATTAATCCTAATGGGATTTTTAGCAGTTACTTCTTGCGGTAAAAAAGAAACAGCTCCAGCTGAACCGACAGAAACAACCGAAACATCTACTGAAGGCGAACAAGCTCCAGTAGCTGCACCGACAGAGGAAAATGTCTTAGTTATTGAAGGAAATGACCAAATGCAGTTTAATACAAATGAATTAAAAGCTGTTGCTGGAAAACCAATTAAATTGACTTTGAAACATGTTGGTAAAATTCCGAAAGAAGCAATGGGGCACAATTTAGTGATTTTGCAAGAAGGAACAGACCAAGCAGCTTTTGCTTTAAAAGCGAATGATGCAAAAGCAACTGATTATATTCCAGAATCTGAAAAAGCTTCAATCATTGCACACACTAAATTAATTGGTGGTGGAGAAGAAGATACAATCGAGTTTACAATTGATAAAAAAGGATCATATCCATTTATTTGCTCTTTCCCTGGGCACGTAGCCATGATGAAAGGTGTATTAATTGTTGAGTAAATAATCAAAAACTCCAAATGCTGTAATTAGGTTTGGAGTTTTTTTAAAAACTAATAAAAGATAAAATTATCTTTTATTGATAAGTTTCCCCAAAAAAATGAAAAGAGAAAAAAAATTATGGATAGTATTTGCATTGGTAATGAGTATTTCATTTGCCGTGCTTGGTTATTATGGTTACGAAATTTATCAGCAGGCACCACCAGTTCCGAAAGAAATTGTAACCGATTCTGGTAAAGCTGTTTTTAGTGAAAGTGAAATTAAAGACGGACAAAATATCTGGCAAAGTATAGGTGGCCAGGAAGTGGGATCTATCTGGGGACACGGCGCCTATGTGGCCCCAGACTGGACCGCAGATTGGTTGCATAGAGAAGCCGTTTTTATATTGGATATATATGCTAAAAAAGACTTCAATAAAAAGTATGAAGAACTGGATGCAGAAAAACAATCGGCGTTAAAAATTCGACTTCAGAAAGATTTAAGAACTAATCGATATGATGCTCAGACCGGAGTGCTCACGATTTCTGAAAATCGTTTGGTGGCAATTGAACACTTAAGCGAATATTATAAAGGTCTTTTTACAAATGATCCTAAATTTGATAAATTGAGAGAAGAATATGCGATTCCGAAAAACGCTATTACAGATGTTGAAAGAATGCATAAAATGAATGCCTTTTTCTTCTGGGCAACTTGGGCAACAGTTACCAATCGTCCTGATGGAGATATTTCGTATACACACAACTGGCCGTCAGATGAGTTGGTTGGAAATACGGCAACAACCGAACTTTTGGCTTGGTCTGGAGTAAGTATTATTTTATTGATTTTAAGTGTTGGAATCTTAGTTTTCTATCATGCAAAATCGGGTGAAGACGAAGAATTTCCACTTCCAAAAGAAGATCCTTTAATTAAGCAGGGCAAAACAAAATCGATGGGATTGGTAACCAAATATTTCTGGATTGTAAGTTTACTAATGGTTCTACAAATGGTTTTCGGAATTATCACTGCGCATTATGGTGTGGAAGGAAATGGTTTATACGGAATTCCGATTGATAAAATCCTGCCTTATGCCGTAACACGTACATGGCACACGCAATTGGCTATTTTCTGGATTGCAACTGCTTGGCTGGCAACAGGATTGTATATTGCTCCAGCAGTTTCGGGTAAAGATCCTAAATTTCAATGTTTTGGTATCAACTTCCTGTTTATTGCGCTTTTGATTATTGTTTTAGGATCAATGGCTGGACAATGGTTTGGAGTAATGCAAAAATTAAATTTGGTTCAGAATTTCTGGTTCGGTCATCAAGGTTACGAATATGTTGATTTAGGTCGTTTCTGGCAGATTTTCCTTTTGGTAGGATTGTTCTTGTGGCTGGCTTTGATGATTCGTCCATTACTTCCAGTTTTAAAGAAAAAAACAGAAGAGAAAAACCTAATCATTTTGTTCTTAGTTTCTTGTACTGCAATTGCGATGTTTTACGGAGCAGGATTAATGTGGGGAAGACAAACCAATTTAGCTATTGCAGAATATTGGAGATGGTGGGTAGTTCACCTTTGGGTTGAAGGATTCTTTGAAGTATTTGCAACAGTTGTAATTGCGTTCTTGTTTGTTCGTTTGGGATTATTAAAAACGAAAACAGCCACTTTAAATGTGCTTTTCGCAACTATTATCTTCATGTCTGGAGGTATTTTAGGAACATTCCATCACTTGTATTTCTCTGGAACGCCAACAGCAATTATGGCTCTTGGAGCAACATTCAGTGCATTAGAAGTTGTGCCATTGACTTTAATCGGGTTTGAAGCGTATCAAAACTATAAAATCTCTAAATCGACACAATGGATTGCCGATTACAAATGGCCAATTTACTTTATGATTTCTGTAGCGTTTTGGAATTTCCTTGGAGCCGGAATCTTCGGATTTATCATTAATCCGCCAATTGCATTGTATTATGTACAAGGATTAAACACAACGCCTTTACACGGACACACGGCTTTATTTGGAGTGTACGGAATGCTTGGAATTGGATTGGTATTATTTGTATTGAGAAGTTTGTATAGAAATGTAAAATGGAATACTAAACTGCTTAAAATTACTTTCTGGTCTTTAAATATTGGATTGTTCTTAATGGCAATTTTAAGCCTTCTTCCAATTGGAGTTTGGCAGGCAATTGAAAGTATCAGTCATGGAATGTGGTATGCTCGTTCATCAGAATTAATGCAACAGCCAGCAATGATTACTTTAAAATGGCTTCGTGCAATTGGAGATTCTATTTTTGGAATCGGGTTTATAACAATGGCTTGGTTTGTATTTGAACTTACATTAAAAAACAAAAAATAAAAACATAAAAAAAATAAATTGATTATCATGGAAAATTTAAAAAACAAAACAATAGGATCATTTGTGGCTGAGGATTTTAGAACAGCTGCGGTTTTTTCAAAATATAGAATAGATTTTTGTTGCAAAGGAAATCGTACAGTGACAGAAGTTTGCGAAAAGCAAAATATTGATGCAGATACTTTATTAGAAAATGTACTGCAAGTTGTACAATCAGAAAATAATGGAAGTATTGATTTCAACTCATGGCCTTTAGATTTATTGGCAGATTATATTGAGAAAACGCATCATCGTTATGTGGAAGAAAAAACGAATGTTTTGCTTCCGTTTTTAGATAAATTATGCAAAGTTCATGGAGCAAATCATCCCGAATTGTTTAAAATAAACGAATTGTTTATTGGTTGTGCAGGAGAATTATCTCAACACATGAAAAAAGAAGAATTGGTTTTATTCCCATTTGTAAAAAGAATGGTGAAAACGAAAGACACAGATGGAGTTTTACATCAGCCTTCTTTCGGAACCGTTGCAAATCCGATTGCAATGATGATGCACGAGCACGATAATGAAGGTGAGCGTTTTAGAGAAATCGCAGCGTTGACAGATAATTATAATCCGCCAGCAGACGCTTGTACAACCTACAGAGTGACTTTTGCTATGTTGAAAGAGTTTGAAGCAGATTTACATAAACACATTCATTTGGAAAACAATATCTTATTTCCAAAAGCTGTGGCTTTAGAAAAAGACTTTGTCGAAGTAGAATAAAGGTTAATTTTAATAGTTCGAAAACATCGGTAATAATCTTCTAAAATGATAATTATCGGTGTTTTTTATTTCAAGAAATATTATTTTAATTGGAATTAAACACATAGAAACATAGATTAAAAAACTCAAAAAGATGATTTTAGAAAATCTAGATTTTCACACATAGCTATGTGTATTAATGCAAGTGAAACGCCTTTTATGCGTCTAGAAAGTCTATGTTTCTATGTGTATAAATAAAAATATAATCTATGAATTCTCAAAAAAGCTGGATACTGTGCTGTTTTTTTAATTTTCTGATAGCCTGCGTTTTCGGATTATTAATGCGGTTTATGTATCTGTTTCCTTTAGATTTTTTGAACTATAGTTTTCTGCTTCATGCACATTCGCATGTTGCGATGTTAGGCTGGGTTTATATGATCGTATATGTTTTGGTGGTTCATTTTTTTATTCCAAAAGAAAAAAGCCAGAAACCCATTTACAACCGTTTATTTTGGCTGACCGAATTTTCAGTAATCGGAATGATGATTGCTTTTCCAATTCAAGGTTATGCTCTGTTTTCGATTGTATTTTCAACAATGCATATTTTGCTGAGTTATATTTTTTGCCGTTTGGTTTGGAAAGATAGTTTAAGGGATAAATCGCCATCACAAAGACTTTTATTGGTTTCGATTCTGTTTATGATTTTATCGACTTTTGGAGTTTGGTGTCTTGGTCCGGCCGTGAGCACATTAGGAAAACAAAGTGCTTTTTATCAAATTGCGATTCAGTTTTTTCTCCATTTTCAATTTAACGGCTGGTTTATTTTAGCGATTTTAGCTTTGTTTTTAAAACAATTTAAAGAAAAGATCAATGAGGTAAAATTTAAGAAGTTTTACTTTCTAATGGTTGCTTCTACGCTATTGACAGTTTGTTTTCCTGTTCGCTGGTTTATAGAAAATGATATTTTGAGTTATGTCAATGGTTTGGGAGTTTTAATTCAACTGGGCGCTTTTGTTTATTTCTATAAAATGTTGCAACCTCAAATCGGTCATTTTAAAAGCACTTTAGATAAAACGACTAAAATAGTTTATGGTTTGGCATTGTGTTCTTTGTTTTTGAAAGTCGGAATTCAATTGCTGACTCTTTTTCCTAATCTGGCAGAAGTTTCACATCAAATTCGAAATTTTGTAATTGGTTTTATTCATTTAACAACTTTAGGAATCATAACTGGATTTTTGTTCGGGATTCTGCTTCAGAATAAAATGCTTTCTGCTAATTCTTCATCATTGAAAATAGGAGTGAAGAGTTTTATTTTAGGATATATTGCAACCGAAGTTTTATTGTTTCTGCAAGGCTGGTTTTTCTTTTTTGGAGAAGGAAGCATTCCAGGATATTTTCAAAGTATTTTGATTTTTAGTATTCTTTTGGTTTTGGGATTGGTTTTAATGATGAGTTCTATAATTAAGAGAAAATAATATAGTAAGTAAGTTCCAGAGGAACGACATATTTATAGAAAAATTGGGTAGTAGAGAAAAGAAGCTCTGGAGGAGCGAAATATTTATAGAAAACGTTTTGACAAAGATTAAAGAGCCCCAGCGGAGCGAAATATTTTCTAATAGTTTTTTTTCTAACCTGATAAAGATTTCGCTCCGCTGGAGCTTTTTATAAACGCGTTACATTTTTTCTATAAATATTTCGCTTCTCCGAAGCTTTACAACATATTTCTTTATAACTTATTATAAATAAAAAACAAGAGTTGATTTTACTATAAACCTGCTCTTGTTTCTTACTAATTAACCTATTTAAATATCTATATTTTTGCTGCTTCCAGATTTATTGTTTCAATTGTTTTTTCATTATTGACGCCTAAACCTTCCTGCTGAAAAACCAATTCTCCTTCTGGATTAAAAACGCTGATAATATTTGAATGCGAGAAATCTATTGGAGAGATTTTTTTATAATTGACAGCCAAAACTGCTGCAAACTCTCTCGTGTTTTCTTCAGATGAACGAAGGAAAACCCAGGGATCTTGGTTCATTTTATTTTCAATTGCAAACGATTTTAATCTTTCAGGAGTATCTGTATTTGGATCAATGCTTACCAAAATCAATTTCACATGCTGTTTTGTCTTTTTCTCCAGTTTTGATTCAATATCGCGCATATCGGCCACTAATCTAGGGCAAGCCGATTTGCAACTGGTATAAATCATTACCATTACTAAAACATTTCCTCTGAGTGATTTTAATTCGATGTCTTTTCCTTCCTGAGTTGTCCATTTAGAAGGAAGATTATAAATCGATAAATCGCTGATTTCCTTTTTTGCTTCTGCCTTAACCTCTTTTTTATCAGATTCTTTACAGCTGTAAAAAGAGAATAAGAGAAGAAAAGCAATTGCTATTTTTTTCATTGTAAACTAATTTTAAATTAGATTTTTGGTTTTGTTGTGCTAGCGCATCTAAAGCCAAGATTTCGTGTTGAATATTGCGCTTTCAAGCTTCCACGGAATGCATAACGCATAAAGGCCGCATAATCCATTAAATCGGATGCATTTACAGAAGCGCTTCCGCAAAAGAGGTTTTTGTCTGTGCTTTTATCTTTTCTAGATTCTCCCGATAAAAAGATGCTGTTAAAGTCAGATGTCCATTCCCAAACTAAACCATGCATGTCGTACACTCCCCAATAATTTTTGAATGTTTTTCCGATTTCATTTTCGTACGTTTTAGATTTCTCGTACCATGATAAAATGTATTCGTTAAACTCTTTTTTGGTTCGTGCATCAATTTTTTTAGTGTCTGCCATTGCTACGTATTCCCATTCGTCCATTGTTGCCAGACGTTTTCCTTGGCATTCACAGTATTTTTTTGCGGTAAACCAAGAAACGCTGGTTACGGGCGATTTTGGTTTTGCATTTCCAAAATCAAAATCAGACACCCAGTAAGACAAATAGCTTTTATCGGCAAAAATTCCTTTAATTTTTGATTTTTGATAAGAAGGATTTTTTTTGACAAATTCTAAAAACTCACTATTGGTTACAGGATAAATGTCTATGTAAAAAGGTTTTACTACTACAGGTTTTTGAGAAACAGCTCCATAAAGAGGGACATAAGATCCCTCTTTTATGAAAGCCATTCCTTTTTCCTGAGCCTTCATGACACTAAACACAGAGAAAAAGATAGTTAGTATGAAAATGTATTTTTTCATGCTGAATGTTTGCTGTTTATCTTAATGCTTTTACCATTTCAGGAGTAACTTCGGTTTTGTTGTTGCCCCAACTGTTGTAAATGTAGGTCAATACATTTGCGATTTCATCATCAGATAAATTCTGAGCAGGCATTATGTTGTTGTATTTTTTACCATTTACCGTTACTTCGCCTGTTAAACCATGCAGAATGGTTTTAATTGCACGTTTAGAATCGGCATTCAAATAATCTGATTTTGCTAAAGGAGGGAAAGTGCTCGGAATTCCTTGTCCTTCAGACTGATGGCAAGCAAAACAAGTTGTCCCGAAGATTTCTTTTCCAATTTTAACTTTCTCTTCAACAGTACGTTTTGGAACTGCAGCTTTTGCTGTTGAGGTTCCTGGCATTTTTTGGATTGTTCCACCTTCAGGCAAATAAATACCTTCCTGAATAGTTCCAGAATAGATGTTTTTGTTTTCTTTTCCTTCCACTTTAAGCATCCCCAGCGCTCCTTTATTAAATGCTCTAAAGATAGAGTGGTCTACCAGAATGAAAGTTCCTGGAGTTTCTACTTTAAAATCAACAATTGCCGCACCACCAGCAGGAATTAACGTAGTCTGAACATTTTTGTTTACTGTACTTCCGCCCTCAACATGTACATTGTCAAATATTTCTCCAATAACGTGGAAAGAAGAAACCAAATTTGGTCCGCCATTTCCAACAAATAAACGCACTGTCTCTCCAACTTTTGCTGTCAATTCACCACCATTTGTCAAAGCACCTACTTTTCCATTAAATACAACATAGTCAGGAGTTTCTTTAACCGCTTTATTCATATCAAACGGCTGAAGACCTTTTGCTCCATATTCACCTTGAGTGTAAAAATCACCCTGCATTACGTAGTACTCTTTATCAACAGGAGGAAGTCCGCCCTCTGGTTCAACCAAAATTAATCCGTACATACCATTTGCAATGTGCATTCCCACAGGAGCAGTAGCACAGTGGTAAACATACAATCCAGGGTTTATAACTTTAAAGCTGAATACTTTTTCGTGTCCCGGAGCTACAAGAGATGAGGTTGCTCCACCACCTGGACCAGTTACGGCATGTAAATCGATATTATGAGGTAATTTGTTATCAGGATGGTTTTTTAAGTGAAATTCTACTTCGTCACCAACACGAGTTCTAATAAAACTTCCAGGAACAGAACCCCCAAACGTCCAATAGGTATATTTTACACCATCAGTCATTGTTCCTTCTTGTTCTTTAATTTCCATGTTTAATTTTAATTTCATGGCCGTTCTGTTACCAACAGGTTTAGGAACATGAGGAGGGGCTGTGAGTTCAGCCTCCATTTCGCCTTCAGTCATGATATCTGCATAATCTTTCTCTTCATTTTTCTTGCAGCTTCCTAAGATTAGGAGCAAACAAAATAAGCCTAAAAGTGCATACAGTTTGCTTAGGGTTTTGTTGTTGTTTTTCATAATGCTTTGATTTTGTATTGGTTATATTCTTATTTAAAAGTAATTAAAATTTTATTCAAAAATAAAAGACATGTTTGTCTTTTATTATGATAAAAATCATACTTGTTATAGAAATAGTATATTAAATTGCATTTGGCAATTATTGATTAGAAACTAACACTGTTAGAAAAAATGTTTGGAATATTTTTTAATAAAAATAAATGAAGGTCTGAATTTTAGAAGAATAATGATTATTTTTGCTCGCTGATAAAGTAAAAAAAACTACTACATTATATTATGGTAAAAGATTTATTTGAAAGAATTCAGGACAATAAAGGACCTTTAGGAAAATGGGCTTCTCAAGCAGAAGGTTATTATGTTTTCCCAAAGTTAGAAGGAGAGTTGGGTCCTAGAATGCAATTTCATGGAAAAAATATTTTAAACTGGAGTTTAAATGATTATTTAGGTTTAGCCAATCATCCAGAAGTTCGTCAGGCAGATACAGATGCAGCAATTCAGTTTGGTGCAGCTTATCCGATGGGAGCTCGTATGATGTCTGGACACACTACGTACCACGAACAATTAGAAAATGAATTGGCTGAATTCGTAATGAAAGAATCTGCTTATTTATTGAATTTTGGTTACCAAGGAATGGTGTCTATCATTGATGCTTTGGTTACTAAAAATGACATTATTGTTTATGATGTAGATTCACATGCTTGTATCATTGATGGTGTTCGTTTACACATGGGTAAGCGTTTCACATACAAACACAATGACCTTGAAAGTATGGAGAAAAACCTACAGCGTGCTACTAAAATGGCAGAGGAAACAGGTGGAGGTATTTTATTTATTACTGAAGGTGTTTTTGGAATGCGCGGACAGCAAGGAAAACTAAAAGAGATTGCTGAATTAAAGAAAAAATACAATTTCAGATTATTAGTAGATGATGCTCACGGTTTTGGTACATTAGGTAAAACTGGTGCTGGAGCAGGTGAGGAGCAAGGAGTTCAAGATCAGATTGATGTTTACTTCTCTACTTTTGCAAAATCTATGGCTAATATCGGTGCTTTCGTAGCGGCTGATAAAACAGTTATCGATTATTTGAAATACAACTTACGTTCTCAAATGTTTGCTAAAGCATTACCAATGATTCAAACAATTGGTTCTTTGAAACGTTTAGAGTTATTGCGTAAATCGTCTGCAATTAAAGATAAACTTTGGGAAAACGTAAATGCATTGCAAAACGGTCTTAAAGAAAAAGGATTTAATATTGGAGATACAAATACTTGTATTACACCAGTTTACTTAGAAGGAAGTATTCCTGAGGCAATGGTTATGGTAAACGATTTGAGAGAAAATTATGGTATTTTCCTTTCTATCGTGGTTTATCCAGTTATTCCTAAGGGAATTATCTTATTGAGAATGATTCCTACAGCTTCTCATACATTAGCAGATATCGAAGAGACTTTAACGGCTTTTGAAGCAATCCGTGAGAAATTGACTAACGGAACTTATAAAGAAATTGCAGAACGTACAACTGTAGACGTTTCGTAATGACTTAAAAAAATAAATTCTCATACATGGGAATTATATAAAAAAATCCATTCGTTATGCGAATGGATTTTTTTTATTTAAAGTAACTTTATTTCATAATCAACAAAATAAAAAAGGCAAGTATGAAAAAAGTATTTACAATAGTGGTAATAGCGTTAGCTGTTTTTGTTTCTTGTAAAAAAGAAGCAACAACGACAGAGCCAGTACAAATTACGCCAAGTCCTCCAAAAGAAGCTGAAATAGTTGAACCTGCTGGAGATCAGTGTTATGCATGGAAATCTAATGGAAGTGTTATAGAAATGAGTTTTAATGTTAATTCTCATCAGGAAGTAAACGGAAAACTAAGTTATAATCTGGTAGGAAAAGATAAAAACGAAGGAACCTTAATTGGGAATATGAAAGGTGATACTTTAGTTGCCGATTATACTTTTAATTCTGAAGGTGTGTCATCGGTAAGAGAAGTTGTTTTTCTACAAAAAGATGGAGCTTTTATTGAAGGATATGGCGATGTTGCAACCGCCAATGATAAGGTTTCTTTTAAAGATAAATCAAAACTAAAATTTGATGCAAAAAATACTTTAGTTAAAGTAGATTGCAAAGTAGAGTAATGATGTTTTTTTGCATAAAGTAAAAAATCCATTCGTTTGGGGGCGAATGGATTTTTTTATTGTGATAACTGCGACTGAAAACTAAATTTAAAGATTCTTCAAATAAGTTTTTCTCTGACAGTGAATAGTTGGGTCAAAGTTTTTCCAAAGCAAATGAATGGCGTTGTTTTCTAATAACTCTGGAGTCCTAATACAAGTCTGAATTCCTTTAGCCGAAAAAGTTTTGTAATATTCATCAAAAATAATTGCTGTTACACCTTTGTTTTGATATTCAGGATGAACTCCGATAAGGTAAAAAACCACATCTTTACTGTGTTTTCTTGCTTTTAACAAATGAAGAAAACCAAAAGGAAATAATTTGCCTTTCATTTTTTGTAAAGCCTCAACAAAACTTGGCATTACAATACTGAAAGCGATTAGATTATCATCTTTATCCAAAACGAACTTAATGTATTCGGGATTGATAAAGCTAATGTATTTCTTTTTAAAATATTCTTTTTGTACGTCTGAAATTGCTACAAAAGAAGCCAGTTTTTCATACGATTCATTAAATAAATCAAACATTTTGTCTACGTATGGCATAATGTCTTTTGTTTTGGTAAACGTAAGAGATTTTAGTCCATAGCGTTTTTTGATTAATTCTTGTGCTTTCTGAAAAAATTCAGGTTTTACATTAGAGAAAGGAAATATGCTTTCGATATATTGTTTTTCGACCTGAAATCCTAATTGTTCCAAATGTGTTACATAATAAGGGTGATTGTACCATGTAATCATGGTTCCAATTTGATCATATCCTTCAGTTAAGACTCCTACTTTATCTAAATTTGAGAATCCCATTGGGCCTTCAGCATGTTCTAAATTGTGTTTTCTTCCTAGTTCAAAAACTTTTTCAAGCAATGCTTTAGTAACTTCAATATCATCAATTACATCAAACCATCCAAAACGTACTTTTCTTTTGTGCTGATTGTTAACTTCAGACCAATTGATAATGGCAGTAATACGCCCAACAATTTTGTTGTCTCTATAAGCTAAATAAAAATAAGCTTCAGCATTGTCAAATGCAGGGTTTTTGGTTTTGTCAAAAGATTCCAATTCGTCTGAAATAATGGGTGGCACCCAATACGGATTGTCCTTGTATAATGAAAAAGGAAATTTGATGTATTCGGTTAATTCTTTCTTGCTTTTGGCTTCTTTAATTGTAATCATTAAGGTGGTATTGAGAGTTCCTTAGAAAGGCTCTGGTTATTTTACACTTATTCGTATTTTGCTTTACGTTTTCTTTCTTTTTCCTGATAATCTACTTTTTTCTCGTTGTCAGGATTCTTTTTTGCTCTGTCTGCTGCTTTATTTTCAATTTGTTTTTCTTTGTACCATCCGTCATAACGCCATGATACTCCAACTCCTCCGTATAAAATAGAAGGCGTATTTTTAAAGTTTGTACTTATAGAAGCATCAACCTGTAAATTTGAAGAAAGGAGAAAAGCTGCTCCTCCGCGAAGAATTGAATCGCTGTAGAAATCGCTTTTGTATCCTTGATTTTCAACAAACCCAGACCATCTATCGTTAAAACCATGCGTCAAAGTTAATACATATCCGTAACTTGGATAGTCAGTTCCGATATAATCTGCAATAATATTAGTTACAAAAACCCAAGATCCTCCTCCAAGAAGATTTTGAGTGATGATTGAAACCTTAGGAGAAATGGCTCCATCGGGAGAAAAATAATACGGATTATCTGCACCAACAAAATTAGCTCCTGCAAAAACAGAAACAGCCGGAATCAGTTCGCGCCATTGAAAATTACGATTGGCTTTATAGCTGTAGATATTTACTTCTCTTTTATAGTTTTTGTATGGATCGTAGATAAGGTATTTAGCTCCTAAAACCGTTTGTCTGAAATTATTCTTTTTATAACTGGTGTACGGCGTATCAAAATTTTCTGCCTGATATTGCAAATCAACAATAAATTCTAGTTGTTCCAGAAAAGCTCCATATCTAAGGGTTAAATCTGTGCCAAAACCGCTAGCATCGTAGTCTAATAAATCATGTTTTTCTTTAATGCCATAAACGCCAAGTTCTGCTTGAATTACAGATTTTCCGACAGCATATGCTGACATAGTTTCTCCGGGGCGGTTGGAATTGATAACGTCGGTGTATTGCGCAAAAAACAGTTGTGGAATAAAAAAAAGTACCGGGGCAAGTAAGTTTTTAATTTGGAACATATAATTTTTTTTGGATTAAAAAATAATAACGCATTTCAAATGTACATATTTTATTATTTATTTAAGATTCATATTTTATTTTTAAGGAATGGATTTATTAATTTTGGAAAAAAAATATATAGTTATGCAAGAAGCATCATTTTCAGGTTTGTTTAAGACCATCATGTGGGTTATAGCTTTTTATTACATTTTTAAATTTTTAGCTAGAATCTTTTTGCCAGTATTGGTTAAAAAGGCAGTAGAGAATGCTAGTGAAAATTTTCAAAGACAACAGCAGCAGTATAATCAAGGCAATACATATCAGAACAATCGCAATACAAATAATAATGATGAAATAATCATTAATACTGCTAATGCTAAAAATCCGCGCGAGACCAAAAAAGTGGGAGAGTATGTTGATTACGAAGAAATAGATTAGATTTGTGTCCTGAAATTTAGGATTCATTTTAACCCAAACCAGCCAAAATTGAAAATAGTAAATAAGTTCTATCCGCATGCCCTTGTTATCTTGGGCTTTATTTTTGTTTCGTTAATTTATTTTTATCCAGTTCTACAAGGAAAACAAATCTTCCAATCAGATATTGCTCAATATACCGGAATGGCAAAAGAGCAAAATGATTTTAGAGCAACGGAAAATGCTGAGCCGTATTGGACAAACTCGGCTTTTGGTGGTATGCCTACGTATCAGCTTGGAGCAAATTATCCGAACGATTTTATTGGTAAAGTGGATGACGTTTTGCGTTTTCTTCCACGTCCAGCAGATTACTTATTCTTATATTTCCTTGGTTTTTATGGCTTATTATTAGTTTTAAAAACAGATCCTTTGAAAGCCTTTATAGGTTCAATTGCATTTGGTTTTTCAACTTATATGATTATTATTTTAGGAGTTGGACATAATGCCAAAGCACATGCTATTGCTTATATGCCATTGGTAATTGCTGGTTTTATACTCGTCTTTCAGAAGAAATATATTAAGGGAGGTTTGCTTACCATGTTTGCAGTGGCATTAGAAATTAGTGCCAATCACTTCCAAATGACCTATTATTTATTGATTTTCTTATTGATACTTTCAGGTTATTTTGCTTTTAATTATATCAAAGAGAAAGATTTTAAAGGACTTCTAATTTCTTGTGGAGTTTTATTAGTTGCAGGAATTTTTGCCTTAGGAGCCAACGCAGGTAATTTAATGGCAACAAACGAATATGCTAAATATAGTATCAGAGATAAAAGTGAGCTGACTTTTAATCCAGACGGATCTAAAAATGAAACCACTGCATCGATGACCACAGATTATATTACAGAATATAGTTATGGTATAGCAGAAAGTTTAAATTTAATTGCTCCTAGAATTTTTGGAGGTTCTAGCCACGAAAATGTAGGTACAGACAGCCGTATGTACGCATTTATGCTTGAACAGGGAGTTCCCGTATCTCAAGCGCAGGATTTTGTTTCGGGAATGCCAACGTATTGGGGAGATCAGCCAATTGTTTCAGCACCAGCTTATATTGGAGCAGTAGTTTTCTTTTTGGCAGTTTTAGCTTTATTTATAGACGAAGGAAAAATTAAATATGTTTTTCTTACTGGAGCACTTTTTACTTTAGTGCTTTCTTGGGGGAAAAACTTCTCTTTATTGACAGACTTTTTTATTGAATATGTTCCGCTTTACGATAAATTTAGAGCTGTATCTTCAATTCAGGTTATATTAGAATTATGTTTCCCTGTTTTAGCTGTTATGGGATTACAATCATTTTTTAAAGCTAAAGACGAGCCGAAATTACAGCAGAAAGCATTAGTGCAGACAGGAGTTTTTGGTCTAGGAGTACTTGTTATTCTTTTAATAGCAAAAAGCTTTTTCCATTTTACAGGAATGAACGATAATGTTTATTTGGAAAGCTACGGCCCAGGATTTGTTGATGCTTTAAGAGAAGACAGAATGACCATGTACTATGCAGATTTGCTAAGATCTGGATTCTTAATTATAGTGACATTTGTGGTTCTTTGGATGTTTGTAAAAAACAAATTCTCTCAAACTACAACTTTAATTGTAGTTGGAATCGTAATGATTTTTGATTTGTTTTTTGTGGATAAAAAATACGTTTCTGCAAAAGATTTTGTAAGTCCGGTTCAAATTGCGGCTCCGTTCCAAGAAACGCAGGCAGATGCACAAATTTTAAAAGATACTTCTGTTTACCGTGTATTTGATCTGCAAGGACAATTGCAAGGAAGATCTTCTTATTTCCATAAAACAATTGGAGGTTATAGTGCTGTACGACCAAGAAGAATGCAGCAATTGTATGATTATCAAATTGCTAAAAATAATTTAGAAGTGCTTAATATGCTTAATGTTAAGTATGTGATTCAAGTGGATAAAGACGGAAACCCAATTCCTGCTGTTAATCCAGATGCTAATGGAAATGCGTGGTTTGTGGGTGCAGTAAAACTGGTAAACAAACCAGACGATGTAATGAAAGCGTTGAATACTTTGGATACTAAAAAAGTAGCCGTTTTCAATGTTCACGAACATGAAAGTAAATTCCAAAATGCGAGATTAAAGAAAGCTTTCGATACAACAGGAACTATCAAAGTTGTTACTTACAAGCCAAATTATATCAAATACAAATCAGAAAATAATGGAGATGGTTTAGCTGTTTTCTCTGAAATGTATTATAAAAATGGTTGGAACGCTTATATTGACGGTAAACTAACAGATCATTTCCCAGTTGATTATGTTTTAAGAGCAATGGAAATTCCTGCTGGAAAACATACTATAGAATTCAAATTTGAACCTCAGATTATTAAAACAGGAGGTACAATTACTTTAATAAGTTCAATTGGAATGTTGTTGCTTTTGGTTGGAGGGATTTATTTTGAGAATCGAAAAGCTAAAAAAGAGTAATTGCGATATAATTGGTCAATTATATATTGGTAAATCGTTTTGTATCTTTGTGTTAGTTTATTTTAAAAATTAAAGTGATGAAGAATATTGTGTTTAATTTTGGTGACCCAAAAGAATTGGAAGCTAAGAGAATAGCAGAAATTAAATCACTTTCTTATTTAGAAAGATTGGAGCGATTAATGGCTTTGATAGAAGTTTCTTACGCATTAAAAACAGCCAAAATTATTAAATCTAAAAAACGATGAATGAGCAAATAGTTGCCATTTGGAATAGTTTTTTTGAGAACAAGGTTAAGTATATAACTATTGGTGGATTTGCTGTTAATATATATGGATACAATAGAAGTACTGGAGATATTGATATCTATTTAGAAGACACAATAGAGAATAGAATTAATTTAAGAAAAGCATTAAAGTCAATAAATTTGGGTGACTTCGAAACTATCGAAACGATGCAATTTATACCAGGCTGGACCGATTTCACTTTAAGTTATGGTTTAAGGCTTGATATTATGACTGCTGTAAAAGGTTTAGAAGATAAATCTTTTTCTTCTTTGTTAGAAGATGCCACGATCGTAATGATTGGAGAAACCCCAGTTTATTTTATTGATTATGAAAGTTTAATTGTTGCTAAAAAAGCTTCTAATCGCGCTAAGGATATTCTGGATATTGAAGAATTAGGAAAATTAAATAACGAAAATGAAGAAAACTCTTAATTCAATTTCGAGGTTATTTTAAAGAAATTAATAAAAATTGGAACAAAAAAAACTTTTAATAATTACCTATTACTTTCCGCCTGCGGGTGGGCCAGGTGTACAGCGCTGGCTAAAATTTGTAAAATACCTTCCTGAATTTGATGTTCAGCCAATAGTTTACGTTCCAGAAAACCCGACTTATCCAATTGTTGATGAAGGTTTGGTAAGTGAAATATCAGATAAAGTAATTGTTTTAAAGAATAAAATTTGGGAGCCTTACCAATTGGCTTCCATTTTTTCGAAGAATAAAACTAAGAAAATTAGTTCTGGCATTTTTCCGCAAAAGAAAAAACAGACTTTTTTGGATAAGACATTTCTTTGGGTTCGTGGAAATCTTTTTATTCCAGATGCTCGTGTTTTTTGGGTAAAACCATCAGTTTCTTATTTAGAAAAATACATTCAAGAAAATAATATTGATACGATTGTAACTTCTGGGCCACCACATAGTTTGCACTTAATTGGTCTTGAATTACAGCAGAAATTAAAAGTAAAATGGTTTGCCGATTTTCGTGATCCATGGACAACTATTGGTTATCACAAAGCACTTCGTTTGTCTTCTTATGCTGAGAAAAAACATAAGAGCTTAGAGCATAAAGTGCTTAATGCTGCAGACGAAATTATTGTAACAAGCAAAACTACAAAAGCCGAATTTGAGGCGATTACCAATAAGCCAATTACAGTAATTACAAATGGTTACGATGTTGAAACTGTCGAGAAACAGACTTTAGATGCTAAATTCACTTTAGCTCACATTGGCTCATTCTTATCAGATAGAAACCCGCCATTTTTATGGGAAGTTTTAGTTGAATTGCTGCAAGAAGTTCCAGAATTTAAGACTCATTTAGAAATAAAATTAATTGGAGCAGTAAGTCAAGAAGTTTTAGATGCTATTCAAGAACATCAATTAAAAGAGTATTTGAATTTAGTGGGTTATGTTTCTCACAAAGAAGCTGTGGCGCATCAAAGAAAATCTCAGGTTTTGCTTTTAATAGAAATTAATTCTGAAGACACGAAAAGCATTATTCCAGGAAAATTGTTCGAGTATATGGTATCAAACCGTCCAATAATCGCGATTGGTCCTCAAGGTTCTGACTTTGCCGATATTGTTACACAGACCAATACTGGAGTATTTTTTGATTATTCTGAAAAAGCGAAATTAAAAAGTGTAATTTTGGACTTTTTTAATCAGTTTTTGGAAGGGAAATTACAATCGCATGGGATTGGTTTACAGCAATATTCTAGAAAAAACCTAACCAAACAATTAGCACAGCTGATTAAAGGATAATCATTAAAAACAAAATACAATCTAAACTCAAGAAATGGGTATTGTCTTAAATCAGTCTTTTAAAAACACTATAATTACATACATTGGTTTTGGTATCGGAGCCATTAATACATTATATCTTTATCCTGTTTTTCTTGGAGCAACTTATTATGCATTAACAAATTACATTACTTCTGCGGCAAACGTAATCATGCCTTTGTTTGCAATTGGAATGCAAAATACCCTTGTAAAATTTTATTCGCAATATAAAACAGAAGAAGAAAGAGAGCAGTTTTTGTCCTTTACGGCGCTGTTTCCCATTTTGATGTGTATTCCGTTAGGACTTATCGGAATCTTCTTTTACGATGACATAACCGATTTTGTTTCTAAAGAAAACCCAGTTGTTCGTGAGTTCATGCTTCTTATTCCGTTTATTGGAATCTGTATGGCTTATTTTGAAATTTTTTATGCCTGGGCGAGAGTGCATATGCATTCCGTTTTTGGGAACTTTATCAAAGAAGTTGGTTTAAGGCTGCTTTCTACATTCGCCTTAATTGGATTGTATTTCAATTGGATCAGTTTGGTTCAGTTTGTTTATGTTACTGCAGGGATTTATTTCTTAGCTTTTATCGTAACCATGTTTTATGCATTTTATATCAAAAAGCCTAATTTCCAGATTACAATACCAGAAAATGTAAAAAGTGTAATGGAGTATACTTTTTATATTATCTTATCAGGAAGCGTTGCCAATTTGCTTTTGGATGGTGATAAGCTGATGTTGAATCAATACATGAAGATTGAGAATATCGCTTATTATTCTGTGGCAACGTATATTGCTTTGGTTATTTCTGTGCCGAGCCGTGCAATGCATCAAATCGTGTATCCAATTACAGCTAAATTAATGCATGAAAACAAACATGACGAATTAAATCAGCTATACAAAAAAACATCGATCAATCTACAGATTGTCGGTGGATTTGTAATGCTATGTATTTTTGTGAATATCAGACAATTATATGAATTGGTTCCGAAGGAATATAGTGGCGGTATCTCAGTTGTATTTATGATTGGGCTTTCTAAATATTTTGATCTGATTTTAGGGAATAATAACGCCATTATTTTCAATACCAAATATTACCGAATGGTATTATATTTAGGACTAATGTTGGTTGTTTTAACCGTGATTTTAAATATGCTGTTCATTCCTGATTTTGGAATTATGGGGTCAGCATTTGCAACACTTTTATCTATTACGTTATACAGTTTGGCAAAATTGCTTTTTGTGGTTAAGAAACTTGATTTGTATCCTTTTACCAAACAGACGATTCATTCGATGATTCTGACATTTGCATTGTTTTTACTATTTTATTTCTGGGAATTTCCATTTTTCCAGTTAATCAGTATTGCTTTAAAATCGATATTAGTAACCATTTTATATTTGTATTTGAACTATAAATTCAAGATTTCGTCAGATATCAATAATGTTATTGATTCCATTTTCAAAAAAATAGGTTTTAAAATTTGATCTGATTTTTCTGTAAAATAGAAAGTAATTTAAAAATCATAGCTTTTTTGTTTTTATATTTGTTAGAAAGGATAACTAATTTTTTTCTTATAGAATATGAAAATAAAAGTACTTAGGTTATTAGCTTTCTTTTTTGTCTTGTTTTCTTTTTCGGTAATTGCTCAGAAAAATAATCTGAAAAGCCCTGAAAAAGAACCTTCAGCAGTAAAATTAAAAGGGTATCCGGTAACTCCTTTTAAAGACACACTTTTTTTGGTTTACCACAATGTGGGATCTTTTTCTGCAAAAGAACGAGCAGAATACATTACCAATAAAATTAAGAGACTTTATAATGAATCTTTTTTTGAAAAAGATTCCATTAAAATTATTCCTTCAGATGCTTCTATGGATATTGTTTACCAAGACGATTTGGTGGTGATGTCTGTTTTTGATGCCGATGCAAAAGCTGAAAATAGCACCGTAAGTGCTATTGCAAATCGTAATTTATCTAAAATTAAAAGCGCGATAGCCTATCAGAATGAAAATTATTCGCAATTGCCAAAACGAATAGGATATACAGCATTATTGGTTCTTATAATTGGCTTGATCTTATTCTTGACGGCAAAAATATTTAATTTCATAAAAAACTATGTTGTAAAAAATCGAGCAAAGTATTTTAAAGGAGTACATTATAATTCCATAAAAATATTGTCTCCAGAGAAACAGCTGGTTTTATTGCTTCGAATCTTTGGTGTTATAAAAATAATAGCGCTTATTTTAATCGTGTATCTTTCGCTGCCTGTTTTATTCAGCATTTTTCCAGCGACAAAAGAGTATACAACAACCTTGCTTAGATGGATTTTAACGCCTGCAAAATCTGCTTTTATGGGATTTGTTGGTTTTCTTCCGAGTTTGTTTACCATAATTGTAATCATCATCATTTTTAAATATTCGCTCAAAATAATTAAGTTTTTCTTTTATGAAATAAAATCAGAGAACATTAAGATTAACGGTTTCTACAGCGATTGGGCATTGCCAACTTTCAATGTTATTCGTCTTTTGATGTACGCCTTCATGCTCGTGATTATTTTTCCGTATTTGCCAGGTTCAGATTCACCGATTTTTAAAGGAGTTTCGGTATTTGTAGGGGTTTTGTTTTCACTCGGTTCTTCTAATGCAATTGCCAATATGGTGGCAGGTTTGGTTATTACCTATATGCGTCCGTTTAAGATTGGAGATTATATAAAAATTGGTGATGTAAGCGGAGAAGTAATTGAAAAAACAGCTTTGGTTACCAGAATCAGAACTCCAAAATTTGAAGATATTACAATTCCAAATGCTACCGTTTTGTCGAGTACTTCTACAAATTATTCGGCAAACACAAATCAGTCGACCAACGGATTATTAATTCATACCACAGTAACAATTGGATATGATGTGCCTTGGAAAGACATTCATGCCGCTTTGATTGATGCAGCTTTAAAGACTGAAATGACAGAAAAAGAACCTAAACCGTTTGTGCTTCAAACTAGTTTGGACGATTTTTATGTTTCGTATCAAATCAATGTTTATACTAAAGAACCAACGAAACAGCCTAGGATTTATTCTTCGCTTCATCAGAATATTCAAGATTCTTTTAATGCCGCAGGTATCGAGATCATGTCGCCACATTACAGTGCTTTACGAGAGGGAAACACCACGACTATTCCGCCAAATTATCTGAAAGAAGATTACGAGGCGCCTGTCTTTAATATTAAAAACAAAGGTTAAATAATTGATAACGAGTGATTAAATTTAAAACTTTAACACTTGAATACTTTGTAATTAATTTTATAAAAATTAACTTTATCCTGAATGTTTAGCAGTACTTTACTCAAAATGCAGTTTTTTTTCTAACTAAACGATTAAATGCAGGCATTTTTTTAATTTTTTAGAACTAAATAATTTTGCAGTAAATTACGATAAAAGTGTAACCAGAATTAATTGTAGATTAGTAATTATGAAGTACAATCATCTCAGCCATGAACAAAGCATGCAAGTATTTTCTAATATGATATCAAACAAAGTTCATAACGGATTTACTTTGGAAGAAAGGAATGATGAGCTTCTTTTTGCAGTCTTATCTAAAGGCGGAAAAGTGGTGAATCATAGTTTAAATTTTTTGATTTTCTGTTTAACTCTAGGTCTGTGGTCGTTTGCATGGCTTTATCTTACTTTTGAGGCTTCAAAACAGAAAAAGATTTTAGTAGCTATTGACGAAGATGGTCTTCCCTTTGAGGAAAGATGTTTAGTAGCTTAAGAACAGTAAAAAAGAGAAATAAAATATAAAGCCATAAATACAAACTAATCAATTGTATCTATGGCTTTGTTATTTGTAAAACAGGTTGGGTTACAATTTGTCTCTTAAATAAACCCCCGTTACAGATTCTTTTACTTTTACAATGTCTTCTGGAGTTCCAGATGCCAATAAATGACCTCCGTTTTCTCCACCTTCAGGCCCTAAATCAAGAATCCAGTCGGCACATTTTATTAAATCCAGATTATGTTCGATTACAATTATCGAATGTCCTTTTTCTATTAAAGCATCAAACGAAGCCAAAAGTTTTTTAATGTCATGAAAATGAAGACCAGTTGTAGGTTCGTCAAAAACAAATAAGGCTTTATCTTTTGTGGCGCCTTTTACTAGAAAAGAAGCCAATTTTATACGCTGAGCTTCTCCTCCAGAAAGAGTAGAAGAAGATTGTCCTAATTGAACATATCCTAAACCAACATCCTGTAAAGGCTGTAATTTTTGAGTGATTTTGGCTTGCTTGTTTTTTTCGAAAAAAGCAATCGCATCATCAATGGTCATCGTAAGAATGTCGTTGATGTTTTGATTGTCAAAAGTAACTTCTAGAATCTCTTTTTTAAATCGTTTTCCTCCGCAGGTTTCGCAAGGCAGTGAAACATCGGCCATGAAAACCATTTCGACATTGATAGAGCCTTCTCCTTTACAAGTTTCGCAACGTCCTCCATCAACATTAAAAGAAAAATGCTTGGCTTGATAGCCTCTTATTTTTGATAATTTTTCTTTGGCATACAAATCACGAATGTCATCGTAAGCTTTAATATACGTCACTGGATTTGATCTCGAACTTCTTCCGATCGGATTTTGGTCGACGTACTCAATATGCTTAATCTGCGAAAATGATCCTGAAATCTCGGTAAATTGCCCTGCTTTTTCAGCAGCGCTTTCCAGTTTTTTCTGAACAGCAGGAAATAAAATTTTCTTTATTAAAGTACTTTTTCCACTTCCAGATACTCCTGTTATAACTGTTAGGACATCTAAAGGAAAAGTAACATTGATATTTTTTAAGTTGTTTTCGCGTGCACCAATAATATCAATATGATTTTTGTATTTTCTTCTTCTTTTAGGAACAGAAATTTCTAAATCGCCATTAAGATATTTTGCTGTCAAAGAATCTGACTTTAGGATTTCATCATAAGTGCCTTGTGCAACCAATTTTCCTCCAAAAGTTCCAGCTTCTGGACCAATATCGATAATCATATCGGCAGCTTTCATAATGTCTTCATCATGTTCGACTACAATTACAGTGTTGCCAAGATCTCGAAGAGAAAGCAATACTTTGATTAATCTTTCAGAATCTTTAGGATGCAGACCAATACTTGGTTCATCTAGAATATACATCGATCCAACTAAACTACTACCAAGAGAAGTAGCCAAGTTAATTCGCTGCGATTCACCTCCAGAAAGAGTTGCAGAATTTCTATTTAAAGTAAGATAGTCTAAACCAACTTCAGATAGAAAAGACAAACGATTATTAATTTCGATCATTAATCGTTTTCCAATTTGCTGCTCGTATTGATTTAATTCGATGTTTTTGAAGAAAGTTACCAAATGTTTAATTGGTAGATCAACTAAATCAGAAACTGTTTTTCCATTGATTTTTACATAAGAGGCTTCTTCGCGCAGACGTTTGCCTTTACATGCATGGCATTTGGTTTTACCGCGGTAACGTGATAACATTACACGATTTTGAATCTTATAGTTTTTTTCTTCAAGTTCCCTAAAGAAATCATTAAGCCCTTGAAAATATTGATTTCCAGTCCAAATTAAATCTTTTTGTTCATCGGTTAATTGGAAATAAGGCTTATGAATCGGAAAATCAAATTTATAGGCATGTTTTACCAATTCATCTTTATACCAGCTCATGCTGTCGCCGCGCCAAGGATAAATGGCGCTTTCATAAATAGACAAAGCAGTGTTTGGAACCACAAGGTCGGCATCAATACCGATTATATTTCCATAACCTTCACAAACAGGGCAAGCTCCGTACGGATTATTAAAACTGAATAAATGAACGTTTGGCTCTAGAAAAGTTATTCCGTCAAGCTCAAAATTATTCGAATAAGAAAATCTTTTTTCTGCATTTAATTCTTGTAAATAACAGATTCCTTTTCCTTCAAAAAAAGCAGTCTGAACGGCATCTGCCAGACGATTGTAAAACTCTTCTTCTTCCTTTACAACGATACGATCAATAATTAGAAGAATATCTTTATTATCAAATTGATGCAAATCTGAAGCTGAAAATTCATCTAAACGAACCATTTCGTTATCAACCAAAATACGAGCAAAACCTTGCTGTAAAAGTACTTTTAGTTTGTCTTCAAGCTGCCTTCCTTCTTCAAGATGAATAGGAGCAAGCAACAGCCATCTGCTATCAAGAGGAAGACTCTTAACATCAGAAATAACATCTGTAACCGTATTTTTTTTGACTTCCTGTCCAGAAATAGGAGAGTAAGTGCGTCCAATTCTGGCAAACAAAAGTTTGATATAGTCATAAATTTCTGTAGAAGTTCCGACAGTCGAACGGGCATTGGTCGTATTTACTTTTTGCTCAATAGCAATTGCAGGAGCAATACCTTTAATATATTCTACTTTTGGTTTGTCTAAACGGCCTAAAAACTGACGCGCATAAGACGACAGACTTTCTACATAACGTCTTTGTCCTTCGGCATATAAAGTGTCAAAAGCTAAGCTCGATTTTCCTGATCCTGAAAGACCTGTAATAACAACCAGTTTATTTCTCGGAATAACCACATCTACATTTTTTAGATTATGTACCTGCGCTCCTTTAATTATAATATTTGATTTTGGATCTATTTTAGAAAGGTCAATTTGCATAAAAAAGTCAATTTTTACAAAAGTAATCAATTTTGGATTGGATTTAGTTAAGGATTTAGTTCCAAATCTTAACTATTTTATCATAATTAAAATGTTTTCAGATCAATTTTTTTAGCCCCAAAAAATCTGTTTTGAATATGAAAAGATGTAGTTTAAAGGCTTTTTTAGAAAAATATCGATTAATTGTCAATTTATTTCAAGAAAAATTGTAATTTAAATTCAGATTTAAAGAAAGAAGTACATATTATCTCGTTAATTGTAAGGGATTTACGTGTGTTTTTAAACATTTTTTGCAAACTTCTGTTTTACAGATTTTTAGCTGTTTTCGGGTAAATTTTATGTTTATTACACATTAATAAAAGTTTTACTAATAATAATTAATGATTTTATTTGCTTTTTAAAACTAAAATTTGTTAAATTTGGTCGCAATATTAACATAACTTAAAAAAGATACGCCTATATAAAAAAACTACTTTTTAGAAAATACTCCAAATTTTAAAATTAAAACTAAAAAAAAGTAGTTATTATGGCTGATCTGCATACTCCAGACGCTCTATTAGTAAAAAATTATGTTGACGGTAGTGAAGCTGCACTTGCAACATTAATAAAAAGGCACGAGTCTAAGATATATGGATTTATATATTCTAAGATTGCTGATAGAGATATTTCAAATGATATTTTTCAAGACACATTTATTAAAGTAATCAAAACTTTAAAAAGTAATTCTTATAACGAAGAAGGGAAATTTTTGCCTTGGGTAATGCGTATTTCTCATAACTTAATTGTAGATCATTTTCGCAAAACAAAGAAAATGCCCATGTACAGAGAAACCGAAGAGTTTTCTATTTTCTCTATCATGTCTGACGATGCATTGACAATTGAGGGCAAAATGATTGTAGATCAAGTAGAGCTTGATTTAAAAAAGTTAATAGAGGAACTTCCAGATGATCAGAAGGAAGTATTGGTAATGCGTATGTATCAAGATATGAGTTTCAAAGAAATCTCAGAGATAACAGGCGTTAGCATCAATACAGCACTTGGAAGAATGCGTTATGCACTAATGAATTTGAGAAAAATTATAGATAAACATCAAATTATTTTAACCAACTAATACTATTTTGATAATAACCTCGTTATATTAGTATAAAACATTCTGATAGTATGGGGAAAATTTACTCAAAAAAAGCATTAGCTTCTAAAAATCTTAAACCTAAAAAAGAAGTCGTTTCTTTTTTATTGAATTATTCGAAAGCCTTGACTGTTGTTAAGATAGACGATAAAAATTTTGAGATTATAGCTAACTAAACAGCCCACTGCTCCTGTCGGATGTTTATTAAAATAAACCAAATGGTCGTTTTGGTTTAAGAGCTCACTGTTTGTATGTTTTATATGCAAGTAGTGAGTTTTTTTTATTTCATTTTTTTTGATAAGAGAAAATATAAGGTTTTTACATCATTTTTTTGCTTGTTTTGTTAAAATTTAATGTTTTGATGGAAATTTATGTGTTTGTTTAGTTTTTAATTCTATTTTAGTTAAAAAACTAATTTTTTATTCGTTAAAAATGCTTTTGATGAGTGTTATTCGTATTTAAAAGTTGTTTGAGCTAGGAATTAGAAAATAATATATTAAAAATTAAATATTTAACCCAAAAACAAATCGTTTATGAAGAAAAACTACCCTGCTTTATTTTGTTAAGTTTGATGCTCATTTGATTTTTGAGAAAATATTTGGACCAGCAAATGTTTGCTCACAAAATGGTAATGGATAATTTTTAAACCAGTTTAATTATCTCTTTTACTATGCCTCAAAAGAACTAAGAAAATCATTTAATCACCAAAACTTAACCGCAAAAATGAAAGAGAACATTAAGATGTTGTCATGTTTATTACTGATTAGCATTGGCGTATTTGCCCAAAAAGACAAAATTAAAGAAGCGCAGTCTTTATTTGATAAAGGAAATAGCCAAGATGCTTTGGCAATTTTAACAAAAACAGAATACCTTATTCTTAACGCATCAGATGAAGATAAGTCTGATTACTATTTCTTAAAAGGAAATGTCTTAAAAGATTTAGCTGTAAAAAACATAGATGCGGCCAATAATTTTACTTTGGCATCGCAATCGTATCAAGATGTGTTTTTATACGAGAACGAATCAGGAAAATTTAAATGGACTGTAAAAGCAAATATGGCTTTAAAAGATATGAAAGCCAGCCTTGTAAATGGCGCAATGGCAGATTTTAAAGCCGGAAATTACAAAGAAAGTGCAGAAAAAAGTTATAAAGTGTATCTGTTTGATAAAAAGGATACTTTGAACTTGTACAATGCTGCTTCTTCATCTATAAATGCTAAAGATTACAATGCCGCTGTGACTTATTATGAGCTTTTGAGGAAAATTAATTTTTCTGGAAAGGGAGTTTTGTACTATGCGACAAACAAGAAAACCAAAGAAGAAGATGTTTTTATATCTCCAAAAGCTAGAGAATCGGCTATAGAGCAAGGTCTTTACGAAAAACCAAGAACAGAATCTGTGCCTTCTAAAAAGATAGAAGTAAATAATAACTTGGCTTATGCATACCTTGAAAAAAAGGATTACACTAAAGCCGAATCTATTTACAATTATGTTTTAGAATTAGATCCAAATTATATCGATGCTTATATTAATTTGGCATACTTAAAATTGCAAATTAAGAAAGACTTGGCCGATGAAATATCTTCATTAGGGACAACTCCGGCCGAAATGCAGAAATATGACAAACTTAATGCTAGAAAAGACGATATTACAAGAAGTGCAATTCCGTATTTGAAGAAAGTGCTTGCTATTGAACCAAAAAATCAAGATGCAACCAAAACATTATTAGGTGTTTATAGATCGCTTGATATGAATGCAGAATATAACGCTTTAAAAGCGGGAATGTAAATAAATTAGGTAATTAGGAAATTTGATAATTAAAAAAATTGATAATTGGAAAATTTCTACAGATTCCGAACACATTGCCTAGTTTTCTAATTGGCACATTATAGCACAAAGATCTTTAATCTTTGTGCTTTATTTTTTTGATGCTGTTTTTTCCAATTCAGCAATTAGTGATTTCTTTCCAACAGTTTTGGTAATAATGTCTTTTTCAAGATTCCATCCGCGAGCTGGAGAATATTCTCGTCCGTACCAAATAATCTGCAAATGCAGGTCATTCCATAATTCTCTTGGGAATAATCTTTTTGCATCTTTCTCAGTCTGCGCTACATTTTTTCCGTTTGATAAATTCCATCTGTACATCAATCTGTGAATGTGTGTGTCTACAGGAAAAGCAGGAACACCAAAAGCTTGCGACATTACTACACTTGCTGTTTTGTGACCGACAGCAGGTAAAGCTTCAAGCGCTTCAAAACTCTGCGGAACTTCGCCATTGTGTTTTTCAATCAAAATTTCAGATAAACCATGAATTCCTTTCGATTTCATTGGAGATAAACCGCACGGACGAATAATTTCCTTGATTTCCTCCACCGACATTTTAACCATATCATACGGATTATCAGCCTTTGCAAACAAAAGTGGTGTGATCTGATTCACGCGAACATCTGTACATTGCGCTGATAATAAAACAGCGATCAAAAGTGTATAAGGATCTTTATGGTCAAGAGGAACTGGTATAGTTGGGTAGAGTTCTTTTAAGGTGTCAATAACAAATTGTACGCGAGCTTCTTTGTTCATTTCGGTGATTTTAATGTCTGTAAAAATAAAGAATTATTAGTTATAAGTTATCTTTGTTAAATCTAAAATCAACATTCTAAAATAAAAGATATGACAACATTAAAAGCAGGAGATAAGGCACCAAATTTTTCAGGAACAGACCAAGATGGAAAAACACATAAACTATCAGACTATGCTGGAAAAAAACTGGTTGTTTTCTTTTATCCAAAAGCAAGCACTCCAGGGTGTACGGCTGAGGCGTGTGATTTGAGAGACAATTTTCATCGTTTTCAGGCTAATAATTATGAGCTTCTGGGAGTAAGTGCTGATAGTGCAAAAGCACAAGTTAAGTTTAAAGAAAAATACGAATTACCTTTCCCGTTAATTGCAGATGAAGACAAATCGGTTATTAATGCATTTGGAGTTTGGGGACCAAAGAAATTTATGGGAAGAGAATACGACGGAATTCATAGAACGACTTTCGTAATTAATGAAAAAGGAATTATCGAAGAAGTAATCGAAAAAGTAAAAACTAAAGAACACGCTTCTCAGATTTTGAAATAGTTTTTTTGTTTCAAGTTTCAGGTTTCAAGTTTCAAGTTGCCTGTTGGGATTTAATTTTAACGTAAAGTTCGCAAAGTTTTTTCGTAAAGCTCGCAGAGAAATTATAGAAAGCTTTGTAAAAGTTTTTTAAGTCCTCAAAGTAGTATAATCTATAAGCTTTGAGGACTTTAAAAAAAAACTTTGCGAACTTTGCGGTAATAAAAATACCCGCTCCAACAATAACCTGAAACCTGAAACAAGCAAAACCTGAAACAAAAAAAAAGTCCCAATAAAGGGACTTTTTTTTTTATTATGTATTTTGTTCTAATTCTTTCTGTGGATGATATCCAAAAAGATGATGTTCTTTAATGATTTCTGGAATACCAGGAGGAAGCATTGGTTCCCATCCTGTTTTACCTTGATTGATCATTTTTAGAATTTCTCTAGAGAAAACATCTAGGATATTTGGATCGTAATCTTCAATATCAACCACTTTTCCGTTGAATTTAAAGAATTTGTATAATTCTTTCATTCTAGGATGAACCTTTAAGTTGTTTGAGTTCATTAATGAGCCATCTTCATCTAACATTGGATATAAGAACACTTTCATATCGCGATAGAATAATTTTCCGAAAGCTTCTAGAATTCCACCGCTTAAATGACGGTAGTATTTCTCGTCAAAAATATCCACAAGGTTATTTACCCCCATTGCCAATCCCATACGGGCTTTGGTGTAATTTGCGAAGTATTCTACAACTTTATAATATTCTTGGAAATTCGAAATCATAACAGTTTGGCCAAGAGAACAAAGTAATTCTGCTCTGTCCATAAAGTCACGTTCGTCAATTTCACCATCAGAGCGTAAATTCGAAAGTGTAATTTCAAAAATTACCAACGTATTGTTTTTTTCAACCTTGTTTTCTTTGAGAAACATTTCTAAAGATTTCTCATACATGTCCATATTTACCTTAGTAACTGGACGGAAACTTCCTCTTAAAGCTAAAAGGTTCTTTTTGTATAAGATAGCAGCTGGCAGAATGTTCTTTCCTTCAGGGTTAAACATTACGGCATCTGTCATTCCGTTTTTAACCAATTGCAAACTCATCAAACGGTTGTCTACATCAGCAAAACGTGGTCCAGAAAAGTTAATGGTGTCAATCTCTAATTGATCTTTATCTAAGTGATCGTATAAGTAACGAAGTAATCGTTTTGGATCGTTGTATTTATAAAAAGCACCGTAAATTAAGTTTACCCCTAAAATACCCAGTGTCTCTTGTTGTAATCTTGCGTCGGTCTCTTTAAAACGAATATGCAGAATAATTTCGTTGTAAGCTTCGTCTGGTTCAATTTGGTATCGAATTCCAACCCAGCCATGACCTTTAAATTGTTTGGCAAAATCTATTGTGGCAACAGTGTTGGCGTAACTAAAAAAAAGTTTTGTAGGATGTTTTTCACGGCTTAATCGCTCTTCAATGATTTGCCCTTCGTGAGTAAGCATTTTTTTTAATCGCTCTTCGGTAACATATCTTCCGTCACTTTCCGTTCCATAAATGGCATCGCTAAAATCTTTATCATAGGCAGACATCGCTTTTGCAATAGTTCCCGACGAGCCTCCAGATCTGAAAAAGTGCCTAACGGTCTCTTGTCCAGCGCCAATCTCAGCAAATGTTCCGTAAATATTCTCGTTTAAATTAATGCGTAACGCTTTGTCTTTTATAGAAGGAATCTGTTCGATGACCTTGTCACCTTTGAGTTTTATTTCTGTACCCATTTTGTTTTAAATAGATTTGTTACAAAGTTAGTAAATTAGCAGTCTAATGAAAGAGAAATAATCCTATTTTTGTAAAAAAATTAAGTTCAATTGAAGGTTTATTTTTTAGGTACAGGTACTTCTCAAGGCATTCCAATTATTGGAATCGATCATCCAGTTTGTAAAAGCACTGATGCTAAGGATAAAAGGCTTCGTGTGTCCATTTGGATAACATGGGATGATCATTCTTATGTTATAGATTGTGGACCCGATTTTAGACAGCAAATGCTTTCTTGCGGATGCCGAAAACTAGATGCGATTCTTTTTACTCACGAACATGCTGATCATACTGCTGGTTTGGATGATATACGTCCGTTTAATTTCCGACAAGGAGAAATTCCAATTTATGGGCATAAACGTGTTCTAGATAATTTAAGACGCCGTTTCGATTATGTTTTTGAAACCGTAAATAAATATCCAGGAGCTCCAAGCGTAAAAACAATCGAAGTGCAGAACAATGCGCCTTTTGCTGTTGGTGATAAAATGGCTATTCCGATAAATGCTATGCATGGTGATCTGCAGGTTTTTGGATATCGAATAGATGATTTTGCCTATTTGACAGATGTGAAAACAATCGAACAAGAAGAAGTTGAAAAACTGAAAGGAATAAAAGTTCTGGTAGTAAATGCTTTGCGTGTCGAACCTCATGACACTCATTTTAATCTGCAAGAAGCACTTGATTTTATTAATCTCGTTAAGCCTGAAAGAGCTTATTTAACTCACATCAGCCATGTTTTAGGTTTTCATGAAGAAGTGCAGCAACAGCTTCCTGAAAATGTTTTCTTGGCATACGATAATTTAGAAATTACAATTTAATTATACCACACAATGAAAAAATCTTTAATGCTTTATCTTTTTATTCTTGCGATTTTAATGAATGTGTTTACCTATGCATTTTACAGCGGAGAAGTAAAATTTGGACAAGCACGATATGATAAAACAACTAAGAAATTAAGAGACAGCATTAGCCTTATGAAAAATAAATTGGCAGAAGCGGACTATTTTTCTTTAGAACACAATGAAAATGCACAAAATTACTTTGATAACAGTGCTTCTGGAGGAAAAGTAATTTTGTATGAAAAACTAATTCCGGTTGTAACTGAAAAACTATTAGATTTCAATTCAAATCCAAAAGGGAACCCTTATACAGGACAAGATCAGATTGGTCCAAACAAATTTATCATCAATAAAGTAAAAATCTTAAACCACCGTTGGATCATTGCAGATTATAGCAATGGTGAATTATGGGGAGAAGTCTTGTTAAAATACTTTGTTGATAACGATGATAATATTACCTTTGAAGTAAATCAAACTTGGTTATATCAAAAATAGGATTTTATAATCCTATTTTTTTTGACCTTTAAATAAATTTAGGATTATGAAAAAGATGTTTTTGTTTTTGATTATGGCAAGTGCAATTTCTTGCGGAAAAAAAGTTTCTCAAGAAAGTACAAGTACAGCTCCGAAGGAACCTAAAAAGGAAGCTGTAGTTGGAGGAGATTCAGATTCTCATGGCTGTAAAGGTTCAGCAGGATACACTTGGTCAGTTTTGAAAAAAGAATGTATTCGAGTTTTTGAAAACAGCACAAGATTAAACCATGCTGAAGATGGAAAAACGTATTCTACGGTTTCCTATGTAATCTTTGACGGAAACAAAGCAGAGCTTTTCTTAGATACTCAAAAAGAATCCATCATTTTAGAAAGAAAATCTGAAGGAGATTCTTGGGTTAACGGCGATTGGCAATTAATTCCTTGGAAAGGATATGTTCTGAAAAAAGCAGGGAAGATTCTTTATACGGGAGAATAAAGTTTACAGTCACAGTCTCAGTTTTCACTTAGAACTTTGTCATTTTTTTTGCTATTCAAAACTGAAAACTGCGACTGCGACTGAATACTAAATAATCTCTTTAATAAACTCAGAATCTACTACCTGGGCAAATTCTTCATTTAAACTTGCTAAAGCAGTCTGATGTATTAATTCAGCAGAGAAATCTTCTCCGTTTAAACCTTTTTTATTGAAAGTTGCTGTTGCATCTGAAACTAGATAAACTGTATAGCCAAAATTTCCAGCCATTCTTGTTGTGGTAGAAACACAGTGATCTGTAGTTAAACCAACAATTACCAGATGAGTGATTTTGGCAGTATCAAGAAGCTCTTTTAAATTGGTTCCAATAAAAGCACTATTGACATTCTTTTTGATTATTGTTTCGCCTTCGAGAGGTTTCACAACATCTTGAAATTCATTTCCTGGATTTGTTTCGTTTAGAATCGAATTCGGATTTGAAGAGCAATGCTGTACATGAAAAATAGGCAGATTTTTACTTCTCCAAATTTTCAAAAGTTCTCCAGCTTTTTCTTCTGCCGTAACATTATTGCGGTCTCCACCCCAGTAGGCAACATCATGAAAACCTTTCTGAATATCAATTAAAATTAATGCAGGATTATTAAGTTTTGTTGAGTTCATTTATAAAGTATTGTAGTTATAAAAGAGTGAAATTTATTTATCTAAACCGATCGTTAAGTCTTTTAGTTCTATTTGAAATTTGACTGTAGCTTTTAGTGCTGTAAAAACTTTTATTACTGTTTCCAATGTTACATTTCCGGCATTTTTTTCAAGTTTAGATATCTGTGCTTTTTGAACGCCAATAAGTTTTCCTAATTCTTCTTGGGTTAAATTACGCTCTTTACGAGTTTGTTTAATGGCATTTCCAATTAAATCCATTTGTAAATCATGTTCAAATTGATCTCTTGCAGGAGTTCCAGTTTTGCCAATGATCTCATCTGTTACTTGATTTAAAGTATATGTTTTCATGTTTTTAAATTGAATCTTTATCTTTAAAATATTCGAATCTCAGTTCTTGCGCTTTTGATATTTCTTTCTCAGGTACTTTGCGTTGCTTTTTTATAAAGCCGTGCGTAGAAATTACTAGAGTGTTTTGGACATTGGTTTTGTCCCAAAACGCTAATAAGCGATAATGATTTCCTTGATATAAAGTTCGAAACTCCCAAATGTCATTGTTTAACTTTTTAAAAAGTTCAGGGTCATTTTTTGTTTGCGATTTTCGAATGTTATAAAGTATTTTTTCTGAATGTTTTGGTTTTATTTCTTTTAAAAAGTCAAAGACTTCTTGCAGAAAGATTACATCAAAATTTTTTTCCATTCTTTTACTATTACAAAAATACCCAAAAGTTTCCTTTTGAAGAAACTTTTGGGTATTTAATTATTTTTAATCTCTGTTAGTAAACTAGGTTTAGTTTGTTAAGACTAAAATACAATATATATTTTGCAAAAGATTAAAAAAAATAGGTTTTTTCTTTCTTTTTAAAGAATTATAAAGCTAACCAATTCTTAAAATCAAAGAAATTCTGAGGAGCAACTCCATGCCCAACAGGATATTCCTTATAAGTAAGCGGAATATTTAGTTTTTCTAAAGCAGCTGGTGTTTTTCTTGCCCATTCAATTGGGATAACTTGATCTACAGTTCCGTGTGAAGCGAAAAATTTTAAGTTTTTGAAATCATTGTTTTTAAAACCTTCTTTGATGATTTCTTCATTAAAATAACCGCTCATGGCAACCACTCGCTGAATTTTTTCAGGATAAGAAAGTGCTGTTGCATAACTTAAAATAGATCCTTGGCTAAATCCGATTAATGTAACGTTGTTAGCATCAATTGGATAATTTGCTACTAATTCATCAATAAACGTTGCAATTATATCTCTAGAAGTTCTAGCTTGTTCGTTGTCTGAAAATTTATTCTGATCAGCATCAAAGTTAATGGCGTACCAAGCGTAAGCGCCATATTGCAAATCGTAAGGAGCTCTCGCAGAAATGATGTAATAATTATCTGGAAGTTCAGAAGCAAAAGAGAATAAATCGGCTTCGTTACTGCCGTATCCGTGCAATAAAAGCAATAACGGATTTTTATCTAAAATTACTTTAGGTTCTCTTATTTTATATTCTAAAGATAGATTCATTTTTTAATTATGAATTGTAAGTTGTGAATTGTAAATTTTTAGTCTCAGTCTCAGTCGCGGTTTTCAGTTCTTAACTTTGACAAAGTTTTGACGTTTTTTAGTTTGGAATTTGGTACTTAAAAATTGGGATTTTAAAAATTTATCCAATTTTACGGAACCATTTTTGAAATAAATTTCCAACTAAAGGAATTGGCCTCATTTGTCCTTGGATAGCATTAAAAATACCAAAAGTCCATAGAATTGAAATACAGATCCACATTGGGAAAGTAATTAAAAAACTATCAAAATTACTGATGATTGCTCCTAAAGAAATAAAGGTTAAGGATAGTCCTAAAGATTGACGGATATGAAAAGAAGCAAAACTGTTTTTGTTCTCTGAATTCATACTCATGGCGATTAAAACACCAATGATAAGAATATAACTGGTAATGGCAATTGGTTTTCCTTCTTCGATTGAATTATTCATTTTATTATTTTGTAACTAATTGATTTTGATTTAAAATTCCGTAAACAGAACCTTTAAGCTCGGTCCCTAAGAAAGCAGAATTTTTAGATTTTGAAAGAATATTTTCTTTTGTAAAAATTGATTTTCCTTCTGTTGTAAACAAAGTTAGATTAGCTTTTGTACCTTCCTCGATTGTGTAGTTTTCAAGACCAAAAACAGTTCTTGCAGCTGTTAATTTTGCTACAATCGTTTCTGCAGGTAAAACCGTTAACAAAGCTCCGAAAGCACTTTCTAAACCAATAGTTCCGTTTTTGGCCGTATCAAATTCCATTTTTTTGAATTCAATATCAATAGGGTTGTGGTCAGAAGTAATCATGTCGATAGTTCCGTCAGCAATTCCGTTAAGTAAAGCTTGTCTGTCAACTTCTGTTCTTAACGGTGGCGTCACTTTAAAACGAGTATCAAAACCGTCCAGTTTTTCATCCGTTAAAACCAAATGATGGACAGAAGCACTTGCAGTAACTTTTAAACCTTTTGCTTTAGCTTCTCTAATCAATTCAACCGATTTTGCAGTAGAAATTGTTGGAATATGAAGTTTTCCACCAGTATATTCTAACAAAAATAGGTTTCTTGAAATCTGAAGTTCTTCGGCTAGATTCGGAATTCCTTTTAATCCTAATCTGGTAGAAACAATTCCTTCGTTTGCAACACCATTTCCTTTAATGTTTGGGTCTTGCGAATATGCAATTACCAATCCGTCGAAGTCTTGTACATATTGCAAAGCAATTTTCAGGATGTTAGCATTATCGATGCTTTTGTTGTAATCTCCAAAAGCGATTGCACCAGCATTTTTCATGTCAAAAAGCTCTGCCATGTCTTTCCCTTCACTAGCTTTAGTTAAAGCACCGATTGGAAAAATCTCTGTTGCAGAACTATTTGCTTTATTTTTTACAAAATTAACCTGAGATTGATTGTCAATAATTGGTAACGAATTTGGCTGTAATGCGATGGCTGTAAAGCCACTTTTTGCTGCCACATTCAATCCGTTTGCTATGGTTTCTCTGTCTTCATAACCTGGCTCTCCAAGAGAAACACTACTGTCAAACCAGCCTTGAGAAACATGAAGACCATCAAATCGTACGACTTCTGCATCGTCGTTTGGAAGCGAAACGCCTATTTTTTCTATTAAACCATCTGCAATTAAAAGATCAACGGTCTGATTGTGAAACGGACTTTTTGAGTCGATAATTTTGGCGCTTTTGATGATTATTTTCATATGTAGATATTTTTTTGTCGTAAAATGATTTTTGTAAAAAGTAAAATGCCTTTAAAACAAACGCGAATTCTATTTCACAAATTTTATAATTGCCATTTCTAATGCTAAAAATAACAGTGCAAAGATAACAAACCATTTCCAAATTTGGCTGTCTGTTCGTTCTGTTTGTAGTGTGTTAAAAATAGTTGAAATGGTATCGGCAGTTTTAAAATCAGAAACCACATTGGTGTTTACCTGGCTCAAATCGCTTTCGGTTCTTTTGTAATTAAAGCTGATGTTTTCTATCCATTCTTTTTTGTCAAAAACACTATAATTTCCAGCTGTTTCAGGAAAATCATTAAACGTTAATTTGACTTTATTGTTCAAAATCTGCTGAATCGGAATAAATGAATCGTCTGTTCCTTTTACTTCCAAAATGGCGTCTTTCGTCAATAAAACATCAACAAAATAAGGCTGATTGTTTCCCATTATCAAAGCATTTACACCAGTTTTCTGGTTGTTTTGAGCAATTTTATAAAATAATGGAACAATTAAAGGAGATTGCTGAAAATTAGAGTTCGCGCTATTAATTGGAGCAGTAAAGACAGTTATTCCAGAAACCTGATTCTGAACAGCAGTTACAAATGCAGTCTGATCTTCAAACGAAAGAACGGCTGGATACGAACTCGAAACGGCAAACGAACTGTTTACTTTCGGATATTGGAAATTCGTGATTTTGTTTTCGAAAACGCCTGAAAATAAAGGATGATCAAAATTAATTTTAGTGATTAGTTTAGCGTTGGTTTCTAAATTTCCGAATTGGATTTTTCCAAAATTCCCCAATAATGCATTTAAGCTCGAAAGAGATGTTTTCTCAGACGGAATCACGACCAAATTTCCTCCTTTAGAAACAAAAGCTTTCAAAGTGGTTTGCAATGCTTGCGGAATATCAACCAATTCATTTAAAATAATAGTGTTTTGTTTTTCTAAACTATTATAATCTAAAGCGCTGATTGGATAATTGTTGTAATTGAATTCTGCAGAGGTATAAATTCGAGACAAGAAATTACTTTTTTCAGGTTCACCAATGCTGATAACGTTTGTTTTTTTGTTTTTTGAAATGCTGAAAAACAGTTTATTATCATAAGTTAAACCGTTGTCTTCAATTGCCACATATCCATGGAAAGCTTCTTTAGGAATAGTGAAATTGATTTTCTTTTTCTTGGTGTCAAAATTGACAATGGTCTTAGCAATCAATTTGTTTTGATTGTAAAGCGCTGTAGAAACCGGTTTAAAATCTTCGCCATAGGCCGATAGATTAATTCCGATTTCATAAAAGTTTTCTAAAGTCTGATTAATGTAAACGCTGTCAATTGAAACATTGTTTTTCTGTTCTGCTTCTGGAACGATGAAGTATGGTTTTTCGTCAAAATCTATAGTTGCAATAGCAGCTTCTTTTAAACCAACGGCATCTGTAATAATCACAATATCTTTTTTATGAGCCGATTTGTGCGCTTTTATTTTAGCTGCAATTGCTGAAAGGTCAAAAGGAGAAGCACTGTATTTTAAGTTTTGTAAAGCACTTTTAGATGATTTAATATCGGTATTCCAGAAATTTTCGGTGTTGGTTAAAAGCGAAAATTGTGTGTTTTCTGGAGTGTTTTCAAGCAATTCCTGAACGGCTCTTTTTAATAATTCTCCCTTTTTACCTTTTGCCTGCATGCTGAAAGAATTGTCCAATACAATATACATCTCATTTGACGCGTTCTTACTGTCGGCAGCTTCAAAAAAAGGTTGGGCAAATGCGATAATGGCACAGGTAAGCAATAATAAACGTGTCGCTAATAATAGGCGTTTTTTGATTTTGGAACTCTTACGAGTCTGAATTGCAAGTTCTTTTAAGAATCGAACGTTGGTGAAATAGGAAGTTTTAAATCGTCTTAATTGAAATAAGTGAACCAAAATTGGAACGATCAATAAAAACAGAAAGTATAGAATTTCGGGATGTTTAAAATGCATTCTGGCTTCGATTTACTTCACTACGTTTTGTTTTTCGCGAAGATGCAGGTCAAAAATACAAATTAAAATTATTAAACCATATAAGTAGGAGAATTATGAATTGTAAATTATAAATTGAAAATGTATTAATGGACAATCAGGTAGTGGAAAAATATCAAAAAATGTAACTTTTGTAATTTCTTTGTAACTTAGAAGCTCCTTCAAACAGATATTATTACTTATTTTAGCTAATTCAAAAAACAAAAATAGACTATGAAAAAAATATACCTAGTATTATTTTCAGCTTTATCATTAACCGCGGTTAAAGCTCAAAACAAATTCAATTTACTGGTAGGAACTTATACCAATACTTGCCAAAGCAACGGTATTTATGTATATGAATTTGATGCTTCTACAGGCGATTATAAATTAAAGAGTTCTTCAGAGAGTGTTGTCAGTCCGAGTTATTTGTCGGTTTCTGCAGATAATAAATTTATTTATGCTGTAAATGAAAATGGCACCCAAAGTACAGTAAGTTCTTTTTCATATGATTCGCAAACGGGCAAGATCAGCCTTATAAATAAAAATGATGCTTTAGGAGCAGATCCTTGCCATTTAATTAATGATGATAAAAATGTAATTGCTGCCAATTATTCTGGTGGAAGTATCGTTGTTTTTAAGAAAAATCCAGATGGCAGTATTACAGAAAAACAACAGCTTATTCAGCATGAAGGAAAAGGGCCAAATGTAGCGCGTCAGGAAAAAGCGCATGTGCATATGGTTATGTTTTCTCCAGACAAAAAGTTTGTATTGTCAAATGATTTAGGCTTAGATAAAGTGTTTATCTATAAATATAACCCAACTTCAAAAAATGAAATTCTGACTTTAAAAGGAAGTGTTGATGTAAAACCTGGAAGCGGGCCAAGACATTTAACTTTCAGTAAAGACGGAAAATTTGTGTATTTGGTTCAGGAATTGGATGGAACTTTAACAACACTTAGTTGGGATAAAACAGGAAGTTTAAAAGTAGTTGCTGAAACAAGCATTCTTCCAAAAGATTTTAAGGGAGGAACAGGAGCAGCAGCAATCAAACTTTCGCCAGACGGAAACTTTTTATATGTTACTGATCGAGTAGATGCCAATGCTATTTCAGTTTACAAAATTCTTAAAACAGGAGCTTTGGAATTGGTAGAACAGCAAAGCACTTTAGGAAAAGGGCCGCGTGATTTTGCTATTGATCCAACAGGAAATTACCTTTTAGTAGGACATCAATATACTAATGATATCGTTATTTTTAAAAGAGATAACGCAACAGGAAAGATTGTAGATACTGGTAGAAGAATACAAATGTGTTCGCCAGTGGGACTAGTTTTTACCAAAATTTAGTAAAAAAAGATTCTAAGGTTCTGAGATGCTAAGCTTCTAAGCTTAAAAAAGGGTAAAGATTCAAAGAATCTTTACCCTTTTTTAGTGTTTTATAAAAACTTAGAAGCTTAGCAACTTAGAAGCTTAGCATCTAAAAAAAACTTATTTTTTCTTTTTCTTCTCGTTTCTTGTCTTCAACATATTTCTGTTGACAGAACCATGAGTTTTCTTTTTGGTTTTTGAAGGACCACCAAGATTAACTTTTTTGTTCTTTTTAGATTTTTCATGAAAAGCTCCATCACCTTCTAGTTTTACTTTTTTCATTAAAAACTTTCTTGGCAATTTGTCTTTTTCAGCTTCGATTAGTTTTTCTGAGATTTCAACTTCTTCAGGGAAATCAGCAATATCAAGTTCCTGATCCATTAAAAGTTCTGTTGCAATTTTGAATTCTTCTTCTCTTGGAGTAACAAAACTAATTGCTGTTCCCGTTGCATCTGCACGACCTGTACGACCAATTCTGTGCATGTAAAGCTCAGGTTCTTCTGGAAGTTCAAAGTTTATTACGTGTGTAATGTTAGAAATATCCAAACCTCTTGCCATAACGTCTGTTGTAATTAAACCGCGAAGATTTCCTTCTTGAAATTCGGCCATTGTATTCAAACGGTAATTTTGAGATTTGTTGGAGTGAATAACCCCAAATTGTCCGTCAAAAAGCTCATCAATGCGATTGAAAAGCATATCTGAAATCTTTTTGTTGTTCACGAAAACCAGAATACGACTCATGCTTTCATCGGTTTCCAATAAATGTTTCAGTAAATTTACTTTTGTATTGAAATTCGGGACATTATAGGTAATCTGCGTAATTTTTTCAAGAGGAGTTCCTGATGGTGCCAAAGTAACTTCTTCAGGAAAATCAAAATAATCATTTAAAAGATCATCCACTTCATCTGTCATCGTTGCCGAGAACAAAATGTTTTGACGCTTGGTTTTCATCATCGCAAAAAGCGAAGTCAGCTGTGGTCTGAAACCTAAATTCAGCATTTCGTCAAACTCGTCAATAACCAGTTTTTGCGTTTCATCAAAACGAACTACAGCATCAAGAGCCAAATCCATTGTACGTCCAGGAGTTCCAACTAAAATATCAACACCTTCGTAAACGGCTTTTTTCTGTGTATTGATGTTTACACCTCCATAAATTCCAAGGGTTTTAACCGACATGTGTGTAGTCAGTTTTTCTACTTCTTCAACCACTTGAACTACTAATTCGCGGGTTGGAACTAGAATTACAATCTTTGGAGTATTGGTATGTGTAAATTTGTACAGCTTTAAAAGAGGCAATAAATAAGCAAATGTTTTACCGGTTCCGGTTTGCGCAATTCCCATCATATCACGTCCAGACATGATTACAGAAAAAGATTTTTCCTGAATAGGAGTAGGCGTAACAAATCCTAATTCGTCAACTGCTTTTTGTAATGATTTTGGAAGATTAAATTTTTCGAAAGTGCTCATTTGCTTTAAATTTTGTGCAAATGTACGTTAAATTCATGGTTTTTTGTTGAATTTGTAATTTTTGATGTCGCATTACCACTTTGAATGTCACTCTGAGCGAAGTCGAAGAGCGTAACGATTGGAACTTGGGCTTCGACTTCGCTCAGCCTGACAGGTGTATATTTTTAGATTTTAAAAAAATTAAAACCCTTCAAAAACTCCTAATCCAAACAAAGCAAAATCATATTTTACAGGATCTTTTGCATCCATTTCTCTTAATTTGGTATCTAATTCCAATAAAGCTTTTGCATCATTCTGCTTTCGCGAAAGAATGCCAAGTTTGCGGGCAACATTTCCTGAATGAACGTCAAGAGGACAAGATAAAACAGATGGTGAAATGCTTTTCCAAATTCCTAAATCGACTCCTTTAGCGTCTTGGCGTACCATCCAGCGCAGGTACATGTTGATTCTCTTCGCAGCTGAATTATTTAACGGATCTGAAATGTGTTTCTGAGTTCGAGCTAAATGATCTGTTTCGAAGAATACTTTTTTGAATTCGCTGATACTTTTCTGCAAACTGTCTTTTTCCTGATTTTTAGCAAAAACAGATTCTAGTCCGTTGTGGTTTTGGTAGATGTGTTTTAAGCCTTTTATAAAGCCTGCAAAATCATGTCCGTTGAAAGTTCTGTGTACAAAAGTTTCAAGTCTTGCCAAGTCTTCGTCAGAATGTGACATAACGAAATCGTAAGGTGTGTTGCCCATTAATTCCATCATTTTATGCGAATTTTTTATAATCATTTTGCGGTTTCCCCAAGCAATAGACGCACTCAGAAAACCTGCGATTTCGATATCTTCTTTTTGGGTAAAGAGATGCGGAATCTGAACAGGATCGCTTTCTATAAAATCCTGATTGTTATATTGAATGACTTTTTCGTCTAGAAATTCTTTGAGTTCTTTTTGGTTCATTTTGAAGCGAATGCTTAATTACTAATCTGACCGTCAACCATAACTAATTTTCTATCAGCCATGTTTGCTAATTCTTCGTTATGAGTTACAATAACAAAAGTCTGCCCAAATTCGTCTCGAAGCTGAAAAAATAATTGATGCAGATTTTCGGCAGAATGTGTGTCTAAGTTTCCAGAAGGTTCATCGGCAAAAATGACATCTGGTTTATTGATTAAAGCTCTTGCGACGGCAACACGCTGTTGTTCTCCGCCCGAAAGCTCGCTAGGTTTATGATTGATTCTATGCGAAAGTCCTAGATAAGAAAGAAGCTTTTTTGCTTCTTCTTCTGTTTCTGCTGTTTTTTTGCCTGCAATATGAGCTGGAATACAAACGTTTTCTAAGGCAGTAAACTCAGGTAAAAGCTGATGAAATTGAAAAATGAATCCTAGATTTAAGTTTCTAAAGTCGGATAAAACTTTGTCTTGTCTGCTTTTCTTTTTAAAGTAACGGTTGTAGTAAAACAGTAATAAAAGAGTTGGAGTGAGTATTACTGCCCATGTACCGTAGCCGAAAATATCGTTTTCTATTTTACTTTTAAAAAACAGCACAAAGACAGCCAGCAAAATGAAATAAAGGGCTCCTAACCAAGTAATGATTTTGAATGCTTTTTCCTGATTAGAGCTTTCGTTTTTGATGTTTTGCAACTCCAAAACATTTTTGCCGTTAATGGTCAAAGATGAATCTGGATTATGGTCCGGTTTATCTAAAGTTCCTAAAATTTGTAATAATGTTGTTTTACCAGCGCCTGAAGCGCCTACTATAGAAACAATTTCACCTTTTTTAATATGTAGATCGACTCCTTTTAAAACTTCAAGTTTGTCGTAGAATTTATGTATGTTTTTTGCGTGTATCATGTACAGAAACTGTTTTTACAAAGAAACGAAGATTATGGTCAAAATCAAATTCCAATTTATAAAATCCCAAATTCCAAAAGAGAAAAAAGGGATTTTAGAAAATCTAGAAAAAATCGGTACATAAATTGATATGGGAATGTTGGAAATTAAATTTAGTAATGAAATAATATAATTTCATGAATTATCTTTAATTTCGATTAACTTAAAAGTGAATGTGTTATGCAAGATTTAGAAGCTGCAGAAGATGATAGAATGTCAAAACTGCTTATTGGATTGGTTTTGGACGGAATTGGCATGATTTCTTTCTCGATTCCGTTTCTGGGAGAGTTTTCGGATGTGGTCTGGGCGCCGATAGCTGCAATAATTATGGCAAGAATGTATAAAGGAAGAGTAGGGAAAGTTGCTGGGGTTTTGACATTTCTGGAAGAGATTATTCCTTTTACAGATGTTATTCCTTCGTTTACCTTAACATGGATTTATACTTATTTTTTTGCAGAAAGAAATAAATAGCTTAAAGTTTAAGAAAATGAAAAGGTCTTTTCAATCACAGAAAAGACCTTTTTTTTGTTTTATTGAATGATAACTTTTTTGAGGTATAATATTTTTTTTGTGTCAGGATCTGTCACTTTTAAAATATAAATACCTTTTTCAGTTATGGAGATATTTTCTTGTGTTTGTCCGCTTATTGTACGTTTTTGAACTTCTCGACCAAAAATATTGTAAATTCTAAGTTCGGCTTGCTCTACATCAACATCAAGTAAAATGGAAAAATTTCCTGTGTTTGGCACTGGCCATACTTTGAAGTTGTCAATTAGTTCCTTAATAGTTTCGTTTATTGGCGAAGTTGTATAACCGCTAAGTATATTTACTTTTCGAGTCATTGTTCCTCCTTCAGCATCTGTAACTGTAAATTTAAAAGAGCATAAACCTTTTGCATTTGGCTTAAATTCTACCGTATTTCCAGACAGCGTTGCATTTCCGTTTACAACTTGGGATAACGAATACGATACTCCGTTTGTAAAACCTCGTGATAATTTCTGAATGTCAATGTAGGTTTTGTTTCCTAAAACAGCGTCATAATGAGGTTCAGACATCCATTGTAGATATTTATCCAGATTGGTGTAGCCATCTAAATCTGGATCAGCATTGGCATCTGAGAAATCTCCAATTGCAGAGTTTACATTTGTTCCAATGATATTTTCCCACCAGTTTGGCAGTCCATCTTGATCGGTATCCCAATTTTGATGTCTTACTACGGCTGGATAACTTTCAAAACCTCCTACATCGGCTTCGTTATCAGGGAATCCAGGTTTTCCTGTTACACTTCCAACTGCAGAATAGGTTCCGTTTAATGTCTCTGAAATGATTCGCTGGTCATGATCATCAAATTCAGGCTGTGTGCATCCAACATCAGAAAGAACAATTTTATAAGCATTTTTTGCAGACTGAGTTGTTACATAAGAAGGGAAAAATGGTGTGTTTACAAAGTTGTCATAAGGAACCGTGTTCCCAGAAGCTTTTCTGCCTAGTGTCTGATTATTTTCATCGAAATAGCCGGGCATTACATTTCCGTTAAAATAGCATCGCTGCATTCCAGTTCCGACACCTTCATTTTGCTGATTAAAAGCAACAAATATTTTTGATCCAGCTCCCGGTTTATAATAGTTGTTTACGAAGTTAACTTCTTTTGTTCCTCCGTCAGTTGTTCTTCCTCCCCAGTTGTAAACGACATTATTGGTAATGTCCATTCGTCCTGTATAAGCGCCACTTCCGTCCAATCCACCGCCTAGACTCCAGTTGCGGCCATAACAATGTGCTAATAGATTATGGTGGAAACTTCCAATATCACCGCCAATTGTGGCAGCATAACCGTGTTCTGTTCCTGCTGGGTAATTTTGATGGTTTGCGGCGTTTAGAGCTTCAGAAATAAGAGTTCTCTGAAGTGTTATATTTTTTCCAGATCTTGAACTGAAAGATTCGTCAATAGTCCAGCTGATAGAACAGTGGTCAATAATGCTATTGTCAGCACCTGTAAGTCCCATTCCGTCATAAGTAGGTCCAGCGCCAACTCTAACTCTTAGATTTTGTACAACGGCATCATTTCCTGTTACGCCAAAAGGAGCAGAACGAATGCAGATTCCTTTTCCAGGAGCTGTTTGTCCAGCAACAGTTACATAAGGCTGGCTTAAAACCAGACGAGATTGCAATTGAATCACTCCAGAAGTATTAAAAACAATGGTTCTCGGGCCTATATCATTTGTAACGGCTTCACGGAAACTTCCCGGGCCACTGTCGTTTAGATTGGTAACGGCAACTACTTTTCCTCCGCGCCCTCCACGTGCAAAACGGCCATATCCTTCAGCTTCAGGAAAAGCAAGTTGTGCAGGACGAAAACGCCAAACATTTCCTTTTTCAACCCCGTTTGCTAAAACTTCATCAATACGCCAGTAATAGGTTGCACCAGTATACAATCCGTTTACTTGATAAGAATTGCTGGCTAAAGCTTGATTTCCTTTAAATTCTGGAGAAGATGTTGTCGCATTGTCAACAGCTGTTTGGTCTGTTCCAAAATAGATATTATGAGAAACAGCATTTGCTGCGGCTGCCCATTGCAGTAATTTTCCACCAGAGGTTAATTCAACATGTTCGTCATTTTGTTTTGGACTTGGATTTGTAGCCTGATAAAAAATATTAGGGGTGTTTAATTCAAAACCATTAAAAATGAAATTTTTGATATTTTCTGTTCCTGAAGTTTTGGCTGCCATTAAAATGACAACATCAGTTCCTGCTGTAGCTTGAAATTTTAAATAAGCTGATTTGGCATCTGCGGTTTTGGTTGCTCGTACGGAAGGAATCAAATTGTCTACTACAAGATTTCCGTTGACAGAAATGTCGATTGGACTAAAGGTATTGGTTGTTGGACTATCGACATTATTAAAAAAAGCTAATACGGTATGTTCACCTGTTGCTAAACCGCTTATTTTAAGTTCGATTTGCGCACCAAGATTTGCAGTTGTGCCTTTTACGGTAAGTCCGTCGCAGACTAATCGCGCATAATAAGGAGCCTGAATTCCTGCTTTGTACCAATTGGTTCCCAGGTTATCTCCATTGTTTCCAACACGAGTAATGGTAAAGGTAACTCCATTTTCGGTATAAGTGCTGGTGTTGCCAGAAGCGATTACCCAAGCGGTATAATCGGGGTCGTTTACTTCTGCTTTAGGTCTTCCTGATTGATCAAAATCAATTTTTACAATCGGATTTTGGGCAAAAATCTTGTTTACCGGCGTAATAAGGCAGATTGCTGCCACTACTACGGATAGTTTTAAGTAATTTTTCAGCATGTCAAATTGTGGTTTGGTTAGTAAGTAATAATTTTGTCGAATAAATTAAACGGCTGATTACCAATTAATAATGATTGATTTCGACTATTGTAAAGTTTGTTATTACTTAAAACAAAACTATCCTGCACAATGCTGTTCTGCTTAATGTATTATCGTTAAATATGATTAAAATAATTGTATTCTCTTTTTTTATACTAACATTTTTTGGCGCTCGACATCTAATAAATGCGGGGATTGATCGCTATGAAATTTATAAAGTGTAATTGATTGAATAAATTGAAAAGAAATTTAAAAAAAATGAATAAAGGAAAATCTTAACCAGAACGGTTTTTGAAAATTAAAACAGAAGAAGAAGGGAGTTAATCTTTAAACAAAAAACCAAGTCCCATATTTTTAAGCATTTTCTTTTCGAAGTTCCAAAAGAATTTAAACTGCCCAAAAATAGTCCCGATAGCAACCAATAAAACCTGATAGATTGGGAAGATAACAATAAGACGAATAAGTGTAAACCAGCCACCAAAATCTTCTTTAGTAATTCCAAGCCAAACGCAGAAAGGTTTAGACAGCCACGCAGATGCCGATCCTGTGATGGCAAAAACGATAATTATAATTATGGCTTGTAAGTTGGAGGTAATTCCCCAGCGTTTTTTTAATCTGTTCATTGCTATTTGTAATGATTACAAATATAGTATATTATCTTGAAGGAACGTTACCCCAAAGCTTTTGTTTGTAAGTATTTTGGAAATAAATCATGTAATTGTAAATTAGGTAATTTACTTCATAGCCGTAATGAATGTCAGGGCGGTAGTCAATTGACATTTCGTACAAATTTGGATTGTAACGCTGTGGCTGTGAAAAACGATTATTCCATTCTGTAACGTACAAATAGTTTTTGTTTTCAAGATATTGCAATGAATAATAGTTTCTTGGATAAGCGCGAGAAGCAAGCCAAGTTGAGAATCCATTGTCGATTATAATAACTTCGTATTCCAATGAATCATTTGCAATTCTAACGGTATCGCTTATTTTTTTATTTGACGCAGATGCAGTATCTGTGCTCGCAATATTCTGAGAAGCAGAAGAGCATGCAATAATAGTAAGTAAAACAATTAATATGGAAATGCATTTTTTCATAGCATAAAATTACGATATTTTTTCTAGGTTCAGGGGGGCAAAGGTTCAAAGTAACAAAGGTTTAACATTCTTTTGAAGGTTCTAAGTTGCTAAGCTTCTTAGCTTTCTTTTTGGTTGTGTGCATAAAAGTAAAAAGCTGTTTGCGAAGCAAACAGCTTTAAAAACTTAGTAACTTAGAAGCTTAGAATCTTAGTGTCTTTTATTTACTTGCTCCCAAACAGTTTTCCAATAAAACCTGCAATTCCTCCTTTGCTTTTGGTAACTACAAGAACATCAGCGACATCAACTTTTCCGTCGTTGTTTTGGTCAAGGCCAAATTGCGTTCCATATTTTGAGATGGTATCCATTATTCCAGAAGCTTGTCCGCTGTTTCCTGAAATAGAATTGATAATATCCGAAATTTGAAAACTGCTGTCATTTGGATCTTTTGCTTTGTTGACTAAAGAGCCTAAAATCTGTGGAATCAAATTAGAAGCTACTCCATTTGAATCAGCACTGCTCAATCCGAATTTTTCGCCAAGATTTCCGCTCAATTGCTGTTGAATTTGCTGAACAACAGGATTTGAGCTGTCGATTGGAGAATTTCCATTAAATAATCCAGCAATCTGATCTGTGTTTCCTTCAGAAACAATCTTTTTTAATCCCTCAAAAATAGAACTGCTTGTTTCGCTTATTACGGCGTCGTTATGTTCATTTGGGACAGCGTTATTGTTTACCACAGCATCGCCTCCGTATTGCTGCACTAATTGGGTTAATTGTTCAAACATGATATTTAGGGTTTAGATTATAAATCAAATTTAAACAAAAAAAGAAAGGGATTTATTAAACGGTGTTAATAAATCCCTTCTAAGTAATTTAATTATAGTTAATTAGCTTAACAAAGTAATGATTTGTGATGCTAATTCAGTACCAATTCTGTCTTGTGCTTCTCCAGTTGCAGCTCCGATGTGAGGAGTCAAGGAGATTTTAGAGTGCATTAAGATTGCCATTTCTGGTTTTGGCTCACTTTCGAAAACGTCTAAACCAGCAAAAGCAACTTTTCCTGAATCTAAAGCTTTTACTAAAGCTACTTCATCAATAACACCACCACGAGCACAGTTTACGATTCCAACGCCATCTTTCATGATTTCAAGTTCTTTCTCTCCAATGATGTATCCATCTTGAGCAGGAACGTGTAATGTAATGAAATCTGATTCTTTAAATAAAGATTCTAAAGATTGAGAAACGATTTTAGTTGTGATTGACTGTCCATCAAAAAACTCAACTTTTACGTCTACTTCAGGAATAAAGCTATCAGCAGCGATAACTTTCATACCTAAACCAAGAGCCATTTTTGCAGTAGCTTGTCCGATACGACCAATGCCAACAATACCTAAAGTTTTTCCTCTTAATTCTGTTCCGTTAGCGTAAGCTTTTTTCAAACCGTCAAAGTTTGAATCTCCTTCAAGAGGCATATTTCTGTTAGAATCATGTAAAAAACGTACACCAGAAAATAAGTGCCCGAAAACTAATTCTGCAACAGACTCAGAAGATGAAGCAGGAGTATTAATTACATGGATTCCTTTGCTTTTTGCATAATCCACATCGATATTATCCATACCAACACCACCACGACCGATGATTTTGATACCAGGACAAGAATCGATAATATCTTTACGAACTTTAGTTGCGCTACGAACTAAAATTACGTCAATATTGTTATCATTTATATAGTTAGCTACTTGTTCTTGAGCTACTTTTGTAGTGATAACTTCAAAACCGCCTTTTTCTAAGGCTAGAATTCCGCTTTTAGAAATTCCGTCATTTGCTAATACTTTCATTGCAGGGTTTATTTTTTTTATTTGGTTTAATCGCTTAACCGTTTATTTGTTTAATCGATAAACCAACTATTTGATTTTTCTTTTTTTGTAAACTGAGACTGAGACTGAGACTGAGAACTAAACTTTAGTTTCTAGTGCTTTCATTACGTCAACCAAAACCTGAACGCTTTCAATTGGCATAGCGTTGTAGATAGAAGCTCTGTATCCGCCAACAGAACGGTGTCCTGGCAATCCAGAAATGTTTGCAGCTTTCCATAAAGCGTCAAAAGTTTCAGTGTGTTCAGGATTGTTCAATAAGAAAGTTACGTTCATATTTGAACGGTCTTCAACTTTTGCAGCTCCTTTAAACAATGGGTTTCTGTCGATTTCAGCATAAAGTAATTCTGCTTTTGCGTTGTTTAATTTTTCAACAGCAGCGATTCCGCCTTTTTCTTTAATCCATTGTAAAGTTAAAAGAGAAACGTAAACAGCAAATACAGGTGGAGTATTGTACATACTTTCGCCTTTAATGTGTTTAGCATAATCTAGCATGCTTGGAATAGTTTTTCCGTTTTTGCCCAAGATTTCTTCTTTAACCACTACTAATGTAGTTCCAGCAGGCCCCATATTTTTTTGAGCTCCAGCATAGATTAAATCGAATTTAGAGAAATCTAATTCGCGTGAAAAAATATCAGAACTCATATCGCATACAACAGGTACATTTGTTGCTGGGAATTCTTTCATTTGAGTTCCAAAGATGGTATTGTTACTTGTGCAGTGGAAATAATCAGCATCGGCTGGAATTTCGTAACCTTTAGGAACATAAGTATAATTGTCTTCTTTTGAAGAAGCTACGACAACAGTCTCACCGAAAAGTTTAGCTTCTTTGATCGCCGCGGTTGCCCACGTTCCAGAATCTAAATAAGCAGCTTTTCCGTTTTCTTTCATTAAGTTATATGGTGCCATCAAGAATGCTGTACTTGCACCACCTTGTAAAAATAAAGCCTGATAACCTTTTCCCTGAAGACCTAATAATTCTAAAGCAAGGGAACGAGCTTCCTCCATAACTGCAACGAAATCTTTGCTTCGGTGCGAGATTTCAAGGATAGATAACCCTGAATCATTAAAATTTAAAATTGCTTTTGATGCCTTCTCAAAAACTTCCTGAGGTAAAATACTTGGTCCTGCGCTGTAGTTGTGTTTTTTCATGGTTGTTGTTAATAGTCGAAAATTTTAAAGACGCAAATTTCGGCAATAAGAGCCGAAAAAGCGTTAAAATATTCGAAATAATTAAACAATTTATCACTTTGTTGTTAACAAAAACGTTATAGTATCCACATTATCTGCGTAATCCCACAATTGAGGTTTTTGGGTTTCTCCAAATGCAATACTATTTGCCGTTAAATTGTTGCTAACAATGCATTGAATTTGGTCTGTGTCTTCCTGAAGACGTTTTTGCAGTTCTTCAAGGTTTTCATAATATTCATAAAAAACACTTGAAATAGGAGAGGCGTAACTTGAATCTTCTTTTAAAGTCAAAAAACCGTTATCCAATAATTTGAAATTACTCATTAAAAATACCGCTTTATTATAGTCATAATTATTAGCGTATTTTTCATAGTGAATAACATCCTGGTATTTGAACATTGCCTGAAAAAATGTTTCAAAAGAATAGTCTTTCGGAATAAAAAGTTTAGAAACATTTCGGCATCCTAAACCAAAATATCTGAAAATATCTTCTCCAAGTGCTTCTAGATTTTCGCTGGTTTCTTTTCCTGTTAAAATCGCAGCCGAATTTCTGTTTTTGCGAATAATTGAAGGTTTATCTTTGAAATAATATTCAAAATAACGGGAAGTATTGTTGCTTCCTGTAGCAATTACAGCATCAAAGTTTTCTAGTTTTCCTTCTGCAAAAGTGATTTTTTCTTTGAAATTTCCATCAACAGCGATTAAATATTTAGCCAAAAATGGCAATAAATGCTGATCGTTTGATGAAGTTTTAATTAAAGCTTTGTTTCCTGTGATTAAAACCGATAAGAAATCATGAAAGCCAACGAGTGGAATATTTCCAGCTAAAATCAAAGCAATGGTTTTTGGATTGTCATTGTTTTCCTCAATTTTATAAGTCGAAAGCCATTTGTCGATATTCTCTTTTGTTAAAGCTTCAGCCCAAGATTGTATAGAAAAATAAACCTGTTCAGGAGTATACCATCCATTATGAGATTGTGATAAACGAATTAGATTTTCGAAATCTTCAAAAAAGATATCGTTATATAAAACGTCAGATTTTTGTGCAGAAGCGTCTTCAGAAAACTGACTTAAAAATTTTCCTAATTCAACAAAAACACTTTTTTTTGTTTCTAATGTCATAATGTTTGTTTATGAATTGTTTTGATTGTAATTTTGCACAAAAATAAGCATAATTAAGTCGAAAGTCAAAAGTCATAAAGTCAAAAGCTATGCTTGTCTTTATTTTGACTTTAGAACTTTAAGACTTTTAACTTTAAGATTAATAAACGATGGCAATTATTATAACTGACGAATGCATCAATTGTGGGGCTTGCGAACCAGAGTGCCCAAATACAGCAATATATGAAGGAGCAGATGATTGGAGATATAAAGACGGAACTAGTCTTTCTGGAAAAATAGTTTTACCTGACGGAACTGAAGTTGACGCTGATGATGCGCAAACTCCAATTTCTGATGAAATTTATTATATCGTACCAGGAAAATGTACAGAATGTAAAGGTTTTCACGATGAGCCGCAGTGTGCTGCTGTTTGCCCTGTTGACTGTTGTGTACCTGATGACAATCACGTTGAAGACGAAGAAACTTTATTAGAAAGACAAGCTTTCTTGCATAATGAGTAAGAATAGCTGTAGAAATAGTATGGAATCCTGAGTCGAAAAACTCAGGATTTTTTTTACCCTGATTTCAGGTATTTGTAAAAGTTAGTCTCTTGATAGCGAATGTTTTGTTTTTTTGGCTGTTGCTTTATTGTTAGAAAAACAATACTTTAGTTGAAAAAATAACAATGCCTATGAAGAAATTGCTACTTTTATTTATCGTTTTACTCAACTATCTAAGCGTTTTTGCACAAAAGGAGGAATATTCTATTATTGTTAAGGATATAGAAACCTTGGAGCCAATACAAAATGCTACAGTTAAAATAATGAAAACTCAGCAGATTTTATTGAGCAATGAAGAAGGAAAAGTTACTTTTATGCTCACTGGGGGATCTAATGTTCAGGTTTCTGAAACTAATTATGAAGATTTGACTGTACGCTGGACTTCTTTAAATGGAGATCAAAAATTTGTTATTTATTTAAAGAGTAAAAACAATAAATTAGATGAAGTGGTTTTGTCTAAGGAATCTCCAGAAAAAATACTGCAGAAATTGGTTAACAATTCTACAAAGAAAATTAGCATCTCCCATAGACAGAAGGTATATGTGAGAGAGTTTTTTATGCTCGACAATCAGTATACGTACTATAATGATGGATTGGTGAATTTTCAATTTGATAAAGATAATAATGCTACAACTTTACTAGTTGAGCAAAATCGCTCCTACGGACTATTGGAAGCAGATGTAAGTGCAGATTTAAAAGGATATAATTTGAATGATATAATGGAGAATTATTCGAATTTTAAATACTTAGAACCTTTATTGAGTCCAAAAGCCAAAAAAGAATATGATTTTACAACCAAAGGACATTCAAAAAACAAAGATTATTATGTAATGTCTGTTGTTCCCTTGGATAAAGCTAAAGAAGCAATTGATAATTTCGAAATCATTTATGATCCTTTAAAAAAGATTATTGTAGAATATACAATTTCAGTTACTCCTACAAATCTTGATAAGGTTGAAGAAAAAACAAATGTAGGCGATAAAAATATGACAAAATCGTTTGTTAAAGTGAATTACAGATGGGACGGAACGGATTACTACTTGCTGAGTTCTAATGAAGAAATAGGCTATAATGTTGTTTTAAAAGATAAAACTAAGAATGTTCAGGTAAGAAATAGTTTTGTCACAACAGGTTTCAATAAACAGAATTTTACTTATAATGAAAGTGATGTCTTTAAAGAAAAATCACTTTTCAATAAGAAAAACAAAATCCTGACCCATTATTGGGATATTTCAGGATTTACAGCAACCGATGAAGAAAAAGCTATCATCGCTTCTCTAGAGTTTAAATTGTAATTATAAATAGAAATGAAAAATCCTGAACATTATGTTCAGGATTTTTTTGTTTTATGTCAGGCTAAACAGAGTCGAAGCCCTTTATAATCATAATTAAAAATTAAATCCAAGTCTTGCATAGTAATAAGCTCCGCTGAAACCCATTTGTACAGCATCCCAATAACCTCCGGCTTCTGTGTTTCCTTGTTCGTCTTGTTTGGTTGGATATACATTAAATAAGTTGTTGCTTCCTAGAGTCAATTTTAAGTTTTTGGTAAATTGGTATCCAACAGTTAAATCGGTAATTAATCTCGGATTGTAAACATCATCTTCATCAGCATAATCAACCAAAACTACTTTGCTGAAACGAGTAAAAGCTAATCCTGCATCAAATTTGTTTTTAGCATAAGTTAGATTTAAGCCAAATTTATTGTCTGGAGCAGAAGCCAATAAAAATGCTTTTTCACGTTTTCCGAAGAAAATAGATTCGTCAAGAGTGCCATTTTTTACTTTGTCGATTTTCATATCGTTGATGTTTCCAACTAAAGTTGCACCAAATTGGCCGAAATCAAAGTTTTTCTTCCAAGAGAATACCAAATCTAAACCATGTGTGCTTGTGTCAACTCCATTCACAAAAAATTGAGCTTCAGAAACGCCAAGATTTAAAGAGCTGGCATCAAAATATCCTGTCAAAACGATACGGTCTTTTACCTGAATATAATATCCGTCAACTGTAGCTGTAAAATCGCCGAAAGATGCCGTAAATCCTAACGAAGCATTTACTGCTTTTTCTTCATTCAATTTCTCAATTCCAAAAGCTCTTGTGACTGGGCTGTCGTTTGGAGCCAATAATACTTCCGTTGCTCCGCTAGCATTAAAGTTGGTAAAACGCAAATTATAATAAATTTGAGCTAAAGATGGCGCACGGAAACCTGTACTTATAGATCCTCTAGCATTGATATGATCTGTAATTTTAAGTCTCGACGCTAATTTTCCGTTTAGTGTGCTTCCGAAATCGCTATAATTTTCAAAACGTAAAGCTCCGCTAACCATTAAAGCTTCTGTGATATCCAATTCACCATCAGCATATAGCGAGAAGTTGGTACGATCTTTATTTACTTCGTTGGCAGGACTGTATCCCGGAAAACCTTGTGAGCCTCCAGGTCTTGGTTCTCCAGTTACAGGGTCAATAGGAGCACTTTGAGTTGTTGGGTCTGTAATTGGCACTCCATTAGTGTCATAAGTTGCGTATGAGCCTTCTTCGCCAGCAAATATTTCAAATTGTTCTACTCTGAATTCTGCTCCAAAAGCAATATTAAAACCTTTTAAAACATCTCCATAATTTTTTGAAATATCAAAATTTGTAGTGTTTTGAAGTAAACTATGGCCTCCAGCATCAAACTCGTGAGGTGATTTTTCTTCTAATGAAGCATTTATAGTTCCTTTGATATCGTATTGGAATTTGTTTTTACCAAAAGTATTGCTCAAATCAAATTTCCATCCGCCAGAAGATTCAGTTCTAATTCCTGCTGCGATAGAATTATCATTGATTTTAGAAGTAATTCTTGGCGTATATCCACCTGGATAAACAGATTCTACAACTCTTTCTCCATCATTTCTAGTAAAAGCATAAGCATCTGTATCTCTGAAATTGCTTCCGCCAAACGCATAAAATTCTGTTTTTTCTGAAATAGGAATTGCTAAATTGGCAAACAAGTTAACACCTGTCATTTCAGCATCTCCAAAACCTTTTCTAAAATCGTAAGCAGGTCTTAGTGTTTTGTTTTTGTTTAAAAACTCACCAGTAACATTTACATAACCGCCTTTGCTTCCAATTTTAGTTCCATAGTTGGCAGCAACTCTTACAGAACCTCCATCAAAATCTTGATCTTTTCCGTATGAATTTCCATTTCCATTTTGATCTAATCTGAATCCTTTAGTGTTAGGAGTTCCAGGCAGGAAATCTCCTTTTGCATTTGTGTTAAAAACACCATAAGTTACAGATCCAGTTAGTTCATCTACATTGTCATTGGTCACAATATTGATAACGCCGGCAATAGCGTCAGAACCGTATTGAGCCGAAGCACCATCGCGTAGAATCTCAATTCTTTTAATAGATGCAGCAGGAATCGCATTCAAATCTGTTCCTGTGTTTCCACGTCCGCGAGTTCCAAATAAGTTGATTAAAGAAGATTGATGTCTTCTTTTTCCGTTAATCAAAACCAAAGTCTGATCGGGTCCCATACCTCTTAAAGAAGCCGGATCAACGTGGTCGGCACCATCAGCCCCCGATTGTTTATTTGCATTAAATGAAGGAGCTACATATTGTAAAAGCTGATTAATTTCGATTTTACCGCTTTGCGTTGTAACATCTTTTACATTGATTACATCAATAGGGACAGCAGAGTTTACAACCGTTCGTTTTGCATTTCTAGAACCAACGACTACAACGTCATTTAAAACCTGGCCATCATTTTCACTTAAAATAACATTTATTTTATCTCCAGAAGCTGTTTTTTCTACTGTTGTAAATCCTACATAACTGAAAACCAAAGTCGCGCCTTCTTTAACTTTTATTCTAAAGCTCCCTTCAAAATCGGTTGAAACACCATTAGAAGTTCCTTTTTCGACAATATTAACGCCCGGAAGTGGGTTTCCAGTTTTATCTTTTACAAGACCCGAGACCTCTTTTTGCGCAAAAAGAAATGCTGAATTCAGCAGAAATAGTAATAATGCAATCTTTTTCATAGTTGTTGGTTTATTGGTTTGTTTTTTGTTGATTAGTTTTATAAAAGTAATGTTTTTTAACAAAAATTTAATAAAATGTTTAAAAATTTCATTGCATATCTCTAAAATTATATTATTGGCCATTTTTACTTCGTGCAAGAGCTATTAAATCTTATATTTGCAAAATTTTAAAGCCAAAAAATAGTATTTTGGCAGAAAATGATAAAAGCACATAAATCATAAGACATTAAATCACAAGGTTTAATGTGAAGGGTTTAAATTTGAAAACCCGCATAAAATAAATAGAAACAAACAGATGAAAGCAGGAATTGTAGGATTGCCAAATGTTGGAAAATCAACATTATTTAATTGTTTATCTAATGCAAAAGCGCAGAGTGCAAACTTTCCGTTTTGTACAATCGAGCCAAATATTGGTGTTGTAAACGTTCCAGATCCAAGAATCAACAAATTGGAAGAGTTGGTAAAACCAGAGCGCGTTCAAATGGCAACTGTAGATATCGTTGATATTGCAGGTTTGGTAAAAGGAGCAAGTAAAGGTGAAGGTCTTGGAAACCAGTTTTTAGGAAACATTAGAGAGTGTAATGCTATCATTCACGTTTTACGTTGTTTTGACAATGATAATATTGTACACGTAGATGGAAACGTAAATCCAATTCGTGACAAAGAAACTATCGATATCGAATTGCAGTTAAAAGATTTGGAAACAATCGAAAAACGTTTGGAAAAAGTAAAACGTGCTGCAAAAACAGGAAATAAAGAGGCTCAAACAGAAGAAGCTTTATTAAACAGAATTAGAGAAGCTCTTTTGCAGGCAAAATCTGCGAGAACAATCGTTCCTCAAAATAATGACGAAGAAGTTCTTATGGAAAGTTTCCAATTAATTACTGCAAAACCAGTTTTATACGTTTGTAATGTAGATGAAAGTTCTGCGGTAAACGGAAATAAATATGTGGATCAAGTTCGTGAATTAGTAAAAGATGAAGAAGCTGAAGTTATTGTGCTTTCAGTAGGAGCAGAGGCTGATATTACAGAATTAGAAAGCTACGAAGAGCGTCAGGTTTTTCTTGAAGATATGGGATTAGAAGAGCCAGGAGCTTCAGTTTTAATTCGTGCAGCTTACAAATTATTAAAGCAGCAAACGTATTTTACAGCTGGTGTAAAAGAGGTTCGCGCTTGGACAATCAATATTGGAGCAACTGCACCACAAGCGGCAGGAGTTATCCACACTGATTTTGAAAAAGGATTTATCCGTGCAGAGGTAATTTCATATGATGATTACGTTCAATACGGTTCTGAAGCTAAAGCAAAAGAAGCTGGAAAATTCAGAGTGGAAGGAAAAGAATATATTGTGAAAGATGGTGATGTAATGCATTTCCGTTTTAACGTTTAGTCTTTTTTTCTTGAGATAAAAGAGTAAAGAAGAAAGGTAATAGATTAAAACTGCTGGAGAAATTCAGCAGTTTTTTTGTTTATCACGTGATTGCTAGTATTGTCAGACTGAACGAAGTTGAAGCCCGCGCAAAGATTGGAAATACTTTAGGGAATTTCTAACATGTCCTTCGACTTCGCTCAGGAGGACAAAAAAATGAGAATAAAAGATCCGTTTAAATCCGCGCTTTCGCGAAAGCGAATCAGTAAAATCCGCGTCCTAATTTTAGCAACTTAAAAATTTTGGCTCAAAAATTGGTTACAGAAAAATTAACCAATTACTAATCTAAAATCAACCAATCAAAATGCTAAAAAAATCATTCAAAATTCTAGGCTGGACGCTTTTCGGAATTTTCAGTTTTCTTGCTTTGTATATTTCTTCTGTTTTAATTATTTCTAAAATTACTGTCAATTCAGATATTGCAAAGGTGGAAGAGCAAGATGCAATTCCGATTTACATTCTTTCAAACGGAGTGCATACCGATATTGTAGTTCCCGTAAAAAATGAAATTAAAGATTGGCGAAATGAAATTCAATTTAGCCAGACACAGTCAAAAGATTCATTAATGAATTATATCGCTTTTGGCTGGGGAGATAAAGGTTTTTATTTAGAAACGCCAGAATGGTCAGATTTAAAGGCAAGTACAGCTTTCAAAGCTGCATTCGGGATCAGTTCTTCTGCTGTTCATGCTACATTTTTTAAACAGTTAAGAGAAGGTGATGATTGCAAACGAATTTTAGTTTCAAGAGAAAACTATCAAAATCTAGTCAATTATATCTCTAATAGTTTTAGTGATCCAATTCATCCACAATGGATTGAAGGTCACAGCTACGGAAGAAAAGATGCTTTCTATGAAGCTAAAGGAAGTTATAGTCTTTTTTATACTTGTAATACTTGGGCAAATAACGCCTTGAAAGCTGCCAATCAAAAAGCAAGTTTATGGACAGTTTATGATAAAGGGATTTTTTGTCACTATAAATAAATATGGGAAAAATATAAAACCTAAGTAAAATCCAAGAAGTCAAAAAATTTCATTAATGCTTAAATTTGAGTGAATATCAAAAAATAAGCAAATGAAAAATCATAACATCTTTTCAAAAACTTGGTATTTATTAAAAACAACATTTTTAGAATTCAACGATGATAATGCTATAAAATTAAGCGCGGCATTATCTTATTATACCATTTTTGCTTTGCCTCCTTTGTTGATTATTATAATTACCATTTGTGGCTTCTTTTTTGGGGAAGAGGCAGTCACAGGTCAGTTATATGGTCAGATAAATCGATTGGTCGGGAATAATGCTGCAGTACAGATTCAGGAGGCAATCAAAAATGTTCAATTATCAGACAGTAATGTTTTTGTGACTGTTTTTGGCGTTGTCATGTTGCTGATTGGGGCGTCAGGAGTTTTTGCCGAAATTCAGAGTTCAATCAATTATATTTGGGGACTTCGAGCAAAACCTAACAAAGGTTTGAAAAAGTTTATTCAAAATAGGTTGATGTCTTTTTCTATGATCGTTTCAGTTGGATTTTTGATGCTGGTCAGTTTAATGGTCAATGCCACACTCGACGTTTTAAATGCACGTTTAAAACTTTATTTTCCAGACACAACAGTTTACTTTTTTTATGTGGTTAATTTGGTGATTGTTTTTGCCACTATTACATTGCTTTTTGCTATTATATTCCGAACTTTACCAGACGGCATTATCAAATGGAAAGATGCTTTTATAGGAGCGTCAAGCACCGCGATTTTGTTTATGATAGGTAAATTTGCAATTGGCGTTTACTTAGGAAATTCAACTGTTGCAAGCGTTTATGGCGCAGCGGGTTCTGTAATTATAATTTTGGTTTGGGTGTATTATTCGGCTATAATTTTATATTTTGGAGCAGAATTTACTAAAGTCTATGCAAAAGCTTTCGGCGGAAGTATTTCGCCAAATGATTATTCTGTAGAAATACAAAAAGAGATTTTTGAAATAGAAAATTAATACTAAACCATATAAGTCATATAAGAAAATTTAAGTTTGTCTTATTTAGTTTAAAGACAAAGCTTTTTAAATGAACTTACATTACTTATATGGTTGAAAAAAACAAATACCACAAATATGAAAATAGTAGCCTTTGGAGGAAGTAACAGTAAGCAGTCAATCAACAAACGTTTTGCGACTTATGCATCTAGTTTGTTTGAAAATGCAGATGTTGAAGTTTTAGATTTAAACGATTTTGCAATGCCAGTTTTTAGTGTAGATCTAGAGAAAGAAATTGGCCAGCATGAAGTGGCACAAGCATTCTTGAATAAGCTTAAGGAAGCTGATATTCTAGTGGTTTCAATGGCAGAAAATAACGGAAATTATTCTGTTGCTTTCAAAAATGTTTTCGATTGGAGTTCTAGAATCGAAAAAGATGTTTTTCAGCACAAACCAATGTTATTACTAGCGACTTCTCCAGGCGGTAGAGGAGGTGCGTCTGTTTTAGGAATTGCGCAAAATCTTTTCCCGCGTTATGGTGCAGAAATTAAAGGAAGTTTCTCATTACCAGCATTTGGCTCGAATTTTGATTTACAAGAAAATAAAATCTCTAATCCTGAATTAGATCAAGAACTGAAAGATATTATTAAATCAAATTTTTAAATGCCACAAAAAAAGATTGCCCTTATTTTCCTTTTATTAAATAGTATTTTCATCAATTTCACTTTTGCTCAAAAGGTTAGTGAGGTTGATAAGATAGTTGCAAAATACCCTAAAAGCTTTGATAGCACTGAAAAATTAGCCAACAGAATCGAAAAAGATTTTGATTCGGATTATGATCGTGCGCGTGCTATTTACAGCTGGATAGCCTTCAATATAAGATACGATTACAATGCATATTTGAATCCTCCAAGAACGCAAGGTTTCAGCTATTCTTCAGAAGCAGAGAAACAGCGAAAAATAAAACAGCTGAATGATAATCTGATTCAGAAAGCTTTTAAATCTAAAAAAGCGGTCTGTGAAGGTTTTACGGCTCTGTATCAGCATTTGGCTTCTTTGATGGGAATTAAATGCGAAATCATTCGTGGCGATTCTAAGATTTCAGTGCGGGATATAGGTAGAAAAACTACTTCATCCAATCATGCTTGGAATATAGTTTTAATTGATAAAAAATGGCGTCTTTTGGATGTGACATGGGGGCAAGGTTATTACGACAGCAGTAAAGGCAGAATGGTAAACGATTTTAATCCGGCTTATTTTGATACAGATCCCGATTATTTCTTTGCAAAGCATTTTCCAGATTCAGGTTCTTATTTGGGAAACAGATTGAGTAAAGAAGATTTTTTGAATGGCCCTTTAATTTACAATACTACAATCGAAAAAGATTATAAAATTAAATCGCCTGATTCTGGAATAATTGAAGCTCGAAATGGGGATAAAATTACAGTTGAAATCAAAAACCTCTCAAAATCGAATCAGGTTTTTTATTTGAATAAATACAATAAAGCTGTTAAAGTTCAGAACCCAAAAGAAAAACGAGGGGGACTAGAATTTCAAATGGGTATTGATAATAATATTGGAGATTATATTACTGTTTTTGTGGATGGTAATAGCGTTGTCTCTTTTAAAGTAGTTTCGAAATAACTTATTTAAGGATTATTCAATTTTCATCTTTTCTGAAATTGCCGTATCTTAGCAAGAATGATCCGAATTTGAACACTATGGAAGCGACTTTTCTGAAATCAATCTTAGATAATGATTTCTATAAATTTACAATGCAGCATGCTGTAATTAAACTTTTTCCAAAAGCAAAAGTTCGTTATGGATTTATAAACCGCGGAAAACATGTTTTTCCAGAAGGTTTTGCAGATTTACTTCGAAATTCTGTTGATGCAATGGCAGATTTACGTTTAACAAAGGAAGAAAAGAATTATCTCGCTCATTATTGCCCTTATCTCGATCCCACTTATTTAGATTTTCTGCAAGGATATAGTTTTGATCCGTCTGAAGTTCAGATTAGTCAAGAAGGTTCAGAAATTACAGTAACAGTTGAAGGTTTTTGGTATAGAACCATTTTATGGGAAGTGCCTTTAATGGCTTTGATTTCGGAACTTTTTTACAAAGCAAATCATTTAATTCGTTTAAATGATGAAGCTGTAAAAAGTCTTACGAAAGAAAAAATAGAGAATTACAATAAACTTGGTGTTTCTATTTTGGAGTTTGGAACAAGGCGACGTCACTCTTATGATGTCCAAAATCTTGTAAATGAGACTTTGCGTACTTATGGCGGACAAAGCTTCATTGGTACAAGCAATGTGCATTTTGCAATGGTAAATAATCGAAGACCTTTAGGCACGCATGCTCATGAATGGTTTATGTTTCATGCGGCGCAATATGGCTTTAAAATGGCAAATTCTATCAGTTTGGAACATTGGACACAAGTTTATAGCGGAGATCTCGGAATAGCTTTAACAGATACGTACACGACAGAAATATTTTTCAATCAGTTTGATAAAAAATATTCCAAACTTTTTGATGGCGTTCGACATGACAGTGGTGATCCGATTGAGTTTGCCCAAAAAGTGATTTCGCATTACATCAAAATGGGAATTGATCCAAAATCAAAAGCCATTGTTTTTTCAGATTCACTCAATTATGATAAAGTAAAAAAGATTGTCGATTTCTGTCAGGACAAAATAAAAATGTCATTTGGAATTGGAACCAATTTTACCAACGATGTGGGACTTCCTCCCATGAATATGGTGATTAAATTAACTGATACAAAACCCGATAATCTGCATTGGCAAGGCGTTGTGAAACTTTCTGATGAAAAAAACAAAAATACGGGAACGCCCGAAATGATTGCTTTGGCAAAAGAAGTGCTCGGAATCAAATAGCACTTTTTTGTTGAAAAAGCAGTTTTTGCATAATTTTAATGCCCGTTTTATTTTAAAATCAATTTAAATAGATTTTAAACTGTTATTATTCGTAACAAAAAGAAAATACACTTTCATTTTTTGTTAAGAAATGGTACATTAGCAAAAAATCCTAAAATCATATATGCTAGAGCAAAATCAATATACCGAAGATAATATTCGTTCGCTTGATTGGAAAGAACATATCCGTATGCGTCCGGGGATGTATATCGGAAAACTTGGAGACGGATCTGCGCCGGATGATGGTATTTACATTCTTCTAAAAGAGGTTTTAGACAACTGTATCGATGAGTTCGTAATGGGCTCAGGAAAAACTATTGAGGTAAGTATCAAAGAAAAAACAGTTACCGTTCGTGATTACGGACGTGGTATTCCGTTAGGGAAAGTGGTCGATGTAGTGTCTAAGATGAACACGGGAGGAAAATACGATTCCAAAGCTTTCCAGAAATCAGTTGGTTTAAATGGTGTCGGAACAAAAGCGGTTAATGCGCTTTCTACTTTTTTTCGTGTAGAATCGGTTCGAGATGATAAACAAAAAGGAGCAGAGTTTTCTGCTGGAAATTTAGTTCTAGAAGAAGATATAATCGATACTACAAAACGTAAAGGGACAAAAGTGACTTTTACGCCAGATGAAACGATTTTCAAAAATTTTAAATTCCGTTTAGAATATGTTGTAAAAATGGTTAAAAACTATTGTTACTTAAACAATGGTTTGACGATTATTTTTAACGGAGAAAAATACTATTCAGAAAACGGACTTCGTGATTTGTTAGAAGAAACTATCAGCGAAGAAGATTTAGAATATCCAATTATTCATTTGAAAGACCACGATATTGAGGTGGCATTGACACATAGTAAAACGCAGTACAGTGAAGAATATCACTCTTTCGTAAACGGTCAGAATACAACACAAGGAGGAACGCACTTAGCAGCTTACCGTGAAGCGGTTGTGAAAACAATTCGTGAGTTTTACAACAAAAATTTCGATGCGTCTGATGTTCGAAAATCGATTGTAAGTGCGATTAGCATTAAAGTGATGGAACCTGTTTTCGAGTCTCAGACCAAAACAAAATTAGGTTCTACCGACATGGGTTCTGATGACGGAACACCAGCGGTTTCTGTTCGTACTTTCGTTAACGATTTCATTAAAACGAAACTGGACAATTACCTGCATAAAAATCCGCCGACAGCTGAAGCTTTATTGCGTAAAATTCTTCAGGCAGAACGCGAAAGAAAAGAATTATCCGGAATTAGAAAACTGGCGACAGATCGTGCTAAAAAAGCAAATCTTCACAATAAAAAATTAAGAGATTGCCGTGCGCATCTTCCTGATACTAAAAATCCTAGAAATTTAGAAAGCACGCTTTTTATTACCGAGGGAGATTCGGCTTCTGGATCGATTACAAAGTCGCGTGACGTAAACACGCAAGCGGTTTTCAGTTTACGTGGTAAACCTTTGAATTCGTACGGAATGTCTAAAAAGATTGTGTATGAAAACGAAGAATTCAATTTATTGCAAGCTGCACTTGATATCGAAGACGGACTAGAAAAATTACGTTATAACAATATTGTAATCGCAACCGATGCCGATGTCGACGGAATGCACATTCGTTTGCTTTTGATTACTTTCTTTTTACAGTTTTTCCCTGAGTTAATAAAAGAAGGGCATTTGTATATTTTACAGACACCTCTTTTCAGGGTTCGAAACAAAAAAGAAACGATTTATTGTTATTCTGAAGAAGAAAGAAAAGACGCGATTGAAAAGCTGAAACCAAAGCCAGAAATCACCCGATTTAAAGGTTTGGGAGAGATTTCGCCAGATGAGTTCAAGAACTTTATTGGAGATACTATTCGTTTAGATCCTGTTATGATGGATAAACATACGTCGATTGAGCAGTTATTGTCTTTCTACATGGGTAAAAACACGCCAGACAGACAAGAGTTTATTATCAAGAACTTGAAGGTGGAGATTGATGAATTGGAGGAGGTTTAAATAAAAATCCGCGACAATGTTGTGGAATTTTTTAAGTTTTGAAAAGCGCAGTCACTGTCTGCGGTTTTCAAAATATAAAACCCAGTCAGTGACTGGGGAATTGAAAAAACTTCCGTTAAATTTAAAATAGAAAGAATACTGAAATAATTCAGCATATAAAAATGAAAGACGAAGAAGACGATAACATAATTCCAAACGACGACGAGAATAATCAAGATGAAAACCTGATGGATGACAATCAGGATGGAAATGACGATGAGATTATCGATGTAGATGCAAAGCATTTTGAAGGAGCGCATTTTTACGAAAATCAGGAAGAAGAAGGCGAAGACGTTATTACCAAAGTAACCGGAATGTATAAAGACTGGTTTTTGGATTATGCTTCGTATGTAATTTTGGAACGTGCAGTTCCTGCTATCGAGGACGGATTTAAACCTGTTCAGCGTCGTATTATGCACTCTTTAAAAGAGTTGGATGATGGTCGTTATAACAAAGTTGCCAATGTTGTTGGTCACACCATGCAGTATCACCCTCACGGAGATGCGAGTATTGGTGATGCTATGGTGCAGATTGGTCAGAAAGATTTATTGATTGACTGCCAAGGAAACTGGGGAAATATTCTAACAGGCGATGGTGCGGCAGCGCCTCGTTATATTGAGGCACGTTTATCTAAATTTGCTTTGGAAGTTTTGTATTCTCCAAAAATTACCGATTGGGGTGTTTCGTATGATGGTCGTCGTGCAGAGCCAAACAATCTTCCTGTAAAATTTCCATTACTTTTAGCACAGGGAGCAGAAGGTATTGCGGTTGGACTTTCTACAAAAGTGCTTCCTCATAACTTCAATGAATTAATTGACGCTTCGATTAAAATCTTAAAAGGAAAACCGTTTACGCTTTATCCTGATTTTATGACGCAGGGTATTGCTGATGTTTCGAATTACAATGACGGTATGCGTGGCGGACGTGTTCGTGTTCGTGCTAAAATTTCGCAGTTAGACAAAAATACCTTGGTGATTACGCAGATTCCGTTTTCTACCAATACGTCGAGTTTAATTGACAGTATTTTGAAAGCCAATGATAAAGGCAAAATCAAAATCAAGAAAATTGAAGACAATACCGCTGCTGATGTAGAAATTTTAATTCATCTCTTTCCAGGCGTTTCGCCAGACAAAACGATTGATGCACTATTTGCATTTACTGCTTGCGAAACTTCTGTTGCACCTTTAGGATGTGTTATTGAAGACAATAAGCCTTTGTTTATAGGGGTTTCAGAAATGTTGAAGATTTCAACTGAAAGAACAGTTGATTTGCTTAAGCAAGAGCTTGAAATTCAATTAGAAGAATTAAAAAATAAGTGGCATTTCTCTACTTTAGAAAAAATCTTCATTCGTGAAGAAATGTATATTGACTTCAAATTATACGGAGACAGAGAATCGCTTTACAAATATTTATACGATCGTTTTGAGCCTTTTAAAAAATCATTTGTTAGAGAAATCAATGATGAGGATTTACAGCGTTTGACTCAAATTCCGATGATTCGTATTACGCGTTTCGACTCTGATAAAGCCGATGAATTGATTTCAAGGTTAGAAGAAGAAATGAAAGAAGTGGAGCATAATCTGGAGCATTTAACAGATTTTGCTATTGCATATTTTACCAAATTAAAAGAGAAATACGGAAAAGGACGTGAACGTCAGACAGAACTTCGTGTTTTTGATAACGTTGAAGCTACAAAAGTAGTTTTAAGAAACACAAAACTATATGTAAACCGCGAAGAAGGTTTTGTTGGAACGAGTTTAAAGAAAGACGAATACGTTGGTGATTGCTCGGATATTGATGATGTTATCGTGTTTTTGCGAGACGGAACCTTAATGATTACAAAAGTAGATGCCAAAACCTTTATTGGGAAGGACATTATACATGCCGCCGTTTTTGACAAAAACGATAAGCGTACCATTTACAATATGATGTATCGTGATGGTAAATCTGGGCCATCTTATATCAAGCGTTTTAATGTTACTGGTGTAACCCGTGATAAAGCATACGATTTGACAAATGGAACAAATGGTTCTCAAGTAGTTTATTTCTCGCACAATCCAAATGGAGAAGCTGAGGTTGTGACTATTTTATTACGCCAAGTTGGAACAATCAAGAAATTGAAATTTGATATTGATTTTGCTAAGTTAGCCATTAAAGGACGTGGTTCTAAAGGAAACTTAGTGACCAAATATCCAATCAAGAAAATCGAATTAAAAGAAAAAGGAATTTCGACTTTATTGCCAAGAAAAGTTTGGTTTGATGATACCGTAAAACGTTTAAATGTTGACGCAAGAGGAGAACTGTTAGGTGAATTTAAACCGACAGATAAAATCTTAGTAATTAATCAGTCCGGTAAATTAAAAGTGCTCATTCCAGAATTATCTACGCATTTTGATGAAGATATGATTGTTCTGGAGAAATGGAAACCTAAAAAACCAATTTCCGCAATTTATTATGATGGAGAAAAAGAACGCTATTTCTTAAAACGTTTCTTGGTTGAAAATGAAGGAAAAGAAGAAAGCTTTATTACCGATCACCCAAATTCACAATTGGAAATTGTCTCGACAGATTACCGTCCAGTTGCGCAATTGGTATTTGCGAAAGTAAAAGGAGTTCAAAAAGACGATTTACATATAGATGTAGAAGATTTTATAGCCGTAAAAGGTTTTAAAGCTCTTGGAAATCAATTAACAACTGATAAATTAAGACAAGTCAATTTATTAGAACCACTTCCTTATGAAGAGCCAGTTGAAGAAGTTCCTGAAAAACCGGAAATTCCAGAAGATGATTCTGTGGAGACAGAATTAGATGATGATGGCCAAATAGGTTTGGTTTTAGAATAAAAACTAAAAACGCTAAGATTGATTTCTTAGCGTTTTTTTTTGTGATAAGGAAAAACTAATTCTCAACTGAAATAGTTTCTGCTATAATCCATTTTACTTCATTGTTTTCAATAATTACTGAGATGCTGTCGTTGTCTTTAACTTCTCCAGAAATTATCTTTTTTGCAAGTGGTCTTCTTAAATGTGTCCTAATGATGTTTTTGATAGGTCTAGCACCATATTTTGCATTGTATCCATTTTCGGCTAGATATAGTTTAGTTTCTAAAGGAATTTCTACTGTTATTTTACTATTGTGTAATAAATCAACGAATTCTTTTTTAAGATGGATTTCAAATATTTTTAGAGCATTTTCTTTATTGATTGGTGCAAAAGGTACAATTTCAGTCAAACGTCCTAAAAATTCAGGCCTGAAATAATTTGCCATAATTTCCATTAACGAACTCGATGCTGGAATTTCACCATTATTAAATGTATTAACGATATGATCTGCACCAATATTTGACGTAAAGAGAATTATTGCATTAGAAAAATCACCTTCTTTTCCTAAACGATCATGCAATTTACCTTCGTCCATAATCTGAAGAAATACATCAAAAACGGAAGGATGCGCCTTTTCAATTTCGTCAAATAAAACAATAGAGTAGGGTTTTTGTCTTATCTTGTTTACTAGTAGCCCACCTTCTTCGTAACCAACATATCCAGGAGGTGCACCGTAGAATGGGATTATTTGTGCGAAAGTTTTATAAGGAACTTAAAAAACAGGTCATCAAATGTATTTCCTTATCGCCTTTTTATAGAAGAATAAAAAATGAAAAAACGCCGAAAAATTACTTTTCGGCGTTTTTGTTTAATTGAGGATTTATTTTGGTTTTATTGGTATTTCTTATCCGTAAGCGTTTTCATAAAAGCAACGAGAGCTTTTTCTTCTTTTACAGTTAAATTAAGTTTATCAAAAGGAAGCGTTTGGTTTTCTACTTCGTAACCTAAACCAATTCCGCCACCTTTGTTGTAAAAAGAAACCACTTCTTCTAGAGTTTTGAAAACTCCGTTATGCATGTATGGTGCAGTAACCGCAGCATTTCTGACAGTTGGTGTTTTAAATGCACCAATTAACTGTGGCATTTGATTGTAGATATAACGGCCTTTATCTGGGCTTAAAGATTTTCCTGAAGGATCATTTGGAGTTCCGATAACTTCGTGTTCGGTTTTGGAGTAACTCGGGGGAACAGTTCCGTTAAATAAAGGCGTAAAATGGCAAGTGGCGCATTTTGCTTTTCCCATAAATAGGTTCATTCCTTCGATTTCCTCATTGTTCAGAACATTTTTATTCCCTCTCATGTATTCATCAAATCTCGAATCAAAAGAGTTTAAAGAACGCACATAACTCGCAATAGCATTTTGAATTTGCCAAGCTTCTGGTTTTGCGGTTTTTGGATAAGCTTTTTTGAATAATTTTACATATTCTTTATCCAGCTGAATTTTAGCGTGAATATTTTCCATAGAACCATGCATTTCGTCTTTATTCTGAATTACATCTACACTTTGTTTTTCTAAATCCAACTGGCGCATATCCCAAAATTGAGCATTCTGTAATGAAGCATAGGTTAGAGTAGGAGTATTTCTTGGTAAATTCATTCCAGTAAGCGAAACATTTGTTTTTAAACCATCTGTAAAAGCTTTTTCGGGATTATGACAAGTTGCACAGCTTCGGTCATTGTTTTTGGAAAGACTTGTGTCATAAAACAATTTTTCGCCTAAAACTGCTTTTTCTTTCGTAAAATTATACTCTTTAGAAAGCACAAAAGCATTTACTTCAAAAGCGTTTTTATCAAATAAAGTTTCAATTGTTGGCTTTAGAGGACTGCTTTTCTTTACATTTTTAATATTCTCTTCTTTCTGAAAAGTTTTCAGTTTTTTCGAAATCGGATTTAGATATTCAGTTATAAAAACGGCACGATTGAAAGCGTTGAAATTATTATTTTCAGAGCAGTATTTTTTTGCGTTTTTGGTTAATTCTCTTAATTCAGATACCGATTTGTTATCAGCATTAATCTTTTCAAGTGTTTCTGGAATTGAGATTAAGCTCTGTCCAGCTTCTGGAATTGAAGACTGTAAAATTGGACTGTCAAAACCAGTTATTCCTAAAGCAATAACTCTAAAAACATTCTGTTGTATAGCATCCAGAACATAATCATCACTAATGGTGATAACTTCAAAAGTGCTTTTGAGCTGTTTAATATTTGATTGAAAAATATTCAATTCTCTCGTTAAATCTTCTTTGCTTTCAAGATTGTATTCAGGATAAATCATTTCTTCCATAACCTGAAAACCATGAGGTTCAAAAGATCGGTTTTCTTCCAATTCCATTTCGTCAAGAGCAGGGCCGTTCATGAATCTGGCAGTTTCAGGAATGAAATATTCAATTGCCCATTCGACTTTTTTGTATGCTAGACGTGACTTTTTAAATTGTTCGACAATTTCTTTTTGTGAAGAATTGCTTTTTACAAGCGTTTGAAATTGAGTAATTTCATTATTAAGTTTACTTAAGTCTACAAGTAATTCTTGTTTGACTGTTGGTTTTGAGGCTTCGCTTTCTTTGCATGAATAGAAAAGAGAAAGTAGTAGGAATAGAAAAGTAAAATATTTTAATTTCATAGTGGAGTTGTAATAGAAACAACCCTTATCGGAAAATAAGGGTTGTCAATAAGATTTTGGTCGAAAATTATTAGCGTTGTACGTTTCTAATAATTACAGTTTGTCCTCCCTCTTTGTTAGTTTGAGTTCCTGAACCGTCAGCATTTTTAAATGCATCACTTTGCCAAGTATGAGGGTGAATATTTACCGTGAAAGTATCTGGAACACCAATGATATCTGAAATGTCTTGCATAGCTCCAAATTCCCAGCTACCAAATCTCATTTCGCCAGTTTGGTTGTAAAGTGTGTTCCAAGCTGTATCTGTTCTTTTGTGGTTCATGTTTAACCACGCTTTATTTTGTTTTGTAGCAATATTGTACTGCCAAATGTATGAATCGTGTTTTGCATCTGCATAATAGCTATCACCATCTTCCTGAATGTAAACGTAGTTTTCAGTTACGCATAAGTTATCAGGATTGATGATTCCGGTTCCAGGAGTACTGTCACCTTCAACAGCCAATTCTAAAGTTCCTTTTAATGGGTTTGTTGCATCTAATTTTACTTTATAAACTCTTCCCCACATCGTGTAACCTTCAACAGGAGCATTATTAGTTGCCTGACCAGTTGCTGTAAAATAGATTTCTCTATTGTTGCTTGCGCTTCCTTTTCTGTAATCTACGTCTTCAACTCTTGAAAAACGAATTGCTTTTAAATCATTAACTGTTGTATTGATTACAGCACCAGTTAAGTTTTTAGCATTCGGAATTTCAACAAATTCAACAGGATATGAATTGTTTAACTTCATAGTCGTTTCAACCTGATTTCCATCAGTTCTTTTTAAAGCGTATAATTTTCCGTTAGACAAATCACCAACTGTACTAACATACATAATTAACTGACCAGCACTTACGTGAGAAGTTGCATACGATTGATCTTCTCCAATAAGAATAACTGTTTTTCCAGGATAAGCCTCTTTAGGAAGCGGAACAGCGTTTTCCATACTTGCTTTTCCTAAAGCTGGTAAAACTCTATCAGTTCTTGCTTTGTCAGTTGATAATCCAAGAGGATTAATTCCGTGAACCATACTTTCCTGACCGCTTTCTCCTGCAGTTAAAAAGATTGGTCCAAATCCGTGGATTTCTGGAGTTGCCAAAGTAGCAGAACATAAACGAGTAAGACCTCCAACACCATCAACGATATAATCTCCTTTTACAGGTTTGAATGTTTTATCTAAATATACTCTTGATACAGATTGGATAATTTCGTGGTTGGTAATCATAATGTATCCGTCACCATTTGGATCTTTCATTAATCCAGCTCCGTCTGGCTGTGCTCCGTAAACAAAAGATGGTGAATTTGGAAGAACATCTGCACTTGTGATTAAAGTGCTGATTTTTAAGTTTTCAAAACCTGTCTGTGCATAAACAAAAGGAGGTACTTTTGAATTTGAAGTAAAATCGATACTTGCATTTACACTATTCGAATCTTTGTCATCATTTTGACAGCTTATTGCAGAAAGACCTGCAAGTCCAAGCAAGGTAATTGATTTTAAAAAGTTAGCTTTCATAAAGTGTTTTTTATTTTTTTTGATTAAGGCAAAGCTATCTCTCCAAAACAAATTACACGTTATGTTAATTTTTTCTTAATGCTAATAAATGTAAGTCTTGTATTATGAAAAAGTAAATTAAAGGTTTCGAATGTAAATTTAAGATTCATAAAAAAATCTTAAAACTATTTAAAGAGCTGATTTAAATTGGTTGCTTTCTTCTCTTTCAGTTTTTTAACAATCTTGAGAAAAGCAATCGCAGTAATATAAGCATCGCCCAAAGCAGTGTGACGGTCTTTCTTTGAAATATCAAATTTATCAGCTAAGTCATCTAAAGTATAATGATCTTTTCGTTCAAATAAATGCGACTGAATCAAAGTCTTTTTATACAAATAAGCGGTATCTAAAGTTTTATTGCTTAAATGAGGAAGCCCATTTCGTTCTAAAGCTCTATTAATCATTGTAATATCAAAAATGGTATGATGCGCAATGATTATGGAATCTCCTAAAAACTCCAAAAACTGTTGCAAAGCTTCTAATTCTGTCGGACGTTTGAGAAGCAGATCTTTTAAAATACCATGAATCTGAGCTGTCGATTTATCATAATGATCTTGTTCTAGATAAACTTCAAAACTTTCCTGAACATTAATAATTCCGTTTTGAAGAACCAATGCGCCAATGCACAAAATGCGGTCATTATCGTAATCAAATCCTGTAGTTTCGGTATCTAAAACCACAAAACGAGTTTCTTCGATCGTAATATTATCATCGAATAGATTATTTTCTTCTTTCTTCCAAAAATTGAATAAACTCATTATTATACCAGATTTGAGATATTAAAACGCACCGAAATAAGTTCCTGAAGTTCTTTAATGGTTTTAAAAGTACGTTTCAGTTTAATTTTTTCCATTTTGGTTAAAGATTCCAGTTCGATAAACTGACCAGAATCATGATGCAACAATCCTTGTTTGGTTCTAAATTTCAGTAAAGCTTTAAACGAATACGAACACGATAAATACAATTCTCTATTATTAGGTTCCAATTCTGCCAGTTTCTCAAAACGCTCTGCTGTATTGCTGATTCCTTTTACCGAATGGGATAAAATTAAAACACGTGCAGCATCGGTTAGAGGCATTAAAGCTCTACGTTTAATATCGAAATTATCTTTGTTTGCACCGTCTTGTTCAACCAAAAATTGTCTAAAGAAGCCAGTAGGCGATGGGCTTTGCAAAGCGCCACTCACCAAATGCATATAAAAAATCGGATTTGCTTTTACGTTTTCAAAAATAGAATCAGACAGTTCATTAACGATTTCAGAATCGCCATAAGTTTTGCTATAATCAAAGAAAATAAACGAAAGCAAAACCTCATTTTTCCCAGGATTTGTAATCCAATGATGCACTTGAGATTTCCATTCGTCCAAACTCATGCACCATTTCGGACTCGAAGCCATCATATCGGCAGGACAATAATCGTTGCCAATATCAAAAAGACCTTTATTGACAAGTCCGGCAAATTTTAAGAAATAGATTTTAGTTTCATCCCTAAAAACTTCATTGACATTTTCGTAAACAATCGCATTATCTTGATCGGTATGTAGCATTTGCTCGCCGCGTCCCTGGCTTCCAAGCGCCAGCCAAGCGAATTTTACAGGTGGCGGACTGCTCATTTTTTCCAAACAAATTTCGATAACTCGAGTTGTGCAAGCTTCATTCAATTCTGTAATGATTTTGGTAATCAAAGTCATCGGAATATTTTGATCCAAATAACCTTGAAGCAATTGCATAATTCGGTTACGGATTGGTTTTATTTCCTTGATTTTTTTAGTGCGTTTCAGCGCTTTTATCAAAACCGCGGGATTATTTCCAAGCGCGACCATAACATCGTGTTTCGATAAAATCCCGACTGCTTTAGTATTTACAGTTCCATCTTTGGTCAAACATAAATGACTGATATTACTTTTCATCATCGCCATTTGCGCTTCGGTAACTGTCATTTTTTTTGAATATGTAATAACCGGTTTGGTCATGATCGTTTCGGCGGTGGTTGTAATAGGAAAATCTCCTGTAACAATTTTGTTTCGAAGATCTTTATCAGTCAGAATACCAATCGGAAGCATTTCATCTACAATCAATATCGCACCAACTTTCTTTTTATTCATAATCTTTGCCACTTCCTTAACTGTTGTTGACGGACTGCAGGTAACGATTTTTTTAGAATATTTGATTGGCGCTAAATCAAAAGAATGATTGCTCGAATGCAGGTTTTCATTCAACTGATCATCACCATATAATTTGTCTTTATGAATATCTGAATACGGATTGCGAGTATTCGAAGCATAACTCTCAATAAGGAAATTGCCAATGTTTCTGTTTTCCAATGCGTAAGGCTTAAAAACGGCAATTGGAATAGCGTAAAGAATACTTTCTTCGTGCGCTACAGCTTCCATAATATAATTTTCTTGTGCCAAAAGCGGACGAAGTCCAAAAATATCGCCTTCATCACACATGTCCAAAACTGTATTTTTAGTGCTTTTTTTCAAAGCGACAGCACCTTTGTGAACCACATAAAAAGAATCGTGTGTTTTGTCATTTTCGGCAAAAATCACAGCATCTTTTTCTTTATATATAATTGAAATCTGTTCAGATAGTTTTTCTAAATCTCTCTGATGCAAAAAATTAAACGGCGGATATCCTTTTAAAAAGTCTGCAACTCTTTGCGAAATGGTATTTTTCATTTGGTTAGATTAAAGTCCTAATGTACTATTTAAAATAGAAATGTAAAAGAAACACATTATAATAATTTGCCACAAAGGCACAAAGGCACAAAGTCGCAAAGAAATAAGTCCTTAGCGTCTTTGTGCCTTTGTGGCAAAAAAGCTTAATTATTTAATCAACCTTGTAAACGGTTCCTCTTTGCTTTTCTTCAGAACCAACCAAGCCAAATTCAAAAGTATAAGAATCTTTAGAAGTCGTAAGGATCTTCATGCTGATGGCTTTTTCTTCAGCCATATTTTTTGGATGCTTTTTCTGTAGCACATATTCGCAGTCACTTACCCAACGAATGGTTGCGGTATCTGTTTTTCCTTCAAAAGTTTCGATTTCGATATCGTCTTTGCGTTCAAAATAAGTTGTTTTTTTCTCGCCGTTGACTTCTGTCTCAAATTTGAATTTTCCAGTTTTAAAATCCTTGCAATTGTGTTCAGCATTATAACAAGATACTAAAGCCAGCACTGGAAATAAGAATACTATTTTTTTCATTTTAATTAAGTTGTTTTTTAGGAGCTAATCCCGCTTTCCATTTCAATCTTTTTATTTTTAAAGAAAAAATAAAAAGGATTTCCATTTCAATCGGGGCTAGGGCATTAGGATAACAAGAAACACTTGAATATAATTTAAACTTTTTGAATATAAAACTCTTTCAGTTTTTTAGATTCTTTGACTTCTTCTCTCATTTCTTCTTTAGATTCACTTTTGTTTGCTTTTGGCCAGATATGAAAACCTCCCTTTGTCATCGCTTTAATTTGTTGAAGAACGTTTGGCGAAAAATCAGAAAAAAAACTCAAGTCCTCTGGATTATCCCAAATACCCCAAATGCCGTTTTCGTCTATATCTCCAGCATAATTAATGATATGTGTCGGATAAGTTTTGACCATTTTAAGTTTAAAATTTTCCAAATTATAAGAGCCGTTCCATCGAAATGAATCTACATCATCAATTCCAGAGCCTGTAATAATTGAATTTGCAAAACTCAATTCAATAGACATTTTATGTTGTGAGGACGAATTAGAATAGCAATAAAATCCTTCCCATTCTCCGCTTGGTAAAAAGTGATGTGTTTCGTTATCTTTTGATTTCATATTTAGAAAGATAGATTATTTCAACCTCTTTAATTCATCATCGGTAAAGTTCTTGATTTCTTTTTCTTTGGCAAACTTTTCGGCATTATAATTTCCCGATTTATTCTTCGGAATCGATAAACTATTCCATTCGCTGTTTTTCAATTGTTTAGCATAAAAAACAATCTGCCCGACATGATAAGGATAATGTGCCAATTGACGATTGATGGCTTCAATAACCGTATGGCCTTCATTTCTAATGTAAATGATGTCAGAAAGCTGTTCGGAGTTTAAACTTTCTAGAGTATTTTCAAGACAATTCCAGCCTTTGTTCCAAATTTCCAGAACTTCTTCTTTAGATTGTATATCGTTTTCAAATTCGGAATCACGGTTTCGCCATTCTTTTTCTCCGTCGGAAGTTAGAAAATCTGTCCATCGAGAAAGCATATTGCCCGAAATATGTTTTATGATTGTTGCAATGCTGTTGGTGTCGTCATTAAAAGAAACAAAAAGCTGTTCAGGTTCGATCTGATCGATTGCCTTTTCGCCAAGCATTTTATAATATAAAAATTGCTTTTTGACACTTTCTAGATAAGATTCAGATAATTTCATAGCTATTTTTTTTGCCACAAATTGCACAAATTTTCACAAAATTTTAGTTGTATCGCAAATTGATCGAAATCTCAATTCGTGTTAATTGGTGTAATTCGTGGAGTTTTTTTTTAAACAATCTTGATATCATATTTATCCAATAATCCAACAATTCCATCGGTAGAAAATTGCGCTTTTTTCATCGGATTAAATTCAGGATCGATTTTGTAATTGTAAGCTGTTTTAAAGTTAACTCCCGCCAATTGCGTTTCGTTAAAAATAGCGCCGTCAAGATTGCAATTGTCAAAAATAGAACTCGTTAAATTAGTTCCAATAAAAGTCACTTCTCTTACTGACGAATTGATAAACTTGGTTTTAGGCATTTTTTTATTCGAAAAAAGAGCATAATCTAGAACACAATCTTCAAAATAAACCTGAAATAAGAAATCGTCACATTCGTTAAAAGCAATTCCGAGAAGTTTGCAGTTTTTAAAAGTGACGTTTTTTAAACTTGTTCCTGCCAAACTTGTCATAGAAAGATTGCAGTCAATAAACTCGCAGTCAAGAAAAGTATTAGAATTGAAATTGCTGTTAGAAAAATCACAGTTTTTAAACACACAATCTTCAAACTCCCGATTGTTTATTTTCTTATCAATATAAACAACTTTCTCAAATGTTTTCTGAATGTGAATTAGACTTTCCATGAATGTTTTTTAGGTTTTTGCGCATTGTGACGCACTCGAAGTATATAGATGTTCTCTTTTGTTATTTGATAAGAAATAGCATAATCGTAAACAGAATAAACTCTAAAACTACCATCATTGTTGGCTTTTTGTTTGTCAAGTTTATAAATTTCAGGTTGTGTTTTAAGTATTTCAGCACTTTCAAAAATAGTATTAACTACTTTATCAGCAATCGTAAGTGATTTACTTTCAAAGAAAATGTAAAAATGAATGTCTTCTAATTGGCTCAAAGCATTGTTTGTCCAAATTATTTTCTTCCCCATTTTTTTGCAATTTCTTTAGCTTCATCTTCAGTATAAAAATTACCTTTTTTAATATCATTTAAGGCATTTTCAATATCTAAATTATAAGCTGCATCCGAATCAATTGCGGTATTATTTATTGATTGTAAGAGGTGTTTTAATTTTTCTACAAAAGAGGGGTCTTTTACTTTATCAATTTCTTGATGAATCCAGTTTATTTCTGCTTGTATATCCATAACAAAGAATTTTAGTAAAGATACAAATTAGTCATTAAATATACCTTTCATAATGATTTTCAATCCCAAAAAGATCAAAAGCATAGAAGAAAGACAAGCCACAATTCCGATTCCTAAAACAAGATAGTGCCAGTTGTTGCCTTGATTTTGAAAAGCATTATAAATCAATGTTGGCCCAAGAAACATAAGAGGCAGAGCGCCTGATAGATATTTCACTCCTTTTTTTAGTAATTCTTTATTTGTTGCCATCTTTTTTGTTTCAAGTTTAAGGTTTCAACTTGTTGGTTTGTTTTTAACCGCAAAGTACGCTAAGTTTTTTTTATATGCTAGATTTTTATAATCGCAAAGTTCGCAAAGTTTTAAATAAAAACCTTACGAACTTTGCGTAATTCTTAGTGTGCTTTGTGGTTAAACTTCCAAGCAGAAAACTATTATTTCTTATAATTGTCAACAGCATTTCTCACGCTGCCGTATTTTTTCAATAATTCAGAAGCTTCGTCATACGAAACTGAAATTTCATCCATAATCATTTTTACACCGCGATCAATGAGTTTGACATTGCTTAATTGCATATCGACCATTTTGTTGCCTCTCACTTTTCCAAGCTGAATCATTGCGGCAGTCGAAATCATGTTTAAAACCAATTTCTGTGCAGTTCCAGCTTTCATTCTAGAGCTTCCCGTAACGAATTCTGGTCCAACAACAACTTCAATTGGAAATTGTGCAGTTAAAGCTAACGGACTTCCAGCATTACAAGTAATACATCCTGTAACAATGTTGTTTTGATTGCAAGCTTCTAAACCACTAATAACATATGGAGTAGTTCCAGAAGCAGCGATTCCAATAACCACATCATTCGAATTGATATTATGGTTTTGAAGATCAATCCAAGCATTTGTTGTACTGTCTTCGGCATTTTCTACAGCACGTCTTATAGCTGTGTCACCACCAGCAATAATGCCATTTACTAAATCAAACGGAACACCAAAAGTTGGCGGACATTCAGAAGCGTCAACAACACCAAGTCGGCCAGAAGTTCCTGCTCCAATATAAAACAATCTGCCGCCAAGCTTTAATTTGTCGACTATCTGCGGAATCAAAGCTTCTATTTGTGGCAAAGCTTTCTCGACTGCATAAGGAACAGTTTTGTCTTCTTGGTTTATATTAGATAACAGTTCATGAACAGACATCTTCTCTAAATGTTCATATTTTGAGGCTTGTTCAGTAGTTTTCGTAAATGTCATTTTATCGTTATTTAGACTCGTCAAAATTAATATATTTTATATCAATCTTGCAAAGTCTCAGAGATTTAAAATCATTTTTTTTCTTCTATTTTTTCTGCATAAAGACGGTTAAAATGTGACTTTGTTACATAAACTAAAATATTATATTTGTTTAATATTCATAAAAGATAAATGGACAAATTAGGATTTTTAGATAGCGTTGCTCGTATTGCAGTCTTTGTTTCGTTATTATTGGCACTTTTTTTACTTACTGTAAAGACGGAGAATAAATTGGCCAATCGACTTTTTGCTTGTTTTATTATTTTGTCAGCGATTGATTTTAGCGGATTAATGGATTATTCATTTCCTATAGAATACATAAATATAGATTTGTTTAGAAGTACGGTGTGTTTGTTAGAAATGCCTTTGATTTATCTCTATGTTTTGGCAGTTTGTTATTCTGATTTTAGATTAAAATGGAGGCATTTAATCTATACACTTCCATTTATAGTGATGAATTTTGTTTTAATACCGAGAATTTATTTGAAATCGGGTGCTGAAAAGCAGTTTATTTTAGAACATTACAGTACAATGTTTGAAATTTACTTTTTTCAAATTCTAATCGAATTTCAGTATTGGTTTTATATTGTGAGTATATTCTTGATTTTAAGAAAATACAAAAGAATTTATCTGGAAAATTATACCAATCCTAGTACGTCTACCTACAAATGGCTTTTTCAGATGAATTGTGTTTTTGTAGTTATGCATTCGATTACAGCTTCAAAAAATTTATTGCGCTATACCGCTTCCAGAGATATTTTTCTTTGGGGAAATGTTTTGATGATCGTTATGGCTTTAAGCGTAATATGCTGGTTTGTCTTGAAAGCATTAAATCATCCTGAACTTTTTAGAGGAATCAATTCTCGATTAAAATTAACGAAAGAGATTCTTCCGCAAAATGAAAATGAAGTAACTGAAAAAATAGAAAATGAAAACGAAGAAATTAAGACCCAGATTTCAACTTTAAAACAATACATGATAGAGAAAGAGCCTTTTCTTGATCCGTCATTAACAATACAGGAATTAAGTAATCAAATTAATATTCCGGTTCGCGATTTGTCGGTTTTGATTAATCATCATATGGATCAGCATTTTTTTGATTTTGTAAACGAATATCGCATTCAGAAAGCTATGAACATCTTAAAAGATAAATCGAAAAATCAGCTTACAGTTCTGGAAATTTTGTATGAAGTTGGTTTTAACTCCAAATCTTCTTTTAATACTTCTTTTAAAAAATATACAAATTTAACGCCTACTGCATATCGAAATGCTTTATAATTAAGGTTTTGTAAAAAGTCGTACTTTTCATCTTATAAAGTCGAACCAATTTCTTTAAGAGAAAATGGTTCGACTTTTTTTGTCGGTCGCATACTCAAAATTTCTAAGGCAACTTTGCTTCAAATTAATCGAACAAGTTAAAATTAGAAACCATGAAAAAATTACATCTCCTTATCTTTTTAGTATTGCCTTTATTTTGTTTGGCACAATCAACATTAAAATTAAAAGGAAAAATCACAAGCGAAACAAAACCTTTAGAATGGGCAGAAATAACAATCTCAAATTTAGAAGGAAAAATTATTGAAGGAACAACTTCAAGTCAAGATGGTTCTTTTGAAATCAATCTTAAAAATGGTTCTTATAAAATAGGGATAAGTCTTTTGGGTTTTACTGATTATGAAAATAAAATTTCCTTAGAAAAAGATACAGATTTAGGGGTGATGACGCTTAAAGAAAACGAAACAAAATTAGTTGAAGTTGTGATTCAGTCTAAAAAGAAAACCATCGAGCAAAAAACGGATCGTTTGGTCTATAATTTTGAAAATAATGTAACCAATGTTGGAGGAGATGCTTTAAGCGCCATTAATAGCGCGCCTGGTGTTGTAGTGCAAAACAATATGATAAATATATTAGGAAAAGGAACTTCGAGAGTTATGATTGATGGAAGAATTATTGAATTAACGGGCGAAGAATTGAATAATTTTTTAAAATCAATTTCTGCAAGCGACATCAAGAATATTGAAATTATCAGTAACCCTCCGGCAAAGTATGAGGTTGAAGGAACTGGTGGATTGATTAATATTATTATGAAAAAAGGGACTCGTGATTCTTGGAAAAATACCACTACAGCTTCTTACGATCAAAACAAATACGGAATTTTTACTTTGAGAGATAATTTCTTTTATAACAAAAATAAGTTTCGTCTTTCGGCAAGCGTCAACGGAAAAACGGGATATATGAATATAGATGAAATTTCAAAAGTATATTTTGAAGACGGAATTTCAAATATGAGCGCGACGACAAAAATGAAAAATGAAAATCTATCAGGAAAATTTGCTTTAGATTATGATTTTTCAGAAAAAACAACAGCGGGTTTTCAATTTATAAACGACAGAAATAATCCGGATTTTCAATCGGATATTGTGATAGACAGATATGATACTCAGAATCAATTAAAAAATTATACAATCAATAACAGTTACGCAGACAGAGCATCGGGAAGTTTAACGTATAATGCGCATTTGATAACAAAACTGGATTCGCTGAACCGAAAATTGTCTTTTGATGTGGATTACTTTAATTACAATTCAAAATTTGATCGTGAGTTTATCGCAAACGACTATTTAGCAGATGGAACTTTTGTTTCTGTGAATCAGTCGGGGCGAAATATCTCAAACCAAGATATTGATAACTGGAGTTTTAAGGCTGATATGGAACATCCGCTTCAAGTGCTGAATTTATCTTATGGTGCGAAAATGAGTTTTACAAACAGTGTGAGCGATTTGGTTTATTACAACACGATTACAGGAACTCCAGAATTAGATCCTTTACAATCAAACCGATTTAATTACACGGAAAATAATCAGGCATTTTATGTTAACGGAGATAAAAAAATCAATGAAAAATGGAATTTTCAAGTTGGTTTGAGACTGGAAAATACGCAGACAAAAGGTTTTTCTGAAACTTTAAATCAGGAAACGGTTAATAATTATTTGAAATTGTTTCCAACGGTTTTTGCATCTTACAAGAAAAACGACAACAATGCTTTTACCTTAAATTATGGAAAAAGAATCAACAGACCGCGTTTTGATTTATTGAATCCGTTTCGAATTTATATAAGCAGTAATAGTTATTCAGAAGGAAATCCGTTTTTACAACCTTCGTTTAGTGACAACTTTGAGTTTGGATATTCTTATAAAGAAATTTTGAGAACTACTGTTTTTGTCAATGCAATTACAAACGGCTATGGCGTTTTGTTTACCTCAAACCCAGAAACAAATACACAGATTGTAACAAGAGATAATTATTTCAAAAGCTTGACTTATGGAGTTGGAGAAACATATTCGGCAACTTTTGCAGATTGGTGGACAAGCGAAAATTCTTTGTATTTTTTAGGCGCAAAAACAGAATTTATAAAAGATATCAATGCAACTCCGTCAAATAGTTTGGAAATAGATTTTTCTACAAATAATACTTTTGTATTAGGGAAAAATTCTAAGCTTCAAATTGATTTTAGTTACACGCCGCCTTATGAAAGCGGTTTATACAAAATAGGGTATACGTCAAGTTTTGATATTGGTTTTAAACAAGATTTGCTTAATAAAACGATGCAAATCGCATTTTTGGCAAATGATATTTTTAATACTTCTTACTTAAAAGATTTTACTTCGGTTGTAAATGGGGTAAAACAGGTTTACGATCAAAACAATAGTAACTGATTTGTTCGTTTGTCTGTGGTTTATAATTTTGGAAATAAAAAGATAAACGTAAAAGAGCGTGCTTTTGGAAATCAGGATGAGAAAAAGAGAGCTAACTAAATTAGATAATTAGAAAATGTGCCAATTAGAAAATTATCATTATCTAATTGGCACATTTTCTAATTGACACATTTTCTAATTGACACATTTTCTAATTGACACATTATAAAAAGAATGCCAATAAAATTCCGAGAACGATCATCGAGACTTTAGCAACGTTGAATTTGTGTCCTTCGCTACTTTCAAAAATAATTGTTGATGAGATATGAAATAAAATACCAATTACGATTGCCGTTATTTCGGTGTAATATTTACTTAAAAAAGGCAAATATTCAGATGCTACTGTTCCTAATGGCGTCATGATAGCAAAGGTCAGCATGAAGGCAAAAATGGCTTTTTTATTTAAATCGGCATTGATGAAAAATGTTGTTAATATAACAGCAATAGGCAAGTGGTGAATAGCAATTCCGACAGCCAAACCGTGATGATGGCTTACGGGAAAACCTTCTAAGAAGGCGTGAATGCAAAGACTAATAAACAAAAGCCACGGGATTTGAGACATTTTTGCGTGTCCGTGTACGTGTCCGTGTTCGGCGCCTTTTGAGAAAAATTCAAGAACGATCTGGAATAAAATCCCGACCATGATGAAGATTCCGATATTATGATTGTGTGATTCGTAAACATCGGGTAGCAGATGCATTACGGTTAGCGACAATAAAAAAGAACCGCTGAAAGCCAGCAGTAACTTTAAATTGGTTTTGTTTTCGGGTTTAATAAACAAAGCCACGCTATATCCTAAAAGTACAGAAAATAAGGGTAGTAGATAATTCATCTTTTTGTTTAATCGTTTTTTTGTTTAATCGTTTAATCGAATTTCTTGTTAGTTTGTTTAGCGATTAAACAAATTAACGGTTAAACGATTAAACCTATTTAAAAATCATGATTAATCTTTCGCTTTCAGTTTTATGGAATTTTTTAAGCTTATAGTCTCCAAAAATGTCCAGAAGGAAAATTCCAGCTTCGTCCATTAAATCCTGAAAGTCTTTCAAAGTTAGTGCTTTTACTTTTTCTGTAAAATGATATTTTCTGCCTTGGTCTTCAAAATCAATTTCTTTGAAAATATGTCCGTCTTCAACGTATCTTTTGATATGAAAATCAATTTCATCAACCGTTTTTGTTTCTTCAGGAACAAGATTTTCAAGAACGTTTGGCACGTTCATAAAATCGATAACGGCAAAACCGTATTCAGATAGGCTTTCTTTAATTGCTTTTAAAGTAGTAAGATTGTCGTCATCACTTTCAAAGTAGCCGAAACTAGTGAAAAGGTTGAAAATGGCATCAAATTTTTCTTCAAAAGGTTCGCGCATATCGTGCACTTTAAAATGAAGCGTTTCGTTGCTATTTTTACTAGCTTCTGCAATACTATTTTCAGACAAATCTGCTCCTAAAACATCATAGCCTAATTGATTTAAATAAATAGAATGACGACCTTTTCCGCACGCTAAGTCCAATACTTTTGCTTTTTCGGGCAAGTTAAGGTAATGCGTTAAATTGTCCATGAAAACCTGAGCTTCACGATAATTACGATCCTTATAAAGAATATGATAATATGGCGTGTCAAACCATGAAGAATACCAGTTTTGATTGTCTTCTTCTTGATTCGGGATTGATGCGTTATGTTTTTCAGACATTTATTCTATTTCAATTAATTCAAAAGTCCGGCAAATTTAGTGTATTTTTGCCGAAAAATAACTATTTCGCTTCGATACGTATTTATACCAGTATAATAAAATGTTATAGCGATTGGCTTTTTTTAATTGAAAAAGAAATGGAAGAAAATTTTAAAATGATTGCCAAATGCTTTTTTGGCTTTGAAGAAATATTAGAAAAAGAATTACGCACACTTGGCGCTCAGGATGTTGAAAAAGGTGTGAGAATGGTGAGCTTTAAAGGAGATAAAGGTTTTATGTACAAAGCCAATTTGTCTTTGCGTTCTGCGCTTAAGGTCTTAAAACCAATTTATTCTTTTAGAGCTAACAATGAACAAGCTTTGTACAAAGGGATTTTGGGTATAAATTGGTCTAAATACTTAAATGCGAATCAGACTTTTGTGATTGATAGCACAGTGCATTCTACTTATTTCAATCATTCTGAATTTATTTCTCAGAAATGTAAGGATGCGATTGTAGATCAGTTTAGAGAAAGAACTGGACAGCGTCCAAGTATTGATAAGCAATATCCAGATTTGCGTATTAATATTCATATTGACAAAGATCAGGTTTCGGTAGCCTTAGATACTTCTGGGGCTTCACTTCATCAGCGTGGTTACAGAACCGCTACGAATATTGCTCCTATTAACGAGGTTTTGGCAGCTGGAATCCTTTTATTATCTGGTTGGGATGGGCAAAGTGATTTCCTAGATCCAATGTGCGGTTCTGGAACTTTCTTGGCAGAAGCGGCTATGATTGCCTGCAACATTCCAGCAAATATTAACAGAAAAGAGTTTGCTTTTGAAAAATGGAAAGATTGGGACAACGATCTGTTTGATACAATTGTTGACAGTTTAATGAAAAAAACAAGAGAGTTTCATTATACAATTAAAGGTTTTGATAAAGCGCCAAGTGCAGTTAGCAAAGCCAAAGACAATATCAGAAACGCCAATTTAGAGGATTATATTAAAGTTTACGAAGAAAACTTCTTTGATACAGAAAAAGAAACAGAAGGTAAGCTTCACATTGTTTTCAATCCGCCTTATGATGAGCGTTTGGATATTCACATGGAAAGATTCTATGCTAGTATTGGTGACACTTTAAAGAAAAACTATCCAGGAACAAATGCTTGGTTTATTACAGCAAACCTAGAAGCATTAAAATTCGTAGGATTAAAACCTTCAAGAAAAATCAAACTTTTCAATGGAAGTCTTGAAGCACGTCTTGTAAAATATGAAATGTACGAAGGAAGCAAGAGAACGAAGTTTCAGGTTTCTGAATAGGTACAAAGTAATAAAGGTTCAAAGGGACAAAGTGAAATACTTTGTCATCAAGAAAATTAAAACTTTAACCTAGAAAAAGAGTATTAAAAATATAATTTGATTATCAATTCAAAGAAAAAGCTTCGAAACCGCAAACTGAAAAACTTTGCTCCTCTGAACCTTTGCAACTTTGAACCTTAAAAAATAAAAAAATGTCAAAACTACAACTACGAGCTTTTTTATACCAATTGGCAGCTTTTGCAGTCTTATTTCTTATATTTAGATATTTGATTGCTGCTTATACAGGATTAACTGGAATTTGGATTCCGATGACAGCGTTTGTGATTGGAACTATTATTGGCCCTAAATTTCAAGCTGTGAGAACCAAAGACGGCGAAAAACTTTTTATGAAATGGCTTTTTATAAAAGGAATTAAAGAAATCGGATAACTTGAAAAACATATGAGGAAAATTGGACTTATTGGAGGAATCAGCTGGGTTTCTACATCAGATTATTATACTTTGATTAATAAAGGAATTAATAAAAAACTCGGCGGACTAAATTTTTCTGAGTGTCTGATCTACTCTTTTAATTATGCCGATATAAAAAAGAATAATGATGCCAACGATTGGGATTCTACTTTTAATATGCTGTCTAAAGCAGCTGAAGTTTTAAAATCGGGCGGGGCAGAAGCGATTCTTTTATGTGCTAATACGATGCATTTAATTGCTGATCGATTACAGCAGGTTATTGATATTCCTCTCATTCATATTGCAGAAGAAACAGCAATTGAAATTGAGAAAAAGCAGCTGAAAAAAGTAGGTTTGCTTGGAACAAGATTCACAATGGAATTAGATTTTTTTAAAGATAAACTTGCAGAAAAAGGAATTGAAACTATAATTCCTGCAAGTGAAGAAGTAAAAGATTTTATTCACTACACTATTTTCGAAGAACTGGGAAGAGGAATCGCAACAGAGGAAACGAAAAAACGTTATTTGGAAATTGCAAACGAATTGATAAAAAATGGAGCAGAAGGAATCATTTTAGGATGTACCGAAATTCCGCTGGTCATAAAAGAAGGCGATTTAAATGTTCCTATTTTTGACACTACTTTAATACATACACAAGCGGCAATTAATTTTCAGTTAACTTAGTTTAGGTGCTGAGATTCTTAGCTACTAAGGTTCTAAGTTTTAATTTTAACAATATAAAAAAGCGGTAAATTCAACTTGAATTTACCGCTTTTTTTCCTTAGTACCTTAGTATTTCAGAACCTTGGCATCTTAAAAAGAAACTATTTTTTCTTCTTAGGCTCTTCTTGTTTTACTATTTCTGATGCCATTGTTTTTTTCTTGTAAATAGGAATAAAGTAAGAAACTGTGTAATTAAAGCCAATTCCAAAATTTCCATCATAGGTCCTGTTAAATCCTGGGATATAAAGATTTTCAAAGTTATTTGGTTCTTTGTTAGAAGCCAGAAGCTTAAGCTGAACACCAAAACCAAGAAATACGTTTTTAAGAACTTGTGCTTTTAATCCTAATGCAACTTCAATCCAAGCGGCTGTAAGACCACTATATTTTTGATCTGTTGCTATTGGAGGTAATTCGCCCCAATACGGATTCGGATTATAGATTTTATAGCTATGCAATTCTTGGCTAAAAGAACTAAAACCTCCACGCATTCCTATTGTAATTAGATTTTCCATATCTAACCAGTTTTGATAAAAATTATAATCAAAACCTGCTTTTATGTATGTTCCATTTGCAGAAGAAGTTAAACGGTCGTCTTCTGTGGTTTTATCTTCGTAGCCTAATTCTGCGGCTAAATAATATCTTTTTGTTAATCGCCAATCTCCAACAAACTCGACTCCTTTATAATCTTTGTCATAAAGTCCACGAGTTAATTTGTACAAGTCAACACCAACACGAAGACCGTAGCGGTCTGTTTTTACGACGCTATCTTTTACAGCTTCCTGAATTTCTGGTTTTGCCGTTTTTACAGTTTTTTCTGTTTGAGGCTTTTTAGTCGTTGTTGTGTCTTTATTTTTAGAAATTTCAGGCACATCCTGAGCATAACCTAAAAACATTGAAAACAATAATGAAAGACTAGAAAAAAACTTTAATGTGTGTTTCATTTTCAGATTCAATGTTAGGGTTTAGTAAATCAATTCCGGACATCCAGATACTACCATCTGGATCAGTTTGAACAATAGGAAGAACGTTTCTTAACTGAAAAATGGTTTTAAATCCACAAGCTCTCGAAACATACACATTTTGTGTTGTGTATCTAAATTTAATAACATCAGTATTAATAGATGCCGCATTTAAAGAATTGTTGATAAATTTGAAGGTCGATGTAGTGTCATTTACCTTTAAAGGAATCGATACAGAGCTGCCACTAGTTACATATCTTAATGAATCGTCTTCTGCAAGACTTTCGTTAAAAACAATTCCCTGTTCCATTCCATCGCCAATGACTTTTAAGTTGCTTACATTTCTAGTTTTTGTCGGATTGGAAATATCATAAAACGTAATAACCAATCTTGGTGTAGTTGGTGTATTCGCATCGCAAATATCATCTTTCTCGCAGCTGGATAAGCCGAAAGTAAAGAGCAGTAAAAGAGAGATTATTTTTTTCATTTATTTTTTATCGAAGTTCTAAAAGTACAACATTTTCAACATGATGTGTCTGTGGAAACATATCTACAGGTCTCACTCGTGTTACTTTGTATTTTTCATCCATTAAAGCCAAATCACGCGCTTGAGTCGCAGAATTACAGCTTACATAAACTACTCTTTTTGGTGCAATTTTTAAGATTTGTTCTACCACATCTTTGTGCATTCCGTCACGAGGCGGATCTGTAATAATAACGTCTGGTTTTCCGTGTTGTGCAATAAAAGCTTCATTAAAGACCACTTTCATATCACCAACAAAAAACTCACAATTTGTAATATTATTGCGTTCTGCATTGGCTTTAGCATCTATAATAGCTTCAGGCACACTTTCTACTCCAATTACTTTTTTCGCTTTTTTAGAAACAAACTGAGCGATTGTTCCAGTTCCTGTATACAAGTCATAAACTACTTCATTTCCTGTAAGATCAGCAAAATCGCGTGTTATTTTGTACAATTCATAAGCTTGGTCAGAGTTGGTTTGGTAGAATGATTTTGCATTAATGCTAAATTTTAAACCTTCCATTTCTTCTAGAATGTAGTTTCTTCCTTTATAAAGAATAACATCCTGATCGTAGATTGTGTCGTTTTGTTTTCCGTTTACCACATATTGCAATGAGGTAATTTCTGGGAATTTTTCGTGTAAATGGTCAAGAATTAATTCTCTATTTTCTTTATCCTCTTCAAAAAACTGAATTAAAACCATAATTTCTCCAGTAGAAACCGTACGAATCATAACAGTTCTTAATAATCCAGAATGTTCTCTCGGATTAAAAAACGCTAAATTATGCTCATTTGCAAAAGCTCTGATTTCGTTACGGATGGCATTTGAAGGATCTTCTTGTAAATGACATTTGTTGATATCAAGAATTTTATCCCACATTTTAGGAATATGAAATCCTAATGCATTTCTGTTGCCTAAATCTTCGGTGCTTGTAATTTCTTTCTCTGTAAGCCAACGGCTGTTAGAAAAAGAAAATTCCATTTTATTTCTATAGAAAAACTGTTTCTCAGAACCTAAAATATCTTCAAATTCTGGAAGTTCAATTTTTCCTATTCTTTGTAAATGATTTTTAACTTCATTTTGTTTAAATGCAAGTTGCTGGCTGTATTTCATATTTTGCCATTTGCAACCTCCACATACTCCAAAATGTTCACAGATTGGCTCTACTCTATATTCAGATAATTCGTGAAATTTTACTGCTTTACCTTCGTAATAAGCCTTTCTTTTTTTTAATGTCTGCACGTCTACAACATCTCCAGGTACCACATTCGGAATAAAGATTACTTTTCCGTCAGGTGCTTTGGCTACCGAAACTCCTTTTGCACCAGCATCAAGAACTTGAATTTGATGAAAGACAATTTTGTCTGTATTTTTTCTTCCCATAGCGCAAAAATAAGCCTTTGAAAACTTTTACAAATTTAATTTTAGAAAAAATTTAGAAATTCTTCAAAATATTAGTTTAATTGAGTATAAAAGCTAATTTTGTTTTTGTAATAAACCCAATAAAATTACATATTAACCTGCTATTTCTATCTTTTTATGAAGTTGTACCACAAACTCTCGCAAATCAGCTTTCTTAAAAAAAGTTATGCTTTCAAATTTTTATTTGTCGCTTTTGTTGGTATTCATATTCCCTTAATCGGAATCTTATTTTTTGTTTTATTTTTTGAGCATCAAGTCTCATCGGCTTCCATTCTTATTTTTTCTCTAGTCATGACATTGCTGGCAACAGCAATAACGCTTTTGGTCTTAAATAAATTGATAAAACCCATTGCTACGGCTTCAAAAGCTTTGGATGACTATAGAACTTCGCGAAAATTGTCTGATTTGCCAACAGAATATACAGATGAAGCAGGATTGCTTTTGTGCAACATACAAGAATCCATTAATGAAGCTGAGAATTTTATTAATGAAAAACAGGATTTAATCTATATGCTTTCGCACGATTTGAAAAATTTTGCTGGAAATCCGCAGGGTTTGGCTCACTTGATTATAAGTGAAAACCCATCAGAATCGGTTAAAAATCTGGCTGAATTGATTTGCGAATCGACCGATCTTCAGTTTAGATATATAGAGAATTTCATCAAGCTGCTAAAAGAGCAAGACGATGTTGCAAAAGTGAACCAAGAAGCTAAGATTATTTTATTTCACAATATTCTTCCTTTTGTTAATGAACAAATAGAACAGCGTTTGTTGGATAAAAATATTAAATTGGATTTAGTTTTAGAATGTTCAGAAGCTAAACTGAAAATAGATGAAGGGCTTTTGATTCAGGTTTTAGTGAATTTAATTAGCAACGCGATTAAGTTTTCTTATTTTGAAAGTGAAATTAAAGCAAGAATCTTTTTAGAAAATTCAAAATTGATTGTAACGGTAAGAGATAAAGGAATAGGCTTTGATAAAAATCAGATTGAAGAATTATTCAAAAAGTTCACCAAAATGAGCCGACTTGGAACAGCGAGCGAAGGTTCTACGGGAATCGGATTATATTTATGCAAAAAAATCATCGAAAGAAATAAAGGAAGATTAACTGCGTCAAGCGAAGGAAAGAATAAAGGCGCTGAGTTTAGAATTGAATTTGACATCTAAGTTTCAGAAAAAAATAAGGCTGTTAAGATTTTTATTCTTAACAGCCGTAATATTTTAATAGAGAACAAAATCAGAAGATAATTGAGGTTTATTGTCAACGCATTTTACTCCATTAGGAATCGTTTTTAGTCCACAAATATCTTCTCCTTCATTTTCATGTCCCCATTTTCTGTGGAAATTTTCTTTTACTTTATTATACTGATCAATTTTTTTCTGGAGTGTTAAGAGATCTATTTTTTTAGAATATACAATGTAACCGTTTTCAGGACAGCCAGATTTATCCATTTTAATAAAACCCCATTCGTCTGCATTATTGCAAGCTTGGCTATTGGCCTGAGAAAATGCAATTACATCATTATAAGATTCCAGAAGTTTAGCAGAATCTTCTTCTTTGGTAGTTTCATCATTATCACAAGATCCGATGATCAGGCAAAAGACAAATAATATAAAACTTAGTTTTTTCATGGTTAATGATTTATGATTAGTTTTATTATTAGATGTGCTAATAAAGAAAAGGTTGCGTAAAAGTTGTAAGAAAAATTCTCTTTAGTTTTTTAGGCTTTAAAGATGCTAAGATTATAACAATTTTAGCATCTCAAAAAGACTTTTATAGGTTTTACCAAAGCTGATGAACAGAAGGCTTGATCAGATCGCTATAAATTTTATTCATTGCCGCAATCTGCTCTGAAGTCAATTTTGGAGTATCATAAACTGATAAATTAGATAAAACATGTTCTGTTTTTGATGCGCCTGGAATAATACAGCTTACTTCATTAAAACTCAAAATCCATTGAAGCGCAATTGAAGCCAGATTTTTTGATTCAGGAAACAAAGCTTTTAATTCTTCAACGGCTTTTAATCCTAATTCATAATCAATTCCAGAAAAAGTTTCGCCTTTATCAAACGCTTCTCCGTTGCGATTAAAATTACGGTGATCCTGAGGATCAAAAGTAGTTTTTGAATCAAATTTGCCCGTTAAAAGTCCGCTTGCCAACGGAACTCTTGCGATGATTCCGACATCTTTCTTTTTAGCTTCTGAGAAAAATAACTCAGAAGGACGCTGACGAAACAAATTGAAGATAATCTGAACTGTATTTACATTAGAATATTCAATAGCTTTTAAGGCTTCTTCGACTTTTTCAACGCTTACGCCAAGATTAAGAATTTTTCCCTGATCTTTTAATCGGTCAAAAAGTTCGAATATTTCAGGACGATAGTAAACGTCAGTTGGTGGACAATGTAGCTGAATTAAATCCAATGTTTCTAATCCAGTTCTTTTTAAGCTGTCTTCAACAAATTTTTGAAGCACTTTTGGAGTATATCCTTCATTAACATGCGGATTTATTTGGCGTCCGCATTTTGTGGCAACAAAAATTCGTTCAGAACGAGAACGAACCACTCTTCCTACAGCGGTTTCACTTAATCCATTTTCGTAAACATCGGCAGTGTCAATAAAGTTTACGCCATTGTCAATAGCCGTATTCAAAAGTTCATCGGCCGTTTTATCATTAAAACCCGATCCCCATTTTCCGCCAACCTGCCAAGTGCCAAGCGAGATTTCAGAGATATTGAAGTTTGTTTTTCCTAGTTTTCTGTAGTTCATTTTTTTTTAAGATTCTAAGGTTCTAAGATGCTGAGATTCTAAGTTTTTTTTGTAGAGACGCACTGCTGTGCGTCTTGTATGCAGTTGTAAGGGTTTATGATCGGTTTCTAAAATCTTAGCATCTTAGCACCTTTTTTAATCAAATAAATCTGAAGACAAATAACGATCGCCTCTATCGCAGATTACGGCAACCACAACTCCAGATTCTAATTGTTCTGCAATTTTAAGGGCAACAGCAACAGAACCTCCGCTGCTCATTCCTGCAAAAACGCCTTCTTCAAGAGCCAATCTTTTGGTCATGGCACGAGCTTCTTCTTCGCTTACATCGATAACAGTATCTACTTTAGAAGCATCAAATATTTTCGGTAAGTATTCCTGTGGCCATTTACGGATTCCTGGAATCTGAGAACCGTCGCTTGGTTGTGCGCCAATAATCTGCACATTCGGATTCTTTTCTTTCAAATAAGTCGAAGTCCCAATAATGGTTCCTGTTGTTCCCATTGCAGAAACAAAATGCGTTACTGTTCCGTCGGTATCATTCCATATTTCTGGTCCAGTTGTTTTATAGTGCGCTTTCCAGTTGTCATCATTTGCAAACTGATTCAGCATCAAATATCCGCCTTGAGCCACTTTTTTATCAGCATAATCTCTAGACCCTATAATTCCTTCGCTGGCAGGCGTAAGAATAACGGTTGCGCCATAAGCACGCATTGTCTGAGTACGTTCTTTTGTTGAATCTTCTGGTAAAACCAATTCGATTTCGATGCCAAATAATTGCGCGATCATTGCTAAAGCAATTCCCGTGTTTCCGCTGGTTGCCTCAATTAGTTTATCTCCTTTTTTGATGTCGCCTCTCTCCAATGCCGCGGCAATCATGTTGTATGCTGCTCTGTCTTTTACGCTTCCTCCAGGATTATTTCCTTCCAGTTTCAGTAAAAGTTTTACATTTTTATTTTTAACTAGATTGACCGTTTCCATTAAAGGGGTATTGCCAATTAGATTTAATAATTTATGTGAATTCATGTTATTTTTTTTCTTTTATTTTAACTTCGGTAGTTGTGGTGTTTAAAACGATAGAATCTTCAGGAATAGATTTAGTAACCCATGCATTTCCTCCAACAACACTGTTTTTTCCAATCACGGTTTCTCCGCCCAAAATTGTGGCATTGGCATAAATGCAGACATTCGCTTCAACAGTTGGATGTCTTTTTGCATTTTTCATTTCTTTGCTTACGCTTAATGCACCAAGTGTAACCCCTTGATAGATTTTTACATGTTTTTTAATAACAGTAGTTTCGCCAATTACGATACCTGTGGCGTGATCTATAAAGAAAGGTGATGCAATATCGGCTCCTGCGTGAATATCTGTACCCGTAATTCTATGCGCATATTCGCTCATTAATCGTGAAAACAGTAATAAATCAAGATGATATAATTCGTGGCTTAATCTGTAAATTGCAATAGCATAAAATCCGGGATAGCCCAGATAAACTTCATCGATGCTATTTGATGCAGGATCGTTTTCAAGAATATATTCAGCATCTTGATTTAGCTTTTCTAAAACTCCTGGAAGTTTTTCTAAAAAGCGATCCCAAATAGATTCGCACAAATTTTGAGGTTTTTTGCAAGCCAAAACAGCAATTTCTTTAAAACGAAACTCCAATTCATCAATGCTTTCATCTAATGCCGCATTTGAATCAAACAGAGTGTAAAAAAGCTTTTCTGTAAAGTCTTCTGTTTTGGTTTTAATGCCGTAGTTTATGTGTGAATGGCTTTTTAAAGCTCTTATGTTTTGTATGATATTTTCTTTTGTCACAATGGTAAAAATGAATGAATAATTTTGGAACGTTAAAAGTAAGGCGTTTTTTGGAAATAAAATCACGATTTAACGAAAGAAATTTTGTTTGCAAAGTTTGATTTGTGATAAAAAACGAATTGTAAACTGTTCTTTTTTATACAATTCTTAAGAAGTTTATTGCGTAAATTAGCTCTTAAAATATACTAAAATGAAAAACAATCAAACATTTAAGAGTGACATTTCGGGGATTTCTTTTCCTGAAAATGAAAAAATATACGGAAGAGCAATTCACGATCCAATTTTAGGATTAATTAAGAAGGAATATCCTGATTTTGGCACTGAAGATTGCATTTCTATAAATGAATTAAATGTTTATCGTCAAAAATATATTTCAAATTACCTTTCTACTGAAATCGGAGCGCTTTCTGCAATGGAGAAGAATGTAATTTCTTCATTGAAAGAAGATAAATCGATTGTAAGTATTGTCGAAGATGAAGAGGAAATAAGAAGCTTAGGGCAAAAAGTAGCTGATAAAGTGGCTGATTTTGGAGGAAGCTGGACTTTTATTATTTCGTTCGTGGTTTTTATTTCGGTTTGGATTGGTGCAAATGTTTATATTTTTTTAAACAAAGGCTTCGATCCATATCCATTTATTTTACTGAATTTAATTCTTTCGTGTGTTGCGGCTTTGCAAGCGCCTGTTATTATGATGAGCCAAAATCGTCAGGAAGAAAAAGATCGCAATCGAGCTAAAAAAGATTATATGATTAATCTAAAATCGGAATTGGAAATTAGATTAATTCATGATAAAATTGATCATTTGATTATGCACCAGCAGCAAGAATTAATCGAAATTCAGAAAGTTCAAATCGAAATGATGAATGATATTTTGAACCAAATTAAGAAATAAAGATTGGTTAAGTTTTCAATTTTTTAAAATTCCAAATTCCAAAAAGGAGCAAAGCGACTTTTAGAAAATCTAAAATCTAAAAATAAAAGTGTTTGAAATAATATCCGCCAAGCATAAAAAATAAATTTATAGCGGCCATTCTCCAGATTAGTTTTTTATAATTTCTTGATTTATCTAAGAAATGAAATGCCGAAAAAATGAAGAGTAAAAGACAGGTGTAAATAGCGGGATACATTTTAAAAGCAGCTAAAAAATCACCCTGAAAAAGTAAGAATAGAGATCGCTGAAATCCGCATCCCAAACAGTCGTAACCAAACAAGGTTTTGAACATACAAGGGATCATATATTTCTCTAAGCTCATAGCAGATCTTTTTTGCAATTTTACTAAAAAAATATGACAAACGTTTGGAGGAGTATAGAAGTTGTACTTGAAAGTTTTATACTTTTGAAATCTTAAAATACAGAAAGGATGAAAACTTTTAAAATTATAATAATGATTCTTGCGATTTCGGTTGCGTTATACGAGCAGGTTTCGGAGGAAAAAAATATCTATATCATGATTGCTGCAATTGTTGTTTTCATGTTCGGTATGATGCAGCTGAGTGCAAAAACGCCAAGTAAAAATAACGATAAAGAAGAGTAGGATGCTTGCAAAAGGAGATAAGGTTTCAGTACTCGATGAAGCCATAAACGGAACGGTAGTTTCGGTTAAAAATAACGAGGTTTTGATTGAAACTGAGGATGGATTTATGATGACATTTTTAGTCAACGAGTTGCTTAAGATTCAAGAAACCAGTAATTTAATGAATTCTATTAAAAGAATTGATTTAGATGAAGTTTCGAAAGAGAAAACAGAGCCAAAACCGCGAAGTTTTGTTAAAGAAAAGAAAGATAAGCGCGATGTTGGCGTTCCAGAATTTGATTTGCATATCGAAAAATTGGTTAAAAATAAACGCGGAATGTCAAACTATGACATTTTAACATTGCAGACGGAAACGGCAAAAAGACATATCGAATTTGCGATGAAAAACCGCATTCCGAAAATTGTTTTTATTCATGGTGTGGGTGAAGGAATTTTGAAAGCTGAACTTGATTTTTTATTGGGTCGTTATGACGGAATTGATTTTCAAGATGCCAATTATCAAAAATATGGTCTAGGTGCGACCGAAGTTTATATAAGGCAAAACTCTAAATAATTAAGGCTTTTTTAAAGTCAAAAAGCTTCAATTTAAAGCATAAAAAAACGTCTGTTTTTGTTCTGATTTATTTGTAAAATCATCTCAAAAAACAGACGTTTTTTTGTAAGAATTAGTTTGGTTGATTTCTTTTTGGAAATCTACTTTTTTAGTTTGTTGCAGGTCTGGTAATTTTTCCAAGAACGAAACTGCTTCCCAATTTAAAGCTACTATTTCCTTTTTTCAAAATCACATTTTTAAGTACTATTGTATGCTCAAAAACTTGTCCGGTTTTTGTAGTGGTTACTTCAATAATTCCGCTTTCATTTGGCTTGCCGAGCTCTCCTGTCCAAGTTTCTTCAATGACAGGTGCTGACGGTTGTAATTTGGCACAAATAAAAACTGGTGTTATAGATCCAGTTCCTTCTTTTGCAGTTTTATAAAACACTTTATTTTGTGTTTCTGTAATTAAACTTGTACGAGGCTGATTGCTTGGAGTAATGTCATTAACAAACAATGCAGGATCGATATCATCAATAGATAAATAAAATGTATTGTTGTAATTGTAAACTCTAGCAACTTCGTCACACTCATAAGCCGAACCATTCGGATTAGTTTTGAAAGTTAAATCGGCTGGAGTTACGTTAGTATTATATGTCCCAAATATAAACTCCGCTTCAGTTTGGTTCCCTGCTGGTTTAGCAAACGTAATATTTCTAAAAACAATTGTGTGTTCATAACCTGTAATTCGGGTTCCTCCATCATTATTACTGTTGGCTGGGTCTATTTGTTTAGTTGTAATTTCTATTATTCCATCAATTCCATTCCATTCTTCGGTTACTTTAGGAATGCTTGGCGGTATCGTACCACAAATGTTTTCTTGCGCAACAGTTCCATCATAGGCTCTGTAAACTACTCGATACGCACCAGTGCCTTTTGAATCTATTGTGTATATTTTGGTACCGTTGTCATTGATGATTGCTCCTTCTGGCATTTGAAGTAAAAGAGCTTCCTGAGGTTTTAATTTATAAATTAAAGCATTAGTTGTAGGATCACAGGCTTGTGACGTTTCAATATCCGCAAAGTCTATTTCGTCTACAGTTAAATCTCCATCATCGCATCCGTTCAAAAAAAGAGCAAATAATAGGAGGGCAGCATATTTTTTCATCGTAAAATTTATTTGGGTCAAAAATAGTGAAAAAATTGCCAAATGATATTTAAGATTTGACAATTGATATTTCTTAACTTTGCAGCAATGAAAAAAGTATATCTAGATAATGCCTCAACAACAGCAATGCGTCCTGAAGTAATTCAGGAAATGACCAAAATAATGCTTGAGGATTATGGAAATCCATCGTCTACACATAGTTTTGGGCGAAATGGTAAAACAATATTAGAACTTTCAAGAAAGAGCATTGCAAAGCATTTAAACTGCACTGCTCAAGAAATCATTTTTACTTCTGGCGGTACTGAAGCCGACAACTGGATTCTGCGTTCTGCCGTTGAAGATTTAAAAGTAGAAAGAATCATTACTTCAAAGATTGAACATCATGCTGTTCTCCATACCGTTTGGGCGCTTCAGGAAGAATACAATATTCAGGTTGATTATGTGAATGTAAATGCAGATGGAAGTTTAGATTTAACGCATTTATCTAATTTATTGGCCGAAGAAAAAAAGACTTTGGTTAGCTTGATGCATGTAAATAATGAAACGGGAACTATTTTAGATTTAGATCGCGTAGGCTTGATTTGCAAGCAATACAATGCTTTGTTTCATTCAGATACGGTTCAGTCTGTAGGGAAGACAGAAATCGACCTGCAAAAGACTCCTGTTGACTTTATTTTAGCGAGTGCGCATAAGTTTCACGGACCAAAAGGAATTGGTTTTGCTTTTATCCGAAAAAATTCTGGTTTGCAGCCATTGCTTTTTGGAGGCGAACAGGAAAAAGGGCTACGGGCGGGAACAGAAGCCGTACATCAGATTGCCGGAATGGCAAAAGCGTTATCTATTTCTTATGAAAAGCTTGATGAAGAAAGAGCTTATATTTCAAGTATAAAAAAATATCTGATTGAGCAGTTGGAAATTCATTTTCCAGATTTTAAAATCAACGGAAAGAAAGATGATTTCTATAACATCATCAATATTATTCTTCCGTTTTCATCAGATAAAACATCGATGCTGCTTTTCAGTTTAGATATGAAAGGAATTGCAGTTTCCAGAGGAAGTGCTTGCCAGTCTGGAAGTATAAAACCTTCGCATGTTTTAAATGAAATGCTTTCGGAGACCGATTTAAAATTACCAAATCTTCGAATTTCATTTAGTCACTACAATACCAAAGAAGATATCGATTGGCTTATTGAAAGTTTGAAAACGGTCTAAGATGCTAAGATACTAAGGTGCTATGTTTTTTTAACCGCAATCCCGATAACTATTGGGAAAAAAGAATTACGAAAAGGGCGCTAAGATTTTTTAAGATCCATTAAAATGAAAAAGTTCGCAAAGTTTGTTTTGATAAAGCTTTGCGAACTTTTTTTAACTCTATTTAGATTTTCAATAAAAGCTTCTTTATGTGCTTTGCAGTAAAAACTATATTCAAAGTTTTTTCAAAAACCTGAAACCTGAAACAAAAAAAAAGCTATTTACGAATTACTTTTACTTGCGAATCGTTAGTTAATTTAATTATCGTAGAGGATTTTCCGTTTATTTTATCTTGATTTAATTTCACAACATAATCAACGCCGTTGATAATTTCAGGACTAATGTCTTTGAAAGCAATTGGAGTAGGTTGTCCCGAAATATTGGCAGAAGTTGAAACCAGAGGTTTTTTCATTCTTTCCATCAATTTGTAGCAGAAAGGTTCTTTTACCAAACGAACTCCCAATGATTTGTCGGCAGCGATAATGTTTGGTGCTACGTTTCTGGCGTCGTCAAGAATTAATGTAGTTGGTTTGTCTGATAAATCCCAAATTTGCCAGGCAACTTCAGGAATGTTTTTAAATACATTGTATATCATCTTTTCGCCATTCATTAAAACAATCATGCTTTGTGTTTCTGCGCGCTGTTTTAATTTATAAATTTTAGCAACAGCATCTGGGTTTGTAGCATCACAGCCAATTCCCCAAACGGTATCTGTTGGATATAAAATTATGCCTCCGTTTTTGATTACTTCGTATGCGTTGATGATTTCCTCGTTCATTTTACAATTATATATACTCTATTAAGATTGCAAAGTTATGCATTTTACTTGTAAAAGCTTTTTAGAGTTTTTTGAGATGTTGAAGGAAAAATTCTATTGTATAACATTCTGAAGGCTTATTAGGTTGTATAACAATAATTTAGTTTTAAATATTAAATGTATTGTTTTTGAAAATTACATTATCAATCCAGCCTTCTACAGTGTATTTTTTATAAATCGATTCTGGGATTTTTTCATACTCATTTTCAAAAAAAGAAGCGGGTATAACAGGATTGTTTTCGTCTATTATGAGGATATTATTTGGATTGTAAAAATCGTAGTTTTTAATATCGTAATTTGTTGTAATAAGCTTTTTTTCGAGCCCTATGCTTTCAAAAATTCTAAAAGTCAATCCAATCTGGCCATCTCTATGGATGTCTAATAATACTTTTGAACGGTCTGCGTAATCATTTACTTCAGGCAAAGGCACATGTTTGTTAATATATGTAATGCCTTCAGTTCCTGTTTTAGGCTCATTTTTTTTATCGTAAACAATAAATTTGAAGTTTATATTTTTAGATTTTAATTCGTTAGCAATTCGAATTAAGGTAGAAAGCCTTTTGTCTATTGTACTAATATTGAAAACACCATATTCTGCGGGAATTTCTTTATTAGATATCTCCTTTGTGTAAATCCAGTTAGGAGCAAAATTCATATTAAAGTTGGCACAATCTTCTTTTTCAAATGAATAAGCTTCGTCAAAACTAGGTATAACTCGTTTGATTTTTGGACAGCGGTAAATGTTGTCATTAAAAAAACCAATCGATTTTTTAGTGAATTTTTTAAATTTTAAAATACTGTCAGAATCAATAAAATCGCCTTTTATGGTTAGAATTACATCTTGAATCTCATGGTTTTTTTCTAATTCTTTCAGTATTTCTTTTCCGTGATGTATGGTTTTTAGATTCTTTTTAAAAAAAGCTTTCAAAATAAAATTATAAACCCTGTGAAAAATAGAAGGATATTTGTACTTATAATCTCTGAAGTTTATATGGCGTACGTTATGTCCTCGTTTTTTTAGAGCTGACGAAATGGGTTCGTTCATTCCTAAATTATCTAGGGTTATTAGGGTTATATTCATTATTTATTTCTAATGCAATTTATAGGTTTAATTTATGTTATTTGGCTTAAAAGCAACTGATTGTTTTTTTTATGATTTTACATCAAAATCTCATTGTAGACTTTTAAGTACTCTGCTGCAGCTGTTTTCCAATTAAAACTTGCAGCCCTTTGCTTAAATAGCGATTCTTTTTCGGCTTTATTGTTTTCAAAACTATTTAATCCGTCAAATAATACTGTTTTCATATATTCAGGATCAAAATCTGACCAGTATTTTGCTGCATCTCCTCCAATTTCAGGCAATGAAGTTTTGTCAGATAAAAAAGTTGGTTTTCCAAAACTCATTGCTTCGATAGGCGGTAGGCCAAAACCTTCTCTTATCGAAGGGAAAAGAAATGCTGTGCAATTTTTCATAAAAAACTGCTTGCCTTGATCGGTTACTTTTCCAGTTAAAAAAACCTGATTTGTTAAGCCATTATCACTTATAAGCTGTTTTATTTTTTCGCCGTATTTTTTATCATTATTACCAGAAATAATTAAATTGTAATCTTTAATCAGTTTCATCATATTGATAATAGATTCAAAGTTTTTTCTTTCAATAAAATCACCAATTGTATAAAAGAAAGGCTTGTCGGTAGGAACATTTGGTGCGTATGAAGATAGGTCTAGAAATTCAGTGATTGGATTTCCGTTATGAATGACATATTCAGGAACGTTTGGAACATCAAAATATTGATGTGTTTGTTTTTTTGCAAATTCTGAAATGTAAGTAACAGCAGTTGCTTTATTTAGTTTTTCTAAAAAAAGTTTGTTTCTTTTATGATTAATGTCTGAAGATATTTCCTCGGCAAAATTCACATCGTGAATCGTAAGCAAATACTTTGTTTTTGTAAAAGGTTCAACTTTTATGTTTTGATTTACAGAATGCCATAAGTCATATTTTTTACGAATTCTAAAGAATTTCATTCTTGATAAATTGCTGTACTTGTTGTAATTGAATTTGTTTCCAAACTCGCTTTCAAGAAGTTTTGTATCTGTAGCGTTTAAGGTTAGTTTTAAGTTTTCAAACTCTAACTCAGATAAACCTTTTATTAGTTCATAATTGAAAGTTCCTAAACCAGTAGCTCTATTATTTATGTTGTGAGTCTCTAGAAAAACAGTCTTTTGTTGTGACATCCTTTATTTTTTTTACGAAAATACAATATTAATTTGAAGTGTTAGATTGTATATGTATTTTTGTAGTTAATAAAAATATACTGATGAATTTTAAAGTAAATCCAATTTTCAAGAACAATACAGACTCTATTCTAAACAGTATTAGAGGTTTTAATAATACAGGAATTCTTTTTGGAAATGGTGATCGAAATAGAATAAAATTGTTTGAACTGAACGAAAAGACAATCAACATAAAGTCTTTCAAGATTCCTAATATCGTAAACAAAATTGCTTACAAATATTTTAGAAAATCAAAAGCCAGACGTTCTTTTGAATATGCTACTATTTTGTTGGAAAAAGGAATTGGTACGCCAGAACCAATAGCTTTTCTTGAAAATTTTAGTTTTATTGGTTTAAAAGACAGTTATTATGTGAGCGAACATTTGGTAACTGAATTGACATATAGAGAGCTTGTAGAAATTCCAGACTATCCAAATCATGATGTTATTTTAAGGCAGTTTTCTAAATTTTGTTTTGAGCTTCATGAAAAAGGAGTGGAATTTTTAGATCATTCGCCAGGAAATACTTTGGTAAAGAAACTAGAAGACAATAAATACGCTTTCTTTTTGGTTGATTTAAATAGAATGAACTTTCATCCGCATATGACTTTTGAGCAAAGAATGAATAACTTTAGCCGTTTAACGCCAAAGAAAGAAATGGTTGCGGTAATGAGTAATGAATATGCTAAGTTCTATAAAGAAAAAAGCGAAGCTGAAATCTTTGAGAAAATGTGGCAGGCAACAGAAGATTTTCAAGAAAGTTTTGCCAAAAAGAAAAGATTAAAAAAGAAACTTAAATTTTGGAAGTCACAGTCTTAGATCTTATTTTTTTTAGTTCTTGAAAACGAACGCTTACGCTAAGTGCATTTAAATAACAGATAATTAATCCTGATTTTCCGTCAAGAAAGCCTAAACGAATGATGTATTGATGTAAAAATTGATAGGCTGGACGAATATAGAAATGAAAGAAATTTGGCTTTGTGTTTTTAGCCAATTCTTCTTGAGCTTTTAGTTTTCCGTAAAGAATCATTTTTTTCTTGTAATCTTCAAAAGCAGAGTAAGAAAAATGAATAAGTTTGGTTTTTAATTTGCCTACTTCGCCATTTATAATCAGTTTTTCGTGAACGATTTTTTCCTCATTATAAAATGCATTTTCTTTCTTAAATAATCGAATAATCTTGTCAGTTTGCCACCCGCTGAATAGCAATCTTTTGTTTTTAAACATAAAGGTTCGATAGATGAAATAAGCAGAAATGGTGTTTTTTTGATTAATAGCTACTTCAATTTCTTTTTGTAGCTCAGGAGTCAGTCGCTCATCTGCATCTATAAAAAGAATCCAAGAGTTTGAAGCTAGGCTTAGGGCATAATTTCGTTGTGCAGCAAAATTTTGAAAAATATGCTGAACAGTTTTTACATTTTTAAAGGAAGATGCAATCTCAAAAGTTTTATCAGTGCTAAATGAGTCTACAACAATAATCTCATCAGCAAATGAAAGATTTTCCAAAACAGGATTAATGTTTTGTTCTTCATTATGCGTAATGATTAATGCTGTGAGGTGCTGCTTTTCTGAGAAAATCATTTTGTTAATTAAAATCCGTTTTGTTTTAAGAACAATTTAATTCTGTCTTCGAAAAATTCGGGTAAAAACTTTTGATATAGAGGTAAAGCTTCTTTTTTAAGCATTTTCTCTGTTTTATTTTGAAATAGTACGGGACAATAATCTTTTAAATGAACAGAAAGATGCTGAATTCCATCTTCAAAAGTTGCCCAGATTTTCTTTTCAATCCAAGGAGAAAAAATAATGAAGGAAGGTTTGTCTAGTGCTTTTGCCATATTTATTGCACCACCATCATTTCCGATTATAGCATCACATTGATTCACTAAACCTATAAAAGATCTTAGATCGCCTCCTAATAAATCAAAATAAATCTTGTTTTGCGTAGAAGGTTTGCAAGTATTAAAAACAATTTTTGCTTCTTCTAATTGTTTTGGGAAATAATTAAAAAGAATATTCACATCTGCGTTGTCGGCAATGTAATCAACCACTTTAGCCATAAACTCCAAAGGATAGGTTTTAAGTTTTTCACTGCCTAAAAGACTAATCATGATTGTTTTTTTGTCTTTTCGAACCTGATGTTTTTCAAATAATGCAATAGCCTCTTTGTTTTCTTTTTCAGAAACAAATAATTTAGGAATGGGATCTATCTCAATTGTGAGATTAAGAGGTTCTAATAAAGAAAGTCTTCTTTCGATTGCTAAACCTAAATTGGTTTTAGGAAAAGGTTCAAACGGAACATTGTCGGTATATAAAAATGTTCTTCCTGGTTTTTTGTATGAAATTTTTCTTTTAGCGCCACTTAAAAGAACTAGTATCCAGCTTTCTAGTTTTGAATAGGCATCAATTAGTACATCATAATTTTCTTTTCGAAGCTGTAGTCCCAATTTTAAAAGTTCCTTTTTACTTTTTCGGTGTTTTTCTTCAAACAAAACAATATTGTCGATGCTTGAATTTCCTTCTAAAACCGGTGTTGTTGAGGCATAAACCAAATAGTCGATTTGTGCATCTGGATATGCAACTCTAAGGTTGTTGCAAATAATGCTGCTGACCAAAACGTCTCCAATCATTTTTTGCTGGATTACAAGTATCTTCATGAAAAATAATATTGTATTAAGAGACTACAAATTGAAGCAAAAAAAATCCAAATTCCAATATAAATAATCAATTGGAATTTGGATTTTACTATTTAGACTTTCTAAAACTTATACAGCAACATCGTATTCACGAAGTGCATTGTTTAAAGAAGTTTTTAAATCTGTAGATGGTTTGCGAGTTCCAATGATTAAAGCACAAGGAACTTGGAATTCTCCAGCAGCAAATTTCTTAGTGTAGCTTCCTGGGATAACTACAGAACGAGCTGGTACGTAACCTTTCATTTCAACTGGCTCATCACCCGTAACATCAATAATTTTAGTAGATGCTGTCAAACATACGTTAGCTCCAAGAACTGCTTCTTTACCAACGTGAACACCTTCAACAACAATACAACGAGATCCAATAAAAGCACCGTCTTCAATAATTACTGGAGCAGCTTGCAATGGCTCAAGAACACCACCAATACCAACACCACCGCTTAAGTGTACGTTTTTACCAATTTGAGCACAGCTTCCTACAGTTGCCCAAGTATCAACCATTGTTCCTTCGTCTACGTAAGCACCAATGTTTACATAACTTGGCATTAAGATTACACCGCTTGAGATGTAAGCTCCATAACGCGCAACCGCGTTTGGCACCACACGAATTCCTTTTTCAGCATAATTTCTTTTTAGCAACATTTTGTCGTGGTATTCAAAAATACCAGATTCCCATGTTTCCATTTTCTGAATCGGGAAATACATTACAACTGCTTTCTTAACCCATTCGTTTACCTGCCATTTGTCACCAACTGGTTCAGCAACACGTAATTTTCCTGCGTCTACCAATTCGATAACTTCTCTAATGGCATCTGTAGTTGTAGTTTCTTGCAATAAAGCTCTGTTTTCCCAAGCTTGTTCGATTATAGTCTGTAAAGAATTCATACGTTTAATTTTTTGGCAAAGATAACGTATTTGTAGAAATGCAAAAAAGCAAAACAGCTTGAAAATGTTACAGATTTAACTTTTTGTTTCTTATTTGTAAGACTAATGGAACCTATAGGTTTTTTGGGTTGATGTTATTACCGCTAAAAGTTTTTTTTATATCAAAATATGACAAAAGTCAGGATTTCTGCTTTTTCTTCGCTTTAATTTCGCAGTGTTGATCAACATTCCATTCCATAAATAATCATATAAGCAGTAAAATATGAATCAAGAAAATCACCTTCAAAACAGAGTAATTATAGATAAAGAAGTAAGCTGGGACAAAACTCAGGTTATCATGAGTAAAACAAATGCATATGGTATTATTGAATATGCCAACGAAGTATTTGTAGATGTTTGCGGTTACGAAGACTATGAATTAATGGGGCAGCCTCATAATATCATACGTCACCCCGATATGCCAAAAGTAATTTTTAAAGTGCTTTGGGAAAATCTTAAAAATGGGAAAAACTTTCACGCTATTGTAAAAAACCTTGCAAAGTCTGGAAGATACTATTGGGTAATTACAGATTTTGAAATTGCCCGCGATGAAAACGACGTTATTGTAAATTATTTCGGAAGAAGACAAGCCGTACCGCAAGAAGTAATTGCGCTGCATATTGAGCCTTTGTATAAAAAGCTATTACAAATCGAAGCAGCAAGCGGAGTAGAATTTAGCGAAAAGTATTTGATCGGATTCTTAGAAGAGAAAAAAAGAACTTACGTTGAATATATTAAGGAGCTGATTTACGAACATGAAAAGTCACAATCTAAGTTTGCTAATTATTCTGAAGAGGAGGATGCAGGAGAGGAAGAAGAACACAGAGGTTTTTTCAGCCGCTTGTTCGGAAGATAAATTGAGTTATTTTTTAGGTTTGAATATTTGGATAAAAGTCCGTCTTGAGTTTTCAGGGCGGATTTTTGTTTTTAAGTTTAATTTAAAAAACATGAATCTAAAAAGGTTTATATTTGTATTGTAAAATGAAAGCATTATGGAAGCGATTAGATTAGAATTTCAGCCAGAAATAAGAGAGAAAGTACTTAAGTTGTTAAGTGAGTTTTCTCCTAGTGAATTGACAATTATTGAAGAAGATTCTGATTTTGAAAATGATAAAAGAAAAGTGCATGCAGCTTATGCTAAATTAAAAAGTGGTAATGAAAAGTTGTTTTCAATAGATGAAGTGGATTCAATTTTAGACAATACATTTTCGGAATATGACAATTAAAATTTCGAATGAATTTTTAAAATTATTAAAAGAACAAGTTCATTATATTTATAAAGATAAACCTAGAGCAGCGCTAAAGTTTAGAAAAGATTTGTTAAGAAATATTAAAAAAGATTTAAAACATCCTTTTCTCTTTAAAAAATCAAGATATTTTGATGATGAAAATATTAGGGATTATGTTTTTAAAGGTTACGTTTCTGTTTATGAAGTTGATACCGATAAAAACATTGTTTTCATTTTCGGTTTTATAAAATATAAAGACTCTCTTTAAAAGATTATAATTTTACTTTCTAATCTTTTATAAAAACTTCAAAACATGCCAAGAATCCTCTCAATAGATTACGGACAAAAACGCACAGGAATTGCAGTTACAGACGAAATGCAGATTATTGCTTCGGGCTTAACTACGATTCCTACTCATACTTTGGTTGACTTTTTAAAAGATTATTTTGCTAAAGAAAAAGTAGAAGCGGTTTTGATTGGCGAACCTAAACAAATGAATGGCCAGCCATCTGAAAGTGCTTCTGTGATTAATGGTTTTGCAAAACACTTTTCGAATATCTTTCCAGACATGAAAGTGATTCGTGTTGATGAGCGTTTTACTTCAAAAATGGCATTCCAAACCATGATCGACAGTGGTTTAAGTAAAAAACAGCGTCAGAACAAAGGTTTAATAGACGAAATTTCTGCCACAATTCTGCTTCAAGATTATCTTTCCGCAAAAAAATAGCGCTCTTTGTCGTATTTTTTATTTATAATTTAATGGTTTTTAGAAAATCCTAACTTTTATCATCTAAAAATTAGTTTTTTTTTGCAATTAAAAAAGTACCTTTGCACTTTAAATAAAAATACTGTTATGCCTGACGAAACCATACGTTCAAATAGTGATGTAGTACTCATTGGCGCTGGAATAATGAGTGCCACTCTTGGGGTAATTTTGAAAGAATTACAACCAGATATAAAAATTGAAATTTACGAAAGATTAGATGTTGCCGCAGCAGAAAGCTCTGATGCTTGGAATAATGCCGGAACAGGACACTCTGCTTTTTGTGAACTAAATTATACTCCAGAAAAGGCAGACGGAAGCATAGATCCTAAAAAAGCAATAAGTATCGCAGAATCATTTGAGATTTCTCGCCAGTTTTGGTCTTACTTAGTACAGCAGAATAAAGTGCCGTCTCCGGATAATTTTATTAAAAGCGTGCCTCATATGAGTTTTGTGTGGGGAGATAAAAACGTAGATTATTTAAAAAAGAGATTCGAAGCGCTTCACAGCAATCCAATCTTTGCCGAAATGACTTTTAGTACCGATTTTGAACAGCTTCAAAAATGGATGCCATTGGTAATGGAAGGTAGAACTGCCGATGAGAAATTAGCAGCGACACATATGGAAATTGGTACCGATGTTAATTTTGGTGCTTTAACAAGAAGTATGTTCAATTACTTAGAAAAATTAGACGGTGTTTCGTTGTTCTTTAATCACGAAGTTAAAAAACTAAGACAGCGTGAAGATAAATCTTGGAGAATTAAAATTAAAGATTTGTCAACAGGAAATACTCGTAAAGCATATACTAAATTTGTGTTTATTGGTGCAGGAGGAGGTTCTCTTCCTTTATTAGAAAAAGCAAATGTTCCTGAAGGAAATGGATATGGCGGTTTCCCTGTAAGCGGGCAATGGCTGAAATGTACAAATCCAGAGGTAATTGCAAAACACCAAGCAAAAGTATACGGAAAAGCAAGTGTTGGAGCTCCTCCAATGTCTGTTCCTCATATTGATACTCGTGTAATTGATGGTGAAAAAGCACTTCTTTTTGGCCCATTCGCAGGATTCTCAACGCGTTTCTTAAAAAATGGTTCTTATTTAGATTTGCCATTATCTATTAAACGTAACAACTTAATTCCGATGTTGGCGGCAGGATATCACAATATTCCATTAACGAAATATTTGATAGAGCAGGTGCGTCAGTCTCCAAAAGATAGAATGAAAGCTTTGCGCGAATATTTGCCAACAGCACGTTCTAAAGATTGGAAATTAGAAAAGGCAGGCCAGCGTGTTCAGGTTATCAAAAAAGATGAAAAAGAAGGTGGCGTTTTAGAGTTTGGTACAGAAGTTATCAATACGCACGACGGAACTTTAGCAGTTTTATTAGGTGCTTCTCCTGGTGCTTCAACAGCTGTGGCAATTATGGTTGATTTGGTAAGCAGATGTTTTACCAATCAAATTAAAACACCAGAATGGCAAGCAAAATTAAAGACAATGATTCCGTCTTACGGACAGACTTTAAACGATAAGCCAGAACTTTTGGAACAGCTTAGAAAACAAACAGCAGAAGTTTTAAAATTAAATTAAGCTTCTACATTTCAATAAAAAAAACAAATCCAGATGAATTAATCTGGATTTGTTGCTTTTAGGTCGGTTGTATTTTTTAGAATCTTTTCTGCTAGATTGCTCATCCAGATTAATTGTTCAATAACCATTTGTGCTTCCTGCATTTTGGCCTGACGTGTTTCTTTGTCAAGGTCGTCATCTTCTGCTAAACGTGTAAAATGCCTGCGCTTTAACTCTTCAAACTGTAAAGTCACATCTTCTTTTTCAAAAAAAGTATCCTGTACCACAACTTCATTTCTCAGAACAGAAATAGAATGATCTAAATTGGCTAAAATTGTTTTAATAATATAATTAAAAGAATCAGACGCTGAAGTGGTCTGATGTGACTGAATGTAAGTTGATAATGATGCTAGAGCGGATAATAAAGAGTGGTTTAAAACCACTAACTTATTTACTAAAGGCATTGTCTTTTGTTTTGACTTAGGCTCTTGCATCATACGCTGAAAAGAAGTCATTAAATTTCCTATTTCTACAAAGGCATTTTTTCGTGCTAAACGATATGAAGTAGGAACTTCTCCTTTTTTATTATAAAAATCCGCAATCTCTTTTAGGTAATTTCTATTGGCTCGAATGGTGTTCTCAATATGGATAGGGGTATTGATGAATTCCCAAGCTGGCCACAGAAACTGATTGGCAATAAAGGCTAAAATTGCCCCTGCAAGTGAATCTAATATTCTGTATTGGATTACTTCATTAATGTCTGGAGTTAGAATTCCGTAGATAAAAACAACATACATCGTGACGAATGTTGCACTTATCTTATAATTGATTTGTGTAAATGAAATTCCAAGAAGCATACATATAATAGAAAAAATGCTCAGCGCAACGTGATTCTGAATAACAGACACGATTCCGAAAGCTAAAATTCCTCCTAAAACAGTTCCAAACATTCTATTGTAAGAACGTTCTTTTGTTAAACCATAACCAGGACGCATGATTACTACAATGGTGAGTAGAATCCAATATACGTTTTGAAATGGAAGCACTTGTCCGAGAAGAAAACCAATCAAAATAGTAATGGTTAACCGTATCGAATGTCTGAAAATCGAAGAAGAATAACTTAAATTTTCAATTAAAGTTCGAAGCGGATAATATTGTGGCGTTAAGAATTTTTCAAGCTCTTTGTCTTGATCTTTTAGTTTGTAAGATTGCATTGCCAAAGAAAGTGCACGCTGAATGATTTTAATTTTTCCAACCTGATTTTTAGCGTATTTCAGCATATTGGTTAGCATTAAAACACCTTCTGCGGCATCTTCTTTTCCTAATGATTTTTCGTAATCGAAAATGGCAAATTCAAGTGCATCCAATTCATTTTTCAAATCATGTTTGTCAACATAAACACTAATATGACTGACATTTTTTGAGAGTTTTTTTAGAGTTGAGGCCAATTTGTAAGCCACATTTTGATACGTTCTTAAAACATCAGGATGCTTGGCAAATTTTTCATGAAGCTTGCTGTGGTCGAAAGAAGTATATAGTGCTAATTCTTGAATTTCAACTAAAGTGATAAAAACCAAAAGCATTTTTCGATTCTGGCTTGTAGTTCCCGATGCATTCTGGTTTCCGATAAGCATTTTTCTTAAATCTTCGTGAATAAGATTCAATTCTACCTGTACAGCTAGCTGTTTCTCGATAATGGCTCTTCTGTTGGCTTCGGGACTCCATAAGTCACCTCTAAGTTTTAGGTATTTGGCAGTAAGTTTTATTCCTTCGGCAATTTGTAATTCTACATATTTATAAGGCTGTACAAAATGGAAAACTAGAGACACTATTAAATATAGGATTCCACCAATAAAAATAAAGCCTGAATATTCAAAAGCCTCCCAGCCTTCATGCAAATGCCCAAATGATAGAGAAATTGATAATAGGGCAGAGAAGGAAATCAAAGTTGCTCGTTGTCCGTAAACCGAGATCATAGAGCATAAAAACAACAAAAATCCTAAAAATATGTAGAAAAGTATAGGAAATGGATAAACGAGATTCACCAAAAGGTTAACACCAGAAACAATAAATGAAGCGGCAATTAATCCTTTTATTTTATGGCTGAGAGAACTCGGAATATCACTGGGATAAGTATAAAATGCGCCAAGCGCAATTGTAAATCCGATTTCAAAATGACCAAGAAAATTTAAAACTAAAACAGGAACAACAGAAGCAATAGTTACTTTAGAGGCGTTGAGGAAGGAAGTACTGTTAGTAAATTTCGAAATTCTATCAATCATAAAAAGAGGTTTACTAACAAAGGTAAGAATTGTAGGAATGATTTTGGCATAATTATGGATGAGATTTTTAGCATCGAGTAAAAAATGCGAATAATGCTGTATAAGAATTATTCATTGACTATTTTTTACTATTTTTGCCAGCTGAAATATCAGAACTTTAATTCTGTTTTTGCAGCACATTAAAACATAAATAAAAACAAATGATTTTACCAATTGTAGGATACGGTGATCCTGTTTTAAGAAAAGTAGGACAAGATATTACACCAGAATATCCAAACCTAAAAGAAACGATCGCAAACATGTACGAGACCATGTACAATGCGTATGGAGTTGGACTTGCAGCACCGCAGGTTGGACTGCCAATTCGTTTGTTTGTGATAGATACAACGCCTTTTAGTGATGATGAGGATCTTCCTTCAGAGGAACAAAAAGATTTGAAAGGCTTTAAGAAGACTTTTATCAATGCTAAAATCGTTAAAGAAGAAGGAGAAGAGTGGGGATTTAATGAAGGCTGTTTGAGTATTCCAGATGTACGTGAAGACGTTTACAGAAAACCAACTGTTACAATCGAATATTGTGAAGAAGATTTCGTTATGAAAACGGAAGTATTTGACGGATTAATAGCGAGAGTTATCCAGCACGAATATGATCATATTGAAGGAATATTGTTTACAGATAAAATTTCTTCTCTTAAAAAGCGTTTGATCCAAAAGAAATTGAAAAACATTACTGAAGGAAAAACGTCTCAAGAATATAGAATGAAATTTTTTGCAGCTAAAAAAGCAAGATAAGTTTTCTAAATCCTTAGAAACAAAAAATAAATAAAATTCTTAATACTAATTTTAATAAAAATGAATTTAACGAAAATTTTAGCCATTTCAGGAAAACCAGGTTTATACGAATTAAAAGTACAAACTCGTACAGGTTTTGTGGCGGAATCATTAATTGATGGGAAGAAGATTACTGTAAATCTAAAAAGCAATGTAAGTTTATTGTCTGAAATTTCGATTTATACTTATGAAGGCGAAAAACCGTTAACTGAAGTAATGCAGCAGATTGCCGTTAAAGAAAACAAAGGACAAGCTATCTCTCATAAAGAAGATAATGCTACTTTGTCTGCTTATTTTAAACAAATTCTTCCTGATTACGACGAAGAAAGAGTTTACCCATCAGATATCAAAAAAGTATTAAACTGGTACAACACGCTTCAAGCAAAAGGTTTAGTTACAGATTTAGCTCCTGCAGCCGAAGAACCTAAAGAAGAAGCTCCAGTTGCTGAAGAAAAACCAAAAAAAGCTCCAGCAGCTAAAAAAGCAAAAGCTAAAAAAGAAGAATAGTAATTTTCTTTAAACATAAAATAATCCTGTTGAGATGTTTTCTTGACAGGATTTTTTAATTTTACAGAATCGAGTTTAAATCAAAAGAAACTTCAAAATGAGCAGAGAAAACCAGTTAAAAGCATTTGAAAGATTATTGAATATCATGGATGAACTTCGTGAACAATGTCCTTGGGATAAAAAACAAACCCTTCAGACATTAAGACATTTAACGATCGAAGAAACGTATGAGTTGGGAGATGCTATTTTAGATAATGATTTAAATGAAGTTAAAAAGGAATTAGGAGATTTACTCCTTCATATTGTTTTCTACGCCAAGATAGGCAGTGAAACCAATGATTTTGATATTGCCGATGTTTGCAATGAAATCTGCGATAAATTGATTCATCGCCATCCTCATATTTATGGAGATGTAAAGGTGGAAAATGAGGAAGAAGTAAAACAAAATTGGGAAAAACTGAAGCTTAAAGAAGGCAAGAAATCTGTTTTAGAAGGCGTTCCAAGAAGTCTTCCGGCAATGGTCAAAGCAAGCCGAATTCAGGATAAAGTAAAAGGAGTGGGTTTTGATTGGGAGGAACCTCATCAGGTTTGGGATAAAGTCCAAGAAGAATTGCAAGAATTGCAAGACGAAGTAAAATCTGGAAACCAAGACAAAATCGAAGATGAATTTGGAGATGTTTTGTTTTCTATGATTAATTACGCAAGATTCTTAAATGTAAATCCAGAAGACGCTTTAGAAAGAACCAATAAAAAATTCATTAAACGTTTTCAATACTTAGAAAGTAAAGCAAACGAATTAGGAAAACCTTTAATGGATATGACGCTTACAGAAATGGATGTTTTCTGGAATGAGGCTAAAAAACTTTAGTTATCGGCTAATTTCTTTAATGCTCGAACATCTTTTAGCATGATTTTTTTACCAACTAACTCTATTAGTCCCAGTTTATTAAAATCAGATAATAAACGAATACAGCTTTCTGTAGCGGTACCAATAATACCAGCAAGTTCTTCTCTTGTTAGTTGAACTTTAAGTGTTTTGTCAGCATCTTCGCCAAATTCATCATGCAAGTGCAGTAAAGTTTCAGCAAGTCTCTGTTTAACAGTTTTTTGAACTAAGGCAATTTTTTCGTTCTCAGATTCCTTTAAATCTTCGCAGACAGACTGCATCATATTTAAAGAAAATTGATTGTTAGTATTAAAGAAATTGATGATTTCAGTTTTAGGAATAAAACAAACCTCCATGTCGGCAATCGCTTTTGCGGTTAAGTTTGCCGGCTCATTGCTAATCATAGAGCGCTGTCCAAGAAGTTCGCCAGATTTAACCAATTTTACAATTTGATCTTTTCCGTTTGCACTCAATTTTGAAAGTTTTCCAACGCCGTCTTTTACACAGAAAACGCCATTGGTTACTTCACCTTCTTCAAAAAGAGCTTCGCCTTTTTTAATTTTATAGGTCGTTTTACTGCTGGCTAATTTAATAACTTCTTCTTTATTAAGGGCTTTTAATGAGCTTAGCTGGCGTACAATGCATTGATCACATTTATTCATGACAATATTTGTTTGCTGCAAAAATAAGGATATTTAAGGGTTTTAACCACCTTTATAAGGTAAATTTATTATAAATTAGGGTTAACTCTAATTTGAGCTTTTTATTTTATAAATTTAGGAATCTGATTTCAAAATAACATGACAATTATCATCTTAATAATTGTGCTTTAATTGGAAATTTGCATCAAATAAAAACAAGTTTATGAGGGAGCAAAGTTGTTTTCATTGTGGTTTAACTATTGAACAAAATGAAGAAATTGATTTTGATGATAAGAAGTTTTGTTGCACAGGCTGTAAAACAGTTTACGAAATTTTCAGCATCAATGACCTAACATCTTATTATGATTTTGAAAAGTCTCCAGGCGCCACTCCGCAAGACATCAAAGGGAAATATGATTTCTTAGAAAATGAAGCCATACTTGCAAAGGTTTTAGAGTTTCAAGAAGGAAACACATCGATTGCTTCATTAAATATTCCGCATATCCATTGCAGTTCTTGTATTTGGATATTAGAAAATCTAAATCGTCTTCAGTCAGGAATTAGCACTTCTCAAGTTAACTTTCATGAGAAGAAAGTTAGAATTACCTTTAATTCTGATGAGGTTTCTTTAAAAGAAATAGTTTATCTCCTAAGTTCTATAGGTTATGAACCTTACATTAGTTTAGAAAATTACGGAACTGCAAAAGCAAAAGTTGACAGAAGTTTAACTTATAAATTGGGTGTTGCATTTTTCTGTTTTGGAAATATTATGTTGCTTTCATTTCCAGAATATTTTGAAATGAAAGAGTTTTGGCTCGATAGTTACAAGCCGTTTTTCAGATTGCTTATTTTCCTTCTGGCATTGCCAACATTTTTATATTCAGCAAGCGGATATTATGTTTCTGCTTATCATAGTATTAGAACTAGAATGCTTAATATTGATATTCCGATTGCTTTGGGGATTATCGTGATGTTTATTCGTAGCACATACGACATGCTGATGGATCATGGTCCAGGATTTTTTGACAGTTTGGCCAGTTTGATATTTTTTATGCTTCTTGGCAAAATGTTTCAGATTAAAACCTATAGTTTTTTAAGTTTTGAAAGGGATTTTAAATCCTATTTTCCCATCGCCGTTACCAAAATCAATAAAGATGCTTCAGAAGAAAATGTAGCTATTTACGATGTTCTAAAAGGAGACCGATTGCTAATAAGAAATCAGGAGCTTATTCCTGTTGATGGAATTTTAATAAGCGAAAGTGCCGAAATAGATTATAGTTTTGTTACAGGAGAAGCAGTGCCGATTACCAAAAAGTCTGGAGATAAAGTTTTTGCGGGAGGCAAACAGATCGGTAAAGTGATCGAAATGGAAGTTTTGCATTCGGTTTCTCAAAGTTATTTGACTCAATTGTGGAGTAACGAAATCTTTCAGAAAAAAGTAGACCAAAAACACAAAACCATAACAGATGCGATAAGCCGATATTTTACCCCCATATTATTGCTCATTGCATTTGCTGGTTTTGTTTATTGGATTTTTATAGATGCAAATACTGCTTTTAATGTTTTTACAGCGGTGCTAATCGTAGCTTGCCCTTGCGCGTTGGCTCTTACTGCTCCTTTTACTTTTGGAAACATATTACGAATTTTGGGTAAAAAGAAAATTTACTTAAAAAATGCTATTGTAATTGAGCAACTTGCTAAAGTTGATACGATTGTTTTTGATAAAACAGGAACCATTACAACCAATAAAAAGTCGAATATACGATATGAAGGAAACTTTATTTCAGATTCAGATATTATATTGATTAAAAATGTATTGCGAGGTTCGAATCATCCGTTAAGCCGAATGCTTTATGATTTTCTTCCAGAAGCTAAACGAATTAATATAGAAGATTTCCAAGAAATTACGGGAAAAGGAATTTTAGCGGTTGCTGAGGGTAAAGAAATTAGAGTTGGTTCAGGACAATTTGTAGATGATATAGTTGCGGATGGTTCAGAAATTGAAAAAACAGCATTGCATATTAAAATAGGAGGAGTGTATTTTGGAAAATTTACTTTCCAGAATCAGTATAGAGAAGGTTTAGAAAAACTTTTCACCAATCTGAGCAAAGATTACCAAATAAAAGTGCTTTCTGGTGACAATGATGGCGAAAGATCAAATTTAGAAGCTATTCTGCCAAAAGGTACCGAATTGATATTTAATCAAAAACCGGAGCAAAAACTTGAATATATAAAGAAACTTCAGGAAAAAGGGCAAAATGTAATGATGGTAGGAGATGGATTAAATGATGCCGGAGCGTTGGCTCAGAGCAATGTTGGGATTTCGATATCAGAAAATGTAAATGTCTTTTCGCCTGCATGTGATGCCATTTTGGATGCAACAGAATTTTCACGTCTCAATTACTTTTTAAAGCTTTCTCACAAAGCAATTTTGATTATAAAAATGAGTTTTGCGTTGTCATTGCTGTACAATGTTGTCGGACTTGCATTTGCGGTTACAGGAAATCTGCTTCCGTTGGTTGCGGCAATCATTATGCCGTTGAGTACAATTACGATTGTAAGTTTTGTGACTTTTATGTCTAACTATTTCAGTAACAGAAATTTAGAATGATTATAAATTATTAAAGGACATATTTTATTAAATTTAACATAACTAATCGTCTATGATAATTATCATATTTTATGCGCCTTTAACAAACTAATTTTGTTAATATAAATCCAGGGTATGAGTGTTATTTATCTATTAATTTCAGTAAGTATTTTTGTGGCAATCTGTTTTTTTATTGCCTTTATCGCAGCTGTCAAGTCTGGACAGTATGATGATGATTATACACCTTCAGTCAGAATTCTTTTTGATGACGAAACCAAAATTAATTCCCAAAATAATAATTCAACAATCGAAGAAAAACAAGTATAATTATGGAAATGGAACAGTTTTATTACGACAACAAAATTGTAAAAAAATTCATTTACGCCACAATACTCTTTGGTGTTGTGGGTATGTTAGTGGGGCTTACCTTAGCGGTAATGTACCTTTTTCCCAACATGACAGATGGGATTTCGTGGCTTAGTTACGGCCGTTTGAGACCGTTACACACCAATGCAGTTATTTTTGCTTTTGTGGGTAATGCCTTCTTTGCCGGTATGTACTACTCGCTGCAAAGATTGCTAAAAGCCAGAATGTTTAGTGATTTTTTAAGTAATCTTCATTTCTGGGGCTGGCAGCTAATTATTGTGGCTGCAGCAATTACACTTCCGTTAGGTTATACTTCTTCTAAAGAATATGCAGAGCTAGAGTGGCCAATTGATATTGCAATCGCTTTAATTTGGGTTGTAATGGGTATCAATATGATTGGTACAATGCTCCGTCGTAGAGAGCGTCACCTATATGTTGCAATCTGGTTTTATTTGGCAACATTTGTAACGGTAGCGGTACTGCATATCTTTAATAATATAGAAATTCCTGTTTCAGGTTTAAAAAGTTACTCTGTGTATGCAGGTGTTCAAGATGCGCTTGTACAATGGTGGTACGGGCACAATGCGGTGGCATTCTTCTTGACAACTCCATTCTTGGGATTAATGTACTATTTCGTTCCAAAAATTGCAAACAGACCTGTTTATTCATATAGATTATCTATTATTCACTTTTGGTCTTTAATCTTTATATACATTTGGGCTGGGCCACACCACTTACTGTATTCTGCATTGCCAAACTGGGCTCAGAATTTAGGGGTTGCATTTTCAGTAATGTTAATTGCTCCATCTTGGGGAGGTATGATTAATGGTCTTCTTACATTAAGAGGGGCTTGGGATAAAGTTCGTGAAGAACCAGTTTTAAAATTCTTCGTAGTAGCGATTACTGGTTACGGTATGGCAACGTTCGAAGGACCAATGTTATCTTTAAAAAATGTAAATGCTATTGCGCACTATACTGATTGGATCGTAGCGCACGTACACGTAGGAGCTTTAGCTTGGAATGGTTTCATGTCATTTGGTATTATCTATTGGTTGATTCCAAGAATGACAAAATCGGAGTTATTCTCTAAGAAATTAGCAAACTTCCATTTCTGGATTGGTACCTTAGGTATTATTGTATATACAATTCCATTATATGTAGCTGGTTTCCAGCAAGCATCAATGTGGAAACAGTTTAATCCAGACGGTACTTTAACTTATGGAAACTTCCTTGAAACGGTAACCGCTATTATGCCTATGTATTGGATGAGAGCTATTGGAGGTAGTTTGTATCTTATAGGTATGCTGACATTGGTTTATAACATTATTATGACTGTTAAAGCAGGTAATACAATCGAAGATGAATTGGCTCAGGCTCCAGCATTGCAAACAATAAAAAGCGGTAGATTGAGCGGAGAGAAATTCCATTCTTGGTTAGAAAGAAAACCAATTCAGTTAACTATTCTTGCTACAATTGCAATTTTAATTGGTGGTATTATTCAGATTGTGCCGACAATTATGGTGAAATCAAATATTCCGACAATTTCAAGTGTAAAACCATATACACCGTTAGAGCTTGAAGGACGTGATTTATATATCAGAGAAGGTTGTGTTGGATGTCACTCACAGTCAGTTCGTCCTTTTAGAAGTGAGGTAGAACGTTATGGAGTTCAGTCAAAAGCGGGAGAGTTTGTTTACGACCATCCATTCTTATGGGGATCTAAACGTACAGGACCAGACTTATTGAGAGTAGGTGGTAAGTACAATGATAACTGGCACTTTAACCACATGTGGAATCCGCAAAGTACATCTGCTGGATCAATTATGCCAGGTTATAAATGGTTGTTTGATAACAAACCGATGGACATTTCATTGACACAAAAGAAAATGCAGGCAATGATTTCTTTAGGAGTGCCATATTCTCCAGAAGATGTTGCAAATGCACAGAGAACTTTAAGAGAGCAGGCTGTTAAGATAGAAAAAAGCTTAGAAAGCGATCCTGATTTCGTTAAGAGTTATGAAGACAGCCGTAAAAAAGCTGCGGCAAAAGGCGAGAAATTCATTCCGATGAACGAAAGAGAAATCGTTGCTTTGATCGCTTATATTCAAAGACTTGGTACTGATATTAAAGTAAAAGAAACTAAATAACAGCATTATGTTTGAACAGATAAAACACAATATGGAAACCATATCGGGTATAGAAATTTACCCGATTATTTCCCTCTTAATTTTCTTCTTATTCTTTGTAGGATTAGGCATTTGGGTGTTCTCTTATAAAAAAGAAAAAATTCAAGAAATGAGTAATATACCTTTAGATGAAGGACTTAGTGTAATCACAAAAGATAGATAAAAATGAAAAAGTTTTTCCCAGTATATGTTAGAGTACCGTTGATTTTCTTCATCGTATTTGCTTTGATGGAATATTTTATAGATTCAGGTGACAAGCCAGCTTTTATAAAGTATCCTATGGTATCACTCTTTTTATTTGTCTTTTTGTTTATTCTAATTGCTATTGAGATTACGCTTAGTGCTGTAAATCGAGTAATGTTCCAATTATTGTCACCAGAAGAAAAAGCACAAAAAGAACTTGAAGAAAGTTTAAGCTTCAAAGAGAGTACTTGGTTTAAAAACCTAATGCATAAATTGACTAAAACAGAGCCAATTGAAAAAGAAGGTGACTTATTAATGGATCATGATTATGACGGAATCAAAGAGTTGGATAATAATTTACCGCCTTGGTGGGTATATTTATTCTACATCTGTATCATTTTCGGAGTAATTTATGTGGTACGTTATGATGTTTTAGGAGCTGATGATCAGGAAATGGAGCTGAAAAAAGAATTGGCTCAGGCAAAGATTGACGTTGCAGAATACATGAAAACAGCACCAGATTTGATGGATGAAAAAACAGTTGTTTTACTAACTGATGCACCAAGTTTAGATGAAGGTAAAACAATCTTTACAACCAATTGTGCTGCCTGCCACCGTGCTGATGGAGGAGGTCAAATTGGACCAAACCTTACAGATGATAAATGGATTTTAGGAGGAGGAATTAAAAATCTATTCCACACTATTACAAACGGAGGTAGAGACGGTAAAGGGATGATTGCTTGGAAAGGAACCCTTAAGCCAAAAGAAATACAAAAAGTGGCAAGTTATATTCTGTCTTTACAAGGAAGTAATCCGAAAGATCCAAAAGAAGCAGAAGGAGAAGTTTGGGTAGATGATAGTGCTCCTAAAACCGATGCCGCTGCAGCAACCACAAAAGATACCACACAAGTTAAAAAATAATTAGAATATCATGTCAAATTTACCAGACGAAGCTTTTAGAGATACCATTGGAACAATAGATGAAGGTGGTAAACGAAAATTTATATTTCCTAAAAAACCGTCTGGTAAATTTTATGATTATAGGAAAATTGTCAGTTATGTTTTATTGGCAATTTTATTCATAAATCCTTTTATCAAGGTTAATGGAAACCAGTTTATGATGTTCAATATCTTGGAACGTCGTTTTAATATTTTTGGATTCCCTTTCTGGCCTCAGGATTTTTATCTCTTCGTAATTTCAATGCTTGTTGGCGTTGTATTCATAATTTTATTTACTGTTGTTTTTGGAAGAATATTTTGTGGTTGGATTTGTCCGCAGACTATTTTCCTCGAAATGGTTTTCCGCCGTATAGAATACTGGATTGATGGAGATCGAGGTTCTCAGTCTCGTTTAGCAAGAATGGAATGGAATGCTGAAAAAATTAGAAAACGTGTTCTAAAATGGACTATATTCTTCTTGATCTCTTTCCTTATTGCTAATGTCTTTTTAGCTTATTTAGTAGGTAGTGACGCTTTATTCTTAATGATTGAGCAAGGTCCTGTAAAACAAGCAAGCAATTTTATTGCGCTGTTAATATTTACGAGTGTTTTCTATTTTGTTTTTGTTTGGTTTCGTGAACAGGTTTGTATTATCGCTTGTCCGTACGGAAGATTGCAAGGTGTTCTTTTAGACAATAAATCAATAAATGTCGCCTACGATTTTGTTCGAGGTGAAAAAGAAGAAGGGCGTGCAAAATTCAAAAAAAATGAAGATAGAGCGTTAACGGGAAAAGGTGACTGTATTGATTGCCTTCAATGTGTTCATGTTTGCCCAATGGGAATCGACATTAGAAACGGAACACAGCTAGAATGCACAAACTGTACAGCTTGTATTGATGAATGTGATCATATTATGGAATCTGTTGGTTTGCCAAAAGGTCTTATTCGTTATGCTTCTGAAGATGAAATTGCAAAAAAAGAACCTTTCAAGTTTACATCAAGAATGAAAGGTTATACAGCGGTTTTATTTATTTTATTGAGTATTTTTGTTGGAATGCTATTTTTAAGAACAGACGTTCAGGCAGTTGTTTTACGCTTACCAGGTCAGTTGTTCCAGCATGATGGTGAAAAAATCAGTAATGTTTACACCTATAAAATTGTAAACAAAACAATGAAAGATTATAACGATATTCATTTTGAATTAATCGATCAGAAAGGTGAAATTAGAAATGTTGGAAAAAAACATTTTAAAGTTCCAAAAGAAGGAATTTCACAAGGAACGTTATTCATAGAAATTAATGAAGTTTTATTAGAAAGTGATAAAACAAAAGTAAAAATTGGGGTTTATAATGGTTCTGAACTCATAGAAACAACAACAACAAATTTCTTAGGGCCACGCAGTTTTAATTAAAAAATATACATCATGAAATTTAATTGGGGTACCGGCATCGTCATTGCATTCGGATTGTTTATGACATTTATTTTATATTTTGTTTTTGAAGTGCAGTCAAATTCTAAATACGATAATGATTTGGTTGTGGAGGAATATTACAAACACGACACACACTTTCAGGAAGAAATGGCAAGGATTCAAAATGCGCACGATTTACAACATAAACCATTAATAAAATATACAGAAAATGGTGTGGCAGTAATTTTTCCCGCAGGATTTGAAAGTGATAAAGTGAAAGGAAATATTCAATTATACAGACCTTCAAACAAGAAATTTGATTTTAATACTCAAATTGCTTTAACCAATTCAGAAATAGTTATTCCTCAGAAAAAATTATTAAAAGGACGCTGGGATGTTAATATGGAGTGGCAGTATGAAGGTAAAAAATATCTCACTAAAGAGGTTATTTACGTAAATTAAAAATAAAATGTTATTCTCTGCTTTCTTTTTAGGTTTAATCAGCAGTCTGCATTGTGTTGGTATGTGTGGGCCAATTGCTATGATGCTTCCTGTAGACAGGCAAAATGAAGCTAAAAAGGCAACGCAGATTATGACGTATCATTTTGGCCGATTAACAGCTTATTCAATAATCGGGTTGATTTTTGGATTACTGGGAAGAGGCTTTTTTCTAGCAGGATTGCAGCAGAAAATGTCAATAATTATTGGTGTAATTATGATTATTGTGGTTTTGATACCGGAGAAAAAATTTGCCCAATACAATTTTTCTAAACCTGTCTATAAAATCATTTCAAAAATTAAATCGAATCTGGGAAGCCAGTTTAAAAACAAGAGTTATAAATCTCTTTTTACAATTGGCCTGCTAAATGGATTTCTGCCATGCGGAATGGTGTATGTTGCTTTATTTGGAGCAATTGCCATGCAGAGTGCAGGTTTTGGTGTTCTCTACATGCTTTTATTTGGAATAGGAACGATACCGTTAATGACTGTTGTGGTTTATGTCAACTCATTATTAAAATTGCCTTTCAGAAATAAAATCCAAAAGGCAATTCCGTATGTTGCAGTTATAATTGGTGTTTTATTTATCCTTCGCGGATTGGGATTAGGGATTCCTTATATTTCTCCTTCAAATATGAGTTTATTTGTACAGCAAACTCCAAACTGTCATTAAAAAATATAATTTAAGATTTATTATACAGTCATCGAGAACAGATTTGTTTCCGGTGACTTTCTTTTTAAATGTAAATCAAATGCCATACAGATATTACGGACAAAAGGTCTTCCTTCTTCTGTAATCTTGATTTTATTGTCTTTAATAATAATTAAATTATCGTTTTTTATTTCTTCTAAAGCGGTTAAAACTTCAGGAAGTTCAGTGAAATTTAAAGATTCTGCTGTCCAGGAAGTTTCTAATTCGCAACTTAAATTTAGAATGTGTTTTCTAATGATAAGATCTTCATCAGTTAAAATATGGCCTTTTACAACAGGAATATTATTCGATTCTAAAATCTCATAATATTCCTCTAAACTTTTGGTGTTTTGCGCAAAACTGTACCAACTGTCGCTAATTGAAGAAACACCTAGACCAATCATAACTTGAGTTTTAGAAGCACTATAGCCCATAAAGTTTCTATGAAGATTTCCATTGTGCGCAGCTTTATATAAATTGTCATCTGCTAAAGCAAAATGATCCATTCCAATTTCGTGATAGCCATTTTGAATAAGAAGCTTTTTACCAATTTCGTATAGTTTTCTCTTTTCGGCATCTTTTGGTAGATTCTCATCATTAAAACCACGTTGTCCGTTTCCTTTTATCCAAGGCACGTGTGCGTAGCTGTAAAACGCCAATCTATCGGGTTTTAAAGAATTGGTTTTTTCGACTGTATCAACTACATCTTCAATGGTTTGAAATGGAAGACCAAAAATAATATCGTGTCCAATTGAAGTATAGCCAATTTCTTTAGCCCAAAATGTTACTTTGGCAACATTATGAAACGGCTGAATTCTATTGATTGCTTTTTGAACTGTAGGAGAATAATCTTGTACACCAAAGCTTACTCGGCGAAAACCTAAATCATATAGTTTTTTAAGCTGTTCGTGAGAGGTGTTATTTGGATGTCCTTCAAAACTAAATTCATGTTTTTCTGCTTTTACAGCATGATTAAAAATTCCGTTAATAAGGCACTCTAAATTTTCTTTTGAAAAGAAGGTCGGAGTTCCTCCACCTAAATGAATTTCTTTGATTCTGGGTTTTTCAGGAAGCAAATCACAATACATTTTCCATTCTTTCAGAACTGCCTGAATGTATTTTTCTTCTACTGAGTGATTTTTTGTAATGCGTTTATTGCATCCACAGAAAGTACACATGCTTTCACAGAAAGGCAGGTGAATGTATAAACTTATTCCGTTTTTTGAATTGCTTTCAGAAAATGACTGCTTTAAAGTAGTAATCCATTTTTCTGCGGTAAAGTCTGCCTCATTCCAATATGGAACTGTCGGATAACTAGTATATCTAGGACCTGGAACATTGTACTTTTGAGTCAAAGAAATTTTCATAACGACGGATTTAGTTTTCCTCAAAATTAAAACTTAAGCCGAAGACATAAAATGACAAATATCATATAACCCATAAAAAAAGAGACTCAATTTGAGTCTCTTTTCTGAATTAAATAACTAACGTGATATAGAATCTTGGATGATTTTAAGCCATTTTTTCGCAAACTGATGATCTTGATATACGCTAATCTGTTTGATGCGATCATCGTCAAAATCATAGAATGGAATTATTATTTTTTTGCCAGTTTCTTTTTCCTGAAATTCAAAATCTATTTTAATAATAGTATCTGAACCTGAATCTGTAGTCGGAATTAATTTGCACGAAGCAATAGTATTTAAATCAACATACATTGACTCTTGCTGGTTTGGATTGAAATTCATCAAAATAAACTTATTGTTTTTCTGATCAATAGTTAAAGTCTTATTATTGATTGATTCTGTCAAATCAAAATCTTCCGGATGAGTTGGATTGAATCTTTTTTTGATATTTAAAATTCTTGATTTGCTTGCAGCTGATGAACGCGCAGAAAAGTAAATAGGGATAGCAACAATAATTAAAATCACAATGCCCATTATTGTGGTAGTAGTTTCCATAATGTTTTTAATGTAATAAATAAATGATATGCATAACAGTTTTCGGTTTGAAAACGGCTAAGTACGTACTGAAGAATAAGTCTTTTAAAGAAAAATCAAGTATTTATTTACCAGAAAAAATGGAAAGCATAGAGTATGACTAATACCTTTTTACTTTGAGTTGTAAAAAGTTTGGTGTATGCTGTAGTAAATGAAACTGTTTGATGTTGTGGAATAAGCGGTAAAAGGGTGTCAAAACATTTAATTATCCCAGCTGGATTTGTTTTGATGTTTGCCGCAAGCTGATAACTTCCCTGTGGCTGTATAAATGCAGACGAATCGGGAATGTCTTTACAGAAGTTGGTGTCTGATTTTTCCGTTTCAATTACGTGTACAGAAACTTGGTCTGCTTGATAAGCAAACAGTCCTGCAAGTATAAGCGTAATAAGAATAACGGTTTTACGAATCCAATTCATGTCGGCGAATTTAAGTCATAAAACGCAATTAAAGAAATTTTATAGAATTAATTAACAACTCAAAAAAAAGTCCTCAGCATAACTGAGGACTTATGGTCTTATTGTTGCATTTTAAAATAATAATCTGCAGAATGTTTGCCACTTCCATAAAAAAGGAAAAATACACAGACTAATAAAACGATTATAGCCAAAACTAAACTTTCAGAATGCATTCTTCCCAAAGAGTTGACAAGAACGGCACCAAATAAAATAGGTAATTGAGCAGCAATTGCCCATCTGGTCAAAAGCCCAAAAATAATCATTATACCACCAATCATGTGGGCAGGAGCAATGTAATGCAGCATAAACATGCCTCCGCCATACTTATCGATAGGGGAAATCAAATCATGCAGGTATTGAATATTGGTGACGAAAGAGACACCTTTCATAAATAAAAATCCACCCAAAACAATACGTACTAAATCAACTGGTAAATAAGTGTGCGAATTTGCCCATTTATTCAAACTTTTTACATTTTCCATGATGTTGTGTGATTAAAAATTATATTACTAAGTTACTAATTTTTAATCAGATATTTATTTTTAACATCCTGAAAATAAGTTTTTTACTTTTTATTTAACGCATTATTGAGAATTCTTAAATCCTTAGACCTGAATGACTCCTAAATTGAATGGTTTTTGAATAGGAGCGTGGTTGGCAGCTTCGATTCCCATAGAAATCCAATTGCGGGTTTCTAGTGGATCTATGATAGCATCTGTCCACAGTCTTGAAGCTGCGTAGTAAGGCGAAGTCTGCTCATCGTAACGTGCTTTTATTTTATTGAATAGTTCTGTTTCTTTTGCTTCATCAACTTTTTCTCCTTTTGCTTTAAGTGAAGAAGCTTCAATTTGTGCCAATACTTTTGCGGCTTGAGTTCCGCCCATAACGGCAAGTTCTGCACTTGGCCAGGCAAATATTAATCGAGGATCATATGCTTTGCCGCACATAGCATAATTTCCTGCTCCGTAGGAGTTTCCGACAATAACTGTAAATTTTGGAACAACTGAATTACTTACAGCATTTACCATTTTAGCACCGTCTTTAATAATTCCGCCGTGTTCTGACTTTGAACCAACCATAAAGCCTGTAACGTCTTGTAAAAATACTAGAGGAATTTTTTTCTGATTGCAGTTGGCAATAAAACGAGTTGCCTTGTCGGCACTGTCAGAGTAAATTACGCCTCCAAACTGCATTTCACCTTTTTTGGTTTTTACCACTTTTCTCTGATTGGCAATAATTCCGACAGCCCAGCCATCAATTCTGGCGTAACCTGTAATAAGAGATTGTCCGTAACCTTCTTTGTAAGCTTCAAATTCTGAATTATCAACCAAACGTTTGATGATTTCCATCATATCGTATTGTTCAGTTCTGGCTTTTGGGAGAATTCCGTAAATGTCATTAGGCTCTAAGGCAGGCTTTTCAGCTTTGATTCTGCTGTAGCCAGCTTTGTCAAAATCGCCAATTTTATCTACAATATTTTTGATTTTATCTAAAGCATCTTTATCATCTTTGGCTTTATAATCGGTCACACCAGAGATTTCGCAATGCGTTGTAGCTCCGCCAAGAGTTTCATTGTCAATTGTTTCTCCAATTGCAGCTTTTACCAAATAACTTCCCGCAAGGAAAATACTGCCTGTTTTATCAACGATTAAAGCTTCATCACTCATAATCGGTAGATACGCACCACCAGCGACACAGCTTCCCATAACGGCAGCGATTTGGGTAATTCCCATGCTGCTCATTTGAGCATTGTTTCTAAAGATGCGTCCGAAATGTTCTTTATCTGGAAAAATTTCATCTTGCATTGGCAGATAAACTCCTGCACTGTCTACAAGATAAATAATTGGAAGTCGATTTTCCATAGCGATTTCCTGCGCACGAAGGTTTTTCTTTCCTGTTATCGGAAACCAAGCTCCGGCTTTTACTGTAGCGTCATTGGCAACCACGATACATTGTTTTCCTCTGATATAGCCAATTTTTACCACAACACCTCCCGAAGGGCAGCCTCCATGTTCTGGATACATTCCTTCTCCGGCAAAACCTCCAATTTCAATACTTTTAGAATTTTCATCCAATAAATACGCAATTCTTTCACGCGCAGTCATTTTTCCTTCAGAATGCAGTTTCTCGATTCTTTTTTCGCCTCCGCCTAATTTAACTTTTGCTAATTTTTGTTTTAATTCAGAAAGAAGTAATTTATTGTGATCTTCGTTTTTATTGAAGTTTAAATCCATGATATAGTATTGATTTGATAAAATAGTGTTGGCTAATTTACAAAATCAATTGAAATAAATGAGTTGCTTTATGAATTAAGAAAAAGTATTAAATAAAAAAAACATCCATTTTAGAGGATGTTTCTTTTTTAATGTTTTAAGTGAGATTATTTTTTAGGGCCACAAACCATTTGCTTTAACAAAGCCCATTGTTTTAAGGCATCACGAGCTTCGACCGCAGGATATCCTAACATTGTTTTTCCGGCAGGAACATCTCCAGTAACGCCAGATCCAGCGCCAATTATAGCGCCATCTCCAATTGTGGTGTGATCTTTTATAGAAGCGCTTCCGCCAATAATAACTCCATTTCCTAAAGTTACTGAACCTGCTAAACCACTGTTTCCAGCCATAATACAGAACTTGCCTAATTTGCTGTTATGTCCAATCTGAACTAAATTGTCTATTTTGCATCCGTCTCCTAGAATTGTAGAACTGAATTTTCCGCGATCTACACAAGAATTTGCTCCAATTTCTACACCGTTGCCAATAATAACATTTCCGATTTGTGGAATTTTCACCAAACCTTTTTCTGTACAAGGACGAAATCCGAAACCATCTGCTCCAATTGTTGCGTTGGGGTGAATGATGCATTCGCTTCCAATATGGCAACGTTCGCGAATAACCGTCCCAGACCAGATAGTTGTGTTTCTTCCGATTGTGCATTCGTCTAAAATAGTCACATTTGGATAAATTACTGTATTCGCGCCAATTTCAACTTTTGGGCCAATGTAACAGCCTGCGCCAATTTTAGCACCTTCGCCAATTATAGCAGTTTCGTCTATAGTGGCTGTTTTATGAATATTGTTATGAAAGATTGGGGCGGGGGGAGCAAAAAGGGCAAGGATTTGTGACATGGCCAAATCGGCATTTTTTACTTTTATAAAAGCACGGTTTTCTCCTGGCTCTATTGAAATATCTTCGTTTACAACTGCAATTGAAGCATTAGAAGTCGACCAGTATTTTTCGTATTTTTTGTTTCCGATAAATGAGATTTCCGAAGTTGTTGCTTTTTCTAATTGTTCTGTTGCAGTTATGCTTTGTGAAGTGCTGCCGTAAATTACGCCATTAATAACTTCGTTAATTTCTTGGATAGAATAGGATCTCATTGACAAATTTTAATCGACTAAAAGGTTATTTTTTGCCAAATAAAATGAATTAGATTTTAATTACCTAATTATTTTTTCTCGTTTCTTAATAAATGTTTAAAATAATACGGGGATTTTTACAAAATTAACATTTTGGATATTAATTTAGTGAGTTTTTTTTAATGAATTGAATAGCAGTAGCTTGGTGATTTTACCTAAAGTAAATGAAAATTTAGATAGAGAAAATAAATAATTTAATTGCTAAGTTATAGCTTACATTTGTTTTGTTAAATAATTTGTTGAGAGAAGATTAAAAAAAAAGCGATTCATTTTTATGAACCGCTTTTTATGTATTATTCTTTAATTTTTGATAATGAAACTGCGTTAATACAGTAACGTAAACCGCTTGGCGGCGGACCGTCAGGAAAAACGTGGCCTAAATGAGCATCGCAAACATTGCACACTACCTCAACACGAATCATTCCGTACGATTTGTCGGCATGATAACCAATCGCATTTTCTTTAATTGGTTGTGTAAAAGAAGGCCAGCCGGTTCCTGATTCAAATTTTTCGCTTGCATCAAAAAGAACTGTTCCGCAGCATTTACATTCATAAATTCCAGGATCAAATAAACTGCACAATTCAGAGCTAAAAGATCTTTCAGTTCCTTTTAAACGTGTAACTTGAAATTCTTCTGGAGTTAGAATCTGTTTCCATTCTTCCTCCGTTTTCTCCACTCTTTTATCTGGAGTTGGATTTCCCTTATTTGTAAAATGAATTACATCTGCCCATTTTATCATAACTTTTTTGTTTTAAAGTTTCAAGTTTCAAGTTTCAAGTTTACTGTGACCGTCAACTGTGACTGATCACTAAAAAACTGAAAACTATTCCTCTTCTTTCTGTCCCATCATCATAAGATAAGCTTTCAAGAATGGATCGATATTTCCGTTCATTACGCCGTCTACATCACTTGTCTCGTAACCTGTACGAACGTCTTTTACTAATTTATAAGGCTGCATTACGTAATTACGAATCTGCGAACCCCATTCAATTTTCATTTTTCCGGCTTCAATATCAGCACGCTGTGCTTGCTGCTTCTTTAACTCAATTTCATACAATTGAGAACGAAGCATTTGCATAGCACGCTGTCTGTTATCTTGCTGAGATCTCGTTTCAGAACACTGAATCTGGATTCCGGTTGGTTTGTGAACTAACTGAACTTTAGTTTCAACCTTGTTTACGTTCTGTCCACCAGCACCACTCGAACGAGAAGTTGTGATTTCGATATCGGCAGGATTAATGTCGATTTCGATACTATCATCAACTAATGGATAAACGTAAACCGATACGAATGAAGTATGACGTTTTGCATTACTGTCAAAAGGCGAAATTCGAACTAAACGGTGAACTCCGTTTTCTCCTTTTAGATATCCAAAAGAATAATCACCTTCGAATTCTAAAGTTACGGTTTTAATTCCGGCAACGTCACCTTCTTGAAAGTTAAGTTCTTTAATTTTATATCCATAACTTTCTCCCCACATCATGTACATACGCATCAGCATTCCTGCCCAGTCACAACTTTCAGTTCCACCAGCCCCAGCAGTAATTTGAACCACTGCACTTAAACTGTCACCTTCATCAGAAAGCATGTTTTTGAATTCGATATTTTCGATATGTGCTTGTGCAGCTTCATATTGTTCATCCAATTCATCTACAGAAAGTTCTCCTTCTTTGTAAAAATCATAAGCCAGCTGTAATTCTTCTGTAAGAGAGACTGCTTTATCATAATCTTCAATCCATTTTTTCTTGTTTCGAAGATTTTTTACAATGTTTTCTGCTTCTTTTGGATTGTTCCAAAAGTCTGGAGCGAACGTTTTTTCTTCTTCGTTTGCGATTTCGATTAGCTTGGCATCAACGTCAAAGATACCTCCTCAACGCACCAAGGCGCTCCACAATACCTTTTACTTGTTCGGCTGTTGTCATAAATTAATTAATAGGTTTTTATATGTTTTTTAGAATTATTACGTTAATTTGGTCTAGAGAAACCAGCGAGTTAAATTTTACCAAAACTTGCTGAGAATAACTATAAGTAATACGTAATTTTGCATACAAAAATAAGATATAGTTTTTAGAATATGGAAATAAATTTAATCAGCGATACCATAACAAAGCCTACTTATGAAATGCTGCAGTATATGTTTAACGCCCATGTTGGTGATGATGTATACAAACAGGACCCAACGGTGATTGAATTGGAAAACAGGACAGCAGAGTTTTTTGGTATGGAAGCTGGTCTTTTCTTTCCGTCTGGAACTATGGCAAACCAGACTGCAATTAAACTGCATACGCAGCCTGGAGAACAGCTAATTGCTGATAAATATGCTCACGTTTATCATTATGAAGGAGGAGGAGTTTCTTTTAATAGCGGTGTTTCTTGCTGTTTAATAGACGGAAACCGCGGAATGATAACTGCTGCCCAAGTAAAAGCTGCAATAAATGATCCAGAGTTTTATCATAGTCCGCTAACAAGTTTGGTTTGTGTGGAAAACACAACCAATAAAGGAGGTGGAGCGTGTTACGAATTGGAAGATTTAAGAGAAATAAAAAAAGTATGTGACGCTCATAATTTGAAGTTTCACTTAGATGGCGCTCGAATTTGGAATGCGTTAGTAGCTAAAAGACAGAATCCCAGAGAATTCGGAGCTATTTTCGACACTATTTCAGTTTGTTTGTCTAAAGGATTAGGTGCTCCAATTGGTTCTGTATTGCTTGGAAGTAAAGCTGATATTCACAGAGCGTTGAGAATCAGGAAGATATTGGGTGGAGGAATGCGTCAAGTAGGGTATTTGGCCGCAGCAGGATTGTATGCTTTGGCTCATAATATCGAAAGATTGGCAGAAGATCACCGCAGAGCAAAAGAAATTGCAAAAATCCTAAGCACAAAACCTTGGATTTCATCTATCGAACCTGTAGAAACTAATATTTTGATTTTTTCGCTTGCAGAAGGCTATAGCGATCAATTATTAATTGAAAAATTAAAACAGAAAAATATACTAATAAGCTCTTTAGGGCATAATAAGCTCAGAATTGTAACACATCTAGATTATAAAGAAGTGATGCATACGTATGTTTTAGAAACACTTTCGAAATTTTAAAAGAGAGGTACAAAGAGGCAAAGGTTCATAGGGACAGAGGTTATAAAAAAAGAGGATGCAAAACATCCTCTTTTTTTATGGCAAAGAAAGAAAACCTTTGAACCTTTGCAACTCAGAACCTTTGTCCCTTTTATTTAAACAAATTATCCATTCCAGGAATAGAAGGCATATCCATTCTTGCAACGGCATCTAATTCTCTTTCATTTACATTTGTAGCCTTTTCAATTGCTTTGTTTAACGTTACAATTAAGTAATCTTCTAATTGTTCTTTATCTTCTAAAAGAGAATCATCAATAGAAAGCGACTTTATTTTTCTACTAGCAGTAATTGTAACTTTTAATAATCCATCAGCGCTTTGTTCATCAATCAAAACAGTATCTAAACGCTTTTTAGTATCTTCAATTTTTTGCTGGGTTTCTTTAAGTTTACCCATCATTCCCATTAAATCCATTTTTGTTGATTTTTTAAATTATTTCAGACAAAATTACTATATTGCTGTGTTAATTCAATAGAATAATTTAAGAAAAAATTAATTCTGTTCTATTGGGTTTGTGCTATTTTTGCGTCTTCATATTTAAAAATTAATGCTTACTAAATGCAAAATGATATATCGGCTCCAAAGGCTAAAGTAATACCAAAGACATTAAAAAAACATAAAGAATCTAGGATTGACAACTACTTTTGGTTGAATGATAGAGAAAATTCAGAAGTGATTGATTACCTAAATCAAGAGAATGTTTATTATGAGAATATGACTTCTCATACAAAAGCTTTACAAGATAGCCTGTTTGAAGAAATGAAAGGGAGAATTAAAGAAGATGATTCTTCTGTTCCTTATTTCTACAATGGATATTTTTATATCACACGTTTCGAAACAGGTCAGGATTATCCAATTTTTGCCAGAAAAAAAGGAAGCCTTTCTGCCGAAGAAGAAATTCTTTTTAACTGTAACGAAATGGCAGAAGGACATGCTTATTTTAAATTAGGAGGTTTAAGCATTAGTCCAGATAATAAATTTGCTAGTTTTGGAGTAGATATTGTTGGAAGAAGAATTTACACTATTCAAATAAAAAACTTAGAGACTGGTGAAATCTTAGCTGATAAAATAGAAAATGTTACAGGCGCTTCAGTTTGGGCAAATGACAACAATACTATTTTTTATGTAAGACAAGATCAGGTAACCTTAAGAGCTGATAAAGTTTTTAGACATAAATTAAATACTGATTCAGAAAATGATGTCTTGGTTTATGATGAAGTTGATGATACTTTTAATGTGTCTATAAGTAAAGAAAAATCAAGAAAATACATTGTCATTGGTTCAGGAAGTACATTGACAACTGAATATAGAATTTTGAATTCGAATAATCCGGATGGAGAATTTATCGTTTTCCAGCCACGTGTTCGCGGATTAGAATATAGCATTTCTCATTACGAAGATTCTTTTTATGTTTTGACTAATAAAGATAAGGCAACCAATTTTAAATTGATGAAAACGCCGGAAGATAAAACAGGAAAGAAAAATTGGGTAGATCTTATTCCGCATAGAGAAGATGTTTTATTAGAAGATATTGAAATCTTTAAAAACTATTTGGTCGTTGAAGAGCGCTCTAACGGATTAAATCATATTCGAATCATGCCTTGGAATGATGAGCCAGATTATTATCTTCCGTTTGGCAGCGAAACCTATAATGCTTACACGACAACAAATGTTGATTTTGATACCGATATTTTGCGTTACAGCTATCAGTCATTGGCAACACCGTCTTCTGTAATAGATTTTAATATGAAGACTAAAACCAAAGAAATCTTGAAAGAACAAGAGGTTTTGGGTGGAAAGTTTGATAAAGAGAATTATATAGAAGAGAGAGTTTGGGCAACTGCTAGAGATGGCGTAAAAGTGCCGATTTCTATGGTTTACAGAAAAGGATTGGAAAAAAATGGTAAAAATCCGTTGTTGCTTTATGCATACGGTTCGTACGGAATTACAATGGATACGTATTTTTCTTCGACAAGATTATCGCTCTTAGACCGTGGATTTGTTTATGCGATCGCCCATATTAGAGGAGGGGAGGATTTAGGAAGACAATGGTATGAGGACGGAAAACTGTTAAAAAAGAAAAATACCTTTACAGATTTCATTGATTGCTCTAAATTTGTAATAGACCAAAAGTACACTTCTCCTGAACATCTGTATGCCGAAGGAGGGTCTGCTGGAGGACTTTTAATGGGAGTGATTGTAAATGAAGCTCCTGAATTGTATAATGGCGTTATCGCTCAGGTGCCTTTTGTAGATGTGATTACCACAATGCTAGATGATAGCATTCCGCTTACAACTGGAGAGTATGACGAATGGGGTAACCCAAACAATAAGAAATATTACGATTATATGTTATCGTATTCGCCTTACGATAATGTAAAAGCGCAGGAATATCCTAACATGTACGTTTCTACCGGATTGCATGATTCGCAGGTACAGTATTGGGAGCCAGCTAAATGGGTTGCGAAATTGAGAGATTTAAAAACAAATGATAAACTTTTATTTTTAGATACCAATATGGATGCAGGTCATGGCGGGGCTTCAGGACGTTTTGAGGCTTTAAAAGACTTAGCAAAAGAATTTAGTTTTTTATTAGATTTAGAAAAAATTAAAAGCTAATTAGAAATTTTTTGTTAAATTTGCAACCTGTCAAGGTTAATTTAAAAAGGCCTTTGATTAACTATTTTTTTATGAAAGAAGAAATAACCGCTTATAATAATGTTTTAGAGTTAATAGGAAACACCCCTCTTATTAAACTAAATAAAATCACCGAAGAGTTAGAAGGAAATTTCTACGCAAAGGTAGAAGCTTTCAACCCAGGTCATTCCTCAAAAGATAGAATAGCATTATATATTATTGAAGAAGCCGAGAGAAAAGGAATTCTATCGCCGGGAGACACCATTATCGAAACCACCTCTGGTAACACAGGATTTAGTTTAGCAATGGTAAGCATTATTAAAGGTTACAATTGTATTTTGGCGGTAAGCTCAAAATCATCTAAAGACAAAATTGACATGTTGAGAAGTTTAGGCGCCAAAGTGTATGTCTGTCCGGCTCACGTTTCTGCAGATGATGAAAGATCTTATTATAATGTAGCAAAACGTTTGCACGAAGAGACAAAAGGTTCAGTTTACATTAATCAATATTTCAACCAATTAAATATTGATGCCCACTACAACACTACAGGTCCAGAGATTTGGGAACAAACAAAAGGACAAATTACGCACTTAGTTGCTTGCAGCGGAACAGGAGGAACTATCTCTGGAACTGCAAAATTCTTAAAAGAAAAAAATCCAAATATTAGAATCTTAGGAGTTGATGCTTTTGGATCTGTATTGAAAAAATACCACGAGACAAGAGAATTCGACAGTAAAGAAATTTATCCTTACCGTATAGAAGGTCTTGGTAAAAACTTAATTCCTTCTGCTACCGATTTTGATATTATTGATAAATTCATGAAAGTAACCGACGAGGAAAGCGCTCACTCTGCTAGAGAGGTTACCAGAAAAGAAGGTTTATTTGTTGGATATACTTCTGGGGCAGTAATGCAAGCTATTAAACAGTATGCTGAAGAAGGGGAATTTACAAAAGATAGTAATATTATTGCTATTTTTCCAGATCATGGCTCTCGTTACATGAGTAAAGTATTCAGCGATGACTGGATGAACGAGCAAGGTTTCTTTGATAGTGTTAATGAAGAAGAAGCTCAAAAAATTGAATTCGTAAAGTAATAGTAAATACTTTTCATGATATAAAAACTCCATTCGTAATTTTCGAATGGAGTTTTTTTTTAAATCAACTTTTTATTTGCTAAACAAGGATTTGTTTAAAAGTTAAAATTTATTATTTTGTTGAATATACCGTATTTATACGTAAGAAATTGTTAATAGTGTTGCTTTTAATTTAAATTTTTAATAATATTTTTAAGTTTTGAAAAATGTTTTTCATGGTTAAAATGCGTAAAAAACGTTGTTTTAACGAGTTTTTAGGTAATTTGTCGGAAATTTTTCCTGTAAGAGTTGTAATAAGCTAGTTTTGAGGTATTAAGATGACGTAAGTTGTTTAATCCCTAAAATCTACTATTATGAAAAAATTACTACTAACAGTATTGTTTGTAAGTTTTTTGAATGTCAATGCACAAACACCGATTCAGGAATTTAATTTTAATGGTACTTTAAATAATACTGCAAATACAATTTCATTCATAGGAACCAACAATTTTGTTCCAGATAGAGCTGGAGTTATAAAAGGTGCTCAGCGATTAAATAATAGAGCTTTAGAAGCTGTAATCGATAATCTGCCTCAAGGAAAAAGCTCAAGAACAATTAGTATTTGGGTTAAATTCAATGATATTTCAAATGCAAACTATATTTGGGGCTACGGAAATCCGTTAAATGCTCAATATTGCGGTTTATTACAGCAAGGAACAGCAACTTCTAACTCTGATTTGAGTTTAGCGGCTTGGGGCGCTTCTAATGATGTCATTGTATCTACATCTCTAGAAAAAAGTGTTTGGTATAATTACACTATAACATATGAAGGAACTGTTTCTAAAATATATCGTGACGGTATGTTATTGAAATATCTAGAAGGAATGACAAGATCTACAAATGGAAATATTTTTAGATTAGGAGAAATTAATACCATAGTTGGAATTAATGCAGATATAGACGATTTAAAAATCTATGATGTGGCCTTGACTCCCGATCAGGTAAAAGAATTATATGGCCGAGAAAAGGTTTCTAATTTGTCTCCTATGGTGTCTGCAGAAGTTAAAATGGTTAGAACACCAGTAAAGGCAAAAACGGCACCAGAAACAATTATTACTTCAAGCGAGGTTAATGGTGCAGCAAAAAGTGTAGAAGTTTATTCGCAAGGGCAAAAAATAGAGGGAAGCAATGCAACAAACATAAGCGATCTTCCTGAAGGGACTTATTTATTAAAAATTACCAGTACTCCGTCAAAAAAAATTACTTCGAAATAAATGGTTTTTTAGTTTGTTTTTAAATGTTAGTTAGTTTTTTTTTATTGCGCATGCATTTGAATTTTTGGAATAGTAAGGAAAGCTTTCTGTCTTCAGGAAGCTTTTTTTAGTCTAATTTCCATCCAAAAGTAGTCTGAAATACATAATCATCTTTGGATGCTCCTTCTTTAGGTTTGTTGTCGTAGTTATAAATAAATGATAATTTGATAAAAAAGTCTAATGGTAAATCGTATTTGGTATCTACAGAAAAATCGGTACGGATTCTTTTGCTTTCTGTTAAACTTGGGAAAAAGTTCACTTTAGACTGAATGCTAAAATCGCCAATATCATATAAATTAAGGTCGCTTCCTAAAAATAATTCCAAACTTTTATTAGGCTCTGTAGCTCCAGTAAAACGTTCGTGGTTAAAAGATAATCCAGAAGCAACTCCCCAATATTTTTTGTTGCTATGTATTAAATATTTTCCATAACCAGCCTTTGAAACAATACGAAGATCAATGTCTTGTTCCGTATTCTTTAAAGTAACAATTGATAACGGAATAAAATAATCCCGCGGCAGTAAATGAATATAGCTTAAATCGGTATCAATTCTGCGTATAGGTTCGCTATCATCCTGTATAGATTGTATTTGCTTGTAAGTGGCAGTTCCGTACCATTTTTTTGAGGTGTAACCTAAATTTACGTTTATTGTTAATTGCTGTAAACTTTGCGCTTTGGTTAGTTTAATGCCGGCATCAAAACTCGCGTCAAGCCTATCCCAAAAACTGTCATCGACTGGTTTAATGCGCACAATATCGCTAAGATCAATAATACTTTTAGTTTGTGTTTCAACATTTGTAATCTCGCATTGATTTGGAGTGTTGATTTTGGTAATTTTTCCGTTTAATAAAATACCGTTAGAAAGATTGATAATATAAACCCTCTCAGAACTAATGCTTTTGACATGTTTCCATTCTAGTTTAAAATCATCTTTGCTGTAATTGGTTTCTATCTGTAGAACGCCCTTACTCATTGTTTTTATTTCTCCAACAATGATATCGTTGTTTTTTAGTACGAGAGTATCTGAAATCTGAGCACTGATTTTTAAGAAAAACAAAAGAAAAAATAAAAGTAAGGTTTTCTTCATACTAGAGTTTATTTCTTTGATTGCCAGCTTGTAATGTTAAAGTTAGAAATAAAAACGTTAATGTAGAACAGAATCGAAAAAAAATCCCGCCTTGATATCTTTATATTTACTGAATAAGTTTGGCTTAAACTTGAGATGTTTTAAAACGAAAATTGTTTTGAGTTGAATAAATGTTTTTGTGAGAATTATGTATTTGTGTGTAGGAATTGTTTGGAGGTGTTGAATTTTAATTATAGTTTTAACAAATTTTCTAAAAATAATAAACGAAATTTTAAAATTGTAAAATCTATAATGTTTAAATTTTACAATAAATTGCTATTTGCCTTAAACTAAAACGATTCTGATAAAAGCTATACTTATGAAAAAAATATTACTCACTTTAATGTTTGTAAATTTTTTAATTGCCAATGCGCAAAATCCAGTGCAGGAGTTTAATTTCAACGGAAATTTAAACAGTGCCGACAACACTATTTCTTTTTTAGGGACGCCAGTTTTTGTAAATGACAGAATGGGAAGCCCTAAAAGTGCTTTGCGACTTATCAATAAATCTTATCAGGCTGTAGTAGGCGAGCTTCCGCAGGATAATAAACCAAAAACGATATCAGTTTGGATAAAGTTTAATGCAGTAAATATTCCCAATTATATTTTTGGATACGGCGCAGCAGTAAATGGGCAGTATTTTGGACTGATACAGCAACCTGCTGTTTCAGGTAGTTCAGATTTGAGTTTAGTGGGCTGGGGAGATAATAATAATGTGATAATTTCAGTACCCCTTGTAAAGGAAATGTGGTATTTCTATAGTGTTACTTATGACGGAAATGTTTCAAAAATATACCGTAATGGCGAATTGTTGAAATCTACAGAAGGAATTCAGCGTTCTGCAAAAGGCTATATTTTAAATCTAGGGAAATTAAACACCTCAACAAGCATCAACGCAGATATTGACGATTTAAGATTGTATAGTGTTGCCATGACAGACGAACAGGTTAGAGAAGCATATAATAGTTCTAAACCAAGTGGTGCGACAGTAACTGAAAATATGCCTGTTTCAAGTCCCGCAGCTTCAAATGTATCAAAAAAGACTGTTGCAGTACCAGCTCCTGTAAAAACTTCGGCAGCAACGACTTCAGCAGAAACTACTAAAAGTGGTAAAATTATTGAAGTTTTCTCTCAAGGAAGACAAATAATGAGCGCCAACGCTTCTAATATTACCGATTTGCCAGAAGGAACTTATTTGATTAAGGTAATTAATTCAAACAAAAAGTAATTTCACTTTTCCTTCAAAAAAAAGCCCTCCAGATTTTGGAAGGCTTGTAAATTATCTCTTTTTCTGTTGACCTGGCGCATAAGCTTTGGCACTTTGGTCTCCATTCATTTTTTTGGCTTGTCCTGGTGGTATTTTTTTTCCTGATGAAGGGTGAGGGTGGCCGTGAGTGTGTACATGTGTGCTGCAGCTGATCACGCTAAGCACTAAGAACAAAAGTACTAGCGCTACTACAGCAATTCGAGTGATTTTTGATGTTTGCATTTTTAGTTTAAATTATATTTGAGGTGTTGCAAATATAAACGAAATCTTATCTTTAGAAGTATTTAATCTTAGTTTAAAATGAGTTCAAATAATGGTCGGACTATTTCTTATTTTAGCTGCGAATTCCTGAATATCTGCAAGGTAATATGACGATAAAAGAAAAGTTTTTAATAATTGGGTTTACAGGTTTTGTCCATTTGGATAAGAAAAAGAGAGACGAAAAGGAGAGGATAACTTTTTGTTCTAAATATCTTAACGAATGGATTTTTCTTTTACTGGTTAATGAAAATGATATTTGGGAAATCGAGAAAATTGAAGATAACGATATTATCAGCAATACATTAAACAAAAACAAAGCACCACTTGATGCAAAAGACTTGCTTCTGTTTTTTAGAAATTATTATTACGCTAATAATGATTTTTTAAATGATTTGTAAGCAGAATCAATTATAAAGAATTACATACCCATTTCTTCAATTTTTTAGCCAACAATACCAAATTCAATATCTTCTATTAATGAAGTCCACAATCCGTTGTCGCTTTTTAATAGATTTTCGTCTATTTTCAGCAATTCTGTTTCTAAAAATTTTGCATATTTTTTATGGTTTGAATCCTTTCGATAGTTGCCAAACTTTTGTTGGGGAATATCGTTTTCCCATAAGTTGTCGTAAGTATAAAGCTGTATGATCAAATTTTTAAGTGATTTCGAAATAAAAAACTGACCATCTCTCTTTATCTCTCTAGATTCTAAATCTAAAATCAGATTGTTATTAGAAAGTGTTTTTCCAATTACAATTTCTGATTCTGATAATTCGCAAAGATCGTCAGTAAACTGAAAATCTAAAACACCATTTGATAATCCAATTTGCGAAAGAATTAAAATTTCTTCATCAGTAAGTTTTTGACTTATTTGAGGGGCAATTTCTCTCTTAATCAGATTTGAACCAAAATGAGATTTTATTTTGTCTAATTGATCAATCATTTTTAAAATAGGTGCTAATAGATTTATTCTCCTTTTTCTGAATCAGTTCCAGTTGCAATTGATTGGATTGATATTTTTGTCCTCTATAAATCCATCTAAAGATATTGGAATAAAGCGATTCATTGACGATATTTCTTTTTTCAATAATTTTTTGCTCTTCTAAATCATATGCAAAACAGCTATTTGAAAAAGCTTGAATAACTTGCAGTTGAGTTGAATTAATCAAAAAAGCCCATTCGATATTAGTATCTTCATCAAACTTTATTTTTTTACTTTTTAAAGTTCTAAGATCAGTCAACACCAAACTTCTTTTATTGATTAATAAATGATTTTCTGGATAAAAGAAACTCCCAACCAAACTGTCTTGAAATGTATATCCGTCTTCTCTAAAATATACTTTTAAGCTAGTTTTGGTAAAGTCTAGAGTGTTAAGCAAAAGAAAATCTCTATTCGGAATAAATGCGAAATTTTTAGATGGATGTTCCGTTTCTATTTTTTCATTTATAACGCATTGAATTGCGTTTTCCGAGAACAATTCTTCGGTTTTCTCTATTCCATCAATCAGTAAAGCATAATAGACAAGTTCTTGACCTCCGTTAGGTTCTTCCCAGCCTTTGTAAACAAATTCTATTTTTTTGTTTAGAATTTTATGAGGTTCTAATTTTTCTATTTTCTTTAATTGAATCATAGATTATGTGGCTTTTTTGTAAAAATAAAATACGATTAATTCTCGTGCCAATATTCTGTAGAGACATACTGCAGTGTGCCTCTACAATAAATCTTATATAATTATTTTTCTACTTGTAAAACGGCATGTATAAAACAGCTATAATAGTCTCTGTATTCGTCAATATCAAAAATTAAAAGATAAGTGTTGTGGCAATCTTTAAAATTGCAAATTTGATATCTGTACAGAAATGTTCTATTTGGATCTTCTAAATTTTCTAACTTAGTTATATGAAATTGAGCCAGATCCTTATTTGTGATTTGTCCCGTTTCGATTAATGAATTTAAAAAACTAGAGTTTTTAAACGAAATTATAGCTTCATGTTTTATCGCTCCGTTTCCGCAGTAAAAACTAAAAGGCAATTTAAAATCAGGTGTTTCAATAGGAAACGATTTTTTGCCGCCTAATGGTATTTTTTTTATAATTGAAATTTTGGTCATAACAAGTAGGCTGACTTTTGATTACCGCTTTTTATTTTTGCAATTATTTCATCTGTCAGCAATGGAGACTCCCATATGCCAAGGATATAAGTAATATCTTCTCCCAACATATCTTCTCCCGCGCCTCTAGGTTGACAGTCAAATTGCCAACGAAGAAATTCAATCCTTAAATATTCTTTTTCGTCCAACTCCATTAAAGTGATATAGCCAGGGCAGTCATACAGCTTATGAATTTTTAAAATGCTTTTATAATATCCTTTTAAATTATTATCTTCTTCAATTTCGAATCCGTATGTTTTTGATAAAAATAATAATTCATCTAAAGTAAAATCTTGATCATAAACTGGGCATGATTTTGCGACTAAGTTCTTTGTATAAGTCTTTTTCTCCGAATATTCTACATCTAATAATTTTATAGAAGGTCTTACTAATTCTGTTTTGATTGAACTTATTCCCTTGATATCGTCGGCAAAATTGACAGATTGTATACAGTAAAAGTTTTCTATTAGTTTCATTTGGAAGGTTTGGTTCATATTTGCTCTATAAACAAATATAATTTTTTATTTGAATTAAGGGTAAATTCCCAAAAACAAAAAAGCTCCAGAAAAATCCAGAGCTTTTTAAAATATATTTTATAGAGAGACTATTCTTCTTTCATCGTATGATAAACGTTCATTACGTCATCATCTTCTTCGATTTTTTCGATCAATTTCTCAACATCAGCAATTTGAGCTTCTGTTAATTCTTTAGTGATTTGCGGAATACGCTCAAAACCAGAAGAAAGAATTTCAAGACCTCTGTTTTCTAATTCTTTTTGCAAAGCACCAAAACTTCCAAAAGGAGCGTAAATCAAGATTCCGTCCTCGTCTTCAAAAACCTCTTCAGCACCAAAATCAATTAATTCTAATTCTAATTCCTCAGCATCGATACCATCTTTTGCAATTCTGAAGTTGCAAGTATGGTCAAACATGAACTCAACAGAACCTTGAGTTCCCATTGTTCCGTTGCATTTGTTGAAATAACTACGAATATTAGCTACAGTTCTGTTATTGTTATCAGAAGCAGTTTCAATTAAGATTGCAATTCCGTGAGGAGCATATCCTTCAAACAAAATTTCTTTATAGTTAGCAGTGTCTTTGTTACTTGCATTTTTAATCGCGCGCTCCACATTGTCTTTAGGCATGTTTGCAGCTTTCGCGTTTTGTATAACAGCTCTTAATCTAGAATTGGCGTCTGGGTTTGGTCCGCCTTCTTTAACAGCCATTACGATATCTTTACCAATTCTGGTAAATGTTTTGGCCATTGCAGACCAACGTTTCATTTTTCTTCCTTTTCTAAATTCGAACGCTCTTCCCATTTCTAATTTTTAGTTTTGTGATGCAAAAATACGGTTTTCCTAATTTTTACAAAAACAAAATTGTTCTTTTTTGTTTCAAGTTTCAGGTTTCAAGTTACATGGTTTGTGTTGAATTTAACCGCGAAGTACGCTAAGGTTTACGCAAAGCACACGAAGAAATTTTTAAACTAGGCTTTAAAATAAAAAAGTTCGAAGAGCTAAATGAATAAAACTTTGGAAACCTTTATATATCCAAGTAGACATTACAGAAAAAAAACTTAGAACCTTAGCATCTCAGTATCTTAGAATCTAAAAAAAAACTATTTTGCCCCTCCATTAAATTCATTAATGATATTAACGGCTTCGTTGAGGTACGGATTTGTTTTAAGGTTATCCATTTGATATTGATTAATCGTTTTGTCATTAGGATAGGCTCCTAAAAGAAACTGATTAACGCTGGAGTTATAAACATCAAGCGGATTATTTTCATCATTAAAAGTGTTGATCTCTGTCCAAAGCGCATTTAATGTCCTTTTCTGTTTGAAAACCGCATCTATTGTCATCGGAATTTCCGCTTTTGGAGCATTAACAAGCTGATCTATTTTTAGATTAATCTTTTTAATATTATTAAAAAAGTAATTGTCTGATAATCTCTCCGAGCTGTTTTTGGCAATTTTATCTATTAAATTTCGCTTGACATACGTCTTGTACTTTAAGAATGGTTCTATGCTGTCATTTTTTATTGCCGTCGGGAAATCGCTTTCTCTTTGATAAACATCTTCGTAAAATTCAGGCAATAATACATCTGGCTTTACCCCAATGTATTGATGGCTTTTTCCTGTAATTCTGTAGAATTTATTGATAGTGATTTTTAAGAAATCGGTATTTTTTTCCTCATCAAGCGGAAGAATGGTCTGCATGGTAGCTTTTCCAAGTGTATTGCTTCCTAACAAAAGTGCGCGATTGTAATCTTGCATTATAGAAGCGAAAAACTCACTTGCCGAAGCCGTATTGCTATTTACCAAAACCACAATAGGGCCACGATAAATTACGCCCTTAAAAGGATCGTTAATTACAGATTTTTCTTTTTTGCTGTCAATTACAATAGAAAGCGGACCGTAATCTACAAACATTCCGGCTAGTTTTATAGCTTCCTCCATAGAACCGCCACCATTATCAATAAGATCAATAACAAGTCCTTGTATGCTATCTCTTTGTAGTTTTATAACCTCTCGAGCAACATCATCGGCGCATCCTTTTCTGCTGGTGCCATCAAGATCGGCATAGAAACTCGGAATTTTTACGTAACCAATTTTGCTGTCTTTGCCAATGATGAAACTGAAAACGGAATTTTCTTCATCTTTCATCATTTGTTTTTCAATATAAACATCAAAACTTTTACCCGAATTGCGTTTTAAGGTAAGCGTAATATGTTTGTTGCTTTCAGATAAAATCATGGTCGAAATAGATTCTAACGAAGCGCACGAAACCTGAAGAGTTTCTTTCTGATTGGAAATAGAAATGATCTGATCGCCTTTTTTTACTTGTCCTGTCTGGTATGCTGGTCCGTTTGGATCAACTTCATCAATAATAATTTCGTTTTTTTCGTTGAGATTTACCGTCATTCCAAGCGACAAATGTTCTTTTGATAAAGAAGCAACAAAACTAGTTTTAGAATCATCGCTAAAATAAGCTGTGTGTGGATCAAAATAAGTACAGAAGAAATTATATAGCTTCTCTTCCTGTTTGGTGTTTGAGTCTATTAATGTACTAAAACGGCAGATTTCATTTGAAACAATTTGATTTTTAGAAGCCTGTTCAATCGATTTGAAATTGGTTTTTAAAGAATCCAGATTATCACTCGTTTCAGCAATGTCGTCTAAGATTTGATAACGCAGTTTTTTTGTCCAAACCTTTTCTAAATCCTCTTTTTTTAAATAGAAAGCAAAAGATTTTTTATAAAAACGGATAGTATCTTTCTTAGTGTAATCTATCGGAATGTTTTGAATTTTTTCTAAAACTTTTTTAGTGCGCAAAAGGCCGTTTATGTACTGAGCTTTAATATCAGTGAGAAAACTGCAATCATTTTTTATAATCAAATCATCTAATTTATAGCGGTATTTCTGAGCCAATTCATCATATTCGCTCTTAAAAAAGATATTGCGAGAAGGATCTAATTCGTTTATGAGGTTATCAAAAACAAACACAGAAAGACTGTCATCAACGGGTTTTGGCCTTAAGTGCTCTGCTTGAATAAGCGCATTTATTTTGTTTAATATTTCACAAGTTTCTGCGCTGTTCTGACCAATTGATATAGTTGATGTCAGCAAAAAAAGGAGTAGTGAAATCTTTTTCATAAATGGAAATTCATGGTTCATGATTAAAGTTACACTAATTTTTTTACAAATTGTAGTATTTTTAGCAAAATATCGACAACGAAAAGCATTTAATCGTTAAACGAATAGACACCAAATAAATTAACCTGAATCGGCTTATTTTGCCGCAAAAAAAATGCGTTACAACTGTAACGCATTCTTTAACTTATAAAGTCAAAATTTATTTCTTGTAGAACGGTAATTTCACCACTTTTGCAGGAACATCATTTTTTCTGATTCTAATAAAAATATCGCTGTCAACGGCACTGTTTGCAACTGTTACGTATCCTAAACCAATTCCTTTATTCATAGAAGGAGACATAGTTCCAGAAGTTACAATTCCGATTACCGCTCCAGAACCATCAACAATTTCGTAATCATGTCTTGGCACAGCACGCTCTTGCATTTCAAAAGCAATTAATTTTCTTGTAACACCAGCTTCTTTTTGTTTTTTAAGAGCCTCAGAATTAGTAAAATCTTTAGTGAATTTAGTAATCCATCCTAAACCAGCTTCAAGTGGAGAAGTAGTATCGTTAATATCATTTCCGTAAAGGCAGAATCCCATTTCTAAACGTAAAGTATCGCGAGCAGCAAGACCAATTGGCTGAATTCCGAAAGAAGCTCCAGCTTCAAAAACTTTATTCCAGATAGCCTCAGCATCAGCATTTTTACAGTAAATTTCAAATCCGCCAGAACCAGTATAACCAGTAGCAGAAATAATAACATCGCTAAAACCTGCAAAATCTGCCACTTCAAAATGGTAGTAAGTAATAGCAGACAAATCAATAGAAGTCAAAGACTGCATAGCTTCAACCGCTTTTGGCCCTTGAATTGCCAATAATGAATATTCGTCAGAAAGATTCTTCATCTCAACTCCTAAATCATTGTGAGAAGAAATCCAGTTCCAGTCTTTTTCAATATTAGAAGCATTTACAACTAGCAAATACTCTTCGTCTTTCATTTTATAAATAATCAAATCGTCAACAATTCCGCCTTCGTTATTTGGAAGACAAGAATATTGTGCTCTTCCAATTGTCAAAGTAGAAGCATCGTTTGAAGTCACTTTCTGAATTAAAGCCAAAGCATTTGGACCTGTTAACAAAAATTCACCCATGTGCGAAACGTCAAAAACGCCCACACTATTACGAACCGTTTCGTGTTCAGCATTAACCCCTTCATAAGTGATAGGCATATTATAACCAGCAAAAGGAAGCATTTTCGCTCCTAAACCTTCATGTATGTGCGTAAGCGCAGTATTTTTCATTGTGTTGTTTTATAAAATTGTTTTGCAAATCTATTCAAAAAATATCAAATTAAAAGACCTTAAATTATAAATTTCGCAATAATTAGGAGCTATTTCCTGCTATCCGCTATATTCCCGATAAACAAAAACTACGGCTAAAAAGCCTTGTTTTTCTAAATCGGGAGATGCCGCTGCGATCAGGGCTAGGAGTGACAGTTTCAATAGAAGACTCAGGATTTCAATTTTTTATGTAATTTTAGGATACAAAAAAGAAATCGACAGATTCATAATTAAGAGGACGATTTTGCAAATTAGCTATGTTTATTAAAACAAGTGAAACGCCTTTACTCGTAAAGTAAAACTATGATTCTATGTGTTTAAAATTAACACCAACTAAAGAATGAAATCACCGTATTTAATCAATAAAGAAGAATTTCAGAAATTATACAAACCTATAAATCCTCAAACTCATAAAGGAACACAAGGTCATGCGGTGATTATTGCAGGAAGTTATGGTAAAATAGGAGCGGCAGTTCTGGCCTCAAAATCCTGCCTAAAAACAGGCTGCGGACTTGTAACGACTTTTATACCCAAATGCGGTTACCAAATACTTCAAATCTCGATTCCAGAAGTAATGACGGTAACAGACGAAAATACCAATTTTATTACCAATATCCATCTGCCAATAATTCCGCAAGCAGTTGGAATAGGTCCAGGAATAGGAAAGGAGCTTGGAACTCAAAAAGCATTATTTGAATTTTTAAGAGTCAATAAAGCGCCTTTGGTTCTGGATGCAGATGCTTTAAATATAATTTCAGAAAACATTTCATGGTTAGAATTAGTTCCAGAAGACACTATTCTAACACCACACCCAAAAGAATTAGAACGTTTGATAGGAAAATGGAATTCAGAAGCTGAGAAATTCCAAAAAACAATTGCTTTTTCAGAAAAATATAAAGTCATTGTGGTCATGAAAGGCGCACCAACCTACATTATCAATAGAACTTCTGTCTACGAAAACACAAGCGGAAACGCAGCGCTCGCAACCGCAGGAAGTGGAGACGTTTTAACGGGAATCCTCACAAGCCTTCTAGCGCAAGGCTATGAAGCCAAATATGCTTCCAAAATGGGCGTCTACCTCCACGGATTAACAGCCGATTTGGCTTTACCAAAAACAGGTTATGAATCTTTTACAGCTTCGACAATTATTAAGTATTTAGGGAAGGCGTTTCTTGAATTAGGAAATGTGCCAATTTAATAATTAGATAATTTTTTCAACGATTGTGACCCTGAGCGAAGTCGAAGGGGCGCAAGTGGATCGACAAAGAAATTAGCTTTGAGGAATAACTTTGCGACTCTGCGACTTTGCGAGATTAAAAACTTCGTGTCTTTGTGTCTTCGTGGCAAAAACCTTAAGTTTGTAATATGAAAAATTTCGACTTAAGAACAGTAAATGTCATGCGTTATATTACGCCACTGCGCGAAGGCGGTTCTTTACCCGCTTTAGCCGAAGCCGATGACGACTTTAAATACGTATTAAAATTCAGAGGTGCCGGACACGGCGTAAAAGCCTTAATAGCCGAATTAGTTGGCGGACAAATAGCAAAAGCCTTAAAACTACAATTACCAGAATTAGTTTTCGCAAACCTAGACGAAGCTTTCGGAAGAACCGAAGGCGATGAAGAAATTCAGGATTTATTGCAAGGAAGTCAGGGATTGAATTTGGCACTTCACTTTTTATCTGGCGCTATAACTTTTGATCCTGCTGTAACAACCGTAGATGCTAAATTGGCTTCTCAGATTGTTTGGCTAGATGCTTATATCACCAATGTTGACCGCACTTTCAGAAACACCAATATGCTGATTTGGCATAAAGAATTATGGCTGATCGATCATGGTGCGTGCTTATACTTCCACCATTCTTGGCATAATTGGGAACAGCATGCTAAAAGTCCGTTTGCGTTGATAAAAGATCACGTTTTATTGCCGCAAGCTTCAATGTTAAAAGAAGTTGATGCTGAGTTTAAAGCGATTCTTACTCCAGAAATTTTAGAAGAAATTGTCAACACAATTCCGTTGGACTGGCTGCAATGGGAAGACGCAGATGAAACTCCTGAAGGATTGCGAAACGTTTATTTGCAATTTTTAAAGACAAGATTAGAGAATTCAGAAATATTTGTAAATCAGGCTCAAAATGCAAGATAATCACTTATACGAATATGCTGTGATTCGTGTTGTGCCAAGGGTAGAGCGCGAAGAATTCCTGAATATCGGAATCATTTTGTTTTGCAAAAAAGCCAAATTTATAAAGGTTCTTTTTCATTTAAATAAAGAAAAAATACAAGCGCTTTCTGCCGATTTCGACATCGAACAATTAGAATGTAATTTGACTTCATTAGTAAAAATAGCCAACGGAGCCAAAGATGGCGGACCAATCGCCGAATTTGAGATTCCAGAGCGTTTTAGATGGTTAACAGCCATTAGAAGTTCGGCAATTCAAACCTCAAGACCTCATCCGGGATTGAGTCAGGATTTGGAGAAAACCATTCAGCGTTTGTTTGAAGAACTCGTTTTATAATAGGTTCAAAGGTTCAGAGAGGCAAAGGTTCAAAGGTTTTTCCGTAGAGACGTAATGCAGTGCGTCTCACTTTATATAGAAATCTTGCAAAGATACAGAGTAATTAAACCATATAAGTTGTATAAGTTCATTTTAGGCAAAGCTTAAATTATCTTATACAACTTATATGGTAAAGAGAAAAAAACTTTGCGGTTCTGCTTCTTTGAGAGATTAAAAATACAGTGCCTTAGTGCCTTTGTGGCAAAAAAAAGATAATTTAAGCTTAGGCCAAAAAAATCTCGCAAAGACACGAAGGCGCAAAGAATATAAAAACTTTGCGACTCTGCGTCTTTGCGAGATTAAAAAACTTCGTGTCTTAGAGCCTTTGTGGCAAACAAAAAAATCTATTAGAAAGAACCACAAACATTACCGCCCAAAGTAGGTCCTGCATTTGCAGAAATATCAGCTTTAACAGCAGTTTTATCCAATTTCACGATAGAATATGGAGGAGTAAAAGCAGTTCCGCTTCCAGCTTGAGTTCCTGTTACATTTGTAAAAACATTATCTGTAGCTGTAACTGCAGTAAAACCAGTCATTAATTCGATTGGGTTTTTTACGCCTTCAAAAACATTGCTTTCTACACGAATATTGGCTTCAAATCCTGCTGCAATACATTTATTGCTTACGGTGCTGTTAAAGAAACTGTTTACAATATGCACTTGTCCAAAACGAACTCTAGGCATTCTTTCTTTGCAGCCTGGAGCCCACCAGCATCTTGCGAAAGTGATTCTTAATTTTCCGCGGTCTGCCGTTGCGCCATCGCTAGAACCAATTAAGTTTGAATATCTGTGATCGTCTGATCCGCCTGAACCTCCTGCTTTTGGTGGTTTTAAATAGTGGAATTTAGAATAGGTAACCGAAATATAATCTGATTTGTTTTTGATGTCAAAGTTTCCGTCTACACCGTCTCTAAATTCGCAATGATCCACCCAAACATTTGTACATTCATCCAAAATAGCATTATCCCATCCATCAGTGTCATAAGCACCTGGGCCTTCAAAGATCAAGTTTCTGATGATGATGTTTTTGCATCTTTTGATGTTGATAATTCCAGAAGCATCTTTGGTCTGATTTGTCGAAACCAGTTTTGCACCGCTTGCACCATAAATAGTTTTTCCGGTCTGATCCTGAAATGATAATCTTGTTGTAATTGTGATGGTTCCAGAAACTTTAATCACTTTTACAGCTGTGTTTTCAATCGCCGCTTTTAGTTGAGCGTAGGTTGTAACTGTAGTTTCAGCAGAAGAACCTCCTCCCGTTGTACCACCGTTTTGAGAAGCCCATCCCGGAACCTCAGCACAATTTCCGATTTTGCCAGTCGGATTGGTTGCAGAAGCATCAATCGCTGCTTCGTTTGTTGGTTGAATACTTGCTTCTGTGTTTGAAGCGATTTCTTCAGAATTACATGCTGTAAATCCGAAAATCAATGCTGCTGCGAACATTGAAAGTGTTGATTTTAAGTTCATAATTAAGTTTGGTTATTTATAAAAGTTTAACAACGCAAAACTCAATATTATTTGTAGGAAAAAAGTTGAACAAGTTCAAACTTTTGTAAAAAAATCTACGAAATGTGTTTTTTTAACACTTCTAAAATTACAAAAATGCATTTTATGTGTATTTTTACGTAATCGATTACATTAATTTAAGCCCTTAAATAATAATGAGTTGAAAAACAAATTTAACCTCACAAAAAACCACAAAAACCACAAGATGTACAACCTACTAAGAACAAACATTGAGCGAAAGATTCCGCTCACAGATGAAGAATGGGATATTATTGTCTCTAAAGCAGAACTCGTTAAACTCAAAAAAAATCAGTTCCTGCAAATCCAAAATTCGAACAGCAGTTACGAAGGATTTATTTTGAAAGGATCATTCAAAACCTACATTTTAAACGAAAACGGAACGGAAACCGTTATTTTCTTCTCATTCGAAAATGAATGGATCTGCGATCTGGAAAGTTTTTACCATCAAAAACCAACCACATACAATATTAAAGCCATAGAAGACAGCGAAATAGTAGTTATCAATAAAATGCAAAAAGCGTATTTGTTTGCTGTAATTCCGAAACTTATTAAGTTTCATGTGCTTATGATCGAACGTGCCAATGTCGCTATTCAGCAAAGGCTTTTGGATGTGCTGAATAAAACCTCAAAACAGCGTTATTTGGATTTTAAAGAACGTTATCCACAAAAAGTAAGTTCGATAAATAATAAGAATTTGTCTTCGTATTTGGGTGTTTCACACGAGTTTCTTTCGAAGATTAAGAGAACAGTATCTTAGTTTTTGAGGTTCAAAGGTGCAGAGATGCAAAGTGATAAAGGTTTTTCTGTAGAGACGCACTGCGGTGCGTCTAGATATTTGCCACAGATTAAAGAGATTAAAATGATTTTTGTTTCACGCAGATTTTGCAGATTCAGGCAGATTTAATTTAATAAATGATCTATTTTAAATCAGCTTAAATCTTTTTAAATCTGCGTGAAAAATCTTTGCGACTCTTCGAGAAAAAAACTTCGCGCCTTCGTGTCTTCGTGGTAAGAATTAAAAATCCAACACTCCAAGCAAGCATTCATTAGAAAAATGAAGCCTTACATTTTCCTTTTCTTGATTTTCAATAACCAATGCATCATGAGGTTCTAAATGGTACGGCTTTTCATCAATTGTAATAACGGTTGCATCTAAAGAAAATACAATTACCACTTCAGTATTACAATTCTGATTGCCATTTGCAATTTCCAGTTTATGATCGGATACTTTTTCAGAAACCATCCAATTAAAATCAGTGCCTTTGGTGAAAGAAGTTACTTCATCATCCGAATTAAATTCCATGATTTCATACTTCTCATGTACTTTTTTTTCTTTGTTTACCTCAACATCTAAGTCGTTATCAAGCATAACCAAGTATCGATGATAACCTTTAAATTTGGTAAACTCCGAAGGCACTTCCTCAATTGTAGCGCTGCTTATTCTAAATGAGAAATCTCCATCGGCATAATTTGCTGTTTTTGGATCGATCATATATTCATATGTCAATCCGCCACTCCAAATAGAGGGTTTAGTATTTTTTTTAGAGAAAAGCTGTATGTTCATTTATTGAATATTTTAATAATTTTATTCTCTTTTTTTGTCCTCCTGAGCGAAGTCGAAGGATCATAAGTAGCTCGACAAAGAAGAAAAACTTTGCTGAATAGCTTGGCGGTCCTTCGACTCCGCTCAGGAAGACAAACTGTATGGAGAGCTTTATCGAAAAAACTTTGCGGCTCTGCGAGATTAAAAAACTTCGTGTCTTAGAGCCTTCGTGGCAAAACAAAAACTTAAATACTTTTCTCCAAATGAATAAACTCCAAAGGTTCAGCAGAAACTGTCGTATGAATTTCACTCTCAGGAAAAGCTTCACGTTTGCCAGTGTCTGCATAACCATGACGTTTGTACCAAGCCACAAGCTCTTCACGTACCGAAATAACCGTCATAATAATACTCGATAAACCCAAAGATTTTGCCTGATTTTCGGCTTCTGCCAAAAGTTTTTTCCCGATTCCGCTGTTTTGAAGTTCTGGCGAAACAGTCAGCATTCCTAAATACAATTGATGTCCTTTTTCTACCAATAAAACCGAACCGATAATTTTGTCATTTTCTGTAAATTTCAGAATTGTATTTTTTGGATCAAGAAAAATTTCGGTCATTTCCTGTTCGTCGGTTCTTTTTCCTTCTAGTAAATGTGCTTCGGTAGTCCACCCTTTTTTAGAAGTTTCGCCTCTGTAGGCTGAATTGATTAAGATGGTTAATGCGGGAATATCTTCGAGTAATGCTTTTGTAATCATGGTAATGCTATGCTGTAATTTTTAAGTTTTGAATTTAAATTTTGCTTTAGCAAAAGACAAAATTGAATTGCCTCCAGCTTTAGCTGGAGGAACAAAGTTAGAGCAGAAAATGGCTTTAGCCTAATCTTTTGTGTTTTTTGGCTAAAGCCTTTTTATTGTCTAAAACAAAACCTCCAGCTAAAGCTGGAGGCAATTGATTTTTAATATTGCAAAAAGATGTTGGTCTAATTAATTGTAAGTTTTAAAAAAAACAATGATTTATATGAATTATGAAAGTTCTCTTTTTTTGCTCTATTGCTAGCGCGAGCGTTCCGCTCGTGCCTGTTCCAGTTGGTTTTTCAATTTCTTTGTGTTCACGAGCGGGACGCTCGCGCTAGCAGGGGATTATAATTGTACTTTTAATCCTTTAGATAAAGTTGTTGAACTTTACGAACGTTTGGTGCAAGCAGAAAAAGATAAAGTGGAGTATTTGGAGAAATTATTGAGCGGGAAATAAACGTTTTGAAGATATATTAAATTGAAAAGAGACCTTTGATGAGGTCTCTTTTTTTATGTTTTTGTTGCTAGCGCGAGCGTCTCGCTCGTGCACATTTTAGTATTCTTGAATTTCTTTGTGTTCACGAACGGGACGCTCGCGCTAGCAGGAAACACTAGTGTGTAAGACAGATTAATGTTTTTTAATAATACCTATATTATTTGTTTTTTTTTCGATATAAATCTATAAAAGAGTTTTCCTTTGATACATCATAAAACCTGTCATATATCATTTTTAAAATCCATGCCGTCCAAATAGTAGTTATTATGTAAATTATTAAATTACTAGATTTTCCATTTTTGAAAGTAGTCCAGTCTTGAGGACTCATTATAAAAGCAAATTCATAGAAGTAAATTATGACTGCTAAAATTGTAAAGAATAATGCAAATAAGATTAAAAATAATGATTTGTTTTTCCAGTTTTTTAAAGCTTTTTCTTCTTCGCTCGATAATCCTAATTTATTGTTAGATTTTGTTAATGATTCAGAAATATTATGTGTTGTTGCTTGTTCAACATTACTGGCAATTGTGCCGTGATTATTTACGTTACCATTAAAATTAAGAATGTTATTTATAATAGGTTTTTCACTTTCTTTTTCTAACATAATTATGTCTTTTGAATTGCTAAATAAAAACTTGTTGAATCTAGATGTTTCTTCAATTTTTTCATCTTCAATTTTGTTTAGAGTGTTGTATTTGTATGTTTTAATTTGAGTTAATTCTTGATCTTCTTCTAATTTTTTCCACGAAACATAATATTCACCATTAATGCTTACTAACACATCAAAATATGTTGAATTCCAATTAACATCCCAAACAATATCTTTAGAATAATTTGATTTAATTGTTATAGCGCCGACATGAGGTATTTTTAAGATAAAATCAATAATCTCTCTTTGTAAATTAAAATTAGAGTTATTTTTGGATTGATATAATTCGATGGTTTGATTTTCCCGATCAAATTTTATCATAAGTATTTGATCTTCTTTTTCTATAATTATGCCATTATTCCAAAATAAATAGTCCTTATTATCTTTACTTTTTACATTATTGCCGTATTTTGTAAAGACTTTTAGCATTGCTAAACTCATTAAGTAATGGTCTGATTTGACCTTTATATTACAAAATTCGAAAGTATTTTTTTCAAAAACTATTACGAAAGGATTTTGTTCTTTTAAATATTGTGGAATAAAGTAAGTGTTTTTTTCTTCATGTATTTCAAAGCATAAATCGAAGTACTTTAACAAAGCAATTATTTCCTCAACGCTTAGTTGTAGAGAATTTCCACTTATTGCATTTTGAATTTCAATTTTACTAAGACGATCTTTTTTATCTTGACCTAGAACCTTCTCGTATAATAATTCAAGTAAAGCTTGTGGTTTTACAAAAACTTTATTGGCTATGATATCAGGAAAGTATAAAAGCATTCCCATATTGTGAAATATTTTTACTGCTGATATTGTATTTTCAATACGTGGTCTATTATTTATTTCTTCAATCGTAACAAAATCTTTGTCTAAGTTTTCAATTCTTTTCCAAAATACTTCAAAAAAAGCAGGGTAATTAAAATTTGAAATAATTTCTTTTGAAAGTTGGATAAGACTATCTTTAAAATTTTCTGTTTTTTTTAATTCTAATAGACACAAATCTAAAAATGAAATATGTAATGATTTATAATTTTCAACATATTTGATTTGATTTTGAGGAGTTGCACTGTATTTTGGATTGTTTAAATCTGTTTTGTTTTCGATAACTAAAACTTCTTGTGGTTTATCAATTTTAGTTAATTGTTCAATTGTGCGTAACCAATAATCTAAGTCAAAGTTTTGATTATTTAACTCTTCGTTTATTCTCGCTTGATGTTTACCCCATAAAACAATATTTAATGCATTTGGACTAAAAAATAATTTATGAGTTGCATGGAAATATTCTTGTCCTCCAAAATCCCAAATGTGGAAGTTAATATCATTAATTGTGATTTTTTTGTAAACAACACCATGTGTTAATTCATTTCTTTGTGGTATTTCATTTGTTTCTAAATATTCTAAAAGATTTGATTTACCTATGTTGGGATTTCCTAATAATAGTATTTTGACATTTTTAAATGGAACATTTTTTTTTGAGTTTTCAGAGTAAAGTTTTACTGCTTGCCAATCTGCATTAAGAACTTCTGCCGGAAAGTCTACTTCGATTTTTTTATTTCCATTTAAAAAAACATTTTCTAGGTTTTTAATTTTTAATAATGTTGTGATATCAGAAATTGAATTATATTCTAGATTTATTTCTTTTAAACTTTTTAAGTTTTTTAAATTTGATACGTCATTTATTTGATTTGCACCCAGATTTAAAATTTTTAAATTATTTAGCTCTTCAAGACTTGATATATCATCGATGATATTTCCCCATAATATTAATTCTGTCAATTCCGAAAAATTGCTCATTACAGAAATGTCATATATATGATTGTATGAAAGATCTAAAAATGATAATTTATTTAATTTCTTTAATGCTGAAATATTTGATATTTTATTGCGCCAAATAATTAACGAAGTGAGGTTTGTCAAACCGCTAAGCGAAGAAATATCTTTAATTTCGTTGTGATCTAAATCTAAATTTTCTAGTAACTTTAAATTTTTTATTGGCGATAAGTCGGAAATTTTATTTTTTGCTAAACTTAAAGATTTTAAAGCTGCGAGATCTTCTAGGAAATAAATATCATTTATATTATTACCTATTAAATTCAAACCAATAATTTCTCCAACATTATTAATTTCGTATGTATTTCTATTATCTATGTAACCAATCTTATAATCCTTTAAAGTGTATTCAGAAAGTACAATTTTCAAAATATTTTCAATTTTAATTATTTGATCTGGTTTTTTCATGTTGTGCTTTTCTTTTTCAAATATAAATTAATTCGTGTTAATTAGAATGAGTACTACAAAAAATAGATTTTAAATAAAATAAACCGATTAAAATATTTTAATCGGTTTATGTATAGAATTTTGCTAAGAGATAAATTGTTACCCCAAGAAAGCTTTCAACTCCTCATAAGTCCCAATCTTCACACTAACTTTCTCCTCATTAATAACACTCTCAATTTGAGCAGGTATCGGAAGTGTAATTCCTAAAGCCGGTTCAACAACATCTAAGAATTTAATAGGATGCGCTGTTTCTAAGAAAATACCAATGGCGTTAGGGTGTTTCTCCAGTTCTTTTTTCAAACCTAAATAACCAACAGCGCCGTGCGGTTCTGCGATATAACCTTCAGGTAGATTGTAGATGTGTTTCATTGCTTCAAGCGTTTCTTCATCCGTATAACTATAAGAAGAAAAGTCTTTTTCGAAAGCTTTTAAGTCATTATTGTACAATTCCTGAATTCTAATAAAGTTGCTTGGGTTTCCAACGTCCATTGCGTTAGAAATTGTTGCTTTAGAAGGTTTCGGGTCGTATTTTCCGTTTTCTAAGAATCTTGGCACGGTGTCGTTTACGTTTGTAGAAGCAACGAAATGTTCAATTGGTAAACCTAATTTCTTTGCCATAATTCCGGCACAGATATTCCCGAAGTTTCCGCTTGGGCAAGAGAAAACTAAAGGTTTGTTTTGGCTTTTCAACGCTTTGTAAGCAAAGAAGAAATAAAACATTTGAGGTAACCAGCGCGCAATATTGATAGAATTCGCCGAAGTCAGGTTTTTATGCGCTAAAGTTTCATCTAAAAACGCTTTTTTTACCATATCCTGACAATCGTCAAAAACACCGTCAACTTCTAGTGCTTTTATGTTTTGCCCTAAAGTAGTCAATTGTTTTTCCTGAATATCGCTCACTTTTCCAGACGGATATAAAATCACAACATTAACGCCGTCAACGCCTAGAAATCCGCTCGCAACCGCTCCGCCTGTATCTCCGGAAGTCGCTACTAAAACCGTGTTTTTAGCGTCTTTTTTGTCTTTATTGAAATAGCCCAAACAACGTGACATAAAACGCGCTCCAACGTCTTTAAAAGCCATTGTCGGCCCGTGAAATAATTCTAACGAATAGATTCCGTCTTCGACTTTCACTACTGGAAAATCAAAAACTAAAGTTTCGGCAATGATTTCTTTTAGTTTTTCTGCTGGGATTTCGTCGCCAACAAATTGTTTAATCGCTTCAAAAGCAATTTCTTCGTCACTTAAACTTTCGATTTCATCAAAAAAAGAAGGATCAAGCGGTGTAATGCTTTCTGGGAAATATAATCCTTTGTCAGTTGCTAATCCTTGTATAACAGCTTCTTGAAAAGAAACTTTTGGGGCATTATGGTTTAAACTGTAGTATTTCATTATTTTAGTGATTAGTGATTAGTCCCTAGTGATTAGTCTTTAGTTTTTGAAGCTAAGGACTAATTACTAAGTACTAGTTACTTGTTTTATATAATTCTTACGCCATCCGGATTAATTTTCGAGACGTGAATTTCATATGGTAAATTCATTTTTTCGTAAACGTCGCTCATGGCTTTTGCGATTTGGTCGGCGGTGTTTTTTCCTCGGCTTAAAGCGAAGATTGATGGACCAGAACCTGAAATTCCAGAACCTAAAGCACCGTTTTCGTAAGCCGTTTGTTTGATTTGGTCGAAACCTGGAATTAAAACACTTCTTAAAGGCTCAACGATTTCATCATGAAGCGAACGTCCGATTAATTCGTAATCTTTGGTATAAAGTCCTGCAACTAATCCGCCTACATTTCCCCATTGCATGATGGCGCTTTTTAGAGAAACGTTTTGTTTCAAAACCGAACGTGCGTCAGAAGTTTTCAATTCAATTTGCGGGTGAACAACTGTTGCGTACAATTCCTCTGGACTGTCTATTCTTATAATATCAAGTGGCGCGTAGCTTCTTACCAAAGTAAATCCGCCTAAAAGGGCAGGAGCAACGTTGTCGGCATGCGCGTTTCCGCTGGCTAATTTCTCGCCCTGCATCGCAAACTGAACCAAATCTTTACGAGAATACGGTCTTCCCAATAATTCATTGATTCCGAAAACCGCTCCAGCAGAACTTGCAGCACTGCTTCCGATACCGCTTCCCGCTTTGATGTTTTTATAAATTTCGATTTCGAATCCGAAGTCCAATTCGTCTAAAGTTTCAAGCATTGCCAAAGCCGCAACTCCAGAAACGTTTTTCTCGGTTTCCAAAGGCAAATCGGCACCGACAATTTTAGTGATTCGAACTCCTTTTTGATCGACTTTTCGAACAATCATTTCATCGCCCGCATTGTCTAAGCAAAGTCCCAATACGTCAAATCCGCATGAGAGGTTGGCAATTGTAGCTGGACAGAATAATTTTATTTCTTTCATTTTTTTGGTTTTTGCCACGAAGGCACAAAGTCACAAAGTTTATTTTTATAGTTTCTGAGATACTAAGTTTCTAAGATGCTAAGTATAAAAAAAAACTTAGAAACTTAGCGTCTTAGTGTCTTAGTGGCTAAACATTACCTATTCGAATAACGTCAGCAAAAATTCCTGATGCTGTTACCGCTGCTCCGGCACCAGCTCCTTTGATCAATAAAGGTTGGTCTACGTAACGATCTGTGTAGAACAATACGATATTGTCTTTTCCTTCCAGATTGTAGAAAGGATGATCTTTCGGGATGAATTGCAGACCTACGCTTGCATTTCCGTTTTCGAATTGCGCTACGTATTTCAATCTTGAATCTTTGGCTAAAGCTTCTTTATAAATGTTCTCAAAATGAGCAGCGTGTTTGATTAACGATGCGAAGAAATCTTCGTTGTTTGTTGTTGCTAAACATTCTGCTGGCAAGAATGATTCGTTTGCAATGGCGTCAATATCCATTTCGTAACCGCTTTCGCGAATTAAGATTAGGATTTTACGCGCTACGTCGATCCCGCTTAAATCGATTTTTGGATCTGGTTCTGTGAAACCTTGAACTCCAGCTTCTTTTACCACATCGTGGAAAGAGTTGTTTTCGTCAAAGTTGTTGAAAATAAAGTTCAAACTTCCAGATAAAACCGCCTGAATTTTGTGCACTTTATCTCCAGATGCAATCAGATTTTTTACCGTATCAATAATTGGCAATCCAGCACCAACATTTGTTTCAAACAAGAAAGGAGCATTGTATTGGCGAGATAAGCTTTTTAATTTTTTATAATTGTCATAAGCAGAAGAACAAGCAATTTTGTTGCAAGTTACAACGGCAATACTTTCTTTTAAGAATTTCTCGTATGCTTCAGAAACCGTTGCATTTGCAGTGATGTCTACAAAAATACTGTTGCGTAAATTCAATTCTTCCGCACGTTTGATGAATCCGTCTATACTTGCAGGTTCTCCTTCGCTTAAAGCGGCCTCCCAATTTTTTAATGAAATTCCGTCTTCATCAAAAATCATTTTTCTAGAATTAGACAAAGCAATTACGCGAACGTTGATCTTTAAATTGTCTTTTAAAAACTTTCTTTGATTGTGGATCTGTTCGATGAATTTTTCACCCACATTTCCAACTCCCATTACAAATAAGTTCAGCTGTTTTGTGTTTTCTTCGAAGAAATTTTCGTGTAAAGTATTCAACGCTTTTTTAACGTCTCTTTCGTTGATTACAGTCGAGATATTTCTTTCAGAAGCACCTTGCGCAATCGCACGAATGTTTACGTTGTTTTTTCCTAAAGTGCTGAACATTCTTCCGCTTAAACCTTGATGATTTTTCATGTTTTCACCAACTAGAGCAATAATGCAAAGGTCTTTTTCTACATAACAAGGATCGATTTTGTTTTGTGAAATTTCGATTTCAAAAGCTCTATTAATCGCAGCTTCGGCATTATCAGCATCAGAATTCAAAATTCCGATACAAATTGAATGCTCAGAAGAAGCTTGAGTAATAAAAATAACGTTGATTTTTTCTTGAGATAATACTTCGAACAAACGTCTTGATGAACCTGCAACTCCAATCATTCCTGGACCCTCTAAAGTTAAAAGCGAAATATGATCGATATGGCTAATTCCTTTTACAACGGTATCTTTTGATGAAATCTGATTCGAAATCAAAGTTCCCTCAGCTTCTGGTTCAAAAGTATTTTTGATTAAAATTGGAATATTTTTTCTTAAAACCGGCTGAATTGTTGGCGGATACAAAACTTTTGCTCCAAAGTGCGACAATTCCATCGCTTCTTGATAAGAGATATTTGCAATTGGCTGTGCTTGTTTCACAATTTTAGGGTTGGCAGTAAACATTCCGTTTACGTCAGTCCAGATTTCCAATTGTTCAGCGTTGATTGCTCCAGCGATAATGGCAGCAGTATAATCAGAACCTCCGCGTCCTAAAGTCGAAGTGATTCCGTCAAGAGTCTGCGCAATAAATCCAGGCATGATGTTGATTTTGGCTTTGTTTTCAGCAAAATATTCCTGAATTAATTTATTCGAAACTTCGAAGTTTACAACCGCTTTTCCGAAGTTATTATCTGTTTTAATTAATTCACGGCTGTCTTTATAAACTGCATCTTTGCTGATTTGCTCATAGGCTTTAGCAATAATGAATGACGATAGCAATTCTCCAAAACTTAAAATAGTATCGGCAGTTCTTGGAGATAATTCGCCAAGCAAGAAACAGCCGTCCAATAAAGTTTCTAAATGGTTGATGATTCTTTTTACATGGCTTAAAAGACTGCTTTGTTCGCTAACGGGAATAAGTTCTTTAAGTGTGTCAAGGTGTTTTTTCTCGATTTCAGCCACAACCTCTCTAAAGCTTTCGTCGTTTGCCGCTGCTTTTGCCGCTGCCAATTGCAGTAAATCAGTTACTTTGCTTAAAGCAGAAACTACTACAACGAGTTGATCCTGTTTTGCTTTTTGATTGACAATTTCGAGAACGAGTTTTATATTTTGAGCATTGGCTACCGAAGTTCCGCCAAATTTTAATACTTTCATTTTGTATGATATTTTTTAATAAGGTGCAAAGATTTTGAGTGACAAAGGTTCAAAGGTTATCAACTGTGAACTGAAACTGAAAACTGCGACTTTTTTTGTAAATGTTTTTTATGTATCCAATAACTCTCTTCTTTCAAGAAAAAAGTATAGGTAACCTAGGATTATATGTAAAAATGTATACCCCTAAGGGGTAGTAGTAGTTGTAGTAGTAATAATGGTAGCAGCAATTGCAACTCCTGTTTGAGCTGTAATAATTGTAGATTGATATTTTATGCTGTTACTTTTCATTTTTGATTTTTCAAAAGTACAGCTTTTTACAAGAGTTAAAAACCCAAAAAGCTTTTTTGCGAATATTTTAATAATTCAAATCTCTATAAATCAATATTGAGTATTTGTTAAAATTGAATATGTTAAATTGATGTTTTGGCATATTTTGAACAGCAATTTTTATGGAATGAACCTTTGCAAAGGATTGATGTTTAGCTTAAAAACATATAAAAAACGGGTAAAAAAGAGATGTTTTGATTTGAATAGCGGTTTAAAGTATGTTAAGAGCTTTTATAGAAATCTTAATTATTGTGATAAAATGTTGCTTTTTAATATTGATTTGTTGAATTTTGGCGTTTAAAATTTAAAATCATCATGAGAGAGATTCATTATATAAGTTCAGAAACGATTACTTTAGAAACATTACAAGAAATTTTAAGTCAAAATAAAGTGCTTGAATTATCTGAAGAAGCTAAAGTAAATGTTCAGAAATGCCGCGATTATTTAGATAAGAAAATGGCATCGCATACTGCACCAATTTATGGTATCAATACAGGTTTCGGGTCTTTATATAGTGTGAAAATCTCTAATGAGAATTTATCTAAACTTCAAGAAAATCTTGTAAAATCGCACTCTTGCGGTACAGGTGAAGAAGTTCCTGCAGAAATTGTAAAAATGATGTTGTTGCTTAAAATCCAATCTTTAAGCTATGGACATTCAGGAGTTCAATTGATCACTTTGCAGCGTTTGGTTGACTTTTACAATAATGATATTCTGCCAATAATATATACTCAAGGTTCGCTTGGAGCTTCTGGAGATTTAGCGCCATTGGCACATTTATCTTTGCCTTTAATTGGAGAAGGAATTGTATTGTTTGAAGGAAAAAAAGTAGCTTCTGCTGAAATTTTGAAGCAGTTTAATTGGGAGCCAATCGTTTTACAGTCAAAAGAAGGTTTGGCTTTATTGAACGGAACTCAGTTTATGAGTGCTTATGGAGCCCACATTTTAATTAAAGCTTATAAATATTCGTACTTGGCAGATTTAATCGGAACTATTTCATTAGAAGGTTTTGATGGAAGAATTGAGCCATTTAACGAATTGATACATTATATACGTCCGCATAAAGGGCAAATCGTAACCGCACAAAGAATCACTGAATTCTTAGACGGAAGTGAAATTATCACTCAAGAAAAGAAACACGTTCAGGATCCGTATTCTTTCCGTTGTATGCCGCAGGTTCATGGAGCTTCAAAAGACGCAATTGATTATGTTCGAAAAGTATTCAAAACAGAAATCAACTCAGTTACAGATAATCCTAATATATTTATAGAAGCCGATCAGATTATTTCTGGAGGAAATTTCCACGGACAGCCTTTAGCATTGGCTTTAGACTTTATGGCAATTGCTTTGGCAGAATTAGGAAGCATTTCTGAAAGAAGAACGTATCAGTTAATTTCAGGATTGAGAAATCTTCCAGCATTTTTGGTAGACAATCCAGGATTAAATTCAGGATTTATGATTCCGCAATATACTGCAGCAAGTATTGCAAGTCAGAACAAACAATTGGCAACGCCAGCGAGTATTGATAGCATTGTTTCAAGCAACGGACAGGAAGATCACGTGAGTATGGGAGCAAACGGTGCTACAAAAGCCTTACGTATTCTTGATAATTTGGAGCGTATTCTAGCGATCGAATTATTAAATGCATCTCAGGCAATTGCTTATAGAGAGCCTTTAAAATCAAGTGGTTTTATCGAAATGTTCTTAAACAGCTACAGAGAAGTTGTGCCTTTGGTAAAAGAAGATAGAATCTTACATAATGACATAGAAAACACGGTTTTATTCCTTTCGAGTTTTCAAATTGAAAACGATTTGTTAACAATGGCTTAACACTGAAACGTGTTATTGAAGGTAATTTTGCGCTATCAAAAATAAAACAATGTCAATAAACAGTATTTTCCAATTTTTAGTGCCGAAAGACAAAAAATTCTTTCCACTTTTTGAAGAAGCTTCAAGCAATTTAATTGAATTAGCTTCTAACTTACACGAAGCTGTAAATTTACCATTAAAAGAAAGAGAAATTCTTTTTCAAAAGATTGACGAATTAGAACAAAAAGGAGAAGACATTACTCGTCAGACTAACTTAGAGTTAAGCAGAAACTTTATTACGCCGTTTGACAGAGAAGATATTCATACGTTAATTACTTCAATTGACAACGTTGCAGATTACCTTCACGGTGCATCTAGCCGTATGAGATTGTATCAAGTTGATAAGATTACAAAATCTATCAGAAAAATGACAGAAATCAACCTTGAAGCTTGTCAAAACATTGACAGTGCAGTAAAAGAGTTGAGAAACTTACAAAACTTTAAAGTTATTAAAGATGCGTGTGCTAGAATTAACAAACTAGAAAACAAATCTGATAACGTTTATAACAAAGCAGTTTTTGAAATTTTTGAAAACGAAACAGACGCTAAAAATATTATTAAATATAAAGAAGTGTTATCTGTTTTAGAATCAGCAACAGATAAATGTAAGAGTGTTGCGAACATACTAGAATCTATTTCTGTAAAACATTCTTAATTCAATTTTTCAATCTGAAGTTATAATCTTATGACTATACTTATATTAATTATAGTGCTTGCCTTAATTTTTGATTACATCAATGGTTTTCATGATGCGGCAAATGCTATAGCGACTGTTGTTGCAACAAAGGTTTTGACACCTTTTCAGGCGGTTGTTTGGGCAGCATTTTTTAACTTTCTGGCGTATTGGGTTTTCGGATTTGGTGTTGCAGATACTGTTGCTAAAACAGCCCATACCATGGAAATTAACCTAGTCGTAATTTTGGCTGGAGTTATCGCTGCAATCTGTTGGAATTTATTGACTTGGTGGTTAGGAATTCCTTCAAGTTCTTCTCATACACTTATTGGAGGTTTTGCAGGGGCTGCAGTAGCACATGCTATCGCTGTACATGGCTTCTCTGGTTATGTTGGAGAAGATGGAGCAACTCATTACTGGTATGAAATTGTAAGCTGGTATAAAGCAGGAAAAGACGGGGCAATGCCTTCGGGGGTTCTTATCATTATTGCATTTATCGTTTTAGCGCCATTAATTGGAGCATTGGCTTCTTATTTAATTTCGATTTGGCTTTTAAATGCTTCTCGTAAAACAATTGGACCTAAGATTTTTACTATAGCGTTAATGATTGCTACTGTTGTTTTCGTGTATTATCAAATGGTTTCTTATGAAGAAATTCTAGAACACGGAAAACCTCGTTTTGAATCTCATTTTTGGAGTGTAGTTTTTGATTCTCATAATATTAAATGGTTTTTGGTTGCTTTCATTATCTTGACAGTAAGCGGATTTTGTTTGATATTCAGTAGCTTAAATCTTCATCAGGCAGATGCGGCTTTAAAGAAAATGCAGTTATTATCTTCTGCAGCATTTAGTTTAGGTCACGGAGGAAACGATTCTCAAAAAGTAATGGGTATTATCGCTGCAGCTGTAGCGGTTTATATCAATACAAATCCAGGAGTTCATATGGATGCTTGGTTAGATGTTGTACTTCCAAATGATGATGCAGGTATCAAAGGTGTTATGCCAAGCTGGATTCCGTTAGCATGTTATTCTGCAATTGCAGCAGGAACTTTGAGCGGTGGATGGAAAATTGTGAAAACAATGGGTTCTAAAATCACGAAAGTAAGTTCGTTTGAAGGTGTTGCGGCAGAAACTGCAGGAGCTTTGACACTTTACTTTACAGAGCACTTAAAAATTCCGGTAAGTACAACGCATACTATTACAGGTTCTATTATTGGTGTTGGATTAACAAAACGTGTTTCTGCTGTTAGATGGGGAGTTACAGTAAGTTTAATCTGGGCTTGGATCTTAACTATTCCAATTTCAGCTTTATTGGCAGGTTTGGTTTATTTTATTCTAAGCGTCTTTATTTAATCTGAGAAAATGAATTTTGTAAAATGTGAAAAGTAAATCACATTTTGTTAATATAGAAAACCGATTTCAAATCTGAAATCGGTTTTTTTTGTTTTAATTTGTTTTAAAGTAAAAGTATAAAAGCTTTTAGAGGCTATAGGAATAGCCAATCTTGCAGACTTTTGGAAATAGTTTAATATTTAAGATAATGAAGAAAATAATTGTATTGGTTTTAATGCTGATTGTAAAAACTGGTTTTGCTCAATCAAAAGAAAAATCTTTTAAATATGGTTTTGTCGATCAGACAGGAAAAGAAATAGTTCCTTGTAAATATGACGGCATTAGCGCATTTGAAAGTGGTTTCGCTGTTGTACAATTAAAAGGCAAAAGCGGCGTAGTAGATAAAACCGGAAAAGAAGTTATCCGCTGTATTTATGATGAAATAATAAACAAACAGAATTGGATAGTGGTAAGCAATAAAAATGCTAAAGCCCAATATTTAATTAAATCTTCGGATGTATTGTTGACTAAAAAATACGATGATGCAAAAACTTTATCTCCTGAAATAACGGCTGTTAAACTGAATAATAAATGGGGGTTTATTGATGTTGTCGGAGAGGAAATAAGCCCAAAATATGATGAAATAATTGACTTTGCAGATCGGTTTGCTGTTGTGAAACTAAATGGCAAATTTGGTATTGTAGATCAGATTGGGAAAGAGGTTGTTGCTCCAATTTATGATCATGTTCAGAATTTTAAGGAAGGTTTTGCAGTAGTAGAATCTAATAATAAGTTTGGGGTGATTAGTGAGGAAGGGAAAATTGTAGTTCCTATAAAGTACGATATGAATTTTTATTTTAAAGATAATGCGTCAATTGTAAAACAGGAAAACAAGTATGGCGTTTTGGATAATGATGGGAAAGAAATCGTGCCAGTAAAATACGATTTCATGGTTTTGAATGATGAATTAATTCAAGTGAAATCAGGTGATAAATACGGATTGATTGATAAAACTGGAAAAGAAATAACTTCTGTAAAATATGATTTGATCGAATCTTTTAAAGATGGAATTGCTGTAGTGAAATTGGACGGAAAGTACGGTTTTGTAGACAAAGAAGGAAAAGAAATTGTAACTCCGAAATACGAAAAAGCAGATGATTTTAAAGATGGTTTAGGCGCGGTTAGAATTCAAGTCGGGAAGTAAAATCAAAGTTTTTGAAGGTTTTTATGATTGTGTTTTCGCTTGTAGTGTGTTTGTTTAAGATGTTTTTGATCTTTTGAAATTATACTTATAGTCCCATCAATTTCAAGCATTGCAAGTTTAATATCTGTGAGATGTTCTAAACCGTGTTCGCGTGCTGCTTCTTTTAGTTCTTCGTGCGAAACATCTAATCGGCTTAAAGTTTGAAAGTCTAATATACCGTCATGAATTAATATTTCAGGTTTGTCTAGCAATAAATCGCCAAGAGTTTTGAATCTTTTTGTCAATTTCTTAATAACAAAGTTGATCGAAAACAAAACCAATGCTGCAACCAATCCTCCAATTAAACTTGTGTCGGGACCAACCATCGCATTTTGGACAGAGTTGCTGATTAATAAAATAAGAATAATGTCAGCGGTATTTAATTGCGAAAGTTCTTTTTTGCCGAATATTCGTAAAGCAATTGTCATGAAGAAATAAACGGCAACGCTTCGAATAATTATATCTAAATAAGGAAAAGCCATGTTTTTTATTTTAAAGTTAAATAAAAAAGCTTTGTCAAAGTTTTAAACTTTGACAAAGCTGCTAAATTATTTATGAGAAATTAAATTTGAATGAACTTAATTACAATTTAAAATTCTTTTCAATAGCTCTGATCATTTCTCCAGCTACGTCTTTGTTAGTGGCGCCTTCAATTCCTTCAAGACCTGGAGAAGAGTTAACTTCTAACAATAACGGACCTTTAGAAGAACGAATAATATCAACGCCAGCTACTTTTAAGTCCATAGCTTTTGCGGCTTTAATCGCGATCTTTTTCTCTTCAGGAGTAATTTTAATAACAGATGCAGTTCCGCCAAGGTGGATGTTTGCTCTAAATTCGCCAGGCATAGCCTCACGTTGGATTGCGGCAACTACTTTTCCGTCAATCACAAAACAGCGAATGTCTTTTCCGTTGGCTTCTTTAATGAATTCCTGAACCAAAATGTTGGCATTTAAACTTTTAAAGGCATTGATTACACTTTCTGCAGCTTTTTTGGTTTCGGCCAAAACAACACCTTTTCCTTGTGTTCCTTCCAATAATTTTACAATTAAAGGTGAACCGCCAACCATTTTAATTAAATTGTCTGTATCAAGCGGAGAATTGGCAAATCCTGTAGTTGGAATATCAATTCCGCTGTTTAGTAATAATTGTAAAGAATACAGTTTATCTCGAGATTGAGTGATTGCTGTAGCTGAATTTAGAACAAAAACCTTTAATGCTTCAAACTGACGTGTTAATGCACAACCATAAAAAGTAATGCTCGGACGAATTCTCGGAATAATAGCATCAAACTCGTTTAAGATTTTTCCGCCTCTGTAATGAATCTCAGGTTTTTTGGCATCCAGTTTCATATAGCATTCCTTGATATTAAGAAAATGCATTTCATGGCCGCGCATTTCGCCGGCTTCCATGATTCTTTTGTTGCTGTATAATTCTGGATTACTGGCTAAAAGGCCAATTCGTAAACCAGTTTTTGCTTTTTCAGAGTTTTGGTATAATTCTTTTAAAGATTCTGCTGTAGGCTGTCCTAAAAGATATTTTTGTTCAGGATCGACTAAAACCCTTCCGCTCATGGCTTCGCGCCCTAAAAGCATTCTAAATCCCATAGAATCGCGATTGGTCAAAGTCATTTCGATTGGCCATTTGGCATCGCCAATTTTTAAGCTGGTTTGAATTACATAACGATGTTCTCTAAAACCGCTTGAACTTTTTACAATTCGTTTATCAACCAAAGGCGCTTCGCAATGAATAATGGTTTTGATATTATTCTGAATCGGATTAATGTCGAATTTAACCCAATTAGCATCATTTTTTATAAAAGGCGCTATGTTTAAAGCGTGCATTGCCGAAGTTTTGGCACCAGAATCTACACGAGCTTTAATTGTCGGGATTCCTAGTTCTGGAAATGAGCACCATTCTTCGCTGCCTAAAATGACTTTGTTTTGAAGCATATTTTGTTTTTTATTATAGAATTTAAATTCAAAAATAGCTATTTGCTTTTACTAAAGATAGTGATTTTTAATAAAAAAAATACCCGTTATGTTATGAAAACGTAACGGGCATATTATGAATGTTATAAATTTAAACTAATTTATTGATTCGTTGGCTCTTCGGCTTTATGAATATCTACTGATAATTCTTGTGAATCATCTTTTAAGTCCATCAAGATTTCATCACCAGAATGAATTTTTGAAGTGATGATTTCTTCGGCTAGCAAATCTTCAACATATTTCTGAATTGCTCTTTTTAGCGGTCTAGCTCCAAACTGTTTGTCAAAACCTTTTTCGGCAATAAACGCTTTTGCTTTGTCTGTTAAGCTTAATTTGTAGCCTAACTCTGCAATACGAGAATATAGTTTTTTCAATTCGATTTCGATAATCAAATCGATATCAGCTTTTTCTAATGCATTAAATACAATTACGTCATCAATTCTGTTTAAGAACTCAGGAGCAAAGGTTTTCTTCAATGCATTTTCGATAATGCTTTTCGAATTTTCATCAGCTTGAGCTGTTCTTGCAGCAGTTCCGAATCCAACACCTTGTCCAAAGTCTTTTAATTGACGAGCACCAACGTTAGATGTCATAATAATGATAGTGTTTTTAAAGTCAATTTTACGACCTAAACTATCTGTTAAATATCCGTCATCTAAAACTTGAAGCATCATGTTGAATACATCTGGATGCGCTTTTTCGATCTCATCTAAAAGAACCACACAGTAAGGTTTTCTGCGAACTTTTTCAGTCAATTGACCGCCTTCTTCGTATCCAACGTATCCTGGAGGCGCTCCAACTAAACGAGAAATCGCAAATTTCTCCATGTATTCGCTCATATCAATACGAACTAAAGCATCTTCAGAATCAAATAATTCTTTTGCTAATACTTTAGCCAATTGTGTTTTACCAACCCCAGTCTGACCTAAGAAAATGAATGAACCAATTGGTTTGTTCGGATCTTTAAGTCCGGCTCTGTTACGTTGAATAGAACGAGCGATTTTTAAAACAGCTTCATTTTGACCAATTACTTTATTCTGAATCAATTCAGGCAATTGAGCCAATTTGTTGCTTTCTGTTTGTGCAATTCTGTTTACAGGAATTCCAGTCATCATAGAAACAACATCGGCTACATTATCTTCTGTAACTTCAATTCTGTTGTTTTTAGAATCTTCTTCCCATTGTTCTTGTGCTAAAGCAAGATCTTTTTCGATACGTTTTTCGTCATCGCGAAGTTTGGCTGCTTCTTCATATTTTTGTTTTTTAACAACCATATTTTTCATTTCGCGAACTTCTTCCAATTGACGTTCTAGATCCAAAATTTGTTTTGGAACATCAATGTTAGTGATGTGCACGCGTGAACCAGCTTCATCCATTGCATCGATCGCTTTGTCTGGTAAGAAACGCTCAGACATATATCTGTTCGTTAGCTTAACGCAGGCTTCGATAGCTTCTGGAGTGTAAGTCACATTGTGGTGATCTTCGTATTTATCTTTTACATTATTCAAAATAGCGATTGTTTCTTCAACTGAAGTTGGCTCAACAATTACTTTTTGGAAACGTCTTTCTAAAGCACCATCTTTCTCAATATATTGTCTGTACTCGTCAAGAGTAGTGGCACCAATACATTGGATTTCACCTCTAGCTAATGCAGGTTTGAACATGTTTGAAGCATCAAGCGAACCTGTTGCTCCTCCAGCTCCCACAATAGTATGGATCTCATCTATAAAAAGAATAATATCGTCGTTTTTCTCAAGCTCGTTCATTACGGCTTTCATTCTTTCTTCAAATTGTCCTCTGTATTTTGTTCCTGCAACTAAACTTGCTAGATCAAGAGTTACAACACGTTTATGGAAAAGAATACGCGATACTTTCTTTTGGATAATACGTAGAGCAAGCCCTTCTGCAATAGCAGATTTACCAACTCCAGGTTCTCCAATAAGAAGCGGATTGTTCTTTTTTCTACGGCTTAAAATTTGCGATACACGCTCAATTTCTTTTTCACGTCCTACAACAGGATCTAATTTTCCTTCTTCAGCCATTTCTGTTAAATCTCTCCCAAAATTATCTAAAACTGGAGTCTTAGATTTTTTGTTTGACTTATTGGCGGGATTATTAAAGCTGCTTTCTTTAAGACTGTCATCTTGTCCTGAATCATCATTATATGATTCGTTTCTTGGCAAGTTTTCTAAGAATTCTTCTTCGTTTGGAGTCATATTTAAATACTGTTCTTTAGCTACGTCATAATCTATTTTAAGTTTATTCAATAGCTTGGTTGTTGGATCGTTTTCGTTTCTCAAGATACATAACAGCAAATGTGCCGTGCTTATCGATGAACTTTGAAATACTTTTGCTTCAAGAAAAGTGGTCTTCAGGGCTCTTTCGGCCTGTCGGGTAAGATGAAGGTTTTTCTTTTCTGCATTTACTTCAACGCTCAAGTTGGCAGGGCTAAGTACTTCTACTTTTCTGCGTAAATGTTCTAAATCGACAGCTAGGTTATTAAGTATATGAATAGCTTTTCCGTTACCATCTCTCAAAATACCTAGCATAAGATGTTCTGTACCAATGAAGTCGTGGCCCAAACGAAGAGCTTCTTCCTTACTGTACGTAATTACATCTTTTACTCTTGGTGAAAAATTATCATCCATAATATATAATTGGTATTGTAAATTTAGTGAATTACTGTTTTAAAAACAAAAACCGTACCTTCAAGAACTACTGTCAGCTAATAGACGAAAAAAAAGACAATAAAAGAGTTAAAAAACGCTTAATTTATTAACTAAAAGCTCAAATAAAGTTGTTAATAAATCATTTAAATAAGTGTAAGGAAATAGCTGAAAAAATTTTAAAAAAACGTATCTTGGCACGCTTTGAAAACTAATATAATTATTTAATATAACAACTTATGTCTGAAGGAGAAAAGTTAATTCCTATTAACATAGAGGATGAAATGAAGTCAGCTTACATCGATTATTCGATGTCAGTAATTGTATCGAGAGCACTTCCTGATGTTAGAGATGGCTTGAAACCAGTGCATCGAAGAGTTCTTTACGGAATGTATGATTTAGGTGTAACCTCAAGATCTGCCCACAAAAAGTCTGCGAGAATTGTAGGGGAGGTTCTGGGTAAGTACCACCCGCACGGTGATACCTCTGTTTATGATGCAATGGTGCGTATGGCGCAGGAATGGAGTATGCGTTATTTATTAGTTGACGGACAAGGTAATTTTGGTTCTGTCGATGGAGACAGCCCTGCAGCAATGCGTTATACTGAGGCTAGAATGCGTAAAATCTCAGAAGATATTATGGCAGATATCGAAAAAGAAACAGTTGATTTTCAGCTGAACTTTGACGATACTTTATATGAGCCAAAAGTAATGCCTACAAGAGTTCCTACTTTATTAGTAAATGGAGCAACAGGTATTGCGGTTGGTATGGCGACCAATATGCCTCCACACAATTTAACAGAGGTTATCAATGGTACTTTAGCATATTTAGATAATAATGATATTGAGGTTGATGAATTAATGACGCATATTAAAGCTCCTGATTTTCCAACGGGAGGTGTAATATATGGTTATGAAGGCGTTCGTGAAGCATTTAAAACAGGTAGAGGACGTATTGTAATGCGTGCTAAAGTTGGTTTTGAAGAAGTTGACGGAAGAGAGTGTATCATTGTTACTGAAATTCCGTATCAGGTTAACAAAGCCGAAATGATTAAACGTACGGCTGATTTGGTTAACGAGAAAAAAATTGAAGGTATTGCGAACATTCGTGACGAATCTGACAGAAATGGTATGCGTATCGTTTATATCTTGAAACGAGATGCTACACCAAACGTAGTTTTAAATACCTTATATAAATATACTTCATTACAATCTTCTTTTAGTGTAAATAATATTGCATTAGTAAAAGGCCGCCCGCAAATGTTGAATCTGAAAGATATGATTCATTATTTTATTGAGCACCGTCACGAAGTTGTAGTTAGAAGAACACAGTTTGAATTACGTAAGGCAGAAGAGAGAGCTCATATCTTAGAAGGGTTAATTATTGCTTCTGACAATATCGACGAAGTAATTGCGTTAATTAGAGGATCTAAAAATACAGATGAAGCTAGAGAAAAATTAATCGAGAGATTTAAATTATCAGATATTCAAGCTCGTGCTATTGTTGAGATGCGTTTGCGTCAGTTAACAGGTCTGGAGCAAGATAAATTAAGAGCTGAGTTTGATGAATTAATGAAGTTAATTGAGCATTTGAAAGCTTTATTGGCAGATGTTAATTTGAGAACAGATTTGATTAAAGAGGAGCTTACAGAAATTCGTGATAAATACGGTGACGAAAGACGTTCTCAAATTGAATATTCAGGAGGAGATGTAAGTATTGAAGATTTGATTGCTGACGAAAATGTAGTTATTACAATTTCTCATGCAGGTTATATCAAGCGTACAAATCTTACAGAATACAAAACGCAAAATAGAGGTGGGGTTGGACAGAAGAGTGCCGGAACAAGAGATCAGGATTTCTTAGAGCACATGTTTGTGGCAACAAACCACCAATATATGATGTTCTTTACCCAAAAAGGAAAATGTTTCTGGATGCGTGTTTATGAAATCCCAGAAGGAAGCAAAACGGCAAAAGGTAGAGCAATTCAGAACTTGGTAAATATTGAAAGCGATGATAAAGTAAAAGCTTTCATTTGTACGCAAGATTTAAAAGACAAAGATTATATCAATACGCATAATCTTGTAATGGTAACAAAACAAGGTCAGGTGAAGAAAACTTCTTTAGAGAAATATTCTAAACCAAGAGCCAATGGAGTTGCTGCAATTACAATTAAAGAAGGCGATGAGTTAATTGGAGCTCAGTTGACAAATGGAGAGAGCCAAATTATCTTAGCGGTTAAATCTGGTAAATTAGTTCGTTTTGAAGAAACTAAAACACGTCCGATGGGAAGAACAGCTTCTGGAGTTCGTGGAATTACTTTAAAAGATGAAACAGATGAAGTAATCGGAATGGTTACGGTGGATAAAAACGATATTTCTACATCTCAAATCTTAGTTGTAACTGAAAACGGATACGGAAAACGTACGAAATTGGTTGACGATGACGGAGAAGATGTTTACAGAATTACAAACCGTGGAGGTAAAGGGGTTAAAACGCTTAACATTACGGAGAAAACAGGTAAGTTGATTTCTATTAATGCTGTGACGGATGCAGACGATTTAATGATTATTAATAAGTCTGGGTTGACTATCAGAATGGCAATCGAAGATTTGCGCGTTATGGGACGTGCAACTCAAGGTGTTAGATTAATTAACCTTAAAGGTAAAGATTCTATTGCTGCGGTTACAACCGTAATGAAAGATGATGCAGAAGAAGTAGAGTTAGATGAAGATGGAAACGTAATTGCTGCAATTGAGAGAGTTAAACCAGATTTGGAAGTGTTGGAAGACGACGGATCTGTAGAAGATGATGACGACTCTGACGATGAAGTGGCAGAAGATGAAGATGATGCAGAAGCAGAGGATGAAGAGTCTGAAGAATAGTTAAAAACAAAAAATTAAATACAAATAAATACCATTATGAAAAGTAAATATGTAATACTTGCATCAGCATTACTGATCTCTGTAGCTACGTTTGCTCAAAAAGATCAAATTAAGAATGCTGAAAAGGCATTAAAGGGTGGAGATGCGCAAGGTGCTCTTGCTCAATTAAAAGATGCAGAGAACTTAATTGTAAATGCTAAAGATACTGAGCAGGCACAATATTATTTTGTTCAAGGAAATGCCTTTTTGGAGTTAGCAAATAAAAAAGTTGAGGAAGGTAAAAACTTATCTTTAGCGGCTAATAGCTACAAAAAATTAATTGAAGTTGAAAAAGCTTCAGGAAAACAAAAATATTCAACTCAAGCTGCAACATCAATTACTAGTATTAAAGGTTTATTGATTAACTCTGCAATTGCAGATACTCAATCAAGCAAACATGTAGAAGGTGCTAAAAAATTATACGAAGCGTATGAGTTAGATAAAAAAGATACAATTAACTTGTATTATGCTGCTTCTACAGCTGTAAATTCACAAGATTATGATCTTGCTTTACCAATGTACGAAGAGTTGAAAAAACTAAATTACTCAGGAAAAGGAACGATGTATACAGCTGTAAACAAAGCTTCTGGAAATGATGATAGTTTTGCAAATGCAAAAGAAAGAGATTTGGCTGTTAAATTAGGAACTCACGAAAAACCTAAAACTGAAGCTATTCCTTCAAAAAGAGGTGAGATCTATAAAAACTTAGCGTTAATCTTAGTTCAAAAAGGACGTACAGAAGATGCTAAAAAAGCAATCGCTGATGCTAGAAAAGCAAATCCAGATGATACTTCTTTGATTTTGACTGAAGCTAATTTATATTTAGAGACCAAAGACTTCGAGATGTACAAAAAATTAGTTGGTGAGGCTTTACAAAAAGATCCAAACAATGCTGATTTAGTATTCAATTTAGGGGTAATTAGTGCTGGAGCTAAAAATAATGCTGATGCTGAGAAGTACTACTTGAAAGCAATTGAAATCAATCCTAACTATACAAACGCTTACTTAAACCTTGCTGCTTTGAAATTGGAAGCTGAAAAACCAATCATTGATGAAATGAATAAATTGGGAACTTCTGCTAAAGATATGAAGCGTTACGATGTTTTAAAAGGACAAAGAGAAGCAGTTTTCAAAGGAGTTATTCCTTACCTTAAAAAAGCGAACGAATTAGATCCTAAAAACGAGGATGTTTCTAAAACATTATTAGGAGTTTACAGCGCTCTTGAAATGACTGCAGAAGCTAAAGCTTTAAAAGCTAAAATGTAATTGTTAGCTTTTTAGAATAAGAAAAAAACCATTCACCGCGGTGAATGGTTTTTTTTATGCCTCTAACTAATTAGTTCAGCAGATAAAGTAATTGTAGTGTTTAATAATTTTGAAATAGGACAAATTTCTTTTGCTTTTGCAGCTGTAGAAGCAAATTGTTCAGCAGAAATTGAAGGAACTTTACCTTTTAAATCCAGGTGAATTAAAGTAATTGTTCCGTCTTCAAAAGTAACTGTAGCTTCGGTAGTTAAATCATCTGCTGTAAAACCTGCTTCGTTAAGTAAGAAGCTTAATTGCATTGTAAAACAGCCTGAATGCGCTGCGGCAACTAACTCTTCTGGATTTGTCCCGACACCATCAGCAAATCTTGTTTTAAAAGACAGCTGAGCATTATCTAAAGTTGTACTTTGTGTACTAATTGTTCCTTTTCCTTCCATACCGGTTCCTTTCCAGTTGGCGTGTGCTTTTCTTGTAAATTTCATATTCTCCTTATTTAAAAATTAGTATTAAATGTTATTTGCTTGATTGCTAGTTAATAGTGGTAACTCAAATATAATCAATATTTTGCAGAATAGTTTTGTGGAATTTAATGAGATTGTTAAGTTTCAAGTTTTAGTTGAAAATTGGATGGTGGTTTTTAACGCAAAGAATGCAAAGGTTTACGCAAAGTTTTTTGTTGAAAGTCGGATTGGGATTTATCGCAGAGAACGCTAAGTATTTACGCAAAGTTTGCAAAGCTTTTGTTTTTATGCTAGTATGTAAAGTTCTCAAAGCTTTGTCTTGACAACAGCTTAAATATTCCTTAAAAAAAAACTTTGCGGTCTTTGTGTTAAAAAATAACGACAAAAAAAAGGTGCAATGAAATTCATTACACCTTTATATTTAAATGGTTTCTACTTCGTTCAGTCAAGACAATTATTCCGGCTGATTTAAGTTTCTTAATTGTTTCAATTTATCTTTCCATACATCAAGGCTTTCTTTGTGAATAGCAATGTTTTTGCGTACTTCTGTAACTATTGAATTCTCTTTTTTAGCATTTTTAGTATTGGTAAAGAATTGGATGTTATTTTCTAACTGGAAGATTTCATTTTGAACCTCTTCAATTTTACGCATAATAAAGATTTTTTCATTATCTAATTTACGCGTGTCATTACTGTCAGTTAGAGAATCAATGCGGTTTGCAAAACGCATCATTTCAGATTCTTTTTTGCTTAAGCTTAGTTTTTCAAAAAGAGCGTCCAATATTTTATTGAATTTTCCTTCGATATGTCTTCTAGAAAAAGGAACTTTTCCAAATCCTTTCCAAGTTTCAATATGTGCTTTTATGGCATCTAAGTCAGTTTTGTGATCTCCCGTTAATTGAAAAGCCCTTAAAGTATCTAAATATGCTTTTTTATTATCAAAAGCGGCTACTTCTTCACCGTTTTCTTCAGATTTATGTTCTTTTAATTTATCGAAATAATGATTGCAAGCATCCTTAAATTCTTTCCAGATTTTGTCTGAATATTTTTTTGGAACATGACCAATTTGTTTCCATTCTTCCTGGATCTGCTTCATTACCGGAGTTGTAGCTTGAAAATCGGTACTTTCCTGTAATTCCTTAGCTTTGGCAACAAGAGCCAGTTTTTTATTTAAATTATCATTTTGGTCTTTTTTGATGTCCTTATAGAAAGAATTTTTGAAAGCATTGAAATTTCTAACAGCAGTTTTAAACGCTGCCCAAGTTTCTTCATTTACTTCAGACGGAACTTTTCCAGCTGCAAAGAACTCATTTCTTAAATCTTCTACTTTCTGAATTTGAACAAGCCATTGCGAGTGAGAATTTACTTTTTCGCTACCAAGCGCTTCAATTTTAGCGATAATCTCTTTCTTAACTTCAAGATTTTTTTGCTCATTTGCTCTTTGGCTTTCGAACAAAAGTTCTCTTTTGTCGTGTATTTTCTTAGTCAGTTCACTAAATTGATTCCAGATGGCATCACGGTGCTCTTTAGAAACAGGACCAATTTCTTCTTTCCAAATTCGGTGTAAATCCTGTAATTCACGGAAAGATTTATTTACGTCTGAATCGTTTACCAGTTCTTCAACGCGAGCTATGATTTTTTGTTTTAATTCTAAGTTGTGTTTAAAATCTAAATCTCTAGCTTCACGGTCTAAATGAAGATAATCGTAGAAATTTTCTACATGGAAATGGTAATTATTCCAAACGTGATTGTATTTATCCTTCGGAATCGCTCCAGCATTTTTCCATCTTTCTCTTAATTCATTAAAATGTTTAAGAGTGTCTTTGATGTTTTCCTGCGGATTAATTAATTCTTTTAATTCTTCAACGATTGCCAGACGGTTTTCTAAATTAGTTTTTAGATTGGTTTGCAAATGTTTAAAATGAGCATTTCTTTTCTCTCTAAAAACATTATAGTATTCATCAAATTTTGATTTTAAAGGAAGGTGATATTCAAATTCTTCATTAGGATCTGGATTGGAAGCTAAAAATTCTTCTTTTTTCTCCTCTATAAGATGATGGTATTGTAGTAAAAAAGCTTTTTTGATTTCTTCAATATGATCTTTTACAGGCATTACTTTGTCTGTATTAACCAATTTTTTAAGTTCATCAACAAGTGCATCCAGAGAAAATGTATTGTAATCCTGCATAGGAATGTCGTGACGTTCCTTCAAAGTTTCGTCTTCGCTTTCAGCAGCATTTGAATTTGTAATGACATCTAATGCTTCTTGATGGGCATTTTCTTGTTTTTCTGATTCATTTTCAGTTTCAGTGACCAAATTTTCAGTCAAAGTTTCAGCATCTGATGTTTCAATTGCACTATTTGCTACAGAATCATTTATTTCGATTCCAGATTTTCCGTCTGCTTCATGCAGGTTATCATTCTTTTCTTCTAACATCTTTAAAAATGTATAAGGTTTTTATTTTAAACAATGCGAAAGATAGTAAAGGTGTTTCTAACTACAAAATAAATCGTTTGTTTATACACTAATTTGCGATGAAATTCTTATTGTTTAAGTTAGTTTGGCAGTATGATATATTAATTTTTGCTATTTTGATTGATAAGATGGAAATAATTTTTTTTGCTATTTTTTAATGAAAAAGAAATGGAATTATAAGAAAGTGTTGTTGAATTAGTAGTTTATCCTAAATCAAAACAGAATCAGCAGACCGACTTCCATACCAAAATTATATGATTTTTCGCCGCCAAAAGCTACGCTGGGGTGTACATAAACTAAATTTGTTGGGGTGATTTTTCGGCCAAATTCCATAAAAGCGTTATTCTGAAAGCTATCTAGAACGTAGTTGTATCTAAAAGCTACGTCTGTAGCAATCCAATTTTTGCCAAAAAACCATAATAAGTTGTTTTCTAATAGGGTTACACTTACATCGCTTCGGTTGCTTGATCCTGCAAAACTTTGGGAATGTTCAAGCGTTGCAATCCATAAAAATTTCTTTTGATTGAAGTATTTTGCAAAAATTCCAGCAGGGATAACGACCCATTTTCCAGTGCCAAAACTTGGATCAGCAGCAGAATTTGAAATAACACGGGTTCTAAGACCAATTCCGTTATTTTTTTTAAAATAGGGGATAAAACTAAGTCCGGCACCCACATCGCCAAGTCCCGTTTGATTGATAGAATTAGAGTTGGTTGAAATTAGAGGCAAATCAAATCTCAGATTCCAGGCTTTGTTGCCTATAGGCTGTAAAACACGCAAATTTGTAGTGTTAAACGAGCCGTTTTTGGTATCTAAATACTCGTTGTATAAAAGAATAGTCTGCAGAAAATAGTGGTATCGCGGTTCTGCAAAGGGACTATTGCTTCTGTCTATATCTTCATCTTGTGCTGTTGCAAGAAATGTAATAAGAAAAAAAATGCTAAAGTAAAGTAGTTGTTTTTTCATAAATGTCTGCAAATGAGTAGACTAATTTACAAAAATTACTTTAACATTTTATTTTTTTATTTGTTCCAGATTTTCCATGCTTTTTCGGCTTGGAAAATAAGCATATCGTGCCCATTTTTAATAACAGCACCTTTTTCTTTTGCTTTTCGCAGGAAAGTAGTTTCTGCAGGATTATAGATTAAATCGTAAGCAATATGCTTTTCTGTGAAAAACTCGTATGGTAAATTTGGACAAGCATCAATGTTTGGACTAGTTCCTACTGGCGTACAATTGATTATGATTTGAAAATTATCAAAAGTAGTCGCATTGATCAAGTCATAATCAATAATGTTTTCTTTTGCTTCTCTAGAAACAAAAGTGTACGGAATATCCAATTCGTCTAAAGCAAAGGCAACACCTTTAGAAGCTCCGCCAGTTCCTAGAATAAGGGCTTTTTTATGGTGTGGCTCTAATAAAGGTTTTAAGGACTTTTTGAATCCGTAATAATCGGTGTTGTAGCCTTTTAATTTACCGCTTTTAGTAAATTTAATTGTATTGACAGCGCCAATTAGAGCGGCTTTTTTTGATAATTTATCCAAGAAAGGAATAACTTGTTCTTTGTACGGAATGGTAACATTTAATCCTTTTAAATCAGGATTGTTCTTAATTAATTCTGTGAAGTAATTAATCTCAGAAATGTCAAAATTCTCATAGCTGTTACCAGCAAAAACTTCATTATTAAATTTCTCTGTAAAATAACCTTTTGAAAAAGAGTAGCTTATGTTGCGTCCTAATAATCCAAAACGTCTTCTTAATAAAATATCAACCATTCTTATTTACGATGTTTTTCTATATAATTTTTAACTGTTTTTTTTGTCCAAACCACCGGAAACAAATCTTCTATCAAGATATAGTTATCAAAGTTCAAACGTAAACCATTGCTTAAATGAAATTTAGCTTTTGTGTTGTCTTGAATCATAAAATACAATCCCGCTAAACGGTATTCGATTTCATTTTCTTCAGGGAAATATTCTGAAGCTTGCAATAAAGTTTGAATAGCCGTTTCAAATTCTCCTAAAAACTGAAGAATATCAACCCAATATAACCAAGTGTCTAGTGCGTAATCTCCAAATTCAACTGCTTTTCTAAAACCAAATTCGGCTTCTTCAAAGAAATTCATTTGTTTGTTGATTGTGGCATATCTTTTCCAATACAAACGATTCTGATTGTCAATCGCCAAAGCTTTATTTACAAAAAATAATGCTTTTTGATAGTTTTTTTGGCGAAGGTGAAAATCTGTAATCGCAATCCAGCCTTTATCTAAAAGCGGATCTTCATGAACAGTTTGGTTATAATATTGAATCGCTTTCGCTAAATTTCCAAGTTTTTCATAACATTTTCCAATTCGAAGAAGGGCGTACGAAGTCGCATCGTCCAATTCGATGGTTCTGTTATAGCTTTCAATTGCTTCATTATATTTTTTAAGGCGCTCGTAAGCTTTTGCTTTTTCCATAAAAGCGCCTAAAAATTCATCATCAATTAGCGTTGCATAATCAAAAGCACGAATAGCTTCTTCATATTCTTTTACGCCATAATGAAGACGCCCAAGCTGATGCCACGCAATTTCGCTGTACGGATTTCTGTTGATATATTCGTTAAGATATACAATAGCTTCTTGATTTTGGTCTAAAAATTCAAAACAATACACTACGTTGTATAGAGCAGATTGATCTTCTAAGTCTTCTTCAAGACATTTGATAAAACTGTCCTTTGCCAGCTCGAGATTATCCATAAAAAGATATTCCATTCCAATCAAATTATACACATCAGCATAATCGTCAGTATATTGAAGAGCAATTTTTAACAGTTCAACTGCTTTTTCGTGCTGATCTCTTTTGGAACAAATATTGGCTTTCTGGATGTAGATTTCCTCGTTGTTAGGTTCAATTGCGTATAACTCATTCAAAAGCTTTTCAGCGATGTCGAGTTTGTCGTCATAAACTAGCATTTCTACTTGTACTAATTTTAAGCCTGTAGATTTTGGATGCTGGTCTAATGCAAGCTTCAAGGCCTTTTTTGCTAAATTAGCCTTGCCTATGTCTAAATAATGAAGAATTATTTCTTCGAATTCTTCAGAATCAAAAAAGAGTACTTTGTTGGTTTTTAACATCGACTCAAATTTGGATAGGGATAGGTTATAATCTTCTTCTTCGTTGCTTAATTGCATACTTCGTATATTTGAAATTAGCCTGTTATAAATTTAGGCAACCATATAATCGCTGTAAGGATAAGAAATTAATTGTTTTGAACAATTTAATTAACAAAATATGGCGTTTTTTATTCTATTTTGGGAAGAAATCTCCTTTATTCTTAAGGGATTAGCTTCGGTTTTGTCATTTTTTAATTTGTGTTAGAAGACTTTCTTGAAATAGAAATTGAGCTTTAATTTCTGTCAGTGATATGAAAAACAGTGCACAAATAATTTTTTTTTTTAGCTGTTGTTCTTCTTCATTATTTCGTCCATCACGTCTAAAATAATCGCACAACCTTCTTTAATTTCGTCTTCAGAAATAGTCAAAGGAGGTGTAATTCTTATTGCGCATCCTTCAAATAAGAGCCAGAATAAAATAAGTCCTCTGTCTTGACAGGTTAAAATGACTTCGTTAGTAATATCTGCCGATTCTGTCATAGCGGCAAGCATTAATCCTTTTCCTCTAACTTCTGTAATCAAAGGATGTACCAAAAGCGATCTGAAGAGTTTTTCCTTCTCTAGCGTTTCTGCCATTAAATTTGTTTCAGTTAATTCTTGCAAAGTAGCGAGACAAGCTGACGCAATGACAGGGTGACCTCCAAAAGTGGTGATATGTCCTAATTTTGGATTTTCTGTTAAAAGGTCCATTTTTTCGGCAGAAGCAGTAAAAGCGCCAACTGGCATTCCACCGCCCATTCCTTTACCCATAACCACAATATCTGGAACAACATCGTAATTTTGGAAACCAAAAAGTTTTCCGGTTCTTCCAAACCCTGGCTGAATTTCATCAACAATCATTAAAGCTCCAACCTCATCACAACGTTCGCGGACTTTTTTCAGAAAGTTGTTTTCTGGCTGAATAAAACCAGCGCCACCTTGAATGGTTTCTAAAAGAATTGCTGCTGTGCGAGTGGTTATTTTTTGTAAATCTTCTTCGTTGTTGAAAGTGATAAAATCAACGTCTGGGAGCAAAGGTCTAAAAGCCTGTTTGCGTTCCTCAAATCCCATAACACTCATAGAACCCATAGTGTTTCCGTGGTAAGCATTATGGCAAGAAATAAGCTGGCTGCGTCCTGTAACTCGTTTGGCTAATTTTAACGAACCTTCAATTGCTTCTGTACCAGAATTGACCAAATAAGTTTTGTTTAGAGATTCTGGGAGTAAAGAAGCCATTAATTTACAATATTGAACGGCTGGACTCTGAGAATATTCTCCATAAACCATTACATGAGAATATTTGTCCAACTGATCTTTTATGGCTTGATTAACTCTAGGGTGTTGGTGCCCTAAAGTGCAAGCCGAAACTCCAGCAACAAAATCTAAGTATTTTTTATCGTTTGTATCGTATATGTAAGAGCCAATGGCATGCGAAACTTCCATTCCTAGTGGATAAGGAGAAGTCTGCGCTTGGTATTTTATAAAATCTGGATTCATTTCTTTTTAAGCTTCTAAGTTGCTGAGATACTAAGATTCTAAGCTTCTAGGTTTTTAACTGTAAACTGCGACCGCGACTGAAAACTTTTTTAGGTTCAAAGTGGCAAAGATACTAAGGTTCTAAGGTTCTAGGTTTTTTAACTTTACGCTTAAGCTAACTTTGTGGTTTAAACAATCGCAAAGCACTGAAAACTGTAACTGCGACTGAAAACTTTTTAATGGTAAGCCTAAGTTAACTTTACGGTTTAAACAACTGCAAACCACTGTAAACTGTGACCGCGACTGAAAACTGCGACTGAAAACTACTTAATTTTAGGCTTCGGTTCCGCTTTGGCAGCTGGTTTCTTCTTGTCGTAATTCAAGGTTTCTTTCCTGATTTTCAGTGGAACGTTTTTACCTTTTTCCTCTTGTTCTTTTCCTTCTTTAATCAGTTTTTCATTCAGTTCATTGTCTTCAGTGGTAAAAATATCGTCTTTTGACTTTATTCTTTCATCTCCCCGCCAATTCATTCCTCGAAGTTTTCTGGCATTTTCAGGAAGTTCATCTTCGGGGTAAATATCTCCATCAACTTTATTGAAGAAAGTAATGGTCTCAATGGCATTGTTTTCCAATATCATATTGATTTTACTGCTGACATTTTTGTTGATTCCAATTAGCTCATGCGCGTCATTTCGCATATAGTAAATTACTTCTGTATTTTTAATGACATCGACATCATGCAGTTTTCCATCCCGGAATTTTCCAAACAAATTGATTCCCTTGACTTGATTAAAACCAGTTCCGAGGGTATCCTTGGAGAGGACAAAAGAATTGTTTAGCACTTTTAAAGAGTCAATTTTTCTTGTTTTATTGTCGCCAATTAGATGCATTACATCTCCTGTAATTTGGTTGTCTCCATTCCAGAGAATTGGATTTCCGATAAGTTTTGTCAAAGCGCTTTTGGAATCAGAATGTATAGAATCGCATTTTCCGCTCATGTCTGTTTTATAAAAACGAACATTGTTGAAAGCGCGCAGAATTCGCTCGCCTTCTTTTCCTGTCACCATTAATTTTTTTCCGTGAATGTAAACCGAGTCATTTTCAACTAAATTGATGGCAACAGCTCTTTTGGTTACAAACATTGAATCTTTCAGTTTGTAAAGCTCTGCATAATGGCCTTTTACAATTCCTTTGTTAATCGAATCGGTAATTTTTACGTTCCGTGTTGCTGAAGCAAATTCAATATTTCGATTATAATACAAGCTATCTCCTTCAATAAGCCTGTCGTCATATTTAATATACGATCTTCGTAGAAAATGGGCTAAGTTTTTCTTTGTATCGTAAAAGCCTTTTTCGGTATAAATGTAATTGGCTTTGCTCGTTATAGTTGAAGGTCCAAGAAGATAAGTGTGTCCAGAATTACTATAATAATCCAAATGATTTGATTTTATCACATATTTCGGATTTGTAATGGTAACTTCTGTCAGGAACTGAAATTTCTTTTCTTTTACATAATATCTTCCAGATTTACTCACCAAGGTATTGTCTTTGTTTATGATAGTACCTTTTGTGTTGTAAAATGCTTCTTGAACATTTCTGTCAAAATTAATAGTATCAGTCTGTAAAGTAGCATCAGGAGAAGTTAAAACCGCATTTCCTGTAGCAAAAGCTTTCTTTTCATTTCCACTATATTCTGCATATTTACTATTTAAGAATAAAGTATCTCCCTGTACTAATTGTACATTTCCGAATGCTTTTAGATAATTTTCTTTTTGAAAAAAATAAGCTTTATTGCAAGTCAACACAACACCGTCGTGATTTACTTTTACATTTCCGGTAAGTAAAAGTGCATCAGGTACATTAACTTGATCCACATCAGAAAAGTCAGCATTCTCGATGACAATTGTTTTAGGAGATTGTGCAGGTTTTTTTGCTTGCGCGAAAGTGAATTGAACGCTTAAAAAAGACAGACAAATAAATATGAAAAAGAGTGATTTCTTCAACTGATTAAATTTTTGTCAAATTTATAAAAAAGGTTAGAACCTGTGGCTGATATTAGGATTAATTTATAATAAGTCATCAACAGTCTAAAGTCAGATTTAAGCCTCATTTAATTTTTCAACAAAATCTTAAACTCTCACGTTGTAGTGCTTGTATTTTAAGCCGAAAACATTGTAAATTAAATAAAACGTTTTCGGAGTTTTAAAAAATGAGCTATTTTTAGAAAATTGTTTTGATGCTTTCTAGCGTTGAAGCCAAAGAGAGAAGATAAGAATAGCCTAAAAAAATATGATAAGTAAAAGAATAATCGCAGCCGGAATAACATTAACGGTACTATTTTCAGCCTGTAAAACAAAAGATATAAAAATGAGCACAGCAAACGAACAAACGACAGCAGAAAAGAAAGTTGTAGTTTATCAAGTTTTTACGCGCCTTTTTGGAAATAAAAATACAAACAATAAACCGTGGGGAACTATTGAAGAGAATGGTGTTGGAAAATTTAATGATTTTACAGACAAAGCGCTTCACGAAATAAAAGATTTGGGCGTAAGCTATATTTGGTATACTGGAGTTCCGCATCATGCTTTGGTGCGTGATTATACTGCCTACGGAATTTCAAATGATGATCCAGAAGTGGTAAAAGGCCGTGCAGGTTCTCCTTACGCAGTAAAAGATTATTACAATGTAAATCCAGATTTGGCTGTAAATCCTGCAAAACGATTAGAAGAATTTGAAGCTTTAATCAAACGAACTCATAATGCAGGTTTGAAAGTTATCATTGATATTGTTCCAAATCATATCGCAAGAAAGTACGAAGGAAAATCAAATCCAGAAGGAGTAAAAGATTTTGGCGCAGATGATGATATCACGGTTGAATATAAACGAAACAATAATTTCTATTACATTCCACAGCAGCATTTCGAAATTCCAGATGGAGATATTCCTTTTAATGGAGAAAAAAATGCGCTTGTTGATGGAAAATTTGATGAAAACCCTGCGAAATGGACAGGAAATGGTTCTCGCAAAATTAAACCAGATCAAAATGATTGGTACGAGACGGTAAAAGTAAATTATGGAGTGCGTCCAGACGGAACTAAAGATTTTCCAGAACTTCCTGCTGGTTTTGATCAGAAATCTTATCAAGAACATTTTGCTTTTTGGCAAGATAAAGATGTGCCAGATTCTTGGAAAAAATTTAGAGATATTGCGCTGTATTGGACAGCAAAAGGCGTAGACGGATTCCGTTATGATATGGCAGAAATGGTTCCGTATGAATTTTGGAGTTACATGAATTCTTCTATCAAAATGAAAAATCCAAATGCTTTTTTATTGGCTGAAGTTTATAATCCGAATGAATACCGCAATTATATTCGTTTAGGAAAAATGGATTATTTGTATGATAAAGTAGAAACATATGATAAGCTGAAAGATGTAATTCGCGGAAAATCTTCTCCAGACGAATTAACAAAAATCCAAAATAACATGTCGGATATTGAACATCATATGCTTCATTTTTTAGACAATCATGATGAACAGCGTTTGGCGAGTCCAGAGTTTGCGGGAACGCCAGAAAGAGGAAAGCCTTTAATGGTGGTTTCAGCGACAATAAGTACTTCGCCAACTATGATTTATTTCGGACAGGAAGTAGGAGAGGCGGGGAACGAAGATGCAGGTTTTGGAAAACGTTCGAGAACATCGATTTTTGATTACATCGGAGTTCCAAATCATCAACGTTGGATGAATGATGGTAAATTTGATGGCGGAAAGCTTTCTGATTCTGAAAAACAGCTGCGTGATTTTTACAAACGTTTGCTGAATTTTACAATCAATAGCAGCGCCTTGATGGGAAGTTTTGAAGAAATTCAAACTGTAAACCGTCAAAATAATGAGAGTTACGATGTATTATTGTATTCTTACGCACGTTGGTCTGAAAGTCAAAAATTGATTGTAGTGGCTAATTTCTCTTCAGAAAAAACAAGCGAATTTGATTTAAAAATTCCTGCGGATGTTATTTCAAAATGGAATTTAAAAGATGGAGAATATCAAATGAAAGAGCAATTGTATCAAGATAAAACATTTGTATTGAAAGTGCAAAATGGGCAAGGAGAAGCTAAAATCACAATTGAACCTTCAGAATCTTTGATTTTAGAATTGAAATATTAAAATCGGAATTATAAAAAAAACTTGTTTAGGGAATGTTAAGCAAGTTTTTTTTTTTTTTTTTAGAGCTTTTTCAGTAAAGAAAAAATTTCTTTTATAGAGAGTGTTGCTCCACAAACAAATTCGTCTGAAGCACCATAATATACGGTCAGTGTGTCGCCATCAGGATCAAGAATATGACCGTTTGTAAAAACGACATTTCCAAAGAAACCGCTTAACTCATAATTTGTTTTTGGGAACATAATTGGAGTTTCTGTTCTAGAAATCACTTTTGTGGGATCTTCTAAATCCATTAAAAAAGCACCTAGGCAATATTGGTGAAATTCATTGGCTCCGTGATAAATTTCAAGCCAGCCCAATTCTGTTTTTATAGGAGCAGCTCCAGCACCAACTCTTTTGCTGTCCCAGTTTTCTTTTCTGGTTTTGATAATACATTTATGATTTCCCCAATGTATGCCGTCTGGAGAGGAAGCAATCCAAATATAATTTCCACCAATGTCTACACTACTTGGGCGGTGTAAAGCATAAAATAAACCGTTTATTTTTTCTTCAAAAATTGCACAATCCTTATTGTGTGGCGGAAATATAATTCCGTGTTTTTGAAAGTTTTTCCAATCAGTAGTAGTTCGCAAGCCAACACCAACGCCATTGGGAGAAACAGAAGTAAAAGTGAGGTAATATTTTCCTTCAATGAGAGAAACACGACAATCTTCAATGCCGAAAGTTTCCAATATCCCTTCACCTACCAAATGTGGGTAATCTTCAGGTTCGTAAAACCGTTTTCCATCTTCACTACATAATAAACGAATGTGCGATAGCGTAGTCAAATAATCAATGCCTTGATAGTTAATTACTCGAGCATCTGTTGCAATAAGGTCAGGATGATCTTTTAAAATTTCGATAATTTGAATTGTTCCTGCTTCTGTTAAGATTGGAAACGAGATAATGTTTTCAACTTGTTTTGGTCTTTCTGCGACACGTACTGCCAGCCATGTTTTATTTTGAAACTGAAACACGCCTGGATTCAACAGACAGGTAATTTCTAAACCTTCTCTGCTGGGCGATATATCTGACGGCGACAATAAGGGATTTTCTGTAAAACGATTGGCAATATCTTTCATTATCTTCGTTTGAGTACTAAAAGGTATAAAAAAAAGCTGATACAAATTGTATCAGCTTTTTTGTTTTATACTTTTTTAACCTTTTTGAGTGCTTCAATGTAATATTCGTTTACTTTTTCCCAATTTATATGCTGGTAAAAAGCATCAATATAACTGCCTTTTCGGTTTTGGTAATCTAAATAATAGGCGTGTTCCCAAAGATCAATTCCCATAATTGGAGTTCCTGGAATCAAAGCATTTTTCATTAATGGATTATCCTGATTGTCTGTTGTAGTAATTTGTAATTTGCCATAACGGTCTACAACCAGCCAAACCCATCCAGAACCAAATTGCTTTTCTGACTGCGCTTTAAATTGATTCGTTAAATTATTAAAAGAACCAAATTCTTTATTAATAGAACCTGCAAGGGTATCTTTTGGAGTTTGTTCTTTTGGGGTTAGAATATTAAAATACAATGTATGATTGTAGTATCCACCTGCATTTTGACGAAGTTTTAAATTAGTAAGAGGCATTTTTTTTAAAATGTCTTCAATAGGCATATTTTCAAACTCAGTCGAAACAATTTCTTTATTAAAAGCATTTGTATATGATAGGTAGTGCTTAGAATAATGTGTTTCTAAGGTCAAGGTTCTAATGTCGGGAGCAAGGCCATCATAATTAAATGGCAGTTTAGTCATTTCAAAAGAACCGGGATCGGCTTTGACATCATTTGGCGAACCAATAGTTATTTTCTCTTCTTTTGTTGGAAGAGGAACTTCAACTACTTCAACCAGCTTGTCTTCTTTACAGGAAAATAATAGTAAAAATGAAGCTAAAGTGCTGAAAAGAACAACGTTTTTCTTCATAATGTTTTTATTTTGATGTTAATGAATTGATGATTTCGATATAATTTTCTTTGGCTTCGTCTACAGACATATGGCTTATTTGCATCCAGGCATTGGTTTTAAAGGCATTTCGTAAATCAAAATTCTCAGATTGATTGTAAACTGCTGTTCCAAAAGTCGCCTGTTTGTAAAAAGCATAAAGTCTTAACTGCACATCTTGCGGCAGTGAAGCCTGAGTCATTGTCATTGCTGCTTCTACGGCTTTAGCAAAGCGAATGTCTAAATCTTTATCGGCCATTTATGCTTTCGTAGCGATAATTGTTTTACCACCAATTGCTTTTTGATTCAACTCAACATTAATTGGTGTACCTAAAGGTAAAAATAAATCTACTCTTGAACCAAATTTAATGAAACCAGCATCAGTTCCTTGAACAACCTGCATTCCTTCTTTTGCATAGTTTACAATTCTACGAGCCAATGCACCAGCAATTTGTCTGTATAAAATAGCGCCAAAAGTTTCGTTTTCGATTACTATAGTAGTTCTTTCATTTTCTTCACTTGCTTTTGGGTGCCAAGCAACAAGAAATTTACCAGGGTGGTATTTACTAAATTTAATAATACCATCCATAGCATAACGCGTTACGTGTACATTGATTGGTGACATGAAAATAGAAACCTGTAAACGTTTATCTTTAAAATATTCTCCTTCATAAACTTCTTCGATAACCACCACTTTACCATCAACTGGAGCTAGGATATGATCGCTGTTTCTAATTGCAATTCTCTTCGGGTTTCTGAAGAATTGTAAAATAATAATTAAAATTACAAGCGCTGCAAATTGCACAAGCATTCTCAGCCAAGCAATATCAATGAATTTATCAGCAATTAAAAGTACAGCTACAGTAAAAACAGTACCTAATAAAATGGACGGGCCTCCCTCTTTATGAAACATAATATAAAATTTGATAAAATAAAAATATAATTGGTGCTACAAATATAACACTATCTAATCGATCTAGAATACCTCCATGACCAGGCATTATCGAACCGCTGTCTTTAATACCGGCAATTCGCTTAAATTTGGATTCTATTAAGTCTCCAATAGTTCCAAAAATGCTCACAATTAATGCGATAATGGTCCAGATTAAGATTGATGTGTTGCTGAATTCAGGTTTAGGCTGAATATAGAGTTTAGAAATCAAAAAGCCAGCAAAAGCTGCAAAAATAACACCGCCAAGAAAACCTTCAATTGTTTTTTTAGGAGAAACTCGTTCAAATAATTTGTGTTTTCCCATTGACTTTCCAACCAGATAAGCAAAAGTATCATTGGTCCAAATTAAAATAAATAATCCAAGAATGATTTTCGGATTGTAATCATTTGTTCCAAAAGAAATTTTTACAATAAAAATAAATGGAAGTGTAATATAGCCAAGAAGATATAAATACTTTGACGAAGTGCTTATTTTCTGGATAGAATCATAAAATAAGAATATGATGCATTTAATAGAAACAACTATAGTAACAGCAAGAAGAATTAAATCCAACTGTTTAATATTTACATCAAGGTTTATGTTGAAATTAAATGTATCGTTTAAGAACTGGCTTGTTTGTTTGTTGTAATGGCTTACCAGAATTGTAGAAGAGTATATTACGACTCCAAAAAATATAGAAAAGACTTTATTCAGGTTTACGATATTAGAAAATTCGTATATCGTAATAATCAGGAAAACGCCAAAAAGAGTAATGAAGCTTTCTGTAGAAAACAATATCGAAGTTAATAATAAAGCGATATAAACAGCACCAGAAATGGCCCTCTTCAGTGTTTCGTTCATCTTAAAGGTCTTCTAAAAGCAGTAAATAAAGGTTTTTTGCAACACTTCCGTATTGAGTAAAATCTTCGTCTTTCGCTTTTTCGAAATATTTTATTGTAGTGATATTAGTAGGTATGTCTCTTTCGTACTTACGTTTTATAGCGCTTAATCCATCGCTTTTCATTGGAAGAATTTGGCTTGTGGTTGCTATAATAACTATGTTAGCAGGTAATTCGTTTGGTTTATTTTGTCTAATTTGTTTTGATGAAAATAAAATAGAACCTTCATCGGCTATAAGGTTTTCACAGCTTGCCAATAAGAATCTAGGTTTGGTTGGTGCAATATAAAACAATTTGTTTTCTTCTAATAAACTAAAAAGAGCAGGTTCATAGCATAAAACTTCATTTTCAAACCAGTCGTTTTCTTCCAAAATGTTTTCAAATTGTTCGGCAACCTCTTCCATGTTTTCGCAGTACAAGAACTTACCTCCATTTTTTTTGAAGTTGAAAATAAATTGCTCATCTAAAGATAAATGACTGTTCTGCGCAGAAGTACCAGCATATTCGCTTTCATTCTCGTCGTCAGAAGCGGCTTCACTAGAGCCAAATATTTTTTTGAAAAAATTCATTTTTTATATGAAATGCTTTACATGTTAATTGAAAACGTTCAAAGATAAAAAAATCTTAATTCAAAAGGGACTTTTGAATTAAGATTTTAAAAATTTATTACGTTTTTCGTAATTATTTATGAAACTACTTCTTCTAAATTTTTGTCAAAAGTACGTTTTCCGAATATGTTTTCTAAATCATCTTTAAAGATTACTTCTTTTTCAATCAGAATATCAGCAAGTTGGTTTAACTTGTCTTTGTTTTCTTCTAAAATCTGAATTGCTCTCTGATATTGACCTTCGATTAAATCTGAAATTTCTTTATCAATGATTTTTGCAGTCTCATCAGAATATGGTTTAGAGAAATTGTATTCACTTTGTCCAGTTGAATCGTAGTAAGTAACATTCCCTATTTTGTCATTCAATCCATAAATAGTTACCATAGCACGAGCTTGACGAGTTACTTTTTCTAAATCACTTAAAGCTCCGGTTGAAATTCTGTCAAAAGTTACTTTTTCAGCAGCTCTACCACCCATAGTAGCACACATTTCGTCCAACATTTGATCTGTTCTTACGATTTGTCTTTCTTCTGGTAAGTACCAAGCAGCACCTAAACTTTGTCCACGAGGAACAATTGTAACTTTAATAAGAGGAGCAGCATGTTCTAACATCCAGCTTACAGTAGCGTGACCAGCTTCGTGAATAGCGATTGCTCTTTTTTCGTCTGGAGTAATGATTTTGTTTTTCTTTTCAAGACCGCCAATAATTCTATCAACAGCATCAAGGAAATCTTGTCTGTCAACAGCAGCTTTGTTATTTCTTGCTGCAATTAAGGCAGCTTCGTTACAAACATTAGCAATATCAGCACCAGAGAAACCTGGCGTTTGTTTTGCTAAGAAATCTAAATCAAGACCTTCTACTTTTTTGATAGGAGCTAAGTGTACTTTAAAGATTTCAGCTCTTTCGCGAATGTCTGGTAAGTCAACAAAGATTTGTCTGTCAAAACGTCCTGCACGCATTAAAGCTTTGTCTAGCACGTCAGCTCTGTTTGTTGCGGCTAAAACAATTACGTTAGAGTTTGTGCCAAAACCGTCCATTTCTGTTAGTAATTGGTTCAAAGTGTTTTCTCTCTCGTCGTTTCCGCCAGACATATTGCTTTTACCTCTTGCTCTACCAACAGCATCGATCTCGTCGATGAAGATAATAGCAGGAGATTTTTCTTTCGCTTGTTTAAATAAGTCTCGAACACGTGAAGCACCAACTCCAACGAACATCTCTACGAAATCTGAGCCAGATAAAGAGAAGAATGGTACTTGCGCTTCACCAGCAACAGCTTTTGCCAATAAAGTTTTACCAGTTCCCGGAGGCCCTACCAATAAAGCTCCTTTTGGAATTTTACCTCCAAGATTCGTATATTTTTCTGGGTTTTTAAGGAATTCAACGATTTCCTGAATTTCTTCTTTAGCGCCTTCTAAACCAGCAACATCTTTAAATGTTGTTTTAATGTCTGTTTTTTCATCAAACAATTTAGCTTTAGATTTTCCGATATTGAAAATCTGTCCGCCTCCGCCAGCGCCTCCGCCAGACATTTTACGCATAATGAAAATCCATACACCAACAATAATGATGATAGGAAGTAAGCTGATTAAAATATCGCTCCAGTTATTTTTTTGTAGAAAGTTGAAATCTTTTAGTTTTCCTTCGCTAACTGCTTTTTCCAGTTTAGTCTGAAAGATTTGATCGTTACCAATTTCCAAAGTATAGTGTGGGCCTTTGTTTGGCTGTTTGAAAATATCTTCAGCTACTTTTTTATTTGCTGGGTCTTTAAGAGCCGCAGCATTTAAATATACCTCAGCTTCTGCTTTGTTAAAAACAATTACTTTATCTATTTGGCCTTTTTCTAATAAGGTGTTGAATTTAGAAGAAGTTAATTGAGCAGGTTCGCTTAAGCTTGATCCTCCTGTGGCAAAACTTATGAATAAAAAAACTAAAAGTATTGCGGTGTATATTAACCAAGGACTTATTTTAAATTTATTCGGATTTGGATTATTATCTTTAGCCATTTAATGAAAGTTTCTTTAGTATTTGTTCTCGATTGAAGTTATTTTGGCATCGCCCCAAAGGCTTTCGATGTTATAATATTCGCGAATATGTTTCTGGAAAACGTGTACTACAATGTGTACATAGTCCATTAAAACCCATTCAGCGTTATCGGTTCCTTCTACGTGCCAAGGTTTATCTTTTAAGTCTTTTGATACAATTTTTTGAATTGAGTTTACGATGGCGTTAACTTGGGTGTTTGAGCTACCGTTGCAAATAACAAAATAGTCGCATACAGCAGTATCTATTTCTCTTAAGTCAAGAATATCGATATCATTTCCTTTTACTTCCTCAATCCCTTTGATTATGTTCGCCAGTAGAACATCATTATTAATAGTCTTTTTCGCCATGAATTATTTTATATGAATTTGTAAAGTTACCAAATTTTGTGATTATTTTTGAACCTTAACAAAATATTAAATTAAGATATTTAAATTATTTAATGAAACTAATCAAACTCGATGCCATAGATTCTACAAATGACTTCTTAAAAGCTTTGTCAAGTCAAGATGAACTGGAGAATTTTACAACGGTAACAGCTGAAAATCAGACAAAAGGAAAGGGACAGGTAGGTGGGATATGGAAGACTCAGGCTGGTAAGAACTTAACAATGAGTGTTTTGGTTAAAGATTTTCTCTTTAGCAATGAAGAAGTTTTCAATTTGAGTGTCTTAGTTTCTCTATCGGTTGCAGAGGTTTTAAAAACATTAAATATTCCTAATATCTGTATTAAATGGCCAAACGACATTCTGTCATACAATAAGAAATTAGTTGGCATATTAATCGAAAACACCTTAAAAAGTGATGGCAGGATCGTGTCAGTTGTCGGAATTGGAATTAATGTCAATCAAACCGATTTTGACGAATTGCCAAATGCTTCTTCATTGGCAGTAATTGCTGGAAAATCTTTTGAGAAAGAAGAAATCGCGATCTTAATTGTCGAAAAACTAAAAGAGAAAATTCAATCTTGGAATACCTCAGCGGAGATTTTTTGGAATGATTATTTTGATTCCTTATTTAAGAAAGGGGTTCCAACAGCATTTAGAGACAATAGCAACCAGGATTTCATGGGAATCATTCAAGGTGTTTCTCCAATAGGAAAATTGCAAGTTTTATTAGAAGATGATTCTGTTGCAGAATTTGAGATTAAAGAAGTGAAAATGCTTTATTGAGAGTTGCAAAGGTACAGAGGTTTAGAGTGACAAAGGTTTTCTGTAGAGGCGTACTGCAGCGTCTAACTAAGGTTCTGAGATGCTAAGATTCTAAGGTTTTTATTTTGATCTCGCAAAGTCGCTAAGGCGCTAAGTTATTAATGTTTTATCTTAAAAAAAAAACTTTGCGAGAGCACAAAAAAAATGCCCGACAATAATCGGGCATTTTAATTTATAATTCACAATTAATAATTTACCATTATTAAAGTTTGTGCATATTGTTTGCTAAAGTTTCGATAAACTTACCAATTGGGCCTTTAACCATCATTGCCATCATAGGGTTGAATTCGCCTTCAAAGAACAATTGAACAGCACTTTCCGAATCAGAAACAGTGTCAATGTTTGAAGTTAGTGTAAACGGAAGTTTATCACTTGCAGCACCCAAAACAATTTTGTTTGGAGCTACTTTGTCTTTCATTTTTAATTTGATTTCCGGCATCCCTTTCAATCCAAAAATAAAAGCGTCTTCGCCAGTCACTTCAAATTTAGCGATATTGTCTGGCATTAATTTTTCGAAATTCTTTACATCAGTCAGTTGATCAAATAAATCTTGTGCTGATTTCTGAACTGTAACTTTTGGACTTTCTAAGTTCATATTGTTTTTTTTGTTTTTGTTTTTTACTGCAAATGTTTTTTTACCGCAAAGGACGCAAGGTTTTTTTATATACTTTGACTTTATTTAAGTTCGCAAAGCTGAAACTTTAAATAAAATTCCAATTTTTTAAATCCCAAATTCCAAAGGAGCAAAGCGACTTTAAAATCTAAAATCTAAAATCTAAAATCTAAAATCTAAAATCTAAAATCTAAAATCTAAAATCTAAAATCTAAAATCTAAAATCTAAAATCTAAAATCTTACTCTTGTCCCCAAGTCGATGGGCTTACGCTCCATTCTTGAAGAGTAGATTGCTGATCTTCTGTGATGTATTGTTTTTGAACTGCTAAATCTAATAGATTTTCGTAGTTGCTTAAGGTAAACAAATCAACATTGGCTTCTTTGAAGTTTTCTTCGGCAACGCCAAAACCGTAAGTAAACACGGCTGCCATACCTTTAACATTAGCACCTTCGTTTCTTAAAGCTTCAACAGCCAATAAGCTGCTTTTTCCTGTACTGATTAAATCTTCTACAACCACAACATTTTGTCCTCTTTGTAAAAAACCTTCCACTTGGTTTTGTCTTCCGTGTTTTTTAGGTTCTGGACGCACATACACGAACGGAAGTCCTAAACTTTCGGCAACCAAAATTCCAACTCCAATGGCTCCAGTAGCAACACCAGCAATCACATCAGGTTTTCCAAATTGTTTTTCAATGTTTTTGGCAAATTCATCACGAACATAGTTTCTAATGCTCGGAAATGAAAGAATTAACCTATTATCACAGTAAATAGGAGATTTCCAACCAGAAGCCCATGTAAAAGGATTTTCGGGATTCAATTTAATTGCATTTATTTGCAAAAGCAATTCGGCTGTTTTTTCGGCAGTATCTTTATTAAAAATCATAATACAAATGTATAAAGTTTTTGTAAACGACAAACCACTTTTTTTGACAAATGAAATCTCGAAAGAAACAGATTTCCAATTGTTCTTGTTGGAGAGTATTGATATCGAACAGCTTATTATAAAAATTTTTCAAAATAAAATTCAAAAAGCGATTCTATATCATCCCGACGAAAGTGAGATGATGAAAACCCTAAAAGCCAAGATTCCCGTGAATAAAGCGGGCGGAGGCTTTGTCTACAATAAAAAAGGCGAAGTCTTGTTTATCTTTAGAAACGGAAAATGGGATCTGCCAAAAGGCGGAATCGAGAAAGGGGAAGACATTGAAGCGACGGCTATGCGTGAGGTAGAGGAGGAGACAGGAGTAAACCAGCTTCGTATTACGAATAAACTTCAAAAAACCTATCACATCTTTAAACGTAACGGAAAATACAAACTTAAAATCACGCATTGGTTCGAAATGTTTTCCGATTTTGAAGGAACACCACACGGACAAGTCGAAGAAGGAATCGAAAAAGTAGCGTGGTTAAACCCAGAACAAATCAAAGAAGCACTTAAAAACTCTTACGAAAACATTAAATTGTTATTTGAAGAAGAAAAGAAACCAATAGAAAAAATGGCAGCTCCAATTGCTTATCGCTCGGGTCCAGATTCCAAAATAAAAGATATTTAAAGTTTTTAAATTGGAATTTGGAATTAAAAAATTAAAGATTAACAATTCATTTGGACGTGCCACCAATAAAAGAAAAGACCCAATCAACTTTGCGTTCATTGGGTCTTTTTTTTATTGCTGTCGGGCTATCCGCGCTACTTTGGTAGCTTGCTTCTATCCCTCACGCGGGCACTCGTCTTTAAAAGTTCATTTTGTTTTAGTGAGAACTTTTTTATTCGCTGTCCTCATTTTTAATGCCTTTAAGCAAAGCATAAATTGCCATTGCATGACCTTGCCCTAAGCTAAAATCATTTTTGAGCCAGTTTACAATATCTCCAGCTTTTACTTCTGGTTTTAATTCTCCGCTTGCAGTGAATCCTTTTTGTTCAGCTAAAGTTCTAAACTCAGCTGGACCATTTCCTGTTTTTTCTTTGATTGTTTTTAAGTATCCTTGAAATGACATAAAATATAAGTTAGAAGTTAAGTAAAACGAAAATACGAATTAAAAGTAGGATTAGTATTAAAAATATTTCTTATCCGTGAAGATTTACGGTTTTTACAAGTTAATTCAGTGAATCAGTATAACGATAGCGTGGATTTGCAATCCGTGCCCGCACAGAGAAGAAATATCAAAATACAAAATTGGATATACTTTGCGGGCACGGATTGCAAATCCGCGCTATCGGGTTTACGGTTCAAAAAAATAATTATAAAGTAAATGCGAAAATTTTAAATTTCACTACGGAATCCCGTAATTTTTATGTTTATAAGTTTTTTCTTTACTTTTTGATTTATTAGTGTATTTTGCCACGGAAAAATAAACTAAACATGTCAATAAATTTAAAAGTTGCAAGATTCATCGCAATGTTTTCTTTTCTATTAATCTTCGGGCTTCAAGAAAATGGGGTTCCAACCATTGCTCTACTACTGATTTATTTCTACCAATTTTTGAACGACCTTTTCAGTAGCATGGCATTTGGAATATTTTGGGAAGGGTTATCAATTATTCCTGTATTTTTTCTGCTTATTTTGTTTTTAGTAAGTAGGAATTATAAAGTTCTCTTAGGTTGTTTTGTAGTGTTATTGGTTTATCAGGTTTACGTTACAGGACTTGTGAATAATTACCAGAACATACACAATGCTTTTTTACTCCCTTTAACCGTGTTTGTAATATCATCAATTTACGTCATAGCAATAGTGAAAAAACAAAACCCGGATATCAAAGTTTAGCTTTTTAAGATAAAGAATTTGATTGTTTTATAATGTTTAATGCTTTTTTTTTAAATCAAGACATATGAAAATGTTTACTAGAAATTATCTTATTTTTTTAGCAATCTCTACTTTATTGCTCGTTTATTTTTACTTTGTTAAATATTTTTTTACTATTAATATTTACGATACTTATTACATGGTGAGTTATTTTTTTCCTGTTTTGCTAGTTTTAATAATTGGAACTATAATCTATATTTTTAAACTTCGAAAACAAAAACAGAACAATTAATAACTTGAAGAATAGAGCCTCAATTTTTTTTTTGAGGCTCTTTTAATAAAAAAGCTAAAGCACCCGATAAACAGGATACTGCATATGTGCCTTTTCATAATAAACAGAATGCTTATAAATCCAATCTAATTGCGCTTGGGTGTTTTTAGCAAATTCGCGGTCGTTTTGTTTTTTAGCTTCTAATTCAGCTTTTAAAGACGGGTTTTCTTTTAAAAGTTTTCCAGCAGTATCTTCAAAAATATATTCAGAATAATGTTCTTTTTGCTGTAGAATTGGATCGAAGAAATTCCAGTTAAAGAACGAATCAACGCCTTCTGGTTCAAAAGCTTCTAGAAGATATTTTACGCCTTTTTGGTTGGTTGACACGATGTAATCTCCTTTGGCGAAAGCCATTTTAACCATTTTAGAAGTTACTGATGTATTTCTATGTAAATAATGTCCTTCGTAAGCAGACGGAACAGTTTTAAAATCGGCAATTCTATAACTTTCTACTTCTATAATCGTATCGTTTTTAATTGGTTTAAACGAGATATTATTGTTTTTCAAAAGATCAATAATATTCCAATAGCCTCTAGGAATAATATAAGCTGTCGGAATCACAACTTCTTTAACCGATTTAAATTCTTTGATGTACGGAACGTCTTTTTTATAAGGTTTTGTTCGGTCGTAATACAAACGATTTCCTGTTGTAGCATCGCTTTTTTTGTAGCCTGCTTCATATCCTAAAAACGAAAAAGTTGTTGCTTTTGTGCTGTCCAATTCCCATTTTAAAGTATAAGATTTTTTAGGCTGATATTGCTCTAAGTTTTTTACTCTTAAATCTTTTATTTTTTGATAATTCGCATCTGTAAAATCCATAGTCGATTTCATGTATTCGTAAGTCATTTTTACACGTTCTGCATATTTTTTTAGCATGTGCGTTTCGACCACAAAACCAATTGTATTAAAAAGCGAAGTATAACCCGTTGTATATCGCGGACTATCAACAAACTGCCCAAAGCCTTTGTCTGGCGTATCTTTAAACGAATCAACATACGGCGTGGTTTCGATTTTCTTTTTCTGAAGATCTTTGACCAAAGCTGGCATCATTTCATTATTCATAAAATCGCCCAAAACTGTTCCTAGTTTGTTGTGTTGCGTCATAATGTACGTCAGCTTGTATTGATAATCGGAACCGTTACTTACATGATTATCAATGAAAACATCAGCGTTTATTTTCTGGAAAATCTCTACAAAACTCTTCGTATTTCGAGTATCCGATTTCATTAAATCGCGATTCAAATCGTAGTTTCTGGCATTTCCTCTAAAACCATAAATTTCTGGTCCGTCTTGGTTGGCGCGCGTTGTCGAATTTCGGTTTAAAGCTCCGCCAATATTATAAACAGGAATCGTTACCAAAACAGTATTTTTTGGCGCTTTCATTTTTCCTGTTGCCAAATCTCTGTAAAACTGCATTGTAGCGTCGATTCCGTCCGGTTCTCCCGCATGGATTCCGTTATTTACAAACAAAACCGCTTTTGTTTTCTGGATTTTATCAAAATCGAATTCCTTATCAGGATTGAAGGTTATCATATGCAAAGGTTCGCCAGAATCTGTAAGTCCCATTTCTTTCATTTGGATTGTTGGAAAATCAGCGGCAAGCATCTTCCAATAAGCTATAGTTTCCTGATAAGAAGCCGATTGGTTTCCGTTTCCTTTTTCAAAAAAGGTATCGTATTTTTTATTGTTTTGTGCAGAAAGGGTTATGGTGAGAAGTGAAAAGAGAATTGTAAAAAGTTTCATGGTTTTGGTTTTTTGATGGTCAAATATAATAGTTTTATTTGTTTCAAGTTTCAAGTTGATATGCTTTGTGGTTAATGGTTTCACGCAGATTTTGCAGATTTAAGCAGATTCTACTTTTAATTATAAAAATCCTTTTTGATCTGCCTAAATCTGCAAAATCTGCGTGAAACAAAATTTTTGCACTTGAATGCGGTTAAATAGACTTGAAACCTGAAACAAGAAAAACTTGAAACAACTTTTTTAACTACTTTTGCAGCATGAAAAAACACCATTCCAACGATATACTTTCGAATTTAGGGATTCAGAACCTCAACGAAATGCAGGAAATGGCACACGATGCTATTTTAAACGAAAACAATACTTTGTTACTTTCTCCAACAGGATCTGGAAAAACATTGGCTTTCTTACTTCCAATTTTAGAATTGTTACAGCCAGAAGTATTGTCTGTTCAATGTTTGATTTTGGTTCCATCACGCGAACTTGGGCTTCAAATTGAACAGGTTTGGAAGAAAATGGGAACGCAATACAAAGTTAATATTTGTTACGGAGGACACTCGATAGAAACTGAAATCAAAAACTTAAGCAATCCGCCAGCGGTTTTAATTGGAACGCCTGGAAGAATTGCGGATCATATCGAGAGAGAAACTTTTAGAACTGATAAAATTCAGACATTAATTTTAGATGAGTTTGATAAATCGCTTCAATTAGGATTTCATGAACAAATGTCTTTTATCATTGGAAGATTATCCAGAGTTAATAAACGCGTTTTGGTTTCGGCTACTTCAGATATCGAAATTCCAAAATATACACGAGTTGTAAATCCGGTTGTTTTGGATTTTATTCCGGAGGAAGAAGAGAAGGCGAATCTTTCTATGAAAATGGTGATTTCGCCAGCCAAAGATAAATTGCAGAGTTTATTCAATTTGATTTGTTCTTTAAAGTCAGAATCGGCAATTATTTTCTGTAATCATCGTGATGCGGCAGAACGTATTAGCGATACATTAAACGAAAAAGGAATCTATTCGGTGTATTATCATGGCGGAATGGATCAAGAAGAACGTGAACGTGCTTTGATTCAGTTTAGAAACGGAAGCGTTACCTATTTGGTTACAACCGATTTGGCCGCTAGAGGGTTGGATATTCCAGAAATGAAACACGTTATTCATTATCACCTTCCATTAAAAGAAGACGAATTTACACACCGCAATGGCCGTACAGCGCGTATGCAAGCAACTGGAACGGCGTATATTATCATTCACGAAAGTGAAAAGGAATTAGACTACATTGATTATGAAATGGATGTTTTGAATGTTGAAGGAAATGTTTCATTGCCAAAACCTCCACAATTTCAAACTATTTACATTAGCGGAGGAAAGAAAACCAAACTGAATAAATTTGATATTGTTGGATTCTTTTCGCAAAAAGGAAAACTGGAAAAAGACGATTTAGGATTAATTGAAGTGAAAGATTTTGTTTCGTTTGCAGCAGTAAAATACAATAAAGTAAAAGATCTTCTGAAAAACATTAAAGACGAAAAAATGAAAGGAAAGAAGTTTAAAATCGAAGTTGCCCGTAATGTTATTAAGAAAGAAGAAGACGAGAAGAGGGGGAAATATTGATTTTAGATAATTAGAGGGAAGATGCAAGAAGCAAAAGGTTGATATAAAGATTGGAATTTGGAATTTTAATTTTTGATATTTATTTTATTGTATCTCAATAGTTTAGGATTGCGTGGCTAAGTTTTACAATTTTATGTTAAAAAAATAACGAATTGATAGGTGTTTTTTCAATATTTCTATGTTTTTTTGTGTTCGTAAAATTGTAACCCCAAATACTATATGAAAAAGATTATTACTCTTGCCGCATTGTTTTTTACTTTTGTTTCGTTTGCACAGGTTAAGGTTCTAGAAACGGTTCCTGTAGAAAAATTAGGAAAAGTAAATAACAACTACATTCAGAAAATTGGTGACGAATACACTGTGTATTACACTATCGTTCAAAGTGATGACGATTCGACTTTGAGAAAATTTTCATTCAAAAACATTGATAATGCTTATAACGCTTTATACAACATTATCATGGGAGGATTTACAGCTTCTCCGTTGTACGATATCAAATTAGAGTTACCTAACAACTACATTTGGTTGCACTACACAGGAAATGTGGTTCCAGACAAAGCTACAGTTCAATTTATGGTTTCTGGAAAAGAAAGAGACGCAGCAACAAACAACGTTTCTGAGCCATTCGTAAAAGATCAAATCAATAAATTATTCCAGAAATAATTTCTAGTTAGAAACAATATATTCAAAAGCCCGTTCAGTTTTATGAGCGGGCTTTTTTTAGTTTTTTAGTTTCAAGTTTCAGGTTTCAAGTTTGTTTTACTTTGTCTTTAATTTTACTGTAATCCCGATGGTTATCGGAAGCTAATTTTCTTTACTTAAAGGTTTTTAAAAGCGCAAAGTTCGCAAAGCTTTGTGAATAAAACTTTGCGAACTTTGCGTAAATCATTGTGTGCTTTGCGGTTAAATTGTTGGTATTCTAAAAAAACTTAGAATCTTAGCGTCTCAGAATCTTAGCAACTTAAAAAATTAAATTTTCTTCACATATTGCGTAATAATCACAATCTGCTGGCCGTCTACTTTTCCTTCAATGTATTCAGCGTTTTCATGGTCTAAACGAATGTTTCTCACAGCAGTTCCTTGTTTGGCAACCATGCTAGAACCTTTTACTTTAAGATCTTTGATTAAAACTACAGAATCTCCGTGTTGTAGTACTACGCCGTTACTGTCGCGGTGAACTAATTTATTTTCATCATCTTCGCCTTCTCCTGTTGCTTTTGCCCATTCAAGAGTTTCGTCATCTAGATACATCATATCAAGCAATTCTTGTGGCCATCCTGCAGCGCGCATACGGCTTAACATTCTCCAAGCCACTACTTGTACAGGGATATTTTCGTTCCACATACTGTCATTAAGACATCTCCAGTGATTTAAATCTACATTATCTGGATTTTCAATTTGGTCAATACAAGTGTTACAGGCCAATACAGCTTCGTCAATTCCGCCTTTTCTAGTTGGAAGAACCTGATAAACTTTTAAATTCTCTTCATTACCGCAAAGTTCACATTTTGACCCGCTTCGTTTGCTTAATTCTCTCTCGATACTCATTGTTTGGTGTTTATTTTAAAAATGCGAAATTACTTATAATTTGCTTCGCTGGCAAGTTTGTTATTTTATTTCTTAACCCTAACAGCATCTGGAACCAGCATTTCATATTCACCGCCATGACGCAATACATCGCGCACAATGCTCGAACTGATAAATGAGGTGCTTGCGGCCGTCAGCAAGAAAACGGTTTCTATTTTCGAAAGTTTTCTGTTGGTATGCGCGATAGCTTTTTCGAATTCGAAATCGGCTGGGTTTCTTAGACCTCTTAGAATGAAATTGGCTTTTAGTTTCTTAGCCAAATCAATTGTTAATCCTTCATAGGTAATAACCGTAACTTTTGGTTCCTCTTTGAAAGTTTCTTCTATAAAACGTTTTCTTTCTTCTAATGAAAACATGTATTTTTTTTCGGCATTGACACCAATGGCAATTACAATTTCATCAAATAAAGGAATGGCTCTTTTAATGATGTCTTCGTGTCCTAATGTAATAGGGTCAAACGATCCTGGGAATATGGCTTTTCGCATTTTTTAAGGTTCTAAGGTTCTGAGATTCTAAGGGACTAAGTTTTTTAGGTTTGAAGTGACAAAGGTTCAAGGGTTTTGACTTCGACTTCGCTCAGTCTGACATTTGTGTTAAGCTAAAAAATAAAGGTGCTAAAACTTAGAATCTTAGCACCTCAGTATCTTAGCATCTATTTTAAAGCTAACTCAATTGCATTTGTGAATAAATCTTCTAGAGAAATTCCAGCTGCTTTTGCTTGTTGCGGAATCAAACTTTCTGTTGTTAAACCTGGAATGGTGTTCATTTCAAGCATGTGCGGTTCGCCGTTTACAATGATGAATTCGCTTCTTGAAAAACCTCTCATTTTTAAAACTTCATAAGCGCGTTTTGCGGTTTCTGATACTTTTTTAGTCAGTTCGTCAGAGATTCTTGCGGGCGTAATTTCTTGCGATTTTCCTTCGTATTTTGCTTCGTAATCAAAGAAATCATTGTCTGATACGATTTCTGTAATCGGTAAAACGATAACTTCTCCTTTGTAATTGATAACTCCCACAGAAACTTCAGTTCCGTCAAGGAAACTTTCAATGATGATTTCGTTGTCTTCTTTATATGCTACTTCAATTGCAATTGGCAATTCTGCTTCAGTTTTTACTTTTGAGATTCCGAAACTTGAACCTGCTTTGTTTGGTTTTACAAAACATGGCAATCCTACTTTCTTAACGATTTCTGCAGTGTTGATTTCGTCTCCTTTGTTCAAATAATAAGAAATTGCCGTTTTTATTCCGTATGGTTTTAAAACAGATAATAAATCTCTCTTATTGAATGTAAGTGCCGACTGATAATAATCGCAAGAAGATTGTGGCATTCCGATTAATTCGAAATAAGCCTGCATTAATCCGTCCTCGCCTGGAGTTCCGTGAATAGCATTGAAAACGCAGTCAAACGTAATTTTTTCACCGTTTACTGTAACTGAAAAATCATTTCTATCAATTGGAAATTCGGCATCGTTTTGGTCAACATAAACCCATTTTTCTTTGAAAATGTGAATACGGAATCCGTTGTACTTTGTTTTGTCAAGATATTGATACACGACATTCCCGCTAATTAATGATATTTTGTATTCGCTGGAATAGCCGCCCATGATGATGGCAATGTTTTTCATGTTTTTGTTTCAGGTTTTAATTTGTTTCAAGTTTCAGGTTTTGCCGTAAATCGTTTAAACCTGTTTTGAAACTTTATTTGATATGATTTTTTAATAAATAACGTTCTTATGAAACCGAGTGTCCTAGCCCTGATAGAAGCGGCATCCTTTTGTGCCGGGGTTCGGCGCAAAAGATACAGCGGATAGCAGGAAATGGCTTCTGAAATTTGAAATCGAGAATTTTAAAAATTCCAAATTCCAAAGTTCTTTGTTTTAAACAAAATTATCATTTTTTTTGAAACGAAATACTTTATCTTTGTCGCTATTAAAAATAAATTTATGAGTTTACGTCAGTATTTAACAAGCCGAGTTTTTTTCTTGCAATTGCTTGCGGCCGCAGCTATAATAGCTGTTATTGGTTATTTATTTATGCATTGGTTAACTTTTACGACAGATCACGGACACGAAATTGCAGTGCCGAATTTGTCTAAGCTGACTGAGGAACAAGTGGAAAACAAATTGGACGAATTGGATTTGGATTACGTTCTATTGGATAGTGTTGATTACAGAAGTGAATACCCAAAATATAGTGTTGTAGAGCAAGATCCTTTGCCTGGAACGATGGTAAAAGTGGGTAGGAAAATTTATATTAAGATTAATGCATCTGGTTTTTCTTCTGTGAAAATTCCTGATTTAATCGAAAAAACATATCGTGAAGCTGTGCCAACGTTGAAAGCGTTAGGACTTGAGCCAGGAACGATTACGTATATTCCGAACCTTGGAAAAGATATGGTTTTGGAAATGCGTTTGAAAGGAAGAAACTTAAAGGTGGGAGACCGCGTTTTGAAAGCGTCTAAAATCGATTTGGTCTTAGGAGACGGAAAAGCAAGTTATGTAGATGAAAGTCAGGCGACAGATAGTACTGCGGTGCCTGCAGAAACCCCAAGTGATGAACAATAATATTGAAGAAAATTTAGATCTGGAGGACGAATTATTTGAACACTACAGATTTGAAGTCCCAAAAGGTCAAGCGTTTTTACGTATTGACAAATATTTAATGTATTTGATTCCAAATGCCACGAGAAATAAAATTCAGAACGCGGCAACTAATGGAAACATTTTTGTAAATGATATTCCTGTAAAATCAAATTACAAAGTAAAACCTTTTGATGTGATAACGGTTATGTTGTCGCATCCGCCGTTTGAAAATAGGGTAGATCCAGAAGATATTCCGTTGGATATTGTTTATGAGGATGATGCTTTATTGCTTATCAATAAACCACCGGGATTGGTCGTGCACCCAGGTCACGGAAATTACACTGGAACTTTGGTGAATGCTTTGGCATTTCATTTTGAAAATCTGCCAATGAACAGCAGCGAGCGCCCAGGTTTGGTTCATAGAATCGATAAAGACACTTCTGGTCTTTTGGTTGTGGCCAAAACGGAAGCTGCGATGACGCACTTAGCAAAGCAGTTTGAAGCTAAAACTACCGAACGTGAGTATATTGCTCTAGTTTGGGGAAATGTTGTGGCTGACAGCGGTACAATTGAAGGAAATTTAGCAAGGCATTTGAAAGATAGAATGCAAATGGCAGTTTTTGATGATCCAGAAATTGGAAAACCGGCTATTACGCATTATAAAGTTTTGGAGCGTTTTGGTTATGTGACTTTTATTTCTTGTAAATTGGAAACAGGAAGAACACATCAGATTCGCGCACATATGAAGCATATTGGTCATCCGTTGTTTAATGATGAGCGTTATGGCGGTCATTTGATTCTGAAAGGAACGACTTTTACCAAATACAAGCAGTTTATCGAGAATTGTTTTAAAGCTTTGCCACGTCAGGCACTGCATGCTAAAACGCTTGGATTTGTTCACCCAAATACGGGAGAATTAATGCGTTTTGATACAGAACTGCCTCAGGATTTTCAGGATTGTATCGAGAAATGGCGTAATTATGTGAAGTCGCATAATGTTGAGGATGAAAATTAATTAGATAATTTGTCAATTAGAAAATTAGATAATTTATATAGTAATAAAAAAAAGCTCCTTTTGGGAGCTTTTTTGTTTTATCGTATTTCATTATCGTTTCAATATTCTGTAGAGACGCACTGCAGTGCGCCTCTACTTTGTGTTTTAATTGTCTAATTTTCTAATTGACGAATTATCTAATTTAATTCTGCATATATTTAATTCTTAAACCAGTTATTTTGATTTCTCCGTTGGTTATGAAACCCAGTTTTCCTTTTTGGTTTAGATTGCTTTTTTCTAGCGAACATTCTAAAGTTGTTTTATCATCTACGGAAAAGAATAGTTGATTGTTTAAAACTTTAATTTTTACAGCATACCATTTATTGTTTTCTAATTGCATTGGTTTTCTAAACAACGTTTTTCCGCCTCGTTTTCCATACGAATCGTCTTTTTTATCATAAACCCCGTCACCAATTACAATGTTCTGGTCGATTTGATACAAGTATGTTCTAATGTATTTTTCTTTATCCAAATTGAGCATGATTTCGAATAGAGATGCATTTGTCATGTTGACTTTCAAATCAATTTCATAATTCTTTGGAAGCTGTTTTTTTGAAACCAAAACTCCCCAAGGCGAAAGCGAACCGTTTCCGGTAAGAGTATCATTTTTTAGAATCCATTCTTTAGAATCGATTGTCCAATTTGATTTTAGTTCTTTTGAATTGTTTAAAGTATATTCTTTTTTTACTGTTGATATGGTGCTAGAGCACGAAATCAAAATGAATTGTAATACGAGAAATACTGTGAATTTTATTTTCATTTAATTTAATTCTGAGTGATATTTTATTTTTCCGATTGATCCTGTTTCTGAAGGCAAAAGTTCGAAAACAGAAGTAGGAGCAAGGCCTTGTTCGATTCGGTGCGAAACATAAATAATACTCACATTTGTTTCTTGTTTAATAGTGTTAATTAATTGAATAACTAAATCTACATTTTCGTCGTCTAAACCTTCAACGGGTTCGTCTAGAATTAATAACGGCGGATGTTTTAAAACAGCACGAACAATTAGTGCTACACGCTGCTGTCCGATTGAAAGATCTATAAAGCGCTTTTTTCTTAAATGCGTCATTTCAATCACTTCAAGCCATTGTGTCACTATATTTTTTTGATGCGTTGTTGGTTCAGTGTACAACCCGATTTGATCAAAAAAACCTGAGAGAATCATTTGTTCCAACGTATGTCCTTTTTGAAATAAATCGGTCATAGAAGTGGCGAAAATTCCAATTTGTTTTTTAATTTCCCAAACACTTTCTCCAGTTCCTTTTTTTCTTCCAAACAAAAATAAATTCTGACCAAAACCTTTTGGATTATCTCCAGTAATTAATGACAAAATAGTACTTTTTCCAGAACCATTCGGACCAATTAACTGCCAGAATTCGCCTTGTTTTACGGTCCATGAAATCTTGTTTATGATTTTTCTATCTTCGTAACTTACCGAAATATCTTCCAGTTTTATTAATACATTATCTTGAAAGGAATGTGTTTCTGTCGCTTTCGGAATTGAAGCTGTATTTAGTGTTTTAAAATGATTTTCGGTTTTTACAAATGGATGCAATTCAAACGTATTATCTTTTATCAAAGCTTTATTCGGAACAAAATCTAATACATCAACAGTACGATTCAATAATTGAATAATTGCAATAGAATCGGTTAATTTCTGTAAAGATTCAGCTAAAACTACTCGAGAAGCTTGATCCAAATGATCAAATGGATTATCGAAAATGATAAAGTCTGGTTTTTGGTCAATGCAATAACGTAAAAATTCTTTTTTGCGTTCTCCAGAAGAAAATGTTCGTAATTGTCTATTTGAAGTTGTTGAAGCTTCAACGCTGTCGTATTGAAACTCTTTTTCGATAAATTTCTCGATAGCAATATCAGAAAAAAGAATTCCCTTTTGGTTATTAAAAACGGCTAAATCTCCTTTTGCTTCGCCTGCAAGTAAAGCATCTATAAAAGCTTTTTTATTTACTTGATTAGACAAAAGTATATCCCAGTGTTGCATTGTTTTATTTTAAGTATTATTTATTTTCTTTTAAAGCCATTTCGCGATGGTTTCTCGACCATTCGCTCCAAGAGCCGACATATAATTTTGGAATTGGAAGTCCGGCATAATCCATCGCTAGTAATGTATGGCATGCTGTAACGCCAGAACCGCAATGAACGATTGTATTTTCTGATGTTTTATTTCCAATTACAGCTTTGTATTTTTCAGCCAGTTCATTGGCAGATTTAAACAATCCGTTTTCATCCAGATTTTCTGTTAGTGGAACATTGACAGCTCCAGGTATATGTCCAGCAATTAAATCCAACGGTTCTACCAAACCATCAAATCTATTTTTATCACGAACATCGATTATAATGTTTTGATCATTTTTACGAGCTTTTTCGACCTCTTCAATATTTACTAAAGGTAATTTCCATTCTTGCGATTGATAAGCTGTTTTTTCAAAATTCTCAATTCCAGAATTTGTTGTAAAACCAGCTTGAATTGCAGCTTGATAACCGCCGTTAAGAACCTGAATCTTTTCATGACCAATGGCACGCATCATCCACCAGAAGCGCGCGGCGAAATTAGAACCATTTTTATCATCGTAAACCACAATATGATCTGATGGTGAAATTCCTAATGAAGAAAGTACTTTAGAAAAATCTTCTGGAGATGGTAGCGGATGTCTTCCGCCATTTGCAGGATTTTCTGGAATTGCGGCCAAATCACGATTTAAATCAATAAAACGAGCGCCTTTTAAATGTTCTTTTTGATACGATTCAAAAGTGTTTGCGCCAGCTCGAGCATCAATCAAAATGATATTAGAATTAGCAATTAATTCTTGAGCTGTAATTATAGGAGAAAGAGTAGTAGACATTTTTTATTTTTTCTTTGAATTGCCAAGCCAAAGCAAAGCATTCAAAATTAATTGGCTTTGTGTTTTATTTTCAAAAGTGTACGATAAGGTTTTGTTTGTTCCTCCTTCATAATCAATGTCATTATGTCCCATATTTACATACGCCATTTTGTATTTTTTATTAGTCCAAACAACAGGATAATAACCGCTGTGCCAGATTTCATGTGCTTTTGGGCCAGTTCCTAAAGGAAAACTTGATTCGTCTATTGCTAATAAAATCTCAATGTCTGCATTTTTGGTTAAATCGTTAGACCATCTGTACCATTCATTTGGAGCAGAAGTAAAAGTTCTAGGCAGATTTTTGGTTACGGGATGCTGATTTTCTACTCTTAAAACCGCCGAAGTTGGTTTCCACGTATTGCTTCCGTATTCTCCAGAACCTAAAAAAGTACTGTGATACCAGTTCCAATCTTGATTATAGCTCGAATTGTTTAAGGCAAATGCTGAGAAATGAAACCCAATAAAACCGCCACCATTTTCCATATATTTTTGAAAAGCATCACGCTGTTCTTTTTTCTCAGGTCTTGTGTCTAAAAACAAAACCACTTGATATTTAGACAAAAACTTAGCATTTAAATTTTCCCAATTGCTGGTAGAATCGTACTGAAAATGATTTTCTTCTGCTAGTTTCGGAAAATATTTATTGGCTTCATGTACAAAACTGATATGTGCCTGATCGTTTTTTGCAGTATAAAAAGCAATGACTTTAAATTTTGGATTTTCTTTTTTCTTTTGCGAAAAGCCAAATAGAGAAAAGGATAAAAGGAAAACTAGAATGCTTCTTTTGAAAAAGGTTTGGTGGTTTTGGTTAAAAATAGTCATTTATGTCTAATGAATTATAGAGGAATTTTTTCGATTAAAATTTCATGTTCTGATTTATCAAAATAAGTGCAAGTCATTTCCACGATATCAACACGCCATTTTGCAATACCGCATTGTGCACAGTGATTACAGAAAGTCATATAATCGGTTTCGCCATGTTGGTGTTTTACCAAATGTTCTATGAAGAGTTCTTTGTTTGGAAAATCAGCAACTTTTATCTCCGGATATTTTTCTTCGGCAGCCGCGGTATAATTATTTAATCCATAGTAAACAGTGCTTCCGTCATGTACGTAAGTGTCATATCCTTTTACTCCTAAAATGATTAAATCCTGAATGTAATTTGGAAAATCTGCACCTGTTTTTACTTTTGAATGAGCTTCTTTTATTTGTTCTATTGTAAACATATTTATATGGTTTTTAAGTTAGGGTTTGCCACGAATTGCACGAATTTACACGAATTTTTTATTTAAAAATTTCGGAAAATTAATTAGTGTCAATTCGCGAAATTCGTGGCAAAAAAAAATTATTTCAAAAATACGATTAATGATTTTATAAACGAATCAAAAGATTCGATATGTGGCAAATGTCCAGTATTTGGAATTTCTACCAATTTTGCATTCGGAATTGCTTTTTGTGTTTTCTTGCCCAATTCAGCATAATTTCCCATTGTTTTTCTCACTTCTTCAGAAACCAATGGTTTTCCTAAAGCTGTTTTATCTCTCGTTCCGATAATCAATAACGTTGGGCATTTAATATTTTTAAATTCATACAAAACAGGCTGAGTAAAAATCATATCGTACAAAAGAGCCGAATTCCAAGCAACAATATCATAATCTGCTGCAGTGGTCCAGCCTGCGCCAAGTTCGGCCCATTTTTGATAATCTGCATTCCACTTTCCGTCATAATAATTTGCCATTTGATATTGCTTGATGCCTTCATAATTTTGTTTTAATTCCGATTCGTACCACCAGTCAACAGGTTTGTATGGCACAACTAATTTCCAGTCTTCTAAACCAATCGGGTTTTCTAAAACCAGTTTTTCTGTCATTTCCGGATAGATCAATGCAAAGCGCGTTGCCAACATTCCGCCCATGGAATGGCCTAAAATTGTTGTTTTTTGAATTCCTAAATGATCTAAGAGTTTCTTGGTATTTTCTGCCAATTGCTGAAAAGTGTATTGAAAATGGTCTGGTTTTGTCGATTTTCCGAAACCAATCTGGTCTGGAACAATTACTCGATAACCTTCTTTTGTTAGTGCTTTAATTGTAGTTTCCCAATAGGCACCGTTGAAATTTTTTCCGTGGAGCAAAACAATATTTTTCTGATTGTAATTTTCTGGAATAATATCCATATAACTCATTTTCAAGTATTGGCGCTGACTGCTCAATTCGATAAAATGAACAGGGAAAGGATATTCGTAGTTGCTTAAATTAATGTCCAGCGTTTTTATATTTCCTTGCTGGGCAAAACTTAAGAAGGGAATTAGTATAAATAATAATTTCAGTATTTTCATTTGAGAAGCAATTGTTTTTATGATTTATAAAATTAAACCGAACCATTTTTAAAACAAAGCTTAAAATCTTAAAGTTATCAGAAAAAAAGCTTTAGAAAAGGTTTCATTGTTTTTAGTGTTAATAATCGATGATTTATTGAGTTTTTATCGATTAAATGAAGCTGATTGTGAAAATAATGCATTTTGACGAGTAATGTGGCACTTCAAACGACTTCTTTTATTAATAGGAAAATTGTATGTAATTTAGTATCAGAATGTTGTAAGCCTTAAATGATAGTATTATGAAAAAGACAATACTTTTGCTCCTGCTCACAGTCCCCACATTTGCCCAAGAACTCAATACGTTTGATTTCGCAGTTATAAACTCGACCTTAATTTCTGCGAATATTGACCTCGATAAAGGTCGGAGCGTTGTTGCGGCAAATCAAGATCAATATTCGGCCTATTTTCAATACGCTCTTACGATGTGTGAAGACGACATTATTTTTGGTGCTGGAATTGACAAGTCAGAAATCGATCGTACCTATATAGGTTACATCGGAAAAATTTGTGAAAAATTTAGAGCTACAATTGGCATAGGATATGTCGATTCTAGAAGTGGCTATGAAGGAACTTTTACAGGTTTTAGCATCTCATGGCATTTTTCTGAAAATACCTATATCGGCGGAAATTTAGAAAATTTGCATTCGTCCATAATTGATTATGATACAGACGAAAGCTTTGATTATTATAAAAAACTGGTTCCCAAAGTTTTTGGAAGTTATGAAATTATCCCAAAAGTGATTGCTTTTGGGCAGTTGAGTTCAAGAGTAAATGATATTGCTTTAAAATATCAGGTTCGCCGATTTTCTGCGGGAGGATTTTATTCTGGACATTCAGTCGGCGGAATTTTTGGAACTGTCAATGTCGGAAGATTTGCCTTTTCCTGCAGTACCACTTTTGAAAGAGTAAACTTTGGATTGAAGTTTGAATAACGAAATTAAAAATACAGTTTGGTTAAGAGAAAAATCCCAAAGACAATGTCAGCAATTGTTTTTGGGATTTTTTATAAGGTTATGACATCGCTAGTTTATAGCCCAACAAAATCATCGCTTTTTGGGAAAATACTCAAAGCCTGAATTGCAATTTCTGGAGTAGGAGAAGCCAATTTTCTAAGTTTGGTGTCCATCCAAGCTCCGTCTACTGTAATGGTAGCGCAAAGTGTATCATCTTCTCTTCTAAATTCGTGAATGATCGACCAGCGTGAAGCATCGGCTTTCATTTTTGAGGTTTTAGTATGAATGAATATTTTGTCTGAAAGTTTTAATTCTTTTCTAAAAACACATTCTTCTCTAAATAAAACAGGACCAAAGCCTTGTGTCTGCATTACTTTTAATGTCAAACCTAGTTCTTCTAGGATTTCGATACGATGCTGCGCACCAAAATCGTAATAAGCGCTGTGACGAACGTGAAAATTTGGGTCAAGATCTGACCAGCGGAAAGATATTTCTTTTACAAATGAAGCCATTTTTAATATTGTATTTTATTGAAAAATCGAAATTACGAATAAAAAACAAACGAACAGCATAAAATTACTATGCATGCATAATTTTTTCATTTCATTGAATGAAAAAGAAAAATATCTATTATGCTCTTTCGACTAAACAATTATAACAGCCAGGTCTTGCATTGTGAATGTGTATGTAATCTATTTTTTCATTTTCAAAAGTTTTGATAATACTTTCTTTGAGAGTGTTTCCTTCTACTACAGATGCTTCTTTCATCATGCCATTTTTGTCATAACCGCGTAACGAAAGCAATCTATGATTAAACATGAGTGGAATTTGATTGATTTCGAATGCGGGTGTGGTGGCTTTTTTTCGTACAAAAATTGGTCCGCTTGCTTGGTAAGGTGAGGTTGTCTGATGGTGGTTGTACGGTAAAAGAATAACTTCTTCACCAATTTGCGCATCTTCGAGGCTTACTCTGCAAGGAAAACCGGGAAATTTGTCGACTGTCATCTTAACTGCGCCGATTTTTTCTAGTTCTAAATCTGTTAATTCGAAGTAGCCTGAAAATTCTGTATGATTTAAAGACTTGATTGTAAAATTTGCTTCCATAATTTTTTTTAAGCAAAAATCATATTTGTTAGGAAGTAAAAAAATCCAAATCTTGCTCTATTTCTTTGGTCAACATATTTATGATGTCATTTTCGTTAGCTCAACTTCAAGCTTGTCAAAGTTTTCTTCGTTTTTATCGATAACATAAGGCTTTAATTTCTGGCATTCTTCAACAGTTTCAAAAAGCATTTTAAAAACTACTTTTGTGTTATTTTCAGAAATGACTTCAAATGTTGTCAGAATCTGAAAAAGTGGTTTAGAATGACGTTTCCATGCAATAAGATTAGGTTTGTCAATTTTTATGAATTCGCATTCGTTTTCAAAATTTCCTCTTTCTGGGCCATGCATTGTAAATTTCCATCTTCCGCCTTCGCGAAAATCAAATTCATAAAACGTATTGGTAAAACCTTTTGGTCCCCACCAATTTTTTAAATGTTCAGGATCGCTCCATGCTTTAAAAACAAGTTCTTGAGGGAAATTCAGAATTCTTGTAGTAACAATTTCTGAATCTGGTGTTGTGGAAAGAATTTCTGAAGTCATTTTGTACGATTTTATTATTTGTAACGTGTTAATATGCTTAACTCGTTGGGTGAAATTATTTTGAACATATAGAAACATAGTTTAACTAAACTTAAAAAAGGCTTTCACTAGTTTAAATGCACATAGTTTAGCTATGTGTGGAAACTTGTTTCTTCCATTTTCTTTTTTCGACACAAAAAACTATGTCTCTATGTGTTAAAATGCTTTTATTTTTTAATTATACTCAATGGGGTATACTTAGATACAATTTAAATGCTTACGGATTCTGTAACTGATGAAATTGTAATGTCATCGACATTCAAAGATTCTAAAAAATCCGAAGCTTCAAATACTTCGCCCATTGTGGTCACACCCGTTTTATTTATTCGCCCTGATAGTATTCTGTTGATTGCTTCGACAACCAGTGGGGCTGTAACAGCATAAATATCCTGACCTTTAGCAGTAATGCTTCTTGTCGTATTTTGATTGGAAGCAGTTACTTCTATAGCAAATTGCTGAGACGATCTGTTTTTATCATCGACAGGTTTTGGTTCGGGTGTGTTTTCATTTCTTAGCTCTTCGAGAGAATTTTGACTAAGATAAGTGGTAATATTTTTTACATTCAAATGACGAGAAATAGTAATGATTTCTGAAAGGGGCAGGGCTATAATTTCCTTAACTCCTATAGGATTTTTGAAATCCCACTTTGTGACTGGTTTTGCTTCAAATTCCTGTAAAAGTTTATCTTTAAAAATGAGCCTTTTGTAGTGGTTTCGTTCGCCTGTTAATCGGGTTCCTTTTGTAGGATGCCAAGAATCAAGTCCAATATAGATGTTTATTTCTTCTGTTTCGTTCCAGTCATTGGTTATGGCTGTGCTTAGCAAATCGCCAAGTCCGCCGTAAAAGGCGGCAGCAGGAATAATAAGAATTTGATCTTTTCTTGCCTGTTCAGAAAATTGTTCAAATATGTCTAGTACCGGTTTTTGTTCAGCAGTTAAATCAATATAATGACTTCCTAAGCGCAAAGCCGATTTTATAATAGGTTCGGCTGTGTCGAGATAAGGTCCAGCGCAGTTTACAATAATTATTGCATCAGAAAAGGCATTGTCAAGTGAAGCAGCATCATGTATATCAGCTGCTTTTATTGCCGCATCTGGATATTGTTTTTGCAGTGTTTTTAGTTTTTCTTCATCTCTTCCTGAAAGTATTATATTTTTATAACCTTGCCTGTAAAGTTCAGAAACGATAAATTTCCCTGTATGGCCATACGCGCCATAAATTGCAATATTTTCTTTCATGTTGTCTTTTTAGTTTTTTTGAGATAGTTCTCTAAAGTGTTTGTTTATAGCGGTTTAAAAAGCTATGAATTTAATGAAAATAAGGAAAGGATAAAGTTAAATTTGATTTTTTATACTTTATATATTAGAATCAATTTTGTTTTGCGCTGCTTTTTCGTTTACTTTTTTAACGATCCATGGCAGTGTTAATCCTTGCCCGATTAATGTCAATAATACAACTGCGACAGAAATAAAAATAATAGAATTTCTATGCGGAAAAGGAGTTCCGTCTTCTAAGAATTTTGGCAATCCAATTGCAATTGCCAGCGAAACAATGCCTCGCATTCCCGACCAGCTTATAATTAAACTGTTTCCGAAGTCGAGAAGAGCATTTTCGCTTACTTTTCGCTTTTTCTTGTTGTTATTTTTAAAAGCTTTCTGAAGGTTTATTTTTTGAAGAAATATTCGGACCATTCTCGTAAGCAATGCTACAATTGTTATTACTATCGCATAACCAATATAAGGCAAAATCATGTTGCTCTCTATATCTTCCAAAACATATCTGAAATTGAGTCCAATTAAGATAAAAATTAATCCGTTGAGTAAAAAGATAATAACGTCCCAAAGACTTTTAGAACTGTTTTTTAAGTGCTCAGGAAAAACTTTACTGCTTAAACGCGCCATTGCCAAACCTAAGAAAACCACTGCTATAACTCCAGAAACGTGTAAATGCTCTGCAACAAGATAGGTGACAAAAGGCATTAAAAGCATAAAACTCACAACGACATTAATGTTGTTTCTAACCGTTCTTAGTATGATCCCTAATATTTTCCCCATTACCGCACCTACCAAAAAACCTCCTCCTAATAAGAAAACAAATTGAAAAGCGGCTTTCCAGATTACAAAAGTAGCACCCATAACGGCAGCAACTGCAAAATGATAGGCAACCAATGCAGAGGCGTCGTTTATTAAGCTTTCGCCTTCAAGTATAGTTAAGGTTTTTTGGGGTATTCCGAGTCCTTTTGTGATGTTTATGGCAGCTACAGCATCAGTAGCAGAAAGTACAGCGCCTAGTACAAACGATAAAGGCCATGTCATGCCAGGAATCATATAATGGGAAACTACTGCGATCCAAAAAGTAGTGAAAAAAACTAGTGGTATTGCTAGAGAACTAATTGTGCTTATATTGGTTTTGAAATGTTTTGGCGAAATATTAAAAGAGGCATCATATAAGAGCGGGGGAAGAAAAATCAGAAAAATGATTTCGGGATTGATTTCAATTTCTTGAATAGTTGGAATAAATCCGATGGCAACTCCAACAATAACTAGCAGAATAGGGTAGGGAAGTTTGGCTTTGTCTGCAAACGCTGATAGTCCTATTACGGTAGCAAGAATAAAGATGATGATGCTGTAGTTTTCCATTCTTCTAATTTTGAGGAAATGCTAATGTAATTAATTTCAATTTAATGAAAGTATTCTGATTTTATAAAAATAACATCTTATGAAAACAGATGCCCTAGCCCCGATAGGAGCGGTATCCTTTTATGGTGGGGTTCACCATAAAAGATATAGCGGATAGCGGGAATAAGCTTCTTAAAGCCTTCATAATGACATGAAAAAATATGTCGTGCCACGATTGTCAGGTCTTAAAAATGTCATGTTGTCAGATTGTTTTTAGGGCACTGACGCCAAAACTGACAATTTTATTTGGTTTTTTATCTTGGCACAAAGATTGACTTATGCCACCTGAGTTATAAAATTAAATCAAAAATTAAATATATAAAAAATGGGTAAAATAATCGGAATTGACTTAGGTACGACGAACTCTTGTGTTTCTGTAATGGAAGGTAACGAAGCAGTTGTTATCCCTAACGCAGAAGGAAAAAGAACTACACCATCTATCATCGCTTTTGTTGAAGGTGGAGAAATTAAAGTAGGTGATCCTGCAAAAAGACAAGCAGTAACTAACCCTACAAAAACGATTGCTTCTATTAAACGTTTTATGGGACACACTTTTGCTGAAACTCAAGATGAGGCAAAAAGAGTTCCTTACAGTGTTGTAAAAGGTGACAACAATACTCCACGTGTGGATATTGACGGTCGTTTATACACTGCTCAAGAATTGTCTGCTATGACACTTCAAAAAATGAAAAAAACTGCTGAAGACTATTTAGGTCAAACAGTAACTGAAGCAGTTATTACTGTTCCTGCTTACTTTAACGATGCTCAGCGTCAAGCTACAAAAGAAGCTGGTGAAATCGCTGGTCTTAAAGTTATGCGTATCATCAACGAGCCAACTGCAGCTGCACTTGCTTACGGATTGGATAAAAAAGGAACTGATCAAAAAATTGCTGTTTACGATTTAGGTGGAGGTACTTTTGATATCTCTGTTCTTGAATTAGGAGACGGTGTATTTGAAGTATTATCTACAAATGGTGATACTCACTTAGGTGGTGATGATTTTGACCAAGTTATTATTGACTGGTTAGCTGACGAATTCAAAACTGAAGAAGGTATTGATTTACGTTTAGATCCAATGTCATTACAGCGTTTGAAAGAAGCTGCTGAGAAAGCTAAGATTGAATTATCATCTTCTGCTGAAACAGAAATCAACTTACCATACGTAACTGCTACTGCTTCTGGACCAAAACACTTAGTTAAAAAATTAACTAGAGCTAAATTTGAGCAATTATCTGATACTTTAGTAAAACGTTCTATGGAACCAGTTGCTAAAGCATTAAAAGATGCAGGTTTATCTACATCTGATATCGACGAAGTAATCCTTGTAGGAGGTTCTACTCGTATGCCAAGAATCGCTGACGAAGTGGAGAAATTCTTTGGTAAAAAAGCTTCTAAAGGTGTTAACCCTGATGAGGTTGTTGCTATTGGAGCTGCTATTCAAGGTGGAGTTTTATCTGGAGATGTAAAAGATGTATTGTTACTTGACGTAACTCCTCTTTCTTTAGGTATCGAAACTATGGGTGGTGTATTGACTAAATTAATCGAGTCTAACACAACTATCCCAACTAAAAAATCTCAAGTATTCTCTACTGCTGCTGATTCTCAACCATCTGTTGAAATCCACGTATTACAAGGAGAAAGAGCTATGGCTGCTGATAACAAAACTATCGGTCGTTTCCACTTAGATGGTATTCCACCAGCACCAAGAGGAGTTCCTCAAATCGAAGTAACTTTCGATATCGATGCTAATGGTATCATCAAAGTTTCTGCAACTGATAAAGGAACAGGAAAATCTCACGATATCCGTATCGAAGCTTCTTCTGGATTAACTGCTGAAGAAATCGAAAAAATGAAAAAAGATGCTGAAGCTAACGCTGATGCTGACAGAATTGCAAAAGAAAGAGCTGAGAAATTGAACGAAGCTGATAGTACTATTTTCCAAACTGAATCTCAATTGAAAGAGTTAGGAGATAAATTAACAGATGAGCAAAAAACAGCTATCGAATATGCTTTAACTGAATTGAGAATGGCTCACCAATCTCAAGATCTTGACGCAATCCAAAAAGGATTAGACAATGTTAATGCAGCTTGGAAAACAGCTACAGAGGCAATGTACGCTCAAGGAGGTGAAGGACAACAAGCTGCTCCACAACAAGAGCAGTCTTCTGGAGATAACGTTGAAGACGTTGAATTCGAAGAAGTCAAATAATTCTTCAGTACTAAGTAATTAGTGCAAAGTATTAAGATAGAAAACCGAGTCAGAAATGACTCGGTTTTTTTGTTTTGCGTTTAGAGTTAAACCCGACAGGTTTTAAAAACCTGTCGGGTTTGCCATGCATTATAAATTAAGAAACTCTTCCAGCAAAGTAAAATTTTCTCTTTTATTGTGAACAGATTTTAAATTGTCAAGGTTTTCAAATAGTGAAATCACTTTTTCACGTTTTAGTTTAGTTTGTTTTTCAGAAACACAAGTTAAATAAGAACTCCATGGGTATTCTATTGGATGTTCGCAAAAACCATGATTTACGTGATTGTAATGAATGTATTTTATAACAGAACACAAATAGGATTGATTATTGATTAATTTTCTTTTAAATGGTCTTTCGAATAAAGCTCCATGTCTATTGTAACCTTTATTAATTGCTTTTGTGTAAGCATTAAATAAATTCCCAAAAGATTGATGAATAGGTATTATTTTTTTGTTTTCATATTCTTTATGACTTTCGAGAATTTCTTCGAAAGTTTTAATTCTTACTAATAGATGAAAATGATTTTTTAAGAGACACCAAGCTAGTGTTTCTGCAATTGGATCAATATGTTTAGTATAAAGCATTAGAAAGTATTCATGATTTCTATTTTCTTTAAATAAGTTTTCACCATTAATTCCACGATTATAAATGTGATAATATTTTCCAGATTCTAGATTTTCAGTTTTTTGCATGTTTATTGTCAACAAGAGACCCGACAGGTTTTTAAAACCTGTCGGGTTTGATTTAAGTAAAAGTGGTAAAAAGATTACTTTTTTAAAATTTCTTACTTTGTTAAATGTTTCTTATCAAACTGATAATTGTCATTTCTCATTCAGATTCTTTTTCGTAATATTACTATTGTAAATTTTCATGAATGAGAAAGATTAAATACAAGAAAGGGCGCAAGCTGCAACACATTACTTTAGAGTACACTGGCACACATAAAGAGCACGAAACAGAAATGCAGCTTTTTGTATATAATGACGCAGATATTGTCGAATACGATAAGTTTACTGTCTTGGCCTTAAATTCTTGTTTTGATTACACAAAAAACAATTGGCTCAATATTCATGGACTTCATGATATTAATCTTATAAAAACGATTGGGGCTCATTTCAAATTAGATGATTTTCTTCTTGCCGATATTTTAAACACTACCAAAAGAACCAAATTAGAAGATCAGCAAGAGAGTCTGTTCTTCAATATAAAATCGCTTCTTCCTTCTGAATATTCTGATAATATTAGTGTTGAACAATTAAGCTTTATTCTCAAGGACGGGGTTTTAATTTCTTTTCAGGAAAAGCGTAGCGACTTTTTTACCCACATTCGAGAGCGTTTACGTACGCATGCAGGAATTGTTAGAACCAAAAAGGTAGATTATCTCTTGTATTTGCTTTTAGATGCTGTAATGGAAAATTTCTACATTACACTGGAAGATGAAGAAGATAAAATCGAAGACTTAATCAATCTGACTAAAAAAGATGCTAAGCCAATTATTTTAGAGAAAATTGAAAATCATCGCGATAATTTAAATTTTCTAAAACGTTCTATCGTTCCCCTTCGAGATTCACTTTATTATTTAAAAACGAAAAAAGATGACGATGATGATAATGGCTTAATCCAAAAAGAAACGTTCAATTTCTTTATCAGATTGCATCAGAAAAGTTTAGAACTTTTAGATCAGATAGAATCAGATATGAGTGCTTTGGAAAGCGCTTCCAACTTTTATTTTTCTGAACAAAGCCGAAAAATGAACGAAATCATGAAAACGCTGACCATCATATCAGCAATCTTCATTCCGCTTACTTTTATAGTTGGAGTATACGGAATGAACTTTGAAAACATGCCAGAACTCAAAATGCAAAATGGTTATTTTGTAGTCATGGGGTTAATGTTTTTGCTGGTAATAGCCCTAATCATTTATTTCAAAAAACGACGCTGGTTTTAGCCCTGTTTAGCACTTGAAAAACTTGATTTTTATAAATTTGGTATTTAGAATAAAAATAAATAATTATGAGTAAAGCAATATATATAGCCACTAGCGACCATAATAGCGGTAAATCAATTATCACACTTGGGTTAATGAGTATCTTAATTGGTAAAACAGCTAAAGTAGGGTATTTTAGACCTATAATCGAAGATTTTGTCGATGGAGAGGTAGATAATCATATAGAGACTGTTTTGTCGTATTTCAACCTCGATATTGCGTTTGAAGATGCTTATGCCATTACTAAAAGCAGATTGATTAAGAAAAAGAACAAAGGAAAAATAGGAGAGGTTCTAGATTTAATTATTGAAAAATATAAAAAGCTTGAAGAACGCTTTGATTTCGTTTTGGTTGAAGGAACCAGCTTTACTGGCGAAGGAACTTCGATCGAATTAGATTTGAATGTTTTAATTGCCAAAAACCTAGGAATTCCAACCATAATTGTAGGTTCGGGAGTCGGCAAAACTTTAGAAGAACTTTTAGATAGTTTATATCTGGTTTACGATTCTTTCAAACTAAAAGAAGTGGAGGTTTTATCTGTTTTTGCCAATAAAGTACAACCAGAAAATATTGAGCTGGTTACTAATAGTTTGCAAAAAACGTTGCCTTCAAATGTTTTGATAAATACGATTCCGCTTATTTCGAGTTTGAATAATCCGACCATGCAGGAAATTGTAAATGAATTGAATGCTAAAGTCTTGTTTGGAGAAAATTATCTGAACAACGAAATCGGACATTATAGTGTGGGAGCCATGCAACTTCATAATTATTTGGTACATCTGCATAACAATGCTTTGGTAATTACTCCTGGAGATCGTTCGGATATTATTTTGGGAGCATTGCAAGCAAATGAATCAGCCAATTATCCAACCATTTCAGGAATTATCTTGACAGGAAATATTGTTCCAGAAGAAAGTATTTTAAAACTTATCGAAGGACTTTCTGCCATTGTTCCGATTATTGCAGTTGATGGTGGAACTTATCATATTACCAATAAAATAGGTTCTATAAAGTCGGAAATTTACGCCAACAACACGCATAAAATAGAAACTTCGATTAATACTTTTGAAAAGTACGTAGAAATCGAAGCTTTATCGCAAAGAGTTATTACTTTCCAACCCGAAGGTATGACGCCAAAAATGTTTCAATACAATATGGTTAAAAGAGCCAAACAGCACCGTAAACATATTGTACTGCCAGAAGGAAATGATGACCGAATTATTACAGCAGCATCAAGATTGCTGGATATGGATGTAGTAGATATTTCAATCATTGGAGACAAAAAACAAATAGAAAGTAAAGTTGCAGAACTTGGACTTACATTTGATTTTTCTAAAGTAAGCATAATCAATCCAATAGAATCTGAAATGTATGAGGATTATGCCAATACATATTACGAGCTTAGAAAAGCCAAAAACGTAAGTATTACAATGGCGAGAGATTTAATGGAAGATGTTTCGTATTTTGGAACCATGATGGTCTACAAAGGTCATGCAGACGGAATGGTTTCTGGAGCAGCTCACACAACGCAGCATACTATTTTGCCAGCACTGCAATTCATTAAAACCAAACCCAATTCATCTGTTGTTTCATCTGTATTCTTTATGTGTTTAGAAGATCGAGTTTCTGTTTTTGGTGATTGTGCGATTAATCCAAACCCAACAGCGGAACAATTGGCAGAAATCGCAATTTCTTCGGCAGAATCAAGTTTGGCATTCGGTATTGAACCAAAAATTGCCATGCTTTCTTATTCTTCTGGTTCATCAGGAAAAGGAGATGAGGTTGATAAAGTAAGAACTGCAACAGCAATTGTAAAAGAAAAAAGACCAGATTTAAAAATCGAAGGACCAATCCAATACGATGCTGCGGTTGATTTAAGCGTTGGAAAAAGCAAAATGCCAGATTCTGAAGTAGCAGGACAAGCGAGCGTATTGATTTTCCCTGATTTAAATACAGGAAATAACACGTATAAAGCCGTTCAGAGAGAAACTGGAGCTTTGGCTATTGGTCCAATGTTGCAAGGTTTAAACAAACCTGTAAACGACTTAAGCCGTGGCTGTACTGTTGATGATATTATCAATACAGTAGTAATTACAGCCATTCAAGCACAAGGAATGTAAATAATTGTGAATTGTTAATGGCAAATTATGAATTATGCTTTGCCTTAAAAAAACACCTTTATTTCAATGTGAATTTGTGATATTAAAAATATAGAATAAAAAGTTCTGAGTCTTAAAAAAAACTCAGCACCTTAGAAACTTAGCATCTTAGTACCTTAAAAAAATGAAAATACTAATTATAAATTCAGGAAGTTCTTCAATTAAATACCAATTAATGGTAATGCCAGAAAATGAAGTAATCTGTTCCGGAATGATTGACAGAATTGGCTTAGAAACTTCAAATATTACTTTTAAAACAGCTGCTGCTTCGCGAGAAGAAACACTTCCTATTCCGAATCACAAAGTAGGTTTGCAGAAAGTAGCTAATATGCTTTTGGATCCTGAAAAAGGAGTAATTAAATCGACTTCAGAGATTGCTGCTGTTGGTCATCGCGTGGTGCACGGCGGAAGCGATTTTAGCGCAACAGTAAAAATTGATGAAAAAGTTAAGGAAAAAATCAAACAGCTTTTTGAATTGGCGCCTTTACATAATCCTGCAAATTTAGAGGGAATTAATGTGGCAGAAGAAATCTTTAGTTCTGCAGAACAAATTGCTGTTTTTGATACTGCCTTTCATCAGACTATGCCAGAAGTAGCGTATAAATATGCGATTCCAAATTATCTTTTGACAGAAAACAAAGTACGTGTTTACGGTTTTCATGGAACGAGCCACAAATATGTTTCTGAAAAGGCTATTAATTATTTAAAAGATAATTCTAAAGTAATTACCATTCACTTGGGAAATGGCTGCAGTATGGCCGCAGTGAAAAACGGAAAATGTATTGATACTTCAATGGGATTTTCGCCTTCAAATGGTTTAATTATGGGAACTCGTGCCGGTGATATTGACCAGTCTGTTGTTTTTTATATGATTAAAAATTTAGGATATACTCCAGACGAAGTGAATGCCGTTTTATTGAAACAAAGCGGTATGCTGGGACTTACAGGTTACAGCGATTTGCGTGATATTGAAGCCGAAGCAGAAAAAGGCAACAAAGATTGTCAATTAGCTTTACAAATGAATGCGTACAGAATTCGAAAAACAATTGGAGCATACGCGGCCGCTTTAAACGGGCTAGATGCGATTGTTTTTACAGCAGGAATTGGAGAGAATTCATCCTATATGCGCAATTTGATTTGTACAGACATGGATTATTTCGGAATTGAAATTGATCAAACTAAAAATCAGATCCGTTCTAAGGAATTGAGAGAAATCAATTCAGAAAAGTCTATTGTAAAAGTTTTGGTTGTTCCAACTGATGAAGAATACGAAATTGCTAATCAGGTGTTTCAATTGCTTGAAAATTAGAAAGTTTTGTTTTCTACTTACTTATAGGCTCCTTTATGGAGCCTTTTTTATGCTTTCAGTTTAAGTTTTTTGTCAGTATCTTTGAATTTAAAAAATAATATCTTGAAATCGATACTTTTTAAATCCGTTTTCTTCTTTTTCATCGCTTTACAGCTTCAAGCACAAGAATTACTTCCCTTCGTCGAAAATTACAGCAAATCAGATTATCAGGGAGATAATCAGATCTGGAATGTAGCACAGGGAAATGACAATGCGATGTACTTTGCCAACAATCACTATTTGCTTCGTTATGACGGAGTAAAATGGGAAAAATATACACTTCCGAACAAAACTATTATTAGATCAATTCTGATTGAAGGAGATAAAATTTACTCAGGTTCTTATAAAGAATTTGGATATTGGTATAGAAAAGATGGTACTATGCATTATGTTTCAATTACCAAAAATCTCAGATTATTTGATGAAAAAGATAATGAAGAGATTTGGAAAATTTTCAGATTTAATGGTTCTCTTTATTTTCAGTCGTTCAACGATGTTTTTATTTATAACGGAAAAACAATTAAGAAAATTAAGTTTCCTTTCCTTATTTCGTATTGTTTTGGAGTAGATAAAGATTTGTATGTAGCTTCTGTTAGGGATGGAATTTACAAAATGAATGGTAAATACATCTCCAATCCAAAAGGATGGAACGTTTTAAAAAATACGGTTGTCCATGCCATAGAAAAATTTCAAAACACAACATATATTTTTACGCAGAAAAAAGGTGTTTTCATTGTAGAAAAGAATGGACTGAGAAGCTGGGAGCATCCTATAAATGAAACTTTAAAATCGGCAACCATCAATGTGGCAAAATTTGTCAAAAATGATAAATTGGTTATTGGTACAGGGAACCGCGGAATTTTCATTTTAGATTTAAAAAACAATTCTTTTAAAAATATCGAACGCGATAATGTTCTAATGAACAACTCGGTTTTGAGTATAGGGTTGGATAAAGAAAATGATCTTTGGGTTGGTTTAGATAACGGAATTGCGCATGTTGAGATTAATTCTCCTATTTCTTTCTTTTATGACAATTCTGGACTTTTAGGATCAGTGTATGCAGTAGCTTCAATCAACAAGGGATACCTAATTGCTTCAAACCATGGGATTTTTGAATACAGTGCCGGAAAATTTAATATGATGCCCAATACGCAAGGACAAAGCTGGAATATTTCTCAAATTGACGGAAAATATATTATTGGTCATAATGATGGCACTTTTTCGTATGAAAATAATACTCTTACGAAAATAAATGGCGTTAGCGGCGGATGGAATATGGCTAAAAGCAGTATCAACAATACTTATTTTCAATCTACTTACAGCGGTATTTTGGTTTATGATGATCCTTCAAATATGTCTCATTATAAAATTATCAAGGATCTGGCAAAACCTATAAAATATGTTGCTCAAAACAAAAAGAATGAAATCTGGGCAGCTGACAATTATCGCGGTTTGTATCGTGTTTTATTAGACGATAACTACAATACATTAAAAGTTGAAAACGTCACGCAGCAGAGTAAAATACAGAATGATTTTGGAATAAAGATTTTTGAGTTTAGAAAAGAAATACTTTTTCTGATCAACAATTCTTGGTATACCTATAATTCTATATCCAATAAATTGGAAGAAAATGAATTGTTTAATGCAAATTTCAGAAATGTGACAGATGTCGTTTCTATAGATGATGATCATTTTATGGTTCTGCAAAACGGAATCTTATATCATATTTACGCCCAAGGAAACAAATTTGTATGGAATATAATTCAGGAGAAATATTATAAAGGAAAATTGATTAATGAGAATCTAAGAATTTTCAAAAAAGACAATTATTACTTGTTTAATCTTGATGACGGATTTATTTCGCTTAAACTCGAATATGAAAACAAACAAAATTCCGAAGTGAAAATTGAAGCATTTAGCGATGATGTTTTAATTCCAAGCGATGAGAAAATTAAATTCAATACCGAATTAAAAATTAATGTTATCTCTGGGATTTATGGAGCGAGCAGGCCAAATTTATTTTATAAATTAGATAAAGAAAAAGATTTTATTCCAATTTCAGACGGATTGATTGTTTTGAACAATTTGAGCAGTGGCTATCATACTGTTGAAGTGTTCAAACACGATGGAGCAACTTATGATGCAGTTTCATTATATAAATTTAAAGTTGCGGAACCTTGGTATTTTTCATTTTGGATGATTCTATTGTATCTTCTTGTAATAGGAGCAGTTTTGTTTTTCTATTATAAATGGAATAAACTTCGTTATATGCAAAAACTGAAATTGCAGGCCGAGGAATTAAAACATCAGAGAGAAATTCTTGAAATGGAATTGAAGAAAGAAAACGAACTTAATATCCAAGAATACGAAAAACACATTTTAGAATTAGAATTGCAGGCAAAATCTTCAGAAGTAGCGGGTAAATCATTATCGATTGCAAAACAAACTGAAATGATTGACAAAATTCAAGGTATTTTGGAAAGTGAAAAAGACTTTAGTAAACTTAAAAATGAAATTAGAAAAGCAATTAAGATTAATGAAGTAAATAAACACGAATGGGAAACATTTGAAACCAATTTGAATCAAATCCATAATGAGTTTATTATTAATCTTTCTAAAAAGTACCCGCACCTAACACCAAAGGATATCAAACTATGTGTTTACCTAAAAATGAACCTTTCTTCTAAAGAAATTGCTCCTATGATGAATATATCATTTAGAGGCGTAGAACTGCATAGATATCGTCTTAGAAAGAAGTTAAACCTTACTCAAGACGAAAACCTATCAAAGTTTTTATTAACTCTGTAAGATTCCATTTTATTTTTTACAGAATTTATATTTTTCCATATCATTTTTTATATAATTACGATACATCATTACTACATCATAATGTTATGTTAAACGAATTTTGTTAACAATTATGACATTGATAATCATTGTTATAAGATAAAATTTTAACATATTGATGTAGCTATGTTGTAGTGGTGCTTGATGTACTACAACGTTGTAATTGCTTAATTTGGCTCTACTAACTTAAACGATTACGTACTGTATGAAAAATTTTATTTTTAGCTTTTTAGCGCTCTTGCTGCTGCCTACATTTATGTTAGGACAGACACAAGCAATCAAAGGAAAAGTAGTAGACAGTAGTGGAATGGGAATTCCAGGAGCAATTATCGCTTCAGCTGATGCTAGAGCAACTGCAGATGCAGATTTCGACGGAAACTTTACAATTAATGCAAAACCTGGAGACATTTTAAAAGTTTCTATGTTAGGTTTTGATTCGGTTTCTGTACCGGCAACAGCCGTACCAATGACAATTACCTTAAAAGAAGCCGAAGACACAGCTTTAAAAGAAGTGGTTGTAATTGGGTACGGTACAAGAAAGAAAATTGATAATACTTCGGCTGTAAGTTCTTTAAAATCAGAAGAAATTACAAAAATGAAGGTGTCAAATGCAACTCAAGCAATTCAAGGGAAAGCTGCTGGGGTTCAGGTAACTTCTTCTAATACGCCTGGTGGAACACCTTCAGTAATTATTAGAGGGGTTGGTACAGCGTTAGGGGGAAGAAATCCTTTATATGTTGTTGATGGAATGCCAACTGACAACATCAATAACATTAACACAAATGATATTACTTCTTATGAAGTTTTGAAAGATGCCTCTGCACTTGCTATCTATGGTACTAGAGGTGCGAATGGTGTTATCATGATTACTACAAAAACGGGTAAAGGCAAAATGACTATTGATTTTGATAGTTATAGTGGTTTTAAATCTGCTTTGAAGAAAGTGAAAATGGCTAATAGTGAGGAATTTGCGCGTTATAGTAATGCAGCTTTCAATGATCCAACTAAATTCTCTTTGAATCAGCCAATCAATACAAATTGGTATGATGAAATTACACGCACAGGGACATATTCAGAAAACAATATCGCATTGTCTGGTTCATCAGAAAGTATTAAATACTTTTTAAGTGCAGGAAACTACGAAGAGAAAGGAATTTTGAATGGCACAGATTATTCTCGTACAACTATTAGAAGTAACAACGAGTACAAAATTTCTGAAAGACTTAAATTAAGTCAAAATTTTAGTGTGAGCTCAATAAAAAACACACCAAAACCATTATCTGCATTTACAACAGCTTATAGACAATCGCCAATCGTTCCAGTACGTTTTGCTGATGGGAAATATGGTGTTCCTTTTGTAAATAATGGAGTTGCAGCAGAAACAGGTTCTCAATTTAATTCAGTTGGAAATCCAGTAAGTGCTATCGATTATAATAATGAAAAACAGCAAACGGTTATTTTGCAAGGAGGCTTGAAATTAGATTTTGATATTACAAAATCATTAAAATTCACTTCTCAATTTAACGGAGAGTTTTATACTTACAAACAATACAACTACGTTGACAATCTAGCTATTTGGTTAGCGGCAGATCCGAATAGAGTTGTAGATGCGTACGATCCAAAAAGTAATATTAATACCTTAACAAGAAATAGAGATCAATATTTCAATTGGAACTTATCTAACTATTTTACTTATAATAAAGTATTTGCGGATATTCACGATGTTGAGGTTACTGCGGGTATTGAGGCAAACGTTATTGGAACAAGAGAAAAACTTGGCATTACTAGAAAAAATGTTGAAGCTAATTCTAATTACTGGGCTTTAGACGGCGTTCCTTACGCTGCAAATGTTGTGGGGTATACAGATGTTGCATTAAATCAGCAAAAATTATCATCATATTTTGCACGTTTCCAATACAAATTAATGGACAAATATTTGTTTACAGGGACAGTAAGACGTGATGGATCTTCACAGTTTTCTGAAGGTAACCGTTGGGGAACTTTCCCATCATTTGGTGCTGGATGGATTGTAACAAAAGAAAATTTCTTAAGTAATGTAAAAGGTCTTGATTTATTAAAGATTAGAGGTTCTTGGGGTAGATTAGGTAATCAGAAAGTGCCTTTAAACAATCAGACTTTTACTTCAGGCTTAAATTATGGACCAGATTCAAGTTCAGGAATTACTGTTGACTCAGCTGTAGATCCAAACTTATCTTGGGAGATTGTTGAGGAACTTTCAGGAGGTTTTGACATTGAAATGTTTAATAATAGATTGAAAGGATCTTTTGATGTTTATGATAAAAACACAACAAACGCTATTTTATATGTTTTACCATATTCAACTTCAGGACTTACTCAAAGGACAGCTACTCACGTAGGAGAGGTTTCAAACAAAGGTTACGAAATTGCTCTTCGTTGGGATGATAAAATCAACGATAATTTAAGTTACTGGGTTGGAGGTAATTTTTCTCACAACCAAAATAAATTAGCTAGTTTGAACAATCCTTCAATTGCTCCAATTGTGTCAGGAAATTTAGGAAACGGTCAGAATACTAAAATGCTTGACATTACATCTGTTGGACAGCCAATCGGAAGTTTCTACATGTACGAATATGCAGGAATAGATCCAACAAATGGACAAATGCTATATTACAATGCAAGTGGAAATAAAGTTGCTCAAGGCGCTTTAAATGAAGTTAATGATAAAAAATATGTTGGTTCAGTTTTACCTACTGCAAACTATGGTGTAACATTAGGTCTAACATATAAAGCTATTGATTTTTCTGTTGACGGATACGGTACAGGAGGAGCAAAAGTATATAATGGAAAAAAAGCGCAACGTTTTTCTGGAGAAAACGTAGAAGCTTCTTTAACTCATGATTTCTGGACTTCAACAAACACAACGGCTTCAAATCCAGCTCCATTTAACCAAGTTCCAGTTGCTTCAACTTATTATTTAGAATCAGCTGACTTTTTTAGAATTAATAACATTACAGTTGGATACAAACTTCCTTTAAAAGAAGATGGTTTTATCAACTACTGTAGAATTTATGTAAATGCTGTAAATCCATTTATTACTCAAAAATTCTCAGGATTTTCACCTGAAGCTTTAGGAGACGGAGAATTAGTTACAGGTACTCAAGGTGTTGAGTTAGATGCTTACCCATCATTGAGATCATTTGTTATTGGAGCTAATTTAAAATTTTAATATTATGAAAAGAATATATATATCATTGTTTATACTTGCTGGACTCTTTTCAGGATGTTCAGATGATTTTTTAGATGTTGATCAGACGGATAAAATCCCTGTTGATGTAGAATATCTAAATACTGATAGTAAAGCTACAGAATTGGTTACTTCTATTTACAACCAGTTTTTATCTTGGGACATGTCATCTTTTGGATGGAATGGGGTAACAAGTATCATTTCTGATGATGCCGACAAAGGTTCAGACCCAGGTGATACAGGTGCAGATAAGGACGTGTTGGATGCGTTAACTTACAATGCTTCAACTCCTTCATTTGAAAGTGTTTGGAAAGCAAATTATGCCGGAATCAATAGATGTAATCAAGCATTAACGTATTTGCCACAGCTGGACAAAGTGACTCCTGCGTTAAGAAATAGATTAATTGGAGAAGCAAAATTCATGAGAGCTTTCATGTACTTTACTTTAGTAAAAGGATATGGAGCAGTTCCAATTGTTGATCGTTTAGCAAATATACCTTTGACACCAGAAGACAAAGAAATGCAATTAACTCGTAGACCTGTTTCTGATGTTTATACTTTTATTGAGAAAGATCTTGCGGAGGCAGCCGAATTGTTGCCAGAAAAAAGTACTTATTCAGGAAATGACAAACAAAGGGTTTCTAAAGGTTCGGCTTATGCATTATTAGCAAAAGTAAATTTATACTTGAAAAACTGGCAGGCTGTAATTGATAATTGTGATAAAGTAACAGGTTATACTTTAGTAGCTGATTATTCTTCACAATTTAAATTAGAAGGAGAATTTGGTTCAGAATCAATTTTTGAAATCAATGGTGTTGGTTCGCCGACTTCTGATCAGAAATTAGGAATTGGTAATTATTCAGTTTCTCAAGCTCCAAGAGGTGCTGGAGGATGGGGCTGGGGATTTAACACGCCAACTCAAGGGCTTGCAAATGCTTACGAGCCTGGTGATGTTAGAAAAAATGCTACCATAATCTTTAGAGGTTCAGTTTTATATGACGGGACAATTGTACCTTCAACAGTAACAAATCCGATGTATAATTATAAAGCTTATTCGTCAGATTTTTCTAATCTTGAATTTACAGATACAAACCTTAGATACTTAAGATATGCTGAAGTTTTATTAATGAAAGCAGAAGCTCTTAATGAATTAGGGCAGACAAGTGCTGCAGTTCCGTTCTTAAACCAAGTAAGACACAGAGCTAATTTAGGTGATACTCCTGCAGTTTCGCAAGCAGATGTGAGAACCGCAATCTGGAAAGAAAGAAGAGTAGAACTTGCTTTTGAACATGACAGATGGTTTGATATTGTTAGAACAGGTCAAGCTCAGGCAGCTATGGCAGCAGATGGAAAAACATTTGTGGTTGGAAAACATGAATTATGGCCTATACCAACATTTTTCATTAGAGAATCAGTTGGATATTCAACTCAAAACCCTGGCGGTTATTAATCAAAATCTTAAAAATCACTTCCTTCAGATTTCCTGAAGGAAGTGATTATTTATCAAAATCTTAAATTTTTATAATGGTTAGAATTTCAGTTTTATTTTTAGCTTTTGCTTTTTTTAGTTGTGGAAAAACAGAGAAGTCAAAAGAAAATGTACAGGAAAATACTTCTGGCGTTACTGCATTAACAGATGAGCAGCTTTTAGATGCTGTTCAAAAACAAACATTTAAATATTTCTGGGATTATGCAGAACCAAATTCTGGATTAGCCAGAGAGCGTTATCATCCAGATGGAGTTTACCCTGAAAACGATTCTAATATCGTAACAACAGGTGGTTCAGGTTTTGGATTAATGGCGCTTGTTTCAGGAATGTCTCAAGGTTATATTACAAAAGAGCAAGGGGTAGATAGACTTAACAAAATTGCAGATTTTTTAAGCAAAGCAGATCGTTTTCACGGAGCATGGTCACATTGGATTGACGGAAATACAGGAAAAGTAAAGCCTTTTGGAACCAAGGATAATGGTGGTGATTTAGTTGAAACCTCATTTTTGGTTGCAGGAATGATTACCGTTCGTGAATATCTTAAAGATGGTTCTGAAAAAGAAAAAGCAGTAGCACAAAAATATGATGCACTTTGGAAAGGTGTTGAATGGCAATGGTATACAAATAACAAAAACGTATTATACTGGCATTGGTCTCCTTCTTATGCATGGCAGATGAATTTTCCGTTGCAAGGATATAACGAATGTCTTATTACCTACGTAATGGCAGCGTCTTCGCCAACACATGCAATCGATGCAAAAGCATATCACGAAGGATGGGCGAGAAGCGGTGGCATCGTTTCTTCAAAAACAAAATACAATATCCCTCTTATTTTAAAACATAATGGTGCAGAAGAATTTGGCGGTCCGTTATTCTGGGCTCATTATTCTTATGTTGGTTTAGATCCAAATCAATTAAGCGATAAATACGCTAATTACTGGGATTTAAATGTAAATCAGACCAAAATTAATTATGAGTATTGCGTTCAAAATCCAAATAAAAATGCAGGTTATGGTCCTGAATATTGGGGTTTAACAGCTTCTTATTCTAGAAATCCTGACGGTTCTATTGGGTATAATGCACACATGCCAAGTAACGATCAAGGCGTAATTTCGCCAACAGCTGCAATCAGTTCTATTGTTTATACGCCAAAAGAATCTATGGCTTTGATCAGAAATTTATATGAAAATCATAAAGATGAAACTTGGGGCGATGCTGGTTTTTATGACGCTTTAAGTTTAGGAAATAAATGGGTAGCAAAACGTTATTTAGCAATTGATCAAGGTCCAGAAGTTGTAATGATCGAAAATTATAGAACAGGATTGCTGTGGAAATTGTTTATGAATGCGCCAGAAGTAAAACAAGGTTTAACAAAACTTGGATTTAAATCTGGAAAATACGGGATTCAATAATTGACATGAAATACAAATTAGCTTTTTTATCTTTTTTGTTGTCGCTTTTAGGCTTTAGCCAGAGTGAAACAACTGGAAAAATAAATACGGTTATAATGGAAAAGTATGAGTTGGGTTATGTGTTGCATAAACCAGCAAATACAAAAGAGAAAAAGCCTTTGATTGTTTTTATTTCTGGAGATGGAGAAAAGGGAACTGATTTGGAGAAAGTGAAGATTCATGGTCCTTTAAAGTATTTAAAAACACATCAATTAGATACATATGTTTTAGCTCCGCAATGTAAAGAAGATGAGAATTGGGATATCGAATCAATTTATCAGCTGATTGTGAAAATTCAGAAAGAAAACAAAATTGATTCAGAAAGAATTTATGTTACTGGTTTGAGCTCAGGAGGTTGGGCTTCTTGGAATTTGGCTTTCGCACATCCAGATCTATTTGCAGCAAACGTACCTGTCGCTGGTTTTGTAGATTTAATTCAACTGGAAAAAACGTGTGAAATAGCCAATATTCCAACCAGAATTTTTCATGGATTACTTGATGATGTGGTAAATGTGAATTATGCAATCACAATTTACAAAGAATTAAAAAAATGTGATGCTAAAGATGTGAAGCTGATCATTTTTGATGATGCGGGACATGACAGCTGGACAAAAGTATACGATAATCAAGAAATCTACGACTGGATGTTGCAGCAAAGAAAAACGAATACAAACAAATAAATAGAATAGAATGAAAAACAAATTAGTCTTACTTTTTTTAGGATGCGCTGTTTTGGGTTATGCTCAAAAAAAGCCAGCTAAAAATACAGTGAAAATTAAACCAAAGTCTGAATTTGTGGCGGAATTAATGTCAAAAATGACTTTAGACGAGAAATTGGGTCAGTTAAACTTGCCAACATCTGGTGATATTACCACAGGGCAGGCAAACAGCTCAAATGTGGCAAAAAATATTGCTGAAGGAAAAGTGGGAGGTTTGTTCAACATTAAATCAGTTCAAAAAATTAAAGAAGTACAGAAAATTGCGGTTGAAAAAAGCCGTTTAAAAATTCCGTTGCTTTTTGGTATGGACGTTATTCACGGTTACGAAACAACATTCCCAATCCCGTTAGGATTATCTTGTACTTGGGATATGGGATTAATTGAAAGAAGTGCGCAAATTGCTGCAAAAGAAGCAAGTGCAGATGGTATCAACTGGACATTTTCTCCAATGGTTGACATCTCTCGCGATCCAAGATGGGGAAGAGTTTCTGAAGGTTCGGGAGAAGATCCATACTTAGGAAGCCAAATTGCAAAAGCAATGGTTAACGGTTACCAACAGCATGACCTTTCAAAAAACAACTCAATTTTAGCTTGTGTTAAGCACTTTGCATTATATGGAGCTCCAGAAGGCGGACGTGATTACAACACTGTCGATATGAGCCACATCAGAATGTTTAACGATTATTTCCCTCCTTACAAAGCAGCGGTGGATGCAGGTGTAGGTTCGGTTATGGCTTCTTTCAATGAAGTTGACGGGATTCCAGCAACAGGAAACAAATGGTTAATGACAGACGTTTTGAGAAAACAATGGGGTTTCAAAGGATTTGTAGTAACAGATTTTACAGGTATTCCTGAAATGATCCCTCACGGAATGGGAGATTTACAGCAAGTTTCTGCTTTAGCATTAAACGCTGGAGTTGAAATGGATATGGTTGGAGAAGGTTTCTTAGGAACTTTGAAAAAATCTTTGGATGAAGGAAAAGTAAAAATCGAAACTATCGATAATGCTGTAAAACTTATTTTAGAAGCAAAATATGACTTAGGATTATTCCAAGATCCGTACAAATATTGTGACGAGAAGAGAGCAAAAACGGAAATTTTTACAACAGATAGCAGAAAAGAAGCACGTGATATTGCAGCACAATCTTTAGTGTTATTAAAAAACCAAAATCAGTTGTTACCTCTTAAAAAATCAGGAACAATTGGTTTAATCGGACCATTGGCAGATGCTAAAGAAAATATGCCAGGAACTTGGAGTGTGGCTACAAAAATGGAAAATGCCGTTTCATTATTGAGAGGTATTAAAGAAGTTGCTGGAACTGGAACGAAAGTTCTATATGCTAAAGGAAGTAATTTAGATTATGATGAAACTTTTGAAACGAACGCAACAATGTTCGGTAAGACATTACACCGTGATGCTCATACAAAAGAAGAATTATTAGCAGAAGCTTTAAAAGTAGCAGAACAGTCAGATGTAATTGTGGCAGCTTTAGGAGAATCAGCAGAAATGAGCGGAGAATCTAGCAGCCGTACAAACTTAGAAATTCCACAAGCGCAAAAAGATTTATTAAACGCTTTGTTAAAAACTGGAAAACCAGTTGTTTTAGTTTTATTTGACGGACGTCCGTTAGTAATTACTGACGAAGAAAAAACAGTTCCAGCTATTTTAAATGCTTGGTTTGCGGGTACAGAAGCTGGTTATGCCATTGCTGATGTGTTATTTGGAGATGTAAATCCTTCAGGAAAATTGACTTCAACTTTCCCAAGAAGCGTTGGACAATTGCCAATTTACTACGCACACAAAAATACAGGAAGACCACTTTCTAACACAGAGGGTAAATTCGAAAAATTCAGATCTAATTATATTGACGAAAGAAACGAGCCTTTATTTCCATTCGGATTTGGTTTAAGCTACACAACTTTTGATTATTCAAACTTGAAAATTTCTTCTGATAAAATGAATGCTTCAGGGAAATTGAAAGTAACAGTTGATGTAACTAATACTGGAAATTTTGACGGAAAAGAAACTGTTCAATTATACATTAGAGATTTAGTTGGTTCGGTAACAAGACCAGTTAGAGAATTAAAAGGTTTCCAAAAAATAACACTTAAAAAAGGTGAAAAACAAACAGTAAGTTTTGATATTACTGTTGAAGATTTAAAATTTTATAACTCTGATTTACAATTCGTAGCAGAGCCAGGGCAGTTTGATATTTTCGTTGGAGGAAATTCAAATGCCGATAAGAAAGTTAGTTTTGAGTTAACTAAATAGTTGGTTTATTTGATTAGTGAAAAGCCCTTCGTTTGGAGGGCTTTTTTTCTAAAATGGCAAAACCTTTTTGTAATTTTTTAACTACGATTATTATGAATAAAATTAAAATGTTTAGTGCGGTATGTCTTATCGCTTTCTCCTACTGCAATGCACAAAAGAATGCAATAGTAGCGCATCGCGGTGCGTGGAAAAAGAATAATCTGCCAGAAAATTCTATTGCATCTTTAAGACATGCAATAGATTTAAAATTGCCAGGATCAGAGTTTGATGTTTGGAGAACAGCAGATGATTCACTTGTAATTAATCATGATGCACATTACAACAAACTGCTTATTGAAGAAACGAATTATGCAGATTTGATAAAGTTTAAACTTTCCAACGGAGAAAAACTTCCAACGCTGTATGAATATATTTCAGAAGGAATGCGAAATAACAAACATACACTTTTGGTGTGCGAAATTAAACCTTCAGAAATTAGTAAAGAAAGAGGACAAAAAACGGGTGTAGCAGCAGTCGAAACCATTAAAAAATTAAAAGCCGATAAAAATGCCTGCTACATCAGTTTTGATTACGATATTCTAAAGAAAATCAGAACAATAGATTCTAAAACTTCTTTGCAATATTTAGAAGGGAACAAATCTCCAAAAGAAGTCAAAGCAGATAAAATTAACGGCGTTGATTATCATTATTCTGTTTTTCAAAAACATCCGGAATGGATACAAGAAGCTAAAGACAATAAAATTATCTTAAACGCTTGGACTGTTAACGATGCGAGAGATATGGATTGGATTATTGAGCACAAATTCAACTATATCACCACAAATGAACCCGAACTTTTAAAGGAAAGAAAAGAGATTAAAAAATAGTCTTTAAAGCTTAACTTAAGAAAATCTAACCATGAAAAAATTATATAAAAAACTAACGCCTATTGTATTGCTTTCGATGCTTTTCGGAAACAATCTTTTGGCGCAAAATTCTGGTAAAACAGAATGGTTTGACCCTAGCAGACCAGCTACAACCTATTGTAATCCAATAAATATCGGCTACAATTTTACAACACACAATCATAACAGAATTCCAGAATCACGCCGTTCTAGTGCCGATCCTGTAATTATCACTTATAAAGGTGAATATTACTTATTCGCAACAAATCAGGCAGGTTTTTTTTGGAGTAAAGACATGTCAGACTGGAATTTTGTTTACGGAAGTTTCCAAAGACAGCCGGGCGATGACGATCAATGTGCTCCAGCAGCATGGGTTGTAAACGACACATTGTTTTATGTTGGTTCAACTTGGAAGAGAGATCATCCGATTTGGAAAACAGCAGATCCAAAATCAGGAAGATGGACACGTCACGTAGATAAAGCAATGCTACCAACTTGGGATCCAGCAATTTTTCAAGATGATGACAAAAAAGTATATATGTACTACGGTTCAAGCGGAAAATTACCACTTGTAGGTGTTGAGGTTGACTATAATACTTGGCTTCCAAAAGGAAATCAAGCTGATTATGCTACATTATACAAAGCGACAGAAGTTGAAGATATTCAGAAACCTTATGGGCAAATTAAAGAAGTTGCGATTTTAGATCCATCAGCACATGGATGGGAACGTTTTGGACCAAACAACGATATGGAACCTGCACCTTGGGGAAATTTTATTGAAGGAGCGTGGATGACCAAACATAACGGGAAATATTATATGCAATATGGAGCGCCTGCAACCGAATTTAAAGGATATGCAAATGGAGTTCATGTAGGAGATAATCCGTTAGGGCCATTTACGTACCAAAAACACAATCCGATGTCATATAAACCAGGCGGATTTGTAATTGGAGCAGGGCACGGAAATACTTTTGCAGATAATTATGGAAATTACTGGAATACAGGAACGTGCAAAATTTCTATTAAAGATCGTTTTGAGCGTCGTATAGATATGTTTCCTGCTGGATTTGATAAAGATGATGTAATGTATTCTATTACAGCTTATGGAGACTTCCCAATTTTGCTTCCAACAAGCAATCGCGATCAGACAAAAGGAGCTTCTTCTGGATGGATGCTGCTATCCTACAAAAAGCCAGTAACGGTTTCTTCTTCAGAAGAATGTATGGAAGTAGAAACGCACAGAATGGATCATGGCGGTAAAAAAGTATATGAGAAATTCTGTTACGGGCCAGAAAATCTTACCGATGAAAATATTCAAACGTACTGGTCTGCAAAAACGAGCAAGCCAGGAGAATGGCTTCAAATGGATTTAGGCAGACAAATGGAAATAAATGCTTTGCAGATAAATTATGCAGATCATAAAGCAACGCAGTTTAATAAAGCAATGGATATTTATTACCAATATAAAATATTCATGTCTGATGATGCTCAAAATTGGACTTTGGTTGTAGATAAATCTAAAAATGATAAAGACGTTCCGCATGATTATGTAGAGCTTACAAAATCAATTAAAGCGCGTTACATTAAAATGGAAAATATTCATAATGCATCTGGATTGTTTGCGATTTCTGATTTTAGAGTTTTTGGAAATGGTTTAGCAGCAAAACCAAAAGCAGTTGCTTCTTTCAAAGTAGATAGAAACAAGGCAGATTCACGAAATGCTATGATTTCTTGGAAAAAACAAAATGACGCTGTTGGTTATAATATTTACTACGGAATTGCTCCAGATAAATTGTACAACAGTATTATGGTTTATGGCGATAATACCTATGATTTTAGAGGTTTAGACAAAGGGACAGAATATTATTTTACAATTGAAGCGTTTAACGAAAACGGAAAATCAGCTTTAAATCAAATTAAAAAAGTTAATTAAAATGTTTAGGCAGAGTATATTATATAAAACTCGATGTTTAATAATATATAAAATGAAGTTATGAGAAGAGCGGGAGTCATTTTACTATCAATTTTTTTTATGTACTGTGGAAGCCATAAAAAAAGCACCAATGCTACAAGTCCTCTGAAGAATGATATTCAAGTAAATTCTTCAGGAAAAACAGAATGGTTCGATCCGAATGTAAGTCAGACCACGTATTGTAATCCTATGAACATTAGCTACGCTTATGGTGTAGAGAATCATAATGGCATTCCAGAATCTCGCCGTTCAAGTGCAGATCCTGTAATTATGACCTACAAAGGAGATTATTATTTGTTTGCGACCAATCAGGCTGGTTTTTTCTGGAGCAAAGATATGTCAAATTGGGATTTTGTTTATGGCAGTTTTCAGCGTCAGCCCCATAGCAGCGATATTTGCTGTCCGTCGGCCTTAGAAATAAAAGACACTTTGTTTTTGATAGGACCAGATCGTTATATGCCAATCTGGAAGACCGCAAAACCAAAAGAAGGATTATGGACTCGCCATGTTGATAGTATTATTCATCCTGCTGGAGATCCAGGTGTTTTTCTTGATGATGATGGAAGGCTTTATTCGTATTATGGAACAAGCGGGCGTTATCCATTAGTGGGTTGTGAATTAGATTATAAGACTTGGCAGCCTATAAAAGGAAAAGACTATATTCCTCAAGCCGTTGCAGATTATACCAATCAGGAAGATGCAGTTGATTTGAATAAAAGAGGTATAAAAGAACTTCTATGGATTCGTCCAAAAGAACATGGTTGGGAGCGTTTTGGCCCAAATAACGATCTTGAACCTGCACCTTGGGGAGACTTTATTGAAGGGGCATGGATGAATAAATATAATGGAAAATACTATTTGCAATATGCCGCTCCTGGAACTGAGTTTAAAGGATATGCAAATGGAGTTTATGTAGGAGATAAGCCATTAGGCCCTTTTACCTATCAGCCACATAATCCGATGTCGTATAAACCAGGCGGATTTGTAATTGGAGCAGGGCACGGAAACACCTTTGAAGATCTTCATGGCAATTTCTGGAATACAGGAACTTGTAAAATCTCAATGAAAGATCGTTTCGAGCGACGTATAGATATGTTTCCAGCGGGATTTGATAAAGATGGCATTATGTATTCGATTACGTCCTATGGAGATTATCCTATAAAACTGTCGCAAGAAAAAAGAGATCAGACCAAAGGAGCTTCTTCAGGATGGATGCTACTGTCGTACAAAAAAACGGCAAAAGTTTCCTCTGTAGATTCTTGTGCTTTGACTCAAACGCATAGAATTGATAATCAAGGAAAAAAAGTTTTTGAAAATTTATGTTTTGGAGCCGAAAACTTGACGGATGAAAATATTCAATCTTGGTGGTCGGCCAAAACAAGTGATCCTGGAGAATGGCTTGAGCTTGATTTAGGCAGGCAAATGGAAATTAATGCACTGCAAATCAATTATGCAGATCATAAAACAACGCAGTTTAATAAGGCAATGGACATTTATCATCAATATAAAATCTTCATGTCTGATGATGCTGTAAATTGGCAATTAGTTGTAGATAAATCTAAAAATGATAGAGACGTGCCGCATGATTATGTCGAACTTACCAAAGCTATCAAAGCACGCTACATAAAAATGATAAATGTACATATGGCATCAGGGTTATTTGCTGTTTCAGATTTTAGAGTTTTTGGAAACGGATTAGGAGCAAAACCAAAATCTGTATCTTCTTTTAAAGTGGATAGAAGTAAAGCAGATTCTAGAAATGCTATGATTTCATGGAAAAAACAATCTGATGCGATTGGTTATAATATTTATTACGGAATCGCTCCAGACAAATTGTACAACAGCATTATGGTTTATGGCGATAATACATACGATTTTAGAGGTTTAGACAAAGGCACTAAATATTATTTTACTATAGAGCCTTTTAGTGAAAACGGAATTGGAACAAAAAATAAGATTATAGAAGTTAAATAATTTTTATTTATCGAATGTGTAAAGGCTCCAATTACAAATTGAAGAATTTGTAATTGGAGCTTTTTTTTTGAGAAAAGGTTGAGAAAAGACTTTACTAATGTCAAGAATTTTGTTCCTTTGCGAATATGCCACTGGCATACTAAACTCCAAATTACTACAGAAACTATGAAAAAAACGATTCTTTTAACTGCTTTAGTTTTAAACGGATTGACATCTTTTGCGCAGACAAACGATGAAAAAAACATTAAATTATTTTACAAAAAAGCTTTAACCGAAGCAAAATGCTACACTTGGCTAGAATACTTGTCAAATGATATTGGCGCTCGTTTGTCTGGATCTAAAGGAGCAGAACAGGCAGTTGATTACACCAAAAGACAATTAGAAAGTCTAGGACTTGATAAAGTTTATTTGCAAGAAGTTATGGTGCCACATTGGGTTCGAGGCGAAAAAGAAACAGCCTATATTCTTGATGGAAAAGTAAAAACCACTGTGCCAATTTGCGCATTAGGAGGTTCAGTAGCAACTCCAAAAACAGGTCTTACAGCAGAAATAATCGAAGTTCAAGGAATAAAAGAATTAAACGAACTTGGAGCTGACAAAGTAAAAGGTAAAATTGTTTTCTATAACAGACCAATGAATCCTGAAAACATTGAAACTTTTACTTCTTACGGAGCTTGTGTGGATCAAAGATTTGCAGGAGCAAAAGAAGCTGCAAAATTGGGAGCAGTAGGAACAATTGTTCGTTCTATGAATTTGCGTCTAGACGATTTTCCTCATACAGGAGCACAAAGTTATGGAGATTTGCCAAAAGCACAATATATTCCGACAGCTGCGATCAGTACAAATGGGGCTGAATTGTTGAGTAAATCTTTAAAAGCAAATCCAGCTTTGAAATTTTACTTCAAACAATCTTGCGAGACTTTACCAGATGCTTTGTCTTATAACGTAATCGGAGAATTGACGGGAAGCGTGACTCCAGAAAATATTATGGTTGTTGGAGGACATTTAGATTCTTGGGATTTAGCAGATGGTTCTCATGACGATGGAGCAGGAGTAGTGCAAAGTATGGAAGTAATCCGTATTTTGAAAAACTTAAACTATAAACCTAAAAACACCATTCGTGTAGTTTTGTTTATGAATGAAGAAAACGGCGGAAGAGGTGGCGCTAAATATGAGGAAGTTTCAAAACAAAACAAAGAGAATCATATTTTTGCATTAGAAAGTGATTCAGGAGGATTTTCTCCAAGAGGGTTTTCAATTGAAGCTGACGATGCTAATTTAAAAAAGATACAAGGTTACAGAGACCTTTTTGAACCTTATTTAGTACATAGTTTTACAATTGGTCATGCAGGTTCTGATATTAATCATTTAACTTCGCAAGCTATTGTTAAAGCAGGTTTAAAACCAGATTCTCAGCGTTATTTCGATTACCACCACGCAGCAAATGATACTTTTGATGCTATCAACAAAAGAGAATTAGAACTTGGTGCAGCAACAATGACTACATTAATGTATTTATTGGACCAAAACGGAATCGAAACTAAAAAAGCAAATTAAGTTTCAAAAATAATAAATAGAAAAGGGCTGTCTCAAAAGGATAGCTTTTTTTTTGTAAGCTTCGGAGAAGCGGCATATTTATAGAAAAGGGAAAATGTTTCCAAATATAAAGCTCCAGAGGAGCGACATGTTTTTTGCAATGTACGCAATATGTCACTCCTCTGGAGCTTTTTTCATTTTCTTATTGAAATTCTATAAATATTTTACCCCTTTGGGGTTTGTAATAGTGTTTTTTTATTAATATGATTTTAAAAATCAAGATTTCATCACAATCAAATAATAAAAGAAAGTGATTGGAATATTAGATAGTAGCATCAAAATTTTAACACCTATTTCTTTTCGTTGTTGAGGTAAATGAAGAAATCTTTCAGCCAAATGAATAAGCATAATTATATTTACAATTATTGCCGCCAATGCAAAAGGCCATGCAATAACTAAAACAGTCGGATTTTCATTTGAAATGATATAAAATATAAATAAGACTGTCGTAATTATAAAGGTACCTACAGCCAATTCAATAGATTGTTTTTCTTCAGAAGGGTTATGAATTGTTTTCATTTTTTTTAAATTTTAAAAGTTTGCTGAATAGTTTGAATAGGCATAAAAAGCATTTTTGAAAAATCGAGATAATGAAAGGCATTTGCTTTTTTACCTCTTTTAAATTGTTGAATGAAATAGTTTATACGTTTCGGGTAGAAAATAGTTCCAGTTGCTATTACCATAAACAGATACAAGCTTTTCTTTCCGTTTCCGAGCAGATAATACTGCATGCCAATTTCTTCGTAAACTGAAACTCCAGTATTGGTCAGAACATGAATGATGTCGTGATCTTCTAGTTTTTCCTGAATATCAAAATGGTTTTTGTAAAGAAAATTTCCTAAGCCAAATCCTAAACTTTCTTCTGGATAATCCATCAAAGTATTTTTGTCAATATTCCAAGGTTCATTCTTTTTAAAATATTTTTGATATGGTTTTTTGGAACATTCATACAGTTTTTCAATCAAATAATCTCTCATAAGGCGTTGGTTTAAAAGTTCTTTGAATTTCAAAGTTAATTAGCAAATAAAAAAGCTAGAATGAATTAAGACTAGCTTTTTAAGATATTAATAAGTGTCTACGACTGTTTTCAATATAGTAGAATCGGCAATATCAGAAGGAGCAACGACTTTTTCCTCTAACGGAATATCGTTACCGTAACGTTCTTTTAGTATTTTCTGAACTCTTGGATCTTGCAAATTAAAATCTTTCAGCTCTCTAAGCTTAGATAATTCTATTCCTGCAGCATTTTTATAAATCTTCCAAATCAGTTCAGAACAATATATCCTGCTGTCCGTCCATTCAAAATAAGCATCATATTCTTTACCGTCGAATTGCTGACTATAATCTTTCATTTTCTGTAAAACCTGTGGACTTAAAACGCTATCGTCTTTTAATCTTTTTACCACATATTTGTTGTCTTTTCCATGTTTAATCCAATCTTCAAGAGGAGTAAGTTTTACTGGTTGAACGGCTTCAAAAACAAACCAATTTCCATCAATATCGTAAATAATGCCACAATGTGAGAATTTAGAATTCGTTGCAATTCGAACGGCTTCACATTGTTTAGATTCCGAAGTTTGAAAAATAAGATCACCATCTTTAAATTTAGAAGCAATTGTTTTTTCTTTTTCTTCTTTGTTTCCTGTAAATGGATTATTTGGAAAAACTTTTATAGCAACAAATAGCGCACAGCCAAAGCTTATGATAAAAGTAATGATCGGGAATAGATATTTTTTGAATTTCATAAAGTATAATTTAAAGTACTTTGAGTTGCAAAGTAAAAGATAAAAAAAATAGCTGCCAAATAAAATGACAGCTATTTTCTAAATATATTTTGCGAAATATTAGATTCTGAAAATACCTCCAACAGCAATGATTCGTTGGAAATAAGTAAAGTGCTGAGAAGCTTTATCCTCAGGACTTGTAGTAGTTTTAATATCTTGCATGTTGATATAACCTCCTTTTAACTCTCCTTGCACATAAAAATGTTTGAAAAAAGTAATGTTAAGACCTGCTTTTGCAGAAACCCCATAACCAGAAACATGAAAGTCATCATGACGTTCTTTACCTAAAATTGTAGTATTGGTTTTTGGATATAAAACCCCAGCGCCAATACCTTCAGTTAAGTTAATCTGGACTTTATCAATATTTGGTAAGCCAAACCATTTAGAAACATCATCAAATCTAGAAACTTCCGTATTAATGTAGTTTAAACCATCTGTATGTTCGTACATTAAAAAAGCTGGACCATTTACATTTATTTCACCATTGCCATAACCACCTTCTTTGGCTCCTCCTTGAGACATATCGACAGGAGTATTGTTGTAATTACCATTGTAAATTGATGCAGGATCATCTGAAGGCAAATTGATGTTTCCGGTAACATTTGCAATTTGATTCTGTGACATTACATATTTCATGTGGTCAACACCAATTGCAACACTATAATGATCACTGAAAAAATATCCTAATCTCAAATTAGTTTGAGGAATAGTCATATTTACAGGATTAACATAGTCTACATGCCATCCTTTTGGTTTATCATGAGCCGCCATATTCTCAACAGTAAAATTGTAATCTTTACCTCTAAAGTTTACATCAGATTTTGAGTAGCTTTCTCTATTACCGCCCCACATTACAAAGAATTTACCTTTGTTGTGTGCAGCGTATTTTTGTACAGGTATTTCTTCTTGAGCAAAGGTGTTTAAAGAAACACAAGCAAGAAGAAAAACTAAAATTTTTGTTTTCAAAGAACTTAAGTATTATATAATTATTAAAAGGCGTTTACCGTTTTTCTGATGGCTACCAACTTGTTCATTAAACCTTCAAAATAGTCTAAATGAAGCATATTAGCGCCATCACTTTTTGCATTTGCAGGATCAAAATGTGTTTCGATAAAAATACCATCAACACCAACTGCAATACCCGCTTTAGCCACTGTTTCGATCATATCAGGTCTTCCGCCAGTTACTCCAGCTGTTTGATTTGGCTGTTGTAAAGAGTGAGTTACGTCTAAAACCGTAGAAGCATATTGCTGCATAGTAGGAATACCTCTAAAATCAACAATCATGTCTTGGTAGCCAAACATAGTACCGCGATCTGTAACCATAACATTTTCGTTATTACAGTCTAAAACTTTCTGAACAGCATGTTTCATGCTTTCTGGACTCATGAATTGTCCTTTTTTCAAGTTTACCGTTTTTCCTGTGTTAGCAGCAGCCACAACAAGATCAGTCTGACGAACTAAGAAAGCCGGAATCTGCAATACATCTACATATTGTGCAGCCATATCAGCATCTTCATTGGTATGAATATCTGTTACAGTTGGAACATGAAAAGTTTCTGAAACTTTTCTTAAGATTTTTAATGCTTTTTCGTCACCAATTCCAGAAAAACTGTCAATTCTAGAACGGTTTGCTTTTTTGAAAGATCCTTTAAATACATAAGGAATCTGAAGATTGTCGGTAATACCAACTAGTTTTTCAGCAATTCTAAGAGCCATTTCTTCTCCTTCAATAGCGCAAGGCCCCGCCAATAAAAAGAAATTTCCGCTATCAGTATGCTTAATTTGTGGAATATGTTGTAAGTTCATAAAATTATTTTTTTGCAATGCAAAGGTAGTTATGATTTATGAATAGCAGATGAAGATTTAAGATTATTTTAAGAAGTCGAATAACTGACTAGGAGCTAAGTAGAATTGACGAATTGCTAAAATTTCTTTAGAATGATTAAATGCTTTTTCCGAGACAATATTAAAGCATGAAAAGAAACTAATAGATGACATTTATCATGTTTTAAAGTTTTGCAGTTTATTGCTGTTTTTTAGCTTTGAACGGCCTCTTTTTTTGATCTGTTTTCTCTCCATCTTTTGATCAAAAATTGTATTGCAATAATCAAAATCAGAATAAGAAGTAAAAAGAAAGAAGCCATAACAATGCCTAAAAGAGGCATTCCGCATCTTACTGGGTTTGGATATTGTTCGTATTGTTTTGAAAAATTGTAATTGACAATATAGCAAGAAATAATAGAGAACAAAATATAAGAAATAATGCTAATCCAAGTTACAGAACTAAGTGTAAGCGAAATTGGTTTATAGATTGTTTTAGTTCCTATTGTTAGTTGAAATAATACAGGAAGCAGAATTAATATAAAAGGCAATATTTCAAGTATAATTTTATACTTTGATGATTTATTGTTTCAACCTCAATCCTACTGGAACCATCAAAACTCCCTTTTCATAAACATTCAAATAAAGCTTAATCGGCTTTTTTTGCCCATCCCATTTCAACTCATAAACATTCAAAAACCCAGCCCCCATATTGCTTCTTTTAGTCGGAAAAGGGCAGCAGGTTTCTAATCTGGAATACGTTATTTTTTCGCCATTTGGGCCAGCTAAAGCGTTTAAGAAACGAGTTTCGTTTAAAGCTTCGTTGTTAGTGTTCTGAAAAAATATATTAATAGGATAGTCAGGATCGTAACCGTACTTTTTGTCTTTGGCAAATTGTGTTATAGAAAAAGTATTATCTTTTTTTAAAATCAAATCTGGCGCATTGTCGTCAACATTTTTTAATGTCGATTTTGTGCTTACACAAGAGGAAGCGCTGATTAATAAAACAATTAAAAGAGTTATTTTTTTCATGGTTGAGGTTGTTGGAAGATTAAACTGTTTGCTCTACTTTTTTCGGATTTAGTTTTAAAACACCAACTACAATCAGATATTGTGCCAGAAGATAAGTTAGCATGATAAAAAAAGAGCTTTTGGGAATTGGGACATAAAATTTATTTACAGCCAAAATGCTATCTGAAATTACAAAGAAAAGCGCACCAAAAAACACTAGCTGGTTTCCTGGTTTTTCCCAAACCAAAAATCCGTTGAAAGCAAATAAAAGCATGATTGAGATTATCGAAGCGTAAATAGAAACAGGAATTTCAAGATCTCCTAAATGAGGCATTAAAACAGAAATCATTCCAATTAAATATACGGCAATAAGAATGCTGCCAAATATAAAAAGTGGTTTGTTTTGTTTTTTTCTAATTCTTCTCTGTTTATTAAAAAGTATGCAATAGATAATATGTGCCATCAGGAAAAATACTAACCCTAAAATGAAATAAATCTCGCCAAGATCTGTAAAAAGCAAAATAACGTCTCCAAGCCATGAAAGTGTAAGTGCAGCCAATAAAATGTTCTGACTCGGAAATTTTCTGTAAAAATAAGCGCCAAACCCGATAATTGGTATCAAAATGGGTTTAAGAAAAAGGTCGAAACGTTCGTATCCTAAAAGTAGAATAAACAGGTAAACGATACTAAATACTGCATAAAGTTTAAAAAAAGAAGAATTTCTCATAATAGGGGTTATGAATTGATATATTGGTTTTGGTTGGTTTTAAAATCAAAATTTATAAAATAAAATGTAGTTAAAAAAGATAAGATCAGGTAGGTAAAAATAATATAATTACTAATTGGAATTACATGATTTAAACCAAACCAATCTCCATAATAACCAATAATACAAACTACAATTCCTAGTCGAATACCTTCCCATAAAAGGGCATGTCGATTTTTGTCCATTAACTCTGTGTAGCTATATATGGTTATAAAAATAAAAAAGCCATAGATAAAAATATTTGGAAGACCAATTTTGGCAATATTATCAAACAAATAGCTTACAAATAGCAATGTTATTAAAACTTGTGCAACAGACCAATATATTAATTTTTGAGAATTTTGTGTGCCGTACTTCTCAAAATTAAAAACATTTTCAATTTTGTTTACGGGATATTTTTCTTCAAAATTTTCAGGACGCCAACCTGTTGGTTTAAACCAAATAGTGAATTTGTCTTTCCACTTTGGAGCACGCCAGGCGTCTTTTATGAGTAAGCTCAAATGCTGAAAATTTATTTTAATTGGATTCCATGTGTTGGCAGGTCTCGTAATTCCGAAAACAGGAGGAACTTCGTCTAATTCTTCTTGGAAAGTGCCAAAAAGTTTATCCCAAAAAATGAAAATCTGCGAATGGTTTTTGTCCAAATATTCCGGATTAATGGCATGATGCACGCGATGGTGTGAAGGAGTTACTAAAATATGCTCCAAAAAGCCCATTTTTTTTATGTGTTTGGTATGATACCAAAATTGCAAGAATAAGTGAATAGGCAACGTAATAGCAATTACAGAAGCAGGAACGCCCAATAGCGCAGCTGGTATCAATAAAAAAGTAAAGAGATTAACTAAACTGGCAATTGGCTGACGTAGTGCGCAAGCAAGATTAAATTCTTCGCTGCTGTGATGTATAGCGTGTTTGTTCCAAAGAAAGTTAATCTGGTGTGCCAGTCGATGACTCCAATACCCGTAGAAATCAATAACAAAGAAAGCAATGCAATAGGAGAGAACATTGGTCTCTAAATGCTGGAATGCAATTTTAGAAACTAGCCATTCGTAAGAAAGAAAAGTTACGCTTAGCCCTAGAACGTCTTTAACTGAATTGGTAATTCCAGAACTTATACTAGATACGCTATCTATTAATGGAGCGGTGTCATTTTTTTTATAAATGCCATAAATTTTTTCAATAACAATTAAGGCTAAAAAAACCGGCATTGCAATAATCAATATCTTTCCGTATTCTTCCATAAAAAAAACATTCTATTTCGTTCAAATATAGAATAAAATCGAATGCTTTTTTAAATTATTGATAAAATAAAGCGTATTAATATGGTATTTTGATTTAAAATAAATTAAATAGAGAGAGGATTCTCAGACAATTGAAAAAGAAAAATAAACGGAATTGGAGTTATTGATCTCTATTTTTTTTTTGCAACAGTTTTTTTGGGAGGAGCTGAAATCTATAGAAATAGAAACGCATTCTATTCAATTCTAATGTAGAATAAAACAGAATGCGTTTTTTAATTATGAATCAATTAGACAATTTCGGCGCTAAGACCAGCTTCCAAAAGTTGTGTGCATTGAGGTTTAAGTTTTTCAATTGGCCCTGTTTTTACAGTGCATTTTCCGTTGTAATGAACGATTAAAGAACATTGCTCAGCTTGTTCAGCCGTATGGTCGCAAACACGCATAAGAGTATCGATTACGTGATCAAAAGTGTTTACATCATCATTATATACAATGATCTCGTTATTAAAAGCAATGGCTTCTTTTTCGCGAACTCTTTCTCTTACTTTTTCTTTAGTACTCATAGTTTTATGTTTTTTTGTACTGGGTTGATTATCAATTATCTAATTTACGTATTTTAGAGATACCCAGTTGTTTCTTTGAAACTTTTTAACATAAGTTAAACCTTTTTCAACACATGAAGCATCAATAAACGGAATGTCTTCTTCATAAAAACCACTAAAAAGAATTATTCCTTTTGGATTTAAAGAATCAACATACGCTTGCATATCATTCAATAAAATATTTCTGTTGATATTGGCAATAATCAAATCATATTTTTTGCCTGCCAATAATGCCGCATCGCCTTCATAAACGCTGATGTGTTTGCAATTATTGCGTTCCGCATTCTCAATTGAGTTTAAATAACACCAATTATCAATATCAATTGCATCGATTGGTTCAGCTCCTTTCATTTCAGCCAGAATAGCTAAAATGGCAGTTCCGCAACCCATGTCTAAAGTCTTAAGGCCCTTAACGTCCATTTCCAGCAAATGCTGAATCATCATGTGAGTGGTTTCATGATGCCCAGTTCCAAAACTCATTTTAGGCTCAATTACAATATCAAATTCAGCATCAGTTTTTTCGTGAAAAGGAGCGCGAACATGGCATTTTCCGTCAACATCAATTGGTTCAAAATTCTTTTCCCATTCTTCGTTCCAGTTTACCTGATCAATTTCTTCAATCGTATATTCAATTTTAAACTCTTCAGATTGTAGAATATAAATATCATCTAGAATATTCTCATCCCATAAATCCTTTTTCACAAAAGCTGAAATTCCGTTTTCTGTTTCTGTAAAACTTTCAAACGCTTTTTCGCCCAATTCAGCCACTAAAATTTCAGAACCCAATTCTTTCGGCTCAATTGTAAAATGATATCCTAAATAGATGTTTGACATAAATAAAAATTTTTGCAAAGGTAATCCTTAAATTATAAATTTTCAATTTAAAAATTCCAAATTCTAAAACGAAAAAACCATTCGCACAGCGAATGGTTTTTTGTAAAATCTTAGATCTTAGATCTAAAAATTAGATTGCTGTAACAATTGCTAAGAAATCGTCAGCTTTTAAAGCAGCGCCTCCAATTAAACCACCATCTACGTCTGGTTTAGAGAAGATTTCTTTAGCATTTTCTGGTTTTACAGAACCACCGTATAAAATAGAAACTTCATCAGCGATTTCAGCTCCAAAAGCTTTACGGATAGTTTCTCTAATAAATTCGTGCATTTCTTGAGCTTGCTCTGGCGAAGCAGTTTCTCCGGTTCCAATAGCCCAAACTGGCTCATAAGCTAAAACAATTTTAGACCAAGATTCTTTGGCGATATGGAAAACTCCATCACGTAATTGGTTCTCAACAATGTTGAAGTGATTTCCAGACTGACGGTCTTTTAATTCTTCTCCGAAGCAAAAAATTACGGTCATATCGTGTTTTAAAGCTGTATCAACTTTGTTTGCGATTAAAGCATCTGTTTCGTGAAAAATGGCTCTGCGCTCAGAGTGACCTAAGATTACTGTGTTAACGCCAATACTAGTTAGCATATCTGCAGAAATTTCTCCTGTAAAAGCACCACCTTCAGCTTGGTGAACGTTTTGTGCAGAAACTCCGATAGTTGTATTTTTTAATTTTGCAGCAGCAGCTTGTAAGTTTACAAAAGTTGGAGCTACAATTACTTGTGCATTTGTTTTCGCTGGAATTTTAGCAATTAATTCGTTTAATAACTCTTCAGTCTGTGCAGCATTTTTATGCATTTTCCAGTTTCCTGCAACAATCGATTTTCTCATTTTGGTAGTTTTTATTATTTTTTAATTTTTTGTTTTTTGAAGGGAGTCAAAATCGCAATTGAATTTTGACATTGTTATTGTTTTTGAAAGATTATTTCAATCCTTTTAAAGTTTCGTCGATTTTAGCAAAGTCAGTTTCTATTGCACGATAAAGAACAATTTTACCAGTTTTGTCAACAACAATGTATCTTGGAATCCAGTCTAAGTCAATAGCTTTTCCAAAAAGTCCTTTCATGCCATCGTTCATCATGTAGTGATCACCTTTGTTCAATTCATGTTTTTCAATTCCAGCTTTCCATTTGTCAGCAGTTTTATCAGCCGAAATAAACAAGTAAGATGCATCAGGATTATTAGCTTGTAATTCTTTTAATTTTGGCATTGCTTTTACACAGTCACCACACCAAGATGCCCAAACTTCAATAACCAAAGTTTTGCCTTTGTATTTTTTTAAGATGTTTTTGAAGGTAACCTGACTTCCGTCAGTGGCTAGTAATTTCTCAGATAAAGCCTCTTTAGAAAAAGCTGTTTTCTGAGCTTGTGTGCAAGAAAAAGAAATAAATGCAATTACGGCTAGGACTAATTGTTTCATATTTTACTAAAATTATTTTTTATTAGGGTACTGAATTCACAAAGTTAAACAAACAAATGAAATGCCAATTGTACATTAACAAAATTTGAAGAGTCGTTTATTTTGTAACAAAACGACGTTTTTTGGTTGAAAAAAGTGTTTTGAAATCGTAATAGTAGAGATGAAAAATGGTGTTTTTTTCTAATGGAGGTATTTTGCAAATAAAAAAATGATAAAAAAATTATTTTTAGAAAAAGATTTTAATCAAAAAAACGTCAGATTTCAAAAAAAAAGCCTTCAATAAAATCAAAATTATTGAAGGCTTCTTTTATGTTTTCTGAATGCTTAATTTAGTTCATAATTGCCATTTGCCCATTTTTTGCTTGGAGCAATCCAATTGTCTGCCGCTTTGTACAAAAAGCCATGTTTTAGGCCTGTGTTCAGTTCAATTTCTTTAAAATGTGCTATTTTACATTTCGAAGTTTCTTTTCTTTTAATGGCAGAAACTCCGTAAATATCTGATTTTTCATAAATGGTTAAAATATTGCCGCACCAATTAATATCTGGAATTTCTTGAATATCAACATCTCTAAAGCATCCAATGAAAACAAAATTCACATTTGGATTGGAGAGATAAGTTGAAACAAATTGAGCAATGTAACCGCCTTGTGACGTTCCGATTACTGTAATATGATTTGGTGAAACGCCTTTCTTTATAAGCTTTTTGATTTGTTTGGCCATTTTCTCGGCATATTCGGCAGAATTGGTGTTTTTCTTTCTTTTTTCACTAAAAACAATAAAACCATCTTTTCTATAAGATTCTAAAATTTCATTATATTCTGCTCTGCCATATTCTGGATGAACTGCATTTAAATCATTTTCTTCAACAAATTTGTTGTGAAAAAAGAAAATGTAACGTTGGTCTTTATTGATAGTTTTTTCTTGACTAAATGTGATGTTTGAAAGAAAAATAAAGGAGAATACAAAGAGGATTTTTTGAAGTGAACTCATAAAAAGGTTTTGTTTTTTTAATTGGTTTTAACAAATATATAAACTTAATAATCACTTTAATATTTTTCTTACTTCTTTGTGGAGGAGTTTTCTCAAAAAGAAGAACGCCAATTCATTTGAATTGGAGTTCTTAAAATTTATATTTTTTTGAAATATTATAATTTCAAATCATCTACATCATTATAATGTACTTTTTGAGCGATAGTTCCGTCATGTACAACCACAATACTTGGATTTGCTCTTTCGACTGTTTTTAAAGCTGTTCCGTCGCAGAAATAGAAATCGATGTCTAAAGCGTAATCTTTTTTAGCTTTAGCAATTTCGTCAGCCCCAGAAGCAGTCATTCCAATTACTTTGTAACCTTTTGCTTTTGCATCTGCTGTGACTTTTGCTAATTTTTTCATTCCTTCTGGATTTGATAAATTCAAATCGTAAGTTACAAAGATTAATAGTTTAGGCTCTTTTAATAATTCTTCTTTATAGTCAGAATCATCTTTTGTCATAGTAAAATCGTGAATAGGAGGAATGTAGCCTTCAGTGATTATTTTGTCTTTACGATCCACAAAAACAGCACCTTCAGGAATATTCATTAAATCTTTTTCTGTAAACTCTTTGTCAACACCATTTACTTTGTAGATAAAAATCATTTCTACAACCGATTTTGGAGCTCCTTCTGGAATTTCCATTCCTTTCTCGATGTTTGTTCCTACTTTGTAAGGACGGAAATCTTTGATAGGATTATGATTGATAACCCAAACCGCCATCAATACACAAAGAATAATACTAATCAATACGATAATATTGGTAACAAGTTTAGAAAACAAAGGTTTAACTAATTTTTTATTGATAAATAAAATCAAGATAAAAAATAATAAAACAACATCTTTTGTAAATGATTGCCAAGGCGTTAAATGTAAAGCATCTCCAAAACAGCCACAATCTTTTACTACATCAAAATAAGCAGAGTAGAAAGTAAGGAAAGTAAAGAAAACAATCAATAAAAGTAAAGCCCAAATTGTTAGTTTTGATTTATAGCCAACCAACAGCATTACACCTAAAACTACTTCTAAAATCACTAAAAAGATCGCTAATCCTAAAGCCAATGGTTCTAAAAATGGCATATTGAAAACGGGTTCACTGAAATATTCAGCCAGTTTATAAGAGAATCCAACAGGATCGTTTAGTTTGATTAATCCAGAAATGATAAATAGTACACCGACAAATAATCGGGAAAATTGAGTAATGATGTTTTTCATAATGAATATTTAAAAATTCAAATTCCAAATTCCAAGTTTAGCATTGGAATTTGGAATTTAAAATTTGGAATTTTACTTAGTAATTGGGTTTAAGATTAAAGCAAAAACAGAATAATTGATCATATCCTGATAATTAGCATCAATTCCTTCAGATACAATTGTTTTTCCTTTATTATCTTCAATTTGCTTAACGCGAAGGAGTTTCTGCAAAATCAAATCGGTTAAAGAACTTACACGCATATCACGCCAAGCTTCGCCGTAATCGTGATTTTTGGCTTCCATTAAATCTTTGGTTAATTTTACTTTAGCATCGTATAATTCAGTTGCTTTTTCAACGTCAAGATCTGGCTGATCTACAACGCCAAGTTCTAACTGAATCAAAGCCATGATAGAATAATTGATGATTCCGATAAATTCTCCTTTTTCGTCTTCATCCACTTTACGAACCTCGTTCTCTTGTAAACTTCTAATTCTTTGCGCTTTTATAAAAATTTGATCTGTAAGCGATGGCAATCTTAAGATTCTCCACGCACTGCCATAATCTTTCATTTTATTGATAAACAACGTGCGGCAAACCGCAATAACATTATCAAACTCTTGGGAAGTATTCTTCATTTATATGCTGTATATTTGCTAAAATTTCTTCAAAAATAAGGATAATTTTTTAAGAGTTTCAAGTTTAAGGTTCGCTTTGTTTCAAGTTTTTTCTAAACAAAGTGTTAACGGACAACTTGAAACAGAAAAATGTTTCAAGTTTCAGGTTTCAAGTTTTTCGTTCCAGAACTTGCGTAATCTGCATCAACTTGAAACGTGAAACCTGAAACAAAATAAAACAAACAATGACAATTAACTGTAAAGGAGAACTTATCGATTTGTCAATTCCTAAAGTTATGGGAATTCTTAATGTTACTCCAAATTCTTTCTTTGATGGAGGGAAATATAAAAATGAAAACGAAATTATTTCGCAGGTAGATAAAATGCTTTCAGAAGGCGCAACATTCATCGATATTGGAGCGTATTCAAGCAAGCCGAGCGCTGAATTTGTTTCAGAACAAGAAGAAATCGACCGAATTGTTCCAGCAATTGAATTAATTTTAAAACACTTTCCAAAGACTTTATTATCTATTGATACTTTTAGAGCTGAAGTCGCAAAAGCAAGTATAGAAAGTGGCGCGGCAATTATAAACGATATTGCTGCTGGAGAATTGGACGAAAAAATGTTTGATGTAATTGCACATTATAATGTTCCGTATATTATGATGCACATGCGCGGTAATCCGCAGACGATGCAGAGTTTGACGCAATATGAAGATATTATAAAAGAAATGCTTTTTTATTTTTCTGAAAAAGTGAAGAAAGCAAGAGCTTTAGGAATCAACGATTTGATTTTAGATCCAGGTTTTGGTTTTGCTAAAACTACCGATCAGAATTATGAAGTAATGCAAAAAATGGAACTTTTTAATTTGTTGGAATTGCCTGTTTTGGCTGGAATTTCAAGAAAGTCAATGATCTATAAAACGCTTGATATTACACCGCAAGAAGCCTTAAACGGAACAACATTCTTAAATACAATTGCTTTGACAAAAGGCGCTAAAATTCTTCGTGTTCATGATGTAAAAGAAGCGGTTGAATGCGTTACTTTGTTTAATAAAATGAATTCTTAAATTATCCTTTTTTTAATTTGATATTAAATGAAAAATAAAAAACACTTTGTTTTCTTTATTTGTTTTCTAGTTAATTTAAGCTTTGCCCAAGCACCACTGCCACCGCCGCCGCCAAAGAAAAATACTAAAACTAAAGATTTAATTTATGGAGATCCTTCTTATACAGATAACAAGGGAGATAAAAAAAGCACAGCAAAAATAAAAGAGGTAAAAAAACCTGTTGAAGCATACAAGGAAGATACTCAAAAAAGCGTTAAAAGTTTTAATTTATCAATTTCTGAATCAACAAATCCACATTCAATTTATTATTATAAAAATGTAGAAACGCTGCTTCAGAAATTAGATACTGCAGCAATAACCACGGCGCAAATAATAAGTTTGACTAGATATAAAATTCAGTCCAACTCAATAAACCCTACTTACTTAGATAGTTTAGCCACTAAAGTATATAAATTGAATGAAGAGAAAAACTATAATGAAGCAATTATTACTGCTAAAGAAATTCTAAAGCAAAGTCCGAACAATATTACGGGACATAAAGAATTATCTTACGCATACAAACGGCTTGGAAATGAGGAATTAGCCAATCGTTATTTTGAAATGATGGTAAAAATAATCACTTCAGTATTTCAATATGGAGAAGGAACTAGAAATACTCCTTATATTTTGAACAATTTCTTTGAAGGGTTATCAATTTACGAAGCTAAATTTGGTTGCTTACCTAGTAAAACGAGATTAATTCTTACCTCAAAAAAAGTGCTTTTAGCAGGTTACGACTGTTATCATATAATGAGATTTGCAAATTTGACGCATTGGTTTCCGATGCTAAAAGAGGGTGATTATAAAGTGGAGTAGAATTTACAATGAAAAATATATTTATGAAATACATTACTATAATTATAGCTTTTCTTCTTTTTTCCTGCGGAAAAAAAGAAGATGTCTTATTACCAAAATCAAATGTTTCAATTGTAAAAGATATACAAGATCATTCGCCAATTTACATCTTTTTCAAAATTGATGGGAAAGACACAATTGCCGATTTGAATCGAAAAAGTGCTATTATATCAACCAATTGGATTTTGAATATAGACAAACGTTTGCCGTTAAAAGCAGTAATTCCGCAGGTAATAAAAATGCAGGAAAAAAAGCGTAACGAAAAGATGCATCAAAACGAAGAATCTGAGAACTATTATTCTTATGCAGATTCTATTGGAAAGAATTTAGCCTTTTTGCCTTTCACGAAAGTGTTTTATAAAATGGAGAAACCTACTGCAGGAAGTTTTGTAGTTTATTTTAAAAAAGGAAAAAAGCAAGTTTTTATGGGAAATAAGGAAATAAAAATATCAGAAATACTGCAGCAGTTTTACAGTATAAAATTTGATAGAGTGCCAAATCTGGTATTTTTGTTTGATAAGAATATGAGTTATGAAGAATACATTCAATATAAAATTTTACTGCACAAACATGTGACTTACAATCTTGATAAGCTTCCAGTAGAATTTATTTTTTAAAGAAATTTAAATAAAAATAAAAAGCCTTTCAATCAAGAAAGGCTTTTGTTTTTTAGATTTTATGGTTTTAGTAACCGCCACCGCCACCGCCGCCACCATCTCCGCCAGATGTACCTGTTTTTATAAGTGTACCGCTGATTTCGCCATTGGGGTAAGCTGTGGTGTGTAAGTTTACATAGTAATGATTGATCAATAGTTCTGCCATTTGTGCACTAGTTATAGAGCCAGTTACAGTAAAAGGAGAAGTAGACACACTTGCATCAGAAAACGGAATTACAATTGAACCGTCTGCAGCATGTATATGACCATGTGTTGGTGTTAGCCCTGAATAGCTTACTGTAATTTCAAACGTTTTGGCAGTTTGATTTAATTTAAGTGTTGCGCTACCAGAAGCTGATGAGGTTACACCACTTGGAGGAGCCAAACTCGAACTAAATGTTACAGTAATTGGTGTCGAACTATTATTGTCGTCGCTATTGGAACATGAAATTCCAATAAAAAGCAATAATAAAACTGCTGAAAAATGAAGTAAAGATTTCATAATTATATGCTTTTTAGGTTAAAATGATTGGTTAAAAAACTATAATTATTAAATTTTATTAGGATTTAATAAAAGCACTATAAATTTACGCCTTTATTTTTTAGTATTCTTGTTTTTTAAGCTTTAAATTATTGACTCACAGTTATTTGTAGGTTTTGATTTACAATAAAAGGAATGTGGGGATTTATTGATGATGATAAGGTTCGTTTCTCAAAATAGTAAATCCTCGGTACAATTGTTCTATAAAAAATAAACGAACCATTTGATGCGAAAACGTCATTAGCGAAAGCGAAACTTTTCCTTGTGCTTTTTTATAAACTGTTTCAGAAAATCCGTAAGGACCGCCAATTACGAAAACTAAAGTTTTGACTCCAGAATTCATTTTCTTTTGTAATTCTTCAGAAAAGCCAACACTTGAGAATGTTTTTCCGTTTTCGTCCAATAAAATCAATTGATCGGTCGCTGAAAGTTTTGAAAGAATCAGTTCGCCTTCTTTTTCTTTCTGCTGACTTTCAGATAAGTTTTTTACGTTTTTAATGTCTGGAATAATCTCCAATTCAAATTTGATATAAAAAGACAAACGTTTGGTATAATCGTCAATCAAAGTTTGAAGCGATTTATTATCTGTTTTGCCTATTGCGATGAGTTTGATGTTCATTTGCTAAGTTTTTGCCACGAATTGCGGTAATTTAAACACATAGAGACATAGTTTTTTTTTGTCTGTAAAAGGCGTTTCACTAACTGCAATACACATAGCTATGTGTTAAAGCTTGCTTTTTCTGTAATCTTAAACGGAAACAATTATGCCTATGTTTCTATGTGTTTAATTTTTTACGCAAAGCAATTTATTGTTTTTTATTCTCAAAAACCGTTTCAAAATGTTCTACAATTGGAAAAGGTTCGTAATAATGATGTAAAATCTTTTTCCATTCCAAATATGCTTCAGAAGTTCTAAAGCCTACTGTATGATCTTCAAGCGTATTCCAATCGACCAGTAAGAGGTATTTGTTTTCAACTTCAAGACATTTTTCTAGACGATGTCCCAAATAGCCATCAATCGATGAAATGTATTGACTTGCTTTTGCAAAATCAGCCTCAAATGAATTAGCTAATTCTGGTTTTACATATAGAAATGCTGCTTCTAGAATCATATTTAAATGAATTTTATCTGCTTGATCTGCTAAATCTGCGGGAAAAAATTATACTCTCGCAGATTTAGCAGATTTGGCTGATTTTATTTTTATTGTTTTGTTTAAAAAGAATCTGTGATTATCGGCTTAAATCTGTTTGAAATCTGCGTGAAACTTTCGTGCAAATTGACGTTTTAGTTTTTAGAAAACTTCGCTTCAAAAGTTTTAAAACGACTATCTAAATCTTTAATTAATTGTTTTTTAACTGATGCATCTTGAATAAAACTATAATTGATGCTATTGTAAACGTATTTTTTGATCGTTTCGTAATTTACATCAGGATATCTTTTTGCCAATAAAACATATTGCTCTGTCATGCTGCTTCTTAAAATTCCCGCATCATCTGTGCTGATTACAATTGGCACATTAAACTCTTTGTAAAGCGTAAACGGATGTCTGTTTTCTTTTACTTTCAAAATGAATTCGTTGCTCACTAAATTAATCTCAATCGGAATATTGTTTTTAGACATATATTTCAGTAAATCATACGAATTGGCTTCATAAGCAATATCAACCCCGTGACCAATTCTGTTTGCTCCTGCAACATAAATTGCATCGTTGATATGCCAAGTCAATTCTTCTGGCTGAACCAAACCTAAAGTCAATTCTCCTGCGTGAAGTGTATATTTTACATCAGGAAATTTAGAGTGGCAGTATTTAAACATCACCATGTGTAGCCAGTAATCTTTCATAGAATTTTCGCCATGTTCTGGAGAAACGATGTTTACACCTGCAGTCAGTTTGCTTTCGCTTGACGAAATAAAAGCAATAACCAGATTTTTAAACAAATCTACAGGCTCCATAAAACGAAGCACAAAGTTCTGATAACGCATGGTAAATTTTTCGTCATCCATTTTTAAATCTTTGTGCAGTTTTGCTATGAAATTATTGTTGAAATCGACAGCATATTTTTTAGCCTCTTTTTGTTGAAGTGATTTATTCAATTCGTCCAAAAGTTTTAGAACTGTTTTTTCGTCTTTCTGTTCTGCAGCCAGGCGAAGTTTTGTATTGAAATCAGCTAAATCAGAAACATTCATATCGCACGGAATTGTTGATAATTGTGTTTCGATATAAGTAACATTTTCTGCAATGGCACGCTTTTTCAACTCAAGCATTCCTTCTGCAAAATGACCTTGAATTGTAGGTTCAAATTTCATGAAAGAATCAAAAAACTGATCATCAGAAGGAACAGCACCATTATAATCTTTAACCGACCAGGTTTGCATAATCTGCTGTTCGTAATATTCTAGTTTTCCTTTGTTTTTAAGAGATGAAAAGTTTTCCCAATTTCCGTTTACGGGTTTGGTTTTAGAAACGGCCATCGTTTCCAGATTTAAATAAAAGTCTTCTGCAATGGCTCTTTCCAAAAGAGGTTCTGCATAAACTGATCCCGAAAAATGGTGGTGTAAATCGCCTCCTTTAGGCATTTGTTGAAAGAAAGCTGTTAAGAGAGCTTCATTATTTCTGATTTTTTCTAAATAACTCTCAGCTGATTGAGAAAAGCCGATTTGTGCTATAAAAATACAGAAAAGCGTAATTATTCTTGTCATACTCTAAGATTAAATTACGCGCAAATATACGAGTTTTCGGAGAAATTTGAAAATCGAATTTCGTTATGTTGTTTTTTAACGCAAAGAACGCAAGGTTTTATTCCAAGCTTAACTTTATAAAAACACAAAGTTCGCAAAGCTTTGTCTAAAAAAAACTTTGCAAACTTTGCGTAATCCTTCGCGTTCTTTGCGGTTAAAAAAAACTTAGAACCTTAGCATCTCAGTACCTTAGAGCCTTTTATGAAAAAAGTACGTCATGTATTTCAGGAACCTTATCAAAAACGCTTTTAGCAAAAGGACAAAGCGGAATAATTTTTAAGTTATTTGCTCTGGCATAATCAACGGCTGCCATAACCAATTTTTTACCAACACCTTTTCCGTTAAAATCTGGACTAACTTCAGTGTGGTCAATAATGAATTTAGAATCTCCTGCCCAAGTGTAAGTCATTTTTCCTGCCTCTTTTCCGTCTTCTATAGCTTCAAAATGGCCTCTTCTTGTATCGTTTATTTGTTGAATTTCCATTCTGCTTATATTAATGTTGTTTTAATTTCGATTGAATGTGTCAATGTTTTATGAATTGGACAGCTGTTTGCAATCGTTTCTAATCTTTGTCTTTGTTCTTGGTCAACTTCGCCAATCACTTCAATTTTTCTGGTAAATGAGGTGCAATTTCGTTCTGAATCTCTTTCAAAATCGATTTTGACATTGATTTCTTCGACGTTCCATTGTTTGCGATTAATGTACATTCGTAAAGTAATCAAAGTGCAAGAAGCCAATGATGAAGCTAAGAGTTCTGTTGGATTTAAACCTAAATTTTTTCCGCCTAAGGATTGTGGTTCATCTGAAATTAAAACGTTTCCACTTGCAGATGTAATTTCCGTTCGATACAAACGCGTATCTATTTTTGCTGATACTGTATCCATAATTATTTGATTCTTGGTTCTGGTAATGGTACAAATTCGGTTTCGCCAGGAACTTTCGGGAAAGTCTGTTCTGTCCAGTCTTTTTTAGCTTTTTCGATGAGGTTTTTATCAGAAGAAACAAAGTTCCAAAATATAAAATGTTCTTCAGGAAAAGGTTCTCCACCAAAAAGATAAACCGTAGAGTTTTCAGAAATTTCAAATTCGCAAAGAGAAGCTTCAGTTGTAATTAAAATCTGTTTCGGATCGTAAACATGTTCGCCATTTTTTATGCTTCCTTCTAAGATATATAAACCGCTTTCGCCAAATAAATGGTGCCCAATATTGATTTTCTTAGCTTCTTTGCTTTTAATTTCAATAAAATAAAGTGGACTATAAACAGGAACTGGAGATTTTTTTCCAAAAGCTTCACCAGCAATTAATTTGTATGAAACGCCATCTTCTTCCCAAGCTGGAATATCATCTGCTTCTACATGCGTGAAATTTGGATCCATTTGCTCCAATTCTTTTGGGAGTGCCACCCAAATCTGTAATCCGTGAAGCATCTTATCTGTATGTCTTAAATATTCTGGTGTTCTTTCAGAATGTACAATTCCTTTTCCTGCTGTCATCCAGTTTACGGCACCTGGTTTTATTTCTAATTCTGTTCCTAAACTATCGCGATGCATAATGCTTCCTTCAAATAAAAATGTAAGTGTTGAAAGTCCGATATGCGGGTGCGGAGGAACGTCCATATTTTCATGGTCACTTAGATGTGCAGGTCCCATATGGTCGATAAATACAAATGGCCCAACGGCTCTTTTTTCACGGAAAGGCAATAAACGGCCTACTAAAAAGTTGCCAATATTGGCAGCACGTTCTTCGATAATTAAACTGATATTTGACATGTGGTACTATTTGATTTGAAAACAAAATTACAGTTGTGATAGAAATCTGTAACTTAATTTAGATTAAGAAACTTGTTTTTGGATTTTTTTTTTGAATTATAAAAATAAGAAATCCGTTGAAGTTATTTTTGTAATGCAGATTAAATTTGGATACATTTGAAAAAAAACGCAGATGCATAGAAATAGATAGTATCTTATTTTCGCAAAAATAGTAACTAACAATAAGGACTTTGGATTCAAGATATAAATGAAAATATTAAAAAAAATAACTGGTGTGATAATTTTAATATTCACAGTTTTACTTTGCTTTCCTGCGTTTTATGCATTTCCAATACAATTTGAAAACTGTAAAAAGAAATTTGAAACTGGAGTTGTTGGTGCTCCAGGGTATGCGATTGGATTTCTCACTTGCTTAGTGTTTTATTTTCTTATTACATACTTCTTGATAAAGTTGAGTTTGAAACTAATTAGACAGAGAAAAAATAATATTGCATCAATTGATGAAATTGGTTTGAAAGAATAATGTTCATGCTTTCTTTAAAAATTATTCAATCAACTCAAACTCCAAAACTTCACTTTCAGTTCCATTAATTATAATAGACAATTGATGAGCTCCTGTATAAAAAACTCTTGTTGTAATTAACTTAAAAGACTGATTTCTTTCAATCTTAGTTAATTGATTTGGATGATAAATCTTTTCGCTGATTTTGAAGACTTTTTTCGCCAAATGTCCTTTTGCTTTTTTATAGTGAACGGCATATTCTAAACGAACCGTTTTTGGTTCTTCATTTTTATTATTTAAATGAAATTGAAACTGAAGATAATCCCCAATTTTTACAGTTGGAGTTTTAATCTCGAAAGACGAAAGTTCAATATTACTGCTTTCTAATCCATAATGGCTCAAAATTTCTGGATGTCCTTGTTTCAATAAAGTTCTAGATCCGTGTTTGATAATTCCGTCCGTTTCTTTGCTGTGGCCTTTCCACTTTGAAGCAATTTCTAAAACGATCTGTGGATTATCTTTGGCAATATCGTTTAAATTATTGGCAACGCTTCTTCGAACATATTCTGAAGAATCATTTTTTAGATTTTCCAAAATTGGAAGAATAGAAGAGGGATCTTTTTTCAAAAACGGAATTGCCATTGCCCACGGTAATCTTGGGCGTGAACCTTCGCTTGCTAAACGACGCACGTGATGGTTTTTGTGCAATGACCATTTTATCATTTCGTCAATCATTTGCTCTTTATATTTTAAAATGAAAGGGCGAACGGCAAACTCGCAGCTTATAAATTGAGTTATAGAAACAAAAGCATTCTTCGAAGTTTCAAAATCCTCTAAACCGTACATTTCTATATAATCGGCAAAAAAGATGAAAGCCAAATTGCTATCTGTGAAGTTGTTTTTCTTTAAGTTTTCTATGATTTTATCAATTAGAGAAACGGCTTCGGGGAAATTTTGAGGCATAAATTGATGAAACACAACAGTTGTATGTTTCATTCTTTCTTTCCATTCTTTTTGAGTAAAATCGCCTTCGTAAATTGCTTCAATAAATTTTTGTTTGTTGAATGCTGGATACACTTCGGCAACAGCCTGACCAAATTTTTCGTAAAAAGAAACCGAGTAAATGTCTTTAATTAATCCCATAAATTTTGCTTGATTGAACTTCAAAGATATTTAATTGAACGCTTATTAACAGATTAAGTTTTGTTAAGAATTGTAACTTTATTTTTCTGAATATCTTAATGGTTAAAAAAGAGATATTTAATGTTTTATGTAATTTTTCATGCTGGCGGAGCTTTCAAATCCATAAAATATATCCTAATTTAGCATTATTATTAAAAACAGAAAAATGATAAGCAAAGCTCAATTTCAAGCAGAATTAAAACTTTTAATCAGTAATGCTATTAGAGAAGATGTGGGGCCGGGTGATTACAGTTCGCTGGCTTGTATTCCAGATAATGCTCATGGTCAGGCAAAACTATTGGTAAAAGATCAAGGAATCATTGCCGGAGTTGAACTAGCCAAAATGATATTTGAACATGTAGATCCAAAACTAAAAGTAAAAACTTTTATTGAAGATGGCACACGTGTAGAATATGGCGAAATTGTTTTTGAAGTTTCTGGAAGTTCTCAATCTATTTTGAAAGCCGAAAGGGTTGTTCTGAATACGATGCAGAGAATGTCGGCAATTGCTACAAAAACTAACCATTTAATGGGGCTTTTGGAAGGAACAAAAGCAAAAATATTAGATACGCGTAAAACTACTCCAAATTTTAGAGTTGCAGAGAAATGGGCTGTAAAAATTGGCGGTGGCGAAAATCATCGATATGCTTTGTATGACATGATTATGCTGAAAGACAATCATATTGATTTTGCTGGCGGCATTACTCGTGCTATTTCGAAGACAAAAGAATATCTAAAAGAGAATAATCTTGATCTGAAGATTATTGTTGAAGCTCGTAATTTGGATGAAATCAGAGAGATCTTATTGAGTGATGGTGTTCACAGAATCTTGATTGATAACTTTAATTATGAAGATACTAAAACGGCTGTTGAATTAATTGGTACAAAATGTCAAACAGAATCTTCTGGAAATATCAGTGAAAAAACAGTTAGAGAATATGCTTTATGCGGCGTGAATTATATTTCATCTGGTGCTTTAACGCATTCTGTTTATAATATGGATTTGAGTTTGAAAGCTTTTTAATGAAGTTTTGAATTTTGAGTTATAAGTTATGAGTTTTGTAAATCTATCCCGATAGCTGTCGGGACTGAACTCTAAAATCTAAAATCAAAAAATATGTCGAAAGAGATAGAAGATCGGATTGAGAAATTGCCTGTAATACGCAATCTAGTCCGACTTTTCAAAAGAATAAAATTCCCTTGGTTAGAGGGATTTTCTTTGTATGATTTACTGGAAATGTATACCATCGGAATTATAGATGGTGCATTCTCATATCATGCAAGTGCGGTTTCTTTTAGCTTTTTTATGGCTTTATTTCCTTTTGCGCTATTTATTTTAAACTTGATTCCGTTTATCCCGATAGATAATTTTCAGGAAGATTTCTTGCAGTTTGTTCAGCAAAGTGTGCCACCAAATACTTTTGATGCGATTAGTAAAATTATCAGCGATATTTTAAATAATAGTCACTCGGGTTTACTTTCGTCTGGATTTTTTCTTTCGATATTTTTAATGGCAAACGGAATTAACGGTATTTTAAGCGGTTTTGAATCTTCAAAACATGTTTTTGACAAACGCGGATTCTTGCATCAATATTTGGTTGCGTTGGCGATTTCGCTCGTAATGACAATAATTTTGTTTGTTACGGTTGCCACTATCGTAGTTTTTGAGGTTTTTATTCAAAAAACAATTATTCAAGATGTGTTAAGTGATCGAATTCCGCTTATAATATTAGGACGATATTTATTTGTTGTTTTAATGATTTTGATAACATCTTCAATATTATTGCGTTATGGTACAAAACAGTATAATAAAGTGCCTTTTATAAGCATTGGTTCTGTTTTTACAACGGTCTTAATTGTTATATCTTCGTTCTTTTTTGGAATTTGGGTTATAAAATTTTCAAAATATAACGAACTTTATGGTTCTATTGGAACATTATTAATTCTAATGTTTTATATTTGGATAAACTGTATGATACTGCTTTTAGGGTTCGAACTAAATGCTTCTATCAGAAAATTAAAACAAAAAAAAACTTACTAGTATGAAAAATTGGATGTTAACAATCGGTGTTTTTTTCTTTGCGCTAACCATGCAAAGCCAAGGTGTAATTGGGAAATGGAAAACAATTGATGACGAAACAGGTGAAGCAAAATCAATCGTAGAGATTTACGAGAAATCAGGAAAAGTGTATGGCAAAGTAATAGATATACTTCGTGAAGGCCACAAAAAAGATGTATGTGTAAAATGTGATGGGGCTGAAAAGAACAAACCAATTTTAGGAATGGTAATTATGAATGGCCTTAAAAAAGACGGTTCAGAATATAATGGAGGAACAATTTTAGATCCAGGAAGCGGAAAAAAGTATAAATGTTACATTACTTTGGAGTCTGCAGATAAATTGAAACTTCGCGGATATGTTGGGGTTTCTCTAATGGGAAGAACACAATATTGGACAAGAGTAAAAAACTAATTAAAACTTAATGCAAAAATTAGCTTCGATAATTTTATTCTTAGTTATAGTTTCAAATAGCTTTGGACAATCTAAGAATTCGCCATTACAAATAAGTCATCTTACGGGTGACTTTTATGTTTATAGAACTTTTAACGATTATAAAGGGGTTAAAGTTTCTGCCAATGCCATGTACGTAGTTACCAAAGAAGGTGTTGTTCTTTTTGATGCTCCATGGGATAAAACGCAGTTTCAGCCGTTGTTGGACAGTATTGAGGCAAAACATAACAAGAAGGTAGTAATGGTTTTTGCCACGCATTCGCATGAAGATCGTGCAGGAGGATTGGATTTTTATAAGCAAAAAGGAATTAGAACTTACTCGGGTAAACTAACAGACGAAATCCTCAAAGAGAATAATGAAGGGAGAGCTGAGTTTATAATTCCGAATGATGCAACTTTTACCGTAGGACAATATAATTTTGAAGTATATTACCCAGGTAAAGGACATGCGCCAGACAATATTGTAGTTTGGTTCGGAAAAGAGAAAATTCTTTACGGAGGATGTTTTATAAAAAGTGCCGAAGCAAAAGATTTGGGCAATTTAGGAGATGCTGATGTTAAAGAATGGGAAAGGTCTATAAAAAAGGTTCAGTCAAAGTTTAAAAATCCGAAGTATGTTATTCCGGGACATGATGACGGAACGACAAGTGAATCTATAAATCATACTTTGAAGCTAGTTCGTGACTATAATCTTTCAAACAGCGCTTCTTCCAAATCAGGTCAGAAATAAATCGACTGACTTATAAAAAAAATCCATGCATTTCATAGAAGTCATTTTACCGCTTTCTTTAGCTAAAACATTTACATACCGAGTTTCTGAGGCTGAATTTCATTTCATTAAAAAAGGAATGCGGGTTGCAGTGCCTTTTGGTAAAAGTAAAATATATACGGGGCTCGTTTTAGATGTTCATGAAAATGCTCCAACATTATATGAGGCAAAAGAAATTCACCAGATTTTAGATGAAAAACCTATTGCAACCGAGATTCAGATTAAACACTGGCTTTGGGTTGCAAACTATTATATGTGTGGCATTGGAGATGTGTATCGCGGTGCATTTCCGAGTGGATTATTGTTGGAAAGCGAAACTATTATTTCGCATAAACCCGATGTTGTGGTGAATGACAGCGAACTTTCTGATGATGAGTTTTTAATTTATGAAGCTTTGCATCATCAGAGTTCATTAAAGGTTCAAGAAATTACTTCGATTTTAAATAAAAAAAACATACTTCCGATTTTGCAAAAATTAATTGCGAAGGATGTTATTTTTTTAGATGAAGAAATAAAAGAAACTTACAAGCCAAAGTTGGTTCGATATGTGAAATTACACTCAAAATACGAATCTGATAATGGTTTGGAAGAATTGATGACGGTATTGAAAAATGCAAATAAACAAAAGGAAATTGTTTTAGCGTATTTTCAAATTAGTGCATCGGAGAAAAAGCCGATTACAGTTAAGAAGCTTATTGAAGTCTCTAATGCTGGATCTACAGCCGTAAAATCATTAGTTGAAAAAGAAATTTTCGAAGAATATTATTTACAGCACGATCGTGTTGTGTTTAATGGAGAAGTATCTAAAAAAGAGTTACAGCTAAGTGAAGCTCAAGAAAATGCCTTTTCTGGCATAAAAAATAGCTTTTTGACAAAAGAAGTTTGTTTGCTTCATGGCGTAACTTCGAGCGGAAAAACGGAGATTTATATTAAACTAATCGAAGAGCACCTGGAAACAGGAAAACAAGTCTTGTATCTGTTGCCAGAAATAGCGCTTACTACACAGTTGGTTTCAAGATTACGCCTTCATTTCGGGGATAAAGTTGCTGTTTTTCATTCTAAATATAGCAATAATGAAAGGGTTGAGGTTTGGAAGCAAACGCTTGAAAATTCTCCAAAGGCTCAAATTGTAATAGGAGCCAGATCGGCGTTGTTTTTGCCTTTTAATGATTTAGGATTATTAATTGTTGACGAAGAACACGAACAAACCTTTAAGCAGACAGATCCAGCACCAAGATATCATGCGAGAGATGCGGCAATTGTTTTGGCTAATTTTCATAAAGCTAAAGTATTGTTAGGTTCTGCAACGCCAAGTATTGAGACGTATTTTAATACGCAAAACGATAAGTATGGGTTGGTAACGCTTTCTGAGCGATATAAAAATGTTCGTTTGCCTGAAGTGCTTTTGGTTGATTTAAAAGACAAACATTTTAGAAAAAAAATGACAGGGCATTTTAGTGATCTTTTAATTGAAGAAATTGCAGAATCAATGTCGTTGGGCGAACAGGTTATTTTGTTTCAAAATAGGAGAGGATATTCGCCTATTATAGAATGTCTGACTTGCGGGCATGTTCCGCATTGCCAGCAGTGCGATGTGAGTTTGACCTATCATAAACATAAAAATCAGTTGCGATGCCATTATTGTGGTTATTCGATTGCAAAACCTACTAACTGCCACAGTTGTTCAAGTATTGATTTGACTACAAAAGGCTTTGGTACAGAGCAAATAGAGCAGGAGTTGTCTTCGCTTTTTCCGAAAGCGAAAACTGCTAGAATGGATCAAGATACTACTCGAGGCAAATTTGGTTTTGAGAAGATAATAGACGCATTTAAGAATCGTGAAATTGATATTTTGGTGGGTACTCAAATGCTAGCCAAGGGACTTGATTTTGATAATGTGGGGTTGGTTGGGATTATGAATGCTGATAATATGCTGCATCATCCAGATTTTAGGGCTTTTGAACGTAGTTTTCAAATGATGACGCAAGTTGCAGGAAGAGCAGGAAGATCAGAAAAACAGGGAAAAGTTGTCATTCAGACTTATAATCCAAATCATAATACAATTCAGCAGGTTACAAACCATAATTATATTGGTATGTATAAGGAGCAATTGTATGATAGACAGATCTATAGGTATCCGCCTTATTTCAGGATTATAAAGCTTACATTAAAACACAAAGATTTCGATAAGCTGAAAGAAGGAGCAATGTGGCTGTATCAGGTTTTAAGCCAAAACTTAGGAATGCCTGTTTTAGGGCCAGAAGAACCGGCAATAAGCAGAATAAGAAACGAGTACATCAGAACTATTTTGATAAAGATTCCTCATAATCTTCATTTAGGAAACACAAAAAAAACTATTCAGAAAATGCTGAATAGTTTTGAGGCTGTGGCTCAATATAGAGCTATAAAAGTTGTGATTAATGTAGATTTCTATTAAACAGCATTTACGAAGAAGTTGAAAGAGCTTTTACAAGATCTTCTTTTTTATTGCGGCTTAAAGGTATTTTGGTGATGCCTATTTCGGCAAATTTGCTGTTAAAGCGCTCAACCTTGTCTATATTAATGATGTATGATTTGTGAACACGGATAAATTTGTCTTTCGATAAATCATTTTCAAAAGATTTCATGGTAGAAAGAACCAAATTGCTGTCGTCCTCAGTTACTACTCTTACATAATCTCCAAAAGCTTCAATCCATTTTATTTTTGAAGTGAAGATTTTAAGTTTTTTTAGATTACTTTTGATGAATATATGCTCGCCTTCTTCTTCTTTGACATCTTTTTTCAGCAGATGCATATCGATTGCCCTTTTTACAGAAGCATTAAAGCGATCTACTGCAATTGGTTTTTGAAGATAGTCGGTAGCGTCATAGTCGAAAGCTTTCAAAGCATATTCGGCTTTGGAAGTAATAAATATAATTTGAGGTTTTGATTTTAATCCGTCAAGAAAATCAAAGCCATTAATAACTGGCATTTCTATATCAAGAAATATTAAATCGATATTATTTAATGAGATACAACTTTTTGCTTCAATTGCATTAGAAAAATCCCCGATTAAATGCAAGCCTGGGTGATTATTTACCAATTTGGCAATAATTGTCCTTTGTATAGAACTATCATCTACAACAACACAGTTTAGTTTCATAACATTTAAATTTAGAATAAATTCAGGATAGCAGTAGTAAATGTATTATTTTTTTGTAAAAAAAACTAAAGTTGAGGCATCTTTTTTGCATTATGACGAATAAAAGAAAAAAAGTGTTGGATATATAAATTAAATGCTTACTTTTGCACCCAATTTTAACAAATAAATTTTTTATTTATGAATCATTATGAAACTGTTTTCATTTTAAATCCCGTTTTATCTGAGGTTCAGGTGAAGGAAACAGTAACGAAATTTGAAGAATTTCTTACTAGTAGAGGAGCTGAAATGGTATCGAAAGAGGATTGGGGTCTTAAAAAAATGGCTTACGAAATCCAAAACAAAAAAAGTGGTTTTTATCACTTATTCGAATTCAAAGTAGCTGGAGAAGTTCTTTTAGCTTTTGAAACTGAATTCAGACGTGATGAAAGAGTTATGCGTTTCTTAACTGTAAGTTTAGATAAACATGCTATTTCATGGGCTGAGAGAAGAAGAGCAAAATTAAAATCTACTAAAGCGTAATTATTATGTCTACAATTGAGCAATCTGCAAAAGGAAAAAAAGACGGAGATATCAGATATTTAACGCCTTTAAACATTGAAACTAACAAAACTAAAAAGTATTGCCGTTTCAAAAAATCAGGAATCAAATACATCGATTATAAAGATGCTGATTTCTTATTGAAATTCGTTAACGAGCAAGGAAAAATTCTTCCACGTCGTTTAACTGGAACTTCATTAAAATACCAAAGAAAAGTTTCTGTAGCTGTAAAAAGAGCTCGTCACTTAGCTTTAATGCCATACGTGGCCGATTTATTAAAATAGTATAAAAAAATCTAGTCGCTGGTTTCTGTTTAATCAGAACCTAACTTCTAAAATATAAGGACAACAACATGGAAATTATTTTAAAACAAGACGTACAAAACCTAGGGTTTAAAGATGATGTAGTATCTGTAAAACCTGGTTACGGTCGTAACTTTTTAATTCCTCAAGGTTTTGCTACTTTAGCAACTCCTTCTGCTAAAAAAGTTTTAGCTGAAAACCTAAAACAAAGAGCACACAAAGAAGCTAAAATTGTTGCTGATGCTAAAGCATTGGCTGAAACTTTAAAAGCTCTTGAAATTAAACTTAGTGCAAAAGCTGGTGGAGAGAAACTTTTTGGTTCTATCACTAATATTGATATCGCTGAAGCTCTTGAGAAATCTGGTAATGCTATCGATAGAAAATTCATCACTAGCGGCGTTGTAAAACGTTTAGGTAAATACAATGCTTCAGTTCGTTTACACAGAGATGTAATCGTTGAATTGGCTTACGAAATTGTTGCTGAAAAGTAATAGTTTTTAAATCTATACTAAAATCCCGATGTAAATCGGGATTTTTTTTTAATATAAACTGTACTAATAATTAGATTTATAGCTGAGGCTTAGAGCTTGCAGCGTAAAGTATAAAGCTTAAAAAGAAAATGAAATACGCAAGATTAACAAAAGAGCAGTTTGATGAATTACATGCAGAATTTGCAAGTTTTTTGGCAACACAAGCAATAGATAGAAAAGAGTGGGAAGAACTTAAAGTTAATAAACCAGAAGTTGCAGAACAGGAACTTGATGTTTTTTCAGATTTGATTTGGGAAGGGGTACTGAGTAGAGCGGAATATTTAGAGCATTTTTCTAAAAATCATATCTTTTTATTTCATTGTTTTGATACCTATATTCAATCTATTGTTTTAAAATCGTTTTCTCCTGAAGTAGATTTTTTGACTAAAGAGGGGCTTCAATGGTTGAGCGATAATATGTTTACAGACAATATTGAAATGAAAGTAGGAAAGAAGGTATTTACTGAAGAACGAAATTCTTCGATTTTTGAATTGATTAAGCAAGGTGCTTTTTTAAGTGATGGCCAATTATTTAAGCAGATTAATACCATTATCGAATCATAGTTTTAGTTTTTATAGTATTGAAAAGGCGGGTAATTGTTAATTAATTACCTGCCTTTTTTTTTGTTTTTTAACTTTTGTTTAATCTTTTTGTGAATTTTAACCACGTATTTCTACGTGTTTATTTTTAATCTTTCAATGTATTTTAAGAAATAGACTTTTTTTATAAAAAAATGTTGCATTTGGTCTTAATAGCGAATATTTTGGTCGATAAATTTATATATACTGTAAGATTATACTTTAATTATATCGATTTAACATATTTTGTTCAATATTTTGCTTAGCGAATAATTGGCGACAAAAATATGTTAAATGTAGCGATTTTTCTAATGTTCTGCTCTGTTTGTAATTTTGAAATTAAAGTTTTAAGAATAAATTATAAGAATTTTAGGTTTGTTTTGTGTTTTTGTTTTTCCTAATTTTAGGTAACAAAAGTTAAACAAAGTTTTTCTTTTGTTTTTTTACCTAAAAGGTAGAAATATTTTTACCTTAATGTTGAGATTGAAATTAGAAAGAATTAAATAATAACTTAATAAGTCTGTGTATGGAATTGACAATTACTTTCTTTATCAAATTTACTTTAGTTGTTTCCTTTATTTTAGCTTTACTTTTTACCTTAGTAAGCTTATCTCGTCTCGACGATAATCTTAATCGTTACACAATATTTAATTTTTTTTCAAAAGGTTTTAATTTTAGTTTGCTGTCTTTTAATTACCCCATTAGGTGTGCTGATTATAAGGAGTAAAAATTTTATTGAATATAATGTAGATTCTAATCTGGTTTTTGAAACTGGATATTTTAGGGAAGGACTAATCAACTTTCTCTAAAAGAAAAATGAATTGACTATATATAAGAATTCCCCAGTTCTACTTTCAACTAAAAATTTTCATTATGAAAATTAGACCTGCAACAAATCACTCCTCTAGGAAAACTGACTACAATCATTTTTCCTCAAAAAAAGTGGAACTTATTTTGTCTCAGAGAGATCGAATTTGTTCTCCAGTATATTTTGATATACTGAATTCAGCATAATTTTTTTTAAAAACAGAGTTTACAGCTTTTTTATAAGCTGTGATGTTTTGTTTTAACTGGTTCATTTTTAATTGATTGTTTAATTGCGTAGGTGCATACACTTACTGCAAGAGGTGTTTTATTGTCCATTTTCTAATCTTCCAAATTATGAAAAAAAAATTTACTTTTTGTAATCTCAATCCTCAAATGAGATTATTAGGACTTTTAACTTTATTCTTTATATGCACAAATGCATTCTCTCAAACTATTTGTAGACCTGTGTCTCAGACAAATAGTGCTGGAGGAGGGCTTTTGTGTATTGGAGTAGATGTTGATAGTCCAGCCAATGCTTTTGATGGCGCTGGCTTATCCACCTATGCGACCTTATCAAATGGTGTTGCTGTAGCTGGATGTTTTGCAGAAGAAACATTGACCTTAAATCAAACGGCCCGAGCCGGTGACCAAGTAGCTATTTACTTTGGTACAGGTAATGGTTTGCTTGATTTAAGTTTATTATCAAATGCTTCGATTCAAGCTAAAAATTCTGGAACCAATGTAGGTTCAAGTGTGGCTTTAAATAGTCCGCTTTTGAATTTAAGTTTGCTAAGCGGCAATACGGTTGCCGTTGCAAAATTTCCTATTACGGGTGATGCCAACCAAATTCAAATTCAAGTTGGAGGAGGTGTTTTAGCTCTTCTAACAAGCTTAAGAGTTTACGATGTTAGGCTTGAATTTGCTCAGCCAACTGTATCTGGTGGTTTAACACAGACTGTCTGTGCTGGGGTTCCAACAATTCTTACTGCAACACCTGCAGCAGGTACTACATTAGCGTGGTATAGTTCTGAATTTTCTACGACAGCTTTAGCAGTAGGAAATACATATACAACTCCTGCTTTATCAGGAAATACGACATACTATATAGGAATAACTAGAGCTGCAGGATGCGAAGGAAATGTTCGCGTACCTGTTGTTTTAAATGTTTCTAATCCGATTGCGCCAGCAATTAGCAACACGGGGCTTACGGTTTGTTCCACAGGAGCGACACAGCAAACTACTTTATCGGTTGTAAATCCTGTTCCAGGAACGACTTATTCTTGGTATGCAGCTTCAACGGGTGGGCCTGCATTAGCAACAGGCACGACTTATTCGCCAACTGTTCCTTTAGGGACTACTCCATTTTTTGTGGAAGCTTCTATTGGAAGCTGTATAAGTAATAGAATACAAACGAATGTTGTTTCTACAGCTGTACCAGCCACACCGACAGTTTTGACGCAAAGTGTTACTATACAATCAGGTCAGAATGCAACTTTAAATGCCACAACCTCAGAAGTTGGAGCACAATTAAATTGGTACGAAACGCCTACTGGCGGAACTGCAGTTGCAACAAATACAGCTACTTTTACTACGCCAATTTTAACAGCTACTAAAACTTATTATGTTGAGGCGCAAAGTCCAAATGGAAATTGTGTTAGTGCAACTAGAGTACCTGTTACGGTAACCGTTCAACCATCAGCTTTGGGCGGGTGTCTTGAAGCGAGCAGTCAGGTAACTACTCAGGTAGGCATATGTTTATTATGTAGTGCAACTAACTTGAGTAATTCTGTAGATGGTAATCCAGCAACAGCTGCGACTTTAAGTGTTCCAGTTGGAGTTGCTGCATCAATACAGCAGACATTGCAATTTAATAATCCTGGAAAAGCAGGTGATATTGTTGAGGTAGACTTGGAATTGCCGGGCGGTTTGGCCGATCTTACCTTATTAGGTGCTGTGAGTTTGGCAACTTATAATGGTGCAACATATAATAATGACAGAGTAGCCATAACAAATCCGTTAATTACTTTGCAATTATTATCGGGAAACCGCTTTAGAGCGAGTGTGACTGCAGGCGCTAATTTTGATCGTGTAGAAATTAGATTAGGGGCTGTGGCAGCGGTTTTATCGAGAGTTGATATTTATCAAGCAACTTATAAATATAAAGAACCTGCAATTACAGGAAATACAACGATCTGTAGCGGATCAACTACGACTTTAACTGCAGCACTTGCAGTAGGGGAAACAGTTAACTGGTATAATGTAGCGACTGGCGGCACTTCTTTGGCGTCGACAGCATCTTATACAACGCCAGCTTTAACTGCACCCACGACTTATTATCTTGAAGTTACAAGAAATGGCTGTGTGAATAGCGAAAGATCTTCGGTTCAGGTATTGATCAATAATCCTGTTGCGCCAACTGTTACGCCAACTCCAGTGAATCTTTGTGCTGGACAGATATCTACTATTACAGTGCAGGCACCTGTGGCCGGGACTACATATAATTGGTATGATGTAGGCGGGAATTTAGTATTTACAGGCAATGTCTTTACAACTCCTGCATTGAATGCGACGACAGATTATTTTGTCGAAGGAGTAATAGGAAATTGTTCTAGTCCAACTCGTACTAAAGTTACGCTTAATGTTAATCCAATACCAGCTGCGCCTACTGTAGCATCGTCAACAGTAGTTATTCAGTCAGGACAGGTAGTGACTTTACAAGTTTCTAATCCTGTTCCTCAAATTGCTTATGACTGGTATGATGTACCAACAGGAGGAATAGCTCTCGTAACTGGTAGCCCTAGTTACACACCATCACCAGCTTTAACAGCTGACAAGACATTTTATGTTGTTGCTAGAAATAATTCTGATTGTGTAAGCGCTACTAGAACAGCAATTAATGTTGTAGTTACTCCTGCAGCGGTAATTACTTCTTGTTTACGACCTTTTCAGCAAACAATTTCTACAAATGGATTATGTATTGGTTGTACAGCTGTTTTAGGTACTGAAGGAAATTCAGTAGACAATGATTTTGATACTGCAACGACTCTTAGAAACGTAGTTGGCGTGGGAGCTTATATACAGCAAAAACTTGATTTTTCAAATTTTGGATTTGCGGGAGATATTATTGAAGTAGAACTTGGCTTGCCTACGGGAGTTTTAGATATTGGTGCCCTTTCATACATTACTCTAGAAAGTTATAATGGAGGAACAAATAATGGTGACGGAGCCTCTATAAATAATCTTTTAAATGTGCAGCTTTTAGGAGGAAATCGTTTTAGAGCTAGTTTTGTTGCTGGGAATACTTTCTCTGGAGTGCAAGTGCGTTTAGGAGGGGTTGCTTCAGTTTTAAGCGAATTGGATATTTATGGTGCTTCATTTAAATATAAAGAAGCTGCTATTACGGGTATATCGCCTGCAATTTGTTCTGGACAATCGGCAAATTTAACAGCCACTACTACTGCAGGAGATACGATTAATTGGTATGCTGACGCGAGCGGTGGAACTGCTTTAGCAACAAATACAAGCACTTATAATACTGGTGCATTAACAGCAACAACTACTTATTATATAGAGGCGGTAAGAGGAATATGTATAAATAGTGTTCGTCAGCCAGTTACTGTTCCTGTTTTACAAATCCCAACAGAGGCAAATATTGTAATAGCAAGTCCGATTGAAGCTACTTGTACTGGAATAGCGGCTATAGCACCTACTTCAACAATTGCTGGAGCTACATTTAGATATTATAAAGATCAAAATAAAGCAACAGAAATTGTAGATGGAAGTATAGATGGAAGTATAACATTTGCAAAAGATCCTATTACTGGTGATCTTTCATTAACTGGTTTGACTGCTTTGAATTCTCCTTACAATTTATATATATCTGCAGTGAATGGAGGTACTTGTGAGAATGTGAATGGAGATTTAAAACAAGTAACAGTTAATTTCCCTTCAACAACGTCTTTAACTGTTATCGCTACTCCATTGGAAGTTTGTGGAAGTGCTAATTTGGTAAATGCAATCACTAATTTTGATTCATCAGGAGCTACTACTTATACTTTTTATGATCCTTCAAATAATGTGATAACTGCGGATGCGGCGGCGAATATAACATTAGGAGGGTCTTATTCAATAGAAGCGCAGCTTGCAGGCGACACTTGTCCTTCGGCTAAACAAACAGTAACGGTTATAATTAATGCGTTGCCAAGTTTGATAATAACTACACCGCAAGAATCTGTAAATGTAGGAACTGATGTTCCATTAAATGCAGTTTCTACAGGAACAGTTGCATGGTTTGATCCGCAAGGAAATCCAATTGCCGGACCTCCATTTACAACTGGAGCATTAAATATTCCAGGAGTTTATACTTATACAGCTGTTGCAAGTGATGGAAGAATTTGTACTGCAACTGCCACTAAGGTAATCAATGTGATAGACCTTACAAGCTGTCAAAACTTAACAGAACGAGTTTATGCAACAGGACAAACTGAAGGCACTATAATTAGCGGGGATGTTACAAACAATACAAATGCAGTTGACGGAAATCCTCAGACATTCTCTACAATTACTACAGGTTTAGGACTTTTGGGAGTTGGTACAACATGGCAGAATTTAACATGGGCAACTCCTATTGCTAAAGGTACTCCTGTAACAGTCAAATTAGGATCTGAATATAGTTTATTGGCGGTTGGCGAAAACTTATCAGTAGTAGGAACTATTGGAGGTAGTCTTATTGGAGCAATGCAGCCTGTGTCAGGATCGCTATTAAAATTAATTTCTGGTGATAATACGTATGAGTTTACTTTTGTTCCTTCAGATGCATCAGGTCCGCAAGATTATGATGGTATTCGTATTGTATCTTCTTCACTTCTAAGTGTTGCACAAAACACAAAAGTATTTGAAGCCCATTATAAAAAGCCAGTTACATCGGTAACTTGTACTCCGGGAGATATTCAGGATATCTTTTATGGAGCAACAGATATAAATCTTCCAGTTGGTGCAGCAACTGCATTAATAGGAGTGAGTGATGCTTGGAATGTTGCTGACAATGATGTGACTACTTTTGCAACAATGTATAGTGGGGCAGGAGTTTTAGCGGCTGCAGATTTAACGGTGCAATTTAAAACACCTTCTGTTCTTAGTGATACTTTAAGAATTGTGGTTTCTAAACCAGGCACTCTTTTAAGCGTGAATCTACTTACAGGGTTTTCAGTTCAACGTTATTTAGGAAATGTAGCAGTTGGTGCTCCAATCCAAAATACTAGCACTTTATTAAGCATAAAATTATTGCCAGGAAATACATTGGCGATGGTATTGGTATCTTCTCCAACAGAAATTTATGATAGAGTTAGAATTCGTTTGGGAGGCGTTGCAGGAGTGTTAGATTTCTTAAGAGTTCATACTGTAGAAAGAACAGCTAACACAACTGTGATAGGTGCAGATCCGCAGAATAAAATTACGGTCTGTCCAGGAACCGAAATTGAGCTTCAGATTCCTGAAGTCGCCTGTTCTACTTATCGATGGTATGATGCTGAAACAGGAGGTAATTTGGTTGCCACAGGACCTACTTTTACAGTACCAGATAATTTGACTGCAGGTATTTACAGATATTATGTACAGCCAGTACGTTATGGCTGTGAAAATTATGCAAGAGGAGAAGTTACTGTTGAAGTAAAAGCTTCTGCTCCAGTAAATGCTTTGACAGATATTACTTTAAACGGAGGAACAGCAACATCAATTTGTTCTGCTTCTGGAACTGTAACTTTAGCAACAAGTTTAAATGGGACACCAGTTTTAACAAATCCTGTTTATCATTGGTATCGTTTTGATGGAACAACAAGTCAATTAATTGCAGGTGAAACAACTGCACAGTTGATAGTAAACGGATTGGTTCCTGGAACTTATACTTATTTTGTTGGAGTGAGTTCCGATGAATTTTGTGAAACTGCGGCAGCAGACAGAAAACAAATTACATTCACTATTTTGCCTCCTTCAACAGTAAACGATATTACAGTTGACGATGTAACAGTTTGTAATGGTGTTCCAGCATCTTTAACTCCGTCGGCACCAACATTAACTAGTCCAGTATTCACTTGGTATTTAGATGCTAATAAAACACAGCCAATTACAAACGGAGCTGTAATAGCAGGAGTTACTTATGCAATAGATGCAGCTGGTATTTTAACTGCTACAGGTTTAACAAAAGCAGTAAGTCCGATAACTTATTATGTAGCTGTTGCAAGTACTAATACTTGCGAAAATTTAGCAGGAACATTACAAGATGCGGTAATTATTGTTAGCGATCCAAATACGCCAACAACTTCAAATAGCACTCAGAATTTCTGTTTGATAAATGCACCAACTGTTGCAAATATTCAAGTTAATGAAAGCAATGTAATTTGGTATGATGCAGCGATAGGAGGAAATATAATTGCTTCGGCTACTCCATTAGTAAGCAGAATTTATTATGGAGCAGCAACTGATGCGATTACAGGATGTGAAAGCTCTTTAAGATTGCAAGTAACTGTTAACGTCAATGATCCAGGAACACCTACATTAGTAACAGCAGGAGTGCAAAACTTCTGTAAGGAAGATCTTCCGACATTTGCAAGCGTTCAGTTCAATCAAGCAAATATTGTTTGGTATACAGCCATAACAGGCGGAACGTTGATTCCATCTAATACGGCTCTTACAACAGGCCAGTATTTTGCAGCAATTTTAGATCCAGTAACAGGATGCGAAAGCGCTTCAAGATTAACGGTAGATGTGATAGTAAGCGACCCAGGAACACCGACTTTAGTAACTGCGGGACCACAAAGTTTCTGTAAAGAAGATCTTCCAACATTTGCAAGTATTCAGACAAATGAAACCAACATAGTTTGGTATACAGCGATAACAGGAGGAATATTGATCCCATCTACAACAGCTTTGACAACAGGACAATATTTTGCGGCAATCTCAGATCCAGTAACAGGCTGCGAGAGCGCTTTAAGATTGACAGTTGATGTGATAGTTAATGATCCAGGAACGCCAACACTGGTGACTGCAGGAGTTCAAAACTTCTGTTTAGCAAACGCACCGACATTTGCAAGCATTCAAATCAACGAAAGCAATATTGTCTGGTATACAGCTTTAACAGGCGGAATATTGATTCCATCTGCAACAGCTCTAACAACAGGCCAGTATTTTGCGGCAATTTCAGATCCAATAACTGGTTGCGAGAGTGCTACAAGATTGATAGTTGATGTGATTGTAAGCGATCCTGGAACTCCTACATTAATTACAGCAGGAACACAAAACTTCTGTTTAGCAAATGCACCGACATTTGCAAGCATTCAGACAAACGAAGCTAATATTGTTTGGTATACAGCCATAACAGGCGGAACATTGATTCCATCTGCAACGGCTCTAACAACAGGCCAGTATTTTGCGGTAATTTCAGATCCAGTAACAGGATGCGAGAGCGCTTCAAGATTAACGGTAGATGTGATCGTAAGCGATCCGGGAACACCGACTTTAGTAACAGCAGGACCCCAAAGTTTCTGTAAAGAAGACCTTCCGACATTTGCAAGCATTCAGACAAATGAAACTAATATTGTCTGGTATACAGCCATAACAGGGGGAACGTTGATTCCGTCAACAACAGCTTTAACAACAGGCCAGTATTTTGCTGCTATCTCAGATCCTGTAACAGGCTGTGAGAGTGCTTTAAGATTGACAGTTGATGTAATTGTTAATGATCCGGGAACACCAACATTGGTGACTGCGGGAGTTCAAAACTTCTGTCAGGAAGATCAGCCAACATTTGCGAGTATTCAGATTAACGAAAGCAACATTGTGTGGTATACGGCTTTAACAGGTGGAACAGTGATTGCACCAGCAACAACCTTGACAACAGGCCAGTATTTTGCGGCAATTTCAGACCCTGTAACAGGCTGTGAAAGTGCTTTAAGATTAACAGTAGATGTGATTGTAAATGATCCGGGAACACCGACATTGGTGACTGCAGGAACTCAAAACTTCTGTTTGGTAAATGCACCAACGTTTGCAAGTGTTCAGTTTAATCAAACAAATATTGTTTGGTATACAGCTTTAACAGGCGGAACATTGATTCCATCAACAACAGCTCTAACAACAGGCCAGTATTTTGCGGCAATCTCAGATCCTGTAACAGGTTGTGAGAGCGCTACAAGACTGACAGTAGATGTAATTGTAAACGATCCGGGAACACCAACACTGGTGACTGCGGGAACACAAAGTTTCTGTAAAGAGGATCTTCCAACATTTGCAAACATTCAGATAAATGAGACAAACATTGTCTGGTATACAGCTGCAACTGGCGGAACATTGATTCCATCTTCTACCGCTTTAACAACGGGACAATATTTTGCAGCAATTTCAGATCCGACAACGGGCTGTGAAAGCGCTGCAAGACTAACAGTTGATGTTATAGTAAACGATCCAGGAACACCAACATTGGTAACGGCAGGAACACAAAACTTCTGTTTAGCTAATGCTCCTACTTTTGCGAGCATTCAGACTAATGAGACTAATATTGTTTGGTATACAGCTTCAACTGGAGGAACCGTTATTGCGCCAACAACAGCTTTGACAACTGGGCAGTATTTTGCGGCAATCTCAGATCCAGCAACGGGCTGTGAGAGCGCTTCAAGATTGACAGTTGATGTGATTGTAAACGATCCTGGAACTCCAACATTGGTAACGGCAGGAACACAAAACTTCTGTTTGGTAAATGCACCAACGTTTGCAAGTGTTCAGTTCAATCAAACAAATATTGTTTGGTATACAGCTCTAACAGGTGGAACAGTAATCGCACCAACGACAGCATTAACAACAGGCCAGTATTTTGCAGCAATTTCAGATCCTGCAACAGGCTGCGAAAGCGCTTCAAGACTGACAGTTGATGTGAATGTAACAGATCCAGCAACACCAACAACAAATGCTGCAGCACAGACTTTCTGTACAGGTACAAATCCAACAGTAGCTAATATTCAAGTGAATGAAAGCAATGTAGTTTGGTATACAACACAAACTGGTGGAACTGCTTTAGCTTCAACAGCAGTATTAACAACAGCTACTTACTTTGGAGCAATTAAAGATCCAGCAACAGGATGCGAAAGCAGTGTAAGATTACAAGTAGCAGTTACAGTTGGAAATACAATAAATCCAACAACAAATAATACAGCTCAAACTTTCTGTTCTGCAAATGCACCAACTATTGCAAACATTCAAGTAAATGAAAGCAATGTAACATGGTTTACAGCAGCAACAGGAGGAACTGCAATTCCTGCGGGAACAGCGCTTACTTCTGGAGTGTATTTCGGAAACATTGTTGATCCAACAGGTTGTGAAAGCTCAACTCGTCTTCAGGTAACAGTAACGGTGGTTGATCCTAGTCCAACACCTACTACTGCCAATACAACTCAAAACTTCTGTACTTTAAATTCGCCAACAGTGGCAAATATTCAAGTAAATGAAGCAAATGTAGTTTGGTATAACACAGCGACAGGAGGAACAGCGATTCCGCCAACAACCGCCCTTGCGACAGGTACTTATTATGGAGCAGTTTCAAGTGCTATAGGTTGCGAAAATCCGGCAAGATTGGCTGTTGCGGTAAATGTAAATTCACCAAGTGTAATTACAACGCCAAGAACAACGCAGACATTCTGTTTGTCTGCTTTGCCAACATTAGCTAATATTTTGGTAAACGAAACAAATGTGGTTTGGTATGCGTCTGCAACTGGCGGAACACCATTGGCAAATACAACTCCACTTACTGCAACTACTTATTATGCAGGATCGTTGGCTAATACATTTAATGGCTGTGATAACGGACCAAGATTAGGAATTACAATTGCATTCGAAAATGATGCTGCAGTTCAACTTGCTACTACAGATGATACTCCATGTGTATTCAAAGGGGTGACCTATTCAATTGCAAATGGTAAGTCTAATTATGTATGGACTATTAGCGGCGGTACTATTGTTTCTGGCGGCGGTATAAACGATGGATCTGTAACTGTTTCTTGGTCAGATATTGGGCCAGGAACTGTAACGGTGGCTTATGTTAACAATTGTGACGAAAGAACAATCAAAACTTTAAATGTTACGGTAGCAAGCTGTTCAGATTTAACGATTACTCATACGGTTGATAATCCAACTCCAAATTTTGGTGATCAAGTAACCTTTACTATTACAGTAAACAATGTAGGAGAAGGTGATTTCATAAACACTCTTGTTAGTGATTTACTTCCTAGCGGTTTGCAATTAGTAAGTTCATCTGCAACATCGGGAACATACGACCCAGCAACACAGCTTTGGACAATACCTACGTTAAATGCAGGTCAGAGTGTTGTATTGACAATTGTTGCAGAAGTATTGCCAAACGGTACTTATACAAGTGTGGCAACTGTAGAAACTTCAACTCCTTTAGATGTTGATGCTTCAAATAATTCAGCTTCGGTTACATTAGAACCAATTTGTTTAACTGTTTATAATGAGTTTACTCCAAATAATGATGGTAAAAACGATTTGTTCAGAATAGACTGTATTGAGTCTTATCCAAACAATGAGCTGAGAGTATTTAACAGATACGGAGCGTTAGTGTATAGTAAAGCAAGTTATGAAAATGATTGGAACGGAACAGCAAATGTATCCGGTGTAGTTAATAGAGGAGATATGCTGCCAACAGGTACTTATTTTTATGTGATAACCATTGGAGATGGAACGGTTAAAAAAGGCTGGTTGTCTATTATGAGATAACCCACTTCTATTAATCATCTAATTAATTAAACTAAATAAGTATCGTTATGAAACTATATATAAAATCATTAGAAACATATTTCATTTTAATATGTTCTTTTATTACGGTTTGCGCTTCGGCACAACAAGATCCCGAGTATACGCAGTATATGTATAACACTATGGCGGTAAATCCAGCGTATGCTGGATCTACCGGAACCATAGAAGCAGCACTTTTATATCGTTCTCAATGGGTTGGAATGCCTGGAGCACCAGAAACACAATCTTTCTCCGTTCATTCTCCACTTAGAAATGAACAATTAGGAGTAGGTTTAAGCGTTGTAAATGATAAAATCGGACCTTCAAATGAACTGTATCTTGATGGAAACTTCTCTTATTCATTGCCTCTTGGTTACGAAAAAAGATTGGCTTTTGGTATTAAAGCTGGTACAAGAATGTTAAACATCGATTGGTCTAAAGGAAGATATTATGATGATGACGATGTTTTGTTAAATCAGAACATAAACAATCAGATGAAACTTGCTGTAGGCGCGGGGATTTACTATTATACAGAAAAATGGTATGTAGGATTTTCTGTTCCAAGTTTTATTCAGAATGATTACTATGACGATGTTCGTGAATCTATTGATTATGATCGTTTGCATTACTATTTAATGGGAGGTTATGTTTTTGATTTGAATCCGAATTTGAAATTTAAACCAGCATTTTTAGTAAAAGCAGTAAGTGGGGCTCCAATTACTGCAGATATATCGGCAAATTTCATGATTCAGGAAAAGTTTGTTATAGGAGGAGCGTATCGAACAGATGATTCTGTAAGCATACTAGCAGGTTTTCAAATTTCACCAAGTTTCTTCCTTGGATATGCTTTTGATTATACTGTAAGCGAATTGAACAAATATAACGATGGTTCTCACGAGTTCATTTTACGTTATCAATTTGTGCAAAAACAAAGTAAAATTAAATCTCCTCGATTCTTCTAAAACCAAAACTTATGAGAAAACTATATATCCTATGTTTAATTTTGAGCGTTACGTTTAGTTTCGCTCAAAAAACTAACTTAAAGAAAGCTGATGCTTTGTTTAGAAGCTTTTCTTATTTGGATGCTTCTAAAGCTTACGAAGAATGTTTGCAAAACATAAAAGATCCATCAGCGCAGACTTTGAAGAATGCGGCAGATTCCTATTACTTTATTTCTGATTCTAGAAATGCACTTAAATGGTACAGAAAACTATATGAAGTGCAAGGAAATAATTTGACTGATATTTACTATTTGCGTTATATCCAATCCATGAAAGCAGTTATGGATTACGATGAAGCAGATAAAATCACAAAAGAATATTTAGATAAAAAGGGTGATAAAGCAGAGATTAACCGATATGTTGCGCAAAAGAAATACATGGACAGCGTAGCAAAGGCCAAACCTCTCTATACTATTAAAAATTTAGATATAAATACAAGTAAATCAGATTTTGGAGCAACATTTTTTAAAGACAATATAGTATTTACATCAGCTCGTGATACCACAAAATTCAGTGAGAAATTGTATACTTGGAACAATCAGCCTTTTCTTAATCTTTACATCGCAGAAAGAAATCCAGCAGACGGAAGTTTATTCAACGAAACAGTTTTCCTTCCCAATGTAATGACTAAATATCATGAAGCAACGGCAAGTTTTGATAGCCAGGGGAAAACAATCTATTATTCGACCAATATTGTAAAGAAAAACAAATTGGTTGTTGATGAGGCTAGAGTAAATAATTTCCAGATTGTCAAAGGATCGATCGTTAATAATAAATTAGAAAATCCAGAGAAAGTATTTTTTGACAGCGATGAGTATTCTGTTGGACATCCAGCACTGAGTGAAGACGGAAAATTGTTATTCTTCGCTTCAGACATGCCAGGAGGACAAGGAGAAACGGATCTTTATATGGTAAAAATTGCGGAAGACGGTACAATGAGTTCTCCTCAAAATCTTGGTCCAAATATTAATACTATTGGTAACGAAGTGTTCCCATTCTTCCAAAACGGAGTTTTGTATTTTTCTTCTGATGGACATTATGGCTGGGGAGATTTGGATGTTTACGAAAGCAAGCTTCAGGCAAATGGAACTTTTTCAGTGCCCAAAAACCTTGGAGCACCAATTAATAGCAATAAAGACGATTTTTCTTTTATAATTGATAAAACAGATGCTTATGGCTATTTTTCTTCAAATAGAGCAGAAGGAAAAGGTGATGATGATATCTATTCTTTTGCAAAAGGAAAACCGGTTTGTAACCAAAGCATTTCTGGGATGGCTATCGACCGTAAAACGAAAAAGCCTTTAACAGATGTTACCATAATGGCATATAACTCTTTTAGTGAAGTTTTAGGAGAAACCAAAACAAATTTTGACGGAAAGTATGCAATTGAAGTTCCTTGCAACAAAGTAATCAAAATGATTGCCGCAAAACCAAATTACAGCAGCGACGATAAAACTGTAGAAACCACTGGTCAAAATGGAGGCGAAATAAAAGATGTGAATTTCGAATTAAGCAATTACGATGATTTGGTCGTTAAAAAACAAGGAGTAGAAAAAGTAGATGTAAACCCAATTTATTTTGACTACGACAAGTACGATATTACGCCAAAAGCTGTAGAAGAATTGTCTAAAGTGGTTTTCATTATGCAAAAATTTCCGAACATCAGAATCAAAATTGAATCTCATACCGATTCACGCGGAAAAGATGCATACAACCTAAAACTTTCAGACAATAGAGCCAAATCAACAAGAGATTATATCCTTTCGCAAGGCATAGACGCTTCTCGAATAGAAAGTGCCATTGGGTACGGAGAAACTCGATTAATTAATAAATGTAAAAATGGTGTAAAATGTTCTGAAGAAGAGCATCTTTTAAATAGACGTTCAGACTTTATCATTATTCAAAAATAATTTTATATTTTCGCTGTAAGATATTGATTTTCAGTTAAAAATATAAAACGTTGAAACCATTTGGAAGTTGGTTTTTTTTAATTCTTTTTTAAGAATAATGGACAAGGAGGAAATCAGATTGCATGAATTTGCAATCTGATTTTTGATTTTCTAAAACTTTTATTTTTTCTGCATTTGAACAAAAATAAATTCTAATTTTGATATTCAGTTTTTCATTACAATAATCTGCAATATTTTACTATTTATGAGCATTCAAGAGACCATTCAAACATTACGAAATGAACTTAATCAGCACAACTATAATTACTATGTGTTAGACAATGCCACTATTTCAGATTATGATTTTGATATTAAACTGAAAGAACTTCAGGATTTAGAAAATAAGCATCCAGAGTTTTTTGATGAAAACTCACCAACGCAAAGAGTAGGTGGAGCAGTAACCAAAAACTTTAAAACGATCGCGCACCAGTACAGAATGTATTCTTTAGACAATTCTTATTCTAAAGAAGATCTTTTAGATTGGGAAAACCGCATTCAGAAAGTTTTAGGAAATGTTAGTTTGCAATATACTTGCGAATTAAAATATGATGGAGCTTCAATAAGCATTACTTACGAAAACGGAAAACTAGTTCAAGCTTTGACGCGTGGCGATGGTTTTCAAGGAGATGAAGTAACAAATAACATCAAAACTATAAAATCAGTTCCATTACATTTAAAAGGAAATTATCCTGATAAATTTGATATTCGTGGTGAAATTATTCTTCCCCATGCTGGTTTTGAGAAAATGAACCAAGAGCTAATCGAAATTGGAGAAACACCATATTCAAATCCTAGAAACACAGCTTCGGGAAGTTTAAAATTGCAAGACAGCGCTGAGGTTGCCAAACGCCCGCTGGAGTGTTTGCTTTATTTTGTAACAGGAAACAATCTGCCTTTTAAAACTCAATATGAAGGATTAGAGCAGGCTAGAAGCTGGGGATTCAAAGTTCCGAAAGAAGCAAAATTAGCCAATAGCATGGATGAAGTTTTTGACTTTATTGATTATTGGGATGTACACCGTCATAATTTACCTTATGAAACAGATGGTGTTGTAGTAAAAGTAAATAGCATTCAGTATCAGGAAGAATTAGGTTATACAGCCAAATCGCCACGTTGGGCAATTGCTTATAAATTTAAAGCGGAACAAGTTTCAACTGTATTAAAATCAATTTCGTATCAAGTTGGTAGAACTGGAGCTATAACACCAGTGGCAAATTTGGAGCCTGTACAGCTTGCAGGAACTATTGTAAAGAGAGCTTCGCTTCATAATGCCGACCAGATTGAAAAATTAGATATTAGAATAAATGACACCGTTTTTGTTGAAAAAGGGGGAGAAATCATTCCAAAAATCATTGCGGTAGATTTAGATAAACGCCCGGAAGATTCTCAAAAAACGCATTATATAACACACTGTCCTGAATGTGAGACAGAACTAGTTAGAAACGAAGGAGAAGCCAATCATTATTGTCCAAATTTCTACGGATGTCCTCCGCAGATTATTGGGAGAATTCAGCATTACATTTCAAGAAAAGCAATGGATATTGAAGGGCTTGGCGGAGAAACGGTTGCTTTACTTTTCAAAAATAATCTAGTGCATAATTATGCAGATTTGTACGAATTGAAAGTGGAGGATATTCTGCATTTGGAAAGAATGGCTCAAAAATCAGCAGAAAACTTGGTAAATGGAGTTCAGAAATCAAAAGAAATTCCGTTTGAGAGCGTTTTGTTTGCGCTAGGAATTCGTTTTGTGGGAGAAACAGTTGCCAAAAAACTAGCCAAACATTATAAAAATATAGATGCTTTAGCTCAAGCTTCTTTAATGGATTTAGTTTTGGTTGATGAAATTGGAGAAAGAATTGCTAAAAGTGTGATTGAATTCTTCGAAAATGAAGAGAACAAGAAAATTATTGAGCGCTTAAAGAGTTATGGAGTTCAATTTGAAATTGAAGAAAAAATAAACCCAAATGCTACCGATAAATTTGCTGGAAAAACTTTTGTGGTTTCTGGAGTCTTTAGTCAATTTTCTAGAGACGACCTAAAGAAAGCCATTGAAGATAACGGAGGAAAAGTAGGAAGCTCAATTTCTGCAAAAACAGATTTTGTAGTAGCAGGAGATAATATGGGACCAGCAAAACTGGAAAAAGCAACAAAGTTGAATATCACTATATTGTCAGAAGAAGATTTTATAAACAAATTAAATGAAGCCTAACAAACCATCATTAATTTTGTTCTTTATTGGCTTGTTTTGTACAATCATTTTTGATTGGACAGAACAAGACGTTTTTGCCACATATGCAAAAGCTATTGTTCTCCCTGCTATTTTTATTTATTATTTAATTAGCAGTGAGTTCGAAATTAAAAAAACAGAAGGAGTGATTTTCTTTTTTTGTTTTGTAGGACAAGTTTATGATTTAATGGATGTTGAAAGCTCTGAATTAGGAGGCGTAATCAGTTTTCTAGTTGTTTATAGTTTAATTGTTACCATATTTATTAGGGAACACGAGAGAATTAGATTAACCAAACGGGATATCCTGCCTATTTCTATAGTAGTGGTGTTTATAGTTTATTTATTAATCTCTGTTTTGAGTCTGCAGCTCGACAGTATGCGGAAATTTATTCTAATTTATACCGTTTACGGAATAGTTTTGAGTGTATTGAGTTATTTCTGTTTTGTAAGTTACATCACAAAAGGAACACATATAGCATTGCTCATGTCGCTCATGGCCATAAGCTACATCTTCTCTGATATTTTCTATATTTTTAATCAATTTTTCTCGTATTCTATTGTTTTAGTTTTAATACGAGATACAACTCAAATTCTAGCTTATTTCTTTATGGTAGAATACTTTTTAGAAAAAGCTAGAATTCAAAAAAAGACTATACCACAATAGTGGTGCTTTGGTTTGTATGTGCTTTGTTTTTATCAAAATAAAAGTCAATACGACCTAAATTGATTCCATAACATCCCACTTGATTTACTAGCACATCTTTTCCAGCCTTATTTTTTACAACAGTAGGTTTGTCTAAGAAAGTGTGCGTGTGTCCTCCAATAATCAGATCAATATCCTGTGTTTGTGTGGCAAATGTCAAATCGCTAATTTTTGTTGGATCATCTTTATACTTGTAACCTAAATGCGAAAGGCAAATTACCAAATCACATTTTTGTTCTTGTTTTAAAAGTTTTGTCATATCCTGAGCAACTTCAACAGGATTGTTGTAAACTGTTTCCAGGTATAATTTTTTATCTACTAAACCTTGAAGTTCAATTCCAACACCAAAAACACCAACCTTAATTCCGTTTTTATTAAAGATTTTGTACGGTTTCACATGCCCGTCCATAACCGTGTTTTTAAAATCGTAGTTAGAGTTGATAAAGTCAAAAGTTGCGTGCGGAAGTTGAGCATATAATCCGTCTAGACCATTGTCAAAATCGTGATTTCCAATTGTAGAAGCATCATATTTCATCATGCTCATCAATTTAAACTCCAATTCGCCTCCATAATAGTTAAAATATGGTGTTCCTTGAAAAATATCACCTGCATCCAATAAAAGAACATTCGGGTTTTCTTTACGGATGGTTTCAATCAACGTTGCGCGACGCGACACACCACCTTTATTAGGATTACGCGGATCATCAGCAGGAAAAGGATCAATGTGGCTGTGCACATCATTAGTATGTAGAATTGTTAGATGCTTAATATCGTTACTTTCAAAACTGCTCAAAGACAATCCTAAACTTAATAGGGCAGTACTCGCTGCTGTTTTTTCGATAAACTCTCTTCTTTTCATTTTATATATTTTTTTGCCAGAGGCTCTATGTCGTTTTAATTTTTTTTAGCCACCAATTTCACGAATTAACACGAATTGGTTTTTCAATCATTTAAAAATTTGTGCAAATTGGTGCAATTCGCGACAAACTCTTTTATTCTTCTGTGATTCTGATATTTTTTGGAGCAACTACTGTGTCTACTTCTTTAAAATAATCAATCAGCACATCTCTAAGTTTATAATTTAGATCAAACTTTTGAGTGCTTTTTGCAAAGAAAGTCATACTGTCTCCACCATTTGCTAAATAATCATTTGTAGCAACATAATATATTTTGCTTAGATCAAGCGGTTTGCCTTGCACCATGATATCTTTTGCTTTATTATCTTTTGTAATGGTAAACGTCATTCCAGACAATGGCTGAGGTTTTTTCTCCTTAATAATATAAGCCGCAATTTCTGCGATTTGCTCACCTTTTAAAGCCATAACAACCAAACTGTTTTCAAAAGGCATAATTTCAAAAGCTGATCTTGTTGTAACATTTCCCTTTGGAAGAATGGCACGAATACCACCATGATTTAAAAGACACAAATCAATATTTTTCTTTTCGCGAGCGTTAAAAACAATGTTTCCTCTTTGTACGCAAACATCGGCCATCAAGCTTCCAATGCCAGTTTGCCATTTTCCAGTGCTTTTGTCGAGAGTTTCAGGGCAATAAGCCAATACATTATCCAAATCCTTATTAATGTGATCGCGATAAGGTTTAATAAAGTTTTCAATTTCAGGAGTTTCCCCAGTTTTTTCGGTAACAGGAAGTTGTTTTCCTTCAATTTTAGTTAGATTGTAGTTTTTCGTACTACAGGAAGAGATTGAAAAAAGTGTTAAGAATATAACAAAAAGTTTTAAAAATCCGTTATACTTTTTTAGTTTTACCATTTTAAATGCAACTTAAATAATTAATTTTGTAATCTAGTAAAAGTACTATGTTTTTGAATTATATAAAGGAATTTTTTGTAAAAAAATCATTAAATGTTAATTTAAATAATGAAAAAAGCGGAGTATTTACTAAAAACATTCAAACAATTGGTTTATTGATAGATGAGAGTTTTTTTGAATCTTCAGAAGCATTAATTAAGGAAATCACACTCCAAGGAATTGCTTTAGAAAACATAAAAGTTCTTGCCTACAGAGAAAAATTTAAGGAAAAAGAAGCTTATCCGCGCCCAACTTTTGGTAAAAAACACATCAATTGGAACGGCGAAATTACAGAAGGTTTCTTAAAAGAATTTATAAATGCAGAGTTTGATCTTTTGCTCAGTTATTATGACGTTGAAAATATTTTTTTAATGTTGGTTACAAGCAAGTCAAAAGCTAAATTTAAAATCGGATTTTCGGCTGTAGATCAAAATTTAAGCCGTTTGATGATTAATACAGAATTAGGAAACTATAAATTATTCGTTTCAGAATTGTTTAGGTATTTAAAAAATATAAAATAAATTATAATAATTAATATGCAATCATTGATAGGAACTGGTGTTGCGCTTGTAACGCCATTTAAAAAAGATTTTTCAGTTGACATTGAGGCTTTACAGAGAGTTGTAAACTTTTCTATAGATGGCGGAGTGGAGTATCTTGTTGTAATGGGAACAACGGCAGAAAATGCAACCCTTACAACAGAAGAGAAAGAATTGGTTATAAAGACTGTAATCGATGTGAATAAAGGAAGATTGCCTCTAGTTTTAGGAGTTGGAGGTAATAATACTATGCAGATTGTTGAAGAATTAAAAACAAGAGATTTTTCTGCTTTTGAAGCGATATTGTCTGTTTCTCCTTATTATAATAAACCAACACAGGAAGGAATTTATCAGCACTTTAAAGCAATTGCTGAAGCTTCTCCAGTTCCAGTAATCCTATATAACGTTCCAGGAAGAACGGCAAGCAATATGCTTCCTTCAACAGTGGTGCGTTTGGCTAACGATTTTAAAAATGTGGTAGCAATTAAAGAAGCTGCTGGAGATATGGCTCAAGCTATGCAGATTATTAAAAATGCACCAAAAGATTTCTTGGTGATTTCTGGAGATGATATGTTGGCGCTTCCAATCGTTTTAGCGGGTGGAGCAGGAGTTATTTCTGTAATTGGACAAGGTTTTCCTAAAGAATTTTCAGAAATGATACGTTTAGGATTGAATAAAAAAGCGGCAGACGCTTACAAAACACATTACTTTTTATCAGACAGTATCGATATGATTTTTGAGCAGGGAAATCCAGCTGGAATCAAACAAATCTTCCAAGCTCTTGGAATTGCTGAGAATACGGTTCGTCTACCATTAGTTTCTGTCGATGAATCTCTAGCGGCGAGACTAAATGACTTTGTAAAAAACAGCATTAAATAATTGTTAAAGTGTTAGTATTTTAAGATACTAAAAAATTATTTTGCAGTAGCTAAATTAATAACTAAATTTGCCACCGAAAGTTCGGTGCGATTTCACTTTGGCATAATTAATTGTCTGAGATTGTAATAACAGTAAGAAAATGAAAAAAACAGTATTGCTTTTAATTGTTGTAACTCTTTTTTATTCTTGTGGAGAATATCAAAAAGCGTTGAAAAATGAAGATGTTGCAGCAAAATTTGAAATGGCAACAAAAATGTATGATGCCGGTAAATACACAAAAGCGATCCGTCTTTTTGAGCAATTAGCAACTTCATATCGAGGAAAACCTCAGGCAGAAAAGCTTTTTTACATGTTTTCACAGTCCTATTATAAAACAAAACAATATTATCTAGCTGGTTATCAGTTTGAAGCATTTGTTTCGGGTTATCCACGAAGTGAAAAAGTGCAAGAAGCAGCTTTTTTAGGAGCTTACAGTTATTCTAAATTGTCACCAGTTTATAGTTTAGATCAATCAGATACTGTAAAAGCAATAGAAAAATTGCAGACTTTCATTGATAATTATCCAAACTCTGAATATATTCCTCAAGCAAATGAGGCGGTACAGAAGCTAAATGGAAAATTGGAGAAAAAAGCATACGAAAATGCTAAAGGATATAATACAATTTCAGATTATAAATCGGCATTAATTGCTTTTGATAATTTTATCGCTGATTTTCCTGGAACGCCTTTAAAAGAAGATGCATTGTTTTATAAATACGATTCAGCATATCAATTGGCTATTAACAGTGTTCCTTCAAAAATGGAAGAACGTCTGCATGTTGCGCAAACGGCTTATGCTAACTTGATGAAATTTAAAAGCGATACAAAGTATAAAGAAAAGGCAGACGAAATGAATGCCAGAGTTGAAACAGATTTACAAAAATTTACTAAATAAAATAAAGTCATGGATTTAAAAAAGACGAATGCTCCTGTAAACACAATAACTTACAATAAAACAGTTATTGAAGAGCCAACAGGAAATGTGTATGAGGCAATTACCATTATGGCTAAAAGAGCAAATCAAATTAATTCAGAGATTAAAAAAGAATTGACTGAAAAATTAGAAGAGTTTGCTACTTACAATGATAGTCTAGAGGAAGTTTTTGAAAATAAAGAGCAAATTGAAGTTTCTAAATTTTACGAAAAATTACCAAAACCACACGCTTTAGCTGTTCAAGAATGGTTAGACGGTAAAACTTACCACAGAAGTTCAAACAAATAATAGTACAATGTCAGTTTTAAACGGGAAAAAGATTTTGCTGGGTGTTTCCGGTGGAATTGCAGCCTATAAAACAGCCACTTTAGTACGACTTTTTATAAAAGCAGGTGCACATGTCCAAGTGATCATGACACCTGCTTCTAAGGATTTTGTAACCCCACTTACATTATCTACTTTATCAAAAAATCCAGTACATTCAAGTTTCTTTAATCAAGACGATCAAGATGAGGTTTGGAACAATCACGTAGAATTGGCTCTTTGGGCAGATTTTATGCTGATTGCGCCTGCGACTGCAAATACTTTGTCTAAAATGGCGACAGGAAATTGCGATAATCTTTTAATTGCCACATATTTATCGGCAAAATGTCCAGTTTATTTTGCACCAGCAATGGACTTGGATATGTACAAACATCCTTCAACTTTATCTAGCTTTGCTGCGTTAAAACAGTACGGAAACATTATGATTCCTGCTGAAAGCGGAGAATTGGCAAGTGGTTTGTCAGGTGAGGGCCGAATGGCTGAACCTGAAAATATCGTTGCTTTTTTAGAAGCTGATTTGGAAAGTAAATTGCCATTAAAAGGAAAAAAAATATTAGTTACGGCTGGCCCGACATACGAAGCGATAGACCCTGTACGTTTTATTGGAAATCATTCTTCTGGAAAAATGGGGTTTGACATTGCTAATGAAGCGGCAAGCTTAGGGGCGGAAGTGTTTTTGATTGCAGGGCCAACTCATTTGAAGGCGAAAAACAGTCTCATAAAAGTGGTTGATGTTGTTTCGGCTCAAGAAATGTACGATGCTTGTCATTTGCATTTTAATGATGTTGATGTGGCAATCGCGGCTGCAGCTGTTGCAGATTATAGACCGAAATTTGTTGCAGATCAAAAGATTAAGAAAAATACAGAAGAATTTTCGATAGAGCTGGAAAAGACAAAAGATATACTGTCTTCTTTGGGGGCTATCAAAAAAAATCAGTTTTTGATTGGCTTTGCATTAGAGACTGAAAATGAAATTGAAAATGCTAAGTTGAAAATTCAGAAAAAAAACTTAGATTTGATTGTTTTAAATTCCTTACAAGATAAAGGTGCCGGTTTTAAAAAAGAAACCAATAAAGTAACGTTTATTGATAAAAATTTTGAAATTGAGCCAATGGAATTGAAATCAAAAGAATCTGTAGCGGCTGATATTTTGAATAAAGTTATTCTGCATTTTTCAAAATCATAAATTTAGAATATACGCCGAAAACATAAATTGGAAACGACTTATGTTTATAAAATTTAACATCTAGACGATTATGAATAAGATAGTTACGCTATTCGTGTTTTTAAGCTTTGGTTTTGTGCAAGCGCAACAGCTAAATTGTACAGTTACTATTAATACAGAACGTCTAACAAATCCTAATAATCAGGTTTTTAAAACGCTCCAGACTTCTTTGGCTGAGTTTGTAAACAAAACAGATTGGACAGGTTCTATTTTAAAACAAAATGAGAGAATAAACTGTTCAATGTACATTACTCTGTCTTCTAACAGTTCAGATCAGTTTACAGGAACCATTCAGGTGCAGTCTTCTAGGTTGATTTTTAATTCTACTTATTCTTCTCCTGTTTTAAATTACAACGATAAGGATTTTAATTTTAGATACACAGAGTATGAACCATTGCTGTTTAATCCAAACACTTACGATTCAAATCTGGTTTCGGTTATATCTTTCTACTGTTATGTGATTTTGGGAATGGATGCTGATACCTTTCAAATGGGGGCAGGAAATCCGTATCTTCAAACTGCACAAAATATTGCTAATGTTGCACAGCAAGGCGGGTTTAAAGGATGGAACCAATCTGACGGACTTCAAAACCGTTACTATTTAATTAATGATATGATTGCGCCAACTTATAGCGATTTACGTCAAACAACTTATGCTTATCATACTGGATTAGATGCAATGACTTTGGATCAAAAAGCAGCAAAAGAAAAAATTAAAAATGCTTTGCTATTAATTGGAAAATTAAATTCAGTAAAACCAAATGCTTTTATAACCCGAGTTTTCTTTGATGCAAAATCAGATGAAATTGTTTCTATTTTTTCTGGCGGGCCAAGCATTCCAATTACCGATTTAACGGATGTTTTGAATAAAGTTTCGCCGTTAAACTCTACAAAATGGTCACAGATTAAATTCTAATCTCGCTTTTCCGTTTTACCATCTTTATTATCATTATAACTTTTATTTTTACAAAACTGCCCTATGATTACGTCACTGTCAATTAAAAATTATGCTCTTATCGAAAAGCTAGCCATAGATTTTTCTAAAGGTTTTTCTATAATTACAGGTGAGACAGGTGCAGGAAAATCGATTATTTTGGGAGCTATTGGCCTTGTTTTGGGCAAAAGAGCAGATCTTACTTCGTTAAAAAATAAAGAAGAAAAATGTGTCATTGAAGCACAGTTTGAAATCGGAAAATATAATTTAAAAGAATTTTTTGAAGCCAATGATTTAGATTATGAAGATGAAACCATAATAAGAAGAGAAATTCTTCCGTCTGGTAAATCTCGTGCTTTTATAAATGATAGTCCAGTAAATCTTCAGGAATTGCAGGATTTAAGTTTGTATTTAATTGATATTCATTCACAGCAGCAAACTCAAGAGTTGTCAGATGAAAGCGTACAGTTTAAAATTATTGATGCTATTGCTAATAATTCAGATGTAATTGCTGAATATCAAAAACTGCTTAAATCTTATAAAGCTGATAAATCAAAATTAAATGCATTACTGAAAAAGCAAAGTGATGCAGGAAAAGAGCAGGAATACCACATATTTTTATTAAATGAATTGGTTGCTGCACAGTTAAAGTCTGGAGAGCAGGCAGAATTAGAAGCTGATTACGAAAAGCTGAATAATGTTGAGATCATTAAAGAATCTCTAGATAAATCTTTAGCGATTGCAAATGAAGAACAATTTGGCGTTTTTCATAATTTGAATGAAATCAAAAATGCATTGCAAAAAGTAGCTCCTTTTTCACCCGAATATCAAAATCTATTTGAAAGAATTACAAGTTTAACGATTGAGTTTGATGATATTTCTAAAGAATTAGAAAGCTGTTCAGAGAAGTTGTTAAATGATCCGGCGCAACTAGAATTGATAAATCAGAAATTGCAATTAATTTATAATTTGCAGAAAAAGCATCAGGTAAGTTCTGTAGATGATCTTCTTCAGATTCAATCAGATTTAGGAAATTCTTTATTGGAATTGGATAATATGGATGAAGAAATTGCTTCTTTGTCTAAAATTATTGAAGAAAAGGCGGTTGAATTGGATAATTACGCATCGAAAATACATGAAAACAGAGTAAATGCAATTCCGAGATTATCAGAACAGCTTGTTTTTATTTTAGAAACTTTAGGAATGCCAAATGCTCGCTTTAATATGGAATTGTTGCCTTCGGAAACGTATTTCCTAAACGGAAAAGACGAACTGCAATTTTTGTTCTCTGCAAATAAAGGAACTGATTTTGGATTGCTTAAAAAAGTAGCTTCAGGAGGGGAGATGTCTCGTATCATGTTGGCTGTAAAAGCAATCTTGGCTAAATATTCTAAATTGCCAACTTTAATTTTTGATGAGATTGATACAGGAGTTTCTGGAGAAATTGCAATCAGAATGGGAGAAATCATGAAAGAAATGAGTGCGACAATGCAAATATTTGCCATTACGCATTTGCCTCAAATTGCTGCAAAAGGAGATTCTCATTTTAAAGTTTCTAAATCTACAGTTGGAGACGATACGCAGTCTGAGTTAAAGCTTTTGTCTCAGGATGAAAGAGTTATAGAAATTGCTCAAATGCTATCTGGTGCAGTCGTTTCTGATTCAGCTTTAAATCATGCGAAAGCCTTGTTGAACTAAAGAAATACTTTATATTTGTCATCGAAAAAATAAGTAAACAAACGGTAATAAGCGCTCATTTACTTAATAAATAGCTTATTAACGAATAAATAAAACAAGTATGATTATAGAACCTAGAATGAGAGGATTTATTTGTTTGACTGCCCACCCAACGGGAGCTGAGCAAAATGTAAAAAATCAAATCGAATACGTGAAATCTAAAGGACAAATTGCCGGTGCTAAAAAAGTTTTAGTAATTGGTGCTTCTACAGGTTTCGGATTAGCTTCAAGAATCACTAGTGCTTTTGGTTCTGGTGCAGCGACAATTGGAGTATTTTTTGAAAAACCGCCAGTTGAAGGAAAAACAGCTTCTCCAGGTTGGTATAATTCTGCGGCATTCGAAAAAGAGGCTCATAAAGCAGGTTTATATGCAAAAAGCATTAACGGAGATGCATTTTCAAACGAAATTAAGAGAGAAACTTTAGATTTAATTAAAGCAGATTTAGGACAAGTAGATCTTATAATTTATAGTTTAGCTTCTCCAGTACGTACAAATCCAAATACAGGTGTTACACACCGTTCAGTTTTAAAACCAATTGGGCAAACGTTTACAAACAAAACAGTTGATTTCCATACAGGAAAAGTTTCTGATGTTTCAATCACTCCTGCAAATGAGGAAGATATTGAAAACACAGTTGCTGTTATGGGAGGTGAAGACTGGGCAATGTGGATTGACGCTTTAAAAGCTGAAAATTTATTGGCTGAAGGAGCTACAACAGTTGCTTATTCTTATATCGGGCCAGCATTGACTGAAGCGGTTTACCGTAAAGGAACAATCGGTCGTGCAAAAGATCATTTAGAGGCTACTGCATTTACTATCGGTGATTCTTTAAAATCTATTGGAGGTAAAGCATATGTTTCTGTAAATAAAGCATTAGTTACACAAGCAAGTTCTGCAATTCCAGTAATTCCATTATACATTTCTCTTTTATATAAAATCATGAAAGAAGAAGGAATTCACGAAGGATGTATCGAACAAATCCAGCGTTTATTCCAAGACAGATTATACAATGGTTCTGAAGTTCCTGTTGATGAAAAAGGAAGAATCAGAATTGATGATTGGGAAATGCGCGAAGATGTTCAAGAAAAAGTGGCTAAACTTTGGTTAGAAGCTACAACAGAAACATTACCTGAAATCGGTGATTTAGCAGGATACAGAAATGATTTCTTAAACTTATTCGGATTTGAAGTTCCTGGTGTTGATTACAACGCAGACACTAACGAAGTTGTTGAGATTGAAAGTATCAAATAATACTAGTTTACATAGTAAATCGAAAAACCATCAGCCAAAAGTTGATGGTTTTTTTGTGAATATACCATATCTTTGTTAAAATTTTACAACACTAAAAATATACCCTTTAATAACGCGCATTCTGCTATGATTTTTTCTTTAATTATACCCGTGTATAATCGTCCAGATGAAGTTGATGAGCTTTTGGAAAGTCTCTCAAAATCTGATTATAATGAAGCTTTTGAAATTGTTCTTGTCGAAGATGGATCTTCAGTTCCATGTCGAGATGTGGTGATGAATTATCAAGGAAAATTAAATATTTCATATTATTTTAAAGAAAACTCAGGTCCAGGAGATTCTAGAAATTTTGGAATGCAGAGAGCCAGAGGTGATTATTTTATCATTTTTGATTCAGATTGTATCATTCCATCGCAATATTTGACAGAAGTGCGTAAAGAGTTAGATGCAAATTATGTGGACTGTTTTGGAGGGCCAGATAAAGCATTGGACAGCTTTTCGGATATTCAAAAAGCAATCAATTTTGCCATGACTTCTTTCTTAACGACTGGCGGAATTAGAGGAGGCTCCGAGAAGATCAACAAATTTCAGCCACGTAGTTTTAATATGGGGATTTCTAAAAAAGCTTTTGAAGCTTCAAAAGGTTTTGGAAACATCCATCCTGGAGAAGATCCTGATTTATCTATCCGTTTATGGAATCTTGGATTTGAAACAAGACTTTTTAAAGAGGCTTACGTGTATCATAAGAGAAGAATCGATTGGGAAAAATTCTCTATTCAGGTGAATAAATTTGGAATTGCTCGTCCAATTTTGAATAGCTGGTATCCGGAACATAATAAGTTAACTTTTTTCTTTCCGACTTTATTTATACTTGGATTATTATTAGCTTTTTTATTGTTAATTTTCAATATCGATATTTTATTACAATTATATTTCGTATATTTCGTTATAATTTTTCTTACAGCTAGTATTCAAAATAAAAGTATCAAAATTGGATATCTATCTGTAATAGCGGTGTGGAAGCAGTTTTATGGTTATGGAACAGGATTTTTAAAATCATATGTAAAGGTGATTTTGTTAAAGAAAAAACCGCAGGAAGCTTTTCCGCGTATGTTTTTTAAATTATAAGAATGACAAAAGTTATTGGTCTTACAGGAGGAATTGGCAGCGGAAAAACTACTGTTGCAAACTATTTTGAAGAGATGGGCGTTCCTGTTTATATCGCTGATGACGGTGCTAAAAGAGTAATGCAGTCAAAAAATATTCTTGCAGAAGTGAAATCTTCTTTTGGTGGCAATGTTTTTGATGGAGAAGTTTTAGATCGCGCCAAGTTAGCGCAGGTAGTTTTTAATGATAAAGAACAATTGGCGAAATTGAATGCAATTGTCCATCCAGCAGTAAAGTTAGATTTTGAAGATTGGCTTGAAAAGCATGAAAATTATGACTATGTGATTTATGAAGCCGCTATTTTGTTTGAAAGTGGCCGATATAAGGAATGCGACGTAATTATAACTGTTACTGCTCTGGAAGAAGTGAGGATTGACAGGGTTATAAAGCGAGATAAAACTACGAGAGAACAAGTTTTAAGTAGAATGAAAATGCAGTGGAATGATGAAAAACGAATTTCTAAGAGCAATTTCGTGATTAATAACAATAATCTTAAAAATGCTAAAGAAGAAGTTGTTAAAATTCTTAAAATTTTAAATATAAAACAAAAACAGTCTTAAATGTTAATATTTGGTTAATGTATTATTTAGTATATTGTTAAAATATTAATTTTGTTTCGATGAATAAATTATTTTTTAGAATACTTGTTTTACTGATGAGTCTGTCTTTGATAGGGATAATTCTGGTGCAAGTGTTTTGGTTCAATTCTTCGTTCAAGAATAATGAAGAGCAATTTAAATACCACGTTACTCAAGTAATTGGAAATGTTGCAGATAAACTGGAACAGCAAGAAGAGTACAGTTTCTACGACAAATATAACCGTATTAAAGACAGTACGGGTAAAATTCCAAAAAAAGAAGATTTATTAGAAGTACTTTACGTACAGAGAAATACAAAAACGAATAAAACAATCGTTTATTCAAATACATTGACATCTGAAGATTACGATATCAATGGTTCTGTTTTTAACAAAAAATTCAGTAGTGAACGTTTTAAAAATTTTAGTTCAAAAAGAGTAACAGAAGTTTATAATAACAACGCAGGGATTGATAACAATGGCTTAGGACAGAGCATTATTCCTGATCTTAGAAGTGAAAAATCAGGAAGTTTAGATATTTTAAATAAAGTTCAGCAACAGATTCAATATAAAGATATTGCCTCTTTGACTCCAATTGAAGGGAGAATTACAAAAGACAAGCTTTATAAATTATTGAAAAAAGAGCTCGAAGAATATGGTGTAAAGACCAAATTTGAATTCGGAATATACAGTAGTGGTGTTCCAACAAAAATTAAATCCGATGGATTTCATTTTGATAAAGAATCTACTTATAATATTCCAATTTATACAGATAATGAAGGAAATAGCAGGTATGAATTATCAGTTACTTTCCCGCACAAAAAGAAATTCTTATTATCTGAATTATTAAGTATTACTATTTTATCAATAGTTTTTACATTGATTATAATAGTTGCATACACAAGTGCGTTAAATCAATTATTGCGTCAGAAGCATATTTCTGAAATCAAAACAGATTTTATAAATAACATGACGCATGAATTTAAAACTCCAATTGCAACTATAAATCTTGCATTAGATGCTATTAGAAGCCCGAAAGTTATTGAAGATAAAGAAAAAGTTTATCGTTATCTTCAAATGATTCGAGACGAAAATAAAAGAATGCACGCTCAGGTTGAGAACGTTCTCCGTATTTCAAAATTAGAAAAAAGAGAACTTGATATAACCAAAGAGCCAACTGTGATAACAGATATAATTGACGATGCTATTGAGCATGTGAATCTTATTTTAGAAGATAGAAAAGGTAGCGTAGTAAGGCATTATAATGCAGCAAGAACAACTTGTTTGATAAACGAAGTTCACTTTACAAACGTATTGGTTAATATTTTAGAAAATGCTATTAAATATTCGCCAGATGCGCCAGAGATTGAAATCTTTACTGAAAACATTAAAGATATGATTCTGATTAAAGTGCGAGATCATGGAGTAGGAATGAGTAAGATAGCTCAAAAACGAGTATTTGAGAAATTTTACAGAGAGCATACAGGTGATCTTCATAATGTAAAAGGACATGGTTTGGGGCTTGCTTACGTAAAAAGAATAGTAGAGGATCACAACGGTCAAGTATATGTAGAAAGCGAAAAAGGAAAAGGTAGCACCTTTATAATAAAAATACCATTAATAAATTAAAATATGGAAAATACTAACAAAAGAATACTTTTAGTAGAAGATGACCTAAATTTTGGGGCGGTTCTTAAAGATTATCTAATGTTAAATGACTTTGAAGTTACTTTAGCTAAAAACGGTATGGAAGGTTTCGAGAAATTCAAGAAGGATGTATATGATTTATGTATTCTTGATGTAATGATGCCTTATAAAGATGGTTACACTTTAGCCAAAGAAATTAGAGAGAAGAACAGTGAAGTGCCAATTATCTTTTTAACAGCAAAATCTATGAAAGAAGATGTGTTAAAAGGATACAAAGCTGGTGCCGACGACTATTTAAATAAACCTTTTGATTCAGAAGTTCTTTTAATGAAAATTAAAGCAATCATTCAAAGAAAATCAGCTGATACAAAAGCAGAACAAGTGCAATTTGAATTTAATATTGGTAAATTCCACTTAAATTCAAAATTGAGATTCCTTACTTTCCAAGATGAAGAGCCAATCAAATTGTCTCCAAAAGAAAATGAGTTGTTAAAAATGCTTATTCTTCATGAAAATGATTTAATGCCAAGGGAATTAGCTTTGACTAAAATCTGGAGAGATGACAACTACTTTACTTCAAGAAGTATGGACGTTTACATCGCTAAATTGAGAAAATATTTAAAAGCAGATGAAGATGTTGAAATCTTAAACATTCACGGAGAAGGTTTCAGATTAGTAATAAAAAGCAAAGTTTCTGAATAATTCATTCAGCAAAAAATATATAAGCTCTGAGAAATCAGGGCTTTTTTTGTGTATAAAGCTAGAATATTTTGGCTTATTTTTATAATATAAATTTTGTTTTAATTTATTGATTTTTAGAGCAATAGTATTCTTCTTGGAAGTATAGAAAGTATTGTTGAAATTTATTTTGAAGAATTTTCTTTAAATAAATTTGGAAAATCAAAAAAGTATTATGAATATTTGCACACGAAAAAAATAATAACCCTTTAAAAACGAAGAAAAAATGTTTGTACTTACATTGACATCTCAGAGCTTTACACCAAATGTATTTGGTGAAGCAATTCTTCGTGGCTTATTTCAATCTTAGAAATATACTTTTAAATATATAAAAAAGCCCGAAGACAATAAGTTTCGGGCTTTTTTTTATTCTAGACTCTTCAAAATTTTCCCGAAAATCGATTTTTAGAATTTATCCGTCAGGATAAATAGTTTGGCCTTCATGGCTGTTAATTTAATGCACGATAATTTTTTTATGGAAAATTATACGGTAGACGAGTATGCTTTATGTGCTCGTTTTAAAAGTAAAAGAAGAAAGAAAAGAGTAGTAAAAGAAGATTTTGAAAAACAATTAATTCAGTTAAGAAAGCTTGAAGTTGAACTTTGGAAAAAAAGAAGAAACTTACCATTAGTTCCTTTAGAAATTCCTTACCAAAAAGGCTGGCAGCGCAATTTTAAATTAAGAGATGATGTTACCAGATCAAGTGAAGCCCCATTTTACAGAGAATTATTGGAAAAAATAAACACATGGCAATTTTCTCCTGAAAAATCTTTTAAGAGAAAGAAAAAAAGAAAGAGAAAACATGTTTATGTTGAAAAAATCCAAACTGTAAAAGAGTTTTCAGAATGGGAATGGAGAAGTTCAAAATTAGAATTGACCGAAAAAGAAAAAGCACATTTTTATAAAAGGGAACGTTGGTGCAGCAATTGCAAACGATACAAAATTCATTATGTATTTAACGAGCCTTGGAGATATGTGCTTCGCGTGAGCCCATATATGATAACACATACAAAAATGGTTGATTCAGATTTAGAAAGCGAAATTCAACTTATTGACAATTATATTGTTAATTGTAATCTTAGAGAAAAAACAAACAGATTAATACACGGCAGTTCTCGTAAATGGAGTTATTACGAAAAAGAAAATCCAAAAGAGATAAGTCCAATTAAAAATAAAAGTCTGCACACTTTGTATCAACAATACGCAGATGAAATGATAGAAAATCATGGGAAATAAATTATCTGGAAAAGACCTGATTAAATTAGGTTTTCCAAAGAACAATTCAATAAACATTGCCTTAGGGCAGATAAATAGATATAGAAAAAGAGAAAAAAAGGAATCTATTCTAACAGAAGCAAAAGATGTGCTTTTAAATCCTGAAAAATATGAAGGAAACGGAACTTGGGGAAAAGTTGCCGAAGGTTTAATTAAGCCAGTCCAGATAAGAATGCATCAGCTTAAAAATACTAGAGCGCCTTTTAAAATTTTTGGAGAAAATGAAATCGATGAGCAAGCAAAATTTCAATTGTATGATTCGTTAAAACTACCAATTTCAGTTGCGGGAGCTTTAATGCCAGATGCGCATTCGGGATACGGATTACCAATTGGAGGAGTGCTGGCGACTGATAATGCGGTTATTCCTTATGGTGTTGGTGTTGATATTGGTTGCAGAATGAGTCTTTCTATTTTTGATTTGCCAGCTTCTCATTTCAAGGGAAGAGAACATCAATTGGAAGCGATTTTAAGAGATAATACCAAGTTCGGAATGAACGAAGTACAATCGTCAAGAGTGGATCATGAAGTTTTTCATAAGAGCGAATTTCAGGATATTCCGTTGTTAAAGAATCTTTTGCCAAAGGCGTATAAGCAATTGGGAAGCTCGGGCGGAGGAAATCATTTTGTAGAATTTGGAATAGCTAAAATTGATAATCCAGAAAACGAATGGAAATTAGAAAAAGGAGAATATTTTGCTGTTCTCTCGCATAGCGGTTCCCGCGGATTGGGCGCAAATATTGCGAAGCATTATACTTATTTGGCAACAAAACAATGTCCGTTACCGAAAAATGTGCAGCATTTGGCTTGGCTGGATTTAAATACGCACGATGGCCAAGAATACTGGTTGGCAATGAATTTAGCAGGAGAATATGCCAAAGCTTGTCACGATGATATTCATCGAAGAATTGGCAAAGCGATTGGGAAAAGAGTAGTGGTAACTATAGAAAACCATCACAATTTTGCTTGGAAAGAAACTGTAAACGGTCAGGAATGTATAGTGCATAGAAAAGGAGCAACACCTGCAGGTGAAGGGCAATTGGGAATTATTCCAGGTTCGATGACAGCGCCAGGTTTTATTGTGAAAGGAAAAGGAAATGCGGACAGTTTAAACTCAGCCTCGCATGGTGCTGGACGTTTATTTTCGAGAGCGAAATGTAAAAGCAGTTTTACACAAAGTCAGATTAACAAAGAATTGAAGAAACATGCTGTGACTTTAATTGGCGGTAATATTGACGAGGCTCCAATGGCATACAAAGACATTAAAAAAGTAATGGCAAACCAAACCGATTTGGTTGAAGTTTTGGGAACATTTACGCCAAAGATTGTTAGAATGGACCGCTAAAAAAGATTTGAAATGGAAAGAATAATTCAGATAACAGCGGGTCGCGGACCTGCAGAATGCACTTGGGTTGTTGCCCAAGTGCTTAAAAAAGTTTTGGAAGAAGCACAAGAACACCAACTGGAAACAGTTTTACTGCAAAGAGAAGCGGGAACTGAAAATGGAACTGTGGAAACAGCATCGATCGCTATAAAAGGAAAAAATGCAGATCAATTTGTGAATTCTTGGATAGGAACGGTTCAATGGATTGGTCAGAGTCAGTTTAGGAAAATGCACAAACGTAAAAACTGGTTTATTGGAATCTTTGAAATCGAACAGCAGAGAAATAACTCGTTTTCTGAAAACGATATTCAATACCAGGCAATGCGAAGCTCGGGAGCAGGAGGGCAGCATGTGAATAAAGTTAGTTCTGCTATTCGAGCAACTCATATTCCAACAGGAATTGCCGTTGTCGCGATGGACAGCCGTTCTCAGCACCAAAACAAGAAATTGGCAACAGAAAGATTAATTAAAAAACTTGAAGACGAGAAATTGCTTCAGCTTAAAAATCACGTAGGGAAACAATGGGAAAATCAGCTTAATGTGGAGCGCGGAAATCTGGTGAGAGTTTTTACTGGAAGTGATTTTAAAAAGAATAAAGTAGAGAAAAGCTACAAAGAAACTCGTCAGAAATTAAAAAATGACCTAAGAAATGAAAACAACTGATAAATACCTTTTTCAAGCCTTGGATAATTATCCGTTTTGGTTGGAAGGAACAATTGAATCTTTAGATTATGCTTTTTCTTATGATGATAAAAACACGATGGTGTTGTGTTTGTACGGAAGAATTCAGGCAGAGCAATTAATGAATTATGAAGAAGCGAAATCTTATTTTCAGCAAGCTTTAGCGATTAATATTCATGCTCTTGAAGTATATCCGTATTATTTAAAAACGTTGATTTTAAACGAAGATTATGAAGAAGCACAGAAATTAATTGATTTTGCTTTGACAGTGAAAGGAATCAATAAATCGGAGATTTATATTAAGAAAGCAATTTTGTTAGAAGTGCAGCATAAATTTAGAGAGGCTTTAAAAGAAATTAAGCAAGCAAAATTATATTCTATTCAACATGACTATGATTCAGGAATTAGTGAAGTTGAGAAAAGAATTAAAGGTAAAATGGATTTGCTAAAAAAGGAAAAAGAGACGAAGTCTAAGAAAGGTTCTAAAAAGAAATCGAAATGATTTTCGTAAAAAAAAAGATGCAATTTGCATCTTTTTTTATTTAGTACAATTTCCCGCAAGGTTTTCAAAACCTTGTAGGTTTGTTATTTAGAATCTACCATTTTTAACTACAGTGAAATACCTACAAGGTTTTGAAAACCTTGCGGGACAGTTGCCTGTCAAGATTTATTTCCAATTTAATTCTAAAGCAAAACAAGTTTTTTCGCCTTTTGTAATGCTGAAAGTTGCTGTTGTATGATCATCATCCTCACTTTCGTGAATTACAACATTATCTTGTAATGAAAGTTCTTTCATGAAATTCATCTCGAAACTTTTTACTTCTTGTTTCATGATTCTTTTTGGATCAACATGATCAAGGCACCATTCTAAATATTTTACATTATTTACGTGATTTACAATGTCTAAATCTGATAAATAGACTGTTTTTTCGAAAACAGCTTCTTTTTCGTGATTAATGTTTATTTTTGAAAAACCTTCTTCTGTGGCTCTTTTTTCAGGAAACAATTCGAAATGTTCAAAAGGAAGTGCCAAAGCTTCTGGACGGCGGGCTTTTGTATTAAAAACAGCCCAATAAGTTTCGCTTCCAACAATCTTTTTTCCGTTTACATACATCTCAAGCGCACGAACAGAACGTGAATTTTCAAGACTATTAATCCAAGTTTTTACCGTTACAATATCTTGCCATTTCGGTAAAGCAGTAATTTCAACACGCATGCGACTTAAAACCCATGCTTGGTCAAATTCCTGCATATCTGTAAAGCTGATTCCGCCAACTTCAGAATGTGCAGCAGCTGTAAGTTGTAAAAGATTGCATAAATCGGTATATTTTAAATAGCCGTTTGGTGTGCACTGCGTGAAATTAATTTCCCAGTCTTTGCTTAGAACTGATGTGAAATTTGGTGATATAGGCATTTTTTATTTTTTTAGAGAAAAGAGTAAAGATTATAGAAAAAAGATTGGATTTTACTTTAGAAGATTCTTTATGTAATTAATAATTTCTTTTCTATCTGTTGCGTAGTCGAACCATTTTGTGTTTTCGTTTCGTTTGAACCATGTTAACTGCCTTTTGGAAAATCTTCGTGTGTTCTTTTTTATTTCTTCAATTGCGAAAGGCAAAGTGAATTCTCCGTCAAAATAACTAAATAATTCTCGATAACCGACCGTTTGTAAAGCATTTAACTCTTTGTTAGGATAAAGTGATTTGGCTTCTTCCAGCAATCCCGTATCCATCATAATATCGACACGCTGATTTATTCTATTGTAAATTATCTCTCTATCCGCATCTAAACCAACTAAAATAGGAGTAAAGTTCCTTTTGTTTTTCTTCAGATTCAAAAATGAAGAATATGGTTTTTGAGAGCCAATGCAAACTTCTACAAAGCGCATCATTCGTTGCGGGTTCTGGAGTGTTTGTGGATTTTCGGCTGTTATTTTCTGATAATATTCTGGATCTAAATTTTTCAGTTGTTCTTGAAGATATTCAATTCCAAGTTTTTCATAATTTGAATTTACTTCAGCGCGAACTTTCGGATCGATTTCTGGGAACTCGTCAAAACCTTTTAAAATAGCATCAACGTATAATCCTGAACCACCAATAAGAATTGCAAAATCATTGTTTTGAAATAATTTTTCAATTTTGGCTAAAGCTTCTTTTTCGTAATCGCCAACAGTGTAATTTTCGAAAATAGATTTGTTTTGAATGAAATGATGTTTGGCAGCATTTAGTTCTTCCTGATTGGGAACGGCAGTTCCGATGGTCATTTCTTTGAAAAACTGACGGCTATCGCAAGAAACGATTTCACATTTAAAATGTTGTGCCAAAGCAATACTCAAGGCTGTTTTGCCTATAGCTGTTGGTCCGACAATGGTAATTAGGTACTTCATATTTTTTAGCCCAGATGGAAATGGAAACCCCGGACTTATATTTGTTGCATTTTTTTGGTGTAAAAGAGCGACCAACGGAAGCTCCTTTTATGCCTTAAAAAATTACAAATATAAGGAGGAGTTGGAATGTACAGCTGGATTAGCTTCTAAAATTAATTATTTGGCAATTCAGTTCCGCATTCGTAACAATATTTGGCATTGTCAAAATGAACTTGAGACTGGCATTTTCTGCATATTTTTTTACCGCTTACAGAGTTGTTTCTTAAACTGCTTTTGGCAAATTCGGCAGTTACAATTCCGGTTGGAACGGCGATGATTCCGTAACCTAAAATCATTACAAACGCTGCTATAAACTGTCCTAACGGAGTTTGCGGTGAAATGTCTCCGTAACCAACTGTTGTTAGGGTTACAATTGTCCAGTAAATTCCCATTGGAATACTGGTAAATCCTGATTCCCGACCCTCAACCAGATACATTATTGTGCCGATGATTACGGTGCTGATTAAGACGAAATAAATGAAAACCAGAATTTTTTCTTTGCTGGCCTCTATAGCTTCTTTTAATTGCAGGGATTGATGGTTGATTTGCGGAATATGCAAAATTTTGAATAATCGGAGAAAACGCAATGCTCTTACGATTGATAGAATGCTCGCGCCAGGTAAAAAGATAGACAAATACATAGGCAAAACGGCCAGCAAATCGATGATTCCGTAAAAGCTGAAAATATATTTAACGGGTTTTTGGATTGAGATAATTCTCAGTGCATATTCTATGGTAAAAAATATGGTGATTACCCATTCGCATATCAATAATTGATCGTGATATTTAGCGCTTATGCCTTCAACGGTATCGAGCATTATTAAAAGTACGCTTAGTAAAATTAAACCCAGCAATACTAAATCGAACATTCTGCCTAATATGGTATTGGTGCCATACAGAACGATTTTGACTTTTTCTCTAAAGATTTCGTATTGTGATTTATTGTTTTTCATATCCTTAAAGATAATGAAAGTTTAGATTTGTTAAAAATGAAGTATTTTTAATGATTTGCTTTTACGGATGTAGCTCTGAATAATATTCTTTACATCGCGATTGTGTTGCATCGGAACCAGAATGTTTTTTAAGATATCGATATTTGTGATTTGATAATTAAGATCGTAATAGGCGTAACCTTTGTAAATTCCGTTTTCGATCAAGATTGCACTTCGTTCGTTTACATTTCTCCCTCTATCGATAAGAACCATGCTTTTATTCTCAAAACTATTTTCGGAGATGAATTGCTGTACTCTCAAATTGTAAATTTCTGGAGTAATTTCGCCAATACAAGCGCCATCACATTCTTTGATTTTGTACTGAAAACATTCTTTTTTGGTTTGGTATAAACCTGTCAGTTTTTGGCACAAATGATATTTTGCCGTAATCTTAAAAAGTGCATTTTTTCCTTCCTGCAAAGAAGCGTAGGAAGTAATTTCTTTTTTACGTCCGTCTGCTTTTTCCAGTTTTAAATTGATGTAGCCGTTTGCATCTTTTTCAGAATACAAGGCATATTGAAAAATGGTTTTGCGCTGTGCACGATTGTATCTTGGTCTGTTTACCTTGATTTCTTCACTTTCTTTTAAAAGAGCAATTAATTCGCTTCCGGTTTCATCGTAAGTGATGGTGAAAACTTCTGCCTGAATTCGTTTGCTTTTGGTTGTAACTCCTGTAAAATGCTGATTGACTCTTTTTTTGATGTTTTGGCTTTTGCCAATGTAAATTAAAGTTCCGTCTTCTTTGTAGATATAATAAACGCCTGTTTTAGCTGGCATTTGATTTAAAATATCCAAGAATTTTGGTGAGATCCCTTTTTCGACTTCTAGTTTTATAAAATCTTTTACGATTGTTTTCTCAGTGTCTTTTTCTAGAAGCATTTTGAAAAGCTTGGTTGTTGCCATAGCATCTCCGCTGGCGCGATGTCTATCGGCCATTGGAATTCCAAGTGAACGGACTAGTTTTCCTAAACTGTAAGATGGCTGTTCTGGAATTAGTTTTTTTGCTAATTCTACTGTACAAAGTGTTTTAGCTTCAAAATCATAGCCTAAACGTCTGAATTCTGTGCGTAGAATTCTATAGTCAAATGAAGCATTGTGAGCGACAATAACGCAATCTGTGGTAATTTCTATAATTCGTTTAGCAACTTCGTAGAATTTTGGAGCAGAACGCAACATTGCATTGTTTATTCCTGTCAGTTTTACTACAAAAGGCTGAATCGGAATTTCGGGATTGACAAGGCTGATGAATTGGTCAACTACTTCATGTCCGTCAAATTTGTAGATGGCGATTTCAGTAATTCCCTCTTCATTAAATTGTCCCCCAGTGGTTTCTATGTCTAATATCGCGTACAAATTCAGTATTCAGTGTTCAGTTTTTAGTATTCAGTTTGTAGAGGCGCACTGCAGTGCGTCTTTACGGCAGGTATTAACGCCCGCCAAAAATGCTGCTTCCAATGCGAACCATTGTGCTTCCGCATTCAATGGCTAATTGATAATCTCCAGACATTCCCATTGATATCGTGTTCAGACTGCAGTTTTCTGTTTGCAGATCTTTTATCGAATCAAAAATGGATTTTAAATGGGTAAATTCTTTTTTAATCTGGTTTTGGTCTTCTGTGAAAGTTGCCATTCCCATTAAACCTAAGATACGAATATTTTTTAATTCTTTAAACTCTGGAGAAGTTAAAAGTTCATTTAATTCGTTTTCGTCCAAACCAAATTTAGATTCTTCTTCAGCAATATAAATTTGAAGGAGACAATCTATAATTCTATTATTTTTTAAAGCTTGTTTATTGATTTCCTGCAATAATTTCAAACTGTCAACGCCGTGAATCAAAGTGACATACGGCGCCATAAATTTGACTTTATTGGACTGAACATGACCAATCATATGCCATTGAATATCTTTTGGCATTTGTTCCCATTTCTCAGTCATTTCCTGAATTTTGTTTTCTCCAAAAATACGCTGGCCGGCTTCATAAGCCTGCATCAAGTCTGAAACAGGTTTTGTTTTTGAAACGGCAACAAGAGTTACATGTTCAGGTAAAGTTGCTTTAATTGTATTTAAATTCGATTGAATCGACATGATATTTCTTTTTTATAAAAACTGCTTCGAAATTTTCTCAGCCTTTTTGCTTTCGCTGTAATCATAAAAACCTTCACCAGATTTTACTCCCAGTTTTCCAGCTCTCACCATGTTTACTAAAAGTGGGCATGGAGCATATTTGGGATTTTTGAATCCGTCGTACATTACGTTTAGAATGGCAAGACAAACGTCAAGTCCAATAAAATCTGCTAATTGCAATGGTCCCATTGGATGCCCCATTCCTAATTTCATAACCGTGTCAATTTCGTATACTCCTGCAACATCATTGTATAACGTTTCAATTGCTTCGTTTAGCATTGGCATCAAAATTCTGTTTGCCACAAAACCTGGATAGTCGTTTACTTCTACAGGAACTTTACCTAATTTTTCAGATAAATCCATGATGATTTTAGTCACTTCATCGCTTGTATTGTATCCGCGGATGATTTCTACCAATTTCATAATCGGTACCGGATTCATAAAGTGCATTCCGATAACACGTTCAGGATGCGCTACAACAGCTCCAATTTGTGTGATTGAAATTGAAGAAGTATTGGTTGCTAAAATCGTATTGTGAGAGCAATATTCATTCAGTTGCTTGAAGATGTTCAGTTTTAACTCAACGTTTTCAGTTGCTGCTTCAACTACTAAATCAACGCCAACAACTCCGTCTTTTAAGTCTGTATACGTAATAATGTTAGTAATAGTTTTAGCAACATCTTCTTGGGTGATGGTTCCTTTAGATAACATACGATCTAAGTTGGCAGCAATAGTTGCCATTCCTTTATCTAATGATTTTTCAGAAACATCGATTAGTTTTACGGTAAATCCGCTTTGCGCAAAGGTATGAGCAATTCCGTTACCCATTGTTCCTGCTCCAATTACAGCTATTGTTTTCATTTTATGCTAGATATTTTTTTATGATTTAGCCACGAATTCACCAAATAATTCGTGAATTCGTGGCTATTTATTTTGATTACTTTTTTAAAACTATTTATTGAAACAATCAATAATCTGATAAGCTACGCGCAATGCATCAGTTGCCTGCTCAAGTGTTACGACTGGAGTTGTATCATTGTTAATGGCATCTGCAAATGAATTTAACTCATCTAAAATTGCATTGTTGTGCTCTACATCAGGATTTGTGAAATAGATTTGTTTTTTAATTCCCTCGGCATTTTGCAAAATCATATCAAAATCCCCAGGAACTTCTGGCGCGTCTTTCATACGGACTACTTCACATTTTTTCTCTAAAAAGTCAACAGAAATATAAGCGTCTTTTTGAAAGAAACGTGATTTACGCATATTTTTCAACGAAATTCTACTTGCCGTTAAATTGGCAACACAGCCATTTTCGAATTCGATTCTAGCATTGGCAATATCTGGAGTATCACTAATTACAGATACACCGCTTGCGTGAATATCTTTTACTTTTGAATTAACAACGCTTAAAATAGCGTCAATATCATGAATCATTAAATCTAAAACCACAGGAACGTCTGTACCACGCGGATTAAATTCTGCCAAACGATGTGTTTCTATAAACATCGGATTTTCGATCATGTTTTTTGTAGCAATAAAAGCGGGATTAAAGCGCTCTACATGACCAACTTGTCCTTTCACATTGTATTCTTTGGCTAAAGCAATAATTTCTTCAGCTTCTTCTACCGTATTGGCAATTGGTTTTTCAATAAAGATATGTTTTCCAGATTTGATCGCAACCTTAGCACATTTGTAGTGTGAAAGAGTTGGAGTTACAATGTCAATCACGTCGACAGCGTGAATGAGTTTTGCAATTGTGCTGAAGTTTTTATAGCCAAACTCTTTTGAGATTTTTTCGGCATTTTCTTGATTTTCGTCGTAAAATCCAACTAATTCGTATTTGTCAGATTGTTGTAATAAGCGTAAATGTATTTTACCAAGATGACCAGCACCTAAAACTCCTACTTTTAACATGAGAATGTATTTTAAACAAAAATATAATTTATTTGTTTACCGTGAAAATGAATTTAGCGAATTGTGTGTCGTGAACTACGAATTGTAAATTATTGAATGTGGCTTTTGACTTTTGACTTTCGACTTTTGACCGTATTAATTTATTATTTAAAAATCAATATTTGAAATCCTGTTTTGTTTCTTATTTTTGCGAAAATAAAACCTACCAATTTTGAAAGACACTGCCAAACATCAAGGACTTCGCAATCAATTAGTAACGACTTTAGAACAAAAGGGAATTACTGATAGAGCGGTTTTGGATGCGATAAAAAAAATCCCGAGACACCTTTTTTTGAATTCAAGTTTTGAAGATTATGCTTATCAAGATAAGGCTTTTCCTATTGGCGCTGGGCAGACTATTTCGCAACCATATACAGTTGCTTTTCAGTCACAGTTATTAGAAGTAAAAAGAGATCACAAAGTTTTAGAAATCGGAACTGGTTCTGGTTATCAGACTGCTGTTTTGTTTATGCTTGGAGCTAAAGTCTATACCGTTGAAAGACAAAGTGAATTGTTTAAAACTACTTCTAATTTATTTCCAAAATTAAATATTCGTCCAAAACACGTTACTTTTGGAGATGGATATAAAGGATTGCCAAATTTTGCACCGTTTGACAGTATTATAGTTACAGCGGGTGCGCCATTTATTCCACAGCCTTTAATGGCTCAGCTGAAAATAGGAGGAAGATTGGTTATTCCGCTTGGAGAAGATGTTCAGATTATGACTTTGTTAATCAGGAAAAACGAAACTCAATTTGAAAAACATGAGTTTGGAGAATTTAGATTTGTTCCTCTATTAGAAGATAAAAATTAAAAAGAAAAGCCCGTTTGAACGGGCTTTTTTTATTGCGTAAGAATTGAAATATATCTTTCTAAGCTTTCTTTCTCTTTTTGGGCTATAAAGAGAAAAAAGTCTTCTTTGTCTTTTTTGGTTTGAGCAATTTCTAAAGACTGGTAATATTGCATTCGAGTTTCGTAATCACCTTTGATATTGGCTATTGGATAACCTTTTTGCATTAGTATTAAGTTCATTATCAATCGTGAAGTTCTTCCGTTTCCGTCAATAAATGGATGAATTGTAACTAATTTTTCATGCATTTCAGCAGCAAGAATAATGGGATGTAATTTATTTTTATTGATTTCATACCAAGTAAAATATTCTTCCATTTCTTGTGGAACCATTAAAGGTTGAGGAGGCATGTGACTGCTTCCTTGAATCATAACCTGAACTTTTCTATAACGTCCAGCATCTTCTGGAATTATGCCACGTAAGATTAAATTATGAATGGATAAAAGATCACGTTCATTTAATGAATTGTTTTTAGTCATTAACTCTTTTATAAAGCCAATAGCTTCTTGATGGTTAATGGCTTCAAGATGTTCGCGCATACTTTTTCCAGAAATTGTCAGACCTTCGTTGATAACCATATCCGTTTCACGAAGCGTCATGGTATTTCCTTCAATTCTATTGCTTTCAAAGGTATATTCTAATTCCAGAGCCTGTTTTATTTTAAAACTGTCGTACTGTCGATAAGAATCTAGTTTTTCTTTTAAAATATCAATTTCTCTTAGAATTTTCTCTAGTGAAGTAGATAACTTGAAATTTGAGACTGTTTTATTGTACCTAATTTCGTCTTCTGCAACTTTTAGCGCCTTTAAAGCAAGATCATCATCGCCAATTTCATAAAGAATCTTTTCTTTAAGCCATGCAATCATTAAGGTTTCATAATCAATTTCTAAAAGCTGAGAAAGCTTAATTATTTGATCTTTGGTAGGTTTTCTTGTTCCTGATTCAAATTTACTGATTAAGGCTTGATCAATTCCAGCAAGCTGCGCCAATTCCCGCGTTTTTAAACCTTTCTGTTCTCTCGCATTTTTTAATAATGATTTCATTTTAATGAAAGTTTTAGTCTTGACAAATTTAGTCAATTTTTAAATCAAAAGAAAAGCGATATTTTAAATATCGCCTTTCTATTTTGCTATTTAGGAGGCAAAGAGCCGTCTTTTCTCATTTCCTTAACTACAGCTTGCATGATTGCATCAACTGTCTGCCCTAAATCGGTTACATATTGTGATTCTGTTGTTCCTGTCCAGATTAATTTGTTTTGTTTTAATGAAAAAACATTGGTTTCCACCATATACGAAGTAGTTTCTTGGTAATACCCTGGGTCGTAAAAATTTGGAGAATACATTCCGTACCAGTTTCCAAAACCATATCCGTACATGCCTGTATACATTCCGTCAAAGCCTCCGTAATACATTCCTGTGTAAGTGCCAGGAACATAATTAACTTCTTTTTCTTTGCTGACCAAACGCATACTAATTACACCATCAAAATTTTCATCTTGCAAAACCTTTAGTTTTTGTTCTTGCGTTAATTGCGTGGTTGCGTTTAAATACTGATACGAAGTTTTGAATATCGGATTGCCCGCCGCAATTCTGTTTTCGGTAATTCGTCTCGAAGCTTCATCTTTGACTAAAGCTACCACCAAAACTTTTTTAAACTGTTCTTGTGTAATCGTTACATCTGGATCTCTCCAGCTGTTTACAATTGATGTATTACTGCCGCAACTTGAAAACGCTGCTATAGCGAAAAACAAAACTAAGTACTTTTTCATATTTTACAGTTAAATTATTTTGTAATAAAAATAACAAATAAAATATTATAAATGTATCATTCAGAGTAAATTAAATTTGTTTTTAATTGTAAGCTTTTTTAATACGGTCCAAATCACGTTTGGTATCTTGTTCTTTTAGAGATTCACGTTTGTCATAATTCTTTTTTCCTTTGCACAATCCGATTTGTAGTTTGGCTAAACCTTTTTCGTTTGTAAACAATTTTAAAGGAACAATAGTTAAGCCTTTCGCCTGAACATTTTTATGAAGCGTTTTTAACTCTTTTTTATTTAAAAGTAATTTCCTTTCGCTTCTCGATTTATGATTGAATTGGTTTCCAAAAGAATACTCTTCAATATAAGTATTAATGGCAAAAAGTTCCATGCCACTAAATTCACAGAAGCTTTCGGTAATATTTGCTTTTCCTAAACGGATAGATTTAATCTCTGTTCCCGCCAAAACAATTCCAGCAGTATAAGTATCGATTATTTCGTAATCGAATCGGGCTCTTTTGTTAAGTATATTGACTGATTTTATCATGGTTGCAAATGTAACGAAAATTGAAAAAATGTAGCAGTTAAAATTAATTAAAGATTTTTTTTTAATCCATGATTTAAATCATCCTTAAGCCAAAACCTTACTCATAAGTTTGTCCTGTAATTAAAAAAAACGAAATAAAATGAAAAAGATTGTAACATTAGTGAGTATGGTGTTAATCGGTTTAACAGCTAAAGCTCAAGATTCATCTCAAGGATTAAAGGGAGCTTGGTTTGCAACTTCTCAGTTTGGTTATCAGCAGACTAAAAATGAGGGTAATAAAAATACAAATTTATCTGTAATTCCAGTTATCGGTACATTTGTTACTCCGTCGGTTGCTGTTGGAGCGGGTGTGGGATATATTAATATCAAAGCACAAACAGATGCAGGAACAGCTGCTAAAACAGATTTAATCGTTGTTCAGCCTTTAATTAGAAAATACTGGAATGTAGCAGGATCGTTATATTTCTTTGGGCAGGCGGCAATACCTGTTATTACAGGGAAAGAGAAAGAGAGCGAGTTAAAAGTTAACCAAGTGGGGCTTTCAGTATCAGGAGGGTTAGATTATTTTATTACTAAAAACTTCTCTGTAGAGTTCTCTTATGATTTAGCCAATTTTACTTCAACAACACTTAAAGCTAAAGATGGGGAAAAAACAACAGTTACCAATTTTGGTTTAGCACATGTTGCTAATGTTGATCCATTTTATAATACAGAATTAGCAGGAAGTAATCCAAACTTGACTTCTCCTGTTTCTGTAGGTTTTAAATTCATATTCTAATTTATTCTTTATTTGATTAATGTAAAATTCTATTTAGTAATTTTGCGAAAAAAGAAGACCGTACTTTTTTGAAGTACGGTCTTTTGATATTATTTAAAAAGAATAAGATGCAAAATCAATCCAAAGATCCATTACACGGAATTACACTTCAAAAAATAGTCGAAACGCTAGTTGACTATTACGGTTTTGATACTTTAGGTGAATTAATTCCTATAAAGTGTTTTAACTCAAACCCAAGTGTGAAATCAAGTCTTACTTTTTTAAGAAAAACAGATTGGGCGCGCAAGAAAGTAGAAGAACTTTATATTAAAACACTCCCTAAGTTAGGCTGATTTTTATAATTTATACGAAATCATAACACCTCCGCGATACGGAAGCCATTCGCCGCTTTTATTCCAATTAACTGTTTTTTCATATCTTCCTGGAGTGCCATCGTTGTAGTATCCGTGATAAAATCCTTGGTGCCATCCGCCGCCTACAAAAAAGTCAAGCAAAAATTTATCACTTAATTTTAGGTTATAACCAACTGTAGCTCCAATTCTGTACCCAAAACCATCTTCATAGTTATTACTGTCCCAGTAATTCCATTTTTGTATTTCGTATTTATCTGCTCCTATATGCGCTCCTGCATAAAAGCCATTGTATTTTTCTTTAAAATGGTAACGAATCTCTGGAGTAACAGTAACAAATTTCATTGGGCTATGTCCATTGATGGATTCCCAGAAAGAAGCCATCACATCAGCACTAAATGTAGTTTTTTCTCCAATACTGGTTTCTATTCCAATATTTGGAACCAATAATAAAGCTGTAGCTCCGTTAAATTTTACAAATGTCTGACTTTGCAATTGTATACAAAATAAAAGAATAATTAAGGCGGGTATTTTTTTCATAAAAATGTTTTGGATTCAAACAGCTTTTTAGCTGATTTCGAGCGCAAATATAACGTATAATGCTAGAGAGCAAGTGCCTATAAGATTATTTTAACAAGAATAAAAGCTTATTTTTCTAGTAATGAATAAATTACCTTGTCAAGAAATTTTCCTTCCCAAAATTCTACTTCTCTTAAATGCGCTTCTTTAACAAAACCGCATTTCTGTAATACTTTTTCAGAGGCATGATTTTCTGGATCAATTACAGCCTCTATCGAGTGTAATTTTAAATCTTCAAAACCAAAAGCAATTAGTCTTTTCACAGCCTCTGGGACGATTCCTTTTCCATGCTGATCAGGAGAAAGTATATAGCCAATTTCTGCGCGGTAATTTTCAGGTTGCATTCTGTAATAACCAATAATTCCAAGTAGTTTCGAATTATTTTTAAATCTTATTCCCCAATTTATTCCAATATTAGTTTCGATTTTTTCATCAATCATTCTAATGTGCTCCAGTGCATCTTCATGATCTTTTACCAAAGGTCTTGGTATGTATTTCATGGTTTCAGGATTGGAGCGTAATTCAAAAACTTCTTGCACGTCTTGATTTGTAACTCGATCTAGAATTAAACGTTCGGTTTCTATTATGGGAAATGGAGTAAAGTTGAAATCTAACATTTTGTTTTGTTATAATATAGTAATACTAAATTTTGCACTGAAATTTTTGTTTTCATCCAAAACCAAAATTCCTTCTTTTTCATATAAGTCACCTGTATTTTCGTCAGTATCAGAATAGCCAAGCCAAGGTTCAATACAGACAAACGGTGCATTTTTTTTTGTCCAGATTCCTAAACTTGGAAAATCATTATAACTAACTTTTACATATGGTTTTGAATTGTTAAGAATTGTTAGGGATTTTGATTCTAATTTTTTAAAAATTAAAGCGTCATTTTTGAACAATTCATAATTTAAGGGAACTAAATCGTTTTTTTTTTCTAAAACTTTTGTTTGCGACGAAATTAAATCGTTTTCAAGAAGGTAGTATTTTAAATTTTCTTCTTTTTCAAATTCAAAAGCATAATCTTCAAAATGGTTTGGAAGTGCAATTGCAGGATGTGCTCCAATTGAAAAAGGCATTTTTTCTTTCCCACTATTTATTACATTATATTCAAGTACCAATGAGCTTTCATTAAGCGTGTAAATAAGCTGTAATTCAAAATCAAAAGGATATTTCTGTAATGTCTCTTCAGAAGATTTAAGCGAGAAAACAGCTTTACTTTCTGTTTTTTCAATCAAAGAAAACTCCAGGTCTCTGGCAAAACCATGACGAGGCAAATGATATTCTTTTTCATTGATTTTGTAAGTGTTGTTTTTTAAAGTTCCAACAATTGGAAAAAGAACAGGAGAGTGCTTACCCCAAAAATCTGGATTCCCTTGCCAGATATATTCATTGTTTAAATTGTCTTTTAAAGAAAATAATTCAGCTCCAGCGTGTTTAATTGAAGCTTTTAATATAGAATTTGAGATAGTTGTAGTCACAATGTTGAGTCTAAAATGAATGTTCTTTTGATAGATGTAAATATATTTTATAATATTTAGTTTTTTAAGAAAAAGGCTTAAATTATTTTATTGGTAAAATTTTGCTAAAATTGAATTTATGTTTTGAATTATCTCTGTAAATAGCTTTTTTTTTCATTAATTTGCTACATAAACAGCTAAAAAATATGAAAAAGCAATCTGCAAAAGCCATTTTAACCGCGGCTTTATTTTTTGGGATTTCTTCAGTATGGGCGCAGCAAACTCCGTCAGCACCAGCAGCAAATCCAGTTAACAATTACAATTATCATGATGCCTTTGGCCCGCATTTCTACACAAAAAATGGTACACCAACTCGTACTGCAAGTGGTGAGCCAGGAGTGGAATACTGGCAGAACAGAGCCGATTATCAGATTACGGCAAAACTAAATGCGACTACAAATGAAATTGTTGGTATAGATGAAATTACTTATACTAATAATAGTCCTGAAAAATTAGGGTTTCTTTGGCTGAATTTAGATCAGAACTTGTTTAAAGAGGATTCTAGAGGAAATGCTGTTGTGCCTTTAACAGGAAGCCGTAACGGAGCTCAAGGACAAGTTTTTGATGGCGGAAATAAAATTAAATCTGTAAAAGTTATTTCTGGTGGAAAAACTAAAACTGAAACAGTTGCTAAATATATAATTACTGACACAAGAATGCAGGTTTTCCTTCCGCAGGAATTAGCAGCAAAAGGCGGATCTGTAAAAATTAAAATTGAATTCTCTTTCATTGCGCCTTTTGAAGGGTCTGATAGAATGGGGGTTTTGGAAACGAAAAACGGAAAAATCTTCACAATTGCACAATGGTATCCACGTATGTGCGTGTATGATGATGTTAGAGGTTGGAACACAGCTCCTTACTTAGGTGCGTCTGAGTTTTACTTAGAATACGGTGATTTTGATGTAAAATTAACTGTTCCTGGAAATCACTTTGTAGTAGCTTCTGGTGAATTGTTAAATGGTCAAGAAGTGCTTTCTGCAGATCATTTCAAGAAATACAAAGATGCTGCAAATAGTGATAAAACGGTAACAATTCGTTCGGAGCAAGAAGTAAATTCAGCTTCAAATGCAAATGCAGGAACAGAAAAAACATGGCATTATAAAATTAAAAATGCACGTGATTTTTCTTGGGCATCATCTCCGGCTTTCATTTTAGATGGAGCAAAAATTAATCTTCCAAGCGGTAAAAAATCATTGGCATTATCTGCTTATCCTGTTGAAAGTGCAGGGCAAGGTGCTTACGGACGTTCTACAGAATATGTAAAAGCATCAATCGAACATTATTCTAAACAATGGTTTGAATATCCTTATCCAGCAGCTACGAACGTTGCAGGGAATGAAGGCGGTATGGAATATCCTGGAATCGTTTTCTGTGGTTGGAAATCTAAAGGACAAGATCTTTGGGGAGTTACAGATCACGAATTTGGTCATATTTGGTTCCCAATGATTGTGGGGTCAAACGAAAGATTGTTTGCTTGGATGGATGAAGGGTTTAACACTTTTATCAATTCACTAAGTACTGCTGCATTTAACAATGGTGAATATAAAGAAGAACCAACAAATTTGCATGACATGGCAGAACCGTTTACTAGACCTGATTTAGAAACAATTATGAGTTCTCCTGACAACATGAAGGAAGCTAATATTGGAATGTTATGCTACTTTAAACCAAGTGCAGGTTTAGTAATTTTAAGAGAGCAAATTTTAGGCAAAGAACGTTTTGATACTGCTTTTAGAACTTATATTCAGCGTTGGGCTTATAAACACCCACAGCCAGACGATTTCTTTAGATCTATGGAAAATGTAGCTGGCGAAGACTTAAGCTGGTTCTGGAGAAGCTGGTACGTAAACAACTGGCGTTTTGACCAAGGTGTTAATTCAGTAAAATATGTAAAAAATGATCCTGCTAAAGGTGCTGTAATCACAGTTGAAAATTTTGATAAAATGCCAATGCCAATTGTTTTAGATGTAAAAACAAAAAACGGAAAAGTAACGAGAGTTAATTTGCCGGTAGAAATTTGGCAAAGAAATAATTCTTGGTCTTTTAAGCACAATTCTACTGAAGAGATTGAAAGTATTACTTTAGATCCAGATCATGCTTTTCCAGATAATAATTCGTCTAATAATGTTTGGACAGCAGGAAAAGGAAAAATAGAAAAAGATATTATTTTAGATCCTTTTGTTGGTAGCTATGTTACGTCAAAATCGCCTTTGACAATTGAATTGACAGAGAAAAACAGTGTTTTAAATGCTGAACTTCCAAACTATCCTAAATTTGCATTGAAGCCTGTTGAAAACGAAAAAGATACTTTTGAATCTGCTAGAGCTGGTTTAAAAATTAAATTTAATGAAGCTAAAAACGGTTTCGATTTGATACTTACCGGAAATGGGCAAGTGATTCCGTTTAAAAAAAAATAATGTTGTTAAAATATAATGCATTAAAAACCCGATAATTAGAAATGATTATCGGGTTTTGTTTTTCTGTATATTCACAAAACGCAAAAAAAATGTTAGAATTTTAATTTTTTGTTTTGGAAATAAAAAAATAATGTACTTTTGCACCGATGAATAAAATAAGTTTACATATAACTTCTTTGTCACGGACAAACTCACCGATTACTTCTCCCGAAGTACGGACACTAGCTATATAGTGTTCACTGAGTTTTATAGCCGTATATTTATTCATATCCATTTTTCATTTTGAAATCACATAATTTGTCCATTGGACAAACACATCCTAAAACTATTTATTTTTTTGTAAATTTTCTTAATCAAGTTTTTGATTTTGAGAGTGTTACTTCTTTTATGCTTAATTTTATTGGATTCAATTCGGGATTTCAAGCGAATCAATATGCTTTAATTTTTAACTCTAACTTCAATAATTGAAATGAAGATCTCTATTGTTGTAACTCAAGAAGAACATTTTAAGTATGCGCAGGAAATCTGCGATACAATAGAATCATCTGCCTTATTAAGAGGCACGGGGATTGCTAAAAGAACTCCTGAGTACATTCAGAAAAAAATGGCAAATGGTGATGCAATGATTGCTTTGGCAGACGGAAAATTTGCAGGTTTTTGCTACATAGAAAGTTGGCAGCACGGAAAATTCGTTGCGCATTCTGGGTTAATTGTGCATCCAGATTATAGAAGTCATGGTTTGGCAAAAAAGATAAAATCGAAAGTTTTTGATTATTCTTTAAAAAGATTTCCAGATGCTAAAATCTTTGGCATTACAACGGGTTTGGCGGTTATGAAAATTAACTCTGAACTAGGATATAAACCAGTCCCTTTCTCAGAATTGACAACCGATCCAAGTTTTTGGGCAGGCTGTAAAACGTGTACAAATTATCATATTCTACAGAGCAAAGAAAACAAAATGTGCCTTTGTACAGGAATGCTATACGACCCAAAAGAAAAACAAAAAACACCGCCAAGACATCCTTTTAACGAGGCAGTTCTAAACAGGCTTAGAAAAATAAAACAAGCTTTATTTTTAAATAAAATAATTGCATTTTTTGTTTAACCAATTAATTAGAAAAAATCTCAAACTGCTACATACGAAAGTATTAGCCTAAATTATAAAAAATGAAAAAAGTAGTATTAGCTTATAGCGGAGGATTAGATACCTCGTATTGTTTGAAATATTTAAAAAATGAAAAAGGATACGAAGTTCATACTGTTCTGGTAGATACAGGAGGATTTTCTGCTGAAGAATTAACAGCTATTGAAAAAAGAGCTTATGAGTTAGGAAGTGCACAACATGCCAACTTAACAATATTAGATAAATATTACGATAAAGCTATTAAATATCTGATTTTTGGAAACGTATTAAAAAACAATACTTACCCGTTATCAGTAAGTGCAGAACGTGTTTTTCAGGCAATAGAAGCTATAAAATATGCAAAAAAAGTAGGAGCAACTGCAATCGCTCACGGAAGTACTGGTGCAGGAAATGACCAAATTCGTTTCGATTTGATTTTCCAAACGATTGCTCCAGAAATTGAAATTATTACACCAATTAGAGATTTAAAACTTTCAAGACAAGAAGAAGTGGATTATTTGGCTCAAAACGGAGTTCACTATTCTTGGGAAAAAGCGCAATATTCTATCAATAAAGGACTTTGGGGAACAAGTGTTGGTGGAAAAGAAACTTTAACTTCAAGTCAGCCATTGCCAAGTGAAGCTTATCCTTCGCAATTGCAAAAAGATGGTGAAGAAAAAGTAACGCTTCATTTTGAACAGGGAGAATTAGTTGGTTTAAACGGAAAAACAGATAAACCATCAAACAATATTGTAGCTCTTGAAAAATTGGCTAGTGCTTATGCAATTGGTAGAGATATTCACGTGGGAGATACGATTATCGGAATTAAAGGAAGAGTTGGTTTTGAAGCCGCTGCTCCGTTAATTATCATTAAAGCGCACCATTTATTAGAGAAACATACTCTTGGAAAATGGCAGCAATACTGGAAAGAACAATTAGGAAACTGGTACGGAATGTTATTTCACGAAGGTCAGTTCTTAGATCCAGTGATGAGAAACATTGAAACTTTCTTGCAAGACACTCAAAAAACAGTAAACGGAACGGTAACCGTTTCATTAAAACCATACCATTTCTCACTTGACGGAATCGAATCTGAAAACGATTTGATGAACACAGGTTTCGGTCAATACGGAGAAATGAACAATGCTTGGACATCTGACGATGCAAAAGGATTTATTAAGATTTTAGGAAATGCACAAAACATATTCTCATCTGTAAACAAATTAGATCATGATTAATGTCGGAATTATTGGTGGTTCGGGCTACACGGCTGGAGAACTCATCAGAATTTTAATGTATCACCCAAAAGTAAACATTGATTTTGTTTACAGTACCACAAACGCAGGGAAACCGCTTTCAGTAGCGCACCACGATTTGATGGGTGATATCGAAATGAATTTCACAGCTGAAATCAACCCAAATGTGAATGTTGTTTTCTTGTGTTTAGGTCACGGAAAATCGATTTCATTTTTGAAAGAAAATCAGTTTGCGAGTCATACTAAAATCATTGATTTAGGAAATGATTTCAGATTGAACAAAGATGCTCATTTTGAAGGAAAAGATTTTATTTACGGATTGCCTGAAATCAATAAAGCGGAAATCAAAAAGACAAATTATGTCGCAAATCCAGGTTGTTTTGCAACTGCTATTCAGTTGGCTCTATTGCCTTTAGCAAAACATAATTTGCTGAATAATGATGTACATATTAACGCTACAACAGGAAGCACAGGAGCAGGAGTAAGTCTTTCTGAAACTTCTCATTTCAGTTGGAGAAACAATAATATGTCGCATTATAAAGCTTTTGAACACCAGCATTTAGGAGAAATTTCAGAAAGTTTGGTGCAATTGCAGGATGATTTTGACAGCGAATTGCTTTTTATTCCGAACAGAGGAGATTTTCCAAGAGGAATTTTTGCAACATTATATACATTATGTGATGATAGTTTGGAGCAATTGGTTGCTAAATACGAAGAGTTCTATAAAAACGAACCTTTCGTAACCATCACCACAACAAACATCAACATGAAACAAGTGGTGCAAACGAATAAATGTATCATTAGTTTATTGAAAAAAGGAAACCGGGTTCTCATAACATCAATTATCGATAACTTAACCAAAGGTGCTTCAGGACAAGCAATTCAAAACATGAATTTAATGTTCGGATTAGAAGAAACCACAGGTTTACATTTGAAACCAAGCGGATTTTAGATTGTTGGTTAACCGTTTAATCGTTAATTCGGTTAATCGATTAAACAAATCAACGATTAAACAATTAAACAAAACAAAAAATGAACTTATTCAACGTTTACCCATTATACGACATAACTCCAGTAAAAGCAGTAGATTGTACCATTATTGACGACAAAGGAGTAGAATATTTAGATTTATACAGCGGACATGGTGTGATTTCTATAGGGCACACACAGCCAGATTATGTAGCAAGACTTAAAAATCAGATAGATAATTTAGGATTTTATTCTAATGCTATTCAAAATCCTTTACAGGTTGAATTGGCTCAGAAATTAGGAAAACTTTCAGGTCTTGAAGATTACGAATTGTTTTTATGCAGTTCTGGAGCTGAAGCAAACGAAAATGCATTAAAATTAGCTTCTTTCCATAACGGAAAATCAAGAGTTGTGGCTTTTGATAATTCTTTCCACGGAAGAACTTCTGCGGCAGTTGCAGTTACAGATAATAAAAAGATTGTTGCTCCAATAAATGCGCAACAAGTAGTTACTTTTTTACCCTTAAATCAAATCGAATTAGTTGAAGCTGAATTAGCTAAAGGTGATGTTACAGCAGTAATTATCGAAGGGATTCAAGGAGTTGGCGGTTTAGACCAAGGAACAACTGAATTTTTCCAAGCTTTAGAAAAAGCATGTAAAAAACATGATGTCGTTTTAATTTTAGATGAAGTTCAGTCAGGATATGGAAGAAGCGGAAAATTCTTCGCGTTCCAACATCACGGAATTAACGCTGATATTATTTCAGTTGCAAAAGGAATGGGGAACGGATTTCCGGTTGGAGCCATTTTAATCTCTCCAAAATTCGAAGCAAGTTTCGGATTATTAGGAACTACTTTTGGCGGAAGCCACTTATCTTGTGCCGCAGGAATTGCAGTTTTAGATGTAATTGAAAAGTTTGATTTACAGAAAAATGTAAACGAAGTTTATGAATATTTCTTAGAAAAAATCAAAGATGTTGAAGGCATTAAACAAGTAAAAGGAAAAGGATTAATGCTAGGAGTAGAGTTTGATTTTGATGTTGCAGCTTTAAGAAAGAAACTAATCATCGAAAAGCACATTTTTACAGGAAGCGCAAACAATAAAAATCTATTAAGAATTTTACCGCCTTTAACTGTAAAAAAAGCTGATATTGATACGTTTGTAAAAGCTTTAAAAGAAAGTTTAGAAGAATTAAAAAACTAATTCTCAATATTAAACCTGACGGGTTTCCAAAACCCGTCAGGTTTAAAATAAAGTTTCCGAAAAAGAAACAACCAAAAAACAACCAACCCACTTGAAATTATGAAACCATTATCAATTGAAACACGTAATGCGGTTTTGCGGACTATGGCAAAGCTGGTCGAGCAGGAGCGGAATCAGATAATCTTGACCAATCAAGAAGATTTATCAGATTACGACGGCTCAGATTTAGCGATGGAAGAACGCTTAAAAGTAGATGATAAAAAAGTCGATGAGATGATTTTATCATTAAATCAATTAGCTTCTCAGGAAGATCCCGTTGGCGTGGAGCGTTTTCATTTTACACATGATAATGGAATAAAAGTGGTGAATAAAACCGCTGCTTTTGGAACGATTTTAATCATTTACGAATCTCGTCCAGACGTTACAATTGAAGCGGGCGGAATTGCTTTTAAATCTGGAAATAAGATTTTATTAAAAGGAGGAAAAGAGTCTTTAAAATCGAATTTAAAAATCGTAAGTCTTTGGCATAAAGCTTTAGAAGAAAACGGAGTTTCAAAAGATTGGGTTGAATATCTGAATTACAACAGAACAGAAACTCAAGCTTTTTTAGAAAAACCAACTCAAAAAGTTGATTTAATTGTACCAAGAGGTGGAGAAAAACTAATTGAGTTTGTAAAAGCACATGCAACTTGCCCCGTAATTGTAAGCGGACGAGGGAATAATTTTGTTTACGTTCATGAAAAAGCAGATACTGATTTGGCTCTAAAAGTGATTTTGAATGCTAAAACATCTAAAATTTCGGCTTGTAATGCTCTAGATAAAGTTTTAATAGATTCTAAACTGCCCAATTTTGAAGGTTTCGCAGCGATGCTGATTGAAGAGTTAATAGAATCAAAAGTGGAGGTTATTGTAGATAAATCGTTAGAGTATTTCGAAAACACTAAAACAATCGAAAACGAAGATATTTGGTACGAAGAATTTCTGGATTATAAAATCGTAATCGGAACCATCGATTCTCAGGAACATGCTATTGATAAGATCAATAAGTACTGCGGAGGACATTCTGCAGCAATTATAACTAGAGATGATGAAGTTGCACAGCAGTTTATGGAATCAATCGATGCCGCGGCTGTTTACCAAAATGCTTCAACCCGTTTCACAGATGGCGGACAATTTGGTCTTGGTGGAGAATTAGCCATAAGTACTGATAAATTGCATCAACGTGGTCCAATTGGTCTTCAACATCTCGTAACAAACAAATGGTATGTTTACGGAGAAGGACAGATTAGGTAATTGAGATAATTAGATAATGTGTCAATTAGAGAATTAAAAAAGTTGAAGCCTTATTAGATTTTAAAAAAAACTTTGTGCCTTAGCGCCTTTGTGGCAAATTACAAGATGAAAAAACGGATTTTATTAAAAATAGGAAGTAATACTTTAACCAAAGAAACCAATCATATTTCGCGGGGAAAGATTGAAGACCTCGGAATACAGATTGCCGCTTTAAACGACGAGTATGAGTTTATCATAGTGAGTTCAGGAGCAATTGCGGCAGCAAAGCAGTTTGTAAAATTGGACAATCAAGACAAAGATGTTTTTGTAAAACAGGCTTTAGCTTCAATCGGGCAACCTCATTTAATGCGGATTTACAATGAAAACTTTAAAGATTTAGGATTAAATACTTCGCAGTGTTTACTTTCTTATTCGGATTTCGAAAAAGAACAGACCAAAAAGAACATTGTAAATACCATTAATGTACTGGTTAAAAATAATTACATTCCGATTATCAATGAAAATGATACCGTTGCAACAGATGAGATTCGGTTTGGTGATAATGACAAATTAGCGGCTTTAACAGCGGTTCTTTTAAATGTTGATATTCTGATAATTGCCACCAATACAAACGGAATTTATACGAAAGATTCAATTCACGATGAGAATCCGGAAACGATCAAATTGGTAAATGATTTGAAATCGCTTGAAAAAGAAATCGGAGATTCAAAATCATCACACGGAACAGGAGGAATGCAGTCTAAAATAGAAGCAGCCGCGATTTCAAAAGCAGCGAATATCGAAACTTGGATTGTAAATGGATTAAATGATAATTTTATTTTAAAAGCATTGAAAGATGAAATTCCTTTTACTAAGATATTGTAATTAAAATATGAAAGTAATTACCTTAATATTAGTAATCTTTTCATTGAAGCTGAATGCTCAGATTGATGGGAAATTTAGACATGAAATATGTAAGGTAGGTCCAAATTGTTTTGCTTATCAATTTTATAAAACGGGCACTTTTGAATTTCATTATAGTCAGGATATATTAGGAAGAGGAATTATAAAAGGTAAATATTTAAAGGTTAAGGATACACTGAAATTAACTCCTGATAAGGTTTATTTTTCCAGACCTACAAAAATATTAGAAACCAATGACAGAAATTTAAATTCAACTAGAATTTCGATTGTTTATCAGCAGGTTTATAAAATTGGTGAGAGTGGAGAAGATTCGAAAATACAATGGAAAGTTTCGATTAATGACGGAGAATATATTGAAACAGATCAATCTGGTGTTTTAATTTTACCTAAAATAGAAATTAAGAAAATAAAAATTAAAGATTTTTTTCATTTAGACGATGATAAGAGTGGCTTAGTTGAAAATACTTTTTATCCAAAATTAGATACAAATAATATTGAGATTTTTGTGTCAGAAAGTGATGCTGAAGATAAAAATCCTATGGTAAGCTGGATGACAAAATTATTGTTTATAAAAGGCAGAAAGTTGTATCCAATTACTTTTGAAGCTGAAGAAGCTTATCTGGGAAAAAAGAAAACATATTACAAGAAGATTGATTAAAAAAAAACAAAAGAAAACAAATGAACTATATTTCAATAAAAGATATCAACTCATTATCAAAATGGGTAAAACAAGCGATTAAAATCAAAAAAAATCCGCTTAAAAATCAAAGTTTAGGGAAAAATAAAACTCTAGGAATGTTATTCTTCAACCCGAGTTTAAGAACGCGTTTGAGTACTCAAAAAGCGGCAATGAACTTAGGAATGAACGTTATGGTAATGAACTTTACCAACGAAGGATGGACATTAGAATTCGAAGACGGAGCTGTGATGAATTCTGGTGCTTCAGAACATATTAAAGAAGCGGCAGAAGTAGTTTCTCAATACTGTGATATTATTGCAATCCGTGCTTTTGCTGGTTTGGTAGACAAAGAAAAAGATTATCAGGAAACTGTAATTTCAGGATTTTTGAAATATGCGACAGTGCCAATCGTGAATATGGAAAGCGCTATCCGTCATCCATTACAGTCGTTGGCAGATGCTATTACGATGGAAGAATTCAAACCTAGGCACAAAGATAAACCAAAGGTGGTTCTTTCTTGGGCGCCGCATCCAAAAGCGTTACCGCAGGCAGTTGCTAATTCATTTGTAGAAATGATGCAGATGCAGAAAGATATGGATTTTGTAATTACTCATCCAGAAGGTTACGAATTGAGTTCGGAAATCACACTAGATTGCAAAATAGAATACGATCAAAACAAAGCGTTTGAAAATGCCGATTTCGTTTACGTAAAAAACTGGAGTAATTTCAATGATTACGGAAAAGTAACCAACAGCGATCCAAACTGGACAGTTACTGCCGAAAAAATGGCTTTAACCAACAACGGAAAATTCATGCACTGTCTTCCAGTTCGTCGTAACGTTATTGTAAGCGATGAAGTTTTAGATGGAGAAAATTCAATCGTAATCGAACAAGCGAATAACAGAACGTATTCAGCACAATTAGTGTTGCAGAAGATTCTTAAAAAAATATAATTTACAGGTACAAAGGTTCAAAGTTGCAAAGGTTCAGAGGTTTTAAGATACTGAATCTAAACTTTGTCCCTTTGTTCCTCTGAACCTTTGAACCTCATGAAGAAAGTTACCGTAATCAAAATAGGTGGAAACATCATCGACAATCCGGCAGAATTAGAACAATTTTTAACTGATTTTTCTAAAATTGAAGGCTATAAAGTTTTAGTTCATGGCGGTGGAAAATCGGCTACAAAAATGGCGCAAAGTATTGGTTTGGTTCCTCAAATGATTGACGGACGCCGAATTACAGATGCTCCAATGCTTGACGTTGTTGTGATGATTTATGCAGGACAAATCAACAAACATATTGTAGCGCAGTTACAGGCAAAAGACAATAATGCCATTGGTTTTTCTGGAGCAGACGGAAATTTAATTCAGTCTACAAAAAGAAACCACCCAACAATCGATTACGGATTTGTAGGCGATGTAAAGCAAGTCAACACCAAATTACTGGCAACTTTGTTAGAAGCTGGAGTTGTCCCTGTTTTTTGTGCGATTACACACGATAAAAACGGACAATTATTAAACACCAATGCTGATACCATTGCAAGCGAATTGTCAATTGCATTATCAGAAGTTTTTGATGTTACACTAACATACTGTTTTGAAAAACAAGGTGTTTTACAAGATTCAGAAGACGATTCATCTGTAATAACAGAAATCAACGAACCATTATACAATAAACTAAAAGAAGAAAAAGTAATCCATTCTGGAATGATTCCGAAATTGGATAACTGTTTCAATAGTTTATCGAGAGGCGTGCAGAAAATCAAAATTGGACATCACAGAATGCTCCAAAATTCAGATGTTCCGCATACAACGATTACGTTATAAAGATATAGCCACGAATTATACAAATTGACACTAATTTTTTTCGGCTTAAAAAAGAGAAAATAATTTTAAATAGATATTAAAAAGTCTATTTTGATTTTAAATCTGTTACAAAAAGATAATTTGTGAAAATTCGTGCAATTCGTGGCAAAAAAACGGAACTGCGCAGTGCTTTTAGAATTTAATTTTAGAAATTTGCGCCAATCAAAAATGTCACAGATTTGAATTAAAAAACTTTGTGACTTCGCGCCTTCGTGGCAAAGAAACCAAACTTATGAAAAGTATAGATACGCTTACCCAAGAAGCAATTAGTTTATTAAAAAGCCTAATCGAAACCCCTTCATTTTCAAGTGAAGAAGATCAAACGGCTCTTTTAATCGAAAATTGGTTCAATCAGAATGAAATTCCTTTCAAGAGAGAAAACAACAATGTGTGGGCTTTTAACAAATATTTCGACGAAAACAAACCAACACTTTTACTAAACTCACATCACGATACTGTACGACCTAATCAGGCTTACACCAACGATCCGTTTAAAGCAATCGAAAAAGACGGAAAATTATTCGGATTAGGCAGCAATGACGCAGGAGGATGCTTGGTTTCCTTATTAGCGACATTTGTTCATTTTTACGAAAATCAAAATCTATCGCATAATATTGTAATTGTGGCTTCAGCAGAAGAAGAAAGCAGTGGAAAAAATGGTTTAAACAGCGTTTTAAAACACTTACCAGAACTAGATTGCGCGATTGTCGGAGAGCCAACTTTAATGCAATTAGCAGTTGCAGAAAAAGGTTTGTTAGTTTTAGATGTAAAAGTAAAAGGGACTGCAAGCCATGCAGCACATCAAAACGATGATAATGCTTTATACAAATCAATTCCGGTAATGGAATGGTTTAAAAACTATAAATTCGACAAAATCTCAGACGTTTTAGGTCCCGTAAAAATGACCGTAACGCAGATTAATGCAGGAAAACAGCATAACGTTGTGCCTTCAGAATGTGATTTGGTAGTAGATATTCGCGTAACTGACCGTTATACAAATGCTGAAATTCTAGAAGTTGTAAAAGCAAATGTAAACGCCGAAGTAACACCAAGATCAATGCACTTAAATGCTTCGTCTATTCCAATCGCACACGGTCTGGTTCAGGCAGGAATTGCATTAGGAAGAACAACGTATGGTTCGCCAACGCTTTCAGACCAATCGGTTTTAAGTTGCCAGTCTCTGAAATTAGGGCCTGGAGAAACGTTACGTTCGCATTCAGCAGACGAATTTATTTTTGTAAATGAAATTGAGGAAGGAATCGACTTGTATATAAAAATACTAACTGATTTCTTTAAATTATAATTAAACGAAATTAAACCCAACAGGTTTTAAAAACCTGTCGGGTTTCTAAAAAAAGTACCTATGAAACTTTGGGAAAAAGGAATACCAACAGATAAACAAATCGAACAATTCACAGTAGGAAACGACCGTGAGCTGGATTTGGTTTTAGCAAAATACGATGCTTTAGGTTCAATTGCACATGCAAAAATGTTAGGACAAATCGGTTTGTTAACTCAAGAAGAAACAACTTCTTTAGTTGATGCTTTAAATGAAATAATTGCTGATATCGTAGTAGGTAATTTCGAAATCGAAGACAGTTTTGAAGACGTGCATTCTAAAATCGAATATCTTCTAACCGTAAAACTTGGCGATGCAGGAAAGAAAATCCACACCGCGCGTTCTCGTAACGATCAAGTTTTAGTAGATGTTCATTTGTATTTAAAAGACGAATTAAAAGCAATTAAAGAACAGGTAAAAACATTGTTTGATTTGTTAATGGAATCGGCAGAAAAACATCAAAATGTATTGTTGCCAGGTTATACACATTTACAAATCGCTATGCCATCGTCATTCGGGATGTGGTTTTCTGCTTATGCTGAAAGCTTGATTGATGATATTACAATGTTGAACGCAGCTTCAAAAATTGTAGATCAGAATCCGTTAGGGTCTGCTGCAGGTTACGGAAGTTCGTTCCCAATCAACAGAACATTTACAACAAAAGAATTAGGTTTTGAAACTTTAAAATACAATGCTGTTGCAGCTCAAATGAGCCGTGGAAAAGCTGAGAAAACGATTGCTTTTGCTATGACAAGCGTTGCAGGGACATTGTCAAAATTTGCAATGGACGTTTGTCTGTATATGAGCCAGAATTTTGACTTTATAGGTCTTCCGGCGCATCTTACAACAGGTTCGAGCATCATGCCTCATAAAAAGAATCCAGACGTTTTCGAATTAATCAGAGGAAAATGTAATAAGATTCAGGCGCTTCCTTATGAAATCACATTAATTACCAATAATCTTCCAAGCGGATACCATAGAGATTTACAGCTTTTAAAAGAAGGTTTGTTTCCAGCTATTCAAAACTTAAAAGCTTGTTTGGATATTGCAATTTTCTCGATAAAAGACATCACGGTAAAAGAGCATATTTTAGAAGATAAAAAATACGATTACTTGTTTACAGTAGATACTTTAAACGAAATGGTAGTTGAAGGAATGCCGTTTAGAGATGCTTACAAAGCTGTTGCTGAACAATTGGAAGCAGGCACGTATAAATCTCCAAAAGCTACAAAGCACACGCATGAAGGAAGTATCAATAATTTATGCCTTGATGCAATTAAAGATAAAATGAAAGCGGCTTTCTAATTAAAAATAGGCTATAAAAAGTTAAAGGTCATTGAAATTAATCAATGACCTTTTTTATGAAATTTAGTTTTTTACTAATTTAAAAGTTTTGCTTCGGTTGTCTATTTGAACTTTACAGACATAAATTCCTTTTGCAAGATTTCCGACGTTTAATTCTAATTTTTCGTCAGGAGAAACACTTTTCGAATGTGAATATACTTTAGAACCATTAGAAGAAAATAAATCTACTTCTGCTATACCATTATCAGAACTTGAAAAATCAATGTTCAAAAGACGATTTATAACCGATGGATAGTATTTCAAATCCAGATTATTTGTATTGTCGTTAAGTCCCAAATTGTTGCAGCTTGTAGAAAGAACGCCTTGAGCAGTAACCTGAAGCGTTGCTCCAGCGCCACATGAAGCGTTCGAAATATATCCAGCAACATTAGCAATTGGCAAAACGCTATATGTATAAGAAGGTTTTGCTACTGTAGTTCCAGAATTTGCAGGCGCATTCAAACAATCTGTAAAAGCAACTCCAATTGTTCCGCCATCAGTACTTACGTAATTTTTAAAAGCAGTTCCGATTTTAGCAAAATCAGTCCCTTCTACATAACAAGTAGTATTGTTGCTTCCGCCGCCTAAACCAATCGCTAGTGAACCAGAAACAGATGTATTGTAATAGCAATTCAAAATATGAAGTTCGGCATTTCTAGCCCTTGGCATTCTTTCTTTGCAGCCTTCAGCCCAATAACAGTTTTTAAAAGTAATGCTGTAATGACCATCAGAAGGGGCGTCGGTTTTAGAAGAACCTACTAAATCAGAAAAACGATGATCGTCGGCTCCGCCAGAACCTCCAGCTTTTGGCGCTTTCAAATAAATGAATTTGCACCAAGAAACTGTTATGTTATCGGCAGCGCCTTTATTGTCGAAGTTTCCGTCCATTCCGTCTTGAAATTCGCAATGATCCACCCAGATATTAGTCGCTTCTGAGGTTAGATTATCACGTCCGTCAACATCGTATGCACCAGGTCCTTCAAAAATTAAGTTTCTTATGATAATATTATTAGAACCAGGTTTCAAACTTAGAATTCCTGAGCCCGCTGCAGTTTGATCAAGATTTACCAATCGTGAACCTGGAAGCCCAATTATGGTTTTGTCATTTACCTGCAAACTGGTATATGTGCAGTTTATAGTTCCTGAAACTAATATAACTTGCGGAGTGGTTAATTTTAATTTTGCAGTTAAATCGGCCAAAGTTGTAACTGTTACTGGAGTTGCACTTCCTCCGCCAGTTGCAGAAGCGGCAAATCCTTCAGGTGCGCTCATGAAATAATTTTGAGCAAATAGAAAGGAGCAAGGCAGAAGCAATGCTAGTAAAATAAGTTTTGTTTTCATTTAAGTGTGGTTTATTTGGTTTAATGTAATCGATTGCACAAATGTAAAAGATTCAGATTAATTTCAAATTAATTTATTAAATATTTATGTTTTAAAGTTTTGATTTATAGAATTGTAAATGTTGTTTTTACACTTTTAATTTTAAGGTAATCTTCAAAAACATTGTTATAAAAAAAGGAAAGGTTTTATAGTAAAAGCAGAAAATTCATGCTAAATACATATATTTGATGTGCCAGTTTAAAACAAATCAATGGAAAAATTCAAAGAACAGTCTGCTCTACATCTTTTTGAGCGAGGCTTAATTACTGAAAATCAGTTTGAAGAAGTAAAAACGTATCGGAATCTAAACATCTTTTCATTAAACGCAGAATTAAAACTGTTCCTCTATTTAGCAGTATTACTGTTTACTTCAGGAATCGGAATTTTGATTTATAAAAATATTGATACCATAGGCCATATTGCAATCCTGTCTCTGCTTCTAATTGTAATTGCGGTTTGCTTTTTTTATTGTTTCAAGCATTCTAAAGGTTTTCAGAAAACAGAAACCACTTTTGAACATCCTGTTTTAGAATATCTGGTTTTGGCGGGAAATATTTTGACCTGTATTTTCATCGGATATCTTCAATTTCAATACAAACCTTTTGGGGAGCATTACGGATTAGCAACTTTAGTGCCAACTGTAGTAAGTTTCTTTTGTGCTTATTACTTTGATAACAGGAGCGTTTTAACTATTGCGATTACCGGTTTGGCGGCTTATGTTGGGCTTTCGGTTACGCCACAAGACATATTCAATGACAGTAATAATTTGTATGCGAGCCAAAGTTTAAGCTATTCTGCAGTTATGCTAGGAGTTTTATTGGTTTTATGGACAATCTACAGTCAGCGAATTTCGCTCAAAACCCATTTTAGCTTAGTTTTTCTCACTTTTGCGCTGCATATTGTAAGTATTGCTGCCATCAGTAATCTAACAGGTTATGATACCTTAATTTGGGTAATTTTTGCTCTAATTTTAGCTGGTTCAACATACTATTTTTATAAGGTAAGCTATCAATATAAAGCCATGTCGTTATATGTATTTATGATTGTTTATGCTTACATCGGCGGGAACATTGTTTTGTTTAGAGTTTTTGAAAATGTTGACTTCTCAGATATTTGGGAATTATTAGTATTCCTATTGCCAGCGTATTTTGTCGGCTCGATTATAATGTTCATTAAACTGATTAAAAACTTCCACAAAGAAATAGCAGAATGATAGTATACAACAAACAATTATTGGACAACGAAGTTTTAGCTGATGAAGCGGATGCTTTGTATAAAGGAGGTTTCATTAGTAAAGAGCAGAAGAAATTTATAGAAAAAGAACTGCCAGTTTTAAAAAGCCAGAATAATATTCTAGTTAGAGTGGGTTTCTTTTTGCTGGGTTGCCTATTATATGGTTCAATTTGTGGTGCAATTTCTTTGTTTGGGCTAAGTGCCGAGAATACATTTTTTAAAATCTGCTGTTATATTTTTGCTGCAGTTGGGTTTGCTGGAGTAGAATTGCTTGCCAATCAGGAGTATCATAATCACGGTTTAGATGATGCTTTTATATTGAATGCGCTTTTGTGTTTAGGAGCTGCAATAGGTATAACAACAGAAGGTTACGAAATGGTAATTGCTTTTTTTGTAGCGGTTGGTGCGCTTTTTATGTTTCTTAGATATCTGCATGTGCTGTCAATGCTTGTATTCTGTATTTCGGCAACTGCATTTTTATTTTACGGAATGTTTGAATTTGGAGATATCGGAAAAGCTATTTTGCCATTTGTAGCAATGATTTTCGCGGGAGTTTTTTATTTTTTGACAAAAAAAATGATGAATCGTTTAAGCGAAGGTTATTATTACAATGGACTATTATTGGCAAATAGTTTTTGCTTAGTTTTATTTTATCTTTCTTGTAATTATTTGGTTGTAAGAGAGCTTTCTGTAGAACTTTTAGGAACAGAAGTTAAACCTGGAACAGATATTCCGTTTGCGTATTTCTTTTACGCGTTTACTTTTGTCGTTCCAGTGCTTTATTTGGTTCAGGCTTTAAAAGCAAAAGATAGAATAATGCTTTGGCTGAGTTTTTTGGCGATTGCATTTTCAATTTATACCATTCGATTTTATCATTCCGTTTTGCCAATTGAGGTTGCGCTTACACTTGGAGGTGTAGTTTTATTTGCAATTGCTTATTTTTCAATTAAAAAATTAAAAGAAAAAGAAAGCGGTATGACCTTTAAACCAGATAGAATTAACCATTCAGATAATTTATTAAATGCAGAAGCTTTAGTTGTGGCTTCAACTTTCGGAATGAAACCAGAAGTTAAAACAGATTCTCCAATGGAGTTTGGAGGAGGAGGCTTTAGCGGTGGAGGCTCTGACGGAAGTTTTTAAGTTTAATTATGAGTTGTGAATTATAAATTATGAGTTATGAATTATGAGTTGAGCGCTAATTTGAATTAAAATTGGACTTGGCGTAGAAATATGAAAGCCTGAAATTATTTGTATAATTTCAGGCTTTATAATTTTTAAATTTTGTTGTAGTGATTAAGTTGAGTAATTAACTCATAACTCATAATTCATAACTGATAACTTAGATCTTGCTTTTTAGTGTTTCAGCATCAATATCGCTGTGTGAAACATCATAAACTGCTTTTCCGTTTTTGATTAAAATCAATTGAGGAGATTCGTGATATACTCCAAATCGACTTGCAATTTCGTTTGAAATATCTCTATTTGCGATCAAATCTAAAAAGTATGGATCAACTGCTTCTTCGAGATCAAATTCTCTTTCAAATTGTTTTAAAGCCATTCGGCTGATACTGCATCTTGTGCTGTGTTTAAAAATGACAACTGGTTTTTCATTAGAAATAGCTTCGATTTCCATTAATTGAAGCATATCTGTTAATTCTGTCCAGTTTACTTTGCTTTTTGCTGCTTCTGAGTTCTCTGAACTTCCGAAGATTGAATTGAAAAAACTCATATTTGACTTAGTTTATGACTTTTTGACGTGTTAAAATAAGAAAAACTCAATTTTTTACGTCATTTTGTCTGTTTTTTTACTATGGAATATAATTTGAATATTTGAATGCAAAGTTAAATTATTTGAGTTAAAAAAGTACCTCAATAAATCGTAACTTTAATCTTATAAATTGTCAAACAAATAAAATCAATCAAAATCGTAAAAATATGAATATAAATAAGTTTACTATTAAATCGCAGGAAGCCATTCAGTTGTCGCAGCAATTAGCGCAGCGAAATGGCCAGCAGCAAATTGAAAATGAACACATTTTCAAAGCAATTTTTGAAGTTGATGAAAACGTGGCGCCATTTATTCTAAAAAAATTAAATGTAAATGTGCCGTTGTTTTTGCAAATTTTAGACAGTACAATTCAGAGTTTTCCAAAAGTTTCTGGAGGAGATGTTATGCTTTCCAGAGATGCTAATAAAGCTTTGAATGAAGCTGAAATCATTGCACAAAAAATGAACGACGAATACGTTTCGATCGAGCATTTAATTTTAGCCATTTTTGACTCAAAAAGTAAAGTTTCTCAGATTTTAAAAGATCAGGGCGTTACAGGAAAAGGTTTGAAAGCGGCTATTGAAGAATTAAGAAAAGGTGAAAGAGTAACTTCGGCTTCGGCAGAAGAAACGTATAATTCGCTAAATAAATTCGCTAAAAACTTAAACGAATTAGCACGTACAGGAAAACTAGATCCAGTTATCGGACGTGATGAAGAAATTCGTCGTGTATTGCAGATTCTGACTCGTAGAACTAAAAATAATCCAATGCTTATTGGGGAACCTGGAGTTGGTAAAACAGCAATTGCAGAAGGTTTAGCGCACAGAATTGTGGACGGAGACGTTCCAGAAAACTTAAAAGATAAAATCGTTTTCTCTCTAGATATGGGAGCTTTGATTGCAGGAGCGAAGTACAAAGGAGAGTTTGAAGAACGTTTAAAATCGGTTGTAAAAGAAGTTACAGCTGCAGATGGAGATATCGTTTTGTTTATCGATGAAATTCATACGCTTGTAGGAGCGGGTGGAGGCGAAGGCGCAATGGACGCGGCTAACATCTTGAAACCAGCTTTGGCTCGTGGTGAGTTAAGAGCAATTGGTGCTACGACTTTAGATGAATATCAAAAATATTTTGAGAAAGATAAAGCGCTTGAAAGACGTTTTCAAAAAGTATTAATTGACGAACCAGATACAGAAAGCGCGATTTCGATTCTTCGTGGAATTAAAGAGAAATACGAAACGCACCATAAAGTTCAGATTAAAGACGAAGCGATTATCGCGGCTGTTGAGCTTTCGCAAAGATATATCACAAATCGTTTTTTGCCAGATAAAGCGATTGACTTAATGGATGAGGCGGCTTCTAAACTGCGTATGGAAATCAATTCAAAACCAGAAGAATTAGACGTTTTGGATCGTAAAATTATGCAGTTGGAAATCGAAATTGAAGCCATTAAACGTGAAAAAGAAGAAAGCAAACTGAAAATTTTGGGTATGGAATTGGCCAACCTGAAAGAAGAACGAAACGAAATCTATGCAAAATGGAAACAGGAAAAAGATATCGTTGACGGAATTCAGGCTGTAAAACACGAAATCGAAGACTTTAAATACGAGGCAGAACGTGCAGAACGTGATGGAGATTACGGAAAAGTAGCCGAAATTCGTTATGGAAAAATAAAAGAAGCACAGGAACGTCAGGAAACTTTACAAAAACAATTGTTAGAATTCCAATCTGGAAATTCTTTAATTAAAGAAGAAGTTACTAGAGAAGATATCGCAGAAGTTGTAGCAAAATGGACAGGAATTCCAGTAACCAAAATGCTTCAGACAGAAAGAGAAAAACTATTGCATCTTGAAGATGAATTACACAAACGTGTAGTAGGTCAGGAAGAAGCGATAGAAGCGGTGAGTGATGCTGTTCGTAGAAGCCGTGCAGGTTTACAGGATATGAAAAAACCTGTTGGGTCATTCTTATTCTTAGGTACAACCGGAGTTGGTAAAACAGAGCTGGCAAAAGCCTTAGCAGAATATCTATTTGATGATGAAAATGCTATGACTCGTATCGATATGAGCGAATACCAAGAACGTCACAGTGTGAGCCGTTTAGTTGGTGCTCCTCCAGGATATGTAGGTTATGATGAAGGAGGTCAGTTGACAGAAGCTGTTCGTAGAAAACCATATTCTGTTGTATTGTTAGATGAGATTGAAAAAGCGCATCCAGATACTTTCAATATTTTATTGCAGGTTCTAGATGAAGGTCGTTTAACAGACAACAAAGGTCGTTTGGCCGATTTTAGAAATACGATTATTATTATGACCTCAAATATGGGTAGTAATATTATTCAGGAGAAATTTGAGAATCTTAAAGGCGGAGTGGAAGCGGCAACAGAAGCGGCTAAAAATGAAGTTTTAGGATTATTAAAACAAACTGTTCGTCCTGAGTTTATCAACCGTATCGATGAGATTGTAATGTTTACACCGCTTACGGTAGAGAACATCTCGAGAATCGTAAACTTACAGTTGAAGAGTGTTACCAAAATGCTGGCTCTGCAAGGCATTACGATGGATGCAACTCCAGAAGCTATTGGTTACTTGGCCGACAAAGGCTATGATCCGCATTTTGGTGCAAGACCAGTAAAACGTGTGGTTCAGAGAGAAGTTTTAAATCAATTGTCAAAAGAAATTTTGGCAGGAAATATTACAACAGACAGCATCATTTTACTTGATGCTTTCGATGGCAAACTGGTTTTTAGAAACCAGACAGTTAAATAATTATTTTTTTTAGTTAATCTTGAAAAAGCATCAGTGTTAAAAGCTGGTGCTTTTTTTGTTAATATTAAAAGTAAAGTTTGCTCTTTTTTACCCGTTGTATAATGTAAGAAATAGCATATATTTGATTTGAAACTATTAACTTAAATATATGAAAAGAAACCAAAGAGCATTTTTAGTTTTATTTTTTACTAGCATTTCATTTGTGACCAAATTATACTCGCAGGAAAGTATTGTCGTTACTGGCGGAAAAGGCACAGGTACTGGCGGAACTGCAAGTTATTCAATAGGACAAATTGCTGATGTACGATTACAAGGAAGTGGTGGCTCGGCACAAGAGGGAATTCAGCAGCCTTATGAAATAGCAACGCTAAATAATGAAGAATTTGATGAAATTAGTTTAGTAATGGCAGCTTTTCCAAACCCTGTTGTTGACGAGCTGAATCTTATCGTTGCAAACAACAAATTTGAATCGCTATCCTATAATTTATTTGATATCAATGGGAAAATAATAGCAAAAGCTTTAAGTATTACTTCATCAGAAACAAAAGTCTCTATGCAAGGACTAACGCAGGGAGTTTATTTTCTTGCAGTAAATAACAATTCGAAAGCAATAAAAACTTTTAAAATTATTAAAAAATAAAATCTAAAACCGTAGAAAGATATATGAAAAAAATTACTCTGGTATTACTATTATTAAGTTCTTTTACAATCTTATTTGCGCAAGCGCCACAAAAAATGAATTATCAATCTGTGATCCGTAAAACAGATGGTACTTTGCTCGCAAATACTTTAGTAGGTATAAAAACGAGTATTTTGTTAGGTTCTGCAACAGGAACAGCATCTTATGTAGAAACTCAAACCACAACAACAAATGCAAACGGATTAGCAACGATAGAAATAGGAGGAGGAACACCAGTTACAGGAACTTTCTCTGGAATAGATTGGGGAGCTGGATCTCATTTTGTTAAAACAGAAATTGACCCAGCAGGAGGAACCAATTATACAATTAGTGGCACGAGTCAGCTTTTAAGTGTTCCTTATGCTTTATATGCTGGAAGTAGCGTGAATAAAGGAAAAACAAGTATCATGTTATCTGGTGATGTAACAGATGAAGAAGCAGTAACTCAAATTGCTAGAGATTTAGGACCTCAGACAGAAAATATTTATGTAATAGGTACAACAAATTTAACCACATTAGATTTAAGTGCTGTAAAGAATCTAGTAAATTTAAATATTAGTGATAATTTAAAATTGGTAACAATTAATTTTAATAATCTAAGTGAAGTTTATAATGATTTATACATTGAAAATAATGAAAAATTAAGTGCTGTCTTGTTTCCTGTTCTTAAAACGGTATATGGGTTTGATAATTATATTTCAAGCAATGCATCGTTAACATCAATATCATTTCCTGTATTAACCAAAAGCAAACGAGTTTATTTTAATAATAATTCAATTCTTACTTCGATTGATCTGCCCTTGCTAAGTTCTGTTTATAATTATCAGACAAGTCTTGTATTTACTAAAAATGCATTACCTAGCTCTCAAATTAATTTAATTCTGAGTAGAATATTAAGTATTTCTCCTGCTGGAGGTAAATATATAGATATGAATGGTCAAAATCCGCCAGCTCCACCGACCGGACAGGGTCTTATAGATAAGGCAACATTACTAAATAAAGGGAACGCTGTTACAACAGACTAATTTTATAAAAAACAAAAGCACTTCAATTTTATTTGAGGTGTTTTTTTTTATCCGTGAATTCTGAAACTTTTTGCGTTTTTCTTATAACAACAAATTTTAAAGAAATAATCAATTTTAAAGTTTTAAAAATCAGCAAATTATTAATCAAAAAAAATCAAAATCATGAACAATATTTTCAGAGGATTATTAGCAGGATATGGCGCTAAGAAGTTAGGTGGAGGCTGTTTCGGAACTATTATAGTTTTTATTATTCTGTGGGTTCTTTTAGGACAATGCAGTTAGATTTCATCTACAGAAAAACACGAATAAAAAGAAAAATTTTGACGCTCTAATATTGGGCAGATTAAGTCAAAATGTCTAGATTCGCATCACTAAAAATAAATTTTAAAAATGGCTTCAGGTTTTTTTGTTCTATTAGATGATATCGCAGCAATTATGGATGATGTTGCAGTAATGAGTAAAGTTGCTGCAAAGAAAACTGCTGGAATTCTTGGTGACGACTTAGCTGTAAATGCAGAAAAAGCTTCTGGGTTTGCATCTTCACGAGAATTGCCTGTTTTATGGGCAATTAGTAAAGGTTCTTTACTCAATAAAATTATTATTCTACCAATTGCATTTTTGCTAAGTGCTTTTTTACCAATTGCAATCATAATAATTTTAGTGCTTGGGGGATTATTTTTAGCTTATGAAGGAGCTGAAAAAATTTATGAATTTGTTTTTCCTCATAAACACGATGAGTCAGAAGGGATAACAGACGAGGCTCTTACCGAGGAGCAGATTCTAGAACTTGAAAAAGGAAAAATAAAATCAGCGATCGTAACCGACTTTATATTATCTGTAGAAATCGTAATTATTGCGTTAGGAACAGTTATAGAGGAACCGTTAACACAACAAATTGTTGTAACATCTATAATTGCATTGGTTGCAACAATAGGAGTTTACGGAATTGTAGCCCTGATTGTCAGAATGGATGAAGCGGGTTATAAACTTATAAAATTTAGCAAAAGCGAAAAAAGTCCGTCAAGATTTATTGGAAATTTATTGGTTAAAGCTCTTCCATTGGTTATAAAGGGCTTGACAGTTGTGGGGACAATTGCACTTCTTTTAGTAGCAGGTGGAATATTTGTACATTATATTCCATTTTTTCACCATTTGTCAGAAGAAATTAAAATTCCTTCTATCATCAAAGAATTTACAGTTGGATTAGGTTTAGGTTTAGTAGTTTTACTGTTTGTGAATCTTTTCAAAAAGATTTTTAAAAAGAAAACGGCTTAGATATAACTTCAAGAAATATATTTTAAAAACATCAGTTTAGCACTGGTGTTTTTTTGTTTTAGAAGCATATCAACTCATTTTCAAAAGCACGTTTAGTCCCGCTCTCCGTTAAATCTTTTCATCCGCAAAAAAGCGGATAAAAAGGATATCACTTTGATCGGGGCTATTGAGATTTTTTTATTTTCATAAGAAATAACGGTAATTTTTAAATATTTTTTTATAAAATAAGCTATTGATTTATAGTTGTTTAATGGTTGATCAAGATTTTTTAACGTTTTTTATAAGCAACCTTTGCAACCAAGGCACGTCTTCATAGTAATTAACAATTAATTATTATTTTATATGAAAAGTTTTAGATTAAAAACAGCTTTAGTAGTATTATTTTTATCAATTGGATTTGTTTCATGCAGTAACGACGATGATAATGATAAAACACCAGTTCCAAATACAAAGGCCGCTTTGGTAACCGAAATTAAAGGACCAGCAACAGGAAAAGTAAATGATGAATTGAGCTACGATGTGACTTACACAGTTGATAATGCTTGTGCAGAATTTGATAAAATCTCAGAAGTAACAATTGGTTCTGTAAAAGGCTTGCAAGTAATTGCAAAATATCCATCAGAAGTTTGCACGCAGCAAGTGCCTGAACCAAAAAAGACAGTTTACAAATTTAAGTCTGCTACAAAAGGAACTTTCGAAATTAAATTCAAGAAATCAGAAACTGAATTTCTTACTCAAAAAGTAGTGATTGAATAACAACAAACTTAGTTGAATTTTTTTAGGTTGATAAAGCCATTTTACAGAGATTTTAAATCAATGTAAAATGGTTTTTTGTTTTTTGTATTAAGTTAGACGGAATTCTAAACTTTGGCATTCCTTTAAAATTTACTATTTTTGCACTCTTAAATTTTATGTCATGGCGAAAAGAAAGTATAAAATATCGGTTATTCAGTTAAATCTGAATGATGTTGCCGAAAACAATCTTAAAAAATGTATCAGCTGGGTAAGAGATGCTGCAAGTCAAGGTGCTGAGGTAATCTTACTTCCTGAATTATATAGCAGTCATTATTTCTGCCAAAGTGAAGATGTAGAGAATTTTGCATTAGCAGAGCCACTTTACAGTACCTCATTTATTGCATTCAGCGAATTGGCAAAAGAATTAGGAGTAGTAATTATTGTTCCTTTCTTCGAAAAAAGAATGGCTGGAATCTATCATAACAGTGCTTATATTATTGACACTGATGGAACTGAAGCAGGTTTATACCGTAAAATGCATATTCCAGACGATCCTCATTTCTATGAAAAATTCTACTTCACTCCAGGTGATTTAGGTTTCCAAGCGATAGAAACTAAAAAAGGAACTGTTGGAACGTTAATCTGCTGGGATCAATGGTATCCAGAAGCGGCTCGTATTACAGCGCTTAAAGGAGCAGAGGTTTTATTTTATCCAACAGCAATTGGATGGCATCCTAAAGAAAAAGAACAATACGGAGAAAATCAGTATGGCGCTTGGATGAACGTGATGAAAGGACATGCCGTTGCAAATGGTGTTTTCGTAGCAGCAGCTAACCGAATTGGTCTTGAAAAATACCTTGAAGGAACAGAAGGAATTCAATTCTGGGGAGCTTCTTTCATTGCTGGACCGCAAGGAGAAATTTTAGCTCAAGCATCTCATGATAAAGAAGAGATCTTAATTGCTGAGGTTGATTTAGATTTACAAGAAAATGTTCGCCAAAACTGGCCGTTTTTCAGAGACAGAAGAATTGATGCTTTTGGTGATATTACAAAAAGAGCGATTGATAAATAATTTGATTAAAATTATATTAGAAAGAGCTATCTGAAAAGATAGCTCTTTTTTTTTTTTTTTTATAAGCTTCGGAGAAGCGAAATATCAATAGAAAAGAACAGATGTATACAAAATAAAGCTCCGGAGGAGCGACATGTTCAGTCGGAAAAATATGTCGCTCCTCCGGAGCTTCTTTTATTTGTCTTATAGAAAATTCTATAAATATTTCGCTTCTCCGAAGCTTTATTCAAATTGTAAACTAATTTGAAATCATTTCATTTAAAAATTTGTCAATAATTCTATTTTATAACCAAAAAGAGCTGTCCATTGAACAGCTCTTTTTCTCATTTTTAGCTTTATATATAGATTACTTCACTTGGAAAGTAACTCGTCTCACGATCTGACGTGCCTCTTTAGAACTTTTATTAACAGAAGTATCTTCTCCGTTAGCAATTACATTCAATCTTGATGCATCAATTCCTGCATTTACGGCTACTTTTTTAACAGCCTCAGCTCTTTTTCTAGACAATTCAGTGTTGTAGTTAGAATTTCCAATTTCATCAGCATATCCAATAATGTCAGCCGATTTTCCAGGATTGTTTTTCATATATTTCACTAAGAAATCTACGCCTGATAAAGATGCATTTGTTGGTTTAGACGAATTGAAGTCGAAGTAAACATTTACATAACCACCATTGATTAATTCTTCAACTGTATTGTTTGTAGCAGTTCCAGCGCCTTTCTTCTCGTAAGTTTTATCTAGGTAGCTTTCTAACTCATCTGGAACACCATTTTGATTAGTATCAATAGATTGTCCTTTTGTATTAACAGCAACTCCTGCGATAGAATTTGGTTCTAAATCGTATAAATCAGCAACTCCATCTTTGTCTGAATCTATAAGACCAGTTTCGATTAAGTCCACTCTTTTTTCCAATTCGCCAATTCTATCTTCTTCGCCAACCCAGTCAGCATGTTTTTGGTTTTTACCCAAGTAAAACGTTAAACCTACAGAAGCATTTAATAAAACGCCATCAAATGAACCTGTGGAAGTATTGCCCATTCCGTCAAAATTCCAGTTTTGTCTCCCGTTTACAATTCCGGTAAGGTCACCTGTCAAAGCTACTCTGTCACTTAATCTAATTTGTCCAGTTAAACCAGCAATTCCGTGAGCCATATAATCCTGACCTCCAAATCCAGTTTCTGTGCTAATTTGAGAAACCCCGAAACCACCATGAGCTAAAAGACCAATTGTGTTTGTCCAAGTTTCAAAATTTAAAGCGCGTCCCACATTGATAACCCCTTGTAAACTTGCTCTCACGTAGCGGCTTTCAAAATCTGGAGTATCTTTTTTCTCTTTAAATTGATCGTAACCAACATCAAGCTTTACCCCAAACTTTGGACTAAACATATATCTAACACCTAAATCTCCGTGAAAAAAGTTTAATGATTCGGTAGTATAACCTGGAGTCATTGTTCTGGTTGGTTTGTTAACCCCGCCATTAAGTTCGATCGACCATTTGTTGAATTCTTGATCTACGTTAGGTTTTGTAGAAGTGGTAGCCATATTTTGAGCGCCTGCAGCAAATGATAGTAATAAAAGTGATACTGATACTAATTTCTTTTTCATGATATCAAAAATTAAATTGTTTTTATTTTAAACTCATGAACAAAATTAGAGGTCGAATTTTAGAATGTGTTGTATATGCTCTTACATAATTCCCATATTTTAGCTTTTAATTATGTAAATACGTTAAAATAAGTGTAATAGGAAGCATAAAAAAAGGACAAAATTCACATTTTGTCCTTTTGGCTATCCTAAAAAAGAGTTATTATTTTAAATCGGGCTGATAAATTTTAACAGATCCATCTCCTTCGCTGCTTACGACCAATAAGCTTCTTTTTGTTGGACTTTTTGAAGCCGGAATAAAAAGAATGCCTTCTGGTGCATCACCTGTTTTTACAGTTTGTAAATATTGTGGCGAAGTTGGATTTGTAGCATCATAAACCATAAAAGCATCAGATCTTTCTAAGCCAACAAATAAAATGTTTTGATTGCCCATTTTAGCTGCAACTACAGCTTCTGGCTCAGAACCTTTATCGTCACTTCTCTTATCGTCATATGTGCCTAATTCGTTTGTTTTCTTGTCAACATCATTTTTGCTGTCAAAAACGATTTTCCCAGTAGTTCCATTCCATATAGAAAAAGATCTTCCTCCAAAACTTACCATTTGGTCTAAATCTCCATCTCCATCAGTATCTCCCATGTCAGCAACAAGATTTAATCTTCCTAAATTTGCGTCTAATTTTAAAGTAGCAGCATCTGGGAAAGCTGTTGCATCAAGCGTCATGCTTTTCATGCGTTTCACATCAGTGTAAGCTGTGTATTCTCTTGCATCACCTTCATTTGCAGTAACAAAATAAGGAGTATTGTTAACTGTAAAATGGCTGATCGCATCTGGCATATAAAGCCCTTTTACCTTCCAAGGGTTAAAAGCAATTTTGCTGTCACTATCGCTTACATCAATTGCGTTTTCAGCTGTGTTGTAATCTTTTAATCCTAATGGATAAATGGAAGTAATAGTTTTAGAAGTTAAGTCAACTTTTGCAACACCATTATTTTCTTGCAATGTTACCCAAGCAGTTTTAGAATCATCAGAAATAGTAATGTATTCTGGCTCGATATCTTGCGCAAAACTTTTAGCAAATTTTGAAACCCTAAAACCATCTTTTTTCAATGTTTCTGCCTGACCTGCAAATGATGCGAAATCTAAAGTTGTCACATTATAAGTGCTAGTTTCAATAATAGAAATAGTCCCGTTTGGATCCTGTGAATAATCTGTATTTGGCTCGCCTTCATTAGCAGTCATGATATATTTTCCGTCTGGAGAAAAAGTAATCATATCTGGTAAAGCACCAACAGCCACTTGCTTGATTAAGCTATAGTCTGAAGTATTAAAAACAACTACTTTTCCATTTCCTTGTTTGTTTACAGTAGATTCTAAAGCAACCGCCAGTTTTCCGTCAAAAACAGAAACACTATTTGCAGCACCTTCGTAAGCAACTAAATCAATTTTTCCGATTTTAAGTGGTTTTGTCGGATCTGTAATATCAATAATGTCGATTTGGTTTACACCGCTGTTGTTTACAGTAAAAAGACGTTTTGTTTTTTCGCAGTAAGCAGAAATTTCAGCAGCAGCTTCTCCGCCAATTGTAACAGAACCTATTTCTTTAAAAGTTCCAGGATTTTCATTGACAACAACTTCTGGTTCGCTGTTTGAATTTTCATCATTGTTACAGCTTGCCAATATAAAAAGAGCAGCCAATAATGATAGAGATAAATTTTTCATGTGTTAGTTTTTAGTTTTGGCAAAAGTAATTCTGAGCTCTGTGTTAAATATTAAGTCTGTATTATTTAATCTTTAACTTAAATTTTGCAGGATAATTTTTGTGAAATTATTGACGAATTTCAATCAAATGTTTTATAATCCTAACGAATGCTTATCTTTGCACTTTCTAAATTAGAACCTATTTATGTCAACAAATAATAGAAGATTTCCAGCAGAATGGGAAAAGCAACAAGGAATCGTATTGTGCTTTCCGCATAATGGTAACGATTGGCCGGGAAAATATGAAGCCGTTCAATGGGCTTTTGTAGAATTTATAAAAAAAGTGGCGACTTTTGAAACTGTTTTTTTAGTGGTTGCTGATGAAAAGCTAAAAGAAAAAGTAGCTGATATGCTTGAAAGAGCGCGCGTAAACCTTAAAAATGTTTCTTATATTATTCATAAAACCAATAGAAGCTGGATGCGCGATTCTGGACCAATTATTGTGAAAAATGGTTCGAAAAGAGAAGCGTTGAATTTCAATTTCAACGGTTGGGCAAAATATAAAAATTATCAATTAGATAAATTTGTTCCAGGCAAGGTTGCTGATTTTATTGATGTTCCGTTAACGCAGGTAATGTACAAAGGAAAACCAGTAATTGTTGAAGGTGGAGCAATTGACGTAAACGGAAAGGGAACTTTACTGACTTCTGAAGAGTGTCTAATGCATCCAACAATTCAGTTGAGAAATCCTGGTTTTACTAAAGAAGATTACGAAGCAGTTTTTAAAGAATATCTTGGCGTTACCAATGTAATTTGGTTAGGCGACGGAATTGAAGGAGATGATACTCACGGACATATCGACGATTTATGCCGATTTGTAAACGAAGATACGATTGTTACAATTGTAGAAACGGATAAAAACGATTCAAACTACAAACCTTTGCAGGATAATTTGAAGCGTTTGCAAAATGCGAAATTAGAAAACGGAAAATCTCCAGTAATTGTAGCTTTGCCAATGCCAAAACGCGTTGATTTTGAAGATTTAAGATTGCCAGCAAGTTATGCTAATTTCTTGATTTTGAATAATTGTGTTTTAGTGCCAACATTTAACGATAGTAACGATAGAGTAGCATTGAATATTTTAGCAGAATGTTTCCCTGATAGAGAAGTTATCGGTATAAGTTGTATTGATTTCATTTGGGGGTTCGGAACTTTGCATTGCTTAAGTCAGCAGATTCCTGCATAAAAATAGTAGCCACAGATTATAAAATAATCGCTTTGATTTTTTTAATCTGTGATAAAATTATCAGATATACAGAGACTTTCTTGTGTCATATAAGCTGTCACCAAAAGTGGCAGCTTTTTTTGTTGTATATTTAACAGACGGATTTGTCATGTGTCCCAACATCCTTCTTATATTCGTATGTTCAACAATGCAGAAATGCAGATTTAATTTTATATGAAGAAAATATTTTTTGTCCTTTCCGTGCTTTCTTCCGGAGTTTTATTTTCACAATCTGAGTCGAAGAAAAAAACGGAACTTACATTTGCTACCTACAATGTGAGTATGGAATCTGATAATTATTCTCCAAAAGGCGCAATGGGAAAATCGGAGCAAATATTGATTTATCAGCTTAATTCAGGGCATAATACTCAAATCAGGAATATTGCCCAGATTATTCAGACCGTTAGACCAGACGTTATTTTGCTAAACGAATTTGATTATATTAAAGACCCTGAACTTGGTGTAAAGGCGTTTATTAAAAATTATTTAAATGTGAGCCAAGGCGGAGCTGCAGTAATCGATTATCCTTATTACTATTATTCAACAGTGAATACTGGCCAGCCAAGTCCTTATGATTTGAACAATGATGGAAAGTTGGATAATTTTGGAAATGATGCATGGGCATTTGGTATGTATCCTGGGCAATATGGGATGATGCTTTTGTCTAAATATCCTATTGATGTTAATGCGGTTCGCACTTTTCAACATTTTAAATGGAAAGATATGCCTGGAGCATTGATTACTAAAAAAGCAGATGGATCAGATTGGTATAGCAAGAAAGCATGGAAGGAATTTCCATTATCTTCAAAATCTCATTGGGATGTTCCTGTGCAGATTGGCAATGAAACCGTTCATATTTTAGCCAGTCATCCAACTCCTCCTACTTTTGATGGTACTGAAGATCGCAATGGAAAAAGAAATCATGATGAAATCCGATTTTGGAGAGATTATATTTCAGACAATGCGGCTTCGTATATTTATGATGATAAAGGGGTAAAAGGTGGTTTGTCTTCAAATTCTCGATTTGTCATATTGGGCGATCAAAACGCTTCACCAGTTGAGAAGGATGCTATTAGAGAAGGGATAAAGTCTTTAGTAGAGAATCCGAAAATTAATAGCGACTTTACGCCCGCCAGTAAAGGTGGTGCTGAATTTAGTCCTAAAAATCCTTTTGGAGTTAATCATACAGCCTTTTGGAGAATGCGCGCTGACTATGTATTGCCGTCCAGACTCGGATTTAAGGTTGTTAACAGCGGTGTATTCTGGCCTGCCAAAGGCGAACCAATGTCAGAATTAGTTGAAAAACGCGAATCCAGTTCAGATCATCGTTTGGTTTGGGTAAAGGTAATTTTAGAATAAATAGCTTTTTCTTTCAACTTTTTCAAGATAAATATAAAGCATAAAAAAAACCTTGGTTTATCGCCAAGGTTTTTTTATTTCTATATCTCTTCAGATTGCTCTGCTCTTCATTGTTTAATGAAAGGAGGTAGCAATTGGCTAGAAACTTCTCCAAAACCAATTCTTACTTCTGTATTTTCACAGAATCCACGAATAATTACGGTGTCATTATCTTCAATAAATTTACGTTCGCTTCCATCTTTTAACTTCAACGGATTTTTTCCTCCCCAAGTTAATTCTAGCATAGAACCAAAACTATCAGGAGTTGGACCAGAAATTGTTCCAGAACCCATCATGTCACCAGAGTTTACACGGCATCCATTAGAAGTATGATGCGCTAGCTGCTGGCTCATTGACCAGTATAAGTATTTGAAATTAGATCTTGAAACTACAGTTTCTTCTTCTTGATTTTCAGGTTTTAATGAAACTTCCAAATGAATGTCAAAAGCTTTTTTTCCTTTAGTCTGCAAATATGGAAGTGGTGTTGGGTCTTGTTTAGGTCCTTTTGTTCTAAAAGGTTCCAAAGCATCCATAGTTACAATCCAAGGTGAAATTGAAGTAGCGAAGTTTTTAGCTAAAAATGGACCAAGAGGCACATATTCCCATTTCTGAATATCGCGCGCACTCCAATCATTTAGTAAAACCATTCCGAAAATATAATCTTCAGCTTCATAAGTTGAAATATTTTCGCCCATTACATTCACATCCGTAGTAATAAAAGCGGTTTCTAATTCAAAATCGACTAAACGAGAAGCACCAAAAACAGGCGTGTCATGACCAGCAGGTAACGTTTGCCCCATTGGTCGGTGTACTGGAATTCCAGAAGGAACAATTGTAGAACTTCTTCCATGGTATCCAACCGGAATATGAAGCCAGTTTGGCAATAATGCATTGTCTGGATCACGGAACATTTTACCTACATTGGTAGCATGTTCTCTGCTTGAATAAAAGTCCGTATAATCACCAATTAAAACTGGCAATTGCATTTCTACGTCTTCGATTTTAAATATAACAATATCGCGATGTTTTGTTGTATCTCTTAACTGCGGGTTGGTTTCGTCAAAAATCTCAGCGATGCGATTTCGAACCAGACGCCATGTTTTTTTTCCATCAGAAATAAAATCATTTAGCGTATCCTGCATAAACATATCATCGGTTAATTCTATTCCTTCAAAATAGTTTAATTGCTGCAAAGCCCCTAAATCTATGGCATAATCGCCAATTCTTGTTCCTACAGTAACGACATTTTCTTTGGTAAGAAATACACCGAAAGGAATATTCTGAATAGGGAAGTCGCTATTTTGTGGCACTTCTAACCATGATTTTCTATTGGTATCGTTGGCGGTTATTGGCATGTTTAATGTTAATTGTTTGTTGAAAAATTACATGTCAAATATATCATAATCTAGCTGTTTGACAAACGTTTTTTTGTATTTTTGCGTGAAATTAACGAAAAACAAAAAAATGCAACGCGACGAACAAATTTTTGATCTTATCCAAGAGGAGAAAGAAAGACAAATTCACGGACTAGAGCTTATTGCTTCTGAGAATTTTGTAAGTGATGAAGTAATGGCAGCAGCAGGGTCTGTTTTAACTAATAAATATGCTGAGGGTTATCCTGGCAAAAGATACTACGGCGGTTGTGAAGTAGTTGACGTTATTGAGCAGATTGCTATTGACAGAGCTAAAGAATTATTTGGCGCTGAATATGCAAACGTGCAGCCTCACTCAGGTTCTCAGGCAAATACATCTGTTTACCATGCTTGTTTAAATCCTGGTGATACTATTTTAGGTTTCGATTTATCTCACGGAGGTCACTTAACTCACGGTTCTCCAGTAAACTTCTCAGGACGTTTGTATCGTCCGGTATTCTACGGTGTAGATGCTGAAACGGGTCGTTTAGATTATGATAAAATTCAAGAAATTGCAACTAAAGAACAGCCAAAATTAATCATCGCTGGAGCTTCGGCTTATTCTCGTGATATGGATTTTGCTCGTTTCAGACAAATTGCGGACAGCGTAGGGGCGATTTTATTTGCTGATATTTCACACCCAGCAGGTCTTATTGCAAAAGGATTAATGAACGATCCAATTCCACATTGTCATATTGTTTCTACAACAACTCACAAAACATTAAGAGGACCACGTGGAGGTTTGATCTTAATGGGGAAAGATTTCCCAAATCCACAGGGGTTAACAACTCCAAAAGGAGAAATTAGAATGATGTCTTCATTATTAGACTTAGCTGTTTTCCCAGGAAATCAAGGTGGGCCTTTAATGCATATTATTGCTGCTAAAGCGGTTGCTTTTGGAGAAGCACTTAAAGATGAGTTCTTTACTTATGCAATGCAATTGCAAAAAAATGCAAACGCAATGGCTGATGCTTTTGTAAAAAGAGGTTACAACATCATCTCTGGCGGAACTGATAACCACATGATGCTTATTGACTTAAGAAATAAAAATATTTCTGGTAAAGAAGCTGAAAACGCATTAGTAAAAGCTGAAATTACAGTAAACAAAAACATGGTTCCTTTTGATGATAAATCTCCATTTATCACGTCTGGAATTCGTGTTGGAACAGCTGCAATCACAACTCGTGGTTTAGTTGAAAAAGATATGGAAACTATTGTTGCACTTATTGATAAAGTTTTATCTAACCATACAGATGAAGCTGTTATCGAAGAAGTTGCTGAACAAGTAAACGATATGATGAGCGAAAGACCAATTTTTGCTTATTAAAAATTAGTCGTAAAGTCTTAAAGTCGAAGGTCAAAAGTCTAAAAAAGGAATGTGAATTTCTATGTTTAGTTTTTTGATCTTCGATTTTTCTTTTAAAGTTTTCCAATGACTTTATGACTTTTGACTTTCAAACTTTAAGACTTAAAAAAATGGGCGTATTAAGATTACAATTGCCAACCGACCCAAGATGGGTAAATATTGTTGAGAAAAACATCGAAGAAATCTTAACAGATCACGCTTGGTGCGAGCAAAAAGCAGCAACAAACGCGATTACAATTATTACAAACAATCCAGAACATCAGGATTTGGTTCAAGATTTATTGGCTTTAGTAAAAGAAGAAGTAGATCATTTTGAGCAGGTTCACAATATCATTATCAAAAAAGGATTAAAATTAGGTCGCGAACGTAAAGATGATTACGTAAACGAACTATACCAATATATGAAAAGAAGCGGAGACGGAAGCCGTGTTTCTGGATTAGTAGAAAGACTTCTTTTCTCTGCAATGATCGAAGCTAGAAGCTGCGAACGTTTTAAAGTGCTTTCAGAAAATATTCAAGACGAAGAATTAGCTGTTTTCTACAGAGAATTAATGGAAAGCGAAGCTGGACATTACACAACTTTTATCACTTACGCTCGTAAATATGGAGTTGGAATTGATGTTGAAAAACGCTGGAGAGAATGGTTAGCTTTTGAAGAATCTATCATTACCAATTACGGAAAAGGAGAAACTATTCACGGGTAGTTTTTGTTTATTTTGTTTCAAGTTTAAAGTTTCAGGTTTTGTCAGGCTGAGCGAAGTCGAAGCCCGCGCAAAGTATATTAAATAGTTCAAAATTTACTTTGAGTAGCGCTTTCGCGAAAGCGAATTGATAGCTTAATTGTTCACAAGTTCAAGTTTTTGTTAATCTAATATCTGAAATCTAAAATCAGAAATTCTTACATTTGAGAGTAACCAAAATCTCGAACTATGAGAATAGAAATGGACCTGAAATTAGGATTTAAAGGCGTAATGTTTAGACCTAAAAGATCAACGCTCAAAAGCAGATCTGAAGTTTCCTTAGAACAAAATTTCAAATTTTTGCACAGTACTGCAAATTGGACAGGAGTCCCGATTATGGCTGCCAATATGGATACCGTAGGTACTTTTGAAACAGCAAAGGTTTTGGCAAAAGAAAAACTTTTTACAGCCATTCATAAACATTACACTTTAGAAGAATGGAATAATTTCTTAAAAAATGTAACTCCAGATTTTTACGATTATATTGCTGTAAGTACAGGAACTGGAAAAGAAGATTTTGAGAAAATAGAAAAAATAATTACTGCAAATCCGTCATTGAAATTTATCTGTATTGATGTTGCCAACGGATATTCAGAGCATTTTGTGCAGTTTTTAAAGAAAACTCGAAAACAATATCCAGACAAAATAATAATCGCTGGAAATGTAGTTACAGGTGAAATGACCGAAGAACTTTTGTTAGCAGGAGCTGATATCGTAAAAGTTGGAATTGGACCAGGTTCTGTTTGTACAACTCGAGTAAAAACTGGCGTTGGTTATCCGCAATTATCTGCCATTATAGAATGTGCGGACGCAGCTCACGGTTTAGGCGGACATATTATAAGCGATGGCGGTTGTACAACTCCAGGTGATGTAGCAAAAGCTTTTGGTGCAGGAGCCGATTTTGTAATGTTGGGAGGAATGCTCGCAGGACATACAGAAAGTGGAGGAGAATTAATCGAAGTAAAAGGAGAAAAATTCAAACAGTTTTACGGAATGAGTTCAAAAACCGCAATGGATAAACATTCAGGAGGTGTTGCAGAATATCGAGCAAGTGAAGGCAAAACAGTTCAAGTTCCGTTTAAAGGAGATGTGATTCACACCGTTTTGGATATATTAGGCGGAATTAGAAGCACTTGTACTTATGTAGGGGCTTCAAGATTAAAAGAATTGACTAAACGAACAACTTTCATCCGCGTAAGCGAACAGGAAAATCAAGTTTTCACTAAATAAAATATACTTCAAAATACATTATGATTAGCATTTCAGAAGCAGGATTAGGTGATATCACTACAATTCAGAAAATTACAAACATCACTTGGCCTATTACCTACGGTGAAATTTTATCTCAATCGCAATTAGATTATATGTTAGGTTTGTTTTATTCTGATGAGGCTTTGGCAAAGCAAATTGAGAATAAAGAGCAATTATTCTATCTTATTCTAGATTCTGAATCTACAATTGGCTTTATCGGAATTGAGCATCATTATAAAAATGAAGCTATAACCAAAATTCATAAAATCTACCTTTTGCCAGAAACTCAAGGAAAAGGTTATGGAAAAAAAGTGTTTGATTTTATAGAGAGACTGGCTTTAGAAAACAATTCTAAACAATTATCATTAAACGTAAACCGATTTAATACGGCATTAGATTTCTATAAAAAAATAGGCTTTGAAATTAAAGAAACCGTTGATGTAGAAATTGGAAATGGGTATTTAATGGAGGATTATGTAATGGGGAAAAATATTTAAAAGTAGTTTTTAGTTTTGAAATGTACATTTCTTCGTTAATTTTTCCACAATCTTGTCATTTCTGTAAAAGTCATTTATTTCGGTAACGGATTTATCATTTCGATTGGCTTTTTTCCATCAATTCCCTGATGGGGTCTTTCATGATTATAGTAATATAAATATTGTAATAATTCTTCTTTTA
>NZ_JAVFVR010000003.1 GCF_030929595.1 Flavobacterium sp. LHD-85 | reverse complement strand
ATCAAAAAGCGATACTTCTCTAAATAGTTTCTCTCTAATGTTGAATCCTGACTGTTATTTCTCATCGCAACAAAATTTATTAAAGTTAAATTTTGTTACCGAATTATCTAACATTTACAATTTCGAGGAACGAGAAATCTCCACAAGAAGCTCGACAAAGATTGGCGATTTTGATTATGGAGTTACTTGCGAAGATTTCTCGTTCCTCGAAATGACAAGATTACTATTTATGTAAACAATCCCGAAATCGGCTTATTCGAAATACCAATTTTAGAATAATCGAAATTCATTTTTTCTTTTAATAAAGAGGCATAGACACTTCTGAAATCAATTTCGTATTTTAAATCACCATTATCTAAGTCTGCCAGATTTGGATTTTTGCCCAAAATTGTTCCTTTATTATTTCCGCCGATGATAAACATTGGTGCCGCAGTTCCGTGATCTGTTCCGTTTCCGTTGTCTTTTACTCGTCGCCCAAATTCAGAAAAAACTACAATTGTGACATTCTGCAATAATTGTGACTGCTTTAAATCAGAATAAAAACTATATAAGGCATCATTTAAATCAGTTAGTTTTCTTTCGTGAATAGAAAGCTGATTGTCATGCGTATCAAATCCGTTCAAGGATGTATAATATACTTTAGAATTTAGGTTTCCTTTTATCAATCGCGCAATCCATTCTAAGTTTTTAGATAATTCTGTCTTTGGATAACTGATTTCGGTTTTAGACTTTGCCAAAGCTTTCTGAATTTCATCTGAACCTTCAGTAACCGAATTGGCAATTTTTCGAACAAAATCTAAATGCGGATTCTTAGACAAAGTCACATTCTCTTCTTTTGATTTTACTTTAAAACGATCCGGATCTTTTACCGTTATAAAATTCGGCTCCACTCCTTTTAAGGCCAAATTATCAATCGAATCTAAATTTACTCCTGCTGTCGCCTGATGTCCGTTGCATTGCAAATCCAGAAATCTTCCGAGCCAGCCTTCATTTATATATTTATTAGAATCGGTTGCGGTCTGCCAGATCTCCTGACTTCTAAAATGCGAACGAATCGGTTCCGGATAACCCACATTCTGAATTACCGTTAAATCTCCCTTTTGCTGCATTTGGGCAAAATCTTTCAAAGAAGGATGAAATGCCATTCCTTTGTTCTTTCCGACAACTAAATCTTTATTTAAAGCAATCTTAGTTCGTAAATCATAATATAACGGATCATCGTACGGAATAAAAGTATTCAATCCATCATTTCCTCCATTCAATTGCACAAAAACAACGCATTGTTCACCAACAATCAGATTATTCTGAGAACCAAAAGCATGTAAAAAATCTGGAAGTACGAGCAATCCGCCTGTAAAAGTTCCCGTCAATGTTAGAAAATTTCTTCTGTTCATGATTACTGCTTTTTAGATTAATTGATATTCGGGAAGTTTTGTGATGTAATTAAAAAGTCTGACCACAGCAAAATCGGCGTGCGGATCTTTGGGATCAAAATCGTATTTCAAGAGATTCTCCATGTCTTTCTGAGCTAAATCACTGACGGTAAATAACAATCGATCTGACAATTCAGAAATTATCGTTTTATTATTTCCTTCTGAATCAAAAGCGACTTTTACAGCTGTTTTTTCATATTCTGACTTTTCCTTTTCAACTCCATTCATCATCGTTTTCAAAACTCTTCTATTTAGGCTTTTGCCACTACATAATAAATCGGCTGTATTGTTTCTTTGAAGATAAATCTGCGACGTGAGCCATGAATTTCCGCCGTCCCAGCCTTTTACATTTACCTGATTGTAAAGATCCATTCCCTGCTGTTTTATAAAAGCCATAATTGCGGCATCATTAACATTTTGAATCTGCAATTCATCGCAAAGCTGTAAAATATAAACCAGCGGATTTTTGATTTTATTCCCTGAATTCTCTTTTTTAAATTCTTCTGTAAAAATCTTAGTCAGTAAAGGTTCTATTTCAAACTTTTGCTTTCGGAAATAATCACCGTAATACACTACCAAATCTTCGGGCGGATTATCATAAATAAACCATTTCAGGATTTTTCGTGTAATGAGGTACGGAATGTTTTTCTGTTCGAAAATAATATCAACCAAATCATCTGCTTTCCAGTTTCCAGTTTTTCCGAAGTAAATCTTATCGCTGTTATCTTCTATATTTTTTCTGTAAACAGCACCTTCATCGCTAATATTCAATCCGGCCAAAGCTTTTGCACCGTTTTTAATATCATTTTCGGTATAATTTCCAATTCCGATTGTGAATAGTTCAAGTAATTCTCGGCTTAAATTTTCATTTACTTTTCCTTTTTTATTATCGCCATTGTCGAGATAACGAACCATTGCATTTGATTTCAGAACCTGCTTGGTTAATTCTTTAAAATTACCAAAAGCATTTTCGCGCAAAATCATATTGTGTTGGTAAATCCAGTAATTGACTTTTACTTTCTGAGAAGTGGAAACAAAATGATTATGCCAGAAACAAACCATGTTTTCACGAAGCGGAAATTCATCGTTTCGCATTTTTGCAATCCACCATTTTTTGAATTCTACAGTAGCTTGATTTTCTTTTTTCTGAATTTCCTTTTTGGTTTCGGGATCTGAAGTTTTGATGATTTCCCGAACTTGTTTCAACTCTAATGTAGTTTTAGGCTGATCTTGCAGAAAGTCTGGAAGTGTTGTATCAAATTTCGAATTATAAGATTGCTTTAGAAATTTTTCTAAGCCGAGTTTTTCAATTTTTGAAGTTTGTTTTCCTGAAAAACCTAATCGTAAGGACCAAAGACTGCTTTTTTTCATCGTTCAGAAATTATTACTATAAGACTTGAACTTCTTTTAAAGGTTTAATTTTAAAAGATGCTATCCCGATAGCTATCGGGACTAAGATTCTGAGGTGCTAAGTTTTGAAAAAGTCTTTGGTATTAATTAAAACGGGGATTTTTTTGGGATATTATATTCTATTTTAACTAGTCTCAACTTTATCTAAACATAAACTGTAGAGACATAAGCAAAAATCAAACTAAAGCTCATCTTAAACAAAATAAAAACCTCCAGATTAACTGGAGGCAATTCCTTAAAATTAATGCTTTATTCCCAAAATATCTTGTATTTTTGGCTCTACCACTATACCAATAACAAAAATAACTAAACTATAAATAAGAAATAAAATCCAATTGTTTTTTACAATTTCAAAAATTCCCTCAGGCGTTAATCCATAAATTCTCACCTTACCAATCTTAACTTTTAACTTACATTTTTCCTCAAGCGTTAGTATCTCATTAATCACATCAACTTTTCTACAAGTTGACATGTGCAACTTTAAGTATTCTTTATTATCAAATAACTCTGCTTCACCTTTTCCTTCTAATGCGTCTCTAAGTGAAATTTCATTTCGAAGCGCCAAGTTCAAAAGCTGTCCTTTCTTTGGAATAGGGCCATGATCTTCAAAATCATTCGTATAAATTAAACTCAAAATCCTTGGCAGATCAAACTTAAATTGATCTTCTATTTCTTTAACCGTACCACCAAGAATTCTATATCTATTTGCAATTGCTTCAAAGCCATAACTTGAATTTCTCATATTCCAATGAACCCAATTGTGAGTTTGATGATTCTTTAGAAAACAAAAAAACTCTTTCAACATCTGTTTTTCTAAAAAATCATTTTCTTCATCCGTTATACAGCATAATTCTTTTTTATGAAATTGCGCCTGTAAATGAATAGAAAATGTTTTAGTTGAATTATTCCCTCTATTTTTGACACAAATTGAAGTAACTCTCGGTGTTCTTCCTTCAAGATTAAAAAAAGATTCACAACTATAGTGAATAATCAAAGTTTTATCGTTTTCTTTTTTAAGTTTTGCAATAATCTCTAATCCTTTATCTCTTTCATCTAATCTATCAGATTTAAATATCCTCATATACATTTTATTTATCTCTATTAACAATAAATTTTCATCACTTATTACGTTAAAATAACGCGTAAAAAAAGAGCAGTTATTACACTTATAATAACTGCTCCGTATTTATTTAGAATAAAATCTTTCTTCTTTATTCTATTCTCTTTCTTCTAAGAAAAATTAAGACCCACACATTTCACAATCTTCAGGATCTGCTGCTTGCGCTTTTAAAAGCATCGCTTTGTAATCCTCAACGCTGATTGCTTCAGTTTCTGCAACTAATGATGGAGCCGTTTCTTCTTTTTTATCGTTGTTTAATGTGAATTTAATCGCATCAACAGCCGCTTTTGTTCTTAGGTAATACATTCCTGTTTTTAAACCAGACTGCCAAGCGTAGAAGTGCATTGACGTTAGTTTAGAATAGTTAGCATCCTGCATGAACAAGTTTAACGATTGAGACTGATCAATGAAATATCCCCTTTGACGAGACATATCGATAATATCTTTCATCGACATTTCCCAAACTGTTTTATAAAGATCTTTTAAGTCTTGTGGAATCTTATCGATATTTTGAACAGATCCATTATGACGCATAATTTCTTGTTTCAAATCTTCGTTCCACAAACCTAGTTTTACTAAGTCTTCTAGTAAATGTTTGTTTACGACGATGAACTCCCCAGACAATACACGACGTGTGTAGATGTTTGATGTATATGGTTCGAAAGCTTCGTTGTTTCCAAGAATTTGCGAAGTCGATGCAGTTGGCATTGGCGCCACTAATAAAGAGTTACGAACTCCGTGTTCCATAACTTCTTTTCTTAATGAAGCCCAGTCCCAACGGCCTGACAATTCCTCATCTTTCATTCCCCACATATTGTGTTGGAATTCTCCTTGTGACATTGGAGAACCTTCGAAAGTTGAATATGGTCCTTCTTCTTTTGCCATTTCCATAGAAGCGGTTACAGCAGCGAAGTATAAAGTTTCGAAAATCTCTTGGTTTAATTTTTTAGCTTCATCACTTGTAAACGGCATGCGCAACATAATGAAAGCATCTGCCAAACCTTGCACACCTAGACCAACAGGACGGTGGCGCATGTTAGAGTTTTCCGCTTCTTTTACTGGGTAATAGTTTCTGTCGATTACTTTGTTCAAGTTACGAGTTACACGTTTTGTAACATTGTAAAGCGCTTGGTGATCAAATTGTCCGTTATCAATAAACATCGGTAAAGAGATTGAAGCCAAGTTACAAACTGCGATTTCATCTTTAGAAGTAAACTCCATAATCTCTGTACACAGGTTTGAAGAACGGATAGTTCCTAAATTCTTGTGGTTCGATTTACGGTTTGCTGCATCTTTGTACAACATATATGGCGTTCCAGTCTCGATTTGAGATTCTAGGATTTTCTCCCATAATTCACGAGCGCGGATTGTTTTTCTACCTTTTCCTCTAAACTCATAGTCTGTATATAATGCTTCGAATTCTTCTCCGTAAACATCATACAATCCTGGACATTCATTTGGACACATTAAAGTCCAAGTTGAATCTTCCTGAACACGTTTCATGAATAAATCTGAAGTCCACATGGCGAAGAATAAATCTCTCGCACGCATTTCTTCTTTCCCTGTATTTTTCTTCAAATCCAAGAAATCAAAGATATCAGCATGCCAAGTTTCGATGTAAATCGCAAAACTTCCTTTACGTTTTCCGCCACCTTGATCTACATAACGAGCGGTGTCGTTGAAAACTCTCAACATCGGAACAATTCCGTTTGAAGTTCCGTTTGTACCGCGAATGTAAGATCCCGTTGCACGAACGTTATGAATAGACAAACCAATTCCTCCCGCCGACTGCGAGATTTTTGCTGTTTGTTTTAATGTATCATAAATTCCGTCAATACTATCATCCTGCATTGCCAAAAGGAAACAAGAAGACATTTGAGGCTTTGGAGTTCCTGCATTGAACAACGTTGGCGTTGCGTGCGTAAAGAACTTTTTAGACATTAAGTCGTAAGTTTCAATTACTGATTTTAAATCGTCTAAGTGAATACCAACAGAAACACGCATTAACATGTGCTGCGGACGCTCCACGATTTTTCCGTTTATTTTAAGAAGATAAGAACGCTCTAAGGTTTTGAAACCAAAATAATCGTAATTAAAATCTCTTGTATAAATAATGTGAGAATCTAAAAAAGCAGCGTTTTCCTGAATCACTTTGTAAACGTCATCAGCAATTAATGGAGCGTCTTGTCCATTTCTTGGGTTCACATAGTTATACATATCTTTCATCGTTTCAGAGAAAGATTTTTTAGTATTTGAATGTAGATTTGAAATTGCCACACGCGCCGCTAATTGTGCATAATCCGGGTGGGCAATTGTCATAGATGCTGCAGTTTCTGCCGCAAGATTATCCAATTCAGAAGTCGAAACTCCGTCATACAATCCTTCGATAACTCTCATCGCTACCTTTACCGGATCTACAAGCTCATTCAAGCCGTAGCACAATTTTTTGATTCTTTCTGTAATCTTATCAAACATTACGGGCTCTCTGTGGCCATCTCTTTTTACTACATACATAAGCTTACCTTTTATAGTTATTGAAAAAATGAAAGTAACTAGAGAACGGACTCCAGCACTTAAACATTGCGTGTTTTTAAATTATTTTTTGAGAATTACCAAATTCTCAATAGTTACTCGTTTCAAATTCGAAAATCGAATTTAAATGCGTCCAAAATTGCTATTGAATCTACGACTTGGGGAAAGAGATTCAACCTTAAAATATTCTTGTAATCTTTTTTTCAGCGTCTCTTGAGGAACAGTCGCTAAAACTATTTTTGTTGTCTAAAAATCTGCATCGAATGAAATTTTCTGAGCATCGCTGTCTGTATTCATCACACCAGATTTTTGATACTCTGCAACACGTTTTTCAAAGAAATTAGTTTTTCCTTGAAGAGAAATCATGTCCATGAAATCGAATGGATTCGCTGATCCGTAAACACGCTCGCATCCCAATTCAACCAAAAGTCTATCGGCAACAAACTCTAAATACTGCGTCATTAAACCAGCATTCATACCAATTAAACTTACCGGAAGCGATTCAGTCACAAACTGTCTTTCGATATCTAAGGCATCGACAATAATTTCTTTAATTCTTTCTTTTGGCACTTTGTTTACCAAATGGTGATTGTGCAGGTGAACTGCAAAATCACAGTGTACGCCTTCGTCACGAGAAATCAGCTCATTAGAGAACGTTAAACCTGGCATCAAACCACGTTTTTTCAACCAATAAATTGAACAGAAGGCTCCTGAGAAGAAGATTCCTTCAACTGCAGCAAAAGCAATAAGTCTTTCGGCAAACGAATCTGACTCAATCCATTTTAAAGCCCATTCTCCTTTTTTAGCAATAGCAGGGAAAACTTCCAAAGCATTAAACAATTCTGTTTTCTCAGCTTCATCTTTAACGTAAGTATCAATTAATAAAGAATATGTTTCGCTATGAATGTTTTCCATCATAATCTGGAAACCATAGAAAAACTTCGCTTCAGCATATTGAACTTCATTTACAAAGTTCTCAGCCAAATTCTCATTTACGATTCCGTCAGAAGCAGCAAAGAATGCTAAAATATGTTTAATGAAATATCTTTCATCATCATTCAATTTATTATTCCAGTCTGTCAAATCTTGGTGCAAATCGATTTCTTCTGCAGTCCAAAAACTCGCTTCCATCTTTTTATACCATTCCCAAATGTCATGATGTTTAATCGGAAAAATAACGAAACGATTTTTATTTTCTTGTAATATTGGTTCGATTTGTGACATGACAGATTCTGTTAATTTTTTTATTGAATTTTTACACATTCAGTGCACTACAAAGATTGTCATTTCACGTCAAAAATAAAAGCCAAACTTATTCACAATCGGACGTAGTTTTTAACAAAGGCTAAAATTTGAAAAATTTTTCAGACAATAATTAATTTACTGCAAATGAATGATTTAATAGTTATTTCACCCTTCAAAAGCCCTGTAAAATATAGACTTTTTAGAATAAAATGCAAGAAATTTTAAATAGTTTTAAAAAGTTTTTTTTGAGTCAAAACTTTATTTTTTTGAGTCAAAACTTTATTTTTTTGAGTCAAAACTTTATTTTTTTGAGTCAAAACTTGTAGTCAAAAAGACCATCATTTTGATTGTAGATTTTTACGAATTTTTAAGCTCTTCAGCTACTTTTTCCAACTCCAAATACCAATCTTCGCCAAAGCGTCTAATTAGCGCTTCTTTTACAAATTTGTAAACTGGAACTTCCAATTCTTTCCCTAACGAACAAGCATCGTCGCAAATGTCCCATTTATCATAATTAACGGCAGCAAATTCTGTAAAATCTTTCACACGAATTGGATATAAGTGACAAGAAACTGGTTTTTTCCAGTCTACGATTCCTTCGTTATAAGCTTGCTCAATTCCGCAAAGCGCAGTTTTCCCATCAAAAATTACATAAGCGCAATCTTTATTATCAATAAGCGGTGTTTCAAGATCGCCATCAGTTCCTTTTACCCAAGTTCCTTGTGCTTCGATTGCTTCAATTCCTTCTTTTCGTAAAAAAGGTTTCACTTTTGGGTAGATTTCTTCTAAGATTTTAGTTTCAGCCTCATTCAAAGGCGCGCCCGCATCTCCATCAACACAACAAGCTCCTTTACAAGCAGACAAGTTGCACACAAATTCTTTTTCCAGAATGTCCTCTGAAATAATAGTTTTACCTAACTGAAACATGATATTTAATACTGTAATTTATAAAGTGCAAAGATAGTCAAAGAAAAGAGATAATTTTTCATTCTTTTTTTCACGCAGATTTAGCAGATACAAGCAGATAAAATAGATTTATTTTTTTAGGCAAATCTTAAAAAACGATGAAAATCATTTATGCTATATATTAAACAATCTAGAAAAATTGAAAATCTGCTCAAATCCGCTAAATCTGCGTGATTTTTTTTTATACTATCCAAAAAAAATCTTCAGAGTTGTCTTTGATTTAGCAATCCAAACCATACAATTGTTACAAATATCACTTTTTTAACCAATAAAACATGTTTTTATAACAAAAATACATTGTAACGAAAAAACACCTAACTTTATTAACTACTTTTGCAGCAGTTTTTTAAACCCTAAAAATCAAAGCGATATGTTAGAAATCGATTTTAAAGAAATCATTACCGTTAGTATGGTACTTTTTGCCGTAATTGATATTGTTGGTTCGATTCCGATTATTGTAAATTTAAGAGCTAAAGTCGGACACATCGAATCCGAGAAAGCTTCTATTGTCGCCGGAGCTATTATGATTGTTTTTCTATTTGTTGGAGAAGGTTTACTAAACTTAATTGGCATTGACGTTCACTCATTTGCCGTTGCAGGATCTTTCGTTTTATTCTTTCTTGCTTTAGAAATGATTTTAGGAATCAGAATTTATCGTGACGAAGAACCGGGATCTGCCTCTATCGTACCTTTGGCCTTTCCGCTAATCGCTGGGGCAGGAACGATGACTACTTTATTATCACTTCGATCTCAGTTTCATACCGTTAATATTATCATAGCGATTGTACTGAATATCATCTTGGTTTACATCGTTTTAAAATCATCCAAGAAAATCGAAAACCTGCTTGGAGAGAACGGACTTGGAGTGGTTCGCAAGACATTTGGAGTAATACTTTTAGCAATTGCTGTTAAATTATTCGCTGCTAATGTTAAAGGTTTGTTTGTCTAAATTTTATTTTTATAAATTTACCCCGTAAAATTTCTAAAATACAACTTTAAGGCATTTTCCCATAAAGTTCTACTTTATTATTTTAGGCAAAAACAAAAACAACCTTATGAAAATTTTCACTTCAATCTTAGTGCTTTTGGCATTAGCTTTAATCGTTTTTAATATTACGCTATTAGACTTTCAAAACCCTTTTCAAGGAGATAGTATGGTAGCTTTTATTGGAATCGCCGCTTCATTTTGCGCTGTTTTGATTCTTTTGATTTTTAGAATTTCAAAAAGAATTGAAGAAAAAATGAATGACAACAGATAATATGTTTGATGTTTTAATTATCGGCGGAGGAGTATCTGGCATGTCTTGTGCTCTTGTCTTAGGATCCGCTAAAAACAAAACTTTTGTTACTGATAAAAAAATCGGAATTTTTACCCACCAGAAAAATTCTTCTTTACAAGAGGCAATCTTTTATAACGCTTACGGAATTACACCAGGAAAATTAGGTTCTGAACTTTTAACTGAAAGCACTCAGGATTTAGCGACAACTTACCCGCACATTACTCAGATTCCAAATGAAAAAGTAATGAAAATTGAGGGCAGTTACCCAGAATTTACTGTTGTAACCAACAAAAATTCATACCAAACAAAAAATATCGTGATCGGAATTGGTTCTGCCAATACTTTCGACATTGAAGGTTTAATGCAATACATTGAACCTCATAAAAAAGCACTTCCAGAAAAACAGCGTATTCAGCTCAAAAATGAAGATCATAAAGTAGCTGATGGCATTTATGTAATCGGGACTTTGGCTGGTTGGAGAAGTCAGTTGGCAATTGCCGCCGGAAGTGGTGCAGCTGTAGCAACAGACATTCTTACTTTATGGAATAACGGTATACAGACTCACACTCACGACAGTATTCGATAAAATTATTAAACCATATAAGTGATATAAGCTCATTTAAACTATGCGCAAAGCATACATGAACTTATATCACTTATATGGTTTGTTTTTTTGCTAGCTTTATTTAACCGAAACGATTTCTGTTACTTTAATATGGTTTTCCTCTTCGGTTTTCCATTTTTCTCCTTTAACAGCCACTACATCTCCAATTTTTAATTGTTTGTAATTCTGAGGCCCGCCCAGGTTTACAATACTGATTGTTGCAAAGTACACTTCTTTGGCGTCTGTTGTAATTTTAGCCGTGTAGCCATCTTTACCGGCTTCTATACCATCAACTTTTCCTGAAACTACAGCATTCGTATCATTCTTCATAGTTGTGCAAGAGATTACAAAAGTCATTAGAAGCACTAGAAAACTTATTCTTTTTAGATTTTTCATATATTTTAGTTTAACCGCAAAGAACGCAATGATTAACGCTATGTTCGCTAAGTTTTATTTTAAGTTAATATTATTATTGCTCCAAACTTTATGCCAGCTGAACGCAGCTTCCTGCGATAACCTTTAGATTTTTCCCTATTTTTTTCCAAACTCTTATGTATTTGAAAACACCATTAATCGGATTGCCATCATAAGCCCCATTTAATGCGACTGTAACAGTAACTACGGCCGAATCTCCAATTATATTAACGATTTGATCGGAACCCTCTAAAGAATCAATTTTAATCTTTCCAGAGCGGTATGTCTGTAAATCGAAATCCTTAGTGATGGTTTGTCCATCAGGCATATTAAACAATAAATCATCATGAAGAATGGTTTCCAAAGCCATAACATCCGATTTTTTAATTGCAGTTAGGAGTTCAATTTCTGCATTAACAACGGTTTCAATTTTCATGATATAAAGATTTGAAGTTATTTCTTCGGATTAAGAACTGTTTTTATCATGGCATCTTCTTTTAAGATTACATCATAATAATACAATTCTCCATATAGCTGTCGAGCAAATTCAGCTGTAATATGGCGGTTTACTAGCGCTTTTGTTTTTTCTAATTTCAAATCCAGACCTGTCATCAAGATATAATTCTTGAATTTTTTAAAATACATATCTGAGTTTTTCATTTTAGCCAAAAATTCAGCAAAACTATCGCCTGCAAAAGCATTTCTATTTTTGTCTAATTCTTCAAAAACAAAATGACCAACAATTCCTGTTTGCAGCAAATAAGCAACATTTTCATTTCCGTGCTCTGCTTCCATAGGAACGAAAACATCTGGAACAATTCCGCCGCCGCCGTATACACTTTTTCCTTTCGGAGTTTTAAATTTTAAAGAATCGGCCACTTTTATGCTGTCTTTCGCGTAAAGTTCCCCAGTAATAATTCTTGCTTCAGATTCCTTAAAATATTCTTCGTTTCCTTTTTTATACGGTTTCTGAATCGATCTTCCTGTTGGCGTATAATAACGCGCTACGGTCAATCTCACTGCAGATCCATCATTAAAATCCATTTCTCTTTGTACGAGACCTTTTCCAAAAGAACGGCGTCCAACAATCGTTCCGCGGTCATTATCTTGAATGGCTCCAGCTAAAATTTCACTCGCAGAAGCGCTATTTTCATTAATCAGAACATACACTTTTCCAGTTTCAAAACTTCCTGCTTTTGTAGCATATGTTTTTTCAGTAGAGCCGTTTTTGCTTTTCGTGAAAACGATTAACTGTTTATCTTTTAAAAATTCATCGGCAATAGCAATCGCTTCTTCCATATAACCGCCACCATTGTCGCGAAGATCAATTACGAGCGACTGAATTCCCTTTTGTTTTAATCTCGTTAAACCTGTTTTGAATTCGTTGAAAGTAGTTTCTGCAAAACGGTTTATTTTGATATAACCAACATTATTTCCAACCAATAAAGAAGCATCAACGCTTTTAATTGGAATAATATCTCGTTTTACTTTAAACTTGAGTTTCTTTTGTTCTGATTTTCTAAAAACCGTCAATTCGATTTCTGAACCTTGAAGCCCTTTTAATTTAGAAAACAAACTATCCGATGGCAATTTTCTGCCATACAATTTGGTTTTTCCCGCAAATAGAATTCGATCCCCAGATTTTATTCCCGCTTTTGCTGAAGGTCCGTTTTCGACTGGTTTTATAATCGCAACCGAATCTTTATACATGTAAAAATTGATTCCGATTCCAACGAAATCACCTTTCATGCTTTCTGCAACCTCAGCTTGTTCGCTTGGCGGAATATAAACCGAATGCGGATCTAATTTAGAAAGTATATTATCGACTGTAAGATTTACAATCGAATCTGTATTGACGCTATCAACATATTCTGTATTGATAAAATCAATAAGTTTATTAAGCTTGGTTTTAGAGTAATTTTTAGCCAAAAGCTGGTCACTTGCAGGAGCATTCATTATGCTTCCGGCAATTGTTCCAAGAGCAAAAGTTGCTCCTATGACTATTGGCAAATATTTCGGATTAAATTTCATTACTCTTCCAAAACAGGAATGTGTTCTACTTCTACGCCAGCTTTTATTAAAAATTGAATTCCCGAATCGTCACGGTATCCATTGTGGTACACTACTCTTTTTATTCCAGATTGATGTATTAATTTGCTGCATTCTTTGCAAGGCGAAAGCGTGATATACAATGTCGCTCCTTCGCAAGATTGAGTTGATCTTGCCACTTTAAGGATTGCATTTGCTTCGGCGTGTAAAACATCCCAGCGCGTTAATCCGTCTTCGTCTTCACAGCAATTTTCAAATCCAGATGGTGTACCGTTGTAACCATCAGAGATAATCATTCTGTCTTTTACGATAATAGCGCCAACTTGTTTACGTTTACAGTAAGAAAGCAGGCTCCACTCTTTTGCAATTCGCAGATATGCTTTATCGTATTTATTCAGTTTTTTTACTTCCATTTAATTTATCTGTTCCAAATTGGGCTTTCAATAATCATCGGAATTACAACTCCAATGATAAAAGCCGACATTACCAGTGCCCAGTCTCGTTTTGAAAAACGAAAAACAGTCTGCACTATATATGAAATTACCAGAACAACAAAAACCACTACCAGCTGAGCAGCTTCTATTCCTAAGGCAAACTCTCCCAAAGGTAACAATTTTGAGGTTGCAGAACCTCCTAAAATTGTTTTGAAATAATTAGAAAAACCTAGCCCGTGAATAATTCCAAAGAATAAAGTTATGAAAAATACCAGATTTACACCATCATTTTTTGAAGTCTTTCCAGCCGTAAACAAATGATAAAGTGCTGTTATCAAAATTGTAATCGGAATCAGAAATTCTACAACATCTACTTTTATGGCAATTATGCCGTAAACAGAAAGAATTAAAGCCAAAGTATGGCCAATTGTAAAAAGAGAAACCAATAAGAAAATTCTTTTCCAGTCTTTAAATAAATACGGAACAGTTAAGGCGATTAAAAAAAGAACGTGATCGTAAGCATTGATATCTAAAACGTGTTTTAATCCTATTTGAAAATAAATCCAAAATTGTGACATAGGTATATTGCAATTAAATAATTAGGGGTTGTAAACTTACGATTAATTTTCAAACTTAAATATTCAAGATGCCAAATCCTTCAATAAAGAAAAGTTAAATTTTATGAGAATTTTAAAATCGATAATTTAAAAATAAGGCTATATTTGTTTAACAAAAACTTTACAATTATGTCATTTTCAGAATTATTTGATAGCGAATTCAAGCAAAGAAACAAAGGACACTTTTCTGCTATTGTTCGTGTAGCTTTAGCTGATGGTGTTGTTTATCCAGAAGAAAAAGCCTTTTTAGATAAACTTGCTTCTCGTTTAGAAATTACAGAATCGGAATACGAAGAAATTCTTAGCGATCCTTTAAAATATCCGATCAATCCACCTTATTCATATGTTCAGCGTTTAGAGCGTTTATATGATTTAACAAGAATGGTTCATGTTGACCATCATCTTGAAGACAAACAAGAAGTATTATTGAAAAAAATAAGTGTTGCATTAGGATTCACGCCAAGCAACGTAGATTATATCATTGCAAAAGCATTATCGCTGGTTGACAATAAAGTCGATGCAGATACTTTTATCTACGAAATGCAGCACATGCATAAATAATATTCAGTAATCAGTTTTTAGTATTCAGTTTCTGTGCTGAAACTTGACTGCGAATGAAAATTTAAAAAACAAAACCCGATAATTGATTTTATCGGGTTTTGTTTTTTAAGTCCTTTATTTTGACTGCGTGATATTTATATTATCAAAATAGTTTCCTGATTGTAATCCTATATTAAGAATCCTTTCTGCACCTGTTGTATTTTTACTCATCGTAATAATCAAAGTGTTTCCGTTTTTCCTTTCTACCTCAAAAACATCATTTTTAAAGATAAAATTGTCAGCAGACAAATTTACAGTTCCTTTATCAATTCTTACTTTGTCTAATGAAAAACCATTTACCCACCATCCTTTATACTCTGTAGTAATCGTAACTGTATTGGCTTCTGCGGTAAAAGAAGCTTCCTTTTTAGAAAGTTTAATATTATCTTCAGATAATCCAATTGGAGGATCAACATGCTCTTCTCTACTGCAAGCAACAAACAAAACTGAAAACATTCCGAATAGAATCATCAATAGTTTTTTCTTCATAATAATTTACTTTTTGGTTTTTGATTAGTTTTAAATTATTTACAAAAAAATTAATCCATAATTTCTCATAAACAATTGGTTCTTTTTAAAGATTGATAAAACTAAAAATGGTTGCGTCTTATTTTTTAGTTTTCAGTATTCAGCAACAGTCAACAGTTTTACGCTTAAACTTTTAAAATTTAACTCAAAACAAAACCCGACAGGTTTTTAAAACCTATCGGGTTTGACACCTTATATAGTCCAGACTGAAAACTGCGACTGAAAACTGAAAACTTTAATTCGCTTCAGCCATAAATTCCTCAGCCTTTTCTACCATATTGTAGCTTCCGCAGAAGAAAGGCACTCTTTGGTGCAATTCGGTTGGTTGAATTTCCATAATTCTTCCGAAACCGTCTGTTGCTTTTCCTCCCGCCTGTTCTGCTAAAAACGCCATCGGATTACATTCGTACAGCAAACGCAATTTCCCTTTTGGTGCTTTTGAACTTGTTGGATAAATATAAATTCCGCCTTTAATCATATTTCGATGAAAATCGGCTACCAAACTTCCGATATATCTTGAAGTATACGGTCTGTCTCCTTCTTCTCGCTGGCAATATTTAATGTAATTTTTTACTCCCTGCGGAAAATGAACATAATTTCCTTCGTTTACCGAATAAATATTTCCGTTTTCTGGAAATTTCATGTTTGGATGCGAAAGATAAAATGTCCCTATCGCTGGATTTAACGTAAAACCATTTACGCCATGTCCAGTCGTGTAAACCAACATCGTTGAAGTTCCATAAATTACGTAGCCTGCTGCAACTTGATTGATTCCCGGCTGTAAAAAATCCTCGCTAGTTACCGGAGTTCCTATTGGAGTTACTCTTCTGAAAACAGAAAAGATAGTTCCCACAGAAACATTTACATCAATGTTTGAAGATCCGTCTAGCGGATCCATTAAGATCACGTACTTATTATTATGACTGTTGTCGCTCCCCTGAACAGTAATAAAATCGTCGTTTTCTTCAGAAGCAATACCACAGACAATCTCACGGTTTATTAACGTCTGGATAAATACTTCGTTTGCATAGACATCTAATTTTTGCTGGTCTTCGCCTTGGATATTCTGTTCGCCTGCCGCGCCCACAATATCTACTAAACCCGCTTGGTTTACTTTATGATTGACCACTTTTGCTGCCAATCGAATAGAGTTGATAATTCGCGAGAGTTCTCCCGACGAATACTGAAATGCTTTTTGGTTCTCAATAATAAACTCTCCCAGTGTTTTATTGCGTTCTTCCATTTCTAAATCGTTATAGTTTTATTTTTAAGTCACAAATATCGCTTATTTTGTGAGAATGATTTAAAAATTATTTTGTTTGTATGCTACTATTGTATATTTGCTAATAATCTGCAAAAAGCACTAGCTAAAATGAAGCTTTTTTAGATATTAAATAGTTAAAAATAGGAATATATGAATATTAGAAAGGGAAATCCTGAAGACATGAAATCGGTGTTAGGGCTTATTCAGGAGCTGGCTATATTCGAAAAAGAACCTGATGCGGTTGTCATTACAGAGGATGATTTGATACGTGACGGTTTTGGTGAAAAACCATTATTTAATGTTTTTGTAGCGGAGATCGAAAACGAAGAAAAACAAAAAGAAATTGTTGGAATAGCGTTGTATTATTATCGCTATTCTACCTGGAAAGGAAAGACAATTCACCTTGAAGATTTGATTGTAAAAGAAAAGATGCGAGGCACAGGTTTAGGCTCGGCCCTTTATGCTGAAATCATGAAACAAGGAAAGAGAGATAATGTTAGAAGAGTTGAATGGAATGTACTTGCTTGGAATACACCAGCAGTGAATTTTTACAAAAATTCGGGCGCAAAAATTCTTGAGGATTGGCAAGTGGTTCAAATGGATGAAGCTGGAGTCAACGCGTTCTTAGAAAAATTATAAAAAGTCTTTTGCCACGAATTTCACTAATTTTCACTAATTAATTTGTGCTAATTTGTGAAATTCGTGGCAACAAATAAAATACTAGATTTCTTTTAAATCTAAAATCTAAAAATCTAAAATTAAAAATGAGAGTATTTAAATTTGGTGGTGCATCGGTAAAAGATGCAGATGGAATTAAAAACGTATACGACGTTTTACAAAAAGTAGGTTACGAAGACGTAATTCTTGTGGTTTCGGCTATGGGAAAAACAACAAATGCTCTTGAGGTTGTAATCAAGAATTATTTTGAAAAATCGACAGAATTAAACGCTTCTGTTCAGGAAATAAAAAAATACCACAATCAAATCTTATTGGATTTGTTTGAAGATGAAAACCATGCGGTTTTTGCAGCTGTAAATGCTCAGTTTGACGAATTAGAATACTTCTTGGCTCACAATAAATCTCCAAACTACAACTTCGTTTACGATCAGGTGGTAAGTTTTGGTGAATTGATTTCGACTAATATCTTAAGCCACTATATGAATTTCAGAGGAATTCAGACACAATGGCTTGACGTTCGTAATTTCATTAAAACAAATGCAAACTATAGAGATGCAGAAGTTGACTGGGAAACTACACAGCAAAACATCAGCAAAAATGTTCCAAGAAAGCAATTAAACATTACGCAAGGTTTCTTAGGTGCAGACGAAAACAACTTTACAACAACTCTTGGTCGTGAAGGTTCTGATTATACTGCTGGAATTTTTGCTTACTGCTTAAATGCAGAAAGTGTAACAATCTGGAAAGATGTCCCTGGAGTTATGAATGCCGATCCACGTTATTTTGAAAATGCAAGTTTGTTAAATCAGATTTCATATCGTGAAGCTATCGAATTAGCGTTTTACGGAGCAACCGTTATTCACCCAAAAACATTACAACCGCTACAGAAAAAAGAAATTCCATTATACGTAAAATCGTTTATCAACCCACTATTAAAAGGAACATGTGTTTCTAAAGGTGTTGATTTGGAACCGCAATATCCTTGTTTTATCGTAAAAAGAGAACAGCTTTTAATTTCGCTTTCATCAATTGATTTCTCTTTTATTATGGAAGAAAACATCAGTGAGATTTTTGGTTTATTCCACGAATTCAAAATCAAAGTAAACTTGATTCAGAACTCAGCAATTAGTTTCTCTGTTTGCGTGGAAGATAAATTTGGAAATTTCCCTGAATTGAATGCTATTCTTTCTAAAAAATTCAAAGTAGAATATAGCGAAAATGTAACCTTATATACAATCCGTCACTTTACCGAAGAGGCAGCACAGACTGTTGAAGCTAACAAAGAAGTTTTATTGAAACAAGTTAGCCGCGAAACTATGCAGATTGTGACTAAAGAATTAATCTAATATTGCTTTATAAAAGGTAATTATTTAATTCAAAAATTATTGAAAAGGCTTCGCTTAATTGTGGAGCCTTTTTTATTTCGAAAGAATTTTCTTCGCTTAACTTGTTTTTGATTATATTTACTTTCTTTCTAAAGAACTTAAAATGAGCAAAAAGAGCTTTTTATTAGTTTTCATTATTCTTGGTTTATTGTACATCAGTATATCTTTAAGTCCATTGCTTGCAAAGGATATTAAAGACATTTCTTTTTCAGATTTTAGATTGGTAATTGGTCCATTTCTTTCTACAATTGCAATTCTCATTACCTATACACAATTAAAAAGAGGAAAAACTAATAAATAACAATAATCTATTTACCAATTCTTGATAATGGAAAATCAAAAAATATCCGAAAAAGAAAAAAATAATTGGCATAATGATCCAAATAATTGGGTTTGGGGAATATTTTATTACAACCCAAAAGACAACAGAATGTTTCCGCCAAAGAAAATTAAAGAACTAGGCTGGACAATAAATTTTGCAAATCCTAATTCGGTTTTCATTTGCGTTGTGGTTATTCTTGTTTTAATGATTATATCTGAAAGTGTCAAGTAATTTACCTCGCCCTATTATTCTCCGACTGTTCCACTTCTGACTTTTTATAAGTTGTCTTTTTTGAATCTCCGAAATTGTATGTTGCAATTAATTTAAAATAATTGGTGCTATAGGTTCGGTGATAATAAATCTGAGTTTGTCCCACATTATAATCGCCAGAAACCATAAACTTATGAAAGATATCGTTTGCAGTAAAATTGAGTTTTAATGCATCTTTAAAAAAGTTTCTTTCTATTCCTAAAGTTATGGTCGATCGGCTGTTTTCGCTTCCTAATCCATAACTTCTATCGCTTAAATACCAAGCCAAAAGTTGGAGTTTGAAAAGTTTAGGAATCGTAAATGTATTATTAGTATATAAATAAATCTGAGGCTCTACAGGGCTAAACGCAAATGCATAATAATTGTCTACCGATTTCTGCCAAGTAATGCTTGCAGTATTAACAGAATTCCACCATTTGACATTGAAAGCTCTAGAAAGCGAGGTAAAAAAAGTATACCCTTTTTCAAGATTCAGCGCCCTCAAAATATAACTGTTTGGTGTATCGCCACGCAAAGCCGCCGCAGAAATCGGATCAATTTTATAAGTGTATCCAACTTTAAAATCGAACTTTTTATACATTGCCCCTAGCTCAAAAGCATGTGTTTTTTCGGGAAGCAGATTCGGATTTCCTTCAATTGTAGTAAACGGATCCTGATAAATTATGTACGGATTTAAAGCCTGATATCTAGGTCTCGTAATTCTGGAAACATGAGAAAAATGTCCTTTCCAATCTTCTGAAAGATTAAAATTTAAAAGTGCGCTTGGAAAAAAATTACCGTACGATTTATCAAATTTCTGAATTCCGTTGGCATTAGTAAATAAATCATAACTCGTTTTTTCTGCCCTTACGCCAAGAGAAAAATTGATTTTTTCATTCAATGCTCCAATATAATTAAAGTACGCAGCAGCAATTTTTTCATTGTATTCAAAATCGCTCGACAATTCATTGTCTATCTCAAAATTTATTTCATCCTCAGAAATCAAAAAATCTGTTCCTGAATTTATGGTGGCGTAACTAAACTTTGCTCCTATTTCTAGTTTTGTTTTTTCATTTATTTTCTTCGAATAATCTGCTTGAACTGCAACTATATTAATTCGGCTTCCAACATTGTTCTTTAAATATCTTTCAGAATCTGTCTCATCTACCAAACTGCTTTCTTCAATAAAATCTCTTATGGTTTGATTGTAATTTGAAAATTGTGATCCAATGAACAGTGTCGAACCTTTAGCCGTAGTCCAATTATAATTCAAATTGATAAATTGATTTAACAAAACATCGTTTCGGTCAACATCTGTAGCGTAAAAACTTTTTCCCGAATTGTTGGTTATCGAATTCCTGCTTTCTGTAATGCCCCCCAAATCATTTATATTGCCGCTATATGCCAATGAAATATAATTATTTGGAGAAAAACTATATTGAAGTCCAAATCCAAAATTTGAATAATTATTAAATCTTCTTTTCCAATCGGTAGTCAATTCAGATTTCATAAAATCATCCGGATCTGGACGTGTTCTTGTAGTGTACAGCAACTCACGGTTTCTTCCCAACTGCAAACCGTAGTTGGTAACAAACGAGAATTTTCCTTTAGAATAATTAAAATCAAAAAGTGTATTATAAATTGTTCCGCCAAATTTAGAAACGGTTACGTGCTGATTGACAGATCCCATTACGCCGCTTTCTATATTTTGTTTGGTAATAATATTGATAACCGCTTTTCCTTCGGCATCATATCTCGAAGAAGGATTAGAAATGACTTCGATTTTTTGGATTTGTGAAACGGGAATTGCAACAAACCGTTCATAATTAATCATAACTCCATTGAGATAAATAATGGCTTCGCCTTTTCCGACAACGCTGATTTCTCCGTCGGCAACCACAACATTTGGAACTCTTCCTAGCAATTCGTTTACCGAACTGCTGGTTGCAAGAACAGTTCCGTTTACATTGACATCAATATTTCCGTTAGCTCCATATTTTAATAATGAAGGCTGGCTTTTTATAACCACTTCATTTAGTTCATTGTGCTCTTTCTCTTTTTCTTTTTCTTTAACAATTAAAGAATCTTGAGCAGACTTAAATAACTTTCCGAAGAGTACATCATCACTATAGTAACTTTTATCTTTAACATTTTTTATGCGTTGCGCTTTTATTTCGATTGATGAAAAAGCAAGGGAAAAAATAGAAATGATAACCACTTTTAGAAATCTCATAAATTTTAACAATTAGCAGTTTGACTTTTATTTGAAACAAAAGTCATCTGAAAATCGATAAATGAGATTCTAAAAAACGAAATCGGGAGTACGGATTTATAAATTAATACTCCAATTTACGATTGTAAAGCCTGAAGCTGATAGTTAAGCGGCGTGGTTCCTGTATGTTTTTTGAATGCCGTAAAGAAGGTTGATTTGGAATTAAATCCGACATCGTAACCAACAGATTCTAAAGTTAATTTATCTGAAGAAGTGATAATTTTACACGCTTCGTTGATTCTGAATTCGTTTACATAACTGGTAAAATTCTTTCCTAAATTATTATTCAGAAACTGCGATAATTGATGGCTTGAGATATTAATTTCCTGAGATAAATCTTGAAGTGTCAAGTTCGGATTTTTATATAAACTTTTTTCGCGCATTGCCTTTTCCAGTTTTTCAGACCACATTATTGCATCCCCTGATTCTATTTTTTTATTCGAAATCTTCCCGCTCAATAAAAATAAATCTTCTGTTTTTTTTCTGTACAAAAGAATCGAAATTCCCAAGTATAAAATAAACGAAAAAACAACTGCACCACTTATATAGGTAGCTCCTGGCGCTCCCATAATCGCCAAGAAGTAAAATAGAAATAGCAAACAATTTCCGAAATAGAGCATTGAAAACCACATTTCGGATGGAGTAGTTTTTTCTTTTCGGCTGAGGATTTTCTTCAAAACACCACGAAGTTCAAAACCAGCAAAAACAATGTAAACAAACCATTGAAAATAAATGATTCTTATAAAAATGCCTCCCCAAAGTTTCGGATACACTTCATACGGATATAAAACACCAACCGCAACGATTAATGTTCCCCAAAATGCTATAATCAATTTCCATGATTTGGGCATTAGCTGCACTTCTTCAACTGCAGATTTGATAAAGTAATACAAAAAAGGCCCGATAAAGAAACAAGCCGTAAGCCCAAACTGAAGATACATTTTAGGCAGTTCAGGATGAAAATAAACAAATACAGATTTTGCAATTCGGATACTTAGGGCAAACAAAAGTGCACCCAGAAAATAATTCGTCAGATATTTTTTCTTGGTAAAAAAGAAGAAATAAATTCCGAGAATAATTCCGTTGAAAGCTCCTAAAGCACTAAAAAAGAATAAAAGTTCTTTGCTAGTATCCATAAATTAAGTTCGTTTATCTGAAACAAAGCTAAAAAGATTATTCTTAAATGGAAATAAATCAGTTACTTTATAATAGCCAAATAATCCGATAGTTATATAGTTATGAAAAAGTTTGACGAACCGAGCGAAGAAACTAAGAACAATTGGGAAAATGATCCTAATAATTGGATTTGGGGAATGTTTTATTACAATCCAAAAGACAAAAGATCTTATTTTCCAAAAAAAATAAAGGAATTGGGATGGCATGCCAATTATGCAAATCCTATTTTCATTGTAATCATCGCACTCATTGTTTTGATAATTTTAGCTTTTATTAAAAATGGAAGATAAGATATAATATTGGCCAATAAATCTAAAATAACCTACACTGCAATTCACAATTATAAATACTACTTTTGACTTTTTAGAGTTAGAGTATTTATGTTGAAAAAATTACTGTTTTTGACGGTTTTCTTCTGGTTTTCTGCGCTTCAGGCTCAGGAAACTGAATCGCTATACAAAACAAAAAAAGTAATCGTTTCAAAAGACACTATTCGTCTTGAAAAAATGTCTATCAACTCTGGATTTTTCCAGATTCTAAATACTAAAAATGAGCCAATCGATTCGACTTCTTATAAAGTCGATTTTCAAAAAGGATATTTACTTTTAAATGAAAATTTCCAATCGGTTTCAGATACTTTAATTGTCAATTATCTCAATTATCCCGATCTCTTAACCAAGGAATACAGCCTTTACAAATCGGATCAGATTGTGAGCGGTGATGTTGGAACAGACAAATTGTATCGCATAGACAATAATTCAAATGCCAAAAAAGCAACTCCTTTTGACGGACTAGAAACTTCTGGAAGCATTACGCGTGGCGTTACGGTTGGTAATAATCAAAGTACAGTTTTAAATTCCAATTTAGATTTACAGATTACAGGAAAACTTTCAGACAAAGTAAGTTTAAGGGCTTCGCTCCAAGACAATAATATTCCGTTGCAAGATGGCGGTTATTCGCAGAAACTGGATCAGTTTGACAATATTTTCATCGAGCTTTTCAGCGATGACTGGAACATTCGCGCCGGCGATGTATTCTTAGAAAATAGAAAAACTCAATTTTTAGGCTTTAATAAAAAGGTTCAGGGACTTTCTGCCAATTTTGATTTTGATACCGAAAAAAGTAAGACCAACGTTTTTGCTTCGGTTGCTTTTGTAAAAGGACAATATGCCAAAAGTACTTTTACAGGTCAGGAAGGAAATCAAGGTCCGTACAAATTAAAAGGGCAAAATGGCGAATTGTATGTTTTGGTGATTTCGGGTTCTGAACGGGTTTATGTAAACGGCGTTTTATTGAAAAGAGGCGAAAACAACGATTATGTGATTGATTATAATGCTGGAGAAATTGTCTTTACTTCGCTTTTTACCATTACTTCAGAAATGCGTATTAATGTGGAATACCAATATTCTGAACGAAATTATAATCGATTAGTTACTTACGCAGGCGCAACGCACGAAAATAAAAACTGGAGTTTTGGCGGATATATTTATTCTGAAAATGATATGAAAAATCAGCCTTTGCAGCAAAATCTTTCTCCAGAACAAGTTCAGATTTTAAGTCAAGCGGGCGATGATGTCAACTTGATGAAAGCGCCTTCTGCTTATGAAGATACTTATGCCGACAATAAAATTTTATATAAAAAGACACTCATCAATTCGGTTGAAGCTTATGAATATTCGAATAATCCCACTGATGTTTTGTACAATGTAAGATTTAGCCAAGTTGGTGCAAATTCTGGAAATTATATCATTCAAAACAATAATTCTGTTGAACGAATTTATCAATATATTGAACCTGTAAACGGAATTCTACAAGGAAATTACGAGCCAATCGTTCAGCTTGTTGCGCCAATGAAACTTCAGGTAGCAACTTTTTTAGGAAAATACAATCCGAATGAAAAAACGCTGGTTGATTTTGAATTGGCCGTCAGCAATAATGACCAGAATTTATTTTCTGGAATTGATGATGCTAATAATGAAGGAGTGGCTTTTAAAACCAATCTTAAAAAACGTCTTTTTTCGAGAAGCTGGAATTTAGACGCTTTCGCGAATTATCAATTTGTGCAGCAAAATTTTAAATCGGTGGAACGTTTGTACAATATCGAATTTAATCGTGACTGGAATTTAACGGGAACCCAATATGGCAATCAGAGTCTTTTGGTTACGGGTTTGAATTTTGATTTATTTTCAAAAAAAGAAACTTCTAATATTGGTTTACTAACCTATCAATTTGAGAAATTAGATTACAGCGAAAGCTATTCTGGAGCAAGACATACAACAAACGCTTTATTCAAATTAAAAAATTGGACGATTGAAAACAACGGCAGTTTCCTAAATTCTGATGCTACAGTTTCGACTTCAAAATTCATTAGAAACCAAACCAGAACCAAATATCATTTTGGCAAAAACTGGGTTGGAGGAACTATGCAATTGGAAGACAACCAGGAAAAAGATAAAGTTACCAATCAGTTTTCTGCTTTAAGCCAAAGATTTTCAGAATATGGTGTATTTACGGGACGCGGCGATAGCACTAAAGTTTTTGTTGAAATTGGTTTTCTGCAAAGACGAAACGATAGTTTGCAAAACGGATTACTGCAGCATGTCAATAATTCGCAGACGTATTATTTAAAATCAAAACTGATTCAGAACAAAACAACCGATTTGGCAGTTTATGCGAGTTATCGAAATTTGGATTTTACAGACAAATCCAGACAGAATGAACCTTCTTTAAATTCGAGAATTCTGTACAACGACCGTTTTTTTAATCAGTTCATGCAAATTGGAACAGCTTACGAAACCAGTTCAGGAACTATTGCGCAGCAGGAATTTACGTATGTAGAAGTTCCAACAGGTCAAGGAGTTTATACTTGGAATGATTACAATGGTAACGGAATTCAGGAATTGGAAGAATTTGAAGTTGCAGTTTACCAAGATCAGGCGCGATATGTGAGGGTCTTTTTGCCGAATCAGATTTACATTAAAACCAACCAGAATAAGTTTTCTCAATCCTTAACTTTGAATCCGCTACAGTGGCAGAATGAAAAAGGGTTTAAAAAATTGCTGTCTTATTTTTATAACCAGACTTCTTTTATAATGGATCGAAAGGTAAAAAGCGATGGAGAAAAATTAGAACTCAATCCGTTTGATTCGTCAGAAGAAAATATTTTGGGATTGAATTCGAGTTTCAGAAACAGCTTATTTTATAATCGAGGCAAACAGAAACATTCGGTTACCTATTCTTATCTTATAAATAAAGGAAAAAGCCTGCTTTCTGTTGGTTCACAGCACGTGCAGAATTATTCGCATCAAATTCAGTACACGCATTTATACCAAAATAGCTGGCTGTTTAATTTCTTCACCAAAACCATAAAAACCGATTTGGTTTCAAAAGATTTTGCTGAGAAAAATTATGATATTCAAGGCTGGCAGCTGGCGCCAAAAATCAGTTATTTATTTTCTAAAAACACCAAATTGGATTTCTTTTACGAACTTCAAAACAAAAAAAATCAAATTGGAAATCTTGAAACTTTAGATCAAAATAGAATTGGAACTTCTTTTTCTTATGCAGGCGAAAAGAAAGTTACAGTTAATGGGGAATTCTCTTTTTATGAAAATAAATTTAACGGAAATGAATTTTCGTCAGTCGGTTTCCAGATGCTCGAAGGACTTCAGGCGGGTTCAAATTTGGTTTGGAAACTGCTTCTGCAAAAGAACATTACGTCTTTTTTGGATGTTAATTTAAATTATCAAGGAAGAAAAAGTGAAACTGGAAATACGATTCATACAGGAAATGTGCAGCTTCGTGCATATTTTTAGTGCGCTGCGGAAAAGATGACAATAAATTGTTTAATTTTAATTGAAATTTAAACTTTTAGCCTTATGAAAAAATTAGTATTGTTCTGTTTGATGGTTGCTTTCTCTTCTAATTTTTATGCTCAGGAAACAACTGTAAAAACTACAAAAAGTAAAACTGAAACTTCGGCGAAAAAAGCGAAAGCAAGTGCTGACAAAGCCTCGGCTGACGCAAAAAAGGAAGCCACAAAATCTAAGAAAGCAGCAGATGACGCAAAAGCTGCTTCAACAAAAGCCAAGAAAGAATCTGCTGACGCAGCAAAAAAAACTGCCGATAAACAAGCTACAAAAGCTAAAGCTGATGCCAAAAAAGCTACTGTAGAATCTGATAAAGCAAAAAGTACTGCTGACAAAGCAAAAAGCACAGCAGACAAAACCAAAGCCGACGCCAAGAAAACAACCGCAAAAGCTGACGCTACAAAGAAAGATGCCACAGCTGCTAAAAAATCGGCTAGTAAAACTTTAAAAGAAACGAACGAAAAAGCGCCATCTGTACCAGACAAAGTAACTGGCGAATACAATGGTAAAAAAGTATATACTGGCCCAAGAGGCGGTAAATACTATATTAACAAAAATGGAAATAAAACGTATATTCAGGATTAAATAAAGGTACTGAGGGACTAAGGTTCTGAGGTGCTAAGGTTTAATACGAGACTTTGAAGAAGCTGTCCTTTGGGACAGCTTCTTCTTTTTATAAGCTTCGGAGAAGCAAAATATTTATAGAAATTGCAATTCCCAGAGATTAAAAGCTCCAGAGGAGCGACATATTTTATTGCGAAAAATTATGTGTCGCTCCTCTGGAGCTCTTTATCTTTGCGCAATTGAATTTCTATAGATATGTCGCCCCTCTGGGGCTTTTTAATATGCTTGTAAAATCTTTTTTAGGTAAGTTTCGCAGAAGCGAAATATTTATAGCAAAGAATGTTTTTTACACTATAAAGTTCCGGAGGAGCGAAATATTTTTTTATTTGTCTTATTGGAATTCTATAAATATTTTACCCGCTGGGCTTTACTGATAGAATAATTTTAAATATTCAATTAATTCAAAATGACTGTTCTTTTGAGGCAACCTCTTTTTTTATTCAATCCAACAAACCTTAGAGTCTTAGTTCCTCAGCACCTTAGAACCTTAAATTAATAATTTAGTAATACCTCCGAAATAACATAAAAAACATATTTTTCTATCTTCGTTTTTAAAACGTGTTAAAAATGAGCATTGATTATTCTGCGAATAAAACTATTTTAGTAGCTCCATTAAATTGGGGACTTGGACATGCCACTCGATGCATTCCTATTATCAAAGCGCTTCAAGAGAATAATTATATTCCGATTATCGCCTCCGATGGCGTTGCGCTGGCTCTATTACGAAAAGAATTTCCTTATATACAAACTTTAGAACTGCCTTCATACCATATTGAATATGCAAAGAATGGCAAAAACTTTAAATGGAAGCTGATTAAAAATCTTCCGAAGATGATTACCGCTATTTTGGATGAGAAAAAAATGGTGAATCAATGGATCAAAAAACACGGCATTGACGGTATAATTTCGGACAATAGATTGGGAGTTATCAATAAAAAAGTACCTTCTGTTTTTATAACCCATCAATTGAATGTAATGACAGGAAACACGACTTGGTTTACGAGTAAATGTCATCAGTTTTTTATTAAAAAATATAATGAATGCTGGGTTCCAGATTCTAATGAAAAAACAAACTTAACAGGAGATTTGGGCCATTTAAAAAACAATGAACTGAATCTAAAATATATCGGTCCGTTGAGCCGTATGAAGAAAAAGGATACGCCAAAAATATATGATCTGATGATTATATTGTCTGGACCTGAACCGCAGCGTACTTTCTTAGATGAAAAATTGCAGAAAGAAGCCGCAAAATATTCTGGAAAAGTAGTTTTTGTACAAGGAAAAGTAGAAAAATCACAGGAAAAATGGCAGGCCGGAAATGTTACCTACTATAATTTTATGAATTCCAAACAACTGGAGCAGACTTTTAACGAAAGTGAGTTTGTATTATGCCGTTCGGGTTATACGACTGTTATGGATTTGGCAAAGCTGGGCAAAAAAGCCTTTTTTATTCCGACGCCCGGCCAATATGAACAGGAATATCTAGCCATAAAACTTCAGGAAGAGAATCTTGTACCGTATGCGATGCAGGATGACTTTACTATTGAAAATTTATCAAAAGTGAAATCGTTTAAAGGATTATCCCAATTTGAAAACAATATCGACTGGGATTCTTTATTTAAGGTTTTTGAAGACAAAACAGCATAATTGTATGCTGATGAAACGGATTTGCTATCGGAAAGACGCGGATTAAGCGGATTCTATCTATTGTTTTTCACTACAAAAAAACCTCCAGCTCAAGCTGGAGGCAATTGAATTTTTTCTCAAATAAAAAATCAGTTTTTATAAGCGTCTTTGCGATAGCAAATCCGTTTAATCTGTGTCCTTTTTAGAAGTTAAACTGTACCTGCATTCTCAGCACATTTCCTTGCTGTCTGTTTACTGGCAAAACGCTGTCTTCAAAAGTTCGGTCTGCTACTACGTATTCTGCAGTTAATTCTAAGGCTTTAATTGGCTGCCATTCTACACCAAATTCAAAATCTCTTACTACGTAACTTCTAGCATCTTTTTCATATTTTTTTCCTCCATCATAATATTGAAATTTGGCGAAAGGATAAATATGCTGTTTTTTAATATCCCATTTGTAGTTTAACAAAACATAACCTCCGTTCAAATCGGTTTGATCTATTGAATTGGTCAAAGTATTGTATCGAGGTCCAGTACCAATGTTGTATTCCGTTTGGATTCCGAATGGTCTTGGGTATAATACAAAAGTCGCTCCAACTCTTTGATCTTTTACATATTGAGGATCGTTAACCGTAACTCCTGGCGACACTTCTCCTGTAAAAGCCCATTTTCCGGTATAAGCCTGAATTCCAGGCTCTATAATCTGGCTTCCAATAACAAAAGGATAGGTTACTCTGGCTACCACATTTAGGTCTCTGTTTCCGTCCAATTTATTGGCAATTTGACCATTGTAAACACCAAATGCAAAAACACCATAATCTCCAGAACCTTTATAGCCATCTTTAACCAACATTTCAAAACGCTGTCTGATTTCGGCTGGTGCCCAATAAAAGAATATTCCTAAATCACGTTCATTTAAAATTGAAGAGTTGATTGCATCGGCACGGTCTAAAGTTAAACGTTGCGAGCTTGACTGCATATTTTCAAATCCGTATGGAATTTTACTCTGTCCTATACGAACACGATATTCTCTTTTTTTATCAAAAGAAAGATCAAAATATAAATCGCGAATCTGAACGAAGTTATTAACTCCGCTTGACGGTGAACTAGCAAAATCGGGCTGAAAATAGAAAAACACATTTGGATGCACTTGTCCCGAAAATACTAAACGGGCACGTCGAATAAAAAGTCCGTTGTTTGCTTTGGCATCTGGAGCTGTAGAAGTCGTTCCCCACGATCTGTCACATTGCTCACAAGAAACTTTATCGTTTGTAGAAAAAAGGCCATTGTATCTAATTTGTGCATAACCTCTTAAGGAGATTCTGTCGTACCAATGTTCCTCAACTCCTCCTCCAGATTTGGTCTCTGGAAGTTTTGCTTTGTTTATAGAATCTAAAATACGCATTACTTCGTTTTTTACATCCTGTTTATTCAGTTCTTGTTTGTTTGTTTCTTGTGCATTAGCTACGCAAGTTAGCAGTAATAAAACGGCTAATAGTTTTCTTTTTATCATTAGTTCTGTAATTCCCTTAATTTCAGGATGCAAAGATGGACCACCTATGTTAAGAAATCATTAACCAGATGTTACTATAATAAAAATTTAATGTTACGGCCTAAATCGGAATGTTTATTTATTGTTAAACACCTTTATTTTAGGGCTTTCAGCAAAACTGCCGTTACGATTTTTTAACGTCTGTTTTTACTATTTTATTTGCTTTTTCGAGCGTAAAAGAGAATTCAGAGCCAATTCCGAACTCACTTTCTACATAAACTTTCTCTTTATGCGCTTCAATAATATGCTTTACAATTGCCAATCCTAAACCAGAACCACCTTCAGATCTAGTTCCGCTTTTATCCACTCGATAAAAACGCTCAAAAAGTCTCGGAATGTTTTGTTTTTCAACTCCTTCTCCGTTATCGCTAATACGTATTAATACTTTTTTCTTAGTTAAGTTTACTACGCCAACTTCAGTCAGACCGCCCTCTTTTCCGTACTTAATAGAGTTTACAATCAGATTTTCCAGCACTTGCTGTATTCTATCTTGATCTCCTCTAATCATAACAGACTGCACATTTTTACTTTCAAAAGCCAACTTAATTTTCTTTTTGTCGGCTTTCATTTCAAGTAGCTCGAAGACATTCTGAATTAATTCGACAATATCAAAATCAGTCATATTCAAATCTAGATCTCCCGATTCTAATTTGGTAATCATATCCAAATCTTCTACTATATATATAAGACGCTCTACTCCTTTTTCGGCACGTTTTAAATATTTCTTTCTGATATTTTTATCGTCCATTGCTCCATCAAGCAAAGTTGAAACATAACCTTGAACGGTAAATAAAGGCGTTTTCAATTCGTGTGAAACGTTTCCTAAAAACTCTCTTCTATATTGTTCACGAATTTCGAGCATTTCGATTTCGAGTTTTTTATCGGTCGCAAACTTTTTCACTTCACGCGAAAGCGTTTCCATATCTGTATTAATCGGCTGATTGATTAATGTTGTTGATTCCAATAATGAAACCTCATCGTAAATTTTCTTTACCCTTCGGTAAATAAATCGTTCTACACGATATTGCAAAACCAGAAAAGAGAAAATATAGATTACGATAATGAAAATGATTCCAAACGCAACTTGATGTTTTAATTGATTTTTATAAAATAATGACATTAACATCAGTACAAATGCTGTTGTAAAGAGACTGATATACAATGCCGATTTTATCGCGAATTTGTATGTTTTTTTAAAATTAATTTTCATTGAAATAGTTAACCATTAAGAGATTATTTTTTCACCATATAAGTGATATAAGTTCATTTTACTTTTGACTATAAATGACTTAGCACATGTAAACGCTATGTTTACATGTGCTAAATATACTATTTTTAAAAAATACGAACAACAAATTAAAATGAACTTATATCACTTATATGGTTCGAATTTTTATAGAATGTTAAACCTCAAATTTATAACCAACACCTTTTATGGTTTTAAAAAGGTCTTCACCTATTTTTTCACGTAGTTTTCTAATGTGAACATCGATTGTTCTTCCTCCAACTACCACTTCGTTACCCCAAACTTTATCCAGGATTTCGTCTCTTTTAAAAACTTTTCCCGGTTTTGAAGCCAACAGATAAAATAATTCGAATTCTTTTCTTGGCAAAGCAATTTCTACATTGCCTTTTATGATTTTGTATTCCTCACGGTTAATCTCGATTCCGCCTACATTTAAAGTATCTGTAACAACTTCTTGTTCTTTTAACCTTCTTAACAGCGCCTTTACTTTTGAGACCAATAATTTTGGTTTAATTGGCTTTGTAATATAGTCATCAGCACCTGCATCAAAACCAGCTACTTGAGAATAATCTTCACTTCTTGCTGTAAGGAATGTTATGATAACATTATTTAATTCTGGAATTTTTCTAATATGCTCGCAAGCCTCCATTCCGTCCATTTCTGCCATCATCACGTCCATAATGATTAATTCTGGCAGCTCTTTCTGTGCTTTTGCTATAGCATCTTTTCCATTAGAAGCTGTAACAATCTGATAGCCTTCCTGAGCAAGGTTATAGCCAACGATTTCTAAGATATCTGGTTCGTCGTCAACTAATAAAATCTTAGTTTGTGTTTTTTTCATAAATAGCAAAAATTGAGATTTTTATATCGAAACTTCTTCATTAAACATTCGATATTTCTTATTTCACAGGGTAAATATACTAACAAAAGAACCTTTAAAAAATGGTGTTAACCGTAATTTAATCTCGTAACAATTTGATAATCTTAACAACACAAAAACATAACAAGTCGGTAACATGGACTTCACAGAGTGGTTCTTTCTTTGCACAAAAATAATAAGACACAAACACAACACTGAAAAAAAATGAAATTCAATTTAAGATTTCTCTTTATTGCATTATTTATCTGTACGATTTCGATCGCGCAAAACAAAGGTACGATTTCTGGAGTTCTGACCGACAAAGATATGAACAACGCTGCTCTGCCATTTGCTAATGTTTTAGTTAAAGGTACAAATATTAGCGTAAATACCGACGTAGACGGAAAATATTCGTTAAGCGTAAATCCTGGAAATTATACTTTAATTTTTAGTTTCTTAGGATATGAATCTGTAGAAGCTCCAGTTGCTGTTAAAGCAAACGAAACTGTAACAGTTAATCAAGGACTTTCATCTGGAAGCTATACACTTAAAGATGTAGTAGTTCAAGCTTCAACCGGAAGTAAACAAAAAGAATCTGCTTTACTTTTGGAACAAAAAAATGCTGTAGACATTAAACAATCTATTGGTGCACAAGAACTTTCTAGAAAAGGAGTTAGCGATGTTGCCGCGGCTGTTTCTAAAACTACAGGTATTACAAAACAAGAAGGTTCTGGAAACATTTTCGTAAGAGGTTTAGGTGACCGTTACAATTCTACAACAATGAACGGATTACCAATTCCGTCAAACGATCCTGAAAAGAAAAACATTAATCTTGAAATTTTCTCTACAGATATCTTAGAATATGTTTCTATAGACAAAGTTTACAGCAGTAAACTATATGGAGATTTTGCTGGAGGAAACGTAGACATCATTTCTAAAGATTACAAAGGAAACGGATATTTTAAAATCGAAATGGGTTCTAATGTAAACACAAACGCATTAGCTGAAAAAGATTTTAAATTACAAAGAGGAATCAATAGTTTTGGTTTTGACAATCCTTCAATCCCAAACAATCCACTTACTCAATACAACTACAACACTTTGCAAATGGACGGAAAAAATCCGATTGCTGGTTCGTTAGGCATATCAGGAGGAAAATCTTTTAATGTTGGTGACGGTGGAAAATTAAGCTTCTTCGCTACAGCTAATTTCAGCAATGAATACAACTCTATTCGTAACGCTACCGCAAAAGGTGGTGTAAACGGTGCAGGAGTTGCAAATAAAGATTTCTACTCTTATACTGATATGGGTTACCAAACAAACTCTACAGGTTTATTGAATGTTGGTTATAAAATCAACTCAGATAACAAAGTAAGTTTTAATACTGTTTACATTAATACTTCTTCTCAATCTAAAGAAGAATATGCTGGATACATTGTCGATCTTGCCAACAACGGAAATGGTTTAATTCGTCGTTTTAACTACGAAAAAAATAGTCTTTGGATCAACCAATTACTTGGAGATCATAAATTAAGCGATAGATCTAAATTAAATTGGGGAGCATCTTACAACATTATTGATGGTTCTATGCCAGATAGAGCGCAAAACACTTTTAGAAATGAGCCAAATGGATATGTACTATCTTCTATTTCTAGACCAGATAACCATAGATACTTCCAAAAACTAAAAGAAGACGAGTTGGCGGGTAATCTTTCTGTAGATTACAAATTCAACAAAAATTCTGATGATGAATATAAAGGGAAATTCACATTAGGAGCAAGCGGAAGAATTAAAAACAGAAACTTTGAGGCTTCTCAATTTAACTTCTTATCTCAGCCAGGTTACACCAACACAATTGTTGACCCAAATAACTTAGATTTGTTTTACAACGAAACAAACTTAAACAATGGATACTTCAACATTTCTACTTTTAGAGGAAACTCTCAAGTATCAAATGCTTTAGATCCTCAAACATATGACGGTAAACAAACAATCTTTGGAGGTTACCTAAATACAGAATATAAATTCAATTCAAAATTCACAGGAGTTTTAGGTTTACGTGCAGAATCTATTGTTCAAAATGTAGATTGGAATACACAGTTAGGAGATGTTGGAAGTGACGAATTAAGCAAAGTAGCTTTCTTACCAAGCTTAACAATGAAATATGAATTGAACGAAAAACAAAATTTACGTTTTGGTTTCAGTAAAACATATACATTGCCTCAATTTAAAGAAAGAGCATTATTTGTTTACGAAGAAGTATTACAAGTAAAAGTGGGTAACCCTTACTTATATGAATCTGATGATTACAACTTAGATCTTAAATGGGAAATGTTCCCAAAAAGCGACGAGTTAATTTCGTTTACAGCTTTTGGAAAATATATTGTTAATCCAATGAACGAAGTTACTATTGCTTCTTCTTCAAATGATATCTCTTACATCAACACAGGAGATTATGGATATGTAGCTGGAGCTGAAGTAGAATATCGTAAAACACTTTTCAATTTTGACGATGTAAATACGAAAAAATTGTCTGCTGGTATTAACGCATCTTACTTGCATACAAGCCAAGAGTTAAATGCAGAAAAAGTTGACAAAGAAACTGATTACCAAGTTGTTTTCACAAATACAAAAAGCCAATTTACAGGAGCTTCAGATTTATTGCTAAACGCAGACCTTTCTTACTTAGCAGAATGGGAAAACGATAAAAGTTTAAACACAACTGTTGCTTATACTTATTTCTCAGATCGTATCAACGCAATTGGAACAAACGGACGAGGTGATTTGGTTGATAAAGCCTTTGGTTCATTAGATTTTATTGCTAAATCTAAATTAAACAAAAACTTAGGATTGGATTTCGTAGTAAAAAACATTCTTGATCCAAAGATCAACAGAGTACAAGAAAATACTTCTGGAGACGTAAATGTATTATCATACAAAAAAGGATTAGGATTAAGCTTCAAACTTAATTACACTTTCTAATCTAATACAGTAAAACAATTTATAGAAAAGAGGCCAGTTTAACAACTGGCCTCTTTTTATTTTTAACATACAAGACCGCGCAGGCTCTGGGGCTTGCAAAAGCAGTTTATTTTCAGTTTACAAACCTAACATTTACTTAATATTAAATACAGTTTTTGTTAAACTAACAATCACGGTTTCTTAACATCTAAAAAAGATTTCTATTCCATCTTTGCCTCAAGAAATTAAACACAAAAATTACAACACAATTATGAAAAACTCAATTGTAAAATTAATTGGAATTGTTACTTTATCAGCAGGTTTAATGACAAGCTGCTCTAGTGACGACAACAACAAACCATCATCTTCATTTGTTGTTAACGCAAATGATTTTAAAGGAACAATTACTGACGGAGAAGTAGTTCTTGACGCAGGAACAACTTACAAACTAACAGGAAAAATTCAAGTTAACTCTGGCGCTACTCTTACTATTCCTGCTGGAACAGTAATTCAAGGAGTTGGAGGAACATCTGCTTATATCGCGATCGCACAAGGAGGTAAAATCAACGTAAACGGAACAGCTGCAAAACCTGTTATCATGACATCTGGTTTAGCTACTAAAGCTGCTGGAGACTGGGGTGGATTAGTAATCTGCGGAAAAGCTCCAATCAACCGTACATCTGGTGGTACAGGAACTGCTCAATCTGAAGTTGCTGACTTAACTTACGGTGGAACTGTTGCTAACGATAACTCTGGAGTTATTAAATTCTTAAGAATCGAGTACGCTGGTGCTGCATTTAACACTGAAAAAGAATTCAACGCACTTTCTTTCTTCGGAGTTGGTTCAGGTACAGTTGTTGAAAACGTACAAGCTTTCCACGGTTCTGATGACGGATTCGAATTCTTCGGTGGAACTGTAAATACTTCTAACTTAGTTGCTATTGGTAACGAAGATGATCAATTTGACTGGACTGAAGGATGGTCTGGAACTAACACTAACTGGTATGGTAAATTAGCTTTCGGAAAAGGAAACAGAGGAATTGAAGCTGATAACTTCGAATTAGGATATGCTAATACTCCAATTGCTAACCCAACAATCACTAACATGACTCTTGTTGGACCTGGAAGTGCTGCAGATGCAACTGTTTACACTGAAAACCAAGGTATCAAATTTAGAAGAGGAACTAAAGGTCAAGTTTCTAACGTTGTTTTAAGCGGATGGAAAACTGGTATCGATGTTGAAAATGATGAAACTATCGCTTTCGTACCATCAGCTTTAAAAGTTTCAAACGTACTTTACGTTGCTGATGTACCTACAAAAACTAAAGGAAAGAAAACAGACGGAACTGCTGCTGACGTAGCTGCTGTATCAGTAGAATCTGCTACTGCAACTGGAGCTGGAGCTGGTGTTGCTCAACCAACATGGGCTGCTGGATGGACAGTAGGTTTCTAATCACTTCGAACACATAATGTTAAAAACATCCTAATTCCTTAGGATGTTTTTTTTTGGCGTGCTTTTTGTATTTTTTTTTGTATATTTACAGTAATCAAATACACGCGATGGCAAAAAACTACTTTTATATTACTTTCATATTGGCATTTTTCTTCACTGTAAGCGTTTCGGCGCAAGACAGCAAGCAATTACCAAAAACTCAGGAATCTACTTCTATTGAGGGTTTAAGCTTGTATCCTAACCCAGTGACAAACGGAAAAGTCTATATCTCATCTAAAAACGATTTAGAGAAAGAAATTATTGTGTTTGATATCTTAGGCAAAAAAGTATTGCAGGCACATTTAGTATCAAAAGAATTAAGTGTTTCAGAACTGCCTCCAGGTGTTTACATCATCAGAATAATCGAACAAAATGCATCGGCAACCCGAAAACTCATTATAAGATAAAAAAAACTCCAAAGGAGTTTTTTTTTGGTTTTCAGTCGCAGTCTCAGTTTTCAGTTTATATGCTTTGCTGAATACTGCGACTGAAAACCGAGACACAATACTTCTTTCAATTATACCTTTTAATAAAAATCCTCCCCGAAAACCGAGACTGAAAACTGAGACCGAAAACTAAAAAAAAGTATCTTTGCAAAAAAAAGTTTTGATCACAGCCAGCGATATCTTTACCATTTCAAGTCAGAAACAATTTGAAAAAATAGCACTAAAAGTGTTTCGTTTTCAGCATGAGAATAACAAAGTCTATCGCGATTTTTGCGATTTTTTAAAAGTTAATCCGCAGCAGGTAAAATCACTGCAACAAATTCCTTTTTTACCCATTCAGTTTTTCAAAAGCCACGATGTTGTTTCTAATACAGATCCTGTACAAGTAACTTTCACAAGTAGCGGCACAACTGGAATGATTACCAGCAGACATTTAGTGACCGATATTTCCCTATATGAGGAAAGTTACCGCAAAGGCTTTTCTCAGTTTTATGGCAATATTGAAGATTACGTTGTTTTAGCCCTTTTACCGTCTTATTTAGAACGTGAAGGCTCTTCGTTAATTTATATGGTAGAAGACCTGATAAAACTCTCTAATCAGCCTGAAAGCGGGTTTTATTTGCACAATCATGACGACTTAATCAAAAAACTTCTTGAATTGGACGAAGCAGGTCAAAATGTAATCTTAATTGGGGTTACATATGCTTTGTTGGATTTAATCGAAAAACACCAATTCAGCCTTCAAAATACCATTATTATGGAAACTGGGGGAATGAAAGGAAAACGCAAAGAGATGATTCGCGAAGAATTACACGAAATACTCTGTAAAGGTTTCGGTGTTTCATCTATTCATTCAGAATACGGAATGACGGAACTTTTAGCACAAGCCTATTCTCTTGGCGAAGGTATTTTCGAATGTCCTTCTTGGATGCATATTTTAGTTCGCGACCCGGAAGATGCTTTAACTTATGTAAAAGACGGAAAAACTGGCGGCATCAATGTAATTGATTTAGCCAATATCAATTCATGCTCTTTTATAGCTACGCAGGATTTAGGCAAAAAATATTCCAACAACTCTTTTGAAGTATTGGGACGTTTTGATAATTCTGATATTCGCGGTTGTAATTTGATGGTCTTATAGGTTTAATCGTTGATTTGTTTAATCGGTTAATCGATATTCACTGCACTGTTCAAACGTTCCTACGGAACGTAAAATTCCAAACCAAATTTTTACGCTACCGACGAAACATTCCTACGGAATGATTTTTTTCAATAAAAAAATCCCAATATTCTTTCGAACATTGGGATTTATATATTTAATGTAAAAGATTTTGCTAAATCAATTAAACACTTAAACAACTCTTATCACAAAATAATTCTTTTTACCGCTTTGCAATAAAACGAATTGATTGTTGATTAAATCATTTGTCGTTAAAACGAAATCTTCTTTTATTTTTTCTCTGTTTACAGAAATTGAGTTTGCTGTTAAAGCTCGTCTCGCTTCTCCGTTTGATTTAAAGAAACCTGTTTTTTCGTTTAAAACGGTTATAATTTCCAATCCGTTTTCTAAATCAGATTTTGCGATTTCAGCTTGCGGAACTCCGTCAAAAACTTCTAAGAAAGTCACTTCATCCAGTTTTTTCAAATCTTCAGCCGTTGAATTTCCAAACAAAATATTCGAAGCCTGAATTGCTTTTTCCAACTCTTCTCTATTGTGAACAAAAACAGTAATTTCTTCTGCCAGTTTCTTTTGTAAAACTCTTAAATGCGGAGCAGTTTTGTGTTCTTCAATTAACGCATCAATAGTATCCTTATCTAAGAAAGTAAAGATTTTAATGTATTTCTCAGCATCTACATCTGTTGTATTCACCCAAAATTGGTAGAATTTGTATACAGAAGTTTTATCAGCATCCAACCAAACATTTCCTCCTTCAGATTTACCGAATTTAGATCCGTCAGCTTTTGTAATTAAAGGAGTTGTTAAAGCGTAAGCTTTTGCATTTTCACCCCCCATTCTGCGCACTAATTCTGTACCAGTGGTAATATTACCCCATTGGTCAGAACCACCCATTTGCAGAATACAGTTATTGTTTTTATATAAATGATAGAAATCGTAACCTTGAATTAACTGATATGTAAATTCTGTAAAAGACATTCCCTCACCTTCGCCGCTAAATCTCTTTTTTACAGAATCTTTAGCCATCATATAGTTTACGGTAATTCTTTTTCCAACTTCACGTGCAAAATCGATAAAAGAGAATTCTTTCATCCAATCGTAGTTATTCACCATTACAGGCGCATTTGCTTCGGTTGAATTAAAATCTAAGAAACGAGACAAAACGCTTTTGATTCCAGCTACGTTTTTAGCTAGAGCTTCTTCGTCAAGCAAGTTTCTTTCATCAGATTTACCAGAAGGATCCCCAATCATTCCTGTTGCTCCACCTACTAAAGCGATTGGTCTGTGACCAAAATTCTTTAGGTGAACCAATAAAATGATCTGAACCATACTTCCGATGTGCAGTGAATCTGCCGTTGGATCAAAACCGATATAGGCAGTGGTTGCTTCTTTTAGCAATTGTTCTTCCGTTCCAGGCATACTATCATGGTATAACCCGCGCCATTTTAATTCTTCAACTAGATTCTTCATTTTTTTAATAATTTGCGCAAATGTAATCAATGTCAATGGCAATCACAAAAGCAATTTGATTATCAACAATAAAAAGCCCTTTCAATATAAATTTTAATCATTTAAACTAAAAACATGATAATGAGATTTATTTAAAAACTCACTTTTCTAATACAAAAGGGCAAAGGATATTTAATAAATCACTTTACGGAAACACGTAAAAATCTATTTTATTTTTTGTTTAGATTCGCCCACCAAAAACTACCAAAATGAAAAAAACCTTTTTACTTATTCTTTTTCTTTACTGCACTTTAAGCAATGCACAGATTTCTTTTGAAAAAGGCTATTTTATTTCCAAAAATGGAACACGAACAGAATGTTTCATCCGAAACTTAGACTGGAAAAACAATCCAACCGATTTCAAATACAAATCCCAGATTAGCGACAATGATTACAAAACAGAAACAATTGCTAATGTTCAAGAATTTGGCATTGACAATACTGTAACTTTCAAAAGAGCCAAAGTAAAAATGGACCGTTCCAGTGACAATTTAGATAAACTATCAGAAACTGGACAACCTGTATGGGAAGAAAACACTCTTTTTCTAAGATTATTAGTTCAGGGAGAAGCAACATTATACTCTTACACAGAAGGAAATCTTATCCGATATTTTTACGAAACCAAAAGCATCCCATTAGAGCAACTTACGTATTTAAAATACACTTTGACAAAAGGAGATAAATCAACCGGAGAACTAAGAGAAAATGATTACTACAAACAACAATTAAACAACAATGTAAGATCTGCAAATACAACCGACAGCGAGATTACGAATCTAAAATATAAAAAAGCTGATCTTACCAGATACTTTTTAAAATACAATAATACCGACAACAGAACAAAAAACAATGTAATATCTAAATCTAGTGAAGGTCATTTTCATTTAAAAATAACACCTGAACTTAGCTTTATCTCAGGATCTATGAATGACGGAGACAGTCCATCAATAGATGTAAATTTAGATAGCAATACTAATTTTAAAATAGGCTTGGAAGCAGAATATCTTCTTCCTTTTAATAAAAACAAATGGAGTCTCTTTTTAAACCCAGCTTATCAAAAATACGAAACCACTAAGCAATACAGCAGACCAGGTCTTTTTGCGGGATCTCCCTCTATAACTCGTAACATAGAAGTTAAATACACAAGCATCCAAGTTCCAATAGGATTACGTTATTATTTTCTTATTAATAATAATTCAAAAGTTTTCATAAATGCTGCTTACTCTTTTGATATAAATGGCAAAGCAAGTTTATCTTTTGATAAAAATGCAGAACTTGAAAGTAAATCGGGATCTAATTTTGCTTTTGGAGTAGGTTACAACTTTAAAAACAAATTTAGTGCTGAAATTAGAACAAATACAAAAAAACAGCTATTAGGAGATTACAACACCATTTCGGTTGACTACAAAGCAATTGATTTGGTATTTGCCTATTCTATCTTCTAATACACAAATAGAAACTTCACAAAAAGATACTAAAGCAATGGATAAACATTTGTCCGTTGCTTTAGTGTTTTAAATAATTTACACTAATACAATCAATGGCGATGACAAAAAAAATCTGCCACTAAGTGGCAAAGTTTTTTATTTCCATAAAGTTTACGCTAAGCCTTCACAAGAAAAAACAAAAACTTCGCGCCTTTGCGTCTTTGTGGCAAAAAGAAAAAAACCTTTGCAACTTTGTCCCTCTGCAATTTTGCACCTTTCCAACAAAAACTTATCTTTACAAAATGGTATTAGTAACTGGAGGAACTGGTTTAGTAGGCGCACATTTATTGCTTCATTTAATTGAAAATGGAGAAAATGTTCGGGCAATTTACAGAACCGAAAAGAATATTCAGAAAACAAAATCGGTTTTTGATCTTTATAAAAAAACAGATTTGTTTGAAAAAATTAATTGGCTTGAAGCCGATATTCTAGACATACCTTCACTTGAAACTGCTTTTATTGGCATCACACAAGTATATCATTCAGCAGCTTTTATTTCTTTCGAACCAAAAGACGAAGAAACCCTTAGAAAAACCAATATCGAAGGAACTGCAAACATGGTTAATTTTGCTATTGCCAAAGAAACAGAAAAGTTTTGCTACATTAGTTCTATCGCTGCTTTAGGAGATATTGCGCCTCATGAAACACACATTACCGAAGAAACAGATTGGAATCCCGAAAAACCACACAGCGATTACGCCATTTCTAAATATGGTGCTGAAATGGAAGTTTGGCGCGGACATCAAGAAGGCTTAAATGTTATTATTGTAAATCCAGGAGTAATTTTAGGTCCGCCGAAAATGATGGACATTTTCGATGAAGGCAGCAGCGAGATTTATCGTAAAGTTTCAAAGGGACTTCCATTCTTCACATTAGGAAGCACTGGTTTTATTACAGTCGATGATGTTGCAAAAACCAGTTATGAATTGATGAAAAGCGAAATAAAAAACGAACGTTTCACGCTGATTGCAGACAATATTGTTTTTAAAGATCTTTTAAACACCGTTGCTGACGCTTTAAAAGTAAAAAAACCTCATATTCATGCCACACCTTTTTTAATGAATTTATTATGGATGGCTGACGGAATATTTTCTACTTTGCTTTTCAGAAAAAGAAGCATCACAAAAGCAACAGCAAAAGCTTCGTACTCAAAAAATCTGTATAGTAACGAAAAAATAAAAACCGCTCTAGGAACGGTTTTTACTGATATTCATAAATATATTTTAGAAAGCTCTAAATTATAAATCTCTTCTGTGCTTTCTTTGCGCCATTCTAATTGAATCAATGTTAACTTTCGGAATTCTTGTTTGAACTGAATCTTTCGAAACCTCTTTTAATTCTTTAGGCTTATTTTTATTCTCTTTTGTGGCTTTTTTTTCATCTATTTTAGCTAACGAATCTGCAGCCCTTTGATTTACTTCAATTCTTTTATTTACCTCATCAAACATGTCTTTATAACTATCGTAATCAGAAGCATAATACATATTGTTCTGTGCAAATTGAAGACTGTCTACTTTATACTTTTTAAAAATAAACTTTTTCGGATCATTTTCTATCGAATCCAAAGACAATGGTTTCTGATACCTCATTGCTTCTAAAATAGACAAATCATACATAATATCAATCATTTTATCTTTCTCAATAAGCTTTGTCGGCTGTTTTACGACCTCTTTTTTACAGCTTACAGAAAGAAACAAAACCAATATTATGACTATAAAATTTTTCATTTTTATTTTTTATCTGTCAAACAATAATCTTTTACCCGCTCTGGTATCTTTCACTTTGAAATTATTGTAAACCAATTCTCCGTTTACAAAAGTATGCGTAATTCTAGATTTGAAAGTATAACCTTCAAACGGAGACCATCCGCATTTGTATAAAATATTTTCTGGCTTCACATTCCAAGGCAAACTCGGATTTACGATAACTAAATCGGCGTGGTAGCCTTCTCTGATAAAACCTCTTTTTTCTATTTTGAAAAGCTTAGCTGGATTGTGGCACATTTTCTCCACAATTTTCTCCACACTAATTTTTCCTTGATGATGCGCTTCAAACATCGCCACAACAGCGTGCTGTACCAACGGACCTCCAGAAGGTGCATTCAAATAAGATTGCTGTTTTTCTTCTTTAGTATGCGGCGCGTGATCTGTTGCAATAACGTCAATTCTTCCATCATTTAAAGCTTTCCAAAGCTCTGCACGATCTTCAGCTGTTTTAACCGCAGGATTCCATTTAATGAAATTCCCTTTTGTTTTGTAATCTTCATCTGTAAACCAAAGGTGGTGTACACAAACCTCAGCAGTGATTTTTTTCTCTTCCAACGGAATCTTATTCGTAAACAATTCCATTTCTTTCGCAGTCGAAAGATGGAAAATATGCAATCTTGCTCCAGTTTTTTTTGCCAAAGCCACTGCTTTTGAAGAAGAAATATAACAAGCTTCAGCGCTTCTAATTAAATTGTGCGCCGTAACCGGAACATCGTCTCCATATTGCTCCTTAAAAGCTGCAAGATTATTTTTAATTGTAGTTTCATCTTCGCAATGAACTGCAATTAACATTGGCGTACTTGAGAATATTTTTTCTAAAACAGCCTCATTATCCACCAGCATATTTCCTGTAGATGAACCTAAGAAAATCTTGATTCCAGCAACATTCTTTGGATTCGTTTTCAAAACTTCTTCCAAATTATCGTTTGTTGCGCCCATCATAAACGAATAATTCGCAAATGAACTTTTTGACGCAATTTGGTATTTATCTTCTAAAATTTCCTGAGTAACCGCATTCGGAACTGTATTAGGCTGTTCGATAAAAGAAGTAATTCCGCCTGCAACAGCAGCACGAGATTCTGATTCGATATCGCCTTTGTGCGTTAATCCTGGTTCTCTAAAATGCACTTGATCGTCTATTGCGCCAGGCATTAAATAATTTCCTTCAGCATCAATTACGATACAATCTGAAGTTTTTAATGAAATGCTGTCTGCAATTTCAACAATCAAATCGTTTTCAATTAAAACATCACCTTCAAAAATTGTCCCTTCGTTTACAATTTTGGCATTTTTTATTAAAATCCTGTTCATTTCGGTTGGTTTATAATGAATTGACTAATTTTCTTAATCTAAGCGAAATCACTCCAAGAATAGCTTCTTTAATAATAGCATTGCTCATCTTAGAAACTCCTTTTGTTCTGTCTGTAAAAATAATTGGGACTTCGGTAATTTGAAATTTGGCACAATACGTTCTGTACTTCATTTCAATTTGAAACGCGTATCCGACAAATTTTATTTTATTTAAATTGATTTTCTCCAGAACTTCTCTTTTGTAACATACAAAACCTGCAGTCGCATCATGAATTTTCATTCCGGTGATAAATTTTACATAAACAGAAGCAAAATAAGACATCAGAACTCGGCTTAATGGCCAGTTCACCACATTCACTCCTTTTACATAACGAGAACCAATTGCTAAATCTGCTCCACCAAAGTGGCAGGCATCGTATAATTTTTCTAAATCATTTGGATTATGCGAAAAATCGGCATCCATCTCAAAAATAAATTGATAGTCGCGCTCCAAAGCCCATTTAAAGCCATGAACATAAGCGGTTCCTAATCCTGATTTTTTTGTTCTCTGCTCTAAAAAAAGTTTCCCCGGATATTCTTCCTGTAATGCAATTACTTTTTTTGCCGTATGATCAGGAGAATTATCATCGATAATCAGCAGATGAAAAGATTTATGCTGCGAAAGTACAGCTCTAACTATACTTTCTATGTTTTCAATTTCGTTATAAGTGGGAATTATGACAATACTATCATTCATTTTTTCTCGGTAATTTCACCGCAAAAGTAAACTTTTTATAGCATTTGATTCATAATAAATATATAATAAAAGTATTGCATCAAAAAATTACTAATTTTGCAAGGCTATGATTGAACAATTACACCCTCGGATTCTTGAAAACAAAGACTGGGCAACACTTTTATTTGTGCTGACCTTTGCCGTTGTTGCCATGACGAAATCGGCTTACGAAACAAGATTTAGTGAATTTAGTAAACTTATTTTTTCTGATAAATACGCCAAAATTTATCGGGACAACAGCCACATGAAAAACAGCTTTACGGTTGGTTTATTTTTTGTGCAGATTGTATCGTTTGCCTTTTTTATTCTGCTTACGATGAATATTTTTGGTTATGCTTCAAAAACCGATTGGCTTTTGTTTATTCGCATTGCTACTTTTTTACTTTATTTCATTTTAGGAAAGTATTTAATCGAAAAAATTGTAGCCGCTTCATTCAATATTGACGATTTTGTAGAACTATTTAACTTACAAAAGGTAACGTACAGAACCTATATAGGCGTTTTAATCCTTCCAATCAATGCTGTTTTGTTCTATTACAACAATATTCCGCAGATTATTCCGCTAGCAATCATTGGTATTTCGCTGTGTATTAGCGTATACTCTTACTTTATTTCAATTAAAACGTATCAAAACGTAATAATCGGTAAGTTATTTTATTTTATTTTGTATCTTTGCGCTCTTGAAATAGCCCCTTATTATTTTCTCTATTATTGGTTAACAAAAGGGAGTGCTTAGTAAATATTTATAATATGAAAGTGAAAACAATTTTGGTGTCACAGCCTGAACCTAAAGTGGAGAATTCTCCTTACTTTGAGCTCCAACAAAAACACAAAATAAAAATTGATTTCAGACCATTTATTCATGTAGAAGGGGTTAGCGCAAAAGAGATTCGATTACAAAAAATCGATCTTAATCATTACACTGCGATCATTTTAACAAGTCGAAATGCTGTAGATCATTTTTTTAGAGTGGCTGATGAAATGCGTTACAAAGTTCCTGAAGGATTGAAGTATTTTTGTCAATCTGAGGCTGTTGCGTTCTACCTTCAAAAGTATGTTGTGTACAGAAAACGTAAAATTTACGTTGGAGCAAAAGATTTTGCAGATTTATCTCCGCTAATTAAGAAGTACAAAGACGAGAAGTTTTTGCTTCCTGCATCTGACCAATTAAATGCAGATGCTCCTGTTACATTAAACAGTCTAAAAGTAGATTGGGCACAAGCAATTTTCTACAGAACTGTAATGAGTGATTTATCTGATTTAGCTGATGTTTATTATGATGTATTAGCTTTTTTCAGTCCGACAGGAATTAAATCATTGTTTAAGAATTTCCCAGATTTTAAACAAAACAATACCAGAATCGCCGTATTCGGAAGCACAACGCAAAAAGAAGCTTTAGATCATGGTTTAAGAATTGATATTCTTGCTCCAACTCCTGAAACGCCTTCTATGACAATGGCTCTAGAGAAATACGTAGCAGAAGCCAACAAAGGAAAATAACCTTTTTATAAAATATACAATTTTTAAAATTCCAAATTCCAAGTTAACCGCTTGAAATTTGGAATTTTTCTTTTTTAAGATTTATTCGATACGTTTCCCGTGGTTGAAACCACGGGTTATGTTTGAAATTTTAGATTTGGAATTTAGATTTTAGAATTTAAAAAAAATGGAATTTTATTTTTCCTTCATTTTAACTACATTTGATTTCTATTGACAACCCAAATCACAAAAAATAGTTTCAAATTGTAAGTTATGAAAATCAACTCCCTTTTAATTGAAATTGACGGAATCGACAAAGAAATCCTTCGCTATCTTATGGACGATGCCCGAAAACCAATCTTACAAATCGCTAATAAAATAGGAATCTCAGGAGCAGCCATTCACCAGAGATTAAAAAAACTAGAACAATCTGGTGTTATTTCTGGATCTAAGTTTACTGTAAATCCAAAAGTTCTTGGTTATAATACAATGGCATTTGTTGGTGTTTATCTGGACAAAGCTTCGAGAAACTCCGAAGCCGTAAAAGAACTCCGCAAAATCCCAGAAGTTTTAGAATGCCACTATACAACAGGAAACTGGTCGGTCTTGATTAAAATTATCTGTCGCGATAACGAGCATTTAATGCAACTTTTAAACAACAAAATCCAAGCTATTGAAGGGGTTTCAAGAACAGAGACTTTTATCTCGCTAGATCAGCAGATTGATAGACAGATACAGCTTTAGAATTAGATAATGTGCCAATTTGAAAATTAGATAATTTCACTCGAGCTGTCACCTTTAGCGAAGTCGAAAGACTTAATTACCTATAAGGGCTTCGACTCCGCTCAGCTTGACTAACTTCATAAAACACAAAACCCGACAGGTTTTTAAAACCTGTCGGGTTTGCTATAAATTATCTAATTGACTAATTATCTCAATTATCAAATTAGTTCCTTCTGCTTCCAGAATAAATCGATATATAGTACAGCAACGTTGCAATAGAACCAATTGCTGCTACTAAATAAGTTCTTGCCGCCCATTTTAAAGCGTCTTTTGCTCCTGCTTGTTCTTCTTGCGTAAGCATATGTTTATTTTCTAACCAAGCCAAAGCACGGTTACTAGCATCATATTCTACCGGAAGCGTAATAATCGAAAACAAAGTTGTTGCGGCAAAAATAACAATTCCGACCAATAGCAATCCTGGGAAAACTTTGATCATTAGAATTCCTGCAAGTAAGATCCATTGCACAAAATTTGAAGCAACACTTACAATCGGCACCAACTTAGAACGCATAGTCAGCCATTCGTAACCAATTGCATGTTGAACTGCGTGGCCGCATTCGTGTGCCGCAACTGCAGCTGCGGCTGCATTACGGTGATTATATACCGCTTCACTTAAATTTACTGTTTTATCTGAAGGATTATAATGATCTGTTAACTGGCCTGGCGTTGAAATAACACGAACATCTGTAATTCCGTTATCGGCAAGCATTTTTTCAGCAATTTCTCTTCCGCTCATTCCGTTTCTCAATTGCAATTTCGAATACAATTCAAATTTACTTTTCAGCTGTGAGCTTACTAGCCAGCTGAACAACATGATAGCTCCAGCAATAATTAAATATCCTGATCCCATTTTTTCTGTCTTTTAGATTGATTTTTAAATTTACAAAACAAACTGCAAATTGCGAACCATTTTAACAAAATGCCATTTTGACATTTTTTTACCATTTTTGACTTAATTCAACATGTTGTTTTTAAGCAAAAAGGCGATTAATTCTGCCACATTTTTCATTTTGTATTTCTGAAGAATATTGCGTCGGTGTGTTTGAACGGTTAGAAAACTCAAAAATAAATCGTCGGCTATTTCCTGAGTCGATTTTCCTTGCGAAAGCAATAAAGCAATATCACGTTCTCTTCGGCTCAAACCCGGAATTCTTTCCAAATCTTCAGACAAGGGCTGACTAATGATTGTTTTCACTTCTTCGCTAAAAACAATTTCACCATCAATAGCTTTGTAAATACATTCTTTAAACTCATCAAAAGAAGCATTTTTAAGAATATATCCATTTCCTCCATTCTGAATAAACTGCATTACCAAACTTCTTTCAGATTGGCTGCTCATACCCAAAATCACCATTTTTGGATGCTTCTGTTTGATAGTTTTACACAGATCAACTCCATTTATTACGGGCAAGAAAATATCCATTAAAATCAAATCGACTTTATTGTCTTCTATATAATCTAAAAGCGCAATTCCCGATTCAAATTTTTCTACAATTTCTATATTATCTAAATCCGAAAGCAAACCTGAAATTCCAGAAATCACAATCGGATGATCATCTACTATTACCGTTTTATACTTCATAATCATGATTTGGGTTATATTTTAATTCAATATAAGTTGAAGTTCCTTTATCCAGAACAGAATCAATTTCTAATTTTCCGTTTAAGAAAGCCACACGATTTTTGATATTTCGCAAGCCCATTCCATCTCTTTTTTCTGCATATTCTACATTAAAACCAATTCCGTTATCTTCTACAGTAATAAAAAACACATCTTTGTTCTGCGAACAAGAAACCAAAATCTGCGATGCTTTGGCATATTTCAGAGAATTATTCAGAAGTTCTTGAATGATTCTGAAAATCATTATTTTAAAATGCTGTGGCAAAGTCGTTTTTTTAATCAAATACTGAAATTCAATTGTTGTTTCGGCTGTTGAATGCGAAGCGCATAAATCTCTAAGCGCATGTTCAAGTCCAAGTTTCATTAAACTTTCGGGCATTAAATTCTGAGAAATATTGCGCAGCTCTTTGATCGAATCATTCAATAGACCATTAATATTGGGTGCGTTTTCTTTATTCTCACGATCGGCAAGATTCAAATGCATCTTAAGTCCTGAAAGCATACTCCCGAGTCCGTCGTGCAAATCTCTGGCAATTCTTTTACGTTCTATTTCTTCTCCTTCAATCAAAGCATTTGAAACCGATAATTTTTGCTGGTTCTCTAATGCTTCAAGTTCTTGTTTATGATTGACTTCTTTTTGGAAACTTATCTTTTTCTGATAATTATTCCAGCTCCACAAAAACAAAACCGTCAAAAACAGAACAAACGAAAGCACCGCAAAAAGCATCATATTCAAACGGTTATTGTTGACCTGCAAAACCGCTTTTTCATTTTCAGATTGCAGCAAGCCAATTTTCTTTTCACTTTCCGCTTTTTTATATTTTGCTTCAAGCTCTACAATTTCGCTTTTCAGTTTAGCATCGTTAAGACTGTCGTTTATGACATTGTATTTATTCGAATAATAATACGCTTTCGGATATTCTTTAGTCGCATTATAAACTTTAGACAGCTCTTTATAGTAATTCTTTTTATCTACAATAAAAGGCGTTTTTGCGATTAGAAATTCTAAATTGCTTTTGGCTTTATCATAATTTTTCAATTTAAAAAGCACTTCATATTCGGCAAATTTCAATCTATTTACTGCAATTGCATTCTGATGGCTTTCTGCTGATTTGATTCCTTTTTCAAAACTCACTAACGCTTCATTATGTTTATTCTGTTTAGAATAATAAAGTCCCTCCGAATAAAAATAAGAATCGTTTAAGTTGGATTCTGGGTATTTTTCTAAAGTCGCATAAGCTTTATCTAAAATTTCTTTAGCGTCGTAAAAATGCTTCAGCTCTACTAAATTCTCTGCATTTATAATATAGGTTTCCATTTTAGACTCTGCTAAAGTTGCAGATTTTTTGGTAGCGCTCTCGATATATTTTTGCGCTTGATCCAGATATTCTGCTGCTTTTTCGCGTTCATCATTATTCATGAAAATAATCGCGACGGCTTTATTTAAGGCGCTGATTAATTCATAATCGCCACTTTTCTTAGCAATTGGAATGGCTTCATTTACCAGCAATTTCATATAAGCGTTTTCATTATTCTTGCGCTGCTGCATAATGCCATAATTCTGAAGTATTACAGCACGAAGTTTATAGGCTTCTTTATTTCTGTATTTTTTAAGTTTGGAATTAGCTTCCAGCAAAGCTTTTTCAAAACCTTCCAAATCGCCTTTTTCTATAAAACTGTAGGCATTATAAAAAACAGAAGCGTCTTTTAGAAAAGGAAATTTGACTTTAAGTTTATTTGCCTGCTCCAAATATTCTTTGGATTTTTTTGCATCCTGCACCATCAAAAATAGTTTTGATAACCTGAAACTATTCAAACTTTTGACACTATCGGATTTTGTGTTTTTTGCGATTTTAACAATACTGTCAATGTAAACAGTATCATCATCTAATGAAAGAATTACTTGTGAATTGGAAATTGCAGTGAAAAACAAAAAAAATAAAAAGGCGTAGATTTTCTTCATAAATGTGGCATTTACTCAAAGTTATTAAAGCTTAATGACTTTCAAAAAGAAATTACTTGCTTTTACCTGATATCAGGTAATAAAAAATACATTTTATCAGGTATTGCCACCCCGTAAGTAAGGGTCTAATTTTGTTATGAATCAGATTATTAATTAAAGGATATATTATGAAATCAATTTTGAAAACCTTAGCAATTGTAATGACTCTTGCTTTTACAGCAGTTTCTTGCAGCAGCGATAATGACGATAAAGGCGGAAGCAACTCGAGAGACGTTAAATATGAAATAACTGGAAATTACACAGGAACACTTTCTACTACTTATTTTGAAAAAGGAGGAAATGCCCTGAACGAAGACATTACTAAACTTCCTTGGACTAAAGAATTTACTGCTGATGCAAAATCTATTGGCGCATCATTAAGCGCAAGTGGATATGGTGGAACTCCTGGACAAACATTGACTGGAAAAATTTATATTGGAGGAAAATTGGAAAACGAATTAACTGCAACAGCAAATAGTGATGGAATAATTGTATTACCTCTTACACCATACGTTTTCCCACAATAGTCTATAGAAATTTAAAATTTTAGATTTTTGTTTTTGGTAAAAGAAAGCTTCGCAATTGTGAAGCTTCTTTTTTTTATGATTCTAGCTGATGATTAACTTCTTCAAATTTCTCAATCAGACTATTAATTTTTTCCTGCTGCTTTTTAACTTGTTTTGGGCGAATGTAAAACCAATTAAACAACATCCAAAGCAACGTGATTCCGTACGTTAAACTTGCTCCTAAAACACTCATTCTGCTTGCGTATTCGTACATATACAAACAAATCCCTAGTGTCAGCCCTATAAAGTAAAAATTCATCATTTTGGTCTGCAGAAACTGTTGTTTCTTTTTTATCGAAATCAGTTTCTGCAAGTATTCCTGATTGGTTTGTGTAGAATCGATGCTTTTATAATCGTTCGATAATTTATTGTATACAAATACATAAACCATCATAGCAAGAATGGTAACCACAATTCCGATTTTAGTTGAAATAAACTGTGGCTGATAGTATATCCAGATAAAAATTATAAAAGCACTCGTTGCCAAAAGCAAAATATTAATCATCCATAAACTGCGTAAAGCTGCTTTTTTAAACTTACCTACTCTCGCCAATAAATCGGTCATATCTGGCTGACTTACGGATTGCTTTTTCCATAAGTCTTTAAAATCTATATTGTTATCGTTGTTCATTTTCTTTAAATTTTTGAGTCAGTTTTTCTTTGATTCTGTGAATTTTCACTCTAACATTTGCTTCAGAAAGTCCAACGATTTTAGCAATTTCATTTTGTTTGATATCTTCTAGTTCTAACGAAATAATAATACGATCGGTTTCTGGAAGCTCAGCAATACATTTATACAAGAATTGAATCTGAGGTTCTAATGAGGTATGTTTTTCTTCTGAAAGATGAACTGGAAGCTCAGATTTTGGGAAACGTTTTTGTTTTTCTATCTGCCTGAGACAGTTGTTGGAAGCAATTCTGAAAATCCATGTTCCAATAGAAGATTCATTTCTGAAAGTTTCCAGTTTCTGCCAAACAATTATAAAAGTTTCCTGAGTCAAATCCTGAGCGGCATCATAATCGTTTACGAAACCCATACAAAGCCTGAAAATTCTATCCCAATACGTTTTATATATCTGTTCAAATTCCATTTTAAGATTTTAAAAAATTATTCAATTGTGCCAAATACCAAGCTGTATCATCATACATAATAAAGTGTAGACCTTTACTAGCGTATCTAAAATCGGCTGTTTTCAAATTTTTATATTGTTCATCGATTGCAGGTTTTAAATTTATAAAATAAGATTCTAATAAAACTAAAGACGAACATTTTATCTGTGAGATTTTCGCTCTTAAATCTGTATTATAAAAATCACAATACATTTGCCCAAAAGTGTTTCGGTCAGATTTTACGCTCCAGCTCACAACCGTCTCCAATTTAGATTGATCTTGCAAAAGTCTCGGCATCATTTGTTTCTGCATATCGTAAAACTGCGTTTCGTTCATTCCCGTCATTTGCTTTACAGTTGCCGAACAGTCATTATTTTCTTTTGATTTAAAAGAAGGATCACTTAAAGCGGCCAGACAAGGAAGTGCATCCACAACCACAATTTTCCCAATCAATTCTGGATAATCTGCCGCAATGGCAAGTGCCAAACCTCCGCCCATACTGTGGCCAATTACAATTGGTTTTTCAATTTTGTTGTCTTTTATATATTGAGCAATTCCGTTTTTCCAGTTTTCAAACGACGGATTCGGCTGTGGTTTTACTCTAGCGAAACCTGCCATTGTAAGTGTATAACAGGTAAAGTCTTTTTCAAAAACTGCTTTGGTTTCATTCCAGACATCTCCAGAAGATGCAAATCCAGGAATGAATATTATGGATTGTTTTCCTTTTCCGGTTTTAAGAACTTCAAAAGGATATGATTTTGTTTGTGCAAAAACATTTAGACATAATGCTGAGAATAGGAATGCGATAATTAAGATGATATACTTTTTCATTTTTAATAGTTTTAAGTTGTTAAAATTCTAATAGCAATAAATTGTTAATTAAATCGGATCCATGCTTTTGATACGGCAACTATTAAAATGTTACAACTTAATTTAAAATTTCAATAAAAAAATTCCAAATCCCAATGTTTACGGGGGTTTATAAGTATAAAAAATGTGAGTTTTTTTGCTCGCAAAGGCACTAAGCCGCAAAGTTTTTTCCACAATCTTGTCATTTCGACGAAGGAGAAATCTTCGCGAGAAGCTCTACAAAGATTGGCTTATTGGAACGGAGTTACTTACGAAGATTTCTCCTTCGTCGAAATGACAAACTATGCGTATTTGGGGTGAAATTCGTGGAAATTCGTGCAATTCGTGGCGGAAAAAACAAAAAAAAATCCCAAACCCCAATCGTAAAATTGGAATTTGGGATTTAAAATATTGGAATTTTAAAATAATTAACCGACTAGGTTAATTATTTTCCCAGGAACAATAATCACTTTATTTGGTGTTCTTCCGTCTAAGTGTTTTTGAGTTCTTTCGTCTTTCATTACGATTTCTTCGATTTGTTCTTTGGTTAAATCCAAAGGCAATTCGATTGTGAAACGCATTTTTCCGTTGAAAGAAACTGGATACTCCTTATTAGTTTCAACTAAATGTTTTTCTTCAAAAACAGGGAAAGCAACTTCTGAAATTGAAGTTTTATGTCCTAATTGTGACCATAATTCTTCTGCAATATGAGGCGCATAAGGCGAAACCAAAATTGCTAACGGCTCTAAAATTGCTCTTGAATGACAATTTTGAGAAGACAATTCATTCACACAAATCATAAACTGAGAAACTGAAGTATTGAAAGAGAAATTCTCTATATCTTCTGCTACTTTTTTGATGGTTTTATGCAATGATTTTAAATTGTCTTTTGTTGGTTCGTCGTTGTTTACGATTAAACCATTATCATCAAAATACAATCTCCATAATTTTTTCAAGAAACCAAATACTCCAGAAATACCAGCAGTATTCCAAGGTTTTGCCTGCTCTAACGGACCTAAGAACATTTCGTATAAACGCAATGTATCAGCACCGTATTCAGCACAAATATCATCTGGAGTCACCACATTGTAATATGATTTCGACATTTTTTCTACTTCACGGCCTACAATGTATTTTCCATTTTCATCAAAAACAAATTCAGCTGTAGCAAAATCTTCTCTCCAAGCTTTAAACTTTTCTATATTTAATTCGTCTGAAGAATTAACGAAATTTACATCAACACGAATTGGCTGCACATTTTGACCTTCAATTTTATTTTTAGATACAAAAGTATTTGTTCCTTCCAATCTGTAAACATACGCCGTCGTCCCCAAAATCATTCCCTGATTAATCAGTTTTTTGAATGGCTCTTCGGTTGGAGCAAAACCTTTGTCTTTTAAGAATTTATTCCAGAAACGAGAATACAATAAATGTCCGGTTGCGTGCTCGCTTCCTCCAATGTATAAATCTACATTTTCCCAATAAGCCAAAGCTTCTTTGCTTGCAAATTCATTTTCGTTGTGCGCATCCATATAACGCATCCAATACCATGAACTTCCTGCCCAACCTGGCATTGTGTTTAATTCTAGAGGAAAAATCGTTACATTGTCAACTAAATCAGTTGCCACAACTTTATTCTGTTTTGTATCCCAAGCCCAAACCGCTGCGTTTCCTAATGGAGGCAAACCGTCTTCTGTTGGCAAATATTTTTCTACTTCAGGCAAAATAATTGGCAAGTGCTGCGTCTCAATCATTTTTGGCAATCCATTCACGTAATAAACTGGAAATGGTTCTCCCCAATAACGCTGACGAGAGAAAACCGCATCACGCAAACGGTAATTTGTTTTTCCTGTTCCCTGACCTAGTTTTTCTAATTCAGCAATTGCTTTTTGAGTTGCCTCTTTATAATTTAATCCGTTTAAGAAATCAGAATTTGCGATTTCAACGTTATCTTTTGATCCGTAAGCAGCCTCAGAAATATCAACATTAGCGAAGATATTTTTGATTTCCTGCATTCCGTTTTGACCTTTAAAGAAATTAGCAAAAGCATAATCTCTTTCGTCTCCACAAGGAACCGCCATTACAGCACCAGTTCCGTAACCCGCTAAAACGTAATCTCCAATCCAAACCGGAATTGGTTCTTTTGTAAACGGATGTTCGGCATAAGCTCCCGTAAATACACCAGAAATAGTTTTTACATCGGCCATACGCTCACGCTCCGAACGTTTTGCTGTTTTTTCGATATACGCTTCAACAGCTTCTTTTTGCTCTGGAGTTGTAATTTTAGCTACCAAATCATGCTCTGGAGCCAAAGTCATAAAAGTAACTCCAAAAATAGTATCAGGTCTTGTTGTGAATACTTCGATTACTTCATCATGATTTTTCACATTAAAAGTCACCAAAGCTCCAACCGATTTCCCAATCCAGTTTCTTTGAGATTCTTTGATAGACTCACTCCAATCAATATCATTTAGACCTTGAAGCAAGCGTTCGGCATAAGCAGAAATTCGCATACTCCATTGTGTCATTTTTTTTCTTATAACAGGAAAGCCTCCACGTTCCGAAACTCCGTTTACAATTTCATCATTTGCCAAAACAGTTCCTAAGCCTGGACACCAGTTTACTTCGGTTTCTGCCAAATACGTCATTCTGTATTGCAACAAGATTTTCTCTTTTCGGTCATCCGAATAAGATTTCCATTCGTCAGCCGTAAAAATCGCAACGTTATCGTCGCAAACTGCTTCAACCAATGCATTTCCGCTTTCTTCAAAAACAGTTACAAGATCTTTAATATCAAAAGCTTGTCCTTGTTTTCTGCAATACCAAGAGTTGAACAATTGGATAAAAATCCATTGTGTATGTTTGTAATAATCAGGATTTGATGTACGCACTTCACGAGCCCAGTCAAATGAGAATCCGATTTTATCTAATTGTTTTCTGTAACCTGCAATTTGTTTTCCTTCTTTGTCTACTCCACCGTCAATATTTACACGCGTTGTATCTTCTGGACGCTGTCCTGTCTGAATTGCATATTGTTCTGCCGGCAATCCGAAACTATCGTAACCCATTGGGTGCAAAACATTGAAACCTTGATGTCTTTTGAAACGCGAATACACATCTGAAGCTATATAACCCAGCGGATGCCCAACGTGCAGTCCTGCTCCAGATGGATAAGGAAACATATCGAGAACATAATGTTTCGGCTTTTCAGAGTTATTCTTTGCAGCAAAAGTTTGACTTTCTGCCCAATATTTTTGCCATTTGGCTTCAATTTCGTTTGGATTGTACTTCATTTCTAAGTGACTAAGATTCTAAGTTACTAAGGTTCTAAGCTTTTCACTAAATTAATTAAGCCGCAAATTTACATTTATTGCGGATTGTAGCAAAGCTATTTCATTGACAAACAAATAAAATAACAAAATACTTATTTTTAATTACGTAAAAATACTTATGTTTGTATTTTAATACTTAGAAAATATCTCGCGCAGATAGAAAATTTTTATCAGAAAAGAATTATTTTTGAATAGCATTTAAAAAATTAAAATGGCCGACGGTAAAAAATACAATGTAGAAGTCCGTGTTTGGATTGAAGAAGCTGAAGGTGCGTTTCTTGGAATTGGTAAAATTTGGCTCTTAGAAAACATCAAGAAAACGGGATCGATTACCAATGCGGCCAAAGAAATGAAAATGGCGTATCGTCAGGCTTGGCAATTGGTCGAAGAAATGAATCAGCGTGCAGAATCTCCTTTGGTCGAAAAACTTCTTGGAGGAAAAGGTGGTGGAGGCGCAAGATTGACAGAAGCTGGAGAAAGAGCGATTACTGTTTTTTATGAAGTTGAAAAACGCATTAAAGAATTTGCCCAAAAAGAAACTCAGAATTTGAAGTTTTAAAAACAAATATTTAAACACATAGAAACATAGCTTTAGCAATCATAAAAAGGCGTTTCACTTAATTCAAATACACATAGCAAATCTATGTTTTAGAAACTAGTTTCTTTTTTACAATCTTTTTGAGGATAAAAAAACTATGTTTCTATGTGTTTAAAAAAATAACCAACCAAACCGACTTTTTTTTTAATCATCAGTATTCATTTTAAAACATACTGAATTTAACAGCCAAAAACCATGAACCAAAAACTGTATTTATTCTTTGTTTTTATAAGCCTAAAAAGTTTTTCTCAAGTCCAAAATTCAAAAACGCAAGACAGCATTAAAAAAGAAGAACTAAATGAAATCGTGATTACAGCGTCTCGCCGTTCCGAAAAATTAATGCATTCCCCAATTAGTATCGAGCAGTTAAAATCGGCGGAAGCTAAAATAATGGGATCACCGAGTATTTACGAAGCGCTCGAAAATGTAAAAGGCGTTCAGATTATTACACCGAGTTTAGGTTTTAAAGTGATCAATACGAGAGGTTTTGCGAATTCTACTAATGTAAGATTTGCACAATTAGTAGACGGAATTGATAATCAAGCTCCACATTTGGGCGCTCCAATTGCAAATGCACTCGGGGCAAATGATCTCGATATTGATAAAATCGAAATTATTCCTGGAACTGCAGCCGCTTTGTACGGAATGAACGCCATTAACGGTTTAGCCAATATTCAGACCAAAAATCCTTTTGAATATCAAGGAATCGCCATACAGCAATTGACTGGCGTAAATCATGTTGGGAATATTGATCGGTTTTCACCAAAAGTGTATTCGCAGTTTAATTTGAGAATTGCCAAAGCTTTTAATGAAAAATTGGCTTTCAAAATAAATGCATCCACAACCGGCGGAACAGATTGGGTTGCCGACGACAGAACTGATTTGGCTCCAAATGCAAATGCTTCGACAGGTTTGTTTGGCGCAGATAATCCTGCTTACGACGAAGTAAATGGTTACGGAAATGAATCGGCAAATCGAAAAACTTTAAACTTAAATGGCAAAAATTATGTGGTGGCAAGAACAGGTTATCGTGAAACAGATATTTCTGACTACGAAATCAAAAATTACAAAGCTGATTTCGGATTGTATTTTCGTCCAAAAAAAGGTCATGAACTTTCTCTGACTTACAAAACTGCTTTAATAAATACTATTTATCAGCGTTCGAACCGATTTCGATTAGACAAGTATACTTTAAATCAATTTTCTGCCGATTATCACACACCCGTTTTTCAGGTAAAAGCGTATGCAACAAACGAAAACACTGGCGATTCGTACAATATACGTTCTTTGGCAGAAAATATGGATCGTGCTTATAAATCGGATGATAAATGGTTTGCCGATTACAGCACTGCCTATAAAAATGCTGTTTCAAGCGGAGCAAGCGTTGCTGATGCACACAGAATTGCGAGAACTCAATCTGACGCAGGGCGATTTTTACCTGGAACTGAAGCTTACGAACAAAAGAAAAACGAATTAATCGATATCAACAATTGGGATATTGGCGCCGCTTTGCGGGTAAAATCAACGTTAGTTCATGGCGAAGGATTGATTAATTGGGATAAAGCTTTTCTTTCCTTCTTTGAAAAAATTGATGTGAAATTATTAAGCGGTGTAGATTATAGAAATTACATAATTGTTCCCGATGGAAATTATTTCATCAATCCAGTTCATGCTGACGAAAATCTGACGTATCAAAAAACTGGTGCTTTTACACAAGTCACAAAAGATTTTTTCTCAGATAAATTAAGATTGGGCGCAACTATAAGAATGGACAAAGCCGATTATTTTGATGCAAAATTTACGCCTCAGTTTACAGCAGTTTATTCGCCAAAAGAAAACTTAAACTTTAGAGCTTCGTATCAAAACGGGTATCGTTTCCCGAGCATTTTTGAAGGTTTTTCCAATGTCAATTCAGGCGGTGTAAAACGTGTTGGCGGATTGCGAATTATGTCTGATGGAATTTTCGAAAACTCATATACCAAAGCTTCAATCGATAAATTTCAAACACAGGTTAATACTGATGTTAATACAAATGGTTTGGCTCAAGCACAGGCGATCGAAAAAAACAAAAATACAATTCAGAAAAATCCTTACACTTATTTGGAACCCGAATTTGTGAAATCCTTTGAAGTTGGTTTTAGAGGAATGGCTTTAAACAAAAACCTATTTATTGATGCCGATTTCTATTACAACTCTTATAAAAATTTCATTGCACAAGTCGAAGCTAGCATTCCGAATACGACAGATCCAAATTTGATTCCGACTGCTTTATATTCAAAAAATACACAAAACCGTTACAGACTTTGGACGAATTCAAAAAGTAAAATTTACAATTACGGAGGAAGTTTAGGTTTGAAATATCGTTTTGGTAATACTTTCAGCGCTTTAACCAATCTTACTTACACCAAACTCGACAAAACGGACGATAAAGATGGTTTGGAAGACGGTTTCAACACGCCAGAATTTAACTTAAACGGAACGCTGATTGCCCAAAACATTTGGAAAAATCTTGGTGCAAGCGTAACGGCTCGTTATCAAAACAACTTTGATTATGTTTCTTTCTTGGTCAGCGGAACTGTTCCTGCTTATTGGACAATGGATGCGCAATTAAATTACCATTTCAAAAAGGGCATATCGGCAAAATTGGGCGGAACAAACATCCTCAATAAACCATATACTTCAATTCTTGGCGGACCATCAATTGGCGGATTATATTACTTATCATTAGTTTGGGAAACCACTAAATTCTAAAACACAACTTTTATGAAAACTAAAAATTACATTCTCGTCCTATTAATTGCATTTTCATGCTCTATGTGTAATTCTTCTAAAAAAGACAAAGAAGAAACAAACGCTATAGAAAAACCTTTAGAAAAACCGAAACATGAACATACTGTTCTTACGGCTGAGGACAGTCTAAAATTAGTCAATCATTACATTGAAGTAAAAGGCGAAGTAGAATTTCCGTTGCAATTGACTGTCGATTCTTTGAAGAAAATGAAAGTTACCACAATTGATAATTTCAAAATTTTAGGTAAAAATGGAGAAGTAAAACGAGAAGTAAAAACCTGCAAAGGCGTTTTGCTGAGAGATATTTTAGAAAAAGCCAAAATAAAACAGGAAGACCATAAAGATCGAAACTTTTATATTGTTACAAGAGCTTCAGATAATTATAAAGCTACTTTTTCGTGGGCCGAACTTTTCAATAATCCAACAGGAGACAATGCTTTTATTCTTTTTGAAGAAAATGGAAAACCAATTAAAAATGGAGAAATGATTGCCATTTGCAAAAATGACATTAGAACTGGACCAAGACATGTTTATTGGCTAAAAAGCATTGAAGTTTATAAAGTTGAATAAAGATTCTAAGGTTCTGAGGCACTAAGTCGCTAAGCTTATTTAATCTCGCAAAGTCGCGGAGTCGCAAAGTTTTTGTTCAATCAAATTTAATATCTTCTTATCGAACATAGTCCGTAGTTTCAACCACGGGAAACGTATTTATATTTGCGCCCTACGATTGAATTGCAGGAATACAGATTGCGACAAATGTATGACAATGATTGTGTACCCGAGGTTGAAACCACGGGCTATATTTAAAATACAATACGTACAAAAATCAAAGTTTTATTTTTTTGCCAAAGATTAAAGGATTCACATCGATTAAAAAATCACTTTAATCCTTTTAATCTGTGGTTATACTTTTTACTTTGCAACTCCGCGACTTTGCGAGATTAAATAAGCTTTGTTTAGAAACTTTACATAAAACCTTGCGCACTTTGAGATTAAATAAACTTTTATTCAAGATTTAAATCGTACTTTTAAGTATAAAAGTTTGTTATTAACTTTAAATAAAGAAATTCTTTATTATTTTTACCACATAATTTAAGTATCTATGAGTTCTAACTTTGATAAATTTCAAAAGCGCAGGTTAATTTCCTCTTATTTTTCGGTAGTATTAAGTGTATTCTTGGTTTTATTCCTTTTAGGAGTACTGGGATTATTCATTATTAATTCTAAACAATTGGCTGACGATTTTAAAGAAAAAATCGCCATGACAGTTTTCTTCAAAAATGAAGCGAATGATAGCATTATCAAAGCATTTAATACAGAACTTAAAAGAGCGCCTTTTGCTAAATCTTTTGTTTATGTAACCAAAGAAAAAGCAGCAAAAGAACACACGGATATTATCGGAGAAGATTTCTTAACCTTTTTGGGAGAAAATCCGTTATTGAATTCATATGATATTCACTTAAAAGCAGATTATGTAGAAAGAGACAGCATCGTTAAGATTGAAAGCAACTTTCGCAAAAATGCTATGATTTCAGATATTGTTTACGACAAACAATTGGTAAATCTTGTAAATGACAACATCAGAAAAGTAAGTATGTGGATTTTGATTATCAGCGGTTTCTTAACTGTAATTGCTGTTTTATTAATCAATAGTTCATTGCGTTTATCTATACATTCAAATCGTTTTATTATTAAAACCATGCAAATGGTTGGCGCTACAAAAGCGTTTATCCGTAAACCATTTGTAATACGAAGTGTAAAACTTGGAATGCTTGGTGCAGGTTTGGCCATTATTGCTTTAATCGCGCTTTTATTATATGTAGATACTAATTTTCCTGGTTTAGGAATTCTTGAAGATAAAGCTTTAACTGGTTTGGTTCTGGTTGCGGTTTTCGGATTAGGAGTTTTAATTACTTGGGTAAGCACACATTTTGCAACACAACGTTTCTTGAATTTAAGAACTGACGATCTTTATTAATTTTTGATTTTAGATTGCAGACTTTAGATTTTAGATTATAACGCCTTCGTTTTTGCTCAGGCTACAAATAAACAAACTCAGCTTTGCTGGTTTAACAAAAGATAAAAATGAAAAACAACAATAACAATAATAAAGAAGAACAACAAGTTCAAAAACAGGAATTCCTTTTTGACAGCATCAATTATAAAATTTTATTGATTGGTATTGCTGTAATTGCACTTGGATTTATTTTAATGTCTGGCGGAGGAAGTACAGATCCGAATGTTTTTAACGAAGACATTTTTAACTTTAGACGTATTCGTTTAGCACCAACAACTGTCCTAATCGGTTTTGGAATCACGATTTATTCTATATTCAAAAAATCAAAATAATAAAGGTTTATAGATTTTTTGTCACCCTGAGCGAAGTCGAAGGGCAATCTAAAATCTGAAATCTGAAATCTAAAATTCTAAATGAATACACTACAAGCTATTGTTCTTGCCATTATTGAAGGAATTACAGAATTTTTACCTGTTTCTTCTACAGGACATATGATTATTGCCTCTTCTTTTTTTGGAATCGCTCATGACGATTTCACTAAACTTTTCACCATTGTAATTCAGCTTGGAGCGATACTTTCGGTTATAATTTTATACTTCAAACGTTTCTTTCAAACTTTTGATTTTTACTTTAAACTTCTTGTTGCTTTTATTCCTGCAGCTGTTTTAGGATTATTATTAAGTGATTTTATTGATGGCTTATTAGAAAATCCCGTAACTGTAGCAATTTCTCTTTTAATTGGAGGTGTAATTCTGCTAAAAGTAGACGAATGGTTCAACAAACCAAATGACCCAGAAGTTTCTACTGAAATCACTTATGCTAAAGCTTTAAAAATTGGTTTATTTCAATGTCTTGCCATGATTCCTGGAGTTTCTCGAAGCGGTGCTAGTATTGTTGGAGGTATGGCACAAAAACTGACTAGAACTTCTGCTGCAGAATTCTCATTTTTCTTAGCCGTTCCAACTATGTTCGGCGCAACTGCAAAAAAATGCTACGATTATTACAAAGCAGGTTTTGAATTATCTCACGACCAAGTAAACATGCTGGTTATTGGAAACATTGTTGCTTTTGCTGTAGCATTACTAGCGATTAAAACCTTCATCGGATTTTTGACTAAAAACGGATTTAAAGTTTTTGGTTATTACCGAATCATTGCTGGAATCATTTTATTATTGATTCACTTTTTCATTCATCCGCTTACTATTATATAATGACACCTGAAGAATATCTAGAAGGACAGGTTTTATTGATAGACAAACCTTTAAAATGGAGTTCATTTCAAGCTGTCAATAAATTAAAATACCTTTTAATTAATAAAGTCGGGCTTCCAAAAAAGTTCAAAATTGGCCACGCAGGAACTTTAGATCCTTTGGCAACTGGACTTTTATTAATCTGCACAGGAAAATTCACTAAAAGAATCTCCGAACTTCAAGGTCAGGCAAAAGAATATACTGGAACTTTTTACATTGGAGCCACTACTCCATCATACGATCTAGAAACCGAAATCGATCAGACTTTTCCAACTGAACATATTGATGAAGTTTTGATCCACGAAACCGTAAAACAGTTTTTAGGAGAAATTGACCAGAAACCGCCTATTTTTTCTGCAATTAAAAAAGACGGAGTCCGTTTATACGAACATGCGCGTGCAGGAGAATCTATTGAAATTGCAAGCAGAAAAACTACTATTCACGAATTTGAAATCACAAGAATTGCATTACCAGAAATCGATTTTAGAGTAGTTTGTTCTAAAGGAACTTATATTCGTTCTCTAGCTTATGATTTTGGAAAAGCAATGAATTCGGGTTCGCATTTAACCGTTTTACGTCGAACTAAAATTGGCGATTACGATGTAAAAAATGCAATTGATATTACTTTGTTTGAAGAAGAACTCCTGAAAAAATAAAACCTTGTATGAAGAGAATTTTACTGACTATTGCATTTATAACCTTTTTTAGTTCATTCATACATAGTCAGGCAGCTAAATTCACATACTTACAATTTGACTTTGCTGTTTCTATAACTGGAAACCCTAACACAAACGATTCATATTACGATCAAGAATCAACATCCACAAATGCTTTTCTTGTACCAAACGGATTAGGTTCGAAAATTGGGTACGGAGTTCACTACAAAAAATGGCTCACATTAGGTCTTCACAGTGGTATTGACTATAAATGGGATGACAAACTTGTTGCTGTTCCTGTCTTTTTAAATCTTGGCATAAGTCCAAAAGTAGGACCAGAAACGCGAATTATGCTACAAGCCGGTTACGGAAAAGGGTTTGCCATAGGACGCGGCGATTTAAATGGAGCGTACAAAAAATTAAAACTCGGAATTGGTTCAGACGATTTTATTCTTTTTGCAGAAATCTGTGATTATGATTTTCCACTCCACAATGAAAAAAGCATTGGTATGATTTCTTTTGGAATAACTCTTCAGGATTTCTTTTATTACTCATCATCAGAAGCAAACTAAATATTTGGTTCAAAAAAAGCACATTACATATTAGAAAGTAATGTGCCAAGCTCTTAAAACAAGTAATGTTGTTCCATACTCATCTCAAATTAATAGTGAGGCACATTCTTCCCTCCAAATAAAAATGTAGAAAAGAAATCATAAAATCTTTCGAATAACTTTTTCATAATAGTGTAATTTTTAATTGTTAAATATTAAATAAACACCAATAAAAAGAGTAAATCTGAAAGCTATAATAGATGTGGGATTATTTTTACTAAGTTACAAAAATCTATTGAAGTCAAAAAGACTTTAAGATAATTTTATTAACAAATAATCTGTTTATCAACACATTAATCCGATCAAAGGCGATTATACTTGATATTTTCCATAATTTCGACCAACTCTTCCTGAACCGAAATTCCTTTATCTGCCAGATACCATAACTGTAAATCTGTTTTTATTTTTTCATTGATAGCGCCAACTTCTCTTTTATGTTTTTCCATTAATTCGGTTGCTCCTTTTGGTCTTGGCCCCCAATCGGCGCGTACAATTCCAGCTTCTTTGCAGATAACGATTACTTTTGGAATTGCTCTTCCGCCATTGGTCAAATAATGATTCATCAAATCATCATTTTCATCGCGAAATGCAATTCTTAGCTCAATTTTTTTATTTGAGGCCAAAGCCATTTTATTTAAAATTGGGAGAATTTGTGCTGCATCACCACACCAGCCTTCAGAAAGGACCAGCCAAATATAATGATTGTCTAAGTTTTGAAGTTTAGTCGAAATGTTATCAGAAATGACAATCGTTTTTTCCAAACGGTTCATTCTTGCTTCATTCAATTTAGAATAATTGGTAAGACTTTCAGATTGTTCATTTCCTGTTGATTTTCCTTCAGACAATAAATCGGTTACTATTTTTCTGTATTCAACATAGGGATGACTATTGAATAATGCTTTGGCCACGATGCTTTTCATATTTGTTTCATTTTTAGAATACAATAAAAATACGAATTTTTGAAATGACGGAGAAATGACATTTGTCACATTTAGATTAAATAACTTATAAGGCCGTTTTAAATCTAAAATTCAACCAAAAATTAATTTTTTGCAAACATTATTTTTAAAAATCAGAATATGTCTATATTTGCACAAATTAACGCAACACACACATGAAATATAAAAGAATTCTTCTTAAACTTAGCGGCGAAGCCCTAATGGGTGATTTACAATACGGTATTGACCCAAAAAGATTAGGCGAATATGCAGATGAAATTAAGCAAATTCACGATAAAGGAGTCGAAATTGCTATTGTTATTGGAGGAGGAAATATTTTTAGAGGCGTTGCCGGGGCAAGCTCAGGAATGGACAGAGTGCAAGGAGATTATATGGGAATGCTTGCAACTGTTATTAACGGAATGGCTTTGCAAGGCGCTCTTGAAGATAAAGGAATGAAAACGCGTTTGCAGACGGCTTTGAAAATGGAATCTATTGCAGAACCATACATTAAAAGAAGAGCTGACCGTCATCTTGAAAAAGGCAGAATTGTAATTTTTGGCGCAGGAACTGGAAATCCATATTTTACAACTGATACTGCTGCAGTTTTAAGAGGTATCGAAATCAATGCTGATGTTATCCTAAAAGGAACTCGCGTTGATGGTGTTTACGATTCAGATCCAGAGAAAAATGCTTCGGCTGTAAAATTTGATTTCATCTCATTTGATGACGTAATCAAAAAAGGATTGAATGTAATGGATACAACTGCATTTACATTAAGCCAGGAAAACAAGTTGCCAATTGTTGTTTTTGATATGAATAAAATCGGAAACCTTTTGAAAATCTGCGAAGGCGAAAACATCGGAACTGTAGTAAATATTTAGATTGCTTAGATGGTTAGATTGTTAGAATTTCTAAAATCTTCACAACCTTAAGGCAATCAAAAAACAAAATAATATTAGTTAGTAAATTAGAAGAAACCATTTTTATAGTCTAAAAATCTATCTTCTAAGAATCTAAAAATCTAAACAAAATGACTGAAGAAATAGACTTTATTTTAGAAAGTACTGAGGAATCAATGAATGGTACTATTGCACACTTAGAGAAAGAATTTCTTAATATTCGTGCAGGGAAAGCTTCTCCAGCTATGCTTGGAGGTGTTTTTGTAGATTATTACGGATCTGCAACGCCGCTTTCTCAAGTATCTAAAATTAGTGTTCCAGATGCTAGAACAATTACATTACAGCCATTTGAAAAAAACATGCTGCAAGCAATTGAAAAAGCAATCTTAATCGCTAACATTGGTTTTAACCCAATGAATAATGGAGATATGGTAATCATTAGCGTACCGCCATTAACTGAAGAGCGTCGTCGTGATTTAGCTAAACAAGCAAAATCTGAAGCTGAAGATGCTAAAATTGGTATTCGTAACTCTCGTAAAGATGCTAATACTGATATCAAAAAATTAGAAAAAGAAGGAACTTCAGAAGATATCTGTAAATCTGCAGAAGAAGAAGTTCAAAACTTAACAAACGCTTACATCAAAAAAATTGATGAGTTATTGGCTGCAAAAGAAGCCGAAATCATGAAGGTGTAACCTGAGAATGAGATAAAATAAAAAAATCCGTTTGGTTTATTGTACCAGACGGATTTTTTTATTGCTATTTTTGCATACGAAAAGTAAATACTTTTCGTTTTTGAAACTATATCATTCTGTATGAAGCTATTTTGTTTTTTGACTTTGTTTTTTACGCTTACTCTTCAAGCGCAAATTCAAATAAACGGAATCGTAACTGATTCAAATAACAAACCTCTTCCGTTTGCTACTATTACCACCTCAGAAAACAATAACACAATTACAGACGTTGACGGAAAATTTATTTTTAAAATTAACAGCTCCGCTACATCACTTACAGTTTCATACATAGGTTTCCAAACCAAAACTATTGCCTTACTTAACAACAAAACATATTATTCAGTAGCACTTTTACAGCAGACTGATGATTTAAAAGAAGTTGTTGTTTCTAATGAAAATCCGGCTTTAACCATAATCAAAAAAGTTATTGCCAATAAATCGACAAATGATCCGCAAAAAAAACTCAATAATTTTGAATATAAAACCTACAACAAACTTATTGTAACGGCAAATCCCGATTCGATTGATGGCCGTATAGATACTTCGGCGTCGTATAAAGATTTAAACAAAAAAATCATTAACATCGATTCTTCCGATTACAAGTTTAAAGAGATCGTAAGTAAGCAGCACTTATTTCAGACCGAGAAAGTTTCTCAATATCAGTTCGGAAACAACAAACTGAAAGAAACTGTTTTAGGAACAAAAATCGCGGGTTTCAAACAGCCTATTTATGAAGTTTTGGCCTTCAATCTTCAATCTATTTCGATTTATGATTCTAATTATGAATTATTCGAAACCAAATATGAAAATCCGATTTCGAAAAATGCTCCTTCAAGCTATAATTACAAATTATTAGATACAGTAAGCATTCGAGGTCGTGACACTTATATGATTTATTTTAAAAATAAGTCACACCGAAAAACCTCTGGCCTAGAAGGTGTTTTATACATTGACAAAGAAAATTATGCTGTTGCAAAAGCAGTAATGAGAATTAAAGGCGTTCTAGACATCAGCGGCATTCATGAATTTGAGTATATCCCTAAAGAAAAAATATGGTTTCAGAGCAATACGACTTTTAAAATTGTAAAAGGAAAGAATGACGACGATATTCGAATTTTAGGCGGTACTATTCAATTTGATGGAGATGTTGAAGACAATTTTGAAACCCGAAAAAAAGTAGCTTCCGATTTTACTTATCTCCTTTCTGAAAGTAATAGTTTTGATATTCGTGTCAATACTGGAACCCCAATAAAAAACCCTTCTCTTTATATCGAAATTAACGATGACGCAGCCAAAAAGCCTGAAAGTTTCTGGGAAGCCTACCGAAAAGAAAATCTTGATTTAAAAAGCCAAAAAACGTATTTACTCTTAGATAGTCTTTCTATCCGAAATCGAATTGAAAAACGCTTAGGAATTGGCCGAAAAATCATTAATGGCTTCTACCCGATTGGTCCAATCGATTTGGATTTAAAAAAAATCATAAGCTACAATAATTACGAAGGTTTTCGTCTTGGTGTAGGCGGAATAACCAATGACCGTTTGTCTAAGTTTTTCCGTATTGAAGGTTATGGCGCTTATGGAACAAAAGATGGAGTTTTTAAATACAGCATTGGAGGAGGCGTTTTATTAGACAAACACACCAATACTTGGTTTAATGGCTATTATACAGATGATGTGCGAGAAATTGCAAGTACCATTTTTTCTGTAGACAAACGTGTTTTTAAAATTTACGATCCGCGACCAATTAACATTAGTACATTTTATGAGTATATAGGATGGCGTGCCAATGTTCAGACCAAATTTATTCCGAAAACTGAGGCTGTTTTGGAGCTTTCGAGAAATTATATCGAACCAAAATTTGATTATCTGTATAATCTAAACGGAAAATTGTATTCTAACTATATTATGACCACAGCAATGCTTTCTATTGTCTGGGCACCTTTCAGCAATTACATGCAGACTCCAACAGGAAGAACTGAAAGTGATAAAAAGTTTCCGAGATTTACTTTTCAATACACTCAGTCTCTGCCAAATGTTTTTGAAAATGATTTTACTTTTAGTAAAATAGATTTTAAGGCAGAATACGAAAAACAGTACTTAAACCGTCAGAAAACAAGTTTGCTTTTGCAGGCAGGTTATGCAATGGGCGATGTTCCTATTACACATTTGTACAACACTGCTCCGAATAACTTAACAAAAGAAACGATCTTTCAGCGTATTACTTTTGCCGGAAGAAATTCTTTTGAAACAATGTTTTTTAACGAATTTTTCTCAAGCCAATATTTGATGTTTCAAATTAAACACGGTTTTGACCGAATTAGAATCATGAAGAAAGTTCGTCCATCATTGGTCTTAGTTACCAGAATGGCTTGGGGAAGCATGGAAAACCCAGAACAGCACGTTGGCCCAGCTTATAAAACTTTGGATAAAGGTTATTATGAATCGGGATTAGAATTGAACAGAATTTTTAAAGGTTTTGGTTTAGGCGGATTCTATCGTTACGGACCAAATCAGTTATTGAGGTTTGAAGACAATATTGCAGTTAAGATTTCTTATGTTCTTGATTTAGGACTATAAAAGTTAAATTCCAATATTTTTAAATTCCAAATTCCAAGTTGGGAAATTCCAAATTCCAAGTTGAACGCAAAATTAACACGACCTATATCTGTAGAGACGCACCGCAGTGCGTCTACTCAACGAATATCCTCATGGGCTAGATGCACTGCAGTGCGTCTCTACGAATATTGGAACGAAATAAAAAATCCCAAACTCCAACAATCAATTGGAATTTGGAATTTAAAACTTTGAAATTTTCACCAACTATGGTTTAAGAATCAAAACCGATGGCGAATTATTCAGCCAGATACTTTGAGATTCTATTAATTTTTTCCAACTATCTAAACTGATAATCATTAAATCCTGGCTTTCTAAAAATTCTTTCTTTAGCGTTCTGTCATTCATAATCATAATATGATTTGGTGCAATTTGCTCAATAGAACGAATTGTTTCCTGAATTTCTCTCGTATTTTTCACTTCTCCTCCAGCATCTAAAACTGTGATTTGAGAACCGTTGTTATTGATTAGTTTTTTAGCATAATCAATTAAAAAGGCATCTTCTCTAGTAAAAACAGGTATAAAAACTTGGTTGACTTCTTCAAGATTTTTTTCGATAAAAATTCCAACCGGCATTTTAGCTTTAGCAATAATATGTCGCGTTCTTTCATCAAATGGATTGTTTTCAAACAAACCTTCTTTTCCTGTAAACTTATCAATCAAACGATCTGGATTTACAATTCTAGTCGTAAAGCCAAGAATTTTTCCAAGCAATGTTCCGTCAAAAATAGATTGTCCTAAACCAACCAGCAGTAAATCATACTCTCCTTGATTTGCCGTATCAATAATATCCGAATCAATATCATTAGTAACTTTAAACAAACTCACCACATTCTGATTCAGACGTTGCGATTCTTCAATTACTGGAATCAGCATTTTACGTTCATGCTCTTTTATATCAAAAGAATGCACTTCGGTGCTTAAAGACAAATGCATTGCTGTTACAATAGAATTATCTCCTTGCTTTTTAACAAAACTATTTGCGATTTGAAGCAATTTTTTCCCTTTTTCGGGAGTGGCAAATGAAAGCAGAATCTTATACTTGCTCTTGGTTCCAATTTCTTCTGGTACAGCGGTCTCTTTATCTTTAAAAATAAATCCGATAAAATCTAAGGCTGGCCCTGTCATAAAAGTAGTTACCAACGCCATAATCACCATCATAGTAAAAATCTCTGTAGACAATACTCCAAGATCGTAACCAATATTTAAAACCACCAATTCCATTAAACCTCTAGTGTTCATCAAGGCGCCAATAGCCAAACTATCTTTCCAGTTTTGCCCCATAAATTTGGCTGCTAGGGCACTTCCAAAAAATTTACCAACTACGGCAACTAAAATAATTAGACCAGTAACTTTCCATAATTCAGGATCATTCAACAATCCGATTTGGGTACGCAAACCTGTGAACACAAAAAATAAGGGCAAAAGAACAATGATCGAAACGTCCTCAACTTTTTCGATAAAAATATTTCTAAATTTATTGTTTTCAGGCATAATTGCTCCAGCAAGAAAAGCTCCGAACAAAGCGTGAATTCCGATTAACTCAGATGCATAAGCAGAAATTAAAAGCGTAATAAAGAAAATGGCAACTACTGGTTTGTTTAAACTTTCGCGCGTAGCATTTAAATCTCCTACCCTTTTTAAGAACGGGCGAACGATTTTCAGCATGATAATCACATACAAAATCGCCATTCCGATTACATATAATGAACTAGAAAGCGAACCTGCTTTTACAATAGCAATAACAACTGCCAAAATACACCAAGCCGTAATATCGTCTGCAGCCGCACAAGTAATGGCAATAGTACCTAGTTTTGTTTTCTGCATGCCGCGTTCCTGAACAATTCTAGCCAAAACCGGAAATGCAGTAATACTCATTGCAATTCCCATAAAGAGACCGAAAGAAGAAAATTCTACTCCCATAGGAGCATATATTTCATAGATATAATAAGCCAATGATAATCCTAAAGCAAACGGAATAACAATACTGGCATGACTAATTACAACTGCATCGTGCGCTTTGTTCTTTAGGACTTTTAAATCCAGCTCCATTCCGATAACAAACATGAAAAGAATTAAACCGATTTGGCTTAAAAACTGTAGATTACCCAAAGATTCTTTTGGAAATAAAGTTGCCGAAAACTCTGGAAAATACATTCCGACCAAAGAAGGCCCTAAAACAATTCCCGCAATCATTTCTCCAATTACTGAGGGCTGCCCTATTTTTCTAAAAAACCATCCAAACAAACGGGCAACTAAAATGATGGTAACGATCTGCGCCAGTAAAATGGCCAAAGGATGCTGCAGGTTTTCGACCATCGAATGAAGAAAATCTTTCCAGTGATTACTTTCAACACTTTTCTTTACAATATTACGACCCACTTCTAATGCGGCACCTTTTGAAATTACCCAATAAATAAGCGCTGTAAAACCGCCAATAACTGTCACATAGAATAGAGAGTTCTTTATGTTATTCATAAACTCGTTCTTTAGATTTAATTAACGCAAATATCCGCACTGTGAATTTAGTGAAAAAGTAATTCACTTGTTAATTTCAATAGTATGTAACAAGTCTGAAAAAAATTGTAATAAGTTTAGAGTTTAACTTTTTTCAAAAAGTCAGCTCGATAGGTTTCGCTTAAGATAAGCGTAGTGTTTTTATTGTTTTCTTCTAAATGATGAAGGACAATTTCATTATGGTTAAAAAACTTGATTGCTTTTACCGCTACAATTTCCTTCTTATTGATTCGGCAGAAATCGGCATCAGGCAATTCGTTTAAAAGTGTATCGAATTTTACGTTTTTTAAATTCAAAAAACTTCCATCGGTAAGCAGAACCGCTTTGTCACGGCTATCGCTCGCAGCGGTTTTTATATATTGAATTTTGTTAAAATACAGCAGTGTTTTTCCTTTATCAGTATTCAGCTGAATGAATTTTTTATCTGAATTTGATTTTTCAAAACGTTCCAAAGCCTTTGTAATTGCTTTTTGCAAACGCTCTAATTTTACAGGTTTTGTAATATAATCTACAGCATCAATATTAAACGCTTCGGCAGCATATTCTTTATACGCGGTACAAAAAATCACCAATTTGTCCTGCAGTTTTTCTGCCAGATGCAATCCGTCGATTCCGGGCATCTCAATATCCGAAATCAGTAGATCAAAATCAAGGTTCGAAAAATCAGACAGCAATTTCTCCGGATCATTACAAGTTTTTACGATTTCCAGTTCCGGAATTTGTTCGCAAAGCATTTTTAAGTAAGTCAATCCCGGAAGTTCATCGTCCAGAAGCAAGCATTTCAGTTTTGTATTCAAGTAAATCAATTTTTAGATGGGCAATATAAACATCGTTTTCTATAAACCTATCGAGTTTGAAATTATTCTTATAAATAATGCGAAGTCGGTGCTCAAGTGTTGTATGACCAAGACCACTTCGTTCTTTTTTCAGTACTTTTTTATCCGAGATTTTGTTTGAAACCGTCATAAAAAAAGCATTGTTTTTAAATTCAAAAACTACCGAAATAAAAGCATCTGCACTTTGAAGATCGGCATGCTTGAAAGCATTTTCTATTAAATCAATCGAAATTAAAGGTGCCAGCAAAGGCTGATCGTACAACTTATCTTCTTCGTTGATATTTGTTTTTACCTTCAACTCAAAAAGTGGACTGATTTTAATTTTGTTGATTTCGATTAGATTCATTGCAAAATCAATCTCTTCTTTGGGCGTTACAAACTTCTTTTTGCTTTCGTACAAAATATAATCCAGAACATTTGCCAATTTATCCAAAGCAAAATAAGTCTGATAAGCATGCGACTGAATCGAATTTAGAATATTCTTAAACAAATGCGGATTCAGCTTTGACTCCAAATTCTCCAATTGCAAATCATTGACTTTAGATTCTAAGGCATAAAAACTTTTCTCGGCATAGTCTTTCGCTTTCTTTGTTTGCTTCAATTGATAAATCATAAAACAAATGATGACAATTAAAAGCAAAAGAATAGCTAGAAAAATGAAAGTTGTCGTATTATTTTGTTGCATTGTTGCTTATCTAGTTTTAATCAAAAATTACAATACAGTTATTTTTTATCGTAAAATTAATTGCAAATATGGCAAAAGCTAACGACTAATTGGCAAAAAGCAAGTAAATTATCCTATTTTAAACATCATCTATATTTGTGTTAACATAAAGTAAAATAGATTCGAATATTTATGATTTCGAGCACTTTTCACTACATTTGCATCCATTTTTAAAGATTTTATGAAAAACACTGTCCAAGTTGGATTTTGGGAAAAGTTAGCCCGAATCATACTTAAAAACAGAATTACGATTCTGGTTATACTTTCTGCTTTAACTCTTTTCTTTGGTTATCAGTGGAAGAATCTTTCTATGACTTATACTGAAGCCAACTTGCTTCCTAAAGATCATATTGCAAATAAAGATTATCAAAAATTCTTAGATAAATTTGGCGAAGAAGGAAACTTAATTGTTATTGGTTTCAAAGATCCTAAATTCTTTACGCCTAAAAATTATGCGGCTTGGACCGAATTAATGAACGGTTTGAAAAAAGCCAAAGAAGTTGATTTGGTAATTTCTTTGAATGATTTAAAGAAGCTTGAAAAAGATACGGTAAATCAAAAATTTGTTTTAGCACCATTTATTGACGAAAGCAAAGCACTTGACGCCAATTATTTAAAAAGTGTTCAGTACGATTTGTTTCACAATCTTCCTTTTTACGAAGGTTTGCTGTTTAACAAAGAAAGCGGTAGCGTTCGTTCTGCAATTTACATGAACAAAGCGCTGGTAAACACGGCTGAAAGAAAGACTTTCATCTTAAATGATTTAGTTCCTAAAATCGATAAATTCGAAAAAACAACTGGAATCGATCTTAAAGTTTCGGGAATGCCATACATCCGTACAATCAATGCGGATAATATGAAAGGCGAAATCGGACTTTTCATTGGAGCGTCTTTATTGACGGTTTCTTTGATTTTCTTTTTCTTCTTCCGTTCGTTCAGAGCTACTTTTATTTCGATCTGCATTTTAATTGTCGGAGTAACTTGGTCATTTGGAACGCTTGGATTATTTGGTTATAAAATCACGATTTTAACAGCAATTATTCCACCGCTGATTATCGTAATCGGAATTACAAACTGTATTTTCCTGATTAATAAATACCAGCAGGAAATTAAGCTGCACAACAATCAGGCAAAAGCTTTACAGCGTGTGATTTCAAAAATTGGATCTTCGACTTTGATGACCAATTTGACCGCTGCAATTGGTTTTGCAACTTTGATGATTACAGGAAACGAACTTCTTTTTGAGTTCGGATTAGTAACTTCTATCAACGTGCTTTCTGTTTATACTTTGACACTTTTTATCGTGCCAATTATTTACAGTTTTATGCCATTGCCAAAAGAAAAGCACTTATATCATTTGGACAAAACGTATATTTCGACCTTGTTGAATACGGTTGCAGCTGTAGTTAAAGGCAAAAAAACAATCGTTTATATTATTTATGCGGTACTTTTTGTAGTGAGTTTGAATGGAGTAAGACAAATGAAAGTATCGGGAAGTTTGATTGGCGAAATGCCAAAAAGCGCTTCTTTCTTTAAAGATATTTTATTTTACGAAAAAGAATTCAACGGTGTAATGCCTCTTGAAATTATGATTGACACCAAAAAGAAGAAAGGTGTTATGAAGTCTTCAACCATTCGTAAAATGGACGAATTGCAGAATACCATTTCTGAAATTCCAGAATTGGCAAAACCGGTTTCGGTTGTAAACTTGGTTAAATATGCAAAACAGGCTTTCTATAACGGAAATCCTGAATATTACCAATTGCCGACTTCACAGGAGCAAACTTTCATTTTGGGTTATGCTAAAAATGCAACCAAAAACAGTAAAGAAAACTTAATGAAAGCGTATGTGGATTCGACTGGACAATATGCCCGAATCACGACTTTTATGAAAGACATTGGAACAGATGAAATGGCGAAAGTAGAAGGAAAACTTCGCAAAAAAATTGACGAGATTTTCCCTAAAGACCGTTACGAAGTTACGATTACAGGAAAAGCATTAGTTTTCCAAAAAGGAACAACTTATTTGGCGCATAACTTAATAGAATCGTTACTCTTTGCAATTGCAACTATTGCGATTTTGATGCTGTATTTATTCCGTTCATTCAAAATGGTAGCAGCTTCTTTGATTACGAATATTTTACCGCTTTGCATTACTTCGGGATTAATGGGTTATTTTGGAATTCCGCTAAAACCTTCAACGATTCTGGTATTCAGTATCGCTTTCGGAATCTCGGTGGATAATGCAATTCAGTTTATGGCGAAATACAAACATGACCTGATGCAAAACAAAGGAAAAGTGAAGAAATCAGTTTTCAGCGCTTTAAGAGAAACTGGAGTAAGTACTTTCTATACTTCTGTAGTTTTGATTTTAGGTTTTGCAACTTTTACTTTATCAAGCTTCAGCGGAACTATTGCTTTAGGAGGATTAATTTCTTGCACTTTGGTTTTTGCAATGTTTGCTAACTTGGTGGTATTGCCTTCGTTGGTTTTGACTTTTGAGAAGAAGAAAACAAGGAAAGAGGAATTGGAGAGTTTAGAAAAATAATTTTCTTTCTATATAAAAAATATCCGCCACGAATTCACGAATAAAAAACAAAAAATTCGTGAATTCGTGGCTTATAAATTCACACGAATACAAAAGTCAATCAAGTATGAAAAGGATTATATTGGTCATTCTTATATTGAGTATAAACTCAACATTCTCTCAAAATTATGTTGCGAATTTAAACTTAGCATCAACTCAAAATTATTTTGAGGGTAAAAATTTATACTGCAAATCTGAGAATCCCGAAGCAATGAAAATTTTCAATGGCGGGATTGAAATTCTTTATCTAAATAAATCTTTAGACAAAAAATATCTTAAGATTACATCAAATATCTTTTTCGATGCATATAAAAAAGACACAACATTTTGCGATGCTTTGTTTTTTGCAGGATACACACTAAGATTACTAAACGACAAAAATGCGTTGGCACTTTATATTGCTGCTGATAGCTCTTACCATAAATCGTTTGAATTTAAAACCAACTTAGCAGCAGAATGCTTAAGATATGGCAATGAAAAAACCATCAAAATTGCTAGAAAAAAATACACTGAAATAATCAAACTATTTCCAGAAAGTCCTGAGGGGTATTATGGGTTTGCACTTACTTCACCTATTTTAGGAGATTACGAAAAAGGATTAGAAAATATAAATATTGCGGTTGAAAAATACAAAATCATAAATCCAAAATTAAAGGATGATGTGATTTATTTACAAGGAATTTTATTTTCAATGAATAATAGGCATAATGAGGCTTTGGAAAACTTAGACAAAGTTTATTCTTCTTATAAAAAAGATTTCAATTTTAAAGTTTATTATTCTCTGTCACTTTTAAAGGTTTCTGAAGAAAAGAAAGATGACAAAATGAAAAAGAAAGCATTAAGTATTTACGAAAAAATAGAAGAGAAAGATCAAATTCCAAAGGAAATAAAAGATCAATTAATTTTTTCTTAATTGCGGAATTACTATTGCGATTCCTCTCCCGAAGCGTCACGATCGGAATGACAAAAACAAGGCAAATTGGTTCTCATGAAACCAAATGTCCTAGCCCCGATCGTAGCGGCATCCTTTCTATTTTTTCTTTAAAAATAGAAAGATATAGCGAAGAGCGGGAAACAGCTTCAAAAATTAATTATTATCGATTATATTTGCAGTTGTTCAAAACGAATATTATTTAATATCAATTATATATAAAAATGAAACACACAAAAGTTAGAGACTTATTAAACAGTACGACGACGTTACAGGAAGTGAATGCAAAAGGTTGGGTGAGAACTTTTAGAAATAATCAGTTCATCGCTTTAAATGACGGTTCTACAATTAATAATATTCAATGTGTTGTTGATTTTGAAAATACACCAGAAGAGACTTTAAAAAGAATCACTACTGGAGCTGCGGTTTCTGTAATTGGAACTTTGGTTGAAAGTAAAGGTGCGGGTCAGAAATATGAAATTCAAGTAAACAAACTTGAAATCCTTGGAGATTCTGACGCTGAAAAATTCCCAATGCAGCCTAAAAAACACTCTTTAGAATTTTTACGTGAAAACGCTCACTTGCGTGTACGTACAAATGCTTTTGGTGCAATTATGCGTGTGCGTTCGGTATTGTCTTATGCTGTTCACAAATACTTTCAGGACAAAGGTTTCGTTTATGTAAACACGCCAATTATCACTGGAGCTGATGCTGAAGGTGCGGGAGAAATGTTCCAAGTTACTTCTTTGCCATTGGATAATCTTCCTAAAAATGAAGAAGGAAACATTGATTTCAAAAAAGATTTCTTTGGAAAACATACTAACTTAACAGTTTCTGGGCAATTAGAAGGTGAAACTTTCGCTATGGCTTTGGGTCAGATTTATACTTTTGGACCAACGTTTAGAGCGGAGAATTCAAACACTTCTCGTCACTTAGCAGAATTCTGGATGATCGAACCGGAAGTTGCTTTCAACGACCTTGATGACAACATGGATTTGGCTGAAGATTTTATTCAGTATGTAATTAAATATGCTTTAGACAACTGTAAAGATGATTTGAAATTCTTAGAAGGAAGACTTTTAGAAGAAGAAAAATCTAAACCACAGGCTGAAAGAAGCGAAATGGCATTGTTAGAGAAACTAAACTTTGTTTTAGAAAACAACTTCAAACGTGTTTCTTATACTGAAGCAATTGACATTTTAAGAGATTCAACTCCAAATAAAAAGAAGAAATTCCAATATTTAATCAACGAATGGGGAGCTGATTTACAGTCAGAACACGAGCGTTTCTTGGTTGAAAAACACTTTAAATGCCCTGTAATTTTATTTGATTACCCAGCAAACATCAAAGCATTTTACATGCGTTTGAACGACAACACTGAGCCAGGAAGAGAAACGGTTCGTGCAATGGATATCCTTTTCCCTGGAATTGGAGAAATCGTTGGTGGTTCTGAAAGAGAAGAGCGTTACGATGTTCTTGTCGAAAAAATGGAAAAACTTGGAATTGACAAAGAAGAATTATACTGGTACTTAGACACGAGAAGATTTGGATCGGCAACTCACGCAGGTTTCGGTTTAGGATTTGAGCGTTTGGTATTGTTTGTAACAGGTATGACAAACATTAGAGACGTAATTCCTTTCCCAAGAACTCCAGGAAGTGCGGAATTTTAATAGAAAGTTATGAATTATAAATTATGAGTTAAGAGTTAAATCTTAACTCATAATCATTTAAGAGAAATATTTAACTGTTATAGGTTGCAAGTTTGTGGGTGTAAACTCATAACTAATAACTCATAACTCTTAACTCAAAATATGCTAAAGCAATTTTTAAATTTAAAATTATCCCAAAAATTATCTCCACAGCAAATCCAGCTGATGAAGTTAATTCAATTGCCTACGCAAGCTTTTGAACAGCGTTTATTAGAAGAAATGAACGAAAATCCAGCTCTTGAAGCTGGAAAAGAAGACGATTACGAAGCTGATGAATATGCTAATGAAGACTACGACGATTATGATGATGCAGAATCTGACAGAATCGAAGCAGACGACATTAATATTGACGAATATCTAAGCGACGACGATACGCCTGATTACAAAACTCAGGTAAACAATTACAGTGACGACGAAGAGCGCGAAACTCCTTTTGCAGCTCCAATCAGTTTTCATCAGGATTTAATCAATCAGCTCAATACTTTTATTTTGAATGATGAGGAACGCGAAATCGCTGAATTCCTTGTTGGAAGTATTGATGATATGGGTTATATCCGCAGAAGCGTTCCGGATATTGTAGACGACATGGCTTTTACTCAGGGAATTTACACTGATGAAGCAATGGTTGAAAAAATGTTGACGGTAATTCATGAATTGGAACCTTCTGGAGTTGGCGCACGTGATTTACAGGAATGTTTATTACTTCAGTTAAAACATAAAACACCAACTGAATATGTTGATTTAGCAATTGATATAATCGAAAATCAGTTTGATGCTTTTACGAAGAAACATTACGATAAACTTTTACAGAAATATAGTGTTTCTAACGAACAGCTTAAAAAAGCAATTCACGAAATTGAAAGATTAAACCCAAAACCGGGTGGCTCTTTTGCTGGAAACAATAAAGTTACAGAAAATATTGTTCCCGATTTTGCCATCAGAATTGTAGATGGCGAATTAGAATTGACTTTAAACGGAAGAAATGCTCCTTCTCTGCACGTTTCTAAAGATTATCAGGAAATGATGCAGACGTACAAGGAATCGCGTGATAAATCGACTGCACAGAAAGATGCAGTTCAGTTTATCAAGCAAAAACTAGATTCGGCAAAATGGTTTATTGATGCCATCAGACAGCGTCAGGAAACTCTTTTTGTAACGATGAATGCGATTATGCATTATCAGGAAGAATATTTCTTAGACGGCGACGAAACCAAACTGAAACCAATGATCTTAAAAGATATTGCTGATATGGTTGGTTTGGATATTTCGACAATTTCGCGTGTGGCGAACAGCAAATATGTAGAAACTCCATACGGAACTAAATTGATTAAAGAGTTTTTCTCTGAGGCTATGAAAAATGATCAAGGAGAAGATGTTTCGACTTTAGAAATCAAAAAAATTCTTCAAAATACAATTGAAGAAGAAGATAAAAGGAAACCACTTCCTGACGATCAATTGGCTGAAATTTTAAAAGAAAAAGGATATCCAATCGCGAGAAGAACTATTGCAAAATATCGCGAACAACTGGATATTCCAGTGGCGAGAATGAGAAAGAAGATTTAATATTTTCGTTTTTACCATATAAGGAATATAAGTTCATTTAAATAGCAAACCCGACAGGTTTTTAAAACCTGTCGGGTTTTATTTTTATCAATTAGTTAGAATAAATAATATTCCGTAGGAATATCTCGTCGGTAGAAAAAAAATATTGACGGTATTTAGGTTGTGTCCTGTAGGGACACCTGTTCTAACGATTGAATATTTTGAATCGCAATCAGACGTTCCTACGGAACGTGTATCTGTTGAATCAAATTAAAAACATCTACCAACCAGACATTCCTACGGAATGAATAAATATATTTTTAAAACAACAAACCCGACAGGTTTTTTGAAACCTGTCGGGTTTAACAACATCTACGAAGACGTTAAATTATTTATACTCGTCTGGTAATATTTTTACTTCAAACAAAAAAACTTTCTTTTTATCGCTGTAGCTATAAACCAGCGTATAATCATTTTCTCTAAAAACCTGAAGTCCTGGGTTTGCTTTTGCCGTACTTAAAAGGCTTTTCTTTATTTCTTCCTGAATCACATTGATTTCTGCGGTTTCTTTAGCAACATTCATCAAAGTTAAATTGTACTGAACTGTTCTTTCTTTAGGCAAGTTTACGCTATCTAAACGAATACCTTCCTGAATATTTAACGGACAGCTTTTATTATATTTTTCAACCAATTCTGTTATTTCAGCACTAACCTCATCGGCTTGTTCTGAAAGAAAAAATTGAAAATACGCAGCAACAGCTAAAGCAACTCCAACAATAACTAATAATAAAATATTCTGTTTTCTTTTCTTTTGTCTTTCTTGCATTGCTTTTAAAATTGAAATAAAAATAAAATCTATTTTTCCTCGTTTTTCTTCATTGCATTAAAATACGCTGCACGGCTAAGCGGTTCGTATTCTTCTGTCTCACCGAGCATGACCAATTTATCGTTATCGGTTTTTCTAAAACTGTAATTAGCTAAATTTCCCGTTCTGGTACAAACGGCATGAACTTTCGTTACATATTCGGCCGTTGCCATCAAACCTGGCATTGGCCCAAACGGATTTCCTTTGAAATCCATATCTAATCCTGCAACAATTACGCGGATTCCCTGATTTGCCAAATCGTTGCAAACCGTGATAATTTCGTCATCAAAAAACTGAGCTTCATCAATACCGATTACATCACATCCTTGAGCTAAAATCAATATGTTAGCTGCTGCAGGAACAGGTGTAGAACGAATTTCGTTGGCGTCGTGAGACACCACCATTTCGTCATGATAACGGGTATCAATAGCAGGTTTAAAGATTTCGACTCTTTGTTTGGCAAATTGGGCACGTTTTAGTCTTCGGATCAGCTCTTCGGTTTTACCCGAAAACATTGATCCACAAATAACTTCAATCCAACCAAATTGTTCTTTGTGATTTACTGTATTTTCGAGAAACATTTTGTATTTTTCTACCTTTAAAAATGAATAGTTTTTATTACTTTGTACTGGCAATAAATTGATGTAAAAATGTACTGTTTTACATTTTTTCAAAAGTAGAAAATTTTTACCAAACCTTAGATTCGCGAAAGCGTATTAACAGAAATAAAAAATTATCTTTTGAATTTCCTTGAGAATAGAGACATTCAGACATCAAATACACTAAAATACCTTATTCACTATAATTTTCAACAGTTATGAAAAAAAAATTGGAAGCTGATTTAATTAGCATTGCACATCGAATTTTAAAACTTAAAAATAAATCCGATATCAATCAATTGTATCTTGAAACTCAGAAATTATATGAGAAATTAGCGGTATTAAAATTTGTAGAAGAGAATTTCGATGCTGTAAAACCAACAATTGGCCAAAATGATATTGTAGCTGAATTGGAAACAATTTTTGAAAAAGAAGAAGATGCAACTCCCGCTATAATTGAACTTGAAGCACCAGCTGAAGAAAAAGTTATTGCACTTGAAGAATCATACGAACCTGAAATTTCGGAGGAAAAACCAGCAGAAATTGTTGAAGCTACTGAACTAATCACTGAAGCGGAAGAACCAGTAATCGAAGAAACTGTTGAGCCAATCGCTGCTGAAATAGAAGCACCAATTATTGAAGAAACTATAGAACCAATTTCTGAAAAAGTAATTGAACCAGAAATTGAAATAGAGGAAACTAAAAATCCCATTGAAGAACTTTCGTTTACAACTGTAAATGAATTAAAGCCCATTCCGGATTTCAAACCTGCCTTCGAATTAGAAACTGAGGCAATAGAAGAAGAAATTAAAGAAGAGCCAAAAGCTGCGACTTCTGCTCAGCCAACAATTTTGTTTGAAGATTTTGGAATAAATTATGCCGATGCGCAATTTGTAAAAGTAGATAGTTTTGAGGCTGCTCCACCAGTAAAAACCCCTTCTATTAGCGATTTTAAAGAAGAAAAAAAGGAAGAGAAAAAAGCAGAAACTGCGATTCTTGAAACTCCGGCACAACCAAAATCGGTAAGCTTAAACGAAAAACTGGCAAGAGGTTTTCATATTGATTTGAATGACAGAATTGCTTTCACTAAAAATCTTTTCGGGAACAGCACTGAAGATTACAGTCGTGTTTTAAACCAATTAATGACTTTTGATTCTTATAGCGAAGCAAAAAATTTTATCGAAGACATGGTAAAACCAGACTACAATAACTGGGAAGGAAAAGACGATTACGCAGAGCGTTTTATGGGAATCATTGAAAAGAAATTTTCGTAAAACAAAACACAAATTTCACAGATTAACACGAATTTTTTCTTTATAAAATTTTTATTAGCATCCAAAATCTGTGATAATTAGTGCAATCCGTGTTAAATATTTAAAATAAATTATGTCAAAATTATATATCGTTCCAACGCCAATTGGCAATCTTGAAGATATGACTTTTAGAGCCATTCGGGTTTTGAAAGAAGTCGATTTGATTTTGGCGGAAGATACTCGCACAAGCGGAAAATTATTGAAGCATTTTGAAATTGGCACGCACATGCACAGCCATCATATGCACAACGAACATAAAACAACCGAAAACTTAATTGCACGTTTGAAAGCTGGCGAAACGATCGCTTTAATTTCAGATGCTGGAACTCCCGCAATTTCAGATCCCGGATTTTTATTGACTCGCGCTTGCGTCGAAAATAAAATCGAAGTCGAATGTCTTCCCGGCGCAACTGCTTTTGTCCCAGCATTGGTAAACAGCGGACTTCCAAATGACAAGTTTGTTTTTGAAGGTTTTCTACCTGATAAAAAAGGGCGTCAAACTCGATTTTTGGCTTTAGCCGAAGAAACCAGAACAATGATTTTATACGTTTCTCCACATAAACTCGTTAAGACTTTAGCAGAATTTGTGCAGTATTTTGGAGAAGAAAGACAAGTTTGCGTTTCGAGAGAATTATCAAAATTGCATGAAGAAAATGTACGCGGAACCGCAAAAGAAGTTCTGACACATTTCGAAAAAACAGCACCACGAGGCGAAATCGTAGTTGTCGTTGCTGGAAAAACAATAGAAAAAGAAGCCAAGAAAAGTAAATACTCTAAGGACGAAGAATAATTTTCGCCACGAATCACACCAATTAGCACGAATTAAATTAGTGAAAATTTGTGTAATTCGTGGCAAAAAAACTAATAACAACAAATATGAGCATACAAGCCTTTTTAGAAAAAGTAAAACAAAATCCAACACAAATCACATTTCCGGAAACTATTGCCGTAATCGAAGAAAATTACAATTTTACTCCAACTGCTTTTCAGAACGGAACACAACATAATGCTGCAGGCGAAAATTCAGGTTCTTGTAAATTGTTTTCTTTCGCGAAATTGCAGAATCTAAGCAAAGAAGAAACTTTAGCTTGTTTTGGAGCATTTTATTTTGAAGAAGTTTTAGGAGATCCAAACGGGACGAACCACCAAAATATTAGAAATTTCATCAATTTAGGTTGGGACGGAATTCAGTTTGAAGGAAATGCTTTAGAAGCGAAGTAAAACAAAATATTCTGCCACGAATTCACAAATTAAATTCGTGTTAATTTGTGTAATTCGTGGCAAAAAAAAATTACCCATCAGATTAAACGATTTCAAAAATCTGAAGTCTAAAATCTAAAATCCAAAATCAACACATGCGTTGGACATTGAAACCAAAACCTTCTGAAGATAAAATCAAGCATCTGGCACAAGCCTTAAATGTAGAAGATTTTGTAGCAACATTACTTATTCAACGCGGTATTGAAACTTTTGAAGAAGCTAAGCATTTTTTCCGTCCCTCTTTAGAACATTTACATGATCCGTATTTAATGAAAGATATGGACAAGGCCGTTGCTAGAATTGAATTGGCAATTGAAAATCAAGAAAACATATTAGTTTTTGGCGATTATGATGTTGACGGGACAACAGCAGTTTCTTTGGTATCATCCTATTTAAAATCACATTATCCTCATATTGCCACTTATATTCCAGATCGATACGACGAAGGTTACGGAATCTCCTATAAAGGAATTGATTACGCAGACGACAACGGAATTTCTTTAATTATTGCTCTCGATTGCGGTATCAAATCGATTGATCATATCGCTTACGCGAAAGCTAAAAACATAGACTTTATTGTCTGCGACCACCACCGTCCTGGAGAATTCCTTCCAGATGCCGTTGCTGTTTTAGATCCAAAAAGAGAAGACTGCTCCTACCCTTACGATGAATTGTGTGGTTGCGGAGTTGGTTTTAAATTGATTCAAGCTTTAGGTCAAAACCGAAATGAAACGATTGAAGATTTAGTTCCATATTTAGATTTGGTTGCAACAGCAATTGCTGCCGATATAGTTCCGATTACGGGAGAGAATCGTGTATTAGCTCATTTTGGCTTGAAAGTTATAAATAGCGAACCAAGACTTGGAATTAAAGCTTTAACGCATCAAGTAAAAAAGAAAGTTCTGGATATTACAGATGTTGTTTTTATCATTTCGCCCCGAATTAATGCTGCAGGAAGAATCAAACATGGTAATCATGCTGTCGAATTATTGACTGAATTCAACTTTGAACAAGCACAGCAATTTGCTTCAGAAATTGAGCAATACAATGCTGACCGAAAAGATCTAGATAAAAAAATCACCAAAGAAGCTTTTCAGCAAATAATAGAAAATAACGAAGAAGAACGTTTTTCGACCGTTGTTTTTCAAGAAGACTGGCACAAAGGCGTAATCGGAATTGTAGCTTCAAGATTAATTGAAACTTATTATCGTCCAACTTTGGTTTTCACAAAAAGTGGTGACAAATATGCAGCCTCTGCCCGATCTGTTAAAGGATTTGATGTTTATAATGCCTTAGACGCCTGCGCCGAACATTTGGAACAATTTGGAGGCCACATGTACGCTGCAGGAATGACTTTAAAAGCAGAAAACTATCAGACTTTTAAAGATGCTTTTGAGAAGCAAGTTTCTGAAACGATCTTACCCGAAATGCTTACTCCAGAAATTGAGATCGATGCCGAAATCAATTTCTCTGATATAACACCCAAATTAATTCGAATTTTAAAACAATTCGAACCTTTCGGCCCTCAGAATATGACACCTGTTTTTATGACTGAAAATGCGATTGATACAGGTTATGCCAAAACTTTGGGTTCAGAAGAAGAACATTTAAGGCTTTTTGCCAAACAAAATAACTCCGACGGAATCGCAGCAATAGGTTTTGGATTAGGAAAAAAATTAAATATTGTGAAAAATCAAAATCCGTTTCAACTGGCATATTGCATTGCAGAAAATGAATGGAACGGTACAGTTTCAACACAGCTTATGCTGAAAGACATTAGAACAAATGGAAGAAATTAAATCCAATAAGCCAGACCCATATCAGGCACTTCGATACAGAGAATTCAACATATTTTTATTATTGCGTTTTGCAATGGTTTTTGCCTGGTCCATGCAATTTATTGTAATCGAATGGGAAGTTTATAGCTTAACTAAAAATCCTCTTTCATTAGGAATTATTGGTTTAATGGAAGTTATTCCAGCTGTCGGAATGGCTTTATTTGCAGGGCATATTGTCGATCAAAGAGAAAAGAAAGGATTATTGGTAAAATGTATTTTCGGGTTCTCAATAATAAGTTTTGGGTTATTTTTACTGACTTGGCCTAAAGTAGTTGGCGGCTGGTCTTCAAATGTAATTTTGTATTCTATTTACGCTTTGGTATTTTTTGGCGGATTGGTTCGAGCTTTTATGGGACCAACTATTTTCTCTCTTCTATCCTTAATCATTCCTAAAAAAGTATATCCAAATGCCGCAACTTGGAGCAGTTCGGTTTGGCAGATTGGAGCTGTAATGGGACCTGCATTGGCGGGATTCTCAATCAACTGGATTGGTGTTCACTGGTCGATGTGTTTAGTTTTCGGATTCTCGATTCTTTCCTTAATTGCTTTATCGCAAATCAGTAAAAAACCAATCATCAATCCAAAAATTGGAGAATCAATTAAAGATAGTCTTACAGAAGGTTTAACTTTTGTATTTAAAAACAAAATTGTCCTTGGTGCATTATCGCTTGATATGATTGCCGTACTTTTTGGAGGAGCCGTTGCATTATTACCAGTTTTTGCCCAAGACATCTTAAAAGTAGGGTCTGAAGGTTTCGGAATTTTAAGAGCCGCTCCTGCTGTGGGGGCTTTTATTACAATGTTAATTTCGGCTTACGTGCCTTTGTATGAAAATGCAGGAAAGAAACTTTTGATTGCCATCTTTGTTTTCGGATTGTCGATTATCTTATTTGGTCTTTCTACTTATTTCTGGCTCTCTGTTTTTGCTTTATTCTTAAGCGGATTAGCTGACGGAATTTCGGTAGTAATCCGTCAGACGATTTTACAGCTCAAAACTCCAGATCATATGCGCGGAAGAGTTGGTGCTGTAAACTCAATTTTTGTAGGATCTTCTAATGAATTAGGTGCTTTCGAAAGTGGTGCAACTGCTAAATTAATGGGCGCTGTAACTTCTGTTGTTTTTGGAGGAAGTGTTACGCTCTTAACCGTAGTTTTCACGGCATTGAAATCTCCAACTTTTAGAAATTTAGATTTGAAAAAAGATATGGACGATCATCATAAATTAGAATAGATGAAACCTCTTTTTCTTTCTTTATTTCTAACATTTTCCTTTTTAGTAAACGGACAAAATCTTTACATCAAAACTTACGGAAATGAAAAGAATAAACCCTTAATTTTTATTCATGGCGGACCAAGCGGCAATGCAACCTTATTTGAAGGAACAACGGCTCAAAAACTAGCCGATTTAGGTTTTTATGTTATTGCTTATGACCGAAGAGGCGAAGGAAGATCTGCAGATCCCAATGCCAAATTTACTTACGAAGAAGCTTTTCAAGATCTAAATTCGATTTATGCAAAATATCATTTAAAGAAGGCTGTTATTCTGGGTCATAGTTTTGGCGGCTTGGTGGCGACACTATATACTAATAAATATCCGCAAAATGTGAGTACTCTGGTTTTGGCTGGCGCATTATTTTCGCAACAGGAAACTTACGATCATATTTTAAACACGCTGAAGAAAAAGTACAGCAACGATTCTGAACAATTAAAGAAAATCAGCATTGTAGAAAATCTAAACAAAAATTCAGCCGAATATAGAAAAGGATGTTTTGAACTTGCTGGCGAAAATGGCTTTTTTAAAATGCCAAATCCAACTGCAGCATCTAAAAAACTATATGCAGATTATGAAGCTGGCGAATTTTATAAAACTAATATTCGAAATAAAAATGCTCCACTTCTCTTCTATCAAAACGAAAAGCAAAATAATATTGATAGTAGGCCGGTTTTAAAGAAAATCAAATCTGCTGGAATTCCTATTTATGGAATTTACGGAAAAGATGATGGTATTTTTTCATCGGCACAAATTAATTCTCTTAAATCAATAACTGGAGAAAAACATTTCGCTTTTCTTGATAATTGTTCTCATTATTTATTTGTTGACCAACAGAAAGCATTTCTTTCTAACTTAAAAAATTGGCTGAAATAATTTTATTAAGAGGTGCAAATTTCATAAGAAAGCAAATCCAAGAATCCTTATAAATATCTAAAAATCAACAATTAATAAGATTATTTAGCTTTTTTTTATGCTTTTCTTAATCAAGTATTAATACAAACAGAGCGTATCTTTGTGGCCTAAAAAAAATTGCCATGAAAGACATCGAGCAGATATACCGAAACGATTTTGGAATTTCATTTTATTGGAAAGAAGGCAACGAAATTATATCAGATAAAATTCAGTTGCTTTTTAAACAAATGGGATTTTATTTTTCAGTTGAGGAGTTAAATGAATTTCACGATTTAATTGAAGACTGCGTAACAGACCATCCTGATTATGATACTCGTGGAATAAAACGCGCCTTCGATAAATTTTTATTGAGAACACCATACGTTGCGATAGATTTAGAAATATCACCAATGGAATTAAATTCTATAAAAGACTTGGTTGACGGCTCTTTATTTCGACTTAATCTCAACGAATATATTTACGGTTCGGGCATGAACTAAAGTCAGCTAAGAAAATATCTTTTTCAAATTTTTATGATTTTTTTATTTAGAATTAATATAAATAATATTTATATTTGTTGAAATAAAAGGATTTACGATGAGAGAAATTGAACAGATATATCATAATAACTTTGGAATAGCTTTTTACTGGAAAGATCACAACACTACGATTTCAGATAAAATACAATTGGTTTTTAAGGAAACTGGCTTTTACTTTACAGTTCAAGAATTAAATCATTTTTGCGATTTGATTGAAGACAGCATGATAGAAAATGCTTGTTGTGAAGCATGCGAAATGAAATATTCTTGCCATAAGTTTTTATTGAAAACCCCTTGTAATTCTATAGATCTAGCTGTAAACATGACCGAATTAAAATCGATTAAAGATTTGGTTGAAGGTTCTTTATTTAAAATCGAACTGGATGAATATGTTTATGGAGTTGGCATGAATTAAGAAACATTCTAAATATTTTAACAGCATTTTTTCATTATTGAAATATATTTTGATTCAATTCAAAAAAAAGTATATTTACAGCAATGAAAAAAGCTGTATTTCTACTTACTTTATCTGTTCTAGCAATTCTCTTTGCTAGCTGCAACAACAAATCAGAGGAATATATTGATCCGCGCGGAACTGATTATGCGGGATCAGAAAGCTGTATACAATGCCATAAAGTGCAGTCTGATATGGCATTTAAAAGTTCGCATTTTAAAGCCACTTCTCCAGCAATTTTAGGAAATGTTTCAGGCGATTTCGATTCTAAAAATCATACTTTCGTTTACGATAAAGAGACCAAACTGGTTATGGAAAAACGTGGAGACAGCTTGTATCAAGTTGTTTATAAAAATGGCAAAGAAACCGCTAAATATAAATTTGAAATTGTTTTTGGAACCAAACACGCTCAAACTTCAGTTTACTGGAAAGACAATAATACATACGAATTGCCGGTTTCTTTTTACCATTCCATAAACAATTGGGCAACAAGTCCAGGTTTTCCTGCCGACAAACCTTATTTTGACAGAATGGTGGTAAAAGACTGTTACTCTTGCCACGCCTCAAATGCCAGCAGCCGAAGCGTGAATCAAAATTCTGAAGAAAGAAATATGATGTCTATGGATGTTGAGGATATCATACGAAAAGAAACAATTGTTTACGGAATTGACTGTGAACGCTGTCATGGTCCAGCCAAAAAACATGTTGAATTTCATTTAAAAAATCCAAATGTAAAAGTTGCCAATAGCATTACAAGTTTTAAAACTCTAAACAGACAGCAAAAATTAGATGCTTGCGCTTTATGTCACGCCGGAAATGACGGAATGAAACTAAAATCACGTTTTGAATTTAAACCTGGAGATAATTTATCAGAATTCTTTCGTGAGACCAAAAGTATTACTGATACAACCAATTTTGATGTTCATGGCAATCAGTATCGATTGATGGCGCAGAGCAAATGTTTCATCAAAAGCGATAAAATGGATTGTATTAGCTGTCATAATCCGCATGAAAATGCTTCTAAAAACTTGGCTTCCTATTCGAAAATCTGCATGAGTTGTCATCAAGGCTTAAAGCACAAAGAAACTACCTTAAAAACAATGCCTGAGAAGTTATTGGCCAGTAATTGTGTAGAATGCCATATGCCGAAAAAAGCATCTGGAGCAATTAAATTTCAGCTTTCAAACAGCAAACAGCTTTCAGAATATATTCTGCGAACGCATAAAATCGGAATTTATCCAACAAGCGTAAAATAAAAATTTTGTTTTATTTTTTTGACAAAGGACTTTGAATTAAGTTCAACAATAATATTTATCCTTTTCAACTTTCAACTTTCGGCTTTTGACTTTTGACTAAACTACTTCTCGAATTTTTTAAGCTCGAATTTTTCTCCGTCAAAAACACCGTAAGTAAAATATCCGATCCAATCGCCAAGATTTACATATTCGGAGTTTTCTCCAACTGGAATAATCATTGGCAAATGACGGTGTCCGAAGATAAAATAGTTATAATGTTTGGTTTCTAGTTTTCGTTTAGCATATAAAACCAGCCATTCGTTTTCTTCTCCCAAAAACTTCACATCTTCATCACCAGAAATCAGTTTATTTTTCACCGATAAATATTGAGCTAAACTCACGCCAACATCTGGATGCAACCAACGGAAAAGCCATTTTGAAAACGGATTGGTAAAAACCTTTTTCATTCTTTTATAGCCTTTATCACCAGGCCCTTTTCCGTCTCCATGGCCAATCAGGAACGTTTTTCCGTTAAAAGTAAATTCTTTGTTATCGTGATAAACCGGAATATTCAATTCGGTTTCAAAATAATCATTCATCCACAAATCATGATTTCCGACAAAAAAATAAACTGGGATTCCGCTGTCGCGAATTTCAGCCAATTTGCCTAAAATGCGTACAAAACCTTTCGGAACAACTGTTTTATATTCAAACCAAAAATCAAATAAATCTCCCAATAAAAAAATTGCTTCGGCATCTTCTTTAACCTCATCAAGCCACGCTACGAATTTCTTTTCGCGCGGTAAGCTCAATTCTGGAGTTGGCGCACCAAAATGCTGATCTGAAGCAAAATATATTTTTTTCATTTAGAGTTTTAGATTACTAGACTTCTTAGAACTTTAGACTTTTGTCTCTCTGAACGAAGTCGAAGAGTTTTGGAATTTGGAATTTAAAAAAAATGGAATTTTAGATATTATCCGATGCATACCATTCTGCAAAAGACGATTCTGTTTCCTGAAGTTTTAATGAGAAAAGCGAAATTCCAGCAGGCAGTCGGTTTTTAATTCTTTCTGCAAAATCAACCACCATATTTTCGCTTGTTGGCTGATAATCTACCAAAATCACATGATGCCCGCGGTTTTTCAATTCATTTGCCAATTCGATATGCGGTGTGGTCTGATTGAAAACAGTTGCATGATCAAACTGATCGACGATTTCTTCTTTTACAATTTTCTTTAGATCAGAAAAATCAATTACCATTCCGAACTTTACATTCGATCGGTCTGTAATTGGCGAACCAATAACCGTTACCGATAATTTATAACTGTGTCCGTGAACGTTCTTACATTTTCCGTCGTAACCGTACAAAGCGTGACCGGTTTCGAAACTAAATTGTTTTGTAATTCTGATATTACTCATCGATTTTTAATTTTAAGCTTGCAAATTTACAAATTAATTGCCGTTTTTAGCTCTTTTTTTAGCTCTAAGATACATCCACAAAGCAATTCCGCCCAAAACTAGAAACGGAATGAAAGATCCAATGACAACGCCAATTTGATAACCGCTATCTGGAGCATCTTTAATTTTCTCTGCAATGTCAACTTTTTGGAATAAGGAAATGAGTTTCATTTTAAAAAATGTTTTAATCCTGCAAGGTTTTCAAAACCTTGTAGGTATTTACGAAATATTCTTTTCTATTCTATCAATCAAACCTACAAGCTTTTGAAAACCTTGCAGGATCTCGTTCAAATTATTTTTTAAACTGCAGCAAAGCATTTTTCGTGAAATCAGACAAAACCAACTTACCCGTAATAGCAGCGCGTTCAAACAAAAGAGATTCCCATTGTTCAGTTCCTTCCCAAATGATCTTTTTCATTTCGTGAAGCGCTTCGGGATTATACGAACTTAATCTTTTTGCAAAATCATCAATTTTAAGATCCAGACTAAAAGATTCGCAAACCACAGAGAAAAGTCCTTTTTGACACGCCCATTCTGCCGATTTCCATTCATTTGCTGCCAAAGTCATTTCTGCCATCGCAGTTTTACCTATTTTTCTAGAAACTGCTGGTTCAATAACAAAAGGCCCAATTCCAATTGCCAGTTCTGACAATTTCACATCACTTTCAGGAGTTGCAAAAACATAATCACAAGCCGCGATAATGCCAACGCCTCCACCTACAGCTTTTCCCTGAACACGTCCGATAATTAATTTATTGCAATTACGCATCGCGTTAAGCAAATGAGCAAATCCCGAAAAGAAATCTGTACCCTGCTCTTCATTTTCAACTTGCAAAAGCTCATCAAAAGAAGCGCCAGAACAAAAAGCTCTCACTCCTTCACTTTTTAGAATAATAATCGAAACATTTTCATCTCTGCTTAGCAAATTAATTTCTGATGTGAGACGATCTAATAACTGACGCGGAAAAGAATTACTAGCCGGATGCCCAAACTCAATAGTCGCAATTGTATCTTGAAAAGAAGTTTCTAAACTGCCTTTTATACTTTCTGAACTCATAAAAATAGATTTAAAGGTAAAGTTACGCTTTTGAAAATAATTCATCCGAAACTTCTGGAAATTTGTTTTTTGAAAATTAATTGACTTTATTTGTTAACACTTTGAGGGATTTAATTCTTCAGCACCGCATAAAAAAGGGGGATTAGCTCATTTGGCTAGAGTACTTGCCTGGCAGGCAAGGGGTGACCGGTTCGAATCCGGTATTCTCCACAAATAATTTAAAAATACCCAAACAGATATTTGATTCTGCTTGGGTATTTTTTTTAAAACACATTTTATGTTTTATATCTACATTATATATTCAAAAACATTAGACAAATACTATATTGGTTCCTGCCAAAATATTGAACAGCGTTTAAAAGATCATCTAAATAGTAGAAGTAAATTTACAAAAGCTGCAAAAGATTGGGAACTAAAATATTCTGAGACATTCTTAACAAGAAGTGAAGCCTGCAAAAGAGAATTACAAATAAAAAAAATGAAAAGCCGAAAATATATTGAAACCTTGATAGAAACAAACGGCTAGAGTATCCCGATGCATCGGGAAGGTGACCGGTTCGAATCTGGTATTCTCCACAAAATTTAAACCCGACAGGTTTTAAAAACCTGTCGGGTTTACTATAAATATTTATTTCTAAGAGGATTCGAAATGACAAACTCTCTATTTAGATTATTGAAATTTCAATCTATTTCTCATTAGCAGCATCATCTGCATCAACTCTCTTTTTCTCAGCTTTTTTAAAATCGTTGTTTAGCAACTTTTCCAATTTCTTTTTTTCTCGCTGATTTTTTCTGATTGTTAGCACAACAAGAATAATTACCAATATTGCTACAATCGCTATAATGTTCCAATTGACATCCATAATTAAAATTTTAATTAAAATTAAATAAATAAAAACATCTTTCATGTTATCAAACAGTTAAGTGTTTTACTTGCAAACAAAATTTATTCTGACAACTAAATATTTTGGAAGATATTTCTTTAAAATTGTTTCTTACTTTTGTGCGTCTTAAAATATCCGAAAGAGAATATTTCTAATAATTATATAAGCCTGTCAAAATGAATCAAAACTTAAAACACAAAATATTTTTACTCTTAAAGAAACTCATCCTAATTGCCGTTTTTCTTTTCGTTTTTACTTTCTTAGAAATCTATTGGGCAATGGGAAGCTTTTCTGAAAGAATGTCGAGTGGCTGTTTAGATTGTTCTTTTTTTGATGATGCTTATTTAATGTCAGTATTCACAACCATTTTCCTGACCATTGTTTTTTTATTCTTGACACTCATAAAAAACAAATATTTACAAATCGGACTTGAATTCATCTGCTTAATTTTTCTTTGGTTTTTATGGGATTATGGCATTTTTGTTGATCGCGAATCTGCATGGAGCACGTATCTCCTTAATGAAGAAATTATGTACACGCTTTCATTCTCCTTCTTCCCTATTCTAGTTTTATCAACTGTAATGCTAGTTGCTTTACATTATATCTTAAAAAAATTATGAGTCAAAATAAAAAAATAATATTGCGAGTTTATTTTATTATCTGTTCGCTTTTTGTGCTGGACTGTCTTTTATATTACTATCAAGAAATCAGTCTACGTGGTTATTACAGCGACGTTGTTTTATCATGGCTTTGGCTACTAAGCAGTTTTGCAATTATTATTGTTTTTTGGAAAAAACTCTTGGCAAAACTTTTTTTGATGGCAATAATCGTAACATTTGCAATAAGCATTATGGCTATGATGATGCCTTTTTTTGCCTTATTGCTTTCAAGTACATCTTTGGGTTTGTACCAAAACAAAGATTTGAATGAAAATTACAGAGCACAAATAGTGGGTTACAGCGCGATGGGTCGTCCATGGCTGGAAGTAATTGAAAAGAAAGGATTATTTGAAAAAAGAATTATAAAATGCACCGACTCTCAGCTTATGAATGATAATCTCGATATCAAAATTAGAACCGCAAAAGATATTCTTTTTAAAAGTGAAACCGACAGCACGCTCACTTTGACGCTCTTTTATGGCGGACCAAATAAAACCGTCACTTTCGATAAAAAGACAGGAAATATTACGGCAATAAAAAACAATTAATTTTATAATTACTAAAACTATCTATATGCGTCACTTAAAACTTCTATTTCTTGCCTCTTTATTAATGCTTTCTTTTAAAGGCATTTGTCAAGATAAAATTTCGCAACAAGTACTTGATCGTCTAAAAGCACAGCAAGCTTGTTGGAATAATGGTGATCTCGAAGGTTACCTTGATTTTTATGCTCCTGTAGATTCGGTTCGTATGATTTACAGCGCTGGTGTGGTATACGGAAAAAACAATATTGCCGATTTCTTCAAAAAATACTGGCCAAAAGAAAGAATGGGAAAATTGACCATGACCGATTTTGTTGTTGAACCACTTTCAAAAAAAGATGCTTTTGTAAGCGCAAAATTTAGTGTAGATGCTCCGAATGGCAAAAACAGTTCTGGTCACTTTTCGGGAATAATGCGAAAGATAAATGGCGTTTGGTATTTGTATGTGGATCATTCTGGATAAATAATAGTAAAACCGCTCAGTTGAGCGGTTTTCGTTTATTACATTTTTTGTATTGAAAAAGCAAATAGCGCACCTTTGATTTAAACGTATATTGATACAATTATGTCTTTTGTTAACCATTTAAAAAACAGTTTTTAAAGAATTTTGATTCTCCAATATGAATCTTACTTCTTATGACTCAAAAACCTGTTTTCCATAAAATAGAATCCAAAGAAGTACCTTATATAAAGCTTTGGCTAACGACTACAATTATTAGTCTTTTCATTGTACTAGTAATTTACACTTTGTTGATAATCTTCTATTTTGATTTTCTGGTATCGATATCCATGAAAAAAATTCTCATCTCAATAGTTTTATTAATTATTCTATTTAATACTTTGATATGCGAAAACAAAAAACACTATCTCAAAAGAAGTACAAAAGAATACAATAAAGTCATTATTGAGAACAACGGAATCACATTTCTCAACCGTTATAATCAGACCATAATTGCTAAAATATTATGGAAGAATATTCAGCCAAGAGAAAACGAAAAATTTGATGTTGATTTTTATTTTAAAGCCCGAAATAGAACCTTTTCAATTTATTTTTTTTGGAGTCTTAAGGAAAGTAACGATTCTAAAATACCGTTATGGTCTGCTAATAAATTTGCCTTAATGTTTGCTAAGTTTTCCAACAAAGCAGATCTCTTCAAAGCGCTTTTATTAGGCATTACTACATTTAGACCAGATATTACTATAAACCCATTCATTTACAGCTTTCACAAACTTGATCCCGTTTCTTTACAGATAGATAAAGCCTCTATCAAAAAAGAAAATAAAATGATGCTTCTTATTGTTCTATTTTCTATAGTAATCAGTTTGATAATCGTCTTCTTAATTTATGTGTTTTCCTTATAAATTTAAAAGACAGGTACGGTTTCACAAAATATTTCCAAATACCTCCGCACTACAAATACGATTAAGTATTGCAAACAAAAAGAAATACAATCCAATTATAACAAACCATTAGTTAAAGAAAAAATATGCCTCAATCATTATACAAAGTATATGTGCATCTAGTGTTTAGCACAAAAAAACGTTATCCGTTTATTGACGACAATATAAAAGAGAAATTATGGGCCTATCTTGGTGGAGTTTGCAAAGGATTAGAATGCAACCCTATTCAAGTAGGAGGACATGACGATCATGTTCACATTCTATGTCTATTGTCGAAAAAAATCACGCAAATGAAATTGGTTGAAGAAGTAAAAAAACAATCATCAAAATGGATAAAAACAGTAGATTCTCGCTATGCAAACTTTTACTGGCAGGACGGTTATGGCATTTTCTCTGTTAATCCTTCTCAATTAGATATAGTAATAAAGTACATTAAAAACCAAGAGGAACATCATAGAAAAAAGACATTCAAAAAAGAACTTTTGGCTTTTCTAAATAAATATAATGTCGAATATGACGAACGTTATCTGTGGGATTAGGCTTTCGCCCTTTCAGGGCTGGGTTAACTACGTTCATTCGCATTCATATTCATAGCATAGCGCGTTGCGCTATGCTAATGGTTGCGCTCTTTCAGAGCTATCTTTATTATAGGCTGAAAGCCTATCAGCATCAAGATAGTGCAACGCACTATGCAGCACTAGAAAACTAGAGGCACTATAGAATATATAGCTAGCCTATCTTAGCAAAAACCCCATCCTTATCGACCCATAAAAATATCCCGAATTAGTATCAATTCCTGGATCATTCAATTCTCTTCCGCGGTAAAGGAAAGAATAAGATATGTTGAAGTTATTGTGTCGGTATTTCAAACCTGCTTCGGCATTGAAACGAAGCGGTTCCAAATCGAAAGTAATCGGACTTGTATCGTTAAACATGCTTCCCTCAATTGTTGCATCGTAAAACTGATAGTTGGCACTTGGTGCTGCGTAGAAATAAAACTCTCTAATATTTGGCTGTGCATTTGCACTTACCGAAGCATTATGCATATTAGAATCATAAATTGGAAGCAATTTTTTAAATCCAAATCGTACCATAAATCCTGTTGAAACTCCTGAGAAAATAGTCCCCAAATTGCCTTCTGACTGCCAATGAAGATCTACAAAATTGCTGTGTTTAGACGCAAACATTTTTTTTGAATACATCGCGTGAACCTGAACTCCTAAAGCATTATGAATCTGGTTCTCCCAGCCATATACTTTTTTGTAGCCAATAAGATCATGAAAACCTTCCTGCAATTCCTCGCCAAAAGCATTTGGACCAAGAAAACCTATTTGAAAATCGGTCTTTAAAACAGATTCGCTTTGGTAAAAAAAACTTTTTCCTACTTCGGCAAAAAGATAACCCGCAAAAGGTCTGTCGTTTACCGTAACTGCTTCTTTGTTTAAAAATCGTGGATTATAAAGATATTGCCCAATTCTAAATTCGGTAATTTCTTTATTGATTTTTGGATTGTTATTTTTTGATAAAAAACGATAAAAAAGTTCCAGACCGTTGGTATAATACATATCGTATTTAGACGATGTATATAAATCGTTATCCGATATAAAACCAATTTCTGTTGTTTTTCCTTGTCCAAAAGTGAGCGTTACGGTCAATATTAGAAAAGCAAAAAGCGTTATTTTACTTCTTCTCCTCTTTTCCATTATAATTAATTTTTCCGACGTAACGCATCTCGCGTACAATTCGTTCTTTTCTTCTATTGATATAACTTGAAGATCCCGTAGCTTTAAATTTTCTCGGATTTGGAAGAATTGCGGCAATTCCTGCTGCCTGCATTGGGGTTAAACTTGAAGCATCTCGTCTGTACCAATGTTCTGTTGCTGCGTAAGCCCCATACACTCCATCTCCCATTTCGATACTGTTTAAGTACACTTCCATAATGCGCTCTTTACCCCAGATAACTTCAATTAAAATAGTAAAATATGCTTCTAGACCTTTACGGAAATAACTTTTTCCTTGCCATAAAAAGACATTTTTGGCCGTTTGCTGCGAGATCGTACTTCCACCACGAATTCTACGTCCGCGTTCGTTACTTTTATAAGCTTTTTGAAGTGCTTTAAAATCGAAACCATTGTGCGTAAGGAAAGTTCCATCTTCGCTGGCAATAACCGCTTTTTGCAAATTCATTGAGATTTTATCAATCGGTTCCCAATCGTGGTCAAAATAAACTTCTTTTCCAGCCATTTTATTTTCGATAGCACGAATAAGCATTAATGGTGTAAACGGCACCGGAACATATTTAAAAAATATAACCGACCCGATTGAGATTCCAAAAAACCATAAAGCCGCTTTAATAAAAAACCATTTTACTTTTTCGCCAAAAGAACGATTCGATTTTTTAGAAGATGAAGTCTTCGGCTTTGGTTTGTTTGTAGTTGATTTTGGTGCCGGTTTTTTGGTTGTTGCCATTATATTAAATCTGCTAATTCTGTTCCTATTAAACTTCCTATCGCGACTCCCATTCCGCCTAAACGCACTCCGCAGAACACATTTTCAGAAAGCTGAGTTACGACAGGATTCTTACTATTTCCGATTCCCATGATACCGCTCCATCGGTGCGCAATCTGAAAATCCTGATTTGGTAAAATTACATTTTTCAGTAAATCTTCCAATCTATTTTGAATAATTTTCGTCTGTCCAAATTCGGTTGTTGTTTCCCCTTCAAAATCAAGATTTCGTCCGCCGCCTAATAAAATACGATCATTAATATTTCTGAAATAATAATAGCCTCTGTCTAAATGAAACGTTCCTTTGATATCTAAATTATGAATTGGCTCTGTAATAAGCACTTGCGCTCTTGCAGGTTTTACAGCTCCGTTTGTTAAAGAACCAGCAAAACCATTAGTTGCAAAAAGCAGTTTTTGTGTTTTAAAACTAAAATCATTTAAAACTACTTCGACATGATTTCCTGCATCGACATAAGAAGTCGCCGTTTGCTGATTTAAGATTAAAATATCTGCCGAAACGGCCTGCTTCAACAATTCTTGCATCATGTTTCCAGTATCAATTTGTCCTTCAAAAGGATTAAAAATTAAATAGTCATGAATATTTTCAAATCCAAATCGATCTACTTCTTTCGAAAAAACATCGGCTTTAAAAAGTGGTCTTAAAACTTCATTGATAAACGGAATTTTAGAAACACACTCATTAAATCCAAATTCATCTTCTTTCAAAAACAATTCATATCCACCGTGCGGTTTAAAGTCGATTGCCGAATCTCCAAGTCTTTTACGAAGCAATTGTAAACCTTTCCAACGTTTTTCGATAAGTGCCACAACATCATCTTCTGAATGCGTTTTCAAATCATCCATAATTTCAGACAAACTTCCAAAACAGGCAAAACCTGCATTTTTTGTACTTGCGCCTTGTGGTAGCATTCCGCGCTCAAGAACCAGAATTTTAGCAGTCGGAAATCTTTCGCGTAAGCGTAATGCTGAATGCAAACCAACAATTCCGCTACCAACAATAGTATAATCTACATTTGTAAACCAGTTTTTAAGTTCCCAATAGCTTAGTTCCATCTTTTAGAGTTTTTATAAAAATAATAATTTTTTTGAACCATATAAGTAATTAAAGTTCATTTAAAATCTTTATCAGGCTGAGCGGAGTCGAAGCCTCTCAACTATGCGCCCTTCGACTTCGCTTAGGGTGACAGTAATAAACTTTAACAAAATTTGGGATTTGGAATTTAACAACTTGGAATTTAAATGTTGTATTTTTAGCACCACAAAAAATAGAATAATTTGATTATGAAAAAAGTAGTATTAACAACCTTAATAATGATGAGTTTAAATGCTATCGGACAAAATGTAATGTCTCCAGAATTGTTATGGAAATTAGGAAGAGTGACACCTCTTGGCATTTCTAAAGATGCAAAAAATGTCGTTTTTAAAGTTTCAACGCCTTCTGTGGCCGATAACAAATCGACTTCTAAAATCTACACGATTCCTGTAAACGGAGGAACTGCAACCGAAATTAAAGACACTAAAGAAATTTTGGCTGATAAAAATATTTCGCCTGACGGAAAATTTGTCGTTTACAATGAAGAAGTAAAAATTGATAAAGTTTTAGGTAAAGATTTCTATCCGAGTCTAACAAAATCTGATGCTCAAATTTATGACGGATTGGATTATCGTCACTGGGATACTTGGAACGAAGGAAAATTTAATCACGTTTTTTATAAAGAAAATAAAGAAGGAGCAAAAGGAATCGACATCTTAAAAGGTGAAACTTTCGATTCTCCGCAAAAACCTTTTGGCGGTGACGAAGATTATATCTGGTCTCCAGACAGCAAAAGCATTTTTTATGTGTGCAAGAAAAAAGCAGGAACAGCTTATGCAATTTCTACCAACACAGATATTTATGAGTACAACTTAGAAACTCAAAAAACAACTAATAAAACAGAAGGTAATTTAGGTTACGATACTGCTCCGCAATTTTCGCCAACAGGAAATTTATCTTGGTTGCAAATGAAACGTGACGGTTACGAATCTGATAAAAACGACATTATTGTTGAGTTTAAAGGAATCAAAACAAACTTAACTGCAAACTGGGACGGAACTGTAGATAATTTCATCTGGAGCAAAGACGGAAGAACGGTATTTTTTGTGGCTCCAATTGACGGAACAAAACAACTTTTCTCTGTTAATTTTCCAGGTTTAACTAAAATCGCAATCAATGTTCGTCAATTGACAAATGGAGATTTTGATGTAAATGATTTAATTGGTTTCTCTAGTGATGATATTATCGTTACAAGAACAGACATGAATCATGCTGGTGAGATTTATTCTTTCAATTTGAAGAAAAATACTTGGAAACAATTATCAAATGTAAATACAGATACTTATAAAACTTTAGCATTAAGCAAAACCGAAAAACGTTATGTTACGACGACTGACGGTAAAAAAATGTTGGTTTGGGTAATTCTTCCTCCAAACTTTGATGCTTCGAAAAAATATCCAACTTTATTATTCTGCCAAGGTGGCCCTCAAAGTGCGTTGACACAATCATATTCTTTCCGTTGGAATTTCTCTTTAATGGCTGCCAAAGGTTATGTAGTAGTAGCTCCAAACCGTCGCGGAATGCCAGGACACGGAGTTGAGTGGAACGAACAAATCAGTAAAGATTGGGGCGGACAAGTTATGGACGATTACCTTTCTGCAATTGATGATGTAGCAAAAGAAAGCTATGTTGACAAAAGCCGTTTAGGATGCGTTGGTGCTAGTTATGGAGGATATTCTGTATTTTATTTAGCAGGAATTCACAAAAACCGTTTTAAAACTTTTATCGCTCATGATGGAGTTTTCAATACCGTTTCTATGTTAGGAACTACCGAGGAAGTTTTCTTCAACAACTGGGATTTCGGTGGACCTTACTGGGAAAAAGATAACGCAGTAGCGCAAAAAGCGTATACTACTTTCAACCCTGCAACTTTGGTACAAAACTGGAATAAGCCAATTTTAATTTTCCAAGGAGGAAAAGATTTCCGTGTGCCAATTGGACAAGGACAAGAAGCTTTTCAGGCTGCTCAGTTAAGAGGAATCAAAAGCCGTTTTGTTTATTTCCCAGACGAAAATCACTGGGTTTTAAAACCACAGAACGCTCAAGTTTGGCAAGGTGAATTCTTCAAATGGTTAGATGAGACTTTGTAATTCATAAAATGATATTTTGACAGCCGTAGATTTACATAATCTACGGCTGTTTTTCTTTGTAGACCTTACAATTATGTAACATATTGGGCAGTTTTACTCTTCGTAAAACAGATTTTTTTAGATAAATTGCAATGTTTTAATAATACCCCAATTCCCTCAAATCTTTCAGCAAAATATGGAGACCAAAAGAAGTTACACCGCAATCAAAGTTTTATTCAGCTATGTTGCATTATTGGCTTTGGTTGTTACAGTTGGGTGGTTTCTTTATTCTGAAAATGTCGTTTACAATAAGCTAGAAGACAAAATTGCTTTAGAAAAAACCAAAATCATAAGAGTCAGCAGATTATACTCTAATGTTTACAAGACTGAAAGTCTTGCCAGACAAACGATTCAAAATAACTCCGAAAAAGATTTTAAAAATTATCTGATCGAAACCGATTCGCTTCGTAAACGAATCGACACTCTAAAACAAATAGTTACAACAGAATACCAGAAAACACTTTTGGATAGTGTTACTTATTTCTTAGCAGAAAAAACAGAAAACATCAAGCAGTTGCGAGAAATAAAGAATAAAGCAGACGATGAAACTTCTGTAAATAACGCTATTGATGAAATCACAAAAATGGAGTTTAACCTAAGGAAACTCGAACTTCAGGATTTCACCAGAAACCCAAATCAGCTTGGAAGTTACCAGCGAAGTGTTTTACAACGATACGTGGATTATTTGAATTCGAATATTCCTGATGACAGCACCAATACGCTGAGTAAAAAAGCATCTGATTCGATTTTAGCAAATTCAAAAAAACTTCTGAGTTCCGTAAAATTAAAAGCCGAAAAGAAGAAAGAATCTTTGAATTTTGAAGAAAACAAACTGCTTCAAAATGAAATTGCGATTTCTGATCAGCTTAGAAAAATACTTCGAATTATTGAACGAGAGATTATCATTAATTCGATAAAAAACAACTCATTAAAAGAAAAATCATTAAAAAGAGTTAACGAAATTGTAACGGCTTCTGCTGTGATCGGTTTGTTACTTACGGTATTTTTCTCGATTCTAATTGTCAGCGATTATTCAAAATCTCAACTGTATAAGAAACAGCTTGAAATTGCTAATTTTAAAACCAAAAATCTGCTCAAAAGCCGTGAACAATTGATTTCGACCGTAAGTCACGATTTGAAAACACCTTTGAGCACTATCGTGGGTTATTCCGAACTTTTAGGCAATTCAGACGTTAATACCAAGCAATCTTATTTCGTTAAAAACATTAAAAATTCTTCTGAATATATTACGCAGCTTGTTCAAGATTTATTAGACTTCTCTCAAATCGAAGCGGGAAAAATCTCTATAGAAAAAGTTCCGTTTTCTTTACCTGAGATTATTGAAGATGTTGCCCGAAATATTCAAACGGTTTACAAACAAAAAGACATTGATCTTATTATCAATGTAGACGACCAGTTTCAGAAACGAATTGTTGGCGATCCTTTTCGCTTAAAGCAAATCCTAACCAACATTATTGGAAATGCTTATAAGTTTACCGAAGAAGGTCATATTCGGATTGCTGCTTACGCAAATGACGAGCAGTTTTTTACCATTTCTATTCAAGATACTGGAATTGGGATAGAAAAAGCCAATCAGAAATTGGTTTTTGAAGAATTTGCTCAAGCCAATGAAGGGATTGAAAAAAAATATGGTGGAACAGGTTTAGGTTTATCAATCTGCCAAAAGATTATTTCTATTCTTGGTGGAAGTTTAAGCTTAGAAAGTATTTTTGGAAAAGGAAGTACATTTACAATTCAGCTGCCATTATTGTTTGATAGCAGTCAGGGAAATATTGCTTTAAATGATGCTAAAAACAAACCATCAAAAAGCACAAAAAAACAAACTTTTATTGTTGTAGACGATGACATCAATCTTTTGAATCTGACGAGCGGTGTTTTAAAACAAGAACAACATCAAGTATTTTCGTTTACTAATCCTGTGAAGGCCTTAGAAACAATTCAAACCACTCCTTTTGATTTTGTTATTACCGATATTCAAATGCCAGAAGTAGACGGATTTCTATTTTTAGAAAAACTTCGCGAGCTTCCAGAAACAGTTTTTAAAAATCAGCCTGTAATCGCCTTGACTGGCCGTACCGATTTGGATCTTTCAGTTTATAAAAATGCTGGTTTTACTACAGTTATAAAAAAACCTTATTCGCCAAAAATTTTACTGGAAACTATTCAGCATATTTTAGATCATGAAGAAGTTCCTGTAACCGAATCTACAGAGACTGTAAACAAAAACAGTTCTCAATTGTATTCTTTAGAAACTTTGAGAGACTTTTTAGGCCAGGACGAATCTGCCTTGAAAGAAGTATTAAAATCTTTTATAGAAACCACTGTAGAAAATATCGAGCTTTTGAAAACTGCTGTACGAGAGCAAAATCATGATGAAATAAAATCTATAGCGCATCGTATTGCTCCCATGTTCAAACAAATCCAGTCGAACGAAATTGGTGAACTTTTAAAAGATTTGGAAAAAGAAGATCTAAACACGATTGATCTTAAAGCTACATTTTCTGATTTAGACGGAAAAATAAAAATTCTTTTTAAGAAATTGAAACAAGAAATTTAAAATGCTGCTTTCTAGAAAAGTACTTTTTTACTCAATATTATATTGTTTCAATTTATTGTAAAGTGTTTTTCTCGTAATTTTAAGCAGTTTTGCCGCTTCAGATTTATTATTCTGCGTTTTTGATAGAGCACTAATAATTGTTTCTTTTTCATTTTCAGATAATGAAAAAACTTCATTTGCTGAAGATTCTTGTTTTTGAATCTGAAAAAATTCTGCCGGAAGCACATCGCTTTCTATAAATTCGCCACGAGTTAAAAGTGTTGCACGTTTTACACAGTTTTGCAATTCTCGTAAATTTCCTGGCCAGCTGTAGTTCTGAAAAATAGAAACCACTTCTGGAGAAAATCCGATGACATCTTTATCCAACTGCTGATTGGCTTTTTCTAGGAAATAATCGGCAAAAACCATTAAATCTTCACCGCGATCTTTTAGAGATGGTGACTGAATCGAGAATTCATTGATTCTATGGTATAAATCTTCTCTAAAATCGCCGTTTTTTACTGCCTCGCGCAAATCTTCGTTGGTGGCCGTAATAATGCGTATATCGACGTTTATTTCTTTATTGCTTCCAACAGGTTTAATTTTTCGTTCCTGAAGCGCTCTTAACAATTGTATTTGATTCTCGTATGAAAGATTTCCAATTTCATCCAAAAATAAAGTTCCTCCATTGGCCGCTTCAAAATATCCTTTTTTATCATTGATTGCTCCTGTAAAAGATCCTTTTAAATGGCCGAAAAATTCACTCGCCGCCAATTCTTTCGGAATTGCACCGCAATCTACGGCAATAAAATTATTATCTTTTCTTCTGCTCTGCTGGTGAATGCTTTTGGCAATGATTTCTTTTCCTGTTCCGCTTTCGCCAATAATTAAAACAGACATATCCGTTGGGCTCACCAACTGAATGTGATCTAGAAGTTTTTTGGATGCCACAGAAATTCCTCTAACAAATTCATTTTCTGTCGCAACTGGCTTTTTAGCTGTTTTTTTCTTTTTTTCTGGAGTTTCCGACTGTTCTTCAGCTTCGGCTTTTGGAGTCTGCAGCGCATTGGTAATAACCAAAAGAACTTCGTCTGGATTAAATGGTTTGGAGATATAATCTGCTGCTCCATTTTTAATGGCTTTAACAGCGGTATTTACATCAGAGTATCCAGTCATTAAAATAACAGGAATATGAGGGTGGGAATTTTTAAATTCAGACATAAGTCCGATACCGTCAGAATCAGGCAGGCGAAGATCTGTCAAAATCAAATCAAAAGATTCGTTCTTAACTGCTTCACGTGCTTCTACGGCGGAGAAAGCTATCGTTACATCATACGCTTTTTTGATTAGAAATTTTTCTAATAATTTACAAAACGCAATATCATCTTCTATTACTAATATCTTCGGCATCTGCTTTTAGGGACTTTTTGCTAAAATAATATTATTAAACTTGTTATTTCATAAAAATATGTAAAATATGTAAAAAAAAAGAGATTGCACGACGCAATCTCTTTTTCACCAAAAACATAAATCTAAATTCACCTAATTATATTTTCAACCAGTTACCATTGACATCTGAGTATACAGTAGCCTTTTGGTCTCCAACTGATATTTCGAGTTTATACTCTTTTTTTTCGTTTACAAATGCTTTATCCAATTTTGCTCCTGGATAAGCAGTCTGCAAGGCTGTTTTTACAGCTGCAGGTACAGCATCTGCAGTAACTTCTGTGTATTCTGCCTGAATAGCCACAGCTGCATGAGTTTTTTGAGAAACAGGCAATTCATTTGCTTGAATTGACATGGTTCCTAAAGCAACTACTGCCGATAAGATTAACTTTTTCATAATGCTGATTTTTTAATTATTTCTTGATGATGTTACCAGAAGCATCTGTGAAAATAGTATACTTCTTGTCTCCGCTTGAAATTTGAAGTTTATACTCGTTCTTATCGTTTTTATAAGCTTTTTCTAGCTTAGTATTCGGAAACGATTTTTCAACCGTAGACTTCACAGCTGCCGGTATTTGGTCTGCAGCTACTTCAGTAAATGCATCTTGAAAAATTGCTGATTGAGTAATTGAGATTGCTGGAAGAACTGCAGCATTTACTGAAAGACTTCCTAAAACAATCGCTGCTGATAAAACTAACTTTTTCATAATATTTGTGGTTTAAATTATTTTTTAAGAATATTACCAGAAGCATCTGTATAAACGATCGATTTTTCGCCTCGAACGGTTATCTCAATTTTATACTCCTTTTTCTCATTTACCCATGCTTTTTCAAGCACTACACCAGGATAAGCTGCATCTAAGCCTTTTTTTACGGCTGCCGGAACTCCATCTACTTCTTTATATCCATCCTGATCATTTACTGTCTGCACCATTTGATTGGTTGCAACAGGGGTCTCTGCGTTCATCGACAAACTGCCTAAAACAATTGCTGCCGATAAGATTAACTTTTTCATAGTAATAGCTTTTAAGGGTTAGACTTAATTATTTTTTAATCCAAGTTCCATCTGCATTAGCAAAAAGATTTCCTGTTTTATCTCCAACAGTTACTTCAAGTTTGTATTCAGATTTTGTGTTTTTAAATGCTTTAGAAAGCACAGCATCTGGATATGCTTTTTTCAAAGCGTCTGTTATAGCTGTTGGAAGCTCTTCCAATTTAATTTCTGTATAATCATCTTGGATAGAGATTGTTTTTACGATTGTATTTGAAATTGGCGAAGTTGAAGCAAATGATGTTAAACCTCCCAAAACGATTGCGGCTGATAAAAATAAATTTTTCATGATAGTTCTTTTTTAATATAGTTAATTTGATCTTCGTATTCTTGATTCGGATTTTCACAAAATCTAAGATTTAGATTATTGTTTGATCCAAGTTCCGTCTGCATTTGCGAAAAGATTTCCAACTTTGTCGCCAACAGTTACATCAAGTTTATACTGTGCTTTTTCGTTTTTGTATGCTTTAGTAATTACTGCTTCTGGATATGCTTTTTTCAAAGCGTCTGTAATTGCAGCAGGTAATTCTTCTAATTTGATTTCAGTGTATTCGTCTTCGATAGAAATCGTTTTTACGATTGTGTTTGTTACTTGCGTAGTTGAAGCGAATGAAGTTAAACCTCCTAAAACAATTGCGGCTGATAAAAATAAATTTTTCATAACGTATATATTTAAATTAATAGTTGTTTACGCTTAGAGTAATGAAATTATTATGCCGTAAAAGAAAAGAGCCATGCCAAAGAACATAAAAACCTGTTTTTAAAGACCTTACATCAAATATAGCAAAAAAAGAGAATACTATGAAGATGTGTAAAAGAGAAAAATGGTGTGTAATAAGTAAACACTTAAAGTGTAACCTTGGAAGAAATTCCAATTTTTTTTAAAATTCCAAATCCCAAAGTTTACAGTGAGATTTTAAACTCCTAATTTAAAGTTTAGGTTTCCAATATTGGAATTTGGGATTTGAATATTGGAATTAATAAAGGTTTATAAAAGAAAAAGGCTTCCAAATTTGGAAGCCTTCTAGTTATTCTGGACTATTCATTTTAAATGTATCCATAAATGCAGTTGTATAATCTCCTGCAATATATTTTGGATCATCCATTAATTGTCTGTGGAAAGGGATTGTAGTTTTCACACCTTCGATTACGAACTCATCCAAAGCTCTACGCATTTTGCTGATAGCTTCTTCACGAGATTGTGCCGTTGTAATTAACTTAGCAATCATAGAATCGTAGTTTGGCGGAATGCTATATCCTGAGTATACGTGAGTATCTAAACGAACTCCATGTCCTCCTGGCATATGAAGCGTAGTAATTTTTCCTGGTGAAGGACGAAAATCGTTATAAGGATCTTCAGCATTAATACGAACCTCAATAGCGTGTAATTGTGGAAGGTAGTTTTTACCAGAAATTGGAATTCCAGCAGCAACCATAATTTGCTCACGAATCAAATCGTAATCGATAACTTGTTCTGTGATTGGGTGCTCTACCTGAATACGAGTATTCATTTCCATGAAGTAGAAGTTTCTGTGTTTATCCACTAAAAACTCTACAGTTCCAGCTCCTTCATATTTAATAAACTCAGCAGCTTTTACAGCAGCTTCTCCCATTCGTGTACGAAGTTCATCTGTCATGAAAGGTGAAGGTGTTTCTTCAGTAAGTTTTTGGTGACGTCTTTGAACAGAACAATCTCTTTCAGAAAGGTGACATGCTTTTCCGTAAGAATCTCCAACAACTTGAATTTCGATATGACGTGGCTCTTCAATAAGTTTCTCCATGTACATTCCGTCATTTCCAAATGCTGCAGCAGCTTCTTGACGTGCGCTTTCCCAAGCTTTTTGTAGCTCTTCTTCTTTCCAGATAGCGCGCATACCTTTTCCACCACCACCAGCAGTAGCTTTCATCATAACTGGATAACCAATTTCTTTAGCTACTTTTTGTGCATGTTCGTAAGATTCTAATAATCCATCTGAACCTGGCACACAAGGAACTCCTGCCGCTTTCATTGTAGCTTTTGCAGAAGCTTTATCTCCCATACGGTCGATCATTTCTGGAGCAGCACCAATAAATTTAATTCCGTGCTCTTGACAGATTTTAGAGAATTTAGCATTCTCAGAAAGAAATCCATAACCTGGATGAATTGCATCTGCGTTTGTAATTTCTGCAGCTGCAATAATATTTGACATTTTCAAATACGATAAGTTACTCGGAGGAGGACCTATACAAACCGCTTCGTCTGCAAATTTAACATGCAAACTTTCTGCATCGGCTGTAGAGTAAACTGCAACAGTTTTGATTCCCATTTCCTTACATGTACGAATTACACGAAGTGCAATTTCTCCTCTATTCGCAATTAATATTTTTTTAAACATCTTATTTTAATTAGATAATTAGACAATTTGATAATTAGATAATTTTAGATGTCTGATGTATTAATTCTGTCAGATCAATCTAAAATCTAAAATCTAAAATCTAAATTTATTTATGATGGATCTACTAAGAATAAAGGTTGATCAAATTCTACTGGAGACATATCGTCAACTAGAATTTTTACAATTTTACCAGAAACTTCAGATTCGATTTCGTTGAATAATTTCATTGCTTCAATTACACAAAGAACATCACCTTTAGATACAGTACTTCCTACTTCAGTGAAAACTGGTTTGTCTGGAGATGGTTTTCTATAGAATGTTCCAATGATTGGAGATTTTATAGTAATATATTTAGAATCGTTAGCAGCTGGTGCTTCTGGAGTTACATTTACAACTGTTGGAGCTGTTACTTGCGGAACTGCCGCTTGAGGTAAAGCTGCCTGAGTTGGCAATTGCTGTACATAAGTTGCTTCAGTTACATTTGTTTCTAAAGTTGTTCTAATAGTGATTTTCACATCATCCATTTCTAACTTCACTTCTGCAACGCCCGAATTTGCAACAAATTTGATTAGGTTTTGAATTTCTTTTAAATCCATAATGATTCGTTTTTAGTTTTAATTTATTTCTTATCGTAAGCCCATTTTAAATAGATAGATCCCCAAGTGAATCCACCACCAAAAGCGGCAAAGATAATGTTATCTCCCTTTTTAAGTTTATTTTCAAAATCAGCCAATACTAATGGTAAAGTTCCAGAAGTAGTATTTCCGTATCTTTCGATGTTTACTAGAACTTTAGAATCGTCTAATTCTAATCTTCCAGCAGTAGCATCAATAATACGTTTATTAGCTTGGTGTGGCACTAACCAATCAACATCTTGATTTGTCAAATTATTTCTTTGCAAAATCAATTCGCTGGCATCTGCCATATTAGTAACAGCATATTTGAAAACAGTTTTACCGTCTTGCATAATATTGTGCTGTCTGTTTTTTACAGTATCTTCTGAAGGCGGAATCAAAGAACCTCCTGCAGGAATTTTAAGGAAGTCGCGTCCTACACCATCGCTTCTTAAATATTCATCTTGCAAACCTAAACCTTCATAGTTTGGTTCAAAAAGAACTGCTCCAGCTCCATCACCAAAAATAATACAAGTTGCTCTGTCTGTATAATCTACAATTGATGACATTTTATCGGCACCAATTAAAAGTACTTTTTTGTAACGTCCTGACTGAACATATGCTGCAGCCGTTGACATTCCGTATAAGAAACTTGAACATGCAGCCTGCAAATCGTATGAAAATGCATTTGTTGCTCCAATTTCTGTAGCAACATAGACTCCTGTAGAAGCCACCATCATATCTGGTGTTGCAGTTGCCATTATAATCATATCAATCTCTAGCGGATCAATATTAGCTTTTGCAATCAAATCCTTTGCTGCTTGTATCGCAAGGTAAGATGTACCTTTATCAGCATCTTTAAGAATTCTTCTTTCTTTAATTCCTGTTCGAGCGGTAATCCACTCATCATTGGTATCAACCATTGTTTCTAGTACTTGGTTCGAAAGAACGAAGTCAGGAACATAAGCTCCAACAGCGGTAATTGCGGCTGTGATTGTATTCATTATATTCTATTATTTTCTTTTCAAATTATGATTAATTTGAAAAATTTTTAAAAGACCCGAAAATTACAAAAAAAAACGTAACGAATTTGTCTATATTTTCCTAAAAAACGAAAATTATAACCAACAAAAAAAACTCTCACTATGTGAGAGTTCTAGTATAATTTACAAAAACGTATTAAGCAACCGCTTCAGATTTATCGATAACAACTTGCCCTCTGTAGTACATTTTACCTTCATGCCAGTAAGCTCTGTGGTATAAATGCGCCTCACCTGTAATAGGACATGTAGCGATTTGAGCTACAGTAGCTTTGTAATGTGTTCTTCTCTTATCTCTTCTTGTTTTCGAGGTTTTTCTCTTAGGATGTGCCATTTTACTATATTATTTATCCGTTAATAGTTTCTTTAATTTTTCCCAACGCGGGTCAATATCTTCTTCTTTGTTACTCTCTTCCTTTTGTTCTTTTACACTTAACTCATTCAGTTTTGTTAAAGCTTCTGTTTGCAGACTTCCATCTTTAACACCTGGATGAATTCTCTTCTGCGGAACAGAAAGCGCGATCATTTCATAAATATATTGTGCAATATCTACTTCATGCTCACCATGTGGTAAAATCAACAACTCTTCATTATCATCATTAAATTCTTCTCCAAAACGAACAATCAGTTTCATTTTCCCTTTTATAGGTAAATCAAAATCTTCGCCTGTCAGATCACAAGGCACGTTTACCGTTCCTTTGTGCTTGAATTCTAACTCTAACATATTACTTTTCTTATCGAAAAGTAAATTGACTTTAATATCTGAACTTTGAAACTCATCGTACTCAAAGTTCTTAAAGAACGTGTTATTTATTTGATACTCAAAATGGTGTTTTCCTAGTTTTAATCCTACGAAAGGAATTAAAAATTCTTTTGTTTTGCTCATTTCAACATCAATTTGATCAATTCGATTCTAAAACTAGATATCTGAATTGGGGTGCAAAGATATAAAATTATTACAAATCTAATAATCTTATTCACCTTTTTTTATTTATAACTGTTTTTCTTTTATTTTAAGAGGTTTTTGGCTAATCTCCTCATACTGATTACGCGAGCGAAAAATATCAATTGCAAGATAGACTGCTTCTTTAAACGAATTGTAATCTGCCATGTCTTTTCCTGCTATATCATAAGCTGTACCGTGATCTGGAGAAGTTCTAACCTTGTTTAAACCTGCTGTATAATTAACTCCTTTTCCAAAAGACAGTGTCTTAAACGGAATTAATCCTTGATCGTGATACATTGCTACGATAGCATCATATTTTTCATAATGACCGCTACCAAAAAAACCATCAGCTGGAAATGGACCAAAAGCCATTGTACCAGAATCAAATATTTTCTTTAATACTGGTTTTAAAATCAAATCGTCTTCTTTTCCTATCACTCCACCATCACCTGCATGCGGATTTAATCCTAAAACTGCAATTTTCGGTTTTACTATACTAAAATCCTGAATTAAAGATTTCCTAATAGTCTCTATTTTTTTTGTAATTAATTCCTCTGTTAAATGAGAAGCAACCTCGTTTAGCGGCACATGATCTGTAATTAAACCTACTCGTAAATTATCTTGAACCATCATCATAAGTGCATCGCCCTCTAATTCCTGATTTAAATAATCGGTGTGTCCTGGAAATTTAAAATCTTCAGACTGTATATTATATTTATTAATAGGTGCCGTAACCAAAACATCAATTTCACCATCTTTCAAAGCTTTTGTAGCCGCTGTAAAAGATTTAATGGCATACTCTCCTATTTTAGGATCATTTACACCAAAATTTATATCAACTCCTTCTCTCCAAAGATTCAGAACATTTACTTTTCCAGGAATAATCTGCTCCAATTTATCAACTCCGTGAAATTGAACTGTCGATGTAAAATTTTTTCTAACGAAAGAAAGAATTTTAGCATTTGCAAAAATAACCGGCGTACACAATTCCAACATACGAGAATCTTCGAATGTTTTCAGTATAACTTCGCTTCCAATACCGTTTAAATCTCCAACTGAAATTCCAACAACTATATTTTCTGCTTTTTTATTCATGAGCTCAGTTTATTTATTACTAATTTTGATGTGCAAATTTAGTAAAATAAAACCACAATGTTCACAGGAATTATAGAAACACTCGGCAAGGTTCACGAAATCAGAAAAGATCAAAACAATCTTCACATAACAGTTGACTCATCCATAACTCACGAATTAAAAATAGACCAGAGCGTTTCGCACAACGGAATATGCCTTACAGTAGTCGCTATTAACGATTCTCTTTACACCGTAACAGCGATTGACGAAACAATTTTAAAAACCAATATAGGCGATTGGAAAACAGGCGATATTGTAAATCTTGAAAGAGGAATGAAGCTTGGAGACCGCTTAGACGGACATATCGTTCAAGGTCATGTAGACCAAACCGGAACCTGCATTAAAATTGAAGAAGCAAACGGAAGCTGGAATTATACTTTTGAGTATGACAAAAACCAAAACAACATCACAATCGAAAAAGGTTCAATTACAGTAAACGGAGTTAGTCTTACGGTTGTAAATTCGAAAACAAACGAATTTAGTGTTTCGATTATTCCGTATACTTACGAACACACTAATTTTAAAGATTTCAAAGTAGGAACAAAAATCAACCTTGAATTTGATGTAGTAGGAAAGTATATTTCTAGACTTTATTCGATAAACAAATAAAATCCGATAAATTTCCATAAAAAAAGCTTCAGTTTAAACTGAAGCTTTTTTTATTTGATTTTTATATATGACGGCAAGACCTAAAGCCAAACCTCCAACAACTAGAAATATAATATTTTGATTTATTGGAAAAGCATCTTCACATTCAGGAAATATCGGATCACAATCACCATCAGCCATAGTTTTTGCAGTACTTGAATCTGCAGTTACTGGAGTAGGTGGATGCGAAGAAGTTTCTGCAGACACTAATAAAATATTCAAAAATAAGGCAATTACTAAAAATGGGGCTTTTAGATTTTTCATAAATTCAAGCTATTGCAAATTGCAAGTCTAGATAATTATCGATAAATATTCTTTGATAGAAATTTCACACAAATGAATTTCTACCTCCAAAATCTTGAACAAAAGTATAAGTTTTTTGCTCAAAACCAACTTTTAAACTAAAAAAGGCAAGACAAATTTTAACATTTTTTTTCTAAGACTCCGTCAATCCTTTTCACAAAACGCTCCAGAGCGCAAAATCATTTATTTTCCACTATTCACAAGCCCTAGAAGCTTATAAGAATTTCCTGATTTTAACAGGAAATAATCTTTTGCATATTACAAACAAACTCTCTTACTACAATTTACGTTAAAAAAAAGAATCTTGGATCCAACTAACTACATAAACGAGAATGTTCTCAAATTAATATATTTGCATAGTTAAATTTGATAATACAAACCCAAATCTATTTTCAACCTCAATTAATAAGATGAAAAACCAATATACAGTCGGAAGTTTATATGCGGGTGTTGGAGGTATTTGCTTAGGATTTGAAAATGCTGGTTTTAAATTAGAGTGGGCAAATGAATTTGACAAAAAAGCCTGCATTACCTATAGAAACAATTTCGAACACACTCTTATCGAAGGCGATGTAATGCAGCTTGACGTAAAAGATCTTAACAAAATCGACATCCTTACCGCAGGATTTCCATGCCAGCCTTTTTCTCTCGCTGGCCATAGAAAAGGGTTTAACGACAGCCGAGGAAACCACTTTTTTAAAATATTAGATTTTATTGACGAAATGCGGCCAAAAGTGGTATTTCTTGAAAATGTAAAAAACCTAAAAGGACACGACAAAGGAAATACCATGAAAGTAATTCAGCGCGAAATCAAAAAACGCAATTACACATTTGATTCTGCAATCTTAAATACTAAAGATTTCGGAAATATTCCGCACAATCGGGAGCGAATTTTCATGGTAGCTTTTGACAAGGACTACGTTAAAAAAGGCTTTAAATTCAGTTTTCCTGAAAAAGAAGAATTAACAAAAAAGGTCACCGATTTAATCACAAAAGAAAAAGTCGATAAGAAATTCTATTACACCGAAGATAAATACATGTACAACATGCTGAAAGAAGCGGTTGTGAGAGAAGACAGAATTTATCAATTCAGGAGACAATATGTACGAGAAAACAAAAAAGAAGTCTGCCCTACTTTAACAGCCAATATGGGAACTGGCGGCCACAATGTTCCAATTATCACAACTGAATTTGGTTTTAGAAAATTAACTCCAAGAGAATGTTTTCGTTTTCAAGGTTTTCCTGACAGTTACAAATTACCTAAAATTTCCAATTCTAGCCTTTACAAGCAAGCAGGAAATTCGGTAAGCATGCCTGTCATCAAAAGACTTGCTGCCGAAATATCCAAATGCATCGAGAAAGCAGAAGCTAGACAGCTAAAAGCTGAAAATTTTTAAATACTTAAAAGCATAATTGCCCCTTCAATCTTGGCAAGACAAACTTCCATATTTTTTTCAATTTCTTTACTCCAAAACCTCAAAACCGTCCAATTTTCAGAAATAAGAAAAGCATTAACCTCTTCGTCCCGTTGAATATTCCTTTCAATTTTCGGAATCCAATATTCGCGATTCGTTTTAATTCTTAGTTGCTCAGTTTCCCAATCTTTTCCATGAAAAAATTCGCTGTCAACAAAAATGGCAATTTTATATTTGGCAAAAGTAAGATCAGGCCTCCCAAATACTTTCTTATTGTTTTTTCGGTATCTGTGACCCAATTTCCATAAAGCTTTTGCAAGCCTTACTTCACCTTTTGTAGCAGTGCTTTTTATCGCCTGCATAGTTCTCCTCCTTTGTTCGGGAGTCAATCTATCCATCTGAAGATTAAATTTGTTTTGGACGGATAAAGTTAAGGTATTTTACAGAAATAGGGATTCAATTATTAAGTGTCAAAAGTTTCAACTTTTACATTTTTAAAATGCCTAAAAACAAAAAAACCTTTACATTTCTGCAAAGGCTTCTGTTCTAAAAGAAGTGGTCCCACCTGGGCTCGAACCAGGGACCACCTGATTATGAGATAGATAAATAGCCTTTGCACTTAATTGCATTTAGCTTCAAAGTAGCTATATATCAACTACTTATGAATTTTTAAAAATACTTTTGTTTCATTCAACTTCATAAAACACATGCATTTGTTGTACGGATGTTGTACTTAAAAATATGTAAGAATGAAAGCTAGTTTAAAAATTATACTAAAAAAAACAGAGTTAAGTGATGGAACATATCCAATAAACTTAAGAATTACTATTAATAGAAAATCCAAATTCTATAAAACTCCTTATAACGTATTTCCAAAATTTTGGAACGACAAAGCAAGTGAATTTAAATCACAATTCCCAAATTATTTACAAGCTAATCGGATATTGAATTCGATAAAACATGATGCTTCTAAAATTTTAAATAAACTGATTGAAGAAGAGCACGAATATTCAATTGAAGCATTTGATGCTTTATTTAGACCGCAAGAAGTAGAAAAAATAAATTTCATTGCTTATTTCGAAAAGAGAAAATTACAGCTCAAAGAGTCTGGAAAAATAAGTTCTAGTTGTTCTTATCGTGATACCATTTCTGCTCTTATGCGATTCCAGCCTGAACTTTCAACCTACTCATTCGCAAAAATTAATTATACTTTCTTAGTAGCTTTTGAGGCTCATTTGCGCTCAAGAGGTTGTCACGATGGCGGAATTGGAGTATATATGCGTAATATTAGATCCGTTTATAATTCGGCTATTAAATCAAAAATTGCATTAAGTGAAACATATCCCTTCCGAGACTACATAATTTCAAAATTGAAATCTAGCAAAGTAAAAAAAGCGTTAAGCAAACAAGATTTACAATTACTATTGGATTACGATTTTTCAACAAATAAAGAGGGCATTAAAGCATTGTACACTTATTTGTTCAGTTTCTACTGTCGTGGCATGAATTTTACTGATTTAGCTGAATTAAAATGGAATGATGTAGACTTAAGTAGTTTTTCATATGTTAGAAATAAGACTCTGGTAAAATTAAATGTAAAAATTCCGGATAATAAATACATGACCGAAATTTTACAATACTTTAAAATCTATCGCCCTTTTGATACTGATTATATTTTCCCAATTTTAGAAAAAGACAAAAACCATTATACTAAGACAGAACTCAGAGATCGCAAAAAAAGCGTACTAAATTATTACGGCAAACTTCTTAATACCATATCGCTTGAATGCGGCATTAAAACAAAAGTGACTTTTTATACTGCTAGACACACTTTTGCAACACTATCTTTAAAGAAAGGATTAAGCACAGTAATGATAAAGCAAGGATTAGGACATCAATCTATTAAAACAACTGAAGCATATTTGGAAGATTTTAGTACAGAAGAATTGAACATTGCCTTTGAAAATTTAATCTAAAAATTAGTTCAACTTTAAAATACAAAACTTCATCTTTTGCCAATATAATAGTAGTTTCCGATAAACAGGCTTCTTTACACGAGATGATTATCAATCCACGTTTTTTTATAATTTTCAAAACAAAGAAAAAGAGAAAAAAGAAAGTCGTCAGTATTAGTGGAGGTTTCAAAAGAAGTCAAGTTTTTTTGAAAAAATACTACCCAATAGTTTTTAAGAATCGGAAGTGTTGGTGAAATCGATGGTTGTTATAAAAATGTAAGGGTGGAGATTTTTTCAAAAACCCAGAGGGCTTGAACTTTACTTTTTGAAACCGGAACTTACCTTTACTTTCTTTTTTATTTTTTTTAGAAGACTGGTGCTCTTGTTTTCCGATGGCCTTGCGAAGGAGCAACAGCTGAAACAACCAGGGGCGACAGACATAATACGGCTGGAATGCAGTGGAACGTAGCTTGCAGAGTGAAACGGAATGAAGCGGTATTGTGGATGCAGTAGCCCCGACGAACGAAGGGTAGAGTGCGTGTGAAGATGAGGAACAAGCAGCGCAATAAAAACAGCTGCTGTTTTTCAAGCTGCTGTTTTTATTGTAGCTGCGCCGTGTCTGTGGAACGGAGGGAGGTACGACCGACTGGAACAGCCGAACGGAACAAAGCAAACGACCGTAGTGAGACTGCTAAATTGTTTTTTTTTTTGCTGAAACAAAAAACCTAAGTCGATAGAGCTCAGATAGGTTATCTGAACTAATGAAAAGTAAAATTTTATAACTTTTCTAAATCCTCTTTTAATCTTCGCAAAAAACTTTCTTCACCATCATCTCCCGATATATACCAATCAATTCTTTGTGCATAAACTTCTGCTTTTTTGAGTAAAGCAATAGCTGTTTTATAGGTATTCACAACCTCGTCACTTTCTATTGGCCAATTTAATTCTTCAGGATGTTTTTCGTAATATTCTTTATCACTCCAAAGATTTTCTTTTGGTTTAGGTTTGCCCATTCTTTCAAGTTCACTTTGTATGGTTTCATGAATTTCACGAATATGATATTGTTTGTAATCAAAAGCTCCTCCGCTCATTGTTTGTTCTTTTTAGTTACTTGCTAATTTACTAATTTAACGAAAAAAGCTTTGTTTTCTTTTTCTGATTTCGCAATTTTCCAATGGTACTTTTGGCCATGGTGCAACAGGATTACTTTTCCATTAATTAGCCATTTTTTTTAACTGAGGTCGTACTTATTGCAACCAGCCCCTGTCATATACCCCATACTTCCTGAAGCATCTATTAATATTTCAAAATGTGTATTCATAATGTTGCTTATTTTGGATAGTCATTTTTCATACAACAGTTTAAAAATCACAAATGAAAAAACCTATCATTTTTTTATTCTAAATTACTAGATTACAAATATGTATCTAACTTCATTTTTCTTTTTTCCCAATCAGGCATCATAAGGGTAAGGAGATTGAAAAAATCACTATTATGGTGTTTGTGTATTGTGTGGCATAATTCGTGCATCACCACGTATTCAATACATCGTTTTGGGGTATGGACTAATTTGGGATTTAAAATCAGTTTGTTTTTAATAGTGCAACTGCCCCAACGAGTGGGCATGTCCTGAAAGAATACAACAACTGAAGTAGAGTGCTTTAAAGTAAATTTTTTAATGATAGGCTGCGCTATTTCTGTAATTTTAAGAATAGCTCTTTCATTGAACCAGGTTTCAAAAACTTGTTGTGCTTTTTCTTTTTTTGTAACACTTATAAGAAATAAATTTCCCTTATAGGAAACTTCATTTTTAGAAGTAACTTCAACAACAACTTTATACTGTCTGCCCAGATAATGAACAGTATAACCTGATTTTATAATTACATCATTACTTATAGTGTCCATGGAAAGAAAATAGGATTTTTGATTTAAAATCCACATGGCTTTTTTGGATACTGCTGTTTTAATTTTAGCCATAGGGGCGTTCTCAGGTGCGGTTACCGTTACTGAAGTATCGGGCTGCACTTTGATGCCTAATGATTTTCGATTGGTGTATTTTAAGTCGAAATCAATAGTATGTGTACCAAATACTATTTGCTCTTTCATCTTATCCTTTGTTTGCAATAGCAATTTCTATAGCTTTTTTAGTTAATTCGTCCGCTTGTTCCAATGATAAATGCATTTCGTCCATCAAATAATCACCAAAATCTAACTCGATTTTATTTATGATATCGGAGCGTTTTTCCCAATCGACCACTTCATAATTTGATAAAAGCTTATCAAAAACTAAGGTTGTTTCTAGATTTTTTCCTTGTAAATCCTTTTCATTCTGGAACAAGTGATATATAGCGACTTTGCGCCTTTTGTCCTGTAATTCTTCAGGGATATTATTGCCATTACCATTTAAAACCTGGTCTTTAAGTGCTTTTAATTTCTTTAAGGCCTCTAATTCCGAAAGTCTGTTGGCACGCATATCGGAAATAGTTGCCGTAATGAGTTCTGATAATTTTTTGAACAATACAGGATCGGTGTCGATATTAATTGAGATGTATTTTGAGGTGGCTGCCGCTATTTTTTCTGCTTTTGCTCTGGGACCAATTAGCTTTTCGACTTCTTCTTCAAAAGTATCTCCATCTAAAATATTTACGGGGTCTACCAAACGTATTATTTCTTCGGTAATAACATGTTGGTCTAGCAATTTTTGAAGTTGTTTTTCGTACTGTGAAAAACTTATAGTATCAAGGTATGTTGCATTGGCTGCCACACGTATGTCAGCATATTTTTTGAGTTCGTCTTTATGTCGTTGTATTTCAGATAAAGACGTGTTATCATGAAAATATACTGTAGCTAAAGCAATTTTTAAAATACGTGCAAATGCATTAAACTTATTATAAAATTCTTCTCTAATTGCTTCATCAGCTAAGACACGGATATATGCTTCTATATCTTGCTTGTTTTTAACGGTTTTAAAAATAGCTACTAAATCAGCATACGCTTGCGGTAATTTGCTAATTTCTTCCTGTATATCCGTCATAGTACCTTGTAAATCGGTGGTATCAAAACTATCTGTAGCACCGGAATAGGTTTCAATCGCTTCGTGCAATTCTTCCATGACTCCAGCGTAATCAATGATATATCCAAAATCTTTACCCGGATACACCCTGTTAACCCTTGCAATGGCTTGCAGTAAAGTATGTTCACGAAGTTTACGACATAAATACATCACAATGGTTTGAGGCACATCAAAACCAGTTAAGAGTTTATCTATAACAATTAGCAATTCAATATTTTCTCCATATTCAAATTGTTGGATAATCATATTGTCGATTTCATTACCATACTTTGATTTGAGCAAATCATAATACTGTTTGACCTCGGGAGCTTCTGAACTGTGCACATCTTCATTATTCTCTCTGGTATCAGGAGCAGACATTACCACTTCGGTAGTTACTTTGCCGATAAGGTCAAAAGCTTTTTTGTATTTAACAGCGGTTAGTTTATCGGGACAAACCACCATCCCTCTAAATCCAGAATGGATTCCTGTTGCATCTTTACCCCAGGTGCTTTGAAAATGTTTACTAATATCTAAAGCTGTCTGAAAAATATTCTGATCTGTTTTAGTAATTAAACCAGCCTGACTCATTTTCTTTTTAAGATCTACTTTATGGTAATCGGGTAGTTCTTCCATTACAATATCGACACTCTTGTCGAGAGCTGATTTGTTTACATCTTGCACTGCCAAACGCCCTTCATATAAAATGGGTCTAATTGCACCATCGTCAACTGCTTCCTTAATTGAATATTCATCAATAATACCCCCAAATTTACTAGCTGTGTTTTTTTGTTTTTTCATTAATGGAGTTCCTGTAAAGACAATAAAACAGGCATTAGGCAATACTCTTTCCATGTTTACATTAAATACCCCATGTTGCGTTCTATGTCCTTCATCAATCAATACAAAAATATTAGGGCTATCTAATTGATTATCAGACAAACTTTTTACAGCCGCTTCGAATTTGTTGATAATGGTTGTAATCACTAAATCCCCATTGCCTTTGAGCAGGCTAATTAACTGTTTACCTGAAGCTGCATTAATTACATCGACTTCTACTTTACGTAAGGTATTGGTGATTTGCCTGTCAAGATCAATTCTATCTGTAACGAGAATAATTTGAGGATTTTTAATCGTGTTTTGGATTTTGCGTGCCAGCATGGCCATGGTTAAGGATTTACCACTACCTTGGGTATGCCAGACTACACCTCCTTTTCGTTTTCCGTTACGGATTGGTTTGATTCGATCGATAATTTTGTTGATGGAAAAAAATTGCTGAAAACGTGCTACTTTTTTAATAAGACCACCTTCAAACAACACAAAGTCTTTAATAAAAGGCAGCAATCGCTCAGGATTTAAGATGCCGTATACTACAATATCTTGTTCCGTAACCGAAACATGATCCCGAAACTTTTCATTAAAGGCAACTTTATCTGCATGCGTTCTGCTATCTGAATTTTTAAATAAAAGTGAAACGGTTTCTTTCTCTAATGAACGGTTAACTAATTCTTCAATGTTATCGAGATAAGAAGCTTCTTTTTCTTTCCAAACTGCCCAAAACTCTTCTTTAGTATTGGTTGTTGCATATTTGGCCTCCAGTAAAGAAGTAGCAATTAACACTTGGCTGTACACATAGAGATTTCGGATTCCGTTTTCTTGTTGGTTACGGATATGCTGGGAAATGGCTTGTTTGACTGGTTCTTTAATGGTTGGGCTTTTACATTCGATAACTACTAACGGAATACCATTTACAAATAAAACAACATCTGGTCTGTAAGTGTCTTTACGACCGGTGCGCAATACTGTAAATTCTTCGGTAACATGAAAATGATTGTTTGCTGGATTATTCCAATCAATATACTGAATGGTATGACTTTTTTTATCACCCTCAATTGATTGTTCTAACGCTAGACCAAACAGTAATAAATTATAAGTTTGATTACAAGCCTGTATTAAACCTTGGGATAACTGTATATCTTGAAGTTTTTGAATTGCCTTTTCAATATTAGATGGATCAAATTTAGTCTTCTTACTCCCTATTTTGATTTCATTAATATGCGTCAATCGCTCACGTAGCACATTAGTTAAAATCACACTACTTTCGCGATTGTCACGCAAAGCCAAAGCTTGAGATGATTCAAGGTATTGATACCCTAAATTAATTAGTAATTTAAGTACTGGAAGTTGCGAAATATTATCTTCTGTAAATCCCATTCATTGTTGTTTTTTGTTAGATTAACTAGGCATTATTCTATTTAAAAAACAAAATATTTGTTTTTTATTATAAAAATGTACTACATTTGTGGTGTCAATACCCAAAGGGTAAAGGACTTGGCTTAGCACAATTGTTGCATCAGTCGTATTGCCTAAAGATACGTGCCTCACTTACGAAGTGGGGTTTTTTTATGCCTTTTTGTATTCTTGATACCATTTTTTAAAGCTGTTTTCATTTGTTTTATCAACTTTAAAAGCAGTAACCAATTGTAAATTTAGAGTTATTTCTCTTACGATTACTACATAACTCTTGGTTTCTAACCAAAAATACCGTTGGTTTTGACCGTTAAAATGTAACCTTTCAAAATATTTAACTCTATTATCCGCCTGATTATGGATTACGGGTTTTATCCAATGGATTTTATTAGTGCGTTCAGGATCAAAATTTCTTCTTCCTGAATATTTACTTTCTCGAGTACAAATATGTTCAAAACCTACAGGTTTACCTTTAAATAAGGGATGTGTTGATTTTCGATTATCATAACCCACCTGCTGACTTCCAATGAAAATGGGTTCTGTAATCATATCTTGTTTGAAAATACCATACAACTGAAACATTTGGTCTTTATCAGGGCCATCTAAATCCAAATACTCAAATAAATCTTCCAGCAGGTCTAATTCGTGTTCTTCCATACTGTTAATGATTGGTTTGGATTTGAAAATCAAAAATATTAAACTTTTCTTCCAGCGGATTGGTACCATCGTGTAATACATAACCCGATTTTTCTTCGAGATACTGTATCACAGCTTTTTTGACCTCCGAGGCATTTTCTTGTTTATGGGCTTTACGGGCTTTGTAAGTGATGGCACCTATGAACAAATCCGTTAGTTGCAAAAACACATTCTCGTCAGAGCGGATGTGTTGAAAAAAATGAAATGGAGATTTTTGCCCGTACTTTGATTCATACTCTTTTTTTAAACGAAGATCTAAGTTTTTCAAACGTTCTTTACCTCGGGTATCTTTGATATCCAGAATAACTTTAAATTGATCATGATTTAAGTTGACGTACGGATTTCGTAATAATAAAAACACCAAAGTATAATAAAAGGAATTGTGATCCCCTTTATTATACTTAGTGTGGTTGAGCTGTGTTTTGTTTTTTACTAAAATGGCACGAAACTGAATGTTTTTCAGGAAAAAATAATCAATCAATTCTTTATACAATTCCAAACGAGACATGGATAATTTGTTCCATTTAATCTCGGTAGGTGCATGGTGTTTCAGCTTAATGGCTTTTATTTCATTCTTGTACGTTTCATAATTGCCACTATCTATTTTTGTGTAACCTATGCACATCAGCGGTAATTGATCATTTTCGAGATGACAGCTTTCATCAATATAGATTATTCTTTCCATAGTTGTTTAATCTGTATTTAAATTATACCAATCTCACTTTTCCCGTTAGTAATTGTTGCATTAATCCTTTTTTCTGCTCTTGTAATTCAGCTAATTTTTGCTTTTCTAATTGGATTTCTTTTTCAGCAGTTTTTAAGATCAATGCAATGGCATTTTGTTCTTCAAATGTAGGGACAGAATATTTAATTTTGGAAAAATCTTTGTATTTACAATTAAGTGTATCATCAACTAAACCTTGTGAATTTCTCCAAAATAGATTGGTCAACTTACTTGTTTTAAATAGTAATGAGAAATAATAGGAGTTTACATTATTTTTAGGTGTCAAAATTGTATATGCAGGACTAACGATTCCCTCTAGACTACTTAACGCAGACCGCCCTTGCCACATGCGCATGGTATTATAACCAATGTCTCCAGGTGTAATTCTTTTGTATTTTGATTTATCCGCATTAGAAATATCACGTTTGTTTGAATCCGTTTGTGGGTAAACACCATCTTGACCGATGGACAATAGTGGTAAATTCTCTACTTTGGTTTCATTTCGTTCTTCAAATAAAGCCTCCAACTTCACTTCTTTCCAATTTTCAGTAAAACCGGGTAGTCTTTTTTTACCGGTAAACAATTGTTGCATTAATGCTTTTTGACGTTGTTCTTTAGTCACAATAAGTTGAGTTTGCATTTCAATTGCTTTGTCCCATATCAAAAGGCAGTCGGCGATGGCTTTTTGTTCGAGAAGGGGAGGAACTAAAAATCTTAATTTTAATAAATCTTTAGTGTAAATTGCTGCTACACTCGTTGTACCAGTTGCATATCTTTTCAAATTATTTAATGATAATGCAGAGTTAAATTGATAATTTACATAATCATTGTTATCAATAAATTCTTCTTTAAAATACATTCGCAATAAATTAGAATTATAGATAGCAAAAGGTAACTCATTCTTCCATATCGCAACTTTGCCTACTAAATCTAAAGTATTACGAGTATTAAACAAAATATCATTTAATTTTAAAACATCATCTACTGAATGCTTTATATTTTCGGACAAGTATTCAATATTACTTAAATCTATTTTTCCTCGACCAATATTTCCCATTTTTATCAACGGGGAATTTGACTCCACTGAAATATTCTCATAATTACCGCCCAATGAATAATTTTTCAAAATCGTCTCTAGTTTCTTGATCATCCATCCATCCGGAACAATCCCTAATTCAGAATTCTTACAACCTTCTTTCATAGTAAATCACTTAAAAAATTGAAGATATTTTTCCATTTCAGATTTTACCTCCGCCAGCTCATTTTCTAAGTCTGTAATACGTGCTTGAGTAGCTACTAAATCTATTTCCTGCTCTTCCTCATAAGTGTCCACATAACGTGGAATGTTGAGGTTAAAGTCGTTTTCTTTGATTTGCTCTAAGTCAGCAATAAAAGCAAATTTTTCCTCAACAACACCTTTATCCATAACTTGATCATGGAATTGAGTAAAAACATCTACAATGTGTTGAATATGATTTATACCTAATATATTTTGGTTTTTCCCGGGCATAAAATCTTTACTGGCATCGATAAGTAAAACTTTGTTTTTATTTACTTTCTCCTTATTAAAAATGATGATAGCAGCTGGAATACCCGTACCAAAGAACAAGTTGGATGGCAGTCCAATAACTGCTTCTATCAAATCTTCTGTTAAAACTTCTTTACGGATTTTACCTTCGGAAGCCCCTCTAAACAGCACACCATGAGGTACTACAACACCCGCTTTACCAGTATTGTTTAATGATTCTATCATATGAGAAATAAAAGCCCAATCCCCTTTGGATTTAGGTGGTAATCCTCTATGAAAACGGTTGTATGGATCGGCAGCTGCGTCATACGTAGATGCATGTGTTGGATCATTCTCTTTATCTTTTTCGTCTACAATCCCCCACTTATCTAGTGAAAAAGGTGGATTTGCTACGACAGTATCAAACAACATCAACTTGCCATTATCAAGATGTTTAGGATTTCTAATGGTATCACCCCAACGGATAATTGCATTGTCGTAACCATGCAAGTACATATTCATAACTGCTAATGCCCACGTGCTACCATTAGCTTCCTGACCATATAGTGAGAAATTGTTGTCGCCCACTTCACGACCGGCTTTAATTAATAATGACCCAGAACCACAAGTGGGATCATAAATACGCGAACCCGGTCTAGATTTGGTTAATTTGGCCAATAAAGTAGATACTTCAGCAGGGGTAAAAAATTCACCTGCTTTCTTTCCTGAATCAGAAGCGAAGTTGGCAATCAAAAACTCGTAAGCTCCACCAATAACATCGTTGTTTTCTAAATTAGTAGAAGAAAGATTTAAAGTTTTGAAATCGTTTAATAGATTTTTTAATCGTGCTAATTTACTTTTGGCATCGCCTAAATTGGAACTGTTGAAATCTATATTTCTAAAAATATTAGAGCCATCATGACCACCTAGTTTTTCGCGATTGGCTTCTTCCAATTCCGCTAGTGCGTGGTTTATCATTTCTCCAACCTTAGGATTACTTCTGTTATCGTATAAATAATCAAAACTTGATTCAGCAGGAACAATAAAACGCTCTCTTTCTAAAGCTCTTTTTACACGTTCATCATTACCCTCGTATTTGGCTTCATACTCCTTTTTTTTCTCATTGTACACATCAGTTACATACTTTAAGAATAACATGGTGAGAATGTAATCTTTGTATTGTGATGGATCTATCGTTCCTCGGAAAGTGTCACAGGCTTTCCATACAGTATTGTTTATGGTTTGTTGACTTATTTTAGTATTCATTTTTTAGCTTTTTATACGTTAGTGTGTTAATGTAATTTTCTTCTAACGCAATTAATTCTTTTTGAAGTTGTATTTGTTTCTTTTTTAACTTATCCAGTGCTACAATTTGTTCCTGAACCTCGATAGGAGGTATTATAATTTCTAAATCGCCTAATTCTTGTTTCGTTATTGACGGCATTACTTGAGTTGACATTTTAGGATCGAATACTTTTAAAGTTTCCGGATGATTTAAGTACCACACCATAAAATCAGGTAAAACAGCACTATTGTCTAAAGTTAAAACCAGAAAGGAGGCACTTGCGATTGTGTTTTCGTATTCATTCGTAAATAAATAAGCAAAAAAGCGACGGCCTTTAGCATTGAATAGTATCTCGCCATGCTGTAAAAAGTTTTTTTCGATAGCGGGTTTATACAATACATTGGGTTCTATATTACTACTTAAATTACTATCGTCATCAAAATCGGAAGTTCCAATCATTCTAACAAAGGCATTTGTGAGCAAGTTTTCGTCATTATTAGCCGTTTTTGGTACAACCATACCAGAACGAAGCTTAACAATATCGAGAAGTTTACTACTCTTTTTCATTGTTTTTCAATTATTTAAAACCCGCTCTTAGCTCTACAGTAAGAGCGGGTTAATTTAGTTAAAATTATGAGGATGTTCAGGGCCTAACCAAACTTTATAGTCAAGATATTTGTCATAATAACACATCCATTCAGAAATCCAAGGGATTATATCGACTAATTCAACATATGGCCTGCCTTTTAAATCCTTAATTGGATGGTATAGACAAAGTGAACCATCACCATTAAAATGTGTATCAAAACTTTTCTTTAGTTTTTTGGTTTCAACCCAAACTCTATCGAATCTCCCAGGAAAAAAAGGTGACCATTCTATTTTAAAATGATATGTCCTGCCATTTCGTTCTAAAGAACCGGTAGCCAATAATATCTGACCCTTTACCTCAAAATGCAACCAATCAAAGGCTCTTTCGCATTCGATTTGGGTTTTGTATAAAAAACCAGCCCAATATTTTTGGGCTCGTTCTTTAGGACTCAGCATAAAATCCATGGTTACCATTTCTTACACCAGTTGTTGCATTGATATTTCCTCTTGAATCTGTAAAAGCATTCCCTGCGAGTAAAGTGGTAAGTTGTGGATTACCTTTTAATCTTTCCTCTAATTTTACCAAAGTTTGAACGTTTTGCTTGTAAAAACCATTACCAAACAAATCCTTATACGTTGTTTCATTGGTATCCGTGTTTAAAAAAGCATTTAGTTTTTTAGCAAAATCATCTATGAAAGCTACAAAACTTGCATAATGTTTGTCCTCCCAAGAGTCAGTAAAATTTTCTCTTTTACTTTTGTCTTCATGGTTGTCTACAGGATTATAGACTGCAAATTTTTCTTTTCTCAATTTATAAGCTTCCGCAAGCTTCCGTAATTTTTGGGAGGCATTTATTAAAGCTTCTTGAATAGATAAATTCCCTTCATGGCATTGAGCTAATAAAGTGGTTAAGACAATACTGGAAACTGCTGGCATTTTTGTAGTGTCTTTATCCTGAAAAAACAAATCTCGATAGCGTTTTACAATTTGCACTGTACTTTGCAAAGGCGTTTTTTGATACACTTCTAAAGGTAAATCTTCCGTTTCTACAGCGGCTTTTAGCATCAAATTATAACGTTCATGAAGGATAAAACTTCCTTTATTTCTTTCAGCAATATCTTTGAACCATTCTGCATAGCCTTTAGGATTGGTTCTTGACCATGAAATTCTACGCTCGTCTTCTGCAATCATTAACCTATTGTTGTTTATCGTAATGATACAACCCGGTAGGATATCCATGTGGAAGTCACTATTGTAATCAATACGCACACAACGATTTTTTTTCTCTAGAAGAGGTTTGTATGTGTCGTGATTGCTTAATACTCTATATAATGCATCGTAAATTTCGGCTGGGGTATGGAGTAAATAAGAGCTTTCTATGTGAAGTACTATATCCAAATCGAATTCCTCTCCCGGTAATGGCTTAATGGTTGTTCCTATTAACAATGAACCCTGAGGATAGACATTAATGATGTAGTCTTTAAAAAACTTTTCGTCTTTCGATAGTACATCATTAACTGCTCTGTAGGCTGTTTCCATTTGTTGTTTTCGTGTTGCATCTAACTCTAAGTTAGCTGCTATGATGGCTAAAAGCTCATCTTTTTTGTATTCTTGTTCTGTATATTTCTTCATATTATTTTTCATTGATTAGGTATTTGGTATGCGCTCCAATTTTAGCAATCTGCTCTTCATTTTCCATTACAAAAAGTCTCTCGATTTCACTGATGTCTACTATCATAAAATCATCACCCAATTTGCGAGGATTTCCCAAGAGTTTTTTGAGTTCTGCTTCTTGTTCTGGAGTTGGAAGAAACTCGACGATGTTATAAATAAGTACTTCATAACACTGATGAAATGTACTATAGCCAAATACTTTCATCACTTTTTGTACTTCTCTGAATGATTTTGTGTAAAAAATATCCTTATCAAAACCATGGTCTGCAATGAGTTCTTCGTTAAACTCACGTTCATAAGTTGTCTCACGGTCTTTTCTGGATTCAAACCATTTAATAACATCTAAAGCGTTTTTGCCTTTTACACGAAAGCGCAAATCATCTTTACTGATATCATCTAACTTAATTCCATTTGCACCACAATCTTCTTTATAGCCCCATTTTTCAAATTCTGCAAAACCATTAAGTTTTTTGTAAACACCGCCAACAGGCTGCAATTGGTCTTTGATACGATGACCTCGTACTAATAAAAACTTTGAAGTCCCCGGAATTTTAATTCGGATGAGATAACTTAAAGAAAACCGAACATCTTCGTCCTTGATTTTTGTAAAATTGGATTGTAAATAGGTATAAATATTGTCTTTGTTATCTAACAACTTCTCTGTTGCTTTTTTTACGATAACCTTACCTGCAGCCATACCTAGTGCTGCTAAAATAGTTTCAGCCATTAGCATAAAATTTATAAATTATTAAAATTATTTTTTGCTTAATGGAGCACTCTAATCAATGAAGTGTTGCAAATACGGAATTAAATTCTATTTTTGCAGTACAAAATACACACATTGACATTAAATACTCAAATCATTGTGAGATGACCAGTCTCTATTTTGTACTCTTAAGCCCAGTACTGATTTTTGTTAGTCAACAATTAAACTTTTATATAAACCAGAAACTATTGGCGTAGTGTCTGGTTTTTTTTTATCCCAGTAATTTGATTACAAATATACTATTAATTTTTAAAAACACAAATAAAAAATCACAGTACATTAATTACAAAACAAAAAATTTCGACACGCTCGACGCAATCCGCTTGTTATTAGCGTTTTATGTTTTATGGGAAAGGTGATTTTTTTAAAGAAAAATATTGACTATTACATACAGAGGCGATTAAGTATTTATTCAGGATTAGTTTTTTGTATTCTTGGAGATTTAATTATCTTTTATTTTTTGCATCTTTATTGAAAGCAATGAGATTGAGCGTTTGCCGTATGTGGAACGGACTCTATTCCCGTAAATGTTTTCCAGTTCTGAAGCGGCAAGGTTGGTAGTGATGTGAGTAACCTTGTTGTTCTCAATAAACTGCTCGTAGCGACTGATGAGTATTTCGACCATCACATTGCAATCGTTCCCGAAATGTTTGACATGTTGCCGCTAGAAAATTATAAAATGGTCTTTCATGGTAATGGAAAAATGGTGGTATTAATAAGAATTGACAATGAATTTAGAGGGGAATCTGCAATTATAGGGGAAACGGAAGATAATTATAATTTTTCACTATCTAGCGCACTTTTATGTTTTACTTTTTTATAACACTGTCCTAAAAAGTGTGTAAGTTTAAAAGTAAAGTTGAATTCTTTTTTTGCAGTAAAAAATTGGTTTATAGCATTCCAGCAAAACATCTATTTTAACAATTGAGACAATTTATTAATGAAAATAGCCCCGCAATTGCAGGGCTCTCTCCTTTATGAAAACAAATTTTGGGTTGTTACTTATTGGATAATATTTTCATGTTCTTTTCTAGAATCAGCAGGAAATAATATGCTTATTTCATTTAGCAGTTCGAATTCATCAATTGGAAATAACTGCAAGGCAATCCCAAGAATAAGCCCAACATCAATCGACTTATTTTCGATAGTATTAGGAACTTCAGCGCCATCATGATCTAGAGCCACTATACATAACTTCATCAGATTTCTAATAACTGAGGCAAGTTCATAATAATCATATACTTTTATTTCAGCACTATGAATCATTCTTTTATCATCAACTGGTCTCAACATACTGAGACAATTGGAAGTTAATCTTTTAATGGTCTCTAGCTTTTCAATTTCATTTGTTTCCATGGTTTTTATTTTTAAATCGATTAATTTTATTAAATGATAAATTATCAATCGTGTTCAGATTTCAATAGTAACTCTCCTTCAATAACCAAATCATGCAATTCATACATCAGTTTCTCAACAATAACATTCATCTGAATAACCTTTTCTTTGTCCAGTTTTGATGACAACATTTGAAAAACAGTCCGATGCTTGTCTAAATAAGGAAAGAAGTCAATCCAAAACTGCTCCAGTAAATAATTATGCTTTCTTATGTCAGAATCTGCATAAATACATAGTTCCCACAATGCCTGACTTGACAAGCAATTAGGAATATAATAGGTTTTAACAAAAATGAAGGTTTTGCAAAACGACAGGAAAAACAATGCAAAGAGGGAATCCAGACCGCAGTAGTTTTCTTTAGTGTTATTGGCTATCTCAAAAAACTGTAGAGCACTTTCTTTTGTCGATTTATAAAAAAAATATAAATCACCGTGATATGGGTTGTGAGGAACCTCCCAGTGAAAATCGGGGTGATATGCACTGGATGAATAAATCAAATTATTGTCTTGAATAATTTTAGCAAAGAAACTTTGACATCCATAGAGGTTATTCTGTATCCAGTAACGGTTGTGGCTGATCAAAACGAAATTAAATTTTCTACCTGTTTCATTTTTTAAGTAGTCGGTAATTAATTTTAATTTTTCATTGCCCGCCCCCGCAGTTATAAGCATGAGATAATAAGTCTGTTTTTCATAGCAGGTTATTTGATGATATAGGTAAATCTGTTCTGCTTCAACGAACTTTAAGATGGTCTGTACAGCATTGTCAAGGATTATATCTTTAGGTTTGACATCAATCTGGCATGAATCTTTTTTTTTCTCCAGATAACCTTTTTTTATCAGTTTCTTGAATTCTACAAACCGTTCTTCAATAAGACGATAAAGATTTTGTTCCGCTATTCCAACAGCTTCATACATTTCTTCTTTATATACAGCCTCATCATTGCTGGCGGCTTCTTTTGCCTGCGCAAACAAATCGGTAAGATAATAGTTGCTTCCGCTCTTTTTTACGAAGTATTTTTGAATAGCTGGAATGTATTCTGTGAGATTAGCGATTCTTTCATCTAAACTCAAGCAGTCAGATTTTTTTCCAGCATACAATTCTTCTAAATATTCAAGATCATATTCAATTAATCTTGCAAAGGACATAAAAACACTGTTTGATGAACCTTCTGAAATAAGGCTTTGGATTTGAGATTTATGGAGGTCGTAATCGTGATAAAAATTTTCTTTAAGAACATTAAAACGTTTCTTGTATTTTTTCCAGTCTCTTTTATTGACAATAGAATCTACCGATTCATTTTGGTAGATAATAGCGGAAGGACGACAATACAATTCAAAAAAGGGATTACCTAAAGAAAATCGATGTTCAAGTTTTGAAGTGTAGATAAAAAGTACATCAATTTGACAGCTTTTCCAAACTTTTTTGACCCATTTGCTTTCTTGAAGATTTTTGGCATCCATACTTTGTTCAATGTGGACAATAAGATGTGAAAAGGAAGAAGATGCTGATTTTGTAAAAAATAGTTGAATAATGTTATGCTGACGAACAAGTTGTCTGAGTATATTTTCTAAATACTCGTTTTGGAGTTTTGGAAATGTAAGTTTTTCTGAAGTTCTCATAATGCCGTGTTTTTAAAGTTTGGATAAAGGATTTTCAATTCCGATTTGGGATAAATTATTCCCCAAGTTGTTCCTCTTTTTTAATCTTTTCTATACCTCTTTCTGTCAGAAGTCGTGCTGCATCAAGCATTTTGATTAAATAGATATAGGGAGTGACAATGTCTAAATCAGATTTTCCTTTGGAGGAAGACATCGAAAGGTGTACGATTTCACAGAGGAATATTTCAAATTCTTTTACGGTTTTCCCGTAAAATGCTTTTTCAAATACAATAATGGATTTTCATATTCTTCTTTGCTAAGAGATGCTAGATGCAGGACTGATTTATTTTTTTCGGACTCTTTCACTTTCCATTTTTTGCTTTTCGCCCGCAAAAGGAAACAGACTTTAAGAAAAGAGCGAATCGCTAAATAGAACACAAAAATCTGGGAGAGATTATCCCGCCTATAAATTTTTCCCTTATAGCTATAGATCACTCCCTCGCTTAAAGTCTGTTTATAATAGTCAAGATGTGCATAGTCAAAAAAGGCTTCAACAGTCTCGAATAAATTTGTCGTCTCAAAACCCGCCCAAAACCTTGTTTCGAAGGATATTTTATTCTTTTTCATAGTGAGAAGATTTAATTTTCACTAGCGAAGTTCCATTCTTTAAAAGGGATAATCTATTCGGAAATCGGATATTATATCTGACAAAAGGGATATTTTACCGGATATTTTTCTACCTTTGGAAATCAGACTTTTTAATCCGAATGGCTTTATCTTTGAGCCTTTAGAAAACAAACACTCATCATGGAACAAAAAATTCATCAGGGAAGAAACGTAAAACGCTTCAGGGAAATGCTTAACATAAAGCAAGAAGCATTAGCTTATGATTTAGGTGAAGACTGGAATCAGAAGAAAATTTCTATGCTGGAGCAAAAAGATGTAATTGAAGATGGTCTGCTTAAGCAAATCTCGGGAGTATTAAAAATTCCAGTTGAAGCTTTTAAAAATTTTGATGAAGATCAAGCAATAAATATCATTTCTAACACATTTCACGATACTCAAGGTTTGATAAATTACAACCCGACTTTCAATAATGATCCAATAGACAAATTGATTAAACTTCACGAAGAAAAAATTGCTTTGTACGAGCGTATGCTAAAAGAGAAAGATGAAATGATGGCAAGGCTTGAAAAATTAATCAATAAATAATTTGGGATTAATTCTTATTTCATAATTAAGAGGCTGTCCTTACTTTTTGGACAGCCTCTTTACAATATCGCTTTCATCCCCAATTTGGGGATGATTTGCCAAATAGTTATAAAACAGCTTACAATACCTGAGATTGGTCACCGAAAAACCATTCATTTCAGGGAATTCTCCTTTTAGGTCTTTAGAAACTTGTTCTAAAAATGAGGTTCCATAAGCGGTCTGTTTCTCTGAAATCATTTTACCTAAATCCCAATAAAAATGAATCAAAGCGGTATTTATAGCTATTGCCGCTTTTATCTGGGTAGAACGGATTTTGATTTTCAATTCCGAAATCCATTTTTTGTATTCCAAATCAAACAAATTTACTTCACTCATTTTTTACTATTTTTTGCTTTTTAACTTTCTTCTCTTCTTGAAATAAGGTCACTTTTTCTTTTTCTTCCAAAATCATCTTTTTATATCAATTTGAAAAGATATTTCAGTTGTTCTTAGTCGCTTTCAAAAGGGTTATCTTAATGATCCTCTTTTTTTGCATAATCTAAAAGTATCGATAAGTACTTCGCAAGAATTTAAGAAAGTTCTTTTAGAATTATATTCATAACCTTTTATAGCACGGTCATATTCAACTGTGTTATAATTACTAGCGGCGGGAATATTGAAATCCAGAATCAAGTCATGAAGATTTTGTTCTATTTGGGCAATGTTCATACGTACATTATTTTACAATTTTTGTGGAATGCGATTTTGATTAAAATCTGATATTTTAATTGCTAAGATATTAAAAAACCCCTCAAAAGGGATTTAATTTATCCGATACTTATATTTATTCTGACACACTAAAATTGCGTATTATAGCTATATTGTCAGGTTTAACCTGATAATATGGATACGAAATATAACTACAACAACCCGTTTACCTCTTATCTTTTGTTTCACTATCAAATTTGATCGCATACTGAAAGAAAAAGATGAAATGATGGCAAGGCTTGAAGAATTAATCAATAAATAATCGAAATAGTTCCTTTATTTGATTTCTTATACTATTGTATTTTTATATTGAATCATCGTCTTAACGCTTTTTTTCTCCTTCTTTTTGGAAATTCATAATCAACATCTGGAGCAGTTTCAAAAAGAAGAGATGATAAAATGGATGTTAATCTTCCAGTGTTAATCTTCCAGTCCTCTAATGACGGTTCAGTTTGTTGCACTTGTCTCGTTGTTTTACTATCATCACTAAATAATTCATGGAGTTTTAAGTTTTGATCAACTTCACTTCCTTTGAAATTTATCCCTGATTGTTCGTGAAAAAAGTGATTTTCTTGGATAAAACCATTTTTATTTATTGTTGGTAAAACTTGAATTGCAAATTTCATCATTCGTTGTTGATACTCTTTTAAGTTGTTTGGTTTTGTCATCAAAACATTGAAATGAGCATTCTTAATTTGTTTTTTTATATCATCCCTATTAATCGATTCAATTTCTATTTTCTTATTGATTTCATGTTTGTCTTGAGGATTTCCATTTTTTAAAATATTTTGATTTTGAAATTTTTCAAGCTCTTTTCGTTTATAATTAAAATGTTCATCAAAAGTTTTTTCGTTTGAATTGATCCATTTTACTCTATCAAATCCCACTTGATATTCGTTATTACCAATTTTTCTATTGGTCTGTTTTTCATTGCAAGTAGGACTTAATTTTAATATTTGTGTTTTATCCTTTCTGGAAACAATTATGTGAATGTGAGATTGCAACCCTTTTTTATACTCTCCAGAAATTTCATTACCATTGAGAACCTCTTTATCTGTACCCTTGTATTTTCTAAAATGCTCAATTTTTGCAAAATAAACTAAATCAGAACCTGCTTTAATTCCTTTATCTTGACGATTAAAATTCAAAGCATAATTGTCCATTACTTTTCGTCCATACTCTGTTATAAGATTATTAAATTGCTCTAATTCAGATAAATTTAAGCCCAAAACACTTGTAACTTCTCTTTTTCCGGTAGCAAGAAAAGCAATATGACTCAACTCATTCTCACTGAAGCTAATTGTTGGAGCAAAATATTTAGCATCATTTGCTCCTAATTTTCTTTTATTATTATCGATAGCACTAATAACATCTATCGTACTAATATTAACCTTTGAAGCTGTAAAGAAACCTTGTTTCCTGTTTTCTAACTGAGTTATTTCATTCAATGAAGAAGACTTTTTGATAATTTTATCTAGTTCTTCATTTTCCTTTTCTAAGTAAATAGCCAAGTTGGAACAACTTCCTTTATTGTCCGCTCCAAGTGTACTATGGGGTTTAGATATTGGCATTATGAAAAAAGAGATTTAATTTTATCCAAAGTACCGGATTTGTTTTTGTCATCTAATAGTTTACAAATAAGCAAAATGGCTTGTCTATTTTTCTGTAATTCAGAAATTACCATTTTAGTTCTTTCTACATCATTGCTATTTATTTTATTCAGATTCTCGAAATGAGCCTTTTTTATTTCAGCTGCTCGTTCTGAATGTTGATCTAAGAGTTTATTTATCGAAATAATTAGTTTTGAGATTTCTTCCTTTTGAGTATTTTGATAATTAAAAACATCTTGTCTTAATGGTTTCAAAATATCTCTTTCTTGAACTTTTAAAAAAGAGACTATCCTTTTATCTAAAGCGGCAACCATTAAAGATGGATCTTTGTTTATAGCATCTTTAGGATCGATACCGGTTTTTTTGAAATAATAAATCATTTCTTGTATAAGAGCACCCAAGTTTATTCGCAAACTTTCAGATAATTTCCCAAGTTCTGCATGAGCTTTTTCATCTATAATAATACTTTTTTTAGTCATAATTATAATTTTTAAAACTGATAATCAGTTAGTTGCGTGTTTGATTATATTTAAATTATAAAATCTTATAAACTTCATTCTTAAAGGAAGCCTTATTTTCAAGGCTCTAGCCTCGCAGAGCAAGTAGGATAGGGGTTTTTCCGCCCCTGTCCTACTTGCTAATAAATTACAGGTATAACTCTTCAAAGCAATGATATTCATACATAAACCTAAACACTCATTTTAGTATTTAAAATCAAGTACTCATTTATATCTTTTGAACCATGAAACAGATACCTAATATCTTTACATCTTGCTCCCACCGAATTCCATTTTTTTAAACAGTTTTCCGTTGCATTCGAACCCGCAACATCGTTGTCCAGCGCAAACAAAAGTTCAGAATAAGCATTTAATACTTGATCTACTTTCGAAAGCATTGAAAGAGAATTCAAAATCAAGAAATCTTTTTCCATTTCGCATTTTGGGTACAACGTCAATAATGAAATGAAATCCGACCATGATTCTAGAATTACCAAAGACTTTTTGCTTTTGTTAATCCATGTAAACCATTTTATACCTAAACACAACTTGGCATATTTATTTCGAATTTCATACTGATTCTTATCATTCCTGAACCCCACTCCAAAATATTTCTTGTCATTTATTCTATAATACACTTCATCTAAATACCTTTTACATATTTCGATGTTCAATTTTCGTTTATTTAAATAATCAATTAAAATCTTGTTTTGTAAAAGTTGAATTCTTTCCACACGATATGACTTTTCTTTTTTCATCTCCAGAAAAACATTTTGTATAGGCGGGTCAAAAGAAAAAATAACATCCTCACTTTGTAGCCACCTAACTGCTTGTAAAAAACCAATGGAAAAATACTTCATAATAAAGTCCACAGTATTACCTCCAAAACCTTCACCAAAGTCATAAAAAAGATTATGCTCACATTTTACAGAAGGCATTTGCTCATTTCTCCACTTAGCTTTAAACCAAAACTGATCTTTTTTCTTTTCAACCGCTTCAATATTTAATTTTTTCAAAATATTGATTATTGGAATATTTCTTAATTTCTCTATATCGTTCACTATAATTTGAATTTTTGCCTACCTAGCTACCTAAAGAAATTGGACAGCTATACTAAGCATATTAGAAAAAAAGGGCTTTATTTTTGATTTACCTAGTTTACCTAATTAAGGTAAGTCAAGTATTGATTATCATAGGTTACCTACCTAAATAAACCGCTTAAATTCAATCAATTAAACTTCAATTAGGTAACTAGGTAAGTGTATTTAAGAATCTGTAAATCCCCAAGGAGAATCCCTAAATTTGGTTTTTGCTAAATATCCATATACTTGACGTTTTGCATGCTTGATTCTGGTAAAATTGTATTTTTTTAGTGCTGCACCAACTTTCTGAGCATTTAATCTATGCCCCATAACTTGTAGTTCTGTTACAATTTCCGATGGTGTCCTAAAATCTGAAAGATTATCACTAGTCGAATAGTATTTTAAAACAAATTCATTCTCTACTGTTTGAATAGTAAAACGTTCATTTCTCAATTCATTGATTTTTATTTCCTCCTGGGTTAAATCGGATTTAAAGTCTTTTTGGCACTTAAAAATATGGTATGCTTGTGACCAAAAATCATCTATATTAAATTCTTTACTATAGGAAAAATCAATCTTCTCAATGACGCTAAAAATAATCCACCTTACAGAACCTGAGTCATCACATAAAAATTCCGCACGATTTGTTGATGCTAAAAATGAACAAGTCCGATAGAGTAAAGTTGATTTATCTGCATACGGTAAACGCTCATTAACAGAAACTTGACTTATCAGTGCTTTAATAGCATTGATATCATATTTTCCCATTACGTCTAATTCTTCAACATTAATAATCAAAGATTTAGCCAACTTGATACGTTCATCTCTTCCTACTCCTAAATTTGTATATAAATATTTTTCAAGTTGGATTGGACATAGAAAATTTAAAAAATAAGATTTACCAAAACTCTGACCTCCTTCTAACACCAATACGTGTTTATTTATCGCCTCCTTCAGAAATACCGTTTTAACAGCACGAACAGCCCATTTAAGGAGATGGAGGTAAAACAATTCGTTATCGTCCGTATTTACATAGTTGGCGTACCTTTTGACATGATCTTTGCCGTTCCAAGGTGGTAAACCTTTAAAATACTCTATCAGTGGATTGATGCGTTCCACAAAATGAGACTTTAAATATGTTTTAAAAACTTGTGGACTAACATTTAATTTTTCTCTATGAAGATGTATTAACAGAGAGGATTCATTAAAATCAATTTTACAGGCAGAGTTTACGTCAAAAATTTCGTATTCCAATGCAATTTCATTAAACTTGATTTTAAAATACTTAGATAATTCTTCTTGAATTTTGTCATACACAGAATCCTTGCGTGATGACACATCATATACGCTTATTTCTTCCATAAATAGATAATTGATGAATGAGTATAATGCCTATATTTGCATATACTTTTTTTAGTAACATAAAAAATTTCTAAGCGTTCAAAAGTGGATTTTTGAGCGCTTATTTTTTTAATTGCTTGGAAAATTTAGACAAAACTTCCTCATCAGAATAGACTTTATGCTCCCTGATCCATGCAACTATCTCAACTCTATCGAAGAATAAAGCCCCATTTGTCGGTTTGTTATGAGGGATTAATTTTTTAGCAGATAATTTGTGGATAGTACTATCTGAAAATCCTGTATAGGCCATCAAGTCTTTAATAGTAAAGATCTCTTTTTGAAACTGATTACCCTTGATAATCATCATCTTAATTTCATTTAACTGTTCAGTAATTTTTTGTGGGTTCATAATTTAAGTTTTTAAAATTATGAGGCTAAACTACCGGAATGAAACTAGATGAAACGTGGAGTTGCGACTTGCTCACATAATAATTCGGAGAATTCACATTTTTTGAAGGCTTTCGTATATTTTTCTTTGATAAAGTGTAGTAGCTATTCTCGTTTTATCTGATGATGCTTTTTCATTTACAGGAATATATTTCCCTGCCTTCTTATATTGTAGTACTGAAGCTATCCTTTTTTTTTCAATTGCACTTTTTGAATCTAATTTTGTCAAGAAAGGAATCATAAATTCATTGATAAAACCGTATGTTTCTTGAGCACTAATTTCTAATCTAAAAACATGATTGTTATTAGATTTTTTTAAGCAATTAGCAATCAAACTTTGAAAGTCTATTAATGATGTGTCATCATTAAATAGTTCAATTTTTCTAAATTCAATATAATAATGATTAAGGACCTCCTTATTTAAGTCTAATAGTTCCGTAATTTTTTTATCAGAAATAACATCAGAAGATTTGGATGATTTTTGGAATTGAGATAAATTACTATTTGATTTTTCTCTATTATATCGATTAAAAATATTATCATTTTTTAAAAAAAAGATAGATGCTACGGTAAGCAAAAATGAAAAAATAACTCCTAAAATTAGAATTATCGAATAGAATAAAATAAAATTACCATTGTATATCTGAAAAATACTGATGATAACTGCCAAAATAGGTAATAGCGGAACAAAAATTAGTGTAACCTTCTTGGCGGTTGTTATAGAATTTATCTTTTGTATCTGTCGATGAAGGAAGAAAAAAGATTTTTCAATTATTCTTGCCATAATTCTAGGTTATTTTCAATTGAAGAATAAAAATACTAAAAATAAAGCTAATTGAAACAGAATGAAATGTTTACTATCTTTGCTGTTCAGCAATTTGTTGTACTAATGTTGTACTGATAGAAACAAAAAAGCCTTTACATTTCTGCAAAGGCTTGATTTTACTAGTGGTCCCACCTGGGCTCGAACCAGGGACCACCTGATTATGAGTCAGGTGCTCTAACCAGCTGAGCTATAGGACCGGTTTAGAGGATGCAATATTACTACTATTTTTCATTCACTCCAAATATTTTAAGACATCATTTGTATTTTATTTTAAATCTTTTTTTGAATCTCAAAAACGAAATTGATTTTCAACGTCTTATTCAAAAATTAAAATGACATTTTTTTATTTAATTTCTTGGCAAAGCTCCACCAAAACACCATTTGTGTTCTTCGGATGCAGAAAAACAACCAATTTATTGTCGGCTCCTTTCTTCGGAACTTCATTAATCAAGACAAAACCTTCATTTTTTAAACGCGCTATTTCGGCTTCGATATCATCAACATCAAAAGCAATGTGATGAATTCCTTCTCCTTTTTTCTCTAAGAACTTAGCAATCGGACTTTCTGGATTTGTCGCCACCAAAAGTTCGATTTTATTATTTCCTGTCTGAAAGAAAGAAGTCAATACGCCTTCGCTCTCTACAGCTTCCATTTTATAAGACGGAACGCCAAGCATTTTTTCGAACAAAACATTCGCGTCATCCATGTTTTTTACTGCAATCCCGATATGCTCTATTTTATTTACCATTTCTCTTATCTTGATTGATTTATATAAGTATTAAAGTAACCACACTCTGCAATTACATCCTGATAATATTTGGTATCAGAATAGTCTTTTCTTAAAGCTTTGAATGAGTTCCAAGCAATAAAATTAACTTTATCATCTTGAATTTCCCAATAGCTGTTTACGGCGTTGTATTTTTTATTGTAATAATCATTTCTTTCACATTTCGAAATCAGATACAAACATTTTGCCTTTTGTTCTTTGTTTGAAGCGGCGTCAAAAGCTTTTTGATAATACATTTTAGAAACCGAATTATTAGTAATCATTTCTTTCATTGTGTTTCTAAACGAATATGGACTTGAGCCATAACCCACAATACTCATTTCATAAAAAGTTCTTCCGTTTCCGAAATGAGAAATATTATAAAAAGCATTTCCAAGCAAAAGACTGTTCGTGTAAACATCTTCTTTCTGAGCCAATTTATCCTGCATTTCTTTTATTGTAGTCAAGAAGTCCATATAAGTATATTTTCTTTTTTGATACGCCGCATGCTCACAATCATGGCAATCTTTAATATTTCCGTTAAACGGATTTCCTAAGAATTTAACATACTGAACAGAATCGGTTTGTTTCATAAATTCAATCGCTTCTGGAATTTTGTTTTTAAATGTCGCCTGAACCGCCTGAAAATTATTAATGTCTTTCAGTTTCAAACTATAAATTCCTGCACCAATTTTTTCGATTTCAGATTTACTAGATTTTTCCAAAAAGCTTTTTATTGCCAGCAAATTCTTTTCATTGTCATAATAAGCATTTCCGTCGTTCCAATAACTATAGCGTGATTCGCCATAAATCTCGGCCATAACCTGATCTCCTTTTTCTTTATACAAATGTGACAAATAGCTTCTGCTCCATGAAGAAGCATTTTGGTAACGAAATTCGCTTCCTTTATAATTTTTAGGAAGTTCATAATACAGCCAATTCAAATCAGCCAGAATAGTTTTCTCGTTTTTATCTGTCAGCTTATCAATCTTGCTTAAATTGTTTACAAAACGCAATAAACGAAGCTGCATTCCTGCCAATTCTGTTTTCGGAAGTGTCTTTTCTGCTTTGTTATAATTCTTTTCTGCATTGGCATAATCACCTTTTAGTGTTTGAAGATATCCCGTTGCAATATCCCATAAATATGGCTTTTCGGTATTTCCTGCAGCAGAAATTTTCGCAATTAAATCGACTGCGCTATTGTCAATTTTTGCTTTGTTCTCCGTTTTGTTTTCTGCAACAGTCTGTGGCGTAGGCGGCTTACTATAATCTCCGCTGCTCACCTGAAATGAGTTGTTTATTTTTTCTTCCAGCGAATTAACCAATCTTGTTCCCAAATAATTTAAATGCTCGCTTTTTGGATCCAATTCATAGATTTTTTCAATTGCCTGTTTTTCGTCTTTGTAATATCCGTGAATTGCCCAAAGCGCTGCTTTTTCTTTGTTGTTTTTTGCCATTGCCAAAGCTTTAGTCCAATCTGAGACGTTTTTTGGCTTAAAACTATAAGCTGTAACGACTCTTAATTCTGGACATTTATCAAAAACTTGAGCATATAAATAATTAGAAGTCGCGTATTTTTTCTGTTTATAATTAATTCCAGCAACATACGCCAAAGCACGATAATACAAAGTATTCTTGGCAACAGCACTTTCGGTTTTATTAAAAAAGTCAATTGCTTTTTGCTTATCGTTACTATAAAAACGAGCTTTCATGGTCAAGAACCAATATCTGTTTTTCAAAAACGGATCCGACAAAGTATTGTACACATTTTCGATAGATTGAATCATTTTAGCGTCATTGAAAGTTTTTGCCACAACAGGATCATAACTCCAATAATCGTCTCCAATTGAAACCGTTTCTATCTTTTGAGCCAAATACAAAAATTCGACAAAGTTTTTTACTTTCTCATCTTTCAAATTCAGCTTTTTGCTCCATTTCTGAGAGCTTTTATTTTCCTTTTTTGTTTTATAATAAACATGCAAACCTTCAATTTCTTCTTTGTTTTTGATAGCATCTTTTTCATCAGAATAATATCTCGGCTTTTCATCACCAATCAAAAAATAATTGACAGTTGTTGTATCTGCTTTTCCTTTAAGATAATCTGCCCAATCTGATTTTATGTTTTTATTGAAACGAGAATTATGCTGGGTATCAAAACCAATTCCGTAAAAAATCCCACCAGATAAAAACAAAGGTGAGTACGATTTGTCAGCAAAAGTTTCTGGTGTAAAATTTGAGTTATAAGAACCAAAAGAATCCCAATCTCCGTCTGCGCAAGCATATATAATTCCGAATGCAGAAAGCAAAACGGCACTAGAAGCAAGAAATAATCTGCTTAAAAGTATTTTTTTCATAATTGTTTAAATTGAATTCGTCTAAATCGTAAAATATAATTTCGTTTGGCTTTTCAACAAGATTATCTTGCAAATCTTCTGCCATTTCTTTTAAATCGTCTGGTTTTATTTCTTCCATTTTCAAAAGATCATTTTCTTCATAAAAAACACCATTTTTATAATTGGAATGTTTTACTCTGAAAAAAATAGGGCTCATTTTTTCAAAATTGGAATCTTTTTCAAGCGCTCTACTATTCATTTTAGAACGAAGCCCAATCACTTTATTATTTCTAATATGAACTCCCCACGAAAAGATCGGAAAAGCAAAATCTAGATGCAGCGGATATCTTTTTAAACTTTTAAGATATCGTTCTGCCACTTTTTTATCGTAAATAGAATTTAGAGAATCGGGCGCAATCGATCCCATATTGTAATACATCAAAACTCCGGAATCTACATTTGGAATTTTTGTTTTCTTGAAATATTTCACTTGATGCAATCGAATGGTGGCAGAAAGTTTCTTCTTCGAAAGCTTTTTAAAAACTTCTATAAATTTCAGATAATTCTCTTTGCTTTTTAATGTCCAATCGCAATCAATTTGAATTTCTTGACTCGCAATTTTATTTTTAGAATTGATTTGTTCTATAAAACCAAACGTTTTTTGAGCCAGATCATTTACATCAAGATTCGGTTGGAGCATCACTTTGTTCTGAATAAAAACAACCGGAACAATACTATACTCCTTTAGATTTTCTTCAAATCGAATTGGGCTAATAGGAATTGGAAAATTTGACTCTGGATGAAGTCCAATATCAAAATATCTTACATAGAGTTTTTGAACATTGTTTTCTTTCAATGACTCTTTTTCCGTTTCAGAAAATTTCAATATTGTTTTCCAGTAATAAAAGGAGATGATCGGTTTTTCGTTTTTACTGCATGATAGCATTAAAAATAGAAACAAAACTGGAAAAAATCGCTTGAACAAAACTTAGGAAAATTACATTTTAATTCAAAAGTAAGAAATTATAGCATTTTAAACACTAAAATTTTTGAAGATTTCCAAAAGTTCCAAATCCTAATAAATGGATAAAAAATTTCAATTAAAGCAAATATAATCGTTATTTTGTGCAATCAAATTGAAAAACTGCTATGTTGAAAAACACTCTAAAATATATTGCATTTATAATTCTAATATCAATGATAAGCTGCGCTAAAAGGGGCAGCATTACCGGCGGTTTAAAAGACACATTAGCTCCTGTTTTGGTATCAAGTTTTCCTAAAAATTTTACAACCGATTTTAAAGGAAACACTATTACTTTAAATTTTGATGAATATATCAAACTCAAAAACACTAACAAACAGCTGATTATTTCTCCTCCTTTAAAAAATGAGCCATTAATCACGCCACAAAGTGTTAGCAAATTTATAAAAATTGAACTTCGAGATACTTTGCTGCCGAACACAACTTATAGTTTAAATTTTGGACAGGCAATTCAGGATAATAACGAAGGAAATGCTTTAAATCAGTTCAAGTATATTTTCTCAACAGGGTCGCACATTGATTCGCTTAAACTGAACGGAAAAATAAAAGATGCTTACGGGAAATATGTTGACAATTTTGTTTCTGTAATGCTATATGAAGTAAATGATAAATTTAAAGATTCTACCATTTACAAAGAATTTCCACGCTACATTACAAACACTCTGGACAGTATGAGAACTTTTCAGTTTGAAAATTTAAAAGAAGGAAAATATCTTTTGGTGGCATTAAAGGACAAAGGATCTAACAATAAATTTAATCCGAAAGATGATAAAATCGGATTTTTGAAAAACTATATTACAATTCCGACTGACACTGTTTATGAATTAGAACTATTTAAAGAAACATTGCCATTAAAAGCTTTCAAACCAATTCAAGCTTCTGGAAATCGTTTGTATCTTCCGTACGACGGAAAACAGAATTTCAAAAACTCAAAACCAAAAGTTGTACTTAAAAATGGCAATGAAGTTTTAGAAACGATTATAACGCAATTTCCTAAAAAAGACTCGCTTCAAGTTTGGTATAAACCAATAAAAGCCGATTCGTTATCAATGGAAGTTGAAAAAGGAGATTACAAGAAGCGATTTTCTTTTAAAATTAAAGCCTTAAAAAAAGATACCCTAAATATTAAAGCCGTACAAAATGGGCAAATTAACTTTAGGGAACGTTTTACGCTGGAAACTGAAACGCCATTGGTTAAATTTGACAATTCTAAAATTAGATTGGTAAATAAAGACTCTGTCGCTGTTCCTTACACAACAGAATATGACGAATTTGACCAAAAACTTTATTTTGATTTCAAAAAAGAACCTTTAGATAAATACAGTTTTACTTTCTTGCCAGGTGCTTTGACCGATTTTTACGAAAAAACAAACGACACCTTATCGTACAAACTCAGTACAAAAGAATATGCTGATTACGGAAATATTATATTGACGCTAAAAAATGTAAAACGCTTTCCTATAATTGTCGAATTGACTAATAAAAAAGGAGATGTTGTTTTGGCTGAAGGATATTCTGAAGGAGCAACTACATTAGAATTTAATTTACTCCAGCCTGACGTCTTTACTGTGCGTATTATTTACGATGATAATAAAAACAAACAGTACGACACTGGTAATTTCTTAGAAAAGAAATATTCCGAAGAAGTATTTTACAACCAAGAAGAATTTGATGTCCGTGCCAATTGGGATCGAAACGAGACAATTGACTTAGGCATTCCGTTTAATCCAGAAGTTGAGAAAAAACAAGACGATAAAAAGAAAAAAGAGGCGGAAAAGAAACGAAAAGCTTTTTAAAGTTTATGGATAGGGAGGAATTAATTATTGAAAAAAATTGGATTAGCAAAAATTGGATTTGGCTACTTTTAGGAGTTCTTTCAGTTGCATTCATTCTAATTGCTACATTAAATTCAAACTCCAAAAATGGTTTATCGGACACTATAACTGCATTTAAAGAAAATTCTTTATTTGAAAAAGCAATAGATCATGCTAATAAAAACCCAGAAGTCATACAAACTATTGGAAAAATCGCTCCCGTTGACAAGCTAGCAATTTTAGAAGGCAGCTCCACTTACTCCAACAACAATAACTCTGTTGATTTATCCATCAGAATTAATGGTGATATAAAAAATGGAAAATTAGAAATCCATGCTGACAGAAATGGTTCAGACTGGAATTATAAAAAGATACTTATTCGAATTAAAAACCCAAATCGAGAAATTATAGTTCTTAATAAACCATAGCTCTTTCCTAAAACTTAATTTCAAACTGATCTCTATCGCTTAAAAAGTCCAATTTTTTACGCGTTTCATACATGGTGTTTTTGTCCAATTCCACGACAAAGACACCATTTTTTTCTTGTGGTTCTAAAATATAATTGCCCAAAAAATCTATCGCTTGCGAATGCCCAATATGCTCGTAATCGTGAGTATCGTTACCAATTCTGTTTACCCCAACTACATACGAAAGATTTTCTATTGCTCGAGCTTTTAGCAAAGCATCCCAAGCATTCGTGCGCACTTTTGGCCAATTGGCAACATACAAAATAAGGTCGTAGTTTTCTACATTTCGAGCAAAAACTGGAAATCTCAAATCGTAACAAATCTGAAGGCATATTTTCCAATCCAGATAATCAACAATAACTTTTTGATTTCCGCGCGTATACACTTTGTCTTCACCTGCTAAAGAAAAGGAATGTCGTTTATCATAATATTGAATTTCGCCAGACGGAAAAACAAACAACATTCGATTATAGTATTTTCCGTTTTCTGTAATGACAACACTTCCTGTTATCGCAGCATTTTTTTGTTTTGCTTTCGATTTCATCCATTCAATCGTTTCCCCTTGCATCGTTTCAGCAACCTCACAAGCATTCATCGTAAATCCAGTCGAAAACATTTCGGGAAGCACAATCAAATTTACTTCCGAATCAATTTCATTGATCTTTGAATCAAAGTTTTCTCTGTTTTTAACAGCATTCTGCCAAAAAAGGTCGGTTTGGACTAGAGCAATTTTCATTTTTATAGAGATATAAAAGTCAACAACAAATTAAATCACGATCAAACTTGGAACAGCACTTTTGTACGGTTGCAGTTTTTCGTGATTTGGCTCTTCTTCGGTAATCACATAACTCACCTCAGATAGATTAGCAATTTTCATTTTAAGAACCGTATTTAATTTTTCCGTAATGGTTAAAACTGCTGTTTTCTTAGAAGCCTGAATCATCGCTTTTTTCACTTGAACTGTTTCCCAATCAGAGTCAGAATAACCGCCGTCTACGTCTAGAGCATTTGTTCCTAAAACCAGAAGATCTGCTTTTATATTAGCCAATTGATGAAAAGCTTCTCCGCTCACACACATTTGACTGTAAGAAGAAATGCTTCCACCAATCATGATGGTTTTAATATTTGGTTTATCTAAAAGCTGAACAGCCGTTAAAGCAGTAATAGTAAAAACAGTCAAATTAAGATCATTCGGAATTAATCGGATAAATTCACGAATTGTTGTTCCTCCATCAACAATTAAAACCATACCGTCATGAAGAAGCCCAACGGCTTTCTGCGCGATAACTTGTTTCGCTTCGACAGCATAAGTTTGATTAGATGAAGAATAGTGATATCCTTTGGTCATCGCGCCGCCTTTCACTTTAATCAAAAGTGAATCAGCATCAAGTTCATTAATATCACGACGAACAGTATCTTCGGAAACACCAAGTTTAGCCGAAAGAGTTTCAAAACTCACACGCGTGTGTAAGTTGATCTCTTTTAGAATATGATTTTTACGTTCTTCTTTACTGTAATTTAAAACTTCATTTTCCGTGCTCATGCCTATTATTTTTTTTCTAATTACAAAAATAAACATTTCAGCAAACAATTCATCGAAACAAAAAATCAAATTAGCGCATTAGATCACTTTAAAACAAAACAGAACCCGTTTACATCAAAAACTTAAAATAACTTGTTTTAAGCTCTTTTCTAAGACAAATTGAAGCCTTTTATAGATTTGAACGGATTTATAAATAAATTACTCTGTTTCAAAAAACAAAAAACGCTTCCGTCGTAACGGAAGCGTTTTTCTAAAATATACTAAATTGTGTATTATCCTTTTAAGCTTGCTGCTAAATACTCACGGTTCATACGTGCAATATTTTCAAGCGAAATTCCTTTTGGACATTCGATTTCACAAGCTCCTGTATTTGTACAGTTACCGAAACCTTCTAAATCCATTTGGTGAACCATGTGTAAAACACGATCCGTTGCTTCAACTTTACCTTGTGGCAATAATGCATATTGAGAAACTTTTGCCGCAACGAATAACATTGCTGAAGAGTTTTTACAAGTTGCAACACAAGCTCCACAACCAATACAAGCAGCAGCATCAAATGATTTATCTGCATCATCTTTTGGAACTGGAATAGTATTAGCGTCGATTGTATTTCCTGAAGTGTTTACAGAGATAAATCCTCCTGCGTGTTGAATTCTATCAAAAGAACTTCTATCAACCACTAAGTCTTTAATTACCGGGAAAGCTTTTGCTCTAAATGGCTCGATAAAAATCGTATCACCATCTTTAAACATACGCATGTGCAACTGACAAGTTGTAACTCCTCTATCTGGTCCGTGCGCTTCTCCGTTGATGAATAAAGAACACATTCCGCAGATTCCCTCACGACAATCGTGGTCAAATGCTACAGGCTCTTCTCCTTTATTGATTAAACCTTCGTTAAGAACGTCTAACATTTCAAGGAAAGACATGTCTGGTTCGATTCCATCGATAGGATATTCTACAATCCCTCCTTTATCTTGAGCGTTTTTCTGACGCCATATTTTTAATGTAAGTTTCATACCTTTTTCGTTTGAAAGTCATAAAGTCGAAAGTCGCAAGTCGCTTGGCACATTTTGCCTTTTGACTTTAAGACTTTGGGCTTTCGACCAAATTCTTATTTATAACTTCTTTGAACTAATTTAATGTTTTCGTAATTAAGAGGTTCTTTGTGCAACACTGCATCACTTGGTTTTCCTTTGTATTCCCAAGCTGCAACGTATGCAAAGTTTTCGTCGTCACGAAGTGCTTCTCCTTCTTCTGTCTGATACTCCTCACGGAAGTGACCTCCACAAGATTCATTACGGTGTAAAGCATCTTTCGCGAACAATTCTCCTAATTCTAAGAAATCGGCAACACGAGTTGCTTTTTCTAATTCCTGATTAAATTCGTAAGCACCTCCTGGAACTTTCACATCTTTATAAAACTCTTCACGTAAAGCAGCAATTTCTTCGATAGCTTCAGTTAAACCTTTAGCATTACGAGCCATACCTACTTTATTCCACATAATTTTTCCAAGTTTTTTATGGAAATAATCTACAGAATGTTTACCGTTGTTATTGATAAATTTATTGATTTGATCTACAACCGCTTTCTCAGCTTCAACGAATTCTGGCAAGTCTGTAGAAATTTCACCCATTTTAATATCTGGAGCTAAATAATCTCCGATAGTATAAGGCAATACGAAATATCCATCAGCTAAACCTTGCATTAAAGCAGAAGCTCCAAGTCTGTTTGCTCCGTGGTCAGAGAAGTTAGATTCTCCAATTGAGAAACATCCAGGAATAGTCGTCATTAAGTTATAATCAACCCAAGTTCCACCCATTGTGTAGTGAACCGCTGGGTAAATCATCATTGGTGTAGTATAAGGATCTTCGTCAACGATTTTGTAATACATCTGGAATAAGTTTCCGTATTTACTTTTTACGATCGCAGCTCCCAATTTAGTTACCAAAGCAGCATCTTTATCATCTAAACCTTTTACATAAGCATCTTCAGTTCCGTAACGTTTGATAGCTGCTGCGAAATCTAAGTAAACTGCTTCACCCGTTTTGTTAACTCCAAAACCAGCATCACATCTTTCTTTAGCCGCACGAGACGCAACGTCACGAGGTACTAAGTTACCAAATGCAGGATATCTTCTTTCTAAGAAATAATCTCTTTCGTCTTCAGATAAATCAGTTGCTTTTTTCTTTCCTTCACGGATTGCTTGAGCATCTTCTAATTTTTTAGGCACCCAAATACGACCGTCATTACGTAAAGATTCAGACATCAAAGTCAATTTAGACTGGTGATCTCCTGAAACCGGAATACATGTTGGGTGAATTTGCGTGTAACAAGGATTTGCGAAAAACGCTCCTTTTTTATGAATTTTCCAAGCTGCTGTTGCGTTACTTCCCATAGCATTTGTTGAAAGGAAAAATACGTTTCCGTATCCTCCAGAACCAACTACTACCGCGTGAGCAGAATGTCTTTCTATTTTTCCTGTGATTAAGTCACGAGCGATAATACCTCTCGCTTTTCCGTTCACGATTACAATGTCAAGCATTTCGTGACGGTTGTACATTTTAATTTTTCCACGACCAATCTGACGGTTCATTGCAGAATAAGCTCCTAACAATAATTGCTGTCCCGTTTGTCCCTGCGCGTAAAATGTACGAGAAACCAAAGTTCCTCCAAAAGAACGGTTATCTAAAAGTCCGCCGTATTCACGAGCCAATGGCACCCCTTGAGCCACACATTGGTCAATAATATTACCTGAAACTTCAGCCAAACGATAAACGTTTGCCTCACGAGCACGGTAATCACCACCTTTTACAGTATCGTAAAATAATCTGTAAATCGAATCACCGTCACCTTTATAGTTTTTTGCTGCATTGATACCCCCTTGTGCAGCAATAGAGTGCGCACGACGAGGAGAATCTTGGAAGCAGAATGCTTTTACGTTATATCCTAACTCAGCCAAAGTAGCCGCAGCCGAACCTCCAGCTAAACCTGTACCAACTACAATAATATCAAGATTACGTTTGTTAGCAGGGTTTACTAAATTAATATGATCTTTATAATTTGTCCATTTGTCCGCTATAGGACCATTTGGAATTTTTGAATCTAATGCCATTATAATTGATATTAATTATTGAAATGATGAAATAAAGCGATAATTACGAAAAGCGCCGGAACTACAACTGCAAACCAGTAACCTACTTTTGATAAAAATCTAGAGTATTTATTGTGCATCCCTACAGATTGAAGAGAAGATGCAAATCCGTGCCATAAGTGGAATCCTAAAAGGATGAAAGACACACAGTACAATGCCGTACGGATTGGATCGTGAAATTTGTGAACTAACTCACCATAATACCTTGTAGCATCTGGCGCTGTACCTGCAATATATTTGTAGGTAACTTCAGGAAACCAGAAATCATAAAAGTGCAATCCTAAGAAAGCTAAAATAACCAATCCAGAAATAATCATATTTCTAGAACTCCAAGAAGCGTTTGCTGCTCCGTTGTATTTTGCGTATGCAATTGGTCGTGCCGCGCTGTTTTGAGCTGTAAGAATAAATCCCATTACGAAGTGGAAAATTACCCCGAATGCCAAAATTGGCTGCATTACATACTGAATCAGCGGATTGTATCCCATAAAGTGAGAAGCCTCGTTGAAAACGTCTTCACTAATAATAGAGATAAAATTTAAGGAAACATGCAGCGCTAAAAACGTGATTAAGAATATTCCCGAAAGAGCCATAGCTACTTTCTTTAAAATGGAAGCATTCAATAGTGCAGATTGTGCCATAAGTGTTAAGTAGTTTGTTTTAAAAAATTAGACAAAAATAATTCAATTACAAAAGAACTACAACCATTTCGCTGTTATTTATAATGATTTTAAAATAGCTCCTTTCTACGTACTTTTACGTATAAAAATTAAGTTAGTAAAAAATAATTCACTATAGAGAATCTCAAAACACTGCTTTTTAAGCGTTAAAGAAAAATTTCCACACTAAGTAGATTACCAAAAATTTATCATATTGTTATTTTATTCAAAGTTTTAATTTATTTTCTTCAAAAGTGCTCTGCAGCAGAAATTTTGTCTAAGTAAAAAATTGCCATTCCACAACATAGTTTTACCTTTAGCGGCTCAAAAAATTAATAATGAAAACAGGAATTGATGCTATTTCGTTTGATGTAGCAAACATACATTTACCCATAAAAACTTTGGCAATTGCCAGAAATATTGAACCAGAAAAATTAGAAAAGGGTCTTGGATTACTAAAAATGACTTTCCCAGACGTTCATCAGGACGCGGTTGTTTTTGGGGCAAATGCTTTAACCAAGCTTATCATTGACAATAAAATTGACTTAAAAAAAATAAGCCGAATATATGTTGGTACCGAAAGTGGTATTGACAGTTCTAAACCAATTGCTTCTTATTTAATTAGCTTGATGGAGCAGAAATTTGGCGAAGATTCATTAGCAGAATGTGATGTTGTTGATTTTACTTTTGCTTGTATTGGCGGAGTTGATGCTTTGCAAAACTGTCTAGATTTCGTAAAATTAAATCCAACTAAAAAAGCAATTGTAGTTACTTCTGATTTTGCAAAATACGATTTAAATTCTGGTGGAGAATATACGCAAGGCGCCGGAGCGGTTGCCATGTTAATTGCTGCAAACCCAAAAATTATTGCTTTTGATGATAATTGGGCAACGAGCACAAAAGGTGTTTTCGACTTCTTTAAACCATACAGAACTATCTCTAAAGAGGAAATTACCAAAAATGTAAACAATGATTCTTGGTTTGACAATTTAGAAGCCGAAATCGAAATCCATAAAGACCAGCCGGTTTTTGACGGACAATATTCGAATCAATGTTATATGGATCGTACGCGCAATGCTTACTTTTCATTCAAAAAATTAAAAAACACTACCGAAACTTTATATAACACTTGGCACAGTATTGTAATGCACTTGCCATATTCTTTTCAAGGAAGAAGAATGTTATCAGAAATCTATGCTTTAGACAGTGCCGAAAAAATTATTGCCGATGATATTGCACCAGCAGATTATCAGACAAAAATTAAAGAAGTAGCCAAATCTGATAATTACAGAAGTTTTGTAACTGAGAAATTGCAACCTGCCGAATTAGCTTCGTCTTTAATTGGAAACCTTTATACGGGTTCTATTTTTATGGGATTGTTATCTACACTAGCTCATTTTTATGATACGAATAAAGAAGTAGCTGGAACTAAATTTGGTTTCTTAGCTTATGGAAGCGGATCGAAATCTAAGGTTTTTGAAGGAACGATCCAGCCAGAATGGAAATCGGCCCTAGAAAACGTGAAACTTTTTGAAAATTTAGCCGAAAGCGCAGAAATTGATTTCAACACTTACGAAAGCCTTCATAAAAAAGAACATAAACAAAGCGTAAGAACTCCTAAAAATGAATGGGTTCTGGACCGAATTGAAAAAGAGATTCCTGTTTTGATTGGAGCTCGTTATTATAAATGGGTGGATTAAAAAATTAATTTTCAATTTTTTAAATCCCAAATTCCAATAGAAAACCGAAGCTATTTGCTTCGGTTTTTTTGTTTTACGCACATCGTTTGTCATTTTGACGAAGGAGAAATGACAAGATTGGGAAAAAAAACTTTGACAAAGTTGACAGGACAAAGAAATAATTTTCTAATTATCTCATTGACAAATTCTCTCATTAAAAAACTCAATCCTTCTTATGTTGTTCAGTATAATTTTGATTTCCTTTAATTCGGGTATCTTCAGTGTGCATTCCGTTTGCCATTCCTAACATAAAAGCCGTTATTACGATTATAAATTTTCTTTTTATCCAATGAAAAAGCGGTCGTTTAGATTGCTCCAAACGAGAATTATTATTTTGTTTATACATTTTGAAAATGATAAATGATTAGACATTATTGTATCATCTGTGCTCAGAAATAGATTTTCTTAAGCAGTGTATAAACTTTTATCGAAATGTTTTGAAGTGATTATTTCATTCATAAAAACAGATTGATTTATAAATGAAGTTAGATTTTTATGAAGCAGATTTTGAATTTTTAGCAGTTTCTTAATTTGAAAAGTAAAGACAGTTTCGGTTTTGAGAAAATTCAAAACAATTGAAAATCTTGTTTCGTTCCAAGAAACAGCTTGTCCAAATTTATATAAACGAGAACTTTTAAAATCCTGTTCTCTTCGTAAAACTACAAATGAAGATTGGTAATATTCTGCCGATTTAGATTGAGAATATAAAGCACCATCGCCCGCAATCACGACTAAAGTCAGAAAGAGTGCGATTAAGTATTTTATATGTTTTTTCAATCTTTTAAGTTTTAGATTATAAAACGAAAATACGATTTTTATTCGTTCGGTACTTTTTTAGTTTCATTTTTATAGAGCAACAATCCTAATCCTAAAACAAAAACCACACAACTCAAAAACATCAAAATTCCATTTTTCAAAACAAAAAAAGAAAATCCAACGGCAACCGAACCCACAATTACCATCAAGGACTTTACAGTTTCCGTTTTTATAAAGGCAAATGCATGCAAAGCCAAACCAAGAAAAAGCAAAGACGGTCCAACGGCCACAAACGGATAAAAAAGCAATGGCGAATTACTGATATGCTGACTTAGTGCATCTTTTGCGATTTCGTTATTTCCGTAACTCGACATGATAAAATCGATTGTACAAAGTCCGATGTGGGCAATAACGCCTAAAGTTGTCAGCACAGAAGCAGCAGTATTCATTCTATTTTTAGTAAATGCGTCATTAAATGACAACAAAAAACAAGCTCCAATTAAATTGAACCAATGCGCAAAATCTAGCGATGTATTGAAACTCGGAAAAATGTTAGAAAATAATAAATAGCTGGCTAAGAAAAATAGCAATCCAATCGTGCAGAAATGTTTTGTTTTCATAATTTATTTTTAAAATTGATGAAGCAAAACTAGAATGAAAATTTACCTAAAACTCCTATTTTATTGACTTAGGTACGAAATGTATTATTTTAGGTATGAAATTTACAATGCCATTAAAACATCTTTATAATTTCTCGAAACCGGAAGTTCTATTTGAGTCAGTATAATTGTATTTGCATTTCTCCAAGATTTAAAATGCATCGGATTTATTAAATGCGAACGGTGTATTTGAACTAAAAAATCGAAATCATCTTGTACTTTTTTGAGTGATGAACGAATTAATTTCGATTGAAGTTTTCCGTCTTCGATATAAAAAATTTCTACATAATTCTGTGCATTCGAAATGCAGACCAAATCGGCTTTTTTGATTTTTAGAACATCTAATCTGTTTTCGCCTTTAAATAATAAAACATCTTCTTTTATGGGAATTAGCTTGATTAAATATCTCCGTGCGAGAATAATTACAGGAGTGATGATTAGAGCGACTTTTATAAATATGATCGAAAAGAATTCTGAAAAATTATAGCCGCCATTTAAAATTGGACATTTATAAAAAGTAAAAACTCCAATTAAATACAGTATATGAAATAAAAAAATGGCTATTATTTCTAAACTACTATTCCACTTCTCAATTCTTTTATAAAGGCTTTTTTGAATAATCGTTAAAAGACCATAACATAAAAACGCCATAACACTAAATCCAAAACTAATAAAAAACCAAGCTCTTAAATTTATCGTTCCGTCGTCAAAAGGTTTTATGATGAAAGCAAAAACAAAAAGCCATAAACCAATCAGCAAACCGACTAGAAGATTATGTTTTATGCAAATGTTTATCTGTTTCACTTTCAGTTAGATTTTAAAGTTTCATTTCCATAATAGGCATAAAACGGTTTTTTATGGAAGTTTTGAATTCTCCTATTTTTACAAATCCCATTTTAGAATAGAATTCCTCGGCGTTGGGCTCAGAATCGAGTGTTATTTTTTCGACTCTAATGTGTTTCATTCGATTTAAAAAGTCTAAAAGCAAAAGTTTTCCAAATCCTTTTCCAATATATTCTGGCGAGATAAATAAATTATCAAGTTTTACAATGTTTTCATTTTCAAAAATATAAGAATAATAGCCAACAATACAATCGTTGTCTACCAATTTGAATGTGCTATTATCCCTAATATAATCTTGTGAGATCGTTAAATTTTTATCCCATTTCTGAATTTGTTCTTCCGAATATCCCCAATATGCTTTTGATTTTTTGGTTATTGCTGTTAGGATTTCGTTGTCGGTTATGTTGGCTTTTTCTATTGTCATGGATTTAAAAATAAGTTTTTTAAAGCAATCTTGTCATTTCGACCGAAGGGAGAAATCACACAAGAAATTCCGCATGCAAAATCATCAATCTTTGTCGAATTACTAGTGCAATTTCTCCCTTCGGTCGAAATGACAAATTAGACTGATAATTCTATAAATTAGTTATAAATCGTAAACTTATTATGACTCAAAGCAAAACCCAAATTCTCATAAATCGCTACGTTTTCGACTCGTTTTTTATTGGTCGTAACTTCAATACTTTTTAAATTATTCTCTTCTGCAAAATTCAAAATCTCATTTATTAACGACCGTCCAACGCCTTGGCCGCGGTATTTTTGATGAATAAAAAACTCCTGAATTTCACCAACTAAACCGCAATGATGCAACAGATTTTGAGTATGAAAGCTAATAAAACCTAAACCTTCCGTTTCATTTTCGGCAATTAGATACAGATTTTTTGAGTTTGAAATGTTTTCATTGAATATCATTTGGAAAACTTCAAAATCTAAAACTTCATTCTCAAGTTCGCATATTGCTTTATAGATAAAATCCAAGTCTTGATTTTCTGCTTTTCTGATGCTTATTTTTAAACCCATAACTTTAACTCATATCAGCCAATCTGACTATTTTATTGTCTGAAAACTGAAAAATTGACTTTCCTTTCATATTTAATTCCTGACCCGCTTTTAATCCGTTTGGAAAATCTATCGCAAGAACGGCGTAATAATCAATTTCGACGATCGCTGTAATTTCATCTTGTATAAGTGATGTAATGGTCTGCTTTCTTGCCGAAAAGTATTCTTTGGCTTTTTCGGCTTGAGCGGCAAATTCTTTTATTCCATTCAAAGTCATGTTGGTTTCTCCATTCTGAATATTTTCAAAAACAACTGATTCATCAAAATCAGCTATCATTTTATCAATATCAAATTGATTATAGCCTTCAATGTAATTTTGAATTATTTTTTCTTTTTCGATCATAGTACAAAATTTTATAAATATTCATTCAATTCATGACGTTCAAATTTCTGTTTGTATTTTTGAGCATACTCATTCCATTTCTCTTGATTTTTATAACTAGAAAAAGCATATTCAGCTGTTTCTTTACTGAAATGATTTCCAAAAATATTATCCAAATATTCTATTCCTGAATCAATTACTTTTTTTAGAACCTGCAATTTATTCATTCCGTTTTGCTTGCAGACTTTATCCAGCCAAAGTCCTTTTCCAATTTTTACGTATTCCACAAGAAGATTTTCTGTTATATATTGAGAAGGAACATCGTTAATATCTGGCTGATGTTTTCCGTTTTTAAAAACCAATAAAATCAGTTCTTCAGAATAATATCCTGACGGAATTAATCTCAGCATTGTACCGCTTTCAGCCGCTTTAAACGAAAGTTCTTTTGTAATGAACTCCTCAGGAATTACCTGAATCGCAAAACCATCTTTATTGACTAATTTCTCGCAGAGCTCAAAAGTTATTAAATCCTGATTGATAAATGGCAGAGCATGAAATGTAATATTCAACGCCATGTTACATAACTCTTCGGTTTTAAATTCTTCTGAAACCAATTTTAGATCTCTATAATTTACCAAAACACGATCACGCCAATATTCATGAGTTTTGGCCGGCGGATTATTTTGTTTTAAAACCAATTCACCTCTTGCCAGATCTCTTTCTAATTCTTCAAAAGTTTCAATTAACGGATTATCTAATAACTTTCTGAGTTCGTTTGATATAATTTCTTCATCTGTCTCATCGTCATATTCGCATTCGTTTTTAGGATCAATTTCATCTCTATCATTGTAATAAAACAAGTCTATTTTCTTTTGTGCAAATGCAGTATTATGATCATTAACAATGAAAACTGGCGAATTTATAGACCCCGAACAATTAAAATTTCCATGATTATAATATGTCATTACAACTTCTTTTGCTGTAATGTCTCCTTTTACTTCAACATTAGCACCGCCAAGTAAAAGACTTTGGCAGTTTACATTCCCATTGATAAAAACATATGGCCCATAATCGCCTTCAGCATTAATGATTGAATCGGTAACGGAGAAATTTCCATTTATAAAAAGACCTTCAATTCTTATTTCTTCAACTTTTTTAACTGGAAGATTCAGCAATTTGGCAAGCCATTTTTTCTCTTTATCTTCATAAAAATCTAAATGAAAATTTCCTTCAAAATTGACATCTTCTTCTGCCGTAAGAAAAAAATCTTCATCTTCCCATTCATCAAAATAATCAAACTTTTCATCTTCAACTAAAAAAGGATATTTGTTTTTAATTTCGGCTATTGTTATTAATTTGAAATGGAAAGTCCGCATTTTTTATTCTTATTAAACCAAATTTGTCTGGCATTTATTTTTTATATCAAGATTACACAATTCTAAATTCAAAACCAATTCGACAGTCAGAAAAATTGTATTTTTAAATAACAAGAGACAATTTGTTCCCTATCAATTTTTGTAGAGTTACTTGCGGAGATTTCTCGTTCCTCGAAATGACAAGATTGAGGAAATCTTTTGCGCGTTTGAAAAGAAAAAAATCTGCTAAATCTACGTGAGATAAAATTGATGATCTTTGTGGAGTTACTTGCTATCCTTCGACTTCGCTCAGGAAAACAAAACAAAACTTATACTTGTGTTCTTTGCAACAAAAAAACTTTGCGACTTCGCGTCTCTGCGAGCAAAATCTATTACGCTCTTTGCGAAAATCTTAGCGTCCTTTGTGGTTAAAAAAACACATCACAATTAGAACCAAAACAAATAAGAAAACTTTAATAAATCTGCTATACGCCACTAATTCAAAAATCATTAATTTTGAAATTCGAAGTTCAAAAACGAAATAATTATGAAATATCATCAAATAAACAGCGCTCTTTTTGTAAAAAACCGTAAAAAATTCATGGCAGAAATGAAACCAAATTCTGTTGCCGTGTTCAACTCAAATGACATTTATCCAGTTAGTGCCGACAGTACTTTACCATTTGCACAGCACAGAGATATTTTTTATCTAAGTGGTGTTGACCAAGAAGAAAGTGTTTTGCTTTTGTTTCCAGATGCCCCTTATGAGCACCAAAGGGAAATGCTTTTCTTGAGAGAAACAAACGATCATATCGCAGTTTGGGAAGGCGAAAAATTGACTAAAGAACGTGCTTTTCAGGTTTCTGGAATTAGAACGGTTTATTGGTTACAAGATTTTCATAAAGTTTTGAACGAAATGATGACGTATGCCGATACGATGTACATCAATACAAACGAACATTACCGTGCAACTGTTGAAACAGAAACTCGCGAGGCTCGTTTTGTAAAATGGTGGAAAGAGCGTTATCCAGCTCACAATGTTGCAAAAAGCAACCCAATTCTGCAAAGACTACGTTCTGTAAAAGAAAGCGAAGAAATCGATTTGATTCAGCACGCTTGTGATATCACAGAAAAAGGTTTCCGAAGATTATTAGGATTCGTAAAACCAAATGTTACAGAATACGAAATCGAAGCTGAATTGGCTCATGAATTCATTCGTAACCGTTCTAAAGGTTTTGCTTACACGCCAATTATCGCTTCTGGAAACAACGCAAATGTTTTACATTATATCGAAAACAACCAACAATGTAAAGATGGAGATTTGATTTTGTTGGACGTTGCTGCGGAATATGCAAATTACTCAAGCGATATGACGAGAACAATTCCAGTTTCTGGACGTTTTACAGATCGTCAAAAAGCGGTTTACAATGCTGTTTTGAGGGTAAAAAACGAAGCGACAAAAATGCTTACGCCAGGAACGCTTTGGAAACAATATCATGTTGAAGTTGGTAAAATTATGACTTCTGAATTACTTGGTCTAGGTTTAATAGACAAAACGGATGTTCAGAATGAAAATCCAGAATGGCCTGCTTACAAAAAATATTTCATGCACGGAACATCTCACCACTTGGGACTTGACACGCACGATTACGGTTTGCTTCACGAACCAATGAAAGCGAATATGGTTTTCACTGTTGAGCCAGGAATTTACATTCCGGCTGAAAAATTCGGAATTCGTTTAGAGGATAACGTCATAGTTCAAGAAAAAGGAGAGCCTTTTAACTTAATGCGCAACATTCCTGTTGAAGCTGACGAGATCGAAACTCTGATGAATGAATAGATAAAAAAAAGCCCTTAATAAATTATTAAGGGCTTTTTAAATTATAAAAATCGGTTAATAATTATCCGATTTTTGAAATCTGAAGGTCTAATTGAAATTTACCGTCAGCTTCGTTTCCGTTGATCAGGTCAAAAAGTTCTAATGCTCTTCTTGCGTTTTTCTCTTCTTCTCTTTGCTCAGCTACATACCACATCATAAAATCTTCTGTAGCATAATCATTTTCAGCTCTACATTTTGCGATTACTTTATTAACTGCTTGAGTAACTGCGATTTCGTTTTGCAAAGCAATTTCAAATACTTCTCTAAAAGAAGCAAATTCTTGCTGCACTTCTGGAACAGATGGCGTAATGGCAATCCCTCCCATGTCTGTGATAAATTTGAAAATTTTTAGAAAATGCTCTCTTTCTTCTTCAGCTTGCTTGTACAAATATGATGCTGTATTAGCATAACCATTTCTATCTAACCATGCCGCCATCGCTAAATATTTGTTAGAAGCATCACTTTCTAATTTTGCCTGTAAATTCAATATATTTTCTACACCTTCAACTAATGAAGTACGTGTTCTTAGTAAATCTTTCATAACCGTTAATTTTTATACGTGTAAAATTACAAAAATTAAAGACGGCATCTCTAACTGCTTGAAAATTTGGATTTAATCTAAGTAAGAATCTAAATAAGCTCAACATTCGCTACACTGCACAGCATAGAATGCAACGTAAGGGTAAATTTAGTTCCGTTTAATAAATCTCTCAACTGCACTATTTCGCAGATAGTAAGATTTCTAGAGAAATTTCTTTTGGTAGTTTCAATCAGCTGTGCATCTGACTGATCTGACAAGTCATAAAGCATATTAAGAATGTCAACGCTATTAACCTTTCTTTGAAAAATCAAAAAATCCTGAATTTTATAACTTGACACTGTATCAACAAAATTGATAATTATGCTATTGGTCAAATCACATTGATAACTGTATCCTTTTTCGGTTTCAAATAATACTTTGGTGGTCAAATCACTAACTAATGCCATTCTGATAAATATAATAACGGTGCAAAAATATATAATTTAAAGGAATTAAACACGTAATTAAGACTAATTTAAAATAACAAAATCTGTTAATATTCTTAAAAACAGCTCTAGTACATCGAAAACTGTAACATTTTAAAGGATCACGAGTCTAATTTTAAAAACAATAACTAAGAAATTATGCAAGCACACGAAATAGATTATCAGATTTTTGGAGAAGAAATGCAATATGTTGAAATAGAGCTAGACCCGCAGGAAATTGTAATTGCCGAAGCTGGCAGTTTTATGATGATGGAAAACAATATCCAGATGGAAACCATATTTGGAGACGGTTCTCAGCAACAGGGATCTGGTTTGTTTGGCAAACTTCTAAACGCAGGTAAAAGAGTTCTTACTGGCGAAAGTTTGTTTATGACAGCATTTTTAAATCAAGGCAATACCAAAAGCAAAGTTTCATTTGCATCGCCTTATCCTGGAAAAATCCTTCCAATTGATTTAACCCAATTTCAAGGCAAATTTATCTGCCAAAAAAGTTCCTTTTTATGCGCAGCCAAAGGTGTTTCTGTTGGAATAGAATTTTCTCAGAAACTTGGGCGTGGCTTGTTTGGCGGTGAAGGTTTTATCATGCAGAAAATCGAAGGAGACGGAATGGCGTTTGTGCATTCTGGCGGAACGATGGCTAAAAAAGAACTGGCTCACGGCGAAGTCTTAAAAGTAGATACGGGATGCATTATTGGTTTTACCAAAGACGTAGATTATGATATTGAATTTATTGGCGGCATCAAGAATTCTATTTTTGGTGGTGAAGGATTATTTTATGCCACTTTAAAAGGTCCAGGAACGGTTTACATACAATCACTGCCATTCTCCAGATTAGCTGACCGCATTATTGCATCGGCACCAAGATCTGGAGGAAACAGCCGCGATGAGGGAAGCCTTCTTGGCGGATTAGGAAATCTTTTAGATGGCGACAATCGATTTTAAATAGTAGGAACGGCTTTCAGAAATGGAAGCCGTTTTTTATAAAAAAGAAGGGCAGCTCTTTCGAACTGCCCAAAACACCTAACCAAAAGTGCTCTAATACCCGTTAGTACCAAACTCTTTCGAATTTGAAATTGCATCCAAAAATGATCTTGGAATTGGTCTAACGGTATGTTTTTCATTTACAAAATTTGCTCCTGCAATTGGGTTAGTTTGATCTAAATATGTCTTATTTAGTCTTCCAGTGCGTTTAAGATCGGTCCATCTTGTGTGCTCGCCAGATAACTCCCTTGCTCTTTCTTTTAAAATAAAATCAATATTCATGTCGGCACTTGTCACTAACATTTCATTTTCTCTTGAAGTTATAGCGGCTCTTTTTCGTAACGTATTCACATAAGCCAATGCTTTAGTCTGATTGTCACTTAAAATAGCTGCTTCCGCTGCAACCAAATAAATTTCTCCCAAACGAATAATCGGAATATCTCCCAACCAATACTGATTGCTTTGACAATACAATGCAGCAGAAAATTTTCGCATTGCCGGAAACATATTAATCAAATTCGGATCATTTGGATACATTGCTGGATCTTTATATTTATTTGTTCCAGGTTCAAAAAGATCGCTTGGATCAACAACTAGCATTGGCATTTTACTTTTAGCGACAGGATCAATATTCCAATTAGGAGTAAACACAGACAAACCTTCATCATTATTCATATTAATTTGCTCTTCTATTTTTTGAGAATAAAAATTAACCGACGGAAGTGCCTGTGCCAAAGTATTTTTAATAGTGTAACCAACAACCGAAGCGTCTTTTTTGTAAGCAGTAGCCATTGCTTGTGTAATTGTTTTATTGGCTGCTGCATAAAATTTAAATGTAAATGTTTCTGCAAAACGAGTATCTGCTGGCGATGGCACTGGCGAAAACACTTCTGTCAATAAATATTTACTTGGTTTTAGCATACGGCTGTTGGCTCTTCCGTATAAAATACTGGTTGCTCCTGCACCCCACTCTGCTCCTCTTGTGGCTAAATCTGGCAAATAATATTGTCTTGTTCTTCCTCTATTAAATCCTTCAGGATTTAGACCTCCGGGATCAATTCCTTGAGTAAACAGAAATTCTGTATTTTTCTTATTGTTGTTACCGTCCCATAACTTCTTAAATCCAGAAGCTGTATTATCACTTAAATATAAAGCTGCATTATATTTTGCTGCATTATTGATTAATTCTTCGGCAGTATCTAAAGCCAATTTAGAATACTCTGCAACATCGCCTAATCTTGTTCTTTGCAAATAAACTTTTGCCAATAAACCATAAGCCGCTTTCTTAGCCGCTCGTCCTTGCAGTGTCTGCTGAATTGGAAGATGAGTACAGGCAAATTTTAAATCTTCTATAATTAAATCGTAAAATTCTTTTTCAGAACTGCGCACGGGTGCATTATCTGCTCCTTCAATAATAGATGATTTTGTTCTTAAAACTACGCCTCCAAATTGTTCTACTAATATAAAATTGCAAAATGCTCTCAGGAAATAAGCCTCTGCCAATTTCACATTCATTTCATCTGTAGAAGAATAACCTTTTACCTCTTTAGAATAATAAATTGCCGTATTGCAAAGATTTATAGTAGCATACGAAGTTCCCCAAATTACTTTAATATTTCCGTCGTCTGGGTTTAACTGACTTGCATATTGCGCATAACCGATTCCGCTTGTGCTCACATTTTCCCAAGAATCCGTTCCTGCTTCTGTTGGCGCTATGTAATCGACTTTTCCATGCAAGAAATATAGATTTTCATAACAACTATTAATTAATCCTTCAAATCCTGCTCTTTCGCCGTATGATTTATCCAAAGAAACGGTAGTCAGGTTTTTTTCATCTAAACTGCATGATTGAATGAAACCAACCAGAACAAACATTGAAATGACTGTTTTTAATTTTATATACTTTTTCATACTACTATAATGATAAATTAAGACCGAAAATAACTTGTTTAAATAATGGGAAAGAATCTGATCCTCCATTTTCTGGATCAACATCTTTTAATAAATGGCTTCTGCTAAAAACAAAAGGATTATAAGCTGTCATATAAAGTCTCAAATTATTCAGACCGCTTTTCTTAAGAAAATCCTCGGGCATAGAATAACCAATTGTAATATTCTTGATTTTTATATAGGAAGCATCCACAAGCTCCAATCCAGACTGAAATTGTGTGTTGAAAGTACCTCCTGGTCTCGGGAAATCATTTGTCGGATTATCTTGTATCCAATAATCGTATGTAGACGGCTGTGCCTCTTTGTTCCAATATCCTAATACTTGCGCACGCATCATACCACCGTATCTACCATTTACAAATACTGTGAAATCAAAATTCTTATACTTAAATGTGTTTTGCAAACCGAAGAAATAATCAGGAACATTGTTTCCAACAATCATTCTGTCTTTTGTAGAATAAACGTGTACTCCATTATCAGATACTCCATTGGCATCAACCTGCGGAACCGTTTGCAGTTTTATATCTCCAGGTTTTGCTCCATACAATGCTGCTTCTTCTTCTTGTCCCAATTGCCAGATTCCTATTTTCTTATAATCATAAAAAACTCCTCCTGCTGCTGGAGTTTGCCCAATAAAAAGACCTTCTGAAATTAACTGGCTAACGCTAAGATTTCCCAAATCAATATTCGTTAGTTTTTCTGTTGCGTGCGTGTATGTGAATGAAGTATTCCATTTGAAATTTTCAGTCTCGATATTTTTTGTATTTATTGCCAATTCGAATCCTCTGTTTTGGGAAGTCGCAATATTTGAAGTCTTTTTATAAGGTGTTTTAGCATCATAGCCTCCTGAACTTGTTGGCAAACGACGATCCCATAAAATACCATCAGTATCCGTCCAATAATACTCAGCTACCAGATCAATTCTATTATGCAACACTGAGACATCCAAACCTAAATTAGTGTTTGTCGAACGCTCCCAAGTTAAATCTGGATTAGAGATATGCTCAGTTGGCACATACATTGGCAAAGCTGTACCGCCTCCAAGAGAAAGATTGCTGGTTTTAGTCGAAGTACGAGTCAAACTAGAATACGGATCAATATTTGCCGATCCCGAAACTCCATAACCCAATCTTAGTTTTAAATTATTTAACCATGAACTTGTTCCTTGCATAAAACTTTCGTCGCTAATGCGCCAAGCAACAGATGCCGATGGAAAAGACGACCATTTATTCCCTTCAGCTAATGGAGAAACTCCATCCCATCTATTGGTTAATTGGAAAAGATATTTTCCTTTAAAGCTATAATTAACACGCCCAGCAAATGACATTCTATTAAATTGACTGTAGGTATTCATTCTCGTAGTCAGATTTTTAACCGCTCCCATATTGTAAAACAAGAAATCATCGTAATCGATTCCATTCCCTCCCATGTAAGTACCTTCAGATCTATTATCGGCCCATGAAGTAATTCCTGTCAAAGTAAAGTCGTGATCTTTTCCCGCTTTAAAATTATAGTTCAATATATTTTCCCAAATATAACTGTAATCCAAAGTCATATTGTATGTTGCTTCGCTTGCTGTTCTTCCCTCAGATAGCAAATTGTATGAGTTTTTGTTTTGGAAAGTACCCGCTCTACCTCCTGAAAATTTAGTTCCTAAGTTAGATCTAAGCTTGAAGTTTTTAGCAAATTCAATTTCGAGATAGGGATTAAACTGAACATTATAACCGATTGATTCATTAGCAAATGCGCCTGGATAATTATTTGCCAAAATGCTGATATTATTAGGATCTCCTTCTAATGGATAAAGATTTACAATACCCTCTTCATCGTATGGCACTCCTAACGGATAAACGCCATAAGCTTTATTAATTCTACTGTTTGTAGTGCTTCCGCTTTTATAGTTTAATATCAACTGAAAACCAGTTTTAAATTTATCGCTGAATTTTAAATCGATCCCACCTCTAGAATTAAAACTCTTCATTTTATCGTTTTGATAAATCCCTTCTTCTCCAACATATCCTAAGGAGAAATATCCTTGCACTTTTTCTGATCCGCCTCTCATAAAAAGATTATGATTTTGCTGAATGCCTACTTGCAAACTTTCATCAATCCAGTTTACATATTGTCCTTTTTCGATTGCGGCCACAGCTGCTGCATTCAAACCTAAATCGGTTAAGCTTGTTGCTTCGTAACCATTATCTAGATAAAATTTATCTCGCTTATAATTTAGCCATTTATCTCCTGTAAGCGGAGCAGGAAAAGAGGAGAAACCATTTAGTCCAAAATAGCTGTTAAAATCTATTTGTGTTTTTCCAGCTTTTGCTTTTTTAGTCGTAACAACAATAACTCCGTTCGCTCCAGAAGAACCGTATATTGCCGTAGACGAGGCATCTTTTAAAACATCAATAGTTTCAATATCATTCGTATTCAAATTATCTATACTTGAAGGAATCCCATCAATAATATATAGCGGATCCTGACTAGCAGTCAAAGATCTGTTTCCTCGCACTAGTACTTTTGGAGAAGTTCCTGCTTGACCCGATCCACGCTGGATATCTAAACCCGAAACCCTTCCCTGAAGTGCTTCCATCGGGCTAGCCACAGGACTTAAAAGAATATCAGATGATTTTACGGTTGCCACGGCTCCTGTCAAATCTTTTTTCTTTACCGATCCGTAACCTACAACTACAACTTCATTTAATGCAGAATTTTGCTCGTTTAGAATTACACTCAAAGACTTGCTTTGCCCAACTGTCACTTCTTTATTCTCAAATCCGATAAAAGAAAAAACCAAAACACTGTTTGCTCCGCTTACGCGAATGGTAAACTTTCCATCCAAATCGGTTTGCACGCCATTATTTGTTCCTTTTTCTATAACATTGGCTGCCGGAATAGGCAAGTTTTTCGAGTCGGTTACTACTCCAGTAATTTCAATGCCTTGCTCAACTAGTATTTTCTCAACAGTGTGTTTATCTTGCAGATTTACTTGCTGTTTTTTCTTTACCAATATAATCTGGCGATCGTTTATGCTATATGATATATCGGTATTCTCAAATACTTCTTCGAGTATTTCAGCTATTCCTTTTTTCTTAACATTAATACTCACCTTTCTGTTTAAGTCAATTACACTGCTTTCAAAAAGAAATCGATATTGAGAAACAGATTCAACTTTATTAAACAGCTTCTCAACAGAAGCATTATTTAAATTTAATGTCAACTTTGTATTTTGCGAATAGACACCTGCTTGAATTCTCATCAAAGAAAGCATCAAAAAAAGTGTGGTTAATTTCATTCTAAGGCTAATATTAGGCAAATAGCGACTAAGCCAATTCCTCTTAATTATTTTTTTCATAATTTTGGATTGATTTTAAATGATTTAAATTTCGATACGTCGTTTAAAACACAATACTAAATCGGGAAATACTCGTCCTATTTTCCGATTTTCTTTCTTGTATTTCTCAAAAAGAATTACATCTTCACTTCATAGTTTGGTTATTTTGTTAGTTAATAAATTAGTTAGTTAGTTTATTTTTATAAGCTTCCCTTCCTTCTTATAAGTAAAGCTTTGAATTTTACTCATTGTTTCTAACACCTTTTCTATGCTTTCAATGTTTTTGTTGAAACTGGCATTAAATTTTTTATCTAAAATATCTCTTCTATTATTTTCAATCGTAACATCGTAAGTTCTTTCCAGTTTTATAATGATATCTCTGAAGGCCGTTTTTCTAAAAACAATTTCTCCATTTATCCATTCCGTATAAAAACGGGTGTCTACTTTGTCTACAGCTATTTCTGTATTTTTACTATTCCAAGATCCTTTTTCTCCAGGAACTAGGATTGCTTTTTTATTAGTTTTATCAGATAAACTAACCGAACCTTCAACCAAAACGGTATTGATATCCCTGTCTTCCTCATAAGAGCTAACATTAAATTTTGTTCCTAAAACTTTTACATCAACACCTCTTGTCTTTACAATAAATGGATGCGCTTTATCTTTTGCAACATCAAAAAAAGCTTCACCATCTAAAGCAACTTCTCTCTTATGTCCTTTTATAAATTGAACTGGATAGTATAAAGAAGAGCCAGCGTTCATATTTACAATTGTACCATCAGACAGCGTTATCTTAAAAGTTTTTCCATACGGAATTTTAATTTCGTTGTAAACCAATCTATTTATCGAATTACCCGACTTATAATTAATTTCGTTATCCTTATGAGAAGCAACCACTTCTCCATCTTTCTTAATTATTTGCTGCTCGCCATTTGGGCTTAAAACCTGAATATCTCCATTTTCTAAAACCAACTGAATTGCATCTGAAGGAATTTTCATTTCATTTTGTTTACCATTCTTATATTGAAACAGATAAACCAAACCACACAAACACAAAAAAATCGCTGCATACTGAAAGATATATCTCCAATTAACTACAACGGCCTTTTCATTTACACTTAATTTTTCTTTTAATTCTTCCCAATTTTCATCTACATCTACAGATTCAGCATACAATAGCGCCTCTTCGAGCAAGCCATTATCCTGGAGATTTTGTATTAATTCTTGATCTTCATTAGACAATGATGCTATTTTAGAAACATCAAAAATTCCGTCAGACCTTATTTCCCGTAGGACATTAATCAATTTTGAGTTTGAAGTCATTTGCTTTTTATATAGTGGTTTTTATTATGTTAGAAAAAAAGTTTTTTAGGGTGACAACAAATCAATATTTTTTGATTTTTTTTACACATTATGAAAAAAAATTAAGTTTTTATTTTACATTTGGCACTGTGTAATCCATTACAAAACAATAAATGTCATTTTTTTAATGTTAAATCATAAAGATTTAAAAATATTTGAAGCCTTATACAAAGAACATTTTGTCTTTTTCTCCTTGACTTCTTTCAACATAGTCAAGGACAAAGATGTTGCGAATGATATTGTTCAAGATTTTTTTATTTATTTATGGGAAAAAGAAGAACTAAACTTTACTGTTTCATTTAAAGCTTATGGATCAAAAGCAATAAAAAATTTAAGTCTTCAATATTTAGAAAAACACAAAACAATCAGCCTTCAAACCAAAAAAATTGTTCTTCCAAAATCTGAAGAACAAAACATATTTGAAAATATAGAGGAAAACAAAAAACCTCAAATTCAGACTCTAGTCGAAAAGATTCCACAAGCCAGAAGAGAAATTTTCATATCCCATGTTGTTGAAGGACTTAGCTATGCAGAAATTGCAGAAGACCAGAATATCTCAATAAATACAGTAAAAACTCAGATGAAAAGGGCATACGCTTCGTTGAGAGAATCGCAAAAGACTTCTCATTTAAATCTCATTTTATATTTCATCTGGCTTATAAAATAGCTTATTTTTGCAGTATAAAATATCCGTTTTGAATTATACTCTTTACAAAAACACCAAAATTTCCTACTCTGATACTGGAAAAGGAAGAACAATCGTTTTACTTCACGGCTTTCTTGAAAACAAAAAAATGTGGTCAGAATACGCTGATTTGTTCTCAGAAAAATATCGCGTTGTAACAATCGATCTATTGGGGCATGGCGAATCTGACTGTTTAGGTTATGTTCATAAAATGGAAGACAATGCTAGTGCTGTAAATGAAGTTCTAAAACATCTGAATATCGAAAAAGCTATTATTGTTGGACATTCAATGGGAGGCTATGTTGGCTTGGCTTTCGCCGAATTATATCCAGAAAAAATTCAAAAATTAGTTTTATTGAACTCAACTTCTAAAGAAGATAGCGAAGAAAGAAAACTAAATAGAACTCGCGCCATTAAAGCTGTCAAACAAAATTATGTGAGTTTTGTAAGTTTAGCAATTGCAAACTTATTTAGCGAAAACAATAGAATACGATTGGCTGAAGAAATTGAGAAAGTAAAAACAGAGGCCTTAAAAACACCTTTGCAAGGAATCATTGCCTCTCAAGAAGGAATGAAAATTAGAAAAGACCGAGAAGAATTGGTCCGCAAAAACTTGTTTCCGATTCTATTTATACTAGGAAAAAAAGACCCTGTTTTAAATTATGAAGAAAGCCTTTCTCAAATAGAAGATACCACCGCTGAATTAGTTTCTTTTGAGGACGGGCACATGAGCCAAATTGAGAACAAAGAAGCATTAAAAACGGTTTTACTAAATTTCTTTGAATAAAAAACAAAAGTATAAAATCAAAAAAGGCCATTTCTAACCTAAAGTTGAAACAGCCTTTTTCTCATTCTTGGGGGCAAAATATCGTTATAACTTTGAAGTAATGTCTTTCTTGTATTTAGATAAAGTCGCTCTTGTTAAGCCAAGATTTGCTTTAGTAGAATCTACTGCCAAGTAGATAAAATATCTACCATCTTCAGAAACATCAATAATATGAATCTGATCTGTAAGGGTAATTAAAATATCATTAATTTTCTGATTTAGCCCTAAAGCCTTAATAGCATTTAATTTAGCTTTTACAACTTCTAAATTATAAGCAGAAGCCAATTCTGGATCAAAATCAGATTTTACTGTCAACGAGCAGTAAGACATTCCTGTTTCAACTTCTGTAACCGAAACAGCAATAAATCCGTTGATATTTTCTTTTAAATCGTTTTGAAAGTTTTGCAAAAAATCTGACATGTGTATTAAAATATTTGGTTTTAAATTAGTTGTTAAAAACAGAATCCATTCTTCTCAGCAACAGACCCATTTTACTTAAATCTTTAGAAAGCAACGCGATGCAATTATCATCTTGATTTTTGCTTGCTACAACAATTCCGTCATTATTTTTGATCATAACTTGCTTAAGATCTCCATTGTTAACGTCTTCTGACATTTCAAGGCACATCTTCAAGATCATTCCGATCATTGCTGCTACATTTCCGTCATATTCTAAATTCACAGACTCATTTAAAATGCCATCAATATTAAAACTTAGTCCAGACTCTGCGCCAGTCTCTTCTACCAGTGTTTGTAAATCAATCATATTCTTATTTGTCATGTTTTTGGAAGCGCCAAAGATATTTTAATATTAGCAATTGTGCGATAAACACTTGTTAAAAAAAGATGCAGTATAACGTACTGAAGCACTTTTATTTATCACTTAATTAATCCTATTTTTTTGCAAAAAAAACGCAAAAAAAATTAACATAAAAAGCAAATAATACTAAAAACGTAACATTTTACTTAACAAAACTCATTTCTAAAATTAACATTTGCAGATTATTGCATTTGACAGAAGTTTTTCTATAGCTTTGCAAAAAAATTTATTAAACATGAAAACTGTTGACGAATTACGCTTTGACTTAAATGTAAAATTGGAGAAGTTTAGAAGATTTCGTTTTGAAAACGGACACATTAATACTACAACTTCCGAGGAAAAATCCAAAAAAGGTTTTTTTAAAAAAATATTCAGCTAATAACGCCTAAAAAATTGCCGGATTTGCCAAATAACCCTCACTGACAAGTTCGGCTTTTTTATTGATTACCCGCAACTTACCCTCCTTTAACATTCTTAAATCTGTTGCAATTTCCATCACACTTTTATAATTGTGATCAGCAAGAAGAATCCCTTTTTCTTCAGAATTTTCTTTAATTAACAGCTTTACAATCTCAGTCATTTTTGGAGATAAACCACTAAACGGTTCATCCAGCAATACAAATTTTGATTGATTAAAAAACATCAATTTAACCTGAAGATAGCGCAATTCTCCAAAAGACAAATCCTTAATTTTTTGATTTAAAAGAGGTTTTAAAAAATCATCTTCGCAAAAAACAAATACTTTTTGTTTATCGACAGACAACCGAATGGTTTGAAAAACCAAAAAATGATTTGGAATAAATTGGTTTTGATGCAGATAACTAATTTCATTTAACAACATAGAAGAATTATTCCTCGAAATTCCGTTAATAAAAATACTTTTATCTATAGCAGGCACTATCCCGAATATAATCTTCAATAATGTAGATTTTCCCGAGCCATTTCTACCAAACAAACCAATTATTTGACCAGTTTCCAATTTCAAATAAATATCTGAAAGCAATAATTTATCATTAAAACTTTTTTGAATACCACTTATTTCAAGAATATGTTTTTTCAAAATATTTTTTGAATTGAAATTAGCGCGACAGCAAACAAAAACACAATTGCAAAATTGAGTAAGAAACAATAAAGCAAAAGTCTTCTTTTCGAAAAACCATTATTCATATAAAATAAATATTCATTTTGGCGATACATTTCTTTAAATCCAATACTTGATGCAAAACCTACTGTAGCTATCATCAACAAAAAATGGCCAAGCCCTCCAAAAGAAAACGCAACAGCAGAGATCGCCAAATTTACAATCAAAGTTGACTTATAAAACTCAAATATGTTTTGAAATTTTCTGATAGAAATAGTCTAGATTTTTTCCTCAAAAGGAATATTAATATCAAAAATTTCTCCTAGCAAATTGGCAATTTCTTCTAAATAAAAATGTAGTATCTGCGATGTCACTATAACATCTAAATCTTTCTCTTCTTTAAACCCAAAAGGTAGAAAGCCAGATTTTAGGTTTTTGAACGAAATAATTCCTACTTCAATCGGAAGACCTCCAGCTTCTTTTTCAAACATATAAGCATATGCCAAAACCTGAATGATTTTATCGTTTTTAAGCTCTTGAGTCAATCCGTTCCATGTTTTCAAGATAACATTAGATTTCTCAACTTTTCCTGTCTTATAATCAATAATTCGAATTTTCCCATCTCGACGTTCTATACGATCGACATTTCCTTTAATTAAAACAGGAAACGGCAATTTAGGATGAACAAACTCACGTTCAAAAGTCTGCTCTAAAGCAATAATCTGAATTGCCTCATTATTCTTTACTGACTCCAATTCCATTTTCAGAAAATTAGAAACATTTCGTTTTGCCACTTCAAAAGCCAAAAGGTTTCGCCCTTTCTTTATTTCTCCCTCTTTATAAACCAATTTAAATTGATTCAGAACTTCATCATCCAATAACTTAAAACAATTTAAAAGATCATTCTCAGAAATAAATTTTCCAATAAAAGGTTCATACAGCGTTTTTAATGTTTCATGAATAATCGTTCCCAAAGTATTCAAAGCAATATTTTCTTCAACTTCTTCCACTTCACGAATTCTCAATATCTTCTGAAAATAAAACTCAATCGGATTTCGAATATAACTTGTCAATGCCGATGGAGAAAAACCGTTAACTGCAATTTCCTTTAAACGATCCATCACCAACTCAGATTTCGGAACAGAAATAGGCTCGTAAGCCGTACTTGGCAGTTCCGGATTATAAATATCAAAAGTAAGATTATGGCGTGATTTTTTTTCCACTTCTAACTGCGTAATAAAACGGCTTCGTTCTCCAGCGTCCAATCCGTCATTTTCAGTATTGTAAATCAAATAAATATTTTTAGCTCTTTGCAATAAGTGATAAAAATGGTAGGTATAAATTGCGTCTTTCTCTTTAAAAGTTGGAAGTCCGAGCTCTCTTTTTACATCATAAGGGATAAATGAATTCTGGGATTTTCCAGCAGGAAATTTACCTTCATTCATAGAAGTTATAATCACAGTCTCAAAGTCCAAAACACGACTTTCTAAAACCCCCATAATCTGTAAACCACGTAATGGCTCACCTTCAAAAGACACTTCCGCCAGATCTATAATTTGCTTATAAATTGAATGAAGTGTATCTATATTATCAATATGATGATGTTTGGAATAATAATTTATAAGCTTATTAATTACTTTAAACACTCCATAAACAAAAGCTTTCGCAATTTTTTCTTCTTCATTATCATTGCTAAAATGATCTTTAATTGCAATCAACAAAGCTGAAATATTTCTTAAAACCGCAATAGAACCATTTTCCCATTTTTCAAATAGCAAATTAAAAAAAATGGAAGACTCAGCATGAAGTTCCAAAATTTTCTGATGTGTAATAAAAGTATAATTATTCTCTTTTATAATCCTCACTAATCTTTGTGTGTTTGCGTATGGCTCAACCAGCGGATGCGTTAAAACATCAAGCACATCTTTATAATAAAAAACATAACTGCCACCCTTGCGAGAAAGTGCATTGGTATGCATTTTAAATAATTTAGCAACAAATATTTGCGAGGGATTATTTTTTCCAGAATATCCCATCGTAATATTTAAAGCTCCAACAGAAGAGGGAAGCGAATATAAGACCGGAACCAACAAATTTTCCTCACCAAGTACCACTGCAACTTTATCTAACGAAGCGTCAGGATTTTGATCTATTAAATTCTCAATAATGCTACCTGCCAGTTTTGCCTGTCCAATTGTTTTTGGAGTCCCAATAACTTGAATGTTTTTTGATTGCGAAAAATCATCGACAATCCATTCAAAAACATGTGATTTATAATGTTTCCAACTTTCCTTAAAACGTCTTAAAAACAATCCGGCATCATGATACGGGTCATTAAGAAAAGCCTGATCGGCATCCCAATAAATTTTAGCTTGATCCAAAGCAATTAAATGCTGCACTATTTTTTCTTCTGCTGCATTCAAAGCATTAAAACCCGCAAAAATAAAAGTGCGATTTCCAATAGTGTTTGAAAAATGATTAAGATTATTTACAGCTTCTCTATAAACCAAACCTTGATATCCAATTGACTTAAAAAGCATATGACTATAAAGCGATTCATAGTACAACGGAAGCAACTTCCAAAAATCAATATAATTTTCAAGAAGTTTTGTTTTTTGATCCACTTCTAGCCCCCATCTTTTTATATCCTCAATATCTTTCAAATAAGACAAAACATGCGAAGGATCTAAAAGGTATCGGTCGATTTCATTAAAATCTTGGAGAAGAGTTTTGGCCCAATTTGCAAATAACTCAAAAGATTGCTGTTGTTTCTTTTCTGTAATAGACAAATAAACCTCATAAAATTCAAACAAAAGCTCAATCGAATCAACAGAACGAATTGAAGCAACATCTTGAACAAAGTCTTCTATACTTGTAATCTGAGGTGCAATTATAGTTTTTGAAGTTGCTTTTTTAAGCGCCTCAATCAAGAAAACTTTAGCTCTTTTATTAGGAAGAATTATAGTCAGTTCAGAAAATTTTTCTGCATAATCCTGAATTACAACAGATGCAATTTTTTGAAGAAAAGAATCATTTATCATAGTATAAAAATAAAAAAAGCCATTCAATTAAGAATGGCTTTTCATATTTATTTAGAAAACTAATTATAGTTTACCTTGGTATTTAGAACCAATGTGTCTAATTTCAGTTCTTCTGTTTTGTGCTTTACCTGCAGCAGTTTTGTTACTTGCAACTGGTTGGCTAGCTCCAAATCCTTTAGATTCTAAGTTCTCTGGGTTAACACCTCTTTGAACTAATGCATCTAAAACAGCCTTAGCTCTTTCTTCAGAAAGTTTTTGGTTGATTTTAGCAGAACCTGTACTATCTGTGTGTCCTTCGATAGAGAATTTCGCGTTTGGATAGTTTTTAAGGATTTCTTTAATAGCATCTAATCTAGCTTGAGTTTCTTTATCTCCAGTTTTGAAAGTAGCTTTTCCTGAGTTGAAGTATACCGCTCTAGCTTGAACTTTAAGATCTTCTAACGCCTCAGAAGTTACTTCTGGACATCCTCTGTTACTAGCAGGACCTGCAACTGTAGGACAGTCGTCATCTTTGTCAGCAACACCATCTTTATCAGCATCTAAGAATGGGCAACCACCGTTTTCTTTAGGACCAGCAACTGTAGGACATTTATCGTCTTTATCAGCGATTCCGTCACCGTCAGTATCAGGACAACCTTTTAATGCAGCTAAACCAGCAACATCTGGACAAGCATCATCTTTATCAGCAATTCCGTCTCCGTCAGTATCAGGACATCCGTTTAATGCAGCTAAACCAAATACATCTGGACAAGCATCAGAAGCATCAACGATTCCGTCACCGTCAGTATCAGGACATCCGTTGAATTGTTTTAAACCAGCAACATCTGGACAAGCATCATCTTTGTCATAGATTCCGTCTCCGTCAGTATCTTTACCTCCGAATTTGAAAATCAAACCTGCAGTGTGTTGGAAGTGAGATGGAGTATCAATTTCTCCATTGTAGTCATTTCTTCCTGGATTGTCTCCTGAACCAGCAGCAACAGCCCATTTGTATCTTGTAGCAAGCTCAAGACCAATAGCATCTGTAAACCAGAAAGTAACTCCAGCTCCTGGATTAACAGTTCCAAAACTATCATCTCCTAAGAAAGTATAACCTCCACCAACAGATAACGAAGGATCGATTACTTTAGATTTGATTAATTCTTGGAAGCTGTATTTAACAGTAGCATCAATTCCGTAGTACATTAAGTCCCCAGGATTTGTTACAACGTTACCTCTTCCATCGTGCCCTGCAGCACTTGGTCTAAAATAAACTGCTTTATCAATTTTGTTTACTGATCCTTGTAAACCAACAGAAAAACCATGTCCTACATATCTATTTACACCAATGTAAGATAGAGAAGGAAGAATATTCCAGTTGTCTTTTACAGCGAATGGCTGAGAGAAGTGCTGATCGAAAAATCCACTACCAGCTCCTGAACTTGTTCTAGTATCCACAGCATTAACCCCGAAAGAGATCGCCCATGGATTGTTACTGTCTTGCGCGTGAGAACTTAAACCCATCGCCATCAATACAGCAACTAAAAGTTTGTTAAGATGTTTCATACTTAATTTTTTTAATTACAATTTAGTTAATTACAAGCAAAAGTAACACCAAATTTTTTAAATACAAAATGAAATGTTAAAAAAAACCTACAAAAATTTAACGGAAGTGGTAATTATATAACTTTTAACATTTTACCGACAACTGTGAAGGCATTTATAGCTTTATCCAAGTGCTCTTTTTCATGCGCTGCAGATAATTGTACTCGTATTCTAGCCTTATCTTTTGGAACCACTGGAAAGAAAAATCCAATAACATAAATTCCCTGTTTCAAAAGTTCGTTTGCCATCGTTTGAGACAATTTTGCATCGTACAGCATAACAGGAACAATTGCAGAATCTCCATCAATAATATCAAAGCCTGCTTTTTTCATGCCTTCCTTAAAATAGTTTGTATTCCATTCTAACTTATCACGAAGCGTTGTATCCTTTTCTAATAATTCAAATACTTTTATTGAAGCTCCAACAATTGCAGGTGCCAGTGAATTTGAAAATAAATAAGGTCTAGAGCGTTGACGCAACAATTCTATAATCTCTTTTTTAGCAGTGGTATATCCTCCCATTGCTCCACCTAAAGCTTTTCCAAGAGTTCCTGTAATAATATCGACTCTTCCCATTACTCCTTTTGCTTCAAGAGTTCCTTTTCCAGTCGCTCCAATAAAACCAGCCGCATGACACTCGTCTACCATTACCATAGCATCATATTTATCAGCCAAGTCACAAATTTTATCTAATGGCGCAACTAATCCATCCATAGAGAAAACACCATCAGTTACAATCAATTTAAAACGAGCCCCAACTTCATTTGCTTTGATCAACTGTTGCTCCAGATCTTCCATATTATTGTTTTCATAACGATAACGAGCTGCTTTACATAAACGAACGCCATCAATAATAGACGCATGATTCAAACTATCTGAAATAATCGCATCATTTTCTCCCAACAAAGGCTCAAACACACCGCCATTTGCATCAAAAGCCGCAGCATATAAAATAGTATCTTCTGTACCGTAAAAATCAGCAATCTTTTTTTCTAATGTTTTATGAATATCCTGTGTACCGCAGATAAAACGCACAGACGACATTCCGAAACCATGTGTATCCATTGCATCTTTTGCCGCTTGCACTACCTCTGGATGCGAAGAAAGACCTAAATAATTATTTGCACAAAAATTCAATACTGTTTCTCCTGTCGAAATTGTGATTTCAGCACCTTGTGGAGAAGTAATAATTCTTTCTTTTTTGAAGATTCCATTCTCTTCAATTGTCTGCAATTCTTTTTGCAGGTGTTCTTTTATTTTACCGTACATTTTTTATTTATTTAAAACGTTAAAAATTAACAACTTAACCATAATAAAGCTTCGTTTTTTCTTTAACATCTGATTAATTTTTTCACAAATTTACTACTTCAATTTCCGTTCCTATATATACTAGAGCTTTTTTTAACACCTTGTATCCTAAATCTTCAATTGCATCTTGATACTCCTGAATCTGCTGCGGATATTTCGTATTTGCAACTCCTGTTTTATAATCTAACAAATAGGCTTTTTTATCTTCCAAAAACACGACGCGGTCTGGCTTTAAAATTCTTCCTTCTTTTTGAACTATAGTCTGCTCATTTAAAACTGTATCTTTTCCATCAAAACAAACATTCAGTTCTGGATGATTTACAATTTCTTTTAAAGTTTTCAAAACCTGATCAACTTGATCATAAGTTATCAAACCGTTTTCAAGTGATTTCGTAACTGCTAAATCAACATCTGATTTATCTTTAACAAAAGCCAAAATCTCATGAACAATGTTTCCATACGAAATAGCTTCTTGTTGATGCGTCCCCCACATCAAGGCTTCACGTTGCGCAATTTTAATATTTTTTGGATTTAAAACCTCCCGCACAACCGGGATAGACTTAACAATATCAACTGTATGAGTATTTTTTGATAATCGAGTTTTATTCCCAAACTCATAATTTAATTTTTCTTCTTCATAATTCCCTTGATTGATCAGGAATTTAATAAAAAAAGAAGCCATATTATTTGGATATTCACCATCACTTTTGGCTTTTAGCGATTGAGAAATCACATACAATTGTTCTTCCGCGCGAGTCAAAGCAACATAAAGCACATTTATATTATCTAAAAGTTCTTCCTGCTTTTTCAAATTAAAAACTGCGGATGCACTTTCGCCAAAACTTTCAACAGCACTACTATTATCAACTAATGCTTTTGGAACCCCTAAATCTATTTCTTCGGTGTCGAGCCACAATTTGTCTTTTGGCTTTCGATTATAATCTTCATCGGCAAAAGGCATAATTACAACTGGAAATTCCAAACCTTTTGATTTATGAATAGTCATAATTCGAACAGCATTATTTCCCTCTGGAGACGGAATGCTAAATTTCTCTGAATTCTTATCCCAGAAAATTAAAAAATCTGCAACTCCGGCTTGGTTCCTAATATCTCTTTCCAAAACTATATCCAGAAAAAACTGCACATAAGCATTTCCTTCTGACGGAAGAATGAATTTAGAAATAATAATTTCTACCGCTTCATACAAAGATTTTTTTCTAACATCCTCAAAAGAAAAAGAAACATCAAACGTTAAGAGCCATTCTTCAAATTCCTTTTCAAATCTATGATTCATTCCCATCGCAATAAAATCATGAATAGGCATAGACAAATCCTTTGTGGAAGCTAAGAAATGTAAAAAATTAGCTTTTGATTCTAGATCTGAGCTATTATTTAAATATCTAAGAAGATGAATGATCAGCCGAACTTCTGACGCATTCTGAATCATCAATGTTTCTGAAGACAAAAGTGGAACGCCTTGTTCTGTCAAATAATTGGCAACTGCAATTCCCTGATCTCTTTTTCTAGTCAGAATTACGATATCTTTATATTCAAAACCTTGTTTAACTACTTCTCGGATCGTATTTAAAGTTGCCAGAACATACAAATCAGATTTTTCTATAACTTCTTCTTCGTCTGCGAATTCATTTTTCTCAACAATCGGCAAAAAAGAAACATTTACATAACCGCCTTTTTTCGAATTGGTATTCTGAAAACTATGATTCTCGTATAAATCCTTATAATCTTGATTTGTAAATTCGGCCGAAATCAATTTAAAGAAAGCATTATTAAATTCAATTACCTCACTATAACTTCTATAATTGGTATCTAAATGCTTCACTTTTTTTTCATGATGAAAAAAAGTCACATCCTCTTTACTTAACTCAATAAACTGTTCTGCTTTTCCTCCGCGCCAGCGATAAATGGATTGTTTAGGATCTCCAACAATCATCAAAGTTCCTTTATTTCCAAAATCGTCTAAACCTGAGAGCGAATTATCAATCAGCGGAATCAAGTTCTGCCATTGCATTTCAGATGTATCTTGAAATTCGTCAATAAAGAAATTACGATAACGCTCACCCAAACGCTCATAAATAAACGGCGCTGGCTGATTCTGAATTTCACGGTGAATTATTGCATTGAATTCTGAAATAGACAAAACATTTTGTTCAGACTGAATTTTGGCAAGTTCATTACTCACTGTATTCAGTAAAGAAAGCGGAGTAATATTTTTTAAAAAGGCTTTATAAAAATCTCTTTTTTCAAAATTCTGATAAACCTCTTTCAATATCCGAAGAAGATCAGGTATAATGTTTTCGATTAAAGCTCGATCCTTTGCCGTTTTATTAATGGCAATATCATCAAACTCATGAAAGGTTTTATTTTTCGGATTGAATTTTCCGCTTCGAATACTTTCCAAATGGTTTGGAAAAGTTCCTCTTGAAAATGATTTGGGATCAATTCCGTTTTTATCAATCAATTCGATTGCTTTCGTTGCAAGCCCCTCATTGGTTCCTTCCAATTCTTTGCAAAGCGCCTGCATTTTCTTTTTAATTTCGACAAACTCTCCAATTGTTTTATTTTGAAAATGCAGAATTTCATTTCGATTGTTTTCATTCAAAACCAATCTTCCTGTATCAAGAATTTCACGAGAAATATCCCAGCTTTTGTCGTCATCGGTTTTTTCCATTGTGAAATCGATGAGTAATTTGGTCAAAGTTTCATCTTCACCCGCTTGTGCAATTATGGCATCAACAGCTTCAACCAATAAATTTTCGGTATCCAGAGTTACCTCAAAAGTCATAGGCAGATTTAAATCGTGAGCAAAAGCACGAATAACTTTATGGGTAAATTTATCAATGGTAGAGATATCAAAAGCAGCATAATTATGAATCAGGTGCTTGATGATTTGCTGCGATTTGGTTTTAATTTTAATAATTGAAAGCCCCGTATCACGCGACAGGTCTTCCATCAAATCAACCGCTTTTGGAGATGGATCGTCTTTTGCAAATTCAGACAAACTTCCAACAATACGGCTTTTCATTTCATGAACCGCTTTATTGGTAAATGTTATTGCTAGAATATTTCTATATGCATCGTTTTTTGGAGAAGAAAGAATAATTTTCAAATATTCTTTTACCAATGTATACGTCTTTCCTGATCCCGCAGAAGCATCATAAATGGAAAAAGACGGACTTTGCATAGTTTTGATTTTTTTTGGTATTGTAAAAATAATACAATAATATCAAATGCCAATAATGAAAAATTCCAAATTCCAATATCTATTTATTGCGAATGCTCTAAATATTGGAATTTGGAATTTGGTAAACTTTGGAATTTATGCGTGTTTAGGAAAGGCTCTTTTATTAAAAACCAAAAGTATTCCTACACCTGTAGAAATTGCCACATCGGCAACATTAAAAATAGCATTAAAGAAAGCAAAATGTTTTCCTCCAAATATTGGAAGCCATTCTGGAAGATTTCCTTCCCAAATAGGAAAATAAAACATATCCACTACCAGACCGTGAAACCAAGTTCCGTATGGAGCTGGAGAAAAAATTGTCGCAAGATTATGTGTACTGTCATCAAAAATAACTCCGTAAAAAACTGAATCAATAATATTTCCAGCTGCTCCTGCAAAGATTAGTGCAATAGCAACCACTAAATATGTAGAGTGACGTTTTTTTATAGAATCAGAAAGCCACCAGCCAATTCCGAAAACAGCAAAAATTCTAAAAACAGTTAGAATTAACTTTCCGTACTCCCCTGGTATTTTTGTTCCCCAAGCCATCCCTTCATTTTCAATAAAATGAATTCTAAACCAATCAGCAATTACAACTTCTTCGCCAAGCACAAAATTTGTTTTGACATAAATTTTTGAAAGCTGATCAACAATTAAAACTAGAAATATAAGGAAATACGCTTTTCGTAATGACATTTTATGATTTTTTGATGGGCAAAAATAGCAATTAAATCAAAAAAAACGCTCCTAAAGGAGCGTTAATTCTTTTCTAACAAACTAAACAAGTTTATCTGCTAATCTAAACCTAGTAAAGTTTATTTTTTTACAGCAGCTTTTGCTGGCGTTTTCGGGCTGTCGGAGAAAAATTCTGAAATTGACTTGAAGATTCCTTTGCTTTCTTTTCCGGCAGCCAGTTTCTTAGCTTCGCCCTTTTTTACATCTGCTTTAAATTTAACACGCAGTTTTTCAAATTCTTTCATTCTGCGCTCTACATCTGAGTTTACTTCCTTGAATTTCAATACTTTAGCCATAATGTAAGTTTTTCGTCGTAAATAATTAAAATTATTACTGATTTGGTACTACAATGATACATAATTTAATTTATATTTGTTAATAAAAATTAACACTTGTTTAGCATAACTTGCGTTAATTTTTAAAAACGAATACCAACACAAACTAAATTTAACATTCCTCCCAAAATCCTACAAAATCATGAATGAAATCACAACTACACTGAATGACTTTCTTGTTAGCACCAAATCTACTGCAGCATTAATTTTAAATGGAAAGGGAAAACTTATCACTTCCTTAAACCTAGATTATGGCGACAGTATTGCTGCAATGAGTGCAGCTATTTTATCTATGAGCGAAAAATTCTTAATTGATTTGGAAAAAGGCTCCTTAAAACAATTATACCTAAAAAGTGCCGAAGGCGTTATTGTTGGAAACAAAATAAGCGGTTCTAACTTTATCGTTGCTTTTTCTAAAGAAGGAAGCAATCTTGCATTATTAATGCGCTCTACAGAAGAGGTTTCTATTGAACTAAGCAAAAATTCTCTATTGAAATAACATAAAATTCTATTAACAAATAACCCAAATGAACTATGAGTAATGATTTTTTAAACGTGTTTTTAAACGAAATGAAAACCAATGTAAACGGCTTCATCGCTGTAGCAGTAACAGAAATTGAGTCTGGATTAAGCTTTGGAAATTTAACTATCGATCCAAGTTTTGATCCTGAATTAGCCGCTGCCTATAACTTAGAAGTTGTAAAAGCTAAATTGAGCGCTGTAAAAGCACTAAATTTAAACCAGGACATCGAAGATATTTTGATTACACTATCTAATCAAATTCACATTATCGATATTTCCCCTAACAAAAAATTCATGATCTATCTTGCTGCTGATGCTTCAAAAGCAAATTTAGGTATGACAAGAGCTATTTTAAGAAAACACAAAGCAGACGTTGAAAAAAATCTAGCATAATATGCAACAATTTTACTTTTTCAAAAACCGCCTATATTAAGGCGGTTTTTTTTTGAGCTTATTCGAAAAAACTCTTAGGTAATTTTACCTGCTTGATTCTTACAAAATAAATCATTGAAAAAATTACTTTATTTTGATTAATTATAAATAATTTCTTTCAATAATAATTCATGTCAGCAAACATAAACCTTATCAAACATTAAACAAAAAAAACGCTCCTAAAAAGGAGCGTTTTCTTGTTCTATCCAAAGATATTTTATAATTATCTCTGCAAGTTTTTAGCTTCGATACTCATTGTTGCATGAGGAACGATTTTAAGCCTTTCCTTGCTAATTAATTTACCTGTTACTTTGCAGATGCCGTAAGTTTTATTTTCTACACGGAATAAAGCATTTTTCAAGTCACGAATGAATTTCTCTTGTCTGATAGCCAACTGTGAGTTTGCTTCTTTAGACATGGTCTCACTTCCTTCTTCAAAAGCTTTAAAAGTTGGAGAAGTATCGTCAGTTCCGTTATTCAAATCGTTCATATAGGCACTTTTGATCAAATCAAGATCTTCTTGTGCTTTTTTAATTTTTGCTTGGATTATCTCTTTGAACTCTGCTAAATCAGCATCAGAGTATCTTGTAATTTCATCTATCATTTTCTACTATTTTGAAATTAATATAATGGTTCTAATGTCATCAAACTCAATTTCTGTGCCGTTTTCTAACGTGTCAGCAAAAACGAGTTCGTCTGTTAATGTTTCAGACTTAATATAGCCTTCATTTTTCGAAACTGCATCTTCTAAAATGCCGTCTCTCTTTATTTGAACTTTAATCTTATCCGTAACCTCAAATCCTGAATCTTTACGAATGTTTTGTATTCTATTTACTAATTCTCTAGCGATACCTTCATTTTTTAATTCTTCGGTAAGAGTAATATCAAGCGCAACTGTTATTCCGTTTGAATTAGCAACCAACCATCCTTCGATATCTTGCGATGTAATTTCCACATCTTCTAATGATAAAGTTACACTATTTCCTGCAATAACAATATCTAGCGTTCCTTGCTTGTCTAACTGATTAATCTGATCTGCAGAAAAACCTTGTATCTCCTTAGAAATCAGACCCATATCTTTCCCGAAACGTGGTCCAAGGGCTTTGAAATTAGGCTTAATTTGTTTTACCAAAATACCTGAAGCATCGTCTAAAAGTTCGATTTCTTTTACGTTTACTTCAGCTTTCACAAGGTCAGAAATAGCCTCGATTTCAGCACGCTGATTGTCGTCAAGTACCGGAATCATTACCTTTTGCAGAGGTTGACGAACTTTTATCATCTCTTTTTTACGTAGTGATAAAACCAAAGATGAGATCGTTTGCGCCTTCTGCATTTTGCTCTCTAACGTTTTATTAACAAAGTTTTCGACAAATTTCGGGAATTCAGCCAAGTGAACACTAGCAAAATCCTCGGTTCCCGTAGAAGCTGTCAAATCTCTGTATAATTTATCCATAAAAAATGGAGCTACTGGAGCGCTTAGTTTACTGATTGTAAGCAAACAAGTATAAAGCGTTTGGTAAGCTGCAATTTTATCTTTTGCATATTCTCCTTTCCAGAAACGACGACGGCATAAACGCACGTACCAGTTACTTAAGTTTTCCTGAACGAAGTCAGAAATGGCTCTTGTCGCTTTTGTTGGCTCATAATCTTCGTAACATTCGTCAACAAATTTGATTAGCGAATGTAATTCAGAAATAATCCATTGATCGATTTCTGGTCTTTCGTTTAACGGGATTTCAGCTTCTGCATATTTAAATCCATCGATGTTAGCATATAACGAAAAGAAAGAATATGTGTTGTATAAAGTTCCGAAGAATTTACGTTTAACCTCAGCAATTCCTTCAAGATCAAACTTCAAGTTATCCCACGGATTTGCATTCATAATCATATACCAGCGTGTAGCATCTGGGCCGTTTTCTGCAATGGTTTTAAATGGGTCTATCGTATTTCCTTTACTCTTAGACATTTTAATTCCATTTTTATCCAAAACAAGACCGTTTGAAACTACATTTTTGTAAGCTATTTTATCAAAAACCAAAGTTCCGATAGCATGTAAGGTATAGAACCATCCACGTGTCTGGTCTACTCCTTCGGCAATGAAGTTCGCTGGAAAATCTTTGTTTCCATCAATTTTATCTTTGTTCTCAAAAGGATAGTGCCATTGCGCATAAGGCATTGCTCCAGAATCGAACCAAACGTCGATTAGATCACTTTCGCGCTTCATTGGTTTCCCAGAAGCAGAAACTAAAGTAATGGCATCAACAACATTTTTATGCAAGTCAATTAAATCATAGTTTGATTCAGACATATTTCCAATCTCAAACCCTTTAAATGGATTTTCTTTTTGGAAACCTGCTTCGATTGATTTTTCGATTGCATTGTACAATTCTTCAACAGAACCGATAATAACTTCTTCCGTTTTATCTTCTGTTCTCCAAATTGGCAACGGAATACCCCAATATCTAGAACGAGATAAGTTCCAATCATTAGCATTTTTAAGCCAATTTCCAAAACGTCCTTCACCAGTAGATTTAGGTTTCCAATTGATAGTTTCGTTCAGGTCGAACATTCTATCTTTTACATCGGTTACTTTGATGAACCATGAATCTAGAGGATAGTATAGTAACGGCTCGTCTGTTCTCCAACTGTGTGGATAACTGTGCACGTATTTTTCAACTTTAAAAGCTTTGTTTTCTTCTTTAAGACGAATAGCGATTTCAACATCAACAGATTTCTCTGGAGCTTGTCCTGCATCGTAATATTCGTTTTTAACATATTTACCAGCTAAATCACCTACATGAGAAGTGAATTTTCCTTGTAAATCTACTAATGGGACTGCGGTTCCGTTTTCGTCAAGAACCAACATTGGCGGCACTTCTGGTTTTGCTTCTTTAGCAACTTTAGCATCATCTGCACCAAAAGTCGGAGCTGTATGCACAATTCCTGTTCCGTCTTCTGTTGTAACGAAGTCTCCAGAAATTACTCTAAATGCATTTTCTGCATTTTGATATGGCAATACATAAGGCAATAATTGCTCGTAACGGATTTCTACTAAATCTGCTCCTTTTGCCTCAGTTAAGATTTTATATGGCAATTTTTTGTCGCCGTTTTTAACGTTGTCAAAATCAGCATCATCTTCGCTTACGAAATATCCTTTCCCGAATTGTTTTCCAACTAAGTTTTTAGCCAAAATAACATTGATTGGCTCAAAAGTATATTGATTGAAAGTTTTAACTAAAACATAGTCGATTTTTGGACCAACTGTCAAAGCTGTATTCGACGGAAGTGTCCAAGGCGTTGTCGTCCAAGCTAAAATGTGAATATCTCCAAAACCTTGTAAAAAGCTTGGTAAAGTTTCTGGTAAAGTTTTGAATTGCGCTACAATTGTAGTATCCGTAACATCTCTATAAGCACCAGGCTGATTTACTTCGTGAGAAGAAAGTCCTGTTCCTGCTTTCGGAGAATATGGCTGAATCGTGTATCCTTTGTACAACAAGCCTTTATCGTAGATTTGTTTCAAAAGCCACCAAACAGATTCCATATATTTTGGTTTGTAAGTCACATATGGATCTTCCATATCAACCCAATACCCCATTTTTTCGGTCAAATCATTCCATACGTCAGTATAACGCATAACGGTTTTTTTACACGCTTCGTTATATTCTTCGATCGAAATGGTTTTACCAATATCTTCTTTTGTAATTCCTAATTCTTTTTCAGTACCTAATTCTACAGGCAAACCGTGAGTATCCCATCCGGCTTTTCTTTTTACTTGAAAACCTTTTTGAGTTTTATATCTGCAAAAAATATCTTTAATCGCACGTGCCATTACGTGGTGAATTCCAGGCAATCCGTTTGCTGAAGGCGGACCTTCAAAAAATACGAAAGGTTCAGCACCTTCGCGAGTTGTTACACTCTTTTCAAATATATTTTCTTTCTTCCAAAAATCAAGAACTTCAGACGCTACAGTTGGTAAGTCAAGTCCTTTGTATTCAGTAAATTTTGTACTCATTTTATCCTTTTCTTAAACGAGGTGCGAAAGTAAGGAATTTTGAGTAAAATAGAGAAAATATCATGGAAAAAAGACCGATTTCAGGAAATTTCGAGTAGATTCCGCAACAAATATTGCCCTTTTTATCGGTTTAAGAGAAAACTTCTTTTAAAATCTCTAAAGATTTAGGTTTTTTGAATCCTTCCAAATGCAAACTGTAATAATCAATTATAATTTTCAGAAGGATTTGCCTTTCTAAAACATGAAATATTTTTTGATCGTTATCGAATTTTAAATCCAAAAGCTTTTTAAACAAATTGGTTTCGTGTTCAGGCAACACATTTCCATTTTGAAAAAGCGTAAAAACACCTTCATTCATTTCAAAAAAAGGAAGATTATTTTCTGAAAGATCTGGATAAAAGCCAAGATATTTTGTTATTTCTAAAAGCAGGATTAAATGAAAATTAGAAATCTCATCATGATGATCCAACCACGTTAATGCCGTTTCTAAAAACAGGAAAAGCTGTTCGTTTTTTTCTTCTTCCTGAATGGAATAATGAAGCATTTCTGAAAGAAACATTACCATTGTACTTTTCACAATATCAGTATGTATACTCTGAAAGGGAATAGCCGTTTTTATTTCCTTAAAATTTTCAAGCGTCCCTTTATTTTTATGAACTGCTTCGATTTCTAAAATTGAAAAAGGCTGAAAATAAGCAATCTTCTGACTTGCTTTTCGGCTTGAAAAAGCGTCACGCACAAAATAAGATTTCAATCCGCTTGAAAGTGTAAAGCATTTTACAATCAAGCTTTTTTCTTGAAACTTTAAAGATGAAATTACTATGGCTTTGGTTTTGACGAGCATTTTTAATTTTAGATTGTAGATTTTAGATTTTAGATTCCTATCCAAAACTAAAAACTGTGACTGTGACCGAAAACTGCGACTGAATACTAACGAATTATCATTACTTTTTTAACTTTAGTTTCCCCACCATCTTCTCCAGAAATAAAAACCATATAAACTCCAGAAGCTACTTTGTATTTTCCAAAAGCAGTTGTGTCCCATTCAATTGTTCCGCCTGAAGAAGTTATTTCGTAAACCAAGTTTCCTTCGATATCTGTGATTTTGACATTTGCTTTATCAATTAATCCAGCAACTTTAACCGTTCCTGTATACGTCGGACGCACCGGATTCGGATAAACATATACATTACTCAAATCATCATTTGCTTCTGTTGCAATTCCGCCAAAAGAAACTAGTCCTTTACTAGTTGCAATAAAAACTTCTCCTGTTTTAGAATTTATCTTGACATCATTTACATAATTACTTGGTAGTGGCGAATTGTTTATTGTAAAATGATATTTGGTTTCCTGCCCATTTGGCGAAACCATAAACACTCCAGAATCTGCAGTTCCAATCCATTTATTGTTTGCTCCGTCAACAGCTATAGAAGTTATAAATTGTTCGTAGAGCAGCTCTTGAGCCAAATCGTCTTCGGTTATGATAATTGGATTTGCTTTTAACTGATTTTCCGATTGAAAACTTGAGACATTAGACAAAACCCTCAACCCTTTTGTTGTCCCTATCCAAAGCTGATTTTTTGTATCGATTGCTAGAGTTCTAACGTCTTCTATTGGCAGATTACCTGCATCAGCGCCAAAAGTCATTTTTTTGAATGTATTTGTGCTTTCATTAAACCCAACAACTCCATTTCTATAAGTTCCAATCCATTTTACATTATTGCGATCAACAGCTATACTTGAATAGCTTTCGGCTTCTGCATTGCCTAAAATCGAAGTCATTGCATAACCACCCCACTGCCCATTTGTTTTTAAAACTTTCAATCCGTTATTAACTCTACTATTAGTCACCCAAAGATTTCCAGATCTATCAAAAGCTGTTGCATTGATTCGAACGTCTATATAATTTGGCCCCTCCGTGGTAATAGACTCCAAACCGCTATTTTCCTCATTATATAAAAGAGTAGGGACATCATTTTCTATTTTTACTAATCCTGAGAAAAAAGAACTAGCATAAACGTGTTTTTCATTATTCGGATTTATGCTGATTCTAGTTATTGTCTTTGCATCATACATCTCAGAATATGGAATATTTAACCATCTTGAAGCATTAAATCGGCTAATTCCGTAACTATCTAAAGGATATGGATTATACGAAACGTCATAATCGCCATAAACTGCCCATAAAGTACTTGAACCTGTATCTATAGAGAAAATATTATTGCGTATTGGGCCGCTAGGTGTGCTATTTTCGAAAGCCGTAACGTTATTTAAAGTAGAAACAAACAAACCTTTTTCTTTTGTTCCGATAAAAATCTGATTTCCAATTGCAGTTGCACAGCTAAAATTTAAGGTATTATCTAAAACCTGAGCATTTGAAATCTGACGATTCAGCACCATCTGATTATTGTACACATAAACCGTACTGGCAGTTGTAATAAATAAATTATGATTTTTTGCTCTTACATCAACAGCGGCCTGAGGCAATTGCGAAAAACCTACAAATGCACTTGAATTGAATCTATGAATATATCCAGAATCATTTACAGCAATAAGTTCTGTGTCTAAAGCCTCAACACCAGACCAGCTTCCTGCATTTACAACAGTCCATTGGCTGTAATCTATTAAATTAGCATTTGAACTATCAGCTCTTCTAATACCACTAGCTGTTGCCGCAAAAATAAATCCGTTAAACATTGTGGTTTGCCTAACGCTTATTTCTGCTCCGTTATCTCCAATAAAATAGGTGTCGCCAAATTGCGAAGTTTTAAGATTGAACTGAACAATTCCGAAATCGCAAGAAACATATACCAAGCCATTGTTTTCCATAAAATGATTGATCTTTTTAGTATTTGCCGGAAGTTGTTTGTTAATTATATCTACAACTTTTACAATACTTCCATCAACATCGTTAACCAAGATCATCAAACCGTTTTCGTAACCGATTATTGTTTTTTTGAATGATTCACTATAATAAACTGCAGAAATTGTCTGACCCGAAAGTCCATCCACAGTAGTGGTCGATTTTAGAACATTGGTCGTTATATTTCTTGAAAATAGTGCGTTTTCTGAAGCCGCAAATATACTTGCAGTCGATTCTGAAATATCTTTTATTTCATTAAATGAAAAATATCCTTGCCAAGACAACTTGCTCTGCGCCCCGCAAAATTGAATTAGAAATAAAAGCAAACTGCAGCAAAATACTTTTTTCATCATTTAATGTATTCGAATTGACAAATATAATACAAACGGGATTTTATTTAATTTTTAGCCTAAATAAAATGCCCCCGACATCTTATTTAGATAATCGAGGGCATTTTTAATTATTGTGAGCGAATCTTAAACTACACCTTGTGCAAGCATCGCATCGGCAACTTTTACAAATCCGGCAATGTTTGCTCCTTTTACGTAGTTAACATATCCGTCTTCTTCAGCACCGTATTTTTTACATTGATTATGAATTCCAACCATGATTTCTTTTAATCTCAAGTCTACCTCTTCACTAGTCCAATTTAAACGAATTGAGTTTTGAGTCATTTCTAATCCAGAAGCAGCAACACCACCAGCATTTGCAGCTTTTCCTGGAGCGAATAACACTTTATTGTCTAAGAAAAGTTTAATAGCATCTAATGTAGAAGGCATGTTTGCAGCTTCAGTTACACATAAAACACCATTATCGATTAATTTCTTAGCATCATCACCATTTAATTCGTTTTGAGTAGCACATGGAATTGCGATATCTACTTTTACTTCCCAAGGGCTTTTCCCTTTATGGAATATCGCATTTGGATATTTCTCTAAATATCTTTCTGCTCTATTGTCTCCAGTAGCTCTCATTTCGACCATATGGTCAATTTTTTCTCCAGAGATACCTTCTTCGTCATAAATGTATCCGTCAGGACCAGAGATTGTAACAACTTTACCTCCTAATTCATTTACTTTTAAAGCTACTCCCCAAGCCACGTTTCCGAATCCTGAAATAGCAACTCTCTTGCCTTTAATTTCATGACCAATAGTACGAAGCATTTGATCTGTAAAATATACGACTCCATATCCTGTAGCTTCTGGTCTGATTAATGAACCACCGTAAGCCAAACCTTTTCCAGTTAAAACTCCTGTAAATTCATTTCTAATTCTTTTATATTGTCCGAACAAATAACCAATTTCTCTTGCTCCAACACCAATATCTCCAGCTGGAACGTCAAGATCTGGACCAATATGACGGCATAATTCTGTCATGAATGACTGGCAGAAACGCATAATTTCTCCGTCTGATTTTCCTTCTGGATCAAAATCAGAACCACCTTTACCTCCACCCATTGGAAGAGTTGTCAAACTGTTTTTGAAAACTTGTTCGAAAGCAAGGAATTTTAAAACTGATAGATTTACTGTATGGTGAAATCTAATCCCTCCTTTATAAGGTCCAATTGCAGAGTTCATTTGAATTCTGAAACCTCTATTCACAATAATTTCTCCTTTATCGTCTACCCATGGAACTCTGAATATTATTGATCTTTCCGGTTCAGCGATTCTTAAAAGGATATTCTTTCCATCATATTTCTTACGTTCAGAAATAAACGGAATTACAGTTTCTGCGAATTCTCTAACTGCTTGAAGAAATTCTGGCTCGTTTGGATTTTTTGACTCAACAAGAGCCATAAATTCATTTATTTTTTGTTCCATCTTTGAAATAAATTTTCAGATAATTTAGATTTAATTTTCACTCTTATAAAAACAAGAAATTGTGTTTAAGAAAACGTTTTCGTTTTAACTGACAAAGATATGGCAAATAATGATTCGATGTTATAATTTTCACTTTTTTGAAACGATTTGTGGTTTTTTCAAACATTCCAAAAAAAACACATTTTTCATGTAGGTGTTTACATGCAAATCACCTTTTAAAAGTTAGTAAATTAAGTATTTTGTTACTTATTTTTCAATACAGCAATTTAATATTTTGAATCGATTATGTTTTTTATATATTTGCCTCGATTTGTAAGCCCCTAAAAAATGCCTAAGCACCTATTTATCACATTATTTGCCTTACTGGGCATCTCAACTGCTGTATCAGCACAAGGATTGGCCCAAGAGATCGGAATCTATGCAGGACCAGTAACTTTGCAGTCCGATTTTGGAGAAAGAAACAACTTTGATAATAATGTCGGAAACACAGGCTTTGGCATTGGAATCATGCACTTCATAAACTTCTCTGCCAATAACAATAGAGAAAACTATTTTACAGAACATTTTAAAGTAAGATCTGACCTATCATACAGTAGAACCAACTTAAAGCATCATGGCCAGTGGGTTGAATACAAGCCTAACGGGGTATTTGCAACGCAATTAAGAAACATGCATGCAAGTTCAAGCATAGTAAGTTTGGGAGCACAGCTAGAATTTTCTCCTTTTATGAAAATCCACGACTTCGAAAACACAGTTGGTAGCTTCAGTCCGTATGGTGCTTTTGGAGTTCAAGTAAGCTATTATTCGGCAAAAGTTGGATCTCATTTAGGAGACATTACACTTCCTGATAATACTCCAGGAAAATACTTAACTCCATCTGACGGACGTGCACATGGTTTTTCTACTGAAACTGGCGTAGCTTTAGCTGCTACAGCAGCAGTTGGAGTTCACTATAAACTAACTACCATGAGCGATCTAATGTTTGAAACTCGTTTTCATATGTACAGTTCAGACTGGATCGACGGATTAAACCCAAACAAAGATATTTACAAAGAAAACAAATCTAACGATTGGCAGGTTTGGTTTAATTTTGGATACATCCACTATTTAGAATTCTAAAAAAATTAAATCCCAAAATATAAAAAATCCCAAATTCCAAAACTATTAAAAGCGGAATTTGGGATTTTAGTTTTTATTGGAATTTATCTTAAGCCAAAGCTTGCTCTAAATCTGCGATTAAATCTTCTGCATCTTCGATGCCAACACTTAATCTTACCAAATCATCAGTAATACCAACTTCTGCTCTTTTATCTGCAGGAATCGATGCGTGAGTCATTAAAGCTGGGTGATTTGCCAATGATTCTACTCCACCTAAAGATTCAGCTAATGTAAATACTTTCAATTTTTCTAAAAACGCAATAGAATCTTCTTTTTTCCCTGACTTAAAATCAAACGAAACCATTCCGCCAAACGCTTTCATCTGTTTCTTTGCAATTTCATGAAAAGGATGATTTTTTAAACCTGGATAATAAACCGTTTTAATCTTTGGATGATTGCTTAAATACTCAACCACTTTTTCTCCATTTTCACAGTGTCTCTGAACTCTTAAAGCCAAAGTTTTGATTCCTCTTAAAACTAAAAAGCTATCCATTGGTCCAAGAGTCGCTCCTGTTGCAAATTGCTGAAAATGCAATTGATCTCCAAGGGCTGCGTCTTTTACAATTAAAGCTCCAGCAATAACATCAGAATGTCCTCCTAAATATTTTGTTGCAGAGTGCATAACAATGTCCGCTCCTAAATCAAGAGGCTTTTGTAAATATGGAGTTGCAAAAGTATTATCTACTGCAAGAAGAATTTTTTTCTCCTGCGTGATTTTTGCTATTTCTTGAATGTCCGCCAATTTCATCAACGGATTTGTTGGTGTTTCTACCCAAATTAGTTTAGTGTTTTCGTTGATTAAACTTTTCAGTTTTTCGATATTTGTCATATCAACAAAATGAAATTTAATACCCGAATCTTTATAAACGCGAGAGAACATTCTGTAAGTTCCACCATACAAATCATCCATTGCAATAATTTCGTCTCCTGCTTTAAAAGATCTTAAAACGCAGTCTGTTGCAGCAAGACCAGACGAAAATGCCAATCCGCGGGTTCCATTTTCAATACTTGCCAAAGCATCTTCTAAAGCAGTACGAGTCGGATTAGATGCTCTACTGTATTCGTAATCCGCCAAAGGTTTTCCCGGACTTGTTTGCACAAATGTTGAAGTCTGATATACTGGTGGCATAACTGCACCTGTACTTGGATCATGATGCTGTCCTCCGTGTATTACTTTTGTATTGAATTTCATATAGTTATAAATTTAAATTCTTTAATTCTTGTACAAATTTACCGCTTAATTTATTTTATCGCGATACAACTTCTTACCTTTGTAGATAATTAACACTTTTTGATATGAAAAATTACTTATTTATACTCTTTTTGTGTTTGATTTTTACAAGTTGCAAAAAAGAGCTTTCATTTGAAAATGAAACGTTTGAAGAGAAATCTACTGTACCGTGCGCAAATGACTGCCCGAAAATCACGATAGAAGTTCCTATTGCTAAAAATATTAAAGTAACATCAGACAGCATCAATAAAAAAGTCTTTGCTGTTATTAAGGAGATTGTATTTTTCGAAGAAGATTCAGTAAAAGTTGATGATTATAAATCGTTGGCAAAATCGTTTATTGCTTCTTACGAAGAAATGCATGAGAAATTCCCAAATGACACTTTTGGCTGGGAAGCAAAAATTATTGGAAATATCGAATTTGAATCTGATCAGGTTTTAAACCTTAAAATTGATCATTATACTTTTACTGGAGGCGCTCACGGATATCAAGGCTACCGTTCCTTATTATTCGATAAAAAAACAGGAAAAGCGATTTTCAACAAACAATTATTCAAAAACGAAAAAGAATTTAAAGCTTTCGCTGAAAAAACTTTTAGAGCAAAATATAAAATTCCAGAAAAAGCCAATATTAATGCTACAGGTTTAATGTTTGAAAATGATAAATTTCAGCTTCCTCAAAACATCTTTTACACTTCGGCTGGCTTACTTTTATATTACAACTCATATGAAGCTGCATCTTACGCTGATGGCCCAAAAGAGCTTATATTTCCGTATGAAGAGGTAAAAAAGTATTTGAATTTTCAATAGAAAAAATAAATCAAGCGATTTATTTAGTTCCTGTATATTATCGTAGAGACGCACTGCAGTGCGTCTAACACAATCTTTATCGATATGCTGACGTAGACGCACTGCGGTGCGTCTCTACAGAAAAACCTTAGAACCTTTCTTACTGCACATCATATTTCATTTTGCGCAAAACTCGTAAAGCTTCTTTAAAAGAAGAATAGATATTCTTATAAGGTTTCAAAAGCAATTTTGCATCGATTAATTTTTGCCTGGCATCTTCGAAACCATTCAAATGACAAATCATAAAAGTGGAAGGAAGGTTTTCCAGATCTTTCATTTCGCGTTCAGATAGAGAAATTTCTTTCTCCAGTTTTCTAAGCAGCGCTATGTTAGAATTATAAATATGATGCAGCATTTTTCGATTGAATTCTGGTGGCTGAAAAAGCATTTGACGATCAATTTTATAATATCCGTTATCAAAAAAATGGATCGTTTGTTCTTCAAGCGGATAATAACTCGTTTTGTCATTTAATCCCAACGGAACATATTCAGTAATAGTAAAAGTATCGTCGTTATATTCGATCGTAACCACATCTTGTGCAGAATAAAAAAGTTTAATCTGTTCGTTTATCAATTCGATATCAACTCTTGAAAGATATGTTTTATCACGAAGTTTTTTAGGAACTCCAGCCCAGCAGATTACAAACAGTTCCTTGAAAACATGATATTTTGGCGACATATCTTTATGTCTGAAATTCATAAAATCAATAACGCCGTCTAGTGTATATTGAATACTATTTCGAGAACTGTTTTCTATCCCAATTACGGTTTCTGTATTCTGATTGTTTTTCTCTATTTCCTCATATTCTTCTAAAGGGATCGAATTACTGCCACGTCTTATAAAAATGCTATTAGCAAGAATAGTGTGAATTCCTTTTTTAAAGTAAGAGATTTTGCTTTTAGGTTTGATGGTAACCAGACCGATTACTTTGTCTTTTGGAAGGTTTGGAAAAGGAACGTTTTCGTATTGAATCTTAGGCGGATTTTCTAAAAAAGCATTGACCAGATTCTGAATTCGGCTATCATCAAAGAAGTCATCACCGACAATTTCGTTATCCTGATCTTCTACTCCAACTACGATATAAGAATTGTTGTTAGGATTGGAATTGGATAATGCGCAAATATGCTTTAAGAACTTTCCTTTTCCTTCTCTGGAATGAAGATTCAATTGCCTTTTCTTATCATAAAAACTGCTTTCGTCATTATGAGCGAGGAGATTTTTAATTAAAAGGCGTTTATTAATCATGTCGGTTTTATTTTGCCACGAATTGCACTAATTCGCACTAATTTAATTTATTAAAACTTAAAATTAAAAAAAAGACGCACTACTGTGCGTCTCTACATTCGATTTTATTTAAATATTTTTCTTTACAATCGTCGAAGACGCCTGTGCCGTACTCATCACAACCAAATCGGCAATATTTACATGATAAGGTCTCGAAACCACAAAGTGAATAATATCCGCAATATCTTCTGCCTGCAGCGGATCAAATCCTTTATAAACATTTGCTGCTCTTTCAACATCTCCTTTAAAACGCACTTCGCTAAATTCTGTTGCTACCATTCCTGGATGAATACCGCCAACTCTAATTCCAAACGGATTTAAATCGATTCGCATTCCTGCTGTAATGGCATCAACGGCGTGTTTAGAACCGCAGTATACATTTCCGTTTGGGTAAACTTCTTTTGCCGCTGTTGAACCAATATTAATAATGTGCCCTGATTGCCTCTCTACCATTTGCGGAATAATTGCTTTGGAAACATATAAAAGACCTTTCACATTAATATCAATCATGGCATCCCAATCGTCTAAATTTCCATTCTGAATTGGATCTAAACCATGAGCATTTCCCGCATTATTAATTAAAACGTCAATCGTAGAAAAATCTTTTGGCAAGGCAGCTATTTTTTCTAAAACTTCTTCTTTGTTTCGAACATCAAATGCTAAAGAATGCACTTCTGTAAAAGTCGAAAGCTCTTTTTCAAGTTCTTCTAAACGGTCTGTACGTCTTCCGCAAAGCACTACCTTATAATTGTTTTTTGCTAAAATCTGAGCGGTTGCTTTTCCAATTCCGCTTGTAGCTCCAGTAATTAAAACTGTCTTTTTCATTTTAAACTATTTATTTTTTTGACACAGATTAAAATAATGCATCATTTTTTTAGGATTAAAATCGTGTTTAATCAACCTTCCTCTTCCTTAAGATTTGATTAATTCAACACAAAATTACGGCATAAAAGCACTAAATGAAGTTCGTTCTGCGTTATAAATTTACTAATTTAAAACAAAGAAGCTTATGAAAGCTGTAAACCTCAAATTTAGAATTTTTCTCTTGGCGTCATTATCTACTCTATTTCTAGCAAGCTGTAGCAGTAGTGATAGTAATGATGGTTCACAAACTTCAAAAGTAAGTGTACGAATGACAGATGCACCGGGTGATTACGATCAGGTAAACGTTGAAGTTTTAGACGTTAAAATTAAAAGCACTTCTGAAACTGGCGAAGATGGATGGGTTAGCATAGGAAACATCAAACCTGGAATATATAATTTATTGGATTTAACTGGCGGTGTAAATGTTCTTTTGGCAGATAACGAAGTGGCATCTGGATATTTAGGCCAAATTCGATTAATTCTTGGAGAGCATAATACTGTTGTCAAAGACGGTACGACTTATCCTTTAAAAACACCAAGCGCCCAACAGTCGGGTTTAAAATTAAAAGTTAACCAAACATTGACAGCAGGTGTAACTTATGACTTTTTATTAGATTTTGATGTAGAACATTCTGTTGTTGTAGAAGCTGGCAATTCTGGCAACTTCAATTTACATCCTGTAATTAGAGTTTCTACAAACGCAACATCTGGTATAATCAAAGGAATTGTAACGCCTTTTACTTTCCAGTCTTTAGTATCAGTTCAGGTTGGAGACACAACAGTTTCAGCTTATACGGATGAACTAGGAGTATTTCAGCTAAATGGTATTCCGGCAGGAACTTATTCCGTAACAATTACTCTTGATGCAAGTTCACAATTGCCAGCTTTAGTTGTTCCTAATGTGGTGGTGGTAAATGGACAAATCACAAACATGAACACTCTCGTTTTAAAATAAAAACTCTAAAACATAAAAAACAGCTATTCTAAAAAGCAGAATAGCTGTTTTTTTTTTATGGTCATTGCTTTAAGAATTAAAAATGGCTTTTAACTCTATGAATGCCCTTAATCTGTGGCAAAATAATTTAATTCTTATTTTTCCATTCTTCTAAATTCAATACCATATTGAGCGCTGTCCAAGTTTCTCCCTCAACTTCTCTTAGGAGTTTTTTATCGGGATTAATCGTAAAACCAACTTTCTCATAACACTTTTGAGCTCCAATATTAAAATCGAAGACATTCAATTCAATGTTTCTTTCTTTTCTGTTTTCAAAAATAAATTGCAACAATAAGCTCACCATTTTTTCTCCAATTCCCTTTCCTCGCTGTTTTTCGTCAATAATTAGAATCCGTCCCAATTTTGCAGAATCATCTTTAAAGTAAATTTCGCAATGTCCAATCGTATTTCCGTTAGAACTATTTGCAACTCTAAAGGCCATTCGGTTTTCATCAGAAAGTGTTCTATCTATTTGACTCTCCGTTAAGGGAAAAGTAAATTCTGGCCCTCCAAACTGCATTAAATCTTTGGCATTTTTGACAGAATCGATCAATTCAGAATAATCTTTTCTCTCAAATTTTTCAAGGCATATCATTTTTCAGAATAGTATAAATTAAGGCACATCGTCGCCCATACTTTCTGTCCAGATGGCAAACCAGTCTTCTTTGTCCATTTCTAATTCAACTGCTTTAGATAAAGACTGAATTCTGGCAACGTTAACAGTTCCTGCAATAGGAATAACTTTTGCTGGATGTTTCAAAATCCATGATAGTAAAAGCGTGTCTGCTCCTAAATGATATTTTTCTAATAAAACTGAAAACAGTTTTTTCAAGCGGCGCGTCTGTTTTGTATCTTCTCTAAAAACAGTTCCAAGCGGATTCCAAGACAATGGACGAATTCCGTTAGTCTGCATATAATCTAAGCTTCCGTCAAGCATTGGTTCGTAATGCGTAGCCGAAAATTGCACTTGATTGTAGCTAACTTCTGTTTTCTGACGAATTAATTCTGTTTGAGAACTTGTAAAGTTTGAAAGACCAAAATCAATAATCTTTCCTTCTCCCTTTAACTTTTCTACTGCTTCGGCGATTTCATCAGCCTGCATTAACGGACTTGGTCTATGAAGTAAAAAAACATCTACATAATCTGTTTTTAAATTCTTCAAAGATGTTTCTACAGACTTAATAATATAGTCTTTAGAATAATCGTAATGTTTGATTTTGTTTTCAGGGCGTTTTTCAGCAATCATCTGAATACCGCACTTGGTAATTAATTGTAATTTTTCACGATCAATTTTACTTGCGTGAAAGGCTTTTCCAAAATCGGCTTCGGTCGTATACGAACCGTAAATATCCGCGTGATCAAAAGTCGTAATTTTGTTTTCGATACTCACTTGTATCATGTTTTCCATTTCTTTGGTTGTAAGGTTTTTATCCCAAACTCCCCAATTCATAGTGCCCGAAATTATAGGCGATAAGACTGTTTTGCTCATAATAATTATGCGTTATTTTTGGTAATAATTATGCTTTTATAAAACATAATCATCAAAGTTCTTAAAAATATAAAAATAGATTCACAATTAGTCCTTAAAATTAAGTCATTGGTCGAAGTTTTAACCATTCTTTAACATCTTACTTATCAAAAAATATTCAATTTGCACTCTCAAAAATTAGGCGTAAAAATCAAGGTTTTAAAAATATTTATATGGAAGAAAATACAACGACTTTAGACATTAGAGCGATAAATGAAAAAATTGAAAGAGAAAGTGCTTTTATAGACCTTCTTACAATGGAAATGAACAAAGTTATTGTGGGTCAGAAACATATGGTCGAGCGTCTATTGATCGGATTACTTGGACAAGGGCATATTTTATTGGAAGGAGTTCCTGGTCTGGCAAAAACTTTAGCCATCAATACGCTTTCACAAGCGGTTCAAGGATCTTTCAGCCGTATCCAGTTTACGCCAGATTTATTACCTGCCGATGTTATCGGAACCATGATTTACAACATTAAAGCAAACGAGTTTTCAATTAAAAAAGGACCGATTTTCGCCAATTTCGTGCTTGCCGATGAGATTAACCGTGCTCCTGCAAAAGTTCAATCAGCACTTTTGGAGGCGATGCAGGAAAAACAAGTTACTATTGGTGACTCTACTTTTAAACTAGATCGTCCGTTCTTGGTATTAGCAACGCAAAACCCTGTTGAGCAAGAAGGTACTTATGCACTTCCTGAAGCACAGGTTGACCGTTTTATGCTAAAAACTGTAATCGACTACCCAAAAATTGACGAAGAGCGTTTTGTAATTCGCCAAAACTTAAAAGGAACGTACGAAAAAGTAAATCCGGTAGTTTCTGTTGACCAGATTTTACGTGCTCAAGAAGCAGTTCGTGAAGTTTATATGGACGAAAAAATTGAGAAATATATCTTGGATATCATTTTTGCTACTCGTTATCCAGAAAAATATAAATTAGCCGATTTAAAACCGCTTATCAGTTTTGGAGCTTCTCCTCGTGGAAGTATCAACTTGGCTAATGCTGCAAAATGCTATGCTTTCATCAAACGTCGCGGATATGTAATTCCAGAAGACGTTCGCGCAGTTGTTCACGATGTTTTACGTCACAGAGTTGGAATCACTTACGAAGCAGAAGCAGAAAACATTACTTCTGTAGACATTATCAATAAAATCGTTAACGAGATTGAGGTACCTTAAAAATTTGTTTCAAGTTTCAGGTTTCAAGTTGTTACAAGACAAACTTGAAACTTTTAAACTTTAAACTTTAAACAAATCAAATGGATACAAAAGAGCTTTTAAAAAAAGTACGGAAAATAGAAATCAAAACGAAAAGACTGAGCAATCATATCTTTTCGGGAGAATACCACTCTTCATTTAAAGGACGAGGAATGACGTTTAGCGAGGTGCGTCAATACCAATACGGAGATGATATTCGTAACATCGATTGGAATGTAACCGCACGCTATAACGAAGCTCACGTTAAAGTATTTGAAGAAGAACGCGAACTAACCATGGTTTTAATGGTTGATATCTCGGGTTCTGAATCTTTTGGTTCTAAAAATCAATTCAAGAAAGACATCGTAACCGAAATTGCGGCAACGATGGCTTTTTCGGCTACACAGAATAATGATAAAATTGGTCTAATACTATTTTCTGATACTGTCGAATTATATATTCCGCCCAAAAAAGGACGTTCTCACGTACTTCGCATCATCCGTGAATTGATTGAATTTGAGCCAAAAAGTCATAAAACAGACATTGCTCAAGCCTTGAAATTTTTATCTGGAACTCAAAAAAAGAAAGCCATTATTTTTATGATTTCAGATTTTATGTCTGATTCTTATGAGCATACTTTAAAAATTGCTTCTAAAAAACATGATATTACTGGTGTTCGTGTTTATGACATGCGTGAAGAAAAAATTCCAAATTTAGGAATGGTCTCCATGCTGGATTCTGAAACAGGAAAAATACAATTGGTTGATACAAGTTCAAAAGCTGTTCGTATGAATTATGAGAAGCACTATCAGGAGAAACTAAATTATTTTAAAGATACCTTCCGTAAATCTGGAGCAGGAATTGTAAATACCAGAGTAGACGAAAATTACGTTACTAAACTATTAGGCTATTTCAAATCGAGATAAGGATTTTTGATTTTAGTAAAATCCTGAAAGCAAAAGAAGAAGTGAATCAATTAAAATCAATTTTTGTTTTAAGTATCAAAACATCAAAAAATAATTCATAAAAATTAAAGATTACAATTTTAGAAAACTATTGACAATCCTTGGAAAAATCAAAAATCAAAAATCGTTAATCTTCAATCGTTAATCAAATGAAATTTAAACTTTATATATTTTTATTGTTCTTTTCTACTATGATTTTTGCCCAGCAGAAACCAGTAGAAACAAGCATTGATACCACAAAAAACAAAATTGGTGCAGAGTTTAAACTGACGCTTAAAACGGTCGTAAGCTCAAAATCAAAAGTTGAATTTCCTAAGCTTAAAAACATTGGACCATTAGAAGTAATTCAATCTTATCCTGTTGATACGGTAAAGAAGGATGACACATATGAGTTAATCAAAAAATATGGCTTAACTCAGTTTGATTCTGGTCGTTATACAATTCCAAGCGTTAAGATTTTAATAGACAAAAAGCCTTTTTATAGCGATTCTATTAAAGTTGAAGTTGCCGCTGTGAAAGTGGACACTTTACAACAAAAAATGTACGACATTAAAGATATTTCCACTGTTGACGAAGGAATCGGCAATTGGTGGATTTATGTTTTAATTGCCTTAGCTATTATCGGGATCGGAGCTTTTGTTTATTGGTACGTTAAAAAACGCCAGCTGAAAAAAATCGAAGAGGAAGTTTACAAAACACCAATTGAAAAAGCGACTAGTTTATTAAACAACTTAGAGCAAAAAGAACTGGTTCAAAAAGGTGAAATTAAAGAATATTATAGTGAACTAACTGATATTGCTCGTAATTATATCGAAGAAGCTATTCATATTCCTGCCATGGAAAGCACAACTTCTGAGTTAATTGCTGCAATCAGAACAGCATCTACTCAAAAGAAAATGACGCTTACGCCAGAAACAGTAGAAAACTTAGAGCGCGTTTTACGTCAAGCCGATTTAGTAAAATTTGCGAAATCAAAACCGCTTGAATTCGAAATTAAAGAAGATAAAAATAAAATCCAGAAAGTAATTTTAACGCTTGATAATGCTATTCCTACCGAAGTCCCAGAGGATATAGAAGATCAATTATTAAACGAAGCGCAAAGGCAAAAGCAAATTCAGGCACAGCTTAAGAAACAGCGTAATGCAAGAATCGGTTATGCTGTTGCTGCCGTCATACTTTTATTGTTTGCTACAACAACTTTCTTTGTGGTTACCAAAGGGTTCAATTACGTAAAAGACAATATAATTGGGCATCCGTCTAAAGAATTATTAGAAGGCGAATGGGTAAAAAGTGCGTACGGAAATCCAGCTGTTCTTATAGAAACTCCAAAAGTTTTAAAAAGAATGGACGCGCAAAAGGTACTTCCAAAAGAAGCAATGGCTCTTATCAAGGAGATGCAACTTTTTACATACGGAAGCATGATTGACAATTTCTATGTAACCGTTTCAACATCTAAATTTAAACAGCCAACTGATATTGACTTAAACAAAACCCTTGAAGGCACATTAAAAATTATTGAAGCTCAAGGCGGGCAAAATATTATAGTAAAACAAGAAGATTTTCAAACAAACGAAGGTATTCAGGGGATAAAAGGTTACGGAACAATGACTGTTTTGAATCCAGCAACCAAAACGAGTACAAAAGCATATTATGAATTATTACTTTTCAAACAAGATCAAGGTTTACAGCAAATCATGATTTTACATGAAGAGGGCGATACTTATGCAAACGAGATTACAACTCGAATCTTAAATTCTGTTGAACTTCAAAGAGCAAACAACTAATGAGTAAGATCACTTTTTTAAATCCAGAATTTCTTTGGTTGTTCCTATTAATTCCGATTGCGATAATCTGGTTTTTCTGGAAACGCAACCAGCAGTCGGCGACCTTAAAAATGAGTTCGACAGCGGGATTTCAAAACAGCGAATCGTTTTGGACAAAATTCAAACCTGCTCTATATGTTTTTAGAATTCTTGCTTTATGTTCCTTGATTATAGCGTTGGCACGACCAAGAACAGTAGACATTAGCAACCAGACTAAAACAACAAAAGGAATTGATATTGTAATGGCAATTGACGTTTCTGGATCTATGCTGGCAAAAGATTTAAAGCCAAACCGTATGGAAGCTTTGAAAAGAGTTGCAGCAGATTTCGTTGAAGAAAGACCAAATGACAGAATCGGATTGGTTTTATATGCTTCTGAAGCGTATACAAAAACTCCTGTTACGAGTGATAAAGCCATAATTCTTGAAGCTATAAAAGGCATTAAATATGATAATGTGCTACAAGATGGAACTGGAATTGGAATGGGATTGGCAACTGCTGTAAATCGTCTAAAAGACAGTAAAGCAAAAAGTCGAGTAGTTATTTTAATGACTGATGGTGTTAATAATGCCGGTTTTATTGAACCAGAAACAGCATCTGATATTGCAAAACAATACGGAATTAAAGTTTACACAATTGGTCTTGGAACAAACGGAATGGCAGAATCTCCATACGCGTACGCTCCAAATGGCGGTTTCTTATTCAAAATGCAGAAAGTTGAAATTGACGAAAAACTAATGAGAAGCATCGCTAGAAAAACAGATGGGACTTATTTTAGAGCCACAAGCAATGCTAAATTAGCAGAAATATACAATTCAATCAACAAGTTAGAAACAACAGAAATTCAAGAATTGAAATTCTATGATTATGACGAAAAGTACAGGTTTTTTGTTTTATTTGCAGGCTTTCTGTTGTTACTAGAAGTTGGATTAAGAAATACGGTTTATAGAAGCTTCATTTAATTAAGAAATTCCAAATTTTAAATTCCAAATTCCAAGTTGAATTTGAATCTAAAACTGGAAACTTAATTTAGAAGTAAAATGAAAATTTGAAAGTTTGGAATTTGAAATTTCAACATTGGAATTTAAAAACATTTATGGAATTAGACGAAAAAAAATATTTATATCTCTTACTGCTTATCCCGATTGTGGTATGTATTTTCCTTTTCAATATGTATTGGAAAAGAAGAACACAACGCGAATTTGGTGATTTAGAAATGGTAAAAAGATTGAGCCCTGAGAAATCGGTTTTTAAACCTGTTTTAAAAATCGTAGTCATTCTTCTGGCTCTTACCTGTTTGATTATCGGTTTGGTAAATCCGAAGATTGGAACCAAGATGGAAACCGTAAAACGAGAAGGTATTGATATCGTTTTTGCTGTCGACGTTTCTAAAAGTATGCTGGCAGAAGACGTTGTCCCTAGCCGTTTGGAAAAAAGCAAACAGCTCGTTTCTCAGATCATTAATAATTTAGGAAGTGATAGAATCGGGATTGTAGCTTATGCAGGAAGCGCATTTCCAGTTTTGCCAATTACATCAGATTATAGTGTTGCAAAAATGTTTTTACAGAGCATGAGTCCTGGAATGGTTTCATCTCAAGGAACATCGTTGGACGAAGCGATTAAATTGTCATCAACCTATTTTGATGAAAAAAGTAAAACCAGCAAATTATTAATTCTAATTTCTGATGGTGAAGATCATTCTGAAGGTGCGATTGCTGCAGCAGAAGAAGCCAATAAATTAGGAATGAAAATCATTACAATTGGTGTTGGAACAGAAAGAGGAGGAACAATTCCGTTAAAAGAAAATGGCGTTGTAAGAGGCTATCAAAAAGATCAAAACGGAGAAACGGTTATCACCAAATTAAATCAAGAAGGTTTAAAAACAATTGCAAAAGCAACAAAAGGTGGTTATGTTTACGGCGGAAGTACAAAAGAAGTTTTAGAATATGTAAAAAATGCTTTGAACAATATTCAGAAAACAGAATTTGAAGCAACACAAATGGCTGAGTTCCAATCGCAGTTTCAATGGTTTATCGGATTTGCATTTTTACTGCTTTTCCTAGACATTTTCTTGTTGGAAAGAAAAACAAGCTGGATCAAAGAGTTGGATTTATTTAATGAAAAGAAATAAAAAAATTAGCACCAATTAGTGACCCGAACGATAGTGAATAGGCGAAGCAAATTCGTGGCGAAAAAAAATAAAACTAGAATGAAAAATTTACTCCTTTATATTTTACTAACCGTTTCTTTTGCAGCTGCTGCTCAAGAAAAAGACAAAACATTGCCTGCTGGGAATGAAGAATATAAGCAGAATAAATTTACTGATGCTGAAGCAAACTATAGAATTTCGGAATCAAAATTTCCTAAAAAATCTGCTGCTCCATACAATTTAGGAAATACCATCTACAGACAAAATCAGATTTCGGAAGCTAAATTTGCTTACGCGAAAGCGATAAAAAATGCCAAAACGAGACCCGAGAAACACAAGGCTTATCATAATCTTGGAAACACTTTCATGAAAGAGAAAGATTATACGCAGGCAGTTGAAGCGTACAAACAAGCGCTACGTAACGATCCAACCGATGATGAAACACGTTACAATTATGCTTACGCCAAACAAAAACTAAAAGAAAATCCACCTAAAAACGATCAGAACAAAGATAAAAACAAGGACAAAGACAAGGATAAGGATAAAAATAAAGACAAAAACAAGGACAACAATAAAGATAAAGACAAGGATAAAAAAGACGATAAAGGCGACCAGGACAAAGACAAAAAAGATGGCAAAAATGATCCTAAGCAAGATGATAAATCTGACAACCAAGGACAGCCAAAACCACAGCCTGGCGGAATATCAAAAGAGCGTGTTCAGAATTTATTAGATGCGGTAAATAATGAAGAGAAGAAAATTCAGGACAAAGTAAACGCTCAAAAAGTAAAAGGCAGTCCTAAGAAAACAGAAAAAGACTGGTAAAATAATTTAAATCGTTTAGTCGTTAATGTTTATTAAAAGAAATATTCAAACGACTAAACGATTAAACAGTTAAAATAAACAACGATTAAACAAGTAATGAAAAGATACCTAATTCTATTTCTACTCGCTTTTCAGGGACTAATGGCTCAGGTACAATTTGAAGCCAGAGTCAGCAAAAACTCGCTTGGAATAAATGAAAGACTTCGCATAGATTTTATCATGAATGTGGACGGAGACAATTTCGAGCAACCTTCTTTTGAGGGATTTAGAATGGTTGCGGGGCCAAGCCAACAAATTAGCCAATCATGGGTAAATGGCCGAAGCTCTTTTCAAAAAATATATTCTTATATCTTACAGCCAGAGCGAAAAGGTGCCATTACAATAAAACAGGCCGCTATAGAATTCAATGGCCAAGTTTATAAAACTACCCCAATAAAGGTTACAGTAACCAATGCAGTGGCTCAGGAAAGAGATCCAAATGACAGACCACAAGGTTCTGGAAATGAATTATTGGAACTCGTTGCCGAAATATCAAAAACAAATCCGTACGTAAACGAACCTATTACAGTCGTTTACAAATTATATTTTAATAATATTGGCGTTACTGGTTTTAAAGAACTGGCAAAACCTAAATACAATGATTTCTGGAATCAGAATATTGATGTTAAACAGCTTTCTGTACAACAAGGCTCTTTCCAAGGACAGCAGGCTTATTATGTAATCTTAAAAAAGACCATTTTATATCCTCAGAAATCAGGAAAGCTTACTATTGAACCTCTTTCACTAGATATTGGTGTACAATTGCCAACAAATCGCCGTGATATGTTTGGTCAAATGATCATTACAGAAGACAATAAAGTAGTTTCTGCTGGCGCCAGAACTATCAATGTAAGACCACTTCCTGAAAGCAGCAAACCGGAAGGATTTACTGGTGCTGTCGGAAGATTGAATTTTACCGTTACTCCATCAAAAACAACACTTAAAAATGGTGAAGGCCTTGATCTAATCGTAAGTGCGCAGGGAACTGGAAACATGAAGTTATTTACGCTTCCAAAACCAGTTGTGCCAAATGCGTTGGAAATGTATGATCCGGTTCATGATGAAAACGTGACTACTTCTTTGACTGGTATGTCTGGAAGAATTACAGATAAATATACTATTGTACCGCAATACAGAGGAAAATATGCGATCAAACCAATGCAGTTTTCTTATTTTGATTTGAGTACGGGTACTTATAAAACCATCACTTCAAAAGAAATTATGATTGATGTTTTAGACGGACCAACGCCTGCTGAAGCAAATACAGGAACGGCTTCTAAAAATGTTATAGCAAAAGCAGATCAATTCAAAAATATTAAATCTAAAACGGCCTTAATTCCTATTGAGAAAAAAGATTTTTATGATTCAAATCTGTATTTAGGGTTACTGTTTGCTCCATTTATCATTATTCCGATCATCATTTTAGCTAGAAAGAAAAAAGAAGCCATGGATAGTGATGTTACTGGAAATAGAATTAGAATGAACAATAAACTGGCTAAGAAATATCTATCGCAAGCGAAGAAACATCTTAACAACAAAGAGCCTTTCTATATCGCATTAGAAAAAGCAATGCATAATTTCTTGAAAGCAAAACTGCATATTGAAACTTCAGAAATGAGCAAAGACAATATTAGAGAATTGCTATTGTCTAGAAATGCCAATGCAGAAACGGTTCAGAATTTTATTGCTTTGACTGAAAATTGCGAATTTGCCCGTTATGCACCAGCTTCGAGCGCTTCTATTCAACAGGATTATGATAAAGCGGTTATGATTATTTCTGAATTAGAAAAACAGATTGTTTAAACGTAATAAAACAAACCTGACAGGTTTTAAAAACCTGTTAGGTTTAAACAAAATAAGATGAAAAACATATTATATCTCTTTTTATTCATCTCGCAGGTTTTCTTTGCGCAAGGTCGCTTTGAATCGGCTAATGCATTGTACCAAAAAGGGCAATATAAAGAAGCTGCGCAAGTTTATGAGAACATCATAAAAGAAGATAAATTACATTCTGCCGAAGTGTATTTTAATCTTGGAAACTGTTATTACAAACTAAATCAGGTTGCACCTTCGATTTATAATTATGAAAAGGCTTTGGTTCTTAAACCAAATGATCCTGAGACTTTAAACAATCTAAAATTTGCCAAAAAACTGACGATTGACGAAATCAAAGAAGTTCCGAAAGTAGGTTTCGCCAAACTGATCCAGAATTTTACTTCCATTTTTGATTATAATACTTGGGCTAAAATCTCTGTTGTGCTTGGTTTTGTCTTTTTATTGAGTTTTATTGGGTACTATTTTTCGAATGCTACGCTTGCAAAAAGGATTTATTTTGTTGGAATGTTTATCGTTTTGGTCGCTTTTGTTTTAAGTATTTCAGCTGGAATGTCTGAAAAAAATCATTTTGAAAACGATCGTGTTGCTATTGTATTTTCTGAATTAAGCCAAGTGAGACATGAACCTCAAAAATCAGCAAATGGTATTATTCTATTGCACGAAGGAGCAAAAGTTTATGTCTTAGAAAGTGTTGCAGGCTGGAAAAAAATCGAATTGACAGACGGAACACAAGGTTGGATTGATTCTTCAACAATTAAAGAAGTAAAATAGATTTTAAAAAATTCCAAATTCCAATTTTAAGTTGGAGTTTGGAATTTTTCTTTTTTAGAATTTAATGATTAATTCACCGCATCAACCAATCGTACAAACTCAGATCTGTAGCCATCTTCATCATTTGACAAACCAGATTTTGCCAAGCTTTTGATATCCGAACTTGAGCTATTGGCAATATATTTTGAATCGCGTAGTTTTAATCCGAACCAAGAAACCGCAGTTGTAAATTTGAAATCTTGAGAGCTATTTTTTAAGTCTGTTTTCTTATCTGCTATAATATTTACGATTTCAATGCTTTTATTGCCATCAGGTTTTTTATATCTAAATTTTACAGTCGCCAACTCATCACTATGATTTTCAATTGCTTTTGGCGTTTTAGTATATTTTAAATCAGAAGTAACATAATCACTCTCTGCACCTACTGGAACTATTTCATACAAAGCCGTAACCGAGTGTCCGCTACCTAATTCACCTGCATCAATTTTATCATTTTTAAAATCTTCTGCATTTAGTTTTCGGTTTTCATAACCAATCAATCGATACGCTTGAACATGATTCGGATTAAATTCGATTTGGATTTTTACATCTTTCGCGATAGCAAACATTGATCCTTTAAATTCTTTTCCAAGAAAACGATTTGCTTCCTGAATGTTATCGATGTAAGCATAATTTCCATTTCCTTTGCCAGCCAAAATTTCCATTTTACTGTCTTTATAATTCCCCATTCCAAAACCTAAAACGGTTAAGAAAACTCCAGATTCTCTTTTTTGTTCAATCAATTTCAGCATATCATCATCAGAAGAAGCTCCAACATTAAAATCTCCATCAGTAGCAATCACTACTCTATTGTTTCCTTCTTTTATAAAATTCTGCTGTGCTAGTTTGTACGCCAGTTCAATTCCTTCTCCTCCTGCTGTGCTTCCTCCTGCATGCAAATCATCAAAAGCATCCATAATTTCGTCTTTATTATCTCCAGAAGTTGGTTCTAAAACTACTCCTGCAGATCCCGCATAAACTACGATGGAAACCTTGTCAATACTTCTTAGCTCTTTCACTAAAACCTTCATAGATTCTTTTAGCAAAGGCAATTTGTTTGGTTCATCCATAGAACCCGAAACATCCACTAAAAAAACTAGATTAGTAGCCGGCAAATTTGCCATCGGAATGTTTTTTCCCTGCAAACCAATCTTTAACAGTCGACTGTTTTTATTCCACGGACAGTCGCTATACTCCGTATTAATCGCAAACGGATGTTCACCCTCTGGCTGCGGATATTTATATTTAAAGAAATTGATCATTTCTTCAACACGAACAGCATCTTTAGGCACTTTTTGTCCTTCGTTTATAAATCGGCGGATATTGGTATAAGATGCATTATCAACATCGATAGAAAAAGTAGAAAGTGGTTCTTTCAGTGGAGATTCAAATGGATTTTCTTCTAATTCTGCGTAGCTTTCTGTATTGGTTTCAGGAATATAATTTTCCTCTTCAATTAAATCGGTCGTTGCTACCGCAACTGCGGTAGAATCTGCAACCTCCGCGGCAGAGTAATCAGCCTTCTTACAGCCGAAAATAGTAAGTGCGAGGAATGCCATCATAAAGAAATTAAGATTTCTCATAAAGTAAGTTTTTAAAAAATTAATAAAAGGTTATAGGCTTCAAATAAGGACTAGCATTCCGGATTTACTAGAGGCGATTATTTGCAATTTTTCGAGTATCAAAATCGTGCCAAATTTTTTACAAATATTTTTCTTACGTGAAAATAAAATGAGAAACCCTTATTTTTAAAGGGATTTTTGGCTGAAAATATTTTTTTGTTTTTTGTAAAATGAGAAATGTGAGAAGTGAAATGTAATTCTATCTTTTGTCCATACAGAATTGTAGAGACGCACTGGAGTGCGTCTACGTCAAGCATATCGACAAACATTGTGTCAGATGCACTGGAATGAGTATTTATTTTTTGCCACAGATTAAATGATTTTAAAAGATTAATCCTTTCTAATCTTGTAATCTGTGGCAGTAATTTATATTCTATGTGTTAGACGCACTGCGGTGCGTCTCTACAGAATACCGGAATGTAAAATTAAAACTGATAAATCTTTTCTGGTGTAACGCAATAATCTAATTTAATATCTGATTCAAAAACATCATCAATCTGATTTACGGCTTTAAAAAATGAAAGTCCAATTTTTAAAGTTTCAGGTTTGCATTCGGCAAGGAATTTATCATAAAAACCTTTTCCGTAACCAATTCGATTTCCATGAATATCAAAAGCCAAAAGCGGTACAAAGACAACTTCAACTTTAGAAGAAGGCACTTCGATTCCGTCAACAGGTTCTGGAATATTGTATTCGTTCTTTTTGATTTTAGTATTGTCTGTTAGAAGAAAATGAGTCATTCTTCTGGTTTCAAAATCACTTTTCGAAATCAGAATTTCTTTGTCTTTTCCAGAAAGCAAATGCAGGATAAATTCAGTATTTACTTCTTTATGCTCTTCAATTGGAAGAAAAACATGATAATAATTTTTATCCCAAATTGGCATTTGAATCAATTGATTGGCAATTGCCAAACTTTTTTCTTCTATTTCATCAAAAGAAAGTGCTTTACGTAGATTTTTATATTCTATGCGAAGTTCTTTTTTACTCGTCGGCATTGTCTGGAGTTTTAGATAAATGATAAATGGCATCGCCCTCATAAACAATTGGCGAATGATTGGCATTAATTACATAACCATCATGTGGCGCTTTGACTTTTTGTTCAAACTTCCCAAACGGATCTGTAATTATGGCTAAGATTGTGCCTTTGGTTACGAACTTTCCAACGAGATTAAAATCATGCAGCAGTCCAGAACATTTCGCGCGAAGCCAAACTGACTGTTTAATATAAATCGTAGGCGTTAATGCTGGTTCAACAATTTGTTTAGAATCGAGCATTCCTAAATAATGAAGCAAACGTTTGGTTCCTAAAACTCCTTGATTTGCAATTTCATTATTAATGTCTAACGATTTTCCACCTTCAAAAAGCAGCATTTTCACATTGGCACTTTCAGAAGTTTTTCTGAAAGAACCGTTTATATTTTTAGAATACAGCGTAAAAGGCGCATTAAAAATATCGGCCAAAACTTTCAATTCGGGATTATTCTCTGTAATTCTGATTTGCGGAGCATTAAAACGGCTTGCGCCACCTGCATGAAAATCGACTGCGTAATCTAAAATTGGTAAAATCTCTTCGACAATATGATAAGCAAATCGGCTGGCAAGTGAACCTTTTTTACTTCCGGGAAAAACGCGATTTAAATCACGTCCGTCTGGAAATTCTCTAGATTTGTTGACAAATCCGTACATATTGATTACCGGAATGCAGATAATGGTACCGCGCGACGGCCTGTTAATTTTTTTACTGATAATCTGACGAACAATTTCGACACCGTTAATTTCATCGCCATGAATTCCGGCTGAAAATAAAACAACAGGACCTTCGTGCTTGGAACGGCGCACAATAACAGGAATATTAAGTTTTGTTGTAGTATGCAGTCTAGCAATTTCGACGTTTATGGTTCTATGTTCTCCCGGCAAAATCGATTCGCCGAAAATAACCAATGGAGCATTATTTTTCATGTGAATTATAAAATCTAAATATAGAAATTATTCTTTTGATTTTGTAAATTTGAAACTAATTCAATGTTAAGCTTCATTTAGAAATCGGAATGGTTTTTGAAAAGCTTCTCGAACATCTTCAGAAACACAATAGAATGCAAAAACCGTCCTTAGATCTTCAAATTTTAACGCTGCCTGATAATCCAGGCGTCTATCAATATTATGATAAAGACGGGAAAATCTTGTATGTCGGAAAAGCTAAAAATTTAAAAAAAAGGGTTTCTTCCTATTTCAATAAAATTCACGATACTGCCAAAACCAACGTATTGGTAAAAAAAATCGTAACAATAAAACACATCGTTGTTCCAACTGAAACCGATGCGCTTTTATTAGAAAACAATTTAATTAAAACGCTTCAGCCGCGATACAATGTTTTACTTCGCGATGACAAAACGTATCCATGGATCTGTATTAAAAAAGAACCTTTTTCGAGAATATTTTCAACACGAAACATGGTCAAGGACGGCTCCGAATATTTTGGCCCCTATACCAGTTTCAAAACAGTGCATACTATTTTAGATTTAATTAAAGAATTATATCCGCTTCGAACTTGTAATTACGATTTAAGCGAATCGAATATTAATTCAGGAAAATTTAAAGTTTGTCTGGAATATCATATTGGCAATTGCAAAGGACCTTGCGAAGGTTTGGAACCATTGGAAGAATACCAAAAGCAAGTCAATGCGATTCGCGAAATCCTGAAAGGAAACTTCAAAGAAAGTTTGAAGGATTTTAAGAAAGTAATGAATACTTATGCACAGAATTTACAATTTGAAGAAGCACAGAAAATAAAAGAAAAGATTGAAGTTTTAGAAAACTATCAATCCAGATCTACCATTATCAATCCGAAAATTACCAATATTGACGTTTTCTCGATTATTTCTGACGAAAGTGCCGCGTATGTCAATTTCCTTCAGATTTCTCATGGTTCAATTATTCGTTCGCATACTTTAGAAATGAAGAAAAAGTTGGACGAAAGTGATGAAGAATTACTTGAACTGGCCATTGTAGAACTTCGTGAGCGTTTTCAGCTATTATCAAAAGAAATCATTGTTCCTTTTGAAATGGATTTAGGCGAAAATATCAAAATAACCGTTCCGCAGCTTGGAGACAAAAAACAGATTCTGGATTTGTCTATTCGAAATGCTAAATTCTACCGAATCGAACAATTAAAACAATTACAGATTGTAGATCCTGATCGTCACGTAAACCGAATTATGGCGCAGATGCAGAAAGATTTGCGTCTTCCGTCTGAACCACGCCATATCGAATGTTTTGATAACTCCAACATTCAGGGAACCAATCCAGTCGCGGCTTGTGTCGTTTTTAAAGACGGAAAACCGAGCAAAAAAGATTATCGACATTTTAATGTCAAAACCGTTGAAGGTCCGAACGACTTTGCTTCGATGACCGAAATCGTATATCGCCGTTACAAAAGATTATTGGATGAAAACGAACCTTTACCGCAATTAATTATTATTGACGGCGGAAAAGGACAGCTTTCGGCAGCATTAAAAAGTATCGACGATTTAGGCTTACGCGGAAAAGTCGCTATTATAGGAATTGCAAAACGTTTGGAAGAACTGTTCTATCCTGGCGATTCGATTCCATTATATTTGGACAAAAAATCAGAAACTTTAAAAGTGATTCAGCATTTACGAAACGAAGCGCACAGATTCGGAATTACATTCCATAGGGACAAACGAAGCAAATCGGCACTTAATTCTTCTGTAGAAAGCATTCCTGGAATTGGCGAAAAAACCATGACTACGTTAATACAACATTTTAAAAGTGTTAAAAGATTGAAATTGGCTACAGAAAAAGAAATTTCAGCTGTTGTAGGTGTTTCTAAAGCCAAAAAAATTGTCGAATTTTATCACCCTAAAGAGAACTGATTCATTTTGAAAAAACACTTTTTACATATTGGTTTGCTTTTCATTTTTGCAGTTTCATACAGCCAAAATGAAATTTCTGTTGTGCAAAAAGACAAAAGTGAATTTAAAATAAATTTTGCAGATGATTTTGAAACATTAAAAATTCAAAATTCAAAAACCAAACAAGTTCAGCTTATTCATAATCTGGAAGCTTCGATAACTGAAAAACCATCACATTTAGAAATAAATGATTATAATTTTGATGGTTTTTCAGATTTTGCCGTTTTCCATACTGATGACGGAATGGGAGTTTACACCATTTATCAGATTTTTGTTTATGATTCAAAAGCAAAGCAATTTGAGAGTTTAAAATTTCCGTCAAACTTTAATCCAAAATGCGATATGTTTTGTGATATAAAAGTTGATAAAACAAAAAAGATCCTTACATCAAGCTGCAGAGGTGGAGCAAAAAATCATACGGATTTCTGGATATATGACAAGAACAAAAAATTAACACTTCTAAAAAGTAAATCAGAGTAACGCAACACATTTAAAGTCAAAAAATACCGACTTTTATAAAACTAATTAGCTAATCGCTTATGCGCCTTAACCAGCTGTCCATTTCAAATACTCGGTCAAAAGGATTTTTTTCCAATTCCAAAAAAGGAGCTTCTTGGGTCGCTCTTTTTTGGCAGGAAAAAATGACCTTTTGCCTCTCGCAGTTTTCCATTTCCATCTGGGGCGTGTCAACACTCATTTTCATAATGACATTTTTATTTTCGCAGGAAACATTTTCGCAGGAAATAAAAAAAGACAGTGTAAAAAGACCTAAAATTGGTTTGGTTTTAAGCGGCGGCGGCGCCAAAGGTTTTGCCCATATTGGAGTTTTGAAAGTTCTGGAAGAAGCCGGAATTAAAATTGATTATATCGGCGGAACCAGTATGGGATCTGTAATTGGCGGACTTTATGCTTCTGGTTACAATGCTTCGCAAATCGATTCAATTTTCAAACAAACCAATTTTGACGAATTAATAAACGATTATATTCCGCGTTCATCTAAGAATTTTTATGGTAAAAAGAATGATGAGTTATATGCAATCGTTTTGCCATTTAGTAACTTTAGAATTGGTATTCCTGAAGCACTTTCAAAAGGAATGTACAATTATAATTTGTTAAGTAGTTTAACTAGAAACGTGCGCCATGTTCGTGATTTCAACAAACTGCCAACTCCGTTTTTATGTATTGGAACTAATATCGAAACGGGCGAAGAAGTTTTATTGAATAAAGGAAATCTTGTTCAAGCCATGATGGCGAGTTCAGCTTTTCCTTCTCTATTTACTCCCGTTGAAATTGATGGAAATCTGTTGGTTGATGGTGGTGTCGTAAACAATTATCCTATACAAGAAGTTCGTAATCTTGGTGCAGATATTATTATTGGTGTTGATGTTCAAGACGATTTGCTGAAAAGGAAAAACCTGAAAAATGCCACTAGAATCTTGGTTCAGATTACCAATCTGCAGTCTATTGAGAAAATGAAAAGCAAAGTAAAAGATACTGATGTTTATATTCGACCAGATATTCGCGATTTTGGTGTTATTTCGTTTGACCGAGGAGAAGAAATCATCAGAAAAGGAGAAGAAGCCGCTTTTGCTGTTTATGAAAAAATTAAATCATTGACAGATGAAAACAACTTTTATAAAAAACCAAAACTAAAAGTAGGAACAGATACGCTTCATATTCAGAATATAAATACAGACAAACTAGAAAATTATACTAAAGAATACATTCGCGGTAAACTTCGTTTCAAACCAGGAAGCACTGTCACTTACGACGGCCTTAAAACTGGGATAAACAACTTGAACGCTACACAAAACTTTAGCACGATTTCATATTGTCTTCAGCCGAATGGAGAGAAAGACGATCTTGATTTGGTTTTAAAGGAGAATCCAACGCAGACCTATTTAAAACTTGGACTTCATTATGACGGACTTTACAAAAGTGCAATTTTATTAAATCTTACGCATAAAAAGACTTTCTTAAAAAACGATGTTACTTCCTTGGATATCATTTTAGGTGATAATTTCAGATATGATTTTAACTATTATGTAGAAAATGGCTTTAATATCAGTTTTGGCTTCCGTTCCAGATTGAATCAATTTAATCGAAATGTAACTACCAGTTTGAGCGGTGTTCTTAAAGAGACCCCAAATGTAAACCTTATTAATGTTGACTTCATGGACATCACTAATCAGGCCTATTTCCAGACTATTTTTGTGCAGAAATTTTTAATGGGCGGTGGTTTAGAATATAAATATCTAAAAATTAGTTCGCCAACACTTACCAACGAAGACAACATCATTGAAAAAAGCAATTATCTTAGTGCCTTTGCCTATTTAAAATACGATTCCCTAGACGAAAAATATTATCCAAGTTCTGGATTATACTTTTCTACAGATGTGCAAACCTATATGGCATCATCAGATTACACCAAACAATTTAAACCTTTTTCGATTGCAAAAGCCGAGGTGTCGATTGTTAGACCGCTATTTAGAAAAGCGACCATAAAATTTGGAACCGATGCCGGATTTAACATTGGCAGCGATAGTGTTCCGTTTTTTGATTTTATATTTGGAGGCTATGGCTATAACAAAATAAATAATTTCAATTATTTCTACGGGTATGATTTTTTAAGCATCGCTGGCAACAGTTATATCAAAGCCGATATTAATATTGATTATGAAATCTTCAAGAAAAATCACATCAATGTATCGGCTAATTTTGCCAATTTAGGTGATGATATTTTTTCTTCTGTCGATTGGGTTTCTATGCCAAAATATACCGGATACGCAGTTGGTTATGGATTAGAAACCATTATTGGTCCGATCGAAGTAAAACAATCTTGGTCTCCAGAAATGTCAAAAAGCTTTACATGGTTTAGCATCGGGTTTCAATTTTAGTAGTATAATCGAGAATACTTCAATAAATTCTGCCTATTTTTTTATATCATAAAAATTATATCAAAAAAACTAAGTTATTTTATAGTTATAAATAATATAATTTTTATTTTTACTCCGAAAAAATTACGACATTTGTTATAATGAAAACAAATTGGACAGGTTTATTAGAGTATCTTCAATTCCTCATCAAGAGAAATCCTGAGTAATGGCTCTATCGAATTGAAATAATCAGTCAATTGCAAAAATTGAACTGATTATTATCTCTGCAATTCAAATTTTCGAATTATCTAATTTACTAATTATCTAATTGAAAAAGCCATGCCACTATATCATAAACTTGGGGACTTTCCTCAAAAGCGACACACCCAATTTGAAAAACCAAATGGAGGTTTTTACTACGAACAATTATTTGGAACCGAAGGTTTTCATGGGCATTCGTCATTATCCTATCACGTGCACAGACCAACACAGGTCAAAGAAATTTTAAACTCTTATTCGGTTGAACCTAAAATTGCAATCGGAAAAAATATAAAATCGCTTCTTTTTAAAGGTTTCGAATTAAAACCTGAAAATGATTTTCTGGATAGCCGAAAAGCTATGTTAGTCAATAAAGACTGCATCATAGGTTTAGCTGCGCCGAAAGAATCGCTTCGAAATTATTTCTATAAAAATGCCGATGCCGATGAAATGCTTTTCATCCATAGAGGAAAAGGAAAATTAAGAACCATGTTAGGAAACATTCCGTTTGAATATGGCGATTATTTAATTATTCCTCGCGGTATTATTTATCAGATTGATTTCGAAACAGAAGATAATCGACTATTTTACGTAGAATCATATTCTCCTTTTTATACCCCTAAACGTTATAAAAACCAATCTGGACAACATTTAGAACATTCTCCATTTTGCGAGCGTGATTTTATTCTGCCTAACGAATTGGAAACTCATGACGAAAAAGGCGATTTTTTAATTAAAATCAAAAAAGAAGGAATGATTCATGAAGTGGTTTATGCCACACATCCGTTTGACGTTGTAGGCTGGGACGGCTACAATTTCCCTTACGGATTTTCAATTCACAATTTCGAACCTATAACTGGGCGTGTTCACCAACCGCCACCAGTACACCAAACTTTTGAAACAGCAACTTTTGTAGTTTGTTCATTCTGCCCAAGGCTTTACGATTATCACCCAAAAGCCATTCCGGCACCGTACAATCATAGCAATATAGATTCTGACGAAGTACTATATTATGTTGATGGTGACTTTATGAGCCGTAATAACATTGAGCAAGGTCATATCACTTTACACCCAAAAGGAATTCCACACGGACCAGCGCCAGGCGCGATGGAACGCAGTATTGGTCACAAAGAAACTCAGGAATTAGCCGTTATGGTAGATACTTTCCGTCCGTTAATGGTTACTGAAGAAGCGATGGGACTTGATGATGGTCAGTACTACAAATCTTGGACTGAATAATTAGAAAATGTGGCAATTTGTCAATTAGATAATATTTTGCAAAGCGCATAAATTAAATAATTTAAATAATTATTGTAGTTTTAAGCTTATAAAATAAAAATTATCTCATTAACACATTGACTAATTATCTAATTGCCCAAAATGACTTTTAACGAAAAATACAAAGACAACGCTCTTTTAATTAAAACTTTCAATTTCGCACTAAACATAATTGATTACACAACAGAACTTCAAGATCAAAAGAAATTCGTAATTGCAAATCAGTTATTAAAAAGCGGAACATCTATTGGAGCAAATTCTAAAGAGTCACAAAATGCAGAAAGCAAAGCTGATTTTATTCATAAACTAAAAATTGCAATCAAGGAAGCAGACGAAACAGAGTATTGGCTGTTTTTATGTGATGCTCATAGAGAATATCCAAATTGCAAACGTTTATTAAATGATCTTTCAGAAATTTTAAAAATTTTAAATAAAATAATATCAACATCAAGGAGGAATTAGAAAATTAGAAAATGTGTCAATTAGAAAATTAACGCATTTCAAGAATTATCTCATTTTCTCATTATCAAATTATCTAATTATGAGCAAAGAAGTAAAATCAGTAGAATACGGATTAGAGAAAATATTTGAAGGAGCACAAGATTTCCTTCCATTATTAGGAACAGATTATGTAGAATTTTATGTAGGGAATGCTAAACAAGCTGCACATTATTATAAATCTGCATTCGGATATCAATCATTGGCTTATGCTGGATTGGAAACTGGAGTAAGAGACAGAGCATCTTATGTTTTGAAGCAAGATAAAATCAGAATTGTTTTGACAACACCTTTAACAGCAGATTCTCCAATTAATGAACATTTGAAAAAACACGGCGACGGAGTAAAAGTGGCAGCGCTTTGGGTTGAAGATGCTACAAAATCTTACGAAGAAACTATGAAACGTGGTGCGCGTTCTTTTATGGAACCAACTGTTGAAGAAGATGAATTTGGTCAGGTGGTTCGTTCTGGAATTTACACTTACGGAGAAACAGTTCACATTTTTGTAGAAAGAAAAAATTATAATGGCGTTTTCTTGCCAGGTTATAAAGAATGGAAATCTGATTTTAACCCAGAATCAACTGGTTTAAAATATATCGACCACATGGTTGGAAATGTAGGTTGGAATGAAATGAATACTTGGGTAAAATTCTACGAGGAAGTTATGGGATTCGTGAATTTCTTATCTTTTGATGACAAACAAATTACTACAGAGTATTCTGCTTTGATGAGTAAAGTAATGTCTAACGGAAACGGAAGAATTAAATTCCCAATCAACGAACCAGCTGAAGGAAAGAAAAAATCTCAAATTGAAGAATATTTAGATTTTTATGGCGGACCTGGAATTCAGCACATTGCCATTGCAACAGATGATATTATTAAAACTGTATCTCAACTGAGAGCACGTGGTGTAGAATTTTTATCTGCTCCTCCTCATACTTATTATGAAGCAATCCCTGAAAGATTGGGAGTTCACATGGACATGATGAAAGAGGATTTGAACGAAATCGAAAAATTAGCGATAATGGTTGATGCCGATGAAGATGGTTACTTATTGCAAATTTTTACGAAGCCAGTTCAAGACAGACCGACGCTTTTCTTCGAAATTATTCAGAGAATGGGTGCAAAAGGGTTTGGTGCAGGTAACTTTAAAGCCCTTTTTGAGTCTATCGAAAGAGAGCAAGAATTGAGAGGAACGCTGTAAATTGTTAATTTTGATGCACAAAACAGCATAATTCGCCAAAAAACGATGATTTTTTTGCAAATGTTATGTTAAACTTGACTTTTGCTATTTGATTTTTGAACTTTCTATCTATCTTTGCACTCGCAAATCAGGAAGGGGTGGTTTCCTTCCGAATTGATATAAATTTCATAATTTATAGTTTTTTGGTTAGTTAATAGCATAAAAACTCAGTCATCTTTGACTGAGTTTTTTTGTTTTGGTACATTTGGAATAGAATTTGCATTTATCTACCTTTATAATAAAACGTAAAGAATGTACTATGAAAAAGCTCATCCTCATTATATTAGCACTAACAATATTGTCTTTCGCTCCTCAAAAAGAAGACGCTTTCGATACTGGAGAATATTTTAAATTTAGAATACATTACGGAATTGTAAATGCTGGATATGCAACTCTTGAAGTTAAAGATGCAACCATCAACAACAAAAAGGTATTTCACTCTATTGGAAGAGGTTACACAACCGGAATGTCTAAGTTTTTCTTTAAAGTAGAAGATTTATACGAAAGTTATTTTGACAAAGAAACAGGAAAACCATACCGCTATGTTAGAAAAATTGACGAAGGCGGGTACACCAAAAATCAAGAAGGTTTTTTTAATCAAAACGAAAATCGAGTTTTAGTAAAAGACTATAAACGCAAATCAGAAAAAACGATTATTGTAACAGAAGATGTACAAGATATTGTATCTGCATTTTACTTTTTGAGAAACCATCCAAACATTGACAAACTTAAATCGGGTGATGCCATTACAATCGATATGTTTTTTGATGATGAAATCACAAAATTTAAGTTAAAATATATAGGTCGTCAAGATATTACGACTAAATTTGGGACGGTTTCTACGATGGTCTTCAAACCATTAGTGCAGACAGGCAGAGTATTTAAAGAAAAAGAAAGCTTAACACTCTGGATAACAGACGATGTAAACAAAGTTCCAATTAGAATTAAAGCAGATTTGGCAGTAGGTTCTCTTAAAGCCGATCTCGATGAATATAAAGGATTAAAAAGTCCACTTAAAGCAAAAAAATAATGAACCCTACAGATCATTCTGAAGCAATTTTAAAAGAAATTGACCTAAAATTTCAAGCCATAAATCAAAAAACTGATGTTCAGTTAGAAGGATTGCTTTGGGCCAAACCAATTACTTATTGGGATTACATTCAAACTGATGCCTTATTAAATTTACAAATTCAGCGCACCACACTTCCTGACGAAATGGTTTTTATCATGTATCATCAGGTAAACGAATTAATCTTTAAAATGATTTTGTGGGAAATTGACCAAGTTGCCGAAACAGAAAACATTCAGGTTGACTTTTTCAGCGAAAGATTATCAAGAATTACAAGATATTTTGACATGCTTACCAATTCGTTCAGTATTATGGAAAACGGAATGGAAGTAGATCAATACATGAAATTTAGAAACACGCTTACGCCAGCAAGCGGGTTCCAGAGTGCACAATATAGACTAATCGAATTTGCTTCTACAGATGTTATCAATTTGACAGACCGAAGATACAAAGCAAACTTTGATGAAAATACCGATTTGGAAACCAGCTTTGAACACCTTTATTGGCAAGCTGCCGGAAAAGATTATCACACTGGCGAAAAATCATATTTATTGAATGAGTTTGAAAAGAAATACAAAGAGCAGTTTTTAAGACAAATGGCTTCTTTTAAAACAAAAAACCTTTGGCAAAAATTCATCCAATTACCTATTGAAGACCAGCAAAATGCAGCATTGATTGATGCCATGCGCCATTATGACAAAACGGTAAACATTACTTGGGTAATGCAGCATCTTAATACTGCAAGAAAATACATCTTGGAAAGCGGAAAAGGCAATGGAGAAGCTACAGGAGGAAGCGACTGGCAAAAATATATGCACCCAAAATACCAAAGACGCATCTTTTTTCCTAAATTGTGGACCGAAGAAGAATTGTCCAATTGGGGAAATGAAACTGAAGTTTAATTTCACCACAAAAAATTTATAAAGTTTGAAAAAAGCAGTCGTAATTTTAATTGTCTTGTTTTCTATTTTTTCATGCAAAAAAGAAGAAGAAAAAGTAGAAGCAAAAATTACTAAACCAGCAACCAAAAAAATAGAATTCGGTTTTAATTACGCAGACTTTAATGTTGTTAATGACACTATTTCAAAAGGAGATTCTTTTGGCTCAATCTTGCAAAGCCAAAATATTGGAGACAAAAAAGTGCATGATATTGTTGAGCAAGTAAAAGATTCTTTTAATGTTAGAAGCATTCGTTACGGCAAACCTTTTACTTTACTTCGCGCCAAAAATAAAACCAACAATCTTCAAGCTTTTATATATCAACCTGATGCATTAACATATTATGTAATTGATTTCAGAGATAGTATTGCGAAAGCTTATAAAAAAATAAAACCAGTAACTTTAAAAAGAAAAATTATTGGAGGCGTTTTAAAAACTTCATTATCTGAAACTTTAGGAGGCGAAGATGTCGAAACCGCTTTGGCTAGCAGAATTACAAAAGTATTTTCTTGGTCTATCGACTTCTTCAAACTTAAAAAAGGCGATCGCTACGGATTAATTTTCACAGAACGTTTCATTAACGGAAAAACCTATGATGGTGTTGAGGATCTTGAAGCGGCATTTTTTGAATATAAAGGTAAAATCGTTTATGCCTTCCCTTTTGAAAGAGACACAACTTCTGGAAAAATTGAATATTATGACGATCAAGGAAAAACTCTTAAAAATTTCTTCCTAAAAACACCAATCAAATTCAGCCGAATCACTTCTCGATTTACCATGAATAGATTTCATCCGGTACAGCATACTTGGAAAGCACATAAAGGAACCGACTATGCGGCTCCAACAGGAACGCCAATTTCTACTACAGCATCTGGAGTTGTTGAAGCTACAGGATATACTGCCGGAAACGGAAACTTTGTAAAAGTAAAACACAACGGAACCTACTCTACTCAATATTTACACATGTCAAAAATCTTGGTTCGTCGCGGACAGCGCGTTACCCAAGGACAGACAATTGGTTTGGTTGGAAGCACAGGTTTAGCTTCTGGTCCGCACGTTTGTTACCGTTTTTGGAAAAACGGCGTTCAAGTAGATGCACTTCGCTTGAATCTTCCAACTGGAGAATCTTTGACAGGAAACGACAGAACTCGTTTTATGACTCAGATTGAACCTCTGAAAAGAGAGTTGGATAGCATTGGTAATTTATAAGAATAAATCCTTTTTTTTACCAAAAAACAATCATGATAGACATCAATCAGAAAAGTGACATTATTATTCCTTTTGAAAAAATAGGCAATACTGGCTGGGATGAAAAATCAAAATTAATAATTGAATCACTAGCACAAAATTGGAGCAATGCACTAAAATCTCCAATTTCAATTGAGGAGATTGAAAATTTAGAGAAGCGTCTAGAAACTAGCTTGCCAAGCGGATTGAAAACTTTTTATAATATTTTTGGAATTGCTGATATTGGTGAAGAATTACAAAGCTTTGAAGATATTATGTGGATGAAAGATATTTGGAAAGAAGACAACCCTTATGGACCTGAATTCTCAAAAGAAGATAAAATTTTGCTTCCACACCTAATTACGTTTAGCGATTACCTAGGAAATGGAAATATGTTCTGTTTTCACAGCGAAACAAAAGAGATCTACTACTACGATCATGACACAAGACCTTACATTACAAAAATGTTCCAAAATGTTGATGATTATATTAAAGGGTGTCTGATTTTTGCTCAAGCTGATCTTTTCGGTGAAGTTGGACAAGAAAAGGTTGAAAAATGGACTGAAGAAATTGCGGAAGATTTATTTGGAAAAGACATCGTTAGAAAATGGAGATATTAACATCTATTCTATACTATTGAAAACCATGAAAAACGAACGCCTCAAAACCATTTACCATGAAACTTTTTCTGGTTTAAAACTATTCTACAGAGACACAAATCTTCCTGAAAGTTTCATTTTAAATTATAAAGTCGGACAGATTATTCAAGAAAAAGGATTTACCGACATGAGTTCGATTGGTGGAGGGCTTTCGGGAAATTTGAGATATTTAATTGCAAGCGCGCATGCCAAAGATTTGTCAAAGTTCAATCCTGATTCAGCAAAAATTGGACATTTTCTTTTAGACTCAATCGCCTATTTTAAAGTATTGGACATTCAGAAAATCGGTGATAAAACACAAATCTTTCTTTTAAATATTCCTGACAATTCGATTTCACTTTTCAAAAATTCAACGTCAAATTTAGAAGAAGAAATTATAGAAAAAGCTCAAAAACGCTTTCGCGAAAAAATCGATACTGATTTAATTCCGGAATTACAGACCGAAAATTGGAAAGAAAGAACAAAATCTCCACTCGGAATGAGTGATAATGGCGAACTTTTTTTTGATGATTCTAAAATTAAAACTGAATCTCCAAAAAGAATTGATGTCGATGTTTCGAAGAAAATCATAGAGATTAATAAAAAACCTTGGTGGAAATTTTGGTAATTAAACCTCTTAATTACTAGGAATATTATTTTCTAAATTCCGAAGGATTCATTCCCTTATGTTTTTTAAAGACTTTGTTTAAATGGCTTTCGTCAGAAAAATTTAATTCATCTGCAATTTCATTAATTCGCATATCGCTGTTCAAAAGTCTGGCTTCAATTAATCTCAATTTATAGTTTGCAATATATTCTTGCAGTGTTTCACCCGTTTGCTTTTTAAAATATTTACCTAAATAATTAAGCGCGATATTGAAATGTTCGCTTATTTTTTCTGATTTCAACTCTTTTGGATTGTAAATATTCTCTTGAATATAATGTAGAATTTCAAGAACCATTTCTCCAGTTGTTTCTTTAATTTTCTTTGGGAGTTTCAAAGCAATGTTTCTCGCAACAATTGTAATAATTGTATTTACAATCTGCTCAATAATCTTTTGATGATAAATCTGCTGATTGTTTTGCTCACTGATTATGTTGTCAATTAATGAAGCAATTAAAGGTTTATCAATTTGATTTTTCAAAATGCAACCTGGACGATGACTTGCATTTTGAAGAATATACTCCATTCGCAAAACGGCCTCAGATTGCCCATTTTGAGAACCTGCTTTTACGTAATATTCATTAAATCGAAGAAAGAAGAATTTTGTTGGTGTTACAATTTCAAATGAATGCACATCTTGCGGCGTCACCAAAAATAGATTTCCGTTTCGATATTGAAACTTATTGTCATTAATAACTTGAATTCCTGTTCCATCAACAATATAAATCAATTCAAAGAAATTGTTTTTCCGAATTGTTTTCGGAAACTGCTCCAATTCTTTAAAATCAACTTCAAAAGGAAGATATAAATTCTTGTTTGTCATTATGTAAAAATACAATTTTAGTACCAATAAGTACAATTTTAAGCGAATGCTAACCTCTTAATTTTGTTTCAGATAACAAACTAAAAATCTGCAAAATGAAAATACTTTTAATTGGCGCAAATGGAGAAATTGGCAAAATACTGCATCCTGCTTTTGCAAAAAATCATGAAATAATTTCGGCTGGAAGAAACAGCGGAGATTTCAGAATCGACTTATCAGATTCAAATTCGATTGAAAAATTATTTAAAGAAGTTAAAAACATTGATGCTTGCATTTGTGTTGCGGGCGATTGCTACACAGGTGATTTACTTTCGCTTGACGAAAAAAAACTAAATATCGGCATTCAGAACAAATTGCTTGGACAAGTTAATCTGGTTTTAATTGGACAAAAATACTTAAACGATAACGGATCAATTACACTCACTTCTGGAAAAATGGGCGATAAACCTGTCAAAAACAATGCAAGTAAAGCTATTGTAAATGGCGGAATCAACAGTTTTGTTCTGACGGCTTCGCTGGAATTGGAAAGAGGAATCAGAATAAATGTTATCAGTCCAGCAAAAGTTGCTGATATCCCGACTGAAAATTTAATAAATGCTTATGCGAAAAGTATTGAAGAAACTATAAATGGAGAAATTATTAAAGTAAACTATTAAATTTTTAAAAGATGAAAAACGCAATTTTGATTCTACTGCTTTTGATTTTAAATTCAATTCACGCACAAAAAAAATCTGAATTTTCAGGTTCATGGACTTTGGTTTCGGTTGAAAACACAAATTCTGACGGGACAAAAAGTCTTCCATACGATGCAAATCCGAAAGGCTTTTTGTTCTTTGATGAAAAAGGAAACTATGCGGTTCAGATTTATAAAGATAAAAGGGCAAAAATTGCATCTGGAGATAAAAACAAATGTACGCCCGAAGAAAACGCTGCAATTGTACAAGGAAGCAATTCGCATTTTGGTGCATATGAAATTGACGAAACAAATAAGACTATAACTTTTATAATAAAAACGGCATCGTTTCCAAATTGGGAAGGAACAATTCAAAAGAGATTATACACTTTTGCGAACAACGAACTTAAATATGCGGTGACCAATACTACGCAAGGAGGTAAATCGGTAACAGCAGAAGTTGTCTGGAAAAAGTTATGACTTACATTCATAAAACGTTTTCGTAACTAATTGTTATATAATTGCAAACCGCTCCCCTTTTAAAAGTTATTTCAGTATTTTTGTGTTTCAGAAAACAAACTCAATTATAGATAAAAATGGCTTTAAACACAACAAACCCAACTGGGACTGAAGCGTGGAAAAATCTACAAAACCACTATAACGCAATTCACGAAACCACAATACAAGAATTGTTTCAACAAGATAGTGCACGTGCAGAAAAATTCAATTTACAATGGAATGATTTTTTAGTAGATTATTCAAAAAATAATATTAGTCAGGAAACGGTTTCTCTTTTATTAGAATTAGCAAACTCAATCGGACTGAAAGATGCAATTGCTCAATATTTTGGAGGAGAATTAATCAATCAGACAGAAAACCGTGCAGTTTTACATACAGCATTGCGCGCACCAGAATCGGCTGTGATTAATGTTGACGGAGAAAATGTAATTCCTGAAGTTTACGAAGTAAAAAATAAGATCAAAAACTTTACTCAAGAAGTAATTTCTGGGCAAAGAAAAGGATATACCGGAAAAGCTTTTACTGATATCGTAAATATCGGAATTGGTGGTTCTGACCTTGGTCCAGTAATGGCGGTTGAAGCTTTACAATTTTACAAAAATCACCTAAACACGCATTTCGTTTCGAATGTTGACGGTGACCACGTAAATGAAGTTATCAAAAAACTAAATCCTGAAACGACACTTTTCGTGATTGTTTCTAAAACTTTTACTACTCAAGAAACGCTTTCGAATTCAGAAACTATAAAAGAATGGTTCTTGAAATCGGCTTCTCAAGAAGACATTGCAAAACACTTCGTAGCGGTTTCTACAAACATTAAAAATGTAACAGAATTCGGAATTAATCCAGACAACGTTTTCCCAATGTGGGATTGGGTTGGCGGAAGATTTTCTCTTTGGAGTGCCGTTGGTTTAAGCATTGCTTTGGCTGTTGGATTTGACAATTATAATGATTTATTAAATGGCGCCTATGAAATGGATCAACATTTCAAATCGGCAGAATTTGATGAAAACATTCCCGTTATTTTAGCTTTGTTAAGTGTTTGGTACAATAATTTTTATGGTGCTGAGAGCGAAGCTCTGATTCCGTACACGCAATATTTACACAAACTTGCTCCTTATTTACAACAAGCTTTTATGGAAAGCAATGGAAAAAGTGTCGGTCGTGATGGAAAACCTGTTAACTATCAAACTGGAACAATCATTTGGGGAGAACCAGGAACAAACTCACAACATGCTTTCTTCCAATTAATTCACCAAGGAACAAAAAGAATCCCAACAGATTTTGTGGGATTTGTAAAACCTCTTTATGGTAACGAAGATCACCATAATAAATTAATGTCTAACTTCTTTGCTCAGACTGAAGCTTTAATGAATGGAAAAACAGAAGCACAAGTTCAGGCGGAGTTTGACAAACAAGGACTTTCTGCTGACAAAGCATCTTACTTAAGACCGTTTAAAGTTTTTACAGGAAACAAACCAACGAATACTATTTTGATTCAAAAACTTACACCAAAAAGCTTAGGATCATTAATTGCATTATACGAACACAAAATTTTCGTTCAAGGTGTTATCTGGAATATTTTTAGCTTTGATCAATGGGGAGTTGAGTTAGGCAAACAATTGGCAAATTCTATTTTAGACGAGATCAATTCTAAAACTGTTAAGAATCATGATAGCTCGACTTCATTTTTGCTAAACCACTTCTTAAAGAATAAATAAGAGGCAAAAATTAAAAATTTCGTAACATACTGAAACGCCTTAATTTAATCGAAATTAAGGCGTTTTTTCGTATAAAACATCGATAAAAAACATAAAAAAACGGTCAATTTGCACGTTTTCGCTTACAACATAGTTCAAATTATTGCATTTTTAACAAAAAAGACTATTTAAAATTTAATAAATCGATATTTTTTTTACACAAAAGGGAAAAATTCATTTTAATGCGCAGCACAAAAGACAAAACTTCTTTTTCTTAACATTTCGATAACATTATCTGAGTTATTTGTTATAATTTTGCCAAAAACAATAAACTCAATAACAAAATGAAGAAAATGAAAAATTGGTTACTGACTGGACTATTTTTTATGATAGTTTCGACCGTATTTTCTCAAGGAAAAGTTACTGGTAAAATTACCGACGGAACAGGAGGTTTACCAGGAGCAAATGTGGTGATCAAAGGATCTACTACAGCAACTTCAACAGATTTTGATGGTAAATTTACACTTACTTCAACATCAAGCACAGGAGAGATTGTAATCTCTTTTTTAGGTTATGACAACCAAACTGTAAAATTTACAGTAACAAATGGAGGAACTACAGATTTAGGGACTATCGCATTAGTTTCTAACTCTAACGAATTAGGAGAAATCGTTGTAATGGGTAAGGGAATCATCGACTTAGCCAAAGACAGAAAGACTCCAATCGCAGTTTCAACAATTAAGGCTGCCGATATCCAAGCAAAAATTGGTACTGCAGACGTTACTCAGACAATGGTTAACACACCATCTGTTTACGTTGCGGGACAAGCTGGAGGATATGGAGATTCAAGAGTTAACGTTCGTGGATTTGCTCAAGACAACACGGCTTTCTTATTGAATGGACAGCCAATTAACGGAATGGAAGACGGAAAAATGTACTGGTCTAACTGGTCTGGTATGTCTGACATCGCTAATGCAATTCAAATTCAAAGAGGTTTAGGTTCTTCTAAACTAGCAATTTCTTCTGTTGGAGGTACTGTAAACTTCATCACAAGAGCTACTGAAAAACAAGAAGGTGGTTTTGTATCTTTAGGTGTTGCTAACGATAATTATTTTAAAACTACTGCTGCTTACAACACAGGTGTTAGCAAAAGTGGATGGGGAACTAGCGTTATGCTTTCTCACTGGCAAGGTGACGGTTACAATGATGGAACTAGAGGTGAAGGACAAACTTACTTCGTTTCTGTTGGTTATAAAGCAAATGACAAACACAGTTTCAACTTCTTGTTAACTGGTGCTCCACAATGGCACGATCAAAACTTTACAAAATCTATTGACAGTTATTTAAAATACGGAAGAAAATATAACAATAACTGGGGAACTCAAAACGGAGAATATAAATCTGAGAGAACTAACTATTACCACAAACCAGTTGCTAACTTAAACTGGGATTTTGATATCAGCGATAAAACACAACTTTCTACTGTATTATACGGATCTTGGGGAAGAGGTGGAGGAACTGGAAGCTATGGTACTAAGCCAGCTACTCCTGCTGGAGGTCAAATTAATTTTGATGGTATTGCTACAAGCAACCAAGCTATCGTTGATGGTAAAGGAAACGCTGATGGTAGAAGTACAAATGGTGCTTACGTAATCAGATCAAGTGTTAATAACCACGCTTGGTATGGATTGGTATCTAACTTAAAAAACCAACTTACTGAAAATTTAGCATTAAATGTTGGTCTTGATTTAAGAACTTACAAAGGAACACACTTCAGACAAGTTTCTGACTTCATGGGATTATCAAGCTGGACAGATACAAGAAATCTTAAAGATGGTAATAGTAACCCAAGCGGTACAATGAAAAGTAACTATGTTACTGAATCTGGAAGAGCTCTACCTTGGCCAGCAACTTTCAATACAATTGCTGAAGACCAAAGAATTGATTATGACTATGGAGAAACAATTTCTTACGGAGGTGTATTTAGCCAATTAGAATATTCTAATGATAATTTCTCTGCATTCTTCCAAGGGTCTCTTTCTAATCAATCACACCAAAGAGAAGATAGATTTGATTATTTACCACAAAATCAAAAGTCTGAAAAAGTTAACAACGTAGGATACAATGTTAAAGGAGGAACTAGCTATAAATTTGCTGAAAACCATACTGTTTATGCAAACGCTGGTTACTACAATCGTCAACCTTACCACGATAACATCTATTTGAACTTTACAAATGCAGTAAACCCATTAACAGAAAACGAAAAAATATTTGGTCTTGAGGCTGGATATACTTTCTCTTCAAAAATATTCTCTGCAAGCTTAAATGCTTATAGAACATCTTGGAAAGACAGAGTTACAACAACATCTACTACTGCTACAGCAGCTGATGTTGCTAAATACCCATCTTTACAATTAGGAGACGTAATTTACAAAACTAATGAAGGTGTAGAACAAGTACACACTGGTCTTGAGCTTGATTTTACTGCAAAACCAATGCAAAATCTTAGTTTAACAGGATTCTTTTCTCTTGGAGACTGGCAATACAAAGGTGAGGTAGTCACTACAACTAGAGATGAAAGTTTATCTACTTTAGACCAAGTAAAACAAGATGTTGATGGTGGAAAAGTTGGAGATGCTGCTCAAGTTACTTACGGCTTAGGTTTTAGATACGAATTTGTTAAAAATCTTTCAATCGATTCTGACTGGAGATATTACGACAAATTATTTTCAAACGTTGGTGCTGTAAAAAACAACTTAGAGTTACCAAGCTACGATTTAGTTGATGCAGGTATCTCATACAAATTGTTTATCGGTAAAGGAAACCATGATTCAATCGGTTTCAGAGTTAACGTAAACAACGTATTTGATGAGGTTTATTTATCTGAATTAACAACTGCTACTGCTACAACGGCAACTTCAAACAACTACAAAGGAATCAATGTTGCAAATACTGGTTTCTTTGGTTTAGGAAGAACTTGGAACTTTAGTTTACGTTACAACTTCTAATATTTAGATTCTAAATAAATAATAAAAACGGCATTGACTTTTAAGTTTAATGCCGTTTTTTTATAGCCTTTTTTGCTATATTTGTTTTTAAACAAAAAACACCCCTTATGTATAATTTTCTACAAAAATTTCACTCTGGCTGGGCATACTTAGCATTGCTTCTTCTGCTGGTTGCAGTTGTTAACGCAATTATCGGAGTAACATCAAAAAAAGAATTTACAGCTAAAGATCGTAAAATCGCTTTATTTGCTTTAATTGGCACACACACTCAATTATTGATTGGTTTAATCTTATATTTTGTTTCTCCACTTGGAAAAGATGCTTTTGGACAAATGTCTAATGCTGCATTAAGATTAACATCATTAGAGCATCCTCTAATTAACATTATTGCTATCATCCTAATTACTATTGGATGGTCTAAACATAAAAAACTAGTTAATAGTGAAGCTAAATTTAAAACCTTTGCTATTTTTTACACATTAGGATTATTGCTTATTTTGAGCAGAATTCCTTGGAACCTTTGGTTCTAAAACACCAATTAAAGCCCTCCTACAGGGCTTTTTTTATCTCGGCATATTATTTGTACAAACTCCCCCCAAGTCTGAAAAAGAATAACCCATGAGAAATAAAAAAAACATTTTATTCGCCACAATCGCTTTAACCTTAATTAGCGGCTTTACGTATGTTATAAGCCAAACCAAACCTACAACAGAACCTAAAATTATTCAAGATACTGTTAAAAATGTAAAACCGACTATTATCCCTTTACCGGATTCTGTCTTTACAGACAAAGGTTTAAAACTTAGACCATACAAAAAAAACGCTCACGCTTCCTACTATGCTGATCGTTTTAATGGAAAAAGAACCGCTAACGGAAGCCGATTCAACAACAACAGCTATACTGCAGCTCACAAAAAACTTCCTTTTGGAACGAGAGTAAAAGTAACCAATGAAGCCAATGGCAAATTTGTCATAGTAAAAATTACAGATCGCGGTCCGTTTGTAAAAACCCGCGAAATCGATTTGTCTAAAAGAGCTTTTATGGACATTACAAAAAGCAAAGGTGCCGGAGCAATGAAGGTTACCATCGAAACCATAATAGAATAAAAAAAATCCCGCTTTGTGAAGCGGGATTTTTTTTTAAACCAATTTTCTTATTGCCATTGCAACTCCAGAATGAAGCCCTTCATGATAATTATTAAAATCTAAGGCTCCCTGAACATGACGAAGCGTAAAACCTATACTTGTCGTATATTCATGGTAATCAACAAATAGACCGCTTTCAAAATCATTTTTCGTTTTTTCTAAAGTTGTAGAAAGCAATGTTCTAATCTCATCAACCTCAGCTTGAGAAACATCTCCTTCTGGTTTGGTTCCTTTTCTGTATTTATTGATAAAATCTTCAGAAACCATTGTTGGAAGACCTGATAATTTATAAACTAAAAGCTGTTGCGAGGAAATACAATGGCCTATATTCCAAATGATATTATTGCTAAAACCATCTGGAACTTTGTTTAATTGTTCTAATGAATGACTATCTAAGATTTTCAAAAGAATTTCTCTAATTGTTTTCTGTACATCAAAAACTGAACTCATAATTTTATTTTTTTTTCTAAAATTAGTCATTTTTACGCTTCAAATGGATTTTCTTTGCATTCTAACAAATTGATAAAAATATGAACAAAATATATTACTTAGCGTCATGCGATACTTGTCGAAAAATCATTAAAAGCCTTCCAGAAAACAATCTCGTTTTTCAAGATATTAGGCAAGAACCTATTACAGAAGAGCAACTAGAAGAAATGTATAAGCTTTCTGGAAGCTACGAAGCGTTATTCAGTAAAAAAGCGCAATTGTACAAATCAATGGGATTAAAAGAAAAATCTTTGACTGAAGCTGATTTTAAAAAATACATTTTAGAACATTATACTTTCTTAAGTCGTCCAGTTTTTATTATCGACGGAAAAATCTACATCGGTAACAGCCAAAAAAATGTCGCTGAAGTTATAAATGCATTAACGTAAGAATAACCGCAAATTTTGATCTATAAAACTGATTCACAATTTACAACACAAGGCATCAAACTTTTAATTATCTTTGCGCCTTTATACTCAATTATATGATACAATCTATGACAGGGTTTGGCAAAGCTTCTTTGCAATTGCCTACAAAGAAAATTACCGTTGAAGTAAAATCTCTAAACAGTAAAGGTTTAGATCTGAATGTAAGAATGCCATCAGTTTACCGCGAAATGGAACTTGGTTTACGAACTCTTATTTCGACTAAACTGGAAAGAGGAAAAATTGATTTTGCGATCTATGTAGAAAGTACCGCAGAACAAACTTCTACTAAAGTAAATGTCCCTGTTGTAAAATATTATATCGCACAGTTAAAAGAGGTAAATCCTGACGCAGATGAAACTGAATTGATGAAAATGGCTGTTCGTATGCCAGATACCTTAAAAACAGAACGCGAAGAAATTGATGAAGATGATTGGGATCAAATTCAGGTCATTATAGACGAAGCACTTCAAAATATTTTAAATTTCCGTAAAGACGAAGGTGAATCTCTTGAAAAAGAATTCAATTTACGAATTGGAAATATTCGCCAGTTCATGAACGATACACTGGCACTTGATCCAGAACGCGTACAAGCAATTAAAGATCGTTTGCAGACTGCAATTTCTGAATTACAGGTTAATGTTGACGAAAACCGTTTTGAACAAGAATTAATCTATTATTTAGAGAAATTGGATATCACGGAAGAAAAGGTACGTTTAGGAAATCATTTAGACTACTTTATAGAAACCTTAAACGGTTCCGAAGCTAATGGAAGAAAACTTGGTTTCATTACTCAGGAAATGGGACGCGAAATCAATACAATGGGCTCTAAATCAAATCATGCTCAAATGCAAAAATTGGTCGTAATGATGAAGGATGAATTGGAGAAGATTAAGGAGCAAGTTTTGAATGTTTTGTAAACGCTATTAGCTTTAAGCAGTAGGCTATAGGCAACAAAGTACCGCACAAATATTAAAGCTTAAAGCATATTGCTTAAAGCCTAAAGCATAAACTAATGAACAAAGGAAAATTAATTGTTTTTTCGGCACCCTCAGGCTCAGGAAAAACAACTATCGTAAAGCATTTACTTGGGAAAGAAGATTTAAACTTAGAATTTTCAATCTCTGCAGCTTCACGCGACCCGCGCGGAGAAGAAGTCCACGGAAAAGATTATTATTTTATTTCGCTGGAACAATTCAAAAAACACATTAAAGCAGAAGAATTCCTAGAATGGGAAGAAGTGTATCGCGATAACTTCTACGGAACTTTAAAAGCAGAAATAGAAAGAATCTGGGCTATGGGAAAAAACGTAATTTTTGATATTGATGTTGCCGGTGGTCTACGTATTAAACATAAATTTCCAGAACAAACTTTAGCCGTTTTCGTAAAACCGCCAAGTGTTGACGAATTAAAACGTAGATTAAAACAGCGTTCTACAGAGAGCGAAGATAAAATCAATATGCGTATTGCAAAAGCTTCGGTTGAATTGGCAACTGCTCCACAATTTGATACCATTATCAAAAACTACGATTTAGATACTGCTAAAGAAGAAGCATATCAATTAGTAAAAGAGTTCGTAAACAAGTAATTTTATTACGCAAAGATTCACAAAGACAAACACGAAGATTCGCAAAAGGTTTTTTAAACTTTGCGAATCTTTGTGCTATCTTAGCGACTCTCTGTGAAACCACAAAAAATGAAAGTAGGTCTATATTTCGGAACATACAATCCTATACACGTTGGTCATTTGATCATAGCCAATCACATGGCCGAGTTTGCAGATTTAGATCAGATTTGGATGGTCGTTACGCCTCATAATCCGTTAAAAAAGAAAGCAACTTTATTAGACGACCAACAGCGCCTGCAAATGGTTTATCTGGCAACAGAAGATTATCCGAAGATAAAACCATCGGATATTGAGTTTAAATTACCTCAACCAAGCTATACAGTAGTCACACTAGCACATTTACAAGAAAAATATCCAACTCATGAGTTTTCATTAATTATGGGCGAAGACAATTTGAAAACGCTTCATAAATGGAGAAACTACGAAGTGATTCTAGAAAATCATGATATTTATGTGTATCCAAGAATTTCTGACGAACCTGAAAACGTAGAGTTAAAATCGCATCCAAAAATTCATGTAATCGATGCGCCGATTGTAGAAATCTCTTCGACTTTTATTAGAAACAGCATTAAAGAAGGTAAAAATATTCAGCCATTACTTCCTCCTAAGGTTTGGGAATATATTGATCATAATAATTTTTATAAGAAATAAAACATTCCATGGGAATGTCTGCTTGGTAGAATTTAATTTGAATTACGATTATACGTTCCATAGGAACGTATGATAATGGGCCGGATATATTATTTTCTATAAAAAACAGGTGTCCCTATGGGACACAACGCAAAACGATATTCTTTTTTTTCTACCAATGAGATATTCCTACGGAATATGATTAAAGCAAAAAAGCCTGAACTTACATTCAGGCTTTTGTTTTTATAATTAAGCTTCTATACTCACTTCACTTTTTACTCTAGTTCTGATTTCACTCAGCGATTGATCAACTAAAAGTTTTCCATCTCTGAAAACTTCTTTCAATTCACCTTGTTTTTCTTCTTCCCAAGAAACATTATCAGTTAAATGATACTTACCGTCGATTAGATCAATTTTCATCAATCCTTTAGCAGATTTTTTCGTTCCATCATCTGTAATTGGATCTTTGAAGATCGCTCTTCCTTCTCCGTTTACTTCTCCATAAGTTGCTTTCATTGCAAATCCGAAAGTATCTCTGGTATTGTATTGATAGGTGAAAGAACCTATTCCAAGCACCACATTAGTAGAAGCAAAACCTTTTTCTTTTAATCTTTCGCAAATTTGAGTAGCTCTTGCTACAGTAATACTATCTCCGTAAATGGCTCCAATTTGCGGAACCAATTCTTTAAATCCTTTTCCGTTTGTTGTTCCGCCAAAAACATCCCAAAGCAATTCGATAACACCTTTTTTCTCCTGTTCTGTTTTTCCGTTTGGATTTCCGCAGATAATATCAACTGGGTCACCACTGTCAGGACGAATTACAACTTTACCTTCTCTTGAAACAATTTCTTCTTTTAATCTTGGAAGATAATCCGTTAAAACTTTCCATAAATCCCAAGTGTCAGACACGATAGAAACAATTCCTTTTGGATAAACTTCTGTAATTAATCTTTTGAAAGTTTCGTATTCGCCTTCTGTAGTTCCCATGCACATTACAGAATGTTCTGTAGCGGCAACAGAACCCGCAACTAATTCTTGATCTGAGTTGGCATTGTAATATTCTTCTAAGAAATCTATTGCTGGAATAGTATCAGAACCTGTGAAGTTTAATAAATGCCCCGCAGCAGAAGTTACAGCAGCTTCGATTCCGCCCATTCCTCTCATTGAGAAATCGTGCGCTTGCCAATCTACAAATTCTGGAACAGATGAAGTCTGATCTGCATATTTATCTAAAACCTTTCTATACTCTTTTGCAATTGTTGCTGAATTGCAAGGAAGCCAAATTACAGCAGAAAGCAAAGTTTCGAAATAATTGGTCAGCCAGAAAAATTCTGGAATAGTATTGTACATCGTGAACATTGGCACTCTCAACGGAACACTTGCTCCTTCTGGCAATGCTTTAAAAACCATCGGAATATATCCTAAATCGTGTAAATCTTCGATATGTTTAGTTCCGACTTGATTTTCGCCTAGATAATTATTGATTCTGCGAGCGTATTTGGCAACAACTTCTTCTTTTGATTTTTTAAAGAAATACTCTTCAAAGTCATGAATAATATATTTTTTGATAAAATACTGTAATCCGAAAAACACAACTTCATCAACTTCTTCTAATCTAGATTTACGAGGAGTCCAGTTAGAATATACTAATGTTGTTCCGTCTGGATATTGTCTTCTGTGGTCAACTTTGTAACCGTCGGTTAATAATAGTGGGTTCATATATTTTTATTTAATAAATTTTGAATTAACTCTTCTAATGTTTTAAATTGTTGTACCGAATATCTTTCGCAAACAATATCAATATTGCCTTTTCGCCAGAAATTCTCTTCAACAACTACTTTCATTTTATTCGATTGCGCATAAAGTCCAAACTCCAGCAACGATATTGGCGACATTGTATTTTCTGCAAAATACATGATAACAATATCTGCTTTTTCAAGTGCATCAAGTTCCCAATTTACCTGTTCCTTAAAATGAATATTTTCTATGGTTTGTGACCAGCTGTTATCCCATTCATTTCTTCTTGGATTAAAAACAACATATTGATCTTGCAGCAATTCTTCGCATTTTTTCTGCCAATCAACCGCTTTATCCATCTCTATAGAGCCTGCTAAGAAAATGGTTTTTAAATCAATTTGCAAGGGAATTTCTTCCGGCGCTTTATAAATTTTCTTCATGACTATTTATTTCTTCCTTTTTCGTTTGGATAAAATATTTGCACAACATCACTTTGCCAAAAGACTTTTGTTTCAACATCCAAACAAGTTAATTTACCATAAAAACCAGCTCCAGTATCAATATTCCAAACATTGCAACCTTGTATCGGAATTTCGACATCATAATGAAGAGTTGGCGTGTGGCCGATATAAATTTCATTAAAAAGCAATAATCGCTTTGGATAAGAAAGTGAATCTTTTTGGATTCTTTTATCCATCGTCAAAGCCATTTCCCAAAGTGTTCTGTCCCAGGAATAATTGGTTTTGTAATGCTCTTTTTCTGGACCATGCATAGATGAAAAACCGGCGTGAATAAACAAATTATTGTTTTCGTCTATAAAGTAATCTTTCATTCCGTTGAAGAATTCAAGATGCTTTTCTTTTTTTGAAAGCTCAATATCAGCATAACTTTCTATAGTCGATTTTCCTCCGTGCAGAAACCAAATGTCGTTTATAACCTCATCTTCTAACCATTCTTGACACCAGGCATCATGATTCCCTTTTATAAAAACACATTCCTGCTTTTGAGATAAATCAATAAGAAAATCGATTAACTGTTTAGATTCGCTCCAGCCATCAACATAATCTCCCAGAAAAACAAATCGATCATTTTCTGAAAAATCTGTTCTTTCCAATAACTGAATTAAAGCTTTTAATCCGCCATGAATATCTCCAAAAACTAAAGTTCTTTTCATGATTAACTAAACTTGTTATTCAGAGCTACATCCAGTTTTATTAGAAAATCTTTTCCGAATTTATCGTTCTCTAATTCTTCGTAAAGAAATGATGGCAATGTCTTCTCACAGTTTTGCTTCTGACTTAAAATTGCCATAGACAATGCTGCAACTGTATCAGTATCTCCGCCGTAACTTATTCCTGTTTTAAGGCAATCTTTCATCGAAACCGCTTCAGAAACCATTTTAATTACGGCTTGTGTCGTTGGATATCCATGCATATCAATTGGAGAAGTAATTCTGTAGTTTTCATTCTCTTTTAAAGTCTCGTTCAAAAAATTTATCAGAGTAGATCCATCGCCAAGATTATACTTAAAATAATGAACTGCCAACGCAATACGTTTAGCACAGCTTATTCCTTCAACCGTATTATGCGAAGTTTTCGCCTGAATCTCACAGAACTCGAGTATTTGTTTGATATCTCTTAAATGTCCAATTGAATACGCTCTCATTGCAGAACCATTTCCGCTGCTTCCGTTGTCGATTATTTTGATAAAATCGGAACCATTTTTACTGGCATCTAAAGCATTGTAAACACGGTCTGAATAACCACGTCTTTTATCTCTATGAAATACCTCAACAAACTTATCTGCAACTTTAATCTCGTTCCAATTATCATCTTCTAAAAGCAATTCTGAAATCGCAATTGCCATTTGAGTATCATCAGTATATTTTTTGTAAATCTCTGTATACATTCCGTGTTTATCATACTGAGTCAGATTGTTGTTTTTAGAAATAAAATCTAAATCTCTAAATTCAAAACCCGCACCGTATGCATCGCCTATTGCTGCTTCTAAAATCATAATTGTTGTTTTTGATTATTTAAGATTTAAATTCGATATACTTTGCTGGAACCTCATCTGTCAACCAAACATTGTTTTCAGACAAATAAAATTTAAATCCGTCTCTGTACATGGCGCCGCTTCTAACGGTTAAAATTTGCGGAACTCCTCTTCTACTTCCCACTTTTGTTGCGGTTTCTTTGTCTTTGGAAAGATGCACATGCTGACGGTTCATTTTTTTCAAACCTTCTTTCTGAATACTTTCCATAAATTTTCCAACGGTTCCGTGATACAGATATTCTGAAGGTTCTGTTTCGGCTAAATTCAATTCAACCGAAATCGAATGCCCCTGACTTGCACGGATTCTAGTTTTATCTTCGTTATAAGCGAAACGCTTTTTATCGTTATTTTCTACTACGTAATCTAAAAGTTCGGCATCGAGACGATTCCCTTTTTTAGTACATTTTTCTATCAATTCATTGACATCTGCCCAACCGTTTTCGTCTAATTTTAATCCGATTTTTTCTGGCGAATGTCTGAGCACCAAACTTAAAAATTTGCTGACGCTCTTTGCTATATTTTCATTCATTTTAATATTTTTTTTCTACTACCTATGAAATGTTCCGATGGAACATCTACAAAAGGCTTTTGTAAATCTTGTAATTTTCATCATCGAAACAGACAAATATTACCTTTTCTATTTCATTTGATTTATCGAAATCCTTTATTGTTCTTATTGCGATTTCTGCGGCTTTATCTTTTGGAAAATGATAAATTCCAGTACTTATATTCGGAAAAGCAATAGATTTAATTCCATTTTGAATGGCTAGATTCAAACTATTCGTATAGCAATCAGCTAATAACTTAGATTTTTCTCCTTTATCTCCATTCCAAACTGGCCCAACAGTATGAATAACATATTTAGAAGACAGATTTCCTGCAGTTGTAATTACCGCTTCACCTGTTTTGCATCCTCCCTGCTTATTTCTAATTTGGACACATTCCTCTAAAATTGCTTTTCCTCCTTTTCTGTGAATCGCTCCGTCAACGCCACCACCACCTAACAAGGAAGTATTTGCTGCATTAACAATCGCATCAACTTCAATTTCTGTTATGTCCGCTTTAAGAAGTTCAATTTTCATTTTCCAAGTTTTATCTCAATTCATCCCTAACTTCCATCAAAGCAAAACCTAAAAGATTCAAACCTTTCCACTTCTCAGGATTTAGCGCCTCTGTATGATCGCTTGCCATTCCGATTCCCCAAATTGGATCTACAGGACTTGCTTCTACAATCACCTTGTCATTTGTGCTTAAAAGAAAGGTTTTCAAATCTTTATTTTGATCGAATTTGTAAAAGTTCCCTTCTTTTACGATTTCAAATCGGTTTTCTAACCAGATTTTATCATCGTAGTTTCTCACTTTACGGCCTAATTTTTTAGCTTCAGCAGGTGAATTGCATTTTATGATTTTTTCTAAAATTTCCTGATCCTTAAACAATTCAGCCTTTTTTGCCATCATCCAATGTTCGGCTGTTTTGTAAGTCACTCCATTAACTTCAAAAGAACTTAACCACCATTGGCTGAAACAGGTTTTGGTAATCATTCCGTCTTTGCTTGGCTGATGTCCCCAGAAAAGTAAAAATTTACTTTCTGGAGCTATAGTATCTATATTGTATTTCATTTTGTTAGTTTTTTTGTTTCAAGTTTAAAGTTTCAGATTTTTCAATGGACTTGAAGACTGTTTTTAACTTGAAACAGTTAGCAGATTTTTTTCGTTTCAGGTTTACGCTACACAGAGAACTTGAAACATTTAAACTAATTGATCCAATCCAATTACTTGAACGCTTTCGCCTTCGAAATCTTTAAAAGAATTCGTTGTAAAAATGCCATCAAAGCAGTTTAAAACTTCAAAACCTTTATTAAAAATTCCGTGGCTTACTGCTAAGTATAATTTTCCAGCATTTTTCTTTTTTAATTCTTCAGCTAATCCTACGAAAGTTCCTCCTCCATCACAGATATCATCAACAATTAAACAATCCATTCCTTGCAAATCCTCATTATAAACTTTAAATCCAGATAATTTTCCCGTTTTTACATCACGGCTTTTACTGCATTCTACGACCTCAACACCGCCTAAAAACTCAGAAACTTTGTAGATTTTTTTCAAAGCGCCACCATCTGGAGAAATCAATTTTACGTTTTCACCAATTCTATTCAAAACTTCTTTTATAAAAGTGTAATTCGGAATTACAGTACTATTATTCAACAAAGCTGGAGTAACTTCAGAGTGCGCATCAAAAACAAAAACTTTGTTCAATTGCATCGCGTTAATTATATCAGCATACACTTTTACAGATAGCGGTTCGCCAGGAATCATAACACGGTCTTGTCTCGCAGCTGGAAAGTACGGAATAAAAAGATCGATAATCTTCACATCCATTCTGCGTAACGCATCAACTGTAACGCACAACAAACCTAAATCGTTGAATGAATTTAATCTATGCGTAATGGTTACTTTTCTATTTGCATCAAAATCTGGTGCGATTTTGATGTGTGGTTCTCCTCCAGAGAAAGTAAAACTTTGAAATTTAATTTCTTCCTGATTTTGAAATGGAGCGAATTTTGGGTCGAGATTTAGTATCATAGTTTTTTAGTTTGCGTTAATTATACGCAAATGTAGAATTTAATTTTAAATAAACAATTTATTTTGTGTAAAAATTACGCAAACTTTATTTCGAAGTGAAAACCATTCTTAATTAACTTATTATATTTCAAATTGTTAAACTTAAAAAGTTTTGCTGGGCGACCTGTTTTAATAGGTGAGAATTTTTCGGTTTCTTCCAAAATACCGTAACTCAGTATTTTCTTTCTGAAATTTCTACGGTCAATCTCTTTCTCTAAAATAGTGCAGTAAAGGTTCTCAAGATCAGAAAACAAGAATTCTTCTGGAAGCAGATCGAAACCAATTGGTTCGTACGTCAATTTGGCTTTAAGCCTTTCTATACCTTTTTCTAAGATTAAATTATGGTCAAATGCCAAAGCGGGAATTTCATCTATTTTAAACCACTTTACCCTTTCCGCATCTGTATCTGCTTTAATTTCTAAGTTTGAAGCATCAACCAAAGCGTAATACGCGACCGAAATAACACGATTTCTAGAATCTCTATAAATATCATCTCCAAAAGTGTACAATTGTTCCATAAAAGTTAATTGCACATTCGTTTCTTCATGCAATTCACGAATTACAGCGTCACTTAAAGATTCATCATTCTGAACCAAACCTCCAGGCAATGCCCAATATTTGTCTGCCGAACCAAATTTTTGCTCAATCAATAACACATACAAACCATTGTTCTTGTATCCAAAAACAATTGCATCTACAGCAATTCTAATATTTTGTAATTTTTCCATAATCCTCAATCCTATCAAACAAATATAACGAATGAGGACCAACTTTGTAATCTATGCTTGCGCAATAAATTACAAAGTTGGTCCTCATTACTATTTTTACAAGCGGTATTTTAGTTCACCGTTACACTTTTCTTTGGGCTAACAGTACAACTTCCACCATCTTTTTTTAGCGTTACATCTGCTTTAACTTCAAAAGTTCCGGCAGCACTATAAGTATGCGATACCGCTCCTGTCGAAGTATTTATGGTTTCTGTTTTTCCGTCACCAAAAGTCCATTTTACAGAAGCTACAGTATTGCTTCCACTGTATTGTATGGAGTAATTAATTGTTTTCGAATTTGTTCCATCTGCCGAATGCTTTAATTCTGTTAATATTGAGTCTCCAAAACAATCTACAATTGCTTCATCATCACTTTTACTGCAAGAAATAATTGCAAAAAACAGCATAGGAAACATCAAAATAGGCATAATCTTTTTCATAATCGGAAATTTTTAGTGGTTATATATCAAAATTACTCTTTTATGCTATAAGAACAAATGATCGAAATCATAATCTATTTCCAAAAAACAGCTTTAACTCTTTCTCGATAATATCAAAAAACGACTTTACGTTATTATTTTTTGGAGCTAACAAATACACAAATTCTTCTGGAACATGAAAGCTGTTCCAGACCAATTGCAGTTTATTTTCTTTAATATAATTTCTTGCATTACAATTCCAAGTTGCCGCGATTCCTTCATTTTTCGCCAAAAGTCTGAGCATTTCAGATTCTGATGGAATAATGTAATTTGGAACCATCGATGGTCTTTTTTTATTAAAGGCATGCAGCCAAAATACTTTTATATGCGGAATTCTCGCATCATGACTGTACCATTTTTGGGCATTCAGCCATTGTTCAATTTCAGTAAAATTATCTGATTTTAATTTCTGACGAAACTCTGTTATATCTAAACTTATTGGAGCAACTAAAATCAGTTTGATTTTTCCAACAATTTCATAAGTCGTATCAAAAGTGTCAAATCTTTTGGTTGTAATGGCAAAGTCAAGTTTTTTAGCATCAACTAAAGCAAAAAGTTCGTCGTTTTCTGCAAAAGTAAAATCAATTAAATCAAACTTTGAAATTAAAAGATTGCCAACACAGTCAAAAAGATGTTTCGAGATTCCAACAGAAATTAATCGATTAGCATCTTCTGCTTTAGCTCTGAAACTGGTTTCGACACTTTCCAGTCTGTCAAGAGCGTCTATTATCAAATTATTCAGTAACTTAGCGTATTCGGTTGGTTCAACACCTTTTGATTTCCGGTTAAATAATTTATTTCCGACGTGCGCCTCAAGCATTGAAATCTGCTGACTAACCGCAGGCTGACTCATAAATAATTCCTTCGCAGCCACTGAAAAATTACCGTTTTTGTAAACTGCTTTAAAAGTTCTGTACCATTCTAGATTTACCATGATATAAATATATTTATAACAAACATAGTTTATTTTATTTTTACTGATATCACATTAGGTGTAAATTTGTTCAAAATTTAATATTATGAAGAAAATAGCACTATTCGCAATAACTGCATTTACAGCTGTAAGCATTTCTGCTGAAGCTCAAAAATCAAACAAGAAGAGTATGAAAAAGGTATTATTTGTTGTAACCAGCAATGACAAACTGGGCAATACAGGAGAAAAAACAGGATTCTGGTCAGAAGAATTTGCTGCACCATATTACGAATTATTAGATCAGGGAGTAGAAATCACAATTGCATCTCCGCTTGGAGGACAGCCACCAATTGATCCTAAAAGTGCCGATCCTGCTTCGGCAACTGAAGACACTAAACGTTTTGACGCTGATAAGGTCTTACAGGAAAAACTAAAAAACACATTAAAACTTTCGACAATTAACCAAAAAGATTACGATGCTGTTTTTTATCCAGGGGGTCACGGTCCGCTTTGGGATTTGGTCCAAGATAGAAGTTCTATCGCTTTAATCGAATCTTTTTACACGCACAATAAACCAGTAGCATTTGTTTGTCATGCACCTGCTGTTTTAAAAAATGTAAAAGTAAACGGCGAATATTTAGTAAAAGGCAAAAAAGTGACTGGTTTTACTAATGCCGAAGAAGAAGCGGTTGGTTTAACTAAAGTAGTTCCGTTTTTATTGGAAGATGCTTTAGCCTCAAACGGAGGAATTTTTTCTAAAGGACCAAACTGGCAGCCATACGCTGTTGAAGACGGACTTTTGATTACAGGTCAAAATCCAGCGTCATCAAAACTCGTAGCTGATAAATTGTTACAAAAATTGAATTAAGAGGTACTATCCCGATAGCTATCGGGACTGAGTTGCTAAGAGACTAAGTTTTCTTTTAGCAATTTAGATTTTTATCAAAAATTAAAATAATAAAATTAACCAGATGCTAAAAAACTTAGAATCTTAGCAGCTTAGCATCTCAGAAACTCTAAAAACATGCTTAACTTTGAATTATACAATCCAACGAACTTAGTTTTCGGAAAAGGACAAATTGAAAAACTTTCGACTTTAGTACCAAAAGACGCTAAAATACTTTTGGCTTACGGAGGAGGAAGTATATTTAAAAATGGAATTTACGATCAAGTAATCCATAATCTAAAAGGCTTTGAAATCGTAGAGTTTGGCGGAATTGAACCAAATCCAAGATTTGAAACTTTGATGAAAGCGGTTGATGTTATAAAATCAGAAAAAATCGATTTTATTTTAGCTGTTGGTGGCGGATCTGTAATTGACGGTGTCAAATTTATTTCAGGCGCTGTTCATTTTGAAGGAAATCCGATTGACATTCTTCAAAAAAGAATTTTAATTAAAGAAAATGCATTGCCATTTGGAACGGTTTTAACGTTACCAGCAACGGGAAGCGAAATGAATTCTGGATATGTGGTAACAATTGAAGCAACTCAGGAAAAATTATCTTCTGGCGGAAGCGCTTTATTTCCACAATTCTCTATTTGTGACCCAACTGTAATTTCTTCTTTACCAAAAAGACAACTCGAAAACGGTGTTGTAGATGCTTACACCCACGTTATGGAGCAATATTTAACATATCCGACAGATGCCTTTCTTCAGGATAGAATTGCCGAAGGAATTTTACAGACGCTAATTGAAGTTGGCCCTGGAGTTGTACAAAACCCAACTGATTACACTTTGGCTTCCAATTTTATGTGGAGCTGTACAATGGCTTTAAACGGATTGATTCAGAAAGGAGTTCCAAGCGATTGGGCAACTCACATGATTGGTCACGAATTGACAGCACTTTACGAAATTGATCATGCAAGAACTTTGGCGATAATTGGACCAAGTTTGTACCATGTAATGTTTGAAACTAAAAAAGCAAAATTAGCGCAATACGGAAGACGAATCTTCAATTTAAATGGTTCTGATGAAGAAGTGGCGAAAGAAGCCATCAACAAAACCGTTGAATTTTTCCATACGATGGGAATGGACACAAAACTTTCTCAGTATACAAAAGACTATTCTAATACCGCAGATTTTATCGTAAAACGTTTTGACGAAAGAGGCTGGAAAGGCTTAGGAGAAAACCAATTGGTGACTTTAGATAAAGTAAAATCAATTGTTGAGCTTTCTTATTAATAAAATTCCAATTTGAAAATTCCAAATTCCAAATCTTTTGAGATTACCCAATTGGAATTTTAGAATTGAGATTTAAAATAAAAAGGCGTTCTTAACAAGTTTAGGAACGCCTTTTCAAAATACTAAAACAAAACTAACTAACTCAATTTTTTCTAAATTCATTAAAATTCTAATTTATAAACCATTATAACGGAAGGCGATTAATTTTTATTGTATCGCATTTTAAAAAAATATTTTACGCTTAAACTTCTTGAAAGTATTGCAATTAAAGAGGTCTTCCAAAATTTCTTAAAGTAGATTTTGCTTTATTAGCACATTATTAAGTACTTTTGTTTCAAATTAATAAAATAATGAGCGAAAAGTTAAAATTTGCAGTAATTGGAGGAGGAAGTTGGGCAACGGCAATTGCCAAAATGTTATGTGTGAATCTTTCGGAAATTGCGTGGTATATGCGTAATGAATCTGCAATTGAACATCTTCAGAAATACAAACACAATCCCAACTATTTAAGTTCTGTTGAATTTGATACCAACAAGCTTAAACTGACAAGCAATATAAACGAAGCAATAGAATATGCAGATTATATCATTTTTGCTATTCCTTCAGCTTTCTTAGATGCCGAATTAAAAAACATGACGGTTTCTTTATCAGATAAAATCATTTTTTCTGCTATTAAAGGAATTGTTCCTGAAACGAGTTTAATTGTCGGCGAACATTTTCACATTCAATACGACATTCCGTATTACAACATCGGAGTTATTACAGGTCCGTGTCACGCTGAGGAAGTTGCCTTAGAAAGACTTTCTTACTTAACAATTGCCTGTGGTGATCCGGAAAAAGCTTGTACTGTAGCAAAATCACTTTCAGGAAATTACATCAAAGCCAAAATTTCAGATGACATTATCGGGACTGAATATGCTGCGATGCTAAAAAACATTTACTCTATAGCTGCCGGAATTGCCCACGGTTTAGGTTATGGAGACAACTTCCAGTCGGTTTTAATGAGTAATGCCATTCGCGAAATGAAGAAATTCATTAGAAAAGTGCATAAAATGAAACGTAACATCAACGATTCGGCTTATTTGGGCGATTTATTGGTTACAGGATATTCTGTTTTTTCTAGAAATAGAATGTTCGGAAATATGATCGGAAAAGGATACACTGTAAAAAGTGCCATGATGGAAATGAGCATGGTTGCCGAAGGCTATTACGCTACAAAAAGTGCTTACAAACTAAATCAAGGTTACGGAGCAAAAACACCAATTATAGACGCTGTTTATGCTGTACTTTACGAAGGAAAAGACGCTAAAACAGTTTTCAGAAAATTGACAGAGTCTTTGGATTAAGTTTTTTAGTGAAAAGAGACAAGTGAAAAGAAGCAAGAATAAAGACTTCTCTGCTAAGATAAAAAAAGAGCCAAACTGAATTTCAGTCTTGGCTCTTTCTTCTTTATTCCATTTTCTAAAAAGTCTTGGTTCTTGCTTCATGCTTCTTTTCTATACCCTTTTTTCTTGCTTCTTGCTTCTACCTCTCAGCATTCTTTTTCTCCAGTTCCAAAAGCCATTTCTTTCGCCATAATCCGCCTCCATATCCTGTCAGTTCTCCATTGGAACCTATAACACGGTGACACGGAATAAGTATTGAAATTCTGTTTGCTCCATTTGCATTAGCTACAGCTCTAATCGCTTCTGGCTTACTAATGGCAATAGACTGCTCTTTATAAGTTCTCACAGCTCCATATGGTATATTTTGTAGCATTGTCCAAACTTTACTTTGAAAATCAGATCCTGGAGAGTAAATCGGTACGGTAAATTTCTTTCTTTTCCCGTCAAAATATTCTTTTAATTGTTCTTCCAAAACTTCAAAATGGATATTATCCCCCTGAATAATTGAAGCATTGAATGTTTTTGCCAATGACTTAAATTCTGTCTCCAACATTTTTCTGTCTGTAAATTCGAGCAAGCAAATGCCTTCTTTTACTCCGCAAACATACATGGTTCCAAGAGGAGTTTCTATTCTTTTAAGATCAATTATATTTTGTGCTTTACTGTTTTTAGGAGAAACGCCAAATATCGATTTAAAAGAATCATTAAAACCGCTCAAAGATTCGTATCCAGTATCAAAAGCGGTTGAAGTAATACTTTCTCCTTCTTTTATCTTTTTGAAAGCGCTGTTAATGCGAAACATTCTTTGATAGGCTTGAAATGTAATTTTATGATTTTTTAAAAACCAGCGTCTCATTTTACTCGGTTCAATTCCGCGTTGAATTAAATCGGCATCTTTGAATTTTAGAGATGGATTTTCTGATAGCTCTTTTAAAATTTCCTTTATAAAATCGGGGGTTTCGTTGTATTTTTCTAAAGGAAAACAAACTTTACAAGGCCGATATCCTTTTAAAATAGCTTCTTTTGAACTGGTAAAAAATTCTACGTTTTCTCTTTTTGGTTTTCTAGCTGTACAAGTTGGTCGGCAAAATATACCGGTTGTTTTAACCGCAGTAAAAAACACTCCTTCAAAAGAAGTGTCTTTATTTACTGCTGCCTGATACATTATATCGTCTGTAAGTTCCATAACCAATTATTCAAAAAGGGGAGAAAAGCTATTTCTTTCAAGTATCTGTAAAGTAACTTCTTCCAATTGTTTGTTTAGAAAAGCATTTGCAAAATTTCCCATACTAATGCGTTTTACTCCCAATTCTTTTAACTTTTCAAAATTAGAAAGATTAGGCATGCACATCACATTAAGAGGCAGTTTTATTATTGCAGCAATTTCTTTTATATCATTTTCATTTGTAATACACGGAAGAAAAACACCATCAGTTCCAGCCTTTTCATATTGTTTTAATCTGTATTTAGATTCTTCTATCTTATTGGGTAAATCGAGAAGAAAAACATCAGAACGTACGTTTATAAACATATCGATGTTTTTCTTTTTTAAAACTTCTACAATCGTTTTCAATTTTAAAGCAAAAGATTTCGTTTCTGTTATTTCTCTTTTAGAATTAATAACAACTGAATCTTCAATATTAACTCCGACTATTCCAATTTCATACAATCTTGAAATATTTGCAACTATTTCCTCAACAGTATCACCATAACCAGCTTCCAAATCTACACTTAAAGGAATTTTTACGGCCGATTTTATTCTTCCAATCATAAAAAAATAATCCTCAAAAGGCATGTTTTCTCCATCTTCATAACCTAAATCAGAAGCAATTGCTGCACTTGAAGTTCCAAGAGCTTTAAAACCTAATTTTTCATATTGCAGTGCACTTTGAACGTTCCAAATATTGCCAAGTAATAGCGGAGTTTCATTATAGTGCAGTTTTCTGAATTCTTCAAATCTTGTTATCATATTTTACTCTTTTAGTTTTGACAAAAGTACCTTTGAGAGCGTAACTTCTGCAACCGAAAAATTGACAACTATTTTTTTAAATAAAAAAAGTCAGAATAAATTATTTATCTGACTTTTTTCTTATCGTAAAACTGACCACTGAATACTATTTGACCATTATCCCTTCAACAAACAAAATCGGCACTTCTTCCGTATTGTTTTCGTCAAGCGAATTGGCTTTAAAAATAAACTTCTTATCGTACAAAGTATTTCCGATGAAGAAAGTTACCATAAACTCATTATTAAGCGCTAAAAGGCTTTTTTCTACCAATTCTATCTTCACCACAGAAACCGAAGGAACCTCAACAAACGCATGACGCAAGATTGACGTTTTTTTCATTTCTCCATCAATAGTTCCAAAAGCTTTTGAAACCACCATTACGCTGTCTAAGTTAAAATCACTATCGTTAACTAAGTAAGCGTACCATACTTTTTCCATAAAATCGTCGCTCCATTCCTGCACTGCGGCAAGAAATACGTTTTCGACTTCTGGAATTATTATATCTTTTTTCATGATCTAAGTAATTAGTAAAAAGTAAATAGTGATTAGAAAGAAAAACTCTTTACTAATCACTATTAACTAATAACTTTATTTTTAAATATTTGCTTTAAACTGCTCTAAGAAACGAACATCGTTTTCGTAGAACATACGGATATCTCCAATTTGGTATAAAAGCATCGCAATACGCTCTACTCCCATTCCGAAAGCAAAACCGTTGTATTCATCTGGATTGATATCACAGTTTTTCAAAACGTTTGGATCTACCATTCCGCATCCACCAATTTCTAACCAGCCCGTTCCTTTTGTGATACGGTAATCGGTTTCTGTTTTTAGTCCCCAATAAATATCAATTTCAGCACTTGGCTCTGTAAATGGAAAATACGATGGACGAAGACGAATCTTAGATTTCCCGAACATTTCTTTTGTGAAATACAATAACGTCTGTTTCAAATCGGCAAAAGACACATCTTTGTCAATGTACAATCCTTCCACTTGATGGAAAATACAGTGCGAACGAGATGAAATAGCTTCATTACGGAAAACGCGTCCTGGAGAAATCGTACGAATTGGCGGTTTATGATTTTCCATATAACGCACCTGAACAGATGATGTATGCGTACGCAACAACACATCAGGATTGGTCTGAATGAAAAATGTATCTTGCATATCACGCGCTGGGTGATATTCTGGCAAGTTCAATGCTGTAAAGTTATGCCAGTCGTCTTCGATTTCTGGTCCTTCAGAAACGTTGAATCCAATATTGGCAAAAATATCTATAATCTGATTTTTAACGATAGAAATTGGGTGGCGTGAACCAATAATTACTGGTTCTGCAGCACGCGTTAAATCTCCAAAAATTCCTTTAGACTCTTCTTTGCTTTCCAGCTCTTCCTGAATAACTCTTACTTTTTCTTCAGCAACAGCTTTTAAAGTATTAATTACTTGTCCAAAATCCTTTTTCTGGTCGTTTGGAATATTTTTAAATTCAGTAAAAAGTTCTTTAAGCAAACCTTTACTTCCTAAATATTTAATACGGAATTGTTCTAACGATTCTTTATTCTTCTCATTAAAGGCTTTAGCTTCCTCTATGTGCTGTTTTATCTTATCTATCATTTTCCTTCGATAATTGAGAGTACAAATTTAGTGTTTTTAGTTGAAAGTGTGCGGTCACCGTCGCAGTTTTCGGTTTTCCGTAAATTATTTTATCAGATTTAACTTTTCTTCAATTTGTTTAATCTTTACATGCCAATAATCTAAACCTTCTTGATTGGTTACTATTTCTTTTTTGTAATTCGGAGAAATACTGCTTAATTTATGCCAGTTTTTATTAAAATCCCGTTCTCTTTCTTGCTTATTTGTGGGTTCAATCCTAGTACGCCAAAAGTCCATATTATTAAAATAGGTCTTTTTTATGCCTTCAAAATACTCTACTAATTTTTCTTTTGAATTCGGAATATAGCCCGGTCCGCTGCAGCCGCAGGAGTGAAACGTAATGCCTACGGAAAATAAACTTTTAATATGTTCCCACTTTTTGATATCGTCTTTTTTAGGCGATTCAAAATCTAGTCCCATATTGGCCATAAACTCCCCGCATTGCGGACATTTGGCTTCAAAAACTGATGCTTCTCCTTTTTTTATATCAACCATCAATCTTCTTTTAAAGGTCTTTCGACAATTAAAACAAGCATAATGAGGCTTATAAGATGTCATTGCGTATCTGCACATTTTTTTAATTTTAATCTCAGTTTTCAGTGACAGTTTACAGTCTCAAACACTGTAAACTGAGACTGCGACTGTAAACTAAAAAAACTACTCAATAAGTTTTCTTTCTAAAAAATAACTCACAATCGCTTCTTTCATTAAAACCGATTGTTCACCAGCTTTTAACGGCGGCAAATTTTCTTTTACTTTGTAATGAGGCCAACCTTCTTCGTCGAAATATTCGAATTCATAAAATCCGTATGGCTCCAGCAATCGACAGATTGCAATGTGCATTAAATTTAGTTTTTCGTCTTTCTTGTATTCGCGGTGCACTTTTCCGTATTCCTGAACTCCGATTAGATAAATTATAGCATCCAAATCTAAATCTTCGCCTTGCGAAAATTGATTGGAAAGTATATCAACGAGCTTTTCCCAGCGCTCTTTTAATTGTGTATCTCTAGACATTGTATGATTTTAGATTGTTGATTTTAGATGTCAGATTGCCTATAAATTAATTCTGAAGGGGGCAGAATCGCAATCTATATTCTAAATTTTGATTTGCAAAGATACAGAGTTCGAACCCAATGTGCCTAAAAAAATTAAACACATGAAACTACATCTGCCATAAACCCCATGAACCTTTGTCACTCTGCACATTTGAACCTTAAAAAAAACATATCTTTGCGCCTTTATTAAACACCCGTAAAACATGAGTTTTTTTGATATTATTGTAGCCGCACTTTTAGGATATAGTTTGTACAAAGGCATAAAAAATGGACTTTTTGTAGAAGTTGCCTCTTTTATTTCCTTATTATTAGGAATTTATCTTGCCATTAAATTTTCTTCACTAATGACAGGGATGATTTCAAAACACGTTTCTTGGAATCCGACCAATATTCAAATTACGGCTTTTATCCTTACTTTTATTTTAGTAGTAATTGGGGTTTATTTCTTAGCGAAAATATTAACGGGAATTGCCGATTTTGCCATGCTAGGCTGGATGAATAAGCTTGGCGGAGGATTTTTTAGGATTTTAAAAACCATTCTAATATTGAGCATTTTTATTGCTTTGTTTGAGAAAATCAATTTCAATAATACATTCGCCAAAAAGGAAACTTTAGACAATTACATTTTTTATAATCCAGTAAAAAAAGTTGCTGCTTTTGTATATCCGTCGATCGAAAAATGGTACGAGACTTTTAAAAAGGAACATTCTGAAAAGCCACAGGAAGAAAAAGAAGAAACTACAAACAAGGAATAATTTATTTTGTCAGGCTGAGTGAAGTCAAAGCTTATCGTTTACAAAAAGGCTTCGACTCCGCTCAGCCTGACATTCGTTTTCAAATAATCAAATCCGACAGATTTTAAAAACCCGTCGGGTTTGTCATTTAAAAGCCTCAGCGAGGCAATATATTTATAGAAATTAAATCGTACAAATGTAAAAGAGCTCCAGAGGAGCGACATATATTTCGCTCCGCTGGAGCTTCTGACATGATGCCTGTATTTTTGCTATAAATATTTCGTTTCTCTGAAACTTATTTTTAATAACCTACAGAAAACATCACACTTTCAAATATTTACAAGAAATACTTTATCTTGCTTTCTATTTCCAACAAACGATTTAAACCAAAAATCTAAACCATGTTGTATTTAGCGGGCATTATAATTACGTTTTTTCTGGTTGCAATTCTAGCAAGTAAAAAGAATAAAAGTGAAGCCGATAAAATTCTAGCGCTTTGGCTCTTTTGCACTGGATTTCATTTGTTTTTATATTATCTGCATTATAAAAAAGACTTTGCTTCATTTCCATTTTTGCTAGGTTTTGAACTTCCCATGCCTTTAGTACAAGGTCCATTTTTGTATTTGTATACTTCGGCTTTGACCAATCAAAACAAAAGTAAAAAATACAATTGGCTTCATTTTTTGCCTTTCATAATCGCTGTTTTAGTTTTAATGCCGTTTTTCACTTTATCATTTCAGGAAAAATTAAAAGTCTTTGAAAATGACGGAAAAGGATACGAAAATCTCATTCTAATTCTGTACAGCGCTATTTTAATTTCTGGAATTGCCTATGCCTTACTTTCCCTTCAAAAACTTTCCAAACACCGAAAAAACATTTCTGATCAGTTTTCATTTAATGAAAAAATTAATCTTCGATGGCTTCAATATTTAATTCTCGGATCCAGTATCATCTGGCTTGTTGTGATTTTTTATGAAGATCAATACATTTTCTCTTTTGTGGTTTTTTATTTAATGTTTATTGGGTATTTCGGCATCAAACAAGTTGGGATTTTCACCAATCAAACTGTTTCTGAAAATTTTATTTTAAATGTTTCTTCTAATGAAAATGTCGAAATCGAAAACATTTTAGAAAAAGTTAAATACGAGAAATCCAGTTTAAGTTCAGAAGAACTTCTGTCCATTCATCAAAAATTAACACAAATTATGGAGACTGAAAAACTCTATAAAAATCCTGATTTGACTTTGGCAGAATTGTCTCAAAAACTGAATGTTCATCCTAATGTTTTATCGCAAGTTATCAATTCAGCCGAAGGCAAAAACTTTTACGATTACATCAATTTACAGCGTGTAGAAGAATTTAAAAAACTGATTCTGTTACCCGAAAATCAAAAATACACATTGCTTTCCATTGCTTTCGAATGCGGTTTTAATTCGAAAACGGCTTTTAACCGAAATTTCAAAAAAGCAACTGGCCTTTCTCCTTCTGAATATTTGAAGTGGTTTTTTTTAAACACATAGTTATTCTGTGTGTAGAAAGGCATTTCATTTGTAATAAAAAACATAGCTATGTGTGAGAAAGTAGTTTCTTTTAATTTACTTTTTTACTCAAACAAAAAACCATGTTTCTATGTGTTTAAAATTTTAATCTTAAAGCATATAAAACTGGAACCACCTTACAAGTTGGGGCGACCAGCATAATATTGGAACACATCTTTGCAGAAATTTTAATCAATTCTTGCAATGAAAACCAAAACACTTTACTCAACCGTAATCGCTCTTTCCATTTTCTTTTTTATGGGATGCGAAAACGAAAATAACATTGACGAATCTGGAAATCTGGTTCCGAAAACGGTCGATGAAGATCTATCGATTCCATCAATTTTTGTCAACGGAACACAATTACATTCTGAAACTTTTGGAAACCCAAACGATCCAATGCTAATCTTTTTACACGGCGGTCCAGGCTCCGATTACCGAAACGGATTAAACGTACAGCAATTAGCAGATGAAGGCTATTATATTGTTTTTTATGATCAGCGTGGTTCGGGATTATCAAAAAGACATGATAAAAAGAGTTATTCGATTCAATTGGTTTTGGATGATTTAACCCAAGTGATCAAATATTACAGAACTTCTCCCAATCAGAAAGTTTTTCTTTTCGGGCATTCATGGGGCGCGATGCTCGCGTCTGCTTATGTCAATCAATATCCAAATTCCATAAACGGAGTAATTCTGGCCGAACCAGGCGGACTTAACAAAAAACTGCTTGATGAATATGGTGAAATGAGCCGTAAAATCAACATTTTTTCTGAAGTCACCAGTAATCTTTTGTATGTAGATCAGTTTATAACAGGGAAAGAAAATCAGCACGCCATTTTAGATTATAAATACGGCATTTCTTCGAGTTTTACTTATGCGAAAGGAAATGATGAAGGCATTCCTGGACCTTCTCCGTTTTGGAGAATCGGCACAACTGTTTTGGAAAGTTTTATAGATATTTCTGAAAATGATGGTTTTGATTTCACCACCAATCTCGATCAATATCAAACGAAAGTTTTGTTTTTATACGGCGAATTGAATAAATCGTATGGATTGAGTTTTGCGCAAAAAGAAGCCGCTTATTTTCCAAATTCTGAAATTGCAGAAGTAAAAGGAACGGGCCACGAAATGATTTATTTCAAATGGGAAAATGTTGAGCCATTGGTCTTGAATTATTTAAACAATCTAAAATAATTCGACTATGAAAGCAATAATAGCAATAATCGCATTTCTCCTTTCTCTTCTTACAACTCACTTTTCACAAGCACAAACCATTAACTGGGAAAGTCTTCAAAAAGAACAAAAACATATTTTGAACGTAAATGCCGGCTGGGATTATAGTTTTGTTTACGGATTGAGTTATGGTTATCAGTTAAAATCCAAAATGCCAATTATCTTGGAAAGCTCCTTTTCTCTAGCGTCAGGCGAAGTTATTTTTGATGATTTCAAAACCAAAATCGGCGGACAGATTAATTTGTATCAAATTGAAAATTTCCGTTTTAATGCCTCGCTTCATGGAATTTACAGAAGATATGGAAATCCGTTAGTAACACTTCAGAATTTTGGTGCCGATGCCGGAATTGTTATTGGCTATTATAAGCCAAAATGGTTCGTTTCAGGTGAATTTGGTTTTGATAAAGCCATCGTAACGCATTTTAAACATTCTGATATTTATAAAGCGGTTTATCCGGATGTGAAAAATGGCTGGTTTGAACCCACAACGGGAGGGAATTTCAATTTCGGAGTTCAAGGCGGTTATTCTTTTAGCCGAAGCGATATCTCGTTACGGGCAGGAAAAGTCATGAATGAAGATTTTAAAAGTATGCCGTTGATTCCGTTTTATGTACAATTGGGGTATAATTATAAATTGGAGTAAGTGCCCATCGTGATGAAATATTTACCGAAAATCATAGCCTATGTTAGAGAGCCTCAGAGAGGCTAAATATTTATAGAAATCCAATTACACAAAGACAAAAGCTCCAGCGGAGCGACATATTTTGATTGCGAAAAATTATATGTCGCTCCGCTGGAGCTTTATATTGTAAATGTTCATTATTTGCTATAAATATTTCGCTTCTCCGAAGCTTACCTAAAAAATTTTTTTTTACAAGCATATTAAAAAGCCTCGGAGAGGCGACATATCTATAGAAATACAATTAAGCAGAGTAAAAGAGCTCCAGCGGAGCGATATATTTATAGAAAATTTATTAAACCACAGTTGTCGAGCCCCAGCGGGGCGAAATATTTATAGAAATTCAATTACACAAAGACAAGAGCTCCAGGGGAGCGACATATAATTTTGCGCAATCAAATATTTCGCTTCTCCGAAGCTTACCTGAAAACACAAAACCCGACGGGTTTTTAAAACCTGTCGGGTTTAGCTATAAAATCAAATATAATTTTAAAAATTTATCTCCTTCTTTTCCCCTTTTTTCAAAACAATCTCTTGTTTTTTATCGCCGAAAATCAAAGTTGTTATTCCTCCATTTTTAGAAAAAACCATTACTTTTTCAGGTTTTTTATTACTCCAATTCATTTCAATTTCAAATCCGCCTCTGGCGCAGATTCCTTTTACAGAACCTTCTGACCAAGCGTCTGGCAAAGCGGGAAGTAATCGAATTTCATTCTCGTCTGACTGCACCAACATTTCGGCAACAGCAGCTGCGCCACCAAAATTACCGTCAATTTGAAATGGCGGATGTGCGTCGAATAAATTCGGATAGGTTCCTCCTCCTCTTCTTGGTTTTTCTGTTTTCTTTCCGTCAGGATCTACGTAGCGAAGCAATTCACGATACATTTTATAGGCACGATTTCCGTCCCAAAGTCTCGCCCAAAGATTAATTCTCCATCCTTTTGACCAACCAGTGGTTTCGTCGCCTTTTATTTCTAATGTTTTCTTTGAAGCTTCGGCTAAATCTGGAGTTTTTAAAGGTGTGATATGATCGCCAGGGAAAAGTCCGAATAAGTGTGATTGGTGACGGTGTTTTGGTTCGTTATCTTCCCAATCAAAATACCATTCCTGTAGATTTCCTTTTTTTCCAATTTGATACGGATGCAGTTTTGAAAGTGCTGTTTCTAGTTTTTTTCTAAAATCGGCATCCGTATTTAATACTTTTGAAGCTTTTATGGTTTTATCAAAACATTCGCGAATCATGGCTAAATCTGCAGTTCCTCCGTATAATGTTGCTCCAACAAAACCATCTGCCAATTTATACTGATTTTCTGGTGAAGTTGAAGGCGATGTAATTAAGTTTCCGTCTTTATCGGTAACCAACCAGCCTAAACAAAACTCGGCAGCGCCTTTCATTAACGGATAACCTTCTTTTTTTAAATACCCTAAATCTTGCGTAAAAATATAATGTTCCCAAATGTGTGTGCTTAACCAAGCTTGCGCCATTGGCCAGCATGCCCACATTGGATCTTCTTTTCCGAACTGTCCCACCGGATTGGTCATGGCCCAAATATCTGAATTGTGCGCTGCAGCCCAACCTTTATCTACTCCATAAAAAGTCTTCGCCGTAACTTTTCCTGTAACCGAAAGATTTTTAATGAAACTCAAAAGTGACGAATGCATTTCAGAAAGATTGGTATTTTCTGCCAGCCAGTAATTTTCTTCCAAATTGATATTCATCGTATAATTACTGCTCCAAGGCGGATTCACATACGGATTCCAAAGTCCTTGCAAATTGGCTGGAACACCCAAAGTTCTTGACGAACTTATCAATAAATAACGTCCGAAATTGAAATATAGAATTTCTAGGTTTTTATCTTCTTTTCCGTCTGCATAACGTAATAAACGTTCGTCGGTCGGTAAATCTGGAGCGGTTGTTTTTCCTAAATCTAAATTGACGCGATTGAAGAATTTTTGATAATCGGCAATATGATTTTCTTTTAATTTATCGAATGGTGTTGCATAAGCTTTAGTAAGATTCTGGGCTGCAATTGCTACATCATCTAAACCTTCGGATGCTGGGTTTTTGTCAAAACCGTTAAAACTTGTTGCGACAGAAACAAAAATTGTAGCTTCGGTTGCGTCTTTTAAAGTCAACGTTTCTCTAGAGCTTGTAACCGTTCCGTCTGTTTTTTTAATTTGGACTAAACCTGTAAATCGTGTTCCTCTTTCTTTTAAACTCAAATATTTTTGAGGGACATTATATCCCGCGTTTTCATGAATTGGTGCAGAACCTGTTAAAACCAAAATATTGTTTCGTACTTCCACATTTGATTTTAAAAGGCTTTTTAGATTAATATCAAAATTTAAAGCTCCTTTTTGATCGGCAGTCAATTTGATAATCATAACTTTATCTGGAGCCGACACAAAATATTCACGCGTATATTTTATGCCCGCCATTTCGTAACTTACTTTCGAAATGGCGTTCGAAAGATCCAATTCTCTATGGTAATTTACTGCTTTTCCTTTTTCTGAATTATTAATTTCTAATGTTCCTAAAGGCGCATACGATTCGGAGTTTTTTCCCTGAACTTTTTTGTTGAGTTCTTCTGCCAGTTTGTAATTTTCCTTTTGTAAAGCTTCACGAATTGCTGGAATGTTTTTATACGCTTCCGGACTCATATTGGCATTTACGGGTTCTCCCGACCAAAGTGTAATATCGTTCAGATAAATTTTATCTGAATTAGCACCTCCAAAAACGGTGGCTCCCATTTTTCCGTTTCCTAAAACTAAGCTTTCTTCAAAGAATTCTGCGGGTTGTTTGTACCATAAAACACTTTTGGATTGCGCCGAAATGTTTGTGTAGCAAGACGTGAGAAGTAAAATGAAAAATGTTTTTTTAATCATATTTGGTTATATTATCCTAACAGGTTTTCAAAACCCGTTAGGTATTTATTTTTTATCTAAACTAATAAAAAAATCTAGTGATACCTAACAGGTTTTGAAAACCTGCTAGGACATAAAACCGTAATAAATCAGATGTTCCTACGGAACATTATTATGGGACGTTTATTTTTTCATCAACGGATTTCATCCGTTGCTACCGATGAAATGTTCCTAACGGAACATATATCGTTGCGAATTATTTAGCTATTTACTGGGGACTAATCACTAATTGCTACCGACCAGTTGTTCCTAACGGAACATATATCGTTGTGTATTATCTAGCTCTTTACTAGGGACTAATTACTAATTACTTAAAAACTACTTACTCACTTTATATTTCTCATTCGCCGTTAGCATTTCCCAATTATCAGTTCTAAAAGGCGATGCAGGAAATTTTTCTTTATTGAAAAGATTAATCACCGTATCGTCATCTGCCCAACCGTAATGAACTGCAAGTGGATTTTGAACCTGATCGCTCGAAACAATTACTTTGTTGTCTTTTATTATCGCTTTCGCAGAATGAAAAACTTTGTCTGCACCTGCAATTTCGAATCCTTTCAATTCCTCATTATTTGGCGTTGATAATCCGCTGCCGATGTTATCGAAAGTAAGGATAATTTCGTTTTCTTTTATTGTTTGAGATTTATAAGTCGGTCCGCTGTGAACTTGTTTTTTGCCATAAAGGTTATTCATTGCAATCGCTGCCAAACGCAAACCAATATCTTGTTTGTTGGTTGGGTGAATGTCTTTTGCGTTTCCAATATCGGTTGTAACGGCCATTCCGGTGTTTGGCAATTTTAAAGTTTCAGATTGCGCTTCGCGAAGTTCTGCCCAACGGCTTCCTTTTTGACTGTTTCCTCCAAATTCGTCAAAAGTAGATAATTGAACAAAGTAAAAAGGAAAATTTCCTTGTTTAAACTTGGTTCTCCAATCGTTGATCATTAACGGAAATGACTTTTTGTATTCTGCCGCTCTCCAAACATTTGCTTCTCCTTGATACCATAAAACGCCTTGCATAGCGTAAGGTACCAACGGATTTACCATGGCATTGTACAATAATGACGGATAACTATTTGGCGAAACTTCGATTCTCACTTTTACAACGTTGAATTTCCAAAGTCCTTCTAACGGTAAATTTGAATCTTTAAAATCGATTTTTAGATCTTGCGGATCGCCGTAAATTCCACCGCCGCCGCTGTAATCTGTGATTCTTACTGCGATTACGTTTGTTCCTTCTTTAAGAACATTTGCTGGAATTTTGTAAATTCTTTTAGCATCCCAAAGATTGTTTGTTCCAATTTCTACTCCGTTTACAAAGGTTTTGTCTTCGTCGTCAACTTTTGCTAAATGTAAAACGGCTTCTTTTTTAGCTTGTTCTGCTGTTAAAACAATGGTTTTACGCATCCAGACAATTCCGTCTATATTACCAATCTGCTGGTTTTCCCAAAGTGAAGGGACTTTTATTTCTGGCCAGTTTTTGTCTTGGAAATTTGGGTTTTTAAATTGCTCTTCGTTTTCCATCGAAACATCAAAACCTTGCACCTTTTTCAGATTATCTAAAACTGATTTTTTATAGGTTTCAAAAATAGCATTGATATCTACGGTTGGAACATCGGCAATCATGGCTTTAAAATCTGGGCTGTTTTCAAAAGCTTCACGGCTTGTCCAAGTTTCAACATTGGTTCCACCCCAAGAAGTATTGATGATCCCGATTGGGATTTTTAATTCTGAATATAGTTTTCTAGCGAAATAATATCCGACTGCTGTAAAGTTGCCTACATTTTCTTTGTTTGCTACTTCCCATTTTCCTTGTTTTAAATCGTCTTTTGGAGTTCCGCTTAAATCTTGTACAACACCAAAATGACGAATCATTGGATAATTGGCGTCTGCAATTTCTTTTTCAGCATTTATGGTTTTAAAAACCTGAAATTCCATATTCGATTGTCCGCTGCAAATCCAAACTTCGCCAACCAAAACATTTTTGATGGTGATTTTATTTTTTCCGATTATGATCAATTCGAATGGTCCGCCGGCTTTTTCAGCATTCAAATTTACCGTCCATTTTCCGTTTTTATCGGCTTGTGTTTTCTTAATTTGTTTATTGAAATGAATTTCTACACTTTCATTTGCATCGGCAAAACCCCAAATCGGGATTTGTTTGTCTCTTTGGAGTACCATTCCGTCAGAGAATATTAAAGGCATTCTCACATTAGCATTAGCTAAAACACTAATTAACAGAAAAATAAATACTAATTTTTTTTTCATTTTTTTAATTTAAATATTTTTTAAACCATATAAGTGATATAAGATATTTTAAGTTTTTATTTCACAATGCGCTTAAATTTACTTATATCACTTATATGGTTTAACTACATTTTTTTACTTTAATCCGTCAATTAAAGCGTTTAAAGCTTGTGTATCGAAGACGGTATTATTGCTTCTATTCATGATTCCGAAACCGTTGTTTCCTAGACTTCCTTCATCCCAATAAAAAGGTAATAATCCGTTTGCTTTTGCCGTTTTGACTACCGTTTTTAAATAATAGGCTCTCGAATTTAAATGTAAAGTCAAAGCATCTCCTGTTAAAGTTGTTCTTCGGATGGCTCCAAATTCTCCTAATAAAACTGGAATTCCTTTGTCTACAAATTGGGTTTTCATCAATTTGAAATTCTTTTCTAAATCAGCTTCTTCTCCCCAAGTTGCATTTCGTTCTGTATCTGTTGTAGAATGAAATCCTGCTCCCCAATAATAGAACATTTTGCCCCAAGTTTCGTCTTTGGTTAAACCAGCAAAATTCCATGGTGAATAATAATGCACTTCGACCATCATTCTTCCTGTAACTTTATCTGTTGGCAATGTAGTCATTAATTTGTTTGTTTTTTCGATATCTGTTGTTGGACCTTGAACGACTAAAACACGACTTGCATTTTTTCCTCCTGTAGAACGAACCGCATCGATAAAAGTCTGATGATACGAAGTTAACACTACCATTTGCGCTGCATCTTCAACCGCTGGTTCGTTAGCGCTTGCAAAAAGTAAATGTTCATCGAAACCTCTTAAATGTGTAGCAATTTGTTCCCAAAAAGCTTTTTGCTTCGCATTGTTTTCTACTTTTTTAGCCTCTGTGATATTGTTTTCCAACCAACCACCGTCCCAGTGAATGTTTACTACAACATACATATCATTGTCAACACAGTATTGTACGACTTCTTTCACTCGGTTTAGCCAATCTGTTTTGATTTTTGCTGTTGAAGTATTTTCCAGATTTTGGTTCCATGAACACGGAATTCTAATCGCATTAAAACCATTTGCTTTTACAGCATCAATTAATGCTTTGGTCACTTTTGGGTTTCCCCAAGCAGTTTCGCCTCCAGTTGCTTCTAATGTATTTCCGATATTCCAGCCTAATTTGATTTTTGCTGCCAATTCAACCGCAGAACTTCCCATTCCAGACGCATCTGCTGCAATTGGATTGGTATTGTAATTTGGGTATAAACTTCCTGCAGCTTGAGAAACTGAAATTGTTGCGGACGGTACTTCAGTTCCAGTTAACGTAAGCACCGTATTTCGCAGCGCGGTAGTGGTGTTTTCTAAAGCTGTAATTTTTATGATTGTACTTCCCGAAGTTCCAGCAGTCGAACTTAGTTTTATCCAGCTAACAGAATTACTCAATGTCCAAGCAACTCCATTGGAATTAACCGTTACTTCAATTGTATTTTCTTTACTTTCAAAATCGATTTTATTTGAGCTTGCTGTTAGTGTTTTTATACTTACCGGAGTTTCTTCTTTATCTGAACTGCAGGCTGAAACTCCTAGGAAAACAAAACATAAAATAAAGCTCAAGCAGTAATCTTTAATTGTTTGGTTCATTTGGTTTGGTTTAAGTTAAGTGTAAGTTTTTAAAACCAACGCCAGCTTTTTATGGGCTGGCGTTGGTCAAGTGGTTATTTGTAGTAAAAAATTATTATTTAACAGTTACCTGAATTTCTTTTTTAATATCTCTAGAAGAAGTTCCTACTTTAATAGTATATTTTCCTGGCTCAACTGTCCATTTCTTAACAGCAACATCGTAGTAAGCCAATTCTTTTACCGGTACTTTGATAGTCACTTTTGCTGAACTTCCAGCTTTTACATCTACTTTTTTGAAACCTTTTAATTCCTGAGCCGCACGAGTAATTTTAGAATCAGATTTTGAAGTGTATAATTGAACTACTTCTTTTCCGTCTACTTTTCCTGTGTTTTTAACGTCAACCCTAACTTCAATAACATCTGTTTGAGCATAAGAATCTTTATTTGCTTTAGCATTATCAAGCGCGAAAGTTGTGTATGATAATCCATAACCGAAAGGATATAATGGCGCAACATTTTTAGTGTCAAACCAACGGTATCCAATCAAAAGTCCTTCTGCATAATTTACTGTTTTGTCTCCAGGGAAACTGTTTGTCGCATGTGCAGGAGAATCTTTTATTGCAACTGGCATTGTCCAAGGTAATTTTCCTGACGGATTTACTTTTCCTAAAATAACATCAGCCAAAGCATTTCCACCTTCAGAACCGTTGAACCAGCTCCAAACTAAAGCAAAAGATTTTTTGCTTACTTCATTAATATCAAAAGGAGCACCCGCAATCATTACTACAATAGTTTTAGGATTTGCTGCTGTTACTTTTCTAATTAATTCTTCTTGTCCGAAAGGTAAGTGCAAATCTCTACGATCTGAAGCTTCTGTTTCGTAATCACGGTTTGAACCCGCAAAAATGATCGCAACATCTGAGTTTTTAGCTGCATCAACTGCTTCTTGAACTTTTGCTGGATCTAAGGCATCAATTGTAACTGGGCCATTAGCCGTAATATTTCCTAAATTTCCTTTGTTTTTCTCATCATAACGCTCTAAATATCCTTCAGCATAAGTGATTTTAACTGATGCAGGAAGTCTGTTTTTAAGACCTTCAAGTGGCGTAACTTCTCTTTTTGTTTTTACACCCGCTCCAAATCCGCCAAGAGCGTTTTTCTTTGTTGCATTGTTTCCGATAACGGCGATTGATTTAACTCCGTCTAATTTTAACGGTAATGCATTGTTTTCGTTTTTCAACAATACGATTGCTTCAGCTGCAATTTTGTAAGCGTCTTGGTAATGTGCTTCGGTTGCGATACTTCCTTTTGCACGCTCGCCTCCTCCCATTGCTTTCACTTGGAATAAAACTCTTAAAATACGTTTTACATGCAAATCGATTTCTTTTTCAGAAACTTCTCCAGATTTAACTGCAGCGATTAATTTGTCGGCTAAGAAAAATTCATTGAATGGTTTTGGTGTTCCCATTTCAATATCTAAACCATTTTTCAAAGATTTTGCTGTAGAATGCACCGCAGCCCAGTCAGAAACTACAATTCCTTTAAATCCCCATTCGTCACGAAGGATTTTATTCAGCATATAATCGTTCTCACATAAATATTCACCTCTGAATTTATTGTAAGCTCCCATAATACTATATGCTTTTGCCTCTTTTACAGAAGCTTCAAAAGCTGGAAGATAAATTTCGCGAAGCGTACGCTCATCAATTTGTACATCTACAAAATCACGATTCGTTTCCTGATTGTTTGCTGCGTAATGTTTTACACAAGCCATTACATCTTTTTCCTGTAAACCAACAATCAAAGGCACTGCGATTTTTTTGTTCAAAAACGGATCTTCAGACATATACTCGTAAGTTCTTCCTCCAAGCGGTGTTCTCACCATGTTGATAGCTGGCGAAAGCAACATGTCTTTGTCTCTTGCACGCAATTCTTCTCCTAAACTGGTTCCAAAAGTATGTGCCATTTCTGCGTTCCAAGTTGCTGCCAAAGCGCCTCCCGCAGGATAATAAGTTGCAAAATCGTTTGTCCATCCTGCTGGAGCCCAATTGTCTCTTGAAATTTCCTCACGAACTCCCAACGGACCATCGGCCATTTTTAATTCTGGAATTCCTAAACGTTTTACTCCTGCATTGGCAAACATACTGTTCCCGTGAAGCATTCCGATTTTTTCTTCTAATGTCATCTGCGAAATCAATTTGTCGATTTCTGCATCATGATCTGTGCTTATTTCTTTTCCTACGTATTCTTCGGTTTCCGTCGAATTTGACGCTAAAGTTTGTGCATCGTTTTTACATGAAGTAAAAAATGCAAAAACAAGAGCTGATGAAAGGAATATCATTTTGTTTTTCATAGATAGTTAGGTGTTTTTTGATTTAAAGATTTCTGATTCCTCACGCATCATCTTCAAATACCGTTAATACTATTTTTATGTTGTGGTTTTCTCTCTATTATTGTTTAATTAAATTCAGCATTACAACATCATTTTCGTTGATTTTAAATTCTCTGCTGAAAGTTCCTTTTCCGTCAATTGTAATTTTTTCTGTCGAAATTGGTGCGCCGTTATTTTTCTCTTTTATAGAATTGACTTGCTCACGTGTTAACTGACTCGGCTTGTTCATTGCTAGATAATCCGCGTAAGCGTCATTTACTTTATAACCTACTTTGTAAATTTCTAAAAGATATTTTCCTTTTTGTATTCCATCAATTTCGACTTTCACTTTTCCTTTTTCTTTTGATGGAAGATCTTTAATGTAATACGTCTGATTTAGTTCTTTATCTCCTGGATGTGTATTGGTAAAATCCCATAATAAAACCTGAACATCTCCTTTTGCATTTTTCGAAGTCCAAGAAGCTTTATCAGAATTTTGAAGTTCTGTTTCTCCCAATTTATTCATTAAATAATAAGAGAAATAAGCTGGCTTTTTAATTCCCTGCGTATTTAACAATCCGAAACCGCCGTGAAAAGGCGTAAATCTTGGGCCCGCTTCTTCAAAAATATCGGTAAAAACCCAATATGACATCGAGTTTGCGGCATTTCCAACTTGTTTTAATTTTTGCAAAATATACGCTGCCGAATGATAGCTATCGTGAATTGGATCTGCTGGCGTATAAGATGTACTCCATTCCGTATAATGCAATTCTAAATTCGGTTTAGCCGATTCCGTAATCAATTTTCTAGAATTGATGATTTCACCGCTTACACTCCATTCGTCTTGATTTAAAATCGTTCCCGAAGTTCCGAATTCATCCAAATATCCGTGTTTTACTCCGTAAGTATGTGTCGAAACAAAATCCATCGGAACATTATTCTTCGCACAAAAATCAATAGATTCTGAAACCCAAGCAGAACCTGCCGTTGCTGGCCCGCCGACTTTATAAGCTTTGTTTACTGCTTTTACACCGCGAGCTGCGTAATCGTATAATTTATAATATTCTTCTTGTGTGCTGCTCCAAAAACCTGGGGATAAATTCGGTTCATTCCAAACCTCAAAATACCAAGTTTTTACTTCTTCATCTCCGTAACGTTCTTTAAAATGCTGGGTTAAATTTCTAATTAAATCTTCCCATTTTTTATAATCTTTTGGAGGCGTAACATTTCCTTTCCACCAGAAAATCGTTTCTTTTCCGCTTGCTAGTGCATTAGGCATAAAACCTAATTCCACAAACGGTTTCATTTTCAGACTTACAATATAATCGAACAAAACGTCTACATATTGGTAGTTGTATTCTGGATTTCCTTTTTCATCTTCACGATAAACGGCCATATCATCAGACAATAAACCATGAAAACGGATGTATTTAAAATCGCATTCTTTTTTAACCAATGCCAATTGTTGCTGCCAATCGGCGCGTAGACCTTCGTTTGCTCTTCCGGCTCCGATGCATTCTTTAAACATGGTGTTTAATTTTCCTGCCTCTTTTTTGAAATCTACTTTTATAATTCGATTTTCAGCATTATTGTTTTGCCCAATGATTTGGATTGAATGAATTAAAACTAATAGTATTAAAATTCTTTTCATCTGAAAATGTGTTTTTTTGTTATCCTAACGGGTTTCCAAAACCTGTTAGGTATTTATTTTTCCCAATCTAAAAGTTTCTTTAACTGTAATGTGATATTGATACCTAACAGGTTTTGGAAACCTGTTAGGATATTTAATCGTTGCGTTATAAACCCGACAGGTTTTAAAAACCTGTCGGGTTTAACATCTGATAAAGATGCACTGCAGTGCGTCTCTACAGAAAATTAATAATTATATTTTTTTGAATCTCACAGCTCCACCGCCTGCACCGCCTAATTTCAATTGTAATTTATCTGACGCTTTTACTGTTTTCTTAGAAATTGCTACTGCTTCTGGATTATGCGTTTGATCTGTTCCTTCGGCATCTACATAAATCTGAGCTTCGTAAGTCGCACTTGGATCTAAGAATGATAATGAAACTTCTACATTTCTAGGTTTTTCATTTGTTAAAGTTCCTAAATACCAGTCAGCGCTGTTTCTGTCTTTTCTTGCAGTTGTAATGTATTCACCAATTTTTCCTTCTAAGATTTTAGTGTCTTCCCAATCTGTTGGAACATCTTTTAAGAATTGTAAAGCTGGTTTTCCTTCGTAGTTTTCAGGAAGATCGGCTAACATTTGAATTGGAGAATAAATTGTAACATACAATGCCAATTGCTGTCCAACTGTTCCTTGAATTCTTTTTCCTGGGTAACCTTGTTTTACCTCAACATCAAAAATTCCAGGCGTGAAATCCATTGGTCCAGAAAGCAATCTAGTAAACGGAATAATACTTAAATGGTTTGGCGGATTTCCTTCGCTCCAAGCGTTATATTCTTGTCCACGCGCTGCTTCTCTTGAAACCATATTTGGGAAAGTTCTTCTTTCTCCTGTATCTTTTATCGATTCGTGGTATAAAACCGCTAAATCGTATTGTGCTGCTTTTTCTAAAATGTATCTGAAATAATTCACTCCAAACTGCCCGAAGTGCATTTGTTTCATATTCAATTTAGAACCAACGTGACCAATTTTTACAGTGTGGATTCCTAGCTTTTTGTATAAAGCAAAACCTTCGTCAACTTCTTTTAAATAGTTAATTAAGTTCGAGCCTGTTTCGTGATATCCGATTAATTCAATATTCTTTTTCTTTCCGTATTCCACTACTTTTTCTAAATCGAAATTGTCAGCACTTTTCGTAAAGCTGAACATGTGCATACGGTTTTCATACCAACCTGGCGTCCAACCTTTGTTCCATCCTTCGATTAATAAATGGTTGAAACCTTCTTTTGCTGTAAAATCGATATATGTTTCAGCATTTTTGGTTGTTGCACCTTGTTTGTCGCTTTCCCAGAAAGTATATTTTCCGATATGCATTCCCCACCAAATTCCTAAATATTTGTATGGTTTGAAATAACTATTTGTATTTTTTAATTTGTTTGGTTCGTTTAAGTTTAAAACCAAATAAGAAGTGATCAATTCTCCCGGATTTTCTCCAATTTGAAGTGTTCTCCAGGAAGAAGTGAAAGTATCTTTTACACGAACTTTTACTCCATCAGGCCACGGCACCAAATCTGACTTTAATTCTGTTCCTTTATTATTGACCAAAGTCATACTGGCAAAATCGATCAGATTCGCTTCGTGGAAACTTAATGCTAATCCGCTTTTACTTTCGATTGTTAATGGGGTCAAAACCGTATCCAAAGTACTTACCGGAGCATCTTTGAAAAGATATTCGTCACGGTTTTCTCTGTTTGCCGGAATCCACCACGCTTTTCCGTCTTCTTTTAGGTTGAAAGTTGTTTTTTCATCCATGATGAAAATACTGTCTTTTACATTTTGCTTTGGATAAACATATCTAAAAGCTACTCCATCGTCGAAAGCACGAAACTGAATTTGTAATTTTCTTTTGTTTCCAGTCTTTTGCTGTAAATCGACTACCAATTGATTGTAGTGATTTCTAATGTTTTTCTTTTCTCCCCAAACTTGTTCCCAAGTCTCGTCAAACGTAGAAGTTTTTGCTCCTTTTATTTCAAAGTTTGAACTTAAGTCTTCATTTCCTTTCAATACAAATCCCATATCAGACGGAGAAATTACTTCTGTTTTTCCGTGAGAAACTGCATATTTTGGAGCGTTTTTTACCAGCTCAAATTTGATTGTATTCTTTCCGTTTGGCGATGCCAATTCGTAAGCGTTTTTCGTTTTTTGACTGTAGCCTATTGCTATTGAAAACAATGCGGCTGGGAGAATTAGATAGTTTTTCATGTTTTTTGGTATTATATTTTTTGCCTAAATGCTGGCTATATTTTTTAACACATAGAAACATAGTTTATTGGAATCTTTAAAAGAGGCGTTTCACTTGTTTAAATTCACATAGCTTTCTATGTGTGAGAAACTAGTTTCTTTCCAATTTCTTTTATTCAAAAACAAAAATCTATGTTTCTATGTGTTTAAAAAATTTTATTTTTTTTTCACCACAAATTCCGCAAATTATCACAAATTCAATTCGTGGGAATTCGTCAAATTCGTGGCTAACTTTTTTATTTAATCCACTCTGTTTTAAAAGTGGTTTTTCCGTTTAATGGATTTGTTGCAACATCGAAATTGTTTCCGTTTTTATTCACTTTTATTTCTTGTACTGCGTCACCTTCTGGTAAAAATACTTTGGCTGTTGCCGAAGTCGTTTTATCGCTTGCATACACTTTTAAAGTCAATTTGCTCCAATCCATATCTTTTGTAGACTGTGCTAAACCAATGTGCGGAATTGCTGTTCCATCTTTAATTAAAACTACGATTGGCACTTCGCCCGCTTTGATTTTATGCCATCCCGATTGGTACACTTTTTTAGTTTGGTAATCGATCCAAGTTCCTTCTGGAAGGTAAACATCTCTTTCTTCAACCTCTTCAAAAAGTGGCGCAACCAACATACTTGAACCAAATAAATATTGATTGTCAACTAACCAAGCTCCCGGATCGTTTGGATATTCTACAAAAAGAGCACGCATCATTGGCAATCCTTTTTGAGAACTTTCTTTTGCCTGAGCGTAGATATATGGCATTAATTCATAACGCATATTATCTGCTTTTCTAAATCCTTCCAAGAAATCTTTGCTGTACAACCAAGGTTCTCGAGGCGGTTCTCCGTGGCTTCTTACGTGTGAAGTCAACATTCCGAAAGGTGTCCATCTTCTGTAAATATTCTCAGGCGATTTTGTTGCGAAACCTCCAACGTCATGACTCCAGAAACTGAATCCGCTTAGTCCAAGAGAAAGTCCGCCACGTAATTCTGCAGACATCGCTCCGTTTGTAGTTTCAGAATCTCCTCCCCAATGTAAAGGGTAACGCTGTGATCCTGCCCAAGTACTTCTTGCCCAAATTAAAGTATATCCTTTTTCTTTTTGCGTGATTTCTGCAACTGCTTTGTTATATCTTAATGGGTATAAATTATGTTCGTAAAAACCCGTTCTTCCAGAATGGTAAATTCCGTCTGGCGGTGCCGCTTCTCCAAAATCTACTTTAAAAACTGCTACACCTTCATCAAATAATTTTTTCAATTTTCCTTGGTACCAAGAAATCGTTTCCGGATTTGAGAAATCTAAAACAGCATCTTCATACGGAAGATTTCCTTTTCTGTCTCTTACCGCTAAGTTTTTATCCATGATTTCAGGGAACAAAGTGTTCTTTGGTGTGAAATAAGGCAACTGCCAAAGACAAACTTGGAATCCGTCTTTCTTCAAATCAGACATCATTTTTGTAGCATCTGGGAAACGAGATTTTGCAAACTCGTAGTTATTTCTCCAATCTACATCAAACCAACCTGTATCGAAGTGAATTACATCGGTTGGGATTTTATATTTACGTAAATCTCTCGCAACGTCACGTCCCTCTTTTTCTGAGAAATAGGTAATTCGGCTCATCCAGAAACCGAAAGACCAAAGTGGTGGCATTGCCGCTTTTCCTGTCAGATTTGTGTATTGATCTAAAATGTCTTTCGGTTCTCCGATAAAGAAAAACAAATCGGCTTCGTCGTCTCCAATGTACATTTCGTTAGCACTTGAAAAATATTTTCCAAAGTCAACCGTAATTGGCGTTGAATGGTGCATGAAAACACCGTAACCGCGACTGCTCATGTAAAACGGAATTGGTTTGTACATTGTTTCATTTTGGATTCCGTTTGCGTCATCCGTCCATAAAACTACTTTTGAACCGCGTTTGTTGAATTGTGTAAATGATTCACCGCAACCAAATATTTTTTCGTCTGGTTCTAAACTAAAAGCCGCGCCCATACTTCTTGAGTAATCGCTGTTTCTACGAACATAAGAAAATGGAAGTGTTGGTGTATAAGTGTTTTTAAAGTCTGTATCGTGAAGTGTGCTTGTTAGTAATTTTCCTTTTTCATCGTAGATTTTTACGTGCCAAGGTTTTGTCAAAATTTCAACTCTTCCGTGTTTGCTAGTGTAACTGTGACCACCTTCGATTTTAGCATATTTCCATAATTCTGGATGATTTGGCGCAACGCCGTCAACCAACATTAAAGATGCTGCCTGAGGATGAAATTGTGGTCCAGAAGTCGTTTTGATACGAACCGTTCTATCTGAAACAAACTGAATTTCGAATGGCAAAACAGGAGATTCTGCATATTCTGTTGTTGGAAATTCGTTTGCTTTTTCAACATCTGGTTTCATCATCATGTTGTTGAAAGCCTGACGTGTTTTGTAATTGTATCTCAGATATTTGATCGTTCCTTTTCCCGTTGCAGGATCAAAAGAAGCCAGTTCGTCTGCGAAATAAAAAGTGTTCAGATAATTCTGAAAATCTTTACTGATATCTATTGGTGCATTCAGCACATCTGCATTTTGAATCTGCGCTGATGCTTTTGGCGTCAAAACAAATCCAAGCATAAAAGCTGAAAACAATGCGGTTAGTTGTGAGTTTTTCATTAGTTAATTTTTATATTTTCCGTCCTGCAAGGTTTCCAAAACCTTGTAGGTTTGTTATTTATTCGAAACTTATAATTAATACCTACAAGGTTCTGGAAACCTTGCAGGAACGTGGTATTTTATTCTGCTGCAATTACGATTGTGGCTTGTTTTAGTCCATTCGCTTTAGCGGTTAATTCCAATCTTCCAGATTTATCTCCAGATTGTACAATTACCAAACATTTTCCAGCCAAAGCTGTATGTTTATTTCCTTTGTACGATTCATGACTAACAGGATCTCCACTGCAAACACCTACTATTTTTCCATTTCCTTTTAAAGAGAAATTTATTTCGTTATTCGCATTTGGTGCAATCGTTCCTTTATCATCTAAAATATCAACTGTGATAAATGACAAATCGTTTTTGTCTGCTTTTATGGTACTTCTATCAGCACTTAGTTTTAGTTGCGAAGGATTTCCAGCCGTTTTAATTTCTTTTTCTAAAACTACTTTTCCGTCTTTACGAGAAATGGCTTTTAAAGTTCCTGCTTCAAAAGGAATTCTCCACATTACGTGTAAATCGTCTCCTTTTTTGCTTCTTTTTCCAACTGATTTTCCGTTTACGAAAAGTTCCACCTCATCGGCTTTATTATAGTATGCCCAAACATCAACGGTTTGTCCTGCTTTCCAGTTCCAATGCGGGAAAATGTGAAGAACTGTTTTGTCTGTCCATTCGCTTTGGTACATATAATAAACGTCTTTCGGAAAACCGGCTAAATCAACAATTCCAAAATACGAACTTACAGACGGCCATTCGTACGGAGTTGGTTCTCCGATATAATCGAAACCTGTCCAAACGTACATTCCTGCCAAGAAATCATGTTTTTTTATGATTTTCCAAGTCGCTTCATGTGTAGATCCCCAAGGCGTCTGCACCTGATCGTAAGCCGAAACGGTATTTCCTGGATTTCCTTCTGTAAATTTAAGATCCCATCTTACCGGCCATTTTTTTATTGTATCAGAAACAGCATCATAATAGCCTCTTGTCTGCAAACCTGAAGTCGTTTCAGTTGCAATGAAAGGCGTGTTTGGGAAATTCTTCAGATGATGTTCGAATGTTTGATGCGCATAATTATATCCGATTAAATCTAAAACTCCAGATCCCGCAAGCGGATTAATCGAAACATCTTTTTTCTCAAATTGCAAAGTTACCGCATCAATATTCATATTTACTGGCGGATTCATTCCAGCCGTAAGCGGACGCGTTTTATCGTATTGACGTGTAATTGCTGCCAATTCTTTTGCAATTTCAACACCTTTTTCATTCCATTGTTCTGGAATTTCATTTCCGATACTCCACATAAAAATACTGGCATGATTTCGGTCGCGCAACAGCTGATCAATTAAATCTTGTTTGTGCCATTTATCCCAATCGTTTCCGTAATCGTATTTGGTTTTCGTTTGTTTCCACATATCGAAAGCTTCATCCATGACAATGAAACCCATTTTGTCGCAAAGTTCTAAAAGTTCTGGAGCAGGCGGATTGTGTGAAGTTCTGATTCCGTTTACGCCCATTTCTTTCAGAATCTCTAACTGACGCTCGATTGCACGCGTGTTGATTGCAGAACCTAACGGACCTAAATCATGGTGCATACAAACCCCTTTTATTTTGACTTGTTTTCCATTCAAAATAAAACCTTTGTTCAAATCGAATTTAAAATCTCTGATTCCAAAAGTGGTTTTGTATTGATCAATGATTTTATCGTCAAGCGAAATTTCGGTAACTGCTGTGTACAATTCTGGTTTTTCATCTGACCATAAAATCGGATTTTCAACTTCTGCCAATTGATTTAACGTTTGATTTTCGTTGGCATTGATGGTTATATCTTGAGTAACTGAGGTTACTTTTTTGTCTTCTTTAAAAATGGTGGTAGTTACCGTTGCTTTTTTACCTTCTTTGTATTGATTTTTTATTGTGGTTTCAATACTTACAGAAGCTTTTTCCGCCGTAACTTTTGGAGTTGTAATATAAGTTCCCCATTGTCCCACATGAAGTTTGTCTGTTGTTTCGATCCAGACATTTCTAAAAATTCCTGAACCTGAATACCAGCGTGAATTAGGCTGTTTTGAATTGTCAACCTTAACAATTATTTCGTTGTTTTTGTCTCCGTAATTTAAGTATGGAGTAATTTCATATTGAAAACCAATATATCCGTTTGGACGTTTTCCTAAGTAATGACCATTTACCCAAACTTCACTGTTTCTATATACTCCGTCAAAAGTTATAGAAGTGATTTTTGTGCTGTCTTCTGCAGCTACTTTGAATGTTTTTTTGTACCAGCCTAAACCTCCATTTAGAGATCCTCCGCCATAACCGCCAGGACTTTTTTCATCAAATTTCCCCTCGATGCTCCAATCGTGAGGAACGTCTAAAGTTCTCCATTTTGTTGAAGTTCCAATAGTATCTTTATCAATAATACTATCATTTAGATGGAAACTCCAATCTGCATTAAAAGAAACTTTTCGGTTTACAAACGCATCTTCTTTTTTAGTGCAGGAATTCAAGAAAAAAACTCCAATTGCGATTGCCCATAAACTTATGTTTTTTATGTTTTTTCTAATATGCATAGGTACTTTTTATTTTTTTTGGAATTTGAAGATAGAAATAAAAAACGGTTTCATTTATTTCCTCATAAAATAATTTAAGTCTCAGTCTTAAAGAACATTACGAATGCTTTTAGGACTGAGACTTCAAAACTAACTAACTTACGATTTCGGCTTGTAGTGGAATACAATTAGACAAACTCCTTCACCAGTTCTGCTTTGGTCACGCACTACTGCTAATCTCAAAGATGTTGCTGTAAGCTCAACCACTTTTACGCTGATCCAGTTGCTGCAGTCTCCATAATAGTCTCCACCGTAAAGCATTTGTACTCCACCGTTAAAAACCAATTTATTATTTGCAATATCAAATGAATAGGTTCCTTTTTTTGTTGTTTGATTGTTGTTTGCAATCGCTGTTTGAGTAACCGATGTATTGTAATTTCCATTTAAATCAAAATACATTTCTCCCCAGTTTTTGTTAGCCATTACCCAAGAGTTGCTTGCATAATCTGGCAGCCAGCTCCAGTTATCGCCAGATGTAGCTGGATAATCTAAACCAGCCCATCCAACTGGATCTGTAAAATCTAAAACCCAAGTTTTTCCAGCAACGCCATTTGTTAGCATTTGCCATTTTGGATCTCTAAAATAAGTTTCGTCATTTTCGGCAATATTAACCACAACTGGAGCAGCTTCTACAGAACCTCCTCTTGTGTAAGCAGTGTAATAAATAGTATATTTTCCGGCAAAAGGCAAAATTACTTGATCGCTGCTTTTGTTAGAATGGCCTAATTCATTTCCTGCTGCATCTACATATTTCCAAAATGGAATAACAGTCGGGTCGTCACTTTTAAAATTTACAAGATTTTTGTTTGTAGCATCTTGCGTGATAGAAAACTTAAGTGTCTCTGGTGTTAAAGTAACTGCTGGAAGGCTTTCGCGATCCTCAATTGCCTCACAAGAAAATAACAGCGAACCAATTGTAACAGCTGCTATTAAAATATATAATATACGTTTCATAGTCATTTTGTTTTGAATTAATTCCAGCCTGGATTTTGAGTTATTGTACCATTTGAAAGAATGATCTGCGATTGCGGTAATGGGAACCAGCCTTGAGTCTCTGTTCTAAAAGTAACTGCAAACTGAGAACCACCTGTAGTATTATCAATAGCAGCTTTCATTGCAGGCATTCCTTGTCTGATTAAGTCAAAATAACGAAGTCCTTCAAGAGCCAATTCTAATTGACGCTCTTTCATGATGTTTTCGATACTAGCTGTTTTTCTGTGAGTCGTATTTTTAAAAGCACGGTCACGCACTCTGTCAAAATCTGCTTGCGCTAAAGCTGGGTTAGATGCTAAATTCAATTCGGCAGCCATTAACAATACATCAGAGAAACGAATAATCGCATAATCTTGGTAGTTGTCAATTTGGAAATTTCCTCCGTTTGCTTCTACAACAGCCGTTCCTGCTGCGTTTGTAATTGGGCAATATTTTTTCCAAGAATATCCTGTGTACTGGCGTTGTTCTCTAGCTTGTGCATCAAAATTTAAATTTTCGCCTGCATAATCAATAAATGAAGCCGCTTTTCTAGTATCACCCGTTTCATAAGCATTTACTAATGCAGGATTAACCGTAGCTCCTCCCCATCCTGTTGCATATTTTCCAATTGAACCTCCACGTGGCGCAATATTTACTTGGAAACGGTTTCCTTCATGAAGATCCCAGTTTCCTTTTCCTGAACCGTTAAAACGAACTGCCCAAACCATTTCAGTATTATCTTCTCCAGCAAAGTTTTCGAAAGAAGCTGCTAACCAAAGATTAGCAAAATCAGCAACTAAACCATGTCCACTGTTGTTTACTGCATCGTTAATGTAAGCAGTTGCTTCAGCTTTAGAAACCACACCCGCCAAATCTGTTTTGCCGTATGCTCCTGTATAAAATAAGAACGTTCTAGCTAAATATGCTTCTGCAGCCCATTTTGTAATACGACCGTAATTAGCATTTCCCGCTTGTGAGTAGTTTTCTGGCCCTAGATTGTCTGCCGCAAATTTTAAATCTTTTGCTATTAAAGCATAAGTAACTTCTGCAGCTTGTCTTGGCAACTCGAACTCGCTTGTTGTTACAGTATGATCAAGAGGAATAATATCTCCAAACATTTTAGCCGCAGTAAAATGGAAATGCGCTCTTAAGAAACGTGCTTCAGCTTCGTAACGAGTTTTCAAAGCAGTATCAGATCCCCAGTTTACTTTATCTAAATTTTCTAACAAAATGTTAGCTCTGTAAATTCCTAAATAAGCATTAGCCCAAACATCTTTGTTCATGTCTTTGTCTGAAACATACAAGAAACGATCCCATTCAATATCGGTTTGAGCATCGGCAATACCATAACCACCAAAGCAATTGTCAGAAGCTTGCTCACTTATTAATAAAGGTCCGCCGTATGCCTCGCGCTGCAAAATATCGTAAACTGCTACAAGACCTTCAAAAGCATCAGAAGGTGTTTTATAAAAATTCTCTGTTACCTTATCTGTATATGGTTCGTTTTCCAAGAAATCCTGCGAACAAGCACCTAAAGTAAGTAGGCTTGAAAGCGCAAATAATTTTATATATCTTTTCATGATTTTCAAATTTTAAAAGTTAACATTCAGACCCATCAAATAGGTTCTTGGCTGCGGATAATATCCAACATCAATTCCTTTAGCCCAAGACTGATTTACGTTTCCGAAACCAATTTCTGGATCCATTCCTTTGTATTTTGTGAATGTATAAAGGTTATTTCCTGCAACATATAATCTGAATTTACTGAAGAAACTAAGTTTTGTTGTCAGCTTTGTTAAATCACACCCGATTGTAGCATTTTTAATTCTGAAGAAATCTGAATCCTGAATATATAAATCTGAGAATTTAGTATAGTTTCCGTTTGCATCAGTTCCGTAAGTTACTCTTGGAATTCTGTTAGAAGTTCCTTCAGTTGTCCATCTTCCTAACACTTCTGTAGTGTTGTTTGTGTAAGCACGCGTGTAATCGTGAACTCCAAAAACGTTTTGTCCTCCTGCGATACCGTAAGTATTAATAGAGAAATCAAAAGCTTTGTATGATAATTCTAAATTAACACCATAGTTAATATCTGGGTTTGGATCACCAATTTGCGTTTTGTCGTTTGCATCGATTTTTCCGTCATTATTTAAATCTACGAAACGAACGTCTCCTGGCTGTGCATTTGGCTGAACACCCGCTGCAACTTCAGTAGCATTTTGGAAAATTCCGTCTGTTTTTAATCCGTAGAAATAACCCATTGGTTTTCCAACCTCAACACGATTCATCTCGTCTAAACCTTGGAACAATACATTTGATTCTCCATGAATGATTCCTTCGTTGTTAGCAATTTTCAACACCTCGTTTTGGTTACGAGAAAGGTTTGCATTGATAGCAAAATTCCAATCTTTTCCAAAACGTGTACGGTAAGATAAACCAATTTCAAAACCTTTATTGCTTACGTCTCCACCATTAATGTAAGGTGCAGTTGCTCCAGCATAAGTTGGAATAGACGCCAATACTAACCAATCTTTGGTTTTCTTGTCATAGTAATCAAAAGTTAAAGTAAAGTTGGTAAACAAAGTAGCATCAAAACCTAAGTCTAACTGCTCAGAAGTTTCCCATTTTAAGTTACGGTTTGCCAATTGGTCAGGGCTTGAACCTACTAAAAGAGTTTCGTCACCAGTTCCAAAATGATATGTTTTGTCTGTAGAGTTTACAGTTGACATATAAGCAAATCTTCTTGCAAATTGGTCGTTACCATTTTGTCCCCAGCTTGCTCTTAATTTGAAAGTATTTAAAACTTTGTTTTCTTTGAAGAAAGCTTCTTTATCTAAATTCCATCCTGCAGAGAACGATGGGAAAATAGCATATTTGTTATCTGGACCAAATTCTGATGAACCGTCACGACGAACTGTTGCAGAGAATAAGTATTTATTGTTGTAATCGTACAATAAACGCCCAAAGTAAGACTGGATTGCGTAATCTTTACGATTTCCTTTTACCACATTTGATGTCGGATCTTTTGCGTTATCTAAATAAGCATGTTCAAAATCATCAAAAATCAAGTTTCTTCCTTGCCCTTCCATATAATCAGAAGTATTCTTTTTAGCAGAAGTACCCACTAATACATCAAAATTATGTGCATCAGCAATGTTGAATTTGTATTGAAGTGTGTTCTCAAAAATCCATCCTAAAGATTTTGTCGCGCTTTGAGTTACGCTAGAAACTGTATTGTTATCATTTGAAGAAAGCGAATAAACTGGTCTGAAAGAACGGTAATTGCTGTCTGTCATATCAACACCATAACTAGTTCTAAAAGTAAAGTTTTTTGCAAATTTTAATTCAGCAAAAATGTTACCTACATAACGATTTGTTTTAGTCTGATTGAAGTTGTTGTAGTATAAAGATCCAACTGGATTGCTGATGTCTTGAGAAATAATAGAATGTGCAAAATCTCCATTTTCGTCATACGCCTGATCGATTGGAGCTGCGTTTAAGAAACTTCTGATTGCGTTGCTGTAAATACCATCATCTGCAACACCGCTAGATTTGATGTTTGATAAAGTGAAGTTTTCACCAATTTTCAAATATCCTTTAATTACTTCTGAAGTAGAGTTTACTGTAAAAGTAACACGATCGTATTGAGATTGGTTTGTAGAACCTCCAATCATACCTTCTTGTCCGTAGTAAGATAAACCAGTTGCAATGGTAGATTTTTCGTCACCTCCAGTAATCAAAAGAGAGTGATTTTGTTTCATTGCACCTTCGTTGAATAAATCTTTTTGCCAGTCATGATCAGGAAATGAAGCAATTTGCTCTTTTGTATATAATGGTGTATATCCAGAATTTACACGAGCTTCGTTCATGATTGTAGTATATTCTTGTGTATTCATCAAATCCAGTTTTTTAGCAATCTGCTGAAAACCTGTATAAGAACTGAAAGACACATTCATTTTACCATCTTTTCCTTTTTTTGTAGTAACCAAGATAACTCCGTTTGCTGCTCTTGCTCCGTAGATAGAAGCTGCAGAAGCATCTTTCAAAACGTCAACCCTTTCAATAACAGATGGATCAAGATATCCGATTCCGTTATCAACCACTACACCATCAACCACATAAAGCGGATCACTGTTTCCTGCTGTACCTGCTCCACGAATATTTACCACCATATTCGCACCTGGCTGTCCAGAAGATGAAGTTACAGAAACCCCAGAAGCTTGACCTTGTAAAGCATTTACAACATCAAGACTCGCAACCTGCTGAATGTCTTTTCCAGACACCAAAGAAGTTGCCGCAGTATTTACTTTCTTCTTTTGAGTACCGTAACCGATTACTACAATTTCTTTAAGTTCTGCCGTTTCTGGGCTCAAAACCACGTTGACAACTTTTTGAGTTCCAACCGTAATATTTTGCGCCTTGAAACCTACAAAAGTGATTACCAAAACATCTCCTGTTTTAGCCTCCACTTTATATTTTCCGTCAAAATCGGTAACAGTACTCGATTTTGTTCCCTGTACTTGTACAGTTGCACCTGGAACTCCAAATCCGTCCTCGGAAGAGGTAATTGTCCCACTTACAGTTTTAGATTCTTGAGCAAATCCAAACTGCATCATAAATACGCTAAGCAGCACCGCCATAAAATATGGAAGCTTTGTTGTTTTAATACAATTTTTGCTTTTCATAATAAGAATTGATTAAGTTTAAGTTATAGTTAGTGTTTCTTACCCTAAGAGAAATCTGGAAAACTTCCCAAGCAGGTCATGCCAAAAATGAGGGCCTGAATCTCATTTCCAACATTTAGTACTTGCTGACTATAAACAGGCGTTTTAAAAACAAGCATTTTTAAAACTTCAAAATCAATTCTTTTGGCAAAATTTGATGATGGTAATCTCATCAAAAAGCTATTTAAATCAATTTTTAGAAAAAACATTTGTGGTAAGTTTAAGTTAAGTGTAAGTTTGTTCTTTTTTTGCTTATGGTCAATTTGAATTTATCTTATGGTAAATTTGACTACAAGTGTAAAACAAATTTTCTATATTAACAAAATATTAGGGTTATTTTTTTTCGATTCTGATTAATCCTAATCCATTTTTATTAATGTTGTAAAATCTGAAGTAGAATTGAAATAAAAAATATAGAAAAATCAATGATTTATAAAATTGACAATCAGTCGTTTAAGAAATTATCTGAATTAAAGAGCTTTTCTTACTTATTTCTAAAAGACTGATTATCAATTTTTTGTTTCGCTAAAAAAAATATAAGGCTTTCAAAAAGGCTAATAATCATTTTATTTATTTAATTTGTCAAAATTTATCTCATATATGGTTGAAAATGTAGACGACAAAACTGCCCAAAAAAACGAAAACAGCGCGATGAATGCCATCACGATTGACTGTGTTATTTTTGGTTTTGACAAAGGCAGTCTTGAAGTACTTTTGGTGCAGCACGCTGAAGGTATCAGTAAAGGAAAATGGGGACTTCCGGGTGGATGGATTTATAAAAAAGAAAGCACAGACAATGCGGCTCACCGTTTATTGAATGAGCTTACTGGACTTGATAATATTTACTTGGAACAGCTGAAAGCATTTGGAGATCCAGATCGTTTTCCGCTTCGACGCGTTATCACAATCGGATATTATGCGCTTGTAAAAAGAGAAGATTATAACATTAAAGCAGGTTTTACAGCTTCAGATGCACAGTGGTATAAAATTGATAGTATCCCGAATTTGATTTATGATCATAATGAGATTTTAGAGTATAGCATCAAACATCTTAGAAATAAAGTTCGCCAAACACCAATCGGATTTAATCTGCTTCCCGAAAAATTTACCTTATTGCAGTTAATGCAGCTGTATGAAGAAATTTTAGGAATCGAAATGGACAAACCTAACTTTAGAAGAAAAATTTTGCACATGAAACTCCTGGTTGCTTTAGACGAAAAACAACAAGATGTTTCGCACAGAGCGGCTCAACTATATAAGTTTGATCCTGAAATCTATGAGAAATTAACTGAAAAAGGATTCAATTTTGAGTTCTAACTTTCAATACACAACAATAACACGACAACAATAAATTGACTGAAATAACTACTAACCACCACAAACCAGCCGTAGACGGCATCACGATTGACTGTGTTTTCTTCGGATTTAACAAAGAGAGTCTCGAAGTGCTCTTGGTGCAGCATGCCGAAGGCGAAAGTAAAGGCAAATGGGGGCTTCTTGGCGGATGGCTTCAAATAGATGAAAGTGCAGATAATGCTGCCCAACGCATTTTACAGGAACTTACCGGTCTTGAAGACATCTATTTGGAACAGTTAAAAGCCTTTACAGATCCGCAGCGTGTTCTGGAAAGACGCGTGGTTACTATTGGTTATTATACTTTGGTCAATAGAGAAGATTATAATATTAAAGCCAGTTTAAAGGTTTTTGAAGCCAAGTGGTTTAAGATAAACGAAATTCCAGATTTGATTTTTGACCATAACGAAATTCTCGATTTCAGTTTACTGCAATTGCGAAACCGAGTGCGTCAAGCCCCAATTGGTTTTAACCTTCTTCCAGAAAAATTTACTTTATTGCAGCTGATGCATTTATATGAAGAAATTCTTGGAATCGAATTGGACAAATCTAATTTTAGAAGAAAAATTCTTCACATGAAACTGCTTACAGCATTGGATGAAAAGCAAAAAGATGTTTCGCACAGAGCGGCTAAACTTTATAAATTTGATGATCAGATGTACAAAAAATTAACTGAAAAAGGGTTTAATTTTGAATTTTAACGCCAATTTTAATTCACATCTTTCAACTATCGAAGATCAGCATTCCAGAATCCAAAACTTTGCGCTATCTTTGCGCCTTAATAACATGCTTTAAAGCAATTGCTTTAGGCTGTTTTATACCCAAAAAATACTAAAACTCGTTATAGAGAACTGATATATAAAATGAAGAAGATACGTAACTTTTGCATTATTGCACACATTGACCACGGTAAAAGTACATTGGCGGACAGATTACTAGGCGCAACACAAACCGTTACAGCTCGTGAAGAAAAAGCACAATTGCTTGACAACATGGATCTGGAGCGCGAGCGTGGAATTACCATTAAGAGTCATGCCATTCAGATGGAATACAAATACAAGGGTGAAGAATATATCTTAAACTTAATTGATACTCCTGGGCACGTTGACTTTTCATACGAAGTTTCAAGATCAATCGCTGCCTGCGAAGGGGCGCTTTTGATTGTTGATGCTGCTCAAAGTATTCAAGCACAAACGATTTCAAACTTATACTTAGCTCTTGAAAACGACTTAGAAATTATTCCGGTTTTGAATAAAGTCGATTTACCAAGTGCTAATCCAGAAGAAGTTAGTGATGATATTATCGATTTATTAGGATGTAAATTGGAAGATATTATTCATGCTTCAGGAAAAACTGGTTTTGGTGTTGAGAACATTCTTGCTGCCATTATCGAGAAAATCCCTGCTCCAAAAGGAGATCCAGAAGAGCCGTTGCAAGCTTTGATTTTTGACTCAGTTTACAATCCGTTCCGCGGAATTGAGGTAATCTTTAGAGTTGTAAATGGTGAAATCAAAAAAGGCCAGAAAATTAAATTCATGGCTACTGACAACGAATATTTCGCTGACGAAATTGGAACTTTAAAATTAAATCAGGTTCCTAAAAATGTAGTTTCGGCAGGAGATGTTGGTTATTTGATTTCTGGAATTAAAGAAGCTCGCGAAGTAAAAGTTGGTGATACTATTACAGATGCAAAAGTACCAACTACCAATATGATTACTGGTTTTGAGGATGTAAAACCAATGGTATTTGCCGGAATTTATCCTGTTGATACAGAAGATTACGAGGATTTGCGTTCTTCGATGGAGAAATTACAGTTGAACGATGCTTCATTAGTATTTACTCCTGAAAGTTCGGCGGCATTAGGATTTGGTTTCCGTTGCGGATTCTTAGGAATGCTTCACATGGAAATTATCCAAGAACGTTTAGAGCGTGAGTTTGACATGACTGTAATTACCACGGTTCCTAACGTTTCATATTTGGCTTACACTAAAAAAGAGCCAGAAAAAGCTATTGTTGTAAACAACCCTTCAGATTTACCAGAGCCTTCAAAACTAGACAGAGTTGAAGAGCCTTTTATTAAAGCTACGATCATTACTAAATCTGACTTTGTTGGAAACGTAATGAGTTTATGTATCGAAAAACGTGGTTTAATTACCAACCAAACCTACTTAACAACAGAACGTGTTGAGTTAAACTTTGACATGCCTTTGGCGGAAATTGTATTCGATTTTTATGATCGTTTGAAAACAGTTTCTAAAGGTTACGCTTCTTTCGATTATTCTCCTATCGGAATGAGAACTTCAAAATTAGTTAAACTTGACGTTCTTTTAAATGCTCAAACTGTTGATGCACTTTCTGCATTGATTCACGAAGATAACGCTTACAACATCGGTAAAAAAATGACCGAGAAATTACGCGAGTTAATTCCGAGACAGCAATTCGACATTCCGATTCAGGCTGCAATTGGAGCTAAAATTATCGCTCGTGAAACGATTAAAGCACTTCGTAAAGACGTTACCGCAAAATGTTATGGTGGAGATATTTCGCGTAAGCGTAAACTTCTTGAAAAACAGAAAAAAGGTAAAAAACGTATGCGTCAAGTAGGAAACGTAGAGATTCCGCAAGAAGCGTTTATGGCTGTTTTGAAATTGAATGACTAGTCTTTTTTAGATAAAAGAGTAAAGAACATAGATAATAGACTAAACCCGATGACGAAAGTTGTCGGGTTTTTTGTTTGAATATAATCTATTTCTGATATTTTAAAAAGTGTAATCCAAAACTTACGTTTTATTAAAATATTAACTTAATCGATTGTTTTTTAACGCTTTTACAAAAACTTAAAGTTAAATTTAAGATAAAATTGTATTTTTAATCTTACAACTTTAAAAAATAAAAGATTATGAAAACCAAATTTTCTGTTATTCTAGCGTTATTTACATTTTACTTTGCAAATGCTCAGCAAGATCAAGTTGATGCAGAAATGAACACTGCAAAAGGTATCACTTTTAGCCATGGCGATATGTTTATTGAAGGTGCAATACAAATTAGTACGGGAGGCGATCAAGACTATTATGCTTTTAATCCCAAATTTGGATATTTTCTTAATGATAAATTTGCCGTTGGAGGACAATTGAGCTATTCTAGCAATAAAGTTGAAGCAACCGATGAAAAAACTAATATTTTCGGAATCGGTGGTTTCGCAAGATATTATGTATTGGAACTCGATAAAAAACGATTCAAAGCTTATGGAGAAGTAGGTTTAGGATACGGCAGAAATAAATACGAAAGTCCAATTACTGGCACAGATGATAGCAATAGTCTAACGGCCAATATCAATGTTGGTTTAAATTACTTCTTAACTAAAAACATTGCAGTTACTTTTACTCTTGCTAATTTATTATCATACAACAGTGTTTCTCCAGAAAACGGTCCATCTTCAGATACTTTCCAATTAAACATCAATTTATTTGAAAACATCTTCGATCAACCAAAATTCGGATTATTGTTTAGATTTTAATTCGTTCCCACGATTATACATAAAAGCTGTTCTAGTTTAGAACAGCTTTTTTTATTCGCTTTACTTTTTTCATTTGTATCTTTGAATCTTTACAGCTACAAAAAAGCTTATAAACTTAGCAATTTAGAACCTTAGAATCTTAAAAAAATGCTCGACGAAACCCCAAAACGATTTGACCGAATTGTAGCTATTCTTATTCAATTGCAATCTAAAAAGATTGTAAAAGCACAAGAATTGGCCGATCGTTTTGAGTGCAGTTTGCGAACAATATATCGAGACATTAGAACTCTGGAAGCGTCTGGTGTTCCTATTTACAGCGAGGCCGGAGTTGGTTATGCTTTGATGGATGGTTATCGTCTTCCGCCGGTTATGTTTACTCGCGAAGAAGTAAGCAGTTTTATTGCTGCCGAAAAATTAATGCAAAAGTTTACCGATCCTTCTTTGGGAACGCATTATGCGTCGGCAATGTACAAACTGAAAGCTGTTTTGAGAAGTAATGACAAAGATTATCTTTCGAACATCGAATCGAGAATTGTAATGCAGAATGCGGAACCGATGTTTAATGATAATTCGCCCAACACTTTGGCTGTTCTTTTTGAAGGCATTGCAGAGAAAAAGCAAATTCTCTTGACCTATAAAACTTTTGAAAAAGACGAAGTCACTGAACGTAATCTTGAACCTGTAGGAGTTTTTCATGACAATAATAATTGGTATTTTCTGGGTTATTGCCATCTTAGAAAAGATTACCGACAGTTTAGAACCGACAGAATTCAGGGAATTAAAAAAACAGATGCTGATTTTACGATCGAACATGATGCTCTGGAAACTTATTTGACTAAAACTGAAACTCATCCAACGACGAAAGTCCGTATTTTAATTGACCGTAAAATAGCCAGATATTTAGCAACCGAAAGAAAATATCATGGTTTTATTTCGCAGAAAGAAGTTGGCGAAAAAATCGAAATGACTTTTATGTCCAGAGATATTAATAACGCTTTTCCGAGATGGTTTTTGATGTATGGAGATTATGCAGAAATTCTTGAACCTGAAATATTAAAAACCAATGTTCTGCAATTATTGGAAATCAACAGAAAAAGACTTTTATAAAAAAACTCCTGAGAGCAGTATCTCAGGAGTTTTTTCATTTATTTCTGTTTTATCACATTATAAAAATTGTAATCGGTGTTGGAAGCATCTGTAATTCCGATATTTCTTCCCATGGTTACAATCTGTCCTCTATGATAAGTGCCATGATTGATAACTTGAATTAAATATTCTGAAATTGGCAATTCGCACTCAAACCACGGATTCGTAATTTTAACTTCTTTTATCAAATCTTCTTCTGACAATGAGTTGATAAGATGTTTCAATCTTGTAGATGAATTGAGCAATCCTTCAAATATTTCTTCTTTTGACAATTCGCTTTCAGGTTTCTTTACTGTCATTTCATTTTCAGAAATTACAGAAAACCAATATTCTTCTGTAGACCAGATATGGTCTAGCGTTTTCATAATGGTCGGAAAACTCGATTGCATTTCTGCATAAAGCAATTCATCAGCTTTTGGCGAAAGCCAGTTTACAAACTGCTGGTTTACCCATAAATTATAATCTGCAAAATTGGACATTATCTTTTTTAAACTCATAATCTTAGTTTTAGATTTCTGATATTAAGTTAATAAAAAATTATCAATTATCTTTCCCAGAAAAATGGTGGTTCGATATTTAAAGCTCTTAAATACACATAAGCTTGTCCACGGTGATGTACTTCATTATCGATAAAATATAAAATATTCTGAATTACAGGAAATTCATATTGTCCAAAAAGATTAAAGGTTTCGCTAAAATCTTCAACCGATAATTGTTCCCAATATTTATTGATTTCTTCTGTAGCCTCATCCCATTTTTCAAGATATTGCGCTTTAAAAATCAATTTTTCAGTTCCTTCTGAGAATGGTGCAGTTTCTTTTGTTACAATTCCTTTTAAACCTGGAACCGCAATAGCCAAAAGCTCATCTACTAATTTTGAGAAAGGTCTCATGCCGGCAATTGAAAATTCAAAGAAATCTTTCTCTGGGAAAATCTCAATTAAACGACGTGTAAGTGCTCTGTGTCCTTGCCAGTGTTTTAATAAATCTTCTGAAGTAATAACTTGTGCTTCTAATGTTTTCATGGTTTTAAAGTTTAAATATTTTTAATACTTCAAAAGTAAAATGGGCTGGTGACAACAGTTTGTCAGCAGCAAAAAAAATATTTTAAAAATATTCTTCAGCACATATTAGACGCACAACAGTGCGTCTAACACATCGGAAATCTACACGCAATTGTTTACACGAGGGAGACGCATTGCAGCGCGTCTCTACAGAATAAAAAAACTTAGAACCTTAGTAGAAACGCACCGCCATAGAGATACTGCGCTAATTTATTTTTTTGAATTGCCTCCAGCTTTAGCTGGGGGAAATAAATGATTATCAAAAGAGGCTTTAGCCAAAACTTTAATGTTCAGCTAAAGCCTTTTATATTCGAATTAAGCTGACCTTCAGCTAAAGCAGGAGGCAATTGATTTTTTAGGCAGCAATATAAATCTGCTACAAAAAAACTTAGAACCTTAGCATCTCAGAATCTTAGCATCTTTAAAAAAATCCTTTGTACCTTTGCACCTTAATAACTTTGGAACTTAACAGAAATGATTGAAGATAAAAATCAGCAGAGAACTAGTATAGCTCAATTGGGCGAATTCGGTTTAATTGACCATTTAACCAAAAACTTTGACGTTACTCAGGAATCTACTTTAAAAAGTATTGGCGATGATGCTGCTGTTCTTGATTTTAAAGACAAAAAAGTAGTAGTTTCGACCGATTTATTAATTGAAGGAGTTCATTTTGATTTGGCTTACATGCCTTTGAAACATTTAGGATACAAAGCAGTTGTTGTGAATGTTTCTGATATTTGCGCGATGAATGCAAAACCGACTCAAATTACGGTTTCGGTTGCTGTTTCGAATCGTTTTCCACTTGAAGCTTTAGAAGAATTGTTTGCAGGGATTACACATGCTACAAAAGAATATAAAGTTGATGTTATAGGCGGAGATACAACCTCATCTCAAAAAGGATTAATTATCAGCATCACTGCCATTGGAGAAGCTGACGAAAATGAATTGGTTTACAGAAACGGAGCTCAAAAAACAGACTTATTGGTTGTAACAGGAGATCTTGGTGCTGCGTACATGGGTTTGCAAGTTTTAGAACGCGAAAAACAAGTTTTCCAGGTTAACCCAAACAATCAACCCGATTTAGATCCTTATACTTATTTGGTAGAACGCCAATTGAAACCTGAAGCACGAAAAGATGTTCGAACTTTGCTTCATGCTTTAGATATAAAACCAACCGCAATGATTGATATTTCAGACGGATTATCTTCTGAGATTATTCATATCTGCAAGCAATCTAAAGTGGGTTGTAATTTGTATGAAGATAAACTGCCATTAGATCCTCAGTTTATTTCTACTTGCGAAGAATTTAATATCGACAGTACAACGGTTGCCATAAACGGCGGTGAAGATTACGAACTTTTGTTTACAATTGATATTAATGATTTCGACAAAATAAAAGGAAACCCGAATTTCTCTGTTATAGGACATATGACAGAAGAAAATGAAGGAATCCATCTTGTAACTCGTGCCAATACAAAAATTGCCTTAAAAGCCCGCGGATGGGATGCCCTTAGCGAATAAATTTTAGAAAATTCCAATAATAAAAAAATCCAAATTCCAATAATGACATGAGTATTGGAATTTGGATTTTTTTATTTCGCTTTTTTATTGGAATTTGGAATTTCAACATTGGGATTTTTTCCCTAAAAAAGCCCCTTACTTTTCGCTTCTTTAATTAAATCGCGATCAGAACCGCTTTTTATTTTTAGCAATTCCATTAAATGTTTTTTTCGTTTCACAATCGCATTCAAGGAAATCGGAATATTCTCGAGCATTTCATGAATTGGAGTTCCTCGATCCAAATGAATTAGTATCTGTTTATCGTACTGATCAATCTCGATTGCATTATGCGTGGATTGATTAAGCATCTTTACAACCGACTGGCTGTAATATTTTTCATTTTTCATTACTTTATCAAAAGCCAAAAGCAATTCGTCAAAAGTAAGGTCATTTTTAATAATCAACCCGTTCGGTTGAATTGTCCTGATAATGGTTTTAATTTTCAGCAATTCCGTGTACATCGTCAAAAGAATAATCTTGCATGATGGCATTTTTCTCAAAAGCAGCATCGCAAGATCTTCACCCGAAAAAATTTCTTTTTCTTCATAAGGAGGCATACTGATATCCAAAAAAGCAATATCAAACTCTGGTGCGTTATCATTTTCTATGATATCATAACCCGATCTGCAATCGTGTGCTTGTGAAATTAAAAAATCATACTTTTTTGGATTATAACGAGTTATGGCATTCTTGTATCCTTCAATAATAAACGGATGGTCGTCTACTATTAAAATATTCTTTTTGACTAATTGTGGAACTGAGGCTGTTAAATCAAATGTCATTATGCAGGTTATTATTTGGCTCTAATGGGACTTTTATGATGAGAATTGTTCCTTCTCCTTTGGCAGATTTTATCGTAACTGTTCCCTTACACTCTGTTGCTCTATATTCTATATTATGCAGACCAATTCCGTTTTTAGTTTTTCTGGTATTAAATCCAATTCCGTCATCTTCGATAGTCAAAACCAAATCATCATTTTCATTTTTAAACTCTACTCTAATAATATCAGCCTTAGCATATTTATTACAATTCTGAAGTCCCTCCTGAACAATTCTGTACAAATTGATTTTTACAATATTGCTTATCAAATCCCACTTAATCTCAGGATCAAAAACGGTAATCAATTTCGAACTATACGTATTTATCTGATCTTCAAATAGTTTGTTCAAAATCGAAACAAAATTATTAATTAATTCCGATTTTTCTCTATTTAAGTCATGCGAAATTTCTCGAATATCCTGTTCAACATTTTTCAATTCGTCAAGATATTTTTTTCTCTTAGAAATAGCTTCAAATTCGTCTACTTTATCCAAACTATCCAAACTTATCCTAATGCCAAACATACGTCCTAAGACACCATCATGCAATTCCTGAGCAACCCTTTTCTTTTCTTTTATTCGCGTAAGCTCAATTTCGTTCTGCTTCGAAATCATCAAATTGTAAATATCTTCGTTTGCTATCTGCTGCTGTTGTTTAAAAAGCAGCTCACGGTTTCTGGCTTGCTGTGTTTTGTAAACATAAAAGAACAACCCCAGCAATGTACAAATACTAAATACATAAACCAAAGTTTTATTCTTTTCCTGAAGATTAGAATTTTGATCTTTAATTTCGTTGGTCTCGTATTCTATACGGGAGAATTTTTCCCCCATTTTGCGTTCTGCTTTTAACATTTTTTCGTTAAGTTCAATATATTCCTTAGAATATTGAGAAGCGTTTTTAGGATCAACTGCTGCAGTCTGTTTAAGAGCTTCTAAAGTATTAATAATCCTTGTGGTTTTACGAGATAATATCAAAGCTTGTTTTGAAAATTGAATCGCTTTCAGTGTATCTTTTTTTAAAGCGTAATACTCTGACAAGTGTATTTTACTTGATACCATTCCAGAAGTAAGATCAAGACTGTCTCTAATTCTTAAAGATTCATAAAACAGCTTTGGCATCTGATTGGATTCATTTAGTTTCAACTTAGCGTATCCTAAATTATCAAGTAAAATTGCATACAAACTTGATCTATTAATGAAGAGATTTTTCTCTTGGAGACCTTTTTCAAAAAAAACTTTGGCACGTTTATAATTCCCCATACGCATATATATGTAACCCAAGTTATTTAAAGATGCGGCTTTATACTGAAAGTCTGAAGGGATTTTTTTATCATCCAAAATATTCAAGGCTTTATTCTGAAATTCTAAAGCTTTGGTAAATTCTTCTCTTTCATTATACAGAATACCCAACAAATTATAGCTTTCATAAAGCAATTCATTGACATCTTTCTTTAATTTTAAAACACTCAAAGCTTTAAAAACTGTTATTTCACTTTCAAAAAAATCACCTTCGTTATATTGCAAATTAGCTTTATTTAAAAAAGTCTTGACCAAATTTAATTGATCATTAATTTTCTGATACGTCTTTTCGGCTTTATAATAATTCATAAAAGCACTATCAGAAATAGACTGAGATAAATAGTAATCGCCTAAATAAACATAGGCTTTTGCCATATGTGCCGAATCCTTTGATACCCGAGCTCTTTCTAAAATTAATTTAGTTGTTTTAAGATAGGCTTTCCAATCGCTCATATTATAATAACGATTAGCAACCTTAAAAAGATTTACTTTATTAAGCGAATCATCTTTTTGTTGTAAAATGATACTTAACGCTTTCTGAGCGTATTTTTGTTTAATGTGTAAAGGCAGGTCAACCTCATTTGCTAAAGTAAGATAAGTAGGAAGGCTGTCTCTCGAAGAAGTCATCTCTAAGTTTTCTGCTTTCTTGGTACATGCCAATACAACAAAGAATAAAAACAGCAGTATTTTTTTTAGTTTCTTCAATTGTGCCTTTGAATTTTATCAAAAATAGTAAAACTATAGACACAAAAAAAGCTGCCAAAAATTGACAGCTTTGATTATATATTTTTTATTTCTTTTAATCTATTTTTTTATCGTGTCCGAAAGCTTGATTAACACTTGCAAAGTTTGCATTACTGTTTTTCTGGAATGATTCTGCACCACCATGAAAATCATGTTTTCTAATAACTCCACCTGCTGCACCACCGCCAGTTGTAGTTGTACCATCTACTGGTAAAACTTTAATAGAATCGTTAGATGCTAAATATGTTGGAACTTCTGTTGATGCAAAAGAAGTTGCTACTGCTACTAAAGAGAATAATCCGATTGTTAAAGCTGTTTTTTTCATGACCTGAGGGTTTTAAAGTTTATTTTAATTTTTGGAGATAATTCGCTGTTTACTTGCGAATCAGAGTGTAAAACTAACACCAAGACTGAAAAAAATTTATAAGAAAAATCGAGTTTGTGGTAGATCGTACCCAATTGATAGTCAATGGATAGCAAATTAATGTAATTGTCTAATTTTTAGACTTCTAGGTAATTTCCTGCTGCAAAATCGGCAATTATCTGCTCAACATTTGCTCTATAGGTTTTAGAAAAAGGAATCTTTTTTGTGGAATTTTTTATGTAACAGATTGAGTTTCCGCTATGAATCCTCGAAATATAGTTTCGATTAATTACATAACTGTTGTGAATACGGATAAAAGGATACGTCAAAACACTCTCAAAATGTTTTAACGTTTTAAACGCCGTAATCATTTCGCCAGTATTCAAATAAATATCTGTTGAATTATTATCTGCCTGAAAATAACAAATATCATCAGCATTTAAATAACGGTAATCACCATAAGATTTTATGCAGATGGTTAATGCTTTTTGAATATTTTGAGGAATCGTTACGTTATTTATATTGTCAATTACAATAGAAGTCGGTTCTTCTGTTGAACCTATTGTTTTTGCCTCAAAATTTGCTTTTTTAAGCTTCAAAATCGTTTTCAGCAGATCAATATGCGTAACGGGTTTTAAAAGATAATCAAATACGCCGTATTGAATAGCCTCAAAAGCTTTGTCTTTTTTATTTGTAGTAATTATAATTTTTGGAATTTCCTGAAAGAAACGATGTAATTCACTTATAAAAACCAAAGACAGATTACTGGATAAATTTTCGGGTTCAATTTCGAGAAAAACCAAATCCGGTTTGTGTTCTAAAACCAATTCTAAACCTTCCTGAAAATTTGATGCCGATGCTTTAAAAGATAATTCTGAAAAACCTGAAGCCGTTGTTTTGGTTTTCAAAATACTCTCAGCAACATCATCAATTATTATATACGAATACTTTTTCAATTTTGGGTCTTATTGGTTTTCTCACTGCGCAATCATAATCAAAAAAATACTTTTAATTGCTATGTGAAGAAAAAAAATTGGTCTTTGTAGTAATACAGATTTAAAATTACGGATTTAAACACCTTAAACACTTCATTGTTAATACATTACACTAAAATGTTGATACATAAGGATGAAATGCAAAAAAAGCCGATAAAATGCTTATTTCGAAAAATAAAAATCCCAAACTCCTTTACGGAATTTGGGATCTATAGTATAACTTGTAAAGATTACATTTTCATTAACCAGTTTTTCATCGAAACTTCGTTTTCGATAATACCTCTTAATTCAGTAATTTTTACACGGTCTTGTTTCATTGTATCTCTATGACGAATTGTTACAGTTTCGTCTTCAAGCGTCTGATGATCTACTGTGATACAGAAAGGCGTTCCTAAAGCATCTTGTCTTCTGTAACGACGTCCAACAGCATCTTTTTCATCATAAGCCACATTGAAATCCCATTTCAAATCTTCGATGATTTTTCTTGAAACTTCTGGCAAACCATCTTTTTTAACTAATGGCAATACTGCCGCTTTAGTTGGTGCTAAAACTGCTGGCAATTTTAAAACTGTTCTTGTAGAACCGTCCTCTAATGTTTCTTCTTTTAATGAAGTTGCAAAAACTGCCAAGAACATACGATCCAAACCAACAGAAGTTTCTACTACATAAGGAACATAGTTTTCGTTTAATTCTGGATCAAAATATTGTAATTTTCTTCCAGAATATTCTTCGTGTGCTTTTAAGTCAAAATCTGTACGGGAGTGAATTCCTTCCAATTCTTTAAATCCGAATGGGAAATTAAATTCGATATCAGCAGCTGCGTTTGCGTAGTGCGCCAATTTCTCGTGATCGTGAAAACGGTAATTTTCTTTTCCTAATCCTAAAGACAAGTGCCATTTTAAACGTGTTTCTTTCCAGTACTCATAAGATTTCATTTCTTCTCCTGGACGCACAAAAAACTGCATTTCCATTTGTTCGAACTCACGCATACGGAAAATAAATTGTCTTGCTACAATTTCATTTCTAAATGCTTTACCTGTTTGAGCAATTCCAAAAGGAACTTTCATACGACCCGATTTCTGAACATTTAAAAAGTTCACAAAAATACCTTGAGCCGTTTCTGGACGCAAATATAAATCCATTGCATTCTCTGCAGATGCACCTAATTTTGTTCCGAACATCAAGTTAAATTGTTTTACTTCTGTCCAGTTTTTAGAACCTGTTTCAGGATCAGCAATTTCAAGTTCTTCGATCAATGCTTTCACATCGGCCAAATCACCTGCTCCCAAAGAACGACCTAAACGCTCTCTGATTTCTTTTTCTTTAGCCAAGTATTCAATTACACGAGCATTTGTAGTTATAAACTCTTGTTCGTTGAATGCGTCGCCAAAACGAGCTTTTGCTTTGTCAATTTCTTTTTGCGCTTTTTGGTGAATTTTTTCAGCAAAATCTTCAACCAAAACGTCAGCTCTATATCTTTTCTTAGAATCTTTATTATCAATTAATGGATCATTGAAAGCATCAACGTGACCAGAAGCTTTCCAAGTTGTTGGATGCATCAATATTGCAGCATCAAGGCCGACAATATTCTCATTCATCTGAACCATTGATTTCCACCAATATTCACGGATATTCTTTTTTAATTCGACACCGTTTTGTGCGTAATCGTATACAGCACTTAAACCATCGTAAACTTCGCTTGACGGAAAAATAAATCCGTACTCTTTTGCGTGCGAAACCACATTCTTAAATATATCTTCTTGTTTTGCCATAGTGATGCAAAAATATAAAAACTAGCTTTATAAAAAAGAAAAATTATAAAGATTGAAGCTTTGATTTTGTTACTTTTGTAAATAAAATCTCTCTTTTTGTGATTAATTATCTAATAAATCTATTTTTCCCTAAAGTCTGTAGCGCATGCCACTCACTTTTACTTCAGAATGAAACGGTTTTCTGTACCGTCTGCCGACACGAAATGCCTCTAACCCAATATCATTTAAATCCTAAAAATGAAGCTGTAAAAAAGTTCTATGGCAAAATCGATATTCAATTTGCATCGGCATTTTTGTATTTTAATAAAAAAGGAATGGTTCAAGAGTTAATTCACAATTTAAAATACAAAGGACATCAGGAAATTGGAACTGTTTTAGGAAATTGGTATGCCGAAGATTTAAAAGAAGTTTCTTTTGAAATTCCTTTCGATGCTATAATTCCTGTCCCGCTTCATAAAAGAAAATTTAAGGAACGTGGCTATAATCAGGTTACCACTTTTGGAAAAGCAATCGCATCGGGTTTTGAAATTCCTTTTGCAGAAAATATCTTGATCCGAAAACTATATACTAAAACACAATCCAAGAAAAACCTTTTAGGAAGATCTGAAAATATCGAAAACATTTTTGATGTCAAATTCAGTGAATCTGATCACAACAAACATTTTTTAATTGTTGACGACGTGCTTACAACAGGTGCAACACTTGAAGCATGCTCAAAAGCTTTGCTAAAAATACCAGGCGTTAAGATTAGCATACTCTGTATGGCAATGGCACATTAAACTTTGAAATTCAAAAATTAATTCACCAATATTTTTTTCACTTCTTTTCTGTTGCCATCAGTAACCGTTACAAAATAAAGACCTGAAGGCACATCTGGCAATTGAATATCTTGAATAAAATAGCCTGAACCTTGAAAAGTTCTATCGTAAACATATTTTCCATTAATATCATTAACGTAAACTTTAATCTCGCTTACTGAATCTCTTTCAAATTGTACTGTAAAAGTTCCTTTGTTTGGATTTGGATACGCAACAAAATCAACATTTTCAAAATCGTCATTTCCTAGTGTATAGGTTTTAGAACAAATATTTACTGATGCAGAATTTATTGTTCCCAAAGCACCAACTGTATCATCAAGAACTCTAAAAGTCCAATTTCCTTGAGGGTTTTCTCCATTAAAAGCACTTAGAGCAGTAGATGGAATAACAATCTGGCTAGTAGTTGTATTACAGTTTAAAGCTGTCCCGCTATCATCAAACTGCAATGCAAAAGTTGAATTTGTACTTCCACAATTTTTGTTAAATAAAGTCACTATTGTTCCGTTCGGACTTATGATTTGCATCGTCAAATCTGAAAATCTCGCGTGTGTTACATTTACCGAAACATTGACATCTGAAACCGATCCAGAAGAAGCAGGCACAGAAACGGTTTTGTTTACATTTACATTATCACCTGTTGAATATCCACCGCCAAAATTATATGAAGCACAAGATGTTGAAACCGTATATCCTACTGCAAAAGGTTTCGAATTTATAGCATAATAAATATTATTAACTGGCTCTATTAGAAGTCTGCAATTGGTCGAGGCGTCAATTTCTGGAACCAATATCGTTTCAGAACCATCATTTGGAGTATTAGCCGCTAAAACCACTGGATATGTTAATCCGCCATCTACAGATAATTTTATATTTACGCTTGATGATCCGGGTAATGCATTTGTGTTATTTACACTCCACGTAATTGTTTGTGCAGACCCTTTTGCCCACCCCAGATTATCGTCTGTTTGTGAAGTTACGGCAAATGGTCCAGCTGAGGCGCTTACGGTCACAACCATTGCATCAGTATTGGTTTGTCCATTTCCTGCAGCGGCATTGTCTCTTCCTGTAAGCGTAAAATTCATTGTCTTTGCAATAGAAGAAACAGATTCCCAAGTTGTTGTCAACTGATTATTTAACACCGAACTTAAAGCAGGCATATAACGAACCGGAGAAGATGTTGGCGGTAAAGATCTAAACATTGGTCCATCTGTTTTTGTTGCAGATGCAAAACTATTACCAGCAAAAGCTGTTGTCGCGCTATCGTATTGTTCCCAAGTGTATGTTATGGCATTCCCTTCAGAATCAGAACCTGTTCCCGTTAAAATAAATGGTGTACTAATTGGAATTGTATAATCTAAACCAGCCTTAATATCAGGTGGATTATTAGTAGTTATAGGTATTGAAACAGGACAAGTTTTCCCTGCTAGATTATTTTGTATCTGGCTAATACTTGCATAAGAAAAATAGTCATCTGAATGATCTTGTATATTATAACCTTTTGTTACACCTGCATATCCCATAATAGTTGACCCACTTCCAGGTTCATAACATGCTCCATAACCTTCATTTTGAAAAGAAAAAGTATGTGTACCTCCAAGCTGATGTCCCATTTCATGAGCAACAAAATCTATATCAAAATTATCTCCTTGTGGTTTTGCGTCGGCTGGAGATGTAAACGCGCTCCCCTTTCCTATTGGTTGGCTAGAAGTTGGACTCTCGCATATACAGCCAATACAACCAGCATTTCCTCCTCCACCAGAAGCTCCAAACAAATGTCCGATATCATAATTGGCTTCACCAATAACATTGGTTAATGTAGTCTGCACTTCTTTAGCCCAGGTCCCTCCATCTGCCGCGCCCACCGATGCAATAGAATAAGGATCTGTCGAGGCATCTGTATAAATAACAGCATCATTGTTTGCAATTAAAATTAATTGCACCGCAAGATCTCTATTAAAAATACCATTCACTCGCGTTAAAGTGGCATTCATTCCAGCTAAAGCTCCTGTTTTTGTTCCGCCAAAATAAGCTGTATATTCTCCTGTGCAGGACAATGCCAATCGAAGCGTTTTAAACTGTTTGGCATTAGATGCTGTTTTTGCGGTAGTTGAAGTTTTATTAACAGAAACAAAATCGGTTGTTTTACAGTCTAACAACATTTTTGACGTTGCGTTATCTGTCGATTTAAACAAAACATATTCGGATTTATTGTCTGGGTTTTGTTCAATATATTCTGTTGGCTTTGCTGTTCTCAAAACCATAGTCTGCATTCCGATTGGGGCAACGCTAAAATGTATTTTAGCATTTTTATCGTCAATTCCACGGCCTTCATAAGACCTAATTTCTGGATATTTGGCTTGTAATTCCGGATCAAAATTAGAGGATTCCCAAACCGAAAAACGTTCCAAAATTCCATCAGTATTCGGGATCGTAATTTCTGATGCTGTGTTTTTTGCTGTTTTATTTGATGCTGAAGCTAACTTCGAACTAAGAAGACTAGCATTTAATTTATAATATAATTTATTGGAACTGACACCATCCGCCTTTCTTAAAGCTGATGAAGAAGTTACTTTCTGCCATAAAACATCTTGTGCATTAATATTTGCAGAACAAAAAATCAGAAACATACAAAGTAGTTGTTTTCTCATACCCTTAAAATATATTAATCAAAATTACTTCAATTAATTTGAAATCATATTATCTACACGACAATTATTGCTATTTAATCGACTAGTCGGCTTATTTTTACAAAAAGATAGATTATACGTTAAAATTCAATTTGGCATAGTATTAAATTTAAAAGAGAATAGTATAAATTTGCAGCATCTTAAATAATTTGTTTTGAAGCTCTTTCATTCTATAAACGATTTTCAGTCAACCAAGAAAACAATTTTAACTCTTGGCACCTTTGATGGCGTGCATATTGGTCATAAAAAAATTCTGGAACGTATTACTCAGAATACTGAAAATGGAAAATATGAAAGTCTGGTCCTAACCTTTTTTCCGCATCCGCGAATGGTTCTTCAGGAAAAATCGGAAATTAGATTACTAAACACTATTGGCGAAAAAATAAGACTTTTAGAGGCCACAGGTATCGAGAACTTAGTTGTCCATCCTTTTAATGAAAGTTTTTCAAGATTAACTGCTGAAGAATTCGTTCGTACCATTTTAGTAGAGAAATTTCAGATTCAAAAAATCATCATTGGACATGATCATCGCTTTGGTCGCAATAGAACTGCAAATATTGATGATTTAATTGCTTTTGGATTAGAATACGGATTTGAAGTAGAGCAGATTTCTGCTGAAGAAATTCAAGATGTTTCGGTTAGTTCAACCAAAATCAGAAAAGCTTTAAACGAAGGAAATATGGCTTTGGCCAACGAATATTTAGGCTACAGCTATTTCCTAAACGGAACGGTCGTAAAAGGAAAACAGCTTGGAAGAACAATTGGTTTTCCAACAGCGAACATTCACATTGAAGAAGATTATAAATTAATCCCAAAAATTGGTGTTTATGTTGTCAAAGCTACTATAAACAAAGAAACTGTTTTTGGCATGATGAATATTGGCTTCAATCCGACTGTTAGTGGTGACAAACAAACCATCGAAGTGCACTTATTTAATTTTGACAAAGACATTTACGATCAGAATATTGAGGTTTCTTTATTGCATTATATTCGCGAAGAACAAAAATTTAGTTCAGTAGATGCCTTAAAAGCACAGCTTCATCAAGATCAGATTAATTCTCTGGCTTTTATAAACTCTTCATTAAAAGACCATACAGCATAGTTTTTACCGTTTTTAAATCATCGTAGTCATTTTTTTAGTAAATTTGATAGAATACTGTTTTTCAAACATTTACTATTAACTTCTAAAAAAATGACCACTATGAAATTACCTAAAGAAATTATCAACGGGTTTTTGATTTTCCTCGGAATTGGCATTTATTTTTTATTAATGAATGTACTGGGTTTAGCAGATTTGTTTTATTTGAGAACACTGAATGTTTTCTTTATATTCTACGGTGTTAATAGGACAATGCAGATGAATTTTCATGAAGGAGAAACCGATTTTCTATCTAATGCCATTTCTGCAATGACTACCTCTGTGGTTGGTGTTGCACTAAGTATTTTTGGATTATTGGTTTACAGTTATGCCCGAGGCGGGGATGCTTATGTTAGAACTTTGTCTGAAACTTTCATGTTCGGAGGAAATCCATCAGTGCCAACTTATTGCATCTGTCTATTATTTGAAGGAATCGCTTCTTCTGTAATAGTTACTTTAATGATGATGCTATATTGGAATAATAAATATGCTGCAGATTGATTTTTAATTAACCGATTGCAATCATTTTTAATTCGATTAAATCAAAAATTTAACTAAAAGAGTTCTATCCTCTTTTTAGATCTTTTTAAATTGCTTATAGCTCTTAGCTATAAGCAATTTTTTATTTAGTAAAATGCCGTTAAAACAAATTGAAAGGGTAAAAAAAATCTCGCGAGATGATTTTGTTTTCCAGTATTTAAAAAACAAATTCCTATTGTTTTATTTATCTAAAGACAATTTTTCTTGTCACTTTTTGTCCGTTGTCTAAAGTTGTTTTAACCAATAAAATTTGGGGTCCTGATTGAAAATTCGGTATGAGCCATTCCCTATTTTCAATTTGTTTTTTATTGTATAGTAATTTACCGCCCACATCATAAATAGCCACTTCTTGAAGATTTTCCAGCTCAGAAACAGATTGAAGTTTAATGTTTTTATCTTTAACTGAAACAAAAATTTTCTGATTTTGGTTTTCAAAATCTTCATTGCCCAACGATTTGTCCTCGTTTGGATTTTTGTAACGCAAGATAAAACGATCTAAAAAAGTTCCCGGTACCGATGTAAACGTATATCCTCCAGATTTAAGATTATGTACAGTATGTGTCACTTTATCTTCCAAATAAATATCCTGATTGCTCAAATCTCCATCTGTATGATCGATAGCGATTGTGAAATCACCTTTTTCAATAGTAGACTTATATCCTAACGGAATGCTATCTGTTACAGCAAAAGGCACTGCTCTTCCTTGAATAACTAGTTTATTGCCTTCATTGATGCTATAAAAATCTACATAAGGGTTTCCATTTAATGTAACCGCATCATAATTAAAATCAAAAGAATTTGTCGCCCCTGTTATATATCCAATTAGCAATTGCTTAAAAGCTCCTTGCGTATTGGTAAAATTTAGCCATACGCGATGTTTCTCTATAACTAACGCAGATTTATAAAATTGGCTATTATTGCTAGGCACTCGCATTGAATTTGTAAAAACACCTCTTTGTCCGGTTCTAGCTTTTGCAAAAAATGCTTGTCCAGCAGCTATATACCCCTTTGGCGGAGTTTGATTTCCTGGTGATGACGCACCATCACCAATTAAATTACCAACTGAAGTATCTCCTGACAAATTGTATATTGCATAATCATCACTAGTATAACGATAAGTAGTAGTTCCTGGAACGGTTATTCGAGGAGGCGTGTTATGAGTCCAAAAAAATAGTGTTCCATAAAAATTAGCCGCATTATCACGAATAAATAGATCTGCATAAATTGCCGAAGGATATGGATTACCAAAAAAGCAAAACTTTTCTGCCGCCGCTGGAGGGCCTTGAATTGTTCCATTATTTGGCACTCCTATAAATTCCCCTGGAAAAACACTCGCTGTTCCAGTAGCAAAAGATTGTGGCCCTCTAATGCTATAACCTCTTCCTGCTTCCATTTCCATTGTACCGTACAAATTGGTAGCCCATTTAAATTCAGAAGACCAGTAAGAGTATTTATCGAATAAAGTTTCTGGCGAAAATTCGTTCATCGTAATACCTGCTACTGGAGACGACCAAAAGGTAAGATCAAATCGGCGCACTGATGTTTTTCTTCTGTAAGTTATATTGCCAACATTAGCTACATCGGCAGTCTGAACTAAACTTGAATTATTCTCAAAAATCAAAACTCCATTACCAAGTACACTTACTTCATTGGTTACTGTTATTGAATTTGTTTCTTCAACAATTAAAAATCCATTATTCTGAATCGTTAATCTGCTGGCAAAAAAACTTCCATCAGTTCCTGAAATAATCGGATTAATACCGTTATTTGAAATCTCTATGCAATCAGAAGCAACGGGAACTCCTGTTGGCGCCCAATTGGCACCATTTGCCCAATTGGCATCAACATTTCCATTCCAAACTTTAGTAATAGAAGCATTTATTGTAATTGGTGTCGCATCTGATTCGCAACCTGTTGTCGTATTTTTCACCCGAACATTGTAGCCCCCAGAAGACAAACCTGTGAATATACCAGAAGTATTACTAAAATCTACCCCATCTACACTATAAGTATATCCTGTTCCAGATGCTGGCGAAGTAACCGTAATAACACCAGTATTATTTACACAACTTGGCTGTTGTGTTACAGAGGCCGTTGGCGCAACCGAAACTGGATTTACAGTCAAAGAAACATTTTGGCTTGCTAAACAGCCGCTTGAAGTTGTAATAGTCATTATGCCGTTGTAAGTACCAGAAGTAGTATTTGCTGGAACATCAACATTTATAATATCTCCTGACCCAGAACTAAAAGCGAATGGTGTAGCTCCTTGATCTGTCAAAGCAATCCAATCAATTTCATAGCTAACAGGAGAACCTGTTGTAGAATTATAACTTAATGTAGTAGTCTGCGCCAATGAACTTTGACAAACAGGAGTGAAAATTCCCGCCGTACTTATAGTTGGAAGATTATTAATTGTCAAAGAAACTGCTTGTGTCGTCGAGCATCCGTTTGAGGAAAAAATTGTCATCACTCCGTTATAAGTTCCCGCTGCTGCATTTGCTGGAACATTAATATTATTGATATTTCCTCCTCCAGAATTGAAAGAGAAAGCGGTAATTCCTTGATCATTTAATGTTGCCCAATCTATAGAATAGTTTATTGGCGAGCCTGTCACAGCAGAATATGGTAAAGAAGCAGTTTGTGATGATACACTTTGACAAACTGGAATCAAATTTCCTGATGTAGTAATTGCTGGAACCGAATTAACTGTTATCGTAAAATTGTTTGCCAATGATACGCATCCATTTGCATTATTAACCGTTAATGTCCCTGTATAAGTTCCTGCCGCTGTATTGGCAGGTACGGAAATACTAATAGGACTTGCAGGCAAAGCCACATTTGAGACTGATGCAAAAGTATTTGTTAGACTGGCATTCCAAACAATGCTATAAGTTGTTGGAGAGTTTGACACAGCACTATAAGGCAATGTCGCACTTTGCACATTCGAACTGGCGCATACTGCTGTAGTGCTGCCTAATGTTATTGTAGGCAATGGATTTACAGTTACAGTAAAATTATTTGCCGATGATACACATCCATTTGCATTGCTAACCGTTAATGTTCCGGTATATGTTCCTGCTGCTGTATTGGCAGGTACAGGAATGTTAATCGGACTTGCTGGCAAGGCCATATTTGAGACTGGTGCAAAAGTATTTGTCGGACTGGCATTCCAAACAATGCTATAAGTTGTTGGAGAGTTTGATGTGGCACTATAAGACAATGTTGTACTTTGAGCATTCACGCTGGTACATACTGCTGTAGTGCTGCCTAATGTTATTGTAGGCAACGGATTTACCGTAACAGTAAAATTGTTTGCCGATGATATGCATCCATTCGCATTGCTAACCGTTAATGTTCCTGTATATGTTCCTGCTGCTGTATTGGCAGGTACAGAAATACTAATAGGACTTGCAGGCAAAGCCACATTTGAGACCGGCGCAAAAGTATTTGTCGGGCTTGCATTCCAAGTTATGCTATATGTTGTTGGAGAATTAGTAACTGCTGTATAAGGCAATGTTGTAGCCTGCACATTAGAACTTATACAAACTGCGGTTGTAGGAGCCAATGTTATTGTTGGCAAAGGATTTACAGTAATGGTAAAATTCGTGGGAGCTGCAGACACACACCCTGCCGCATTACTAACTGTTAATGCTCCTGTATATGTACCAGCAGCAGTTCCAGCAGGAACGGCAATATTTATTGGACTTGCCGGTAAAACAGCATTTGTTACTGGCAGAAAATTATTTGCAGGGCTTCCGCTCCATGTTATACTATAGTTTGTTGGTGTATTTGTAACTCCCGTATAAGGTAATGCTACATTTTGAAGACTTGCGCTCGCACATATGGCAGTAGTTGCCCCTAAAGCTATTGTAGGCGGGGCACTAACTGTAATAGTTACAGAATTAGGTGCACTAATAGACGAAGTACAATCTACTGAAGTCAAAGATGTAACTGTAATAGTACTACTGCCTAAAACATTCAATCCCGATGCAGTAAAACTTCCAGATCCTGCATTTGTAATAACCATTGGCGCTGTTTGTCCAACTGCATTTGGTTGACTTCTACTATAAGTTACTGTATATGTACCAGCTGGTAGACTTGCTGCTGTTCCTGTTAACTGTACTTGTGTGGTTGTTCCTGTACAAATATTTGGAGCAGATATCGAAGTAAAGCTATACGTTTTACAAGTATAAGTAATATTAACGTGGCCTCTTGCACCACCTCCTCCGTTTTGTAAACTTGTGTTACTTGCTGCTCCAGCTCCTCCGCCACCAAACTCCTTCCCCGCTTCTCCTGGACCATTTGCACCTAGTACACTAACGTAACCAACTCCTCCAGTCCCTCCCATATTTGTTCCCAAATTTCCTGCATCTCCCCCCTTTCCTGATGAAAGAAGCAGACCTAATAGTGTTGTTGCCCCAGCTCCTGAAGCTCCACCATTTGCTGTCGTTATACTTCCAATTGCTCCTGTAGTTATGGGTACGGCCCCTGGAGTAGGTCCAGTTGCTGGATTGGCATCCCCTCCTCTTCCGCCTGGTGCAAAAAAGAGTCCCGCAAAACCATTTATATACGAATCTTCTCCTTTAGCTCCATTTCCTGATCCTCCAGCAGTAGCTTTTGCAACAACTACATTTAACGTTTGTGCAGTTAGTCCTGTAATTTTTCCTCTTGCATATGCTCCTCCAGCACCACCCGCAGCACCTCTTCCATTTCCTCCTCCAAATAAAGCTCCACCTCCAGCACCCCCAGCACCCCAAGCTTCAACAGTAACTTCGTCCATACCTGCCGGAAGCGGGAAAGAAGGATTGCTAGTCGGAACTGAATGCACTAAGGTTTGCGCTTTTGAAGTAGTATAAAAAATTGATAAAACTAAAACTAGCAGAATTCTTAATCTCCTACTTGATTTTAATGGTTTCTCGCTATAAGTTACTAAAGTTGAAAAGCTGAAAAAACTCAGCGTAGTAAGTAAATCTTTTTTCATCTTGTGGCATTTTAGTAATTGAAAAATAAATTCAAACTCAAAACAAGATTAATTGCAAAATAGAAAAGGAAACAAAAACTTTAAGAATGTAGAATTAAAGATATAATCCCATTTTACAATCAATTTACGGCAGATAAATAACAGTCTTTTTAACTATGATTTTTGAAGAAAAAATTTAATCGAAAGGCTTATAGAGAAAGCATTTTATCGGTTTAAAATGCTTTTAATCGATTTAATTAAACTACAAGGTACGATTTTATTTACATTGAAATCCACAATATAGTATTAAACCCTTTATTTTAACACCTGATCAGAAGAAAATATAAAAAATAAGAATAAACTGTTAATTTTAAAAAACAGAAAAATTAATCAACTCATTAACAACAACTTACACTTAAAAAAGAAACTAACAGAGTTGATAAAAGAATTCTACAAGGCAATTTAACTTTATTTAGAAAATAACCTTTTTTGAAGTTGATTTTCCATTTTCAAAAATGGCTTTTACCACTAAAACCTGATGCGAAGAAAACAAGTTTTGAATCGACAGATTTTTAGTTTCAAGCTTATCTCTCCTATACAATTGATTCCCAGAAACATCAAATATTATCACCTCTTTCAGGCTCTCTTTATCAGATTCAATATTTATCGTTCGGTTTCTAACCGAAATTAAAACGTTATTTGAATTCTTTTCAAAAGTTTTATTTCCCAAAGCTTTATTAATGTAAGTTATTGAGAAACGATTATTAAAAGTGCCTATTTCAGAATCAAACTGATATGGTCCTTCAGAAAGATTATGCGTTCTATTTAATTCTTTATCCACTAAAAAAATAGGCTTATCATTAAAAAATTGATCTTGATGATCTATTTCAATTTTGAAATTATCCTTAACAATAGTTTTATAACCTATAAAAATTGAATCGTTTTCTAAAAAAGGCAATTCCCGACCTTGAATTATCAATTTTTTATTTTCAACTATACTATAAAAATCTAATGACATACTTGAACTTAAATATTCTGCATCATAATTTAAATCTAAAGAATTGGAGGCGCCAACTGCATAGCCTAACAGAATTTGTTTAAATTCATTTTCATTATTTTTAATGTTCAACCAAAACCTGTGCTTTTCGTAAGCAGATTTCAATTGTGTATTCAAAGCTGGACGAAAAAAAGAGGTGTTTTGATCCCGAACTCTCATGTTATTGTTAAACTCTAGATATCCAGTTTGATTACTTTTCACAAAAAAACCTTGTCCCGATGCGATTATGCCATCAGGTGTATCATTATTCACTCCAGAGCTTAAAGCTGCACTTGTACCAACGCCACCTAATAAATTATAAACTGCAAAATCATCGTTGCTATAACGATAGGTAGTAGTACCTGGTGTAGTAATTCTAGGTGGCGTATTATGTGTCCAAAAATATAGCGCCCCTTTTGTTTTTGGAGCATTCTCTCTTAAAAAATCATCTGCGCTTATGGCGCTCGGATATGGATTGCCTACTAAATAAAATCGATCTGCAGCAATAAACTCAACTTCTATTTTACCATTATTTGGAATTCCCTTAAAAACACCTTCAAATACTGCTCTTTCTACAGTAGAAAAACTTTGTGGACCTCTAACGCTATATCCATTTCCAGAAATCATAGTCATACTTCCATTAAGATTTGTTTTCCATCCTGCAATCGGATCATACCAGGAATATTTATCGAAAAGTGTTTCAGGCGAAAATTCGAATAATTTCATATCAGCCACTGGAGAAGACCAATAGGTGAGATCGAATCTAATTATTGGCTTTGTTTTTCTTTTTACATGAACAATTCCGGTATTTACAATATCATCGTCATCTTGATACAAACTAGCAGAATTTTCTAAAACAAGTATTCCTTCACCCGTATAAGAAAACTCAATACTGAGTGTGTTATTTTCAAGTAATGTGACTGTTTTTCCTTTTTCGATAGTACAGCCGCAAATATTAGCTGTCGTCAAATTGGGAAAATTTTCTTTAAAATAAACATCTTTTCCTGCAGAAGGAAACCCATTTGACCATGAAGTTCCGTTCCAAATTGTTGTATTAACACAAAACTTTAAACGAGCAATTCTATGTTTTGAAATACCAGAAACGGAGTTAAAATTTCCTCCAATTATCAATTTATAATCTTCATCAAATTTCATTGCTAACAGTGCATTATTTAATGGTACTGCAAAAGAATTATCATACGATCCTGAAGGCAGTAAACGAATAAATCTAGAAGAAGGAATAGTATTATAGGTTCCTGAAAAAGATCCTCCCACCAAAATTCTGTCATCTGGCTGTACTAGAATAGTTCTAACATCTCCTTTGCTAAAACCCGCACCAGAATTAAATGTCCCATCAAAACTACCGTCACTATTTAATCGGATAATTTTTCTTTGTGAATTGTTATTAAAAACCAAAAAAGAACCTCCAACAATAATCTTGTTATCAGATTGTAATGCAATTGTATACACATATTTATCAAAGCCATTCCCGATATTAAAATTTGTGTCAATACTTCCATCTGGATTCAACCTTACTAAACCTGCACAAGGGAATCCATTAAAAGTTTTAAAATGTCCTCCTACCAAAATCTTCCCATCCGATTGCAAAACCAAGCTTTCAACAGTATCATCGGCTCCTGAGCCAATATTAAAATCTGGATCCTTTGTTCCGTCTGGCAGTATTCTTGTAATTTTATTGGCATTAACTGTTGATCCTTTATACTTTGTAAATGATCCTGCCGCAATTATTTTTTGATCGGATTGAATTGCCAATGTATAAACTTGTGCATTAAATCCATCTCCACAGCTAAAAGAATTATCAATTTCACCATTTGGAAAAATCCTAACAATGCGATTATTAATTAGGTCATTATATTTTGTAAAATTACCTCCTAAAACAATCTTTCCATCGGTTTGCAATACTGTAGTTTTTACTAGATTATTGCTTCCCGTAGTATTAAAAGCAGGATCAATCATTCCGTTTTCTAAAAGACAAGCAATTTTGGGAGTGACATTTCCATTAAATTTTTTAAAATTGCCTCCCACAATTATCTTTCTATTGGGAAGCGGAAGAACACTAAGAACAGAATTATCAAATCCAATACCAGAAGCCAAATATGAAATGTCATGTTCGCCATCGGTACTAATTTTCACCAATCTCCCTTGATTTTGACCATTAAAAACAGTGAAAGAACCTCCAGCAAACCAAGAATCTTCTTCATCAAATTCTAAAGCAAAAACTGAAGCAGAAGCAGGCCCAGAGCCAATATCAAAATTAGGTTTTATACTTCCATCAGATTGGAGAAGAATTAATCTTACTGCTTCTGTGCCATTGTAAAATCCTGTAAAGGATCCTCCAACCATGATATCACCATTTTTATTAATTCTAATTGTTGAAACTCCTTCTTTACTAAAGCCAGAACCCGTTACAAAACTTTCATCTTTAGTTCCATCCTCGTTCAATCGAATAATTCTATTTGCTACAACTGTATTAAAAAGCGTGAAGTTACCTCCTAAAACCATTTTCCCATCAGACTGTAAGGCTATGGCATTAACATCATCATTAAAACCTGTACCGATATTGAAAGTAGAATCAAAAGTTCCATTAGCATTTAGTCGAATTATCCGATTAGCAGAAACACCATTAAATGCTGAAAAATTGCCTGTGAGAAGTATTTTCTGATCTGATAAAACTTTTGCATGTGTAACGTTTAATGCAGATCCAGAACCTGTTAAAAAAGTAGAATCGAGTGTTCCGTTTGGTAATAAACGTGCCACTCTGTTTACTGTACTATTATTATACTTTGTAAAACTTCCAACAATAATTATCTTCCCATCAGGCTGCAAGACAATATCATAAACAATTCCTGTAGTTGCTCCAATTATTGTATTAAAAGTCGCATCATAAGAACCATCTTCATTTAGACGGATTATTCTTCCCGCACTAATTCCGTTATAGCTTGTAAAGTTTCCGCCAACTATAATTTTCCCATCTGACTGTAAACAAGAAGCATAAATTTTACCATTAAAACCTGTCCCAGTATCGAAACTTTCATCTATAGAACCGTCTAAATTTAAACGGGTAAGATATGACGCTGGTGTTCCATTCAAATTCAAATAGTCACCTCCCACGAGTAAAGTTCCATCACGCTGAAGAAGAAGTGTCCTTACCGTACCATCAAATCCATCGCCAATTTGTCCATCGTCGAGAACATTAAAAGAACTGTCTACTTTACCTTGCTGCGAAAAAACAGTTTGAGCAGATAGTGAAATTAGGATTAATGAGTAAAATAAGTTTTTAATCAAAACAATATAATCAAAGTTAATATTTGTAAGAATTAAACTAAATTATAAAGCATTAATTAAAAATACAATACCAAGATTTAGGGATATTTACATATAAAAAAAATCCATTCTTTTAATAAGAATGGACTTTTAAATTATAAGATGTTTTTTTATTACAAATTTGAAAAAATCACTTTTTTAGTAATTGTAGACCCGTTTTCTAGCGTTATTTTAACTAACAAAACCTGATCGCTAGAACGCAAATTAGTAATCTGCAATTCAGAAGAATTTACTTTATTCTTGCTGTATAACAATTGCGCTCCTACATCAAAAATATTTACCTCTTTAATTGTTTCTTTAGAAGAAGTAATATTTACTATTTTGTTTTTTACTGAAACCATAACACTATTCTCAAGGTTTTCAAAATCATCAGTACCTAATGTTTTATTTGTGTAACGAAGAACAAAACGATCTGTAAAAGTTCCGATGCCAGTTTTGAAAGTATAATTTGAAGCTCTCAGGTCTGTTATAGTGCCCGTTGTTTTGTCTTCCAGATAAACGGCTTGCTGGCCAAAAAATCCATCTGCGTGATCTATCGAGATTGTAAGCTGAGTTTCGGCAACCGATTTATAGCCAAGAGGAATTCTTTCTGTATTGTCAAAAGGCAAACTTCTCGCTTGTATGGATAGCTTTTGTGTCTCATTGATGGTATAGAAGTCTACGTAAGAGTTTCCAGCTAATGTAACTGCATCATAATTGTAGTCGAAACTGTTTGTTGCGCCTTCCGCGTATCCGATCAATATTTGTTTGTATGCATCTTCGGCATTGCTTAGGTTTAACCATAAGCGGTTTACTTCAATTGCAGCTTCTTTTGCTGTAGTTTTAAAAAACTGTGAATTCTCTGCTTTTACACGTTGCCCATTATTAAATTTAATTAAAGTAACTTTTGGTTTTATAAAGAAACCTTGCCCTACACTAATATATCCCGAAGGAGTCTCGCCTCCAGTTGTAGCTCTTGTTGCTCCAAGTAATGTGAATACTGCATAATCTGGGCTGCTGTATCTATAGGTAGTGGTTCCGTCTACTTTTTTTGGCAGCGACATATGCGTCCAGAAGTATAATGCTCCAACATCTCCATTATCAGCAATAAATTTTCGGCCATCGATAGCAGATGGGTAAGGGTTTCCGACAAGAAGATATTTATCTGCAGTAGTTGAAATTGGAACGTCTCCATTATTAGGTATTCCATAGAATTTTCCAGTAAAGTCAGCAGGGGCATCATTGCTGTAAGACTGCGGGCCTCTAATGCTATAGCCTTTCCCAGGTTTCATTTCCATAGTACCATACAGATTGGTTGCCCACTTGAAATCAGAAGACCAATAGGAATATTTGTCAAATAAAGTTTCCGGAGATAAATCTTTCATCATAAAACCATCTTGTTTCGTTGAAGTAATAGGACTTGACCAATACGTCAAATCAAAACGACGAATTTTGGTTTCTCTTTTATATACAATATCTCCACTATTTTGCACATTGGTGGTTTGTACTAAGCTTGAGCCGCTCTCAAACACCAATTTACCATTACTTGTTACCTTATTTGTGATTTCCAAAGTTACTCCCGATGGGATAATTACATCTGATCCAACTGTAATTGTTAAAGAACATGCTGTTATATTTGGCTTAGCCAGTGAAAAAGGCTGACCATTTGCTAAAGACGAAATCGTAACACTTTTGCTTCCATCAGGTTCCCCATTTGTCCATCCTGTAGGTCCCCAATCTGTATTAGAACTAGTATCAGCTATGGTAATCGTCGCTGAATTTGAAGTACAATTTAAGTCGTTTGTAACAGTAAAACTATAAGTGTCTGCTACTAAATCATGGATATCTAAAGAATTACCTGATCCTGGGTAATCTTTTGGCAGAGTTGTTACACCTGTTCTTTTAACAGTCCAATTTCCTGATAGATCTGTAATTGTAATACTTCCTAAAGTATTACAAGCTACATCGTTGTTTTTTGTAATTGTTGGGGCTGTAGGTCTTGGATTTACAGTTATTGTTCCCGTACCACTATCAGCAGTAGAACATGAACCACTTTTAACCACAGCTCTATAATAAGTAGTTGCTGTCAAATTATCTACTACTAAAGATGTATTCGCAGAATTAGGAATATCAGTAACTGGTGAAAAATTACTCGATGGTGAAGATTGCCATTTTGTAACTGATCCTGTATGACCACTTAATGTCAAAGTAGTACTATTGGTTCCTGAACAAACTGTTGTACTACCAGAAACGCTTCCTCCAACAGAAACTGGATCTATAGTAATTACAGCGCTTCCGTTCATATTTAAAGCACAACTATTTGGAGATGCATTAGTAGCAACTACAGTATAAGTACCCGCTGTTGTCTTTAATCCAAAATTAATTGCCGATCCTGTTGTTCCAGACATAGGACTTCCACTATCATTTCCATTCAATTTCAATTGATAGCTTACCCCTGTAGTTGAACTAGAGAGACCGACAGCAACTCCAGTATCACCAATACAGTAAGATCCTCCCCCTGTCACATTATAAACTATTGGGGCAGCTTTTATATTAACATATGTCGTAGAAGCAGTACTTGAACATCCACCTGCAGTGGTTACCACAACTGTTGCATTCTTAATTCCTGTTCCTGTACAAGTTATTGTTGGATTTTTAGCAGTAGTTGACGAAAATGTCACTCCTGGAGTTGTACTCGTCCAAGAATAAGTTACACCACTTGCCGAAACATTCTCAACATCTAATTGAATAGGCACTCCTTCACAAGCTTCTAACGTTTTATAATTCCCTTTAGGCGTTGTCGTAGCAATTGGAACCACTTGCGAACTCGGAATCAAAACAATATTATCAATAATCGTCCCAAGAGTAGTGGTTTCTAGAGAATTGTAAAATTCAATCCATATTGATGAGCTTGTCGGTGTAAATGGAAAACTAAAAAATACTGGTGTGTTAGTAGTATCACTAGTTGTAAAATTTCTTGATGTGGTATTTGATCCATCTATAATTTTAAAATCAAGTGCAGTAGTAGGTGAAGATCCTGGTCTTCGAGCGTAAAGAAAACTTAAAGTATAAGGAACCCCCGGAACAACGGCTACATTTTGTCCTAATGAAGCCTGTGAATCCAATTCTGCAGTAATATCATTATTTCCATTTGAAAAATAAACACTTTCGTCATAGACTTCAACATAGGATCCTTTTGTAGTTGCTCTAGACCAATCCTCCGTTCCTCTACTAAAATCACCGTTTTTTATTAAATTGCTAATACAAGTCGAAATGATTACTTGATCCGTAGATGTGCAACTACCATTACTTATTGTCCAATTCAAAACATATGTTCCAGAAACCGCAGGAGTAAATCTACTTGTTGGGCTAGAAACACTATTAAATTGACCTGCCGAAGTATTTGGTCCGCTAGCTACTGACCAAGCTCCTGTACCAACCGTAGGGGTATTAGCTGCCAATGTAAAAAAAGTATAATTTCCTGTTTGATCTGGACCAGCATTAGCTGATGTAGGGAGTTGACTTACGTTTACTGTAGCAGTACCTGTCATTTGTGCCGAATTTCCACAAGTTAATGTCGCTAATACATTAAAAGTAGTAGCTGTCGTTAAATTACCTGTAGGCAAACTAATAACTCCGCCTGAACCGGCAACTGGGGTTCCTACATTAGCATTACTTGCATTTCTTAATTGATAATTAACGCCAACTTCTGAATTAGCAACAGTAATAGTTGTACCTGAACCTGAGCAAACTGTTGAAGCTGTCGCTGCAATAGTCTTATTTGCTGGCGTTGCTACTATAGTTTGATCTCCCGTTTTTAGTACAGCATTACCTGGCCCTACTCCGTTATGATTATCTCCAAACCAAGCGACTAGCTCATACACAACATCAAAAGTAAGATTATTTATTCCTGCCGCTAAAGGAGTACCGTTTGTTGCACCTCCACTATTGGCTGCAGTAATTGTAAAAATGTATGTTTTAGTATCACCCGGAGCCAAATTTCCAGCATCGACTCTTACATTATAATCAGTCCAACTCGTGCCATTGGTATTCCACTTTATTCCAATATTAAAATCTGCCGAAGGCGTATCTGTCCAAGCCTTCGAACCAGTATTTTTTATAGTAACTGAAACATTTCTGGTTTCTCCTGCACACCATGTTGTAGATCCAGTATTTGAAGATATAATTTGGTATTGATAACTTGGAGTATATGTAATTCTTACTTGCCCATTTGCACCATCTCCTCCCGATCGATTGTTGTTACCGTTTCTTTCGCCGCCGCCGCCGCCGCCGCCAGGTATAATTCCATTTTCTCCGTTAGCATTTGCTCTTCCTATACCTCCAGTATTTGAAGTATTCCCACTATTGCCACCATTTCCTCCAATTGTACTACTATCATTTCCGTTTGCGCCTCTCAAATTAGTTGATCCACCTGTTGCTGTACCACCAGCTCCGCCAGCAGTTGTATCATTATCTTGAAGACCTCGTCCTCCTCCATTAGCCACAAGCGAATTTGAAGCTGTATAAGTTAGCGATGTCGCACTTCCAACAGTTCCATTACTAGTACTTCCAGTTCCACCACTCCCAATAGTGTAATTAATATTTTGACCAGCTGTTACTGAAAATGTCTTTAAAGAATAACCGCCGCCGCCGCCGCCGCTACCACCAACATTATTATTTCTCGAACCTCCACCAGCTCCACCAGCACCCCATATTTCAACGGTAACTTCGGTAGCACCTTGTGGAACTGCCCAACTTCGTGTACCTGGAGTATTATCTGTGAATACAATCTGGGCAAAAGAAGAAGAATAAAAAAATATTAGTAAAAACGAGTAAAGTAATTTTCTCATCATATAACAGTAGGTATTTGTTTTAAATTTGTTTTTGGTTTGCTTAAAGCAAAAAATGGCATTTTTTCCAAAAAAAGAACAATGTTCTTTTTAGTAATTATCTGAACCTTAAAATGTTAAATTCTGACATCTTAGGTCATAATTTCAAATGTTAAAATTCCGTACAAAAATATTTAAATTAGCCTAATACACAAGGTTATAATTTATTTCTTTTTATAAAACATTAACAAATTTTAGAATTAATTTATAACAACTGGCGAATTTTTTAATTTAAACGTTAAAACGAATGAAAAACCCCACGAATAATACTTTCACCATCAAAGAAGCTTTACAAAAGTTAGAGCATTTTTGTGCCTATCAAGAGCGTTGTCATGATGAAGTAGTTTCAAAATTATATGACCTAAAAATGACTCGTGACGAGATTGACAGTATTGTCGTACAGCTTATTGAAGGAAATTTTCTAAACGAAACCCGTTTTGCTTGTAGCTTTGCGAGAGGCAAACACCGAATTAAACATTGGGGTAAAATTAGAATCACAAATGAACTTAAGCTAAGAAACATTTCATCAACGAATATTACCTTGGCTTTGAAAGAAATTTCCGCCGAAGAATATTTCGAAACTTTCGAAAACTTATCAGAAAGATGTTGGAATAGCATTTCTGAACCTAACCAACTTAAAAAGCGCAAAAAATTCTGCGACTATATGTTGCGAAGAGGTTATGAGAGCAATCTTGTTTACGAAAAAGTTAAAGATCTAGAAGAAAAATAAACCTGCTTATTCTCTCTTAAAAAAAAGTTTTCTCCTATGCTTTCCTAAAGCATTCATTTCCCTTTAAAATTGCATTAAAATACTGCAAAAATCATAACAACTTTTCGTTATAAAATATTCCCTTTTTGTAGTTTTTACAACCAACTAGACGTTTTTCAGTCTAAAATTTCAAAAAACAGTCTTAAAAAATTTAATTTAACACAAATATTCTTATAATAACATCAAGCATTTTATAAGAATATTTGTCTAACATTAAAATTTTTAATGTGCTTCATCGAGTATTTTTTTAGTTCATCGATTATATGGGGGTTCTCAAAACCGCGCCAAGATTGAGCTCGTAAATGTATATACCTTTGTTTGGTTCGGAAGTCCTATGCCAGCATAACAAATTGATAAAAAACATTTAACATGAAAAAAACTCTACTTTTATTCTTATTATTGCCTTTTTTTGGATTTGCTCAAACTGCTTTAGTAAAATGGGACGCAGCAGATTCTGGCAATAGATATGCTCCTGTTCCATTAGTAGGAACAATTAACGGTTATGATTTATCAGCAACTGTAAGTAATTTATACGACTCTAACAATGCTGCTAATACTTTTTTTAAGAGTAGTGGCTGGCCAACACCTCTAAACAAAGGTGGCCAATATGATCTGACAAAATATGTACAATTTGCTCTGGGGCCTAAAACAGGAAGCAAGGTAAATTTAAGCACATTCGTTTTTGAGTGTAAATCTCCAGGTTCTCAAAAATATACAATTAAATACTCTAAACAATCTGATTTCTCATCTGGTGTTTATAATCTTCTTACAGCAACATCAGTTACGAGTGATTGGATACAATACACATTGAATTTTTCTGAAGAAATAAACCCTGTTTTACCTACTGAAAAAGTTTATATTAGAATTTATGCTTATTACACTAATAATGACTTCCAAATTAGAACTGGAATCAATAATGTTGTACCTACCATCAATGGTGAAGTATTAAGCTTTGATGCTACTAAAATATTAGCTATCAACGATTACGTTACCACTACAAAAGATGTAGCAGTTAATATAAATCCGCTAAGCAATGACGTAAACAAAGCCAACGTAAACACTTTAGTCATTTCTACACCTCCATCTGCTGCCGAAGGAACAGCGATACTTAATCCTGATAAAACTATAACTTTTAACCCTGCTGCAGGATTTATTGGTACTTCTGTTTTCAACTACACCATCTCAAATGCAACGGAAACATCTACAGGATCCATAAAAGTAACAGTAAATCAAGACACAACAGAGTTTCTATCGCTTTGGGATGGAGCCGATGATACTTTTAATCCCGTAACCAAACAATATGTAGACCCGAACTCTCCAATTACAAAAGCGGGCACTAACATAAGTTTAAATTATACATTTCATAACATAAATAATGCATTTTTTGAAACTAACGGCTGGCCTACTCCTTCTAATAACCCTAATGTTGTAAATACAGCAGACGAAACTAAGTATATTCAATTTAAAATCGCACCCGATTCTAAACACAAATTAAATCTTAAACAATTTAATTTTACTTACAGAGGAAAGAATCAAAAGTTTCTAGTAAAATATTCTAAGAATTCAGATTTTACAAGTGGTGCTCAGACATTAATACCAGAAAGTAATGCTGCCTCATCATGGACGCCGTTAACTAATAATATCGCATCAGGCCTAAACACTTTATCGCCTGGAGAAACTTTGTACATTAGATTTTATGTTTATGCTAGCTACAATACTTTTGAAATTAAAAATGGTAATGGAAGTCCTGAAGGCCCAGTAATCACAGGAACAATAGAAGATGTTTTTACCTTAACAGCAAAGAACGATGTTGTTTCAACTCCATCAAATCAGGCTGTAACCATTCCTATTTTAGATAATGATGTTATTGGTGGTTATCCTCTAGAAGCCATAACGGTAACACAACCTAGTAATGGCACTGTAACTGTAAACGGCCTTAACAATGTAACCTTTACACCAGCAGCAAATTTTGCTGGATCTGCAACATTTACATACACTCTTAAAAACACTAATTCTAATTATTCTTCTGCTACTGTAACTGTTAATGCTACAGCACCTGTTTGCAATCCAGGTGACCAAATTAAATACGGAGATAATAAATGGATCGGATATGTGTATAAAACAACAACTTTGCCACCAACTGGCACTCCTGCAGACCCAAATCCTGCAACGCCTACTACCATTCCGATTTCAAACATGACCTATATTGGACAAGTTGAAGAAAACAAACTATTTAATCGCGATATTGTACAAGGAACTGTTACTGGGTTAAATGCACAATTGTGCGAAACTCCTTCAGACTATTTCTTTGTTCGCTATAAAATGAAAGCCAAAGTTGATGTAACGGGCACTTACAATATCACTGTTGGAGGTGACGATTATTATCGTTTGTATTTAACTACAGCTTCCGGAACTACCATAATAATTGATCAATGGTCTGGTGTAAATTATTCTCAAAAGGCAGTAAATATGCAATTGACAGCTGGAGTAGAATATACTTTTGACTTAGAATATTACGAAAAAACAACCGATTCTAGAATACAGTTCTCTATGGGGTTAATAGCAGGAAGCAATACTGCGCCTTACCCATTCGGGGATAATTTATGGAAAGTTTACGGATTTACAACGGCAGCTTCTGGCAATAATTTTACAATTCCCCAAGGAAGTTATGCTGGATACTATAGCGTAAACCCTGTAAACATTAACACAACAGATTCATTTGCTCTTGCAGAATCACCTTCTTTTAATCCTGCTGCATCTGGATGGCAAGGAGCTCCTGTGCCTCAAGATTACTTTACTTTGGTTTACAAAAGACAAGGATTTCCTTGCGGAACATACCAGATACAAATTACGAACTGTGATGACCAAGTACAAATTTTCATTGATGACGAAAATGCGACTACTCCAGTTTATACATCACCAGGAAACATTAACGACAATGCTCCTGCAAACAATATATTAACCAGTCCTAGAGCTCTAGGCAAAGATTCTAAAGTTGAAATTCGTTTAAAAGATTATAAACAAAGCGCAAGACTGAATTTGAATTTTATTAAAATTGAAACAGATTACAACGGAACTGGAACTCCTAGCGCTAATAGCTCAATTATAATTAAATCTGACATTGTATTAAGTTCAGACCTTACCGTTTGTTCTTGCACCATAAATCCGAATATTACATTAACAGTTCCAAAAGATATTACTTTAACTGTTGATGAAAATATAAACGTAGGAACTGGCGGGAAATTACTTGTTCAATCTGGCGGGTCATTTCTTCAAACATCAACAAATAAAAACATGTTTACTGGAAGCAGTACTGCTTTTCAAATAGAAAGAACAACCAAAATTCGCCGTTTTGACTTGACGTATTGGTCATCGCCTGTAGACAACCCAGATTTTAAAATGAATACTTTATCTCCAGAAACTTTATTTGACAAATATTCCTATTGGTCTTCTGATTTCAAGTGGGCAACGAATCTGTACGGAACAATGACAATGCTACCTGGAAAAGGTTATAGCATAAGAGGCCCACAGTCTTACAGCAATGATGCCCCTGCTGACTTTACTGGAAAATTCTATGGAACACCTAATAATGGAGATGTTCCAATTTCAACTACTGCAGATAAATATCTTCTTGTCGGAAACCCTTACCCATCTGCTATCGATGGCCGAAAATTTATTATTGATAATGGAGATGTTGGAGCATTATACTTCTGGACGCATATGTCGCTGCCTCAAAAAGTAGAAGGAACCACTACCTATAGATACAGCAGCCCAGATTATGCAGTATTCACATTACTTGGAGCAACAAGAGCTACAACTGGAGGCGAGACTCCTTCGGGATATATTGGTGTAGGGCAAGGTTTCTTTATAAAACCAAAAGTTACTTTAATTAAATTTAATAATGGGCAACGTATAAAAGCGCAGAATACGCAATTTTTTAAAACTACAGCAAAAGAAGCTGCAATTGAAGTAAACCGCCTATGGTTAAACCTAAGCAATGCCGAAGATGCATACAAACAAATATTGATCGGATACGCAGAGGGGGCAACAAACAGTTTCGACTACAATTATGATGCAGTTGCATTGGCAGGAAACTCTTATGTAGACTTCTACACCATCAATGAGGCACAAAAGCTATCCATACAAGCGAGAAGTTTGCCTTTTGACAATACAGAAAGAATTCCTCTTGGCTATAAATCGGTTGCCGAAACTCAGCTTACAATCTCGATAGATCACGCAGATGGATTTTTTGGCCAGCAAGCCGTTTATCTGGAAGACAAAACAACAGGCACTATAACAGACCTGAGAGCTTCAAATTATACTTTCAAAACTGCCATCGGAACTTTTACAGATCGTTTTGTTCTTCGTTACACAAATAAAACATTAGGTACTGATGATTTTGAAAATACAGCAAATGGAGTCTTGGTAGCCACAAAATCAAAAGTAATAAATGTGAGCAGCGGAACTGAAAATATTAAAGAAGTACAGATTTATACTATGGGTGGACAATTGCTTTACAACAAGAACAAAATTGACTCCAAAGAACTAAAAATTGAAAATTTATATTCTAGCAATCAGGTTTTATTAGCAAAAGTAATCCTAGAGAATGGTCATATAGTCAACAAAAAAATCATATTTAACTAAGAACAAGAAACCCATCTTTACGATGGGTTTTTTATTTTTCATTCTTCTTTCAATTCGTCAATTACCTTTTTTATCTCTTTGGCGTATTTCCCATAAAACTTTTGAACCCACCATTCTAACGAAATTCCCATACAAAGTATTGTAAAAACAATGATGGCAAAAAGACCAAATAATTGCCCGTTAGAAAACTCATAATTCAAGAACCCAGAAGTTTTGGAAAGGCCATAAAAATAGAACCCCAATAAATAAACAACTAAGAAAGGCGTTAGCGAAAAACCAAATGTTTTATACAATTCCATATTCAGTCTAATATCAAAATACGTCTCATACAAACTGTCTTTTGTTCTCAATGTTGTTGCATTCAGCCTTTTAAAAAAGAAATATAATTTTACTAAATAATACACACAAACTGCTAAAAACAAGCTGTAAATTAAATAATATAAAAAAAACATCTGCGAGTTAAACTGGCAAATTATTGGAATTGTTCCGAGAAAAATCATAGATACAATTTGATACACAAATTCATTCTTCAGGTTTTTTCTAATTTTATCTAATGGCGTATTAGCAGATTGAATCTTTTCTAAATTTGTTGGCAAAATAACATTTTCGGGTCTTTCGTTATTCCACGCATTTTGTATATCGTTAAAATCCATATCCCTGATTTTTAATAATTTCTTTTAATTTTTCTTTAGCTCTATTTAATTTTACCCTAGCATTCCCTTCAGAAATTCCTAAATTCTCTCCTATTTCCTTATGAGAGAAACCTTCTAGCTGATAAAAAATGATGGCTTTATCGATTTTTTCTAATTTTTGCACAGCTTTATAAAAATGATCCAGTTGACTTTCTTTTATATAGAAATCACTTTCGTCTTCTTTCACATTCTCAGAAGGCATCTCATATTTATCCACCTTCCTTTTTTCTTTCTTTAAAAAGACAATTGCCGTATTTACTGCTACTCTATACATCCAAGTCGAAAACTGGCTTTCATTCCGAAAAGTATCATACGATTTCCAAAGCTGGCATATAATCTCCTGAAACAGATCCTGCTGATCATCGGAAGTATCCATATACATTTTAGAAACTTTATGCAAAATTCCTTTATGGCTTTCCATCCGATTTAAAAACTCATGTTCTTTCTCTTTCAAAACAGATTTAATTCATTACAGGTTTTACAGTATATCCTTCTTTCCTCAATAAATTAATAACTCCCAACTCACCTCCTAAATGCCCTGCTCCAACAGCAATAAAAACACTATTTTGCTTTGCTAACTCAGGTATTTGTTTTACCCAGTTTAAATTTCTATCGTCAAGAATCTTCTTTTTAGTTTTCTCACTTGTAAATCGTTTATCTGTGCTAAACTCATACATTGCTTCAATGTTTTCATTTTTATAAGCATCGACCAATTCAACTGTTTCTTCAGGAGTAGACTCTTCCAAAAGTGTCAGCATTTCATCATTAGAATAAGCATTCTCAAGAATCTCAAATTGAGCCTTGACAAATTCTAATCCAGCAATAGAGATATTTCTTTTTTTGGCTGCATCTGACAACTCCATTTCATAAAATTTTAAATCTAAACAGCCAAAACTTTTAATAGAAATCAAACTCAAAACAGTCAAAAGACTAAAACTATCTACTTGCTGTACCGACATTCCAGTACTCTTTTTTAAAATTGAATCTAGTTTAGCCAATTGTTCTGAAGTTAGCTTTTTACTTAAAGGTTCTTTTCCCATTGCCAATTGCTGCATTTGGCTCATTTCGTTCGGATCTGTAAAGTTGATTTCTAAAAACAATTTATCCGATTTCTCAAAAGCATTTTTGGCTTTTTCAGATAAAAAATAATCTTTAGAACAAATCATATGAATCGTTCCATACAAATAAGAAGGTTTTTGAAGCCCTTTTCCTGAAATCTCCCAAAGAAGAGAATTTTCAAGTTTTGAAGTTTTTGTCTGGGCAGAAATAGTACAAACAAAGAAAAGTGCAAGTATTGTAATTATAAATTGAAATCTAGTTTTCATGAGTAGTTTTTATTTGATTACACCTTGTAAGTAATCGAATAAACGAAACGTTACAAAAAACTTCACTATTTTTTGAAATTTTGGATTTTGAAGAAAATCCGAATTTAAAAAACAAAGTCTCGAACTAGTTCTAAAAGCAGATTAATTTCTTCCTGCGAATTATAACTGTGGATACAAAAACGCAGACGTTCCTGACCCTCTGAAACAATTGGCGAAAGGATCGCTTGTACATCAAATCCTTTATCTTGAAGCTCCTGCGCCAATTTTTTCACATTTTCATTTCCTGGAACTATAGCAGAATGTATTGGAGATTTACTATGAACAAACATTGGTTTTAAACCCAGCAAATTTTTCTGCTGATTAAAAAACACAATATTCTGACGAAGCTTTTCTCTCGTTTCTTTTTCAATTTCTAATTGCTGATAAGCTGTAAAAATTGTTGCAACAGAATGCGGAGACAAACCTGTACTAAAAATAAAGCTTCTTGCAAAATTCACAAGATATTCTTTTAGCTCTACAGATCCTAAAACAGCCGCGCCCTGACATCCTAAACCTTTACCAAAAGTCACTATTCGAGCAAAAAAACGATCGTGCAATTGCAAATACTGTGTCAAGCCTTCTCCTTTTTCTCCAAAAACCCCCAAAGCATGAGCTTCATCAGCAACCAAATAACAATGGTACTTTTCTGAAAGCTGAATCAGTTCTTCGAGATTCGGACTATCACCATCCATCGAAAAAACAGTTTCTGTTACAATGTAAATATTGGTAGTTGGGAATTTAAGGATAAGACGTTCCAAATCTTCAATATCATTATGGATAAAATGATGCGATTGAGCGCTCGTCATTGCAATTCCATCTTTTATTGAAGCATGACATAATTCATCGTACAAAACAACATCATTTTCTTGCGGTACAGCACTAAAAAAACCCAAATTGGCATTATATCCCGAACCAAAAATTAAAGCAGTTTCTGCCTCATGAAATTGCGCTATATAATTTTCGGCAATTTGATAAAGAGAATGGTTTCCTGTAATCAATCTTGAACCAGTTGCTCCATTTTGAAGCATTTCATTTTCCAATAAATAAGCATGAGTGTGCTTGAAAATAATTTCTGATTTAGAAAATCCGATATAATCATTTGAAGAAAAATCTACCAAATTAGTAAAAACAGGGAGTTTCCTAAAAAGATCATTCTTCTTTCTATATTCGATTTTCTGGTTAAGATTTTCAGGTATTTTCATAAAACAAAGTTATGCAATTGAAATTACATCAAAATAAAACAGCGGATACTAAAAGAACCGCTGTATAAATTTAAGATTTAAATTGCACTAATAAAAGGAGATTGTCTGATATAATGTGATTCGACCATCTCTTTCACTATAAACTTCGAAATATCAAAAGCCGAAATTTTTTCTCCCAAACAATCTTCCAAGTTTACAGAGATTTGAGCAGTTTCATCTGAAAAAATGATTAACGGAACTCGAACTTGCGTCCAGTCTATTTTACTTTCAGTCAAAAGATTATAAGTAAATTGTCTGTCTTTTTGAATTTCAGGAAAATTCGTTTTCATCCAATCAGTCGCCATAATTGTTTTGGGACTTTTTTTATCAAATGGCGTATCAATATTCAGCCCAGCCAGCAAAACATACCTTTGAATATCAAGTTTGTCCATCGCTTTTAGAATATTTTTCGTTGCCTGACTTGCGACCATTGGTTCTCCAGGCCTTTGTCCAATTGTACTTAATACTGCCTGACAATCCTTAAGCAATATATTTATAAAATCTTCATTGATAGCATCACCTTTGATAATTTCTATTCTTGAATTTTGAATAGTAAAATTGTCTGGATTTCTTAAAAGAAGTTTTACACTAAATCCGTTTTCTAATAACTGGTTTACAAGATATTTCCCAGTTCTTCCGCCGCCGCCAAGAACAGCGACTTTTGATATATTTTTCATATATATTCTTTATAAAATTTGACATAAAAATTGAGCCCCATTTACTAACGATGAAGCAAAACTGTAAAAACTCACTGAGTTTTTACTATCGAGCAAGTATTTTATAAAGAGATTTTAATAGTTCAAAAGTAATAAAATAAAAAAAGCCAGACAATACTGTCTGGCTTTTCAGCTTATTTTGGAAATCGTTTTAGTCTACTAAAACAATTATCTTATTGTTTTTCATTTCGATTGTTCCTGACTTAATCCCTAAAGTATAAGTTTGGTCATTAACTCTCGTAAATTTATCAGCAGCCTCCTTAGAAAAACTGAAGCTTGGAGCTGCAATTTTAATTGTTCCTTCTTCTAAGATTGAAACAATTGGCGCGTGATGATTTAAAATCTGAAAGCTTCCATTAACTCCTGGCAAAGTAACTGATGTTACCTCTCCTGAAAATAATTTCGCTTCTGGTGATACTATTTCTAAAATCATAACTATTTTTTAAAATTCCAAATTATAAAATTCCAAATCCCAATCTTGGAATTTGGAATTTTTATTTTTTTGATTTTATCAAGCTCTGCTTGATTATTATGCTTCAGCTAACATTTTCTCTCCAGCTTCGATTGCATCTTGAATAGAACCTTTCAAGTTGAAAGCAGCTTCTGGAAGGTGATCTAACTCACCATCGATGATCATGTTAAATCCTTTGATAGTATCTTTAATATCAACTAATACACCTGGGATACCTGTAAATTGCTCTGCTACGTGGAATGGCTGAGACAAGAAACGTTGTACACGACGTGCTCTTGCTACTGCAAGTTTATCTTCTTCAGATAACTCCTCCATACCAAGGATCGCGATGATATCTTGTAATTGTTTGTATTTTTGAAGAATTTCTTTAACTCTTTGTGCACAGTCGTAGTGCTCGTTTCCTAAAATTTGAGGAGTTAAAATTCTAGAAGTAGAATCTAACGGGTCAACCGCAGGATAGATACCTAACTCAGCAATTTTACGAGACAATACAGTTGTAGCATCTAAGTGGGCGAAAGTTGTAGCTGGCGCCGGGTCAGTTAAGTCATCCGCAGGAACGTAAACCGCTTGTACAGATGTAATAGATCCTTTGTTTGTAGATGTAATACGCTCTTGCATAGCACCCATTTCAGTTGCTAATGTTGGTTGGTAACCTACCGCGGATGGCATACGACCTAAAAGTGCTGATACCTCAGAACCTGCTTGTGTAAAACGGAAGATATTATCAACGAAGAATAATACGTCTTTACCTTGGTCTGATCCAGCTCCATCACGGAAATACTCAGCGATAGATAATCCTGAAAGTGCTACACGAGCACGAGCTCCAGGTGGCTCATTCATTTGTCCGAAAACGAAAGTAGCTTTAGACTCTCTCATTCCTGGCATATCTACTTTAGACAAATCCCATCCTCCATTTTCCATAGAGTGCATGAAATCATCACCGTATTTAATAATTCCTGACTCTAACATCTCACGAAGCAAGTCATTTCCTTCACGTGTTCTTTCTCCTACTCCAGCGAATACAGAAAGTCCACCGTGACCTTTTGCAATATTGTTGATCAACTCCTGAATCAATACTGTTTTACCAACACCAGCACCACCAAACAATCCAATTTTACCTCCTTTTGCATAAGGCTCGATCAAATCGATTACTTTGATACCTGTAAATAAAACTTCAGATGAAGTTGATAAATCTTCAAATTTTGGTGCAGGTCTGTGAATTGGCAGACCGTTTTCTCCAGTTTTTGGCAAATCACCTAAACCATCAATTGCATCTCCAACAACATTAAATAATCTTCCATATACGTCTGGACCGATTGGCATTTGGATTGGATTTCCAGTTCCAACTACCTCATATCCTCTAGACAAACCGTCTGTAGAGTCCATAGAGATCGTACGAACAGTGTTTTCTCCAATGTGAGATTGTACTTCAAGAACTAAAATTGTTCCGTCTTTTTTAGTGACTTCTAGTGAATCATAAATTTTTGGAAGTTCAACATCTTTACCGTTGAAAACTACGTCTACTACTGGTCCAATGATTTGAGCAACTTTTCCTATTACTTTTGACATTACTTATGTATTTATTAAATAGCTATTTAGGTTTATCGAAAATACCTCTTTTTTCAGAGCGCAAAGATAATTTTTTAAAATATAAAATCAATTTTTTTTTCATAAAAAATAGCATGATTTTGTTTGATTCATAAAACTTGCCCAAAAAACAACAAAAACAGCATTTTTTTAATAAAAGAAAAAAACCGCTTCATTGGTATAAATGAGCGGTTTTTTGAAACTTAAAATAGTTTTGATTATAATTTTGCAGGAAACAAAACTGGATAATTACCAATATCTACTCCTTTTAAATTTGAACCATATTTAGCATTAATAACCTGGATAAATTTATTAGCTATAAAAGCATATCCTCTTGGTGAAGGGTGGACTCCGTCTAAAGAAAACATACCACCAGTAACAAATGTCGCTTTCAATGTAAAATTATTCATTGTAACTCCGTTTGGCTTATTTAAATCTGCCATGATTGATTCAGCATCAACAATCGCTAAACCATTTGCCTCAGCAACAGTTTTTATAGTCAGATTATAAGCAGCAGTAGCTACGCCTATTTCTGCTACTTCAGATGGCAATAAAACATATCTGTCTGGCAAAGGGAAAGTAACTCCTAATTGAGACAAAGAAGGCGAAGGCGAAGCAACCCCGTCGGCAGCTACCGTTGGAACTTTTCCAATTCTAGAAGAAGCGCCTAAAACAATCAAATCTGTAGGCAATGCTTGTCTTGCTCTTCCAAAAACCATTCCCATTGCTGTTGCGGTACCAGCATCTAATCCACCACCCATCAGCACAGCTTTTAAATTTGCCGATAAATCTGGTAAATTTTCATCTACAATAAGTAATGGATTATTTCCTGTTGCAGACAAAAGTTTAATTCTGTCACCTTGACCTAAATAAGCCAATGCATTATGCAATGGCCCATACAATTGTGCATTCAAAGTACCAACCAAGCTAACTCCATTAACACTTAAATTAGATTGCTTTAATTGATTATAAGCTATTACACGAAAATGAGGAAGAGTCGAAATATTTGGAAGATTTGCTACAACTCCTTTTCTTCCACCCGCAACCAATTGAGTAACCAAACCTTTGTAAGCCGCATCAAAAGTTGCTGGAGGCGTTAAAGGATTTACCGTAGGATCTCCACCTGCAGTCGCATAACCTAATTCGTCATTTCCTCCAATCCACAAAGAAAAGAAAGTTGGATTCTGACTTAAAGCATCTGCTAAAACTGTAGTTGTTGCGCTAGATGCAAAACGCGCAAAATAAGGATTTGCAGTTCCTGCCATTACACCCGCCGCATTACCATAACCAGGCGCCAACAAATGAAAACTTTTAGCACCAGGAACTCCTAAATTATTAAAAGATCCAGACAAATGCGCTGTAACTTCAGTAGTTGGCACCCCCACAATAGGATCTACCGTCGATTCTGGATGGGTTGGCGTTACAGTCGTATTAAAATATAAACGCTGACCAGCGATAACATTTCCTCCTAATAATAACCCTCCTATATTATCACTTGCAAAAGGCGTTTTAAACTCACCTCCTCCTACCAAAGCAAATTGCTGCGCCAAAATATTTGGATATGCTCCTTCCTGACCTTTAATAAAAAGCGCATTATCACTAAATCCTGCCGCAAAAGAATCTCCTAAAGCAACATACTTAGAAAAATCAGCACTTCCTGCAGTCAAAGCCTTACCATCAGATGACTCTACCACCGGAGCCACTTCATCATCACTATTACAAGCCATAAAGGTTAACGAAACCAATAAAAGCCACTTGAAATTTTTTATCATAATTTATATTTTTTATAATTATTCGCTTCTAAACTTGGCATTCAGAAACATAAATAATGAATTTGACTTAGAGTTTACAATCAATTATGGGTTAATAGTCCAAGAAGCAAAATACTGCTGTCCGATTAATCCAGCTCCAATTACTTGGTAGTATTCTTTTCCGCCAATATTAGCTGCTCCTAATTTTACAACTGATTTCAATTTTGGAATTCCATAATTTATCTGAGCATCAATTACAGTCGCTTCTTTAATTATACCATCAGCAAAACCAGCTTGCCATAAATATTCACTGTTCCATCTTCCGCTAACATTAAATCCGAAATTCTTAAACAGCTTATCATTTCCAATTGACATTTTAATTCTATGTTTTGGCGTATTAAATCCAGGCTCAAAACTTGGGTCTTTTGCTTGATCAAAATCGAACTGAGCATAGTTATAATTCACTCCCAATTCAAAATCAGCAATAATTTTTCTTGAAAGTCCAACTCCAAATCCTAATGAGTTTATTTCCACATCTGAATTAGTATATAATTGATATGTTCTATATTCTCCATTTTGAAGCGCTCTAATTGACTGAACTCCCGGATCAGAAGTTCCTGCAGCAATATTAGGATTATCCTGAGCAGTTCCATAGAAAGGAGAAACGACATTTAAATTACCAATAAAGTTGTTGTAAATATTATAGTACCCATTAATATCTATCGATGTACCATCAAAAACTGAACGATACCCTAACTCAAAAGCTTTTACTTCTTCAGGTTTCACATAATTTGCTCTAGACTTTTTTAGTAGCGCTGCCGCCGCAACCGGGTCTGTTCCTGCCATTGCAGAAAATGCAGTTACTGAACTTGCTATATAAGAATTCCCATAAGCATCATTACCATTCATAACTTTTGTCGGACTTCCTGTATAACCCTGACCTTCTGCACTCAGAGTAAAAGTTTCATTAAACCTTGTCAAGTTATCAGGAGCAGAACCAAGTAATACTGCATTTCCAATATTAAATCCTATATATTGGTCTTGTGTTGTAGGGTTTCTAAAACCTGTTTGGAAAGACCCTCTGAAATTGTGATTTCTTTTTTCTCCGGCAGAATACACAAGAGACAAACGTGGAGAAAAATTACCGTCGAAGTTCTTAGATTTATCATAACGAAGAGATCCTGTAAACTTCAATCTGTCGTCCATAAATTTTTTCATCAATTGTGCATATGCACCATACTCATTGTAATTTATCTGACTATTAGCATCGGTATAGATTCTTCCGTGAGAATTTAACTCATATGCTCTAAAAGAACCTCCAACTTGAATTTCGGCAAATTTTATTATATCTCTAAAATTATAATTTGCATCTGAGTGATACATTTTTGAATTATCAACCAATTTAGATCCACTTAAAACATCTGGATCACTTATAACCTGATTAAAAGCATTTTTAAACTCTGCAGTACCAGGCAAAAAACGACCTGTATCAGCCGTAGATCTTGCAGTTGCATGAGCCTGTTCTGGCGTCATACCCCCTAAAGCTCCTTGAATAAACGCTCCTGCATATTGACCAAACCACGTATTATCGTCTTTCCATTTTCTATTTACATTGATACCAGTAAAAATCATATCATAAGATTTTCCCCCATCTTCACCAGTCATATAACCTCTCACAAAAAAGTTTTTCCCTTTAAGTTCTAATTTATTCTGGTACATAAAAAAGTTATTCAAATAATATCTGTTTGCTCCTTGATACACAGCATTTCCAGTACCAATTTTACTTTGCCAGATCACTTCCAATCTTTCATCTCCAAAAGGCCTTGCATGCAAAGAAAAATCAACTTTCATATTTGCCGCTTTATTATCTGTTAAATCAATCTCATTATATCCCGTTCTACTAACCATAGAATTTGGCAAAAGATTAGATGCTCCAGCCGGAATTAACCCCATTGCCTCTAACTTCTGGCCAACACCTTTTATATTTGTCGCAGCCTCATCTCCATAAACGTTGATTCCATCATAGCTAGGATTTGTTCTATCAATACCTGCTCTTGTCTTATCATCATAATTTGTAGCATACCAATCTGTAGCCTGCATATAAGTAAAGTTTGCTTTAGCAGCGATATATTTATTAAAAGCTCGAGCGAAGCGAACACCAAAATCGTAATAACCATTTGTGCCCGCTGCTTCTTGTGAAGTTACTCCATATTTTAAATAAGCCGAAACACCTTGATTTGTAAACGGACTTTTACTAGTCATAAACAAAATACCATTAAAGGCATTGGCTCCATATAAAGCAGACGAAGCTCCAGGAAGCAATTCTACACTTTGAACATCGATTTCCGAAACCCCAATCATGTTTCCTAAAACGAAATTCAATAATGGAGATGCATTATCCATTCCATCTACCAACTGCATGAAACGAGTATTTGCTACCGTCGCAAATCCCCTCGTATTGATTGACTTAAACGACATACTACTCGTATTCATCTGCACTTCTTTCATGTTTTCCAAACCATCATAAAAAGAAGGAGAAGCTGTTCTTTTAATTTCTTGCACACCCATTCTCTCAATAGTTACAGGAGATTCTAGAACTCTCTCTGGTGTTCTTGATGCCGAAACTACAATTTCATCCAATTTCGTTTCTTCACCTTTTAAAATTACATTTACTTTTTGATTTGCTGCCGTTACACTTACCGTTTTAGATTCAAATCCTACCGCAGTAACCTTTACAGAAAAAGGCAACTTAGCATTAGTAGTTAATTTAAACGATCCGTCAAAATCTGTAGAAGCACCGGTGTTTTCTCCTACAACAACAACATTAGCACCTGGAATAGATTGTTTGTTACCATCCGTAACCGAACCTGTAATTGTATTCTGCGCAAAGGATATTCCGCTGAATAACAACATAATTAGCAAGTAGACTCTCATTTTGGGTTAGTTTTTTGTTAGTATATATAGCCAAAATACACAAATATTTTAATATGCATAAAAAAACGTTAAATAAAATTAATATTTATCACCATTTTACACAATATTTTAACTATTTACTAATTCAATTTATTAAAATAAAAACAAATAAAACCTAAAGAAAAATCAGTTTACTATGCATACATATAAATTTTTCTCAAAAAACTGAAAAATTCATAAAAATACATATGCTCAAAAAAATTTTTGACAATAAAAAAAAGCGAGACTTAAATCTCGCTTTTTTAACATATTTTATATTTTTAAAATAGAATCTATTCTACTGTAACCGACTTCGCTAAGTTACGAGGTTGGTCAACATTACAGCCTCTCATTACGGCAATGTAATAAGAAAGCAGTTGCAACGGAATTGTTGTAACTAATGGCGATAATGCATCTGAAGTTTCTGGAATTTCGATTACATAATCTGCCAATTCCCGAACTTGAGTATCACCTTTTGTAACTACAGCGATAATTTTACCACTTCTTGATTTAATTTCTTGAATATTACTTACAATTTTATCGTAATGCCCTTGCTTTGGAGCAATCACAATAACTGGCATAAGTTCGTCAATTAACGCAATCGGACCATGTTTCATCTCTGCTGCAGGATATCCTTCAGCGTGGATATATGAAATCTCTTTTAATTTCAACGCACCTTCTAAAGCAACCGGGAAATTATATCCTCTACCTAAATAAAGACAGTTTGGCGAATCTTTAAATGCAGCAGCAATTTCTTTTGCTTTATCATTAGTTTCTAATGCTTCAGCAACTTTCTCAGGAATAATTTCCAATTCTTGAAGGTAAGTATGGAAATCTGTATTTGACAATGTTCCTTTTGCTTTTCCTAAACGTAAAGCAATCATCGTTAATACTGTAATCTGAGTAGTAAATGCTTTTGTAGAAGCTACTCCAATTTCTGGTCCTGCATGTGTATAAGCACCTGCATGGCTCTCTCTAGAAATAGAAGACCCCACAACGTTACAAACTCCAAATACAAATGCTCCGTTTTCTTTAGCCAATTTAATAGCCGCCATAGTATCTGCAGTTTCACCAGATTGCGAAATAGCGATAACTACGTCATCTTTATTGATAATTGGATTTCTGTATCTAAATTCAGAAGCATACTCTACTTCAACAGGAATACGGGTAAATTCCTCAAAGATATACTCTGCTACTAAACCTGCGTGCCAAGAAGTTCCGCACGCTACGATAAGAATACGTTTTGCGTTTAAGAATTTCTCCAAGTTATCTTCAACACCAGCCATCTGAACAATTCCTTCATTTGCATGAAGTCTTCCTCTGTAAGTATCTTTAATTACACTTGGTTGCTCATAGATTTCTTTAAGCATGAAATGATCATACCCTCCTTTTTCAATCTGCTCCAAATTCATTTGAAGTTCTTGAATATAAGGATCTACTAAAGAGTCATCCTGAATTTTTCTAATTTTAATAGGCTTATGCAATCTGATATTAGCCATTTCACCATCTTCCAAATAAACTGCATTAGAAGTATATTCAATAAACGGTGAAGCATCAGAAGCAACAAAATATTCTCCTTCTCCAACTCCAATCGCCAACGGACTTCCTAATCTCGCCGCTACAAGTTCATTTGGATTCTTTTTATCAAAAACAGCAATTGCATACGCACCAACAACTTGGTTTAATGCTATCTGAACTGCTTTACCTAATTTAATATTTTCTTTCTTTTGAACTTCTTCTATTAAATTAACTAAAACCTCAGTATCTGTATCCGATTTAAAAGTATAACCTCTTTTGATAAGCTCCTCTTTCAAAGGCGCATAATTCTCGATAATTCCGTTATGGATAATAGCCAAATCTCCAGAATTAGAAAGATGAGGGTGTGAATTCACGTCATTTGGAACACCGTGAGTTGCCCAACGCGTGTGTCCAATTCCAATATTTCCGTTTATTGTAAAACCTTCACTGGCTTTAGTCTCAAGATCGGAAACTTTACCTTTTGTTTTGCAAACTTTAATGCCTGCCTCTTCGTCATACAACATAACGCCGGCACTATCATATCCTCTGTACTCAAGACGCTTTAATCCTTTTATTACAATAGGATAAGCCTCTCGGTGACCGATATATCCAACAATTCCACACATATATATTTATTAATTTGGTTTCGTGTAGTAAACTTCAAGTTTTAATCTTTTGTCATCTGGAACAGAAGCTTTTCCTCCAAACAAGATCGTACCCAAAGGATTCATTACTGATGTTCTAGGCACTGCAGAAAAATATTTTGCAGCCTGATCTGGATTTTCCTTATTTATTTGAATTTTTTCCTTCAGCGCATTAAGCGAAATTGTAGTTACACTTTGGGAAACAACCAGTCCTAAATCAACATTTTTAGCCGTTGCATCTTTTATCAAGTTACGAATATGGCTTGTGATTCTCATTTTATAACTTTTTCCTCTTTTATCAGAACCCAAAGTAATTACCCCTCCAAAAGCCGATGCAGCATCTGCGGAATAATCTACTAGAACAGCATTATTTGTCAAATCATACAAATACACTCTATTTGGCTCTTCTGCACCAGTCATTTTATCAGCGTCAATATAAAATACTAAATTAGCTTCGTTAACCTTCCAGTTCTTATGAACAACATTACTTCTAATTTCATCTAATTGGTCAGGAACCCCATTTGCTCCAGTTACTGGTTCACCAGCTGAATTATAACTTAAAACATCCGTCTGATTAAACAGTCTTAAAATCGCCAAAGATCCTTGACCTCCTTTCAAGTAAAGCCTTTCATCTCCTTCTGTTTTATTCACATTTGTAGTTATAGCACTTGTGTAATCTGGATTTCGAGTATCTTGGAGAAAATTAGCCGTATTTGATGTAGTCGCACTCGCACCCTTCAAATTCATAACAATTGTTTTACTCTCCATAGTAGTGTCAGGATCCGTCGTAGACTCCGTCTTGGCTTTGTAATAAATTGTAATTTTACCTTCGCTAAAATTCATTAATGCCATATTACTCGGACTAGACCCAGACTTTTCAACATTAAAATACAAACCTCTAAAATATTCTTGAAAAATATCCTCGGCTCCAAGTTTCGAAGCATCGGCTTTTAGTATTTTATCTTGAAAAAACTTCGTGTCTAAATGCAAACGCATTTCTGGCTTTACTCGATTAAGCGTTTTTTTGCCATCTGTTGTAATACTATCTTTGTACTCTGCTGCACTGAAAAAGAATTCATCATTTTCAAGCTTATTAGTACTATTATTTAATCTCTCCCCTTTTTTTTCATTAAAAAAATCGGCGTTTTGATCTGTATAATAAAACTGTGGCAATTGGCTACCACCACTAAAATAACTATTTCTCATCTGGATACCAGATTCATAAACACTTAGTTTAATTTTTCCATTTTTATCTCCGTAAATAGAATCTAATTCATACTTACTATTCCCTTTATCATCAGTAGAGATAACATGACTATAATAAGGAATCTGTACTCTAACACTATCAATAACTGGAGCTTCCCCAACTGTTAGAGAATAAGAAGCAAGCCCTACTTGAGTAGTAAAATTTGCAGTTGTTGTGCCAAAAAGAGGGTTATCAAAAATACCAAGAGCATTTGGCGACATATTATTTGACTGAACTGGAGTAACTTCTTGATTAAAAGCTAAAACATCATATTTTTCAGATTCAAGTCCAAAGTGATCATCACCAACCAAACCTTCACCAATCGCATTAAAATCTTTGTCGCAAGAATATAAAAAAACAGCAATAACAGCTAATAGAGATTTCTTAAAAAAAGAAGTTTTATACATGTCTAATAATAAAATTAAAATTTAAAGTCCAAATGTTCTGTAGAAATTTGTATAAGCATCAGCAAACGCATCTTTCGTGGCGAAAGGTAAAAAAGGTTTTCCTGAAGATTCTATAAATTTTGTTAAACTTGGAGAAACATTTTCTGACGCAATAATTACACCATCTGAATGTAAAATGCTAGCTTTTAAAACATTCTCGTAATTTGGAGTTTCCAAATCTGATACCGCATCGTGAGGAACGCCATCAAATTTAACTTTATTGATCATTTCTAGATCTAGATTTTCATCAAATGACTGTCCGTAAACAGAAGTGATGATTTTAGTCTCAGAGAACAATGCTTCATGTTTATAATAATGCTTCATATAAATCGGAAGCATTGATGCAAGCCAGCCATGAACATGTATAATATCTGGAACCCAGTTTAATTTTTTTACAGTCTCTACAACACCTTTTGCAAAGAAAATGGCCCTCTCGTCATTATCAGGATATAAAGCACCTTCTTCATCTGTAAAAGTGGCTTTACGTTTAAAATATTCATCATTATCGATAAAATAAACCTGGATTCTTTCTTTCGGAATCGATGCTACTTTAATAATCAACGGCATGTCTAAGTCATTCACTACCAAATTCATCCCTGAAAGTCTAATCACTTCATGCAATTGGTGTCTTCTCTCATTGATATTCCCATATCTTGGCATGAAAATTCTTATCTGACCGCCTTGATCATTAATCATTTTCGGTACGTCATAAGACATTAAAGAAACCTCATTTTCAGCCAAATAAGGCACGACTTCAGATGATACGTATAATATCCTCTTATCTTTCATAATAGTATTTTACTTAATTTTGGTAATAAAAACGTCGCAAAATTACAAAAATTTATGCAGTTTATAACTAATATATTATGTTTGCACTAAATTTTAATAATACCTCAATGCATATTTTCTACAGTAAAGCAGCGTTGATAGCCTATCTTAAAACTATCAAAACCGCAAATTCAACTATCGGATTTGTACCAACAATGGGCGCTTTACACCAAGGACATTTGGCTTTAATGCAACGTTCGCTTAAAGAAAACGACGACACAGTAGTGAGCATTTTTGTCAATCCAACACAATTTAACAACCCAGAAGATTTAGCAAAATATCCTAGGACACTAGAAGAAGATGTTAAGAAAATGCGTACATTAAGTGATAAAATTATTTTATACGCACCTTCAGTTGAAGATATTTATGAAGGAAATACTGTTTCGCAGCCTTTTGATTTTGATGGATTAGAAAACCAGATGGAAGGAAAATTCAGACCTGGGCATTTTAATGGCGTTGGAACAATTGTCAAAAGACTATTCGAAATCGTAACTCCAACCAATGCTTACTTTGGAGAAAAAGATTTTCAGCAGCTTCAAATTGTCAAAAAATTAGTTGAAAAAACAGAATTGCCAGTAAACATTGTTGGATGTCCAATTTTTAGGGAAGAAAACCAGCTTGCAATGAGTTCACGTAATGAACGTTTGACAGCAGAGGAAAGAAAAGATGCTTCGATCATTTACAAAACTTTAACTGAGGCAAAAGAGATTTTTCAAAATCATAGCCCGCAAGAAACAATCGAATTTGTAGAAAATTCTTTCAAAGACAACAAAGAGTTCGAACTTGAGTATTTTGTTATTGCTGACGAATCTACACTTTTATCTATCGATAAGAAAGAGAATGACAAAAAATATCGAGCATTTATAGCGGTATTTGTTAATTCTATAAGACTGATTGACACCATTTCATTAAATTAATCTAACTTTGCATCATGCAAATTCAAGTTATAAAATCAAAAATTCATCGTGTTAAAGTAACGGGTGCCGATTTAAATTATATTGGCAGCATTACTATTGATGAAACTTTACTAGAAGCTTCAAATATTATTGAAGGCGAAAAAGTATCTATTGTTAATATTAATAATGGCGAACGTTTTGAAACTTACGCTATTAAAGGCGAAAAAAATTCAGGAGAAATTACTCTGAATGGTCCAGCTGCGAGAAAAGTTCAAAAAGATGACATCATCATCATCATTTCTTATGCAACCTTGGATTTTGAAGAAGCGAAAACTTTCAAACCTTGGATTATTTTCCCTAACGAAAATGATAATTCGCTAACCTAATCAATTCTTTCTTTTTTAAGAATTTACTTTCTTTGTCAAAAGCTATTTTTGAACAAAGAATTCTTCTTTTGTCTCAATCCAAAAAGATTCTGACGCTAAAACATTGTGCTTCAATCTTTACTCCAATTAACAAAGAAGCAAATAAAATAGTATATTGCTACACTATTTTCGATACATTTTTAATTTACTGAAATGCCACAAATCATGAAAAAAGTTTACCTACTGACACTTTTGATTTCGTTCTCGACGTTTGCCCAAAAAACGTTCGATAATATTAAATCAGAAAAACTGGGAGAAGAACGCAGAATTACGATCGGACTTCCTGCTTCTTATGAAGCAAACAAAGACAAAAAATACCCTGTTCTTTATTTATTGGATGGAGATTACTTATTTGATCCTTTTTCTGGAGCCGTAAGTTATGCTACTTATTGGGATGACATTCCAGAAATGATTATCATCGGAATTCATCAAAACAAAGACGAAGAACGCTATGATGACACAACAATAGATCAAAACGAAGGCCTTCCTTTTGAAAAAGGCGCAAAGTTTTTCGAATTTATCGGAGCAGAATTAATTCCATATATTGAAAAAAAATATCGCACCTCGCCTTTCAGACTTATTGCAGGTCACGATGTAACAGCGAGTTTTGCTAATTTCTATTTATATAAAGAGATTCCGCTTTTTAATGCCTACATCTGTTTAAGCCCGGAGCTTGCTCCAAAAATGGAAGTGCGCATTGCAGAGAAATTTGCTAAAATAAAAAGCCCTATTTTCTATTACCTTTCTGCTGGAGAAGGTGATATCAAAAAAATTAAAGAGCCTATTGAAAAATTAAACAGCAATATTAAAATTGCCAATAATCCGTTAGTGAATTATAAATATGATGTTTTTAAAGGTGCAACACATTACACAGAAGTTTTGCATTCTATACCAAGTGCATTGTACCAGATTTTTGAAGTTTACCGTCCTATAAATTCGGCCGAATACAACGACAAAATTGCGGTTCTTCAAACAGGTTATGCAGAATATTTAGAAAAAAAATACGCAGCAATGTCTGAGGTTTTAGGAGTTCAAATTCCAGTTAGGATGAGCGATTTTAAAGTAATGGAAAATCTTATTTTAAAAAGAAACGCTTACGATGAATTGGGAAAAATGGCCGAAATTGGAAATGTAAATTATCCAAAAGCTATGTTGGGAGAATATGAATTAGGTTTGATGTACGAAAAAATGGGCGATCCTAAACACGCTTCAAAAAAATATCAAAATGCTTCACAAATGGAGCCAATTGGCGATTTGAACAAAGACTTGATGTATGAGAAAATTGACGAAATGAATACACTTGCTAAAAAAAGTAAATAATGTCAAAAGTTAAAACTTCCTTTTTCTGCCAAAACTGCGGAACCCAATATGCCAAATGGCAAGGGCAATGCAACGCGTGCAAAGAATGGAATACGATTGCCGAAGAAATCATTCAGAAACAGGATAAAGTGGCTTGGAAAAGTGAACCTACTCCAACAAGCAAAGCACCAAAACCTTTAAAAATTAACGAAATTGATTCTACCCAGGAAGTCCGAATGGACACTACCGATGGCGAATTGAATCGTGTTTTAGGTGGCGGACTTGTTCCTGGTTCTTTAACGCTTTTGGGTGGCGAACCTGGCATCGGAAAAAGTACACTTTTACTTCAAGTATCATTAAAATTACCATACAAAACCTTATATGTTTCAGGCGAGGAAAGTCAGAAACAAATAAAAATGCGTGCAGAAAGAATTACACCAAACAGCGACAACTGTTATATTCTTACTGAAACCAAAACGCAGAACATCTTTAAACAAATCGAAACTATTCAGCCTGAAGTAGTCATAATTGACTCCATTCAGACTTTGCATACTGATTATATCGAATCGACTGCCGGAAGTATTTCACAAATTCGTGAAACCACTGCCGAATTAATCAAATTTGCCAAAGAAAGTAATATTCCAGTAATCTTAATTGGCCATATTACCAAAGACGGAAATATCGCAGGACCTAAAATTCTAGAACACATGGTTGATACCGTTCTTCAGTTTGAGGGAGACAGAAATCATATTTATAGAATTTTGCGTTCGCTAAAAAACCGTTTTGGTTCAACTTCTGAACTTGGCATTTATGAAATGCTCGGAAGCGGATTAAGAGAAGTCAGCAATCCTTCAGAAATTCTGATTTCACATAAAGACGAAGAATTATCTGGAACAGCAATTGCCACAACTTTAGAAGGCATGCGCCCGCTGATGATCGAAATACAATCTTTGGTTAGCACCGCAGTTTACGGAACACCGCAACGAAGCACAACAGGCTACAACGCCAAAAGGCTAAACATGATTTTGGCTGTTTTAGAAAAAAGAGCTGGATTTCGTTTAGGTGCAAAAGACGTTTTCCTGAATGTTACAGGCGGAATTTCTGTTGACGATCCCGCAATTGACTTGGCCGTTGTTGCTGCAATTTTATCTTCTAATGAAGATATTCCGGTTGGAAAAGGTTTCTGTTTTGCTGGCGAAGTCGGGCTTTCTGGCGAAATTCGTCCTGTTAATCGCGTAGACCAACGTATTCAAGAGGCTGAAAAATTAGGTTTCGATACCATCTTTGTTTCCAAATACAATAAAATAGCTTTAAAGAATACGGGAATTAAAATTGAACTTGTTGCAAAAATTGAAGATGTTGCAAGTATTTTATTTGGCTAATTTTCTAGAAGAACAAACATAAAAAAAAATCCTGCTCTCGAGTCTGATACTCTCATAAGCAGGATTTTTTATTAACTTTTTAAGCTCTTACCATTTTTCAATTCTAAAACTTCCTTCGGTAACTGCAAATGCTTTTCCGTTTGAAGTTCCTGAAAAACTAAAAGTGCCTTCAATTTTTTTATCATCATTAGCTGTTATATTTATAGTTCCAGATGTAGCATTAGAATTGTTTATTTCTGGCATAAAACTAAAAGTTGCCTGGTAAGTAGTTGTAAGTTTTGACAAATCATATACTATCGGGTGACTTCCTGTTGTTATATTCAAAGGAGCCCATAAAGAAATTTTTTTGTATGTGTCATCAACTCCGGAACTTGCCATTATATTTATACTCTCTGAAGTCATTAATCCTGGTTCAGAAAAAGTATATTCTTTTCCATTATACTTAAATTTCATAAATTCTTCCTGATTACTTGGAGTATCTGTATCATCAGAAGAATTATCACTACTGCATGAAGACAAGACTAATGCACAGATTGCAAAAGACAAAAACATAATTTTTTTTAAAATTTTCATTTGACTGTTTTTTTTATTGTTTAATGAAGCAAATATATAAGATATTTACTACATAATATTACGGTTTTCCACAAATAGAAAAATAAAATAGAATAAAAAAGCTCATACCTTTTCAAAATTGCATCGACAGACAAACGCAAACATTACTGTATCAATATTTTACACACATTATTTAAAATTTAAAAGAAAAACTCTACAAGCTGATAATTTTAAATTTAAATTTATCCTAGATTTGAAAACTGAATAATTTCGATCCAAACTAATTTTATGAATTTTCCAAAACAAAAAATATACAAAGCATTAAAAATACTGGGAATAGTAATTTTAATGCTTTGCATCGGACTGTATTATTTTCGTAATTCCCTTTTAAAACAAGCCATTGCAAAAGTTACCCATAAAATGGCTGTCCAGTACAACAGTAATTTTTCTGTAGAATCGGCTTCATTTGATGGTTTGTCAACTATAAAATTGACAGATGTTGTTTTAGCTCCAATCAATGCTGACACGCTTGTCAAAATAAAAAATGTTGAAACTAGCATCAGTTTAAGCAATTTACTTATTGGAGATGTTCAAGTTGGAACCTTAAAAATAGACAATGGCTATATTCAGTTAGTAAAAAAAGGCAAAAAACGAAATTTTGATGCCTTTCTAAAAAGAGATCGCGAAGAAACAGAATCTAACGAAAAACGAAAATATGCTTCGTTTGCTTACAGAATCATATCTAAAGTGTTGAATCTGGTTCCTACCGATATGGATCTGAAAAACTTCAAATTCAAAATCGACGATAACGGAAAACAAACCAATATTGATGTAGATAAACTAGTTTTAAGCAATAAACAACTTGAAACCAATCTTCATGTTCAGGCAAAAGATTTTGACCAGCGTTGGAACATAAAAGGTTTTGCAGATCCGAGAAATAAAAAAGCCGATATTCGATTTTTCAATTTAGATACTGGCGCGATCCGCGTTCCGTATTTAGATGAGCGTTATAACTTAAAAGCAAGTTTTGATTCTATTCGATTAAATGTTCAAAACATTGATAAAAGCGGAAGCGAATTGCATATTGACGGTTATACTTCGATTGCCAATCTTAAAATCAATCACCCAAAAATTGCCAGCAAAGATGTGGTAATAAAAAATGCCCGTTTTGATTACCGCTTTTTATTGGGAGATAGCTTTATTTCTATCGATAGCACTTCGACCATGCAGTTGAACAAAATTAAAGTCCGTCCTTATATTTCTTATGATACCGAAAAAGATACGGTTTACACCTTAAAAGTCGATATCCCGAAAATGAAAGCGCAGGATTTTATTGTTTCGCTTCCTGATGGATTGTTTACGCATTTTCAGGGAATGCAGGCAACTGGAAATTTTGATTACAAACTGGATTTCAAATTCAATAAAAACAAACCAAATACACTTGTTTTTGACAGTAAGCTGAACAAAGAAGATTTACGAATTACGAAATATGGAGAAGCCGATTTAAACAAACTAAATGGCGAATTTGTATATCGTGCGATTATTCAGAATGTGTTGCAAAGACCTGTTTTGGTTGGAAACGCTAATCCGAATTATACGCCTTTGGATCAAATTTCCCCTTATTTAAGAAAATGTGTTTTAACGACCGAAGATCCATCTTTCTTTTCACACCGCGGATTCATTAATGAAGCTTTCAAACAATCGATTCTAAAAAACATTAGAACAAAGAAATTCTCTCGCGGTGCCAGCACAATTAGCATGCAGTTGATTAAGAATGTCTTTTTAACTCGTGAAAAAACGCTTTCGCGAAAGCTGGAAGAAATCCTTCTAGTTTACATTTTAGAAAACAACCGAATTGTAAGCAAAGAAAGAATGCTGGAAGTATATTTCAACATTATCGAATGGGGGCCAAATGTCTACGGAATTGGAGAAGCAAGTCATTTTTACTTTCAGAAAAGTCCGTCGGCATTAAATGTTGACGAATGTTTGTATTTGGCAACGATTATTCCGAAACCAAGAAAATTCATGTATCAGTTTAATGATGAAGGCAATTTGAAAGATTACGCCATTAAAAACCAGAAATTCTTGAAGAATCTAATGTTTAGAAGAGGTCTTTTAGTTCCTGAAGATACGATTGGATTATTACCAGTTTATATTTCTGGAAATGCGCGATCTTTAATCAAAATTAAAGTCCCAGATTCTACAGCAGTCAAAACTGATTCTTTGGCTGTTGATGATGAATTTGATTTGTAAAAGTTTTTTGCCACGAAGGCGCTAAGACACAAAGTTTTTTTGTTTTTAATCTCGCAAAGACGCAGAGTCGCATTTTTTTTTGAATAGCCCCTAGCTTAAGCTAGGGGAATAAAATCGAAATAGAAAAAGGGCTTTAGCCAAACTTTACTAGTTTGGCTAAAGCCCTTTTTGTTTGCGTTTATCGTCTCATCCAGCTAAAGCTGGAAGCAATTGAACTTAAAATTTTAACTTTGCGACTCTGCGTCTTTGCGAGATTAAAAAAACTTAGTGTCTTAGCGCCTTCGTGGCAAAAAATCGCCTTCGTGGCAAAAAAAACTTAAGGAGCAGGATCAGGAATTATAGCCTGAACCGCATCAATTTCCGCTAAGATTTGTTTAGAAAGTGTAACATCTATCGTGTCGATGTTTTCTTTTAATTGCTCTAAAGTTGTAGCGCCAATAATCGCACTTGTCAAAAATGGCTGTTGCAATACAAATCCCATCGCCAATTCTGTTAACGTTAAACCGTGTTTTTTTGCGATTTCCTGATACAATTTTGTCGCTTCGGTACATTGGTCACTATTGTAACGTTTGTATTGCGGAAAAAGATTAATTCTCGCTTTCGGGTGACTTTCTCCAGTTAAGAATTTTCCAGTCAAAACACCAAATGCTAAAGGCGAATATCCTAATAACCCAACATTTTCATATTTTGAAACTTCTGCAGAATTCACTTCAAACAAACGGTTCAATAAAGAATACGGATTTTGAACGGTTTTGATTCTTGGCAGATTATTGTATTTGCTTTCTTCCAAAAGACGCATCATTCCCCAAGCGTTTTCATTAGAAACTCCAATGTGTTTGATTTTACCTTCTTTGATTAATCCGTCGAAAGTTTCAATGATTTCTCTAAAATTATCTTCCCAAACATCATCATGTCCGTGAAAAGCACGTGTTCCAAAATTATTGGTTTTCCTTTCTGGCCAATGCATTTGGTACAAATCGATATAATCGGTTTGAAGTCGTCTTAAACTTTGCTCAACAGCAAATTTGATGCTTGCTGGAGAAAAATCCAGTTTCTCACGCATATATCCAAAATTCGGATTTGGACCAGCAATTTTAGAAGCCAAAATCACTTTATCACGATTCCCTGATTTCTTAAACCAAGTCCCAATAATTTTTTCGGTGCTTCCGTAAGTCGCTTCACTTGCTGGAACGGAATACATTTCAGCAGTATCAAAAAAATTAACTCCTCTTTCAAGAGCATAATCCATTTGTTCGTGCCCTTCTGCTTCTGTATTCTGCTGCCCAAAAGTCATAGTTCCAAGGCATATTTTACTAACTTTTATATCGGTGTTGGGTAATGTTGTGTATTTCATTTTTTCTTTAAAGGTTCAAAGTTGCAAAGTCACAAAGGTACAAAGGGATTTTTCAAATTGAAATTTGATAAAGGTTAAAAAAAGTACAAGATTTTTATATTCAGCTTTTCCTCGAAGCTTTTTCAAACGCTCCAAAAAGCAAAAGGCTCAAAGTAAAAACCTTTGAGCCTTTGAACCTATATTCCTTTGAACCTTAGTTTATACTATTAAGCATCTCCGCAATCTCATCCAATCTTGGAGTCAAGATAATTTCGATTCTACGGTTTTTTGCTTTTCCTTCTGGTGTTGCGTTGCTAGCTAGCGGAGAAAATTCGCTTCTACCTGCTGCTGTTAATTTTTGTTTATTGATTTTTGAATTTTCGCTCAAAATAGCCACGATTGCTGTTGCTCTTTTAGTTGATAAATCCCAGTTGTTCGCAATTGGTCCAGAACCTGCATACGGATCATCATCTGTATGTCCTTCGATTAAAACAGAAAGATCTGGATTATCGCCTAAAACTTTACCAAGTTCTACAACCGCTTTTCTTCCTTCTACACCAACTGCCCAGCTTCCTGAATTGAAAAGCAATTTATTTTCCATAGAAACATATACTTTCCCATTTTTCTGTTCCACTGTTAAACCTTTACCTTCAAAACCATTTAAGGCTTTAGATAAAGTTTCTTTCAGCTTGCGCATTGATTCTTCTTTGGCCGCAATCATATCTTCCAATTCTTTCAAACGATTAGCCGTTTTGTCCAATCGAGCTTTTTCGTCTGCAAGGGCTTTTGCTTTTGCTTCTAATTGTGCTAACAATTCGCGGTTTTTAGCCATGTTTTTCTCCAATGCATCATTGCTGTTTTTCTCCAATGCATTATAAGAATCTTGTAAAACCTTATATTTATTTTGAGCCGCTGCTAAATCTGCTTTTTGTTTGGCCAAATCATCATTAGCAGTCGCTAAATCTTTAGTCAATTTATCGCGATCGGTTTCTAACTGATTTTTCGCTTTCTTTAAACTTTCGTTTTCATCAGCAATAGAACGGTTTTCTTTTTTCAAATCCGAATATTTTGTTTCCAGATCATTATAAATTTTCTTAGAAACACATGACGTTGTGGATAAGGCTAATGCCAATAATCCGATGGAGGCTTTTTTAATCATCTTACTTTAATTGGTTTTTATTTTAGGCGTTTAAAATTTCAAAATTCAAAATCTATTCTTGAATTTAAACCACCTTTCTCTCAACAAGAACAATACCAAAAATTAGTCAATTTCGACTAAAATAGGGCAATGATCTGAATGCATAGCGTCTGGAAGTATAACAGCTCTTTTTAATCTATCCTCTAATACATTGCTCACCAAATTATAATCAATACGCCAGCCTTTGTTATTTCCTCTTGCTCCCGCGCGGTAACTCCACCAAGAATAATGATGCGGTTCTTTGTTGAAATGACGGAAACTATCAATAAAACCAGATTTCATAAATGCATCCAGCCAAGCGCGTTCTGCTGGAAGAAATCCTGAAACCGTTTTATTACGAACTGGATCGTGAATATCAATCGCTTCGTGACAAATATTATAATCTCCGCAGATAATTAAATTCGGAACCGTAAGTTTCAATTCATTAATATAATTTTGAAAATCATCCATGAACATGAATTTGTGATCCAGTCTTTCAATATTTGTTCCAGACGGAAGATATAAACTCATTACCGAAACATCATCAAAATCTGCACGAAGATTTCTTCCTTCAAAATCCATATGATGAATTCCTGTTCCATAAACAATATTGTTCGGCTTTGTTTTAGAAAGAATCGCCACTCCGCTGTACCCTTTTTTGGTAGCAGGATAGTAATATTGAAACGGATAGCCTGCCGCTGTAATATCATCAACTGGAATTTGGTCTTGTGTTGCTTTTATTTCCTGAAGGCATATTACATCAGGATTTGCTTGTTGCAGCCACTCGATAAACCCTTTGTTTATTGCCGCTCTAATTCCGTTTACATTATAAGAAATAATTTTCATCAGTGATTTTTTTAGGATTTCAAATGTAATAAAAAAGTGCAAAGTTTGTCTTGGAAACAGCGAAAAGTAGACTTTTTTGTTATCTTTGTTCGCTGTTCTAATAAATTAAAAGTACTACATGGGTTTAGTTACCGCGAAAGAAGTTGCAAAGGCAATAAATGTTGAAAAGTACGGAGTTTTCGGTACCTTTTCTGGCTGGATTCTTATGAAGGTTCTTAAGATCTCGACCCTTAATAAAATTTACGATCGTAATAAACATTTGGAAGACCTTGACTTTTTGAATGGAATTTTGGACGAAATGGAAATTAAGTTTGAAATCCCTGAAGAAGATTTAAAACGTCTGCCGAAAGATGGTGCGTATATAACCATTTCTAATCATCCGCTTGGAGGAATTGACGGAATTTTGCTTTTGAAATTGATGCTTGAAAGAGAACCAAATTTCAAAATCATTGCCAATTTCTTATTACATAGAATTGTTCCGATGAAAAAATACATTATGCCGGTTAATCCTTTTGAGAATCACAAGGATGCAAAATCGAGCGTAATTGGCATTAAAGAAACTTTGCGCCATTTGAGCGACGGAAAGCCTTTGGGTATTTTTCCAGCAGGTGAAGTTTCAACTTACAAAGACGGAAAATTAGTAGTAGACAAACCTTGGGAAGAAGGTGCTATAAAACTAATCAGAAAAGCTAAAGTTCCGGTTGTTCCGATTTACTTTCACGCCAAAAACAGCAAATTATTTTACTGGCTTTCTAAAATTGACGATACTTTAAGAACTGCAAAATTGCCTTCTGAATTGCTTACGCAAAAAGACCGCGTAATTAAAGTTCGTATTGGAAAACCAATTTCTGTAAGCGAGCAAAACGAAATCCAATCTTTTGAAGAATACTCAGAATTCTTGAGAAAGAAAACCTATATGCTGGCTAATCCGTTTGAGAAAGACACCAAACTGATTGACACGGCAAGCCTTAAAATACCTAAAGCGCCTAAAAAAATTGTAACAGCTGCAAGTGAATCAAAATTGATTGATGAAGTTCAGGCATTGCGTGATAGCGACAGCAGATTTTTACAAAGCAAAAACTACGAGGTTTTCTTTGCAAGCGCGAAAGAAATTCCGAACATCTTGCACGAAATTGGCCGCTTGCGCGAAATCACTTTCCGTGAAGTTGGTGAAGGAACAAATGAATCTATCGACATAGACGAATACGACCAATATTATCACCATATGTTTTTGTGGGATGATGAAACCAAAAAAATTGCAGGTGCATATCGTATGGGATTAGGTTCTGAAATCTATCCAAAATATGGAATAGAAGGTTTTTACCTAACTGATCTTTTCAGATTCGAGCCAGAATTACATGATATGATGCATAAGTCTATCGAAATGGGACGCGCGTTTATCGTAAAAGAATATCAGCAAAAACCAATGCCTTTATTCCTGCTATGGAAAGGTATTATCCATACTACTTTGCGTCATCCGGAACATAAATATTTGGTTGGAGGTGTAAGTATCAGCAATCAGTTTTCAGATTTCTCTAAATCATTAATGATTGAGTTTATGAAGTCTAACTATTACGACCCATATATTGCGCAATACATTCATCCGAAAAAGGCATACAAAGTAAAACTGAAAGACGCTGATAAAGATTTCATTTTCGACGAAGCCGAATCTGATTTGAACAAGTTTGATAAAATCATTGACGAATTGGAACCAGGAAACTTACGTTTGCCAGTTTTAATTAAGAAATATATCAAACAAAATGCTCGCGTAGTAGCATTTAATGTTGACCCTTTATTCAACAATGCAATTGACGGTTTAATGTACATTAGAATCGCAGATATTCCAGAAAGCACTATGAAACCCGTTATCGAAGAGTTTCAGATTGAATTAGAAAAGAAGTTGTCTGAAAAAGAAGATTAAGTTTTCTTTTGAGATATAAAAATAAAAAATCCCATTTGCTCAATTCAAGTAAATGGGATTTTTTGTTTTCTTTTAAAACCAGCCTTTATAGCCAATTTGGTACGTCTGATAAAACTCTTCATCATCTCTGGTCAAATATATGATTCCTTCAATAACGCCAATTATACCGCCAATTCCAAAGGCCAAACCTAGAAGAAGCTGAATTATTCCTTCTTTAGTATAACCTAAATAAAACTTATGGATTCCTAGATATCCTAATAAAATAGCTAGAATTCCTGCTAACACTTTTTTATTTTCCTGTCCATAACGGGGATTATTCCAATCTTCTCTCTTTGTATTTTCCATAATCTTAATTTTTTACTATTCTTAAAACTGTATTTAAACAAAAAAATCTGATTGTTACAAAATCAGATTAATAGATTTATTAAAACCAAATTGACTGATGCAAGATAGCATCAAAAGAGTTGTTTCTCACAAATAAAATCAATCTTATAAGATGATAAACACCTAGAAAAATAGCCAATCCGTAAGCCAATTTCCTGTTATATAAAAGTGCTGTAAAGTATTCTTTTTTGGTAATTAATTCTCTAACCAAAACAACAATCGTTACGGCACAAAAAGCAATAACAAAAGGACCTAGAATATGATAAGAAATTGATTTGTATAAATCTCCCTGATAGAAATAAACTAGAGACTTTGTAATTCCGCATCCTGGGCACGGAAAACCTGTCAGCATCTTAAAAGGACATAATGACTGATCTGTTTCAAGATGATCATTATGATTGTGAAGCATTAAAAAAAACGGAACTATCAGTGTAATTGCTGCACCGATAATTCCGTAAATTTTACGTCTTGTTTGCGTATTATTTATATAATCTGTTGATATCACCTTGTACAATCATTGCCGCAGCAATAGGAAAAAAGAATCCTAAAACAATTAATAAAGTAGATTGGTCTTTTTGAAGCTCACCAGTTTTCTCATATACTTTTGGCAATGCATCTTTACCAGCTAAGTAGTAAAAGTAAATATTAACTGGCATACAACATCCAGCAAAAATTGCAATTGGCTGCGAAATAACTTCTCTTTTTGCTACAGCATTAAAAACCTCAGCTACTTTAATATTCCAATAAATTAAATACAATCCGCAAGTTAAAAATCCAAATAGTAAAACCATAACAGGATCTACTTTAAATACTGGGATTTGTTCTTCAAAATTATTCGATGTTTCTTTTAATTCCATCTTTGCTTAAAAAATTTATTAATTCCTACTCTTGGGATTTTCGGTTTTCTCCAAACTTCAAAAAAGAGCCTATTTAGATTCATTCTTTTAAAATTCGGAAACAATATTATTAAAAATTAACAAATAAAACTAATCTCACTAAATAAAATTTACAAGAAAAAACTCGTTATTAAATTCTAAAGGCTGTAGGCTAGTTTTTACCGTAAACAGCTTTAATTTTGTCAACAATTACCTGCGCCAAACGCTCGTGACTTTCAAAAGTCCAACCCGCAATATGAGGCGTCAGTAAGACATTTTTTGCTTCCATAAGATATTGAAGTGCTTCGGGGGTATTATTCTCTTGGAATAAGGTTTCAAAAGAAAGTTTCTCATACTCCAAAACATCCAAACCTGCACCTAGTATTTTTTTCTCTTTCATCGCTTCAACTAAATCTGCTGTCACAATGTTTTTACCGCGAGAAGTATTAACGATCCAAAAAGGCTTTTTAAACGCATTTATAAAGGCGCTGTTCACCATTTTATCAGTTTCCGGTGTCCAAGGAAGGTGAAGGCTTAAAACATCTGTTTTTTCACGCAATTCTTCTAAAGAAACTTGTTTGGCATTTTCATCCCCAACATTATCCAAAATATCGTAACATAAAACTTCAGTATCAAAACCTCTTAATTTTTTAGCGAAAGCTTTTCCCATGTTTCCGTAACCGATAATTCCAACTGTTTTTAAATCCAGTTCATGTCCGCGATTGCTTTCACGATTCCAGTGACCCGCTTTCACTTCCTCATCAGCTTGATTTAAATTATTAAATAATGACAAAATCATTCCTAGCGAATGTTCTGCAACAGCGTTGCGATTTCCTTCTGGAGCAGCAATAAGATGAATTTCTCTTGCAGATGCATACTCACAATCAATACTTTCTAGACCTGCGCCAACTCTTGCAATAAATTGCAACTTTGTTGCTTTATCTAAAAAAGTTTTATCAATCTTGAATCGGCTTCTAATTACGATTCCATTATAATCCTGAATTTTTGCTTCTATTTCTTCTTTTGAAGATTTAAAATCGGCGTGATTTTCGAAACCAGCTTCCTCCAATTGATTCCAAAGAATTGGATTATTGCTGTCGATATGAAGAATTTTTACACTCATTTATTTAGAATTTTTAGAAACACAAAAATACGGGAAATGTTTAAGATTTCATTTTAAGCCATATATTTTAATCTCGCAAAGTCAGAAAGTCACAAAGAAATAATTCAACACCAAACAACATAAAAAACTTCGTGCCTTTGCGCCTTCGTGGCAAATGTCTTTTTATTGCTCAGATTTTTTTTTAACTTTGAAAGAATAAGGATTTCACAATCCATCATATAAATCTTCAGAAAATCTTCCCTAATGAAACTTACCAAGACTTTTAAAGCCTTTTTTGAAAACGAAAAATCGGGGGGAATTATCTTGCTCTTAGTCACGATTTTATCCCTTGCCCTTGCCAACTCTTCTATTCAAATTCCGTATGTTGCTTTTTGGGAGAAAGAATTAGCAGGGCATTCTATTACACATTGGATTAACGATGGACTAATGACCATATTCTTTCTTTTAATCGGTTTAGAACTGGAACGGGAGATTTATCACGGTGAATTGTCAAATATTAAGAATGCTTCTTTGCCAATAATGGCCGCTTTTGGAGGAATGCTGGTTCCCGCAGCAATCTTTTTAGTTTTAAATTACGGAACAACTACACAAAATGGAGCCGGGATTCCTATGGCGACCGATATTGCTTTTGCAATCGGAATTTTATCGCTTTTAGGAAACAAAGTTCCTACTTCGTTAAAAGTATTTTTAACTGCTTTAGCTGTTATCGACGATTTGGGAGCCATTATCGTTATTGCTATTTTTTATACTACTTCGATCTCCTTTTTGAATCTCGGAATCGCTCTTGGAATCTGGTGCCTTTTATTTGTCTTAAACCGAATGAAAGTCCATAATCTGATTCCTTATCTTATTGGTGGAGTTATTATGTGGTATTTTATGCTTAATTCAGGCGTTCACGCAACCATTACGGGAGTTATTTTAGCATTTGTAATTCCGTTTGGTGATGGTGGAGAAAAAACCTTATCCTACCGATTACAGCATTTTTTACATCAGCCGGTTGCATTTTTTATTCTTCCGTTGTTTGCAATTGCCAATACAGCTTTAACAATTACAGAAAACTGGCACGAAGGTCTTGATCATGTTAACACATACGGGATTATTCTCGGGCTTGTAGTGGGCAAACCTCTCGGAATTTTACTCTTCTCTTCTGTCGGCGTAACTTCTGGCTTGTGCATGCTCCCTAAAAACTTAAAATGGGCTCATATTTTAGGTGCAGGAATGCTTGGCGGAATTGGTTTTACAATGTCGATTTTCATTACCGTTCTTGCCTTTAAAAATCCTGAAGTTATAGTTTTTTCTAAAATAGCCATTCTTATAGCTTCCTTCGTAGCAGGTTTAGCAGGTTTCTTATACTTGAAATATATTTTGAATAAAAAAGCCAGTTAGGTTTGATAAATTATAAAAAATTGAACCGTCTATTTTATTAATCTGAGTAAAGCAAATTTCAAAAAAGTAAAAATTCCAACTTTAAATTCTTTAAATGAAAAGAATTCGTCAAATACTGCTTTACTCAATTTCTTTAATAATTGTCTTAGTTGGAGTAATTTTATATGAAATAAAAACATACGAACCTCCTACAAACTGGTATTGCAATACTCCAGTTCCAAACTTCTGTGGTACGCCAAACTTATCAGAAACTCAAGAAAAAGGAAGAAAAATATTCAATTCGAACTGTGCCGCTTGTCATAAGTTAGATGCTAGATGTACTGGACCAGCATTACGTAGTGTCGACTCACTCGTTTTTGTAAAATGGATGACTAATAAAAATCACAAAATAGATAGCGCAAAGATTGAAAAATTTGGGTTGGATTTCCACAGGACAAAATTTACAGAAGACATAAAAGAAAAGGAACTAGCTTTAATATAGATTACTGCTCAATCAAACGAGAATATTAAAACAAAAAAATTCCAAACTCCACTTTTAAAATTGGAATTTGGAATTTTTAATATTAGAATTTCTTTAAAACCTAACCTTTAATTTGTTTTAAAGAAGTTTTGATTCCTTTGATTAATGACGAACTGAAACCATTATGTTCCATTTCATTTAAACCAACAATTGTACAGCCTTGTGGCGTTGTTACACGGTCGATCAATTGTTCTGGGTGCACTCGTTCTTCCAGAAGCATTTTAGCAGCTCCTTTTACCGTTTGAGCGGCAATTGCAAGAGCAGTATTAGAATCAAAACCAATTTCGATTCCTGCTTGCATAGACGCACGAATGTAACGCAATGCATACGCAGTTCCGCAAGCACCTAAAACAGTTGCAGCATCCATTAGTTTTTCATCGATTACAGGAGCAGTTCCCAAATCCTGAAATAAGTCAACAACTGGCGAAGCATTTGCCCCATACTTTTCTGGAAAAGAAATACAGGTTGCCGATTCTCCAAACTGCGCCGCAATATTTGGCATGATACGTACAACTGGGTATTCGTAGTTTGTTTTGGTTTGAAGCATATCCAAAGACAATCCGCTTACAGCAGAAGCAATTGTTTTATTTTGGACAACTGGCAGGATTTCAGCCAATACCGTATCAACCTGATACGGTTTTATGGTTAAGATTACAACATCAGCTTCCTGGATGTTATGTTTATTATCGTTAGAAACCGTGATTCCGTATTCTGATAAATATTGAATACTTGCAGTGTTTCTTCTTGTGACAGTAACTTGGTTGTTTTTCGAGAATTTAGCAATTCCCAAGGCAATAGAAACTCCTAGGTTTCCTCCTCCAATAATGTGTACTTTCATTTTGGTTTGGCTTTAATTTATTTCTGATTGGTAAACAGCATTTTCCGCCTGCAAATTACGCAGATTTTAGAGATTTTAAATCACTGTAAAAAGGTAATTTGTGGCAAAAATCTAGAATCCGAGAATCAAATTTGCTACTCCAAAGTATAACATGATTCCGAATACGTCATTGGTCGTTGTGATAAACGGACCAGTCGCAATTGCGGGGTCAATTTTGTTTTTGTTCAAGAAAAGTGGTACTAAAGTCCCTAAAGTGGCAGCAAAAAGAATTACAACAATCATCGAAATCGATATGGCAAATCCCACTAAATACTGCTGGTACATGATAGAATGATAACACAATAAAAGAAATGAAATGATACTTCCCGAAATCATAGAAACGGTAATTTCTTTAGTAAAATAACCGCGGCTGAAATCTTTCAGCGTTCCATTTGCTAAACCTTGTACTACGATTGCCGAAGCCTGAACTCCAATATTTCCTGCTGTTGCAGAAAGCAAAGGCACAAATATGATTAGTGTAGAATATTTTTGAAAAGTGGCTTCGTTACCTTTCAAGACAAAAGACGCAACAATTTCAATCACCATTCCGATCAAAAGCCAAGGCAGACGCGCTTTGGTTAACTCATAAACGCTGTCATTCGATTCAACGTCTTGTGTAATACCGGCAGCCAACTGGTAATCCTTATCAGCTTCTTCCTTGATTACGTCTACGATGTCGTCGATGGTAATTCTCCCAACTAATCGTCCTAACTCATCAACAACAGGAATTGCCTCTAAGTCATACTTCTGCATGATACGAGCAACCTCAACATCCTCGGTATCTACTTTTACAAAATTTAATTTTCGGATATAAACGTCACCAATTTGAGTTTTGGTCGAAGAAGTCAATAAATCTTTAAGGGAAAGTCTTCCTTTTAGTCGGTTTTCATCATCAACTACATAAATAGAATGTACTCTAGAAACATTCTCTGCCTGAATTCGCATTTCTTTAACGCAGGTCAAAACGTTCCAATTTTCATTCACTTTTACAAGCTCTTTTCCCATCAAACCACCGGCCGTGTTTTCGTCATAACGCAAAAGATCAACAATGTCTTTGGCGTGTTCAACGTCAACTAGCTCTGAGATAACTTCCGCTTTAATTTCCTGCGAAAGTTCGGCGATGATATCAGCGGCATCATTGGTTTCAAGCTCATCAAGCTCTTCTGCGATTTCCTTTGGCGAAAGTCGGCTTAAGATGTTTTCACGCAGATCTTCTTCCAATTCCAGAAGAATTTCGGCTGTTTTATCACTATCTAAAACCTTAAAGATATAAGTTGCCTCGTCGAAATCTAATTCGTCTAAAATTTCGGCAATATCAGCGTGGTGCAGATCATTAAGTAAAACTTCTAATTCGTTGTCGTTTTTCTTATTAATCAGCTCCTCAAGCTGGTGTATAAATTCTTTACTAACTTTGAACTCCATCGGTTTCTATTTTTAGAGTTAGTTCAATAAATTCATCAACGCTAAGTTGCTCTGGACGTTTATCAAAGATAGTGTCTTCTCGCAAATTGTCTGATAAATTTAATGTTTTCAAACTGTTACGTAATGTTTTTCGTCTCTGTTGAAAAGCTGTTTTTACAACTGTAAAAAATAACTTTTCACTGCAAGGAAGACTATAATCTTCCTTTCGGGTCATTCTCATCACACCCGATTTCACCTTGGGCGGAGGAATAAAAACGTTTTCATTAACCGTAAACAGATACTCTGTATCATAGAAAGCCTGAGCTAAAACTGATAGTATTCCGTAGGTTTTTGAGCCTTTCTTTTCGCAGATGCGCTCGGCAACTTCTTTTTGAAACATTCCCGAAAATTCAGGAATCTGGTCTCTAAGTTCTAATGTCCTAAAAACAATCTGCGAAGAAATATTGTACGGAAAGTTGCCTATTATGGCAAACTGTTTATTTTGGTAAACTTCATTTATATTATACTTCAGGAAATCCTGAGAAATAATCTTGTCTTTTAATTTTGGATAATGTGCATCCAAATACGCTACCGATTCAGTATCGATCTCAATAACGTGTGTAGTAATTGGCTTTTCAAGTAAATATTTAGTAAGCACACCCATCCCTGGTCCTATTTCTAAAACCTCATCATATCCTTTAAGAGTCAAAGTATCCGCAATAGCTTTTGCGACGCTTTCGTCTTTAAGAAAGTGCTGTCCTAAATGTTTTTTTGCTTTTACTTTTTCCATTTCATTTCTTGTTTGCCACCAGGCTGCAAAAGTATTCTTTTTAACCTGAAGGCTCAAATTTTTTTGCCACTAAGACTCGAAGACACAAAGTTTTATTTTTTGTTTCTTTCCATAAAGGTTCAAAGACGCCAAATTTCTAGTCCTTTTTATCAATTACAAAACTGAAAACTGTGACTGCGACTGAAAACTAAAAAAATTAGTGCTCAGAAATAACCTCCAATTCTGTTCTAAAAGAAAGCATCTTATCGGCAAATAAACCTAATGCTTCTCTGTGAAATTCGGGCTCGTCTTCAATATAAAATTTCTCCAGCGTTTCCTTGCTGTCTGTTATATACTGTACCGAATAAGTAACTCCACCCATTTCTTCTTCAACCAAAACTTTTACAATTCTTGCCGAAGAAAATTTATTCGTAGCCAGTATTTCTGGTATATGTTTTTCCTGCATCCATTTTAACCATTGGTCATGAACGCTTTCGTGTATGTTTGTGGTAACGTTGTAAATAATCATTCTTTCTAAGGTTCTGAGATGCTAAAATTCTAAGGTTCTAAGTTTTTCCTCTTGACTCTTAAATCTTTTCAAATCATCATTTTATTAATTTTTATTCTTTGGAATTTGGAATTTATAAATTGGAATTTATAAATTCTTATCCCCTCTTAACTCGCGGTATTTTTTTCTGGCATCAACAAAGTAAATACTGTCTTGATGATTAAAAATTACCTTTTCATATAGCGGTTTTGCTTTTTCTACGTCTTTCAGCTCATCATTGTAAATTTCTGCTGAGAAAAATAGTGCTTCATCAACATAAATTCCGTCGCTGTGATTGTCAATAATCTGCTGGTATTGACTTAAAGCCGAAGCAAAATCTTTCTGGCTTTCGTAAACTTTTCCCAAACGCAATAACGTTACGGCTTCTATTTCCTGACCTTTATAAGTCTTTAAAATATTCTGAAACTGTGTAATCGCTTCTTGTTTTTTATTCTGATAAATTAAAAAATCTCCTTTTGCAAATTGCTTCAAAGCCACTTGGGTTGAGTCTGCAGCGGTGTTATCATTAATCAAAAGAAAATATTCTAAAGCATCATTAGCTATTAATTGCGTATTTGCCGCTTTTAATTCTTTGAATTGTTTATTTGCCCATTCAAAATCGCCTTTGTAATAACTTGTTTTGGCTGCTTTCAAACTTGCTTCGTGCGCCATCACATCATTCTTTAAATCCAATTGAATTTGCGAATAGTAAATCAGCGCCTGATTGTATTTTTCTTCTAAAAGCAGAATATCTGCCAATTCCATTTTAGCATCGGCTTTTTGATATTCGTTTAAATTTAATTCTAAAGCCTTTTTGATTACTGCCTTTCCTTCTTCTGTCTTTTTCAAATTAAAGGCCAGAAAATGCGCCTGAATGATTTGCAAAGATAAGGTAAAAGGACTGATTTCGTAAGTCGCTAACAATTGCTTCAATTCCTGATCGATAACTGGATAATCTTTTTCCTGAGCTTTATCAATTTTAATCTGCATCAAATACGCGTTCGACTGAATCAGCAAACCTAAATCTTTGGTGTTTTGGAGAATAAAATTCAGAATTTCTTCAGCTGTATCATTGTCCCCTTCATTCATAGCAAACTGACTCAAATTGACAATACTCATCAACGATTCTGGTTCTCGTTTGTAAATAGCTTTTTCTTGAATGAATGCTTTTCCGAATTCTTTCTGCTGTACATAAAACCAGCTTAAATAATGATTCCAGAAAACGTCCTGATCTTTTTGGGTTCTTAAGATTAATGCTTTTCGCATTGCATCTTTAAAAGCCGTATTATCCGTTTCGCCATTCATGAATCGAGATAATTGTGTCTGAATCAGATTAGTGTTTTGCGGATTTGTGAAAGACTCAGTCAATAGCAAATCAATCATAAGATCCGTTTTTCCTAACTGCCCGTAAAGCATTCCGATTTGAAAATTGAAATTGAAATTTGGCTGAACCTCCATTGCAGTCTGATACGCTTTTAAAGCATATTCTAACAATACTTTTTTCTCAAATGAACTTGCAATTCCGTAAACATCATTCGGATTGACCTTTATTTTTTCTATTGCCTGTTCGTAGTAATTTTTGGCTTTCGAATCGTTTTTCTGCAACTGAAAATTATATCCTAACTCTACCAAGAAAACGCCTTGTTTGTATCGGTTGTAACGATCTTGAATTGCTTTTTCTGCATTGGCAAACTGTTGCAATTGCTGATAACAGTCAACCGTTCTTAAAAAATACTGCGTATTGGATGGCGCACCTCTTAAAAGCTCTTCATAACTGATTTTAGCTTTATCAAAGTCTCCTTTATCGTAATAATATTGCGCCAGCTGCTCGTTTTGTGCAAACGCAAAACCAGAACATAACAAAACGATACAAATCAATATGTTTCTCATATTTTTTAAGTTTTCAGTCGCAGTCGCAGTTTTCAGTCAATACCTGAAATTGCAAACTGGAAAATTTTTAGTCTTCAGCAACTGTAAACTGTCACTGTATACTGAGACTTTTTTAGTTACTGTAAACTGAGACTTTCCTAGTTTTCCAAAAAATCAGAACTAAACCGATTAAAATAAACGGAACACTTAAAATCTGTCCCATATTAATCAGCATACTGTTTTCAAAAGCTTCCTGGTTTTCCTTGAAAAATTCAATTATAAAACGAGCTGTAAATAATAAAGTTAAGAAAGTTCCAAAGATTAATCCTTGTGCATTTCTAATTTTTTCTGATTTGTACATATAAAACAGTATTCCGAAAATCAGTAAATAAGCAAATGCTTCATACAATTGTGTTGGATGCCTCGGAATTAAATCATCTCTTTCAAAAACTACTCCCCAATTTCCGTTGGTTGGTTTTCCATAGATTTCAGAATTCATAAAATTCCCTAATCTAATAAATGTGCCCGTTACAGGAACCGCAACAGCCATTTTATCCAAAAGTCCTAAAAATTGCACTTTGTATTTTCGGCAGTATAAAATCATTGCCGTAAGTACTCCAATAGAACCTCCGTGACTTGCCAAACCTTGGTACCCCACAAATTGATAAACGCCTTTTATTTTCTGAATTGGCAAAAGAATTTCTATCGGATGTTTTAAGAAATACTCCGGTTCATAAAAGAAACAATGTCCAAGTCTGGCACCTAAAACGGTTCCGACAATTACATAAATCAATAAAGTATCGAGATTATCTAGCGAAAGATTTTCTTTTTTATAAATATTTCTAACAATATAAAAGCCCAAAAGAAGTCCGCAGGCAAAAAGAGCTCCGTAATATTTTAAGGGAAAACTATCTGTAATCCAGAAAATAACAGGATCTACGTTCCAGTTTAAAATTCCATTCATCATGCTCCGTTTTTTAATTTCTATAAATTAAGAAAACCTAACAGGTTTTAAAAGCCTGTTAGGTTTGTATCTTAAAAACTATACTTTTTTTAGTTTATAATATCAAATCCACAGTAAGGACGTAAAACTTCTGGTATTACGATTCCTTCTGGAGTTTGGTAATTTTCAATAATTCCAGCCAAAACACGTGGAAGCGCTAATGAACTTCCGTTTAGCGTGTGTGCCAGCTGATTTTTTCCGTCTTTATCTTTAAAACGTAATTTCAAGCGGTTTGCCTGGAACGTTTCAAAGTTAGAAACAGAACTGATTTCTAACCAACGATCTTGCGCAGTAGAAAACACCTCAAAATCATAAGTCAAAGCAGATGTGAATCCCATATCCCCACCGCAAAGACGTAAAACTCTGTAAGGTAATTTCAATTCTTTCAAAATACCTTTTACATGCTCTACCATTCCGTCTAAAGCTGCATAAGAATTATCTGGATGCTCGATACGAACGATTTCTACTTTATCAAATTGGTGCAAACGATTTAATCCGCGAACGTGTGCTCCGTAAGAACCTGCTTCACGACGGAAACATGGCGTATACGCAGTTTGTAAAACTGGCAATTCGCTTTCGTTTAAAATGACATCGCGAAATAAATTGGTTACTGGAACCTCAGCCGTTGGAATCAAATATAAATCGTCAATTCCAGCGTGGTACATCTGGCCTTCTTTGTCTGGCAATTGTCCAGTTCCGTAACCAGAAGCTTCGTTTACTAAATGAGGAACTTGAACTTCATTGTATCCTGCAGCGGTGTTTTTGTCTAAGAAATAGTTGATCAAAGCACGTTGAAGCTTTGCTCCTTTTCCTTTATAAACAGGGAATCCTGCTCCAGTAATTTTTACACCCAATTCAAAATCGATGATATCGTATTTCTTTACCAATTCCCAGTGAGGTTGTGCGCCTTCGTGTAAAGCAGGAATATCACCTTCTTGAAAAACATTCAAATTGTCATCTGGCGTTTTTCCTTCAGGAACAATATCTGCCGGAAGGTTTGGCAAAGTGTATAATTTATTGGTTAACTCAACAGCCAAAGCTTCAGCTTTTTCGCTCAGTTCTTTGCTTTTTTCTTTTAGTGAAACTGTTTTTTCTTTTAAGATTGCCGCTTTCGCTTTCTCTCCAGCTTTCATCAATTCACCAATATCTTTGGACAATTTATTAGATTCTGATAAAGTATTGTCTAATTCCACCTGTGCAGCACGACGATTTTCGTCTAATTGAACCACCTCTTCAACAACGCTTTTAGCATCGATATTTCGTTTTGCTAAAGCTTTGATTACTTTCTCTTGATTTTCTCTAATAAATGCAATTTGTAACATAGCTTGATTTTTATAACTATTGTATTTTTTATAACGGAAGCAAATTTAAGGAAATGTTTGTTAACATTAGGTCAAAGTTTTGCAGTAAAACCGAAATCTCCTATAAACAGCAAAAGCACTGTAAAAGTGCTCTTGATGTTATTTGATTTTTTTCGAATTTTATTCTAGAAAACGGTGTCTGTCATCTCTATGAAAAGCATATTCTCGTCCGTTATACTTTAGCTTTTCTAATTCTTTTTTAATTTTTAGGTCGCTTTTTTCTTCGATACCATTTTCTAAATCATTTTCTACGGCTTCTTCATAAGAAAAGTTTTTAGATATGATCAAATCAAAATAACCATTTGTTTTATCATCAGAAATACTCATACCTGTTTCTAAAGTTTCAATTTGAAAAGTGCCGCTTCCGTTAGAATCACCATTGGTCAATCGAACCGGGTATTCATATAAAACCTTTCTAATTTCGTTGTCAACCAAAGTAACCAGTGTAAATTTCTTCTCCGAATACAAAACAATTCGGCTGCTGGCATTGGCTTCGGTATAAAAAGCAATTGCAGGAGTATTTTCGTTTAAAAAAAACAGATCTTTCAAAATATGCGATTTCGAAAACTGAATGGCTTCATTATCGTAATAACCTAGATTTTCATCAAATTCTTCGGCAATTATGCTTCCATTTTCTCGATTTACAAAGAGATATTTTCTCTGAAAATAATCTCCCAATTCTTCATCATCATCTGATCGGAATGCTTTTTTATCGTGTGATACCGTTGTCAGAACAAAAAAAGTGATTTGATCATCATAATTAATCGAACTTGATTCGGCAATTTTAATATCTGAATATTTAATTTTTAAGTTTAATGCCACTTTTGAGAGCAGATTAAGATTCATCTCTTTAGAATCTTCTATCTCATCCAGATTTTTAAAAATGAGTTTTCTTAATGGCTTTTTATTATGACCAAGATGTGCTTTTGTTTCTGAAAGCAGTTCCTGATACTGAACTTCCGCATCGTTTTTAGCTTTTTCATTCTTCCCGCAGGAAAATAAAAACATCAAAACGGCACTTAAAAGAATCGTTTTTTTCATAGGCTTTGATTTGTTAGAAATTTAGGGCATTTCAAATATATAATTTTCTTACAAACCTCGGCAGAAAAATTAAAATTTAATCTCTCTTAATTTCGTGGCCTACAAACTCTTCCAGTGTTTTAAACATTTCTTCAACCGAAAGAACTTCTGTATCGGGATGCGATTTTAAAAATGCAGCATTCAATTCGGCCAAATTTTCGTCCAATTCAAAATAAGCATTGTTATTCAGCAAATCTTTAAAAGCATTTGGAGCATCGTATTTTTCTTTTAGAAATTTACCTAATTTAATATTACTCTGCAAACGCAATTTGCGGCTTTGTTCTTTAAATAATTCCAAATGCTTTTCGGCACCAATTAAAGCCAAACCTTCTTCGATTAATTCATTAAGTTCTTTATTCCAGCCAGAATCATGAACGAATTTCGAAAAATTTCCTTCAGCATATTTTGACGCATAAAAATCTAAATAATAACTCATTAAAGCATCTTCGTGAATTAAATCGTCGTCTATTTTTTCTTCGCGCATTAAATTGATTACCGAAATATTCGAATTAACAATGTCTTGAGGATTTTCGCTATTTGCCGCCGTTTCTGAAATAATGATTTTACCGAATTCCATTTTAGTTTTTATTTAAAGGATTTTAGTGCAAAGTTGGGAAATAATAATACAATTTGGAAGAAAATAAAGTTTTTGGCATATTTCATTAAGTCATCACAATCTTTAATCAAAATTAGCGTTATCTTTATCTAATATAAAGATGCCAATAAAACTAAACACCTTTGACGCAACTATTTGGATACAAATGCATCTGTTTATATAGACAAAACTTTATGCAAAAGTTTTAAAACCAAAACCAAAATCATGAAAAGGATTATCCTAATATTTAGCATATTGCTAGCTTTAACAAGTTGCGAGAATGATGATTTACCAAATTCTGATGTGCAATATTCGTTAATAGCTAAAGGAGATTCTTTTCCTAATGATGAAAGTCTTGCGCCAAGACATCTAATTATTAAGGATCAAAAAGCTTGGGATAAATTAATTACAGAAATGAATGTTTCTAACGATTTGTCCAAAGATTTTACTGAAATCAATATTGATTTCAGTAAATATCAAGTCATTGCAGTAATCGATAAAACCCAAAACACAGCAGGGCATTCTATTGATATTGTTGAAATTACCGAAAATCGAAATACCATTATCGTAAAAGTCGAAAAACTACAAAACGGAAATAGCACTTTAAAATTATCAAGACCTTACGACATTATCAAAACTGATAAAACAGACAAAAAAGTTATTTTTGAGCAATAACTAAATCCCTTTATTTTCTATCAGTAAAGCTTTCAATTCATTCGTTTTTAAATACGCCGCAAAACGTCCAGATAGCAACAACATCTCTTTTTCTTCTGGAGTTGTTTTTAGTTTGGTTTCAACATGCGAAGCATATTCGTAAAGCATTAAAAGTTCGCTTGCATCAAAATCTTTAAATTTTCCTTTATCTAAACTAGAAAGTAGCGGTTCGCCGTATTTGTCTTTCTTAAAACTATCTGTTCCAAACTTTGCAATCAATTCTGTCTTAAAATCGTCATGAAGTTTCAGCCAATTTGCAGCTTCATCATCGGTTTCTTTGAGTTGCGCAACTAAATTTTCATATTTCTGATCTTTTTTCAGAGTTAACAAATAATCCCTTAAAGTGGTAAAACCAATAACTTGATAATTTGAAGTCGGAATTCTGTATTTATCCAACACATTTTCGACATCTTTTTCAAAAGTCATGTATCTTGTCTGAACCGTATATAAAGAAGCTGTTTCCAATAAAGAAAGCAATCCAATTTTACCATCATTTATAAAAGGCGCTTTCTTTCCTTGCCCCAAGCAATCAATAAAAAGCGCTTTTTTGTTTTTGTCTTTGACTTTAGAATCATTGTGAAGCAGTTCTATCAAAGTTTCGTAACCCATATTATCAGACGCACCGCCATCAATCACACATAAAATTTTATCTTGATTTTTGATTCCGAATTTAGTTTTAGGAAGAACTCCTGGAAAAGCCGAACTCGCCGTTATTGCATAAGTGAGCGGAAAATCGTAACCGTTATTGATGTTATTTTCGTCAAGCGAAAGTGATGCTTTATTTGGAGCTAGAGATGAATTAATTTTTAAGGCGCGAATAATATGCGGCATGAACGGAAAACGCTCGCCATTGTTGTAAGCCGTTCCGTTGGCCACCATAATGGGCAATTGCGGATTGAGTTTGCTCTCTCTCGGAATAAAAAAATCAGACAAAAGCATTTGAGTTTTAAACTTATTCTGATTCTCCGGATTGCCGCTGTCATACTGCAAAACTTCGAAATCCAAACGTTGAGCCATAGAGATTTTTTCTCCTTTTTCGTTTCTGCTATTATTCAAAAGAGAAAAAATGTTAGCTGATTTATTGACATCCGATTTGAAAGCATCGGCTTTTGAAAAGTAAAATTCGTTAAAACTGCAGTTGTCATATTGCAGTTTGTTTTTCAAGATCGTCAAATAATATCCAGCCGAATAACATCCTCCTGAAACCGTCGAGAAATAATCAATTTCATTAAGAAAATTACGGTTCGAATTTTCTTCTTGAATTTCTTCCAAACCTAAAAGAACACCCATACTAAAAAACTGTGCTCTCGATCCGCCGCCAGAAATGGCAACCCCCAAAGCAATATTAGGATTTTGAAGTCGGCTATCGCGATCTTGAACCGATTTGTATTCGTTTAAATTGACTGACGGAATCGAATTATAGTTAATCTCAGAAAAAAGATTAATCTTATTTTGAGCAATTCCTTCATTTATTAAAACAAGAAAAAAGAATCCTAGAGAAAGACTTTTAATTTTCATCTTAAATTCCATTTAATTATTATCTATTCAACATTAAATAATCTCAATATATACGAGAGTTCGTAAGCAATAAAAAGTAGTGCTAAAATAGTATGAAACTTTTTATTATTTATTTTTATTGCCAATAAACATAAAACAATATGACTTATAACCCGAACAAAATATTCGTTTTGGTTGTATAAAAAATAGTCGCCTCCTTTAATTGCCGTATCGATTATATCGGCTCCAAAACTTATTGCCAAAACCGAGAAAAACCATTTTTTTCGGGAGTAAAAATAATCTTCATATCCTGTATAATCTACTAAATCGTCGGGATAAAGAATCGCGCATAGCAAATAATAGATTAAGATATAACAGATAATGAAGAAATAATCTGCAAAATACCACTTATGAATTAATTTTAGATTAAACTCCCACCACCAAAAATGAATAAGCATCAGGAATACGTAAAACACCCATAAAGCATGTACAAAATAAAACTTCTTGCGCCCAGGATGCTGAATAAAAATTACCGAACCTTTTATGAGATGAGTTAAGCTCAAACCTAAAATGATTCCGATAATTGATTTGACATGTGTAAGTTCCTCCATAAATAGATATTATTTACAACGAATTAAAATTAATCGAATTAATTCAAAATAAGATGCTTGTTCATTGATTTTTAACTTCTTCTAATTTCATTTTTTGGTTCAGAAAGTAAAATTTCAATCTAAAAGCAAACTTAAAACAGCCTTGAAAACAAAACGTGTCTATGAAATACAAGAATAAAACGTAATTTTATTGCATTCAGAATTAGTTTAGCTTCAAAACACAAAAATATGGGGAAAAGAAAGGCATTAGAATACTACGTTTTAGACGTATTCTCAAACGAAAGCTACAAAGGGAATCCGCTTTCTGTGGTTTTTACAGATGGAAATCTAGACTTAGAAACCTATCAGGATATTTCTAGAGAATTTCGCTATTCTGAAACTTCTTTTGTCTATTATTCTACAAGAGAAAAAGCACTTGTAGTGCGTTCATTTACTCCAACCGGAATCGAAATCGACGGTGCAGGACATAATTTATTAGGCGCAGTTTGCGGCGCTCTGCTAAAAGGAATGCCTATTTTTGAGGAGCAAAATGAAAGTGAGCCTTTTGTAATTATGAAACATTCGGCAATTCCGGTAACAGTAAGTTTTGATTTGACGGCTCTTTACCCAATTGTCCAAATGCATCAAAAATCGGCGGTTATCAAACAAGAAATTCCAACCTATAAAATTGCAGTAGCGCTGGGCTTAAAGATTGAAGATCTAGATGTAAATGCTTTTGTGCCAACAATAGTTAAAACAGAAGTTGCACATACAATGGTTCCTATAAAAAACAGTCAAATACTTAACAGTTTTGTTCCCGACAATCAGCTTTTAATTGAAATTTCAAAAGAATACGATTTTGAAGGATTTTATTGTTTCACTCCAGCTGAAGAAGGTCTAGATCACATAATAGAAACAAGATTTTTTAATCCCATAATCGGAATAAATGAAGACCCGGCAACAGGAACCGCAGCAGGTCCGTTAATTGGCTTTTTGACGCAAAAGAAATTCACTAAATCCGATCAAGAATATAAAATTCTTCAAGGTGTAAAATTAAAACAGCCTTCAATGATTGAAGTTATGAATCGTGAAGAAGATATTTTAGTAGGCGGTTCTTCGATTATTACCATGAAAGGAGAACTTTATATATAAATTAAAAAAGCTGCATCTTAAAAAATGCAGCTTTTCTTTTATTTCTTAATCTCTTGCGGTAACGTTTTTTTCTGTTCTAGCGGAATTCTTTTTTTCAAGAACAAAATCTGGCCTAAATGACTCGATTGATGTTCCATAACATGAAACCAGCAATATTGGTTTGTCCAATCGTATCTTGTTTGTACTTCTGCAAACCAAGCGTCGTCTCTTTTCTTTAATTCTTCGATTGTTTTTGCTCGTACTTCATTATAAATATCCAAATAATACTGAATATCATGTCCTTTTATTTCTCTTCCTGCCTGATCAAGATCTAATGCTGGCCCCCATTTTTTCTTTTCTTCTTCATTAAAATCTCTATTTTCAAAAGTAAAGACCTGATAATATTTTTCGGCTGCAGCCAAATGCATTACCAAAGCTCCAATTCGGTTTGCTTCTGCATCATGAAGATAATCGATTTCATATTGGCTCATGTTTTTAACTGTTCTTTCAACACGGGCTTTAAGATCTTCCAACATCGAAATCATATCACCAATTTTTGGAGACGCTCCTTCTACATTTCCAATTTTAGCTTCTAACCTCGGTTTTATTCCTTTTCCTTCTATAAGCAAACAGCTTTTTCCATCAACACTCGATTTGTCCGAAGTAATTTTATATTCTTTTACTTTAACAATAGCATCGTTACTTATTCCTTGAATCCATTTTGGCACATCTCCATTACTTATCGGACTTTCAAAACTTGAATTTAAAACAGTCACAGGTTCGTAAACACCTTTATCATTTTCGATAAAAAGTTCAAACTTGTCAAAATAAAACTTCCCATCAAATAGACATAAACCTCCAAAACTTAATGATTTACTATTCTTATCGACAGTTCCTTCAACAGTGTATGAATTCCATTCTTTAGATTTTACCGGTCTGTCTCTCATATTATCAAAAAAGCCATCTTCATCGTTTTTGGTATCAACACGAGCCCAAACTCCTGCCCATGATTTTGGTTCTGTAGTTTCTACTTTTACATAAGCAGTTACTTTAAATTTTTTCTTCACAGAAGTCTGAATAGCAATGGTCTGGCTTATAGATGTCCAATCTGTAGAAACCGTTTTTACAGTTTGAGCCTGACTCATGCTAAAAAATAAAAATAGTAGTGGTATTATTAGTTTTTTCATTTTTAGGAAATTAATGTTGCAGTAAATGTAATATTGTTTTTTCTAAGTAATACCTTACTTTTATAAAAAATTACATAAAAAAAACCGCATCTGGCAGAATGCGGTTTACATATTTAAAACTATGGAACTTCTTAGTTCGTTTTCATTGGCGGCAAATCGAAAGCCTTTGAATCGTGTTCGAAGTTGTTTCTGTGTGCTCCATCGCAAAATGGTTTGTTGGCTGAATGTCCGCAACGGCAAAGACCTAATGCAGATCTTCCTTGTAAACCGTAAAGTGTTCCTTCTGGATCCATGATTTCAAAATCTCCTTCAATTTTGATTGATCCGTTTTTATTGATGATTAATTTAGTCTTGCTCATAAATTTTGTTTTTTTCGGATGCAAAGATTGCGAAATATATTGTCATTTATAAACGTCAATCGTAGTTTAAACTGGTTCTATTTTATTGGTTTTTGCCACATAGACGCGAAGGCACAAAGTATTATTGTTTTACGCTCCCGAAAACTATCGAGATTAAAAAATTTAAGCAGATTAACACAGATAACTAACTTAAAAAACTTAGATTCTTAATAAAAAATCTTAGCTACTTTGTGCCTTAGCGGCAAAAAACCTATAGTGTATTGTAAACAAAATTCTTAAACTTCACACTTCCTTTTCCTATTGAACAAAGACCAATTCTTAATCCCAAAAATCCGCTTAAAACATTATGATTGTATCCTGAAACCTCAACTGAATTCTCGATTTTCTTCCAGTCTTTTCCATCAATACTGTAAAACATATCTACGGTGTTTTTGATATTCCTCAAACGAAGAAAGACTTTTCGATTATGTGTATTCTTTTCTGTTGGAAACTGCCATCCTCTCAAGTTTGCCAAAATATTATTCTGATCTGCTAGTATTCCAGAGTAATATTTATTATCATAAAAAAGCGTTAATCCGCCTACTGCATTGCCTTCGATTTCCATTTCAACTTCAGCCGTATACGAATGTCCGCCTGGAACAACTACTAAAGGAGAACTGTTTCCTACTCCGTCGCCTTTTCCTTCAATAGTTAAAGTGTTATTAGCAACTTTAAATCTTGAAGCTTCTACCCCACTATAAAATTTCCATTGCGGTTTAAGAGCTGAACCTTCAAAATTATCACTTAAAGAAAATTCAGGAAGTGTTTTTCCTTGCGGTTTTGCAATTGGTTTATCAGTCTCTATATTATCTGGAATTTTATACCAATTATCTTTTGTCCATTCTACTGGCTGAAGCAAAGTCTGACGCCCTAAGTTGTAATAATCCTTTTCATAGCCATGAAAAATCATCCACCATTTTCCGTTTATATCTTCAAAAATGGTACTATGCCCTTTTGACCACCAAGTTTCAGAACTGCTGTTCGTTCTCACAATCGGGTTATGAGGCGAATTTTCCCAAGGCCCTAAAGGCGATTTTGATCTTGCCGAAATCACCATATGACTTGTCGCCGGACCAGCGGTTCCTCCTTCGGCAACAGTTAAGTAGTAATATTCTCCTCGCTTGAAAAGTTTTGGGCCTTCCATACAGAAACATTCAATACTCCATTCGCGCGGAATTTTCCAACCGTCATACACATGCTTTAATTCGCTTGTTACCGAAAGTCCGTCTTTTGATAAAGCCACATAGCCTCCATTACTAAAATACAAAAATCGATTTCCTTTGTCATCTGTCACATGTCCTGGATCAATATTTCCAATTTTCAAATCTACAGGCTCACTCCACGGACCGTTTATAGAATCTGCCGTAACTACAAAATTGGTATTATTCGCTGGAAAATAAATGTAGTATTTGTTATTGTACTTAATTAGATCTGGCGCCCAAACAGCTCCAACATATTTATGAAGCGCATTGGTTATCGGTTCCCAATTCATTAAATCGGTCGAATGCCAAATTAAAAGTCCGGGATAGTAATCGAATGAAGAATGCACAACATAATAATCTTTTCCGTCTCTCAACAAACTCGGATCTGGATAATCTCCCGCAAAAATTGGGTTTGAATATTGCCCCTGCTTTAAATTCTTTTCTGATTGTGATTGAGAATAACCATAAAACGAAAACAGCATTAAAAAGGTTATATATATTTTATTCATGTTTTGATATTTTTTTTCAAATATAGTCAAAAAGACTATAAGATGTATTTTGGCTACAGATTAAAAGGATTAGAAAGCTTCTTTTCTACTATTTTTCAGACTGAGCGAAGTCAGAGTCCTCTCAAAGCACTTTATTTATTGGCGTCAAATAATCTCGCAAAGACGCAAGATCGCAAAGTTTTTTTTGAATTGCGTCCAGCTTTAGCTGGATGTAATAATAAGGATTCTACAAAATGGCTTTAGCTTAATGCGTGGGTTTGGCTAAAGCCGAATCACCTTATAATTACAAACCCTCCAGCTAAAGCTGGAGGCAATTCATGTCTAAAATTAAAATCTTTTTAATCCTCTTATCCCGATAGCTATCGGGAGTGGCTATAAAAAACTCTGCGACTTTGAGTCTTTGCGAGATAAAAAAATCATAATTCCCATTAAAAACTCTAGCGAATTCAAGCGTAATATTAAAATCTCAATTCTATTGCTTATTTTTGCACTCAATAAAATTGAATTATGATACAAGATCCTAAGAGATATACTATCACGGCGGCATTACCTTACACCAACGGACCTATACATATTGGCCACTTGGCGGGAGTTTATGTTCCTGCGGATATATATTCGAGATATTTAAGATTACAAGGAAAAGATGTAGCATTTATCTGCGGAAGCGATGAACATGGGGTTGCAATCTCTATGAAAGCCAAAAAAGAAGGAGTTACACCACAACAAGTTATTGATAAATATGATGGAATTATTCGCAAGTCATTTGAAGATTTCGGAATTTCATTCAACAATTATTCAAGAACTTCAGCAAAAATTCATCACGATACTGCTTCAGAATTCTTTAGAACATTGTATGATAAAGGAGATTTTATTGAGGAAGTAACAGAACAATTATACGATGCGAAAGCAAATCAGTTTTTAGCAGATCGTTTTGTAGTTGGAACTTGCCCAAAATGTGATAATCCAGAAGCTTACGGAGATCAGTGCGAAAAATGCGGATCTACTTTGAACGCCACAGATTTGATCAATCCAAAATCGACTATTACGGGCGAAACTCCAATTCTTAAAGAAACAAAACACTGGTTTTTACCTTTAGACCGTTATTCTGATTTCTTAACCGAATGGATTTTAGTTGGTCATAAAAACGACTGGAAAACTAATGTTTACGGACAAGTAAAATCTTGGATCGACGCAGGTTTAGAACCTCGTGCCGTAACACGTGATTTGGATTGGGGAATTGATGTTCCTGTTGAAGGTGCCGAAGGCAAAAAACTTTATGTTTGGTTTGATGCGCCAATTGGTTACATTTCTTCTACGAAAGAATGGGCAGCGCGCGAAGGAAAAGATTGGGAACCGTATTGGAAAGATGAAGAAACTAAATTGGTTCACTTTATCGGGAAAGACAATATTGTTTTTCACTGTATCATTTTCCCAGCAATGCTTAAAGCTGAAGGAAGTTATATTTTACCAGATAATGTTCCAGCAAATGAATTCTTGAACTTGGAAGGAAACAAACTTTCGACTTCTAAAAACTGGGCAGTTTGGCTACACGAATATTTAGAAGAGTTTCCAGACAAGCAAGATGTTTTGCGTTATGCCTTAACATCAAACGCTCCTGAAACAAAAGATAACGATTTTACTTGGAAAGATTTCCAAGCTAGAAATAATAACGAATTGGTTGCCGTTTTCGGAAACTTCGTGAATCGCGTTGTGGTTTTAACAAATAAGTATTATGATGGCGTTATTCCAACTCCAAATGAATTAACTGAAATTGACGAAGCTACTTTAAACGAATTAAAAGCGTATCCTGCTGTAATTGCAAGTTCGGTTGAACGTTATAGATTCCGTGAAGCTTTAGGCGAATTGATGAATGTAGCTCGTTTAGGAAATAAATATCTTGCTGACGAAGAGCCTTGGAAAGTTATGAAAGACAATCCAGAGCGAGTAAAAACTCAAATGTATGTGGCCTTGCAAATTGCTGCTGCGTTAAGCGTTTTAGCAGAACCATTTTTACCGTTTACAGCTGCTAAATTGTCAAGAATCTTAAATCTTAATGATCTTAAAGAACACTTTAAAGGATTTAGTAAATTCTTAAAAGAAAATCATCCTGGAGCTACAGATGTTATTCTTGATAAAACATTAGGTTGGAATGATATTTCTGAAAACTCAGATTTGTTGCCAGCAGGACATAAAATTGGTGAAGCAGAATTGCTTTTCGCTAAAATCGAAGATGAAGAAATACAAAAGCAAATAGATAAATTGGAAGCAACAAAAACAGCTAATTTAGCTGAAAGCAAACAACCAGATCCGCAAAAAGATTTAATTCAGTTTGAGGATTTTGCAAAGATGGATATTCGTATTGGAACTATTTTAGAAGCTGAAAAAATGCCAAAAGCAAACAAACTTTTGGTTCTTAAAGTAGATACAGGAATTGATGTTCGTACGATTGTTTCGGGAATTGCAGAGAGTTTTTCGCCAGAAGAAATTATCGGAAAACGTGTTTCTGTATTAGCAAACCTTGCTCCAAGAGCTTTACGTGGCGTTGAAAGCCAAGGAATGATCTTGATGACAACAAATGCTGAAGGGAAACTGGTTTTTGTAAATCCAGATGCTGATGCGCCAAATGGAGCGACTGTAAACTAAATATTTGTATATTTATAAATTGCGTGAGTCGATTAAAATTTAATTGATTCACGCAATTTTCTTTTTAAACTATGCACCAAAAAAACTTGAAAAAATAAACTAAAAATGAAACTCACAAAACCAAGATTAGCCCTAATCTGCGGTATACTCTGCATATCTATTTTTCCGATATTGGTAAAATTACGTTTAACACCAGGATTGATTTCGGCATTTTACCGAATGTTTTTTGCTGTACTGCTGCTTTTACCTTATGTCATTTTCAGCCGTAATTTCAAACTTCCAAAATTAAAATTTGCTCTTTTGGCAATACTATGCGGTGTTTTATTTTCGTCTGATGTTGCCGTTTGGAATATCGCCATTCAGGAATCAAGTGCGACTCAGGCTTCATTGTTAACCAATTTATCTCCAGTTTGGGTTGGAGTTGGCTCTTTCTTTTTTCTGAAAGCAAAACCCGCAACAAATTTCTGGATCGGAACATTAGTCGCTTTATTCGGAATGGTAACTTTGGTCGGTTTTGAGTTTTTTATCGATTTAAACTTCGATAAAGCATTTCTATTTGCCGTTTTATCTGGAATTCTGTATTCCATTTATCTTTTGGTCAGCAAAAATGTTCTTTCAGAAGTCGATGTTCTTTCGTTTATGACCATTAGTTTATTCGCTTCAAGCATCTATTTAGGAATTTTATGTTACGCATTAGGCGAACCTTTCACCGGATTTTCAAATGCAGGTTGGTTTGTACTTGTTCTTCAAGCAGTAATTTGTCAATTGTGTGCATGGCTTTCGATCAGTTATGCGACTCAGCACATGCGTGCAACGAGAGTTTCGCTAAGTTTATTGAGTCAAGCTGTAATTACCTCAATTTTAGCTTGGTTGTTTTTGGAAGAACAAATAACTTTACAAATGGTTTTCGGCGGAATTATTCTGCTTTTCGGAATCCGAATTACTTTTTACGATAAAACAATTTCTTTGAAAGGGCTTTTTTCTAAGGATTAAGAAAAAGGTTTCACGCAGATTCAGCAGATTTGAGCAGATTTTAAAAAATCATTCTAATCTTAATATCCCAATAGCTATCGGGAGTGGCAAAAAATTAGTGTAATTCACGATTCAATTGTCAGAAGCAGTCAAAAAATTAGTGAATTCGTGACTAAAAAAACTTGAAACAAAGAAAACTTGAAACTTGAAACAAAAAACATTATGTTACATAAAACTAAAATACCAAACCTAAAAGTAATCGCATTTGATGCTGATGATACTTTGTTTGTAAACGAACCTTATTTTCAGGAAACCGAACATAAATTTTGCGCTTTGATGGAAGATTATCTTTCGCATCAAGGCATTTCGCAAGAATTATTTAAAATAGAAATTGCCAATCTGCCTCTGTACGGTTACGGAATCAAAGGTTATATCCTTTCGATGATTGAAGCGGCAATGAACATTTCGAACAATACTATTCCGATGGAAGTCATTGAAAAGATTATCCAATACGGAAAAGAATTACTAGAAAAACCAATCGAGCTTCTAGACGGAATTGAAGAAACTCTCGCTGCTTTAAAAGGAAAATATAAATTGGTCGTTGCTACAAAAGGCGATTTAAAAGATCAGCACAGTAAATTGCATCGTTCTGGTTTGGGACATTATTTTCACCATATCGAAGTAATGTCAGACAAACAAGAAATCGATTACCAGAAACTTTTAGGACGTTTAGACATTCAGGCGCACGAATTTTTAATGATCGGAAATTCATTAAAATCAGATGTTCTGCCAGTTTTAGGAATCGGCGGTTACGCCGTTCATATTCCGTTTCATACTACCTGGGAACACGAAAAAATTAATCACACTATAGAACACGAGCATTTTAGTTCATTTGAAACTATTGCAGAAGTGGTTCCGAATTTATTATAATGAAAACACTTTTAGACCTAGAAAATTGGAATAGAAAAGAGCATTTTGCCCATTTTAAACAAATGGAAGAACCTTTTTTTGGTGCCACTGTAGAAATCGATTGTACGAAAGCGTATCAAACTGCAAAAAATATAAATGCTTCTTTCTTCATTTTCTATTTGCATAAAACTTTGACTGCGGTAAACGCAATCGAAAATTTTAGATATCGAATTTCAGAAAATAAAATATATATCAATGACCAGATCGATGCTTCGGCAACAATTGGTCGTGAAGATGGCACTTTTGGGTTTTCTTTAATTGAATATCACCCAGATTTTAAAACATTCGAACAAATTGCATTAACCGAAATCGAGCGCATTCAAAACACAACTGGACTTTTCACAAGATCTTTTGATGATGATAATCTAATTCATTTTTCGGCAATTCCGTGGTTGAATTTTAGTTCAATCACACATGCACGCAGTTTTACATATCCTGACAGCTGTCCAAAAATTTCGTTTGGCAAAATGATGGTTTCCGAAACGGGAAAAAGAACCATGTCTATGGCTGTTTATGTGCATCACGGTTTAATGGACGGAATGCATGTGGGTCAATTTGTAGATCTTTTTCAAGAGCTTATGAATCAATAATAATCGGAATGATTTTTGCGCCTAAAAGCATATGAAACGAATTTTCCTTTTTTTGTTTTTAATCTCCAGTACTGCTTTGCTAAGTCAAACAGTGCTGACCTCTTATACCATCGATTTAAAAAACGAAATAGGACAATCTGAAATCATAACTGGCGAAAATACAGCTACTCACGATGTATTTGTTTTTGCCGCAAGTGCAGACAGCCTTTCCATATTAAAATACAATAGCGCTTTATTCTTAAGAGATAAATTTGTCACTTCCCGCCAATACATAAAAAACAGATCTTTGATGGGATACAGCTTTAGCGAAGACGGAAATCCGACTTTGTATTGGTTTTCGAAAGAAGAAAAAACAATCATTTTGATTAAATATTATCTGGAAAATAAAACTTCCAGAGCATTAAAGTTTCAAATTCCGCTTGAAGACAATTATCTTTTAACGCAATATCAAAAAGACAACAATTTTTATTTATTGATGCAAAGCAAAACAAAACAGGCATTGACTGCTTTTGTTTTTAAAAACGGAATGGCAGAGGAAAGATTTTTCGATTTCAGCTCTTTCAAATTTATAGATAGAAAAACCCAACCGAGAACATTCAACCAAATTTTGAATGAAAACCCGATTGAAAAAATGGATTCTGGCGAGTATAATCCGTTATATAAAGTAAGTGCAAAAAGCAAAATTTATACGCTTCCAAACCGTTTGATTCTAACTTTGGACCAAAGTTTTAGAAAAACCCAATTATTTGATATCGATTTGGAAAGTCTGGAAATAAAAGAAAAAACGTTTATGAAACCTATTGGAAATAAAAATCCAAAAACGACTAATTCTTTTTACCACGAAAACAAATTGTATCAAATCAATGTTAATGGTGACGAACTTTTGTTTGATATTAAAGATTATGCATCTGGCGCCTCTATAAAAACTTTTACAGTTTCAAAAAACGACACTATTCGTTTTAGTAATTCGCCTCTACTCATGCAGATTGAAGATCATGAACCTAAGCAGTTAAAAAATACTGCAAAATTTTTAAAAGTCTTATCTTCTCTTGATGCCGGTCTTTCGGTGTATAAAAACCAGAAAAATCTATTTATCACCTTAGGAGGATCGGGTAGCGATTTAAAATCAGTTTCTCTCAATGGTTTCAATTTTAATGACCCTTTTGGAGATTTCCCTTCCAACAGTTATTACAATATTGAAACAAACTACTCTGCTTTTTTCGAGAGCATCTGGACCAAAAAATTAGAATTAACCCAAGAAAAACAAGAGCCTTTTGCTGCTGATAAAATCTATTATTTTCTAGATTCGCACAAAGAAGCTGTTCTTCCTTATACCCTCAAACTTAGTAATTATACCATTTTAAGTTATTACAACATTATTGCGAAACAACTGGTTCTACGCAAATTTGATGACAAACTAAATTAAACTATTGTTTATCAGTAATTTAAAACATCTAGTTCCTGTTTATTTTTAATATTCTCCTTATTTCAAGTCGTTAACTTTAAGCTATTGTCCTATTTTAATACTTTTTTGACTTTTAGAGAAAGTTTTTACTTACAATTTGTTGTTGTTTTGAACGAAAATTTAAAAGCAAAAAATAATGAAAAAAATTGTAATGACTCTTGCATTTGCACTAGCGTTAACTGGAGTACATGCACAAACAGAAAGCAATAGCAATTATAATAAATGGTCTGTAGATTTAGGCGCAGGTTTTAACAAACCGCAACGACCATTTAATAACGGTTATACAACTAACACTGTGAGTCCATGGACAGGAGATTTAGGAGTTCGCTATATGTTTAACAACAAATTTGGTTTGAAAGCAGATTTTGGATACAACAGTTTTACTGCAAAAGGAAGCTCTATTGATTTTGACTCAAAATACTATAGAGTAGATTTACAAGCTGTTGCCAACTTAGGACGCATCATGAATTTTGAAACTTGGACAAATACCATTGGTTTATTAGGACATGCTGGTTTTGGCTATGGTCAGTTAAGAAATGATAATTTTAAAGGAGCAGACGAAGTAGGTAACTTTATTGCTGGTGTAACTGGGCAGATAAGATTATCAGACAGAATAGCTTTAACTGGAGATTTCTCAACTATTCTAAATTCAACACAAGACCATACTTTTAATGGAGCGTATGTTGCTCAAAACAGAGGTTTTTCTGGATTGATTTTTAACGGAACTGTTGGCTTAAATGTTTACTTAGGTAAAAACACAAAACATGCTGACTGGACTGTAATCGCAAGTGAGGGCAACAATGCCGATATTTCTGCTCTAGAAAGCAAAATAGCTGATCTTGAAACACAAATCAAAAACAGACCTACGCAAAAAGAAGTAGTTATTGAAAAACAAGTAGGAACACCTCAACCAAGTGATAATGAATTAATCAGAAGAATGATTAATGACAAGTATTACAGCGTTTATTTCGATTTCAACAAAACAACTCCAATCGAGAACTCAACTGCTGCTATTGATGTGGTTTTAAATTACTTAAGAAAAAACCCTTCTGCTTCTCTTGATCTTATTGGTTATGCAGACCAAGTTGGAAAAGCGGAGTACAATGAAAAACTATCTAACACGAGAGCGACAAACGTAAAAACTATTTTTGAAAAAGCTGGAATCGCTTCTTCTCGTTTAAATGTTATTGCGAATGGCGCAGATACATCTATTCAAAAAGATTCTGATGAAGCTAGAAGATTAGCTAGAAGAGTTACTTTTATTGTAAAATAGTTCATTTTTAGATTTGAATTAAAAAGTCCTTAAGATATTCTCTTAAGGGCTTTTTTGGTTTAAGAAATAATTCCAGAAATTGTCTCATTAGCAAAATTTTATTGAGAGTTAACCCAAAAGTCTAATGTTTTAAAGGTTTCTAAAAAATGAAATGAATAATTTTTCTTAATTTTACAAAAAAGACACTTATTATGTTAGCAAAAAATATTGAATCGGCTTTAAACAAGCAAATCCGCATAGAAGCAGAATCTTCGCAAACGTATCTTTCTATGGCTTGTTGGGCTGAAGTACAAGGATTAGAGGGAATCTCTCAATTTATGTATACACAGTCAGATGAAGAGCGCGCACATATGCTTAAACTAGTTAAGTATGTAAACGAACGCGGAGGACACGCTCAGGTAACAGATCTTAAAGCGCCAAAAACAACTTATACTACTTTTAAAGAGATGTTTGAGGAGCTTTACAATCACGAACTTTTTGTTTCGAAATCTATCAACGAATTAGTGCACATTACTTTTGAAGAAAGAGATTATGCGACACACAATTTCTTGCAATGGTACGTTTCTGAACAAATTGAGGAAGAGGCTACAGCTAAATCTATTTTGGATAAAATCAACTTAATTGGCGATGACAAAGGTGGACTTTATTTGTTTGATCGTGATATTCAGCAATTAACAGTTACAAGTTCAATTGCTATCAATCCTAAATAAAAAAAGTTAAAGTTTATTTAGAATGTTTAAAAATAACTTTTTTGATTTATATTTGTCTCTGTTTTTAAAATTCAGAGGAAAAAGTGAGCAAGAAAGAAAAAGACAAGGACAAAAAAAAGGATAAAAAGAAAAAGAAAGATATCCTTGATAAAATTAAGAAGATTGAAAACTGTAAATCTTCTTGCTGTGAGAAATATAAAAAGAGCGAAAAGAAACGCTGCTCGCGCTGTCCTATGTTTGACTTATTCAAAAAAACTGCTTAACGCGATATAGAAAAACCCATCAGATTTCTCTGGTGGGTTTTTTAGTTTTAAATTGCAGTTTATTTTTCGATTTTTAAATTCAATTATGGAAAACGATATTACAATTCCCAAATCCAGTCTTGATTTTTTGGCTGAGCTGAAAATGAACAACAATAAACCATGGTTTGAAGAGCATAAACCACAATATTTGATAGAACTCAATCATATTGAAAATTTTGCTGGCGCACTACTTAAAGAACTTTCCAAAAGTGATGTTCTAGAAAATGCTTCGGGCAAAAAAAGTGTTTATAGAATTTATCGAGACATACGTTTTTCTAAAGACAAAACTCCTTTCAAAACATTTTGGGGCGGAAGTTATACTCGAGCAACTGCAGCGAGACGCGGCGGTTACTATTTCCATCTGGAAAAAGGGAACAATTTTTTCGCTGGTGGATTTTGGGGGCCAAATGCTGCAGATTTAAAACGAATAAGAACTGAATTTGCCCACGATCCCGAAACCTTTCAGGAAATCCTGAATTCAGATTCTTTCAAAAGCAATTTTGGCACTCTGCAAGGAGAACAGCTCAAAACAAAACCAAAAGGTTTTGATGTTGATCATCCAGCTATTGATTTACTACGTTTCAAACAATTCTTAGTCATAAAACGTTTTACTGATGATGAAGTATTCAGTCCGCAATTTTTAGAAATGGCTTTGGACGCATTCAAAAATATGAGGCCTTTTTTTGATTATATGAGCGAAGTGCTTACAACCGATGCTAATGGCGTTTCAATTTTATAAAAAAAATTTCTTTAAAATATTAAACCCGACAGGTTTTTAAAACCTGTCGGGTTTAATTCGAACTTTGGGACTTTCCGATTTAGCAAATCATTTTCTACTTCTAAAAAATCATTCCGTAGGAATGTCTCATTGGTAGAATTCAATTTAAATTGCGGTTTTACGTTCCGTAGGAACGTTTGATTGGTGAAAAAGATCTGTTATTCCATAAATCAGGTGTCCCTACAGGACACAACGTAAACAAAACCTTTTTTTTCTACCGATGAGATATTCCTAATGGAATATTTTAAAATTTATATAGCAAAAGCGTTATTTACTCAATAGTAGAATTTCATTTACAACCACTTCGGTTATATAACGCTTTTCTCCGTTTTTATCATCATAGCTTCTGTGTGTTAGTTTCCCTTCAACAGCTATTTCTTTCCCTTTTACAACATACTTTTCAATTATCTCAGCCGTTTTACCCCACGCTGTTATTCGGTGCCATTCTGTTTGTTCTACTTTTTCGCCTTTATCGTTTCTATAAATCTCATTTGTTGCGATCGTAAGATGAGCAAGTTTTCTACCACTTTCTAATGTTTTAATTTCTGGGTCATTACCAACATTCCCGATTAATTGTACTTTGTTTCTAATTGCACTCATGGCGTATACTATTTTAATGTTACTATTAATTTGAATCGATTATCGAATTCAACACTGCAAAGATGGCAAACCTCAATACTGGCAGTCGGTTATTAACTATTTACTATCGACTGTAACTATTTGTAACCGTTTGTAAATGGAATTTGTTTTTTGTATATTTGAGATAAATCTTACGATATGCAGGCAAAAATTAAAAAAGTAGAGTTACGAAACCTTGAAATTGAGGACTATAGACAATTAAAGAAATCGATGATTGAATCATATCCAGAAATGGCAGATTCTTATTGGGGATCTGACGACATAGAAAGACTGCTTTCTATTTTTCCAGAAGGACAGCTGGTTATTTTGGTTGATGGAAAAGTAGTTGGCTCTGCCCTATCTCTTATTGTTGATGAAAAATTGGTAGAAAAAAGACATAATTATCAGCAGATTAGCGGTAACTATACCTTCTCGACCCATAATCCAAATGCGGAAATTTTATACGGAATAGATGTTTTTATTCACCCAAATTATAGAGGCTTACGTTTAGGACGCCGATTGTACGATGCAAGAAAGGAGCTTTGCGAACAGCTGAATTTAAAAGCAATTGTCTTTGCGGGAAGAATTCCAAATTACAGAGAACACGCCAAAAAACTGTCTCCAAAAGCGTATATAGAAAAAGTGCGCAACAAAGAATTGTATGATCCTGTTCTTTCTTTTCAATTGAGCAATGATTTTCACGTTTTGAGAGTCATCAAAAATTATTTGGAAGGTGACGAAGAATCGAAAGAATTTGCAGTTTTATTAGAGTGGAACAATATTTACTATGATGATAGTCCGAAACTGATTAATTTAAAGAAAAACATTATCCGTTTAGGATTAATTCAATGGCAGATGCGTCCGCTTAATAATGTTGAAGCACTTTTTGAACAAGCAGAATTTTTTATTGATGCTGTTTCGGGTTATGGTTCTGACTTTGCTTTATTTCCGGAATTGTTTATTGCGCCTTTAATGGCCGATTATAATCACTTATCTGAAGCAGAAGCCATTCGAGAATTGGCTCGCCACTCTGATCCTATTAGAAAAAAGTTTCAGGAATTTGCCATTTCATACAACATCAATATTATTACAGGAAGTATGCCTTATTTAGAAGGCGGAAATCTCTATAATGTTGGCTTTTTATGCAAAAGAGACGGAACTTCAGAAATGTATACCAAAATTCATATCACACCCAACGAAGTTATACATTGGGGAATGAAAGGTGGATCTCAATTTAAAACCTTTGATACCGATTGTGGAAAAATCGGAATTCTAATTTGCTATGATGTCGAGTTTCCAGAACTTTCGAGACTTTTGGCAGATGAAGGAATGGATATTCTCTTTGTACCATTTTTGACCGATACTCAAAATGGTTATACCCGTGTAAAACATTGTTCGCAAGCACGCGCCATCGAAAATGAGTGTTATGTAGCCATAGCAGGTTGCGTTGGAAATCTTCCGAAAGTGAACAATATGGATATTCAATATGCGCAATCTTCTGTATTTACGCCATCTGATTTTGCTTTTCCAAGTAATGGAATCAAAGCTGAAGCTACTCCAAACACAGAAATGACGCTTATTGTTGATGTTGATTTAAATTTATTGAAAGAACTTCACGAACATGGTAGCGTAAAAACATTAAAAGACCGAAGAACAGATCTTTACGAAATTAAAAAAATGAATTCATGAAAACATGCCTCGAATGTTCTACCAAAATTTTCGGCCGAGAAGACAAGAAATTCTGTTCTGATAGTTGTCGAAATGCCTACAATAACAAAATAAATAAAGATAGCACGAATTTCATGCGAAATATAAACAACAAGTTACGCAAAAATTACCGTATTTTGGCAGAGTTAAATGTAGATGGAAAATCTAAAGCTTCTCGAGACAAACTATTAACAAAAGGATTTGATTTTGAGTTCTTTACAAACATCTTACAGACCAAGACAGGAAATACATATTATTTCTTGTATGACCAAGGCTACCGTTCCTTGGACAATGATTATTTTATGCTTGTTAAAAAAGAAATATAGTTAGTATTAATTTACCATGAGAAAAAACCCCACCTCAATTCTAGCCATAGTCTGCGTTTTAGCTTTACTTGGCATTATATACGCCACGATGATGCCGCAAGGAATCTCTAAGGACGACGAAGCGCTTGCCGAATTTTCGACCGAAAGAGCTTTTAACCAGGTTGGGATTATAGCACAGAAACCACACTATGTTGGATCTACTAATCACGAACTTGTTGCTAATTATCTTACACTAGAATTAAACAGAATTGGATTAGAAACGAGTGTTCAGGAAGGTTTTACTCTAAATGATAAAGGTCTTTTGGTAAAGTCAAAAAATATTTTGGCTCGTATTAAAGGAACAAACAATACAAAAGCACTTTTACTTCTTTCTCATTATGACAGTGCACCGCATTCTTTCTCAAAAGGTGCTAGCGATGATGCTTCTGGTGTTGCAACAATTTTAGAAGGTGTACGTGCCTTTTTATACTCCAAACATCCTCAAAAAAACGATATTATCATATTGTTCTCTGATGCCGAAGAATTAGGATTAAACGGTGCTGCTTTATTTGTAAACAAACATCCTTGGGCAAAAGACGTTGGTTTGGTTTTAAACTTTGAAGCAAGAGGAACTTCAGGTCCAAGTTATATGCTGATGGAAACCAACAAAGGAAATCAGGCTCTGGTTGAGGAATTTACTAAAGCAAAGCCTTCTCATCCTGTTTCAAATTCTTTGATGTACAGCATTTATAAAATGCTTCCAAATGATACTGATTTAACTGTTTTTAGAGAACAAGGAAATATTCAGGGATTCAATTTTGCTTTTATTGATGGACATTTCAACTATCATACACAGCAAGATGATATTCAACATTTAAACAAAACTACCTTAGCGCATCAAGGCACTTACATCATGCCTTTGCTAAAATACTTTACAAACATTGATTTGAACCAAACAGAATCTACAGAAGATAATGTTTATTTCAGTGCGCCTTTTTCATTCATTAGTTATCCGTTTACTTGGGTAATGCCAATGACGCTGATTGCTTTTGGACTATTGGTTCTATTCATTTTTGTCGGAAGAGTAAAAAGAATCATCACTTTCACCGAAATATTCAAAGGTTTTGTTCCGCTTTTAGGATCCATTATAATTGCAGGATTGGTCACATTTCTAGGATGGAAACTTATTCTTGAAATTTATCCGCAGTACTCTGATCTTTTAAACGGATTTACCTATAATGGTCATGCTTATATTGGTGCTTTTGTTACTTTAAGCATTGCGATTTGTTTTGCTTTCTACCATCATTTCTCTGAAGCTAAAACTACCATGAACCATTTTGTGGCTCCTTTATTGCTTTGGATTATCATTAACGCCTTTTTAGCCAACAGCTTAACGGGGGCTGGTTTCTTAATTATTCCTGTTTATTTCGGAATATTGCTATTCGGAATTTTTGTCTTCACGCAACATTATAGTTTAGCAATGAATTTAATATTCTCTATTCCTGCTTTAGCCATTGTAGCACCTTTTATTGTAATGTTTCCAATTGGTTTAGGTCTTAAAATATTGTATGGAAGTGCTATTTTAACCGTTCTATTGTTCGGATTATTACTTCCAATATTTGGAGATTTTGCTAAAAAAGGAGCTTGGATCATTGTATTCTTCCTTACTTCTATCGCATTTTTCGCTTACGCAGGATACAACTCAGGTTACGAATACGGCAAAGCCAAATCAAACAGCTTACTTTATGTTTATAATGCCGACAATAATTCTGCTGTTTGGACGACTTATGATACGAATTTGGACGATTGGACCAGATCTTATCTAGGTGAGAAAAACCAAAAAGCAGTGGGTTTAAATACACTTCCGCTATCAAGCAAATACAATACAACATTTACGTACAGCGCTTTTGCCCCTGTTGTTAATCTGCCAAAACCAACAATTCAGTTTCTGAGAGACAGCGTTATTGGAAATAATAGATATTTAAAAATCCGAATTACTCCAAACAGAAAAGTAAACCGTTACGATATTTATGCAAATCCAAAAATGACGTTCTATAACTTTAAAGCAAATGGAGTGTCAACTTCTGGCGAAAAAGGAAATCGTTTTGAAAGAGAAGGCAGCAAAATTTTATGCTATTATGTTGTAGGCAACGAACCGCTTGAAATGGATTTCTACATCAACAAATTGGCTATTTTTGATATGGATTTAATTGAAAGCTCTTTTGATTTAATGAGCAATCCGTTATTAAATGTTAAGCCAAGAGAAAATTGGATGATGCCAACACCGTTTGTATTAAATGATGCTGTTATGATTCAGCAGAAAATCAAACGATACACACCACCTGTAAAACCAATTGAGCCTGTAGTTCCGGCAGATAGCTTGGCTGTTCCAAAAGACAGCATCAAGCCCGTTACGCAACCGCAACCTTAATAAAAGCTAAAACTTATGTTATGGCAACAAATTTTCTGCAATACTTTTAAAGCCATATATAATCACAAATAAAAAAGGCAGACTTGTAATTATAAAGTCTGCCTTTTTCTTTTTTAGCAAGCGCATTCTATTTTTAAGCCTTGTTTTTCTCCTTTTGTGCCTTCAGTTGCAAAACCATCAATTTTCCACCATTCTAGACCACCAATTAATTCTTTTACCTTAAATCCTAGTTTTGTCATATTCAAAGCGCCTTTTGTTGAAGCATTGCAGCCAATTCCGGTGCAATACGTTACATACAACACCTCTTTATCTAAATGTTTAGTGGTTTCTGCATTCATTTCGCGGTGCGGAATATTAATCGCATTAGGAATATGTTCTTCATCGTAACCAAAAGCTCTTCTAGCATCGATTACAATAATTTTTTCACCATCGTTTAAAGCTTCAAATAAATCTGAAGGATCCATTTCATAAGCTAACTTGTTTTCGTAATGTTTAATTTGTGCTTCCATTTTGATTGTGTTTTATTGATTTTGTTTTCCAAAAGTAGCAGATGATTTCATGCCATAAAAACGAAAAGAATTCATCAAAAGCATTACTTTTTTTCATACAAAAGCCAATCTAAAATTTTGTTTCTTTGTGTATTAATTCGTCAAAAAATGGAAATCCGCCACTTAAAGTTGATAAAAGCAATCGTAGAAGAAGGAAGCATCACGAAAGCGATCGATAAACTCCATTTAACGCAATCGGCTTTAAGTCATCAGCTCAAAGAGGCCGAATATCAATTGGGCACTGCTATTTTTTTGAGAGTCAATAAAAAATTGGTTCTCACAAAAGCGGGCGAGAAAGTTTATGACGTAGCCAATGAAATCCTTACGAAGCTTGCTGAAACTGAAACTCAGATCAAACAAATGGTTTTTGGCGAATCTGGCGAAATCAGGATTAGTACCGAATGTTTCTCGAGTTATCACTGGCTTCCATCGGTTTTAAAGCAATTTCATCTTTTATATCCCAATGTAGAATTAAAAATTGTAGCCGAAGCAACACACATTCCGCTACAGAAATTATTAGAAAACACCATTGATATTGCCATTGTAAGCGATACCATTAAAGACAACCATATCAAATACACCGAACTTTTTCAAGACGAAATGGTAATGGTCGTTTCCGAAAATCATTCTTGGGCAGACAAAAAATATGTAATTGCTGAGGATTTCATCAGCGAACATTTGATTATCCATTCACTTCCGCTGGAAACCGTTACCATTTATCAGTTTCTTTTGGCTCCAGCCAAAGTAAATCCGAAGAAAATAACTCCAATGCCTTTAACAGAAGCTTCTCTAGAAATGGTAAAAGCAGATATGGGCGTTATGTCTATGGCAAAATGGGCACTGCAGCCACATTTAAAAAACAATCCGATTAAAGCAATCAAAATTGGAAAAAATGGTTTGAAGCGAAAACACTTTATTGCTACGCGTGCCAATGAAAATTACCCCGATTATTTTCATCACTTCATCAGCTTTTTACAAAACGAAATCAATTTACAATGGAATATTCAATAAGAAACTGTAAAGTCTCCGACCTCCCTAAATTGGTTATTTTATGTCAAAAACACGCCGAATTTGAAAAAGCTGAATTTTCTCCAGAAGGAAAAGAAGAAGGTTTAAAGAATGCTATATTTGGCCAGAATCCAAAATTATTCTGCTTGGTTGTTGCCACAGAAGAAACTATCGTTGGTTACGCGTCCTACACTTTTGATTTTTCTACTTGGAACGCACAAACATTTCTCTATATGGACTGCCTGTTTTTGGAAGAAGAAACGAGAGGTTTAGGAATTGGCGAAAAGTTAATAGAAAAGCTAAAAGAAATCGGAACCGAAAATAACTGCGTCAATATTCAATGGCAAACACCCGAATTCAATACAAGAGCCATTAAATTCTATAACAGAATGGGCGCAAAAGGAAAAGACAAAGTGAGATTTACGTTAACTTTATAAATCTTTTTTTTTTCACGCAGATTCGGCAGATTTTTGCAGATTCAATTTGCAAATAATTATCTGCGGATATCAGCTTAAATCTTTTAAATCTGCGTGAAACAAAACCTTTGAACCTTTGCAACTTTGTAACTTTGCACCTTAAAAGAGAAAAATGACAGAAATAAGTATACTTGGCTGTGGTTGGTTAGGACTTCCTTTAGCTAAAGCATTAATTGCAAAAGGAAATTCGGTAAACGGATCAACAACTTCGGAGAACAAACTTCTAATTTTAAAAGATGCGGGAATAAATCCGTTTTTAGTGACTGTTGAAAGCGAAAGTGTTTCTGAAAACATTACTGATTTTTTAGCTGAAAGCGAAATCTTAATTATAGACATTCCCCCAAAATTAAGAGCAGTCGATCCAAAGTCTGAGAAAAAAAAATTTGTAGAAAAAATCAAAAATCTGATTCCTTTTATCGAAAAATCAACCATTAAAAAGGTCCTTTTTGTAAGTTCTACTTCTGTTTATGGTGATGATAATGGCTTTATAACAGAAGAAACCATTCCGAATCCTGATACTGAAAGCGGCAAACAATTACTTTTAGCAGAAAATCTTCTTCTTGAAAATCAAAACTTCGAAACCACAATTTTACGCTTTGGTGGATTAATTGGCGAGGATCGTCATCCTATTAAGTTTTTAGCAGGAAAAGAAAACATAGAAAATCCAGATGCTCCCGTTAATCTTATTCATCAGAAAGATTCCATTGGCGTTATTGAAGCCATCATAAATCAATCTAAATGGAACGAAGTATTTAATGCCGTTGCTCCTTTTCATCCAACAAGAGAAGAATATTACACTTCAAAAGCTATTAAAATGGATTTGGCTTTACCGAAATTCAGTTCTCGGCAATCTAATATTAAAAAGGTGATTTCGAGTGAAAAGATAGAACGCACATTACAGTATAAATTTATCTTAGAAGAATATTAAAACTTTCAAATAAAGATTAAATAAAAACACTATTTTTCCTTCATAAAAAAATAAGTGTTTTCCCAGATGAAAAAATTCAGGTTTCTATTTTCAATCAGTATTTTACTGTTTACTTTTTTCCAATGTTACTCCCAAAACGATTCTATTCCCGAGGAAGTAGAAAAAATAAAACAATTTCACGCCGATATCGTTGTTAAAGAAAATGGAAATCTAATTGTTACCGAAACTATTAAAGTTTATGCTAATGGCACACAAATACACCGTGGCATCTTTAGGGAACTTCCCATAAAGAGCACTTCTCCAAAAGCATCCCAAAACAATTACTACACGGTTTTAAATGTTACCCGAAATGGCTTTAATGAGCCATATCGCGTATCTTCAGGATTTGAAAATTTTGAAATCTATATTGGTGACAAAAAATATTCTATTGCAAAAGGAAATCACACTTACAAAATAACTTACGAAGTAGAAGCCCAAATACATTCTTACAATGACTTTGATGAAGTTTACTGGAATGTAACCGGAAATTATTGGGATTTTGAAATTGACAATGTTACAGCAAAACTAACCTTACCAAAATCTGCAAAAGCATTCCAAACAGCTTGTTATACTGGCATTTTGGGTTCGAAAGCGCACGAATGCGATTCAAAAACCATAGATAATACTGTCTATTTCACTTCTAAAAATCTAAAAAAAGAAGAAGGTTTTACCATTGCGGCAGGTTTTCCTAAAGGTATTGTTAATCAGCCGTTTTTTAGGCCTCACTATAAAATGGAAGAATTTTTAGAAGCTGATAAAATAGGGTTTGCAATTGCTGTCGTTTTCGCCTGCTTTGCATTTTACTTTTTTTCATGGAAGAGATATGGCAAAGATCCGAAGTTAAAAAGCGAAAGCAGAACTATTGATTTAAAAAGCCTCTATTCGGCAACGTCTTTACAATACATCCACAATCAAAGCATTAATTCTCAAACCCTTTTAGTTACCATAATCAACCTTTCCTTAAAAGGCGCTCTCGAAATTTCAGATAATGGAAAAGAAACTTGGGCAGATGATTTTAAATATTCACTTAAAATTGGAAATAAAACAGACGGTCTTTCCAAAGAAGAAAATGCAGTTCTAAATACTTTATTTAGCGAAAAAGATTCTTTTGAATTAGATAAAGAAACGTATAAGATCTTTAATGAAGCAAAAATGGCACTTGAAAAACCATTGCAAGAGCAGTATAATTTAGAAGATTATCATTCTATTAATTTTAAACAAATGTCAATTGGTTTTGTAATTACAATTGGTGCTTTATTGGGTTATTGCCAATATTCAAAAGGTACTATTTATTGGGCTGTTATTTTCGGATTTACAATGCTCGTATTTACTTATTTATTGCTTAAAGGCGCTGTACAAACATTTGTTCAAAAAGATTATAAATCAACTGCTTTTTGTCTTTTCTTATCCCTATTTACAGGTATTTTTTCTTCTAGCTGGTATCTTGCGAGCAATGTTGACAAAAGTTATTCGGTTCTAACTTTGCTAGTGCTTTTTTTAATAATTATCGGATTTAGCATCTATTTAAGTCTAATAGGAGCTTACACAGAACTTGGACTTGAAACAAAAACTGAAATCGAAAAGCTGAAAGAATATCTATTAAACTATAAACCAGAAGAAAGTTCCGCAATTAGTGTTTACGAAGAAAATCTACCTTACGCCTTTGCATTAGGAATTGAAGATGAATGGAATCTAAAATTTATTGATATTCTTAAAAAACTAAATTATACCAATAAATGGATTAAAACGGATAGTAGCAACTATGTTTCTTCTCCAGCGTTTTTTATGAGTTTTCGCACCTCGTACACTACTTATTCGACATCTTCCAGCTGTGGAAGCTCAGGAGGAGGAAGCTCTGGCGGTGGTAGCGGAGGCGGAGGCGGTGGTGGCTGGTAAAATCCTTCCCAGATTTAACTTATATAATTTATCGATTTAAAAAAACTTTGCGAACTTCGCGATAAACTTTTGCGCCTTTGCGGTTAAAAATCATGGAAACAGTCTATATCAATTCGCCTCTAGGAATCACCAAAATAATTGGAGATGAAAATGGTATTGCCGTAATTTCTGTTTCTGATGTTGGCACGAATGAAGTTTCTAAGGAAATTCCAGAAGTTTTAAAAGAAGCCGTTTTGCAGTTGAATGAATATTTTGAAGGCAAAAGAACCGATTTTGATCTCAAACTGAATCCGCAAGGAACCGAATTCCAGCAGAAAGTCTGGAAATCTCTTCTTGAAATTCCGTACGGAAAAACGGTAAGCTACATGGATCAGACCAAAAAACTCGGAGATGTAAAAGCTATTCGTGCTGTAGCTTCGGCAAATGGCAAGAATCCGCTTTGGATTGTAGTTCCTTGCCATCGCGTTATTGGCACAAATGGATCTTTGACCGGTTACGCGGGAGGTTTATCCCGCAAAAAATGGCTTTTGGAACATGAAAGCCCGTCTTTACAACAAAGTTTATTCTAAATTTCACCTGAAAAGAAGGATAATTCATTCAGTTTTTATTTACGATAGATTAAAAATTTAAATTTGTGTACATTTATACAGAATAAAAAATTAGTTCAATTCGTGAATTCGTGGCCAATAAAATATGATTGAAAAGATAAACCTAAATAACATTCTCTTTCTAGATATAGAAACTGTTCCCGAAGAAGAAAACTTCAATTCGCTTGACGCGGAAATGCAATCGCTTTGGGATTTGAAAACACAATATCAAAGAAAAGACGAATTCTCTCCAGAAGAATTTTACGAACGCGCCGGAATTTGGGCCGAATTCGGAAAAATAATCTGCATTTCTGTCGGTTTTTTTACCATCAAAGGAGATGTACGCAATTTTAGAGTGACTTCGTTTTTTGGTGAAGAAAAGAAAATCCTAAAAGACTTTTCTAATCTAGTCAACAATCATTTCAATCAACCCCAACATTTGCTGTGCGGGCATAATTCTAAAGAATTTGATATTCCGTTTATTGCCCGAAGAATGATCATCAATCAAATGCCAATTCCCGACAAATTGAATTTATTTGGAAAAAAACCTTGGGAAATTCCACATCTAGACACTTTAGAATTATGGAAGTTTGGCGATTATAAACATTATACTTCTTTAAAATTGCTAACCAAAATTCTTGGCGTTCCATCGCCAAAAGGCGATATTGACGGAAGTCAGGTTGCTCATGTCTATTATGTCGAAAAAGATATTGACCGAATCATTACCTATTGCGAAAAAGATACAATTGCTGTAGCTCAGATTTTCTTGCGTTTACGTCGAGAAGATTTGCTAATTGATGATGAAATCATTCATGTGTAACTTCTTTAGATGCTAAGATTCTGAGTTACTAAGATTCTAAGATCCTTTTGCATGAACTCACATAACTTATATGGTTTAAAAAAATGATTCATTCCGAAATTTCACATCATCGTATGGCTTCTCAGAAGCTTTATCAGGAAAACCGATGTTCTCCTGAGCAAATCGTGTATCATTTTGGCGCTATGCAGGCTCAGGATTATGCTATGGCAAAATGGGCAATTGGTTCTCGTTGCAATTCAAGCGAAAAAGAAATTGAGGAAGCAATAAATTCAGCTCAAATTATCCGAACTCATATTCTGCGACCAACTTGGCATTTTGTTTCTGCCAATGATATTTATTGGATGCTAGAAGTCTCTGCTCCGCAAATAAAAAAGCTTGCTATTTCTGGCGCTAAAAAATTTGGTGTTGATGAAAAAAAGCTCACTCAGATCAACAATACAATTGAAAAGCTGTTATCGGGAAACAATCATTTGACTCGGGATGAAATTATGCAAGAGCTTAACATCAAAAAAACATCGAAAGAAGATTTTCTAGGTGCGGCCATTATGATGAATGCAGAGTTGGATGGTTTGGTCTGTAATGGAAGAATGAAAGGCAAACAAATTACTTATGCTTTGCTCGAAGAAAGAGTTTCTAAACCAAAAACTAAATTATCAAAAGAAGAAGGAATAGCAAAACTCGCTCAGCGCTATTTTGAGAGTCATGGCCCAGCCACCGTACTTGATTTCTCGTGGTGGTCAGGTTTTGCACCAACAATATGCCAAAAAGCAGTTAACGCAATTGAGTTGCAATTAAGTTCTGTTACCATTGATAATCAGACTTATTGGTTTGCTAAAGATCGTTCTTTAGAAGATCACTTTCGCGAAAGCGTTCATTTTCTGCCAGCATTCGACGAAATTTTGATTTCATACAAAACGCGTGAAGTTTCATTTTCAGGAGATCACCAATCTAAAACTTTTACCAATAATGGCATTTTTAAACCTATCATTTTAGAAAATGGAAAAGTGATTGGAATCTGGAAACGAACCATTAAAAAAGATCATGTGAAAATTGAAACGGAGTTTTTTAATGAAACTGAAAATTCAAAAAAGGAAATTCTCTTTGAAGGAATTAAAGCTTTTGAAACTTATTTGGAAACCAAAGTTGTAATTGAATAATCAATTTCAAAAATAGATCCGTAGATTTCGCCCCGCTGGGGCTCTTTAATTATAGCTTGAATGGTTTCTATAAATATTTCGCTCTTCCAGAGCTTTTTCATTTGCATATAATTTTATTTTATAAAGTTTAATAGCTCTGGAAGAGCGAAATATTTATAGAAAATCTAATTTTCACAGTATACAAAAGCTCCAGCGGAGCGATATATAAACATTTTGAGTTTTCCTAAAAATACAAATTCGCAAACATTTATATCTTTTATAACCATCAAATACCGCTCATTAAACAAAATATTTATGCATTTTATTGCTAAATAATTACATTTACAAAAAATTGTAATTATGGTATTGAGCAGATTTTGGTTAGTTATTTTTATTTCTTCGATTCTTTTTATTGTAGTCAGTTTATTTACTGCCAATACTTATACCATTGATTCTGTCTTAAATGGAAAAAAAGACGATCCTGTTTTAGTTTCTGAAAAATACATTGAAGAGCTTCCCGCCTTCTTAAAAGACAGTATAAAAAAAGCGCCAGATCAAACCATGATCATCAATCGTGATACGCTAAATGCCGACACGACTTATGTTTACAAAAACAAAACCGTAAAAATTTACAGCGGTCTTCAGAAATCTGATGGTTTATTGCCAACTTGCAAAAGCACTTTAGTCGATTTAATTTTGCCTCTTATTGCTTACCTAGCTTTTTTCTGCGGATTAATGGAACTTTTAATCGTTTCTGGAGCTTCTGGAAACTTGGCAAAAGCTTTAAGTCCGGTATTTGTAAAAGTATTTCCAAGTATTCCTAAAAACCATCCTTCGATATCCTACATGACCTTAAACTTTGCTGCCAATTTCTTGGGATTGGATTCGGCTGCAACACCATTTGGATTGAAAGCCATGGAAAGTTTACAGGAAATAAACCCCGAAAAAGATAAAGCCAGCGATGCACAAATTATGTTTATGTGTCTTCATGCTTCTGGTTTAACTTTAATCGCAACTTCAATTATCGGTTATCGTGCGGCTGCAAATGCAAGTAATCCTGCCGATGTGATGTTGCCATGTATTATTACTTCATTTATCGGAACCATTGCCGCTTTCTTAATTGTTGGAGTCAAACAGAAAATCAATTTCAAAAGCGCTTCACTTCTAATAGGGTTAATGGGGTTAATTGCGGCAATTGTTGGATTGCTGATGTATGTAAATCATTTAGATTTAATTGGAAAAAACTATTTCACTTCTAACCTTTCCGGATTAATATTATTGGCTATTATTGTCTTTACACTGATTTTTTCTTTCAGACATGAGAAAAAATTCAGAGAAGCAGACACTACAGTTTTTGACACTTTTGTAGTGGGCGCTAATAACGGAGTTAAAACTGGAGTTACAATTTTCCCTTATGTTTTAGGAATGTTAGTTGCAATCTCATTGTTTAGAAACAGCGGTTTATTTGAAATCATCAGTGATGCAATCGGATTTATCTTTTCGAATCTTGGTGTAAGCAAAGAAATTACAAATGCGCTTCCTGTTGCCATGCTTCGTCCGTTTAGTTCTGCAGGTTCAAGAGGTTTCTTAATTGATTCGATGAATACTTTTGGAGCCGATTCTTTAACAGCAAGACTGAGCAGTATTTTCCAATGCAGTGCTGAAAGTACTTTTTATGTAATTGCAGTTTATTTTGGATCTGTAAATATCAAAAACACACGTTACGCCCTTGGCACAATGCTTTTGGTAGATTTGATCTGCGTTATTACAGCGATTTTTGTAGCGACTTGGTTTTTTTAAAAAAGAATAATTTCTTTCACTAAAAAAATCCCTATAAATATCTTTATTACAAAGAATAAAGAGCAATTAATTAAAGTTTTAAAAGAAGCCATGAATGTAATTATACAAATTATTCATGTGCTTCTTTTTGATTTTTTCTTCAAAAAATTCCGATAATTTTATATTTTAGAGGTTTCTCTAGAAATAAAAAAACAATTAAAATATCCCCAAAAAATGAAAAGCCACATTCTTTTTTTCTCTCTACTTATTTTTATCGGATGCCAAAAAACAAAACCTACAGATGCTGCACCACCAACAACAGCAGAAATCATTGAACCTCAAGAGACCCTAGAAGTTTCAGCTGATGACAAAATTATTAAAACAGACACTGTGGCCATTTTTACTGGCGAAACAGAATCTTCTACAGATTTTATCCTAGCACATTTGGTAGATCAGCAAGCTGATAAAGACAGTATTGTTACTGCAAAATACCGCTTAGACTTTTATCAGAATAAAACCAAAACCGCATCTTCTAAAGTTGCGATAAAAAGTGTTCAAAAAGGTTCTGAGTGGACAGCCTCTTATGGTTTAACATCTGAAACTTCTAAAAATTCTCCGTTTATACAGATCACATTTGGATATCCTGCTTGCGGTTATTCGCATGACAACTACTTGTTTTATCTAAAAAATAACGGATTACAATTGGTTCACCAATGGAGCTCTATGTCTGACAGCGGCTGGGGAAGCTGGGTTGAAATAATAAACCCTTCTACCGATTCTGACCCAAAATCCTTTTATTGCAAAACTGTTGCATTTGTACCTGCAGACGAAGACGAGAACCTTGACATGGGAATCCTTTCTCACTCAGACTCAATATCTTTTGAACTTAAAGACAAAAAATGGAAAAAGATGTTATTGTCAGCCAGAGACAAACCGTACTTTGAAAAAAAGATGACGTTTGATCAATTTAATGCTTCAGAATAAAAACATCTGCAGAAGAGTTCTAATTCAAATTCTTTCTTAGGTAAATAATTTCTAAATTTGTAAAAAAACAAAACAATGATCGATTTTATATACCAAGATCCTTATCCGATCTTAAAGGATGATACGCAGTACCGCAAAATCACTTCTGATTTTGTGAAAGTAGAACAATTTGGAGAACGTGAAGTTTTAACCGTTGACCCAAAAGGTTTAGAATTATTAGCTGAAGAAGCTTTGACAGATGTTTCGTTTATGTTGAGAACGACTCACTTGCAAAAACTAAGAAAAATTCTTGACGATCCAGAAGCAACAGACAACGATCGTTTTGTAGCTTACAATTTGCTTCAAAATGCTTCTGTAGCTGCCGAAGGCCAATTACCAAGCTGTCAAGATACGGGAACTGCTATCGTAATGGCTAAAAAAGGCGAAAGCATTTTTACGGGTGTTGATGATGCAGAATGGTTAAGCCGCGGTATTTTTAATACTTATCAAAAAAGAAACTTACGTTATTCGCAGATTGTTCCGATTTCGATGTTTGAAGAGAAAAACTCAGGATCAAATCTTCCGGCGCAAATTGATATTTATGCTAAAAAAGGAACTTCTTACGACTTTTTGTTTATGGCAAAAGGAGGAGGATCTGCAAACAAAACATATTTATATCAGCAAACTAAATCTTTGTTGAATGAAAAATCGCTTGACGAATTCATTCGCACAAAAATCAAAGATTTAGGAACTTCTGCTTGTCCTCCATACCACTTAGCATTAGTAATTGGTGGAACTTCTGCTGAAGCCAACTTAAGCGCTGTTAAAAAAGCTTCTGCTGGATATTATGATCACTTGCCTACTTCAGGAAACATGGCTGGTCAAGCTTTCCGTGATCACGAATGGGAAGAAAGAGTTCAGAAAATCTGCCAAGAAAGTGCCATTGGAGCACAATTTGGAGGAAAATATTTCACACATGACGTTCGTGTAATCCGTTTGCCTCGTCACGCGGCTTCTTGTCCGGTTGGATTAGGGGTTTCTTGTTCTGCAGACAGAAACATTAAAGGAAAAATTACGAAAGATGGAATCTTCGTTGAGCAATTAGAAGTAAACCCAAAACAGTTTTTACCAGAAACGGCTCCACATTTGGAGGCTCCAGTAGAAATTGATTTAGATCAGCCAATGGCAGATATTCTAGCAAAATTGTCTCAATATCCAGTTAAAACTCGTTTAAAACTTAACGGAACTGTAATTGTAGCTCGAGATATTGCGCACGCAAAAATCAAAGAATTGTTAGACGCTGGAAAACCAATGCCTGACTATTTCAAAAATCACCCAGTGTATTACGCTGGTCCAGCAAAAACTCCAGACGGAATGGCTTCTGGAAGTTTCGGACCAACAACTGCTGGACGTATGGACGTTTATGTAGATGAATTCCAGAAAAATGGCGGAAGTATGATTATGCTGGCAAAAGGAAACCGTACTAAACAAGTTACTGATGCCTGCAACAAATACGGCGGATTCTATTTAGGTTCTATTGGAGGGCCTGCTGCGATTCTAGCTCAAGATAATATCTTAAAAGTGGAAGTGGTTGACTTTGAAGAATTAGGAATGGAAGCTGTACGTAAAATCACGGTTAAAGATTTCCCTGCTTTTATTATCACTGATGATAAAGGAAATGACTTCTTTGCTAACTTATAAAAGTGTTTTGCCACAAAGGCACTAAGACACAAAGTTTTTTATAATAAAAGCCACCAATAGGTGGCTTTCTTTTTCCCTTCTTTAAAAAAAATCTTCGCGTCTTAGTGCCTTTGTTGCAAAATAACTACGAGCTTAAATCCTGTTTTTCAAAGGCTATAAAATGTGATATTTCGCCTTTCAAGTTATAAACTGGCAAAGCATCAATTTTGCACTTATACGTTTGGCCGTTTTTTCTATAATTTTCGAGGGTTTTGGCAAAAGGAATTTGCTTTTTTACCGCTTCTCTAATTTCCTTTAAATCTTTTTGCGAAGTTGCTGGGCCTTGAAACATCTTTGGCGTTTTTCCTAAGATTTCTTCTTCCTTATAGCCCGTCATTTTTTTTATTCCGCTTGACGCGAAAACTATTTTCAAATCTAAGTCGGTTATTAAAACCACTTCATTTTTGATTCTTTCCTGAATGTTAAGCTCATTTTCGTCCCAGATAAATTCATTAGAGATTTGGCTTACCCTTTTTAAATCAGTATTTAATGCTTTTAGCTCGTTCAGATATTCGTAGTGAAAATCCCAAGAAAGAATTGGAACTGAATTTCGCTGTAGCGGATCATCGGAATTTCTATTTTTCATACAAAATCAATTCAGAAGACAGATAAAATCTTTTTACTCAAAGATAGCAGAAAAATCTTGTTATTCATATCTAAAACCTTTTTTTGAACTTTTCAAAATTGTTATTAAAAAGTAAACTTTAACTGCACTACAACTGCTTTTTTCACCTCGTTATTCAAATTGCTCAACGAAATTCCGAGCAATCGCACAGAATCTTTCATCTTTTCCTGATATAATAATTCCTCAACGTTTTCCATGATCAAACTCTTATCAGAAATAAAATAAGGCAGAGTTTTGCTTCTTGTCTGTTGCGAAAAATCGCTGTATTTGATTTTGAGCGTAATGGTTTTTCCCGAAATATTATGTCTTTGCAGGCGTTTTTCTAACGAAGTTGCAATACGCTCCAACTGTTGCATCATAAAAATCTCAGAAGACAAATTCACATCAAAAGTATGTTCTGCCGCTACTGATTTAGTGATTCGAGAAGATTTCACTTCGCTATTATGAATCCCGCGAACAACATGATAATAAAAGGTTCCAGATTTTCCGAAGTGCTTCTCTAAAAACTCTAGAGATTTGCTTTTCAAATCGGTTCCAGTAAAAATTCCGAGCTGATACATTTTTTCTGTCGTGACTTTCCCAACTCCATAAAACTTACGAATAGGCAGATCTTCCAGAAAAGCTTCTACTTCATCTGGATTTACTGTTTTTTGTCCGTTTGGCTTATTATAATCGCTGGCAATTTTGGCAACAAATTTATTGATTGAAATGCCGGCAGAAGCAGTAAGCCCCACTTCATTAAAAATCCTTTGTCTAATTTCCTGAGCCAAAAGACTAGCGCTTGGATTTCCTTTTTTGTTTTTGGTAACATCCAAATAAGCTTCGTCAAGCGAAAGTGGCTCGACTAAATCAGTGTAATCATGAAAGATCTTATGGATTTTGGATGAAATCTCTTTGTATCGATCAAATCTTGGTCTAACAAATATAATTTCAGGACAGTACTTTTTGGCCAAAACCCCACTAAGAGCGCTTCGCACGCCAAACTTTCTAGCTTCGTAACTTGCTGCCGAAACCACGCCTCGATTCTCAGAACCACCAACAGCAACAGGTTTTCCTCTTAATTCTGGATTGTCCATCTGCTCTACCGATGCATAAAAAGCATCCATATCGATGTGAATGATTTTGCGATATGTTGGTGTGTCAGACATTTTGCAAATTTACTGAGGAAAAACAATAAAAAAGTACTGTAAACAGTTATAAATCATATCAATTTTTAAAGAATCTGAATTCGATGAGTTCAAACCAATTATTCTTTCTATTTTTGTTCTTCTACTCGAAAAATTAAATAATGCGAACATTTGTTATAGGTGACATTCATGGCGGATTACTTGCACTTGAACAAGTACTCGAGAGAGCCAAAGTTACTACAGAAGATACTCTAATTTTTTTGGGCGATTATGTTGACGGCTGGAGTCAGTCTGTTGAAGTAATTGACTATTTGATTGATTTAAAAAGCAAACAAAACTGCATCTGCATAAGAGGAAATCACGACCAGCTTGCTTTAGAGTGGCTAGAAAACAGACACGATGATCTAGACGAAGAAACATGGTTTAAACATGGCGGAAAAGCGACTGTTGAAGGTTATGCCAAGATTTCGGAAGAGAAAAAGAAAGTTCATATCGAATTCCTAGAAAGTCTTCAGGATTATTATCTTGATGAGCAGAATCGTTTGTTTGTACACGCTGGATTCACTAATTTAAATGGCATAAAATGGGAATATTTTTCAAAGCTATTTTACTGGGACAGAACGCTTTGGGAAACAGCTCTTTCATTAGACCCAAAATTAAAGGAAGACGACTTACACTATCCTAAAAGATTTACCGTTTATAAGGAAGTTTATATTGGCCATACTCCAGTTACCCGAATCGGCGAAACGGTTCCTGTAAATAGAGCTTGTGTATGGAATGTAGATACAGGCGCTGCATTTAGAGGTCCGCTTACTATTCTAGACATCGATACCAAGGAATACTGGCAAAGCGAGCCATTAAACGAACTCTATTTTAACGAAAAAGGTAGGAATTAATTTATTTAAAAATTACATTTGCTGCCACAATAATTAATATTAAATTTTTATGAAAAAGGTTATTACACTTTTGTTTTTAGTGACATTCGGATTTGTTAATGCTCAAGAAGCTTTCAAAGGAAAGGGAGATATTAAAGTAAACGTAGGAGCTAATTTACAAGATGGTGGTTCTGGAATTCAAGGTTCTGTTGATTTTGGTTTAGGAGAAAATTTCTCTTTTGGTTTTGTGGCTAACTACATCCTAGGATTTGATAATTTTAATGGTTTCTACCACGGTAGTTCTGATGCTTACTATGATGCTGAGCCAGATTTCTCAGATCGTTTTGATGCAAAAGCAAGAATCAATGCTAACTTATCTAGTGTGATTGGTGTAAAAGAATTAGACGTTTACCCTGGATTAAGCTTAGGTTTACATAATTTTGGAGGTCATGTTGGAGGTCGTTACTTCTTTACTGACGGATTTGGTGTTTTCACAGAAATCGGATTCCCAATCGCAAAATACGGTTCAAATAATGATCCTTTCTATCATTTAAATAATCAAGCGACTTTTAGTTTAGGAGCTTCATTTAATTTATAATATTTTTTTTGCCGCAAAGGCACAAAGACTCAAAGATTTTTTAAGTAAAAATAAAAACCGCCCTTTTGGACGGTTTTTTTATTTAATAAACTTTGAGTCTTTGTACCTTTGCGGCAATTCCCTCTAAATTGACATCTCAGGAATTTCTCCTTCAATGATCAAATCAGCTTCAGTTGAAGCAACGATGTGCTCAACTGAGATACCTGGCGCTCGTTCTAAGAGCTTAAAACCTTTTTCTGTTACTTCGAGAACTGCAAGCTCGGTTACAACCTTTTTAACGCATCCTACGCCTGTTAATGGCAAAGTGCATCTTTTTAAGATTTTTGGCTCTCCTGCTTTGTTTACGTGCATCATGGCAACGATGATATTTTCAGCAGAAGCTACCAAATCCATTGCGCCTCCCATTCCTTTTACCATTTTGCCAGGAATTTTCCAGTTGGCAATGTCTCCGTTTTCAGAAACTTCCATTGCTCCTAGAATTGTCAAATCTACTTTTTGGCTGCGAATCATTCCGAAACTAAAAGCCGAATCAAAGAAACTTGCTCCTGGAAGCGTCGTAATAGTTTGTTTTCCTGCATTAATAACATCGGCATCTTCTTCTCCTTCAAAAGGAAAAGGCCCCATTCCAAGAACTCCATTTTCACTTTGGAACTCTACTGCTATATCTTCCCTAACATAATTCGCTACCAAAGTTGGAATTCCAATTCCAAGATTCACGAAATAACGGTCTTTTACCTCTTTTGCAATTCGCTTTGCTATATCTTCTTTACTAAGTGCCATAATTTTTTAATGTGTCTTTTTAATGTGCCAATTAGTCAATTTGATAATTAGAAAATGCTTAACACAATCTAAATTAATTATCTAATTGACATATTGTCTAATTATCTAATAAAATAATCCCAAACTGCTTTTGTTACGTCCGCTATTATTTTTTCTGTGTCCTCTTTTTTCTCTGTAATATCTTTCAAATAAACAGAAAGAATAAAATGTTTTCCATTTGGAAGTTTTACAATTCCAACATCATTCATTGCAACTCTCAGATTATTATCATTTGTTCCCGAAATTCCAGTTCTGTGTGCTAGTTCAGTGTTTTCAGGAAGTCCAGCTTTCATCCAAGTAAGACCTCTTGAAGTTTCAACCATTATTTGATATAAATACTTTGTTGTTTCTTCTTTTAAAACCTCACCTTTAAAAAACTTCTCCAGCAATTCTGTTGTTGCCATTGGGGTTGTGGTATTGACATAAAGATTTTTCCACGTCTTCATTTGGTCTTCGTTCATTTTAATAACGAAATCCTTGATACCCTGATCACTTATAAACTTTTGAATGTACTTTGTACCTCCGACTAAATCGATCAAAATGTCACATCCGTTATTGTCACTATGCGAAACCGTGTAGCGAAGTATTTTATCTAAAGTCAAATTTACATTTCCCTCTGGATAATCTACTTTCATCGGACTCCATGTATCTTCCTTCAAATCTTTCTTTTTCACAAAGATTTCCTGAGCAAGATTAAGTTTTCCTTCATCAACTTTATGCAGAACCGCCAAAGCAATATGAAATTTAAATACACTCATCATCGGCATTTTTAAATGTCCGTTAATGCTTAAAGTATCCTTATCTTCAATACTTTTAATAGAAACACCTAAAGTTGCACTTTTACTCGAAATAATTTGTTGCAATTGATCTCGAAGTTCATTCGTGCCTTGAGAAAAAACCTGAAACGATAAAAACGAAAAAAGAGCTATACTAAATTTAGTCATATTTTTTAATTTGCCAATTAGTCAATTTGATAATAAGATAATTCCATACACAATCCTGAATTAATTATCTAATTGCCACATTTTCTCATTTTCTAATTTCTAGCTCTTACAGTACGTTGTTCAATTCGTTTCTCAAATTTTTCTCCTTGAAAAATACGTTGCACCATAATTCCCGGAATATGAATCTGATTTGGATCTAAAGTCCCAACTGGAACCAGTTCTTCAACTTCTGCAATTGTTATTTTTCCTGCACCCGCCATACAAGCATTGAAGTTTCTGGCTGTTCCCTTGAAAATCAGATTTCCCGCTTCATCACCTTTCCAAGCTTTCACAATGGCAAAGTCGGCTTTGAAAGCTTCTTCCATGATGTGCATTTTTCCGTTGAACTCTCTTGCTTCTTTTCCTTCCGCCACTTCAGTTCCATAACCTGCTGGTGTAAAGAATGCTGGAATTCCTGCTTGAGCCGCACGACAGCGTTCTGCAAGAGTTCCTTGTGGTGTCAATTCAACTTCCAATTCTCCTGAAAGCATCTGACGTTCGAATTCTGCATTTTCTCCCACATACGAAGAAATCATTTTTTTGATCTGTTTTTTCTGCAACAATAATCCTAAACCAAAATCATCTACACCTGCATTATTAGAAATACAGGTTAAATCTGAAATTGATGTGTTTACCAACGCTGCAATTGTATTTTCAGGAATGCCGCATAATCCGAAACCGCCAAACATGATGGTCATACCGTTTTCAATTCCTTCAATAGCTTCCTGAACACTATTTACTTTTTTTGTTATCATAACAAACTATCTTTATTGCTGAATATTTTTGATAAAAATAAGATTTTTAGATTAAATTATAACGATTTCGTAAAAATAAAACCAAAAGAAAAATCCCTTTACAAATCTTTCAAAAGACTAGTAAAGGGATTGACATATAATTAGATAAGCATTATTGCAACAATGTTACAATTCAAACTCGTCAGTATTTTGTTCAGTTTGCGTAGTGTCTTTCACGACAGCTGGTCTTTGATAGCAATCTACTTTAATAGAAAGGTTCGCTGGGCGTTCAAATTCAGATTTTGAAATCTGAAGATCTTTATCGGCGTAGCACTTTTTCATATAATAACCCCAAACTGGTAAAGCTGCCGTAGCTCCTTGTCCGTAAGTCAAACTTTTGAAACGTGCTGAACGATCCTCACATCCAACCCAAACTCCAGTCACTAAATTCGGAACCATTCCCATAAACCAACCATCAGACTGGTTTTGCGTTGTTCCAGTTTTACCTGCAATTGGATTTGTAAACATGTATGGATATCCTGTCCAACGGTTATCTCCACTTCCACCGCCTTGCGTACGTAAACGCACACCAGAACCACTTTCTGTAACCCCTTGAAGCAATTTGATTACTGCAAAAGCAATATCTTTATTTAAAACGTCATGAGACTCTGGAATCGGCTCATAAATAACCTCACCGCTTTTATTCTCAATTCTGCTTAAAAACTGTGGTTTTACATAAACTCCTTGGTTTGCAAATGTGCTATACGCCGCAACCATGTCTTCAACCGTAATATCTACAGCTCCTAGTGCGATAGATGGCTGTACCGGAATTTCTGTTTTAACTCCTAATTTCTTCGTCAATTCTACAACTGCTTCAGGGCTTGTTCTGTCAATTAATTTAGCCGAAACTGTATTAATAGAACCAGCCAAAGCTTGTTTTAAAGTTACCATACCACGGTAAGTATGGTTTGAGTTTCTTGGCTCCCAATCTTCTGTTACGTGGTGACGCCCTTTATGAATCATAAACGGTCCGTCCAAAATAGAATCACAAGGAGACATATTCAATTCTTCGATTGCTGTTGCATAAACGAAAGGTTTGAAAGTAGAACCTACTTGTCTTGCTCCCTGTCCTACGTGATCGTATTGGAAATATTTATAGTTGATTCCTCCAACCCAAGCTTTAATTGCTCCTGTTTGAGGCTCCATCGACATTAAACCAGATTGTAAAAAGTGCTTGTAGTAACGAATAGAATCCAGCGGAGTCATTACAGTATCTCTTTCTCCTTTCCAAGTAAAGACACGCATTTTTGTTTTTACTTTAAATGAAGCAATAATATCATCTTCACTTTTATCCATTTCTTTCATCTGAGCCCAGCGAACAGAATTCTTCATCGCCTGCATCATGATTCTATCTGTCTCAGCTTGTGTAATGTTTACAAAAGGAGCATTTTTATTGTTTTTTTGATCAATATAAAACTGTTGTTGAAGATTTTGCATGTGTGCTGCAACAGCCTCTTCAGCATAAGTTTGCATTCTAGAATCTATCGTAGTATAGATTTTAAGACCGTCCTTGTAAATATCGTAGTCAGAGCCATCAGGTTTTTTATTTTCTGCAACCCATTTCTTCATGTAATCACGAAGATACTCTCTAAAATATGTTGCAATACCTTCACGGTGGCTTTCTAGCTTAAATTTCAAAGTAATTGGCAAAGCTTGAAGTCTTTCTTTCTCCGCTTCTGAAATCATTTTTGCTTTTGCCATTTGAGATAAAACCACATTACGACGATTCTTTACTCCTTCTGGATTTCTAACTGGATTGTATAAACCTGAGTTTTTGAACATTCCAACCAAAATAGCCGATTCATCAATTGTCAAGTCTTTTGGATCTTTAGAAAAATAAGTCTGAGCCGCAGAACTTACTCCAACAGAATAATTTCCGAAGTCATAAACGTTGCAGTACATCGCTAAGATTTCATTCTTAGTATATTGCCTTTCTAAACGAATGGCGATAATCCATTCTTTAATTTTTTGAACAATTCTAAATGGTAAAAACTTAGATCCTTCACCGTGAAACAATTGTTTTGCAAGCTGTTGTGTTAATGTACTTGCACCACCATTTGTTCCTAAACTAAAAACGGCTCTTAAAGTTCCTCGTCCGTCAATTCCTGAATGCTCGTAGAAACGCGCATCTTCAGTAGCAACAAGTGCTTCTACCAAATTTTTTGGCAAATCTGAATATTTAAGCTGAGATCTATTGGTTTTGAAATATTTACCCAATACTACTCCGTCAGAAGAAATAATTTCTGTAGCAAGGTTAGAATCTGGATTTTCTAAATCTTCAAATGAAGGCATAGATCCGAATAAACCCCATGAAGCAAATAAGAAGAAAGCTAAAACTCCTAATAAAGAGTAAGCAAATACTCTCCAGAATTTCTTCTTGTAATAATTAATATCCTTAGTTTTATTTGATGGATTGTTTTTTTTAGCAGCCATAACTATTTTTCTAATCTTTTTGTTCTATTCTAAAACCAACGTCTGTAATTCCTTGCAAAGCTTCAACCCCAGGAATTTTACCTGACTGTCTAACAGCTTGTTTGATGTGAACTTTGTATTTTCCTGTAAATTTTACATCTTCTTTATAAAAGAGCTTACTTTCTTTTATATCAGAAAATCCGTTTCCTAATAAAGTCCCGTCGGGTGCTGCCATTTGATATTCTAACGTATCTACTTTTGTGAAACCGCTTGGAGTTTCTAAAGCCACAATCAAAAACAAATTATTAAACGGATAATTGTTGTTATCTCGTATGTTTACAAAGGCATTGTATTTTTTTGTAGAATCTAAAACCGGCAGATCAAAGCTTATAATACTGTCTTTATGCCACGCACTTCCAACAGATTTATACTCATCAAATACTCTTTTTTTATCACAAGAAAAAAGAAGTATTGCTGCCAAGAGAAGAATTCCGCTATTTTTTATTCTCATTTTTAGTATTCGTTATTGGTTTTCTAGGTTCAGCAGGTTTATTTTCATTTGAATTTTGCTTATTCGGATTATTTTTATTCGAATTATGCTTTTTCTTATGATTTGGCTTGTTTGGATTGTTTGGTTTAGTTCCAGAATTACCATTATTCGCATTTCCAGCGTTGTTTGGATTATTATTCCCTGCTGGTTTAGCGCTGTTTACATTTTTCTCTTGTTGTGGTTTTACTGGAGTCGCAACACCTGCCGCTTCTGCATTTTGTTTACGTTTGCGATTTGGTTTTTTCTTTCTTTTTGGCTGGTCAAAACGAGTCAAGCTCTCTTGTCCCATTGCGTTATTGAAATCTTTTTCTGGCTCTGCAACTACCTCAACAGCAAAATCTTCTAAAGAAGAAACTTTATTCTTTTGCTTATTTTCAGCAATGATTTCCTTTACCTGATCGATTTTTAAAACGTGCCAATTTGCAAAATTATTTGTATACGCAAACCACATTAATCCTTTAAAAATATCTTGTTTTTGACAGACAGCATCGCCTTTTTCCGTAATCAATTTTGTATCGTAATCAGGAAAATCTTTTAGTGCGTCCATGTAAGTGTCTAACTCATAGTTTAGACAGCATTTTAATTTACCGCATTGTCCCGCTAATTTCTGCGGATTCAATGATAACTGCTGATAACGAGCTGCAGAGGTATTTACACTTCTGAAATCTGTAAGCCAAGTCGAACAGCAAAGCTCACGTCCGCAAGAACCAACTCCACCCAAACGAGCCGCTTCCTGACGGAAACCAACTTGTTTCATTTCTACTCTGGTGCTGAACTCTTTCGCAAAATCTTTAATCAGCATTCTAAAATCGACACGATCATTTGCTGTGTAGTAAAAAGTCGCTTTAGATCCATCTCCTTGAAATTCGATATCCGAAATTTTCATTTCCAATTTGTGCTGAATCGCCAATTCACGCGCACGAACCTTCATTGGTTCTTCACGATCACGGGCAACAGACCAAATATCGATATCTTTTTGAGATGCTTTTCTGTAAATTTTTGGAACATCGTTACTTTCGTAATTCACTCCCTTTTTCTTCATTTGAATCTTTACTAATTCTCCTGTAAGAGTCACAATTCCAATATCATGTCCTGGCGAAGCAACAGTTGCTACAATATCACCAATACTTAAAGTTAATTTCTCTGAATTTCTAAAAAATTCCTTGCGTCCGTTTTTAAAACGAACCTCAACACAATCAAAAATCGCCTCTCCATTAGACGGACTCATGTTAGAAAGCCAGTCAAAAACCGTCAATTTATTGCAGCTATCGGTGCCGCAAGTCCCATTATTTTTACAACCTTTTGGTGCGCCACCGTCTGAGGTTGAACAACTTGTACATGCCATAATTATATATGTAGTGCTGCCAAAATGCAGCTTAAGTTCATAAACGTTTGATCGGTAAAGATAGTATTTTTTTATTTTCTATTTAATCGATTATTACACACAGACAATTGGATAATATAACCAATGCAATAAACCATTTACTGGTTTAAAAAAAACTTGGCTTATTCTAATACTTTTATGACTTTATATGTAGGTTAATAACTACAAAAAAGTTTGATATTTGTGACTTTATCTTTTTCTTAACCAAGAAAAAAATTACCTCTCCACTAACAAATTTCTCCGCTTACCCTTTTCGAATTACTTGAAATAAAACATCTATATGTCAACGCATAAGTTGATCTCATGTTTTGCAATTAATAATATTCCTAATCTCTATAATAATTTTCATTATGCATAAAATTACTATAAACAATCTGACAGGCTATAAACTTGTATTTTTTTTATGGACGTTTTTATTGTCTTTTCAGGCAAAGGCACAATTTCCTTTTTTTGAAAGCTTTAAAAACTCAACTGCTCCTAGCACACAATTTGGCGGTTCCCCAACCGCCTTTTTAACTGCAGGAGCAGGTTTAAAAGACAATTATAATGATGCTGAAGGTGAAGGATACCTAAGGTTAACCAATTATAAAGAAGACCAAAAAGGCTTTGTCTGGTGGGATCAACTTGCTTTTCCATCTGGCAATGGAATGACCATTTCATTTGAATATTACAGTTTTGGAGGAAATTATCCTGGAACACGTGCTGCTGATGGAATCGCTTTCGTTTTGTTTGATGCTACAGCGAGTCCCATAACCCCAGGTGCCTACGGTTCTGGATTAGGTTATGCGCAAAATACAAGCTCTAATCCTAAACAAAACGGATTTTCGAAAGGATATTTAGGAATTGGATTAGATGAATCTGGTAATTTTTCTACTACTTCTGACGGTAAAACTGGTGGTGTGAGTTTAGAATACGATAGAATTACTTTAAGAGGTGCTGGAACAGGGCTTACCGGTTATCCTTATTTAACCTCAATCCAAACTACCTCACTTCCAGGCGGTTTTTTTGTTAAAGGTAACATAAGAGATGTAACTGTTTCTAGCGACTTGAACGGGTTTAGAAAGGCCGAAATAGTTTTAACACCACGTCCTACTGGAGGCTTTTTTATTAACGTATACATAACGCACAACAAAATTAAGACTTTAGTAATTAATAACTATGCTTATACAACACCTCCTCCTCCTTCATTGAAAATGGCAATTACGTCTTCAACTGGAGCGTTAACAAGTTACCATGAGATCCGTAATTTACAAATTACTACCGATTTAACGACACTACTTAATCCAATTGCAAATCCTGATGCTTTTTCAGGACCTGCTGGTCAAATCGCAATTTCCAGCGATATAACTGCGAACGATAATGGCGCCGTAAATAAGTTTGGCACTGTAAATAAGCAAACTATAGATTTAGATCCTTCTATTCCAGGAATTCAAACTACTACAACTATTGCTGAAAAAGGAACATTTACATATGACTCCGTAACAGGAAAAGTTACATTCACACCCGTCGACAATAAGGTAATTACTCCTGTAACCATTTATTATAATTTTAACGATTCCTACGGAAAAACATCCAATACTTCAACAATAACCTATACACCTACTTGTACGACAATTGCAGACAACACGATTACGCTACAGTCACTTCCTTTTTTTTGCAATAATGATTCTGGAAATGGAGTTATGATTATGGGTTCAAATTTAGATGCATCATCCGTAAACTATCTCTGGGAAAGCAGTACAGACAATATAACTTTTAAATCAACGGATGGCATTACCAGAAATTATGCTCCAAATCCTTTTAACGTTACTACTTATTTCAGAAGAAAAGTTACTTCTGGAACATGCACTAGTATCAGTAATGTTGTGTCAATAATTTCAAAAAGTTCAATAGAACAACCCATATTAAACAATGTAATTCAACCAACCTGTACTAATGCCAAAGGATCTTTTACCATTATCAATTATGATCCTCTGTTTACTTATGAAATACTGCCAAACACAGGAGTGGTACAAAACGGAGAAACAATAAATGCTCCGGCAGGAAATTATACTGTTGTAGCTAAAGTAGAAAATTGCATCTCTAGTACTTCATTGCCTATTCAAATTAGCACACAATCTTCATTGCCACCAGTTCCAACTATAAGCACTATAATACAACCAACTTGCTCAAAAGTAATGGGAAGCCTTACCATTACTAATTATAACATTGCGTATACTTATGAAATGAATCCTGCGGCTGGAACTACTATTATTGGAAATCAAGTAACTGCACCAGAAGGAAATTACACTTTAGTTGCAAAATCAGGAACCTGTGTATCTAGCGAAGCAACAATTTCAATAAACGCGCAGCCCGAAACACCTGCCACTCCAATTTTAAGCGCCATAACGCAGCCTACATGCACAAATCAAATAGGACGTTTTACGATTACCAATTATAATCCTGCGTATACGTACGAAATGAGTCCACCAACTGGGACAATAATAGGAAATCAGATAACTGTTTCATCGGGAACATATACTATAGCAGCAAAATCAGGATCTTGCAGATCAATTATTTCAGCATATGCAAAAATTAATAGTCTGCCTATTAAAGATGCTGACGTTGTGACTACAGAGTCTATATGTTCTGGACAGACTTATACATGGCCGGCTAACGGAACTACTTACTCTACATCACAAAATGCATTAAAAATAGTTAATGACGGATGCACGGCAGATCAAGTTCTGAATCTGACTGTAGGTTCTAAACCTGCTGATGTTGTGACAACAGAATCAATCTGTTCAGGAACAATTTTCCATTGGGATGTGACCGGAATGGATTACAGCTCGTCTGGAACATACACCAAAACGAATGACGGGTGTACGGCTAATCAGGTTTTAAAATTGACCATCAAAAATAAGCCAGCTGATATCACAACTAACGAAACAAGGTGTTCTGGTGAAACCTTCCATTGGAATGTTACTGGACTAGACTATAATGCAACTGGAACATATACTAAAAACAATGACGGATGTACGGCGGATCAAATATTGAATTTGACCATAACTCCTAAACCAGCAGATATTATTGAGACAATAACATATTGTGAAGGAGAATTCCATTATAGTCTGCATAAAGATATAAATGACGGATGTACTGCTGATATTGTATATGAATATGTTATGATTCCAAAACCTGCCAATATTGTAACTACAGAATCGATATGTTCTGGACAGACTTATACATGGCCAGCTAACGGAATCACTTATTCTACATCGCAAACAGGTCTAAAAATAACAAATGACGGTTGCACAGCTGATCAAGTATTGAATCTGACCGTAGGTTCTAAACCCGCCGATATTGTAACTTCAGAATCGATATGCTCTGAACAGACCTTCAAATGGCCTGCTAATGGAATCACTTATTCTACATCGCAAACAGGTTTAAAAATAACAAATGACGGATGCACGGCTGATCAAGTTCTGAATCTAACTGTAACTCCTAAGCCTGCCGATATTGTAACTACAGAATCGATATGTTCTGGACAGACCTTCACATGGCCTGCTAATGGAATCACTTACTCTACATCACAAAATGCATTAAAAATAGTTAATGACGGATGTACGGCAGATCAAGTTCTGAATCTGACTGTAGGTTCTAAACCTGCCGATATTGTAACTACAGAATCGATATGTTCTGGACAGACCTTCACATGGCCAGCAAACGGAATCACTTATTCTACATCACAAACAGGTCTAAAAATAACAAATGACGGATGCACGGCAGATCAAGTATTGAATCTGACCGTAGGTTCTAAACCCGCCGATATCGTAACTGCAGAATCGATATGTTCTGGACAGACTTATACATGGCCTGCTAATGGAATCATCTATTCTACATCGCAAACAGGTCTAAAAATAACAAATGACGAATGCACGGCAGATCAAGTATTGAATCTGACTGTAGATTTC
>NZ_JAVFVR010000002.1 GCF_030929595.1 Flavobacterium sp. LHD-85 | reverse complement strand
GATTCTAAACCCGTCGATATTGTAACTGCAGAATCGATATGTTCTGGACAGACTTATACATGGCCTGCTAATGGAATCACTTATTCTACATCGCAAACAGGTCTAAAAATAACAAATGACGAATGCACGGCAGATCAAGTATTGAATCTGACTGTAGATTCTAAACCCGTCGATATTGTAACTGCAGAATCGATATGTTCTGGACAGACTTATACATGGCCTGCTAATGGAATCACTTATTCTACATCGCAAACAGGTCTAAAAATAACAAATGACGGTTGCACAGCTGATCAAGTATTGAATCTGACCGTAGGTTCTAAACCTGCCGATATTGTAACTACAGAATCGATATGTTTTGGACAGACCTTCACATGGCCTGCTAATGGAATCACTTATTCTACATCGCAAAATGCATTAAAAATAGTTAATGACGGATGCACGGCAGATCAAGTTCTGAATCTGGTCGTAGGTTCTAAACCTGCCGATATTGTAACTACAGAATCGATATGTTTTGGACAGACCTTCACATGGCCTGCTAATGGAATCACTTATTCTACATCGCAAAATGCATTAAAAATAGTTAATGACGGATGCACGGCAGATCAAGTTCTGAATCTGGTCGTAGGTTCTAAACCTGCCGATATTGTAACTTCAGAATCGATATGCTCTGGACAGACCTTCACATGGCCGGCTAATGGAATTACCTATTCTACATCGCAAACAGGTTTAAAAATAACAAATGATGGATGCACGGCAGATCAAGTTCTGAATCTGACTGTAGGTTCTAAACCTGCCGATATTGTAACTTCAGAATCGATATGTTCTGGACAGACCTTCACATGGCCTGCTAATGGAATCACATATTCTACATCGCAAACAGGTTTAAAAATAACAAATGACGGATGTACAGCAGATCAAGTTCTGAATCTGACGGTGACCCCAAAGCCAACTGACATTATTAAAACCATTGAAATCTGTGAAGGAGATTTATATCCTGGTCTAGAGAGAGAGGGCAAAGATGGATGTACAGCAGATATAGTATATCAATATGTTCTAATTCCAAAGCCAACAGATATTGTAACTACAGAATCGATATGTTCTGGACAGACCTTCACATGGCCGGCTAATGGAATCACTTATTCTACATCGCAAACAGGTTTAAAAATAACAAATGATGGATGCACGGCAGATCAAGTTCTGAATCTGACCGTAGGTTCTAAACCTGCCGATATTGTAACTACAGAATCGATATGCTCAGGACAGACCTTCACATGGCCTGCTAATGGAATCACCTATTCTACATCGCAAACAGGTTTAAAAATAACAAATGACGGATGCACGGCAGATCAAGTTCTGAATCTGACTGTAGGTTCTAAACCTGCCGATATTGTAACTTCAGAATCGATATGCTCTGGACATACTTATACATGGCCTGCTAATGGAATTACCTATTCTACATCACAAAATGCATTAAAAATAGTTAATGACGGATGCACGGCAGATCAAGTTCTGAATCTGACCGTAGGTTCTAAACCCGCCGATATTATAACTGCAGAATCGATATGTTCTGGACAGACCTTCACATGGCCTGCTAATGGAATCACCTATTCTACATCGCAAACAGGTTTAAAAATAACAAATGACGGTTGCACCGCTGATCAAGTATTGAATCTGACTGTAGGTTCTAAACCCGCCGATATTGCAACTTCAGAATCGATATGCTCTGGACAGACTTATACATGGCCGGCTAATGGAATTACCTATTCTACATCGCAAACAGGTTTAAAAATAACAAATGACGGATGTACAGCAGATCAAGTATTGAATTTAACTATTAAAGAAGAAATTATAATAACGCAACTAGCGTTTAGAACATGTATTGGGGATGAATTTATCAATAAGACTGTTTGCGAGCTAATATCAGGAAAAGTTTCAGGAATAGGAACACCAGTAGAATTGCCTTCTGGCCTTTCTCTTATCTGGTCAGCCTCAGACAACACTATTAAACTTAATGGTTCACCAACAGAATTGGGTGAATTTTGGTTTAGTGTTCCTTTAATAACTGAAGATTGTGGTAATAAAGTAGCAATTGGAAATATTTATATAGAACCTAAACCGACTGTAATTACAGCAAATGAAACAATATGTTCTGGAGAAATCTTCCATTGGAATATCACAGGATTGGATTACAATGCGTCTGGAACATACACTAAAAACAATGATGGATGCACGGCTGATCAAATATTGAATTTGACTGTTGCTTCTAAACCGGCTGCTATTATAACCAATGAAACAATATGTTCTGGAACTGTTTATTCATGGAATGTTACAGGACTGGATTACAACACATCTGGAACATACACTAAAAACAATGACGGATGCACGGCTGACCAAATATTGAATCTGACTGTTGCTCCTAAACCTGCTCCTATTGCAGCAAATGAAACAATATGTTCTGGAGAAATCTTCCATTGGAATATAACAGGACTGGATTACAACACATCTGGAACATACACTAAAAACAATGACGGATGCACGGCTGATCAAATATTGAATCTGACTGTTGCTCCTAAACCAGTTGCTATTACAGCAAATGAAACAATATGTTCTGGAGAAGCCTTCCTTTGGAACATCACAGGACTGTATTACAACACATCTGGAACATACACTAAAAACAATGACGGATGCACGGCTGACCAAATATTGAATCTGACTGTTGCTTCTAAACCGGCTGCTATTATAACCAATGAAACAATATGTTCTGGAACTGTTTATTCATGGAATGTTACAGGACTGGATTACAACACATCTGGAACATACACTAAAAACAATGACGGATGCACGGCTGACCAAATATTGAATCTGACCGTTGCTCCTAAACCTGCTCCTATTGCAGCAAATGAAACAATATGTTCTGGAGAAATCTTCCATTGGAATATGACAGGACTGGATTACAATGCGTCTGGAACATACACTAAAAACAATGACGGATGCACGGCTGACCAAATATTGAATCTGACTGTTGCTCCCAAACCTGCTCCTATTGTAACCAATGAAACAATATGTTCTGGAGAAGTCTTCCATTGGAATATCACAGAATTGGATTACAATGCGACGGGAACATACACTAAAAACAATGACGGATGCACGGCTGACCAAATATTGAATCTGACTGTTGTTCCTAAACCTGCTCCTATTGCAGCAAATGAAACAATATGTTCTGGAGAAGTCTTCCATTGGAATATGACAGGACTGGATTACAATGCGTCTGGAACATACACTAAAAACAATGACGGATGCACGGCTGATCAAATATTGAACCTGACTGTTGCTCCTAAACCGGCTGCTATTGTAACCAATGAAACAATATGTTCTGGAGAAGTCTTCCATTGGAATATGACAGGACTGAACTACAATACGTCTGGAACATATACTAAAAACAATGACGGATGCACCGCTGACCAAGTGCTGAACTTGACTGTAGGCTCTAAACCCGCTGACGTTGTTACATCTAAAACAATATGTTTTGGCGAATCTTATTTATGGTCCGTTACTGGAATTAATTACTCTGTTTCAACAAATCTAAAAATAGAAAACGATGGGTGTACGGCAGACGAGGTTCTTAATCTGAATGTTGGTTCAGCATTAACTTCTGAACTCATACCAAACACATTATTACGAGAAACATGCAATGGTGGACAAGATGGAGGCTTTAGTATTCAAATTACAGGAGGAACTGTTCCGTATAAAGTAGCTTTAAACGATATAAATGGAATTTACCAATCAGTAATTGACTCAGATTATACTTTTAGCAATCTTGCAGGCGGGCAATATATTGTTTACGTAAAAGATGCATTAAACTGCACAACAGAACAAGAGGTAACTATAGAATATGGAATTGCAATGAATCCTATCGCAAATACAAACTATACTTGTGAAGACAACGGCCCTTCAAACTATGTTACTATAACTGTTCCTCAAAGCAATGCTATTTTTAATGAAATAGATTATTCGCTTGATGGAGGAGCTTTCCAGTCTGAGAACGTTTTCAAAAATTTATCTCCAGGATCACACACCATTACAGCCAGACATTTAAGCGGTTGTCTTGAAAGTACAGCTCCTTTTATTATTGATTTTATCCAACCTCTAGACCTGTCATTAACTAACAGAGAGTTAAATGAAATTACAGCCTCAGGTCAAAATGGAAGTGGTAACTATCAATACTCTTTTGAAGGTGAATCCTTTAGCACAAACAATAAATTTATTATTTATAAATCTGGAACTTACAACATCACGGTCAGGGATGGAAGCGGATGTACTTTTAGCGCGTCAAAATATTTTGATTACATCGATTTATGTATCTCAAATTACTTCACTCCAAACGGTGATGGAATTAGCGATTATTGGGGTCCTGATTGTTCATCAAGTTACAAAAAGTTAACCTATACCATTTTTGACAGATACGGCCGCGAATTGGCAAATTATCACTTTGGTCAAAAATGGGATGGAAAATATAAAGGACAAGAACTTACATCTGGAGATTACTGGTATGTTATAAAACTTAATGACCCTAAAGATAACAGAGAATTTGTTGGACATTTTACGCTTTACAGATAAATAATAACAGCCTTTCGTTATCTAAAATTAAACAAAATGAAAAAATTTATCCTAATATATTTATTAATGGCTGTAACTTCGGGTTACAGCCAAGAATTAAATTTACCAGTTTTTACACAATATTTAGCAGACAACCCTTTTTCGATTTCACCAACCTACGCTGGAATTGGAGACAATTTAAGAATAAGAACAAATGGATTAACACAATGGGTTGGCATCAAAGATGCTCCGGATAATCAATCATTGTATGCCGACATGAGGATTCTAGATCGCTCTGGAATCGGAATTTCACTATACAATGATAAAAACGGAAACACCAAACAAACAGGAGCAAAAATATCTTTTGCCCACCATTTAACACTAGATTATTATTCTAAACAATATTTATCGTTTGGTATTTCATACAATATCAATACTTTCAAAATTGACATTGATAAATTTAATTCCGGAAATGGAATATCTGGCACGATAGATCCAGCAGTAACGGACAATCGTCGTCTTTCAAATATGAATTTTGATATAGGAACTTTGTATCGAAACAAAGATTTTTACCTTAGTTTAAATATTGCCAATATTTTAGACAAAAACATTGATAAATTTTATCGTGAAGAACCTGCTTTGCTACGAAATTATCAGGTTTATGCAGGCTATATTATTAGAGGAAACAGTAAAAACAGGATTGAGTTCGAACCTTCAATTTTCTTTCAATTATTTGAAAGTGATAAACGTTCCAGTACAGATGTAAACTTTAAGTACCGCCAATTTAATAGATATGATGATTATTTTTGGATAGGGGCTTCCTATCGTTTCCTTAATGATCAGATCCTTGAACCGATAACGATTGGTCCAATGGCTGGCTTTAAAAAATCTAATTTCTATTTTGGATACTCCTATCTGGCATCTTTAAATAAAATTGGAGCGTACAATTCTGGAACACATGTTATCACGATCGGTCTTGACTTCTTTCAAGGCATTAGTAATTGCCCTTGTACACAAAATCCTGTTCGTTAATAAAAAACAACTTGCGCCTTTAACTTTAGAAACATTCTTTTACACTTTTAAGATTATGAAAAAACCATTTTAAAAATTATTCATCCTACTTGCATAAATTATAGGTTTACATCCAACAATTTATTCCTTGATCGATAGGAAATTTGGATTATTACAAACTAAACCTGATGAGCTTTTATATAGTTTTTGTTGGAATGTCACTTTCTATTCGCACATTGTATCAGGAAGAATCGCTTTGCTTGTTGGATGAATTCAATTTATTGCTAAACTAAGCTCTAAAAACATCAAATTACATCGCAACATAGGAAAGGTTTATGTTATTTCAGTTGTAATAAGTTCTTTGTCTGGAATTTATATTGGTTTTTCTACAACTGGAGGAAACATACTCGACGATAGGTTTTGTTTTACTTGCTTTAATCTGGTTTACCTCAACATTACTAGCGTACACAACTATTCGAAAAACCAAAATAAATGCTCATCAAAAATGGATTATATATAGTTATGCTGCTTATTCTGCCGCAATTGCCCCACGAACATGGCTTCCTTTACTAATTTTCATAGTTAAAGATTTTACCATCGTTTACAAAAAACCGCTTGGATTTGCTGGATACCGAATGTTATTTTTGCCACTTTTTTAGTAAAAAACTAAATCTAGATAAGCTTAAAATATACTTTCTGTCTGTTTTGTACTCTAAAAATCCATTTTAATTATTAATCCTAAAATATATTTACGATTTTTATGTTTTATCTTACAGCAGGGTTTGCGAAGTCAACAATTACAAGCCAAATTACAATTAAAACTTATCATCATTTTTAAATATATTTCAAATGCAAACACAAAACCAGATTGAAAATTTCCTTTTTCAAGGAAAATTTGACGAGGCTAGAGAATGTCTAAATAACGGAGAAAAATTTAACGAGCAATATCTAAAAAACAATTTTTCGCAGATTGCAGCCAAAATTATTGAAGCTAAAGAAATTGATTTCATCCAAAAACTAATAAAAGCAGGTTTTATTGAAACCGACATTTACGAATTGGACAGTTTTGACCAATCTATTTTCAAACCCCTGACTTTATATTTAAAAGATGATGAAGAGTCGATTGCTTTTTTCAAAGAATTGATGTCTAAAATGGATAACCTTAATGACGAAATCAGCGATAAAACTCTTCTTGGTTATTTTCTTGAAAAAGGAATTTCACCAAAAATAGTTCAAGTTTTAGTTGATGATTTTGGGGCTAACACTCAGTATAAGAACAATGCAGATGAAAATTTCATTTATAGTGTTTTGAATATTTACGGTCTAGATCCTGAAAAAGTAAAGGAATACATAACCACTCTGATAAATAACGGAGTCGATATTAACGGAAAAAATATCGTTGGAACTACGCCCTTAATGTGCGCTGTTAAAAGAAACAGAAAAGAACTTCTGCCATTTTTACTTGAAAACGGGGCAGATCCCAACGAAACAGACAACCTCAACAACACTGCTTTTTATTATGCTGTTGCAGAGCAGTTTTCGTTTGAGATGTATGATGCTTTAACATCAATTTCATCTCCTGATTTTAATATTGTAAATAAAGACGGCCGAACGTTGTTTACTAATTTCATCAGTTCTGTTTCTGGTTCTCCAAATGATATTTCATTTTTAGAAAGATTATTATCTGATGGTGCCGATGTGAATTTCTGCGCACAATATTACGGCCAGCCTAAATCGGGAATTGATTTTATTGTCGAAAAGAAATCAGATATATTAAAATCTGTTTTAGAAAATGTTTCTTTAGATATTAATGAACAGGACAATCGAGGAAACACCATTTTGCATAAAGTCTGCGCTTATAATGTTAATTACGATTCAGAAATGGCAAAAGAAACCTATAGAAAAGTAAAACTGTTATTAGATCAGGGTGCCGACATTTCGGTTACCAACGACAAAGACGAAACGGCTTTGATGCTTGCTTCGGGTGATAACCTAAAAATTAAAACTGTCGAACTTTTAATGAAACAATAAAACGATCATTTACTTAAAAATTACCCAAATATGTCAATGTCATTTATAGTTGCCTGCGAAAACGGGAACCGAAAAATAGCCGAATTGCTGCTTCAAAATAAAGAAGTAGATGTTAAATATACTGATGAGAAAGGAAGAACTGCAATCCATTATGCCGCGCACCGTGGTTATCTCGATATTGTAAAAATTCTACACGAAGAAGGTGCCGACATTAACTACGAAGATCATCAAGGAGAAACTCCTTTGTACTTTGCTTGTCTTCAAAAACAGAAACAAACTGCACTTTATCTTTTAGAAAATGGAGTAGAAATCACAAAGAATGATAAATACGGAAATAGCCTACTACATTTAGTAGTTCAGACGGCTCAAATGGAAATCGCAACAAAGTTGCTTCAAGCCGGAGTTGACATTAACTTACTGAATAACAATGGAGAAACTCCGCTATTGCTGGCTTCAACAAAATTAAATAGAGAAATTATTCAATTGCTTCTAGACAATGGCGCCGATATTAATGTAACCGATAAACAGGGAAACACACCGCTTATTTATGCTTGCTATACCAAATCGATTCCGATGGTAACATTACTTTTAGATAATGGTGCCGATATAAACCATGTGAATCATTCTGGCGAAAATGCGCTCCTTATTGCGTGCTATGAAACCAACAGGATGTTAGCTAAGCTATTGGTTGAAAGAGGTTCAGATGTATTTACTTCAAGTAATACTGGATATTCTGCTATTTGGTACGCTTGCGCGAATAATCAAAAGGAAATCGTGGCTTTATTTTTAGAAAACGGTGTTGATGTGAATTACAGCAAACCTGCTGCTAGCGATACTTCTTCAATGAATGATTATTTGGATTGGATTGTAAGTGCAACAAATATTTCAAACGAAAGTAGTTTTACGCTTAACGGTTCTTATTCCTACGGAGGAGAAAGCCTGTTGCATGTCGCCACCAAAAAAGGAAACTTAAGCATGGTGAAACTTCTGATTGAAGCTGGAGCCAACATTAACATTCAGGACGAATCTGGAAACACGCCACTTCATTACAGCGCCGCAAATGGAAAGAAAGATGTTGTAAAATATTTATTGGACAATAAAGCCGATGCCTCAATCGTGAACGTGAAAGAACAAAAAGCGATTGATTATTCAAATGTAAAAGGTTTTAATGAAATTACAGAACTGATTCTGAAATATGCTCCCTCAGGAACTGCTGTAAATCCAATAAATACTCCTCAACAACCCGAAGTTCCAAAAACCGAAGCTTCAAATCCGATGGAAGCAAAGAAAAAGGCATTATTAGACTTAAAAGAACTTCTTGACGCCGGAATCTTGACATCGGAAGAATTTGATGCTGAAAAAAGTAAAATTTTAAAAGGATAAATATAAATAAACACAAAATGAAAAAAATCTTAAATGCCACAACCCTATTTTTAGTATTAATTGCCGGAAGCTTAGTTTCTACCTCTTGCACCAACCTTTCACCAGAAAAAACCTTTGAAATTGCTGCTTTAAATTCGAATTTATTATCTCGTTTTGGAAGTAAAGAAATCAACGAAAAGTTGCAATCCGAAGCACAAGTTTATGATGAAACTCAAAAAAAGATGATTCCGTCTACTTATCAAGATTCTTTTAAATACGATATAACAAATTTAGAAACGCGATTAAAAACAATTCAGGACATACCAGAAGACGAAGACAACAAAGAGCTTCTTCAGGCATCAAAAGATTTATTTTCTTATGCGATTGCTAAACAAAAAGAAGGTTATTTGCCAATTGCAAAGCTGAAAGACGAAAAAGCTTCGCCAGAGCAAATTGAAAAAGCAATTGCAGATTTCGACGCTTCAACTCAAAAAGATATAGATGCAAAATTTACCAAATTGATGAATGTTGCTCAAACTTATGTCGATAAGCATAATATCAATGCTAAAATTGGGATGTAAATTTCTCTTAACATAAAAAACAAGCCCTAATATGTAGCAGTACAAAATAGGGCTTGTTTTTTATATAATCTGTAATTCTAAGTTTCCTTAACTTTTATAATCTTAACCGGACAAGCCTTTGCTGCCAGTTCACAGCTTTCAACAATGGCATGATTCGGAGATTTCAATGTAAAAAAACCTTTTGCGTTCTGCGAATGAATGAGAACCGATTTCCCGTCTTTTTTTGACATTTGAAAATGAATTGGATCCATTTCAACGCAATAATTACAGCCAATGCACTTATCTCTTTGTAAAGTTATGACAACCATTACGCCTCAACAATTTTATATAGTTTGTCCGACATTCTGATTCTAAACGGCAATTTAAAACTGCAATCATCCCCTTTTGTAGCTTTTTCTCCTGCAACATCATTGACAAACATTTCATCAATAATCATTTCCTGAGCACCTGTACTTGGCCCTGTTACTAAAATTTTATCACCGATTTTAATATCATAAGCTTCAATTTTAAATTGCCCTACTTCTGCTTTTGGGAAATAATGTGTTCCTTTTCCAACATAAACTTTTTTCTGCGTTGCAGCAGATCCTGGAATATCGCTCCATTCTCCCAATTCCTGCCCCAGATAATAACCAGACCAGAATCCACGATTGTAAACGGTCTCTAGTGCTTTCATCCAAATTGCAGTTTTTTCTTTTGAAAAAGTTCCTTCATAATAGGCATCAATAGCCTTACGATACGTTTTGGTTACCGTTGCCACATATTCTGGTGCACGGCCGCGTCCTTCAATTTTTAAAACTTTAATTCCAGAATCGATAATCTGATCTAAGAAATCAAGTGTGCACAAATCTTTAGGCGACATCATGTATTCATTATCCAATTCGATTTCAAAACCTGTTTCCTGATCGATAACCGTATATTTTTTTCGGCAGTTTTGTTTGCATGCGCCACGATTTGCAGATGAATTATGCGAATGTAAACTCAAATAACATTTTCCTGAAACCGCCATACACAAAGCACCATGTCCAAAGATTTCGATTTCAACTAAATTTCCATTTGGTCCTTTGATCTGTTCTTTCTCAATTTGGTCTGTGATATTTTTTACTTGACGCAAACTCAATTCACGACTTAAAACCATTGTATCAGCAAATAGACTGTAGAATTTAATGGTTTCAATATTCGTTACATTCAGTTGTGTTGAAATATGAACTTCCATTCTGATTGATCTTGCCATAGCAATTACTGCCTGATCAGAAGCAATTACAGCTGTAATATTAGCTTCTTTAGCTTTTGTCAATAATGTTTTTACGACTGATAAATCGTGATCGTAAATAATCGTATTTAGAGTAAGATAGCTTCGAACGTTTTTGGCTTCGCATCGATTGGCAATTTCTTTTAAATCGTCAATAGTAAAGTTCACCGTCGAACGTGCACGCATATTAAGCTGTTCAACTCCAAAATATACAGAATCACAGCCATTATCTAAAGCAGCCTGAAGCGACTCAAAATCTCCCGCAGGAGCCATGAGTTCAATTGTATTGTTAATTGTCATTTTTGATTTTATTATTTCAATGAAATGATTTTTAATCAGTCATCTAACAATTGGCAAAAATACTGTGGGTGTAGATTAGATTTCTATGATTTATATCATAGTTTATGTTTTAAAAATTATTCGCAGTAGCCCAATGATAAATCATTTGCTATGTCCATAATTGTAACGCAATCTTTATCAAATGTAGCCCACGGTTTCAACCGTGGGAACACAATGGGCATCCTTAACGTTATGCAACAATACGTTTCCCACGGTTGAAACCGTGGGCTATGTTCTATATTGTGATATTTTTTATGTTTTGAGATCGATTTAATTTTCAAACCCATGCAGTTTTACAAATTCATCAAATTCCTGCTGTCCATCCTTTTTGAGATGATGCTGCTTTTGTTTTTTAATGTAATTAAAAACAAGATCAAGCTGAGACTCGCTTACAGCAAAAGCCGCATAGCCCTTTTGCCATGCGAATTTTTCAAGAATTAGATTTTCTCCATTTATACAATGAGATGAAACTCCTTTCGCTTGACGAATTACATCCGAAATAGATTTTTGGGGATTCAATAAAAATAAAACATGTACATGATCAGGCATTCCGTTTATGATTCTAACAGGACAACCCAATTCAATTAACTCATTGTGAATATAATCGTGTACCTTTTTTTCAATTGAAAAGTCAATTAATTCCTTACGGTCTTTGGTTGACCAAATGGCGTGAATCCATAATTTGGCAAAAGAATGTGACATTGTAAAATAGCGTTAAAAACCGCTAATTTACAATTTTATACAATTTATCTGACAAACGAATACGAAATGGAACCTTAAAAGTAACCTTATCACCAACTTTAGCAGTTTGAGTTTCTGCTCCATTAACAATGATTTTGTCTAAAACCAATTCCTGTTCACCAGTTGTAGGACCAGAAATAAGGATTCTATCACCGCTATTTAATTCGTGATTTTCTACAGTAAATTGTCCAACTTGAGCTTTTACATAATAATGTTCTGCTTTTCCAAGAAGTACTTTTTTTACTTTTATTTTCTGACGAATATCTGCTGGCTTTTGAGCTGTTGCCAAAGCAGTCTCTGGCAATTCACCTGAATGTTTGAATTTCAAATTTTCAGATTTTCCTTTTCTGAACACTTTGTTTCCAACTTGTTTTCCAGTTCTTAAACGAACTTGGTCAACTAATGGCATGTGGATAATCTCTAGACATTCTGTAGAACAGCAGTTTTCCATTGCTGCTTTACATTCATCACACTGAATAAACAATAAATGGCATCCGTCGTTTTCACAGTTTGTGTGGTTATCGCAAGGTTTTCCGCATTGGTGGCATTGCGAAATAATATCATCTGTAATTCTTTCGCCTAGACGATTATCAAATACGAAGTTTTTTCCAATGAATTTGCTTTCTAAACCTTCTTCTTTCAATTGTTTAGCGTAATTAATAATTCCGCCTTCTAACTGATAAACGTTTTTGAAACCTTGGTGTTTAAAATAAGCACTCGCTTTTTCGCAACGAATACCTCCCGTACAATACATTACCAGATTTTTATCGTCTTTGTGGTCTTTAAGCTGTTCGTTGATTATTGGCAAACTTTCTCTAAAAGTTTCAACATCTGGAGTAATAGCATTTTTGAAATGTCCTACTTCACTTTCGTAGTGATTTCTAAAATCAACCACAATTGTGTTTGGATCATCTAAAATCTCATTGAATTCTTTGGCTTTTAAGTGAACGCCAATATTAGTAACATCAAAAGTATCATCGTTCAAACCGTCAGCAACGATTTTGTGACGCACTTTGATAGTCAATTTTAAAAACGAATGATCATCATGTTCTACAGCAACATTCAATCGAATGCCTTTCATGAAATCGTAAGCCTCAAGCGTTTCTCTAAAAGCTTCAAAATTTTCGGCAGGAACACTCATTTGAGCATTTATTCCCTCACTGGCAACATAAATTCTTCCTAGTGCATCTAGTGCATTCCAGGCTACGAATAAATCATTACGAAATTTTTGTGGATCTTGAATTTTGGCATACGCATAGAAAGACAACGTAAGTCGTTGTTGTCCTGCATCATCGATCATGATAGCTCTTTCTTCTGCGCTCAAAGTGTTATACAGTTGCATGCTATAAACAGTTTTAAGTTAAGAATGTATGTTTTTTAGATTTTCTTTAAAATCTGCGGCAAATTTAGGGTTTATTTTGAGATTAAAAATTGTATTGACCTAATTATCTGATTTTTTTAACATCTTTCAGCTCTTTATAGTTTGATTTTCAGTATGTGTCAATCCTTTTAATGTTCTTTTGCAGAACGTTGCACCAAATCATCTACAGAAACAGAGCGGCTAATATGTCCAAAGAGAATTTCAAGATTTTCTGCCCGAAGGCTATCTCTAACATCAGAACGGGCTTCTGCAATTTTTAGGGTAATATTTTTGGCCTGCAAATCAATAAACAAATTCTTTAAGAAACGCGCGCCCGCAATATCGACTCGCGGTGACGAATTGAGATCTAATATTACTGTTTTTAAAGAACTTTGCTCGCTGTAGATTTTTTCTAAAATTCGCTCTTTAATATATTCTGCATTAAAATAAAATATGGAGGATTCTACTCTAACAATCAATATGTGATCTATTTCTTCATTATCGGGATGTCTTTTCAGGTCTGTATAAATTCTCGTTCCTGGAACCCTTCCTAAAAAAGCCACATGCGGTTTTGACGCAGCTTTTAATAATAGCAATAAAGTTACAAGAGTTGCAAGCAAAACTCCAGCGAGAATTCCCCAGATCAATACTCCTGCAAGCGCAATCATCACAACAGCAAATTCTTGTTTGTTTATTTTATAAAGATGTCTCATTTCTTTCCAATCAAAAAGCCCTCTTATCGCTACTAGGACAATAGCGGCCAAAATTACGGTCGGCAGATTTTGAAGATATCCTGTCAAAAACAAAAGACAGCAAGCAATTGTAGCCGAAGCAAACAAAAGTGACAATGGTGTTTTGGCACCTGCTGCATCATTTACGGCTGATTGCGACAAACCGCCTGCAACAGGATAACCGTGTCCGAGAGATACGGCCGCATTAGCGACTCCAAGCGCTAGAAGTTCTTGGCGCGGATCAATAACATATCCGTTTTTTTGAGCCAATGTGCGTCCAGCAGAAACGCTTTCGATATAAGATAATAAAAAACAGGCCATTGCGAGTGGCAAAACCCCCTCGACATCTCGAATTCGGAGAGAAGGCACATGAAATTCAGGAAGTCCTGTCGGAATAATTCCAACCGTATGGAATTCGGCATACTTTAATGATGTAACCGAAATAAGAATAATAGATAAAATGACAATTAATATTGCTACTGGAAACTGCGGAGCCACTTTTTCTCCTATGATTAATATTAGAATTGCAATTATCCCGAAAATAAAAACAGCTGTGTTCATTTCTGGAATTTGATGAAAGAGAATAACAATTCGTTCAAGGAAATTATCACCTCCTCCTTTAACTCCAAACAATTTCGGCAATTGTGTTAAACCAATAGTAATCGCCGCTCCCGCTTTGAACCCCACCAAAACCGTTTCGCTGATAAAATTGATAATCCCACTTAATCTTAGCAGATAAGCTACAATTGCCATTCCTGCAAATACTAATGCCGTAAGCGAAGCAATTTCAGACCAACGCTGTACATCGCCATTTGCCATACCAGCTATAGTTGTGCCTACTAATAAAGAAATGGCAGAGGTTGGCCCAATTGCAAGTTGCTTGCTAGAACCCAACAAAGCATAAAATATTCCGCCAATGAGGTATCCGTAAATTCCATATTGAGGCGGTAAACCTGCAAGCGTTGCATAGGCAAGAGAAACAGGAATTCCGTAAGCGGCAAGAGTTACTCCTGCAATAAAGTCTCTTTTGAAATTCTGTTTTTCATAATTTTTAATCCAATCTAGTGAAGGTAAAAGCTTAGAAATCATATTAAAAAAGATTAAGATAGTAGTAATTCACAATTATAAATGAATGTTTATAGCTGCAAAAAGTTACTCTTTCTCTTCCAACAATGCTTTTTTAACCTCATTGAGTTCTGCTATTTTTTCTGGACTTACTTTCGGGTATTCTAGATCCATTTCGTCTAAAGCGTGAATGATTGCAGAAGCAATCGCAATTCGAGCATACGATTTATCATCGGCCGGAATGACATACCAAGGTGATTTTTTGGTAGAGGTATTTTTAATTAATTCTTCATACGCATGCATATAATCGTCCCAATAACCTCGCTCTTTGGCATCGGCAGCGCTAAATTTCCAGTTTTTATCCGGATTGTCGACCCTTTCAATAAATCTTCTCTTTTGTTCCTCTTTAGAAACATTTAGAAAAAACTTAATGACAACTGTTCCGTTTCTGTTCAGATATTTTTCAAAGTTGCGAATGTCTTCAAAACGATTATCCCAAATGTCTTTGGTAATCAGTTTCTCAGGAAGTTTTTGTCCTCTCAATATCTGTTCATGAACACGAACCACCAATACTTCTTCATAGTAAGAGCGATTGAAAATTCCTATTCTTCCTCTTTCGGGAAGATGTTTTTGACAACGCCATAAATAATCATGATCCAACTCTTCTGAACTTGGCCCTTTAAAAGAAGAGACTTGACAGCCCTGTGGATTTATCCCCGACATGACATGTTTGATTGCACCGTCTTTTCCAGCAGCATCCATAGCTTGAAAAATAATAAGAACTGACCATTTATCTTGTGCGTACAAAATATCCTGCATGGCGGCGAGAGCCTTCACTCCCATCTTTAATGTTTTTTGAATAGAGACTTTTTCTGCTTCACCAAAATAAGAAGTTGGTTTATCTTTTAATGTGAAGTTCTTATCCTCTCCAACACAATATTGCTCAGAAAATTTTTTTGCTCGATGTAATAATTCCTTTTTATTTAATTTTTTTAAATCATTATCATCCTCTCCATCTTTTTTATGCTTTTTCTTATTATTTTTTGACATGATTACATAAATTTTTTAATTATTATTTCTACTTCATTGAATAATTTATTCTTACAAAATTGCAGTTTATCGGCATTAAATGGCTTTTCATCCGACTTTACAGTATCAATTGATATACAGACATATAAAATTTTAACTAAAATTAACAAAATTCGTACAATATTTAATCATCTAAACAAAAAAACGCTAACTTAGCTATTGCACTTTATTGGTTTTTAGTCAGTTGTAATTAATGAATTTTATCTAAAGAATTTAACAATGAACAAAATCTATTCTTCAGCAATTTTATTAAGTTTCTTATTTTTTTCCTGCAAAAAAGAAACCCCGCCAGCGCCCAAACCTTTAGAAATTTCAGTTACTTCAGTTTTACAGCAAGATGTAGATTTAGAATCTGAATATACGGGGCAGACTTTTGGTCAATCTGATATACAAATTAACCCCCGAGTTGATGGTATTATCGAAAGTATGAATTTTAAAGAAGGAAGTTTTGTCAAGAAAGGACAGGTTCTTTATACAATTGATCCTTTACCATACAGAGCCAAACTTAACGAAGCTCAAGGTGTTGCCGCAGAATCGCAGGCGAGATTATCTAAAACCAAATCAGATTTGGACATGATTACTCCATTAGCCAAAATGAATGCGGTCAGCCAGCGAGAATTGGTTTCGGCAAAAGCAGCGTACAATGCTTCATTAGCGCAGATTAAAGCATCTGACGCTTCGGTTCAAAATGCTCAAATCGAATTGGGCTATTGCCAAATATTGGCACCAATTTCAGGATTAATTGGTATTTCTAAAGTCCGCGTTGGCGATTATGTAAGACCTGGCGCCATGTCTATTTTAAACACTATTTCTGATCTTGGTGATGTAAGAGTACGATTCACGATTAGTGAACAGGAATTTCTGCGTCTTTTTAGAGAGTTTAGCAAACCAAATTCTGCCTTAAAAGGCTCTGGCGCTACTGTAACTATAAAACTATCTGACGGTTCTATCTATCCAGAAAAAGGAAAAGTAAGTTTTGCCGACAGACAGATTGATCCTTCTACAGGAGCGATCACATTTGAAGCTACATTTCCTAATCCTGACAAATTACTGCGTCCGGGACAATATGTAAAAGTGGCATTGCTTACAGACATTCGCAAAGACGCAATTGTGATTCCGCAGCGCGCAGTCATTGAAGTTCAAGGAATCTATCAAGTATATGTAGTAGGCAATGATAACAAAGTACAAATGCAAATTGTAAAACCAGGCCCTTCTGTTAAAAACGGTTATATTATTGAAGAAGGACTAAAACCTGGCGACAAGATAGCCATGGGAGGTACTTCGTTATTGAAAAACGGAAGTGTCATTACCCCTAAAATCGTTCAATGGCAATTGGGCGATCCAGAAACTGTAGCTGCAAAGTAATCTAAATCACATACTATTATGGGAGAATTTTTCGTCCGAAGACCGATTGTTGCCATTGTTATTAGTATTATTATTGTGATACTTGGATTACTGGCATTACAAAAAACACCTATTTCACAATATCCGGATATTAATCCGCCAGTTGTAAAAATCACTACTTCTTTTACTGGAGCAAACGCGCTGAATGTAGAACAAGCAGTAGCTACTCCTATTGAGCAAAAAGTGAATGGTGTCGAAAATATGTTGTACATGAAATCGATCAATACTTCTGATGGTGCTTGTACCATCGAAGTAACTTTCGACGTAGGAACCAACCTGGACAACGCCAATATGCTTACGCAAAACAGACAAAACCAGTCTGCTCCCTTTATGCCTTCAAGCGTAAAACAACAGGGGGTTGTGGTAAAAAAGTCCCTTTCGTTCCCGATGATGCTTTTTACGATCACATCTACCAATCCGAAATATGATGCTAAATTTTTAAATAACTACGCAAGTATAAATGTTGTGGATCAGCTGGCTCGTATTAAAGGAGTTGGAGAGGTTGCTCTTTTTGGAGGTAGTGATTACTCGATGCGTATTTGGTTAAAAGCTGATGTGATGAGTAAACTCGGTGTAACCGTTGAAGATGTCAAAAATGCACTGAATGCACAAAATATGATCAGTCCAGGAGGAAAATTTGGAGCTGAACCAGCACCTCCTAATACTGAATTCACCTACGGTGTAACACTTCAAGACCGATTGGTAACTGAAAAAGAATTTGGAAATATCGTAGTTCGAAGCAAAGAAGATGGAGCGCAGGTTTTACTTGCCGATATTGCCCGAATCGAATTAGGAACTGAAAATTACAGTTCAACAGCTAGAAGAAATAGTTCGCCAAGTGCAGTTGTTGCTTTATACCAAATGCCAGGAAGTAATGCTCTTGATGTGGCAGAAACTGCAAAAGCAACGATGAAAGAATTGTCTGAGAGATTCCCGCAAGACATTGTATACCAAGAATCTTTGGATACTACACTTGCCATTACCGCAGGGGTTGATGATATTGTTCACACTCTTTTTGAGGCTATTATATTGGTTATTTTGGTGGTATTTATATTCCTGCAAAACTGGCGCGCGACCTTAATTCCGTTAATTACAGTTCCAGTTTCGCTGATAGGTACTATTGCCGTTTTCCCAATGCTGGGATTTTCGATTAATACCCTTTCGCTTTTAGGATTAGTATTGGCAATTGGTATTGTAGTCGATGATGCAATTGTGGTTGTAGAAGCCGTAATACACCATATCGAACACGGAAAAACTCCTAAAGAGGCAACTGTTCAAGCAATGAAAGAGGTTTCGGGACCAGTAATTGCCATTGCATTAATTCTATGTGCCGTTTTTATACCAGTAGCTATGACTCCCGGAATTACCGGTCGTTTTTATCAGCAATTTGCCATAACCATTGCCGTCTCGGTCGCCTTTTCGGCATTTAGTGCTTTGTCTTTAAGTCCGGCACTTTGTGCTATGCTTTTAAAACCAACAAAACCTCTCGATCAGCAAAAAGGATGGCTTGCCAAATTCTTCTCTTGGTTTAATAGAGTTTTCGAAAATGTTACAGGAAAATATATTGGTGGAGCAACATTCTTTGCCAAGAAAGCAATGCGTATTGTTGTTTTACTGGCTGTCATATTGGTTTCCATTGTTCTTTTGGGCAAAAAGATTCCGTTAGGATTTATTCCTGAAGAAGATCAAGGTTATGTTTTGGTAAATATTGCCTTGCCTCCTGCTTCATCATTGCAGCGTACCGATGAAATATCTAAAAAAGTAGACAGTTTCCTTAAAGAAGAAAAATCGATTCTGTCTTATACCACGATAAACGGATTTAGTATGCTTACAAACTCTTATCAGCCTAATAACGCTTTCATCTTTATTTCCTTGAAACCTTGGGAAGAAAGAGCTGAAACGGCAAAACAGTTTGTAGACCGATTCAATAAAAAACTGGCCACTCAAATTACGACTGCGACTTGTTTTTCATTTGGTCCACCCGCCATTCAAGGTTTGGGTGCCTCTGCAGGATTTAGTTTAATGCTGCAAGATCGTGGAGGAAATACGCCGCAATATTTAGCAGAACAGACACAAAAATTTATTGCCGCGGCACAGCAGCGCCCTGAAATAAAACGAATTTATACCACTTTTAATGCTGGTACTCCACAAATTAAACTGGATATCGACAACGACAAGGCAATGAAATTAGGAATACCTGTTTCTAAAGTAACCGAAGCGCTTGGAGCCTTTTTGGGAGGAAGTTATGTAAATGACTTTAACCGTTTCGGACGCCAATATAAAGTTTATGTGCAAGGAGAAGCCGTCAATCGTGTTAAACCCGAAGACCTAAACATGATTTATGTCAAAAACAATAAAGGCGACATGCTCCCAGTTTCGACATTAGTTACCGCAACTAAAGTTTCAGGTCCCGATTTTACGAATCGTTTAAATTTATTCCGATCTGCTGAAATTGGAGGAAGTCCAAACGATGGTTATAGTAGTGCGCAGGCTTTAACTGCATTGGAGGAAGTCGCCAAGGAGACTTTGCCTGCAGACATGAGTTACGATTACATCAACTTATCGTATCAGGAAAAACATTCGCCTGGAGGATCTTCGGTATTCATTATGGCATTAGTCTTTGTGTTCTTAATCCTAGCCGCACAATACGAAAGCTGGAAACTACCATTTAGCGTATTGCTTGGAGCTCCTTTTGCCGTATTTGGAGCGTTTTTAGGGCTCCTTTTGGCAAGATTTGGAAGTGACGCTTATGTCAACAACGTTTTTGCGCAAATCGGACTCGTTTTACTTATCGGATTAGTGGCGAAAAATGCCATTCTGATCGTTGAGTTTGCCAAAGAAGAATATGAAAAAGGAAAACCTCTTTACGAATCGGCAATGTATGCGGCAAGACTTCGTTTCCGTCCGATCTTGATGACTGCTTTTGCTTTCATTCTTGGAGTTGTTCCGTTACTGACCGCTACAGGTGCAGGTTCTCAAGCTCGTATTGTAATGGGAATGGCTGTATTTAGCGGTATGTTGATCGCCACCGTTTTAGGGGTATTAATTGTACCAGGTCTATTTGTTATGATTGAAAAAATTGGACATAAAAAAGAAGAAACAATCGTAGCAGGAGAAAACAATGTAGAATCAAATACTACAGACCATGAGTAAGAAATATAAAATAATCGTTATTGTATTGGTTCTTTCCTTTATTCCGGTAGGATGTATGGTTGGACCAAAATATAAAAAACCTGAGCAGTTAAAATCAGATTCTTATAGAAACGAAAGAAATTTAGACAGTCTCGCTTCGGTAACCAATTTAAAATGGTTTGATTTGTTTAATGATGATGTTTTAAAAGGTCTTATCCAAAAAGGTCTTGAGAACAATTACGATTTAAAAATTGCGGTTTCAAGAATTGAGCAGTTTCGTGCCCAATTAGGCTATACCAAAGCCGATTTATTTCCTAGCATTCAATATGGAGCTACTATAAACAGCAACGAAAAGTATATTACTCCTTCAACAGCAGGAGCCAGCATGTCTTGGGAACTTGATTTTTGGGGAAAATTTCGCCATGAAAATAATGCTGTTAAAAATGAACTTCTTGCTACAGAAGAAGCTCGTAAAGTAATATTGTCTGATATCGTAGCCAATATTGCAATAGCGTACTTTCAGATGCGAAATTTTGATGATCAGCTGGAAATTACCAAACACACTCTTGAAACCAGAGAAAAGTACTATCAAATCATAAGCGAAAGATTTGAGAAAGGGTATATCTCTGAAGTTGATAAAGTACAGATTGAACAGCAGGTTGCCATTGCTGAAGCTGCAATTCCTAACATTGAAAGGCAAATAACATATCAGGAAAATGCAATTGCAATACTTACGGGTCAGCTTCCTACTGAAATTCCGAGAGGAAAAAGCAATACCGAATTGCAGATTGTAAGTAAGATTCCATTGTCAATTCCGTCTGCCTTATTAGAAAACAGACCCGATGTAAAAGCGGCTGAATTAAGATATGCTGCCGCCAACGAAAGAATTGGTGTCGCTCAGGCAATGCGTTTTCCATCTATTAATCTAGCTGCCATTGCAGGATTTGCCAGCGCCGATTTGAGTAATCTCTTTTTAGGAAGTTCTTATATGCAAAATGCTTCTGGTGGAATTGCAGGGCCAATATTTGCATTCGGAAAAAACAAAAGAAGAGTTGAAATAAACAGACAACAGGCAGAACAGTTCAAATTTCTTTATCAACAAAAATATATTGATGCTGTCTCTGAAGTAGAACAATCTATACAAAACGTCAGAACTTATCAAGAAGAATGGAAAGCACGCAACAGACAAGTTCAGGCCGCTTTAATAAACTACAAATTATCTCATGAAAGATATGACAGCGGTTACGTTTCTTACTTAGAAGTTTTAGATGTAGAAACCAACCTTTTCAATGCACAACTAAGTCTAGCACAATTATCAGAAAGACAATTGAGTTCAATGATTGAATTGTACAAAGCACTTGGCGGGGGATGGAATCTTTGATTTTTGAGGTACAAAGGTTCAAAGTTTTATACCCTAATCAATAAAAACAAAAAGCACCAAATATGGTGCTTTTTGTTTTTTAATCTTTGTACCTCTGTACCTTTGCTTCTTTGAACCTTACGAATTAACAAAACTCGTTAAACGCATCCTGTAAATTCTCAGCAATTAATTCAGCTGGGCGTCCTTCAATGTGGTGACGCTCTAACATGTGAACCAATTCTCCGTTTTTAAACAAAGCCATAGATGGCGAAGATGGAGGAAATGGAAACATATGTTGTCTTGCAGCATCAACAGCTTCTTTGTCTACACCTGCAAAAACAGTGATTAAATGATCTGGTTTTTTAGCATTATCCAAACTCATTTTTGCTCCCGGGCGTGCATTTCTTGCAGCGCACCCGCAAACAGAGTTTACAACAACTAAAGTGGTACCTTCAGCTTTGATCGCATTTTCAACAGCTTCAGCACTATGTAAGTCTTGAAAACCAGCAGCTGTTAATTCAGCCTCCATTGGTTTTACCATTTCTAGTGGATACATATTTTTTGTCTTTTAAATTGTACTTTTTGAACTGCAAAGTTACAAAGTTTACTCGCAACTAGTTACTTTGAAGTATAAAGTTTTGTTATAGTTCAATTGATTTACTCGAAAGTTGAAAAGTCGTAAAGTTGAAAACCTAAATTCTGTCTGTTTTTATTTAAAAACAAATCTAAAGAAAGCCTTTATAAATGGCACTTTCGGGCATTTTAGGATCACTTGAAGATCTTCAAAAAGATTCGTTTCTTCGTCCAAAAACTTAAAAATCAGTTCAGGATTTCCTTTTTTAAACAAAGAAGAAAAAATAGAACTTCCTAATTCATTATTTTTATAGAGAATATCTAAAAGCAGTAAATCATAAAACCAAAACCTGCTTTTATTATAAAACGATGTCATGCTGAGCGGAGTCGAAGCATTTTTCTCTTCAAGGAATTCAATCAATTTCGAAGATTTTTTGTCTGAGTTTTTAAATGTATAACCCGTACTCGCTTTTGTCCAGCCGCCAGCCGTGCCAATATTCAGTACTCGTTTGGTGTTTTTTTTCCAGAAAGGATAACACGTCATTGGAATGTTTCCCTGCTCCTTTTCAAGAATTTCACATTGTTCGATTCCGAGGTTTTTCAAATAAATTTTAATCTCGTTTTCATATTCTTCTTTCAGGAGAAGTTTTTCTGAAAACAAAGTATATTCAACCAAAGCTTCTGTTTTTGAAGTTGGCAAAACATACATAAATCTTGTGTTTCCTTTTTGTTCCACCGAAAAATCCATAAAAGTCACTTCTTCGGGATTGAAAACCTCTTCTTGAGTTTTTACAAACCAGCCCACAAAATGTTGTTGCAAAACAGGATATCGGTTTTGCCTTTCGGCGAAAGCCTTAGTATAAATGCTATTAAAAAGATAATTACAGGTATATCGATTCTCTTCTGTCCCAACAAAAACGTGAGTTTCCAATTCGTTTATATCGGTTACTTTTTCGTTTAAAAAAGTAATATTCGATTGTTTCGAAATAGCGTCAAAAACAAAATCATAAAAATCTAAACCCTTGATTTTATTGTATGAATAAGGTTTTAAGTCCAAATCGCGTCTGAAATTCTCGTTCGCAAAAAAAGCCAAATCCCATTTTTTTGAAATAATCGAATTCCAAACGCTTTCTTCTTTTTCCCAAAAACACCAAGTTCTGTCATTGATTTTCTTCAAATCCTGATCAAGAAGTAAAATTGACTTATTAGAAAATTTTCCAGACAAAATCATTTTATAAACCGTCATCAGAGATGCGAGTCCAGTTCCAGTAAAAATGTAGTCGAAATGTGGGATTTGCGAAGAATTCATTCCCAAAAATAAGAAAATTTATTTTTCAAGATTCTCTAAAAGAGTTTTAAAATCTTTTGTACCCAAATAGATATTGTACTGAAAAATGATTTCGTTTTTCTCATTTAAAACGCACAAAGTCGGATACGCGATTTGATTATTAATTGTTCCCAGCTGCAATGCCAGTTCGTGAACTCCGACATTATTTCCAGAAGGCCGATATTTGAAAGTATGATTAGCAAAAGTAATATCTCGTCTTTCTTCTGCATTGAAGTCAATAAAATAGAAATCGGAATTTAGTTTTTCTATAATTTCTGGATCTTTAAAAGTTGTGGCTTTCATTCGCTGGCAAAACTGACACCAATCGGTATGAATGAAAACAACCATTTTCCGTTTTTGAATTTGCTGTAAGCTGTCTACTTCTTCAAAAGTTCTGCTTTTTAATTGGCAGAAACCTGTTGAAGTTATTCCGAAGAAAATTAAGAGAAACAGCTTTTTCATTTTTTTGTTTTTTTTGCCACAGATTAAAAGGATTAGAAAAGATTTTTTCACTTCTTTTGTCTCCCTGAGCGAAGTCGAAGGGCGCTTCAATTGGAATGGGGCTTCGACTTCGCTCAGCCTGACAGAGAAAAACAATCTTTCTAAAATTTTAACACATAGAAACATAGATTTCTTTTCTTTTAAAGATTACAAAAGAAGCTAGCTTCCACACATAGCTATGTGAATTGATACAAGTGAAACACCTTTTTACACAAAGTTACACTATGTTTCTATGTGTTTAAAAAAATCACCTAAAAGTATATCGCAATCCCAAAAATCCGCGAATTGTTTGGTTCTGTCCGTAAACGTAAGTCGTATCAAATGTCAAACCATAAGGATTATCAGGTGTTACCAATACTTTTCCTGCCGAATCGTATTGCACATTTTTATCAAAAGGATCATTCGTTCTCGAAATCAAAAACGGATTATTTTGCATTGGTGTAAAGTTCAGCAAATTCTTGATTCCACCATAAATTTCAAAATCTTTCCATCCTGAATAAGTAAACTGAATGTTCTGAATACTATACCAAGGCGAATTCGGGTTTCTCGGATCGGTCTCGCTCAGCAAAGGCAATTTCATCGGACTGTAAACATTACCTGTATAATCCATTGACAAATTCCAAGGCTGAATTTTGTATGAAACACTCCATGTTGCAGTGAAATTCTCCGTCAAAAAAGGCCTTTCTGAAATACCATTTTCCACATTTTTATTGTCTAAAACCGTTGCTCCAACAATAAATTTTAATCCCGAAGGAAAATTAAGATCAACATTTGTACTGATCCCTTGACTTATCGCATAACCATCAATATTGTCGTAGATAATTTCGTTTGGATTGGTTTCATAATCTGAAATGATTTTATTGCTGAATCTCGTATAAAAAGCAGTCGTTTCAATTCCCATAAAGGTTCCGTTTCCGAAATTGATTTTCTGAATGTAGTTTAAATTCACATTTACAGATTGTTCGGGTTTCAAATCATTTTTAATAATAACATCTCTAGAACCCGTCAAGGCCGCATGATCTTCTGTAAATAAATTCACAACACGAAACCCAGTTCCGGCATTTAATCTAAAAATGGTATTTTCATTGGCCTTGAATCTATAAGCAAATCTTGGAGTGAAAATAGATCCGTGAATCGAATTGTAATCGTAACGCATTCCTAACAAAACCTGGCTTTTAGGAGAAAATGTAATTTCGTCTTGAACAAAAATTCCAGGAAGCCAAGTGTTTTCAGCTTCTTTTGTTGCGGGCGTATTATCGTCATAGTATGTGTATCGGCTTGCAATTCCTGCAAGCAAATCATTTCGTCCGATCTTTTTATCCCAAGTCAGCTGTAAAAATCCAATTTTCTGATTGGCGATATAAGAGGTTGTTCCATAACGACTATCTTGATAATGGACATTTCCAGAAAACGAAAGCATCAATTTTTCTTCAAACGGCAATTGATAACTTCCAATTAATTCGGCTCTTTTAGTATAAATACTTTCGCCGTAAATCTCGTCACCACCTCTGTATTTTTTCTCCCAACGAATGTCTCCGCCCCAACGATCTTCATACATTCCGCGCATAGCAATGGTAAAAAGACGATTTTGATTTCGTTGAAAACTCCATTTGTTAAAAATCGAAATTCGTTCAGAAAGCGTTACATCAGTAAAATTGTCTTTGTCTTTATCAATAACCTGATCATAGTTGAAGTAATTAATTCCGATAAGTGAAGTCGCTTTTCTTCCAACATTAAATTTTGTTCCCAAATCAAGATTGCTTTCAAAATAAGAAGTCGTAAAATAATCGGCTGAAAAAGTCGGTGCATTAGTCGGGTTTTTAGTAATGATATTGATTAAACCTCCAACGGCTTCACTTCCGTAAAGAGACGAAGCTGGGCCTTTTACAATTTCTATTCTTTCTACCAAAGAATTTGGAATTCCAGACAAGCCATAAACCGTCGAAAGACTGCTCACAATTGGCATTCCGTCAATCATAACCAAAGTATAAGGACCTTCTAGTCCGTTTATATGAATGTCGCCAGTATTACAAACGCCACAATTAAGTTGCGGACGAACACCATTTATGTTTTGAAGGGCATCGTAAATACTAGGAGTTGGATTTTTTTTGAAGAAAACAGGCGAATAAACCTCAACCGGAACAGCGCTTTCTAATCTTTTTACAGGTTTTAAGGTTCCAGAAACAACCACTTCGTTCAATTCATTTTGATCTTCTTCTAATTCAAAATCTAAATTCAAATTTTCATTTTCTAAAACTGAAATTCTTTGAGTTATTGATCTGAATCCTGTTGAAGTTACATTTATTTTATAAGTTCCGTTTGGAATATTTTCTAATTGATAAAATCCTAAAGAATCGGCTTGTGTTTTAAAGTTTGTATTTAACAAACGAATGGTAATTTCTTGATCAATAGGAAGTATACTTTCTACTTTTCCAGAGATATTTTGAGAAAAAGTGTTTTTCGTTGAAATTAGCAATATTACCAAAAATAAATATTTCATTATCATAAAATTAAATTTAGACAAATCTAAAAATTAAATTTGACAAATAATTATTCTTAGTTTAAAAAATTTAAACTGATTTAATTCAAGATGTTAGATTCTTATAAACCACATAAGTTGTATAAGTTAATTTAAGTTAGAGCTAAAATGAACTTATACAACTTATATGGTTTAACATTCTTTTCTATTGACTAAAAATCTTCTTCAATAAGTTCTTTGTTGATTACCGCTCCTGCGAACGAGCCCGTAGAAACCGCAATGGCCACAGATCGCATTTGCGTTGTACAATCTCCGCTAGCAAAAACGCCTTTGATATTTGTTTTTTGCATCGCATCTACTTTCAGTAATCCTTGTTCGCTAATATCACATCCCAAAATTTCAGGTATTGGACAGTGCTGTTCAAAAGGTGGTCTGGAATAAATCGCTTTAACCTCCACTTTTTCACCGTTCTTAAAAATGATGTTTTTAATATAACCTTGATTATGCTCAAAAGAATCGATTTCTTCTTCAAAGATCTGAACACCATGATTTTTAAGATTTTGTGTTTGTTCTGAAGTCAATTCCGATTTTCCGTTGGTACACAATCTCAAGTCTTTTGTCCAATTAGAAATTAGTTTAGCAAATTCAAATCCCATTTCTCCATTGGCAATAATAGCCGTTTTTTCATTTTTGACTTCATAACCATGACAATACGGACAATGTAAAACCGAAATTCCCCAACATTCTGCAAATCCTTTAATTTCAGGAAGCAGGTCTTTAACTCCCGTTGCAAACAATACTTTTCTTGAAGTAAAAACAGCTCCAGATTCGGTTGTGATTTCAAAACCGTTTTCTGTTTTAAGCGCTTTCACGGCAAGTCCGTTATAAAATTGAACTGTTTTATAAATATCAACTTGCAGCTTGGCTTTCGCCGAAATGACTGCTGGCTTTTCACCATCTTGCGTAATGAAATTATGAGAATGTGGTGTTTGTCTGTTGCAAGGCAAACCGCTGTCGATAACCAAAACCCGACGCAAGGAGCGCCCTAAACTCATTGCTGCAGACAATCCGCTGTAACTGCCGCCAATGATAATCACTTCAAAATGCTTCTGTTCCATATTTCTATTTTTAATGATTTTGTTTCCTATGTAATTTATAATTGATTAAATGTCCGATAATCATTCCAATTCCTCCAAAATAGATCAGATCCAGATGAATATCTAATAAAAGTTCGGTCAAAACACTAATCCAAATCAACGCCATTGAAACAACCAAAATTGATGATACCAAAAGAGCTGATTTTTTTATAATTTTGAGAATTGCAAATAGACCTATCGAAGCAAATAGTAAATCTATAAACGGATTGTGACTCAACCCCAAAGGAAGGATCGTTAAAAGAGGAAAAATCAAACAATGAACCAGACAAATGGTCGCGCTCGAAATTCCTAAAATATCATAAAAAGGTGTGCTTATTTTCTTCATTATGTGTACTTTTGCTTAATGCAATTTTGTTGCAAATATATACAATTTTATCAATTGCAACATTGTTGCGTTTAATTTTTAATTTCATAAAAAATGAAAACTACACGTAATACCGCAGCAAAGACGGCTGTTTTAGAGGTGTTTGAAAAATCTAAGACTGCTCTTTCGCATACCGAAATTCACAAACAATTAAATGATTTGTGCGACCGCGTTACCATTTACCGAATTCTAGACCGATTAATTAATGAAGATATTATTCATAAAATTTCGAATTTGGATGGAACGGTAAAGTACGCCAAATGCAATCATTCACATCAGCGCGTACACATTCATAACCATGCTCATTTTAGCTGCGAGAATTGTCATGAGATAACTTGTCTTGAAACTGTAAAACCAAGTTACATTATGCCGCATAATTATAAAGTAAATGAGATCAATTTTACATTGTCAGGATTGTGTCCGAATTGTTTAAATTCTAACATTTAACTTTTAGACTTGTCTAAAAATATTGTTTCGCGAACATAATTTTTCTATATATTTGTGAAAACAATACTTTTACAATGACTAAATCTTTAGAAGAAGTCCACGAATCGGTTTCGACCGAAAACAAAAAAAAAGGTTTTAGAAAAATTTTAGCCTTCTTAGGCCCTGCATATTTAGTAAGCGTTGGCTACATGGATCCGGGAAACTGGGCAACTGACATTGCCGGAGGAAGCCAATTTGGATACACTTTAGTTTGGGTTTTATTAATGAGTAACTTAATGGCTTTGCTATTGCAGAGTTTAAGTGCTCGCCTCGGAATTGTAACACAGCGTGATCTTGCACAGGCCTCTCGAGAGACTTATCCCAAATACATCAACTACATTTTATATTTTCTTGCCGAAATTGCCATTGCGGCTTGCGATCTGGCAGAAGTTCTTGGAATGGCAATCGGGATTAATCTGCTTTTCGGAATTCCGTTACTCGAAGCCGTTTTAATTACCGTTTTAGACACCTTTTTACTGCTTTTCCTGATCAATAAAGGAATTCGCAAGATGGAAGCCTTTATCATAGCATTAGTAGCGATAATTGGCTTCTCTTTTATTTTCGAAATGATTTTTGCAGAACCAGAAGTTCACAAGGTTCTAGCAGGGCTTATTCCTTCTATTCCAAATTCAGCTGCTTTGTATATTGCCATCGGAATTATTGGAGCAACGGTAATGCCACATAATTTGTATCTGCATTCGTCTTTAGTGCAAACCAGAAAATTTGACAGAACTCCAGCAGGAATTAAACAGGCTTTAAAATACAATTTAATCGATTCTACGATTGCTTTAAATCTTGCTTTCTTTGTAAATGCAGCCATTTTAATTCTAGCGGCGGCTACTTTCCATAAAAATGGAATGTTTGAAGTTGCCGAAATTCAAGATGCACATCAATTTCTTGAACCCCTGTTGGGTACTAAATGGGCGCCAATATTATTTGCCGTAGCCTTGATAGCTGCTGGGCAAAGTTCGACTGTAACAGGAACTCTTGCCGGACAAATTGTAATGGAAGGTTATCTGCATCTTAGAATTCAGCCTTGGGTGCGTAGAATTATAACTCGCTTGATTGCCATTATTCCAGCCGTAATTGTGATTTTAATTTATGGCGAAAGTGTGACAGGAAAACTTTTAATTCTGAGTCAGGTAATTTTAAGTTTACAGCTCGGATTTGCCATTATTCCGCTCATTCATTTTGTGAGTGATAAATCTAAAATGAATGGTTTTCATATTTCGAGAACCACTCAGGTCGTTTCTTGGATTATCGCATCTATCATTGTTTCGTTGAATGCTAAATTGGTTTATGACGAAATCAGTTCTTGGCTAGAAAGTTCCAAGCACCCAATGGTTCTTTGGTTTACGGTTGTTCCACTCGCTTTCGGATTCTTAGCTTTGTTATTATACATTGTTTTCAAACCTTTTATTGCCAAATTCAAAGCAAAAACCATCAATCATTCACCGCACAATCTAAAACTTCATTTTGCCCAAAAGAAAACTCATGAAGTAAAAAACATTGCCATTTCTGTTGATTTTTCAAATGCCGATGAAGCGGCCCTGAATCACGCTTTCGAATTGGGAGGCATAGATGCCAAATACACTCTTATTCATATTGTAGAAACTGTTGGGGCTTTAATGTATGGAACACACATTCACGATCACGAAACCACGATTGACGAAAAATTGCTGTTAGAATATAAAAAAATGCTTTCGGAGAAAGGATTTAGCATTGAAACAGAACTTGGTTTCGGAAAACCAAACAAAACAATTCCAGAAATCATCAATAGTGGTACTTTTGACATTCTCGTAATGGGAACCCACGGCCACACTGGCTTAAAAGATATTCTTTTCGGTACAACAGTAGATAAATTGAGACATAAAATTTCGATACCTTTGTTGATTGTTAAATGAAGTGGCAAAGGTTCAGAGTTACAAAGGGACAAAGGTTTTCTACTTTGAACCTTTGTCCCTTTGCACCTTTGTCACTCAAAAAGAAAAAAAATGACCTTTTCAGAAGAGAACTACTTAAAATCGATCTATCATCTAACGGCAGCTTTGGAAACTGAAGTTAGTACGAACGCTATTGCAGAAATTATGGAAACAAAAGCTTCCTCTGTAACCGATATGCTTAAAAAGCTGGCAGAGAAAGATTTGGTTAATTATAAAAAATACCAAGGAGTTTCTTTGACTGAAAACGGAAAACTAGCTGCCAAAATGATTGTGAGAAAACATCGTCTTTGGGAAGTGTTTCTGGTTGAAAAACTAAACTTCAGCTGGGATGAGGTTCATGATATCGCTGAACAATTAGAACATATAAAATCAGAACAATTAATTAACCGTTTGGATGATTTTCTTGGAAATCCGACGGAAGATCCGCACGGAGACCCGATTCCGGATGCGAATGGAAGAATTATCAAAATTGAAAAACATTTGCTTTCCGAGTTATCAGAAAATCAAACAGGAGTTTGTGTTGGCGTAAAAGACACTTCATCAGAGTTTTTGAAATATCTCGATAAACAAGAAATTGCTTTGGGTTCTAAAATTGAATTTCTTTCTAAAGAATCCTTCGATTTATCGGTAAAAATTAAGGTAAATGGGAATGAGTTATCTATTTCTAATAAAATTGCCTCTAATTTGTTTGTGAAGTTGGTTTAGGTGGTGTTTCATGGAAATACACGAAGACTTTTTAGCTTCTTGATGAGAACAAATAATTCAAAAACACATAATATTGTCATTTCAACGAATGAGAAATGACAAACTAGCCAAAAAACTTACTTTTGAGAGCCGGATTCCTAGCCCCGATAGTAGTGAAAATCCTTTTGTGGCGGGGTTCGCCACAAAAGATTGAAACGGATAGCGGGATTAGCTCCTAAAAACTAAACAATCCCTTTCTCAATCATTTCTAACATAACCGGCGAAGCATTTTTAAACGTTGGTGGCTGCTCAATAATACTTCCTGCGTTCTTTTTATTTACTTTAAACGTAACATCATCGTCAGTTGTGAATAAAAGCGCAGTTAAAAAAGGATTTTTAATGTGAGTGCCTAAAATTAATAAGGCTTCATCTAAAGTATGAATGCTTTCAATTTCTTCTGTTTTATATCTAAAAGTCAGAGAAATTGAAAATGTATTATCTTCATTGAGAACCAATCTGAAATACACATTTTTAAGTTCGGTATCGCCCATGGTTTTGGCCAAAGTCAGTTTTGCGAAAGTTCCGCTTTGGATGCTTTCTTTAACTCGTTCACAAAAAAGGGCAAATATTGGTTCGTACATTTTTTTTAAGTTGCTAAGGTTGTGAGATGCTGAGGTTCTAAGGTTTTATAATCTTTGTCTATTCTAACCGCAAGGTTCGCTAAGTTTTTAAATTTTCTTGCGTGCTTTGCGTAGTCCCTTGCGAACTTTGCGGTTAAGAAAAAAATTATTTTCCTGTAAATTCGGCTTTACGTTTTTCTAAAAAGGCTGTTGTTCCTTCTTTAAAATCCTGTGTTCCGAAACATTCTCCAAATGATTTTATTTCGGTATCAAAACCATTTTTACCATCTTTGAAATTAGCATTTATGGCTTTTATAGCTTTTCCGATAGCAAAAGGAGCATTTTTGATGATTTTCTGAGCAATTACGTTAGTGAATGATAAAAGCTCTTCTTGAGGCACGACATGATTTACCAAACCGTACTCTTTTGCTTGTTCAGCAGTAATCATCGCGGCAGTCATAATCAATTCCATTGCACGGCCTTTTCCTATTAATTGAGGCAAACGCTGCGTTCCTCCGTAACCTGGAATTAAACCAAGAGTAACTTCTGGAAGTCCCATTTTTGCATTATCTGAAGCAATTCTAAAATGACAAGCCATTGCTAATTCTAGTCCGCCTCCAAGAGCGAAACCATTCACGGCAGCAATTACGGGTTTTTTAAGGTTTTCGATAAAATCAAATAAAGATTCCTGCCCTTCAGCCGCTAATTGCGCACCTTCAACAACAGTATAATTGGCAAATTCCGAAATATCTGCTCCAGCTACAAAAGCTTTTTCTCCGCTTCCGGTTAAAACAATAACACGAGCATCATCATTTTTAGCCAATGATTGAATGGCATTACTCAAATCACTAATTGTTGCTTTGTTTAAAGCATTCAATTTAGTTGGTCTGTTAATGGTAATTGTAGCAACTTTCTCTTCTATTGAAATTAAGATATTTTCGTAATTCATGACGCTATATTTTATGAGTTTGTGATAGGTAGAGAAACCGTAAACGTAGTTCCTTTTCCGTAAGTTGATTCAAAGGTAATTGTTCCTTTGTAATTTTCGATAATGTTTTTAATAATTCCGAGTCCAAGCCCCATACCGCTGGTTTTGGTAGTAAATTTTGGTTCGAAAATTCTTCCGATATCTTGCTTTTGTATTCCGATTCCGTTGTCTTTTACAGCAATTTCAACATTATTGTCTCGTCTTTTTACCGATACAACTATTGATTTCTGAAACTGACTTTCGGGAATGGCTTGAGTCGCATTTTTAACCAAATTGGTAATCACACGAATCAATTGTGTACGATCCATTTTGGAAATGATTTCTTCTTCTTCTTTTTCGAAAGAAATATAATCTTCGTTGAAAATATCTAAAGCCAATTCGACAACCTCAACCACATTTAAAGTTTCGTTTTGTTGCGCAGGCATCGAAGCAAAGTTCGAAAACGCCGAAGCTACGGCCGTCATCGTATCTATCTGCTGAATTAAAGTCTCGGAGTAATCATTCATTTTCTGTTTTACATCGGGAGCAGAAGGATCAAATTTTCGCTGGAAACTCTGAACCGTCAAACGCATTGGCGTAAGCGGATTTTTAATTTCGTGCGCAACTTGTTTCGCCATTTCGCGCCAAGCTTCTTCACGTTCGCTTTGCGCAAGTTTGATCGCACTTTTTTCCAATTTGTCCACCATTCCGTTATAAGCTGTAATCAAGAAATTGACTTCTTTGCTATTCGCTTCCAAAACAATCTTCTCGTTTTTCTGGTCTAAATTAGTTTCTTCTAATCTTTCAGAAATTGTTTTTAGTGATTTTGTGATATAAGTCGAAAGGAAATAAGCCAAAGCAAAAGCCACAATCAGCATAAAAGAATATACCTGACTCAGACGAATTAGGAAAGTATTCAACTCGTTATCGTAATAACCGTCGTCTTCAAGATAAGGAAGATTTAGAATTCCGAGTGGCTTGAATTTTTCGTCCTTAATTAAACTGTATGAAGATCTATTTTTAACTCCATCAATAGTTTTAATATCCACGAATCGTTTTTCGATAGAAGAACGAACCAATTTTAGGATATATTCTGGAATTGGCGGTGCAATTTTATCAACGGCAAAAGACTCTTTTGAAGATTTTAAAAGCTTCCCGTCAAGGCTATAAATATTGATTTCGATTTTATGAATCTGCGCTAACTCATGGATTTTATCTTTAAAAATCAAATCCAGATTTTGGGTTTTCAACGGATAAGTCGTCGTCGCCAGAACGTAATTGATGTGTTCTTTTACGGCATTTTCTTTTCTCTCTAAACGTTCCTGATGATATTCTTTGGCCTCGGTTTTAAACTGAATAATCGAAATCGAAGCCAATAAAAAAGATGCCACTACAATCAATACAATCATCGACAGGAAAATCCTAGTACGAAGCGATAGCATTGACATTTTGAAGTTAAACATAATTATGAGTTATGAATTATGAATTATGAATTATGAATTATGCGTCATAAACTTACAACTCATAATTCATAACTCATAATTATTTCCTTTCTCTTATTCTTTTATAAAAACGGAATCCCAGCATAATTAAAACCGAGAATAAAATAATTCCGATTACGCCGAAGATCCAGTTGATGGCACTTTTTAAAACTACTAAAAAAACAACGGCAAACAAAATAATCGTTGCGCCTTCGTTCCATAAACGCATGAAATTGTTAGAATATTTTACCTCATCATTTTGCAATTGTTTAAAAATCTGATGGCATTTTCCATGATATAAATACAAAAGGAAAACGAAACATAATTTTACATGCATCCAAGGCATTTTGATCCAAACGCTTCCCGCATCTGTAAAAAACAGCATCCAAAAAGCAAAAATACTCGCCAAAACCGCCGATGGCCACGTAATAATATACCACAAACGGTAGGCCATTATTTTGTATTGCGCCTGAAGTATCTCTTTTTCTGGCGAAGGTTTTTCATTGGCCTCAATTTGGTAAACAAACAAACGCACAATATAAAATAAACCCGCAAACCATGTGATTACGAATATAAGATGCAGTGATTTTAGATAATTGTAATATTCCATTTATTGTTTGAATGTAGATTTTTTAAAAAGATCAACCATATCTTTGCCATAATCTTCATCTTCATAGACTATTGAAGCGATAAAAATTTTGTCACCAATGGCTTTAGAAAAAATTACCGCTGTAGCAGCTGTTTTTCCATCTTCAGTAATTTCAATTTCAGATTTTCTAAATTGCAATCCCGAAATATTTTCGCTGCTTACCGAGTAATTTCCCATTTTACCTTTTGGATAAACTTTTCCAATGTCTTTTAAAAGAAGAAAATCTTTTAACCTCATCTTTAGATCAACTCCATGAATATCTCCAGCAGTATAATTTTCGAAATTTGCTGAGAAATAATTTGCTTCATCTCTTTTAAAAGCTACAATAGCGTTTTCTTTTTTGACTAAAGCCGTATCTCCTTTAACTTCTCCTTTTTCCTTTTGGATTACCTTTTCATAATCATCAGGAATTGCAATTTCCCAGTTAAATGTTTTGTCAAAAAAACGATTATTTTCAAAAGTGTTTTTCTTCTTACATGCCGTTATTGTTACTAAAGCAAAAAGTAAAACCGAAAAAAATTTTAACCTATTCATTTATAAAAATTAAAATTACTTAGCCCAATCATTAATCCAATTTGCAACAGTCTCGCACCATTCATCATCATCGTTCAAGCAAGGAATTGCAAGAAACTCTTCTCCTCCATTTGCTTCAAAATCTTCTTTAGCACGCATAGCGATTTCCTCCAAAGTTTCTAAACAATCGGTAACGAAAGCTGGAGTTACAACCGCAATTTTCTTGATTCCTCTTCCTGGCATATTGTCGATTTCGACATCTGTATAAGGTTCAAGCCATTTATCTCCCGCCAATCTTGACTGGAAAGTCACGCAATATTTGTCTTTTGGAATTCCCAACTGTTCCACTACCAAACGAGTTGTTTCGTAACAATGCGTTCTGTAGCAGAATTCGGCTTCTGGAGTTCCTACTTCACAGCACATTTCGTTGGTTACGAATTTTTTATGCGATTTTGTTTTATCTGTTTTACGAACATGACGCTCTGGAATTCCGTGATACGAAAACACCAATTGATCATAATCGAAATCACGTAAATGCTTTTTGATTGAATCAGCTACGTTCTTGATGTAATCTGGTTTATTGAAAAACGCTGGAACATCTGAGAATTTCATGTGAGGGAATTTCTTCTTGCGGATTTCTTCTGCCAAAACCAAAATCGTCAAAGTAGAAGCCATTGCATATTGCGGATATAAAGGAAAAAGCAACACATCGGTAACGCCTTGGTCGCTCAATTCCTGTAGACCTTTTTCGATTGTCATAGATCCGTAACGCATGGCAAGTGCAACTGGAACATTTGATAAAGGCTGTACTTTTTTGTGCATTCTTTCAGAAAGAACGATTAACGGTGAACCTTCTTTCCACCAGATTTTCGCATAAGCGTGAGCCGATTCTTCTGGTCTTTTTCTTAAAATAATTCCACGAACTAAAAATGCTCTCAATAAATACGGAACGTCGATTACGTATTTATCCATTAAAAATTCATCTAAATAGGGTTTTACATCTTTTGGTGTTGGACTGTCTGGTGATCCTAAGTTTATTAAAAGTGCGCCTTTCATTATGTATTTTTTGCTTTAGGCTTTAAGCACTAGGCTTTAAGCTTTTTATTTGTTTTTAAAAATTTCGGCAAAAGTAAACGCTGTACTTTATTCGAAATATGATAATTATTACTTTTTAATTATTGTAGAATATCTAAAATCAATTTCTCTCGCAGATTCGGGAGATTTAGCAGATTTTAAATTCGTGCTAATTAGTGAAATTAGTGGCAAACCCTTTTTAAACATTCGCATTAATCGACATCAAATATTTTTTTGGCGTTGTTCCGAATTTCTTTTTGAACGCTGCTATAAAATGGCTTCCCGTACTGTAACCAATCTTCAATCCTACTTCGTTTACATTATAAGAACCGCTGTCTAAAAGTTTTCTAGCGAAATCCATTTTATAATCGAACAAGAAACCATAAACCGTATCGCCATAAATCTGTTTGAAACCCATTTTGAGTTTTTTCAAATTCAAACCGATTTCATCTGCCAGTTCTTGCAATCCTGGAGGTTCGGCCATATTAGCGATTACAATTTCTTTGGCTTTTCTGATTTTTAGAACATTATCTTCATCAATCAAAAACGGACATTGTTCTGCATTTGGGTCTTCGGTTCTGTTGAAATACAAACTCAACAATTCGTATCCTTTTCCTTTATAATAAAGGTTTTTTATAGACGGATGAAGATTGTAATGAAACAGCTGACTCAAAACAATTGCCATTGATGGACTGATATTTCCTTCGTTATAATACTTTTTATCCTTATTGTCAGGACTTAGAAAAGTAATATAATCGGCTTCTGCAGAAAATAAGGCGTGAAATTTCTTGATGGAAACAATTACTGAAATCGCCCACGAGTTTGGAGCCAGCTCTAAATTTAGCGGCAATTCTTTCTGTGGATTGTATAAAAGCAACGATTTCTCTTCTTTCAATTCTAAGGCATAATTGCCCTGATTGAATAAAAATTTCGCGTTTCCTTTTATCCCGAAGTGAAACTGTATCAGGCCAGTACCTATTATTTCGTGCTGCGCGTAGAAAGGTTCTGAACCATCGTTTTGAAAACGGATCAGCGTAAAGTCGTCTTCAATTTTTATAACTTCTTGAGAACTCATAGCGATATTTTTTTGAAACGAAAATCAAAACAAACTCAAAATGTTATTTAGAACGACTCTAAACTAATCACTTCAAAGGAGTTGATTTTGCTACAAAAGTAGTCCTTTTTACTCAAAAACACCTATTTAGGTTCAAAAAAACATACAGCGACATAAAAAGTACTTTTAGCGTTATTTTTATCGATGGTATAGTAATAATTTTGTTGCACTTTTATGAAAGTGAATTTATGGAAAACAATAACGTACCGAAACACCTTTATTTTTACTCAGTTGGTCTGAGTTATAAAAAAGCTGATGCTGAGGTTAGAGGTCAATTTAGTTTGGATGCCGTTGCGAAAACACGTTTACTGGAACAAGCTAAAAACGATGGAATAGAAAGTTTACTGGTTACTTCAACTTGCAACAGAACCGAAATCTACGGTTTTGCCGAACATCCATTTCAATTAATAAAACTTATTTGCGATAATAGTAACGGATCTGTAGATGCTTTTCAAAAAGTAGGTTTCGTTTACAAAAATCAAGAAGCGATAAATCATATGTTTCGCGTAGGAACTGGTTTAGACAGTCAGATCTTAGGTGATTTCGAAATTATATCTCAAATAAAAACCAGTTTTACGCATTCAAAATCAATGGGATTAGCCAATGCTTTTATGGAAAGATTGGTAAATGCGGTAATTCAGGCAAGTAAAAGAATCAAAACCGAAACAGAAATTAGTTCTGGTGCTACTTCGGTTTCTTTCGCATCTGTACAATATATTTTGAAGAATGTTGAAGATATCAGCAACAAAAACATTTTGCTTTTCGGAACTGGAAAAATCGGAAGAAATACGTGTGAGAATTTAGTAAAACATACCAAAAACGAGCACATTACTTTAATCAACCGTACTAAAGATAAAGCAGAAAAATTAGCAGGAAAATTAAATTTGATTGTTAAAGATTACTCTGAATTGCATTTAGAACTTCAAAAAGCCGATGTTGTCGTTGTTGCAACTGGCGCACAAAACCCAACGGTTGACAAAGCAATTTTGAATCTTAAAAAACCTTTGTTAATTCTGGATTTATCGATTCCGAAAAACGTAAATGAAAATGTTGAGGAATTAAAAGGTGTAACTTTAATTCACATGGATTATTTGTCTCAATTGACAGATGAAACTTTGGAAAACAGAAAATTACACATTCCGGCAGCTGAAGCGATCATCGAAGAAATCAAAGAAGAATTTGTTACTTGGATGAAAGGAAGAAAATTTGCTCCGACAATTAATGCTTTGAAAGAGAAATTAAATGCTATTAAAGCTTCTGAATTGGATTTTCAAAGCAAAAAAATCGCCGATTTTAATGAAGAGCAAGCTGAAATCATCAGTAACCGCATCATTCAAAAAATCACTACACATTTTGCAAATCATTTAAAAGACGACGATACCATGGTTGATGAAAGCATCGAATGGATCGAGAAAGTCTTTAAAATAAAAGCATCTTAAATAAAATTTAAACCATATAAGTTGTATAAGTTCATTTAAAAACTGTGTTTTACCCAAACTGCTTAAATCTACTTATACAACTTATATGGTTTAAAAAAATAAAAGTTATATCAGCCTATTTAAACTGCGTTTTACTCAAACCGCTTAAATTTACTTATATAACTTATATGGTTTAAAAAACAAAACATGGCTGAAAAAACAATCAGAATTGGAACGCGCGATAGCGAATTAGCACTTTGGCAAGCACATACTGTCGAGAAAAAACTAAACGACTTAGGTTATAAAACCTCGATTGTTGCGGTTAAATCTCAAGGTGACATTATTCTTGATAAACCTCTTTACGAATTAGGAATTACTGGAATTTTCACCAAAACACTTGACATTGCCATGATCAATGGAGATTGTGACATTGCTGTGCATTCTATGAAAGATGTTCCAACGGCTTTACCAAAAGGAATTGTTCAAGCAGCTGTTCTGCCAAGAGCCAATGTTTTGGATATTTTAGTTCATAAAGGAAATCCTGATTTTACAAATCCAAGTACTATTGCTACGGGAAGTTTACGTCGTCAAGCACAATGGTTCAATAAATATCCTAATCATACTGTGGTTGATTTACGTGGAAACGTGAATACGCGCATGCAGAAGTTACAAGATAATGATTGGGACGGAGCTGTTTTTGCGGCTGCGGGCTTGGAGCGAATCAACTTAAAACCTGAAAATTATATCAATTTAGATTGGATGATTCCTGCGCCTGCACAAGGAGCAATGCTGGTTGTGGCAATGGAAAATGACAATTATACTTTGGATGCACTTTCGCAGTTAAATGATATTGAAACTGAAATTTGTACCTATATCGAACGTCAGTTTTTAAGAACCCTTGAAGGCGGATGTACTGCACCAATTGGAGCTTTGGTTACTTATAACGAAGACGAAGATACTTTGCATTTTCAGGGTGTTTTACTTTCTATTGACGGAAAACAAAAACTGGAAATCAACAAAACGGTTGATATTTCTGAATGGAAAAAACTAGGTTTCAACTCTGCTCAAGAGATTTTGAATAATGGTGGAACGGAATTAATGCAGAAAATCAAAGAATCCCTAAAAAAATAATGGCAAATCCAGTTCAGATATTATCTACCAAAATATTATCTCCTCTTCATAAACAAGAGTTAATGAAATATGGCGTTGAATTAATCGAAGCTGATTTCATTAAAACAGAAAATAAACCTTTCGAATTAAAAGACCTCAACGAAAGTCTAATTTTTACAAGTCAGAATGCCGTTCATAGTGTTTTATCTGATCCCAAATCAGAAGAATTAAAAAAGAAAAACGTGTATTGCGTTGGACTTAAAACCAAAACGCTTTTAAGCGATAATGGCTTTAATGTGGTGGCTTACACAGGTTATGCTTCAGATTTAGCAGAAATCATCACTTTGATTTATGGAAATGAAAGTTATACTTTTTTCAGTGGCAATTTAAGAAGAGACACTTTACCCGAAGCTTTAAAAGAAGCTGGAATAAAGTTCAATGAAATTCAGGTTTACGAAACTACGCTGCAGCCTCAGAAAATAAAAGCAAATCCTGAAGCGATTTTGTTTTTTAGTCCGTCTGGAGTTAAAAGTTATCTGAAAGACAATACCATCAATAAACAAATCTGTTTCTGCATTGGCGATACAACCGCAGAAGCTTTGTCAAAAATAACAAAGAATATCATCATCGCAGATCAACCAACAATTGACGACGTGATCGAAGATGTAATTCACGAATACAAATAATGTTTACGACTTCCTGCAAGGTTTTCAAAACCTTGTAGGTTTAAATATAAATCAACAAATAATACCTACAAGGTTTTAAAAACCTTGTAGGAAAAACAAATAAGAGATGTTAAAAAACGACCTATTTTTAAGAGCATTAAAAGGAGAAACTGTTCAGCGTCCGCCAGTATGGATGATGCGTCAGGCAGGAAGATATTTACCAGAATTTAGAGAATTGCGTGATAAATATGATTTCTTTACGCGTTGTGAAACTCCAGAATTAGCTGCTGAAATTACAGTTCAACCGATTCGTAGAATTGCTCCAGATGCTGCTATTTTGTTTTCGGATATTTTGGTAGTGCCTCGTGCTATGGGGATTCACGTAGAATTGAAAGACAATTTGGGACCAATTATTCCAAATCCGATTCGTTCTTTGGCTGATGTTCACAAAGTTTATGTTCCAGATGTAAATGAAACTTTAGGTTATGTTTTTGATGCTGTGAAATTGACTAAAGAAATGCTGAACGATGAAGTGCCTTTAATTGGTTTCGCAGGTTCTCCATGGACCATTTTCTGTTATGCTGTTGAAGGAAAAGGTTCTAAAAGCTTTGATACAGCAAAAGGATTCTGCTTTTCAAACCCAGCTGCAGCACATACATTATTACAAAAAATCACCGATACAACTATTTTATATTTAAAAGAAAAAGTAAAATCGGGTGTAAATGCGGTTCAGATTTTTGATTCTTGGGGAGGAATGCTTTCTCCGGTTGATTATCAGGAATTTTCATGGAAATACATTAACCAAATCGTTGATGCTTTAGCGGATATTACGCCAGTTATTGTTTTTGGAAAAGGGTGCTGGTTTGCTCTTGGCGAAATGGGTAAAAGTAAAGCTTCGGCTTTAGGGGTTGATTGGACTTGTTCGGCTAGAAATGCTCGTTATTTATCTGGTGGAAACATTACTTTACAAGGAAACTTTGATCCGTCAAGATTACTTTCTCCAATTCCGACTATCAAGAAAATGGTTCACGAAATGATCGACGAATTCGGAAAAGATAAATATATCGTAAATTTAGGTCACGGAATTTTACCAAATATACCTGTAGACCATGCAAAAGCGTTTATTGACGCGGTTAAGGAATACGGGAATTAATTTAGTTGATGGTTTTTGGTTGATGGTTGATGGAACATTCCAAACTATCAACCAAAAACCATCAACCATCAACTTACAAACCATGCTTAACAAAGGCTTAAGAGACGAAGAAAAAATAAGAATTGATAACGTCCTCAAAACGTTGAGAACTCTTGTTTATGTCCCTTATCCTTTGAACAATCTGGAAAAAGAAAATATTGAAAATCAGCTGAAAGAAATTGGGCTGAACCTCGAAACTTTATCCAGCCAAACAAATGACGATTTAATCACATTATTAATGCGTCTTCATTTTGATTGGGAACATTTAGAGAAATTCGGAGATATTTTAATCGAATTTTCTAAAGATGAAAACTATAATTTTACTGATAAAACTTTAGCGATTTATCAATATATCCAAAAGGAAAGCAAAGTTTTTTCGTTTGGAATTAATACTAAAATCTCTTCTTTAAAAAACAAATAGCAATGAGTTTTACAGATTGGAAAACAGACCGAATTGAAAATATTCTTCCTGAAGAGTTTTATAAACTCATTGACAAGAATAAAAACCACATTGAAAAAACTTTCCCTGTAACACTAGCTAATTCTGACTCACCAGAAAAAGCAGAAAATTTTATCTCCTTTAATAATGACAAAGAAAGAAACGGTGAAGGATATTATTTCTTCGCCCGAGATATAAAAACAAATAATCTAATTGGTTATTTGTGTGTAAAAACGATCGATTATCGCATTTCTAAATGTGAATTCGGATATTTTATTGATGAAGATTATCAAGGAAAAGGAATAACCTCAAAAATGGTTGCCAATGCACTTGATTTTTGTTTCAATGAATTAATGATGAACAAGATTTTCATTTGTACATCAGAAGTAAATATCGCAAGTCAGCGAATTGCATTAAAACATAATTTTAAACAAGAAGGAATTTTAAGAGACGAATTTAGAAATGGCGATGGCACTTTGCAAAACTCTGTTTACTTCGGACTTCTTAAATCAGAATACATAAAATCATGAAAGACAAATTTTACGCATACATACAAAATTTACAAGATCAAATCTGCGCTGGATTAGAAGCTGTTGATGGAACTGCAAAATTCCGTGAAGATTTATGGAAACGTCCTGAAGGCGGTGGCGGAAGAACACGTGTTATTGAAAACGGGGCGGTTTTCGAAAAGGGCGGTGTAAACATTTCAGCCGTTCACGGAAAACTTCCTGAAACGATGCAGAAAATGTTTGGTGTTGGTGAAGCAGATTTCTTTGCATGTGGATTAAGCTTAGTGATTCACCCGAAAAACCCAATGGTTCCTACCGTGCACGCCAATTGGCGATATTTCGAAATGTATGACGAATCTGGAAAAGTAATTGAGCAATGGTTTGGCGGCGGACAGGATTTAACGCCTTATTATTTGTTTGAAGAAGATGCAATTCACTTTCATCAAACTTGTAAAACAGCTTGCGATAAACACAATCCAGAATTTTATCCAAAATATAAAAAACAATGTGATTCGTATTTCTGGAACGCACACCGAAATGAAGCCCGCGGACTTGGCGGTTTATTCTTTGATTATTGCAAAGCAAATGAGCAAATGTCTATGGAAAACTGGTACGATTTTGTAACCGAAGTGGGAAATAGTTTCCTTGAAGCTTATGTGCCAATTGTAGAAAAAAGAAAGGTTTTAGAATATACTCCAGAGAACAGAACCTGGCAGGAAATTCGTCGTGGTCGTTATGTTGAATTCAATTTGGTTCATGACAAAGGCACTTTATTCGGTTTAAAAACCAACGGAAGAATCGAAAGTATTTTGATGAGTTTGCCTCCGCATGTTCAATGGGTTTATGATCATCATCCAGAAGCAGGAAGCGAAGAAGAAAAATTGATCAATGTATTGGCAAATCCGCGTGAGTGGATTTCATAGTCAAAAATTTATTTAATTTGATAATTATATGTCGCCCCTCTGGGGCTTCTTTTTTTTGTCAATTCAATTTCTATAAATATTTTGCTCCGCTGGAGCATTTTTTTTACGCACTCCATCTATTTTTTATACTAAAATCAGAAAAGGCTTCGGAGAAGCCCAATATTTATAGCATAATCTAACATCTCTTTAAAAGAGCCCCAGAGGGGCGACATATTTATTTTGCATAAAAAAGAAATATTTATCCTACAATTAAATTTATTGACTAGATTTAACCTTTCAATAAATTTTATTTAAAAACATGGCTAATACTTATTCTCAATTATACATTCAAATTGTTTTTGCTGTAAAAGGAAGGCAGAACTTAATTTCCAAAAATTGGAAAAATGAAATTTTTAAATACATTACAGGAATTATTACCAATCAGAAACAAAAACTGATTGCAATAAACGGAATGCCAGATCATATTCATATCTTAGTTGGAATAAAACCAAATATTTCAGTATCAGATTTGGTAAGAGATATTAAATCAAGTTCATCCAAATTTATCAATGAACAAAAATGGATAAATGGGAAATTCGAATGGCAAACAGGTTTTGGAGCGTTTTCATATGGACATTCACAATTGACACCTGTTATAAAATACATTGAAAATCAAGAAGAACATCATAAAACCAAAACGTTTAAAGAAGAATATATCGCATTTCTAAAATTATTCAATATTGATTTTAAAAATGAATATCTGTTTGATGATATTTAATTTATGTCGCTCCTCTGGAGCTTCAATCTTATTCGATTATTATAATTGCTATAAATATTTTGCTTCTCCGAAGCATTTTTAAATACCACATTATTTTGAAACTGATTTACGCCACATTCTTTACTAGCATTTTTGGGTGTTTTGCCCAAAACGATTCCCTGCAAAATCCGTATTTTAAATCATACAATGATAAAATTACCGCCAGTATTTATTATTTAGATACTTCCAATAGTTTTCAGATTGCTTCAGACAATACTGATCCGAAAATGTATGTGAATCTAATTCCGAATCGAAGAGAACAAATTGGTTTTAATTTGAATTACAAAATTATTGATGTCACAATTGGTTTTGCGCCTAAATTTCTAAGCCAGAATAAAGGCGATTCTCATTCTAAGCATTTTAATTTCAATACCCGTTTTTACTATAAAAAATGGATGCAGTCTTTGACTTTTATCAATCAAAAAGGATTTTATATCAGTGATGATAATATTACAGCTCAGCTGCCTAATATGCGAACCACAAAAATTGGCGGATCGACTGCTTATGTTTTTAATGATAAATTCTCTTTTAAAACACTTGTAAGCCAAAACGAATGGCAGACTAAAAGTTCTGGAAGTTTCATTCCGACTTTCTCATTTTATTACACCAATTTAGATTTAAACACTCCCGACTCGTCTCCTGGAGATATTTATGTTATAACGCTGGCGCCCTCCTATTTTTACAATTTTGTAATTAGCGATCGGGTTTTAATTGGCGCCGGACTTGCTTTGGGTGGCGGTCTTAACATTATTGATAAAGAAACCTCAGCTTTATATCAGGCCGACTTCAATTTGAAGCTGGCTTATAACAGAGACCGCTTTTTTGGTTTTGCAAGTCTTAACACCATAGGTTTTGCACAAGATGACAAAGCCGATCCGCGATTGAATGATAATATTTCTACTCTAAAATTGTCTGTCGGGTATCGATTTGATCCTCCTAAAAAGGTAAAAGAAGTCTACGATAAGGTCAATGAAAAAATCGGACTGTAAGAAATCTTAATCTGAAATAAACCGCAAGCACAATAAAAATGCTTAAATTAGAGAGATTTATGAAAAACTAAAATTCATTATTATGGAAAATAGGAACACAGAACAATTAAATCTCATGCATTTTGGAAAAGGGTTTATCGCAGCACTTGACCAAAGCGGTGGCAGCACACCAAAGGCATTATCGCAATATGGTGTTCAAGAAAATCAATATAAAAATGACGAAGAAATGTACACTCTTGTACATGAAATGAGAACTAGAATTATTAAAAGTCCTGCTTTTGACAGCCAATATATTCTAGGTGCTATTTTGTTTGAAAATACAATGGATCGTAAAATAGACGGACAATGGACAGCCGATTATTTATGGGAGAAAAAACATATTATTCCATTCTTGAAAGTAGATAAAGGACTTGCAGATCTTGCAAATGGCGTACAACTAATGAAACCCATTTCTGGCTTAAATGAATTGTTAGATCGGGCTGTAGAACGAAATATTTTTGGAACTAAAATGCGTTCTGTAGTTAAAGAAGCGAATCCTGACGGAATACGAGATATTGTTGCCCAGCAATTTGAAGTAGGAAAACAAATCTTCAGCAAAGGTTTAATCCCAATTATAGAACCTGAAGTTGATATTTACAGTCCTGATAAAGAAAAATCGGAAGAGATTCTGAAAGAAGAAATTCAAAAACAGCTTCATTTATTGGATAAAGAGGTAAAAGTAATGCTGAAACTTTCGATTCCGACCGTGAACAATTTTTACAGCGATCTTATTTCAGATTCTCATGTGATTCGTGTTGTAGCACTTTCTGGCGGATATTCACGAGAAGATGCAAATCAAAAACTCTCACAAAACCACGGATTGATTGCCAGTTTTTCTAGAGCATTGTCTGAAGGACTTACCGCTGGCCAATCTGATGAAGAATTTAATGCTGAATTAAAAGAAACGATTAAAGGAATTTATCAGGCTTCAATTACTTAGCAAGCTGAAAAAATCAAACGTTCCTACGGAACGTAAATAAATGGTACCGTCAATTTTTTTTTCTACCGATGAAACATTCCTACGGAATGAATTGTTTTTTTGAATAAAAAAATCCCTGATACTCTCATATCAGGGATTTTTCTTTTTTCGATTATTTAGAAGTCATTTCTTCTGCCAGATCTAATGTCTGCAGAATAATGTTTTTATCAGACTTGAAAGAATTTAGTTTAAAAACAAACTTCAATTTATTGTCAATTAGTTTTTTAGGCGATTCAATTGATACGTCTGAAAACTGAGATGAAATTTTGGTCATTCGATCCAATTCTGAATCTTTTGCATTTTTACCGAATGTTTTTACGGTTTGCGCAATATCCAGTTTTCCAGAAATGTAATTTTTGCTTAATTCTTTCTTTGCGTCTTTGACAAAAGAACCTTTTCCTGTTCCAAAATAATCTTTTGTATTGGCAACAATTACGACATCTTTATCTTTCGTAATATAAATATCACCATATTCCTGAGTGCCAACCACAATATATGAATTTCCATTTGGAACCAGAACTTTTTTACGAACTCCCAATTGCAATAATTTATCTCCAAAAGTCGGATGTGTGGAAGTAAAAATCACAGAAAACAGTGGAATATCTTTTTTCACTTTTTCCTCCGTTATTTTTTCTTCATAATTCTCATCATAATCATACTTTTTGGTCATTACCTCAACTTCTTTCGTACCGTATAAAAAAGCGCTTAAATCACCATCAAAAAGCTTTGCTGTCGCTTCTTCGTCAACAATTGTAGAAATCAGATCTGTAATTAGCGTAATATCTTCCTTCGCGAATTTTGGATTCTGAAATAATTCAGACATCAATGATGGAAAATTTTCAAGTGTCGCTTTTGTATTGGCATGATACGAAATGTAACCTAAAGGTTTTTCTGCTGGAAAATAACTAAAGATACTTTTATTGATTTTTCTATCACTAATTTTGCTTACAACAGCAGCAATTTCTGGAGCATATTCAACCACCTCTTCTATTCGAGAATTATCATTATCAAAATAAAAATCCAGATTAATGCCTTTTATAAAATTCCCAAAATTCTTCTGCATTGGCAGGTATTTATCATAACCGCCAAACAGCGCCAAAGGATAATTGTACAACGAATAAAAACTGGACATCAATCCGCTATAATTAACCCAAGACGAAATATCTGCTAAAGCATTTATTTTTGAAAAACTTGGCGCTGTAAAACCATTTTCAAATAAGCCTTTTATAATTTCTCTTTGCTGTTCGGCTAGTTTTTTATCAAATTCTGCCTGTTCAGCCGTATATTCTTGATAAGGATTTCCGTCGTACAAATAATCTTGTTCTCCCGTCTCTGCTGATCCGGCTGGCACATCAGCTACCATCAGTTCATCGCGCACTACAGACGGTTCTGCTATTTTCGGCGGATTTGGCGCTTCTTCTACTCCATATACTTTCGGTGTATCTACAATTACCGTTTCTTCATACGCTTCCGAAATTCCTATTGAATCGTTTAAAACAGGAGGCCCATCTGGCGAGGCATAAAATTTATTAGGAAGTCTTTTTGTTAATTCAAATATGACCAAATAATTATCATTCCAAACAAATGATCTCTTTAAACCGCTTGGTGTAAAAACAGCATATTTGCCAAATTCTTCAATTATGCCATTCTTTTCATTAGCTCCTTGTTTTTCAATCAGATATTGTCTAACTGCTTCTTTGTTTTTTATCGGAATAGTAACCTGATAAAACGGAACACTATCTAAGAAATTTCCATGAACCGTAATTTTCTGGTCCAATTGAATGATCGAAGTATATTGACGCAAATCAAAATCAGGTTTTTTACTCGTGTATATAGTAATAATTGAATGATTCAGCACCTCATCTATGCTGACTTTTTTAGAAAGCTGATTTCCGTTAAACTGTACAAAATAATCGTATTTGTCTGGACTCGTTTGTCCAAAAGTAAAATACGTGGCAAATAGAAAAATTAGAGTGTAAAAATGCTTCATAAATCAAGGCGTTAATTGGATTGTATTATTCATTAAAGTCGATTTCTTAAATACGCTGTACATACTTTGCTTTAAAAAAACCGTTTTTTTATTTTTTGAAATTTTGCTGTTAGCATTATCTACAGCCACAATATCTTTATCAAAACTATAAATGGCGATAATATTAGCTTCTTCAAGATCTTTCTTTTTCGTTGGGTCGTTTACCACTTTTTCAGGAACTGGATAAGATGCAATTCTTTCAAAAGTTTTACCGCTTCCGCTAAAGTGAATCTGATCCCGCTGATTGTTTATCGTATTTACGACAGCATTTAACGCTTTAAGATTCGCATAATTGAGTTTGATAATGAAAACGTAATTCTGAAAATCTGTTTTTGTAGTAACATTCGAAATCCCGTCAATTTTTACAGCTTTCACCTTAAAATCTTCCAATTTCTGTGTAATTTCCTGTTCGTTTGGAATTTTTACTCCGTCCACTTCTTCCAGCCAGATAGCCGATTTGGTCTTGAACCAAGATTTCGAAAAGTCGATCATCAACGTATATTCGCCACTTTGGTCATCGTGGTGTTTAATTCTTTCTGTAATCTCAAAACAGCTTGTTAAGAGCAGACAGCAAAATAAAGCGAGAATTTTCTTCATTTTGCAAATTTAGATGGAATATTCTGAAAAACCATGCTTTGATTTCAAACAATAAAAAATCGAAATTTTTAGATAATATTAACTCATTCTACAGCAAGCTAAACGCCTTATTTTATTCCTTTTTCTTTAACTTTGCGCCACTCAACAAAAAGTGAGATAACTTCAAAAAAATAAAAAACAACTTCAATTTTAGAATAAGGATTTATCAATCTGTTTTCAAATTCAGGTTAAAATCTGAAATCTAAAATCTAAAATCTAAATTTATATGTTCCCATTACAAAGAGGCAGAAGATTAAGAGTAAATGAATCCATTCGTTCTTTAGTACGCGAAACCAGCTTAAGTCCATCGGATTTTATGTTTCCAATGTTTATTGCTGAAGGAGAAAATGTAAAAGTCGAAATTCCGTCGATGCCTGGAATTTTCAGAAGATCTATAGATTTAACCGTTGAAGAAGTAAAAGAACTTTTTGATTTAGGAATTCGCGCCGTTAACATTTATGTAAAAGTTAGCGAAAACTTAAAAGACAATACTGGAAAAGAAGCTTGGAATCCTGATGGGTTAATGCAGCAAGCTATTCGTGCCATAAAAGCGGCTTGTCCAGAAATGATCGTTATGCCAGATGTGGCTTTAGACCCATATTCTATTTATGGTCATGACGGAATCATAAAAGATGGCGATGTAGAAAACGACAGCACAGTTGATGCTTTAGTAAAAATGGCCATTTCGCACGCAGAAGCTGGTGCCGATTTTGTTGCTCCAAGCGATATGATGGACGGACGCGTTTTACGCCTTCGCGAAGGTTTGGATGCAGCAGGATTTCAGAATGTGGGAATCATGAGTTATTCTGCTAAATATGCTTCTGCTTTTTATGGTCCGTTTAGAGATGCTTTAGATTCGGCTCCAAAAGAAGCTGATGTTGTGGTTCCAAAAGACAAAAAAACATACCAAATGGATTATGCCAATCGTATCGAAGCGATTAAAGAAGCGCTATCAGACGTTGAAGAAGGTGCCGATATGGTTATGGTAAAACCAGGAATTGCTTATTTGGATATTGTTCGCGAAATAAAAAATACAGTACATGTACCTGTAACTGTTTATCAGGTTTCTGGAGAATATGCTATGATAAAAGCGGCATCTGAAAGAGGCTGGCTGGATCACGATAAAATTATGATGGAGCAATTAATGTGCATCAAACGTTCGGGTGCTAATCTTATTTCTACTTATTTTGCTAAAGAAGCAGCAATACTTTTAAAGAAATAAGATGAAAAAGGTTTTATTTTTATCTGCTGTTTTAGCTTTTGCTTCTTGTAAAAAAGAAACTTCTGAGCCGACAAACGCAGCAACCGAATCTGTTTCTGAAGGCGAATCGGCGAAGGCCAAAAGTCCAGAAGAATTAGGAAAACAAATATTTGAAAGCACAGGAAACTGTTTTGCTTGTCATCAGCCCGATCAAAAAGTAGTTGGACCAAGCATTAAGGAAATTGCCAAAATCTACAAAGACAAAAATGGCAACATTGTTACTTTCTTAAAAGGAAATGCAGAACCAATTGTAGATCCAAGTCAGTTTGAGGTTATGAAAACCAATTTTGCCATAACTCAAGCAATGTCTGATGAAGAGTTAAAAGCAATTGAAGCTTACATCTACAGTAATTTAAAATAATTACAAGATGTTCCGTAGGAACATTTCGTCGGTAGAAAATTATGTTATTAACCATTTACGTTCTGTAGGAACGTTTGATATGCTGGATGGTTAAAATTTACGTCAAAATCACACGTTTCTACGGAACGTAAAAAATGGGTCGTCAATATTTTTTCTACCGACGAAATGTTCCTACGGAACATCGTTTGATTATCTAAACATAGTAAAGCAAAAAAGGCGGTTCCGATATTCGGAACCGCCTTTTTTTATCATTAAAATATATTACCAGATTTTAACTCGTTTTTCTGGTTCAACGTACATTTTATCACCCTTCTTAATATCAAATGCTTTGTAGAAAGCATCAACATTCTGAATTGGCACATAAGCTCTGTACATTCCAGGAGAGTGCGGATCTGTTTTTACTTGATTTTTGATTGCTTCATCTCTAGATTTTGTTCTCCAAACGGTAGCCCAAGAAATAAAGAATCTTTGCTCAGGAGTAAATCCGTCAATTAAACCTGGGTTTCCATGTTGTTTCAAATACAATTGCAAACCATCATAAGCCGCATTGATTCCACCTAAATCTCCAATATTTTCACCCAATGTAAAATGACCATCAACATGAATACCTGGCAATGGCTCAAGAGCACTGTATTGATTTGCCAAATCATTTCCTAAAGTTGTAAACTGTTTCAAATCATCTTCTGTCCACCAATCCACCAAATTTCCTTCAGCATTGTAACGCGCTCCAGAATCATCAAATCCGTGAGAAATCTCGTGTCCAATTACGGCACCAATTCCACCATAATTAACAGCTTCGTCAGCTTGATAATTGTAGAAAGGAGGTTGTAAGATTGCAGCTGGGAATACAATTTCGTTATAAGATGGGTTATAATATGCATTTACAGTTTGCGGAGACATATGCCATTCCGTTTTATCAACAGGCTTAGACAATTTATCTACGCTTTTCTTAAATCTCCATAACGCTAAGCTTTTAGAGTTCTCAAAATAGCTTCCTCCTTCTGCAATGCTTTTAATTTCTAAAGCCGAGTAATCTTTCCATTTATCAGGATATCCAACTTTAATCGTTATTTTGTTCAGCTTTTCGATTGCTTTCGCTTTAGTGTCTTTAGACATCCAGCTTAAATTGTTAATACGATTTTGGTAAGCCGTAATAACATTATGAATCATATCAATCGCTTTAGTTTTAGCTTCAGCTGGAAAAACTTTTTCTACATAAAGCTTTCCAAGGGCTTCACCAACATTTCCGTTTACAACATTTAGTGCTCTTTCTTCAGCCGGAAGCTGTTTTATTGCACCTCTTAATGTTTTACTGTAAAAGTCAAAATTAGCATTATCAATTTCAGTTGTTAACTTACCAGCAGCACCGTTAATCAAATCCCATTTCAGGTATTCTTTCCATTGTGCTACTTTATTTTCCTTGAAAACAGTTTCTAAAGCCGTCATATATTTTGGCTCGTTTACAATAACAGTCTCTAATTTAGTAATTCCTAAACCAGCAAAATATTGATTCCATTTAATGGCTGGAGTTAATTTTTGAAGCTCGGCAATTGTCATTGGATTGTATTGCAAACGGCTGTCTCTTCTTTCAACTCTATTCAATCTTGGTTTAGATAATTCTGTTTCAAGAGCTAAAACCTCAGCAGCGCTTTGTTTTGCTTTTTCTGGAGACTCTCCAATAAACTGAAGCATTCTTGCCACATGCAATTCATATTTAGCACGTTTTTCTTTAGAATCTTTATCTTCAGAAGTATAATAATCTTTATCTGGAAGTCCTAATTGGCTTGGGCCTAAATTTACAGAGTTTATAGAACTGTCTTTATCATCAGCTCCAATGTAAATTCCGAAAAATCCAGCATTACTTTCTTTTTCCATTTCAACCAAATATTTCTGAACATCAGCAATGCTTTTAATTGCATCGATTTTTTTCAGATATGGTTTTAAAGGTTCGATTCCTTTCTTATTTCTTCCGATAGAATCTAAGTAAGTATTAAATAGGTTAACCGCTTTTCCTTGATCTGTATTCGATTTGTATTTCGGATTCTTGGAAGCTTCTTTTAAAACCTCCATCACATCTTTGTCGGTTCTTTTAATTAGTTCATTAAAACTTCCCCATGTCGTACGATCACTCGGAATTTCTGTTTTTTCCAGCCAAGTGCCGTTTACATATTTGAAAAAATCCTGACTTGGGCTGATTTTCGTATCCATGTAAGATACATTAATACCTGGCTCTTTTGGCGCTGTTTGAGCTTGAGCTGCAGTTATTGCAAACATTGCAGATATCACACCAAACACAGGTTTAGCAAATTGTTTTTTCATAAAAAGTTATAGTTTAAGGGAAAATACAAACATATTGTTATTATTTCAAAAATTGTGTTAAAATTCTAACTGTACAGTCAAAAAGACGGATAAATTTCACAAATAGAATTTAAACATTGAGGTATATGTCTACAGACTCAAGTAAAAGTTACAAAAGGCTGTTAAAAAAATAATACAGTAAAGTTTTTAAAATCTGCTTTTTGTATTTTTGCGCCAAATTATTTTTATGAAATCGCTTTTATATAAATACCGCAAATTCTTTATTGTTTTAATAGTATTTTCGGTTGTTACGATATCTTTGTTTTACTCTGCGCTGAAACCTAAAAAGACACTTCCAATTTATAATCCAGCCGATGTAAATCCTGAACTGGTAGACAGTACCGTTCAATATAAAAGCAAATACCACACCATTGCCGATTTTTCTTTTATCAATCAAAATGGCGATACCATTACCCAGAAAAACTACGAAGGAAAAATTTATGTTGCCGATTTCTTCTTTACAACCTGCGGATCAATCTGCCCTAAAATGTCAACCAATTTGGTAGATGTTCAAAAAGCAGTTTTAAATAACCCTAAGGTAATGTTACTTTCTCACACCGTTTTCCCTGAAGTTGATAGCGTTTCTGTTTTAAAAGCTTATGCCATAAAATATGGTGTTGTAGACAGCAAGTGGAATTTGGTGACAGGCGATAAAAAAGAAATCTACACCATGGCCAGAAAATCGTATTTGGCTGTGAAATTGGGTAGACCAGATCAGCTTTATGATATGGTACATACAGAGAATTTTGTTTTGGTCGATCAAAAACGCCGCGTTAGAGGTTTTTATGACGGAACAAACAAAGAAGAAGTAAAACGCCTTTTAGAAGACATCGAATTCCTCTCTCAAGAGTAAAATCCCTTATTTTTAGAAACATTTAGCATTTGTGGAAGTGTTAAATACCTTGAAATAAAGAATAATTGCCTACTTTTGCAATCTAAATTCAATCTAAATAAGCTTGCAAAATACAATACACACTCTGAAAAAAGGCGAAAAAGCCATTATCAAAGATTTTGATATCGATCTTATTCCACTTAAATTATTAGAAATGGGTTGTCTTCCTGGCAGCTTAGTTGAATTGTTGCAAGTTGCTCCTTTTGGCGATCCATTATATTTAGACATAAACGGTTCTCATGTTGCCATTCGAATTGAAACAGCTCGTGAAATTGAAGTTGAACTTATCAAAACCAATTTGTAATGAGTGTTCAAAATATCAATGTTGCCCTTATTGGAAATCCAAATACCGGAAAAACTTCAGTTTTCAATCAATTAACGGGTCTTAACCAACAGGTTGGAAATTACCCTGGAATTACGGTTGAGAAGAAAATCGGTTTCTGCAAGCTGCCTAATAATGTAAAAGCTAATATTCTAGATTTACCAGGAACGTACAGTTTGAACGCAAGTTCTATGGACGAAAGTGTGGTAATCGAACTTTTACTAAACAAAAACGACAAATTATATCCAGATGTTGCGGTAGTTGTAACTGATGTTGAAAATCTAAAAAGAAATTTACTGATTTACACACAGATAAAAGATCTTGAAATTCCGACGATTTTGGTTATCAATATGTCTGATCGAATGGAACGCAAAGGAATTTCTTTGGACATTCCGTATTTAGAAGAAAAACTAAAAACAAAAATTGCTTTAGTAAGTTCAAGAAAAGGTTTAGGAATCGAAGAATTAAAAGAACTGATTGTTTCGCATAAAACCATTCCGCACGAACCTTGTTTGAACGCTTCTGTAATTGATCCTGAATATTTTGAAAAATTGCAAAAAGCGTTTCCAAACCAATTAATGTACAAATTGTGGCTGGTAATTACCCAAGATGTTAATTTCTTGAATTTAGATCGAAATGAAATCAGAAGTACATTTACCAAATCGCATTCAGAATTAAAACGTTTACAGCAAAAAGAAACTATCAAAAGATATCAATTTATCAATGATGTCTTAAAGGAAGGCTTAAAAGTCGATACTTCAATGGCAAAAGACATTCGTGCCAAAATTGACCGCGTTTTAACACACAAAGTTTTTGGCTACGTTATCTTTTTTGCGATTCTGTTTTTGATTTTCCAATCTATTTTCAGCTGGTCCACTATTCCAATGGATTTCATTGACAGCACTTTTGCTTCTTTAAGCAGCTGGGTTGCTGCAGAACTGCCAAGCGGTATTTTGACCGATTTGCTTTCGCAGGGAATTATTCCAGGAATTGGCGGCGTAATTATTTTTATTCCGCAGATTGCCTTTTTATTCCTGTTCATTTCTATTCTAGAAGAAAGCGGTTATATGAGCCGTGTCGTGTTCTTGATGGATAAAATCATGCGCAAGTTTGGACTTTCAGGAAAAAGTGTTGTGCCTTTAATTTCAGGAACTGCTTGTGCGATTCCGGCAATTATGGCAACTCGAAATATCGAAAACTGGAAAGAACGTTTGATTACTATTTTGGTAACACCATTTACAACTTGTTCGGCAAGATTACCTGTTTACGCCATTATTATTTCACTAGTAATTCCTAGCAAACGTGTTTTTGGAGTTTTAAACCTTCAAGGATTAACTCTTATGTCGCTTTATGTTTTAGGATTCTTTATGGCCATTTTATCAGCTTATGTTTTAAATAAAGTTTTAAAACTAGAATCAAAAACATATTTCGTTGTTGAAATGCCAAGTTATAAAATGCCGCTTTTCAAAAATGTCGGAATCAATGTAGTAGAAAAAACCAAAGCATTTGTTCTTGGTGCTGGTAAAATTATTTTAGCAATATCAGTTATTTTATGGTTCTTAGCTTCTTACGGTCCAGGAAAAGAATTTAATGAAGCTGAAACTATCGTCAAAGAAAGATTTGCCAATACAACTTTGGATGAAACTCAATTTGAAAATGAAGTTAACTCTCAAAAACTAGAAAATTCATATATCGGATTAATGGGAAGAGCGATCGAACCAGCGATTCAGCCTTTGGGTTACGATTGGAAAATCGGAATTGCCTTAATCAGTTCGTTTGCAGCCCGTGAGGTTTTCGTAGGAACATTGGCAACCATTTATAGTGTTGGAGATACTGATAATGAATCGACCATAAAAAGCAAAATGCAGGCAGAAGTTCGTCCCGATACCGGAAAGAAAGTATTTGACTTTGCCACCGGAATCTCTTTACTGCTATTTTATGCTTTTGCAATGCAATGTGCCAGTACATTGGCAATTACCAAAAAAGAAACCAATTCATGGAAATGGCCTGCAATGCAGTTGGTCTTAATGAGTGGTCTCGCTTATATTACCGCATTAATTGCGTATCAACTTTTAAAATAAAAAGTTATGTTTCAAGAAATAATAGCCTTTGCCATATTAGGATTTGCGGTTGCTTTTTTGATTAAAAAGTTCTTCTTTAAATCGAAAAAGAAAAAAGACTGTGGCGGGGGAACCGATTGTGGATGTTCTTGATTAAAGGGACAAAGGCGCAAAGGTTCATAGTTACAAAGTGAAAAGCTTCAAGTAGAATTTAAATTCTATTTGAAGCTTTTTCTTTTCTCAGCAGTTTCATTAAAATTTGATAATTTTAACTCTTCAAATTATTAAAAAATGATACAAAAAGCCTCTTTTCTATTTTTCTTTTTATGTTTAAGTTTCAATGGATTTTGTCAAAATGCAAATTCAAAACAGAACAAAATCAATTCATTCACCACTTCAGATGGAGTCCCCTTGTTTTTAAAAGTTTCAGGAAAAGGCGAAGTTTGTATTTTTGTTCATGGCGGCCCAGGCGCATGGAGCAAATCTTTTGAAGAATTTGGAGGAAATGTTCTGGAAGATAAACTAACTATGTGTTATTTTGACCAAAGAGGTTGCGGCCGATCTGGATCTCCAATAGACAATAATTACAGTATGGACAGAATGATTGATGATATTGAAGAAATTCGAGCTCATCTTAAAACGGACAAAGTATTTATAATTGGGCATTCATTTGGAGGAATTTTGGCTACCAAGTATACTGAGAAATATCCGCAGCATGTAAAAGGTTTAATTCTACTGAATTCTACTCTTGACATAAACGATTCTCTATTGAATCAGATTGCTTTTATGGGTAAAACTCTTGGAAAAGATTTCTCTGTAAAAAGTAAAGATTCAATTCTAAGTACTTTTTTTGAAGCTAAACAGCAAATTAAAAAAGCCGATTTAGATTATAAAATGCTGTCTGATAACAGAACAAATGTCGAAAAGCTAGATAGTATTGACAATAGCGAAAAAAGAAACTCTTCATTTGCACAACACGCGTTAAGCGGCCCATTGTATTTTAGTGATTTTACCAAAGAAACCGCTTCTATTAAAGTTCCAACATTAATAATTTCAGGAACAAAAGATAACAACATTGGTCCAGAACATTATCGTTTGTTTAAGTTCCCGAATCAAGAAGTTAAGATTATTAATGGCGGACATATTTTGTATTACGAACAGAATAAAGCATTTAAGAATACCGTTGAAGGGTTTGTTCTTGCTAAAAAATAACGATTAAAGAAAGCTATTTTAAAATTTAATCTCTTCAGATTTCGATTAGAAAAAAATGTCTTATTGTGATGGTTTAAAGGCTTTTAAAGGCATTATTATCTTGCTCATTAAATTTAATTTTGCATCATTAAAACTACATCATAATGACAGACTTCGAAAAAAATGAAATTGTAAGAGACAATTTAGTTAGCAGATTACTATGGTTTTCTTTTGGCTTTTTATGCGCTTTCGGAATAATGTGCCTCATAAAATTTAAATCCTAAACGAACATAAAAGTTTTTGCAACTTCCATTGATCGATTAAAAACAAAAGGTGGTTTCAGAATTTGAAGCCACCTTTTGTTTTTATTGAAGAACATTCATCCAGAAAATTATTTAACTCCTTCCCATTCTGCATAAAACTGAGCAAGGAAAACTTGCATAAATTGATGTCTTTCAGCAGCGATTTCTTTTCCTTTTTCGGTATTCATTTTATCTTTTAAAAGTAAAAGCTTTTCGTAAAAATGGTTTATTGTTGGAGCGCTATTGTTTTTATACTCTTCCTTAGTCATACTGGTAACCGGAGCAATTTCTGGATTGTACAACGCTCTGTTCTTAAATCCGCCGTAATTAAACGCTCTTGCAACTCCAATGGCACCAATGGCATCTAAACGATCGGCATCTTGAACAACATCGAGTTCGACAGAAGAGAATTTCTTTTCGAAATTTCCGCCTTTATAAGAGATATTTTCAATTATCTTAACAACATGAGCAATTATATCCTCTGAAACATTTTGGGCTTCTAAAAACGCTCTTGCAGTTTTTGGACCAATAGTTTCATCTCCGTTATGAAATTTACTATCAGCTATGTCATGCAATAAAGCTCCCAATTGTACAATGGTAAGATCGCATTCCGTTTCTTTTGCAATCAGCAGCGCATTTTTATAAACACGCTCAATATGAAACCAATCATGTCCGCCCTCGGCATCATTTAGTTTTTCTTTTACAAAAGCAATGGTTTTAATAATTAATGCTGCGTCGCTCATACAGAAGTTTTTACGGTTTATAAAAAAAGTTGATTGTTGAAGATTTTATTTCTCCAACAATCAACAAATATGTTTTTAAGCAACAATGTTGCTTTTTTAAAATTTCAAATATTTTAAATTCCAAATTCCAATCAAGAATCTGAAATCTACATTCTAAAATCTAAAATTTAAAGTCTCGCTGGTTCAACCCATTTAAAAATATGCGATTCTTTTGGTATCACAATTCTCTCTGAGATTTTCGCCATACGAGCTGGCAATTTCATTAAATAGTCACGCGCTTTTTCGGCTTCATCACTCAAATTAGAAATTTTATCGATTTCCCATTTGTTGATCAATTTCTGCATGATTTCTACATAATCATTTGCTGTATAAACTCCAATACGCTGTGCCGAATCAGAAAACTGTTCGAAAGCAGTGCTTATTTTTTGTCCAGATTCTCTCAAGAAGTGAGCTGGCATAACGATTTTCTGCTTCATCATGTATTGAAAAGCCAGCATCATTTCGCTTGGGTCAACTTGGAAAATTCTAGTAACAAATTCACTGTATGCATGGTGGTGACGCATTTCATCACCTGCAATCATTTTACACATTTTAGACAATTTGTTATCGCCAAATTTCTTAGCTATCTGAGCTACTCTATTGTGCGAAACATAAGTTGCTAATTCCTGAAAACTAGTGTATACAAAGTTTTTGTATGGGTCAGTTCCAGTTCCAATATCAAAACCGTCGTTGATCAAGTGCTGTGTTGTCATTTCGATTTCACGCATGTTTACACGACCAGACAAATACAAGTATTTATTTAAAAGATCTCCGTGACGGTTTTCTTCACCAGTCCATTGTTTTACCCACTTAGCCCAGCCGTTTCCTTGACTTCCTTCTTGCTGATCTATTCCTTCCACATCCATTAACCATGACTCATATGTAGGCAAAGCTTCCTCAGTGATAGTATCACCAACAAGCGTAACCCAGAAATCGTACGGAAGTTCTTTAGCAATCTCGCGTAATTCTTTTACCTCTTCAAAGAAGTTTTCTCCTTGAGAATTTGGTAAGAAATCCGACGGCTGCCAAATTTTTTCCACTGGAATTAAATACTGTTCAACGAAGCTATCCACGTTTTTTTCCAAAAACTGCATTACTTCTAATCTAATGTTTTTTATAGACATTACTTATTATAGATTTGAGTTGTACGTTCTAGCTCGGACTAAAACTTAAACTTGTTTATATTCATTTATTCCTTCTTTAACTGCTTTTTCAGTTATCTCCATCAGCTCTTCAAATTTGTAATCTTTAACAGCTAAAGCTTTGTGAGCTGTAAACGTGAGGTGATTTCCTAAACCAACAGGAAAAAAACCAAATTTTACCATTTTCCAAGAATTGTTGATGCTTACCGGTACAACGTATGCAGATGGTGCATATTTGCATAAAATTTTTAAACCGCTTTGCGCAAATTCTTTTGGTACTCCTGTCTTACTTCTTGTTCCTTCTGGAAAGATTACGGCAGATCTTGTATTTTTTTCGATATATTCAGACAAGCCTTTGATAACTGGTATCGCTTGTTTAGGGTCTTTTCGGTCAATTAAGACAGATCCTCCGTATTTCAAATTATAAGAAACACTCGGAATTCCGCTACCTAACTCCTTCTTACTTACAAATTTACAATGAAAACGTCTAAAGTACCAAATCATTGCCACGATATCGTACATACTTTGGTGATTTGCCACAAAAATAATTGGCACACCCTTCGGAACCGTGTCTACGCCTTCGATTGTATATCTTGTTCCAACAAGATTTGTACACTTTAAAAGGCAGAAATTTAAATAATCAACACTTTTTTTGTGAGCCTGGTAACCAAAAACATTTAAACAAATCCACTGAATTGGATGAAAAACAGCCAAACATAAACCAAATAATAGATAGTAAATTACCGATAGCGGATAAGAAATAATTTTTTCCATGCTTCAAAAATTAATGCGCAAAAGTAGTAAATATATTTTTAGACTTATTAAAATTGAAAACAATAACCGTTTTTCTGGTTTAATTGTACCTTTGCACTAGAATTTGCAAATTTTTTCTGAATTAAATGAACTTTACTTACCCTAAAAACGAACGTTTAAAAAGCAAAACGACAATTGGATTACTGTTTTCTGAAGGGAAATCGGTGTCCAAATATCCGCTTCGTTTGGTTTACCGTCAAGCGGAAGCAAATTCAGAAGAACAGACTAAGATTGGCGTTTCGGTTTCTAAAAAATATTTCAAGAAAGCCGTTGATCGCAATTACTTCAAAAGAGTTCTGAGAGAAACCTATCGTTTAAACAAACATTTGCTTTTGGATAACTTGGATCAGCCCTATTCGATAATGCTTTTTTATCAGACCAAAGACCGTTTATCTTACGAAGAAATCAACACCAAAATGATTCAGCTGTTTGAGAAATTTTCTGCTCAAATCAACAAACCTCAAGATTCTGAAACAAAAACAGAAGCGTAAATTTCAAAACGTAAGATTATTATTCAAATTAGACAAAAAAATCGTAGTTTTAGCTCTAAATTGAAATTTTATGCGTCAACTTTTCTTTTTATCTTTTTTCGTTTTGATTCTTTGTGGTTGCAGCAAATCTTATGAAGCAGAAACAAGCGCAATCTCTATTGAAGCAGTAAAATTGCCTCCAAAAAAGGCAGAAGCTAGTTCTTATGATAAAGATTCTGATCCAGTAGCGGCACCTCCTGTAAAAATCAAACAAGAAATAGAACAGAAAATTATAAAGGAAGCGACTTTACGATTTGAAACCGACAATCTTGAAAACACTTTCAATCAAATTCAACTAGCTGTTGCCAATAATAAAGCTAGAATTATTAACGATTCAGAGGAAAAAGATTATGGGACTATTTCTAGAAATTTAATAGTAAAAGTTCCAAGCCAAAATTTTGACCGTTTTATAAGTGGAGTTTCAAAAGGAGTTTCATATTTTGAAGTTAAAAATATATCTGCGGAAGACGTAACAGCTGAATATATCGATCTTACTTCAAGATTGAAAACAAAGAAAAAACTTGAAGAGCGTTATCTTGAAATTTTAAAGAAAGCGAACAAAGTCAGTGAGATTTTAGAAATTGAACAACAAATTTCAACTATTCGAGAAGAAATTGAAGCCAAAGAAGGCCAGCTGAAATATCTCGAAAGCCGCGTTTCTGAAAGTACAATTACCATTTCATTTTATAAAATAATACCTGAAAAAGAAGGTGTTAAAATATCTTACGGCTCAAAGCTTTGGAACGCCGTTAAATCCGGATTCTATACTTTGTCCGATTTATTGCTTTCATTATTAAGCGCTTGGCCATTTGTAATTTTGTTTGTTGTATTTGCCTATTTTATTAGAAAAAGATTAAAAAGAAGAAAAAAAGAATAATCATGTATCCGTATTTCAAAAAGAAATTTATTATACCAGTCGCTGCGGCGGGAATGTTGTTTGTTGGAACCAGTTTTAGAGAAGATTTTTTTGAAATTGCCAAACAGATCGAAATTTTCACGACTTTGTTTAAAGCCGTAAATACCAATTATGTTGACGAAACTAATCCTGGTGATTTAATGGATAAAGCCATCAAAAGCATGTTGGGAAGTCTAGATCCTTACACGGTTTATTTTAACGAACAAGATGTTGTAAACTTTAAAATAAATAATACTGGAGAATATACTGGAATCGGCGCTTTGATTTCTAGAAAAAAAGACCGTTTGATTGTTCGCGAACCCTATAAAAATTATCCTGCCGATAAAGCTGGACTAAAAGCAGGTGACGAAATTATCCAAATCGGCGATGTATTGATTGCTGACTTTAAAGACGACGCTTCTCAACTATTGAAAGGAACAAAAAACACTAAAATCAACATCAAATATCTTCGTCAAGGAAAACCAAATACTACGGTTCTAGTTTTGGATGAAGTTGATATTAAATCGGTTCCTTTTTACGGAAAAATTGATGATAAAACAGGTTATATTGTTTTGGCGCATTTTAGCAGAAAAGCTTCTGCCGAAGTGAAAGACGCTCTTGAAAAATTAAAAGCTGATGGTGCGAAACAAATTGTTTTGGATTTAAGAGGCAATCCAGGAGGTTTATTAAACGAAGCCATTGATATCTGTAATTTGTTTGTTCCGAAAAATGAAGTTATTGTAACAACTAAATCTAGAATTGAAAAACACAATAATACGTACAAAACACAGAAAGAACCTGTTGATACAGAAATTCCTTTAGCCATTTTAGTAAATGGTAGAAGCGCATCGGCGTCAGAAATTGTTTCGGGTGCATTGCAGGATTTAGACCGTGCTGTTATTTTAGGAAGCAGAAGTTTTGGTAAAGGTCTGGTTCAACGTTCTGTTGATTTAACTTATGGAACGCAGCTGAAAGTTACCATTTCGAGATATTACACCCCTTCTGGCAGATGTATTCAGGCTCTGGATTATGCGCATAAAGACAAAAACGGTGTGGCTCAGAAAACTGATGCTAAAAATTTCAATGCTTTTAAAACCAGAAAAGGAAGAACAGTATATGATGGCGGTGGAGTTTTACCAGATATCGAATTGGAAGAAGCAAAAACCAGTGCAATTGCGACCGCTTTGATCAAAAACGATGGAGTTTTTGATTATGCTACAACATATTATTACAAAAATCCAAATTTGGGAGATAAGATTCCGACTTTGACTGATGCTGATTATACGGCTTTCAAACAATATCTGAAAACGAACAAAATCACTTTTGATACAGAAACCGAAGTGGCTTTGAAAAATACTTTAGCAGCAGCTAAAAAAGAAAAAATAGAAGAAACCATTACTGCCGAATATCAGCAATTGTTGAATGCTTTAGAAAAAAGCGAAACTACTTTACTGGACAAAAACCAAAAAGAAATCAAAAACATGATTTTAGAAGAACTGATCAAAAGATATCAGTATCAAGAAGGTTTGTATCAGTATTATCTAAAAAACAATTCAGAAATTAAAAGAGCAGTTAGTGTATTAAATAACCAAACAGAATATAAGACGATTTTAAAAATGTAGTGAATGAAGATAACTCTAGCCCTGACTCTTTTTTCATTTTATACAGTAACGGCACAACAAAAACCTGTTGAAACAATTTATTTTGAGTTTGACAAATATGATTTGACAGAAAAACAAATTAGTGTGGTTTCTAACTTTATAAAAAACATAGACACAGCAAAGGTTGAGTCTATACAGATTTATGGCTATTGTGATGATCGAGGAAATGATGAGTATAACTTTAGATTATCAAATAATCGGGCTAATACGATTCAGAATATATTGATCAATAAAGGGTTCAACGAAAGTAAAATTGTTATTCTTGAAGGGAAAGGGCGGGTTGTTGTAAAAGCCGACACGGTAGAGAATCTGTCTGAAACGCGTTTGCGAAATCGGCGGGTTGACTTAATTGTCGTTAAGAAAAATAGTTTCGGGAAAGGGGTACATACTTCGTTCAAAGACAATTTGAAAGTAGGCGATAAAGTGTATTTAGAGTCTATTTTATTTGAAATTGGGAGCGCGAAACTAACCGGCAGCTCAAAAAAAGAATTGGATAAAATTGCGGTAACGCTCCAGAAGCATAGAAATCTATATTTTGAAATTAGAGGGCATGTCTGTTGTACACCCGAAATTTATAGCGACGGAATTGATAGAGATACTAAAGAAAGGAGACTTTCCTGGAATCGCGCCAAAACCGTTTTTCATTATTTAATGTCCAAAAAAGTATCCAAAAGCCGCATGACGTATGTTGGATGCGGCAATCGATATCCGTTAGGAAAAGGAGATAATTATGATCGACGGGTGGAGTTTGTGATTACTAAAATTTAATTCTTAAAGCTACTAAGATGCTGAGTTGCTAAGACCCTAAGTTTTCTTGCTTATTGGAATAAGATTAAATTCTTGTAGATTTACTTTATTTCTAATTATTCTCTCACCATTTCTATATGCGGAATATCATCTTCCAAATACATTTCGCTGGTTTGGACAAAACCGTGGCTTTCGTAGAATTTCTGTAAATACAATTGGGCTCCAATGGTAATTTTATCTTTTCCAAAATTACATTTAATTTCTGATATCGCTTGTCGCATTAGTTCATGTCCCCATTTTCTATCTCTGAAATTGGCATCTACAGTAACTCTTCCTATTGAAGCGTTGTCAAAACTAACTCCGGCATCAAATAAGCGCGAATAAGCCACGATTTTACCTTCAAATTCACCTATTAGATGCAAAGCTTTCTTGTCTTTGCCATCAAGATCTAAATAAACGCAATTTTGCTCCACTACAAAGATTTCACTTCGCAGTCTTAACAAATCATATAACTCGTGAGCAGTTAATGCCTCAAAGGGCTTTATTTTCCATTTTAATTCCATTTTTACTTCTTTTTTGCCACCAAGGCACGAAGACGCTAAGTTATATTATTTTTTTGCTGCGCTAAAATTTTTGTATAAATCGCAAAGGCACAAAGTTTATCCTCATGAAGTATAACTTTGTGCCTTTGCGGCTTTGTTTCTTTGCGTCTAAATAAAAAACTACTTTCTCGTCATCACGATTTCCATACTTTTATATTCTGTACCATTTTTTGTATCGTACATTTCCATTTTACGAGTTTTAGCATCTACGATAGTGTAAACTTCTCTATACTTTGTATTTTTTGCAGTTACAGGATCGGCCATTTCTCCATTATATTCTATACTCTTGGTACTTTCGTTATACTTTCCTTTGCTAGTCATCATTCCTGTTCCCATATTATCAATAAATGTAGAGATGTATTCTTTAGTAGCATTATTATAACCTACAGTACCCTTACCTTCAAAAGGCTGCCCCATCATAGTGCCTTTATAAGTTCCCTCTTGAAAGCGTCCGCCTAAAATCATTTTGATTTCGGCTACACAAGTTTCTTTTTCAGGTTTTGCATTTGCATCAGCCCAAAATGTCATATCGCAATTCCATGTTCCCACTTCATCAGACAATATTTTATGCGGATTCCCAGGCGTTGCATACTCTTGCCAGGCTTTCATCTGTGCCGCAGAATCTAATGGCGCTTCGGCAACAGGTTCTTCAGTTTTAATAGAATCTGTTGTTACTGGAGTTGCAGCTTCTTCCTTTACTTCTTTTTTACAAGAAATAAAACACAAGGTTATTAGTGCTAAGGTTGCGGTTAATTTTTTCATAACTAATTGTTTTTATGTTTGTTATGAATAAAAGTACGAAAAATTTTGTTTCAAGTTTAAAGTTTCAGGTTTCAAGTTGACATACTTTGGCAATTCAACCGCAAAGTTCGCAAAGAATTTACGCAAAGGACGCTAAGTTATATTGAAAAGGTGAAGTTCGCTAAGAAATGCGAACATTTAACCGTGAGATTTTGAAACCTCAAACTTGAAACCTGAAACAAAAAAACTTATCGTTTGTCGATTCTCACTGTTTTTATAATTGCTTCGAGTTCTAGCATTAAATCACGTTCTTGATGTGAGGGGGAATAAGAAAATCCTTCGATAACCAAAACTCGATTAAATGTTGGGTCCATTATCGCATAATTGATAAATGGTCCAGTCATAAAATCATTTTTCAATTCCCAAGTTCCTTTTGTTTCAAAAGCTTCTTTATTGTCCAGCATTATTTTTGAAAAATAAGGTGCGTAAGCTTCACTGGTAATCATTTGTGTGTTGGGTTCTCGGCCCTGAATGTATTTACCAATTGAATCACGCATCTTGACAATAGCATTTACAACATCTTTTTTCTTCTTAAAGCTATTAAGTGGAATCTGGTAAATCAATAAACTGGTATTACCGCTTATGATTTCTTTTTTGAGCCAAATAAATTTCTTTTTATGCAGCATGTATTCGTATCCTGTCGGAATTTGAATATTGATGTGAAATTTATTTTTAATTATTGCTTTATTTAGCAATGAAGCACTGTTATCTTCTTGAATTTTCTGAATTTCGGCATCGTGGATAATTTTGATTATTTGCTGCGCATTCAATTCAAGACTGCAGATAATATCGTCTACCGATTTTCCGTAAATGCGAAAAGTATTGTGAGGTAATGTTTTGCTTCGAATGATTTCGAATTTTTCGGCTGCCGTTTTTTTGACTACAATAATGCTTCGGCTATCGGTAACAAAGCCTTCTAGCAATCTGGCAGGATATTGGTTTATGGTAAAAAGGGGTTCTTCTTGGGTAAGACCAAGAACAGGTGAGGCAAATTTATTTCTGATACTATCGCCTACTTCACCATACCACAACTGATCGTCAATAATGACCGAAATAGTATTGGTTTTTCCAGAAACTGTTTCGCTTTGTTTTTCACTTTTGAAACAAGAAGTCAGGAAAAACGGCACTAATAGCAATAAAAAATGGGTTTTATTCATTTTTTTAATTTATGAAATAAAACCCAAATTTAATAAGATTTTTCTATTATCCGTTTATTTTAAGTTTCATTCCCGGTTTAATATCTTCATCTTTAATGCCATTCCATTTTTTAATATCTGAAATTGTTACTCCAGGATATTTTTTAGAAATGCTGTATAAAGAATCTCCTTTTTTAACGTAATAATCTTCACTTACATTTTTAGAAGGCGCTTTTTTCTTGAATGAATCAACCGAGTTTGATGCAATTGCTGTTGAAACAGGCTCTTCTATAACTATTGCTGCTTTAGAAATAATTAGTGTTTTTCCTAAACCAATATTATTTGAAGTTAAATTATTAAGTTCTTTTAACTCCGCAATAGTCGTACCGAATTTCTTTGCAATACTGCCTAAATTATCTCCAGACACTACAACATAGTCCATATCAACGGCTGTTTTCTCTTTATTTTCTACAGATGCAATTGCTTGTTCTTTGTCTACAATTGCAGGAACCGTTTTAACAGGAGCTTCTTCAGCCTTGATTTTTAGACTTCTTCCAATTGCTACGGCATTTGTTTTTAAGTTATTCCATTTTTTAATATCAGAAATACTTACGTCATACTTAGAGGCAATCGCTCCTAAATTATCTCCTTTTCTAACTTTATAAAATTCAAAATCACCATTATCAACCGCTGCTGGTTTTGCTGCAGCTGGCTTTGCTTTTGGAGCATATTTTACAGCTAATCTAGATGACGTTGCTCTAAACTCTTTATCGTATTTTACGTAGGCATAAATTTGCTCTTCGTTTGAAACAAATGTTGCTACTTTATCTTTTGGAAGACGAATAAAATGCTGTTCTCCTTGGTAAAAAGGCACAACTCCCATTTTATAAGACGGATTTAAAAGCTGAATTTGAGATTGCGGCATATCTAGCAAATCGGCAATCTGTTTAAAAGACATTTGATTTTTGACAGCTACAGTATCTGTTTCAAAATTTTTAACTACAGCTCTTTCCGGATTGATTCCGTGTTCTTTGTGGTATTCAAAAAGGTACATTGTCGCTAAGAAAGCTGGTACGTAACCTTGAGTTTCTTTTGGAAGATAATTACGAATGTCCCAGTATTTTGTTTTTCCGCCAGAACGACGAATCGCTTTAGTAACATTTCCAGGGCCTGAATTGTAAGAAGCTAAAACCAGTTCCCAGTCACCAAAAATGTTGAACATTTTGGTCATGTATTCTGATGCTGCGGCTGTAGCTTTAAGAGGGTCGCTTCTTTCGTCGATATAAGAATCGATTTTAAGAGCATATTGTTTTCCGGTTCCGTACATAAACTGCCAAAGTCCGGTAGCGCCCATTTTAGAAACTGCTTTAGGGTTTAAAGCAGATTCTACAACGGCTAAATATTTTATTTCCAACGGCACATTTTGTTTGGCAAAAGCATCCTCAAACATTGGGAAATAATATTCTGATAAAGCCATTAATCGAGAAAACGATTTTTTACGGTTCTTAAGAAATGACTTTATTATATTTTCTAAACCTTGATTGTATTGAATTTCAAAAGGTGATTTCTGATTCATCGCAGCCAAACGCTGTTTTAGCAATTCGGTTGGGAGTTCTTCATCAACAGTAACATCTTTGTTAATGGTTTGAATGTCTTTGGTCAGATCATCATAAATATCTAGACTTACTAATTCGTTCATCCAAAGACTATCCACTTTTGAAGCTAAATGGTCTCTTTTGAATGTGCTTTTAATAGAATCTAAATATGAAAGCTTAACCTCTGGCTTCAGTTCTACGTCTGTCTTTGCCGTTTCCTGTGCACAGACAGCCAACGAAAAGAAAGCGGAAACCACTAGTGATAATTTTTTTACAATCATATAACATTATTTTAAAATTCTGTAATTCAACAAATTACAAGAGTTGTATTTTTGCAAATCTAAGCCCTTTATTGAAGAAAAGTGTTTAAAAAAATGTTAAATGTCCTATTTTGTTACAAAATTGCAGCAATTCCCGGCAGGGTTCTTCCTTCTAACATTTCTAGCATAGCCCCACCACCAGTGGAAACGTAGCTCATTTTATCTTCAAATCCGAACTGTTTTACTGCTGCAACAGAATCTCCACCACCAACTAATGAAAATGCTCCATTTGCTGTAGCTTCTGCGATATAATCTCCTAATGCGATTGTTCCTTTAGAGAACGTTTCCATTTCAAAAACTCCTAATGGACCATTCCAAAGAATTGTTTTTGACTCTAGAATTACTTTTTTGAAGTTTTCTAGAGATTTTGGACCTGCATCTAAACCTTGCCATCCGTCAGGAATTGCAGTTACGTCTACAACCTGAGTATTTGCATTGTTTGAGAAATCGTCTGCAGCAATAACATCAACAGGAATATGAACCTGAACATTTTTTTCTTTTGCTAATCTTAAAATTTCAAGAGCTAAATCTAATTTGTCATCTTCGCAGATAGATTCACCGATTTTTCCTCCTTGAGCTTTAACGAAAGTAAAAGTCATTCCTCCTCCAATAATCATGTGATCTACTTTATCTAAGATATTTTCGATAACGGTAATTTTAGAAGAAACTTTAGAACCTCCAAGAACAGCAGTTACAGGTTTTTCACTGTTTTTAAGAACTTTATTTAAACTGTCAATTTCTTTTGCCAATAATGTTCCGAAACATTTATCGTTTGGAAAAAATTGCGCAATAATTGTAGTAGATGCGTGCGCTCTGTGAGCTGTACCAAATGCATCGTTTACATAAATATCTCCAAGAGAAGCTAATTCTTTAGCGAAAGCTACATCTCCTGCTTCTTCTTCAGCGTGAAAACGTAAATTTTCTAATAAAAGAACTTCGCCTGGTTTTAAATCTTTTGCTGCAGTTTGAGCTGGTTCTCCAACACAGTTTTCAGCAAATTTTACTTGAACTCCTAAAATTTCAGAAGCTGTTTTTAAGATATGTTTTAGAGAATATTTCTCTTCTGCTCCTTTTGGTCTTCCTAAATGCGACATTAAAATCACACTTCCGCCTTGGGCTAAAATAGCATCAATTGTTGGCTTTGCTGCTTCAATACGTGTTGTATCTGTTACATTAAAATTCTCATCCAACGGCACGTTGAAGTCAACACGAATAATTGCTTTTCTATTTTTAAAATCGAAATCGTTTAAAGTTTTCATCTGCTAATTTTTTTAATTTTTTGAAAGAATAACAAATATAGGACTTTTAGTGAAGTCTAAATTTCAAAAAAGCAAAAATAATCCATTAATAAAAACGAAAACGTTGTAAATTATGAAAACCAACAAAATAATTCTTAAAGATGATAAAAATTATTTGTTTAATCGTGAACTGGACTTTGTGTACAAGGACAGTTACTGATTGATTGCAAGAAATCGAATCCAATTGTGATGGAGTGGGTTCCTGAGTTATACGATCCAAGACCATTAAACATAAGCTGGTAAGAGTATGCAAAATAGAATTTAGACTTCATAAAACCAGCCATTGGTCCCATTGCCAGAGGTTTTGGGAACTGGTCGTTTAAGAAACGGTAAGAAACTCCTATCCAATAGTAATCTTCATAACGGTTGTAACGTCTGTATTTGAAGTTAAAATCGGTTGTAGAACGCTGGTCACTCGCAAAGTACTGCAAGAAAACTGATGGTTCGTATTCGATACGTCTGTTTTCTCCGTCTTTAAAAGTGAATCCTGAATATACCTGAAAGTTAGAGAGTAGATCTGGCTCTACTCCTCTATACTTATCAGTGTTTTTCTTTAAAACGTTATTGGCGTTAAAACTTAAATAAAATCCTCTGTTACGATACAAGGCACTCACGTCAAAGTTATTATTTGAGTTGTAACGATTGTCTGTAATAGACGGATCTAATGCTACTGGAACACCATTTACATCACCAGTAAAGTTTCCTGTTTCGATTCTAAAACTATTAAAGTTATATGATATACCAAACGAAAGATACTGTTCTGTACGATAATCTAAAATCAAGTGATGAGCAAAAGACACTTTTGCTCCTGTTTGTCTTGTATTACCATTGCTGTCATTATACAATGATATACCAACTCCCGAGCGATCCAAAATACGGAAATCCGCATACAATGACTGGTTATCTGGTGCATCTTTAATTCCGACCCACTGCGTTAAACCGTTGGCTCTAATACGGAGATTATCTCCAATACCGGCATAAGCAGGAGAAAGAATAAAAGGGTTATCAGCTAAATACTGCGTAAACACTGGTAGGTTTAACTCTTGGCTGTAACTTGTTGTTACAGCCATGAGTACTAAGGATAAAATAAACTTTTTCATTGTAATAATTTTTTTAGATAACATCATTGGGGCTATAATTTTGTTATCTGTATAATGTGAAATGTCCAACAAACTCTCTTGGATCTTTTGGATCATTCAGTTTAAGAACGTACCAGTAATCACCTGTTGGCAATTCATTTCCATGATATCTACCATCCCATTTTCCGTTTACATGGTATTTCGCTACTACTCTACCATATCTATCATAAATGTCAAATGTTAACTCTTTGTACGCTAATGCACCACAATCTGGACCAATAGTATCATTTTGCCCGTCACCGTTAGGTGTAAAGTAGTTTGGCATACAGAAGTCATAGAATGTACCATGAACTGTTATTGTAGCCTCACAACCATTTTTGTCTCTAACGATAACCACATAATCACCTGTTTTATAGATTCTATAACTATTAGATGATGAGAATGGTTCACCATTGAAGCTGTACTCATAAGGAGCAACTCCGCCAGAAGCTTGTACAACAATTGTATTGATGTCTTTGCTTTGGTTTGTGATGTCTACTAAACCAAGTTCCGCAACTGCATTAACAGTAAAGATTGGAGTTGGCACTTCACATCCGTTAGTATGTCTTGCAACGATGAAGTGATCACCAGCAGGAACATTTGTGAAAATGTTGCTTGGCTGGTATGTTCCACTGTTATCCAATGAGTAATCTACATCAGTAGGATTAGTATTAGAAGCATCAATTGTCACAACTACCATATTTGCTTGTGCATTGTTAACACAGTCGTATGTTACTTCTGCAACTGGCTTAAGAATAACGGCTTTATCCATTGCTACTTCTAACATAGTGATACAGCTCGCATCTTTGATATACACATTATGGATTCCTCCTTTAAGAGCGCTAAAAGTATGCTGAGTACCATTAACTGCTACATAAGTTCCGTTTTCATTATCTAAACTTACAGTATATGGAGGTGTTCCTCCAGAAATTTCGATACTGAATTCTCCATCTTTATCGCCATCACAAATTTCCTGTACAATTGGACCAAGAACTTTTGCTACTAATAAGTTTGGTTCTTTGATCTCATGTTCAAGGATTCTGAAACAAGAATTTTCGTCTTGTACTAAAATCGTATACTTACCTGGCGCTAAACGATCAAATACTGATTTTTCATCAAATAAACCTAAGTTTGGTGAAATTGCATATTTAATTACACCTGTACCGCCAGATGCTGTAACTGTGATTTTTCCGTCGTTTGCAGCAAAACATGTTGCATCGATTGCTGTAGAGGTAACTGTAAGACCTTCATTTGGTTCATCAATTACTATTGCAGCAGAATCATATTGACAATCTCCACTATCTACACGTACAACATAAGTTCCTTTAGGAAGCAGATCAAAATATCCTTCAGATTGCGCTGGTCTTAATTGATTACCATTACCATCAAATAGAGTATATTGATAATTTGTTAAACCTCCTTTTGCAACAGCATCAATTGCCGCAGTTGCATCTCCTTTACAGTAAACAATAGCATTGCTTAAATCTACATCTAAAGTTAAAGGTTCTAACTCATCTATAGTTACGTTGTTTGAGATAGACGAAATACATCCGTTAGTGTCTCTTACAAAGTACTGGTGATCCCCAACTGATACTGGGAACGTTGCTGGCAATGTACCTAATACTGTTGTAAAGTTTTTATCAGCACTATATTCGTATGTTCCTGTTCCTCCAACTGCTGTTAATGTTAACGTTGCATCAGTTTTACAAGTAATACCTGTAGCCAATTCTAACGTTGGAACAATTTCCGCTGGCTCACTAATAGTAACTTCTACTGTTGTTCCCGAGCAATTAAGCTGGTCTACAATAGTTACTGAGTATCTTCCTGCTCCTAATCCTGTAAAGATTGGAGAATCTTGAGACACAGTAGAGATAACTGGAGTAACCGATAACATGTTTAAGATGTAAGCATAGTTACTTCCTTGACCTCCTGTTACACCAGAAACTGTAATTACACCATCAGTAGCTCCATAGCAAGACAACATTGTCGCTGTTGCTGTAGCTGTTGCAGTTATAGGCAACGGATTATTTAATTGTACTGTTGTTGTTGCTTCACAGCCTCCAAGATCTTTTACTTTTAATGTATAAGTTCCTGCTGGTAAATCTGTAAATTCAAATTTATCAGAGTATAGTGAAGTTACTGGTCCAGTCAATTCATATTGGTAAACTCCTGGCCATCCACCGTCAGCAGAGATTACAATTCTTCCATCGTTTCCTGGTGAACAAGAAATTGGGTTGTGTGTCTCAAAAATCTCAAGCGCTTTTACTGGCTGTTGAATTGTAAAGCTTGTTCCAACCTCACAATATGGTGAGCCAACAAGAACCGCTTTTACATTATAATTTCCAGCTACTAAACCGCTTACAGTTACTTTTCCTGCTGCATCACTTCTTCCGCCAGTAACAGGGTTTCCTAAATTATCTGTAATAGTATAATCAAATTCTCCTGCGTCATCAGTTGGCACTTTTAAGTTATCTACTAGAACTAAATCTACGCTTCCATCTGCAGCTCCGTAACATTTGATGTTGCTATAGCTTTCTACAGTTAAATCGAATGTATTTGGATCGTTAACAAAATGGTCTTTCTTAATAATACATCCAGTTAATGGATTTCTTACCGAGATTACATATTGTCCGATTGCTAAACCTGTAAATGAACCATTTGTGTTTGATTGATTATACACAGTTCCTTTTACTCCTGTAACTGAATACTCTAAAGGCGTTATTGTACTACCATCAAATGCTTTTACACTAACTACTATGCTTTCGTTTACTGCACAAGTTATTGGCGTAATTGCAACATCAATTCTATCCATTGCAACGAATGGGAATACTTCACTTTCTAGAGATGTACCCATACATCCTTTATTGTCAAATACATTTACACTATATTTTCCTCCAGCGTAATCCGTTTCAGTGTATACGTTAGAAGGTCCTTCATAAACGATATCTGTTCCGTTTTTAATAAACTGGAAGTATGTATATGTACCTGACCCACCCAGAATCGTACTCTTATCTACAGTAACTGTAGCGTAGTTAGATGTATTATCTGCTGTACATTTATATTGGCTCACCACTGGTGGTTGAACTGTAATAGGATCTGGTTCAGTTACTCTAAACGGTAACGGTGTTCTACAACCTCTTGCAGAAACAGCAGTTACTGTATAATCTCCCGGTTTAAGATTTGTGAATGTACCATTTTCTTGTGCTGGTAAATTTACATCTCGTACTGGGCTTCCTTTTGTTGTACCAAATAACTCATACTTGATAGGGCCGTCATTTAATGCTCCTGCATCAATAGAAGCTGTAATAGTACCATTTGTGCTACCAAAACAAGTTACCCCTCTTCCTGTTACTTTAAATCCAGAAACTGGTAATGCTGGGTTAATGTCAAATTCTACTCTATCTGTACATTTTGTTACTGTATCATACACTTCAATAAAGTGATGTCCAGAAGAAACATTTATAAATTTAAAGCTCGCTCCTGTTTGTGGGAAACCATTATTGTCTAATGTATAAATATAGTTTGCACTAGACGAACCTCCTGTTGCACTACCATTAATTTCTCCATCATTTTCATCACAGCTAGGTAATAAATCAAGGCTATAGCTTAATACTAATTCGTCTGAAATAACTACTTGAGCTGGCGCTGTAATTGTACAACCATTAGCATCTTTTACCGTAACAGTAAATGAACCTGGATTATCAAGTACAAATGTTTCGCTGTCTTGGAAATCTACACCATTTACGCTGTATTTAAATGGTCCGACACCTGTCGCTACTCTTACCGTAAATGTATACTTGCCTGTAATGTCATCTCTACATTGGCTGTAAGGGTCAATTGTAATACCTCCTGGCAGTGGTGCTGTTGAAATATTTTGAACTTGTGTTAGAGAACAATTATTCAAATCTTTCACATAAACATCCCATGCTAGTTTTGTTCCGTTATCAGTATCTACTTCAAGTACATTACTGTCTCCATAAATTGGAGCAGATGTATCACCTGATTCTAATACTGCATATTTGTAACCTGGCGTTCCTGTACCATTCGCAACTGTTACTGTTATTAAAGCCGTTTTCTTAATACAGTTAATATCTGTAGCAACTGTTGTAAAAGCTAGAGGATTTGCTGGCTGATCAATTAAGAAATCAGTAACCGCATCGGTACAACCAGATACATTATCTGTTACTGTGAACGTATAAGTTCCTGCGCCTAAACCTGTATACGTAACTACATCACCAGTTTGAACTGGCACTATCGCTAACGGATTTGGACTTAAGTTAAAACTGTATTGTCCTGCTGTTATATAGTTGCTAATTTCAAATGTAATAGCTCCTGTACTATCTCCGTTACAGAAAACATCATTTGATGATTGTTCTATAACACTGATTTCTGAAGCTTTCTTAACTTCAATAGAACCTGTCGCATAACAATGAGAAGCATCGTCTGTTACTTTAAATTGGTATACGTTACCTGCAACTAAATTAGGGAATACTCCTGTATTATTAGAAACTACAAAAGCTGCTGGGCTAGTAATCTCATACGTATACGCTGTTCCTGCTGGTGGTCCAGTAACACTTGTAACTGTTACTGTTGTTACAGCTCCAGGTGTATTACAATAGATAGGTGTTGCATCTAGAGTAATTTCTTTTGGTGGACTGTAAGGATTTACAACCGCGTCTCCAAAAACTCTACATCCGTTTTTATCTACTACAACATACTTAATTGTTTTCGCAGTATTAACCGAGATACTTTTAATAATATCTGAGAAATTTACTCCGTTATCAAAACTATAGCTGTATGGTGCTGTACCAAATGTAGCATCAAGTGTTACCACAGCATCTACAATGTTATTACTTGTACTACATCCAAATGGAGTTACCACAGGATTTACAAGTAATTGAGCAGGCTCAATAATTTCAATATCATGTGTTACAACACATTCTTTAGCGTCTTTAACATAAACATGATATATTCCTTTAGCTAAACCAATATATTCGCTTACTAGAGGATCATAAGTTACTCCACCATCAATACTATATTGATATGGCTCAAGACCGCCGCTTGGTGTAATAGCAAAACTTCCGTTGTTATCGTTAAAACAGCTAATATCCTTTTTAGTGTATGTAAACTCAGGAGTTGTTTTAGGAGAAACAATTACTTCTTTAGAAACTGCCACACAACCTGCTGCATCTTCTACTCTAAAGGTATAAGTTCCTGCTACGTTTGTTGTAAACGGTACAGAAGGAACATCATTAAATGTAATACCGTCTGTAGAATACTGAATAGTTTTGTAAGGTAATGTATACGCGCCTTGAGTTGCTACTAAATCGATGACAGCGTCTCCTGCAGTACCTGGTTTACAAGTGATATCATCTTTTAAAGTTGCTGTTAACAATAATTCTTGGTTTAATGTGTATTTAAACTTCGTAACTGAAGTACAACCATTACCATCCATTATTGAAAATTCATAATCTCCTGGAGCATCTAATTTGAAAGTATTATCATATGTCCATCCGTTACCTATGTTATATCTAGGTGCACCTGTTCCTACCGCTACAGTTCCTGAAAGGGTAACTGTTATTGGTCCTCCTGTATAACATACATTGCTAACACTATCTATAGTAGGGTTTGGATCTACTACAATTGGGATTGGAATTTCTGCCGTACAATTATTAGCATCTTGAACGTAAGCTATCCAAGTTTTTGATGGATCTAAAACGCTGCTTGCGCTAGCACCAAACACTGGAGTTGCTCCATCAGCTGCAAATGCATATTTGTATCCTGTACCAATAGTACCACCTTCACCTTTTACAGTAACTTTTGCACCAAATCTACAGTTAGCATGTGTATTGCTCACGATTGAAATTCCGATTGGGTTTGCTGGCTGACCTACTTCTGCTTCTGCTGAAGCCACACAACCTGTTACTGAATCTAAAATATCTATTTTATATTTTCCTATAGGAAGTCCTGTTACAGTAATTACATCGTAACCTACGTAACTAACTTTTGTCTCTGTACCTGTTGCAGGTCCGCTTACACTATATGTATATGCACCTGTAAAGTTTGCAATCGTAAAAGCAACTGAACCATTAGATTGTGCTGGTGTTTCATTACAATCTACATTTTTCACGTTTGCACCTGAAGCTGTAATATTTACTACACGCTCCACTGTGTGATCCCCTTCAATTGAACATCCGTTGCTATCTGTTGCTTTGAATCTATAAGTATCTGGATCAAGACCTGTGAAAATTCCTGATGTTGCACCAGTAATATTTCCAATTGCCGATGCAGGAGAAACAATCGCATAAGTGTAACCTGGATAACCTCCATTTGCAACAACTGTTACATCAGATTGTGTAGCTATACAAGTAACATCAGTTCCTGTAATTGTTAATCCAGTTAGCATTTTGTATGCATCTACATCTACTGTATCATTGAATACGCATAAGTTAGCATCTTGAACAGAGTAACTAATTGTTTTGATACCTGTAAAATTACTATCAACACTTAATGTATTATTATCATCATAATCTGTAGCTGTACCAAACTTATATTTGTATGGTCCTGTACCTGTACCAGCTGTAACATTAACTGTTACAATTGCCTTACGAACAGCATTATTTACTGGATCACAATTGAAAGGCGCAACTGAAGCAGTAGCATTTAAAACTGAAGGCTGTGTAATTACAATATTATTTTCTTGTAATGTACATGAAGTACCATCTTGTACGGTAACCGTATAGTTTGTTCCTGCAGCTAAATTTCTAAATTCACTTGCATCTTGAGGACCCCACGTAGTTGTACCATCTGTCAATGTGAATTTGAAAGGTCCCACTCCACCAGTAACATTAACTGTAATTGAACCGTTACCGCTTCCGTTACAAGTTAAGTTAGTTTCGATTGTATCGAATGTGATTGCAGGAATCGCATCTATTTTCAACGTCTCTGTTACAAAACAAGACGGAGTTGCAGGATTACCTGTATCAGTAACTCTAAAAATATAATCTCCAGCTACAGCAGCATTGAAAATATTTCCTGCTGTCAATGTTACTGGTAAATATCCAGTTCCATTTAATGAATACTCAAGAACATAAGAAGATCCTTCTCCGCCTGAAGCTGTAAGTTCTATTTGAGCATTTGGTGTTGGAGTACAATCTAAACCTTTTTTCTTCTCCACTTTTAGTTTCAATTGCGGATAAACTACAAAACGTTTAGTGTCTGTACAACCATTACCATCTTTAATTGTTATATCATAATTTCCAGCTGCATTGAACTCGAAATCTGGATTTGTTGTAAAATTACTTCCGTTTACGCTATATGTTGGCGCATCTGCAATTGATGAATCTGTTGTACCCGTTACTGTAATTGTAAATGGCGTAGATCCGTCATAACAAAATGGTGCAGGCAAAGTAACAACAGGGTCTGCATCTTTCGTTAAAACAACATCAAATTCTGCAATACATCCGTAAGCATCTAATGCGTATACAGTATAATTTGCTGCATTTGCAAAGAAAGTATTGTTAGTCACCCAACGCGTATCTTTTGGATCTGTCGGTGCTGCATCTGTTTGTAATAACAGCATGTATTTGAAATATGCTGGTCCTGTAGCTGGGAGAACTGGAACAAAAGGAGTTCCACCAACTGCACTAGCTGTAATTATTCCTGATAAATTTTTACAATTAGCATCTTTAGCAACAGAAGCCGTAACTGTTAATAATACAGTCGATTCTTTAATATTAAAATTAACAGAAGAAACACCACAACCTGCATTTGCACCAGATGTCTCAGAAACTAAAATATAATACGTTCCTACTGGCAATGGTACTCCAGAGGCTTGATTTACCGTTATTGTACCCCCAGCTGGAATTGTTCGAGTTCCAGTACTAATTAAATTATTGGTGAATGCAGTGAATACTTCATACTTAATATCTACAGGAGTAGCATAAACATTTGTAATATCAAAACTAACATTTCCGTTATTAGCCCCTTTACATGTAATGTTTTCTGGAGTAAAACTTTCAATTTTTAATGTTGAAATACTAGGAATAGGATCTTCCGATGTTTGGAAATAATAACATTCTGTACTTTCATCATAAATGATGAAAGTATATACTTTACCAGGTGTAAGACCAGTAAATTCTGCTACTTTACTTCCTGGGAAAGTTTCATCTATCCATCCATTGTTTTTATTTGTAATTACGTCTGGATCTGTTGGATCTGTTGGATTAACTGGTTTAATCCATGTTTGAGTAGTTCCATCATAAATATTAAAATGGAACGCACCACTTCCTGTAAAGTCTCCTAAAATTCTAACTTCAGCTTTACCTCCGTTTGTACAATCTGCTGTTGCAGAAACCTCTATGTCTAATTCATTTACCGGTGCCGCAATTAAAACATCATTAATAATAAAAGGCGCGCAACCTTTACTATCTTCAATCCTAATCTGGTATAAGCCGAAATCTACAATTTCAAAACGTGCACTACCATTCTGATTGTCAATTCTTTTGTAATAATTATTAATACCAGTTACAATATAACTATAATTTGGCGTTCCGCCTGTCACCTGCTGAATCGTGATACTACCTTGGGTAATTCCTTTACCAGTACATTTAAGATCTTCAGTAGTAAAAACAACCTTAATTGGATCTGGTTCTGTTATTTGCGCAGATGCAGTAACAGTACAATCATTAGAATCTTTTAATGTTACAACATAGTAACCTGCAGGTAATCCTGTAGTTTGTGTACCAAAATCATTAACCAAAATAGTATGCAATGCATCTTGATATTGTTCTACTTTAATATCAAATGGACCTACTCCTTGAGTATTGTTATAAACTATTGTAAGCGCACCTGTAGTAGCTCCATTACATAAAATATTTATTGGAGTTACAGATGTAATTACTGGAGTTGTTGGTGTTTTAATAATTACAGCACTTGGTATAGTTGCAGAACAACCATTTGCATCAGTTACTGTAAATATATAATTTCCTTGTGTAGTAGTTTCAAATACTCCTGGGCTTGTAAAAGTTCCAGTAGTAGGATTACTTGTATATGTATATCCAGGTTTTCCTCCACCAGGGATTAATGTAATTATAGCAGCTTCGCTACCAACTTTACACGTAATGTTCTTGTCTATTCTAGCGCTTAAAGTTACTTTATCATAAACATGTACTGGAGCAGTTGTAGTTGCAGTACAACCATTTCCGTCTCTAACTGTTATAGTATAGTCTTTAGCAACTGTTACGATAAATTTATTATCTGTTTTAAAATTTGTACCATCAATGCTATACTCCAAAGTTCCTACTCCAGAGCCAGTTGCTGTTATGGTATAATCGCCATCTCCTAAACATTGTCCAACAGCCGAAGCAGTAACTGTAGGTGCAGCATCTATTTTAACATTAACATCTATTTTAAATGTACATCCATTTGCATCTTTTACCCAAACATCCCAATCTGGAGTTGGAGTTACACCAAGATCTGCTACGTTACTTGCTTGATATTTTGTTGAAGGATCAGTTCCATCTTGTACAAAAGCATAAGTATAAGTTCCAGTTCCACCATCGGCAGTTACTGTAATTTTAGACGTTGTAGATTTACAGTTCGCATTTTTCTGAACAATTGTAGCAGTCAATGCTTTTACAGGTTCTGTAATTTTTAATGTTGCAGTATCTGTACATCCTGTTTCTTCGTCTGTAACAATAATGCTATAATCTCCATCAGCTAAATTAGGTATAGTAACTGTTGAAGCAGATACACCTGTAGTCTCTACACCATTAACACTATATTTATAAGTTGTATTAAAACCTGAAACATTTAATAAAATTACTCCGCTATTATCATCTTTACAATATACTTGTTTAGAGATAGAAGCATTTAGGTCAATATTTACAACTGGTTTAACTTCGTATGTACCAATAGCGAAACATTTGTTGTTATCTGTTACTTTAAATTTATAAATCCCTACTGGTAGATCTGTAAACACTCCAGAAGTTGCCCCTGTAACATTCCCTGTTTGAGAAGCTGGCTCTATAATAGCATAAGTTACAGGATCTACACCTGTTGAAGCAACTTTTGTTACTGTAACTGTACTTACTTGTCTTGTAGCAGGTTGACAGAAAATAGGAGTTCCTTTAATTTCAAGAATTTTAGGTGCGTTTAATGCTTTTAAAACTCCGTTACCAGAGACAGAACATCCGTTTGCATCGGTTACGGTATAAGTATAAGACTGATCTGTTCCTGCAGTATTATCATTTAAAGTTAATACGTTAGCTCCAGGAGCTCCGCTTAAACCTCCTCCATTAAAACTATATCTATATGGTGCAGTTCCTCCAGAAGTAACATTTAAAGTAACTGTTCCCGGTACTTTAGCACTGTTTACATCACAAGAAAATGGTACTACATCAATTGAAACAATTAGTTTTTCAGGTGCTGTTAAAGTAATTGAACCGCTATGTTTACATCCTTTTCCATCAATTACTTCATATGGGTAAGTTCCTTCTCCTAAATTAGAATAATATGTGTCATCACTAAATCCTAAATTATTAAAATTAAATTTATAGCCACTACCAGATCCACCTGTTGCCTGTAATTCTACAGCACCATCGCTATAACCATCACAAGACGGATTAACAAAAGATTTTACAGATACTACAGGATTTGTTATTGGTAAAACTGTAGCGCTTACTTTTACATTACATCCGTTAGCGTCTGTAATATCAAATTCATAAGTATCTGCATCGGCTGCTGCTACAGACAGTACAATTGGTCCTGCTGTAATTGTGTTTACACCTCCAGCTGCTGCTGTTCCTTTTTTAATAGTATAATTATAAGATCCTTTACCACCTGTAATGTCAACAGTAATTTGTGCATTTGGTGTAGCAGTACAATCCAATCCTTTAGTAACAGATGCTAAAGCTGTTAAAGGTTCGCTCACCACTATACTTGTAGGAGCAGTTGCTCTACAGCCGTTTTTATCTTCTACAGTTACTGTATAAATACCTGCTGGAACATTAAATGTATTTCCTGTTTTAAAAGTTGTTCCATCGATACTATATTTCAATGGTGCCAATCCGTTACCAGTAGCCGTAATCGTAAAAATATTACCCGTACCAGTTGGTCCACACTGACTATCTAAAACAGCCGTAACTGTTGGTTTTTGTTCGCTCTCAATATCAACTGTAAAACTTCCTGGACATCCATTAGCATCTTTTACATAAACAGTCCATTTTACATCTGCACCCAAATTAGTATTAACCGTTAGAACTTCACTTGTGCCAAAAACTGTTGGAGCAGGATCAGTACTTTTTGCTACTGCGTATTGATAATTTTTAGTTCCTCCAACAACCACTACTGTAATATCAGATTTACCATTATTACAAGTAATCTTAGCTGCTGTTGCCGTTACAGCCAATGCTGCTGCAGGTCCCGTAATGGTAACTGCATAAGTAGCTTCACACTTCGTTTTTCTATCAGTTGCTTTAATTGTATAAACTCCTGCTGGCAATGCAGTAGGAACAGTTACAGTTGTTATTGTTTCTGAAACATTATTACGTTGTTGAATAATCGTTCCTGAACCATTTGTAATTACATAATCATAACCTCTGTCTTTTACCCCAGTTACAGTAAATTCAATATTTCCTGTACCTCCAAAACAATTGATAGAGGTAACAACAGATCCACCTGCTTTAATATCTGGAATTCCTTTTACTGTGTATTCTCTAGTAAAAGCACAGCCTGTCTTAAGATCAATAGCTTGGAATATATAGTCACCAGGTGCCAATGATTTAAATTCACCATCAGAATTTTGTGCCGTATCATATCCTGCAGGACCTGAAATAATCTGATAACGAATTGGTGTCGAAATATCAGTTTTTACTGCTGCAATATTTACGTGCCCGCCCGGAGGTGTAGTAGAACAATCATATCCACTATCCGTAATTGTGATACCGCTAATTCTATCTAAAGGTGCAATTGTAACTTTTGGTAGTACAATTTCGCAACCATTTGAATCTTTAACATAAGCAATTACATCTCCTGCAACAGATGTACTATAAGTATTTTTTGTAGAATAACTGGTATTGTTATTAAAACTATACAGGTATGTTGGACCCGTACCTGTACCAGGAGTTACGGTAACAGTGACAACTGCTTCAGCAGTAGCTGTACCATTACACCCTAGCTCAGTTGCTTTAATGGTTGCTTTTAATTCGCTTGGCTGTGTTAATGTAAATGTTTTTACATCAGATACGCAACCATTATCATCTCTAACTTGGTAGCTATAAGTAACATTTGCACTTAATCCAGTGTAAGTTGCATTTGTTTTAAACCCGCCATTATTAAAATTATATTCGTAACCGCTTCCTGATCCTAAAGAACCTGACAATACAACAGATCCTGTTGCAGCATTGTAACATTTAGGGTTTTCAGGTGCTGCTGAAGCTACTGGTTTAGTAGGCGCTTTAATTTCTGCCTGTGCAGTAGTTTTACAAACAAACTTTTGCGAGTCTGAAATTTCAAAAGTATAGATACCTGGAACAGTTGCTGTAAAAGTAAATGTATCAGAAGTTGGATAATTGAATGTTCCTGTTCCAGGACCAGAAAGAAGCGTTACACCAAATGGTGATTTTCCTCCTTCAATTTTACCTGTAATAACTGCAGAAGCTGTTGCTGGCGGTGCCACACATTTTAATGTTTGCGTTACAGAAGCAGCAACAGTAAGTTCTGGTTCAATTACAATTGCCTCTGTATCATCTTTACAACCATTTCCATCTGTTACCGTGATTACATAAGAACCTGGTACTAAATCATTGAAAGTATTAGAGTTTACAGCTGGAGCTCCGTTTAAACTATAAGTAAAAGGAGCTGTACCACCTTTTACAGTAACAGTTATGCTAGCTTTATTAGTAGCAGTATAGCAAAGATTAGAACTTGTTGCTAAAACTGCCTCAATTGGGTCTGGCGTATTAACAGTGATTGTAACATCAACATTATTTTTACAGCCATTTTTGTCATATGCTTTTACTTTATATACTCCTTTAGGTACATCTGTAAAATCAGTTGTCATTTCAACTAGATCTGAAACAGGCTGCCTTGGTTTTACAACCGCACCTGTAGCAGCATCCAAAAGTTCAAACTCATAAGCTGGAGTTCCTCCTGTTGCTTTTGCTCTAATAGTAGCACCTTCTATACATGTTGCTGGTTTAAAAATCGTTGCTGTTACATCTAAAACTGGCGGCGATTTAATATCCTGAGAAAATGGCCACATACAGCTTCCTGCCTTATCCTCATAGCGTACACGGATATCATAAATTTTACTTTCTAGGTTTTTAATGGTAACACTTCCTGTAGATGCAGCTGGTACTGGTTTTACAGTTGACCAGTTTGCACCTCCATCAATAGAATATTGGAATCCTTTGTTAGGATCAAAATTTACTGCATTAATGGTAAGCTCTCCATTTTTATCTCCAAAACAAAGTACATCTTTTACACCTGTAATTGATGCAGAGAATGATTTCGATGGATCAATGGTAATATCAAAATCTTGTACAGTTCCACAAGCTTTTGGTATCTGACGAACCCAGATATCATCCATAACCAAGTCATTTCCTCCATATTCGACACTTCCTGAACGAATCTTGAACGTTAGTTTTTTATTATCTCCAGGATTTAATGCTAATGATTTTAGTAACCATTTGTTTCTTTCTGAACCATTTTTATCTTCAGCAATTTTACCAATTCTATCTGTAGCAACAACATTACCAGCCTCATCTACTAATTCGAAAATAAGACTTGGTGAATCTCCATCTTTACCTAGCTTAAGTAAGTTACCAACATACAAGTCAATTAAAACTGGCTGATTAGGAATTACGTCAACAATTGGCTTACTATATAAAACACCATAATCTCCCGCCGCTTTACCAATATTTATCAATAAATATCTTCCTTCAGCATCTGGCGTAGTACTACTAGCTGTTGTATGGTCTTTAAAGTGAAACCATGCTCCATTTCCTGTAAATCCACCACTATTGTTATAATCATCACTTCTCCAAAAGAAGTTAGTTACAGAATATTGGTTATCCTCAACTGAACGAGTTGGATTTCCATTTAATGAACAGGTATAAGGCGGGTCAACTCTTTGGTCGTTAAAACAATATGTACCTGCAATACCTGGGGTAGTAGTAGTTCCTCCACTTCCAAAATTTTCAACCAATAAGTTACTATAAGTTGTTACACTTGTTACGGTGTATTCTACTGTAATAGTATGAGGCCCTTGAGGAACATTTAAAAATACGTTTGATGGTGTATTTGGATTAAGAAAACCATCAATATAATATTTGTAACTGTATTTTGCGTCTGGCACTCCACCATTTACTTGAACCGTACTAGTAGCCGAACCATCACAATTGAACACAGGATCTAAAATTTTTATAGTTGGCGGTGCTGGCTTTGGATCTAAATAAATACCAGTCATATCGAAAGTACATCCTGCCGCATCCATTACACTAAATGTATATGGTCCTCCTGGATTAATATACATTTCGTTTGAATCCTGCCAAGGCGATCCCATAAAACTATATTTATAAGGATTTGCTCCAGGGAATGGAATACCTCCTTGCGGGTTTACTATACGCGCAAGACCTTTCAACTCTTCACCTGCAGGACCACAACCTGACAAAGCAGCGATACCTGCAGAAGCCGATAATGGGTTTGCTGCTCCAACTGTAATCATAATTGGCGGATCAACACAATAAGAATTATTACTTCCGCTTGTTGTAGAATTTTTATATTGCACTACAACATAGTAAATACCAGGTGATAAATTACTGAAAGACGGTGTAGTTACAAAACTATTACTAGCACCATTTTTGATACTATATCTTATATCTGTAAATCCATTAGGATTTGTTACATTTACAGTTATACTTCCTTTTTTACCCGTACAATTTCCATCTTCTTTTTGAACGTTGTAGATTGGTTTTACAACATCAGCTATAGTAATGGTTTTATCTGCTGTACAGCCATTACCATCTTCCACACGTACTACATAAGTTCCTGCTTGAGCTACTGTAATATTACCATCAACATCTGCAACATTTACAAATCCAGCATCATTAATATTTACAGAATAACGATATGGTGTTTTTCCTCCACTTGCCGAACCAGTAATTGTACCTGCAGCACAAGCTGTTAATCTTTTTGTTCTACTTGATGTATTCGTTAAAACGTTAGGACTTACGACAATTACTTGGTTTGTTTTGGTATCCTTCATACAATTTGGCGCACCCACAATTGTAGTTTCTACTGTATACGTTCCAGAAGCTAGATTCTTAAAAATATACTCTGGATCAGATATAGCCGGAGTCGTAATATTAGTAGGTCCGCTAAGTTTGTATATGTATTGTAAATTTACATCTGTATTAAATACTCTAATACTTCCTAATTCACCACTACATTTAGGCGAATTTATCTGCGTTGAAACGCTAAAATCTGTATTCTTAATAACAACATTAGGCACTTTAAAATCACAAGAACCCGATACTCCTTTTAATCGAATAAACACATTATAACTTCCAGCAGCTGTAACTGTAAAAATATTACTATCCTGCCATGTTGATGGTGGAGATGTACTTGTAGTTAAACCATATTCGTAACCACCTCCAAAACCATTAACGGTAATTTTTCCGTTAAGCGTACAACTTGTACCGTACTTAATAATATCGTTTTTAGCAATAGCGCCTGGATCAAGCGTATTCTGGTACACATTAAAATAAAAAGTATATGGTACTCCTGCACTGTCTACTATTCGAACTCTAAATTGTCCTGCTTCATTTGCCACATAATCAACTGCAGTTCCAACAGATGTCCAGCATGAAGCGGCTGATGATTCATTTGCACAATTGGTATTCAAAACATTTAAACAAGAACCTCCTGCTTTAAATTTCTCCCAAACAATTGAGATCGGATTTACTAATCCTGTTTTAATTTCCCTAGTTTCGTTACTTCCACAAAGAAATAATTTTGGCAACTCTTTACCGTCATTTGGACAGATAGAAACTGTCCCCAAGTAAGGAGACTGTGCATACTTAATTGCTGGATTGACCATTGCATAAGCAGGTTTCCCAGGTCCATTTTCTGAATTAGTCCCAAGACCAAATTGACTGTCAAACTGATTATTTGCTTTTAAGAATAAGTTCTCATTCGAGCTTGAATTAAGCTTTGAATTATATGCAACCCAATTTTGCGCATAGGAGGCAAAATTGAATAGCAGAGCTAAAACAAAAATCAGCGTTCTTAAAGTAGTAGGTTTTTTCATAATCATTTTTTGTTACTTCTGTTTATCCTCTAAGGGGCATTAGTGAATAAAAAAATTTGTTTTTGATAACATTTATTTCAATGTCTCTCTTGCTTTCAAGAGAGACTACTGTTTTTACTAATTCTCCACTTTTACAATGGCCATTCTTCCGTTGTATGGTTTATTACCTTTTGCTTCTAAAGCTTTTGTTGCCTCTTGTAAACCATCGAACTTCTCATAATAGATGTAATATTTACTTGTTGTCACATTGTAAAAGAAATTAATATCCGAACGTCCTGCAGCTACTGCTTTCGCTAAGAACTCATCACGTTTCTCTACACTGTTGTGAACCGCAATAATCATATAATACCCGTTATCAGAATTTTTAATATTCTTAATAATCTGCATATTCGACTGCTCTTCACCAAAATCAAAATCATTTGCTTTCAATGGTGTGCTGCTTAGTTTTGTTGTCTCTTTAATTCGTTTAAGAGCGGCAACATCCTGCGCATATCTTCCTTCATCATTCTCATAAGCCGCACGTTTAATTCTACGTTTACGCTCAATTTCAGTCTCTGTTTTAATACGCTCCAAATCGGCAATTAAAGCAGCGCCTTCTCTTTCCATTTTCAACTGAGCCGCTTTCAATTCGTTTATCTTTTCTAGATAAGCTTTATTCAAAGGATCATCTTTAGGGAACTTTTTAAGTCTTTCGTTATAAAGATTTGTCAGCTTTGCAATCTCATTTTTCATGCTGTTGTTTGCATCAGCAATCTGAACTTTTAATGCTTCAATCTGACTGTTTTCTGCCGCTACACTCTTGAATGGTTTTGGCTCTTTATAAATACCTTTTTCACTTAAGTCATTCTCCTCTTTCAGATCGTTCAAGTCTTTTTGCTTATTTGCAACAGTAGCTTTAAACTGATCTAATAAATCCGTTTGTACTTTACTTGTACTCTCAACCGATTTTGTTAAGTTTTCAATAGCTTTTCCTGTATCATCTTTAGCTTTTGCTGCTAGAGCTGCTGCTTCTGCATCTGCCTTTGCTTTTTCTGCTGCTAACCTTGCCTGACGTTCTTCTTCTTCTCTTAACAATCTTGTTTCTTCTTCAGCTTTCAATTTTTCAGTAGCTTCGGCATCGGCTTTTGCTTTTGCATCTGCTAGTAATTTTGCCTGAAGCGCTACCATATCTGCTTTTGCTTTTGCATCTGCTGCCAATTTAGCTTCTAATGCTTCTGCATCCGCTTTTGCTTTTGCATCGGCCGCCAATTTCGCTTGACGAGCTTCTTCTTCAACTCTAGCTTTTTCTTCAGCTGCTTGTTTAGCTTTTAATGCCTCCGCATCAGCTTTTGCTTTTGCATCTGCCGCTAACTTCGCTTGACGTGCATCTTCCTCTTCTTGTAATTTCTTAGCTTCTGCCTCTGCCTTAGCTTTCGCTGTTGCTTCTGCGTCTGCTTTTACTTTTGCATCAGCTAATAATTTTGCCTGAAGAGCTTCCATATCTGCTTTTGCTTTAGCATCTGCTGCCAATTTAGCTTGTAATGCTTCTGCATCGGCTTTTGCTTTTGCGTCTGCTGCTAATTTAGCCTGGCGAGCTTCTTCTTCAACTCTAGCTTTTTCTTCAGCTGCTTGTTTAGCTTGTAATGCTTCTGCATCCGCTTTCGCTTTTGCTTCAGCTGCCAATCTTGCTTTCTCTGCTTCTGCATCGGCTTTTGCTTTTGCCTCTGCCGCCAATTTAGCCTGGCGTGCTTCTTCTTCTACTCTAGCTTTTTCTTCAGCTGCTTGTTTAGCTTGAAGAGCTTCAGCATCCGCTTTTGCTTTTGCTTCCGCTGCTAATCTTGCTTTTTCTGCTTCAGCGTCTGCTTTTGCTTTTGCTTCAGCTGCCAATCTTGCTTTCTCTGCTTCAGCATCTGCTTTTGCTTTTGCTTCTGCAGCTAATTTCGCTTGACGAGCATTTTCTTCTTCTTGTAATTTTTTAGCTTCAGCTTCGGCTTTTGCTTTTGCTGTAGCTTCTGCATCTGCTTTCACTCTTGCATCAGCAATTAGTTTAGCTTGCAAAGCCTCCATATCTGCTTTTGCTTTTGCTGCAGCTTCGGCATCCGCTTTAGCTTTAGCATCTGCTACAAGTTTAGCTTGAAGTGCCTCAGCATCTGCTTTCGCTTTTGCTTCTGCCGCTAATTGTGCCTGACGTGCCTCTTCGGCCTGTTTTATTTTCAGTGCTTCTGCATCTGCTTTTGCTTTTGCTTCCGCGGCGATAAGCGCTTGTCTCGCTTCTTCATCTGCTTTTACTTTTGCATCTGCAGCCGCTTTTTCTTTAAGTGCAGCTTCTTCAGCAGCTTTTGCTTTTAAATCCGCAGCGGCCTTTGCTCTGTTAGCTGCATCTATAGAAGCTTTAGTTTTAGCCTCTGCAGCAGCTTTTGCTTTAGCTTCTGCTGCTAGACGTGCTTGCAATGCATCTGAGTCTGCTTTTGCTTTTGCATCAGCAGCTAATATTGATTGCATATCTGCAGCTTCAGCTTTTGCTTTAGCGTCTGCTTTACGTTTTGCCTCAGCAGCATCTGCTTTTGCTTTATTGTCAGCAATTAATTTTAATCTTGCTGCTTCAGCATCAGCTTTCGCTTTTTCAGCAGCTGCCAATCTTGCTTGTCTTGCTGCTTCAGCATCGGCTTTTGCTTTCTCAGCAGCCAATTGAGCTTGTGTTTTCTGTGGTGCTGGAGCTGTTTTTGTAGCTTCTGCTTTTGCCTTAGCTGCCGCTTCTGCATCTGCTTTCGCTTTTGCTTCCGCCGCTAATTTCAATTTCATTGCTTCAGCATCTGCCTGTGCTTTATCGGCTGCTAATTGTGCTGCCGTTTTTTGTGGAGCTGCAGTTGTTTTCGTCGCTTCTGCTTTTGCTTTAGCAGCTGCTTCAGCATCTGCTTTCGCTTTTGCATCTGCCGCCAATTTCAACTTCATTGCTTCTGCATCAGCTTTTGCTTTATCAGCAGCCAATTGAGCTTGCGTTTTTTGAGCTGCTGTAGCTGTAGGTTTGTTTGCAACAGCCTGTGCTCTTGCAGCTGCCGCAGCGTCTACTCTAGCTTTATTATCTGCTGCTAATTTTATTCTTCGCTCTTCTGCATCTGCTCTTGCTTTGTCAGCAGACAATTGAGCTTGTGTTTTTTGGGTTGCAGCAACCGCTCTATTTGCTGTTGCCGTTTGTGCTCTGGCAGCGGCTGCGGCATCTGCTTTTGCTTTTGCCTCTGCAGCTAACCTTATCTTAACAGCTTCAGCATCTGCTTTAGCTTTATTATCTGCTTCTAATTTTGCTTTTGCTACTGCCTCTGCGTCGGCTCTAACTTTTTCTGCCGCCGCCAATCTTGCTTGTTTAGCTTCAGCATCTGCTTTTGCTTTTTCTTCTGCAGCCAATCTATTCTTTTCAGCAATTTCAGTTCTGTTAACCTGAGTCGCTTCCGATTTTGGTTTTGCTGGTACAGATTTTGGTTTTGAAGGATCAATCAATGAACCTTCATCGTCATCTCCGTAATAGTAATTTCTATTCTTGAATTTGTAGGCAATGGCAAATTCATGAGAACCTCCCAAATTAGAGAAATTGCCCATTCCTCTTTCGTAATTATATTCGATGGCAATACTTGGAGAGATATTAACTCCCAGTCCCGCTGAAACTCCATATAATGTATTATAGCCGAATTGTGCCCAAACTCCTTGTTGAAGTGCAAGCATTCCTAAACCTGAAATAACTGTTTTGTCTTTTTTAATTTCTGTTCTAACAATTCCAGAAAATTTACTTCTATCAAAAAAACCATAACTATCAATGTATCCTGTATACATAGCATGCAATTGAATAGCTCTTTCTGGATCTTCCTTTACCATTCCAGATCCGAAATTATAAAGCACTAAATTGTTAATAGCCAATCCGAAATCAAAAAAAGTAGTACCGTAGTTAATCCCTGGATTTATCGTTAAAAGAGTACTTTTTGGAAAATCTCCAGTTAGGATTGTTGAATCATCAGATATAATTTTTCCTGTATTGATACCACTTTGATAAATTCCTGCATTTAAACCAAAAGTTAAGTTGCTATCTTCTTCAAGAACGATATTATGAGCAAAATTGGCAACTCCGCCAAAAACAGTCATAAGTCCGTAGTTTTGTTGAAATAATCCAACTGCAAATGCTTCATTCTCTCTAAAACGTCCAGAATAATTGGCCAAATAAGTCTGTGGAGCATTATCAAACTGAACCCATTGTCTTTTGTTATAGAAACTTACATAAGGATTTGACTCTCTAACAAAACTAAATGTTGGGTTAATTAAATATCTATTAAACTTTAAAGAATTTCTTATGGGTAATGAAAACGAAACAACTCCATCCTCGCTAGCATTTTGAGAATAGAGTACATTTGATAAACCGTAAAATAACGTGATGAATAGTAAAAGTTTCTTCATATTATTTTATAACAGTTATTGATCCTTTTTTTTCACCTGTGTCGGACTGAATGACATAGTAATAAACGGGATTTACATTTTTAAAATCTATATTGCTTTGAGGCCAATCGCCTTGGTAATTCACTACGTCCAAAACCATATCTCCGTTTGAACTAATGATCATTACCTTAGTATTTGCATTTTTATATTCATCTGGAATATTCCAATACGGAATGTCTCCTGATAATTTAATGATATTTGGAATAACGCTTGATGGCCCAGATTCTCCATTTATTTTAAATGAAAATTCTCTGCTCGCAACGCAACCAGATGATTGAGAAACTTTTGCTGTATAATTACCTTTAACAGCAACTAAATAAGAATTTGAAGTTTCGCCAGCAATTAAGTTGCCGTTTAAATACCATTCGTAAGTTGGATCGACAGCATCTGTTGTTATGGTAACAGTTATAGTTTCTCCTTCACTTAATTTATATCCATCTTGAGCATCAATACTAGCGTTGAAACCATTGCTTTGAAGATTAATAGTTCCTATAGCAGTACATCCGCCAAAGTCAACTTCTACAGAATAAACACCAGATTCATTTGTTGAATAGGTTCGATTCGTAGCACCGTTGATAATATTACCATCTTTTTTCCACTGATATTTATTTCCTGATGTTGCAGTTAAAATCGTACCTGTACCACTTGCACAAAATGGGTTTCCTAAACTAGAGTTAATAGTCACCGCTGAGCCTGAAGATGTAGTTGCAACATTAACATGATTTGAACTAAAGTTTACGTCTGTACAAGAACCATAGTCTATAACTACATAATAATCTCCAACTGCATTTACAGTTAACGTTTTACCACTTTGTCCTACAATGGCAACATTATCTTTAAACCAAGTGTATTTAAGATTTGGATAGTTTACAGGAGATGAAGATGGTACCGATGGAGTTGCATTGTCTATAGAAAGCGTTAGGCTTCCTCCTGCACAAAGTGTTGCATTTGTATCTTTGTTGTTAATAGAAAATGTGGTCTCGTAATCTTTAAAATAAGCCGGAAATGAAGTGTTGCCTAAAGAATTCTTAAATCTTGGACTCGTTGTTGAAGTAGAACTTTTAACTCTTAATCCGTATGTTTCAGAACCCACTAAACTTGTTGGTACAGCAAACTTTATTGTTTTTTGCGTAGCAGAAACATCTACAGTCTGCAATAATGTTGTAGCAATTGGATTGTTTGAAGCGTCTAAAAGTTCAACTGCAAATGTTGTTCCTTCAGGAAAATTAACATAACTGAATGTTGCATAGAATTCATTGAACGAATTCCCAGCACAAAGCTTTTCTAGACCATCTAACTGTAGAGGCACTATAGTTTGGGCATAGGAATTCGATCTAGCAAACAGTAGAATGCTAAATAATAGAATAACTTTAAAAAAAGATAAAGTAATTTTTTGAATCATATAGTGCGTGTTCTTGCTAGATCTATACGCTCAAAAAACAAGATATCTATGAATGTTTCAGAGAAATCATACTTGTAGTTTTCAATTACTTCTTTTGCAAGAATTGAAGTTGCAGCAAGTGTCGAGTTTTCTTCGCAATCTTTAGATACAGTATTTGATTCAGCTGCTATAGTAAGGCTGTCCTTGGGGTTGGACATCCCTACTATAAACTGATTAAAATTGCTGTTTTCAATAACAGCACTATTATTATTTTCGTTTTGGTTATTGCAAGCCAAAGTTAAAATGTGCTCAGAACCAGCAGCCTTTGTAGGTTTTTCTGCTGTATTCTGTGCATATAGAGTTAACGATATAGGCGAAACCAAAAATATTATATATATAAAATATTTTTTCGTAGATACCATTATGTCTTGATCTTTATTTGGGCCCTTAAGACGATACATAAATTGTGTCTGGGGACTTAATTAATAAAATTTACGCGTGGGAAATAAAAATCGAAACTATTTATCTATTACCGCTAGAAGCTGTGATTTTTCCTAATTGTAATCTGAAATCTGGTTTTTTAGGATTGAAGATGTCAATGAATGTTTCTTTGTTATCACTTTGTGAATAAACGTTAAAGAAAACACTGTTTCCATACCAGCTCTCTAAATCTTCATTGTTCGAATTGTATTCAGTAAAGATATTTCCTTTACATAAGTTGAAATACATTTCCTCAAATTTGATTTTTTTAAGGTTGGCATCATTGATTTCAGTTTTGCTGTCTAATAATACTGCAGGGTTGAATCCAGAGATCACACTTCTTTTCATTTCAAGAGAAGCATTTTCAGCTACATAAACAGCCTCTTTTACTAAACCTGCTTGAATGTCAGCGTTAATGTTTTCACTGTCATTAACCATTGTAATATTGCTTGCAACAACTAAAGTTTGTTTTTTAGTGAAATCGGTTTCACTTTTCTTCTCATAAGATCTAACCTCCATACAACGAGATCCGTCTTTAGTACTTGAGAAGTAAGAAGATCTAACTGCTAGAGAATTGAAGAAACGACACTGAACTCCTTGAGAAAATTTAAAGTCGTCGTTAACTGATTTATAAGATACGAATTTTGTAGCATTTAAGTCACCGCCTAAGATTCCGAAAGAATCTCCTCCAGCATAACTTACCATGATGTTTTCTAAAACTGTTTTGTTACCAACAGCTGCTAAAGTTAAAGCATTAAAAGTATCAACTCCTTTTACTTTTTTACCAGCAAATTCAATTCTAACGAATCTCAAAACACCAGAGTTTGAAGCTACGTTGTCTCCACCATAAGTAGTCATTGTAGGATCAAGATCTAGGTTATAAGAACCTACATTTCCGAATTTGTTAATTGGTGCATCTCCAAGGATTACGATTCCACCCCAATCTCCCGCTTTTTTCATGCTGCGGTTTGAAGTAAATACGATTGGATCTGTTTCTAAACCATCAGCCACTAATTGTGCGCCTTTTGTGATTACCAATGTTCCTTTTGTTTCGAAATCACCGATAATTACAGTTCCAGGTTCAATTGTTAAAACAGCATTGTTTGTAACATAAACGTTTCCTTGCAGAACGTATATATTTCTTTTCAGCAACTTAGTATTAACAGAAATATTTCCTGCCAAAATTTGGTTTGCTTCTCCATAGTCAACTTTATTAGGCTTAAACTCTGTCCAGTTGTTTAACCAATTGGTGTAGCCCATAATTCCTTTCTCTTGTTGAGCATTCATACTCGCAACTGTCAAAAGAACGCAGATCAATTGAGTAATTTTTTTCATGATAAGGGGGGTATTACGGTTAATAATAAATTTGGGTATGCGTAAATGTAAAAACTCCTCTCGGGTTTTCTGAAATTTTTCAGAACCCTCGAGAGTGAGTTGTTTTTTATTTTGTTTTTCAAGAACGTCAAAGCTGGTATTCACTTAGACTTTCCCAAAAAGATTTTAAAAAAATTACTTTATTACATTTCGTTCAAATCGTTGAACTCGTGTAATGATTTCAATGTACTTTCGTAGAATAAAATTGCCGCGATTAGATTTCCTTTATCAGAGTAAGGCATCATTTTTCTTTGGAATTCTACTGTTGTATCTAAGAATGTTGTTGTACCAACTGCTTGAGCATCCAAAACTTTTTTGTGTTCACTATCGTCTGGAATACCAAGGTCTGCCATAGTAACTCCAGGTTTTGTAACCAAAGCAATGTAAGGGAGAGTTTTAACTAATACTTTGATACGCTCGATGTATAATTCCAAAAGTTCACCCTTTTGCATACCACTTAATTCTTTTTGATCATGGTATTTTCGGATAAGAGCAGTTGTACTAATAATACTTCTCGGTGCGTTTTTAGCTTGTGCTGAAACAGCCGCAGTAGTTAAGATAAAAAAAGCACTAAATAGAATAATTTTCCCTTTCATAGATTCTTATTTTATAATTGGTTGTTGATAAAAACAAAAATATATAAATTAACTTAAATTACAACTCCAACTCCTTTTTTTTTCAAAAAAAAACCTTAAAAAAACCTTAAAAACCAGCCTTATGTCGAGAAAATGTGCGTTTTAACGTGCTTTTTGTTAAAAATGTTAATTAAAAAATCGTAAGATATTAACTATAAAAAATATAAAATTGACTCAATAAATAACCAAAAAAAACATACGTTTGTCGATTTTAGAAAAAAAATATTAACAAAAACACCTTGATATTTACTAACTTGACGATATTTATTAACAAAATTCTGTCGAAAATGATCCGAAAAAAAATTAAAAAACGTCCTAAGGCTTCGTTGCAAAATTTGAAAATTTCAGCTCAGAAATAATCTCATCTTGAAAATTTTTGACTACACATTTTCTTCTATCTTTGCCCTATGCAATTTTCTCAAATTTTAGGTCAAGATTACATCAAAAGCCACTTGATAAAAAGTGCTGCTTCTGGTAGAATTCCTCACGCACAATTATTCGTTGGTCCAGAAGGAAGTGGTACTTTAATAACCGCCATTGCTTATGCTCAATATATTTTGTGCAACAATACTGGCGACGAAAACTCGAACGGAAACGATTCTTGCAATCTTAAGTTTGATAATATATCACATCCCGATCTGCATTTTATTTACCCTACCGTTACAACCGAAGATGTAAAAACAAAACCAAAAAGTTTAGATTTTATTCAGGATTGGCGAAGCTTTATTCAAGAAATGCCTTACGGAGGTTTGTTCGATTGGTATAAAATTCTTGGTGTACAAAACAAACAAGGAGAAATTCGTGTCGAAGATGCACAAGAAGTTCTAAAATCGCTTTCGCTAAAATCTTACGAAGGCGGTTACAAAATCATGATTATCTGGATGGCCGATAAAATGAATATTGCGGCCTCTAATAAACTCTTGAAACTTCTGGAAGAACCATCAGACAAAACGATGTTTATTCTGATCTCCGAAAACGAAGAAGATATTATCCAAACCATACGTTCGCGCTGCCAGGTAATTCATTTTAATGGACTACCAGAAAAAGTTATTGCCGATGCTTTAATTGCCCAAGAAAATATAGACGCCGGCTTAGCCAAAAAAATTGCGCATCAGGCGCAAGGTAATTTTAGTAAAGCTTTGCATTTGTTAAAAGAAGATGATGATGATCTTCCATTTGAGCAATGGTTTGTCAATTGGGTTCGTGCTGCTTTTAGGGCAAAAGGAAACGCAGCGGCCATTCAGGATTTAATTTCATGGAGCGAGCAGATCGCTGCACTGGGACGCGAAAGCCAGAAAAAATTCATTCAGTATTGCATCGAAATGTTCCGTCAAGCTCTTATGTTAAATTATCAAACACCAAGTTTGGTTTACATTGAGCCGAAAGTTGATAAATTCAAATTAGAGAATTTTGCTCCTTTCGTAAACGGAAATAACATTCACGAAATATTCAAAGAACTTTCAGATGCTATGTATCACATTGAAAGAAACGGAAATGCAAAAATAATTCTTACCGATTTATCGATCAAATTGACTCGTTTAATTCATAAAAAATAATTCATAATGAACAATGTTGCCTCAATTTTACTTCTAGCTTTTCTAGCTTTAACTTTTTTACAATCGGGTTACGAAAAAATTTTCTACTGGAAAGATAATGTCGCTTGGCTTAAAGAGCACTTTGCCAAGACTCCATTAAAAAATCAAGTTCCTCTGGCTCTATTTCATTTATTGATTTTAGAATTGATTTCAGGAATTTTATGTGTTGTGGGCGGAATTCAATTATTTACAAATAATGGCAGAGAATTTGGCTTTTATGGAGCTATTTTTTCTTGTATATGTTTGTTAATGATGCTTTTCGGACAAAGACTTGCAAAAGATTACGATGGTGCGAGAACCATTGTTATATATTTTATACCAGCTGTAATGGCAGTTTATTGGTTGAATTAACCAGTACAATTTTTAAATTTTAGATTAAAAAAATGAATCCAAAACATCCTTCAGAATCCCTAACTATTTTAACTGATTTAGTTTTACCGAGCGAAACAAATCCTTTAAACAATTTATTTGGCGGTGAATTATTAGCCAGAATGGATCGAGCGGCAAGTATTGCGGCCCGCAGACATTCGCGCCGAATTGTTGTAACGGCTTCTGTAAATCACGTTGCTTTTAATAGAGCAATTTCGCTTGGAAGCGTTGTAACCGTAGAGGCAAAAGTTTCAAGATCATTCAAAAGTTCGATGGAAGTTTTTATCGACGTATGGGTAGAAGATCGCGAATCTGGAAATAGAACCAAAGCCAACGAAGCTATTTACACTTTCGTTGCTGTTGACGACACCGGAAGACCGGTTGAAGTGCCGGCAATTATTCCAGAAACCGACATAGAAATCCAACGTTTTGATGCTGCCCTTCGTCGTAAACAATTGAGTTTACTGCTTGCTGGCAAAATAAAACCTTCTGATGCTACCGAATTAAAGGCTTTATTTTTGTAAAGCGATTTTGTGACAATTTGGAACAATCAAACTTCAAAAAAAGAAGTAATTTTACAAATTATAAAACTGACTAATAAAAATATAGCAGAATTTTCTTATTTTTATCCAGAAAGACAAAGTAATAATTTAAGATATTTAGAAAAAAATGAGTTCAGAGAAAGAAGCCAAATTAAAAGCACTACAATTAACGCTTGATAAACTTGACAAAACCTACGGAAAAGGAACCGTAATGAAAATGGGCGACAGAGCCATTGTAGAAGTAGAAACGATTTCTTCTGGCTCACTAGGTGTAGACTTAGCTCTTGGAGTAAACGGATATCCGAAAGGAAGAATTATCGAAATATATGGTCCAGAATCTTCTGGAAAAACAACTTTGACGCTTCATGCAATTGCAGAAGCTCAAAAAGCAGGCGGTATTGCTGCCTTTATCGATGCGGAGCACGCATTTGATAGAAATTATGCTGAAAAATTAAATGTTGATATTGAAAACTTAATCATTTCTCAACCAGATAACGGGGAACAAGCTTTAGAAATTGCTGAAAACCTAATTCGTTCTGGAGCTATCGACATCGTTGTAATTGACTCAGTTGCAGCGTTAACTCCAAAAAGCGAAATTGAAGGCGAAATGGGAGATTCTAAAATGGGTCTTCATGCACGTTTGATGTCTCAAGCTTTGAGAAAACTTACTGGAACTATCAGCAAAACAAATTGTACAGTTTTCTTTATCAACCAACTTCGTGAAAAAATTGGTGTTATGTTCGGAAATCCTGAAACTACAACCGGAGGTAACGCACTTAAATTTTACGCTTCTGTACGTTTAGATATTCGTCGTTCTGCTCAAATTAAAGATGGTGAAAACGTAATCGGAAACAGAACTAAAGTTAAAATTGTTAAAAACAAAGTAGCACCACCATTTAAAACTGCCGAATTCGACATTATGTACGGAGAAGGTGTTTCTAAAACTGGAGAGATCTTAGATCTAGCTGTTGAATTTGATATCGTTAAAAAAGCAGGATCTTGGTTCAGCTACGGCGATACTAAATTAGGTCAAGGACGTGACGCCGTTAAAGCTTTAATTAAAGACAACCCAGAACTTGCTGATGAACTGGAAGTTAAAATTAAAGAACATATGAAAGAACTGGCAAATGCCTAAAAAATAAATCTAAAAAAAGACTCTTAAAAAGCCGAGTGATTAAAAAAAATCGCTCGGCTTTTTTTATTTTGAAAAAAAATGAAATTTTCACGCAACCTTTTTACCAATCCCTCATCTATTAAAAAAAGCAGTTTGCAATTGGTACTGCCATATATCAATTTGGCGTTTTTTTAGAATTTACATTGGTTGGTTATTTGAGTAAAAAATCCGTTGGTTGTTCAAACTGACGGGTTTTTGTCAATTTTTTTTCAATTGCAACGCAACCTTTTATATTTCTCTGAATCTATAATAATGTGACATTAACTTGAGTTATTAACCAAACTCTTTATTATCAACCATTAATATTTTTAATCATGAAAGAAAAAATGGAATTGTTGTACAATAAAAACCGAAGAAAAACCAAATTGAAATTTAAGAAAGTATTGCGTTTTATTTCAGAAAAGATAATTCACAGATAATAAGCTTTTGAATAAAAATAGGGGTTTTTAATTCAAAGAAAAGCCGGTAGATTTATCATCTACCGGCTTTTGTATTTTACATAATGTTTTTATGGTTATTCCTTCTGATAATCTATTAAACCATTATAAATCATATTTCTAACTCGATCTCTTAATTCTTTTCTGTTGTCGCTTGTCAATCCTTTTGTTTCTACAAAAGGCAAAACTCTCGCGCGCATTTTTCCAGGACTTCCACTCAAAAAAGTATACGAAAAACGTTCTTTACTATCTGGATAAACAATAGGTACGATAGGAATCTGGTGATCTATCGCCAATCTGAATGCTCCATCTTTAAACTCATCCAGCAAAATGCTTTCGTCATCTGGAACTCCGCCCTCTGGGAAAATGCAAATACTTAAACCTTGATTTAATCTATTTTGCGCTCTTTTAAAAACTTCATTTTTACTTTTAGACGAACTTCTGTCAACTAGAATACAAGTTCTTTTATAGAAAAATCCAAAAAGAGGAATCTTTACCAGCTCTTTCTTCCCAACAAAAACAAAAGGATTTTTAATTAAAGCCAACGTAAGCATAATATCGGTCATAGAAGTATGATTGGCCACAATCATGTAACTTTTGCCTTTAATCAGCTTTTGTTCGCGTTTTACAGTATAAAAGAAACCCATTCCGAAAAGGATAAATTTAGCCCAAATGCGAGCCATTTTAAAGAAGTATGGATATCCTTTCTCAGAAAGGATAGAAACGACCAGAAAAGGGAACATAATGAGTATTGGAATGGCCATCAAAACATAAAACCAAACTCGCCAAAGAATCCAAAAAGCAATTTTAAATATTTTCATAGCTCCAAATGTAAGAAAACAGAAATGAATTTTAAACAAGATTTTTTTAAGTGTAAGCTTTATTCTAACGCAAAGCGCGCAAAGAATTTTCGCAAAGTTTTCAAAGTAATTATTTTAAAAGTTTGCTTTGCAACAAGATCACAAAGCTTTATCTATAAATTATTTGCAATTCTTCTGATGCCATTTTTTAATAGCCTTTCACTGAAATTTATTAAAAAGCCAAGTTTAAAATTTCCTAGTCTTAAATAGGTTAATGTTTATGCTAAATGATTAACAGTAAGAGATTCCACACTTTTTATCTCGATTAGTAACTTGTTTTCCACCAGTATATCAATGCGGTATCCCCAATCCAGCTTAACTTCTTCAAAAATTAATGCCAAAGATTTTTCTTTTTCAACAAGAAGCCCACGCTGTTTAATTTTATAAAACAAACATTCTTTGTATACACTTTCTAACAATCCTGATCCAAGTTTTTTATGAATTTCAATTGCTAGTCCAATTATAATATTTGAAATTTCGTTTTCTGTCATAATTTAAAAAACAGTAAATTTATAAATATTTTCTTATATTTATAAAAAGCTTTGCGAACTTATCGCAAAGCAATTTCTCAAAGAAATAAAACTTCTTTACTTTGCGAAAACCCTTTGCGCTCTTTGCGTTAAAAAGCTACAAACTTTGTAATTAAAAAAAACATCGCGACATTTGCATTTCAGAAAAAAACTAGAATGGCAAAAATACTTACGGGTGTTCAAAGTACAGGAACACCGCATTTAGGAAATTTATTAGGAGCAATTATTCCGGCAATCGAATTATCAAACGATCCAGCAAATGAATCTTATTTGTTTATTGCCGATTTGCATTCAATCACTCAGATTAAAGACGGAAAAACTTTAAGAGAAAACACCTATAGCACTGCCGCAGCTTGGCTTGCTTGTGGTTTAAATCCTGATAAAGTGACGTTTTACAGACAATCTGACGTGGTTCAAACTACTGAATTGACTTGGTATTTAAGCTGTTTTTTTCCGTTTCAAAGATTGACTTTGGCTCATTCTTTCAAAGATAAAGCAGATCGTTTGGACGATGTTAACGCGGGACTTTTCACTTATCCGATGTTAATGGCAGCGGATATATTATTGTATGATGCTGAATTTGTTCCTGTTGGAAAAGATCAGTTGCAGCATTTAGAAATTACTCGTGATGTTGCGGCTCGTTTCAATCACCAAATGGGCGAAACTTTTGTTCTTCCTGAAGCAAAAATTCAAGAAAACATTATGCTGATTCCTGGAACAAACGGAGGAAAAATGAGCAAGTCTGCCAACAATATCATCAATATATTCTTGGATGACAAAACATTACGCAAACAAGTAATGAGTATTGAAACAGATTCAACTCCTCTTGAAGCACCTAAAAATCCAAATACTTGCAATGCTTTTGCCATTTATTCTTTGTTAGCAAACGAAGAACAAACTGCACAAATGAGAGCAAACTATTTAGGCGGAAACTACGGTTACGGTCACGCTAAACAAGCTTTGTTTGAATTGATTACAGAAAAATTCAAAACAGAAAGAGAAAAATATAACTATTACATCAATAATCTAGAAGAAGTTGACGCTTTATTGAAAAAAGGCGCATCAAAAGCTTCTGTAATTGCAGATGGTGTTCTAGCAAAAGTTAGAGAAGTTTTAGGATTTCAGAAATAATTTAAACCAAACTCTTTGATAGAAACGCTGATCATACTAAAACTGGTCAGCGTTTTTCTTTTATAATATATTCTCGTAACATCAAATAAATTAACCTCTTAAAAATAAAAAAGATAGACAAATATTATTGAGGATTATAATATTTCGCCATAAGTATTTCAAATTCTAAATATACTTTTTGAACTCTTACTGATTTATGTTTTATACAGATTGAACAACCTTTTCATAATATAATATATAGGATTTTCTGCGTTAAATTGATTCAAAAAGTTTTCCAGGAAGAGGTCTTATAACACCTTTTAATTCCATACCTATCAAAACTCCTGATAATTTGAAAATTGGAATATCACACGCAATAGCAATGAGATCAAGCAATTCCTTTCCATTTTTCTGGAGAAAATCATAGATTTTTTGTTCGTCAGAATCTAACTCTATAAAAAGCTGTTTTTGAATATTTTTTTGTTTTTCTTTAATATCCCAATTCAACATATATACCAAATCTGCAGCACTTGTCAGCACATTTGCTTTCTGCGTTTTAATCAAGTTATTACAACCCTGACTGTATTTATCAGTCACTCTTCCCGGCACAGCAAATACGTCACGATTGTACTCGTTGGCCATATTTGCAGTAATTAGAGATCCTCCTTTATCAGCAGATTCAATCACAATTGTAGCTTCAGTCATTCCGGCGACAATACGGTTTCGACGGACAAACTTCTCTTTATCAGGATTAGAATCACTCCAAAACTCAGTTATAAATCCACCATTCTCTTCCATTCTTGCCATATACTTTTTATGCGCACGCGGATAAATTTGATTAAGTCCATGAGCCAAAACGCCAATTGTTTGCAGACCATAATCCATTGCTGCTTGATGCGCCACAATATCGACTCCGTAAGCAAAACCGCTTACAATTACAGGATCGAGCGGAGCCAAATCTTCAATCAACTTTCTACAAAAATCAGTTCCATACGAAGTAATTTGACGTGTGCCAACGATACCGATAATTTTCCTGTTTTTGAAATCCAAATTTCCCGCATTAAAAATCAGAATTGGTGCGTCAATGCAATGCTTGAGACGTTCTGGATAATTTTCTTCCTGAAAAAAAGAAACCTGAATATTGTTATTTTTTATAAATGAAAGCTCTTTGTCTGCTTTTTCAAAAACAGTTTTATCTTTCAAATTTTTCAATAAAACAGATCCAATTCCATCAACGGCAGCCAATTGGGAATTCTTTGCTTTAAAAATAGCGGAAGCATCACCAAATGAATTAAGTAATTTTTTACCCATTATGTCTCCTACTCCGTCAACCTTCATTAAGGCAAGCAAATTAAACAATTCTTGATCTGTCATTTGTTTTAAACATTATGTAAAATAGAAAAGATAAATCTTCTTTTTATGAAGCGCAAATATCTATAAAACAAAGTAATTTCCTAATAAAATTTACAAATAATTCTTATCTTCCTTTTAACAGAAGGCAAAACAATATATTAACTAACTGAAAACGAATTGTCTAAAAATAATTCCTAATTGTTAATAAAAATTGTGAATAAAATTTTGATAACTATGCTCGTTAGCTAACTTTGTTAATATGAAAATCGAAGTATATATCTCACAGTTATTGTATCGTTATCAGTGTGTAACGGTTCCAGGATTTGGTGCATTTTTAACAGAAACTCATTCGGCGCAGCTGAATGAAAGCACTAATTCGTTTTTTCCTCCAAAAAAAACCATTTCTTTCAATAGCCGTATCAAAAATAATGACGGATTGTTAGCAAATCATATAGCACAAGCTGAAAAAACATCTTATGGTTTTGCCGTGAGCGCAATTGCTTTTGAGGTTTTAAATTGGAAAAAAACTTTGGAAGAAGAAGGCGTAATTCTTTTAAAGAACATTGGCGAACTTCGTTTAAACTCTGAAAGCAATATTGTTTTCAAACCGAACGATCAGACAAATTATCTGGCAACTTCTTTTGGATTAAGTCCTTTCGTTTCTCCAATGGTGAAAAAAGAGGTTTTCGAGAAAAAAATTGAAAAGATTGCAGCAAAAGAAAAAGATGCTGTTTTATTATACGAAAATGAAGAAGAAACCAAATCTTCAAATCCATTCTTGCGTTATGCTGCCATTCTTGTTCTAGGACTTGGAATTACAGGAAGCATAGGTTACCCCTTATATCAAAACCAAATTGATAACCAAACACTTGTTGTAGAGCAGGCTGTTCAGAAAAAAGTACAGAACAAAATTCAAGAAGCCACTTTCTTTATCAAAAGTCCGCTTCCAGCTGTAACTCTTTCTGTTGATTCTGCTAAAGTTGAAACTGTTGAAACAACAATGCCATATCATATTATGGCTGGTGCCTTCAGAAGTGAAGCAAATGCTAGAAAAGCTTACAACCAACTAATTAAAGACGGTTTCAAAGCAAGAATGCTCAAAGAAAACAAACACGGATTGTTTCCTGTTTTGTACGGAAGTTATGCTACAATGAAAGAAGCAGAACAAGCTCAAAAAGAAATACAAAAAGGCGAAAATCCTCAAGCTTGGATTCTGGTAGAAAACCTATAAAATTTTAAAATCCTGTTCTAATCGAGCGGGATTTTTTTTGTCCTATTCTGTTGTTTTCAAGACTTTGATTCACACTTTATCAAAGTTTCTTCGAATAAATTCGCTTGAAAAAATTAAACATTATGGACAAAATTTTAAAAACATTAGTTCTTTTATTATTGCTGAGTTCACAATCTTTTTTTGCTCAGCAAACAACAAACACTATACAAGAATTGGAGCACCAACAAGCTGAAATTCAAATGCAAAAAAAATTGAATGACAATTATAAAATGTTGGATGACAAGATCTATCAGCTAAAAAAAGAGCAAAAGATCTCGAAACAAAAAAGAAGAACCTCTCATAATCTGAAAGCGATTTGAAATCGACAAAAGAAAAAATCAGCAAACTGGAACTTGTCAATCAGAAAATTGAAAACAAAATAACAACATCTTCAATTTCTGAAGAAGAAATTCAAAAACAGAAAATTAAGACCAGAGAAAATGAGCTAAATATTCAGAAATTGAAATTAACTCAGATTACACAAGAAAGGGAGCTAGAAAGAGCAATGTCAGCCATATAAAAAAACTGTTTCAAAAGAACAGATTCTTTTTAAGCTACGGAGAAGCGAAATATTTATAGCAAAGAATAAATATTTACAATATAAAGCTCCAGCGGAGCGACATAATTTTATAATAAATATGTCGCTCCGCTGGGGTTTTAACCGATATTTATATATCTACGCCATATCTTGTAAAAAAAGATCTTTTTAAAACAGCTTCTTTCCAATGTTTATCGTGAAACAATTTTTGCATCCTGAGATAAAATTTCTTTTCCAGACTGATATACTAATAACGCCGCAGGCGCCGAATTTTTTTCGCCCAAAACAGTAAAATGGCATTCATACTTAAAATTACCTTTTTTGAATTCGTAATGATGATTCCCTCCTGTTCCATCTGCAAAGAAAACACCATTTTCAATTACAAGATCTGGAGTTTCAGTCATTTCCTTTTTAATGGACCAAGAAGCATAGCGATAATTATCATTTCCTAAATCATCAATTCTTATTCTGAATTTTGAAGTTTCTAGAATAGCAACAGGTTCTTTAAAATTTGAAATTGAAACATTTACATTTTTCTTCTGTACTGCTATCAACGAATTTTTCATTTTCAATTCTTCGTCAGATTGATGATTGATGCTGATAATTCTTCCATCAATATCAATCCACATGTCTCCACGGTTTAGCATAATCCCACGCCAGCCCACTTCAGACCAATCTTTTTCAGGATCTGATTTTGTTATTTTTTCAATCAAAACTTTATCAAAAATTTGATTATATCTTTTTACAAAATCTGCTTTATCTTTCACTGATGGAATTGGATATTCTCTCTTAAACGGAAATTTTATTCGCTTTGCAATTGCTTCTTTATCGCCGTTTTTCACTTCGAGAATAAATTTCGAAATGAACTTTTGATATTCTGGCTTCAAATCCTGAGCAATCAAAAACGAAGAATTAAACACCAGAATTGTTAGCAATATTTTAAATATTTTCATCTCAAAAATAATTTAATGCGTTAGAAATTAGATTTTTGAAAAATAGAAAACCGTGTTTCACGTGGGACGTTCAAAAAATCAATTGATGCTCGCTTTGAACATTTTTAGCTCGTCCCAAGTAAATTCATCTCCATATTTTTCTTTCAAAGGACTCAAAGATTCTTCTTGATAAAATTGAAATGCTTCTCGCAAAGCCAAAATTTTATCGTACGGAAGAACATCGGTAATTTCGATTTTTTTCGCTTGAATAAGTCTTACCAAATGCCCTTCTATAGTCTGGACATTCAATTTACGTATTCTTGCAATATCTTCAATAGAATTTTTATCCATCCACAAATCGTATGTTTCTTCGACTGTCGTTTTTTTAGCCGTTTTAAGCTCGTTTTTCTCTGCCTTAGCTGATTTGTATCGAACAACGGGTTCTTCTGTTCTAAAAATGTCTGTATTTGTCGTTTTCAGCTCTTCTCTTATCCTTTCCGCTTTGTTCGTTTTGTAATTTTTAATATTTGGCGACGAAAGCTTTTCTTTACTGATTTCCTCTCCTGCAACAACAACTTCAATCAATAACTTGGCTTTCATCAATCGCAAAACCGCTTTGGTCTGAAGATCTTCCAAAAAGTTAAGCTCTTCGTAGAACTCTTTTACTTTTTTAAATTTTTGGATTTCGGCCATTTTGTAAATCAGATCATCCACCAATTTGTCCATTGGCTTGAAGAAATAATCATACGCCGCATCTACCCTTTCTTTCACAAAAAACAAATCGACCGTTTCTTTGATGAAAATTTTATTGAGTTGCGAAATGAATTTCTGCGAAGGATCTAAAAGTTGCTCTATAATTTCCATGCGTTTATGTGCCCAAACCGCATGTTTCGTTTTTTCGGAACCTGCCGCATTTTCGTTATAGCTGAAACGATGATTTCGCCATTCTTGCGCCAATTCGCCCCAATTAAAACTGTTTATCAAATAGTTCTGAATAAAATTTTTGGTTTCAAAATGCAGTGAATTCTTCAGATCTTCTTCTGTTGCTCTATTCAAAGCATAATCCATCACATCTTGGTCGTTCGAAATACCATTCATCTGTATCGGAGAAAGCAAAATAAGCCCGTTTAAGGAACGCAAACGCGAAAGCGCTACATAGGCCTGCCCAGGTAGAAAAACTTGCGATACATCGAGCGCTGCTTTGTCAAAAGTTAAACCTTGGCTTTTGTGCACCGTAATGGCCCACGCCAACTTGATCGGATAATGTGCAAAAGTTCCCAAAACCTCTTCTTCTATTTCTTTCGTCTGTTCATTGACTTTGTATCGGATATTTTTCCATTCGTACTTTTCAACTTCCAACGTCATGTTTTCCTCTGGAAAGTGAACAAAGATTTCTTCATCTGAAAGCGATTTGATTACGCCCATCTTTCCGTTGAAATATCTTTTCTCAAAAGACAAATCGTTTTTGACGAACATGATCTGTGCGCCGACTTTCAATTTCAACTCTTCTTCGACAGGAAAAATCTTTTCTGGAAAATCTCCGACCACAAATGGCGTATAAACATATTCTTTTCCATCTAAATCATTGATTGACTGAGAGTTGATAGAATCTGCTTTGGCATTATGAGTCGTCAAGGTGATATAACCTTTGTTCTCTTTGAAATCGAAATCAGGCTTAACATATTGATTTAGAATAGCTATGTCTTCTGGAGTGATTTGATTGTTTCGCAAATTATTCAAAACAGAGATAAAAGCATCATCGGTCTGGCGGTAAATTTTCGACAATTCGATATAAATCGGCGGATACGTTTGGAGAACATGAGAATGGAAAAAGAATTTCCCGCGGTAATAGTTTTTCAGCGTTCGCCATTCTTCATCACGAATCACAGGCGGCAATTGCAGCAAGTCGCCAATAAACAAAACCTGGACTCCACCAAAAGGCTGTGTATTTCTTCGAACGGTCTGCATCATAAAATCAACCGCGTCCAACAAATCGGCACGCATCATACTGACTTCATCAATCACAAGAAGCTCCATGTTTTTGATTACATTTCGCTTGACGTTATTCATTTTGAAATGGCGGCGAAGTGATTCTCTGTTTTCAAATTTTACTGTTTCTGTAAATTGTGCACTCACATCATACGATGGAATAAACGCAGCAAACGGAAGTTGAAACATAGAATGAATAGTTACACCTCCAGCATTCAAAGCTGCGATTCCCGTTGGTGCAACGACCACAGTATTTTTATGCGTTGTCGCGATGATTTCTCGCAAAAGCGTAGTTTTTCCAGTACCTGCTTTTCCAGTAAGGAAAATAGATTTCTGAGTCTGATTGATGAATTGTAAAGTGTAAGCTGCCGCTTCTGAAACGTTCTGCATTGGGCTTGTATTAAATAATAAAATTACCGCATTTTTATAAAAAGAAAAAACCTAAATCTTAGTGGATTTAGGTTTTCAGTAATTTAGTTAGTTTGGTAGTTTTATTTTTTAGCTTCGCCTTCTTTTGCTTCAGCTGCTGGTTTTGCATCTGCTTTTGGCTCTGCTTTGTATTTATCATTTAAAGCTTTGATAATTTCTTTTGTGATATCGTATTTCTCTTCAGCATACAAAATTGTTGCTGCATCTCCTGTTCCATAGATGTAAGAGTAACCGTTTTTCTTTCCGTAATCTTTAATGAATTTTTTAACTCCACTAACAAGAGAATCCATCTCAACACCACTTTCTTGCTGTAATTGTTGAGCTAATGCTTGTTGTGCATAACCTAATTGCTGCTCTCTTTTTTGCAATTCAGCACCTCTTTGCTGTGCCCAAGCCTGACCATTTGCTTGCGCTTGACTTTGAAAATTAGCAGCGTCTTGTTTAAAACGTGAAATCTCAGCTTGTAATTGTCTACCTTTTTCTTCCGCTTGAGCTTTGTACTTTGCCTCTAAATCTTTTGCCTCAGTGTATTCTTTCATCAAAACCGAAGTATCCACGTAAGCTGTTTTTACTTCCTTTACCTCTGCTGTTTTGTTACAAGAAACTGCGAAAACTGAAAGTGCGATAATAACTAATGCTTTTTTCATTTTTTTTAATTCTATTTTTTTAAGTATTGAAGACAAAAATATAAAAAAATCAATAGCATCAACATAAAGTTTAAAAAATGCGCAAATTTTATGATATTGTTTTTATTTATAGAAAAAAATATAGCCATAAAACAATGTTATCGCAATATTTTAGGTGTTTTTTGTCTTGTTTTATTCCGACTGAAAAAGCCATCTTGTCTTTTAGAGGCAAAATGGCTTTAGATAGTTTTTTTGATTTATTTGTTTTTCAAAACATAAATATGCGATGAATACTCTTTTGTATTTTTAGCTTTTAAATTTGATTTTAACCCAACGAAAAAAGCTTTGATATAATTCATTTTTCCTGTTTTATATTTTTCCGATAAAAGACTCACATAAAACGAATCGAACTTCATTGGAAGTATCTTTTCTAATTTCATATCTACTCTTTCAAAAAGCAATTGAATAGATTTTTTAGAAAAATGCCAAAAATGAATTGGCACATCATAAGCGGCCCAAAAAGTTTCATAATGACCCGCATCAAATGATTTGTAGTTTGGAACCGCAACAATTAATGTTCCAGTTGGTTTTAATAAACGCTTCAATTCTTGGATCTGAATCTCTAAATTAGGAACGTGTTCTAAAACGTGCCACATGGTAATTACATCCAAAGAATTACTTTCTAAAGTGCTAGTTTCTTCTACAAATGAAATTCCTTTTTCTTTAGCAATATTTTTAGCCCGATCGCTAGGTTCTACTCCAATGGTTTCCCAACCATCATTTTTTGCCGTCAAGAGAAAATCTCCAGTTCCAGCTCCAATATCCAAAATTTTTCCTTTTCTCGATTGCTGGCTATTGATTAGATTTAATTTATTCTTAAGCGCAATATTTTTTACGAAATGATAGGCTTTTTCAAATAACGAACGTTTGTTGTCTGTATGTGAAATGTAATCTTCGCTTTCGTAATATTTACCCAAATTTTGAAGTTCAGGTTGTGGAGAAGTAATTAGCATATCTAATTCTTCATCATAATACAAATCAAAAATTTCTTTTGAAACAGAATGGTCTTTTACCGTAAGAAAGTGTTTTTTGTTTAAAACGTTCATTTTTAAATTTTATAGATATTTGGGTTTAATTTATAGCAAATCCTAAAAACGAAAATTTATCGCTTTTAGGATTCTTGTTTTTCTTTATTCTTTTAAATTCTTTTTTGACTTCGCAAATTTAATAATTCAACATAATTGCAAATCTATTTTTTAAGCTTCTGAGAAATCAATTCCATATTTGAAACGATTAAAAATGATACTTATTTTCTAAATATCATTTCTTTTTTCTTGAAAAGGTTTCACGTGGAACAGCAACAATTTTAGATTTCTGACTTTATATTTTAGATTTATATTGGATTCCAAAAATAGAAACTAAAAAAAATTATAGTTTCACGTGGAACATTTAAAAGTTTTCAGTCTCAGTTTACAGTCTCAGTAAAAACTGGAAGGTGAAAACTGAGACTGCATACTTTTTTTATCTTCCCATATAAATCAAAAGCACGGAAATATCACTTGGTGATACTCCGCTGATTCTTGAAGCTTGAGAAATAGTTACAGGACGAATCTTGCTTAATTTCTGTTTTGCTTCGATCGACATTGATTTAATTTTATTATAATCGAAATTGTCTGGAATTTTTACTTCTTCCAAACGATTTAGTTTATCGGCATTATTTCTTTCCTTTTCAATATATCCAGAATATTTCACCTGAATCACCGCTTGCTCAACAATTTCTTCATCCAAATCATTTTCTTTGATATATGCATCAACCTTTTCAAATTTCAACATATCTTCTAATTCAATCTGCGGACGAGAGAAAATCTTAAACATTTTATCTCCTTGAGAAATTGGCGCAGATTCTTTTGCTTCCAAAATCGGATTTGTTTCTGCAATTGTAACACTTGTTTCTTTGAAGAATTGAACCATCTTCTCAGACTCATTCAATTTCTTTTCCATTCTGCGTAAACGTGCTTCAGAAGCTAAACCAATTTCGTATGACATTGGAGTCAATCTGAAATCGGCATTATCTTGACGCAACAATGTTCTATATTCTGCTCTCGATGTAAACATACGATATGGTTCTTCTGTTCCTTTCGTAATCAAGTCATCAATTAGAACTCCGATGTACGCCTCGTCACGTTTTAAAATCAATGGATCTTTTTCGTGTACTTTCAAGTGTGCATTTATTCCAGCCATCAAACCTTGAGAAGCTGCTTCTTCATATCCGGTTGTTCCGTTAATCTGTCCAGCAAAATATAATCCTTCAACTAACTTTGTTTCCAAAGTATGTTTCAATTGCGTTGGAGGAAAGAAATCATATTCGATTGCGTAACCTGGTCTAAAGAATTTCACGTTCTCAAAACCTGCTACTGAACGAAGCGCTTTGAATTGAATATCTTCTGGAAGTGAAGTTGAAAATCCGTTTACGTAAACTTCGCAAGTATTCCATCCTTCAGGCTCAACAAATAATTGGTGACGTTCTTTATCGGCAAAACGATTTATTTTATCTTCAATCGATGGACAGTATCTTGGTCCTAAACTTTTGATTCTTCCGTTGAACATTGGAGAACGATCAAAACCTTCTCTCAAAATATCATGAACATTCAACGACGTATACGTCATGTAACAAGAACGCTGATGCGTTAACGGAGAAGTCACATCTGAATAAGAAAACTTAGCTGGCTTTGCATCTCCTTTTTCTTCATTCATTTTAGAATAATCTAAAGAACGTCCATCTACTCGAGGTGGCGTTCCTGTTTTCATTCTTCCAGCTTCAAAACCTGCTTTGATCAAATCTTCGGTAATTCCGGTTGCAGCGCTTTCTCCTGCTCTACCTCCTCCGAATTGTTTTTCTCCGATATGAATTAAACCGTTCAAAAAAGTACCGTTTGTCAAAACCACAGATTTGGAACGAATCTCCACACCAAGCGAAGTTCTAATTCCTTTTATTTTTCCATCTTCGATTATCAACCCTTTTACCATCTCTTGATAAAAATCAAGATTTGGAGTTGCCTCCAACATCATTCTCCATTCTTCTGCAAAACGCATTCTATCACTTTGAACTCTTGGTGACCACATTGCAGGTCCTTTTGATTTATTCAACATCTTAAACTGAATCGCAGTCTTATCAGAAACAATTCCTGAATATCCACCAAGCGCATCAATTTCACGAACGATCTGTCCTTTTGCAATTCCACCCATCGCAGGATTACAAGACATCTGTGCTATGTTTTGCAAACTCATTGTAACCAATAAAGTTTTCGATCCCAAATTTGCAGCCGCAGCCGCAGCTTCAGAACCAGCATGGCCTGCACCAACCACAATAACATCGTATTCTTCTAAAAACATTTTGTTTTATTATTCTCCAAAAACCGCTAACGCGGTTTCTAGAATTACATTTATATTTTTCTTGTTCCACGTGGAACGCATTTTTTTTAATCTTCAATTTTAAAAATTCCAAATTCCAAAAACTGGAATCTTTAAATCAAATCCTCAAATCAAAATGTTTCACGTGAAACATTCTAAATTTTCAAACTAGAACTTTCAAACTAGAACTTTCAAACTAGAACTTTCAAACTAGAACTTTCAAACTAGAACTTTCAAACTAGAACTTTCAAACTAGAACTTTCAAACTAGAACTTTCAAACTAGAACTTTTAAACTAGAACTTTCAAATCAGAACTTTCAAATCAGAACTTTCAAATCAGAACTTTCAAATCAGAACTTT
>NZ_JAVFVR010000001.1 GCF_030929595.1 Flavobacterium sp. LHD-85 | reverse complement strand
CTTTCAAATCAGAACTTTCAAATCAGAACTTTCAAATCAGAACTTTCAAATCAGAACTTTCAAATCAGAACTTTCAAATCAGAACTTTCAAATCAGAACTTTCAAATCAGAACTTTCAAATCAGAACTTTCAAAGCAGAACTTTCAAAGTACAATGTTTCACGTGAAACATTTCTAAACTTCCATTCTAAACTTCCATTTTAAACTTCCAAAGAACAATTTTAAACCATGTTCCACGTGAAACATCTTATTCTTTCTCTTTAAAATTCAAGTTTAAAAATCGTTCCACGTGGAACGATTTAATCTTTTATTCGAATTCTTTACTTCAACGTTTCACGTGGAACGTTATAATAATTTCTTTAATCTCTTTAAATATGTTTCACGTGGAACGTTCAAAAAATCAAAAACCAAAACGTTTCACGTGGAACATAAATATTAAAAAGAGATTTGATTACTGTTCCACGTGAAACATCTTCATCTTTTCTTCTTCCTTTTGTCTCATTAATTGAGCTTGCTCCTCTGTCTTATCTTTATATCCACAGTAATGAAGTATACCATGAGACAGCACTCTTCTAAGTTCTTCAGCAAATGAAACATTGAAGTCTTTTGCATTATCTGCAACTCGTTCTACAGAAACAAAAATATCTCCATTTAACTCGTTACCAACTGTATAATCAAAACTGATAATATCAGTAAGTGTATCATGATCTAGATATTCAACATTTATTTTATGAAGATATTCATCGTCACAAAATATATAATTGATTTCTCCTTCGTTCTTGTTCTCAGAAACAATTACAGCACTTAACCAATCACTAAACGCCTGCTCGTCTCCTAAAGAAAAATCTGTTTCGTAATTAAAATTTATCATTTTGTATTAAAGTATTCTTGAACTTTTTGATTAAAATTCGAGCGCAAAGGTAGTGATTGTCTATTTAATATCTCTACACTGTTTAAATATTCCAATAGTGAACTCGGTAAAGCATTGGAACGATTTGTAAATTCTGCTTTATTTGTTTCAGATTGTCTTTGTGTATCCTGACCTTGTTGCTGAACTGCATTGTTTAATCTCCATAATTCTTGTTGGATGTTTAATATACGTTGCAGGTTTTCATCCTTAAATCCTTTATTCAAAATCTGCTTTTCAGATTGTTTCATCTGATCTATAATAGATCTGCCTTGAGCATCTAAACCTTTCTTCGCTAATTCTTTTTGAAGAGCTTCTCTAAGCTTAACTTGCTCCTTGTAAATCTCCATTATAGCTTCAGCATCACCTTCTCCATCTTCTCCTTCATTACCATTCTTCTCACCCTTTCCATTATTTCCATCCTTACCAGAAGCATCTTTACCACCACTTTTGTTTCCTTGACCTTCTTTATTTTGTCCATCTTTTCCCTGACCATTTTCTCCCTGTCCAGATTTATCACCAGGTTTCTGTCCAGATTGCATTCCTTCTTTCATCTTATCAGCAAGACCTTTTTGCTTCTGAATAATGTCTGGTAATTGCATACCTTGTCCATCTCCAGGTTTAGGTTTTCCAGCTCCGGGTTTAGGCATAGACATTTGCATGTTGTTCAATAAATCACTTAAGAAATCTGCTAACTTATTGGCAGATGAAACTGCATATTGCTGATGTGAAACTCCTCTAGGAATCTGAACATCGGTTAACGTTTCAATAGCCTTATCCATGTTGTATTGTACGTTTCCAATTTCTTTAGTTACGTCTTCAGCTACCTTCGGGTTACGTAACGAAAGTGCAAACAAACTATCATCTACATGTCTGAACTGTTGTTTCAAATTTTGCTGAATCTTGATGTTTTTTGTGAATGTAGAAGAACCTAATTTCATTGCTTTAAACTGTTTCATCACATCTTCTTGTGATAAAGAATATGCTAAAAGGTTATCCAGAATCTGACGAAGCATTGCAACATCTTCTTCTAATTGCTCTTGTTCTCCACCTTCCATTTCGCTCTGCATTTCCTGAGCCATAGACTTCATTTTCTTAGCTGCGCTTTTCTGTTTTGGTTTAGCAGCAGAAGTATTCTTTTTACTCAATTCTTCAGAAGCTTTATTAAGATCATTGTCTACATCTTTCTCTTTAGAAGCGTCTGATGGAATATCCAAAGGTTTCTTTAAAGTCTTATTTTCCTCTTTCAAATCTTTTAAATCTTCCTGAATTTTATCAAAAGATTTATTGATTTCATCCTGCTTCTCTTTCGTATTTTCCTTCTCTTTATTAGCTAACTGTTCCTGTTGTTCTGACAGTTTGTTTAGTTTCTCAGCCACTTGTTCAGCCTTCTTAGAAACATAAAAACGCTTGGTCAACTCAACCAATTGTTCTAAATTACGAGATTGGTTTTTACTAATTTGCTTGAACTTTTCCATCTTATCAAACAGTTCTTCACTGTTTAATTTATCATTTAAGTTCTTTAATTCGTCTAATAATTTCTGATTCTTTTCTAAATCTTTCTGTGCATTATCCAAACGCTTTTGTAAATCTTCAGCTGTTTTATCTTTCTTATCATCCTTAAATTTATCTAAGTTCTGATTCATTTTTTCAGAAAACTGTTTCATCATTTCGTCTTGTTGTTTTTGACGTTTGATAAAATCATTGATCTTCTGCTGATCTTTAAACTCTAAATTATCTTTTTCTTTTCCTGTATTCTGAAGCTTATCCATTTCTGAAATCTGCTTCGTTTGGTTCTTCAAAGATTTAGATAAACTATTAATATTCTGATTTTGTTGCTGTAATTCCTGATCCTGAATTTCATCAGTTGTTGCTACGCGATCTGAGAATGTAGAAGACTTGGTAGACTTAAATCCATGTGGTGCATCGTTATCAAAAACTTCAAAATAGTATTCGTATGAAACACCTTCTTCTACAGGAAGGTTACTTGGAAAATTAAAAACAAACTGATCGAATACGCCAGCCTTAACAGGAATGTTTCCACGCTTAGCAGACTGAGGTTTGTTACGTTCGTAATATACAATTTGCAATTTTGAAAGTCCGTAATCATCACCTAATCTTCCAAGAATATAGTTCTTATCCAGCTTCAAACTGTCCGGTGCAGGACCCACATTGATAGTTGGAAACTGATCTTTGATAACAGACAGCTGATAATCTAGTTTTTCGTAGTTTTTAACCTTATCATTTGATGTAAGTATTTGATATTCGGTATTTTGACTTATATTTTTAGTCAATTTAAACTCATTTTCGGCCTTATTGAACTTAAATACATCATTATCTCTTTTCCATGCTACTTCTTGCGTAGATTTGGTGTTCATTTTCCAAGTTACAGTTGTTCCTTCAGGTACAATTGCGTTTCCAGTTCCTTGAATTGTCTCTGATTTTTTCTTTAAATAAGAAGGAAAATTTAAAACCATTTCGAAGTTTGCAATAGATGGAACTGTTATAACTTTCAATTCGTATTCTTCTGAAACAACTGAATTTCCTTCAAAAGAAAACTGAATATTTTCAGAAGGCTTTTCAATTTTAAATTCAAACTTTCCAGGTTGAGAAGATTCCATAAAGTAGCTTTCATCACCAATATGAATCATCACATTTTCTGGAACTACATTTCCGACAGATTCCATTTTGATCACAAAATCTTTGTTTTGCTCTGCTTGTAAATTAGAATTCAGAACCACAAATTTGAAAGGAGCTGGTGGTAAAAATGCAGAATTAAAATGCACTACTCTATTCAAACTTTGAGAAATAATATTACTATTTCCAGAAATATAAAACACACCAAAAAGTAAAATTGGAACTAAAGCCAATGGTAAATATTTTTTGTTAGCTTTAAAATTGATTGCATTTCCAAATGGAATTGGTTGCAAAGAATTTGCTTTTTGCTCAATTGAAGCTAGAACTAATTCTGAACTTTCTGAATTATTTTCAGAAGACAATTGCAAAAAGTTGGTAAGCTTATCACTCACTTCTGTAAAATGATTTCCAATAATTTTTGAAGCCTCAGTATAATCTATTCCCTTTTGAAGTTTGAATAATTTGAATAATGGGAAAAGAATTAAACGGACTAAAAGGAAAACTTCAACTCCAATAAATAACCAAAATAGAAACGTTCTTCCCAAAGGTTTTAGCCAAAGAAAGTACTCCACAAAAAGCGTAAATAGAAAATATAATAATCCAAAACCAGTAAAAAGTAATATCCCTTTTATCAATTCGTTGGTATAATATTTCTTAATGAAAGCCTCTAACTTTTGATATATTGCAGATGATGTTTTCAAAATAAATCTGTTTTAATTATAACCTATAAAAGTAATAATTATTAATTAGATAATGATCAATTAGAAAATTAGTCAATTAAGCTTAACACGAGTAATTATCTAATTTTCTCATTACCTAATTTTCTAATTCAGAGTCGTATCTTTGCAACAAAATTTTAAACAAATGTCAAAGCAAGTTCGTGTGCGTTTTGCACCAAGTCCGACTGGACCGTTACATATTGGCGGAGTTCGTACTGCCTTATTTAATTATTTATTTGCAAAGAAACATAATGGTGTTTTTTATCTGAGAATTGAAGATACAGATCAAACTCGTTTTGTTCCTGGTGCAGAGGCTTACATTATGGAAGCTCTTGAATGGTTAGGAATTGCTCCTGAAGAAACGGTTGGGAAAAATGAAAAATTTGGTCCATACAGACAAAGCGAACGTAAAGATTTATACCAGCAATACGCAGATCAGTTGATAAATTCTGGTTGGGCCTATTATGCTTTTGATACTCCTGAAGCTTTGGATGCACATAGAAAACAACACGAAGCTGAAGGAAAAACATTTATTTACAATCATCATAATCGTGAAAAGTTAGATACATCATTGGTAATTTCTGCTGAAGAAACTGCTAAAAGAATTGCAAATGGAGAACATTATGTAATTCGTTTTAAAACTCCAGTTGATGAAACTTTACATTTGAAAGATATCATTCGTGGTGATGTGAAGTTTGAAACTAATCTTTTAGATGATAAAGTTTTGTTCAAAAGTGACGGAATGCCAACTTACCATTTAGCAAATATTGTAGATGATCATTTGATGGAAACGTCACATGTTATTCGTGGTGAAGAATGGTTGCCATCTATGCCTCTTCATGTTTTATTATACAAAGCATTTGGTTGGGAAGCTCCAGAATTTGCGCATTTGCCTTTGATTTTAAAACCAATTGGAAATGGTAAATTATCAAAAAGAGATGGAGACAAAATGGGATTCCCAGTATTTCCATTAGAATGGAAAACTGAAGAAGGTGTTTCATCTGGTTACAGAGAAAAAGGATTTTTCCCAGAAGCGGTTGTAAACTTCCTTGCTCTTTTAGGATGGAACGATGGAACTGATAAAGAATTATTTTCTCTAGAAGAATTAGCTCAATCTTTTGACTTAAACAGAGTTCACAAAGCTGGAGCAAAATTTGATCCTGAGAAAAACAAATGGTTCAATCACCAATATTTAATAAAACAAAATGATGCAGATTTAGCAAAAACCTTCTCTCCTATTTTAGAAGAAAAAGGCTTCTCGACTCCGCTCGAAGTGACAACTCGCATTGTGTCACTTATCAAAGAAAGAGCAAATTTTGTTTCAGAATTTTGGGATTTGACAGATTTCTTTTTCCAGGCTCCAACTTCATACGATGAAAAAGCAAGTAAAAACTGGAAAGAAGAAACTCCTACTTTAATGCAGGAATTGATTTCTGTTTTAGAAAATATTGAAGATTTTACTTCTTCAAATATTGAAGCAATTGTAAAAGATTGGTTAACTAAAAACGAAATCGGAATGGGTAAAGTTATGCAGCCTTTCCGTCTAAGTTTGGTTGGAGCGCTTAAAGGTCCTCACCTATTTGACATTGTTGAAATTATCGGAAAGACAAAAACTATTTCTAGAATTCAGAAAGCAATTGAAACTTTATAATTAAAATTTCATTTAAAAATAGAAACGCTAAGAAACATCATAAAAATGTTCTTAGCGTTTTTTTAATATTTGATAATTTATTTTTAGAAGAATTTTCGTAATTTACCAAAATCATAAATATAAATTACATAACCATGAGTACACCATTTATTATTTTCTTAGTATTGGCATTCTTCATTTTCATGTCGTCTTTCTTTACTGTAAAACAGCAATCGTCTGTTATTATTGAGCGATTTGGAAAATTTCAGAGTGTTAGAAATTCTGGATTGCAACTTAAAATTCCGTTGGTTGATAGATTAGCCGGAAGAGTAAATCTTAAAATTCAGCAATTAGATGTTATCATCGAAACCAAAACTAGAGACAACGTTTTCATCAAAATGAAAGTTTCAGTTCAGTTCAAAGTAATTCAGGAAAAAGTATATGAAGCTTTTTATAAACTAGAATATCCACACGATCAGATTACTTCTTACGTATTTGACGTGGTTCGTGCCGAAGTTCCAAAACTAAAATTGGATGATGTTTTTGAAAGAAAGGATGATATTGCAGTGGCGGTAAAACGTGAATTGAACGAAGCAATGTCTACTTACGGATATGATATCATCAATACTTTGGTTACCGATATTGATCCGGACATCCAGGTAAAAAATGCAATGAATAGAATCAACGCTGCTGATAGAGAAAAAACGGCTGCAGAATTTGAAGCTGAAAGTTCAAGAATTAGAATCGTTGCAAAAGCAAAAGCCGAAGCTGAAAGTAAACGTTTACAAGGACAAGGTATTGCAGATCAGCGTCGTGAAATTGCAAGAGGTCTTGTAGAAAGTGTTGAAGTTTTAAACCAAGTTGGAATCAATTCTCAAGAAGCTTCTGCCCTAATTGTAGTTACGCAACATTATGATACTTTACAAGCAATTGGAGCCGATGCAAATGCTAATTTAATTTTACTTCCAAATTCACCACAAGCCGGAAGCGATATGCTAAACAATATGGTTGCATCATTTACAGCATCAAACCAAGTTGGAGAAATGATGAAAAAACATAACAAAAAAGTAGAAAAGCCAAAACCTACTCATCCACAATCTGGTTATGAAGATGACGTTCAACCAGACGTTCAACAATAATTTAAAATAAAAAAGAGGCTTAATCGCCTCTTTTTCTATTTATAAACCAGCCAATTACATAAGGCAAAATGGTCTGCAGAATTTTTACATAAGAATTTGAAAAGTAATCAGTGTAAGATGAAATGAAACCATTTACAATATTTTGCGGAGTGATGCTTTCCTTTGTTTTCTGAAAACTCAAAACCAATTTCTGATAATTGATTTCTTTCTCCAACTTCAAAATTTCTAGATCTCTTTCAATCTCAGCATACGAAGAGTATTTTTTTCTTTCCATAATTAATCATTAAAAAAGATTTCTGAAAATTTCTCCAAGATTGGCCCTTCAACAAATTTGTCTTTTATAAACAAAAGCAAAATAGTAATTACCAAATAGATACCTCCCACCATCAAAAATCCGAGAGCATTACTTTCAAACAAAGAACCAAAAGCATACGCTGCGGCAAAAGATCCAAAAATCATCACCATACTGAAACACAATAAAATCAAAGTAAACTTAAAGATTAAAGTTGTAGATTTCATTGCAACTTTAAAACCCCAAAGTTTGTAATAAGCTAAGTGACTATCAATATATTCTTTAGCCTGATCTTGAACTTTTTCGGTGTTTTCTTTTAATTCTTCAAAAGCCATATTTAAAATTTTAGATAAAAAAAAAGCACAAAACTTTCTTATAAAAATAAGCAAGTAATGTGCTTTATAAAAATATTATTTCTGAAGTTTAGCGTTTTGTGCTTTTAACTCAGCCAGTTTAGTTTCTAAAAAAGTAATTACCTCTTCTGTTTTATGGCTGACATTAGAAAGTAACTCATTCAAAGTTCCGTCAAGATTATGAGTAGCACTCGTAAATTTTTCACGAAGAACTTCAGAGCTGGCATCAAAAGAATCTTTCAGATTATGTTTAGCATCGTCAATACCTTCCTTAATTTTTGCTCTTGTTTTTGATCCTTTATCTGGAGCAAATAAAATTCCGATTGCCGCTCCTGCAGCTGCTGCAGCCAAAATTGCTGCTGCCGTATTTAAATTCTTAGACATGATAGTTACAATTTAAAATTATTAATAAAGATACTCTTTTTTAAAATGATAAAACTTTGATTAATTGTAATTTACAAAAAATTAACAATCTTATTAATACACATAAGCTACAGCTTCGTACTTACCATCTGCTTTTTCAACAATGCTAACAAAAGGATAACCATTTGAAGCCGATTTAGATTTGATTCTCATAGCAGTCTGGTTCTGATTTGCAATTGGCGGTTCACCTTTTGTCCTTGTTGAGACTCCTGTAAAACTAGCTGCTTGTTTCAGCCCTATTGTTTTGTCTTGTGGAAGAACAGTTACCATTTTGTAATCGTCTTTTGAATCAACTATTATTTTATCAGAAACTTTTTGAGTTTGTTTTGTTTCTTTATTTGTAATAGATGAAACAGCATATTTACTTATTTTGATTTCTTCAGAACTTCCGTTTAAAGAATAATAAACAAAACCATTTTCGTTTTTAATAAAATTTACATCAAGTTGTTCTCCATTGTGTTTTGTAATTTGATGTGTTTGCGAAATTGCAACGTTTGCAAATAATAGCGCTACTGCGAAATATAAAATTTTCATGATAATTAGATTTAAATTAAAAATTGTCAGACCTGAAATTTAAAAACTAAACTTTCACTCAAATTCAACATTATGGAATTTTGTACATTATGATACAATTTGAAAAAATATCTTTTACGGGAAATATTATCAAAACTACATCATAATAAAAATGAGAACATAAAATTGTCTTTTTAGGAAATCAGTTTTGAAAATCTATTGTGATAAAAATTACGAGTTTCTAAAAACAATAAATTTCAACTTAGATTCTTTTCGGCAAATTTTAATTTTTTACAAAAATCATCTCTGACTTTTGGTATTGAGTTAAAAGTAGCAGTTTTATAAACAATTGTGTGTTAACAACCCGTTAAACTGACTAAAATAACAGTAAAAACTAAAATAAAGACCATAAATAAACAATAATTCAAAAAATGAGTTATATATCAATTCAGTTTAAAAACTGTCTTAAAATCAATTTATGAAGGTTAAAATTGATATATAAAAACTATTATTTTCATATTTTTAATCATTTATATAAATAATAGTTAAAAACTAAAATCTAAAAATATTAATCATTAAAATTTATAAATACAAAATTGAAGTTAAAGACTTAAAAATAATAAAAAACTATAGTTTTAAATTACACAGTCAGTTTTATAAATAATAATTATAATCTAAATTTTAATATATAATAATAAGAAAAATTTATAATTATAAAAATTGAAGTTAAAAATTTAAAAAATAAGAAAAAACTTTAATTTTAGTTTTTTAGAAGAAAATTGGAACTAAAAAAAGCAGAAAATTAAAATAAAGAGTTTTAAGGAATGAAAAACAAAAAAAGGTCTTCTCTACTTAACTATTTTTTATATTAGCTTAAAGATAATTTATGAAAGTCACTTTTAATCTATAAAATAAATTAAAATTATAAAAATAATAGATTTTATTAATAATAAATATACATGATTGAAAATATAAATCACATCAATATAAACTATATAATAAAGTTTTATAGCAAAAATTGGGAGTAAAAAAAGACTAAAATTAAAATAAAGCTTCCAAATAGAAGAAAATTAAAAAAATGAATTCCTTATCCAACATATTTTTATTTTCTATTAAAATCAATTTATGAAAGTCACTTTAAATCTATAAAAATTATAAAATTATTAATTTTAATAGTTAATCTATATAATAAAAAAAAGCGCTTATAAAAGCGCTTTTCATAAATTAAGTTGATATTACTTCTTTACCATTTCAGAAAGAATTTCAATTTCTCTTTCAGAAGCATTTTTTGGTGGATTTGAATATAATTTTAAAATTTCATCTGAAAACTGATTTCTCAAATCTTCACTTTCAATATCTCTTAAATTCAAAAGTGCTTTTGATCTTACATAAGTCGATTCACTTTTTAGAGACATTGAATATAATTTCTTAATATCTTCTTCTTCAAAATCTGTTGATTTCCAGTTTGAATACTTCAAAATAAACTGAGAAAACAACAGCGAAGCCTTATTATTATTGATATTCTTCTTTAAAGAATTCTGTAAAAGAGAAAAAGTAGAGATATTTTTGATGTTCTCCCCTATCGCACTTTCAATTGCAATTCTTTCAGCTTTAGTTTCAACTTTAAAATATTTGTTGATATCTTTCAAAGAATTATTAATACTGTTTTCTTCTTTTTTACCCTTTTCTTCCCAAGCATCTTTCAATCCAACAGTTTTGTTAAATACTAATTTTGAAGGAGTTGAGTCTTTATCAACAGTAAAATATCCTAAACGTTGAAACTGAAATTTATCTTCATTTTGAGCTGTTGATAAACTTGGTTCAACATATCCGGTTACAATTTCTAATGAATTAGGATTCACAAAATCTAAGAAATTTTTCTCTTTATAACTGTCTGGAGCTTCATCTGTAAACAAACGATCGTACAAACGAACTTCTGCTTCTAATGCATGTTTGATAGAAACCCAATGTAATGTTCCTGATACTTTTCTTTGGCTTGCTTCAGTCCCGCTTCCGCTTAAAGAATCTGTATCATACGTTACGTGAATTTCTGTAATATTACCGTTTTCATCTTTTATAACAGATTCACCTTTAATGATATAAGCATTTTTAAGACGAACTTCTTTTCCTAAAGTCAAACGGAAAAATTTAGCTGGAGCTTCTTCTAAAAAGTCTTCTCTTTCAATGTATAATTCACGAGAAAAAGGCACTTTTCTGAAACCTGCATTTTCATCTTCTTGGTTATTTTCAGCTTCCAACCACTCTTCTTTTCCTTCTGGATAATTGGTAATTACCAGTTTTACAGGATCTAAAACAGCCATTACACGAGGTGCAATTTTGTTCAAATCTTCACGAATACAAAATTCTAAAACCGATACATTAATCAAATTATCACGTTTTGCAATACCAATTGTATTAGCAAAATTACGCAAAGAAGCAGCTGTATAACCACGTCTTCTTAATCCAGAAATGGTTGACATTCTTGGATCATCCCAACCGTTAACATGCTTTTCTTTAACTAGTTGCTGTAATTTTCTTTTACTAACAACTGTGTGTGATAAGTTACGTCTAGCAAATTCTCTTTGTTTTGGACGAAGCTTATTATCATCAAAAATCTGATCTAAAAACCAATCGTATAATTCACGGTGAGGCAAGAATTCTAGTGTACAAAATGAATGAGAAATTTGTTCTAAATAATCACTTTGTCCGTGTGCCCAATCGTACATTGGATAAATTTTCCAGGCATCTCCAGTTCTATGGTGATGTTTGTGTAAAATTCTGTACATGATAGGATCACGCATTAACATGTTTGTTGATTTCATGTCAATTTTTGCACGAAGAATATGAGTACCAGCCTCAAATTCACCGTTTTTCATTCTTTCGAATAAATCTAAGTTTTCTTCAACTGAACGATTTCTGTACGGACTATCAGTTCCTGGAGTTGTTGGAGTTCCTTTTTGGATCGCCATTTCTTCAGAAGTCTGACTATCAACATAAGCTTTATCTTTCTTAATTAAGAAAACTGCCCAATCGTATAATTGTTGGAAATAATCTGATGCATAACATTCTTCAGCCCAAGTATATCCTAACCATTCTACATCTTTTTTAATAGCATCAACAAATTCCTGCTCTTCTTTTTCAGGGTTGGTATCATCAAAACGTAAATTCACAGGAGATTGATAATCAATTCCTAAACCAAAATTTAACGCAATAGAACTTGCGTGCCCAATGTGTAAATAACCATTAGGTTCTGGTGGAAAACGAAAGCGAAGTTTAGTATTTGAAAGACCCGATTTTACGTCTTCCTCTATGATTTGTTCAATAAAATTGAGTGATTTCTCTTCTGATGCCATTATTTTATAGTAATTTTAGCAAAGATAAAAAAAAGGTTTCAGGTTTCAGGTTTAAAGTTATCTAACTGGCATAAAACCTGAAACTTTAAACGTGAAACAATACAAAAATGGGAGTTATAAAATTGAAAAATATCCGTACTTTTTCTTACCACGGATGTTTAATTGAAGAAGGAAAAATTGGATCTGATTATACAGTTGATCTAAAAATTAAAACCAATCTACAGAAATCAGCAGAAACAGATCATCTTTTAGATACTGTTGACTACGTTCATTTGAACAAAATTGTAACAGAAGAAATGGCAATTCGTTCTCATTTATTGGAACATGTTGCCAAAAGAATCAATATTCGTGTGCTGGCAGAGATAGAAATGATAGAAAAAACCACAGTTTGGGTTTCTAAAATAAATCCGCCTATTGGTGGTGATGTTGAGTCAGTTACTATAAAAATGACGGAAATTAGGAAGTAATTTTAAAAATTAAAATCCTAAAATTTTAAAATAGTTACTATGAAACTTTTGAAATTTAAAGATTTTAGTTACTTTTGCCAACCGTTCAAGTAATGGCGTCGTGGCCGAGCGGCTAGGCTGGGCTCTGCAAAAGCTCCTACTCCGGTTCGAATCCGGACGATGCCTCAAAAAGAGATACAGAAATGTGTCTCTTTTTTTTGTGCTTAATTTTTCCACAATCTTGTCATTTCGACGAAGGAGAAATCTTCACAAGTAACTCCGCAAAAATTTGTCCAATCTTTGTAGAGCTTCTCGTGAAGATTTCTCCTTCGTCGAAATGACAAACTGTTGTCAACTTTGTCAAAGTTTGAAACTTTTACAAAGTTCTAAACCAACACTTATAAACACAAAAAAACCTCTGAAATTCAGAGGTTTAATTTTAATATTTTGAGTTATTAACAACTACTTCTTCTCTATTCTTTCAAAGGCATTTTTAACCATTTCTTTTTCTTTAGGAAACCATCCTTGAATTACTAAAGCAAATCCGAAAACCATTAAAACAACGCTAATTCCTTTTTTGATCTTAAGAATATTTGTTGGAGTCATTTTTGATTTTAACTGTTTAGCTAATAAAATTTTAGCACAATCTATTAATAAATAAGTGATAATTACAGCAGTAAAAAATGTCATCATTCTTGGAGTCTGCATATCTAATTTTGGTCCTACCGAAATAATTACAGCAAGCCAGAAACCAAGAACACCAATGTTGATAACGTTAAGTAAAAAGCCTTTTACAAACAAACTTCCATAGTTTCTTTTCAGAATATCTCGATCAATTTCTTCATCGTTTATTTTTTCTTCTTTCTTTAGTTTTACAAATGAAATAATACCATAAGAAAGCATAATTATTCCTCCAAAAATAAAAAGTGCTGGATCGTCTTTTAAACTAGAAATGAGTCTATAACTTCCAAGATAAGCAATAGCAATAAAAAAAATATCACCCAATACTACGCCTAAATCAAAAACAATTGCAGCTCTAAATCCTTTAGTAATACTGGTTTCTAATAAAACAAAAAATACTGGGCCAACCATAAAACTAAGAACAAGTCCCCATGGCAGTCCAGCCAGAATATCATTTATCATCAAATATCTCGTGTTATTTTACTTCTTCTATTTTACCACCAAAAACAGTTTTCTGGTTTATTTGCTTTGGTTTTCCATAAATGTAAATAGAGCCTCCTGCGCTCACTTTTGCATCGACAAGGGTAGAAGCATTAATATCGGCTTTTCCGCCCGCAGAAACGCTCACAGTAGTCTGAGACGTGCTAAGTTTACTTGCCAATAAATAACCTCCAGCTCCTAAACTAGCATCTTGATTTGCAGCTTTACCAGTTAATGTAATAGAACCTCCTGATACTGAGCTTACTTTTAGTTTATCAACATCTAAATCAACATTAATAACTCCGCCTTCTTGAGCGCTTACTTTAAACGAAGTAGCTTTGATAGCTTCATTGCTTGTTACTGTTGCCCCTTCATTCACATCAATTAATTCTATATGCTTGTAATATAAAGTAATACTTAGATCATTTCCTGATAAAAGTTTAGGAAAAGGCATTCTTAATTTTAAAATACCATTCTTATTAACAACTTCAACTTCAGCTTCTCTTGTTCCTTTTATAACAATTCTATTTTCAGATGCCTGAACTACTTTTACGCTTAATTTATCAAAAACCTTAACGGTATCAAAATCACCCAACTCTTTGGTTACCTGACCAAAAGACATTTGTACAAATAAAATTGCTGCTCCTATAATTAGCTTTTTCATACTTTTATTTTTAAATTAATTATTTTATTCTGCTCGTCTTAAAAAATGAAAATCCAGTTGTTTTTTCACTAAGTCGGCATTTTTTACCTTCACATAAATTTCATCTCCCAACTGCAATAAACGATTTGAATTAGCTCCAACCAAGGCATATTGTCTTTCGTCAAAAGTATAGTAATCTTCTTTTATCTCTCTGATTCTTACCATTCCTTCGCATTTATTAGAAACGATTTCAACATAAATTCCCCATTCGGTAACACCAGAAATAACTCCAAGGAATTCTTCGTCTTGGTGATCCTGCATGTATTTAACCTGCATGTATTTGATACTGTCACGCTCAGCATTTGTGGCTAAATTTTCCATGTTTGAACAATGCAGACATTTTGTTTCGTAAGTTTCTTCGTCTACAGAAGCTCCTCCGTCCAGATAATACTGCAACAATCTGTGTACCATAACGTCTGGATAACGACGAATTGGCGATGTAAAATGGCTGTAATAATCAAAAGCTAAACCGTAATGTCCAATATTATCTGTCGAATATTTGGCTTTGCTCATACTTCTAATAGCAAGAGTATCAATAAGATTTTGTTCTTTCTTACCATTTACTTCTTCCATCAAAGCGTTTATAGATTTTGCTATATCGCCTTTTGTTCTAAAATCAATCTTATAACCAAACTTAGCAATAACAGTTTGCATTGCAATCAGTTTATCTTCATTTGGTTCGTCGTGAATACGATAAACAAAGGTTTTCTTCTGTTTTCCAATGTATTCTGCTACTTTTCTGTTAGCCAAAAGCATAAACTCTTCAATCAAATGATTGGCATCTTTTGATATTTTAAAATAAACTCCTTCTGGTTCTCCTTCTTCATTAAGATTAAATTTCACTTCCACTTTATCAAAAGAAATAGCGCCTTGCTGCATTCTTTTCTTTCTTAAAATCTTCGCTAATTCATCTAGTTTTAAAGTAGCTTCAACAATTTCATCTGACACAACATAAGAATCTCCAGTAATAGAGATATCAACTGGAATCGTGTTATTTCCTTTTGTTTCAATAATATGCTGAGCCTCTTCGTAAGCAAAACGCTGATCTGAATAAATTACAGTTCTTCCAAACCATTGGTTAATAACTTGTGCAGTTGGAGAAACTTCAAATACGGCAGAGAAAGTATATTTCTCTTCATTTGGACGAAGCGAACAGGCAAAGTTAGACAATACTTCTGGAAGCATTGGCACTACTCTATCTACCAAATAAACCGAAGTGGCTCTTTGATACGCTTCATCATCCAAGATTGTTCCTTCTTCAAGATAATACGAAACGTCTGCAATATGAATTCCAATTTCAAAGTTTCCATTCTCTAACTTTTTGAAAGACAAAGCATCATCAAAATCTTTTGCATCTTTTGGATCTATCGTAAAGGTAAGTGTATCACGCATATCACGACGCTTTGCAATCTCAGATTCCTGAATCGAAGTATCTAGTTTTTGTGCAAAAACTTCTACTTCAACAGGAAAATCGGCTGGCAATCCGTATTCTGCTAAAATCGCATGAATTTCAGTATTATGTTCTCCAGGTTTTCCTAAAACTCTAATTACAGATCCAAACGGACTATCGGCTCTTTTTGGCCAATCTTCAATCTTAACTAAAACAACATCACCGTTTTCTGCTTCACCAATTTTATCTTTAGGGATAAAAATATCGGTATACATTTTAGGGTTTGCAGTAGAAACAAAAGCAAAATTCGGCTGCATATCAATTACACCTACAAACTCTGTTTTATCTCTTTCTATAACTTCAATTACTTCACCCTCAGGTCTTTTTCCTTTTCTTCTGTTATAAACGTAAACTTTTACTTTGTCTTTATCTAAAGCACGATTCAAATTATTGGTCGGAATAAAAACATCTTCCTCAAACTCGTCACAAATAAAATATGCCGTTTTTCTGCTCGTCATATCTATTGTTCCTTCGTAGTAATCCTGACTAATAGCTTTTACTAAGTATTTTCCAGGTTCTGTTTCTATAATTTTTTTCTGAGCTGCCAGAATCTTTAGATCTTTTATAATCTGATTTCTGCTTTTTGTATCATCAAGTTCTAACTTTGCTCCTATTTGTTTGTAATTGAATGGCTTATTAGCATTTTGCGATAAAATCTTCAGGATCTTCCCAGAGAAATCTTTCTCTTTTTTTATCGGCTTTCTAATTTTCTTACTCATATATCTTTTCTAATAAGGTTTAAAATTACAAATAAGAAATCAGATTACAGATTTTAACAAATAGAATTATTAAAATTATAACTTTTCGTACATTTACAAAAACAGCCTTTATGGAAAGCTTTCAAACCATCGCCGTATTCAATTATCAGCACGAAACAGTGGTTCTCAAACACTTACTGGAACAGGAAGGAATCCCTTATTTTTTTGAAAACGAAATGACATTATCTGTCGCTCCAATGTACTCGGCTGCGCTTGGAGGCATCAGACTCAAAGTACATCCCAACGATTTCGAAGAAGTTCAGCAAATTCTGGACAATCTCAACAATCCGCTTAAAATCGTCTGAAACAAGATTCAAAACAAATTCAAATCAGAGTAAAATTCAAACTAAAATAAAATTTTTTCAATTTCAACTTTTTTAGTTTTCAACATATATTAAATACAACAAAAAAGAATTTTTAAAATTTAAAAAAATTTGGTTGTTATTATAGCTTGTTAATATGTCGAATAATTTTTTTTTTGAAGTCATTGAAATCTCGTTTTACTTATTTATTCTGAGTTATCAACATAGTTATTTTTGGTTAAATGATTAATTTATAAGACTTTTTGTATTTTAATTAACAACGGTTGACAACCAAAATTGAATTGATTTTGTAGATAAGTTGATATGTTGATTTCTGTTGAAAATGGTATTTTTGATATTGATAACTTTTCCAAAAATTCACGAAACTTTTCTTGCATATTTCATTCCAGTTTTGGATTAAGTATTTTTTCGAAACAACCAAAAAAAACTTCTAATTTTCTTTTCGAACTTATTAACATTTTCTGTTAACTTAAAGTTAATTGAATATCAAGCGATTACAAACTCCTATTAACACCTTAAAATTTTAACAAATATTCTGTTTATTCTTCATTGATTGTGAGATAGTTATAGACTTATTAAAATTGTTAATAACCTATAAGTTTTTGAGAGTAAGATAGTTGTGAAATGAGAGTTTTAGTCATGAATTTTATGAATGTAAAATAATTATAAATTGCTTTGTTGATATAGTACGTATAAAGAAAAAAATTTGTGAAAATTGGTGTAATTCGTGGCAACCATTTATTAATTGAGTAAATTTGCATAACACAACTTAATAGTATAGAAAAATGAAAATTTCGATAGGAAACGATCACGCAGGACCAGAATATAAAAAAGCAATTGTTGAAATGCTGAAAGCGAGAGGATATGAAGTAACTAACTACGGTACAGATACTGATGCTTCTGTAGATTATCCAGATTTTGGGCATCCAGTTGCCAATGATGTATCTGAAGGTAAAGCTGATTTTGGAATCGTAATCTGCGGAAGTGGTAACGGAATCGCAATGACTGTTAATAAACACCCGAAAGTGAGAGCTGGCTTATGCTGGACTAAAGAAATCGCGTATTTAACACGTTTACACAATGATGCAAACATTGTAAGTATTCCAGCAAGGTTTACTTCTATTCATCAAGCTGTTGAAATCGTTGAAACTTTCTTGGATACAGCTTTTGAAGGCGGAAGACACCAAAATAGAGTGAACAAAATTGCTTGCGCATAAAAAGTCAAAAAAAAATTCGGTGCTGCGCACCTATTCATAAATACACCGGGCCAATTTTTAATTTGCTCGGTTTTTTATTTTAAGTATTTATTATTCAGTTATTTATATACTTTTTTTTGAGTTATCAACAATGTTAATATCTACTTTTTATAGTTTAAATAAGCAATTATGAGTGTAGCTTGAATTACTAAAATAGCAACAAACTTTACAATAAAAGAAGTTTTACTCGTTTTATGTCTAAATAATAACATTGCTGTTAATAACCCTGGAGATCCACCGGTTAAAGCCATGAGAAACAAGGTTTTTTCAGAAACACGTCGGTTATTTTTTCGGGCTTGAGATTTGTCATATCCCGCGAAAATAAAAACCAGAATGTTTATCAATAAAAAATATAATAATAAAATTTTCATAGGCTTAAAATTAGAAACAAAGATATTATTTTAGCCGAATGATTTACTATTTTGCAGAAACGTTTTAACAAGTAAATTATATCATTTTTAAGTAAGAAAATCATTTCATTAAAAGTATGACTAATATTCAATTCATTGCCAAGTCTGTTCAGGCGCCCGCAGTCAGTATTCAAAACACAGTAAAATTATTAGAAGAAGATTGTACGATTCCGTTTATTTCGCGTTACCGAAAAGATTCTACTGGAAATCTAGATGAAACTGTAATTGAGCAGATTGCGAAACTTCAAAAAGATTATGATACACTTATAAAACGTAAAGAAGCGGTTTTAAAATCTATTGAAGAGCAAAAAGCGCTTACACCCGATTTGAAGAAAAAAATTGAAGACAGTTTTGATTTACAAGAAATAGAAGATTTTTACCTTCCATACAAAAAGAAGAAAAAAACAAAAGCCGATGTTGCGCGTGAATTCGGTTTAGAACCTTTGGCTAAACTGATTATATCTGAAAGTGATGCCGATATCGATTTTATTTCGACACAATATATTAATGAAAATGTTATTAACGAAGAAGCCGCTATTCAAGGCGCAAGAGATATTGTAGCAGAATGGATTAACGAAAATATCTATGTTCGTAAACAATTAAGAAGATTGTTTCAACGTAAAGCGACAATCACAACAAAAGTGGTTAAAAAGAAAGCCGAAGAAGAAGGCGCAAAAAAATTCGATCAGTATTTTGATTGGGAAGAGCCTTTGACAAAAGCGCCAGCGCACCGTTTATTAGCAATGCTTCGTGCAGAAAACGAAGGTTTTATCAAAATGAAAATTGATGTTGATATCGACGATGCCTACGATGTTATTGACGAAATTATCATTAAAAAACAAAATAATTCAACAGCTCATTTGCAATTAGCAATTGAAGACAGTTATAAACGTTTACTGAATCCTGCAATTGGTAACGAAACGTTGCAGGAAGCAAAAGCAAAAGCAGATGCGAATTCAATTCAGGTTTTTGCTAATAATTTAGGTCAGTTGCTATTGGCTCCGCCGTTAGGAGAAAAACGTATTTTAGCAATTGATCCTGGATTTAGAAGTGGTTGTAAAATAGTTTGTCTGGATGAAAAAGGCGATTTATTATACAATGAAACCATTTATCCGCACGCACCTCAAAACGAGGAAACTATGGCGATAAAGAAAATCCGTTCGATGGTAAATGCGTATCAGATTGATGCGATTTCTATCGGAAATGGTACAGCTTCAAGAGAGACAGAATTTTTCATTAAAAAAATCGCGTTTGACAAACCAGTTCAGGTTTTTGTGGTTTCTGAGGCTGGAGCTTCAGTATATTCGGCTTCAAAAATTGCGCGTGAAGAATTTCCAAATTACGATGTGACTGTTCGTGGTTCAGTTTCAATCGGGCGACGACTTTCAGATCCTTTGGCCGAATTGGTAAAAATCGACCCAAAAGCAATTGGAGTGGGACAGTATCAGCACGATGTTGACCAAACGAAACTTAAAGAAGAATTGGACAGCACGGTTATACGTTGTGTAAACTCGGTTGGAATTAATATTAATACCGCAAGTAAACACTTATTGAGTTATGTGAGTGGAATCGGGGAGAAGCTGGCGGAAAACATTGTACAATACCGTTCTGAAAACGGACCTTTTGAAGACAGAAAACAGCTTAAAAAAGTGCCTCGTCTTGGAGACAAAGCATATCAGCAAGGAGCGGCGTTTATTAGAATTACAAATGCTAAAAATCCGTTGGATAATTCGGCAGTACATCCAGAAGCTTATCCGGTTGTTGAAAAGATGGCGAAGGATTTGAATATTTCTTTAAATGAATTAATTGCAAATAAAGAGAAAACAGCGCTTATTAAGCCAGAAAAGTATGTTACACCTGAAATTGGTTTACTTACGCTAAAAGACATTATAAAAGAGCTTGAAAAGCCTGGATTGGATCCGAGAAAGTCGGCTAAGGTTTTTGAGTTTGATGCCAACGTAAAATCAATAAAAGATTTGAAAACCGGAATGATATTACCAGGAATTGTTAATAACATCACCAACTTTGGCTGTTTTGTTGACATCGGAATCAAAGAAAGCGGTTTAGTGCATATTTCGCAGTTAAAAGCTGGATTTGTAAGCGATGTAAACGAAGTGGTAAAATTACATCAGCATGTTGATGTTAAAGTTACTGAGGTTGATGAAGATAGAAAGAGAATTCAGTTGACGATGGTTTTGTAAAAATTCCAATTTCTTAAATTCCAAAACGGTTGGAATCTTTAAATAAAAAAAACTCCCAAATTACAATTGTAATTTGGGAGTTTTACTTTTTAAATCAAAGGATTATATTTTTATAAACTTTTGTGAAGCTTCTCCATTTTCGGATTTTATTTTAATTAAATACAAACCTGATGTAAAAGAGCTTACATCTATTGAAGTATTTACATTTTCTTTTGTGTAAATCAATCTTCCTAACAAATCATAAATTTTTACTGAGTAATTAGATTTATTAAGTGAGTTAATATTTAATGTATTTTTTACTGGATTTGGCCATACAGAAAATGATTTGTTTTCTTTGATGAAATCTTCGTTTGATAAAACAACCTCAGTTCCTTTTAAACGAATTAAATTTGAAGAAAGCTGGTCTTTATAAGATAAAAACCATCCTCCTAGTAATATTTTTCCATCTGAGTATAATGCTATAGTCTCGATAGGAGCGTTAAATCCCGTTCCTATATCAAAGGAATTGTCTTTACTTCCATCAGTATTTAAAAGAATTAAGCGATTTTGAACACTTTCTTTATAAGACTGAAATTCTCCTCCAACAATTATCTTTTTATCTTTTTGTAAAACTATTGATTTAACACCCAAGCTGTAACTTGATCTGGGTAAATGTCCAAAACCAATTCCCAAATCAAATGATTCATCTTTAATTCCATCTTTATTTAATCGGATCAAATTTACTTGAGGAATCTCTTTAAAATTGTCAAAATCACCGCCAACTAAAATTTTTCCATCATCTTGTAAAGTTATACATCTAACGCTGGCATCAAATCCTGTTCCTATATTAAACGAATTATCTTTACTTCCATCAGCATTTAAACGAATTAAACGATTTTGAGTGGTTCCTTGAAAAGAAGTAAATTGACCGCCTACAAGTATTTTTCCATCTGACTGTTCAACAATACTATAGGCTACATTGTTAAAATCTGTCCCTGTTAAGAAAGATTGATCTTGAGTTCCATCTTGATTTAATCGATATAATTTGTTTTTTGGGAGGTTAGGAAAATTATCTTGATATGTATGAACTAATACTTTTCCATCAGTTTGTAAAGCTATTGCGCTAACTTCATAATCAAATCTCTTAGCGAAAGAAGTGTCTAATGTTCCATCAGGATTTAAACGTACGAGATACTGTTTAGAGGTGTTATAGTTATTGTTATCATAGTAAGTGAATGAACCCATTACTAATATTTTCCCATCTGGTTGTAAGATTATAGAAGTAATTGAATTATTGAATTTATATTGCAAATTAAAAGAATTATCAATACTTCCATCAGAATTTAAACGAATCAGATTTCTTTGTAGAATTCCTTTATAATTATTGAAATAACCACCAACCAAAATTTTACCATCTTTTTGCAAAGCAGAACATAATATTATACCGTCAAAACCAGTTTCTTTATTGAATGTCATATCTTTGGTTGCATCAGCATTTAAACAAACCATATAATATTGAATATTATAGTACTGAATATTGTTTCGCCAACCTCGAAATTTACCTCCAACCAATATTTTTCCATCATTTAAAATAGCTACAGAATAAATATCATGGTTGAATCTAGTTCCAATGAAATTTTGATCTTTCGTTCCATCTGGGTTTAAATATTGCAAAACTGCTGATTTATCGGAGTTACCACTACCCCCGTAGCCAACAACTATTTTGCCATTTGACTGTAGCGCCAAAGAAGTTACACCTGTCGAATCGTTTACATCTCTATAATTATCAACAACAAAAGAGGAATCTTTACTTCCATTTGTATTTAGGCGAATCAAACGATTTTGAGAACTTCCTTGATAAGTGCCAAAACGACCTCCTACTATTATTTTTCCATCTGGCTGAATAATAATAGTATTAACGAAACCATTGAATCCAGTCCCAATATCAAATGTACTATCTTTACTTCCATCCGAATTTAGACGAATTAAATAATTTTGATTAATTCCTTTAAATTTATTAAACGATCCTCCTGCAACTATTTTTCCATCTTGTTGTAGAGCTATAGATGAAATTTTGTTATCAAAACCAGTTCCTAAATTAAAAGAGGCATCATTACTTCCATCCGAATTTAAACGTGCTATTAAATAATCACCAGCTGCTAGTATTTTACCATCTGGTTGTATGCTTATAGAACTTACCCTATTTTTTACAATAAAATTCGATCCTACGTCAAAAGTATTATCTTTACTACCATCAACATTTAAACGAATTAATCGTTTTTCTGCGAGATAATTTGTGCCTCCCACAAGTATCTTTCCATCAGATTGTAATGCAATAGACAATATTTCATAATATTCACCCTCTCTAATATAATTAAAAGAATAATCAATACTTCCATCAGGATTTAAACGAACTATTTGTTTGATGTTGGAGTTTCCGTTATAGCTAGAAAATTTTCCAGCCATAATTATTTTTCCATCAGATTGAATTAGTATACATTTTACTTCGTCATCAAATCCAGGAATTGTTCCGAAATTGTGTTCAATTTCAGCTGGATTTTGAGCTGATAAAGAAATAAACCGTAAAAAGAAAAGTAAAAAGAGTAGAGTTTTTTTCATATACATAAGTTTGCGTCAAATATATAGAAATTTTCTCTCAGAAAATTTGGCGAAATTTGTAAGCAATAAAAAATCCCAGACTACATTGTAATCTGGGATTTTAATTTTTTCGAATTTATTATTTCGTTTCTTCCTCTTGTTTTTTAGAAGCAGCAGGTTGATCGTCTTTAGCAGCGTTTTTAAATTCCTTAATTCCACTTCCTAAACCTTTCATTAATTCTGGAATTTTTTTACCTCCAAAAAGTAATATCACAATACCTACGATAACAAGGATTTCTGTAAGACCTAATCTTCCCATGACTAATATATTTAATGCCGAAGCAAATTGTTTTTCTTAATTATTCCGCAAAGGTATATAGAAATATACGAAATAGAAGTATTTTTAGTTTAAAATATTTGTATGAAACCGCGTTAAATATTTTATAAAATCGTAAATTATAGGTCTTCATGAAATTTTTCGAACAAATTTCGTGACGATTAATTACTATATTTGCTAGAATAAAGAAGCATAATGACTAAAAAAAATAAAGGGAATTTTAGGAAAAAACTGTTCATTAAAAACCGATTAGTAATTTTAAATGAAGACACTTTTGAAGAGATATTTTCTTTTAGGCTTACTTTAATGAATGTCTTTGTAACGTTTACTTTAGGAGGAATATTTCTAATTTTGGTTACTACTTTTATTATTGCTTTTACACCGCTTCGCGAATTTATTCCAGGATATTCTTCTACAGAATTAAAACGAAACGCTACTAGACTAGCAATTAAATCAGATTCTTTAGAAACGGCTTTAAGACAGAATGAAATTTACATAAAAGGCATTCAGAAAGTTTTAAAGGGCGAACTAGAATATTCAAAATTTAATAAAGATTCAATATTATCAGAATCTGTTGAAGATGCTTCAGATGTAAATATGAAAGCATCTGATGCTGAAATAAAATTGAGAGAAGACGTAGCCGAAACAGAAAAAGAAATCAAGGCTGAATCTAAAGACAAAAGGAAAAGTGACAAAAAATAATACCACTGAAAATGTCAATTAAGTCAATTGCGGCGAAAATTTTTGCCCGAAAAATATATAAACAAACGCTTAGATGGGCCGAAAAACCTGTTGAAACGCAACAAAAGGTTTTTGAAAGTCTGATTGAAAATGCTCAAGACACCGAATTTGGAAAAGATCATTATTTTAATCAAATAAAAACTTTCGAAGATTTTCAGAAACTTGTTCCTGTAAGGGATTATGAAGATTTAAAACCTTATGTAGAAAAAGTTGTAAAAGGAGAAGCTGATATTCTCTGGAAAGGGAAACCATTATATTTTGCTAAAACTTCGGGAACAACGTCTGGAGCAAAATTTATTCCGCTTACCAAAGAATCCATGCCGTATCATATAGAAGCGGCGCGAAATGCAATTCTTCATTATATTAACGAAACTGGAAAAGCCGATTTTGTTGACGGAAAAATGATTTTTTTGCAGGGAAGTCCAATCCTGACTGAAAAATACGGAATTAAATTTGGCAGACTTTCGGGAATTGTAGCACATTTTGTTCCTAAATATTTACAGAAAAACAGAATGCCGTCTTGGGAAACCAATTGTATTGATGATTGGGAAACCAAAGTAGATGCCATTGTAGACGAAACCATAAAAGAAGATATGTCGGTTATCTCTGGAATTCCGTCTTGGGTACAGATGTATTTTGAACGTCTACAGCAAAAAAGCGAAGGGAAAAAGATTAGCGAGATATTCAAAAACTTTAATCTGTTTATTTACGGCGGAGTAAATTACGAGCCTTATCGAGCGAAATTTGAACAGATGATAGGTAAAAAAGTAGATAGCATTGAATTGTTTCCTGCCTCTGAAGGATTTTTTGCGTACCAAGATTCGCAGAAAGAAAAAGGAATGTTATTACTTTTGAATTCAGGAATTTTCTATGAGTTTATAAAAGCAGATGAATTTTTTAGCGAAAACCCGAAAGTATATACAATTGGTGAAGTTGAGCTAGGAGTAAATTACGTCTTGATTATCTCTACCAACGCAGGACTTTGGCGTTATAATATTGGAGATACTGTTCAATTTACATCTTTGGCGCCGTACCGTGTTATAGTTTCTGGACGTATCAAACATTATATTTCGGCTTTTGGCGAACACGTTATTGCTAATGAAGTCGAAAATGCGATGAAAGAAGCTGTAAATTCAACTAATATAGTAATCAATGAATTTACCGTGGCACCTCAGATTAATCCAGATAACGGACTTCCGTATCATGAATGGCTGATTGAGTTTGAAAAAGAGCCTGAAAACATGGAAGTTTTTGCTGAAACGATTGACAGTTCGATGCGAAAGCAAAATATCTATTACGATGACTTAATTACCGGAAATGTTTTAAGAAAAGTAGTGATCACGAAAGTTTCTAAAAACGGATTTCAAGATTATATGAAATCACAAGGAAAACTGGGCGGACAGAATAAGATTCCGAGATTATCAAATAATAGAGATATTGCGGATAATTTGAGGTAGAGAAATATATTTGATAATTGTCTGAAATTAAAATCGAATGAATCTAAAAACAAAAATAAAATATTTATCGATTTATTTAATATTAAATGCAATAGGTATTTTATTGGCGATTAAATATTGGTGGACAGATCCATTAATTTTTTCAGGTTTAAATAAAGGTACTATCATTTTATTACTTTCTATCGGAATATGCTGGATCGGAATATTGTTTCTTACTATAATGATAATTAGACTTTTAGTAGTTAATATCGATCATCATCAGTTTATTTCTCCATTCGATTTAATCAGCAATGAATATTATGTTTCGGAAATAGGTTTAAAAAAAGCTGAAAGATTTAAGAGAGCAATTTCCTTTATTGGATTTCCAATTTTGTTTTTAACCATTTTTTTATTTAGATATTCTGTAAAAATTTATGAAAACAATGAATTGACAACAAATGGAGTAATTGAAAACATTGTTTTAAAAAAAATAAACAAAAACATAAAAGGAAATAATTATATTTTTATTGAATATGGGAATGATAAGTATTCAGTAAATTTTCGTTCGGATTATTTTAGAGTGAACGATACTATTAAAATTATTTATTCGAATCAAAATCCAGGTATTGTAAAAATTTTTAATGAATACAAAGAAAATCAATGATTTAGGCTTTCTAACAATTTGTTAAATGGAAATTCATTAAAGTTGTATATATAATTCCTACTTTCGTTTATTGAAATATTCACATCTTCTTTACAAATGAAGATGATTTTAAAATTAAAAAGACATGAAAGAAACTAAACATATATCGAGATCAAGAGCGCAGGAATCTTCTGCCGCGATAGAAAAAATGTACATTACAATGCGCCATTTATTCAACCGAGGTTTTTACAAACCAATGGGAGTTTCTGGTGACAGCTTACGCGAATCATTATTGGCTTTACGCCCAGAAATTTATGGAAATATTGCCGAAGAAAAAGTAGAGTTAAACGGACTTTTGTACGTTATTGAGCGTCTTCCAATTGGAATTGAGCAATGTCGATTCATAAATTTAACTTCGGACGAAGGCTATTCTAAATCGCATTTTCAGCCGATTGTTCCTCCAAAAAGAAGAAGAAACTGCTATAGAATTGATGAAGAGCAAATGAATGTCGAAATCACGCGCGGGCGTTCAGATATTTATGATATCCTGACGCATTTGACTTTCATTTTCATCGAATCTCATAAAATCAAAAACAGAGTTTTAATAGACGATGGAGGAGAGGTTTCTCGCGATTGGCAGAAACTAGAGCAAGCAGTTATGCAGACTAAAAAGCTTACTTTGGTAGAAAAAGAAAAAGCAATTTCGCATGTTGCCAATATTTTAGCGAGAACTTTTGAGGAAGTTTTAGATATTTATGACGCTTTTGGTTCAGAAAATGCGCCAGATCGTTTCTTGCACGTTATTTACTGGTTAGGAAAACTGGCGATTGAAGAAATTGTTGAAAACAACAAACGTACAATTACTTTTAGTCCAGTTTTACGTGAAAGATTAGGACACCATATTCATGGAGAAATCTGGGCGACAAATATTAAGGAAGTTTTAAAAGCAAACAATTTACTGAAAAGACCAATTCACGTTATCAGTGCTAACATGCATAGTGTGATGAATTCGATTTTTGCAACGCCTTTGCTGAAAACAAAGTATAAAGGAAAAACAGATTTCTTTATTTATGAGGAATTAAGCAGCTCAGGTTCAAAAGAAATCAGATCTCAAGTAGAAGATTTGGCTTTAAAAAACGGAATGGTTTCGCTGCCAGATTGTTCGGGAACCAATATCGATGTTCAAATTTTTGACACAGCTAAAATTGACTGGTCAAAAACAGCTTTTTCACACGCTAATGTTGGTGAAGATAAACCTGTTATTATCGTAATGGATTATGCTTTTGGAGAGCAGGCTTATGAAACAATCGACGAGCTTTTGAAGCCATTTAAAAAAGAAACTTTACTTAACGTAAAATCAGTTTCTATTATGGGTAAAGCTGGAATTCTAGAAGGTGGAAAAGGAGATATCATGATTCCAACAGCACATATAAATGAAGGAACTGCAGATAATTATTTCTTCGAAAATGAACTTACAGGCGCAATGTTCGAAGGAAACGATATTGACATTTATGAAGGCGCAATGGTAACCGTTCTTGGAACTTCATTGCAAAACAGAGATTTATTGAAATTCTTCCACGAATCTACTTGGGGTGTAATTGGTCTTGAAATGGAAGGATCTTATTACCAAAAAGCAATTCAGTCGGCATCAAAAATTAGAAAAAGCGTGCCACACGATATTAAAGTTCGCTATGCTTATTATGCTTCAGATAATCCTTTGGAGACAGGAAGTACTTTGGCTTCTGGCGGATTGGGAACAACTGGTGTAAAACCAACATATTTGATTACCATTAAAATTTTAGAACAGATTTTCAATATTAAATAGTCGTAAATGAGTACAAAAGTACCGCAGAACCAGGAAGATCAGGAGATTGATTTAGTTCAGATTTCAAAAAAAATTAGTGACTTTTTTGAGAGACTCAATCGTTCTATTTTTAACAGTATTCAATTCTTTCTAAGAAACTGGATTATAGTTTTAGTATTGATCGTAACTGGTTTTGCAATTGGCTGGTATTTAGATACAACAAGAAAAACATACAGTAATCAAATTATTGTAGAACCAAATTTTGAAAGTGTAGATTATTTGTATTCAAAAATTGATCTGCTGCAGTCAAAATTGATTTCAAATGATACTGTTTTTCTAAAAAATGTTGTTGGTGTTAAAAAGCCAAAATTGATTAAAAGAATTCTAATCAGGCCAATAGTTGAAGCTTATAAGTTTGTAGAAAACAAAGAGCGTAATTTTCAATTATTGGAACTTATGGCCGAAAATGGCGATATCAATAAAATATTGGTAGACACCATAACCAGTAAAAACTACAGATATCACACGATTTCTTTTACTACAAGTAAAATAGGAAATGATTCAGATTTTGCGACGCCGATTTTAAATTTTTTAAATAATTCAGAATATTTTAATGCTATTCAGAAAATTGAATTAAAAAATTTACAATCAAATATTGTTCAAAACGATTCGATTATCAAGCAGATTAATACTGTTTTAAGTAATTTTTCTAATGTTGCAAAAGGAACTCGAAATGACAAATTGGTTTATTATAACGAGAATACGCAACTGAATGATCTTATAAAAACAAAACAAACATTAATTGAAGATCAAGGAAGAAATAGACTTAAATTGATTAGTTACAATAAAACAATCAAAGAAATAAGCAGTACAATTAATGTAGAAAGCAAAAAATCGATAAATAGTAAGCTAAAGTTTTATCTTCCGTTTTTATTTATTTTACTTTTTGTGCTTCTTAATTCATTTAAGGCATTTTACAAAAAGCAGCTTTTACTTGTAGAAAAAGAAAAAAACAAATAATATAATTTTTTTAAAATGAAATTTAAAGTCATTTCGACCTGCGTTTTAATTGCTTTATTACTATCATCTTGTGGGAAAAAGGAAGAAAACATAGCCAGAAAAAAAGATGTTTTTACCGTTACTATTGAAGCTGTTTTTGCAAAAAATGATAAACTACAGATTTTTTATTTGCCGGAAGGCGGGGAATGGAAAGATGAAAACTCAGTTTTTCGACCAGTTTATGCATCAAACGAAATGCAAAAAATTGTAGTCAATTTTCCAGATAAAGTTTTTCCTGAAAATATTCGAGTAGATTTAGGTTATAATACTACTCAGCAGAATGTTACTATCAAAAATATCTCTATACAACATAATTCGAAAGTAATTGATGGAGATTTTGAAGCTTACAAAAAATATTTTTATGGTAACGAATTTGTTACCTGGGATCCAAACTACTTCGGTTACAAACTAAGTCAGGTTAATAATCAATATGATCCTTTTTTGATGGGTAATAAAGAATTAATGGACGAATTACAAAGACTTAAATACTAAATATTTACAAGTAAAAAATAGTTAAAAAAAGATGCGATTTAATTTTAAACTTATTTTGAATAACGAAAAAATTAGAGAGTATCTTTTTTTTATTGCGTTGCTATTTTTAGTTTATCTGCCAAAAGGAGGCTTCAAAATTGCAGGAATACCTTTCACTTGGGGATATTTATATTTAGGGCTAATTTTTCTGCTTTTAATTATAATACTGCTAGAAAAAAAGGCATTTTTAGTACAGTCCAAACATCTTACTTGTTACTTGGCGACTTTGCCATTTGTTGTTTATTTTTCGTTAAATCTGATTTTTAGAGGATATTCAGGTTCACTTGGAAATCTTGTGGCTTTCTACGTGAGTTTTGCATTTCTTCCGTTATTCTTTTACCTTTTTTTAAGTCCATTTTTAAAGAAAATAAATTATTACTTCATAGAAGAAAAAATAACTCAGGCAGTATTTTTAGTTTCTTTGTATGGCGTTTTGCTTTTTATTTTCAAGCAAGTTACGGGGCATTATATTGAAATTCCTTATGTGACTGTAAATGCAGGAGATTTGGGCACTTTAGAAGGAAAATACAATATGAGAGGTTCGCTTTATAAGCTGATTTCTACCTACAATAATGGAAACATTTTTGGAGTTTGCCTTTTAATGCTATTTCCTATTTTTCATCAAAAAAATACTTCTAAGATAAAATTGATGATAGTAATTTTGGCTTTAATACTTACATTATCAAGAACTGTCTGGCTTGGATTACTGTTTTATTTTGTGCTTATTTATAAAGACAGTATTTTCAGACTGATAAGAATTTATGCTTTACTGGGATTAATTCTGGTTGTTATCGGGACATTTTTTATGAATCGTTATTTTCAATATGGCTCATTATCTGGGTTTATTTTAGATTCAAAATTAGGAGGAAGAATCGAGCAGATTAGACAAGTAAGTGGTTTAAGCTTTTTTGGAAGCCAAACTTTTAAGTTTATTGAAGAAATTGTGTATTTGTCTATTTTTAAACAACTTGGTTTTGTTGGAATTTTACTGTTTTGCTTTTCTTTTTTTATGCCGGTTTATATTGCCATTACAACCAAAAACAACAATTATCTCTATTTAGTTGGCTGTATGATTTATTTGTTTGTTTGCTGTAGCGATGGATGTATGCTATATATACCAACATTAGTATTTTTTTACTTCATATCTACTATGATTTTTATTTCCAAGAATAGAACCGAGAAACAAAACATCACATAAAAAATAGCTGTAAATTCCATATTGTCTTACCAGAATATTTTCGGTTATAAATGAAATAACAAACAAGATGGTTACTGATAAATACAAGTAATTGTGGCTTTTAAGAGCGTATTTTACTTTTACGAACAAGATCGAAATAAAAGCCAAAAGCATTAAAATTCCACCTTTTAATAAAAAATCAAGATATTGATTGTGAGAATTAATTTTAAATTTTGTTAGTTCCAAACTGTGAAAAGGAACATAACATTCGTTTAATTTTTCCTGAATTAAATTAAAGTCCATACCCAAAAAATTGGAGTCGTAAATTAATTGAGCGCTACAAGACCAAGCCGCGTATCGAGTCGAATTTTTAAACGAATTTTCAAATAAAAATTGAATATCTTCTAGATAACGTTGCGATAACAAAATAACAGTGATAACGGCAAATAAGACCAGAAAAAGCAGTTTTTTTGAAATCGTTTTGTTTCGTTTTTTTAATAGCAGAAATCGAATACTCGAAATTATAATAAGACCAACAATAATATTTCTTGAATTGTAAATAATTAATCCTGAAAAAAGAAGGGCAAACATAACACTAAATAAAACCTTTTTCGGCAAAGAAAACTGTTTAAATCCAGAGGTGAGATCGGCTAGAAATAAAATAGCAATTGCAATCCATAAACAAATGTAAGTGCCATGTATTTTATTATAAAATTCTAGATTATAACGCGCTAAATACCAATCAAAGTGATGATTAGGAATGTCATAAATGTAAAAAACTAAAAAATACAAACATAGTAAGCTCAACGAAATACTGTAAGCAAATTGTATTTTTTTTAGATCTTTTGTAAACGTTTCTAACTGATATAAATAAATGCTCAAGAGCGGAATAACAAATAACAGCAAACTTTCGGCAATAAGTTTGAGACTTTTAGAACTAAAAAACAGGGTGTAATAAAAAGCTAAAATGAAGAAAGAAAGCAGAAAAGGAGCATTCTTTTTAGAAATTTTAAAATCTTCAAACGTAGTAAAACTTATTAATAACAAAGCTGTTACAATCATCATAATAGATTGAAAAGCTTCTATAAAATAGATCAGAGAAGAACCTACAAGCAAATAAAGTATTGGTTTAATAAGCTTTTTTGAAAAATTCATTTTAGACAGTTTTGTTCTTGAAAAAATTTAACTCGTCATTTTTGACAATGGCAAAATTGAGATAAACAGTTATAAATACTTCAGTTAAAATTAAAGATAAAATTATACCATAAACTTTCATAAAATAGCATAGAACAAAAGAAAGAATAATATTAATAATCAGTCCGTAAAGATGCGCATTAAAATAAATGCTTTTTTTATGATGCAGTAATAACGACATGTAAGCAGATTGGTTCAATGCATTAATAAGCGGGATTGGAGCAAGGTAAATTAAATATAGAGAGGAATTAATAGTATATTCTGAACTTAAAATACTAATGATTAAATTGGGAAAAACAATTAATAAAAGACCTCCAAAGCCATACATTAAAAAATAAGCCCAAAAAATTGATTTTAGGAAATGGTTGAGCTGTTTAATCTTTGAAATTCCAATTTCGCAAGCTTTAAAATAAACACCTTGAAATAATACACTGATTGATTGTTTGCAAAGCATAATAATTTTCTCTGCGACATTATAAATTCCTACAATCCTATTGTCAAAAAAGACACTTAAAATTATCGTACTCGAATTCATCAGAGCACAAATAGTTAGGTTGGTTAAAAACAATTTATGGCCAAAAACAAGTTCATCGTAAATTTCTGAAATAGATGAAAAATGGTACTTAAAATCATTTTTTTTGACTAAATATAAAGTAGAAAGAATGAAAATTAGAATATCAGATATTCCCAGATAGTAAAAAACAAACTGATAATCAGTTTTTTCAAGTAGAGTTATAAAAATCAGGGCAATACAACCAATTTTTACAATAGTATTAATGATGAAATAAGGAAAAACTTTATCCAATCCGATAAAGAAACAGAGGTTGTTTTGAGATCTTGAAAATAGAAATACCAGTAATGAAAATGAAAAAATCATATTGTATTTTATTTCAGAACATAAAATAAAAGCAAGTAATAAAAATACAGATGGCAGAAATACCGCAATCTTGCAATTAATGATTTTAGAAATATATTGATTGATTAAACTGGGCTCGTTTTTTACTTTTTGAATCTCTATCGGCGCAAATGCATACCAGGAATAATCATATAAAACAGAAACTATATTAATGAATGCCATGGATATTGCAATTAAACCGTAAGTATCAATTCCAAATGTTTTGATGTAAAATGGAATTAATAACAATGGAAATAATAAATTAATAAAATTTATTCCAAAGCTCAATGATATGTTTTTAAGCACTATATAGTTTGTTGTTAAATTTTACACAGAAACTTGATTTTTTATTTCTAGCAAATACAAATTAAAATTATATTTTTGATAAAATCAGAAAATGTAAGTTTTTTTAATATAAAAATGACGCAAGGATATAGTATCGCAATTCCCGCTTACGGCAGGCCAAATGAATTTAAAGATTTATTAGAATCTATTTATGAAATGGATATGCTGCCAAACGAAATTATAATTTGCGAAGATTTTTCTAAAGAAAGAAATGCAATACGGGCTATTGTAGAAAAGTATCATACTATTTTTAACACCAAAAATGTAATTCTTTCTTATATAGAAAATGAAAAAAACTTAGGATACGATGCAAATATTCGAAAACTAATTGATTTAGCGCTTTGCAAATGGGTGATATTAATTGGTAACGATGATTTATTTTTGAAAAACGGTTTAAATGAAATTGACAATTTTTGTAAAAGAAATGAATCAATTGCTATGATTTCGAGACCGTTCATTCGTTTTGAAAAAGATATAAATAAACCACTCGGAATTTCTAGAATTTTGTCAACGGAAGCTATTATCGGAAAAAATGATTCTGCGAAACTAATTTTCAGAATGTGTGGTTTTGTTGGAGGATTAGTTATTAATAAAGAATGGGCAAAAAAACTAGCTACAGATAAATACGATGGAACTTTATTTTACCAAATTTATCTTGCGGCAAACGCTTTCTGTACGACTGGAATTGGTTATCTAGCAAATCCTTCAGTGGGAGGGAGAGCAGGAAATCCACCATTATTTGGAGATTCTGAAAAAGATGGAAATCTTCATATTCCTGGATCTTATTCTGCCAAAGGAAGAGCCTCCATGTGGAAAGGAGTTTTAGACATCGGAAAAGAGGTTGGTAATTTATATAATATTGAAATTCGTGAAGAATTGCGAAGAGAATTAATGGTCAGACAGTCTTTTCATGTTTTTGAAATGAATGTCGGGGTTTCGAAAGAAACTTTAAAAGAGCTCAAATCTGAATTAAAAAAATTAGATTTGTTCGATCATTGGATTCCGAAAACTTTATATTTTTTAAATATCACTTTTGGCAAAAATGCCTATTACGTGTATTATCTTACGAGAAAAATAATGCAATAAAAATGAAAAAAGCCCTTATTAGCGATTGGTATTATGTAAATGGAGGAGCCGAAAAAGTGATTCATTCTATAAACTCAATTTGGAACGATTTTGACCATTTTGCATTAATTGACTTTTTGAACGATGAAGATCGAAAGTTTATTTTGAATGGTAAAAAAGCCAAAACCAGCTTTATTCAAAAACTACCTACAGTAAAGAAAAACCATCGTAAATTTTTACAGTTATTTCCAATTGCGATAGAACAGTTTGATTTAAGCGATTATGATCTGATAATCAGTTCTTCATCTGCAGTAGCAAAAGGGATAAAAGTAGAAAAAAATCAGCTTCATATTTGTTATTGCCATTCGCCAATGCGTTATGCTTGGGATCTAAGAGAGCAATATTTAAAAGATGCCGGATTAACCAAAGGTTTAAAAGGATTGTATGCAAAATCGGTCTTAAATAAAATCCAGAAATGGGATCTTTCTAATTCAGAAAATGTAGATTATTTTATTGCCAATTCGAAGCATATTGCCAAACGAATTAAAAAATCATATAAGAAAGAATCGACAGTAATTTATCCGCCTGTTGATGTTGATTTTTTTAGTTTAGAAGAAGTTAAAGAAGATTATTATTTAACAGCTTCAAGGCTGGTTCCGTATAAAAAAACACAGCTTATTGTGGAAGCTTTTAATGAACTGCCCAATTTAAAATTAATAGTTGCTGGAGACGGGCCAGAATTAGAAAAACTTCAAAAAATAGCCAAAAACAATATAGAATTTGTTGGTTTTGTTGATAATAAAAATCTGAGAAGTTTAATGCAGAAAGCAAAAGCATTTGTTTTTGCCGCAGAAGAAGATTTCGGTATAATACCTGTTGAAGCTCAAGCTTGTGGAACTCCTGTTATTGCTTTATCCAAAGGAGGGACGATGGAAACTGTTGTTGATAACGAAACAGGAATTTTCTTCGATGAACAATCTGCTCAGAAAATTAAAGAAGCAGTAATTCATTTTGGAACTAAAAATTTTGACCCCAAAATAATACGCAAACATTCTATTTCTTTTTCAAAGCAGCGATTTGAAAAAGAAATGAAAGAATTTGTAGAAATAAAATATAAGGAACATCAAGAGTCTTTAAAAGCAACATAAATACGAAAGATAACTGAAAATAATTTTCAAATCAGTTACATTTGCGATGTTAAATAAATATCATGAAAAGAATACTTATAACTGGAGCGGCAGGATTTTTAGGATCACACTTATGTGATAGATTTATCAAAGAAGGTTACTTTGTAATCGGAATGGATAACTTAATCACGGGAGATCTTAAGAATATTGAACATTTATTCAAACTTGAAAATTTCGAGTTTTATCATCATGATATTACCAAATTTGTACATGTTCCGGGCGATTTGGATTATATATTGCATTTTGCCTCGCCGGCAAGTCCGATTGATTATTTAAAAATTCCAATCCAGACTTTAAAAGTAGGTTCTTTAGGAACACACAATTTATTAGGATTAGCGAGAGTTAAAAAAGCAAGAATTTTGATTGCATCGACTTCTGAGGTTTACGGAGATCCTTTAGTGCATCCTCAGACCGAAGAATATTACGGAAACGTAAATACAATTGGTCCACGTGGTGTTTACGACGAAGCAAAGCGTTTTCAGGAATCGATCACAATGGCTTACCATACTTTTCACGGCGTAGAAACCAGAATCGTGCGTATTTTTAATACTTACGGACCAAGAATGCGACTGAACGACGGACGTGTAATTCCTGCTTTTATTGGTCAGGCTTTACGTGGCGAAGATTTAACGATTTTTGGTGATGGAATGCAGACGCGCTCTTTTTGTTATGTAGACGATCAAGTTGAGGGGATTTACAGATTGTTGCATTCAGATTACGTTTATCCAGTAAACATTGGAAATCCAGACGAAATCACGATTAAAGATTTTGCGGAAGAAATCATTAAATTGACAGGAACAAACCAGAAAGTGGTTTATCATCCATTGCCAATAAACGATCCTTTACAGCGTCAGCCAGATACTACAAAGGCAAAAGAATTGTTAGGATGGGAAGCAAAAGTTAACCGTGCAGAAGGAATGAAAATCACATATGAGTATTTCAAATCTTTATCTCCTGAAGAACTGGCTAAAGAAGAACACAAAGATTTTTCAAGCTATATAAAATAAATTAAGATTCTGAAAGAATAATAAATCTAATGAACGATTTAGTATCTATTTTAACACCAACATACAATACTGAAACGTTCATTAGAGCAACTATAGAATCAGTTCAAAATCAGACCTATCAAAACTGGGAAATGATTTTGGTTGATGATGCTTCTACAGATGGAACAGTTTCTATTATAGAAGAATTTGCCCAAGATGATAGCAGAATAAAATTATTCAAACTATCCAAAAATTGCGGAAATGGTTTTGCCCGAAATGAAGCTTTAGAAAAAGCTTCCGGAAAATACATTGCCTATCTCGATGCTGATGACGTATGGTTTTCGGATAAATTGGAAAAACAGATTCAGTTTTTAAAAGCAAATAATCAGCCATTTACTTTTAGTTATTACGATTCGATTGATGAAGAAGGAAATAGCTTAAACAGAAGAGTCGAATCTCCAAATCCTTTAACGTATAAAGAATTGTTTTTTTGCAATTACGTGGGTAATCTTACTGCTATTTATGATGCAGAATATTTCGGAAAAATCAAATTAGAATCTTCTGAGAAAAGGCAAGATTGGAGAATATGGCTTACAATTCTAAAACAAATACAAACGGCAAAAGCAGTTCCAGAAAGTCTCGCTTTTTATAGAATCAGAAAAGATTCTATTTCCTCTTCAAAGTTTAAATTGATCAAACATAATTTTGGAGTTTATCGCGATTTTCATGGATATAATTTAGTTTTTTCTGTTTTATTAATGATGAGGTTTTTGTTTACTCAATTGATTATCAAACCAAAATTTATAAAGAAGGTTTAAAATTCAACTTGATGTCGCAAATTGCGACTTCAAGTTTCAAGGTCGCAAATTGCGACCTTAAAGAATTTCGTTTAGAATTGGAGGTCACAATTTGTGACCTCTAATTTTATCTATATCTTATTCAAAACATAGCCCACGGTTTCAACCGTGGGAAACGTATTGCGGAAATTTATGGTGTCGAGTGGTTGAAACCACTGGCTATGTTTTTGACAATTTTAATCTAATTTTCAAGCCTTATTCTAAAAGTTAATCACAAACTCGATGTCACAATTTGTGACCTTAGAAAGCTATTTTTTATAGCCAATCTTCACTCTTTCAGATTCATTTTCTTTCTTCTCGGTCAATTCATCTAAATAAGAAAATACCAATTCAATATTTTTATCATGATTTTCTAATTTCTTCTGAATCTGCATAATATCAACTTTAATTTCGGTTGTATCTAAAAGCATTTGCCTCACTTTCGTGAAAATACGCATGATTTGAATATTGGTTTGAATAGCTTTGTCGCTTTTTAGAACACTTGAAAGCATCATAACACCATGTTCAGTAAAAGCCATTGGTGCATATCGTAAACCAATCTTATCAGAATTGGAGGTCACAAATTGTGACCTCCAATTTTCAAACTCTGATTTATCCAGTTCAAACATAAAATCTTCAGGAAATCTAGACAAATTTCTTTTTACAGATTGTTTTAGAACTTTAGTTTCTATTCCATACAGAATTGCCAAATCACGATCCAGCATCACTTTTTGACCGCGAATAAAATATATTTTATTAGAAATTGTTTCTTCAGAAAGTAAAGATTGATCTGTCATAAGTTTTTAATTGAAAAAAACAAATGTAAGATTTTATTCATATTTATAAATACGATTTAAATTGTTTTAGTTTCCCGCGATTGGTTCTTTCTAAAACGGTTTTTCTTGTAAAAGTGAAGTTTAAATTCGGTTCTAAATACAAATCGATGGCTTCTTTTATTTTTTGAATTTGTTCTGAAACTAATTCTTTTTCAGCAACATATTCAATTTCAAAAGTATCAATTTTGGTTTGTTTGATGATAAATTCTTTTACGTTTCCATCATCTTCAATAATACTTTTGGTTACATAATAAAAGGTCAAACCTGGTGATTTTTTTCCGCTTGGAAGAATTGCAACGTCATTTGTTCTACCAATCAACTTTTTAAGAATTGGTTTTTGCGGAGTGCTTTTTTCGTCTATAATACCAATGTCGCCAATTTCATACCTTATAAAAGGATTTGCTTTATTGAATAAGGAAGTAATCACAATTTTTCCCTCTGTTCCATGTGGAACAGGATTATTATTTTCATCTAAAATTTCTACAAAAAGGGTTTCAGAATTCACTTGCCATTCACCTTGCGGATTTTCAAAGGCAATTAAATCCAATTCAGATGCACCATATTCGCTGATAATTGGAATTCCGAATTGTTTTTCTAAGAGTTTTTTATCTGTTTCAAAAAGCATTTCCGAAGTAACAAAACAAGCTTTTAAAGTCGGACAGACTTCTTTTAAAATGATATTTTTATGTTCTAAAAACTTAGCGAAAAGCACAATTGAGCTTGTGTATCCGTTAATGTAAGCAAATTTTTTAGTTTTGAATTTTTTCAGAAATTTTTCTAAAACGTTATCAGACAAATCAAAGACTGGAAAACGAAAACGATGACTCAAAAAATCTTTTAAACGTTCTTTTTGGTATCCAATAAAATCCATCGGAATACCATAAAAACGTGCTTGATACGAATGATTAAAATCAATTCCAAACCAACCAAAACGCATAATATTGGAAGCCCAAGTTAAAGCATGAGAATATTTGTCTTTTGCAAAAACAAAAGGAGTTCCGCTAGATCCAGACGTTTTGTTGAGGTAAACAGATTTTTTTGTATAACCTTTTGAAAGTCTTTCTTCTAATGGTTTTTGTAAATTATGTTTATTTAAAATAGGAAGATTTTCCCAATTTTGTGCGATCGCATTTCCTGCTAACTCTTTATAAAATGAGTTGTTTTTTAAATGAAAATCAACAATTTCTGTTTTTTTGTTTTGAAGAAACAAAGCAAATTCTTCTTCAGAAAAATGAACAATTTGATCCAATTCGGCTTTGGCTTCCTTAATTGGAAAACCGTTTAGTTTGAGCGAAAGATCAAAAAGACGAATCATTTTTTGGTATAATTTTCGTCAAAAATAATATTTACCAATTACTAACAATCAAGAATCACGAAGTTTTTAAGAATTAATTATTTTTTACGTTCAAAAGCAATTATTTTTGCATCACAACTAATAATACAACAACACATGACAATTTTACTATTGGGATCAGGCGGAAGAGAGCATGCTTTTGCATGGAAAATGACTCAAAGTCCACTTTGCGAAAAACTTTTCGTAGTGCCTGGAAATGCAGGAACGGCTGCAATTGCTGAAAACGTGGCAATATCTGCAACAGATTTTGAAGCAGTAAAAGCATTAGTACTTAAAGAAAAAATAAGTTTAGTAGTCGTAGGACCTGAAGATCCGTTGGTAAAAGGTATTTATGATTATTTTAAAAACGACGAAAGTTTAAAAGATATTCCAGTTATCGGACCATCAAAATTAGGTGCGCAATTGGAAGGAAGTAAAGAATTTGCAAAAGAATTCTTGATGAAACATAATATTCCAACAGCAGCTTATGACAGTTTTACTGCCGAAACAGTTGAAGAAGGATGTAAGTTTCTTGAAACGCTACAACCTCCATACGTTTTAAAAGCAGACGGTTTAGCAGCAGGAAAAGGTGTTTTGATTATTCAGGATCTTGAAGAAGCAAAAACAGAATTAAGAAACATGCTAGTTCATGCAAAATTCGGAACAGCAAGTGCAAAAGTGGTTATTGAAGAATTCTTGGACGGAATAGAATTAAGCTGTTTTGTTTTAACAGACGGAAAAAGTTATAAAATTCTTCCAACTGCAAAAGATTATAAAAGAATTGGAGAAGGAGATACAGGTTTAAATACAGGCGGAATGGGAGCGGTTTCTCCAGTTCCTTATGTAGATGCAGTTTTGATGGAAAAAATTGAAACTCGTATCGTAAAACCAACAATCGAAGGTTTCCAAAAAGACGGAATCGAATACAAAGGTTTCGTATTTATCGGTTTAATCAATGTAAAAGGAGAACCAATAGTTATTGAATATAATGTTAGAATGGGAGATCCTGAAACAGAAGTTGTGGTTCCTAGATTGAAATCAGATTTAGTAGAATTGTTCTTGTCTGTTGCTGATCAAAAATTAGGAGACTTTAATTTAGAAGTTGATCCAAGAAGCGCTACGACTGTAATGGTTGTTTCTGGCGGATATCCTGAAGATTTTGAAAAAGGAAAAGTAATTTCTGGCTTAGAAAATATTGAGGATTCTATAGTTTTTCATGCAGGAACAAAATTAGATAACGGAAATGTCGTTACTAATGGAGGACGTGTAATTGCTGTAACTTCTTATGGAGATAATTTCCAAGAGGCTATAAAAAAATCTTACCAAAACATAGATAAACTAAGCTTTGATAAGATGTATTTTAGAAAAGATATCGGTTTCGATTTAATCTAAAAATAAATTCACAAGCCCTTTTTAATTAAAGGGTTTGATTTTTTATTTTAAAAATGAATGAGCCGTTGTATCTTGGTTTTCTGTTCCAGCGTCATCAAAAATACGTAATTGTTTAATCCAATAAACGATTGCGCATGAGCAGATGATCATGAAAATCCAGTTAATAGTGTTTGCACCAAACCATGTAATTAATTCCAAACGACGTAAGAAGTCAAGAGGAGCAAACAAAATGTTAACAAATAGGTATTGAATTCCTTCAAAAAAAGCTGTCATAATTTTAAAAATTATATGTTATTTATTGTTGTGTAATGCCTTGAAGATAAAATTCGGTAAACCAAATCTTTTTTCTACTTGTTAGGTTTTTCCTTTTAAACAAGTATTATCTTTACAATCACAAAAGTATAAAATATCCTTATGATAACAAGTGTTTTTAAAAAATCTACGCCATTAAATTATTCATTGGTTGTAATTTTAATACTGGTTTTCTTTTTTATGTTCCAAATTAAAGACCCTTCTTGGGTTACTTCTTATTTTTTGGCTTTTCAAAAAGTAAGTTTGTTATGCTTTATTTTGGCCTCTTTTTTTATGATTAATTTCATTGTAAAAAAGAATGGACTCAGTAAAGACAATGGTTACGCGATACTTTTTTACTTGTTGTTTATTTTATTTTTTCCGACCATATTTAATAACTCAAATATTATCTATGCCAATTTTTTCATTTTATTGGCACTTCGAAGATTAATTTCACTGCAATCTCTAAAAGCTTCAAAAGAAAAAATATTTGATGCTGCGTTTTGGATTTTTGTAGCTTCTTTATTTCAATTTTGGAGTATTCTCTTCTTAATATTGGTTTACATATCTATTGTTTTTCACGTTTCAAGAGATTATAGAAACTGGGTTTTGCCATTTATAGCACTTTTGGCCGTAACAATTTTATTCTATATGACATCATTAATTTTAAATTTTGATGCAGTAGCTTTTATTCAGGAAAGAGCTGTAATCGATTTTAGAATTGATTATTTTAAGAATAATTACGAAAATGCCGCACTTTCGATATATACAGCAGTAGCCTTGTTTTTTGTTACTTCGATGTTAATGACCTTGTCAAACAGACCTCAAATTGTACATTCTTCATATAAGAAAGTAGTAGCTTGTTTTTTTATAGCAGTCTTTGTTTTCATCATTTCGCCAAACAAAAGCAACGATTTATTATTGTTTAGTATTGCACCATTAAGTATTATGGCAACGAGCCATGTAGAATATATGCAACAGAAACTTAATAACGAAATTGTTTATTATACGCTGATTGTGTGTAGTTTATTTACTTTTTTCTCTCAGTTATAATTTGCTTCCGTAAGCAAGATCACCAGCATCGCCAAGACCAGGAACGATGTAGTTTTTCTCATTTAGTTTTTCGTCTAGAGACGCTACCCATAAATGACAGTTTTCAGGAAGATTTTTGTCAAGATAAGCTATTCCTTCAGGAGCAGCGATAACAACAACAATGTGTATTTCTTTTGGAGTAGCATTCTCGATTAGCTTTTTATGAACAGCTACAATTGATTGTCCTGTAGCTAGCATCGGGTCAAGAAGCAAAACAGTTTTATTATTTAGATCTGAAATAGCTTGATATTCAACACGAATTTCAAATTCGTCATCATTATTTGGGTGAAATCTGCAGGCAGAAACAAAGCTGTTTTCGGCATGATCAAAATAATTTAAAAAACCATTATGAAGCGGTAATCCAGCCCGTAAAATAGGACATAAGACCAAATCCGTGTCAATTTCTGTAGTCTTCTTAATTCCAAGAGGGGTTTGGATATCAACCTTTTTATAAGGTAAAATTTTGCTCAGCTCATAAGCCATAATTTCTCCAATGCGTTCAATATTTCTACGAAAACGCATACTGTCATTTTGAACATTTACATTTCTAATTTGTCCTAAGAAATGATTTAAAACGCTGTTATTTTCAGAGATATAATGAATTTTCATGATGAAATTGTAATTTATTTAGAGATATAATGATGAAACGAAAAATAATTCCTTTTCTTCGCAGCATAAAAGTATAAAAAGTATCTTTGTATCTATAAAAAAATAAAGACATGTTTTCAAAATTAGCATATTCTGTTTTCGAGCAAAGCATTAAAGATTATCATCAGTTTGATAATGTAGATCAGCCGATCAATAATCCTTATCCAAAAGATAAGTTCGAGCATTTGTTATATCTAAAAAATTGGATTGATACTGTTCAATGGCATTTTGAAGATATTATTCGTGATCCACAGATTGATCCAGTTGCGGCATTAACTTTAAAAAGAAGAATTGACGCATCAAATCAGGAACGTACTGATATGGTGGAATATATAGATAGCTACTTTTTACAAAAATACAGTAATGTAAAAGTAAAAGACGGAGCAAAAATCAATTCTGAAAGTCCAGCATGGGCTTTTGATAGATTGTCAATCTTGGCTTTAAAAATTTATCATATGCATGAAGAAGCAAATCGTGCTGAAGCTTCTCAGGAACACAGAGATAAATGTCAGGAAAAATTAAATATTCTTTTAGAGCAAAGAACAGACTTATCTACAGCAATTGAAGAATTATTGACAGATATCGAAAATGGAGATAAATTCATGAAAGTGTACAAACAAATGAAAATGTACAATGATGATGATTTGAATCCAGTTTTATATCAAAATAAAAAATAATAATTTGGCAGACTTGTCTAGCAAAATTAAGCATATAGCCGTCATGAGACTATCCGCAATGGGAGATGTCGCCATGACGGTTCCTGTTTTACGCGTTTTTGTAAAACAATATCCAACGGTAAAACTAACCGTGATTTCTCGTCCATTTTTCAAACCCTTTTTTGACGGAATTCCGAATTTGGATTTTTTTGCTTTTGATGAAAAAGAAAGACATAAAGGATTTGCGGGGCTTTTACGCTTGTTTAAAGATGTAAAAAAACTGAAGATTGATGCTTTTGCCGATCTTCATAATGTTTTACGATCTAAAGTTGTGGGTTTGCTTTTCGCTTTAAGCGGAAAAAAAAGAGCAACCGTAGATAAAGGAAGAGAAGGAAAAAAAGAATTAACGCGTGAAGAGAACAAGATTTTCAAACAATTGCCAACGATGTTCGAAAGACACGTAAAAGTATTTGAAGAACTTGGTTTTCCGTTAAATTTATCGAATTCAACATTCCCTGAAAAAGCAGTTTTAAGTTCTGATATTGTACAAATTATCGGAAATGAAAATCAAAAACTTATAGGAATTGCTCCTTTTGCTCAATACGATTCTAAGGTTTATCCTCTGGATTTGATGAAAGAAGTAATTGCAAAATTGGCTGAAAATTCATCATATAAAATTTTGCTTTTTGGCGGAGGAAAGAAAGAAATTGAAATTTTGGATTCAATTTCTGAGCCTTTTGAAAATGTAATAAATATGGCTGGAAAAATCAAATTTCAGCAGGAATTACAATTGATAAGCAATCTTGATGTCATGCTTTCTATGGATTCTGGAAACGCGCATATTGCAGCAATGCTTGGCGTAAAAGTCATTACGCTTTGGGGTGCAACACATCCGTACGCTGGATTTTTGCCATTCAACCAAAGTTTAGAAAATGCACTGACTTCAGACCGAAATCAATATCCAAAATTACCGACTTCCGTTTATGGCAATAAAGTTGTTGAAGGTTATGAGGATGCTATGAGGACAATTTTACCGCAACAGGTTGTTGACAAAGTTGTAGAGCAGCTTTAATGAAAGACTAAAAAAGAGCTTTTTTGTAAGCTTCGGAGAAGCGAGATATTTATAACAAAGAATGTATCCACAAAATAAAAGCTCCGGCGGAGCGACATGTTTTTTTATAATATGTCGCTCCGCCGGAGCTTTTTTCATTAGTTTTATTGAGATTCTATAAATATTTTATCCCCGCCGGGATATTTGCTAATAAAAATCTTTAAGCAATATTTTTATTTAAAACATATCTTTCATTAGCGTCGAGAAAAGAATATCCGATAGTTTTTTTTCTTTTTTTGTTTACTATAATGGAGACAAAGTTATTTTTGTCTTCGGTTGACAATAGAATATGTTCGAATTTATCGGATGAATCTCTGTAAATTTTATAAATTAAGTCGTTGTCTTTAATTTTTTTAGATAAAATTCTAGCCGACTTAAGTTTACTTACATAAGGCCAGATATTGAAGATATTCGAATCTGTTTTTTTTACTTCTACCATTTTTTCGGTCAAAGTCGAATTGTATTTTTCTCTTTCGAGCAACTTGGGACCTTTTTTGTTTTTCATTTTTATAACAACTGCCAGAACGCATAGCGAGGCAGTTACAACCAACATAATGATTAGATATAAATGAAAGTGCTGTACGTGAGCTGTCATGATATTTAATGTTTTAAATGTTTGACAAATTTGATTTAGCTCTGCAAATTCTCAAGCGATGAGATTGAGATTACTATAATCATACCTCTAATTTAATGAAAAATCGGCAATATTTCGATAAATTTTTGCTTTTATTTCAATTACAGCCAAATCTTCTCATCACGGCAGCGACGATAAATATAGCTTTTTAGATTTGCGATGGTTTCTTGGTAATTGGGTGCGTCATAACCATATCGTTCATGTTCCATTTGTTCTCTTTCAATGGCATCACATCCTTTTATAACTTCTTTGATCATATCAAGTAAAGCAAGTTCTTTATTGTCCGTTTTTTGAAATTTAAATTCAACAATTTCGTCTTGAAGTTCTTCACAGTAATCAACCAGCTTCATAACTTCTGGTTCGTCCAGAAGATATTCTTTGTTTCTAAAAATTTCTCGTACAGATTTCATAAACAATTAATTTTCAATTTTTAAATTCCAAATTCCAAGTTACATCTTTGTCAAAGTTTTAAATTTTAACAAAGAGCAGAAATGCAATTAAACAAAAAAAATTCCAAACACCAATTGTTAGGTTGGAATTTGGAATTTTTGATATTGGAATTTTATAGACTAGACGTCGTCGTAATCAATATAAATAGTTTCTGATGTTGGATGCGCCTGACAAGTTAAAATTAAACCTTCAGCAATTTCGCTGTCTGTTAAAATAGAATTTTTCGTCATTTCGGCAGTTCCTTTTGTAACGCGTCCTAAACAGCTGCTGCAAATTCCGCCTTGGCAAGAATAAGGAGCATCCACGCCTTGTTTTAGAGCAGCATCTAGAATTGTTTGTTTTTTAGACATCTCAAAAGTAGTTTCTTCATCGTCTACCAAAACAGTAATTTTTGTATGGCCTTCCTGCGAACCCTGAATTGCATGTTCTTCAGAAGAAGAGGTAAACAACTCAAATTTGATAGCAGATTCTTTTACATTTTTCTCTTTCAAAACATTAGAAACTGTATTGATCATGTCTTCTGGTCCGCAAAGGAAAAACTTATCAAATTGAAGTTCTTTGTGTTTGTTGTTTAAAACAAAATTTACAGCCGACTTTTCAATTCTTCCAAATAAAGCATTTTCAGCTTTTGCCTGGCTGTACACATTATGCACAAAAAATCTGCCTACATATTGTAATTGTAAATCGTGAAGTTCCTGATGAAAGATTGTACTTTCAGGAGTTTTGTTTCCGTAAACCAATACAAATGAACTTTTTGGTTCATTTTTTAAAACCGACTTTATAATAGAAAGAACTGGAGTAATTCCGCTTCCTGCAGCAAATGCAGCGTAGTTTTTTTGTCTTTCAGCATCTGGTTCAAAAGTAAATTTACCTTCTGGATGACCTACTTCAAGAACATCTCCTGCTTTTAGTGTCGTATTGGCAAACTGAGAAAAAAGACCATTTTTTACGGCTTTTACGGCAATTCTTAATTCGCCACTGTCTGGTGCAGAGCAAATAGAATAAGCACGTCTAATTTCTTGGTTATCAAGAGTTAGCTTTAAATTTATATATTGACCTGCTATAAAATTATAGTCAGATTTTAGTTCTTCGGGAACATTAAAAAGAATAGAAACAGCATCTGCAGTCTCACGTTTAACCTCTTTAATTATAAGTTTTAAGAATGAAGGCATGATAGAATTTTTATGCAAAAGTAGCAAACCACTATTAAAAGTTTAGCACGAAATTATTTTTTTTAACTTTTTTTGTAACGTTTTCCTACATTTGGTCTCTTACTACAAAAATATTAAAACCATAAACCATGATTAAGAAGTTTATTTACCTCGAATGGAAGGCTTTTATTAGGTCGGCATCATTCGGTAAAAACCTGACAATGAAAATTATAATAGGTTTTTTGATGATCTATTTTTCATTAATTTTTGTCGCAATGGGCGTTGGGGCATTTTATGTTCTAAAGGATATGAAATTGGAACCATTAGTAACAGTCAATAAGTTTCTTTTTTACTATTTTCTTTTAGATTTAATAATTCGATTGTTATTGCAGTCAATACCTGTTTTAAATATTAAACCGTTATTGGTTCTCCCTTTTAAGAAACCAACAATTGTTCATTTTTCTTTGGGCAAAACGGCTTTGTCTTTTTTTAACTGGGTACATGCTTTATTTTTTATTCCGTTTTCTGTTGTATTAATTTTGAACGGATATGATGTTGTTGAAATTATTTTCTGGCATTTAGGAATAATGGCCATGATATACATTAATAATTTCCTGAATATTATCTTGAGCAATATTGACAGATTATTTGCTGTATTTGTAGTATTGATAGTAGTTTTAGGAGGTGCACAATATTATAAGTTATTTGATATTACTCTATTCACAACTCCACTTTTTCAAAATTTCTATGATATTGACGGAGTGTTTTTAATTCCGATTTTAATATTAATCGGACTTTATATTTTTACTTTTAAATACTTCGAAAAGAATTTATACCTAGATGCAGGCCTTTCTATAAAACATGACGTGGCGTCAACAGAAAATCTGACTTGGCTGAATCAATTTGGTACTTTGGGGACTTTTCTTAAAAACGACATAAAACTTATCAAAAGAAACAAAAGGTCAAAAACCACCATAGTTATGAGTGTGATCTTTTTATTCTATGGATTGATTTTTTTCGGAAATACGCACCAGCCGCCTGCTATGCAAATTTTTGCTGGAATATTTGTTTCAGGAGGATTTCTATTTGTCTTTGGACAGTTTGTGCCAAGCTGGGACAGTTCGTATTATCAATTAATGATGACGCAAAATATTCCGTATAGAGGTTACATTACCGCAAAATGGTGGCTTATTGTAATTGCTACTTTTATTTCTACCATTTTGGCTTCTTTTTATCTTTTGTATGGATGGGAAGTATATTTAACTATTGTCGTTGGAGCGATTTATAATATCGGAGTCAATTCTCATTTGGTGCTTTTAGGCGGAGCTTTTACAAAAACTCCAATTGATTTGAGTAACGCCGGTGGAGCTTTTGGAGATAAAAAAGCCTTTAATGTGAATTCGATGCTTTTGTCTTTGCCAAAAATATTTCTGCCTTTAGTATTGTATTGGCTCGGATTACATTTTGCAGATAAAACCGTGGCGTTAAGCTTGGTAGCCGGAGCAGGAATTTTAGGATTTATCTTCAAAGAAAAAGTATTTTCTCTAATCGAAAAAAGATACAAAATTGAGAAATACAGTACGATTAGTGCATACAAACAAAAGAATTAATTAGAAAAGGAGTCAATTAGATAATTAATCTAAAATCAACAATTACCATGATACAAGTAAATCAGCTTTCAAAAACATACAACGGAACAACAGTTTTAAATATTAGTGATCTAGAAATTCCAAAAGGACAAAGTTTCGGGTTGGTAGGAAATAATGGAGCAGGAAAAACAACTTTCTTCAGTTTGCTTTTAGATCTAATCCAACCTTCAACCGGACATATAAAAAGTAATGATATTCAAGTAAATGCAAGTGAGAATTGGAAATCTTTCACGGGATCATTTTTAGATGAAAATTTCCTTATCGGATATTTAACTCCAGAAGAATACTTTTATTTTATTGGCGATTTACGCAATCAGAACAAGGCAGATATTGATGCATTGTTAGCAAAACACGAAGAGTTTTTTAACGGAGAAATTTTAAAGAACAAAAAATACCTTCGCGACCTTTCTAAAGGAAATCAGAAAAAAGTGGGTATTATTGCCACACTTATTGGTAATCCTGAAGTTGTAATTTTAGACGAACCTTTTGCAAATTTAGATCCAACAACAGTTAGCCGATTAAAAAAAATAATCAGAGAATTAGCAGATGATCCAAATGTAACAGTTTTGGTCTCAAGTCACGATTTACAGCATACGGTGGAGGTTTGTGATCGAATTGTAGCTCTAAATAAAGGAGAAATTGTTAAAGATATTCAGACCTCAAAAGAGACCTTACAAGAACTAGAATTATTTTTTGCTGTGTAAGAATTTCTATATTTCAAAAAGAAGCGTATTTTTACAAGTGATTATACTAAAATTGGTTTTTAGTAGTTATGTGTTTTAAACTCTTTTCTATTGAAAAAGAATACTCTTAAATATAGTTTTATTCCCATTTTTTTATTCTTTTTGATAGCTTGTTCTACCAAAAAAAATACTTTTTTGGCTCGAAGTTCTCACTCGATTGGGACAAAATATAATATTCTTTATAATGGGGGAATTGGCCTAGATAAAGGCTTAAAATCTATTCAGGCCAATAATGAAGATAATTTTTGGAAACTGCTGCCAATTGAAAAAATGCAGTTTGATGAAAATTTTTCTGAAGGCGAAAAAGCTAAAAACCCAGATTTTGAACTGGCAGAAACAAAAGCTACAAAAGCCATTCAAAAGCACTCTATGAATATTGGAGGAAGAGAAAGAAACTGGCAGATGGATGAAGCGTATCTTATGCTTGGGAAAGCAAGATACTATGATCAGCGTTTTATTCCGGCAATTGAGGCTTTCAATTATATTTTATACAAGTATCCAGAAAGCAATAATATTTATACAGCAAAAATCTGGCGCGAGAAAACCAATATGCGTTTAGGTAATGATGCAATTGCTCTTAAAAACATAAAAATATTACTTAAAAAAACAGATTTAGATAAGCAGACTTATGCAGATGCAAATGCGCTTTTGGCAGAAGCTTATCTAAATTTAGAACAAAAAGATAGCGCCGTTACTAAACTTAAAGTTGCGGAGCAATTTACTAAAAGTAACGAAGAACGTGCGAGATATCGTTTTATCCTTGGCCAGATGTATCAGGCAGAAGGACAGCGTGACAGCGCCATTTATTTTTATAATGCCGTAATTGATTTAAACAGAAAAGCAGATCGTAAGTATATGATGCACGCTTACGCGAAAAAAGCACAGATGTTTGATTATGAAAATGGCGATAAGAATATGTTTATTGAAGCCTACAATAAACTGGTAGAAGATAGAGAGAACCGTCCATATTATGACCTTTTGTTTTATGAAATGGGAGTTTTCTTTGAGAAAAATAAAGACCAAGAAAATGCATTGTTGTTCTACAATAAATCGTTAGGAAGAAAATCAAAAGACCCATATTTGATGGCTTCTGCTTACAGAAACATTGGAAACATGTATTTTAAAAACACAGATTATTCGATGGCAGCGAAGTATTACGACAGTACTTTGGTAAAGTTAGATCCTAAAACTCGAGAATTTGCTTTTATAGAAAAAAACAGAAAGAATCTTGATGACGTAATAAAATACGAAGCTATTGCAAAACGCAACGATAGTATTATTAAAGTATACAATCTGCCGCCAAATGAAAAGAAAGATTATTTCGAAAATTATATAGCCGAACTTAAAAAGAAAGACGAAGCGAAAAGACTTTTTGAGGAAAAAGAAAAAGAACGATTAGCCAATATCGATCGAAATTCTCAGTCGGAAATTTCAGGAAACGAAGCAGTTAATCCTAATTCTTTAGGTAAACCAGTTGAAACAGAAGGAATTGGAATGCCTCCAGGCGGAAATGACAATGCAAGTACATTCTATTTTTATAATCCGACAACTGTTGCTTATGGAAAACTGCAGTTTAAAAAAATGTGGGGCAGCAGAACTATGGGTGGAAACTGGAGATTGGCTGGAATAAAAGGAGCCAATAATGATGCAATGAATGATACAATTGCTACCAAAGAAGTTGCCAATGCATTGAATGATACAATAGTACAAGAAAAATATACTGTAGAATATTATGTAAAACAGCTTCCAACTTCGCAAGCAGCGATGGACAGTATTGGTAAAGAACGTAATTTTTCATATTACCAGTTAGGTCTTATATATAAGGAGAAGTTTAAAGAATATAATTTGGCCAGCGATAAACTAGAACAATTACTTCAGAATAATCCTGAAGAAAAACTGGTATTGCCATCTATGTATAATTTGTATAAAATTTATCAAATTACAGATCCTGCAAAAGCAGAAGCCATGAAAGCAGAGATTTCTTCGAAATATCCAGATTCGAGATATGCCCACATCTTAAATAATAAAGAAGACAATTCAAATTCTAGTCCGGACAAAGAATATCAAAAATGGTATAAACTTTTTGAAGAAGAAAAATTTGATGAAGTTTTAGCCAATATTGACAATCTAATTAACCAATATTCTGGCGATGATATTGTTTCTAAATACGAATTGCTAAAAGCGAACACGTTAGGAAAAGTATATGGTTTAGATGCTTATAAAAAAGGACTTGAGAATGTGGCAGACAACTATCCGAATAGTGAGGAAGGTAGAAATGCTAGAGAAATTCTAGAGAAACAAGTTCCTGTTTTAGAGAAACTTAATTTTACAACGACAGACACTAAAAATTGGAAAATTGCATATCGTGTTTCTAATAGTGATACAAAAGCGGTTAAAAGAATCGAAGAAGCAATTAGAGTGTTTTTATTAGTTGAAAACTACGAAAGATTGACAACATCTTTGGATAAATACAATAAAACAGAAAGTTTTGTAGTTATTCATGGTTTAAAATCTGAAGCTTATGCAAATGATATTGCAGGAGTTTTCAGAGATGATAAGAAATATAAAATCCCAGATCAAGCAATAATAATATCAAATGATAATTACAAGATCGTTCAGATCAAAAAGAATTTGGACGCATACTTGGCCCCCAAAACCCCTTAAATCTTAACCGCCATGTTTGAAAAAGTAAAAAAAAATGGAACTGAACAATTAGGAAAAACAAATAGAATTGTTGAAGGAACATCAATAGTAGGAGATATAGTCTCTAAAGCCGATTTTAGATTAGACGGCGAATTGATTGGAAATTTTACTTCTCAGGGCAAAATTGTGATTGGGGCCAAAGGAGCCGTTAAAGGAGAAATAATTTGTAATAATGCTGATATTGAAGGAGAATTTCACGGAAAGATAAAAGTTCTGGAAACCCTTAATATTAAATCGACTGCTCAAATTCACGGAGAAGTGGCAGTAGGAAAACTTTCGATAGAACCAGGAGCCGACTTCACAGCAACCTGTACCATGCTTGCCCATTCAAATCCTGTAATCATGCTAGAAGATGGAAAAGGAACCGAATAATGATAGAAGAAATAAATGGTTGGCATTTATTAATATTCCCTTTCAAATGGGAGTAATCATTTTTGTATTTTCCTATTTTGGAACCTGGCTCGACGAGAAACACCCAAGTCCAAAAGTATATTATAACACCATTTTTGTATTAGCCGGTGTTGGAGTTGCATTATACAATGTAATCCGACAAGTAAATGATATCAATAAAACAAAGTAGTTTATAAATAAAAACGTCTTGAGATAAAAGTTGCATCTTTGTGCAAAAAATTATTTCGAATGCTTACAAAAAATTACAAACCGTTTTTTTATTTGTTATGTCTTGCTTTAGGAACATATATTATTCATAAAGCAGTTTTTTTCTTTAGTGAAATTAGCATGGAGAACTTTCATTACAGTTTAGAATTACTGTATTTTTCTTTCTTCGCAATTTCGTCTTTATTATACCTTATATTATTAGTAGTAAAAAAGAAGAATTTTGAAATTGTCGGAATGGCATTTCTGTTCGGAACTTTTACACAAATGTTATTAGCCTATTTAGCTCTTCAACCAATCTTAAAAAACAAAACCGGAGAAAGTGATGTTGAAAAAGTTAGTTTTTTTATAACTTTTGTGCTGTTTTTGTTATTTCAGACGCTTTTAACTGTCCGATTATTAAATGGAAAGCGTTAAAATAACAATTCTTTAAAACAAGGTTTAAAAATAATTTTTCATATCCTTTTGAATATTAATAAAAAATGTACCTTTGCACCAAATTTTAGAAACGTAAAAAAATAAGATTTTCCACGATATGGTGATTTCAAACAAACCACTCAGCTTTATTCTTGCAGCTTTTGTAGCTTCTCTACCTATTATGGGTTTTGCAAATCAAGAGAATGATTCGACGCATGTTCAAACTGAAACGACTCACGAAGAGAAAGTAGTTTCACATAATGCTCACGAAGAAGGAGAGCATGTTGCTCTAGATCCTAAGGCAAAAGTTGATGCATTTATTGATCACCACTTACAAGATTCTCATGACTTTGTTTTCTTTCAAGATGAAAAAGAAAATAAGCACTACGGTTTTTCATTACCAGTTATTTTAATTGATGGTGGATTAAAAGTTTTCTCTTCTTCAAAATTCCACTTCGGAGAAACAGTTGCAGAAGTTGATGGTAGCTACTACAAATTAGTTCATGGTAAAATTTACAAAACAGATGCTGCCGGAACAGTTACACTTGATGAGCACGGTCATCCATCAAACGAAAAACCATTAGACTTTTCAATTACTAAAAATGTTGTTTCAATGCTTTTCGTATCAGTATTATTGTTCTTCATGTTTACTGGTTTAGCAAAATCATATAAAAAAGGACCGATCCCAACAGGATTTGGTAGAGTTTTAGAACCACTAGTAATTTTCATTAGAGACGAAATCGCAGTTCCAAATATTGGAGAGAAAAAATACCGTAAATATATGGGTTACCTATTAACTGTATTTTTCTTTGTTTGGATTTTAAATTTATTGGGAATGACTCCACTAGGAATCAACGTAACAGGAAATATTGCTATTACAGTTTGTTTAGCAGCATTTACGTTTATCATCACTCAATTTAGTGCAAACAAAGATTATTGGGGACACATCTTCTGGATGCCAGGAGTTCCAGTTCCAATGAAAATTATCTTAGCTCCAATTGAGATTTTAGGAACATTAACAAAACCATTCGCATTATTAATTCGTTTGTATGCAAACATTACTGCAGGTCACGTAGTAATTATGAGTTTAATTGCAATGATCTTTGTTGGAAAAAATTTAGCAGCAGATTTACCAATCTCATTAGGATTAACTTTGTTTATCTCTGTTATTGAAATTTTGGTTGCATTTTTACAAGCGTTTATCTTCACAATGTTATCATCATTGTTTATTGGTATGGCTGTTCAAGATCATGATCACGCTCACCACCATGAAGACGAAACTGCGATTATTTAATTTTAGAAGTTTAATTTTATATATATAAATAGTTATGGGAACAATTCCAACTTTAGTAGGTGCTGGTTTAGTAGTAATCGGTGCAGGTTTAGGTTTAGGTAAAATCGGTGGATCTGCTATGGACGCTATTGCTCGTCAGCCAGAAGCTGCTGGTAAAATTCAAACTGCGATGATTATTATCGCGGCTTTATTAGAAGGTTTAGCATTTGCTGCTTTAATCTTAGGAAAATAATAAAGAGAGAAATAACAGCATCTTTAACGGTTGGTTAAAGATGTTGTTACTTTTAAAAAAGAAATTAAATATTTAATATAGTTATATAAAATGGATAAGTTAATTAACGATTTTTCATTCGGATTATTCTTCTGGCAAGCTTTAATCTTGGTAGTTTTGATTTTACTTTTAGTAAAATTTGCTTGGAAACCAATTATGGAATCTATTACTGCTAGAGAAGAAGGTATTAAAAATGCATTGCTTTCTGCTGAAAACGCAAAGAGAGAAATGGAAAACTTACAAGCTGACAATCAAAGAATTTTGAATGAAGCTCGTGCTGAACGTGACGCGATGTTAAAAGAAGCTCGCGAAATGAAAGAGAAAATGATTGCTGATTCTAAAAACGAAGCGCAAGAAGCAGGTCAAAAAATGATTGATCAAGCTAAAGCAGCTATCGAAAGCGAAAAGAATGCTGCAATGGCAGAATTGAAATCTCAAGTTTCAACTCTATCTTTGAGTATTGCTGAAAAATTATTGAAAGAAGAATTATCTAATAAAGAATCTCAAACTAAATTAGTAGAGAAATTATTAGGTGACGTAAAGTTAAACTAAGATTATGGCAAGTACAAGAGCAGCAATTCGTTATGCAAAAGCAATTCTAGACTTAGCAAACTCTAAAGGTGTTGCCGAAGCTGTCAATAACGATATGAAATCAATTGCAAATGCAATTGAGACGAATCAAGAGTTGAGCACATTTATTCAAAACCCAACAACTACTGTTGAAGTTAAAGAAAGTGCTCTTTTAGAAGTTTTTGCAAATGTAAATGGAGTAACTAAAGGTTTGTTCCGTTTATTATTCGAAAACAAAAGATTTGAAATTCTAGATGCAATTGCATTAGAATACAATAAATTATTTGATGAAAACAATGGAGTTGAAGTAGCAAAAGTTACTACAGCTATCCCAATGGATGCTGCTTTAGAAGCTAAAGTTTTAGCAAAAGTTGCAACTTTATCAGATAAAAAGATTACAATAGAAAATGTAGTAGATCCTTCAATTATTGGTGGATTTATTTTGAGAATAGGAGATAATCAGTACAACGCTTCAGTTGCTAACAGATTACAAGTATTAAAAAGAGAGTTAAGTAATTAGTTTTATAACACAAAAAGTGTCTAAATTATAAATTAAGATGGCGGAAATCAAACCTGCTGAAATTTCAGCAATATTAAGAAAGCAAGTAGAAGGTTTTGAATCTGGTGCTACACTAGAGGAAGTAGGATCAGTACTTCAAGTTGGAGACGGTATTGCTCGTGTTTACGGGCTGTCTAATGTACAATATGGAGAGTTAGTGGAATTTGATAACGGTATGGAAGGTATCGTATTAAATCTTGAGGAGGATAATGTTGGGGTTGTATTATTAGGACCATCAACTGGTATTAAAGAAGGATCTACAGCAAAAAGAACTCAACGTATTGCTTCTCTTAAAGTTGGTGAGCAAATGGTAGGACGTGTTGTTAACACTCTTGGTTTTCCAATTGATGGAAAAGGACCAATCGGTGGTGACTTATACGAAATGCCTTTAGAAAGAAAAGCACCTGGTGTTATCTTCCGTCAGCCAGTAACTGAGCCATTGCAAACAGGTGTAAAAGCTGTTGATGCTATGATCCCAGTTGGTCGTGGACAACGTGAGCTTGTTATTGGTGACCGTCAAACAGGTAAATCAACTGTTTGTATCGACACAATCTTAAACCAAAAAGAATTTTACGATGCAGGAAAACCTGTATTCTGTATATATGTTGCAATTGGACAAAAAGCTTCAACTGTAGCAGGAATTGCAAAAATGTTAGAAGAAAAAGGAGCAATGGCTTATACAGTTATCGTTGCTGCTAACGCTTCTGATCCAGCTCCAATGCAAGTTTATGCTCCATTCGCTGGTGCTGCAATTGGAGAATACTTCAGAGATTCTGGTCGTCCAGCTCTTATCGTTTATGATGATTTATCTAAACAAGCTGTTGCTTACCGTGAGGTTTCTCTTTTATTAAGAAGACCACCGGGACGTGAGGCTTATCCTGGAGACGTTTTCTACTTACACTCTCGTTTATTAGAGCGTGCTTGTAAAGTAATCGCTGATGATGGTATTGCTAAAAACATGAACGATTTACCAGATTCTATCAAATCTATCGTAAAAGGTGGTGGTTCATTAACTGCATTACCAATTATCGAAACTCAAGCTGGTGACGTTTCTGCATATATCCCAACAAACGTAATCTCTATTACAGATGGTCAGATTTTCCTTGATGGGGATTTGTTCAACTCTGGGGTTCGTCCTGCAATTAACGTAGGTATCTCTGTATCTCGTGTTGGAGGTAATGCTCAAATTAAATCAATGAAGAAAGTTTCTGGAACTTTAAAATTAGACCAAGCTCAATTCCGTGAATTAGAAGCTTTCGCTAAATTTGGTTCTGACTTAGATTCTGTTACTTTAAACGTAATTGAAAAAGGAAAAAGAAACGTTGAGATCTTGAAACAAGGTTTAAATGATCCTTATACAGTTGAAAACCAGGTAGCTATTATCTATGCTGGTTCTAAAAACTTATTAAAAAATGTTCCTGTAAATAAAGTAAAAGAATTTGAAGCAGATTTCTTAGCTTACTTAAACAGCAAACATAAAGATACACTTAATGCTTTGAAAGCTGGTAAATTAGATGACGCAATTACAGATGTTATCGAAAAAGCAGCAAAAGAAGTTTCAGCAAAATATAACTAATAAGATAATTGTAAATTAGATAATTAGAGAATGGTAAGCATTTTTCTAATTATCTAATTTTAAAATTGTCACATTTTCTAATTAATAGATGGCAAATTTAAAGGAAATCCGTAATAGAATTACTTCCGTTTCATCGACGATGCAGATTACATCGGCTATGAAAATGGTTTCTGCTGCAAAGCTGAAGAAAGCACAAGATGCAATCACTGCAATGCGTCCTTATGCCGAGAAATTAACGGAGTTATTGCAAGATCTTTCTGCTACACTAGAAGGTGAAATAGGAGGAGATTACACTACACAACGTGAAGTAAAAAAAGTATTGTTAGTTGCTGTAACTTCAAACAGAGGTTTATGTGGTGCTTTCAATTCAAATATTATTAAAGAGATTAAGAATCGTACTGATTTTTATGCTGGAAAGCAAGTTGACGTTTTTGCCATTGGTAAAAAAGGTGGAGATGCTTTAATTAAAACGCATAAAATCCACGGTCATCATAATGCAATTTTTGATAATTTGACATTTGAAAATGTTGCTGGAATTGCAGATGATTTAACACAAAAGTTTTTAACTGGAGAATACGACAGAATTGAGTTAGTTTACAATCAGTTTAAAAACGCTGCGACTCAAATTGTTCAAGTAGAGCAGTTTTTACCGTTAGCGCCTATTAATACCGATGCAGCTGCAGTTTCTGGAGATTACATTTTTGAGCCAGGAAAAGAAGAAATCGTATTGGCTTTAATTCCGAAGTCTTTAAAAACACAATTGTACAAAGGTATTCGTGATTCATTTGCTTCTGAGCATGGAGCGCGTATGACAGCAATGCACAAAGCAACAGATAACGCAACTGCTTTAAGAAACCAATTGAAATTAACTTATAACAAAGCTCGTCAGGCTGCAATTACAAGTGAGATTTTGGAAATTGTTGGTGGAGCAGAAGCTTTGAATGGATAATCTATTCTATAATAAACAAAAGAAAGCCAGCTAACGCTGGCTTTTCTTTTTATTGGAAGTTTTATTCTTTTTTAAAAATATTTTTATAAAATGGTGATTCTCAAATTACAGTTAAGTTGAGAATCACTACCATTTTATAAAAATAGACAGATAACTCTGTGTGCTTTGTCTTTCATGGGAACAAACTAGCTTTATTAATCCCAATGCTCTGTTTTTTTAAGGGTTACAATACAGCAGAATCAATCCCTTGTGCTTTGTCTTTTATGGGAACAAACAAGCTTTATTAGTCCCAGTGCTCTGTTTTTATTAGGGTTACATTACAGCTGAATCAATCCCTTGTGCTTTGTCTTTTATGGGAACAAACAAGCTTTATTAGTCCCAGTGCTTCTTTTTTTAAAAGGGTTGTATCTAGCTTTCTCATTCCCTTTGAAACAAATTTAATCAAAGACTGTAAAAAAAATGTTACATAATTTTTAACTAAATTTTATATATTTCACATGTTCTGTTAAAAAAACGTGTTATAATTAGTTAAAGATAAGTATTTTAAGATTACTTTGTACAATAATTCTTCTTTTTTTGTTAAAATTTATTTTTCAAAGTTTAATTCATCTTGGCTTGCCTTATATTTTAAGTATTTTTGAATTCTATTTCGTTTATAACATGACTTTACAAATAAGAGAGCTCACGACCATTGAAGATATGACAGCTCAAATAAATACGATTCGATTTTTATATCCAAATATATCCCTAGAGAAGTATCACGGATTTCTCTTTGAAATGCTTTCTCATAATTATATTCAAATTGCGGTATTTGAAGGAGAGGCTTGTCTTGGTCTAACGGGATGTTGGTCGGCAACAAAACTTTGGACAGGAAAATATCTGGAGATAGATAATTTTGTTGTAAATCCTGAATACAGATCCAAAGGAATTGGAAAAATGCTTACGGAATATGTAGAGAAAAAAGCAATAGAGTTGAATTGCAGTAGTATCGTTTTGGATGCGTTTACAGGAAATTTTGGAGCCCATAGATTTTATTATAATCAGGGTTATGCACCAAAAGGATTTCATTTTGTAAAAATTTTGGACGAAAAGAAATTAACGGTTTAAAAACAGTTAGAAGTTTTCTTTATTGCATCAACAAAAGCACCATTAAACAAAAGAAATGGTTATTTTTGTCTTACAAACATTATTAGAATTATATTTTGGGATTATATAAAAATCTATTCAAGCAAACGGCAATTTACGGACTGGCTACAGTTTTACCAAGAATGCTGAGTTTTTTATTAGTGAGATTGTATACAGGAATTTTGCCTACAGCAGAGTATGGCGAAGTTTCGATCGTATTGTCTTGGATGGTTTTCTTTAATGTGGTTCTTTCATACGGAATGGAAACTGCATTTTTTAGATTTTATAGTGCCGAAGAGGATAAGAAAAATGTAATCGCAACATCTACTATTTCAATATTTTGGACGTCGATAATTTTTCTTTTCGCTGGATTGATTTTTAGAAACACATTGGCAAACTTAGCCGAAGTAGATGTTCAGTATATTACCTATACTATTTGGATTTTAGTTTTAGACGCACTGGTCTTAATTCCGTTTTCAAAACTTAGAGCCAATCAACGACCAATGGTTTATGCGGCGATTAAGATTGGAAATGTTGTAATAAACTTATTGCTGAATATATTCTTCTTGATTTATCTTCCAAAATTGGCAGAGGCAAACCCGAATTCTGTTTGGGATAATTTGTATGTGCAAAATTTCCAGATTGCTTATATTTTCATTGCAAACCTTCTAGCAAGTTTAGCAACATTTATTGTGCTTTCTCCTAATTATCTTTCGCTTGGGCGAAAGTTTGATCCTGTACTTTGGAAAAAAATGATGAAATACGGACTTCCTATTTTGGTTGCCGGATTGGCTTTTGCTGTAAATGAACATTTCGATAAAATTCTATTAGGCTATTTGCTTCCTGAAAACTTAGCAAAATCTGAAGTTGGTGCGTATTCTGCTTGTTACAAATTAGGATTATTTATGGTTCTTTTTGCTACAGCTTTCAGATTAGGAATTGAACCTTTCTTTTTTAGTCATGCTAAAAATGAAAATGCTCCACAGACTTATGCCGTTATCACCAAATATTTTGTGATTTTAGGATCATTGATTTTATTAGGTGTAATTGTTTTTGCAGATGTTTTAAAATACCTGTTATTAGACAACAAATCGTATTGGGAAGCAATGAAAGTTGTACCGCTTATTATTTTAGCGAATTTCTTTCTAGGCATTTACAATAATTTATCAGTTTGGTATAAACTTACTGATAAAACAAAAATCGGGGCTTACATTTCTATTGTTGGTGCGATTGTAACCTTAATTTTAAATTATCTTTTAATTCCGAAGTATAGTTATTATGGTTCTGCAATTGCAACCATTTCAGCCTACGGAAGTATGATGCTTATTTCTTATGTTTTGGGGAATAAATATTATCCAATTCCTTATGATATGAACAAGATTGGTGCTTATTTAGGGGTTTCCATATTGTTTTCAATTATTTCTTTTTACGGATTTAGAGAAAAATATTATGTTGGAATTCCACTTCTTTTAATCTTTATGTATATGGTTTACCATTTTGAAAAAGATACCATTAAAGGAATAATGAAAAAATAAGACGTTTTAAGAAAATTATATTCAAAAATGAAAATTCAAATTATCAATAAATCACAGCACGATTTACCAAATTACGAAACGATTGCTTCTGCTGGAATGGATTTGCGTGCCAATATTATCGAACCTATTACGTTAAAACCTTTAGAAAGAACAATTGTAAAAACAGGACTTTTTATTGAGTTACCAATTGGTTATGAAGCACAAGTAAGACCAAGAAGCGGTCTGGCTGCAAAAAAAGGAGTGACTGTTTTAAATTCGCCAGGAACTGTTGATGCAGATTACAGAGGAGAAATCGGAGTAATTTTAGTAAATTTATCTAATGATGATTTTGTAATCGAAAATGGAGAACGAATTGCACAGCTGATTATTGCAAAACACGAAAGAGCTGAGTGGATAGAAGTTGAAACACTTTCTGAAACATCCAGAGGTGAAGGAGGCTTTGGAAGCACTGGCGTGAAATAATAAAAAAGAAAGACCAAACCCAATGAAGATCTTGAGAGATCTTCCCATAAAATCAAATAAAGAATGAAAATAATTGTGCCAATGGCAGGCCGCGGATCAAGATTGAGGCCACATACATTAACGGTTCCTAAACCGTTAATTCCAGTTGCCGGAAAATCGATTGTACACCGTTTAGTTGAAGATATTGCCAAAATATTAAAAGAACCAATTGAAGAAGTTGCTTTTATTTTAGGAGATGAAGCCTTTTTTGGAGATGATGTTGTAGCAAGTTTAGAAGATTTGGCAAAAGGATTAGGAGCAAAAGCCTCAATTTATCGTCAAGATCAGCCGCTAGGAACAGGGCATGCTATTATGTGTGCTAAAGAATCTCTTTCTGGACCAGCTGTAATTGCTTACGCAGATACTTTAATTAGAGCAGATTTCGAATTAGATCCAGAAGCAGATGCTGTAATCTGGGTAAAACAAGTAGAGCAACCAGAAGCTTTTGGTGTGGTAAAACTAAACCAAAATAATGAAATTATAGAATTGGTTGAGAAACCAAAAGAGTTTGTTAGCGATTTAGCCGTTATCGGAATTTATTATTTTAAAGAAGTTGGAATTTTAAGAAATGAACTTCAGAATGTTTTGGATAATAATATTCAGAATGGCGGAGAATACCAGATTAATGATGGTATAAAAGCGATGATGGCAAACGGAAAAGTTTTCAAAACTGGAAGTGTAGACGAGTGGATGGACTGCGGTAATAAAGATGTTACGGTTGAAACCAATACAAGAATGTTAGGTTTTCTACACAATGACGGAGAACATTTAGTAGATTATGGAGTAACTTTAGAAAATTCAACTATTATTCCTCCTTGTTATATTGGAGAAAATGTTGTTTTGAAAAACACTACAATCGGCCCAAATGTTTCGCTTGGAAATGGTTGTCATGTAACAGACAGTACAATCAAAAACAGTTTGATTCAGACTTATTCTCAAATTAAAAACGCTGCTTTAGATAATGCAATGATTGGAAATCATGTAAGTTACGATGGTAAATTTAAAAGCATCAGCATTGGAGATTACGCTGTTTTAGAATAAAATAAAAATTAAGAAAGTTTCGTTTTGTTTAAAATGTAATTTTTAGAAATGATTAAAAAAAGAGTTTTTGCATTATTGGTTTTTGCGTTATTCAGCACATCATTTTCGGTTTTTGCTCAGACAGAACCCGAAGACATTGCTATGACAACAGATGAATATCAAGACTCGTTTTATGAATCATTAAAACAAAAAGGAATTGAAAATTATGATAAAGCTATTGTATCATTGGAGAAATGTATCAAACTTAAACCCAATGATGCAGTTGCTTATTTTGAATTAGGAAAAAACTATTTTGCGCTTAAAGAATATCAGAACGCACAGACCGCTTTTGAAAAAGCCACACAGCTTGATCCTAAAAACAAATGGTTCTGGCTCGGAATTTACGATGTAAGTTATGAGACCAAAAATTATCCTCTGGCAATTGATATTATTCAAAAAATAATTGTTTTTGACGAAGAATATAAAGATGATTTGATTTCGCTGTACATGATTACCAATCAGTATGACAAGGCATTGACAGCGATTAATGAAATGAACGATAAGTTCGGAAAATCCTCGGATCGCGAGATTTATAAGGCTCAGATTTTATCTCAGGGAAAATATCAAAATGCTGAAATTGATAATTTAGTTCAGCAAATTAAAAAAGATCCGAAAGAAGAATCAAATTATTTGAATCTTATTTTATTGTATTCAAAAAACAATGAAAATGAGAAATCACTTGAAGTAGCAAAACAGCTGGCTAAAGAAATTCCAAATTCAGAATGGGGACAGGTGAGTTTGTTTAAAACTTATTTGGATGCCAATCAGGCGGATAAAGCTATAAAATCGATGAATGTGATTTTAGCAAGTTCAAAAATCGATTCAAAAATCAAACACAGAACTTTGAATGAATTTTTGATTTATGTAAATAAAAATCCACAGTATTCTGCCGATTTAGAAAAAGCCATTTCCTATTTTGATAATGATAAGAATGTTGATGTTGCTAAAGAAATTGGAAAATTTTATCATAGCAAAGGACAATTTGAAAATGCCATTAAATATTATGAAAAAGATTTAAGCGCCAATTCAGATACTAATCTTGAGACCAATATGTTATTGCTGGAAGCGTATGCACAGGCAAAACAATACGAGCCAATGACCAAAAGAGCCATGATGCTGATTGAAGTTTATCCGAGTCAGGCTCAGTTTTACTATTATGCTGGTTTAGGAAGCAATCAGCTGAAACAATTTAAAAATGCAAAAACCGTCTTAGAAATGGGTCTTGATTATGTAGTGGATGACGTAAAATTAGAATCGAATTTTAATATTCAGTTAGGAGAGGCATACAATGGACTAGGAGATGCAAAGAAAAAAGAGGAATACTTTTTGAAGGCAAATGAAGTATTAAAAAAGAAAAAATAAAAAGAGAACTTAAATGAAAAAATATATATCAATACTAGTATTGTCTATTGCTGTAATTTCATGTAAATCGAAAGCAGTAGCGGTGCAAGGAAATACAAGCCAGACAATTGCACCAAAAGAAGACAAAAAAGTAATTGAAAAACATTACGATAACAAGTTAGATTTTTCGACTTTGTACATAAAAGCGAGCGCAAGATATACTGATGAAAAACAAAGCCAAAATGTTACTGCCGAAATTAGAATCGAAAAAGACAAGCAGATTTTAATTAGCGTTCGTTTCTTAGGAATTACAATGGCTAAAGCTTTAATAACACCTTCTGCAGTAAGTTATTATGAAAAAATGAACGGGACTTATTATGAAGGCGATTTTACAAGTTTAAGCAAATGGCTTGGAACAGATTTAGATTATTCTAAAGTTCAAAATCTATTGGTTGGAGAAGCTTTTGACGATTTAAGAAAAGGAAAATATACTCAGACTATTGTAGATAATCTTTTTAGATTGGACGAAGAAAAAGATGCCAATTTAAAGAAAACTTTTTTCTTAGATGGAGAAAAATACTTGATTCAGAAAGAAGAGATTTCGCAGCCATCTGAAAATAGAACGTTGCAAATCGCTTATTCAGACACTAAAGTTTTTGATCAGGGAATATTACCAACAAGTATAGAAATCAATGCCGTTCAGCCAAAAGGTAAAACAAGTATTAACTTAAATTACAACAATATTTCATTTAATGAAGAACTTTCTTTTCCGTATAGCGTTCCAAGCGGTTATAAAAAAGTCACAATTAAGTAAATTTGCAAAAATAAAAACAGAAACATGCCAAAATTTCTCCTAAGTCTAGTTTTAATTTGTGCCACTACATTTGTATGGGCGCAAGATTCTCAGCAAGAAAAACTGGAACAGCGTAAAGCTCAAATTCAGCAGGAAATCAGAGATAACGAAAAGATGCTTCAGTCTGTTCGAAAAAAAGAGAAATCTGCTGTGAATGAATATTTAATTCAGGCGAATAAAATCAAACTTAAAGAGAAATTAATTAATACTACGGCAAAACAAGAAAGGCTGCTTAGTAATGACATGTATATTAATCAAGTTCAGGTAAATAAGCTTAAAAAAGAACTAAAAGTTCTAAAAGAAGATTATGCGGAGATGATTTTAAAATCGTACAAAAGCCGTTCTGAGCAAAGCCGTGCTATGTTCATTTTGTCTTCTGAAAGTTTTTTGCAAGCTTATAAAAGAGCACAATATTTAAAGCAATATACTGCTTTCAGAAAAAACCAAGGTCTAGAAATTCAGTCCAAAACTGCTCAGTTGGTAGATTTTAATGCTAAACTGGACGGTCAAAGACAAATAAAAAAGAAGGTAATTGCTGAAAACCAGAAAGAAAAAGTTACTCTGGAAGCAGAGAAAAAAGAACAGCAAAAATTAGTTAATGCTCTTAAAAAAGATAAAAATAAAATAGCCGCGGATATTCGATCAAAACAAAGTGAAGCTAAGAGAATTGACAGACAAATTGATCGTTTAATTCGTGAAGCAATTGCCGAAGCCAATAGAAAAGCAGCTGCAGAAAGAGCAAAAGCAAATCCAGGTTCTAGTGAAGCAAAAGCACCAGTTTCTTCTTCTAAAATTGCATTGACGCCAGAAGATAAAATTTTAGCTGCTGACTTTAAAGCGAACCGAGGAAGATTGCCTTGGCCAGTAGAGAAAGGATTTATTTCTCTAGGTTATGGAGATCAGCCACACCCATTGCATCCGTCAATTACAGTTCATAATTCCGGAGTTGAAATTACAACAGAAGATGGCGCAAGCGCTAGAGCAGTATTTGCTGGAGAAGTTTCTAAGGTTATCGTTTTGTCTCCAGTAAATAAAGCAGTTGTAATCCAGCATGGAGACTTTTTTACCGTCTATCAAAACTTAAGTTCTGTTTCTGTAAGTCAAGGGGATAAAGTGACAATTAAGCAAAACATCGGAAGAGTGAGAACAAGTGGCGATACTGGAAAAACCATTATTAAATTCTTGATTCTACAAAATACATCAAACAATAATCCGGAAGGATGGTTGCAAAGCAGATAAAATTTAAGGGAGCATTTAGCTCCCTTTTTTATTCAATTATATATTTAATCGTATTGCTCTAAAAAATATTTTACAACATCGGTAGTTGTTACAATTCCTTTAAGTTCACCTTTATCAACAACAGGAAGGGCATGAAAATCTTCTTTCACAAAAATTTCAGCTAAATCTCTGATTATGGTATCAGACGAAACAGTTTTTGGCTTCGAAGTCATTACCTGAGGAACAGTTAGCATTTCTAATATAGCTTCATCAGCATTGTCCTGACCTTCAAACAAAGCGCCAAAAGTTAATCGGTTAATATCAGTTCGGCTAATTATTCCGATTACTTCTTTACCTTTTACGATCGGAATATGGCGAATTGTGTTTGCTTTTAATTTTTCGACTACAGTTTTTAAATCATCTTTTTCGTTTGCAGTAACTACAGTTTTTGTCATAATATGACTGATTGGTTCTCTTTTTTTCATGATAGATTAGTTTTATATTTACATCAAATATGTAGAATAATTCTCTCAAACGCTATGATCTTTATCAGCTTTTAAAACAATTAAAAGAACATGTAATACGACTAAATTTTAGTATTTTTGCAGTATGGAAACAAATAGACAGAAAAAAATAGGCGGTGTTCTTCAGAAAGATCTGGTTGACATTTTGCAAGGTGAAGTGAGAAAAAACGGAATTACAAACTTGGTAATTTCAGTATCCAAAGTAAGTGTGACTACAGATTTGTCTGTGGCAACAGTGTATCTAAGTATTTTTCCGCAAGAAAAAGCCAAAGAAACTTTAGAAGCAATTAAAACCAATACAACATTAATCAAACATGATTTATCACAACGTGTTCGTTTGCAATTGCGTCGTGTTCCAAATTTAGTATTCTTTATCGACGACTCTTTAGATTATATAGAGAAAATTGACAATGCACTTGCAGGAAAAGAAAACCCTATAGAAAATCGTGATCTTTTAGAAAAAAGAAGAAAGTCATAATTTGAATTTCCCTTTATACATAGCCAAACGTTATATTTTTAGCAGCAGTAAAAACAATGCTATTAATATTATCAATCGTATTGCCAGCATGGGAATCATTGTTGGTACAATGGCTTTGTTTGTTGTTTTATCTGTTTTCAGCGGATTAAAGGTCTTCAGTCTTTCGTTTACAAACGAAATTGATCCTGATTTAAAATTGACAAGTACATACGGAAAGTCTTTTTTAATTACACCCGATCAGGAAAATCAGATTAAGAAAATCAACGGTGTTGCTTCTTACACAAAAATCATAGAAGAGCGCGTTCTGTTTTTATTCAAAGACAAACAGCAAGTTACATATTTGAAAGGCACTGACAGCTTATATCCAGTTGTTAACGATATCAAGAAAAAACTTTTTAATGGGCAATGGCTGAAACCAGATACTTTTCAGGTCGTAATTGGTTATGGCTTAGCTCAAAATTTCTCCATGGGAATTTTGGATTTTGAAAACCCGCTCCAGATTTTTGCTCCAAAACCAGGAAAAGGGGGAATAGAAAATCCTGAAGAAGCGTTCAATAAAACTGATGTTATGCCTGTTGGAATTTACTCCATCAGCGAAGATTTAGATTCAAAATATGTATTTGCAGATTTAGGTTTAGTACAAGAATTGTTAATGTACAAACACAATCAAATCTCAGGATTAGAATTTAAATTAAAAGAAAACGCAGACGAAGGCGCAATAAAGACACAGCTTAATTCTATTTTTAAAAATAAAATTACTTTAAAAAATAGAGCACAATTAAATGAGTCGCTGTACAAAATGCTCAATACCGAAAACATAGCGGTTTACCTTATTTTTACCTTAGTTATCATCGTGGCACTTTTTAATCTGATCGGTGCACTGATTATGATGATTTTAGAAAAGAAGGGAAATCTTAAAACGCTTTTCAATTTAGGATCAGATATCGGTGATCTTCGAAAAATATTTTTGTTACAAGGAACTTTATTAAGCGTTTTTGGTGGCTTAATCGGACTTGTTTTAGGCATAATCTTAGTAATATTACAACAGAAATTTGAACTTATCATGATCACGCCAACGTTGGCTTATCCTGTTGTTTTTACAGTAGAAAATGTTCTAATCGTGATGGCAACAATAATTTCATTAGGATTTGTTGCTTCATTAATTGCAAGCAGCCGAGTAAGTAAAAAATTACTCGATTAATTTCTTCTTTAGAAATATTACTTATATTTACTGCTTTGAAAATCTACAGCATATGATTGTTTCTGCCTAATCCTATTTTATTTTTTAGAATAATTAGGATACTTACGTTTACTTTTTTTAGTTCAGATTAAGATACATCTGGACCAACTTTATCATTTTTATTCTAAAATATCATGACAGAAACATCTATAAAGAAAAGTTTATTTTCTAAAATTTTTACCACAATTAAACAAGCCTTAAAAGGCGACGAATCTTTTGATTATACTTCTGGAAGCATTAAAAAAGCCGTAATTCTATTGGCCATTCCGATGGTTTTAGAAATGATGATGGAATCGGTTTTTGCTCTAGTCGATTTATATTTTGTTGGACATTTAGAACATAGCAGTTTTGCCATTCAGACCGTTGGTTTGACCGAATCTGTATTGACAGTAATTTATTCTCTTGCAATCGGAATGAGTATGGCCGCGACTGCAGTTGTTGCACGAAGAATAGGAGAAAAAGATCCGGTCGCTGCAGCCAAAGCTGGAATGCAAGCCATTATTGTAGCATTTGCTATTAATAGTGTAATGAGTATTCTTGGAATTATATACGCAAAAGATATTTTGATCTTAATGGGTTCTTCTGTAGAATCTGCCGAACATGGTTTCCAATTTACTCAGATTATGATTGGTTCTAGTTTGTGCATTATGCTTTTGTTTTTAATAAATGGAATTTTCCGTGGAGCAGGAAATGCAGCTATTGCTATGAAAAGCCTTTGGATTGCCAATATTTGCAATATCATTTTATGTCCGATTTTAATTAATGGTTTTGGACCAGTTCCCGCTTTTGGATTAGTCGGCGCGGCGTTGGCAACAACTATAGGAAGAAGTATTGGAGTTTTGTATCAAGTATATCATTTGTTTTTTGGAAATGGAGTTTTAAAAATTAAGATTCCATATTTTGCTCCCGATTTTAAACAGATACAAGCTTTAGTAAAAATTGCCGCACCTGGAATTCTGCAATTTGTAATTGCTTCCTGCAGTTGGATTTTCTTGGCACAATTAGTTGCGACAACAGGAGGCGATCACGGTTCTGCAGGTTACCAAACGGCTTTAAGAATAATGATGTTTTTTATACTTCCAGCATGGGGATTGAGTAATGCGGCTGCCACTTTAGTAGGGCAGAATTTAGGAGCCAAACAAATTGAACGCGCAGAAAAATCGGTTTATACAACCGCCAGATATAATGTAATTTTCATGGCTTCGATTATGATTATTACATTGGTTTTTGGACAATATATTATTTCGTTTTTTACGAATGATCTACAAGTCAAAAGCATTGCAATTGAGGCATTGCAAATTATGAGCATCGGATTTATTTTCTACGGAATCGGAATGGTTTTAATCAATACTTTCAATGGAGCAGGAGATACTTGGACGCCAACCGGAATTAACTTCTTTGGATTTTGGCTCTTTCAAATTCCGCTTGCTTTTGTTTTAGCCAAACATTTCAATATGGGACCAACAGGAGTTTTTATTGCGATTCCTGTTGCTGAAACTGCAATCACTTTAACGGGGATATTTTTCTATAAAAGAGGAAAGTGGAAACGAGTTCAAGTTTAATAAACAAAAAAGACCTTCAAATTTTGAAGGTCTTTTTTTATCAATATTTTTTGTCAAAGCTAATCTTTGCGTATTTTTTGTCATTTCGACGAAGGAGAAATCTCCACAAGAAGCTCGACAAAGATTAGACTTTTGTTATGAGATTTTAAACAAACTCATAACCAGCATAAACTTCTTCAATCTCTTTCATAATAGCGAACAAATCTTCAGGAGCATCTGTGGTAACTAATTTTTGTTTGAATTCTTTAAACGAATGAATTCCTTTAAAATAGTTCGTATAATGACGGCGCATTTCTACAATTCCAAGACGCTCACCTTTCCATTCCATTGACCATTTTAAGTGGTTTCTAGCGGCTTCTACACGATCAATAACCGTTGGAGCAGGTAAGTGTTCACCGGTTTTGAAATAGTGTTTGATTTCGTTAAAAATCCACGGATAACCAATCGCCGCTCGGCCAATCATAATACCGTCAATTCCGTATTCGTTTTTATATTTTAATGCTTTTTCAGGACTGTCGATATCGCCATTTCCGAAAATAGGCATCGTAATTCTTGGGTTATTTTTTACACGCGCAATATGCGACCAGTCAGAATGGCCTTTGTACATTTGTGCGCGAGTTCTAGCATGAATAGTTAAAGCTTGAACACCAATATCTTGAAGTCTTTCTGCAACTTCATCAATATTAATTGAGCTATCATCCCAGCCTAAACGGGTCTTTACTGTAACAGGCAAATCTGTTCCTTTGATAACCGCTTTCGTTAAACGAACCATCAAATCCACATCTTTTAAAACTCCTGCTCCAGCACCACGGCAAACCACTTTTTTTACTGGACATCCAAAGTTGATATCCACTAAGTCAGGTTTTACAGTAGAAACAATTTTAGAAGACATTTCCATTGCTTCTTCATCACCACCAAAAATCTGAATTCCAACAGGACGTTCGTAATCAAAAATATCCAGTTTCATGCGGCTTTTTATAGCGTCACGAATTAATCCTTCCGATGAAATAAATTCAGAATACATCATGTCCGCGCCATGCGTTTTGCATAATCTGCGAAACGGCGGATCGCTAACATCTTCCATCGGTGCTAGTAATAAAGGAAATTCGGGTAATTCTATGTTGCCAATCTTGACCATCTTCGTAATTTTTTGCAAAATTACAACATTTAGTTCAATTCACAGCAAAACATTTAAGAAGCTGAAATTAAACCATATAAGTGATATAAGTTCATTTAATTGTAGTATTGTTATACGCAATCTTTTTAAATGAACTTATATCACTTACATGGTGGAAAATTTTTATATGTTTCTGTAGTCAAAAAATCGAATTGGTTTTCGGCTCATTGGGTTAAAAACCAGAGGGTTTAAAATTTCTTTTGACGCAAATTCTATTTTTGGAGTTACTCTTAATTTTGCTCTAAAGTGATCTTTTATTTCCTGTAAAAATTCTGGAGTTTGATTTTTGACGGCAATTTTAATCAGGATTTCATCTGTGCCTAAATCGTTTGTAGAGATTTCAATCAAATGGTTTTCGATATTATCAAAACTGCTCAAAACATCGTTCATCGCTGGAGGATAAAGTGTTGTTCCTTTATATTTGATCATTTGTTTTTTACGGCCGACAACTGGACCAACGCGCAAAGTATTTCTTCCGCAAGCGCAAGGCTCGTCGTGAAACTGAACCATATCTCCAGTTTTGAAACGCAGTAAAGGCATTGCTTCAATTCCTAAAGTAGTAAAAGTCAGCTCGCCCGTTTCTCCATTTTTTACAGGCTGATTATTTTCATCTAAAACTTCTACAATGATCAATTCCGGATGATGATGTCCGCCTTTTCCGTGTTCGCATTCTGTAAATGCGGTACTCATTTCGGTAGAAGCATAAGTCGAAAACAACTTAATATTCCATTTATCAGTGATTTTTTTAGATAGAATATTCATTGAAAAATCTTGTTCTCTCAAAGATTCTCCAATACAAATAGCACCTTTTATGCTCGAATTATTATAATCGATTCCGTGCATTTCGGCGTATTCGATTAATTTCAAAAGGAAAGAAGGAACCGTAATCAAATAACTCGGATTGTATTTTAAAATTGAATCCCATTGCATTTCTGGAATTCCTGCTCCAACGCGAATTACGCCAACTTTCAGTTTTCGAAGACCAAGAAAATAAGCAAGACCTGCCATAAATTTTCTGTCAATTGTGGTCATTAACTGTACAACATCGCCTTCTGCAATTCCGGCGCAGGCAAATGAAATTGCTTCATTATATGCCAGTCGATCTAAGTCAGAATCGGTTAAACCAAAAGTTACAGGATCGCCTAAAGTCCCTGAAGTAGAAGCATAATCAATGATTTTATGCTGCGGAACACACAAAAAATCATCGTTATATTGCTGTAAATCTTCTTTGGTTGTAACAGGTAAATGTTGTAAATCTTCCAGTGTTTTTACTTTCGAAATATCAATATTCTGTCCTGCAAAAAGTCTTTTATAAAAAGGAGAATTCTCGCTGATGTAAGCTAAAAGTTCGGCTAATTTTTTTTCTTGAAAAATTTTAATCTCTTCTAAAGAATCTTTTTCTATTGCTGGAATCATTGTAATTTTCTTTTGACTTTTTTTAAATATTTTTCAATTTCTTCTTTTTGAGGAACTGTAGTGATTTCGTGACTTAAAGCTTTTTCAAAATTAAGCTTTGCCTGAAGAAATTCCTTTTTTTGGTAAAAGTACAACCCTACCTTATAATATACAACCCAATAATTAGGGTTTAATGCCTGATATTGCTCAAGAAATTCTGGAGAAATAGTTTCTTTCTTTTTTATAATCGAATCTATTTTATGATCTTCAATTTTGAAATTTTTAAAATTCTGAAAAGTGGTTGTTTCTAAGAAAGGATCTTTGGCAATATTCAGGTTTTCTTTTTGAAAAGATTTTGCTGCATTTCTGTTTTCACCAAAAATCACATTTAAATCATAGCAGACAAATTCGCCCATTTGATACGGATTTGCCGAAAGCCAAACCAGTTTTTCTTTTGGTTTAAAGATAATTCCATGATGCGCAAGCAATTGATTGAGCGCTTTCTCGTTTCCATATCCTAGAGAAATATCTTTTAAACCTTCTTTGTTGCGAAGAATTTCCGAAGCAATTTCAGGATTTACTTTTGGAGTTTCAGATAGCAATTCCTCCATTCTTTCGTAACGGTATTCAGAATGGCTGTTGGCAATTTGTTCCAGATTTCGTTTATCGGCTGCAAATGCTTCACCTTGAAAATGATTGGAACAAATTAATTGATTACTATTAGGAACATCATAAACGTCCATTTTATTTGGAGAAACTTCAATTAAAATCGCTTTGTTGTCAGTTGCACTTCCAACCATAATCGATTCAGAAACAAAGACTTTTCTTTTTTTTGCAATAGCAACTGCTTCATCTAAATTTTTGGCGTGCTGTAAAATTTCACGAGTCAAAATCGAAATTGGAGTTTTCGCGCTAAGCGGAATTTTAGATTTCGAAGCATTTATCGTTATAGTCAACCCTTCATAATTCATTCCAGAAACGGCACCAATCATTCCGGGCCAAGTTACCATCATAAACGGATAACCTTCTTTTGGTTTGATAAAAGCGGCGATTTTATTTTCCGCGAAAGCGTCATTCACATAAAAATCAAAATTTCGAGCCAGAATTAAATTTCCATCTTCCGATTTTTCATTCCAAGCCGCAAAAGAAGAACAGCCAACTAAAGCTAAATCCTGTAAAGCGTGTCCAATATCATGCGCAGCATGCAGATATAGACCACGCTGGTATTGCGGCGCGATATTATCAAAGTCGTTCGAAGTATATTGAGAAACGCCATAAATCTCCGTTTGATATTCGTCAGGAACATTCAGATACAATTTTCGATTGTACCATTTTAAAAACTGACGAAGCATTTTCTGCTGAAATTTTGAAGGAATTAAATCGGTAATTTTAGAAAAGAAAATGCGTTGCTGTTTGTGCAAAAGCGAATCGGTCAAAGCACCAGTTGAAAGACCTATTTCGAGTGGATCGCCTTCTACGTACAATTCCCAAAGACCTTGTTTATTTTTTAAAAGTGAGTTTTTTCCAGAAATAAAAATACTATCAGACAATTTGGTGACAACAGGTTTTGTATCGTTTAAACCTGTAAGGTCTGGCGTGTGTTTTTTTGATTTTGAAGTACCGCAGGAAACCATCAAACTTAAAAAACCGATGAGGAAAATATAAAGAATTCGGTTTTTCATAATGAGACTATTCAGATGCTTTTTTAATTTTTTCGAGCAGATATTCTTTTCCTACAATTTCAGAGCAGGTTATAACCGCTCCAACCGTAACTCCCAAGACACCATGCATGTTGATACTTTGGCCTGTAAGATAAAGATTTTCTACCTTAGTTTTAGTAGGAATCATAGTTTTCATCGGATTATTTGAATCTTTAACATATCCGTACATATTTCCGCCGTCTCCGCCAATGTAATCGCGATATGAAAGCGGTGTGGAAGTATGAACTGATTTAATACATTCTTTTATTCCAGGGAATTTCTTTTCGATTTCTATTAAAAATTTCGCGGCTTTTTTGGTTTTGAATTCTTCATAACTTTCTCCTCGATCATTTTCTTCAAAAGTGGTATTGAAAGTGTTTTCCCAAGTTTTAACATCATCGTATTTCATATAAGTCAAAAACGTCATTCCGTCTGCCCATTCTTCATCTTTCTTTGACGGACTCATAGAAGCCATAAAGGTTTTAGGCCATGAATTTTCATCGTATTCATAAGCGGTCCAAACATCATTTGCACTTTTAAAATGATAATAATTGTGATTAATGTATTTGAAAGTTTTGGGTTTAAAAACGATATACAAACTGAAAGCAGAAAGTACGTTTTCTAAATTCTGAATTCTATTGAAAAATGGTTTTCTAAAGTTTTCCTGTCCCGCCATTTTCAAAGTCGTTTTAGGCTCGATGTTCGAAATAAAATACGTTCCAGAAACTTCGGTTCCATCTTTCATTTGTACCGAATTCACCTTGTGGTTTTCAACTTCAATTTTGGTGACTTCTTTATGTTTGAAAAACTCGCCACCGTATTTTTTCAATTGTTTCAAAAGCTGTTTCGTAATCTGACTTCCGCCATTTACGCAACGCCATGAACTTTCGATATACGAGTTTACGACAAGCGCATGGACGTAAAAAGGAGATTTATCTGGAATTCCAGCATATAGAAAATTAGATCCTGCCAAAACGGCTTTCAGTTTTTCATTTTCAGTAAAAGAATCGATTGTTTCTTTCGCGTTAAGCGTTAAAATTTCATCGTCATATTTTCCCTCAGATTCTAGATTGTAAAGCGGAAATGCTTTGCAGACGGCTTTTATTTTTTGGCAATATTGTTCTAGATTTTCTTTTTCTTCAGGAAAATATTGAGTTAGTTTTTCAATGAAATTTTCAAAACCCTGCGCATGCGGATATTCGGTTTTATCGTTAACAAAAGAAATAATATCAAAACCATCTTCATCCATTTTTTTTAGATTCAAATGATCCATTATTCCGATATATTTGAAATACTGGTGAAGATTTTGGCCTTCGCCTAAACCTCCGATGTAATGAATTCCTGTATCAAAAATGGTTTTGTCTCTTACGAAAGTCTGTAGATTTCCCCCGTATTGATTGTTTTTTTCGAGTACACAAACGCTGTAGCCTTCTTTTGCCAGAATAACAGCAGAAACCAATCCGCCTAAACCGCTGCCAATTATCACTACATCGTACTGTTTTTTCATCCTTTTTTCTTTAAAACTAGTAAAGCATTTTCTTCAGAAATAATTTCAAAATCTTCAAACTGATTTTTTAAACGGGAACAATTCATTAAAATTATAGAAGCAACATTCGAAATTGCTTTTTCAATTTCATCATGATAACTTTCGTCAGAAATTAAGAGAATGTCATAATGATTTTCAAGTGCAGATTCTAGATTCTCCAGATAAACTATTTTTCTCTTTGTAACGATATAATTCGTTTTGGCAACCAGCAGTTTTTCTTCATCATTTATAAAAGAAAATATTTTTCGTTGCGGTTCCTGTAAGGCCATCAATACATCCAACTGGCCATAATCATTTCCTAAATGAAGGATTTTCGCTTTTGGTTGCATGTATTTATTTAAGTTGTAATAAGTTTCGAGATTTTGTTTCAAATCTTTTTTGACGCTATTTCCAACTTCGATTTCTTTATAATCGTAACTGTTAATCAGCATTGTTTTGAAATAATCTGGACTTTCAAGTTCTTGTCTTATTTTGCGGAATTCAGCTTTAAAGAAAGTACTTATTTGTTTGGTTCTTTCGGTATAATTAGTTCCAAATGTAAGATCGTCTGGAGCAATTCTTTCTAAGATGGTAACCGTCAATTTTCCGTGATGAATAACAAAATCGCCTTTCGGAATTAGTTCTGAAGCGCCATGAATGACCACAGGAAGAATATCTATTTTAAATTCTTCGGCAAGGAAAAATGCGCCTTTATGGAATCTCTTTATAACATTGTTTTCTGATCGGGTTCCTTCTGGAAAAACCATCAGAGAATATCCTTCGTTTACTTTTTTGCGTAAATGTTCAACTCCTCCTTCAAGACCTTCAGAAACAGGATAAAAACCTGCTTTTCTCACAACACCGCCAAAAATAGGAGAGTTGTAAACCCAGTCGCTCACCAAGAAAATGATTTTCGGACTTAGCATTCCGATTGCCAAAATATCCAGAAAAGAAGAATGATTGGCAATAATTACAGCTGGTTTCTCAAATGTTTCATTGAAATTATTAACTACTTTTTTGCGAATAAAAGGATTTGAATACAACACCGATTTCATGAATTTTGAAACCACATATCGGAAAGCTTTCATTTTTGATTTTTTGCTAAAAGGCAAAATTGGCATGATAGTAAAACTGAAAACCGACATTACGATTCCTCCCAAACCATAATAAGCAAATGAAATTACACCATGAACAAAAGTTCGTAATTGAAAAGGCGGATTTCCTTTTTTCGGACGATTGGATAAAAACAGTTTGAATAAAATCGGGTAGAAAATAAACGTAATAATCAGTGCCGCAAAAACCCCAATTAACGAAACCAGTGAAATGGAAGTAAGAGCAGGATGTTTAGCAAAAATCATCGCGCCGATTCCTAAGATTGTCGTGATAACTGCCAGAATAATTGAGGTTCTGTAAATGGCAATTTCGTTAACGCCATTTGTATATTCTTTTTGCAAGGCACTGGTCATGAAAATGCTAAAATCGACTCCGTGACCAAAAATCAACGTGCAGACAATCATACTGAAAATGTTCATCTGAATGCCAAAAATACCCATAATTCCTGCGGTCACAATCCCCGTCAACGCAATTGGAATACAGCTTATGATTACCAATTCGATTCTTCGGAAAAAGAAAAACAGAATTAAAACTACGGCTACAAATGAATAATTTACAAGCGAATTAAAATCGGTTTTTAAAGTGCTGAAAAACGTTTCGTTCATCTGCTGGCGATCGATTGCAATTATGTTTTCTTTTGCGGAAGCCGATTTTACAAAAGCATCTCGCTGTTCTGGAGCAACTTTTACTAAAGTGGAAACGGTGTAAAAACCATTTTTCTCTGTGATGAATTCTTGTAACTGAAGCGCTTTAATTTTTAAAAATTCATCCGCAGAAACGGGTTTAAAATCAAAGTCTAAATGATCAAAAAATAAAGTGTATGTTGTTGGTTTAAAACCAAGTTTAGAACCTTCTGAGATTAATTCAGATTTTACAAATTGTTTTTTCTGCGAATTCCAAAACGAATCCCACTTTTCAATTTTTTGCAATTGTTCCTTTTGCGAAAGCACAATCTCGCCAACCGAGCTGAAATTTAAAATTTTATCCTGTTTTTTTTCTGCAGATAAATCATCAAAAAGTTTGCTATTATGTTGCAAAGCTTCTTCCATCGTTTTTCCGTAAGAAGCGACATAAATCGTTTTGGAAGTTAAACTCGTGCTTTCTTCCAGTTGTTTTTCGGCAGCTTTAATTTCTTTCGGAATAAAATTCAGCTGTGATAAATCATTATTAAAACTAACATCATTATAAGTAAAACAGCAGATTATGGTAATGATAACACAGAGTCCGATTAAGATTTTATTGTTGTGAAAAGAAAAGTGAGCCATTTTATCGATCACATTCTTTTTGTGTTCTGCTGGATTTTCTTTTGGTTTATATAAATGAGGAACAATCAAAAGCGAGAAAATAGCTGAAGCCATAACGATAACAGCAGCGAAAATTCCGAGATCATTCAGGGCATCTGACTTTACAAAAAGCAGACATAAAAACGCAACCGCAGTTGTAGAACTGCTCATAATTACTGGCATTGTAATGTCTTTGTACAATGTCTTTACATCGCTGTTGTGTTTGTAATGCGTGAGAATATGAATAGAATAATCGATTGTGATTCCCAATAAAATAGAACCAATTCCTAAAGAAATTGCCGAAATCTGTTCTCTAACGAAATATAAAAATGCAATAGCAAATAAACCGCCAAAAACCGTTGGCAGAAAAATAATAAGGGGAATTAATATTTTTCTATAAAATAAAATCAGAATCAGCATTAAAGTAAACATCGCGATGGATGTTGTCAAAATAATATCTCCTTTTATCTGATTGGCATTTGCAACGGCAATTAATGCAGAACCAAAATAACTGATCGACGTTTTTCCTTTAAATTTCTGATTGAGATTTTCCTGAATGGATTTCAGCTTTTCAGCAAAAACCGTATTTTTTTCTGTTTCGCTTGATGGAATATTCGATGTTATAAAAAGCAATAATTTCTTTTTATCCTTTGTCATTACAAAACCATTTTCGAGCGTAAAATCGTCGCCAATGTTTAATTGCTGTAATTTTTTTAAAGCAATAAAAGAAATCCCAAACGGATCTTGCAGAATAAAATCTTTGGTAATAAATCCAGACGGAGAAATAATCGATTTGTAATTTCCTTGAACGGTTGCTGCAATACTGTCTTTTTGAAGTTTCTTCTCGATAGCAGCATAATCGTTATCATCTAGAAAAAGCGGTAAATTATTGTAAACAAAATCTATGGTTTCCTGAATGTTTTCTTCGTCTATTTTTCCTTGAATTCCCGTTATATACGGTTTGCAGGATTTAGAAACACTGTCTGAAAAAATAGTTGCCATTTCTTTTAAATCCTCGGCAGAACCATTTTTATCTAAGCTAAAAATTACGGTGGTTTTATCGGCAAAGTTTAATTGTTTTAAGACTTTGGCGGTAACATCGGTTTTATCGTTTGTTGGAATAAGTTTGGTGATATCTTCTTCAAATTTTAATCTTGAGGCGAAAAATCCAAAAACCAAAAGCATCAGAACAGCCAAAAAAACCGAAAGAGATTTTCTTCGGTTTACAAATAAATGAATGGCGTAGAAGTATTGATGCATGGTTTAGGTTTAAAATTTTTTTCCCCACGAATTAAAAGATTAGCTTTGGTTTGTTACCCTGAGCGAAGTCGAAGGGCGTTCCAATTGGACGTGGGCTTCGACTTCGCTCAGCCTGACAAACTGGATGTAAAAATCATTTTAATCCTTTTAATCTGTGGCAAACTTAATTTAATTTTCGATTTGTTTTTTAGAACTAAAAGCCGTTAAAAGCAAATAACTTATAAAGCCAACTGATAGCGCTGAAACGGATGCTAAAATAAGACTTCCTACGATATATTGTGTAGCATTTTTTTGAATATCATCGAGCGTAATCGAACTGTCTAAAACCAGCGGTGTGTCACTGGTTACAAAAACACTCCCAACTTGAAGCGAAGCAAAAATAATAAACGGAATAAAAGGCGGAAAACTTACATTTGAAGTAAGATAAGCAATGACTTTGTTGAGTCTGAACAAGGCAGCAAAAGTAAAAAGCAATATGGTTTGAAATCCCCAAAAAGGCGAAAGTCCGATAAAAATACCGAGCGCGATTGCGGCCGATTTTTTGAAATTAGAATCGTTGCTTTCTAAAATATCTTCGAGAAAGAATTTTTTAAAACCTTTTTTTTTTGCTCTTCTAAAAAAATCTCTCGGTTTTATGTACAGCAAAGCATTAGAAACCAAAACCGTATTTAAAATACTAATTCGGGTAAAATCTTGAAACGGACGGAAATGCGAAACTCTTTCGGCAGGATCATACAAAACTTGAATCGGAATATTTTTTACCACAATTCCTTTCCAAGCCGCACGTACGATAACTTCAATTTCAAATTCAAATTTATTGGTATAAAAACGTTTTGGAAGCAGTCGAAGTGGATATAATCTAAAACCAGATTGGGTATCGTCGAGTTTAATTCCGGTTTCAAACTTGAACCAGAAATTAGAAAACTTGTTTCCAAAACTGCTTTTCTTCGGAACATTTTCCTGAGTCATATTTCGGCTTCCAATCAAAAGAGCGCTTGGTTCTTCTTGAATTGCTTCTAAGAAAATTGGAATATCTGCTGCAAAATGCTGACCGTCAGAATCGATTGTAATGGCGTATTCAAAATTTAGTTCAAGCGCTTTTCTAAATCCGTTTCTCAGCGCTCGTCCTTTTCCTAAGTTTTTAGGATGGTGAATTTGAGTTAATTCCGAATACGATTTTAGAATTTCGCTTGTAGAATCAGTTGAACCGTCATTGATAATAATGACATTTGTGGTGAAATCTAAAATAGAATCCAGTACTTTTTTCAGTGTTTTTTGGTTATTGTAAGTGGGTACAATAACGCAAAAGTTAGTCGAACTGAGTAATTCTTGCTGTGATTTCATGAGGTGTTTTTTGAGCTTACTTCACAAATTGCTTCTCTTTTTCAGAGAAACTTTTAGATTGTAAAACGAAGTCTTTAAGATAATCTTTCAAAGCCGCACCTTGCGCTGCATAATATGTTGTTATGAATTTTTTATCTTCTTTAATGTTTTTCTTGTAGCCCGTAATAGCAGGAACATCTTCTTGAACGCTCAGTCTGATCATTCGCATTTCGATATTACTTGGATCACCTTTTATTGTTGCTTCAAGTAATTTTGCACCTTCTTTAAAACGATCCATTTTCTGGCTTAATTTTTTTTCAAATTTAGAATCTACTAAAATAGAAGCCGCTTTGTAGGCTACTAAAATCTTATCGTCATTATTTGAAACTCCAGAAAGTTTTGTTGCAAACTCTTTAGCATTGCTTTCTGATTTTGCTACATCAGAATACATTTTGCGGATCGAAGCCAAATCTGGCACCCCAGCAAAATTCACCCATAAAAGTAATGTCAGGAACAGTTTCATAATTATATTTTTTTGTACACATTACTCAATTTAAGAGCAGTAGTGTCGTTAAAGTAAGTCGTGTTTTTCACTTTTACCAAACCGTCTTCAGTTGTTGTAACATCCAGTTCCAATCGTAATTCTGGAGTTACCTCCGGATTAATCAGCGCCATGAATTTTACATTTGCCAAAGACTGGATCATCAGCGAACTTTTCGTAATAGATTCTGTAAGTTCTTTGATAATCTGAATCATGCAGACACCAGGCATAATAGGATTTCCAGGGAAATGTCCTTTAAAAACCTCATGTTTTTCATTGACTAAAATTGTAATTGTATATTTCGAATCAGATACTTTTTCTTCTGATAGTATTTTATAGAAATCTTGTAAAATCATATTTTTTATTTTCCAAGTAAATAGGAAACTCCTAAAATTATTATTTTGTCTTGAATGTATAGCTAATACCAAGCTGGAAAACTTGATTTAAGATTACATCATTATAGTAATATCCGTCATTGTCATAATCATATCCGTTATAACCATAAATATCAATTAATCCTTGTTTAAGTCGAGCTTCAAAAGTTAAACCATTTGGCAAAGTATAACCAACACCTCCAACAAATGAAAGATCAAAATCTTCGGGATTCGTATTTATATAATTGTCACTAACTTTTAAATCTAAAGAAGGGCCTGCCAATAGATGAAATCCTCCACCTCCAAAGTTAAATTTTGCAACCGCTCCCAGTGTTACATAATTCAACTCGTACTTTTCAGTATAATAACGGCCATTTTCAAAATATCTTCCTTCATCACCTTGTCTTGAATAATTTATCTCTGGTTGAACCGAGAAATATTTATTGAATTTAATATTTACCAATCCACCAATATAGAAATCAGTTTTAGAACTATTATCATCAATATTCGTTAATGTTGATACATTCAAACCGCCTCTAAGTCCTGGACTAGCTTTTACCTGTGCATTACTTGATCCGATTCCGATTAATAAAACAAATGCAAGTACAACAAAATTTCTCATTTCTAATTGATTTAAAGTTTAGGATTAGTTTAATTTTTTATTCTGATTTCAGCTGCTGTAAAACGATTTTCAGCTTTATGTTTTGATGAATTATTTGGATTTTATCAGCAAAAATATTGTTTTCTGAATTGAAAAGCAGTGTAAATTTTTCTTTTGTTTTAGATGAATGAACGATCTTTTCTAATTTCTGATCTTTTTTGGAGATAAAAATATAATTGTCGCGTTTGCCATCTGCCGATTTATAAATGTCATTTGAAGAGTTTTCAAATTGCTCTTGAATCAAATACTCCTTTTTTAAAAGCAGTCTAAAATCTTCTTTTAAAGTATTAATCAATATTTTTCGATCTAATTCTGAAACAATAGAATTGACTTTAAAATCGGTTTCTGAGATTTCAAAATCCATTAATTTGTTTCCGAATTCAGTTGTAAAAACAATTCGGTGCGTAGTGTCGTTTATTTTCTTGGCAATGAAAATTCCAGACAATTCATTTCCGTAAACACTGATGTTTGTTTTATAAACATAATCGGTTTTTGAATCTGTGAAATAAGGAACCGTATAAGACGTTTTGTCTAATTTTTTTGGCGTATAATTTTTTATGATCGAGCCACAAGAAATTAAAACAATTGCCAGAAAGCAATTAATTAGTAAAAACTGAATCGTCGATTTTTGCATTGATCACTTTATTTTTAAGTACAATTCGAGTGTAATCTTCAGATGATTCTAATAATTTTACTTGAACAACTGTTGCTTCTTCTTTGTCAAAAGTCAGTTCAATTTGCTTGATATATTTTTTCAGCGTCGCATCTTTCGGAATAAATTTCGCCAGATTCTGACCTTTCAATTTAAAATACGAAATCGTAAATTCTTTATCATCAAACATATTTCCGCTTACGCTTCCAATAATTAATTTATTTATTCTTGCAAAGATTTTACTGTTTCCAATATCAACCGCACTTTTCTTTCCTTCATCGTTAATCAGAATTTTTCCGTTTTTGAAAGTGATGCTGTAATTGTACGGTTTTTTATATTGCCATTGAAGCAAAGCAGGTTCTTTAAAAACCATTTTTCCCGAAGTTTCAATGTCTTTCGATAAAAAATCTAAATGTTTATACTGAACAAAATCGGTACTTAAAGTTTTGATTTTTTTAGCCACAACATTTACATCTTGTTTAAAAGAAGCAATTTCGGCATCGGTCATTTTTTGTTCCTGCGCGAACAAATTGCCTGAAATAAATAGAATGAGTAGTGCTATTTTAGTTTTCATATTTTATAATATTGTGCTTAATGTTTTTGCCACGAATTACACGAAAAACCACGAATTTTTGATTTAACAAGAATCCGTTTTTATCTGCGCTTTCGCGAAAGCGAATCTGTTTTATCCGCGTCCAATTTCATAAGCATTAAGTTTCAGTAATTCTTCAATAGAAATCACTTCATAATTATTTTGCTGTAAAAATTGCAAAAACTGTTCCAGTACCAAAACAGAATGTTTGCCTGTGTCGTGCAAAAGTACAATTCCGCCGGGAGATATATGTTGAATTAACCGATTGAAAATTAATTCCTGATTTTGAGTTCCTCCGTCAAGAGAACGAATATTCCAGCCAATTGTTTTATGTCCGGTTATTTTTAAAGCTCTTCTAATCGAAGGCGTCGTAACTCCATAAGGCGGACGAAAAAAGTTGATTTTTCTAGAAGTGAATTTTTCCAGAAGGGCATCTGTTTTCTGAAGTTCTTCGGTTATTTTTTTAGCATTATAAAAATCAAAAAACTTAGAATGTGAATAAGAATGATTTCCAACTAAATGCCCATCGTCAATTACTTTTTGGAGAATTTCAGGATGTGTTTCGATGTTTTTTCCGATGCAGAAAAAAGTCGCTTTGGCATTGTATTTTTTCAGGAGTTCCAAAACTTCCAAAGTATAAATGCTAGGACCGTCATCAAAAGTAAGTGCGATTTTTTTTTCTGTTTCTAGCGGATTACTGCAAAATGCTTTTACATGATAATTGGAAGAAATTCGAGCAGAACCAAAAGCGTTTATTCCCAACCAAACTAGAATTATAAGTACAAACCACAGAAAATGAATTGCATTATACAGATTCAGGAGAAACAATAAAAGCAATAAAAAGATAAAAAACAGTGATATGTTTTTGTGCGTTATCATTTTGACAGCAGCGTAAAACTATGGTTTTTTCCGTTTAATTGATTGTATAATAAAATCGTTTTGTAGTCTGATTTTTCGACAGCATTTACTTTTGCAATTTCAGGAATTTCCTGAGTTTTCAAAATTTTAGAAGCCATCCAAAAAGCAAAAGCCGAAGCTGTATCGTATTCTCCGCTCAAATGTTTGTAATATAAAATAGGAGTTTGAGCAAATGCATTATCAGCAAGATTTCTATAATAATTCTCAAAATCGACATTTCCGTCAAAACCTAAAACAAGAGCATCAACATCTGAAATTTCTAAATTATTATATTTTAAAAATGATTGAATAGCTGTTTCAACTTCATTTTCTTCCAAAGTATTTATGATAGAAACATCCAAAAGTTCGGCATAAGTATTTTCTTTTTTTTCGTTTTCTAAAACAAAAAAACTCGCACCTTCGCCATAAACAGCACCGCTTGTTGTAGAATTTAAAACGTCGTACGGAGCAGAATTGTCTGCTTTAATTCGTCCGTTGAGTTTAAAAAGCGAAGTAGTATAATCGCCATTTTCATCAACGCCACCCACTAAAATTGAGTTAGCTTCGTCTTCTTCAATTTGCATTTTAGCGTCAATAAGAGCTGATTCAAAAGAAACAGCGCCATTTACATACGTAAAATTATAACCTTTACATTGCTGTAAAAGTGCAATCTGCGCTCCAACGGTATTGTGAGTAGATTGAATAAAAGAAGTTGGAGTTAAAAATTCTTCATTATTATCTAAAATGCTTTTTAGAAATTTTTCAGAATCTTCGATGCATCCTAAACCAGTTCCGGTAATAATCGCATCGACATTTTCAATATTAGCATCTTTCATGGCTAATGCCGAAGCAACGATTCCATTTTTTACACCTTTTGCCATTCTTCGGCTGGCAGCAGGCGAAATATATTCTTTGTATGCTGGCGGAACAATTGCCAATACATTTTCTTCATGATTTACAACAGCTTCTTCTAAAAAAACAGTATCAAATGTTTTTTGAGTCGAAATACAGCCTACTCCATTTATATATGTCTTCTTCATTAGCTTTTTGAAAATATAAGAGTTGAACAGTTTCCACCAAAACCAAAAGAGTTGGATAAAACGTGCTCGATAGTTTTATTCTTTAAAGTTGTCTGTGGTTTCAAATCGAATTCTTCCATCGGAACTTCAAAATTCAAATTTGGATAAACCACATTGTTCTGAATTGCTAAAACACTATAAACGGCTTCAATCGCAGCTGCAGCCGCTAAAGTATGTCCCGTAAAAGGTTTTGTAGAACTGAAATCTGGAACTTTTTTATTTTCGTAAATTCTTTTTAAAGCTCTTCCTTCAGATAAATCGTTGTTTGGAGTTGCCGTTCCGTGCACGTTGATATAGTCAATTTCAGAAGGTTTTAAGCCCGAAACTTCAAATGCTTTTTTCATCGCCAAATAAGCGCCGTCTCCATTTTCTGAAGAAGCAGTTTGATGAAAAGCGTCGTTTGCATTTCCGTAACCCGAAACTCTAGCCAATACTTTTTTGTTTTGTTTTGCTACAATTTCATCCGATTCTAAAACCAAAAAAGCGGCAGCTTCTCCAAGATTCAATCCTTTTCTGGTGTTGTCAAAAGGTTTGTTGTAATCGTCAGACAAAATCATCAAAGTCTTGAATCCGTTGATGGTGAATTTTGCCAAAGCATCTGCTCCGCCCACAATTACGCGATCCAATTTTCCCGTTTTGATCAATCTTGCTCCCAACATAATCGAATTGGCAGCAGACGAACAAGCGGTACTTATGGTTGTAACCATTCCTTTTAAACCTAATTCTTCAGCAATTTTTTCGGCAACATCGCCGCCATCGTGGCAAGTGATGTATTTGGTCAATTCTGGTTTTTCGAAATAATCGTAATAATGTCTTTCCGTCATGTCCATTCCGCCAACGCTTGTAGCCGAAATAAGTCCCGTTCTAAATTCATTTATATCGGTAATGCCAGCATTTTCAACAGCTTGTTTGGCTGCCAAAGTGCCAATCATAGCGGTTCTGGAGAAATTATTATCCTCATTTAATTTCAGTTCATCAACAAGATCTTCGTTGGTTTTTTTGATTTCGCCAACTTTGATAACATCTGCATGAACAGTCGAAATATTTTGAATACGAGAAACACCGATTTTGTTTTCAATCAAGGAAATGTAGTTTTCCTCAACCGAATTACCAATCGCAGAGATAATTCCCATTCCCGTTATTGCAACACCTCTTGCCATTTTAGATTTTAGATTTATGATTGTAGATTAACTTTGCGTCTTCGCGTCTTTGCGAGCATATTTCTCAGCTAAGAAACAAAGCTTATAAATTTAATCTCGCAAAGTCGCAGAGTCGCTAAGTTTTAGCAATCTTTGACAAAATTTCTTTCGATTATTTCGTTCTATTTGCGCTGATGTAAGCTGCCATAGTTTCGATAGACTGGAAAATAGATTTTCCTTCTTTCGGATCTACTAATTTAATTCCGTAATCTTTATCTAAAATCACGATCAATTCAAGTGCATCAATCGAGTCTAAACCTAAACCATCTCCAAACAAAGGATCATTATCAGCAATATCTTCTACTGCAATATCTTCAAGGTTTAAAGTTGTTATGATTTTATTTTTTAATTCTTCTTTTAATGCTTCCATGATTATTTATTGTATAATGTATTGATAGTCTCGTTTGTATATTTTGCATTTTCTTCTGTACTAATTGTACATAAAAAAGCTTTATAATTGTCGTTAAAATATTCTACCCAACCGCATAGAACTACATCTGCTTTATTCGTATTCAGAAGAATATTCGAATAATTAGACATAAATTCGGTGTTAAAAGTGTCAAATATAAAGAAAGAATTTTCACTTTTCAGCTGATGACGGATACTTATTTCGCCCAAACAAATATTTGGCAGTGTATAAACAAAGACCGCCGGACTCGGATAATAGTTTTCTTTGTCTGAAATAGATTCCTGATATTTTACATCGGTATCCAAACTCGACGATTTATTGGCCAAAACCAAAGCAATATTATTTTCTTGTTCCGTTGAGGTTATCGGACTCAAAAGCAATTCTGATCCTAAAAAAGCCAGTTTGCTCAAAGCATCCATTTTGAAAAACTTTGGATATTGCATTTCAAAATTACGATACACTTGTTTCGAGAAATCAGCAAAATCGGTCGGTTCAATTTTGAATACAGAAGTTCCGTTCAAAACAATTTCGTTGTTTTGGATGGTGATGTAGGATTGTATGTAGGTTTTGTTTTGAGTCATTGTTTTAATTTAAACACTAATTTCACGAATTAACACAGATTTTGATTGGGTTTAAATGACACTAATTAATTCGTGAAAATTAGTGTAATTTGTGTTTCACTTTCTCAAAAACCACAGCCGTATTACAACCTCCAAATCCAGAAGCCGTTTTTAGAAAATATTCAATATTTTTTTCTCCATTTTTTTCAATCACATTAATATTTTCACTAACTCCAATTTCATCAAAACCTTTGGATTCAAAAAGTTTATTTTGATTGGCAGATTCTATTGCAATTACGGTTTCCAATAATCCCGAAGCGCCAAGTGTATGACCGTAAAATCCTTTTAAACTATTTACTGGAACATTTTGTAAATCTAAACGAGTTAAGGCAATCGCTTCCATTTCGTCATTATAAGGAGTTGCGGTTCCGTGTGCTGAAATATAATCTAATTTTTGAGCTTCAATTTGAGCTTCTTTCAAAGCATTTTGAATACTTCTAAACAAACCTTCACCTGTTCTTGAAGGCCCAGAAATATGATTGGCATCGTTTATAGAACTGTCGCCAATTACTTTTATTTTAGCGTTTTTGGCTTCCGCCGAAACTAAAACTGCTGCTGCCGCTTCGCCTAAACTTACTCCAGTTCTGTTTTTAGAATAGGGTTTGCAAGGTAGTTCGCTCATCGCCTGAAAAGCATTAAAACCAGACAAAACAAATTCTGAAACTTCATCTCCAGCCACCACAAAAACGCTGTCATAAAGTTCAGACTGAATCATTCTTTTAGCAACTGAAACAGCCAAAATTCCAGAAACACAGGCATTTGAAACTACAATGGGTTGTGTTTGGAATCCGAAGAAATTGGCAACGTTTTTAGCTAGAACATCTAAATGTGCGTTGTTGAAATTGTCGCCAGAATCATTTGCTAAAGCGGTTACATTTCCTTTTGTGGTAGAAAGTATAAAAGCGGTTTTTGAATTTAATTCTACGTTTGAGTTTTTGATAATAGGTTCTAAAGCCAAAATCATCATTTTCTCTAAACGGGAATATTTGGTTTCAGTGCTGATTTTTGAAAAAGCACTGTTTATTTTTTCATTAGAAATAATCGAAGCATAAAACGGATTCGGCATCAAAGAAACATCGTTATGAAGTTGAATTCCAGAATCACCGCTAAGAATGGCGCTGATATTAGATTCAACATCAAAACCTAAAGGCGTGATACAATTCGTTTCTGTAATGTATATTTCTCTTAACATTTTATATTTCGATTTCTCCTGCAAGGTTTTGGAAACCTTGTAGGTATTTATTTTAAAGCTTTATCTGAAAAATGGTTTCACGCAGATTTTGCAGATTTGAGCAGATTTTATTTTTAAAGCCTTATCTGGAAAAAGGTTTCACGCAGATTTTGCAGATTTGAGCAGATTTTATTTTTATACCTACAAGGTTTTGGAAACCTTGCAGGAAATAGATTCAGATTATTTTATTTTTAATTCGTGAAAATTCGTGAAATCCGTGTTCTACTTCAATAACCCCACTTTTCGTTTCCATTCCTCATAAAAAGGAGGATTTGTCAGCATTAAATTTCCGTCTTTATCTAAAAAAACCTGAGTGGTTTCGCCTGTACAGGCCACTTCTCCTTTGTCATCAATTATTTTAAAGCGGTAAATCATTTTCGCGGCTGGAGTATCGACAACAGTTGTTTCTATTGTTACCACATCTCCATAACGCAAAGACAATTTATGTTCGCAAGTCGATTTTACAATTGGCGTTGTATAACCCGTTTTGGCAATATCCAGATACGTAAGTCCATGTTGGCGTCCAAACGCTTCTCGTCCATCTTCGAAGTACGTGATATAATTGCCGTGCCAAACAATTCCAAGCGGATCTGTTTCGTTAAAACGAATCCTGATTTCGTGTGAAACAGTTAGATCTGTAGCTTCTTTAAACTGCTCTTTTCTTTTTATCATAAAATAATGCGATGGAAGTGGTAATAATGAAAAACAAAAATAATAAACTTATTCTTGGTATGATTTCGACGAAAGAAACGTTTCTAAGTAATACATCGTAAAAAGCTTCTAACCCCCAGTTCATTGGAGATGATTTTGCGATATATTGCATGATTTTCGGCATAGCAAAAACTGGAACCCAAACACCACCAATCGCCGCTAAAATAATCACACTTGTTGCACCAAACGGAGCCGATTGTTCTTGCGTGCTTGCCACTGTTCCTAATAAGATTCCGAACCCGATTGCTGCAAAACCTGAAAATAATGCAACAACACTTGTCAGCAAGAAATGACCTTCAATGTTTAAAGAAGGCAATCCGATCGACGGGAATAAGAATACGGCAACGGCAACCATCATATAAAACTGAATCATGCAAATGATCGAGTAGGTAATGGTTTTTCCGATAATCACCACTAAATTAGAAACTGGATTGGTTCTTAATCGAACAAAAGTTCCTTGTGATTTTTCTTTTACAATATTGATCGATAACGGAATGACAATAAAAAAGATAGCAAAAAGTGTCCACGCCGGAACATTATGCTGAACGGAATTTGGACGAACTTCTTTGTTGTTGATTCTCGGAATTATTTCTTTGAAAGTGATAAAGTTCTTCTGTTCAAAATCGATCGTTTCTTCGCCTAATTGTTTTTGAAAAGTGCTGTAAATCGATTTGGTTTCAATCTGCGAAATCATTTTGTCGATCGAACTCATGACAGCATTTTTGAAACTCATTTGTACCGCTGGATCAAAATACAGTTTAACTTCTTTTTCTTTAATAACGCGTTGAGGTTCGGCAGCTGTTGTACTATCGGTCAAACCTAAATTGCTTACAATTTTCTCTACATTCTGATTTACTTTTTCCTGTAAATCGGAACTTAGGTTTTCTGGAATTACAATTGCCAATTGAAATTTTCCTTTGTAGACATTTTCTTTGGCAATTTCTTCGGTAATAGGTTTATTGTCGATTTGGGTTACAACAGTAAAATATTTGCTTTTTTCTAAATTTTCAAAAACCGTTTTAGAAACAGATCCATGGTCTTTGTCAACCAAAAGAATCTGAAGTTTAGAATCGGTTACGGCTTTAAAAGTGCTGTCCTGAATTAAGGTTACGGCAATTACCAAAACCAAAGGCATGATAAATAAAATAATCAATCCACCTAAATCTCTTTTTAGCAAAAGGAATTCTTTTACTACCGACATCCAAATTTTATATATCATCTCTCAACGCTTTACCAGTTAATGAAATAAAAACATCTTCGAGATTTCGAGCATCTTTTGTAGATTCAATTAATGCCGACGGAGTTGCTTGTGCGTAAATCTGCCCTTGATCTAAAATCGCAATTTGAGAACAGAAATCTTCGGCTTCAGCCAAATGATGCGAGGTATAAATAATAGTTGTTCCGTTTTGGTTCAGCACTTTCAAATAATCGATAATGGCAGTTTTAGAATGCACATCGACACCAACTGTTGGTTCATCCAAAAACAAAACTTTTGGATTATGGAGAATTCCCGCGATCAGGTTGACACGGCGTTTCATTCCGCCGGAGAAAGTCTGAACTTGTTTATCGGCAAATTTCAATAAGCCTAAAAGATCAAGCGTTTCGATTACTTTATCTTTTAAATCAGAACCTTTTAAACCATACATACTTCCAAAATAAAGCAGATTTTCTCTAGCGGTTAAAGTTGGATACAAAGCATATTCTTGTGGAACAACGCCTATGATTTTTTTAATTTTTGAAGCATGATGCTGATAGTCTAAACCATCAATTGTAAAATGCCCAGAAGTTGGTTTTACCAATCCGCAGAGCATAGAAATCAAAGTAGTTTTTCCAGCACCGTTTGGGCCAAGTAGGCCAAAAATCTGACCTTCATTTATATTTAGCGAAACGTTGTCCAAAGAATACATTTCTGCATTTTTGTACTTTTTCGAAAGGGATTCTATTTGAATGATAGACTGCAAAATAGTGTGTTAGCTAATCGCTTTTTTTAATTTTTTGAAAAAGATTTCTTCTCTATTGGCAATGTCCAAAAGTTCATCAGCAATAGTGTTGTAGGCATCTTCTTTGGCACTTCTGTTCTTGTAAATACGGGAAGCTTCAACAGCAAAATCACGCCATGAATCGCCAATTTTGGTCATTTCTTTAGAAAGATCTTTTAATTCTTCGTTACCTAAAATAACCGAAGCTTCTTGTAAAAATGCCGCATAAATAAAACGGAAACCACCGCCTCCAGTTCCAATTTCTTCCTGCATACGAACCATTTGCGCTAGGTAATGATTGGCTTTTCTAACGCCATGTTTTGCAGGCCATTTACGAATTTGGCGAGAAACCATTTTGATGCCGCGAACACCAACAATTGGCATTGGCGCGAGCATATCTCGGCACGTATTTTTGATTCCTTTAATGATGGCGCTTTTTAAATCGACTTCTTTTGGAATCTGAATCGGATAGTACATTTGTCCGCGAGGCGCAAAAGCTCCTTTGGCAAAACGTACTTTATCCATGTCTTCATAAGTTAAAGTCGTAACGGTTTCCATAACAGGATCGCTCACTAAATATTCGGTTTCGGTTTTTCCGTAAACGACTAAATTGTGCGCGTTGAAATGAAAACGATATTCGTCTGGGAAATAACTTAAATTGTATACGCCAACCTGTAATCCTGTTGGAATATTATTTTTTAAATTTTCGTCTAATGCTTTATTGGCATTTGCAACAGAAGAAAATTTTTGTCTTTTTATTTTTAAATTTAAACGAGTAGCCACTTTATTGAAAATCTGTCCAGGCAAAGTTCTGTAACTGATTGCCGGTGCATGATTCACTTTTATAAATGGCAGATATACAAAAAACAATCCAGAGCCAATACCAAAAACCATCGGTTCGCTAATGTTTAGTCCGCTATTTTTTAGCAGATTTGACGCTACTCCATTCTCGCAATGAGCAGACTGATGATGTGTGAAAGTTAATTCCATTTATTTGGTAATGCTGTTTTTTAATTCTTCGATTGATACTCCAAAAGTATCAGCATATTTTTTCAGGATTTTATCGTTTAGTTTGGCAAAAACACTAGGTTTAAAATGTCTTTTTACGCGCCATTTCCAAAACCCTACGTAGCTGCATAAGATGTTAAGATCCATTTTATTGGCCTCCATAAAATACACAATCGGACTTACTTCGCCATTTAAGACCTGCTGTTTGGCATCGGCAATTCGTTCGTTTATTTCGTCAATAGAATTTGAAAGTGCTATTGTTTTAGGTTCCCAGCCTGTACTTAATGTTGTGGTATAATTACCATTTTCATCTGTTGCATACAAAAGCTCTTTTACGTTGTTTTTCGTTAAGTTGCTTTGATCCTGAGGGACTTTGTCTTTTTCCATTTTGCTAAATTAATTTATTAGAAACATACAGATTGAAACTATACATAAACTAATTATTAAAAATCCAAGATTTGCGAAAGCTAAAATTCGGTTTTTCTTCACGAATAAATAAATCATTTCTATTAATAATCCAAAATAGAAAAAAACAGTGATGAATAATGCTAAAACAAACATTCCTAAACCTGCATCTGTATGTCTATGTTGGTCTTGATCGCAAAGTGAATGCGGGTCATAAATGAAGCTCCAATACAAGACTAATAATCCAAACAATGACAATAAAATCCCGATTCGAATTCCTAAATGTGAAATGACTTTTTTAAAATTATCCAACTGAAATTGTTTTCTGAATAAACAAGTTAATTTCGCATTCTAAGAGTATCTGGTCTTCCAATAAGCTTTTGCAGCTCATTGTGCACAAAGTGTAATCGTCTCCAACAAATTTAGAAACCAGATTGGCTTTTGTTATGATTGTATCGCCAACTTTTGGAAGCGCATGAATTTTTACACTTTTCAAAGCACTTATAAATCCGATTACATTTACGTTTTCATTCTCGATTCCGTTGTCGTCAAAAAAGTATTTTTTTCCAACAATTGCAGAACAAGTCTGTGCTGTATTTTCGATTAAACCTGCTTCGTTAAAAACAGTATTCTGAACAAAAATATTGTCTTCTTTTATCAAAAAGATAGTTTCTACAAAGTTGGCATCTATATCCAAAATCAAATCCACCATAAGCATTGGTGCTCGGTGTGGTAAGTAATTTTGTATGTCAACAGCAGAAGTAGTTTTCATCGATGCTTTTATTTTGCCAAAACGGTTTTCATTTGTCCTCGGGCAATTTCTTCATTATTTAACGTCGTAACAATGTCAACAAGAGTAATTCCTGCAAATTCCTGCAGAATTGTAACTTCAGATTGAATAGTATCGTTAAGCTTTGGAAGTTTCTTAATTTCAATTTCTTTAATAGAACCAATATAGCCCGTTGGAGCAATTTCGTTTTTCAAAAAATATTGATATCCTGTATGCAATGCCACAGATTGTGCCATATGTTCTATTAATCCAGCTTCAAGAAAAATATCGTTTGATACAAAAATATTCTCGCGCTGAATTTCTAAACCTGAAACCAAAGAAGTTTCAGAATAAGAATGCATAGCGTCTACCATCACAAAAGGGAACTTTTGCGGCAATAAATTTTCTACCATTTCTTTTTCTAAAAGCATTGTTTCCATTAACAAACTGTTAAATAGGCATAAGCAAAAGAAAATCTTCCGCTTTCTGGAACAGATAATAAAATTTTATCTCCTTTTTTCAAATTCCCTGAATTCAATAATTCTTCAAGAGCTAGATAAATAGAGGCAGAGCCGACATTTCCAACTCGAGAAAGATTCATGAACCATTTGTCATCGCTCATTCCGATACCTTTTTCATTTAATCCTTTTTTCAGTCCTTCAACAAAAAAGTTTGAAGAAACGTGAGGAATAAAGTAATTGATATCTTCCGATTTAATATTGTTTTTATCCATGGCGTCTTTCATGCTTTCAGCACCTTTTGACAGGATAAATTCATCTAATAATTTAACGTCTTGTTTTATTGAAAAAACAGATTCGTTCAGCCATTGTTCTGGCGAATAATCGCTCCAGCCTTTAATTTCTCCATTTTCCAATTTATCACCTCCAGCATACATGCAGGTTTCTAATTCGTATGCATACGAAAAAGCTTCCATCCATTCGATTTTTAGTGAAATTGGTCCTCTTGGTTTATTTTCCAAAAGAAAAGCTCCTGCACCATCAGACAACATCCAACGAAGGAAATCTTTTTTGAAAGCAATAATTGGCTGTTCTTCAAGGCTTTTTAAATTGTCGGCCTCGTGATTGTATTTTTGAGCATTCAGCCAGGTCGAAACTTTTTCTGATCCTGTACAGATTGCATTTTTTGAATTTCCAGATTTTATAGAAAGAAAACCAAATTTAAGAGAGTTCATTCCGGCACAGCAAACTCCTGTTGAAGAGTTTAATTCTACCGATTTATTTTTTAAAAGACCGTGAACCATCGCAGCGTGCGAAGGCAGAAAAATGTCGGGAGTTGAGGTCCCGCATGAAAGTACTTCTAAATCTTGTGGCGTAAAGTTTTCGTCAAATAATGGTAAAATAGCATTTTTGGTTAATTCGGCATTGCTGTGAGTGCTTTTTCCTTCTTTGTCAACAGCGTAATATCGGCTTGTAATTTTATTATTGCGCAAAATAATGCGTCTTGCTTTTGAAGCAGTATCATTGATAAGGCCTAGATAGGCTTCCATTTCGTCATTTGAAACGGCTTCGTTTGGCAAATATTTTGCAGCTTTTGTAATATATACTTCAAACATAATTTAAATTTCGTCTTCTAAACTCCCTGATAATATTGAGTTTCCTTTTTTATAGATTTTAACTTAAGCGGATAGGTAATAAGGTGCAATATATACACTATTGGTGAGATTAACCATATCGCAAGGAATAAATAAACATTAAATACTTTAAGCAGCTGTTTTCGGTTTTTTTGATTTTTATAAATGATATTTGACCATTTATTAAAAATTTTATTGGCCGTTTTGTCGACAGTCACCAAATACGAACTTATTTTTACAGCGCCGGCATCGACCAATTTTGGCTGTAATTGGGCTAAATTATTTTGCTGTAAAGAATCCAGCATGATTTCTCCAAACTGACTCGATTCTTGTATGTCTTTTTCTGAAACCCCAGGAAGCGGAAAAATGCCTAAATATTTTTTCTTAACCCCAGAGAACATCCATTCTACAATGGTAATTACACTGATTAAATTTCCAACGCGATCTACCAAAGCTACGTTTCCGACCAAATTGGCATTGGCTTTTCTCAGTAAAACTTTGATTTTTTCCTGAGCCATAATCCACATGTTTCTTGAACCGCTTATCGTGATAACAGGTGTATTGTTTAAAATTTTCTTGGCATCATCACTTTTCAAAAATGAATTGATCGGAATTGAAGGCGATAAGTACCAAACCTGATAATGAAATAAAACTAGATCAAACTTTGTATTTAGAATTTCTTCTGGAACTGGTTTTAATGCGGTTGGAATCTGTAAAAAAGATTCTGGAAAGGCATCAAAAAAGGATTCTTTGTTCCATGGAAATGGGAATGGTTTTTCTAATTGTATTTCGTGAAATGTGAGATTTATTTCGTCTGAATTTAGGAATGGTTTTGCAATATTTTTTGCAATAGATTCCAGTTGTCCAGATTGCGTATAATAAATTACGAGAACATTTTTCATTTAGGTTTTTTGGCTTTGGTGGTCAGCAAAAATAAGTAAATTTATTTAAACGAATTTTCTTATTTCGACCAAGGTTTTTTTATTAGCCACGAATTCACGAATTATTCAAAATACAGCTGTTATGAATGATTTTGTTTAAATTATGAATGACGTTTATTTCACGAATTATCATTCGTGCAAAAGTTATGATTTTACAAAAAATAGATTAATGGAAATTGGTGAAATTCACAGCTAAAATTTCGGTACAAATGATTAGCGAAATTCGTGAATTGCTTCGCCTGTTCGCTATCGCTCGGGTTGTGGCTAAAAAAAATTACGATTTTATATCGTTCCAAAAATCAAAATAATTGAACCATTGTAATGGATAACGATCTAAGATGCTTTCTACGCTTTTTACATATTCTTTCAAAAGCGCTTTTTCGTCTCGGTGTTTGACTTCGGCTTCTCTTGCGTATAAATGATAATGAAGGTTTGGTTCTTTCATTACGTAAACAAAAACTACTGGAACTTTTAATCTTGAAGCAATTAAAAACGGACCCGCAGGAAAATTGGCTTCTTTGCCTAAAAGATTTTCAGAAAGCGATTTTGTTCCTTCAAAATAACGATCGCCTGTAAAGCAGATTAATTCGTTATTGGCCAAAGCGGCATTGATCTCAAAAATATGAGAGAGATCCTCTTTGATGATAATAAATTTTACGGTTGGTTTTTGAGAAACACTTTCTAGATAATTCTTAATAGCAGAATGTTCTAAATCTGTTGTAACAAGATTGATTTGGAAATTAAGATCAATATCTCCTAGAAAATGTTCTGCAATTTCAAAATTACCAACATGTGCACTAATAAGAACACCGCCTTTTTTCTCGGCAAGTAATTTTTTCAGTGTTTCTATTCCGTCAAATTCGTAAGTGAATCTGTTTCTCATTCCAGCAGAAATGGAAACTTTATCAATAATGGTTTGTCCAAAAGTATAATAGCTTTTGAAAACCATTTTTTTGGATTTGAAATAGGAGTATTGCAACCTTTCTTTAAAGTAATAGAAAATAGCTTTGTTGCTTTTTCTAAGAAACAAAAAATAATAAGAAGCTACGAAATAAAGTAAGGCATAAGCAGCTTTGACACCCGCTTTTTGAATTAAAAAAACGAATATTTTATAACCTAAAACAGTTCCTTTGGATTTACCATCCCATTGACTCATTTAAGCTGATTTGGCTTTGATTTTAGTTTCGATTAAGTCATAAAAACTTTGAAAATCAGAAATTCCAACAAAATCTGCTTCAACTAGTTTTACACCAAAGTTTGCCTCTATTGAAACGACCAAATCAACATAATCCAGACTGTCTAACCCAAGTGTATCTTTTAAATTAGCATTTGGTTCAATGTCGTCATTATCAACTTCAAATTCATCAACTAAAAAACCATTAATTTTTGCTATAATCTCTTCTTTATTCATTGTTCAATTTAAACTTTTTAACCACCAACGCAGAGTTGGTTCCTCCGAAACCGAAAGAATTGGACAAAAATATGTCAAATTTTTTGTTTAACGTAGTTTTAACTAAATTTAATTTTGACGCATCTTCATCTGGGTTTTCCAAATTGATGTTTGGCGCGATAAAATCGTGCTGCATCATGAGGATAGAATAAATGATTTCGCTGGCTCCCGCCATCCAGCATTCGTGGCCAGTCATTGATTTTGTAGAACTTACCGGAGGATTTTTTTCTCCAAAAACTTCAAAAATGGCTTTGGCTTCATTGGCATCTCCAACTGGCGTTGAGGTCGCATGAGCATTTATATATTCAATATCTGAAGCTTCTAATTTGGCATCGTCAAGTGCACGCTTCATTGCTGTTGCTGGTCCTTCAACGTTTGGAGTTGAGATATGTCCGCCATTTGATGAAAATCCGTAACCGCCAATTTCAGCAATAATATTGGCGCCGCGAGCAATAGCAGATTCGTAACTTTCTAAAATCAAAGTTGCGCCACCGCCACTCGGAATTAATCCGTCGCGACCAGTATCAAAAGGTCTTGAAGCTTTTGTTGGATCGCCTTCTCGGTTAGAAAAAACACCTAATCCATCAAAACTGCTCATCGCATATTTGTTAATTTCCTGAGCTCCGCCAGTTATAACAATATCTTGAAAACCGCTTTTTATTAAAAAATAAGCCAAACCAATAGAGTGAGAACCGCTCGCACAAGCCGCACTAACAGTAAGATTGATACCGCGAAGTTTAAAAATCGTAGAAAGATTCATTGTTACGGTAGAATTCATCGATTTAAAAATAGCGCCAGAGCCGATAAGTGCGGTGTCTTTTTTCTCGCGTACAATATCTGTCGCGTCAATGATTGCTTTAGAAACAGAGTCGTTTCCGTACATGATACCTACTTCGCGCTCGTCGAAAAAGGCATCATCAATATTGGCATTTTTAAGAGCTTCTATAGTAGCCATATAAGCATATTCAGTTTCTTCACCGATGCTCATACGTTGTCTGCGCGTCAATAAATTTTTAAGATCGGCTTTCGGAACCATCCCTGTTAAGGCCGACTGGAAACCAAATTCTTTACGTTCAGAATCAAACTGAATACCAGATTTTCCTTCATATAACGAATTTTTTACTTCGTCTAAAGAAGTTCCGATACAAGAATAAATTCCCATTCCAGTAATTACAACTCGTCTATTCATCGTCTTTCAAAAGTAATTTTTTATCCTTAAAGTGTAATTTTTTTAATCTTGCCGCAAAGGCACTAAGTTTTTTTAAGTCTTTTGCTAAAACTTTGCGACTTAGCTCCCGATAGCCATCGGGATTGCGAGCAATTTTCTATGTTTAAAAATCTTTAAATAATCTCGCAAACATAGTATTCTTTAAGAATATATTCCGCCGTTAATATTGATAATTTCTCCTGTAATATAGCTTGCTTTTTTAGAAATCAAAAAGCTTACCAAATCTGCTACTTCTTCTGCTTCGCCAAAACGGTTTACCGGAATTAGCTTTAATAATTCTTTTTCGTCCAATTCGCTCGTCATGTCAGTTCTGATAAAACCTGGAGCGACAGCATTTACAGTAATGTTTCGTTTTGCAACTTCTTGGGCTAGAGCTTTAGTCGCTGCTACAATGGCACCTTTTGCTGCCGAATAATTGGTTTGTCCTGCAGTACCTTTTACTCCAGAAACCGAAACCATATTTACGATTCGGCCGTATTTGTTGCGTAACATTTTTTGAATAAAAAATTGTGTAACATTAAAGAAACCGTTTACGCTTGTATTCATAACGCCGTTCCAGTCTTCTGGTGTCATCCACATAAAAAGACCATCTTTTGTAATTCCGGCATTGTTTACAATTGCTTCAACCAATTTCTCAGGATTTGCTTCCTGCCAAGCAGTTAAAACATTTTGTACGTTTTCAAAATTAGAAACATCAAAACCTAAGATTTCTCCTGTTGCGCCTAATTTTTGTACTTCTTGTAATGTTTCTTCGGCAGCTGTTTTATTCGAATGATAATTAATCAGAATATGATAATCGGATTCTACGGCCAGTTTTTTACAAATCGCACTTCCAATTCCTCTCGAACCGCCTGTTACTAATACACACTTCATTGATGTAGGGTTTATTTTTATTCGCCATAAATGAAACCGCCTTATAAAATGCGATTTCATTTATGCAAAGTTCTAATTTATTTGGAGATAAATATTATTTCTTTTTTTTCGGGGCTGGTTTTGCAGCTGGTTTTTTTGCTACTGGCTTAGTTTCCTCTTTTGGTTTTTCGGCAGGAGCTGCAGCTGGCTGAGGTTTTTCTGCACTTTTAGAAAATAGTTCAGCATTTTCAAACCATTGGTTGGCCAAAACTGTTCCGTCAGGTTTTAGAAATCCCCATTTTCCTTCGTTTTTTACTCTGGCAACACCACCAATAAATCCTTTGTCTTGCTCTGTAAACATCGCAATAATGGCATTTGTGGTGATACCGTATTGAGTTGGAATTACTAGTTTTCCAGATTCGTTGATGAATCCCCAGTTGCTTTCTTTTACAGGAGCAAGTCCGTTTGTGCTGAAAACTTCTGCATCGCTGTAAGTTGGTTCAATCACAAACTTTCCTTCTGGATTAATGAATCCCCATTTCTTTCCAACTAAAACTGGAGCAAGGTTTTTTGAGAAAGCTTTCCCTTTATCATAAATAGGAAGAATGGCCCAATTTCCTTTTAAATCGATGTATCCAATTTTTCCGTTTTTCTTAGCAAAGGTCAAATCTTGAGTTTCAAAATCCCAGATTTTTTCAGCTCCGTCAACTGGAATAAATTTTCCGCTGCTTACCAAACCGAAAGTTTTGTCTTTTCTTGCCCAAGTTGTTCCTTTAAAATAATTTCCAACTTCAGCATAAACAGGTTCAACCAATTCTTTTCCGTTGGTATCAATAATTCCCCAGTTTTTGTTCAGTTCCACTCTCGCGTAACCATTTTCAAAAGGTTTGATCTGATCGTATTTTGGTTCCAAAACAACAGTCATTTTGTTGTTGATTAAACCCACTTTATTGTTTTGTCTGAAGAAGGCAACACCGTCATTAAAATCAAATATTTTGTCAGTAGTTGGTCCTTTTTGGACTTCTCCCTTTGTATTAATATAAACCCAGTCTTTGTCTTTTTGTACAACTGCAATTCCGCTGTTAAAATCTTTAGCATCTTTAAAATCGGCTGGAATTACCCAACTTCCTTTTGCATCGATAAATCCCCATTTTCCGCCATTTTCTACAGCGGCTAATCCTTCAGAAAAACTTCTGGCAGATTTATATTGAGGTTCGATTTTAAAAGATCCGTCTTTAGACAGATATCCAATTTTAGAATTTTTCTTAACTAATGCTAATTCTTGACTATTAACAAATTGAATGCAACTTAGCAATAAAAAAACAAGTGACTTTTTCATGATTTTAAGATTCAATATTAATACTGTGAAATAAAGATTTTTAACTGTTGATCAAATAATCTTTTACTTTTTGAACAAAAGGATACATTACCTGGTCTTCCTTAAATTCTGGAATTATATTTCTGATATCGTCGTACCATTTTTTAGTCGTAGACGAAATTTGATCTTTTTGTTTTAAATAATCAATTGCCTGAACAATTGTGATTAATTCGATAGCTAAAACTTCAAATGAGTTTTCAATTACTTTAGATGTAATAACCGCCGCATTGGTTCCCATACTTACAATGTCTTGGTTGTCATTGTTGTTTGGAATACTATGCACGTACATTGGGTTAGACAACATCTGGTTTTCGGCAGTTGTTGAAGTTGCTACGAATTGAACGCCCTGCATTCCGAAATTAAATCCTAATGTTCCTAGATTTACAAATGGAGGAAGAATTTCGTTGATTTTTGAATTCAATAAATAATTTAATTGACGTTCTGCCAGCATTGTTAATTTCGTAATAACGATTTTCAGTTTATCCATTTCAAGCGAAATATAATCTCCGTGGAAATTTCCGCCGTGGTAAACGTGTTTGTTTTTTACGTCGATGATTGGGTTGTCGTTTGCCGAGTTAAATTCGTCTTCTAGAATAGAAGCGACATTATTTATAGTTTCTAAAACTGGCCCCAGAATTTGAGGAACACAACGTAATGAATAATATTCCTGAACTTTTTCTTTGAAGATTTCTTCTGTGTTTTCGCCAGAATATAAATGGTCTTCTCTTTTACGGATCAAAGTACTGTCAGAAAGATTTTGTCTCATTCTTTCAGCAACTTCTTGCTGTCCTTTATGACGTTTGGTTTGGTTTAATTCTTCAGAGAAATGATCATCATAAGCTTGAACCAATTCGTTAATGGCGCAAGAAGCTTTTAACGACCAGTCTAATAATTTTTTTGCATAATGAACATTTACCACTCCAATTCCTGTCATTACAGAAGTTCCGTTGATTAATGCCAAACCTTCTCTAATTTCTACCTGAATTGGTTTTAAACCTTCAATTTCGAAAACTTCTGCAGTTGCACGTCTCTCGCCTTTATAAAAAACTTCGCCTTCGCCAATTAATACCAAAGCTAAATGTGATAATTGTACTAAGTCGCCGCTGGCACCCACACCGCCGTGTTCGAAAATTAAAGGCGTAATATCTCGATTGATTAATTCAGCCATTAAATGAATAACAGAAGAATGAACTCCCGAATTTCCTAAAGAAAGTGTATTTAATCTTGCAAGAATAGCGGCTTTTGCACACTCAGCGTTTAAAGGTTTTCCAGTTCCAGAAGAGTGGCTTCTGATTAAATTGTACTGTAATTGAATTTGATCTGACTCCTTAATTCTGTATTGAGCCATTGGACCAAATCCTGTATTTACGCCGTATATTACTTTATTTCCTGAGAATTCTTTTAAGAAATTAAAACTTTCGTTTACTCGATTTTGAACCACATCGCTTATGGCAACTTTGTTTTTTCCAAAGATTATGGCTTCAAATTCTGCTAAACTTAGATATTCATTTATTGTATTCATCAAATCGATTTTGGTTGCGCTAATTTAATTTTATTTATCAAAATAAATGTAGTTATTTTGATGATGGCAAATGTAGGTTAATTAATGATAATAATTCTAATATGACAAAGGAGTTTGTTGATGTTTTAGTGATTGGTGCAGGACCATCTGGATGTGTTTCGGCATCGTATCTTTTTAAAAACAACGTAAAGGTAAAAGTTGTAGAAAAAACGAAGTTTCCGAGACTTGTAGTAGGCGAAAGCCTTATTCCGCGCGTTATGGATCATTTTGCTGAGGCAGAATTGTTTGACGCCCTTGACGCGATGAACTTCGAAAAGAAATTAGGAGCTCGTTTTATCAGAGGAGAAGAAATCTGCAATTTTGATTTCAGCGTAAAATTTGGCGAAGGATGGGACTGGACTTGGCAAGTTCCAAGAGCCGATTTTGACAATACAATGGCTCAAGAAGTCATAAGAAAAGGAATTGATTTAGAATTTGAAACCGAAGTTCTGGAAGTTTCTTTTGAAGGGAAAAATTCAAAAACTATTGTAAAAGATAAAGACGGAAACCTAAAAGAAATTCACGCTAAATTTATCATCGACTCAAGCGGATATGGACGCGTTTTGCCAAGGCTTTTAGATTTGGATACTCCGTCAAAACTAGATCCGCATTCTTCGATTTTTACGCATGTAAAAGATATTAATAGAGAAGAAGGAGTAGAGGGAACTCAAATTTCGTTTGACATTTTAGAAACTCAAGTTTGGCTTTGGGTAATTCCATTTTCTAACGGAAACACAAGTTTAGGTGTTGTTGGTCCGACAGATTTTATCAATTCTCTTTCTGAAAATAAAGATAATGCTGAGGCGTTGCGAAATGCCATTCAGAAATCGGATTATTATATTAAAAGATTTGCTGGAACAGAATTTTTGTTTGAGCCAGTTAAATTAGAAAACTACTCAAGAGCGGTAAAAAGAATGTATGGCGATGGTTTTGCTTTGACAGGAAACAGTTCAGAATTCTTAGATCCGGTTTTCTCTTCGGGAGTTGCTTTTGCAACAGAATCTGGAATGCTAGCAGCAAAATTATACTTAAAAGAATCGCATGGAATTCCTGTTGATTGGGAAGTGGAATTTACTCAATACATGAAACGCGGAATAGCCGTTTTCACGACTTATGTTCAAGAATGGTATACGGGAAATTTACAGACTTTATTTTTCCACCAACCTGAAAATCCAGAAGTAAAAGAAAAAATATGTGCGGTTTTAGCAGGTTATGTTTGGAACGAAGAAAATTCATTTGTCAAAAAACATGATCACGTAATTGCTAATATGGCGTATTTATTAAATATGCAAAAAGAACAAAGCCCTGAATGATTCAGGGTTTTTTTTATGTTTAAAATTAAACGAATGATAAGAAAAAATTTAAGAATTGAATTAGTCTTTTGTTTGTTAAAACAAATTAATAATAGATAATTTTTCTATTTTTTATTTCTGGTAAATTGCTGTCATGATAATAAGTAGTTGTTTTAATCAGACTTCCAACATTATCATATTGATATAATTCTTTACTGGAAATTTTATTTTCAATATAATTGTTATAGCTTTGTTTTTCAGTTAAATATCCTTTGTTGTATATATACTTTTCTCTACCTTGTTCATAAAATTTATTGTCTTCTAAAATGGATATTATAACTTCTTTTAAAAAACCATTTGAATCAAATAAGGATTTAATTTTTCGATCTCCAAATTTTCTAATTTCTTCTGATTTTTTGCCAGCGGAATTATACTTATATTCCGTTTCTATTGTTCCTGAATTATTATACTCTATTTGTTTAACTAGTCTTTTATGATAATCATACTCTTTCTTAACTTTTACCTGTTCCAATTCTTCCTCTGTTAATTTAATCCATGGGTCGGTACTTTTTATCTTTCCATTTTTGTCATATTGTGCAGTTTCAATGGGATTTCCATTTCTGTCAAATGTTGTTATTGAGAAATAATAAAAATTTTCAGTAACTATTTTTTCTTGAATTTCTTTTACATTGCCTTTAATTTTAAATATTTCCTGAATGTTTTTTACATCATCAGGTTTCATTTCTTTCGAAGTACAACTATTTAATAAAATGAATAGAATAAATAACTTGATTACATTTTTCATTAAATAAGGTTTTAAATAATTAATCCTGAATTATCTGTAAATTCGCTATAAAAAGATAATTTAGGAGTATCTTGAAAATTATTAACAGATAGTTTTATTGTTTTTCCAGAATTATTCCATTGTATTTCTTGTCCAAAATCATTTTTAAAATTGGTTTTAAATTTTCCTAATGTTTTTGAAATAAGCTCAATGTTTTTTGAAAAAAAATCGATTCCTTCGATCTGAATAGTGTAACCTACAATTTTGGAGTTTTTGTAAAATACAAAAGCTTGTTTTGCTTTATATTGTTCCATTACAAAATTATCCTCATCAAATTGATAATATCCAAACTGATTGTTCCCTTCTTTGCTCAGATAATTTGTTGTTGATAAGAAAGAATAGGGTTGACCTACTATGTTATTTAAATTTATTGCGTCTTTATTTGAGCAACTTATAAGAGTTGGAGCAAAGTACAAACTTATTGCTCCGAGACCTGTATTTATAATAAATTTTCGTCTATCCATTTTGTTTTATTAAATGATACTTAATCCTTTTTCTAAACTTCGGGCATGTAGTTTAACTTCTAATTCGATATTTCTTTCTCCCTCTATATTCTCGCGCTTAAATTGAAGTGCTGCACTCCCATCAGTACGAATAAGTGAGACTAATTTACCATATCCAAAAATCTCAAGTTTTAATTCATCAGGATTTAAAGGTAAAACCTCTAAGTTTTTATTGAATAAACTTATAATACTGTCTCTTATTTCTTGTTTTCTAATTGAATTAAAGTAAAATGCTTTAGTCTGTAAATCTTCTTTTTCTTTTGATAATTCTAAAAATTTACTTGCATTATGTTCTTTTAAAATGGCATGTATTTGAGAATAAAACTCTATGACTTTATTTTTTAAAATCGTTTTGTTGATTTTATTTAAGTCAATAGAATTTTGCCATCCATCTAAAACAAATGGTAATTCGACTTCAATTTCTGTGGTAATTTCGAAGTAGGGTAAACCTTTTAAAGGGCTTGTTATTTTATTGTTTTTGTCAAATGAGGGGTCTGGTGTACTTAATTGAGGGAAAAAGTTTTGTTTTGTTTCTTTCCAGTTATCAATATCGGATACATTAAAACTGATTTCCATTCCATCATTTTCTGTTAAAGTTTTTTGCCCAAACCTAGGGAATATTTTTCCAACAACGTTGTATTTTCCGCTTTGTAAAACCACATGATTTATAGGAACAGAGCCATCTAATATTCCGTCTTTAGTGTCTTTACCTAGAAAGCTAAATACAGGAACGTCATTAATCAAAACTATTCCTGAACAATTTAGGTTAGGATATAATTCGTAGAAAGGATTATTTATTGTACTTCCTATTGACATTTTTTTACTTTAAATATTCATAAAAAGGAATGTTATCTTTTTGTTCTGGTAAAGGCGCAGGATAGAGTACTCGATCTTTACATGCTTTCTTAGTCATTGGTCTGTAGTTAACACTAAAATTTTCGCTATCCATAATAATATTTACAATGTATAAGACTTTATCTTTATCCCATATAATATCTCTGGGATAAGTGAAATCCTCCTCTACAATTCCTTCTGGTTTATAAAGTTTTGTTTCTTTTGGAAAAAACTTTTGTAATTTTAAATAAATCTCTCGATCAGATTTATTATTTATGGTCGCTGTATCAAAATTAATTTTTGAAGGATTTCCAAGTTTTTGTAATATTTTTTCTAAAAAAATGAATGCATTATCTTTTGTAAAACGTGCGTTGACTTCAGCGATTTCGTCTTTGTAAACAACTATTTTTACATCCCATGTTGAATCAGTAGGAATTCCTGAATAATTGAATTGATTTTTTATTTTATTAATTTCATTGTAGTTGGTTATTATTTCTCCATTATCTACGGTGATAAGGGTATTTTTTCCATCTGTAGTTTTCCATTCATAATGGCCTTTAAGAGTATTGCGTTCAAGATTTTTATTGCTTTCTAAATCATATTGATCAGCTTTGTTTCCTAATTCAACTGTTGATAAATCCAGTGTGTTATTACAGCTATATAATATAATAAGTGCTAAAAAAAGAATTGTTTTTTTCATAATGTGATTTTAAATAATGCTTAATCCTTTTTCAGCATTTCGGACGTGTAATTTAATTTCTAATTCTATGTTGCTCTGTTCTTTAGGATTTGGACTTTTAAATTGAAGAGGTTGAGAGCCGTCTAGTTTCATTAATCTCACTAGTTTTCCATATCCTAAAAACTCTAATTTTAGTTCTTTTTCATTTAAAGGCTCCAATTCAAGGTTTTGATTAAATAATGCTGTAAGCCCTTCTTTAAAACTTTGTCTTCTTTCTTCATTAAAGTAAAAAGCTTGTTCCTGTAATTTCTGTTTTTCTCTTGATAATTCTAAAAACTTACCAGCATTATGCTCTTTAAGCACAGCATGAATTTGTCTGTAGTATTCCAGAACTTTTTCTTTTAAAACATTTTTGTCCAATTTAGATAAATCGACAGAATTTTGCCATCCATCTAAAACAAAAGGTAATTCAACTTCTATTTCTGTAGCTATTTCAAAGTAAGGATAATTAATGTTTTCACTTAAGCCACTCCATGGAGATTCTATTTTAGGATGGAATTTGTATATAGAGGATTTCCATATTTTTGGATCTGCATCAGCGCAATAAAAATCTATAAGCATTGCCTCTTCTTCTGTCAATGTTTTTTGCCCTTTTCTTGGAAACATTTTGCCAACGACTCTGCATTGGCCACTTTGTAATAGAACATGATTTATATCTAATGCACCAAGATAACCTCCATCTTCTGTTTGATTTCCATACCAGTCTATAACTGGAATGTCGTTTACCAAAATTGTACCTGCACAATATATATGAGGGTCAATGGTATATAAAGGTCTTTCTAATTTATTCAAGAATTTTCATTTTTTTAACTATCTTATTATTTCAAAATTTGAAGAATTCACTTTTCTATGAACAAACAAAGGCAAATTAAATTCTTCGTTTGTTATTTTATTTACATAATGTAGAATAGGATTTTTATCGCTTCTTATCAAATTAAAAATTCGATTTTCTCCATAGATTTCTATTTCTGACAATTTTGGAAAATCTTCCAAAAGGAAATTCTCCTTGTTAAGATTATCAAACATATTTTTCAATTCTGTTAAATTGTCTTCATTTCTCATATACATGGCAACATCAATTTCATCTAACCTAGTTTTTAATAATTTATAAAAAGCTATTGAATTTTGAGTTTTGGCTAATTCATAAATTTCTTCATAAAAAGAAATCAATTCGTTTTTTATTTTGTCGACATCGTCTAAAAAAATTGAATTTTTCCAACCAGAAACTTTGTATGGAATATCAGCAATAAAATTGGCATCTATTTCTATTAATGGTAATTTAGGATTAGATAAGTTTGGAGTTTCAAAATTGAAAACTTCAAGCAAATTTTCATAGTTATTGGTGTAGTCATCGTATGCATGTACTTTTATTTTTAAAAAAGCATCATCTTTTAATATAGTTTCTCCTTTCAGCGGAAGTATTTTTAACTTTATTTTTTGTTCGCCACTTTCTAATATAAAATGATTAATCGGATAATGTGAAGAAATTATACCACCTCCACTATGGCTAAAAACAGGGATATCATTAATGTAAATTTTGAAATTACAAATAGATGAGTTAAAATCTACTAAGTAGTATGGGTTTATAAAATTTTTCATTTAGTTTTTTCATAAGTATTTTTAATACCATCCAGCTCAATTATTAATTTTTCATTTTCAAAATAATAACTTACGGGATAGTCTTTGGTATCAATTCCTCTTAAATAAATTTCATTTGCTTCGGCATGATATAGTTGCTGATAAGATGATTCAAATGTTTTTTCGTGTTCTTTATATATGAATTTTCCATCCTTGGTAAACTCTAAAATTATTGTCCCGATTTTTTTGCCTGTTGTCTCATCTTTTAGATCACATTGCCAATTTCCGATAATTTTTTTTTCATTATCAATGCTTCGGGAACATGATATAGTCAAAATGGACATCATTATAATTATAGTTTTTTTCATTTTAGATATTTACTTAAGTACGGATCTTTTTCTGGATTATGAAAACCAATAATAATTCTGTCTTTAAAAGCTTTTTTTGAAATGATTTTAATATCATTCCCAACCAAATTATTTAAAGGTTCTAAAGTCAATTGATATATAACATCGTTCTTATTCCAAATAATGCGTTGAGAGTACTTAATAATATTATTTCCTATATTATTTTGTTGCTTTTTTGTAAATTGAGGAAGGGTTTTAAATAATATTTTAGAAGCTCCTAATTCTAGAGTTTCTTCAAGCCTTTCATTATAAATCACTTCAGTAGGTTGTCCTAATGTTTTCATTAAGGAGTTAATTAGTTCTGGAGTTTCTTTTGAAATTATATTAGCCGAAATGTATCCTATTTTATTATTGTAATTAACTATTTTTGCGCCTAATATAGGATCAATATTTAATCCTTTAAAATTAATTTGAGAGGTGCTTTCATCCATAAAAATATAATTTAAGACCCGTTCTCCGTTATCTTTTAGATCCAGTGAGACCCCGTCTTTGTCTTCTTTAATTTCATAATGCCCTTTTTGATTTTCTTTCCGATATATTTTTAATTTCTCTAAAGGATAGCTATTTGCAGGCTTATCGAAATCTATTGTAGATAAATCTAAAGTTTGTCCTTTACAACTCATAATTATTAGTGATAATAAAAGATAGATAGTGATTTTTTTCATTTTATATGTCTAAGTAATATTTGTTAAATTTGATTTCATCTTTCTCAATTATAATCCATTGTGGTGATTCATATTGTAAAGTTTTTTTGTATACCCCAAATTTAATACTTCCAGCAGCAACAAAAGTTCCGACAATACCAGCGAATTCAGCTATTGGAGATGAATATATTCCATTTTTATCTGCGCCAAATTTTATTCCACCTGTTACAGATGTTGAAAGGTTAGCTTTTATTATTCCTTCAAATTCTGCAACTGCAATTTTCCCTTTTGCCCAAGCTTTTAATTCTACTACAGCCTTGATTTCTCCTGTCGCTTTAATTTCCCCGGTCGTTTCTTTTGGATAGGAAATGTTTATAGTTGTTTTTCCAGATACATTTATTCCTCCAGAAAAAATTATTAAAAAATGTATACCAGCATTTCTTTCAAATTTTTCTAACAGCCAATTGATGAGATAACCAGCACCTGGACAAACTCCATTTCCGGCACTTTCAATGAATATTTTAAAAAGATTAATTGTGAATTCTGCTTCAACCAACGGTTTGGATTCTACTCCTATTTCAACAATTTCACCAACAGTATTATCAGTTTTTTGTAGATACCATTGAGCAGAAACCGCAATAACAGGAGCTTTAATTTCAAAAGTTGTTTTTCCTTTAGAAAGAGGTGAGTTTGCAATAGATTCAGTCATACTTTTAATTTTATTAAAAATTGAAAGTGTTTTTCTAATTTTATCAGCAAATTCTTTTCCTATTTCAGCAGTGTGAGCTTTGTCATCCCACTGTGCCTGCAAAGATAATTCGAAAGATTGGTTCATCTCACCGTAATTTTTAGAAAGAGCTCTGTCAAACTCGGATCTAATGACCTTGTTTTTTCCTTCTTTTATATCGTGAGGATGAAGTTTGTTACCATAAGTGTAAGCGAAAGCTTCTTTGTGATTCCACTTAAATTCCAAAGTCCACTTGATATCAGGATAAACCATTACCTGAATTGTAGAATTTGTATCATTAGAAAAATAACGGCAAGAGTGTACATCAATATTATATTCATTGGCAAAAACTTTCGGCCAAATGTATTTTAAAGGAAAAAGATTGAATTGGCTTAAATTGGACTTTATAGGAAAGTCTAATTTATTGGTAACCTGATCGATTGCTTTGTTGTATTCAGGAGAGCTAACTTTAATGTTCTTTGTGTGTTTTCCTTTTTCTCTAAAACAGGCTTTGTTTTGATATTCGGTAATATCAATTGTAATATTTTTATCAAAACTTGGCGCAATAGTTTCATAAACTATCGTTTGGGCGTCATGTCCATAATAATCAAACGAAATATCTACACGTCGGTTTTCTTTGTATTCTTTTTCATCTCTGTATTTTAAATTGTCACGGCCTTGTTTGTCGTCTGTTGGGTTTACTTCGCCGTGACCAATAGAGGTGATGCGCTTTGCATCTAAACCGCCATCAACAAATAATTTTTTAACAGCATCACTTCGTTGCTGTGATAATTTTTGGTTATAATTTTCTTTGCCAATTACGCAGGCATGCCCATCAATTTTTATGCTTGAAAACTGGTGTTCCAGTAAAAATTGGAGTATGTTGTTAAGTACTGTTTTTGCATCTGCTGTAATGTCATATTTATCGAATTCAAAGAGAATTGACTTTCTGATGGGTTCTTTTTTAGGAACTTTATTCATTAGGTTTTTGCCATTGTCGAAGACTAAAGCTTTAACTTTTGTTGTTTTTCCATCTTCTTTTTTATCTTCAATAATAGTAATGGTTTCAAACTTGCAAGGTTCATATCTTGTGGCATTTTTGTCTGGCTCTCCTGTTTTTAAAGGAGATAAGTTTGTTGGTGGTTTTGCCGTTTGCGAAACAATTTTTTTATTGATTTTTAAAAAACTGGCATGTTTGGTCTCGTTTTGACCATTTGGAATATAATGCTTGATTGCAGGATCAAATACTTTTACATAAAACTCCTCTGTTTCTTTTATACCTTTTATAAGAGGAAACCAGGAAAAAGTATTTTTAATTTCGAGATTTATTTCGCCATCAATTACATCGACACTTGTGTATCTGAATAAAGCTGTTTTGCCATCGCCAGAATTTCTAAAAACGTCAACACTTAAATTTAAATTACCATTGAGCCCTTCAGTTTTTAGATTTAAATAAACCGTTTCGCCATAGCTAAATACGTGTTCTTTTCGAACATCCTTTCCATCGTTTGTAGTGCACCATTTGCTGCTTACTATTTTTGCCGGGCAAGAGCCGCTAATCAATAAACCAGTTTGGTTAATCACGTCTCTTTTGCCCGAAAGACTAGCTTCAAGATAATATTCAAACGGACCACATAAGGCTTTTGGAAGCTTTATGCCATATCGATTATTGGAAGGCAAAGTTTTTTGCAAAACAATGGTTTTTACTTTGCGATCTTGAAAGATCCAAGTTACGTTCTTTTTTTTATCCGTTTCAGAAGTTCCATCATACCATTGATCAACTTCAAAAAACACATGCTGATCTGGCGCAATAACTACTTTTTTATTCGGAATTGATGAATCTTTTTTTACAATTCCCTGCCCTGTCCATTTTATTTTTTTAACACCTTTTGCCATTATAAAAACATTTTTTAATCAATTATGCATCGCTTATTCCCTCATGCTTCGCTTCCTTTGTGTACATATCTCTAACATCTACCATTGGGTTTATTAGATTGTGTACCATTGGTTCGGTATTTTTAAAATTCTGCTCGCCAGGTTCTGCGGTTTGTCCGTGATCTGTAATTTCGATACAATCGGGCGCTCCCATTGGGCAGGTTGCCTTGCTGTTTTCCAATAATATTTTGCCCTCATTGCTCAGGGTTACTTTTTCATAAAAACCACTCCATTTGGTGATTGTGGCTTGGCAAACCATAAAACTGTTTCCTACAGGTTGTTTCTTGCATTTGCCAAAGGTGTTTTTTTCTAAAGTCTGACCAATTTCTTTTGATGTGGCTATAAGTTTTTCTGAACCTTCTTTATCATTTCCAAAATGTTTGTTTTGTGATTTGACTTTAATTTTATCTGTTTTAGAAGGGTCTTCGCTAAACTTGCATTTGCAAGTAGCGCCTTGTACTACAAAATGTTGTTCGCTCATAATTTGATTTTTAAAATTGCCACCACTTCTTTTTAGGTTCGACTTCTTCAACAAATAATTGTGGTTGGGGTTTTGCGCTCATTTCTTTTTGATCGTCTTTATTGGATATGGTAATCGAAAATTTTTGAGGTGTTTCTAATGCTAAATCACAGCTTATAAAAACGACTTCAGGCATATGATTTTGCGGATTTAAAAAATATTTTGCTCTGTAATTGCCTATCGCTTTTTCCTCTGAATATTCTTTTACGGGCAGGCCTAATTCTTTTTCTAAATCAGTCTTTGTTCGATGGTCATTTAATTTTCCGTTAACATCAATTACTAAAAAGTTATCGATGTCTAAGTACCCATCCACTTTTTGCTCAACATTAAAATTAAGATTGTCGCTTTTAACCATGAATGGAAATTCCTGCTCTTTCCGAATGCTTAAAGAAGCAGGATATTCAACATGAATTTCGTTGAAAAATGCATTAAGAAACCAGTCTCTAGAAAGTGAGATATATAAAGAATCGTTGTCTTCTAAATTTCGGTCATAAATAGAAATGTATTTTTCGACCAGCTCGCCTTTGTAATATTTTCGGATCTGTTTTTTGGTTTCAATCCAACGTTCTTCAATTTGATTAAAGTTATTAATGTAAACCCATTTTCCAGATTCATCAACCACCACCAATAGAGGATATAAGGCTGCAGAAGCTTTTTCTGCAATTTCATCGGCCATTGTTGAGGTTCGTGTGTCATTTATATAAAGATGTCCAATTCGGTCTACTTCAAAAAAAGAATAACCATCTTCATTTTTGGCTCTCCATTTTACATTGACTTCTTGTTTTATATGATATACATTTTGTCCTTTTTCAATAGAGTAGAGAACAGCGTATGAATTATTGATATGAGAATTATCAAGAGAAAGTGTAAATGAACCCGAAGTGTTGATTTTTGTTCGGTTTTGTTCTTTTTCTTCATCAGAAAGTGGAGCTTTTTGAGGTTCTAAAATAATATATTCTAGATGATGAGGAAAATCTGCTTCAATTAAGTCTTTTATTGATAAGGCAAATCGATTATGATAGCTTCTGAGAAGGTAAGGTTCGACTCCCAAATCTTGAGCAACACTAAGTAAAGTATCTCCTTTTTTAATCTTGTAGGTTAAGTAATCTTCAAGTGAAGGTTCTGGAATATAATGCATTAGGCTGGTAGAATAGTTAGAACCAAATATATGTTTTTTCCTGCAAATAAATGAATTAATACAAAAAAGTATGAAAATTCGCAACATATTGATGCAGAGTGTTTTATGGGAAAAAACCTATTTATTTTTGGAGATCAATATATTTTGAAGACAAAAAAGAGGTCAAGAATAGTCTTTTCAATATCATTTTTTTAGACAAAAAAAAGACTGCCATAATTGACAGTCTTTTATAATTTATTTGAATATAAATTTTACAATCCAAAAATTTTATCCATTAAAATCCATTTTTGCCCTGGTTTTGCCCACGGTAAAGCTTGTTGGAATTTCCACATTAAAGTTTCCCATTCCTGAACTTTTTCGTTTGCAGCGTCGGCTTTGTCTTTCTTTTCGAAAGTAAAATCTGCATCAGCTTCGATAATCATAAACAATCGATTTCCTGTGCAATAAATATCTAGAACTTCAATTCCAGAATCTTGAATGCTTTTTTTGATTTCAGGCCAAACATTTTCATGCAGTTCTTTATATTCTGCAATTAAATTGGCGTCGTCTTTTAAGTCTAAAGCCAGATAGAATTTTTGTGTTGCCATAATCTAAAATTTATCCTTGGTAAGCTACAGCAGTTTGCTTGCTTGTACCTAAGCCCTCAATTCCTAATTCGATTACGTCACCTGCTTTAATGTAAATTGGATCTGGTTTAATTCCAAGACCAACTCCCGGAGGCGTTCCTGTACTAATTACGTCGCCAGGAAGAAGCGTCATAAACTGGCTTAAGTAATGTACTAAAAATGGGATTTTAAAAATTAAGTTTGATGTATTACTGTTTTGGAAAGTTTTTCCGTTTACCGTAAGCCACATTTTTAAATTGTTTACATCACCAACTTCGTCTGGAGTTGCCATAATTGGTCCAAGAGGAGCGAAAGTGTCAGAACCTTTTCCTTTTGCCCATTGTCCGCCGCGTTCGATTTGGAATGCTCTTTCGCTGTAGTCATTCAAAAGACAATATCCAGCAATATAATTTGGTGCATCTTCTTCAGAAACGTAGCTAGCTTTTTTGCCTACAACAAATGCTAATTCCACTTCCCAATCTGTTTTTTCGCTGTTTTTTGGGATAATCAAATTGTCATTTGGTCCGCATAAAGAAGTAGTTGATTTAAAGAAAATGATTGGTTCTTCTGGAATTGCAGCGCCCGTTTCTTCGCAGTGATCTACATAATTTAATCCGATGCAGATAATTTTTGAAGGGCGCGCAACTGGCGAACCTAAACGAACTGAATCGTTTACTTCTGGTAATGCTGGATTATTTTTTAAAGCTTCTTCTAATTTTGCCAAACCGTCATTTTCAAAAAAAGCTTCGTTGTAATCTGTTACAAGAGACGAAACATCGTATCTTTTTTCATTTAGTAAAACTCCTGGTTTTTCCTTTCCTTCTTCTCCGAATCTAATAAGTTTCATATTTTAATTTTTAGTTTTTTTGCCACGAATTACACAAATTTTCTCGAATTTTTATTTAGAAAATTAATTCGTGGAAATTTGTGTAATTCGTGGCTATAATCTTGTTTAAATATTTTAGTTATTTAATTTAATAAAACCACCATCAATTGGGTAATCTGAACCTGTGATGAAAGACGATTCGTCGCTGCATAAGAATAAAGCTAAAGTTGCGATTTCTTCTGGTTTTCCCATACGGCCGATTGGCTGTGATTGAGATAATTTTTCGAAGATTTCTTCTTCTTTTCCTGGATAATTTTTAGCGATAAATCCGTCTACGAAAGGCGTGTGAACTCTCGCAGGAGAAATAGAATTACATCTAATTTTGTCATGCAAATAATCTTTTGCAACTGATAAAGTCATGGCCATAACGGCACCTTTTGCAGTAGAATAAGCAAAACGATCCGGAATTCCAACCCAACAAGCAATAGAAGCTAAGTTTAAAATTACACCTCCGCCAGAACCTCTTAAAGCAGGAATAGAAGCATGAAGACAGTTGTAAACCCCTTTTACGTTTACATTCATAATACGGTCAAAATCAGATTCTGAAGTGGTGTCTACTTTTCCAACGTGAGCAATTCCAGCGTTGTTTACCAAAATATTGATATTTCCGATTTTCTCGAAAGTCGTTTTAACTTGTTCGTGATTTGAAACGTCGCAAGCGTGAGCAAAAACATTTCCTCCAGCTGATTTAATTTCTTCAACCGTTTCTTTTGCACTTTCTTCAGTTAATTCTAAAATATGAACTTCTGCACCTTGTTTAGCAAATAAAACCGAAATCGCTCTTCCAATTCCGCTTCCACCGCCAGTGATAATTGCTTTTTTATTTTGTAATGAAAACATTTGATATAAATTTTATGAGTTGTTTTTTAATAGTCTTTTACAAAGATACACCGCGTTTCCACGGAATAAAATCGTCTTGGTTTAATTGTACTGCTTTCGGAATAATTTCGCCGCTCGCCGCTTTGATGCAATATTCTAAAATTTCCTCGCCCATTTCTTCAATAGATTTTTCGCCACTGATAATTGGTCCGCAGTCAATATCGATAATATCTTTCATTCTCGTTGCCAAAACAGAGTTTGTTGCCACTTTAATTACAGGACAAACAGGATTTCCTGTCGGAGTTCCCAATCCAGTTGTAAACAAAATTAAAGTCGCTCCAGAAGCCGCTTTTCCAGTTGTTGCTTCTACATCATTTCCTGGTGTACAAACCAAACTTAAACCGGGTTTTGTAACCAATTCGGTATAATCTAAAACATCAACAACGGGAGAAGTTCCGCCCTTTTTTGCTGCTCCAGCACTTTTGATGGCGTCGGTAATTAAACCATCTTTGATATTTCCCGGTGAAGGATTCATATGGAAACCAGAACCTACTTTATGCGCTAGTTCGTCATAAGATTCCATTAAATCAATGAATTTTTTAGCGTTATCTTCTGTAATACATCTGTCAATTAAATTCTGCTCTGCACCGCATAATTCTGGGAATTCTGCCAAAAGAATTTTTCCGCCTAAAGCTACCACTAAATCAGAAGTATAACCTACAGCAGGATTTGCCGAAACACCGCTAAAACCATCACTTCCGCCGCATTTTACACCAATGCATAAATCGCTTAAAGGCGCCTCGGTTCTTTCGTATTTATTGATTTCAATTAAACCTTCAAACGTTTTTTTGATGGCATTGGTAATCAAAACTTCTTCGCTTTCAGTCTGCTGTTGTTCAAAGATAAACAATGGTTTATCAAAATCTGGATTTTGTCTTTTTACATCGTTTACAAAATCCTGAACTTGTAAATGCTGGCATCCTAAACTCAAAAGTGTAATTCCGCCCACGTTTGGATGATTCGCGTAAGAAGCCAATAAAGCGCTCAAAGTAGAAGCGTCTTGGCGAGTTCCACCGCAACCGCCTTGGTGATTTAAGAATTTGATTCCGTCTACATTTTCAAAAACACGTTTGTTTTTTGGAGTCGGATTTAATTCAATATTGATATCGTTAATATCATTTCCGTTCAAATAACCTTCCAGTAATTCGTGCGTAAATTGGTTGTATTTGTCTGTTACAGCATAACCCAATTGCTTGTGTAAGGCTTCTTTGATGACGTCCAGATTTCTGTTTTCACAAAAAACAGTTGGAATAAAAAGCCAATAATTTGCCGTTCCAACGCGTCCGTCTTTTCTTTTGTATCCTTTAAAAGTTCTGTTTTCGAATTTTGAAACATCTGGCGCATTCCATTCGTACGAAGCATTTCTGTAAGCGTACGGATCTGCAGCATGTTTAAGGTTCTCAGTCGTCATTAAACTTCCTTTTGCCAAATCGTTTTGTACTTTTCCAACCAAAACGCCGTACATATTTACTTCTTCTCCCTGCTTCATGTCCTGCATGTAGAATTTATGTTTGGCTTTGATGAGGTCTTGTAAAACGTAAGTTTCATTTTCAAAATGAATGGTTTCGCCTTTTTGAAGATCGGTTAAGGCAACCAATACATTATCGTCTGGATGCAGTTTTACAACCAGTTTTTTTGTGTTATTGTCAGACATTGTGTTGTTTGTTTTTTCTTTTTTTTTTGATGTCACTACTTTCGTTTTAAAACAATTTAATCCTTTGATTTTGTATAGAATTCGGGCAGTTAACGAAAAATAAAATTAGCCTTTTTACACATTGATTAATAGTCTAATATTATCCGTATCTAATCTTTAATTATCTTTGTGATATGAAATTGGAACAAACTAAAATAGCGTCTTATCTCAACACCAAAGTTTCGGTACTGAACCGTATTGAACCATTTTTTCAAGCGCCTTTTCATTCGCATCCCGAATTGGAGTTGGTTTATGTAAAAGAGAGTTACGGCAAGCGAATTATTGGAAATTCGGTAATGCCTTTTGCGCCTGGCGATATGGTTTTTTTAGGTTCTGATATTCCGCATGTTTGGCTTAATGACGAAAAATATTATCAGGGAATTGAAGATTTAAAAGCCAATTCGATTGTCGTATATTTTCATAAAGATATTTTTGGACCGACTTTTTATGAATTAAAAGAAACCCAAAAAATCAACGAACTCTTTTTTCAAGCTGGAAAAGGAATTTCGATTATCGGAAAAACCAATAAACAGATTGCTAAAAAACTGGAAAAATTAGTTTCTAAAAAAGACTTTGAAGTTATAGTAGGGCTTTTTGAGATTTTGTCGATTCTTTCCGAAAGTCAGGATACGATTTATATCAATGATGAGATTTATTCTTTAATGCAGAAAGATTCGAAAGTAGATCGTCTTTCGGAGGTTTTTCAATATGTAAATAAAAATTATAAAAAGAATATTTCCTTAGAAGAAATTGCCGCTGTCGCAAATATGACAAGAACTTCTTTCTGTAGAATGTTCAGGGTAAAGACGAAAAAGAATTTTGTAGATTATCTGCACGAAATCAGAATTTCGAATTCCTGCAAATTGTTGCTGGAAACTGATAAAAGCATGTCTGAGATTGCGTATGAATGCGGTTATAAAACAGCATCAAATTTTAATAAACTCTTCAAAAAAGTTAAGGGAATTACGCCGACTGATTTTAAGAATAATGCGAAGGTAAATTAGTTTTTGCCACAGATTTAAAGGATTAAAATGATTTACGTTTGTCACCCTGAGCGAAGTCGAAGGGCGTTCCAATTGGACGTGGGCTTCGACTTCGCTCAGCCTGACAAAACTGGATTTGAAAATCCTTTTAATCTGTGGCAAAAAAAAAATTAAATAGATCTATCTAAATGCGTATAACCACCATCAACATAAATTATCTGTCCAGTTGTATGGCTTGATTTTTCAGACAATAAGAAAACCACCATATTCGCGATTTCTTCAGCTGTTGTCATTCTGTTTTCTAACGGAATATTTTTGGTAATTGCAGCTAACTTTTCTTCTTTATTTTCAAAAGTATTGATCCACGTTTCGTAAAGCGGAGTGTAACATTCTGCTACGATTACTGCGTTTACACGAATGCTGTACTTTAATAATTCAACAGCCCATTCTCTAGTTAAAGCATTTCTTCCACCATTTGAAGCGGCGTAAGCAGAGGTTCCTCCTTGACCGGTTTCGGCAGTTTTAGAACCGATGTTTACAATGGCTCCTTTTGATTCTTTTAGATACGGAAGTGCGTGCTGTGCCATTAAATAATAGTGCACTAAATTTTTGTGAAGTGAAGCGGCGAAATCTTCATAATTTCCGTTTTCTAATCCAACGCCGTCATTAACTCCAGCATTGTTCACCAATCCGTCGATTCTTCCGAATTTTGCTATTACAGCTTCAACGGCTTTTTTGCAGTCTTCTGGTTTTGTCAAATCGGCAGCAACTTGATGCGCTTCTTTTCCAATGGCTTTTAATTCTTCTACGGCTTTGATGTTATCATTTTCGTTACGTCCAACGATAAACGGAATAGCATTTTCTTCGGCTAAAACCTTAACGATTCCTAAACCGATTCCTTTTGCACCTCCCGTAACGATAATGATTTTTTGGGTTAATGATAACTGCATGCTTTTATTTATTTTAATTTATTGTTAGTGTATTTTTTAAACACATAGAATCATAGCTCATCTTTGTCTAAAAAGGCATTTCATTTAATCTAAATTCACATAGACTATGTGTTCAAATCTAGATTTGCTTTTTACTCTTTTTTATAGGTTAAAAAAATCTATGTTTCTATGTGTTAAAATATTTTTTAAAAATTTACAGCTGTTGTTCATGATAAACAACAGCTGTAAAAATAGAGAGAAAAGAACTGATAATTTATTACCAGAACTTAACATAAAGCGCAACAATAATCAACATCGTAATCACGATTAAGACTGTTGTCTGTGGCTGTACTTTGAACATTCCAGGTTCTGTCTCGAATGCTTTTGGGTTTACTTTTGGACCAGCGAAACTTATCAAGATCATCGCAATCATTGTAAATAAGAATGATAATCCCATACAGATGTGGAAAGGAATTTCGAAAGCTCCTTTTCCGTTAGAGTAAGCTGTGTATAAAAGTGTGTCGTTTCCAAATAAAGCTGGAGCGTATTCGTTGAATAAAACAGATAATAAGAATCCTAAAATTACCCCAACGATTGCTGCTGTTCCAGTAGTTCTTTTCCAGAACATACCTAAGAAGAACATAGCAAAAACTCCAGGACTAATGAATCCAGTATATTTTTGGATATATGTAAATCCTCCAACACCACCAATTCCTAAGATGTCATTCCATGTAAATAAAACAGCTAAAAGCATGGCAACAAAAACGGCAATACGCCCAATGTTTACTTGTTGTTTTTCGCCAGCATCTTTTTGGATATATTTTTTATGAACATCAAGAGTATAGATTGTGGAAATACTGTTTACTTTTCCAGCTAAAGATGCTACGATTGCAGCAGTTAAAGCGGCAACTGAAAGTCCTTTTAATCCCGTTGGAAGGAATGTCAGTACAGCAGAATAAGCTCCGTCTTTTCCTCCAACTAATTGAGGCAAGTGTCCGTTTGTATATAAAACGTAAGCAGCAATACCAGGAAGCATTACGATAAGTGGCATTAATAATTTTAACATACCAGCAAACAAAATTCCTGTACGAGCTGTTTGTAAATCTGCTCCAAGTGCTCTTTGCGTAATGTATTGGTTACATCCCCAATAGTTTAAGTTGATGATCCAGATACCAGCAGCGTAAGATAACAATCCAGGGAAAGTTAAATATTTATCGATTTCTAACTGAGAAGAAGTTGCGGTTGGTTTTGGAATAATCATTTTGAAATGCTCAGGCGCTTCTTTCATCAAGACTTTGAAACCTGCAATTGCATTTTCGCCAACACCAAAATATTGACCAACAGTTGTCAAAGCGATATAAGAAGTTACTAAACCTCCAATGATTAATACGGCAACTTGAATAACGTCTGTATAAGCTACAACTTTCATTCCTCCAAGAGAAATAAATAAAGCAAAAACAGCCAATCCGATCATGATCACGTGAAGGTATTCTCCTCCAGCAAGACCATTAATAGCGACAGCTCCTAGATATAAAATTGAAGTAAGGTTTACGAAAACATATAAAAACAGCCAGAATACTGCCATGATAAGTGCAGTAGACTCGTTATAACGTGTTTTTAAGAATTGTGGCATAGTGTAAATCTTGTTTTTTAGATAAACAGGAATAAACCATACAGCAACAATGATAAGGGCAACGGCAGCAAGCCATTCGTAAGCAGCAACAGCGATTCCTAAGAAGAAACCTTCCCCGCTCATTCCGATAAATTGTTCGGCAGAGATGTTAGAAGCAATAAGAGAAGCTCCAATTGCCCACCAAGTTAAATTTCCTTCAGCCAAAAAGTAAGCTTTAGCATCATGTTCGTCCTGTTTACGTTTGCGGTAAACGGTGTAACCGTAGACAGAGACGACGATAAAGTAAATAATAAAAACCGCATAGTCTGCGAAAGCGAGGTTTTGGTTCATTGTTAGTAGTATTTTAAATAATTATTATAGGTTGTTTGTTTATGTGGTTTTAAAATCAGTTTTTATGTCGTTAAATCTTGTTAAAAATGCAAGATGTGTTTTATTTCTGTTATTTTTTTGCGAAAATAAAAGCAGAAGCCAAATGTAAAATAAAAATTTAGAAATTAGCCATTAGTAAATGTGTTTTTTACATTTATTAAGCAGGAATTGTGTTAAATTTTTAGTTTTCGGCTTTAGAGCAACATTAAACCATTATGCTTTTACCAGACTTTTGTAATGTACATCTGAAAGCTGTCTTAAAATTTCAGCACTTTTTTCAGGAGTAATATCACGTTGCGATTCGCCCAGCATTTCGTATCCTACCATAAATTTCTTTACCGTTGCCGATCTTAACAGCGGTGGGTAGAAATGCATATGGAAATGCCATTCTGGATGCAATAAACCATCTGTTGGCGATTGGTGAATTCCTGAAGAATACGGAAATGAAGTATTAAATAAATTGTCATACTTCGTGGTTAACTGTTTTAAGATTTTCGCGAAAGCGGTGCTTTCTTCGGCAGTAAAATCAGTGATTTTGTTTACGGCTCTTTTGCTAACAATCATCGTTTCGTAAGGCCAGATTGCCCAAAAAGGGACTAATGCCACAAAATGATCATTTTCAATTACGATTCTTTCTCCGGCTTTCAATTCAGCTTTTACATAATCTTCCAATAATGTTCTGTCATTTTTATCGTAATATGATTTTAAGCTGTTTTGTGTTTTTTCAACTTGGGTTGGCAATGAAGACTGCGCCCAGATTTGTCCGTGCGGATGCGGGTTGCTGCAGCCCATTACGCTTCCTTTGTTTTCAAAAATCTGAACGTGATTAATGTATTTTATATTACCTAAATCAGTGTATTCTTTCTGCCAAGTTTTGATGATGTTTTCAATATCGGCAATTTCCATTTCAGGCAAAGTCAGATCGTGTCTTGGCGAAAAACAAACTACTCTCGAAATTCCCTGTTCTGGTTTTGCTTTAAAAAAGGTATGTTTAATGTCATCTTCAAAAATAATTTCGTCCTGTTTCATGGCTGCAAAATCATTTTCAAAAACAAAACTGCTTTCGTATTGCGGGTTATTCATTCCGTTGGCACGAACATTTCCTGGACACAAATAACAAGTTGGGTCGTATTTAGGAAGTTCTTCTGTAGAAATGGTTTCATTTTGTCCCTGCCAAGGGCGTTTTGCACGATGAGGAGAAACCAAGACCCATTCGTTAATTAATGGATTGAAGCGTCTGTGCGGATCTTCGTTAATGTCAAAATTTTTCATTGTAGTGTTGTGGTTTTAAAGTAGCGTTGTTCCGTTAGAGATTTTTACATCATAGAATTTTAATTCAATTCCAAATGTATCCAAATAAAGTTTCGAAAATTTACGCTTTACCTCATTTTCATTTCCTTTTTTAACTAAATTAATGGTGCAGCCGCCAAAACCGCCACCCATAAGTCGAGAACCAATAATGGCATCGTCTTCTTTTGCGGTATCAACAAGCATGTCTAATTCTTCACAGCTTACTTCATATTCTTTAGATAAACCGTAATGCGTTTCAAAAAGCAATTCTCCTAACTGCTCAATATTTCCTTGGTCTAAAGCTTTACAAGCTTTGATGACGCGGTTTATTTCTTTTACCACAAAATGAACTCTGCTGAAAACCTTTTCAGTCATTTTATCTTTTAGGCTCAAAACCTGTTCTTCTGTAGCGTTTCTAAAAGTTTTTACTTCTGGAAAATGGCTTTTTATAATCGATAAACCTTCTTCACATTCAATTCTTCTTGTATTATATTCTGATGTAAAAAGCGAATGTTTTACATTAGAATCAAATAAGATCAGCGAATAATCTTTGAAGTCGGCATTGTGATATTCGAAATCTAAAGTATTACAGTCTAGCTGAATTACTTTGTTTTCAAGTCCATGTACACTAGAAAACTGATCCATAATTCCGCAGTTGATTCCAACCCAATGTTCTGCTTTTTGTCCTAATAATGAAATATCTTTTTTCTCAATTTTTAAATCGAACAGCGATTTGATTCCGAAAATCATTCCGCATTCTAAAGCCGCGGAAGAAGATAATCCAGAACCAACCGGGATATTGCTGCTGAAAACGCAATTGAAACCTTCAAACGAAAATCCGTTGTCTTGCAATTGTTTGATTACACCTCGAATATAGTTGGTCCAAACCACATCGCTCAGTTTTACTTCTTGAGTCAAATCGATTTCAAATTCTTCATTCAAATCGATTGCAATTATTTTAGAAGTTTTGGTATTGTTTTTTTCAAAAGCAAAACAAATCACTTTGTCAATTGCAGCGGGCAAAACATAACCATCATTGTAATCAATATGTTCTCCAATAATGTTAATTCTGCCTGGAGAAAGTACCGTTTTTTCTGGAGAAGAACCGAAAGATTTCTCAAAAAAGGCAACGGTATCTTGTATTAAAATATCATTCATTATATAGTTAGTTGTATTGTGGTTTTTGGAATTTATTATTCTTCTGAGTGTTTTTTTTTAACACATAGAAACATAGTTTTTGTAAACTTAAAAAAGGCGTTTCACTAGTTTAAATGGACATAGAATGCTATGTGAAAGAAATATTTTTCTCTTTGCCTTCTTTTTTTTAGCATAGAATCTATGTTTCTATGTGTTGAAATTACATTTTGTTCTTAGTTTAAACTTTCAAATTTGTAAAGCGTTTTCTGCGTGTACTCTTCACCTTTTTTCAAAACTGCATTCGGAAAATGAGCATGATTTGGTGCGTCAGGAAAATTCTGTGTTTCAAAACAGATTCCGCTTTGCGCATTATAATCGACATTTTCTTTTCCCTTCAATTTTCCGAAACAATTTCCGCCTACATATATATGTACACTTGGCTGATCGGTATAAACATTCATTCTTAGTTTATTTTTTAAACTGATTAGTTGGCCAACAATTTCCGTTTTAGAATTTACTACGAAAGAATTGTCAATTGGAAACGGACAGTTTTTAGCAGTTCTAAAATCAAAATCATGATTGGTCAAATCGGTATAATTTCCTGTTGGAATATTATCTGGATTTGTTTCCAGCATTTTAGCTGATTTGATAAACATCTGCTGTTCTAGAACATTTCCGTCATGACCATCAAGGTTAAAATAACTGTGATGTGTCAAATTGATAATAGTATCTTCAGTTGAGGTTGCTTTATATTCTAATTTTAATTCATTTTCTTCAGTCAAAGTATACGTTAAATAAACAGTCATTTCGCCAGGAAAATTCTCGTCTAAATGTGTGCTTAAAAGCCCAAAAGTAATTGACGGATTTTCGCCAGTTTTTGCATCAGTTACGCTCCAAGCTTTTCTTCCAAATCCCATTTCTCCGCCATGAAGCGTATTGCCGTTATTGTTTCCGTCAAGCTGAAATTTTGTATCGTTAAGATTGAAAGTTCCATTATGAATTCTTCCTGCGTAACGGCCAACCGTTGTTCCAAAATACGGAGCACTTGGTAAATTATATGATTCTAAATACGATTCTAAATTATCAAACCCTAATACAACATCTGTTAATTTTCCGTTTACCGGAATTTGGATGGAAGTTACGGTTGCGCCATAATTGATGATTTGAACTTTCATTCCGTTTTTATTAATCAGATCAAAAGAATAAATTTCTTCCTTATTAGGCATTAAACCAAACAATTTGCAATTGTGAATCTCTTTTAAATGCGATATGTGTTTTATTTCCATATAATTTTTACCAAAAATGAAATCCAAAAGTAGAAACATTTTCTATATTTGCATACCAGTACCTACCAGTTTTTAATTATAATAGTCAGAATGACTTTATCATAAGCATGATTTCAATCCAAAATAATATTGGTCTGCCAAAATATAAGCAGATAATTCTTTCAGTCGAAAAAGCAATCGAAGAGGGAAATTTAATTAAAGGCGATACGCTTCCGTCGGTAAATAAAGTATGTCTGGCTTTTTCTTTATCTCGAGATACGGTCTTATTGGCGTATGATGAATTGAAGAAAAGAGGAATCATTTATGCCATTCCAGGAAAAGGCTATTACGTTAAAAGCGTTGAAATCACTATAACTCAGAAGATTTTTCTACTCTTCGATGAATTGAATATTTTTAAAGAAGACATTTATAATTCGTTTTTAAAAAACATCGGAAAAAATGTTCAGGTCGATATTTTCTTTCATCATTTTAATGTTCAGGTTTTCAAAAAACTGATAAATGACAGCAACGGAAATTATACAAAATACATTATTATGCCGACGAACTTAAATGATGTCGTCGATTCTATAAAAACCCTACCAGTAAGCGACGTAATTATTTTGGATCAGACAAATCCAGATTTAAAAATGTTTCCTGCGATTTACCAAAATCACCAAAAAGATATATATGAAGGTTTCATGAAAGGTAAATCCAGATTGTCAAAATACAAGAAGCTGATTTTAATTTTCCCTGGTTTTAGAGAACCGCCCGGAATGAAATTGGGTTTTGAATCTTTTTGTCAAGATTATGGTTTTGATTATGAAGTTATTTCAGATTTCAGCAATCAATCTATTGCTTTGGGAGATTTATATATCATTCCTCATGACCGCGATTTGCTTTTGGTTATAGAAAATGCAATGAGCAGAAACTTAAAATTAGGAGAAGATTTCGGCATTATATCCTATAATGAAACGCCATTAAAGAAAATTGCCGCAAACGGAATTACCACAATATCAACTAATTTTGAATTGATGGGAAAAATTTTGGCCGATATGGTTTTGAAAGGAATAAAAGAGCAGATTGAAAATAAATCTGCTCTTATATTGCGTAACTCTTTATAATATAGTGCGAATTACAAATTGAGCACAAAATTATTTAGTAGTTTTTCTTCATATTTCTCTTTGTTGAAGGTATATAAATAGGAGCCTTTTCGAGAAGACTGCATGTCTTTTTCTTCTAGCTTATTTAGAATTTCCAAAGAGTTTATTTTACTGATGAAATTTCTTTTGTCCAATTCTTTGCTCAAAATAGCTTCGTACAATTCTAAAAGCTGACGCATGGTGAATTTTTCAGGAAGCAATTCAAAACCAATTGGTTTGATAGAAGTTTTGTAGCGAAGTCTTTTAATTGCATTTTCAACCATTTCGTTGTGGTCAAAAATTAAATTTGGTGCATCATTAATAGGGAACCATTCAGCATGATAATTTTGAATTAATTCTGCATTATGGTTTTCGATATTAATTAAAGCAAAGTAAGAAACCGAAATGGTTCTTTCTACGGGGTCACGATCAATTTCACTATAAGCATGTAACTGCTCCATATAAATATCGTTAAGACCTGTATAAGTATTTAAGATTCTGGTTGCGGCAGTGTCTAAAACTTCATCGCGTTTTAGAAATCCTCCAATCAAGGACCACTTGCCTTTTTCAGGCTCAAAATCTCTTTGAATTAAAAGGATTTTCAGACCATCATTGTCAAATCCGAAAATGATGCAGTCTACTGCCAGTAAAACTTTATCAGCAGAGCTATAACTATTTAGCATATATAATTAATTTGGATGGGTAAATATATGAACTTCCTAAAAGCTTTCATAATTTATTAATGTAGATTTTACACTTACATAATTACTACTCAAATGTAGAGTTAAAAAAGCTAGCTTTTACATAAAAATAATATGCAAATATACTTTTTAAGATTTTTTTAAGAAAAAAACAGGACAGTCAAGGATGGTTTTTTGTAAAAATATGTTCTGTTTAATCAGAAACAGACAAAAATAAACAATCATTTACTTACAAAACTATCTTTTTTTCGACTTCAAATTACTAAAAAACAGATTATTTATGCTTTTTTTTATTCACTCTGTTTTTTGATTAAAAAATGCCTTTTTCATTAAAAGTGTATTTTTTACACAATTAAAACTAATAAAATGGCAGTTTTTTTGAAAAAACTTTGAATTTTTAAATGTTGATTAAACACTTAATTTGCGATATGTGTTTTTTTTCGACTATTTTTTTGTGATTTTAATTTGTTTACGTGATTATTTTTTAGTTAAATTTACAAATGTAAGATTAACACTTATTAACTAAAAACCACTAACCAATCTTAACTAAACCATTATGATTACAAAACAAAAATTACTTTTGTATTGCAATTTTCTATTGCCAAAAACAAATTGGATTTTAGCAGTACTGATGCTGTTATTTTCTGTTAATCAAATGTCTGCTCAGGGCAAAACGATAACAGGAGTTGTTACATCTGCGCAGGATAACTTGCCTCTTCCGGGTGTAAACATTGTTATAAAAGGAACCAAAACAGTTGCTACAACTGGATTTGATGGAGAATACTCAATTAAGGCATCACCAAACGATGTTTTAGTTTTTTCATTTATAGGATTTCAGAACAAAGAGATAGCCGTAGGAAGCCAGTCTAAAATAGATGTTGCTTTGGGCGAAGACACCAATAAACTTAATGAGGTAGTTGTTATTGGTTATGGAACTCAAAAGAAATCTGATTTAACAGGTTCTGTAAGTGTTGTTAATTTAGAATCGGCAAAAAAGGTAGTTACTTATGATGCTGCTAAAATGCTTCAGGGACAAGTTCCAGGTGTTACGGTGCAATCTTCTGGAGAACCGGGAGGTTTCGTCAATGTGAAGATTAGAGGGATAACTTCATTTAGTAACAATAATCCGCTTTTTGTAATCGACGGAATTATGGTCGATTCACCTTATGATTTTGCCCCAGGAGAAATTGAATCTATGCAGGTTTTAAAAGATGCGTCATCGGCTGCTATTTATGGTGTTCGCGGTGCAAATGGTGTTGTAATTATTACGACTAAAAAAGGCAGACAAGGTAAAATGGACATTAAATTCAAGTCTATTGTAGGTCTTCAAAATGTTGCTAAAAAATGGGATGTTACAGATCGAGTTGGTTATCAAAAAATTACTAGTGAAGCTGAAAGAAACAGAGATATTAGAGCAGGAGTTCCTGTAAGCATTGCTCCAGGAAATGATCCAAATAGTCCATCGTACATATCAAATGTAGATACAGACTGGCAGAAAGAATCTTTTGAGACAGGGGTTGTACAAAATCAAGCGCTTACTTTTACTGGAGGTGCAGAAAGTATAGCTTATAGCTTTAATGTTGACTATTTTAAAAATACAAGCTATATCAAAACGCCTCAAGATTATGAGAGATTGTCAACCAACTTAAATTTAAATGGTAAAAAAGGAAAATTTAAATACGGTGCAAAAATAGCTTATACACAATCTGATAAAGAAATTTTTAATGAATACAATGCAGGTCAAACAGTTGTAAGTGACATTTTAGGAGCTATTCCAACTATGCCAGTTTACGACGCAAATAGACTTGGAGGTTATGGAGGTACAGACAACCTGACTCAGAGAGCGATTTCAATGAACCCAATTGGATACAATAATCTGATTGATAATAATGGAAAAAGAAATCGTTTCATTGGTGATGTTTGGGGAGAAGTAGAAATTGTAAAAGGTCTTAAATATAAACTGGATGTAAGTTATGACAGAACAGACTGGGAAAACAGAAAGTTTATTCCGCCAAGTGATTTAGGATGGTATTACATTACTACAAATGATGAGGCATCTCTAGATGTTGAAACAGGAAATGAGTTAAGAACGTTCTTGAATAATTTGCTAACCTACGAAGTGACTCTTGGCAAGCATAAAATTGACGCTCTTGCAGGTTGGATTCAGGAAAAAAGAGACTATCACAGATATAATATGAGAGGTGTAGGTTACACTCCAAACGACATTCCGATGCTTCAATATGCTGATGCCAGAAATGCATCTGAATATAAATTTACGATTACAGGAATATCTTATATCAGCAGATTAAATTATTCTTACGATGACAGATATTTATTGCAGGCTAATTTTAGACAAGATAAAACATCTCTTTTCAGCGAAAAAAATAATTCGGCAAACTTTTACTCTTTTTCAGGAGGATGGAAACTTAGTAACGAGAAATTCTGGACATTACCAGAATGGATAAGCAATATTAAACTTAGAGGAGGTTACGGTACATTAGGAAATAATACTATTTCACAATATTTCTTTGCGTCAACAGTAAACAGTTTTGCTGGTTATGATTTCAATAATGAGCTTGCTCCTGGAACAACAGTTGTTGCTGCACTTGATCCTAATGTAAAATGGGAAAAATCTACAAACTCAAATGTGGGTATCGAATTAGGTTTCTTAAACAATGATTTACAGTTTACAGCAGAATACTTTGTAAAAAAATCAGATGATTTATTGTTAGGCGTTCCGCTTCCGTTTTCTACAGGAGCATTTCCTGCAAGTGTGACTACAAATGCGGGATCTATGAAAAACTCAGGGGTAGAATTTACAGCATCTTACAGCAATCATCACCATAAATTTAAATATGATATTTCTGGAAATTTCGGAACACTTAAAAATGAAGTTACTAAAATTGGTGTAAACGGAAATCCTATTTACGGAGCAGTTTCTAAAACAGAAGTAGGAAGATCTGTTGGTGAAATGTTTGCTTGGGAAGCAATTGGAATTTTCCAAAATGCGGCTGAGGTTGCATCTTCTCCAACACAAACAGGTGCGGCTCCTGGAGACGTGAAATTTAGAGATGTAAACGGAGACGGAAGCATTACAGATGCTGATAGAACTTTCCAAGGTGTAACAATTCCTAAATATGGCTTTGGATTAAATTTCAGCGCTTCTTATTCCAACTTTGATTTTTCAATGTTCTGGCAGGGAGCGGGAGGTAACAAAGTATTTAATGCAATGTACCGCAATTTAATGATCGGACAATACACAAACCATCATACAGACGAATTAAATTATTGGACACCAACTAATACCAATACCAATATTCCAGCTCCAGTTATTGGAGATCCAAATGGAAATAGCAGAGATTCGAATAGATTTATTGAAAGCGGTGATTATGTGAAACTGCAAACAATGGAAATCGGTTACAACATTCCGATTAAAGATAAATTTATTGAAAAAGCTAAGGTTTACCTAAATGGGCAGAACTTGTTGATTATCTCTAAATATAAAGGGTACGATCCTGACTTCAATAGTGACGGATTGCTTTCAAGAGGATATGATGCGGGATCTTTTCCAAATCCGAGAACAATTTCTTTAGGAGTAGAAGTGAGCTTCTAAAAACAGGTTTAACCATTAAAACGTATTAAAATGAAATCTAAAATATTTAGCTATATAACCGTTTTTCTTTCACTAGCCTTGGTAACAACAAGCTGTGTTGATAACGAAGATCTGACCCAATTGGATCCAAATAATGATTCGGTCGATAATTTTTGGAAAACAGATGAAGATGCACTGCAAGGCGTAAATGCCGCTTACGGAAGTTTATTGACAGACGGAACTTACATGAGAAGCACGCCATTATTGCTCGATGTAAAAGCAGATGATTCTAGAACAAACAGCCCTTGGGGTTCAATGTATAATGTGGGGCACTTCAATTCGAATGTGGCAGATCCTGCAATTTACGGATGGGCTTACGAAACGTATTATCAAGGTATTTACCGTGCCAATCAAGTATTGACCAATGTACCCGGAATTGAATTTGAAGACAAAGCGTTAAAAAACAGAATTATAGGGCAAGCCTATTTCTTAAGAGGACTGTTTTTTTTCCATGCCGTAAACATGTTTAAAAATGTGCCTCTTCCAACAGAATTAGCGGTTTATTATCCTCAAAAAACGCAAGATGAAGGCTGGGCGCAAGTTATTGCAGATTTTAAAGCGGCAGCAGAATTACTTCCAAATTCTTATGTTGGCATTTCAGGATTAGATGCTGGACAAAAAGGGCGCGCAACTAAAGGTGCAGCGTTAGGATATTTAGGAAAAGCCTATTTGTTTACGAAAGATTTTACAAATGCTAAAACAACTTTTAAGCAAGTAATAGATTTAGGGGTTTATTCTCTAGTAACGAATTACAGAGACAACTTTACAACAGCAAATGAGAACAATTCAGAATCTCTTTTTGAAGTTCAATTTAGCAGAGATGCTGGAGGTGTTGATCTAGGTTGGGGAGGTGCTCCTGCTTCTGGCTGGGGAAAAACATCTGCAAGAGCGATTACTTATGCGCCTCGTGCTTTTGGATGGACAGACGTTCAGCCTACTTGGGCATTGTTTAACGAATATCATGACGAAAAAACAAAAACAGGAGAGCTTGATCCGCGTTTAGACGCCACTATTTTCTACAATAAACCAGGTGGAATGCAATTGTACGGAAAAGATTTTGCAACATTCTACGCTTCAAGTCCAGCCGATTTAAATGATTTATTCTGCAGAAAATACCAAAACTCTGACGGACAATTTGCAGACGAATACGATTGGCGTTCAGGAATCAATGAGCGTTTATTAAGATATGCTGATATTCTTTTGATGTATGCAGAATGCTTAAATGAAACAGGAGATACTCAAGGGGCTTACACTTACATTCAGATGGTAAGAAACAGGGTAAATCTTCCAGATTTGGCAACTGCAAAACCAGGATTGTCTCAAACACAAATGAGAGAACAAATTGGACATGAAAGATTTTTAGAATTCCCGCTAGAAGGACACCGTTTTGATGATATTCGTCGTTGGGGATGGCTTCAAGATCCAGCAAAATTGGCTTGGTTAAAAGCAAGAGATGCTGAGTTTAATACTTATACAGCAGGAAGAGAATATTTCCCAATTCCGCAATTAGAAATGGATAACAATCCGGGAACTATTCAAAACGACAGTTATTAAAGTTTTCAGTCTCAGTATTCAGTCACAGTCTCACTGTATACTGTGACTGAATACTGAGACTATATTATTATCCCTTAGAATTTGGAATACAAGAGAAGTAATTTTTAACAGTAACTAAAATTAGAACAATGAAAACAATTACAAGTTTGGTTTTATTAGCGATATTATTTGGGAGTTGTCAAAATGAAGATATTGTCCCAACACAAGAAGGAACAACAGGAGTTGTAAATGCAAAGGATTCAGAGGTTACCAATTCAACAGCTAAAACAGTCAGCGGAAATGTGCCATCACACGATCCGAGTACAATTGTAAAAAGCGGAGTTAATTATTATGTTTTTACTACAGGAGATAATATTCCAATGACGTATTCAAGAGATTTGGCTAACTGGACATGGGGAACATCAGTATTCTCATCAACGCCAAGCTGGATTACAGGATACGTTCCAGGATTTGTTAAAACTTTTTGGGCACCAGATGTTGCTTGGTTTAATAACAGATGGAATATGTATTATTCCTGTTCCACATTTGGTTCAGCAACATCAGCAATTGGATTGGTAACAACTTCAGCCATTTCGCAAAGCGCAGGAACAACATGGACAGACAGAGGAGTTGTTGTTTCTTCTTCTTCAGCATCAGATGTTAATGCAATCGATCCGTCAATTTTAGTAGACGGAAGCAATGTTTATATGGCTTATGGTTCATGGCATGCCGGTATTGGCGTAATTCAAATTAATCCTTCGACAGGAAAAACAACAGGAAGCAAAACCATTGTTGCAGGCGGAAACAGTGCATCTTGGGAGGCTCCTTGTTTAATTAAAGAAGGAAGTTATTATTACTTATTTGTAAACCGAGGAACTTGCTGCAATGGTGTAAATAGCACCTATTATATTGTAGTTGGACGTTCTACGAGTCCGTTTGGACCTTTTGTAGATAAAAACGGAGTTTCTCTAAAAAGTGGTGGCGGAACAACCGTTCTGGCTTCACAAGGAAATTATATTGGACCTGGACATTTGTCTAGAATCACAGGAACTCAAAAAGGAGCGGTTCATTATTATGACGGGGCCGACAGCGGAAATCCAAAACTTGAAATTGTATACTTTACTTGGTCATCAGGATGGCCAACACTTTCTTATTAAAAATTAAAATTCAGAGGAAAGTTTTCGGGCTTTCCTCTACAATAAAAACCACTATGAAAAAAGCACTTTTAATCACATTTCTTATTTCGTTTTGCAGTCAGCTGAATTTTGCGCAGACCACAATCACCATTAAAAATACGGCCGATGCGCCAACAATTGACAAAAATATTTACGGTCATTTTGCAGAGCATTTAGGGCGTTGTATTTACGGAGGTTTTTTTGTGGGAGATACTTCGAAAATTCCAAATACAAAAGGAGTAAGAAATGATATTATTGCGGCTTTAAAAGATTTAAAAATCCCAAATTTAAGATGGCCAGGAGGCTGTTTTGCTGATACATATCATTGGAAAGACGGAATTGGACCACAAGAGCAAAGACCAACTATTGTAAACAAATGGTGGGGCGGAGTTACAGAAGATAACAGTTTTGGAACACACGATTTCTTGAATATGTGTGAACTTCTTGGTGCAGAACCTTATTTATCTGGAAATGTAGGAAGCGGAACGGTTCAGGAATTAGCAGATTGGGTTCAGTACACAAACTTCAGCGGTAAAAGTCCGATGAGCGATTTGCGTATTAAAAACGGAAGAAAAGAACCTTGGAAAGTAAAATACTGGGGAATTGGAAATGAAGCCTGGGGATGCGGAGGAAATATGACCGCAGAATATTACGCGGGAGAATATCGCAAATATGCGACTTTCATGTCAGATTGGGAAAATACTGGAGGAATCACAAGAATTGCTTCTGGATCAAACAGTGCAGATTATAATTGGACAGAAGTTTTAATGAAAGGAATTCCGTTAAATATGTTAGGCGGAGTTGGAGTTCATCATTATGCGGTAATCGACTGGGGTAAAAAAGGAGATGATAGAAATTTTACAGAAGAAGGTTATTTCAAAACCATGCAGTCAGCTCTAAAAATGGAAGAATTGGTTACCAAACATTCGGCAATTATGGACAAATACGATCCTGAGAAAAAAGTAGCCATGATTGTTGACGAATGGGGAGGCTGGTACGAAGTAGAAAAAGGAACAAATCCAGGATTTTTATATCAGCAGAATACAATGCGTGATGCGGTTTTAGCTGGAGCAACTCTTAACATTTTCAATAACCATTCAGACCGCGTTCGTATGGCGAATTTAGCGCAATGCGTTAACGTTTTACAAGCCGTAATTCTTACGGATAAAGCTAAAATGATTGTAACGCCAACCTATCATGTAATGAAAATGTACAGCGTGCATCAAGATGCGAAGTTATTGCCAGTAAGTTTCGAATCGCCATCGTACACTTTTAATGGAGAAAAACTTCCTGCGGTTTCAGCATCAGCATCAAAAGATAAAAATGGCGAAGTTCATATTTCATTGGTGAATGTGGATGCAAAAAATAAGAACAAAATCGAAATTGATGTAAAAGATTTAGGCGTGAAAAACTTCACAGGAACGGTTATAACATCGGCTAAATTACAAGATTACAATTCATTCGAAAACCCGAATAAAATTGTTCCAACAGCTTTTAAAGGTTTCGAAAACAAAAAAGGAAAACTTGAAATCACTATTCCTCCTTTCTCAGTTGTTGTTTTAGAAGGAAAATAAAATAGAAGCAGATGAAAAACTTCATTTTAAAAAGCATTTCTTTTATCGGATTTTTTGTTGCAGTAGTTTTAATGACAAGCTGCTCTAAAGATGATCCGGCATTAGATCCAGAACCGCAAGTTGTAGTTGAACCGCCCGTGGTTACGCCAACATTTAACGGACCAACTTATGCAGACAATTATACGGCATTTGCAAGTTGGACAAGTAGATCACAATGGAATTTGGCAAATGTACACGATCCGTCAGTCGAAAAATCGGGAGAATACTATTATATGTATCAAACTGATGCTTCGTACGGAAACGCGCATGATGGCAACGGACATTTTTTTTACAGAAGATCAAAAGATTTAATCAATTGGGAATTTATGGGATCTTCAATGGCGCAGGCTCCGGCTTGGGTAAAAGATTCTTTAAATAATAAAAGAGCCAGAATGAATCCGGCGCTACCTCCAATAACAAATCCGAGTTACGGATTTTGGGCACCATGCGTTCGAAAGGTAGGGAATATTTTTAGAATGTATTACAGCATTGTAGTAACCAATCCAATTACAGGAACAGACACCAATACTTCTTGGACAGAGCGTGCTTTTATTGGTTTGGCTGAAACAACAGATTTGGCTTCTAATAATTGGGTTGACAAAGGAATGGTTGTCTGCTCAGAACCTGACGGCGTAAAAAGTTATGTTAGAAACGGAGGAAATGATTGGGATGCCTATTTTAAATTCAATGCCATTGATCCTAGTTTTATTGAAACTCCCGAAGGCGAACAATATCTAATTTACGGTTCATGGCATTCTGGAATTGCAGCTTTAAAACTAAATCCAACAACAGGAAAACCAGATAAATTAAAAACAATCGACGATTATGGAGTTCGAATTGCAGGCAGAGGAAATGTAAATTCAAATCGCTGGCAAGCACTTGAGGGACCAGAAATTATCTACAATCCAGAGACTCAATATTATTATTTGTTTTTGGCTTATGACGAATTATCGGTGGCTTACAACACACGTGTAGCTCGTTCTAAAAATATTCTTGGCCCTTATGTGACCAATACAGGAATGAGTATTACAAACGGTGCAGAATGTTTTCCGCTAGTAACACATCCGTATCAATTTAAAAATCATACCGGTTGGGTCGGATTTGCGCATTGCGCTGTTTTTCAGAATCCAGAAACAAAACAATGGTTTTATGCTTCACAGGCGCGTCTGCCAGAAGGTGTTGCAGGAATTAATGTTTCTAATGCAGTCATGATGGGACATGTCCACGGAATTCAATGGACGGAAGACGGTTGGCCTGTAATAGAACCAGAACGTTATGCTGGAGTACCAACAACGACTTTTGCAGAGGGAAATCTGGTTGGAACATGGGAACAAATTACCATGAACTATCAATACAAAACCATGCAGAAAGCGGTTACGATTTATTTAACGGCCGACAAAAAAGTAAGCGGAGATATAACGGGAACTTGGTCTTACGATCCTGCTAAAAAAATTGCCACCATAAATGGAGTGAAATGCAACGTAGTTGACGCTTGGGATTGGGAATCGGCAACGAGAAAAGTGACTTTAAGTTATACGGGAATCAATAGTGCAGGATTGGCAGTTTGGGGTAAAAAGATTAATTAGAAAATTAGAAAATTAGAAAATTAGAAAATTAGAAAATTAGAAAATTACAACTTTTAAATTCCAAAAATTAAAGAATAGCTACTCCCGATAGCTATCGGGATAAAGGATTAAGAAGATTAAAAAAAATCTGCTCAATCTGCGAGAGAAAAATAGCCACGACCCGAGCGATAGCGAATAGGCGAAGCAATTCACGAATTATGATTTGTAAAAATTCGTGAATTCGTGGCAAAAAAAATAAAGTAACAAATGAAAAACCTATTTATCAACCTTTCTGTTTTGTTTTTATCGATTGCAGGAACTGCACAATCTGTAAAATTCAACAACCCTATTATTACAGATAAATATACCGGAGATCCAGCAGCATTGGTTTACAAAGACAAAGTGTATTTGTATGCAGGTCATGATGAAGCGCCAAACGATTTTAATTTTTATAAAATGAATGAATGGCTGGTGTATTCTTCTTCTGACATGAAAAAATGGGAATCGCATCCCGTGCCATTGAAAGTAACCGATTTTAAATGGGCAAAAAGCGATGCTTGGGCTTCGCAGGTAATAGAAAGAAACGGAAAATTTTATTGGTATGTAACGGTTGAACATAGCACTGTTCCCGGAAAATCAATCGGAGTTGCAGTAGCAGATAATCCGCTTGGACCTTTTAAAGATGCATTAGGAAAAGCTTTGATAACAAATGACATGACCAAGTTTAGCGATATAAGCTGGGACGATATTGATCCGACGGTTTTTATCGATACTGATGGACAAGCCTATTTATTTTGGGGAAATACAGCCTGTCATTATGCTAAATTAAAAGAAAACATGACGGAAATAGACGGCGAAATTCATCACATAAAACTGCCAAATTTCACTGAAGCACCATGGATTCATAAACATAACGGCTGGTACTATTTGTCGTACGCTTATGAGTTTCCTGAAAAAATTGCTTACGCTATGAGTAAATCCATTACAGGACCTTGGGAGTTTAAAGGAATTTTGAATGAATTAGCAGGAAATAGCAATACCAATCATCAATCCATAATTGATTTTAAAGGACAATCGTATTTCATTTATCACAACGGAGCATCAAAACCAAATGGCGGTAGTTTCAGAAGATCGGTCTGTGTTGATAAATTATTTTATAACAAAGACGGAACGATGAAACGTGTCGTAATGACCTCTGAAGGAATTCAATAGTTCTCAGTCGCAGTTTTCAGTTTGGACTGCTTATATGTTCTAGAAAAGTTTTCGTTGAGGTTTGAACTTAAATTTACTTAAATCACTTATATGGTTTACAAAAACATAAAATATACAATTACCGTTTTTCTAATGCTGATAACTTCAATAGTTATAGCGCAGGAAATTGTAGTGCACGATCCTGTGGTTATCAAACAAAAAGACACTTATTATTTGTATTGTACAGGCAATGGAATCAGTGTTTTTAGTTCAAAAGATTTAAAAAAATGGAATAAAGAGCCACAAGTCTTCGCAGAAGAACCAGTTTGGGCAGATGGCGTTGCGGCCGATTTTAAAAATCATATTTGGGCACCGGATATTTCATTTCACAACAACACCTATTATTTGTATTATTCCGTTTCTGCTTTTGCTAAAAATACATCAGCAATTGGTGTTGCCACTAATACGACTTTAGATCCAAAAGATAAAAACTACAAATGGGTCGATCAGGGAATTGTCATTCAATCGCAGCCAAACAGAGATATGTGGAACGCCATTGATCCGAATTTGGTTTTTGATAAAAACAATACGCCTTGGCTTTCTTTCGGTTCTTTTTGGGAAGGATTAAAATTGGTAAAATTAAATCCTGATTTAAAATCAATTGCTCAGCCTCAAGAATGGCATACAATTGCAAAACGCAAAAGAACTTTCGAATTAGCAGATTCAGATCCAGGAGATGGTGCACTAGAAGCTCCTTTTATCTTTAAGAAAAACGGATACTATTATCAATTTCTTTCTTGGGATTTATGCTGTCGTGGAGAAAAAAGCACATATAAAGTGGTTGTTGGAAGAGCTAAAAATGTTACTGGACCTTATTTGGATAAAGAAGGAAAACAACTCGATCAAGGTGGTGGAAGTTTAGTGGTTCAAGGCGATGAAAATTACTTTGGCGTAGGCCATAACAGCGCTTATACTTTTGATGGAAAAGACTATATGTTTTACCATGCTTACGAAAAGAAAACCAATGGAACACCAAGATTAGTGGTTAGAGAAATTAATTGGGATGCCGATTTATGGCCTGTTTTAAAATAGAATACAAGTATAATGAAGAAATACAATTTACCCATTTTAACGATTTTCATGTCATTGCTGGTTTTGGCTTCCTGTAAAGAAACCAAAAATGATGTGGTGCAAAATAAAACTTCGGCTTTAAAAGCAGGTTACGAAATAGAACCCGTAAATATTCAAAATGTAAAACTGACAGATTCTTTCTGGTTGCCAATTATCAAAAGAGTACAGGAAGTAACGATAGAATATGCGATTAATAAATGTGACCAAGAAGGTCGTTTTGAAAACTTTTTAATTGCAGGAAAACAGAAAACAGGCAAAGTGCGAGGCGATATGCCTTTTGATGATACCGATGTTTACAAAATCATAGAAGGAGCATCAAACACTTTAATTAGCGCACCAAATCCTAAATTGGAAAGAGTTTTGGATTCTATGATTGCCATTGTAAAAATTGGTCAGGAGCCAGATGGATATATTACCACTTGGAGAACCATAAATCCTGCAAAACCGCCAGCTCCTTGGGTTCCTGTAATTGAAGGGAAACGTTGGGAATCTTTGCAGATTAGTCATGAATTGTATAATCCAGGACATTTAATTGAAGCGGCAGTTGTGCATTATGAAGCGACAGGAAAAACCAATTTTCTTGACATTGCTATCAAAGCTGCCGATATGCTGGTACGAACTTTTGGAGATAATCCAGGACAGATAAAAGGAGTTCCGGGGCATCAGATTGTAGAAACGGGCTTGATGAAGTTGTATCAAATTACAGGAAAAGAAGATTACTTGAAATTGGCAAAATATTATTTGGACAATCGAGGAAATCCAAACAATCATAAGTTATATGGAGAATACGCTCAGGATCATATGCCTGTTGTGGAGCAAAAGGAAGCAGTCGGGCATGCTGTTCGTGCCGTTTATATGTACGCAGGAATGACCGATATTGTGGCACTGACCAAAGATAAAGCTTATGAAAATGCTGTAAATACGATATGGGATAATATGGTCAACAAAAAAATGTACATCACTGGCGGAATTGGTTCTAGACATGATGGCGAAGCTTTTGGAGTAAATTATGAATTACCAAACTTAACTGCTTATAATGAAACCTGTGCTGCGATTGGCGATGTGTATTGGAACCACAGATTGCATAGTTTATATGGAAAATCACAATATTTTGATGTGATCGAAAGAACGATGTACAACGGATTAATTTCGGGTATTTCGCTTGACGGAAAACAATTTTTCTATCCAAATGCCTTGGAAGCAGATGGTGTTTATAAATCAAACAGAGGTTCTTGTACGCGTCAAGGTTGGTTTGATTGTTCTTGTTGTCCGACAAATTTAATTCGTTTTATTCCGTCAATTCCAGGATTGATTTATTCGAAAACCAAGAACGATTTGTATGTCAATTTATATGCTTCAAACGATGCTTCTTTCACATTAGGAAAAACCGATTTACAGATCTCGCAACAGACTTCTTATCCTTGGAACGGAAAAGTCGGAATTTCAGTTAATCCTAAAAAAGAGAGCAAATTCACGATTAAACTTCGTGTTCCAGGCTGGGCAAGAAATGAAGTTTTACCAGGAGATTTATATACGTATAAAAAAGCTTCAACGCAGAAACCAACTATCAGCATAAACGGAGAAATAGTAGCAATTCAGCCTGAGAACGGTTATTTCAATGTAACCAGAAACTGGAAAAAAGGCGACAAAATAGCTCTTAATTTCCCAATGGAAGTTCAGGAAGTAGCAACCAATTCAAAAGTAGAAACTAATAAAAACAAAGTCTCTTTAGAATATGGTCCGCTAGTATATGCAGTTGAAGAAATGGACAACAAAACCAATTTTGACAAAATCAATATTTCGGCTTCAGACACTTTCAAAGTGAGAAAAGAAGCGAACTTATTGCAGGGTGTAAATGTCATCGAAAATTCAAAATTCAAAGCCATTCCATATTACTCTTGGTCAAATCGTGGAGTTGGGAAAATGAAAGTGTGGATTGATTTTAAAGATTGAATTCCTCACAAATAAATTAAACTAAAACAAACCAGTATAACATGCAAACAAACCTATTAAGAAATTGGGCACTTTCAGCCGTTGTTTTTGTAAGTGTTTCTTCTTGTACAGATAAAAAAGCAGAAAAAGAGTTGCCTAAAAAAGAAGTGACTGCTACAACAACCTTAACTAACAAACCTATTGTGTTGCAAAGAGCAGATCCTTTTATCTACAAGCATACAGATGGGTATTACTATTTTACAGGATCGGTACCAACCTACGATGCCATAGAGTTAAGACGTGCAAAATCTATTGATGAACTTCAAAATGCTGAAACCTTTAGAGTATGGGAAAAACATAAAAGCGGACCAATGAGCCGTCATGTGTGGGCTCCTGAAATTCATTATTTGGATGGAAAATGGTACGTGTATTTTGCAGCAAGTCAAGAAGATGATATTTGGAAATTAAGACCTTATGTTTTGGAATGTACAGGCCAGGATCCTTTACATGACAAGTGGATTGAACTTGGGCAAATGCAGGCAGCTGATGCAGATCCAAAAAGCTTTACCGACTTTTCTCTGGATGGGACTGTATTTGAACATAAAAATAAACGCTATTTCTGTTGGGCAGAAAAAACAGGCGGGCAGTTCGCTGCTTCCAATTTGTATTTAGCCGAAATGGAATCGCCGGTAAAATTAAAAACAGTCCAATTTATGCTAACGACTCCAGATTATGATTGGGAACGCATAGGTTTTTGGGTAAATGAAGGCCCCGCAGTTATTAAAAACAAAGGGAAAATTTACATTACTTTTTCGGCAAGTGCTACAGGTTCTTGTTACAGTATGGGAATGATGGAAGCAGATGAAAATGCTGATTTACTAGATAGAAATTCTTGGAAAAAATCCAGATATCCAGTATTAAAAACCAATGAAGCAAAAAAGATTTATGGACCAGGGCATAACTCATTCACAGTAGATGAAAACGGAGAGCCATTAGTAATTTATCATGCAAGGGATTACGAAAAAGCTGTTGGCGATCCAAAAGTGGTGCCGGCGACAGATAAAAGACCGTTGAAAGAAATTATTGCAGATCCGTTATACGATCCTAATCGTCATGCGAGAATGATGAAATTAAAATTTGATGAAAACGGTAGACCAATATTTCAATTTAACTAAAAAGACCAAATAGCAATTGAAGATTAAGATGAAATAATCGCAACATTATAAATGTAACATTGACATTTATTTTTTGTTTTGATTAGAAATCCTTGTTTTGATGCATTTTTTGTAAAAATTAAAGAACAGAACTTTGTTAAGTGTTTTTTACACACTTATAAATTATTTATAATTATATTTGTCAATATTTTAAAAATAAAATACGAATGAAAAATTATGTAATAGGATTGGACTACGGAACAGATTCTGTTCGCGCGGTGCTAATTGATACTGAGAATGGACAGGAGCTGGCATCGAATGTTTCTCATTACAAAAGATGGAAAAACAAACAATATTGTGACGCCTCTATAAACCAATTTCGTCAGCATCCTTTGGATCATATCGAAGGATTGGAAACTACAATTCAAAATGTTGTAAAAGAAAGTAAAGTGGATCCAGCATTGGTTCGCGGAATTTGTATCGATACAACAGGATCTTCTCCAGTTCCAGTTACAAAAGACGGAACGCCATTGGCATTGACAAAAGGTTTTGAAGAAAACCCAAATGCCATGATGGTATTGTGGAAAGATCATACTTCAATAAACGAAGCAAATGAAATAAATGAACTAGCAGTAAGCTGGGGCGGAGAAGATGTAACAAAATACGTTGGAGGAATCTATTCTTCGGAATGGTTTTGGGCAAAAATTCTTCATATTGCAAGACAAGACGAAGCGGTTAGAAATGCAGCACACACTTGGATGGAGCATTGCGATTTAATGACCTATTTGTTAATTGAAGATAAAGATTTAAAAACCTTCAAAAGAAGCCGTTGCGCCGCAGGTCACAAAGCCATGTGGCACGCAGACTGGAACGGATTACCGCCAGTTGAATTCTTAGAAAAACTACATCCATATTTAGCGACTTTACGTGGCAATTTATATGATGAAACCTATACTTCAGATTTAGTTGCTGGAAAATTAAGCCAAGAATGGGCAGACCGTTTAGGACTTTCTACAGAAACAGTTGTAGCTGTCGGAACTTTCGACGCGCACTCTGGAGCAGTTGGCGCTAAAATCGAAGAAAACACTTTAGTCCGCGTTATGGGAACTTCAACTTGTGATATCCTTGTTGGTTCTTATGATGAAGTAGGAACAAAAACGGTTCGCGGAATTTGCGGACAAGTTGATGGATCTGTTATTCCAGGATTTATTGGTTTAGAGGCAGGACAATCTGCTTTTGGCGATTTATTGGCTTGGTACAAAGAATTATTAATGTGGCCGACAGAACATTTATTAGGCTCTTCATCTCTTTTAAATGAAACTCAAAAAGAACAGTTGAGAGAAGAATTCAGCGATAAATTAATTGTAGAATTGACGAAAGAGGCGGAGAAAATTCCAGTTTCAGAAAGTCTTCCAATTGCTTTAGACTGGATCAACGGACGTAGAACTCCAGATGCGAATCAGGAAGTAAAAAGTGCTATTTCGAATCTTTCTTTAGGAACAAAAGCGCCACATATTTTCAAAGCTTTAGTAAACGCAATCTGTTTTGGAGCGAAAAAAATTGTAGATCGTTTTGAAGAAGAAGGAGTAAAAATCGACAGCGTAATCGGAATTGGCGGTGTTGCTCGTAAATCGCCTTTTATTATGCAGACTTTGGCTAACGTTTTAAACAAGCCAATTAAAATTGCAGCTTCAGACCAAACTCCTGCTTTAGGTGCAGCAATTTACGCAGCCGTTGCAGCAGGAATTTATCCAAATGTAATCGAAGCAAGTCAAAAAATCGGAAGTGATTTTGACGGAGAATATTTCCCTCAATTAGATAAAGTTGCCGCTTATAACAAACTGCTTATTGCTTACGAACAATTAAGTGCTTTTGCAGATCCAACTATTAAAATTTCTCAAAATGAGTTCTCTTTATAAAGATTTAAAACAAGAATGTTACGAAGCCAACATGCAGTTAAATGCATTGAATTTGGTAGTGTACACTTTCGGAAATGTAAGCGCTGTGGATAGAAAAAATGGTGTTTTTGCCATTAAACCAAGCGGTGTTCCTTACGAAGATTTAAAACCTGAAGATATCGTAATTGTCGATTTTGATAATAATGTTATTGAAGGAAATCTGCGTCCGTCTTCAGATACCAAAACGCATGCTTATTTATACAAACATTGGCCAAATATTGGCGGAGTGGCTCATACGCATGCAACTTATTCTGTGGCTTGGGCGCAATCTCAGCAGGATATTCCGATTTTCGGAACTACACATGCCGATCATTTAACAGCAGACATTCCGTGTGCGCCCCCGATGGCAGATCATTTGATTGAAGGAAACTACGAGCACAATACCGGAATTCAGATTCTAGATTGCTTCAAAGAAAAAAATCTTTCTTACGAAGAAGTAGAAATGATTTTAATTGGAAATCACGGTCCGTTTGCTTGGGGAAAAAATGCTGCAAAAGCGGTTTACAACAGTAAAGTCTTAGAAGTTGTGGCAGAAATGGCGTATTTGACTTTACAAATAAACCCAAACGCACCAAGATTAAAAGATTCATTAATAAAGAAACATTACAACCGTAAACACGGAAAAGATTCGTATTACGGACAGTAGTTTTTGTTTCAGGTTTTTTTTGTTTCAAGTTTCAAGTTGTTGGAACGTGAAACTTGGAACGTGAAACAAACAAAACAAAAACAATAATATAACAAATCGAGTTTTCAGATTCCAACAACTTGAAACCTGAAACTTGAAACAAAATAAACAAAAGACATGATTGATATATCTCAAAAAGAAGTATGGTTTGTAGTAGGAAGCCAGGAATTATATGGTGAAGAAACGCTTAGAAAAGTAGCAGAACATTCACAGATTATTGCAAAAGGATTAGATGCTTCATCATCAATTCCAGTAAAAGTGGTTTACAAAGATGTGGTAAAATCTCCTTCGCAGATTTTAGATGTGTGTTTGGCAGCAAACTCTGCTAAAAACTGTATTGGAATTATTGCTTGGATGCATACTTTTTCTCCAGCAAAAATGTGGATCGGCGGCTTAAATATTCTTAAAAAGCCATTATGCCATTTACACACGCAATACAATGCTGAAATTCCGTGGGGAAGCATCGATATGGATTTCATGAACTTAAACCAATCGGCTCACGGAGATCGTGAATTTGGTTTCATCATGTCTAGATTACGCAAAAAACGTAAAGTGGTTGTTGGACATTGGGAAGATCAAAGAGTTCAAAAACAATTAGGAATCTGGTCAAGAGTTGTTCTTGGATGGGACGAACTTCAAAACCTGAAAGTAGCTCGTATTGGAGACAATATGCGCGAGGTTGCCGTAACAGAAGGTGATAAAGTTGAAGCTCAAATTCGTTTTGGAATGTCTGTAAACGGATACGATTCTTCAGACGTTACCAAACATATCGAAAAAGTAACAGACAAACAATTAGCTGATTTATTAGCTGTTTACGAGCAATCATACAATTTAACGGATTCTTTAAAAGAAGGCGGCGCACAAAGAAGTTCATTGGTTGAAGCAGCAAAAATCGAATTAGGATTAAGAGCTTTCCTTGAAGAAGGTGGATTCGGCGCTTTTACAGATACATTCGAAAACCTTGGCGTTTGGAAACAATTGCCAGGAATCGCAACACAAAGATTAATGGCCGACGGTTATGGTTTTGGTGGAGAAGGAGACTGGAAAACAGCCGCGATGGTTAGAGCTTTAAAAGTAATGTGTGTTGGGCTTGAAGGCGGAACTTCTTTCATGGAAGATTATACATACCATTTCACACCACAAAAATCATACGTTTTAGGTTCTCACATGTTGGAAATCTGTCCATCTATTGCTGATGGAAAACCTTCTTGCGAAGTGCATCCATTAGGAATTGGAGGAAAAGAAGATCCAGCTCGTTTGGTGTTTAATTCGCCTGCAGGAGACGCAATCAATGTTTCTTTGGTTGATATGGGAACTCGTTTCCGTTTAATCGTGAACGAAGTAGAAGCAGTTAAACCAATGGCAGAATTGCCAAAACTTCCTGTTGCCAGAGTTTTATGGGATTGTAAGCCAAATTTAGAAGTTGCAGCAACAGCTTGGATTTTAGCCGGAGGAGCGCACCATACGGTTTACAGCCAATCTATTACAACAGAATATATGGAAGATTTTGCAGACATCGCAGGAATCGAATTATTGGTAATTGACGAAAAAACGACTGTAAGAGAGTTTAAAGATAAAATCAACGCCAACGAAGCATACTTTCATTTGTTTCAACACGGACTTTAATTAGTCAAAAGTCAAAAGTTATAAAGTCCGAAAGTTTTAGTTACTTTGAAGAAAAGACTTTATGACTTTTGACTTTAAGACTTTACTAACTTAAAAAATATCATTTATGAATGTATTAAAACGATCTCTTTTTATATTAAGCTTGCTTGGAACTGCAATAGTTTTAGTTCAATGTAAAAGTGATAAAAAAGCAGATACAGAAAAAGTGGCTACTGAAGGAAAAAATTTAGTAACGATTGAAAAATCGGAATATGGAGCAACAGCAAAAGGCGAAAAAGTCGAAAGCTATAAACTGAAAAACCAAAATGGGATGGAAGTGGACATCATCACTTTTGGCGGTAGAATTACAGATTTGAAAGTGCCAAATAAAGAAGGGGTTTCAGAAAATGTAGTAATCGGATTTAGTTCTTTAGCTCAATATGAAAAAGAAAATCCGTTTTTCGGAGCTTTGATCGGAAGATACGGAAACCGAATTGCAAAAGGTAAATTTTCATTAGACGGAAAAGAGTATCAATTAGCGATTAACAACGCACCAAATGCTTTACACGGAGGTCCGCAAGGATTTTTTAATGTGGTTTGGAAAGCTGATGAGGTTAAATCTGGCGATACAGCTTCTTTAAAATTATCTTATGTAAGTAAAGATATGGAAGAAGGTTATCCTGGAACTTTAAAAGTTTTTGTTACTTATACATTGACAAATGACAATCAGTTAGAAGTTTTGTATGAAGCAACAACAGACAAAAAAACGGTTGTTAACTTAACCCAGCATTCTTATTTCAATTTATCAGGAGATTTTACCAAAACAATCTTAGATCACGAATTGACTTTAAATGCTGATAAATTAGTTCCAGTTGATGCGGATTTAATTCCGACAGGAAAATTAGAAGATGTTGCTGGAACTCCTTTCGATTTCAGAACGCCAAAATTAATTGGAAAAGACATCAATGCTAAAAATGATCAATTAGAAAAAGGAAAAGGTTACGACCACTGCTGGGTGTTGAACAATCCTGAAAAAGGAAAAACAATTATTGCAAAAGTATACCACGCAGCAAGCGGAAGAGTTATGGAAATGACAACAGACGAACCTGGAATTCAGTTCTATTCTGGAAATTTCCTTGACGGAACGTTACCAATGCCAAACGGAGGAACTTTTGCACATAGAACAGGATTATGCTTAGAAACAGAACATTATCCAGATTCTCCAAACCAGAAAAATTTCCCAACGACAGTTTTAAACCCGGGAGAAAATTATAAAACGAAAACGACTTTTAAATTCTCAGTAAAAAAATAGTTTTAGAATCTGTTTATTAATTTAGTAATTTTCTAAAAACCTCGAAAGTTTGTGCTTTCGAGGTTTTTTTGTTTGTAAATATGAGAGTGAATACTTTCAACAAGTATTTTGTTGATTTATTCGAATCTTTCTTACATTTGAGAAATAACTATCCTAAAAAAACTTACTTATGAAGAAACCGATTAAATTACTAATGCTTGTATTGACCTATTCTGTATGTGTAATAGCAAACGCTCAGGTTCAGATGAATTCTAAATTTGACACGCCTTATGGTAACAATACCGCTGTCGGAAAGTTTGTCGAACTCAATGGAGCTAAAATCTATTATGAAGAATATGGAAAAGGAGAACCGTTGTTATTGATTCACGGAAATAGTGGAAGTATTGAAACAATGGGAAATCAGATTGCTTATTTTAAAAGTAAATACAGAGTTATTGCTCTTGATAGTAGAGGACAAGGCAAATCAGAGTTGAAAACAGATTCTTTAACATTTGTCCAAATGACAAAAGATACAGAAGCATTAGTTAATCACTTAAAACTGGATTCGATAAGTATTATTGGATGGAGTGATGGAGGGATTGTTGGATTGCAAATGGGGATTTCGGGGAAGTCAAAAATAAAAAAAATTGTAGCAATGGGAGCCAATTTACGACCTGATTCTACAGCTATTTATTCGTGGGCGGCAAAATATGTTCAGAATTTTAGGAAATTGATTATTTCAAAAATTAAAGAGAAAGACACTAGTGAGAATTGGAATCTGCTGAAACAACTTACTGGACTTTTGGCATATCAACCTAATATTCCAGCAAAAGATTTATCAAAAATTAAAGCAAAAGTGCTTGTAATAGCTGGAGATAGAGATGTAATCCGAAATGAGCATACGGTTGAAATTTTCGAAAATATACCTAAAGCACAGTTATGCATTATGCCTGGAGAAACTCATTTTGCGCCAGCTTCAAGTCCGGAAGTATTTAATGCAATAGCAAATAAGTTTTTATCAGAACCTTTTAAAAGACCAGATTCAGATTTTACTAAATGGGGTAAATAAAATTAGATCATTAGAATTGTATTATTTTAGCCATGAATTTCAACTTTATGTAATTCGTGGCTAAAAAAACAAAAAATGACTTTCAAACACCTCTTCAAAGCAGAAGTAAATTGGACTTCCAAACAAAACCCAGCAGATTCTTCCAAAAGATTTTATAGTAAAAGCCATCAAATTAAAATTGAAGGAAAACCAGTTTTAGATGTTTCAGCAGCAAAAGTTTTCAAAGGTGATCCAGAATTATACAATCCCGAAGATTTATTGTTAAGCAGTTTGGTTTCCTGCCATATGATGTCGTATTTATATATCTGTTCCCAAAACGGAATAGAAGTTTTAGAATATTCAGACAACGCGGAAGCAACATTAGAAGTAAATCCAGATGGAAGCGGGCGTTTTGTTGAAGCAAGATTATATCCGAAAGTAAAAATTTCAAATTCAGACCAAATAGAATTGGCTTTAGACTTGCATCATAAAGCAAATCAATTGTGTTTTATTGCTAATTCTTGCAATTTTCCTGTTTTGCATGAGGCGAGTTGTGAGGTTTAAATAGAGGCTGTTTTGTTAAAAAGTTAGATTATGGAAAACCATAATAAGAGTAACTTTTAATGATCTATATTCGTCTTTTAATCTAAATAGGATAATGAAAAGAACGGTTTTTATATTTCTGTGTTTTTGTAATTTGATAAATGCTCAATTGAGTTCATATAATAAAGAACTTAAAAAAAAATCTTTGATTCAAGGGGAGTGGTTTTTAAATAAAGGGATTGAAACATTTGTTACCAAACAAACACCTGTAGGTTATAAGCAAAGTTACGATGAATTAAAAAGTGTTTTGTTTCATTATAATTTGAATATAATGGAGCCAGAAGTAGATGAATCTCTTATTGATAAAACAGTAGAAAATTTGCATGATTTTCAAAATTTAAGTAATTCAATGAGTATTGAATGGTCCGTAATCAATATGGTTTGGAGAACTAATGACGTGTATCAAATTAATTGGATGTGTGGTAACGAAATCAATTTAATTTTGATTCAAAGAATCAGAAAAAAATAAAAAGGTTTTAGATAAAACCTTTTATGTGTTAAGGAAAAACATAAAAAAAACCTCTTCCGTTAAGAAGAGGTTTTTGTACCCGGAGCCGGAGTCGAACCGGCACGGTTTCCCACAGGTGTTTGAGACCAGCGCGTCTACCAATTCCGCCATCCGGGCGTAGCAGACGAAAAAATAAATGATAAATCAATTATTTTAACGCAATAGAATGAAGTCATAAATGGCGTCATTCCTTTAACACGGTGCAAATGTAAAAAATAATTTTAAACGAACTACTAAAAATACTTAAATTTTTGCTTTCAGTGTTCAATAAATTTTATAAATTTGCAGCTCGTTAAAACGAAGCACACACAACTAACTACATCCGAGACATTTATACGCTTTCTACTTTATTGAAATATAAAGTTGAATTTTTTAAAAGTAACGGAATAAAACAACAAATTACAATGTCGCACCTAGAACCAGAAGCTAAAATTTTTGCTTGTTCACAAAGTGTTTATCTTGCAGAAAAAATTGCAAAAGATTACGGGATTCCGTTAGGAAAAGTAACGATGTCAACGTATAGTGACGGAGAATTTCAACCGTCTTACGAAGAATCAATAAGAGGTTTGCGAGTATTTATCGTATGTTCAACTTTTCCAAGTGCAGATAATCTGATGGAATTGTTGTTAATGATTGATGCGGCAAAACGTGCATCAGCAAGACATATTACAGCTGTTATGCCTTATTTTGGTTGGGCAAGACAAGATAGAAAAGACAAACCAAGAGTTCCGATTGGAGCTAAGTTAGTAGCGAATCTGCTAACAGCTGCAGGAGCAACTAGAATCATGACTATGGATTTGCATGCAGACCAGATTCAAGGATTCTTTGAAAAACCAGTAGATCATTTATTTGCATCTACAATCTTTTTACCATACGTAGAAAGTTTAAATTTAGAAAATCTGACAATTGCATCTCCAGATATGGGAGGTTCAAAAAGAGCATATGCTTACTCTAAGTTTCTAGAATCAGATGTAGTAATCTGTTACAAACAAAGAAAAGCAGCCAACGTTATTGACACTATGGAACTAATTGGTGAAGTAAAAGGGCGTAACGTAATCTTAGTAGACGACATGATCGATACAGGGGGAACTCTAGCGAAAGCGGCAGACCTAATGATCGAAAAAGGAGCGCTAAGTGTAAGAGCAATTTGTACGCACGCTATTTTATCAGGCGGAGCATACGAGAAAATTGAAAACTCGAAACTAACAGAATTAATCGTAACAGATTCTATTCCGTTAAAGAGAGAATCAAAGAAAATAAAAGTGGTAAGCTGCGCGCCTTTATTTGCTGAAGTAATGCAAATGGTTCACCACAATAATTCCATCAGTGGAAAATTTATTATGTAAAAGCAGTAAGCTTTAGGCTTTAGGCCGTAAGCTTATATACTTTGCATAAAAAGCCTAAAGTATATTGCTTAAAGCTTACAGCAAAATAGAATATTTATTTAATAACTATATTTTTTTACAATGAAATCGATTACAATTAAAGGATCAGAAAGAGAAAGCGTGGGCAAAGTGTCAACTAAAGCCTTACGTAATGCTGGACAGGTACCTTGCGTTTTATACGGAGGAAACCAGGCAGTACACTTCTCAGCAGACGTTACTGCATTCAAAAACTTGGTTTACACTCCAAACGCTCACACTGTTGTGATCGAACTTGGAAAAGGAAAATCATTCAATGCAATTTTGCAAGATATCCAAGTTCACCCAGTATCTGACAAAATTTTACACATTGACTTCTTCCAATTATTTGATGATAAAGAAATCACAATGGAAGTTCCTGTGAAAATCGTTGGTACATCTAAAGGTGTTCTTGCGGGAGGTGTTTTACGTTTGAACCAACGTAAATTGAAAGTTAAAGCTTTACCAGCAAATCTTCCTGATTTCGTTGAAGCTGACATCACTCCACTTGAAATGGGTAACAAATTATACGTTACTAAAGTTGGAAAACCAGAGTACAAAATTATGCACCCAGACAACACTGTTGTTTGTCAAGTGAGAATCTCTCGTGCTGCTATGAAAGCTGCTCAAGAGGCTGCAAAAGCTGCAAAAGCTCCTGCAAAAGGAAAGAAAAAATAATTTTTTTCAACTCAATACAAAAAGCCTCAATCTTACGATTGGGGCTTTTTTTTTAGCTTCTAAGTTTCTAAGATGCTGAGATGCTAAGGTTTTTTGTTACAAGAGGGCTTCGACTTTGTTCAATCTGACATGCATAATATTTGTCTGGCTGAGCAGGGTCGAAGCCTTTTTAAGAAATTCTCTAATTGTCACATTCTCAAATTTTCTAATTATTTTTTAGAAGCAGCAACTTTTCGTTTTCATAAGACGTGACGTTCCTGCCATCCGCTATATCTTTTCATCCGCTAAAAAGCGGATAAAAAGGATGCCGCTTCTGTCAGGGCTAGCAGGAAAATATCTTTTTTATAAGATCTTAAGTTGCTAAGATTCTGAGATACTGAGTTTTTTCATAGTTGTCAGGCTGAGCGAAGTCGAAGTCTTTATGTTCTTTGCAAATCTCAGTAAAAGCTATTTCTTAGCGTTCTTAGCGCAAAACCCTTGCGATCTTTGCGGTTAAATCACGACCAACAGACAATTATCTAATCGTCGCATTCTCAAATTATCTAATTAACAAATTGTCACATTCTCTAATTAATCTTACTTTTGCAATCATGATAAAATGGATAACAAAACTGTTTTCATCAACACCAAAAGAAGAGAACATAGAAGATAATATGAAGAAATATTTAATAGTAGGTTTAGGAAATATAGGAGCAGAATACGTAAACACGAGACACAATATCGGATTTAAAGTCCTGGATTTTTTAGCCAGAAAAGAAGGGCTTTCATTTGAAACCGTAAAACTCGGTTCTTTGGCTGAGTATAAATTTAAAGGGAGAACCTTTTTTCTTTTAAAGCCAAACACTTATATGAATTTAAGCGGTAAAGCGGTAAAATATTGGATGGATAAGGAGAATATTCCTCTAGAGAATATTTTAGTCATTACAGACGATTTAAATCTGTCATTCGGTACTATTAGAATCAAACCAAAAGGAAGCGATGGCGGTCACAATGGTTTAAAAAATATTAATTTAGTTTTAAATACACAAAACTATACCCGTTTCAGATTTGGTATCAGCGATCAATTCAAAAAAGGACAGCAGGTAGATTATGTTTTAGGAGAATGGACTCCTGAGGAAGATGCAAAACTTCCGGAGCGCTTAGAGACTTCAGCAGAAATTATTAGAGCTTTTGGGACAGCAGGTTTAGAAAATACAATGACGACGTTTAATGGAAAATAAAGATTTTCAGATGTTTATGTTGTAAAAATGTAAATTATCGATGAATTTAATTCAATTATAACGAAATAGTATTTTCAATTCCAAAGTTAAATGTCTAAATTTGGGATAAATTATTATAAACCATAAAAATCATAATACCATGGCTTTTGAATTACCGCAATTACCTTATGCATACGATGCATTAGAACCACATATCGATGCACGTACAATGGAAATCCATCATACAAAGCACCACAACGCTTATACTACAAATCTTAACGCAGCTATCGCTGGAACAGATTTAGAAGGAAAAACAATCGAGAACATCTTGATTAACTTAGATAAATCTAACGCTGCAGTTCGTAACAATGGTGGAGGTTTCTACAACCACAATTTATTCTGGACTGTAATGTCTCCAAACGGAGGAGGATTGCCAACAGGTGATTTGTTAGCTGCTATTGAAGCTTCTTTTGGATCATTCGAAGAATTTAAAGCAAAATTTGCTAAAGCTGGAGCTACACAATTCGGTTCTGGATGGGCTTGGTTAACAGTTCAAAAAGGAGGAAAATTAGAAGTTGTAGGTACACCAAATCAAGATAATCCATTAATGCCAGAAGTTGCTGGTCATGGTGGAACTCCAATCTTAGGAATGGACGTTTGGGAGCACGCTTATTACTTAAACTACCAAAACAGAAGACCAGATTATATTGAAGCTTTCTTCAGTGTAATTAACTGGACAGAAGTTGCTAGAAGATTTGCTTTAGACAAATAAGAGAATAGAGTAAAGAATAAAGATAAAAGGCGAACACTATGTGTTCGCCTTTTTTTATTTGTTTTTTTGTCTTTCCTCTTTGTTCTATTTTCTTCCCTCTTAAAAAAAAGAAAATAAAAAAGGTGGAAGAACTTCCACCTTTTTTGCCCCAAATCTACCATAAACTTAACCTACTAATGTTATGGTCTAGTAAAGGTATGGCAGATATTTTTTTCATAGAAACTTATCAGATAAAAAGCAACTATATCCGATTAAAGGCGTATAATGCTTGTTTTTTGAGAATTGTAAATATATTTCAATAAAAAAGGCGGATATTACTCCGCCTTTTTTGCCCCAAATCTACCATAAACTAACCTACTAATGTTATGGTTCAGTAAATGTATGGCGGGTATTTTAATAACGAAAATTTTTTAGATGAAAGGCAATTATATCCGATAAAAACCACATAATTAACTGTTTTTCAGTGTTTTATGTATTTAAATAAAAAAGGCGGATGTTACTCCGCCTTTTTTGCCCCAAATCTACCATAAACTAACCTACTAATGTTATGGTATAGTAAATGTATGGCAGTTATTATTGTGATGAAAAAATTTTAGATGAATGGTAAGTAAATCCGATTAAGAGATATATAATCGGCTGTTTATAAATTGTTTGAGTTAATTCCAATAAAAAAGGTGGAATTGCTTCCACCCTTTTTGCCCCAAATCTACCATAAACTTAACCTACTAATGTTATGGTATTCCAAAAGTATCATAGCTTTTCAATTTCACCAAAGAAATAGGATGAACGGCAAAAAAAACCGATGAAATGCACAATTTAACCTTTTGTTAGTATTTTATTAATAAGCTCTAGCGTCTTTTCCTTCATAAAAATTCATGAAGGCACGATTTACAACTCTATTTCCACCTGGAGTTGGGTAATCTCCTGTGAAGTACCAATCACCTAAATTTTTAGGACATGCTTTATGTAAATCGTCTACTTTTTGGAAGATGATTTTTACTTCGGCATTGATTTCTGGAGAACTTAACATTTCTGCAATTTTGTCCGAAATCTCCTCATCTGTAAATTGATCGTATATTGCTGTAACATAATTGACAACATCTTTGTCTGCAAAATTCTCTTGAGCTTTACATTTTGCATAAACTTCGTCTACAATATGGTACAAGTTTCTTTCTTTTAATAAAGCAAGTGCAGCTCTAAAAGCAACTAAGCCTTCTAGTTTTGCCATATCGATTCCGTAACAATCTGGGTAACGAATTTGTGGAGCAGATGAAACGATTACAATGCGTTTTGGTTTCAAACGATCCATCATTTTAATGATACTCATTTTCAATGTAGTACCACGAACAATACTGTCGTCAATAATAACTAAGTTGTCTTCTGGTTTAATTACACCATAAGTAACATCGTAAACGTGAGCTACTAAATCGTCACGGCTGCTGTCTTCGGTAATAAAAGTTCTAAGTTTGGCATCTTTAATGGCAACTTTCTCTGTACGAATCTTAACAGCTAAAAGTTCCTGAAGTGTTTCGGCTGTTAATGTATTTCTGTTTTCTAGAATATAATTGTTTTTTCTCTGATTTAAGAAATCCTGAGCAGCTTCTACCAAACCATAAAATGAAGTTTCAGCAGTATTAGGAATATATGAGAAAACAGTATTGTCTGTATCACTGTCAATCGCTTTAAGAACAGCAGGTAAAATTAATTTTCCTAAATCTTTACGTTCTTGATAAATTTCGGCGTCACTTCCTCTTGAGAAATAGATTCTTTCGAACGAACAAGCTTTTTTAACGGTTGGCTCCAAGATCTGATTCATAGAAACATTTCCGTTTTTCTTGATGATCAAAGCGTGACCTGGGTCGATTTCTTGAACACTTTCAAAAGGAACATTAAATACAGTTTGAATAACCGGTCTTTCAGAAGCTACAACCACTACTTCATCATCTTGATAAAAGTAAGCTGGACGAATTCCTGCCGGATCTCTAAAAACAAATGCATCACCATGACCTAATAAACCTGCCATAGCGTAACCGCCATCTAAGTTTTTAGCCGAACGAGCTAAGATTTTAGCAATATCCAAACGCTCTGCAATTACTGGAGAAGCTTCTCTTTTTGAATAACCTTCAGCTTTGCAGTCTTGGTACAATTGCATTACTTCTTTGTCTAAGAAGTGACCAATTTTTTCCATTACCGTAACAGTATCTGCCATTTCTTTTGGATGCTGACCTAATTCAACCAGATTTTCGAAAAGTTCTTTAACATTCGTCATGTTAAAGTTTCCTGCTAAAATCAAGTTACGGTGCATCCAGTTGCTTTGACGCAAAAATGGGTGAACACTTTCGATGCTGTTTTTTCCAAAAGTTCCGTAACGAACGTGACCTAAAAACAATTCTCCAACATAAGGAATATTTGCTTTTAAATCTTTCATGTTATCTCCCAATTCAGGATGCGCTTTTAGTTCTTCGCTAACGCGCTCATTGATTTGTTTGAAAACATCTTGGATAGGCTGTGAATGATTGGAACGAACTCTGCTGATATAGCGCTGTCCAGGTTCAACATCAAATTTAATGCTTGCAAAACCAGCACCGTCTTGTCCGCGGTTGTGCTGTTTTTCCATCATTAAATACATCTTCTGGATTCCGTAGAACGCAGTTCCGTATTTTTCTTTATAATATTCAAGCGGTTTTAGTAGTCTAACTAAGGCTATACCACATTCGTGTTTTAAAGCGTCGCTCATTGTTTTTTGTTATTTGTGTGTTGTTGTAAGTTGTGTGTATTAACGTAATAAAAAAAGCCCCGTTTTATCGAGGCTCTTAGGCATTATATTTCTATGTCAAACTGAGTTAACGACTTAAATTGCTGTAATCGAATCGCTACTTCGGCTTTGCTTAATGATTCCATCCTTTCAGTTCCAAATTTCTCTACGCAGAACGAAGCTAAATTTGAACCGTAAATAATTGCATTCTTCATGTTGTTAAACGAAATGTTTTCGCTTTGCGCAATAAATCCAGAGAAACCACCTGCGAAAGTGTCTCCCGCTCCAGTTGGATCAAAAACATCTTCTAATGGTAAAGCTGGTGCAAAGAAAACTTCTCTGTTGTGGAATAAAAGTGCTCCGTGTTCTCCTTTTTTGATCACCACATATTTTGGTCCCATATCTTGGATTTTAGAAGCTGCTTTTACTAATGAATATTCTCCAGAAAGCTGTCTCGCTTCTTCGTCATTGATTGTAATAACATCTACACGTTTAATAACGTCTAATAATTCTGGAAGAGCGCAGTCCATCCAAAAGTTCATAGTGTCTAAAACTACTAATTTTGGTTTTTTCTCCATTTGATCCAGAACACTGCTTTGTACTAATGGATGTAAGTTTCCTAACATCACAACATCAGCATCTTTGTAGTTTTGAGGAACTTTTGGCTGAAAATCAGCTAAAACGTTCAACTCTGTTACAAGAGTGTCTCTAGAATTTAAATCGTTGTGGTATAAACCGCTCCAGAAAAAAGTCTTTCCGCCTTTTACAATTTCGATACCAGAGATATCAATATTTTTTGAAGTTAAAAGATCTAAATGTTCTTGAGGGAAATCGTCGCCAACTACAGAAACAATGGCCGATTGCAAGTTAAAAAATGACGCTGATAATCCGATGTAGGTTGCAGCACCACCTAATATTTTATCTGTTTTTCCGAAAGGAGTTTCAATCGCGTCGAAAGCAACTGTTCCAACAATCAATAGTTTATTCATTTTATGAATTTCGAATTAGGGTGCAAAGATACTTCATAAGTTACAATCTTGCAACGGTTTAGGTTCTCAAAATTTTCTTAAAAAAATGACAACGATTTCGGAGTGAAAATACTGTAAATGAATTGGTTAAAAACTGTTTTTAATGAAGCTTAAAATAGATTTTTCAGAATTAATCTGCAAGTTTTTCGAAAATAATTGCGAATATTTTACAAGTTATTTTTCTTATTTAAGTTTGGGAAATAATTCTTGGGAATACCTAACGTATATTGGTTTCAATTTTCAGTTTTTTTTCTTCCCATTTTTTGTTAAAAATTTCTAATGACATTTTTGGAGACTTTTCAGCTACTTTTATCCAAACTTTAAAATTTTCTTTATAGAAATTGTGTTCATTTTTTATGTTTGTCTTTTTCATTACAATTCATATTTCTTATCAAAAGAATTTTTTAGAAAGCTATTGCCTATCTTTTTTTACTTGTGATTATTTGCCTTATTTATATTTTTAATCCAATTGATTGCATCGTTCATAGGCTCTTCAGATTTTGAAAATGCAGTATTGTGTCCCAAGTTTGAAAATAATTTATATTCATAAGGTTTCCCTTTAGATTTTAATTCGTCAAGATATTCGATAGATAGATTCACAGGAACTTGAATATCTTTACCTCCAAAAATCCAAAATCCTGAAATTGACAATTTAGAAAGAACATCATTAGGATTTGTATCGATAAACTCATATTTATCTGGATCATTGAATACATGTTTTCTTGCTTCTTCTTCAGAGTGTGTGTCCCAGAATTTTTGATCTCCATTCGTGTAAAATTGGAATCTCAATTGTTCTTTAACCGTTATAAGAGCTCCGCTAAATATGGTCATAAATTTAACCTTCTTATTTTTCTCGGCTGCTAATGGAATTATCCATCCAGCTTGACTTCCGCCTATTAAACCGATTGATGTTTTTTCATTTGATAAATTTTTAGATAAAGCATCTACAGCAGCACTTGCATCTAAAGACAAAAGGGTTAGATTGGCAAAATCAACATTGTTTGTTCCTACTTCAGGTCCTGCATACACGCCGCCTGATTCTCCGACTCCACGTTTATCATACGTTAAAACTGCAATTCCATTGTTGGCAAGAGTTGTAGCAAAGTCCGTCATTCTTTTTTCTTGTCCAGATCCATGAACAATCACAACGGCAGCTTGTATGTTCTTAGGCGTAAAAATAGTTGCTGCGAGTGAAATTCCTTCGCTAATAAATTTTATTTCCTTAGTAGAAAATTTTGGCGGAAATGCGGAAACATAATTAGTTATAACCAGCAATAATATTAAGATAGAATATCTGTATGTTTTTTTTACTCTTAGTTTGTGTTTCAAAATTGCTGATTTGTTTTTCATTCTACAATTCATATTTCTTGTCAAAATAATTCTTCAAAATTCCAACCTGAACTAGAATCATAATCGGAACAATTAAAATGGCATACAAGATATTTTTAGAAAAATGAATTCCTGAAAATAGAGTTGCTATTTGATCGGTGTACTGCTTACTTATTTCCAAATTATTTTGTGATGCAGTAAATAGAGAAATATAAATTACTAAAGTAACTAAAACTAATCCGATCAAAATCCAGATTGGTTTAGAAATTAAAGGTTTATATGTTTTGAGTTTTTTATCTTCTAATACATGGATTTCAGCCATTATTTTAGAAGTAAAATCTATTGATGGTGACTGCAGTTTGTCTTCGGCCATCATTTTCTCAATAAGTTGTTCTATATTTTTATCGCTCTCTTTCATAACATTCTATTATTTCTGGTTCTAACTGCTGTCTCAAAATTACGGCTAATTTTTGTCGGCTCCTAAATAACTTTACTTTGGCATTGTTGGCCGATATATTCATGATTTTTCCAATTTCTTCTAAATTTTGATCATCAAAATAAAATAAGGTCAAAAGGAAGTTTTCGTCACTTGGTAATAAATTTAAACATTTTTGAATGGTTTGCTTTCGTTCTTTTTCTTCTAAAGCGCTCAAAGCATTGTCCATTGTTTTGATTAAATGAGAAGAAAAATCATCAATAGAAATATTCAGGTCTTCTTTTTTGCTTTTTTTCAAACGGTCTAGACAAGTATTGTAGGCAATTTTATAAATCCAAGTCGAAAATTTAGATTCTCCTTTAAATTTTGTCAACGAATTATAAATTTTTATAAAGGTGTCTTGAGCAACTTCTTCTGCTTCTTCACGGTTTTTAACCATTTTTATAGCCAAAGTAAAGATCATATCCTTATAACGATCTACGAGAACACCAAATGCATTAGTATCTCCCCGCAAAACTTTATCGATATAATGTTGATCTTGTATTGTGCTCATATAATATAGGACGACAGTTTGTGGTTTTAGGTTACAAGAAAAGTGAAAATAAATTCCAATTTTTAAATTTCAATATTTAATTTATAATAGAGTATAGAGTTGAACTTTGTCAAAGTTTCAAACTTTTACAAACTTTTTTAGAATCAAAATTAATTGATTGTCAGTGAGTTTTGGAATTTGGAATTTAAAAATTGGAATTTATTTTGAAAATTTTCACTAAAAGTTGTAACCTCAATTTAAAAGGTGTCGTCATATGGAGTATCAATCAATTATAAAAACATAAAATTATGGGACCACAAGTTTTAGTACCGCTAAGTCTTTTTTTGATGATCTTCGGGATTGTTTATCTTATTTATTCAACAAGAAACAGAGAACGTTTAGCTCTTATCGAAAAAGGTGTTGATGCAAGTATCTTTTTACAAGGAAAGGGAAATGGAGTTCCAGCTTGGAAAATCTTTGTAGTAAACCTGGCATTCTTATTAATAGGAAGCGGTGTTGGAATTTTTCTTGCGCTACTAATTACAACTTACACATCTTTAAACGACGGAGCAGTTTATCCTTCAATCATTTTCATCATGGCCGGAATTGGACTTTTGATAGGATTTAAAACGGCAAAAGATTTAGATAAAGAATAATTAGTAAAAGTTTAAGTTAAAAAAAAATGCATCAAACAATTGATGCATTTTTTTTATTCTTTAGATCCGATGGTTTCGTAATAAACATCAACCGAAAGTTTCGGCTGCATGGACGCCATAACAGCCAATTGATCGCAACGCTCATTTTGCGGATGATTGTTGTGGCCTTTAATCCATTTAAAATTGACTTGGTGTTTGCGGTAAACAATTAGAAAACGTTTCCATAAATCTGGATTTTTTTTATCCTTGTAGCCTTTTTTCTCCCAGCCAAAAACCCATTTTTTTTCTACAGAATCCACGACGTATTTAGAATCTGAAATAACGAGAACTTTCATGTTTTCTTTTTTTAGTTTTTCCAAACCAACAATTACAGCTAAAAGTTCCATTCTGTTATTTGTCGTCAAGCGAAAGCCTTCATAGAATTCTTTTTTATGCGGAGTGCCCACCAGTTCCATTACCACGCCGTAACCACCATTTCCAGGATTTCCTTTTGCCGCGCCATCTGTATATATATGTACTTCGTGATTCATTTATTTATTTTAGATTGTAGATTTTAGATTGCAGATTTAATGCTTTGTCTAAAATTGGAATTTGGAATTTAAATTTTAGAATTTTCGTCAAGAATTCTATGAATAATCTCCGGGAAATGTTTTTGTTCCAGCTCATGGATCTTTTCAGCAACCGTTTCAGGAGTGTCTTCCTCTGTTAAGGCAACATTTGCTTGAAAGATGATAGCACCTTCATCATAGTTTTCGTTAACATAATGAATAGATATTCCAGTTTCTTTTTCTTTATTATTTACGATTGCTCTGTGTATGTGCATTCCGTACATTCCTTTGCCTCCGTAATTAGGTAAAAGTGCAGGATGGATATTGATTATCTTATTTGGATATTGTTCGATTATGTTTTCGGGGAATTTGAGTAAAAATCCAGCCAAGATTATCAAATCTGGGTCGATTTCTTGCACTTTTTGTAGTACGTTTCTTTCCAAAAGTTCGTTTTTTGAGAAGATTTCGACTGGAATTTGATGATTTTTTGCTCTTTCAATCACTTTTGCCGAAGCATTATTTGTAAAGACCGAAACGACCCTCGCAATTTCGGTGTTTGAAAAATATTTTATAATGTTCTCCGTGTTAGTTCCTGATCCTGAGGCAAAAACAATAATTTTTTTCATAAAGCTGTGTGTTTTAAGAGTGCAAAAAACGGAATAAAAATCGAAAATAAATAGCTTTAAAAGACCTTTCTTGAAATTAATTTTATAAATTAGTGTCACATTTATAAACTAAATAGTTGTTTTAAAATAAAGTTTTTTATTTTTGCCAACAAATTAAATTCTAAAATTAAAGATTATGTCAGACATTGCATCAAGAGTAAAAGCGATTATCGTAGACAAATTAGGTGTTGACGAAAACGAAGTTGTAACAGAAGCAAGCTTCACTAATGATTTAGGAGCTGACTCATTAGACACTGTTGAGCTTATTATGGAATTCGAAAAAGAATTTGATATTCAAATTCCAGACGATCAAGCAGAAAACATTGCTACTGTTGGTCAAGCTATTTCTTATATCGAAGAAGCAAAAAAATAATAATACCACACCCGAATTTTAAAAATTCCAAATTTGAATGTTCAAATTCCAAAATTGGGATTTGTTTTTTGAAAAATTGGATTTTCTAAAAATCGGGTGTTATTATTTTTTTTAAATTTTAAATTTCGATTGATTTTCAATCAAAAAGATATATTTATATTGTAATTCCCATGGCTCTTAAGTAACAATAAGTTAAGAAAGCGTGGGTTTTATTTGTTTAAAGTACAAAATACATATTTATGGCATTAAGGCGAGTTGTTGTAACAGGATTAGGTGCACTTACTCCTATTGGGAATAATATCCAAGAATATTGGAATGCACTTGTGAATGGAGTTAGCGGAGCCGCTCCAATCACATATTATGATACCGAGAAACACAAAACGAAATTTGCCTGCGAAGTAAAAAACTTCAATATTGAAGATTACATGGATCGCAAGGAATCTCGTAGATTAGATAAATTTGCACAATACGCAATTGCTGCCAGCGACGAAGCTATTAAAGATGCTGGAATCACAAATGATAACGTAAACAAGCAAAGAGTTGGTGTTATCTGGGGAGCAGGAATTGGAGGTTTAGAGACTTTCCAAGATGAAGTATTGTATTATGCAAAAGGTGATGGAACTCCAAAGTTCAATCCTTTCTTTATTCCTAAAATGATTGCCGATATTGCTCCTGCGCATATCTCTATGCGTAACGGGTATATGGGGCCAAATTATACTACGGTTTCTGCTTGTGCGTCTTCTGCAAATGCGTTAATCGATGCTTTCAACTACATCCGTTTAGGAATGTGCGATGTTATTGTTTCTGGTGGTTCTGAAGCTGCTGTTACAATTGCAGGTATGGGAGGATTTAGCTCAATGCACGCTTTATCTACAAGAAATGAAAGTCCAGAAACAGCTTCAAGACCTTTTGATGCAACCAGAGATGGTTTCGTTTTAGGAGAAGGAGCAGGAGCTTTAGTTCTTGAAGATTATGAACATGCTAAAGCAAGAGGTGCAAAAATCTATTGCGAAATTGGCGGTGGCGGTATGTCGTCTGATGCTTACCACTTAACTGCACCACATCCGGAAGGAATTGGAGTTATCGCTGTAATGGAAAACACATTGAGAGATGCTGGAATGACACCTGATCAGGTTGATCATATCAATACTCACGGAACTTCTACTCCATTAGGAGACGTTGCTGAATTAAAAGCAATTAGCAAAGTTTTTGGAGATCACGCTAAAAACATCAACATCAACTCTACAAAATCAATGACAGGACACTTGCTTGGTGCAGCTGGAGCTATTGAAGCAATTGCTTCTATCTTGGCAATGCAACACGGAATTGTTCCTCCAACGATTAACCATACAGTTGTTGACGAAAACATTGACCCATCTTTAAACCTTACTCTAAACAAACCTCAAAAAAGAGAAGTAAATGTTGCTATGAGTAATACATTTGGTTTTGGTGGACACAATGCTTGCGTATTGTTTAAAAAACTAGCTGATTAATTTTCTGTATATGAATATTATCAAAAAAATATTTTCTAAATCCCGTTCTCTAGAAGACGGGATTTTTTTTGACACTATTCAGAAAATTCTTGGTTTTCCGCCTACAAATGTTGATTTTTATCGAAGAGCTTTTACACATCGTTCTTCTAATAAATTAGATCAGAATGGGCATCCTATAAATTATGAACGCTTAGAATTCTTAGGAGATGCAATGTTAAGTGCTGTTATTGCGGCACATTTATTTAATAAAGCTCCAAATGGCGACGAAGGTTATTTGACCAAGATGCGTTCCAAAATTGTGAGCCGAGAACATTTGAACGAATTAGGTAAGGATTTAAATTTAGTGCAGTTTGTAGAAAGTAAAGTGCCGATTCAGCACTTTGGAGAAAACATTCATGGCAATATTTTTGAATCCCTTATAGGGGCTATCTATTTAGACAAAGGCTATACTTTTTGTGAAAAATTTATCCAAAAAAGAGTAGTTACGCCTTATGTAGATATCGCGCGACTAGAAGGAAAAGTTATAAGCTATAAAAGTCTTGTTATCGAGTGGTGCCAGAAAGAAAAAAGAGTTTTTCATTATGACATTTTTGAAGATAACGGTATAGACGGCCAGCGTTTATTTGGTGTTAAATTGAGTATTGACGATAAAGTTGTTGCAAGAGCGCGAGCAACTTCAAAAAAGAAGGCCGAAGAGAAAGCATCTCAGAGAGCTTATTTTGCGTTTCAAGAAAAAATTGACAAGAAATAGCTGCAAAAATGTTGTAACTATCACAATGCTACAACGTTTTCGTTTATAATTTAACAAAACAAGCATGTCATAACTGTTGAAGCTCCGTTTAGAAATAGTATATTTACAACTTGATTTTTCAAGACATGGCTATTCATAAATTGGATTTAGACGAATTTGACGAAATTGATTATTATTTAATGGCAATTCATACTTCATTAGAAGATTATAGATTGGCCTATTTTATCAATAAAATCCTTCCGATCAACTTAAGTAAGAGCAAAAACGAGATCCATGCTCAAACTAAGGAAGGTGAAGCAAATTTTTCCAGATTCTATTATTATGATGAAGAAAAAGCTGTTTCCTGGAATTTAATTCAGAATAAAAATGAAATCATTTCTGTGAGTACAAATGATTTCCAGAATTTGTTTTCTAATGAAACAAGTGAGGTTTCGACAACAATTCATTTACTTCCTGAATTTAAGAAAGTCGATTTTTTCCTGAAAATTGATAATAGCGAAGAGGCGCTTAATTTTTCAGAAATTCAACAAAAATTGAACACAATAGAAAGTATTGCAGCTATTTATGCCGTTGATACAGACAAAATAAAATCAAAAAACAATCTAATTTTTTAAAAAAAATGTTAACAAACAAGAAAACCAAAATTGTTGCTACACTCGGCCCCGCTTGTGGTACAAGAGAGATCATTAAAGATATGATCGATGCAGGTGTTAATGTGTTTAGAATCAATTTTTCGCATGCAGATTACGAAGGAGTAAAAGAAAAAATCAATATCATTAGAGGATTAAACGAAGAGTTTGGTTATACAACAGCAATCCTTGGAGATTTGCAAGGACCAAAACTTAGAGTTGGTGTAATGGAAGAAGGTACTGTTGTAAATGATGGAGATGAAATCACTTTTACAACTGCTGAAGATATTATCGGAACATCAAAAAGAGTGTTCATGAAATATCAAAATTTCCCAAATGATGTTAACCCAGGAGAGCGTATCTTGCTTGACGATGGTAAACTAATTTTCGAAATTGTTTCTACAGACAAAAAAACAGAGGTTGTTGCTAGAGTTATTCAAGGTGGAGAATTAAAATCTAAAAAAGGAGTTAATCTTCCAAACACAAAAATTTCTTTACCAGCTTTAACAGAAAAAGATATTGCTGACGCGATTTTTGCAATTGAACAAAAAGTAGACTGGATCGCGCTTTCATTCGTGAAAACTCCACGCGATTTGCAGGACTTGCAAGAATTAATTGCTAAGCATTCAGAATATAAAATTCCAATCGTTGCTAAAATTGAAATGCCAGAAGCTCTTGAGAATATGGATAAAATTGTAGCATATTGCGATGGTTTAATGGTTGCTCGTGGAGATCTTGGTGTTGAGCTTCCAGCTCACGAAGTTCCGTTGGTGCAAAAAGATTTGATTAGAAGAGCTAAAACAGCTAGAATTCCTGTTATCGTTGCTACACAAATGATGGAAACAATGATTACAAGTTTAACTCCAACAAGAGCAGAAGTAAATGACGTTGCTAACTCAGTAATGGACGGAGCAGATGCAGTAATGTTATCTGGAGAAACTGCTACAGGAAACTATCCAGTACAAGTTATTCAAAGAATGGCGCAAATTTGCGAAGCAGTAGAAAACTCTCCGCTTATTCAAGTGCCTCAAAATACACCACAAATTAAAACAAAACGTTTTGTTACTAAAACAGTTTGCCACCAAGCAGCTTTATTGGCTAATGAAATCGAAGCTAAAGCAATCTGTACTTTAACAAACAGCGGTTATACGGCTTTCCAAATTTCGGCTTGGAGACCATCAACCGCTCATATTTTGGTATTTACTTCAAACAGAAGAATCTTAACACAATTGAATTTATTATGGGGAGTTAAATCTTTCTACTATGATAATGAAGAAAGTACAGACGATACGGTAACAGATGTAAATCAAATTGCAGTTGACAAAGGTTATGCGCAAAAAGGAGATTATTTAATCAATCTTGCTGCAATGCCAATTAAAGATAAAGGAATGGTTAACACGATGAGAGTTTCTGAAATCGAATAATTCGTTCTTTAACAAGTTTCAAAAAGCCGCTTAATTTTTTTAAGCGGCTTTTTTGTTTTCATGATGTTTTTACAAAATTCATTTTGCTTTAAGAAAAGTTTTATAAATTGATTTTCTGATAATTTGTTAAAATTTTGCATAAATAAAATGATTTTTTTGTTCCATTTAGCCATTTTGTTAAGAAATAGCAACTCAAAAAATGATATTTTAGTTTTATTTCTGTCTTTTTTCCTTTTTCCAAACAAAAACATAACTACTTAATTTTCTGACACTTTGATGTGTTTCATTTTGTAAAATGAAACATTTTGGTGCAAATTCTCCAATTATCTTGTTTCATTTTATAATATGAAACAAGCTCATGCCGAATAAACACGATTGTTCGCTCTTTTATTAGTTAAATTTGAGATACTTAAGAAAAAGTTAAAAATATTTTGTTTCAGATTTTAAAATAAAATGAATTTGAAACACATCAAAAAAATGCAACCTCGATGGAAAGTGTTTTTTGAAAGCGTATCATTTTTCCCACTTGTTTTTTAGATTTTTCATACACATACAATAGCAAGAATCATTAACGAATTTTTTTATCATGAAACAAATCAAATTAAAATGCAGATTTACGGATACTTTAAAGGTATTGGTTTTACTATTTTTTTCCGGAGTTTCTGTTACAGCGCAGAGTAAAAAACCAAATATCCTAGTACTCTGGGGAGATGATATTGGGATTACCAATATTAGTGCTTATAGTGATGGACTAATGGGATATACTACTCCTAATATTGATCGCTTGGCAAATGAGGGAATGCGATTTTTACATTATTATGGAGAACAGAGCTGTACGGCAGGGCGTGCGGCCTTTTTAACAGGACAACACGGTATTCGCACAGGACTTACAAAAGTAGGTTTTCCTGGTGCACCAATGGGAATGAGTCAGTTAGATCCGTCTATTGGGGGGGTCATGAAAAATTTGGGATACGTTACAGGACAGTTTGGTAAAAACCACGTTGGGGATAGAAATGAAAGTTTGCCAACTGTAAATGGTTTTGACGAATTCTTCGGAAATCTGTATCATTTAAATGCTGAAGAAGAGCCAGAATTGCCAGATTATCCAAAAGACCCAGAATATTTGAAAAAATATGGGCCAAGAGGAGTGTTAAAATGTGTTGCAACAAATGCTGATGATGCGACAACTGATCCTCGTTTTGGTAGAGTAGGAAAACAAAAAATTGAAGATACAGGAGCACTTACCAAAAAAAGAATGGAAACTGTTGATGATGAAACTTCTGCAGCAGCAATCGATTTTATTAAGAGACAAAGTGCATCTGGAAAACCATTTTTCTGTTGGTTCAACGCTACTCGTATGCACCTGCGTACGCACGTTAGAAAAGAGCATAGAGGAAGATATACACATGGAGACAGCGAGTATATTGATGGTATGATTGAACATGATGAAACTATTGGAAGCATCTTAAAAGCATTAGACGATTTAGGAATTGCAGACAATACAATTGTTGTTTATTCTACAGACAATGGACCTCATATGAATACATGGCCAGATGGGGCAATGACCTCTTTTCGTTCAGAAAAAAACACCAACTGGGAAGGAGCTTTCCGTGTACCTTGTATTGTAAGATGGCCAGGTCATATTAAACCAGGAACAATCACAAATGAATTAATGAGCCACAACGATTGGATGCCAACTTTTGCATCAATTGCAGGAGAACCTGATTTAGTTAAGAAACTTTTGAAAGGATATAATGCAAATGGAAAAAGTTATAAAGTACATCTAGACGGTTTTGATCAAACAAAGTTACTACAAGGAGGTAAAAGTGTAAGAGATAAATTCTTCTATTCTGATGATGATGGCCTTTTAGTAGGGTTGAGAGAAGGAGATTACAAATATGTTTTTGCAGAACAGCGTAGCCCTGGTACTCTTGGAGTATGGGCCGAACCATTTACAGAATTACGTTTGCAAAAAATATTTAACATATTCCAAGATCCATACGAACGTGCTGATTTTACTTCTAACACATTCTGGGATTGGCAGTTAAATCATGTTCAGACAATGTATGGTGTTATGAATGATGTTTTTGTTTTTGCAGAAACTTTTAAAGACTATCCGCCACGTTCTATACCGCCTAGTTTTAATCCAACTACAATTATGCAGCAGACTCTAAGAGGTATTAAAGCCGATCAGTATGTTGAGAAAAATGTTTTACCAAAATTAAAAGAGGAGGAGCAAGAAGCAAAAAAGAAAAAATAAATCATAACAAAAGAGATTCAGGTTGAAAAATCTGAATCTCTTTTACTAAAATAAAAACATCATGAAAAAAAGTATATATATAGTGTCTCTGGTGACTTTGTTTTTCTTTTCCTGTAAAAAATCGGATACAGTAACTTCTCCAACAGAAAATAAACAAACAGAAACTGCTGCAAATAATGGCGATCCATTGCCAAGCTGGAATGACGGAGCATTAAAAAAAGATATTATTACTTATGTTGAAAAAGTAACAAAAGAAGGAAGTCCAGATTTTATTCCGGTAGAAGATAGAATTGCTACTTTTGATAATGACGGAACACTTTGGGCTGAAAAGCCTTATGTTCAGGAATTATTTGCTTTTTATCGAGTAAAAAAAATGGTAGAAGCCAAACCTGAATTAGCACAAAAACAGCCTTTTAAAGCAGTTATAGAAAAAGATAAAACTTTCTTTGAAAAAGGTGGTGATAAAGCACTTATAGAATTAGTTGCCGCAACGCATACTGGAATGACCGAAGATGAATTTGAAACTTCGGTGAATGACTTTTTTAAAAGTGCACAGTATCCAGGTAAAAATGTTCCCGTAAAAAAAATACGTTATCAACCGCAATTAGAACTGCTGAATTATCTCCGCGCTAACGGATTTAAAACTTATATCGTTACTGGAGGAACAATAGAAGTGGTGCGAGCAATATCTCAAGATTTTTACGGAATTCCGAAAGACCAAGTGGTAGGTACTTCTTTCAAATACAAATACGATGCAGCTAAAAATGCAGTACAGCGTGAGGCTGCTTTAGATCATTTTAATGATAAAGAAGGGAAACCTGTTGGAATTCAATTGCACATCGGACAGCGACCTGTTTTTGCCTGTGGTAACGAAGGTGGTGCAGGAGATATTGCGATGCTGAAATATTCTCAAGGGAATAAATATCCATCTTTTCAATTGCTTGTAAATCATAATGATTCTATAAGAGAATATAAATATCAGGAAAAAGACAATGCATCATTAAATGCAGCAGCTCAAAACAAATGGCATGTTGTGGATATGCAGAAAGACTGGAAAAAAGTTTTCGCAGATTAAATAAAAAAGAATTGTTTGCAGTATAAAAGTTAACGAGTCGAAGTTTTTTTAGTAAATAAATTTAAGCCGTATGAAAAATTCTTTTTTAGCAATAGCATTGATGCTTGTCACTTTTACAATTTCTGCTCAGGAAGAACCTGCAAAACCGGGTAACAGCGCACAAGAGCTAGCCGATAAAATGGCTAATCCTGTGGCAAGCTTAATTAGTGTGCCACTGCAAAATAATCTTACTTATGGAATTGGCCCTTATAACGGAATAAAATATCAGATCAATATTCAGCCCGTTGTTCCTTTTAAGTTGAGTGAAAATTTAAACTTAATTACTCGTTACATTCTTCCAGTTGTAGATCAGCAGGATGTTACGGGAGAAAACACACATGAATTTGGTTTAAGCGATGCAACAGTAACAGCATTTTTTGCTCCTAAAACTAAAGGACTCATCTTAGGAGTTGGACCTGCTTTTTTAGTGCCAACTGCGACAGAAAAATTTTTAGGAACAGAAAAATTCGGAATTGGACCAAGCGTTTTGGTCATGCATCAAGGAAAAGGACTTTCTATTGGTTTTCTGGCCAATCAAATTTGGTCTGTTGCAGGAAATGCCGATAGAGCCGATTTTAACCAGTTTTACACACAATTATTTCTAACACACAGTTATAAAAGCGGAGCAAGTTTGGGAATCACTTCAGAAATTACCCAAAACTGGCAAGGAAATACGACACTTATAACCGTTAGTCCAAATGTTGGTGCAATTACAAAATTAGGAGGACAAACCATGCAATTTGCCGTTATGCCTTTAATTCCGGTTGTTGGACATCAATCGATAAAACCAGACTGGGGATTAAGAGCGGTGGTGGCATTTATATTCCCGCAATAATTTTCCATGAGAATTTAGAAAATATCATTTTAATTTTTTTAATACTATATAAAATGAAGACTAAAATAATTTCACTTTTTATTATTGCGTTATTTATTTCTTGCAATAAAACTTCGACAGAAAAAACGGAATCGGCTTCTGCAGAATCTGTTTCAAGTACTTTCAAACCAGCTAATCTAAATGAACAGATAGTTTATAATCGAGCAATAGAAGCTGTTGTTTGGGGAATGCCAGCTGTAAATTTTGAACTGCTTAATGAAAGTTTAACTGCTGCAAAAGGTAATTTTAATGAGATCATTTATTGGTCAGGATTAATAAATTCAAAAAATCAAACATTAACACCAAATCCTGATGTTGTTTATATAAATCCGCTATATGACACTAGAAAAGGACCTGTTGTGTTAGAAATTCCAGATGCTGAAGGCGCGTCTTCTTTAACGGGAAGTCTTGATGATGGCTGGCAAACCGCAATTGAAGATATTGGTCCGGCGGGTGTCGATAAAGGAAAGGGAGGAAAGTATTTGATTTTGCCACCAGATTATAAAGATAAAATACCAGCAGGATATATTCCAATGCCATCATCAACCTATACAGGTTTTGCAATTCTTAGATCCAATCTTACCGACGGAAGTCCAGCCGATCTAAAAAGAGCGATTGATTATGGAAAGAGAATCAAAATTTATCCTTATTCTCAGGCATCAAATCCAGCAGCTACAAAATTTACCGATTTGCTTGAAGTCGATTTTAGCAATACAATTCCATATAATTTTCATTTTTTCGAGCTCTTAAATCAGTTTGTACAGCGTGAACCTTGGCTGACCCGAGATTTGGTTATGGTTGATTTTTTAAAATCAATTGGAATTGAAAAAGGAAAAACTTTTCAGGCAGATGCCCGAACAAAAGAGATTCTGGAAATAGCCGTAAAAGATGCCAGAAAATGGATTGACAGTAAATATGAGGCAATTTTTACTCCTCCTTTTTATGACGGTACAAACTGGGCATTACCCGCTTCTCAAGATGTTGTAAAAGCAATAATGTCCAATTATACAGCTCCAAATATTTATCCGGTAAGCGAACGGGCAATAAGCTACTCAATCGCTTATTTCAGTGCTAAACATTTAGGTACAGGGCAGTTTTATTTAATGACAATTAAAGACGATAAAGGTCAGGAATTTGATGGTTCAAAACTGTATCAATTGCATCTTCCAGCAAATGTTCCTGTAAAATTATATTGGTCTGTAACAGCTTACGATCGTGAAACGCATGCTTTAATAAAAGGCATGAAATATTTTAGCCGTGCTTCAACCACTCCAGGAATTCAGAAAAATAGCGATGGTTCTGTTGATATTTATTTTGGAGCAAAAGCACCTGCAGGAAAAGAATCAAACTGGGTTCCAACAGATCCAAAAGGAAAATTTGAGTTATTGGCTCGTTTTTATGGCCCAGAAAAAGGATTTTTTGATAAAACCTGGAAAATGGGTGATTTGACGGAAGTGAAATAATTATGATCTGATTTCTAATTAAATAAGTCATTATGAAAAGTAAATTTCTTATAATTTTAGCTGTAATATCTCTGATTTTAAATATTGGCTGTAAAAAAGAGGTGTCAACTTCAACCAATACAGCGACAGCTTCAGAAAATTTAATAAATCCGACAGATCAAGATATTGTTGACGCCTATACCTATTTATATGGAAGATATCTTGTAATACAACAGGAGAATCATGATATAAATGTAGAAAAAGTGGGGTATAATAAAATAAAATATAACCCGCTTGGGTCTGCACAATTTGTCAATCCAAATTTAGATGTAGCTTATCTTGAAGCTTGGATTGCTGTTGATGCAGCTCATGCTGTTGTTTTAAATATACCTAAAATTACAAATCGTTATTATACCGCACAATTATTGGACGGCTGGGGAGAAGTGATTGTGAATATTAACGAACGCAATTTTCCTAAAACGCCTTTCGGTAAATTTGCATTAGTTCTAAAAGGTACCAATCCTACAATTCCATCCGATGCTGTAAAAATCGAATTGCCATCAAATAAAGCTAAAATGTTAGCAAGAGTTGAGCTCAAAGGAACTCCAGATGTGGCACAAAAACTTCAAAAACAATTTACTTTAACAGTTCCTGATGGAATTAAAATAGAACCTCCAATAACAATTCCAGAATTTACTCCAAAAGCACCAATTGCTGGAGAAATTTTCGACAAGGTTGAAGAAGTAATCAATTCTTATCCAGACACTAATCCAAAAGCAAAAGAATATCAGGATAAAGCAATCGCAGTTGGTAATTATGCCAAAATAGATGATAAAGCCAAAGCTCATATTGATGAAGTAGTGAAAACAAAAGCAATTCCTGCCTTTTTAGCGGGAGCAAAAGGTTTTGGCACGCAAAAAGGAGGCTGGTCTGTATCGTATGTTGCTGGAAAATTTGGTGATAATATTATGGCCAGAGACATCATCAATTATGGAGGTTTATGGGCCAATCAAATTCAGGAAGCGATTTATTTTATTGGACTTACAGACAGCAATAAAGAACCGTTGAGTGGCGATAAAGTTTATGAAATTAAGTTTCCAAAAGAACAGTTGCCAGATTTAGCAGTCAATGCATTTTGGTCGATTACATTGTATAGCGTACCTGATTACAGAGTGGTTGATAATAAATTAAAAAGATACAATTTAAACAATGTTTCGCACTTAAAGAAAAATCCAGATGGCTCTTTAAGCATTTGGCTTGCTTCGGCTCTGCCTAAAAATGTACCTGAAAGTAATTGGTTGCCAACTCCCGCAGGAAAAGGATTCTCTTTGAATCTACGTCTTTATGTTTCGAAAAATGAAGTTCTAGATAAAAAATGGTTTCCTGCTCCAATTGAAAAGAAATAATAAGTGTGTAATAACATTAAAAACACAAATTATATGAAAAATAAATGCTTAATTATTGTTGTTGGAATCTCTCTTATTTTAAATATTGGATGTAAGAAAGAAACATCAGAAACTTCATCAACAGCAGTTGCATCATCTGGAACTGAAATAAAAATGGATGGTGAGCTGCCATCTAAAGAATCTATTCCTAAACTGTTTGACGAAATGGATTTGCAGCAGGCAACACAATGTTATTTGTGGGCATTGCCAATTGTAACTTTCGCAGAATGGCAAAATGTGCATTATAATCAATTTAAAGCGTCTAGTAACGATCTTGTTTTTTATAACTCATACAATGATCGTATAGGAATTCTTACTGCTAACGCGACAACACCTTATATAATGTCTTTTATCGATTTGGCAACAAATGGGCCGACAGTTCTTGAAATGCCTGCTGGTCATACTGCCGGAGGACTTGGAGATTTCTGGCAACGTGAGCAAGCCGTAATTGGTGAAATGGGACCAGATAAAGGCAAAGGCGGCAAGTATTTATTAGTGCCACCAACAATGAAAGATTTAAAACCAGCAGGATATTTTATTGTTCCGTGCAATACAATGAATATGTTTTTTGGAATTCGTTCGTTAGATCCTGATCCAAAATCAACAGAAGACATTGTAAAAAAGGTAAAGATTTATCCATATTCGAAACGTGATAATCCAACTCAAACCAAAATAGTAAGCCCGCCAGCAGGGAAAAAATGGCTGGGAAATCAACCAATTGGGATTGCTTATTGGGAACGCCTTCATGCTATTTTACAAGTTGAGCCTGTTGAAGATCGCGATCGATTTTTTACAGCTTGGCTTAAAAATTTAGGCATAGAAAAAGGAAAACCTTTTGCGCCAGACGAGCGTCAGAAAAAAATTCTAATTGATGCAGCCACTAAAGGACAGCAAATGGCAATGGCGAATTCATTTAGTAAACGTTTTGCAGATGTAAAACACTGGCCAGACAAGAAATGGGATTATGTTATGATTATTAAAAATCCATCACAGCGCGATGAGAATTATGACGAGTTTTTTGAGCGTGCCTCTTATTTTTACGAAGCAACAGGATATTCTAAGGCAATGATTACGAAAACGCCAAATGTAGGACAGGCTTATTTGGGGGCTTATTATGATAATCAAGGAAATTGGTTGGATGGAGGAAAAAATTATACCCTAAATATACCAGCAAATCCACCAGCAGTCAATTTTTGGTCTGTTACGGTTTATGATTCGGCAACACGCTGTTTGATTGATAATCCGCAACAAAGTGGCGATTTGTCTTCTCGAAAAGATTTGATAAAAAACAGTGACGGTTCTGTCGATTTGTATTTTGGACCAAAAGCACCAGCTGGAAAAGAGAAAAACTGGGTGCAAACTTTACCAGGAAAACATTGGTTTACTTATATGCGTTTCTATGGACCAACAAAAGCTTATTTTGATAAAAGCTGGAAAATGGATGACATTAAAGAGGTAAAATAGCTATCATCGATATGAGTCAAGATTCAAAACATATAGCCGAAACCCCATTTAATCCGATAGCGTCAAAGGCAGAACGTTATGAAAAAGGAGCTTCGATTAGAAAGAAAATTCCTTTGGAGAAACACAAGGAATGGAATTCTTTCAAAAACCGAAAAGATCCTGTAGATATTTTAATTCAGACTAGTGAGGGAAGAGTTGAAAGTCTGCTGCCTATTCGATACAGAAGAATGATGGAGTCTCCTTTTGCATTTTACAGAGGCGCTGCTGCCATTATGGCTGCCGATTTGGTTCATACTCCTGTATCTGGAATAAATCTGCAGCTTTGCGGTGATTGTCATTTGATGAATTTTGGCGGATTTGCAACTCCAGAACGTAAGTTGGTTTTTGATATAAATGATTTTGACGAAACATTTCCTGGCCCTTGGGAATGGGATGTAAAAAGACTCGCTGCCAGTTTTGTGATCGCGGGAAGATGGCGAAAATTTTCAAATAAAAATTGCAAAGAATTTGCTTGGCATGTTGCGGATAGTTATAAACGGCATATGTTGGATTACAGTAAATTATCGGCTCTTCAAATTTGGTATGCAGATATTGATTTAGCAGAACTGATTGAATTAAGCGGAGATAAAGAATTTAAAGAATTTGACCAGAAAAGAATTAAAAAAGCATCAGAGTATACCGCTCACGAAAAGGAGTTTGCAAAGATGACTTATTTTGATGGCGCTAGAGCTCGCATAAAAGATGATCCGCCTTTGATATTTCACCCAAGCGGAGAGCTTGAAAAGCAAGTGGCTAAAGAGGGCGAAATTATCCATAATAGATATCTAGAATCGCTTTCAGAAGAAAAGCAGATTTTGTTAAGCCGATATATGCTTCATGACATCGTTATAAAAGTAGTGGGTGTAGGCAGTGTGGGTACATTGTGTGGCATTAGCCTATTGATGTCTGCAACTGGAGAACCGATTTTTTTACAGTTTAAAGAGGCCCGAAAAAGTGTTTTAGAAGGGAATGTAAAAATAAAAGGAAAATACTATCATCAGGGTGAGAGAATTGTAATGGGACAAAAGTTAATGCAGTCTGCATCGGATATGTTTTTGGGTTGGACAGACGACAGTAAAAATAGGTTCTTCTACATTCGTCAGCTTAGAGACGCCAAAGTAAAACCAATTCTAGAAGTGATGAAACCTAAAAATATGGCAGAATATGCCAAAGCCTGCGGATGGGCACTTGCAAGAGCTCATGCACGTTCGGGAGATCCTTCAGTAATTTCGGGTTATATCGGAGATTCGAACGAATTTGCAGATGCCGTTTCAGAATTTTCAGTTTTATATGCCGATCAAAACGAATCGGATTACAATAAAATGCTGGAAGCGATAAAACATGGAAAATTGCCTATAGCTGCAGAAATTTGATTCTTTATAATCTAAAAGAAAAGAAGAACAAATATGTAGTTGTACAAAGTAAATAAAACTTTAAAAAAACTTAAATTTTTGAACAAAATAGATTGCAAAACAGCAAAGTAAGATTTTATTTATTTAATACTGTTAATTAAATAAAATAATTTATCTTTGAGAGTGATCTAAGTAATTGTTTAGTAAAGGTTTGTGCCATTTTAGCAATTATTGATACGTTTTAGCCCCCTTCGTTCAAGATTTTTTTGATTTTAATACATTCGAGTTAAACTGATTTAATTATTAATTTAATAAATACCACAACATGAATATTAAAAGAACAAGTCTTCGTATAATCCCAATCTTATTTTTGGGTTTGTTTTACAGTTGCGCTCCAACTGTAAAAGTTACAACTGATTATGATCATTCTGCTAACTTCAGCGAATACAAAACTTTTGCGGTTTATGACTTAAAAGCGCAGCAAGGCCAAGTAAATCAGTTAAATGTTGATCGTGTTGCAAAAGCAATCCGAAATGAAATGCTGGCAAAAGGATTTACAGAATCTAGCAATCCTGATTTAAAAGTTAATGCCGTTTCTATCCTAAAAAATAAAACATCGGTTAGTGCTAATACAGATTTTTACGGTTATGGCGGAATGTATCGTCCATACGGATATTGGGGAGGCGGTGCTATGATGGGCGGTGCTAACACAACATTTAATACCTACGATTATGTTGATGGCTCATTGGTAATAGACATTGTATCTACCAAGACAGATAAACTGGTTTGGCAAGGAATCGGAAATGCTGAAATTGACAGCAGACCAGATAATCCTGAACAATTCATCAACGATGCAATAAAAAAAATATTAACTGGTTTCCCTCCTGGAGCAGTTAAAAAATAACTAAAAAATGAAGAATTGCACTTGCCACACTTCGGCAAGTACAATTCTTTTTCTTCATGCGTACGCCCCCATCGTATTCTATTTTTAAGATTTTAAGAGAATTAACGTTACTAAATTAAGCTTAAAAAAATGATCGATATTTTACTTTCCCTATTCTTTTTTATAGCCACTATTGCTGGGCTAGCCACTGCGATTATGGTTTTATTTTCCAAAAAAAATTACTCGAAAAGTTTCTTTTTGGGAATGTTTCTGCTGAGTCTGGCGGTAGTAAGTATCTACAATTTTTATCTTTCGGCCAATTTATTTAAAAATTTCCCAGATCTCCTTACTATTACAAAAGCATTTATATTTTTAACCGCCCCATGTTCATTTTTGTATGTTAGAAATATTTTATCATTAAATAAAAGTTTCAGAAAATACGACTGGCTTCATTTTGTGCCTTTTGCTATTTATTTCTTTTTAACGCTAGTTGTTTATGTTGGAAGTTATACCAATATAAAAGCAGTCGATTATATTGCAGGACTAATCAAAAATCCATTTTCTGTTTTAACATTGACGATTTGGCTTTTCTATGTGTTTTTTCAAACCATGTTGATTTTAAACTATGATCTGAAAAAATTTAAAGGAAACCAATTTCACCATAGTAAAGTAATAAACTGGATTAGAGTATACAATCTCATGATTTTGTTTTTGTTTTCGGCACTTTTTGTGCATCATTTTTTATTGCAAAAAGTAGAAGCAACAGATCTTTCCTGCTATGTGTTAATTTCTTCGGTATTGTTTTTTACTGTTGGATGGCTTTATTTCAGACCGCAAATTTTTCTTGACGAAGAAGAGACATTCGATTTTGTTGTCGATAATACATTAGCAGTAAAAACAAAAGAAACAAAAAATACGCTTCCGATTGTAAACGAACTTACTCTTGAGAAAAGAGAAGAATACCTTTTAAAATTAGATTATGAGCTAAATTCTAAAAATCTGTTTTTGAAGAAAGATTTTGTAATTAGAGATTTGTCTGACGAAACCGGAATATCAGTTCATCACTTATCCAATTTGATTAATTCAGAATTTGGGCTTCATTTTCAGGACTATGTAAATCTTAAAAGAATTGAATATTTCAAAGACAAAATAAACGATCCTGAATGGAAAGATTTGTCCTTAGAGGGTATGGCTTGGGGATCTGGTTTTAAATCTCGAACCACTTGTTTCAGAGCATTTATAAAACACACCGGAAAATCTCCTTCAGAATACTTTAAAACCATCCGAATAAATCCTGACCGTTCAGGAGCTTATTACTTTAAGTAAAGTTTTTTCTGGAAAAATAATTAGTAATGGCTGTTACAGAGCCTTAATGCAAAATATTCCACCATGAAAGTAAGAAACAATTATTCGGAAAAAAAGATGCAGTATGCTTTTACAGTAGTGCTCTTATTGGTTTCGGTTTACTGTAATGCCCAATTAAAAGGAGGACATATTCTTGGCGCAATGGGGCTCCAATCGGGAACTCAAGCGCCAGAAAAAACCTTGAGCGTGTATATTCCAGGCTATATTTATAGCGCATCTTCTTTAAGAAACGCTGACGGAGATAAAGTAGGCAATCCAGATGTTACCATGTTTATTACAGGTGTTGGAGCCAATTATGTAAGCGATTTTAAAATTTTGGGCGCCAATTACGGAGCCACCATCCTGCTCGCTGGGGCTTCCAATACCATTCAAGGGAGTTACATTGATTCTAAAAGCGATTTTGCGTTTACAGATATGTATATTCAGCCCGTTCAGTTAGGCTGGCATAATAAAAGAGCCGACTTTGTCTTCAGTTATCAAATGTATCTGCCAACAGGAAAGTACGAACTCGGCGGAAGCAATAACAGCGGTTTAGGAATGTTTATGAACGAGTTTTCGGCGGGAACAACTTTGTACTTTAATGATAAGAAAACATTTCATTTTTCGGCATTGGCTGCTTACGAAATCAACGGAAAAAAGAAAGATACCGATATTAAAACGGGAGATATTTTGAGCATTGAAGGAGGTTTAGGAAAGACTTTTTATTTCATGAATGCCGAAAAAACGGCTCCAAAAGGCATATTCAACGCAGGTTTGATTTACTACTTGCAATACAAAGTATCAGACGATAAAATTCCAGTAGGAAGCATTCTTGTTGTAGAACCAGACAAAGACAGAGTTGGCGGGCTAGGGGCTGAGGTAAATTACTTGCATCTTGGCTGCATGACTTCTGCAGGTTTTAGATGGATTGGAGAAGTAAACGCAGTAAATAGATTTCAGGGAAATACTTTCTTTATTACGCTGGCGCACGTGTTTAGTTTTAAGAAAAAATAATTACTGAAAATTTTTTAGAGGAAGTGAAAATTTAAATTAAAAGCGATAACTATTCTATGAAAAGCAAAAAAACAATACATAATAAAGTTCTGTTTTTGATCTGGATTATTTTATCGTTTAATGTTTTAAGCGCGCAGAAACATCAGGTAGTTTTTAAAGATTCTCTCGATGGAGCTTTTGATTTAAGTGATTTTCTTATCTACGCCAACGGATTCTTAGTAGTGCCAACCATTGTTACAGAACCCGCTTTAGGCGGATTTGGAGGTGCCGTTGCTCCAATTTTCCTAAAAAAACGCCCACCGGTTATTGAAGCAGATGGAACCAAACGTCTTGTAAATCCAGATATTACAGGAGGATTAGGAATGTACACCGCAAACAAAAGCTGGATGGCAGGAGCTTTTCGTTCTGCAACATTGGTAAAATCTAAAATCTTATATCGTGGCTTTGCAGCTTATGGCGATATGAATTTATCATTTTATGCAAACAATTTGCCCAATCAGTCCGATCAGGAATTTAAGCTCAATTTTAAATCGACTATATTTTATACGCAATGGCTTAAGCAGTTTAAAAATGCAAAATGGAGCGCAGGGCCGCAGTATTTATTTTTAAATTCAAAAATAAACTTGCCCGATTTTAATCTTCCGCCGCCATTTGTAGATCCAAAAGATATTAAAAGCACCATAAGTCAGCTTGGAGCCGCGCTTCAATTTGACGGACGTGACAACATATTTACGCCAGATAAAGGAATAAGAATCCAAACCGATTTTTTCTGGTCAGATAAAGCATTGGGGAGCGATTATCAGGCATGGCGTATCAATTTATCGGCAATTGGATATTATCCGTTGGCGAAAACTCTAATTGGCGGACTAAGGATTGAAGGGGAGCAGGCGTTGGGGAGTCCGCCTTTTTATTTACAACCAGGAATTAATATGCGAGGAATTCCCGCTGCCCGTTACATGGGAAAAACGAGCATTGTATCTGAACTGGAATTTAGATGGGATTTGTACCGTAGATGGAGCCTTATGGGCTACGGTGGTCTCGCAAGCGCGTTTAACGATTGGGATCAAGCCTTTGCCAAACCCATTGTTTATAGCTACGGAACAGGTTTTAGATACCTCATTGCCAGAAAATTCAAACTCCGAATGGGAGTAGACGTTGCCAAAGGTCCAGAAGAATGGGCGTACTATATCGTTTTTGGAAGCAACTGGATGCGATAGCAAAAAAGCAAAAAACTTGTAAGAAGTTAATTTATAAATAATAAACTAAAAAAGCCTTAATAATGTATTATTGAGGCTTTTCTGTATTAAATACCTTAATAATTCTAACCGTTAAGAAAACATTAACAACTAAACATTACACAAATTGTATAATATTTAATTGTTTTGTAACAAATTGGAAACATTGGAGACTAATTTTATAAAATCTTAAACATAACTTATGAATACATTTTCATTCAAATCAGTGTTTGCTGCTTCAATATTTTTGGCTGGAACTGCAGGCTGTTTTGCGCAAGACATTTTAGTAAATTCACTTAAACTGAATGCTAGCGACAAAAGTAAAGAGAACTTCAAATTTACAGAAGTAATTAACCTAGGTACAACATCGGTAAAATCTCAAGGATCATCTGGAACTTGCTGGAGCTACTCAACAAACTCATTCTTAGAGTCAGAAATGATTCGTTTAGGAAAACAGCCTGTTGAGCTTTCTCAAATTTATTCTGCAAGAAACGTGTATGTAGAAAAAGGAATTAACTATGTTCGTATGCATGGAGCAATTACGCTTGGTGACGGAGGTGCTCTTCACGATGTAATTAATATGTACAAAAAATACGGAACTGTGCCTAGAGAAGTTTACACTGGTTTAAACTACGGAACAGACAAAAATAAATTTGCTGAAATGGGCGCTCTTATCGAAGGTGTTCTTGCAGCAGTTGTGAAAAACCCGAACGGAGAATTGACTCCAAACTGGCAAAAAGCATATTCAGCTGTTATTGATTCTTATTTAGGAAAAGTGCCAGATAGCTTTACATACAAAGGGAAAAACTATACGCCACAATCTTTTGCTAAAGAAGTAGTAGGAATTAACCCAGACGAGTACGTAGAAATGTCATCTTTTACAAACGCTCCATACTATCAAAAAACTACTATGATGGTGCCAGACAACTGGTCATTAGATCAAGTTTACAACGTAAAATTGAACGATATGACAGACGTTATCGACAATGCACTTAAAAAAGGATACACTGTAGCTTGGGCAACAGATGTTAGCGAGAAAAGCTTTAGCTGGAAAAACGGTGTGGCTTACGTGGCTACTAAAAAATTCGACGATATGACGGCTGAAGAAAAAGCAGACATGTTTAACGGACCAAAAGCAGAACCAGAAATTACTCCAGAAATGCGTCAGGCAGCGTTTGATAACTACACTACAACAGACGACCACGGAATGCACATTATTGGTCTTGCAAAAGATCAAACTGGAAAAGAATACTATATCGTAAAAAATTCTTGGGGAGAAACAAACGACTACAAAGGTTTCTTGTTTGTAACTAAGAACTTCGTAAAATATAAAACTACTGCATTACTAGTAAACAAAGGAGGAATTCCTACTGAAATTGCTAAGAAATTAGGGGTTTAATTACCTGAGAGTTTTTAAGAAAATAGAAAAGCGTCGCAATGTAAATTGTGGCGCTTTTTGCTTTAAATTTTAGTTATAATATATTATTTTGATTTTTTTAATTGAATCATTTATTTGCATAAAAATGTATATTTGGCTTTTAAATTAATTAATACTTTTCTTTCAAATAGTATGTCAAAAAATAAAAAGATAAATGTAAAAGGTGTTGATATTGCTTTATATGAAGACAATAAAGAGGATTTTATATCTCTAACGGATATTGCGAGACATCGCGATGATGAAAGAAGTGATTATATTTTGCAAAACTGGATGAGAAACAGAAGCACAATTGAATTTGTTGGCTTATGGGAGAAATTTAATAATCCTGATTTTAATTCCATCGAATTCGATGGAATTAAAAATATGGCAGGTTCTAATAGCTTTTCGTTAACTCCGAAACGTTGGATTGAATCTACTAATGCTATTGGAATTATTTCGAAAACAGGTAGATATGGAGGAACGTTTGCTCATAAAGATATCGCTTTTGAATTTGCCACGTGGTTGAGTGCAGAGTTTAAGTTTTATTTAATAAAAGAATTTCAGCGACTAAAGGAAGAAGAAAATAGTACTAAAAAATTAGAGTGGAATTTGCAAAGAACCATTTCTAAAATTAATTGCAAAATACATACAGATGCAATAAAGGAAAATCTAATACCCATAAGCTTAACAACTTATCAGAGAAACTTTATTTACGCAGATGAAGCAGATATATTGAATGTTGCTTTGTTTGGAAAAACAGCAAAACAATGGCGTATTGAAAATCCTAATGAAAAAGGGAATATTAGAGATATAGCATCTATTGAACAGCTAGTTGTGTTATCTAATCTTGAAAGTATAAATGCTATGCTGATACAACAAGATATAGAACAGAATGAAAGATTACTAAAGTTGAATGAAATTGCAATTAGCCAAATGAAATCGTTAATAAATACAACTGAATTGAAGAATATTTCATCCTAAAATAATAAAAACAAACAACTACAAAGGTTTTTTGTTTGTAACTAAGAACTTCGTAAAATATAAAACTACTGCATTACTAGTAAACAAAGGAGGAATTCCTGTTGAAATTGCTAAGAAATTAGGGGTTTAATTACCTGAGAGTTTTTAAGAAAATAGAAAAGCGTCGCAATCTTTGGATTGCGGCGCTTTTTGAGTTTATGGTTGTATTAGAACCAGTAAAATGTTGGCAAAAGCACTAGAGCCATTTTCAGACGAAGATATACAAAAAGTCTGCGTTCAAATGATAAATTCGTAAAAAGAAGTACTTAATCGGCTTTCTAGGTAGTTGGCGGTTAGAATAAAGCTAAGTGAAAGAAAATCAGTATCTTTAGTCTGAGTTTTTTAATAGGAGCATTAATTTTATTCAAAAAATCATGAAAAAGTATGAAGCAATTTTATGTACACTTGCGTTCGTATTTTCTCTCGGCTGTTTTGCTCAGAGCACAAACAATGCCTCTGCTTCTCCGGCACCAGGAAAAACGACATTATTGACGGATAGTTTCCCTACAGATGATTTGGTAATACAGTCTTACTATGTAGAGGAAAGAATAAATAAGCTTTTTGGAGGTAGAATTATTACCTACCAAGTTTCAAAATTGGATCTGGTCGAAACTTACGATCTTGGACCTAATAATACAAGAACAGTAATTCCGAATTACGTAAAAAAGAAACCTAAAGTAGCTCCAAATGCAATAGAAACAAAAACAACAGTTGCAAGTTCGTCTGCTGCTGTAAAGCCTGTTAAAGTCGAAATTACAGCACCTGTGGCTACAGGTTCCAAATATGTAACTGTTAATATGGTCGACACCTACGAAAAAGTGATTGATAAAGGTTATAAATCTATTGATATGCTAAAAAAAGTAGCCGATCGTTTTTATTTTGAAGGAAATCTTACTGCAGCAGCGGGTTATTACACTCAATTATTTGATCAAGCCCAAGATCTGGATGTTATTTACTATTATAGATACGCACAGTCTTTAAAAGCAATAAATGAAGATGAGAAAGCAAATACTTTAATGAAAAGGTTTAAAAGCGAAACTTTGACGATGAAATAGGGTTTTCTTTTTGTGTTTTTTTAACCGCAAAGGGCGCAAAGTTTTTACGCAAAGTTCGCTAAGGTTATTTTGAGCTAAATCTAAAGATTAAGTTCGCAAAGCTTTGTGTTTGTAAAGCTCTGCGAGCTTTTTTTGTTTTCTTTTTGTGTGAAGTTTTTTTATCGCAGAGAGCGCTAAGGTTTACGCAGAGGGCGCTAAGGTTATTTTGAGATAAATCTAAAGATTAAGTTCGCAAAGCTTTGTGTTTATAAAGCTCTGCGAGATTTTTTTGTTTTATTTAATTGAATGGTTTTGTCATTTCGATCGAAGGATAAATCACACTCGCATATCGACACAGATTGGCGACCTTTGCGATCTCCGTTATAGATTCCTAATTTAAGTCTCGAAAAAAAAACTCTTCGCGAACTTTGCGTAAAAACCTTTACGATTAAATAAACAATCCTAATATTGGAATTTGGAATTTTGAAACTTTGGAATTTGAACAAAAAAAAAGACGATCAAATTTGATCGTCTTTTTTTAAGCTCCCCCTCTTGGGCTCGAACCAAGGACCCTCTGATTAACAGTCAGATGCTCTAACCAACTGAGCTAAGGAGGAATCACCTTAAAAGGTTAATATGTTTGCTAAAAAAAGTTGCTCCCCCTCTTGGGCTCGAACCAAGGACCCTCTGATTAACAGTCAGATGCTCTAACCAACTGAGCTAAGGAGGAAAGTGTTGCTCTTTTTAGCGAGTGCAAATATAAAACTATTTTTAGTTTCTCAAAAACATTTTCACTCTTTTTTTGACTTTTTTTTACTTGCCTACAATCGCCTTGTAAATGTCGTTACCGTTAGCAAACAGTAGTAGTGAAATAAGTAAAACAAAACCAACCATTTGCGCATTCTCTAGGAATTTATCGCTCGGTTTTTTACCGCTTACGATTTCATACAATAAAAACATTACGTGACCACCATCAAGAGCCGGAATTGGCAATAAATTCATAACTCCAAGCATAATCGACAATAAAGCCGTGATTGACCAGAAAACTTCCCAGCTCCAAGAACTAGGGAAAATATTGTAAATCGCCGCAAAACCACCTACTTGTTTGTAAGCTTTTGTTTCTGGATTAAAAATCATTTTCAATTGTTTTCCATAACTTACTAATTGATCTTTTCCTTTTTCAAGACCAACCGGAATAGATTCGAAGAAACCATATTCTTTAGTGCTTATTTTATAGTATCCTAATTTCTCTAATGATTTCATGTCTAAACCACCAGCAAAAACGTCTAAAGTTCCTTTTGGAGAAACTTTCAAAGTAAGAGGTGTTTCTTTCAAATCGCGTAAAACAACCGCAGGAATTTCTTTTCCTTTATTAGCTAATAAAACAGCTTTTGCTTCGTCAAAATATTTAACTTTTTGTCCGTTAAGAGAAAGAATCAGATCTTTTGCTTTTAAATTCTGATTAGCAGATTCTTCTGTAACTTTTCCAATGGCAAAAGGTCTGCGGATATCGATAAGTATTCCTTTTTCTGTTTTAGAAAGCTGGTCAACAAAATCTGTTGGCATCGTAATCGTTTGCTGCTGCCCGTTTCTTTCGATCAAGACATGTTTTGCCATGATGATATTTATATTCATGTCTTTGTCAAAATTTTCTACAGATTTACCATCAATAGAAATAATTTTGTCACCCGTTTTAAAACCAGCTTTAAGCATTGCAGGATTTTCAATTAGAACACCATCTTTTAAGTCGGCATTAGCAATATAAGTATCTCCGTAAGCAAACGCCATTCCGATATAGATAATAAAAGCCAGGATAAAGTTTACCGTAACACCACCAAGCATGATAATTAAACGTTGCCAAGCTGGTTTAGTACGAAATTCCCAAGGCTGAGGCGGAAGCGCCATTTGCTCTTTGTCCATACTTTCATCAATCATTCCAGAAATTTTCACATAACCACCAAGCGGAAGCCATCCGATACCGTATTCTGTTTCTCCGATTTTCTTTTTGAAAAGTGAATATTTAACATCAAAAAACAAGTAAAATTTTTCGACTCTAGTTTTAAACAATTTTGCAGGGATAAAATGCCCTAATTCATGAAGAATAATAAGTAAAGATAAACTCAATAGAAATTGAGAGAGTTTGATAACTATATCCATTTTTTGTTTTTAATTCGTATTTAACGCACAAAAGTAGCGTTTTCTATTTTAATATAAGAGTGCAAGATAGTGTTTAAGATTTTAAATGTTTGTTAATTAATAAACATTTAGATTTCTCGTTTTAACAAGATGCTGTAACTTTACTTTTTGAACACTGCTTTACTCAATTGGTAGTATAAAATCATTAAAAGTTACATATATATGGCAACGAAATTATTTTCTCCGCTCACCATAAAAAAAATCACTTTAAAAAATAGAATTGCGATCTCGCCAATGTGCCAGTATTCTGCTATTGACGGATTTGCAAACGATTGGCATCTTGTTCACTTAGGAAGCCGTGCAACTGGCGGAGCTGGACTTATTATTCAGGAAGCAACAGCAGTTTCTCCAGAAGCCAGAATTTCTCCTTCCGATTTAGGAATTTGGAAAGATGAACATATCGAAAAACTAAAACAAATCAACGCTTTTATAGTTTCTCAGAACTCGATTCCCGGAATTCAGTTAGCACATGCAGGAAGAAAAGCAAGTGTTTCGGCTCCGTGGCTTGGTAATAAAAAGTTAGATTTCGCTCAAGGCGGATGGCAAACCGTGGCTCCAAGTGCGATTCCGTATCATGACGGCGAACCATTTCTTCCAGAAGCGTTAGATAAAAACGGAATTCAGAAAGTAATCTCCGATTTTAAAGCTGCTACAAAAAGAGTAGTTGAAGTAGGATATCAGGTTTTAGAAATTCATGCGGCTCATGGCTATTTATTGCACCAGTTTTTATCGCCTTTAACAAATGTAAGAACAGATGAATATGGAGGAAGTTTTGAGAACAGAATCCGTTTTACACTGGAAGTTGTAGAAGCTGTTCAATCAGAATGGCCATCAGATTTACCTTTATTCGTTAGAATTTCGGCAACCGATTGGGCAGAAAATGGTTGGAATCCAGAAGAATCTGTACAACTTTCTAAAATATTAAAAGAAAAAGGAGTAGATTTAATAGATGTTTCGTCAGGCGGATTAGTTTCACATCAAAAAATAACATTAGGTTCAGGTTATCAGGTTCCTTTTGCAGAAAAAGTGAAAGCAGAAGCTGGCATCTCAACAGGAGCAGTCGGATTAATAACAGAAGCAGAACAAGCAGAAGAAATTTTAAATTTGGATCAAGCCGATTTAATTTTATTTGCCAGAGAATCTTTAAGAAACCCAAATCTTCCTTTGGATTTTGCTAAAGAACTAAATGACGAAATTCAATGGCCAAAACAATACGAAAGAGCTAAACTTTAAATATTTTTATTAGCCACGAATTGCACGAATTTTTGCGAATTAAAAATTTTATACATGCCGATTTGTGCTAATTCGTGCAATTCGTGGCAAACCAAAAAAACTATACCAATGCAAAAGATAAAAACAGCATTATTATCATACGGGATGTCGGGGAAAGTTTTTCACGCTCCGTTTTTAGATATTCACGAAGGATTTGAACTTTTGGGTTCTTGGGAAAGAAGCAAAAAATTAATTCAAGAAGATTATCCATATGTAAAAAGTTACGCTTCTATAGACGAATTATTAAGCGATGATGTCGATTTGGTAATTGTAAACACGCCAGTTGGAACGCATTACGAATATGCTAAAAAAGTGCTTTTGGCAGGAAAACATGCCGTTGTAGAAAAAGCATTTACGACAACTGCAGCAGAAGCAAAAGAATTGGCAAAAATTGCAAAAGAAAAAGGATTAAAACTGGCTGTTTTCCAGAATAGAAGATGGGACAGCGATTTTAAAACCGTAAAAAAAGTAATCGATGATGGCGTTTTAGGAGATTTAGTAGAAGCTGAATTTCATTTTGACAGATATAATCCGCTATTGAGTCCGAAAGCGCATAAAGAAACGGCCAATGATGGAGCAGGAGTTCTAAAAGATTTAGGTCCGCATATTATAGATCAGGCGATAAGTCTGTTTGGCTGTCCAAAAGCTGTTTTTGGCGACATTCGAGTAACGAGAGAAAATTCTGTTGTAGACGATTGGATCGATTTGACGTTGTTTTATTCTAATTTCAGAGTCCGTTTAAAAGCGGGATTTTTTGTGAGAGAAGCCAATCCCGCGTACACGCTTCACGGAAAAAAAGGCTCTTTCTTAAAACCTCGCGGAGATGTTCAAGAAGACGATTTAAAAGTAGGTAAAAAACCGAACCTAGATTCTTGGGGTACAGAAGATGAAAGTTTACAAGGACTTTTGCATACCGAAATTGACGGTAAAATTGTGAGAGAAAAAATCCCAACGCTTCAAGGGAATTATTTCAGTTTCTTCGATGGCGTTTACGATTCTATTGCAAACGATAAAACAGAACCTGTTACCGCAGACGAAGGGGTAAAAGTAATGCAGGTTATAGAAGCCGTAATTGCGAGTAATGCCCAGCAAAAAGTAATAGGTATATCATAGTACATTCCTTAGGAATGTTTCATCGGTAGAAAATAATAATATTTATCCGCATTTACGTTCTGTAGGAACGTTTGATTTCGGGCAATTTTTTAATAATCTAATGTTTCAAACGTTCCTACGGAACGTAAAATATTGACAACGATATTTTTTTCTACCGATGAAATGTTCCTACGGAACAATGAAATATAAATAAAAAGGGATTATCTCAATTTTTGAGATAATCCCTTTTTATTTTCTTAAAAAAATCAAACAAATTATAATTCTTTTAAACCCGAAAAATTGTAATTTTAATAAGCCAAATTCAAATAAAAACCTTTGAATTTATAAACAATAACGTTGTATATTGTGGATAACCTTAGGCTTTATGCACTTTAACGAGCGTTTTTAGTATTTTTGACAACATTCCAATAAAAATTCAATATGCTGTTAAACATTAATCCATTATCGCTTTTTAAGACCAAAGCCAAAATCAAGAAAGTATTTAGAGAAGCCAAAGCTTCCTATTTAAACCGGATCCGTTTTGCTGTTGGAATGTTCTATTTCGGAATGGGGTTGAGTTTTGCCACGTGGGCCAGCAGAATTCCAGATATTAAAACGGCTTTGCATTTAACAGAAGGCGATTTAGGTTCTATTCTTTTTGCACTTCCGGTTGGGCAGCTAATTGTTATGCCTTTTTCAGGAAAAATGGTAACCAAATTCGGTAGCCATCGTATTTTGATTTTCTCTTTAATAATGTATGTTTTGTGCTTAATCAATTTAGGTTTGGCAACAACATCGTTACAATTATCATTAGGATTATTTTTGTTTGGTGTGTTCGGAAATCTTGCCAATATTGCCGTAAATACTCAAGGAGTTTATACAGAGGTTTTATTCAAAAAAACAATTATGTCTTCGTTTCACGGAATGTGGAGTTTCGCAGGATTTACGGGTGCGTTGGTAGGTTTAGGAATGCTGGCTTTAAAATTAAGTCCGTTGCATCATTTTATAATTGTAGCCGGAATTGTTTTATTGATGGTGGCTTTTAACTTTAAATTTTTGGTTAGAGCCAAAGAAAAAAAGAAACCAAAAAAAGAAGGCAAAAAACTATTTGTAAAACCAGATACGGCTTTACTTTGGCTAGGCGTTATTGGATTCTGCAGTATGGCTAGCGAGGGCGTTATGTTCGATTGGAGTGGAGTTTACTTTAAAGATATTGTAAAAGCGCCTGGGCCGTTGGTGGTTTTAGGTTATACTTCTTTTATGATTATGATGGCAAGCGGAAGATTCCTAGGCGACGGATTAATCAATAAATTTGGACGCGAACGTGTTATGCAGATTAGCGGTGTTATGATTTCGGCTGGACTTTTTACAGCTGTTTTTCTTCCTTATATAATTCCGTGTACGATTGCCTTTATGTTTGTAGGTTTGGGAGTTGCAACGATTGTTCCTACGGTTTACAGTATTGCTGGGAAAAACCCAACAGTTCCTGCAGGAGAGGCTTTAACGATTGTTTCGAGTGTAAGTTTCTTAGGTTTCTTAATGGGGCCACCTGTGATTGGGCATATTGCACAAAGTTTCGGTTTGCAGTTTTCTTTTGCCTTTATCGGTATTTTTGGAGTTCTGATTGCTTTTATGGTTTCTAAAATTAGAACTGAAGCATAATGTTTTTTGACTAATATCGATTAAAATTAAACAATTTTGTAAGAATTTATTCAGTTTTAAATATTTTTTCTATATTTGAATTCAAGCAATGACTTGAATTTAAAATGCTTTTTTCCAAAAACCAATTTTATCTTTTGAATAAAGGATTTCAATCCTAAAATTATTTTTCAAAGTAAATTGGATTTTTAATGGTGAAAAAATACGCGGTCTTCTTTTTTGTATGGTTTTCTAGTTTTGTTTTTTCGCAGAAAGAAATTACGGTAACAGGAATTGTTATTGATGCACGAACACAGAATCCGGTGGAAAGTGTAGTTGTGACGATACAGAACACAGCCGTGATGCAGCTTACGTCAAAAACGGGGAAATTTGAACTTCATATATTTCCCAAAAAAGAGCAATTTCTTTTACTGAGAAGCCAAGGCTATAAAGATTTCCTTTTAAAAGTACAGTCCAATTTAGAACAGGATATAGATCTCGGAATTTTACAATTAGAAGACACTTATTCAGATGAGGTTCCAGCTGCATTAATTACATTATCAGACAATGATTTTTCAGATGACAACAGTTCATCTGAAATGACATCAGGCCTTTTACAATCTTCAAAAGATGCTTTTATGCAAGCATCAGCATTCAATTGGGGGCAAGCTCGATTTCGCATTCGGGGTTTAGATAGCGAAAACGGAGCTATGATGCTTAATGGAATGGTGATGAACAAAATTTACGATGGCAGACCGCAATGGGGAAATTGGGGCGGTTTAAACAATGTGCTTCGCAATCAGGAATTCTCAGTCGGAACGGCAGCTTCCAATTATACTTTTGGTGGAATTTTAGGTACACAGCAGATTTTTACTCGTGCTTCTTTGTATAGAAAAGGAACATCACTAACGTTTTCGGGAAGTAATACCACTTATTTATGGCGGGCAATTGGCACTTATGCTTCAGGAATGAATGCTTCGGGCTGGGCTTTTGTGGTTTCGGCTGGAAAACGTTGGGCTGATGAAGGTTATTTTGAAGGCACAAACTTCGATGCATACTCTTTTTTCCTTAGTGTCGAAAAGAAACTAAACGCCAGACATTCTCTCAATTTTACAGGGTTTTATACGCCAAATTCACGCGGAAAGAATTCTGCTAACACGGCTGAGGTTACTGATTTAATGAGCGAAAAATACAATTCGTATTGGGGATTTCAAAATGGCGAGAAGCGAAATGCAAGAGTAAAAAATGTAGAAGAGCCACTCTTTATGCTCAATCATTATTTTAAAATTGATTATAAAACCTATCTAAATTCTGCTATTATGTATCAATTTGGGAAAGTTGGAAACAGCAATATCGATTACCAAAATGCAGACAGTCCAGATCCTGTTTATTACAGGAAAATGCCAAGCTATTTTAGTTCGCTTTATGCAAAAGATCAAGGAGAGTTTTCGGGTGAATTTACTCCAGATTATGAAAATGTAGCAAAAAGCAGAATGACATTTTTGGAGCATCCTCAGATCAATTGGGATGAAATGTATTTTGCCAATCAAAAAATAGGGCAAAATGGTTATTCGCCTGCTCAAAGCCATTATGTGCTTTATGAAGACAGAACAGATGATCGAACTTTAGCAGTAAATTCAAATTTGAATGCACAGATTACTTCCAATATTTCTTTTGATGGCGGATTTACTTTTAAGAAATTAAAATCGCATAATTTTCAGTATTTATTAGACCTTCTTGGTGGAGCATATTTTGAAGATATTGATCCGTTTTACAAAGGAAATCTGTCGCAATCAGATTTGTTGCATCCAAATCGACAAGTTGGAGTAGGAGATATTTACGGATACAATTATAATTTATTGGCTAATACTTTAGATGTTTTTACACAGTTTAAATTTAGTTATAATAAAACAGAATTTTTCTTGTCGCAATTGTATTCCATGTCAGATTATCAGAGAGAGGGGGTATATCAAAACGGATTGTATCCAACAAATTCTTTAGGCAAAAGCGAGAAAGTAAATTTTGAGAATTTCGGTTTCAAAGGCGGTTTTACCTATAAAATTTCAGGAAAACAATTGTTGTTTTTTAATGCTGCACATTTTACCAGAGCGCCTTCACTTCGAAATACTTTTTCAAATTCACGTTTAAATAATAATGTTGTGGACGGAATTGAAAGTGAAAATATAAGCAGTGCTGAGGCTAATTATGTATACCGTTCAGCAAAACTCAAATTGCGTTTAACAGCATATTATACTATAATCAAAAACACTTCAAAAACTTCTTATTTCTATGCCGAAGGAATTTTCGATAACGGTTCTGGTTATGATCCAACAAATGCATTTGTCAGCCAGACTTTGACCAATTTGGATAAGAAAAATACGGGAGCAGAATTAAGTTTTGAATACCAGATTGGCCCCACATTGAAAACAACTTTATCTGCAGCATTTGGAAATTATGTTTATAGCAGTAATCCAAATGTAGTGATTGTAAACGATGCCAATAGAGCAAAAGAAGGAGCGCAAGCCACTTTTGATTTTGGATCTGCTTATTTAAAGAACTACAAACAGCCTGGAACTCCGCAGCAGGCGTATTCATTTGGATTAGAATATCGTGATCCTAAGTTTTGGTGGATTGGTGGCAATATCAATTATTTGGCAGAGAGTTATATAGATGTTTCGCCAATTTCTAGAACATCTCAATTTTACATCAATCCAGCTAATGGTTTTCCTTTTCCTGAAGCAACTTCCGAAAGAGGGAATGAATTGCTGAAACAAGAAAAATTTCAACCTGTCATGCTGCTGAATTTTAATGGAGGAAAATCTTGGCGTATTCATAAAAAATACGTGGGGCTTTTTGCCAGTGTAAATAATGTTTTGGATTTAATGTACAAAACGGGCGGTTTCGAACAGGCGAGGAATGCCAATTTTAGAGCGTTAAATCAAGATGTTTCAAGCGGAACACCATCTTTTGGTCCGAGATATTATTATGGTTATGGTCGAACTTATTTTTTAAATCTTACAATCGGTTTATAAACTGAAAATTTATTTCTCATGAAAAATCTAATTTTACTTTTTGCATTATCCATAATCAGCTGCAGTAAAGAAGTCGAAACCCCAGAATTAGCTTGTATTCAGCCCAATCTAATTGTAAATAAAAGTGTAGAAAAAGTTTATGAACTTTCGGGTACAACAGCAAAGCAATATTTGTACGATGACATTATAGAAGCTTATGTAGTTTCGAGTGACGAAGGGGGCAATTTTTTTAAAACTATTTTCCTGCAGACAAGAGAAATTGAGGGAACTCCTGCGATTGGTTTTAGTATTCCTGTTGATGCAACAAATACTTATATTGATTATCGGGTTGGAAATAAAGTTTTTGTAAAACTTAAAAATCAATTTACAGATTTGTATTATGGAGGTTTAAGAATTGGAAGTTTGTACGTGAGCAATGCCGGTGATCCAACAATTGGCAGAATTTCTCAAAACGACTACAAAAATGTATTAAACGCTTCGTGCTCAAATATAGATGAGAGTCATTTGGTTGAATCACTTTCTGTAGAAGAAGCTCTTTCAGATTCTAAACTAAATACTTTGATAGAATTAAACGATGTGGAATTTACTGAAGCAGCATTAGGGCGTCATTATTTTGAAGAATCTAATAATGTTGGAGGTTCTACAAACTGGTATTTGAGGGATAAAACAGGAAATCAGATTATTTTTAGGACCAGCAGCTATGCAAAATTTGCAGATCACGATGTGCCAGAAGGAAGTGGAAAGATAAAAGGAATTCTAACAAAATTTGGCACAGACTATCAATTTATGGTTCGATATGAAAGTGATATTGTGATGAATGGAAAAAGAAATACTCCGTTTTTTGCAGAAGATTTTCAGTCGGTTAAAAACAACGTTAATTTTGCACTTCCAGGTTGGAGTAACATTGTAGAAAAAGCAGCCAAACTCTGGAAAAGTATGGTGTATGCTGGAAATGGTTATGCAGAATTTAATACTACAAGTACGACTGCAGCCGAGAATGTGGCTTGGCTGGTTTCTCCTAAAATAAATTTATCAGGATATAAAAATGCGGTGCTTTCGTTTAGAAGTGCACAACATGATTTGAAAATAGATTCACCTTTAAATACATTAGAAGTTTATGTTTCAACCAACTTTGATGGAGCAAGTGTGACTAAAGCAAAATGGACAAAATTAGAAGCAAAAGTGCCAACACTTTCAACACCTTCTCGCGAATTTATAAGTTCTGGAGGAATCGATCTTTCTGCTTATTCTGGAAACATAAATATTGCTTTTAAGTACATTGGTTCTGGAAAAGATAAAACATTAAATGGTGCTTTTATGGTAGATGATATAAAAATATTTGGAGAGAAGTAAGAAGTAATTTAGAATAAATGAAATAATGTGTTGATTTTTAGAGTATTGTTTAAAAGTTTGTAGTTTTTGTACTTCAAAGTGTTAAAATCTAATTGAATTTTGTACTTTGGTCATCCCAAATCAATACAAATACCACATGAAAACCTACTTTATTGCCATCTTAATGATGGTGTTTCCTTTCTTGATGCACAGTCAAGACAATGTTAAACTAAAGCAGATCAACATTGTAAAAACAAATTACCAAAACTCTAAAGACGGAGAGATTGTTAATAAAACATTTGTTTTTAAAGATGGTAAACTTCAAACGATAACTACTTCAGATGTTGTACAGCATTTTTATTACAACAAAAACGGTTTGTTGGATATGACTGTAAAAGATAAAGTGGGAAGCGACTGGAAAGAAGTGATCAATTATACGTATAACCCAGATAACAATATTACCAAATTTGTAAAAAAATATCAAGAGGGGCCAAATTACATTACCAAAACGGTTTCATTTGTTTATGAAGGAGCAAGGGTAAAAGTAACAACAAAAAAGAGTACCAATCATCAGAATTTAGTAGATGATATTGAATATCTTGTTGAAAACGGAATTATTGTAAGACGTACTTCGCGTGATAGAAACAAGACGATTATTGGAAAATTGGAATATGTTTATGTAAACGATAATGTGTCAAGACACAAAGGATTGGTTGGTGACAAAATCTCGAAATCATTTACTTATGACGATAAAAAATCGGTTGATCAGCTAATTGTTCAAAGTCTTTTCGGAGATAATTACAAAGTAATTGTACCAATGATCTCTTATCATGAGGAAGAATTTGAGTTTGAATCTATTTCTTATAATAATGAAATGAATTTCAGCCCATCATCTACAGCTTTGGTTGCGGTGAGCAGAAAATACAAATACAACAAATTAAATTACCCGATTTCTTGTTCTCAAATAGAAGAAAACGGAATTGTGAAAACGGAAAAAACCTTTATTTACGAATAAAAGTTTTAAACTTAGACCATTTATTGAGTAAGTGGAACCTTGTTGAGTTTATCTTGACGGGTTCCATTTTTTTTTGAAGTCTATTCTTCTAAATATAAATGTAAAAACAAAATTGTATAATTGATTGTAGCCGACAAATGATTAAATTTGCACCTTATTCAAGACTATGTTAGAAAAAGAAATTATAAATTTTGAGAGAACAGTAATTGTTGGTATTGTTACTCAGAATCAAAGTGAAGAAAAGCTAAATGAATATTTAGACGAATTGGAGTTTCTGACTTTTACTGCTGGCGGTGAAGTTATTAAACGCTTTTCGCAGAAAATGGAACGCCCTAATCCGAAGACTTTTGTGGGAACGGGGAAAATTGATGACATCAATCTTTTTGTAAAAGAAAACAAAATATCGACTGTAATTTTTGATGATGAATTAACGCCTTCACAGCAGAAAAACATTTCAAGAATTATTGACTGTAAAATTCTAGACAGAACCAACTTAATTCTGGACATTTTTGCGCAAAGAGCCGAAACTTCTTATGCAAGAACTCAGGTAGAATTGGCGCAATGCCAGTATTTGCTTCCGAGACTTTCTGGTTTATGGACACACCTTGAGCGTCAAAAAGGGGGAATTGGTATGCGTGGACCTGGAGAAACAGAGATTGAAACCGATAGACGTATTGTGCGTGACAGAATTTCGTTATTGAAAGATAAAATCAAAACAATCGATAAGCAAATGAGTATTCAGCGAAGCAATCGCGGTGCAATGGTTCGCGTAGCTCTTGTTGGATATACCAATGTCGGAAAATCGACTTTGATGAATGCAATTGGTAAAAGCGATGTTTTTGTTGAGAATAAATTGTTTGCAACCTTAGATACTACAGTTAGAAAAGTGGTTATTAAAAACCTTCCTTTCTTACTTTCTGATACAGTTGGATTTATTCGAAAATTGCCAACACAATTGGTTGATTCTTTTAAAAGTACTTTAGATGAGGTTCGTGAAGCCGATTTATTGTTGCATGTAGTAGATATTTCGCATCCAGATTTTGAAGATCATATCGAGTCTGTAAATAAGACTTTACAAGAAATTAAAAGCAACGACAAGCCAACTATTATGGTTTTTAATAAAATCGATGCTTACAAACATCTTACCATCGATGAAGATGATTTGATCACCGAAAGAACCAGAAAATACTGGACACTTGACGAGTGGAAACAAACTTGGATGAGTAATGTGAGTAATGTGGGGCAGGATAAAGCGTTGTTTATTTCTGCCAGAAATAAAGAAAATTTTGAAGAATTTAGAGAAACGGTTTATGAAGCGGTTCGTCAAATTCATATTACGCGTTTTCCTTACAACAATTTCTTGTATCCAGATTATAAGGATGCAGTTGAAAAAGAAGATGAAGAAGAACAGGAATAATTAATTAAACGCAAAGAGCGCTAAGATTATTTAAAGTATCTTAAGAAATATAAAGTTCGCAAAGCTAAATCTACATATAGCTTTGCGAACTTTGTTTTATCTAAAACGCAAATTATAAAAATCGTAGCGTTTTATGCGGTGAAATATTATCGGTGTCAATTTTCAGATTAAAATCCAAAATTAACTCCTAAACCAAATACTTCTCTAGTTTGAAGTCCTGCAAAAGCATTATCATCATAAATAGCCTGAAACGATAAATTAGCAGATAAAAACTTGTTGATTTTCATTATAACATTTAACGAATAATTTATATCGACATTTTGTGGGTCTTCAAGATAATTTGAATAAAGATTAAGTGTGTTTTCGGCAGTCACATTTGTCATGATTGCCAATTTGTAATAAACTGAAGCATAAAAACCAAGTTCGTAACGCATGCTTTTGCCTTCGTCAACCCCGAAATAACTGCCGTCGACATATGGCAGGCCTGTAAATCTATCAATACCGGTTGTATAGGCATTGTCGACAAAAGTGAATTTTGAAGTTAGCGGAGCAAAATTTACTTTAAGATTATCGTCTTTCGTCCAGTAAATACCCGGACCTGTTGTAAGATATCCAGGAGACATAAATTTGGTTTGTTCAGTCCTTATTTGCTTTCCATTGGCATCTTGATCGTAAATGTAGCCAGTTGAAAATTGTGTTCTAAAATTTAGGAAGTAGGAGTAATACCATTCTCCAAAAGCTCTTTTCCCGAGTATAGAGTTGAATTCTAAACGGTCATCTGTTTTTTTTGTGAAGTCGTCATTTTTGGTTTGTAGAAGACCGTACGATGCTAAAACTTTGTTATCCCAAGTCAAATCATCTTTTTTGTAATTGAAATCATAATTGATTCCTAACGTTCCAGAAAAGCTATCTTCACCTCCTGCAATCCAGTTGTTAAAACTTGATTGGTTCAGTAAAAGGGAAACGGTTCCTTTTGTTTTCCAGCCTTCGCCTTCGATAGTATCGTTAATTTTTTTTACTGCTTTTTCAGTATTCTGAATTAACTCTTTTTCTGAATTTTGGGCTTGTAAAAATGTGAAGTTTACTAAAATGAAAAGTAATAAGGTTAGCTTTCTCATGGTTTTTAGTTTAGAGTGTATAATCAAATATACTAAAAACCAATGGAAAGTTAAGTTCTGCAGTAGTGTTAATGCAGGTTATTTCTTAGATTCTTTGTATAAAGGCACTGCAGAACATGCTTCGCCATACATAATACTACGAGCAAATGGCTGTAAATAATTTGTGGCCAAAATATAAGCACGCATTGGAACTGGCTTTCTAGAGCAGCCTTTTACGATAACAGGTTTGCCTTTGTAAACAGAATAATCTATTTTGCTTAAAAGCTCTTCGTAAAGGCTTGCGTCAACATCTTCTATCGTTCCGTTTACCACTTTTTTTGCGAAAGGAGCTAGGTGAACGCCAACTAAAATTAATGCCCAAGCGGGAATAATAGCATCTGTACTACAGTGTACAGCAACATATTGATCTTGATATTGTGACCAGTCGTGATTTTTAAGATATTCTCTAAAGTCTCTTTCTTTCAATAAAAATCCTTCCAAAAGCCATTGCGAGATGTCAATCTGAACTCGCATTCCTTTTGGATAATAATCCTCAAGATCAAAAACTTCTAAAGCACTATTGGCAACTTTATTGATGATTTCTTCCATTTCTTTTGAGTTTTCAGTCGCAGTCTCAGTCGCAGTTGATCACTGTGACTGAGACTGAAAACTGTATACATTTCTAAAGTGTTTTTTAGTCACAGTTAATTACTGAAAACTGTGACTGAAAACTGAACACTTTATTAAAGCATTCCTAATTCTAATTTAGCTTCTTCGCTCATTAAATCTTTGCTCCAAGGCGGATCAAAAGTAATTTCAACATCAACATCTTTTATGTTTTCGATTGCTTTTACTTTTTCTTCTACTTCTCTTGGCAAGCTTTCTGCAACTGGGCAGTTTGGAGAGGTAAGTGTCATAAGGATTTTTACTTCGTAATCTGTGTTTACCATTACATCGTAAATTAATCCTAATTCATAAATATCTACAGGAATCTCCGGATCGTAAATGCCTTTTAAAACTCTTACGATTGATTCTCCTAATTCGTTTGTGTCTATTTCTTGTTCCATTGTTTTTTGTTTTTCACCATATAAGTTATATAAGTTCATTTAAAACTTTGCGCTTAAATAAAATATATTGATGCTTTATTTTACATTTTAATCTTCTAGCCAACGATATAAATCGTTGACATATGTTTTTTGTCCTTCGTGGTAAATGTTTGTTACATTAAAATTTATCATTAAACCAATTGGTGACTTTAAAAGTTTCATATAAGACATCAGCTTTGCAACATGAATAGGTATAATTTGATCGACTGATTTTAATTCAAGAACTAAACAATTTTCGATAAATAAATCACATCTTAGATTTGACTCTAATTCTAAACCTTTATATTCAACGGGAATTATCAATTCAGATTTAAAATTGATTCCTCTCAATGATAATTCTTTAATCATGCATTGATGATAAATACTTTCTAAAAGTCCTGCTCCAATACTTTTATGAACTTCAATTGCGGCTCCATTAACCTGATAAACTAAATCAGTCAAATATTTCTTTGTAATCATTGCTTTTTTTAGCAATAATAAGAAATAAAAAAAGAAAGATAAAACCTACAATATTTATTTTTCACCATATAAGTTATATAAGTTCATTTAATTAGGATACTTATATTTCTTATACTTATCAACACAATTAATTTAAGCGCCAAAACTTAAATTTTCTTATATAACTTATATGGTTTAAATTTTTTTAATTTTTGTTTTTAGCATCAAAAGCCAAAGCGTACATTTTGATGTTTTTTATCATCGATACTAAACCATTTGCGCGTGTTGCAGATAAATGCTCTTTTAGGCCAATTTCGTCTATAAAATCGGTATCAGCTTCCAGGATATCTTTTGCTTTTTGATTGGAGAAAGCACGAATTAAAATCGCAATTATTCCTTTTGTCAAAATCGCATCGCTGTCAGCAGTGAAAACAATTTTATCATCGTTTTGTTCGCCTTGCAGCCAAACTTTTGACTGGCAGCCTTTAATTAAATTATCATCGGTTTTGTACTCTTCTTTGATTAACGGAAGACTTTTTCCTAGTTCGATGATGTACTCATATCGCTGCATCCAGTCGTCGAACATTGAAAACTCGTCTATTATTTCGTCTTGTATTTCTTTTATTGTCATAATTATTCTTTAGAAAAATCAACTAATAAATTAACTAGTTTTTCGATTTCTTTTGGAGGAAAACCATTGTCAAAACCAGCTGTCTCATATGTTTTTCCATCTTTAGTTATTTTTAAATTTCCTATTGCAGCACCATCATAAGTACGTTTATCTGTCGGTGCTTTTAAGGTAGAAAGATTGTCTAAATTAACTTTTGAATATGTTGAAACAATTTCGTTCCATTTCGCATCATTAATCTTGCTTTTGACAGCCTCGGCGTTACGTTCTTTAACCACAGAAACCGATTTATTTTGCACTACAATACTTTTGTAATACCCTCTCGACATTGCAGAATATTCAATTTGTGTAGATTTCATGTCTGCTTTTTTTTGACTGCAGCATCCCGTAGCAATAAAAAGTGTCAGGAGCAATAATGATACTATTCGCATATATTTAGTTTTTTTAGCTTAACATAGTTTGCGCTTTCTTAACTGCATCAACCATTTGATCAATTTCTTCTTTAGTGTTATAGAAAGAAAAAGAAGCACGAATTGTTCCTGGAATACAGAAGAAATTCATAATTGGCTGTGCGCAATGATGTCCTGTTCTAACGGCAATTCCTAATTTATCTATAATAGAACCAACATCATACGGATGAATTCCATCAATATTAAACGAAACTACCGAAGCTTTATTTTTGGTGTTTCCGTAAATTCGGATACCTTCAATTTCGTTAAGACGTTTTGTTGCGTGCTCTAATAATTCATTTTCATATTCATGAATTTTATCAAAACCGATCTCGTTTAAATAATCAATTGCAGTTCCTAAAACAATTCCGCCAGCAATATTTGGCGTTCCTGCTTCAAATTTATGAGGCAAATCTGCGTAAGTTGTTTTTTCGAAAGTCACTTCTTTGATCATTTCGCCTCCGCCTTGATAAGGAGGAAGTTTGTTTAGCCATTCTTCTTTTCCATAAAGAATTCCAGTTCCCGTTGGACCACACATTTTATGTCCTGAAAAAGCATAAAAATCACAGTCTAATTCCTGTACATTTGGTTTTAAGTGCGGAACTGCTTGAGCACCGTCAATTAAAACTGCAGCGCCAACTGAATGCGCTTTATCAATAATATATTTGATTGGATTGATTACACCCAATGCGTTTGAAATATGATTTACGGTAACAATTTTCGTTTTTTCCGAAAGTAAAGCATCAAATTCAGAAATGATTAATTCTCCGTTTTGATCGATTGGAATTACTCTCAAAACTGCACCAGTTTTTTCGCATAACATTTGCCAAGGCACAATGTTGCTGTGATGTTCTAATGAAGAAACAACCACTTCGTCACCAGGTTTTAAAATCGAAGCAAATCCGTTTGCAACTAAGTTAATTCCGTGCGTGGTTCCTGAAGTAAAAAGCACTTCATGAGCATGTTTTGCATTTATATGATCTTTTACTTTTCCTCGAGCAATCTCATAAGCATCAGTTGCTAACTGGCTTAGTGTGTGAACGCCACGGTGAATGTTGGCATTTATTTCGTTATAATATTTTACTTCAGCATCAATTACAACTTGTGGTTTTTGCGAAGTAGCTCCGTTGTCGAAATATACTAATGGCTTTCCGTTTACAGTTTGTGAAAGTATCGGGAAATCAGCTCTTATTTTTTGAATATCTAGCATGTCTTATTTAGAAAAAATCTATTTACAAAAGTACTAAAACTAAATTTGTTTATACAGGAATTCTATAATTTCCTTTTATGATACGATTGTCAGATGTTGTAAATGCTGATTCCCTAAAAATAGTTTTGTTTTTTTACATTATCCGAAACAGATTTATAATTTGAGTTCTAAAATCGTGAACATAAATTATTTATATTGCATTAAAAATATCTAACATCATTATGAAAAAAATTCTAAAAGTACTTGCGCTTGCTTTGGTTCTTGCTTTTTTGTATTTCGGCTTTACTACTTATCCGAAGCTTGATTTGATTTCTGGATTTTCTGCCAAAAGTGTCGCATCTGGACATTTTATGGATCATCGATCACTGGATTTAATTCAAAAAACCGATAATGATATTCATTTATTAGATCTTGCGACAAACACAATTAATGACGCCGGAAAATTTGCAACGTCAGCAGTTTATGGTTTGAAAGAAAGAAAAGCTATTTATCGTGAAGGTCTAGGAGCAACTTTGATTAATGATGATTATGATCTTTCAAAACCATATCTGCTTCCAAAAAGAACGAAGCTCGAAAACAACCTTCCTTTTCCATATGGAAATAATGAACCAAAAGATACTGCGTTTTCTAATGTCGATTATTCAAAACTGAAAAAAGCAGTTGATAATGCTTTTGACAAAACAGGCGGAAGAATTAAAAGAACTCGTGCGGTTGTAGTTTTATATAAGGACAAATTAATTGCCGAAAAATACGATACAGGTTTTAATAAAGACAGTAAAATTCTGGGTTGGTCAATGACAAAAAGTATCACAAGTTCAGCTTTTGGAGTTTTGGCTAAACAAGGAAAAATTGATATTTATAAATCAGCACCAATTAAAGAATGGCAAAATGACGATCGTAAAATTATTACGATTAATGATTTGCTTCACATGAATTCTGGTTTAGAATGGGAAGAGAATTACAGTACAATTTGCGACGCAACAAAAATGCTTTTTCAGGCAGAAGATATGGGAAAAGTGCAATTGGACAAACCAGCTCAATTTAAACCCAACACACATTGGAATTATTCATCAGGAACAACCAATTTATTGTCCCTGATTTTAAGAAGACATTTTAAAACCCAACAAGAATATCTTGACTTTTGGTATAGCGCTGTAATCGACAAAATTGGGATGAATTCAATGATTGTCGAGCAAGATATGTCTGGAACTTTTGTAGGTTCGTCTTACGGATGGGCGACACCGAGAGACTGGTCTAAATTTGGATTATTATATCTAAGAAAAGGAAACTGGAACGGAGAACAAATTTTAGATGAAAGCTGGGTAAAATACACAGCAACGCCAACGAATACTTCTGAAGGAAAATACGGAGCGCAATTTTGGTTAAATGCCGGAGGAAAATTCCCTGATGTTCCTCGTGATATGTTTTATTGTAGTGGTTATCAAGGTCAAATGGTGGCGATTATTCCGTCAAAAGATATGGTTATTGTGAGAATGGGAGTGAGGGAAGAAGAACCTGGATTTGATTTTAATGGGTTTTTGAAAGGGATTATTGAGAGTGTGAAGAAATAATTTGTAGTACATTTCATTCTTTTTTATAACTTGCTAAAAAAAAAATTAATGATGGAATCGTTTGATAACATATTTTTTATCGGTGGTATTCATGGAGTTGGAAAAGGAACTATTTGTAAAGAAATTGCTTCTAAAAGTGAATTGATACATATTACGGCAAGTGAAGTTTTAAAATGGAGTGATATTAGTTCTTTGGATAATAAATTGGTTGAAAATATTTCTTCAACGCAAGAAAAATTAATTTTTGGATTAAATAATTTAGTCGATAGGGATAAGAAGTATTTACTTGATGGGCATTTTTGTTTGCTGAATTCATTAAATGTTCCTTGTAAAATTGATGAAGAAACTTTTGATATTCTTAATCCAAGGGTGATTTCCATTGTCATAGATGATACAGAAAAAATAGTAAAAAGACTGGAGAATCGTGATGGTAAAAAATATGATGTTCAAGTTTTGAGCGAATTACAGAATATAGAAATTGAATATGCAAAATATCTTTCGAAAAAGTATTCTGTTCCGTATATCGAGATTATGGATAATAATTATGAACAGTTATTAAATATCACTAGGTAATGAAAGTTTTGCTAGACACAAATATTATTATTCATAGAGAAGCAAATAAAATATACAAACCAGAAATTGGTCAACTTTTCAAGTGGATAGATAATCTCAAATATTCAAAATACATTCATCCTTTGACTGTTGAAGAATTAAAAAGATATAGAGATTTAAACGCTCTCGATACTATGAGTATTAAAATTGAGAGTTACAATTTGCTTAAACATCAAGCTCCGCTGGGTGAAGAAATTCTTAAAGTTAGTAAGAAGATTGATAATCAAGATAATGATATAAATGACACCCAAATCTTAAATGAAGTTTATGAAGGTAGAGTAAATATTCTAATTTCAGAGGATAAAAAAATACATACCAAAGCAAATTTATTAGGGATTTCAAATAAAGTTTATAAAATCCAAACTTTTTTAGAAAAAGTCATTTCAGAAAATCCTGAATTGGTTAATTATAAAGTTTTATCCGTTCAAAAAGTCGATTTTGCAAAAGTTAACATTAAGGACTCATTTTTTGATAGTTTTAGAGAAGATTATAAAGAGTTTGATATTTGGTTTAATGACAAATCAGAAGAGTCATGTTATGTCTGTTATAGTGATGGAAACTTAACAGCATTTCTTTTTGTTAAAATCGAGAGTGAAAAAGAAAATTATTCAAACATTTCACCTTTTTTTCAACCAAAAAAAAGATTGAAAATAGGTACTTTAAAAGTTACTGGAAATGGTTATAAAATAGGAGAACGTTTTCTTAAAACTATTTTTGACAACGCACTTCAGTATAATGTGGAAGAAATTTATGTTACTCTCTTTACGAAAAGACCTGAGCAAGAACAGCTGATTGAAATGCTTGAAGAATGGGGATTTTTGTTCCACGGAATAAAAACAACTAAAAATGGTGAAGAACGAGTGTATGTTCGATCATTTGGTAAAAACCTACCGAAGAATATTCAAAATCCCAAATTAACTTTTCCCTTTTTTTCCTGGGAAACGAATAAATACATTATAAAAATTGAACCGCAATATCATACAGAACTTTTCCCAGATAGTATAAATACAAGGGAAGATAAATCGAAATATATCGAAAACGAACCGTATAGAAATCGAATAAGTAAAGTCTATATATCACACTCGAAAGATCGAAATTTAAAATCTGGAGATATAGTTTTAATTTATAGAATTGGAGAAGAAGGAACTCAAAAGATCTACACAAGTACTATTACAACAATTTGTATCGTTGAGAACATTAAAAATGAATTTGAAAATTTTGACGAGTTTTTTGAAACTTGTAATAGGAAAACAATGATTTCAAAAGAAGACTTGAGAAATAAATGGTGGGATAAATTCCCTAAATATCGACCTTTTGTAATCAATTTTCTATTTGCATATTCATTGCCAACACCAAAGCCAACAATAAAAGATTTAATTGACTTAAAGATTTTTGAAGATAGTAAAAGTATACCTTTAGGCATTATAAAATTAACTGATGAACAGTTCAAAGATTTAATTAATTTTGCATATAAAATAAAAAAAATATTATGAAAGTAGTACTGTCAATTAAACCCCAATTTGCAAATAAGATATTTGATGGGACTAAAAAATTTGAATTCAGAAAAGCTATTTTCAAAAACCAAAATGTTACTTCCGTTTTGGTTTATGCTTCTTCACCTGTTCAAAAAGTGATTGGAGAATTTGAAATAGAGAAAATATTTAATCTTGACCTTAAGGAACTTTGGGATACAACTAAAGAATATTCTGGTATAACGGAAGATTATTTTTATGAATATTTCGAAAATAGGCAACAAGGTTTTGCTATTCAGATAAAAAACAAAAATAAATTTGAAGAGCCTAAATGTTTAAAGGCTGATTATAATTTAACACCACCTCAATCATTTGCATACTGGTCAAATGAAAAAAGATAAAAACAAAAAAACGATAAACTTTAAAAGCTTATCGTTTTTTCATTTTTATTAAATAGAATTTTTTACAAATCAAATCCTAAATTCACGCCTAATTTCATGGCAATGATTTTAGTAATTCTTTGTTTTAATTCTGGTATTTTAATGCTTTCGATAACGGCATTTGAGAATGCGTACATTAATAAAGCTTTAGCTTCTTTTTGGGGAATACCACGAGATTGCATGTAGAACATTGCTGTTTCATCCAATTGTCCAACTGTACATCCGTGAGAACATTTTACGTCGTCAGCAAAAATCTCTAATTGAGGTTTTGCATTGATAGTAGCTTTGTCACTCAATAAAATGTTGTTGCTTTTTTGGAAAGCATTTGTTTTTTGAGCTTCTTTCTCTACCAAAACTTTTCCGTTGAAAACTCCAGTCGAACGATCAGAGAAAATTCCTTTATAATCTTGAAAACTTTCGCAGTTTGGCTGCGCGTGGTTTACCAAAGTATAATGATCAACGTGTTGTTTATCGTTTAAGATCGAAATTCCGTTTAACGTACTTGTCAATCTTTCTCCGAAATGATAGAAATTCAAATTGTTACGAGTCAAGTTTCCTCCAAATGAGAAAGTATGAACGTAAGCATGGCTTTCTTGCTGTTGCGAAACGTAAGTATTGTCAATTAAATTGGCTTCGCTGTTATCGTTTTGAATTTTGTAATAATCAACAATTGCGCGTTTTTGAGCGAAAATCTCAGTAACTGAGTTTGTTAAAACAGGATTTTCATTCAAACTTTGGTGACGCTCAATAATTTGAACATGTGAATTTTCGCCCACAATAACCAAATTTCTTGGCTGAACCATTAAAGCAGATTCTGCACCAGTTGAGAAATACATAATCTCAATTGGTTTGTCTGCTACTTTTTTCTTTGGGATATTGATAAAAGCACCTTCCATTGCAAAAGCAGTGTTCAATGAAGTCAAGCTGTCATCTTTGCTTGCAATTTGATTGAAGTAGGTATCAATAACCATTTTGTATTTTGGTTTTGTTAATGCCGATGACATCAAACAAACATCGATTCCGTCGTGCGTTGTAGAAGACAAATGCGAACTGAAAACCCCATCGATAAATACTAATTTGTAAGTATCAATTTCGTGTAAAAAGTATTTTTTTACCTGATTAAATTCGATTGCATTTTCCTGCTTTGGAAAAACCGTAAAGTCATTTTTTAAGATGGCATTTAGCGATGTATATTTCCAAGCTTCTTCTTTTTTGGTTGGGAAACCTTTATTTTCGAAGTTTTTTAAAGCATTTGTGCGTATGTCATGTAAATCTGAATGTACATCGACACGCTCTTCAAAAGCCATAAAAGACGATACTAATTTTTCTTTTAAATCCATTTTCTTAGTTGTAAGTTATGAGTTATGAGTTATGAGTTTTTGTAAACTGTAAACTGTAACTGTAAACTAGTTTTCTGCTTTAATCCAGTCGTATCCTTTTTCTTCCAGTTCGTAAGCCAATTCTTTACCTCCGGATTTTACAATTCTTCCGTTGTAAAGAACGTGAACGAAATCAGGAACGATATAGTCTAACAAACGTTGGTAGTGTGTGATTACAATAATTGCGTTTTTGTCGCTTTTTAATTTGTTTACACCATTTGCAACGATTCTTAAAGCATCGATATCAAGACCAGAATCGGTTTCGTCAAGGATAGCTAATTTTGGCTCTAACATTGCCATTTGGAAAATCTCGTTTCTTTTTTTCTCTCCTCCAGAAAAACCTTCGTTAAGAGAACGAGAAAGAAATTTACGGTCGATTTCTAATAATTCAGATTTTTCACGAATTACTTTCAGCATTTCGTTAGCCGGCATTTCTTCTTGTCCGTTTGCTTTACGAGTTTCGTTGATAGCCGTTTTCATGAAGTTAGTAACGCTAACTCCAGGAATTTCTACCGGATATTGAAAAGAAAGGAAAACACCTTTATGTGCTCTCTCTTCAGGAGCTAAATCAGCAAGATCTTCTCCGTCAAGAATAACTTCTCCGTCTGTAACTTCATAATTTTCGTTTCCTGCAATAACAGCAGAAAGAGTACTTTTTCCAGAACCGTTTGGTCCCATTATCGCGTGAACTTCTCCAGCTTTAACTTCTATATTAATTCCCTTAAGGATTTCTTTATCACCAATCGCGGCGTGAAGGTTTTTTATTGATAACATTGTTCTTTATTTTATATAAATGTCAATTCTATTTTTGTTGTTTGGTTTAGGATGTTGGCATTAAAATGCGCGTGTCCTAAATATTCCATGCCTAAATAATCGGCAGATTTTTGAAACGGAATGTAAAAACTTTCGTCAGTTTCATCATCGTGAGAATTTGATATCACTCCGATTTTTTTTCCTCTTAGTTTTCTTCCAGTTTCTTTTTCAATTCGGATTAAATCTGAAATCCTGTCGAAAAAGACCTTCATAATTGCGCTCATATTATACCAATAAATGGGCGTTGCAAAAATTAAAGTATCATACTTTTCGATAATTCCTCTTATTAGAGGCAAAAAATCATCACCTAAATTTTTGCTTTCGTAATCATAATAGGAAATATTATAATCACTTAAATTAACTACATCAATATGCTGTTCCTTCGAAATTTGGTCCACAATTTTTGTTGTGTTTCCATTTTTTCTGGATGAACCTAAAATGATGACTTTTTTGTTTTGCATCTTTAAATTAACCTACAGATCCTTCTAAAGAAATCTCTAATAATTTTTGAGCTTCAACAGCAAATTCCATTGGAAGTTTGTTCAAGACGTCTTTACTGAAACCGTTTACAATTAAGGCAATCGCTTTTTCAGTCGGAATACCTCTTTGGTTGCAATAGAAAACTTGATCTTCTCCAATTTTACTTGTAGTTGCTTCGTGCTCAATTTTTGCAGATGGATTTTTACTTTCGATGTATGGGAAAGTATGCGCACCGCAATTGTTACCCATTAATAATGAGTCACATTGAGAAAAGTTTCTTGCGTTTTCAGCTCTTGGCGAGATTTGCACTAAACCACGGTAGCTATTTTGTGATTTTCCAGCCGAAATACCTTTAGAAATGATTGTCGATTTAGTGTTTTTTCCTAAATGGATCATTTTTGTTCCAGTATCTGCTTGTTGGAAATTATTTGTTACAGCAATAGAATAAAATTCTCCTACTGAATTATCTCCTTTTAATATACAAGAAGGATATTTCCAAGTTACAGCAGAACCTGTTTCAACCTGTGTCCAAGAAATTTTAGCGTTTGTTTCGCATAAACCTCTTTTTGTAACGAAGTTGTAAACTCCACCTTTTCCTTCTTTGTTTCCAGGGAACCAGTTTTGAACTGTAGAATATTTAATTTCAGCATCATCCAAAGCGATCAATTCAACTACAGCAGCGTGTAATTGATTTTCGTCACGGCTTGGAGCAGTACATCCTTCAAGGTAAGAAACGTAGCTTCCTTCGTCAGCAATAACTAGAGTTCTTTCGAATTGTCCGGTTCCCGCTTGATTGATTCTGAAATACGTTGAAAGTTCCATTGGGCATTTTACACCTTTTGGAATATAACAGAAACTTCCGTCAGAGAAAACCGCTGAGTTTAATGCCGCATAGAAGTTGTCTTTTTGAGGTACAACAGTTCCTAAATATTTTTTTACTAATTCAGGATGTTCTTTAATAGCTTCAGAAATTGGACAGAAAATAATTCCTTTTTCTGCTAAAGTTTTCTTGAAAGTTGTTGCTACCGAAACAGAATCGACCACAATATCCATAGCAACATTGTTCATCTTTTTTTGTTCGTCGATAGAAATTCCTAACTTTTTGTACATCTCTAATAATTCTGGATCAACATCGTCTAGAGTTTTATTAGGATCTACTTGTTTTGGAGCTGAATAATATGAAATTGCCTGAAAATCTGGTTTTTCATAACGTACGTTTGCCCATTCTGGCTCGATCATTTCTTTCCAAGCACGGAAAGCCTCGATACGCCATTCGGTCATCCATTCAGGTTCTTCTTTTTTAAGAGAAATAGCTCTTACAATTTCTTCGTTTAAGCCAATAGGGAAAGTCTCAGATTCTATATTGGTATAAAATCCGTACTCATATTCTTTAGTTTCCAGTTCGATCTTTAAATCGTCTTCGGTGTATTTGCTCATTATATTTTTTAATGTTGTCTTAAAGATTAAAAGTCAATTTCCTCATAAAGACTTTAAGGCTTTTATTTTTTTGATTTAAAGAGAAAATGATTCTCCACATCCGCAAGTTCTGCTTGCGTTAGGGTTATTGAAAACAAATCCTTTTCCGTTTAGTCCCCCAGAGAATTCTAAAATTGTTCCGGCTAAATAAAGGAATGATTTTTTTTCTACAGCAATTTGTATGTCGTTGTCAACGAATATTTTGTCGTCATCTCCTTTGGTTTTGTCAAATTTTAAATCATAAGACAAACCAGAGCATCCACCGCTTTTTACGCCTACTCTTACGTAGTCGCTTGCGGCGTCAAAACCATCATCAGTCATCAGGTCGATGATTTTCTTTTTGGCAGTATCAGAAACTTTTATCATTGTTCTTAGATGTTTGTTTTTAATGAACATTTTTTGTCTGTAATGAATTTATTACAGATTTAAAACGCTAATTTTCAATGTTAAATAGAAATTATCTGCAAAGATACGACTTAAAAACCTTTTTCCATAACGGTTCACATTATTATAACAAATGAGAAAATAGATAATACTTATTTTGATAAAATCGACTTTGAAATAGTTCTAAAATTTCAAAAGGAACTCCTTTTTAGAATTAAGCTGCAAATATCGCTCCTAAATGTTAAAAAACAAGTATTTCTACTGATTATAACCATTTTTTATTCAATATTTTTGCAGAAAATTAGGAGTAATTATGAAAAAACAAAATGAAATAAAGTGGTTTAAACCCTTGTTTGCTATAATTTTTGTTTTAGGAGTAGGTGCTGTAGTCTTGGTTTTTAGCAGTGAACCTGATAAGAATAATAGTGAAGCTAAAGAGGAAAGTATTGCCAATATAATCTCATTTGAAAGTAAAGAAACAAGTGAGCAAAAGAATATTTTAGATTCTTTAAATGCATTAAAAAAAGCATATGATCAGGCTATTTTAGAAAAAACAGCTTTGTCTAAAGAATTAGAGTTAGAGCGTAAAAATGTTGAAAATTTAGCAGCTATTATTAAAGCTTCTAATAATCCATCGGCGGAACAGATTAGAGTTTATCGAAATCAGCTTTCAGATTTAAATGCATCATTGGAAAATAGGGTTCAGGAAATTAAAAAGCTGAAATCTCAGAATAAAAATTTATTGACAGAAATAGAAAGCCAGAATGTTGTCATGTACAATCAAAAAGTAGAAAATGACACTTTGGTCTCTAAACAAAAAAAGTTAGAATCGACTTTAAAAGATGCTTCAAAATTGTATTTAAGCAATTTTAAAGCCATTGCACTTCGTGAAAAAAATTCTGGAGCTGAATTGGAAACGACCAAGGCGAAGAATACTAAGAAACTTAAAATTAGTTTTACCGTTAACGGAAATGCTGTTGCAAAGACAGGAAGAAAAGTTTTTTATGTTCAGGTTTTAGATCAGAAAAACACCGTTCTAGGCGATAATAAGTTAATTGAATTTGGTAATGATAAAGCGCTTGTTTATAGTTTTATAGTAAGCACCGATTTTCAAGGTAAATCGGTAAATGCTTACGGAATTTTAAATGCTGACCAGTTTAAAAAAGGAACTTATTTTGTGAATTACTTTGATAAGCAGGAAATAATGGGAAGCACTTCGGTTACATTAGAATAAAAGTTTTTTGGCTTTAAAATTTAGCAAAAGGAGTTTGAATTTTCTAGCTTTGTTGTTTTAGAAAATCACTCTCATGAAACTTTACCCAATAGAATCTGGAAATTTTAAGTTAGATGGAGGCGCTATGTTTGGCGTTGTTCCTAAAACCATTTGGAATAAAACCAATCCTGCCGATGCCAATAATCTAATTGATATTGCTGCACGCTGTTTATTGATCGAAGATGGTAATCGTCTTATTTTAATTGACACAGGAATGGGCGATAAGCAATCAGAAAAGTTTTTTGGATATTACTCGCTTTGGGGTTCTCATTCTTTAGATAAGTCTTTAGCAAAATATGGTTTTAATAGAGATGATATTACAGACGTTTTTATGACGCATCTTCATTTTGATCATTGTGGAGGAAGTGTGCAATGGAATGCTGATAAAACAGGTTACGAACCAGCTTTTAAGAACGCTAAATTCTGGACAAACGAAAATCATTGGGAATGGGCAACAAAACCCAATGCACGCGAAAAAGCTTCTTTTTTGTCTGAAAATATTTTGCCAATGCAGGAAAGCGGTCAATTAAGTTTTATTGACAGACCTGAATCTGATTTTGGCTTTGCAAAAGAACTTGGTTTTGAAATTTACTATGTTGATGGGCATACCGAAAAACAGATGATTCCGTATATAAAATACCAAGATAAAACGATTGTTTTTTGCGCCGATTTATTGGCAACAGCGGGACATATTCCGCTTCCGTATGTGATGGGTTATGACACAAGGCCTTTGTTAACAATGCCTGAGAAATCTAAATTCTTGAATTTGGCAGCAGACCAAAATCATTATTTATTTTTGGAACACGATGCGCATAATCAAATTATAACAGTGGAACATACCGAAAAAGGTGTTCGATTGAAAGAGGTTTTTACTTGCGACGAAATACTTTAGAAGAAACAAATATTAAACATAAAAAAATCCCATTTTCATTTTATTGAAAATGGGATTCTTGATTTAACTAATTGTAATTTTTAAGCTTAGTTGGTTTTAAATTTCCAAACTTGGCCTACGGTTTCACCACCTTTATTGTCTTTGACAACTACTTTCCAGTAATACAGTGTAGTGGGCTGAAGCGCAACTTCAAATGATTTTGAACTTGCATTCTCGCTTACTTTTGCTGTTGGCGGATTTGCAGTTCCAAAATAAACATCATAAGTAAGAACATCGGATAGATCAACATCAGAAGCATTCCAAGTTAAAGTTGCAGTCGATGTGCTCAAGGCCGCATTGATTGCTGGAGATATTATTTCTGGAGCAAATGGCAAATGATTTACAACAGCTGTACCAGCAGTATAAAACTTGAATGTTGAAGAATAAGCACTAGATAATCCTTTGGCATCTGTTGCTTTTACTCTCCAATAATAAGCCGTGTTTTTTTCTAATGCTAAAGCACTTGTAGAAAGAGATGAATTATCAAGAGTATTCACGATTTGAGCAAATGCATTGTCTTTTGCAATTTGAATCTGATAAACAATAGCATCTTTTTGTTCATCAGTTGAAGCATTCCACTGAAAAGAAACATTATTGTCTAAACATAATTTATTGTCTGCAGGTATGCTCAATACAGGTGCGGTAGGAGCTGTGTTTGTTGCTGGGGGAGTAACGGGATCATCTCCACCTCCGCTTCCACAGGCTGCAAATATTAAACAGATTATTGAGAGGTATATAGAATTCTTCATTTTTTATTTTTTTATGATTTTAATGTACTCAGGAGTTTCCAAATAAATTTTAGCAGCATAAATTCCTGATGGTAAATTTTCAAGATTTAAAATTGCTCTACCACTTTCGGTATTGTAATTTCCTTTAGAAACTAATTGACCTCCAAAGTTGTATAATTCAATTAAAACTTCAGTTTTTGCATTAGGAATTTCGATTTCGATACTGCCAGAAGTAGGATTTGGATAAGCCGAAAGTATTGTTCCTAATTCATAAGAAGTAACTTTTTTAGCAAAAACACCTTCACAAGCTTTTGCTGTTGCCACTTCAACTAAACCAGCTTTATCAAGAGAAACTGTAAAATTGCTGTCTGTTGTCTGGAATTGCTCTGCACCATCAACAAATACTGTAAAAGGAGCGGTTCCTTCCGTAATTTCAACATTTACATTTTTAGCACTTACCTCAGATTTTCCTGTAATAGTTGCTCCTTTCTGAATGGTTACATTAAAAGTTTGCTCAAAAATGGTCTCAGGAATAGTAATCTTGATTTTGTAAACTCCTGGAGTTAATGCCGTAACTTTTAAAGCATTGTTTGTAAACGCGTACGATTTGTCGTTTATCATCGCATTGTAAGCAAACGAAGCTTTTCCAACAATGCTGATCTCGCCATTATTTTCACCTAAACAAGATTCCCCTTTAGTTTCTACAGTAAAGTTGTTTGAAGCCAAAATTAATTCGCCAGTACATTCTGTGTTGTATTTGGCAATTGCATCTTTTCTAGAAGACCAATTGGCATTTGAATAAGTAACATCGTCAACAAGAATGCAATATAATTGTGGATTAGTGCCAAGTGATAAATTGTAATTTTGGATCAATGTGTTTTTTCCATTTCTCATATCCAAACTTGTTAGTTGGTTATTATTTGCATAAAGACCAACCAAAGCTTTGTTTTTTGTGATATCTAAAGTTTTTAATTGATTATTCGAAACACTTAGAGCGGTAAGAGCAGTATTAGACGAAACATCAATCGCGCTTAATTTGTTAATAGAAACATCAAGAGAAAGTAATCCGGTATTTCGAGAAAGATCAATTGCAGTTAGTAGATTTTCACTTGCTGCAAATGATACTAGAGCGTTAAGATTAGATACATTTATGCTCTCGAACTTATTACCGCTAATTCTTACTTCTTTTAAAAGCAGATTCTTAGAAAAATCTAAAGAAGTTAGCTGATTATTATAGACATCTATTTTTGTTAGATTTGTATTTGCACTAATATCTAAGTTGCTTATTTGATTGCTAGAAGCGTCTAAACTTGTTAATGCTGTGTTTTTAGAAATATTTAAGCTGGTTAATTTGTTTTTGTAAACACTTAAAGATTTTAAAGCAGTGTTTTTAGAAACGTCTAAACTTGTTAATTGATTATTGTATGCTACTATGGTTGTTAAATTGGTGTTAGCAGATAAATCTACAGACGTTAATTTATTAGTTGAAAAGTCAACCATTGTCAAGTTTACGTTTTTAGATAAATCTAAAGATGTTAATGAAGCAGAATAGCAATATAAAGTTGATAAAGATGTAAAATCTTGTATACCTGTTAAATCAGACACTTTTATTGTAGCATCGTTAAGATTCAAATATGTTATTTTTGAAATATTTGAGGTTAGAACTTTTCCATTTTCACCATCAGTATCAATTTTGCTGGCAATTAATAATTTTTCAAAATTTGGATCTGGAATTAATGTGTATCTCAGGTTCACAGGGCAAGCTTGAGAAGAATAAGTTGCAGTTGCATCTTTAGCTATCCAGTTTTGATTAGAAAATGCTGCGTCATCAACTTGAATACAAAGCAAATTAGGATTTTCAGTAAAATTTCCAAAAATCATTCTTTGCATGTTTACGTTATTGCCATTCTTTAAATTCAAATTATACATATTGTTTCCTGCACAATCTAATTCTTTCAGAAGCGTATTTTTAGATACATCTAGAGTTTCAATTTTATTGAAACTTGCGCTTAATGTAGCCAGTTTTGTGTTTTTAGAAACATCAAGAACACCTAACTGATTTTTAGTGGCATTTAAATTTGTTAGAGCAAGATTTTTTGACAAATCGATTTTTGTCAATGCATTGTTGCTAAAGTCTAATGAATTTAATGAAGTAAAATCTGTAATACCAGTTAGATCTGTAATTTCACTATTTGAAATATTCAAATCTATCACAGCAGCAATACTCATCGTAGCAACTTTTCCGTTTTTTCCGTCTTTGTCAATTTTAAGAGCGATTAATTTATCTTCAAATTTAGTATCAGGAATTGTTGTATAACCAGTATGATTTCCGCATGCTTCGGTTGAGTAAGAGGCTATCGCATCTTTAGCAATCCATTTTTCGTTAGAAAATGCCGCATCATCAACTTGAATACAAAGTAGATTAGGGTTTTCTGAGAAATTTCCGTAAATCATACCTTGCATATTTACGTTGTTTCCATTCTGTAAGTTTAGATTATACATGTCATTAGAAGCACAATCTAATTCCTTTAGCTTTGTATTTTTAGAAACATCTAAGTTTCTAATTTTATTAAAACTAGCACTTAAAGCAGTAAGATTTGTTTTGTCAGAAACACTTAATGATGTTAGGGCGTTATTGCTGCAATTTAAACGACTTAAACGAGGGTTGTAGAAAAAGTTTACACTTGTAAATGCATTGTTGCTAATGTTTAAATCATTTAACAAGACATTGGTAGATACATCCAAAGTTGTCAATTGATTTTTGCTTGCATTTAATTTTGTCAAATTAGTATTTTTTGAAACATTAAGTGTTTTCAATTGATTATCGTTGCATTCTAATGAAGTCAATGAAACAAAGTCTGCAATTCCAGTTAAATCTTTAATATTGCTACTAGAGACATTTAATGTAGTTAACAAGGCAATATTCATTGTTTCCACTTTTCCATTCTTACCATCTTTGTCGATTTGAAGTGCAATTAATTTGTCTTCAAAACTTGAATCTGGAATTAAAGTGTACGGAACAACAATTGAACATGCAGATGAAGAGTAGACTGCCGTAGCATCTTTTTTATCTGCCCAATTTTTATTAGCGTAAGCAACATCATCTACTTGAATACAGGTTAAATCTGGGTTTCCTGTCATAAAGAAAGATCCTGTCAGCAGAGTATTGTTACCGTTTTTAAGATTCAGATTTACTAATTTATTTTGGCCTAATACAGCTTGAAATAATTTGGTGTTTTTAGAAAGATCCAATGTTCTAATCTGGTTGCTAATGCAAATTAATGATGTCAATTCTGTATTTTTAGAAACATCTAAGGCAACAAGAGAATTTGATTGGACATCAAAATAAGACAACTTTGTATTTTGAGAAAGATCTATATTGGTAAGTTTATTTGTGTAAACCGTTAATGACTTTAATTCTGTATTTTTTGTAACATTGATATTTGAGATCAAATTCCAACTAAAATCTAAATTTGTTAAAGCAGTATTTGCGGAGACATCAAGATCTGTTAAACTATTAGAGCTTACATTTAATGATGTTAAAGCAGTATTATTAGATACATTAATTTTGGTCAGTTTATTGCGATCTGCACGTAAGAATGTTAGGGATTTAAAATCTTGAATTCCTGTTAAATCAGAAATATTTCTTCCACTAAGATCTAATAGAGTAAGATTTTCAATATTTTCTGTGATCACTTTCCCATTTTTTCCATCTCTGTCAAGACTTAGAGAAATAAGATAATCTTCAAAGTTAGAATCAGGAATAAGTGTATAAACATTACAGTCAAGACTAAAGTTTGTTATAGCATCTTTTGTGACATTCCAATTTGCCACAGCAGCAAGATCGGCAACCTTGATACAAGTTAAATTAGGATTTCCAGCAGTATTTAAGGTCGTTAAAGCTGTGTTTTTAGAAATATCTATTTTTTTCAGAGTATTTCCAGAGGCATTTAAATTTAATAAAGAAGTAAAGCCTTCTATACCCGTTAAATCTGAAATTGAACTATTCGAGACATTTAGCGAAGTAACTGTACTAATACTCGAAGTTAAGACCGCACCATTTTTTCCGTCTTTATCAATCTGTAGAGCAATTAATTTATCTTCAAATTTTGGATCTAGAATTATAGTAGAAAGACTGCAATCTAGTGATGTAAAATAAGTTCCATTATCTTTTATGTCAGACAAATTTGTTTGTGCAAAAGTAACGTCGTCTACTTGAATGCAAGTTAGGCTTGGATTGTATTTTAGAGAAGCATAGTAATCTAGACCATAATTACCATCAAATTCCTGAAAATAGACGCCTCGGGTTTTTGAAAAATTTGCATTATTTCCGTTTTTCAAATTTAGACTGCTTAACTTATTATTAGAGCAGCTTAAAAAAAGCAAAGCGTTATTATTGCTAACATCTAACGAAGTTAATTGGTTAGAATCGCAATCTAAATCTTTTAACTGTTTGTTTTTGCTTACATCTAAAACCGTTAATTTACTGCCTTCAGCAAGTAAAGTTTCCAGTGCCGTATTCAATGATAGGTCTATAGACGTCAGATTATTTCCACTAATGTTTAGTTTTTTTAGTGCAGTATTTTTTTTAATATCTAGATCTGGTAAACCAATGCCTCTAACATTTAATTCTTTTAGGTTGATATTTTTAGAAAGATCTAGTGCTGAGAATTTATTACTCTGTCCGCCATTGTTGTCACATTGTAAATACTCAAGAGCTATATTTGAGCTAAGATCAAGACTTGTTAATGAATTATTACCACAGTCTAAAAGAGTTAAGGCAGTATTTTGACTAACATCTAAAGTTTTTAAACTATTGCCGTGACAATCTAATCTAAGCAGTTTAGTATTTTTACGAATATCTAAATCGGTTAATTTGGCCTGGTGACAGTTTAGAGAAACTAAAGAGACAAAATCTTGAATACCCGTTAAGTCGACTATAGCAGTATTTGAAAGATCTAAAGAAAGTAATTCAGTAATGTTAATAGTTGGCACTCTGCCATCGGTTGGAGCAAAATCATAACCAAGCTCAATTAATTTGTTTTCAAAATTAACACTAGGAATAGAAGTATATTGTTCTGTACCCTTAACATAGACCTGAACAGCATCAATTAAAACCTCAAAAGGTTGTCCATCAAAACTAAAAGTAGAAATAGATAAATTGTATGATAAGTCAGAATCTGCAGTAAATTCAGTTACTTTTTCAGTCCATAAATTGTTTGTTGCAAAAGCACTTGTAGAAATAGTGCTTGCGCTCCCATTTTGTGATATGTTTAATGCAATAGGATGCTGTCCGCTATAATTGGCAGAAACATATTTGTATTTAAACTTTACAGTATAAGTAACGCCCGGTTTCATTGGTACTAGGGTCGTTAGTTTAGGTGATAAAGTGGTATAGGCTAATTTTGCATTGTACGATTTGTGCGCAAATTCGTAATTTTGATACACAGAATTAGTGACAGTCCAGTTGGTAGGGGAAAAGGTTCCTCCCCAAGCTTCAAGCCCGCCATTCTTGACTAAATTGGTTTGCGCGTAATTAGAAAAACTTGCCAATAATAGCAATAAGAGTAGTTTTGTCTTCATAGAATAAATTTAGGATTAGGTCGCGCAAGTATAGAAGATTTAAACGGAGAAACCTTACGTGAAGCCGTAATGACTATATTATTTGTTGATTTTTTTACCGTTCAAAGCATTGTAAGTACATTTTTGAATGAATACAATTACATTTATAATGATTTGAATGGTAAATTTTTGAGGGAATTTTGGTTTTCAGTATTTTTCGTCAAAATTTCATAACACATTGTTAACAGTTAGTTTTTTGTAACAAAAAAGCATAATTTAGACCCATCTTTTAACTTTACTTAATATTACAGATACATGAGTCATATAAAACCTATTAAATTATCTGCTTTTGCATTGCTTGTTTTAGCAGGATGTAGCGCTACAGTTCAGGCGCAGGTTTCTACTTCAAAAGAGTTTATTACAGCGCCGGCTGCAGTTGTAAAAAAAGCGCCAGTTAGCGAAAATGAATTAAAAAGATGGAGCCATCTTGATCTAATAAAAGACTCAATTCCAGGAATGAGTGTTGACAGAGCTTATGCTGAATTACTGCAAGGTAAAAAAGGGCAGAAAGTAATTGTAGGGATTGTAGATTCTGGTGTTGATATTGAGCATGAAGATTTACAAGGAATGATCTGGACGAATAAAAAAGAAATCCCAGGAAACGGAATCGACGATGATAAAAACGGATTTATAGACGATGTTCACGGATGGAATTTCCTTGGAGATGCGGTTCATGAAAATCTAGAATTGACACGTATCGTTAAAAAGGCAGATGATGGTTCTGCAGAATACAAAGCTGCTTTAGCAGAATATACTAAAAAGTATGAAGAGGCTCTTGAAGACAAACAGCAAGCAGATTTTTTACTTGATGTTCACAATACAATCAAAAAAGAGCTTAATAAAGCAGATTATAAAATTGAAGATTTAAGCAAAATTACTTCTGTAGATGCAAAAGTTTTACAAAGTAAAAAAATTATGACTCAGATTTTCACAAATGCAGGCCCAACTTTTAATCCAGAATCTGAATTAACTGAATATAGTGAACAAGTTGAAGATCAGTTAAAATATAACTTAAACAAAGATTACGACGGAAGAAAGATCGTAGGTGACAATCCAGAAGACATTAAAAACAACCATTATGGTAATAATGTAGTTTTTGGTCCAGATAAAGAAAAAGCACTTCACGGAACTCACGTTGCCGGAATTATCGCTCAAGTTAGAGGAAATAATTTAGGAGGAGACGGAGTAGCTACAAACGTTGAAATCTTAACAGTGAGAGCAGTGCCAGATGGAGATGAGTACGATAAAGATATTGCATTGGCAATTCGTTATGCAGTAGACAATGGAGCAAAAGTAATCAACGGAAGTTTCGGAAAAAGCTTCTCTCCGCACAAACAATGGGTTTATGATGCGATTGCTTATGCGGCCAAAAAAGATGTTTTAATTGTTCATGCTGCAGGTAACGACGGTTACAATATTGATGAAACTAAAAACATTAATTATCCAAATGATTCTAAAGACAACATAAAAGAATTTGCAGATAATTTAATTACAATTGGAGCAATTAATAAATCATACGGAGAAAATGTTGTCGCTTCATTTTCAAACTTTGGAAAAATAAACGTAGACGTTTTTGCTCCAGGTGAAGAAATTTATGCAACAGTTCCGAACAATAAATACAAGTATTTGCAAGGAACATCAATGGCATCTCCAAATGCAGCAGGTGTTGCGGCTTTAATTCGTTCTTACTATCCAAAATTAAAAGCGGCTCAAGTTAAAAAGATTTTGATGGACTCTGGAGTAGCGCTTCCTTCAACGGTAGTTTTAGGAAAAAGTGAAAATCCTGGAGAAAAACCAGCAGCTGTTTCTTCTTCAGAATCATCAAAAACCGCTAAGATGGTAAATGCTTACAATGCCTTATTAATGGCAGAAAAGATGTCTAAAAAATAAACGATAATACACTATTAATCCGATGGAAGGGCTAACGCTCTTCCATTTTCTATTACATATAAACATGCGAAAAATTATTTTACTTTCTTTCCTAAGTTTAGGTTTTAACTCAGCTTTTGCACAAAGCGCCCCATATTGGCAGCAGCACGCTGACTATAAAATGGAGGTTTCAATGGACGTAAAAAACTATCAGTACAAAGGGAAACAAGAATTGGTTTATACCAACAATTCTTCTGATACTCTGAGAAAAGTATTCTATCATTTGTTTCCAAACGCTTTTCAACCAGGAAGCGAAATGGATGCGCGTCTTCATTTTATTAAAGATCCAGACGGAAGAATGGTAAACAAAGTAAAACAAGCTGACGGAAAAGAAGTAAAGCAAAGCCGTATTGAAACTTTAAAACCAAATGAAATTGGTTATTTAAAAATTGCAAACTTCAAACAAGACGGTGTTACAGCTCAAACAAGAGTTTCAGGAACAATCCTAGAAGTGACTTTGGCAAAACCAATCCTTCCAAATTCTAAAACAACTTTTACATTAGATTTTGACGGACAAGTTCCAGTTCAAATTCGTCGTTCTGGAAGAAACAATTCTGAAGGAGTAGAACTTTCTATGTCGCAATGGTATCCAAAATTAGCCGAATTTGATTTTGAAGGATGGCACGCAGATCCTTATATTGCAAGAGAATTTCACGGTGTTTGGGGTAATTTTGATGTAAAAATTACAATTGACAAAGACTACACAATTGGTGGTTCTGGATATTTGCAAGACAAAAATTCTATTGGACACGGTTACCAAGATGCAGGTGTGACTGTTACATATCCTAAAAAAACAAAAACGCTGACATGGCATTTTATTGCGCCAAATGTTCACGATTTTACATGGGCTGCCGATAAAGAATATACACACGATATTGTAAAAGGACCAAACGATGTTGATTTGCATTTCTTCTACAAAAACAACGAAAAAACAACTGCAAACTGGAAACAGTTAGAGCCTTTAATGGTTAAAGTAATGGAGTATTACAACCAGAGAGTAGGAGCTTATCCGTACAAACAATATTCATTTATTCAAGGTGGAGACGGTGGAATGGAGTACGCAATGTGTACTCTAATGTTAGGAAACGGAACTCTTGAGGGAATTTTGGGAACTGCAACGCACGAATTAGGACATTCTTGGTTCCAGCATATTTTAGCTTCAAACGAATCAAAACACCCTTGGATGGATGAAGGTTTTACAACTTATATCGAAGACAGTGCATTGAATGAATTAAAAGGGGATAAAAAAGAAGTAAACCCTTTTGTTGGAAATTACAAAGCGTATTACAGTTTAGTAAATTCTGGTAAAGAACAGCCACAGACAACTCACGGAGATCGTTACGATGAAAACCGTCCGTACAGCATTTCTTCTTATGTTAAAGGAAGTCTTTTCCTTTCTCAATTAGAATATGTAATTGGAAAAGAGAATGTTGATGCAACTTTAAAAAGATATTTCAACGACTTCAAATTCAAACACCCAACTCCAAACGATATCAAAAGAACAGCCGAAAGAGTTTCTGGAGCGGAGTTAGATTGGTATTTAATAGATTGGACACAAACCTTAAATACGATCGATTACGGAATTAAGGATGTAGCTGACAATGCAGGAAAAACAACAGTTTCTTTAGAAAGAATTGGAAGAATGCCAATGCCAATTGATTTGAAAGTAGATTATACTGACGGAACATCTGAGACATTCTATATTCCGTTAAGAATGATGAATTTCATTAAACCAAATCCAAACCCGAACGAAAAAAGAACAGTTTTAGAAGACTGGGCTTGGGCACAGCAAAACTATAGTTTTACAATTGACAAAAACAAAACGTCAATCAAAAAAATCACGATCGATCCAAGCGGATTAATGGCTGATGTAAAACAAGCAAATAATGTTTTTGAAGTGAAATAAAGATTCTCAATCTCAAACATAAAAAAATCCAAAGCAGGTTTCTGGCTTTGGATTTTTTTATTCCTGCTAAATAACTCAATTTAAAATATAATCTTTTTCCTTCAAAGAATATCTTGCTTTTTAAAATTCTAAAAAATTATTAACTTTGTAAAATGATAAAAGATTTCAAAATAGTATTTGATGAGGATAGAGCTATCAATGCAGTTCTTTACATTCTTACAAAATTAAGTAGAAAAGATTTTCATAAAATTTTTAAAATTCTTTTTTTTGCTGATAGAGAACATCTTTTAAAGTACGGAAGAACTATTACAGGAGATAATTATATTGCGATGAATGATGGACCAGTTCCTTCTTATTTGTACGATATTTTTAAATCAGTAAAAGGTAATGGCTATTTTAAGGATAACGGACATTTTTCAAAATATTTTTCTGTAGTTGAAGGTTGCTTATTAAAGGAAGAATCGGAGCCAAATCTAAATAAATTATCTCAAACAGATTTGCAACAATTGAATATTTCTTTAGACAAATATGGAAATATGTCATGGAACGAAATTAGAGAGTTATCGCATGGAGAAGCATGGATTAATACGGTTAATAATTCAGCTATTTCATTTGTAGATATTTTAAAGGAAATTGAATCTGATGAAAGCTATATTGATTACCTTAAAGAGCAAAACTTGTTAAAAAACCATCTTCAATAGATAATATTAATGAGTAAGTTCAGAGATTTATTTGGTGGTGATGAATTGCAGAAAATATTTAATGCAGGATTGAGTAAAGGAGATGTTTTTCTACATGATTTTCCAGGAATTGATCATTTAAAAATGTTCATTGTAATAGGAATTTCTCAGGATATTGTTTACACATGTTCGGTATATATAAATTCTAGTATTCATCCTTTTATTGCTAAGGACAAAAAATTATTAGACCTTCAAATTCCAATACTAAAGTCAGATAATCCATTTTTACATCATGATTCTTTTGCATCATGTAATTCTCCGATAAAATCATCTTCTGAGAATATCCAAAGTAAAATACAAGATAAATCTTGTAAGGTTATCGGAAAAATTTGTGCAAAGGATCTCGCACAAATTACATTAGCATTAAAAACGTCAGGTGTTTTGACAGTCGAAGAGATTGAATTATATTTTAGTTGATTATGGAAGATTACAGAGAAATAGCAAACAAAGCAGTTGAGAATAAGAAAGATTTGATGCCTGTTCATAATGGAACAGTAAGTCAATATAAAACGAGGTTGATAATTTTTCGGGATGTCTTGGAAGAAGCTGATATTGTATTAAAAGATTTGGGAAATAAATATATCAAAGAAAACAATTGTAATTTAGAACAAATCGAACAAATTAGAGAAATAAATAAAGAAATAATTACTTCTTTTATTGAATATTTTAATGCGAATAAGTAATCATAATACATGTTGTTTGTATAAAAAATAAAATCCCGTTTAGAAATTTCTAAACGGGATTTTATTTTTTTATGATAATCAAAATTTAACTCAAATGCTCAATCATATCTTTTGTCATAGATTCCAAATCAAATTTATGATTCCATCCCCAGTCTTTTCTTGCTTCAGCATCATCTATACTTGCTGGCCAGCTGTCCGCAATTTTCTGACGGAAATCTGGATTATAAGTAATTTCAAATTCAGGAATATGTTTTTTGATTTCTGCAGCAATTTCAGTTGGAGTAAAACTCATTGCAGCTAGATTGTATGAAGAATGTATTTTGATTTCTTCAGCCGGTGCTTTCATGATGTTAATAGTCGCATCAATTGCATCATCCATATACATCATTGGCATTTTAGTTTCTGATGACAAGAAGCATTCGTATTTTTTATCGGCAATTGCTTTGTAGAAAATATCTACAGCATAATCTGTAGTTCCGCCTCCTGGAGGAGTAGACCAGCTAATTAAGCCTGGATAACGAATACTGCGAACATCAACACCATAAATATTATGATAATATTCGCACCATCTTTCGCCTGCTTGTTTACTGATTCCGTAAACTGTAGAAGGTTCCATTACCGTATATTGCGGTGTATTTTCTTTTGGAGTTGTTGGTCCAAAAACAGCGATACTTGAAGGCCAGAAAATCTTCTGAATCTTTTTAGCTTTAGCTAAATTCAAAACATGAAATAGTGAATTCATATTTAAATCCCACGCAAAAGCAGGATTTTTTTCGGCAGTTGCAGATAAAAGTGCAGCCATCAGATAGATGTCGGTAATTTTATGCACTTCAACCAAATGTTCGATCTGATTAAAATCTAAAGCATTGACTACTTCAAAAGGTCCTGAATTCACAACATCAGTATTTAATTTTCGGATATCAGAAGCGATTACGTTTTCTGTTCCGTATATTTTGCGCAGTTTTTGAGTCAGCTCTGTTCCGATCTGTCCGCAAGCGCCAATGATCAATATTTTTGGATTCATTTTTCCGAGAATTTTAGAGACACAAATATAACGTTTTCGCAATTACATCTGCTTTCTGGAATTATAAATTATTAATTCAATAATTAAAAAGTTTTTTTGTTGGATTATTCGCTTTTACAGGGGGTGTGTCTTTGTGTCTTTGTATTTTTGGTTTTAAAGAGCATTTTTAATAGAATTAAAACGAAAAAAAGCGCCTTATTTGACTTCATCTGCTAAGAAAAAGATAACCTTGATTTATAGAATCTTTAGCAAAAAACAGAATTCATATTTGTAAATTTACTTCGTAACTTTGCAGCCTAACATTATTACATAAATGAAATACCAAATATCTCTTTTTCTGCTTTTGACAACTGTATTATTTTCTTGCCAAAATGAAAATGAAAAACGCCTTGCAGAAAATGCAAAAGAAGCAAAAAAGAAAGAAGCTATTTTTAATAATATAAATAAAGGTTGGACTTTTCTAGACGAACCCATTAACGAAATTTCAGAATCACAATTAAATTCGTGGACAGAGTGGCGCGAATTTATGAAAGAGATTGGCGAGAAACCAAGGAAAACAATTGGAGCTTTTCAGAAAAAATCGGCTGCTATTTCTAAGAAAGCAATGGCGTTGAACAATAATATTCCGGCACAATTTAACCAGCCTCAAATCAAAAGCCGTATTTCTATTTTAATTACAAAAATTAAAATGCTGGATTTATTTATTCATTTAAGTAAAATTCCAGATGATAAAGTGGTTTTTTTAATACAGGAAATCAATAAAGAACTGATTTCTTTAGAAAGACAAATGGATAAAATTGTCGAAAAAGCCAAAATTCCTAAAGAACAAGGAGAAGAAGATTTCCTTAGAATGTTAGACACAACACGCGCGATTCCGAGTTCGGCACCGCCATTAGATAAAAATATACCAAGAGTTGAGTAAAAACGCTTTATATACTACATACGACAATCTGCCAAAAGCCGAGCAGATTGCTAAAAATTTACTGGAAGGAAATCAGGTAAAAATGAACATCAGCGGATTGTTGGGATCTGCTGTTTCTTTTATAATACGTTCTGTTTTTAGAAAAACTGAATTGCCTTTTCTGATTGTTTTAGATAATAAAGAAGAAGCAGCATATTACCTGAACGATTTGGAGCAAATGATTGGAGAACAAGATGTATTGTTTTATCCCGCTTCATTTCGCCGTCCGTACCAGATTGATGAAACCGATAATGCCAATGTTTTGCTTCGTGCTGAGGTTTTAAACCGAATTAATTCTAGAAAAAAACCAGCCGTAATTGTTACTTATCCAGAAGCGCTTTTTGAGAAAGTTGTTACGAGAAGAGAACTTGATAAAAACACTTTAAAAGTGGCTTTGAATGATAAGATTTCTATCGATTTTATCAACGAAGTCTTGTTCGAATATGAATTTAAAAGAGTTGATTTTATTACCGAACCAGGAGAATTTTCAGTTCGTGGAGGAATTGTCGATGTATTCTCTTTTTCGAATGATCATCCGTACCGAATTGAATTTTTTGGAAACGAAGTAGATAGCATCAGAACTTTTGATGTTGAAACGCAATTATCTGTCGAAACACACAAAAAAATCACGATTATCCCGAATGTTGAAAACAAACTTTTTCAGGAAAACCGTGAGAGTTTCTTAGATTATATTGCCGAAAAAACAGTTCTTTTTATTCAAAATACCGAAGGACTTTTTAGCCAGCTTGACAAACAATTTGCAAGGGCAGAAGAAGCCTTTGAAAAACTTTCGAAAGAAATAAAGCATGCTACGCCAGAACAATTATTTTTAAATCAGGCGTCATTTATCAAAAGATCTTTAGATTTTTCGGTTGTAGAATTGGCTTCAAGACCAGTTTATAAAACAACTAAGAAATTCGAATTTCATATTCAGCCACAGCCATCTTTCAATAAACAATTTGATTTATTGCTGAATAATCTGAGCGATAATCATTTTAACGGATATGTCAATTATCTGTTTTGTTCGAATGATACGCAGGCAAAACGTTTTCATGATATTTTTGAATCTTTGGATGAAGCCAATTCAGAAAATATCAGAAAGCAATATCATACGATTGTATTGCCTTTGTACCAAGGTTTTATTGATGAAGAAAATCAGATTACAGCTTATACCGATCATCAGATTTTTGAACGTTATCATAAATTCAACATTAAAAACGGATATTCTAAAAAGCAGAATATTACGCTTAAAGAATTAACTGCACTTTCGGTTGGTGATTATGTAACACACATTGATCACGGAATTGGGAAGTTTGGCGGCTTGCAGAAAATTCAAGTCGAAGGAAAAACACAAGAAGCCATAAAATTGGTTTATGCTGATAATGATATTGTATATGTGAGTATTCACTCGCTTCATAAAATTTCGAAATACAACGGAAAAGACGGAACGCCTCCTAAAATCTATAAACTAGGCTCGAACGCTTGGAAAGTTTTAAAACAGAAAACCAAAGCGCGCGTAAAACATATTGCATTCAACTTGATTCAGCTTTATGCAAAACGCCGTTTAGAAAAAGGTTTTCAATTTGCGACTGACAGTTATCTTCAAAACGAATTGGAAAGTTCGTTTATTTATGAAGATACGCCAGATCAAATGAAGTCGACGGCAGAAGTAAAAGCCGATATGGAAAGCGATCGCCCAATGGATCGTTTGGTTTGCGGGGATGTTGGTTTCGGGAAAACAGAAGTGGCGATTCGTGCCGCTTTTAAAGCGGTTGATAATAGCAAACAAGTAGCAGTTTTAGTTCCCACAACTATTTTGGCTTATCAGCATTATCGAACTTTTTCGGAACGTTTGAAAGATATGCCGGTTTCAGTAGGTTACTTAAATCGATTTAGAACAGCGAAACAAAAAACACAAACCTTAAAAGATTTAGCTGAAGGAAAACTAGATATTGTAATTGGAACACATCAGTTAGTAAACAAAAATGTAGTTTTTAAAGATCTTGGTTTATTGATTGTCGATGAGGAACAAAAGTTCGGAGTAAACGTAAAAGATAAACTGAAAACTATTGCTGCGAATGTTGATACGCTGACTTTGACAGCAACGCCAATTCCGAGAACTTTACAGTTTTCGTTAATGGCGGCTCGAGATTTATCGGTAATTACAACGCCTCCGCCAAATCGATATCCTATTGAAACTAATGTGGTTGGTTTTAATGAAGAAATTATCCGTGATGCTATTTCTTATGAAATTCAGAGAAACGGACAGGTTTTTTTCATTAATAATAGAATTGAAAATATAAAAGAAGTGGCAGGAATGATTCAGCGTTTGGTTCCAAATGCAAGAGTCGGAATTGGCCACGGACAAATGGATGGTGCCAAACTTGAAGAATTGATGTTAGGTTTCATGAACGGAGATTTTGATGTTTTGGTGGCAACCACAATCATTGAAAGCGGATTGGACGTTCCAAATGCGAACACGATTTTCATCAACAACGCCAATAATTTTGGATTGTCAGATTTGCATCAAATGCGCGGTCGAGTAGGGCGAAGCAATAAAAAAGCATTCTGTTATTTCATTTGTCCGCCGTATTCATCAATGACCGAAGATGCGAGAAAACGTATTCAGGCATTGGAGCAATTTAGCGAATTGGGAAGCGGTTTCAACATTGCGATGAAAGATTTGGAGATTCGAGGAGCAGGAGATTTATTGGGTGGTGAGCAAAGCGGTTTCATTAATGAAATTGGTTTTGATACGTACCAAAAAATCATGAATGAAGCGATTGAAGAATTGAAGGAAAACGAATTCAAAGATTTGTATCCTGAGGAAAATGATATCGATACAAAAGAATACGTAAAAGACATTCAAATCGATGCTGATTTTGAGCTTTTATTCCCAGATGAATATATCAATAACGTTTCGGAACGTTTGGTTTTATATAACGAATTAGGCGCTATAAAAGACGAAGCGGGATTACAGGAATTTGAGAAAAAACTAATCGACCGTTTCGGACCATTGCCAAAACCTGCTGTTGCTTTATTAAACAGCATTAGAATAAAATGGATTGCTACAAAAGTCGGAATAGAGAAATTGGTTTTGAAACAAGGCAAAATGATTGGTTATTTCGTTTCAGATCAGCAGTCTGATTATTATCAATCTGTGAAGTTCAGAAACGTTTTAAACTTCGTTCAAAAGCATAGTAATCTTTGCAAAATGAAAGAAAAACAAACCGTGAATGGTTTACGTTTGTTATTGACTTTTGAGAACGTGAAGTCTATAAAACGTGCGCTGGAATTGATGGAGTTGTTTGAGGAGTAAAGTTTGAGTTAATTGTTTTGTGTTAAATTAGTCTTACCATATATGAGTAAAAAAATTAGAATATTTTATTTTTTGATTTTAGTTATTGTTTGTAGCTGTAGTTCCGATAATTCTACCGAAAATAATCCAAATTTAAAAAAGGGATTATTAAAATCTGTAGATTCTGAAAAGGATGGTAAAGAAGAATTTGAATATGAAAACGGATATTTAACGAAAGTAATTCCTAATACACCTGGAATAATGATAACGGAATATCGTTATGAGTATAATAATAAAGGAAAGCTTATAGCTTCAATAACTTTAATAGCAAATGAAAAACTTAAAAGTTCTTACTCCTATGATACTCAGAATAGATTAATTAAAGTAGTTAAAGAAGGTACGGCTGATTATTCGGTATTAGAATATTTTGCGGACAAAATTATCGTAAAAAATCATATTGAAACAGCTTTAAATAAATCTAAAGATTTAATTTCTGAAGTATATATTGATAATAATAGAAGAATAATTAAAACGATTCAAATTACTCCTTCTAATTTTGATGAATATTTAATTAAGGAGTTTAAATATGACAGTAATGGTAATATTATAAAGGTTATCAATCGTGCAAATACAAATCAAAACCCCGACTTAATTTTTGACTATGAATATGATAACAAAAAAAGCCCTGAATATTTAAGTTATAAATATCATAATGAGAGTCTTTACTATTGGATGTTTAGCAATACTAATTCAATAATTGCTATGTCGCCTAACAATATTATTTCAATAAAAAGTTCTACGAGTTCTGTTATAAGGCAGATGACATATAATGAAGATAATTTTCCAATTAATATCATTCATTCTATTTATCAAGGAAGTTCATCCACTCCTTCATCCACAAGTACTAAAACTTATAAATATTATGAGTAAAAAATGGTAAAAAAAGATGAAATAAGCTTTATTAAAAATCTCAGAAAACTTTTCAATATTATAAATCAGGGATGAGTACAACTTTTTTCATTGTTGTTTGAAATTTGATAAAAAAATTAAGTTTTCTTTATCTTTTACTTAAGAAAAATCTTAGAACTAAAAAGTTTTCTTTGAACCAAAATTTTCAAAGACACTTTATATGCAGAATCAACTTGTTGTTCTTTTTTTACTTTTTGGATTTACTTCAATTTTTGCTCAGGGAAAAGATAGAATTATTTCTAATGATTCCTTAAAATCAGAAACTATTGATCCACTTCGCCCAGCAAAAGCGGCATTTTATTCAGCAGTTTTGCCTGGTTTAGGATAGATTTATAATAAAAAATATTGGAAACTTCCTTTGATATATGGTGCTATTGGTAAAAGTGTCTATTTCTACATAGACAATCAGAAGAATTACAATCTTTATAGAAACGAATACAAAAATCGGCTTGAAGGTAAAAAAAGCGATTCTGAATTTTTAGCAAGATTAAGCGAAAGCCAATTGATTACAGCTCAAAAAGGCTATCAAAGAAATAGGGATTTATCTGCTTTGTTTATCGTTGGTTTTTATGTCTTAAACATTATCGATGCCAATGTTGATGCTGCGTTATCTCAGTTTAATGTAAATGAGAATTTAACTTTTAAACCGGCATTAAATAAAAATGAAATCACATCGGAGAATAATTTCGGACTTGCTCTGAATTATTCGTTTTAAAAAAAGTTGCCACGAATTACACGAATCATCACAAATTTTAATTCGCGAAAATTCGCGAAATTCGTGGCAAAAAGAATTATTTAACAATCAGTTTTTTGGTCACATTAAAATCTTTAGAAGCAATGTTCACTATATAAATTCCTGTAGATAAATGATGATTAACTTGTCCCGAAGCAGAAAGTTTTTGTGTTAAAAGAGTTCTTCCGTTCAAATCTGAAACGAAAATTTCAGCCGTATCTCCACTTGCTAATTCAGGCATTAAAATATTAAATTCATTGTTAATTGCCGGATTTGGATAAATACTAATTGCAGGCTCTATTGTAGAAACTTCTTCAACATTTAAAGCCATTTTTGATGTTCCAACTGTTGTTGCTTCCAATTGCCATTGTGCGCTATACCAACCATCTTGTGAATTTCCGTATTGTGCCGAACCTGTCAGGTTTTCGATATGAATAATATTTCCTGTCTGCCATCTGTTTCTTAAACGAGTCCAAGTTCCGTCAATGTAATCGCTTGACCATTGCGCGCTCCAGAAAGTAGTATCAGTAATGTTGCATTGTACATTTCCTGTTTGCCCTTCAATATTCATTAATTCTCCTGTTGCAACATTTTTCAATACAAAATAAGTGGCATCAATTGCGATTTTTTGCCATTTGTAGTTGTTTCCTGAAACGCTTGTTCCGTAACCTGTATTTGTTCCTGCGTCAGATAAATAAGCGCCTGTCCATCTGTTTTTGATCGTGTAGTAATTTCCTCCTCCAGAAGCTGTTGTAACCGATACCAAACAAGTGCTAGTTTTACTTCCGTCAACAGTTGTAACGGTAATTGTCGCTGTTCCATTCGCGACAGCGGTTATTAAACCAGAAGCATTTACAGTGGCTACAGCTGTATTATTTGAACTATATGTTACCGATTTATTAGTTGCATTTGCAGGAAGAATTGTTGGGGTCAATTGCTGTGTTCCGCCAACATTTAATGAAGCTGTCGTTGGACTTAAACTAACACTTGTAACAGCAACGCCAGTTCCCGGGTTAGAATCGTACCAAGCGCTGTTCATGTACCATCCGTTTTTATTTCTGCTTAAATCGGCCGTTTGGTTGGTTCCGTCGTTGAAAATTAAATTGGTTGAGGTTACATTTGTGAAAGTGTAGCTATACCAGCCATTTCCAGCATCGGTCATATTTACTCCAGGCCATGTTGCAGTTGCTAAAACGCCTGTTGGTAATGCATTCCAATAGTAAATTTTAATTCCAGTTCCCCAATTTGATGGTTTGTAGAAATATACCGTGAAATTTGTATTTGGATTTACTGTAATAGTTGCTGAAGCCGTTTTGTTTCCGTCTTGAGTAGTTGCTGTAATCGTTGCAGTTCCTGAAGAAACTGCTGTGACAAGTCCGCTTGAATTCACCGTTGCAATTGCTGTGTTGCTTGATGACCAAGTTACATTTTTGTTGGTTGCATTTGTAGGCGAAATCGTTGCTGTAAGCTGTTGCGTGTTTCCGGCATATAAACTTGCAGAAGCAGGAGAAATTGCAACAGAAGAAACAGGAATTGCAGCAACAGTTATAGCTGAAGTTGCTGTTTTGTTTCCGTCAGCAGTTGTAACTGTAATAGTTGTTGTTCCAGCAGAAACTGCCGTAACTAACCCAGATGCATTTACAGTTGCTATAGCTGTATTGCTAGAAGACCAGCTTACGCTTTGGTTTGTCGCATTTGCAGGAGCGATTGTAGCGTTTAATTGTTGCGTAGTACCTAAACCAACTGTTACGGTTGTCGGACTAACAGAAACTCCTGTAACGGCTACAAGAGGTGCATTGGTATTGGTTAAAACCAAATATTCGTAAGCAGCAAAATTACGAGTAGAACCTGCGGTTAAAGTTACCGAAGCATTATTGTTATATGGATTTACATAAGTTCCTGCTAAAGCCGCTGGAATAACATACGATTTTGCTGCGTTTCTCAAATTCGACATTACGATTACTTTTTCTGTTCCTAATGTTTTAGTGAAAATGCTGATGTCATCGTTTGCATAAGTAGTCAAGTCACCACGTCGTATAGCTGCACTTTGCGTTCTAAAATTTAGAATTTTAGCAAAATCAGCTGCGGCAGTTGGGTTTTGCGACCAGTTGAATTTAAAGTTTTGCCAAGGCCAATCTGTCTTTGGTTCGTAATCAATTTCTTGTCCGCTCATTAAAAAAGGAACGCCTCTCATGTAAGCTGAAACTAAGAAATTGGCAACTATTCCGTTATGATTTTTAAATACTACAAATGGTCTTCTCACACCATCATCATTGGTATATGTATCGTGATTTCCAGTATATCTAACGATTTGCTGATTTCCTGTTGCTTTCGCATATTCATATGTCGTCTGATCTTGAATTCGTTGGGAAACTGGACCTCCACTAGCAATATCATATAAACCAGCGTGAAACCATCGGTCTCCATAATTCATGTCAAAACCAACTTCAAAGTTCTCTTGTCGGTCTCCTTCGGCTAGCATTAATAATTTATGAGATGTAATTCCGCGAAGATTTGAATTCACTTCAGACCAGAAATCCAAAGGAGGATTGTTGGCATAATCGCAACGGTAACCATCAATATTGGCTGCGAAAATCCAGTAGCGCATAGCATCTTTAATAGCTGCTCTTGTTGCAGAACTATTAAGATCCAATGCTGCAATATCAGAGAAGTTTCCTAATTGCTGAATCGTTGTTCCTGTTCGTTTGTAGTATTCAGGATGCGAAACTGTCCAGCCATGATCCCATGAAGTTCCGTTAATGGCAATATCTAAAATTACGGCCATTCCGCGGCTGTGAGCGCCATCAACCAGAGTTCTTAAATCGGCAAGTGAGCCATACTCTGAGCCAACAGCTTTAAAATCTTTGATACAATAGGGCGAAGGTGAACTTCGGGAATCGGTTCCGTGGGGGAAAATCGGCATTAAATAAATTACATTGGTGCCGAGTGCTTTAATATTGTCTAATCGAGCAGTTACTCCGGCTAAATCTCCGTTGGCACTAAACGGACGTATATGCACTTGATACATGTTTACATCTCGAGTATCGGGCACACCTGCAAATGGGGTTCCGTATTGCACAGGATCCTGAGCATAAACGGAACTTGCAAATAATATTAGAAAGCAAAATATTGCTTTGGCAATATGAAATAATCTAGTGGTAATTTTGATTTTCATAATAGTAGTTTTTTGCATGCTTGTCGGCATTTCTAACTAAAATTCATTCTCACTCGCATTGTTTTTAAATTCGACAAACATTTGTGGTTAATAGTTTTCAAAATAGTAAGTTTTAATTTTGCTCAAAAATGAGCATAGGTTTCTTGCCACGAATTACACGAATTAGCACAAATTTTCATTTGCGGTTTTTAATTCGTGGAATTCGCGTAATTCGTGGCAAAAAACTTAGAAACTGAGTGTTTCAGTCCCCATAGCTATCGGGATAGCACCTTAAATTATAATTTTTTCAATCCTTTTAAATCTGAAGCAGTTCCTTCTTTGATGCTGATGGCTACACCACCGCCAGGAGCTAAATATTGCTTCAGTTTACTTTTTGAGTTTACGATAAATTTAGTAACCATATATTTTTGTGGATTTTTATTCCAGTTAGCGTCTTTAGCATCGGCATAAATTGTGGCGACGAAATTTTTTCCTGCAGGTAAATAATCAAATGAAATGTTTGCTGTTCTTGCATTTTCATCTGTAATTCCGCCAATAAACCATTCGTTTTTGCCTTTTGCTTTACGTGCAATTGTAATATAATCTCCAGGTTCAGCTTCCAAAATATAACTGTTATCCCAATCTACAGCTACATCTTTAATGAACTGAAAAGCATCTGGAAAACGCTCATAATTTCCAGGAATATCAGCAGCCATTTGCAGTGGACTGTACATGGTTACATAATAAGCCAATTGTTTTACTAAAGTGGTGTTTACTCGTTGTGAACTTCCAGTTCCGTAATACGAAAGATCGGTTTGGAAAATTCCTGGCGTATAATCCATTGGACCACCCATTAAACGTGTAAATGGTAAAATGGTGGTGTGATCTGGAGCTAATCCTCCCATAGATTCGAACTCGGTACCGCGCGCTGATTCCTGAGCAATCCAGTTTGGATAAGTTCTGTTTAATCCTGTTGGTCGAACGGCTTCGTGGCTGTTAATCATAATTTTATAATCGGCAGCACGTTTCGCAACGTTAATGTAATGATTCACCATCCATTGTCCGTCGTGATGTTCGCCACGCGGAATAATTTTTCCAACATATCCTGTTTTTACAGCATCATAACCATTATCATTCATAAACTGAAAAGCACGATCCAAACGGCGTTCGTAATTGGTTGCCGATCCTGAAGTTTCGTGATGCATGATAATTTTTATGCCTTTTGAAGCGGCATATTTATGAACTGCTTTTACATCAAAATCAGGATAAGCCGTTACAAAATCAAAAACTTCTTCTTTCCAGTTATTAATCCAGTCTTCCCAACCAATATTCCAACCTTCAATAAGAATCGCATCAAAGCCATTTTTAGCGGCAAAATCAATATATTCTTTTGCGCGTTCTGTTGTGGCTCCATGTTTTCCGTTTGGCGTAAGTTTGGTAAAATCATCAGTTAATTTTACGTTTGTTTCCTGTCCGAAAGCCCAAGTACTTCTTCCTGCAACGAAATATTCCCACCAGATTCCGATGTATTTTACTGGTTTTATCCAAGAAACATCTTTATAGCTTGTAGGCTCGTTAAGGTTTAAAATCAATTTGGAAGCTAGAATATCTGTCGCTTTATCGCTTACCACAATAGTTCTCCAAGGAGATTGTGCATCGGTTTGCATGTAACCTTTTGCACCAACGGCATCGGGAGCCAAATGACTGATCATTTTGTTGTTTACAGGATCAACTTCAAGATACATGGCTGGATAATTGATTAATCCTGCTTCGTGAATGTTGATGTATAAACCGTCATCAGATTTCATCATTGATGGTGTTTGTACTGATAATGCAGCGATTGGCCACTGCGAATTGATTTCGATAGTGGCTTTTTTCATCAGCGACGGAATCTCTGAAATCTTTGAAGTGGTATACGCATATTCGTTGGTATCATAATCTCCTGGAATCCAGAAGATTTTATGATTTCCAGTCAAGTTAAATTGCGAGCGTTCTTCTTTAATTACAAAATAGTTCAGGTCATTTTGTTTTGGAAATTCATATCTAAATCCTAATCCATCATTGAATAAACGGAAACGAATTCTAATGAATCTGTTATTGTTTTTCGCTTGCGCTAAAGTGACAACCAATTCGTTATAATGATTTCGAATTGTTTTTTCTTCACCTAAAACCGGATTCCAACTTTCATCAACAGAAGATTGTGCTGTATTTGTAACGGTAAAACCATCCAAAAACGAAGGCATATTTTGAAGTTCTAAACCTAAAGAACTAGGTTTAATAACCGGTTTTTGTTTGTATGATAATTGATAAGAAGGGATTCCGCCTTCTTTCAATTCAAATTTTAAGGAAAGATTTTTGTCTGGCGAAGTTATTTCTTGTGCTTTAACTGCTAATGAGCAGAAGCAAACGAAAAATAAAAGCGCAGTTTTCCTGCCCAAACGAATTTGGAACAGTATTTTTTGGGATTGAAAATTCATGTTTTTTAGTTTTTACAAATCTATTTGTATCAGAAGCGTTATTGTTTTTTAAGGATTAAATATTGGTAAGCTTCTAAATTGATTTCTGTGCCAATTGCTATTTGATTTCCAGTTAATGCGTCTGTCCAATTGGTGTTAGCCAAAGCTGTTGGAGCAGTATATTTGAGCGATTTGTTTTTGATATTGGCAACAATTAGAACTTTGTCAGCTGCGGTTTCCATAGTAAAAACGCTCACATCATTACTGCTGTAACCGGTCAGTTTTCCTTTTCGAAGTGCTTCACTTGAATTTCTAAAGGCAATTATTTTTTGATATTCCAAAAGCATATCGTTATCTGCAGTAGACCAATCTATTGGCACATTGTCAAAATAATCAATGCGTTTGTTGTATCCAATTTCCTGACCATTGTAAATCATAGGAACAGATTTCATACTCGATGCAATTACAAAAGCTGCAAGAGATCCTTTTTTTCCTCCAAAAAGTTCAAGCGGAGTTCCGTCAGAAAGATTGACATCGTGGTTAGTGGTATAGCGCACTATTCTTTTTGAAGCATCTAACTGCCCATATTCTTTAGAGCTTTCTGTTTGAAGATAGCTTGCAGGCTGAGCTTCTGAGAACACTTTTTCTAAAGCGCCGAAATAGGCAAAACCAAAAGTATAATCAAATCCTGCATCAAAATGATTAACTCTAGTACCTTCTGCCATCAAAATCATCCTTTGGTTCTTTATTTTACGGATTGCAGTAATCGCTTCTGACCAGAAATTCATCGGAACAAAATCGGCAGCATCACATCTAAAACCATCAATATTGGCATTGTAAACCCAATAGGACATGGCATCGATCATGGCTTTTTTCATTTCAACATTGGTATAATTTAACTGCGCCACATCTTGCCAGTTTGTTCCAGGCGGAATGGTAATATTTCCGCTAGCGTCTTTTTGGTACCAGTCTGGATGGGCGGTTATCCATTGATTATCCCAAGAAGTATGATTGGCAACCCAGTCTAAAATCACCGCCATATTTTTGCTGTGTGCTTCTGTAACTAGAGCGCGAAGGTCTTCTAAGTTCCCATAATCAGAATTAACCGCTTTGTAGTCTTTAATAGAATATGGAGAACCTAATTTTCCGGCAGTTTTTATTTTTCCAACAGGATAAATCGGCATCAGATAAATGACATTTGCACCTAGTTTCTGTATATCTGCAAGTCGTTTCTGAACGCCTTTTAAGTTTCCTTCTGGACTGAAAGAGCGCACATTTACCTGATAAATTACGGCATCTTCGTTGGCTGCAACTTTATCAAATGGTGATCCATACTGCTGATATTCGTTTCCAGGCTGTGGATTTGGCTCAGGCTGTGGATTTTCTTCAGAAGAACTGCACGATACAAAAGCTATTGAAAGCAGTAAAGCAAGAAAAATATTGGAGTTAGACTTCATGATTTTAAAATTAAAATTGATAGATTTTGAGCGGGCAGTTTTATTTTTTTAGATAACCTGCCTTTTGCTCAGAAAGGCAGGTTTCACTCAAAACTAATCTAACAAGTATGAATGATGTTAGATTATTTTTTAACTATACTGCATGTTGCTGTTGCAGGATAGCCATTTGTGTTTGGATCTGTTTCTTCAATAGTGAACGTAACTTCATAAGTTCCAGCTTCAGTAATGGTATAAGAGCCTTGATCGTCACGATTGATGGTATTTGTTGTAGCATCTTTAGGTCCGTAATTAACATCCCATTTGTTGTTCAATCTGAATTTCAATGCTCCAGGAACTAAGTCTGCTGTTACTTCCCATGTTTTAGTCTGATGATCATAACTCATTGGCGTGCTATTGTCCCATCCTCCAGATTGAGCAGTTCCAACAATTCCCCATGCATAAGGAGTAGCAGACCATTTTAGCGTGTTCAAATTTACTTTAATTTGGTATGAACCTGCACTTGGAAGAAATAAATTATCATCATCCATTCTAACTAAATCTTCATTAGTAGCACCTGCACCGTAAAATTCAGCCCATGTTCTGGCAGTATTTAATTTGAATGCTAATGCAGTACCTTCAGCAGTCATATATCCTTGATAGATTCCTTTTTCTATTGCTGTTAAAGCTGCAGCAGTTTCAACTGCCCAACCTTGATAATCACCAGGCATAAAAATTTTGCCAAAAGCAACTGCTTTTTCGTAAGGAGTGACCGTTATTTCAATTGGATCCGAATAAATATTTCTATCCATGGCAGCCACGACTCTTACTGCTAGTTTTCCGTCTACATTTGGTTGTATTCCTAGATCTGTTGCAATTTTATTCAAATCACGAACTGTAAAAGATTTGCTCAAAACATCGTTTCCTGCTTCAAATGTTTTAGCAGTTAACCAAGCCTTACTACCAGAAGTATTTGCTGGAAGATCAAATTGAACTGTGTATAAAACAGGTGCTTCAATCGGGAAAACAACAGCTGGCCAAGAAATAGTTGTTGCAGTATCGTCGGCTGTATCTTCTGTAAGCACAATTTTACTTGCAGAGGATGTAATTGCAGAGGGAAAACTAACCGATTTTAAAACGGTTAATTCTGCATCAGATTCACAAGAAGTAGCAACGATTACTAATGCCAGTAATGCTGCTAATTTATTTATATATTTTTTCATAGTATTGAGCTGTTTTAGTAACCTGGATTTTGTTTTAGTCCTGGATTTGCATTTAAAGCTGAAGTTGGGATAGGGAATATTTTTCTATATTCTTCTGAAGTACCTTTGAATTCATTTGGCAACAAAAACTTATCAAAACGAATCATATCTTCTCTACGATGTCCTTCCCAGTTTAACTCACGTCCTCTTTCATCAAAAATATCGTCAAGAGTAGGATTTGAAGGTAAAGCAGCAAGACCAGCACGAGTTCTAATAGCATCTACTAAAGGTTTAGCGGCTCCAGCATTGCCTAGACGAACATTACATTCGGCTGTCATTAATATAACATCAGCATATCTATAAATTGGGAAATCATTTGAAGCTCCGCCACCATTCATTGAACCTGCAGGATAAAATTTAACATTTCGAACACCTTCTTGAGCGCCCGCTCCGGGATTATCTAATGAAGTGATGTCTAATGTATAATTTACGTTACCTGGTTGTGGTCCTAATAAAAATTGTTTTTTACGAATATCTTTATCGTCATATTTTAGGTAAAAATCTTTTGGAACAACAGATCCGTTCCAACCACTGTAACCAAATAAAGCATTTGCATGTGGTCCAATCAAACTGCGTACAGTAAAAATATTACGGCCTACAACATCAACGGTAGTATAAATAGATAAAATTGTTTCATCTTGAGGACTTGTATCTCCAAACAACTCATAATATTTATTTCCTAGCGGACTTGAAGCATCTGAAAGTGCAGGGTGCAATGAAAAACCACCGCCATTTACAACATTACAAGCGGCGAGACATTCGGCCCATTTTGGAGTTCCAGTTAAAACACCTGCATTCAAGTATACTTTAGCAAGCAAAGTGTATCCAGCCCATTTATTGAATCTTCCGTAAAATTCTCCACCTTTAGTACCTGGCAGTAAATCAACATTGGCTTTTAATTCTGATACTACAAAATCAAATACAACCTGACGACTTGCTTGTGGAATTTTGTCAACAGTAATATTGTTATCTGTGTAAAACGGAACACTTCCAAAATCATCAATTAATAAATAATAGAAAAAAGCTCTTAAAACTTTTGCTTCAGCAATTTTTGATGCATCCGCTTTAGAGTCTTCCAATTGTTGTATTGCAAGGTTGGCATTGAAAATTGATTTGTAAAGCCAGTTCCATGTATTTTTAACTACTTCGTCTGTTGGCAACCATTGGTGTTTGAACAAAATTGCAAATTCAGTTGACCAGTCACCTGTATTTCTGTGAGGAATAACTTGATCATCAGCACACATGGAATTTAAGTCGTACCAACCCATATCGGCACCAGCATAACCAACGCCATTCCAATTACCAGGAATTTGTGCATATACACTTGCTAAGGCTATATCAGCTCCTTGAGGAGATCCATAAAAATCCTTCGCAGGGTATTGATCGTACACGTTTTCGTCAACATTGGTGCAACCTGTCAGAGCAAAGAAACAAATGCTTCCTGCTAAAAATATATTTTTGATTTTCATTTCTTTTACTATTTAAATTTAACGTTTACACCAAACGAAATGCTTCTGGTACGAGGATAAATTCCTCTATCTCCTCCAAAATAATCATTAACGTCACCACTACCACTTAAGTTAATTTCAGGATCAATACCCGAATAGTTGGTGATAAGGAATAGGTTGTTTCCAGTAAGAGAAAGTCTAATTGACTCTATAAATCGATCTTTAAAGCTAAAATTGTATCCTGCCGTAACGTTTTCTAAACGAACAAAAGAACCATCTTCTAACCATAAATTTGAAGAATATTGCGAGGTGTAAATACCTAAATCAACAGCACTTTGTAAAACATTGCTTTTTCCGATGTTTTCCATATAACTTGAACGTTGATTTACAGTGTTATAAACTTTATTTCCTCCTGATCCTCTTAATAATAAAGAAGCGTCAAACTTTTTATATCTCAAAGTTGGATTGAAAGCAAAAGTATAAGTTGGTAAAGCAGAACCTTGCATTACACGATCCAGACTCATACTTCCTTGGTCAATAACGCCATCACCATTTTGGTCTACTACTGTTTCAGCATTTGCAGCATCTTTACCTTGGTGCTGTAAAATATTAAATGTTCCTATTGGTTGTCCTTTTATCAAATAAGAATTCGGTGCACCCCAGCTTACATAATCTGTATTTAATGCTACACCATTGATGCTTCCGCTTAGATTAAGAACCTCATTATTCATAAAGGAAACATTTCCTGCCAAAGTAAAAGTTGTATTTTCATTACGAATTACATCATACGCCAAAGCAACCTCAAGACCTTGATTTCTTATACTACCAACGTTGGCTTTAATTTTGTCATGTGGGTAAGGAGGCTGAGGTACTGTGTAATCAAATAATAAATTATCTGTTGTTGCAGTATACACATCAATTGTACCTCTCAATCGGCTGTCAATTAAACTAAAATCAAGACCAATATTAGTTTGTTTTTTTGTTTCCCATTTCAGATCTGGATTGCCATTTTGAGTGATGTTGTAATTTGGAATTTGAGAACCTCCAAAATAAGTTGTCCCTGAGGCACCAACCAAAGAAAGAGAACTTAGAGGCTTCAAGCCTTGCTGATTTCCGGTAACGCCATAACCTACACGTAGTTTCAAATCATTCACTACAGATTGATTGGCCATAAATGATTCTTTTGCAATTTGCCAAGCCGCAGAAGCAGATGGAAAATTTCCCCATTTGTTATTTTCTCCAAAGACAGAAGAACCATCACGTCTGATACTTGCTGTAACCAAATAACGATCTAATAAAGAGTAATTTACTCTTGCCAAAAAAGAAGCTAGAGTTCTATCTTCTTTAGAAGATTTAATATCACCAGGAAGAGCTTTACTAATGTCACCTAATTGAAGGTTATTATAAGTTGCTAAATCATTAATAAAACCCCTTACTTGAGAGTAATTTTCTTGCTTGCTTTGGTACTGCCATTCGTACAAGGCCAAAGCATTAATAGAGTGAACTCCAAATGTTTTTTTGTAATTCAAACTAATATCCATTAATTTTTCTTCTTGACGAGTATTATTGATATTTCCAAAACCTTTTTGGTTAATTGCGTTTGCATCTGTAGATTTTGCCGGATTATAAAAACCGATTGAATTATTTGCCTTTCTCCAGCTTCCAAACCAACCAGCCTGTAAACCATCAACTATATCTAAATCTGCTTTAAGACTTCCGAATAAATTATCATATTTTCCCTCATTAGTAATTTCTTGTTGAGCCGCATAAGGATTCAAATATTGAAATAGGTTAGGATCTGTATAATAAGTTGTCCCGTCTGATTCAAATACAGGATCAGTAGGACGCATTTGATAAGCCTGAGAAATTAAGTTTGAAACCTGATTAACTCTACCAATACTTTGTACACTGCTTGCCGTATTACTAATTCCGTTAGTTAAACTATAAGTCAAAGTTAATTTGTCATCCAACGCTTTTTGAGTGGCTTGTAATCTTGCAATGTATTTTTTATTGTTAGAGTTAATCACAACACCATCTTGCAAAATAGCACTTACAGATCCATGGTAGCTAAATTTTTCACTGCCTCCACCAAATGAAAGTGTATGTGTTTGCGTAAATCCTGTTTGTGTTAAAATTCCGTACCAATCTGTATTTGCGCCATGATTTGCAGAAGCAGGAACTCCAACACTTTGTGCTGCAGTCCACCATTGATCAGCATTTAGAAAATCTAATTTTTTTGGAATAAAATCGATAGAAGAAGAACCTACATATTCAAAAGTTGTTTTTCCTGTTTTATTCGTTTTAGTTCTTACGATAATTACTCCAGCAGCTCCTCTAGATCCATAAACGGCTGTAGCTGAGGCGTCTTTTAAAATATCGATCGATTCAATTTCTGTTGGAGGAATCGAATTTAATAAATCTAAATTTCCCTGAATTCCATCTACCACAACCAAAGGATCGCTTCCGCCAATTAAAGAACTTACTCCACGAATACGTACACTTGGACCAGAACCAGGTTCGCTACCAATTTGATTGATATTTACACCCGCCGCTTTTCCAGAAATTAATTGTAACGGATTTACAATTGCTCCTTGATTCATCTCTTTTGCATTAATAGTAGAAACTGCACCCGTTACATCTTTTTTAGTAACCGATCCATAACCAACTAAAACTACCTCTTGCAAGTTAGTAGCAACTGGTTCCAATTGAATATTTAAAATGCCATTTCCAGCAGGAACTTTTTTAGTTTTATAACCCACAAAACTCACCAAGATTACAGAAGAACTGCTTTCGACAGTAAACTTAAATTTACCATCAAAATCGGTTACAACACTATTTTTTGTGCCTTCCTCGATAATAGAAGCTCCAGGAAGCGGAGCACCATTTTCGTCAGTAACAATTCCAGAAATAGTTTCCTTTTCATCTACAATATTTTGTGTTTTTAATTCTGGCTTTTTAAGGATAATTTGTGTGTCGCGAATTTTAAATTCTGTCGGAGTTCCTTTAAAAATTCTGTCCAAAACTACATATATCGATTGTTCTTTTACAGAAATAGAAACCGTTCGATCTAAGTCGACATCATTCATTTTGTAAATAAATCTGAAATCTGTTTTTTGTTCAATGGTCTCAATAACCTTTTCGATTGTTGAATTGTTCAATTCAAGAGTAACTTTAGTTTTTTGAGCATAAGTACTTGCTTTGATATTAAACATGGCGACCAAAATAAGTAGAGTAGTTAATTTCAATTTTAGGTCATTTTGGAACAATGAGTATAGAAACCCATTATTCTTAGATTTTTTTTTCATAATTTTGTTAATTGATTGTAGTTAATTCGTTATATTCAATCACTTAGTAAATCGGAAATTGTTCGCAGCTCTTTCCGATTTTTTTATTCCCGTAATGTTATCTCATCATATATTGTATTGGTTTTAGTGGTTATTTAATTAGTATTTGATTGTTTTTTATCGTGTAATTAATGCCATGAACATCATTAAAATAGCTCATCACATTCTCAATTGATTCTTCTTTAAAGCTGGCATTGAATTTCTCGTTAGCCAATTTCTCATTTTTATTAATGATTGTTACGTTGTAGCGTCTTTCCAGTTTGGTAATGATGTTTTTGAAAGTCATGTTTCTAAAAGTAAGTCCACCATCTATCCAAGAAGTATAAATTTCAGTAAGAACGGGTTTAGTAAAAATTGAAGCATTTTCTTTGTTGAAACTCCCTTTATAGCCCGGTTTTAAGATTGTATTTTTAGAAGCATCAAAATCTTCGTTAGAACGATACATTCCAACAGAGCCTTCAACGAGAACCACATCTGTCGCAGCATCTTCAGGATAGTTAGAAACGTTAAAATGCGTTCCTAAAACACGTACATTCAGTTCATCAGCATTTACAATAAATGGATGTTTTTTGTCTTTTGCAACATCAAAAAAAGCTTCTCCGTCTAGATAAACCTGACGATTTTCTCCAGCAATAAATTTTACAGGATATTTTAAAGTGGTGCCAGAGTTTAAATGAACCATAGTTCCGTCAGATAATTGCAAACGGAATTTTTTGCCAAATGGAATTTTAAGCGTGTTGTATGCTAGTTTATCAGAATCAGCTTGATTTTCGTAAACCAATTTATCTCCATCTTGATTTCCAACAACATTCCCTTTTTCATCATGAACTTGGACTTTTCCATTTTCAGAAATAATTTGAACACTTCCATCTTCCATCTGTAAGACAATATCAGTGCTTTTAAAATCGAATGGGACTTCTGTGCTTTTAGTAAAGAAACCTTGTTTGTAAGCAAAACCAACTCCCAAAAGAACCAAGACAGAAGCCGCAATAGAAATGTATTTTCTGTAATTTGGTTTTCTAGACTGTAATTCGATAACTGTTTCTTGCTCTTTTGTTGCAGATAATATATTGTCGAAAATCGAATCAGCTTTCTGCTCATCCATTTTTGGCATTTCGCCCAATAGATTTTTTACTTCTTCTACTGTCGGAAAATCTTCAGTTAGATTATTATTGCGGCAATAAGCAATAACCTGTTCTGTTTCTTCGGCAGTACATTGATTTAAAATAAACTTCTCTAAAAGCGTTTTTATTTCAGAATTTGAATTCATTAAGAATGTTTTTAGGTTCTGTGTTTCTATAATACAGCTGAGATGCAATTGAGTACTACTCAAACGTTATAATTTTTTAAATTTTAACATTTTGAATTGCTTAATGTGTTGATTTTTAATAAAATGTAGAATCTTGTTTTTTTGAAGAAATAATGATTAATACATTTTGTCATCCTGAGTAACGAAGAATCACACAAGAAAATTGATAAAGAAATCCCTCAATCTGAATATAAAAATGATTTTTTGGGCGAGCCAGCATTAGAAAAAGGGGCCAACAATCTTTGTCTTTATGCGCCCCTTTTCCTAATGCTGTCGGGCTGTCCGCGCTACTTCGGTAGCTTGCTTCCATCCCTCTCGCGGGCAAACAGGTTTATTCACGATTCTATTTTTTTCGTTTTCATAATGAAAAATCAAAATAGAAGCAGACAAAAATTATCGATTTTGATTGTGAAATTTGCGTGTTTTTAGTTTTCTAATTTAATTGCCTCCAGTTTTAACTGGAGGTCAAAAAAAGTCTCCAAATCTGGGCTTTAGCCAAAATTATCTTATTTGCTAAAGCCCCAATCTTACTTTCAAATAAACCTACAGCTAAAGCTGGAGGCAATTGATTTTTTTTCAAGCCACAGATTAACAGATTAAGAAGATTTCAATCTGTTGGGTAAAAAACAATCGTTTATTTTAGATAGAAAAAATACTAATCTGTGGGAATCCTTTAAATCTGTGGCAAAAAAAATCAAAAAAAAATCACTCCGAAGAGTGATTTTAAGGGCAATATTTGTGGTTTTGGTTAGATAATTTCATCGTGAAGTTGAAAAAAACCGCGCATCGATTCGAGCGCTTTACTCATTTGGTTCCGGACTGTGTTTATCGAGATTCCGAGTTCCTCGCTTATTTCTTCGTAGCTCATTCCTTTTTTCCGCGACATTTTAAAAATCTGCCGTCGTTTGGGCGGGAGCTGTTTTATTGCTTGCTTTTGGAGTTTTTTGCAATCGGCTTCCCGAACAGCATAATCTCCGTATTCATGTGATTTCTGACTTTCGTAGAAAACGGCTTCTTTCAATAAAATTTCATTCGCAGCCTTATTCAAAACATTAAAAGCCTGATTTCTTGCAATAGTAAAAATGTAGGCTTTAAAAGATTGTTCTACATCCAAACTTTCACGGTTGAGCCAAACTTTCAAAAAAACATCCTGCACATTTTCCTCCGCTACCTCTTTTGATTTTAGAAGACTAATGCTATATCCATAAATATCTTGGCGGTATAAATCAAAAAGCTGGCGAAAGGCTTTTTCGTTTCCTTTTTTGAGTTCACTTACCAATAATTTTTCACTATGGTTGGCAGCTTCTAACAATTTAAATTGCGTTTATTTAATTCCAATGGTATTAAACGATCAAAATCTGAGGTCTGATATCTGACTTCATCGCAAATATATAAAAATATTATTCGCAACAAATTATATATAAAAAAACTTAATTCGGATTTTTTGTTAGTTTTTTATATAAAAGACATAAAATACATTGTGAAGTGGCTTTTTTACACGTAAGTGTCATATTGACGCTTTTTCGAAATAAAATTTATTTCACAATTTGTCTTTTGAGAATATTCTTATTTGCTAAAAATGGAATAATGCCTAAGCACTCTTTTATTCAAAAAAAAATCCTTTCATCTTTCATTAAAAAAAGACAAAAGGATTTTTGTGTTATAAAGGAAGAATCAAATCTGATTCTTTTAATATTGTTCTAGTTTTTCAAGTCTTTAATTACTTTAAAAGCAACATCAACTTGATCTTCTCCAACTAAAATCGTAAATTCGTTTGAAGTCGAAATTACCTCGTTGATGATGATTCCTTCCCAAGCCAAACGCTGGAAAATGAAGTAGTAAATACCAGGAACAACAATGTTTTCTTTTGGTAATTTTACAGTAATAGAAGCCAGATTATCCAATTTTTGGATTAATTTTTCTCTCATAAAGTGCTTTTCAACTAAGTGATTTACACTACTGCTGACAACGATATTAGTTTCGTTTACACCACGAGATGAGGTATAAAAAATATCAGATAAAGCATTAATATCAGAGATCAAATCTGCTTGTTTATTTAAGACCGTTTCAGATGCTGCGAAAGTGTAATCTGTAAGTTCAGAACGAACTGTAATTTCACCAATATTCTTAATTACTTTATTGATTTTGTGGTTCAATTTAAAATCCAGTTCTTCCGTCAGTCGTTTTAAAGACATTACTACAGCGCCTTGTTTTACTTCTTTTCCAAACTCACTTTCTAATTCGGTCATGATATTTCGCGAAAGTGATGTTAGGTTAATAATTCCGAGCGACAGGGCATTTAATAAAAATGGTTTTGTTTTAATGTAGTTTTCTACAATAGAAGAAACAGTTTTCATAATTCTTTTTTTTTTTTGGTAACAGTTGAGTTGGTTTGTTAATTTAACATTGCGATGTTATAATTCTTTGCAAATATAAATAAAAAAACAAATTGTTACAATTATAACAATGAAAAATTATGTTAAAAGTGATAAAAAGCATCAGTAAGATGTTCAATTGCAAATGATTCCCCATTTTTATGGACCGCAACGATGTCAAAACGAATTTCTAAATCTTCTTGAGAATCCTTTTCCCTATCGTTTATGTAGGCATTTACTGCTCTAATGAGTAATTGAATCTTTTTTTGCTTTACAAAATCTTGCGGAGAACCAAAATCTAAGCTCGAACGGGTTTTAACTTCAATAATCGCCAAAACATTATCTTTTTGTGCAATTATATCTATTTCTGCTTTTTGGATGACAAAGTTTCTTTCAAGAATTGAATATCCATTTTCTTCAAGATGTGCAGCGGCGAGATCTTCGCCTAGTTTTCCTAAATCGTTATGCTCTGCCATTTTTTTGTTTCAAGTTTAATGTTTCAAGTTTGAGATTTTCTGTGTGTAAAAAAGTAAAGCCGCAAAGTATTACTAAACTTTGCGGCTTTGCGTCTCTGCGAGATTTTTATGTGGTATTTAAGCCTTTTAAAAAATGAAAGGTTTAAGGATATAACTATTTTTTAAATGTCATAGTACTTCCAGAAGCAGTAACTTCTATAGAAACGGTATTTCCCATAATCAAAGCTCTATTGTCTCTAATATGTCCAGCTGGGAAGTTGAAAATGACTGGAATATTGTATTTTTTTGTTACGTCATCTATAATTTCTAACGCATTTTTTCCCCAAGGCACTTCATTGTCTTTCATGCTTGTCATTCCACCAATAATGATTCCTTTTAGATTTTCGATGCAACCGTTACGTCTTAGATTCATCATCATACGGTCAATATGATATAGGTATTCATCTAAATCTTCAATAAACAAAATTTTATCCTTGCAGTCAATTGCAGACGGAGATCCTAACAAACTATATAAAATAGATAAATTACCACCCACTAATTCTCCTGTTGCACTTCCCAAACGATTCATTGGAGTTGGGCTAACAGTATAAGAAATTGGTTCGTTAAACAAAGCCGCTTTTAATGAATTTACCGCATCTGGAGTGGCTCTAGGAACCGTTACTGGCATAATACCGTGAATAGATTTGTAACCCATCGTATTCAAATGATTATGTAGAACTGTTACGTCACTAAAACCAATTACCCATTTTGGATGCTGTTTGAATTTGGTGAAATCCAGTAAATCTAACATTCTAACGGTGCCATATCCGCCTCGAACACACCAAATTGCTTTGATATTAGGATTGTCTAATTGCTTTTGAAAATCGGCAGCTCTTTGTTCATCTGTTCCTGCCAATTGATGATAATCCAAACCGATTGTTGACCCGATTACAGCCTCTAAACCCCAGCTGTGCAATAAATCTATTGTTGGTTTTAAGTTATCGTCGATGTTTTTTCTTGCTGTTGCCAAAAGTGCCACAGTATCTCCTTTTTGTAAATAAGGCGGTGTTATCATGTTTTGTTGAGATTGACAGTTGAATGATTGTAAAGCAAAAATAAGAAATGCGAGTTGAAACAGAGTATTTGGCTTCTTACTATTTAAAAGGTTTTTCATGATCATCATTTGCTTCTTTTCATTTGTATGAAAAAACAAATATAGAAATTTTAGATTTTAAATCTATTTGAATTTTCTTACAATTGGATAAAAAAGAGTAATATTGAAATGTTTTTTAAAATATTAAATCCATGCACTTTTTTAGAATCTTTTTATTAGCCGTACTTTTTTCAATTCAATCGCAATCTCAATCCAAAAAGTATAAAATACACACAGTAGCATTTTATAATTTCGAAAACCTCTATGACACTGTTGATGACGAATTTACAAATGACGATGAATGGACACCAAACGGGGCACAACACTGGACGACAGAAAAATATCAACAGAAATTAAAAAATTTGGCAAGAGTGATATCTGAAATCGGAACGCCAGAAAACTCAAATGCGCCAACTTTAATTGGTGGATCAGAAATTGAAAACCGTAATGTTTTAGAAGATTTAGTTAAAGAACCAAAATTACAGCAGTTGGATTTAGGAATCATTCATTTTGATTCACCGGACAAACGAGGTATTGATGTGGCTTTGCTTTATCAGAAAAAATACTTCCGTCCAACTTCTTTCTCTAATATTCCATTAATTATTTATAAAAAAGAAATTCCCAAAAAAGAAGAAGAGACAGAAATCTTAGATGATGGAATTGAAGTTAAAAAAGAAAATAAAAATCGTGTTTTTACGAGAGATCAGCTTTTGGTTTCGGGATTTTTAGAAAATGAAGAAATACATATTATCGTAAATCACTGGCCATCTAGATCTGGTGGAGAAAAGGCAACAACAATGTTTCGAGAAGCCGCAGGAAAATTGAACAGAAAAATTATTGATTCGTTACAGCAGATAAATCCACAGGCAAAAGTATTGACAATGGGAGATTTTAATGACGGACCATTTAATAAAAGCATAAAAAATGGGCTACGAGCAAAAGGAGCAAAAGCTGAAGTTGCTGAATTTGATGTTTTTAATCCGTTTGAAGAACTCGCAAATAAAGGTTTAGGAACCATTGCGTATCGTGATTCTTGGAACATATTTGATCAAATTATAATGACAGCCTCTTTGGTTAGATCGGATTTTTCAACTTTTAATTTTTGGAAAGCTGGTATTTTCAATAAACCGTATCTTATTCAAAATTCTGGACAGTATAAAGGTTATCCTTTGCGCAATACATTGACTCAAGCTGGTTTTAGCGATCATCTTCCTGTTTATGTTTATTTGATAAAAGAGGTGTTGTAGAGACGCACTGCAGTGCGTCTAACATTTTTCAGAAATTAAATTACAAACCATAGACGCACTGCGGTGCGTCTCTACAATTTCATTACCTTAGCTTTTCATAATTTAGAATTAAAAAAATGGCTATAGCAAAACCTTTCAACTTAACTAAATGGATTGACGAAAACCGTCATTTACTTAAACCGCCTGTTGGAAATAAAAATCTTTACGTAGATTCTGGTGATTATATTGTAATGGTTGTGGCGGGACCTAATGCACGAAAAGATTATCATTATAACGAAACAGAAGAGCTTTTTTATCAGTTAGAAGGAAGTATAAAAGTGGTCATTCAGGAAGATGGACAGCGTAAAGAAATGGAATTAAATGCTGGAGATATGTATCTTCATCCTGCAAAAGTGCCTCACTCTCCTGTTCGTTCAGAAGGTTCGATAGGTCTCGTTATAGAAAGAAAACGTGCTGGACAAGGTTTTACAGATGGTTTGCTTTGGCACTGTGATAACTGTAACCATAAATTGTATGAAGTATATTTTGAGCTTCATAACATAGAGAAAGATTTTCTTCCACATTTTGAACATTTCTACAATTCGGAAGAATTAAGAACTTGCGATAATTGCGGAACTGTTATGGAAACTGATCCTAGGTTTACGGCCAAGAAATAAAATATTTTTTTGATAGAACAACGAAACCCGACAGGTTTCAAAAACCTGTCGGGTTTAATTATGATTATCGTTTAGGATTTATGAAGAAATCTTTTTAATCCTAGAAATCTGTGGCAAAATAAAATTACAAACTAAATTTCTTCCCCTGTTCAGGATAAATAATTTTCAATCCTAAATTATTTTGAGCTTTTAACTGTTCTTTAATTTTCGCAATATTCTTTGCGGGTGGTTTCAAATGCGTGATGATAATTTTAAAGTTTTCTAGAGAACCTTTTCCAGCTAAATCCTCTAAAATATGAAGCTCTTTCATTAAATAATTCGGAGTCAAATGACCAAATAAAAATTTATCTGGCTGTTCATTTGGAAACGAAACTTCAATAAAAATTCCTTTCAATTGTTTGGTTTTAACTATTGGGGCAACAGCTGTCCATAAATCACGGAGATTATTGCTTTTTTCTACTTCATCTGGTCCTGTATCTCCTAAATATAAGGCATAGTCATTTTCATTTTTAATTAAGAAAGCAGTGCTTTCGAAGGGATTAACATGGCTAAGAGAAAATGCTTTAACCGTCATTTTTGTATTAGTTAAAGAAGTTTCTTCTCCTAGAATTAAAGTTTGAAAATGATATTTTTTTAAAGGAAAACCTGGCCCTGCATCTCCAAAATTAGCCCAAGTCTGATCGTTGAAATAATGGTTTTCCATCATTTCTATACATTTATTAGTAGCATAAACCGTTTTAGAAGAATCGGCAGGAGAATTTATAATTAGACCTGAAACATGATCCAAATGGGCATGCGAAATCAAATATCCTTTGATGTATTTTCGTAAAACTTCGCTTGTAGAAACTTTAAAAGTTTTCTTTTCAATCGCTTTTTCGATTCCTGCGTTTACAGTTCCAGCGTCAAGACAGATATAATTTGTTGTGTTTGATGGAGCTATTAAATAAGCAGAAAGATTTTTTTCGTCAATGCCACCCATTACTCCTAAAGGAACTACTGAAAAAGAATGTTTTTCTTTTTGAGAAAATATATTGGTTGAAACTAAAAGAAAACAAAGCAGGAGCCTAAAATAAGCAGTCATATTTTTAATTTTAAGTACTGCAAATTTCATTAAATAAATTCAATCTTGAGGTCTCGTTTCTGTTAATACTATAAAATAAGCTTAAATTTACGTTTATTTATGAATTAACTTCAATGGGAAATTAATTCTAAAACAATATCTTTACATAAAAATATAACAATTTTAACCAAAAAAGTTACAATGACAACAATAGCATCGCAATTTGGAATGAAGGAAGCTCTTGATAAATTGGGCATCAAGACAATAAATGAAGGAACATCAACAGGAATTAATAATTTTTCTTCTGGAGAAATTCTGGAAAGTTATTCGCCAGTTGATGGAAAATTAATTGCTTCGGTAAAAATGTCAACGGCAGCAGATTACGAAAAAGCAATTCAAACTGCAGCAGAAGCGTTTAAAACTTTTAGATTGATTCCTGCTCCACAGCGTGGTGAAATTGTACGTCAGTTTGGAGAAAAATTGCGCCAGAATAAAGAAGCTCTAGGAAAACTGGTTTCTTATGAAATGGGAAAATCATTGCAGGAAGGTTTTGGAGAAGTTCAGGAAATGATAGATATCTGCGATTTTGCAGTTGGTTTATCTCGTCAATTGCACGGGTTAACCATGCATTCTGAAAGACCAGGGCATAGAATGTACGAACAATATCATCCGTTAGGAATTGTCGGAATTATTTCGGCGTTTAACTTCCCGGTTGCCGTTTGGTCTTGGAATACTGCTTTAGCGTGGATTTCTGGTGATGTTTGCGTTTGGAAGCCTTCTGAAAAAACACCTCTTTGCGGTATTGCTTGCCAGAATATCATAGCTCAGGTTATTAAAGAAAACAATCTTCCAGAAGGAATTTCGTGTTTAATAAACGGTGATTATAAAATCGGAGAGTTGTTGACCGCAGATACTCGTATTCCGCTTATTTCTGCGACTGGTTCAACCAGAATGGGGAAAATTGTTGCTCAAACTGTAGCAGGAAGATTAGGCAAATCATTATTAGAATTGGGAGGAAACAATGCTATTATTGTAACTCCAGATGCCGATATTAAAATGACAGTTATTGGCGCTGTTTTTGGAGCTGTCGGAACAGCTGGACAGCGTTGTACTTCAACTAGAAGATTGATTATTCACGAAAGTATTTATGATAAAGTAAAAGATGCTTTAGTGGCAGCCTACAAACAGTTAAGAATCGGAAATCCGCTTGACGAGAAGAATCATGTTGGACCACTAATTGATACTCATGCGGTTGAAATGTATGCAGCAGCCTTAAATAAAGTTGTAGCCCAAGGTGGAAAAATCCTTGTTGAAGGAGGAGTATTATCTGGTGAAGGTTATGAAAGTGGCTGTTATGTAAAACCTGCAATTGCAGAAGCTCAAAATTCATTTGAAATTGTACAGCATGAAACATTTGCGCCAGTTTTATATTTAATTAAATATTCAGGAGAAGTGGAGAGTGCCATTGAAATTCAAAATGGCGTTGCGCAAGGATTGTCTTCTGCAATTATGACCAATAATTTACGTGAAGCCGAGAGATTTTTATCTGCAACAGGTTCTGACTGCGGAATTGCAAACGTAAATATCGGAACTTCTGGTGCCGAAATCGGAGGTGCTTTTGGTGGTGAAAAAGAAACCGGTGGAGGACGTGAGTCAGGATCTGATGCATGGAAAATTTACATGAGACGTCAGACCAATACAATTAATTATACAACAAATCTTCCGCTAGCGCAGGGAATTAAATTTGATTTGTAGTAATGCAAATATGTCATAAAAACAAAAAAGGCTTCCAGTTTTGGAAGCCTTTTTAAGTTAAGTTCGGTTTTTATTTTTTTATAAGAGTTTGGTTAAACGATCCGTCAACAGTATAAATTTTTGCTAAATAAGTTCCAGGAATTAAACCGCTTGTATCAATGCTTTCAGAGTTTCCAGAATTAATTACAAGATTTCCAGAAATGTTGTAAATCAATACTTTTTGTACTTTGTGTTCAGGATCTGATAAGTATAATGTGCTAGAAACAGGATTTGGATATAAAATTATTTGCGACGTTTCTGTGCTTTCTTTTGCAGCAGTTTCGGTTGTAACAGCCATTCTAGAAGTACTGCCACTATAAACTGTGCTAATATAGAATAGATTGGCTACAGAACCTTTTGTTATAGTATGAGAACCTGCGGCAATTGAAGCAGTCACAATACCTGCAGATGCTGTATATGAAACGTTGTCTACTTTAATAGTTCCTGCAAAACTTGAATCGAAAACCAAAGTCAATGTAGAAGCACTAGTTGTTGTGTATGTTATTGATGTGCTTGTTTCAATTTTTAGACGTTCAGTAAGTGTTAATCCATTGTAAGTTACAGAACCTGGCGTTGAATTCATATTTCCTGTTATAGAATAGAATGCACTAGTTTTTCCAGATGTTGTAAAGTTATGTAATTCAGATCCGCCAGTTGAACCAGTTGTAACTGTAATAGTTCCTGATGCTGTTATAGGTGTTCCCGCCGTACCCGAAGTTGTTACAGAGTAAGATACATTTGCAGTTGGAGTTCCAGTAATAGTTATTGTTTTTGCAGATGTATTTTTTACAAAAGACAATCCAGATGCAGGCAATCCTGTTACAGATGCATCAGTTGCATTTCCGCCCCAAGTAAATACGATTGAAGCAATAGCAGTTCCAGATGAAACCGTTTGACTATTGTTGCCAGTAGAAGTTAAGGTTTGGTTTCCAGCAGCAGTAACTGTTACAGTTCCAGAACCAGTAGCTGGGGAACCACTAGTTCCAGAAGTTGCAATTGAGTATGAAACAGTTGCTGTAGGCGTACCTGAAATAGTGATAGTTTTTGCTGTTGCATTTTTTACAAAAGATAAGCCAGAAGCAGGTAGTCCTGTTACAGTTGCGTCAGTTGCATCTCCTCCCCATGTAAACACGATTGAAGAAATTGCAGTACCGCTAGCAACAGTTTGATTGTTGTTTGAAGCAGAAGTCAAAGTTAAAGTTTGTGATCCAGAAGGAGGATTTCCTTCGCCTTGTACTGAAACTAAAGTTCCAGTGTAGTTTGTAAGGGCTGTTTTTAATGCTGTAATAACTAAAGAAGAAGTATCATCTGTAGCATTGTTGAATGTCCATTTCAAATCTCCTCCAGAAATACGTCCTGCATATTGAGTAGTTTTTGTTTTTGCAGCCGCAGGAGTATCTATAGTTAGATTTTTCACATACAAATTAGCATCTGTATCAAAGTTGTTGTAAACATTAGCGCCAGATTTAGATTTTACAGCACTGCTTACCACTTCTCCTCTTGTAGAAGCCACATAAGCATCAAAATCTGTTGTAGAGCTTATTTTTCCTGAGATATTATACAACGGATTCGGATCATTATAAGCTACAAAACGCATGTTGTTTGTTCCGTTAGAAGCGTCAAAAGTATTATTATAAGCTTTAATACTTCCTCCAGCTTCACCTGAGAATGTTCCCATTGTTCCAGCATTATTCACTTGATTGGCTTCATCCCAAATGTCTGACCCTTGAAGCGAAGTTAGCATTGGGTATTTGCTGTTTCTATAATAATTTCCTTCCACAAAAAGTGAAGATCCTAAAGTTGATCCTGCGCCATATTTTGAAACTCCATCATAATAATTGTTGTAAATATGTGCTGAGTAATAGCGTACACGAGGATGACGAGAATCTGAATGATCAAACCAGTTGTGGTGATACGTGATATAAAGTCCAGAAGTTGTTCCTTCGCTTAAACCTAAAAGACTTGCTTTTCCGTTATCCCAAAAGTGGTTGTATGATAATGTGATATAAGTTGAAGTTTTATTGTCCAATGCTCCATCACCTTTTATCTGGTCAGCATCGCTTCCTGCATTCCCATAGAATAAATCACAGTTGTGAACCCATACGTGATCATTGTCCTGTTGCATTCCTACGTTATCGCCTGCAGTACTATTGCAGTTCATAAATCCAAGATTGCTTACCTCGATATTTGAAGCCGATTTCAATCTAACCCCCCATCCATTTGCAACAGCATCGTCACCAATACCTTCAATGGTAACATAACTCGAAGCGTTGTTTGCGTTTTCAATAACAACGTCGCCACCTTCCATAACAGTCATATCGGTGATATTTCCAATTAAACGAATGATAAACGGACGTGTATCTTTTCCTTTCTTGATAGCGTAAAGAATATTTTGTAAACCAATGCAAGGATTTACACTTGCACCCGTAATATTCATAGAAATTGTGTTTTTGGTATTTTGTGTAATGTAAAGGATTACAGCATTGTCTTTAGGAGTTCCATCTGCTTTGTATCCTCCAGGAACACGACCGCTTTCAAATGCAAATCCGTTTCTGTCGTGTGCACTTACTGTTAAGCTGCCAGTTGTAGCTCCTGTTCCTTCAATGCCATTTACAACAGGTTTTACCTTTACGGTATAAGTGCCTGCTTTTAGACCTGGAATATCAGCACGAAAATAAGAGCCATAACTTCTAATAAGCTGGTCATCTATTTTTTGATCCGTAAATCCATTCCCAGTATAATACACATTGTAGGTTTGGGCACCGCTAACTGGTTGCCATTTTACAAAAGCAGATTCTAGCCAGCCTGAGGCTTCGTTAATCTGAATGGTTTGTGCCCATAGTTGAACTGTCATAAGAAAGACAGCCACGAAAAGTAGGTTTTTTTTCATAAGGTTTGTTTAAGATAGTTAATAAAATAAGTAAGTGGTTTTACTTACGATTTCAACGTGGTTTAATTGTAATCGATTACACAAAATTATATATTAATTTTTAATAGTATAATTTTTTTACCAAAAAAAAGAATATACTTAAATTATTTGGCTTTTAAAGTGTTAAAAATGTAATAAATTGCATTAATTGTAATTTATTACATGTTGCAAAGTAAATACGGAAAGCCGTATTTTTCTCGCTTTTTGCAATTTTGAACCTTAAACAAAAAGAAGAAAAAGGATTTGTAAATTTTTTTTATTACATAAATTACATTTTATTTTTTTGTAGGAAATGGATTCTTTTCGTGTTTTGAATAACAGATTATTCTTAGAAGATATAATTCGAATATTGAATTGGTATTCAAAATTTAGTTTATAGAAATAAAAAAAGCCCTTTTGATTTTACTCAAAAGGGCCTGAATTAATATTTTTGGAGAATTAGTCTTTACTAGAAAGTTTTGATAAAAGTCTTAGGAATTCGATATATAACCAAACCAATGTAATCATTAATCCCATTGCTCCGTACCATTCCATAAATTTTGGCATTTTTTCTCTTGCACCTTTTTCAATTAAATCAAAATCTAAGAAAAGGTTAAGAGCCGCTATAATGATAACAAAAACACTAATACCAATACTCATCATAGAATTTCCGTAATGAACAGGAGTCCAGCTTGTAAACATTGATACAACCCAAGAAATTAAATAATATGTCGCAATTGCTAACGTCGCAGCCACAACAACAGATTTAAACTGTTCTGTAACTTTAACAATTCTAAATTTGTATAAACCAAGGCAAACTAAGAAAGTAACCAAAGTTGCTCCAACTGCATTAATTACGATTCCAGGAAATTTTAATTCAAATATTGCAGAAATACCTCCTATAAATAATCCTTCAAATAAAGCATATCCTGGCGCTAGGTAAGGAGATAATTGTGGTTTGAAAGAAGAAACTAATACTAAAATGAAACCAACAATTGCACCTCCAATTGTAGGCAGCATAGGATTCATTCCATTAAAAGCCATCCACCATGTTACCATAGCAGCACCGCATAAGATTAGAAATAAGATTGCTGTTTTGTTAATTGTTCCAGACACCGTCATTTCTTGATTGTAATCAATAATCTGAGCTTGGTGCACTTCTGTTCTTGATTCAGTATTAGACGAAAAACGCTTACTGTTTAAAAATGGATTTTTTGAATTAAAGTTCATATTTTAATACATTTAATTGAATTCAAATATATGGAGATTTTTTGATGTGCAATTGCATAGAAGAATTTTTTAACATGAATTTCTGTTCTTTATCTAGGACATAAAAAAAATCCATTAAAACTGGTTTAATGGATTTTTGAATATTTTATTTAAAGAAATTTTTTTATTTCAATAGGTCTAAAACTAATGATGGGAATAAACCTAAAGCAATGTTTAAAACAATTGACACTACAGCAGTAGCATAAATAAGGAATGGTCTTCCTGTTCTTTCTTGATTAGGTTCTTTAGAATACATTGCAATAATAAGTTTGAAATAATATCCAACACTAATGATTGAATTGATTACAGCAACAATTACTAAACCAATATATCCTGCCTGAATTGTCTGGTTGAATAAGAATAACTTAGCAAAGAATCCAGAGAAAATAGGAATTCCGGCCATTGATAATAATGAAGCTGTAAGAACAGCAGCCAATAGCGGATTTGTTTTTCCTAAACCGTGGAAGTTTGTAATATCTTCATTATCCTGATCTCTGCATACATATAAAATTACACTGAAAGCTGCGATTCCAGCCAATGCGTAAGCAGCAGTATAATATAATAAAACTCCAGCTGAAGCAGAAACCGTTAATAATGTCATTAACATGAAGCCTGCGTGAGAAATTCCAGAGAAAGCAAGCATACGTTTTACGTTTACTTGTCTTAATGCCATAATATTACCAACAGACATTGAAGCGATAGAAATAATAACCACTATAACTTCAAACGTATGCAAAAGGTCTTGATTTTCTAAAGAAGCAATTACATTCATTCCAGAAATCAACTTAAATAGGGTTGCAATAGCTACTACTTTTGCTAAAGTGCTCATCAAAGCTGTTGTTAGAGCTGGAGAACCTTCATACACATCTGGAGCCCAGAAGTGGAAAGGAACTGCTGCAACTTTAAATAACATTCCGATAATCATTAAAATCAAACCAATAGGAAACCAGATTGGTAATTCTGCAGATAAAGCGCTTTCGTGGATTTCAGTTATATCAAAAGTTCCCATTGCTCCGTAAATCAAACAGATTCCGAATAAAATAATTCCAGATGCAAAAGATCCCATTAAGAAATATTTCATACCTGCTTCGTTACTCTTTATATTCAAACGATCACTAGCAGCTAAAACATATAAAGCAATAGACAAGATTTCAATTCCTAAAAAGAACATAGCCAAGTTTCCAAAAGAAACCATTGCTACAGCTCCAGCTAGCAAGAATACTTTAATTGCAACGTAATCTGAAATTTTCGTTGGGTGATTTTGGTAAAAATTGTGACTTAACGCTACAAGGAAAATCGTCAAAACGATAAACAATGATGAAAAAGCTGTAGAAAACTTACTCACTGCTATCATGTTGTTGTAATAACTTTGTTCTGCTCCAAATTCACAGTAATTAAGTGCCAATACGCCCAATAAACCCAAAATGGTAATAGGAACGATTGCCTTTCTTAAATTAAGAATTTCAAACAATAGGCAGAAAATACCCAATCCTGTTATAGCTATTAATGTATTCATTTTTATCTTTTTGATTTAGGATTTCAATTTTAAGCTTAAATCCTAATTTATTTTTTGTTTAAAATATTAGTTCTTATTGATAACTTGTAAAATGTTTTCCAAGCTTGGTGTAATCAAATCTGTGATTGGTTTTGGATAGAAACCAAAGAATAATAAAACTGCAATGATTACAGCAAATGAAATTCCCTCGTTAAGTGTAACATCAGCAAAAGCTTTAGAGTTTGTTTCTCCTAACATTACATGCTGGAACATTCTTAACATATAGTAAGCTCCCAAAATAATAGTTGTTCCGCCAAGAAGAGCAAACCAGATATTGATTTGAGATAAACTGTATAATACTGTAAACTCTCCAACGAAGTTAAATGTACTTGGTAATGCAACAGAAGCTAATACTAAGATTAAAAACATTGAAGTGAATTTTGGAGACTGAGCACGAATTCCACCCATTTCTCCGATTTCTCTAGTTTCGTATCTTCTGAAAATTACTTCAGCAGCAAAGAATAATCCCACTACAACAAAACCGTGAGCGATCATTTGCATAACTGAACCTCTAAAACCATCAAGAGTCAAAGTGTAAGATCCTGCAGCAATTAACCCAACGTGAGCAAGAGAAGAATACGCTAATAATTTCTTTAAATCTTTTTGTCTCAATGCAACGATTGATCCATAGATTACACCTGCAATTCCTAGAGCGATAAAGATATGCATGTATTCTTTAGCTGCGATTGGAGCAAGTGGCAATTGCCAACGAAGAACGCTGTACAATCCCATTTTTAACATGATACCAGATAAAAGCATTGTTCCAACAGTTGGTGCTTTTTGGTATACATTTGCTTGCCAAGTATGGAAAGGAATAATTGGAATTTTGATAGCGTAAGCTAAGAAGAAAGCCAAGAAAATCCAGAATTGCTCGCAAGCAGATAAGTTTACTTTGTATAAATCTTCGATTAAGAAAGAACCTGCTTTTGTGTATAAATAGATAAAAGCAGTTAACATGAATAACGAACCAGCAAGTGTGTAAATAAAGAATTTAACCACTGCTTTTCTACGCTCTTCAGCATCGCCATTACCCCAGATCAAAGCAATAAAGTAGATTGGAATAAGAGCTAACTCCCAGAAAATATAGTATAAAAGACCATCAGCCGCTAAGAAAGTTCCAACCATAGCAAATGCCATAAACAAGATTAGAGCATAAAAGCCTTTTGCATTTTTATATTCATTTCCGAAAGACGAAAATATAATAATCGGAGTTAAAGCTGCCGTTAATAAAACCATTGCAAGCCCAAGTCCATCACCATTTAAAGCGAAAGAAATTTTAGGCTGATTAATCCAGCTGTTGATTACGCTGATATTTTCACCTGCGTTATAATTATTCAATAATACAATTGAACATCCTAAAGCGGCTAAACTAAAAAGTAAAGCAACTTTTGAAGCTAGTTTGTCACCAGAAAAGTAAGTGGCAAATGCACCAATTAAAAGTATAATTAATATAGTAGAAACGTTCATAGTAATAATATTATTGAGCTAAAAATATATAGGAAACAATTGCACAAAGTCCTAAAACAAATACAAATAGATATAATCCTATACTTCCGGTTTGTAATTTTTTTCCTTGGAAAGCAATTTCGTTTGCTATTTTACCTAATCCAAAAACAAGAGCAGATAATCCTGTCTCGATATAATCTCTAAAGAATTTAGATAAACTATTAACTGGTGCTACAAATATAGCGTCGTAAAATTCGTCTACATAGTATTTGTTGTATAACACTTTACTTAAACCAGTAATATTTTCATCAGATTCTGGAACATTATCTTGTTTAAAGTATTTTACGTAAGCAATTAAAATTCCTAGTAAACACCCTAATACAGCAACTCCCATTAAAGCATACTCGGTTGTGCCTAAGTGATGCTCTTCTCCTGTTACTTTTGTGAAAAGAGGGGCAAGGTATCCATTTAACCAGCTGTTTCCTGGTAAACTGATCAATCCGCCAAATGCAGCAAGAATAGCCAAAATGATAAGTGGAATCGTAATTAATGAACCACTTTCGTGTAAATGGTGTTTCTGTTCTTCAGTTCCTCTAAATTCTTTGAAGAAAGTTAAGAACATTAAACGGAACATATAGAAAGCTGTCATGATTGAAGCAACCGATCCAACCACATATAATGGAATACTGTGATGGAAGGCAGTCATTAAAATTTCGTCTTTAGAGAAGAAACCTGAAAGTAAGGGGAATCCTGAAATTGCCAATGAGGAAATCAACATTGTCCAAAAAGTAATTGGCATTGCTTTGCGCAACCCCCCCATATTACGCATATCTTGTTCTCCGTGTAATCCGTGAATTACAGATCCAGACCCTAAGAATAAACAAGCTTTAAAGAAAGCGTGAGTGATTACGTGAAAAACCGCTACTTCATAAGCTCCAAATCCTAATGCTAAAAACATTAAACCTAATTGTGAAACTGTAGAGTAAGCCAATACTTTTTTGATATCGTTTTGAACTAATCCAATTGTAGCAGCGACTAATGAAGTGATTGCTCCAATAATTGCGATTACAGATTGTACATCTGTTGCAAGGTCAAAAACAAAGTTTAATCTTGTTACCATAAAGATACCCGCAGTAACCATCGTAGCCGCGTGGATTAATGCAGAAACTGGAGTTGGTCCAGCCATCGCATCAGGTAACCACGTGTATAACGGAATTTGAGCAGATTTACCACAAGCTCCAATAAACAAGCATAAAGCAGCTAAAGAAAGTAATGGTAAATTTAAGTTAGAAGCACCAGCAATTGCCGTTTTTAAAGTTGCATAATCTAATGTTGAGAACATTGAACCAATGATGAACATTCCGATTAATAAACCTAAATCTCCAATTCTGTTCATGATGAAAGCTTTTTTAGCAGCATCATTGTAATCTTGGTTTTTATGCCAGAATCCAATTAATAGGTAAGAACAAAGTCCAACACCTTCCCATCCGATGAAAAGAACTAATAAATTGCTTCCAATTACAAGCGTAATCATAAAGAATACGAATAGATTTAAATATGCAAAAAACTTGTGCATATTCTCATCATCGTGCATGTAACTGATAGAGTATAAGTGAATCAAAGATCCAATTCCAGTTACAAAAAGTAACCAAAGAACAGATAATTGATCTAATAAAAATCCAAGATTGATTTTTAAGTTGCTAATTTGAATCCAATCAAATAAAGTAACTTCAATTCCTTTTCCAGTTGAAGTTATTTGATTAAAAAGTAAAAGAGAAACTACAAAAGAAATTGCTACGGCAATAGTTCCGATTGTACCAGAAACTGTTTTGCCTAAGCTTTTCCCAAAAAAGACATTTACTAGAAAACCTAGTAAAGGAGTTAAAACTAAAATTAAAGCTAAATTGGTATCCATTTCTGATTATCCTTTTAAATTTTTTAAATTATCGATACTAATTGATCCGATATTTCTAAAGATAGAAACTAAAATGGCCAATCCTACCGCAACTTCGGCTGCAGCAACCGCCATCGAGAAGAACACAAAAACTTGTCCTTGCGCATCTTGATGATAAGTTGAAAAAGCAACAAATAAAAGGTTTACCGCATTCAACATAATTTCGATAGACATGAAAACGATAATAGCATTTCGTCTGTACAATACACCAAAAATACCAATACAGAAAAGTACAACACTCAAAAAGATGTAGTTTTCAATACCTATTTGATTTAATATATTACCCATTATTTATTTAATTTTTCTTTTTTAGACAATAGAACTGCTCCAATCATAGCAACCAAAAGTAAGATCGAAGCAAATTCGAACGGAACCATATATTCGTTCAATAATATTTTACCTAAAACTTTAATTGATTGGAAATCTTCTCCAGTAGAATCGTATTCACCAACAATTGGTTTCGAATTAATAAAGATTGCGATTAAAACAATCAATATTAAACAGAAAGATACAATAGCGCCTAAACGTGTAATTCTAGGGCGGTGAACTTCTCGCTGTTCGTTCAGGTTCATCAACATGATGGTAAACAGGAACAAAATCATAATAGCTCCGGAGTAGACTATTATATGTACAACAGCTAAGAACTGAGAATTTAATAGTAAATAATGACCAGCGATCGAAAAGAAACAAATTACCAAGTAGATGGCACTATGAATCGGGTTTCTGCTGAAAATAGTTAAGAAAGCAGTAATAACGGTAATAAACGCTAAAAAGCAAAAGATAACTTGAACAGTTGTTGCGTGTGCAAAATCAGGAATATGTATCATTTAGTTAGCGTTTTTAAGTTGAGCGTTTTTCAAAGCCATTTCTAAAGGCATTACTAATTTATCTTTCCCGAAAATGAAATCTTCTCTATTGTAGTTAGCAGGAACTAATACTTTAGATTCAGTTAAGTAAATAGCATCTTTTGGACAAGCTTCTTCACATAAACCACAGAAAATGCATCGAAGCATATTGATTTCGTAGATTTCTGCATATTTCTCTTCTCTATATAAGTGTTTTTCATCAGGCTTGCGTTCTGCAGCTTTCATAGTGATCGCTTCTGCAGGACATGATAAAGCACATAATCCGCAAGCTGTACAGTTTTCACGGCCTTGTTCATCACGCTTCAGCATGTGCTGACCACGGTAAACTGGACTCATTTCACGAACCTGTTCTGGATAGTGAATGGTAACTTTTTTTCTGAAAAGGTGTTTTACAGTAATAACTAGACCTTTTACAATCGCCACAAGATACAATCGTTCAACAAAAGACATGTCCTTATTTGACACCACCTTTTTTCTACCCGATAATGATATAGTTTCTATTGACATTTTTACTATTATAGTTTATGATTTACAATTTGATGTTGATCAAATTCAAAATCTATTTTGTTTTTTATTTGAAGCTTAGTACGGTTCTTAGAATCCTAAAGCTGCTGCAATATCGTGTCTTAAAATAACAACACCCGTAATCATGATATTAATAATCGAAAGCGGAATTAAAATTCTCCATCCTAAGTTCATTAATTGGTCATATCTAAATCTTGGAATTGTCCAACGTACCCACATGTAGAAGAAAATGAAGAAACATATTTTTATAAATAATGCTCCAATTCCTAATAAGTTAGCTGTATTTACACCTACATTTTCTACCATCCATTGCATTCCTGGATAGTTGTATCCACCAAAGAATAATACAGAAATAATTGTAGAAGAGATAAACATACTTGCATACTCAGCAAATAAATAGAATCCCATTTTCATTGAAGAATATTCTGTGTGGTAACCTCCAATTAACTCGTTTTCACATTCTGCTAAATCGAAAGGAGTTCTGTTTGTTTCTGCAAATGAACAGATTAAGAAAATTAAGAATGATAATGGCTGATAAAAAACATTCCAGTTCATTCCTTGCTGCTGTAATGAAATTTCTTTTAAACTCATTGTTCCAGTCATCATCAATAAAGCAATTATTGATAATCCCATTGCAACTTCGTAAGAGACCATTTGAGAAGCTGCACGGATAGCTCCCATCAAAGAGAACTTATTGTTAGAAGCCCATCCACCAATCATGATGCCGTAAACACCAACAGAAAGAACTCCGAAAATGTATAATAAAGCAATGTTTACATCTGTAGCTTGAAGAATAATGTCTCTTCCAAAAAGATGCAAACGATCTCCCCACGGAATTACAGCACTTGTCATCAAAGCTGTACTCATTGCAATTGCCGGACCTACAACGAATAAAAATTTATTTGGAGTGTTTGGGAAAAACTCTTCTTTAGAGAATAATTTCATACCGTCTGCAAGTGGTTGTAATAAACCTCCCCATCCAGCGCGGTTTGGTCCAACACGGTCTTGTAAGAAAGCAGCAACTTTACGCTCTGCCCAAGTAGAATACATCGCCATGATCATTGTTACCGCAAAAACGACAACAATTACAACACTCTTTTCTATAATAAATGCACTTTCCATTTCTTACTATTTTATGTCTTTATCAGTTAATGGAATTGCAGCCATACTAATTTTTTTACGGTCAATATCTCTACCTAAAAGAATATTCTTTTCAGTATCGATTTCAACTTTCTCTAATTTTTGAGTGTAATTGTTTTGGTTAATTACAGAATCTTTTTCAAATTCTCTTGGACCTTCAATAACCCAGTCATTAACATTTTTATGATCAAAACGACAGCTGTTGCAGATGAATTCTTCTACTTCATGGTACTCGTCTTTACGACCAGTTACACGCTGAATTTCTCCACCAAACATCCAAACTGTAGTTTTACCGCAACATCCTGGAGTTGTACACTCTCTATGCGCGTTATAAGGTTTGTTGAACCAAACTCTTGATTTAAAACGGAAAGTTTTATCTGTTAAAGCTCCAACTGGACAAACGTCAATCATATTTCCAGAGAACTCATTGTCGATTGCTTTAGAAATTCCAGTTGAAATATTAGCGTGGTCACCACGATCTAATACTCCGTGAACTCTGTTGTCTGTCAATTGATCTGCAACTTGTACACATCTTTGGCATAAAATACAACGGTTCATGTGCAGTTGAATATTTGGACCAATATCTTCTGGTTCAAATGTTCTTTTTTCTTCAATGTAACGTGATTTCGGATTTCCGTGCTCGAAACTTAAATTTTGTAAATCACATTCGCCAGCTTGATCACAAATAGGGCAATCTAGAGGGTGGTTGATTAATAAAAATTCTGTTACAGATTTACGAGCTTCAGTTACTCTTGCAGACGATTTACTGTTTACTTCCATACCATCCATACATCCTGTTACACAAGATGCCATTAATTTTGGCATTGGTCGTGGATCAGCTTCACTACCTTTAGAAACTTCAACTAAACAACAACGACATTTACCGCCGCTGCCTTTTAATTTTGAGTAATAGCACATGGCAGGTGGAACTAAATCTCCACCAATCATACGTGCAGCCTGCAGGATCGTTGTTCCTGGTTCTACGTCTATACTTTGACCGTCTATGGTTACTTTCATCTCTTATTGATTTGAATGTTGAAAGTCGGAATATTCAAAAGAGTTGCTGTCCTTTTTAATATTTTTAACTTTATAACTTTCTGCTATATATTCTTATACGATTGCTTTACCGCCAACTAAATGCTTAACTTGTGAGAAAGGCTCGGCAACAAAGTGATCTCTATTTTTAATTTTTTCTGGGAAACGAACGTGATATTCAAATTCATCTCTAAAGTGACGAATCGCTGCAGCTACTGGCCAAGAAGCAGCGTCACCAAGCGGACAAATTGTGTTTCCTTCAATTTTACTCTGAATGCTCCACAATAATTCGATATCTTCTTCACGGCCTTGACCGTTTTCGATTCTCCATAAGATTTTTTCTAACCATCCTGTTCCTTCACGGCAAGGTGTACATTGTCCGCAAGATTCATGGTGATAGAAACGAGCAAAGTTCCAAGTGTTTCTTACCACACAAGCTGTATCGTTGTAAACAATAAATCCTCCAGAACCTAACATAGATCCAGTAGCAAAACCACCATCACTTAAAGATTCGTAAGTCATTAAACGATCTTCGCCGTTTGCTGTTTTGAAAATCAATTCAGCTGGTAAAATTGGCACAGAAGAACCTCCTGGTACAAATGCTTTTAATGGACGGCTTGAAGACATTCCTCCTAAATATTCATCAGAATTCATGAATTCGTCTACGCTTAAACCTAATTCAATTTCGTAAACACCAGGGTTTTTAATGTGCCCTGAAGCAGAAATTAATTTAGTTCCAGTAGAACGTCCAATTCCTATTTTAGCATAATCATCACCAGAATTGTTTACAATCCAAGGCACAGTCGCAATTGTTTCAACATTGTTTACTACAGTTGGATTTGCCCAAAGACCAGAAACCGCTGGGAAAGGTGGTTTGATACGAGGATTTCCTCTTTTACCTTCCAATGATTCGATTAATGCTGTTTCTTCTCCACAGATATATGCTCCAGCTCCACAGTGAACGTGAAGTTCTAGATCATAACCAGATCCTAATATATTTTTTCCTAACCATCCGGCAGCTTTAGCCTCGGCGATTGCTCTTTCTAAAATTTTGAAAACCCACATATATTCTCCACGGATGTAGATATACGATAGGTTAGCACCTAAAGCGTAGCTTGAAGTAATCATTCCCTCGATCAATAAGTGAGGAATATATTCCATCAAAAATCTATCTTTGAATGTTCCAGGTTCAGACTCGTCGGCATTACAAACTAAGTGTCTTGGTCTTCCTGATTTTTTGTCAATAAAGCTCCATTTCATTCCGGCAGGGAAACCTGCACCACCACGACCACGTAATCCTGATTTTTTTACTTCCTCAGTAACTTCATCTGGAGTAAGTGTTTTTAAAGCTTTTTCTACTGAAGCGTAACCGCCATTTTGGCGATATACTTCGTAGGTTTTAATTCCAGGAATATTGATTTTATCTAATAATATTTTTTGTGACATCTTATTTATCGTGTAATATTATTTTATCATCTCTACAATCAGCAATGATCTGATCGATTTTCTCTTCTGTTAGTTTTTCTTTGTAGAAATCTCCCAACTGCATCATCGGAGCATATCCGCAAGCACCTAAACATTCTACACCAGCAATGGTAAACATTCCGTCTGGAGTTGTTTCACCCATTTTAATGCCTAGTTTTTCAGAAGTATAATCCATTAAATCTTCGGCACCACGTAAACAACAACAAGAAGTCTGGCAGAATTCAAACATATACTTACCAATTGGCTTTTGGTTGAACATCGTATAGAATGTTACCACTTCATAAACCTCAATTGGTTTTATCTGAAGAATCTCGGCAACCTTATCTTGCAATTCAATACTAAGCCAGTTGTTATGTGCATCCTGAACTTCGTGCAAAACAGGCAATAAAGCCGATTTTTGTTTGCCCTCAGGATAATGGCTGATTAATTCATTGATGCGGTTCATCAATGCCTCAGTCATGTTTATTTCTTGTTTGTAATGTTTTCTTTCCATTTTATTCTTGTTTTGCCACAAAGGCGCAAAGGCACAAATTTTTTAATCTAAATTTTATCTTCTAAAATCTAAATTTTTTAGGCGTCTAATTCTCCTGCAATTACGTTCAAACTTGATAGAATGATAATTGCATCAGAAAGCATAGCGCCTTTAATCATTTCTGGGAATGCTTGGTAATAAATAAAGCATGGTCTTCTGAAATGTAATCTATATGGAGTTCTACTTCCGTCTGTTACTAAATAAAAACCAAGTTCTCCATTTCCTCCTTCTACAGGGTGATAGATTTCTGCAACTGGTACAGGAACCTCTCCCATTACGATCTTAAAGTGATAAATTAAAGATTCCATAGAAGTGTAAACATCTTCTTTTGGAGGAAGGTAGTAATCTGGAACTTCAGCGTGATATTCGTTTCCTGGAGGCATTTTTTCTAAAGCCTGACGAATAATACTTAAACTTTCCCAAACTTCAGCATTACGAACACAGAAACGATCGTATGTATCTCCTGATTTTCCAACAGGAACAATAAAATCGAAATCTTCGTAAGATGAATAAGGCTGTGCTACACGTACATCGTAATCAACTCCCGCAGCACGTAAGTTTGGACCTGTAAATCCGTAAGCGATTGCTTTTTCAGCAGTGATTCCACCAACATTTACAGTTCTATCAAGGAAAATTCTATTTCTCTCGAATAAGTTTTGGAATTCTTGCCATACTGGTGGGAATTCTTCTAGGAATTTGTCTAGTTTTTTGAAAACTTCTGGAGACCAGTCTCTTTCAAAACCACCTATTCTTCCCATATTTGTAGTCAAACGAGCTCCACAAATTTCTTCGTAGATTTCGTAGATTTTTTCTCTAAATTGAAATACGTATAAGAAACCAGTATACGCACCAGTATCTACACCTAAAATCCCGTTACAGATAATATGGTCTGTAATACGAGCTAGCTCCATAACGATAACTCTTAAATATTGAGCTCTTTTCGGAACTTCAATGCCTAATAGTTTTTCTACTGTCATCCACCATCCCATATTATTAATAGGAGATGAACAATAGTTCATACGGTCTGTAAGAGGTGTAATTTGGTAAAAAGGACGATTTTCGGCAATTTTTTCAAATGCTCTATGGATGTAACCAATAGTTGGCTCAGCCTCAAGAATTTTTTCACCATCCATCAACAAGATATTTTGGAAAATACCGTGTGTAGCAGGGTGAGTCGGACCTAAATTCAGTACAGAAAGTTCGCTTCCGTCGTCATTTAGTCTCTCCTTAATTATTTTAGCATAACGATGCTCTGGTGGTAATAATAGTTCTGACATTTTATAATGTTGAATTATTTTTTAGCAATTTGATGTTGTTCTTCCGAAGAATCTATCATCCTTATCTGTTCTTCCGCTATCTTCCAATGGGAATTCTTTTCGCATTGGGTGAGACTGCATTTCATCCATATTTAAAATACGTTTCAATTGGGGATGTCCAATAAAGTCAATCCCATAGAAATCGAAAGTTTCTCTTTCCATCCAATTGGATGAAAGGAAAATATTTGAAATCGTTTTGATTTCTGGTTTTTCGCCGTTTAAGAAAACTTTGATTTTTAATCTTTTATTTTCGTACCAGTTGTGTAAATGATAAACAACTGCAAACTGACGTTCTGTTTCGTTATCTGGATAGTGAATTCCGCATAAATCTGTTAAGAAGTGAAAACGTAATTCTGGATCGTTTTTAAGGAATAGAATCAAAGGCGTGATTTTATCAGCCGAAGCTTCTAAAGAAAAAATATCTCTTTCTTGCTGAAAGTTAAAAACATCATTATTAAATGTTTCTACAAGTTTGTCTTGAATCAGGGTATTTTCTAAGGCCATCTTATGAGATATTATATGAAGCTAATAATTCTTGGTATTCAGGTGAGCTTCTTCGTCTCACAGATTCGCTTTTTACCAAGTCCTGAAGTCTCATAACTCCATCAACAATTTGTTCTGGTCTTGGCGGGCATCCTGGTACATAAACGTCAACAGGAATTACTTTGTCAATTCCTTGAAGAACAGAGTAAGTGTCAAAAACACCTCCTGAAGAAGCACATGCTCCAACAGCAATTACCCAGCGAGGTTCTGACATTTGCTCATATACTTGTCTTAAGATAGGCGCCATTTTTTTAGAAATAGTTCCCATTACTAATAACATATCGGCTTGTCTTGGCGAGAAACTCACACGCTCAGAACCAAATCGAGCTAAGTCATAGTGAGATGCCATTGTTGCCATGAATTCGATACCACAGCATGAAGTCGCGAAAGGAAGCGGCCATAATGAGTTGGCTCTTGCTAAACCAACAACATCACTAAGTTTTGTAGCGAAGAAACCTTCACCAGTAACTCCTTCTGGCGGCGCAACCATATTTACTTTTGAATCGCTCATTTTTATTTTAGATTTCTGATTTTAGATTTTAGATTTTTGAAATCATAAAAAATAAAGTCAATTTTTTAAATCAGTTTTTTGTTGAGGATTAAATCTTAAATTTTAATTCTAAATGGCTTGAATCTAAAATCAGAAATCTAAAATCTAAATTCTCTAAATTATTCCCACTCTAATGCTTTCTTTTTGATGATATAAAAGAAACCAACTAAAAGCAAAGACATGAAAACTAACATTTTTAACATTCCTTCAATTCCTAAGTCTTTGAAGTTTACTGCCCAAGGATAAAGGAAAATAACCTCTACGTCGAATAATACGAACAATATGGCAACTAAGAAGTATTTTACAGAGAATGGGATACGAGCGTTACCTACAGATTCGATACCACATTCGAAGTTTTTGTCTTTAACTTCAGAGGATCTTTTAGGTCCTAATTTTCCAGAAATAATGATTGTTCCTACCACAAAACCAACAGCTAAAATAAACTGCATTAAAATAGGAATGTAACTGTATTGATCAGATTGCATAAACTTCGATTTTATACTTAAAAAATGAGCCACAAAGATAACTTGGAACTCTGTAAAACACAAGCTAAAAAAGGATTTAAGTAGGGTAGTAAACCGCGTTTATGTCTAATTTTTATTCATTATAAATAACATTGCGTTATTTTAATATTTTTTTAAGAAATGGGCAAAAAAAAACGTCCCGATACTTCGGGACGTCTTCTGAGACCATTCAGAGGCAAAAAAAAATAATTGCTATATTTTTCTTAGATTACTGCTACTTTAGCAGCAACTTTCCCTTTTCTTCCTTCTTCTTCTTCATAGCTTACACGGTCACCTTCGCGTAATTCTTCCGCGTTAATTCCTGAAGCGTGAACGAAGATGTCCTTTCCTGTTTCTTCGTCTGTAATGAATCCATAACCTTTAGACTCATTGAAAAATTTTACTGTACCTGTACGCATTTGTAATGTAATAATAATTTATAATAAACAAATGTAATATATAAAATCATACAAAAGACATATACGTGTTAATTTTTTGTAAAAATTATTGATTTACAGTGTTTTTACGCGGTTTATTGCATCAATTTGTTTATAAAATACCATAATTTGCGAATCATTAATTGTAAGAATATAAAAGCATTACGTTTGTAAGAATATGATAATTCACAAAAATCAGCAGCTAAGATTTTTCTTAATATTTCATTAATATAAAAAAGCCGCTGAAATTTCAGCGGCTTTTTGTTTTTTTATGAATAATTTACTTCAAATTAAGCAATATCTACTTTAATTCGAAGCTCTTTCAATTGTGCATCATCAATTGCTGCAGGTGCATCGATCATAACATCGCGTCCTGAATTATTTTTAGGGAAAGCAATAAAATCTCTAATGGTTTCCTGACCTCCAAGAATTGCTACAAGTCTGTCAAGACCAAAAGCTAATCCTCCGTGTGGCGGTGCTCCAAACTGGAAAGCATCCATTAAGAAACCGAATTGAGCTTTTGCTTCTTCTTCGGTAAATCCTAAATATTTGAACATTAATTGTTGTGTCGCTTTATCGTGAATACGAATAGATCCACCGCCAATTTCATTTCCGTTTAAAACCATATCGTATGCATTTGCACGAACTTTTCCTGGCTCTGTTTCCAATAACGCCATGTCTTCTGGTTTTGGAGAAGTAAATGGGTGGTGCATTGCATGGTAGCGTCCGCTTTCTTCGTCAAGTTCCAATAATGGGAAATCTACAACCCATAGTGGAGCAAATTCTTCAGGATTACGCAATCCTAAACGAGTGGCCAATTCCATACGTAAAGCAGAAAGTTGCGCTCTTGTTTTATTTGCTGGACCAGAAAGAACAAAAATCATATCTCCAGGATTTGCTTCTGTTGCTTTTGCCCAATTTGCCAAATCATCATTGTCATAGAATTTATCTACTGATGATTTGTATGTTCCGTCTTCATTGCATTTTACGTAAACCATTCCAGATGCTCCAACTTGAGGACGTTTCACCCAGTCAATTAATCCGTCAATTTCTTTACGAGTATAATTTCCTGCTCCCGGAACAGCAATTCCCACAACTAATTCAGCTGAATTAAAAACTGGGAATTCTTTATGTTGTGCAAATTCGTTTAATTCGCCAAACTTCATTCCGAAACGAATGTCCGGTTTATCGTTTCCGTATGTTTTCATGGCATAGTCGTAGGTAATTCTTGGGAATTTCTCTACTTCGATACCTTTAATTTCTTTTAATAAATGTCTTGTCAATCCTTCAAAAACATTCAGAATGTCTTCTTGTTCAACAAATGCCATTTCGCAGTCAATCTGAGTAAACTCAGGCTGACGGTCTGCACGTAAGTCTTCATCACGGAAACATTTCACGATTTGGAAATATTTATCCATTCCGCCTACCATCAATAATTGTTTGAAGGTTTGCGGAGATTGTGGCAATGCATAAAACTGTCCTTCGTTCATACGGCTTGGTACAACGAAATCTCTTGCTCCTTCTGGAGTTGATTTAATTAAATAAGGCGTTTCAACTTCGCAGAAATCTAAATCAGAAAGATATTTACGAACTTCCATCGCTACTTTGTGACGAAACAATAAACTGTTTTTTACAGGATTTCTACGAATATCCAAATAACGGTATTTCATTCTGATATCTTCACCTCCGTCAGTTTCATCTTCAATTGTAAATGGAGGAGTTAAAGCTGAATTTAAAATCGTTAATTCAGAAACTAAAATTTCGATTTCACCTGTTGGAATATTTTTGTTTTTGGCTTCGCGCTCAATAACAGTTCCTTTTACCTGAATTACAAATTCTCTTCCAAGAGTTTTGGCTAATTCAAAAACAGTTTTATCGGTACGACTTTCGTCGAAAATAAGTTGTGTAATTCCATAACGGTCGCGTAAATCGACCCAATTCATAAATCCTTTATCACGTGATTTTTGAACCCAGCCCGCAAGTGTAACTTCGGTATTAATATTTGAAGCGTTTAATTCGCCACAATTATGACTTCTATACATAATCAAAATTTTAGACTGCAAAAGTAAATACAAAATTCAAGATAATATAGTAAAGTGATAAGTTGATTCAGAATAATTTCAAATAAATTGTTAATTGTGAAATTCCGAAGCATTAATTCTTTAGTTTTGATTCTCTAAAAAATAATTTTAAGACCCATGAAGAAACTCCTTGTTGCAGGTTTGGTAATTCTTAATGCCTTGAATGTTATAGGTCAAGGCAAGAATTCAATTAAATTCAGTGCTAAAATCGCCAACAGAAATAGCGATACTTTAGTGATTAAAGGAAGAGATAATTTTAGGCAAGTAATTCCAATCGATAAAAAAGGAGTTTTTGCTGCAGCTTTTGATGCTCCTCAGGGATTCTATGTTTTTTCTGACGGAACAGAATCTTCTAATTTATATTTAAAACCAAATTCTGAAGTTAATTTAACAATGGATGCAAAGGAATTTGATGAGACTATATTGTATAAAGGTAAAGGAGTAAACGAAAGTAACTTTTTAGCTCAACAAGCTTTAAAAGATGAAAATTTTCAGAAAGATGCTTTTGCAAAAGAATCGGCTGAATTTACCGCTTTACTTGATGGTAAATTAAAAGCAGATACAGAAAGTCTTGAAAAAGGTGATTTTGCTCCTGAATTTAAAACAGCTTTAAAACGCAGTTTTGAGAGTTTTCACCAATATGCTGCCGAAGAATATGAAAGAGTTGCAAAGGCAAATAAAATGGTTGGAAAAGCATCTCCAGGTTTTGACTATGAAAATTTTAAAGGAGGAAAAACAAAACTTTCTGATTTAAAAGGAAAATATGTTTACATTGATCTTTGGGCAACATGGTGTGCGCCTTGCAGGGCTGAAATTCCTTACTTACAAAAGATCGAAGAGAAATATCATGGAAAAAATATTGAATTTGTAAGCATTTCTATTGATAAAGCAAAAGACAATGAAAAATGGAAAAAGTTTGTAACCGATAAAAAATTAGGAGGCGTCCAGTTATTTGCAGATAAAGATTGGGAATCTGAGTTCGTGGTTAATTATGGTGTAACTGGAATTCCACGATTTATTCTAATAGACCCACAAGGCAATATTGTAAAATCTGATGCATCAAGACCATCAGATCCTGAATTGGATAAACAGCTTAGTGCATTATTGAACTAATTTATTTACGAAATTTACAACGTTATCGTAAAACTTAAATATTTCTAAAACATCAGTAAAACCAGTGCTTCAGCGCTGGTTTTTTTGTTTTATGCATTTTTCCAATGTTAAGTTTTTATCTTATGTTACCAAATTGTTAAGCAAAAGTTTTTTTAATGTAAACTATTGACTATATTTGATAAAGATTTCTTAACATTAAATACCTAAAGATATGAAAAAGAGTGTAATTTTAGCTGCAATATTGTTCTCTGGAATTGTAGTTGCACAAGAAGGAAAGCCTGAATTAGAAGCTGCTGGAAACAAGGTAAAAGCAACGTATTACCATGAAAATGGTAAAGTGCAGCAAGAAGGCTTTTTTAAAGACGGTAAATTAGACGGTGTTTGGGTATCTTATGACGAAAAAGGAAATAAAAAAACCGTTGGAGAATACACAGACGGAGTTAAAACAGGAAAATGGATTTACTTTAATGAAAACAGTTTAAGCGAAGTTGCTTATGTAGACAACAAAGTGAACTCAGTTAAAAGTTTACAGAAAAATGCTTTAGCAGACAGAAATTAGTCTTAATTTCAAAAAAATTATAAAAAGGCCGTCTCATTAAAAAAGGGACGGTTTTTTTATGTCTTTATTTTTTTAGATTTTCTGTTTCTTCCAAACCAGATTATAAATCCACTTACAGGTAATGCAGCGGCAATTAAACTCACCGTAAAAGCTATAATTTTTCCAGGAAGATCTAAAACCTGACCTGTGTGTATTCCGTAATTCATTTCGACAACTTGAAGTCCCAGACTTTTTTTGTCAAAAGTTTGGCTTTGGATTAATTTTCCGCTTGACGGATGAAAATAATAGTTGCTCTGCTGATCGTAACGCAATGTATGCGGATAAGCTCCTGTGCTGACAATATCGCCCTTTTGCTGCGGAATCATTATAAAGAACATTTCTGCTTTTGGCTGCAATTTCTGAGTTTGAACAAATGCTTTGTCAATTGCTATAACCGAATTTATTTTGAATGTGGCAGTATCAATTACAGGAGTTTTTGTTTCAACTGCTTTGTCTCCCCCAAAGTTGAAGGATTTATAAATTCCATCACCAACCCATTCGTAAGTAAAAGTAAGTCCGGTTATGGCTAAAATTAAGGCTATTACAGAAATGTAAAAACCGGTGGTATTATGCCAGTCGTAATTGACACGTCGCCATTTTGCTGACCATTTTATAGTGAAGCTTCTTTTAATGTCGCTTTTTCGTTTGGGCCACCATTGCATAACTCCCGAAATAAGCAATAAAATAAAAATGATAGTTGCTCCGCCAATAATATGCTTTCCTATATAATCGGGCAGGAGCAGATATAAATGAATGTATTCGACAATAATGAAAAAGTCAGTTTCTGGATTTTCTGCTTTTAAATATTTCCCAGTATACGGATTAAAATATAAGTAGAGATTTCCTGTGTCTGAATAAGTGTAAACAATTGCCGATCTGTCTTTTCCATAATAAGCAATCATGGTAGCTTTGTTTGCAGGGACAGCTTCTTTTGCTTTTTCCTGCAGCTCAGATGGTGAAAGAAAAGGTTTATTCTGAGGTTCAACCAAACGCCATTCTTTTCTTGTAATGTCTTTTATTTCATCATGAAAACAGAAAATACAACCCGTAATAGAGACTATAAAAACGATAAGTCCGGAAATTAGTCCGAGCCATTTGTGTATAAAGCGTATTTTGGTCTTGAATCCCATTTTTTGATTAAAAGCGTAAAAGTATGCTCAAAATTTATAAGGGACAAGTGATTGGAAATAATTTATGAATAAGTGCAATAAAAGAGTGGTTGCTGAAAAAAAATAGTCCCACAATCTAATAGCTATTGGAAATGTGGGACTAAAAAAAATAGTATTGTTAAACAAAAAAACTGATTCTTATTAAGAAACGACTTTTTTTGGTTTTAAATGGTACGCTGTGTATAAAGAAATTCCAGCAAGGGAAATCCAGAAAACATCGATAAAGAAAATCTGAAATTTGTTCTCCAAAAACGAAGTCCAAAACCAATTTCCAGAAACGATTCCGTTTGTAACTGGAATCAGGAATCCTAAAATACTTCCAGAAATGAGACAGAATTTATTGGTAAAAGCATCATTCTTTTTAATGATAAAGAAGATGGTAAGTATTAGCCAGCCTCCAAAATAAAGTGCATACAGATTTGACTGACTTAACGGATAGAAAATTTTACTTCCGATAAAAGCCAATGCTGTAATGGGATACATACTTAAACAGATTGCCAAATAAATACGAACAACAGCAGCATTGAAACGTCTTTTCTTTTCTGGCATATTGTTTTTTTGTCGGGCAACAAGCCAAATCATAACTCCAGAAATAATAACGAAGCAGGTTATAATTCCTAAAATGAAGCTTACAATTTTTAAAGCATATCCGCCATAATCGCCAAAATGTATTCTGTACAAAACATTTTTTACAACGTCTAAATAATTAGTATGAGTAATGGGGTCTTTTTTAGCAATTTCTTTTCCGTCAGCAACTCTGTAAACTACTTTTCCGATTCCTGTAAATTTTTTATGGCTTAAAAGTTCGCCTTCTACCAAAACATGCATATTGGCATCGCCGTAATTTTGGATAAAAACACGGGTAATTTCAAAATCGGCCCAATTCTTTTTGGTTTTTGCAACCAGTTCATTAATGTTAAAAGGATTTGCCAGTTTTTTATTTTCAAACTTATAATCAGGATCAGTATATTCCAGTTCCTTGTACAATTTATCTTGATCTCCTTTGTATAAAGCCATTACAGCTGGAGCTACAATTAAAAGTTTAATCATAAAAAATGCTCCTGTAACCGCGTATACAAATTGAAAAGGTAAACCGATCATTCCTAATGCTGTGTGTGCATCTGTCCAAAGTGTTTTTAGTTTTTCTTTCGGACGGAACATATAAAAGTTGGAAACAATTTTATTCCAATGCAGCAGAACTCCTGTTATGATTGCGAATAAAAAGAACAAAGCTGTAAATCCAGCTAAATAATATCCTGCTGGATATGGAATTTGTGCCAGAAAGTGAAGACGGTATAAAAGCTCTCCTAATGAATAAGATTCTTCATAAGTGTAGCTCTCATAGTTCTTATTGTCGAGATAAAAAAACTCTCCTGCCTGCTGTTTTTTTGGAGCCAATGTATCTTTGGTTCCTTCCATATATACAGCAACTCTATTTTCTACAGACGGTTTAGAAATGGTGAGATTTCTTCCGTGCAAAACATATTTTTTGTCAAGATGCTGAAGTGCATCATTGTAATCTAATTGAATTTCTTTTGTGATTGCTGTAGATTCACTTCTTTCCCAATTGATGATTTCATCTCTAAAAAAAGAAAAAGATCCAGCGAAGAAAATTACAAAAAGAACTACACTGATAACGATTCCGCTGACAGTATGCGTGTGAAAATAGATATTGTAATGACGGTTATTCATAAATATTATTGTGCCGTATTATAGGTTTGACCTAGATAAATGAAAAGACAAAAAAGTAAAGTTAGCAGAATATAAACTCCCCAAATTTTCCAGCCACTTTTGGCTAAAAAAGCAATAATCATTAAGGCTACCCAAAGAATAAAACCGCTGAAAGCCATTGTGATTAAAATATCTTTTCGGCTAAACCAAGCCGCAAGAGCCAAATGAAAAGTAACAGAAACAAAGTATCCTCCTAAAATTGCAGCAGTAATTTTGGAAAAACGAGGCCAAAAAGAAGGATTTAGATATTTTGGATTTGCTGGCATATAATTTAAAGTGGTTTTTTAGTTGTAATAAAGTTCAGTTACAGCAACAAAAATTAGTAGTGCTAGAAGCAATTTGCTGTTTATCTTTTTTAAAGGAGTAAGGATAATGATCAAACTTCCAACAGTCATCAGCTGAATGAAAAACATCAAAGTGCCACAGCCTAAAGATTGTGTAAAAAGCCACATTGCGTAAGCAGAAAGCAAAAGCATTAATCCGATGATTTTAGTTTGCTTTGGATTTTTCTGCATCCATTTCTCAAAACCTAAATCATACGACAACACTGCTCTTTTCGAAGTATAATACAGTGTGTAAAAAGCTAAGAAAACGATAAGACTGGCAATTGTAATCATAATCAATTAGAATTTAAAAAACACCTTCCGACTAAGGAAGGTGTTTTGTTTGACTTTTATTAAAACTTATAAGTAAAACTTGCAGCGAAAGTTCTAGGATCTTTTGGATGTACTGTTGACCATCCGTCATAGATTTCTTCGTTTGTAATATTATTTAGTTTTAGTGTTATTCCAAATTTTTCAGTGTTATAGAACAAAGAAGAATTAAGTACAGTATATTCTGGAATTGTAAATGTTCCTGAAACTGATCGGTTCATGATTTTGTTGTCTCCAACATAATTTCCTCCAAATCCTACACCAAATCCTCTCAATAATCCATTAGTAAATTTATAGCTTGCCCATAAGTTTGCTAAGTTGTAAGCTCCTGCACTTTCTGGTCTGAACCCTACAAAGTCAGCATCTCCTTTAGTTAGAGTTGCATCATTATAGCTGTAGCCAAGAATAATGTTTAAACCAGTAATTGGGTTAGCAATAAATTCTGCTTCAAAACCTTTATTGTGCTGCGCACCGTCTTGGAAGTTTGTTACATCGGTTGCATTTGGTCTAACGCTATAAACCATATTCGAAACTTTAATGTCGTAGTAGCTTAAAGTAGCGTAAATTTTATCTTTAAAAATATTCAATTTTGTACCAAATTCTATTTGGTTAGCGTGTTCAGGATCAAATGTTACAGGTGTTCTTACTGTTCCATTTACATTTTCGCCTGGTGCTACGTTTGAAAAACCATTCATGTAGTTTGCGAAAATAGACACTTTATCAATGATCGGCTGGTAAACCAATCCAAATTTTGGAGATAAAGAAGTCTGATTGTAGTTGTCATCGTCAGTTGAAACATCTCCACTGTTTATAAAACGATCTGCACGTAAACTAACCATTGCAGAAAGGGCAGGAGTGAAGTTAATTACGTCAGAGAAATAAGCGCTGTAAACTTCTTGTTTTGTTTTACTGTTGTTTCTTGGAGCGTTTCCTACAATTGCATCAGATCCAGCTTTTGTTAAATCTCCTGTATCACCATTTGAAGGGCCAAAGATTGCGTTGAAAGATGCTAAATCGTCACCAATATAAACATATCCATTTCCAAAGTATCCTGTACCGCGATCAAGTCCCACTCTATTGTAGTAATCCAAACCAACAACAAGTCTGTTTCTTAAATTTCCGATTTTAAAATCACCAACGAAGTTTTGTTGTATGTCAAAAGTGGTGTTTTTGTTGTCTTGGTAATTGAAAAATCTTGCCAAAACAATACCTTCTTTAATAGAAGAAAATGCCTTATTGCTAGTTCCTTCGTATAGATATGCATAATTACCGGTTGACTTAGCATTACTTGTAGAGAAAATAGTCTGAGAAGTCCATTGACTAGAAAGCTTATAATTCATTTGCGCCTGAATATTGTAAGAAGGCGTTTTGATTGTTAATTCGTTGCTTGTATAAGAACGATTGTTATCGTATTTTAATTCAGCAATATTATGAACTCGTAACGGATTTGCTCTGTCTAAAAACAACATGGTTGGGTTTGTTGTTTCATTACTCATGAATTCTGTATTTACTAAGAATGATAATCTATCATTCACTTCATAAGATAGCGATGGCGCTACAAAAAATGATTCTATAAAACCAGCATCTTGAAAACTTTCTTGTTTATTGTATGCTGAGTTAACTCTGAAGTTAAGTGTTTTTTTGTCGTTTAGCGAAGTGTTAAGATCAACAGTTGCACGGTTTAGTCCGTAGCTTCCGGCTGTATAGTTTACTTCTCCGCCAAACCCTTTGTAAGGTCTTTTTGTAGTGGTATTAATTAATCCCCCATATGAAATCAAGCTACTTCCGAATAAGGTTCCAGAAGGTCCTTTAATAATTTCAACTCTGTCAATATTTGCGGGATCTAAACTACCGTTTGTTAAACCTGGCACACCATTTACAATAGTTGCTTGAACAGGAAATCCTCTTAGTGAGTAGTAACTTGCTCCATCTCCTCCACGGCCAGTTGAAGCCCAAAGTTGTGTAACACCAGGTGCATTTTTTAAAGCGTCATCAAATGTTGTTACTACTTGTTCTTTTAGAACTCCTCCAGTAATTGTGGTATAAACTTGTGGGTTTTCAAGGTTTTTAAGAGGTAATCTTGAAACTTGTTGGTTGTCTTTACGTACGAAACTATTTTTACGACCGTTTACAACTACTTCTGTTAATTCTTCTGAATTTGAAGTAAGATTGAAATTTTCAGTTAATTCTTGTCCTTCGGTAATGGTAATCTTTTTTTCTGATGCATTATAGCCAACAGCCGAAACTTTTAATGTGTATGTTCCTGGCTTAACATTTTTTATTTTGTAATTACCTTCTTCATCGGTAGTTGTTCCAAACCTCGTGCCTTTTAATGCTAAAGAAATCCCTTCAGGAGATTCATTATTATTTAAAGATATTTTTCCTTTTATAGTTGCTTTTTCTTGTGCCGTAATTGTATTTCCAATCAATAAGAAAAAACAAAAAGTTAAGAGCGAAATCGTAAATTTTAATTTCATTTTTATTTAGAATTAATTTTGATAGTGCAAATTTAATTGTTGGACAGCAACTAAACAAGTTATTCTTATTTATTCTAAATTAAATAGTTTTTCGAGGTTAAAATTTTCATTTATTTAAAAAATTAACATCTTAAGACAATCTTAAGCTAATTTTAAGCAAAAAAAAGCCTGTTCTAATGAAAGAACAGGCCTTTGTATTATCGAAAATTACTTAAAAATTACAACTCTAAAGCACGTTTAGCGTCGCCATTCATTAATAATTCTAATGGATTTTCTAAAGCTTCTTTTACAGCTACTAAGAAACCAACAGACTCACGTCCGTCGATGATTCTGTGATCGTAAGAAAGAGCAACGTACATCATTGGGTGAATTTCAACTTTTCCGTTTACAGCAATCGGACGCTCGATAATGTTGTGCATTCCTAAAATTCCTGATTGAGGAGGGTTGATGATTGGAGTAGATAACATACTTCCGAAAACACCACCATTTGTGATTGTGAAAGTTCCTCCAGTCATGTCGTCAACTGTAATTTGACCATCACGAGCTCTTAAAGCTAATCTTTTGATTTCAGCTTCAATTCCACGGAAAGTTAAAAGTTCAGCATTACGAACAACAGGAACCATTAATCCTTTTGGTCCAGAAACTGCGATTGAGATATCAGCAAAATCGTAAGCGATTTTGTAGTCACCATCCATCATTGAGTTAACATCTGGATATAATTGTAACGCTCTTGTAACTGCTTTTGTAAAAAATGACATAAATCCTAAACCTAAACCACCATGTTTAGCTTTGAAAGCATCTTTATATTCGTTACGAATTTGGTTGATTGGCGTCATGTTTACTTCGTTGAAAGTAGTAAGCATTGCAGTTTCATTTTTAGCTGAAACTAATCTTTCTGCTACTTTACGACGTAACATTGATAATTTTGTGCGCTCAGTTCCACGGCTTCCACCAGTTGGAGTTCCCATAGAAGGTACTGCGTTTACAGCATCATCTTTAGTGATTCTTCCGCCTTTACCAGTTCCTGTTACTGAAGCTGGAGCAATATTTTTTTCGTCTAATATTTTTCTTGCTGCTGGAGATGGAGTTCCTGCTGCATAACTTGTAGCAGCTGGAGCTTGAACTGGCTCAGCTTTTGGAGCTTCTGCTTTTACTTCAGCCTTAGGAGCCTCAGCTTTTGGAGCTTCTGCCGCTGGTGCAGCTGGAGCACTTCCTGCTGGTTTAGCAGCATCTGTATCAATTAAACAAACTACAGCACCTACTGCAACTGTATCACCTTCTTCAGCTTTTAGTGTAATTACACCGCTCATTTCAGCAGGCAATTCAAGAGTAGCTTTATCTGAATCAACTTCAGCAATAGCCTGATCTTTCTCTACATAATCTCCGTCTTTTACTAACCAAGTTGCAATTTCAACTTCTTTTATTGATTCCCCTGGTGATGGGACTTTCATTTCTAAAATCATCTTGTTTTTGTTTAAGGTTTTTATGGTTTCAAGTTTCAAGTTTCAAGTTGTTGCACTTGAAACCGAAACATGAAACTTGAAACAATTATTTTTTAATTATCTAAATAAGTTTTTATCGAATACCATTCTAATTGCATCTGCGTGACGGCGTTTAGCACGTGTATAACTTCCAGATGCAGGAGCAGAGTATGCTTTTAATGAAGCCAATCTCCATTTTACAAGATCAAAGTTCATTAACATAAAGCTGTAAGCTCCCATGTTTTTAGGTTCTTCTTGTGCCCAAACATAATCATCAGCATTTGGATATTTTGCAATGATTTCTTTAATCTGCTCAACTGGGAAAGGGAATAATTGCTCGATACGAACAACTGCAACGTCTTTTCTTCCGTTGTTTTCTCTTTCTGCAGTAATATCATAGTAGAATTTACCAGTAACGAAAACTAATGTTTTAACATCTTTTTTGTTTACTGTAGTATCATCAATTGTTTCTTGGAAACTTCCGTTTACTAAATCTTCTACTGGAGATACACATCTTGGGTCACGAAGTAAACTTTTTGGAGTAAATACAACCAATGGTTTACGGAAATTCGTTTTCAATTGTCTTCTCAATAAGTGGAAGAAGTTAGCAGGTGTTGTACAGTCTGCAACATACATATTATGTCTTGCACAAAGCTGTAAGTAACGCTCCATTCTTGCAGAAGAGTGCTCAGCACCTTGTCCTTCGTATCCGTGAGGTAATAAAAGAACGATACCGTTTTGGTTGTTCCATTTATCTTCTCCACAAGAAATGTATTGGTCAATCATAATTTGAGCTCCGTTAGAGAAATCTCCAAATTGTGCTTCCCAGATTGTTAAAGCTTTTGGGCTTGCTAATGCATATCCGTAATCAAAACCTAAAACTCCGTACTCAGATAAGTGAGAGTTGTAAACATTAAAGTTTCCTTTTTTGTCTTCAAGGCTGTTGATTAAGATTACTTCTTCTTCAGAATCTTCAACTTTAACTACAGCATGACGGTGAGAGAAAGTTCCTCTTTCTACGTCTTGTCCAGAAATACGAACATCAAAACCTTCTTGTAATAAAGATCCGTATGCTAAATGTTCTGCCATACCCCAATCTAAAAGATTAGTTTCGAAGAACATGGTTTTTCTGTCGTTGATTAATTTTTGAATTTTACTGATGAATTTTTTGTCTTCAGGTAAATTAGAAATAGCATTTGCAATCTGAGTTAATTTTTCTTTTGGATAAGAAGTATCAACTTTTTGAAGCATTTGCGTGTCAGTAACTTGAACAAAACCTTCCCATTCGTTTTTCATGAATGGAGTAATGATAGTCAAATCTTTTTTACGAGAAGCTTCTAAGTTCTCCTCCAATTGAGATTTGTATTGTTTTTCTAAAGCATTAACATAAGAAGCATCAATTACGCCGTCAGAAAGTAATTTCTCTGCGTAGATGTCTCTTGGGTTTTTATGTTTAGCAATGATTTTATATAAAACAGGCTGCGTAAAACGTGGCTCATCACCTTCGTTGTGTCCGTATTTTCTATATCCTAATAAGTCGATAAATACGTCACGTCCAAACTGCATTCTGTAATCTAATGCAAAAGATACTGCATGAACAACAGCTTCAGCATCGTCAGCATTTACGTGCAATACTGGAGAAAGCGTTACTTTGGCAACGTCTGTACAGTAAGTAGAAGAACGAGCGTCTAAGTAGTTAGTTGTAAATCCAACTTGGTTGTTGATTACAATATGAATTGTTCCACCAGTTTTGTATCCGTCCAATAAAGACATTTGAATGATTTCATACAAAATACCTTGACCAGCAATAGCAGCATCACCGTGAACAGCGATTGGCAATACTTTTGAAATATTTTCTGGGAAATGTCTTTCTTGTTTTGCTCTTGTGATACCTTCAATTACAGCTCCAACAGTCTCTAAGTGAGAAGGGTTTGGTGCTAAGTTGATGTTGATGCTTTTTCCAGATCTTGTTTTTCTGTCAGCAGTAAGACCTAAGTGGTATTTTACGTCACCGTCAAAATATTCTTGATCGTAATCTTTTCCGTCAAACTCACCAAAAATGTCTTGAGTAGATTTTCCGAAAATGTTTGCCAAAACGTTCAAACGACCACGGTGAGCCATTCCCATTACGAATTGTTCAACACCTTTTTCAGCAGCTTGCTCGATCAAAGCGTCAAGAGCTGGGATGATAGATTCTCCACCTTCTAATGAGAAACGTTTTTGTCCAACATATTTAGTATGAAGGAAATTCTCAAAAGAAACAGCTTCGTTTAATTTATTTAAGATTGTTTTCTTTTCGTCAGAAGAGAAGTTAGGCTGATTTGTATTTACAGCCAATTTGTCTTGAATCCATTTTACTACATTAGGATTTCTAATGTACATGTACTCAATACCGATATGCTGACAGTAAATAGCTTTTAGGCGATTTACGATATCTTGCAAAGAAGAAGGCGCCATTCCGATAGTTTGAGCAGCATCAAAAACAGTTGAAAGGTCTGCTGTAGATAATCCGAAGTTTTCAATATCCAAAGTTGGAGATGAAGTTCTACGGTCACGAACAGGATTTGTTTTCGTGAATAAATGCCCGCGCGTACGGTATCCGTCAATTAATTTAAGAACGTTAAATTCTTTCTTTAGTTTTTCAGAAATCTGACTGTAATCTGTGTTATCGCTAGTCACGTACTCAACGATCGTTTGCACCGGATTTTCGTCATTATAAGTCGTTTGCCCAAAGTCAAAACCTTGAAAGAAACTTCTCCAGCTAGGCTCAACGCTGTCTGGGTTAACTAAATATTGATCGTATAATTGTGCAAAAAACTCAGTATGCGCTGCGTTTAAAAATGAAAACCTATCCATAATATGAGTGAATATACTTTTTTGTTATATAGAAAGGCAAAAGTACAACAATCGCATTTATTTAAATCTTTTTTTTACGTACTTTTACGTAAAAATTTGTTAAAATAAACGTTAACTATGAATAAAATTCAATTTTCAATCGATTGCAGATATTTTTTTGTGATTTTGGCGGTCTTGTTTTCAAGTTATAGTATTGCACAACAAAAATATGTCATTGACAACAGTAATCATTTTTGGGACAAAGTTCAATTTGGAGGCGGTTTAGGTCTCGGCTTTGGATCTGGTTACACCAATATCTCGGTTATGCCGAGCGCCATTTATAATGTTAACGAAATTGTTGCAGTCGGTGTTGGATTGCAATTTGGTTATTTATATCAAAGAGATTATTACGAATCGTTTGTTTGGGGAGGAAGTTTTATCACGCTTGTAAACCCGATTCCACAACTACAATTATCTGCAGAATTGGAACAAGTTAAGGTCGATACCGACTACGAAGACAATTATTATCACCCAGGTTTTTCTGATTCTTATTGGAACACAGCTTTATATTTAGGAGCAGGTTACAGGACAGGAAGTGTGACTATAGGTGCGCGCTACGATGTTTTGTATGACCCTAATAAAAGTCTTTACGGTTCTGGATTTATGCCTTTTGTGAGAGTTTATTTTTAGAGGTTCAAAGGTTCATAGAAACAAAGGTTCAAAGGTTTTTTAATGAATTATTATACTTATTGGTCTATCTCAGAATTGCCATCTAACACAAGATCTTTCGAGGTATTTTTTTGGGTTTCAATTGCCTCACTTATTCTTTGGGTTCTAATTAAAAAATTCAAAGAGGTAAATGATGATTATGAAAAATTGATATTATTGTGGACAACTGGTGCTGTTTTTAGTCTATCAACAATTATGTTTTTCTATTTACAATTTTGCACAACAGATACAACAGAAAAAAGAATCCAGAATCTTTTTAATTCTTCAAAAGTGTGCGTGATTGAAGGTAAAATTTCTGATTTTGAAAGTTTTAGACCAATTTCTAGAAGAAAAGCTGTCACGATAGAGAAATTCAAAATTGATTCGATTGATTTTCAATATGAAGATGCGCTATTAGGAAGTTTTAATAGTTTCACTAAAGCTAATAATGGGATATTTAAAAATGGCTTAAGTGTTAGAATAACTTATGGGAAAATAAATCATGAAATCTTAAAGGTGGAAATTGCCAAATAAAAACCTTTGTCGCTTTGCAACTTTGTACCTATGTACCTTTTTTACTTATAATAGTTGCGAAACCAAACCTTCTGCCATTCTCTTTTTAAAATCAAAAAAGCAACTTGTTCTGCTAGAATTACCAAATCTGAACCATCGAGTTGTTTGATTTCATTTTCAGGAACATCAATAATGTAGAGTAAGTTTAAATATTCAGCAAATTTGTACTGAATCATTCTGTAGACTTTTTCGTGAAGCTGAATTTTCAATTCGTCTGGCGTAATGCTTAACGGAAAATCGATTCCTTCATTCGCCAAATTAAAATCTTTATTAAGCTGTTCAATAAGACTAATGTATAAAGTCTCTGTTTGCGCTTGCGCTAATAATGATTCGGTATTTACTGGTGCTACAAACATGTGATTTTAGATTTTAGATTGCTGATTTATGATTGTAGATTTTTTCTGAATACTTATAACTGAAACGAAACACTAAACTTTACGACCCATTAAATTTTCTCCGAAAGTTCTCAAAACGTTTTTCTTTTCATCGCTGATTTCCATTTTTTCTAACGTTTCAAAAGCTTTAAAAGTATACATTTCGATAGCTTTTTGCGTTGCTTTTGATGCTCCAGATTCGTTGAAAATGGCTTTAGCCGTTTCTATTTTTTCTGAATTATCTTCTAATTGCAATGTGAATAATTTTTCTAATGCTGAAGCTTTTTCCTCAGTAGAAAACTCTAAAGCTTTTAGATATAAATAGGTTTTTTTGTTTTCTATAATATCGCCACCAACTTGTTTTCCAAAAGTTTCTGGGTCACCAAAAGCATCTAGATAATCGTCTTGAAGCTGGAAAGCTAATCCTAAATTTAATCCGAAATCGTAAATTAAATCAGCTTCTTTTTCAGAAGTTTTAGCCACAATTGCGCCCATTTTCATGGCAGCGGCAACCAAAACAGCTGTTTTGTATTCGATCATTTTAAGATATTGAGGAATGGTAACATCTTTACGATCCTCAAAATCTACATCCCATTGCTGTCCTTCGCAAACTTCAAGCGCTGTTTTGCTGAATAATTTGGCAAGGTTTCTAAAAACAATCGGCTCGTATTGTTCAAAATATTGATAGGCCAAAATAAGCATGGCGTCTCCAGAAAGAATTCCAGTGTTCAAATCCCATTTTTCATGCACAGTAACTTGTCCTCTTCTTAATGGGGCATCGTCCATAATATCATCATGAACTAGCGAAAAGTTATGAAAAACTTCAACCGCCATTGCTGCCGGAAGCGCAATCGAATAATCAGTATCAAAAACCTCTGCGGCCATTAAAGTTAAAACTGGGCGAATGCGCTTTCCTCCAAGTCCTAAAATATATTCTATAGGTTCGTAAAGATTTTTAGGTTCTTTATGTATGTTTTGGCTTTGTAGATAATTGATAAAAAAATCCTGGTACTGACTTATATCGTGCATAATAAATTCTGATTTCGAGGCTCAAAGATACAATTCAAATATGAATTTTTAAGGATGAAATGCTAAAAGCATAATAATCATTTAAAAAGGACTTTTAAGCCATCTCATTTTTAATAAGTTAAAATTTTTTCTAAAAAACTTGGAAACTTTTTTGGTATTCAGAGTTTCCTGTCTATATTTGCAGCGATAAAATGGAAACTAAGAACACTGTAAAAGTTTTCATGAAGATTTTTAATGATTTGTAAAATCAATTAAGTCAGGTATTTATGAAAACAAAATGGACCTTAGATTCTAGCCAATCAGATGTTTTATTAGAAATGAGACGATCAAGAACTGCTTATTTGGGAGGAAACTCAAATAAATTTGATGGGTATGTGAATATTGAAGATAATGAGATTGAAGATGCTTCTGTCGAATTCTCATTAGATATCAATAATAAAAATGAAAGTTTCCAATCTATAGATGCTTATTTACAGCTTCAGGATTTTTTTGAAGAAGATGAGCATCCGATTATCAGTTTCAAATCGACATCGTTTCAAAAAGTAAATCAGAACATCAATTTTTTCAAAGGAGATTTAACTATAAAAGATATCACCAGAGTAGTTGAATTGGATGCTGAATTTCTAGGGGAAAATATTTATAACGGAGAAAAGAAAGTAGCTTTTGAAATTAAAGGAAACATCAAACGTGAGGACTTTGGTTTAGATTACAGTTCTTTTAATCATACTTCGGGCGCTGCTTTAGGTAAAGACATTAAACTTATAGCAAATTTAGAATTTAGCATATAAATCTTACTAAAAGAATAAATTAATGTAAAATTATTACAAAAACATTGGAAACTATTTTTTTGATTTTAGTTTCCAAAGTATATTTGTAAGGCAATTCGAGAATTTAAAATGAAAGAGAAGATTATAGCAAAAGCAAGCGAGTTATTTTTAAAGCTTGGTTTTAAGAGTGTTACAATGGACGATATTGCGGGTGAAATGTGTATTTCAAAAAAAACGATCTACAAGTATTTCTGCAATAAAGAAGTTTTGATTGAAGAAAGCACTTCGCTGGTTCATGGCCAGGTACACGAAATCATGGATACTATTATAGCAAAGAATTTTAATGCTATTCATGAGAATTTTGAAATTAGAGAAATGTTTCGTGACATGTTTAAAAATAACATCGACACATCTCCAATTTATCAGTTAAAGAAACATTATCCTGAGATCTACCAAAATATTCTTTCATTTGAAATTGATCAATGCACACAGCTTTTTAGAGAAAATATTGAAAAGGGAATTCGTGAAGGTCTTTATAGAAGTGATTTGAATGTAGAGGTTTATGTGAAGTTTTATTATACACTGGTTTTTCATATAAACGAAAATACGGTTTCTGAAAGTGAAGCACAAAGAATTGAGCTGGAAGCATTAGAATATCATACTCGTGCAATGGCCACTGTAAAGGGAGTAGAGGAATTAGAAAAACAGTTAAAAAGAATAAATAATTAATTCATCCAAATATATTCAATCGTCATTATTCTGAGTGAGGATGGAAAATGACGGTACTATCTCAAAATTTAAAAAAATAAATATTTAACTACTTATGAAAAGAATCCTTCTTATATTTTTGTGCACCATTGGCTTGTCTGTCAACGCACAAACCACTTTAACCCTGAAAGACGCGGTCAATTATGCGCTTCAAAATAAAGCCGATGCTAAAAAAGCAAAGCTTCAGGTAGAGAATAGTGAGTATCAGATTCAGGAAATACGTTCGAGAGCTTTGCCACAAATTAGTGCAAATGGAAGTTTAACGTATAATCCGGTAATTCAGACTACAGTTATCGACGGTGCAGGATTTGGACAGCCAGGAACTACAATTCAGGCAGCATTTGGACAGAAATGGACTTCAACTGCAGGGCTTTCTTTAACTCAGGCATTATTTGATCAATCTGTTTTTACAGGTTTAAGAGCTGCAAAAACGACTCGTGAGTTTTATCAGATAAATGATCAATTGACAGAAGAACAAGTTATTGAAAGAGTTGCAAATAACTATTATTCAGTTTATGTACAAAAAGAAAGACTTATTCTATTAGATAGTAACTATGTAAATACAGAAAAAGTTCGTGATATTGTTCAAGGGCAGTTTAATAATGGTTTAGCTAAAAAAATTGACTTAGATCGTATTATCGTAAAAATGTCTAACATTGATACAGATCGTCAGCAGGTTAAAAATCAGATCGAATTACAGGAAAATGCATTGAAGTTTTATATGGGTATGCCTATCGAAACTCAAATCGTTATGCCAAAAGAAGAATTTGAAGTTGTGCCAGCTGCTTTAACACAAGAGCCAAATATTGAAAACAGAACAGAATATTTGCTTTTGAAAAAACAAGAAGAACTTTTAGTATTCAATAAAAAAGCGGTTGAAGCAGGTTATTATCCTACACTTTCATTGTCTGCAGGTTACAATTACATAGGACAAGGACCAGAAATGCCTTGGTTTGCAAAACCAGATAAAGGAGTGTATTGGTCAGATTTCTCTGCAATTGCTTTAAACTTACATGTGCCAATCTTTACAGGTTTCGGAACTCGTGCAAAAGTAAGACAGGCTGATGTTCAAATCAGAGAATTGCAAGAAGACATCAAAGACACTAAACTTTCTTTGGATTTAGATTATAGAAATGCAATGGCTCAGATTAATAATAATCTTGTGACTATTGAAAATCAGAGAGAAAATATGCGTTTAGCGTTAGAAATTTTAGGAAATACCAAAAACAATTATCTTCAAGGTTTAGCATCTTTAACCGATTTGCTAGACGCTGAAAATGCATCACTTGAAGCTCAAAATAACTTTACAAGAGCAGTTTTAAATTATAAAATTGCCGAAATATCTCTAATCAAATCGAAAGGCGAACTTAAATCTCTTACTAAATAACAAATTATTACAATGAAGAAAATAATTATAACAGTCGTAATCATAATTGTAGCTTTTTTTGGAGTTAGCTACATTTTAAATAAGAACAAAGCAGAAAACGAAGCGAAAACTGCAATTGTAGCAGAAAAAAACGCAGCAGTTTCTGTAAAAGTGGCTACAGTAAAAACAGAAGATGTTAACCTAGGTTTTACTGCAAACGGAAACTTCGCACCAATTCAGGAATTGACTTTCTCTGCTGAAAAATCTGGAAAAGTAATTAGTGTTTTAGTTAAAGAAGGTGACTATGTAAGAGTAGGTCAAACTCTTTTAACTGTAAGAGGTGATGTTATCAATGTAAATGCTCAAGCAGCTGAAGCAGCATATCAAAATGCAAAATCTGATTATGCTAGATATGAAAACGCTTTCAAAACTGGCGGAGTTACTAAACAGCAATTAGATCAAGCAAAATTGGCTTTAACTAATGCTCAATCTAACTATACTCAAGCTAAAATTAATGTTGGAGATACAAGAGTAAAAGCTCCAATCAATGGATACATCAATAAAAAATACATCGAGCCAGGTTCTATTTTAGCTGGAATGCCTGCAACTGCTTTATTTGATATTGTAAATGTTTCTAAATTAAAATTAACTGTTACAGTAAACGAAACTCAAGTTGCTAGTTTAAAATTAGGACAAACTGTAGACATTACAGCAAGTGTTTATCCTGATAAATCATTTAGCGGAAAAATTACTTTTATCGCTGCAAAAGCAGATGCTTCTTTAAATTTCCCTGTAGAAATTGAAATTACAAACAATGCTAACAACGACCTAAAAGCAGGTATGTACGGAACTGCAAACTTTGGTGCTAAAAACCAAAAACAAAACTTGAAAGTTGTTCCTAGAAATGCTTTTGTTGGAAGTGTGAGCAGTAACGAGATTTTTGTTGTAGAAAACGGTGTTGCTAAATTAAGAAAGGTAATTGCTGGAAGAATTTTAGGAGATAAAGTTGAAATTATCAATGGTTTAAATGACGGAGAAACTGTAATTGTTACGGGTCAAATCAACTTACAAGACGGAAATACAGTAGAAATTATTAAATAATTTTAAGCTTTAAGCCGTAAGCAATAAGCTTTAAGCATTTAAAAAAAGCCTAAAGCCTACAGCGTATAGCCTACAGCAAAAAACAACAAATATGAAATTAGCCGAAATATCCATAAAACGTCCGTCGTTGGTAATTGTATTGTTTACAATTCTGACACTTGGTGGATTATTCAGTTACAGCCAATTAGGCTACGAGCTGATCCCAAAATTCGAAACCAACGTAATTACGGTTTCAACTGTATATCCTGGAGCTTCTCCAAGTGAGGTTGAAAATACAGTGACAAAGAAAATTGAAGATGCGATTGCATCTCTTGAAAATATTAAGAAAATCGATTCGAAATCTTACGAGAGTCTTTCGATTGTATCGATCACATTGACTTCAAATGCGAATGTTGATATTTCGATGAACGATGCACAGCGTAAAATCAACGCGATTTTGAGTGACTTGCCAGACGATGCAGATCCACCGTCATTGACTAAATTCTCTTTGAGTGATTTACCAATTATGACGCTAGGTGCAAATGGTAAAATGGACGAAGCAGCTTTCTACGATTTGATCGATAAAAAGATTGCGCCAGTTTTATCTCGTGTACAAGGGGTTGCTCAAGTAAATATTATTGGTGGTCAAGAGCGTGAGATTCAGGTGAACCTTGATGCAGTAAAAATGCAAGGTTACGGACTTTCAGTTCCGCAAGTGCAACAAACTATTTTAAGTTCGAACTTAGATTTCCCAACGGGTAACATCCAAACTCGTAACCAAAAAATCTTAATCCGTTTAGCGGGGAAATATAAAAATGTTGACGAATTAAGAAACTTAGTAGTTTCTTCTCAAAACGGAATTCAAATTCGTTTAGGAGATATCGCCGATGTTCAGGATACTCAAAAAATCGCGGAGAAAATTGCGCGTGTAGATCAAAAAAGTGCCATTGTACTTCAAATTGTAAAACAATCAGATGCCAATGCCGTAGCGGTAAGTGAGCAATTGATTAAAACAATTAAAACATTAGAGAACGATTACAAATCGGCTCAATTAAAATTAGAAGTAGCAAAAGACAGTACTGTCTTTACTCTTGAGGCAGCAGATTCTGTTGTACATGACTTGTTAATTGCGGTTATTCTGGTAGCATTCGTAATGTTGTTCTTCTTGCACAGTATTCGAAACTCGTTGATCGTAATGGTATCTATTCCAGCATCTTTGATTGCAACGTTTATTGGAATTTATTTATTAGGTTACACGCTTAACTTAATGTCTTTACTTGGTTTATCTCTTGTTGTGGGTATTCTTGTGGATGACGCGATTGTGGTATTGGAAAATATTTACCGACACATGGAGATGGGTAAAAGCCGAATTCGTGCCGCTTATGATGGAACTGCCGAAATTGGTGCAACCGTAACTTCGATTACATTAGTAATTGTGGTGGTGTTCTTACCGATTGCAATGAGTACAGGATTGGTATCGAACATTATTACACAATTCTGTGTTACGGTAATTATTTCTACAATGTTCTCATTATTGGCTTCATTTACGATTATTCCGTGGTTATCATCACGTTTTGGAAAATTAGAACATATTGAAGGTAAAAACCTTTTTGGAAAAATTATTCTTGGTTTCGAAAGCTACTTGACTCGTTTTACAAACTGGGTATCAAACTTGCTTAACTGGTGTTTAGATCACTACATTAAAACAATGGGAGTTATCCTTGTAATGTTCTTTGGTACGATCTTCTGGTTAATGGGAGGCGGATATATTGGAGGAGAGTTTTTTGCATCATCTGATAGTGGTGAGTTCTTGGTTCAAATTGAGATGCCAAAAGATGCTTCGTTAGAGCAAACTAACTTTATGACACAAAAAGCAGAAGCTTTCTTAAAAGGAGAGAAATATGTTTTCAGCCAAATTACAACTGTTGGTCAAACCAGTGAAGGTTTAGGAGCTGCTCAGGCAACTGCATACAAAGCAGAGATTGACGTTAAAATGATTGATCAAAAAGATCGTACAGATGATGCCAACGTATATGCTGCAAAAGTGAAACGTAAACTAGAAAAAGTTTTAGTTGGTGCAAAAGTAAAAACAGTTCCAGTAGGTATCTTAGGTACTGCTGAGGATGCAACTTTAGGTTTGATCGTAACAGGTCCGAACGTAGAAAGTGCCATGAAATTTGCTAAACTTGCCGAAGCAGAATTACGTACAATTCCTGGAACAACCGAGATTAAATTAACAGTTGAGGATGGAAACCCAGAGATCAACGTTCAGGTTGATAGAGATAAAATGGCTGCGTTAGGATTAACACTTCAAACAGTTGGTTTAACCATGCAAACTGCTTACAGTGGTAATACAGATGGTAAATTTAGAGCTGGTGAATACGAGTATGACATCAACATTAAATACAACGAATTTGATAGAAAAAACATCACAGACGTTAGTAATTTGATTTTCATAAACAATGCAGGTCAGCAAATTAAATTAAACCAATTCGCAACTATTACAGAAGGTTCTGGACCAAGTAAACTAGAGCGTAGAGATAAAACAGCTTCTGTAACCGTACAAGGTCAGAACGTTGGGGTGCCAGCAGGAACAATCGTTCAGCAATGGCAGGCAAAATTAGATAAATTGCAAAAACCAACAGGAGTAAATTATATCTGGGGTGGTGACCAAGAGAACCAATCTGAAGGATTTGGTACTTTAGGAATTGCATTATTAGCCGCTATTATTTTGGTTTACCTTGTAATGGTTGGATTATATGACAGTTTCGTTCACCCGTTTGTCGTATTATTTGCTATTCCGCTTTCGTTCATTGGAGTTTTATTTGCCTTGGCATTAACAAACAATACCTTGAATATCTTTACTATCTTAGGGGTAATCATGTTGATTGGTCTGGTGTGTAAGAATGCGATCATGCTTGTCGATTATACCAATCAGCGAAGAGCAGCTGGAGAATCTATCAGAACAGCTTTAATTCAAGCAAACCACGCACGTTTACGTCCGATCTTGATGACAACAATTGCGATGGTGTTTGGTATGTTCCCGATTGCATTGGCATCTGGAGCTGGAGCTGAATGGAAAAACGGATTGGCTTGGGTAATTATTGGAGGTTTGATTTCTTCATTGTTCCTTACGTTAATTGTGGTTCCTGTAATCTATGATATTATGGAGAAAATTATCCGTAAGTTCTCTAAAGGAGAAAAAATCGACTACGAAGCAGAAATGCATGCCGATTATGTGCATACTGAATTAAGCGAAGACGGTTTTAATCCTAAACATACTCATTAATAGTTTTAATTTTTGATAGTGAAATTCCGAGCCCGAATTCGGAATTTCACAATAAAAATCCCAAGTTCCATCAATTCGGAATTTGGGATTTTTTTATTGGTATTAAAATATAGCCCGTGATTTCAACCACAGGTACACAATACATATAATACGTCTCCCGTGGTTGAAACCACGGGCTATGTCGGTAAAATGATGAATATTTCAGCAGATTTATTTAGAAAAATCTGCATTTATCTGCGTGAAAAAATATACCAGTTTTAATAATTCAATATCAAGTTTTTCAAATTGGAATTTGGGATTTTTTTTAATTAATAGTAAAATATTTCACGCAGATTTTACAGATTTAATTAGAAAAAATCTGGGTTTATCTGCTTAAATCTTTTTTAAATCTGCGTGAAAAAATATACCAGTTTTAATAATTCAACACCAAGTTTTTCAAATTGGAATTTGGGATTTTTTTATTGTTGAATTATAAAGTTGATATTAAAAAATGTCAGCTTTTTCGTTTATTTGCATCACCTTACAAAAATTATTATGCTACAAAAAGACAAGTCAGCAGCAATTGGTTTTATTTTCATAACCATGTTAATAGACATTACAGGATGGGGAATTATTATTCCTGTAATACCAAAATTAATCGAAGAATTGATTCACGGAGACATCAGTGAAGCCGCAAAAATTGGAGGCTGGTTGACTTTCGCGTATGCGATAACGCAGTTTGTATTTGCTCCCGTTATTGGAAATTTGAGTGATAAATTTGGAAGAAGGCCAATTATCTTGATTTCCCTTTTCGGATTTTCTTTAGATTATCTTTTATTGGCATTTTCGCCAACTATTATCTGGCTTTTTATCGGAAGAATTATTGCTGGAGTGACTGGTGCTAGTATTACAACCGCTTCAGCTTATATTGCCGACGTTAGTACTGCCGAAAATAGAGCTAAAAACTTTGGGTTAGTAGGCGCCGCTTTCGGATTAGGTTTTATCATCGGACCCGTTATTGGCGGACTTTTAGGCCAATACGGATCAAGAGTTCCCTTTTATGCAGCGGCAATTTTGTGTATGGTAAACTTCCTTTACGGATTTTTCATTCTGCCAGAATCATTAAAAAAAGAAAACAGAAGAGAATTTGACTGGAGACGCGCCAATCCAATTGGAGCTATTTTAGGATTAAGAAAGCATCCAACATTAATTGGTTTAATTGTCGCGATATTTCTTTTGTACGTTGGTTCGCATGCAGTACAGAGCAATTGGAGTTTCTTCACCATTTACCAATTCAATTGGGATGAAAGAATGATCGGAATTTCATTAGGAATAATCGGATTATTGGTTGGAGTTGTACAAGGAGGATTAGTTCGTTACATCAATCCAAAAATAGGAAATGAGAAAAGTATTTATATCGGTTTAGCTTTATATACAATCGGAATGCTATTGTTTGCTTTTGCAACAGAAAGCTGGATGATGTTTGTTTTTCTAATTCCATATTGCCTTGGCGGAATTGCCGGTCCAGCATTGCAATCTGTGGTAGCGAGTAAAGTTGAACCAAGCGAACAAGGCGAAATTCAAGGAACGTTGACTAGTTTAATGAGTGCGTCTTCGATTATTGGTCCGCCAATGATGGCCAATACATTTTACTTTTTCACCCATGATGATGCGCCTTTTAAATTTGCAGGAGCACCTTTTATTTTGGGAGGAGTTTTAATGTTGTTGAGTACAGTTGTTGCTTATTTTTCTTTGAAAAAACATGCAGTTCCAAAAACAGAAATTAGCAATCAAGAAATAGTATAAAACTAAAAAGTCTTCATTTTAATGGAGACTTTTTTATTTGGAATTTGATCCCGAAGCCTCGGGATGGAATTTGGAATTTTTTCTATTTAAGGTACAAGTAGTGGTTAAAATAATCAATAATAGCTTTTCCTTCCAATAAAACATCAGCACCAATAATGCCGTGAACGGGCTTTGCTTTAAAAGATTCCAAAGCTTCATTGACGTGCGAAAGATCAAAAATTACGATACTAAAACCCTTATTTTTCCAGCTTCCTAACTGCAGTTTATTTTGAGATGAAATCTGAGTTGTCATTCCTGTTCCGCCTGCTCCAGAAGCCTTTGTTTTAGAGTTTTTTGCCGAAAGTTCAAAGCGTTCAATAGACTCAAACCCCACGCACGTGTTGGATGCACCCGTATCTAAAATAAAATTGCCAGAAATGCCATTTATTTTGGCTTTTATCTGCAAATGCTGGGTTTTAGTGATTTTGAATTTTATTTTTTTATAATTCTCCTTTTTGAGAATTTCGTGAAGATTTTCCATTCCTGTAATGATTGAAACCCAAAAATAAAGCAATTACATCCAAAAAACTAATGATACAAGAGATATAATTTGGTGGCTTTTTTAGATTTTCAAGGCTTTATCATTTTATTCGGTAATAAATTGGTAACTTTCTGTTTCTTTTAATTTTTTAAAACTTTTTGAAGAATCTTTTTTTTGGTATATATAATTGATTATAATGTTGTTATCTCTTGTTTTTTTAAGTTTTTAAGATTCTTTTTTTTAAATTAGCTATAAAATGTTTTTTATGGATCTAAATAAAATTCATCCAGATCAAAAATATATCGACGGACTAGCCGCAAATGATTCGGTAGTAATTGAAATGATATTTAAAAAATTTGCACCCAAAGTAGTGCAGTTTATAACCAATAATTCTGGAGATAAAGATCATGCGCAGAATGTGATTCAGGAAATTATGATTTTGCTTTTTAGTCAGGCGAAAGCCGGAAAACTTCAATTGACTTGTCCGTTTGATGCTTATTTTTTCTTGTTATGTAAAAGACGCTGGCTAAAAGAATTGAAAAACTCTGCCAATAAAGATGTGACAGTTTATGAGAATGTGGTATCTGTCAATGAATCTGCTCATGAATTGATTGCTCAGACAGAGGAATTTGAAGAAGAACAAAAGCGCTATCGACAAGAAAATAAATTGGAGATAGCTGAAGAAAGAGTCGTATTTGAAGAAAATTTGACTCGAATTTCAGATAAATACTTCAACAAAAAGAAACATAAAGCAGCATCGCTTAAGCCTTGGTACTTTGCTGCAGCGATATCTGTAATAGTTATGTTTGGTTTATTTTTCTTCGATTATCGACATTATCCAAATTTTGAAGATTATAACCACCCAGAAAGCGCTTATTTTACAGAAAGAGGCGTCTCTGAAGCCATTTTAAAGCAAGCTGAGAATAATTTTAACGGAAGAAGATATGAAACTGCTATTCCGATTTTTGAAATGATTTTGAAAGAAAACAATTCAGATGAAATTAAATATTTCTATGCCGTATCCTTATTGCAAGTTGGCAAATACGTAAAGGCAGAAAACATTTTCAAAGAATTGGAAGCAGGAAACTCTGTTTATAAAGAAAAAGCAAAATGGAATTTGGCTTTATCTAAACTAAAGCAAGGAAAATATGACGACTGTAAAGCTATTTTACAGACTATTTCGCAAGACTATGAAGATTATGATGAAGTAGAGCAACTTTTAGAAGAATTGGAATAATTTTGTAATTATTAAGAAAAATTTTATCCCTTTACGGAAAACCTCAATCGAATTTGGAATTTTAGTTCTAAATTCGATTTTCTTTTTAAGAGATTTTGCTCCAAAGACAATTTAAACTAGCCAAAAAACTAAATGAAAAAAGTTGCACTTATTTTTATTCTTGTTTTATCTCAGACTATTTTTGGTTTGAATAAGATTACGCAGACCGAAAAACTGGCTGCAACTTGCAAAGTTTGGGGATTCTTAAAATATTATCATCCAAAAGTTGCCAGCGGAGAATTGAATTGGGATAGTCAGCTTTTAGAAAAATTGCCTTTAATTGAAAAAGCCCAAACCAAAGAAGAGTTTTCATTAATCTTAGAAAATTGGATTGATGATCTTGGTCCAATACAAGAAATAGCACCGATTGTTGTGCCAAAAGATGTTAAGGTTTTCGATAAGAATTTCGATTTAAGCTGGTTTAATAATAAACTGTTTTCTAAAAAGCTTTCGAAGAAATTAAAATTTATTGAAGAAAATAGATATCAGAATAATGAGGAATTTGGACCAAGTTTTGACGGTTTTAAAAATTTGAAAAACTATTTTAATCTAGATTATACAGATAAAAATTCAAAACTTTTAATGCTTTATGCGTATTGGAATGTAGTTGAATATTATTTTCCTTATAAATACATTATGGATCAGAAATGGGATGAAACTTTAAATGAAGTGCTTCCTTCTGTCGTTGAGTCCAAAACTCCAGAAGATTTTTATAAAATATTAAGAAAAACAGCAGCAAAGCTCAATGATAGCCATGTTGAATTTCATATATATCCATCTTTGGCAACCGCAAAAAAGAGCTTTTATTATTTCCCTGCAGCGGGCAAAATAATAGATGAAAAAATCGTAATCACAGAGATTTTAGGAGACAGTCTAGCTGAGGCAGACGATATTAAAATTGGGACAGTGATAACTAAAATAAATGATAAGAGCATCAAAGAAATCATTGAAGAAAAAAGAGAAATGATTGCTGCTTCAAACGAAGTTTCTTTTCTGGACAAAGTTATTGGTACGATTCTGCTAAGCGAATCTGAAAAGGTTAAAGTGGAGTTTTTGAAAGATGGAAAATATGAAACAAAATCTATGATTTGGTTTAATTATCATGATTCGCATAGAAATGAGTATAAGAAGGGAGCTCAGAAAAAGAAAGATAAATTTAAACTTTTGGATAATAATATCGGTTATGTTAATATGGGAGTGATCAAACCCAAAAATGTTCCTGATATGATTGATGCGCTCAAATCGACAAAAGCAATAGTTTTTGATATTAGAAATTATCCACACAGTACTTATAAAGTCATTTCAGACTTTTTAAATGCTAAAGAAGAGAAATTTGTTATTTATACTTATCCCTATTTAAACTATCCTGGCAAGTACTATTGGACGGAGGGAAGGAATGCAGGGTTTGACAATAAAGACCATTACAAAGGAAAAGTGATTGTATTATTGGATGAGAATTCAATAAGCCAGTCAGAATGGACAGCAATGTGTTTTCAAACAGCGGGAAACACCACAATTATTGGAAGTCAGACGGCAGGAGCAGACGGAAATGTTTTTGAATTTGATTTTAATGGCTATCATACGGGCTTTTCAGGAATTGGAGTTTATTATCCAGACGGAAGAGAAACCCAACGTGTAGGAATTGTACCTGATATTGAAGTAAAACCAACAATTTTAGGAATTCAACAAGGTAAAGACGAGGTTTTGGAACGCGCTTTGCTATATATAGAAAACGGAAAATAAAGCTTGTTTGTTGTACTGAATAACGAGGGGTCACACTAGCTGATCGAGAGAAAAAATGGGGGTTTTCTTTTCGACGCTTCTTGTGAGGCCCTTTGTTCTTCAGAATAACAAAAATTAGGTGATTATTATTCTGGCCTTTGTCAAAGTTACAAGCTTTGACAAAGGTTTTTTTTTGTCATCCTGAGCGAAGTCGAAGGATCGTGTTGAGAATTGATGAAGATTAGCGATTAAGGCTTCAACTTTGCTCAGCCTGACAAAATAGGATCAAAAATCTGTTTTTATCCGCGTTTTCACGAAGTGAATCCGTTAAATCCATGTCCCTTAATCTCTATGAAATTGCTATTCTTTTAATATTGTCGTAATTTTGGCACTTTAAAATTATAGCCTTGAATTCAACACCCATTATTACCGATACACACACGCATTTATATTCTGAAGAATTTGATCAGGATCGTGACGCAATGATTCAGCGCGCTATCGATGCCGGAATTACCCGTTTTTTTATTCCCGCAATCGATGCTGCGGCCACACAGTCTATGTACGATTTAGAAAAAAATTATCCTGAAAATATTTTCTTAATGATGGGTTTGCATCCCACTTACGTGAAAGATAATTATCTGGAAGAGTTGGCGCATGTTGAAACGGAATTATCAAAAAGAAAATTCTACGCAGTTGGTGAAATCGGGATCGATCTGTATTGGGATAAAACGCATTTAAAAGAACAGCAAATTGCTTTTAAAAGACAAATTCAGCTGGCAAAACAATACAAATTGCCAATCGTAATTCATTGCAGAGAAGCATTTGACGAAATCTTTGAAGTCTTAGAAGAAGAAAAATCTGAAGATTTATTTGGGATTTTTCATTGTTTTTCCGGAACTTTAGAACAAGCAGAACGCGCGATTTCTTACAAAATGAAATTAGGAATTGGTGGTGTTGTTACTTTTAAGAACGGAAAAATTGATCAGTTTTTGAATCAAATCGATTTAAAACATATCGTTTTGGAGACAGATTCGCCATATTTAGCGCCAATTCCTTACCGAGGAAAAAGAAATGAAAGCAGTTATTTAGTCAATGTTATTGCTAAATTAAGCGATATATATGGTGTTTCTAAAGAAGAAATTGCAGCAATTACAACTCAGAATTCCAAAGACGTTTTTGGGATTTAACTTGTACCTTACAAAACTTTAATTTTTTTTTTGTTCTTTTGCCCACTTAAACCCAAATAAATAATGCAGAGATTTGATGCCATTCGACCGTTTTATGATTCCGAAATAAATGAAGCACTTCATGGTGTTGTCAATCATCCGATGATGAAAACCATGATGAACTTTACTTTTCCGGATGTAGAAGATGAGGTTTGGAAGGAACAATTGAAGAAAACACATTCTATTCGTGATTTTCAGTGCAACTTTATTTACAATACTATTCAGAAAGTTTTAGAAAAAAGCTCTGAAGGCCTTACAACTTCAGGTTTTGAAAAACTGGAACCTAATACTTCTTATTTGTTTATCTCCAATCACAGAGATATTCTTTTGGATACCACATTATTGAATGTTTGTTTATTCGAACATGGTTTGGTTATGACGGCTTCGGCAATTGGAGACAATTTGGTGAAGAAAGCTTTTTTGGCAACTTTAGCAAAATTAAATAGAAACTTTTTGGTTTTAAGAGGATTAACACCTCGAGAAATGTTGCAAAGCTCAAAGTTATTGTCTGAATATATGGGACAATTATTGCTTCGCGAAAATCGTTCGGTTTGGATTGCGCAAAGAGAAGGAAGAACAAAAGACGGAAATGACGAAACCAATCCAGGAGTTTTAAAAATGATCGGAATGGGTTCTGATGAAGAAAATTTAATGGATTATTTCAAGAAATTAAAAATTGTTCCGGTTTCTATTTCTTATGAATACGATCCGACTGATGTGTTGAAAATGCCGCAATTAATGGCAGAAGCAAACAACGAAGTTTACGTAAAAGATAAAAATGAAGATTTCATGACCATTATAAGCGGTATCATGGGAACTAAAAAAAGAATACATATTTCTGTTGGCGATGTTCTGGATACAGAAATCGATCAGATTGTGGCTGAAAATGACAATGCAAACAAGCAAGTTCAGGCTTTGGCACAAACTATTGACGATGTGATTTTGAAAAACTACCAATTATGGCCGACAAACTTTATTGCATACGATATTTTAAACGAAACAAATAAATTCGCCGACAAATACAAAGAGAGCGAAAAACAGCTTTTTGAGCGTCGTTTAGAAATGAGAATCGGAAGCGATAATCCTGTGACAAGACAAGGATTTTTAGCCATGTACGCAAATCCTGTTGTCAACAAATTAAAATACCAAGATGTCATCTAAAGCAAAAATATTATTGGTTTATACCGGAGGGACGATCGGTATGAGCAAAGATTTTGAAACTGGGGCACTGAAAGCCTTCAATTTTGGTAAACTAATACAAAAGATTCCCGAAATCAAACAATTGGATTGCGAGATCGAATCAATTTCGTTCGAACACCCAATCGATTCTTCAAATATGAATCCCGAAATGTGGACAAAAATAGCCACTATTATCGAGGAAAATTACAACGCTTACGACGGATTTGTTGTCCTTCACGGATCAGATACCATGTCGTATTCAGCATCAGCATTGAGTTTTATGTTGGAGAATTTGGCAAAACCTGTTGTTTTTACTGGTTCGCAATTGCCAATTGGAGATTTGCGTACTGATGCAAAAGAAAACCTGATTACAGCGATCCAGATTGCTTCACTTTTAGAAGATGGAAAACCTGTTATTAATGAAGTTTGTTTGTATTTTGAATACAAATTGTATCGCGGAAACAGAACCTCTAAAGTAAACGCAGAACATTTTAGAGCTTTTACAGCGCCAAATTATCCTGAATTGGTAGAATCTGGTGTTCATTTGAAACTAAACAGACATTTATTTCTTCCAAAAAATAAAGATGCAAAACTGATTGTTCATAAGAATTTAGACAATCACGTTGCGATCATCAAAATGTTCCCAGGAATGAGCGAAATTGTTTTGGCTTCAATTTTGGCAACTAAAGGTTTAAGAGGAATTATTCTGGAAACTTACGGTTCTGGAAATGCTCCAACAGAGGATTGGTTTATCAGCTTAATAGAAAATGCGATCAAATCTGGAATGCATATCGTAAACGTAACCCAATGTTCTGGCGGAAGTGTAAACATGGGACAATACGAAACCAGCACAGCTTTGAAATCGCTTGGAGTTATCTCAGGAAAAGACATTACTACTGAAGCAGCCATTACCAAATTAATGTATTTGCTTGGGCATAATATTCCGCAAAACGAGTTTAAAGATATTTTTGAGACGGCGCTTCGAGGGGAAATATCTTAAATTTAAATTACAATATTTTAAAAATTCCAAATTCCAATGCTTCGTGGTAAAGAACTTTGTCAAAGTTTACAACTTTGACAAAATTGAAAATTTATCACAGCGGGCATATTCCATAGGCATATTTCATCGCTAGAAAAAAAAATTATCATTTTGGATTGTGTCCTGTAGGGACGTCTGTTTTTTTTTGCGACAATAAAAAAATCCGTCTCGTTAATCAAACATTCCTACGGAACGTATAATCCTAATTCAAATCTAATTCTAACAACCAGACATTTCGATGGAATGTTTTCTTTTGATTTAAAACTTAGAATTTTTATAAGTAACAGGACAAGTCTCCAATTCATCTTCTGCTTTATGTTTTTTGTAATACACATAAACAATAACGGAAAGAATACAGATAATTCCTTGAATAGCAACGGTAGTTCTTACGCCAAGCGAATGAGAAACATAACCAATAATCAAACTTCCCACAGGAATCATTCCCTGATATGCCATCATATAATAACTGATGCTTCTAGAACGCATGCTTACAATACTGTGTGTCTGAATATAAATGTTGATTGATGAAGTTTGTCCCATCATTCCGATTCCGCTCAAAGTCATACAGATTAAAGCAATTGTAATACTGCTTGAAATGGCTAGAATAATAATGCTAAATCCTAACAGTAAGCTGGCAGCGATCATTAGTTTTCCCATATTCTCAGCCGATTTTAAATTGGCTAAATAGATTGCAGATATAACAGAACCAATTCCGGCAGCGCTTTCAAACCAACTGAAAGTTTCGGCATTTCCGTTAAAAATATCTTTTGCAAAAACGGGCATTAATGTATTAAAAGAAATTACGAATAAACTGCTGCAAGTCAACATTAAAAGCATTCTTGCCATTTCAGTTTCTTTTTTTACATAATCAAGTCCTTCAATAAGATCGTCCAACATTTTAAGCTTGTTTTCGGCTTTGATATGAGGCGTGATTTTCATCATCATTAGCGAAATCAAAACAGGCACGTAGCTCACAAAATTCCCAATAAAACAGATATCTTCTCCATATTGATGCAGAATGATTCCAGCAAGTGCAGGACCTGCAATTCGGGCAAAATTGTTCATGGTTGAGTTAAGTGCGACTGCGTTTGGAAGATCTTCTTTATTATCGACAATATCAATCATCATGGTCTGGCGGCAAGTCATATCAAAAGCATTTATAATTCCTTGAATTAAGCTCAAAGCCAGAATAAAATTGATGTTATAGATTTTAAGATAAATGAGCAATGCTAAAGTTCCCGCTTGAAGCATAGCGAGAGATTGTAAAAACAAAATAGTTTTATGTCTGTCATAACGTCCAATAATACTTCCTGCAAGAGGTGCTAGAAACAAAGACGGAATCATACTTAAAAAAGTGGCTAAACCCAATAAAAAGACCGATCCTGTTATACTGTAAACCATCCAGCTTACGGCGGTTTTCTGCATCCAAGTTCCGATAACCGAAACAGATTGTCCGTAAAAGAATAACTTGAAATTTCTTGATTTTAAGGCTTTAAACATGATCTTATACTTATTATATTACCGAGAAGTTCTGGTATAATGCCGATATAGTATGAAAATAGTCTAATTTTTATTACACTATATTGAATATATAATCGGTATTAATTATTTGATACAAAGGTCGGGATTATGATTTCATTAGAAAAATTAATAATTTTACTTATAGTAAGTAGTAAAACTTATCAATATGGAAATCTATCAATTGCAATATTTTATTAAAACGGCTGAGGTTTTGCACTTTACAAAGGCAGCCGAATTGTGTTTTGTAACGCAATCGGGGCTTTCGCAGCAAATTAAAAAGCTCGAAGAAGAACTCGGAATGCCATTGTTTAAGCGAATCGGAAAAAAAGTGCAATTGACAGAAGCGGGTGCTGTTTTTCTAATTCATGCTAAAAAAGTAGTCGAAAATGTAGAAAATGGAAAACAGGCCATTGAAGATTTAAACGAAATGATTGGCGGCGAACTCCGAATTGGCGTAACTTATATTTTCGGATTATTGATTCTGCCCGTTGTAAATGCATTCGCCAAAAGATATCTGAATTTAAGAATAATTGTAGAATACGGTACTACAGAAGCCTTAGAACAAAAACTGATTAATAATGAATTGGATTTGGTTCTGGTTATTTCATCACATGAAATTGGCCCTCCAATTCAGAAAGTGCCTTTGTTTACTTCAAACATGGTTATGGCGGTTTCAAAATCGCATTCTTTGGCTGAATTAGAGAAAATACCGTTTAAAAAAATAGAAGAAGTTCCGCTGATTCTTCCAGGGAAAGGTTCCAATTCTAGAGAATATGTTGAATTGCTGTTTGCAAAACACAATATGAGTCCGAAGATTTCTATAGAATTAAACTCGATTCATGCGCTATTGCAAATGGTAGAAAACAGCGATTGGGCAACTATCGTGGCCGAAAAAGCGTTGAAAGGTTGGGAGCATAGTCTTAAAGCCATTCAGATTACTGGAGTGGTGACCAAACGCGACTCATTTATGCTGACAATTGGCAGTTACCAGAAGAAGGCAGTTAAATTGTTTATGGAAGAATTTCGAAAAAGTATAAACGAATCTTAATTTTACTTTCTAAACTCAATTTTTTTTGTGTTATTTGCAGACCAAAATAGAGAGGTGTCCGAGTGGTTTAAGGAGCTAGCCTGGAAAGCTAGTATATGGGTAACTGTATCGAGGGTTCGAATCCCTTCTTCTCTGCGAAACTAATCCCGCAATTTCATTTTCGATGAAGTTGCGGGATTTTTGTTTTTACCATGGTTTTTCCTGTATAAAAAAGGGTGAAATTACGGGATGTTCTTTTAGGTTTTGTTTTTATATTGCATTGTTTTTCAGTGTTTTGAGTTTTATTTTTTTGTAAACATTTTAAATGCTTAAGTCATGTTATCAAATACAGGAACTGTTTCGTTTTGGCTTTATCTCTTTATTGTTTTTATTGGCTTATTCTCTTTAATATTTTTATACAGATTGATTAAAAAAGGAGAATTAGGACAAGAAAATCTGGATAAGTTTATCGACTATTTTAAATGGGTTGTAGTTTCTCTTGCAATAAGCACAGTCACTTTGATAGTTAGTGATTTGTTTAAAGAAAGAGACCAGGATATTAAAGAACTCGAATATTTTGATAAATATGTAAATGATGTAAAAGAGCAGAAAGATCCGCTTGTACGATTACAGCTTGCCAAATATTTATCAGTTGTAGCTCCAAGTGGCGATATGAAAAGATCATGGACTAATTACTACAATGAAGTCAAAAAAGAATATGACGATTATTTAAAAGCTCAGGAAAATATAAAAAGTGATACTCTTACAAATCCGACTAGGGCGCAAATGAAGAAAATAGAAGAGAGTCAGAAAAAAATAGAATTATTCGAAACTCCTTTATCAAGCACAGAGCCAGGGTTAGAATGGTTTATAATTGCAGGAGGAGATCCAAAAATCGAAGATGCAGATGATGAACTTAAAAAAGCAGTTAAAATAAATCAAAATTCTACCATCATAAAAAAAGGCAATTCTTTTAGAACAGTCCTTATGGGGTACACCTCAAAAGCAGAAGCTCAAAACCAATTGCTAGAAGCAAGAAGGCAAATAAACAAAACGGCTTATATTGTAAAAAAATCAAGCTGGTGCAATTCTTATCAGCAGACACAGGAATGTTTGGTATGCAAATAAAACGAAAAAATCATAAACACATAGTCCTAAAAAGTTATTTTTAAAATACAGTTTCCCGCATTATTTTATTCTAGAAATATTATATATTTGGCTCCTGTGTAATATAAATAACTTAATGGATTTACCTCCTTATTCGCCAGGATTGCATAAACTGGTTACTCTACATGTCGACGAAATTTCTAAGCTTACCAACAGCAAAGGCTTTGTTGCAGTTACCAATTCCATTTTAGAAAAATATGAACTTGAGAAAGTTGGAGTCGTAGTGCATGACTTCGAGAATGAAAGTTTTACAATCTCGTATTGCCTGAAAGAATCACATATTTGTATACACACTTGGCCAGAATACAATCAGTTGACTTTGGATGTCTATTTGTGCAATTATCTTCAGGATAACTCGCATAAAGTACGAGCTGTTATGGCCGATTATATTGCCTATTTTGATGCAGAAATTATTAAAGATTTTGAAATTAACCGATAAGATATGAAGATTCCTTGTTACGATTGTAATACAGAAACCGAATTAGAGGTTGGTTTTGAAGTTATCAATTTTGTTTGCCCAAAGTGCCATAGTTTATATGCGCGAGATGATGAGGGAAAGTTTAGAAGAAAAAATAAATATAAATCTGAAGAGAATGATGCTCCGTTAGCAATTGGCGATATCGGATTTCTAAAAGGCAGCAATTATAAGGTAACTGGAATCTTGTTTAAAAGCGCTCAAAGTTATAAATGGACAGAGTTTATTCTTCAAAATGATAAAAAGGAGTTTATTTATCTTTCGCTTTCGCAAGGTCATTGGATTTTATTAACTGAAATGGAAGAGACTTTTAATGTTAAGTCGCATCCTTTGGTTTTAGAACATGATGGGAAGGATTACGATATTTATGATTATTCGAATACCCAAATCATTAATGCAGAAGGTTTTTTTGATTTCGAACTTCCGCAGAATACCATAATTCATGTCGTTGAGTATATAAGACCACCTTATATGATTTCTATTGAATCTTTGCATAAGGTCGACACAGCATTTTATGGCGAATACATTAAAAAAGAAGATATTAGAAAAGCATTTAAGAAAGTTTTTCTGCCATATAAGTTTGGTGTAAACATTATTCAGCCTTCGATGTTTGATCTTAGAAATACGGCAATTATTTTCTGTTTTATCGCTTTATTAATTATTATTTCAAATTGGTTAATTTATAGAGACCAGCCAGAACAAAATGTTTTTTCAAAATCAATACGATTTAGTGAATTTGACAATAAAGAAATAACTAGCGAAGCTTTTGTTTTAAAGGGAGGATCGGCTCCAATGACAATCAAGGTTTCTTCAGATGTTGATAATTCGTGGGCAAATCTAAATATTGCCCTGATAAACGAAGATAACGGTGATGAAATTTATGCAAATAAAGACATAGAATATTATCATGGTTATTCGGAAGGGGAGTCCTGGATAGAAGGAAGCCAGTCCGAGAAGTTTAATATTTGTGGTGTAAAAGCGGGTAAATATCATCTTTTAATTACGCCAATGAAAGCCCCAGAAGATGTTAATAATGCTGAAATGCGTGTGAATGTGATCTGGAACCAATCTTCTAGCAGAAATGTTTGGCTGGTTATTATCGGTATGGTTGCCATTTATTTTATAATACGATTTTTTAAAATGAGTTTTGAAAGAGATAGATGGGCAGACAGCTCATATTCTCGCTACCAAGATTAAACATTATGGAAAGAATTTTCGATTTTATACGCAACAATATCACATCCTTATTTATTGGATTCTGTTGCTTTGGGGTTTATCTTTATTTTACGATTGCAGGAAATAGAATCTGCGATTGCGAATCGACAGAAAATTATAAATCAACAACGAGCGGAAGCCGTTCATCATACAATCATTTTTACCACAAATAAAAACTATCAAATATGGAATTATTGCACGCACAGCCTATAGTAAACTCAATTCTTTATTCTTTTTTAGGAATTGTTATTTTATTAATCGGGTATTACATTATCGAAAAACTGACTCCTGAAAATACTTGGAAAGAAGTTGTAGAAAAAAATAATGTTGCTGTTGCCATTGTTTTGGCAGCATTTATCATCGGGATTTCCATGATTATTAGTGCCGCAATTCATGGGTAAAAAGTTTCTTAGGTTTGAATTTCTTTTACTCTTTGCCGTATTTATAATTGCTACTTGCGGACTAATTTACGAATTGGTTGCGGGAACTTTGGCGAGTTATTTATTGGGCGATTCGGTAAAGCAGTTTTCATTTATTATTGGCGTATACCTGTTTTCGATGGGTATAGGCTCTTTTTTCTCAAAGTTTTTTCATAAGAATCTGCTTAACACCTTTGTAGAAATCGAAATTTTGGTCGGACTTATCGGAGGTCTGAGTTCTGTAGTTTTGTTTCTGCTTTTTGAAAATGTGGGCTCTTTTCAATTCATTTTATATTTATTTGTTTTCGTAACCGGATTTTTGGTCGGACTGGAGATTCCGCTTTTAATGAATATTTTAAAAGACAGAGTCGAGTTTAAAGACCTCGTTTCGAATGTTTTTACCTTTGATTATATTGGCGCTTTGTTGGCTTCAATTTTATTTCCGTTAGTTTTAGTTCCGAAATTAGGAATCATGGGAACTTCTCTTTTCTTCGGAATGATTAATGTAAGTATTGCTATTGTTTTGTGTTTTTTGCTGAAGAGAGAATTAAAAAGCGTTTATTTTTTGAAAGCAAAAGCTGTTTTCTCTTTTGTATTATTATTGGTTGTTTTTGTTTTTTCGAATGATATTCTAGCCTATTCAGAAGGAAAATTGTACGGAGAAAATATCATTTACACCAATTCGACACCTTATCAGCGTATCGTTTTAACGCACAATAAGAGCGATTACAGGCTTTATTTGAATAATAACCTACAATTCAGTTCTGCAGACGAATACCGTTATCACGAGGCTTTAGTTCATCCTGCCATGTCGATGGCTAAAAGCGTAAAAAACGTTTTGGTTTTGGGTGGCGGAGATGGTCTTGCAGTTCGCGAAATCTTGAAATACAAAGACGTTCAAAAAGTGACTTTGGTAGATTTAGACGAAGGAATGACAAAGCTGTTTAAAACCAATGCGGTATTGACAAATTTCAATCAAAATTCGTTAAATAATCCTAAAGTTACCGTAATCAATACGGACGCGTATATTTGGGCGAAAAACAATAAAGAGAAATATGATGTTGCGATAATCGATTTTCCAGATCCGTCCAATTATAGTTTGGGAAAATTGTATTCGCTGAATTTTTATCAAACCATAAAAAATATTTTACAGCCAGATGCAGCGCTTGTGATACAAACGACTTCACCTTATTTTGCGCCAAAGTCTTTTTGGTGCATTAATAAAACGGTGATGCAGGTTTTTCCGCAAGTTGATGCATATCATGCGTACGTTCCGTCTTTTGGAGAATGGGGTTATACAATTGCCATAAATGGTTATGGAACGACTTTTAATTCCGTAAACCGAAAAGCAGACGGGTTGAAGTTTTACAATTATCAATTCGATCGTTTCAATTATTTTACAAATGATATGATTTCGAACCAAATCGAAATCAATCGTTTAGACAACCAGATTTTAGTACGCTATTTTGATGAAGAGTGGGGAAAACTGCAATAAATCCAGAAGGAGTTTTTTAAAAGTAGTTGGTGCGGCGTTAATTGCGGTTCCGTTTCTGCAATTTTGCTCTGATAAAATTGCGGTGATGATGATTCGTTTATCTGGAACCAAACACTTGCTTGGGCATCGTTTATGGATTAAAGATTTTCCTAAACCGACTAAGCAGATTAAAGTTCCATATTTGATTGTAGGCGGTGGAATTTCGGGTTTAAGCGCCGCACGCCAGTTTCATAAAAAAGGAATTTCAGATTTCTTGATAGTGGAACTAGAAAATCATTTGGGCGGAAATTCTTCCAACGGAGAAAACAAATATTCCAAATATCCTTTAGGCGCGCATTATTTGCCATTGCCGAATTTTCAGGATAAAGAACTGCTTCATTTTTTAGAAGAAGAAAAGATCATTTTAGGTTACAACGAAAAGGGATTTCCCATTTTTGACGAATTGCAGCTGACTTTTGCGCCAGACGAACGTTTGTTCTATAAAAACAATTGGCAGGAAGGTGTGGTTCCAAAAGAAGGAAATTTAATTTCAGACGATTTGGAGTTTGATAAATTCTTTAAAAAAATGGATGCGTTTAGAACCGCCAAAGGAGAAGATCAGAAGTATTTATTTGATATTCCGCTTTATCTTTCTTCATCTGATACAGAAACAAGAGCGTTAGATCAAATCACGATGAAACAGTGGTTCAAAGACAATCATTTTACATCTGAACCTTTATTCAATTATATCGATTATTGCTGTAAAGACGATTTTGGTTTGGGAATCGACTACGTTTCGGCTTGGGCAGGAATTCATTATTTTGCTGGAAGAAAACAAGATTCTACGCCCGAAAAACACGACAGCGTTTTAACGTGGCCTGAAGGAAATTCGCGTTTAGCAAATCATTTAAAAAAATATACCAAAGACAAAACGTTGAAAAATCATTTGGTTTATGAAGTCAAAGTAGAGAATAATAAAGTAATTGCAAAAGCTTTTGATGATGTAAACAAAACCTCGGTTGAAATTATTGCCGATAAAGCGATTATGGCTTCTCCACAATTTGTTAATCAGTATTTGATTAAAGGCAGAAAAGTGTTTACCAAAGATTTTCATTACACGCCATGGCTTTTGGCAACTTTAGTAGTTAATGATTTATCGGACAATTTTAGTTTTCCGCTTTCTTGGGATAATGTCATTTATGATGCAAAAGGATTAGGATATGTTTATGATCAGCATCAGACTTTGAATCAGGTTCAAGACAAAAAAGTGATTACGTATTACTATAGTTTTTCATCTGCCGATTTGAAGAAAACGAGAAAAGAACTTTATAAAAAAGACAAAGGATACTGGAAGCAGTTTGTTTTGAGCGATTTAAAAATCGCACATCCAAATATTGAAGAATGCACCGAGGATATAGAAGTATTTCTTTTAGGCCACGGAATGATTTCGCCTGCTCCAGGTTTTATTTTTGGCGAAGCGAAGAAACAAGCCCAACAAAATATTCAAAATTCTATATATTTTGCGCACAGCGATTTGTCTGGAATTTCCATTTTTGAAGAAGCTTTTCACCAAGGAATTAATGTTGTAAATGAAATTGTAGATGGAACAACCGTGGATTCATAAAGCCAAAACCGATTTAACTTTTATTATCGGGCCGTCATTTTTTGTGCTGGCAATTATCTTTATTTTTCAGGATTATATTGCCCAGATCGAAGAGAATTATTCTTTTTATACTTGGCTTTTCCTGATTGTTTTTATAGACGTAGCACACGTTTATGCAACACTTTTCAAAACTTATTTTGTCGCCTATGAATTTCAGAAACAAAAAAGAAGACTGATTCTTTTGCCTCTTTTTTGTTTTGTCACGGGAATTGTGCTTTTCGCTTTCGGAAGTTTAGTTTTTTGGTCATTTTTGGCTTATGTGGCTGTTTTTCACTTCATCAGGCAGCAATACGGATTCATGAGATTGTATGCTAGAAAAGAAGCCAAAACCAAAATCTCGGTTTGGATTGATAATCTAGCGATTTATGCTTCAACTGGATACCCGATGCTGTATTGGTTTTTTTCGTCAAAGCGAAAGTTCAATTGGTTTGTAGAAAATGAATTTTTTAGGTTTGAAAACCAAAGAATTCTAGAAATCCTGTTTTGGATTTATACTGCAATTTTGATTTTGTATGTAGTTTATACCGCTGTAAAATCTATTCAGAACCGGTTTTTTAATATTCCGAAAAACAGTATAATTCTAGGAACGGCCTTGTCTTGGTATTTCGGAATTGTATATTTTAATGACGATTTGATTTTTACTTTATTGAATGTCGTTTCGCATGGAATTCCATATATGGCTTTGGTTTATTTTAAAGAAATTGATGGAAAATCAGCTTCGGAATTAGGTAGTTTGTCTTTCTTAAAACACTATAAAGGACTTTTAATTTACATTGGGATATTGCTTTTAATAGCCTTTTCGGAAGAATTTCTTTGGGAGCTTTTTGTTTGGAATGAAAACATCAGCATCACAAATTTTGATTTTTCAAGCTGGCAGATTCTACTAGTTCCTTTGCTGACTGTTCCTCAGTTTACGCATTATTTATTGGATGGTTTTATTTGGAAAACCAAGAAGTAAATTTAAAGTTTATGTTTTCCAATTACAGTTTTTCCGATTCTTTGTAGACGTTTCGTTCCATCGTGATATGCAGTCTTTCAAACATTTCAGAGATATTAAAACCTTCTTTTTTATAGTAAGCCTGTACTGTTTCTTTTGCTTTTTTAAGAACACTTTCATTTTTCCAAACAGCAATTGTTATGTAAATTAAATTGCCGTTTTCGTCAATTCGTTCATAAGCATTGTCATTTATAAACCCGTCTAAGTGTTTTATAAAATTGCGGTTGATTTGCACTCGTTCTAAAAATTCTTGTTTTGATTTCTCAGGGACGATAAATTTATCGATAAAAATTTGCTGCATGGTTTCTGATTTTTTAGATTCAATTTGTGAATTAATTTTTGTTGATTGAGCATTTACTCCATAGCTGAACAATGTCAAAAAGAGAATTCCAATTAAAAGATTTGTTTTCATAATTCTTATTTTATTGATGTAAAATTCAGAATTGTGAAAGCGAAATCATTGTAAAAAATCATTGATTTACCAAAAAGATGGAAAGTCAAAAAACTCAGTTGGAGTTTGTCCTGTAAATAATTTGAAGTCTTTATTAAAATGAGGCTGGTCAAAATATCCAGCATCAAAAGCGAGATTGATGAGGTTTTGGTTTTTTTGTTTGTGATCAATAATCGATTTTATGCGAATAACGTAGCAAAATTGTTTTGGAGAAGAGCCTACCGTTTTTCGGAATCTTTTTTCGAACGCATCTTGACTGATAAAAAGCGCGCTGGCAAGTTCTTTTATTTTGACTATGCCTTTTTTAGATTGTATAATATTAATGGCAGCAGAGATTAAATCATCGGGTTTGTAATTGTGCAATCTTGATAAAAGAAACTGCTCGATAATCGCAATTTTTTGATTGTTGGTTTTTGCTTCTGCTAAAAGTTCTTCAACAACAGCGATTTTTTCTTGTGGAATGAAATTGTCAAGCGAAACACTTTCTTCAAACAATTCATGAAGCGGTTCTTTAAAAAAAGCTTTAGCTCCAGCTTCTTTAAACTGAACGACAAGAGTTGTCGTATCCTTTGCATAATTGATTAAACGAACAGATTTACGAATACCTGAAATTGTAGAAATTGGGAGCTTATCGTGCTGATTCCCTTTAATATAATTTACATCACCTTTACAGCGAAAAGCGATTGTTAAAGCAGTGCCAGGCAAAACCCTATTTGTCAATGCTTCCTCGCTTTCGATAATTTTGTAAGTCTTAATAAAAGGCCTTAACTGTTCAGTTGGAATGAAATCGATAATTTTCATTTGAAAGTATTTTCAACAGGTTGAACATCAAAGGTATGAAAAACAAAATTCCAATAACTTAATTGTTTATTGAAACAATTAAGTTATTGGAATTTTTAAAAAAACTTATTTTGTTTTTAAACCATTTCGGTTTTCATTACGATTTCTTCTTCAATGGCGTCCCAAAGTGCGATACGTTTTTCTAGGGCAAGAATCGAAACTTCTTCAACTTCTTTCCATTTTTGAGCATCGTTTTCACATAATTCTGAGATCATTGTCATAGCCATAGGACCATGCTCATCAGCATCCAATTCGATATGTCTTTCAAAATAGTATAGCAATTTTGCCAAATCAGTTTCAGGAAGGTTCTTTTGGAAATTCTTCAAGATTTCAGTAAACATACTCGGAATAAGGTCTTCTCTTCCGAAAGTAAATGCAGCGGCAATTTCGTGAGGTTTTCCTTCTTCGATAACTCTAAAAGTAAAATCAAGGAAAGCTTTCACATTTGGATGTAGCGAACTTTGTTTTATTGCTACAAATATATTGTGAAGAGACGTTACTTCTGATAGAAATTTTAAAATTCCAGTTGTATCTGCGCCACAGTCTGCCATAGCTTCAAGATACATTTCGTAGTGGCTTTGTCTTCTTCCGTCTATGCTTAAATCGGTTTCTTCTGCAAGAACAATTTCATTAATTAAATATCGTGTTTCCGGATTTTTAGTAGCAAACCATGGTGTTGTAGTGCAAGTAAGTTTGGCTTGTAAAGCTTTTAATAGCGACATAAAGTCCCAAACAGCAAAAACATGAGTTTCTAGAAAACTATGTAAATCATCAATATTTTGTATTTTATTGTATAATGAGTGGTTTAAAAGTTGGTCTTTTTGAGGTTGTATGCTTTTGTTTATCGTTTCGATATTCATTTTTGAAAAAATTTTGGTGCAAAGATAAAAAGCTTCTCCGTGAAGAAGAAGCTTTTCGCATTGATTTTATGTATATTTTAATAATTGCAGCTTATTTAAATGCTGGAATTCCAGTTACATCCATTCCTGTTATAAGCAAATGTATGTCGTGAGTTCCTTCGTACGTGATAACACTTTCAAGGTTCATCATATGGCGCATAATTGAGTATTCGCCCGTAATTCCCATACCTCCGAGCATTTGTCTTGCTTCTCTGGCGATGTTGATTGCCATGTTTACGTTGTTGCGTTTTGCCATAGAAATTTGAGCAGTTGTCGCTTTGCCTTGGTTTCTTAAAACTCCTAATCGCCAAGTTAATAATTGTGCTTTTGTGATTTCAGTAATCATTTCAGCCAATTTTTTTTGCTGTAATTGAGTTCCTCCAATTGGTTTTCCAAACTGAATTCTTTCTTTTGAATATCTTAAAGCGGTATCATAGCAATCCATTGCAGCTCCGATTGCTCCCCACGCAATTCCGTAACGGGCAGAATCTAAACATCCAAGTGGAGCGCCTAAACCAGATTTGTTTGGCAATAGGTTTTCTTTTGGAACTTTTACGTTGTCAAAAATCAATTCGCCTGTTGCAGATGCACGAAGCGACCATTTGTTATGAGTTTCTGGAGTCGAGAATCCTTCCATGCCTCGTTCTACAATTAAACCGTGAATTCTGCCTTCTTCGTTTTTGGCCCAAACAATAGCAATATCAGCAAAAGGTGCATTCGAAATCCACATTTTGGCACCATTTAAAAGATAATGATCTCCCATATCTTTAAAATTGGTAATCATGCTTCCGGGATCAGAACCGTGATCTGGTTCTGTCAAACCAAAACAGCCAATAAACTCTCCTGTTGCTAGTTTCGGCAAGTATTTCATTCGCTGTTCTTCGTTTCCATATTTCCAAATTGGGTACATTACCAAAGAAGATTGAACAGATGAAGTAGATCTTACACCAGAATCGCCTCTTTCAATCTCCTGCATAATCAATCCGTAAGAGATTTGATCTAGTCCCGCTCCACCATATTCAACTGGAATATAAGGGCCGAAACCGCCAATTTCGCCTAGACCTTTTATAATTTGTTTAGGAAATTCTGCTTTTTGAGCGTATTCTTCTATAATAGGAGAGACCTCTCTTTTAACCCAAGCGCGTGCTGATTCGCGAACTAATTTATGTTCGTCTGTTAGCAAATCGTCTAAGTTATAGTAATCTGGAGATTGAAATAAGTCTGGTTTCATGTTGTTTAATTTTAGCAAAGCAAATTTACATAATATAAATATAACAAATAACGGTAAAATTGTTATATTTATACATGGTAAAAATAAAATTAATAGGAATTTGGCAAATTAATTGTAGTTTATTGATAATTTATAGACTATTTTTGAATTCCAAAAATAAACTTAATGAGGCTGATCATCTCTTTTTTCTTTTTACTACTAATATTTTCCAGTGGGACTGCTCAAACTACAGGAGAGCTCACGGAGCAAAAGTACTTAGAATTACAGGATAAAATCCGTTTTAGCATTAATGGAAATTATGATGAAGGTTTAGTTTATGTAAATCAATTGATTAAATCTAAGAATGAGATTCATCAAGCCTTTGCTTATGGCGCCGGTTCTTATCTGTATCAGCTAAAAGGGAATGCTAATCAATCTGATAAATTGTATGCAGAAGCGATAAAGCATTTAAATAAAGTCCCAGAGTCTACTAATAAAATAAAGCTTCATGCATATTTATGCAACTACAGAGGTCTTACCTATTGGAAAAGATCAAATTATGGCAAAGCTCTTAGCAGTTATCAGGAAGGAGTGAAACTTTCTACTAAAATAAATGATGTTGTACAAATTGTAAAATTTAAAGCCAATATTGCTTTACTAAATGAAGGTGTTGGCAATTATCGGCTGTCTATAAAAATCTTAAGACAAAATGATGCATTTTTAGATAAAAATGAGGGCTTGTATGAAAAAGATCAGTTTCAGAATTCAAAAAGTAATACCTACACAAATCTTGGAAATTCTTATGAAGGATATTATTACAAGAGCCGAGATAAAGCTTACTTACTAGATTCTGCGGAGTATTATTATAAAAAAAGCATAGCGTATTCGGATAGATTTATTGACAATAAGACTATTTCTAAACTTAGTTTAGGAAATATTTATCTGTTTAAAAAGGATTACGTAAATGCTGAAAAAATTTATTACGATATCTCTTTTTATGCCAAACAGACTGATAATGAAGATTTGTATCAAATCGCCAGTTATAATTTAGGAGATCTTTATTTTTCTATGAAGAAATACGATAGAGCTCTTATATTTTTAAAAAAGGTAGATTCTATTAGTCAAAAGAATAAAGCTATGGATAATAGCTATTTTAAGTCTAATTATATACAGGCTAAAATTTACAGTATTAAAAATGAGCCTGAGCTGGCTTATAAACATTCTAAAATATACTTGGACTCATACGAAAAGTATGAAGGAAATCTTAGAGAAGAAACACTAGAAGTTAACTATAAACTGGGAACAGCAGATCTTAGTGATGAGATGCTTAGCGTTCAGGAGAAGTATAAATATGAAGTGTTTTGGAATAAGGCATTGAAAGTATTTTATGTAATTCTAGTAATCGGAATTGTGTTTTTCCTTATTAAAAATATTAGGGATAAAAATAAAGCTCAAAAGAAAATGAACGCCTTGATCGAAGAGTTCAAAGCTAATCTAGAGAAAAAAGAACTTGAAAAAGTAGAAATAGACGTAGATTCTACTGAAAAAGCAGCAATGGAGGTTCTTGAAACTGAAGATATTACTTTGAAAAAGGAAAATGCGAATTTGAGTATTGATGAGGCAAAAGAAAATAAGATAGTCGAAAAGCTATTGGCTTTAGAAGAAAAGCTAGAATATTTAAATGCTGATTTCACGCTTTCGTATGCGGCTAAAAAAATAAAAACCAATACGACTTATTTGTCTTATGTTGTGAACAAAAGATTTGGAAAATCTTTTAGTGAATATTCTAATGAATTGAAGATTAATTACGTTATTAACCAAATGATTACAAATCATTTATATCGTAAATATTCTACACAGGCAATTGCAGAAAGTGTAGGGTTTAAAAATGCAGTTTCTTTTGCAAAATCATTTCGCAAAAGAACTGGAGTGTCTCCAGCTCAGTTTGCGAATAATATTTAATGTAGTAATCATAATAATTTTTTATTTTTTATGTGCTTCCGTTACCACCATTACCTTTTCCTGGATTTGGTTCAGGAAGCGGCTCATTATCTCCTCCTTTAATTGTTTTTTGTTCTTTTCTAGAAATTGTATCTAGTAGAAAATCTTCGAATGTTAATGTGCTATTTTTCATGACTTGATTTTTTTGGATTTACTTTTAAATGTTTAATTATTTCCGCCGCCAGTTGCCTTTCCTGGGTTTGGATCAGGAAGTGGCTCTTCGTCTCCGCCTTTAATTGTTTTTTGTTCTTTTCTAGAAATTGTATCTAGTAGAAAATCTTCGAATGTTAATTTGCTATTTTTCATGATTTGATTTTTTTGGGTTTACTTTTAAATGTTTCAAATTCTGTTTAGTTATTTCCACCACCACTTGCTTTTCCTGGATTTGGTTCAGGAAGCGGCTCTTCATCTCCTCCTTTAATTGTTTTTTGTTCTTTTTTAGAAATTGTATCTAGTAGGAAATCTTCGAATGTTAATTTGTTATTTTTCATGATTTGATAATTATTTGAATTAAAAAATTAGTACTATAAATCTTTCATAAATATTTTTATGCAACTTTATAAAATGCTAAAAAGAGCATTAAAAATGGTTTATGTAAGAATTTTTTAGGCTTAAAAGCAGTAGGAAATGGGCTTTGTTTGTAAGTTAGTTTTGCTAAAAGTGTACTGCTTAGGTTCGTTTTTTGGGGAGTGTATTTTGTTATTTAGATTTCAATTTTGACTATTTTGAGTCATTTTGAGAAATCTGTTTTATGATTTCTTTATTCAAAAATCATGTGTTTTTATGCGTCTATTTTTCATGTTTTTTAATGTTTAGATTATTGCCTATTCAAAACTAGATAAAAAGCAAAACCGTTAATCGAAAATGGGTTTTCTGAGCTTTTTATTGAAAGAATGAACGTGTAACAATTTGAAAACCAATAAATTACAAAGACACCTATGCTTGGTATAATTTATAAATTGTATGTGGTATAATTAATAAAATGTATGTGTTTATGTGATTTTTATCAATAAAAACCCCAATCTTTGCAGTGTAATTATGATTTAAAAACGATCAAAAGCGATGTTAAAACTGGTTCAAAAATTTCTGCAAATCAACCGCTACTCAGATATCAAAAATGAGTTTAAGGATCTGTTTTTGTCTCATCCAAATTATCCGAGTTTGTTTGCCATTACAGACTCGTTTGATTTGCTTTCTGTAGAGAATGCAGCTGTAAGAGTTTCGAAAGAACAGATTGAAGATTTGCCATCTAACTTTTTGGCATATTTTAAAGACGAATTAATATTAGTCGAAAAGATTAAAAGCGGTGTAAGAATTACAACCTCAAAAAAAGGAAGTCAAAAATTATCTTACGATAAATTCCTTTTAGATTGGAATGGAGTAATTGTTGCCATTGAACCAAATAATGTAGTAGCAAGAGATAATCTAAAAATAGAATACAACTGGCTAAAATATTTTCTGCCACTTGCACTTGTAGCAGGATTATCTTTCTACTATAATCATTTTGATTGGTTTAGCGCTTCGTTCTTGGTAACATCGGTTTTAGGGCTAATTGTAAGTATATTTATTGTGCAAGAAAGATGGGGAGTTAAAAACACCGTAATTTCAAAATTTTGTAATTTAAGTTCTAATTCTTCTTGTCATTCAGTAATAAGCTTCAATGATGATATTGCAAATAGATGGTTGAGTTTTTCAGATTTCCCATTAATTTTCTTTAGCTCAAGCATTATAGCAATATTGGTTCAGCCTTTAAGTTCGGCAGTTTTTGTTGGATTCTTAAGTTTATTGGCAATTCCGGTAATAGTATGTTCGATCTGGATTCAAAAATTTGAGATTCAAAAATGGTGCATCATGTGTCTTGCAATATCATTTTTAATATTGGTGCAAAGCATTGTTTGGTTTTCGTCAGATCTTTTTACGTTGAGTTTTAGTTTTAATGAAATCTTTCCTTACGTATTCTCTTTATTGCTTTTAATTCCAATTTGGGCAGCAGTTAAAGTAATGATTAGAAAAATGCTTGATAATGAAAACTCTCTAAAAGAGCTTAAGAAATTTAAAAGAAATTACTCGCTATTAAATTTCTTGTCTAAAAAAGTAAAATATACAAAAGGATTTGAAGATTTAAGAGGTTTGACATTTGGCAATAAAAATGCAGGAGTTAGACTTTCTATAATTCTTAGTCCAAGTTGCGGACACTGTTATAAGACTTTTCAAGAGGCTTTTGATTTAGTATTAAAGTTTCCGGACAAAATATTTTTGAATGTTCTTTTTAATATTAATCCAGAAAATAACGATAATCCTTATAAAGCTGTTGTAGAAAGACTTTTGACCATTAACAGAACAACACCTGGAAAAACGGTTGAGGCAATTTCAGATTGGTACATCAAGAGAATGATATACAAAAAATGGCTTAAAAAATGGAATGTTGATTCTGTAAGCATGATGATAAATCAGGAAATTCAGAAACAATATGATTGGTGCTCTACGAACAATTTTAATTATACACCAATTAAAATTGTAAATGAAAGGCTATTTCCAAATGAATATGAATTGAATGAATTGAAGTATTTCTTAAATGATTTTGTAGAGGAAGTTCAAGTTTTGGAAAAAATAGCATAGGAAGAATAAAAAACAGAAGTTTCGACTGTTAAAAATAGAAATGGTTAACCCAAATTTAAAAACCTGCAGACATGTTAAAGAATATTTTGAAATTGAAAGGCGTAGTAGAATTGACTGCAAATGAATTGAAAACAATAAATGGAGATCATGCTCCAATTTGTGAAGACGGATTTAAAGCTAAAAGATGTACAGAATTTGGAGATGTGACAGCATACTGGAACTGCATACCAAATAATTATGTTGGAGGCTGTTAAAAAGATTTTTTTAAGCATCAAGTTATTGCAGATTTGAGGCTTTAACAAAAAAACGTAAATAACTTGTTATGTTAGAAAAAATTTTAAAAAGCAAAGAAACAAGAAAGCTGACTAAAAAAGAGCAAAAAAGTATCTTGGACAGTGAGTATTCGCAAGAATTTAATTGTACTGATGCTGGTATCGAGAACAATTAGCTTGATAATTTTAATCTTTAAATAGTAACAGAGCGTTTTTTTCTTTTACTATCTAAAAATACGGTATTAATATGTTAAAGAAAATTTTAAGTCTTGAAGGTGTTCAGCACATTAATAGAAGTGAGCAGAAAACCATAAAAGGAGGAATTCCAGAATGCTGGGTTTATGCCTTAGAAGCAGGATGCATTTTAATACCATTAGGCGAAACTTGTCCGCTAAATACGTCATCGGGTATTTGTGATTCAAGTCGTCTTTGTTGTTGATTTTTAACTTTTTTAAAAGTAACCGATATAGCCTTATTTAGAATTTAGTCATGTTTTTTTTGAATGTATAGGCGCTCGATCGTGGAACATTGAGCATATTCTCAGTATTGATGATTGGTACTGAGATTCTTAGGAGTTGGCCGCTGTGTTAATTTATTTGGTTAGGGTAACCGCGGTCATGTCCTAAAGAAATTGTGTTGCTACAAAATTTGTTTTTAAATACTAAAACAGAGAAGATTTAGGTCTTCTCTGTTTTTTTTATAGATTAACAAGAAATTTTTTTCTTAAATTGGTCGGAAATAAATCAAAATAAATTGAAAAAATTCGCTCATTATAAACAGGCAGATAATAAAGATTGTGGGCCAACATGTTTAAAAATAATTGCTAAATATTACGGTAAAACGATCAATATTCAGGAGTTGAGGGATTTTAGCGAAACAACTCGTGAGGGAAGCAATTTGCTTTTTTTGAGCGATGCCGCCGAAAAAATAGGATTTAGAACTTTAGGAGTTAAACTCTCTGTAAAAAGAATTGAAGAAGCTCCACTGCCATGCATTCTGCACTGGAATAAAGACCATTATGTTGTGCTTTATAATATTATAAAAGGGAAATATTATATCTCAGATCCAGGTTTTGGTCTTTTAAAATATAATAAAGAAGAATTTGTAAAGTTTTGGATTGGAAATAACGCCCACGATGAAACAAAAGAGGGAATTGCATTATTGATCGAACCAACGCCTAAATTTTTTCAATCTGATTTTGATAAACAGGAAAATTCAGGATTAGGTTTTAGATTTCTTAGCCAATATTTATTTCAATACAAATCATTTCTTGTTCAGCTTGCTATAGGGCTTTTTGCGAGCAGTTTGCTCAATTTAATTTTTCCCTTTTTAACCCAGAGTATTGTCGATGTTGGAATCCAGAACCAGAACATCCATTTTATCTATCTGATTCTTTTTGCTATGCTCTTTGTTTTTGCAGGAAGAACAGGCTTGGAACTCGTCAGAAGTTGGATTTTACTGCATTTGTCAACCAGAATCAATATTTCTCTTATATCAGATTTTTTTATCAAATTAATGAATCTGCCGATCTCTTTTTTCGATGTAAGAATGACTGGAGATATTATGCAGCGAATAAATGATCATAGGAGAATCGAAAAAATATTGACCACATCATCACTTAATGTTCTGTTTTCTGTAATTAATATGTTTGTTATGGGCGCTGTTTTGGCCTATTTCAATCTCAAGATTTTTCTAGTCTTTTTTGCAGGAAGCGTTCTTTATTTTGGTTGGATTGTTCTGTTTTTGAAAAGAAGGGAAGCGCTGGATTATAAGCGATTTGCAGAGGTTTCAAACGAACAGAATAAAGTAATGGAGCTTATAAACGGAATGCAGGAAATCAAGCTTCATAATGCCGAAAAACAAAACCGTTGGGGTTGGGAGTATGTTCAGGCAAGACTTTTCAGGATTTCGATAAAAGGACTGATTTTAGAACAGACACAGACAATCGGATCTTCGATCATAAATGAATTAAAAAATATATTTATCATTTTTCTATCAGCCAAACTCGTGATAGATGGTTCTATAACATTAGGAATGATGCTTGCCATAAGTGCAATTGTAGGAAACTTAAATGGCCCGATTACCCAGTTAATAGAGTTTGTGAGAGAATGGCAGGATGCTAAAATTTCGCTTGCCAGATTATCAGAAATTCATCAGAAAGAAGATGAATTGCAGCAGGAAATTCATCAGACAAGCGATGTGCCGCAAAATGCAGATATCGAAATTAAAAACCTGACTTTTCGTTATTTAGGATCAGATGTTCCTGTTTTAGATAATTTAAGCCTTTTAATTCCGACTAATAAAGTAACAGCTATAGTAGGAGTTAGCGGAAGCGGTAAGACAACTTTAATGAAACTGCTTCTAAAGTTCTACGAACCTGAAAAAGGAGAAGTCTTAATTGGAAATGCACAACTTAAAAATATAACGCAAAATGCTTGGAGATCTAATATTGGTGCCGTAATGCAGGAAGGTTTTATTTTTAGCGACACCATTGCCAAAAATATTGCTTTTGGAGTAGATATAATTGATAAACAGCGATTGGTCTATGCGGCAGATGTAGCCAATATCAAGCAATATATAAGCGAACTGCCATTGGGGTATAATACCAAAATCGGTGCAGATGGAATAGGAATGAGTACCGGACAGAAACAGCGCCTTCTAATTGCGAGAGCGGTTTATAAAAATCCTGAGATCCTATTTTTTGACGAAGCGACTTCAGCACTAGACGCGAATAATGAAAAGGAGATTATGAAAAAATTAGACATCTTTTTTAAGGATAAAACAGTTGTTGTAATAGCGCATAGGTTGAGCACGGTTATGAACGCGGATCAGATTGTGGTTTTGGACAAGGGAAAAATTATTGAAATTGGAAACCATTCGGCATTGGTGGAACAGAAAGGAAATTATTTTGAATTGGTTAGAAACCAATTGCAGTTAGGAAATTAATTATGGCAGAAAACAACGATACGTTTGAGTTAAGAAGCGAAGAGGTTCAGGATATCCTAACCAAAGTGCCACATTGGATGATACGATGGGGAACTGTTCTCATATTTTCTATTATCGTCATGCTGTTTTTTGTTTCCTGGTTTGTCAAATATCCAGATGTTATAAAAACCGAAATCGTAATTACCACTAATATTCCGCCAGAGAAAATAGTATCAAAATCTTCTGGACGCATTGAGGCAATTTTGGTTAAAAATAAGACGCTTGTTTCTAAAAATAGAATATTGGCTATTATTGAAAATACAGCTAATTACAAAGATGTTTTTGTGCTTAAAAATATTGTTGACGGATATGATGTAAATAATTCTCAAAAAGAATTTCCTTTTGCATTATTGCAAAACAAGCAATTAGGCGAGATAGAAAGTGCATTTGCAGAATTCCAAAAAGACTATCAGGCGCAGGAATTAAATAAAGACCTGCATCCTTTTCAGGTAGAAAGCAGAGCACAGCAGTCTGAGAAAATTCAGATAACCGAAAGAATAGAAATTCTGCAGCAGCAGAAAGTAATTAATGAACGGGAATTGGAACTTCAGAAAAATGAAGTGGCACGCTTTGAAACCTTATTCAACAAAGGAATTATTTCTGCTCAGGAAATGGAAGCCAAAAAATTGAGTTTTCTTCAGGCGCAAAAAAATTATAGAGGCTTATTATCGTCGATTTCTCAATTAAGGTCTTCTCTTATTGATAATACAAAATCAAGCCAGAATTCGCAGATAAACAGCACTAGAGAAGAAGTTAACCTTGGGCGCAGTGTCTCGCAGTCGTTTTATCAGTTAAAAAAAGTGATAAAAGACTGGGAATTGGCTTATGCGTTAAAATCTTCCATCAGCGGTAAAGTAACTTTTCTGCAGGTTTGGAATGAAAACCAGACCATAAATGTTGGAGATAATGTGTTTTCTATAATTCCAGATGCTAAAAACAGTTTTATTGGAAAGGTAAAAGCTCCGGCTTTAAACTCAGGAAAAATAAAAGTAGGACAACGCGTAAATATCCGTCTGGCTAACTTTCCTGACAGAGAATTTGGAGTTTTGAAAGGAGAAATCAAAAACATTTCGCTGGTGCCCGATAAAGATGGAAATCTGCTTATAGATGTTGCGCTTCCAAAAGGTTTGAAAACATCATACAATAAACAGATTGCTTTCCAGCAAGAAATGAAAGGAAGCGCAGAAATTGTAACCGAAGATCTGCGTTTGATTGAACGAATTTTATATCAGTTTAAAAATATTTTTGAACAAGTTTAACCATTTAACTAACTAACCGAAACCCCAAATTTTAATGAAAAAAACAGTACTCATTGCATTTTTACTAGTATTTCAATACTCATTTTCAAAACCAATCACCGAAACTCAAAAGCTAGCTGCAACCTGCAAAGTGTGGGGCTTTTTAAAATATTATCATCCGAATGTTGCGGATGGCAGTAAAAATTGGGATGAACAATTATTTCAAATCCTGCCAAAAATAGAAGAGGCTCAGACTTCTGAAGCTTTTTCTCTTGTTATAGAAAACTGGATTGATTCTTTGGGAGAAATCAAAAAACAGCAATCTTTAAAACCTGCTGTAAAAAAAGAATATTTTGATAAAAACTTCGATTTGTCGTGGGTTAATAATAAAGAATTGTTTTCGAAATCACTTTCCAAAAAACTAAAGTTTATTGAAGAAAATAGAATTCAGGGTAAGCAATACTATGTTAATTTCGAACTTCATACAGGAAATGTACCTCTTCAGTTTAATAACGAAGTAAAATATGCTGATTTTAAATGGACTGATAAAAACTTACGTATTTTAACTCTTTTCAGGTATTGGAATTACATCGAATATTTCTTTCCATATAAATATCAAATGGACGAAAATTGGGACAAAGTATTAAATGAAATGTTGCCAAGATATTATGCGCCAGAATCTGAAAAGGATTTTAATTTGGCAATGCGCGAAATCTCTGTAAAACTAAATGATACTCACGCTGCGACTAGTATGGCTCAATTGTTTGACTATTTTGGTGATAAATTTATTCCTGTGGACGTTACTATTATTGATGAAAAAGCGATTGTTGTTGCATTGAAAAATGATTCTCTGGCAAAAGTTAGTGATATTAAGATTGGTGACGTAATTACAAAAGTAGAGGGGAAGACTATTGCAGAAGTTTTGAAGGAAAACCGAAAATATGTAGAAGGATCTAACGAACCATCTGTTTTAAAGAATGCATATTGGACAATTTTTAATGGAAAAACACCTTCATTTGAAATCGAGTATATTCGAGACGGAAAAACGGCAGTAAAGTCTATTAATAGATACGTGTACGAAGATTTAAAAATTCAGTTTCCTGATAAAGAAAAATGGAAGATTTTGGAGGGTAATATTGGTTATGTTGATTTTGACGAACTTGATCCAGCAGATGTCCCAGCCTTAATTTCGGCATTAAACAATACAAATGCAATAATCTTTGACAATAGAAATCGACCACACGAGGTTATGTACCCAATTGCAGATTGGCTTAATCCTGAAGAGAAAGAATTCGCTAGATTTCTTGATCCAGATGTAAATTACCCTGGGCGTTATTATTGGAGAGAAGGAATTCAGAAGTGCGGAAAAAATAATCCAGATTATTATAAAGGAAAAGTAATTGTTATAACAAATGAAAAAGCTGTAAGTCATGCTGAGTTTACCGTCATGAGTTTGCAAACGGTTCCTAATTGTGTAGTAATCGGAAGTCAGACGGGTGGAGCTGATGGCGCAAATTATAGATTTCAAATCATTAGAGGATTTGGTTCATCATTTACTTGCTATGGTGTTTTTTATCCAAATAAGAAAGAAACTCAACGAATCGGAATTGTTCCTAATATTGAAGTGAAACCAACGATTTTAGGAATTCAACAAGGAAGAGATGAAGTTTTGGAAAGAGCAGTTCTTTTTGCTAAAAAAGGCAAATAGAAAAATCTAAATAGAGTCTTTGTCAAAGTTTTTAAACTTTGACAAAGATTTTTTACATCTTCAAGTAAAAATCTTTAGTCAGCTCGATATATTCTGGAGTATAAACGTGTCTTTCAATTTCGATTACTAATTCATCGATTTCAATTTTAGAAACTTCATTTCGGCTAAAAGCCAATAAACTTCTTTTGATTTCCGATTTTGGAGTTCCCTTAACTCTTGTGATTTTTATTGGATAAAGTTCTGATTCTTTTGCTAAAGCAATAAACTTTTCTTCTTCTTTGAAAGGAAGGATAACGGCTAAAATTCCGTTTTCTGAAAGCAATAAATCGGCAGCTTCGACAAGCTCTTCAAAAGGCATTGCATCTTGGAAACGAGCTAAATCACGTTGTTCGCTTTCTGTTTTATAGTCTTCAGTATAAAAAGGTGGATTCGAAACGATTAAATCGTATTCATCTTCTGGTTCGTCAATAAATTCATCTAAACCAGCATGAAAACAAAATAGGCGATCGCCCCAAGGAGAAGCTTCAAAATTTTCTACAGCTTGTTCATAGGCATCTTCATCAATTTCAAGCGCATCAATTTGTTCCGCATGACTTCTTTGCGCAAGCATCAAAGCAATAATTCCAGTTCCTGCACCAATATCCAAAACACTAAAAGGATTATGATGAACAGGAGCCCAAGAACCCAATAAAACACCATCGGTACCAACTTTCATAGCGGTTTTATCTTGTTTTATAGAAAATTGTTTGAAACTGAATGTTGACATTTCTAAAAATTAAAAAATAAAAATTTACGAAAAGTAATGATAGAAAACTGTGACTGAGACTGATTACTAAATTATAGATACATCTCAATAAGACCTTCAGGAAGATCCATGATTACTTTTTTGTTTTCGCGATCGATTTTTACAAGAAACTGATCAATCATGGGAACTAAGATTTCAACTTCGCCATTTAAAACTTCAAAAAGAGGCTGTGCAGTTGAATCATTTATGGAAGTTATTTTTCCGAAAACGCCTAAACGTTTGTCTTCAATTTCGAAACCAATAACTTCGTGGAAGTAGAATTTGTTACCAGTAAGTTTTGGTAACATAGTCAAAGGAAGATAAATAGGACTGCCAACAAGAGCATCTGCATCTTCTTCGGTATTTACATCTTCAAAACGAACTCTTAAAAAGTCGTTTTTATGCAATGAACTTGTTTCAATAAAAAAAGGAACCAAGTGTTTGTTGCTTTCAACAAACACTGATTCCAGATTTTCGTATAACTCAGGTTCATCCGTGTCTAGATAGACTAAGACTTCACCCTTGAAACTAAATTTTTTAGCGATTTTACCTAAATAAAAACAATCTTCTTTACGCATTATCGCTAAGTAAAATTATGCTTCAGTTGTTTCGTTATTCTCTTCAGCAGCAGGAGCTTCTTCAGTAGCTTCAGCAACTTCTTCAGTAGCCTCAGCAGCTTGTGCAGCAGCAGCAACTTCAGCTTGTGCAGCAGCAGCAACTTCAGCTTGTGCAGCAGCAGCATCAGCGATACGCTTAGCGTTAACTTCTTTCTCTGCTTTTAATGCTGTAGCTTTAGCATCAGCTTTTGCTTTAGATAAACCATCTTTTTTAGCATCAACTTTACCAGCTTTTGCTTCTAACCAAGCAGTTAATTTAGCATCTGCTTGCTCTTGTGTTAAAGCACCTTTACGAACTCCTCCATCAAGGTGGTGTTTCAATAAAGCACCTTTGTAAGAAAGGATAGCTCTAGCAGTATCAGTTGGTTGAGCACCATTGTGTAACCATTTAACTGCGCTGTCAAGGTTTAACTCAACAGTTGCTGGGTTAGTGTTTGGATTGTAAGTACCGATTTTCTCTAAGTATTTACCATCTCTTTTTGAGCGTGCATCTGCAGCTACTACCCAGTAAAAAGGTTTTCCTTTTTTACCGTGTCTTTGTAATCTAATTTTTACTGACATAATCTTATTGATTAAATTTTGAGGTACTCGACCTCTGTTAATTAAGGGCGCAAAGATATAATTTTTTTATGAAAAATGCGTTTTAAAAGAGATTAAATATATTTGAGTCATTTTTTTAGCATTTTTTTGACTTTTTAAATTAAGTATTTAGCTCTTAATGCAATACTTTTGCACCAAATTCATTTTAAATATGAAAAAATACTTTTACTTTCTATCTCTTCTGCTTTTGCTTGTGTCTTGTACAGAGGATGTTAGATTTAATAACCCAGCCTTTCAAACTTTAAAAGATAATGTTTTTTGGAGAGGCCAAGTTTATAGCGCTGGGATCGAAACGAATGGTTTTTTTATTATTGAAGGTTCTTTAGGCTACGAGCAAATTAAATTTCAGATTCCTGAACCAGCTGAGAAAACCTATGTTTTAGGTGTAAATGATGATATAAAAGCCGTTTATAAAAACACTTATAAAGGAGAAGAAGCAGAATTTACTACTGGAACAGGCAAGGGAAGCGGAGAAATTGTTGTTACAGAATATAATACTGCTGATAATACCATTTCTGGAACTTTTAAATTTACAGCAGTTAATACTAGTTCTGATGCCGAAAAACAAACAATGCATTTTTCAGAGGGTGTTTTTTATAAAATTCCAATAGAACCGGGGGCAAACTTTGTTCCTGTGAGCAATTAATTCCTAGATTTTAACCTCGTCAAATCAGAATAAAAACTTAAATAAATCCATAACATGGTAGATTAGATATAAATAAGAGTACATTTGCTTCTTATTATAAATAAATATCTATGAATATTTTCGTTGGAAGCCTTCCATTCAGTATTGAGGAAGCAGATTTAAGAGAGTCTTTTGAGGCTTATGGAACAGTTGACTCTGTTAAAATTATTACTGATAAATTTACTGGAAGAAGTAAAGGATTTGGTTTTGTTGAAATGCCAAATGATGCAGAGGCTCAAAAAGCAATCGATGAATTGAACGGTGCTGTAGTTTCAGGTCGTACAATCGTTGTAAATAAATCTGAGCCAAAACCAGAAGGCGAAAGAAGAAGTTTTAATAACAACCGCGGAGGAAACGATCGTGGTGGTTACGGAAACAACCGTGGTGGAGATCGCGGAAACAGAAGAGAATATTAATGTTTTTTTTCTAAAATATAAAAGGGATCAACGAAAGTTGATCCCTTTTTTTTTGTTTTTTGTAGAGACGCACCGCAGTGTGTCTAATATAACGAGAAGACGCACTGCAGTGCGTCTCTACGATTTCTTTAATTATACATTAGCTGCTAACCAGTCACCAACTTCTTTAGTGCCGTATGCTTTTCCGCCATTAGCTAAATCTTCAGTAACAACTCCAGCTTCTAAAGCTTTGTTTACAGCATCTCTCATCGCTTTTCCTTCCTCCATTAATCCGAAGTTTTCGAACATCATAGCAGCAGATAAAATAGTAGCCATTGGGTTTGCAATGTTTAATCCTGTAGCTTGTGGGTATGAACCGTGAATAGGTTCGAATAAAGATACTTCAGCTCCCATAGAAGCAGAAGGCATTAATCCCATTGAACCTGAAATTACAGAAGCTTCGTCAGTTAAAATATCTCCAAATAAGTTCTCTGTAATCAATACATCATAAGAGTTTGGCCATTGAACCAAACGCATAGCAACAGCATCTACAAATTCGTAGCTTACTTCAACTTCTGGATAATCTTTTTCCATTGCCTGAACCGTTTCTCTCCACAAACGTGAAGTTTCCAAAACGTTTGCTTTATCAACGCAGCATAATTTTTTAGAACGAGTCATAGCTAGTTCGAAACCTTTTTTAGCTAAACGCTGCACTTCAGCTCTTGTGTAAACACAGTTGTCGTATGCTGTGTCTCCGTTGTCTTTTCTTCCTTTTTCACCAAAGTAAATTCCTCCAGTTAATTCTCTTAAGAAAACTAAATCAGTTCCTTCAATTCTTTCTCTTTTTAATGGAGATTTATCTAATAAAGATGGGAAGGTAAAAGTTGGTCTTACGTTTGCGAACAAACCTAATGCTTTACGCATTTTTAACAAACCTTGTTCTGGACGTACTGGCGCAGAAGGATCGTTGTCATATTTAGGATGTCCGATTGCTCCAAAAAGAACGGCATCGGCATTTTTACAAACTTCGTGTGTAGAATCTGGATAAGGTTCACCAACTGCATCAATTGCAGCAGCACCAGTTAAAGCAGGTTTCCAAGTGATTTCATGTCCAAATTTTTTTGCAATAGCATCAGATACTTTTACAGCTTCATTTATTACTTCTGGTCCGATTCCGTCGCCGGCTAAAAGGGCTATGTTTAATTTCATTCTATATGTGTTATTAAGGTTCAAAGGTTCAGAGGAACAAAGGTTCAAAGTTTTGAAAGCAGGTAAAAACCTCTGTGCCTTTGCAACTTTGAACCTTTGTCCCTTATATTAAGTAACTATATTCAACATTTTCTGCGTTGCAATAATCGCTGCAACAGTTTGATCCGAGTCTAATCCGCGGGTTTTGAATTCTTTTCCGTTGTTGACCCATGTGATAATGGTTTCACACAACGCATCAGAACTACTTCCTGGTGGGATTCTCACGGCATAATCGATCAATTTTGGAAGTGTAAGTTTTTTGCTTTTGTAAATTTTGGATAAAGCATTCATAAAAGCATCAAACTGACCGTCTCCCTGAGCATTTTCTTCGATTATTTCTCCGTTTAAATTTAAAGATAAAGTCGTAGATGGGCGCATTCCTTTAGAATGAACCAGCATGTAAGAATTTATAGTAATTTTTTCTTCGTAAGTATGACTGTCCAAAACATCAGAAATAATGTATGGAAGATCTTCCTTAGTTACGGTTTCTTTTTTATCGCCCAGTTCGATAATCCTTTGGGTAACCAATTTCAAATCTTCGTTGTTTAATTTTAAACCTAATTCCTGAAGATTTTTCTCGATATTGGCTTTTCCAGAAGTTTTTCCTAGAGCGTATTTTCTTTTTCTCCCAAAGCGTTCTGGAAGAAGATCGTTAAAATACAAGTTGTTCTTGTTGTCTCCATCGGCATGAATTCCAGCTGTTTGTGTAAAAACATTATCACCTACTATAGGTTTGTTGGCAGGAATTCTGTAGCCTGTAAAAGTTTCTACCAACTTGCTTACAGAATATAGAGAAGTCTCTTTTACATTGATGTTTACTTGTGGCAAATAATCGTTAATTACGGCAACAGTACTTTCAAGAGGTGCATTTCCAGCACGTTCTCCCATTCCGTTTACCGTTACATGAAGTCCGTTGATTCCAGCTTTTATCGCTTCCATAACATTAGCAACGCTTAAATCGTAGTCGTTATGTGCGTGGAAATCAAAGTGAATGTTTGGATATTTTGTTCTGATTTTCGAAATAAATTCAAAAGTTAGCGACGGAATTAAAACACCTAAAGTATCGGGGAGTAAAACTCTTTTAATTGGCTGAGTTGCTAAGAAATCTAGGAATTGAAAAACGTAATCTGGAGAATTTCGCATTCCGTTGCTCCAGTCTTCCAGATAAACATTAGTTTCTATATTATTTTCTTTAGCTAAAGATATAATCTGAGCAATTTCAGAAAAATGCTGTTCGGGTGTTTTTTTCAATTGATGCGTTAAGTGATTCATTGAGCCTTTGGTCAATAAATTCTGCACTTTAGCACCCGCTTTTTTCATCCAGTCAATTGAAACACCGCCGTCAACAAACGTAAGAACTTCAATTCTGTTAATATAACCGCGTTCTTCAGCCCATGAAGTAATGCCTTTTACGGCTTGAAATTCTCCTTCGCTCACTCGTGCAGAAGCAATTTCGATTCTATCAATATTTAATTCCTCCAACAACAATTGCGCAATGGTTAATTTTTCTGCAGCAGAAAATGAAACTCCCGAGGTTTGTTCACCATCACGAAGCGTCGTATCCATTATTTCAATTTTTCTTTTTTCCATATTGATATTCTAATTTCTAAACGGGTTGGATATTATTGATATCCTTTATTTTAATTTGAACGCTGATTTTACGGATTCGCATTCGCGAAGACGCTGATAAAAACGGATTTTTTATAATTTAGATAAAATAAAATCCGTGTTAATCCGTGTTTTTGCGAATGCAAATCAGTTTCATCCGCGTTCTATATTCTAGAAAGACCCGAGAGGTTTTGAAGCCTTTCGGGTCTAATAGACTGAATGATATTGCTATTAGTAAGGAAGTTTATCAGCGAAAGCTTTAATATCCTCTTTCATATCTTGTAAATAATCAATGTCGTCAAAACCATTAATCATATTATTCTTTTTGTATCCGTTGATAGCAAAAGATTCTTGCTGACCAGTTGACAATAAAGTAATAGTTTGGTCAGGAAGATTGATTTCTAATTCTGTTTTAGGATCAGCTTCGATTGCCTTGAAAATATTTTCCAAAAACTCTGGGCTGATTTGCACTGGCAAAACACCAATATTCAAACAGTTTCCTTTGAAGATATCTGCAAAGAAACTAGAAACTACAGCACGGAATCCGTAATCGTAAACCGCCCAAGCAGCGTGCTCTCTAGAAGATCCAGAACCGAAGTTTTTTCCTCCAACAAGAATTTTTCCACTGTAAGTTGGATTGTTTAAAACGAAATCTGCTTTTGGAGTATCGTCTCCGTTGTATCTCCAGTCTCTGAAAAGATTGTCTCCAAAACCTTCACGTTTTGTAGCTTTTAAGAAACGAGCTGGGATGATTTGATCTGTATCTACGTTCTCAATTGGCAACGGAACTCCGCTGCTAGTAAGTATATTAAATTTATCGTATGCCATTTTTGTTTTTGCTTTAGGCTGTAGGCTGTAAGCTTTAGGCTTTTCCTACAGGGTGTATTATGTATTGTGTTTTTAGCTTAAAGCCTATTGCTTAAAGCTTATAGCGAGAATTAAAATAATTCTCTCGGGTCTGTTAGTTTTCCTGTAACAGCAGCTGCAGCAGCCATAATTGGAGAAGCTAAAAGCGTTCTTGAACCAGGACCTTGACGACCTTCAAAGTTTCTGTTTGAAGTACTTACTGCATATTTTCCAGCAGGAACTTTATCGTCGTTCATTGCTAAACAAGCAGAACAACCCGGCTGACGTAATACGAAACCAGCTTCTGTCAAGATATCTAAAATTCCTTCTTCTTTAATCTGCGCTTCAACAACGTGAGAGCCCGGAACTAACCAAGCCGTAACATTATCTGCTTTTTTTCTTCCTTTAACAATTTCAGCAAAAGCTCTAAAATCTTCAATACGCCCGTTTGTACAACTTCCTAAGAAAACGTAATCGATTTGTTTTCCGATCATTACATCATCTTCGTTGAAGCCCATGTAAGCCAAAGATTTTTTGTAAGTTTCCTCACCACCTTCAACTTGGTTTGCACTTGGGATATGTTTTGTGATACCAATTCCCATTCCAGGGTTTGTACCATAAGTAATCATTGGTTCAATATCTTCAGCTTTGATGTTTAATTCAGCATCAAATACAGCATCAGCATCTGTTTTAAGTGTTTTCCAATATTCAACAGCTTTTGTCCAAGCTTCTCCTTTTGGAGCGTAAAGTCTTCCTTCAAGGAAATCGAAAGTTGTTTGGTCAGGAGCAATCATACCTCCACGAGCACCCATTTCGATACTTAAGTTACAAACTGTCATACGGCCTTCCATAGTCATGTTTTCAAAAACATCACCAGCATATTCAACAAAATATCCTGTTCCTCCAGAAGTAGTTAACTGAGCAATAATATAAAGTGCAACGTCTTTTGGACCAACACCTTTGCTTAATTGACCATTTACGTTAATACGCATTTTCTTTGGTTTAGGCTGCATGATACATTGAGTAGAAAGCACCATTTCAACCTCAGATGTTCCGATACCAAAAGCAATAGCTCCAAAAGCACCGTGAGTAGACGTATGCGAATCACCACATACAATAGTAGCACCTGGCAAAGTAATTCCGTTTTCAGGACCAACTACGTGTACAATTCCATTTTTTTGGTGCCCTAATCCCCAGTGCGAAATTCCGTATTCGTTCGCATTATCTTCAAGAGCTTTAAGCTGGTTTGCAGAAAGCGGATCCTGAACTGGTAAATGTTGGTTTATGGTTGGTGTATTGTGGTCGGCAGTTGCAAAAGTACGTTCCGGATATAATACGTTAACGCCTCTTGATTTTAATCCTAAAAAAGCAACAGGACTCGTAACTTCATGAATGAAATGGCGGTCAATAAAAAACACATCTGGTCCATCTTCAATTTTACGCACAACATGTGAATCCCATACTTTGTCAAATAATGTCTTACTCATTTTTTATTTTTTTTAATTGTAATTTCTATAACCACAGCAATTTCCTGTTCATTATAATAGCAAAACAAAAGTAAAAAAAGATAAAAAAGCGTCAATTTCAATATTTCATTATATACGATACCCAAACTAATTTACAAATTGCCAAATGGCTTTTGCAGACTAAAATTTGAAAGAAAAATGATGAAGAAACTAATTTGCTTTTTCTTTTTCGGCTTTAATTTTACCTGATTGTTTTTTGTTTTAATAGTTTGCAAATTTATCTCAAAATCAATATAAAATATAAGAATTTGTTTGAAAAAATCTAACAAAATGAATAAAAATAGTAATAATTGTTAGTTTTGATTTCTTTGTAAAAAGTATGCTTTTTGGGTTTTTTAAAGCTTTTTAAGGTGTTTTTTGGGTATTATTTAGATTCAATAAAACATCAAAATACTACGACATCCAAGAAGTGTATTTTTATGAAATTTTATGATTTTTTGAGGCAGAAATTGATTTTTTGAGAGCAGCGTTTTTAAAAATTAGTTCAATGAATTTTTAAATTCTAATGGAGTAAGATTGGTTTTCTTTTTGAATAATTTACTGAAAGATTGCGGATACTCAAAACCTAATTGATAAGCAATTTCTGCTACTGAAAGATTGGTTGTAATCAAGAAATCTTTTGACTTTTCGATTAATTTCGAATGAATATGCTGTTGTGCATTTAATCCAGTTAAGTTGCGAAGCATGTCGCTTAAGTAGTGACTTGAAACATTGATTTGCGAAGCCAGAAATTCTACTGTTGGCAATCCTCTTTTTAAGGTTTCTGCATTGCTGATATAGTTATCAAGAGTTTCTTCGACTTTTAATAATAAATCGTTACTGATGGTTTTTCTGGTAATGAATTGGCGCTTGTAAAAACGATTACTGTAATTCAGCAAAACATCAATGTAAGAGACAATCACATCCTGACTCATTTCATCAATTGCAGTATTGAGTTCGTTGTCGATGCTTTGTAATAATCCAATAATAATTGTTTTTTCACTGTCAGAAAGATGCAGCGCTTCATTGGTATCATAAGAAAAGAAGCCATATTTTTTGATGCTTTTTCCCAAAGGATAATTTCGAATAAAATCAGGATGAAATAAAAGTGTATAACCTCCATATTCAACACCTTCTTCATTTTCAGTAAAAATTAACTGAGTTGGAGAAGCAAACATAAGTCCGCCTTCGTTGAAATCATAATAGCCTTGACCGTAGCCCATTTTTCCTTTGGTAGAAAACTTATAAGAGATCTTATAAAAATCAAGCAAAAAGGCATGATTCGCTAAATCTTCGTTGATGACCAACTGTGTGTTGTCTACCAAACTCACCATCGGATGAAGTGGTTTTGGCAGTCGAAGCAGGTTGTGAAACTGCGATATAGAAGAGATTTTTTCTGGACTATTGTTTTTTCTTTCCATGATATAAAAGTATGAAAATTTGAGAGACTAAAATCAGCTTCGAAGAAGCGAAATATTTATAGAAATTGTATTTGTTGTTGAGAGCAAAGCTCCAGCGGAGCGACATATTCATTGTGATAAATATTTCGCTCCGCTGGAGCTCTTTTGCTTTTGCATGATTGAATTTCTATAAATATTCTGCTCCGCTGGAGCCTAATAAAAAGAATATGGACGGCTTTATTAGGAATTATTATTCTCCAAAAAATTGTTTGCCAAATTCAGAACGAAAAACTTCGTCTCCAACCTCTAGTCTTTGTTTGTAAAGTGCTTTTGCATCTTCCCCGGCAACATATCTTAATTGGTTTTTTCCATCTGTAGCAGCTTCATAAACTACATCTGCAATTTGCTCTGGGGTCGATGCCATTTCAAACATGGTGTCAACACTTCCAAACATTTTATTGGTCATTGTTTCGTATTCTGGCAAAGTACTTGTATCAAGTGAACCGTGCAAAAACTCTGTTTTGATTGCTCCAGGAGAAACTGTTTTAATGTTTATTCCAAACGGATTTAGTTCGTAAGCCATACTTTCGCTCCAGCCTTCCAATCCCCATTTTGTTGCGTGATAGATTGATCCTAAAGGGAAAGCAATCAATCCGCCAATGGAAGTTGTTGAAATAAATGAGCCGTTTTTTCTTTCTCTGAAATATGGGATAAAAGCATTTGTAACGCGAATTACTCCCAATAAATTAGTGTCCAATTGTTTGGTGATTTGAGAATCAGAAAAACTTTCTAAAGGACCAATTAATCCATAACCTGCATTATTAAAAACGATATCAATGTCACTTAGTTCTAATGCTTTTTTTACTGTAGTTTGAATTTGATCATAATCGGTAACGTCTAGAGGTAAAAGTGTTACGTTTTTTAATTGAGAAAGTTCAGTTTCTTTTTCCGGATTTCTCATGGTTGCGATTACATTCCATCCTTTTTCGTGGAATAATTTTGCTGTTGCTTTTCCTAAACCTGATGATGCGCCTGTGATAAAAATTGTTTTCATGGTTATTATTTTTTTAATTGTTATAATTTGATGAAGCAAAGTTCAGGATACACTGCAGTTTAAAAGTGTTCATTTTGGAGTAAAGAGTATCCAAAATGAATAACCGAAGTTTTTTGGATTAAAAAACTTTGAGTTGTAATTATTTTAAACACATAGAAACATAGTTTTTCTTTGTCTACAAAGGCGTTTCGCTTATTTAAATACACATAGCTATGTGTGAAAATCTAGATTTTCTAAAATCTCTTTTTATAAAACTAAAATCTATGCTTCTATGTGTTTAATTTTTTACAAGTTGCAATCGGCGAGTTTTAATTAACGTTTTTGTTAACAACTTTAGCTTCTTTATTTCTGTAAAAAAAGCGTAAATTTGAATTCCTCCGATTTTTCATTTCGCATTTTGTTATGTTTCATGTTGTCAATGTTTTGCAATGTGTAAGATTTGGAATTTGGAGCTTAAAAATTTGACTTTTACAACTCTATGTATTTAATATTCGATACCGAAACAACCGGATTACCAAAACGCTGGGATGCCCCGATTACCGATTCTGACAACTGGCCTCGCTGTATACAAATTGCTTGGCAGCTTCATGACGAAATGGGACAGCTTGTCGAACATCAGGATTATTTGGTAAAACCTGAAGGATTTAACATTCCCTATGATGCAGAACGTATTCACGGAATCTCGACTGAATTGGCTGAAGCCGATGGAATCACTTTGGCCGAAGTTTTAGAGAAATTCAATATTGCTTTAAGCAAAACCAAATATATTGTTGGTCAGAATTTAGGTTTCGACGTTAATATTATGGGAGCCGAATTTCATAGAATGGGAGTGGAGTCTCAAATGAGTTCTATGCCAGTTTTGGATACTTGTACTGAAGTTACTGCTTCATTATTACAGCTTCCGGGAGGTCGTGGAGGAAAATTCAAACTTCCTACGCTTACCGAATTACACAGCTATCTTTTCGATCAGCCATTCGCGGAAGCGCACAACGCAACTGCCGACGTTGAGGCAACTACGCGTTGTTTCCTTGAATTGGTTAGAAGAGAGGTTTTTACTAAAGAGGAATTAGACGTTCCGAAAGAATATTTCAAAGACTTTCAACAACGAAATCCAGAGCCATTTAAATTAATTGGTTTAAAACACATTAATTTAAAAGCGGCTTCTGATAAAATTAGAGAACAGCTTAAAGCTTTAGCTGGAGAAGACACCCAAAATGTTGTTTCAGAAGAAGATAAAGCTGATTTTAAAGCAGCAAAATTTGCGCATTTACATAATCATACACAGTTTTCGGTACTTCAATCTACTATCGGAATTGGGAATATTGTTGCGGCTGCAGCCAAAAACGGAATGCCTGCGGTTGCCATGACCGATACTGGAAACATGATGGGAGCTTTCCATTTTGTGAGCGCTGTTATGAATCATAACAAAGCCGCTTCTGGAAAAAATAAAGCCTTAGTTGAAGCGGGTGAAGAACCAACAGAAACGGAAGTGAAACCAATTGTAGGTTGTGAATTTAATATCTGCGAAAATCACTTAGATAAAAGCAAAAAAGACAACGGTTATCAGGTTGTTTTGATGGCTAAAAATAAAGCGGGTTACCACAACTTGGCCAAAATGGCTTCGATTGCTTATACAAACGGATTTTATTATGTTCCTAGGATTGACCGTGCGATTGTGGAGCAATATAAAGGAGATATCATGGTTTTGTCTGGGAATTTATACGGAGAGATTCCAAGTAAAATATTGAATATTGGTGAAAACCAAGCAGAAGAAGCTTTAGTTTGGTGGAAAGAACAATTTGGCGAAGATTTCTATCTGGAAGTGATGCGCCACAATCAGGAAGACGAAAATCGTGTGAATAAAACCCTGATTGAGTTTGCTAAAAAACATGATGTAAAGTTAATTGCTACTAATAATACTTATTATTTAAATAAGGAAGATGCCAATGCGCACGATATTTTGTTGTGTGTAAAAGACGGTGAAAAGCAGGCAACGCCTATTGGGCGTGGACGTGGCTACCGTTACGGACTTCCAAATCAGGAATACTACTTCAAGTCGCAAGACGAGATGAAAAAACTCTTTGCTGATTTGCCAGAGGCCATTATCAACATTCAGGAAATTATAGATAAGGTTGAAGGATATTCGCTTTATCGTGACGTATTGCTTCCGAAGTTTGATATTCCGGAAGAATTTGTCGATCCTGAAGACGAAAAAGACAATGGGGTTCGTGGTGAAAATGCTTATTTGCGAGACCTTACAATGCGAGGAGCTGAAAGAAGATACGGCGTAATAACCGAATCTATTCAAGAGCGTTTGGATTTTGAGTTAATGACGATTTCAAACTCAGGTTATCCGGGTTACTTTTTGATTGTACAGGATTTCATTGCCGAAGCTAGAAATATGGACGTTTCGGTAGGACCTGGTCGTGGTTCTGCAGCGGGTTCTGCCGTTGCATATTGCCTCGGAATTACCAATATTGACCCGATTAAATACGACTTGCTTTTCGAGCGTTTCCTAAACCCTGACCGTGTATCGATGCCCGATATTGATATCGACTTTGATGACGAGGGTCGTGGTCGTGTAATGGAATACGTAATCAATAAATACGGCCAAAAACAGGTGGCTCAGATTATCACGTATGGTAAAATGGCAACTAAATCGGCTATTCGTGATACGGCTCGTGTATTGGATTTACCATTATTTGAAGCTGATAGAATTGCGAAATTGATTCCAGGTATGATGCCGTCAAAATGGAATTTGGCGCGTTTTATTTCGGAGAGTGAAGACGAGGTAAAAAAAGCGCTTCGTTCAGACGAATTTGATAATGTAAAAGAATTAATCGCGATTGCCAATGAAGATGATTTGGCTGGAGAAACCATTCAGCAGGCAAAAATCCTTGAAGGATCGATGCGTAATACGGGAATTCACGCTTGTGGAGTAATCATTACGCCATCGGATATTACGAATTATGTTCCTGTAACAACTGCAAAAGATTCCGATTTATATGTAACACAGTTTGATAACTCGGTTGCCGAAAGTGCCGGATTGCTGAAAATGGACTTCTTGGGTCTGAAGACCCTTACGCTGATAAAAGATACCGTTAAGCTGGTAAAATATAGAACAGGAATTGAACTGAACCCAGATACTTTCCCGATTGATGATGAAGAAACGTATGCGCTTTTCCAAAGAGGTGAAACTGTTGGAATCTTCCAATACGAGTCACCTGGGATGCAGAAATACATGAAAGATCTGAAACCAACGGTATTTGGAGATTTAATTGCCATGAACGCATTGTATCGTCCGGGACCTTTGGAGTATATTCCGTCTTTCGTTCGAAGAAAAAATGGCGACGAGGAAATCAAATACGATTTAGATGCCTGTGCGGAATATTTATCTGAAACCTACGGAATTACTGTTTACCAAGAGCAGGTAATGCTTTTGTCTCAGTCTTTGGCAGGATTTACAAAGGGTGAGGCCGACGTCTTGCGTAAAGCGATGGGTAAGAAACAAAAGGATGTACTAGATAAAATGAAACCGAAGTTTGTTGAACAAGCTGCTGCAAAAGGTCACGATGCCAAGATTCTGGAGAAAATTTGGAAAGACTGGGAAGCCTTCGCGAGTTACGCCTTCAACAAATCGCACTCGACTTGTTATGCTTGGATTGCGTACCAAACGGCTTATCTGAAAGCGCATTATCCTGCAGAATATATGGCGGCGGTACTTTCGAATAACATGAACGATATCAAACAAGTTTCGTTCTTCATGGAAGAATGTAAACGTATGGGATTACAAGTTTTGGGTCCAGATGTAAACGAGTCATACTATAAATTTACGGTAAACGATGATTATGCAGTTCGTTTCGGAATGGGAGCTATCAAAGGTGTAGGTTCTGGCGCTGTAGAAACCATTGTAGAAAACAGAAAAGACGGAAGATATAAATCGATTTTTGATTTAGCGAAGCGAATTGATTTGCGCGCCGCTAACAAAAAGGCGATTGAAAATTTAGCACTTGCTGGAGGTTTTGATTCATTTGAAGGAACAACCAGAGCACAATATTTCCACGATGATGGAGACGGAATTACGTTCTACGAAAAAGCAATGCGTTATGGATCGAAATTTCAGGAAAATGAAAATTCGTCTCAGGTAAGTTTGTTCGGAGAAACTAGCGAAGTACAAATCGCTGAACCAGTTGTGCCTCCATGCGAAGACTGGAGCACAATGGAAAAACTGGCCAAAGAAAAAGAAGTTGTTGGAATCTATATTTCGGGACATCCGCTTGATGATTTTAGATTTGAAATGAAATATTTCTGCAATTCTCGTTTGGAAGCGCTGAAAAGCATGAATGAATATGTCGGCAAGAATTTAATGTTTGCCGGAATCATTAATAACGTACAACATCGTGTTGCCAAAAACGGAAAAGGCTGGGCAGCCTTCAACTTAGAAGGTTATGATGAAAGTTATGAGTTTAAGATTTTTGGGGAGGAATATTTAAAGTTCCGCCACTTCTTGATTCAGAACAATTTTGCCTTTTTGAAAATATTAATCAAAGACGGATGGGTCAATCACGATACAGGAAAGAAATCCGATCCTAGAATGCAGTTCGTTGAGATTCGCCAGCTGCAGGATATTCTGGAAGCTTTTGCTAAGAAATTGATTGTTCTTTTAAATATCAAAGATCTTCATCCGGAGTTTATTCATAAACTGAGCCATTTGTTTGCTGAAAACAAAGGGGAGAATTCTGTGACTTTTGAAATTATGGAATTAGAAAAAATAAAGCGCTTGGTTGAGGTAGAAACGCCAACCGATTTTGAAGCCGAAGATGCTGTTTTTGAAGCTGAGAATGAAAATGAAGATAGCGCGATGGAAGATACTAAGATTCAGGAAGTGAATGAAATTGAAGAAATAAAAGTGGTAACCAAATTAACGATGCCGAGCCGTCGTCTGAAGGTTAAAATTTCAGCTGAATTATTGCAGGAATTGGAGAAAATGCAGATTAATTTTAAACTAAACTAAAAAATTAACAGTTAAAATTTAAACATATGTTAATTTTTTATGTTAAAAATATGCATGCATAATACTTTTTTAGTAATATTGCGCCAAATTACAACGTTTTCGTTCCAAGTCTAACTTTACAAATGGTAAGAATGTGTTAAAATATTCTATGTTTGTACTAATCAATAAATCAAAATTATGAAAAAGAACCTATTTTTATTAGGATTATTAGTTTGCTCAATGGCTACAATGGCGCAAACAGAAAAAGCAGAGAAACCAGAAAGCTGGTATTTCAAATTAGGAGGATCATATTTCAATCAAACAGCTTCAACTGAGTTTCCAGAAGTGGGAGGTCAGGCACCAAACAGAGATGTATATTCAGGTACTTTAACTAACAATAAATTAGTTTCAAGAGAAAGCATAACAGGTTCTTTTGGGCAAGGTTTCAGAAGTGGTATTACTGCTGGTTACCGTTTTTCTACTCGTTTAGGAGTTGAAATGTCTGCAAACTATTATATCAGTAATAGCAAGACTATGGCTCAAACAACAGATAGACTTTATGGATACGATCCAGCTACTACTGCGGCTACATACATTAGTTTTACAGCTGAAGGACAAATCAAAGCATTTGATTTAGCACCTTCTATTGTAATGTTTTTAGGTGATGCTCATGGTTTTGAACCATATACTAAAGTTGGAGTTATTGTGCCAATTCACGGTACATTAGATATTAAAACCGATAGAGAGCTTTTAACTTATGTAGGGGCTAATCAAGTAGCTAAAAATAATATCTATTCTAAAGATGTTGTAAAACCAAATCCAACAATTGGATTTATGGCAGCGTTAGGAACATCTTATAAATTAGGAAAACGCATTTCTGCTTTCGCAGAGTTAGAATACCGTAACTTTACTGTTCATGGTAAGACTAAAGAAACTACAGAATATACAGTAAATGGACAAGATGCGTTAGCAACTAGAAATACATCACAGAGATATACAAATTATCACAAGAAATTAGATGTAAATTCTAATAATGTATTGTTTAATCCGAACACTGCAACACCAGATACAGCTGATACAACTAGACCAAATGATAAAATGGACGAGTTAAGTTCTTATGTTGGAATTTCTGGTTTAGGATTAACATTAGGTGTGAAATACAGCCTATAGTTTTTCCATTTTTTTTATAGTTTATAGTTTAAAAAAAAGAGGATATTCGAAAGAATATCCTCTTTTTTATGCGCATTTTCTGTGATTTCTCATTCCTCGAAATGATAAACAGTGACATCTATTTCGAATTCTCTCTAAACTCTTTCAAAACTTGATCAATAACCCAAGTGGTTCTGGCACCAGACGTTCCTTTAGATGGAGAAGCACCTTCATTTCCTAATAATTCAGCAATAACAGTTTCAATAAACGGTTGTTGAATGTGAAGCGGATTTTCTATAATAATGGTTTCTTTTTCTCCATTTGCATATTGAATATGTAGCGGGTCATTTCCAAAAGTAGAGAACGAGATTTTACCTTTATCACCTACAATTTCAGTGTTATCGTAACGTTCAAAACTTGCAAAATTCCAAATGCCAGATCCGTGAATTCCATTTTCAAATAAGAATGACATTGAAACCGCATCTTCGGCAGGATAAGCCATTAATTGAGAAGTTGCATGTCCACGAACTGATTTTATAGGGCCTAAAACAAAATCTAGGAAATCTAAAGTATGGCAAGCTAAATCAACAAAGATTCCACCTCCTGAAATATGCGGTAAAACAGTCCACGGAAGATTGATTTCGTCATCGTAACGTGCTTCAAAAGGATGATACAAAACACAATTGACGTGTCTGATTGTTCCTAATTTTCCTTGATCAATAATTTCTTTTATTTTTAAAAAACGAGGTAAAGCTCTTCTGTAATAAGCAACAAACAAAGGAACGTTATTTTCTTTACAAGCGCTGATCATTTCGTTGCATTCTTCAAACGTCAAGGCCATTGGTTTTTCTACATAAACTGGTTTTCCAGCTTTAGCGCATAAAATAGTATATTCTTTATGAGAAGATGGAGGAGTGGCGATATAAATGGCATCAACATCTGGATCATTTATTAAATCTTCAGCATTCGAATACCATTTTGGAACGTTGTGACGTTTGGCGTAATCTTCAGCAAGAGCCGCATCTCTTCGCATCACTGCAACTAAAGCCGAATTTGGAGCTTTCTGAAAAGCGGGTCCGCTTTTAACTTCGGTTACATTCCCGCAGCCTATAATTCCCCATTTTATAATTTCCATTGTGTAAATTTTAAGTTTCTCAAATTTAAAAAGGTTTGCCACGAATTGCACTAATTTCCACGAATTTATTTCACGCAGATTTTAAATGATTTGAGCAGATGCGCGCAGATTTTTTTAAATTAAATCGACTTAAATCTGCAAAATCTGCGTGAAACAAAAAAAGAAAGCCACGAGATTCAGAAAATAATTCGTGAATTCGTGGCTTAAAAAAAGTTAGTTTAAAATCTTACTTCGAAGGCAGAGCTTTAAAACCCATATTATAAAGTGTAAAAGCTTGGATGTCCACGTTCTCTTGAATCGTAGCGGCAACAGATTTTCCTGCACCATGTCCTGCTTTAACATCAATTCTAATTAAAACTGGATTTTCTCCTGTTTGTTTTTCCTGTAATTCAGATGCGAACTTAAAACTGTGTGCAGGAACTACACGATCGTCATGATCTCCAGTAGTTACCATAGTTGCAGGATAATGAGTTCCTTGTTTTACGTTGTGAACTGGAGAATATCCTTTTAAGTATTCGAACATTTCTTTGCTGTCTTGAGCAGTTCCATAATCAAAAGCCCATCCTGCACCTGCTGTAAATGCGTTGTAACGAAGCATATCCATAACTCCAACAGCTGGTAAAGCCACTTTCATTAAATCGGGACGTTGAGTCATCGTTGCGCCAACTAATAAACCTCCGTTAGATCCTCCGCGAATAGCTAAATAATCAGATGAAGTATATTTTTGAGCAATTAAATATTCTGCTGCAGCGATAAAATCATCAAATACATTTTGCTTTTGAAGTTTTGTTCCCGCATCATGCCATTTTTTTCCGTATTCACCGCCACCTCTTAAATTGGCAACTGCGTATACGCCTCCGTTTTCCATCCAAACTGCATTAGCAATGCTGAAACTTGGAGTTAAGCTAACATTGAATCCGCCATATCCGTAAAGGATTGTTGGGTTTTTACCATCCAGTTTTGTTCCTTTTTTATACGTAATAATCATCGGAACTTTTGTGCCGTCTTTAGAAGTATAGAAAACTTGTTTAGACTCGTAATCTTCGCTTTTGAAATCTACTTTTGGTTTTTGATAAACTTCAGATTTACCAGATTTTGGCTCCAAAGAATAAATGCTTCCTGGAGTTGTGTAATTGGTAAAGCTGTAGTATAAAATTTTATCTTCTTTTTTGCCGCTAAATCCGCCCGCAGTTCCAACAGCAGGAAGTTTGATTTCGCGAACCAGTTTTCCGCTGTAATCGTATTGCTGTACAAACGAAACAGCATCTTTACTATAATTGGCAAAGAAATATCCTGCACCAGTTGAAGGCGATAATATATCTTTGGTTTCTTTAATAAAATCTTTCCAATTCTCCGGTTTCGGATTTGTCGCATCAACCGTTACAACACGTTTGTTTGGAGCATTAAGATCGGTTTCTATAAACAGTTTGCTGCCTTCATTTTCAATAATTCCACTGTCGCTGTTAAAGTTGTCTAAGATGGTAACAATTGGACTGTTTGGCTTGGTTAGATCTTTAATATACAATTCATTTCCGTAAGTCGAATTAGCTGCTGTAATTACCAGATAACGATTGTCTTCAGTAACATATCCTCCTACATATCTTCTTTTTTGATCGGCGCCAAAAATTACTTTATCTTCTTTTTGAGGACTTCCCAGTTTATGGAAATACAATTTGTGCTGATCTGTTTTGGCAGATAATTCACTTCCTTTAGGTTTGTCATAGCTAGAGTAGTAGAAACCTTCATTTCCAAGCCAAGAAATTCCACTGAATTTTATATCAACCAAAGTGTCTTCTAAAACTTTTTTAGAAAGCGCATCAATGATAATTACTTTTCTCCAATCGCTTCCTCCTTCAGAAATTGAGTAAGCCGCTTTGTTTCCGTCTTTAGAAAAATTTAAACCTCCAAGCGAAGTTGTTCCGTCTTTAGAAAAAGTATTCGGATCTAAGAAAACTTCTTCCTTTCCGTTTTCATCTTTTCTATAAACTACAGATTGATTTTGAAGGCCGTTATTTTTTGAATAATAAGTGAATTTTCCTTCTTTGAATGGAGCTCCGATTTTTTCGTAATTCCAAAGTGTTTCCATTCGTTTTTTAAGCTCGTTACGAAAAGGAATTTTATTTAAATAATCATAGGTAACGTCGTTTTCAGCTTTTACCCAAGCACCCGTTTCGGCAGATTTGTCATCCTCTAACCAACGATACGGATCACTTACTTTGGTGTCGAAATAAACATCAACAGTTTCTCCTTTTTTAGTTTCTGGGTATTGCATTTTGCCTTGTCCAAAGGAAACCCCTGCGGTTGTAATTGCCATTAATAAAAATGTTTTTTTCATAGTTAGTTTTTATCTGTTGTAACAAAAATAGCACTTTTTGTTGTGAAAATTGAAATGAAAAATTAAACCATATAAGTGATGTGAGTTCATTTAAACGTTTTGCTTAATTTTACATATATGACTTATATGGTTTGAAATTGTTACAGATTAAAATTAACGCCCAAAACGATATTTCTTCCAATATTCGGAATACCGTCTGTTTTTAATCTAGAAAGGTGTGCAATATATTTTTTGTCAAATAGATTGTTTCCGTTTAAGTTAATGTCGAAAGCTGTTTTTCCTAATTTAACTGTTCCTCCAAAACCTAAATTTACCAAAGTGTAACCTTTAGAAGCTGTTTCGAAACCGCTTACATTGTCTTGGCTGAAGGTTGAAGAAACATTTAGCGAAGCAAAACCTTCGCTTAGCCAGTTTTTGATATTAAATTCAGTTCTAAGTGTATTATTCCAATTATTTGCAGGAATCAAAGGCAAATAATCTTTGTTTTCTTTTTTGCCTGTAACCGTTTCAAAACTAGTTTCAAAATGCAGCCAATCTAATGGATGCGGGTGAAAGTGCAAACCAACTTCACCTCCGTATAATTGGGCATTATCTTGAACATAAGCAAAAACATCATTATCGTCTAGAACTTCTCCTGTTGGCGAAGTGTAGATATAGTTGTTTACATGATTATAGAATCCGTTTACGAAAAACTCAAAGTGTGAGTTTTTGTATTCTAAGTTTAAATCGGTCTGAACGTTTTGCTCTGTTTTCAGATTTGCATTTCCAATTTCGTATCTATTTGTTCCTTCATGAACACCGTTTGAAGTTAATTCTGCTAAGTTTGGCGCTCTAAATCCTGTAGCAACATTTAAACGAAGCGTTAATGGTTCCGCTAATTTTGTTTTGTATCCTAAAGAGGCATTAAAACTGTCAAAAGATCTATCAAGTGGCAAAAAATATCCTTCTTCGCCTTCAGTTCCGTGTGCGATTGAAGTAATATTTCTGTTGTCAAAACGCAATCCGGCTTGAATAACGCTATTGTTCCATTCGTAATTTGCAGTTCCAAAAACACCAAAATCGTTCGTTGTAGCATCTGGAATTAAATATTCTTCTCCAGAATTTTTATTGGTCTGATGCATTCCTTGAACGCCTAAAATAGTTTCAATTTTTCCGAATTTAGGAAAATGATATTTAGCATTATAATTGAAAGTGTTCAATTTCATGTGTAAAGACGCTTCGTTGCTGTCTTCAAATTCGCTTCTGTCATTGGCAATGTATCCTAAATCAACATCAAGTTTAGAGTTTTCAAAAAAGATAACATTGTTTAAACTCAATAAGTGGTTGAAGATTCCTTGTCTAGGAAATTGAGTGTCTTTGCTCGAAGATTGTTCTGCAATTCCATCTTCTGGAATTCCAATATCCAGTTTGTTGTAGTTGTATCGTAAAACACTTGAAAAAGTTGAATTGCTGTAACCGATTCCAGTTTTAAAATCAGTTTCGTTATAGCGAGAATTTGTTACACGGTCTCCGTCAGCAATTTTGTAATCAGAATGCGTATTGTAGCTTCCTCGCGCTAAGAATTTCCAGTTGTCAGTAGAAGTTTTTAATCCGATAGAAGAATTGCTCCCTTGAGTATTCGTAAAATATTTTTGGCTGAAATTGGCTTTAAAATCGCCAGCATCAGCAAATTTTTCAGGATTGAAATATAAAACACCTCCCAAAGCATCAGAGCCATATAATAAAGAAGCAGGACCTTTGATCACTTCAACACTTTCAATTCCTGCATCGTTTAAACCTAAACCATGCTCATCTCCAAATTGCTGATTTTCGATACGAACACCTTGAGAATAAACCAAAACACGATTACCGCTTAATCCACGAATTACGGGCTTTCCGATAGATGTTCCTGTTGAAATCTGAGAAACTCCAGGAATTGTTGCCAAACCTTCAATCAGAGTTGAAGTTCCTTTTTGCTGTAAAGTTTTAATGCTTTCGTGCTCAATTTTCATTACGTTTTGCGATTGTAATTTATTGAACGGAGTAGAAACCACAACTTCATCCATTTCTAAAATTGATTCTTCAAGAGTAATATCTAAAGTGTTTTGCTTCAGTAATTTTGCAATTGTTTTGTTTTGATTGGCATATCCAACATAAGTAAAAGCAATGCGGAGGCTTCCATTTGGAAGATTATTCAATTCGTATTTTCCGTTTGCGTCTGTAGTTGTTCCTTTATGTAATTCTGGAGCGTAAACAGAAACTCCTGGCAAAGGATTATTTTGATTATCGGTTACGGTTCCTGAAACCGAATTTTGAGCAGAAAGCATGCCCGAAAACCCTAAAATAAGGGCAATTATAAATTTTTTCATTTGAAAATGATGCTATAGTTAAATGGAATTTTTTCTTCGAATGAAAATCAAAAACGTACAATAAAGCATTCTGATCCTGATTGATAAAATAGGATTAGGAAACTCAATGTTTTTTGAATTTTAAATTAAAAGAAATGTGATGTTTTTTCGAATAATCGAAACTTAAGAAACTATAGCTGCAGGCGGCCCTCGCAAGAAATACGAAGGGTTTGAAATAGAAAAAATCTTCTCTGAAAATGGGAAGAAATAAGGTGTTTCTCTATCAAATGAATGAAATTCAAAAGAGAAATTTTGAGGAAGAACAAAAGATTCAAAAGCAAAATGGCAAACAAAACAAACGTCATAATCATGGTGCTGGTGCGTGATTTCGCCACTAGGATCATTATAATTATGATGGCACTGTTTTTCTGAAAGCTGTTTTACAATATGCTCATAACTGTGTATCGACTGAAACAATATCGAGAACAATATTGTTACAGCAAAAGATAAACTTAATATGAGCTGCTTTTTCTTCATGCTCTGCAAAGGTATAAAAGATAAAAACAAAATTGATTAATTTTTTATTTCAGCAAGCTGATTTATTGAAAATAATGCAGCAATTAATTTTATTTGCAGTCAAAATGAGAATATTTTTACTTCGCATCTTTACCGCAGAGCGCATTATATTATATTTGTATGTGAAATAAATGTGATTCAAAAAGCGTTTATTTGTAATTATCTCTTTAAAAACCGAACCACGATATGCGAATTATTTTTAGCTGCTTATTTTTACTCACTTTTTTTAACTCTTTTGCGCAAGAAGACGTTAAACCTGAGATAAAACCAGTTATAAAGATTGATTCTTTGTATCGAGAAGATCAGTTTTATTTTTCGGTTACCTATAATCTGTTTACCGATATTCCAATCGATTTTAAACAGAATAAGTTTTCTCTAGGACTTTCAGGTGGTTTTTTGCGCGATATGCCCATTAATAAATCGAGAACTGTTGCTATCGCTGCGGGTTTAGGTTTAAGCTATCAAAATTATTATCAGAATCTTACTATTTCTGAGGACGGATCAGGAAAAACAATATATGGAGTAAACGATTACGGGCAATTTGTTTCCAACCGTTACAGACAATATTCGGTAGATCTTCCAATCGAATTCAGATGGCGTAATTCGACTTACGAAAGCACTAAATTCTGGCGTATTTATGGCGGAGTAAAATTAAGTTATGTTTTTTCAAATGCTTCAACTCTTGATGATGGCGAAACAACATATAAAATCAAGAACAATGTTGATATTAATAAATTTCAGTACGGTCCCTATCTAGCTGCTGGATATAACACCTGGAATGTTTATATTTATTATGGACTAAGTCCGTTGTTTAAGTCAGCAACAACTTTGGATGGTGAAAAGATCAATATGAAAACCTTAAATGCGGGATTGATCTTTTATATTTTATAGCCACAAGTATAAAAACAAAAGCTGAGGCATTATTCCAATAAACAATCCAATTAATATTTCTCTAGAAGTATGCGCATTCATTTCTAAACGGGATGAAGCCACAATTCCTGACAGTAAAATAAGTAAAGCCGGCCAATACGGATTATGGAGCTGAAGATGAATGTTTAATCCGATAACAAAAATCGTTAAACCCGAAACAGCAACCATGTGAAGACTTGCCTTTGTTTTGAAAAGCACACAAACTAATGCCAAAATAGTACTAAATAAAGCAGCAAGGAAAAAGAAATGAAGTTCAGGATAACGGGTAATTACAATACTTCTTTTTACTAATAAAATATACAAAAAGCATTGCAGAATTAGCGGAATTGTTCGTTCTGAAGTCTGGCTCAGCATTATCGATTTTACATGTCCTGTTGATTTTAGAAGTAAATAAAATAAAATAGGAACGACGATGTTAATTACTAAAATCTGAATTAGAACAAAATACTTTTCATTTGTGCTGAAAACATCGTCTTTGTAAAATAAGTAAAACAAAGTTGCGTACAGTGATATAAAAATCGGATGTAATATATAGGAGAATATTGGAAGTACTTTTTTCAAAACATGGAAAATTTGTAGTGTAAAAACAAATATAATCAATAAATGTTTTCTGCCACGAATTACACGAATTCACACGAATTATTTTTTTTGCCAAAGATTTCAGGTTTATAATCTGGGATTATCCTTTATTATGTGGTTAAAATTTTTTCACGCAGATTCTGCAGATTTAGGCAGATCTGAGCCAATTTAATTATTAAAAAAATCTGTGCATATCTGCTTAAATCTTTTTAAATCTGCGTGAAATTAATTTGTAAAAATTTGGGAATTTCGTGGCAAACCTTTTTTTAAATTTGAAAAAAAGAAAATTCTAAATGAGCCTAAATTTAAAAAGCCTGGTTTCAGTTCTCAACGCCAAATGGATTGGCTCAAATACTGATGTTTTAATCGATCATATCTCCATTGACAGCCGTTCTCTTCAAAACGGATCGCAGACATTATTTTTTGCTCTGGCGGGTGTTAACAATGATGCTCATTTATTTATTCCGGATCTAATAGAAAACGGAGTCCAGAATTTTGTTGTCCAATATATTCCAGAAGGCTGTGCAGATAAAGCTAACTTTTTGGTAGTCAAAAATACACTTCAGGCGCTTCAGGAGTTTGCGGCATATTATAGAAATCTTTTTCATTTTCCAGTTATTGGACTAACAGGAAGCAATGGCAAAACGATTGTAAAAGAATGGCTTAATTTTTTATTGAGTCCTGATTATAATATTATTAGAAGTCCTAAAAGCTATAATTCTCAAGTTGGAGTTCCGCTTTCGGTAATTGGAATTAATGAAAAGCATAATTTAGGAATTTTTGAAGCTGGAATTTCGACCGTTAACGAAATGATTCATCTCGAGAATATAATTAAACCTACAATAGGTGTGCTCACCAATATTGGAAGTGCTCACGATGAAGGATTTTTAAACCTAGTGCAGAAGATTGACGAAAAATTACTTTTGTTTAAAGATTGTCCAGTTATAATCTATCAAAAAACAGAAGTTGTAGAATCATGTCTGACTCAGTTTGCTGCTGAATATATGATTCATCCGCGAAAACTTTTTTCATGGAGTTTTACCGATAAACATGCAGATGTTTTTATTGAAAAAAGAGAATATAAAAACGATCACACCTTTATTCAATATCAATACAAAAAAGAAACTTTTAATTTAGAAATTCCGTTTAATGATTCGGCTTCTATAGAAAATGCTATTTCTTGCTTATTGGTTTTATTGCATTTTGAATATGATCAGGAAACAATTCAAAGCCGTATTCAAATGCTTTATCCTGTTCGAATGCGTTTAGAAGTGAAAAACGGAATCAACAATTGCAGTATTATTGATGACAGTTATAGTTCCGATTTTCAATCACTTAAAATTGCTTTAGATTTCTTAGAAAGCCAAAAGAAAAAAGGCGCTTCTAAAACGGTTATCTTGTCAGATATTTTCCAAAGCGGCTTCACAAATGAAGAATTGTATTCTAAAGTTGCCCAGCTAATTTCAGACAATAAAATAAATCGTGTAATTGGCATTGGCCCAACAATTTCTTCTTTTGCATCGAAATTTCCAAATAGCACAATGTTTCAGAATACAGCCGATTTTATTACTGTAATAGACAATCTGAATTTCAATAACGAAATCATTTTAATAAAAGGAGCAAGATCTTTTCAGTTTGAAGAAATTGTTTCGCTTCTTGAAGAAAAAACGCATGAAACAATTCTCGAAATTAATCTCGATGCTATAAGTCATAATTTTAATTACTATAAATCAAAATTGGCACCAAATGTCAAAATGATGGTAATGGTAAAAGCATTTGGTTACGGAAATGGAGGTTTAGAAATTGCAAAACTTTTAGAACATCATAAAGTAGATTATTTGGGAGTGGCTTTCGCCGATGAAGGAATATCGCTGAAAAATGGCGGAATAAAAGTTCCAATTATGGTTCTGAATCCAGAATCGACAAGTTTTCCATCTATGATTCAGTATCAATTAGAGCCTGAAATTTATAGCTTAAAAGGGCTAAATGCCTTTTTGAAAATTGCTCGCGAGAAGAACTTAAAAGATTATCCAATTCATATTAAAATGGATACGGGAATGCATCGTTTGGGTTTTGAAAACAATACTATCGATGAACTGATTTCGACTTTAAAAGGAAATTCAACAGTTCGTGTTCAAAGTATTTTATCGCATTTAGCAACAAGTGACGATCCTAAGCATTTTGATTTTGTTAGACAGCAGATTGCATTGTTTGAAAAACTGTCTTCAAAATTAATGTCAGAATTAAATATTAACCCGATCAGGCATACTTTGAATACTTCAGGAATCAGTAATTTTCCCGATGCTCAATATAGTATGGTGCGATTAGGAATTGGTTTGTATGGCGTTTCAAACGATCCGGCTGAGCAAAAATATTTAGAAAATGTCGGAACTCTGAAATCCATAATTTCTCAAATAAGAACCATTCCGTCAGGTGACAGCGTAGGTTACGGACGACGTTTTATGGCCGATAGAGAAACCAAAATTGCCACAATCCCGATTGGTTACGCAGACGGAATTTCGAGATTATGGGGAAATGAAGTAGGATATGTAACAATCAAAAACCAAAAGGCAAAAATCGTTGGCAGTGTCTGCATGGATATGCTGATGGTTAATGTAAGCCATATCGATTGCAAAGAAGGCGATTCGGTAATTATTTTTGGCGAAAGCCCGACTGTGATAGAGATGGCTGTAGCCTTAAAAACAATTCCGTATGAGATAATGACGAGTATTTCGCAGCGTGTTAAGAGGGTATTTTTTAGATAATCTTAAAAAAATCCAATAAAAATGCGTATTTTCGATATTCATTTATTATTCAACTAAACAGATCAAGTATGGGATTTTTTTCAGAATTTAAGGAATTTGCAATGAAAGGCAACGTGGTTGACCTGGCTGTCGGGGTGATCATTGGAGCTGCTTTTGGTAAAATTGTCAGCTCATTTATTGAAGATGTAATTACGCCATTGCTGTTGAAACCAGCTTTAGATGCTGCGCATTTATCGACTATTGAACAATTAACTGCTTTTGGAGGTGTAAAGTATGGAGTCTTTATATCGGCAGTAATTAACTTTGTAATTGTGGCTTTTGTTTTGTTCCTAATAATAAAAGGAATTAATCACGCTAAAAAGAAAGATGTTGCACCGCCGCCTCCAGCTGGACCAACTCAAGAAGAATTATTGACACAGATTAGAGATTTATTGAAAAATAAATAAAAATATAATACCGCTACACTAAGTCTAACTTAACCGCCTTCTAAAGAGGCGGTTTTTTTACAAATTGTTTATTTTGTAACAATTTGTTATTTTTTGTGAATCGCCTTGTGGAGACTTTTATTATACTTACTTTTGCGTTACTAAATTAGATTAATTGATTATTTAAAAATATAAAAATGAGAATTGCAGTTGTAGGCGCTACCGGAATGGTAGGCGAAGTAATGCTTAAAGTATTAGCAGAAAGAAATTTTCCTGTTACAGAATTAATTCCTGTTGCATCAGAAAGATCAGTTGGAAAAGAAATCGAATACAAAGGAACCAAATATAAAGTAGTAGGTTTACAGACAGCTGTTGATATGAAAGCTGATATCGCTGTTTTCTCTGCTGGAGGAGATACTTCATTAGAATGGGCTCCAAGATTTGCTGCTGCCGGAACAACTGTTATCGACAACTCATCTGCATGGAGAATGGACCCTACTAAAAAATTGGTAGTTCCAGAAATCAACGCTGACGTTTTAACTAAAGAAGACAAAATTATTGCAAATCCAAACTGTTCTACTATTCAAATGGTTTTGGCTTTGTCTCCTTTGCATAAAAAATACAACATTAAAAGAATCATTGTTTCTACTTATCAATCTATCACAGGAACGGGTGTAAAAGCGGTAAAACAATTAGAAAACGAGTACGCTGGAGTTCAAGGCGAGATGGCTTATAAATATCCAATTCACAGAAACGCAATTCCACATTGCGATAGTTTTGAAGAAAACGGATACACTAAAGAAGAAATGAAATTAGTTCGCGAAACTCAAAAAATTCTTGGTGATAACACCATTAGAGTTACAGCTACTGCAGTTCGTGTGCCAGTTGTAGGCGGACACAGCGAAGCGGTAAACGTAGAGTTTACAAATGATTTTGATGTAAATGAAGTTCGCGAAATTCTACACCATACAGATGGAGTAGTAGTTCAAGATAATTTAGATACCTTTACATACCCAATGCCATTATATGCAGAAGGTAAAAATGATGTTTTTGTTGGAAGAATCCGTCGTGACGAAAGCCAGCCAAATACATTAAACATGTGGATTGTTGCTGATAACTTAAGAAAAGGGGCTGCAACAAACACGATCCAAATTGCTGAATATTTAATTAAAGCAGGTTTGGTATAAATCGAGAGATTAAATAAAATTGTTATAAAGAGAAAACCGTAATTGCAGTGATGTAATTACGGTTTTTTTGATTTTAAATATCTTATTTTAATTATTTTATAGCTTTTGGAAGTAGATTTCTAATTTAGTTTAGATTAGTTTTACAAGAAAGAATCACAGTAACCCGATTAAAAATGAAAAATATAAAATATTTACTAATTCTAATTTCAGGAATTTGTGCAGGACAGAATAAATTTGAAGTTATGAATGGTTCAAAAAGATATTCTGCTGAGATCTCTGTAGATAATTGCAATGCTGAAAATTGTGAAGGAAAAGCAGTTATAAAATTAGTGGATAAAAATTCAAATCGTTTTTTTCAAACGCTGACTTCAGACGATTTGTACTTTTTTCTTGATGAAAAACAAAAACCAACAGTAAATGTTATTCAGCTTTATGGTGAACAAAGTCCATTGATTTTTGATGATTTTAATTTTGACGGAACAGAAGATTTGGCTGTGAGGAACGGGAACAACAGTGGATATGGCGGTCCTTCTTATGATATTTATGTTTATAATTCTACTAAAAAACAATTTGTTTTGAGTAGTCAATTAACCAATTTGGTAGTTGAAAATCTTGGTATGTTTGTTACAGATCATAAAAGAAAAAGATTAATTACATATTCTAAATCTGGCTGCTGTTGGCACATGACAACAGAATATGAAGTTGTACCCAATAAAGGATTGCGTAAGGTTTATGAATTAGAAGAAGATGCAATGAATAGTGAATTTGTAACCGTGACTACAAGAAACTTTGTAAACAATAAATGGCAGACAAAAACTAAAAATTATAAAATAAGTGAATATTATAAAGAATAAAATTTTAGATAAGGTCTGAGTGAAGTTTTTTAATTTTAAAAAGTTACTGGCAATATAAAAAAGGCATATCTTTAATTTAGAAAAATAAAGACAATGAATTTCGATAACTACAAGATTATTCCAAATTACAATACGCAAAAAACAGATTTATTTACAGCAGATGAAGAAGAAATTCTGGCTTGTGAAAAAACATTAAACATAACTTTTGATGAAGATTATAAAGAGTATGTTCAAGAATACGGAAGTGGAATTCTTGGAGGAACTTATGTAAGGGTTTATCTTCCTGAAACGATTGTTTTAACTCTTGAAGAATGGAAAAACCGTATTACTGAATATTGGTTTTGGGATGCGGGAAAAGAAGTTTTAACTAAAGAAGAAGTGCTAAACTCTATTAGAATTGGAGATACTTTCGATGGTGATGAAATTATTCTCTTAAACAATCAATATTATGTTCTGCCAAGATATAGCGAAATGATTTATAAAGCAGGAAATAGGTTGGAAGAAACCATTACTTGGTTGTGTTCGTCTGGTGTTTTGACCGAAGCTTTTTCTGAAAGAGAATTTGAGCCTTTTGATCCATCAATTTTTTTAAACAATAATTAAGATGAGAGATGAAAATCTTGCTTATATCGTAGACAATTATCTGGAATTTGAAGAAGTCAAAAGACTTACAAGATTATCGGATGATGAATTAAATAAGCTTATTGAAAAAAAGTTAATTCCGTCACCTTCTTATGTAATTAATTCAGAAATATCGATTAGTTCACCTTTAAATGATCAGCATACATTGACGATATCCCTAAGATACTTTGCTCAAAATATTGTAGATCTGATTAAGAAGAATAGGACGGAATCTTATGAAGAATTGAAAAAGGAATTTAAAGAGAAGTTGCTTTTGAATTTAAACAATCATCAGAATAAAGCATTTGCGTATGGAAATGTTTTTGATGAAAATGGAGAAATAAATCCTGAAAAAGTAGAAAATGCTTTAGAAGAAGAATGGAATTATTACTGTAAAGGTGTTTACGGAATCTGTACTTTGAATAATGACGAAAATGCTATTATCGAAAAAGAAATCGCTGTCAAACGAATTTTAGATTTTATCGCTAATAAGGCGTCATCGCAGACAATAGAAGAAGAAAATTACCTGAAAGAACTGAATGACGAACTGAATAAATCGACCAGTTTGTTTGCTCCCTACCAGCGAGAATTGAGCAGTAGAGGTAAATATTTGGACAAATTGTTAAAGGAGTTTTCTTTGGATGATTTGATAAAAAAGTATTAAAAAAACAAAAAAGCGAGAACCATTTTATTCTCGCTTTTTCTATTTTTAGTATTCAGGAGCTAATTCCAGTTCTAAACCTTCTAAATCTTCAGTAATTGGTATCTGACAACCTAAACGGCTATTAGACTTCACATAAAATGCTTCAGAAAGCATAGCTTCTTCATCATCTCCCATTTCTGGCAATGCAACATCATTTAGAACATAACACTGGCAAGAAGCGCACATGGCCATTCCTCCACAAGTTCCTTCAACAGGAAGTTCGTATGCTTTGCATAGCTCCATTATATTCATTGCCATATCGGTTGGAGCTTGTAATTCGTGTATAACTCCTTCTCGATCTTTGATTTTAATTAATACATCCATTTTAATTATGGGAATTTTATTGCAGAATTTGAAAACGTGTTCAAATTCTCTATTAATTTTAACTTTTTTCTTTTAAGCTAAAAGCATATTCTTTTCGATTGCCTTCTTTAAGGCGCATTTTAACACCAATAATGTTACCTCCTTTTTCTAATATTGTAACAAGGGAGATTACAGAGTAATAATCTTTGTCAGACTGGAAAATTAAAGTTCCTTCGTAAGTCGAATTTAAGATTCCTTGTTTATCTGTTTGTGCACTAAGTTTTCTTGGATGCGAGAAATCGGCAGAACTATAAGTTGTTTTACTTGAGAACTTCGCTTTTCCTTCGCAAAGGTCATATAAAAAATCATAATTGCCAATTCGTAAAGCGCCTTCTTCAGTTTTTCCATTCGTAGAAAAAATAATTTGTCCCGAATATTGAAAATCTGACCATTCTTCAGATTCATTTACCCAAGCTTTTTCAGCAAAAAGTGTTTGGCCCTGTTGTGCATTTACAGCGCTTACAAAAAATAATAAAAAAAGAGCGTAAAAGTTTCTCATAAGTTTAATGATTTAGGGTTATGTGACAAATTTAAGTTAAAAATGTAACAATTCCTTAACAGAAACTCTTAAAACTTTGTATTATTTTTTGTGAATATGACAAAAAACATCTTTTTTTGGCTGTTATTTTATCATTTTATTAATCAAACGATAAAACACTTATTATTCTTGTTAAACTCTAAAGGTTCAATTTTGAAAAAAATACCGATTTTTGTTACATCACGTTTACCACAGTTTCAATTTGTGGTGCGTATTTTTTTATAGTTGTTTCAACACCTGCTTTTAGTGTCATTTGATTTACGCTGCAGCTAATGCAAGCTCCTTCCAAACGAACTTTTACATGTTTGTCATCCTCGATAGAAATTAATGAAATATCTCCACCGTCAGATTTTAAGAATGGTCTTATCTCATCTAAGGCCAATAAAACATTGCTTGTTAATTCTTCTGTTGTCATAATATGATGTGTCAATTGTGAAAATATGCCAATTAGAAAATTTAAGACATTATCTAATTGGCAAATTATCTCATTATCTAATTAGTTTTTTTAACTGCAGAACAACCTGCCATTGTTGTAATTTTGATGGCTTCTGTTGCAGGTAGGCTTTCGTTTCTGTTTACAGTTTCTTGTACTACATTTCTAGTAATTCCTTCAAAAACTTTTTCAATTGGAGAAGCCGTTTGCAATGCCGCTGGACGACCGTAATCTCCTGCTTCGCGAATAGATTGTACAATAGGAACTTCTCCTAAAAATGGTACGCCTAAATCTTCAGCAAGGTTTTTAGCACCTTCTTGTCCAAAGATATAGTATTTATTGTCTGGCAATTCTTCTGGTGTAAAGTAAGCCATATTTTCTATAATTCCTAAAACAGGAACATTGATATTATCTTGCATAAACATTGCAACACCTTTTTTGGCATCTGCAAGTGCAACGGCCTGTGGAGTACTTACTACAACAGCTCCAGTAATTGGAAGCGACTGCATGATAGAAAGGTGAATGTCTCCAGTTCCCGGAGGCAAATCAAGAAGCATGAAATCCAATTCTCCCCAATCTGCATCAAAAATCATTTGGTTTAATGCTTTTGCAGCCATTGGCCCTCTCCAGATTACAGCTTGGCTTGGTGCTGTAAAAAATCCTATTGAAAGCATTTTGATTTCGTAGCTTTCAATTGGTTTCATTTTAGACTTACCGTCAACAGTTACAGAAACAGGTTTTGCGTTTTCAACGTCAAACATAATTGGCATTGAAGGGCCGTAAATATCAGCATCTAAAACACCAACTTTAAATCCCATTTTGGCAAGTGTAACAGCTAAGTTTGCTGTTACAGTAGATTTTCCTACTCCTCCTTTACCAGAAGCAACTGCGATAATATTTTTGATTCCAGGAATTGCACGACCTTTAATTTCAGGTTTCTCCGGAGCTTCTACTTTAATATTTACTTTTACCTTCGCGTCTGGCGATATTAAATCATGAATTGTTTTCTTAATATCATCTTCAGCTCTTTTTTTGATGTGCATAGCAGGTGTATGCAATACAAGGTCTACAACAGCTTCATCTCCAAATGTAATAACATTGGTTACCGCACCGCTTTCAACCATATTTTTTCCTTCTCCAGCAATAGTGATTGTCTCTAAGGCTTTTAGAATTTCTTTTCTATCTAGTTTCATTGTAATGGGCTATTTTTTTATTCTTAAACCAGTCTTATAAGATTATATTTATTTAAACTGATTTTAGGGTGCAAAGATAACAGATTAAGTTCGGAAATTAAGCGTTTTTGAATTGTAATTATTGATATTGAGATTATTCAAAATTATTCAACATAACTTTTTGTTGAAAAAGGAATTTAAGAATCTACCTGTTTTGATACTTTTATAAAAGTTTGTTCGATTTATTAGGAATGATTTTTTATAAAAGTTTTCTTCTAATTAAATTAAAATTCTCACAAAACTTCGCTATATTTGATAGCCCAAATCGATGATTACCAGATAGGAAAAAAATATGTGAAAACTAAGGTTTTTTGAGTAATTTATTGGGTTTTCGGTATTTTTTTTAAAGTTGTTTCTACCAATTTAAAACTTTAAAAATATGCGAAATTTTACTTTTTCTTTAATTATTGTTACAGTCAGTTTTTTTGCATTTTCATTCAATTCATTTTCCAACAATGCCAAAAGCAAGGCTGATGCAACAAATCCAAAAGCTGTTGCAGTCATTACCATCGACGCAGCTTCAATTAACGCCTTTTTTAAAAAATATCCTAAGCTTAAAAAATATCAGAAAGATGTTGAGGGTATTTATAAAGCAAAACAGTACAAATCTATTTGGTACGATGATAAAAATATAACAGAATTTGGATCATTATTGTATCAGAAAGTAAATGTTCTGAAAGATCAGGGAATTGAAAATAAAATGCCTTATAAAGAGGAAATAGATGAGGCTTTTAATGAAAGTTCTTCAAACAAACCGCCACAGCTTGATACCGAATTACTGCTGACAAGCATGTATGTGTTTTATGCCAGCAATGTATATTCTGGAGTTGATCCTGCGACATTAAAAAAAATAGGATGGTACTTGCCTGCAAAATCTATTTCGTATACTCACATTCTAGATTCGTTAATGGTTGATTCTGATCGATTGGATAAAGATGATAATCTTTTATTCAGTCAATACTATAGATTGAAAGATGCGCTGAAAAAATACCGTAAAATAGAAACCGATAATCTATGGCAGAAAATTACGATTGACAGTGCTGCTTTTAAAGATTTAAGACCAGACGATACGGCAATTGCTATAAAGCAAATTAGAAACCGTCTGTTTGTAGTTGGAGATTTAAAACAAGATTCAGGAAGTGATATTTATGATGAAGAATTGATGGCGGGCGTTTTAAATTATAAAAAAAGATATAATTTAAAGATAAATTATGCCCTAACAAGAGATATTATCAATCAGATGAATGAACCGATTGGTAAAAGAATCAGAACCATTATGCTGAATATGGAAAGATGCAGATGGATCCCGACCAAGTTGGCTAAAGCAGACGAATATGTTATGGTTAATATTCCTTCATTCAGACTGTTTTATGTTAAGGATGGAAAGTATGATCTAGTTTCGGATATTTTTGTTGGTAATCGACTTAGCGAAACAGTAATCTTTAGTGGAAGTATGGATCGAATTGTTTTTAGTCCATATTGGTATGTGCCAAATAGCATTATTCAAAATGAACTAAAACTCCAAATTGCAAGTGATAAAAACTATTTGGAAGAACATAATATGGAATGGAATGGAGGTAAAGTAAGACAGAAACCAGGACCTAAAAATTCGCTGGGATTAGTAAAATTCATGTTTCCGAATCCAAACGATATTTATATGCATGATACTCCTGCAAAAAGTTTATTCGAATTTGAAAAACGCACTTTCAGCCACGGCTGCATCAATGTGAAAGAAGCCAAACAGCTTGCATTGCATATTTTAAAAGATGATCCAGACTGGCCAGCAGACAAAATAGAGAGTGCTATGAATGGAGGAAAAGAAACAACTTGCATGCTTAAACGTAAAATTCCGGTTTATATAGGTTATTTTACCTGCTGGGTTCAAGACAATGGAGAAGTTAATTTTTTCCCAGATGTATACGATCGAGACCAAAATTTGGACAAGTTGATTTATAACGATGCTGTAACGATGAAAGACTAAAAAAATAAAAGCCCGACGGATTTTACTGAAATCTGTCGGGCTTCTTTAAAAAAAATGGTCTACAAGCTTATTCGTATTTTAAATATTTTAAAACATCTATTTTGGTTACCTGGAACGCTTTTGTTAAAACAATTATTAAAGTTAAAATCAAAAGAGAAATCAAGGCAATTACAAAAGGAATAGATGATATTCCAATTCTAAAAGCGAAATCTTCAAGCCATTTCTGTAATAATATGTAAGCAGGAACAATCCCGATTGCAAATCCTATAAAACAGAAAACAATATATTGTTTCGACAATTCTTTTAGGAGTATATCTGTTTCGGCTCCTAATGTTTTTCTAATGGCGATTTCTTTCAATCTTCTCTCCATCGAAAATGATGCCAAAGCGAACAATCCAAACACCGCAATTATAATTACAACCAAATTTAGAATAAAAAACAGGTTTTTTTGTTTCACTTGTTGCTCATAAGTCTTTGCGAATCCTTTGTTAACAAATTCGTAATCAAAAGGATAGTCTGGGTTTACATTTTTCTCCCAATATAATTTCAATTTATCTAACGTTTCTGTTAAATTATTTGGAGAAACCTTTACAAGAACATTGCTAAAGTTATTCCATTTTAAAGTTTTAAGATTTATAAAAACCATTGGAGGAACTTTATTTTGTAATCCGGTTAAATTGAAATCTTTCACAACTCCAACAATTTTAAACTTTAAATTATCACCACTTCCGATGCTCCATCCTGAGGTAATAACGGTATTGATTGGATCTTTAAGGTTTAACATTTTTACCAATGTTTCATTCATAAGCATGCTGCTTATAGTGTCTGAAGCATATTGAGGCGATAAGTCACGTCCTTTAACTACTTTTATTTTCATCATGTCTAAGAAACCAAAATCCATTTCAATGTTTTTTGGCTGTACAAAAATCCCATTGTGTTTAAATCCTGAACTTGAACCTGAATTGCCTCCAAAAGCTCCTGCAAATGTATTAACATCAACAACTCCCGGTATTTTTTTAATTTCTTGTTTTGAGACTAAATAATCATCAGTCCTTTTGAGTCTGTCAACAGTATTGTAAGGAATAGAAATAACCTGATCGCCACTAAAGCCCAAATCTTTTTCCATCATGTATTCTACCTGAGAATTGACAATTAGCGCTCCAATGATAAAGAATGCAGCAATTCCGAATTGAAAAATAAGCATCGAATTACGAATCCAGATACCACTTTTGCTGCGAGAGAAATTGCCTTTTAAAACTTTTAGAGTCTCAAAATTTGAGATATAAATGGCAGGGAAAATACCTGCAAGAACGATAACTAATCCAAAAATAAAAATGAGCTGCAGGTAGAATTCACTGCCATTCATAGTCAGTGTTTTGTTTAAAAAATTGTTGTAATATGGTAATGAAAGCTCTACAATTGCCAAAGCAAATAAAATAGCTAATGTTACAATTATAGCAGTTTCAAAAATAAACTGAATAATAATCTGGTTTTTTGAAGCGCCTACAATTTTACGTACTCCAACTTCCTTTGCACGTTTTATAGCCGATGCTGTTGCTAAATTGATATAGTTAACCAATGATAAAACTAAAATCAAAACAGATAAGCCCGCCATAATGTAAAGCAATTTTAAATTTCCGACACCCTCAGGATAATTTTGCCCAGCAGAACTTTTGGTTCCGTAAAGGCGAGACGTTTTCAATTGATCTAAAATGACTTTTATTTCACCATTTTCCTTTACATATTGAGCCACAGTCATGCCACTTTCTTTGGCATCTTTTACGGTTCTGTTTACAAAATAAACATTTTGCATTTTCTTTAAAACAGTGCTTACAGTTGCATCTTTTTTGATTTTAATTAGTAAGCCATAATTAAAATTTCCCCATTGGTCTAAATCACCTTCTCTCTTCACGCCACTAAAAACATAAGAAGGCTCTATAGATGATGGTTTAGTAATGCGATATACCGATTTTATGGTATAGTTTTTATTGCCATAAGAAATAGATTTACCAATAGGATCTTCGTTTTTAAAGACTAATAATGCCTGTTCTTCAGAAATTGCAACACTATTTTTTTCTTTTAGAATATTGCTTTTAGCGCCTTTAATAATCTCAAATGGGAAGAAATCAAAGAAATTTTCATCACTAGATAAAATGTCTTTTGTTAGCAGTTTTTGATCCTGATATTTGATTATATCTTCATCGTACCAAGTATGAAAGAAGCAGATATTTTCTATCTCGGGAATAGAAGCTTTACAAGTCTCGCCAAACGGAATAGAATTGGAGCCCCACGTGTCTCCATTACTAAGTCTATTAAGGACCATATAAGTGTTTTCCTTTTCAGGATTCCATTGATCGTAAGAATGCTCATTGTTCCAATACAAGATGGCAAAGATTACGCCCGCAATCCCGATGCTTAATCCTAAAACATTTAAAAACGAAAACAGTTTGCTTTGCTTTAAATGATATATAAAAATTTTAAACCAGTTAAAAATCATTTTGAGGTATATTTTTTATAGTTGATATGGTTGTTTTTGGAAAACCTTTCGGTTTTAAATCATAGTAAATATTTTGCAAACTAATTCTACCAGAACTACGAGTGCAGTAACAATAATTTTAATCATCACTTTGTTATTTAGCGTCCATAAAAACATCAACATTTCGTTGATTTAACTTTTCAGAAAATATAACTCCGTCTTTCATATGAATGGTTCTTTGCGAAAAAGAAGCATCATAATCAGAGTGGGTAACCATCAAAATAGTAGCACCTTTAGCATGTAAATCGGTTAAAAGTTCCATTACCTCATTACCGTTTTTACTGTCTAAGTTTCCTGTAGGTTCATCGGCCAAAATAATTTTAGGGTCATTTACTAAAGCTCTTGCAACGGCAACTCTCTGTTGCTGTCCGCCAGAAAGCTGTTGCGGAAAATGTTTCAAACGATGAGAGATATTAAGTTTCTCAGCAATAGCCTCAATTTTTTGCTTTCTTTCAGAAGTCTTTACATTGTTGTAAAGCAATGGCAATTCGATATTATCGTAAACAGAAAGCTCATCGATTAGGTTGAAATTCTGAAAAATAAAACCAATATTTTCTTTTCTCACCTGCGCTCTTCCTTTCTCTTTTAGACCAATCATTTCCTGATCTAGTAATTTATAGCTTCCGCCATCTGCGCTGTCCAAAAGTCCAATTATATTTAACAAAGTCGATTTTCCACAACCTGAAGGCCCCATAATGGTTAAAAAATCTCCTTTTTTTATTTCTACGTTGATACCGCTCAAAGCTGCGGTTTCTATTTCTTCTGTTCTAAAAACTTTGGTTAAATTCTGAATTGCGATCATAATTTTTAAGGTTTTGAAATGTTATTAAATTCGTTTTTTGATTGATGATTGAAATGATGATTTTTTTATTTGTTTTTTGTTGTTTCAAGTTTCAGGTTTCAAGTTTACTTTGTAACCAACTTGAAACCTGAAACTTGAAACAAAAGAAACTATTCTTTATTTAGAGAAAGCTCTTCAATATCTTTATAATCGGTATAAGAAGAAGTAACTACAGATTCGCCTTCTTTTAAGCCTTCCAGAACTTCATAATACGAAGGATTTTCGCGGCCAAGTTTGATGTTTCTTCTTACTGCTTTGTTTCCGTTTACAACAAAAATCCATTTTCCTGCAGCTTCTTGATTAAATGCTCCTCTCGGGATTACTAAAGTTCTATTCTTTTCAGACAAAATTAGTTTTACACCAAAGCTAAGTCCGTCTTGCAAGACAATATTTTCTTTACTTACAAAAGCAAGTTCTACGGTAAATCGTCCACCCTTAACCTCTGGAATTACTTTGGTAACGATAACTTCAAGATTTTTTCCTTTAAATTCTATCTGCCCTTTTAATCCTTCTCTAAGTTTTTCCAGATAAAATTCGTCAACTTCGGCGGTAAGTTTGTATCCTTTCTTAGAATCAATTTTTCCAATGCTTGCGCCTGCTTGGAAAGTTTTTCCTAAAACAGGTTCAAAAGAAGTTAATCTTCCTGTTTCTGGAGCTGTGATTAGAAAGTTCTTTTTGTTGTTTCTAAGAATGTCCAAACTTTTTTCCATAGTCTGGATTGAACGGTTTATTTGAGAAATCTGAACCTGGTTGCTTTGTTTTTCTTTTTGAATGCTTTGCTGAATTGTTCTTTTACGTTCTTCTTGAAAACGAAGACTTTCCTTAAAAGTATTCCAGTCATTTTTAGAAATTACATCTTTCTCATACAACTTCGCATTCATATCATATAATCGCTTCGCATCGTTATAATCATGTTCGATCAAAACTAAATCTTTGTTTAAGTTTAGTTCTTGATTTCGGATGTTTAATTTTCCCGTGTTTAAATTGTTGATTTGCTCAATAATAGCCGTTTCCTGAGTTAAGTAATTCAATTCTGTGTTTGGATTGTACAAACGAGCCAGAGATTGCCCTTTGGTTACCATTGCGCCATTTTCTACAAAAATCTCTTTTACAGAACCGCCTTCGGTAACGTTTACCAGCATTACATTCAAAGGTTCTACTTTTGCCTGGAAAACTACGAAATCTTCAAAAAAAGCTTTTTCTGCTTTTTGGATTACTAATTCGTCTGCTTTTACATTTAAAGTCCTTTTGGTATTAAAAGCAAAAACCGAGATGGTAAGCAAAACTAAAAAAACAGCAATTGCTATTGCGAGATATCTAAATTTTTTATTTTTACGAGGAATTACCGTGTCCATTTTATAATTTATTTTACTGATAATCAATAGGTAAATACTGTGCCATAAAATTTATTATTTGTAAAGCGTTGATTTTAAAGAGGCTTCAGAAAATACTTCAAAAAAGTAGTGTCCGATAATGAACAGTTGACCGTTCGGAAGCGGACAGAAAAAAAACACATGAGAAAAAAACTAGCCCAAATATTAGTTGTTGACGATCAGGAAGAAATTCTTTTTTCTGCAAAAATGATTCTTAAAAAACATTTCGAGACGATTTTTACAACTAATAGTCCAAAAAAAATCTTTTCAATTTTAAGCGAAAATGATATAAATGTGGTTTTGTTGGACATGAATTACCGAATTGGTTTTGAAGATGGGCGTGAAGGAATTCATTGGCTGAAAGAAATTAAAACGCTTTCGCCACAGACTATTGTGATTTTAATGACCGCTTTTGGTAAAATTGAAACTGCTGTAGAAGGCATTAAAATTGGAGCTTTTGATTATGTTCTAAAGCCTTGGAATAATGAAAAACTGATAGAAGTTATTGATAAAGCTGTTACCGAAAGCAGGAAAAGCAGTAAAAAAACAGCTTTAGAAAAAGCAGAAAAAGTAGAAAAGAAATATTTTGTCGGGACTTCAGCCAAAATAAAACAAGCTTATTCTATTGCTGAAAAAGTGGCCAGAACAGACGCCAATGTTTTGATTTTAGGTGAAAACGGAACAGGAAAGTATGTTTTTGCAGAATTTATTCATCAGCATTCAGAAAGAAAAAATGAACCTTTTGTACATGTAGATTTGGGCTCTCTAAGTGATAATCTGTTTGAAAGTGAACTTTTTGGCTACGCCAAAGGTGCTTTTACCGATGCTAAAATAGATACTCCAGGACGTTTCGAAAATGCGTCAAACGGAACAATTTTCTTGGACGAAATCGGAAATATTCCACTGCATCTTCAAGCCAAATTGCTTCATGTTTTGCAAACTAAAACCGTAACGCGTTTAGGAGAAAGCAAACCGCGAACGTTGAATGTTCGTGTTATTGCCGCAACAAATAGCGATATTAAAACAGAAGTAAAGAATAAAACTTTTAGAGAAGATTTACTTTATCGAATTAATACAATGGAAATCAATCTTCCGTCTTTGCGCGAAAGAAAAGACGATATTGTACCAATGGCAAACTTTATTCTGGAACAGATTGCCGAAAAATACAATCAGGAAAATTGGCGTTTTGAGGATAATGCAGCGCCATATTTGGAAAAATATCCGTGGAAAGGAAACGTCCGTGAAATGGAAAACAAAATCGAACGTGCTTTGATTTTGGCTGAAAACAATACTATTTCTGTAATGGATCTGGATATTTTGGATTTTGAAGAAATTCAAGAAAATGATGAAAATCCGTTATCAGAAATGGAGAAAGGTGCGATTGAAAAAGCACTTTTCAAGCATAATGGAAACATCAGTAAAACTGCGGAAGAATTGGGTTTGTCTCGTGCTGCTTTGTATAGAAGAATAGAGAAATACGATTTGAAGAATTAGAGAAAATGAGTAGCGTCCAGCTTTAGCAGGATGTTAATATTGAGATAAGATTGAGGCTTTAGCCAAACCTAAACATTTTGACTAAAGCCTATTTCTATAAATAATTTATCTCTCCAGCTAAAGCTGGAGGCAATTCAAATAAAAATGAAGAATTGGAAGTTTTATAATGCGTTGTTTCTAAGAGTTGTGTTTGTAATGGCACTCTTTCTTTGCAGTGCGTTGCTATTTTATAAAGGATTTCGATTCAATGGTATTTTGGTTGGTGTTTTCGTTTTAATTTTTTTGTTCGAAATGTATTTTTTCGTCAAAAACCAATTGCTGTTTTATGACAAAACGATAAACTCGATTCTGCATGATGATTTTTCTGCTCATTTTCCAGAAGAACATAAAAAAGATAATTTCAACAGTTTGTATCTGTTATACGACACTTTAAAAGTTCAGAAACAGGAACAGATTTCCAAAGAATTAATCTATCGTTCGATTTTGAACAGTATTGATACTGCGGCCTTGATCTTAGAAAAAGAAAATGAGGATTGGTCTATTTTTATAATGAACGACTGTTTTTCCAATCTCTTCAAAGTGCCAAAAGTAAGTCACTGGAAATATCTTAAAAACTATCTTCCTGGACTTTGCATTGAAGTTGAAAATGTTGGTTTTAGTGAGCTTAAAACAGCCATTTCTATTAAAATTGAAGATCAGGATTTGCAGACTTTTATGCTTCAGACTTCGCGCACACAAACGTACAATAAAGAGTATTTTATCATTTTATTAGACAGTATTCAGCGTGTTATTGAGAAGAAAGAAAAAGAGGCTTGGATTAATTTAATGAAGATTATTTCTCATGAATTAATGAATTCGCTAACGCCTATTCGTGCACTTTCGCAAAATTTGCTTCATATTGTAGATCAGGAAGAATTGGAAGAAGATGATTTTGAAGACATCAAAAGCAGTATTTCGACAATCATAAATAGGAGTGATCATTTGCAGTTTTTTGTAGAGAATTACCGTAAACTAGCAATGCTGCCAACGCCAAATAAGCAAATGACGCCAATTAATGCTCTGTTTGAAGATTGTCTCCGAATTATGAGCCCGATTTTGAAGGAAGAAAGAATAGAATTGGTGAATGAAATACACAGTTCACGTTCTATTATGATTGATAAAAATCAGATGGAACAAGTAATTATCAATTTGATTACCAATAGTATTCATGCTTTAAAAGAAAAAACAGAAAAGAAATTAATAATCTCAAGCTATACCGAAAACAATCGTTTTTTCATTGTGATTTCAGACAACGGAAAAGGGGTAGATGCTGAAATTAGAGATAAAGTTTTTCTTCCGTTTTTCACCACTAGAAAAGATGGCGCGGGAATTGGTTTGACACTTTCTAAGAATATTATTGAAGCACACGGAGGTTATTTAAGTTACCAAACCGACGAGGATCAAACGAGTTTTGTAATTTGCCTGATTTAGTTTTTTTGAACCATATAAGTTATATAAGTTCATTTTAGTTTGGATTTAAAATAGCTTCAGAATCTTTGTCAAAGTTTTAAACTTTGACAAAGATTGCGCATTGCAGATTTTCAGACATAAGAATAAGCGTCACGATTAAATGAACTTATATCACTTATATGGTGAAAAAATTTAAAGTTCAATTTCAGGTTGCCAAAAATGTTTTTCGAAATCTATAATTTGATTGTTTTCTACCACAATACCTTCGCTTTCCAGAAGTTGCTGCATTAAATTAGTTCCGTCAAAATGATGTTTTCCTGTTAGAAGTCCTTTTTGGTTTACCACTCTATGTGCGGGAACATCATCCATATTGTGACAAGCATTCATTGCCCAACCGACCATTCTTGCAGAACGAGCTGTGCCTAATGCTTTTGCAATAGCGCCATACGAAGTAACTTTTCCAAACGGAATTTGTCTGGCGATTACATAAACTCTTTCGAAAAAATTCTCTTCTGCCATGATTGTTTTGCCACTGATTAAAAGGATTATAAAGATTTTAAAATTACTATTAATCTGCTAAAATCTGCAAAATCTGCGTGAGAAATAATTAACCACAAAGAAAAAAAACACTTTAATCCCCTAAATCTGTGGCTATAAAATTATCCGAAGTAATAATTCAAGATATTAAAAAGTGTTGCCAGTGCAACTAATCCAGTTATGGTCCCGATAATAGTGTTCATGTTTCTCATGAAGTAATCAGTTTTCTTTTCTATTCTTCCAAAGAAAGCGATATAACTATACAAAATTGCAAAAGCTCCAAGAACCGAGCCTAATACAAAGGTTAAGATAATGGTGTTTTCGAATACAAAAAGATGGTACGAGGCAAGCGTTACACTTATTACGACATAATAAGGAATAGGAAAGAAGTTTAATCCAGAAAGAAGCATGCCTAGAAAGAAACGGCTTTTTTTACTGCTCTTTTTAATCTTCGTTTTTTTCTTTGCTATCGGATCTTTCGCAAAAAAGAAAAAATAAATAGTTAAGATCGAAAAAATGATAAAACCAGCTTCACGCAATAATATTACAACATCTGGACGATTGTCTATGACGCGAGCAAACAATACTGCAATGTAAGCCTGAAAAAAAATAATTAAAACCGCACCAATTACAAATGACAGCGCATTCTTTTTCCCTTCTTTCATTTTTATTTTGGCAGCCGTCATATTGAGCAATCCAGGCGGAATAGTTCCAATGGCAGCGGCAATAAAACCTGAAATTAATGGAGTAAGGTAGGTCATTTAGTTATTAAAATGGGTTAGATAAAGGTTTCAAAATTAAAGTTAGTCTTTAATTTTGAAACGAATATACGTAATTGCCTTATTAATTTCTAAATATTGTTTTTCGTAAAAAGTCTGAATAGAAGTTACAACCTCTGGGCTTCCTTCGTTTTTATATACGTTATGATTTGCGTATAAAACTTCGTGACCTTCTCCATGGAGCAATCCAAGTGTATAACCGTGCATAAATTCACTGTCGGTTTTAAGATTTACGACACCGTCTTTTTTCAAGATTTTTTTGTACAATTTTAAGAACTCAGAATTCGTCATTCTGTGTTTGGTTCTTTTGTATTTGATTTGTGGATCTGGGAAAGTAATCCAGATTTCGTCTACTTCGCCTTCAGCAAAAATATGATTGATCAATTCAATTTGAGTACGAACGAAAGCCACATTATGAAGTCCGTTTTCTACAGCAGTTTTAGCACCACGCCAGAAACGAGCACCTTTAATATCAATTCCGATAAAATTTTTGTTTGGGTATTTCTCTGCTAATCCAACAGAATATTCTCCCTTTCCACATCCTAATTCTAAAACTAATGGATTGTCATTTTTAAAGAAATCAGAATTCCATTTTCCTTTTAAAGGCATCAAATCACCTACAACTTCTTCTCTGGTTGGTTGAAAAACGTTTTGGAATGTTTCGTTTTCTCTGAATCTTTTTAGTTTATTTTTACTTCCCACTTTTACAAAAATTTTCGGCAAAATTAAGGAATATAAACGAATGAAAATAGCGTAATTGGGTTTAAAAAGTTTTCCGCAAAGAATTCGCGTGAAGTATATTTTGTTTTTTGCCACGAATTACACGAATTTACACAAATCAATTTAACGCATTGCAGAAAAAAAATTAGTGAAAATTAGTGTAATTCGTGGCAACTTATATTTTTTAACCGTAATGAGGCTCAGTAATTGGTTTTGATTTTGGATCTAAAGTTTCATCGTGCTGAGATAAATCCAATCCGATGTGTTCTGATTCTTCTGAAACTCTTAGCGGAATAATGAAATTGGTTACTTTAAATAAGAAATAAGCTCCGAAGAAAGTAAAGATCGAAACTAGAACCAGCGCCATCATGTGATGCCCGAAAACATTCCATCCGCCATGAAGTAAACTTGCATCTTCGCCGTGAGCGAAAATAGCAGTTAGAATCATTCCCATAATTCCGCCTACACCGTGGCAAGCAAAAACGTCAAGAGTATCATCGAATTTTTTAGAATATTTACAGTTTACAGCCGTGTTAGAAACCAAAGCTGTAATGAAACCGAAGAACATACTTTCTGGCACCGAAACAAATCCTGCAGCTGGTGTAATGGCAACAAGACCAACTACAGCGCCGATGCAAGCTCCAAGAGCAGAAACTTTTCTTCCGTTCATTCTATCAAAGAAAATCCAAGTTAACATGGCTGCGGCAGATGAAGTTGTCGTTGTTGCAAAAGCCATAGCAGCAGTTCCGTTGGCAGCAAGAGCAGATCCAGCGTTGAATCCGAACCAGCCGAACCAAAGCATTCCTGTTCCTAATAATACAAACGGAATATTGGTTGGAATATGCTGGCTGTTTTTTCTTTTTCCTAAAACAATAACGCCAGCCAAAGCAGCAAAACCAGAACTCATGTGTACTACAGTTCCTCCTGCAAAATCTTTAACGCCAAAATAGCTTCCTAAAACGCCCGTCGGATACCAAACGGCATGACATAAAGGAGCATAAATGAATATCGTGAATAAACTAATGAAAACTAAATAAGAAATAAAACGAACGCGCTCTGCAAACGAACCCGTAATAATGGCAGGACAAATGATGGCAAATTTCATCTGAAACAAGGCAAAAAGCATAAACGGAATCGTATTGGCCAATTGTTTATGTGGCAGAACACCAACATAATCCATAAAAGCAAAAGTAGTTGGATTACCAAAAAAGCTGTAAAAATGATCTCCAGATCCAAAACCAACTGGTTCTCCAAAAGCCAAACTAAATGCGACAACAACCCATAAAAGCGTTACAACTCCTAAACAGATAAAACTTTGAAGCATGGTCGAAATAACGTTTTTCTTGCCAACCATTCCGCCATAGAAGAAAGATAATCCTGGAGTCATGATTAAAACCAAACAGCTCGAAGTAAGCATCCAAGCAACATCGGCAGGAACAATGTGATCTATAGTTCCAAATTCTGACAAAACATAATTATTTTCGGTCACTGTCGGCCAAAATGCCCCTATCGTACATACGACGCTTATCATGATAAAGGAGATAATCCAGCGTTTTTCTATTTTCATTTTTAAAATACTTTGTTTAACCCTATTTTTTTCGGGGTCAAAGTTAGAAAAAAATAAATATTCTTGTTTTTAAGGCTGTTAAAATAGAGGTGTGGGTTTTATTTTGATGAATTTTGTAAAATACGGTTCGTTTTTTTGACAGTATCTTATTCTAAAGTTACAAAAAAGCGCTGTTTTTGCCGAATTAATTAAAATTAATCTACCAACAGCGCTTCTAATATGCTCAAAAAGTTACGTTTATAATAAGAAAACTGTAAAATGTTTTATTTTTTCTGAAGTTTTGCAATTAAAGCGTCTTCAATAGGTGCTTTTATCTTGGTTATAGCATCAACTTCGTCATTCGGAATTGTCATTGACAGCACATAATGTTGAATTTTCCATTCGTTGCCCACTTTTATCAAAACTCCAGAACCGCGACAGATTTTCATTTGAGTGTCTAGCAGTTCATCAAACCAAGCAATTTTTCCTGATTTATCAAAAAAGATATGACGTTCTAATGCTTTAAAATTCCAAGTCGTTCCTTTATCGAAAAAGGGTTTTGCCCAAATAGCAAATTCTTTTTTGGTCCAATTTTCGGTTGCATCAGTTCCGATGTAAATAGCATCATCTGCCAATACATGAAAGTAAGCATCATATTTTACCTCGCCAGCAGCTTTATGCCATGTATCAAGAGTCTGATTGATTTTGTTTTTGTCTGTTTGCGCATTTGCAAAAGTTGTACCGAATAAAAGAAGTAAAAGTATTTTTTTCATGAGATATGTTATTTGAGTTTAAAGGTATAATTTTTTTAACGATGGAAGTGAGGTTTCTCGCAATGCTATTTTTTGAATCTCGCAAAGTCGCAGAGTCGCAAAGTTTATTTTAAGATGCCTAATGACTATGTACCTTTGTTCCTCATTAAATTATCATTAACATTACTCATGTGATTTAATCTCTCAAAAAACCACTATATTTGATTCATCAATAAAAATACCCAGTCATGAAGGCAAAAATACTTCTAAGCTCAATAGCTGTTACTTCTTTACTTTTTGTTTCTTGTAAAAAGGAATTAGAACCGCAGGCAAGTACAGCATCTTCAGAATTAGTAAGATTAGGACTTGCAAAAGATACCACAAAACCTGCTGCGCCAGTGGTGCAAGCACCTGCAACAAACCCAAATACAGTTTTAAGCGATACAAAAGGAATCAATCCTGCTCACGGACAGCCAGGGCACCGTTGCGATATTGCGGTTGGAGCGCCTTTAAATTCTGCACCAACGCAGCAAGTACAAGCAACTCAAGGACAAACCGTTCAGGTAAATCCGAATCAGGCGAAAATGGTAACGACTACAACAACTACGCCTGTTAAAGTGGCAAAAGGAATGAATCCGCCACACGGACAGCCGGGCCATAGATGTGATATTGCGGTTGGGGCTCCTTTAAATTCTCCTGTTGCAAAAACAACTACGACAACTACAAATACTGATCAAAGCGGAACTGTTACCAAAAACTTTACGGTTACTCCACCAGCATCAAACCCAGTTCCAGCTTTGTTAAGCACAGAAGGCAATGAAGCAACAGTAGCAGACGGAATGAATCCGCCACACGGAAAACCAGGTCACCGTTGCGATATTGCAGTTGGCGCGCCTCTACCTAAATAAGATAAACCATATAAGTTATATAAGAGAATTTAAGTTTTTCACTTATTATGAACCATAAAAAAAGCGAAGCACTAAAAGTGCTTCGCTTTTTTTGTGAAATAAGTTTTTAACTAAACTTAAAATGAACTTATATCACTTATATGGTTTAAAAATAATATTAATGCGCTTTAATTTTTTCGAAAGAGCTCGTCAATGTTTTTTTAGCTTTGGCCAATGCACCGCTAAAAGCTTTTTCAAGTGTTTCAGCGTGTTCTGTAACAGTGATTGGCTGTAATTTTACGGGACGAACTTCAATCACACATTTTTTGTCATGCAGACTAAACTTTTCTCCATTCTCGTCTCCAAAGTGAACTTCTACACGAGTAATTTTATCTTGAAAACGATCTAAGCTTTTCTCTATTTCTCCAGAAAAATAACTTTCTAATCTTGCACTTCCTTCAATGTTTTTGTCGGTGTTGATTTGTACTTTCATAACAAATAAAATTTAATGATTCATTCTCAAACTTATCGATTTTAAAGATAAAAGACAAGTAGGTTAAGGAAATATTATGAAATTTTAAATTGATTTATTTTTCAATTTTGTAATTCCGATTATGGACTAAAAATTGCCTAATAGGATAAGGGAAAAACTTGTTTGTTGGTTTTATGGGTATGTAGTTTTAAACTCTCAGGCTTAATGAGTATAAACATCCTTTCCAAAGAAACAGAGTTGAGGTTAACTGAATTCTTCAACAATTCAATTTATTCCAAAAGTATGGCAAAAACCATTAGGCAAGTAAATTTCCTAATTGCGTTAAATGCAATACGAGAAGATGGATTTATGAAAACCGAAACCGTAAATATTGAAGATGGTTTCTATTGGTTAAATGAATTAGCAGAAATTCTTGATCCTTATTTGGTGATTGAGTAAGAAATGAGAAAAAGCCACGAAAGTGGCTTTTTTTAGTATAGGTTTTTAATATATGTTCAAAACTATATTTAATCACATTTGCGTTTTCTTTACATGATGAACGAAATTTTCAAGAGTTAAAATTTTATCTCGGAATTCAATAGGGAAATTTTTGAGAAAAGGTTCTGGAACAACAAGACATACATCATATTTATACATTTCTTGCAGTTGATTTTTAGAAATTCCTTGCTGAAGAGTAAATAAATGTTTTGTTTTTATTTTATCAGCTTCATTAAGAATTTGTCTCCATCTATCTTTACATGTTGTTTTTGATGCTAAAGAGATTAATTTATTGTTGTCAAAGAGAGGGTTATGATATGAGTCTGAGCCAGGAAAAAGAAAATCAGGTTTTTTGTTGTCCTCAGTAATTGATTGACTTGAGTATTGAAGTTCAAAACAATTAAAAATTTCAGAAAGATGATGTTCTAACGATTTTCCTGCTCTGCTTTTACGTCTATTTAATATTGTATTGGCAGAGGTTATTAAATCTTCTACAGATGCAAATGGGGATTTAAGTATGCTACTATATCGATCATTTTCTATAGTTTTAAATAATTTAAACTCAGTTTCAAGCCAATTTAATATTTCTTGATCAGGATTTTTTTGAATTATATTTTTAGCTTTACTAAAAGAATTTATGTAACAGTTTCTAGCTGTAGTTGCTAGATCGATTGTTGGTGGAAAATCTTGTTTTAAAGTCAATAAAAAATGATGAAAACATTTTAGTAATTTATCTTCAGGTTTTTCATCAAATTGTTTTGGTATAATTGCATTTGTTTGTGTTGATGAAATATTTACTGCTGCAAAAAAATCATCTATATCCTCACTCGATTGTAAAATATAACCTTCAAAATATTCCTTCGTCTTTTTAGTTAATATAAATAAATCACCTACGTTGTCTTCTTCTCTAAAGGGAAACTTTTTACCAAATCCTGTTAGTCTTAATTCTCCTTTGGACTTGTAATATGTAAAAGTTGCTGATGTTTCAAAATCATCTTGCCATTTTATTTTTGCATTATGTTTTATAATGTGTGCATCTGGTTTTTTGTCAAGAAATAAAGACCAAGCAGAAACACCAATTAAATAACCGCTTTGGTGGGATTTTGTTGCTTTGGTATCATTTGCTGAAAGAAATTTACAAAATGCAACTTCAGATGTTTGAACAGCTTCTATTGCTTTATTAAGAATGTTTTCCATTAATTATTTCTATTTCTTTAATTAAACATTCTCCAACCGCTTGCATTAAGGGCGAAACAACAGAGTTCCCAAATTGTTTATACGCTTGATTATCTGATACAGGTATTATGAAATTGTCAGGAAATCCTTGAAGTCTTGCACACTCTCGAGGTACTAATCTTCTTGGATTTTTGCCTTTCTGAGGAATTAGTATTTCTGCTCCATCTTTGTAATATCTAGCACTCATGGTTCTAGAAATTCCGTTTAAATCAGCTAAACCAAATCCAAAACCATTTCCTTTGGCTTTATGTTTTTTTGCATATTCTTGAAGGTAATTCCAAAGCTTGTCTGACAATGTGTATTTAGGGTCTACATTTGGTAAAAGAATATCTTTTAATGCAAATTTTGCTTCAGTCATTTCAGGGAATTTGAAATTCTCTTTTCCTTCAAAATATTCGTTATCAAAACCAACAATAATAATTCTTTCCCTATGTTGTGGGACAAAATACTTACCATCTAAAACTTTATAGTAAATGGTATAATTTAATTCCTCTAATGTTTTTTTGATGACTTTAAAAGTATTTCCTTTATCGTGAGATACCAAGTTTTTAACATTTTCTAACATAAAAGTTTTTGGTCTTTTATGTCTAAGAATTCTAGCAATATCAAAAAATAAAGTTCCTTGAGTTTCGTCTAAAAAACCATGATTTCTGCCTAATGCATTCTTTTTTGAAACGCCAGCAATAGAAAAGGGTTGACATGGAAATCCTGCAAGTAAAACATCGTGATCAGGAATTTCTGTTTCATTAATTTGAGTTATATCTCCAAATGGTACTTTACCAAAATTTGCTTCATAAGTTTTTTTTGAATAAGTGTCCCATTCACTTGTAAATACACACTTGCCTCCCAGATTTTGATAAGCAAGTCTTATTCCTCCAATACCAGCAAATAAATCAATAAATTTAAATTTAGGTTCTTCTGGAGAAGGAAAAGGGATGTCCCATTTTATGGGTAAATAATATTGGAAGTTTGGCTCTTCTAAAATATTTAATTTTTCATGTATCGTTGTAAGATATTCTTCAGCATCATTTTTGAAATATTCCGAAACACCATTTTTATGATTTTGTAGATAATGAGTAAATTTAGCTAAACCATTATCTGTTTTTTTGTCAACATCAATTTGAAGTTTTTGCCTGATTTCTGAATATTTTTTTACTTTCTTCATTTTTTAAAACCCTTATCATTAAAAAAAGCCCCAAAATCAGTATCGAGAGCTGTTATTATTTTTTCTATTATTTCTATGGAGACATTTCGTTGACCTTTTTCAATATCTGAGATGTAATTTCTATCAACGTTGGAAATATTGGCTAAATACTCGATTGAGTATCCTTTTTGTTCTCGAAGTTCTTTGACTTTGAATCCGAATTTTTCTTTGATATTCATAGTTTATAAAAGTAGTTTTGTGCGTACAATTGACCTGCGTACAATTGGCCTCAAAAATATTTAGTTTTCAACTTAATATTAACCATGAAATACGAAATTTTATAAAATGAATTTTTATCACCCTTTATCCTTCTTCCCCCACTTAACCTTCATTTTTCCTTCATTATCATAAGCAATCAAATGTAGGACAATACCGCGTTCGCGAACGGCTTTTCGTTCTTCTTTGGTGGCGAGTTTGGCGTCGTTTTTAGAGTTTCTTAGCGGAACTGTGAGGGCGAGATTGGTGCCTCGGCCGAAAGAATAAACGCCTTCTGCATCAAGGTTGAGAACGCTCGAACTTATAGTCAATTTATGGATATCGATTTGCTCGCCACGCAAATTAAGCGAACCCGCTAAATCGCTGAAAGTAATATTCTCGACATCACGAAACGGAAAAGCAAATTTGCCTACTTTCATAATTGGTTCAAAATTGATTAAAGCACCTTGATTGACATTAAAATCTAGTTTTCCTTTCATAGAATTGACAATCAGATCGCCTGTATTGCTCATTAAACCCGCAACATTAGCATTGCTGGTTAATCGTCCGCGAATGTTTTTGGGACTGAAAGATTTGATTCCGAAATTGTTGAAAGACCTTAAGAAACTTGCAATATCTACACGGTTTACCTGCGCGTTCGAAGTAAAGACATAACGATTTCCGCTTGGCTCAACAGAACCGCTAAAGTTTATGCTTCCGCCAGAAGTCTGCAGCGTTCCGTTTTTGAGCAGGATCTTAGAATTTAGCATCTGGATTGTGGCCCGAGTGTTGGTTGCGGTTAGCGATCCGTAGGTGATGTTATCGGCTTTGAGATTAATTACAGCAGCACATTTTTCTATTACTGATCGTAACTGATTCGTAAAATTGACATTCTTTTTCACTGGTTTTTTCTCTACCACTTTTTGTTTTGGAGAATTTTGCAGAACGCCTAAAAACTGTTTCACATCAATATTTGGACAATAAATATTCCAGTTTACGACCATTTTTTCGGGTGCATCGTAATAGAGATTCAAGAAATTATCAATTTTTCCGTCAATGCGAATAATGTTCTTTTTGTGTTTATAGGCTATTTTTTTAATGTAAAGCGCTTCTTGCGTAAAGGACAATTGTACTGCCGTTTTTTCGGCATGAATTCTTTTTGGAAGATAATCGAATGTAGCATCAGCAATATCAACATCACCTGTAAATTTTGGTTTATTGATGTACAAATCGACAATATCAAACTGAAATTTCAAATTGGCTTTGGCATGACCACTTTCAAAATGAATAATTTTTTCATTCATCAGTCCGTTGAGTTTCGAAATATCAAAGTCAGAATTTACAACTCCTGTGGCAATCGGTTTTTCGAGATTATTAATAACTGCCTGCGCAATTGTTAACGGAATGCTTTCGTATTCGGCTTTAAAATGGGTAAGAATAATAGCAGAGTTTGGATCGCTGGATTCTTTTTCGGGTTTAAAAGTGTTAGTGAAAATTCCTTTGAAACTGCAATTGGTAAATAAACCGTCAGGAATGCTCACTTCGTTATCACGAATGTCTGCCTGCACCACAATTTTAGGATCGCCTTCTACATTCAAATCGCCTTTTATATCGCAGTTTACCTTAATTGGTTTTTTGATGTCGAATTGGTTAAGTTTCGAACTGATGTTTGCCGATAATAAATTGGACGCATTTCGCCATAAAATATCCGTTCCGATATTGATTCCGAAATGCGAATTGCTTTTTCCGATATTAAAGAAAGCGATAATATCAAAAACATCGGAACCAATTTTAAGTCCTTTGGTTTTAATATCTATTTTCTGATTGGCTTCGGCATACGAAATATCAAAATTGCCTTCCAGAACTTTCTCCTTAGCAAAACTTCCGTGAATAGTATTAAAAGCTAGACTATTAATTTTAGTTTTCAAATACAGATTCGTCTGCCAGTTGTCATCGCCATAATTTACTTTAGATTCTAAACTCGCCACATCAAAATCAAACAATTTATGTCCCAGATGATTATCAATAATAACATGAACTTTGTTGAGGTTCACTTCGTCAATTGTCGTTTCGGGTTTTTCTTTATCGGTTTTTGGCTTCTTCTTTTTAGGTTTAAAAATATTGGCGTTAGAATAACCGTTTTCGGCTTTATAAATATAAATATCGGCGTCGTTGATTAAGATTTTATGAATGTTGATTTCGTGCTGCAGCAAACTAAAAATGTTCAAACGCGCTTCGATTTCTTTTGCTCTCAGCAAAGTATGTTTGTGGCTTTGCCATTGATTGTCTTTTATTTCGACATCATTAAGCGCCAATGTAAAGTTTGGGAAACCAGTTAGAAATTTATAATGAAAATCGCCAATATGAAACTTGCCATTTATATTTTCGTTGATTTTGGTATTGACTTTGGCGATAATTTCGGCTTTATTTCGGTTAAAATATATCGACAAACCTCCGCAGGCGAGCAAAAGTATTGCAATTAAGCCCAAGATAAAATATCCAAAACGTTTGGCATATTTTTTAAAAGAATCAGATTGCAGAAAAGATTTGGTTTTGGATAAAGCTTCTTTCATAGTAGCTGAATTTTGAATGTATTAAAGATACTACAAAAAACATTAACTTTTTATTGGTTTGATTTTCAGGTAAATAAATTGTAATTTTAAAGTTATCTAGCTTATAATTAATGATAATACATTTATAACGAAAACTAATTTAGTAATGGTGTTTGATTTATTTTAAATTTTTAAATTTGTACTGTAGTTTGAAAGTTAATATTTCAGACGTAATTTAATCTTAATATATTATGGCATTAGCAATAACAGATGCTACTTTTGATGAAGTAGTTTTAAAATCAGATAAACCAGTAATGGTAGATTTTTGGGCAGCATGGTGTGGTCCTTGTAGAATGGTTGGTCCAATCATTGACCAATTAAGCGATGAGTACGCTGGTAAAGTTGTGGTTGGTAAAGTAGATGTAGATGCTAACCAAGAATTTGCTGCAAAATATGGTGTGCGCAACATACCAACCGTTTTGGTGTTTCATAACGGTGAAGTAGTAGGAAAACAAGTAGGAGTAGCTCCGAAACAAACCTACGCAGATAGTTTAGACGCTTTATTGTAATCTTAGATTACGATTAATATAAAAAAGGTCCGACGAAAGTTGGACCTTTTTTATTTTGATGTGCTGAGCTTTTTTAAACACATAGAAACATAGATTTTATGCTTATAAAAGAGTTTAGAGAAAACTAGTTTTTACACATAGCTATGTGGTTTTAAATAAGTGAAACGCCTCTACGCTCAAAGATAAGCTATGTTTCTATGTGTTAGAATAATTGAAAAAGTTACTTTAAAATCAATTAGTGGCTGTGGGTTTCGCTGTTTTCATAACCCAAAACCGTAATCATATAAGGCGTACTAGAAACCTTAGTCTTTTTGATTGCCAATGTAGTAAGGTTAACTTGTACTAATTCTCCAGTTGATGGCGAAGTAATGTAAGCAAAACGGTCTGTAACTGCCATTTGAGGTTTTAATGTAGCATCTGTAGCTGTTTCTGTTGTTGCTTTAGTTTCTTTTACAGGTTGTAAACTGCTGATGTCATAAAGTTTAAACTCTCCAGAATGCAATAAAACAGCCAGTTTTTTACGATCGTAACTTGTTTTACATTGCATAATGGTTGTGTTCGCAATAATTGGTTTTACTGTACCAGCAACAACATCAATTAAATAAGCACCTTTTGCAGCAGTGTATCCAATGAATTTTCCTGCCGAAGCTGTTTCTAAAATACTTCCGAACCAAGCCGTTCCAAAATCTGCTGGATGATCGATTAGTTTTTGGTTTCCGTTACTTTCTACAACCAAAATTCCGCTTGACGAACCAAAAACTGCATAAACGCCATCTGAAGCATTTCCGTGAATTCCTTTTGTTTGAATTTTAGCATCAAAAAGTGTTTTTCCGGTATTGTCAATAATTTTTACTTTTTCAGGAAGCGTTCCCGTAACCGAATTGTCTTTTACCGTAATGGCATAAGTTCCGTTTGTAAAAGTCGCCATTGCACCGTGATGCGCTAATAAACCTGCGTTTATCGTTTTGAATGTTGCACCAGCTTTGTTTACATCTGCTTCTTTACCAACAGAAAGTGTTCCGTCGCCGTCATTAAAAGTTAAGATTTCTCCAATTTTACTTTTAAAATGCGTTGGTTTTAATGCGCTTGTCGCTAAAACTCCAAATTTCGGAACATCATCAACATCAATGTGATCGCCGTGCAATTCTAATCCGCTGTCGAAAGTTTCTACAAAATTATTGTCTCTGTGAACAATTCCTGCATAACGTCCAGATTCTGTTGTGTACAAAGAGGCTTTAGCAAACTTTGCCGTAAAAGAACTGATTTTATCTTCATGCGGATCAAAAAGCGTTAGCGCTGTAGTTTTTTCGTCAGAAAGTAAAACTCTAACAAAAGTGTGTTCTTCTGAAGTGTCTTGATCGTGATCGTGATCGTCATGGTTGTCATCGTCGTTGCTGCACGAAATGGCAAAAAGCGACAAAGCGAATAAAAAAAGCAGTTTGTAAAAATTGTTTTTCATTGTAATAAAGGATTTAAAATTTGTAAATAATTGAGTTTTGAATGGTTTGCTTATCGCGAAATCGAAAACGGAATCTTCATAGAAACAATAATGTTCCGTCCCGCTTCTGGAAGTTCGATAAGTCGGTAAAAGCTGGTGTGATTTAAATATCTTGTACTAAATAAATTTTGGATCTGAATATTGAGGCTGATATCCTGTTTTCCTGTTTTAATTTTTGAACCAAAAGCCACATTAAAAACATGACTTTCAGCCGTTTTTTTCTCAGGCGGAACGATATTATTTTGTTCTGCTGTAAAGCGATAATCAACAGAAAAATATGGTTCTTTTAAAAAAGGGATTTGAGGTTCATAATTCAATCCAAACAAAACAGAAGGCGGCGGAGAAAACGGAAGTGTATAGCCTTTTTTACTTCCTGATTTTTGTTCCGAATAAAGATATTCGGCGCCAATTTCTGCACTTAAAGATTTTAGGAAATAATAGCGAGTCTGCAATTCTGCGCCATAACGAAAGACTTTACTTTGTTCATATTCAAAAACTTGATTTCCTGCGCCATAATAAATATCATGAGCTGAAGTTGGATTCAGATAAATGAAATTCGGAAAATAGTTCACAAACGGAGTCAGTTGAAAAGACCAGTTTTGCTGATTCCATTCCATTCCCAAATCCAATTGATACGAACGTTCTGCATCCAGATTCGGATTTCCTTTTTCGAATCGGAAATAATGATAATTTACACCGTTTGAAGCCAGTTCCTTGGCAATTGGCATTCTAAAACTAGAACCCAAATTGGCCTTCAGCGAAAGCTTTCCAGGATTATAATTGGCTCCAATCGACCACGTAAAACTGTCAAAGTTTTTAGTCAAATCCTGAGAACGCTGTAAATATTCCAATTCCGTTTGATTGTTTTCTGAAACTGGACTTTGAAACCAATCGTAATACGATTTCATTTTGATTTTTCCGTAATCGTAACGAATAGCGCCGTTTAAAAACCATTTTTCGTTCAGTTCAATTTTATCGTAAGCAAATAAACCAGCATTGAATTGAGTGAAAGCAGGAATTAAAAAACTCCATCCGCCAATTTCATTTTGCTGAAAAATTACATTCGAACCAACCGTAATTTGATGGTTATTCATTCTGAATTCATCTTTAGCAGAAAACGACCAGACATCTTTATCATATTGGCGTTCCAAATCCTGCGGTGCATACATGTCTTGAGGATAAATAGGTGGCATATAACCATGATTTACATAATGGCTATATTCTCTTCTAAAGTTATTCTGAAAACCAATCTGAGTTTCAAAAGCATGATTTCCCAACTGAAAAGAAGTCGTATTGCTAACTTTTAAATGATTGACTTGCTGATAAGGCATCAAAATATCACGGCTCGATTTGTCGTGCAATTCTAGATCTACATTTCGAGGTTCGAGTCCATGCGCATTCGCGAAGAATCCGCTTTTGGTGTGCACATTGCTGAAATAGAAAACCGATTTAAAATGTTCTCCAGAATATCCTGTACTCAAATGAAAATCAAGTTCTTTCCCAGCCGTATTTCGCAAATGATTTTTATATAACGGAACAGCATAACTGTACACATGAACCACATCGGTCGGAACACGATAATCGCCGTAATCCATTGTGGTAACACGCGAATCAAAGAACCAGTTTTTGTTTCTTCCAAATAAATTAATAGAACTTCCAAATTGCGCATTATTGCTTTTTCCAGTAAGGTCAACACTTCCGCCAAAAGTATTTTGCAACGGAAGAGGCAAGGGTTTAATATTTATCGCACCGCCCACAGCATCAGATCCGTAAATAAATGAAGAAGGACCTTTTATAATTTCTACCCGATTTACAGCATATTGATCGATTTCCAAGCCATGATCTGCGCCCCATTGCTGGCCTTCGTGTTTCAAGCCGTTTTCAACCACAATAACCTGATTGAAACTCAAACCACGAATAAGCGGTTTAGAACCTCCAGAACCAATAGAAATAGTTTTAACGCCAGGTAATTTCTGCAAAGACTGCATCAGACTTCCGCCAAGATTACGCTGAATGAAACTATTGTTTACCGTTTCAACATTTAGCGATTCTTCTTTTTTGCTTTTTTGAACAGAATTGTTGCTGATTAAAACTTCGTCAAGTTCCTTGATTTCTGGTTTCTTTTCTGAAGGCTGATTTTGAGAAATAGCTTCTGTTGTAATTAATAAACTGATGAGTAAAAAACAAAATTTCCAATAAATGGATAGGGCATTCTTCATTAATCTGATCTTATAAAATTTTAATACTTAAACCTTTCAGCGTCTGCCAGCCTTCTTTATCCGTCAAGCGAATCATAAAATGGTAATCTCCAGGATCAACATCTGCAGGAATGGTGATTTGTGCTGTTGCTTCATAACTTTTTACTCCGTTTGGAATGGTGTAATTGTTTATAAAAAGCATTGGTTTTACAGGACTTTTTACAGCTTCGGTTTCGCAGGTGTTAACTTCCGTGCTATGCGTATGATGATCGAAATTGTGGTGAATGTCTAAGCTGTAAGAACCCAAAGCGACATTATCATTAAAAGTGGCTTTAAATGTGAAGGTTTTTCCGCGTTCGATCGTGCTGCATTGAATCGGAAAAGCATTTGCTCCAGTACTATCAATTACGGGATATTCGCTGTCGATTTCGGCTTTGTCGCTGGAGCAGGATGAAATAAAAGTAAGAGCCAAAATGCCCATTAAAAGCTTTAATTTTTTCATGTTTTTAATTTATAATGGTTAAGTTTTTCTTCACTTCTAGCTTGTTTCCGTTTTGATCGTTTACTATAATGATGAAGTCGTATTTCCCTGCTACAGCATCTTCTGGAATATCAAAATGTTTGTGAACCGTCGCGTTTTTTGCGCCCGCATATTGCGTCCACGTAATTTCGTGCGACCAGACTTTCGAGTATGTTTCGGTACTTTTTTGTAGAATTTTTACTTGTACATTTTCGATTTTATCAGCAGCAGTTACTTCTGCATTAAAATGGAAATCTGCGCCAGTAGTTGCTGTTTCGCTATTGTTAAGACCTAATTCGATTTTGTCAACAGTTGGAATTGCCTGTTTTTCTTCTGAATCGTCATTACTGCAGCTTGTAAAAGCAACTGCCGCAAAGAGCGAAGCCAGAATGAGTTTTGTTGTTTTCATTTTTTCTGATTTGATTTTGATCATTTTATAAAGGGTATTTGGGTTATACAGGAAGCCTATTGCAGAGTTTATAAGTCCCAGAGGGACAAAATATTGGTAGAAATATATTTGTCATTTTTGGGTAAGTCCCAGCGGGACGAAATATTTGTAAAAAAGAATTTATGACCTATGCAAAAGCCTCAGCGAGGCGACATATATCTTTTCTCTAGTCAAACAGCACACTGGTAACTAAAAGCTGAATTAAGTTTTAGTTCTAATATGTTAATCGATAAAAATTTGGAAGTTTTTTTGTGTAGAAAAATTATTTCAATATCAATATCAATATCAATATCAATATCAATATCAATATCAATATCAATATCAATATCAATACATTGTATTAAATGCTTAAAACGAATGTAATAGCTATTGAATGTTTTTAGATTTTTAAATCATAAAAACAATTATATGCCGAATTGCAAAACAATCGGGAACACAAAAAAAATATTAAAGTGTAAAAGGTGGGGCTCGAAGTGAGAAAAGAGCGCCCTTAAAAAATGCAAAATGAGGTTTGCTGTAAAAAACAATGTGTTTTACAACAGGATTATTCTTGAAAAACTGAAAAATATTAATCTCAAATGTGCCAACCGCGCTGAACTTAAAATCACAAATCGAACATTTATGAAACGAATGCAGTTTGGCTTTGAATTGCGGTTTTTCGGAAACAGAAAACTCTAATTTTTCTTTACAGGAATGAGTGTCTAAAATATGCTCGTACGAATGGACAGCCGGAAAAAGTATTGCGAACAATACAATCAAAGGCATCAAGAGATTTATAAATTTAAGTTTCTTTTTCATTCGTGAAGATTAACTTCTAGATGAGGTTTTTTATGCTGTTTAATGCAATAATGTTGCAAATATAGAAATCTTATTTTTAAATGCAATATTGTTGCGATAATTGTTTGCGAAAAATCAATGCTTTTGCTAATTTTAGCAAATCTTATATTCCTTAAAAATGAAAATTTTCTACAGCCTTCTTTGTTTTTTTATATTGATTTTCAATAGTTTTTCTCAATCAAAAGCAAGTGAATTAGTTGAGAACGGTGTTTCTGAACAGCTGGCACATTTTCGCAAAAAACAGATTTCAGATCTTCATTACACTTTGTTTTTCGAAATTCCGAATCAGAAAACAGAAAATATAAACTCTAATTTGATTGTAAATTTGAGTTTATCTGATTTAAGTCAGCCTTTGCTTTTAGATTTTAAAGAAAAAACTTTGAACATTAAAACAATTGAAGCAAACGGGAAAAAGATTTCGATTGTTTACGAAAACGGACATATTATAATTCCTGTTTCGGCTTTGACTTCAGGAAAAAATAGAATTGAAATTTCATTTATTGCGGGTAATTTATCATTAAACAGAAATGATGATTTTCTGTACACTTTATTAGTTCCAGACCGCGCGAGTACTTTATTTCCTTGTTTTGATCAGCCTGATTTGAAAGCGACTTATAAATTGAGGCTTTCTGTGCCAAAAGATTGGTCGGTTTTAGCTGGAGCCGATGTTGTGGAGAAACTCGAAAAAGGTGATTTTACGTCTTACACTTTTGGAGAATCAGACAAAATGAGTACCTATTTATTTTCTTTTGTAGCTGGAAAATTCAAAAGCGTGACACAAAAACCAGGTTTAGAAATGATGATGCTGTATCGTGAAAACAGTCCTGAGAAATTTCGCGTAAGCGCTGATACTATTTTCAATTTGCATCAACAATCTTTGGATTTCTTAGAAAAATATACCGATCGTAAATTTCCGTTTCAGAAGTTAGATTTCGCTTCGATTCCCGTTTTTCAATATGGCGGAATGGAACATGTTGGGGCGATTCAATACAGAGAATCGACTTTGTTTTTGGACAACAGCGCAACCGACAGCGAAAAACTAAATCGTGCAAAATTGATCGCACACGAAACCTCACACATGTGGTTTGGCGATTTGGTTACGATGAAATGGTTTGACGATGTTTGGATGAAAGAGGTTTTTGCCAACTTCATGGCCGATAAAATTATGAATCCGATTTTTCCGAAAGTCAATCATAATCTGCAGTTTTTTACGGCACATTATCCAAGCGCTTTCGCGGAAGATCGATCTTTAGGAACACATCCGATCAAGCAGCATTTGGCGAATTTAAAGAATGCAGGTTCATTGTATGGAGCTATTATTTACAACAAAGCGCCAATTATGATGCGTCAGTTGGAAGCTTCAATGGGAAAAGAAGCGTTTCAGAAAGGAATTCAAAAATACATTCAGAAATACGCCAATGACAACGCCGATTGGAATAATCTCGTAGAAATTCTTGATGCTGAAACACCGCTTGATATGAAAAAATGGAGCGATGTCTGGGTAAACAAATCCGGAAGAGCGATTTTTACAGATAAAATAGAATATGATGCTAAAAACCGAATCAAAAGCTTTGAAATTCAGCAAAAAGCAGAAGATAAATCAGAGAATATCTGGCCTCAGGTTTTTCAGATTGGTTTAGTTTATGCTAAAGAGGTAAAGGTCTTATCTGTTAATATTAATGATAAAAATACGGTTGTAAAAGAAACTATAGGACTTGAAAAACCGCTCGCTGTTGTTTATAATTATAACGGTTTTGGATATGGTGTTTTTCCGCTTGACGGGAATAATTTGAATTATATTGCTTCTTTGAAAGATGAAATGGCAAGAGCTTCAAGTTACAGTAATCTTTATGAAAATATGCTTATTGGAAACATTTCTCCTGATGATGCATTTAGGTGTTATTTCAGAGGAATTCAATTAGAAGAAAATGAACTGGTTTTGCGAATTATAACTAACAATATAAACACTATATATTGGAGATTTTTTACAGAGAAACAACAGATGATTAGTCAAAAAAAGCTAGTATATACTTTGTTTACGCGCTTGCCATCTGACTTATCTCCTAATATCAAAAAGACTTTGTTTGGTTTGTTTAGCTCAGTGGCTTATTCAGATTTAGGAAAAACAAGTTTGTACAAAGTTTGGAGTAAAGAAATTTCGATTCCGAATTTGAAATTAAACGAAGACGATTATACCAACATGGCGATGAATCTGGCGATTTTCCAACATCCAAAAGCTGATGAAATCTTGGAGAAAACCAGAACTTCATTTACCAATCCGGACAAACAAAAGCGTTTTGAGTTTTTGCTTCCGTCATTATCGAAAGATGAATCGGTTCGAAATGCTTTTATAGAATCTTTAAAAGACGATGCAAACCGAGAGAAAGAATCTTGGGTTTCTGCTGGTTTGGCAAATGTAAATCATCCCCTTCGTCAGGAAAGTGCGCAGAAATATATTAGATTTTCACTAGATTTGGTTGATGAAATTCAGCGTACGGGAGATATTTTCTTTCCGAAAGATTGGCTGGATAATACGGTTGGGAAATATTCTTCGAAATATGCTTTTGATGAAGTACAGCGATTCTTAAAAGAAAACCCTAATTTTAGTCCGATCTTGAAACGCAAATTGTTTCAGGCGACAGATTTGCTTTATAAAGCACAAAATATTAAAAAAGAAACCGAATGAAAATCGAATCGGAAATAGAGAAAGTCTCCAGTTTTCAGCATCTTGAAATGTTGGCGAATCAGATTGTGGAAGGTTTTATATCGGGAATGCACAAGAGTCCGTTTCATGGATTTTCAGCTGAATTTGCCGAGCACAAAGTCTACAATGCGGGCGAAAGCACCAAACATATCGACTGGAAATTGTTTGCCAAAACCGATCGCTTGTACACGAAACGTTTTGAAGAAGAAACCAATTTACGCTGTCATTTGATTGTTGATAATTCTTCATCGATGCATTATCCTGAACTGAAATCGAATCAGCCTTTTTATGAAAAGAAGATTGGATTTGCCGTTTTGGCTTCGGCAGTTTTAATGAATATTTTAAAGAAACAACGCGATGCTGTTGGTTTGAGCGTTTTCTCGGATAAATATGAATATTACGCCCCAGAGAAAGGAAGCGACCGTCATCATAGAATGCTTTTGAATAAACTGGAAGAATTATTGGTTCAGCCAAAAGTTAAAAAAACGACTGATACGATTACATATCTGCATCAGATTGCGGAGAAAATGCACCGCCGTTCTATGATTATTTTGTTTACCGATATGTTTCAGACCGAAGATGATGAGAAATTATTCAACGCATTGCAGCATTTAAAACACAACAAACACAAAGTAGTTTTATTTCATGTAGTTGATAATGAAACCGAACTGAAATTTGATTTTGATAACACGCCAAGAAAGTTTATCGACTTAGAATCAGGAGAAGAGGTTTCGATTTTTGCTGATAACGTAAAAGAGCAATATGAAAAAAGGGTAGAAGCCTATTTTAAAAACTTGGCTTTAACTTGTGCAAAGAACCAAATTAAGTACGTTCCGGTAAATGTTGGCGATAATTTTGAAAAAATATTGACTACATATTTGGTTGAAAAACAAAACTTTGGATAATATTTTAAAAAATAATTTCATTTTTTTTATAAAAACACTTGCAGAAACGAAATTCTGTTATATCTTTGCAACCGCAATAACGCAGAGGTTTGGTAGTTCAGTTGGTTAGAATACATGCCTGTCACGCATGGGGTCGCGGGTTCGAGTCCCGTCCAGACCGCAATATTGGGAGAAGCCTTTCTATTAAGAAAGGCTTTTTTGCCCAAAAACGGTATCTAAGATTAGTTGTGTTGTTTTGCTACGACTTTGTAACTCGTAGCTGGTTTAGTAGTTAGACCAATGAAAAGCTTTCCACTTTTGTGGATGGCTTTTTTGATTTAATACACTTTTGGTTTTTTTGGTTTTTACCGCAAAGAGCGCTAAGATTTACGCAAAGTCCGCAAAGTTTTTTTTAAGCTTTGCGGACTTTCTGTTTTATTGTAATTATAATTTTAACGTACTGTTTGTTATTTCGAAGAAGGAGACTCGAGCGATAGCGAATAGGCGAAGCAAATCTCCGCAAGTAACTCCACAAAGATTTTCTATCATATATTAAAACATAGCCCGTGGTTTTAACCACGGGAATGCAATGTGTATAAATACGTCTCCCGTGGTTAAAACCACGGGCTATGTTGAATAAAGGGATGAATATTTCTATGGAAAAAACCTTTTTGATTAAGAAAAAGAAAGAAACTTCTTCTATTTTGCTTTTAAAGTGAATTTTTAAAATATTGGAATTTAACCAATTAAAAATTTGTCTAAATTTTATTTGAAAAAACGCTTGCAGAAACGAAAATCTGTTGTATTTTTGCACTCGCAATAACGCAGGGTTTGGTAGTTCAGTTGGTTAGAATACATGCCTGTCACGCATGGGGTCGCGGGTTCGAGTCCCGTCCAGACCGCCTAAGTTTGTAAAATGCCTCTCATTATGAGAGGCATTTTTTTTTTGATATATTTTGCGAGGTTTAACCGCAAAGAGCGCAATCCCGATAACTATCGGGATACGCAAAGTTCGCTAAGGATTTTTTCAGCAAGATTTATAAAAGTTCGCAAAGCGTTATCATATAGCTTTGCGAACTTTACGGTTAAATATTTTTAGGTTCCAGTTTTGGAATTTTAAATATTGGACCCGAGCGATAGCGAACAGACGAAGCAATTTATTTCTTTCCTATCTTTATATTATGGAACAATCAACATTCAAAGTAGACAAATATTATCTCCATAAAGTAGATGCCGATAAAAAAAGCATTTACTGTCATCATAATATAATGGGGGAATTGCTTGTTCCAACACATAAACATAAAAAAGCGCAAATGCTGTATGCAGAAGGCGATGTGGTTTTTGTAACAACTGAAACGAAATCATATTTTTTGCCTGCAAGACATTTTATCTGGATTCCTGCAGGAGTAGAGCATAGTATCGAACCAAAGTCGGAACACGTGATGATGCGAAATTTGTATTTTCCCGTTGAAAAAGATGAAGATGAATTCTATAAAATCGAAGGTATTTATCCTGTGAATAATCTGCTGCTTCAAATGATGATGTTTACCAATCAATGGAACGGAGATTTGAAAAAGGGAAGTCCGAGTTTTGTCATTGCAAAAGCTATAAAGGCGATTCTTCCACAGATATGTCATACCAATTTACCTCTAGAACTTCCTCAGCCTAAAGATAAACGATTGGGAAAAATTCTTCGATATATTGAAAATAATTTGGGCGAAACAATTCTCTTTGCTGATGTAGCGCATGAGTTTGGCTTTAGCGAACGCTCCTTGTATCGCTTATTTCAGAAAGATCTAAAGATGTCTTTTATTCAATATTACACCATTCGAAGAATTCTTAAAGCAATCGAACTTTTATTAGAAAGAAAACTTTCGGTGAAAGAGGTAGCTCAAGAAGTTGGGTATAATAGTGTGCCGACCTTTAGTAACACTTTTTTTAAGATTTTAGGTCAAAGACCTTCTGATTATCTTAATGGAAAAGAAATTTTGGAACGTAATAAATAGATTTCTTTTATTTAATACTAAAATAATTTCTCTCGCAGATTTGGGATATTTTTTTAAATGCTTTATAATCTGCACAATCTGCCAAATCTGCGAGGGTAAAAAATTAATCTGCGCCCATCGGCTAAAATCCTTTTTAAATCTGCTTGAAAAAATATTAATTTTTAATCATTTGTTTTTCAGTGTTTTAATATAACGTTTTCGGAAAACGGAATTTTAACATTTGTCCGAAATGAATATGTTATTGACTTTTTAGAATCATCAGCCAAATAAAAAATGAAGGAACTTTGCAGCATTAATTATTCAAATATTCATGTTCCTTACAAAAACAAACTCTAAAGAAGATTGTTTTCCCAGAATCCTATTGATTTTACTAATGGTTTTAGTATTCAATAGTTTACATGCTCAGGAAGTTCATACGGTTTCTTTACAAGAAGCGATGAAACTGGCGAAGGAAAACAACAAAAAAATCCTTAAATCTCAACTGGAGATTACGCTCGCTGAGCAAAACATCAAAGAAAGAAAAGAACTTAGATTGCCGGATGTACAACTAAACGGAATGTACTCCAGAATTACCAACATTACAGAATTTAAAGGAGATGGTTTCTTAAAAGATAAAGAAGTTACGCCTGCAATTCCTGAAATCTATGAGGTAAATTCAACTTTTAAAATGCCAATTTACGTTGGAAACAAGATTAATAACGCTATTAAAATTGCGAATCAGGAAAACGAAATTGCGAAAATAAAATCGGAAAAAACAGAAAATGATATCGAACTGGAAGTTGTTGCAAACTATCTGGCGATTTATAAAATGATGGAACTTCAAAAAATATTTGAGGAAAACATCAAAGAAGAAAAAAGCCGATTAAAAGAAGTGCAATCGCTTCAAAAACATGGAACGGTTACGAAAAACGAAGTTATTCGTGCCGAATTACAGCTTTCAGATCGCGAATTGAATGCGTTAACTAACTCCAAAAACATTAAAATCGCACTTCACGATCTGAAAACGCTGATCCAGATTCCGGAAAACGAAGAAATTGCAATTGACACCACTTCAAGTCTGGACGAAATGAACGGTTTAGATCCGTATGATTTTTATCTGAATAAAGCGATGCAGAATGAAGAAATGCGAATTGCAAGTCAGGAATTAAACATCAGTAAAACTGAAATGCAATTAGTAAAAGGAAATTATCTGCCAAGCGTAAACTTCTTCGGGAATTATGGCTTTTATTATCCAAACTACAAATTCTTTCCGCCAAATCCGTATTTGTACACTTTAGGTCAGGTAGGAATCGAGGCGCGTTTTGATCTTTCGGCTTTGTATAAAAACAAAACGAAAGTGGCAAAAGCGAGCACTAAAATCGATATGCAGAAAATGCAAACTGAAATTATAAAAGAAGAAATTCAAGATCAGTTATACAAAGAGCATACGCAGTATCAGGAAATTCTTGAAAAATTTGTCGTGGTTGACAAAGCTTTGGATTTAGCTGAAGAAAATTACCGAATAGTAAAGCTGAAATACTTAAACCAATTGGTTTTAATTACCGAAATGGTCGATGCTGATAATGCTTTGCTTCAGGCAAAATACAACAAAATCTCTACCCGATTGGATGCTGTTTTGAAACATTACCAAATGATGCACACGGCAGGAATTATGCCTCAGAGCTAGATGCTGGCGAAAGATTAGGCTGAAGCCTTAGAGGAAAGAAGAAAGAGGAAAGACTTGGAAGAGGCAAGAAGCAAGACTTGGAAGAGGCAAGAAGCAAGAAGAAAGACTAAAAGAAAGAACTAAGATAAAGAGATAAAAAAGATGGTTAAGATAAAAAATGAAACTAAAAGAAATAAAACGTTTCATATACTAATAACAATTATTGCGTGTGCGCTGGTAATAAGCGGGGTTATTTTGGGAATTTGGTTTTATGTGTTTAACCGAAATCATGAAGAGACTAATGACGCGCAGGTAGAACAATATGTTACGCCAATTATGTCGAGAATTACAGGTTATGTGCAGGAAGTTCGTTTTGACGAAAATCAGTTTGTGCATAAAGGAGATACTTTGGTGGTGATCGATAATAGAGAATATAAATCGAAATTGAATGTGGCTCTTGCCGATGTTCAAAATGCACAGCAAAATAGCGTTGTGGCTCAAAAAAACGCCATTAATACAGCGAGTGCAACAGCAATTAACGAATCGCAATTAGAAGCTGCCAAATCGAATCTTTGGAAAACCAAATTAGAATACGAAAGATATAAAGCTTTGGTAAGCGAAGAAGCGGCAACTTCTCAGCAATTAGAAAAAGTGAAGGCAGATTACGAATCGGCTCAAGCACATTTTCAGGAAATGAAAAACAGAATTCATTCAGCTACTTTAAGCACTTCTGTTGCTGAAGCGAATGTTCCGACAACACAAACGAATATTGCTTCAAAACAAGCTGTAGCAGATAATGCGGCATTGTTTCTTTCGTATACAGTAATCACAGCGCCTTATGACGGTTGGGTTGGAAAAAGAACTTTACAGCCTGGACAAATGGTAAAAGAAGGGCAGTCTTTGCTTTCTATCGTAAGTAAAGAAAAATGGATTACAGCCAATTTTAAAGAAACGCAATTACAGTATTTAACGGTTGGACAAGAAGTAGAAATCAAAGCTGATGCCATAAACGACAAAGTTTTCGTGGGAACAATTGCTTCGTTATCGCCTGCGAGTGGCGCAAGATTCTCGTTGCTTCCTCCAGATAATGCGACTGGAAACTTCGTGAAAATTGAACAGAGAATTCCAGTTAGAATTCAGTTAAAAGAACAAGATAAACAAACCGATTTTTTAAGAGCAGGAATGAACATTACAGTTGTTGCTGCACACAAATAAAATGGAAGATAAAAGTATATTTAAATCATGGGTTCCAAGATGGGCGATCATTATTATTTTGTTCGTTTGTTTGTTGCATTCTATGATTTTATTGGGGGTTTACACGTCAAACGTAACGTATGCGGCGAGTTTTCTGGATATTGAGCCCGAAGATTTGCAGTTTGCGATGTGTGTTACGTACGGAACTCTGCTGGCAACCATTTTGATAGAAGGCCGATTTTCGAGTTTTTTCCCTGCAAAAAATTACCTGATGGCGGTTTACTCCTTAATTGGAATTACGATTGTTTCATCGGCCTATATTACCAATTTTTCGGTTTTTCTATTGATGAGAGTTGCCGAAGGAATCCTGATGGCGCTTCCTGTAATCACCATCAGACAATTGCTTATTGAGCAGTTCAATACAAAAAATGCCATTATTATTGGGTTTTCATTTTACTACGGCGCGCTATTGTTGTCTACGCCTTTTATAATGAATATCGCAGTGTGGTTTCTTGATCATTACGACTGGAAATATATGTTGTATGTTTCGGGCGGACTACAAGTTTTAAACGTCTTTTTAATCTTAGTTACTTTCAGAGGGCACCGAATTACAAAGAAGATTCCGTTGTATCAAATCGACTGGATGAGTTATTTTTTGGTTTTAATTTCGATTCTTTGCGGTGCCTACTTTTTTGTTTATGCTGAGAAAAAATATTGGTTACAGTCTTCAGAAATGGTTTTAATCTTGATGATTTCGCTCATTACAGGCGGATTATTCGTTTTTAAAGAACGTTTAGTGAAAAGACCAAGTTTTAATTTTGAAGTGATAAAATACGCCAATCTGCGAATAGGATTTTTATTGTTTTTCCTTTTCTATATCAGCAGAGCAACATTGAGTCTTTGTCATTCGGCAATGTTTTCAATCTGGAATTGGGATCCATCGCGTGTGGCGGGCGTTCAATACATAAACGGATTAGGAAATGTAATCGGACTTATTTTAGCCGCATTTTTTCTGATGAAATCTGTTTCGACAAAAATTATTTTCATGATTGGTTTTGCGCTTATTGCTATTTTCCATTTCTGGTTTACGTTTCTTTTTGTGCCAGATATTGCATTGAGCGATATTATCATTCCCTATATTTTGCAAGGAATCGGTGTTGGGTTTTTATTTGTTCCGCTCATCTTATTTACCACATCATCGGTTCCAGCAAATATGGCGGTTTCTTCGGGAATTGTTGGGGTTTCGGGGCGTTTTTGGGGCAGTACAATTGGTTTCTGCGTAATGCAGAATGCAATGGTTTTCTTGAATAAAAAACACTTCTTGAAATTAAGCCAATTTGTAACAGGCGAAAATCCCGAAGCACAGCAAACGATTGCAAGCGCAACTCAAAGTTTTATTGCCAAAGGATATTCCGCAGATAATGCAAATGTTCTAGCCATGAAAAAGGTTTTTAGTACAATTACAAAACAATCGACTTTATTGGCCGATATGGAAATTTATACCATCGTAGGTTATGGTTTATTGGTTTTGATAATTCTTATTGCGTGCAATCAGCATTTGAGACAGACGATGACTTTGGTTAAAAGTAAAATTTGGATTGGGTAAGAAAGTTAAATTGTAGTTTTTTTATTGGAAATAATGTTTTTTGAAAGATTATTCTATTAGTTTTGTTTTAACTAATTCAAAACCAAATCAAAAATCTTAAGAACCTATGAAAAAAATCGTCTTTTTTCTATTTGCTATCACAATGATTTCTTGTTCGAGTGATGACAATGAAAATGTAACTATTATTCAATATGATAAAGTAAGTACTGTTGCGGCAGGGGTCTTTAAGCCAAGAGATTTATTTCCTACAGCATTGACTATTGACGGAAATGGAAATATTTATGTAGCAAGTTTTGAATCTGATCAGATAAGAAAAGTAGATAAAAATGGTGTTGTAACAGTTCTGGCTGGATCTGGAGAGTTTAGTGAGATAGATGTAAATGGGCAGGGCGAAGAAGCTGTTTTTACAACAATTGTTGATTTAAATACAGATTCTAAAGGAAATATATACTTTTCAGGTTCTCATGATAGAACTTTGAGAAAAATTACTCCAAACGGCTTAGTGACTACTTATCTGACAGAAGCAGAAATGGGACGCCAGGCTTTTGGTTTTCTTATTGACAAAGAGGATAATTTGTATATTTCTGATGCAACATCCATATTAAAATTTAATCCAAAAGGAACATCAACTGTTTTAGCTGGAAAACCTGATGCATGGGGGCATAATGATGGTAAAGGCGAAGAGGCGCGTTTTAGTTCTGCGCAGTTTATTGCTAAGGATAGTAAGGGTAATTTATATATGAAAGAAAATGTTGGTGCCGAAGGAATTCGAAAAATAACACCAGAAGGACTTGTGACAACAATTAAAATTACGGTAAAACAAGATGGGGTCTATGTGCCGTATGTAGGTTTAAAAGATGCACAAGGGCTGGCTATAGATAAAAATGACATTATATACATATCGACATCTAATAATAATATTTTACAGATTACTCCTGATGGAAAAGGAAAATATTTATTAGGAGAAGGGGAGAGACCTAGTGGTTATAAAGATGGTTTGGTTGGTGAAGCTCAAACTGCTTATATAGGACGAATCGCTTTTGATGAAAATGGGGATCTTATTATGATCGAGAATAGAAAAAACGGAATTAACGTACGTAAATTATCTCGAAAATAATCAAAATTTAATTTTATAAAATGATGGTAGATAGAGTGATTCAGTATATTTGAAGATAATAAAACAACAAAACAAATATATGAGCCAGCAATGTGTAATTTTTGATATGGACGGTGTGATTTCGCATACCAATCCGCATCATGTAATCGCTTTTGAAAAGTTTTTCGATAAATATAATATTCCGTACACGAAAGAAGAATTTGAAGAGCATATGTACGGAAAACACAATAGTTATATCATGACGCATTTCTTCAAACGCCCAATTGCAGGAGAAGAATTGATAAAATTAGAAGACGAAAAAGAAGGAATGTTTCGAGAGATTTACAAAGACAAAGTCGAAACGATTCCATATTATATGGATTTTTTAAACGAATTAAAATCGCGCGGATTTAAAACTGCAGTTGCTACATCGGCACCTCGAGCGAATTTGGATTTAATTGCCAATTTCTTGAAACTCGGAGAAAAAATGGATTCGATGATGTCGTCAGAAGATGTGACGTTTCATAAACCAAATCCAGAAGTATATTTAAAATCGGCAGAACGTGTTGGAGTTTCTCCGTCTGATTGTGTGGTTTTTGAAGATTCTTTTTCGGGTATTACAGCAGGACTAAATGCCGGAATGAAAGTCGTAGGCGTTTTAAGCACGCATACCAAAGAACAGCTTCCGCCGTGCGATTTTTATATTAATGATTATAGTGAAATCAATGTAGATAAGATTATTGAAATATTAAATTCCAATAAATAAATTTCAAATTCCAAGATTAAAGAATTTTTATTTCACGCAGATTCTGCAGATTTTAGCAGATTTATTTTGATTTTAATAATATCTGCGTTTATCTGCTTAAATCATTTTAAATCTGCGTGAAATAAAAAACGAATCAATATTTCTCCTCCAAAAAAGCCATCCAGCCTCTCTCAAATTCTTCGGTTGATACATTCAATGTTTTTTCGATGTTGCCAAAAGACGCGATTAATTTAGGCAGAATATCTTTTCCCCATTTTTGGGTCATATATTCAATTATCGTGTAGCCAATATTGTAAATCTGATTGCCGTGATTTAAATCTTCTAAAGTGAGGTTTTTGCTTTTGGCATATTTCACGCTTAGCGAATTAACTTCTCCTGCTTCAAAAATACTAATCGATTCCCAGAGCCAGCGCGGATATTCGGCTTTAAACTTTTTATCAAATGCTCTTTCAAAAGTCAGTCGGTCTTGTGTTATGATGGTGTCTTTTGCTTTGTATATTAATATATTCAGCTGAACGCAATGCGTAAACTCATGCAAAGCCGTTTTGAGCGGATCGTCTGGGAAAAGAGAATTAAACCAATTTGTCCAAACAAAATGGAACTCATTTGGCCCACGACTTGTGCCTTTTGTGTTTTCTGTTAAACCCGTGGCTTCATTAAACTTAAATTGCGAACCGTAAACAAAAACCTTTATCGGCTCGTGTTCTATGTCTTTTAGATTTTCTCTTATTTTAGAATAATTTTCTTCAAGATGTTTGCTAACTTTTTCTGCCTCGCTTTTATAAATTCCGTTATAGGAAACAATAAAATGTTCCGATTTAAGGGTTTTGGTTTCGTGCTGAACAGTAAAGCTTCGAATTGTTCTAGCAAAATAAAAAACAGCAATAATTGCTAAAAAAATGACTAGTAATCTGTATTTTCTCATGTGTTCTAATTGTTTTTTTTGAGATTTAAAAACAAGCGAAATTTTGAGAATTAGGTTTTTGGTTTTTTAAAAGTAAGAATATTTAAATACTAAAGTATAAAATAATTAAAGAAATTTCTGAAATGTTTTTTGTTTTGCCACAGATTATTAAGATTAAAAGGATTTTCGTTACTTATTTTGTCATTCCGAGGAAGGAGGACACGAGCGATAGCGAACTGGCGAAGCAATCACACTAGAAACTCCGCAACGAAAAGCCAATCTTTGTCGAGTTTCTCGCGAAGATTTCTCCTTACGTCGAAATGACAAACTAGACGGATATGCTTTATGGAATAAGAAAGTTAAATGAATTGCCTCCTGCTTTAGCTGGAGGTTTTTTTGATTCTAATGAAATATGCTTTAGCCGAAATTATTTCTTCTTAATCTTTAAAAACACTTCATTTCTAAACCAATTTTCATCTTCTTGAGATTCGAAAATTCTTTTTGGAAAGTAAAAACATTGACCTTTTGAAATGTATAAAAGGTAAAGGTCTTTTAATTCGAAAGTTTTTATAAAATTTTGATTGTCAATTGTTCCTTCTGAGATTTCTCCCATGTAAGCAATAATTCTATCCGAGAAAATTTCAAATTGTCTTTCTTTAAAAATGATCTTATTTTCTTTTGAATATGCGAATCGCCAATATTGAAATAATATAATTAGCGGATAAAGAAAACCAAAAACCATAATAAAAGTATCTGAAGAATCTTTGTTGTCCTTGAAAAGGATTATAACAGAAAGAAACAATATAAAAGCATAGAGCCACCAGCGCTTTTTTAATAAAATTCTAATAATAAATGAAAAGTATTCTTTTTTGGTAAGTTGAAATTTTTTGGTTTTGATCATTGGAGATTAAGGAAAATTTTAAGGTTTTATTTCAAAGGAAAATCAAACAATTCTTTAGGTTCAATATCCAAAGCACTGGCGATTTTTACAAGAGTTTTTACTGTAGTATTTATTTCAGCTCTTTCAATTCTACCTATCTGAGTTTTTTTGATATCACAATCATCAGCCAAAGCTTGTTGTGATAAGCCTTTTTTTTCACGCAATTGTCTTATATGAGTCCCAAGATTTGCAATAAAGGTTTCTTCTGAAATATCCATATTTCAAAATTCTTAAGATTTATTTTTGTCTTGGTTACATTTATGTGTTCAAAAGTATTATATTTACCACATTTAAAAAATAAGACAATGGCTACAAACGATCTTTCGGAAGAAACAGAAAAAAGACTTTTAGATTTTTTTAGTGATGTTATTGATACTAAAGATATGGCAAAAATGATACGACAAGTAAATCATGCTCTTTCATTAAGCTCTATGAGAAGATGTGAAAGTATAGAGTCTGAATTGTCTAAAATCGATGATAATTTTTATTGGTTAAATAAGTTGGCAGAAGTTCTCGATCCTTATCTGGATTTGGAGTAGGAATGACAAACAAGATGGATTTATCGATTTAAGATATAGCCAATGGTCTGAACTATTGGAACGCATTCATTGTCGACAATCTTTGTCTCCCGTGGTTGAAACCTGGGCTATATTTGAAATAAAATCGAATAGTGTAAAATTGCATAAATAAAAAAGCTTCTGGAATGTTTCAGAAGCTTTTTCGGGTTATTTATCAAACGGTTTTAAAATTGTTTCTCTCCAGAAATTACAAGAGCATTTCCGTCAATAATGACATTTCCGTCAGGGAATTTTTCGTTTACTTGTGCAAAAACTTCTTGCTTGATTTTTTCTCTCATTTCGTCATCGGCATTGCTGAGCGCGGCAACAAAAGGCGCGGCAATTTCGGTGATCAGATTCCAGTAGACTTCTGCTGTGCCACAAACTAATTTGCCGGTAAGTTCTGTTTCGGAAGTATTTTTAAATCCAGCTTGTTGGAAAATATCGGCTATTAAACCGCTTTTCGAACAGCGAAACATTCCCGGAGCTTCGGGAGGCGGAGGAGAAAGCTGCATATTTCTGTTAATTGTTCCGCCAACAGCAGTAACCCAAAAATTTTTCTCAGGTCCGCTCCAGACAGCAGTTGCGATTTTGCCACCAGGTTTCAGAACCCGATACATTTCTTTTGCCGCCAAAAGCATATCAGGAAAAAACATAAAACCCATTCGGCAGCTTATCGCGTCGAAGGTATTGTCATAAAAAGGAAGTTCGGTGACATCGCAAGCTTGAAATTCAACATTTGTGATTCCTTTTCTAAAAGCATTTTCGCGGGCAATAGTAAGCATATCGTCAGCGAGATCGGTAATAATGACTTTTCCGTCAGAAAGCATCGCGGCAATGCTCAAACCCGGTTCGCCAGTTCCAGCCGCGACATCTAAAATTACATCAGATCCTTTTGGATTTATCGAACGAATGATTTCATCGGCAAAAGGCCTCATGAAATCCAGAATTTCATGATCCCATTTTTTCCAGCCTGGAGAAAATTTGTTCCAAGAGGCTTTCTGCTGTTCCCGAATTTCCTGTAGTTGTGATTCCATTTTTGTTTATTGTTAAGTGGTTGAAAACGAATTTATAACCGAAACAAAATTTGGGGAATTTGTTCTGCAATAGGCAAAGAGAAGAGTTTATTGGCAGATTTTTTGGATTAGTAAAGGTACGGAAGAAATCTTTTTGTTGGGGTGGATTTTGGTGATAATTTGTTGTTTTGTAGTGTTTTGAGTGTTTTTTATTTCCACCCAGTTTTTCATTTCCACGAAAGGAGAAACAAAAAGCAAAACCGACAAAAAATTCCAGAGTGATTTCCGCAATTTTTTTCATAGTGTACAAACTGTTGGTGATGCTGAAAAGCTCCTTTCGTCAAGATGATTTGATAAAGATGAATCACTGCACATTTTGTCATTTCGAGGAATGAAAAATCATGGACTATGGTGTGTTTAGGAGATATTGAAGGTTTTTAGAGTGGCATACTGTTAAGCTAGGGAATGATAAGATTTCCTTAAAAGATAATATTTAAAACAAAACACTGCTGTAATCTATTACAATAAAAGATTGCAGCAGTATTTTGTTTATTCCAAGCAATTTTATTTTGTTTGCAATGGACTTGTAGGATTTTCGCCTTTTTCAATTCTATCAGTTGGCATTCTTGGCGGTTCTGAAGGAGTTATTGGCGCAGGGACAACTATTGGATTGTTTTCTTCTGCCATTTTAAAATTTATTATAGTTACAAAACTCAAATTTATGAATGTCAATAAAATCGCTAGTATTATAAAACTTCTTGACCTATACAAATTTAGCGCTCTTTTATCATTTATAATAGTGTGATCATCTGCAAACTGGATAAATTTTTCAACAGTTCGTTGTTTAAAACTGTTTTGTAAATTACTATCTTCTAGTTCGTTATTGAATTTTTCTAAATCAAGTTCAAATTTTCTATAGTCTTTAAGTAAGCCGAAATGTTGATATTTGAATCCTTTAAAAAGATTATTTGATGAAATAAAAATAAAAATTACGGATATAAATGCAAGAATAAAAGTTAAAATTAAAATCGTAATTATGAATATTGAGCTATTTTCATTTGCTTTGAAAATACTTTTAGATACAATATAAGAGTTTAATGTTGTTACAACTGTTACTCCGATTATTGGATTATTTATTGCTCCATCTAAATAATTTCGTCTATTTAATTCTCTTTCGTATTTGTTTTTATAGAAATCAAAATTTTCCATTTCCTTTGTTAATTATGGATATTGTATGTTGTGCCTTTCACAATATTCTTCCAGAGTTGCATGAAGCATCATTCCGCCCATTGATATTATGACATAAACTTTATATTCAGTCTGTGGAGGGAAATTTTGTATTGCTATTCGTACCGCCTCTCTATTTTTTAAAGCATCATCAATGGAGCCAAAAAAACTTGAAGGAGCTATTTCGTTGATAGTTTTTATAAAAGGCTCAAAAAGATTAAGATCAACAGGTGCTATTAATGTGTAATGATTGTCATTTAAATGTTTTTGAAATCTATCTTCTTCTAAAAATAATTCCTCCATAAAGTAATTTGTTAATTGTCTTGAATGATCTAGTTTATACGATAATTCAAAAATAAAATGGAAAGAACAAAGATTTAAAATTGTAATAAATTCTTTATCAACAACTTTAATAACAAAAAACAAAATGTAGTAAAAACAAAAAAGCTTCTGAAAAATCTTCAGAAGCTTTTTTTTGTGCGGATAATAGGACTCGAACCTACACGCCTTGCGGCACCAGATCCTAAGTCTGGCACGTCTACCAATTTCGCCATATCCGCGGTAATTGTGGGTGCAAAGATAGGCATACTTTTGAATTATCAAAGCTTTTTTGAAAATTTTTTTTAATTCTCTTTTTCGTACTTTTGGTTTTCTATAAAAATAATTTAAATGGAAAATATTAAGTCCTACGTTCAACAACATAAAGATCGGTTTATCAACGAATTGATCGAATTATTAAAGATTCCGTCGGTTTCTGCCGACACTGCATATTCTCAAGATGTTATTGACACAGCAGAGGCTGTAAAAGAAAGTTTATCAAAAGCAGGGTGCGATTATGTCGAAACTTGCGACACTCCAGGTTACCCAATTATCTACGGAGAGAAAATTATAGATCCAAATCTTCCAACGGTTTTAGTTTACGGACACTACGACGTACAACCGCCAGATCCATTAGAATTATGGACTTCGCCACCTTTTGAACCAGTTATTAAAACTACAGATATTCACCCAGAAGGAGCCATCTTCGCGCGTGGAGCGTGTGACGACAAAGGTCAGATGTACATGCACGTAAAAGCGCTTGAATTAATGGTGCAAAGCAATACGTTGCCTTGTAACGTAAAATTCATGATCGAAGGTGAGGAAGAAGTAGGTTCTGCAAGTTTGGCTTGGTTCGTAGAGCGCAATCAGGAAAAACTGAAAAACGACGTTATTTTGATTTCAGATACAGGAATGATCTCCAACCAACAGCCATCGATCACGACTGGTTTAAGAGGTTTGAGTTATGTTGAGGTAGAGGTTACAGGTCCGAACCGCGATTTGCATTCAGGTTTATACGGTGGAGCTGTGGCAAACCCAATTAATATTCTGGCAAAAATGATTGCTTCGCTTCACGACGAAAACAATCATATTACCATTCCAGGTTTCTACGATAAAGTAGAAGAATTATCTGCAGAAGAAAGAGCTGAAATGGCAAAAGCGCCTTTCAGCTTAGAAAAATATAAAAACGCTTTAAACATTGCCGATGTTTATGGTGAAAAAGGGTATGTAACAAACGAGCGCAACTCAATTCGTCCGACTTTAGACGTAAACGGAATCTGGGGCGGTTATACTGGCGAAGGTGCTAAAACGGTTATTGCGAGTAAAGCTTTTGCTAAAATCTCGATGCGTTTGGTTCCAAATCAAGAATGGGAAGAGATTACAGAACTTTTCACAAAACATTTCACAAGTCTTGCTCCAGCTGGAGTTACGGTAAAAGTAACGCCTCACCATGGTGGTCAAGGTTATGTAACGCCAATTGACAGCATTGGTTATCAGGCAGCAAATAAAGCGTATACAGAAACGTTTGGAGTTCCTGCAATTCCAGTTCGTTCTGGTGGAAGTATTCCGATTGTAGCTTTGTTTGAAAAAGAATTAAAAAGCAAAACCATCTTAATGGGATTTGGTTTGGATAGTGATGCTATTCACTCGCCAAATGAGCATTTCGGAATCTTTAATTACTTGAAAGGTATTGAGACTATTCCGTTGTTTTACAAATATTTTGTGGAATTAAGTAAGTAAAAAAGGGACAAAGGTTCAAAGGCACAGAGGTGCAAAGTTTTATATAAATCCGTTCAGAAATGAGCGGATTTTTTTATGGGCGTTCCCTTCGGTCGGGCTTTCGGCTATATTCCCGATTAACAAAAACTACGGCTAAAAAGCCTTGTTTTTATAAATCGGGAGATACCGCCTCAAACGAAGTTCACTGAACTCCAATGAAATAAAAATAATGTGAAGTAATCCCTAACGCATTTGGAAAATCAAGAAAATTTAGGTTATAAGAACTTTTAAGTCTTACGATATCAGGATCTTAAAAAAATATTTGCTAGTTTGAAAATTAATTCTACATTTGTAGAGTAACATCTATGCTTGTAGAATTAAAACATAAATATGAAAAACCTCTTTTTACTATTGTTTTGCGGTTCAATGCTTTTGAGCTGTAAAAGCAAACCGATCAATCAGAAAATTGACAAGAAAAAAGAAGGTGTTTGGATTGATAATTATACGCAGGATGGTACAAATTATAAATCGTATGAATATTATAGAAACGATCTTCCGGTTAAAAAATGGAAAATGTACATTAATGGGAAAATCTACAAAACAGAGAAATACAAAAACGGAATCTGTATTGTAAAAAGTTATTACGAAAACGGAAAACTGGAATCGAAAGGGAAAACTAAATTTGAGACTGATTCGGTTCAGTCGCATTGGTTTTATTTTGGAGAATGGAAGTTTTATTCGGACAAAGGAAAATTAAAAGGAATCAAGAATTACGATAAAGGAGAATTGATTTCGGAACAAAATATTAAATAAACTAACCTTTAAACCATGAAAAAAATAATCGCACTTTCTTTTATTGTATTGAACTGCGTTTTTATGCAGGCTCAGACTTATAAAGAATGGGTTCATAAAGCAGATTCTTGCTACACGGCAAAAAACTACGACTTGTCTGTCTCGTGTTATGGAAAAGCTTTTAAAATAGAACAGAAAGATTACCGAGACTTGTACAACGCAGGCTGTTCTGCTTCTATGGCAAGGCAGCATAAAAAAGCATTTAAATGGCTCAATCTTTCTATCGATAACGGATACGAGAATATGGCGCATATTAAAATTGATAACGATTTAAAACCTTTGCACACCGAAAAAGAATGGGATAAAACAATTGATAAACTGCAGAAGAAATTAGATGTTATTGGAGCAAATTATGATAAGGTGCTGGAAAAGCAACTTGCGGAGATTTATACCGAAGATCAGGAAATTCGCGGAGAGTTTATGAATGTATACAGAGCTGCTAAGCCTGATAAAAAGAAAATTGACAGCATTGGTAAAATAATGGGGGAGAAGGACAGCATTAACCTCATTAAGGTTATGAAAATTCTGGACGAAAGAGGCTGGTTAGGAAAAAATGTGGTTGGGACGCAAGGAAATCAGACATTGTTTCTGGTGATTCAGCATTCTGATTTAAAATACCAGCAAAAATATCTGCCAATGATGAGAGAGGCGGTTAAAAACGGTAATGCAAATCCAGGAAATCTGGCTTATTTGGAAGATAGAGTAGCTTTGAGAGAAGGAAAAAAACAAATTTATGGGAGTCAGAGTTCAATGAATAAAAAGACTAATAAAATTCGTATATCGCCAATGATAGATCCAGATAATGTAGATAAAAGGCGTGCAGAAGTTGGACTTGGCACAATGGCTGAGTATGCTGCAAAACTGAATATTGAATGGAATTTGGAGGAATATAAAAAGGAATTGGCTGAAACAGAAAAACTTGAAAATACAAAACCATGATACAATTATCAAATGCAGAAGAACAGTTAATGGAGCATTTATGGAAGCTTGAAAAGGCTTTTATGAAGGATTTGCTTGAAGCGTATCCAGAACCAAAACCGGCAACAACAACCGTGGCGACGCTTTTAAAAAGAATGATCGATAAGAAATTTGTAGCGTATAACGAATTTGGGAATTCTCGAGAATATTATCCGCTCGTAAAGAAAACAGACTATTTTGCGAAACACGTGAAAGGGCTGATTAGTAATTTCTTTAATAATTCGGCTTCACAATTTGCTTCGTTTTTTACAACCGAAACCAATCTATCGTCTTCAGAACTGGAAGATCTTAAAAAAATAATCGATTCAGAAATTCAAAAAAAGAAAAAATGATAACGTATCTTTTAAAATCGGGTTTACTGCTTGCTGTTTTTTATGCAGTGTATAAATTGTTGTTGGAAAACGAAAGAATGTTTCGTTTTAATCGTGCTTATCTTCTCGGAAGTTTGATTTTCAGCTTAATTATTCCGTTGCAATTATTTTCGATTGCATCATTTTTTCCATCAAAAATTAAAACAATTCAGCTGGATGAAATAATGATTGTGTCTAATAAATCAATCTTAAACGAAGTTTCATACAATGAAATCGTATATTTCTTTTTAGGTGCAATTTATGTTCTTATTGCAGCAATTTTACTGATTCGATTTGTTGTAAATGTGTCTTCCTTTTTCTTAAAAATGAAGAAGAATTCGGTACAATTTATAGACAATCAGAAACTTGTTTTAATGAAAGAATCGATTTTGCCACACTCTTTCTGGAATGCTATTTTTATCAGTAAAGAAGATTTTGCAAATGGAAAAATTCCATCAGAATTAATTGCTCATGAAAAAGCGCATTTGCAGCAAAAACATACTTTGGATATTCTTTTTGTTGAGGTTTTGCAAATTGTATTTTGGTTTAATCCGATGTTTGTTTTGTTTGAAAAAGCCATAAAGCTTAATCACGAATTTTTGGCTGATGAAGCGGTGAATAAGCAGTTTGATGAAGTTAAAAGTTATCAGAGCTTATTACTCGAATTTGCTTCAAATAAACATACTGTCGCTTTGGCGAGTACTATTAATTATCAAATAACCAAAAAACGTTTGATAATGATGACTAAAGAAAAATCGCCAATTGCAATGGTTTTAAAAGTGAGTTCTGTAACTGTCGTTTCTATTTTATTGTTAATTACTTTTAATTCGGAAGCAGTTGCACAAAATAGTTTTAATGGAAAAAACAGGATTGGTGTTAATGAAAAGGCAGATGTTAAACAACCACAATTTCCTGGCGGAATAGAAAAGTTCTATATGTTTGTGGGACAAAACTTTAAAATGCCAGAAGAATTTTCGAAACAAAAAATAGAAGGAAAGCTTTTTGTTGAGTTTATGGTTGAAAAAGATGGAAGTCTGTCTGAGTTTAATGTTGTAAAAGATTTAGGCTATGGAGCAGGAGATGAGGCAATAAGAGTTTTGAAACTTTCGCCAAAATGGATTCCTGCAACTGAAAATGGTCAAGCTGTTCGAGTGTTGTATTCATTGCCTATAACGCTTCAAACGGAGAAATAGAGGTTCAGAGTAACAAAGGAGCAAAGTGACAAAGGTTTTTTTACGCAAAGTATAAAACCTTTGTGGCTTTGTTCCTCTGAACCTTTGTCCCTTAAAAGAAAAAAAATCCGCTTCTGATGGAGGAAGCGGATAAAATCAAAAAACTAATTAAAAAAAAAATTCTAAAAATAAACAATGCAGACCCAGACTAAAATAAGTCTGGATTGTATCCAAAATAAGGCACATTTTGTTCGTTAAAAATGACCCCATATTCTTCTAATTCTTTCAAAATAGGTTCGTAAACTTCCTTTTTAATAGGAAGCTGAACGCCTGGAGTTGTAATTTTTCCGTTTAAAATCAATAATGTCGCAATTGCAACCGGAAGTCCAACTGTTTTTGCCATTGCGGTATAAGTCTGGTCTTCGCCAATGCAGACCATTTTCGAATCGATTTGTTTTTTTTCGCCATTCAGTTCATAACCAAATTTATGATACATTACAATCATATCTTTATCATCTGGTTCAAGAGCCCAACTGTCGGTCAAGATTTTTTCTAAGATTTGAGCCGGAGTGGCATTTGGCAGGTTTACTTTTTTGTTTGGATTGAATAAATCCAATTCCAAAAGCTTGTCCCACATAATATCGTCCTGATCAATTTTTAAGATCAAGCGAGTTTTAATTTCGACAGAATCAGTTGGATGATACGGAAGGAAAGAATTGATGAACTGACGATAACTCATATTTTCTGACCCCTCTAAAATATAGCTATCATCTGTCATCCCGAGCTGTACAAACATATTCCAAGCGCGAGAATACCCCACTCTTCTGATTGTACCTCTATATAAGGTAAGAATATCATCTAAGCCATAAACTGAACGATATTTAAGAGAATCGCGATTAGAATACGCTTCAAATTTTCCGTATCCTTCTACTTCTAGAAATTCGGTTCTTCTAAACAAAGCGCTGTACGGAATATATTTATAAGTTCCTTCTTGAATAAATTTGGCAGCACCGCCTTGTCCAGCCAAAACTACATTTCGTGGAGCCCAAGTAAATTTGTAGTTCCATAAATTATTATCAGATTCAGGAGCTACAAGTCCGCCGCAGAAAGATTCAAACAAAAGCATCTTACCACCTTTTGACCTGATTTCGTCAATGACTTTCATGGCACTCATATGGTCGATTCCTGGATCTAGACCAATTTCGTTCATAAAAATCAGATTATTTTTAATGGCTTCTTCGTTCAAAGCCTGCATGGCATCACTAATATATGATGCAGTAACAAGGTGCTTTTTGAATTCAAGGCAGTCTTTTGCAATCTCGATATGCAAATGTGCAGGAAGCATAGAAATTACGATTGATGCATTTGCAATAGCTTTTTTTCTTTCGTCTGAATTAAAAATATCTAAGGCAAGCGGAGTAGCATTTGGATGATCTTGTGTTTTTGTTTTTGCAAGTTGCAATGAAAGGTCAGCTACCGTTAAGTGCAGCTGTTCTTCATTAGATTTTGATAGTAAATATCGAATCAAAGAAGATGCAGATCTTCCTGCTCCAAATATTAAAATGTTTCTCATGTATCAAATATTTAACACAAATATATTTAAATGTTATAAATATAACAATTCAAATTAAAGAAAATAAAATTATTTTTTTCGCAAAACCCAAAAAACAATTTGATTTTGTTCTAAATAATCTAGGAAATAAGGCCGTTTTTCAGTTCGTTTGAAGTATTTTTGTTTGAAATTTCAAAAGAGATATATTATGAAAAGAAGAATCGTTTTAACAGGAGCTTTTATTGGTATGTTAGCTATTATTTTGGGTGCTTTCGGTGCTCATTTATTGAAAAAATATCTTTCGGTTGACCAATTAAATACTTTTGAAGTTGGTGTTCGTTACCAAATGTATCACGCTCTGTTTCTTCTATTTTTATCTACGCAAAAAGACATTGCGGAGAAAACCTTAAAAACGATCTATAATTTAGTAGTTGCAGGCGTTTTGCTTTTCAGCGGTTCAATCTATTTATTGGCAACAAAAGACTATACACTCTTCGAATCTAAAATTATCGTATTCGCAACACCTTTGGGTGGTTTCTTATTAATTATTGCTTGGGCGCTATTATTCTTTACGATTTTGAAGAGAAAATCATAAAATCTCGAAAAAAAAATTCTGTCTAAGAATTAATCTTTAATTTTGTCACATAAATAACATATAACTTTATTTGTGTGACTTTTTTGTATTTTCTGTTATCAAACAAAAATAATATAACAAATTCGCGTATAAGGTTGTAAATAAACAAATTAGAGGCGGTTATTTTTTTCTTTTTATAATTTTTAAAGTAAAATTTCTCTTTTTTCATATAAATTAAAGTGAAATTTAAGTATTTTAAAAGAAATAAAAATAAATCTGTAATTTTGCTTTAAACAAAAAATCACACACAACTTAAAAATTTATGGGCACTAATACAGTTTTCGCGCAATCGATTTCGTTAAAAGAGTTAGGAATTGAAAATGCAAAAGTTCGTTATCAACTATCTGCAGATGAATTACATGCGATTACTTTGCAGTCAGGACAAGGTGTTGAGAATTCTACCGGAGCGTTGGCAATTAACACAGGTGAATTTACAGGTCGTTCTCCACAAGATCGTTTTATCGTAAAAGATGATATTACTAAAGATCAAGTTTGGTGGGGAAATGTAAATATTCCATTTGAGCCACAAGCTTTTGAAAAGCTTTATAATAAGGTAACAGCATTTTTATCAGACAAAGAAGTTTTTGTTCGTGATTCTTATGTGTGTTCTGATCCAAATTATAGATTGAATGTTCGTGTTGTAACAGAAACTGCTTGGTCAAACTTGTTTTGCTACAATATGTTCTTACGTCCAGAAGATTCAGAGCTGGCTAATTTTACTCCAGAATGGACAGTAGTTTGTGCGCCAAGTTTTATGGCAGATCCTGCTGTTGATGGAACACGCCAGTCTAATTTTGCTATTTTAGATTTTACTAAAAAAATTGCTTTAATCGGTGGAACAGGTTATACAGGAGAAATGAAAAAGGGAATTTTTTCTGCATTGAACTTTATTCTTCCGGTTTTCAAAAATACACTTCCAATGCACTGTAGCGCCAATGTTGGCGAAGCAGGAGACACAGCAATCTTCTTCGGATTGTCTGGTACAGGAAAAACAACTTTATCTGCAGATCCAGAACGTAAATTAATCGGAGACGATGAGCACGGCTGGACAAACGAAAACACTGTTTTCAATTTTGAAGGCGGATGCTACGCGAAAGTGATCAACTTAACAGAAGAAAATGAACCAGACATTTTTAGAGCAATCAAAAAAGGAGCGCTTTTAGAAAATGTGGTTTTCAAAGCAGGAACAAACGTAGTTGATTTTGACGATGTTTCTATTACTCAAAATACTCGCGTAAGTTACCCAATTACACATATTGATAATGTTCAGCCAGGTTTGATTGGACACAATCCTAAAAATATATTTTTCTTAACGGCTGATTCTTTCGGAATCTTGCCTCCAATCTCAAGATTGACTCCAGGTCAGGCAGCTTACCACTTTATTTCTGGATATACAGCAAAAGTTGCTGGTACAGAAGCTGGTGTAACAGAGCCTCAGCCTAATTTCTCTGCTTGTTTTGGAGCGCCATTTATGCCTTTGCACCCAACGCGTTATGCTGAAATGTTGAGCAAAAAAATGAAAGATGCAGGAGTAAAAGTTTGGTTAATCAACACAGGATGGACTGGAGGAGCTTACGGAACAGGAAGCCGTATGAAGCTTAAATATACTCGTGCTATGATTACTGCTGCGTTAAAAGGAGAATTAAATGATGTAGCGTTTAAAAATCATGAAGTATTTGGAATTGAAATTCCTCAAGATTGTCCAAATGTTCCAGTGGAAATTTTAAATCCTAGAAATACTTGGGAAGACAAAGATTTATACGATAAAAAAGCGTTAGAATTGGCTCATAAATTCAAAGCTAATTTTGCGAAATTTGAAGAGTTTGCAAATGCTGAAATCTTAGCAGGCGCGCCAATTACAGAATAAAAGGAATTATTTAATTCAAAAAAAAGCTGTTCATTTCTGAACAGCTTTTTTTGTTTTTGTGCTTGTCTGATACTGCTTGCTTGTCTCCCTGAGCGAAGTCGAAGGGCGCCACTATTGGAAACTGGGCTTCGACTTCGCTCAGCCAGACAATGAGTACTTTTTAAGACATTGAAACGCAGTTTTCAGTACAATTTAAAGGAAAGTACCGAAAAACTGCAATTTCAAATCAACACTGAATCGTTATTTCTTAGCCTCGTCAATACGTTTTTGGATTAAATCCCAAGCATAATAGTGGAACGTCATTCCGTTGCTCATTGCTACAAAAAGCCCGTTTTTGTATTTTCCTCCAAGGTTAACACTTGTTACATCTGCACCATCACATTCAATTGTAGAAGTTGGAACTTCAGCCAATAATGGATGATTGTTCGGATTTCCTTTTGCTCCTTCTCTCGGGTAAACCATAAAAGAATTTGCCTGTTGGTTGGATACTAGAATATATCCTGTAGAATCTGTTTTTTTGTAAATCGCGATTCCTTCATGATCTGCTTTGAAATCTTTCTGACCAAAAAATGCCAATTCTTTATTATCGTTTAAAGCAGGATCTGCATTGTATTTTCTAATTCCTGTTTGTTCATCGCAATAGTACACAAAGCCTAATTCGTTATCGACAGCAATGGCTTCAATTTCTTTTTTACCGCTGTACGTTCCGAATTTGCGAACCACTTTTGCAGCAGCAAATTTTCCGCTTCCAGAAAGTTCATATTGCCATAAATAACTTCCAGAAGGACCTGTTTTTCTTCCCACAATAGCAAAAATCTTTCCGTCGCTTGGGCGTGTGTATAAAGCAACTCCCATTGGATCGCGTTGAGATTCTCCATCAAAAACAGGAATTCCGCCATTATCAATAGGTTCTAAATTAGGTAAACTGAAAATTCTGATTTTGTTTTCTTCACGTTCAGTCGTTACAGCAATATCTACTTTTTTTCCGTCAATGATCAATCCATAAGCGATATCAACATTGTTTGGACGTTTTAGCGGAATTGATTTTTTAAGGATTTTTCCATTCAAATCAAAAGCATATAAACCTCCGTCTGTGTCTTTATCTGTTCCGATAATAATGCTTTTTGAAGCATCTGTCGGATTAATCCAAATTGAAGGATCATCTGTATCGTGAGGCAAAGCTTCTGTAACAGCAGTTGGTTTTACAGCATTTGGCTGAACTGGAGCTAATTTATCATCTTTACAAGCTGTAAATGATAAGCTTAAAAGTAAAAAAGCAATTAAAGATTTATTTTTCATTTGTATTATATATTTTAATGCAATTAGACAGAGCGCTAAACTCTGTCTAATTTAAGAATTTTAAAAAAGTGCAGAATTACAAGTCTAGTTTCAATCCGAAATTGTAACGTGGCTGGTAATATTCAGCTTGTTTTGTATGAGCAGCAACTCCTTGGTAGTAACGTAACGGCTGGTTTGTTAAGTTATTTGCTTCAGCAAAAAAGCGAAGTTTGGGAGTAATTTTATAAGCAGCATTTGCATCTAAGAAAAACTGCTTGTCATAATAACTGTCTTTGTAAGACTCAGAACCTAACTCATCTAAATAATCAGAGGTAAAGTTGGTTGAGATTCTTGCAGAGAAACGTTTGTTTTCCCAAGATAATGATCCGTTAAACATGTGAGGAGTTGTTCCAGGAAGACTAATGTCTTTTCTTTCATTTCCATCCTCATCAGCAATACCTTTTGCTTTAGATTGCGTGTAAGTATAGTTTAAATAGATAGCAAAACCTTTTAAGAATTTACCTGGCAAGAAATCTAATTGACGCTGGAATGCAACTTCAAACCCGTAAACGTCAACATTGTCTCCGTTTCTTGATTGTAAGAAAGACCAGTTTTCACCTGCTGGAATTGGATTTACTTGATTAGGGAAATCTGCTGCAAATTTCGTATCAGTATATTGATTGTCGCTGTAGTTGTAAATGAAATCATTTAATCTTTTGTAGAAAACACCTCCAGAAACTAAACCGACAGATTTGAAATAGTTCTCAGCCATGAAGTCATAATTGTATGAATAAGTAGCTTTAAGGTCTGGATTTCCAGCTGTAATTTCTTTATCGGCAGCAATATTATTTACATAAGGAGCTAATGCATAGTAGTTTGGTCTAGCTAGGGCGGTTGTAACAGCAGCTCTTAAAACTAAATCTTTTGTAGCATTGTATTGTAATGAAATACTTGGCAGTAAATTAGTATAAGAGTTTGTATTGTTGATTTTGCTTTCTAACTCTTCTTCATCTAATACACGGTTTCCTGTATAATCAATATGAGTATTTTCTAAACGGAAACCTAAAACCATAGAAAGTTTATCGTTAAAATCCTGATCCCATCTTACATACGCAGCAGTGATTCTTTCTTTAGCATTATAGTTTACAGCTAAATATTCTGCTGGATCTGCTTCTTTATCAAATAAAGCAGGATTATTTAAATCTAAGCTTCCTAAGAAAGCTGCAGAAGCAAAAGTTCCTGGCACATATTTGCTTCCTGGATTAAAATCTTTTCCATCAAAATAGCTTGTCGGAACTTGCGATAATAATTCCATATCATCATTAATTGGCTCATAAGAATAGAACATATTGTTTCTTTCTTTTTCTTTTAAGCGAAGTCTAAGACCCGTTCTCAATCTTCCTTTTTCTCCAGCAATAACAGAGAATGGGAAACGGATATTTACTTTAGCACCAAATTCGCTTTCGCTTGTTTCATCTGTATTTTCGGTAACAGAGTCAAATTTAAATTCGTCAACAGACTCCCCAACAGTAGTGATTAAAGGAAATCTGATGTCTGATAAATCTTCAAACATTTCTAAACCTTTCTGGCGGTATTCGATATAACGCTCTCCTGGACGGTATTCTCTAGCTTTTGCATAGTTAGCAGACCAATCTAAATCTAATGTTGAGTTGATTAAGTGCTCTCCGCGAATAGAATAGTTCTGTACTCTTTGGTCTTCTAATCTTCTGTTTTTGTTTCTGTTATTGTCTAAACCACCTTTTGTTTGACGTTTTACACGACCTTCAAAACCAACAATTTCTTCGCCATTGTAAAGAGGCTCGATATCATCGTAAGTAGTTCTGAAACGGTTTTCTCTGTCATCTCTCCAGTTGTAAATTGCATTAGCAAAAATGGTATTGTTGTCATTGAATTTGTAATCTAAAGCAACAGAAGCACTACGACGAATACGCTGTACGTCATATTTTCTAATTTCAGAAGCTTGCAAATACTCATTTCCAAAATCATCTTTTACCCATTCGTTTTCGATGTTATCAGAACCGTAATCTACATTGTTATAAGATCCGCTGAAAACGACTCCTAATTTATCATTCGCAAAACGGTTACCGTAAACGAAACCAGCTGTGTAAGAAGCGTGGTCACGTATTGGTAAATATCCTCCAGCAAGAGTTGCAGAAATTCTTTCACCGTTTGGAGTTGCTCTTGTAATTAAGTTTACAGAACCTCCAATCGCATCAGCATCCATGTCTGATGTAAGCGTTTTGTTTACTTCGATAGTAGAAATCATATCAGACGGAATCAAGTCCATTTGCACGTTTCTGTTATCTCCTTCAGCAGATGGAATACGGTCACCATTTAAAGTAACAGAGTTCAACGATGGAGCCAAACCTCTAATGATGATGTTACGAGCTTCACCTTGGTCATTCTGCATTGTGATACCTGGAACACGCTTTAAAGCGTCTCCAACGTTAGCATCTGGGAAGCGTCCCATTTGGTCAGAAGAAATTACGTTTCCGATATTTTTATTGTTTTTCTGTTGGTTCAATGCTTTTGCCTGACCTTTTAAGATGTCTCCAACAACAACTTCTTTCAATTCATTTTCAGAAGCTTTAAGAGCAAAGTCAATTACATTGTTTTTTCCTTGCTCCACTTTTATTTCTTGAGTTAAAGAAGTATATCCAATATATTTTACTTCAACTTTGTAAGTTCCTTCATTAATATTTAATAATTCAAAACGACCGTTGTAGTCTGAAACGGTGTATTTTTTCTCGCCCACAATTTGAACCATAGCTCCAGGAAGAGGCAGTTTGTCATCGGCGTCTAATATCTTTCCAGAGATAATGGCTTTCTGAGCAAAACCTGTAAAGGCGAATAAAAAGAATGCGGTTAATAGATAAAATTTCTTCATTGTGTTTGTTTAGTTTGATTTCGGTTGCGAAACTAAGGCCTGCGTATTAATAAAGCCTTGAAAAAAAATTAACATAGTGTTATGATTAGTCAGTTATTGCTTATAAATATTAATATTTAACTAACATTCAGGATTCAAACGTTTGATTCACAACTAAAAAGAAATTGATATTTTGACGGTATTTGAAAATTTGGCGTTAAATTTGCCTTATCAATCACAATCAAAAATCATCAATCATGTTAAAACAATTTTTTATCCTATGTTCCGGTGCTGACCGAGACATCCTGAAAGACTGCTCAGAAGGCGAACAAACCAAATATGTTGGTATTGGCGCCACAGTATACTTTACAGCAGTTATGGCTTTCTTAGCCAGTGCTTATGCGCTTTTTACCGTTTTCGATTCTATTTATCCCGCCCTAATTTTTGGATTTGTATGGAGTTTATTGATTTTCAATTTGGACCGATTTATCGTCTCGACGATTAAGAAAAGAGATCGTTTCCTTGATGAATTTCTGCAGGCAACTCCGCGTATTGCATTGGCAATTATTATTGCAATTGTCATTTCGAAACCTCTGGAAATTAAAATCTTCGAAAAAGAAATTAATACCGTTTTACTGAAAGAGAAAAACGAAATGGAATTGGCCAATAAAAAACAAATTGGAACCTATTTCAAAACAGATTTAGATAAAAATAAAGCCGAAATCGCCGCTTTAAAAGCTGACATTGTAAAGAAAGAAAAAGAAGTAAACGATTTGTATTCGGTTTATATTACAGAAGCTGAAGGAACTGCTGGAACTAAAAAACTAGGAAAAGGCCCAGTTTACAAAGAAAAACGCGAAAAACATGATGCAGCTTTAAAAGAGTTCGAAACGCTTAAAAAGGCCAACGAAGCTAAAATTGCCGAAAAAGAAAAAGCAGGCGTACAGCTTCAAGCCGATTTAGACAAAAAAGTTTCACAGACGCAACCTATCATTGAAGGTTTCGACGGATTAATGGCGCGTATTAATGCATTGAACAAACTGCCTTGGCTGCCGTCATTTTTCATTATGCTTTTATTTTTAGCCATCGAAACATCGCCAATTATTGCCAAATTATTAGCGCCAAAAGGAGAATTCGATTTCAAACAAGAAGAAGCCGAAACCGCTATGAAAGCGACTTTGGCTCAAAATAAATACCAACGCGATTTATTGGTTAAAACAAGCGCCGAAATGCACGATAAGGTCTATGCAGATATCGCAGAAGATAAAGGTTTATTCGATTTACAACGAAAGAATGCAAAAGAACTACTAGAATTGCAATCGCATAAATTTGTAGAAAAGCAGAAGGCGACTTTATAAGTGCAAAGTGCAAAGTTTCTAAGTACAGAGTTTAAATGCAAAGCCCGAAATAGAATCTCTATTTCGGGCTTTTTTATTTTAGACAAAGCTGATAAAACTTTGCACTTTGTACTCAGAAACTTTGTACTTTAAAATTACATATAACTTAAAATCTCTTTTTTATAAGCATCATATTCTCCCTGCATGATTAAACCATTATCAAGAAGTTTTTTGTAATTCTGTAATTTATCGAAAAGTTCTTCTTTAGATAAATCGCTTAATTTACGGTCTCCAGCAGGTTGAGTAGGTTGAGTTGGTTGAGTTGGAAGCGGTTCGTAAGTTTCTGTAACGGCTGGCGCTGCAGGTAAAATTTCTGCAAAACTTGTTACTTCTTCTGTTTCTACTTCTTCGATTTCTTCCTCTTCTTCTTCTTCAAAAACAGGCTCAATAGTTTCTTGAACTGGTGTAGCAGTAGAAACTGGATTTTTCAATAAATCCAATTGCTCTTTAGCGTAAGTATAAATTTTTCTAGCCTGAATTTTAGGAATATAATCAATAGAAATTGCTAAATCTGTTTTCGTTCCAAATGAGAATTCAGAACCTAAGATGTTTTCTTTTACAAAAGTACTTGCAATATCATCCCAAGTGTAATCTGTAAAATCCATAGAAAGACCTAAGTTTTTAGGCTTGCAGATAATGATACGTTTGTTTGTTAATACAATACTATCTGGAAAAACAGTAATTGCAGGCTTTTTTTGCACTGCGATGTATCCAACTTCTTCGCCTTTCATTAATAAATCTGAGAGTTTCGAAGTGATTTTTTCAATCGCTTTTGGATCTTGTTCTTCGTTTAGAAATTTTTTAAATTGTTCTTTCATGATGCTATAAAATGCTAATTTGCAAACTGATTCGGGTTTTTAAGTTTTGATCTTACCCTGCAAATGTAATGCCTAATTTTTTAATTGAGTAATTTCATTCTGAATTTTCTTTGTCAAACTTTTGAAAACCAATTCATACGAATGATCTATCAATTCTTTGACAAATTTGTCTGGAAGATTTCCGTTTAAAGCGATCGTATTCCAATGCACTTTACTCATATGATAACCTGGCTGAATTTCGTCATATTCAGCTCTGAGTTCCTGCGCGCGGTCTGGATCGCATTTTAAATTGACAGATTGCTCATTTTTTTCCCATTGAGAGAGAGAAGACAAAGCAAACATTTTTCCGCCTACTTTAAAAACCAGCGTATCTTCATCAAAAGGGAAATGCTCGCTGACACCTTTTTTCGACAGACAATATTCGTAAAACGTTTCTAAATTCATAACTGCTTATTTACCAATTTCACCTAAATGTGTGTATTTAAAACCTTTTTCATATTTAAGACCATAACCGAAAATGCGATCCATTGCCGAATGTGAAAATAAAATAATTCCCGCTAATTGCACAACTTCAATACTTAAATAAAGGCCGACCGCATAAATTAAAAGCGTAATTCCTTTGTGATGAAAGATATTATAAAGGAATGCTCCAACTTTGTTTCCAAAAACATAACCAATCATTGATAAATCTGGAGCCAAAATCAAAACAAGAAACCACCACCATTCATAGCTTAAACGGTTAAAAAGAAATATTCCGAGAATAAATAAAGCCGTTTCTTCTAGTTTTAGGACTGTTTTCATTTGACTATTTTTTCCATCATCTTTTCTGGATGATTCAGTTTTGTAAATCCGAATTTCTCATATAAAAAGTGAGCGTCAGTTGTAGCCAAACGCCAGATTTTTACTTCTTGCAATTGTGGTTCTTTCATCATCGCTTCGATCAAAATGGATGAATAGCCTTTTCCGCGATGTTCTTCATCAATAAAAACATCCATTAAATAAGCAAAAACGACATAATCAGTAATGACGCGTGCAAACCCAATTTGTTTGTCATCTAGATAAATTCCAAAACAAACAGAAGCATCAATTGTGCGTTGCACTTCTTCAATCGTTCGCCCCGCAGCCCAATAAATGTCTTTTAAAAAGTTTTGTATAAACGGAACGTCGAGTTTGGTTTTATCTGTAGAAACACTAATCATATTGTTTTTGTTTTTTTGCCACGAATTTCACGAATTTTCACGAATTAATTTTTTGCCACAGATTAAAGGATTAAAATGATTAAATCTGTGCAAATCTTTTTAATTTGTGGCAAAAGAAAAAAAGAAATTCGTGCAAATTCGTGAAATTCGTGGCAAACCTTAAATCTTATATAAAATTGGTTTTGATGGACTTGCGTCATTTTCAAACGAAGCGATTTGAAGATTTAGTATATAATTTCCATCTTCAATTTCGTCTGAAACGTAAATCATTTCAGTAATTGTCGCATTAAATCTTGCATCTGGATTTACCTTGTGCGTGTCTTTTACATTCCAAAATGCTTTGTGAGCCAATAATTTCCCTTCATCATGTTCTTTATCCACACTTGGCAAATCAATCAATAAATGCTGAATTTCGCTTTCGCGGATGAAAATCGCAGCCTCTTCAGACAAATACGGCGGATTGGTATTGGAATATTTTCTTGATTTTTTATCTAGTTGATTTGGAAGCGTTCTAATAATCAAAGCCTCGTTTGTCACGCTGAGCAGAGTCGAAGCGCTCAACGCTTTTTCAATTGGTTCTTGCATAATCACAAAATCATCTCCAATCTTTTCAGGTTCAACTGTAATCAATTTAGCAAAAAAGAAAAATTGTTTCAAAGATTGATTAATGCTATAAAAATCATTGGTAATATGCCCGAGACATTCAGTGTGCGTGCCATGCCCATGCGGATTGAAGAAAATATTATTAAAATTCGTAGATGATTTTCCTTCAGAAACTTTACCAATCCAGTCGCCAAAAACTACAGGTTCAATAACGGGTTTCTCAATATACCATGCAATCGGATTTTCATCTGTATTTGTTAATGGAATAGAAATATCAATGGGTTTTGATAAGTCGATTTCGAAGTTGTTGATTTTTGCTAACACAAATTTGGATTTTATGCCGCAAAGACGCTAAGTCACAAAGTTTAATAAATTTGAGCCTTTGTGCCTTCGTGGCTAATTTTTATTCATCCAAATTTAGATAAAATAAATCTGAAGCAATTCCATCCGTTAAAAATTTTCCTTTTGGAGTTGGTTTAAGAATGTTGTTTTCTATTGAAAGCAGATCATCGTTTAAGAACTTTTGAGATTGTTCCAGTAAATAATTCAAATATTCTGATCCGAAATCCTTTTCAATTCTTTCTAAAGAAACGCCCCAAATGGTTCGCAATCCCGTCATAATATATTCATTATAACGATCTGAAATAGTTAGGATTTCTGTTTCAACAGGAAGTTCATCGTTTTGAATAGCTTTTAAATACAATGAATTATTTGCAATATTCCAGCCTCTTTTTTCGCCATCATAACTGTGTGCCGAAGGTCCAATTCCGATATATTTTTTACCTAACCAATAAGCCGAATTGTTTTTGGAGAAATAATTCTCTTTTCCAAAATTGGATAATTCGTAATGAATAAAACCGTTTTGCTGAAGCATTTCGACCAAAATCATAAAATGATTGGAAGCTGCTTCATCCTGAGGTTCAGCGATTTTTCCAGTCCGAATTAATTTGCTTAAAGCTGTCTTTGGTTCAACTGTCAAAGCATAGCTTGAAATATGCGGAATGCCAAAATCTAAAGCAGTCTGAATATTCTGTCTCCACATTTCGTCACTCATTCCTGGAATTCCATAAATCAAATCAAGGGAAATATTGTCAAAATATTTTGTTGCTTCTTCCAAACATTTTTTGGCTTCAGCCGAATTATGAGCACGATTCATCATCTTCAAATCGTCTTCGTAAAAAGACTGAATTCCGATACTTAATCTATTTATCGGACTTTTGGATAATTCCAGAATTCGCTCCGCAGACAAATCATCTGGATTGGCTTCAAGCGTAATTTCTGGATTTTCTACAAGCTTGTAATTTTTGTAAACTTCAGAAATTAAAAAGTTTATTTCGTCATTTGACAGTACGGAAGGAGTTCCGCCACCAAAATAAATGGTTTCTATAATCTCATTTTTGAATTCGTTTTTACGTACATTGATTTCTTTGGCTAATGCCAAAACCATTTCATCTTTCTTTTTCATTGAAGTCGAAAAATGGAAATCGCAATAGTGACAAGCCTGTTTGCAAAAAGGAATATGGATGTAAATGCCGGACATAATAAAAAAAAGAGCAAGGTAAATCTTGCTCTTCAATTATCAATATTAATTAATGATAAATTATGTTTTTTTATTAGAATGCAGCGCTTTCTTTAAAAGTACCATTTGAAATGATAATTTTTGCTTTAGTCGTAGGATGCGTAGCGGTTAAACTAAACGTTCCTGTCGCTAAAACAGCATTTAGAGTTGTAAAAGTAACTGTTCCAGAAACATCATAGGTGATGCTTTCGTGAGTTGTCGCATCATATTTTTGAAAAGAAATTTTGTAAGCACTATCATTGCTGGTAAAATTATAAGTTCCTGCTTTTGCATTATAATCAGGAAAAGCAATACCAATTGTGTACTCACCGTCGTTTTCAGCATAAATTATTTTTGTTGTCTGGTTTTCAATTGTACCATCAAATGATAAGCCATGCCAGTCTTTTCCATCAATTTTAGCAAAAGTGCCAAGCCCTTCAACTTGTGGCGTGATTTCTTTATAAGGAATTTTAAATGAACCGCTTACATTAACAAACTTTGATTCGTAATCGTAACCGTCTTCATATACTTTACCAGAAAATTTTACCCGCACTGTTTTGTCTGTATTGTTCAGGTTCTCTAAAGTAAAAGTAAAAGTGTTAGAAGTGAAATTTTCTGAAGCTTGCAACCAAGGAATTTGACTGTTTACTGATGTAGGATTTGTAAGTGCCTGATATAAATTTCCAAAAGAATTAAATTTGAAATCAATAGCAATTCCTTGTTCAGATGTTCCCATGACTTCTATAAAATCACCTTGCTTTTGAGCTTCCCAAGTTTTAACATTTTGGACTTTACCGTCATAGGTGAAATTAAAAAAATTTTCTGATTGGCTTTCGTCACTATTATCAGACGAGCATGAAGAAATAACTGCTGCAAATAAAATAAATGCAATAAATTTAATTTTTGTCATTTGTGGTTAAGATTAAGATTTGTTTTTAACAAATATAGCTATTTTCTTATCTTATCCTCATTTTGTTTTACAAAAGCATCCCAACCCGAATAACTTTTTCCAGCCACGACTTTACCAGAATTAAAATGATGACAAACCGCAGCAGCCAAACCGTCTGTAGAGTCGAGATTTTTGGGTAATTCTTTTAAGCCTAAAAGCTGTTGCAGCATTTTTGCAACTTGTTCTTTACTGGCATTTCCGTTTCCAGTAATCGCCATTTTTATTTTTTTAGGTTCGTACTCAGTAATCGGAATTCCTCTTGAAAGTCCCGCTGCCATTGCAACGCCTTGAGCTCGACCTAACTTCAGCATCGATTGAACGTTTTTGCCAAAGAAAGGCGCTTCAATGGCAATTTCATCAGGGCAATGTGTTTCGATTAGTTCAATAGTTCGCTCGAAAATGATTCTTAGTTTTTGGTAATGATTGTCGTATTTGGAAAGTTGCAATTCGTTTAATTGCAGAAATTCCATTTTTTTATTGATTACTTTAATCAATCCAAACCCCATAATGGTGGTTCCAGGGTCAATACCTAATATGATGCGTTCTTGTGTCAAGAGATTGTGGTTTCAAGTTTAAGGTTTCAAGTTTAGAAAATTGACTCATTTTCTCACTTCCTAATTGCCACATTTGATTACTTTTGCGGCATGATTTCAATTCCTCACAAAGCTAAGCAATTCCTAGTTCTTCTGGCCAAACTTTTAATTGTTGGCGGTGCATTTTATTTTATTTATAATCAGTTGGCTAACAATGACAAATTGGACTGGCAAAAGTTTATTGTTTTATTCAAGAAAAACCAGTCGGTTTTAGGGATTTCGTTTATCTTGCTTTTGAGTGTTTTGAACCGCTATTTTGAGATTCTGAAATGGCAGAATCTTGCGCAGGTTATTCATAAAATCTCGGTTTACGAAGCCACAAAGCAGGTTTTAGCAGCATTGACAGCTGGAATTTTTACACCAAATGGAGTAGGAGAGTACGCGGGAAAAGCGTTGTATTATCCAAAAACGGAAACCAAAAGAGTTGTTTTCTTAAACTTAATCTGCAACGGAATCCAGATGATTTTAACGATCATTTTTGGAATTTTTGGATTATTGTATTTTAATGCTGAATTTAATGTAATCACAACTAAAACGGTTCTGATTCTTTTTGGTGGATTTATGCTGATTTTAATTTTATTATTCTCCATTAAAAAGATAAAAGTCAAAGGATATTCGATAGAAAAACTGATTCATAAAATCAACGAAATCCCGAAATCGGTTCATCAGAAAAATATCTTTTTAGGAATCTGCCGTTATTTGGTTTTCTCTCATCAATATTACTTTTTGTTTTTAGGTTTTGATGTCGATTTGCCTTATTTCACTTTAATGGCTGCGATTACATCGGTTTACTTTTTGGCTTCATCATTGCCGACATTTCAGTTTTTAGATTTTGCTGTAAAAGGAAGCGTTGCGATATATTTCTTCGGAATTTTGGGCGTAAACGAATGGATTGTAATTTTCATCAGCACCTTAATGTGGTTCTTGAATGTCGTATTGCCAGTAGTTCTAGGAAGCTATTTTGTACTGAATTTTAAAACCAAAACTGTAGAATGATATTTGTTTTATTCTCCATATTAGCAATTTATGTTTGTAGCATCTGCTTGCTTGTTTATGGTTTTTTCAGAATAAAAAAATATCAAAAAACAGATTTAAAACCGCAAACCAGTTTTACGATTATTGTTCCGTTTAGAAACGAAGAAGAAAATCTACCCAATCTTTTAAAAAGCATTTCTAAACTTAATTATCCGACAGATTTATTTGAAGTGATTTTAGTTGATGATAATTCTAAAGATAAATTCCAAGTTTTAAATTCCAAATTCCAAGTTTCAATTGTCGATAACATTAGGGTCTCAAATTCCCCAAAAAAAGACGCGATTACAACGGCAATGCAGCATGTAAAAACCGATTGGGTTATCACAACCGATGCCGATTGTATTGTTTCTGAAAACTGGCTTCTGACTTTTGACAATTATATTCAGCAGAATAAAGTTTCAATGCTAGCGGGTGCTGTAATTTATCAATGTAAAAACTCATTTTTAGATCATTTCCAGCAATTAGATTTAACGAGTTTGCAAGGCGCAACGATTGGAAGTTTTGGTTTGAAGAAAGGTTTCATGTGCAACGGAGCTAATTTTGCGTACAGAAAATCATTGTTTGAAAAACTGAATGGCTTTGATGGGAATGACAAAATTGCTAGCGGAGATGATGTCTTTTTATTGCAGAAAGCGATAGAAAAGTTTTCCAAAGAAGTTCATTATCTAAAAGCTAAAGAAGCAATTGTTGTTACGAAACCAACCGAAAATTGGAAAGCATTGTTTCATCAAAGAGTGCGCTGGGCAGCAAAAACAAGTTCTTACAAAAGTACTTTTGGAAAGTTTTTAGGACTTATTGTTTTCTTTGGGAATCTAACTTTGGTTATTTGTTTTTTCTTATTTCTTTTTGGAGTTCTAAGTTATCCGATTCTAGTTTTATTTGCCTTTTTTAAATTTATAATCGATTTTGGTTTGCTTTCTGTCACCAATCAATTCTTAACTAAAACACGAATTAAGAGTCTTTTATTGAGCAGTTTATTGTATCCATTTTTTAGTTCAGCAGTAGCTTTGTACAGCTTGTTTGGTTCTTATGAATGGAAAGACCGACGCTTTGTAAAATAAATTAACCATTTAAGTTATATAAGAAATTTAAGTTAAGCGAATCGGTAAACGCATTCTAATTTTAAATGAACTTACATTACTTATATGGTGTAAATTATTTATCGTCTTTTGCTTTTAGAATAACAGGCAGAATAAATTGTGTTTTTACTGGAATTCCACGTTTTATGGCAGGATTTACTTTCGGGAAATCGACTAAGCGAGCATGAAGAATGCTGTCGATTTTTATGGTGTCATAAGCAACAGAATCTTTAGGAAACTGAGGCTCAAACTTCATGGTTGAGTTTGGAAAAACGGTTACTTTTACCTCAATAGTATCCAATTCTGGATATAAAATAGACAAAGTATCGACGTTTAGTTTTTCTTGAATAAGACTTGACATGACCTCGAAAAAACATTGTTGGCGAAGTTTTTTATCGGCAATTTTTTCGCAGTTAGAGACAGAAGGATATTCATCAACTTCTTTCCAGTTGATTGATTTTAACTCTTTTTGAAGTAACTCTTTTTCAGACGGAACCTGCTTCTCAAAATATTGACAAGAATTAAAAAGAATACAAATAAAAAAAGGGAAAAACTGCCTCAAAGTTTTAAAATTGAATGAATGAACAAAAATACGGATTATTTTTTTTGGGATGCTTTGTATTCTAAATAATCTTCATAGTTTTCAGACAGCCAAGTTTCTTTGTTTTTTTCTGCAACTTCCTTCTGATCAGGATATAATTTGACAAGTCTATCTGAAAAAGCGGCTATTTGAACGGTATAATTATAAAATTCAGTTTTCGTTAAAAGTATATCAGGATCAGTCTTTTTATTGAAAAATTCAAAAAACAGCTTATCAAAGTCTTTCATTGAAAAATTTAAGATTTTTTTCTTATAAATACTATATAGGCTATCCCTTAATATTTGGTCATCTAAAGAAAGTTTCTTAGATTGAGCATATGTGTTCTGGCTAATAAAAGACACAAAAAAAGATAGAATAATTATTTTTACGAGAGTTCGCATTATTAAAATTGCTTAAATTGTAAGTACAAATTTACAAAAACATTATGGATTTATTTTTAACATTGCTCGGTTTTATATGTGTAATTGTAGGTGTTTTTGGGAGTTTTCTTCCTGTTTTGCCTGGATTATCAAGTTGTTGGGTCGGATTGTTGTTGCTATATCTCACCAAGGCTGTTGAAAACAATTACTGGGTTTTAGGAATCACTTTTGTTTTGATGGTAGTGATTACAGTTTTGGATTATGTAATTCCATCTAAGGGAACCAAAAAGTTTGGAGGAAGCTCTTATGGAGTTTGGGGAACTAACATTGGTTTGATTATCGGCATTTTAGCGCCAATTCCGTTTGGAATTATTATTGGACCATTTGTAGGAGCGCTCGTAGGCGAGTTATTGTACGATTCTCAAAATCATAAACGTGCCTTAAAAGCAGCCACGGGTTCTGTTCTCGGATTCTTGGCTTCAAGTTTTGTCAACTTCTTTTTCTCAGTAATTTATCTCGGGATTTTTCTGACTATCCTTTGGCAAAATAGACAGCTTATTTTCTAAATGGTAATTTTGACCTTAAGCTTTTTCTTATATTTTTGATTTTTTAAAAAAAACTCTTAAAATTTTAAAAATAATTTTTGTATCTTATAAGTTACGCTAAGCTTTATATTTCCTCATTTCTGTATTTTTTAGGGCTAAATGCTTGAAAATCGACTACCTAAATTTTTAACTTAATTTTTGGAAATGTTAAAATATTTTATATTTTTATCACGATAATCGATGAAAAGCCTCACTTTATCGGTTATTTTAAATAAGTATAAATAATCATTTTTTAAGTTATGAGTATGACCCCAAACCTACAAATTGAACTTAGACGCTTTATTTCTTCTAATGTTGTCTCCAAGTTAAACAAGTTTTATTTTGAAAATGATGCACTTTTAATCAAGGGAATAGACGTCTCGATCGGCACAATTTTGATGGGACTCTACAACAAAGCCGAAGAATCTGATTTTTACTCCGAAATTGTTTCACTAATCCAAGAAGACTCCACTTTTTACCAAGAAGTAGATTTTAATGCAGGCAGAATTTTATCAGTCGATGACTGCTACCGTTTAGAAGGAAATGTATTGCTTAAAGAATTGTTCTCGAACAAGAAAGGAAGAATTTCAGAAATGGTTTCTAACGAAGTTGGCATTAAAAGTGAAACAGCTAGAGAAATACTTAACTTTTCAGCATTACTTGTAATGTCTTATTTAAGATACAATCTTCAGTTAATAGAAAGTTTAAAACTCCTTTTAGAAGATCAAAAAAGAGATATTTTAAACAGCATTCCTCCCGGAATCAAAATCATCCTAGGTTTTTCAAATTACGAAACAGTAGAAGACAAAAACCAATCTATCGGAAGATCTATTTTTACCCTTTTCGGACATAATTTCTTTAGTTTTTAAATATAAAAAATCCCATTTTCAAAAGAAAACAGGATTTCGTTATGACTTAAATTTGAAAAATGCTTATGTGTTTTTCAAATTGATAATTTCTTGATCGGTCAAAAAGCGCCAGTTTCCGCGAGGAAGATTCTTTTTGGTCAGTCCAGCAAACGAAACACGGTCAATTCTTAAGACATTATATTCAAAAGATTCAAAAATAGAACGCACCACTTTTACGTTAGCAGTACGCAATTTAAGACCAACTTCGCTTTTTGGTTCATTATCAATATAGCTTACTTCTTCAACAAAAACGCGGTGTCCGTCAAGAACAAGACCTTTGCTGATTTTTTCTAAATCTTCAAACTTCAAGTTTTTGTCTAAAGAAACCTGATAAATCTTAGACGATTTCTGATTCGGCAATGTAAATTTACGAATCATATCAGTATCGTTGGTAAACAAAAGCAAACCAGTTGTATTTTTGTCCATTCTTCCGACAGCAGCAATTTTTGCATTTGTAGCACCACGAACAAGTTCTAGAACGTTACGGTATTCCTGACCTTCATCAAAGGCAGTTGTAAAGTTTTTAGGTTTGTTCAATAAAATATATTCTTTCTTTTCGGGAGTTAACGTAACACCGTCAAAGTTTACAACATCATTCAGTTTTACCAAATAACCCATTTCAGTAACTACAGTACCGTTAACTTTTACGTTTCCAGACTGAATATAAATATCGGCATCACGACGAGAACAAACACCAGAATTAGAGATGTATTTGTTCAGACGAATTTCATCTGAAGCCTTTTGTCTCTTAGCAGGCTGATTTTGTTTTCTAAATTTTTCAGCAGCAGCTTCCTGAGCAGCTTTAACTTCAGGTTTTACTTTTTTAGGCCCTTGCGCGCGCTTAGCCATAGGAGGTTTTGGCTTGTTAGAGTTTGGTCGTGAGCTGTTTGGTCTCGATCCGCCTCTTTTATTGTTGCCTTCCTTGTTGTTCATAGAATCATTAATTTGTGCAAAGATAGTTTTTTCCTGCTAATAAATCTTAAGTTCAATGTTCTTAGATTAATAGCGTTTTATTTTAAGATGTTCAGGAGCAATACAATTGGCTTCTTTTCAAACATGGTTTCCCGCTTTCCGTTTCAATTTTTTATTTTTTAAAGAAAAAAATAAAAAGATTTCCACTTCAATCGGGGCTAAAACACAATCAATTGGCTTCTTTTAAAGATTGTTATTTCATAGAGATCCGCAAAGTTTGTACAGAGCCACACAAAGAAAAAAATCTGCTAAATCTGCCAGATCTGCGGGAAATTAAAAAGCTTTAGTAATTAGAAATCAATTCGCGACCATGCCATAATACGCTAGGATTAATCAGAACAATACAGCAAACGCCTGATACAATCAAGAATTTAAGAACATTATGAAGTCTTAAGTATTGTTCTTTAGAGTCAGATTTCCATAAATAAATTAAGAAAAAAAGTAGGATTCCAAAACAGACATAAAAATAGATGTCCATATAGCCCACATCATAAATGTTAACCAAAACATATACAGGTAAAATGGTTAACAAAGTCAAAAGCGTTATAATTTGCTTAGAAATTTTTTCTCCGTATAAGACGGGAATCGTTCTATAATCACTTACCAAATCGCCTTTGAGGTTTTCTAAATCTTTTATCATTTCGCGAATCAATAAAAGCAGAAACAAGAAAACCGCATGTGCCGAAATTACCATAAAATGGCTCATGTGATTCTCAATTTCTTCAAATGAAATCTTATTGTAAAAGTAAAGCAAAATGGCAAAAAAAGGCGTCACAGCAAGCAATGCAGACATTAAATTTCCTACAATTGGATACTTTTTAATTTTATGCGAATAAAACCAAATCATGAAAATATAAACAGAAAAGAACAGAAAAGCTCTCCATGAAACTATAAAAGCCATTAGAACAGCAAGAAAATTCAAACTGAAATAAACGTTCAATTTGGTCTTTTGACTTACCAAACGATCCAGCATCGATTTATTTGGACGATTAATCAAATCCTTCTGGCTGTCGTAAAAATTATTGATGATATATCCTGATGCGATTGTAATAGCCGATGCGAATACAATTAAAAACAAATGAAAATCAAGCAAGATATCTAGCGCTCTAATTTCTGGAGCCAAAATAAAAATGGCCGACAAGTATTGCGCTAAAACAATGATCGGAATATTGTAACCTCGAACTACAGAGAACAGACTAACAATTTTCATTACTAAAAGTTTTTGCTGTCTGCTTAACATAAATGATATGGTGGTATTGATTTGATTTAGGGAAGTTAAAGTATATTTTTTGATTTAAAAAACTAGAGTTTATTTTTTAACAATTCTTGAGACCCATAACCTAATTTTCGAATGCAGGCCAAAGCTTGTTTTTGTGTAATATCGATTTCTGTAATATCTTTTTTATCTACAAAAACCACCGATCCGCTCCACGGATTTGGAGCATCTGGAATAAAAACTGTAAATTTCTCACTACTGACTTGCTCTATTAAAAAAGCAAATTGTAAACCAGCATCCGTAGGAACTAAAATTACTTTTAAATCATCTTTAGATTCTAAACCCAGTATATTTTCATTCATGCTTTTCATAAATGAATAACCAGGAACAAAACTTAAAATACCATCTTCTAATTTCTGGACTAATTTTTCAGCTGCCGTAGTTTTTGCCAATAATCCAGCAATAAAACAAATTAAAATTATAATCAATATTCCAACAAGCTCCTGAATTGCAAGTCCTAAAACGCTTACTTTTGGTAAAGTGCTTACAAGTGGGAGTGTAGTTTTTTGTACAAGTCCATATCCTTTTTCCAAAACAATTAATAGTACAACCAATGGTACTAGAAACAGAATTCCTCCTAAAAAAGTTGCTTTGAGAATCTTTAAAATACTTTTCATAGGCAATAATTTTTTAAGATTAAATGTTAGGAAAGGGTATTCAGTAAATCACAACACTATTTTAAGAGGTTTAACTTTAGAACTGGTAAACTACTTCTAATTTATAGTCTTTTAAAGATGCTTTGGCTCTTTCTAAATCTTCGGTAAAACCTAGGATGTAACCGCCACCGCCAGAACCACAAAGTTTTAAGTAATAATCGTTTGTGTCAATTCCGTGTTGCCAAATTCCGTGAAACTGTTCTGGAATCATTGGCTTAAAATGGTTTAAGACAACTTTAGAAAGCTTTTTGGTATTGGTAAACAAAGACTTCATATCGCCGTGCAGGAAGTTTTCTACGCAAGCATCTGTATATTTTACAAACTGATTTTTAAGCATCGCACGGAAACCTTTATCTTTTAAATTTTCCATAAAAATACTAACCATTGGAGCTGTTTCTCCAACAATTCCTGAGTCTAACAAAAATACAGCACCTTTTCCGTCAAAACTTTGAGTTGGAATTCCAGTTGCCTCGATATTGTCTTTAGAATTAATCAGGATTGGAATGCTCAAATAGCTGTTTAAAGGGTCTAAACCAGAACTTTTCCCGTGGAAAAAGCTTTCCATTTGAGAAAATATATTTTTTAAGTGTAATAATTTTTCGCGAGTCAGATTTTCTAGAACAGTGATTTTGTTTGTCGCATATTTATCATAAATAGCAGCAACAAGTGCACCACTGCTTCCAACACCATACCCTTGCGGAATACTTGAGTCGAAATACATTCCAGTTTCAACATCATTTTGAAGTGTTTCTAAGTCAAAAGTAACTAATTCTGGCTGTTGAGTATGAAGAACTTCAAGATAAGCGGCAAAACTTTTCAAGCTTTTGTTTGATGCAATTGCTTCAGCTGAAGGTTCTTCAGATTTCTTCAATGCACCATTGTAAAAATTATAAGGAATAGAAAGTCCTTTAGAGTCGCGAATAATTCCGTATTCTCCAAAGAGTAATATTTTTGAGTAAAATAGTGGTCCTTTCATGATTTATTTTATGTCTTTCTTAATTTTATTTGGGTTTTGTCTGGTGTCGAAAATATTATGAATTCTGATTTCATTTGCGCTAAAACTATACAATAAACTTGATTGTTTTGTTATAACACATTTTCGATATTTCTTGTTTATTGATGATTTTGGAAAAATCTCAGGATTCATCACCATTATTGAAATTGCTTTTTCAAATTTGACAATAAACATTCTTTTTGATTTTTCTGACCATCTTGCTTCAATGAACTGTAAAACTGAATCTAAATTTTTCTCAGCTGTTTTTGAAAAACTTACTTTAAGATCCACTATCTGTATTTTTTCATAACATCCTCGTAGCTCGTAAATTCTCCTCTTTCGAATTCTAATTCACTTTGAGCTATATCTTCTTTTTGTTGATCAGTTAAATCATCCCACCAATCTTTTTTATTTTTTCTAAGCAATTTTGCAATCGCCATAATAAGTGTAGGATCATTAGTCTCTTTCAACATCTCCATCGCCTCACGTTTTTCTAATTGAATGTCCATAACCAAAAATTTAACTAAAGATACGGAAAATTATGATGTAATTGCACCGCTTCCAATTTTGTCGCAAATGTATTGACTATTCTGACAAAATACAACTAATTCGTCTTGAATAAATTGAAGTACTTTTTCTGTAACGTTTTCGGGATAAAGTACATGCACATTTGCTCCAGCATCAAGCGTAAAACACACCGGAATCTGAGTTTCATTTCTAAATTTCCATATTGCATTTATGATTTGTAGCGTATTTGGCTTCATCAAAATGAAATATGGCATCGATGTCATCATCATGGCGTGTAGCGTTAAAGCTTCACTTTCTACAACTTTGATGAATTCGTCTAAGTTTCCACTTTCAAAAATGGCAATTAATTTATCTAGATTTTCGTGTGCTTGTGCAAAACGTCTTTCTGCATACGGGTGATTGTGCATTAAATCGTGTCCAACCGTACTAGAAACTTGTTTTTCACCTTTGTCAACCAGTAGAATCGTATCTTGATAATTTTTGAAATTCTCGTGAATCGTATACGGAAATTCAACACCAAACAAATCTGTACTTCCTTCAATATTAGCCTGATTTCCCCAAACGACTACATTTCCTTTTACGCTTCGACACGCACTTCCTGAGCCTAAGCGAGCCAAGAATGAAGCTTTTTGATAGAAATAATCATCAGTCATTTCTGGATTTAGTAATTTCTCTAAACTCATAAAATTCATTGCCAATGCAGCCATTCCAGAAGCCGAAGAAGCAATTCCGGAACTGTGCGGAAATGTATTTTGGGTATCAATCGTAAAATGATAGTCTTTTAAAAACGGCAGATAAACTTCAACTCTTTCTAAAAACTTCTGAATCTTTGGTTTGAAATCTTCTTTTGGTTTTCCTTCAAAAAGCAAATCAAAAGAAAAGTTTCCTTGGTTCTCTTTTTTAGAGAAGGTAAGTTTTGTGATTGTTTTGCAGTTATTTAACGTAAAACTTACCGAAGGATTTGCTGGAATCTGGTTGTCCTTTTTTCCCCAGTATTTCACCAAGGCAATGTTGCTTGGAGCACTCCATTCAAAGTTTCCGTTTTCGATTGTTGAAGAATATGGATTTGGTATAAAATCAGCTGCTGTTAACATGAATTATAAAATTTTGGCAAAGATAGTTTTTAAATTTTTTCACCATATAAGGAATATAAGAAAATGTAAGCAGGCTTTAGTAAAATGAACTTACATTACTTATATGGTTTAAAATTTTCTTTTGCCTATTTTTGAATTCAAAATTTAATACAATGAATAAGTTCGTAAAAATCGCTATAGCTTTAGTAATTTGTTTAACAGTAGGATATTCTGCGGGAGTGGTTACAAAACCAAGTATTGAAACTTGGTATGTAATGCTAGAGAAGCCTGTTTTTAATCCGCCGAATTGGATTTTTATGCCGGTTTGGACAGTACTTTACATTTTAATGGCCGTTGCAGCTGCATTGGTTTGGGACAAAATTAAAGTAGAGACAGAAGAAGTTAAAAAAGCATTACTTTTCTTTATTATTCAATTGATTTTAAACTCAATTTGGTCTTATTTATTCTTTGGTTTGAAAAACCCAATGTTAGCTTTAATCGAAATTGTTCTTTTATGGTTGATGATTTACGAAACGTATTTGAAATTCATCAAAATCAATAAAACTGCAGGTTATTTACTGATTCCGTATTTAGCTTGGGTTGGGTTTGCAACAGTTTTAAATGCGAGTATTTGGTGGTTGAATAAGTAAAATTTTAGGTTCAGGTTTCAGGTTTTTTTTGTTTCAAGTTAAGTGTTACTTTAGCTTCTTAAATTCTTCATTTTTAGCATATAAAAAATCCATTGTATAAAGTAAATTCTTTTGTTTTAGAATAATTTCCGATTGCGGATCGGCTGTACAAAATTCTAGAAAAAGAGTTTTTTCATCAGAATTTAATTTTAAGTCTTTTGTAAAGAAATCTAAAGGACAGGTTGCTTCCGCGAATGTTTTGAAATCTAATTCAGAAGTTTTCTTTTTAGGCTTTTTATTGCTGTTTTCTTCCTTTTTGAACAAACCTAAAAGACCAGCGCCCATAGCGCCAAAATTCATTCCATTTGAAATGGTGCCATCATAAACTCCTGTGTATTTCCGTAAATCGCGAGAAGCTCTCTGTAATGCGATCGAATCTGAAACTTCTTGAGTTGGACCTACATGTGGAAATTTTATAGCGGTAATTAGAACTTCATCCAATTCTTCAGGTTTTAGAATCATATTTACAATAATATTGTTCTGATCTATATTTTCCTGGGAAATTTTTAGTCTTTTAAAAAAGTAATCTTTAGAGAAAAACAACACACTATCTTGTGGTCGTACCAGAATCGAAAATTCTCCCAATTCATTTGTTCTTGTGCTGGTTTTGGCAGTTTTATTAATTACTTCTACTTTATTAAGCGGAATGTTTTGCGAAAACACTTTTCCGTTCAATACTTTTTCGTTTTGAGAAACGCTGAGTTGATAAGTGAAAATAGAAATTGTGGTAAGTAATTTTACTCTCATAAAGGATTGATTAGTTGAGAGTAAAATTATTAGAATAGTCTTAACGAAAACTTACAGAATCTGTAAATTCTTGTTAATATACAATGTTGCTTTTTTGAATAAATTTTTCGAATTCACCATTATTAAATAAAACAGGTCCGTGACCAAAACAAAGTATTTTTGGTTTTAGGGAAGCCAATTTTAGAATGGATTTTCTATTGGTTTCTTTATCGGCCGTAAATAAATGAGGAGGTTCATGCAAACCGACTTTTGTAGTTAAAAGGTTCATATTGGTCATCACATCTCCAACAATTAAAACGCCGTCTTTTTCTCTGAAAAAAGAGATATGACCTCTTGAATGCCCTGGAGTTTCAATGACAGTAAAGCCACCAATTTGATCTCCTTCTTTTAAGGTTTCAGTAACAGGATGTCCTTTTCCTGCCCAAAAGTTTTTCTGAAATTTCGAAATAAAATGATTTGGGTTTGGGTATTCTGTAATTACATTTCCGTTTTCAGCAAATTCCTTTTCAGGTTCACTGCATAAAAGGGGAATATTTAAGGTTTCACAGATTATTTTACTGCTTCCTTGATGATCGGCGTGAGCGTGAGTTAGAGCATGTTTTGTTATTGATTTGCTTTTTAAAGCTTTTAATATTTTACTGGCAGAAGTTCTAATTCCTGCATCAATTAAAACATCTTCAATCAAATAACAATTTATAGCGTTTCTAGGAAATAATGGAATTTGGTAAACGTTTTTGGTAATATTCTTCATCTTTTTCAAATTTTATTTTGGCAAAGATTTGAATTCCATTTATCAACTCACTTGATAAATGTTAAGAAATGTCCTGACGGATTCTGCTCAACGATTCTGGAGTAATTCCGAGAAAAGAAGCGATATAAATTAAAGGCGTTCGCTGAATTATTTTGGCTGGAGCCGATGCTAAAAAAGTCTGGTATTTTTCTTTGGCAGGAATCATTTGCAGTTTTAAAACACGATCTGCCATGCAGAGGTAATTTTGCTCCGCTAAAATTCTTCCGACACGTTCCCAATTTGGAATTTCACCATACAAAAACTGCATTTTTCCGAAAGTAATCGAAAGCACTTCGCAGTCTTCAATACATTGAATATTTTCAAAAGATGGCGTCTGATTGATGAAACTGGAATATGAAGCAATAAAACCTTCGTCAGAACTTAAATAGGTAGTGATTTCTTTTCCGTCTTTTAAATAATAAACACGAGCAAGACCTTCGAGAATAAAGAAAATCTTGTTGCTAGTTTTTCCCATTTCAGAAAGGAATTCTTTCGCTTTAAATCTTTCATATTCAAAACAAGAATTGATCATTTCGATTTCATTTTCAGAAAACGAAGCGATTGATAGTATCTGTTTTTTTAAAGAAGGATTCATGATTTTATAAAATAGCAATCAGTTCCGAAGCAGTATTAATAACCGTTTTTGCACCGCTGGCTTTCAATTCTTCTTCTGTTCTGTAGCCCCAAGTAACGCCAACAGGAAACATATTAGCGTTTACCGCGGTTTTCATATCAATATCAGAATCGCCAACAAAAAGGATTTCTTCTGGTTTTAAATTCCATTTTTTACTGATTTCAATTGCTTCAAACGGATTTGGTTTTTTAAGTTCTTCTGTGCTTAAACCAATTGCTGTATCGAATTGTTTTGGAAATATCTCTGATGCTATTTTCTTCGTCAATTCGTCGGCTTTGTTAGAGAAAACCGCCATTTTGATGTTTTGCGAAGTCAGTTTTTCAAGCAATTCAACAATTCCATCATAAGGTTTCGTTTTCAGCGTACAGATTTTAGTATATTCATCAACCATACATTCAAAACAACTTTCGATTTCATCATCAGAACTGTTTGCAGCGGGCAAAGCTTTGCTAACCAGATTTCGCAAACCACTTCCTATAAAATATTGATATGTGTCGTAAGTATGTGTGGGATAATTTAGAGCGGTAAGCACTTTATTCATCGCGTCCGAGATATCGTGTAATGAATCTACTAGCGTTCCGTCTAAATCAAAAATAATTCCTTTAAATTTCATTTTGTATTAAATATTTTGAGCCAGAATAAACCCGCTTGTCCAGGCATTCTGAAAATTAAATCCTCCTGTAATAGCGTCGATATTTACAATTTCGCCAGCAAAATAAAGATTTTCGTGAATTTTGCTTTCCATGGTTTTGAAGTTGATTTCCTTTAAATCGATTCCGCCAGCCGTTACAAATTCTTCTTTAAAAGTGCTTTTTCCGTTGACTTTAAATTCGGCTTTTGTTAACTGTGAAGTTAAATTCTGCAATTGATTTTTAGATAAATCGGCCCACTTAGTCTCTGAATCAATTCCCGAAGCCAAAACCAGACTTTCCCATAAACGGTTCGGAAAATCGAAGGGAGATTTTTTAGAAACTGCTTTTTTAGCATGCTCTTGTTTTAAATCTTTCAGGATTTTTTCCGCATCTTCATAATCAACGTCATTTAACCAATTCACAAAAATGGTAAACTGATAATTTTTGTCATGTAAAATGCGTGCGCCCCAAGCCGAAAGTTTCAGAATTGCTGGTCCGCTCATTCCCCAGTGCGTAATCAATAAAGGGCCAGTAGATTCTAGTTTTGTATCTTTTACATGAACGGTAACCTGTGCTGCAACGCCAGGTAATTCTTTAATTCTCGAATCTTTGATATTGAAAGTAAATAGGGAAGGAACGGGGCTCACAATAGCGTGTCCGTGTTCCTGAAGCATTTCCCAAATTTTTGGATTGCTTCCTGTCGCCATTACTAATTTTTCGGCAGCATAATTGTCACTTTGTGTATCAATTTTCCAGTGATTTTCTTTTTTGAAAATAGATTGTACGCTTTGTCCTGTCAAGACTTTTATGCCTAATTTTTCGGTTGCTTTTAAGAAGCAATCGATAATAGTTTGTGAAGAGTTTGAAACTGGAAACATTCTTCCATCTTCTTCGATTTTTAACTCTACACCATGTTTTTCAAACCATTCGATAGTGTCTCCCGAACAAAATTGATGAAAAGGGCCTCGAAGTTCTTTTTCTCCACGTGGATAAAATTTTACCAGTTCGTTAGGTTCAAAACAAGCGTGTGTAACGTTGCATCGTCCGCCTCCGGAAACGCGGACTTTAGAAAGCACTTCTTTTCCTCTTTCTAAAATGGCGATTTTCAGTTTCGGATTTTTCTCTGCAATATTAATCGCAGTAAAAAAACCAGCTGCGCCTCCACCAACGATGATTATGTCGAAATTTTTGATCATATTTTTTTTGGTTGCCACTAATTACACGAATTGGCACTAATTTTTTTATTTAACCACAAATTACGCAAATTTTCACAAATTGATTTTCGCATTTTATTTGTGAAAATTTGTGGAATTTGTGGCAAAAAAAAACTTTTAATCTGTTGCTATTTTAAACTTTATATTTTGTCTGGATTATCGGAGATAATTCCGTCTACTTTATAGCTTTTTACTTTTTGAATGTCTTCTTTTGAATTAACTGTCCATGGCAAAACCAGAAATCCTTTTTCCTGAATTTGTTGAACATTTTCTTCATTCAATAAATTAAAATCAGGATGAATGGCTTTTGCTTTTATTTCTTCGGCGAAAGCTAAAGTGGTATCAAGATTTTCTTCGGTTAAAACACCAATTGGGATATTTGGATTTAGGCTTGATGTTTCCTCTAACATATTCCAATCAAAACTTGAAATGATGAAATTCTCGTATTTCCAGCCTTTTTCTGAAATATATTTCTCAATTAACTGAACAACTTTAGGGGCAGTTCCTAATCCTTTTAATTCTATGTTGATGAGACATTTTTTGTCAACTAAATCAAAAATTTCATTTAGAGTTGGAATTTGATATTTTCCATCAATTAAAAAGGATTTCAATTCTGCTAAAGTAAAATCATTTACAAGACCTTTTCCGTTGGTTGTTCTGTCGATGGTTTCGTCGTGAATTACGATGATATGCCCGTCAGAGCTTAAATGAACATCGAGTTCAATTCCGTCTGAATTTAAGTCTAAGGCTTTTTGAAAAGCTTGTAAAGTATTTTCAGGTTCGTAGGCTTTGGCGCCTCGATGTGCAATTTTTAGCATTTTGCAGTGTTTTTTCTAACCGCAAAGGTCGCAAAGTTTTACGCAAAGCACACGATGATTTGTGAAAATTAAATAGCCACGAATTCACGAATTTTTATTTTCAAAGATTGTAAAAAAATAATTCGTGAATTCGTGGCTAACAAAACTTAGCGCACTTAGCGTAAATCTTAGCGTGCTTTGCGGTTAAATTATCTCCAGTAAAACAATATCAAAATCATTGTCGATAATCACTTTTCCGTCAATTACTTCAACTTCTTGATTTGAGTAAGCGTCTTTTAGTTTTGTTCCGTTTGGGAAGATGTCGCCAACTGGAAGCTCTTTCCTACCTTTTGGTAAATCTACTCCCATAACCACTTTATCTGTAAAAGAGCCTTTTGTAAAAGTTCTAGAAAAAGTATAAGGATATGGATTAATCAGTTGGTGTACACCAGCTCCAACAGCAGGATGATTTCGTCTAAACTGACCTAATTTCTGCCAATGCAAAAGTATTTTTTGAGTTTCAGGATTATTCTGAATAGCATCCCAGTTCATGTTAGAACGCAAAGTTGCATCGCCCTGAGTGCCTTCGATAACTAAAGATCGTGCCGATTCGTCTCCATAATAAACCTGAGACATTCCTGGGGAAAGCAGCAGTTTATTGGCCGTTTCGATGCTTTTGGTTCTGTTCGCATCAAAAGGCTGTCCGTCGTCGTGGGAAGACATATAATTAAGAACAGAATATCCTTTTAAGTCATTATTTAAAGCGTTGGAATATTTCGAAAATAAACTTTCATAATCGCTTTGAGCGGCATTCCATTTAAATTCAAAATTGATCATGCTGTTGAAGCCATTTTGGAAATAATTGACTTTTCGATCTCCAAAATCATAATCTTGTCCACCGCTAATTCCGTAACCGTAAACTTCGGCAATTGTATAAAACGGATTTTGATCTAAAACCTGCATCGGATGATGTTTTTTCCAAGTTTCAAAAGCGTACTCACATTCTTTTTTAAAGTCTGCCCAAACGTTTTCATCAGTATGTTTTACGGTATCTCCTCTGTAGCCATCAATTCCGAATTCTAAAATATAATCGGTAAGCCATTTGATGATGTAATATTTCGGAGTTCGTGGGTAATTTGTTCTTTTGAAAAATTCGTCTAATGAAGCAATTTCTTTTTCGTAACGACCTTCTTTTTTCCATTTTTCAACTAAAAAAGGAGGAAGCGCTACTTCTTGATTACTTTCAGTTCTAACATCTGGAAGATTATCAACCAAAGTACACATGGTTGTATTTTCAAACGATTTGTAATCGCAGACAACGCCAGTTCTAACCCAATCAGAAGGCCAAACCGGATCTTCTGGAGTTACTGGCCCTGTATGATTAATTACGCCGTCAAGAATGATTCGGATGCCTTTTTCGTGTGCTTTTTTTACTAAATTGGCTAAATCTTCTTTGGTTCCGAAATTAGGGTCTAGAGCTGTCCAGTCTTTTGCCCAATAACCGTGGAAGCCGTAACTCAATCCGGTTCCTTCATCAACACCATCGTGAATCTGTTCTACAATCGGCGTAAGCCAAATGGCATTTATTCCTAGTTTTTCAAAATATCCCGATTCGATTTTTTTGGTAATTCCGATGATATCTCCGCCTTCAAATCCGCGAAGTTTTCCGGGCGTTTTGGTTCGGTTAAAATTGACGTCGTTGGAAGTGTCTCCGTTGTAAAAACGATCTGTAAGTAAAAAATAAACATTTGCTCCTTCCCAAACGAAAGGTGTTTTCGAAGTATTTTCGTTATTCATTGTAACTGATTTTGAGCCAGAACAACCCGTAATTATGAATACTAAAGATAAAAAAAGGAAAGTGTATTTTTTCATTTATTTCAAATTTAACGAAGATTTATAATAAAGGTTCCGCCACGAATTTCACGAATTTTCACAAATTTAAATCTGATTAATTAATTCGTGGAAATTTGTGAAATTCGTGGCGGAAAAACTTTGCGTAGACGCACTGCAGTGCGTCTCTACATTATATACTGTGTTTTTAATCTTATTCCAATTCTAAAACCAAAGCCGATTTTGGTTCTAAAGTAATTTCAGAAGCTAAATCGAATGTTTTTCCTGTGATAACATCTTTACCAGATTTGTAGTTTTTGATGCTTTCTTTGAAACGGTTTGTTTTCACAACTTGCTCTTTTGCATTGTTATTGAAAACTACCATTACGGTTTTTGAATCTGTATATCTGAAATATACATAAGTATTATTTTCAGGAATATAATGCTTCATTTTTCCGAAATGAACCGCTTCGTTTGTTTTTCTCCAGTTGAATAATTTCGAACTGAAATTAAAGAAAGCAGCTTGTTGAGCAGTTCTTCCTGCTACAGTAAAAGCATTGTTTTTGTCGCCAGCCCATCCGCCTGGGAAATCCTGACGAATATCGGCATCTCCGCCTTTGCCTTTATCACCGCCCATTCCAATTTCTGAACCGTAATAGATTTGCGGAATTCCGCGAACTGTTGCCAATAAAGTCATCGCCAGTTTGTATTTTGGCAAATCATATTTGAACTTTTCATTCATACGATCTGTGTCATGATTTTCGGAAAAAACCAAAATGTTATTGGTATTTGGATATAAAAAATCCATAGCAAAATTGTTGTAGAATTTAATCAATCCGTTATCCCAGCTTGGTTCGTTTTCGTTGAAAGCAGAAGTAATCTGGCTTTGAAGCGTAAAATCCATTACACTTGGAAGATTTGAATTGTAATTTTCGATAGCGCCAATTTTGCTGTCTTTCTGCCAAAATGCTAAATTCGCTTGATTGTGCATCCAGATTTCGCCTACAATATTGAAATTAGGATATTCGTCTGTAATAGATTTAGCCCAATTTGCCATTGCCGTTTTATCTGAATAGTTATAAGTATCTACTCTAAATCCGTCAAGATTAGCAAATTCAATCCACCAAATCGCATTTTGAGTTAAGTATTTTGCAACAAGAGGATTTCTTAAATTTAAATCCGGCATTGAAGGAACGAACCAACCATCAACGCAAACTTCCTGATCTATTTTTGAAGCGTGAATATCTGTAATTACTTCACGTCTGTGGTGTGTTTGAGTGTAGTTTTCAAATTGATTAAGCCATGATTTTGTTGGTAAATCTTTAACCATCCAGTGTGTAATTCCCCAGTGATTGGTCACATAATCCATAACCAGTTTCATGTTTTTCTTGTGCATTTCTGCCGATAAACGAGCGTAATCGTCATTTGTTCCGTAACGCGGATCGATTTTGTAAACATCAGATTGTCCGTATGTATGATATGAATGCTGTTTGTCGTTGTCTTCGCACAAAGGCGTGCTCCAGATTGTAGTTGCGCCAAGAGATGAAATATAATCTAAGTTTTTGATGATTCCTTCGATATCTCCGCCGTGACGCCCGCTTGGATCTTGACGGTTTCCTTTTTCAGTTAAAGAAGCATCGCTGTCGTTTTTCGGATTTCCATTCGCAAAACGATCTGGCATAATTAAGTAAATCAAATCAGATGCGTCGTAACTTTTTCTATCAGCAGAATTGGCTCTTCTTTCTTTAAGAACATATTTTTGTTTAAAGGCAACTTTATTATTGTTTTTGAAAGAGAAAATCAATTCAGAAGCTTTTGCATCTTTTGTATCGATGGTTACGAAAAGGTAGTTTGGGTTTTCTGTTTTTTCTACATTTTTAATCGCAACATTATTAGAAACTGAAGGTTCATATTGTGCAATATTTTTTCCGTAGAACATAATCTGCAGTTCAGAATTTTTCATTCCGGCATACCAGAAAGGCGGTTCTACTTTTTGGATTTGCGCTTTCGCGGAAGCGGAAAAAACAAGAACAAATAGAAGTATTTTATAAATAATATGGTTTGTTTGAATTCTCATAATTTATAGTTTTAGTTTTCCTGCAAGGTTTTCAAAACCTTGTAGGTTTCAATTGAAACTGCATGCAGGTTATTATAGGTAATGAACTATACCTACAAGGTTTTGAAAACCTTGCAGGACAGCAGAATTTAAACCATATAAGAAATGTAAGAACATTTAAGGCAAAAACTGGGGAGATTTCTATTTAAATGGACTTACATTTCTTATATGGTTAATTAAAATTATTTGTTTTCAATAATGCTTATCGCATAACCTCCTCCTGGAGCAGAAAACTGAGATAATTTTGATTTATTCGTTACAGCAATTTTCTTGATGGTGTAAGCTTGCGGATTTGTTTTGTAATGTGCATCTTTTGCATCAGCATAAATTGTTGCTGTATATTTTTTACCTTTTTCAAGGAAACTGAAATCAATGTTAGATGTACGTGGAGTTTCTCCGTTTACGTTTCCAACAAACCAGTTATTTGTTCCTTTTGCTTTACGCGCAACGGTAATAAAATCTCCTGGCTCAGCCTCAATATATTTGCTTTCTGACCAGTCAACAGCTACATCTTTGATGAATTGAAATGCATCTGGAAAACGGTTGTAGTTCTCCGGAGTATCAGCAGCCATTTGTAACGGACTGTACATAGTAACATATAATGCCAATTGGTTTGCAATTGTGCTGTTTACATGTGATTTATTATCAGGATTCATTTTGCTGATATCCATTTCGAAAATTCCAGGAGTATAATCCATTGGACCTCCAATTAAACGTGTAAATGGTAAAACGGTAACGTGATTTGGTTTAGAACCTCCAAAAGCTTGGTATTCTGTTCCTCTTGCTGCCTCGTTTCCAATTAAGTTAGGATACGTTCTTGCAATTCCTGTTGGACGAACTGCTTCGTGAGCGTTTACCATAATTTTGTAATCAGCTGCTTTTTCGATAGCATATTGATAGTGGTTTACAATCCATTGGCTGTAGTGGTTTTCACCTCTTGGTAAAATATCGCCTACGTAACCGCTTTTTACAGCATCATATCCGTTATCGTTCATGAATTTGTAAGCTGCATCCATGTGGCGTTCGTAGTTACGAACAGATCCAGAAGTTTCGTGGTGCATGATGATTTTTACACCTTTAGATTTAGCATATTCGTGCAAACCTTTTACATCGAAATCTGGGTAAGGCGTCAAGAAGTCAAAAACATAATCTTTAGAATGTCCGAACCAGTCTTCCCAGCCTTCGTTCCATCCTTCAACCAAAACAGCGTCGAAACCGTGCTGTGCAGCAAAATCAATGTATTTTTTCACATTAGCATTGTTTGCTCCATGCGTTCCGTTTGGTTTTGCTTTTGAGAAATCAGAAACTCCCAATTGAACTGTTGGAAAATCGTTTGTGTATGACCAAGAGCTTTTTCCAGTAATCATTTCCCACCAAACACCAATATATTTTACTGGCTTAATCCAAGAAGTATTGTCAATTTTAGACGGATCGTTTAAGTTATAAGTCATTTTTGAAGCTAAGATTTCTCTAGCATCATCGCTCACGATAATCGTTCTCCAAGGAGAGTGATTTGGCGCTTGCATGTGACCTTTGTCTCCTTTTGCATCTGGCGTTAACCAAGATTCGAAAACTAAGTTTTTATCGTCTAAATTTAAATGCATACAAGAATAGTCAATCAAAGCCGCTTCGTGAAGGTTAATGTAGATTCCGTCAGCTGTTTTTAACATCAAAGAAGTCTGAACTCCTGTTGGTGAAAAAGATTTTTGAGAAACGTTTGCAGTGTATGCTTTTTGAGATAAACCTCTGATTTCTGATAATTTCGATTTTGTATAATCGTATTCTTGAGTATCATAATCTCCAGGAATCCAGAAAGCCGTGTGATCTCCAGTCATAGCAAATTGAGATCTTTCTTCTTTAATTACAAAGTAAGTAAGATTCTTTTGTGCTGGAAATTCATATCTAAATCCAAGTCCGTCGTCGAATAAACGAAAGCGGATTACGATTTGTCTGTCTGTTCCTTTTTGATTTAAAGTCACAGCCAATTCATTATAATGATTTCTGATGTGATCTACTTCTCCCCAAACTGGTTTCCAAGTTTCATCAAAAGTCGAAGTTTTCGTATCAGCAATTGTAAAGTCGTTCAATAAAGATTTTTTATCATCTTTAAGTTCAAGACCTAGTTTACTGGTTTTTACAACTTCTTTGTTTTTGTATTTTAAATTGTAAACTGGAGTTCCGTCGTTTTGAAGAGAAAATTCCATTACGAACTTGCCTTCGGGTGATTTTAATTGTTGTGCTTCAGCAATTGAGCTAAAAGCAAACAAGATTAAACTTGCGAAAAATAAGTTTTTCATGTTTTTTAGATTTTTAGTGTATTGTAATTTAATTTATTTGTACAAATTTACTTGCAATTTCAGGTTTCCCGTTAACAATAATTGTTAAATCTTGATCACCGTCTACAGTAAAAGTTGTTTCGTTATGATTTACAGCTACTTTTAAAATTTGGTTTCTGAAATTAATTTTAAAAGAATAACCTTTCCATTCTTTTGGAATTTTTGGAGAGAAATGAAGCTGGTCATTTTTAACACGCATTCCTCCAAAGCCTTCCACGATACTCATCCATGTACCGGCCATTGACGTGATATGACAACCTTCTTCGACTTCTTTATTATAATCGTCCAAATCTAAACGAGAAGTTCTTAAATAAAATGTATATGCCATGTCCATTTTATCTAAAGCTGCAGCTTGAATCGAGTGTACGCAAGGAGAAAGCGAACTTTCGTGAACGGTAAATGATTCGTAAAACTCGAAATTACGTTTTAATTCTTCTTTAGAAAAATGATCTTCGAAGAAATAAAAACCTTGTAAAACGTCAGCCTGTTTGATGTATGGCGAACGCAACACACGATCCCAAGACCATTTTTGGTTAATTGGGCGCTGTGATTTATCTAAATCTTTTACCGGAACTAAATCTTTATCTAAGAATCCGTCTTGCTGTAAGTAGATTCCAAGTTCTTCAGAAATAGGGAAGTACATGTCGTCTGCCACTTTTTTCCATTCTTTGATTTCTTCTGCAGAAAGACTTACTTTATCCATCACTCTTTTGTGGTCTGCAGGATATTCTGAAGCTACTTTTTCAATTTGTTCAGCAGCAAAATCAATACACCATTTTGCAATATAATTGGTATAGAAATTATTGTTGATGTTATTTTCGTATTCGTTTGGACCTGTAACTCCAAGAATTACATACTGATTTTTATCTTTAGAAAAAGAAGCTCTCTGATGCCAAAAACGTGCAATTCCGATTAAAACCTCAAGACCTTTTTCTGGAATATAAGAGTAATCTCCTGTGTAGCGGTTGTAGTTGTAAATCGCAAAAGCAATCGCACCATTTCTGTGAATTTCTTCGTGTGTGATTTCCCATTCGTTGTGGCATTCTTCACCATTCATGGTAACCATTGGGTATAAAGCTGCACCGTTTTTGAAACCTAAATTATCTTTAGCGTTTTCAATCGCTTTATCCAATTGATTGTAACGATACGTCAATAAGTTTCTCGCAACCTGCTGGTCCTTTGTAGCCATGTAAAATGGAATACAATACGCCTCAGTGTCCCAGTAAGTTGATCCGCCGTATTTTTCTCCAGTGAAACCTTTTGGACCAATGTTTAAACGAGAATCTTTTCCTGAATAGGTTTGGTTTAATTGGAAGATATTGAAGCGAATTCCTTGTTGTGCCTTAACATCACCTTCAATTGTAATATCTGACATTTCCCAGATTTTTGCCCAAGCATCAATTTGGTTTTGAAGCAAAGTATCATAACCTAAAGCAACAGCAGATTTAATTACTTTTTCGGCTCCAGCCAAAGTATTTTCGTGGTTTAAAGAAACCGTGTAACCTCCAATTTTTTGAATTGTTGAGGTTTGCCCTTTTGCAATTATAGTTCCGTATGTGTATTGAACTTTATCTACAGTTGAATCGATTGTTGATGGTGAAACGTTGATATTTTCTCCGTTTGCCAAAATCGTATTGTGCATGAAGGTTGTAACCTTAAAATGCGTTTTAAACGTTTGAGCCGTTACAAAAGCTTCGTTTGTACCTTTTTTAACTTCAAGCGGTTCCCAGAATTTTTCTTCCCAGTTCGCATCTTCATTGGTTACACCAGCGTCAACATAAGGTTTGTAAACGATTTTTGCATCTTTATTTAAAGGCGTAATATCGTATTTAATGATTCCGGCTTCGTCTAAATCTAACGAAAGAAAACGACGAACATTTACGGCGATTTCAGTTCCGTTTTTAAGAACAGCTTCAAAAGAACGGTTGTACCATCCTTCTTTCATATTCAATTCTCTACGGAAGTTTCTAACTTCAGTACAAGTATTTAAATCAAGATTTTCCTCGTTGATTTCAATGTCAATTCCAATCCAGTTTGGAGCATTAAGTACTTTGGCAAAATATTTTGGATAACCGTTTTTCCACCAGCCCACTTTTGTTTTGTCTGGATAGTAAATTCCTGCGATGTAACTTCCCTGGAAAGTTTCTGCAGAGTAAGATTCTTCAAAATTTGCACGCTGTCCCATAGCGCCGTTCCCGATACTAAAAAGACTTTCAGAAGATTTTACTCTTTCTGCATCAAATCCTTCTTCAATAATAGACCAATTGTCTGGTTTTATATAATCTTGGTTCATCTTTTAAATTAGATAATGTGGCAATTAGATAATGTGTCGATTTGATAATTTGATAATTATTTTTGACTGTTTTTACCTTTTAATTGCTTGGTTGTTCTACGTTTTTTTTTAAATGAAATAATTTGTCGTTTTGATCATTAGATAATTCTCATTTTTAGAAATTATCTAATTATCAAATTTTCTCATTGACTAATTAAATCGTTAATAAAGCTTGTTTTGATTTGGGTAAAATCTTTAAAAATATGATCAGCTTCATGTAAAATTGTTTCCTCACCAATTCCCACACTTACCATTTCTGCGATGTTTGCTGCCTGAATTCCGGCAACAGAATCTTCAAATACGATTGAATTTTTTGGATCAATGTTTAATAATTGAGCCGCTTTTAAGAATACTTCAGGGTCTGGTTTTGCATTGCTGACATCGTTTCCGTCAACAATAACATCGAAGTAAGACAGAACGCCTGTTTTTTCTAGAATTGGTCTTGCATTTTTGCTGGCAGAACCCAGTGCAATTCCTTGATTTTTATCTTTTAATAGTTTTAGAATTATTAAAACTCCTGGAAGAACCTCACTTTCATCCATGTCAACTAAATAAGATAGGTAATCTTCATTTTTTTGAATTAACCATTGATCTTTTTGTTCTTGAGTAGCCTGAACATTTCCTAAGCCAAGTATAATGTCTAGCGAACGAACGCGGCTAACACCTTTTAGAAGTTCGTTGTCTTCATGGGTAAAATTGATATTTAACGATTTGGCAATTTTTTGCCAAGCCAAAAAGTGGTATTTAGCGGTATCAACGATCACTCCGTCAAGATCGAATATGAATGCTTTTTTGCTCATTGTGTGGAAAATTCTTTATTATGATTTTTGAGTAAAGTCGTCTACGTCTTTTACTTTAGATACTAAAGCTGCGGCGATTAAGAAACTAACACCGCTAGTAACTAAGGCATAAATTGCGTCTCCGTTGTAAAGGTATTTTACAATTGGACCACCAATTAGAGCATTTACAATTTGAGGAATAACAACAAAAAAGTTGAAGATTCCCATGTAAACTCCCATTTTTTTAGGTGTAATAGAACCCGCAAGAATAGCGTATGGCATTGCTAGGATACTCGCCCAAGCAACTCCGATTAAGATCATTGGAAGTACAACCCAGTCTTCATTTGGCATGAAATAAATGGAGATTAATCCAATTCCTCCAATGACTAATGAAAGTGAGTGTGTTGCTTTTCGCCCAATTTTTTTAGCGATATACGGTAAGAAAAACAAAGCAACGATAGCCGAAACTAAGTTGTAAACACCAAATAGGATTCCGACCCAGTCACCAGCGTCTTGGTATTGCTGGCTTGACGTATCTTCTAATGGTAAACCGTAAATGTGGTGTGCGATTGCCGGAGTGGTAAAAACCCACATTCCGAATAATCCGAACCAAGAGAAAAACTGCACCCAACTTAACTGACGCATTGTAACAGGCATTTTTGCAAAATCGGTAAAGATGTCTGTGATTTTTGATTTTTCTTCAGAATCAGGAATTGCATCATTCTGCGGATCTTCAAATTTTGCTAATTCTTCGGGCGAATATTCTTTGGTTGTAAACAGCGTAACTAAGATTGAGCCAATTAAAACCGCCGCTCCGATAATAAAAGACAACGTTAGATTTAATGGAACACTTCCTGGAACTGTGCTATTTGGCACGCCAAAATATTTCGTAAGAATGTATGGCAATGCAGAACCAATTACGGCTCCAAAACCAATTAATGAAGTTTGGATACTAAATCCTGCAGTACGCTGATCTGTTCTTAAATTGTCTCCAACAAGCGCACGAAAAGGCTCCATTGCAATATTGAAAGAAGCATCCATGATCATTAACATTCCCGCTCCAACCCAGAGGGCAGGTAAAATAGAAATAAAAATGTTAGCCTGTGGCATTAAAATTAATCCCACCGAAGCTAAAACGGCTCCTACTAAAAAGAAAGGTTTTCGTCTGCCGAATCTTCCCCAGGTTTTGTCGCTGTAATGACCAATAATGGGTTGCACTATTAATCCCATAAGGGGAGCAATAATCCAGAACCACGAAAGTTCATGTACATCAGCACCAAAAATTTGAAGAATTCTGCTGGCATTTGCATTCTGAAGTGCAAACCCCATTTGGATTCCTAAGAATCCGAAACTCATGTTCCAGATTTCCCAGAAACTTAATTTACGCTTTTCCATTATCGTAATTTGTGAAAAATTATACGATAAGCGCTTTGCTTATCAAAACTTTGTTCCTTTCGAAGTAAAACTAAAAGCCTTGACGGGCGTAAAATTATAAATTATTTTTTTATATATGCTAATAAAAAAGCCATAAATATTTTTTATGGCTTTAGAAAGTATTGATTTTAAGAATTTTAGTCAGTAGATTCTCTTTTTATAAGATGAGTTTCTATGACTTCTGTAATATAATTTTCATTGTGTTCTTCGTCGTCATCTTCTTCGGCTTCTATTCTTTCTATAAGCATTTTAGCTGCTTTATTCCCCATTTTTTCACCACTCTGACTGACTGTCGTAATGGTTGGAGTGGAGTATTTTGAAATAATTCCGTCCGTAAAAGCAATAACAGCTAAATCTTCAGGAACTTTTAATCCCATTTTATTTGCGGTTTTGATAATTGTTACTGCAAAAAGCTCATTTACAGCAAAAACAGCATCGAAAGCTCTGGCGTGCAGAAGTTCAGAAATGGTTATTTCGCAAGTATCGACATCTTCAATTTTTATGATTAAATCTTCGTTAAAAGGTAATCCGTTATCTAGTAAAGCTTTTTCGTAACCGTCTGTTCGCAGTTTTCCAACGCTTACATAGTCAACAGTTGTAACTAAAGCAATTTTTTTACGTCCGCTGTCAATTAAACTCTGAACTGCTTCATACGCTGCAGATTTATCATCAATAATCACTTTATCGCATAAAATATCGTTGGTAACGCGGTCAAACATGACTACGGGCATTCCTTGATTGATAACTTCTGTAATGTGATGGAAGTCGCCTTTATACTGCGTTTCTTTAGAAAGAGACATAATAAAACCGTCGATGCTTCCATTGGCCAACATCTCCATATTGAGGACTTCTTTATCAAAAGAATCATCAGATACACAGATGACAACACTATAGCCATATTCGTTTGCAACCTGTTCAATTCCGTTGATTACAGTAGAGAAAAAGTAGTGTACAATTTCGGGAATAATGATACCAATACTCTTCGTTTTTCGGTTTTTTAAACTAAGAGCAATATTGTTTGGTTTATAGTTATAAAACTTTGCAAAAGCCTGAACTTTTAGGCGTGTTTCTTCTCCAATTTCAAGACTGTTTCTGAGTGATTTTGAGACAGTTGAAATGGATACGTCAAGTTCCTTTGCAATCTGTTTGAGGGTTATTTTACGTTTCATGGAGTTAATCGAAAAAAATCTAATTAATAATAAAGGTGTATAATATTTTTGGTATTTGCAATTTTAACACTGAAAGATTACAAAAAATAGAAAGTTTTCAACACTACCACGTTTTCGTAAAGCAATAAAAAGTGCCTGCTGTCGAGCATGTTAATAAATTCATAATTTTGAAATTCGAAGTAAAATTAAAAACTTAACTAACATTCAAAAACTCAAAACTAATTTAAACAAAAAGTATGAAAACAATTTACAAAAAGTTGTTATTTTTATTCCTATTGTTGCCTTTTACAGTGTTGGCTCAGAACACTTTAAATGGTACGGTTACTGATCATACCACAGGTCAGCCAATACCGGGAGTAAATGTAAATGTTCAAGGTGCTGCAGGAGGTACCTCTACTGATTTTGATGGTAAATTTCAATTGCCTAATCTGAAAAATGGAGACAAAATTTTAGTTTCATTTATCGGATACAAAACAGAGACTATTGTATTTAATGGTCAAAAAAACTTAGCAGTTTCTTTAAGCGAAGATACAAATCAATTACAAGAAGTTGTTGTACAAGTAGGTTATGGTACTGTTAAGAAAAAAGATGCTACGGGTTCTGTTTCTCAAATTTCAGCAAAAGAATTTAACAAAGGTATTAACGTAACACCAGAAAGTTTAATTGGTGGACGTATTGCTGGTGTTAATGTTGTTGGAGGAGGAGCTCCAGGAGCAAAAGCAGATATTAGAATTCGTGGAGGATCTTCATTAAGTGCTTCTAACGATCCATTGATTATTTTGGACGGACTTCCATTGAGTAATGCTGTTCCAAGTGGTGCTACAAGTATTTTGTCTACTATTGATCCTAATGATATTGAGTCTTTTACAGTATTGAAAGATGCTTCGGCAGCCGCTATTTATGGTTCTCGTGCTGCAAATGGAGTAATTGTAATTACAACTAAAAAAGGAACTAAAGGTGGTGTGAAAGTTAATTTCAGCTCTCAAGTTGGTATCAATACTGTTGCTAATACTGTGGATGTTTTAAGTGCAGATCAATTCCGTAATTTTGTAAATACAAAAGGATCTGATGCTCAAAAAGCATTAATGGGGACTGCAAGTACAAACTGGCAGGATGAAATTTTCCATACAGCTTTAACAACAAACAATAATATCTCTGTAAGCGGTGCTTTATTCAATAAATTGCCTGTGCGTTTATCTGTTGGAAACGTTGATAATCCTGGAATTTTAAGAAACACTTCTTTTGAAAGAACAACGACATCGATATCGTTAAATCCAGTTTTATTTGATAATCACTTAAAAATTGACATTAGCGGAAACTTATCTTTCAGTAAAAATCAATTTCAGGATGAAGATGCAGTTATTGGTTCTGCAATCAGTTTTGATCCTACGCAATCTCCTTACCAAGAAGGTTCTCGTTATGGAGGATATTTCGAGTGGTTAGAGCCAAACGGAAACTTAGCATTATTGCCAGCTAAAAACCCAGTTGCGAGATTAAATCAGGAAGATAAAAGATCTAAATCTACTAGAAAATGGGGTAATATTAGCATAGACTATAAATTTCATTTCTTTGAAGATTTAAGAGTGGTTGCTGAAGCTGGTATTGACAGATTTGATAGTAGTGGATACAACAGACAAAGTACAGAAAGTGCTTTAGGATATCAGCCAAATCCTTTTAGTACTGGAAATTGGGTGAATTTAGGAAATAATAATACGTATACAGATGATCTTCAAAATAAAAACTTGAATACGTATTTTGTTTACACTAAAAATTTAGGAAAACTTAAATTAGATGCTACTGCTGGTTATAACTATCAGTTGTTTCAAAAAGAAAAATATCAGTCAGGAGAGCTTACACAGCCTGCTTCTACTAGAAATGAAGATGTTATTACTGATCCAGATATCAATTTACAATCGTTCTTTGGTCGTTTGAACTTAGGTTACGATAGTAGATATTTATTGACTTTAAATTATAGAAGAGACGGAACTTCACGTTTTTCTAAAGATAACAGATGGGGTAACTTTATGGGAGGTGCCTTTGCTTGGAATATTGCCGAAGAGTCTTTCCTAAAAGATAATGAAACGCTTTCTAGTTTAAAATTAAGAGCTGGTTACGGTACTACTGGACAACAAGATATTCCGCCACAGTATGATTATTTAAGAAGGGTAACTCTTGGTACTGTTAATACTCAATATGTGTTTAATGGTGTTGTTTACAGAACAGCTAGGCCAGAAGGATATAACCCAAATATTAAATGGGAAGAATTATCTGAGATGAATATTGGGGTTGATTTTGGATTCTTAAATGATAGAATCACAGGAACAATTAACTACTTTGATAAAAAGTCATCTGATTTATTAGCTGATGTATTGGTTCCAGATGGTGCTAACTTGAGAAATCAAGGATATAATAATATTGGTGATTTAAGAACTAAAGGACTTGAGTTTAGCCTTCAATCAGATATTATCAAAAAAGATAACTTAACTTGGAATGTTGCTGTTAATGCTACTTACTTAGATCAAAAAATTGAAGATTTAGGTCAAACTGTTGAAGGTTTCCAAGGTTATGAGGTAGGAGATAATATTAAAGGAGGAAATGGAAACAAAGTCTTGATTAATACAGTTGGATCTGCTCCAAATTCATTCTTCGTATACGAACAATTGTACGATGCGAACAAAAAACCTATTGCTGGCGCTTATGTAGACAGAAATGGAGATGGTAAAATTGATGCAAATGACCGTTACAGATATAAAAAACCAACGGCAGATTATACATTTGGTTTGTTCTCGGCATTAAACTACAAAAAGTTTGATTTTACAATGAACTGGAGAGCGAGTGTAGGAAATTACATTTTTGATAACGTAAATTCTAACATGGGGTATTCTGACGCTGGTTTAAGAAGACAAACTGACTTGGCAAATGTGAGTTCAGATTACTTAAATACTGGATTTGTTTTTGAAGACAACGGAACACAGCGTTATTTATCTAATTATTATGTGAAAGATGCTTCTTTCATCAAATTGGATAACATAACTCTTGGATATACTTTAGATAAATCTTTATTAAAAGCAGCTTCATTAAGATTCTCTGCAGGTGTTCAAAACGTTTTTGTACTTACAAAATATGATGGATTAGATCCTGAGAAATTCAACGGAATTGATGGTAACGTTTATCCAAGAGCAAGAACATTCTTGTTTGGCGTAAATGCAAGTTTCTAATAGTACATTGAAAAACAAAAAATTTAAAACATACAAAATGAAAATATCATTTAAATATATATCTTATTTCTTCCTATTTATTTTAGGAATAAGTATGACGCTTACTTCGTGTACTGACGATTTAAACGTGACACCAAAAGATGATGATGAATTTTTATCAGATACTTTTTTTCAAGACCCAGACTCTTATAAGCAAGTTTTGGCTAAATTATATGCTGGACTATATGTAGGAGGAAACGATGGTGATGGACAAGCGGATATTTCTGGTCTTAGTGGTGATTTTAGTAGTTACTTACGTTTACTTTTTGTGACACAAGAATTGCCTACAGATGAAGCAGTTATTGCTTGGTCTGATGGAACTTTGCCAACATTAAACATGCAAACTTGGTCACCTGTAAATGAGTTTTTATATGGTACTTATTCAAGAGCATCTTATCATATCAGTGTTGCAAATGAATTTTTAAGACAAACTACAGATGAAAAACTAGCAGAAAGAGGTGTTGATTCTAATCTAAAAGCTGAAATAGCAACATTTAGAGCAGAAGCACGTTTCTTAAGAGCTTATTCATATGTAAATTTAATGGATTTATTTGGTAATGTGCCAATTACTACAGAGGCAGATCCTGTTGGATTCTATTATCCGGTACAAAAAACAAGAGCAGAAGTATTTGCTTTTGTAGAGTCTGAATTGAAAGATTTAGATAATAGTTTGGCAAATGCAAGAACAAATGAATACGGTAGAGTTGATAAAGTGGCAGCTAAGTTTTTGTTGGCTCAAATTTATTTAAATTCTAAAGTATATACAGGAACTGAAAGAAATAATGAAGTAGCGACTTTATGTTCTGAGATTATTAATTCAGGATATACATTTGCAGACGTTCCTTATGCTTACTTATTCTCTGCAGATAATAATACAAACGGTGCTCAAAGTGAGTTTATCTTCCCAATCATCAGTGATGGAAACGCTATACGTGCAACTGGTGGAGGAATGAGTTTTATTATTCATGCTGCTATTGGAGGAAGTATTGATGCTGCTACTCTAGGTATGGACGGAGGTTGGTATGGTACTAGAGCTCGTAAAGAGTTTGTGGCTCTTTTTCCTGATGCTACTGCTACTGGAGATAAAAGAGGAATTTTTCATACAGATGGTCAAGCTTTAGACATTACCAACTTGTCAACATTTACTGATGGATATGGTGTAAAAAAATATACCAACAAAAAATCTGATGGTTCAGCGGCTCAGAGAGCTGATATACCTGATACAGATTTTCCAGTATTCCGTTTATCTGATGCTTATTTAATGTACGCTGAAGCTGTGGTTAGAGGTGCAACTACAGGAAATATTGCTACGGCAGTTGGTTATGTTAATCAAATAAGAGGAAGAGCAGAAGCAACTACAATTTCAAGTGCAGATTTGACTCTTGATTTTATATTAGCAGAAAGAGGAAGAGAATTGTACTGGGAATGCCATAGAAGAACAGATTTGATTCGTTTTGGGAAATTCACAGGAGGAAGTAAAATTTGGCAATGGAAAGGTGGTTTAATGGATGGTGTGGCAACAGACTCATATAGAGATTTAATGCCAATTCCTTCTAAAACGATCCAAGCTAATCCTACATTGAAGCAAAATCCTGGATACTAATATCTAATTAGAACTAAAATGAAAAATATATATAAAATTTTAATCGCATTTATTGGTGTATTGGCGGTGTCGTGTAATGCTGATGCTGTAGATGAAAGACCAATTCTTAATGTTGGTACGGCTCCTGAAATTACAGCGCCGGCAACAGGACAAAATTATGTTCTAGATGTTGAAAAAGCTACAGAAGTAGTTGCTAAATTTACTTGGTCAGCTGCGACATATTCTACACCAGTAGCTGTAAAATATACTTTATTAATTGATAAGAAAGGTGGAGATTTTACAGCAGCTAAAACACTTCAAACTACTGTTAATGGTATTACTGAAGTGTCAGTACTAACTAAAGAATTAAACCAAGCGGCAATAGATCTTGGCGGAGAGCCAGAAGTTGCGGCAATGTATGATGTTAAAATTACATCAAATGTTTCAGGAAGTTTTGCTCAAGTATCAAAAGGCTTAATTACAATTAATGTAACTCCTTACACAGGAAAGGTTCCTTACGACTTTGCTGATTGGTATTTAGTTGGTGATGCAACTGCTTCTGGTTGGGATAACAATAAAGGAAACCAAATTCTATTTAGAAATCCAAAAAATGCGAATGAATATTCATTTACAGGATTCTTTAAAGCAGGATCTTTTAAAACTATTAAAGATTTAGGAAGTTGGACTCCAATGTATGGAGGTAATGCAGGTACTTTGATATATAGAGGAGCGTCTGATCCAGATCCTGCAGCTATACCTGTTCCTAGCGACGGTTACTATAAATTTAAAATGGATATTCAAAAGTTAACTTATACTTTGGAAGCATATGCAGCAGGAGCTACAGCGCCAACATATGATAAGGTAGGCATTATTGGAGATGCAACTTCAAAAGGATGGGATGCATCAACGCCAATGGTAAAATCAACTTTTAATGCGCATATTTGGACTTTAGGTGTAACGTCTTTAAAAGATGGTGGAATGAAATTTAGAGCAAATGATGCTTGGGATGTTTCATGGGGCGGTACCACTCCTTTTTCTGGAGGAGGAAACGGTGAGAATATACCAGTTGCAAAATCTAAATATGTTATTTATTTCAATGATTTAGACGGAAGTTACATGATGATTCCTAATCAATAAAAACTTCAGTTAATAACTGAAAAAGGGCTATCTCCAGATAGCCCTTTTTTAATCAAACTAACTAACCAAACAAACCACGAGATTATGAAAAAAACAATACTTTTTATTTTCTTTTTACTGTCACTTGCTATTCATGCTCAGCAAATATCGGTTTCACCAGCAGTATTTCAGGTCAATGAGCCTATTACGATTACGGCTTCTTTTGCATCAAGCACTTGCAATACAATGGGAACTAATCCAACAAAAGTATATATGCATTCAGGAATTGGTACCGATGCAAGTCCTTGGCAAACCGCCAAAGGGAATTGGGGTGCAGATGATGGTGTTGGTCTAATGACTAAAAATGCGAATGGCACTTGGAGCATTACAATTACTCCTAGTATCTATTTCGGATTAACATCGGCTCAGCAAATTGCAGCAACCAAAATGGGAATTGTATTTAGAAGCGCGAATGGAAGTCAGACGATGAAATTGGCGCCATCTTGTTCCGATTTTTTTCTTAATGTAGGATCTTTTCAAGTTACTTTGACTTCTCCAGTCGAAAATAGTACAACCATTATTAATTCTGGTTCAAGTTTTAATATTACGGCAACAAATACTGGAGGTGCGGGGAGTTATACATTAAAAGCTAACGGAACAACAATCAATACAAATACCAGTACTTCAAGTTATTCTTATACACATACTAATATTACAGGGAATCAAAATTATGAATTGATCGCTACTCAAGGAGCGATCGTAGTTTCAAAGAAATTTACAGTAGTTATAAATCCAAATACGGTTTCTGAAGCTATGCCTGCAGGTTTGGTTGATGGAATTAATTATAATCCTACCGATTTTACAAAGGCAACTTTGGTGTTAGATGCACCTCTAAAAGATTTTGTATATGTAGCGGGAAGTTTTAATAATTGGCAACCTACATTAGCCTATGCCATGAAAAAAGATCCGTCTTCAGGAAAATTTTGGTTAGAAATAACAGGTTTGGTTTCAGGGGAAAATAATACATATCAGTATTGGGTTGTCGATGCAACGCCACTTGCAAATTCGCCATCAATGGTAAAAACGGCAGATCCATATTCAACGTTGGTTTTATCTCCTTATGACGATCCTTCGATTCCCGCTTCAAAATATCCAAATATGCCTGTTTATCCTGTGGGACAAAATTTTGAGGTTACAGTTTTAAAAACAGGACAGACTCCCTATAATTGGCAGGTAACTAATTTTGAAAAACCAGAAAAGGAAAAATTAGTTGTTTATGAAGTTTTAGTTCGTGATTTTGATGTGGCAAGAAGCTATCAAAGCTTAATTGATAAAATAGATTACTTTAAAAATCTAAAAATCAATGCGATCGAATTAATGCCAGTAATGGAATTTGAAGGCAATGAAAGCTGGGGTTATAATACCTCATTTCATATGGCTCTGGATAAGTTTTACGGAACTTCAGATAAGTTAAAAGAGTTTATTGATTTGTGCCATCAAAATGGAATTGCAGTAATTCTCGATGTAGCTTTAAATCATGCTTTCGGAAGAAATCCGATGGTGAGAATGTGGATGAATGATCCAGATGGAGATGGTTTTGGTTCGCCAACTGCAGAAAATCCATATTTTAATACAGTAGCAAAACATAGTTATAGTGTTGGTGAAGACTTTAATCATCAATCTTTAAAAACCCAGTATTATGTAAATAGGGTTATTAAACAATGGATCGAAGAATATAAAATTGATGGTTTTCGTTGGGATTTAACTAAAGGATTTACGCAATTATGCACAGCAGGAGATAATGCTTGTACCGATTCGTACAAACAAGATCGCGTCGATGTTTTGAAAAAATATGCTGACTTTTCTTGGACAATAGATCCGACGCATTATACCATTTTTGAAAATTTAGGAACTGATGCGGAAGAAAAGGAATGGGCAGATTACAGAATAGCTGAAACACCAAGCAAGGGGATAATGATGTGGGGAAAAATGACAAAAGAGTACAATCAATTGTCAATGGGGTATGCTTCCGAAAGTAACATTTTTAGAATGAATAGTGCAAACCGCGGATTCACAGCCAATCGTTTAATGGGTTATGCTGAAAGTCATGACGAAGAACGTTTGATGTACAAAAATGTGCAATATGGAGCTTCAAACGGAAGTTATAATGTAAAAACATTAAATACAGCATTGTCTAGAATGTCTGCAATTGGAGCAGTTTCTTTACTGATTCCAGGGCCAAAAATGATCTGGCATTTTGGAGAACTAGGAATGGATGATTCTATCTTTAGCTGTAATAACGGAACTGTAAATGATGAAACATCAACAACTCCGGGCGATTGTAAATTAGATACAAAACCACAGCCACAATGGACAGAAAATTGGCTTGGCGATTCAAACAGAAATAAAATTTACAACGATTGGGCTAAGATGATTACCCTTAAAAAAGTAGAGCCTGTGTTTTTAGGAACGGCAACAATGGCCAATGCCGCTACTTTAACAGTAAATATCAAAATCACAAATAGCAATCTTGCTTCATCTCAGTTAAAGGACGTTGTGATTTTGGCAAATTTTGATACAGTTGCACAAAATATGATTCCGGGATTTCAATATACTGGTGCATGGTACAATTTAATGGATAATTCGACGATTAATGTTGCCGATGTAAATGCGACAATAAATTTAGCTCCGGGAGAATATAGAATTTATGGTAATAAGCAGGCAAATCTTGCGATTGAAGATTTTGAAAAAGGGAATCAGGTTAGCTTATACCCAAATCCTGTTGCCGATTATTTTACTTTAGGTTTTAAAACCTCAAAAGTTGATATCTATTCTATTGCAGGACAATTAGTAAAAACATTTAATACAAACGGAAATATGGAATATCAATTCTCAGTGAGTGGTTTAACCTCTGGAATATATCTTGTAAAGACGTTTGACGAGAATAACAAAGTTCGCGTTGTGAAGTTTATTAAAAATTAGGTTTGGTTAGTAATGAAAAAGGGCTGTCTAGAAATGGACAGCCTTTTTTTTGTTTAAGTGGTTTTTTGTGATATAAAAGTCTTGTTTATTTTTTCCTTTTAGGGTCGTTATATTCTCCAATCAAAGAATAATACCCAAATGTTCCTAAACCCATAACAATAAGTGGCGTTAGTATAAATAGAATAATTACGCCAAATACTAAATCGTCCTGTTGGTCTGAAAGAAGTTTTGGTAAGCCAAATTCAAACACGCAAAAATAGGCAGCAGCTGCGGCCAAAGCAATCCATAACGCCCCTAAAACTTGTTTAATCGCATTCATTTTTTTTTGTAAATTTTAAAGGTGAGTAATTTTGTTTTTGTTGTCAATATAAACCATTCCAATAACAAAGCAGATTCCGGCAATAATTATAGGATACCATAATCCATCCAAATAAAAATCAGCTTTGCCTGCTGTTTTGGCGTGTGATACAAAATAAGTAGAAATAGCAGGAAGCAATCCGCCAAAGATTCCATTTCCTACGTGATAAGGTAGCGACATGGAAGTGTATCTGATTTTGGTTGGAAACATCTCAACTAAAAATGCTGCAATCGGACCGTAAACCATAGTTACAAAAAGCACTTGAATAAAAACTAAGAAGGTTAATGTCCATTTATCGCTTGAATTAATTGTTATTGAAATGCTGGTTTGAGCATCTTTTTTGTCCATGTACGTTTTTTTCTCCACCACAGATGTACCGTCTGTATATTTTTTTTCAGTAATTGTAACCGAACTTCCATCAGCTTTGTTTTCAGTTGAAATTCTTGGGGTTTCAAGAATCTCTGTTTTCCTGCTTATATCAGTCGTATTGTACATCATCTTATAAATAGGTCTATAGGATAGTATTGCAATCAGCATTCCGAACATCATAATGTACTTGCGTCCAACTTTATCGCTCAGCCATCCAAAAACAATAAAAAATGGAGTTCCAATTAAGAGAGCAATTCCTAACAATTCATCTACTTGCGAAGAGTCAATATTCATCACCGTTTTCATAAAGCTCATCGCGTAGAATTGTCCTGTATACCAGACAACGCCTTGTCCCATGGTGGCTCCAAACAAAGCCAAAAGCACAAATTTTAAATTGTATCGGTTTCCAAAACTCTCTTTTAGCGGGTTTGTACTTGTAGTTCCTTCTTTTTTAGCTTTCGCGAAAACAGGAGATTCATCCATGTTTTTTCGAATCAAATAAGAAACGCCAACCATGGCAATCGAAACCCAAAAAGGAACACGCCATCCCCATAAATCAAAAGCTTCGGCAGATAGCACGTTTTTAGTGGCTAGAATAACCATTAGAGAAATAAATAAACCAACAGTAGCAGTAGTCTGAATCCAAGAAGTCCAATATCCTTTTTCTCCTGCAGGCGCGTGCTCAGCAACATATGTAGCAGCACCGCCATATTCACCTCCAAGAGCAAGACCTTGAAGCAAGCGCAAAATCAAAACTAATAAAGGAGCTAGAAAACCAATTGTTTCATAACTAGGAATACAGCCAATTAAAAAGGTTGAGCCACCCATTAATAATAAGGTAGCCATAAAAGTGTATTTACGTCCAATAATATCGCCAAGTCTTCCAAAAAACAAAGCTCCAAATGGGCGAACTACAAATCCGGCAGCAAATGTGGCTAAAGTAGACAGAAAGGCTGCAGTGGGATTGTCGCTGGGGAAAAATTTTGTTGAAATAACGACAGCCAGACTGCCAAAAATGTAAAAATCGTACCATTCAATCATGGTGCCCATAGAAGAGGCTGAAATTACTTTCCAAATGCCCTTAGTAGAAGTTTTGCTCATAAAACTGCTTTGAGATCTTATTAATGAATGAAATATAAAAATACAGTTTTACGAATATATAAGATTATTTTTTATTCAGTCAATACTTTTTTAACAAAAACTATTAATTTGTTGACTTTTGACTTTAACCGCAAAGGCGCAAAGAAAAAGCGCAAAGGTTCGCAAAGTTTTTAAAATTAAACTTTGCGAACCTTTGCGTAAGTCCTAGCGATCTTGGCGGTTAAAAAATATAGAAAAGTATAAAAACAAAAAACCCGAATATTTCTATTCGGGTTTTGTGGTACCTCCAGGGATCGAACCAGGGACACATGGATTTTCAGTCCATTGCTCTACCATCTGAGCTAAGGTACCGTGCTTGTTGCGGGTGCAAATATATAATCATTTTTGGTTTGTGCAAAACATTTTTTAGAAAAAATCAATTCGTATCTTCGCAAAAGCAAAAAAGGAAATATGATTTTAACGGTCGATGTTGGAAATACTAGAATTAAAGCGTCTGTCTTTGAGGGGAATACTACTCTGGAAAATTTTGTTTTTGATAAAAATGAAATCGAAAAAAAAATTGAAAAAATTTTAGAAAAATATCCAAAATGCTCCGATTTGGTTGTTGCTTCGGTAGGAAGTGTCGAAAAACAATCGTTTTTGTCTTTCGAAAACAGACTAAAAGTTCATTTTTTTACCCACGAAGATGTTTTTCCTTTCCATAATAAATATGCAACGCCAAAAACTTTAGGAATAGACCGAATGATTTTGGCAGCAGGAGCAACATTGCAATTTCCAAAACAGAACCGTTTGGTTATAGATGCAGGAACTTGCATTACCTACGATTTTATCGACGAAAATGATAATTATTTAGGAGGAGCCATTTCTCCAGGTCTTCGTTTGCGATATGAAGCACTGCATAATTTTACGGCTAGACTGCCGTTATTAACCTTAGAATCACCCGATTCTTATGTAGGAAACTCTACAGCTCAAGCCATACATTCTGGTGTTGTCAACGGTTTCGTCTATGAGATTGACGGTTTTATCGATGAATATCGGAAAGAGTTTTTAAATTTTATCATAATTTTAACGGGAGGTGATGCAGATTTTTTGGCTAAACGATTAAAAAATACCATATTTGCCAATTCAAATTTCCTTTTGGAGAGTTTGAGCCAAACATATCAATATAAAATCGACAATGATTAAAAAAGTAATACTAAGCGCTTGTTTGCTTATATCGTTCGTTTCATTCGCTCAACAAGGTACTGCTTCGCCTTATTCTTTTTTCGGAATAGGAGATGTGAGATTCAAGGGAACACTTGAAAACAGATCTATGGCAGGAGTTGCGGTAGAACAAGATACGATTCACTTAAATTTAGAAAATCCGGCAAGTTATGCCAGCTTAATTCAGACAACTTTTACAGTTGGAGGAACATTTGCAACTTCAAATTTAAAAACAACTTCTACATCAGAAAAAGCACAGCGTTCTACTTTTGATTATTTGGCATTAGGAATCCCAATGGGAAAATTCGGTGCTTCATTTGGTTTAATTCCTGTAACTTCAGTTGGATACAAAATCCGTGAGGACAATTCGGCTACAGAAGGAGCAGTAAGTTCTCAGCTTGACGGAAAAGGTGGTGTAAATAAGGTGTATTTTGGTTTGTCTTATAAAATAATGCAAAACTGGAATATTGGAGTAGATGCACAATATAATTTTGGAAAAATTACAACTACAAGCATAGAAGCTATTACTGGAGTTCAAAACGGAACGGCAGAAGTTAATACCTCTGAACTTTCAGGCGTGGCATTCAGTTTTGGAACAATGTACCAGAAAAAGATCTACAATAAAACCAGCATATTTTCTAGTTTAAGCTATTCTTTTGCAAGTAATCTGAATTCGGACAATACAAGAGTTATTTCTGTTCAAGGAGATCCAGAACCTATTGTGGTTCCAGCTGAAGCAACTAAACTAAAACTTCCAAACAAGTTAAGTATTGGTGTGGGTATTGGTGAAGCTAGAAAATGGCTTGTAGGGGCAAATATGACTTTTCAAGGAGACGGACAGTTAGCAAATTATTATAATGCTGCAAGTAATGTGAGATATGAGAGCTATTCTAAATATGCTCTAGGAGGATATTACCTTCCAAATTATAATTCTTTTACTAGTTACATGAGCAGAATTACTTATAGAGCAGGTTTGAAATACGAAAAAATTGGTCTGATTGTAAATAACGAATCAATTAAAGATGTAGGAATGACATTAGGAGCAGGAATTCCGATTCCAGGGTCTTTCTCAAATGTGAATTTTGGAATTGAATTTGGTAAGCGCGGTACAACTTCAGCCGATTTAGTACAGGAGAATTATGTTAATTTTAGTTTGAGTTTCTCTTTCAATGACAAGTGGTTTGTGAAGAGTAAATTCCAATAAACAAAATATTTTATCTTTTAGAAGCTCATTACAATTTACTACATTTGGCGAATGAATTTACCAAAAAGATATAGTCTGATAGTTGTCACAGTTTTTGCTGTGACAATGTTTTTTGGATGCGAAAGTAATTTTAAAGAAGTTCAGAAAATTAACTTCTCAGAATTTGTTCCTGCCAGCGATGCCGATACTGTAAATATTAAATATACAGATTCTGGACGCATTACAGGAGTTTTGATAAGTCCGAAAATGTTAGATTATTCAAATCTTGATTTTCCTTTTACAGAATTTCCTAAAGGAATCGATGTTACCTTATATGATAAAAAGCAAAAGCGTACCTTTATAAGAGGAAATTATGCAGTTTCTTATAAAAATACAGGAATCATTGATTTGATCGGAAAAGTGAAAATTACTTCTGAAGCTGGACAGGTTTTAGAAACAGAACAATTGTATTTTGATCAAAAAAACGAATGGTTCTATACAGAACGAAAGTTCAAACTGACCGATATTAAAGGAGTTTCCTATGGTCAAGGAATAGATTTTAGCAAAGATTTTAAAGTGATTAATTCGCAGCGAATAAGCGGCGAAATTGAATCTGACGAAGAAATATAATATTATGGGTTATTTAAAATATACACAATACGTTTACATCCTTTTTGCGGTTTTTTTTACTTACGATGGTATAGTGAAACTAAATGAAGGAGATGAGAGCTATCCTTTTTATTTTGTAATTGCGGGAATGGCTATTTTTATGTTTTTCTTTAGGAGAAGATTTCTTAATAAGCATAACGATCGAAACAAAAACCAATAAAAATGGAAATTAGTATTATAATAATATGTTTAATACTAGCAGCCTTTTTCTCTGGGATGGAAATTGCTTTTACATCCGCCAACAAAATTTATCTTGAGATAGAAAAGAAACAAGATGATTTTCTGTCTCGAATCTTAACAAAACTAACCGAAAATCCATCCAAATTTATTGCTGCCATGCTTATTGGCAACAATGTGGCCTTGGTTATTTACGGTTTTTTTATGGGCGATCTTATTTTAGGTTGGATGGCTTATTTTGGATTGAATTTTTCTGATTGGTGGAATATACTTATCCAGACACTTCTTGCAACCTTTGTCGTTTTGCTTACTTCAGAGTTTTTTCCGAAGGTGTTTTTTCAAATTTATGCCAATTCCTTAATCAAGATTCTGGCTCTTCCGGCTTATTTATTCTACCGATTATTTTATTACATCTCCACCTTTTTTATTTGGATTGCAGATTTTGTACTGAGCAGATTTTTTAAAACAGAAGGAAGTCAAATTCATTTGTTTAGCCGAATTGAACTCGGAAATTATATTACGGAACAAATGAGTACAGTTGAAGAAGATGAAGAAGTGGATTCTGAAATTCAGATTTTTCAAAATGCATTAGAATTCTCCGCTGTTAAGGCGCGTGATATTATGACGCCCCGAACAGAAATTGTAGATATAGATTTGTTTGATACAGTAGATGATCTTAAAGCATTGTTTATAGAAACAGGATATTCTAAAATTATTGTAAGCCAAAATTCATTAGATGATATTGTAGGTTATGTCCATTCGTTCGATTTGTTTAAAAAGCCGACAACAATAAAATCGGTTTTAATGACGGTTGAATTTGTTCCAGAAACGATTTTAATAAAAGATGTACTGAATTTATTGATCAAAAAACGAAAAAATGTTGCTGTTGTTTTAGATGAATACGGAGGAACTTCTGGAATTATTACAATTGAAGATATTGTAGAAGAGCTTTTCGGCGAAATTGAAGATGAACATGATTTGGATGAGGAATTGATTGAAGAAGAAATAGGAGAAGGCAAATACTTGTTTTCAACTCGATTAGATGTCGAGTATTTGAATGAAACCTATAAATTAATGATTCCCGAAGAAGATTCTTATGGCACATTAGGAGGTTTTATTGTATATCATACAAAAGAAATCCCACAAAAAGGAGATAAGATTGTAATAGATAAGTTTCATTTTTCTATTGAAGAGGCGTCAAATAAGAAAATAGAACTAGTCAAATTGACAATTAAAGAGTGATTTTTTAAATTAATGAAAAAAAATGTTGAAAATAAAACGCTAGTTGTATTGTTATTAACTAGATAATTGTATTTTCGCAAACTGAATATAAAATTAACGATAATAAAATGGCAGTTTTAGCAAAAATTAGACAGCGTTCCGCTTTATTGATAGGAGTTATTGCACTTGCATTATTTGCATTTATAATACAAGATCTATTCACAAGAGGAACATTCGGTCAAAGTTCAAAAGATGTAGGAAGCATCGATGGAAAAGATATTTCATTTGAAGACTTTAGAGTTAAAGTTAGTAATGTTGAAAAAAGTGGGCAAGGTATAACTTCCACTGAAGCTGCAAACAGAGTTTGGGATCAAGAAGTTTCAATCGCTTTATTGTCATCGCAATTTGATAAATTAGGATTGAGAGTTGGTGAAAAACACATTTTAGAGGTTTTGAAATCAGATCCAAATATTGGTAAAAACCCAATGTTTTTAAACGCAGCAGGAATTTTTGATGTTGTTAAGTTTAAAGATTATTTTAAATCAAATCCAGAAGCAGCGCAATACATCGCTCAAAAAGAGAAAGATGCTGAATTGAACGCGAAGTTTCAAATCTATAATACTTTAATTAAATCAGGACTTTACACAACTGCTAGTGAAGGAAAATTAAAGTATGAAATGGAAACTAATAAAGTAAGTTTTGCATTTGCAGCTGCTCCATATTCTTCTATTAAAGATAGTGAAGTAAAAGTTTCTGATGACGAGATTGTTGCTTACATGAAGAAAAACGAGAAAAAATTCAAAGCAGATGCAACTCGTGAAATTCAATACGTTTTAGTTGAAGATAAAGCTTCTAAAGAAGATGAGGCTGAAATTAAAGCTAAATTGACTGCATTATTATCAGGAAGTGTTGTTTACAACGCAAAAACTGGTAAAAATGATTCGTTGCCAGGATTTAGAAATGCTACAAACATTGCTGAATTTGTAAATGCAAATTCTGATGTTCCTTACGATTCTACTTACGTTCCTAAAAATGCATTGCCAGCTGTTGATGCTGACAAATTATTCAGCTTACCTGCTGGAGCAATCTACGGACCATACGTTTACGGAAGATACTATGCGATTTCTAAATCTCAAGGATTTAAAGCTGGTGTTAATGCAAAAGCAAGTCATATCTTAATTGGTTACGAAGGATCTCAAACTCCAAACCAAAAAGAAAAAAGAACGAAAGAAGAAGCTAAAGCTAAAGCTGAAGAAATTTTAGCACAAGTTCAAGCTAATCCAGATAGTTTTATGATGTTGGCTTTTACAAGTTCTGATGATTCATCTGCACAGCAAGGTGGTGATTTAGGATATTTTGGGCCAAACCAAATGGTAAAACCTTTCAATGATTTTGTATTCAGCAACGGAATTGGTAAAGTTGGTTTAGTTGAAACTCCTTTCGGATTTCACGTAATCAAAATTACAGACAAACAAGACGGAATTCGTTTAGCTACAATTGCTCAAAAAATCGAGCCATCTGAAGCTACTTCTGATAAAGTATTTACATTAGCAACTAAATTTGAAATGGATGCTGCTGATAAAGATTTCAATGCTGCAGCAAAAGAATTAGGTTTAAAAGTTGCCCAGCCAGTTAATGCAAAAGCTATGGATGAAGCATTTGGACCATTAGGAAACCAACGTAACATTGTAAGATGGGCTTTTGATAAAGAAACAGGTAAAGGAGACGTAAAACGTTTTGAAATTGCAAACATCGGACACGTTATTGCGCAATATAAAGGTGAAAACAAATCTGGTTTAGTTTCTGTTGATATGGCAAGACCTTATGTAGAGCCAATCTTGAAGAACAAGAAAAAAGCAGAATTATTAAAAGCTAAAATGCAAGGTTCAAGCCTTGAGGCTATCGCTAAAGCTGCGGGAGTTGCTGTTCAGCAAGCTGCAGATGTAACTCTTGATAATCCAGTTCTACCTGGTGGAGTTGGGCAAGAGCCAAGAGTTGTAGGTAATGCATTTGCTTTAACTGCAAATAAAATCTCTGCTCCAATTGAAGGAAATACTGGAGTATACGTTGTAAAAAACATCAAAACAGTAAAAGCTCCTGCAATTGCTAATCACGCTGCTTATGTAGAAAAAGTAAAAGCTCAAAGCGCATCTGATGCAAGTAGAGTATTACCAGCGTTGAAAAACAATGCTAAAATTGAAGACAACAGATTACAATTTAACTACTAAGTAAAAAGTAATTAATCATATAAAAACCCCGAAACGCTTTAGGTGTTTCGGGGTTTTTCTTTTTTTACAATATACCAGTAATTCTATTTTGTAATTATTTACCGTTAATTTTCTTAAAGTATATAGGAATTATCGAAATTTAATTTAAAAAACTTGTGATTTTCAAATTATTACAGTTAATTTGCTCGGATTTTTATTTTTAACATATTTTTGGCTTTTGCCATACAATAAAATAGAGAAGAATAAATAACTAAAAACAAAAGCTTTAATAACCAATCATTTAATGTTTTTTACTTTTAAATTTTTCAGAAAGAAGCCAAGAGTATATACCAAAATAGAAAGTCATATTTATGGTATTATAATTGAGCTTTTAAAAGTGAGCAGCACCGACATCAATGTTGATGAATTGGGCGGGAAATATTATTTGAGTAATGAAGAGCAGCATTTTAAAGTTACTATCTTGAGCAACGATTATGTGATCAGATTAACAAACACGCATGATTCTGTTGCCGAAAAATACGATAAAGTTTTTGTAGAAGATGTTTTAAGGGCTGTAAAAGAAGAGAAACATCGCCGAATGGAAGTAGTGTACGATTCTATTACAAATAGCATCGAAAAAATGGCTGAGCGCTTGCATAATAGACTTATAGAGTCTAATGAGCAAGAAAGCAAATCTGTTCGCCGTTTGGAAACAAAACACGTTAAAAATAATAAAAGAGCAAATTAATTGTTTTTAGGAGAGTGATCTTATAGAATCATTTCTTCGTAAGTCAAAATAGTCTCGTATCCTTTATTAAAGAAATACTCTTTCGGATTTTCTTTAGAAAGCACCATTACAAAATCGCCACCCCAAGCCCCAAGACTTTTAATGACACCGTTAAAATCTGGAAAAATAGCCTCTTTAATAGTTTGCATTTCTAAAACATTGCTCAAATGAATTTCGTGTTTCTGAACCGCTGAGGCAAATTCTTTTAATGTTTTGGCATGGAGAATAGCATTTGTAATTTTGTTGTTTTGTGCAACACTTTCTGTCAAATGATTGTTTTTATGGTTGTTGTATGAATATATAGCAGATTTGCTATTTTGTTTTTTATTCAGATAAACAAAATAAATATGCTCTTTAAAATCTGGATTAAATTCAACCTGCTGTACAAAATTATCTTTTATGCGATACAAAACAGGAGTGTTATTTTGTGCGCAGGCAATATCGTAACCACTTCCTCCGAAACTGTTTTTTAGTAAAGTAAAAGCGTTAATTTCGGCCCATTGCGCAATATTATTGATAAGGGTAGAAGAAGTTCCAAGTCCCCAGTTTTTTGGAAAACTCAAATGCGTGCTTACTTTATATCCGTTAGAATTATCAATAAATTTTGGATTCAATAAATAAGCTGCATGAAGAATGTTAACCAAAGTTGATTTTACCGTGTCAATTTGTGGATCTGATCCTTTTATAACTTCATTAAAAGAAATAGTTTCTTCAAACCATAAACGTTTGTCATTATCATAGCTTTTCCATTCAATCTGTTTATTGTCGAAATCTTCAATTACTAAATCCTGACCAAATTTTGTTGGCAATGCAAAAGCATCTGCCCCGTCCAATACTAGATATTCTCCTGCGATAAAAAGTTTTCCGTTGCTATAAAAGGTTGTTGACATACTTGTTTTTTATTATAAATTCCAAATCTGAAATTCCAAATTCCAAGAACTAACATTGGAATTTGGAATTTAAAATATTGTATTTTTTAACTAGGTTATTTTCTTAAATTCTCAATAAATTCTACCACAGCGCTATGAGAAACAGCTGTTTTTTTGAAATGCGTTTTAATTAAATGACGCTCTTCATCAGTGGCTTCAAATTGATTGATAATGTTATTAAGGTGCATTTTCATGTGGCCTTCTTGAATTCCTGTTGTAGTTAAGGAACGCAATGCTGCAAAATTTTGTGCTAAACCTGCAACAGCTACAATTTCCATTAATTCTGGAGCAGATGGTTTTTCTAAAATCTCTAAGCACAGTTTTACTAATGGATGTAAAGAGGTCAAACCGCCAACAGTACCAACAGCCAAAGGAATTTCAAGCCAAAAACTGAAAATTCCATTCTCAATTTTGGCATGAGATAAACTTGAATATTGTCCGTTTTTAGCAGCATACGCGTGTACGCCAGCTTCTACGGCTCTAAAATCGTTTCCTGTTGCCAGAATTACAGCATCAACACCATTCATGATGCCTTTATTATGTGTAACCGCTCTAAAAGGTTCAACTTCTGCGATTTGAACGGCTTGTACAAAACGTTCTGCAAATTCTTGAGGATTGGTAATATGTTTTTCTGCTAAATCTTCAATTGGACAAGAAACTTCGGCTCTAACTAGACAATGAGGGACATAATTAGAGAGAATGCTCATTACAACTTCCAGCTTTTCTCCATTTTGACATAAGTCAGAATTTTGAGCTTCTTCTTTTAAAGTGGTAGCAAATTGCTCTAAACAAGAATTGATGAAATTGGCTCCCATGCTGTCTTTGGTTTCAAAAGTAGCATGAAGCTGATAGTAATTTTCTAGTAAATTTCTTTTATCTTTTAATTTAATATCAAGAATACCTCCACCACGCTGTTGCATGTTTTTGGTAATACTTTGCGTTTCTGAAAAGAATTTTGGCTTGATTTGGTCAAAAAACTGGGTCAATTTTTCTGCATCCCCACTATATGTAAAATGAACTTGGCCAATTTTTTCGGTATCGATAATTGTTGCTTTAAATCCGCCTCTAGTTGACCAGTATTTTGCGGCTTTCGAAGCTGCAGCAACTACAGAACTTTCTTCAATTGCCATCGGAATGGTTTTGTATTTTCCGTTGATCAAAAAATTAGGCGCAACTCCAAGTGGAATATAAAGGTTTGTAATGGTGTTTTCTATAAATTCATCATGAAGCTGCTGAAGCTTTTCGTCTGAATTCCAGTAATTTCTTATAATATTTTGCGCCTCTTCAGGATTTGAAAAATATTCATTTGCAATCCAGTTAATTTTTTCTTTTTTGGATAATTTAGAAAATCCGGCAACAGCGTTGTTCATTCTCAATGTATTAAATAATAATGTTGCGGCAAAGATACTATTTTAAGAGTTTTGATTGCAATCTATTTCAGACATGAAAGTACGCAATCGTTATTTTTTTTAACATTTAACACTTAAAATGTGTATTATGTTTATTTTTTTTACTAAAATTGGGCTCTTTTTATATTTAAAATAATTCTAATGAATACAAGCAAATTTACTGCAGTACTTTTATTCTTAACTGCAGTTGTTTTTGGGCAGCAGAAGATAACTGTCGAAAATGTTTTTAGCGGTACTTTCCGGGCTAAAGGAATGGATGAACTGCAATCGCTAAAAAATACAAATCAATATACTGTTTTAAATGTTGATCAAGCGAGCAGAAGTATGCAGATTGATCTATACGATTTTGCGACGCTGAAAAAAGTATCAAATCTTATCGATACTAAAAACTACAAAGAACTTGCTAACGGAATTAACAGCTATACTTTTGATGCTTCTGAAAAAAAGATTTTAATTGCTTGTAATTCAACTAAAATATTCCGTCACTCATTTACTGCCGATTATTTCCTTTATGATATCGCAGCAAAATCTCTGGTTAAACTTGTTGATTTTCAGATTCAAGAGCCTACTTTCTCACCAGACGGAACTAAAATCGCTTACGCAAAAGAAAACAACTTATATGTATACGACGTAGCATCAAAAAAATCTACGGCTATTACAACAGATGGAAAGAAAAATGCAGTTATAAACGGTATTACTGACTGGGTTTACGAAGAAGAGTTTGCTTTTGTGCGTGCATTTGACTGGAGTAAAGACAGTAAAAAAGTGGCTTACATTCGTTTTGACGAAAGCCAGGTTCCAGAGTTTTCAATGTCGATCTTCCATAAAGATTTATATCCAAAAATTGAAACTTTTAAATATCCTAAAGCAGGAGAAAAAAACTCAGAAGTTTCATTGCATATCTATGATGTAGTTGCAGGAGCAACTAAAAAAGTAGATTTAGGAAAATATAATGATTTCTACATTGCAAGAATGCAATGGACAAATGATGCCAATGTACTTTCTGCACAGGTTTTAAACCGTCATCAAGATAATTTAGATATATTGTTTATTGATGGTAATACGGCAACTTCAAAAGTAGTTTTAAATGAAAAAGACAAAGCCTATGTAGATATTACTGATAATTTGACTTTCTTAAAAGACAACAGTTTTATCTGGACTAGCGAAAAAGACGGTTTTAATCATATTTACGTATATGATAAAAACGGAAAACTTAAAAATCAAGTTACAAAAGGAAACTGGGAAGTGGTTTCATACTATGGTTTTGACGAAAAAACGAAAACTATTTTCTACCAATCTACAGAAAATGGTTCTATTAATAGAGATCTTTACAGAGTTGGTTTAGATGGAAAAAATAAAGTGCGTTTGTCTTCAAAAACAGGAACAAGTGCAGCGACTTTTAGTCCAAATTTCCAATACTTCATTACAACTTTTTCAAGCAATACACAGCCTACAACTTATACTTTGAATGAGGCTAAATCAGGAAAAGAAATTCAGGTTATCGAAAATAATCAAGCTCTTGCTGATAAATTGAAAGCATATAATCTTCCTTCAAAAGAATATTTTGTTTTAAAAACAGCTAAAGGGAACGAATTGAACGCATGGATTTTGAAGCCAAAAGATTTTGATCCTTCAAAAAAATATCCTGTTTTCATGTTCCAATATTCAGGTCCAGGATCTCAGCAGGTAGCAAATCAGTGGAATAATTCTAATGATTACTGGTTCGCTTCATTAACGCAGCAAGGTTACATCGTGGCTTGTGTTGATGGAAGAGGGACAGGTTATAAAGGGGCTGATTTCAAAAAAGTAACTCAAAAAGAATTAGGAAAATACGAAGTTGAAGATCAGATCGATGCCGCAAAAGTAATTGGCGCTTATCCTTATGTTGATGCTTCAAGAATTGGAATCTTTGGATGGAGCTATGGTGGATTTATGGCTTCTAACTGTATTTTTCAAGGAAATGATGTTTTCAAAATGGCAATCGCAGTTGCTCCTGTGACAAACTGGAGATTTTATGACAGTGTTTATACAGAAAGATACATGCAGACTCCGCAAGAAAATGCAAGCGGATATGATCAAAACTCTCCTATAAATCACGTTGATAAATTGAAAGGAAAGTTCTTGCTGATTCACGGTTCTGCAGATGACAATGTTCATGTTCAAAACACGATGCAAATGATGGAAGCTTTGATTCAGGCAAATAAACAATTTGATTCTCAAATTTATCCAGATAAAGATCATGGTATTTATGGCGGAAAAACGAGAGTTCAGCTTTATACTAAAATGACCAACTTTATCAAAGAAAATTTATAATCTAAAAATAATTTAACCTAATTAAATAAACGAATAATATGGGAGAAAATCAAGTAAAAACTGCGCATCCAAAAGGACTTTGGGTATTGTTTGGAACGGAGATGTGGGAGCGGTTCAATTTTTATGGAATGCGAGCTTTATTGACTTTATTTCTTGTAAATTCATTATTGATGAAGGAAGAGGAAGCGTCATTAATTTATGGAGGTTTTCTTGGACTTTGTTATTTGACACCAATGCTAGGTGGTTTTGTTGCTGACCGATATTTAGGAAACAGAAATTGTATCTTATTAGGAGGATTGTTGATGGCAATAGGACAATTGCTTTTGTTTACGAGCGGAAGTGTTTTTGGATCTAATTTAGGTTTAGCAAAAATCATTATGTACTCTGCGTTAGGGGTAATTGTTTTTGGTAACGGATTCTTCAAACCAAACATTTCTAGTATGGTTGGAAGTTTGTATCCAAAACAAGAAAAAACAAAATTAGATAGTGCATTTACTATTTTCTATATGGGTATTAACATCGGAGCATTTTTAGGTCAGTCTATCTGTCCTTTGTTAGGAGATGTTAAAGATGCAGGTGGAATTAGAGATATCCATGCATTTAGATGGGGATTCTTAGCAGCTTCTACTGCAATGTTGCTAGGTACAATTCTTTTTTACTTCTTAAAAAATAAATATGTAGTTTCTCCAGAAGGAAAACCATTAGGAGGACTTCCTTCTAAAAATGATGCTTCAGATTTTGAAGAAGGAGAAGCACAGCAAGCAAACTTTTCTACTAAAGCTTTAATTGGTGCAGGAATTGCATTTATTGCTTTAGGATTCTTTTTTCATTATGTGGTAGGGCAGAACTTGATTTATACTTTGATTTATTCAAGTGGTTTGGCATTAGCAGGATTGATTATTTCTGATACCTCTTTAACTAAAGTTGAAAGAGATAGAATTTATGTAATCTATATCGTGTCGTTTTTTATTATCTTCTTTTGGGCAGCATTTGAACAGGCAGGTTCTTCTTTAACTTTCATTGCAGATAATCAAACAGACAGACATTTCTTTGGCTGGGCAATGCCGCCATCTATGGTTCAGATTTTCAACGGATTATTTGTTGTGGTTTTGGCTGTTCCTTTCAGTGTTCTTTGGGATACTTTAAGAGCTAAAGGAAAAGAACCAATATCTCCAGTAAAACTAGCTGCAGGATTAGTGATCATTTCTGTGAGTTTCTTTATGATTGCAACTCAGGTTTCTTATATCGGGACTTCTGGACTTTTATTAGTTAAATGGCTTATTTTATTATATTTCTTAAATACATGTGCAGAATTATGTTTGTCTCCAATTGGTTTATCATTGGTAGGTAAATTATCTCCAAAACGTTTTGCATCATTATTATACGGGGTATTCTTTTTGTCTAATGCTTCAGGATATGCATTAGGAGGAACTTTAGGTTCTATCTTGCCAGCAACTGGTGATAAATTTGCAAAAGCAAAAGAACTTGGAATCGATCTTCAGGCAGTTTTAGATAAAAAAATAACGCTTTCAGCAGACCAATTGGCTTTGTTGGATCATCATCAGATTAGTGCGCAAAATCCAATTTTTGCAGGATTTGAAATCCATAATTTATATGAATTCTTTATGGTATTTGTTGTCCTAACTGGTATTGCGGCGATTTTGTTATTTGCTTTAACACCACTATTGAAAAAATTAATGCACGGTGTTAGATAAAAAATGGAAAACAATATTACTTTAGAAGAAATTCAAAATTTTAAAGGCAAGTACCCAAAGCAATTGTGGTACTTGTTTTTGGTTGAAATGTGGGAGCGTTTTTGTTTCTACGGAATGAGAGGGGTTTTAGCTTTTTTTATGGTAGACCAATTAGGTTTGCTGGAAGGAAAAGCAAATTTGCAATATGGGGCAATTCAAGCGTTTGTATATGCATTTACCTTTATTGGTGGAATTTTTGCCGATAAAATTTTAGGTTTTAAGAAATCGCTGCTTTTTGGCGGAATCGTGATGATTTTGGGGAATTTGCTTATTGCGGCCTCTCCTCATGATTTCTTTTATTACGGAATAACACTTTCTATTATCGGGACAGGTTTCTTTAAGCCAAATGTTTCTTCGATGGTAGGGGAGTTGTATCATGAAAATGATGGTCGTCGTGATGCAGGTTACGGATTGTTTTATGCTGGTATTAATATAGGGGGGATGCTTGGAGGAGCGATTCCTATTTATTTGGGGAAGAACTATTCTTGGAGCCTTTGTTTTCTTTCGGCTGCAATTGTTATGATAATAGGAGTTATAACTTTTCTTTTGACTAAAAAACATTTAACGCCAATTGGAAATTCTCCATTAGAAAATCAGACGCCTAAAAAACGAAATCTTTACGAGATAGCAGTTTATGTAGGTTCTTTTGTTGTGATACCATTAGTTTATATAATGGTGATCAATTCTGATTTTACAGAGTACTTTATGTATACTATGGGAGCAGTAGCATTAGGATATTTTGCATATGAACTGATAATGTTAAAGGATGGAAAACAGCAGCGAAAACTTTTGGCTGCCTTTGTATTCATATTTGGATACTTTATGTTTATGGCAATCTCTGAGCAATCGGGAGGTTCATTGTCTTTGTTTGCAAAAGATAATTTATCTAACAAATTGTTGTTTTTTAATATTGATCCAAATGTGGTAAATAACAGTATAAATTCATTGTATGTCGTTATTTTTAGCCCGTTAGTGGGATTGTTATGGATATTCATGGCTAAGCGAAAAATTGAACCTAATACGGTTATTAAGTTTGGTTTGTCATTTGTTTTGCTTGCAGCAGGTTTCTTCATTTTTTACACTGCCAGATTTTTTGTAAATCAAGACGGATTAAGTTCTCTAGATGTGTTTGCTTTAGGTTATCTTGTGTATACTCTTGGGGAATTGTGTATTGGTCCAATCGGAATGTCGGTAATTACAAAATTATCGCCTAAAAGATTGTTTGGAATGATGATGGGATTATGGTTCTTGTCAAGCGCATTTGGCCAGTTTGCGGCAGGAAAATTAGGGGCTGAAATATCTGATGCCAATACAGGAACTACATTAATGTCTAAACTTATTGCTTATACAGACGGATATTATCAATTAGCTTTGTATTCTCTAATTGCGGGTATTGTTTTAATTGTTGCAACGCCATTAATTAGAAAATTAATGCAAGAAGTTAAATAATTATATTGTAATCACTTTTTGCATAAATTTGTATAAAATTTTCCATTATGAAAAAAATAGTACTTATTGCTTTGTTTTTAATTGGTGCTGCTAATCTTCAAGCACAAGAATTAAAATGGTATACAGATGTTAGAGAAGCAATTACTGTAAGTAATAAGGAACAAAAGCCTATGCTGATGTTTTTTACGGGCAGTGATTGGTGTGGTTGGTGTATTCGCTTGCAAAATGAAGTTTTAAAGACTGCTGAATTTAAAAAATGGGCGACAGATAATGTAGTTTTAGTCGAATTAGATTATCCTAGATCTGTTGCGCAGACTCCAGAACTTAAAAGTCAAAATAACGAATTGCAGCAAGCTTTCGGTATTCAAGGGTTTCCAACTGTTTACTTTACAAGTGCAGAAACCAAAGATGGTAGAGTTAACTTTAAAGGTCTTGGCAAAACAGGATATGTTGCAGGTGGCCCATCAGCTTGGTTAACTGTTGCGGAAGGGATAGTGCATCCTAAAAAAATATAAATTTAGATTTTAAAATATTGAAAAGCCTCTTACGCAGTAAGGGGCTTTTTTTTGTTTAGTAGGAAAAACTCTTTAGGAATTTGTAGTGAATTGAGTATTATTTATTTTATCATATCTAAAAAAACATATAATGTATTTTTTGTGCTAATAAAATTTGGATAACTAAAATATAATGTTAATTTCGTCTTGCTAATCTAACCAAAACCAATTTATATGACTAAAAAATTACTTATCCTACTGTTTTTTTTAGGTTCATTTATGATGCAAGCACAAAACTTAGCATGGAGAACAAACATGACAGATGCTATTGCTATAAGTAATGACCAGAAAAAACCAATGTTGATTTTATTCACTGCCTCAGGTGTACCAGAAAATCTTCAAAATGAAATCTTTAAAACACCCGATTTTGCTGTGTGGTCGCGTGATAACGTGGTCTTAGTAAAATTAGATTTGTCTGACATGAATGCTTCAGATAGTGATCGCGAGCAAAATGTGAAATTGAAAAACGCATTTGGAGTTCAAGATCTTCCTGAAGTATGCTTTGCAATGGCATCAGTAAGAAAAAACAAAACTACATTTAGTGCTTTAGGAAAAATTGCCTATAAACCTGGAGGAGCGAAAGCTTGGATTGCAGAATCAAATGCAATTTTGCATCCATCAGAATAGTAAACGATTTCATTCGACTTTTATTTTAATTTTTTTTTAGTCCCCTTTCTGTTTTTCAGGAGGGGATTTTTTTATGTCAATTCAAATCAACAATTTGATTGTTTTTATTAGTGTTTATTTGACATTTATTAAAAAATCAGCCATTTATTATTAATTTGATTTTAATGCTTAGAAGTTGATTTTTAATCTCTTAAAATTTTTATCGGATTGTGTTTTTATATTATTTTAGTTTTATTAATATAACCAAAACCAAAATTATATGCCGAAAAAATTACTTATTCTACTATTTTTTTTAAGTCCATTTTATATGAATTCTCAAAATGTAATATGGAAAACAGACATTAATGACGCTGTAACTGCCAGCACAGAAAAGAGAAAACCATTGCTGATTTTTTTTACGAGCCAAGGTGTAAGTCCTCAACTTCAGAATGAAATTTTTTCTACTCGCGATTTTGAAGAATGGTCACGCAAAAATGTTATTTTGGTTAAGCTTGATCTCTCTGATCCTTCGATTTCTGATGCAATTAGGGAGCAAAATTTGCGATTGAAAAATGCTTTTGGAATTGAAGAAATTCCGCAAGTGTGTTTTTCTGAAGTTACCAGCAGAAAAGGAAAAACCAATTTTAATAAATTAGGACTTATGGGCTATAAAGCTTCTGGAGTTAAATCATGGATTTCAGAATCGAGTTTGATCTTAAACCCAGAATGAAATTATAATCTATAATATCCCTTTTCTTTAGTTGAATGAAAAGGGATATTTTTTTTGAGACAACTTCTCTTCCAATATTTTTGAATAGAGTTTGAATTTGATCCATCGGCAATAACAATTTTAGGCTGAAGATTTTGCAGTATTCGGTCTAAATTTACTTTTGAAGTCTGGGTAAGGATTAAAACATCTGGTTTAATTTTTTCTGAGAAAGTTTTAGTACTGTCAATTATTAGGATTTTGGTGTTTTTAAAATAAAGCAAATTTTTAATTACTTTGATTTTAGACAATGCAATTGAATTGCCTACTAGATACGAATTTACGTTTCTATTATTTTCAAGAACAGTATCTCTAGTGAGAAGTACAAGGTTTCTTCCTAAACGTTTAGAAATTAGAGTACTGTTTCTTTCATTGTAAACAATCAATTCTTCGTGTTTTTCTGTTTCTATTTTGGTTAAAATAAATGCAAACTGGATTGCAATAATAGAAATGAATACAAATATCAATTTACTGAAATTTGGCTTTTTAATCCAGATTATAGCACTAATTATAAGGAAAGAAAATGCCCATAAATGATACAGATTAAAGCTGATGCCTCGTATGACAAATGAATCTAAAGAAGCTACAGCATGGATCATAAGATTTAGCAGATAAATGCTTTTCTCAAAAATGATTGTGATGAATAGCGGAGGACTGGTAAAAATCGCTATAATCATAATCACAATTCCAGCAATCATGATAAATGATAAAAGAGGGAGAATAATGATGTTGGTGACAAAGAATAATCCTGGGAATTGATGAAAGTAATAAAGGCATAAAGGTAATGTGCCAATTTGAGCGGCGAAAGAAACTGTCAAAGCTTCCCAAATGTAAACCGTCAGTTTGTTTTTCGGTTTGTAAATGTTTTTTAAAATAGGTTGTAGCCAGAGAATAAAAAATAATGCGATATAACTCAATTGAAAACCAACATCAAATAAGAAATAGGGTTCAAAAAGTAATATCAATAAGATAGAGACCAATAATGTGTGATAGATATTCCCATTTCTTCGCAGATGATTCCCAATTGCGAGAAAGGAGAACATAACTACAGATCTTAAAACAGAAGGTGACAAACCAGATATTATGGCAAAACCAGTTAAAGAAACGAGAATGGAAGTTAGTTTAAATAAAGAACCCTTTTTGGTATTCGGAATTGGCTTGAGAATAAAAGTAATAAAAAGCATTATAAAACCTACATGAAGCCCTGAAACAGATAAAATATGTGTAGCTCCAGAGTATTGGTAATCCTGAATAATATCTTGTGAAATCTCCTGTTGCTGACCCAGAATTAAAGCCAAGGCAACATTCATTTCAGCTGCATTAAATTTTGATTTTTCAAGATTGGAAATTATTCTGGAATGCAATTTTGCACAGTAATACCAAATGTCCTTTTGAATTGTTTTGCTAACCAGAATTTCTTTCTTCTGACAATAAATCTGTGCATAGATTTGTTTGTCTGCCAAATACCTGCTGTAATCAAACTGATTTGGATTTTTGCTTGGTTTATTTTGCTGTAAAACGGTTTGAATTTTAATATTGTTTCCAATAATCAAATGATTATTACTGCTGTCTTTCTGGACGTTTACAATTACTTTTCCGGAATAAGGCTTTCCTGAAATTGTTTTTACAAGACCAATATATCGATCGCTGTAATCGTTGCTTTTTAGTTTTTCTCTAAGAAGTAGGGTAAATGATTGCGTTTTTTTAAATGCAGGTTTGCAATGAGTATAATTGTCGTTCTGAAGATTTTCGGTGTGGCTAATGATTGTAAAAGCGCCAGTACAGAAGGATAAAAAGTAACTTAAAACTCCAAGTAAGATAGATTTCTTATTGCGTTTTAAATGCCAGTAAAAAACTATGCAAAATGTAATGAAGCCCGATAAAACCAAAAAGGCAATTGTTGAAACAGAAAAATGCAGGTAATAGGAGGCAATTACGCCAAGTATAAAGGCAATTGTAATTTTTACTAACGGAAAATCTAATACTTTCATGGTTTAAAAGTATTAAATATTTGTAAGAAAAATAATAAAAAAAATGTATTTTTATGGAAGAACTCTATTTACTTGCTCAAAAGAGTTTTTGTAATAAGGTTCTTTAGTAGAAGAAATAATGACTCCTTTTGAAGTAGAGGAATGAACAAATTTTACTTCATCTGGATTGACTTCGGTAATTAATCCAACATGGTTAATTTGTCTGCTTTTGTTGGTTTTAAAGAAAATTAAATCGCCTTTTTTGGCATCATTTAACGGAATTACTTTTCCAATTTTAGCTTGTTCATATGAACTTCTCGGAAGCTGGATGTTTTCACTTTCAAAAGTAGTGTAAACCAATCCAGAACAATCAAATCCGCTTTTTGTAGTCCCTCCAGCTTTGTATCGCACGCCAATATTGCCAGTTGCTTTTTCAATTAAATTATTAGCCAAAGCTCTGTTTTCTTTTTTAGATTCGTTTTTGTTTGCAACAGAAGAAGTTGATTTACAAGAAGTAAAAGCAATTGCTAAAAGCAGAAAAAGGAGTATTCGTTTCAAAATAGATTAATTAGTTTGTTTTAAATCGGCAACAATGAGTTTTGCGGTGTTTTTACTCGCACCCACTCCGCCCAATTTTTGTTCTAATATATCGTAATTTTGTAGCACTTTATTGCGATGACCAGGCTCTAATAATTTCTGAAGCTCTTCTTTGATTCGTTTTTTGTTGCAATCTCCTTGAATCAATTCAGTCACAACTTCCTGATCCATAATTAAATTGACAAGAGAAATATATTTTAAAGTGATAATGCGTTTTGCAATCTGATATGAAACTTCGCTTCCTTTATAGCAAACCACTTCAGGAACTTTAAAAAGAGCCGTTTCAAGTGTTGCAGTTCCAGAAGTTACCAATGCAGCTGTCGAAGAACGAAGCAAATCGTACGTTTTGTTTGAAACAAATGCAATATTTTTATTTTTTAAGAATTGCTGATAAAATTCGTATTCTTGACTTGGAGCGCCAGCAATAACAAATTCGTAATCCTGAAAATCATCTACAACACTCAGCATCACGCTCAACATTTTGGTAATTTCCTGTTTACGGCTTCCTGGCAAAACGGCAATGATTGGCTTTTCGCCTAGATTATTTTCTTTTCTAAACAAATCTTCATCAAAAGCAGGCTGATTCTGAATAGCATCAATAAGCGGATGTCCCACAAAATCTACAGGAAAATGATGTTTGTCTTCGTAGAAACTTTTCTCAAATGGCAAAATCACATACATCTTATCGACATCTTGTTTGATGGCTTTAATTCTATTTTCTTTCCAAGCCCAAATTTGAGGAGAAATATAATAGTGTGTTTTATAGCCCAATTCTTTAGCCCATTTTGCAATTCGCATATTAAAACCAGGATAATCAATAAAAATAATCACATCTGGTTTGAACTCCGTGATGTCTTTTTTACAGATTTTAATATTATTTAAAATGGTTTTTAAATTGAAAGCCACTTCAATAAAGCCCATAAAAGCTAGATCGCGATAATGTTTTACCAGAGTTCCGCCTGCTTTCTGCATTAGGTCTCCGCCCCAAAATCTAATTTCTGCTTCTGGATCTTCGACGTATAATGCTTTCATTAAATTTGAACCGTGTAAATCTCCAGATGCTTCTCCTGCAATTATGTAATACTTCATGTTGGTTTTTTTGTAAATGTGCTAATTTGTAACTCCTAAAGGGAACTTAGCAAAGATAAGATTTAAATAACTAATGTAGAAATTGCCAATACAATCACGGCTAAAATTACGCCTCGAGCCATGTATTCTTTATTTCTTTTTAAAAGAATCGCAAATACGGCAAGATCTAAAAGTGTTCCTATAGTAATTATTTTTCCAAGGTATCCGTATTCTCGAATCATTTGAAATCCTTGTGAAATGTCAAATGTGGTAAAAAAAGTGATAAAAAGATAACTCCCTAAAAGAGCCGTAAAAATTCCGATTAAAAAACCGATCAGTATTTCTTTAGTCATTTAATTTCCAAGTATTAAGTTGCTGAATAGAGTGGTGGGCAGTCAGGTCAAATTGTACCGGAACTACCGAAATGTATCCGTTTGCCAAAGCCCATTCGTCTGTATCTTCGCCTTTATCTTCGTTAACAAATTTGCCTGCAAGCCAGTAATAATCTTTCCCAAAAGGAGTTTGTCTTTTGTCAAATTTTTGCGCATAATAGGCTTTCGCTTGACGGCAAACTTTTATGCCTTTAATTTCAGATTCTTTTAGTTTCGGAAAGTTGACATTTAAAACTACTCCTGGAGGCAGTTTGTTTGTCAGAGTTTCTAAAGCAATTTTTTTTACGAAAGACTTGATCGGTTCAAAATCAGCATTCCAATCAAAATCCAAAAGAGAGAATCCGATTGCCTGAATGCCTTCTATGCCGGCTTCTACAGCTGCGCTCATGGTACCTGAATAAATGACATTGATTGAGGAATTTGATCCGTGATTTATTCCCGAAACGCATAAGTCAGGTTTACGTTTCAAGATTTCGTTTACTGCCAATTTTACACAATCTACAGGAGTTCCAGAACAGCTGTACTCTGCAATTGTGTCATCGTCTTTTGAAATTTTATCTATAAATAAAGTATTGTTGACAGTGATTGCGTGTCCCATTGCGCTTTGAGGTTTGTCTGGCGCAACAACAATGACATCGCCTATTGTTTCCATAACGCTAATAAGGGCTCTAATTCCAGGAGCCAAAATACCATCATCGTTGGTCACTAATATTAGTGGTTTCTTAGCTTTCATATAATAAATATTATGTGTAGTTTTAACAATTGTAGGATTTTAAGAACAAAATTAATCACAATTATTTGCGAGAAGTCACAAATACTGTAAAATTTGTCAACTAAGGTAAAGAACTTTTTTACGAATTAAACATTTTTATATCTTTAACAAAAAATTATCGAAGCGTTAGCTCTCGTGGCATAGTTTTTAACGTAACTTAGATAAAAAAATTGATGAATGCTATTATAAAGTTTATGAAAAGAAATTATAAGATACTCATAGCCGTATTGTGCTTATCGCTTACATTATTTGCATTTAAGATGAATGCCGATAGGACAATCGACCCGGATCCGAACAGAGACAAGACACTTTTAGAATTACTAGCATTTGTTATTGAAAAAGGGCATTATAGTCCAGCGGAAATAAATGATGAGTTTTCAAAAGGTATTTTCAAGGATTACATCGATGCTTTAGACCCATCAAAAAGATTCTTCCTTCAGTCAGATATTGATGAATTCAAGCAGTATGAATTAATGCTTGATGATCAGTTTTTGAATAAAGATATTACTTTCTTCAACCTTACTTATACAAGGCTGATGAAGCGTATGGAAGAAAGTAAAAAACGTTACAAAACGATTTTGGCTCAGCCATTTAACTACAATGTAGATGAGAATTTTGATGCGGATTATGAGAAAATGCCGTATGCAAAAAACTTAACAGAGATTAATGAAAGATGGAGAAAACAGATCAAATTGTCTACGCTTTCTTCATTAGTAACAAAACAAAAAATTGAAGAAGAAAAGAAGAAAAAAGATCCAGCTTATAAAGAAAAATCTTTTGAAACTTTAGAAAAAGAAACACGCGAAAGCTCTTTAAAATCTCTAGATGATAATTTCAGCGTAATTAAAGATTTGAATAGAGAATACTGGTTTTCTGTGTATTTGAATTCTATTATGGCTCGTTTTGATCCGCACACTAGTTATTTTGCACCAGAAGAAAAAGATCGTTTTGATGTAAATATCAGTGGAAAACTTGAAGGTATTGGAGCTCGTTTGACTAAGAAAAATGATTTCACTCAAATTGATGAGTTGATTTCTGGAGGTCCAGCTTGGAAAGGAAAACAACTAGAAGCAGGAGATTTAATCTTAAAAGTTGCTCAAGGAAACGAAGAGCCAGTAGATGTTGTTGGAATGCGTTTGGATGATGTTGTGAAGAAAATTAAAGGTCACAAAGGAACTGAAGTAAAACTGACAGTTAAAAAAGTAGATGGTTCTATCAAAGTGATTTCGATCATTCGTGATGTTGTTGAAATTGAAGAAACATATGCTAAATCTAGTGTTGTTGAGAAAAATGGTTTGAAGTACGGAGTAATTTATCTTCCGAAATTCTATATCGATTTTGAAAATAAAGACGGACGTGATGCAGGAAAAGATATTGCTCGCGAAGTAGAAAGATTGAAACAAGAAAATGTAAATGGTATTGTTTTAGATGTTCGTGATGACGGTGGAGGATCTCTTTCTACAGTTGTTGATATTGCCGGTTTATTTATTGAAGAAGGACCTATTGTACAGGTAAAATCTGCCGGTAAAAAGAAAGAAGTTTTATACGATAAAGATAAAAAAATCGAGTGGGATGGTCCATTAGTTATAATGGTAAACAGTTTTTCTGCATCGGCATCTGAGATTTTAGCGGCTGCAATTCAGGATTATAAACGTGGTATTATTATCGGAAGTAAACAAACTTATGGTAAAGGAACGGTACAAAACGTACTAGATTTAAATCAATTTGTTCGAAATGCAAATTATGGAGATCTTGGAGCATTGAAAATTACAGGACAGAAGTTTTATAGAATAAACGGTGGCTCTACTCAGCTAGAAGGTGTTCATAGTGATGTGGTAATGCCAGATCGTTATGCTTACCTAAAAATGGGAGAGAGAGATATTGACAATGCAATGCCTTGGGATAAAATTGATCCAGCAGATTACAGTACTTGGAACTCTAATGAGAATTTCAATAAAGCAATTATGAACAGTAAAAACAGAATTGCTCAAAATCCTCAATTTAAATTAATTGATGATAATGCGAAATGGATCGATGTTAAAAACAAAGAAAACGTATACAGCTTAAATATTAAGAGCTTTAAAGAAACTCAAGAACAAGTTGAAAACGAAGGAAAAAAATATAAGCCAATTTCTGATTACAAAAACGATCTGATTTTTAAATCGCTTCCGTATGAAGATGAAGAAATGAAAGCTGATGCTTCTTTAAAAGAGAAAAGAGATGCATGGCACCAAGCATTGTCTAAAGATGTTTATGTAGAAGAGGCTTTAAATGTATTGGATGATTTGCAAACAAAAAGTTTGGTAAAAAATACAGTTAATCCTAAAATGAAAAAGGATAAACTAGTGAAGTCTTAAGTTCGATAAGAATTTAATTTGTTTAAAAACGCTCTATAAATTTTGAATTTATGGAGCGTTTTTTTGTAAGTTCGCTTTTTAAAAGAGAAATATGAAAGGTTGTTTAGGTTTGATTTTGCTAAGTTTTGCATTGCTATCATGTAAAAAAGAAAATGCAAAAATTAATGAAGAGGTAAATAGTAATGAAGTGGTTTCTTTTAAGGAAAATTCTACTCATAAAGATTCTCTGTATACGGTTGCTTATCTCCCGACTTCGACAACCAAACAGATTGTAAAACACCAATACTACACACTTTCTTACAATGAAAAGTTTGAGCAGGCAGAATGGGTGGCATACGAACTGAAAAAAGAATATTTAAAAAATAATGATTTTAAAAGACCTTATTTTATAGAAGATCCAAAAGTAACTACAGGTTCTGCCGACTGGAGAAATTATAAAAAATCTGGTTACGATAAAGGCCATCTTTGCCCTGCAGGAGATATGGAATTTAGTAAAGAGGCGTACAATGATACTTTTTATACGTCGAATATTTCTCCTCAGAAAAAAGATTTTAATTCGGGAATTTGGAATAGAATAGAGCAGAAGACTCGTTATTGGGCAGGAAAATACAATGATATTTATGTCGTAACTGGTGGAATTGCAAAAGATTCAGACGAAAAAATAGGAACAGAGAAAGTCGCTGTTCCTAAATATTTTTATAAAATTGTTTTGGCAAAAACGGGTAAAGAGCATAAAGCAATTGCTTTCTTAGTGCCAAACGAAAAAAGTGATAAATCAATTTATGATTTTGTTGTTCCGATCGAGACTTTAGAAAAAATGACTGGAATTGACTTCTTCCCCAATCTTAAAAATCTAAAAAGCAGTAAAGATTTTTAATTAAATACTGTTTACCTATAAATTAATCCAGAATATAAATAAGAATGCCTTTTTTTAAAATGAACAAGCAAAAAATGATGTTTGTTGGTTTAATGATTTCTTTTATCATAAACCACGGCTATAGCCAAACAATACTGAATAAACAAAATATAGAAAATACACTTAATGATGTCTTTAATAAGTTTAAAGATTTAAAAGAAGGAAAAAATGCCGATTATATTAAAGAGCTAGCCAATGTTGATCCCAACATTTTTGGTATTGCTCTTGTTACTGCAGATGGGGCCATATATACAAAAGGAGATATAACGTCGATGGTTTCAATTCAAAGTATATCGAAAGTATTTACTATGGCAAAAGTAATTGAGCAAGAAGGGCCACAGCTTTTGCAAGACAAAATAGGCGTGAATGCCACTGGGTTGCCATTTAATTCTATTGTTGCAATAGAAATGCATAAAGGCGATAAAATCAATCCTCTTGTAAATCCTGGAGCTATTGCAACCACGAGTCTTGTTCGAGGTAATGATTCTATAGTAAAATGGAAAGAAATACAGCAAATTCAGAGTGACTTTGCTGGAAGACAGCTTTCTATAAATCGTCCAGTTTATATTAGTGAGGCTGGTGATAATTTGAGAAATCAAGCTATTGCACATTTGTTATTGGCTTATAATAGAATATATTTTGATCCAGTACAAGCAACAGATCTTTATACAAAACAGTGCGCATTGAATGTAAATGCAAAGGATCTTGCTACAATGGCAGCGACGTTGGCAAATGGAGGTATAAATCCTATTACAAAGAAAAAGGTGGTTAGTCAGACAACTGTAATGTATACTTTACCTGTAATGGCAACTGCAGGTCTTTACGATAATTCTGGAATTTGGCTTTTTAATTCTGGACTTCCAGCAAAGAGTGGTGTTGGAGGAGGAATGTTGGCAGTATGTCCGGGTAAATTTGGAATTGCTGTTATTTCGCCACCATTGGATGAATCTGGAAATAGTTTGAAAGCTCAGAAAGTTATCCAATATGTTGTAGAAAAACTTAAAGTAAATCCTTATTGGATTGAGCCTAAGTAGGTTTTAGGTAAAAAAGAAAAGTTCAAAAATAGTTTTGGACTTTTCTTTTTGTTTTTGAAAATTAAAAAGCAGTAAGACTCTTTAAATCTGCAATTGTTTCTGTTGGATTTTCAGCTTTAAAAACAAAGCTTCCAGCTACTAAAACATCTGCACCAGCTTCTACCAATTGCTTTGCATTTTTGCTGGTTACGCCACCGTCAATTTCAATTAGTGTTGAAGCATTTTTACGAGTAATAAGCGCTTTTAACTTTCTTACTTTGTCATATGTATTCTCAATAAATGATTGTCCTCCAAATCCTGGATTTACGCTCATTATACAAACAACGTCGATGTCATTAATAATGTCTTCTAATAAGTCAACATTGGTATGAGGGTTCATGGCTACTCCAGCTTTCATTCCTTCTGCTTTGATAGCTTGCAGTGTTCTGTGTAAGTGTGTGCATGCTTCGTAATGTACCGTTAAACCATTTGCTCCTAAATCGGCAAAAGTTTTAATGTAACGATCTGGATCGATAATCATTAAATGTACGTCGATATATTTTTTCGCATGTTTTGAAATTGCTTCCAGAACTGGCATTCCGAAAGAGATATTCGGAACAAAAACGCCATCCATAATATCGATATGAAACCAATCTGCCTGACTGTTGTTAATCATTTCTGCATCACGCTGTAAATTACCAAAATCGGCTGCAAGAACTGAAGGAGCAATAAGTGTATTTTTCATTGTGTAGTATGTTGTTTTTTTACAAAGATAATTTTTTTATGTGGTACGTGGTGATTTAACCGCAAAGAGCGCAAAGGTTTTTCGCAAAGTTCGCTAAGGTTTAATTAAAATTATTTGAGAATACAAAGTTCACAAAGCTTTGTATTCTTTGAAAGCTTTTGGATTAACAGTTAAAATATCTTTGTGCACTTTGCGAAAAAACTTTGCGCTCTTTGCGTTAAAAAAACTTCCAGCTAAATGATAAAAATAAAAAACTCCGGTAATCAGCCGGAGTTTCAATCATCAATCAAAAAACGAACAGTCAATCAAACTGTTGTTTGGGGTAAAATTCCAAGTTATAAATTCCAAATCCCAATTAGATTGGAATTTGGGGTTTTAAATATTGAAATTTAATATTGTTATCCTAAATAAGTTTTAAGGATTTTACTTCTAGAAGTGTGTTTCAATCGACGGATTGCTTTTTCTTTAATCTGACGAACACGCTCACGAGTTAGGTCGAAAGTTTCTCCAATTTCTTCAAGAGTCATTGGGTGCTGATCGCCAAGACCAAAATACAAACGAACAACATCTGCCTCTCTAGGAGTTAATGTTTCTAAAGAACGTTCGATTTCAGTACGAAGAGATTCGTGAATTAATTCTCTATCTGGATTTGGAGATTCACCAGAACGCAATACGTCATAAAGGTTAGAATCTTCTCCTTCAACAAGAGGCGCATCCATAGATAGGTGACGTCCAGAGTTTTTCATAGACTCTTTTACGTCGTTTACAGTCATGTCTAGTTCTTTTGCAATTTCCTCAGCAGAAGGCGGACGCTCGTTAGATTGCTCTAATAACGCATACATTTTGTTGATTTTATTGATAGAACCAATTTTATTTAATGGTAAACGTACAATACGAGATTGTTCAGCTAATGCTTGAAGAATCGATTGACGAATCCACCATACAGCGTAAGAAATGAATTTAAAACCACGAGTTTCATCAAAACGTTGAGCCGCTTTAATTAAACCTAAGTTTCCTTCATTAATTAAGTCAGGAAGAGTTAATCCTTGATTTTGATATTGTTTAGCCACAGATACTACGAAACGTAGGTTGGCTTTTGTTAGTTTTTCTAAAGCTCTTTGATCACCAGCCTTTATTCTTTGTGCTAATTCTACCTCTTCATCAGCGGTAATTAGGTCAACTTTTCCAATTTCTTGTAGATATTTATCTAACGATGCAGTTTCACGATTAGTTACCTGCTTGGTGATTTTAAGTTGTCTCATGTTGTTGTCTCCCTATTTTTAAAGTGTACAAATGGTTATACGTAAGGAGTATCGAAAAAGTTACAAAAAAGAACATTTTATTTTTGTAAATTAAAAATTTTAATTGTGTTAAATTGCAAAGGCCTTGATTTACAATGTAATCAAGGCCTTTGTTTTCTGTTTTTTTTCTGTAATTATTTTACCGTAATATTTTTTGAAACGTATACCGGGTGTCCATTTTCAGTAAATCCTTCTAGAATAACTTCAAAATTTCCTTTAATGTCAGAAGTGTAAAAAGATAAATTTTCTTCTTTGGAGTCCAATTTAATATCTGGTTTCCATAACAATTGATATCTATAATCTGGAATTCTCTGTAATTTATTTCCAGCGGCATAATCTGGATTGTTGTATACTTTCTGAGGATTTGGACGTTGAATTTCCATAGTTTTTAAATACTTTTTCGCATAATTCTCCGAAAATTCATTGTTTTTAGTTTCAAAACTAATTAAACCTCCATACAGATTCGGACCATAAACATAAGGTTCAGAAATTAGGCTTACTCTGTTTACGTTCCCCATATTGTATTCAAAAAGGTCACTTGGATCCTGAATTAATAATCCATCAACTAGAACCATTGGTGGACCGTACATTTGTAGGTCTTTTTGATCGTTTCTAATATGAAGTTCATATTTTCCATTATTTCTTCTGTAATAAAGTTCTACAAGGACTTCTACAATATTTTCTTTTAAAGTTGGAAACCTTGTATAATCGTCTAAAATATAAGTTTTTTCGATTGTGCTGAAGAAAGGTGACATAACAGCTTCCGTAACTAAGCTGTCTTTTTTGATTTGATAGTAAGCGTTTTGAATTTGGCTTGCTGTAGATCTTTCTTCAATATCTTTTTTAAGCTCTGGAGACAAATTAAGTTTTGAGGTAAATTGTAATGATGAAGGGTCAAATTTTGGAAAAGCATCTAAAACGATTGTATAATCAGCTCTTTTTTCATCAATTACCTGTAAAATTGCATTAGGGAAATTAGGGAATTGATCTAATAAAAACGCAAATTTTCCTTGAGTATTTGTCTTTACAATTTTTAAAACATATTCTTTTCCAGGTAACGATAAAGCAATCGATTTGTCAGCAATATTTTGATTACTGCTAGATGTAATATAACCTGTAATAAGTTCAGATCTTACTTCTGGAATATAAGTAAACGAACCCGTTGTAAAATTAACATAGCTTTCTGAAGATTTCTTAGCAAATTCTGCTGGTGTCAGCTGTTTTAAAGTTGGAATCTGATCTGTTTTTCTAATAGAAACAGAATAATTTCCTTTTTCAACGGTTCCAGTTAAAGACTTCAATTTTAAATTGATTTTTTCTCTAGTGTAATAGCCTTCTTTGTCAAATTCAAAATCAATTCTTTTATCATTTCCTGTATTTGAATTTACAGTTTGAACTGCTGTTGCAGTATTTTGCGGGTTAACAAGGTCAAATGTTATATTATCATTTGGCTCTTGAGTTTGAAACGGATTGATAATGAAAATATCTATTTCATGTTTTTGCGAATTGGGATTATTCAGCATCCATTTTGTATAAGCAATGACTTTGTAATTCCCAGTTTTTAAAGTCGTTGGAATAAAGTATTCTCCAGTTCCAATTCCGTTATCAAGATATATTTTATTTTTTTGAAGTGATTTTTTCTCACTGTCAATTAATTCAACATAAGCAATTTTGCTTATTTGGCTGGTTTTATTGTTTAACGGGTTTAAACAATACAGTTTGAAATACAATGTTTCTCCAGTCAAAAAGCTAGTTGTGTTTGAATGAAGAAAAATAGTTTCTTGCGTTGAAATGGTTGGTATATCATTCCTGTTTTGTGAATTCTGAGCATAGATAAATCCGCTTTGAATTAATAAAAACATTAAAATCAACAAATGCTTTATTCTGCCTAGAATATTGGTTTGATTATATATTGAAAAGTGTTTCATGAATTTTATAAAGATTAATCTATCCAAAAAGGAGGAACAATATTAGATGAAAATGTTGTGCAATCTCCACAAGCAGGCTTTACTAATCCGTATGAAGATAAATTAGATGAAAAATGTACTAGTTCACGACTTCTTATTACAGTACGTAGCTGCACGCCTGCACAAGGAGGATCTCCTATACAGTCAACGAAATCACGTATATTACAATCGGTTTCATAATATGGAGGAAGAGGTTCATTCGGGAATAAATCGGCATAATTAAAAAATATTCTTTCAGATGAAACTGCAGATACTTCAAAAAAGCCGATGACTTTTTCGGTTGGATTTTCTACAGACCTCATGTTTCCATAGAAAAAACCTGGCTGTTTAGGAGAAAGGACGCTGCCTGAAGAAGATAATTCCTTTAGTGTTTTATAATAAGTATATGCTGCTAAACTTTGAACATATTGTTTTACAAAAATAGTATAGCGATTTGTGATTATATAATTTTGATTACTTATAAAACGTACAGGAAAATGTACTCTGTCTTCGCTAAGACTATTGGTGTTGTTCAAGATTATTTCATTTGATTTTTTAGAAGAAAAGCATGTTTTAGTTTCTTTACTTCTTGGTCTTACAACAATAACTTCTGAAGCAGGTGATGGAGGGGTTCCTTCAATTGGATTTCCTGGATCTGCGGGAATATCGACTATAATTGCTTCCCTACTGTCCCACATTGGGGCAATGATTTTGTAAGTTTCAGTATATTCATATCTGTAATATTTTGAAGTATTATTAGGATCAAAACTATTTACATTTATTTGTACTCCTCTTTCTCCACCAACATTTTCAACAGTTGCGGTAAGGTTGTCAATTTTAGTTTCTGTAGTTAAAATCTGTTCGTCTGAAGTGTAATTTTTACCTTCTCTCGTTTTGATTTTTAGCTGATACTTTCTTCCTGGTTCAGCTTTAAAAGGTGTAATTGATTCGTAAACCGTATCTTTTTCAGTAAACTGATATTCGTTTCCTTTATCGTCTAAAACAAACACACTTGCCCCTTTTTCAAATCTCGGACCGCTTTCTTCAAGTTGGTAAACTTGCGAAAGTCTTATGGTTTGATTTTTAAGTTCGTTTGTAATGGTTCCCTCCACTACTAGAGCGCTTTCAAAATCAGTATTCTGAAACACATATTGTTCTGTACAGCTGCTAATTGCAAATGCGAGTATTAAGAAAAGAGAGATTTTATATGTAATTTTTTTCATGATTTTAAAACTTGAAATTATAAGTAATACTTGGAATTGGAACAGAGAAAATAGATGTTTTGTAAGCTTTAATCTGTCCTTTATCTGTAACAAAAAACACAGAATAAGGATTGTTGCGGCCTAACACATTATAAACTGAAATATTCCAAAAGCTATGAGCCAACTTTTTGATTTTATGATTTCCTTCGATATTCAAACCGAGGTCAAGTCTGAAGTAATCAGGAATTCTGTATTTGTTACGATCGCTATAAACGGTATATTGTTCGTTGCCATAATCGTATCGTCCGATAGGATACGTAATTGGTCTACCAGTTTGATAAGTAAAGTTACTTGAAAAACTATAGCGCTTTGTAATTTTATAGTTTAAAACAGCGCTAAAATCATGAGGCTTGTCAAAGTTTGAAGCAAAGTACTTTCCATTATTTACTTTTTCTTCATTAAACTGACTGTCAAGTTTTATTAAGGATCTTGAATATGTATATCCAAGCCATCCGTTTAATTTTCCAACCTGTTTTTTAACTAATACTTCGACTCCATAAGCTTTTCCTTCTCCTTGTAAAAGTTCGGTCTCGATATTTTCATTTAGCAATAATTCTGCACCAACTTTGTAGTCTAGGATATTTTTAGATCTCTTATAATATCCTTCTAAACTAAATTCAATATCGCCACCTTTTAGGTTTTTGTAAAAGCCCAGAGAAACCTGCTGAGCACTTTCTGGTTTAACATTTAGATCAGAAAGTTTCCAGATATCTGTTGGAGACTGCGTTGTGTTATTTGATAATAAATGAATGTATTGATAAGTTTTATCGTAACTCGCTCTTGCCGAGAAATCATCTGCAAGGAAATATCTAGCGGCAATTCTAGGCTCTAAGCCTCCGTATCGTTTAATTACTTCGTTATTGCCGTATGTTTTTGTATCAATTACAGTTGCATCACTTATAGGAACATTGTCCTCGTAAATTCGCTGAGTAGATTTTCCTAAAGCGGCAAAAGTTGAATATCGTAAACCAAAGTCAAGTAAGAATTTGTCGCTTATTTTAAAATTATCTCCAATATATGCTGCAGATTCTAATCCTTTTTCTGTTTCAACATCAATCGGAACTAATGTCGATTGAGGGTTTGTTGGATTTAAATATCCTGGGTCAACAGAATATAATTTTGTAGAAAGACCATAGCTGAATTTGTGTTTTTCGTTATATAAATAATTCATTTTCAGCATTGCCTGAGTCTCATTGATTTTATAACCAAAATCAAAATTATTAACTCCTTCAGATTGGTAATCAATGTTGAATTTGTATTCGCTATTGGTAACAATCAAAGAACCTTTGTTTTTCTCATTGAAAGTATGGTTCCATTTTAAAGTCGCTAATCTATTACTGTATTTATATAGTGAATCTGATGATACACTAAATTTATCATGGCTATAGTAAAGTGTAGATTCAATATCATTTTTAGCGTTTATTTTATGATTGTATTTAAGGATGAAATCATAAAATGAAGCTTGGCTATTTTTTAAATTTTCATCGTCTAAGGTTTTTAAAATCCAATCAGAATAAGTTGCTCTTCCTCCTGCAACTAAACTAGATTTTCCTTTTACAATAGGAGTAGAAAGCATTAAATTACTGGTTACTGGTCCTATACCTCCTTCTCCTTGAAACTCGTCGAAACTTCCAGTTTTAGATGTAATGTCAAAAACAGAAGACAGCCTACCTCCAAATTCAGCAGGAATGCTACCTTTATAAATATCAACTTTTTTAGTCGTATAAGGATTTAAAGCTGTAAAAAAACCAAAGAAATGTGACGGGTTATATAAAGTAGCATGATCTAATAAAAATAAGTTTTGATCTTCTTTACCACCTCTAACATTATATCCAGAAGAACCTTCACCAGCAGTTTTTATTCCAGGCATAGTTAGGGCTACTTTGAGAATGTCACGCTCACCAAGTACTAAAGGAACGTTTTTAATTCCTTCAGCATCAATAGTGGTTACGCCAGTAATGGCAGCTTTTGCTGTTTTGCTTTTGTTTGTTTTAATTAAAACTTCATCGAGCTGATTTATATCTTCGGTTAACGAAAAGTTTAATGAGCCATCATTGTAAACCATGATGTTTTTAGTCACTTTATTATAAGAGAAAGTTTCTGTTTCTATAACATTTAAACCTCCAGGCACTTGCAGACTGTAATGTCCTTTTTTATCTGTAGTGGCAGAATATTCTGTGTTTGGTATTTTTACCAAAACATTTGCAATTCCAGCATTGTTTTTTCCGCCTCTAATAATACCAGATAAGGTGTAGGTTTTCTTTTTCTGATTTTTTACTTCTTTACCAATTAAAACAATATCTCTAATGTTTTTATTTGGGTTTCTTGAATTGGTTTTTTTGATCGAATCATACTGCTGATAGAAAATTGGGCTGATCATTCCGTTTTCGTCTCTTTCAAGAGGAATTCCGAAATAATCATCTGGCAATTGACTATAGATGATACTGTTGTTTGTAACTATAACTTTGTTTTCTGAAACATAAAAGTTGAAACTTGTGTTTTGAAAAACATCTTCCAAAACTTCACCAATTCTAACTTCTTTATATTGTTTAGATATCGAAATACTGTCGTTTTCTAGCCATTTTTCATCAAAATAGAATTTGTAATAAGATACTTTTTCGATGTCTTGAATGGCAGTTTTTATATTTGCATTTTTAAATTCAACTGTTATTTTGTCGCTAATTACTTGGGAATAAATTATTTGTTGAAAGGCGATTAAAAATAGAATAAGAGTAATTTTTTTCATTTAATTAGAACTTTTTTTTAAAAGACCATTGATTTGTTTTGCTAGATTTTCCATGAATTTCATCTTGTCGGAACGTTCTAATTTTTTATCAGTATTATAAAAATTACTGATATCTTTTTTGTAGTCAGGGAAAATTTTCTTGAAATCTTTTTCTGATTCTACTTTGTAGAAATGGCTGTTGTACTTTAGGAAGTAATTGATTTTATATATGAAATTGTAGTAAACCCCATCTGACTGGAAAACTTTTACTTTTTCTTTATAATGTTTAATATAAAGAGAAACGTTGTCGCCCGCATAGCTTTCTTCATAAAAGCCTTTGGTAATGCCAATAGCTTTATTTGAATCAGGTTTTATGTTTACAAACTTTTTGTTTTTAATGAAAAAATAATCAACCTTTTCGCTGATTAAATTAATCGGTAAGTTTTCTGAAGCTCCATTCTGTTTATAGATGACTTGATCAAGAAGAATGTCGTATTTAAGATTGACACTAGAATAAATCTGATCCTCAAAACTGATATCGCCAATATTAAACTCTTCAGTATAATATCTGTTTTTACCAGCAATTGGACGAAAAGGTTCGCTATGAACTATTCCGTTGTTGATATTTAAATTGTCTTTTCCGACTGTTTGGTCGAAGTAATCGTATAATGAAGATTTTTCAGCAGATTGTGAGTGTAGATACGATATGTTTAAAAGGGTTGTAAATAACGATAGGTAAATCGCTTTTTTTTTGTAATTTTTCAAAGGAAATGTGATTTTTTTGTTTTTGGATTGATTGGTTCCAAAAGTATTAAAAAAATGTTATAAAAATCACGTTATAGTGTTAAAATGTAATAAAAGTTCTATGGAATTTGCTTGAAACGAAAAAAAACTATACTTATAGTATATTTTGGTGTTGAAAATCCAGATTAATTGGAGAAGTTATCTATTCTAATAATTTTCAGTTTTCGAAACATTAAAGTAAAGAGAGGACTTGTTGTTTCTTTAAATTGAAAAACCCCAATTCGATTAAGAATTGGGGTTTTCTATAAATAAACCTTTAGTAAACTAAGATCTGATTACTCTTTTTTATCCTCACGTGGAGGTCTTGGAACAAGTGCTTTTTTAGACACTTTTTCTTTTTTAGTTTTAGGGTCAACTCCTAAGTATTTCACTTGGAAAACATCTCCCATTTTAACTACGTCAGCAACATTTTCAGTACGCTCCCAAGCCAGTTCAGATACGTGAAGTAATACTTCGTTTCCTGGCGCAGCAGTATATTCAACTACAGCTCCAAAATCAAGCATTTTAATTACTTTTACTTCGTAAGCTTCTCCAACCTGAGGTTTGAAAGTTAATGAGTCAATTTTAGCTAATACTGCTTTAATACCGTCAGGATTAGTTCCTAAGATTTCAACAACTCCTTGCTCGTCTACTTCGTTGATTACGATTGTAGTTCCAGTAGCTTTTTGTAATTCTTGAATTACTTTTCCTCCAGGTCCGATTAATGCTCCAATAAAGTTTCCAGGAATAGTTCTGGTAATGATTTTTGGTGCATGAGCTTTAACTTCTGGTCTTGGCGTAGCAATAGTTTCAGTTAATTTTCCTAAAATGTGCAAACGTCCGTCACGAGCTTGTGCTAAAGCTTGTTCCATAATGTCATAACGCAATCCTTCGATTTTGATATCCATTTGGCAAGCAGTAATACCATCAGCAGTTCCAGTTACTTTAAAGTCCATATCTCCTAAGTGATCTTCGTCTCCTAAGATATCAGACAATACAGCAAATTTCTCGCCGTCAGTAATTAATCCCATAGCAATACCAGAAACTGGTTTTGTCATTTGAACTCCAGCATCCATAAGAGCCATTGTTCCAGCGCAAACTGTTGCCATAGAAGAAGAACCGTTAGATTCTAAAACTTCAGAAACAACACGGATTGTATAAGGACAATCTGCTGGGATCATATTTTTAAGAGCTCTTTGAGCTAAGTTACCGTGACCAACTTCTCTTCTTGAAGTTCCTCTTAGCGGTTTTGCTTCGCCAGTAGAGAAAGGAGGGAAGTTATAGTGTAAGTAGAATTTCTCTTCACCTTGCTCGCTAGGCGAGTCGATTTGGTTTGCTTCTTTAGAAGTTCCTAAAGTTACTGTTGCCAAAGCTTGAGTTTCTCCACGTGTAAATAAAGAAGATCCGTGTACAGATGGTAAATAATCAGTTTCACACCAGATTGGTCTGATTTCTGTAGTTTTTCTACCGTCTAGACGAATTCCTTTTTCAAGAATTACGTTACGAACAGCTTCTTTGTTTGTTTTGTAGAAGTATTTTCCAACTAAACCAGCAAGATCTGCATTTTCAGCATATTCTTCTTCAGTAAATAAAGCTTTTGCTTCTTCTTTTACTGCAGCGAATTTTTCACCTCTTTCAGCTTTTCCTGAAGCTTCTTGTGCAATTGCATAGCATTTGTCATAAGCAGCAGCTTTTACTTTAGCGTAAACAGCTTCGTCTTCAATTTCACCTTCGTAAGTTCTGTATTCTTGAGAGCTTAATTTTGCTCTTAATTTTTGTTGAGCAACAATTTGAACTTTAATTGCTTCGTGAGCAAATTTAATTGCCTCAACCATTTCAGCTTCTGAAATTTCTTTCATCTCACCTTCAACCATTGCAACAGAATCCATAGAAGCTCCAATCATCATGTCGATATCAGATTTTTCTAATTCTTCTCTGCTAGGGTTGATTACTAATTTCCCGTCGATACGCGCAACACGTACTTCAGAAATCAAGTTGTAAAATGGAATGTCAGAAACAGCTAATGCTGCAGATGCTGCTAAACCAGCTAATGCGTCTGGCATAACATTGTCATCATGAGACATTAATTGAATCATAACCTGAGTTTCAGCATGGTAATCGTCTGGGAAAAGTGGACGTAATACACGGTCTACTAATCTCATCGTTAATACTTCGCTGTCGCTAGGTCTAGCTTCTCTTTTGAAAAATCCTCCTGGGAAACGTCCTGCAGCAGCAAATTTTTCACGGTAATCTACCGTTAATGGTAAAAAGTCAACACCTGGGTTAGATGTTCTTGCAGAAACTGCTGTTGCCAAAAGCATACAGTTTCCTAAACGTACAACAACTGAACCATCGGCTTGTTTTGCTAATTTACCAGTTTCGATTGAGATGCTTCTTCCATCTCCTAAATCGATAATTTCTTGTGAAACTTGTGGAATCATAAATTTTTCCTTTTTGATTATACAATGGGTTTTAGTTGTGTTGTAGTTGTTGTTGTGTGTAGTTGTTGTTATCTAAAACCCAATGAAAAACCAAACTTTTTTTCTTGTAATATGCTTATTATAAATAGCTGTAATGTAAAAACAAAAAGAGGCACTCTCGCACCTCTTTTCTATATTGATTATTTTCTGATATTCAATACTTTGATAATCTCACGATATCTGTTGATATCTTTCTTTTTCAAGTAGTCCAACAAAGCTCTTCTTTTACCTACTAATAGTACAAGAGAACGCTCAGTGTTGTAATCGTGACGATTTTTTTTCAAGTGTTCAGTTAAGTGAGAAATTCTGTAAGTGAACAACGCGATTTGACCTTCTGCGTTTCCAGTGTTTGTTGCACCACCGTGTTGTGCGAAGATTTCTTCTTTCTTTTCTTTAGTTAAATACATTCCAATATTATTTAATGATTTTTATGTATGTCAATACAACTTTTGTAAGACGGGTGCAAAATTAGATTAAAAAAACAGAAAAATCAAAAAAAAATAGAAGAATCTAATAATAAGGTGTAATAAATTTGTTTTTAATGATTTACATTCCCTTTTTTGATTTTTTAAGGTTGTTTTCTATTTTAATTTCTGCGCTTTTTTTCCAGATTGTTTTTCGCTTAAAGAAGAATATGAGAATTTGATATTGTTTGCATCGGTGCTTACGCCCGAAATTAGCACCCCACGATCGTAATTGTCTACAAAAGTAATTTTTCGAGCAGCATCATTTCCTTCCCAAACGCCTTGTTTCAATCCGTCTTTTAGAGTTCCTTTTTGTGTTACAGAGTGATCTGTTTCTTCATAATCTCCATTTCCGTCAACTACGGTTTGGCTTTTATCTTCATCCCAGCAGTTAAGAACCAAAGTTTGTGTTTTTTTTGTTTTCGGATCCCATAGATTCTGTTTTTCACACTTTTTGCTTTGGTTTTCATACCAGTTAATCTCTTTTCCGTTTTTATGATCTTCAGAATAATTGACTACAGTTTCTTTCGCCCCATTTTTATAGTAGTAAATAAATTCTCCGTCTTTTTTTAAAACATCACGATCTAGAGTAGAACCTGTCATTCTCTTTCTGCCGTTTTTATAAAAATCGGTTACTACATAACGTACGCTTTTTTGAGAATAATTGGTAATTACTCTTGTATAGGCGTAGTTTTCTGGAGTGCATTCACGGTTTAAGGAGTCCAAAAAGATTTTTTTAGAAACCATATTAATTTGTGCAGACAGATGGACTGAAATTATCAGAAGGAAAAAGAGCAGGGTTCTTTTCATTCAGTGCTATTTTTTATCTTAAAAATAGTTCTTCTAGAATAATTTAGCAACTTCTTGATTCACAAATTCTAAAAATCTTTCGTCGGCTTCTGTAAATGGGTCAATTACATGGCTGTCAATATCAATTTGGCCTATGTTTACTCCATTGACAAATAGAGGCACTACAATTTCTGATTTGACCGTTAAACTGCAGGCAATGTAATTGTCTTGCGCTTTTACATCAGGTACCACAAAATTAGCATTGCTTTCAGCAACTTGTCCGCAAATTCCTTTTCCAAATGGGATAACAGTATGATCCGTCTCCGCGCCAACGTAAGGCCCTAAATGTAAAGTTTTAGCGTCGTGATTAGCAAAATAAAATCCAACCCAGTTGTAATATTCTACGTTTTCGTTTAAAAGTTGGCATACTGCTAATAATTTTCTGTCTCTATCTGTTTCATTACCAGCGATAATTGCGCTTATTTTTGGTTGTAATTCTTGAAATGTCATAATGTGAAATTTTATGCAAAAGTATTTAAAGCTGAACTCAAAAAATACATAAATTTGAAAAAAAAATCTCTTGAAAAAATATTTAGTCCAGTTTAAGCCATTTTTAACTTTTGTAAGCATCTTTTTCCTGACATATATTGTTCTTACGCTGCTTTATAAGTTGTTTTTAAACAGCTATCAAGCAGAAGAACTTGATGCCGTAACAACACTAGCAGGACAAAATTCAGAGCAGTTGCTTAAGCTTTTTAATTACGATATTATAATTCAGAAAAGCTCGCAAAATCCTTGGCAGGAGATTATCTTAAATGGCAGATTTATAGCACGTATAACAGAAGGGTGTAACGCTGTAAGTGTGATGATACTTTTTGTATCGTTTGTTGCCGCTTTTTCAGGAAACTTTAAAAAGACGCTTCTGTTTATAATCTTAGGACTTGTATCTATTTATATTTTGAATGTCATTAGAATTTCGCTTTTGATAGTGCTTGTATATAATTTCCGTCAGTATTCTCGATTTCTGCATGGTACTTTCTTCCCTTTGGTGATTTATGGGTATGTCTTTATTTTATGGATTTTCTGGATCAATAGATTTTCAAAATATGCTAAATAATTTAAAAGAAAATAAATTTAAAATCTTTATTGCAGTTATTGTTGTAATAGGTTTGGCGTTGATTAGGGCATTTGAAAGAAAATTGTTTTATGATCCTTTTCTCAGGTATTTTGAAGCCGATTTTCATTCAAGTCCTTATCCCGAAGTAGAAACTTTAAAACTTTTCTGGTCGCTTTTTCTTCGTTATTTTTTAAACTCAGCACTATCTCTTGGGTTAATTTTTGCCTTATTTAAGGATCGGGACATTTTTAAGTTTAGCCTGTTTGTATACGGTTTGTTTTTAGTTTTGTTTTTAATAGCATTCTATATTATTCTAGAATATTTTCCAGATGGTGGCTGGCTTCTTTTTTATGTGCGCCGATTTTTAATTCAGCCCGTTTTAGTGCTATTATTTATTCCAGGATTTTATTATCAGCTTCAAAAAACTAAAAAATAACATTTGTTTAGGTTTTTTTTATGCGGTTTTTAAATAGCTTTGCAGTATGAATTTGAAAAAGTGTACAGGTCTGTTTTTAGCGTTCCTTTTATTGGTTTCCAATATAGGGTTTGCTTTTGATGTGCACTATTGTGGCGGAGAAATTGCTTCAGTTTCTTTAAAAACTACGGCAGAACCTGTTGTTGAAAAGAAATGTTGCGGCTCTAAAGAAAAAGAAAACTCTTGCTGTAAAGATAAAGTTGTTCATTTCGAAAAGAAATCAGACAACGCAACAATCAAATTCTTCTTTTTTCAATTTGCTTTTCCGGCTGTTGTACAAGATTACAAGCCTCTAGTCTTTTTAGAAATTCCAACTTTTAAAAAGAAAGAAGTTCTTTCGTATTATGCTGATGCAAATGCGCCCCCCTTATTTAAATTATATCATCAGTATATTTTCTATTCCTGATTTTAATGTTAAGATGCAATACAGGTCTTGATTAAGGCTTTGTATGTACATTTTGAATGTTTTTGTTTTTAAGAAACATCAAAAATGTAGTTCTATTTAAACATTAAAATCATTTTTTATGCAAAAAAATATAATGCTTTTTGCTGCATTTTTGCTTTCTGTTTGTGCCTTTTCACAGGAAGACCTGCAAGAAGTAAAAATCACTAAAAAGCAAAAAGGAATTAAAAAATCCTTCACATTAACAGCCAATACATCTGTAATTACCAGTAAAGAATTGCTTAAAGCAGCTTGCTGTAATTTGGCCGAAAGTTTTGAGACTAATCCGTCAATCGATGTTAATTTTTCTGATGCCTTAACGGGAACTAAACAGATTAAAATGCTTGGTTTAACGAGTCCTTATCTAATGATTACAGAAGAAAATATTCCTTCTGTAAGAGGAGCGTCTCAAGCTTATGGATTGTCGTTTACTCCTGGAACTTGGATTGAAAGTGTTCAAATTACTAAAGGAGCGGGAAGTGTTATAAATGGTTACGAAAGTATTTCTGGCCAGATTAATACTGAGCTTTTAAAGCCTTTAAATGATATTCCTTTCTTTTTGAATGCTTATGGATCGACAGATTCTCGTTTTGAATTGAATACTCATTTCAATAAAAAACTATCAGATAAATGGGCAACAAGCTTGTTTGTTCACGGGAACGCGCGTGTGGCTAAAAACGATATGAACAAAGATGGTTTTCTAGATAATCCGTTAGGAAAACAAATCAATGTTTTAAATCGTTACCAATATTATAATCCTGAAAGTGGTTTGGTTAGTTTTATCAATTTCAGATATATGAATGATAAGAAACAAACCGGAGAAGTTGATTTCGACAAAGATCGTGATCGTGGCACAACCAATTATTGGGGTTCAGAGATTAATACAGAACGGTTTGATGTTTCTACAAAAATTGGATATGTATTCAAGGATATGCCATATCAAAGCATTGGATTTCAAAACGCCTTTAATAGCCACAAACAAGATTCATATTATGGTTTAAATCAATACGATATCAAACAGAATAGCTTTTATTCTAACCTGATTTTCAATTCGATCATCAATAATACGATGCATAAATTTTCAACTGGTCTGAATTTTACCTATGATCAATATCAAGAATTTGTAAACTTAACAGATGTTAGCAGAATTGATAATTCAGTTGGTGCTTTCTTTGAGTATACTTACGATAATACAGATAATTTTAGTTTGATTTTAGGAGGACGAGTTGACAATCATAACCGATTAGGAGTTTTTGTTACGCCAAGATTGCACATGAGATATAATCCTTGGAAAAATGGAGTAGTTCGTTTTTCTGCAGGAAGAGGAAAGCGTTCTGCTAATATTTTTGCAGAGAATCAGCAGCTTTTTGCTAGTTCAAGAACGTTCTCAATTTTAGATTCTAGTGGAAAAGTATACGGTTTAAACCCAGAAATTGCATGGAATTATGGCGTGAGTTTTTCTCAGAAATTCCGCCTTTTCAATAGAAACGCCGATGCAGGTTTTGATCTCTATAGAACCGATTTCCAAAACCAGGCTGTGGTAGATGTGATGCAAAGTCCGCAACAAGTTTTGTTTTATGATTTGAAAGGAAGTTCTTTTGCAAACAGCCTTCAGGTAGAATTTAATTATGAATTGATTCATAACTTAAATTTAAGAACTGCCTATAAATATTACGACATTCAAACAGATTATTTAAGAGGAACATTCCAGCGTCCGCTTCAGGCTAAACATCGTTTCTTAGGAAATTTAGAATACGAAACAACGATGAATAATGATAAGCAATGGAGGTTTGATTTTACTTATAATTGGTCAGGAAAACAGCAATTGCCTTATACAGCATCAAATCCTACAGAAGATCAATTTCCTGATTTTTCACCTTCATATGCTGTGATGAATGCTCAGGTGACTCGTGTTTTTTCATCAGTTTTTGAAGTGTATGTAGGAGGGGAGAATATTGGAAATTACAAACAGCAAAAAGCAATTTTAGGGGCAAATGATCCTTTTGGACCTAATTTTGATGCATCAATAGCATACGCTCCAATTTTTGGACAGATGTATTATGCAGGATTAAGATTTAAAATTAAATAACAATTTCAAAAATCAATTTCAATAACAATAAAAAATAAATACAATGAATAAAATAGTTTTAATTGCAATGATGGTTTTTTTAGGGTTTTCAGCTCAAGCTCAAACTAAGAAAAACAAGAACTTAAAATATACCACAGAAGTAAACGGAAATTGTGAACAATGTAAGAAGCGAATTGAGAAAGCCGCTTATGGTGTTCCAGGAGTAAAAACGGCAAGCTGGGATGTAAGTTCGCATCAGCTTTCGGTAATTCTGAACGAGGAGAAATGTTCTCCTTCTGATTTGAATAAAGCAATTGCAAAGGCAGGTCATGATACTAAGGAAGTTAAAGCAACAACTGAAGATTATGACAACCTTCACAGTTGTTGCAAGTATGTAAGAGAATAATAAATCGAGAAGCCCAAACAATTAGTTTGGGCTTTTTTTAATAGTTAATTTATGTTTAAAATACCGCATTTTATTGTGGTTAAGGTAAATTATTGTTACTTTCACGAACTATAAAAAATAACCAATCACATTTATGAATAATTTTGAATGGACTCAGTTACTAAACCCTGAATTTTATATTACTTTAAGCGTTGGAGGTTTTCAAATTGGGTTGTTTATTGTTCTGTTTATAGTTTTTGCTGAGACAGGACTTTTTGCAGGCTTTTTTCTTCCTGGAGATAGTTTACTTTTCTTAGCAGGTATTTACAGTCGCGATTTAATAGAAAATGTTGCCTATATTCCAAATGACTTTCTAAATGTATTTCTGCTTGCAACAGCTGTTGCTGTAATGGGAGTTTTGGGTAACATGACTGGTTATTGGTTTGGAGCAAAAAGCGGTTACTATTTATTCAAAAAAGAAGATACATTCTGGTTTAAGAAAAAGTACTTGTTGCAATCAAAAGACTTCTTTGAAAAATATGGAGGAAAGGCAATTATTTACGCGCGTTTCCTGCCAATTTTCAGAACGTTTGCTCCAATTGTTGCCGGAATTGTTTCAATGGATAGAAAAAAGTTTATGTTTTACAATGTTTTAAGTTCTTTTCTGTGGTCATTTATTTTAATTTTCGCAGGACATTATTTATACGGCGTTTTCTTAAAACAAGGAATAGATTTAAAGAAACACATTGAATATATCATTATCATTATTATTATCATTTCGACATTCCCGGTTCTAGTGAAGCTTTTGAAAAAGAGACCGCACGAAGAAATATAATCAGGTAAAGAATAATAAAAAATCCGAAGCTTTTAAGCTTCGGATTTTTTTATGCTAGTTGTTTTAAAGTCTGTTATCTTATTGTATGGATATATTTTATTCGGATCTAAAAAAGAAAAGTAATAGAGCAAAAATGTAAAATAAAAAAAGCTGCAATTAGTTTTTAAAACGTAATTACAGCTTTTAGATGAAGCTATTTATAATTTAATATAATAGATGTTTTAAATTGGAATTTGGGAATTAAAAATTGAATGTTTTTAAATTATTACCATTCGTTCACTTTATTGGCATCCATTTTAAGGAAAATAAACAACAAAATAGTGAATCCCCAGAGTCCGGAACCTCCATATGAAAAGAACGGCAGAGGAACCCCGATTGTTGGGAAAATTCCAATTACCATTGCGATATTTACGAAGAAGTGCACAAAGAGAATCGCTGCCACACAATAACCGTAAACCCGGCTAAACTTTGTCTTCTGTCTTTCTGCTAAGTAAATCACTCTAAGCAATAAACTCACAAAAAGTAGAATAACAACAAACGAACCTGCAAAACCCCATTCTTCACCAACAGTTGTGAAAATATAATCGGTATGTTGTTCAGGAACAAATCCTCCTTTGGTTTGTGTGCCTTCAAGAAAGCCTTTTCCGATCCATCCTCCAGATCCAATGGCAATTTCAGATTGGTTGGTATTGTATCCAATCCCTTTCATATCTACAGTTTTGCCTAGTAGAATATTGAAACGGTCTCTGTGGTGCTGTTTGAAAACGTTATCAAATACATAATCAACGGAGAAAACGAATCCAGAGATTAGGACTAATAAAATTCCGCTTAAAATGATATTTCTGTCAACTACTCTGCCTTTAAAGTGTATAATTGCCAATACGACAAAAGCCATTCCAATAACAGCGTATGGTTCTAAAACTAAAGTAAGAACGAAAAGAATAATAGTTATAAATGCTGTCCATACGTACCAAGAAGGTAACCCTTCTCTATATAGAACAAGGATGAATGCGCTATAGATTAAAGCACTTCCAGGGTCTGGCTGTGGTAAAATCAGTATAACTGGCAAAAGCATGATAGCTAGAGCCTGAATTTGCCTATTGGTTTCTTTTAAGTTGATTTGTGTATCGCTCAAGTATTTGGCCAATGCCAGAGAAGTTGCAGCCTTTGCAAACTCAGATGGCTGTAAAGTAAAACTTCCTATAGCGTACCAGCATCGCTGTCCTGCGATGGTTTTTCCGAAGAGAAACAATCCCGCAAGAGATAATAAGGAAACACCAAAGATGATACTGGCATATTTTTCATAAAATTTACCGTCGACAAAAAGAACAACAAATATCAATGGAATAGTACAGCAGATAAAAATAAGCTGTTTTTGGTATGTTCCATCGGTTGATAATAAAGAAGACGAATAGATATTCAGCCAACCCAAAGTTACCAGCGCAATGTAGATAAAGACACTTATCCAATCAATATTATTTTTTACACTTTGATTTTTCATTTGAAATAATCCTCTTCTTAGTTTTTCTTAGTTGTGTCTACTGCTGTTTTTTTGACTTCAGTTTTTGGTGCCGTTGTAACTGGTGCTTTTGGCTTTATAATTTTTGCTTGTAAAACAGAATCTTTTGGTACAGACTCTATTTTAAGGGCATCACTTATTCCGCCTACTTTAGCATATTCAGAAAGTAAGCTTTTGTTTAATACTCTTACTTCTAGATCAGTTCTTGTAATTTTCTTTCTTAGATATTTTTCAATCATTAAACTCGCAATCGGACCCGCAACTGTTGCTCCAAAACCTCCATTTTCAATCATAACGGCAATAGCAATTTTGGGATTATCTTTTGGGGCAAAAGCAACAAATATAGAGTGATCTTTAAGCTGTGTTCTTTTACCGTTTATTTTGGCAAAGTTCTCGGCAGTACCTGTTTTTCCGCAAATATCGATTCCTTCTACTCTAAGAGCATAAGCTGTACCTTTATTATACACATCAAATAATCCGCTGATAACTGGCGGGAAATATTTTTGATCAACCGTGGTCACGTGTTTTGTTGTGAACTTTTCGTCTATCTTTTCTCCTTCAATTTTTTTAATGATATGAGGAGTGTAATAATAACCCTGATTGGCTACTGTTGCCATCATATTTGCTAATTGAATGGGAGTCATCAAAACCTCTCCCTGACCAATTGCATTCGATACAATGGTTGAGCTTCTCCAGCCACCGTTAGGATAAATTCTTTTATAGGTTTTAGAAGTTGGGATATTTCCTCGTTTTCCAATAGGTAAATCATATCCCATAAATTGTCCTAAACCGAAACTTTTAATATGACTGCTCCAAACATCTACCGCTTTTCCAGGGTCTTTGTACTTGTTGATTGTAAGCATATAGGCTTGTCCAAAATAAGTGTTGCAAGAATTGTAAATTCCGTTATGCAATTGATGCGGACCAAAACCGTGACATTTCATGAATCGGCCTCCACCATAACTAAATCCATGATGACACATAAAAGTAGTCTGCTCATTTACGACACCTTCTTGAAGTGCAACTAAACCAGTCAGGATTTTGAATGGAGAACCTGGAGGGTACTCTGCTAAAAGACCTCTGTCGTATAAAGGTTTTGCAATAGAATCGTGATATAAAAGGGTATAATTTTTAGATCTTTGGCGTCCTACTAAAATACCTGGATCATAAGAAGGAGCGGTAACCAATGCTAGAATTTCTCCAGATTTAGGCTCAAGTGCAACAATTCCTCCTCGCTTATTAATCATCAATTCCTCCCCATATTTTTGAAGTTCAGCATCAATAGTTAAATTGATATCTTCACCAGCTACAGCGATGGTGTCGTATTTTCCTTCTTTGTAAGGGCCAATTTCTCGGTTGTATTTGTCTTTTTGAATGTATTTTACCCCTTTTATTCCGCGTAAAATCTCTTCGTAGCTTTGTTCTACACCTTGCTTTCCAATTAAATCTCCACTGTTATAATATGGATTCTGCTCAATTTGTTTTTCATTTACCTGAGTAATAAAGCCAAATATGTTTGCTCCATAATCTACCTCATAGTCGCGTAAAGATCTTTTCTGAAAATAGAAACCGTCATATTTTCTAATTTTTTCCTGAAAAGCGGCAAATTCATTTTTATTCAACTGAGATAAGAATACAGAAGGAAGTCTTGGGCTATAGACTTTTGCCTTTTCAATGCGCTTATGATATTCTTCTTCAGTAATATTCAAAAGAGTACAAAACTCGGCAATATTTAGGTCTTTTTTTATATCTCTTGGAATAACCATGATATCATAAGAAGCCTGATTCGCAACAAGAAGTTTTCCGTTACGATCATAAATATAACCCCTTTCAGGATAGTCATATACTTTTTTTATCGCATTATTTTCCGATTTCAGTTTAAAAGAATCATCAATAATCTGCAGGTAAAAAATCCTAATCACTAGCAAAGACGCTGCAATAATAATTATAGTGGGCAGCAAGACTTTTCTCATCGTTTATTGGGCTTAATAAGATAAATTATTATTATTGAGGTGATTATAGTAAAGATAGAACTAAATAAGGTTCGGAGTAAAATGTCCCAGATAAATTTGAATTGAAATGTTTCTAAAACAAATAATACAATATGATGCATTAAAACTGAAACCAGTATAAATGAAAATCGCTCTGGTGTTAAAGATTCATTTAGTTTAATAGTTTGGTATTCGTAACTTAAACCAAAAGAAAATTTAAAAATGTAAGGCCTGTAATAGGCTAAAATAACACAAGCAGTTGCATGTACTCCTCCAGAGTTACAAAACATATCCATTGTAAGTCCTAGTAAAAAACTAGAAACAATTAATCCTGCTTTATTGCTGTTTACAGGGTATAAAATGATATACAAGATATACGGAAAAGGACTTATGTATCCTAAGAAATTCATATTGTTGAAGATAACAATCTGAACTGCCAGTAACATAATAAATCGAAAAATATTGACTAACAGAGCGCTATTCATTTTTTTCCTTGTTTTTGTTTTCTAAGTTAATAAGTTCCTCTCTGTCCTTGCTTTTGATAATATATACATGCCCCAAGTTTGTCATATCGTTAAATAGCTTAACTTTTATAACATAAAAACTTGTGCCTTCTTTTTTGTATATAACGTCTACTGTTCCAATATTGATTCCTTCTGGGAAAATAACAGATTGCCCTCCAGTAACAATGGTATCACCTTTTCTAATTGATGCTAATCTCGGTACGTCTTCTAGCTGAACAAATCCTGTGCTTTTTCCGTCCCAAGTTAAAGAACCAAAGTGATTAGATTTTTTGATTTTAGCATTGATATGCGACTTCATGTTCAAGATGCTCACAACTGTTGAGTAATTGGTAGAAGTATTGTCTACAACTCCAACAATACCTAAGCTGTTAATAACCCCCATATCTTGTTTGACTCCTTCTTTGCTTCCAGAATTCAAAGTGATATAGTTTTCATGAGTATTGTATGTATTATGAATTACTTTTGACACAATGATATCAGCAGGTTTTACGCCTTTAATGCTATCTGGCAATGGTGCTTTGGTAGTGTCTTCTTTGTTGAATAAAAGACTTTTTAACCTTGCATTCTCTAATACAAGTTCATCATTTTCGGCTCTTAAATTCAAATATTCGTTTACACGATTAATTCTTTCATAAACACCTCCGCTTAAAAAGTTAGCCGAACTGATTACTCTGCTTCTGTGGTAGGAATGCGATTGAATTGTGAGCGTCAACGAAATACCTAAAAGCAGCAAAAACAGCAATCGATTACTGTTTCTTATAAGGAAATTAAATATTTGCTGCATTTCTTGTCTGGTTATTTTGTTTCAGGATATGCTTAAAGGTTTCAGTTTTTACAAGGGTCAAATAGTGAAAATCTGACCCTTATAAAAGTATATTGATTGTTGTTTTTGAATCTTATTTGATTAAGATACTTTTAAATTTGGCAATGTTTTTAAGAGCCATTCCTGTTCCGCGTACAACTGCTCTTAACGGATCTTCAGCAATATAAACCGGTAAATCTGTCTTTTGAGAGATACGTTTATCAAGTCCTCTTAACATAGATCCTCCACCAGCTAAATAGATACCTGTGTTGTAGATATCTGCAGCTAACTCAGGTGGAGTCTGAGATAATGTTTCCATTACCGCATCTTCAATACGCTGAATAGATTTGTCTAATGCTTTTGCGATTTCACGGTAAGAAACATCTACTTGTTTTGGTTTACCAGTAAGTAAATCTCTACCTTGAACTGACATATCTTCTGGCGGTCCGTCTAAATCTTCGATAGCCGCTCCGATTTGAATTTTAATTTTCTCTGCTGTACTTTCTCCTACAAAAAGGTTGTGCTGTGTACGCATATAATACACGATATCATTTGTGAAAACGTCACCTGCAATTTTTACAGATTTGTCACAAACAATTCCGCCTAAAGCGATTACAGCGATTTCTGTTGTACCACCTCCGATATCGACAATCATGTTTCCTTTTGGTTGCATAATATCAATACCAATACCAATTGCCGCCGCCATTGGCTCATGAATCAAGTAAACTTCTTTTCCGTTTACTCTCTCACAAGATTCCTTCACCGCTCTCATCTCCACTTCAGTAATACCAGAAGGAATACATACAACCATACGTAAAGCTGGAGTAAACATTCTTTTTTTCAATGCAGGAATGCTTTTAATGAACATATTGATCATTTTTTCCGAAGCATCAAAATCAGCGATTACACCATCTTTCAAAGGCCTTATAGTTTTGATGTTTTCATGTGTTTTACCTTGCATCATATTGGCTTCCTTACCAACAGCAATAATTTTGCCTGATACTCTATCACGTGCAACGATAGATGGACTATCAATGACAACTTTATCATTATGAATGATTAAAGTGTTTGCGGTTCCAAGGTCTATCGCAATATCCTCGGTCATGAAATCAAAAAATCCCATAAGTTTTTTAGGGGTTTAAAATGTTATAAATTATTTATCGAACAAAGTTAAACAAATTAATGTTTAAAATGACGAGTTCCTGTAAATACCATTGCAAGATTATTTTCGTTGCAATAATTTATGCTTAATTCGTCTTTTATCGAACCTCCTGGCTGAATTACAGCAGTTATTCCTGCTTTTTTAGCTAATTCTACACAATCCGGAAATGGGAAAAATGCATCACTTGCCATCGAAGCTCCATTTAAATCAAATCCAAAAGCTTTTGCTTTGTCAACAGCTTGAATTAAAGCGTCAACTCTTGAAGTCTGACCTGTACCTGATGAAATCAATGTTCCGTTTTTAGCAAATACAATTGTGTTTGATTTTGTATTCTTGCAGATTTTAGAAGCAAAGATCAAATCTTCGATCTCTTGAGCAGTAGGTTCTGTAATTGTAACGGTTTTTAAATGCTCTTTATTATCCGTAATATTATTTCTGTCCTGAATTAACAAACCATTAAGACAAGTTCTTACTTGACGAGCTGGTAATTCAACGTCGTTTTGTACTAATATGATTCTGTTTTTCTTCTCTTGTAAAACTGTAACTGCCTCAGCATCATAAGCTGGAGCGATAACTACTTCGCAGAATAATTTGTTGATTTCCTGTGCAGTTTCTAAATCAATTTTTGTGTTAGAAATTAACACTCCTCCAAAAGCTGAAGTAGGGTCACAAGCTAATGCTGCTAAATAAGCTTCGCTAATTGTCTTTCTAGAAGCCAATCCGCAAGCATTGTTGTGTTTTAAAATTGCGAATGTTGGTCCGTCAGTTTTAAACTCAGCAATTAGATTAACAGCAGCATCAACATCTAGTAAGTTGTTGTATGATAATTCTTTTCCGTGAAGTTTTTTGAACATTGCATCAAAATCTCCAAAGAAGAATCCTTTTTGGTGAGGGTTTTCACCGTATCTTAAAACTTGACCGTTTGCAATGCTTTCTTTGTAAATAGTCTCGTCTGTATTGAAATAATTAAAAATTGCCCCATCGTAATGAGATGAAACATGGAATGCTTTAGTAGCCAACAATCTTCTGTTCTCCAAAGTTGTTGCTCCATCTTGCTCAGTAATCAAATCCAAAAGCAAGCTGTACTCGTTAACAGAAGCTACAATTACAGTGTCTTTGAAATTTTTTGCACCAGCACGAATTAATGAAATACCACCGATATCAATTTTTTCAATAATATCTTGTTCGCTTGCTCCAGAAGCAACTGTTTTTTCAAAAGGATATAAATCAACAATCACCAAATCGATTTGAGGAATATCAAATTCCTTCATTTGTTGAACATCGCTTTCGTTGTCTTGACGATTCAAGATACCACCAAAAATTTTCGGGTGTAAAGTTTTTACTCTTCCTCCAAGAATTTCTGGGAAAGAAGTGATATCTTCAACAGGAACTACTGGAATACCAAGGTTTTTGATGAAATCTTCAGTTCCTCCAGTTGAATAAAGTGTTACATTTTGTTCGTGTAATTTTCTAACAATTGGTTCCAATCCATCTTTAGAAAAAACAGAAATTAATGCCGATTGTATTTTTTTTGTTGTGCTCATTGTGTAGTTATGATTTTGAGACTGCAAAAGTAGTTTTTTTATATATTATATTAAAGAAAATTAGTGTAACAAAATGCTAAAAAAATCTACTGATGAGTAAGTTAACTTTTATTAGGTTTTTGAATTTAAATTATTGAATTTTACTTTATTGAAAAATACGAAAATATGATCGTTTATCTAAGATTATTAAAAGAAAGTTTGAGTTTTGCTATCAATGCTTTGCGAAATAATAAATTACGCACTTTATTGTCGCTCTTAGGTGTTACGATTGGTATTTTTTCAATTATTGCTGTTTTGGCTGCCGTTGACTCTTTAGACAAAAAAATCTCTAAAGATTTGAGCAGTTTAGATAAAAATACAATTTATTTAATGAAATATTGCTTTGGACCGTCTGAAATTCCACAATGGAAGAGGGAACAGTTTCCAAATGTAAAATATGACGAGTATGTTGGTTTGAAAAACTCGATGAATGATACCGATCAAGTCGGATACCAGCTTTTTGTTAATAGAGAAACTTTAAAATACGATTCTAAAACGGTTAGCGATGTAAATATTATTCCTTCGTCAAGCGAAATGGTCGATATTGACGGATTGAGTTTTGATAAAGGAAGATTTTATAATGAATCTGAATCTAACTCGGGAACGGCTGTTATTGTTTTGGGATATGATATAGCCGACGGACTTTTTGGTTCAAGCGATCCGATAGGTAAAAATATTCGTTTGTATGGTCAGCGCTTCACGGTTATTGGCGTAATGGCGAAACAAGGTGCTGGTTTTTTTGGCGATAGTAATGATACTTCGGTTTATCTTCCAGCCAATTTTTTAAGAAGAATGTATGGAGACAGTGATTCGATGACTCCAGTTATAGTTTTGAAGCCTGAAAAAGGTGTTGATATGGATGCGTATAAAGCAGAAATTGCTCAAAAACTTAGAGCAATTCGCGGAATGAAAGCAGGGGAAATGGATAATTTCTTTATTAATGTACTTTCTGGCTTTACGGACTTTATTGATGGGATTTTAGGCCAGATGAATTTTGTAGGCTGGATCATCAGCGGATTTTCTCTTCTGGTTGGTGGTTTCGGAATTGCCAATATTATGTTTGTTTCGGTAAAAGAAAGAACCAATCTTATAGGGATTCAAAAGTCATTGGGAGCAAAAAATAAATTCATCTTATTCCAGTTTTTGTTTGAAGCTATTATCCTGTCGGTTATTGGCGGAATAATTGGTCTTTTGATGGTTTGGGGAATTGCCCTTGTTTTAACAAAAATGCTGGATTTTGAATTTGTTTTGAGTTTTGGAAACATAATTTTAGGAACAAGCTTAGCGGCCTTTATTGGATTGGTTTCGGGTATTTTGCCAGCGGTCTCAGCGGCAAATTTAGATCCTGTAGAAGCCATCCGTACAGGAATCTAATATTGCGTTTGTGTTATTTTACTGTAAATTTTGTTGAATGAAAATAATTAAATACATTTGATAGACAACAAATTAAAACACAAGATAAATGAGCTTTAATCTTAAATCTGTTGATACTGTTGAGTCGATTTCTAGGGAAGATTTTAAAAAGAATTACTTAGATAAAAGAAAACCCTTAATCATTAAGGGGCTTACAAAAGATTGGCCAGCAAGAGAAAAATGGTCAACAGAGTATTTCAAGCAGATTGCTGGAGATATAGAGGTTAAACTTGTAGATAATTCAAAGGCAGATCCAACTAAAGTGATCAACGCTTCTATAGCAAGTATGAAATTTGGAGAATATCTGGATTTGATAAAACGCGAACCTACACAATTACGTATTTTTTTCTTCAATCTTTTCAAACACAGACCGGAATTAATAGACGATGTAAAAATCCCCAAAGAATTAATGGGTGGTTTTATAGAAAGTATGCCGGCAATGTTTTTTGGCGGTTCAAAAGCCATTACTTTTCTGCATTATGATATCGATTTGCCACATCTTTTCCATACTCATTTCGGAGGGCGAAAACATATTATTTTATTCGATAATAAATGGAAAAAAAGGCTTTACTGTCTTCCAAATACGACTTATGCTTTAGAAGATTACGATGTTGCCAATCCTGATTTTGAAAAATTTCCTGCTTTAAAAGGAGTGGAAGGTTATGAAGTTTTTCTAGAACATGGAGATACTTTATTTATGCCAACAGGAATGTGGCATTGGATGCGTTATATTGATGGTTCTTTTTCGCTTACACTTCGCGCTTGGGATCAATCTGTTTCTCGTAAAATAGCCAGCGTTTGGAGCTTGTTTATGCACGGTGCAGTAGATAGCGCTATAAAAGTAGTTTTTAGAGAACGTTATGCAATTTGGCGTGAAAAATTAGTCTTTAAAATCGCAGAAAAAGAATTGAAAAAGGATTTGAAGAAAGCAAGTTAAGAATATAATTTTCACATGTCTTCCTGCAAGGTTTTCAAAACCTTGTAGGTCTAACTTAAGATTTTAATTTAGAAAAAATATTCTGCATCAAATTAATACCTACAAGGTTTTCAAAACCTTGCAGGAAAAGATTAAATACACTTATAAAACTTATATGGTTTAAAAACAAAAAAATCCCAAGAAGCAATTCTTGGGATTTTCTATTTTAAGTAGTTTTAAAACTATCTAATATCGTTATTTTGAATCAAATCGATATATAAGTTGATCTTATCTTTCAATTCTTTTCTTGGCGTGATAAAGTCTAAGAAACCGTGTTCTAATAAGAACTCAGCAGTTTGGAAACCTTCTGGTAAATCTTTTCCTGTAGTGTCACGAACAACACGCGGACCAGCAAAACCAATCAAAGCGCCTGGCTCAGAGATGTTGATGTCTCCTAACATTGCGTAAGATGCAGTTGTTCCTCCCGTTGTTGGATCTGTACAAAGAGAGATATAAGGTAATTTAGCTTCAGCTAATTGAGCCAGTTTTACAGAAGTTTTTGCTAATTGCATTAAAGAATAAGCAGCTTCCATCATACGAGCTCCACCAGATTTAGAAATCATTACAAAAGGAAGTTTGTTTTTAATAGCATGATCAATACCTCTCGCGATTTTCTCACCTACAACAGCTCCCATAGATCCGCCAATGAATGCAAAGTCCATACAGCAGATTACAAGTTCTCTTCCTTTAGATTTTCCAACTCCTGTACGAACAGCGTCTTTAAGATGAGTTTTTTCCATTACATCTTTTAATCTGTCTGCATATTTCTTTGTATCCACAAAGTGCAAAGGATCTTTTGATGTCATGTTTTTATCTAACTCAACAAATTCGTTGTTGTCGAATAAAATTTCAAAATAGGTTGCGCTTCCAATTCGAACGTGAAAATCATCTTCAGGGCTAACGAATAAATTTCTCGCCAATTCGTCAGCATCAATAATTTTTCCAGTAGGAGATTTGTACCACAATCCTTTCGGAACGTCCATCTTGTCTTCTGTCGCGGTCGTAATTCCTTTTTCTTGTCTTTTAAACCAAGCCATATTGAATGTTTTATTTGTTTTAGGTTTCAAGTTTCAAGTTGCGAAACCTGAAACTTGAAACGTTAAACTTGAAACTTTTTTATTATAGTGTATTCACGTTATTTAAATCAGCAAAAGCTTGTTCAAGTCTTGCGTTGAATGTTACTTCGCTTTCACGAACCCATCTTCTTGGATCGTAATATTTCTTGTTTGGAGCATCAGCACCTTCTGGGTTACCAATTTGAGATTTTAAATAGTCAAGATTTTTAACCATATAATCACGGATTCCTTCAGTGTATGCAAATTGTAAATCTGTATCGATATTCATTTTGATAACTCCGTAGCTAATTCCTTCTCTGATTTCTTCAAGTGTAGAACCTGAACCTCCGTGGAAAACGAAATCAACTGGATTGTGTCCTGTGTTGAATTTGCTTTGTACGAAATCTTGAGAGTTTTTTAAGATTTTTGGAGTTAATTTTACGTTTCCTGGTTTGTAAACACCGTGAACGTTTCCAAAAGCAGCAGCAATTGTAAATTTAGGGCTCACTTTAGATAATTCTTCGTAAGCATAAGCTACTTCTTCTGGTTGAGTATATAATTTTGAGCTATCTACGTCTGAGTTGTCAACGCCATCTTCTTCACCACCTGTAATACCAAGTTCGATTTCTAATGTCATTCCCATTTTGCTCATTCTAGCTAAGTATTCTTTGCAGATTTCGATGTTCTCTTCGATTGGCTCCTCAGACAAATCGATCATGTGAGAGCTGAATAATGGTTTTCCTGTTTCTGCAAAATGTTTTTCAGAAGCATCTAATAAACCATCAATCCAAGGTAAAAGTTTCTTTGCACAGTGGTCAGTGTGTAAGATTACAGTTGCACCGTAAGCTTCTGCCAAAGTATGGATATGTTTTGCTCCCGCGATTCCTCCCGCGATTGCTGCTTTTTCACCTGCATTTGATAATCCTTTTCCAGCGTTGAATTGAGCTCCACCGTTAGAAAATTGAATGATAACTGGCGCGTTTAGTTTTGCTGCAGTTTCAAGAACTCCGTTAATTGTGCTTGATCCAGTAACGTTTACTGCTGGAAGAGCAAAACCCTTCTCTTTCGCATAATTAAAGATCTCTTGTACTTGATCTCCTGTAGCTACTCCTGGTTTAATGTTGTGTGCCATTTTAATTTTTTTTATAGTTGTTTTTAGTTTTTAGGTTGCAAAAATAAGAATTAATTAGCATTAGAATGGATAATTTATACCAAAATTTAAAACGGAGTGTCCAAAATTGTATTCTTTAAACCATCGATCTCCCTTCTCATGTGCTGGATTATAAGTCTTAAAGCCTAAATCTAAACGAATCACAAAAAAGCTTAAATCGTATCTTAAACCGAATCCTGTACCTATTGCAATTTCATCTAAATCGTTTAAGTTGTCAAATCTTGCTTTAGGATCTATCACATTATCGAGCACATTCCAGATATTTCCGGCGTCTGCAAAGAGAGCTCCTTTTACATCACCGAAAATTTTAAAACGAAATTCGGCACTTGCTGCAATTTTCATATTGGCCTCGTTAAAGTCATTTACAGCATTTGTGCTTCCTGGTCCTAAAGCATAAGGTTGCCAAGCACGATTATCGTTGGAACCTCCAGAATAATAACTTCGTGAAAACGGAATATAGTTTGAGTTTCCAAATGGAATTGCAATTCCAAAGAAACTTCTGACTGCTAAAACTTTTTCTTTTCCAAAATCCCAGTGTTTGATATAGTCAAATTCAGTTTTAACATATTCTGAATATTCTAGATTGAAAATCTCGTAATTTCCTTTTGAGTTTTTTTGAAGATTTCCAATTTCAGAAACCAAAGACAATAGAGTTCCGGCAGATTCTATTTTTGTTCTAAATTGATAGAAATTATTATCGGCCAAATCTTTTTTAGTCGTTTTAGTAAAAGAATAACTTGTTGCTAGAATGAAATCATTTTCGGTTAAACGAACTCTTCTTTCTTCGATGCTTTCAACTTCTTGATATTGAGAATCATTAGGTGTTAGAGCAGTTTGTCCTGTTAATACATCATTGGTAAATCCTGTTGTTCCTGTAGGCACAATTAAGTTTCCATGTTCATCGACGTTTGAAGCTTCTTGATTGTAATTTTGTGCAATTCCATTCAAATCATCATAAGAAGATGTATAAACATTAAAATAATTGTCTGGATTTAAGTTGCGTACAAACTGCGCGTTCAATAATTCAAGTTTTGCTGAATTGTGACGTTTTGGTGTCCAGTTATATGAAATACCTCCTGTAAAGTTTTCTTTATCCAAACCAATATTTCGCTGTTTTGAAAAACCGGAAGATATAGAAGTATAAGGAATCATACTTTTCGGAATGATTTTCTCGGTTCCAAAAGGCAGTAAAATCCTGGGAAAATTTAATTTCATATCCAAACCATATTCCGAAACGTTAAAGAAATTGTTGTTTGGGTTGGCCATATCTCTAGAAGATCCAACATTTAAACGGGCCGAAATTTCGAGAGTTTCTGCTCGGTTAAATACATTTCGAATCGTTTCCGAAATACTAGCTCCAATTCCAAAATCTTGAATATTAGAGTGTGTTACATCCAAAGTGGCCCCAAAACTGTATTTTTTCCTCGGAGTCAAATAAACATTAGCAATAAGAGATTGAGCTGTAGAATCTCTTTTGTCTACTTCATATTGAATAGATGGATAGTTGAAAATTCTTAAATTATTTAAAGAGCGCGAAGAAAGTGTGGTTCTAAAATCAGCAAAAGTGCTTCCTTTTGAGATGAAAATAGCATCGGTAATAGCACGCGGTCTGTATTTTAAACCTTTGTAGCTGTATAGGTTAAAATTGTTGTAAGTTACACTGTCTGTCGGTTTTTTCTTGGCATTGGCGGCAGAATAGTCAGTGTAAATATTTACATCGCTAATTTTATATAGTTTAAAAGGTTCTGTACGGCTCGAATCTCTTTCCTGAATATTGTTGTTATTGATAATTAAAGTGACATCTGCTTTGGCCTTTTTACCAATTGTATCAATGTCAAAAGTCACATAAGTAGGCTGAAAATAATAAGCGCCGTGATTTCTAAAATATGTTGTAATACGGTTTTTTTCTTCCTCAAAATCTGTAGTTTTGTATTGATTTCCAGATTTTAATAAAGAGGGATCGTTGTTGGTTCTATATAATGAATCTAGTGCAGGCGTCATTATTTTGGTTTTGATAGTATCCAATTTATAAGCTGGGCCCGTAGTGATATTATAGTTAATTTCGGCTCTTTTTACTCCAACAGTATCAATAGTATAATCGGTTTGAACATTAAAATAACCGTTGTTAAAATAGTAGTACTTTAAACGTAATAGTGATTTTCTGGTTTTTGAAGTGTCAACTATTACTGGTGGTTCTCCAGTATTTTTTAGAAACTCATGAATTCCTTTATAATAAAAAGATTGTCCAAGACGATCCACTTGTTTTGCAGAGAATATTTTAGACATTCGTTCATACTTTCCAGGATTGTTCTTGAATTTTGCCTGATAAGTAGAATCTGGATTTAAATTGGCTAAATTGTATAAATTTAATCGAAGCTTATAACCCAATAATTTACCATTTGGTTTTTGGTACATTTGGTTGGAAGCCGTTTCATCATTTGTCGATTTTCCGTTAACTAAAATATTGTTTTTTACAAGAAGGTTTTTTCCATCGGGAACTCTTTTTACGGCATTACAAGCGCAAATTAATATTGCAATTAGAAGAAATGCTATTATTTTTGTGGAATTATTTTTCAAGTGTTTTTTAATATTTAATTCAAAAGTACATTATTTTATGGTTAGTAAAAACCAAATAAAGCTTATCTCTAGCTTACATCAAAAAAAGCAGCGTTTTGCTAATCAATTATTCTTTGCTGAAGGAGTAAAAGTAATTCAAGAATTGCTGCAATCCAATTTTGAATTAGAACATTTGTACACCACATTGAATGATTTTGAAAGCGTCCATGCTTCAAAACGTACTCTTATTAATGACCAAGAACTGAAAAAAATAAGTGCTTTGTCGACTCCAAATTCTTGTCTGGCGGTTTTTAAAATTCCAGCCGAAAAGAAGATAATCGATTCGGGTTTAATTTTAGCCTTAGACGATATTAGAGACCCTGGAAATTTAGGCACTATTTTGCGTCTTTGCGATTGGTTTGGTATTAAGCAGATTATTTGTTCTAAAGAAACAGTAGATATTTATAATCCGAAAGTGGTACAAGCTACAATGGGATCAATTGCCAGAGTAAATGTAAGCTATGTTGATCTAAAACTTTTTCTTGCTCAAACTAAACTGCCAGTTTTTGGAACTTTTATGGATGGCGAAAATATTTATCAATCCAAATTGCCTCAAGAAGGAATCATTATTATGGGTAATGAAGCCAACGGAATTTCAGATGAAATTGAAAAAATAGTAACCAGCCGTCTTACAATTCCTAGATTTGGAGAGCTTCAAAAAACGGAAAGTTTAAATGTAGCTACTGCAACAGCAATTATTCTTAGTGAATTTAAACGAAATAGTTGATATTTTGTTTTAATGGAAAGTGAAATTTATTAAGAGTGCTCTAGATTTCATCGAATCTATATTTCCAGTCCAAGGGCTGTCTGGAGTATTATCTCTAATAAGTTCATCTGTTATGCCGAACATTCCTCTAACAGAAGGAGAGAAAATAAAGTATTCGGTGAAAATATCAATTCCCAAACCTAATTCGTAAGCAGCTGTCCACTGTTTTACTCTAAATTTTTGCTCGAAGTTATCGTCTTTAGATTTGGAGTTGCTCGATAAATTTAAAGTTGTAGACATACCGCCAACCAGATACGGACGTATGTTTCCTGTACGCAAGGCAGAAAATTTCAGTAGTAAAGGGAAGTGGATGTAAGTACTGTTTACTTCTCTTAGATAATCGCTTTCTTTGTTGCTTATGCCAGGAAAATATAAATCTCGTTTTGTGTAATATAAACCTGGCTCAAAACGCAGGTTGATATACTCCTGAAGTCTTAAGTCGGCTACAACGCCGACATTAAAACCAGTAGTTTTTTTAACTTGAATGTCTTCCTGTACAGGAGTTTTATAATCAAATTTAAAGTCAAAACTGTTAAAACCTAAAAAGTAACCAAAGTAAACACGCTGTTTCTGCCAGTTTTCAAGATTAATAATAGGATCTTTGCTAAACATGTTTTTAGCAAATTGCGAATGTCCTTTTGTCGTTAAGACCAATAAAAATAAGATTACAACTTTTTTCATACTATTTTTTAGATGCAGAATAAATTGTTGCGACACCAAAAGTTTGAGGCATTGCCACAACATCTATAAACCCAGTTTTTCTCAAAATATTGTTTAAGGCTTCTCCATAAGGAAAAGCAGCTGCAGATTCAGATAAATAACCATAAGCGTCATTATCTTTAGAAAATAATTTCCCTATTAATGGAAGTATATTTTTGCTGTAGAAATTGTAGCCTTGTTTATAAGGAAATTTATCAGGAACAGACGTCTCTAATATAACAAAAACGCCATTTGGTTTTAAGACTCTTAAGATTTCTGCAAAACCTTTTTCTAGATTTTCAAAATTTCTTACGCCAAAACCAACTGTGATTGCATCAAAATAATTGTCCTCAAATGGCAAGTTTTCAGAATCGCCTAAAACTAATTCAATAACATTTGAAAGTTTCTTTTCTTCCACTTTCTTTTTTCCCACTTCCAGCATTCCGGCAGAAATGTCTAGGCCAATAATTTTTTCAGCATTAGTTTGCGCAAGCAAAATGGCCAAGTCGCCAGTTCCGGTTGCAATATCAAGAATAACTTTTGGTTTTTTGTCTGATACTATTTTTAATACTTTTTTACGCCATTTAACATCGATTCCAAAAGAAATTACGCGATTCAAATTATCGTAATTCCCAGAAATGGTATCAAACATTTGGGTTACTTGCTCTTTTTTACCTAGGGTAGAGTCTTTATACGGAGTTACTTTTTCAGACATTTTTTTTATTTAGGCAAATATAAACAATCTAGTTTAACTGTAATTGAGTTTTTTAATTTGTAAAATAAATGTTTTGGAGTGTTTGTTTTAAAGCAGAATAAACAGGTGTTTCTGCCATCCCTAAATCTAGGTATTTTGTCAAAATCCCTAAATCACGGTATTGTCTAATAAGGCTATTATGAGCAACTTTGTCAAAGTAAAAATGATTAAAGTTTTAATGATTGATAATGTCGCTATGACTTAAACAGATGATTACTTTTTTTGTGCTGGTAATTCATTTGTTCATGAAAGAGTTTTGAAAAGTATTGTTCTTGGGGGGAAATACTATATTAAGCGCAAAGTACGTTCTTAGGATTAAATTTGTTTTTGGAAATTTTAATTTTCTGCCTTTAATATCTTAGTGGTATTTGTTATTAGAGGCGTTTGAGGCTTAGGTCTCAAATAACATTAAATGTTATTCAGTTTTACGAATGTTTCTCGACATTTGTGATTTTTTTTTAACAAAATTCTTCTTGAGCGAGTTAAGCTTCAATATCAATTATTTAAAAACATCCTCCCTAAAAAGAGGATGTTTTTTATTTATTTTCTAATGTAAGTTTCATACGTATAATCATAAAGATGTTTCTCATCTTTATAATTTTCTTCAGCTTCTACCAAAATCCATTCGCTTTTATTGATTTTAGGAAAAAAGGCATCTGCATCAAAAGAATGATGAACTTTAGTTAGTTCAATAATATCAGTAAATGGAAGGGCAAGATTGTAAATTTCGCCACCACCTATAATATAACTGTCGTCGTTTTCAGGGCACAACGCAATTGCTTTTTCAATACTATCTACTACAATGCATCCTTCCGGTTTATAATTTTCTTGACGTGAAATTACAATGTGAACACGGTCTGGTAAAGGTTTCGGGAAACTCTCAAAAGTTTTTCTTCCCATAATAATATGATGACCAGTAGTAAGCGATTTAAATCTTTTAAAATCATTTGGCAAATGCCAGACTAATTCGTTGTTTTTTCCAAGCGCATTATTTTCGGCCGCGGCCGCTATCATTATAATCATAGTATGCTTAACTAAATTTTATTTTCATTCTCTTCGTTGATCGAAGATTCAAGCTGACTGATTCTTTTTTGCTGTAAAGCAACTAATCGGTCAATTTGTTCTCTTTCCCATTTTTTATTCATAAAACGGTCAGTTATATACACTTTTATAAAATGAAGAATAAAAAGGAAAAGCCAGATTGTAATACCCCAGATACACCAATTTTGAGTTGTGCCTTCTCCAAAACCAAAAAATTTATTGGCAACAAATAAAAATAAACTTCCAAGCAGGAAAAGAACAAAATGAAAATATAAGACCTTTTTTTGTCTTAATCGGCGCCTAGCATATTCGTATTGTTCGTGTACTTCTTTTTCCATAAGATAAAAATGAGATCATAAAGTTAAAATTTATTTTTGAAAGTCAGTATTTTGGATATGGAATATTTGCTTTTAAATGATCTAAGAATTTGAAAAACAAAATTTTAACCGCTTTAAATTATAGATAAAGCGAAAATAAGACAGTGTTTTTGGTATTATCATAAATCGTTTTGAGGGTTGCTAGTGTTTCGTGGAATTTAATTAATTTTAGATGTATAAATCTAAAAACGAAATAGTTATGTCTTTAAAAAAACAATTTGTGAAAACGAAACCCGTATGTAAAGTTACGTTTTCAATAGATGCTAAGGATGCAAATTCGGCGGCTGTTGTTGGAGATTTCAATAATTGGAATGCTGAGGAAGGAACTTTGAGTAAATTGAAAAATGGAACTTTTAAAGCAACTTATGACTTGGTTAAAGATGCTATATACGAATTTAAGTATCTAGTTGATGGGAATTATGTGAATGATCCAGAAGCTGATTCTTATAAATGGAATGATTACGCTGGCAGTGAAAACAGTGTTTTAGTTGTATAAAAAAATCCGCTATTAAAGCGGATTTTTGTTTTTTATACTGCAACACTTCCTTTTATGGCAGGATGCGGATCGTAATCTACAAGTGTGAAATCATTAAAATCAAAATCAAAAATGTTTTTAATCTCTGGATTTAAAATCATTTTTGGTAATGGTTTTGGTTCGCGTGTCAATTGCAGTTCCAATTGTTCGAAATGATTGTTGTAAATATGTGCGTCACCAAACGTGTGGATAAATTCACCTGGCTCTAAGTCGCATACTTGTGCAATCATCATAGTCAGCAATGCATAAGAAGCGATGTTAAAAGGTACTCCTAAAAAGATATCGGCACTGCGCTGATATAATTGACAAGAAAGTTTTCCTTTTGTTTCTCCTTTTTCAGGATCTGGACTTGCTACGTAAAATTGAAAAAAGGCATGGCAAGGAGGTAAAGCCGCTTTGTTGTTGGCTACATTTTCCTCAAAAGACTTTTTAGTATCTGGCAAAACTGAAGGATTCCACGCAGAAACCAACATTCTTCTGCTATTTGGGTTTGTTTTTAATTCAGTAATTAATTCAGAAATCTGATCAATTTCTTCGCTGTTCCAATTGCGCCATTGGTGTCCATAAACTGGACCTAAGTCGCCATTAGAATCTGCCCATTCATCCCAAATTTTCACTCCGTTTTCCTGAAGATATTTGATGTTTGTATCACCTTTTAAAAACCAAAGCAATTCGTAAATGATGGATTTTAAATGTAATTTTTTGGTCGTGACCATTGGGAAACCTTCACTTAAATCAAAACGCATCTGGTAGCCAAAAACGCTTTTAGTTCCTGTTCCGGTACGGTCTCCTTTTTGATTGCCGTTTTCTAAAACGTGTTTTACTAAATCTAAGTATTGTTTCATTTTGTTTAATCGTTAAATCGTGGATTTGTTTAATCGTGGATTTGTTTAATCGATTTAACGAATAAACGGTTTAACGATTAAACATATATTTATCTTCTAGAGATTTCGTCTCTAATTTTTGCTGCTTTTTCGTAATCTTCTTGAGAAACGGCTTGGTCTAAAAGTTCGTTTAATTCTTGCAAAGAATGTTTTGCATAAACATCTCCAGATTGGTTGCTTTCTTCCTCATGCCCAAAAGTTTCAGGATTCGAAAGAACATCATCAATTTCTTGAGCGCCAGAATCTGTTTCGGCAGTATTCGATTTTAAATAAATCCCAGCTTTATCTAAAATGTTTTTATAAGTAAAAATAGGAGCATTGAAACGCAATGCCAAAGCAATAGCATCAGAAGTTCTAGCATCGATGATTTCTTCGATTTTGTCTCTTTCGCAGATTAAGCTTGAATAGAAAACGCCATCAACTAATTTGTGAATGATAACTTGTTTTACCACGATGTCAAATCTTTCGGCAAAATTTTTAAATAAATCGTGTGTTAGCGGACGTGGCGGTTTTATTTCTTTCTCTAAAGCAATAGCGATTGACTGGGCTTCAAAAGCGCCAATAACAATAGGTAATTTTCTCTCGCCGTCGACTTCATTCAAAATTAAGGCATAAGCGCCATTTTGAGTTTGACTGTATGAAATTCCTTTTATGGATAATTTTACTAGACTCATATATGTTTGTAAAAAAGACACTTAGCGCCTTATTTTAATACTATTTTGGTTTGGAAAATAAAGCTGCAATTTTAATTAAAAAATATGGAACAAAAAAGCTGCCTATAAACAAAGATACAACATCTTGTTTTTAGGCAGCAATATTTTTAAAGAGAATTCTTTGTATTAAGAATGCTGAGCTTTGAAAGCTTTTAATTTCTCTGTTAATTGTGGTACAATTTCAAAAGCATCTCCAACTACACCATAGTCAGCAACTTTGAAGAAAGGAGCTTCTGGATCATTATTGATAACTACTTTTACTTTAGAAGAGTTGATACCAGCAATGTGCTGAATCGCTCCAGAAATACCTATAGCAATGTATAAGTTGGTTGCAACTGGTTTTCCTGTTTGTCCAACGTGCTCGCTGTGAGGTCTCCATCCTAAATCTGAAACTGGTTTAGAACAAGCAGTTGCAGCTCCAAGAACAGCAGCAAGATCTTCTACTAATCCCCAGTTTTCTGGACCTTTCAATCCACGTCCGCCAGAAACTACGATATCCGCGTCAGCGATAGAAACTTTTCCAGATACTTTTTCTACAGATTCTACTTTTACTCCAAAGTCATTGTCACCAACAGTTGGGTTGAAGTCTTCTGCAGCGGCAGCTCCTGCGCTTTCAAAAAGACCGTAAGAGTTTTTAGCTAAACCAAGAACTTTTACATCTGTATCGATTTGTGTAATGTTGAAAGCTTTGTTTGAGAAAGCGTTTCTTTTTACTTGAAACGGAGAAGTGCTAATTGGCAATCCAACAACGTTTGAAGCAAAACCAGCATTTAAAGCCACAGCAACTAGCGGTGAAAGATAAATGCTGTCTGTTGTAGAAGAAAGCAATACTACTTTTGTTCCTTCTTTTTCAGCAGCTTGTTTGATCACATCAGCGTAAGCTTTTGCATTAAAACCAGCTAATTTATCATTGCTTACTTTTAAAACTTTATCAACTCCGTATTTGCCTAACTCGCTTACATCACTGATGTTTACTGTTAAAGCAGTAACAGTTGTTCCTAATGATTCAGCTACTTTTTTAGCGTAAGAAGCTAATTCGAAAGCAACTTTTTTAAATTTTCCTTCTGCAGATTCTGCGTATATTAATATTGACATAACAATTTTAGATTTTAGATTTTAGATTTCAGATTTTTGAAAATGAAATTTAAAATGATTATTGATTTTAGATTTTGAAGTGAATCAAATGTTGAGTTTTAGATTTCGTATTGCAATCAGCAATCTAAAATCTAAAGTCTACAATCTTAAATCACTTTAGCCTCGTTGTGTAATAAATTGATTAATTCATCTAAATTATCTGCAGAAACTAATTTTACTGCTGATTTTGGAGCTGGTTTTTCAAATTTTACCGCTTTTGTATTTACGGCTGCATCAACTGGCTCAAGAATAGTAAGCGCTTTTGTTCTTGCAGTCATAATTCCTCTCATGTTTGGGATACGCAAATCTTTTTCCTCAACAAGACCTTTTTGACCTCCAATGATTAAAGGAAGAGTAGTGCTTACAGTTTCTTTTCCGCCGTCAATTTCACGAACAGCTTTTACATTGTTTCCGTCAACAGTTAAAGCTGTACAAGAGTTTAAGAAATTGTGGCCTAAAATTCCAGCAATCATACCAGGAACCATTCCTCCGTTATAATCTAAAGATTCTTTACCTGCGATTACTAAATCATAACCACCGTTTTTAATTACTTCTGCCAATTGTTTTGCAACGAAGAAACCATCTGTAGGATTTGCATTCACACGAATTGCTTCGTTTGCTCCAATTGCTAATGCTTTACGTAAAGTTGGTTCAGTATCAGGACCTCCGACGTTTACAACTGTTACATTTGCTCCTTGTTGTTCTTGAAACCATATAGCGCGTGTAAGACCAAATTCGTCGTTAGGGTTAATTACATATTGTACACCATTAGTGTCAAATTCTGAGTCACCGTTGGTAAAGTTAATTTTTGAAGTAGTATCAGGCACATGGCTGATGCAAACTAGTATTTTCATAAGTATATATTTTGAATTTATAATATGCTTTTACAAATTTAGAATTTAATTTGGAATAATTATACTATGCATGCATAATATTTTTTAAAACTATTACGATTTCGCAGATTGTTCAGTTTTGGATGAATTTCATCGGAATCTAAAAATAGAATAATATTCATTTTGTCTGATTGTTAGGAATTTTGCAATAACCGATAGTTGGAGAGCAAATTAATTATGTATGAGAAATACTAATTTTTTGTTTTTTACGTTTAGATGAATGAATTTTGGAGAAACAAGAATTAAACAAATCGATAGAAGTTTGTCTGAAAAATGTTTTAAGTAAGTTTAAGTGTGAATTATACGTTATTATATCGATTTCGTAAATATCACAATAAAGTTTAAAAAGTTAAAACCTGAGAAGAGATAGAAGTTCATGCGATTTTAAATTCAATTTTTGCATTTAAGTTATTTAAAATATTTATTTTTGCTCTTCAGAAAATTCAACATACAATATAAAATATGAGAACAATACAATTTAGAGAGGCCATTTGTGAAGCGATGAGCGAAGAAATGCGTCGCGATGAATCCATATATTTAATGGGAGAAGAGGTTGCAGAATACAATGGAGCTTACAAAGCTTCTAAAGGAATGCTAGCTGAGTTTGGTGAAAAAAGAGTAATCGATACTCCAATTGCTGAGCTTGGATTTTCAGGAATTGCAGTAGGTTCTGCGATGAATGGAAACCGCCCGATTGTAGAATATATGACATTCAACTTCTGTTTAGTTGGTATTGATCAAATTATAAATAACGCTGCTAAAATGCGTCAAATGACAGGAGGACAATTTAATGTGCCTATCGTTTTCCGCGGACCAACAGCTTCTGCTGGTCAATTAGGAGCTACTCACTCACAGGCTTTAGAAAACTGGTTTGCTAACACTCCAGGTCTTAAAGTTGTTGTTCCTTCAACTCCTTACGATGCAAAAGGACTTTTGAAATCTGCAATTCGTGATAACGATCCAGTTATTTTTATGGAATCTGAGCAAATGTACGGAGACAAAGGTGAAGTGCCAGACGGAGAATACACAATTCCTCTAGGTGTTGCTGATATTAAACGTGAAGGAACAGATGTAACTATCGTTTCATTCGGAAAAATCATCAAAGAAGCTTTTATCGCTGCTGATGAATTAGCAAAAGAAGGAATCTCTTGCGAGATTATCGATTTAAGAACAGTTCGTCCGATGGACAAAGATGCGATCTTAAAATCGGTTAAAAAAACAAACCGTTTAGTAATTCTTGAGGAAGCTTGGCCAGTTGCCAGCCTTTCTTCTGAGATTTCTTATATCGTACAAGAACAAGCTTTTGACTTCCTTGATGCGCCAATTCAACGTATTACAACTGCAGATACTCCCGCACCTTATTCTCCAGTATTGCTTAAAGACTGGTTGCCAAATGCAGGTGATGTAGTAAAAGCAGTTAAAAAAGTATTATACAAATAATACAAATACATAATACTCATAAAACTTCATCAGACAACATGGATTGGTGAAGTTTTTTTTTACTTTGTAATGAACAAATTAACTCTACTTCTCTTATATTTTTTATTTGCTTTTGCGAATGCTGCTACTGCACAAACTAAGGTGAGTGGAGTTGTTTTGGACAAAACCAATCAGCCGATACCTTTTGCAAATGTAGTGTTTAAAGGTTCTAATATTGGAATTGTCTCTAATGAAGACGGGCGTTTTTATTTAGAGTCGCCAAATACTTATACAGCACTTCTTGTATCTTCGGCAGGATTTTCGGATAAGGAAGTTCCTTTGGAAAAAGCAGTCAATTACAATTTCAAAATTGTTTTGTTTGAAGAACAAGTGCTTAACGAAGTCGTAATTTATACCGGAAAAACTTCTAAAAAAAATAACCCTGCGTTGGATATTTTGAGAAAAATTTGGGAAAGAAAACGTAAAAACGGACTGTACCTGTTTAATCAATATCAAATGCAGAAGTACGAAAAAGTGGAGTTTGACATGAACACTATTGATAGTGCATTCATGAAAAATAAGCTTTTTAAAGGAATGGAGTTTATTTTTAATCATGTTGATACTTCAGACGTTACAGGAAAAACCTATTTGCCAATTTTTATCAACGAATCGGTTTATGATGTTTACGGGGACAATAAATTAAAAAAGGTAAAAGAAAACCTTACGGGAAATAAAATGTCTGGTTTTAATGGAAATCAGCAGATTTTATCTTTTGTGAAAGACCTTTACTCAGATTATAATATTTACGATAATCACCTTAAGTTTTTTGATAAGAGTTTTACAAGTCCGCTTTCAAAAACAGGAATCGATGTGTACAATTATGTTTTAAAAGACAGTGCTTATATCGATAAAAAATGGTGTTATAATATTGTTTTCTATCCGCGACGTAAAAACGAATTAACCTTTAAAGGAGATTTTTGGGTTAATGATACCACTTTTGCCATCAAAAAAATTAATATGGGTGTAACTAAAAGTGCCAATATTAACTGGGTAAAAGATATTTATATCGAGCAGGAATTTGAGGTTGAAAACGATTCTGTGTTCCTTTTGACTCGTGATTACATGATGTCTGATTTTGCTTTAAACAAGAAAGAAAAATCAAAAGGAGTTTACGGTAAAAGAACAACTTTGTATCGCAACCATAAATTCAATATTCAAAAACCGGAGAAATTTTATAAAGAAGAAGTCAATTTTATAGATAATGCCGTTTATGACCGACCGCCTGAATTCTGGGAAGAAAATCGTTTTGAAAAACTGAATAAAGACGAACAAGGAATTTATAAAATGCTTGACACATTGCAAACCGTCAAGCGATTTAAGCAGCTGTATAACCTTGTTTCTATTTTAGGAAGCGGTTACATTGAGTTTAAAAACTTCGATTATGGACCGATTTTCTCCACTTTTGGCTATAATGAAGTTGAAGGTATAAGACTAAGAGTAGGAGGAAGAACCTATTTCGGGCCGAATGATCCATGGCGTATTCAGGCTTACACGGCGTATGGGTTTGATGATAATAAATTCAAATACGGAGTTTCTGGAAAATGGATGGTTGATAAGAAAAACCGAGTTATTATTTCTGGAGGGAATAGGCGTGACATTGAACAGATCGGTGCGAGTTTAACCACCACAAATGATGTTTTAGGGCGAAGTTTTGCCTCTTCGGCATTGTTTACAACAGGAAGTAACGGAAAATTGACCAATATTAATTTGAGCAACATTTCTGTAGAAATGGAGCCTAAAAAGAATTTTATTGTCTCGGCAGGACTTTCATATCGAACATTAGAATCGGCATCAAAAACATTTAGTTTAGATTATTATACAACTTTACCAACCGCTGCAAATCCAGCTGGAGTTGTTGAAAGCATGGTAAAACAATCTGAAGCTAATATTCAGTTTGAGTTTATGCCAAACAGAAAAACTATCGGTTATGGTGTAGAAAGAGATTTGGTTGATAGTCCTTTTAGTCATTTCTTTGTCAATTTCAGTTATGGATTAAAAGGTGTTTTTGACAGTGATTTTGCTTACGAAAAAATTCAGGTTTTCTACAGACAGCCAATTATTATTGGACCTTTAGGAAGAACAAATATTACAGTTGAAACAGGAAAAACATTTGGTACAATTCCGTTAGGTTTGATGAGTGTAATTCCGGGTAACCAGACTTATTTTACGATTGAGAATACATTCAGTAACTTGAATTTCTACGAATTTGTTACTGATCAATATACAACCCTGCAGTGGAATCATGATTTTGGAGGTAGATTGTTTGCAAGAATTCCATTTATGAGAAAACTGAATTGGAGAGAATTTATTGGAGTTAGAGCCGTTCACGGAACTATTTCTGATGCCAATCGCGCCATTAATGCGTCGGGATTGCCTTATAATGCCCCTGAAAAAGTATATTGGGAATACAATGCAGGAATTGGAAATATCTTTAAGGTTTTCCGTCTCGATTTCTCTTGGAGAGGAAATTACTTAGATATGCCAGACGCTCATAAATTTGCAATTAAAGGATCATTTGGGTTTTATTTCTAATTGGATTTTAGACGCAAAGGTTCAAAGTTACAGAGTCGCAAAGGTTTAAAAATCTTTGCGATTTTTTTATGCTTACTTTTTTTGCACGCAGATTTTGCAGATTTAAGCAGATTTATTTTTTGCAATTAGAAATTATTTAATCTGCGTTTATCAGCTTAAATCTGCAAAATCTGCGTGAAACAAAATCGATCATTTGCTAAATATTTTTTTATTTAATTTTGGAATGGATTTAAAAATGAAAGTAATGCAAGAAGCCATCGATTTTTTAACCAATAAAAATCCAATATTTTTAGAAATTATTGAAAAATACGGATTACCTCCAATTCCAAAACGTCCTCCAGGTTTTGAAACTTTGGTTTTGCTTATACTCGAACAACAGGTTTCTATAGATTCAGCAAAAGCCACTTTTTTAAAAATCAAATCTTTTACAACTTGTACCCCTGAAAACATGGCTGTTCTTTCTGATGAAGAATATCGAAATTTAGGAGTAAGTCGGCAAAAAACAAAGTATATTAAGATTTTAGCTGAAGCAGTTTTGAATAAAGAGTTAGTAATTGAAAGTTTGGTTTCGAAATCGGCAAAACAAGTTCGCGAAGAGCTAATTAAATTAAAAGGAATTGGAAATTGGACGATTGATATTTATTTAATGTTCTGTCTGGAAGAGCCCGATTTAATTCCATTAGGAGATATAGCAGTTATAAATACAATAAAAGAATTGCTGAATATTCACGATAAACAGGAAATGGAAATTCACGCTGAACAATGGAGTCCGTATCGTTCTTATGCGACTTATTTACTTTGGCATTATTACTTGAAAAAAAGAAATCGAACAATTACCTATTAAATGCTTGTTTTTTAAACTCTAATGAAGATAATTTAACCTTGTTTTTTATTGTAAAACTAGATTCTTTAGTTATTTTTGCAACCGAAATTATAGAAACAATAAAAAACGAAAATGACCGCAGACAAATTAACGACTTTCGATGTATTGATCGAAATACCAAGAGGAAGCAGAAATAAATACGAGTACGATTTTGAAATTAAAAGAATGCGTTTCGATAGAATGTTATTCTCTTCAATGATGTACCCAGCAGATTATGGATTTATTCCAGAAACTTTAGCTTTAGATGGTGATCCTCTTGACGTATTAGTTTTGGTAAACGAACCAACTTTCCCTGGGTGTGTTATGGAAGTAAAGCCAATTGGTGTATTCCACATGGCAGATGATAAAGGACCAGACGAGAAAATTATTTGTGTACCAGTTTCAGATCCAATCTGGAATTCATTAAACGATCTTTCTGATATTAATGCTCACTTATTAAAAGAAATCGAGCACTTTTTCCAAGTTTACAAAGACCTTGAGAACAAAAAAGTAGATGTAGAAGGATGGGGAGACGTAAAAGAGGCTTACGATATTATCGCTGAGTGTACAAAGCGTTTTGATGATATTGAAAATAAACCAGCAGGATTATTTAGCATTAAATAATTTTAACCGTATTCTAATATAAAAAAAGCAATACTGCCGTCAGGAGTATTGCTTTTTTGTTTAAATTCGTTTTAGTTAGATTGTTGACTATTAACCAAAACCATTAAAATATTATGAATGCATTTATGATTTACCTGCCCATTATTATGGCAGTTTTAGGATTACTTTTCATGGGAATAAAAAGGACTTGGGTTTTAAAACAAGATGCTGGAGACGGTAAGATGAAAGAGATTTCAGATTACATCTACGAAGGAGCCTTAGCCTTTCTAAAAGCCGAATACAAACTATTAACCATCTTTGTAATTATTGCCAGTTTAGCTTTGGCAGGAATTACTTTTATTCCGGGAGTAAAAACACATTTATTAATCGTAATAGCATTTATTTTTGGTGCATTTTTCTCTGCTTTAGCAGGAAATATGGGAATGAAAATAGCAACAAAAACAAACGTTAGAACAACTCAGGCAGCACGTACGAGTCTTCCGCAAGCTTTAAAAGTTTCTTTTGGCGGTGGAACCGTAATGGGATTAGGTGTTGCGGGATTAGCCGTTTTAGGTTTAACTTCCTTTTTTATCATTTTCTTTCATTTGTTTTCTGGAGGAGTTTGGAAAGATACTGATACCATGACAGTTGTTCTGGAAACTCTTGCAGGATTTTCACTTGGAGCAGAATCTATCGCTTTATTTGCCAGAGTGGGTGGTGGAATCTACACCAAAGCAGCCGATGTGGGTGCCGATTTAGTTGGTAAAGTTGAGGCTGGAATTCCAGAAGATGATCCTCGTAATCCAGCTACAATTGCAGATAACGTAGGAGATAACGTAGGTGACGTTGCAGGTATGGGAGCCGATTTGTTTGGGTCTTATGTGGCAACTGTCCTAGCTGCAATGGTTCTTGGAAACTATGTGATAAAAGATATGGGCGGAAATATTAATGACGCTTTTGGCGGAATTGGTCCAATTTTACTTCCAATGGCAATTGCCGGTTTCGGAATTTTGTTTTCAATTATCGGAACAACATTAGTAAAAATATCAGATGACAATGCTAAAGAAGCGCAAGTACAGAAAGCATTAAATATAGGAAACTGGGTTTCTATTGTTTTAACAGCCGTTGCTTGTTTCTTCTTAGTACAACACATGCTTCCTGAAACAATGCAAATGACTTTCTTTGGAGAAGGTTCTAAAGCGATTTCATCAATGCGTGTTTTCTACGCTACATTGGTCGGATTAGTTGTGGGAGGAGCTATTTCATCTGTAACAGAATATTATACAGGATTAGGGACAAAACCAGTTTTGGCAATTGTTCAAAAATCTTCTACAGGAGCGGGAACAAACGTAATTGCAGGTTTAGCAACAGGTATGATTTCGACTTTCCCAACTGTATTATTATTTGCTGTGGCAATTTGGATTTCATATGCTTTAGCTGGATTTTATGGGGTAGCTTTAGCAGCTTCGGCAATGATGGCTACAACTGCAATGCAATTGGCAATCGATGCTTTTGGGCCAATTTCTGATAATGCTGGAGGTATTGCAGAAATGAGCGAATTGCCAAAAGAAGTTCGTACAAGAACCGATATCTTAGACTCAGTTGGAAATACAACGGCAGCAACTGGAAAAGGATTTGCTATTGCTTCTGCAGCCTTAACTTCATTAGCATTGTTTGCAGCTTATGTAACTTTTACAGGAATTGACGGAATCAATATTTTTAAAGCGCCAGTTTTAGCGATGTTGTTTGTTGGCGGAATGATTCCTGTTGTTTTTTCTGCTTTAGCAATGAATTCTGTTGGAAAAGCTGCAATGGATATGGTGTACGAAGTTCGTCGCCAGTTCAAAGAAATTGCTGGAATCATGGAAGGAACAGGAAAACCTGAATACGGCAAATGTGTCGAAATTTCTACAAAAGCCGCTTTACGCGAAATGATGCTTCCAGGAGTTTTAACGATTGGTTTTCCAATCTTGATTGTTCTTTTAGGGAAATTAGTTTACTCAGACAACAATCAATTAATTGCTGAAATGTTAGGAGGATATATGGCTGGAGTTACGGTTTCTGGTGTACTTTGGGCAGTTTTTCAAAATAATGCTGGAGGTGCTTGGGATAATGCTAAGAAATCTTTTGAAGCAGGAGTTATGATCAATGGCGAAATGACTTATAAAGGTTCTGATGCACATAAAGCAGCGGTAACTGGAGATACAGTAGGAGATCCGTTTAAAGATACTTCTGGGCCTTCTATGAATATTTTAATTAAATTAACTTGTTTGATTGGATTGGTAATTGCACCAATTTTAGGAGAAGGTCATGCACCATCAGACATTGCAGGAAAAGCATCTTGCTGTGCTAAAACAGAAATGCATGCAGGAATGTCTAAATGTGGCGATATGTCTGGAATGACAAAAGAAGAATGTATTAAAATGTGTAAAGAAAAAGGCTGTTCTGAAGAAGAAACGGCTAAATGTTTAGCACACTTTGATAAAACTGGAAAATATCAAAAAACAGATTGTTTTGATACCAGTAAATATGAGAAACAATCGGTTCGTGTTGAGGTTAAAAACATTAACGGTAAAACTACTGGAACTGTTACTAAAATAGAAAATGGTAAAACAACAACCGAAGTTTTTGAAGGAACTGAAGAAGAAGTTTTAGCGAAAGTAGAAGCTGCGAAATAATAATTTTACAAAATTTCTTAAAGCATTAAAAGCCTCTAAAAGTATTTAGAGGCTTTTTTTATTGATTTAAAGCATATTCTTTAATTAATGTAGAGGCGGGAATATGAAGGGTTTCAGTTAAAACTCTTATTTGCTTTATTGTTAAGGCTCTTTTGCGATTAAATAATTCCGACACTCTCGATCTGCTGTTTAAAATAATTCCTAAATCGGCATCACTTAATCCGTTTTGTTCCATCATAAATTTAATGGCTTCAATAGGATCGGGTTCAGGAATTGGATAATGAATTTGTTCGTATTTTTCGATAAGGGTTACCAGAATGTCCAGCTCATCTCCTTCAGCAGTATCTGGTTTAGCATCAAAAATGGAATTGACTCTTTCTAATGCTAAACTATAGTCATGTTCTGTTTTTATTGGCTTTATATTCATAGTTTACAAATTTTTAATATCATTTAAATCATCATACTCATTATGTGTTCCAATAAAAAGAATGTATACGATTTGGGTTTCATAATTAATTTTTACAATCAAACGATAATGATTTCCACAGATATTGAAGATTACTTTATTATTACCAATAAAATCTGCAGTACCAAAAAAAGATTTCACAGCGTTGGAATTAGAAAAGTTATTTTTATCAAAAACTTGATACCAGGATAATAATTGCTGTTTTGAATTTGGAAATCGTTCCCAAAAATTTTGCAAGGTTCTCTTTGCTATTATTCTCATAATTTAGTTTTGCAAATATATTTATTTTTTCCCAAATAGGGAAATGAATTTAAAGCAAAACAAATGTAGGAAAATATTTAAATAAAAAAGCCTCTAAAATTATTTTAGAGGCTTTTTTATTTAGTTTAAATCTGTGTAATTCGTGTTTTAAAACAATCCGTTTAGTTCAGCATCAATTTTATTAATGATATCTCCTAAATCTTCAGGATTATCAACAAAATTAATGTTGTCAACATCAATGATTAGTAATTTTCCTTTACTATAAGTCTGAATCCAAGCTTCGTATCTTTCATTCAAACGGCTTAGATAATCTATAGAAATAGAGTTTTCGTATTCGCGTCCGCGTTTGTGGATTTGTCCTACTAGATTTGGAATAGAACTTCTCAAATAAATCAATAAATCTGGAGCTTTTACCAAAGATTCCATTAATTCGAACAATGACGTGTAATTTTCAAAATCACGGCTTGTCATTAATCCCATTGCGTATAAATTGGGAGCGAAAATATGGGCATCTTCATAAATCGTTCTATCCTGAATGATTTTTTTTCCGCTTTCGCGAATTTGCTGCACTTGACGGAAACGGCTGTTTAGGAAATAAATCTGAAGATTAAACGACCAGCGCTCCATCTGATGATAGAAATCATCTAAGTACGGATTATCAACTACATCTTCATAATGAGGTTCCCATTTGAAATGTTTCGCCAATAATTTGGTCAGAGTAGTTTTTCCTGCGCCTATATTTCCTGCTATTGCTATGTGCATTACGGTGTTACGATTTTATAATTTGATATATCTGTAGCTGTAAAAATAGATAAAATTTGGTCTTTGTAATAAAAATTGTCAAAGGTTTTTTCCAAAACTTTAATTTCAGAAATTACTTCGGGATTCAATTTATTCATTCCTTTAAAATACAATAAATTATCTTTACTGAAAAGATATTGAGAAGAATTAACGATAATGATTCTATCAAAATCAGTAGTCTTTCCCAGCGATGTGATCTTTCCGAAAATGTCGCAAGAGTACCAGTTGTTTCTCTTATCAACCCAATAAAAAGTATTAAAATCGGTTTGGTAATATTGAATAGGTTCCGTCAGTGGAATTGAAACGGTTTTGTATTCATTTTTTAAATAATCAAAAAGACCAATCTGTTGATTTAAAGTATTGTAAATCCATAATTGATTTTGCGTAGACATTCCGATGGCACTTACCACAATTGGAGTTGCGTTCTGAGAGAAATTAATTTCGGTTATTTTATTTAATTGATTGTCCAATAAAACAACACTATTGAAATCTTCATAGAACAAAACAATTTTTAACGGATTTTGAAGATCGACTTTCGTGATTTTTCCTAAAGAAACATTTTTGTATTCGAAGATTTCTTTTCCTTTAATCTTGCTAAAAACATTATTGGTGATCTGATACGAATATCCAAACGCATCATAACCTAAAAACGTATCAGAAGTATTTCTATATTGAGAAATTAAAGTTGGATTTATACTCAAATCCTGAGCTAAAAGCGCTTGAAAAGTGCAGAAAAGAAATACGGAGAATAAAAATTTTTGCACCATTTTACGCATTAGAAATTATTTTACAAGAGCACCAAATTACAAAAAACTCTTCTTAAAATTTCAATTTAGAGTCTTAAACCTTTTTAAAATCTAATAGTCTAAAAAATAAGCGGTTCTATCTATGTCTTCATCCCGTTTATATATTTAGTTTTTTGAATTTTAAAATAAATAATACATTTGAATGTAAGCTTTATCGCATTTACTCACTTAAAGAAAATGAAATGAAAAAGATAATTTTTTATATGACTTTATTGCTTGTCTCTATGCAAACTCAAGCGCAAAAAGATTTTCAGGGAATGGCCGTTTACGAATCCAAAACACAGGCTCCAAAATTTGAAGGCATGCGCGGAAATAGAGACATTACGCCAGAAATGCAGAAAAATATGGAAGAGCGTATGAAAAAAATGCTCGAAAAAACATTCATTTTAAATTTCGATAAAGCGGCATCAATTTACAAAGAAGAAGAAAAACTAGAAGCGCCAGGCCAACAGCAAGGAGGTTTTCGAGTTATGTTTGGTTCGCTTACTGGCGGCGGAGGCACTTTTTACAAAGATGTAAAAACAAAAACGTATACTGTAGATAAAGAGTTTATGGGTAAAGAGTTTCTTGTAGTAGATTCTCTGCCAAAGCTAAACTGGAAATTAGAACAGGAAACCAAACAAATAGGTGGTTACAATTGCTTCAAAGCAACAGCGGTAAAACAGGCAAGTAAAACAGATTTTAGAAACTTTAGACCTAAAAATAACGATGACAAAAAAGACGAAGTAAAAAAGACTTCGGGTGAAACAAAGACCAATTTTGCAGACAATTTTGAAATTCCAAAAGAAATTGTCGTAACGGCTTGGTATACACCTGAAATTCCGATCAATCAAGGGCCAGAAAATTATTGGGGACTTCCTGGTTTAATTTTAGAAATTAATGATGGAACCACTACAATTTTATGTTCGAAAATTGTTTTGAATGCCAAAGATAAAGTAGAAATAAAACCTTCTAAAAAAGGAAAGGTAATTTCTCAGAAAGAATACGACGAGACGGTAATTAAAAAAATGGAAGAATTTAGGGAGATGAACCGTGGCAGAGCGGGCGGGCCTCCTCCTCCAATGGGTAGATAATATCTTTAAAATTCCAATTTTAAAATTCCAAATTGCTTTGCCTGTTCACTATCGCTCGGGTTCAAACTCTTAATATTCTTATAATGAATAAGATACTTTTTGTATTCGCCTTACTTTTTACTTCTATTTCCTTTTCTCAAAGTGTCCGTTTTGACGGTTTGATTCAGGACGAGCAGAAAAATCCGTTAGAAATGGCCAATATTATGGCTATTAATAATGGCACAAAAGCAATGGATTCTTATGGAATTACGAATGATAAAGGAAAGTTTCAGCTGACTTTAAAACCTAATACAGCTTATACCATTAAGATAAGTTATCTGGGAATGAAATCTAAGGAAATGGCAGTATCGACTAAGTCTGAAAATATGAATCAGAATATTGTTTTGGATGGTGCAGGAATAGAATTGGAAGGTGTTGAAATTGTTCGCGAAATGCCCGTTTCTATAAAAGGCGACACAATTGTTTACAATGCTGATTCTTTTAAATCTGGAACCGAAAAAAAGCTTGAAGATGTCTTAAAGAAACTTCCAGGAGTTGAGGTAAATGCCGATGGAGAAATTGAAGTGGAAGGAAAAAAAGTGAGTAAATTGATGGTCGAAGGAAAAGATTTCTTTGACGGAGATACCAAATTAGGCGTCAAAAATATTCCAGCCGATGCTATTGATAAAGTTCAGGTTTTAAGAAATTATAACGAAATAAGCCAGTTAAAAGGTCTAGAAAATGATCAGGAGAATGTGGCAATGAATATTAAACTGAAAGAAGGAAAAAAGAACTTTTGGTTTGGAGATGTGACCGCAGGAATTGGCGTTGCTGAGCTTGACAGCCGTTATATCATTAACCCCAAATTATTCTATTACAGTCCAAAATACAGTATTAATTTAATCACCAATTTTAATAATATTGGCGAATTGCCCCTTACGGCACAAGATTACTTTAAGTTTACAGGAGGATTCAAAAACGTGATGAAAAAAGGAGGTAGCAGTTTTAATGTTTCTTCCAATGATTTAGGGATTTCATTATTGCGTAATAATCGTGCAAAAGAAATTGAGACCAAATTTGGCGCAACAAACTTTGCTTATTCTGTCAATAAAGCTTGGAATATTAGTGGTTTTGGAATTCTATCAACTTCAAAAACAGAATTGGAAACCAAATCGCAAACCACAATTTTAGATTCTGGAGATCAGCAGAAAAGTAACGAAAATACTAGTCAGAAAAATAATTTGGGACTTTTTAAATTAAGCTCAACTTATAAGCCAAGCGACAAATTTCAGTTTGATTATGATATCTTAACCAAACTTACTAAACAAGAAGAATATTCAGATTTGTTTAGAGAGCAGATTGTTCAGAATGTTGCGACTTCAGAAGATATTTTTACAACAAAAAAGCAAGATCCTACTTCGATTAATCAGAATTTGAGTTTGTATTATACGCAAAGTGCTAAAAATATCTTTGCTTTTGAAATGCAGCATTTATATCAAGATGAAAATCCCTTTTATAATGCCAACCTGCAAACACTTCCTTTTGATTTATCTGGATATATTACAGATCCAGCGCAATCAAGAAATGATTATAATCAAGACCGATTTGTAAAAACCAATAAATTGGATGCGAAACTAGATTACTATTATATGGTTACGCCAAAAAGCAATTTCAATATTACTCTTGGAAATACTTATTCGTATCAGAACTTTAATTCTCACATTTTCCAAATGTTAGATAACGGAACAAGAAATGATTTGAATGACGTTGAAAATAATAATGATGTAGATTATCGTTTTAATGATGCTTTTTTAGGTTTTCATTATAAAATCCTCACAGGAAAATTTACGTTTACACCCGGAGTGAGCTTTCATACGTATCAAATGACAAACGGACAATTAGGAACTGATTATTCTCAGAATTTCACGAAAGTGCTTCCAGATTTCTTTGCTTTATATCAAATCAAGAAATCAGAAACATTGACGTATAATTTTTCGCTAACAAATGATTTTACAGATATCAATCAGTTGGCTTCGGGTTATGTTTTGTCTAATTATAGCAGTTTGTTTCGTGGGAATCGTTTCTTAGAAAATGCTACGTCACAAGTGCATTCGTTGCGTTATTTTAAGTATAATATGTTCAATTTTGAGAACATTTTTGCCAATGCAACTTATACAAGAAAAGTAGATGCGATTAAAACAAAAGCCAATTTTGACGGAATTAATCAGTCTTCGGTTCCCTATAATTCCAATTTAGCCGATGAGACTTTTAGTGGAATGGGAAATTACGGACGTTCGTTTTTAAAGAATTATAAAGCTTCTGCAAACGCTAGTTTTAATTGGTCAAAATTCAATAATATCCAGAACAATCAATTGTCAACAACCGAGAGTTTTAGTCAGAGTTATACCGTTCGAGCTTCAACAAATTACAAGAATCTTCCAAATATAGAGTTTGGGTATAATCTTTTGGTCAATAAATACAGTGGTTCAACTTTTTACACCGATAAACCATTTGCAAGATTAGACTATTATTTCTTAGATAGTTTCTCATTTGTTTCGGAATACGAATTCTACCATTATTATAATGGAGACAAAACGGTTGATAATGAATATGATTTTTTAAGCGCCAGTTTAATTTATCAAAAAAAGAACAGCAAATGGGAATATAAAATCTCGGCAACCAATTTATTAAATACAAAATATCTTAATGATGACAGCTTCTCGCAGTTCTCTACAAGAGTCTCACAATATACTGTACAGCCGCGTTATATCATATTTTCAATGAAATATAATTTGTAGTATTTTTGGTGCTAATATTGTGGTTTTTGTGATTTGTTTAATGAAGAATCGGATATCTTTGTGCTATATTATTAACAACAAAAAATGTAGTTATGCGCAATTTTATCTGGAGTTTGTCACTCCTGTTTGCTGGAATTTCGACCTCTTTCGCTCAAACAAATGGAATAGAAAAAGGAACCTATTTATCTACAAATAAAGGTGGAAAGATTAAGTTAAATTTATTAGAGGACAATAAATACGAATTGGTTTTTTATTCGGGAGGTTATGAAATTAAAGGCGATTCGCTAGTTTTCTTAAAAGGCACTAATAATACAGTAAACAGATTTGATCTTTCTTTTGTAAAAGATAAAAAGGCAGCAAAAGTTAAGATTAAATTCTTGAATCCGTCTTATTACTCATTCTATTTAGGAACTCAAAAAGGTTCAGAATCTGTTCAATACCAGAAACTTTCAGATATAAAAGCAAAAGTAGATCCTGAGTATCTTAAAACAGATTTAGATTTTGAAATAGATAAAACGGATTTCCTTTATTTGGTTTACGAAGATTATGACGGAAAAAGCGATGTGAATAAATATGCATTGCCAAAAGATGTTTCGGAAGTGATAATCAACTATGATATGGCTGTTTTGAGCGATTTAAATCTGATTGGATCTTTTGATAAAAAAACGAAAGAATTGAAAATTTCTGATCAATACGGAAAAGATCCTTTGGTATTTATCAACGAAAAAGAGGAGAAGCTAGCTAAAGTTCAAGCAATAGTTCCGGTAGAAACACAAATTATTCCAAATTGGACTTATCCAGGAAAAGAAAATACTTCAATCAATGACGATTTTGGTTCTGATGTTGTAATAGATAGTGCTGCTGCAGTAGTGGATGCTGCAATTGCGCCACCAGCATATACAAGATATGATTTTAAATTGAAAATCGAAAACAGTTTAAAAAAAGCAATAGAATCTACAAAAATGGCGAGCAATAAGTTTTTGGTTGTTGTAGTTGATAGCAAGAATAAAACTGCAAAAGAAGGTTTTGATGCTTTTGTAAAAGAACAGGAAACGCAGACGGGATATAATATGTACGATTCATACAATGCACTTTATGATACCTACAATTATTATTTGGCTGGAGCCGATGATAAAAAATGGCTAAAGAATAATAAAATTACTAATGATCCATGCGTATTGGTTTTAAATGGAAATGGTGATCTTCTTGCTGTTGCAAAATCAGATTTAACAACGCAGCAATATCAGTTTGGTTATTATAATGATTTGTATAGAAAACTTCAAAAAGCAAATGCTTTCCTTTCTATAGATAAAGTTTTAAAGAACAAAAAGGCTTCAGATGTAGATTTAATTGCTGCTTTTAATAAAGCCGCTTTGTTAGAAGCATCTTATGATTCAGATTATTGGGTAAGCGACTCTAATTCGACTGAATTTGTAATCGAAAAAACAGTTTTAGATCAAAAAGTAGTAGCTCAAACTTGGAAAAAATTGATTGAAGCGCATCAGAAAGATAAGGCCGTAAATATGTTTTTGGCAGAAACAATTATAAAAGAAATCAAAAATCAAGGTTTTACAAAACAGCTTTTCAATCAAGATAGAATCCTTAATGATACCGATTTTCTATCGATAGATTATTTGCTTAAACATTTTGATGATATTGAGAATAATAAAGTGGCATTTAACAATAGTGCGCCAGAAATTCATAATATAGGAAGTGCTGTTTCTGAAGTTTCTAATGCATTGCAGCAAAATATATATGCTTCTCAGGACGGACTTACTGGCGAAATGAATAAAGAGAAAATCAATTCTGTTTATAAAAAGATCATCGCATCTGGTAAAGGTAATTTTGACGCCTACAGAAATTATTTTTATTACTTAAGCCAGCTTGAAGATCAAGACGGTTCAAACACAAATTATTTAAAAGAGTTCAATGCTTATTTTGATAATACATTAGCAGGAGCAAGTCCGATTGAAAAATTAGATGCTATTTTTGGAGGTTTAGATTCTAGTTCAAGCTATTCTTATGATGGATGGAGTTCGTTTAAACTTTACCATTCAGATATTTGCAACAATGCGGCATGGACAGTTGTATTAAAGCCACAGAATTCAAACTTTATTAAAGACGCTATTAAATGGTCTGAATATAGCTTGGTGATATCTAAAAACAATCCGTACTATTTAGACACTTTAGCACAATTGTATTATAAAGAAGGGCAAAAAGACAAAGCGATTGCAACTCAAACTTTGGCGGTAAAATATTTAAGTGTTACTGTTGAAGAAGAAACGGCTCAAAATATAAAAGATGTTTTAGCTAAAATGCAAAACGGGACATATTAAGCGTACAAGAAACCCGACAGGTTTTGAAATCTGTCGGGTTTTATTTTTTAAGAACTAAAAACAAAAATGGCTGTCTAAATTTTAGACAGCCATTTTTATATTTAAGATTTAGATTGAATTACAATCCAAATGCAGCTTTTACTTGGTCAACAAAATCAAGTTTTTCCCATGTAAACAATTCAACAGTAACTGTTTTTTCGTTTCCGCCTGGAGCAGAGAAAGTTTTAGTAACCGTTTCTGGTTTACGTCCCATGTGTCCGTAAGCAGCAGTTTCGCTATAAATAGGGTTTCTTAATTTCAAACGTTGTTCGATGAAGTAAGGACGCATGTCGAAGATAGCTTCTACTTTTTTAGCGATTTCACCGTTAGTTAAGTTTACTTTAGAAGTTCCGTAAGTTTCAATGAAAATACCCATTGGCTCAGCAACTCCAATTGCGTAAGAAACCTGAACTAAGATTTCGTCAGCAACACCAGCAGCAACTAAGTTTTTAGCGATATGACGAGTTGCATAAGCAGCACTTCTATCTACTTTACTTGGATCTTTTCCAGAGAATGCACCACCACCGTGAGCACCTTTTCCACCATAAGTATCAACGATAATTTTTCTTCCTGTTAAACCAGTATCTCCGTGAGGTCCTCCAATAACGAATTTTCCTGTTGGGTTAATATGGTAGTTGATTTTATCGTTGAATAAATGAGCGTGCTCTGGGTTTTTAGCGATAATTCTAGGAATCAAGATTTCGATAATGTCTTTTTTGATTTTAGCCAACATTGCAGCTTCTTCATCAAAATCATCATGCTGAGTTGAGATAACAATTGCATCAATACGAGTTGGTTTGTTATCGTCGCTATATTCTAAAGTTACTTGAGATTTAGCATCTGGACGTAAATACGTGATTTCTTTGTTTTCACGTCTTAAAATTGCTAACTCTTGTAATAATTTATGAGATAAATCTAATGCCAATGGCATATAGTTTTCAGTTTCGTTTGTAGCATAACCAAACATCATTCCTTGGTCACCAGCACCTTGCTCTTCTGGCTTAGCTCTGTCAACACCTTGGTTAATATCTGCAGACTGCTCGTGAATTGCTGAAAGAATTCCACAAGAATTTGCTTCAAACATGTATTCACTTTTAGTATATCCAATTTTACGGATTACCTCACGTGCGATTTGCTGAACATCAAGATAAGTATTCGATTTTACTTCACCTGCTAAAATAACCTGACCAGTTGTAACTAATGTTTCACAAGCTACTTTTGAGTCAGCGTCAAATGCCAAAAAGTTGTCAATTAATGCGTCCGAAATTTGATCTGCAACTTTGTCTGGATGCCCTTCACTAACAGATTCTGACGTAAATAAATAAGCCATAATAATGTAATAAAAATGTATTAATTTTAATTTAAGCGAGAAAAGTGATTGCTAAAAAGGGCTAAAGGAGAGTTCCTGCTTTAGCATTTTTTACTGCTGAAATGAATCTTTCAGCATTCATAACGAAACCATTTCATTATGAAGAGGTTGCAATCAGTTCAAATTTTTCCTCTATTTCGGGTGCAAAGGTATGAAACCATTTTGATTTGCAAATTAAAGTTCAACTTTTTTTATTTTTTATGACAGAAATTTAACAGTAGCATACTATTTTGATAGGGTAATAGAAAATATTTTGTTTTTTGCTTGGTCGATTAAAAAATACTTCGCAACTTTGCGCCGTTAAAACAAAAGAAACAAATGAAATTTACAGTTTGCAATATGATGTCTTGTAAGATGCCGGAGTTATCCGCAGAGACACTATTGTAATTATTTTTCAATAAATATATAAATAGAACCTCTGCCGAAACGCAGAGGTTTTTTTATGTCAAAATGAAATCTGTAAGATTTTTTTTAAGCCAAAAACAATAATTAATCAGTAAAAAAAAGAAATGAAGAAAAATGTACTAATCGTTTTAGGTCTTGTGACATTTTCAGGACTTTATGCTCAAGACAATAAAAAAGAGCAAGATAGTTTAAAAAACAACGAACTGTCTGAAGTTACTATTATTGGATCAAGAAGTAAAAACAGAGTTAAAACAGACGTGCCTGTTCCGGTTGATGTTTTTAACGTATCAGAAATAACAAAAGGAGCACCGCAAACCAGCGTAACTCAAATTTTAAATTATGTTGCTCCCTCATTTACGAGTAACCCGACATCTACAGCAGATGCAACAGACCACGTTGATCCTGCACAATTAAGAGGATTAGGGCCAGATCAAGTTTTAATTTTAGTAAACGGAAAAAGAAGACACACAAGTGCCTTAGTAAACATAAACGGATCGCCAGGAAGAGGATCTGTAGGGACAGACTTAAATGCAATTCCGTCTTTTGCCATAGAAAGAATTGAAGTTTTAAGAGATGGAGCTGCCGCACAATATGGTTCTGATGCAATTGCTGGAGTTATCAATATTGTTCTGAAAAAGAACGCTAATTATTTAACAGGAGGAATTCAATATGGAGCTAATCTATCTTCTGGGTCAAATAATTTTGAAGGAGGAGCAGACGGACAAACTGCCCAAATCGATTTAAACTACGGAACCTCATTAGGAAAACCGGGAAGTTTCTTGAATGTTACAGGAACTGCGGTAACGAGACAAGCAACAAGCAGAGCAGGAATTAGAAGTAATGCTATTTTTAATGCTTACAATGCAGTAGAAAACAGAGCAGCGCAAGATGGTGTAGAAATTAACTCTTTGTTCAGCAACATTAATACGACTACGAATTCAGCTCAGATTTTGTCTTCTTTGAAACAATACGCTCCGCAAGTAAGCTATTTTACACCAGCTCAGCAAAACGCTATTGCGTCAGCATCGACAATTACGCAGATGCAGACGGCTTTAAATTTTGATGTAACAAATAATGAGCTAGCTTACAGAGGCCAGCAGAGAAGTGATTATAATATGAGTGTTGGACAGTCTGAATTGGCTGCGGGACAATTGTATTTTAATGCTAAATATCCTTTGAGCGAAATCACTTCATTGTATTCTTTTGGAGGTGTTTCTTATAGGGGCGGAAAATCGTACGCTTTCAATAGATTGCCAAATGGTTCTGGAACTTTCACGCAAGTATATCAGAATGGATTCCTGCCAGAAATTGAATCAAAAATTTTAGATGCTTCTGGAGCAGTTGGAATAAATACACAATTATTTGGGTTTGACACTGATTTAAGCACCAACTTAGGAACAAACTCTTTTAATTATGATGTAAATAATACCATCAATGCAACTTTAGGAACAAACTCTCCATTTAGTTTTGATGCAGGAAAAGTTTCGTTTTTGCAAAGTACGACCAATTTAGATTTTAGCAGAAAATACGATGTTCTTGCTGGACTGAATGTTGCTTTTGGAGGTGAATTCAGATATGAAAACTACCAAATAAAAGCAGGAGAAGAAGCTTCTTACGGATTGTATGATGTAAACGGAAATTTGGTTTCAGGAATTCTGCCAAGCAATTCGCCATTAATTGTAACAGATTTCTTCGGAAACAAACGTGGAGCGGGAGCGCAAGGATTTTCAGGATTTCAGCCTTCTGATGCTAAAGAAAAAGACAGACAAAGTGGTGCAGCGTATGTTGATTTAGAATTGAATGCCACTGAAAAATGGCTTGTAAATGGAGCTGCGCGTTATGAAAATTATTCAGATTTTGGAAATACGGTTACGTTTAAATTGGCTTCTCTTTTAAAATTAAACGATAACATCAATTGGAGAATTTCTGGACAGACAGGCTTTAGAGCGCCTTCTTTGCAGCAAAGATATTTTGAGTCAAGTTCAACACAGTTTATAAATGGTGCTCCTTATCAAGTTGGCTATTTTACAAACGATTCGCAAGCGGCAAAAAGTATTGGAATTGAAAGTTTAAAACCAGAAAAATCAAAAAGCATCAGTACAGGATTTACATTCAAAATTCCTGAAGCTAACATAACCATTGCTACTGATGCTTATTTTACAAGAATCAACGACAGAATTGTATTGTCTGGACAATATTCAAGACCAACAGATGCGCAGATTGCAGCGGCAACTTCACCAGAACAGGCAGAGGCGTTGACTTTATTTCAGCAGGCATTTGATTTGAAAGGGGTAGAAAGAGCTTCATTCTGGACAAACGGAATCGATTCTGAAACAAAAGGAATTGATCTGGTAATTTCTCAGAAATACGATGTAATTCAGGATTTCACAATTAGAAATGATTTTGCGTTAAGCTTTAATGAAACCAAAAGAGTAGGCGATTTGCATATTCCGCAATCAATAGTAAATGCAGGAGGAGAACCTTATATTTATTCATTCTTTCCAGAATCAAGCCGAGTATATTTAGAAGAGGCAATTCCGAAATTGAAAGCCAATTTGATGACAACTTTCAATATTAAAAAACTGGATATTTATTTAAGAAACAGCTATTTCGGAAAAGTTACAGATCCAGGAGCAACAGATGTTAATCTAGACGGATTTTCTTCTGTGTACGAACATCCAGAATACAGCGCAAAATTGGTTACCGATTTATCTTTAGGATATCAGATCAATGAGCATTTGAGAGCTACAATTGGAGTTAATAATATAGGAGATGTTTATCCGGACAGAAATAATCCTGCAACTCCAGCTTTTACAAACACAACGCCAACTTTGTCACCAGCGCCAAGTACAGATTTGACAAATGCGAATCAGTTTGCCTATTCAAGAGCAGTTTCTCAATTCGGATTAAACGGCAGATTTGGTTTTGCCCGTTTGAGCTTTAAATTCTAATTAAATAAATTTCTTTCAAGTCTTTATTTGAAAGGCTTGAAAGAAATTTCAAAAAAAAATAGTACAAAATTTCAATTTTAATTTGGTCGTTCAAAAAATACTTATTACATTTACTCTATCGAATTAGTCGAATTTAAAAAATAGTCGAATTCAAATTTTAAATCAAAATGAAAACAATAGCAAAAGGAAATATGATGTGTTGTAAGATGATGCAAATGTGCATCCCAATTTGCTGTTGCCAAAAGTGAAAGAGACAATCTTTGTTATAGTTAAACTATAAGCCCTTTTGGTCGCCATCCGAAAGGGCTTTTTTATTTCCAACATTTTAAATTTTAAATCATGAATACACTAGATATAAATACAATCGCATTTCAATACTTATTAAGAAATAATAATTCGGAAGAAGCATCAACTGAAACTCCAAAATATGATCCCGCACAGCATATAAAAACGCAGAAATCATTACTGTTTCATTTATATGACCTTGAAGAAGAAGCTGAAGATATTTTAGCTTAAATCAATTTCAATAACAATTACAATATATAAACGTATTAAAAATACCTAAAAAACTAAGAAATCATGAGTACACAAAAATTTGCAACAAACGCATTACACGCAGGGCACGACGTAACAAAAAACGCAGGAACTAGAGCTGTGCCAATTTATCAGACATCATCATATGTATTTAATAATGCAGATCATGCAGCCAATTTATTTGGTCTTGCTGAAGCTGGATTCATTTATACAAGATTAAATAACCCGACAAACGATATTCTAGAACAACGCCTTGCAGCTCTTGAAGGCGGAATTGGAGCTGTAGTAACTGCTTCTGGAGCATCTGCAATTTCAACAACTTTATTGACTTTGCTAAAAGCGGGAGATCATATCGTAGCTTCAAACAGTTTATATGGAGGAACGTATAATCTTTTAAAAGTTACGTTGCCTAGATTAGGAATTACAGCCACATTTGTAGATCCTTCAAAACCTGAAAACTTTACCAAAGCAGCAAAAGAAAATACAAGAGCTTTTTTTGTTGAGTCTCTTGGAAATCCAAAATTAGACGTACTAGATTTAAAAGCAATTTCGGCAGAAGCCAAAGCATTCAAAGTACCATTTATAGTAGACAATACAGTTGCGACACCTTATTTATTAAACCCAATTAAATATGGTGCCGATATTGTAATTCACTCCTTAACAAAATATATCGCAGGAAACGGAACTTCATTAGGAGGCGTTATCATTGATGCTGGAAACTTTGACTGGGCAAACGGAAAATTCCCAGAATTTACCGAACCATCTGCAGGATACCACGGATTAGTATATCACGAAGCCTTAGGAAATGCAGCTTTTATAGCAAAAGCTCGAATCGAAGGACTGCGTGATTTTGGTGCTGCTTTGAGTCCATTTAATGCTTTTCAGATTATTCAGGGACTAGAAACACTTCCAATTCGAATCAAGAAACACAGTGAAAATGCTTTGGCTCTAGCTGAATGGTTAGAAAAACAAGATGAGGTGGTTTGGGTAAATTATCCAGGTCTAAAATCGAATAAATATAATGCTTTGGCTAAAGAATATCTTCCTGAAGGGCAAAGCGGAATTATCACTTTTGGATTAAAAGGAGGTTTTGATGCAGCTAAAAAAGTGGTAGATGACACAAAATTATTCTCTTTACTTGCAAATATTGGCGACACAAAATCACTGATTATTCACCCAGCAAGTACAACACACCAGCAATTGACAGAAGCAGAACAAATAGAAACAGGAGGTTCTAAAGATTTGATTCGTCTGTCTGTGGGAATTGAAGATATCGAAGATTTAATTGCAGACCTGCAAACTGTTTTTGAGAGCGTTTCGCTTTCTCAATTCAGCATCAATAAAAATTAGGTTTTTTTGTTTTTTGTTTGAAAAATTGCCTTTAGCGAGTGGTTTTGCTAAAGGTAATTTTTTATGAAAAGCATCTTTATAAATTAAACCATATAAGGAATATAAGTTCATTTTGTAGAGACGCACTGCAGTGCGTCTACCTTGATAAACGTTTGGATATTAAATGAACTTACATCACTTATATGGTTTTAAAAAACTAAAATGTTAGAAATTATGTCAAAGCTTAAAATAAACATTATCCTTTTCGGAATTGGTAATATCGGAAGCACTTTGATTAATCAGATTGTAGAAAGTCAGGATTTTTTTCTTGAAAGCAAAAATGTCGATTTTCATTTTCCAATAATAACCAATTCGACGGTTGCCTTTTTTGAGAAAGAAGGTGTTGGATATGCTTGGGAAACCAATTTTAGACAATTGGCAGTTCCTTTTAAAGTAGAAGATATTGTCGAATTTGCGCAAGAAAATGAATTCGAAAACTTGATTGCCGTAGATGCAACAGCCAGCGATGAATTGGTAAAACATTACAATACGTTAATCAAAAACGGATTCAATATTGTAGCAGTAAACAAAAAAGCCAACACGCTTCCGATTGACTTATATAAAAAACTGCGAGCAGATCTTAAAAAATACGACAAAGAGTTTCTATACGAAACATCGGTTGAAACTGGGATTCCTGTTTTGCAGACTTTAAGAGATTTGTATTATTCGGGCGAAAAAATCACAAAGATTCGAGGCGTTTTTTCGGATAATCTAAGTTATGTCTTTAATCGATTTTCATCAGAAGAAGTTTCTTTTTCCTCTGTTTTAAAAGATGCGAGCCTTTTGGGATTAATGAAATCAAATTTTAAAGAAGATTTGTCGGGAAATGATACGGCAAGAAAGCTTTTGATATTGGCCAGAGAAATAGGAAAAGATTTTGAGTTTTCAGATATTAAAATTAAGCCATTTATAACCGAAGAACATTTGGAGAAAAATGGCGTATTGAACAAAGACGCTGTCGATAAATCTTTTAAAATCGCCAAGATTACTCAAGCAGAAAATCATGTGCTTCGATATGTAGGAGAATTTGATGTAGAAAAAGGCACTTTAGAAGTCAAATTGATTTCGGAATCAGCTGATTCTCCGATTGGACAATTGAAAGGTTCTGACACTATTTTTGAGATTTTTACTAAATCTTATGCTGATATTCCGATCGTGATTCAGAGCGCTCCACCATGCAAACAAGCAATTTCGAGAGGAATTATAACCGATATCCTAAAAATTGTGGAGCGAATTAGGGCTAAAGAAGCGGTCTGGCTGTAATTTTTTAGAGAAAAAGAAAGAAGGTTCTTTGATAAACTGATCTGTCACATGGAATTATTAAGAAAAAAAAGTCTATTTTGTAGGTTTTTTACCTGTAATATTTCGTTTTCGTTTTTGTAAGATGTTTTTTGTCGTTAAAAAACACATTTTCAACGAATTTTGTAATTAAATTCTTGATTTTAATTTGTGTAATAAAAAAAATATTTGCATATTTGTTATACCCAAAAACTACTAGAAATCAAATGAACTTAAAAGTCAACAAAATGTTTTGTGCCATTTCGGTTAAGACCGAGGCTGGGGTGTCTATTGCTTAAAAAAATTGTAAGAATACAATAATAATATAGTAAGAGCCTCCTAAGAAATATTTAGGAGGCTTTTTAATTTACAACAAATGCAGAATTTAAATAAAATACAATATAAATCACAGATGAATAAATCCTTACAGATGAACAAGATGTTTACTGTCGCGCTTATTTGCGCATACGTCTGTTGATACTAAAAGTATATATGAGTGTAAAAACTTAAACCCTTTTGGTATCTAAAAATCCAAAAGGGTTTTTTTATTCCAGAAAATGAATTAACAAAAAGATAAACGAGAAATAAAGATTATAAAACGCAACTTAACTAAAACTTAATATCATGAGCACATTGAACTACTTAGCAGAAAAAATTTCAAATTTGAAAAACAGAAGGACTAGAAAAAATAATCCGCCACCAACAAACGAATTGGCTCACCCAAGATTCGGAATAACTGAGGCTGGAATCACAGAAGAAGGTAAAGGAGCTGAGAAAAAAGCACCGAACTCTTTATTGTTTTTGATGTATTCAAAAGAAAATGACACGCTTTTTATCTAAACGGAAGAAGCATCATAAACTAGGGTAAAACCTGCTTAATTTTACTGGGCATTTTTGTTCGGTAAATTTTTGCGTATAATAGTTTTTGCTAAAGTAAGTCTCAGAAATTTAACAAACACTTTTAGATAAAATTTGTTTGTTAGAGAAAATAGTAGTTAATTTGCACTCGTTAAGTTCAAACACGTATTGAAATGTTATAAAGAAAGGACGAGGGATTAGACCCGATGAAGCCTTAGCAACCCTTCGGTAAAACGAAGAAGGTGCTACATTCTACCACGCCAAACGTGGAAAGATAACAACAAGATTTTTTCTAGTTAAACCTAGTTTTTCTTTCTAATATTTCCATATACAAATCAATAATACAACAGATTTGAAATTGGAAAATATACCAAATCCCATTATAATTCAAGATTTCATCACAGAAAGTGGTGCAATTTATCATTCTATACCATTAAGTTTTACGCTTGCAGGACAACCGCTGCACAGCGCGCCTATTGTTTTGGTTAATCATGCTTTAACTGGAAATTCACAAGTTACTGGCGAAAACGGCTGGTGGAATGACTTAATTGGCGAAGGTAAAACCATTGATACTGCTGTTTATACCGTTTTAGCCTTTGATATTCCTGGAAACGGAAGCAACTCTTTCTTAATCGATAATTACCATGATTTTACTGCTAGAGATGTTGCAAGAATCTTTATTGAAGGAATTAAAGCTTTACAAATCGAAAAGCTTTTTGCTGTTATTGGAGGTTCTGTCGGAGGCGGAATTGCGTGGGAAATCTTGGCATTAGCACCAAATATCACAGAAAACCTTATTCCGATTGCGAGCGACTGGAAATCGACAGACTGGCTTATCGCAAATTGCTTTTTGCAAGAGCAAATTCTAAATAATTCTTCAAAACCAATAGAAGATGCCAGAATTCACGCCATGCTTTGCTATCGTTCGCCAGAATCTTTCAAAGAAAAATTCCAAAGAACAATCAATCAAGATCTTTTGATTTTTAATATAGAAAGCTGGCTGGCGCATCACGGAAAAAAATTGCAGAAAAGATTCCAGTTGTCTTCTTATAAATTAATGAATCAGTTGCTTAAAACAATTGATATTACTAGAAATAGTGAAAGTTTTGAAAACTTAATGTCTAAAACAAAAGCTTCAATTCATATTGTCGGAATCAATTCAGATTTGTTTTTTACAGCAAAGGAAAACGTAGAAACCTACGAGGAGTTGAAGAAGTTTAAAGACAATGTTTTCTATAGCGAAATTGATTCGGTTCACGGACATGACGCTTTTTTAATCGAGTACAAACAATTAGATCATTTACTTGCCGATATTTTTAAGGCAGAAACAATAAAGAAATAAAATGAAAGTATTAAAATTTGGAGGTAAATCGTTAGCAAACGGAGAAGGGCTTAATAAAGTTGTTTCAATCATTTCTGATAAAGTAAGTCAAGGTGAAAAAATTGCCGTTGTTGTATCTGCACGCGGAAATGCAACAGATGAGCTTGAATTTATCTTAAGCATTGCTGCAAAAAATGGCAGTTACAAAGAATTATTAGAAAATTTCAAAAAATATCAAATATCAGATTATCCACAAGTTGATTTGTCTGAAGAATTTAATGTCTTAGACAAACTTTTTGAAGGAGTAAGCTTAATTGGTGATTACAGCAAAAAAATCAAAGATCAGATTTTGTCTAAAGGCGAATTGCTTTCGGCTAAATTATTGACAGCTATTTTAATAGAAAAAGGAATTCCTGCCAATTTTGTCGACACAAGAGATTTGCTGAAAACCGATTCAAAATTTGGCGATGCACAGCCATTAGAACAGCTTTCAAAGAAAAACGTAGTAAATTATTTTAAAGAGCATAACGGAGAAACGGTTAATATAGTTACAGGTTTCATTGGATCTAATAACAACAACGACACAACTACTTTAGGTAGAAATGGCAGTAACTATACCGCTTCGTTAATCGCAAATTACTTAAATGCAGAAGAATTACAAAACTTCACGCACGTAGACGGAATCTACACAGCAAATCCAGATTTGGTTGCAGATGCTAAAAAAATCGAATATTTATCGTTTAATGAAGCAAATGAGCTTGCAAATTTTGGAGCTACAATTCTTCATGCTAAGACAATTATTCCTTTGTTAGAAAAGAATATTCCTTTACGTATTTTAAATACTTTCAACCACGAAAACCGCGGAACTTTAATTACATCTGATTCTTCAAAAGAAGGAATTAAAACGCTTTCTGTATTAGAAAATGTTTCTCTTGTAAATCTTGAAGGACGCGGATTGCTTGGAAAAGCTGGAGTTGATGCCCGAATTTTTAAAGTAATGGGAGATCATAATATCAGTGTAAGTATTATTTCTCAAGGTTCATCTGAAAGAGGAATTGGTCTTGTTGTAGCAACTGATAAAGCGACTCTTGCGATGGTTGAATTAGAGAAAGAATTCGAAAATGATTTTTATTCTAAAGATGTAAATCAAATCACAGTTACAGACAATGTATCGGTAATTTCGATTATTGGTCAGGATTTGAGCACTTTCCATAAACCATATACTGCTTTAATCAAAAACAAAATTGTTCCGATTTTGTTTAATAACACTGTAACAGGTAAAAACGTGAGTTTGGTTGTTAAAAAAGAGGAATTAAACAAAGCCTTAAATGTAATTCACGGAGAGATTTTTGGAGTTTCTAAAAAGATCAACATTGCTATTTTCGGTCACGGATTAGTTGGAGGAACTTTAATCAATCAGATTTTAGAATCGGCTGCGGCAATTGAAAAACGTAAGGACATTAAGCTAAATGTTTTTGCTATAGCGAATTCTAAAAAACTGCTTTTAAATAAATACGGAGTTAACGGCAATTGGAAAAACGATATTGCAACCAAAGGCGAAGCTTACACCATAAAAGATATTATTGCTTACGCGAATGAACATCATTTAGAAAACTTAATTGCGATTGATAATACGGCAAGCGCAACTTTCGTTGAAAATTATATTCCGCTTGTAGAAAGCAGTTTTGATTTGATTTCTTCGAACAAAGTGGCTAATACTTTAACGTACGGTTTTTATAAAGAATTGAGAAAAGCTTTGGCAGAAAACCAGAAGAATTATTTGTATGAAACTAATGTTGGTGCAGGTTTACCGTTAATTGATACGATTAAATTATTACACCTTTCAGGAGAAAATATTACAAAAATTAAAGGAGTTTTCTCTGGAACATTAAGCTATTTATTCAATAATTTCTCTGCAAAAGATGCGCCTTTCAGCGAAATCCTGCAGGAAGCAATTGATAACGGATATACAGAACCAGATCCGCGTGAGGATTTATGCGGAAATGATGTTGGTAGAAAATTATTAATTTTAGCTAGAGAATTAGATTTGCAAAATGAGTTTGAAGAAATCTCAATTCAAAACCTAATTCCAGAGCACTTACGTGAAGGAAGTGCGGCCGATTTCTTGACTAAACTGAAAGAATTCGATCCAATTTACGCTAAAATAAAAGCAGAACAGCAGCCAAATCACGTATTGAGATATATTGGCGAATTGTCTGGAGATTTGCAGAATGATAAAGGAAATTTAGAAGTAAAATTAGTTTCAGTTCCAAAAGATACTGCATTAGGCGGATTAAAAGGTTCTGATTCTTTCTTCGAAATTTATACAGAATCTTACGGAGATCGTCCAATCGTTATTCAAGGAGCTGGTGCAGGTTCTGCGGTAACGGCAAGAGGAGTTTTCGGAGATATTTTGAGATTGTCTGATAAAGGATAAGACGATTTTTAGATTTACGTAGAAATTGAAAATTAAGACTTTTTTGCAGGGATGGGGCTGTGGGATATTATTTCTCGGTCCTTTTGTAATAGTTGGGTTGGGAACTTTGTTTTTTAGTTTGTACGCCATAACTAAGGGAGTGCAGGCTGAAAATTGGATTCAAGTTCCAGCGAATATCGAAAAAGTCGATATGAATTCATATTCTAGAAAAGGAAGTACTTCGTATGAAGTTGCGATTAAATATTCTTATGTAATAGGAGCGCAAAAATATTGGGGAAATAGGATCGGGTTTGGCTACGGCTTGAGTAATATAGAAGATCATGATACTTTGTTTCTTGTTTTAAAAGAAAGCAAAAGAATTATGGTTTATGTTGATCCCGATGACAACAAAGAATCAATAGTAATTCCTGGTGTGAATGATAGCATTATTTTTACGTTGATTTTTTCAATATTGTGGAATTCATTGCTTCTCTTTTTGATTTTTTTGCCTTTAATAGCGAAAAGTAGAAATAGAAATATTGAGAATAGTTTTATATTGAAATATCGTATTCATGCATTAATAATTATATGGGCAATAGGTCTGTTTATTTTATTAAATGACTATTTTCATATTAATATAGAAAACAAAATCAATGTTATTGAGAGAACAAAAAACATTGATTCAAATACAGAATAAAAAAACAAAAAAAATAACAACACAATGAAAGTAACTTTAAACAGAGTAAATGACGCATTTCATTTTAAAGTAAAAAATGAACGCGGACACGTAGTTGACGTTGATAGCAGAGCCGAATTTGGCGGAAGCGATTTAGGTGCAAGTCCAATGGAATTGGTATTAATGGGAGTTGCAGGATGCAGCGCTATCGATATGATTTCGATCTTAAAAAAACAGCGTCAGGAAATCACTTCTTTTAATGCTGAGGTTGAAGGAACACGAGTACAAATCGAAGAAGCAAAACCTTTCAAGGAAATTGATGTGGTTTTCTATTTAGAAGGAGAAATCAATCCAGATAAAGCAAAAAAAGCGGCACAGCTTTCTTTTGAGAAATATTGTTCGGTTGCCAAAACGGTAGAACCGACAGCAACCATTAACTACAAAGTTGTCTTGAACAATGAGGCTTTGTAAATTAGTTAATTAGAGAATTGGGTAATTAGAAAATTAGATAATTCTTTTGACCTCTTAAAATGAAATTCGCTTTGGTTCTTAGTGAAGCTTTGTGTTTCCTTTGAGAGTCTCTGTGAAATTTATATAAAAATAGAATTAGTGCTAATTAGTGCAATTCGTGTTAAAACAAAAAAAACAAAACAACACAATGAATACAGAAGAATTTGGTTTTGAAACACAAGCCATTAGAACACAATTAGAAAGATCTCAATATTTAGAACACTCGGTGCCTTTGTACCTTTCATCAAGCTTCGTTTTTGAAGATGCTGAAGACATGAGAGCTTCTTTTACAGAAGAAAAAGAAAGAAATATTTACAGCCGTTTTAGCAATCCGAACACTTCAGAGTTTGTCGATAAGATCTGCAAAATGGAAGGTGCAGATTCAGGTTATGCTTTCGCGACAGGAATGGCAGCAGTATATTCTACTTTTGCAGCTTTGTTAAATTCTGGAGATCATATTGTTTCTGCAAGCAGTGTTTTTGGTTCTACTCACGCTTTGTTTATGACTTATTTTCCAAAATGGAATATCGAAACTTCTTATTTCGAAATCAGTAAACCAGAGACAATCGAAAGCTTCATTAAACCAAACACAAAAATTTTATACGCTGAGTCTCCAACAAATCCTGGAGTTGATGTAATTGATTTAGAATTGCTAGGAAATATTGCTAAAAAACACAATTTGATTTTAATTATCGATAACTGTTTTGCAACGCCTTATTTACAGCAACCAATTAAATTTGGAGCACATTTGGTAATTCATTCAGCAACAAAATTAATCGACGGACAAGGTCGTGTTTTAGGTGGAGTAACAGTTGGAGATGCAGAATTAATCAGACAGATTTATTTGTTTTCGAGAAATACAGGACCAGCTTTATCGCCGTTTAATGCTTGGGTTCTTTCAAAAAGTTTAGAGACTTTAGCTGTTCGTGTAGATAGACATTGCGAAAATGCTTTAAAAGTAGCTGAGTTTTTAGAAAGTCATCCAAATGTAAACAGCGTAAAATATCCGTTCTTGAAATCGCATCCACAATACGAAATTGCTAAAAAACAAATGAAAGCGGGTGGAAACATCATTGCATTTGAAATTAAAGGCGGAATAGAAGCGGGAAGAAAATTCTTGAACGCAATTCAACTTTGTTCTTTATCTGCAAATATTGGAGATACGAGAACAATTGTTACACATCCAGCTTCTACAACACACAGCAAATTATCTGAAGAAGATCAATTGGCAGTAGGAATCACGCAAGGTTTAGTTCGTGTTTCTGTTGGTTTGGAAACGGTTGAAGATGTAATTGCAGATTTAAAACAGGCACTTTCTTAATTTGTAATAAGATTTAGATTTTCTGAATTATATGACAACGATTTTAATTGTAAATTTTTTACTGTTAAAATCGTTGTTCTTTTTGGGGGATGTTTTAAAAAACATATATTTTTGCAGTAGTGAGATCAAAACTGTTATAAGTTAAATTATACCTACTACGCATGAGCAAATCAAATTACATTTTGGACGAAACTTTATTGATGCCGACATTTGGACGCTTTCTGAATTGTATTATTGATCTATTTATTGTAATAGGTATTCTTAAAACATTTTTTAAGCGGAGTTCTTTGGGTGCTTGGATAAATGATTTAGGAGATTTTGAGAGGAACGTTTTTGCAATTATTGCGATTCTTGTTTACTACATTATGATGGAAGGATTATTTGGAAGAACAATAGGGAAATTTATTACCGGAAGTGTAGTAATAGATAAAAATGGAACAAAACCAAGTTTCAGAACTATTATAAAGAGAAGTTTATGCCGTTGTATACCCTTTGATGCTTTTACATTTCTAGGTGATTCAATACATGATTCAGGCGGATGGCATGATTCACTTTCTATGACATATGTGGTAAACAAAAAGAAATTAGAAAGAACGAGATGAAATTTTTCATAAATTAAATTTGAATGATGCTAAAAATTAAAACTATACTAAATTGGTAGAATATTGTTCTAATCTGTTATTTTCTCATTTAAAAAGTATATTTTTGCTTTCTAATAATATTAGATTATTGATTTGCAATTAAATCTATAATCTAAATCTAAAATTTACCTTAGTGCTTTCAAAGAAAACAAAATACGGAATCAAAGCTTTAACTTATTTAGCCAGACGTGAAAACAATGAACCGGTACAAATAGCTGAAATTGCGAAAAGCGAACATATTTCAATTAAATTTTTAGAAAGTATTTTATTGCTGTTAAGAAACTCAGGTTTTCTTGGTGCTAAAAAAGGAAAAGGCGGAGGTTATTATCTGATAAAAGATCCAAAAGATATCAGTATGGCAAAAGTCTACCGTATTTTGGAAGGGCCAATTGCATTATTGCCATGCGCGAGTCATAATTTTTACGAAAGATGTGATGACTGCGACGACGAATCAACCTGTGCGGCACGACGTTTAATGACTGAAGTTCGTGATAATACGCTTAAAATACTAGAAAGTAATTCTTTAGCAGATATTGCGTTTTAAGAATTAATTGATCCATAAAAAAAAGACCATTTCTGAATTTGAAATGGTCTTTTTTATTTATGATGTATTAGAAAATCAATTTATAACCTGCTAAGAAAAGCATTACAGCAATCGCATTTCTAAGAAACTGATCGGGAACTTTTCCGCTTAACATACTTCCGCAATATATTCCAGGAAGTGATCCCATTAATAATTGTCCTAGCAAACCTAAATCTAAATTTCCCATAGAAGCATGTCCGATTCCTGCAACTAAAGTTAAAGGGACAGCGTGTGCGATTTCAGTTCCAACTAAACGAGGCGTTGGTAAAAGCGGATAAAGAAAAAATAAAGTTACAGTTCCTAAAGCTCCAGCTCCAATAGAAGTTAAGGTTACAGTTGCTCCTAATAAAACGCCGATTCCTATAGTAAGCATATTTTGTGTCGTGCTTTCGCTGTGAAATTTATCTCCAGCATGTTTTTGAGAAAAAACTAAAAGCTTCTTTTTGAATATAATGGCGATAGAGGTAAACAATAAAGCCCATCCTAAACTATACTTAATAACTCGATTTATGGTTTCTATGTCGGTCTTAATACTATGTAAAATCCATAAAGTTACTAAAGCAGCGGGAACGCTTCCTAAAGTCAGCCAGCCTGTAATTTTCCAGTTGATGTTTCCTTTTTTATTGTGTACAAATATTCCTCCGGCTTTGGTAAAGGCAGCGTATAGTAAATCGGTTCCTACAGCGGTTGTTGGAGAAATGCCGAAATATAATAAAATAGGAGTCATTAAAGAACCTCCTCCTACACCTGTTAACCCAACAATAAAACCAACTGCTAAACCTGCTATTACAAGACCAATCTGAAAATCCATGAAAAAATATTTGCCGCTAAAATAATAACATTTTTATAATTATCCTATAGATTTTGTAGAGATTAAATGCGTATTTTTGTGGATCACAAAATTGGAGCATGTTGTTATAATATTAAAAGGCAACATTTAATTTGTTAAAATAATCACTAATTCCTTTTTAAATCTCTTTTAACTTGGTTTATAAGATGATAGCTTATGTAAAAAAGTAAACATATTGTTTTGATATTTCGAAATATATAGTACTTTTGCAAAGTAATCTACTAAGCCGATAGGGTAATGGATTTTTAAGAACAAAAACAATTCTTAAAATATGGAAAATGAACTTAAGTTGAACAACACTGTAGTAAAGTCTGATTCTTTATTAAAGGAAAAATTATGGGTTGTAATACCTGTTGTTTTGTTGTTAGGTTTGGCAGTTACATTAATTTATAATCATCACACTGAATTTTCGTGGGATGGTTTTGTTCAGGGACTTGATGAAAATCTTTTAGCGTTTTTCTTAATTGGTGTTTTTGCTCAATTGGTAGATGGCGCTTTAGGAATGGGATATGGAGCGACTTCTACGTCATTTTTATTGGCTTATGGAGTTTCGCCAGTTTTGAGCAGTACGGCAGTTCACGTTTCAGAGATGTTTACAACTGGAGCATCGGCGCTTTCGCACCACCGCTTTGGAAACATCAATAAAAAACTAGTCAGACATTTATTGATTCCAGGAGTTTTAGGATCAATTACAGGAGCTTATTTATTATCGGATGTTATTGACGGAGATATTATTAAGCCATTTATTGCGGTTTACATGATTATTCTGGCAATTGTAATTATCAGAAAAGCTTTGAGAAAAAGTCTTGTAAAGAAGAAAACTAAAAAACTTGGAGTTTTGGCAGTGTTTGGAGGTTTTATGGATTCTGTTGGAGGAGGAGGCTGGGGGCCAATTGTGACTTCAACATTATTAGGAAGAGGAAGAAACCCGAAATATACCATAGGGTCTGTGAATGCGGCTGAGTTTGCCATTTCGTTTGCAAGCGGAATTACGTTCATGCTTTTTGGCGGAATTCACGGCTGGCAGATAATTTTCGGTCTGATTTTAGGAGGAGTTATTTCAGCGCCAATAGCGGCTTATTTGGTAAATAGAATCAAAAGAAAACCAATGATGATTGCCGTTGGAGTTCTAATTATAGTATTGAGTTTAAAAACATTATCTAAATTATTGTAAAAGATGATTTTAGAAAGGAGAGATTTATGAGTGCGATTATTGTACAAGAATTATTAGAGAAAACTGCAGCTTTTTCGCTTGACGAAACCTTAGTTTTTTTAGCAAAAGAATTTCCGGGAAAAGTAATTTTTTCGACATCTTTTGGTCAGGAAGATCAGGTAATTACTGATTTTATTGCAAAAAGTAACACCGATATTACGGTGTTTACCTTAGATACAGGAAGATTATTTCAGGAAACGTATGATGTTTTTCATAAAACATTAAAAAAATACAAAAGACCAATTGAAGTTTATTTTCCAGAAGCGGCTTCAGTAGAAAAACTGTTGAAAGAAAAAGGGCCAAACAGCTTTTACGATTCAGTAGAAAATAGAAAAGAATGCTGTTTTATTCGAAAAGTAGTTCCGTTGAGAAAAGCTTTGGCGGGAAATTCAGTTTGGATTACAGGATTAAGAGCAGAACAATCAGAAAACAGACAAGATTTACATTTGTTTGAATACGATGGAAACTTCGAAATCATAAAATTCAATCCGTTGTTAAAATGGACTTTAGAAGAAGTTGAAACATATTTATCAGAAAACAATGTTCCGCAAAATGCTTTACACAAACAAGGTTTCATAAGTATTGGATGTGCACCATGTACGAGAGCAATTTTCCCTGGGGAAGATATTAGAGCCGGAAGATGGTGGTGGGAATCAAGCCATAAAGAGTGTGGGCTTCATAGTGCTAAGAAAGAGTAAGTAGACTTTTTAGAGCCAAGAAGCAAGAGACAAGATTATATAGATTATAGAATAAAGAGTGGAGATTTTAGATTAGGCGAAAAACTTGAAACTTTAAACCTGAAACAAAAATTTTTCACAACAAAAATATCAAACAAAAAAACAATGAGTTCAGTATTAAAAACAAACGCTTTAGAGAGTGAAGCGATATACATTTTCAGAGAAGTAATTTCACAGTTTGACAAACCGGTTTTACTTTTCTCAGGAGGAAAAGATTCTATTACATTGGTGCGTTTAGCGCAAAAAGCATTTTTTCCTGCTAAGATTCCGTTTCCTCTATTACACGTTGATACGGGACACAATTTTCCTGAAACTATTGCTTTCAGAGATAAATTGGTAGAAGAATTAGGTTTAGAGTTGATCGTTCGTAATGTTCAGGATGCTATTGATGAAGGAAAAGTAGTTGAAGAAACTGGAAAATATTCAAGCCGTAACAGCTTACAGACTACAACACTTTTGGATGCAATTGAAGAATTTAAGTTTGATGCTTGTATTGGAGGCGCGCGTCGTGATGAAGAAAAAGCAAGAGCAAAAGAACGTATTTTCTCAGTTCGTGATGATTTCGGACAATGGGATGAAAAAAATCAGAGACCTGAATTGTTTGATATCTTAAATGGAAAAATTGAAAATGGACAAAACGTTCGTGTTTTCCCAATTTCAAACTGGACAGAATTAGATGTTTGGAGTTATATCGAGAAAGAAAAAATCGAGATTCCGTCAATCTATTTCTCGCATAAAAGAAAAGTTTTTTTGAGAGACGGTTTAATCTGGTCGCATTCTCCTTTTGTGTACCAAGAAGAAGACGAACAAATCGAAGAAAGAATTGTTCGCTTCAGAACCGTTGGAGACATGAGCTGTACAGCAGCTGTTGAATCTTATGCAGCAACAATCGAAGAAGTAGTTGGAGAAATCAGATCGTCAACCATTTCTGAAAGAGGAGCCAGAATTGATGACAAACGTTCTGAAGCTGCAATGGAAAAGAGAAAACAACAAGGATACTTTTAATAATTGTTAATTATGAATTGTTAATTGTAAATGCAATTCGGAACCTTTAAAAGTAAAAATCAAGAAAATAAAAACATACAGATTTAAATTTTAGTTCAAAGACAAGCAACTTTAAACTTGAAACCTGAAACAAAAAAAATTAAACCTGAAACAAAAATATTAGAATGGACGTTTTAAAAATAGCAACAGCAGGAAGTGTAGATGACGGAAAAAGTACTTTGATCGGGAGATTATTGTACGATACAAAATCGTTGACAACTGATAAAATAGAAGCAATCGAAAAAAGCAGTAAACAAAAAGGATACGATTATCTTGATTTTTCTTTGGCTACAGATGGTTTAGTAGCAGAAAGAGAACAAGGAATCACGATTGATGTTGCGCATATTTATTTTTCGACTGCAAAGAAAAGTTACATTATTGCCGATACTCCAGGTCACGTAGAATATACAAGAAACATGGTTACAGGAGCTTCAACTTCTCAGGTTTCTATCATTTTGATTGATGCAAGAAAAGGAGTTATCGAGCAAACCTATCGTCACTTTTTCATCAATAATTTATTGAGAGTAAAAGAAGTAATCGTTGCCATCAATAAAATGGACTTAGTAGATTATTCAGAAGAAGTTTTCAATAAAATCAAAGCTGATTTTGAGGCTTTAAATGCAAAAAGTACTTTCAAAGAACAAAACGTAAGCTACATTCCGTTAAGCGCAATCAACGGCGGAAACGTTGTTGATAAATCTGAAAACATGCCTTGGTACGATGGACAAACTGTTTTAGAACATTTAGAAGGATTACATTCTCATGATGTTTATGAAGCAGGAAAAGCACGTTTCCCAGTTCAGACGGTTATTCGTCCAAAAACAGAAGAGTACCACGATTTCAGAGGTTACGCAGGAAAATTATACGGAAACTCTATTAAAGTTGGAGATGCTGTAACAGTTCTTCCTTCTTTAACAGAGTCAAAAGTTACTAAAATTCACTTTTTCGATAAAACATTTGACGAAGCTACAGCTGGTTCTTCAATTACAATCGAATTAGAAAATGATATCAATGTAACGAGAGGTGATATGATTGTAAAATCAGATGAGCTTCCAAAAATTGAAAAAGACATTACAACGACAGTTTGCTGGATGGACAGTAAAAAACTGGTTGCAGGAACTAAATATTTGGTGCAACATAATACAAACAGAGTTTTAGCAAAAGTAGAAAGCATCAAAAATACAATTGCAACAGATTACTCAGGAACAACAGAAGCTTCACAATTGGCAATCAACGAAATTGGAGAAGTTACGATCAAATTAAGCAAACCTTTATACTTTGATTCATACAACGAAAACAAATCAAACGGAGCTTTCATCTTAATTGATACAGCAACTAACACAACAGCAGGAGTAGGATTCATTCGCTAGTTTCACTGCTGTAAGCTTTAAGCAATAAGCTTTAAGCTAAAAAACACAAAGTTAAAAAAGCTTATAGCCTACAGCTTAAAGCCTAAAGCAAGAAAAAGAAAAATGGAAAGTTTTAGAACAGAAATAGAAAATCCGGTAGTTCAGAAGGAGATTATCGAATTAGAAAAAAAGATTCACTTATTCCGTGGAGGAAAAATTGATGATGAGCGTTTTCGTAGTCTTCGTTTAGCGCGTGGAATCTACGGTCAGCGTCAGGAAGGCGTTCAGATGATTCGTATCAAATTGCCTTATGGAAAAGTAACCAGTGAGCAATTAGTGCGTATTACGCAGGTTTCTGATAAATATTCTACAGGTCGTTTACACATTACAACGCGTCAGGATATTCAGATTCACTACGTAAGTTTAGACAGAACACCAGAACTTTGGGCTGATTTGGCTAAAGACGATATCACGCTTCGTGAAGCTTGTGGAAACACAGTAAGAAATATTACAGGAAGTGAATTGGCTGGTGTAGACGTAAACGAACCATTTGATGTTTCGCCTTATGCACACGGACTTTTTCAATATTTGTTAAGAAACCCAATTTGTCAGGAAATGGGACGTAAATTCAAAATTTCGTTCTCTTCTTCAGACGAGGATACGGCTTTGAGTTATTTACACGATTTAGGATTTATTCCGAAAATTAAAGACGGACAAAAAGGTTTCAAAATCATGTTTGGAGGAGGTTTAGGATCTCAGCCAGCACATGCTGAATTGCTTTCAGAATTCGTTCCAGTTAACGAAATCATTCCAACAGCGGAAGGAATCATTCGTATTTTCGACAGATACGGAGAACGTGCAAAAAGAATGAAAGCGCGTATGAAATTCTTAATCAAAGAAATGGGGAAAGACGCTTTTCTTGATTTGGTTGAAAAAGAGAAAAAAGCCATCGCTTTTGAAACATACGAAATCGATACAACCGCTTTTGATGGCCCAATTACAGAACCGTTATTAGAAGTTCCACAAGTTACAATCGAAGATACTGCGGCTTATGAAGCATGGAAAAAATCGAATGTAATCAAACAGAAACAAGAAGGTTATTACGCGATCGGAATCAAAATTTTATTAGGAGATTTTTATACTGATAAAGCACGATTGTTAGCCAATTTAATCAAGAATTATGGAGCAAATGAATTACGTTTTTCATTGCGTCAAAATATTGTAATACGTAACATAAAAGAAGAGAATCTTCCTTTCTTTTATCAAGAATTAGCCAAACTTGACTTTGTTCAATTAGGATATAATTCAGTTGGAGATATTACGGCATGTCCGGGTACTGATACTTGCAACTTGGGGATTGCAAGTAGTACCGGTATTGCAGAAGAATTGGAGAGAGTTTTAAGTGCTGAATATCCTCAGTATTTAAACAATACTGAAATCGAAATTAAAATTTCAGGCTGTATGAATGCCTGCGGACAGCATAATATGTCTGCAATTGGATTCCAAGGAATGTCTATCAACTCAGGAAAACTAGTTGCTCCAGCTTTACAAGTTTTATTGGGTGGAGGAAGATTAGGAAACGGAGAAGGACGTTTTGCTGATAAAGTAATTAAAATTCCAAGCCGTAGAGGTCCAGATGCGTTGCGTACCATCTTAAATGATTTTGATGCCAATGCAAACGGAGAAAAATTCCTAAACTATTACGATTTAAAAGGAGAGAAATATTTCTATGAAATTTTAAAACCTTTTGCAGATGTAACTAATTTAACAGAAGCTGATTTTGTGGATTGGGGGAATGCAGACAATTACGTAAAAGCAGTTGGAGTTGGAGAATGTGCCGGAGTTGTGATCGATTTAGTAGCAACATTATTGTTTGAAGCTAAAGAGAAATTGATTTTGGCTCAGGAATCTTTCGACGAGAAAAAATGGTCAGATGCTATTTATCATGCTTATGCAGGATTTGTAAATGGTGCAAAAGCATTGTTATTGGCAGAAAACCAAAAAACAAACCACCATGCAGGAATCGTTGATTTGTTTGATACCGTTTTCATCGAAACTAGTAAAATTGAATTGAACTCAACTTTTAAAGACTTGGTTTACCAAATCAATAAAAATGAACCATCTGAAGCTTTCGCTAAAGATTACATTGCACAAGCAACAGTTTTCTTTGACAAAATTGAAACTTTCAGAGCACAGGAATTAGCAAATGCATAATATAAAACCCAAAATAACTTTAGTCGGTGCAGGTCCGGGCGATCCCGATTTACTTACGCTCAAAGCTGTAAAAGCATTGGCTGAAGCTAATGTGGTTTTATATGACGCCTTAGCCAACGAAGAAATTCTGGATTACGCACCAAAAAATGCGATTAAGATTTTTGTTGGAAAAAGAATCGGAAATCATGCTTATACGCAGGATCAAATCAATCAATTGATTGTGGACAATGCTTTGACATATGGAAACGTAGTTCGATTAAAAGGCGGAGATCCATTTATTTTCGGAAGAGGCGGAGAAGAAATTGATTTTGCAGAAAGTTTCGGAATTGAAACTATCGTAGTTCCTGGAATTTCATCTGTAGTTGCCGTTCCCGCAAGTCAGGGAATTTCAATAACAAAAAGAGGAGTTTCAGAAAGCTTTTGGGTAATAACAGGAACAACATCAGATAGAAAATTATCTTCAGATGTAGCCTTGGCGGCGCAATCTTCTGCAACAGTTGTAATCTTGATGGGGATGCATAAATTGCCTCAAATCATCGATTTGTTTCAAAAAGAAGATAAAGGAAATCTGCCAGTAGCGATCATTCAAAACGGAACAACAGCAAACGAAAAAGTTGGAGTTGGAACAGTAGATTCGATTTTAGAAGTTGTAAAACAAAAAGAATTAGGTTCGCCAGCCATTATTGTTTTAGGCGAAGTTGTCAGAGAAAGCAATAAATTAAAAGGTTTTTACGAAGAATTTCTATCAAAAGAAGAAATTCGTTAGAATTTATATGTTCCGTTAGGAACATCTCATCGGTAGAAAATAAACGGTTTCAATAAATGTTCCGTTAGGAACAATTGATCGGTAGAAAAAAATAAATGTTTTCACAATAATAATGTTCCGTTAGGAACATCTGATTGACACCGATTTTGTAGCGTCAGGTTTTAACCCGAAGTTTGCATTATTAATTGTTCCGTTAGGAACAACATATTGGTAACATGGAACAAAACGAATTATATCCAATATTTCTAAAGCTTCACAATTTAAATGTATTAATTGTAGGCGGAGGAAATGTAGGTCTGGAAAAGCTTTCTTTCTTGCTAAAGTCAAGTCCGAATGCAAATGTTGAGGTAGTAGCAAAGGAATTTCATTTAGAAATAAAAATTCTGGCGGAAAAACATCCTTCGATTAAATTGACAGAATCGAAGTTCAAAAAGAAAATGCTCAAAAAACGTCACATGGTAATTGCCTGTACAGACGATTTGAAAGTAAATAAAAAGGTTTACGATTTAGCGAGAAAGCGTTATTTGATTTGCAATATAGCCGACACACCAGATTTATGTGATTATTATTTGGGCGGAATCGTAACAAAAGGAAATGTAAAAATTGCCATTTCAACAAACGGGAAATCACCGACGACAGCCAAAAGGCTTCGGGAGTTTTTTGAAGAAGTAATTCCAGAAGATATCAATCAAATGGTTGAAAATCTGAATGAATATCGAAAAACCCTTAAAGGCAATTTTGAAGATAAAGTAAAGAAGATGAATGAAATAACTGCTTCTTTGAAAAGTAAAGAATAACAAAAAGTTCCAGCGGAACGATAATATTGGTAGCGTCGGGTTTTAACCCGATGTAAAAGAATGAATGAGATTACCTCTTCATTAAAAAATAAAGAGTAAAAAGGTTTCGGAAAGAAATTAATGATAAAAATCATTGAAAGTACAAGGATTTATTCGTTTCTTTGCGTTATTAAGAATGATTATAAACAACAACATAATGATTAAAACAGATATACTTATAATTGGAGCAGGCCCAACAGGTTTATTTGCCGTATTTGAGGCAGGATTGTTAAAATTAAAATGCCACATTTTAGATGCGCTTCCACAACCAGGAGGACAACTATCAGAGTTATATCCAAAAAAGCCAATTTATGATATTCCTGGATTCCCAGAAGTATTAGCTGGAGATTTAGTTGACGGATTAATGGAGCAAATCAAACAATTTGAGCCAGGTTTTACATTAGGAGAACGTGCCGAAACAGTTGAAAAGCAAGAAGACGGATCTTTTATTGTAACATCAAACAAAGGAACTAAATTCCACGCGCCAGTTATCGCGATCGCTGGAGGTTTAGGAAGTTTTGAGCCTCGTAAACCACTTATCGAAGATATCGAGTTTTATGAAGACAAAGGAGTAAAATACTTCATTAAAAATCCTGAGAAATTCAGAGATAAAAGAGTTGTAATTGCAGGAGGAGGAGATTCAGCATTAGACTGGTCAATTTTCTTAGCAAATGTAGCTTCAGAAGTGACTTTAATCCACAGAAGAAACGAATTTAGAGGAGCTCTTGATTCAGTAGAAAAAGTACAGGAATTAAAATCAGCTGGAAAAATCAAATTAATCACGCCAGCTGAGGTTATCGGAATCAACGGTGCTGAGCATGTTGAATCATTAGATATCGAAGAAAACGGAGCACACCGTAAAATTGAATGTGATTATTTCATCCCGCTTTTCGGATTAACACCAAAATTAGGTCCAATTGGAGACTGGGGATTAGAAATCGAGAAAAATGCCATTAAAGTAAACAATGCTTTAGATTATCAAACCAACATTCCGGGAATCTTCGCTATTGGAGACGTAAACACATACCCAGGAAAATTAAAGTTAATCCTTTGCGGTTTCCACGAAGCGACTTTAATGTGCCAAGCTGCTTACTCAATCATTAACCCAGGTAAAAAATATGTATTGAAATATACAACAGTTTCTGGTGTAGACGGTTTTGACGGAACTCGTAAAGAAGCTCCAAAAGCGGTTGTGAAGGCGATTGTCTAAGTTGCTAAGATTCTGAGATACTAAGACTCTAAGATTTTTATATAGAAAGCTCAAACTTTTAGTTTGGGCTTTTTTTTGTGTATTAGGCATAATCCCAGAGGGATGAAATATTTATAGAATAGAAATAATTCCGTCTGTAAAAGCTCCAGCGGAGCGACACGTTTATAATATGTCGCTCCGCTGGAGCTTTTGCTTGGTTAATTGTTTTCTACAAATATTACGCTCCTCAGGAGCTGAATAGTATAGCAAAAAATGTATAAAACATAGCCAGTGGTTTCAACCACTGGAACGCAACGTATGAACATATCGCATAATCAATGTGCATACGATCATATAAACACAACGCATAATCACAATACGTTCCCTGCGGTTGAAAGCGCGGGCTATATTTGAAAAACATAAACTAAAAAACCTTAGAACCTTAGTCTCTTAGAACCTCAGAACCTTAGAAAAAAAACATTTGCAAATCGAAACCCTATTTCATACCTTTGCGCTGTTCTTAAAATTTATTGTTCGTTATCACGAAAGGCGGAGGGATAGACCCGATGAAACCTTAGCAACCCTTTACCATAAAGAAGGTGCTAAATTCTACTTTATACGATATTTTCCAGTATTAAAGATAGATAACACAAATACACACAAGTATTTCTCAAAACTTTTCTCGATAACATATAATATTTACTGAAACAGATTCAGTAGCAGGAGCGAATCATTGGCGCATTTTTGTAGTCAGTAGTTCCCGCTTTCGCCTATATCTCTCCATTTCATTACGAGGATACCGGCTCAATCGGGGCTAATGAGCCAGCAATAGTGCACTTTTGGAATTAATGTGAATAAAAATATCGAAGGTTAAACCCGACATGTCGGGTTTAAATAGAGCCTTCAAAAATTATAATTAAAAAAGCTTTGTGCCTTAGCGCCTTAGCGGCAAATACAACATGGCAATTACGATACAAGAAGCAATAAAAAAAAATATCCTAATCCTTGACGGAGCAATGGGAACAATGTTGCAACGCTATAATTTCTCAGAAGAAGATTTCAGAGGAGAGCGTTTCAAGGATTTCCCGCACCCGTTAAAAGGAAACAACGATTTACTATCCCTAACACAACCACAAGCAATCCGCGATGTACATGCCGCTTATTACGAAGCTGGTGCTGACATTGTAGAAACCAATACTTTCTCTGGAACGACAATCGGTATGGCCGATTATCACATGGAAGATTTGGTTTACGAGTTAAACTACGAATCGGCAAAACTTGCACGCGAGGTTGCCGATGAGTTTACCGCAAAAAATCCGGAGAAACCTCGTTTCGTAGCCGGTTCAATTGGGCCGACAAACAGAACGGCAAGTATGTCACCAGATGTAAACGATCCAGGTTACAGAGCTGTAACATTTGACGATTTACGAATTGCTTACAAACAACAAGCAGAAGCTTTAATGGATGGAGGCTGTGATTTACTTTTAGTAGAAACGATTTTCGATACTTTAAATGCAAAAGCAGCACTTTTTGCAATCGAAGAAGTAAAGGAAGAACGCAACATCGATATTCCAATCATGGTTTCAGGAACAATTACCGATGCGTCAGGAAGAACACTTTCTGGGCAGACAGTTGAAGCGTTTTTGATTTCAGTTTCACATATTCCGTTATTAAGTGTAGGATTTAATTGTGCTCTTGGAGCAGATTTATTGAAGCCGTATTTAAAAACACTAGCGCATAATACAAGCTTTAATGTTTCGGCACATCCAAACGCAGGATTGCCAAACGCATTCGGACAATACGATGAGACACCAGAACAAACTCAGGCTTTCATTAAAGAATATTTAGAAGATAATTTAATTAATATCATCGGAGGTTGTTGCGGAACAACTCCAGATCATATTCGATTAATGGCTGAAGTTGCGAAGGATTATAAGCCACGTGTGGCACCGATTTTTGAATAATTTATAAAATTTGTACAGATAAAAATTATGCTAAAAACAAGTAAAATTCTTTTGATTTTTATTTTACTTAATTTTTGTTCTTGTGATAAATTAGATACAAGAGAACTGATTGTTAAAAATAGTTCTGATAAAATAATATATAGCATTCTATCCGAAAATGATAGTATGAATGATTCAGGCTTTTATTATGAATATCAAGATGATTTTGATGAAAGTAAAAGAGGAGATTATGATGCTCCATTTGTTTTCGAGAAAATCATGAGCGGAAGAATGATTGCTAATAGCGATAGACCGAGATATTGGAATAATTATTTTCAAAGATTAGAAGATAAAAAAGCAAGGCTATTTATAGTAGAAAAGGATAGTGTAGATAAATATGGTTGGAAAACAATATTTGCTAACAATATTTACAGTAAAAAATATTTTATCACTCTTGAGAAATTGGATAGCCTTAACTGGCAAATTGAATATAAAGGGGATAATTGAGAGAATCAAAGAGAATAATTTTCTTACGAAACCGAGTTTGCGTGAGGGATCGAAGTGAAAAGCCCACAGCCTGACGAAGGAAGTGCGAGGACTTGTAACGGATAGCCCGGTTTGCCACGGCGAAACACGCCCAAATTAATAAACATAAATACCTACAAGGTTTTATAAACCTCGCAGGAAAGAAGATAGAATAAAAAAACTTAGAACCTTAGTATCTCAGGATCTTAGTAACTTAAAAAGAAATGACAGAAAAAAGAAGAGACCTTGTATTATCAGGATTAGAACCGTTGATTATCACGCCCGAAAGTGTTTTTGTGAATGTTGGCGAGCGTACAAACGTAACAGGTTCAAGAAAATTCTTGAGATTAATCAAGGAAGAGAAATATGACGAGGCGCTTGATATTGCAAGACAGCAGGTAGAAGGAGGAGCACAAATCATCGATATTAATATGGATGAAGGAATGCTTGACGGTGTTACTGCGATGACTAAATTTTTGAATTTAATTGCTGCAGAACCAGACATTTCGAGAGTGCCGATTATGATCGACAGTTCGAAATGGGAAATTATCGAAGCGGGTCTAAAAGTAGTACAAGGGAAAAGCGTTGTAAACTCGATTTCGTTAAAAGAAGGAGAAGAAGCCTTTATTCATCACGCTAAATTAATCAAACGTTACGGTGCAGCTGCTATTGTAATGGCTTTTGATGAAGTTGGTCAGGCAGATAATTACGATCGTAGAGTGGAGATTTGCCAGCGTTCGTATGATATTTTGGTGAACAAAGTAAATTTCCCTCCACAGGATATTATTTTCGATTTAAATATTTTCCCGGTTGCAACGGGAATGGAAGAGCATAGATTGAACGCATTGGATTTCTTTAGAGGAACAAAATGGGTTCGTGAAAATCTTCCTCATGCGCACATCAGCGGTGGTGTGAGTAACGTTTCATTCTCTTTTAGAGGAAATGATACGGTTCGTGAAGCCATGCACTCGGTGTTTTTATACCACGCAATTAAAAACGGAATGACGATGGGAATCGTTAATCCAGAGATGCTGACGATTTACGATGATATTCCGAAAGATTTATTAGAATATGTTGAAGATGTAATTCTGGATAGACGTGATGATGCTACTGAACGACTTTTAGATTTTGCAGATAGCGTAAAAGGTGAAGCAAAAAGCGATGAAAAAACGGTTCAGGAATGGCGTTTTGGAACGGTTCAGGAGCGTATTACACATTCGTTAGTAAAAGGAATTGACGCTTTTATTGAAGAAGATGTTGAAGAAGCACGTTTGGCGGCAACAAAACCAATCGAAGTTATCGAAATCAATTTGATGGCCGGAATGAATGTGGTTGGAGATTTGTTCGGAAGCGGAAAAATGTTCCTGCCTCAGGTTGTAAAATCGGCTCGTGTAATGAAAAAAGCCGTTGCTTATTTATTGCCATTTATCGAAGCGAGCAAACAAGCCGGAGACAAACAAGGAAACGGAAAAATCTTGATGGCAACCGTAAAAGGTGACGTTCACGATATTGGTAAAAACATCGTTTCGGTAGTTTTGGCTTGTAATAACTACGAGATTGTAGATCTTGGTGTTATGGTGCCTCCAGAAAAAATCATTGCAGCGGCGATTGAACATGAAGTAGACATTATTGGATTAAGCGGATTAATCACGCCTTCGCTTGACGAAATGGTTTATTTAGCCAAAGAATTAGACAAACAAGATATTAAAATCCCGATTATGATTGGTGGAGCAACAACTTCGCGTGCGCATACAGCCGTGAAAATTGCGCCTCAATATAGAGAAACTGTAATTCACGTAAACGATGCTTCAAGAGCCGTTACTGTTGCAGGAAATCTGTTAGATCATAATAGAAAAATATATGCAGCAGATATTCGTGCAGAATACGATTCTTTTAGAGAAACATTTTTAAATCGTTCAAGAGATAAAAACTTCCTGACGATTGAAGATGCCCGTAAAAACAAATTACCATTGGATTGGAGTGAATATACTCCAGTTAAACCAAAAGTAATTGGTGCACAAACCATCGAAATAGAACTGGATGTTTTGGTTCCGTATATCGACTGGACGCCATTTTTCCAGACTTGGGAATTGTACGGGAAATATCCGGCAATTTTAACGGATGAGGTTGTGGGTAAAGAAGCGACTTCTGTTTTTAACGATGCTCAGGCAATGCTGAAAGTAATTTTAGAAGAGAAAAAATTAAAGGCAAAAGGTATTTACGGAATTTTCCCTGCAAATCAGGTGAATGATGATGATATCGAATTGCGTGATGAAAACGGAAAAGTTTTAGAGAAATTCTTAACGCTTCGTCAGCAGTCTCAAAAAACAAAAGGTGCTCCAAACATCGCTTTAGCTGATTTTATTCTGCCAAAAGAAAGTGGAATAGAAGATTATATGGGAGCTTTTTGTGTAACAACTGGTTTTGGTGTAGACGAATGGGCGGCAGAATATGAAAAGAATTTAGATGACTATAATTCGATTATGGTAAAAGCGCTTGCGGATCGTTTTGCTGAGGCTTTCGCCGAATATCTTCACGAGAGAGTACGTAAGGATTTCTGGGGTTATGACTCAGAAGAATCTTTGACTAATGAAGAATTAATTAAAGAAAACTATAAAGGAATTCGTCCAGCTCCAGGTTATCCGGCTTGTCCAGATCACTTGGAAAAACCAACAATTTGGAAGCTTTTAGATGTTGAAAAACAAATAGGAGTGAAATTGACTGAAAGTATGGCAATGTGGCCAGCTTCATCAGTTTCAGGATATTATTTCGGAAACCCAAAAAGTCGCTATTTTGGTCTTGGAAAAATAAAAGAAGATCAGGTTACAGATTACGCCAAACGCCGAAATGTACCGCTTGATTACGCCATGAAATGGTTAAACCCTAATATAGCAGATTAAAAATAGTCGAAAGTCAAAAGTCATAAAGTCTCAAAGTATGGGCTTTCGACTTTCGACTTTTGGACTTTAAACTAAAAGATTGATTTACGTTTTTTGATTCAGATTTTTTACACAATTCAAACTCAAAATTCATAACTCATAACTCATAATTCTAATAATGAAAGTAACAGAACATATAGAAAACGCCAAAGGAAAAACATTATTCTCATTTGAAATTATTCCGCCTCAAAAGGGGAAAAGTATTCAGGAGTTATATGATAATATTGATCCGTTGATGGAGTTTAATCCGCCGTTTATTGATGTAACGACTTCTCGTGAAGAGTATATTTACATTGACCGCGGTAACGGACTTTTGGACAAAAAACTAACTCGTATGCGTCCGGGAACGCTTGGAATTTGCGCTTCTATAAAACACAAATATAATGTAGATACGGTTCCGCATTTACTTTGTGGTGGTTTCACTAAAGAAGAAACCGAGTACATGCTTGTGGACTGTCATTACTTAGGAATCAACAATGTAATGGCGCTTCGCGGTGATGCTATGAAAGATGAACAATCTTTCGTGCCAAAAGCTGGTGGAAATCACTATGCAATTGATTTGGTAAAACAAATAAACGATTTGAATTGCGGAAAATACCTGCATGAAGTAATGGATGCTGACAACAAAGCCGATTTCTGTATTGGAGTTGCCGGTTATCCAGAAAAACATTTAGAATCACCATCTTTACAATCAGATTTAAAAAGATTAAAAGAAAAAGTTGATGCAGGAGCTGATTATGTAGTAACACAAATGTTTTTTGACAATGCTAAATATTTTGCTTTTGTAGAAAAAGCAAGGGAAATGGGTATCACAATTCCTATTATTCCTGGAATTAAACCAATTGCCGTTCAAAGACATTTGCAAGTTTTGCCACAGATTTTTAGAATCGATCTACCAGAAGATTTAATCGATGCTGTAGACAAATGCAAAAATAATGCTGAAATTAAACAAGTCGGAATCGAATGGGCGATTCAGCAGTCATTAGAATTAAAAGCCGCGGGAGTTCCGTTTTTACACTATTATTCAATGGGTAAATCTGAGAATATCCGCCAGATTGCAAGTCAGGTTTTTTAAGGTCTTTGCGAGGAACTTTGTCAAAGTTTCAAACTTTGACAAAGTTGTTCAAGTATAGTTTGTCATTCCGAGGAACGAGGAATCTCACTCGGGTGTCGACAAAGATTGGCGATCTGCTTTGCGGAGTTTCTAGTGTGATTCCTTGTTCCTCGGAATGACAAAAAAGTTGGAATTTGGAATTTTTTAATTGGAATTTAAAAATAACCATTATGAAACAAGAAGAACTACAAGCCATAGCCTCTCAACTAAAACATCCATCGGGAGAAAAAGGAATTGAAATGGCCAATATGATGAACGAAACGAACATCAATATGACCAAACATTCGATTCAGAATCTAAATATTTCAAATGAAAACAGAATTCTGGAACTTGGCCACGGAAACGCAGGCCATGTCGAATTTCTGTTTGAACAAGCGAAAAGTCTAAAATACTACGGACTGGAAATGTCGGAACTGATGTTTCAGGAAGCGCGCCAGATCAACCGAAACTTTGTTTCTCAAAAACAAGCTTTCTTTTCGCTTTATGACGGAAATACAATTCCGTTTGAAGATGGATTATTCGATAAAATATTTACTGTAAATACAATCTATTTTTGGCAGAAACCCGAAGAATTGCTTTCAGAAATCTACAGAGTTTTAAAGCCAAACGGTACTTTCTGTTTGACATTTGCCGAAGAGGATTTTATGAAAACACTGCCTTTTACACAATTCGAATTTAAATTGTACAGTACAGAAAAAGCGCAGAAATTAATCAAAAAATCAGATTTTAAAATCGTTTACACAGAAACACAGACGGAAAAAGTAAAAAGCAAAACTGGCGAATTGGTTGACAGAGCTTTTACTACTATTGTTCTGGAGAAATAGTTAAGATTTTTAAACACATAGAAACATAGATTTTTCTTAATTTTAGTTTAGAAGAATTAAAAGGAAAAATACATTTTTCACACGTAGTCCCAATAGCTAGCGGGATTTGTTTAAATAAGTAAAACGCCTTTCTAGACAAAGAGAACTATGTTTCTATGTGTTTAGAAAATATAGAGATTGCTGAATTCTAAATCCTTGGATCATTATGGAAGTTAAGAAAATCAATTTTTTGCAGAGTTACAGCAGTATTTTATGGCTTCTTGGCGGTATTATAGTCGGAAGTATTTTTGGATTGGTTTTCGGAGAAGATGTTTTGATCATAAAACCGCTTGGCGATATATTCCTGAATTTACTTTTTACAGCCATTATTCCACTTATCTTTTTTACAATCGGTTCTTCGGTTGCGAATCTGGAAAGAACAGAAAAGCTAGGAAAACTGTTTGTTATCATGTTACTGGTTTTTCTCGCTACAATTCTGATTTCAGCAATTGTAATGATTTGCGCTGTTTATCTTTTTCCAATTCATGAAGATATAGCAATTGCTAAAGTTCCGTTTGAAGAGGTTGCATCAGGATCAGCAGGAGATCAGATTGCGAAACTGCTTACTGCCAATGATTTCTTCGAATTATTGTCGCGGAAAAGTATGCTAGCTTTAATAATTTTTTCTTTTTTAGTGGGTTTTGCCACATTGCAATCAGGAGAAAAAGGAAGTGCTTTTAAGAGTTTTCTGGACTCAGGAAACGAGGTCATGAAACAGCTGTTGAACATCATCATGAAATTTGCACCAATTGGTTTAGGAGCTTACTTTGCTTACCAAGTTGGAGTTTTCGGACCGCAATTGCTGGGAGTTTATGCAAAACCAATGGCAGTTTATTACGCAGCTTGTATTTTCTACTTTTTTGTATTCTTTAGTTTGTATGCACTTGTTGCTGGCGGGAAACGAGCTTTTAAAGTTTTTTGGAGCAATAATATAATGCCCTCTTTAACAGCAGTTGGAACTTGTAGCAGTATTGCAACCATTCCGGCCAATTTGGCGGCAGCAGAAAAAATGGGAATTCCGGCTCATGTGCGTAATTTGGTAATTCCGCTTGGAGCGCCTTTGCATAAGGATGGGTCGAGTATGTCATCCATTTTAAAAATAACTTTTTTGTTTGCTATGTTTGGTAAAGATTTTTCAGATCCGATGACCATTCTTTTGGCACTCGGGATTACCGTTGTCGTTTCGATTGTAGAAGGTGGAATTCCAAACGGAGGTTATATTGGAGAAATCTTAGCCATAACAGTTTATGGTTTTCCGATGGAACAAGCACTTCCAGTTGCCATGATTTTGGGAACTTTGGTTGATCCGATTGCCACTTTATTAAATGCCAACGGAGATGTAATCTGCTCGATGATGGTTTCTAGATTCTCCGAAAAGACAAAGTGGTAGCTATTCTTTAAAACACACAATTTTTTATAACCTTTCTTATCCGCGCAATCTGTGCTACATAACTAATACAATAAACTTATGAATTCAATATTACAGCATGATCTCAACAATTTTGAGAATATCTTAGAAAAAACGAAACAGCAAGGTGTCGATTTTTTGAATAATATCGAAAATATTCCAACCTCGAATACCTATTCAATCGACCCGAAAACGGTACTAAACGAATTAGGTTTAGGATCTATTGAGGCTTTAAAGGAATTTAATGAAAGATTGGCTCCGCTAATAGTTTCTTCGCCTGGACCAAGATATTGGGGATTTGTAACAGGTGGTTCAACACCAGCATCTATTGTGGGAGATTGGCTGGCTTCTGTTTATGATCAAAATACTCAAGCTGTAAAAGCACAAGGAGGGGCGTCGGCATTAATAGAATTTGAGACCATTAATTTATTATTGCAATTATTGGAACTTCCAGATTCATTTTTAGGCGGATTTGTTACAGGAGCTACAATGTCAAACTTTACTGCGCTTGGTGTTGCCAGACAATGGTTTGGTAAACAATTTGAAAAAGATTTTGCTAAAAACGGAATTTCAGTACCCATTAATATTCTAACAGCGACTCCACATTCTTCTTCTGTAAAATGTTTATCGCTTTTAGGAATTGGAAGCCAAAATTATACGGTTGTAAAAACAATTGAAGGGAACCGTGAAGCTTTGGATATTGCTGATTTAGAAGAAAAAATTAAAACTTTAAACGGAAAACCTTTTATTCTTATTTCAAGTGCAGGAACGGTAAACTCAGCCGATTTTGATGATTTTGAAGCCATTGCAGCATTAAAAGGCAAATACAATTTCTGGTGGCATATTGATGCAGCTTTTGGTGGATTTGCTGCGGTTTCAGAAAAATACAAACATTATGTAAAAGGTTGGGAAGGAGCAGACAGTATTACTATTGACTGTCATAAATGGCTAAATGTGCCTTACGAAAGTGCTTTTTATTTGGTTAAAAGAGATCATATAAATTTGCAGATTGAAACTTTTCAAAATTCAAATGCACCATATTTAGGAAATCCGTTGGAGAATTTTAATTACTTGAATGTTGTTCCTGAAAATTCACGCCGTTTACGTGCGCTGCCTGTATGGTTTTCGCTTAAAGCCTATGGTAAAGAGGGATTTAGAGATATTATTGAAGACAGTACAGCATTGGCTTTGCATTTTGGAAATGCTTTAATAGAAAATGATTTTGAGCTTTTGGCACCAATTCGTTTAAATAATGTTTGCTTTACGCTGAAAGGCGAACACAATCAAGAAAAAGTAAGTCAGTTTTTATCTGCGTTAAATGATACTGGGAAAGTATTTATGACTCCAACGGTTTATCAGGGTAAAAAAGGAATAAGAGCTTCTTTTGTGAATTGGAGAACTACAGAAAATGATGTGAAGCTTGTAATTGAGGAAATGCGAGAAGTCCTTTCAGAATTATAAACTTTATAAAAGTAGAAGAGCCTGTTTGAAGGAACAGGCTCTTGACTAACACAAAAAAAAACAAAAACAAGGTATTTAAAGAACGAAATTTATATACGGTATGTAAATGCAATTGTTGCAATACGATTGTCTAACTCATATCTTTTATCAATAGTAGTTTGTGCAACTGCAGATTTAATGGTAAAATTGTTGGTATTGAAAACATCGGTAAAATTGAGTTTGATGTTTCCTTTTTTGGCTAAAACTTGTTTTGAAATTCCGATGCTGAAATCGAAGAAACCGTCTCTCTGATAAATTCCAAGATTTGATTTGGACTGATATTGAGCATTTCCTTCTGCTTTTAAGGTTTCAGTTATTGTAAAAGAATTTTGCACGCTTACATTCAATGTCATAATCGGATCGATTGTATTGCTGTTTAAAATGTCTCCCATAAACTTATTTTCAAAAACATTGAATAGTGTGTTAATAGACCACCACTTGTTTAGTTCTGCAGTGTTGGTAATATTAAGTCCGTAATTGTATGATTTGTCAACGTTTATTTGCGTTGTAACAGTTGTATTAGTGTCTGGATTATAGTTATAAACCTCCGTAAAAACATCTTTGGTGCTATTGAAATAAACAGAAGCCATAAAGTTGCTTTTCCAGGCATAACCAATTTCCATGGCATGTGTAATCTCTGGAATCAGGTTCGGATTTCCTTGTGAATAATTGAACGAATCATCATAAAAACGAAACGGATTCAAATCAAACTGACTTGGCCTGTTGATTCTTTTACTATATGATGCGTGCGCAGAATGATTACTCGTGAATTCATACTTTAAAGAAAGACTCGGAAACCATTTTAAATAATCGTTTTTGTGCCGTTCATTCAGTGTTTTCTGATCGATATCAATTGCTGTGTACTCACTTCTTAAACCAGCCTGAATGTTTAATTTTTCAAGCTGATATTTGTAATTCGCGTAAGCGGCATAAATCTGTTCGTTGTATTCAAAATGATTGGTTGAATTAAAATCGATTAACCATTCGTTATTCTCATAATATTCATAAACAGATGGATTATCATTGTTTTTAATGCTTGCTTTAAACCCCCATTCAATAGATTGTTTTTCCTTGAACGGATTTACAAAATCAATTTTTCCTGTAAAAACTTTTAACTGAGAAGGAATATAGCCGCGACGGTCATTTACAACAGTTGCATTTGCGGTATTATCTGCACTTTGAAATTGATTAGATCTAAACTTCGAAGTTTCATATTCAAAATCAAAAGACATGTTTTTTCCTTCGGTATTAAATTTATGCACCCCAGAAAAAGCATAAGTATAATCAAACCATTTTTCTTTACTGTCATTGTAAGTCAAAGCATCAAAAATGGGCTGGTTTGAAGCATTAAAAACTTTATTTGTTCCATCAGCCATATTTTCATAACGTCCGATTTTGGCATCAACATAAAATTCTAAATTTGTTTTAGGAGAAGCTTCGTATTGCGTTCCAATCTTGAAATTATTTGAAGTCAAAGGCTCATCTGTAATAGAGGTTTGATGGTTTTTAGATATAATTTCCTGATGTGTAAGGTCGCTGTATTGCGTCTGATCGAATTTTTTATGTTCTTCTTCACCGCGGAAAGTATAGCTGTAAATTCCGAAAACGCCCCATTTATCTTTATTGTAATTTAAATTAAAGCCAGAATTGGTTCTGTTTTTTCGGCCTCTTCCATAACTGGCAAAAGCGGTTCCTTTTAAACCAGAAGCATTTGGTTTTTTCATGATAATATTGATGATACCAGCTTTTCCTGCAGCATCATATTTAGACGAAGGATTGGTGATTACTTCAATTTGTTTGATGTTGGATGAGGTTGTTGCCTTTAAATAATTTGCTAATTCTTTTTGCGAAAGCTGTGTCAGTTTGCCATTTATCATTACGGCAACGCCCTGCTGTCCGCGAATAGACAAATCGCCATCTTGAGACACAACAACGCCTGGCGCACGTGATAATACGTCAAGCGCGGTCCCGCCTTCAGATACGATGCTGTTTTCTACATTAAAAACAAGACGATCAGATTTTTGAGTATATAGTACTTTTTTTCTGCTAATCACGATTTCATCTAAAGCATTTATAGTGGTTTCAACAATACTGTCTGTTTCTTTTTCTGTTTGAGAATATCCATCATATACTGAAAAAGCAAGCATAAGAGAGGTTATAATTTTTTTCATGTTGTTTCAATTTGGCCGATTCTAAACCGAGATTTAGAACATAATCTTTGTAATTTTTTGAATTAGAATTATTGCAGTACAATTTGTTCTAATTTTTCTGAAAATCTTTTTTGAAGATGTATTGCTTGATTTGAAACAATTAGAATAAGTTTTTTGAGGGTAAGGAGTATACGTAACATACCGTGGCATTTAAAATTTGATTTGCCAAATATAATACTATTTATAACAAGTCTAAATAAAAATAATAATTATTTTTTACAGAAAAAACTTAATTTGTTGATTTGAAGGGAAAAGGATAGAATGAGAAATAAAAAAAGCGGTCTGTTTTCTGTAAAACAAACCGCTTTTTCTGCCGAAAAACTGAAAACTTACTTCGTAATTTCTCTAAAAACAGCCTCCAAGTTTTTATTTTTCTGATTCAATTGCAAAGTTTTTAATCCATTTTCGTTGGCAAAGTCAAAAATTGCAGGACGCATATCTTTATCTGTAACAAAAGTCAATTCCCATGTCATGTCATGAGTATTTACGTACGAAGAAATGTTTTCTAGTTTAGCCAAAAGCTGTTCTTCTACTTTGTAATCAAACTCTACTTCAATAACTTGCTCTTTATCGGCAGTTACTAAATGGTCTAATTTATTGTCTGCAACAATTTGTCCTTTGTCAATAATTATGACACGATCGCAAATTGCTTCGACTTCTTGCATAATGTGTGTAGATAAAAAAACTGTTTTATTTTTTCCTGCATTTTTAATCACATTACGAATTTCCATTAACTGATTCGGATCCAGACCTGTAGTTGGTTCGTCTAAAATTAAAACTTCTGGATCATGAAGCAAAGCATTTGCCAATCCAACACGCTGGCGGTATCCTTTAGAAAGCTGTCCAATCTTTTTATGGCTTTCTGGTGTCAGTCCTGTCAGTTGAATTACTTCTTCAATTCTTGATTTTGGCACGCTATAAACATCGGCATTAAAAGCCAAATACTCACGAACATACAAATCTAAATATAAGGGATTGTGTTCTGGCAAATATCCAATCGAGCGCTGTACTGCTTTGGCTTCTGACATGACATCGTGACTGTTTACAAGGGCTGAGCCTTCATCTGCCAATAAATATGTAGTCAAAATTTTCATTAAAGTAGATTTTCCAGCTCCATTTGGTCCTAAAAAACCAACAATTTCTCCTTTGTCAATCGAAAAAGAAATCGAATTTAATGCTTTTTGTGTTCCGTAACTTTTTGATATGTTGTTTACTATTATCGACATAGATTTTTTATTTGCTACAAAAGTAACGAGAAATAGTGTCGATTGCTACATTTTGCCTTCTAAAGTGTTTCTTAAAAAAAATATAAAACCCTTAATTCACGGCACTGTTGTTGTTAAAGGAAACATAAATTTTAAAATAAAAGCCCAAATGAAAAAAATGTTAGTGATGGCTGCTTTAGCTATCTGCAGTTTTGCAAACGCACAAAAAGGAACAGTATTAGTAGGTGGAAACATCTCTTATTCTTCTGAAACAAGAGATTTCGGAAATGCTGAAAGAAAATCAAACGAATTTGCTTTTTCTCCAAAAGTAGGTTACCAATTTCACGAAAACTGGACAGTTGGAGGTGAGTTTACAGTTGCTTCTTCAAAAGATGATCAAGGTGTAAATGAATACAAAACAAACAGTTCTAAATTTGGTGCATTTGTACGTTACACAATGCCATTAAGCCAAACTTTCTCAGTATTCGCAGATTTAGGAGCTGGTTTCCAAAATCAAACTGAAAAAGATTACGTTGGATCAAACTACACAAAATATAAAGCAGATGGAATGTATATTGGTGTAACTCCAGCTCTTTTCATTAACATGCAAAAAGGTTTTGGTCTTAACTTTAGCATTGGTGGTTTAGGTTATGAAACATTAAATTACGATAACAACGGTCCAGATGTAAGCAGATTCAATTTCAACTTTGGTAAAACAGCAAGCATTGGAATTTCTAAAAACTTCTAATCTTTAGTTTTTATATTCAATTTCAGAAAGCGCTCCAAATGGAGCGCTTTTTTTATAACCATTTCTTATTGTTATTTTAATTTTTAACGCATTTAAAATGAGTTGTTTTTAATTAATCGTTAAGAAAATAATTACGATTCGATGTTGGTATTTTAATTGTTTGCTGTATGTGAAATCTTAATAAATATCACATATGAAAAAAATGCTACTTATTCTTGCATTGGCTATGGTTAGCTTTGCAAATGCCCAAAAGGGAACAATTTTAGTTGGAGGAAATATTGGTTATACTTCTGAAAAAATCGACAGAGAAATTGCATCAGCAAAAAACAATGTTTTTGAGTTTTCTCCAAAAGTTGGATATCAATTTCATGATAACTGGACCGCCGGAGTCGAATTTTCGGTAGAATCTTCCAAAACCAATCTTGGAGAAGGTGAAGGTAAAAGTAATACTTTTAAAACAGGAGCTTTTGTCCGTTATACAATGCCATTGAATGAAACTTTTTCGGTTTTTGCCGATTTGGGTGCCGGATTTCAAAATCAAAAAATCAAAAATTACGAAAATGGATCACTTGTGTCAGATAATAAAGCTGATGGTTTTTATACAGGTCTTACTCCAGCTCTTTTTATTAATATGAAGAAAGGTTTTGGTCTAAATTTTAGTATTGGAGGCTTAGGATATGAAACATTAAGCTATGATAATGATGATGTTGATTATAGTAAATTTTTCGTCAATTTTGGAAAAACAGTAAACATCGGGATTTCTAAAAACTTCTAGTTTTAGATTTTTATGCAAATAAGAAAGCGCTCCCATTGGAGCGTTTTTTTTTGTTTAATGCGTAAGAAAAGAATACCTATAAATATTTTGAAAGGAAAGCCTTGAGTAACATTTTGTTCTCAGGGCTTTTTTTTGTTTTTACAATTCGCGCTTCTTTTCTTAAATCCTTTGAGCCTAAGATTATAAATGCCTTGTACTTTTTCTAAAGTTTTCACTGACTCGATAGCAACAATTATTTATGTAGGAAAATTTTTAAATTTTTATTCTTGTATGTCAGAAAATATTCTTAAAATTGTAAGAAAATTACGTTAATATAATTTGTCTGCACATATTTTATTTTAATCTAATTCTTACAATATAAAAAGAACTCAAATCGCACAAGTTATGCAAAGAATAATTAAGGTATTAATTTTAAGTTTGATTTTTAGTATTTATCCAGCTTATAGTCAGTCTCCTGGCGGAGTTTTAGGGGCTCAGGTCTGGTTTAAAACAAGCCGTTTGGCAAATGGATATTTCAATTGGCAGGATTTTGGGGGAAATGGATCAAAATTAAATCACTGGAATACCAAAAATGAGGTATCAAATGTCAATTTTAGATATTATAATTTTAATCCGTCTCTTTATTTCGATGGTACAAGTCGCCAGTTTTTTTTAGATCAGACCAATTTGCAGCAAGGCACAATTGTAGGACTTTTTGGTCATGCGACGACGTACTATAATAATGAAAATATTTTATATGGAATTACAGGCCGGACAAACGAAGGAGTTTTAATTACTAATGATAAAGTTGTAAACAGCACAGAAAGAGATGGAGAGGTGTTGGATTATGGCAGCCTTTATGGAGAAGATTTATATCGAAATCCTGATAATAGTGAAGGCATAGATGCAAAATTTAGAGAAACATCATTAAAGATTGTCTCCTACTATCAATATCAGCAGCCGAATATCTCAGTTTGGGGAGAAGATCCAACGTCAAATTTAACTTTAGGCTATGGTTATATTAATAATGTCAATGGTTTGTCTACCTATTCATTAAAGAGCTTTAGCAATAATTTTTATGGATATATTCCTGAACTATTTGTTTACAGTCGCGTATTAACACCTTTGGAGCGCCGAAAAGCCGAAACTTATTTAGCTATTAAATATGGAGTTACCCTAAACAACTCATACATTTCTAGTGACGATCGACTAATTTGGGATTGGAGTACAAATAAAACCTACAACAATCGCATCACAGGAATAATGCGTGATGATGCAAGTGGTCTAGATCAGCCTTTTTCGACCACAAGTTATGAAGAAGGCCCTTATTTTTCAAATGCTTATGATTCAAATACCTATCCCGCAACTTGGGGTAATGCAGGAGCTCTTCGGTTATTAATTATGGGGCAATTTCCGGGTTGTGATCTAACTAATACTAATACAGCAGTATGGGGAGATGATAATGGAGCTTTAACAACTCAGAATACAGGAGGAATCGCTGGAATTAAACGAATGAGCAGAACATGGAAGCTGGTCACAAATATGCATCCTCCAACAGAACAAGAAAAAACTTTGCTTTTTAATAATAATGGTCAAGAAGTCAATTCGGAATTTGGGAAAACCACCTTTACCAATAAAATTAATACTACTACAGGAAATAGTGTAACCCAGACATCCCTGCAGGGGAAGAACGGCTATATGGAATTTAAAAATTTTCCAACGGGAAGTGCAACAATAATAAAATTTGGTGCAAAAGACGGTACAGCCAGCTCTTTGGATTACGGTATAAGAATCGACCAGAGCGGTTATGTATATGCTATTGAAAATACTAAACCTCAGGTTAATTTATACGGGTATGCGGTACCAGCCAGCTACAAAATAACGATCGAAAAACTGGAGAACAGTGTTTTTATTAATATTTATGATACTGCTGGGAATAAATTAATTACAACAAAAACATTGACAATTTTACCGGCAGATGTAGATAAATCTTTTTATGGAATAGTCTCATTAGAAAATAAAAAAACAGATGTCTCATTAACTGTAGCGCATGGAGGATTTGCAGCATCAGGATCAAGAGTTGAACTTTCTTATGAAACTTCAAAAGCTGCCGAATTTGCCAGTTATACAGATAAAAGTTTCTTAATTATCGATCGCTCAGGCAAAGGTGATTTTGCGATTGAAAATGTAGAATATTATCCTGTTAGTGAAATTATTACCAGCAGAAAGAAATTAGTATTCAATAATGTGGTTTGGGACGCTGATGGCAATGGTACAGATGTATTTTCTTTTGGATATAAAAATGCAACCGTAAAACTAATAGCTCTGGAAGAAGGTATAAATCCTACTTGTGCAGATGGTGTTCTACAGCAGAACGGAAAAATTAATGTAGAAATAAAAGAAGGTCTGCCAGGATATAAATACACCTTAACTAAAACAGGAACTACTCCTGTCCTGCAAACAGGCACTTTTTATGATTCTAAAATGACGCTGACAAATCTTGAAGCTGCAGATTATGATTTGACATTAGAAATGATAGGCACAAATTTTGAAAAAACCGCAGTTACTCAAGCTACTACAGCAACTACCACAGCAATGTTAGCAGGAGGAAAGGGAAGTCTTGAATGGGCTGTAACTGACTTTACATCTGATAAATATATTGGTTTTATTAATCAAAGAACAAGTCTTACTACTGCTTTAATGAATTATGGAGTTCTGATAAAACAAAATCAATTGTTTTTTTGGAACAAAGGAGTTGCATCAGAAACTGCTTTAGCAACGCTTAGTAAAGGCAGTAAGATTAAATTAGAAATGGATGGTGGCATTTTGCAATGCACCGTTGATGGTCAATTGGTTGGAACTAAAAATCTGGCTGCAGCAGATATTACATTAGCTTATTACGGGTTTGTATCTCTTCTTGGAACTCCAAACGGAATTTACAATTTAGTTCATACTGGTTTTGTAAGCGGCACAACTAAATTAGCCTGGCAGGCTGCATCCTATTTAAGCATAGTTGAAGGTGATGGTGTTGCAAATAAAGTAGTTCAAAAAATTAAGCTTGAAGCTCCAGAATGCCAAGAGATTCTTCCGCCCGATACACCTCTGGTTACAGATAATTTAGTTGTTGCACCAGTACCTTCAAAAGCAGGAGCTAATTTCAATATTAACGTAAAATTGAATAATCCTTCAGAAGCAACAGTTTTAATATTTAATACATCAGGAATCTTGATAACACAATTGCGTAGCTCTGAGTTACAAAAAGAAATAACATTTACTACAAGTATTCCTGTAAATGGAATTTATATAATAAAAGTATTGACAACTGAGGGCGAATTCTCCAAATCAATCATAATCAACTAAAATCAGAATTAGTTTAAAACTAATAATCCATATATCATTTAGAAAAACATGGAAAAACAAGAAAATTTAAAAACGACCATACAAAGAATTACTGCAAGTGTATTAGCAGTGATAATATTTGGACAGAGTGCTTTTGCGTATAATTTTAAATCTCCAAATAGGGTAGTAAACAACCGAGTTTTAGCCTTAAATTTTAATAGTCATATACAATCAGGTAATATTAAAACTCCCTCAATTTGGTCCTCAACCCCAGTGTTGAAAGAGCAAATAAGAGGTTTAAATAAAAAAAATCAGATAAGAATCCCGGCAGCAGAAAACGGAGGTATTATTGGAGTCTATGCAGGTAAACTTTTGGATAATCCTGCTGATAACCTTTTCCATTTTAATTTAGAAGAAGATCTAAAACCAGGCGATCGTGTAAAATTAGTATACGAATTACAGGGAGTTTCAGATGGGAATGGAGTTGCTATAAGCATTAATGACGAATTTTCACGAGGCGGAACTTGGGTTGAAAAAAGCGATCAATGGAGTTTACAGGAACAGTATATCAATACAGCAAGTTTGCACAAAGGCGATAATACACTCTTGTTTTCATTACCGGAGAAAGCTACGTATGGTTATCAGGTTCGTCAGCTGGCTTTTGTAGTTGAAAAAGGAAATTCAAAAAAACTTCGATTAGATAATCTTACAGCCTTAAGTTATAAGGGAGAAGGGTATGTTAGTGGTTTTATAGAAGGGCTAGCTCCTGAAAGTAAAATTAATATTGGAGGAAAAGCAATTACGCACCAAAATGGTTTTTTTGAAACTATTTTACCTATTAGTAATAATTCTGAAAAAACAGTAACAATAACAGCACAAGGTCAGGTTTTAGAGCAAAATATTGTGATGAAACCAGTTTCTGTAATGCATCAGGAACCAATTTCAAATGTACTCTCAGGAAGTTCTAAAACATTTATTAAAGGACAAAAAATGATGTTAGCCGTTGGTGCGGCCAGCATTGAAGTAAATAATACGGCCTTATTAGAAAATAAAACCTTAAGCATAACACCATTACGAACTCTTGATTTACCAGCATTAGATCCGATGATGACCAATTTAACTAACGGGCGCGGTTATCGTTTTTTACCTCACGGAGAACATTTTGCTGAAGGAGCATTGGTAAAATTAGGTTATAACAAAGAATTATTACCTCCGGGCTATACAGAGGACGATATTCGTACCTTCTTTTTTGATAAAAACACAGGACATTGGGAAGCTTTGGAGCGAGACAGCCTTGACGTGAAGAATCAAGTTATTATCTCAAAAACAACCCATTTTACAGATATGATCAATGGTGTTATCAAAACACCGGAATCTCCGGATACCCAAGGTTTTGCCGCTACCATGATGAATGATATCAAAGCAGCAGACCCAACAGCGGCAGTGCAAACGATTCAACCGCCAACAGCAAATCAGCAGGGGTCTACAAATTTAAGTTACACAATCGAAGTGCCACCAGCACGTAATGGCATGCAACCCAATATAAATATCGCTTATAATAGTGATGGCGGAAGCGGATGGCTGGGTGAAGGTTGGGACATACATACACCTAAAATTGCAGTAGATACCCGTTGGGGCGTGCCTCGTTATAGTACTACTCAAGAAACAGAGACTTACAGCTTTAATGGTGCTATGCTAGTTCAAATTGATAATGAAACGGCAACGGTAGCACATCGTGGCGAAAAAATAACCCGTAAAACTGGCAGTGTTCAATTTTACCCTAGAATAGAGGGTGATTTCTCTAAAATCATTAGAAAAGGAACAAACCCTAAAGATTATACTTGGGAAGTAACGGATAAAAGCGGAACTGTTTATTTATACAGCCAGCAGCTAAAAGGAGACAATGGTAACATTGCCGAATGGTTTTTGACTAATGTAACAGAGCTGCATGGAGATATGATGAAATATAATTATACAACATCTGACGAAACTATACAAGGAAATGTAAAAGCGAAAGCAGTCTATTTGAATAGTATAGAATTTGCAAATGGAAATTCTCTTGTTTCATTTCAGAATAATGGTATAAAAACAGTAAAAACCAGTAGTGGCCGTTACGGTTTTTTAACCTCGCAACAAAAATTGCTAACCAAAGTAACTGTTATTCATTTAGGTAAAACATTACGCAGCTACGATCTTGTTTATAAAAATAATGACGGAGCTTTCAAGAAAACACTTTTAGAAAAAATAGTACAAAATGATGCCAGTGGTGCCAAATTCAACGAGCATATTTTTGAATATTATGATGATGTAAAGGCAGCAGAAGGTTATGTGCCTTTTAATAATAATACAGAAAATTGGAATACGGGAGCTGATAATATAACAGGAAACGGTATTATTACAAAAGCAGATAAGGTAGTTGGTGAGGTTCTTTTTAATGATAAAATATCAGCATTAGGAGGTGGTGTTTCTACCTCTGGGGGATTCTCACTTTATGTAGGAGTTGGTCTTACCGATGGACAGGCTACTACAAGTAATACAGCTGGAGCAAGTTTTTCGTTTTCTCCTTCTGAATCAAAAGGACTTTTGGCCTTGGTAGATATTAATGGAGATGGTCTGGCAGATAAAGTTTTTAGTGACTCAGGACGCATTTATTATCGTCCAAATTTGGGTAGTAATACTTTTGGCGAACGATTAGAAATTAATGGAATTTCAACTATTTCGTTAACTAAGTCATCAGCATTGAGTTATGGGGCAAGTATAAAAATAGGACTAGGAAAGGCAATGGCTACGGGAGGAACTAGTGTACAAACTAGTAAAACTACCAATAGTATTTATTTTCAAGATGTCAATAATGATGGATTGGTTGATTTGGTACGTAATGGTGTAGTGTATTTTAATCATATTGTTAATCTTAATGGTAATCCTATTCCAACCTTTACGACTTCAAGTTTTGATACCGCAAGTCCAATCAAAGCAGGAGGAAATATAGATACTTCGGTTACAGCTGTAGATCCGGCAGAACAGGCAGAAGCTTATTCTAATGCACCTTTGCACGATGTCGTTAGGGTGTGGGAAGCTCCTTTTGCAGGAACAATTAAAATAGAAAGTACAGCAACCCTAATACCGCCTACAGGAGATTATGATCAGACAGAATATGCTTTGGCAGATGGGGTTTTTGTAGGTATTCAAAAAGGAGCTTTACAAATTGTGGCACCAAAGCCACTTACAAAAACGTCAGCTTCGGCAACTCTTTCAAGCGCTTCACTAACTGTGGTGAAGGGAGAAAAAATTTATTTCAGAGTGCAGTCTGGTATTGAGGATTCAGCCAACGGTGCTTTTGATCAGGTAAACTGGGATCCAGTAATTACTTATACAGATGCGAGCAGAACAGGCTTGCCAACAAATCCTGACGGACAGCAGCGTTTTAGTTATAAAGCAACGGAAGGTTTCGTTTTAGATAATAACCCGGCAAATTTTGTAATGCAAAAAGCAAATGAAGCAGGAGCAGTTCAGATAACTGGAACTTTTACAAAACCAGTTACCAGTGATGCTGTTACAGTCAATCTTTTAGGAAAAAATAGTCTAGGTGGTTTTGATGTGCTTTGGTGTAGAACGTTTGCAGCAACGCAAACTTATAATACTACATTAACCGCAAAAACTCTTTTGCCTGCTATTTCAGACGATTATCAGGAATTGAAAATTGCTATTACAAGTGAAACTAATGTAGCTTGGGATAAAATACAATGGGATGCTAAATTATCGCATTACACATTAGGTTCTTATAGTACAATTAATCCCGTTCCTACGGATGTAAACTGTACAGGAGTAGATAAGGTAACGATTACGGGAGTATCAGATTATGAAACAGTTCCTTTTAAAGATTATAGTCTTTTTGCCAGCCATTTAGCAGAAGGAAATTTATATACTGCAACTTCATCTGGACAGTTGAGTATAGTACCAACACTTAAAGCAGTGAATACAAACGGAATTGTTTATAAGGTGACCTTGTCTGCCAAAACAAGCGCGGGTATTTTGTTAGGTAAAAACAATTATAGTATAGTTAATGGCATAATTGCAACAGCAACGCCATTAACAGTAACGACGAATACTGGAGATAAAATCTGGATTGAATATACAATTTCAGACCGTGCTGCATTAGGTGTAATTACTACTGCAACAACCACAGTAAGCGTAAACGGAACTTCTGTTGCAGCTGCAGTATTTGCTCCTGTAACAACTGATATGGAGAAATTTGGTCCAATGCAGCGCCATTGGGGACAATTTATTTACAATGCAATGAATGGGCGAAATAAACAACCAATTGATGAAAGTAAATTAGTATTGCCTGATTCAAAAGATCAGGCAGATCCCCGAACAATGGTCTTTAATATGATGACACCTGATGTAACGACTAAAAAGTACTGGTCAGGAGCAGATGATTTGACTTATATAAATAGTGCCATTGTTTCAAGCTCACGTTTGGGAGAGGATAATGTAATATTGACTAATCCGCTTGACGGGTTGACTGCAGGAGCCGTAAATACTAACAATCCATATTGTACAGAAGGAACAGCTGCTTTTGGCGTAAGCAAAATTACAAAGGGAAAAAGTATTTCTACACAAACAGGCGTAAGTCCTTTTACTGCTAGTTCAGCAGAGGGAACTTCAGAAGTGATTACCGATTTTCAGGACATGAATGGGGATGGCTTTCCGGATATTATCACTAAAGGAAATATTCAGTTGACCAATAGCAAAGGTGGTTTTGATGGAGAAAATATTACCATTTCAGGGTTGCATACAAGTACTTCTAACTCCTATGGTTTATCAGCGGGATCAGCAGCAAAGCATGCGGCTGCAATAAATACTGCTCAAATTGCATTTAATGCAGCTAAAGCAATTGAAGCAGCAGCAAATTGTGAAAATGAACCACAAGCAATAAAGGATTCTCAAAATGCAGAAGCAGCTTTAGATGCAGCGAAAAGTAAAATAGTTGTAAGTGGAGGAGCTGATTATAATAAAGAAGAAACCGTGCAAACCTGGACAGATATAAACGGAGACGGTTTGCCAGATAAGATCTTAAGTAGTAAAAAAGTACAGCTTAATTTGGGTTATAGCTTTACTGAGCCTATAGATTATGGTTTACTGGATATTACCAAAGCAGAATCTATATCGCCTAATTTTGGATTAGGTTTTGATTTTGGTTCTTCGTCATTTAGTGGAGGTTATGGCATTGTGAAAAATATTACATGGAATGATTTTAGTCTACAGGATGTCAATGGAGATGGACTGGTAGATCAGGTATTTAAAAATGATTTAGTACGTTTAAATTTGGGAGACCGCTACAATGACCCAATGCCATGGAATGGTTTAGGAATTTTAGGTAAGGGATCTTCTACAGCAGAATCTTTAAATGCTTCATTTAATATTCCCGTGACTATTTTAGCGGTTAAAGTAGCCATAAATCCAGGAGTAAACGTGGGACTCTCAAGCAATCGAACAGAATCAACGTTGCAGGATATAGACGGCGATGGATTTCCGGATTATTTAACTTCTACAGAAGATAGTAATATGACGGTTAAACGTTCAACAATTGCGCGTACCAATAAACTAAAAGCAGTTCACAATCCATTAGGAGGAGAATTTATTGTAGACTATAGTCGAAGTATGCCTACTTACGATCATCCGGGAGGAAAATGGGTGCTGCAGAGTGTGGTAGTAAAAGACGGAATTGCAAGCGACGGTCCTGATATGAAAACACAATTTGCATACGCAAAAGGAAAATACGAACGTCACGAAAGAAGTTTCCTTGGTTTTGGAGAAGTAAAAACCCAAAACATAGATACAGAAAATGGAGATAAAGTTTACAGAACTTTAACCCAAAACTATGATGTCTCTGATTATTACAATGCAGGACAATTATTAAGCTCAGTAGTAGCAAGTAACGAAGGAGCTGACAGCACGGTAAATATAGGAGCAAAATATAGCGAAAGTACACAGGAATATTTTACCTATCTGGTAAAAGCATTGGAAGATAAGTATGAATTTTCTCCAGTAAGTAAAATGTGTTCAGACAGAGGAGTTAGTTTTAACCCGATTAAAAAAATAGTTTCATCTGTCTACGAAGGAGGAACAAACCCGCTTAAATTGAGCGAAATAAATAATGAATATTATGTAAGTAAAGGAACTTATGGAGGATTAAAAAGCTATACTTACAAAGATAATAGTACAGGGAATTATAAAACGGATATAGGCTATATAGCCAATTTGCAAAAACATATTCTTAATGTACCATTAAGCAGTAAAGTAACCATGGGTGGTGTTACAGTACATGAAATAGGAGCGACATATGACATGAATTTTGCTCATCTCAATCAGGTGCGACAAAAGCTTAATAGTAGCGAGTGGGCAGTTACAGATCTAAAATATGACGCCTACGGAAATGTAACGCAAAAAACATTGCCAGCGAATTACAAAAACGAACGTCCATTTTATAAATACCGATACGACAGTCAGTTTAATATGTACGTGGAGGAAATCTCAGATAATTTTGAGTACCGCAGTTATGCCAGAAACTACGACAGCCGTTACGGAATTGCTTTAGAAACTGAAGATGTAAACGGTTATTTAATTAAAAAAGAAATTGACGAATTCGGTCGATTGACCAAAGTTCAGGGACCGAAAGAAGCTGCAATAGGACAGCCGTATACGATAATGATGGATTATTTCCCAACGACAGCAGTTTCTAACGGAAACATAACCAGAACAGCGTACGCCAGAACCAAACATTTTGATGCACAGCGCCCGAGCGATCCTATTGAAACTGTAACCTTTGTTGACGGATTGGGAAGAGCAATTCAGGTCAAGAAAGATGGAGGAATTACAAACAATAAAACTCCAGATCAGCAAAGTGATGTAATGGTGGTTTCAGGACGTGCTAAGTTTGATGCTTTCGGACGTGTCAAAGCAGCTTATTATCCACAGACGGCGCCATTGGCCGACTGGAATAAATTCATGGATAGTTTTGACTCAGTTGAACCGAGTAGAACAACCTATGATATTCTCGACAGACCAGTTACCACAACATTGCCAGATGGTGCTTCGACACAAATGAAATATACTATCGAAGGCGATTTATTAAAAACAGAAGTGACCGATGCGCTTAATAACACCAATTCAAGCTATGCAAACGGTTCTGGATTAACAATGAAAACCCTAGATGCCAATAATGTAGTAACACAGTTTGGATATGACGGAATTGGCAGAAACATAACCGTGACAGATGCACAGGGACAGCAAACCGTAAGTACTTATGATTTTGCCGACAGACGCACGCAGGTGGTACAGCCGGATGCAGGAAAAAGCATCTTTAAATTTGATGCTTTAGGCAATTTGTTAGAAAGACAAACCGCCAATTTGGAAGCCAAAAGCAAAAAAATAACGTATGAATACGAGTTTAACAGATTAACCAACATTCACTACCCAGAACATCCTGAAAATGATGTACGCTATGTTTTTGGTTCTAAAAACGAGAGCCAAAACCGTAAAGGAAGATTGATGCTTATGGAAGACATGACCGGAGCACAGGAATTCTCATACGGCGTAATGGGAGAGATCGAAAGCATTCGCAGAACTTTAATCGTACCAAACTCAGCAATTGCAACTTATGTTACAAGCTGGAAATACGATTCATGGAACCGTTTGCAGGAAATGATCTATCCAGATCAGGAAAAAGTGAGTTACAGTTATAATTCAGGAGGATTATTGCAGGCAGTTGCCGGCAAAAAAGCTTACAGTTACAACTATGTAAACAAAATTGGTTATGACAAATTTGAGCAGAGAAGTTACCTGAAATATTGTAACGGAACTGAAACTAAATACGATTACGAGCCTTTAAGACGAAGACTGGATAATATGACCGTAGCTTCAGGAACAGGATATCAAGACACGAATACGCCAAGAATGTTCATGAACAACAAATACCAGTATGACAAAATAAGTAATGTACTAAACGTGACTAATAGTGCTGCGGGCGTTACCAATAAAATGGGAGGTATAATGACGCACAATTACAGCTATGATAATTTGTATCAATTAACTGCTGCAAACGGAGTGTACACAGGAGCCGACCAAAAAACGGCTAACTATAACCTGGAAATGAAATACGATGACCTGCATAATATTGTAAGCAAAACACAAAACGTTGTACAGAACAAAGTAACTGAAACAGGATTGTTGAAAGCCGGTTATACTATGAATTACAATTATAACAGCACCAACAAACACCAATTGGACAATGTAGCAGAAACCGAATATCGTACAAAAAATACAGACCCAAAAGTCGATAGACAAAAAGATAATAAATATACTTACGACAAAAACGGTAACATGATTTATGTAAATACCGAGGAAGTACGAGTAAATGGTCAGGTTGCTGAAAAAGCACAGGAAAAGAAATTAATCTGGGACGAAGAAAACCGCCTAAGAGCCATAGATATTAACGGTTATGTAAGCAATTACACTTATGATGCAGGCGGTGAACGTGTAACGAAGCTTTCAGGAGGCGGACAAGGAATTTTTGTAAACTCTGTATTCTCTGGAGGAAAAACCTCAACAAGTGATTTTACATTGTATGTGAATCCTTATTTGGTTGCCCAAAATGGAGGTCGTTATACAAAACATATCTATATAGGTTCACAAAGAATCGTTTCGAAAATTGGTGATTTTGACAGTTACGGTGCAGATCCTAGACGTGTTGAAAAAGCTGGAGAATCATTCTCTGGAGTTAAAGTAAATTATGATGCTAAGTACAAAAAAGCACTAGAAGTTGTAAAAGCAAGTTATGACACTTTTGAAGTTCCGTATTATGGTACTGACAACAATGATTATGTAAATGGTTTAGGTTTCTGTTGTAATCCTTCTGGAGACACTGGTTCTGGTGGCTCTCCAACAGGAAAAATGGCTAAAAATGACAATGCCGAGTTACAGCAGTTTTATTACCATCCAGATCATTTGGGAAGTTCGTCTTATATTACTAATTTAGATGGCGAAGTTGTTCAGCATATTGAGTATGTACCTTTCGGGGAAGTTTTCTTGGAGGAAAAGAATGCGAAATGGAATACACCGTATCTTTTCACAAGTAAAGAGTTGGATAGAGAGACTGGAATGTACTACTTCGGCGCACGTTACCAAGATCCTAAATTGGGAATCTTTATATCGGTGGATCCAATGTCTTTGAAATACCCAAATATTTCACCTTATGCTTATTGTGTAAATAATCCAATTAACATGATTGATCCTGATGGTAGAGATTGGTATCGAAATTATGAAACTGGGAAAATAATTTGGCGTGATGGAAATTCTAAGATAAAAGGATATGCTCATTTAGGTTATTCGTGGGGTAAAACGTTTGCAAATGGAAACAGGATTTTATTAGATGGGGAGAGAAAACAAATAATATATAATGGATCTCATATTGTAGCAGATTATAATAAAAAGAAAACATCAGGCTCTAATGGTGGAGGAATGGCAATTTCTGATGGAGGAAACAATCAAGACCCTAGTTCATTAGATAAGGGAGGAAGAAGTGTAGAATGGTTTGATTATAAGGGTACGCTAGATGTTATAATTGCCTTACTTGCTAACGAATTGCGAGGTCTTAAGTTAGGAAGAGCAACAGCTGAGGATAAAATTAATGATGGTATAAATGCTATTGATAATGCTTCAAATGCAATAAAAACAATAAAAGGGGCGGCAGAAGAAAAGATCGATATGCAAATTAAAAATTATACAACAACTGACATACTTAGAGATAATGATTCACAGGTTCATGAAGGTAAACCACGAGATACATCTGTAATTCATTCAGATTCAGCAAAGATAAATGCTTTAAATAAGCGTAACTATAACATTAAAAAACAAGAAGCTGAAAGAAAGAATATTATTTATAGACAAAGCAGATAAAATCTTTATGAAAAAAATAGTAGCCATAGTAATTTTGATAGTTAGCTTGATTTCTTGTAAAAAAGAAGTCAATTCAAAAAAGGCATATGCAAAATTTAGTATTGATTTCCCTGATACAGTAGTTGTGAATAAGTATTATGAAGGACGCATTATTTATAAAAGTAATCTAGATACTATTACTGTAATTCTTAATGAAGTTGATAGTAAAAAAAGTAGAATGTTGGAATATGCATTTGCAAAAACTAAAATAATAAATCAAGATGAGGAAGCTCTAAAAAGAATTATTGCTGATACAATGTATTCAAAATCAAACTTATCGATTCCTTTGTTTCTAAAGTTCAATAAATTAGGTGTAAACTATATTGATGGTATTATTAAAGATGAAGTATGGATTGATACCATAGAAATAAAAAATAAGAAGAAAGAGAAAAAAATGAGAATTATTACTAATGAATTTAGAGCTACAAAAAAAGTAGTTGTCATTGATGATAAAACCCCCGCTCTTCGAAGAGTTCAATAAGTTGTTTTGATCCCCGCTCCCGCACGAATCCTTTCGTGTGGCGCAAAGAGAATCGACAAAGAATAGAAAAAGAAAACTGCTCAGAAATGAGCAGTTTTTTTTATGTCTTATTCTGTTTAAAATAAGATTTTTAAGAGTGTTTAGTTCTATAAAATAAAGCAATTTTTGGTAAGTAAGAATAAGGGTAACATGATTTATGTAAATACCGAGGAAATACGAGTAAACGGTCAGGTTGCCGAAAAAGCACAGGAAAAGAAACTGCTTTGGGACGAAGAAAACCGCCTAAGAGCTATAGATATTAACGGTTATGTAAGCAATTACACTTACGATGCAGGCGGAGAACGTGTAACGAAGCTTTCAGGTGGCGGACAAGGAATTTTTGTAAATTCAGTATTCTCTGGCGGAAAAACTTCAACTTCTGATTTTACTTTGTATGTGAACCCATATTTAGTTGCACAAAACGGAGGTCGTTGTACGAAACATATTTATATTGGTTCACAAAGAATAGTTTCGAAAATTGGTGATTTTGACAGTTATGGCGCAGATCCTAGACGTGTTGAAAAAGCTGGAGAATCATTCTCTGGAGTTAAAGTAAATTACGATACTAAGTACAAAAAAGCATTAGAAGTTGTAAAAGCAAGTTATGATACTTTTGAAGTTCCGTATTATGGTACAGATAACAACGATTATGTAAATGGTTTAGGATTTTGTTGCAACCCATCGGGAGATACTGGTTCAGGTTCATCAAGTTCTACAACTGGTAAATTAATGGCAGGTAAAAATGATAATGCTGAGTTACAGCAGTTTTATTATCACCCTGATCATTTGGGAAGTTCATCGTATATTAGTAACTTAGATGGCGAAGTTGTACAGCACGTGGAATATGTGCCTTTTGAGGAAGTTTTCTTGGAAGAGAAGAATGCTAAGTGGAATACGCCGTATCTTTTTACTAGTAAAGAACTTGATAGAGAGACTGGAATGTACTACTTCGGGGCTAGATACTACGATTCAAAAGGTTCTTTTTGGATCTCTGTTGATCCACTGGCAGTTTACAATCCAGTAATGGAAGAAGAGTTTTATTATGATGGACAGCATAATGGAGGAAGTTATAATGATAAAAACTTAAATACTTACGGGTATTGTTATCAAAACCCTGTACTTTATGTAGATCCAAATGGTAAGCAAAGTATGGCTGGCGCGCTTAGGGGTATTCCTGAGGGACAAGCTGACAATGTAACTAGAGGTTGGAATCAAGGTCTTAAGAATGGAGGTTATGGTGTAGATTTTGTTCCTGTAATTGGAGATATTAAGGGTATTGGCGAGGGTATATATGGAGTTGATATGCAAGGTAATGAGCTGTCTATTTTTGATAGAAGCTTATCAGTATTATTGCTGTCAGAATTAAGAAATACTAAAAATGGAATTAAAGCCATTGAGGAATTTAGTAAAATAAGAAAAATTACAAAAATTGTTTGGGGAGAAAATAAATATGGAGGAACTATTGAAAAAGCTATAGATCACATAAAGAAAGGACATTTTTTTGATGCGAGAAAAGGACAAGTAAGTAGTAGATTTTCACAATCTTTAAGTAATATTAAAGATGTTAAAGCACTAGTTCAAGAGGCTGTAGTAAAAGGAAAACACGCAGGAGGAAAAGGTAATTATGAAGTTCTACATACTTTTGATAAAGTTATAGGAACAGATTCTGCAGGAAAAGCAACAAAAACACTTAAAGTATATCTAGATGAATCAGGTAAAGTTTTAAATGCATATCCAGTCGGAAAGTAATAATAATATTATGGGAGAAATAATTTTTGATTATAAATTAGATTTAAAAGTTGTAGAGTCTGAGAGAAAGGCTGGCAATATTAGAGAATACGATATTGATTGGTTGAAAGGAATTTGCAACGGAAGAATATTTATTTTTTTTGATTCAGTAAATAGTGAAAAGAGAAACTTTATGTTACTTGAAACAGGAATTATTGATTATTTGCTGCAGTTTGAAAATATGTTTTCTTATAAAGAAGAACCTGATTATGTTTTTTCTTTAGTATCTTGTGATTATTATAGCAATAGCAATTATTTTAAGTATACATTGCCTGATAATTTAGAGATTAAGGAAGGAAATGGAGGGATTTATGTTATAAATTGTAAATATAGTTCCTTTAAAAAATCTTATGAAAACTTTAGAAAAAAAGTTATTGGAGAATTAATTGTGTATTATCCAGAATTATTAGAAAATAATAGTTTTAAAGATATCTTCTTGAAATAGGTAACCCCGCTCCCGCACGAATCCTTTCGTGTGGCGCAGAGAGAATCGACAAAGAATAGAAAAAGAAAACTGCTCAGAAATGAGCAGTTTTTTTATGTCTTATTCTGTTTAAAATAAGATTTTTAAGAGTGTTTAGTTCTATAAAATAAAGCAATTTTTGGTAAGTAAGAATAAGGGTAACATGATTTATGTAAATACCGAGGAAGTACGAGTAAACGGTCAGGTTGCCGAAAAAGCGCAGGAGAAAAAACTGCTTTGGGACGAAGAAAACCGATTAAGAGCCATAGATATTAATGGTTATGTAAGCAATTACACTTACGATGCAGGCGGCGAGCGTGTAACGAAGCTTTCAGGCGGCGGGCAAGGAATTTTTGTAAACTCTGTATTCTCTGGAGGAAAAACTTCAACTTCTGATTTTACATTATATGTGAATCCTTATTTAGTTGCACAAAATGGAGGTCGTTACACTAAACATATCTACATAGGTTCACAAAGAATCGTTTCGAAAATTGGAGATTTTGACAGTTATGGCGCAGATCCTAGACGTGTTGAAAAAGCAGGAGAATCATTCTCTGGTGTTAAAGTAAATTATGATGCGAAGTATAAAAAAGCATTAGAAGTGGTAAAAGCAAGTTATGACACTTTTGAAGTGCCTTATTATGGTACTGATAACAATGATTATGTAAATGGTTTAGGCTTCTGTTGTAATCCTTCTGGAGACACTGGAACTTCAGGCTCTCCAACAGCAAAAATGGCTAAAAATGACAATGTAGAGTTACAGCAATTTTATTATCACCCTGACCACTTGGGAAGTTCTTCGTATATTAGTAACTTAGATGGCGAAGTGGTTCAGCATATAGAGTATGTACCTTTCGGAGAAGTTTTCTTAGAGGAGAAAAATGCGAAATGGAATACGCCTTATCTTTTCACGAGTAAAGAACTTGATCGTGAGACTGGAATGTACTACTTCGGGGCTAGATACCAAGATCCGAAACTAGGAATCTTTATATCGGTTGATCCTTTAGCAGATAAATTTAAAGGAGTAAGTTCTTATGCGTATGCGCTTAATAATCCTGTCAGATTTATTGATCCTACTGGAATGAGTGCAGAGGATATAGATCCTCCTACTTGGAAAGCAGCAGCTGGAGAGGTTTACTGGGATCCTAGTGATAATAAAGTTTATCAGTCCAATGCTGACGGATCTTGGACTCAATCAACAGAATTAAAGGAAGTATCAATTAGAGGTTATGAAAGACCATCTTATTTTGAAAATTATAATAAAGGTTATTATGATACTTACAAACATATTGATGGAGAAAATCCTTATTCTCCATACACACCAGATGGTTATGCAATTACTGTATATGGATCAATAGATTGGAATTTTACAACTTACAGTGCAAGTAATAGTTTAGTGCTTGACGGAAATACGAATCAATTAGCTGGCTTTGGAACTTTGGGAACAGGAGTTTCTACCACATTAGGATTTGATTGGAATTTTGGTGTGTCTTTTGAGATTATGGATAAATATGATGCTCCAAGCACAAAAAATAGTCAAAGTTTATTTGACAGGATAGAAGGTTACTCTCTAGGTGGTGGAGCTACTTTTAAAAACTGGGGAGTAACACATTCTAAAAGTGCATTTTTTGATCCAATAACTAATCAATTCATTCCTAATGAGAAATCTGGAGTTATATCAACGGGGGGGGCAATTTAACGCTGTCTCAGGTGCTGGAGCAAATTATGGAGTAACTAAAACAAACAGATTATTTTAATTAAATATTAACAATTATGAAATATATTCTTTTACTATGTAGTTTTCTAAGTTTATTCTCTTGTGGGAATCAGCTCGAAAATTGTAATTTATTAGCAAATGCTTGCAAAGCAGATGAGTGTTTATTAATTGTTCAGAAAATACCAGGTATACGAGACGGCAAGTTTAATTACAAAGGTATTAATCCATTAACTAAAAAAGCATGTGATTGTAATTCAGTAACAAGCGACAGATGGTGGGCTGATTACAAAGAATATATCGAAATTGGAGATACACTTATTAAAAAGAAAGGAGAGCTTGTTTTTAGTATCCATAAAAAAGATACTGTTTTGAGTTTTAATTTTGAGTGTGGTGAAAAGGTATATAAATAAAAAAATGAGAAGTTTTAATTTACTAGCTTAGTAGGAATGGTAATGTATCAGATTAGGTATTTTTACACAAATCTATTGTTAGACTTTGTAAAACAAAAGATTAAGTATATTTTAAAAAATAAAAAGGCAGCCTTCGGGCTGTCTTTTTGTTTTTGGAGTTTTAAATAATAATAAATTCGAGTAAAAATCAATAAAGTGTATCAAATTAGAGGCAAAATGAAAGAGTAACTTTGTCTTATTGTATTCTAAAATAAACTTTTACAAGCTGTCATTGTAAAATAATTAAGCGATTTTTGAAGTTAGTTGTTATTGAAATACCAAACATATTTACATTGGTTCACAAAGAATCGTTTCGAAAATTGGTGATTTTGACAGTTACGGAGCAGATCCTAGACGTGTGGAGAAAGCAGGAGAATCATTCTCTGGTGTTAAAGTGAATTATGATGGTAAGTATAAAAAAGCATTAGAAGTTGTAAAAGCAAGTTATGATACTTTTGAAGTGCCTTATTATGGAGTTGACAATAATGATTATGTAAATGGTTTAGGCTTCTGTTGTAATCCTTCTGGAGATACTGGTTCTGGTGGCTCTCCAACAGGGAAAATGGCTAAAAATGACAATGCAGAGCTACAACAATTTTATTACCACCCAGATCATTTGGGAAGTTCGTCATATATCACTAATTTAGATGGCGAAGTTGTCCAGCATATTGAATACGTGCCATTTGGGGAAGTTTTCTTGGAGGAAAAGAATGCGAAATGGAATACGCCGTATCTTTTCACGAGTAAAGAACTGGATAGAGAAACTGGAATGTACTATTTTGGTGCTAGGTATCAGGATCCGAAACTTTCAATCTTTATATCGGTCGATCCATTGGCGGAAATTAATCCTTTGTTTACACCATATCATTATTGTTCAAATAATCCAATAAATAGAGTAGATCCAACCGGAATGTTGGATGGGGATTATTATGATAGCAGTGGAAATCATTTAGGCAGTGATGGTATAAATGATAACAAAGCATATTATGCTGATTCAAAAAATGCTGATGGAACTTTCCAAAATGCAAGAGAATTAAGTGTTTCAAATTCGGTACTTAATCAATTTGCAAATACAGTTGCAGAAGAGTCAAGTGGCAATTGGCAAGAATCTTTTGCTTTGGCATCTTCAATTGTTAATTTAGCCAACTACAAAGGAAAAAACATATCTTCTACTCTGCAGACCGAGGGTATATATGGCTATGGTAATGGAGGCAATTCTACTAAATATAATGGCAATGCAGAATATAGTATGCAAGCAGCAATGAATGCTGTAATGGGTGGGATTGATTATTCAAATGGAGCTACAAGATGGGATGGTTTTGATTTAGCAACTAAAGGATGGGATCATATTAAATCTCGAACAGTCGGATTAGGAATTAATACTTCAGATTTTAATACATTTAAAGGATTTTGGACAGACGAAAAATTGGCTAAATATTCAGGTAATAAAAATGCTGTATTCAATACAGATTTTAAAATGACTGCAAGTTTACTGACATATTCGCCAGCGAGCCAAGGAAATTTTAAGGGAATGGTTCTTTATAATTCTTCTGCAGCATATGGAGGAACTATTTTTTGGAAAGCGACACCAACTTTCTCAATAAAAGGAACGAATTTTAATCCAAATTTAAATTATGAAAAAATTAAAGGGACGAGAAGTAAACCTTTGTAGTATATTAATATTATGTGTTTTATTTTTTAATTGCCAAAAAAATGGTCAATTACAACAAAGGAAAGGCAGAAATTCTACCATACAAAATGAACACCTAAGTAAAGAGGTTTTTTTTAAGTGTACTACAGCTAAAGATACAATTTTTAAAAACGGAGATTATATTAGATTTATACCAGTTAACAAAAGTTATGGTATTGAAATAAAAATGAATGGAATTGTTGACACACTTGATAATTACTTATTTGATTGTGATTCTTACAATGGAATGATCCCAAAATTATTATTTAAAACTGATTATATTGCTCTAGGACAAGGCTCAAGTACTAATTATAGATATTTAATAATATGCAATTTAAACAATGAATTAGGTAAGATTGATGTTAGTAAATTCGAAACAGAAATTGTAGAAAATCCAGAAAAGGAGATCTTATTCTTTAAAAGAAATCATGACGTTTTTTTATTTAATAAAAAAAGTAGAAAACTATTTTTTGCAAAATTACCGAGCAAATTTTATAACCTTAAAGTTCAAAAATTTGAATTGTATAAGAGTAAGGCCATAATTATTTTTGAGCAAGGAGATTCATTAACTTATAAATTAAATGAATTTGGTAATACATCAAATTAGATGTTTTTGCAAAATCGACAAAGACTAGAAATATCAAATCATTCAGAGATGAACGGCCTGCTCTTCAAAGAGTTCAATAAGCTGTTTTGAGTGCTGTGCGAAGTCTCCCGACTTCGTACCCGCAAAGAAACTCGACAAAGAATAGAAAAAGAAAACCACTCAGAAATGAGCGGTTTTTTTATGTCTTATTCTATTATAAATAAAACTGTAAGTAACTTCTTTAGTATGTGTTAAACGATAAATTTGATAAAGGCAAATCATAATACTCTTGAAGTTCCTTATTATGGTACTGACAATAATGATTATGTAAATGGTTTAGGCTTCTGTTGTAACCTGGATCTCGTAGACATTATCAGGGTAAACCATATTGGAAAGTATCTGATGGAGTCGAGACTAATAGATTTAAAGCCCGATTATAAAATTTAGTATTATGACAAAAGATTTAGAAAACAAATTATTGCTTTTAAAAAGGAGTGTAGAAAATTTATCAAAACCATACAAAGAACAATTAAAAATTTATCCTAATTATGTTGATGTTTTTGATGAAATAATTTCTGATTTTTATGATGCATTTCAATTGCTACCTATATTTATGGAAAACAAAATGGTGTCTTATTTGGCTGTATATGAGTTATTAAGATGTCATAATCTCATTGAACTTAATTTGTCAATTGAAGAAAGAAATACTGATGAGAGTTTTGAAAAGGATACAGTTTGGAACTTGGTAAGAGAATATGCAAATAATGCAGTAATCAAGCTGTCGGGTAATGTTTCAGATTAGGGGGAATGTATCAGATTAGGTGTTTTTACAAAAATCTGTGTTTAAGTCTAATAAAATCAGGGTAAATTAAAATTTTAATTCAAAAAAGAGATAACCTCCGCTCCCGCACGAATCCTTTCGTGTGGCGCAAGGAGAATCGGCAAAGACTAGAAAAGAGAAACCTCGCAGCAATGCGAGGTTTTTTTGTGTCTTAAATCAACTGGAATCTGCATTTTTTTTGAAATAATGCCTGCGACAATGGCAAATTGAAGCGTTAGATTCCTGGCATTTTTTCAAAAGAAATGCGTAGCCCTTTGCGGCGACTGAGCAAATAAAGAAAGAATCCTAGTGCGGTGGCAGAAGCGGGGGAAATGGGAGAGGCCTAAAAGATATGCGCTATTTTACATAATGGGTTTATAGTGCAGGGCGTGAGCCCAGAGCACTATAATGACTTGTTATGTAACATAGCTTTGGTGTGGTTTTTTACTATGGTTCTTGAAAACCAGAAGGGAAAAGATACCTTTTTTTAATCAAAACAACTAAACTCGTCTTCCAATTAAACTCTCGGCAAACTCTCTTAATAGTTTTTTCTTATCTTCTTCTATATTGATTTTGTCTAAAATTTTAGAAGCTTTAAATGTGTACTTTTTGATTGATTCTTGTGTTGCATTTGGCACTCCAGATTTCAGAAACAAATCGGTTATGGTTTTAATTTTGTTTGTATTGTCTTCAAGGCGAACAGCGTATAAACGTTCTAATACTTCTTTTTCGCTTTCAGTTGCAATTTCAAGAGCCTTAAAATATAAGTAGGTTTTTTTATTCGAAATAATATCGCCGCCTAAACGTCTGCCAAATGTGGGAGTATCGCCAAAAAGATCCAGATAATCATCTTGCAACTGAAAAGCTAATCCGATATTAATTCCAAAATCATAAATTAAATCGCAGTTTTCTTGCGATGTTTGGGCAATTATGGCACCCATTTTCATCGATGCCGCTATAAGTGCACCAGTTTTGTACTTAATCATTTTTAGATATTCAGAAACCGTAACATCTTGGCGGGTTTCAAAATCTACATCCAGGGTTTGCCCTTCGCATACTTTTATTCCCATTTTGTTAACCGCTTTGATCAAATCTTTTGCAAGATTTGGGTCGTAATTAAGCAGATATTCGTAGGTTAAGATAATCATTGCATCTCCAGAAAGAATAGCAATGTTAGTATTCCACTTTTTGTGTACTGTGGCTTTTCCTCTTCTAATGGGATCTTCATCTATAATATCATCATGGATTAAGGACGAGTTATGGAAAATTTCAATTGCCAAAGCAGCGGGTAATGCTAACTTATAGTCTGTTCCAAAAAATTCTGTGGTGAGAAGTGTAAGTGTAGGGCGTAATCGTTTTCCTCCCAATGACATTATATATGCTATCGGATTGTATAGATTTTTGGGTTCTTTATCTATAATTTGATTTTCTAAATAACTAATAAAAAAATTTGTGTATTGAGCTGCTGAATACATAGAATTAAGTTTAATAGTTAGTAAGTTGCTAAAGTACAGAATTTTATGATTTGTGTTTTTTGAGTGGAAGAAAAATTTTACGAATTAATTTAAAACCATGAATCCTTGTAATGTGTTGCATTTTACAATAAAAAGAAATAATGCCAGTCAAAGTGAAATCGAAACGAATCATAACTAAATTCGATCTCACTTGCTGGCATAAAAAACAAAAACTATTTAAAGGTATTAAGTCACAGGATTTTCTACAGCTGTTCGCATTTCTTGAGCGGCGGCAACCATTTCGATTAGTGCTTTTTTGGTTTCATCCCAATGACGGGTTTTTAAACCGCAATCTGGATTTACCCATAATTGATCTATCGGAATTACATTTGAAGCTTTTTCTAACAGACGAACCATTTCTTTACTTGAAGGTACACGAGGCGAGTGAATATCGTAAACTCCAGGACCAATTTCGTTTGGATATTTAAAGTTGGCAAAAGCATCTAAAAGTTCCATTTGCGAACGAGAACATTCAATAGTAATAACATCGGCGTCCATGTCGGCAATGTTTTGAATGATGTCGTTAAATTCGCTGTAACACATATGTGTATGAATTTGAGTATCATCGTTTACGCCGCTTGCAGAAATTCTGAAAGCACGAACTGCCCAATCTAAATAATTTGCCCATTCTTCTTTTCGTAACGGAAGACCTTCGCGAATTGCAGGTTCATCAATTTGAATAATTTTGATTCCTGCTTTTTCTAAATCAACAACTTCATCGCGAATAGCCAAAGCGATTTGCGTACAAGTTTCAGAACGAGGCTGGTCATTACGTACAAAAGACCATTGCAGAATAGTTACGGGGCCTGTCAACATTCCTTTTACCCATTTTGGAGTCAAAGACTGTGCATATTTTGACCATTTTACAGTCATAGGATTTGGTCTAGAAACATCTCCATAAATAACAGGCGGTTTCACGCAACGGCTTCCGTAACTTTGAACCCAGCCGTTTTTTGTAAACGTAAATCCGACCAATTGTTCTCCGAAATATTCTACCATATCGTTACGTTCAAACTCGCCATGAACTAAAACATCGATTCCAGTTTCTTCTTGAAAGCGAATAGTAGCTTCGGTTTCTTTTTCGATTAAATCATTGTATTCCTTAGCAGTTAATTCTCCTTTTTTGAATCTCGCTCTCCAGCTTCTCACTTCGGCAGTTTGAGGAAAAGAACCAATTGTTGTAGTTGGGAATAACGGAAGTTTTAAAGCTTCAATCTGGCTTTTTCTTCTGGTTGCAAAAGCGCTTTTACGTTTGTCATCTGAAGCTGTAATTCCTGCAACACGGTTTTTTACTTCATTATTGTGAATTAATTTTGAAGTTTTACGATTTTCATTTGCCAAAACATTTTCTTTGTAATCAGCAGAATTTTCAATGCTAACTTCGTTAGAAGCAAATTGTTTTAAATGTACAATTTCGTTGATTTTCTGTTTAGCAAAAGCCAGCCATTGTTTGATTTCAGGCGTTAAAGTTTGATCGTTTGTTTCAAGATCTAAATCGCACGGACTGTGAATTAATGAGCAAGAAGGAGCAATTAAAACCCTGTCGGTTCCTAACGCGTCAGTTGCTTTTTTGATTAATTCTAAAGATTTTTTGAAATCATTTTTCCAGATATTTCTTCCGTCAACAACTCCTAAAGAAAGATTTACGTTTGAAGCCAATTTTCCAGATTCTAAAATATCATTTAATTGCAGCGGACAGCGAACTAAATCTAAATGAAAAGTATCAACAGGCAAAGCCAAAGCAGTTTCAAGATTTTCTCCAAAACAGTCAAAATAGTTTGCTAAAACAATTTTAAGCTTTGGGAAACGAGTGTTGATTTCGTTATATACTTTTGTGAAAGCTGCTCTTTCTTTATCGGTTAAATTTAAAGCTAGGAAAGGTTCGTCTAATTGAATGTATTCGGCATTTTCTGCTTGCAGTTTTTCCAAAATTTCGAAATAAACCGGAAGTAAAGCATCCAAAAGATCAATTCTGAGGAAACCTTCTTCTTTTTCTTTTCCTAATAATAAATAAGAAACAGGACCAATTAGAACAGGTTTTGTTTTAATTCCAATCGCATTTGCTTCTTTAAATTCATTGATTATTTTTTCTGAAAACAATTCGAACTTTTGGTTTTTGGTAAATTCAGGAACAATATAATGATAGTTGGTGTCGAACCATTTTGTCATTTCCATTGCTACAACATCCTGACCGTCTTTTTGCGCGCCTCTTGCCATTGCAAAATACAAATCTAAAGATGAATTGCTTTTTGCCAATTCGTGATAACGCTGTGGAATTGCCCCAAGAGTTAAAGTCAAATCTAAAACTTGATCATAAAAAGAAAAATCATTAGACGGAATTAAATCTACTCCTGCCTCAGCTTGTAGCTTCCAGTTTTTAAGGCGGATTTCTTTTCCAGTTTCAATAAGTTCGTCAGCAGAAATTTTTCCCGCCCAATACAATTCAGATGCTTTTTTAAGCTCTCTGTTACTGCCAATTCTTGGATAACCTAAGTTGTTTGTTTTCATTTTTGATTCAGTATTTTTTACTGGACAAATTTACGTTCTTGGTTTTTATAACTTATATTTGAGGCTTATTTCAGTAAAATGTGTTTTTAGAATAGATTTTTAAAGATTTAATTACTTTGAAATTGTTTAAAATGAACTTTTAGCCGTAAAAAAAACTATGGAAAACTTAGATAAAACCGATTTATTGATTCTAAAATATCTTCAAGAAGACTGCAATATCAATACAAAAGATCTTGCGAGTAAATTATTTCTAACGGTTACTCCCGTTTACGAACGAATTAAAAGATTAGAAAGAGATGGCTATATTACCAAATATGTAGCGCTTTTAGATAAAAAGAAAATGAATCGTGGCATGACTGTTTTTTGCAATGTCCGTTTAAAAGAACATGCTAAAAATGTCGGGAGCAATTTTGTAAAAGATATTGTGGCACTTCCAGAAATTATTGAATGCTATAACATAGCAGGAGATTACGATTTTATGCTCAAGATTTTGGTACAAGATATGGCTAGTTATCAAGATTTTGTAATGAACAAATTATCAACGATAGAAAATATAGGAAATACGAATAGTATTTTTGTGATGGGAGAAATCAAGCATAGTACAGCGTTAGAGTTTTGATTTTTTAGTAAAAAACGATTTCGTAATTTTCTGATTTTTAAACCGAAAACACGATAAAAATCACATTTTTTGTAAATCACGGCTTATACATTTGTTCGAATTTAAACATGTATAACCTCATGAAAACAAAAAATAAATGGATAATTGCATTGGCTGGAATGATGCTGCAATTATCTATAGGTTCTATTTATGCTTACAGTGTCTGGATAAAACCTATTAACACCTTAAATGGCTGGGAGAATGATCAATTAAAACTTTCTTTTAGTCTTGCAATTTGTTTTTTAGGACTTACGGCCGCTTTTATGCAGAAGTTTGTTCGTAAAATTGGTCCCAAAAATGCAGGATTGCTTGCCGCCATATTTTTCGGAATAGGATTATTAGGAAGCGGTGTGGCTATAGCAATCAATTCGCTACTCTTATTTTATTTGTTTTTTGGAGTTATAAGCGGTATAGGATTGGGATTTGGTTATATAACTCCAGTTTCTGTTGTTGTTAAATGGTTTCCAGACAGACCTGGTTTTGCCAGCGGACTAGTTGTTATGTCGTTTGCCATAGGTTCTATCGTTGCATCAAGGCTTATTCTGCCCTTGATAGCATCGTATGGTGTATCAGGAACTTTTTATTTGTTAGGAAGTATTTATTTTTTTCTAATGGTTTTGGCCTCATTTTGCCTTTCTCTTCCAGATTTAAACAAAGAAACCGAAATGTGTTTAGCAAAAAATTCTTCAATTCCAATAAGAGAATTGCTGACAGATGTTCGATTTTACAGTCTTTGGTTGTTTTTATTCCTTAATACAACTTGTGGCATTGCTTTAATTTCGATTGCGGCGCCAATGGCAAGGGATATTATTCATATTGATGATGCTCAGGCTATTAATTTTGTTGGATTAATTGGTTTTTTTAACGGTTTTGGAAGATTGTTCTGGTCCAGCGCATCTGACAAAATTGGACGTTGGCTGACCTTTTTCCTCTTTTTTACAATCGGAACTTTTTGTTTTTTTATTTTAACCCAAACAGAAAATGCTTTGTTATTTCAATTAATGGTTTTTATTATCATTAGCTGTTACGGAGGAGCTTTTGCTACTATGCCAGCCTTTGTAAAAGACATTTATGGAGCCAATAAAATGCATGCTCCTTTTGGTTTTATTTTGACAGCTTGGTCTGCGGCAGCATTTGCAGGAACAGGATTGTTATCTTTTATTAAAGATTATAACATAATCTTCTGCTTTTTTGCACTAATTTTAGGATTTACGTCTGTTTTTTGTTTATTGATAAAAAGAAAGCTGATTTGCCGATAACGATTGCGTAATTTGTAAATATTTAACGTATTTTATTGATTATTATCATGTTTTTTAATTGTTGGAATATCGAATTTTGATATGATAAATCTTTAAATATCAATCGAGTTATGAAAGCAAGTGTCGAAAAAATTGAATTTGTGCCAGGCAAATGGGAAACATCAGTAAATGTTCAGGATTTTGTAGTAAGAAATATTACTCCGTATAATGGAGATTCATCTTTTTTATGTGGACCATCATCAAAAACATCCAATTTATGGAATATCTGTAAAAAGGCATTATTACAAGAAAGGGCTAATAGCGGATGTTTGGCAATAGATGTAGAAACTATTTCAAGCATAAATGCATTTAAACCAGGTTATATTAATGAAGAAGACGAAGTAATTGTAGGCTTACAAACCGATCAATTATTAAAACGTGCAATGAAACCTTTTGGAGGGATAAAACTTGTAGAATCTGCTGTTAAAGAAAGAGGATTAAAAGTATCAGACCGCGTGCTGGATATTTTTAATTATGCTAAAAATCATAACGAAAAAGTTTTTGACGCATACGATAAAGAAATTAGAGATTATCGTTCTAAACATATTTTAACAGGTTTGCCTGATAATTATGCTCGCGGCCGAATAATTGGCGATTTCCGTCGTATGGCTTTATATGGGGTAAATCAGCTTATTGTGTTTAAAAAAGAAGATTATGCTAAGGTTGATGGGGAAATGACAGAACATAAAGTTCGCCTTCGTGAAGAAATTTCAGCCCAAATCAGCGCCTTAAAAGATATGCTTATAATGGCAGAAGATTACGGTTTTGATATTTCAAAACCAGCGCAAAATGCAAAAGAAGCGGTGCAATGGGTTTATTTTGCCTATCTGGCTGCGGTTAAGGAGCAGGATGGAGCAGCAATGTCACTAGGTAACGTATCTTCTTTCCTAGATATTTATATACAACGAGATTTAGAATTACAATTGATTACAGAAGATGAAGCGCAGGAACTGGTAGATCAATTTGTAATGAAATTGCGAATGGTTCGCCATTTAAGACCAGGAGCGTATGATGAAATTTTTGGAGGTGATCCAACTTGGGTGACAGAATGTATAGGCGGAATGTTTAATGATGGAAGAACAAAAGTGACCAAAACATCTTTCAGATTTCTTCAGACATTATATAATCTAGGAGCTTCTCCAGAACCTAACTTAACAGTATTATGGTCAGAGGATCTTCCGGAAGGGTTTAAAAATTTCTGTGCAGAAGTTTCAATAGATACATCATCAATTCAATACGAAAATGATGATTTAATGAGAACAAACCGCGGCTCTGATGATTACGGAATTGCTTGCTGTGTTTCTCATCAGGAAATTGGCAAATCGATTCAGCATTTTGGAGCGCGTGCCAACCTGCCTAAAGCATTATTAATTGCTTTAAACGGTGGAAGGGAAGAAAAAGGAGGGGCATTAATCATGAAAGATATTCCGTTTATTAATGACGAAGTATTAGATTTTAATGTCGTGTATGATGCTTTTAAAAATACAATGAAAGAACTGGCTAGAGTTTACGCCAAATCAATGTATATTATTCACTATATGCATGATAAGTATTATTATGAAAGAGCTCAAATGGCATTAATCGATTCAGATCCGCATGTTGATATAGCTTATGGAGCCGCCGGAATTTCTATTATAGCAGATTCATTATCAGCAATAAAATATGCAAAAGTAAAACCCGTAAGAGATGAAAATGGACTTACAGTAGATTTTAATATTGAAGGAGATTATCCTAAATTTGGAAATGATGATGACAGAGTAGATACAATTGCTAAAGAAGTGACTTCTTTCTTTGTTACAGAGCTTAGAAAACATACGGCATATAAAAATGCTACTCCAACACTTTCTTTATTAACGATTACGTCAAATGTAATGTACGGAACTAATACCGGGGCAACTCCAGACGGGCGTAAAGATGGCGAATCTTTTGCTCCAGGTGCAAATCCGATGCATGGACGTGATAATAGCGGAGCAATCGCTTCTTTAAACTCTGTTGCAAAACTGGAATATAAAGATGCTCAAGACGGAATCTCGAACACATTTTCAATGATTCCAAAATCGTTAGGAGATAATAGAGAAGAACAGGTTACCAATTTGGTAAATGTATTAGATGGATATTTTGCACAGATGGCACATCACTTAAATGTAAATGTACTGAATCGCGAAACGTTGCAAGATGCATACGATCATCCAGAAAATCATCCTCAGCTTACAATTAGAGTTTCAGGATATGCTGTAAACTTTGTAAGATTATCAAGAGCACATCAGCTGGAAGTTATTGCCCGTACCTTCCATGAAGCTATGTAATTTTAAATTTTTAAGGTCAATAAAGGCTGGCTTAAGTTAGCCAGCCTTTATTTATTCAATTTTATTCAGGAACATGATGTATTTTCCATTACAAGATATTGAAGCTGTTAAATTAAACATAGACGATCCGAGCCATTTAAGAATACACTCTCTTGAGACTTTTGGTACTCATGATGGACCTGGAATAAGGATGGTAGTATTTGTGCAAGGATGCCAGTTTAGGTGTGTATATTGCCAGAACCCAGATACGTTGGATGTAAAAGGAGGTTCTTTGGTCGAAATTGAAGAATTGGTAAAAAGAGCTGTCCGTCAAAAAAGTTATTTCGGAACAACGGGAGGCGTGACAGTTTCAGGAGGCGAACCATTATTGCAGCGAACCAAGTTGCTTCATTTTTTTAAACGTCTGCACGAAGAAGGAATTACGACTTGTCTCGATACTAATGGAAGGCTGAATAATCGCGAAGCTCATGAACTTTTTGATGCCACAGATATTTTATTACTAGATGTAAAGCACATTAATGATGATATGCATCATAAGTTGACAGGTTTGACCAATAAGAATACATTAGAAGTTGCGGCTTACAGAGAATCTACCGGAAAACCAATGTGGCTAAGATACGTTCTGGTTCCTGGATGGACAGACCAGTTGCAATATTTGGAAGAATGGGGACAATATTTTACCAATTATAAAACAGTTGAGCGAGTAGAAATTATACCGTTCCACCAGTTGGGATCTCAAAAATGGGAACTCCTGAAAATGCCTTATTCGCTAAAAGACACTCTGCCACCAACCAAAGAAAGCAAAGAAAAAGCATTGGCAATTTTTAAGAAATACTTCAAAAATGTAATTCTTAAATAAATATTGTGTTTAAATAATAATGTGACTGCACAAAAGTTTATCCGTAATTATGGAGGGATTGTATATTTTGATGGAATAAAATCCTAAAATAAAATGTACTTTTGACCTTTTAGATCATCAATCTAAAATCGTTAATCTACAATCTAAAATTAAAATGAACTGGGAACAACTTTTATCATTAAAACGTCAGGGAGATACAAGCAAAAGATTACGTGTAGAACAAGATGATACTCGTTTAGGGTTTGAAGTAGATTATGACCGAATTATTTTTTCTGCCGCTTTTAGAAGCTTACAAGATAAAACACAAGTTATTCCGCTTTCTAAAACCGATTTCGTACACACGCGCCTAACGCACAGTTTGGAAGTTTCGGTTGTTGGACGTTCGCTTGGACGTTTGGTAGGAAAAAAAATCATTGAGAAATATCCTTATCTGAAAGAAATTCACGGTTATCATATGAATGATTTTGGAGCTATTGTGGCTGCTGCATCATTGGCACACGATATTGGGAATCCGCCTTTTGGGCATTCTGGTGAAAAAGCAATTGGCGAATATTTTTCTATTGGAAACGGTCAGAAATACAGAAATCAGCTTACAGATAAACAATGGCAAGATTTAATTGATTTTGAAGGAAATGCCAACGGATTTTCGGTTCTTACAGCAAGCCGCCCAGGAATTGAGGGTGGACTTCGTATTTCATACGCTACCTTGGGAGCTTTTATGAAATACCCTAAAGAAAGCCTTCCGAAAAAACCAACCAATAATATTTCTGATAAAAAATACGGATTCTTTCAGTCTGATAAATTGTTCTTTGAAGAAGTAGCCAAAGATATGGGAATGATTGCCAACAAATCTGGGGATAATATTGGTTTTGAAAGACATCCATTGGCTTACTTGGTCGAAGCTGCAGATGATATCTGTTACACAATTATCGATTTTGAAGATGGAATCAATTTAGGTTTGGTCTCTGAAGATTTTGCTTTAGAATATTTGATTAATCTGGTAAAAGACAATATAGGAGTTTCAAAATACAAGTCGCTAACTACAAAAGAAGACCGCATTAGTTATTTGCGAGCTTTAGCAATCGGAACTTTAATAAATGATGCTGTAAATGTTTTTGTTGAAAATGAAGAAGCAATTTTGGCAGGGAACTTTCCATATGCTTTAACAGACAAAAGCAAATACAAAGCGCAGATGAATGATATTATCAAACTAAGTGTTGAGAAAATCTATCAAAGCCGCGAAGTGATTGAAAAAGAAATTGTAGGCTATCAAATCATTCAAACATTATTGGATAAGTTTATTACAGCATTCAATAACAAATATGAGGGAACGGCTTCAAATTATGATAAATTGATTTTGAAAATGTTGCCAGAGAAACATCATTTAGAGAAAACTAATCTTTATGAACGTTTATTGCATATCTGTCACTATGTTTCGCTTCTTACAGACGGAAACGCTCTTGAATTATACGAAACAATTCAAGGACAGAAAAAACGTTAAATAAAAAAGCTTCTTTCAGAATATTCTAAAAGAAGCTTTTTTTATAGCTGTATTTGTTTTTTATTTGAAAGCGTAAACCAGACCAACGCCAAGAACTTGCCTTAACTGCATTTTTGGCCCTTCAGTAACTTGACTTTTTGCTCCTGTGGTTGGATCTATAACGTCTACTTTGTTTTTAATGTCGTCATCATATATGATATGAACACCAATATTAGCTTTGACATAAGCATTTACAACTAAGTCCAGACGAGTATCATAATCAATGTCCACATTTCCGAATCGGTTTAAATAATCAGTATATAAAGAAAGTCTGTTTTCATAAAAAACATTCTTATATATTTCATTTTTCATGTAGGCAGTAAAAAGGATACCAAATTCGGCTTTTACTTTTTGACCTTCTTCAATTAATATTTGTTGTGTAGGATCTAGCGGATCTGGTGCATAAACGGCTTTTTTAACACCAAAAGAACCTTGATTTGCTAAATTTTGATCTAATACTAAGGTGGTTTTTAAAGTAATTGGAGAGAAATAAAACGTTCTGTTTTTTTCTTTATTTGAGTTCTCGGCTCCAGCTCCCAAAAAGATATATGCTGGTGCAAATGGTCTAGAAATTGGAACATCACGATTAGGATAATTATAACCGTTGGTAAACTGAGTGTTGAAATTAAACTTCGCAGAATAATACCAATTTGAAGCTGTGTCTTTTCTAAAACCATAAGTCGAGTTGAATTGAACGGCATCATCAGTCTTTCTTAACTCGATATCGTCTTGTTTGTTTAGACCATATTTCATGATAAGTTCATTAAACCATTTATGATTCCCTTTTAGATAAGTTCTAGAGAATTCTCCTTTAAATAATCCAGAGATAGAACTTGTTCCCCCTGCACTCCAGTTAACAAAGGCAATTTGTGAAAGGTCAAAACCAAGTTGGTTCTTTTCTGACCAATTTGAAGGCGGTTTAGGTGCTTGATTTGGGCTTAAAGTAGTTTGTATAATCTGGGCAAAGTTATTAGAAGTACACAAAAGCAGTAATAGCAAAAGGGTAGAACGCAATAATTTCATTTAGGTAATTTTTTTTTTGGTTTTGCAAAATAATTATTTTGAACCATTAGAAAAAAGATTTATTAAACTTTTAACGTCAATTTTACACAATTGTTGCAACTGATTTACCGTTCCATGCTCGATAAACTCGTCTGGAATGCCCAAAATTTCAATCGAATTTTTGAAATTATTTGATGCTGCAAACTCCAAAACTGCGCTTCCAAAACCGCCATTTTTAACTCCGTCTTCGATGGTAATAATCTTTTCAAAAGTTGAAAAAATAACGCTTAATGTGTTGTTGTCTAGCGGTTTAATAAAACTAAAATTATAGTGTGCAATTTCATCAGCATTGGCTGATTCTTTTAAAGCTTCTATAACATTATTTCCAATTGTTCCAGCCGACAGCACAGCAACTTTCGTACCATCTTTTAAACATTTTGCCTCGCCTAAATTAATTTTTTGATAATGTCCGAAATTTTCTACTTCCCAATTTGGCAGGACTCCGCGACCTCTAGGATATCGAATTGCAATTGGATAATCTATTCCTAATTGAACTGTATATAAAATGTTTTGAAGTTCAATTTCGTTCAGTGGAGCATAAATTACCATATTCGGAATCGAACGCAGACACGCCATGTCAAAAACACCATGATGCGTTGCGCCATCTTCGCCTACTAAGCCCGCACGATCCAAACAAAAAATAACAGGAAGGTTTTGCAAAGCTACATCATGAATCACTTGGTCATATGCGCGCTGTAAAAATGTAGAGTAAATATTGCAATACACAATCATGCCCTGAGTGGCCATTCCTGCGGCAAGCGTCACGGCGTGCTGCTCGGCAATTCCGACATCAAAAGCACGATCTGGCAATTCGTCCATCATAAATTTTAATGAACTTCCAGATGGCATTGCAGGTGTAATTCCGATTATTTTTTCGTTTTTTCTAGCTAAATCTAAAATAGTTAAGCCAAAAACATCTTGATATTTTGGAGGAAGATTTTCTTCCGATTTTAAATGAATTTCTCCAGTTAAAGCATCAAATTTTCCGGGAGCATGATATTTTACCTGATTTTCTTCAGCTTGCTGCAATCCTTTTCCTTTAGTAGTAACAATATGCAGAAATTTAGGGCCTTTAATCTTTTTTAAACGTTTTAATTCTTTGATTAATTTAGGAAGATCGTGACCGTCAATTGGCCCCGAATAATCAAAATTCAAAGACTTAATGATATTATTTTGTCGTGGATTTTTCCCATTTTTAACCGAAGTAAGATATTTTTTCAAAGCACCAACGCTCGGATCAATCCCTATGGCATTATCATTTAGAATAACCAAAATATTGGCATCTGTAACTCCAGCATGATTTAACCCTTCAAAAGCCATTCCGCTGGCGATAGAAGCATCGCCGATAACCGCAATATGTTCTTTGTCAAAATCACCTTTTAGTTTTGAAGCAATCGCCATTCCGAGTGCCGCAGAAATAGAAGTCGAAGAATGTCCAACACCAAAAGTATCGTAAACACTTTCGCTTCTTTTTGGGAAACCCGAAACTCCTCCGATCTGTCTATTGGTATGGAAATTTTCTCTTCTTTCGGTCAGTATTTTATGTCCGTAAGCTTGGTGTCCAACATCCCAAACCAGTAAATCATCAGGAGTATTAAAAACATAATGCAAAGCAATTGTAAGTTCTACAACGCCTAAGCTGGCTCCTAAATGCCCTTCTTTTATAGAAACGATATCAATAATAAATTGACGAAGTTCTTGAGCAACTTGAGCAAGCTGTTCTTCTTTTAAAAGACGCAAATCGGCAGGATTGTATATGTTGGAAAGTAAATTGCTTTTCATTGTAAGGTAAAAAGCAAATTTACGGTTTTAAATTTAATTTTCCTGCTGAGTCTTATTTCAATAGAATAGGGACAGAATATTGCATCCGGACTTTTTTTCCATTCGATTCTCCTGGTTGCCATTTCGGACATAAACTTAAAACTCTGATGATTTCTTTTTGCAGAGATTCTTCAACAGCTGGCGAACATTCGAGAAAAGATACAGTGCCGTTTTTTTCTACTGCAAATGCAAGTGTAAAATTGAGTTTCCAATAACTTACATCTTCGGGTTTTTTATATTCTTTCATGAAGAAGTTATGAAATTGTTCTATCCCACCAGGAAATTCAGCATTTGTATTTGAAAGGGGTTTTAGAGTTGAGGCAGAATCATCTTTTTTTACTTTATTCTGCTCAGAGGTTTTGTTCTTGGTAGATTCTTCAGATACTGTTGGTATAGTTTTCTTTAATTCAACTTGTTCAACTTTTAGCGTAGACGATTGTGTTTGTTCTAAACTCTTTCTGTTATTTGTATCTAAAGCAACAGATTTAGATGTCAAAGTATCTTTAGCAACTTCAATATTTTTTACTTCCTGTTGTTTATCTTCTTTGTTTTGGCAGCCGAAAAAAAGTACAGTTATAACTGCATACAACGTCGGCAAAAGTGATTTGCGATTTATATTGGCAGTTATTTTATGTTTTATTTTCATTATTTAAATGTAATTGGCAAAATGAAAGTTGATCGAACAATACGATTGTTTGTTTTTCCAGGAATCCATTTAGGACCAGATTCTAAAACTTTAATAACTTCTGCTTCATTTGCTGATGATGCATTTTTAGTTACTTTAAAATTAGTTAAAGTGCCGTCTCTTTCTACTACAAATATGACGGACATTTCTCCTTTTTTTGAAGCAGTGTAATTTTTTGCAAAGTAAGAATAGAATTTTTTCATTCCACCTTTTGGAGCGGGTAAAATATCCAAATCAACAGAATTGTATATGATGCTATACTTAAAGCTATAATATTCAATAGGTTTTGAAGGAACTATCGCTCCCATTGTGACTTTTTCTCTAGGTATTTTTGTTTTTTCTTTTTTAGATTCAATCTGATGCCCATAGCATGAGGAAATATCCTCATCTTGATTTTGAGAGGTATTGTTAACGACCTCAATTTTATCAAATTTTTTCTTGTTTCCTTCTTTGTCTGCACAGCTAAATAAAGTAGTTCCCATTGCAATAAACAAAGCAAGAAGAAACTTTTTATGGTAGTTGGTCTGCGAATACAAAACGTGATTAGGAATTTGAATCGTAATGTAATCTAACTGCAATTGTTTAAACCTTCCGCAAATTTTTTTGTCTTGATTTTGAATGAAATAATGTTGGATTTCTTCTGGAAGCATAGAAGTAAAATCAACAACTGTTTTAGAACAGCTCATACAGAAACGACCATTTTCCTTTGGAGTCATTTTGTCCCAATCTTCATTGCAGGGTTCAGGAATGCTGATTTTGTATTTTTTTTTCATATTCAAATTTCAAAATTTAAATGTAGTAAAAATAATGGGTAAAGTTTTACTTTTGCAGATATGGAAAATCCTTTTACAGACGAATATTTTATGAAAAAAGCTTTGCAGGAAGCAGAAGAAGCCTACTCAAAAGGCGAAATTCCTGTTGGAGCTGTTGTAGTTGTTGCCGATAAAGTTATTGCAAGAAGTCATAATTTGACCGAATTGCTAAATGATGTTACGGCTCACGCAGAGATGCAATCTATTACGGCGGCCGCAAATTTTCTGGGCGGAAAATATTTAAAAGACTGTACGCTTTATGTAACTCTTGAGCCTTGCCAAATGTGTGCAGGGGCTTTGTATTGGAGTCAGATTTCTAAAATCGTTTTTGGCGCACGCGATGAACAACGTGGCTTTATAAACATGGGAACAAAACTGCATCCTAAAACTACTGTGGTTTCTGGTGTAATGGCCAATGAAGCTGCAGATTTAATGAAACGTTTTTTTCTGGAAAGAAGAAAATAAGCTGCAGGAATTGTGTAGGATAGTCTATAAGCTTCAACAAAAGTTAAATATTTTTATTTCGGAATTTTCTTCTTAAATAACTCAAAAAATACCTTACTTTTATGGTGATTTAATTCGTATTTTGCTGTTATTATTTTTAGCAGTAAATCGTATTAAATTCTCAATTTGTTAACCATTTAACTCTAAATAAAAGTGAAAGTAAAAGGACTATCTCTCGTATTTTTTGTGTTTTTTATTTTTCAATCCTGTGGACGTAAATCAGCTGCAGATTTCAATTCAGATTTCTCGTTATTCAAAGATTATATTACCAGTTTTACAGGTGGTATCGTTTCTGCAGATTCTGATATTCGTGTGGTTTTGGCATTCGATAAAAACGATTGGAAACCAAATCAGGAATTAGACGATGATTTGTTTGATATTTCGCCAAGTGTTCACGGAAAAGTTATTGCGCTTTCAACTAATACAATTGCTTTTATTCCAGAGAAAAAACTCAAAATGGGAACAGAATATCAGGTTACTTTAAACCTCGATAAACTGACTGCTATTCCAAAAGAGAAAGAAAAAGAACTTTCTAAATTTAACTTTACAGTTAAAACCGTTAAACAGGATTTTACCATCAATACAGGCGATATTCAGTCATATAGCAAAGAATATCAATACTTAAACTGTACACTTAAAACAGCAGATAATATTGATTTGGAAACCGCAATTAAGCTGGTTCAAGCCAAACATAATGGAAGTGATCTTAAGATTAAGTTTGATAAAAATGTGTCTTCAGGAAAAGAATTTCATTTTATAATTGACAGCATTCAGCGTCAATCAGAAGCTTCAAATTTAGAAATTATCTATGACGGAAATGATTTTGATATTGATCAAAAAGGACAGATCGATTTCCCAATTACAAGCATCAACGAATTTAAAGTTATTAAGGTTGAAGTTCCAGACGGAAACAATCAGCAGGTTTTAATTAATTTCTCAGAGCCTTTAGAAAAAGGTCAGGATTTTGCTGGATTGGTTTCGATTCAAAACACTAATAACCTGAAATTTTCTACTCAAGGGAATTTACTGAAAGTATATTTTACGAATCAAAATGCTCCTAAAAAAGAAGAGCCAATAGCGGTAGCTGTAGCAGAACCAGCAGCAGTTGCTGTAGATTCGGCTGCTGTTGTGGTTGACTCAGCCGCAGTTGCTGTAGATTCAGCTGCCACAGTTGCAGAAGAAGTAGTTGAATATGTGCCAGACGAAGAACCAGAACAAGTTGTTACAGGAGAATTGTTGCTGGAAGTTTTTCAGGGAATAGAAAGCCAGTACGGTAAAAAACTAGAAAACAATTATACCGAAAAAATCTCTTTTGATCAGATAAAACCAAACATTCGTTTTATTAAAAACGGAACAATTCTGCCAAGTTCAAACAATTTAAAACTGAATTTCGAAGCCGTAAATTTAAGTGCTGTTGATGTAAAAGTGTATAAGATTTACAAAAATAACATTCTTCAGTTTCTTCAATACAATGAATTAAATGGCGGACAAAATCTCAAAAAAGTAGCACAGCCAATTGCCAAAACTACTCTTAATTTAAAAGAAAGTACGCTCGTAAATCTGACAAAATGGAATACGTATGCTTTAGATTTATCTAAAATCATCAAACCAGAACCTGGAGCGATTTACAGAGTCGAGTTTGTTTACAAAAAGAAATACTCGCTTTATAAATGCGAAACATCAGAAGGAAATGACGATGAAACCGAGGAAGAAGAAGTTGATGAAAACGACGTAAACTACAGCGGAAACTCTTACGATGATTACTATTATTATGACGATTACGACTGGAGAGAAAGCCAAGATCCTTGTACAGGTTCTTATTTTTACAATGCTAGAATTGCTACTAATATTTTAGCGTCAGATCTTGGGGTTATTGCCAAAAGAGGAGAGAACAAATCGTATTTATTTGCTGTAAATAATATTGTTACAACTGAGCCAGTTTCAAACGCAAGAGTTGATTTATACAACTTCCAACAGCAAAAAATAGCAACAGAAGCAACTAGCAGTGAAGGTATTGCTTCTTTCCAATTGGATAAATTCGCCTATTTCGCAATTGTTACTTTAGGAGATCAATCGACTTACGTGAAACTGGATGACGGACTTTCATTGTCAGTAAGTAATTTTGATGTTGCGGGAGAGACTTTACAAAAAGGCCTAAAAGGATTTATTTACGGAGAAAGAGGTGTTTGGCGTCCTGGAGATAATCTGTATCTGTCATTTATTTTGAACGATGCCGCGAATAAACTTCCGAAATCACATCCAATTAAATTCAGATTAAATGATCCAAATGGAAAAACAGTTTATCAGACCGTTCAAAAAACGAACGATTTAAACCATTATGCTTTTATAGTGCCAACAAACCAAGATGCGCCAACAGGAAATTGGGAAGCAATGGTAAGTGTTGGTGGAGCTAAATTTTATAAGAGTATAAAGATTGAAACGATCAAACCAAATCGTTTGAAAATCAAAAATACTTTTAGTAGAAAAACACTTTCGGCTTCTTATCCAAATACAGACAATCTTGAAGTGACATGGCTTCACGGTGCAATTGCTAAGAATTTGAATGTAGAAATGCAGGCTAAATTCTCTCAGCAAGCTACAACTTTCAAAGGCTATGAAAAATATACTTTTGATGATTTGGCGCGTCAATTCAGCACAGAAGAAATTAATGTTTTCTCTGGAAAATTAAATGAAAATGGAAAAGCTTCTGTAAATATTCAGCCCAGATTACAAGGTCAGGCACCAGGAATGCTTCGCGCTTCATTTATTACAAAAGTATATGAAGAGGGAGGAGATTTTAGTACAGATGTCATGTCGACAACTTATTCTCCGTACAAAACTTATGTTGGACTTAAAACACCTGAACTGAACAAATACAGCATGCTTGAAACGAGAGCGAACAATCGTTTTGACGTGGTTACAGTGGATGAAAACGGAAGACCAAAATCCGTTCGTAATCTCGAAGTAAGAGTTTACAAAGTAGATTGGAGATGGTGGTGGGATTCTTCAAGCGATAATTTATCAAATTACAACTCGTCTAATGCAACGACTTCATATAAAACCTTTGTAGTCAATACCGATTCTAGCGGAAAAGGAAGTTTCCAATTTGCTTTGACAGATGAAGAATGGGGACGTTATTTAATTCGTGTTGCAGATCAGGAAGATGGTCATGCAACTTCTTTAACCGTAAATATCGATTGGCCAATTTGGTCTGGAAAAACGCGTAATAGAGATGCTTCAACAGCTAATATGTTAGTTTTCTCTACCGATAAAAAGAATTATGCAGTTGGAGAAAAAGCACAGATTTCTTTCCCTTCAAGTGAAGGCGGACGAGCTTTAATTTCTGTAGAAAACGGATCAAGAGTAGTTCAGACTATTTGGGCTGAGACTAAAAAAGGGGAAACTAAAGTTGAAGTTCCGATTACAGGAGCAATGGCGCCAAATGTATATTTTAATATCACGTTATTACAGCCTCATGCTTCAACTAAAAACGATTCGCCAATTCGTATGTACGGAATTGTACCAATTGAAGTGGTAGATAAAAACACCATTTTGACACCAACTCTAAATATGCCTGATGTTTTAAGGCCAGAACAGCCATTTACGGTTAAAGTAGGAGAGAAATCAGGGAAAGAAATGACGTATACAATTGCAGTTGTAGATGAAGGACTTCTGGATTTAACTCGTTTTAAAACACCAAACGCATGGGATAGTTTCTACGTTCGTGAAGCTTTGGGAGTAAAAACTTGGGACGTTTACGATGATGTAATTGGTGCTTATGGCGGAAAAATAAATCAGATTTTCAGTATTGGTGGTGATCAGGATTTGGGAGGAGGAAAAGCTAAAAAAGCCAACCGTTTCAAACCTGTTGTATTGTATTACGGACCATTTAAACTAGGAAAAGGAGAAACAAAATCGCATCAATTAAAACTTCCAAAGTATATTGGTTCTGTTAGAACAATGGTTGTGGCGGGAGATGCAAATACAAGCGCTTACGGAAGCGTTGAAAAAGCAACGCAAGTTAAGAGTCCGTTGATGGTTCTAGCTTCGCTACCAAGAAAAATTTCGCCGTCAGAAAAAGTAACATTGCCAGTAACAGTTTTTGCAACTGAGAACAAAATCAAAAATGTTTCAATTCAGGTTAAAACCAGCAACGGATTGAAAGTGGCGGGAAGTGCAGTTCAAAGACTAAATTTTGCACAGCCAGATGAGAAAATGGCGTACTTCAATTTAGTTGTAGGTTCTGCTACTGGAATTGCAAAAGTTCAGGTAATTGCGACATCTGGAAACGAGAAATCAACTTATGATGTTGAGATCGATATGACGAATCCAAATCCGGTTACGAGTACTTTTACAGATGTTGTTTTAACGCCAAATAGTACTAAAACAATTTCATGGAAAACATTTGGAATTGCAGGAAGTAATAAAGCAAGATTGGAAGTTTCGTCAATGCCATCAATGAATTTGAATGGAAGATTACAATTCTTAATTCAGTATCCGCATGGCTGTGTAGAGCAGACAACTTCATCTGTTTTTCCACAATTGTATTTAGGAGATGTTGCAGATATCGATGCGAAACGCAAAGATTTGATTCAGAAAAATATAGCAGCTGGAATTGCAAGATTGGGCAATTTCCAGTTGTCAAATGGAGGAATGCCGTACTGGCAAGGAAATGCAATTGCAGACGATTGGGGAACTTCTTATGCTGGACATTTCTTGATTGAAGCAGAGAAAAAAGGATATGTATTGCCAATTAATTTCAAATCGAAATGGTTATCATATCAGCAGAAAGAAGCGAAACAATGGCGTTTTGAACCGAAATACGGAAATGACTTAGCTCAAGCATATCGTTTATACACTTTAGCTTTAGCAGGAAATGCCGATTTATCAGCAATGAATAGATTAAGAGAAACAAAAGGTATTTCTAACGAAAGTATGCTCCGTTTAGCTGCAGCTTATGTTTTAGCAGGTCAAAAATCAGCAGGACAAAGTTTGTTCTTGAGAACAAGCATTGATGGAAGTTCAGACGGATATAGCTATTACTATTACGGTTCAAGCGAAAGAAACAGAGCAATGGCTTTGGAAACGATGCTTCTTTTGGGTCAGAAACAGAAAGCATTTGTAACAGCGTCTAAATTGGCTAAAGAAATGTCAGCAAATCAATGGATGAGTACGCAAACCACGGCATACTGTCTATATGCAATGTCGAAATTTGCAGTTAGTAATGGTCTAAAAGGAATTAATATCCAATTTAATAAAAACGGAAAAGGAGAGACAATAAACACAGGGAAATCAGTTGCAGATCGCAGTTTGTCTGTTGCTTCTGGAACAAACAGTATTACACTGAAAAACAATAAAGCTAATACGGTTTATGTTCGTGTATTAAACACAGGAATTCTGCCAATCGGACAAGAAAATGCAGTTCAAAGCGATGTTACAGCTTCTATTGTTTTCAAAAACAGAAAAGGAAGCATAATTAATGTTTCAAAAATTAATCAAGGAACTGAATTTGTTGCTGAGGTTACGATTAAAAACCAAAGAGGAGAGAGTGTTCAAAACGTAGCGTTATCGCAGATTCTGCCTTCAGGATTCGAAATTGTAAATACTCGTTTCACTGATTATGGTGACGCCGTAAATAATATTGCAGATTACATTGACATTCGAGACGATAGGACTAATTTCTACTTCGGAATGAAAGCCAGAGAAACAAAAGTTTTCCGAATTCTGCTAAACGCATCGTATTTAGGAAACTATTATTTACCGGGCTTACAATGTGAAGCCATGTATGATAATACTTTCTTAGCCAGAACAAAAGGATTCTGGGTTGAGGTTGTGAAATAAAATTTATTTACCACAGATTACACGGATTAAAAGGATTTTTAAAAATCTGTCCGAATCCATTTAATCTGTGGCTGAAAAAAACTTTGTAGGTCTCCCGCAGATTTTGCAGATCAAGCAGATAAAAATAAAATCTGCTCAATCTGCGGAATCTGCGAGCAAAAAAAACTTAGAGAACGTTGCGAATAACTTAGCGCCTTTGCGGTTAAAAAAATAAGTGTTGAAAAATAAATTAAAAGCGTTTTTCCAACGCATTCTAAATTGGATAAAAAGAAACAAAATAAAATCAGCAATTGCATTTCTGCTCTTGCTGATTTACTATTTTTCGATACCTCGAACTTTATTCAAAGAACCATATTCAACCGTAATAGAAAGTAAAGAAGGAGAATTGCTTGGAGCTAAAATTGCCCGCGACGGACAATGGCGTTTTCCTGCACAAGATAGCGTTCCTGATAAATTCAAGAAATGCATTGTGTATTTTGAAGACGAATATTTTTATAAACATCCAGGCTTCAATCCAGGCGCAATGATTAATGCTTTTAAACAAAATCGAAAAGCAGGGAAAGTAGTTAGAGGCGGAAGTACTTTAACGCAGCAAGTAATCAGACTTTCTCGAAAAGGAAAAAACAGAACCTATTTCGAAAAAATAATAGAAATTATTCTCGCTACAAGATTAGAATTAGGATATTCTAAAAATGAAATTCTCGAAATGTATGCAGCACATGCGCCTTTTGGAGGAAATGTTGTGGGGTTGGAAATGGCTTCATGGCGTTATTTTGGTGTTCAGTCCAATCAATTATCATGGGCAGAGAATGCGGTTTTAGCTGTTTTGCCAAATGCGCCAAGTTTAATTTATCCAGGAAAAAATCAGATAAAATTACTCAACAAACGAAATCGGCTTTTGTTGAAACTTCATCAAGAAGGTATTATCGACAAACAGACGTATGAACTTTCCGTAGAAGAGCCATTACCTCAAAAACCGTACGATCTGCCTCAAATTGCACCTCATTTATTGCAGAGAGTGGCTAAAAATGAAGAAGGAACAAGAGTAAAAACTACAATTGATTACGCGCTTCAAAATCGTGTTAATCAAATCGCGAGATATTATTACAATCAGTATAAGCAGAATGAAGTGCATAATCTGGCTATTTTGGTTATTGATGTTCAGAATAGAAATGTGATGAGTTATGTTGGAAACTCTCCAGCCGATGCAGATCATCAAAAAGATGTTGATATTATTGATGCGCCAAGAAGTACAGGAAGTATTCTAAAGCCGCTTTTGTATGGCGTAATGTTAGACGACGGAGAATTATTACCTAATACTTTAGTATCCGATATTCCAACGCAGATTTCGGGTTACACGCCACAAAACTTTAATTTAACTTATGACGGAGCAGTACCAGCACATCGAGCATTGTCGCGTTCGTTGAATATTCCTGCGGTTTTAATGCTTCAGGAATTTACTGTAAACAAGTTTTACGAAGAACTTCAAAAATTCAAATTAAAGAACATAAATAAAACACCAGATCATTATGGTTTATCGCTGATTTTGGGAGGCGCTGAAAGTAATTTGTGGGATTTATGTCGAACATACGCTAATCTTTCATCTACGGTCAATTATTACACTAAAAATAAAAGTAAATATAGAACTAACGAATTTACAGAACTAAATTATAAAAACGATTTTAAGCCTGATTTTGGCTCTGAAACTGATCAAAAGAATATTTTGGGTGCGGGATCAATTTGGTTAACCTACAACGCAATGGAAGAGGTGAATAGGCCTGAAGGCGATGAAGCTTGGAAATTTTATGACAGTTCACTGAAAATTGCATGGAAAACGGGAACAAGTTTCGGAAATCGTGATGCCTGGGCTATTGGAACCAATTCAAGATATGTAGTTGGAATTTGGGTTGGAAATGCGACAGGTGAGGGAAGACCAACTTTAACTGGAGTTACCAGCGCAGCGCCAATTTTATTCGATGTTTTTAATTTGCTGCCAAGGCAAAGATGGTTTGATACGCCATATGATGATTTAGCAGAAGTTGAGGTTTGCAGATTGAGCGGTTATCGGGCAAAAGATAATTGTCCTAAAATCAAGCAATGGGTTACCAAAAAAGGGAAATCGACTAAAGTTTGTCCGTATCACAGAACAATTCATTTGGATAAAACAGAACAGTTTCAGGTTAACAGCAGTTGCGAAAGTATCGATAATATTGTGACAAAAAACTGGTTTGTACTGCCTCCTGTTATGGCGTGGTATTACAAAAGCCAGCATATTGAGTATTTGCCATTACCGCCATTTAAAGAAGGTTGCGAGGGGACACAAACCAAATCAATGGATTTTATTTATCCAAAAGCTAACAGTAAAATTTACTTAACTAAGGATTTCAATAGTAAAGTACAGCCGGTAATTTTAAAAGTAGCTTATTCTGAAAGGGATAAAGAACTTTTTTGGTATGTAGATGATGTTTATAAAGCAACAACAAAAACGTTTCATGAACTGCCTATTACACCCACAACAGGAATACATTATGTCACAGTTGTAGATGCTTCTGGAAATGAAATCAGAAGAAAAATTGAAATTGTGAGGGATTAAAGTTTATTGTATGATATTGAGTTTCGTATAGACATCTTTATTTTTAGTAAATCGAAACGAGATTGAAGCTGTAAATCCTTCATAAGTAGGAATCTTTTCTTTGTTGAAGGAAAACGAATACCCTAAACCTAAATCTATCATATTAAATACAGTTAAACCGCTTACTACATAAGCATTCTTAGAGGAGCTGCCTGCTTTTATAAATAGAAGATATTCTGTATTGTATGATAAATGCACATCAGGAAGACCATAATAGTTGCCGTTATAGCTATTTGTAATTCCGTATCCTGCACCTAAAAAGAGCTTGTTTTTATCTTTGCATTCTAGACAAAATTCAAGTCCGCCCGTGAAAAGACTTTTGTCGGCAATTGAGTAATTTACATATAAAATAGGCCATTGAGGAATTGTAGATTCAGATTTTGTGTTTTGAGCATTCGCTCTAAAAGAAAATAGTACAAGTGCGAGGCAGTAAATAATTAATTTCCCTGATAATTTGTTAGGGTTAGAAGTCATACCAAAGTTTTAAATTGTCATTAATGTATTTTAAAGATAAACAATTTAGCGTCCTATCTAAAAACATATTTCGCTATTATAAACAATAACTAAAATTAATAGCTGTAAAAAAAAGCACAAAAAAACCGCCAATCTTTCGAAAGGCGGTTTTTGTTTTTATTCTGAAATAACATTTCCTTTTTTATCGTAGAAATGGTATTCTAAGTACGTGTAAGCGTCACGAGGTATGATTTTCACCCATTTCTTATGTTCAAAAAACCATTTTGAACGTAATGATGGAAAACCTTTGCTGAGGTATGCAGCCACAAATGGGTGTGTATTAAGCACAACCTTGTTGTGGGTTTTTAAAAGTCTTTCTAAATCAGCGGTGATCTTATCAATGATTAAAATTGGAGCTTCAATTTCGCCATTGTGTTTATTAGGATCTTCCTCTCTGGTTTTGATATTCACTTCTGGTCTTACTCGCTGTCTTGTAATTTGGACCAAACCAAACTTACTCGGCGGTAATATTTTATGCTTTGCTTTATCGTCGCTCATTTCTTCTCGCAAGAAGTCGAACAAAACTTTCCTGTTTTCTGGATTAGACATATCGATAAAATCAACTACGATAATTCCGCCCATATCACGCAGACGAAGCTGTCTTGCGATTTCTGCTGCGGCAATCATATTTACTTCCATGGCTGTATCTTCTTGGTTGGTCGCTTTATTAGAACGGTTTCCGCTGTTTACGTCTATAACGTGAAGAGCTTCAGTGTGTTCTATGATAAGATAAGCACCTTTGCTCATGGAAACAGTTCGGCCAAATGAAGTTTTGATTTGTCTCTCTATATTGTATTTCTCAAAAATCGGAGTGTCATTTGATTGATAAAACTTAACAATCGATTGTTTTGAAGGTGCAATTTCTTGCAGATATTCCTTCGTTTGATGGTACAACTCTTCATCATCTATTTGAATACCACTAAAGGTATCGTTGAATACATCTCTTAATATTGAAGAAGCTCTATTAAGCTCTCCTAATACTTTTGATGGATGATGAGCAGTTGGTAATTTTTTACACATTGCAGACCATCTGCCAAGCAGGTTCTGCAAATCTTTTTCTAATTCGGCTACGTTTTTGCCTTCTGCTACTGTACGAACAATAACACCAAATCCTTTAGGTTTGATCGATAGAACAAGTTTTTTTAGACGATCCTTTTCTTTTTTGTCTTCTATTTTTTGAGAAATAGAAACACGATCAGAAAAAGGAACTAGAACAATAAATCTTCCGGCAAGAGAAAGCTCAGCACTTATTCTTGGACCCTTGGTCGATATAGGTTCTTTAACTACTTGAACTAAGACAGATTGATTGGCACTTAAAATATCAGTAATGATGCCATCTTTGTCAATCTCTTTTTCAAACTGAAAGGTTTTTAGGGAGAAATCTTTTAATTTACCTGCGCTTACAAGTTTTATGAATTTCAGCTGAGAAGCTAGATTTGGACCCAAGTCGTGATAATGTAAAAAGGCATCTTTTTCGAAGCCTACATTCACAAAAGCAGCATTAAGTCCGGCAACTGGTTTTCTGATTTTGGCAATAAAAATATCGCCAACCTGAAAGTTGCTTTTTTCTTCTTCTTTGTGTAATTCAATTAGTTTTCCATCTTTTAATAAGGCAAAATCTACTGCATCAGAACTAGATCTAATGATTAATTCTTTATTCACACTGTAAATTTTTATCCAGACTTTTAGTTTCAGGTTTTAAGTTTCAAGTTTCAAGTTTTACAACTCATAACTCAGCACTCATAACTCATAACTGAATTGTAAGGATGGATTAAACAATATTTTTAACAGGTATTAACCCGGCTGGGAAAGTTAAATTTCAATTTTTAAATTCAAAATTCCAATCTGAATAGGCTTTGAAGCCTTAATTTTTGGATTTTGGATTTTCTTTTTTGGAATTTTTGAAATTTCCCAAATTTCAATGAACGTTTAAAAAGAAAAAAGTAGTTTAAAACTACTTTTTCTTTTTGTGGCGGTTAGCTCTCGCTCTTTTCTTACGTTTGTGAGTAGCTACCTTATGTCTCTTTCTTTTTTTACCACTTGGCATATTGTGTCGATTTATGTTAATTAATATTATTTTGCTTCGTTGTTTGTTTTAACCCCTTCTACAAAAACTTTTGCAGGTTTAAACGCAGGAATGTTGTGTGCTGGAATTTTAATAGTAGTGTTTTTAGAAATGTTTCTTCCAGTCTTTTCAGCTCTAGTTTTAACGATAAAACTACCGAAACCTCTTAAGTATACATTGTCTCCAGTCTCTAAAGAAGTCTTAACTTCTTCCATAAAAGTTTCTACTGTTGCTTGAACGTCTCCTTTTTCAAGACCTAGCTTCTCTGAAATCTTCGCTACGATATCTGCTTTCGTCATTTTCTTTCCTATTTTATTTTATAAATGGTGTACTATTTTTTTGAGTTTGCAAATATAGGAATTAAAAAAATAATTAATCAAGCTAATTCGTTAAATTTTAATTACATAAACATTTACTTTTGCAATCTAAGGATTTTGCAATGGATTTTCATAACATATTGATAAAATGGTATTTACAGAACAAGCGTGATTTACCGTGGCGAAAAACGGTCAATCCGTACCAAATTTGGCTCTCAGAAATCATGCTTCAGCAGACTCGAGTTGCACAAGGAATGCCATATTTTTTTTCGTTTACTAAAGAATTTCCTACAGTAAAAGATTTGGCAGATGCTCCAGAAGAGAAAGTTTTGAAACTTTGGCAAGGTTTGGGGTATTATTCTCGTGCCCGAAATCTTCATAAAACTGCTCAATATATAAGTAACGATTTAAATGGCATTTTTCCTGATTCTTATAAAGAGCTTTTAAAATTGAAAGGAGTAGGTGAGTATACTGCCGCGGCAATAGCTTCTTTCTCTTATAATGAATCGGTTCCAGTTGTAGACGGAAATGTGTTTCGGGTGTTATCTCGTTATTTTGATATTGAGTCTGATATTGCCTTTCCAGCAACCAAAAAAGAATTTACAGCTTTGGCGCAGGAATTAATGCCAAAAGATAATCCGGCTCTTTTTAATCAAGCTATAATGGAGTTTGGTGCGTTGCAATGTGTTCCTAAAAGTCCAGATTGTTCTGTTTGCGTTTTTAACGAAAGTTGTGCTGCATTGCAAAAAGGAAAAGTAAATATGCTTCCTGTTAAGTCAAAAAAGGTAAAAGTAACCAATAGATACTTTAATTATTTGATTTTGGAAGATGTTGAAGGGAATACGCTAATTCGAAAAAGAAGCGAAAAAGGAATTTGGCATAATTTATATGAATTTCCGCTTTTAGAAACTCAATCAATTGTAGATTTTGATGTAGTTTCGAAAAAAGCAAAAGAAGAAATTTTCCCTTCCTATACTATTATAGGTATAGAGGATTGTGCTGAATCGACTATTCTGCATAAGCTTTCGCATCAGCATCTGCACATACAATTTTGGAAAATTAAAGTACAGGAGAAAATCGAAAACGGAATAGATTCTCAAAAATTGAAAACTTTTCCTTTTCCTATTGTGATATATAATTTTATAGAAAAGCAAGAAATAAATTGCTAAAAAAATGTATCTTTGGGAGAAATACTACCAAAAACTATGAACGGAACATTAAATAAAGTGATGCTTATTGGCCATTTAGGCGATGATGTAAAGATGCATTATTTTGATGGAGGAAATTGCATCGGACGTTTTCAATTGGCTACCAATGAGGTGTATATCAATAAAACGACCAATGAAAAGATTACCTCTACAGAATGGCATAATTTGGTTGTGCGTAATAAAGCCGCAGAGATTTGCGAAAAATATCTTTCTAAAGGAGATAAAATTTATGTCGAGGGAAGAATAAAATCTCGTCAGTGGCAGACTGAAGATGGAACGACAAAATATACTACAGAAATTCAGGTTACAGAGTTTACTTTTCTGACTACCAAAAAAGAAACTGCCTATACAAAACAAAACCAGGATACAGAGTCGGCAAAAAACACTAACTTTGATGCTCCTGAAGGGCTACCGATCAATGATCTGCCCTTCTAAGTGATGTTTAACTAATTTTATGCAATTTGGACCCAGAGCCCAGTTTACTTTTTTCTACCAATCTTGACGCTAATTTAATTATTGGTTTCGTCGGAATTTTTATTTTGTTATTTCTTTCAGCAATCGTTTCAGGTGCTGAAGTTGCTCTTTTTTCTTTATCACAGCAAGATATCGACAATTCTTTAAACGATAATCCTGCAAAAGGAAAAATTATTTCAAATTTATTAGAAAAGCCTAAAAAGCTTCTCGCAACTTTATTGGTTGCTAATAACTTCTTTAACATAGGCGTAGTAATCCTATTTGCTTATATAGGGCAGAATATTTTTGCCAATGTAGGTTCGCCAGCTTTTAAATTTACGCTCGAAGTAATTCTGGTTACTTTCTTGATTTTATTATTTGGTGAAGTGCTTCCTAAGGTTTATGCAAGCAGAAATAGCATTCGCTTTGCTAAACGTGTCGCTTATCCGCTGGCATTTTTAGATAAAGTGCTTTCTCCAATCAGTTTGCCAATGCGAGCTGTTACCATATATTTTCAGAACAAATTAGGAAAGCAAAAAAGTAATTTTTCTGTCAATCAACTTTCTCAGGCATTGGAGCTTACAGATTCGGAAGGAACTTCAACAGAAGAGCAAAAGATTCTGGAAGGAATTGTTTCTTTCGGAAATACCGATACAAAGCAGGTAATGAGCCCGAGAATTGATATTTTTGCATTGGAAATATCAGAGACATTCGCAGAAATTTATCCTAAGATAATTGAAACAGGATTCTCTAGAATTCCAGTTTACCGAGACAATATTGATCAGATTGAAGGCGTGCTTTTCGTAAAAGACTTGTTGCCTCATATTGACAAAGAAGAATTTGATTGGACTTCTTTAATAAGAGAAGCTTTCTTTGTTCCGGAGAATAAAAAACTAGACAATCTATTGAAGGATTTTCAGAGCTTAAAAAGCCATTTGGCAATCGTGGTTGACGAATATGGCGGAACTTCTGGATTGGTTTCTTTAGAAGATGTTATCGAAGAAATTGTCGGAGATATTAGTGACGAATTTGATGATGAAAATCTGAATTTCTCACAAATAGATGAAAATAATTTTCTTTTTGAAGGAAAAATAAACCTGAAAGATTTCTACAGAATTGTAGATGTTGACGAAGATGTTTTTGAAGCCCACAAAGGAGAAGCCGAAACATTGGCAGGATTTATTCTGGAGATTTTGGGCAATTTCCCTAAAAAAGATCAAAAAGTGCCTTTTGAAAACTGTATTTTCACAGTAGAAACAGTTGATAAAAAGCGTGTAAAACAAATAAAAGTAACTATAAATTAAAATGCTTAATAAAATACTTTCAATAACAGCAATTTTGCTTGTGCTAACGGTTATAAGCTGTAAAAATGATGTTTTGCCAAAACCGGCTAGTTTCCTGCGATTAGATTATCCAGAAGCAAAATATGTGAATTTTGAAAACAATTGTCCGTTTGCTTTTCAAATGAATGTAGATGCTATTATAAAAGGAGAAAAAGAATGTGGTTTTGCAATCACCTATCCAAAGATGAAAGCAACGATTTATTTGACGTACAAGCCAGTAAATGGCAATATTGATAAATTACTACGCGACGCTCAAAAACTAACGTACGAGCACGTTATTAAAGCCGATGATATTCTGGAACAGCCATATTTAAATCCGCAGAAAAAGGTTTACGGAATGTTTTATCAAGTAGACGGAAACGCAGCGACAAATTCGCAGTTTTACGTTACCGACAGCACAAAGCACTTTTTAATCGGTTCAATGTACTTTTACGCAAAACCAAACTTCGACTCAATTATGCCTGCTGCAAGTTATGTTAAAAACGATATGCAACGTTTGATGGAGACGTTGAAATGGAAATAAAAATTAAAAGGATCCAAATTGGATCCTTTTTTATTGCAATTATTTTTTCATTCTTTAATATTAGGGTCACATTCCGTAGGAATGTTTCGTTGGTAGAAAAAAAATCAACCACATATTTTACGTTCCGTAGGAACGTTTGATATGCAGAATTGTTTAAAAAAATGTCAAAACCAGACGTTCCTACGGAACGTAAAAATCAACGATAACACAATTTTCTACCGACGAGATGTTCCTACGGAACAAATCCTCGCTATCGTTACATTAAGAATCTGTGATTGTCGGATTTACATATCCGAGTCATTTGGGTTGTTATAATCCGATCGCTGAGATTTATCTCCGCAACGATAGCGCGGATTTGCAATCCGTGCCCGCAAGGATTGGTTTGTTCTCTTTGAAAATATAATAAAGCACATTATTTTCGGTCACTTTTTTTAACGATTTGTTTTGTGTCTTACTGTTGAGGGCACGGATTGAAAATCCGCGCTATCGGGTTTAGTAAATTATAATATTTGTCCTTACCATGGACGTATTATTATTTTATTTAATTTTTTGTTTATAAATGAAAGCTCAACAGAGCTATTTTCTTCGTCATCGATGATTGAAAGAGTGTCAGAATAGGTGTCTTTTTTGTTAGTCTTAAATATGCTTAAAAATTTATTTTTACTCATATCTATATCTATTCCTAAATTAAAAGTTGCGAAGTTTTTATCCGAAACATTCAAACTGTCCAACATTACTTTTTCTTCAGATTTATAAAATCTTACTAAAGAGTTTTTATTCTGAAAAGTAATCAGCGTATCAATCTTTCCTGTGAATTTATTTGTTATGAGAGTCTTATTTATATCATAGTTGCCTTTAAAAAATAAAGAGAGGTCTTTATTAATAAAGTTAAACTCTCCTAATGGCGCATTTGCAAATTGATTATTAATTATCTCTTTTTTAAACGCTATATTATTTGTACTTATGGCTTTTGATGGTAAATTCTTCTTTTTTATTAGTGGTGATGAATTTATATCTTTTTTGTTCTCTGCATTATTGCAGCTAGCTAGAAAAATAAAAACTATAAGTATTTGTAATGTTTTAGTTAAAAGTTTTATCTTTTTAATGATTATTGACATAAGAATTTATTTTTGCTGGATTTGGCTACTCATTTTGATTTTTCCATGTTTCCTCTCGCTGATTTGTTTGTGCTCAAAGATTCCGATCACTCAGATTTATCTCCGCAACGATAGCGCGGATTTGCAATCCGTGCCCGCAAGGATTGGTTTGTTCTCTTTGTAAATATAATAAAGCACATTATTTTCGGTCACTTTTTTTAACGATTTGTTTTGTGTCTTACTGTTGAGGGCACGGATTGCAAATCCGTGCTATCGGGTCCGCAGAAAAAAGTTTACGGAATGTTTTACCAAGTTTACGGAAACGCAGCTACAAATTCTCAGTTTTACGTTACCGACAGTACAAAGCACTTTTTAATTGGTTCGATGTATTTTACGCAAAACCAAACTTCGACTCAATTATGCCTGCTGCAAGTTATGTTAAAAACGATATACAACGTTTAATGGAAACGTTGAAATGGAAATAAAAAAATAAGCTGTCTCAGAAGGATGGCTTTTTTTACGAGCTTCAGAGAAGCAAAATATTTATAGCAAAGAATAAAATGTTTACAGTATAAAGCTCCGGAGGAGTGATATATATTTAGGCTACATAAAAATATGTCACTCCTCCGGAGCTTTTTATTTGTATTATTATAATTCTATAAATATTTTACCCCGCTGGGGCTTTATTGACAAAGAATGTTTTGCCCAACAAAAAAGCTGTCCTTTTGAGACAGCTTGTTTTTATTTTTTAGGATGTGACAGGTTTGTTTAAGACTTAAAATTCGAAACTTTATATGTCTTTCCATCTCCAGTTTCTTGAACTACTTTTGTTAAAGATTCTGAGTTTTGAACTGTTTTGTCAAAAGTTACGGTTGCTGTTTTTTTGTCAAAATCAACAGCTGCTTTTTCAACTCCATCAAGATTTGATAATTCTTTTTCGATCGTTTTGGCACATCCCATTGCACAAGTCATTCCTTCGATTTCGAAACTAGCTGTTTGAACGTTTTCAGCAGGGATTGCTTTATGTTCTTTAGAAGTCGTTTCTAAAGGTTTTATGTTAGCCAAATTTTTATCTTCTTCTTTCTTGCAGCTAACGAATACTAAACTAGCAATAGCTAATGACGCGAATATTTTAGTGAATTTCATATTTATGATTTTAGATTGTCAATATGTTTGTTGCAAAATTAATAAAAACCAAGAGGCTAGTTCGTAAAATAATTACAAATTTGCAGTAAAATGCAATTTATGGAAACAAAACAGTTAAAGTGGATTTACTTAACTATTCTTTCTCTTATCTGGGGAAGCTCTTTTATTCTGATAAAAAAAGGATTGGTTGGTTTAAGCGCTGTTCAGGTAGGATCGTTCCGAATTGTTTTTGCTGCTTTGTTTTTGCTGATTGTAGGTTTTAACAGTCTGAAAAAGATTTCACGCCGCCAATGGAAATTTGTTGCCATAACTTCACTTTTTGGAACTTTCATGCCCGCATATCTTTTTGCTATTGCAGAAACTCAGGTTAATAGCTCTATTGTGGCGATTTTAAATTCGCTAACACCTTTAAATACTTTAGTTTTAGGAATTATAGCATTTGGAATTCAGTTTCAAAAACGACAAGTTTTGGGCGTTTTTGTCGGACTTGTGGGCTGTCTGCTTTTAGTTTTAAGTGGAGATTCTTCGAGCGGAACGCAAAATTATTTATATGTTTTACTGGTGGTTATAGCAACGCTTAGTTACGCTATCAACGTCAATCTGATTAAGAAATATCTTCATGATTTAAATTCTGTAAGTATCACAACAGGAAATTTTGCTGTTTTGCTTTTGCCGGCATTAATCATTTTAAGTACAACTGATATCAGCCAAAAAATACATTTTGCAGAAACACAGCATTCGATATTTTTTGTGGCTATTCTCGGGATTTTAGGAACTGGAATCGCCAATATTCTTTTCTTTAAATTGATTCAAATGTCATCGCCAGTTTTTGCAACATCAGTAACGTATTTAATTCCGATAGTTGCTTTTTTCTGGGGATTATTAGATAACGAATTCCTAACTCCAATTCAGTCTGTAGGGGCTTTTATTATTTTGATTGGAGTTTATTTATCGGCTAAGAAGTAGTTTTTGAATTGTAAAATGTTGCTTGTAAAATGTAATTTGATGCGTATGTCTCCCTGAGCGGAGTCGAAGGGTGCGCCAATTGGAACGGACTTCGATGGGGTTTATCCTGAGGAACGAAGGGCTCAGCCTGACAAAAAAAGAGCATAAAAAAAGCTTTGTCAAAGTTTCAAACTTTGACAAAGCTTTTAAGAATTTTATTTTTAAAGACTCAGACAAAACCTTTGTTCCTTTGAGTCTTTGCAACTTTGAACCTTCTATAAAAAATCTTTCTCAGAAACTCCTTCGTTAATCTTGATATCAGACATTTTAATGTCCAATTCAAAACCAACATTCTGAACTAAGTTAAAAGGAACTTTAACGCCTTTTACTTCTTTATAATCATTGAAATTGGTGATTTGTTCCACTGATTTTCCAGCTTGCTCACGAACTTTAGATTCGGCAGTTTTTAAGCCTGATTTAACATCGTAATAATATTTTGTTTTACCGTCTTTAATGACATAAGCATCATTTCCGTTAATTGGTTCGATTCCTTCCACTTTAAGGTCGGTTCTTTTTACAAGCTGCAGTTCTTCAAAAGGAGCGGCATTGGCTTTCATTTCGGCTAAATCTTCACCTTCAAGGTTTTTTCTTTGACCTTGCTGTTCAACATAAGCGCCTTTTTCATTCACTACTTGTTTCATTAGATTCATTGTTCCCATAGAAAGCGAAACCATCATTTTTCCTTTTGAATCTAATTTAGAGGTAAAAGTCAATGGGGTAGGAGCTTGCGGAATCGTTGTTGAGCCATTCATGTATAATGTTTTTACGGCTGTAACTGCTTGTTCTCCACCAATAGCTTTAATATAGTTTTCGAAAACTGTTTTTGCACTAATATCTTTTGGTGCTTCTTTTTTTGTTGAAGGTTTTTCAACTGGATTTCCGTATTTGTCAAAATAGGATATCGGAATTTGCAGTTTTTCTAAACCAGGAAGCACATCCGAACCTTTTCCGACAATAACGATTCGCATATTGTCCAATAAAAAGTATTTGTTGGCAACACGATAAATATCGTCAGCAGTAACATTATTGATGGTTTGAATGTATTTTTCGTAGAAATCAGCAGGAAGTTTTTCCGTTTCAATGTTTAGAGCATAACGTGCAACAGCCTGAGGTTTTTCAACCTGCATTACAAATCTTCCAATATAACCTGCTTTTACGTTTCTTAAAACTTCTGGATCAACCCTTTCAGTTCTAATTCGTTTAATTTCTTTCACAAACTGAACAACAGCGCTATCTGTAACCGTATTTCTAACAGCCGAAGAAGCTTTGAATTTAGTTACATATTTTCCACTTCCAATGCTTGAATTTGCACCGTAAGTCCATGCGTGCTGTTCACGAAGATTCATGTTTAAATAACTATTAAAATCGCCTCCCAAAATTTGATTAGCAATAACTGCTGGGAAAAAATCTGGATCGCTCATTCTTAAATTAAGAGTATTTACTAATGAAATTTCAGATTGAACCGCATTTGGAACGTCAACAAAATCTATTTGTAAGTTTGAGACATTTGTCGGATTAGGATAAGTGTTTTTTGGTGCTGTTTGTTTTTTCCATCCGCTGAATAATTTCTCAACAGCTGTTTTTACATCTTTAAATTTAACATCTCCAATAACCACCAAATAAGCATTTTCTGGAACAAAATAAGTGTTGTAATTGTTTTGAACGTCTGCTAGCGTAACATTTTTTACTGTTTCTTCAGAAAGATATTCTCCGTTAGGATGATTTTTTCCAAAAGCTAAAACATCAACCACTCTGTTTGAAATCGCTGGAACACTTTTTTCGTCTGCTTTAAGGCCTTCCAAAAGTTTTGCTTTTTCTTTGTCAAATTCCGTTTGAGTAAAATTTGGCTGTAAAGCACCTTCCGCCAAAAGCTCTAAAACACGTCCTGAATATTTGGATAATGTACTTGCGTAAGCGCCTTGAGAAGTAAAGTTTATGTTAGCTCCGTAAAAATCAATTTCTTCGTTAAAAGCCTCTTTGGTTGTTTTTTTAGTTCCGTTTCCGATTAAACTGCTCGTTAATTCGTCAACTCCTTTTTTGTTGCCTTCAGTAAATGGCGCATTATCCAAAGTAAGTGTGTAGCTCACTCTAGGTAATTTGTGGTTTTCAACAACCAAAACTTTCATGCCGTTTGATAAAACAAAGGTCTGCGGTTTTTTGATGTTGACTACTGGGGCATTTCCTGGTTTGGGTTGTGGACGATCTTGTGCTTGCATAATTCCAGTTAGGAAAGTAAGGATTAAAAAAGTATATATTTTTTTCATGATTCGATATTCTTAGTTTTGAGATTTGGCAGTCGGAATATAATCTAAAATCAAACGCTGATTCGGGTTCAAATACTTCTTGGCAACGTCTCTAATTTCTTCTCTTGTGATAGAATGATAGATGTCAATTTCGGTATTAATTAAATTAACATCGCCATAAAGTAAATAGTACGAAGCCAGATTTTCAGCAATTCCTTCTACACTTGCATTGGCATTTACGTAATTGTTATCGAATTTATTCTGTAATTTTTCGTAATCTTTTTCAGAAATAAGATCGGTTTGGATTTTTGCAATTTCCTCATCCATTTCCTTTAAAATATCATTAATTGTATAGGGAGCCATCGGCAGGCCGTAAAGAATATACATTCCATAATCTTCTTGGCTAAATCCTACTGCACCAATCTGTAACGCCATTTTTTTGTCGTCAACTATTTTTTTGTAAAGTTTAGAGCTTTTTCCGTCGCTTAAATAAGAAGAAATCAAATCTAAAACTCTCGCGTCTCTTGTTTTCATTGAAGGTGTTCTGTAAGAAGCAACAATCATTGGAATCTGAATGTTAGGATCTTCATAAGTAGCTGTAATTGGCTGCGTAATCGGATCTTCGGTATAAGTTTGTTTTTTAACTTCCTCGCCTCTCGGAATTGGTCCAAAATATTTCTGAATCCATTCTTTGGTTTTAGTTTTTTCAAAATCACCAGCAACAACCAAAACGGCATTGTTTGGCGTATAGAATTTTTTGTTGAAAGCCTGGAATTCTTCAAGAGTTGCAGCATCCAAATCCTTCATAGAACCAATAGTTGTCCATCTATAAGGGTGGTTTTTGAACATATTCTTCTTAACCTCTGGAAGAATATTCCCGTATGGCTGATTATCGTAACGCATTCTTTTTTCTTCTTTTACGACTTCGTTTTGAGTGTCAACACCAATTTTGTTGATGATAGGATGCATTAGTCTCTCAGATTCCATCCATAAACCAAGTTCTAGGCTGTTAGAAGGAAAAACTTCGTAATAATATGTTCTGTCGTCAGATGTGTTGGCATTGTTCACTCCTCCATTTGCAGTCACAATTTTCATCCATTCTCCGCGCTTAATATTTTGAGTTCCTTCAAATAGTAAATGCTCAAAGAAGTGTGCAAAACCTGTTCGGTCAGGACGTTCGTCTTTTGATCCAACATGATACATTACCGAAGTGATAACAACAGGAGCAGACGGATCATTGTGTAAAATGACATGCAGCCCATTATCTAAATCGTATTCTTCAAAAGCTACTTTTTGGGCATGAGCCACACCGCCAAGCATTAATGCAGCACTTAACATCATTATTGATTTTTTCATAAAGATTAATAATTTTAAAATATCAACAAGAGTAGGTAGACAAGAGTTGATTTTGGTTACATCAAAAATAGTTTTTTTTAGTTATGAATTGCAGAATTGTTTTCAAATAAATACGATTTTAACAATCTTTTACTTTAAATTATTTTAATTTTATGTGTGGAACTACTTGAAAAACAAGGTTTTTTTGAGTGAAAATATTTTTGCTTTTATGGGTTGCATAGTAAATTATTAGTTGTATATTTGCAACCTTAAAATTCAATAAATCAATTTGGTATGTATGCAATCGTAGAGATAGCAGGGCAACAATTTAAAGTAAGCAAAGACTTAAAGGTTTATGTTCACCGTTTAGCTAATGAAGAAGGTTCAAAAGTTTCTTTTGACAAAGTTCTTTTATTAGATGACAATGGAAATGTAACTTTAGGCGCCCCAGCTATAGAAGGTGCTTCAGTAGAAGCTAAAGTGTTACAACACTTAAAAGGAGATAAAGTTATCGTTTTCAAAAAGAAAAGAAGAAAAGGATACAAAAAAAGAAATGGTCACAGACAATATCTTACTCAAATTGTAATTGAAGGTATTACTGCAGCAGGAGGAACTAAAAAAGCAGCAGCTAAAAAAGCAGTTGTAGCAGAAGATGCAGCAGCTACTGAAGAAGTAGAAGCAGCTCCAAAAGCAAAAAAAGCAGCTCCAAAAGCAAAAAAAGAGACTACTAAAGAATAATAACAATATTTAAACTCATACGTCATGGCTCACAAGAAAGGTGTCGGTAGTTCGAAGAATGGTAGAGAATCAGAATCAAAACGTTTAGGCGTTAAGATTTATGGTGGTCAAGCTGCTATTGCTGGAAACATCATCGTTAGACAAAGAGGTTCAAAACACAATCCAGGTGAAAACGTTTACATTAGTAAAGATCACACTCTTCACGCAAGAGTTGCTGGAGTTGTTAAGTTCCAAAAGAAAAGAGATAACAAATCTTATGTATCTATTATCCCATTCGAGGCATAATAATCATAGATTACTTTTTATAGAAAACCCGTTCTGAAAAGAGCGGGTTTTTTATTTTTAACGCTAGACGTTTAATGAAGATTTACATTTGTAAGACTGATGAAAATTAGATATCTTCAATTCTTTAAATGTTATAAGTTGAAAAAAATAGTCTTATTTGCCCTTTTGTTCTGTATAAGCACTTACGGAAAAGTTGTATCAGATAGTATTGCCATTCATTTGAGTGTACTAAACGATAAGCAGAAAAATGTTCTGTATGAATTTGAGGTTCTGAAAAATAATGGTTTCAATATAGATCAGTTTTGGAACGCGCATAAAAATGAGTTTCCTAATTTATCTGATAATCTAAGAGATGAATTAGCAAAAGAGGTTTTCCTAAATTCAGATATTATTTATACTCCACAAAAAGATTCTGCTGTACAATTGTGGATGCAGACACAATTGCTGACCAATTGGATGTTTTATCTTTCTGCCTTTATTGCTATTTGCGCTGTCGTTGCTTTATTTAAAAGATATTGGAGTCTGCTTATTCAGTTTTTGGTTCGTCATATTGCGCCAGTATTAAAAATTCTGTTTTTACCTGTTTTGTTAACTCTAGAATTGCTTTTAATTGGCGCAGGGTGCATCATTTATGGCTGTAGGGTTGAAGAATTTGTGCTTCGAACCGTAATTATACATTTAGGGTTGTTTTTGTTATGGAGCCAGTCTACAGCTTTGTTTACAAAAGAATATTGGATTAAAAAATATGTTTATGAAATAGAAAATAACTTTTGGGGCAGAGATTCTTGGGAAACCATAAAAACAATATGTTTTCCAGCTTTTATAGTTACAATTGCGCTTTTATATGTGTTGTATAGAGTTCCTACCGATGTTTTTTATAATTACGAAATAGTTTTGTCGGCAATTGCGGCGGTTTATGCTTTGCCATTCTGGCGCTCTTTAGAAAAGTATATTTATCCTGTTTTATTTCCTTTTTATAAAGAAGATTATAGAGATAGAAGCGTTAATTCTCTCGCGGCATGTACCATTGTTGCGGTCGTTGTAACGATAGTATTGGCACTGCAGGAAAATCTTATTTTTTATAATATTATCTCAGCTCTAACAAGTTTATTGATTTTGTCATTTTTAATTTTATCATTAAAAGTGAATCATAAATACAGTTCAAGAAACTATTATTTTGTACAATTTGTTACATTTCTTTTTCTCATCGCTGTTTTTATATATGGTTTTAATCTTCAATTAAACGAAGTAATCTGGTTTGCAATTATAGGATCAACTCTTTATATAATAATAAAGTATATGGAGGTTTTTTCTTTTTTCTCAGATTGGAAAAGAGGGAGAGGCTGGGCTTGGAAATTGCTTGGTTTAGCTTTACTGTTGTGGTTGATGGGAAAGGGAATTTTGTATCTTTCTAAGCAAATATTTGCAGTTTAAGTTATCTGTAAAAAAAAACCTTTGCCAAAGTTCAAAACTTTAGCAAAGGTTGATATGTAGAGATCCAGTTTGGAATTTGGAATTTTGCAGTTTGAAAATTTTAATCTTCTGTATCCTTGGTTTCTTCCAAATCTTCTGTTTTCTTACCCACTTTTACTTTTGGATTGTCCTGAGTTCCAGTAACAGTTAGTGGAATTCCAAAAATACCAAAAGGAGGTAATCCTAAACGCATTTTTAAGTTCAGTTTTCCGTCTAAGCTTGTTGTTCCTTCAATTCTTGGTCTAAAGCCGGCAAACTTAAATTTAAAACGATCTACCGTTATAATGTTGTTTTTAACCGTTGTTTTGATATCTACTTTTGAAAGATCTGGGTTTTTCATAGATTCAGAATTCGTCTGTTTGCTTACGGCATTAAACATTTTCAATCCTCTTACTTTCACATCTTTTACAGAAAGGGTTCCGCCACCAACAAGCGAAGGATAAACAGGGTCCATGTTTGCATTTAAACGGCCTTTAAGCTGGTAATCTAATGAAACAATTCCCTGTGCTTTCTCTGCGGCGCTAGCCATTTTTCTGAAAACTTCGACTTCGTTATATGCTCTTTTAATATCAAAATCTGTTGCTTTTATAGCATAATCAAAATTGGCTTTTTGCGGTGTTACAGCTTGATAATTGGCGTTCATTGAAACGTTGCATCCAATTAAATTAAAACCAGTATTCTGCATGGTCAATTTGCCATTTTTCATTGATAAATTTCCAGTTGCGTTCTGAAGATTTAATTTGTCAAAATTTACTTTTTGAGCATTTGCAATCAATTGTAAATTTAAATTGGTTGGAATAATAATAACGCCAGTCTGAGTGTTTTCAGATTGTTTTGCTTCTGTCTTAGGGGCAGAATTCTGCGTTACTGGTGTATTTGGATCAACGCTAGACATGAATTCGTCAACATTGATGTATCGCGAAGTAACTTTAAAAGAGCCTTTTAAAACGCCTGTATTAGTCATTACATAATTGAAAACGTTCTGTAAATAACCATTCATTTTAAAATCAGACTGTCCGTATGCAGCAAGGAAATTATTGAAAGACATTTTATCTTGATTGATTTTGAAAATACCTTCTTTGATAATAAATTTCTTTGGAAGGTATTTAGAAGCAATTCCGATATTTCTTAATTCGAGCGTACCTTTGTTGTTTAATTTGCTGTAATTTCCTTTTTCGGCATCACTTTGTTTTCCTTTTAAAGACACGTCAGCTTTTACAAAACCGTCTAGATCAAGACCTTTTTGAGAGAAAACTTTATAAATTCGGCTGATATCCAATTCGCCTTTGGCTTTTACATCATAAGTTAAATCGTCAAAATTGCTTAAATCAGCTTGTAAAAAAACAGGTTTACCTTCAAAAGTAAATTGTGTTGGCTGTAAATTTACTTTCAGATCGGCAAATGTTCCTTTCTGGTTTTCGATTTTTGATTTAATCGTAATATCGGTAATTGGGTTTGGATAATACGGTGTTTTTAAATATCCGTTATCCAAATTAAGTACTCCGTTTGTAACAGGAAAACGCTTGTTCTTTTGGTCGAAGATTCCGTTTGCTTTTACATCACCAGTCAGAATTCCTTTTAATTCAATATCTGGAATTCCAAGTGCCTTCATTAATTTTTCAAGATCAATTTTGGCTTTAAAATCAGCGTTGATATCTGGCGTGTTTACACCTTTAACTAAGAATTTAGATTTTAAATAATCCTGATTAATGTTTAGCGATAAATTTTTCGCATCAACAATTACCAAATCTGGATTTAGAGAAGGAACAGTTGTTTTAATGTCTAAGTTTAAGTTTGAAACGGGAAATGCGCTTTTGTTATAATTGACAAAACCGTCAGTTACTTTTACATCCAAATCTAAATTAGGAGCGATATTTTCAGAAGTAATATATTTCCCTTTTAAAGTTAACAGCAAATCTGTGTTTCCTTTTAAGTCTGTTTTAGAAAGCCATGTAATATACTTTGGAGGTAACGCTGTAAAGACATCATAAAGCTTACTGTTATTAGATTTTATCACAAAATCCATATTGTAGCCGTCTTTCAAAATATCAAATTTCCCTTTAAAATCGACCAAAAGCTGATTGATTTTAAGGTTGTTCTGTTGGAAAAAGAAAGAAAGCGAGTTGATGTTTACTTTTGTAATCAAATCGGCATCGATTTTTTTGTTCATTAAATACGGTTCATCTTCATAAACAATATTTAATTTTTCGATGTTTGCTTTAGAATATAAATCGAAAACTGCTTTGTTTAAATCTCCTTTTCCTAAATAATTAAGTCCATATGCATCAAAATGGATTTTAGTCGATTTATCATCGTAAACAATTTTACTGTTTAAAATCTCGATTCGTTCTAGTTTTAATGCTGTATCGCTGCTGTCTTTAGCTTTAGAAGCTTGTTCTTGCGATTTATAAATGTTATAATTCGCTTCTCCATTTGGATTCACTTTTACGTTTATAAAAGAATCCGATAAATAAATCTGATCAATTTTTACCGATTTGCTGAAAATCAGACTCGCCACATTTATTCCGAAAGAAACCTCTTTTGCGGTAATGAATTTTTCGTTTGTATACGGAGCCGAACCATTCAGACTTAAATTGTCTAAGGTTAAAGTAAGCGAAGGAAAATGGTGGAAAAAGGACACCGAAACATCAGAATAATTCAATTCTGCACTTAATCTTTCGTTGGCGGTTTTCTTTATCTGCTCTTTAATTTGATCCTCAAAGACGATAGGCGTTAAAAATAATAATCCTAGGATAACTGCGAAAGTTATTCCGGTATACTTCGCAATTTTAAACACGATTGATCTCGATTTACTTTTTTGCATAGCGAATTGTGAGTTTTTAAATAAAAAAAGAGTTGAAAAAAGAGTGTAATTTATCCGTGAACGGTTTCTTGTTTACCATAATTGGTAATGATAGAACCTTCATATTCAATCCATTCTTTCCAGCGTTTATCGATATCGATATTGTCTTGATATTTTCTGGCAAATCCTAAAAATGTAGTGTAATGTCCTGCTTCAGAAATCATTAAATCGCGATAGAATTTAGCTAATTCTTCATCTTTGATATTTTCCGAAAGCACTTTAAAACGTTCGCAGCTTCTAGCTTCAATCATTGCAGAAAACAATAATCGGTCGCAAAGTGCATCTCTTCGGCTTCCGTCTTTTTTCATGAATTTAAAAAGTTCATTTACATAATGATCTTTTCGTTCACGCCCTAAAGTAAGTCCGCGTTGTTTGATAATGTTGTGAACCATTTGAAAATGTTCCAGTTCTTCTCTGGCAATTTCAAGCATTTCGGTTACCAATTCTTCGATTTCAGAGTTGTAAGTGACGATACTAATCGCGTTTGAAGCCGCTTTTTGCTCGCACCAGGCGTGATCCGTTAAAATTTCTTCGATATTTGACTCAACGATATTTACCCAGCGAGGGTCTGTAGCTAATTTTAATCCCAACATAATTTCCCAGCATTTAGATTTTGCAAAATTAGTGTTTTTTTGCGACCGAATTTCAGGAAATTGGGTGCAAATCCGCGGAAAAAAGCATTATTTTGTAATGTGAAACAAAGTTTATGAATCAAATAAAAAAACTTTTAATTGTTGGGTTCGTTTGGCCCGAGCCAAAGTCTTCTGCTGCAGGCGGAAGAATGATGCAATTGATTTCTATTTTCAAGGAAAATGGATTTGAAATTACATTTGCAAGCGCGGCTCAGGACAACGATTTTATGGTTGATTTGTTTGAATTTGGAGTAATAAAAAAAAGCATCGAACTTAATTCTTCAAGTTTTGATGATTTTGTAGTCGAATTAAATCCAGATGTTGTTTTGTTTGATCGTTTTATGGTCGAAGAACAGTTTGGATGGAGAGTTGTTGAAAAATGCCCAAATGCGATCCGAATTTTAGATACTGAAGATTTGCATTGTTTGAGAACTGCAAGGCAAAAAGCTTTCAAGGAAAACCGCATTTTTGAATTAGAAGATTTATTGTCAGAAGAAGTGGCAAAACGTGAAATTGCCAGTATTTTAAGATGTGATTTATCTTTGATTATTTCTGAATTTGAAATGAATATTCTAAAAGATGTTTTCAAGATTAATGAAGACTTGCTTTTTTATCTTCCCTTTTTAGTTGATGAAATGAAAGAAGAAGATTTGCTGCAATTGCCTTCTTTTGAAAACCGAAATGATTTCGTGTTTATTGGAAATTTTCTTCATGAACCCAATTGGAATACCGTTCAATATTTGAAAGAAGCCATTTGGCCTTCTATAAAAAAAGATTTTCCAGAAGCAGTTTTGAAGGTTTTTGGCGCTTATCCGTCACAAAAAGTATTGCAGTTGCATCAGCCTAAAAATGGGTTTTTTATCATGGGAAGGGCAGAAGATGCCAATGAGGTTGTAAAAAAATCAAGAATTGTTCTGGCGCCAATTCGTTTTGGAGCAGGACTAAAAGGAAAATTGCTAGAAGCCATGCAATGCGGCACGCCAAGTGTAACAACATCTATTGGTTCTGAAGCTATGTATGCCAATTTGCCTTGGAATGGTTTTATTGAAGATGATTTAGCAGAATTTGCTAAAAAAGCGATTGCACTATATCAAGATGAAAATCTTTGGAAACAATCTCAAAAAAACGGAATCGAAATCATTAATAAATGCTATCAAAAAAAGGATTATTCAGAGAAATTGATTTCATTGGTAAATTCCCTTTTGATCGATTCAAAAAGCCATCGTCTACATAATTTTATGGGGAATCTGCTACAGCATCATGCGTTTAAAAGCACGATGTATATGTCAAAATGGATTGAAGCGAAGAATAAATAGTCACAGTTTTCAAGTCTGTAATTACTGAAGACTGCGACTGCAAACTGCGACTCTAAACTAAGCTTCCATTTTGCCAAAACCTACAGTCTCACGATACATTTGAGGAGAAACATCTGCATTAGTTTTAAAGAAACGGCTGAAATAATGTTCGTCGTCATAACCTAACTCGTAGGCAATTTCTTTTACCGTTTTATTGGTCATATATAATTCTCTTTTAGCTTCGATGATGATTCTTTCTGAAATCAAATCGGTTAAGGTTTTATTGAAATAATTCTTAGACAATTTTGCCAAAGCTTTTGGAGAAATGTTCAGCAATTCCGCGTAATTCCCGGCTGAATGTTTAGTTTTAAAATTGAGTTCAATTGCATCTTTCAAGCTTTGAAGAATGATAGGTTCTTTAGAATCTGGAACCGATTTCATTTCTTCTAGCTGTTCTGTTTTTAATCTTGAAGCAGTGATTAGAAATATTTTTAAATACGAAATAAGCAGTTCATATTGCGCCAATTCAGCATTTTGAATTTCAGCTTTCATTTGGTCAATCACCATATTAAAAGTCTGCGAAGCTTGTTCTGTAACTTGAACATACGGAGGCTGATAAATATTATTGAACAAAACGCCATTGCAAGAAACCTCTTTTTGATGCATGTGAATGCAATAAAAGTCGGGATGAAAATGAATTGCGATTCCTTCAATCGGTTCGTTTACACAAAGCATAAAAGGCTGATAAGGCGAAAAGGCGAGAAGTGAGTTTTCTTCAAAATGATGTTCTGCAAAATCAGCTTTTACCTTGCCTTTTCCTTTGGTGACCCAAATTAAAGAGTAATAATTATTTCGTTGTAAATGGTCAAAATGGCTGTTGTCATCAAAAGGAAGAATCTTGAAGGCTAAATTCCCGTTTTGCGGATTTATTAAAGTGAAAACATTTTGAGAGCTCATATTCGGTTTCATTTTTAAAAATATAAAGATAGTCACGAAAAGAATTCATAACTATCTCTATAACTTGTTTTTTGCTGTTTGTGTTAGTTGTGTAATTCTAAGTTAGAAACTGCTGGAAAGTCAATTTCTGTATTTGCTACGTTGTTGAAGTAGTTTGTCAGAACGTTTAAGGCTACATGTGCAATAGTTTCTGCAATTTCAGCGTCAGAAACTCCAGCGTTTTTAGCTTTGTTTACATCTTCATCGTTTACTAAACCACCTTTGCTGATTAATGTTTTTGCCAATTGTAAAATCGCTTCTGTTTTAGCATCTGTAGAATTTCCTGTTCTTGCAGCGTGTAAAACTGCTGGATCTGCTTTAACTAATTTTTCTCCGATAAAAGTGTGAGCTGCTAAACAGTAGTCGCATGAGTTGCTTTCTGAAACTGCCAAGGCAATTAATTCTCCTGTTTTTGCACTTAATTTCCCGTGGCTTAATGCGCCGCTTAGGTTTAAATATCCTTCAAGAACTGCTGGAGAATTTCCCATTGTTCTCATCATGTTTGGTACAACGCCTAATTTTGCCTGAACTGCGTTGAATAAATCTTTAGTTTTTCCTGTTACTTCTTCTGGGTTTAATGCTGTTAATCGTGCCATCTTATTTAATTTTTAATGTTGTTATTAGTTGTTGTCTTTTGACATTACAAAGTTGCAACGATTACAGATTTTAGAACATGGAGAATGTACGCTATGTGATGGATAATTTTCCCTGATAAATTTTTGAATAAAAAAATCCCCAATTACGATGTAATCGGGGATTTGGATAATTATGATTATATCCCGAAGGGATTACATATCGGTAGAAAAAAAATGCGATCGTTTCCGTTGTCCCGTCAGGGACTGCGCATTACAACAAATTCATTTAGTCCCTGACGGGACAAATGATTTTAATGCGTTATATCTTTTCTACCGATTTATAATCCCTTCGGGATATTATTGGAACGATTTTGACGTTTTTTTATTTCAAAATGCTTGCAGCATCCTGAATAGTAGTCGCATGATAACCAGATTTTGCTTTATCAAAGACTTTTTTAGCCCAAACTTTTCCTTCTGGAGTTTTAACCATTTCTTTATAAAGCATCATGATAGAGCCAGTTCTGCTGCTTCCGATTAAAAACTGTTCAATTGCAGGATCAGCAGCTTTGTATTGATGGCGAATTGCCTGCACAAACCATTGACGTTTAATAATGAAATTACCGCCTTTTGTAAAGTTGAATTCTTTATCAATTGCTTCCATTTCCTTTGCAGTAATATCAGCAGGAAGATGGTCTATAAAATGCTGTTTTTCGGCAGTTGTTGTGATTTTTTTGCTTAAACCTGCAACGCCAGTTTCTCTCCAGCTTTTTTGGATAGCATCGATGGCGTCAAACTCTGCTGAGCTAACTGGAAGAATGTTTGATGGAATTCCAGGTTTGTAAATCCAATTATCTAATTGGATTTTCTCTGCTAAAGCTTTGTCTCCTTTAATAAGATTTTCGTTTAGATACTTTATGAAATCTTCAGTGGTGATCGATTGGAAAGCATGAGAATCGAAATAATTTTTAATAAACGGATCAAATTTATCGCGTCCAACAGCATTTTCAATAACTCTTAAAAATGAATACCCTTTTACATAAGGAATCATGCTGATTCCGTCATCAGGATTTCTTCCTGTCAAACTAACTTTTAATCTTGTATCTGGATTTGTATCACCGTATTCTGTAACATTATCAACCAATTCTTTGTTGGTGATAACATTCTGCATGTCAAATTCTTTTTTGCCAAAAATAGCTTCTCCAATTCTGTGTTCAACATAAGTGGTAAATCCTTCGTTTAGCCAAATGTCATCCCAAGTTGCGTTTGTAACTAAGTTTCCGCTCCAGCTGTGTCCTAATTCGTGTGCTAGCAAACTCGTAAGCGAACGATCTCCAGCAATTACTCCCGGAGTTAAGAAAGTCAGGTTTGGATTTTCCATTCCTCCATAAGGGAAGCTTGGAGGTAGAACCAAAACATCATAACGTCCCCATCTATATGGTCCGTATAGTTTTTCAGCTGCATTTACCATTTTGCCAAGTTCAGCAAATTCATAAGCGGCGCTTTTTAAAACAGATGGTTCTGCATAAACTCCAGTTCTGTTGTCAATTGCTTGGAATTCGATATCTCCAACCGCAATTGCCATTAAGTAAGAAGGAATTGCTTTGTCTTGTTTGAAAGTATAAACCCCAGTATCATTTTTCTTCTGCGGATTTACAGCGCTCATAACCGCTAATAAATCTTTAGGAACAGTAACTTTTGCATTGTAAGTAAAACGAATTCCTGGAGAATCTTGACACGGAATCCATGTGCGTGACCAAACGCTTTCGCCTTGAGAGAAAACAAAAGGTTTCTTTTTGTCTGCAGTTTGTTCTGGTTTTAACCATTGCAAAGCTATAGCGTCTTTAGTAGTGTTGTAATAGATATTTACTTTGGTTGTATTTGGTTCGATTGTAATATGAAGCGGTTTTCCGTGAAATTCAGTGTCTGCTCCAAGTTCGAACTTTGTTTCTTTTTCGTCATCACCTAAAGTTACTTTTGTAATATTTAAAGTGTTTTCGTCAAATATAATTTCGTTTCCTTTACTAATGTTGTCAATTGTCCAAGATGCTTTTCCTGAAATTGTCTGTGTGTCAAAGTCAACTTTAATATCAAGGTCAAGGTGTTTTGCAACGGCAAGTTCTGGTTTGGAGTAACTGTGTTCATCTGTAACGGCGGCCGTTTTTTCTGTTTGCCCTTTTTTCTGGCAGGCAATTGCTGTCAGAAATAAAGTGACAAGAATTAGTTTCTTCATTTTGTGAGGTTTTGAATTTGAGGATGAAAATTAAACAAAAAATCCCGTTTTGAATAAACAAAACGGGATTTAATTATAAAATTAACAAAGATTACGCCAACATTGTAACTGGGCTTTCGATGTATTGTTTTAGTGTTTGTAAGAACTGAGCGCCAGTTGCACCGTCAATTGTTCTGTGGTCGCAAGCTAATGATAACATCATTGTGTTTCCAACTACGATTTGACCGTTTTTAACTACTGGTTTCTCAACAATTGCACCTACAGAAAGGATAGCAGAGTTTGGCTGATTGATAATTGAATTGAATTCAGTGATACCAAACATACCAAGGTTAGATACTGTAAAAGTACTTCCTTCCATTTCTTGTGGTCCAAGTTTTTTGTTTTTAGCTCTTCCAGCAAGATCTCTTACAGATCCACCAATTTGAGATAAACTCATCGCGTCAGTAAATTTCAATACAGGAACTACTAATCCGTCCTCAACAGCTACGGCAACACCAATATTTACGTGGTGGTTGATGATGATAGCGTCTTCTTTCCAAGTAGAGTTGATTTTTGGATGTTTTTTCAATGCTAAAGCACAAGCTTTGATTACCATATCGTTGAAAGATACTTTTGTATCTGGAACGCTATTGATAGCAGCTCTAGCTTGCATTGCTTCGTCCATGCTTACCTCGATCACTAAGTTGTAGTGAGGAGCAGTGAATAAAGATTCAGAAAGACGTTTTGCAATGATTTTACGCATTTGAGAGTTTTTGATCTCTTCTGTGTAAACTTCACCAGCAGGAACAAATACTTTTGGAGCAGCAGGAGCAGATGCTTCTTGTTTAGCAGCAGGAGCTGAAGCAGCTGTTTGAGCCTGAGCAGATGGAGTAAAGTTTTCGATATCGCTTTTTACGATTCTTCCGTTTTCTCCAGAACCTTTAACTTGAGATAATTGGATTCCTTTGTCAGAAGCAATTTTCTTAGCTAATGGAGAAGCTAAAATTCTTCCTCCGTTTGAAGTTTCAGCAACAGCTTCTGTAGCTTGTGCAGCAGCAGGTGCAGCTTTTGTTTCTTCAGCAGCAGGAGCAGTTGCAGTTGCAGCACCACCAGCAGTAAAGTTGTCGGCAACTCCAGAAATGTCAGTTCCTGCAGGTCCGATGATAGCTAATAAGCTGTCAACAGGAGCAGTGCTTCCTTCTTGAATTCCGATGTATAATAATGTTCCAGCATTGAAAGACTCAAACTCCATAGTAGCTTTGTCTGTTTCAATTTCAGCTAAAATATCTCCTTCAGCTACAGTATCGCCAACTTTTTTCAACCAAGTTGCTACAGTACCTTCAGTCATTGTATCACTCAAACGTGGCATAGTTACAACTATAACACCTTTTGGTAATTCAGCCGCTTTTGCAGGAGCAGCAGTTTCAGTTTTTGCTTCAGCAGCTGGAGCGTCCGCTTTTGGAGCTTCGGCAGCAGGAGCGTCACCACCAGCTAAAAGAGCCGAAATATCTTCTCCTTCTTTACCAATGATTGCTAATAATGAATCAACAGGAGCAGTTTCTCCAGCTTGAATTCCGATATGTAAAAGAGTTCCTTCGTTAAAAGATTCGAACTCCATTGTTGCTTTGTCTGTTTCAATTTCAGCTAAGATATCACCTTCGCTTACTTTGTCGCCTACTTTTTTAAGCCAAGTTGCTACCGTTCCTTCAGTCATAGTATCGCTCAAACGAGGCATTGTTACTTTAATCGCCATGATATTATAATTTATGAGGTGTAAATGGATAGTCTTCTTGTGCGTATACTACATCGTATAATTGTTGTAAGTCTGGGTATGGAGATTCTTCAGCGAATTTCGCACACTCTTCAACCAAGTCTTTAACTCTTTGGTCAATTACTTCAATTTCTTCTTCAGTAGCATATTTTTGATCCAAGATTACGTCAAGAACTTGCGTAATTGGGTCGATTTTTTTGTACTCTTCAACCTCTTCTTTAGAACGGTATAATTGTGCATCAGACATAGAGTGTCCTCTGTAACGGTACGTTTTCATTTCAAGGAAAGTTGGTCCGTCTCCGCGACGCGCTCTTTCGATAGCTTCGTGCATTGCTTCGGCAACTTTTACAGGGTTCATTCCGTCAACAGGTCCGCAAGGCATTTCATAGCCTAAACCTAATTTCCAGATGTCAGTGTGGTTTGCAGTTCTTTCTACAGAAGTACCCATTGCATAACCGTTATTTTCAACGATAAATACAACTGGAAGTTTCCATAGCATAGCCATGTTGAAAGCTTCGTGAAGAGAACCTTGTCTAGCAGCTCCGTCACCAAAGTAAGTCATGGTAACACCGCCAGTATTAAAATATTTGTCTGCAAAAGCAATACCCGCCCCAACTGGGATTTGAGCACCTACAATTCCGTGTCCTCCATAAAAACCGTGTTCTTTAGAGAAAATGTGCATAGAACCTCCCATACCTTTAGAAGTTCCTGTTGCTTTTCCTAAAAGTTCAGCCATTACGTTTCTAGGATCAACTCCCATACCAATTGGTTGAACGTGATTTCTGTAAGCAGTAATCATTTTATCTTTGGTCAAATCCATAGCGTGCAATGCACCTGCTAATACAGCTTCTTGACCATTATATAAGTGTAGAAAACCTCTAACTTTTTGTTGGATGTATAACGCTGCAAGTTTGTCTTCAAACTTTCTCCAAAGTAGCATGTCTTCATACCACTTTAAATATACCTCTTTTGTAACTTCTTTCATCTGAATTCTTTCTTTTGCTAAAGTTGTTTGTGTTATCGATTATTGTGCCTGTAACGCAAAATAGTTTCCTCCCACAAATTTGCGCCCGAAAGGTCGGGATGCAAAAATAAGACATTACATTTAAGAACTAAAATTAAAACGATACTTTTTGGCTTTTTTTTACAAGAACTTTTTGTCGAACATCAAAGGGAGTAAATTTTTTAGGGATGACGATTTGTAAATCTCACCAATTTCTCCCATAAAATAGATTTCAATAGGGGTGTCTTGTTTTATCTCGTATTCTGCTATTGATTGTCGGCACGATCCGCAAGGAGGAATAGGAGCATTGGTTTGATTGGTATCTGAGGCTGCTGTAATCGCTATTTTTAGAATTTTTGCTTCCGGATAAGTACTCCCCGCATAAAAAATCGCAGTTCTCTCAGCACAAAGTCCAGATGGGTAAGCGGCATTTTCTTGATTAGACCCTAAAATAACTTTTCCGTTATCTAAAAGTAAAGCAGCGCCAACTTTAAACTTTGAATAAGGTGCGTATGCTTTTTTTCTGATTTCAACAGCTTGATTCATTAAATCCTGAATTTCAGCTGGGAGTTCATTTAAATTATCAAATATTGTAAATGAAGAGGTTATGTTGATTTCTTTCATCTGTTTATAAGGGAAAAAAAATCCAAATTCCTAAAATGCAGGAATTTGGATTGAATTGTTTTATTGTAATCTTTTCTTTTTAGTAATTGTCGTATTTGTCTCCAAAGTTAAACGTTAAAGAGAAACGAAGTGTGTTTTCTAAAGGATTTTTTATTTTAGATGCTGAGAATAAGTACGAAACATCAATTTTCATAATGTTGTATTTAAATCCTGCTCCTAAAGAGAAAAATTGTTTAGCACCTTTCTCTGGGCTTTCGTGGTAATATCCTAAACGGAAAGCAAAAGCATCTTGATACATATATTCTCCAGCGATACTATAGGTCACCTCTTTCATTTCTTCTTTAAACCCACCTGGAGCATCTCCAAAAGATTTAAACATTCCTTCGAACCATCCAATATCGTTATAATTTCTGTAACCGATATCTGTTGCTTCTTGCTGTGAAATATCTTCAGGATCGTCAAAGTCTCCGTCGCCATTTACGTCTACAGGTGTTCCGATGCCTGGAGGAGTTGGAACTAAAAGTTTAGTAAGTTCAGCACTTAAAGTAAGTTTGTTATAATCGTCAAAAATAAAATCAAATCCTCCCCCTAATCTTAAATTAGCAGGTAAGAAATTTGAACTTACATTGTCATTATCATAACTGATTTTTGGTCCCATGTTTTGGAAGTTAACACCGGCTCTCCATCTACCATTGAAATCTTGATAAGCAATTTCTTCAGATTGGTAAAAAGCTGCGACATCAACAGCAAAAGATCTTGCAGATGTAGCATCAACTTCTTCTGAAGCAACTTTTAAGTTTGAACTAATGAAACGTCCGGCAACAGCCATCGAGAATTTCTCGCTTAATTTTAATGAATAAGATCCGTCTAAGGCAAATTCGTTTGGATTTACTTCTCTTACGGCTTCATTTGGGTCTCCAGTGTATCTCAATTCAATTCCTCCAAAACCAAAATAGCGAAAACTTCCTGCAAAAGCACTTTTTTCGTTGATTTTGTTGTAATACGTAATCTGACCTAATGAGATATCATTGGCAAGATCTGTTAAATAAGGGGTGTAACTGATAGAAAGCCCTTGTGCATCTTCAGAAAATGCATACTTAGCAGGGTTCCATTGTTGAGAGAAAACGTCTGCAGAAGTGGCCACCCCTTGATCTGCTAAACCGGCTGCTCTAGCATCAGCAGCGACTAATAAAAAAGGTACTCCAGTAACAATAGGCCTTGATTCCTGGGCCTTTGAGCTGTAAATGCTAAAAATACAAATTAGTAAGAGTGATAGTTTTTTCATTTATGAGATTAGTGTTTTGGTAGTGCAAATATATATAATATTATAGGATGACAAGCTTTTCGTATTTTTCTGCTTTTTTATTTGTTAAATTCGATTTTACAGTCAGTTTGTAAATATACACTCCTTTTCCGATTCTATCGCCAAAATCATCTCTTCCGTCCCATGTTATTTCTCTTGATAAAAATCCTTCTGTTGTAACGGTTTGATTTTTTGTCCAGACTACTTTTCCTGTAATAGTCATTACCTGCACCTGCACGTCTAATGGCTCATAAGGTCTGTTATGAGAAAACCAAAATTGTGTATAGGTTGAAAATGGATTTGGGTAGTTAAGAACGTGTGATAATGTTAAGGAATCATCTCCAACAACTGTAAATTGAATTTCACTCGTAACGGGATTATTGTAGACATCCCAAGCGGTAAAACTTATGGTATGCATTCCTGGAGCTAAATTTCGAAAAGGGAAACGTAGATTTCCGTTGGTGTAATCGTCTAATTTTGTCTGATAATAATCATTTAAAATATAAGGATTGCTTACGTCTCCATCTAAAATAGCAACAATATCATGTCCGATTCCGCTTGCTGTATTAATTCCGTTTTCGTCTTCTAAAAAAGCCAAAAGAAATGGCGATTCATTTGTTATTCCTCCCGATACAAAAGTTTCATCGTTCATATATAACTTCACTTTTGGACTAATATTGTCCTGAGGTGCATTTTCGTTTATTCCTCCAATTTTAATGCTGTTATTATAACCGGTTTGGTTTTCTAATGACTCATTTTTTTTAGCATAAAAGCTGATCCTGCCGTTGTCAACAGGAATTCTAATATCCCTAGGAACCACAAAACTAAATTCAAATTGCCCATTGGTTACAGATGCATTTCCTCTAAAAATCGTTTCTCCGAGAGTTTTAAACTGCATTGGAGGGCTAAAACCGTCATTGTTTAAGGTTGTATTTGTGATTAATTTGTCAAATATAGCTGTTGCCAATTCTCCGTTATAATTGCTCAAAAGGGTATTGTTTTCGTCTGTGATTTCTCCTGAAATTTTTATTTTTGATAAGGATTTTAAATCAGGAATTGCTTGCGAAATCACAATATCGTTTACTTTCGTTAAATTAATTCGCGGTTTAGGAATAGCTAATGTTAAAGCAGGGTCTCCTATGTAAAAGACAACGTTGCTAGAAGAGCTTGGATTTTCATTTTTAGATATTCTTAAAGATTCTGCAATAGTATTGTATTGATTTGAGCCATACGAAAGAAGGTTTTTGCTCAGTGTTTTGTTAAAATCCTCGGCATTCGTTTGTCCGATTTCGCGAATTGTTGTCAGCATTGAAATAGCGCCTCCTTTCGGATTCCAGAAAACATATTCTCCAGCTGTAGGTCTTGTAGGGTCATCAAAACGAGAAAATTCACATGTGATTGTGATGAATAATGGATATTTGTATTGATTGGTAAGGTTTTGTCCATCCGATTTTTCCCAAATTCTTTCGCTCGCTAGTCCATCTTCGCCACCATGTCCTAAATAATTAAATATAAGGGCACCTTTTTCAAAAGCATTAAAAAAATCAGTTCTTGCTTTAGGATATCGCGACCCACCTGCGGAGGCTTCTTGTGTGTAAGCGTCTAAAAATATTTTATCAATATTGAAAAAAGGCTTTTCGGTTGAGATTTGATCAGCAAGCGCATTTTGGTTTGCTTGTAAGGTCTGATCGCCAGGTTTGTCAGAGTCATCACTGATTAAAACAACATTGTTTCTCCAGTTTCCATGCGATTTAATATCATAATATTCCAAGACTTTGTTGACCATTTCCTGTGCTTGGGCATTGTCTGAAACCAGCATTCTTCCTACGGCTATATCGATTCCCCCAAGAGAAGGAATTATTACCCCTTCATTAGAATCCATTAATCCATAAAAATCGTCAGAAGCAAATGAAGCTTCGCCAACAGTATTGCTTATTAAGGATTGATATATAGGTACAATATTAGTATTGTTAGAAATACGGTCTTTATAGTCAAATGAAGCATCCCCGAATAAGTTAACATAACGTATTCTTTTGTCTGGCGAAGATGCATTGCTGTAAATATATCTGATGCAATTTCTAATAGCCGCAATATCTTGTTTGCCAGAAGAGAATTCTTGATAGATGTTTTCTAATGAAATCACTTTTACATTTAAATTGGAATTGGTTCTATGGAAACTGGCTAATTTTTCGGCTTGCGAGGCTAAAGATTTAGGGGTTATAATTGCATAATCGATATCTTGGAAAGTGTTTTGGTTGTTTCTGAAAATGGATCCTTTTAAATTCTGATTTGCAATTTTTGACTGATTTTCTTTTAGCGGAACATAATAATCGGATGGATCTATTGCGACGTATTTTCTAACTTCTCCTAAATTGGCTTTAAAACTAAAAGAAGTCTGATTGGCATTTTCTGCTTTAGATACATTATATAGGTCAGAAACATCCCATATTTGAGATACTCCAGATGCGTTTCCGATTGTATAATTAACAATTCCTGCCGAAGATCCTGCAGCATTGTATTGAAAATGAAATTGCTTGCCTGTTCCTAAAAGTTTTCTTTTTGCTGTTAAATTGATGTAATCTAAGTAGCCTTTTGATCCTGGAACACCATTATTATTATAGATAAGTTTTACTTTGATGTTATCTGCTCCTGTAAATTGGGCATTTGATGGTAATTTTCCGGTAGTATATTTAGTGTCAGAGTCTGCAATTAAAGAAGGGAAGCTTATGGAGCCCGCGCTTTGTCCGTTTGCTGATATTGCAAAAGAAGTAGTGGTTAAAGATGCAGATGCGGCACTTACTTCTATTTTAACTGGTATGGAAGTGTCTAGGTTTGGAAAACTAAATGAGAACTCCTGCTCCTGATTGATGTCGAATGATTCTCCTAGCCATTGACGACCAAGATGCACAATGTTGGTTTGGTCGATTTCGTGATACTGATAGTCATCAAACGTGTTTAGCTCTAAAGAACTATTTCCTGCCGGTTGATTTAGATTTTGAATTCTCTTTCCATCGCCTCCAGAAGCTGTAATATAATAATAAGACTTAGTGTCGTATAGATTTAAGTTGGTTTGGCTTTCAGAATTCCAATTATCAGTTCCTTCGGCATAAAAAAGAATATAGTCTTCGTTGTTAAAGACACCGTCGTTTTCGCCTAAAATTTGTATCGCATTTTCAGTTAAATCATCTGGATAATAAGCGCTGTTGGCAAGAGGGAGCATTCTTCCGCCATTTCCGTAAATTTTTATTCTTCTTGGGTCAGCTTTAGAAGCGTCAAATCCTAAACTTTGCAAAAAAGATTTATCGATTCTATAAACGCCCGATTTCTGAATGTAAAACCGATACCAGTCTCCAGTAGCTAAAACAGAGTTTGCTATTGCTGCCGATTTTTGAAATGAAGAAGTTGCTGTAGTTCTTGCGTTTGTATTGCTAATAAAGTAAGAAAAGGATTTTATGCGTTTGTAGCTATTTCCTTCCTTAATTATAGGAGACAAAGAAAGAAAAGAATATCGTACATCTCTTGCGTTTGTAACTATTACAGATTCATTTGGTTTCTCAGGGATGTTTTCAAGTGTTAAATCTCCTAAATCAGCTCTTGAAATCGATTCATAAACGACATTGCTAATTTGTGCCAAACTACCGTTTGAAATGTTAGATTGATTTAGATTTTGAAGCAATGTTATGCTTTTTTTTGTAATGTCGAAGCGAAAACTGCTTCCTGAGAAGTACGGAATTATGATTTTGTTTTCGCCATAATTTACCTCTTTTTTGTTTAGCCAATCGATTGTTATTGCCCCATTTGTCTGTGAAAACGAGAGGATTGGAATTAAAAAAATGTAAATGAGAAATGCTTGCTTCATCTGTTAAAAAGGCGAAATTTAATTAAAAAATAATTAGTAAGTAAAAATATAGTATTTCATGTTATAGTAATAATAAAAAGTATATTTTTGCGTTCGTAACTAAAGGTTATTTTCTGGTAAAAAACAGCTAAATAAAATTATTAGAACAGATGTTGCCAATTAAATGTTAATTATTATATTGCAGCACCTAAATTTATCACCTAAGAATGAGTATGAAAGTAAACAAAATTGTAGTCTTGCAGTTAATGATGTCAATGGTATTGATGTTGGGCACGGCTAGTTGTAGCAAAAAATCGAGTTCCACTCACGCTTCTAGAGCTACTGGCTGGGATGTAGATAGTCAGAATGGAACTGCTGCCAGAAATGCAGGTAAAAAACAACAGGCTGGTCCTGGTTTAGTTTTTGTTGAAGGAGGTACGTTTACTATGGGTAAAGTACAGGATGATGTTATGCACGATTGGAATAACACACCAACTCAACAACACGTTCAATCATTCTATATGGATGAAACCGAAGTTACGAACGGTATGTACTTAGAATACCTAGAGTGGTTAAAGAAAGTTTTCCCACCGACAGAAGAAAATTACAAAAATATTTACGAAGGAGCGTCTCCTGATACATTAGTTTGGAGAAATCGTTTAGGATACAACGAAACGATGACTAATAACTATTTGAGACACCCTTCTTATGCTAACTATCCTGTAGTTGGTGTTAACTGGATTCAAGCAGTTGAATTTAGCAAATGGAGAACAGACCGTGTAAACGAGGCTGTTTTAGAAAAAAACGGGTATCTTAAAAAAGGTGCTAAAACAAATGATGTAAGTGCTGAAAGTTTATTTAATACTGAAGCTTACGTTGCATCTCCATCTACAACTTATGGAGGAAATGAAGAATTAGTGTTAAAGAAAAACCCTAACGGAAGAAGACCGAAAGCTGGTAAAGACGGTGTAGTTCCTGAAGAGAAAAATGTTTATGCTCAACGTTCTTCTGGTGTTATTTTGCCAGAGTATAGACTTCCTACTGAAGCAGAATGGGAGTATGCAGCAGCTGCAGACGTTGGACAAAGAGAATACAACATCTATAAAGGACAAAAGAAATATCCTTGGTCTGGAGATTATACACGTTCTAACAAACGTAAAAACAAAGGTGACCAATTGGCTAACTTTAAACAAGGAAACGGTGATTACGGTGGAATTGCAGGTTGGTCAGATGACGGTGCTGATATTACAAATGCTGTGAAAAGTTATGCGCCAAACGATTTCGGTCTTTATGATATGGCTGGAAACGTTGCAGAATGGGTAGCTGACGTTTATAGACCAATTATTGATAATGAAGCAAATGATTTTAACTACTACAGAGGAAATCAATATGCTAAAAACAAAATTGGTAAAGACGGTAAACTTGAAATCGTTTCTACTTCTAACATTAAGTATGACACTTTAAGTAACGGTAAAGTTATTGCAAGAAACCTTCCTGGAGAAATTGCACAGGTTCCGGTTGACGAGCAAGAAACGTATTTGAGACAAAACTTTAGTACAAGTGACAACATCAACTACAGAGATGGTGATAAACAATCATCTAGATATTTTGATTTTGGTGACTCAGAGTCTGGATCTAAAGCAGATCAAGCTATGTACAACTCTCCTAAACATAATGTTACAACAGACAGTTTAGGAAAAATGATCAGAAAGTATGATAACTCTAGTAAACGTACAACTTTAATCGATGATAAAGTAAGAGTTTACAAAGGAGGTTCTTGGAGAGATAGAGCTTACTGGTTAGACCCAGCTCAAAGAAGATACTTCCCTCAAGATATGGCAACTGATTACATTGGTTTCAGATGTGCAATGTCTAGAGTAGGTTCAAAATCTGAAAGAAGAAAATCTCCTAGAAACTAAGATTTAGGAATTAAAATATAAAAAATTCCAAATTCCAATAACTGAATATTCAGTCTGGAATTTGGAATTTTTTTATTGTTTTTTTTCTACTTTTATGACATATTAAAAAATTTATAAATGAATATTCAAGACATTCATAACTTATTTTTGCAATGCAGTTCTCTGTCTATCGATACAAGAAAAATCGAAAAAAAATCGATGTTTTTTGCTATTAAAGGAGAAAAATTTGATGCTAATACGTTTGCCAAAGAAGCCTTAGAATTAGGAGCTTTATACGTTATTATTGATAATGAATCTTACTTTATTGACGATAGAACTATTTTGGTAGAGAACAGTTTGCAAACGCTTCAAGAATTGGCAAGATTTCATCGAAACTATTTAGCGCTTCCAATTGTTGCCTTAACAGGTAGTAACGGAAAAACCACGACAAAAGAATTAATCAACGTTGTGTTGTCCAAAAAGTTTAAAACAAAGGCGACTATTGGCAATTTAAATAATCATATTGGTGTGCCGTTGACATTGCTTTCTTTTACTAAAGAAACAGAAATTGGAATTGTTGAAATGGGAGCCAATCATCAAAAAGAAATCGAATTTTTGTGTCAAATTGCACAACCTGATTTTGGATATATAACCAATTTTGGAAAAGCCCATTTGGAAGGTTTCGGCGGAGTTGAAGGTGTTATTGCAGGTAAAAGTGAAATGTACCAGTATCTTGCATCAAAACAGAAAACGGTTTTCGTAAATCTGGAAGATCCAATTCAGATTGAGAAATCAAAAGGAATAAAATCATTTACTTTTGGAGTAAAAAAAGAAAATGCAGATTTAAATATTCAGACTATTACCGCAAATCCTTTTGTGGCTATTGAATACAATGATTTTACAATTGAATCTCATTTAATTGGACTTTACAACGCTAATAATATAAATGCAGCAACTGCAATCGGAAAATACTTTGATGTAAAAGAAAGCGATATAAAGAGCGCTATCGAGAATTATATTCCTGCAAACAACAGGTCTCAAATGATGCAAAAAGGTACAAATGAGATCATTTTAGATGCTTATAATGCTAATCCAAGCAGTATGGCGGTTGCAATTACCAACTTTTTGCAATTAGACAAGAAGAATAAAGTTATGATTCTTGGAGATATGTTCGAATTGGGAGATGAAAGTCTTCATGAACATAAAGTTATAATTGATTCTTTAGCAGACCAAAAAGAGGCTATTTGTTTTCTAATAGGGAAAGCTTTTTTTGCAGGTAAGATTTCAAATGAAAATATTCAGTTTTTTGAAGCATTTGATGCTTTTGCAGAATTTCTAAAGACTTTCAAGTTTGATTCTAATATGATATTAATAAAAGGTTCGCGTGGCATGGCCTTAGAGCGAACATTAGATTATATTTAAAAAAAGAAATCCATTCATTATTGAATGGATTTCTTTTTTTAAATACTCATTAAAAACCCGATCAGGTTTTCTTTTTTGTTTAGGCCTAATTTCTTCCTTAGACGATAGCGTGCCAGTTCGACACCTCCTGTCGAAATGTTCATAATTTCGGCTATTTCTTTGGTAGACATGTTCATTAACAAGTAAGTCGATAAATCTAATTCTCGAGGAGAAATAGTCGGATATTGTCCTTTTAATCGCTTTAAAAATTCGAAATGCACGTTCTTAATGTGTTTCTCTAAGTCTTTCCAGCTTTTATCGGTATTTACTTCTTTTACGATACTTTTATGCAATTTGCTAAACTCAGCTTTGGTGGTTTCGTCTAGAATTCCAGTGTCAATATCTTTTAGTTTATGAATAATTCCGTTTAGAACTTTATTCTTTTTCACTACTTGTAAAGAGTTGTTTACTAGTTCTTTGTCTTTTGCTAAGATTTTTATTTGGAGTTTGTCGTTTTTCAGCTTTTCAATTTCCTTTTCCAAATCGTGTTGTTCGTGTCTTATTTTTGACTCTTTTTCAAGATATAGTCTTCTTTGTTCAATAGTCTCATAATACCTATTCTTTCTAATTTTCAGTTTAATTCTAACTGAGATTAAATACGCGCCAAGTAAAATAAGAACCAGGTAGAATAAATAAGCTAAGAAATGTCTGTACCATGGAGGAGATACTGTAAATTCTACTTCGGTGATATTTGACTCTATACCGTAACTGTTTCGGGCTTTTAATTTCATTACATAATTGCCTTCTCTTAAGTTGGTATATTCTTTTATGGCTGTAGACGACCAGCCGCGCCAATTTTCTTCAAAAGGTTCTAATTTATAAGAATACATTACGTTTTCCTGATTCTCGTATGTTGGCGATGCAAAAGTAAATTTGACACGATTGTATTTGTATGGTATGCTGTAAGATTCCAGTTTATTCTCCAGATTACCAGTTAAAATAGTGTCACCAGGGTTTGTAAAGCTTTCTATAAAAGCTTTGGGCTTCGTCATAAAAGTGTTCGGAATAGTTGAATTGTAGTGCGCCAAACGATCTGTTAATCCAATAAAAATATTTTGTGAATCTATGGCATTCACCGAAATATAATTATTTACCAAATTTCCTGTCAAATTGGAGAATATGGCTTGTTTCTTGGCAAAAGTCCCATTTTTGTTTTTGACTAGTACGCCAAGTGATTCGTTAAATGCATACCATAAATTTCCGGCAGAATCTTCAATTAAGGTGTTGATAGTTGGAATTCCGTTGAATAAATTTGTGATTTTTTTATCTTCAAAAAATGTTTCCTGTTCTACGGAGTATCTGTAAAAATGATTTTTTACTTGGAAGTAGACTTTGCCATTTATGTTTTGAAGACTGTTTATTCCTTTATATTTTTCGGATATGTTGACGTGTTTTTTTATGAAATCAAATCTTTGCAAGTCCTCAGATAATTTTACCTGATATAAGAAAGGATTTTTCTTTAACCATAAATAATTTGCATCTATTTCTACAGAAAAATTATTGGTAGTTTCATCAAATCCTTTTACCTGATGTAAATAATCATATCCAGAAGCTGATCTTTTAAAGACAGAAAAGCCATTATAGCTTTCTCCTATTATATAATTTTCATGGTCTGGTATTTTTTTGAATCCAAAATATCCTTTGTTGTCGAGTATTTTTGAAACTCGGTTGTTTTCAATAATTAATGCTCCGCTGTTACTGGCGCATATTAATACATTATTTAAAACTTGAATATTCCAAACCTGTGAAATAGTTCCTTCTACTCTTGTAAAAGGGCTGTCTTTAAAAGAACCTCCCCAAGGATGGTAAAACAGTCCTTGGTTTGTGGCGACGTAAAGATTGCCATTGTGCATTGTAGAGGCATATACTGTACCTATGTTGTAGCTATAATCAAAAAAAGAGAAAGGCGAATTTTCATTTATAAAAGTGATACCATTATCAAGACCAAGCCAAATATTGCCTTTATTGTCTACAAATGAGGCTAGAATTGTATTGTTCTGAATGCCTTTTTGCCTATTTAAATGCTGGATTATTTTTCCGTTTAGATCGCAGATAATTGCCCCGTCTAATACAGAATTTAGTATTATAAATTTGTTCTTAATTAGGGATCCGCCTAACGAAGTATTTTTTTTGATAAATTCATTGGCTTCTGTTGCCCACGGTTTAATAATGCCATTTTCAGATACAAAAAGGCCTTTTTCTAAAGTAGCATATAATAATTTATTATTTGACAATGGAAAAAGCGACCATATTTCTTTGTCATTAAATACTGTGGTTCCCTTTATTGCAGTAAGTTTTCTGTTTTTATATTCGAGTACTCCCAATGTTTTGTCTTGGAAATATAAACGATTGTTGACTAGAAATGAAAATTGAAATTTGTGTGGGGCAGTGAGTGTGGTAACTTTCTCATTTTTAAGAAAAAAAACTTTACTGAAAGATTGGAATATAACTTCACCATTAAAAATATGTATTCTCCAGATCAAGTTGATGTTTTCTTTATCTATAGGGCTTAATAGATTGTAGAGAGAATGATATTTTAAAATTCCCTTTTCATCATTTTTAAAATATCCAAATTCGTTGTTTCCTCCAACAAATATTCTTCCTAAAGCATCAATTTTTAAGCTTCTAATCTCAGATTTGTTTGGTAAAGAGTATTTATGCCAGTTTGAACCATCAAATTGGATCAATCCGCTGTTGTTTGCAAAATAAATGTTTCCATTTTTGTCTTGATCAATACTCCAGTTTTGAGTTCCACCTTTATACTCTGATCTTTTATAATTTTTTATATCTGGAATTCCGATATTTTTTACTTGAGAGAAACTTTTTATTTGTAAGAAAAATAGTAAAAATATTACATAAGATCTAACTAAGAATTTCATAAAATTTTAAATATATTTTTATTATAAATGCTCTATTTTGATTTTAAACTGTTGATTTATCAATCAGAATCAATCAAGTTTTTTGAATTATTTTTAATTTATAACGCAATAGTCGTTGTTAAACTAATGTAATATACGTTTTTTTTAATTAACATTTTTGTAACATTTTTTTTTCAAAATTAAAATATTGTAAATTAATTATTTAAGTGATAAATGTTGTGTTTTTGTAGTGTGTTAAAATTTAATTTGAAGTGTTTTTGTAAAGAATATTAATCTAATACTTATTAAAATTTAACATTATAATTGCATCAAATTACTAATTAATTAACCAAAATTTTTAGAAAAATGAAATTAACAAAATTGTTTATTTTTTGTGTTTCGTCTTTACTGTTTTCTGTAGTCGCATTTGCTCAGGATGTGACGGTAAATGGAATCATTAATGACGAAAGTGGATTACCCGTCCCAGGTGCGACGGTTTTAGTAAAGGGGACCAATAAAGCAACTGCATCTGACTTTGATGGGAAATTTCAGATCAGCGCTCCCTCTAATGGAACTTTGACGATTAGTTTCGTTGGTTTTGAAACTGTGAATGAGACAATAGGCGGAAAAACAAAGCTCACAATTGTTCTAAAAGCAGTATCTCAAAGTTTAAATGAAGTTGTGGTTATCGGGTACGGTACACAAAAGAAAGCTTTGATTACTGGTGCTTCTACCAACTTAAAAGGAGAAACATTGCAGGAATTAAATACTGGTTCTGCAATGGAGGCTTTGCAAGGTATTGCACCGGGTATAAGCATTACAAGAAATAGTGGTACGCCGGGTGCAGGTACAAAAGTGGTCATCCGTGGTATTGGTACAATCGGAAATTCAAATCCTTTGTACATTGTAGATGGTGTCGCTGTAGGTGATATCGATTATTTGAGCCCTTCAGATATTGAATCTATTGATGTTCTTAAAGATGCGGCTTCTGCTGCAATCTATGGTTCTAGAGCGGCAAATGGAGTCGTTTTGGTAACTACAGTTAAAGGACGTAAAGGAAGGCCAGCTAGAATTTCTTATGACACTTATTTTGGAATTCAAAACATCTACAAAAATCTGGATCCTTTAAATGCTCAAGAGTATATGTATATCATGGATGAAGGGAGAGTTAATGATGGACTTGCGCCAAATGACTGGAAAACAATGCTAACTTCTAATGATTGGTTAGAGCGTAATTATCCAGGAGCTGGAACACAGCTTGGAGAAGAAATCTGGAATAAATTGCAAAACGGTTGGACTGGAACTAATTGGATAAATGAAATGTCTAAAAAGGATGCTCCTATAGTAAATCATTCGCTTAATATTACAGGTGGAACTGAAGATATTACATATTCATTTGGGGTTTCATATTTTGATCAAGACGGTATATTGGGTGGAAATATTGTAGATGCTGGATTTAAAAGATTAACGGCAAGGATGAATACGCAAATGGTTTTGAAAAAAAATGAAAGCCATAATATCATTACTATTGGAGAAAATTTGACGTATACCAATATTCAAAAAAGAGATGTCTCAAATGGAAATATTTATGGTAATGACTTGCATAATGCTCTAACTCAAAACCCGTTGCAGCCTGCTTATTGGCAGACAGCAATTGATAGAAATATTAATGAATATGGATTTACTCCTACATTAGACGGTTTAAATACAAATCAGACAAATCCTTTGGCGGTAATGTATTACAGAAGTAATTACAATTATCCAAAAGACCATAAAATCATTGGTAATGTATTTCTAGAAGTTGAGCCAATTTCGAATCTTAGATTTAAAACCGTATACGGAATCGATTCATGGTTTGGTTACAACAGAACAATGAACCCAACATACCATTTGGGAGTGCTTTACAATGATGCTGTTGATGGCGCAACACAATCTCAGTACTTTGGTGCAAACTCAACTTGGACGAATACTCTCGCATATCAAAAGCAAATTGGAAATCATAATATTAACGCTGTAATTGGTACAGAGTTATGGAAAAGAATTGTTGAAAATGATGTCTATGGTTCTAGAAATGGTTTATTGTTTCCAAATGATCCAAAATATGCTTATTTAAATAATACAAAAAGTCCTGGATCTATTGCAGATATTAATACGACAGGTTTTGATAAAGCAGCTGGTGGAGGCGCAATTATGTCATATTTTGCACGTGCACAGTATGACTATAAAGAAAAATATCTTCTTTCTGCTGTTATACGACGTGACGGATCTTCCAATTTTGCTGATGGGTATCAGTATGGAAATTTCCCGTCTGTGGCCGCTGGGTGGGTTATTAGTAAAGAAGATTTTATGGCAGGCACTTCAAAATACCTTGATTTCTTGAAATTACGTGCTAGCTGGGGACAAAACGGTAACCAATATACAGATTATGCTTTCTATTATACATCTAGCATTAAATATGCTTTTCCTGGTTACTTTTTTGGAGACACAAAGCCAGTTTCTGGCCAAACGGCCTATCCCGCGTCTGTGCCTAATCCGTCAGTTAGTTGGGAGACATCTGAACAGCTAGATTTAGGATTAGATGCAAGTCTTTTCAACTCAAGATTAGGGATAACATTTGACTGGTATAAAAAAACTACTAGAGACTGGCTGGTTAAAGCACAGTTGCCAGGAACTGCTGGTGCTGATGATCCTTACAAAAATGCAGGAGATATTGAAAATAAAGGTTTTGAAGTTTCTGTATCTTGGAAAGATAAAATAGGAGATTTTAAATATGGCGTAACCGTAAGCGGTGCTTTTAACAAAAATGAAATTACTAGAATTGACAATGGTAATGGTATAATTAATGGACCTGCTCACGTGTTGTCGCAAGGTACATCTGAAATTTCTAGAGCACAAGTAGGTTATCCAATTGGAGCTTTCTATGGTTTTAAAACTGCTGGAATTTTGCAGAACCAACAAGAAGTTAATGAATATGTAGGTCCAACAGGTCAGCCTTATTTTAATGATCAGCGTCCTGGAGATGTTCGTTTTGTTGACCAAAATAACGATGGTGTTATTGATGAAAAAGATAAAGTAATTCTTGGAGATCCAAATGCAAATTTCCAATTAGGAATCCAATTAAACTTTGAGTACAAAAATGTTTATCTGAATTCAACACTTGCAGGTAAATATGGAATGCAGGTAATGCAATCATACAGATCATTTGCTGATAGCCCAAAACAAAATTACACTTCAGATGTTTTTGATCGTTGGCACGGAGAAGGAACTTCAAACAAGATGCCTCGATTAAGTTCTGTATCAAATAGAAATACAAATTATATTTCTGATATCTACATGCAAGATGCTGATTATTTGAGAATTAATAATTTAACGGTAGGCTATAATTTTAATGAATTACTGAAAGATATTAAGTTTATCTCGAATCTTAAATTCTACGTTGCTGTAAATAACTTATACACATTTACAAATTATGACGGTATGGATCCAGAGGTTCGTTGGTCTGGAGACAATACAAATGCTCCATGGGCTTCGGGAGTAGATTTAGGTTTATATCCGCAATCTAGAACAGTAATGTTTGGATTAAGTGCAGATTTTTAATATTTAAAACATTGACAATGAAAAAACTAAGATATATAATAGCAATTTCAGTAATTTTTACAGTGTATAGCTGTAATGATGAACTGGATACGGAGAACCTTTCAGAAAAGAGTTTAGCTAGTTTTTATAAATCTCCTACTGATATAGACGAAGCAATGGCAGGTATTTATAATGCCATCTATACAGCGAATGTGCATAGTGAAGAACAAGTAGCCGCAAACTTGATGGACAATATGATGCTTGGTGGGGGAGGTCCTGATGATAAATCGGCAAAATGGGTAGATAATTTTGAGGATCCTGCTGAAGATACGTATCGTGATATGTGGAGACAATCATATAATGGAATTTCGAGAGCAAATGCTATTATTGAAAAAGTTCCAGATGCAGATTTTTCTAAGTATTTTGATACGCCACAACTAGCAGATGAGTTTAAAAAGCAAGCTCTTGGAGAAGCTTTGTTTATGAGAGCTTTCTTTTACTTCAGATTAGCAAAATTCTTTGGAGGGGTACCATTGATTGTAAAATATGATGGTGATAGATTAGTTGCTAGATCGACTTATACTGAGACATTCGCACAAATCGCATCTGATTTAAAACTAGCTATTGAAACTATGCCTTCTACACCGTTTACAAGCCTTCCGACTTCAAGATACGGTCATGCAAATAAATGGGTTGCGGAAGCATATATGGGACGTGTGTTTTTGTTTTATACGGGTTACATGAGCAACATCGAAAAGCAAGCAACGACAGATTTGCCTCTTGTTGGAGGCGGTGCTTTAACGGCAACACAAGTTGGGGCTTATTTAAATGATTGTATCAATAATAGCGGTTATAAGCTAGCAGCTGATTTTAGAAATCTTTGGCCATATTCTTATGTAAATAAAAGCGCAAAAGATGATACTCTATTGCCTTGGGCTGCAGCAGAAGGTTTGTCATGGGTAGGTCAAGACGGTGCTACACCAACATTTGGAACAGGAAACTTTGAAACAATGTTTATGCAAAGATACTCTTTTGGTAGCTGGGATTGGACAAATGGTCAGAGTTATACTAATAGACTTGCTCTGTTTAATTCATTACGCGGTAACTCATTAGCACCTTTTGGAGAAGGTTGGGGATGGTGTACTGTAAATCCAAAATTATTTTCAGGATGGGATGATGCCGATCCAAGAAAAAGAGGATCTATACTTGAAGTGGGTAAAGCAGAACAAGGAACAGCTGGTTATGCAGCTGATAAAGGAGATCATGAAACAGGGTATTTTAATAAAAAATATGTTGCATTACAGCACGATAATGGTAAAGGATCATATGTTGGAATGTTTGTTCAGATGTACGATTGGAAAATTACCGATATGCAGTTAATGCATGCTCAAGACTTTATTCTTATGCGTTTTGCTGATGTATTATTAATGCATTCTGAAATTACTAAAACGCCAGAAGGTATGAATGCAGTAAGACTAAGAGCAAAATTAGGACCTGTTGGATATTCTCTTGATAATATCAAAACAGAGCGTTTACACGAGTTGGCCTTCGAAGGATTACATTGGTTTGACTTAGTTCGTTGGGGAGATGTAGATACCGCATTTAATGATGTGATTCAAGTTAGAAACTCCGGTGTTGATGCTAATTATAGTGTAAAATACAGATCTGAAACTAAAGGGTTAGTTCCGATTCCTGAAACTGAAATAAGACTATTAAATGGAGTTTATAATCAAAATCCGGGGTGGTAATATTTATTAACTATTAATAATTAGAAAGATGAAAATTCATAATATAAAATATTTACTAATTGCTGCCTTTACGCTGGTCTTTTCGGCGTGTGACCCAATTGTAGACGAACAGCATTTGAGCAATTCAACAACTGTTGAGAATGTCCAGCTTAAAGCAACAAATACTACGGCTGGTGGTAATGAAATTAAACTTGAAATGCTTAGTCCTGGTATTAGTGGTTATTGGGATTATATAATAGACAAGGCGTTAACAGATACTCGTACTATTACAATGCCGGTGACTGGAACTTTTAATTTTGCTTTTAAAGGGACGTTAGGTGCAGAATTTTTTGAAAAAACAATTCCTGTTACAATTAGTGTATTAGATCATCCTGTTCCACCAGAATGGGGAGCTTTATTAGGTTCAAATGCTAAAGAAGGTAAAACATGGGTTTTTGATGGTACTGCAGGTTCAGGTGAATTGTTTTGGTTTATGTCTCCTCCGAATGATCCTAATTCGGCGATGAGTGCATGGTGGAATGCAGGGGGAGAATGTTGCCCTCCACTAGATGTTGAAGGTAAAATGCATTTTGATTTGGATGGTGCGCCAAATTACAACCATTACCAAACAGCATCTGCAGCCGCTGAAAAGGGCAGCTTTGTTTTGGATGTTACTAACAAAAAGTTATTTATTAAAAAATCAAAAATCTTGGGGTATGAAGCTGGAAACTCTGAGAATGAGTATAATATTATTACCCTTACAGAAGATAAATTAGTATTATATGTACCAAAAAGTTTAAAAGATCCTAAAACAGGTTGGACTTTTGTCTATAAGCCTGAATAATATATTTTGTGTTAGTTATTTCGAAAAAGGAAGACTAAAAAATTCCTTTTTCGAATTTCAAACCTTATTTACGCTTTATTCTAATGCTGAAAGTGTATTTTAAGATTTAAACTATGGTTAGTTTAAGTTAAGTTTATTGCCTGGTAGCCCGTAATTTCGATTACGGGCTTTTTTTTTACTTATAGGTTTAGCAGTCAAATAATTGATGCTTGTGGATGTTAATAAGGGGTATAAAGCCAAAAAAGTGTTGTTCCAATTCAATTTTTGGGCTGTATTCCAGCTAAATTCTTTTTCCTTTCTGTTTAGAACATTATCAGAGGACTTGAGAAGCTAGGCTGAGATTCTTTCTGCTTTTTTCATAAAGATTTGGGCTCTCGCTGTTGTTCTTTTTGATGCGTATGCGAAGTGTTTTTTCATCTCTACAAATCAAAATTAATTTAAGTCTTTAAAATCCTTTTAAGACAAAAAGGCTTTTCAGTTTTTCAATTAGATGAAAATGGCCGTATTTCATCATTTTGCATTAAAAATGGCGTTTTTCTCCATTTTCGAAGACGAAATTTTACAATTACAAGCTTAAAAAACGTATTAAAAATAAGTTTTTTCCTGTAAATTTATTGAAAATAAGATTTTTCTTTCAGTAAAAATTATTATTAATAATGTAAAAAAAGTAGGGTAAAAATATGATATTCTCTATTTTTTGGTTTTTGCAAAATCTGAAACTTTTTTTGCTGTAATAGTCTATAAAATAGCTCTTTATAGGTTGTTTTGTAGTACTACCACGTTGTAGTTTTAATAATATTTAATAAAGTTTTCACTCAAAAATATAATGTAGTGTTATTTTTTAAAATTAACTTTTTTTTAGTACTATTTTTTATTTTATTAATTGTTTAAAAATCAATAGTTTGTATTTTTTTTGATGTGTTTTTATAATATTATTTATTTCGATTTGATGTGTTTTTGTAGTGACTTTTTGATGTGAAAAGTAAAAATTTAGTTTTAGTATTGCATCAAATTACTAATTAATTAACCAAAATTTTTAGAAAAATGAAATTAACAAAATTACTTGTTTTTTGTATTTCATCTTTATTATTCTCGGTTATAGCTGTGGCTCAGGATGTCACAGTAAATGGAATAATTAACGATGAAAATGGTTTGCCTGTTCCAGGCGCAACAGTTGTATTAAAAGGTACTACAAAATCTACGGCGTCAGATTTTGATGGAAAATTCCAAATTCAGGCACCTTCAAACGGATCACTAACAATTACTTTTATTGGTTACGCTACAGTAACAGAAGCAGTAAACGGAAGAACAAAAATTACAATTCAATTAAAACCAGAATCACAATCTTTAAATGAGGTTGTAGTTGTCGGATATGGTACTCAAAAGAAATCTGTTGTAACTGGGGCAATCTCAAGTGTAAAATCGGCTGATCTTGAAAAAGTACCAAACGGAAGAGTTGAGCAGGCTTTACAGGGTAGAGTAGCAGGGGTTTCTGTTGCCGCAGTTTCTGGACAGCCAGGTGAAAAGTCTAAAGTTCGTGTAAGAGGTATCACTACATTTAGAGAAGGTGGAAATGACCCTCTTTGGGTTGTTGATGGTATTGCTGTAGATGCAAATGCTATTGGTTTTATCAACCAAAGTGATATTGAGTCTATCGAGGTGCTTAAAGATGCTGCTTCTGCTGCAATCTATGGTACTCGTGCTGCTACAGGGGTTATCTTAGTTACAACTAAAAAAGGTAAGTCAGGAAAAATTTCTGTAAACTATAATGGTTTTGCAGGTGTTTCTGCTCCAGCCAAGAGATTAAATATGTTGAATGCTACTCAGTATGCAACTTTAATGAATGAAAAATCTTTAAATGACGGAGGTGCACTTAAATACCAAAATCCAGCATCTTATGGAAAAGGTACAGATTGGCAGGATGCAATCTTTAATGATTCTGCTTTCAGATACACACACGAATTAAGTATTAGTGGTGGTGGTGAAAAATCTACTTTCTATGCTTCTTTCGGAATTCAAGATCAGGAAGGTATCGTTACTACAGATATTTCTAACTATACAAAGAAAAACTTCCGATTAAACTCAACACACAAAATTTCTGATTACTTTACTTTCGGACAAACTTTTGGATACACACACCAAAAAACAAAAGGTATTGGTAATACAAACAGTGAGTTTGGAGGACCTTTAAGCTCTGCAGTTAACTTAGATCCGCTTACTCCACTAGTAGTAACAGATCCTACTGAAGCAAGTTCAGGTTTTTATACTAATCCAAATGTTGTTAGAGATGCAAATGGTAATCCTTACGGAATTTCTTCTTTAGTGCAACAAGAGATGACAAACCCTCTAGGTTATATCCAAACAAGATTAGGAGGATACAACTGGTCAGATGATTTTGTTGGAAATGCTTATTTAGAGGCTAATATTACAAGCCACTTAAAATTTAGAACTACACTTGGTGGTAAGTTAGCTTATTGGGGAGATGAAATGTTTACTCCAGTTTTCTTCTTAAACCCAAACATGAAGGCTGATAGAAATAATTACAGTCAAAATAATAACAGATCTTTAGCATGGACATTAGAGAATACTTTAAGTTATGCTAATAAATTTGGAGATCACAACCTAAGTGTTTTAGCAGGACAGGGCGCTTATGTTGAAAATATTGGTGGTTCTATTGGAGTAACAATGTTTGGATTGCCAATTACAAGCTACAAGGATGCTTCTTTTAACTTTGATATTCCACAATCTGATAGAGTTAACAGAGCAAGTGATTTTGTTGAGCACAAATTATCTTCATTGTTTTTACGTGCGAACTACGATTACATGGAAAAATATCTTTTTACTGGTATTGTTCGTCGTGATGGTTCAACTCGTTTTGGTGAAAACAAAAAATGGGGAGTTTTCCCTTCATTCTCTTTAGGATGGGTAGTTTCAAAAGAAGGTTTCTGGAAAGAGAACAATGTAGTGAATACATTAAAACTACGTGGAGGTTACGGAGTTGTAGGTAATGATAACATCGATGATTTTAAATATAGAGCAACAGTTGTTGGAGGTTATAACTATGCTGTTGGAACTTCAGGAGGTATTACTACAGGTTACGGAAACTCTACTCTTCCAAATGCAAACTTAGGATGGGAAGAAACTTCTCAAACTACAGTAGGTCTTGATGCAAAATTATTTAGTGATTTTTCTCTTACTCTTGATTACTACAAAAAAACAACAAAAGGAATCTTAAGAAACATTGTAATTCCTGGATACGTTGGAGTTGTTGATGCACCTTCTGCAAATATTGCCGATATGGACAATAGTGGTTTTGAAGCAGAATTGGGATACAAGAAAAGACTTGGAGAGTTTAATTTGGGTGTGAATGCAAACTTTGCATACTTGAAAAACGAAATTACTTATGTTGGATCATCTACAAACTTTATTGTCGGAGATGCTTCTTTCCAATCTATGGGGCCGGTAACTAGAACACAAGTTGGACACTCTTTTAACGAGTTTTACGGATTTAGAACAGCTGGAATTTTCCAAAATGATGCAGAAGTTGCAGCATACAAAAATGCATCTGGAGGTTTAATTCAGCCAAATGCAAAACCTGGAGATTTCCGTTGGGTTGACGCTAACAATGATGGAAAAATTACTGATGACGATAAACAATTCTTAGGAACTAACGTGCCTAAATATACTTTTGGTTTTACAGTAAACTTAGATTACAAAAACTTTGACTTTATGGCATTTACTCAAGGAGCTGCTGGAAGCAAAATTTTCCAAGGGTTAAGAAGGTTAGATGTACTTAATGCAAACTATCAGACAAAAGCTTTAGATCGTTGGCATGGAGAAGGAACTTCAAATGATTATCCAAGATTGACAAATAACGATCCAAATAAAAACTACACAAACATGTCTGATTTTTATCTTGAAGATGGAAATTACCTACGTTTAAAAGTAGTAACTCTTGGATACACAATGCCAAGTAATTTATCATCTAAAATTGGAGCAGATAAGGTTCGTTTTTACCTAACAGGAGAAAACTTAGTAACTTTTACAAAATACACTGGGTATGATCCAGAAATTGGAGGTCAGGTTTATGGTGTAGATAAAGGAGTTTATCCGCAAGCAAGATCTATTCTGTTTGGAGCTAACGTTCAATTTTAAAAAAATTAAAGAATCATGAAAACGATAAAATTTAAATATATATATATAGCTGTGGCAATGGCGGTTCTAGGATCTTGTTCTGAAGATTTTGTAACCATCAACCCAGAAGGAAAATTTGATACAAGTACATACTTTTCTAATGAACAGCAATGTTATGCCGCTTTAATTGGAGTTTATGATCCGATGAGAAAAAACACCGGAGGTTTTGAAAACTTGGTAGCAATGCTAAATGCAGGTTCTGATGATTTTTATGCTGGTGGAGGTAGCTCTACAGATGGAACAGGAATCCAGAATTTCTCTACCCATTCACTTACTTCTATTACAATTCCTGGAAGTTACTGGAGCGATCACTACCAAGGTATTTCTAGAGCAAATCTTTTATTATTTAAGTTGCCATCTGCAACAATGAATGATGCGGTTAGAAACAGATTTGCAGCAGAAGCTAAAACATTGCGTGCACTTTACTATTTCAATTTAGTAAGAATGTTCAAAAACCTTGCTTTAGTTTTAGAGCCATTAACTACAGAAACAATTTATACTCCAGAGCAAGTTGCACCAGAAGTAATTTATGCTCAAATAGAGAAAGATTTAACTGAGGCTATTGCAGTTTTACCAAATACTGTGGTAAAAGATACTGAAGCTGGAAGATTTAATAAAGGAGCAGCTCAAGCACTTTTAGGAAAAGTGTATTTGTTTGAAGGTAAAAAAGCCGAAGCGGCAGCTGTATTAGCAGAAGTAAACGGTACGCCAGGAGCTGTAAACCAATACGGTAATAAATTATTGCCTGAATTTAGTGATTTATGGGTAACATCAAACAAATTCAATGAAGAGTCATTAATCGAAGTATCTCACAGTAGTGCAGGTAACTCTGACTGGACATTCTGGGGACAAGGTAGAGACGAAGGAAACTCTTTAAACATTATGGTTGGACCTAGAGGATATTCTAGACCAGCAGGTTCTACTGCACCAAATCTTCCTTCAGGATGGGCTTTCAACGTTGCAACTCAAAAATTATATGATGCAATGCAGGGTGATCCACGTTTAGGTGCTACAATTCTTGACTTAAAAGCTTTAAAAGCGGCAGGTAAGGCAAACTATATTCCTGCTTACCAAGACACAGGATATTTCTTGAATAAATATCTTCCAAGACAGTCAGATGTTAGTACAGGTGGTGGTAACTCAGAGTTGAACTACAAACAAAACTCTTATGTAATCAGACTTGCAGATACTTACTTGATGGAAGCAGAAGCTTTAGGATCTGGAGCAAGAGCACAAGCTTTACTAGATGCAGTTAGAGATAGAGCAAAACTACCTCATGTGCCTGTAACATTAGCGGCGATCAAACATGAAAGAAGAATGGAATTAGCAGGTGAAGGACATAGATTCTTTGATTTAGTAAGATGGGGAGATGCAGCTGCTGCATTATCTGACAGAGGCTTTGACGCTGGAACAGATGAGATTTTCCCAATTCCGTACACAGAACTTAACGGTACTAAATTGAAACAAAATCCTAACTACCAATAAAAGTTGAATTCCGACAAAAATAAAAAGTTAAGTTAAGTTTAAGTTTGGTTGTAAATAGCCCATAATCATTATGAGTATGGGCTATTTTTTAAATCCTTCAAAAGGGTAGAACTCGTTTTTTGATTTCTTCTAAACTTCAATTTAAAAAAATAATAATTGGAAGCGAATGAAAAAAAATAGCCTAAAAATTTTATGCCTTTTGTTTGCTGCAGCAGCTTTTGCACAACAGCCAAAAACAAAAAAAGAGTTTACAACCAACGGCAAAAAAATAACCGTTTATACTACTGCAGAAAACTCAAAGTTACGATTAACCACTACAGATAATTTGACTTTTTCTGCTGCAAAACAGCCTTTAGAAACAGAAACTTCTGTTTTTGTACAGCCAGCCAAAAAGTTTCAGACTTTTATGGGAATCGGAGGAGCAATTACAGATGCTAGCGCCGAAATATTTGCTAAACTTTCAAAAGAAAAACAAGCAGAATTCTTAAATGCTTATTACGATACACAAAAAGGAATAGGCTATTCTTTGCTAAGAACAACAATTCAAAGTTCTGATTTTAGCAGTGGAAGCTATTCTTATATCGAAGAAGGAGACAAAGACCTGAAGACTTTTTCTATTGACCATGACAGGCAATATCGTATTCCTTTAATAAAACAAGCCATTCAGAAAGCAGGTGGAAAATTGACAACATACGCTGCGCCTTGGTCACCAAATGCTTTTATGAAAAGCAATAAAAATGTATTAAAAGGAGGAACTTTGCTTCCTGAATATTACCAGACTTGGGCCAACTTTTATGTGAAATTTATTAAAGCCTACGAAAAAGAAGGAATTCCGATTTGGGGAACTTCTACACAAAATGAACCAATGGCGGTTCAGACTTGGGAATCTTGTATTTACACAGCTGAAGCCGAAAGAGATTTCATCAAAAATTATCTTGGACCAACTTTGAAAAAAGAAAACCTTGGCAATAAAAAAATTATTGTTTGGGATCATAACCGTGATTTAATGAATTACCGTGCCAACGTAATTTACTCAGATCCAGAAGCATCAAAGTATGTTTGGGGAATGGGATTCCATTGGTACGAAACTTGGTCGGGCGGAGCGCCAATGTTTAATAATGTTGGAAAAGTAAATGAAGCTTATCCGGATAAAAAATTGATGTTTACTGAAGGTTGCATCGAAAAATTTGATGCATCAAAATATCAGTTTTGGGGTAATGCAGAACGTTACGGCACTAACATGATTCATGATTTTAATAACGGAACGGTTGCTTGGACAGATTGGAATATTCTTCTAGATCAGAACGGTGGGCCAAATCATGTTGGAAATTTCTGTTTTGCACCAATTCACGCAGATACTACAACAGGCGAATTAATCTACACACCATCGTATTATTACATCGGACACTTTTCAAAGTTTATCCGTCTGGATGCTGTGCGAGTAAGCACTGCAGTAAGCAAAAGTGCTTTATTGAGCACCTCTTTTTTAAATGCTGACGGAACCATGGCGACTATCGTTATGAACCAATCGGCAAACGACCTTACCTACAATTTGATTATTGGAGATAAAAAGGCAGAAGTGAAAATTCCGCCGCACGCTATACAAACACTTGTTTATTAATATTTTGTAGTAAAGTAATGAAGAGGACTAATTTGAATCATCCATTTTAGTCTTCTCTTTGCTTTTAATTTTTAAAACGATTTTTTAAGCAGCATGAAAGTTACCACTCAAATATTTTTATCAGCCTTTGTCTTAATGCAATTAAGCTGTTTTACTTCAAAAATAACAGCTCAAAAAAATAATAAAATAAAGGTTTATACTACAGCCGAAAACACCAATTTGAAATTGTCGTTATCAAATGATTTAATTTCAAAAAACAACACTAAACAACAAAAAAACTCAACAGTATCTATTCTAGTAAATACTGAAAAAACAGACCAAACCTTCCTAGGAATCGGAGGAGCAATTACAGATGCCAGTGCAGAAGTTTTTGCCAAATTATCGCCAAAAAAACAACAGGAATTTTTAACTGCCTATTACGATAAAAACAAGGGCATTGGATATTCTTTAGCGAGAACAAACATTCACAGCTGTGATTTCAGCAGTGACAGCTACACTTATATTTCTGAGGGAGACAAAGACCTAAAGACTTTTAATATTAACCACGATCGTAAATATAGAATTCCTTTAATCAAAAAAGCAATTGAAACAGCCGGCGGGAAACTAACCCTATTTGTCAGTCCTTGGAGTCCCCCAGCTTTCATGAAAGACAATAATGATATTTTGCACGGCGGCGTTTTATTGCCTGAATTTGCTCCAGCTTGGGCATTGTATTATGCCAAGTTTATAAAAGAATACGAAAAAGAAGGAATTCCAATCTGGGGATTAACGGTTCAGAACGAACCAATGGCCAAACAAAGATGGGAATCATGCATTTATACTCCAAAAGCAGAAAGAGATTTTCTTAAAAATCATCTAGGACCAACTTTAGAAAAAGAGGGACTAAGTTCTAAAAATGTCATTATTTGGGATCATAATCGAGGAGATATGCTAACCAAAAGAGCTAATCTTGTTTTCTCAGATCCTGAAGTTTCTAAATACGCATGGGGAATTGGATTTCATTGGTATGAAACATGGAATGGTGGCCCACCTCAATTTGAGTCTGTGGCAAAAGTTCACGAAGCGTTCCCAAACAAAAATCTGCTTTTTACAGAAGGATGTATTGAAAAATTTGATGCTTCTAAATATCAGTTTTGGGGAAATGCAGAACGTTACGGAATCAATATGATTCATGATTTTAATAATGGAACAGTTGGCTGGACAGACTGGAATATTCTTTTAGACCAGAACGGAGGGCCTAACCACGTTGGTAATTTCTGTTTTGCACCAATCCATGCTGATACTGCAAAAGATGAATTAATTTATACTCCAATGTATTATTATATTGGACATTTCTCAAAATTCATTAGACCAAACGCAAAAAGAGTACTTGAAACCACAAGCGATAAATCTTTATTGAGTACTTCTTTTAAAAATTCTGACGGACAATTGATTACGATTGTAATGAATCAATCTGAAAAAGAGGTTGTTTATTCTTTAGAAAATCAAAAAGAAAAAACGACGATTACAATTCCGGCACATGCAATACAAACTATTGTATACTAATTGCCCAACTAACTAAAAACCACAGAAAATGAAGTTTAATTTAAAGAATACTATAAAAGCGTTTTGCTGTATGGTGGTCGTATTGGCTCAGGTTAAATGTTCCTCTTCAAGTGATCCGGTAGAAAATCCGCCTATAGATCCGCCAGTGGTAAATCCTCCAGTAGAAGTTACAAAAGATGTTGATTTCTGGCTCACAAAGGGCAATCAGAGTGCTTTGTTGGAAAAACAATCCGTAATATTAGGATTTGGCACAACAGCAAATACATATGCAAACATTGAAGTTAAGGATACACAAAAATATCAAACTATTGATGGTTTTGGATATACTTTGACAGGAGGGAGCGTAGATGTTATTAACCAATTAAATGCGACAAAAAGAACTGCTCTTTTGCAGGAGTTATTTGGTTCTGGAGAAAACGCAATAGGAGTAAGTTATATTAGAATCAGTATTGGGGCTTCAGATTTAAGTGCAGCGCCTTTTACTTATAATGATCTTGCAACTGGAGAAACAGATTTAAATTTAGATAAATTTAGTTTAGAAAAAGACAAAAATCTAATTGCCATGCTGAAAGAAATTTTGGCGATTAATCCTAAAATTCTAATCTTAGCAACACCTTGGTCTGCACCAATTTGGATGAAAGATGTTGCTAGTTTTAAAGGCGGAAAACTGAAGCCAGAATATTACAATGTCTACGCTAAGTATTTTGTAAAATACATTCAGCAAATGAAAGCAGAAGGAATTACAATTGATGCTGTAACTCCTCAAAACGAACCTTTACATGACGGAAACAACCCAAGCATGTATATGTCTGCGGCTGATCAGGCAAGTTTCATAAAAAATGGTTTGGGGCCAGCATTTAAGGCAGCAAATCTAAGTGTGAAGATTATTGCCTACGATCACAATTGCGATAATCCAAATTATCCAAAAACAATTTTGGCAGATGCAGATGCCTCTCCGTTTGTAGACGGATCGGCTTTTCATTTATATGCTGGAGATATCAGTGCACTAACAGATGTGTATAATTCATACCCGACCAAAAATGTCTATTTTACAGAACAATGGACTTCTTCTGATGGGAAATTTGATGGCGATTTAAAATGGCATCTTCGAAATGTAATTATCGGATCGATGAGAAATTACAGTAAAAATGCATTAGAATGGAATTTGGCTAACAATGCAAATTTTGGTCCTCATACAGATGGAGGCTGTGAGATGTGCAAAGGTGCTATAACCATAACTTCTAATAACAGTTTTGAGCGTAATGTAGCGTATTATATTATTGCACATGCTTCAAAATTTGTTCCAATGGGATCAACTAGAATTGAAAGTAATTCAGCTGGCAATTTGCAAAATGTTGCTTTTATTACGCCTTCGGGCTCTAAAGTATTAATTGTTGAAAATGATGGTGCTGCAACAGAAACTTTCAATATTAAATTTAACGGAAAATGGGTTACAACTTCACTTGAAGGAGGATCTGTTGGAACTTATACTTGGAAATAATCTAATAAAGAGTTCAATTTAAAAACTCTTTTTAATCTGATTTTTTTTGTTATTAACAAAAAACAAAAAGTAGTAGAAATAATATTTATCTTGATATTCAATTTATTAACGAAACCATTTAAATAATAAAAAGATGAAAATAATCAATCTCGCAAATAAAGCAGGAGCATTTACTTTAATCCTATTGTTTGTATTCCAGTCTTGCAGCAGTAATAATGATACTACTGATACTCCTGTCGTAGCTCCTGATAAAATTTCTGTACAAGTCGATGTAGTTGGTAAAACTGCTGAAATGCCAAATGGAGACGGAAGCGGAAAAATTAATTTAAAGATCGACGCTTCTAATGCAAAGTCATATAAAATAGTAGTAAACAATGAAACAAAAGAGTTTACAACCAGCAATTTTTCTTATGAGTTTACTCAGCCAGGAACCAAAACTTATACGATTGATGTTACGGCATTTAATGGAATAAAATATACTAATACTTCTACTACAGTAAATATTTTCGTAGCCAGAAAATTAATCTGGTCAGACGAATTTAATACCGATGGAGCACCAGATACTTCAAAATGGGGGTATGATTTAGGAAATGGAAATGGTTTTGGGAATAACGAATTACAATATTACACAAACCGATCTGAAAATGTAAAAATCGAAGGTGGTCTTTTGAAAATCACAGCAATCAAAGAAGCTTACCAAGGAAACCAATATACTTCTACAAGAATGCTGACGAGAGGTAAATTTTCTTTTAAATATGGAAGAGCAGAAGTTCGTGCCAAATTGCCAGTTGGTGGAGGTACTTGGCCTGCTTTCTGGCTGTTGGGAGATAATATTGATACTGCAGGTTGGCCGTTATGTGGAGAAATTGACATTTTAGAATCAGTTGGAAATAATCCAAATGTGATCCATTCGTCACTGCATTCTCCAGGGCGTTCAGGAAATACGCCAGACACCAAAACAACAACAGCTGCAAATTCGACAACTGAGTTTCATATTTACGCTGCCGAATGGGATGCCGAAAACATCAAATTTTATGTAGACGATAATTTATTTTACACGTATAAAAACTCAAGCACAACTCCATTTAATGCCAAATTCTTTGTGATTCTAAATTTAGCAATGGGAGGAAATTTTGGAGGAACTGTAGATCCAAATTTTAAAAGTGCTACTTACGAAATTGATTACGTAAGAGTGTACAATTAACATAACTTTTAAATAAATTTTTTTCTTTAAAGTCCCGTAAACACTAGATTTACAAGATTAAAATTTTTTAACATGAAAAAGATAAACAAACTTGTTTTTGCAGTAATGCTGCTTTTAGCCGTGAACTCATTTTATGGTCAGAATTTAAAAATTATGACTTATAATATCCGTTTGGATGTTGCTTCAGATGGAGAAAATGCGTGGCCAAAACGAAAGGATTATTTTACCTCTCAAATTGGGTTTTACAGTCCAGATGTTTTTGGAGTTCAAGAAGCAACACCAAATCAAGTTTTAGACATTGCATCGGCTTTGCCAAATTATAGCAGATTTGGAGTAGGAAGAGAAGAAGGCGGATTGGGAGAAGCCTGTACGATTTATTATAAAAAAGATCGTTTTAAAGTCGAACAATCTAACACTTTCTGGTTGTCTGAAACTCCAAATGTGGTGTCAAGAGGTTGGGATGCGGCATGTAACAGAGTTTGCACATACGGACTTTTTAAAGATTTAAAAACTAAAAAAATATTTTGGGTTTTCAATCTGCATTTGGATCATATGGGTGAAGAAGCGAGAGTGAAAGGCGTACAGCTTGCTCTTTCTAAAATTAAGGAACTAAATACTAAAAATTATCCAGCTTTTTTAATGGGTGATTTCAACTCAGAGCCAGATACAAAACAGATTAAAGAAATCAAAAATGTGATGAATGATACAAGAGACGTTTCAATAGAGAAACCTTTTGGTCCTTCAGGAACTTTCAATGATTTCAAACACAATGAACCCGTAACATTATTATTAGACTACATTTTTATTTCAAAAAATAGCGGTTTAAAAGTTCAAAAACACGCAGTGTTAAGTGATTCTAAAGATTTAAAATATCCGTCGGATCATTTGCCTGTCTTAATAGAAATAGATTAAAAATGAAAAACATCAACAAAAAACTTCAAATCCTGGTTTTACTGCCGTTAATTGCGATGCAGTTCAATTGCGGATCTTCAAAAAGTGTTACTGCCAATTCTGGAAAAGTAGAATCTTGGATTACTACTACAGATGAAACTTCAAAACTTAAAAAACAAACTGATTTGGCTTTTAGTTCAGAAACAAATTCAAATCAGACCATTGAAGTAAATCCAGCAGAGAAATTTCAAACCATAGAAGGTTTTGGATTCTCGCTAACAGGAGGAAGCGCTCAGGCTATCAAAAAATTGGATAAGGCAAAAAGAGAAGCATTACTTCAGGAATTATTTTCAAGAAAAGACAATGCAATTGGTCTAAGTTATTTAAGAATAAGTATTGGAGCATCAGATTTGAATGAAAAAGTTTTTTCGTATGATGATATGCCAGAAGGACAAACAGATATGAATTTGGAGCATTTCAATCTTGGTCCAGATTTAAACGATGTTATTCCGGTTTTAAAAGAGATTTTAGCCATAAATCCTAAAATCAAAATAATGGGTTCTCCGTGGTCGCCTCCAGTTTGGATGAAAGATAACGGAAGCTCAAAAGGCGGAAGCTTACAGCCAAAATACTATGGAGTTTATGCGCAGTATTTTGTAAAATACATTCAAGCAATGAAATCGCACGGAATTGTTATTGATGCGATTACGCCTCAAAACGAGCCATTGCACCCAGGAAACAATCCAAGTTTATTAATGTTGGCAGAACAGCAGGCAGATTTTATTGGGAATCATTTAGGTCCCGCTTTCGCGAAAGCAGGAATCAAAACCAAAATTATTGTTTACGATCACAATTGCAACAAACCAGAATATCCTTTGACGATTTTAAGAGATCCAAAAGCAAATCCGTTTGTAACAGGATCAGCTTTTCACTTGTACGAAGGAGATATTAGCGCTTTGACTACTGTTCATAACGAATTTCCAAATAAAGATTTGTATTTTACCGAACAATACACAGGTTCAGGAACTAATTTTGAAACTGACTTGAAATGGAGCGTAAAAAATGTAGTAATTGGTTCTATGAGAAACTGGAGTAAAAATGCACTTTCGTGGGGATTGGCAAATGATGAGTTCTACAAACCTTTCACACCAGGAGGATGCTCAACTTGTAAAGGTGCTTTAATGATTGATCAAAATCAAAATATCAAAAGAGAAGTAGGATATTATATCATCGGGCATGCTTCTAAATTTGTTCCAGAAGGTTCGGTAAGAATTGGAAGTAATATTGCGGGAAGCTTATACAATTTGGCTTTCAAAACTCCTTCAGGACAAACCGTTTTAATTGTAGAAAATGACGGAGCTTCAGCTGCAACATTTAATATTAAATACAACCAAAAACAAACCACAACCACTCTAAACGCAGGTGCAGTAGCAACTTACGTTTGGTAAACAACTTAAACACATGAAAAAGACAACAACAATTATGCTGTTTATGCTTTCGCTTTTTGCGTCGGCACAGCAGCAGACAATAGATCAGAAAGTCAATGATCTGTTGAAGAAAATGACAATCGAAGAAAAAATTGGTCAGTTAAATCAGTATACTGGCGACAATCAGGCAACTGGACCAATAACGATAAACCCAAACAAACAAGCTGAAATAAAAGCAGGTTTAATTGGTTCTATGCTAAACGTAATCGGAACAAAATATACCAGAGGATATCAGGAATTGGCGATGCAGTCAAGACTTAAAATTCCGTTGTTATTTGGTCAGGACGTTATTCATGGTTATAAAACTACTTTTCCACTTCCGTTAGCCGAAGCAGCAAGCTGGGATTTGCAAGCAATTGAATTGGCAGCAAGAGTTGCGGCAACCGAAGCATCAGCAAGCGGAATTCACTGGACATTTGCGCCAATGGTAGATATTAGCCGTGATCCTCGTTGGGGACGTGTAATGGAAGGAGCAGGAGAAGATACTTATCTTGGTTCTAAAATTGCTTATGCAAGAGTAAAAGGTTTTCAAGGAAATAAATTGGGAGACTTAAACTCAGTTATGGCCTGCGTTAAACACTTTGCTGCTTATGGAGCCGGAGTTGGAGGAAGAGATTACAACTCTGTAGACATGAGCGAAAGAATGTTATGGGAAACCTATTTACCGCCATTTAAAGCGGCTTTAGATGCAGGAGCTGCAACATTTATGAATTCATTCAACGATATTAACGGAATTCCTGCAACAGGAAATGCACATTTGCAAAGAGATATCTTAAAAGGAAAATGGAACTTTCAAGGTTTCGTAGTTTCAGACTGGGGATCAATTGGAGAAATGGTGGCGCACGGTTACTCTAAAGATCTTAAAGAAGCTGCATATTCTGCCATTACAGCAGGAAGCGATATGGATATGGAAAGCAATGCTTACCGCAAGAATTTAGCAGAGTTAGTAAAAGAAGGAAGAGTTTCTATTGATTTGGTTGATGACGCAGTAAGACGTATTCTTCGCAAGAAATTTGAGTTAGGATTATTTGACGATCCTTACAGATATTCTGATGAAAAACGTGCAGAAAAAGCATTAAACAATCCAGAACACAGAAAAGCAGCTCTTGAAGTTGCGGAGAAAAGTATTGTTTTATTAAAGAATGAAAACCAGACTTTACCAATTTCAAAAAATGTAAAAACAATTGCATTTATTGGACCAATGGTTAAAGAATACAAAGAAAACATGGGCTTTTGGTCTGTAGAACTTCCAGAAGTAGATTACAATAAATGGATCGTGTCGCAATGGGATGGTTTACAAAATAAAGTGGGTAAAAACACTAAATTATTGTATGCAAAAGGTTGTGAGATTGAAGGAACTAACAAAGATGGTTTTGCAGAAGCTGTTGCAACAGCTAAACAAGCAGATGTTGTAATCTTGAGTATTGGTGAAAGACGTGACATGAGCGGTGAAGCAAAAAGTAGAAGTGACTTGCATTTGCCAGGTGTTCAGGAAGATTTAGTAAAAGCAATTCAGGCAACAGGGAAACCAGTTGTTGTTTTAATTAATGCAGGAAGACCTTTAGTTTTTAATTGGACTGCAGATAATGTTCCTGCAATTGTTTACACTTGGTGGTTAGGTACTGAAGCTGGAAATGCAATTGCAAATGTTTTATTTGGAGATTACAATCCGTCTGGGAAATTGCCAATGACTTTCCCAAGAGAAGTAGGGCAGGTGCCAATTTATTACAATCATTTTAGTACAGGAAGACCAGCCAAAGATGAAAACTCAACAAACTATGTTTCAGCTTATATCGACTTGAAAAACTCTCCAAAATATCCTTTCGGATATGGTTTGAGCTACACAACGTTTGATTATTCTGGTTTGAAATTATCTTCAACTAAAATAAAAAGCAACGAAACGATTAAAGTTTCTTTCCAATTGAAAAATACAGGAAAAGTAGCTGGAGAAGAAGTGGTGCAGTTGTATCTGAAAGATAAATTTGGATCTGTTGTGAGACCAGTTTTAGAATTAAAAGATTTCCAAAAAGTGAAATTAAATGCAGGAGAATCTAAAACAATCGAATTTACAATTGACAAAGAGAAACTTTCTTTCTATAACAATAAAGTAGAATGGGTTGCTGAACCAGGAGATTTCGAAGTTATGATTGGAGCTTCATCAGCAGATATTAAATTAAAATCCGATTTTGAATTATTGAATTAGCCCATTGGGTGAAATTAAAAAGTACTGTTTAACACATAGAGATATAGATTTTTGTGTTGTACAAAAGAGAGTAAAAGAAACAAGTTTCCACACATAGCAAAACTATGTGCATTAAAACTAGTGAAACGCCTTTTATTTAAGCCTTTAACTATGTTTCTATGTGTTGAAAGAATTTAGCATGATGGATTAAATAAAAAAGCGGGATTTTTAAAATCCCGCTTTTTTTATGTCAAATTTCATTTAAGGCGTTTTTTAAAACTATATTTCAGCATATTTAATAAGCCGTCCTCAATAATATCGATTCCAATACCGAAATTACTGTCTGCAACTTCGTGATGCGCATTTCTAAAATCTTCAAAATCTTCACTTGGAATTTCTAGATTGATCAATGGTTTAAAATCAACATAAATAGAAGCGCCATTTTTGGTTACTTTTTTGCGGCTTGTAAAATCAAAATAAGGATTTGCAATAGTGCTTTCTTGAATAGTATATTTTTCCTGAGTATCTATTTTTTGATCTGTTGTTAAATTGATTTCGTATTTTTCATTATCAAAATTATGCCAGAAAGAAAGATCGCTATGCATAAAGTCACGAGCCGAATTTTTAACCACATTTCTATCAAAATACATTAAAAAGCGATTCTTTTCAGGATCGGTAAAATATGGATTTTCGATCGAAGTGTTATACTGAATCGTAAACTCGTTCAACTTTTTATCATCACTTATAATTTCAATCGACGCATCTTTAAAGATAGTTCTGATATCGGTTCCGTTTCTATCGCTAGAATAATTTAAAGCATAGAACAAGAAGTTATTCCAACTGTCAATGATTTCTCTTTTGTTCGTGTTTTTGAAATATTTACGCATATAATTGGCGCGATTTCCTTTGTAAGTCGAAACCAATTTTAGTGTTCCAGTATTGTTTTGAGCACTAAAATCTGCTTTTTCATTTATGCCATAATAAGGAAATCTATAAGGCTCTTTAATCTGCAATTCCTGATTTGGTTTTACTTCCAGATAATGCATAAAATAGATGTAGCCACGATTTTCAACTAATCCAAATTCATCTCTCGAAGTAGCATCAACAAAATAAGTTCCACCTTTGTAATTGATTTTTACAATAACGTGATTAAATGTCAATAGGGAAGGAAGATAATATTTAATGTAGTGATCCGAATTGAAGTTTACCAAAACCACAGAAGCATCGACACCGATATAATCCAGAACCACTTTCAGTAAAACCGATTTTGCTTTACAATCTCCTTGTTTATTTTCATAAGTTACTGATGGTTCTTGCGGTTTGTGGCCGTTCATTTCATCAGCGTTATAGATATAGTAAACGTGATTTTGCACATAGTCAATGGCAAATTGTAATTTCTCATCTTGATCTGCAATGGCATCCAGTTTTTCAACAAGGTTTGGAGCAAATTCTTTTAGAGAAGCTTTATTGTATATTTCTTCGTAAAGTGGAGAAATATAATTAGATAAATCATTCCAATTACGGTCTGTAGCAAAATCAATAAAAGGTGCAATTTCTCTGTTGGCATCAAAAGAGTTAATGTAATTGTCTTTTTCGATTACAAATTGTTCTCCTTTTTTCAGGTAATTAATTTCTGGTTCTAAAACATTTCCTTCTTCATCTCTAAAGAATGTTTTTTTATATGTAATCGCTTCTTTTCTATCATTAATAAAAGAAAATTTGTATTTGCCATAAGCCCAATAAGTGCTCGGGGTCACATACACATACTTCAGAAATTCTTTTCGCATAAAATCACGATCTGTAAAAACCTTTGTACGCGAATCTTCTGTAATTAAAACATCATAAAGACGCAAATCTTTAATCGTAATATTTACTTTTTTGTTGCTGCTCAAAATACCGCCTTCGCTTTGGTTTTCGCTGTCTAGAACTTTAATTTTAGTATCTTGAATTTTGTTAATCAAAACACCATCTCTCAAAACGCTGATTCGGTGAATAACGTAAGTTTCATTTTCTTCTACAACAACATCTCTTACCGAAGCGCTTTCTAGGTTTGATGGTTCGTTAAGCGTATAGGCAACGCATGCATATTCGCTGTTTTCGGTATCGCTTGTGTAGTAAATTTTGTCCAAGAAGTAACAGAAATCTCGTCCTTCTTCAACTTGTTTGTTAGAGAAATCGGATTCTTTTATATAGTCAATAAGTTGATCGTCGTTAATTGTAGGCGCCCAGTTTTCTGGTTTTTGAATTTTGTAGCTTTCTGATTCAATGATGTTTTCCATGTACTTTTTCTATAGGGGTATATTCTTACTTTTAAAACAGCTAAAATAACTAATAAATGACCATTTTCTTTCATTTTATTGTAAAATTTATAATAAAAAAAACCTCACCGAAGTGAGGCTGAATTATAAATTATAAACAGGGACAAGGTTATTTTATTACAGTATTTACAAAATCCATAGCACCAATTCCTTTATAAGAAGCATACAAAGCTTTATCAAAAGCTTCTTGTTTTGCTTTCTTGTTTTTTGCGTCAGTTTCAACAATCATCTCATTGAAAATTCTTTCTTGTTCTTCACTATATTTCAACGAGGCTTCTAAAAGATATGTTTTAGAAACAAACCCAAAAGAATTTAGAATTTTACTTCTAATCTTTTGATTAAAATTTTTTAAAGTATTGGTATTCATAACTTTCTACATTTAAATTTCTACACTCACTTTGAAGATAAATGGTAGTTGTTTGTATTATTTTTCTTTGTTTTTGATTGGAATTTTAACAATCAAAACCATTAATGTGTTATTATGACGCAATGTACTTATTTTTTTTAAATTTGATTTTAAATTTACGTTAAAATTGTAGTTTAAACACTTCTGTTTTAATTGAAAATCATCTCTGTAGAAAAACACCCAAGTTTTATAAAAATGAAGTAAATTGCAGAGTTATTAAAAGAAAGAATTTTATAAAGATTTTTGATGTTAAAAGACATTATAGATAATAACGAAAATTACCAACCTGGACTTTCTATAGATTGTGTCATTTTTGGCTTTCATGATAATCAGCTAAAAGTTTTATTGATTAAAGTGGAGCGAGCCAATAAATGGTCTTTACCCGGCGGATTTATCCCGGTAGATCAGGATATAGATACGGCTGCAATCACAGTATTGAATAGCAGAACCGGTGTTGACGGTGTTTTTTTAAGACAATTTGCAACCTTTGGAAAAGTTGATCGTAACAAACAGCATTTTGATAAAAAAACACTTGAATACCTTAAAATTGAAGAGGCAAAAGGAAAATGGCTTCTGCGCCGTTTTGTTACGATTGGATATTATGCTTTGGTAGATTTTTCGAAAATTCTTCCAAATCCTGCAAATAGACATGAAATAGTAGAATGGATTGATCACAAAGAAGTTCCTGAACTTATTTTAGATCATCGTGAAATTCTGGATAAAGCTCTAGATACTTTAAGAATTGAACTGAATTTAATGCCAATTGGCTATAATTTATTGCCAGAGAAATTTACAATTCCAGAATTGCAGAAATTATATGAAACGATTTTGGATAAAAACTTAGATCGTAGAAACTTTTTACGTAAAATCACTAATATTGGAATCCTTACAAAGCTTGATGAGAAGAAAAGCAATGTAGCGCACAAAGCCCCAAACTTATATTCTTTTGATAAAGAAAAATACGATGAGGTTCTTAAAAACGGACTGAATCAAGGCTGGTAAGAAGTAAATTTTAATCTTAAAAATGATAGTATGGTTTCAATTGAAGAATTTAGAAAGTTAGCAATGTCATTTCCAGATGCAACAGAAGAACCTCATTTTGAGAAAACTTCTTTCCGAATCAAAAAGAAGATTTTTGCCACTTTTGACGAAAAAAATAATCACGCCGTTCTAAAATTAAACGAAATCGATCAATCTGTTTTTTGTTCGTCAAGCGAAAAGATTTTCTACGAAGTTCCAAATAAATGGGGAAAACAAGGCTGGACAATTGTAGAACTTTCAAGAGCAAGACTCGAAATGTTTGAAGATGCTTTAATACGATCGTATGAAAATGTTGCCACAAAAAAGAAGTAACATTTTTATCTCACAATCGTTCTAAAAGTCAAATTTACTCGGGGTTTTTGAGTTGTTTTTGTTGGAGGAAGTCTATGAAGCCAATGCGTTTGTGTTTCATCTTTCATAACCAACAAACTTCCATGTTCCAGAATCAGAGAAACGGTTTCTTTAGACTCTTTATGTTTAAATGCAAACTTACGTTCTGCTCCAAAACTTACAGATCCAATTGCGCCATTTTTCTTTAAATCTTTTTCGGCATCACTGTGCCAAGCCATTCCTTCTTCGCCAGTATGATATAAATTCAGCAGGCAAGAATTGAAAGTTTCTCCTGTTTTTTCTTCAATTATTTTTTTTAGTTTCAAAAGTTCAGATGTCCAAGGCAGAGCTTTTTTGGTGGTATTTGAATACGTATATTCAAATTCTTGATCACCGTACCAAGCGACTTTTCGTTTGGTTAAAATTAATTTTCCGAAGATCACAGCTTCGTCATTTTTCCATTCAATTGTATTTAATAAAATGTCACGGTAGAAATCGGCCTCTGCTCGCGAAAATAATTTTCCGTAATAATTCACCGTTCCATCTTTTGGAAGCAGATTGGTTGTTTCGTCTGTTTGAGGATTAAATAAGTCCATTTTTCCATTTTTGATATTCCGATTTCATACAATGTCCGCAAGGTCTGAAACCATTTTGTTTGGCATCTATTTCAGAGGAAAAGAAGACACGATTCTCCCGTTTCATTCTTTTTCCCGAAGAACATTTTAGCGTTCCGTAGATTTTTAATTTCTGATTGCCGCCGAAACAAATTTCAGCATTTTTAATTTTAATACGAAGATCTGAATCTGAAATTTCAATATGTTTTACCATTTATTTTTATAGATATTTTATTCTGTAGAGACGCACCGCAGTGCGTCTAACGTCATGTATTTCCACAATCTTTATCGACAATCTTTGTGTAGACGCACTGCGGTGCGTCTCTACAGATATACGTTGTTTTGAAACCTTTGCATCTTTGCGCCTCTGTACCTTTGCACCTTAATTTAACGCATCATGAAAAATAATTCCTAACGTATATCTTTCACCAGATCGAACTTCACTTACTCCATGTTTCATATTCACACGATAATAGTCTTTTGAACCTTTTACAGGTCTGAAATTGGTTGCAAAAATTAAAATATCTCCTTTTTTGGGTTTCAAAACAATCGCTTTAGATTGAGCTCTTGGAGTTTGCTGTGTTAAAACAAATTCACCACCAGTAAAATCTTCATCTGGTTCATTTAGAAAAAGCACAATTTGAATGGGGAAATAAATATCGCCATACAAATCCTGATGCAAAGTATTAAAACCGCTTTTGCCATATTTTAGAATTAAAACTGTAGCTTTCAGTTGATTATTGTCATGGCATTGTTTTAGCAAATCTGCATGTTTTATTGGAAATACTGTATCAATATTTAAGGCTTTCATCCATGCATTTGCGATTGGTGCTAATTTCGGATAGATTGCAGATCGAATGTTCTGAATTAAATCTGGAAGCGGATAATTGAAATATTTGTATTCGCCTAAACCAAATCGGTAGCGTTCCATTAAGACGGTTTTTCTATATAAATTTGGATTATCATAATCGAATTTTAAATCTTCGCATTGTTCGTTGTTAAGCACTTTTGGAATAATTGCAAATCCATTTTCGTGCATAGATTCTGTGATGTTTTCCCAATTTAGAGATTCTATTTTTGTTTTCATGATTTTGTTTTTGATAAACCGCCGTCAACTCTTAATTCAATTCCGTGAATATAAGAAGCATCATCTGAAGCTAGAAAGAGTGCTGTTTTGGCAATTTCTGAAGGTTCTCCAAAACGTTTAAACGGAAGAGTAGACGTAACGGCGTCAATTGTATTTTTAATGTTTTCCTGATTCATGCCAGTATTATTGAAAATATTAGTAGAGATATAACCCGGACTGATTCCGTTTACGCGTATTTTTTTCGAAGTACATTCTGCCGCAAAAGTTTTGATGAAAGATTGAATTGCAGCTTTTGCAGCTGTATAAATTGACATATTGGACTGGCCGATATCGGTTAAAAAAGTAGTATTTAAAATAATCGAACTTCCTTCAGGCATTAATGGCAAAACCTGCTGTACGGTAAAAAAAGTTCCTTTAACCAACATATCAAAAACCTCATCAAATTCTTGGATTGTTACATTTTCAATAGAATTGAATTTTCCATATCCAGCATTTACAAACAGAATATTAATTTTATCAGCATGCTTTTTTATCTGATTTTGAATTTCGAAAATGTCTGATAACTGTCCTGCGTTCGAAACAATTCCGATTGCATTTTTTCCTAATTCTTCAACGGCTTTATTTACTGTCTTTTCACTACGTCCCGTTATAATTACTTTTGCTCCATTATTGATAAATTCCTGAGCAGTTGCAAAACCCATTCCGTTGGTTCCGCCTGTAATAAAAGCAGTTTTGTTTTTTAGTTTTTCCATTTCGTATGATTTTAGAATGCAAAGTTTCTAAAATAGGAAAGGGTAAAAAATCCGAAACTTGCGGTTTTGGAATTGTTTTTTTGTTCGGGTCGTGGCTTAAATTATGGATTTACATGCGCACCTTCCCAACCAATAATGGCTGTTTTTCTGGTATTTCCCCACATATAACCGCCAAAAGTTCCCGTAGACTGAATCACGCGATGGCACGGAATTAAAAACGCAACAGGATTGCTGCCAATTGCGGTTCCGACGGCTCGAGAAGCATTTGGTTTTTGAATTTGATGCGCAATTGAACCATAAGTAGAAAGCTGTCCCATCGGAATTTTTAGTAAAGCTTCCCAAACTTTCAGTTGAAAATCGGTTCCTTTTAAATGCAGTTTTATTTCAGATAATTTGCTCCAATCATTCTGAAAAATGAATAATGCATTTTGCTGAGATAAATCCAGCTTTTTAGAAAATTGAGCATTCGGGAATTTATCTTTCAAGGCAATAAATCCAGTGATTTCATCTTCGGCGAAAGCCATAAAACAAACGCCTTTTGAAGTCGATGCAACGATAATATTCCCAAATGGGCTTTCGGCAAAACTGTAATTTATTTCAAGATTTTTTCCTCCGTTTTTATATTCGGCAGGTGTCATTCCTTCAATATTTACAAATAAATCATGAAGACGGCTTGTTCCTGATAATCCTGTTTCAAAAGCAGTTTCAGAAACGGTTGCTTGATTTTCTTTGAGTAATTTTTTGGCGTGTTCGATGCTTGTATATTGTAAAAACTTCTTCGGACTCGTTCCTGCCCATTCGCTAAAAAGTCTCTGAAAATGAAACGGACTTAGATGTACTTTTTCTGCAACCTCATCAAGATTGGGCTGATCTTTAAAATTTGCTTTGATATAATCGATCGCTTCTGCAATACGGTTATAATTAATGGTTTCTTGTGTGTTCATTTTTCTTCCATTTTATAAGGCAAAGATCGATCGGTTTTGGCAGGTAAAAAATCCGAAACTTGCTTAGTTTTTTGTTTCAAGTTTCAGGTTTCAAGATCCAGCTTAACTTGAAACCTGAAACTTGAAACAAAATTTTACAATTCTTTTTCCATCTTAAAGTTAATTAGTTCAACGCCCAAGCGAATATTTTTCTGTTCTGCTTTTACAACAAATCCTTTCTTTTCAAAAAAAGGTTTTGCGGTTATGCTAATATCCGAAGTTATAATTTTTGAATGCTGATTTTTGGCTTCTACTTCTAATGCAACTAAAAGTTTATTTGCGATTCCTTGTCGTTGAAAATCTTTATGAATATAAAAGAAATCAATGTAATCTCCATCTTTTAAAGTTGCGAAACCTGCAATTTTGTTTTCAATTATCGCTAATAAAACATACTGTGTTTCGATAACGGTAATCCAACGTTCTGTATTTTTGACGCCAGAAATCCAAGCTTCTCTTTGAGCTGCATTATAATCGTTTTTGCAAACAGACTGAATGGTCTGGACAAACAAGTCTTGCATTTCATGAAGGTCCGCGATTGTGGCTTTTTGAATTTTCATGTTTATATTTTTTAACTGATAGGAGGCTAAGAGTTAATTAAGGTGTATTTGGCAGTTCTCTGATTTCCGGTAATATCAAAAAGTTTTAGTGACAATCCTTTTTTTAAATCTCGGCTTGCAGTAGCTGCAGAAATATCCTTAAAAATATGCATATAATCTTTTCGGGTAAATTCCTTAATTCCTAGAGAATAAAAATATTCTAACCTGTCAATGTCTTTTATCGTTCTATTGTCATAATTAAGAAGATTTTCTAATGATTTATTTATCACATCTAGCATATACTCGATAAAATGAGTTGATTTACCGCTACTGTCACTCATAGCCAGAGATTTATAATAACTGTCTTGTGTTTTACTTATCAATGTTTCAAAAGGCAAAAATTCAAAAACAGGATATTCTTCCATTAGAATGACCGTTTGCCATAATCTTCCCATCCTGCCGTTTCCGTCTAAAAAAGGATGAATAAATTCCATTTCATAGTGAAAGACACAACTTTTTATTAAGGTTAGTTCATCTTTGTTTTTTAAATATTCAAATAGATCATTCATTAAAAAAGGAACATTTTCGTAAGGAGGAGCTATATGAGCAACTTCGGTTCCTTTCACAATTCCAACTCCTTGTTTTCGATATTTTCCAGCATCAAGAATAAGATCTCGCATTAATGACTGATGCGCACTTAAAAAGCTTTGAGAAGAAGTCGACTTATATTTTTCTAAATCTTCGTAAACTTTAATTGCATTTAAAACTTCTAAGACATCTTTTTGAGGGCCAATTACTCTCTTATTTTCAATTAATGCTGTTATTTGTTCTTCTGTTAAAGTGTTTCCTTCAATTTGTAATGAAGAATGTATCGTTTTAATTCTATTTTGCTTTCTTAGTTTTGGAGAATGCTTATCAAGATAAACAGCGTTCAATGCTCCGATTTTTTCAGATATGGAACTTATTAGTTTTAATATAAAGGGTGTAATGTCGTAAGGAGGTTTCATGATAGTATCATTTGATACTATCAAAAATAATGTTTTTTGATTTAATGCGCTACAGTCTTAGAAAAAACATTAATTACAATTACACCAATTACAATTAATGCAAGACCAATAATGGCTGGTAGATCTGGAATTTCTTTGAAGAAAATAGCGCCAATAATCGTAATTAAAACGATGCCGACTCCCGACCAAATAGCGTAAGCAAAACCAACTGGAATGGTTCTAATGGCAAAACTTAGACAATAAAATGCACCGCAATAGCCAATTATGGTAATAATACTTGGAAGCAATTTGGTGAATTCTTCGGACTTTTTTAATGCTGAAGTAGCAATGATTTCGAAGATTATAGCGAGAAATAAAAATAGAAAATTCTTCATAGTTCACTTTTTTACAAAGGTAAACTTTAAAGCTGAAAATTATTTAAGATTATCTGTTCTAGAAGAAACACTTATTAGTTTGTATCCGTTTTCTGTTCTTAAAAATTCAAAATGATCTTGCCCGCGATCGATTTTGTTTTTTGGATTGATAACAATATCCATTGTTGGGTACATCCAATCTTTAGATTCGTTGCAATTGTTGAAATAAACGTCGTATTCGTCCAATTCAAAAATAAACTGATTCAATCCGTCAGAAGAAATAAAATAATCTGTTTTTGGATTTTTAAGTTCCTGAAGCTTTAGTTTTAAGTAAATATAATTTTGATTGATAAATTTTGTTTTTGGGGCATTGATCCAGCCGTCTGGTTCTTTCCAATAGGTGATTTTATCGAAAGAATGTTTCTCTAAATTGGCTTTAGATAAATCTTTTAGCAATGTGTTTTCTAGCCAATGTTTAAACTCTTTATCGAAATTTATAAAAGAATAGTATTGTCCGTCAACTCCAAGAAAACTGTCTCTAGTTGGGTTTTTACTAGACTCTTTTGACTTTTCTAAAGAATAAAAATTCAAATCATCATTATAGGAGAAATCTTCAATCAGGACTTTGTTGTTGATGTCGATTAAATACTCTTTTCCACCAGTCCAGAAAAAGTGTTCTCCATCTTGTTGTTTTTTGGCGTCTTTCAAAACTGTAATCACCCCGTTTCTTACTTTGGTTAAGGCGCTGTATTCTGCTGGAATTGCAATTTTTCCTTCCGTATTAAATACACCCATTTTATCAGTTTTACGATCTGTAAATCTTATAAAACCTTCGTTTTCGCAGTCTGGGCCATTATCAAATACATATAAGCTGTCTCGCCCTACAATTTTTTCTTGTTTGGTTAAATAATAGCTGTTCCATTTACCATTTTCTTCTTCAGTAACAGCAATTATATTTTCGAACTTACGCGCAATGGTAAAACCAGTAAATTTTGGTTCTATTTTGATTACTCCATTTTTGTCTTTAAATCCGATTAAGGTGGTGTCTTTGTTGGGAAATGCAGTCCAAATGTCTTTGCTTTGGGCGAATATTGAACAAGTAAAAAGGGCGAATATAAAAAAAGCAATAATCTTTTTCATGCGAAATGAATTTATCTAAGATGAACTTCTGGTTCGTTGTTTTTTGATTCTTCAAAACAATCGGAGCATAGCATTTTGAAATCGGCAAGATTTTGAAAAGTCTCTGTCCATTCTTCACCATTATCCAAAAGATATTGTTCGCAGGAACCGCACCAAGCAATTTGTGGAAGATCTTCTTCGGCTTCGGAATAGTAAAAGCCAACTTGATTTTTTGAATCTATTGCCGTTGCGATATGTATGCAAGTAAAAGACATTTCTTTTGAACCGTGAATGTCACAGGAAATTTTTTCGATCATTTTCTGAATTTTAAAAAGCTTTGAGTTCAAATTTAAATTTATAAACTAATAAAAGCTGTAAAGGTCTTGTTAAATTAATCGGTTCTTGATCTACGTGAGCGTGAGGGATAGGAGTAGTCCGCCGCAGCGGAGCGGATAGCCCGACAGCATTGCGATAAGAGGGCGAATAAGCATAAAGTATTTTGCCCTCTTATCGCGATGGTGGCACGCCCAGATTATTTTTTGTTTCAAGTTTCAGGTTTTGGATTGTTTAAAACTATAAGCTAAAACTATAAGCTAAAACTGAAAACTGAAACTTGAAACATTTTTTTAAGGATTAAGGGATAAGCCAACACTAAAAAAGAATCGCACTTTGTCGATGTTGTTTATCCATGAAGTATCAAAATGAATAGGTCCTAAAATAGATTCATAAGAAATTGCCGCGCCTCCTGATATTACTAAGCTTGGATCAATATTATCATCCCAATTACCTTTTGGACTGAATGCATGGTCTATATAATTGTTAAAAGTATCAAAGCCTACAGTTGCAATATTAAAATGTGGCGTGAGATAAATTTTTCCAATAAGATTTACTTGAGATCCAAGTTTAAGCCCCATATATTGCGTAACATTGAGTTCGTCTTCGTGCAGGCCAGGCAATTGAAAACGGTTACTTCCGGAGCTTGGAATTATTCCGCCAAAGAAATATTTTGAAGCATAGCCGAATTCTGAAAATGAAATTTGATCTTCTTTAAGTTTGTCTTGAAAAATAAAATAAGAATCAAACCCAATAATTCCTGTGATTTTCTTTTTTATTCTTAACCTCTTTTCAAAAGTAAAACCAAATTTAGTGTAATTATTTGTTGCGCCAGAAATACTTGTTAAATCTGGGTCTGAGAAAGTTGCGTTAATATCAGCAAGGAATGATCGTGCTAGATTTGATTTTATAATTGTTCCGTTGGTAGCAAAATACACTTTATCCATATCATTATAGGAATAGTGCATGTTGAATTCTATGTTATTAAAATTGTAATCGTTTATTGAAATGGAATTCGGATTGTATTCTCGATCGTATTTTGGTTTTAAATGGGTGTAATGATAGTTTAGACCAAAACCAAAATAGCTCTTGAGAGAGTTTAAGTTTCTGTTTATTTCATTGTTGAATTCAAAAGTATTATAAAGTATATTATCTGAAGCTTTGCCATTGAGGTAGATTTCTTGTCTTAAAAAAGCTCCATAGGCTTCAGTCATCCACCACCATTCTCTGTGTCCTCCAAAATTTTTCTGATAATTGATTCTGGCTTTCGGCTGTTCTGCAATATCGGCAGTTATTAAGAGACGTGAGGCATCTGCCAAGACGTTTCTTCCGGTGTAATTAAAAATAATTCCAACGCCTCTATAAGTATCGTAATGGATTGAGGTATTCAATTGATTTTTTGCACGTTCAAATCCAAATAAGGTAATTCCGAGTTTGTCTTCATCTTTTATGAAATAACTATATGTTATCTCTTCAAAAAGATTGGTGCCCATAGCTCTATTAAGCCCTGCAATTAAATCTTTTGTGGTATATTTTATATGTGTTTTAAGATTTGCTCTTCCAATTACTAAAGGCAAGTTTTCTGGACTTATTTTTTTGTAGACAATAGTGTCAAGAACAAATTCTTTTGGCATATCGGGCAATTTGTGAGTCCGTTGTGGAAAAGCTTTTAGCTTTTCGGATAAAGCAATTAGTGCAGGAAGATTTTGATTGGTTGCTATTTTTCCGTCTTTATAGATTTCGTTGCTATCGGCGAAATCGGCTGTAGAGAAACGTAGGTTAGGAAGATGATCGACCAATATGTTACATAAGTCACGATTTGCGGGATTTTTAATATTACTCGGAAACATACTGGTTTGCATTAATACGGTCATAATATTATTCAGTTTGTCTACAGGTTCCATTCCGCCACCCACATCACTACCGATAATAATATCGGCTCCCATTTGTTTGGCAACATCAGTAGGGAAATTATTTAACACTCCACCATCTACCAATACTGATTTTCCATAAGGCATTGGCTTGAAAATAGCAGGCAAAGACATGCTGGCTCTCATAGCATAAGCCAAGCTTCCTTTGCTTAGAATGACTTCTTTTCCTTCAGCAAGATCTGTTGCCATAGCTCTGAAAGGTATCGGAAGGCTGTCAAAATCTTTAACATTATACACGGGGAAGGTTAATTCAGAAAGGTATTCTCTTAGATTTTGATCATTTAAGAGAGAGCCAATACTGTTAAGTTTACCATCTTTAATGCCTATTCCGACAAGATATCTTTGAAATTCCCTTTTTTCTTCAGCGCTTACTGCTCGCAACGATTGACCTCCGCCAAGGAGTTTATCCCAATTAATATTTTTGGTCATTGTTTCGATACTATCTCCAGAATAGCCCATAGCATATAAACCTCCAATAATGCTTCCCATACTGTTTCCAACAATAAGATCTGGAACAATGTGCAAAGAATCGAGTTTTTGCAAAAGCGGGATATGTGCAATTCCTTTTGCTCCCCCGCCACTTAGGACTAATACGACTTTAGGTTTTTTTTCCTGAGAAAAAATAATTTGTGGGAGGCTAAGTAAAAATAAGAAAACGAATAAATAAGATGTTTTTTTCAAGATTTTACTGTTTAAGTATTTGAGAAATAGATTCTTATTCTGATTATTAAAAGTAAGCAGATATTTATAAACGTGCAATTTTTTGATAGAAATGTTTTGCCTAAAACATAAAAATAGAAAACCCGACAAGTTTTTAAAACCTGTCGGGTTTGATATATGATTTTAAGGAAATCTAAAATCTACAATCTAAAATTAATTAGTATCTGTAGTACTCTGGTTTAAATGGACCTTGAACTTCAACACCAATGTAAGCAGCTTGATCTTCACGTAAAGTTTCCAATTCAACGCCTAATTTAGCTAAGTGTAAAGCAGCAACTTTTTCATCTAAATGTTTTGGTAACATATAAACTTCATTTTTGTAAGCTGCGCTGTTTTTCCATAATTCGATTTGAGCCAAAGTCTGGTTTGTAAATGAGTTACTCATTACAAAACTTGGGTGACCTGTAGCACAACCTAGGTTTACTAAACGACCTTCAGCCAAAATGATGATATCTTTTCCAGCGATAGTATATTTGTCAACCTGAGGTTTGATTTCTATTTTAGAAGCACCGTGGTTTTTGTTTAACCAAGCCATGTCGATTTCGTTATCAAAGTGTCCGATGTTACAAACAACAGTTTTGTCTTTCATTTTCTCGAAATGACTTCCAACCACGATATCTTTATTTCCTGTAGTTGTAATGATGATATCAGCATTAGCAATTACAGTATCTAATTTTTTAACTTCATAACCGTCCATTGCAGCTTGTAAAGCACAAATTGGATCGATCTCAGTAACTGTTACGATAGAACCAGCACCTCTAAAAGAAGCTGCAGTTCCTTTTCCAACGTCACCATATCCGCAAACAATTACTCTTTTTCCAGCCAACATTAAGTCAGTTGCACGACGAATAGCATCTACAGCAGATTCTTTACATCCGTATTTGTTATCAAATTTAGATTTAGTAACAGAGTCGTTAATGTTGATAGCAGGCATTGGTAAAGTTCCAGCTTTTACTCTTTCGTAAAGTCTGTGAACACCAGTTGTAGTTTCTTCAGAAAGACCTTTAATTCCAGGAACTAATTCTGGGTAACGGTCAATAACCATGTTTGTTAAATCTCCACCATCATCCAAAATCATGTTTAATGGTTTTCTGTCTTCACCAAAGAATAAAGTCTGCTCAATACACCAGTCAAATTCTTCTTCATTTAAACCTTTCCAAGCGTACACAGAAATTCCAGCAGCAGCAATAGCAGCAGCAGCCTGATCCTGAGTAGAGAAAATGTTACAAGAAGACCAAGTAACTTCTGCACCAAGAGCAATTAAAGTTTCGATCAAAACAGCAGTTTGAATCGTCATGTGTAAACATCCAGCGATACGAGCACCTTTTAATGGTTGTTCGTCTTTGTATTCAGCGCGAAGTGCCATTAAACCTGGCATTTCAGCTTCAGCTAGTTCAATTTCTTTTCTTCCCCAAGCCGCTAGAGAAATGTCTTTTACTTTATAAGCCACATAAGGCGTAGTTGTAGTACTCATTTATATTATATTTGTATAATTGTAAAATTTTTGCAAATTTACGGAATACCTTTTTATTTTTACTAATTTCTGTCAGATTTGTGAAATCTTTAATTTCTTAATCTCTAGAATGTTACTCTGAAAATTGTTTTTAACCATATAAGTGATGTAAGTTCTTTTAAAAAAGATTCTGAAACTATTACCTTTGTTGCGAATTGCTTATATTTACTAATGCATTCTTTAAGCCAACAGCTATATTTTCTTTAATGGCTTATATGCTTTAAAATTTACCACCAATAATTTATAATTAACCATTTACAATTCATAATTAAAAAGAAATGCCTTTATTTCAGACTATACAATTCAACGAAACTACTAAAATCTTAATTTGGGAAATAACCGAATCATTTGATGAATTGTACAGTCGTGTTACCTTGAAAGAAAAAACACAGCGAAGACTGGAAGGAATGAAATCTCAGATGCATCAGCGTGCTTTTTTAAGTGTGCGAATGCTAATTCAGGAAATGGGATTTACGGATAAAGATTTGCATTATGATGAATTTGGAAAACCGTATTTCGATTGCCATAATTACATTTCAATAACGCATTCCTACCATTTTGCAGCAATAATTGTAAGTCACGAAACGGTTGGAATTGATATGGAATTGCAACGAGAGAAAATCCAAAGAATCGCTGATAAATTCACTGATTTTGAATGCAGTTATTTAAAACCAGAATTTGTAGAAGAATACATAAAAAAACTTACCGTTATCTGGGGAGCCAAAGAGGCAATCTTTAAAATTAGAAATGAAAAAGGAATTAGTTTTAAAGATCATATTAATGTAAACGACTTCTCTTTAAAAGAAAAACAAACGCAGGCAAGTCTTCATTTTGATAACCTGATTAAAGATTTTAATGTGCATTATCAGGAAATCAAATCAGATAATTTTGAAGGAACTTTTACTTTAGTTTATGCTTTTGAGAAATAAAGTTTTAATATAAAAATTCCAAATTCCAAATTCCAAATTGGAAGATTTATTTTCAATTTTGTCATTCCGAGGAACGAGGAACCTTCGCAAGAAACTCCCCAAAGTAAATCTTAAGCCTTTAAATAAAAGAATTTTAAATCTCGCTTTCTTTTTGTCTGTGCTGAAACATGCTCATGTATAGAAAAGTACTCATTTTACGAGCGCGTCTTTTCAAAGTTTCAGCATTTTCACCCTCAAAATGTTCATCAATGGTTTGAAACCAGTGATTCAGCCAAATTCCGAATTCATTAGGAGTGATTTTTTCATCAAAATGAGCGTCAACTTCATTGTGAACAGCATGTGGATTTCCTTTGTATTTGCGAACACCAAAAAGGTTGGTCTCCCAAAAATCAGTCAGTTTTTCGAGATGCGCATCCCAATCAGAAATCATTTCATTAAAATAAAAGCCGATTTCTCGATCGGCTCTTATTTTAGCATAAAATTGATGCACTAAAAAAGAGACATCAGCTCTATTTTCTATTTGTTTTCTCATAGAATTAAACTATTCAAAAGTATAAAGAACAAACTTAAAAACGTACTTAGCATAATAAGGTTGAAAACTACTTTGTGTTTCATTTGTGCTAAGATAGATGTATTTGCAAAAACACAAGCTAAAACAATAATTCCTAGCTGTATCATTTGCGGAATGGAAGTTCCGTTGGCTAAAACATACATAGCTGCAGCGCCTCCTAAACAGCTTTGTCCAATAACTGCCATTGCAGCAGAGCCCATATAGTTTCTATTGAAAATGTCGAATGTTGTTTGATATAGTGTCATGGTATTCAGTTTTTTATACCAACAAAATTACACCCACAATCGTACTGCATTTTATGACTTTAATCATAAAACGGGAATTTTTTTATCTGTATACTTTTCGATTAATAATTTTCAATTCGCCTTTTTTCTCCAATGCTTTTATTGCTCTAATAACGGTTTCAACACGTAAACCTGTCAAGTCTCCAATTTGCTGTCTGGTAAAATTAATAAGATATCCGTTATTATCTTTCTGAAAATTGAAATAGGCAATGCCGTGATCTATTAGTTTCAATACACGATGTTCTGGTTCGTGTGTCGAAATTTCTGCCGCCATAACCGATTTATAATACAATCGTTGTGCGAGATTCTCAATTACTTTAATACTGACTTTTGGATTTTCTTCTAAAAGCTTCATAAAGTTTTGTTTTGGAAGAATAAAAATCTCAGTATGTTCTACAGCAATTGCATTTGCTGGATATTTTTGATTTAAGAATAATGGAGGTTCACCAAAAGATTGGCCATGATAAAATATGCCTTGAATAAATTCGCGTCCGTCATCATTATAATTACTCATTTTTACTTCGCCAGAAATAATCTGATAATAGTGCAGTGGTAGATTTCCTTCTTCAAAAATGATATCATTTTTATCAAAGGATTTTTTTAAAACACTGTACTTTTCTAGTAATTCAACTGTAATCATAATGTATTATTTACGTTATCAAAAGGTGCAGAACAAATATAATTCATTCAAAATAGTTCTTCTGCATTAAAAATCTTTTACTTTTACACCCCATATGCAAGAACAAATACTCACTATTAGACAACAGATTTTAGAAGCTAAAAGCAACAGTCAAAAATTGCTGGCTGTACTTTTGGATCCTGATAAAATTGTGCTGGAAAATTTGAATCATTTAATTGATAAAATTAACGAGTCGCCTGCAACTCACATTTTTGTGGGAGGAAGTATTGTTCAGAACAATATTTTAGAAGAATTAATTACGACATTAAAACAAAAGACAATTCTGCCAGTTATTTTGTTTCCAGGAGATCCTTCTCAGATTTCACCAAAAGCAGATGGTATCTTGTTTCTGTCTTTATTGTCTGGCCGAAATCCTGATTATTTGATTGAATATCAGGTTCAGGCTGCTCCAATTCTGAAAAAAACAAATCTAGAAGTCATTTCTACAGGCTATATTTTAATTGAAAGCGGTAATGAGACAGCCGTTGCGCGTGTAAGTAAAACGAAACCTCTAAGCCGCGAAAACCTTGAATTGGTTCTAGCTACAGCTCAAGCAGGAGAAATGTTAGGAAATCAACTCATTTATTTAGAAGCAGGAAGTGGCGCTAAAGAGTCTGTTCCAACAGAAATGATTAAGCTAATTTCTCAAAATGTTCAAATTCCTGTTATTGTTGGCGGAGGAATTGTAGATTTGCAGGGAATTCAAAAAGCATATAAAGCTGGCGCAGATTTGGTTGTTATCGGGACTGCGTTTGAAAACAACAGTCGTTTTTTTGAGTTATAAATGCCAAATACCACATTTTCATGATAGATTTTTTTTTAGAAAGTTATAAAAATGCACCCTTATGGCACATTGTTTTGGAGTTCCTAGTATTTGTCTGCGGAATTTTAAGTGTTTGGTTTGCTAAAAAAGAAAATATCTGGGTGTACCCTACAGGATTAATTGCGACAGCAATATCAGTATATCTGCTTTATGTGGCAGGTTATATAGGAGACATGATTATTAACGCTTATTTTTCTGTAATGAGTATTTATGGTTGGTATGTTTGGGCAAAAGGAGGAACAGCAGAAGATAATCTGCCAATTACCCGTACAAATTTTAATGAAAAAATAATCGGAATCTTACTGTTTATTGTGACTGTTTTTGTAGTTTTCGGGATTTATAAATATTTTGATTATGAAATTCATAGGGATAATTATGTCGATATGATTTCGTCTGGAATATTTTTCGCAGGAATGTGGTATATGGCCAGAAAAAAAATAGAAAACTGGACACTTTGGATTATTGGTGATATTATTGTTGTGCCTCTCTACGCTTATCGCGGTTTAGGGATGCTGTCACTTCAGTATATAATTTTTACAATTTTGGCTATTTCAGCTTATTTAGAATGGAGAAAGATCTTAGACAGCAAAAAACAACAATCATAAAAATTGCTTTGTTTGGCCCTGAAAGTACAGGGAAAACTACCTTAGCAAAACAGCTTGCAGATTACTACGAAACCGAATGGGTTCCTGAATTTGCACGTGACTATCTGCAAGAAAAATGGGAGGAGAATAAGCATATTTGCGTAGCCGATGATATGATGCCAATTGCGTATGGTCAGACGGCATTAGAGAACGAAAAACTGGTCAATGCAAATAAATACTTGTTTTGTGACACCAACTTAATGGTAACCAAAGTATTTTCTGAAATGTATTATGGTTTTTGTGATCCGCTTTTAAACGAAGCGGCGCTAAAACATGAATACGATTTATTTTTCCTTACAGATATTGATGTTCCTTGGGAGAAAGACGATATTCGTGATACTCCTGAAGGAAGAGAAACGGTATTTTCTGTTTTTAAACAGACATTGATCGATACAAAAAAGCCCTTTATAACGTTATCAGGAGACAAAGAAACACGTTTAGCAAAAGCAACAGCAATTATTGATGAACTTACTACTGCTAAAGAGCATGATTTTTCGTCTAACGATTTTGTGCAGATCTATAATAGAGGAATTTCTTTTGAAACTATTTTAAAACAATTAAAAAGTTTTAAAAAGGGAATCGCTAAAAGTAATCTCATAAGACCAGCTACTATAAATGATGGTATTTTAAATTTATCTGATAACGAATTTCAGCAGAAAGCCTTGTTTTTTGATGAGCAGAAAGATAAATTTAAAATTAAAAAATTTGTTCCTGCTTCTGGTGCTGCAACAAGGATGTATAAATTCTTAATAGCATTTTTGAATGATTTTGACATTAAAAAAGAAACAATAAATGCATACATAAACAGAAAAAACGATAAAGAACTTGCCATTTTTATCGTTGGTATGGAGAAGTTTCCTTTTTTTGAAACAGTAGATAAAAAATTAAGAGAAATTTATCCTGATTTTGAGACTTTAGAAAGAGATTATAAAAATTACTATTTTATAAAATTGCTTTTGTCTCCAGACTATTTTAATTCTGCAAATAAACCCAAAGCTGTTTTGCCGTTTCATCAATATGATACGCATATTGCTAATCCGATTGAAGAACATTTGAATGAATGTGTACATTATGCATCATCAAAGAATGTGTCTAATTTGCATTTTACAGTTTCAGAAATACATCAGCATTTATTTGAGCTAGCAGTTGATGAAATTAAAGACAAAATCGAAAAACTGTCAGGTATTAACATAGATATCGGATATTCTTATCAAAGCAAGAGTACAGATTCGATTACAATTGACGCAAAAGATAAGTTGGTAAAAGATAAAGATGGTTATCTGATTTTTAGACCAGGAGGACATGGAGCTTTAATTAAGAATCTTAATAATCTCGATGCAGATATAATTTTTATTAAAAACATAGATAATGTAATTCAAAATCATATTGATCAAATTACATTGTATAAAAAAGCTCTAGCAGGTATTTTGATCGAAATGCAGCAGAAAGTTTTTGAAAATATAAAGCTAATTGACCAAGGAAAAATTAAAGAAAACGATGTTGAAGATATGCTCCATTTTTTGGAGAAGGACTTTAATGTTGAGATGACAACAGATTTCAATAAATTTACTTTTGAAAATAAAATAAGTAAACTTAAAGAGCTTTTAAACAGGCCGATTCGAGTTTGCGGAATGGTTAAGAATGAAGGTGAGCCAGGTGGAGGGCCTTTTTGGGTTACGAATAAAAAGGGGATAAAATCGTTGCAAATTGTAGAAACATCTCAAATTGATCTTCAGGATAAAAAGCAAGAAAAAATCTTGGCAGAGGCAACACATTTTAATCCAGTAGATTTAGTTTGCGGAATTAAAAATTACAAAAACGAAAGGTTTGATTTGTTAGAGTTTGTAGATCAAAAAGCTGGTTTTATTGTGGAAAAAAGTGTTGATGGCAAGCCTGTCAAAAATTATGAATTACCAGGTTTATGGAACGGATCAATGGCAAATTGGCTAACTATTTTTGTTGCGGTTCCTTTGATTACTTTTAATCCTGTAAAAACGGTAAACGATTTATTGAAAGCGGCGCATCAGCCACAATAATATGGATTCAGAGAAAATCATATCAGAGTTAAACTTTAAGGCTGTTCGCAGCAGTGGTTCTGGCGGACAAAACGTAAATAAAGTTTCGTCTAAAGTAGTTCTGAATTTTGATTTGAACGCTTCGCAAGCTTTGACTGAAGAAGAAAAATTGCTATTGCAAGAGAACATTTCAGCCAGATTAACTTCTGAAAATATTCTGATTTTAAATTGCGATGAAGACAGAAGTCAGCTTAAAAATAAAGAAATTGTAACCAAACGATTTCTGGAAATTATCAAAAAAGGACTTTATGTTCCTAAAGTTAGGAAAGCAACAAAAGTCCCGAAAGCGGTAATTAAGAAAAGAATCAAAGACAAAAAGAATATTTCTGACTTGAAACAATCAAGAAGGAAACCGAACATCGAGTAAAAAAAACAATTTATAAATTCCAAATTCCAACAACTAAGGTTAATGTTGGAATTTGGAATTTTAATTTCAATCTAGTTGAATTTTTGGAATTTGGAATTTTCAATATTGGAATTTAACTTTTTAACATTACATTTGCACTGTCTCAAAGGGGTGCTCTAAATAACGAGCTGAGATCATACCCAAAGAACCTGAGCGAGTAATGTTGCTAAGGGAAAAACGACACTATCAAGCGTGCACACTTTATTTTGTCGGGAAACACATTTATTAATTTAACAAAGAATAATTCCCCCTTTTATTCGTAATTCTTTACGAATGAAAACTATTTTTCAAGGTACTTCTAAAGGTACAAAGGTACAAAGGCACAAAGGTTCAAAGTTGAGCCTAAAATCTATTTTCTTTTCTCTTTTCTCTTTCTTCTATTCTCTATTCTCTTTTGCGCAGCAGCAAGATTCTACAAAAGTGAATCAGCTTGATGATGTATTGGTTTCGGCAGTTCGTGTTACTTCTAAGACTCCGGTGAGTTTCAGTAATATGGATAAAAAGGAAATTAAGTATAGAAATCTAGGTCAGGACATTCCCGTTTTGATGAATTATCTTCCTTCGGTCGTAACAACTTCAGATGCAGGAAATGGTGTTGGTTATACAGGAATTCGAGTTCGTGGAAGCGACGCAACACGTGTAAACGTGACCATAAACGGAATTCCGTACAATGATGCAGAAAGTCAGGGAACGTTTTGGGTAAATATGCCCGATTTTGCTTCTTCTGTAGAAAGCCTTCAATTGCAGCGTGGAGTTGGAACATCGACAAATGGAGCTGGTGCTTTTGGGGCAAGTTTAAATATGTTGACGGATAGTTATGCAAGAAAAGCGACAGGTGAAATTTCAAGTTCGGCCGGATCTTTCAATACATTTAAAAATACAGTGAAATTTAGTACTGGTTTATTAAATGATCATTTTGAAATTGCGGGACGTTTGTCTACAATAAAAACACACGGATATATTGACCGCGGAAGCGCCGATTTAAAATCATATTTCTTGCAGGGAACTTATGTTGGTAAAACGACTTTGATTAAAGCGTTGGTTTTTGGAGGAACTCAAAAAACATATCAATCTTGGAACGGAATCGATGCAGAAACTCTTAATACAGACCGCACTTTCAATTCTGCTGGAATGTACACAGACGATGCAGGAAATGTGCATTTCTATGATAACGAAACTGATAACTACAATCAAGATCATTATCAATTGCACTGGAGTGAATCGATTTCTGATAAATGGAGTACAAACCTAGCATTTCATTATACAAAAGGAAAAGGGTACTACGAAAATTATAAAGAAGATGAACCTGTTGCAGGTTATGGACCAATTCAGCCAACAAAAACAGTTGAAGATGACAATGGGAATTTAGTTCCAGTAACCGATTTAATCCGTCAAAAATGGTTGGATAACGATTTCTACGGAACTACTTTTTCTGCTAAATATCTAACAGAGAAATTAAATGTTATTTTAGGCGGAGGCTGGAATAAATATGAAGGCGATCATTTCGGAAAAGTAATTTGGGCGCAATATTCTGATCAATCAGCATTAGGATCTCATTACTACGATGATTATTCGTCTAAAACCGATGGTAATATTTTCGCGAAAGCAAATTATCAATTCACAGAAAAATTAAGTTTTTACGGAGATTTACAATACAGAAATGTGAAGTATAAAGCCAATAGTGCAGAAACGGGTCTAGTAGATGATAATTTCAACTTCTTTAATCCAAAAGCTGGTTTGAATTATGCTTTCAACGAAAAAAACACTTTGTATTTTTCTTACGCACGAGCAAATCGTGAACCAAATAGAACAGATTACGAAGGCGGAAATGTAAAACCAGAAAAACTGAATGATTTTGAATTAGGATGGAGATTCAATTCAGAGAAATTTCAATTGAATTCTAATGTATATTACATGGGGTACAAAGATCAATTGATTTTAACGGGAAGATTAGACGATGTTGGAAATCCAATTCGTGCGAATACTGAGAAAAGTTACCGTTTAGGTTTTGAATTTGATGCGACAATTGCGCTTTCTGATAAATTCACTTTAAGACCAAACTTTACTTTAAGCAGCAACAAAAATGTTGATTTAGCAGTTGATGGCGAATATTATGGAACAACTAAAATTGCGTATTCTCCAGAAGTAATTGCAGGAAACGTGATTGTGTATAAGCCTATAGAGAGATTGTATCTTTCATTATTGCAAAAATATGTAGGAGAACAATACATGAATAATATTGAACTTCCGGCAGCTAAACTGGCAGATTACTTCGTAAACGATTTTAATGCGTCTTACGAAATAAAGCCAAAAACGATTTTTCAATCGATCACGATTACAGCTTTGGTGAATAATATTTTCGATAAAAAATATGTTTCAAACGGTTATATGTGGGATGTATATCCGTACTATTATCCGCAGGCTGGAACAAATTTCTTAATTGGTTTGAGTTTGAAATTCTAATTAAGCGAAGACACAAAAAAGCCTGAAATTTACTTTCAGGCTTTTTTGTTCTTAGTTGTATACGTGAATAACAGTTCCAGAAGATTCGACGCGATATTGTTTCATCGGATATTCTTTTCCGCCAAGCCCAGTAAATAAATTATATTGAGTTTTGTCGCAAGAACAAACCGCATAAATTCCGTCTATCGTCATAGCAGTACAAGAAGTTAATGCTTGGTTTGGACAAGCCGCATCAAAAGCAGTATAAGTTCCTTCTCCGGTTTTCATTACAATAATTCCTTTTGCTCCATAATTGGCAACGTAGACTGGATTACTAGGATATATTAATTTATTGTATGTTGGCAGATTAGTGTCAAGATATGCGTTTACAGAATAATTAGGAATGTAAGGATTATTATTACTTCTATTATTGTCACTGCAAGCGAATAAAACTGCGGTAAATGCGATAAAGAACCAGATTTTTTTCATTATTTGAATAAGAATTAGTTAAAACAAAAATAATTTATTTAGATTTGAAATCTATATGATTAACATATAATTATGTACTATTAAAAATTATAGTATATTTGTGGTAAGAAAATCCCGTCGCGATGGGATTTTTTGTATTTATATAAACGATGAAGTTATGAGTAAAGTATCTTATTATACAGCTGAAGGATTAAAAAAATTAAAAGATGAATTGGAGCATTTAAAGAGTGTAATGCGTCCAAAGGCATCTCAAGATATTGCAGATGCAAGAGATAAAGGTGATTTGTCTGAAAATGCAGAATATGATGCAGCAAAAGAAGCGCAAGGTTTATTAGAAATGAGAATTGCTAAACTTGAAGAAGTGTATGCAAATGCAAGATTAATTGACGAATCGCAATTGGATGTTTCTAAGGTTTTGGTTTTATCAAATGTAAAAATCAAAAACCAAAGTAACGGAATGGAGATGAAATATACCCTTGTTGCAGAAAGCGAAGCTGATTTAAAAACAGGAAAAATCTCTGTAACTTCTCCTATCGGGAAAGGTTTATTAGGTAAATCTGTTGGAGAAGTAGCTGAAATCACAGTGCCAAACGGAGTTCTGAAATTTGAAATTCTAGAAATTTCGAGAGACTAAATTTTAGTTTAACCGATTTAATGATTAACCGATTACACAAATAAACAATGAGTTCAATATTCACTAAAATAGTAAACGGAGAAATTCCAGCTTATAAAATTGCTGAAGACGAAAACTATTTAGCATTTTTAGATGTAAATCCAAATGCAAAAGGACATACGCTTTGCATTCCGAAACAAGAAATCGATAAGATTTTTGATATGGATGAGGAATTGTATTTAGGATTAATGAAATTCTCTAAAAGAGTTGCAGCAGCCTTAGAAAAAACAGTTCCATGCAAAAGAATCGGAATTGCAGTTGTTGGACTTGAAGTTCCTCATGCACACGTACATTTGATCCCATTAAACCACATGGATGAAATGCGTTTTATTGATAAAGTTTCTCTTTCAAAAGAAGAATTTGAAGCTTTAGCAAAAGATATTCAATCGAATTTATAAAGACTTCGACTTCGCTAAGTCTGACAAAACAGATAACTAAAGTGCAGTAAATTGATTACTGCACTTTTTTATTTAATGCAATTTGAAAAGTAGTTCCTTTCCCGATTTCAGAATTTAAAACTTTGATTTTTCCGTTATGATATTCTTCCACAATTCTTTTGGTTAAAGAAAGTCCAAGTCCCCAACCGCGTTTTTTTGTGGTATACCCGGTTTCAAAAATAGTTTTAAATTGCTTTTTAGGAATACCAGTTCCCGAATCTTTAATGTTTATTTTTACCTGATGTGCATCCTGCTCAATTTGAAGATCGAGAGTACCTTTTCCTTTCATGGCATCAATCGCATTTTTAACCAAATTTTCTATAGTCCAACTATGCAATGTTGGATTGATCATTCCTAAAATAGGTTCGTTTGGGGCCCGAAACGAAAATGTAACTTGCTTAGAAAAACGAGATTGTAAATATTCATAAGCTGTTTTGGTTTCTTCGGCAATATCATGAAGTTCTAAAACAGGTATCGAACCAATTTTAGAAAAACGATCAGTGATGGTCTGCAAACGCTCAATATCTTTTTCAATTTCAAGACTAATCGACGAATCTATATCTTCAGTTTTTAAAATTTCAACCCAGCCAATTAACGAAGAAAGCGGAGTTCCGATTTGATGTGCCGTTTCTTTTGCCATTCCTGCCCAAAGTTTGTTTTGGGTTGCCATTTTGGTGCTTTTGTAAAAATTGTAAATCAAAGCAATACATAGAAAAATAATAAGAAGCAACGCAATTGGATAATATTTAAGCTTGTTTAGCAATGCAGAATTGCCATAATATAGGGTTTGATATTTTCCTGGTGCATATTCAAAAGTGATAGGCTCATTTTCATTTTTCAGTTTGTTCAAGAAAGCAGTCCTTTTTTTCTTATCATTAAGAATTTCATCAGGAACATTTACAGAACTTACCACATTATCATACAGCATTATAATGCCTGGAATAGAAGTATTGTTGCTAAAGATCTGAAGAGGCAATTCGACATCGGTATTTTCATTTGCATTCACCAGTGTAATTTGTGCATTTACAAAGAGGTTCATTTTTAAACGCTCCTCATTTTTAAAAATTTGGAAAAAAGAATAGGTGTTCCAAAGAATTAGAGAAATGATTATAAAACAAACAGAAATAATAATCCAGCGGATTGTATTTGTTCTTTCGGAAAAAGACATATCAGTTATTTTGAGGTATAAATATAACGAAATATATACATTTTATATTTTGCATTAGCTTAAAGATTTTTCGTTTTATCTTTTAAAAGTATTTCCTCTAATTAAACGATTTCAATACTTTTGTAGCAGAATAAAGTGAGATTCTGTTTAAATAAAAAAGTATGATTAGCATTAATCCAAAAGAAATTCCAACGGCCAAATTGCAAGGCTATCTGCAGAGTTCAATCGGTCCGAGGCCTATTGCTTTTGCAAGCACAATCAGTAAAAGTGGAGTTCCTAATTTGTCTCCGTTTAGTTTCTTTAATGTGTTTAGCGCCAATCCGCCTATTTTGGTTTTTTCGCCATCAAGACGTGTTCGCGATAATACGATTAAACATACTTTAATTAATGCCGAAGCAACTCGAGAAGTTGTAATAAATGTTGTCAATTATGATATTGTACAGCAAACTTCATTGGCAAGTACAGAATATGGAGATGGAGTAAATGAATTCATCAAAGCAGGATTAACACAAATTCCTTCAGATTTAGTAAAACCATATCGTGTAAAAGAATCTCCAGTTCAATTTGAATGCAAAATTACACAGATTATTCCGTTAGGAACAGAAGGCGGAGCAGGAAATTTGATTTTATGCGAAGTAGTAAAAATTCATATCGCCGAATCGATTTTGGATGAAAATGGAGCAATCGATCAGCATAAAATTGATTTGGTCTCAAGACTTGGAAATAATTGGTATTCAAGATCAAACCAAGGGCTTTTTGAAGTGGCGAAACCTTTAACAACACTGGGGATTGGTGTAGATGCGATTCCTAATTTTATAAAAGAAAGTGATGTTTTTGATGGGAATGATTTAGGCAAATTAGGCAATATAGAATCCTTGCCTACAATCGAAGAAGTTACTATATTTGTGAAAGAAAATTTCGCGGTCAAAGGAGTTTTAAGCTCAGACGACCAGAAAAAAGTACATTTAGAAGCCAAAAAATATCTGGATAATGGCGATGTAGAATCGGCTTGGAAAGTGCTTTTAGCTAAGAAATAAAAAGAAATAGAAACAATAATTAAATAGACGAAGATGGAAGTTACAGGAAAAGTAAAAGTGGTTAACCCAGAGCAGCAAGTTAGTGCCTCATTCAAAAAAAGAGAGTTAGTTGTTACTACTGAGGAGCAGTATCCACAACATATTTTAATCGAATTTACACAAGATAAATGTGATTTATTGAGTAGCTATAAGCAAGGAGATGCAGTAAAAGTTTCTATCAATTTAAGAGGAAGAGAATGGGTTAACCCACAAGGAGAAACTAGATATTTTAATAGTATTCAAGGTTGGAGAATTGAAAGATTAGCTCCAGAAGGACCTGCTCAAGGTGCACCAATGCCAGCTGCAGAAACTTTTGCGCCAGCAACAAGTATAAACGAAGACGAACCAGACGATTTACCGTTCTAAGAGTTTAAAATTCAATTTACTAAATTCCAAATTCCAATTCATTCTCGTGAATTTGGAATTTGGAATTTTATTTTTGATTCTTTTTTATTGATCTCCAAATCTTGGAATTTGGAATTTAAAAAATTGATTATTTAAAAATGTATTATCTATTCAACGATTTATTTTTTCCGCCAGTAACAGAAGCAGATGAAGAAGGAGTTTTGGCAATTGGTGGCGATCTAAGTTCAGAACGCCTACTATTGGCTTACAAAAGTGGTATATTTCCTTGGTTTAATGAAGGAGAACCTATTCTGTGGTGGGCACCAGATCCAAGAATGGTGTTGTTTTTTGATGAATTGGTGATATCCAAAAGCATGAAAAAGATTCTCAATAAAAAAATGTTTAAGGTCACTTACAACAAAAATTTTAGCGAAGTAATTTTAAATTGCCAGCAGATAAAACGTGAAGGACAGAACGGAACTTGGATTTCTGATGAAATGATTGAAGCATATTGCAAATTGAATGAAGAAGGGATAGCTAAATCTGTTGAGGTTTGGCAAGATGATATTTTGGTTGGCGGTTTGTACGGAATTGATTTAGGAGATATTTTTTGTGGAGAAAGTATGTTTTCTAAAGTTTCAAATGCTTCAAAAACAGCTTTTATTGCTTTAGCTTTATATTTGAAGAAAGAAAATTATAAGCTATTGGATTGTCAGGTTTACAATCCGCATTTGGAAAGTTTAGGCTGTCGAGAAATTGATCGAGAAGAATTTATGTCCATTTTAAAAAGTAAATAGAAAATGAGTGCCATTTACAGCGTAAAAGAAATTTATATTTATCCGATAAAAAGTTTGGCAGGAATCAGTCTGGAGTCTGCAAAAGCTGAAGAAATGGGGTTTGAAAACGATCGTCGTTGGATGCTGATTGATGCAGAAAATCAAATGCTGACGCAGAGAGAACACCGAATCATGAGTCAGTTTTATCCGCAGATTTTAGAAGGGAAAATTAGTATTGTTTTTCAGGATCAAAAGCATGAATTTTCTACTGACGAAAATTTAGAAAACGCAATAGAAGTAAATGTTTGGGATGATAAAAGTGAAGTGGTTGAGGTAAATCAGGAAACTTCAAAATGGTTTAGCCAACATTTAGGTTTTGAATGTAAATTGGTCAAAATACTAAAAAATGGAGATCGCAAACATGAAAGCTCCAGATTAAAAGAAACATTCAATGTGAGTTTGGCAGATGGTTATCCTTATTTAATGATTGGATCTAAAAGCTTGGCTTTTTTGAATGATAAATTGGATGAAAAAATTACCATAAAAAGATTTCGTCCAAACATTGTAATAAGTACTGAAAATCCTCACGAAGAAGATGATTTTAAGACTTTTGCGATAGGTGAAGTTCAGTTTAAAAACATAAAACCCTGCGGAAGATGTATTATGGTAAACAATGATCCGGAAAATGGGCGTTTGAAAAAAGAACCTCTGAAAACTTTAAGCAAATACAGAAATGTAGATAATTCTGTTTTGTTCGGAACCAATATTGTGAGTCTGAATTCTGGAATTATCAGTGTAGGCGATAAGGTTATTATCTAGAAACTCAGCTTTATAAAATTCCAGTTTAAAGTATTAAAAATAACAAGTTCATTATTTAAAGTTGGCAATTCTAGAATCAATTTTAAAGTTTCGTGCGCCATCATATTGCCTATAATTCCAGGCAATGTACCTAAAACGCCATTTAAATTACAATTCGGAACATCTTTTGGGTCTGGCATTTCAGGAAATAAATCGCGGAGATTTTTACTTCCGTTATGATTGAAAACAGCAATCTGACCTTCAAATTTTAAAATGCTTCCATAAACCAACGGTTTTTTAAGTTTAACGCAAGTATCATTAACCAAGTAACGAGTGGAGAAATTATCAGAACCATCTACTACAATATCATATTGCTGAATAATCTTTGAAGCATTTTCTGCAGTTAATTTTTCATTAATCGCAACAACTTCAATTAGTGGATTTAGTTTTGAAACGACATCTTTGGCAACAATAGATTTATGTTGTCCAATTTCATTTTCGGTATACAAAATCTGTCTGTGAAGATTGTGAATTTCAATCGTATCAAAATCCATAATTCCAATAAAACCAACTCCTGCAGTTGCAATATATTGTAAAATCGGGCAGCCCAAACCACCCGCTCCAATTACTAGAACTCTAGCTTTTTTTAATTTTTCCTGCCCTTCATCGCCAATTTCAGGAAGAATAGTTTGTCTGTTGTAACGGAGGAATTCTTTGATAATGCTCATTTTAGATTTTAGTCTTAAAGTTGAAAAGTCGAATGTCGAAAGTCTTTGAATATGGTTAAAATTAAATTATAAATGCAGTTTTGGACTTTATGACTTTAGACTTTCCAACTTTCGACTATATGCTTTGCTCCAGTCCTTCCAAACGGGTTCATAGCCTGCGTTTTTTATAATTTTTGAAATTTCTTCTGCAGAACGTTCATCACTGATTTCAAATTGCTCCAAAGATTGCGGATCAACAACATAGCCGCCAGGATTCGTTTTTGAACCCGCACTCATACTCGTAACTCCAATTGGAATAATATGGTTTCTGAATTTCTCGTTTTCGCGAGTTGAAATCGAAATTTCTAAATCTTCATTCCATAAACGGTAAGCGCAGATTAATTGCGTTAAATCTTTATCATCCATAATAAAATTGGGTTCGATAATTCCTTCGGCAGGACGCAGTCTGGGAAAGGAAACCGAATATTTTGTCTGCCAATATTTCTTCTGCAAATAATCTAAATGCAGAGCATTGAAAAAGCTATCGGTTCGCCAGTCTTCTAAGCCTAATAAAACCCCTAACCCAATTTTATGAATTCCCGCAGTTCCAATTCTGTCAGGAGTTTCTAATCGATAATCGAAGTTTGATTTTTTCCCTTTAGTATGATACTTTTTGTAAACTTCCTGATGATACGTTTCCTGATACACTAAAACGGAATATACGCCAGCTTCATGCAAACGCTGATAATCTTCTGTAGAAAGCGGTTGCACTTCAACAGAAATAATCGAAAAATCTTTTCTGATTAAATTAATGGCGTTCAGAAAATAATTGATATTTACAGCATAATTTGCTTCGCCTGTAACTAACAGAACATGATCGAAGCCTGTTTTTTTTAGAGCTTCGACTTCCAGTTTTATCTCAGCATCTGTAAGGGTTTTTCTTTTGATTTTATTGTCTAAACTAAATCCGCAATAGGTGCAAATGTTTTGGCATTCATTGCTTAAATAAAGTGGCGCATACATTTGAATCGTTTTTCCGAAACGTTTCTTAGTGATTTCATGGCATCTTTGTGCCATTTGTTCTAAAAAATTTTGTGCAGCAGGAGAGATTAAGATCAAAAAATCATCTAGACTGTATTTAGTTTTAGCCAAAGTGCGCTCGACATCTTTTGAAGTGGTTTTATATATTCTGGTTTGGATTTCATCCCAATTATATTGCTCGAAAATAGATTTGAATGTTCTCATTTTATTTTGGTTTCACGCAGATTTGGCAGATTTAAGCTGATTAAAAATGATTTAATTTTTGATCTGTATGATTAAAATTTATTTGCTATTCTTTTAATATCATTAAGAATGTTTGTCGTATTGAAATTTACTAACAAGCCTAATTTTTTGTTTGTTAATCTTAAATAGGTAGCTAATTGTTTATAATGAATAGGAGCTAAATCTTCAACCGATTTTAATTCAATTATTACTTTGTCTTCAACTAAAATATCAATTCTAAAAGCGGGATCTAGTGTTATCTCTTCATATGGAATTATAACTTCAACTTGTTTTTGAATCTTTAAATCTAGCTTTTCTAATTCATAAAACAGAGCGCTCTCGTAAACAGATTCAAATAAACCTGGCCCTAAATTGTTATACACCTTAAAAATTGCTCCTCTTATCAGATACGATATTTCATTCTCAGTCATAATTCTTTAATTTTTATAAAAAAAACAAAACTAAAGAATTTTCTTTCTTTTTGAAAATTGGTTTTATGCAGATTTTAGAGATGAAAAATCAAATTAAATCTGCTTCAATCTGCAGAAATCTGCGTGAAACCAAAAATTACTCATAAAGAAAAGAAGTCAATGGGCTAGAAGCTGAAGCATAATTTTGCTGATTGGCAACTTTGGCTTCAAATGCTTTTCTTCCTGCAATTACAGCTTCTCTAAAAGCCTCAGCCATTAATTTTGGATTTCCAGCGACAGCAATTGCCGTATTAACCAAAACAGCATCGGCGCCGATTTCCATTGCTTTTGCAGCATCAGAAGGCGCTCCGATTCCAGCATCAACAATAACGGGAACAGTACTTTGTTCGATTATGATTTCAATGAAATCAATCGTTTTTAAGCCTTTGTTGCTTCCAATTGGAGAGCCCAAGGGCATTACGGCCGATGTCCCTGCACTTTCTAAATGTTTACATAAAACAGGATCGGCGTGAATGTACGGAAGTACAATAAAGCCCAATTTTGCCAATTCTTCAGTCGCTTTTAAAGTTTTAATAGGATCTGGCATTAAATATTTCGGATCAGGATGAATTTCAAGTTTAACCCAATTGGTTTCTAGAGCTTCTCGAGCCAGTTGTGCCGCAAAAACAGCTTCTTTGGCATTTCTTGCTCCAGAAGTATTGGGTAATAAATTAATATTAGGATGTTTTAAATGCGATAAAATAGCATCAGTATCAGTTTCAAGATCAATACGCTTTAGTGCCACTGTGACCAATTCGCTTTCTGAAGCTAAAACAGCCTCTTCCATTTCTTCATTCGAACCAAATTTCCCGGTTCCAAGAAATAAGCGGGATTTGAAGGTTTTATCTCCTATATTAAACAATGATGTCTGCATATAATTTTTCTTTTAATTGTTGAATTAATTTTGCTTTTTCATCACTTTCAGTAATGATTCCAGACACGGCAATTCCGAAAATTCCCGTTTCTATTAACGGACTTACATCACGAACTGTGATGCCTCCAATGGCATAAACAGGAATGTCGATTTTATTTTTTTTCAGTTTTTGAAGAATTTCATAATAACCCGACAAACCCAAAATCGGACTTAGTTTTTCTTTTGTAGCTGTAAACCTAAAAGGTCCCAAGCCAATATAATCACAACCGTTTTTTACGTGATTTTCGATATCTTCGAATGTATTAGCAGTTCCTCCAATAATTTTTGTTGAGCCTAAAATTGCTCTTGCTTCGTCGATTTTTGTATCGGTTAATCCCAAGTGAACTCCGTCAGCTGCAATTTGCTCTGCGAGGTGCAAATCGTCGTTTACAATAAAGTTCGCAAGATATTCTTCGCACAAAGGTTTTACTGCTTCTGCCAAAGTGAAAACGTCTTTTTGCGTTTGATTTTTAAATCGCATTTGTACCCAATTGCAGCCAGCATCAAGTGCTTGATGAATGTTGTACAATTGTTTTTCGACTGTTTCGCCTTGCGAGATGTATTGCAGTTTGTTATACATAATGATATCCAATTAAAGTTGTAGTTGAACTTAGATAGTTCTCAATATAGATTTTAGCGTTTTTACAGGCTTCTGTTATAGTTTGATTTAGAGCTAAATTTGATGCAATTGCAGATGAAAGCACACAGCCAGAACCATGTTTTTCGGAGCAGTTTTTTTCATTTGGAAGTAAATCGAAGATTTTATTTTTCATAAACAGCTGATCTTTTCCAACAGCATTTAAATTATGTCCTCCTTTTAACAGAATTGCAGTTGAAATTTCGTTTTCAATCCAAAGATTATCTTTTACAAAGCCGGGTATTAATTGTTCGATTTCTAGGTAATTGGGCGTAATCAGATCAATTTTTGACAAGATTTGAATTAAATCCGAATGATCTTCAATATTTAGAAAATCAAATTCTGTTGTCGATTTTAAAACTGGATCCCAGACAATTTTTGTGTCAGGAGAAATTAGTTTTATTGTTGAAAGAATGCGATTTAAATAAGATAGAGAAGGTACAATTCCGATTTTGACAACACTGATTTTATAGCTTTGAAATAAAACTTCAATAGAGCGTATTACAAAATTGATATTGATCCATTCAATTTTATGAAATTCATTTTCGGTCTGAATGGTGTTAGCTGTTGCAATAGCAAAACCAGAAACTTTATGCTGTTCAAATGTCTTTACATCAGCCAAAATCCCTGCGCCGCCAGACGGGTCTAAACCTGCGATTGTGAGTACGAATGGACGATTTTCTGACATAATTTAAATTGTTTTAACGGATTTTTATTATTCCAAATACTTCCTAAAAGAGCAACTTCATTAAAACCGTTTTCAAGTGTTTTTTGAATATTTTCAGCATTAATTCCGCCTAAAGCAACCGCTTTTGTTTTACTATTTGTTTTTGATTTTATAGCTTCAAAAAGATCAAGTTTTGGATGATAATTTTCTTTAGAAATACTTTTAAAAACAGGACTCAAGAATGCATAATCAAAATCATTTTCTAACGAATTAAAATCTTCGATAGAATGTGTTGATGTTGATCTAGATCTACAAGGTTTTGAAAACTTTGCAGGATCATTAAGATTACTTTTTCTCTCTTTTTCAGAAAAATGAAATCGGTCAACGCCAAAATATTCTGCTAAATGATGATGATTGTGCAAAACCAGTTTATTTCGAAATTCTAATTTTATCTGATTAATGAATTGTGACATTTCTAATTCTGAAAAATCAGGTTTCCGAATATGAAGCAAAGACAATCCTTCTTCCAATAAAGAATGAAGAATATCTATTTCATCTTCAATAGTAAAAGGATTTGTAATCACAATCATATCTTTCTTTTTGACTCTTTTATCTATTTTCTCTTAAATATAAATCTCTTTCCCCTGCTCAATAAATTCCTCTGATTTCTCTTGCATTCCTTTTTCAGCAGCAGCGACATCTCTGATTTCCTGAGATATTTTCATAGAACAGAATTTAGGGCCGCACATTGAGCAGAAATGCGCCACTTTTGCTCCATCAGCAGGAAGTGTTTCGTCATGGAATTCTCGTGCTGTATCTGGGTCTAAAGCCAAATTAAACTGATCTTCCCAACGGAATTCAAAACGGGCTTTACTCAAGGCATTATCACGATATTGTGCTCCTGGATGGCCTTTTGCCAAGTCAGCAGCGTGGGCTGAAATTTTATAAGTAATCACGCCATCTTTTACATCTTTTTTATTTGGTAAGCCTAAATGCTCTTTTGGCGTTACATAGCATAACATTGCACAACCATACCAGCCAATCATAGCAGCGCCAATTGCCGAAGTTATATGGTCATAACCGGGTGCAATATCTGTAGTTAAAGGGCCTAAAGTGTAAAATGGAGCTTCATGACAATGTTCTAATTGTTTGTCCATGTTTTCTTTAATCATATGCATCGGAACGTGCCCTGGGCCTTCAATAAAAACCTGAACATCGTGTTTCCAAGCAATTTTGGTTAATTCTCCTAAAGTTTCTAATTCTGCAAATTGAGCGGCGTCATTCGCATCAGCAATCGAACCTGGACGTAAACCATCTCCAAGAGAAAACGCAACATCATACTGTTTCATGATTTCGCAGATTTCCTCAAAATGAGTATATAAGAAGTTTTCCTTATGATGGAATAAACACCATTTTGCCATAATTGATCCGCCTCGAGAAACGATTCCAGTGACACGATTTGCTGTCAAATGAATATAACGAAGCAAAACTCCAGCATGAATTGTAAAATAGGAAACACCTTGTTCTGCCTGTTCAATCAATGTATCACGGAAAATTTCCCAAGTTAAATCTTCGGCAATCCCTTTTACTTTTTCTAATGCCTGATAAATTGGGACAGTTCCAATTGGAACAGGTGAATTACGGATAATCCATTCTCTGGTTTCATGAATATTTTTTCCTGTCGATAAATCCATAATCGTATCAGCTCCCCAACGGCAAGCCCAAACGGCTTTTTCAACTTCTTCTTCGATGCTAGAAGTTACAGCACTGTTTCCAATATTGGCATTAATTTTTACCAAGAAATTACGACCAACAATCATAGGTTCACTTTCTGGATGGTTGATGTTGTTTGGAATAATAGCTCTTCCGCAGGCTACTTCAGAACGCACAAATTCAGGTGTGATTTTACTTTTTGGCGTATTCGCTCCAAAGCTGTTTCCATTGTGCTGGCATTGCATAGCTTTGGTTTGTTCGTTTAAAAGCTCAATTCGCTGGTTTTCACGAATAGCGATGTATTCCATTTCTGGAGTAATAATACCTTGTTTAGCGTAATACAATTGAGTAACATTTGCACCTTTTTTAGCGCGTTTTGGCTGATGTAAATACTCAAAACGAAGATGATTCAGACTTTCATCTTTTAATCGGCTTTGGCCATAATCTGAAGTGATTTCGTTTAAAATTTCGACATCGTTTCTGTCTAGAATCCAACTTTCGCGTAAGCGTGGCAATCCTTTTCTAATGTCAATTTCAATATTCGGATCAGTGTAAGCACCTGATGTGTCATAAACTGTTACGGGGGGATTTTTTTCAATTCCGCCATTTGAAAGTTTAGTATCGCTCAAAGTAATTTCGCGCATGGCTACTTTTATTGGATGAATTTCTCCATCGATATAAACTTTTTTAGAATTGGGAAATGGGGTTCTGGATATTTGTTCTTCTTTCATTTTTGTTGATTTTGTTTCAGGTTTGAAGTTTCAGGTTAACTGGAATTATGATTATCCTCAACTATAAATTGGAATTTATAATTTTCTGTTTTGGAATTTTAAAATTTAACCTCCTTGGGTAGCAGAAATAATTAAAATTTCGTCAGTTTCTTGTACGAAGAATTCGTTCCATTTGAGTTTTGGAACAACGGTATTGTTAACAGCAACGGCAATTCCGTTTTGTTTATGCGGAATTTCGAGATCGAGCAATGATTGAACGCTTAGCGATTCAGCATTGAATTGTTTGGTTTGTTGATTGATTTTTAGTTCCATTCCTTATTAAGTTTAGTGTATAGATACACATTAGGAATGGCTACAAGAACGCATAAAAATGCGCGCAGAAGTCATCTTACTTTTCCCTACGCTAGTATGAACTAGATCAGGTTCAGAGGGTAAAATCTCAGCCTACAAGTTGTAGACACCCCTAAAGTGTGAAGCAAATATATGTAATTTTTTTAAGTTTTCGGTTGCAGTCTCAGTTTTCAGTTTTTAAAACTGAGAAAAGTCGCAGAAAACTGAGACTGAGACTGAAAACTATTTAGCTCTAGTAAAGCAATCTTCGACATGATCATTGACCATTCCGGTTGCTTGCATGTGAGCGTAAATAACGGTTGAACCGACAAATTTGAAACCGCGTTTTTTTAAATCTTTGCTGATAGCATCAGAAATTGGAGTGGTTGCTGGAACGTCTTTCAAAGTTTTCGGATTATTATCAATTGGTTTTCCGTTAGTAAATTTCCAGATATAATCTGAGAAAGTCCCAAATTCTTCTTGGACTTTCATAAAAGCTCGGGCGTTTGAAACGGCAGAGTTGATTTTAAGTTTATTGCGAATAATTCCTGTATTTTGCATTAATTCTTCGATTTTATCTTCAGAATAATTGGCAATTTTTTTATAATCAAAATTGTCAAAAGCCGTTTTGAAGTTTTCTCTTTTGTTTAAAATAGTAATCCAGCTTAATCCGGCCTGAAAAGTCTCTAGAATTAAAAATTCAAAAATAGTTGGGTCATCATAAACAGGCGTTCCCCATTCTTCGTCATGATATTTTTTATACAAATCGCTCGCAGAGCACCAGCCGCATCTTATTGGTTCCATTTTTTATTTTAAATATATAAAAAAACCTCAAACTAGGGAGGTTTGAGGTTTTAAAAAAGTTAAAAAAATAACTATTTACGTTTTAATTCAATGATGTATATTTCAGATACTTCGTTGTTATATGTGTAAGTATATTTAATTTTCAAGGTGTTTTTATCTAATACTAAAATTTCTCCAGTATCTTGTGAATCATCACCATATTGAAAAGTTATTTTATTATCTGTTCTAGTCCATGTTCCGTTATCGGTGTGATCTTCACACTTAGAATTCGAATACGAAGAATAATGATCGATTACTTTTCCTCCAGCTTGAATTTCAAGAAACCCCTTGCTGCAACCTCCTTCAGAAGTTATTGGAGCTAATGTCTCTTTTCCGTTAACGATAGTTCCATCTTGGTAGGCTTCCCATTTTCCTTCGATAGATGCGTTGTCATCGTCGCTGCTACAAGCTACTGATAATCCTAGTGCCAATACTGACACAAAAAAAATACTTAGTTTTTTCATTTTTGGTAGATTTGTTTTTGTTAAATTTTTAGCAAAAATAAAATCTTTCTTTTGAAAACCAAGCCTTTATAATAAGTTTTTTCTCATTATTTTAACATTTTTTTTGTAATCTATTGGCTTTCAGATAAATCTGATGTTTTTTGATTTGATAAAATTTCTCTTTCATTATCTTCCAATCTGCCAGCTATATCCTTTTACACTCGGGATATAGGCAGAACGTCCGACAATGATTAAATTGGTATAGATTTTCCGGTTGTATTTTATGCCAATTGCATTGCCAGAAGTGTACATTTTATTGGCTTTAAAGACTACTTTCATTTTGCCGTCTTCAAGTTCTGCATCAGAAACTTTTTCGACAAACCAGGTAGACTGCCATTTTACTGACAATTCATTTTCTGCAGTTTTGGTTACGCTTTTTACTAGTTTAACAGCTTCTTCCGGAATTTCAAAATGTTCCGTTAGTTGTTTTTGCGTCATTGTCTGGCCCATTTTGCATTTATCTAATATTTTACGAACATTGACAAAGTTCAATAATTCTTCGTTGGCTTGCTTTTTTATTGAGGTTGTTTGGGGTGCAGTAGCATTTGCTATTTGAGGGTTTAGCGTATTTACTTCTATTGGATTTTTAACCGAAAAAGGATTTTTTGGAGTGACAGTTTTTTTCGAGTCAAACTCTTTTGGAGCGGTAATACTTTTTGACGAAACTTTGCGAGGTATTTTCATAGTAGCTGGTGTCAACTTATTGACAGACTGGATGACCTTTCTAGGCTGTTTTTTTTCGTCATTGCCACAGCTGAAAAAGAAATAGGTAACAGAGAATAAAATAAGCAAGTAAATTTTTTTCATGACCTAAATATGTTTTTATTTTTTTATCCTTTATGTGCAGGATCTTCGTCTAAATATTTTTTAATCAGATGATGCCCTAAATAAATTGCCGGAGTTAATAAAATGGCTATTGCTAGTTTAAAAGTATATCCTATTAATCCTGAAGATATAAAGGTGTCAAAATCAATTTTTCCAGGAAGCCAAAAAGCAATTCCTAAAACAATAAATGAATCAAATAATTGCGAAATTACAGTAGAACCTGTTGCTCTTAACCATATTTTCTTTTCGCCAGTTCTATTTTTGAAAAACCAAAATATCCAAACATCTATAAGTTGAGAAGCCATGAAAGCTATTAAGCTCCCCACAATAATCCACATACTCTGCCCAAATACTGCCTGAAATTGATCATCGTTTACAGGACTGATTCCTTTTGCGGCAGGAATTGTAATGGCCATAAAAAGAATTAAAAAAGCATAAGCAATCAAACATGCTGTAATGAAAGAAAGTTTTTTTACTCCTTTTTCTCCAAAATATTCATTAATCAAATCGGTTGTAAGAAATACAATTGGCCAAGGTAAAATTCCTATACTCATTACAAAGGGGCCAATTTGAATTAACTTTCCTCCAATTAACTCAGCCACAACGGCATTGGTAATAAATATTCCTGCTAAAATTACAAAAACAATTTCTTTTCTGGTTCTAAACATTTGATTTTTGATATTGATATTTCAAAAATAAACTATTTCTTTTAAATCTTTGAAACTATAATTCGTTAGCGTATGAAGTTTGCTTTCGATTGGTTAATTTTGAGATTCTGTTGCTTTTTTTCTAATCGAAATTTTGCGCAGAATTAATTAATGTATTTGTTATGAAAACACCAATAGAGTTAGATAATTCACTGTTAAAAAGTTGGTCTGGTCCTTATGGAGGAATTCCAGATTTTACAGCATACAAAGTTTCAGATTTTAAGCCCGCAATAGAATTTGCTATTCGGGAAAAAATAGAAGAAATTGATGCAATTGCCAATAATCCAGAAAAACCGACATTTAAAAATACAATTGAAGCCTTAGAGCTTTCGGGCGAAAAATTAGATCGGATTCATGCGGTTTATGGCATTTACAGATCCAATCTCAGTACCCCGGAATTTAATACTGTTGATACCGAAATGTCGCCAAAATTGGCAGAGATCAATGACAAACTATATCAAAATAATAAACTGTTTTCTAGAATTGAAGCCTTGTATAAATCGGATGAAAAGAAGGATTTAACTAAGGAACAGCAACGCGTGCTTTGGCTTTATTACACCGACTTTGTTAGAGAAGGAGCGGAGCTAAATGAACAAGAGAAAGCTAAAGTGGCTAAGATCAATCAGAAATTGGCAACGCTTTTTACCGCTTTTAGTCAAAAGCTATTGGCAGAAGAAAACGATCAATATTTAGAGTTAGAGACAGAAGCTGATTTTGACGGTTTGCCTGAGGAATTTAAGAATGCAGCAATTGCAGAAGCGAAAGAAAGAAATCTAAAAGCTTTAGGATGCATTGGAAATACAAGATCTTCAATTGAGCCTTTTTTAACTTTTTCAAATAGAAGGAATTTAAGAGAAAAAGCTTTTGATATTTTCGTAAAGCGAGGCGATAATAAGAACGAAAATGATACCAATGAAACACTTGTCTCTATTTTAAAATTAAGAGCTGAAAAGTCAAAGATTTTAGGTTTTAGAAACTTTGCTGAATGGAGTTTGTCTAACAAGATGGCTAAAGATCCGCAAAAAACGCTCGATTTGATGCATTCGGTATGGAAACCTGCAGTAGAAAAAGTAAAAAATGATGTTTCGGCTATGCAGGAAATGGTTGATAGAGAAGGTGGCAATTTTAAAATTCAGCCTTGGGATTACCGTTATTATGTAGAAAAAGTACGAAAAGCAAAATATGATTTAGACCAAAATGAAATTAAACAATATCTGCAGTTGGAAAATTTGCGCGAAGGAATGTTCTGGACAGCAGAAGAATTGTTTGGTTTAGGCTTTAAGCAATTATTTGATGTTCCTGTTTATCATCCGGATGTTCGTGTTTGGGAAGTAAATAATAAAAATACAGGAGAAGCGATAGGGTTATGGTATTTTGATCCATATGCGCGTACAGGCAAACGTTCTGGAGCATGGATGAATTCACACAGAGACCAGCAGAAAATAAAAGGAAATGTGCTTCCGATTGTATCAAACAATTGCAATTTTATTAAGGGGAATAGCGATGAACCGGTTTTAATTTCGTGGGATGATGCAACGACTTTATTTCACGAATTTGGTCATGCGCTTCACGGATTGTGTTCAAATGTTACTTTTCCGAGTCTTTCTGGGACTTCGGTTGCGAGAGATTATGTAGAGTTTCCATCTCAGCTATTAGAGCATTGGTTAGCAACGCCTGAGGTTTTAAATAAGTTTGCTCTTCATTATAAAACTAATGAACCTTTATCGCAATCATTGGTAGAAAGAATAGGAAAGGCCGCCAATTTTAATGAAGGTTTTGCAACGGTTGAAACGATTTCAAGTTCGTTTGTCGATATGAAACTGCATTTAACAACTGAAATAGTCGATCCGCATGCATTTGAGGAGAAAGTTTTAAATGAAATTAATATGCCGTCAGAAATTGTGATGCGACACAGAATTCCGCAATTTGCACATATATTTTCGAGTGATGGATATGCTGCTGGTTATTACAGTTACTTGTGGGCAGATGTAATTAATGCAGATGCTTACGAGGCTTTTCTAGAAGCAGATGGGCCATTTGATAAAAATGTCTCTGAACGTCTTTATAAAACAGTTTTAAGTGTTGGAAATACGATTGATAATGAGGAAATGTATGAGAATTTTAGAGGACATGCTCCACAATCTGACGCTTTGATGCGAGCTAGAAATTTTCCTATTGAAAGCTAAAAATAAAAAAGCCCGAATAAATAAATATTCGGGCTTTTTAATATTGAAAATAATATATTAACCTAAAGTAACTCTTTTGAAACCTGTAATTTCAACATTGAATCCTTTTACGTAATCACCAACTTTTTTACTGTCATCTTTGATGAAGTTTTGATCTAAAAGAGCTTTCTCTTGATCTAAAGTAGTGTTGTCAGAAATGAAACGTTGAACTTTTCCTGGAAGAATTTTATCCCAAATTTGCTCTGGTTTGCCTTCAGCTTTTAATTCAGCTTTAGCATCTTCTTCAGCTTGTTTGATAACTTCAGGAGTTAATTGAGAGAAAGAGATATATTTAGGAACATTTTTTAAAGTTTTTCCTAAACGTGCAGCTTCTTCATTGTCTTTTTCGATTACAGCGATACGAGCAGCAAGTTCAGATTCAACGAAAGCAGGATCAAAATCTTTGTAAGATAATGTATCAGCTCCCATAGAAGCAACTTGCATAGAAACGTCTTTTGTTAAAGCTTCAGCGTTAGCAACTGGAGCAGAAATAGCTGTTAAAGCAGCAATTTTATTAACGTGAACATAAGATCCAACGTATGCACCTTCTAAAATTTCGAAACCACCGATTTCGATTTTCTCACCGATAACACCAGTTTGCTCGATTAATTTTTCAGCAACAGTGATTCCGTTGAAATCAGAAGCTAAGAATTCTTCTTTAGAAGAGAAGTTAATAGCTCTTTCAACTAAATCTTTAGCTAAAGTTACGAAAGCTTCATTTTTACCTACGAAGTCAGTTTCGCAGTTTAAAGTGATGATAGCTCCTTTAGTGTTGTCTGCATTGATAAAAGAAACAGCAGCTCCTTCAGAAGACTCACGGTCAGAACGGTTAGCAGCAACTTTTTGTCCTTTTTCTCTAAGGATTTGTATCGCTTTATCGAAATCTCCTTCAGCTTCAACTAAAGCTTTTTTACAGTCCATCATTCCGGCACCTGTAGATTGTCTTAATTTATTTACGTCTGCAGCAGTAATTGTTGACATAATATTTTGAATTTTTAATGTTAAAAGTAAAAAATTCCAGCTTTTAAATCCCAAACTCCAATTTTAATAAATTATCAACATAACGTTTTTAATTTTGTATTTGGACTTTGGAATTTAAAATTTGGAATTTAAAATTTGATTTATTCTTCAGTTGCAGGAGCAGCTTCAGCTTCAGCAGCAGGAGCTTCCTCAGCAGCTTCAACTTCTTTTTCAGCACCTCTGTCAGAAAGACCTTCGATTACTGCAGTAGTTACTAAAGATAAAATTTTGTCAATTGATTTAGAAGCGTCATCATTTGCAGGAATCACGTAATCAACCTCTCTTGGGTCAGAATTCGTATCAACCATTGCGAAAACTGGAATGTTTAATTTTTGAGCTTCTTTTATTGCGATGTGTTCAGCTTTGATATCTACTACGAACAATGCTGCAGGTAGTCTAGACATATCAGCAATTGAACCTAAGTTTTTCTCTAATTTAGCACGTAGACGATCAACTTGTAAACGCTCTTTTTTAGATAAAGTGTTGAAAGTACCATCTTTCTTCATTTTATCAATAGAAGACATTTTTTTAACTGCCTTTCTGATAGTTACGAAGTTAGTCAACATTCCACCTGGCCATCTTTCAGTGATGTAAGGCATGTTTGCAGCTTTTGCTTTATCAGCAACGATGTCTTTTGCTTGTTTTTTGGTAGCTACGAATAAGATTTTTCTACCTGATGCAGCGATTTTTTTCAAAGCTTCATTAGCCTCTTCGATTTTAGCTGCAGTTTTATATAGATTGATAATGTGAATACCATTACGCTCCATATAAATGTAAGGAGCCATGTTTGGATCCCATTTTCTAGTCATGTGTCCGAAGTGAACACCTGCTTCTAGTAATTCTTTTACTTCTATTTTGTTTGCCATTTTTGTACTAGTTTACGTTCTGTTGATTAGCAATGTGTGAATGGCGGTTTCCCTGGCTTCATACATTTAGATGCTAAACTATATCCTACCTCGATAGGAGAGCAACAATAACTGTGTTTTTTAATTTCAATAAATAATTGATAATGTCTTGTCCCATCTGAACAAGACAGGTAATATTAACGTTTAGAGAATTGGAATCTCTTACGAGCTTTCTTCTGACCGAATTTCTTACGTTCAACCATTCTTGGGTCTCTTGTTAATAAACCTTCTGGTTTAAGGATAGCTCTGTTTTCAGCGTTAACTTCACACATTACGCGTGCTAATGCCATTCTTACAGCTTCTGCTTGACCAGTTGTACCACCTCCGTAAACGTTTACTTTTACGTCAAAGTTACTAGCGTTTTCTGTCATAGAAAGCGGTTGTAAAACTTTGTATTGTAAAGTTGCAGTTGGAAAGTAAGTTGCGAATTCTTTTTTGTTTACAGTGATGTTTCCAGTTCCTTCAGAAACGTATACACGTGCAACAGCGGTTTTTCTTCTACCGATTTTGTGAATAACTCCCATTACTTAAGATCATTTAGGTTAACAGTTCTAGGTTTTTGAGCTCCGTGTTTGTGCTCAGCTCCTACAACAACATTTAGATTTCTAAAAAGTTCAGCACCTAATTTGTTTTTAGGTAACATACCTTTTACAGCTTTTTCTACTAATGCAGCTGGATTTTTAGCTTGCAATACTTTAGCAGTTAAAGTTCTTTGTCCTCCTGGGTAACCTGTATGACGCATGTAAATTTTGTCATTCATTTTTGTACCTGTAAGGTTAATTTTTTCTGAGTTGATAACAATTACGTTATCTCCACAGTCAACGTGCGGTGTGTAACTTGGCTTGTACTTACCTCTTAAAATCATTGCAACTTTAGAAGCAAGACGTCCTAAGTTATGACCTTCAGCGTCAACAACAATCCACTCTTTAGTTACAGTGGCTTTACTTGCTGAAACTGTTTTGTAGCTTAATGCGTCCATAATATTATTTTAATTAAACATTCCATCCCCAATAAAGGGGATGCAAAAGTACAATTAATTATTTTAAAACCAAATACCTGAAAGAATATTTTATCTGCTGAAAATCAGGTAGTCAGTTTTTTAATTATTTAATGAATAAAAAAACCGTCTCTACAATAAAGTAAAGACGGTTAAATATTTAGAAAGAAAAAATGATTATACGATAAATATATTGGCAATATCAACCACTTGTTGTGTTGTAAGTGGCTCATCATAAGCTTCTGAGCCTGCTGCGGCACCAAAGGCGGTTGCGGTATTAAATCCCGCCTGCATGGTTACGCCTTCGCCATCATAAACGGCTTGTGTTGCGGCCGGCATACCAGCGCCTCTTTCGGCATTAGAAATCCATCCTTTTAAACCTCTCAATCTTCTAACTTCAGAAGCATGGCGTGCTTCGACAGAATGAATCTGCAATGCTGCAGTCAATAAATCTGGCGTTGTTATCAAATTTGCAGCTTGTCCTTTATATGCTCTAACTCCTGTATCCTCAAAGGCTTGTGCCAAAGCTAAGAACGTTGGGTAATCATGAAAAGGATCAAAAGCGCCTCCAACTGTAAAATCAAAAGTTGGTTTAGGAACGAAGTTCGGGCTTGCGGTACCGCCCAAGCCAGCAATTAAAAATTTGACATGATCAGATTCGTGATCCGCAATCTGTTGGAATACTTTTAAATCGCGTCCGCCATTTTCAGAAGTTGGAATTACTCCAGAATCTAAAGCCATGGCATAAAACTCATTTTCGAGATATTCTAAGGTTAAAGCAAACTGAAGGGCTCCAATTGGAGTTGCAGGAGTTGCTGTAATGTCTTTAGCGAAAGCTTTATTGGTAAGAGCCGATAATCCGAAAGGAATTGATGCTAAAGCTAAATTTTTTCCAATATTTCCAAAATGTGAAAAACTGTCTCTTCGTGAACCAGTACTGTTCATTAAGCTGTCATCAGTAAAGGATTCTATAAATTTTAAAATGTTCATAATTTCTAAGTTTTACTGGTTAAGATTAAGGCAAGTATTTAGCTGTAAATTTTGTAGTAATAAAATTGGCAGCAATTGGTAGTATTTTAGATGGATCTTTTGCATCATCTAAACCTGTTGACATATTTATGATATCGTCTCCAGCAAAATCTTTAGAATTTGGATTGATCAAACTTCTTATGGCAGATGCATGTCTAGCTTCAACAGAAACAATTTTTCCTGCTAATAATAGGTAGTCTGCAGTTTTAATTAATTTTCCGGCACCATTATAAGCGGCGACACCTGTATCTTCAAGAGCTTTTGCAGTAGCCAAAACTTCGTTACGGCTATTAAAATTTAAAGAACCATATGTAAAAGACAAAGTAGGAAGCAATTGTGAACTAGGATCTGGAAGCGCACCAGTCAAAGCCGCTTTGAAAAAATCTCTGTGTACTACTTCGTGATGATATAAGTCAGTCAAAACTTGACGCTCAGTGTCATTAAATACAGTATTAAAGCTTGTAGAATTTACGACCTTAGTATAAAAGTCTGCTTCTAGTTGCTCCAGCGCATAAGCATATGTGAGAACACCAAAGTCACCTGAGCCTAGGTCAAAAACGCCATTTCTGACTCCTGGCAAAGATGTGTCCTCCATATTGTTGTCATCGTCATTATCGCTGCAGCCAGCAAGAACCAAACCTGTGGTAACTAATGTTAATCCACTGAGCTTAAGAAAGCTCCTTCTGCTATTCAGTGAAGGGTCAACTTCATGAATTTTAACTTCGTTTTTCATAATCAAGTTTTTTATTAGGTTAACAACATTGGTCTTAGTTATTAGCTATTTAATTATTAACGAAATTTTAGGAGATGCGGTTTCAGAATAATCTTCTTTTATAGATTTTTTTCGAATAGGTAGTATAATTTCAAAGACAAATGGTTGTTTTTTGTTTTATTTTCGGTAATTCTACTATATTTGTATTAATTACATAAACTTTTATAGATGAAAGCTAAAGCAACTCTAAAACAAATTGCGAAAGAACTAGGAGTTTCTGTGTCAACAGTGTCTAAAGCATTGAATGACAGTCCAGAAATTAGTGAGCAAACGAAGGTTAAGATTAAGGAGTATGCCAAACTCAAAAATTATAAGCCGAATGTTATTGGTCTAAATTTAAAAAATCGTAAAACCAAAACGATAGGGGTAATTATTCCTAATATTCTAAATTCTTTCTTCGCGAAAGTTTTTAGCGGTATTGAGAAAGTTGCCGATAAAAAAGGATATAATGTAATTACCTGTATTTCTAACGAATCTTTAGAAAAGGAAATCCATACGCTTGAAATGTTGAGTAACGGAACTATTGACGGATTTATCCTTTCGGTTTCTGAAGAAGCTCAAAAACTTCAAGATTACAATCATTTTTCTGAAATAATTAACGACGGAACACCAATCGTGATGTTTGATCGTATTGCTGATGAAGTAGATTGCGACAAAGTTGTTGTAGATGATTTCGATTCAGCATTAAATTCAACACAGCACTTAATTAATCTCGGATGTAAAAATATCGCTTTAATATCTTCTGTAGATAACTTGAGTGTTGGGAAGTTAAGAGCGGATGGATATTTGAAAGCTTTAGCGGACAATAATATTCCTGTAAATGAAAAAATCATTCTTCGTACCGATTCTGAGGAAGATATGAAAAGTAAAATTGATGCGATTTTTGACAATAAAATTGACGGAATTTTTGCTTTGGATGAAAATGATTCAGTTGCAGCTTTACGAGTAAGTTTGAAAAAAGGATACAGAGTTCCAGAAGATATTTCTATTATTGGTTTTGCAGATGGTATTTTAGCTTCAAGACGTTTATCGCCAAGTTTGACTACAGTAAGTCAGCATGGAGTTGAAATTGGGGAAGTTGCTGCCAAAAGATTAATTGAAAGATTAGAAGAGCCAGAAGGAACGGTTTCTGAATATGAAACCATCGTCATCAAAACAAAATTGAAAGAAAGAGAATCAACTCGAAAAAAATAAAACTAAAAATCCATTCGCCACAACGAATGGATTTTTTTTATTTAAGCTCATAGGGAAATTTAGGATTCTTGTACTTTTTTAATTTTTCAAAAGGAACTAAATAAGGTTCTTCGCAATTTCTGGCCGCTCTGTAGAAACTTGGAGTAAATTCAATTCCTTTTTCTGTAAAATTCCAAGCCGCAAATCTCCAGTATTCTGCATTCGTATAATCACAGTCATCGTCACTATCTGGTTTCTTAAATTGTTCTATTGAAGTGATAATTTCTAATAATTTTGGAGCAAAATAATCATTTCTGTATTTTGAAAAAGCATCAAAATTATTTTCACTGTCGCCCGTCACGCTTTTGTCAAAAGCTAGGATATCATCAATTCCATATTGCTTTCCGTTGCTTAAATCAATAAGATAGCCACTGCTTCCGAAATCTGGATGAGCACCTCCGCAATCCCAAAACATTGAAATTTGAAAACCTAATAAATCATTGTTCAAAAAGTTAATTGTTGAATTGCCTTCAATGCCTTTTCCTTGGCTGTATTCGAAACTAGACGCACAATTAAGCTGAGCTAATGTGTTTTCAATATGTATTTTTTCTAAAATAGGATTAATCAAAGTTTTATTTTTCTCTGAAAAATTACTTCCCAATCTAAAGAAATCTGAATCACAATGTTTTTCAGAATACCATACAAATTCTTTGTTGTTATAAAGTGTTGTTTTCTGTTTTTTGAATTCCAGAAATTTGTATTTCACTAGATTTAAACGTTCGTCATCAAATCTAATTTTGAGATTTGATTTGTAATTATCAAAATTTACAGGTTCAAGATGAACGGCTAACTGCTTGTCTTTGGCATCATACCAGAATCCATCAAAATTATCACCTGATTTTTTAAGGTAAAATTTTTCAGTAATATTATCGCCAGGTTTAAAATAGAAAGTGAAATTATTACTGTCTTTTAATTTTCCTTCGAGCTTAATATCTTTTAATGAATTTTTGTAGAAATACACAGCATTTAAATTGGCTTCATTGTCCGATTTATAAACTTGAACAGTCATAAAAATAGTGCTTTTACCTAAAGTTCCTTCGAGATAATAAATCTTGCTTTGACAAATTGCAATTGTTGAATAAAGCAGAAACAGGAAGAAAAAATATTTTTTCATTTTCTTTTAAATCTTAAAAGGTGGTTATAAAGCTGTAAATGTAGCAAAAGTAAAATTCTTACAATGTTGTTTTTAATGAATAAAAAAAGCCATTCAAAATTGAACAGCTTTTAAATATGAAGAATTTATTTTTTAGTGCGCTTCTAACCAATCTTTTCCTAAACCAAGTTCTACTTCCAAAGGAACCGACATTTTGAAAGCATTTTCCATTTCGTGTTTAATCATTGGTTGGATTTTTTCGAGTTCATCATTGTGGACATCGAACACGAGCTCATCATGCACCTGAAGAAGCATTTTAGACTTCCAGTTTTCGTCACGAAGTTTTTTATGAATGTTGATCATGGCAATTTTGATCACATCGGCAGCACTTCCTTGAATTGGTGCATTTACGGCATTTCGTTCTGCGGCGCTTCTTACAACGGCATTGGCAGAATTAATGTCTTTTAAATATCTGCGACGCCCTAAAATAGTTTGTACATAACCTTTTTCACGAGCAAATTCAACTTGTTCAGAAATATAAGATTTAAGACGTGGATATGTTTTGTAGTACGCATCGATCAAAGCGGCACTTTCACTTCTAGAAAGTGAAGTTTGGCTACTTAAACCAAAAGCGGAAACACCATAGATAATTCCGAAGTTTACTGTTTTAGCATTGCTTCTTTGTTCGCGGGAAACTTCTTCTAAAGCAACATTAAAAACCTTTGCAGCGGTTGCTCTGTGAATGTCTTCTCCGTTTTGGAAAGCTTTAATCATATTTTCTTCGCCACTTAGAGCTGCAATAATTCGCAATTCAATTTGCGAGTAATCGGCAGAGATTAAAGTATGGTTTTCATCGCGTGCAACAAAAGCTTTACGAATCTGACGGCCTCTTTCGGTACGAATCGGGATGTTCTGTAAGTTTGGATTATTAGAGCTCAAACGTCCAGTTGCAGCAACAGCCTGCATATAATCGGTATGAACGCGTAAAGTCTTTTTGTCAACCTGTTCTGGTAAAGCTAAAATATAAGTGCTTTGCAGTTTTACCATTTGGCGCCAATCCAAAATATCTTTTACGATTGGGTTGTCATTTGCCAAATAAGTCAAAACTTCCTCGCCAGTTGCATATTGCCCCGTTTTGGTTTTCTTTTGTTTTGCTCCACCAATTTTTAGTTTGTCAAATAAAACATCTCCTAATTGTTTTGGAGAGGCCAAATTGAATTTTTCACCAGCTGTTTCGTAAATTTTCTGTTCTAAAGATTTGATTTCGACATCCATTTCTTTCGACATTTGATTTAAGAAATCAACGTCTAGACGAATACCTTCCATTTCCATATCGGCTAAAACACTTACTAAAGGAATTTCGATTTCATCAAATAACTTTTTGGTTTCGGTTTTGTCTAATTGAGTTGTGAAGATTTCTTTCAATTGTAACGTAATATCGGCATCTTCGGCAGCATATTCTTTAATATCTTCCAAAGGAACGTCACGCATATTAAGCTGATTTTTTCCTTTTTTACCAATTAATGTTTCAATTGATTTTGGAGAATATTTCAAATAAGTTTCTGCCAAAATATCCATATTGTGACGCATATCTGGGTTAATCAGATAATGTGCAATCATAGTATCAAAAAGCTTTCCTTTTACAGTTACGCCGTAATTAGAAAGGATCTTTAAATCGTATTTTAAATTTTGACCGATTTTCTCAATGTTTTCATTTTCAAAAAACGGAACAAATTTTTCTACCAAAGCTTTTGCTTCTTCCTGATTTTCTGGAAACGGAACATAGAATGCTTTTCCTTTTTCGTAAGAAAATGACATTCCAACCAATTCTGCATGCAAAGCATCGATTCCTGTGGTTTCAGTATCAAAACAAACTGAAGATTGTTTTTGCAGATTCTGCAAAAGCATTTTAATGCCTAAATCGCCTTGAATGGTTTGGTAAAAATGCTCGGTGTTTTCTAAAGTATTATAAAAAGAAGTTCTTGGAGTGTCTGTGTCTTCCTCTTCTGTGCCTCCAAAAAGATCAAATTGGTCTTCATTTTTAGCGGCAGCTTTTTTAGCTGGTTTTGCATCTGTAGCTGCAGTAGCAGTCTGAGCGCCATCTGTTTTAAACAAATTGTCAAATTGCTCCGCCATTCTTCTAAATTCTAGTTCTTGAAAAATAGCATCTGTTTTTTCGATATCTGGGCGAGAAAGTTCGTAATCTTCTTCGTTAAAAGTAACATCGCAATCTGTAATAATTGCAGCAAGTTTTTTAGAAAGGATTCCTTTTTCTTTATTCGCTTCGATATTCTCTTTCATTTTACCTTTTAGCTTGTCTGTATTAGCCAAAAGATTCTCCATAGAGCCAAACTCTTTCAAGAATTTTTTTGCTGTTACTTCACCAACACCAGGCAATCCAGGAATATTATCTACAGCGTCACCCATCATTCCAAGAAAATCAATTACTTGTTCAGGTCTTTCAATTTCAAATTTTGCCAAAACCTCAGGAATTCCCCAAATTTCGATTCCGTTACCCATTCGGGCAGGTTTGTACATAAAGATATTTTCAGAAACCAATTGTGCAAAATCTTTATCGGGTGTTACCATAAACACTTGATAGTTTTGTTTTTCGGCTTGTTTGGCAATTGTTCCAATCAAATCATCGGCTTCACAGCCTGCAAGTTCGATAATCGGAATATGCATGGCTCTTAATAACTCTTGAATATAGGGAACAGCAATTTTAATTGCTTCTGGAGTTTCGTCACGGTTTGCTTTGTAATCAACAAACATTTCAGATCTTACATGACTACCGCCTTTATCAAAAGCAACGGCCAAATGATCTGGTTTTTCTCTTTTAATAACATCTAGAAGTGAGTTCATAAAACCCATAATTGCAGATGTATCCATTCCTTTTGAGTTGATTCTCGGGTTTTTTATAAAAGCATAATAACCGCGAAAAATTAATGCATAAGCATCTAGAAGAAAAAGGCGTTTTTGAGTTGACATATTAAAAATATTAGTCTGTAAAAATAAACAATTGAGTTCTCAAAAATTGTCAAAAATGAAAAATTTTACCATATAAGTTATATAAGTTCATTTTAGCAATATGCATAACGATTAGACACATCGCATTGCGTCTAATCGTTATGATAAATAGTATTGACGCAGAATTTTTAAATGAACTTATATAACTTATATGGTAAAAATCTGCAAAGCGTTAATATCAAGTTAAAATTTTTTATTCAGGGATTTCTTCATTTTCTCTTCATGTTGCGAAGGTAATTTTGATCTGTAAAATAAAAGGTATTAATTCTTAAATCTTAGAAATCATGAGAAATTTATTAATGTTACTAGTGGCAGTTTTAGGAACAAGTGCAATGGTTCACGCATTTCCTGCAAAAGATGGTAAAGATGCTCCTGCAAAAGAAGTAAAAGCAACCAAACATCCTAAACACAAATCTGATAAAAAAGCAAAATCAGTAAAAGCTGAAGCTCCAAAAACAGAAGCGACTAAACCAGAAACCCCAAAAGCTAAAAAATAAAAATTGCTCTCGTTTTGTTTTCGAAGCATTGTAACGAAGGCAAAACAGGAATAATGATTATGAGAATGCGATTGAAGAAGCTGATGAAGAAATTTGTCAGCTTTTTTCATTCGTTAATTTTTTAATAATGTGCAGCTGGACTTTTGATAATTGATTAATTTTAGTTGTGCTTAAATGCCTTGTTTATGAATGTTTTAATTGTTGAAGATAATAAAGAACTTGCTGTAGAAGTTTATGATTTTCTGTGCAAAGCAGGTTATATCTGTAAAATTGCAAATAATTGTGCCGATGCTTTGGAAGAATTCGGAAGTAATGATTATGATGCCATGTTGTTGGATTTGGGTTTGCCTGATGGTGATGGTTTTGAGGTTTTGCAGACGATTCGAAAAACAAAATCAAAGATTGCGGTAATAGTACTTACAGCACGCGGAGAATTGGATGACAGAATTAACGGGCTTCATCTTGGAGCCGATGATTATCTCACAAAACCGTTTGCTCTAACAGAACTAGCAGCAAGACTGTTTGCTGTAATTCGCAGGATTCACGGTTTTACTTTAAACAATTTAAGTATTCACGGCTTTTTATTGCAGCTTCAGGATTATAAAGTGAGTTTTAATGAAATTCCGTTAAGCCTTACCAAAAAAGAATTTGATATTTTTCAGTATTTGGTTCTCAACAAAAACCGTGTTATTACAAGATTGCAATTGACCGAGCATATTTGGGGAGATATATTGGAGGTGAATTCAGATTCCAATTTTATAGATGTTCATGTTCGAAATCTTCGCAAAAAATTAGATAAACATACTTCTATAGATTGGTTTGAGACGGTTCGAAATGTGGGGTATCGTATAAACGAATAAAATTATTCTTGTGAAAATAAAACATCAATTAGCCATTTTTAATGCCATGACCAGACTGCTGGTCATTTTGATTTTATGGCTGATGCTTCCTATTTTGGTAGAAAATGTGGTGTATCATCATATTAATAATAGTCTGCTGGAGAAAAAGAAAAAGTTTATTGAGCATCTTAATCAAGAGGAAATCAATGATTTTATAGAAAATCCAGATGATACAACAGAGACTTTTTCTGAGTTTTCGACACTTCACAGTGAGTTTCTAGTGCTTTCTAGAGTGCCAATAAGACCACATCAAAAGAAAACAACTTTTACAAATGAATATCGTAAGATTGAAAACGAAGAAAGCGAGTACAGAATATTACAACATCATTTTACTTACGAAGGCGAAGATTATCAGCTTGAAATTGGAAGCAGTTTAAGCGAGGTAAACGATTTAACTTTTGTAATTAGGCTTTTCATTATAATTGTTTTTGTGGTCATTCTTTTTATTACTTTTTTGGCCGACACTTTTTATATCGAATATCTTTTAAAGCCATTTTATAAAATTATTGATACTAAAATCAGGCGGGTAAACGAACCAGAAACATTTGATCATACTCCGATAAAAGCGGCTTCAAGAGATTTTAGGGAATTGGATTTTGTTTTAAACCAAATGATGGACCGTATTGCCGAAGTTTTTAAAAAAGAAAAGCAGTTTATTTCTAATGTTTCGCACGAACTTTTAACGCCAATTGCACTGCTTAAGAACAAACTTGAAAATTTGCTTCAAAATGAATCTTTAGATGATAACGCAGTCGATAAAATTGCAGGTTCTTTAAAGACGTTAGATATGCTGAAAAAAATTATCAATAATTTATTGCTGATTTCCAGAATAGATAACAATCAATATGAGTTGAATGAAGAGATTAATCTTCGCGAAATCGTTTCTGATTTGCAGGAAGACCTTCAGGATCGTATAGACGATAAAGAAATTCAATTTCAAAATAGAATGCAAAACACTTTTGTTTTCACAGGAAACAAAACCTTAATTCATATTCTGATTTATAATTTGGTTACCAATGCCATAAAATATAATAAATCGCAAGGAAAGATTATTGTTGAAGACGGTTACGATGATGATCATTATTTTATTTTGGTAAGAGATTCTGGTATTGGAATGGATGAATCGCAGCTAGAAAAAATATTCAGCCGTTTTACCAGAATAAGTTCCGACCAGGAAGGGCAGGGCTTAGGGCTTGCAATTGCAAAAAGTATTGCTTCCTTCCATCATATAGAAATTACTGTAGAATCTGCAGTTGGAGAAGGCACTTCTTTTAAATTATGGTTTCAAAATCACAATTAAAAGTTAAACTTTTCTGTAAGACTTTTTCTTCATTTTGTCTTCATTTTGTGGATATACCTTTGACTTATAAATAATGAAATAATAAATCATAAAAATTTAAAGTCATGAAAAAATTAGCAATTTTAACAGTAGCAGTTTTAGGAACAGTTGCAATGGCAAGTGCACAAACAACTCCAGCAACAGCAAAATCAAAAGAAGTGAAAACTGAAAAACAAGATAAAAAAGCAAACAAAAAAGCTAAAGGTGAGAAAAAAGCAGAAGCTGCAAAAACAGAAACTCCAAAAGCAAAATAATATAAGATTTTAAGTCTTAAGATTAAATAGTTTTAAAGGTTGGTAGGTTAAAGCTGAAAGAGTGATCTTTCAGCTTTTTTATTTTAACAGCGTTAAATTTTTTATAATAAAAAGAAATAGAATTTTCATTCTTTGTTACTTTGTTTAAAACTATATATTAAATGATTTTTCGTTTTGTAATTCTATGTGCTCTTTTATTATTTGTTGAGTTCTATTCATATCAGGCTTTTCGAACTTTAATCAAAACACGTTGGGTTTTGATTAGTTATCAAGTTATAAGCTTACTGGTCTTAATCTTTATCATATATTCTTTTTCGCAAGTTGATCGCTCTGTTGGTCAGACTAGGCAATTTATGTTTACTACAGGATTGATGTTGGCAGTATATGTGCCTAAAATTGTGCTTACACTAATCATGTTTGGTGAGGATATTTTTAGAATTGGAGCAAGCATCTTAAATTATTTTGTTTACAATACCCCTCGAAAAGAAATGATGCCAGACAGACGAAAATTTGTGAGTCAGATCGCTTTAGGTTTAGCAGCAATTCCATTTCTTTCTATTATTTACGGAATTTTTGAAGGGAAGTATAATTTCAAAGTAATCAAACAAACGATATTTTTTCCTGATCTTCCAGATGCTTTTGACGGTTTTAAAATCACACAGATTTCTGATGTTCACAGCGGAAGTTTTGATAATCCAGAGAAAATAAATTATGCCATTGATCTGATCAATGCACAAGAATCAGACTTGATTTTATTTACAGGAGATATTGTAAATACGCATGCTAAAGAAATGCATCCTTGGCTGGAAACCTTTGCCCGTATTAAAGATTATAAATATGGAAAGTTTGCCGTTTTGGGGAATCACGATTACGGTGAATATGTGACTTGGCCTTCTGAAAAAGAAAAGGATGAAAACTTTAAGGCAATTAAAAATTTGTATGGTCAGATTGGTTTCAAATTAATGCTGAACGAACATGCTTATATTCAAAAAGGCGATGACAAAATCGCTTTGATTGGAGTAGAAAACTGGGGGGTGAATTTTAAGAAAGCAGGCGATTTGAATAAAGCTTCTGAAAATGTGCATCAAGACGATTTTAAAGTTTTAATGAGCCATGACCCAAGCCATTGGGATGCTGAAATTAAAGACCATCCAAAGAACTTTCATTTGACTTTTGCAGGCCATACGCACGGTATGCAGTTCGGAATTGAGATTCCAGGTTATTTTAAATGGAGTTTGGCACAATACATTTATAAACAATGGGCAGGTTTGTACGAAAACGTCGGAAGATACGTTTATGTTAACCGCGGATTTGGTTTTCACGCCTATCCTGGACGAGTTGGAATTATGCCTGAAATAACAGTTATTGAACTAAAAAAAGGCCGTAATGTCGGTTAATTCGTTAAAAATGCTACATTTGTATAATATTTATTTCTTTTAAGAGATTTAAAAAACTTAATTTTTTGGTTTTATGTCAAAATTTGGAGAACTAATAAATGCCCAAGTTCCAGTGTTAATTGATTTTTACACAGATTGGAATGAATCTTCAGTATCTATGCATCCTGTTATTAAGGACGTAGCTGCTGCGCTTGGCGATAAAGCCAAAGTAATCAAAATTGATGTAGATAAAAATCAGGAACTAGCAGAAGCGCTTCGTATTAAAGGACTTCCAACTTTAATGATTTACAAAGAAGGGCAAATGATCTGGAGGCAATCTGGAGAGCTTGATGCCAATACTATAATCGGAATTGTCCAGGAACAATTTAACGTCTAAATAACTTCTCTTTATTGATGTTATTTAGTGAATAATATCAAACTTATACCCGTTTTCTTTTAAAAAATGCAGTGTACGAGGCAAAGCAAATCTTAAATTTGGAGAAGCTTTAATACTGTCATGGAAAACAATTACGCTGCCAGATTTTACATTTTTGGTTACATTTTCAAGACATTTTTCTGGAGTAATGCTTTGATCGAAATCGGCACTTAAAACATCCCACATTACTATTTTATATCCTAAACTTCTAAGGATTTTAGATTGTGCTTTTTTGATTTTTCCATAAGGAGGACGAAACAATAAGCGGTGTGGCGCTTTCTCTTGCTCATCTAAAACAGCGGCGCAGTTTTTTACATTTTCGATATATTCATTCGTATGGATTTTCCATCCATTCACATGGTTCATGGTGTGGTTGCCAATTGAATGACCGTCGGTAATTAACTTTTCAAATAAAGAGAGGTTGGCTTTAATATTTTTTCCGATGCAGAAAAAAGTAGCTTTTGCATCAAATTTTTTTAATTCAGATAAAACCCAATCTGTAATTTCTGGAGTAGGGCCGTCATCAAAAGTGAGGTATATTTTCTTTTCGTTGTTAGGAATGTCCCAGCAATATTTAGAAAACACCTTTTTTATAAATGCGTTAGTTTTTACCCAATAGAAGCTCATTTTGAATTAAAATTGTATTATAAGTATAAAATTAAAAAATGCAGCGCTATTTATCAAACAGCGCTGCATTTTTTTAATAAGTAAGATTTTCGTATATTATTTACTCTTTTTCACGGCCAAAACGTTCAAAAACATTTACGTAAGTATTAAATGTGGTTTTGTGCTGGTTGTAAAAAGCAGTGTCTTTGTTATCATCCATTACATGCAATAAGCTTCTGTAACGCTCGATATCTGTAATAATATCTACCGCTAAATCTGTTTGGTCAGAAGGAGTCAATGTACTGTAATAGTTTAGATTCTCTTTATATTTCTGAACCAATTTGTTTAAAAGATCTTGTGCTTTAGCTTTTTCGCCAACTTTATAATAACCATCAGCAAAAGCTTCAACCAATGAATAATAACCATATTGGTCTAAAGGCATTTTGGTCATGGCTAAATTGATTACGTTTTTAGCTTTGTCAATTTTGCCTTCAGCAATAAGCTGGTTCATTAATCTCGAAAGATTGGTTCTGTATGTAATACTATTTCTTCTTGTTTCAGGGTCGTGATAGATGTTTCCATTGCTATTACCCCAATCCCATTTCATTACAATATCGTACATTTTATCTGCATCGATTTGTCCCATGTCTAATGGTCCGCCATCTTTAGAAGGCGTATTTTTTATTGGAACCAATTTATACACCATTCCATCCAATTGCAGATAATCTTTTAACCATAAATAATCTTCATCATCAAAAGCACCACCACTAAAGTAAATTGGTCTCTTCCAATTGTTGTTTGCTAAGATATCAAGCATCATTAAACGGTTTTTGTACAATGCGCTTCCTTTGATGTCAATATCTAAGTAAGGAACAATAGAATCGTAATATTTAGGATTAACTACTTTATTTTGGATAATAGTGTTTTTATCCACGTTTACTCTAATCTTGTTTGTTGGGTAGAAATGGATTGTTTGTCCGTTTTGTAAACCAACAGTAGATTTAGGATTTTTGATGAAATCGATGAAATCTTTAATATTCCAACGAGTATCAATTTTCTGGATGTAAGCTGTATAATCTAAATTATCTCCTACATATTGGCTATGTACAAAAGAAATAGGCAACGGATTCGATTCATAAGACTTCGCTTTCATCTGATCGATATACCAATCTGTCATAAATAAACTTGTATTTACAATCTTCACATCGGTTCTATAATGCTCAATTTCTTGTGCATACCAAAGAGGGAAAGTGTCATTATCTCCAATAGTAAATAAGATTGCATCTTTATCACAAGAACTTAAATAAGCTTTTGCCATTGCAACAGCAGTGTATTTTCCAGATCTATCATGATCATCCCAGTTTTGAGCAGCCATTAAAACAGGCGCCGCCAATAAACTTCCTGCAATCAGAACTGGTCCGGCAATTTTTGGAGCTAGGTATTTCTGAAGGCTTTCGTAGAGCGAGTAAACGCCAAATCCAATCCAGATGGCAAAGACATAGAAGGAACCTACAAGAGCATAATCTCTTTCACGAGGTTCAAAAGGTCTTTCATTTAAGTATATTTTTAGTGCAATTCCTGTAAATAAAAATAAAGCCAAAAGAACATAGAAACTCTTCAAGTCTTTGTTTGCGTGGTACATAATACCAATTAATCCTAAAATAAAAGGAAGGAAATAATAAGCATTACGGCCTTTGTTGTTTAAAACATCTGTTGGCAGATTGTCTTGAGAACCTAAATGTACAGAATCTAAAGCTTTGATACCGCTGATCCAGTTTCCGTCCAAATTATCGTATTTACCTTGAACATCATTTTGACGGCCAACAAAATTCCACATCAAATATCTCCAGTACATGTAACCAAATTGATATTCAAACATAAAACTGAAATTGTCAGCTGTCGTTGGTTTTTCGATAAGTAAATATTCTCCGTAGCTTCTTAAGAATTTTACGTAACCTTCGTTGTCGATTTGTTTTTGAGCATAAGCTTTTCTAAACTCAGAAACTGTTTTTTCAACTTCGTTACGCAATTGAGCTGTAGCTTTGTTGTATTCATCTTCGCTCAATTGGCTTGCATCGATTCCGTATTTTGCCAAATCTTCATCATAATTATAATTAGGATTGATTCGGAACTTTGGAGGATTTGTAAAGTTGATATAGTTTTGAATGTGAGCTGTTTCTGTACTCCACATTCTTGGTAAAACAGCTTTTTGGTTGTCGTCAGAATTTTGTTCTGCGTTTTTATAATTATTGGTAATAATATATTTACCTGTTTTATAGTCTCTTTCGTAGTTTGGTTTTTTGTCTAAATAAGGAGTTTTAGCATCAAGACCAGCAAAAAGTTCAGTGTATTGAGGTCCATAAAATAAAGGATTTACACCATATTGCTCACGATTATAATATGCCAAAACCTCAGTAGCATCTGATGGTTTGTTTTCATTAATAACCGTATTGGCGTTTGCACGAACAGGAAGCATTAACCAAGTTGAGAAACCAATTAGGATAAATAATATACACAATATAATAGTGTTGTAGAATATTAAACCTTTTTGTCTAGTATATTTTAATCCAAAATAGAAGAAAGCAATAAATAATAATGCTACAAAGATAGTTCCTGAGTTAAATGGAAGTCCCATGCTGTTAACCATGAAAATCTCGGTTTTCCCGAAAAATGCCATCGTTAAAGGCAAAAGCAATTTAAAAATGAATAATAAAATTCCAATAACAACTACATTGGCAATTAAAAAGTTTTTGATGGTAACTTTTTCGTAGTGTTTGAAATAGTACAAGAATCCAATAGAAGGAATAGTTAAAAGAGCCATAAAGTGAACCCCAAATGAAAGACCAATAACTAACGAAATAATTAGAAGCCATTTGTTTCCTTTTGGTTTGTCCATGTCTTGCTCCCATCTTAAACCAAGCCAGAAAAGCAAGGCAATTAATAAAGAAGCCATTGCATAAACTTCGGCTTCTACGGCATTAAACCAAAAGCTATCAGAGAAAGTGTAAGCCAAAGCGCCTACAAAAGAACTTCCTAGAATAACAATCGAATTGTTTTGATCAATTTCAGCAAAACGACCTACGATCTTTTTCAAAATCATAGACGATGACCAGAACATAAATAATATGGTAAATGCGCTAGAAAAAACAGACATCATGTTGACCATTAGAGCCACATGTTGAGCATCTATTGCAAACATGGCAAAAAATGCACCCATCATCTGGAAAAGTGGAGCTCCTGGTGGGTGACCTACTTCAAGTTTAGCTGCGGTAGCAATATATTCTCCGCAATCCCAAAAGCTCATTGTAGGTTCTACTGTTAAGGTGTAAGTGATTAAAGCGATTGCAAATGCAAACCAACCAATAATTGTATTCCATTTATTGAAATTGAATTGTGCCATATTTAGGTGTTAAAAATTTGAATGTTTTTCTATCCTACAAAGAAAATGTTTTTTTACTTAAAGAAACGAGCATTAACAAAAAATTCTACAAAACTATAAGAGGGAAGTAATGTGTTGGATATGAGTAGTTTTTGTTTTTGAGGTGGATTTGAATGTGAAAAAAATCAAAAAAAATGATTTTTTTTGCCCAAAAAGTTTGCACAAACTAAATAAAGACTTAAATTTGCACTCGCTTAACCGCACTGCTGGTCTATGGTGTAATGGTAACACTACGGTTTTTGGTGCCGTCTTTCTAGGTTCGAGTCCTAGTAGACCAACAGAAAAAGTCTCTCAAAAATGAGAGGCTTTTTTATTTGAAAAAAGTTTTGTTTAAAATTTGCATAAATTAAATAAAGTTTTAATTTTGCACCCGCTTAACCGCACTGCTGGTCTATGGTGTAATGGTAACACTACGGTTTTTGGTGCCGTCTTTCTAGGTTCGAGTCCTAGTAGACCAACAGAGAAGCCTCTCAGAAATGAGAGGCTTTTTTTATGCTTTAAATTTGGAATGTTTTTTTAACCGCAAGGTGCGCTAAGGTGTTCGCAAAGTTCGCTAAGTTTTTTTAAAGAATGCAGAGTTCGAAAGCTTTATGTGTCTTGTTTTAAATATAGCCCGTGGTTTCAACCACGGGAGGCTTATTGTGGAAAACCTATTGAAGGTCTATTTATGATTTAAAGAAGAAGGAACGATTCCGAATTTCTTTTTAAATGAAAAAGAAAAATGCGAAAGATCTTCAAATCCAACGCCGATATATACTTCTGATGGCGGATTTCCTTGGCTGATTAAATAATATGCTTCTTGAAGTCTTTTGTTTAGAAGCCATTTCCCAGGCGTTTGCTGAAATATTTTTTGAAAATCTCTTTTAAATGTAGCGAGACTTCTCCCTGTTAGATAAGCAAATCGTTGCATTTGAACATTGAAATGAAAGTTTTTGTTCATAAATGCTTCTAAGTCAATTTTTCCTGGCTCGTTAAAATCGAATAAAATGTCTTTTAATTCTGGATTTACTTTTAATAAAAGGTGAATAGCTTCTTTGATTTTTAAATTGAATAAAGTTTCGTTGTTTTCTTCTTCAACTTCAAGGTAAGATAATAGCGATTCCATGAAAGATTTGTAGAGTGGGTTGGGAGCCAATGAAAACATGGCGTCTGTATCGGCTTTTTTATCGGCTTTCAAATTGTACTCCTTGCTGATTTCTCTTAAAATTTCCTGATCCAAAAAAAGAGAAATGGTTTTGAATTCTCCTCCTTCTGGCGGAATCTTGGTAAACTTCGCTAGATGATTTCTTCTGCTAAAGCGAAAATCTCCTGGTTTGGTGTGAAAAGTGTTTTTGCTGTCTGAAGCGATCATTTCGCCAGAAATCTGATAGCTAAAAACATGTTCAGGTATAAAATGCTCGCCTTCTCGACTGCGTGAGTAATAGCACGAGTAGAGGATTTTTGGCTTTGTATTTTGTTTTATGCTCATATTGTAAAAATACTAAAAGATCTGGAAATCTTTATGCATAAAGATTTCCAGATTGATGTTGATTATTTTGGCTGAATTAATGCTCTTGGCTCTAAATAAGCTTCAAGGCCAAGTGTTCCAAATTCACGTCCAATTCCAGATTGTTTAAATCCGCCAAAAGGAGCCATTGGGTCGTGGCCAATTCCATTAACTTGTACGCGGCCAGCATTAATTTGAGAAGCGACATTGTAGGCTCTTTTTGAATCTGATGAACTTACGTATGCTTGTAATCCATAAGTGGTGTCATTTGCAATTTCGATTGCTTCCTCTTCTGTTTTATAAGTAATGACAGATAAAACAGGCCCAAATATTTCTTCTTTTGCAATGCGCATTTGATTATTTACGTTAGTAAAGATTGTTGGTTTGACGAAATTTCCGTTTTCTAACCCTTCTGGCTTTCCAAGTCCGCCAATTAGTATTTCTGCGCCTTCGCTAATTCCTATCTGGATGTAATCTTGAACACGGTTAAATTGTTTTTCGCTAACCATTGGTCCGACTGCAGTATTTGGATTTTTTGGGTCGCCGACAATGAAGTTTGGGATTGTTTCTTTGATAAGAGATTTTACTTCTTCCAGTTTGTCTTCTGGAATTAATAATCTAGTTCCGGCAATACACGCTTGTCCGCTATTCATAAATGCTGCTCCAAGCGCAAGCGGAATGGCTTTTGAGAGGTCAGCGTCGTCTAGAATAATGTTTGGAGATTTTCCGCCAAGTTCAAGAGTGATTCTTTTCATGGTATTGACGGCTTCTTTTGAAATGATTTTTCCAACGTTTGTAGATCCTGTAAAAGATATTTTGGCGATATCTGGGTTTCTGCTTATTTCTGCGCCAACAATTTCTCCTAATCCATTTACGATGTTTACTATTCCTTTTGGGAGTTGCGCGTCATGTAAGCATTCTGTTATTAATTGCGTTTGTTGCGCGCTCATTTCGCTAGGTTTTATAACGGTTGTGCATCCCGCAACAATTGCTGTTGCTAGTTTGCTAGAAATAAATCCGTTGCTGGAATTCCATGGGATTATGATTCCAACAACGCCGATTGGAGTCATTTGAACTTCAGATTGTCCCATTGTTTTGATAAAATCGTAGCTGTTTAGTAGATTGATTGCTGAATCGAATCCTTTTAGCATGTATTCATAACTTACTGATGCAAACTGAAATGTGCCTCCGTATTCTTCGATCATTACATTGATAAAGTCGTCTTTTCTTTTTTCAACAGAAGATTTAATATTTTTGAGATATTGGGTTCTTTCTGTGGCTGTTGTTTTTGAAAAAGTTTTGAATGCATTTTTGGCTGCTTCAATTGCATTTTGAGTGTCTTCTGTGTTTCCTAGACGAACTTGTCCTAATTTTTTATTTGTTGTTGGGCTAATAAGGTCGAAATATTCTGTTCCCTTAGGAGTAACAAATTCTCCATTAATGTAAATTTTGTCTATTGTTTTCATATTGTTGTTTTTAATGAATTTTTATTTGACAAATTTCTGCATTAAATGGATTTGCGGTTTTGTTGAAAAGCTCAGTTAAACTTTGTTGAGAAGTTCACTTTTTTGCGTAAAAAAAAAGCTTCTCGTTGGAGAAGCTTTAATAAGAAAGAAAAATATGTTAGATTTTTAATGTTATAACGGGCTTAACGGCGTGATTAACCAAGCCTTCGCTAATGCTTCCGTTAAAGAAATGAGCAAAACCAGTTCTGCCGTGTGTGCACATTCCGATAACATCGGCGTTTATTCTATTGGAGAAATTTATAATTCCTTTTTCAATATTGGTGTCGTTGTAAATTTGAGTTGTGTAATTGGATATATCAAATTCTTCTACAAAATCATTCATTGCTTCTTCGCTCACGTGAGTTGGTTTGAAACTGTTGGGCGTGCAAATCGTAACCAAATGCAGTTTCGAATCAAATAACTTGGTGAAGTTTAAAAGTTTTTCGAATGGTTTTTTTGCTTCATCAGAAAAATCAGAAGCAAAAACAATATCAGAAGCATTAAAATTTGGAATATTTTTTTTGATGACTAAAACAGGGATTTCTGAGTTTCTAACTACTTTTTCTGTGTTGGAGCCTATTAAGAGTTCTTCAACGCCAGAAGAACCATGAGAGCCCATGATAATTAGGTCAACGTCGTAATCTTTGCTTATTTGTGTGATTCCGTGTATGGGTTTGTCCATTTTTACAATTTCAGTTACCGGAATTCCTTCTAGATAATCTCTAGAGGCAACTTCGTCTAGTGTTTCGTTTGCTTTCTTCATAAAAAGCATGGTTTCAGGAATGCTGGTTCCGCCCATTATAGCATCGTTTGATTGCTGTGGCAATTCGAGCATATGAAGAAGAATGAGTTCAGAATTGTTCTTTTTTGCGATTTGAGCGGCAACTCTTAAAGCGTCTTCTGCATGTTCTGAGAAGTCGGTAGGTACTAAAATTCGTTTCATGATTTTGAGGGTTAAAAAATATGAATAATTCTATGTTTTAATGCTGTAATAAAGATACGGAATTATTTTAGAGCAATCAATTTATTTGATTTATAAAAAAAACACTATATTTGCACTGTTATTTATTAAAATCTAAATAATGAGGGGACTAAGTGTCCCCTCTTTTTATAAAATTATGACATTTAAAGAAAAAGTAAACGGATTAATTACAGAAGCTCTTCTGGAAAAACCATCAGTCTTTTTGGTTGATTTGGCAGTTTCGGATTCTTTTAAAATTAGTGTTGGTTTAGACGGAGATAATGGAGTTGCGCTACAAGACTGTATTGACATTAGTCGTGCAATCGAGAATAATCTAGATCGTGAAGAGCAGGATTTTTCACTAGAAGTAGCATCGGTTGGAGTAGGAACTCCTCTTAAAATGATAAGACAATACAAGAAAAATGTTGGTAGAACGTTGATTGTTACCACAAATACGGAAAAAATAGAAGCAGAATTAGTAGAAGCTAATGATGTTTTTATAATTTTGTCTTGGAAAGCAAGAGAACCGAAAAAAGTAGGAAAAGGAAAAGAAACAGTTCAAAAAGAGCAACAAATACCTTATACAGAAATTAAAGAGGCAGTTGTTACGGTAACATTTTAATTTTAATTAAAAAATTCGCATGGAAAATTTAGCATTAATCGATTCATTCTCAGAGTTTAAAGACAATAAACTTATTGATCGTGTAACGCTTATGGCAATTTTAGAGGACGTATTTAGAAATGCATTAAAGAAAAAATACGGTTCAGATGAAAATTTCGATATCATTATTAATCCTGATAAAGGAGATATGGAAATTTGGAGAAGAAGAGTAATTGTTGCTGATGAGGATCTTGATTTTGAAAATGAGGAAATTACATTGACTGAAGCAAGAAAAATTGAGGCGGATTTTGAAATTGGTGAAGAGGTTTCTGAAGAAGTAAAGTTGATTGATTTAGGAAGAAGAGCTATCTTAGCGCTTCGTCAGAATCTTATATCTAAAATTCATGAACACGATAATACAAACTTATACAAACAGTTTAAAGATATTATCGGGGATATTTATACAGCCGAAGTGCACCACGTACGTCCTAGAGTAGTTATCTTGGTTGATGATGAAGGAAATGAAATTGTGCTTCCAAAAGAAAAACAAATTCCATCAGATTTCTTCCGTAAAGGAGATAATGTTCGTGGAATTATTGAAAGCGTTGAATTAAAAGGAAACAAACCTCAGATTATTATGTCTAGAACTTCAGAGAAGTTTTTAGAAAAATTATTTGAGCAGGAAATTCCAGAAGTTTTTGACGGTTTAATTACAGTTAAAAACGTAGTGCGTATTCCTGGTGAAAAAGCAAAAGTAGCTGTTGATTCTTATGATGATAGAATTGATCCAGTTGGAGCTTGTGTGGGAATGAAAGGTTCTCGTATTCACGGAATTGTTCGCGAATTAGGAAATGAAAATATTGATGTAATCAATTATACAAACAATATTCAATTATTTATAACAAGAGCTTTAAGCCCTGCTAAGGTTTCTTCAATCAAAATTGATGAAGATAACAAACGAGCTGAAGTGTTCTTGAAATTAGAAGAGGTTTCTAAAGCAATTGGTAGAGGTGGTCACAATATCAAATTAGCAGGTCAGTTGACAGGTTATGAGCTAGATGTTATTCGTGAAGGAGATGTTGCCGGTACTGTTGCAGATGAAGACGATGTTGAATTAACAGAGTTCTCAGATGAGATCGAAGAGTGGGTAATTGAAGAGTTTGCAAAAATCGGTTTAGATACTGCAAAAAGTATCTTGAAACACGACGTAGAAGATTTAGTAAGAAGAACAGACTTAGAAGAGGAGACTATTCTAGATGTTATGAAGATACTAAAAGAAGAGTTTGATAATTAAGCAATAGCTTGCGTCTGCTCTAACAACACAACGAAAAAGGTAATAATAAAAAGGTTATATGTCTGAAGAGAGAGTAATAAGAATAAACAAGGTTTTAAGGGAATTAAATATTTCGTTAGAAAGAGCTGTGGATTATCTAAAAGATAAGGGAATTGCTATTGATGCAAATCCAAATGCAAAAATTTCTGATAGCGAATTTAATATCCTTCAAAGCCAATTTGCGGGCGATAAGGGGAACAAGGAGGCTTCTAAAGAGGTTGGAGAAGAGAAAAGAAAGGAAAAAGAAGCATTGCGTGTAGAGCGTGAGAAAGAAATTGAAGACAAACGCAGACAAGAAGAAGAGCGTCAAAAACAGCAAGAAATAATTAAAGCGAGAGCGGTTGTTTCGGGACCTGTACAAGTTGGTAAAATTGACTTAAATCCAAAAAAGCCTGCGATTACTCCTTCTGAGGAAACGGCTAAGGTTGAAGAACCAAAAGTTGTTGCTGCGCCTGTGCAGCCAGAAAAGCCTGTTCAAAATGAAACAGTAAAATCTGAACCAGTTGTTTCAACTCCTGTTTCTGAAGTTAAAAAAGAAGAACCTATTATTACTGAGAAAAAAGAAGTTAAAGCAGAATCTAAAGTTGCTCAGGAGCCTATCGTGTCTACTGATCCAACAACTTCAGAGGAAACTATTACGACTCAATATCAAAAGCTTACTGGAACAACTCTTACAGGTCAGACAATTGATTTATCTCAATTTAATAAGCCTAAGAAAAAGAAAGAAGATCCTAAAGCGGCTCAGAATAAACCTGGAGCTCCTGGAGTTGGCAATAATAATAACGCAAATAAAAACAAGCGTAAAAGAATTGGTCCAAAGCCGGGTACCCCTGGTGCGCCAAAACCTGCTACAGGTAATGCGCCTGGAACGCCAAATCCAAATAACAAACCAGCTCAAGGTAACAATGGCGGAGGTTTTAATGCTAACAGAAGCCAAAGACCTGGTTTTGTAAAAGGAAACCGTCCTGCAATTGTGGCTAAAGTTGAGCCAACAGAAGAAGAAGTAAAAAACCAAATTAGAGAAACTCTTGAAAAACTTCAAGGTAAGGGAGGAAAATCTAAAGCGGCTAAATATAGAAGAGATAAAAGAGAAACGCACCGTCAGAAATCTGATGATGAGCAAAGAGCTCTTGACGAAGGAAGTAAAACAATTAAAGTTACGGAGTTCGTTACTGTAGGTGAAATTGCAATCATGATGGATGTGCCGATTACTAAAGTAATTGGAACTTGTATGTCTCTTGGTATCATGGTTACCATGAACCAGCGTCTAGATGCTGAAACATTAACTATTGTAGCAGATGAGTTTGGTTACGACGTTGAATTCATTACAGTAGATATCGAAGAAGCAATAGAAGTTGTAGAAGATAGAGAAGAAGACTTAGTAACAAGAGCGCCAATTGTGACAGTAATGGGTCACGTTGACCACGGTAAAACATCTTTACTGGATTATATCCGTAAAGAAAATGTAATTGCTGGTGAGTCTGGAGGTATTACTCAGCACATTGGAGCGTATGGAGTTACTTTGGATAACGGACAAAAAATTGCATTCCTAGATACTCCGGGTCACGAGGCGTTTACCGCGATGCGTGCACGTGGAGCTCAAGTTACCGATATCGCTATTATCGTAGTTGCGGCAGATGATGATATCATGCCACAAACAAAAGAAGCAATTTCTCACGCACAAGCTGCGGGAGTGCCAATTATATTTGCAATCAATAAAATTGATAAACCAAACGCGAATGTTGATAAAATTAAAGAGCGTTTGGCTGGTATGAATTTACTTGTTGAAGATTGGGGTGGAAAAATTCAATCACATGATATTTCTGCAAAAGTCGGAACAGGGGTTAAAGAATTGCTAGAGAAAGTTTTATTGGAAGCAGAGATCTTAGATTTAAAAGCTAATCCAAATAAAGCGGCTCAAGGAACTGTTGTTGAAGCTTACTTAGATAAAGGAAAAGGATATGTGTCTACGATTTTAGTGCAGCAAGGTACTTTGAAAATTGGAGATTATATGTTGGCTGGTAAACACCATGGTAAAGTAAAAGCAATGCATGATGAAAGAGGGCATACTATTTTAAGTGCTGGTCCTTCGACTCCAGTATCTGTTTTAGGTTTAGATGGAGCTCCAACGGCGGGTGACAAGTTCAACGTTTTTGAAGATGAAAAAGAAGCAAAACAAATTGCATCTAAACGTTCTCAATTAATGCGTGAGCAGTCAGTTCGTACTCAAAGACATATTACACTTGATGAGATTGGACGTCGTATCGCTCTTGGTCAGTTTAAAGAATTGAACGTAATTCTTAAAGGAGACGTGGATGGTTCTGTTGAAGCATTATCAGATTCGTTCTCTAAACTTTCTACAGAAGAGGTTCAGATCAATATTATCCATAAAGGTGTTGGTGCAATTACGGAGACCGATGTTAACTTGGCTTCTGCATCAGATGCAATCATTATCGGATTTAACGTTCGTCCAGCAGGAAATGCAAGACAGCTTGCTGATAAAGAAGAAATTGATATCCGTTACTATTCTATCATTTACGCTGCTATCGATGACTTGAAAGATGCGATGGAAGGAATGTTAGCGCCAGAAATGAAAGAAGAAGTTTTAGGTAATGCTGAAATTCGAGAGATTTTTAAAATTTCTAAAGTGGGTTCAATTGCTGGATGTATGGTTACTGATGGTAAAATCTTGAGAACTTCTAAAATTAGAGTTATTAGAGATGGAGTTGTTGTTCATACAGGTGAATTAGTTGCCTTGAAGCGTTTCAAAGACGATGTGAAAGAAGTGACTAAAGGTTACGATTGTGGTATCCAAATAAAAGGATTTAATGATATCGAAATTAATGACGTTATCGAAGCTTACCACGAAGTAGCAATCAAGAAGAAATTGAAATAAAATTCAATTCATATGTTTAAAAGTCCCAATGAAAATTGGGACTTTTTTTGTTTTAGTTTTAAATGTATTGATTCCGCGATCAAGAGAACAATTTTTATAAATGTGTTTCATTTTGTAATATGAAACCTAAATAAAAGATTTAACGACGGTTTGGTTAGTAGGTTATTTGTTTCTTTGCGTAATAATTTTCTTTTTTTTAAATATTAACTGTATGTGAAAGAATATTGTTGGGTAAAAATATTTGTACTGATATGAGGATAAGGATAAATCATATTGTGAATGCAATTTTTGGCAGGAGTTTTAAATCAGAGAATCCTGTTAGTAATTTTACTAATGTTCAGCAGTTAAGAGAAATAATGCCTGCTTTGTTAGAGGGGTATTTGTCTGAATCAGAAATGCCAAACAGTCTTCTTTTGTTATCCCCACCTCCAGAACACAACTCAAGTCTTTTTGAATCTGATTTAGAATATGCAAGAAAGGCTTTGGAATCTAAAGATGATGAGCGTTTTTTACAAGCAGCAAGAGATGCAGATCTGTCTTTTCCTTTTGCGGTTAAATCATTTGAACCAATTATAGGTATAGCGATTAGTGAGTCAAAAACTCCTAAGCTTTATATACTGATGCGAAGAGTTATGACAGATGCAGGATTGTCTACTTATGCAGCAAAAAATCATTATAAGCGCGAGCGTCCGTTTATGGTTAATAATCAAAAAACATGCACTCCGGATCAGGAAAATATATTGTACAAAGTGGGGTCGTTTCCTTCAGGTCATGCTGCAGTTGGTTGGGCATGGTCATTGGTTTTAATTAAGCTTTTTCCGGAGAAAGAGAAGGAGATCTTGAAGCGTGGATATGATTTTGGTGAGAGTCGTGTTGTTTGTAATGCGCATTGGGATAGTGATGTAAAGATGGGCAGGGTTATGGGACAGGCGGCTGTTGATTGTCTTTGGGCTAATTCAAATTTTTTGGCTGATTGGAATAGTGTTGAAAAAGAGCTACGGCAGATTTTAGATTCGAATTCAGAATGAACTGAAGTGGTAGTGGATTTGAATAGGTATTTTCGGATTTTAATATTATTTTTGAGTGTAAATGATGTAAATATGAAAAGAGTTTTAATATATGCGATCTGGGTTTTTATAAGTTTTTCAACAGTATCTTTTTCTCAAGAGAGTGTTGAGAAACCTGCTCCGCCAAAAGGGAATGCTTTAGTAGGTGATTATTATGGAGCAGATGTCTCGGAAATTGTTTTAAATAATGCGATTTCTGTTGAAAAACTTGAAAGCGAATTAGATATTGCTAAAAAGCTAGAAGCAATTGCAGTAAAAGGTGAAGTGGCGGATGTTTGTGAGAAAAGAGGATGCTGGATAACTCTTAAAACGGAAGATGGTTCATCTTTCTTTGTGAAAATGAAAGATTACGCTTTTTTTGTGCCTACTGAGTTAAAAGGTAAAAATGTAGTTTTAGAAGGAAATGCCGAAAAGAAAATAACATCGGTTGAAGAGCTTAAACATTATGCAAAAGATGCTAAGAAAGGAAAGGCAGAAATAGATGCGATTAAAATGCCAAAAGAAGAAATACGTTTTCTAGCGGCTGGGATCAAAGTGGTAAATTAGATTTAAAAGTTGTAATTCTGAAATAGATACAAAAAAAGCGAGATGTAAAAATCTCGCTTTTTTTGTATCTGTATGAATTATTTTCCAGGTTTAAGTAAAAAGACGCTTTTGTATCTTTTTTTGATTTCTGCCAAATTTCTTTCGGCTTCTATTCTGGTTTTAAAATTTCCGACAATTACTTTATAATTAGGGGTGCTAAAAATAATGGTTCCGTCAATGTTTGAGTTTTCTCTTTTGAAATCCGATAACGTTTTTTTTGCTTCATCGCTTTTACCGCTAAAGATTTGGATTCTGTAAGTATCGTTTGTATTTATTGACGTGTTAATTTTGCGCTTTTCATTCAGTAGCTGCTCAAATTTAGGATCTTGATTCAGTGTTAAATTTTGGTCTTGAGCATTAATATTGTGTGCAAAAGCAATCGTTGTAATTGTTAATAAAAGGCTTTTAGAAGGACTTAAAATTCTCATAATGTGATGGTTTTTATGCAAAAATACTATTTAAAGTTTGAGTGTGAAATTTTAATATTATTTAGAATTGATATAAATTGATAATTAAGACTATTTTAAGGTTTTGAGAATAGCTCATAAGTCGTATTTTTGTGCAAGTTTTAAAAGAGGGTATAGGTTTTTGCTGGATTTAGTACAGAAAAAATCATACCAAAAATTAGTAGACAATTATTTATACTATATGAAAAAGGTGGGTAACCATAATTCGATCTCAAGAAAATTGCTGCTTGGCTTATCGCTAACGTTAATTTTCTCCCTAACTTCATTTGCTCAAGATGCTCCTGCTCCGGCGGCGCCTGAGGCTGCTGCGGCTGCTCCAGCTGCAGGAGGCGGTGATCCAGTAAAAGGGAAAGAACTTTTTAATGCAAATTGCGCTGCATGTCACAAATTAGATGCTAAATCAACTGGTCCTGCTTTAAGGGGAGTTGCTGATAAGCATGACAAAGCTTGGATTTACAAGTGGGTGCATAACAGTTCTGACATGATTAAGTCAGGTGATGCTGTTGCTGTTAAACTTTTTGAGGAAAATAACAAAGCTGTAATGACTTCGTTTCCTCAATTGTCTGAAGGAGATATTGATAATATTTTAGCTTATACTTCTGAGCCTAAGGCTGAACCAGCTGCGGTTGCAGGAGGTGCTGCAACTCCTCCTGGAACTAACGTAGAAGGTGGTGCTATTTCAAATAACATTATTTTAGGAGCTCTTGCTCTTGTAATGGCTATTTTAGTTGTGATGTTGTTTATGGTAAACAAGGTTTTAACTAAAGTTGCAAATAAAAACGGTATTGAGGTTGCTCCAAAAGAAGAAAGACTTCCAATCTGGAAAGCTTTCGCTAGAAACCAGTTCTTGGTTTTGGTAACTGCAATCTTCTTGCTTTTGGCTAGTGGTTATTTTGTGTACGGATACTTAATGCAAGTAGGTGTGGATCAAAATTATGAGCCAATTCAGCCAATTCACTACTCTCACAAAATTCACGCTGGCGATAACGAAATCAATTGTAAATATTGCCACTCTGCTGCTCGTGTAAGTAAAACAGCTGGTATTCCTTCTTTAAATGTTTGTATGAACTGTCATAAAAATATTTCAGAGGTTGCTGAAACTACTGCTACTCCTGAGTACAGCAAAGCATTCTATGATGCTCAAATCCAAAAATTATATGATGCTGTTGGATGGGATAAGACTAAACAAGCTTATACTGGAAAAACAATGCCTGTAAAATGGGTTCGTATTCACAACTTGCCTGATTTCGTTTACTTCAACCACTCACAACACGTTACTGTTGCTGGTATTGAATGTCAAACTTGTCACGGACCAGTACAAGAATTTGAAATCATGAAGCAATACTCTAAATTAACAATGGGATGGTGTGTTGATTGCCATAGAAAAACTGATGTTAAGATGGAAGGTAATGCTTACTATGACAAAATTCATGCTGAACTTTCTAAAAAATACGGTGTAGAGAAATTAACTGCAGCGCAAATGGGAGGTTTAGAGTGTGGTAAATGCCACTATTAATCGATTTATTAAGATTTTAATATATATATACAATGTCATCAAACAAAAAATACTGGAAAAGTGTTGAGGAGCTAGAAAATAGCTCTATTGTTGAGGCGCTTAGAAATAACGAATTTGTTGAAGAAATTCCTACTGATGAGTTTTTAGGTAATGCTGAGGCTTTAGCTACATCAGGAACTTCACGTCGTGACTTTTTAAAGTACGTAGGGTTTAGTACAGCGGCTGTAACATTAGCTGCTTGCGAAGGTCCGGTTCACAAGTCTATCCCTTATGTATTGCAACCAGAGCAAATCATCCCTGGTGTTGCGGATTATTATGCAACTACAGTTTTTGATGGATTTGATTTTGCTAATCTTTTGGTGAAAACTCGTGAGGGTCGTCCAATTAAAATTGAAAACAATACAATTGCTGGAGCTAAATTTTCTGCGAATGCTAGAATTCATGCATCTATCTTAGGTCTGTATGATAGCGCTCGTTTGAAAGAGCCAAAAGTAGACGGTCAAAATTCTTCTTGGTCAGCTGTAGATTTGAAAATCAAATCTAGTTTAGCAGATGCTAAAGCTAAAGGTGGTCAAGTAGTATTATTAACTAATACTTTAGCGAGTCCATCTACAGAAAAATTAATTGGAGAGTTTATTGCAAAAAATCCAAACGCTAAGCACGTTGTATATGATGCAGTTTCTTCATCTGAAGCATTAGATGCTTTTGAAGCTGTTTACGGTCAAAGAGCTTTAGTTGATTATGATTTTTCAAAAGCTTCTTTAATTGTTTCTGTTGGAGCTGATTTCTTAGGAGATTGGCAAGGTGGAGGATATGATACTGGATATGCGCAAGGACGTATTCCTCAAAACGGAAAAATGTCTCGCCACTTTCAGTTTGAATCAAACATGACATTATCTGGAGCTGCTGCTGATAAGCGTGTTCCAATGACTGTAGCTGCTCAAAAGCAAGCTTTAGTTCAAATTTATAATATTGTTGTAGGTGCTTCTATTCCTGTTGCTTTAGAAGGAAACTTTAAAACTGAAGTAGTAAAAGCTGCACAACAACTTAAAGCTGCTGGTTCAAAAGGAGTTTTAGTATCTGGAATTGAAGATAAAAATGCTCAATTATTAGTTTTAGCTATCAATCAAGTATTGGCTAGTGAAGCTTTTAGTACTGCCGGAGCAAGACAAATTAGAAAAGGTTCTAATGCTGCAGTTGCACAGTTAATTAAAGATTTGAATGCTGGAAGTGTTCACACTTTAATTATGAGCGGAGTTAACCCAGTTTATACTTTAGCTGATTCAGCTTCTTTTGTATCTGGATTGAAAAAAGTTAAAACATCAGTTGCTTTTTCATTAAAAGAAGATGAAACTGCGTCAATTGTTTCAATTGCTGCACCAGCTCCTCACTATTTAGAATCTTGGGGAGATCTTGAGCTTACAAGTGGAACATATAGCTTAACTCAGCCTACAATCCGTCCTATTTTTAATACAAAACAATTTCAAGATGTTTTATTGTCAGTAAACGGTGCTGCTGGTACTTATTATGACTATTTAAAAGCAAATTCTGGAGCTTACACTGCAGGTGCTTCTTGGAATAAAGTTTTACACGATGGTGTTGCTGTTTTAGGAACTTCAGCATTATCTGGAGGAGCTATTGATGCTGCTACTGCTGCAAATGCTGTTGCAAAATCTAAATCTGCTGGTGATTTTGAATTAGTATTATATACTAAAACAGGATTAGGAGACGGACAACACGCTAACAACCCTTGGTTGCAAGAGTTTCCAGATCCAATCACAAGAGTTTCTTGGGATAACTATGTAACAGTTTCTAATGCAGATGCTAAAAAACTTGGTTTATCAAACGAAATTGTTGCAAACGGAGGTTTAAATGGTAGTTATGCTACTATTACTGTTGATGGAACAAAATTAGAGAATGTTCCAGTTATCGTTCAGCCTGGTCAAGCAGTTGGTACTTTAGGTCTAGCTCTTGGATATGGACGTAAAGCAGCTCTTAAAGAAGAAATGCAAGTAGGTTTAAATGCTTACGCTTTATATAAAGGTTTCAATAATGTTCAATCAGTATCTATTGCTAAAGCTGGAGGAGTACATGAGTTTGCTTGTGTACAAGGTCAGAAAACTTTAATGGGTAGAGGAGATATTATTAAAGAAACTACTTTAGAAATATTCAATACTAAAGATGCTGAACATTGGAACGAAAAACCAATGGTATCTTTAGATCACCAAGAAGTTGAGGCTACTACTGTAGATCTTTGGGAATCATTTGATCGTACAACTGGTCACCACTTCAACCTTTCAATTGACTTAAATGCTTGTACTGGATGTGGAGCTTGCGTTATCGCTTGTCACGCTGAAAACAACGTTCCTGTTGTAGGTAAAGCAGAGGTAAGAAGAAGCCGTGATATGCACTGGTTACGTATCGATAGATACTACTCTTCTGAAAGTACTTTTGAAGGTGATAATGAAAGAAAAGAAGGAATTGCTGGTTTATCTAGTTCATTATCTACATTTAATGAAATGGAAAAAGCAGGAGATAATCCTCAAGTTGCATTCCAACCTGTAATGTGTCAACACTGTAACCACGCACCTTGTGAGACAGTTTGTCCTGTTGCAGCAACTTCTCACGGTCGTGAAGGCCAAAACCATATGGCTTACAACAGATGTGTTGGTACTCGTTACTGTGCAAACAACTGTCCATATAAAGTACGTCGTTTTAACTGGTTCTTATACAACAAAAACAGCGAGTTCGATTATCATATGAACGATGATTTAGGACGTATGGTTCTTAATCCAGACGTTAACGTACGTTCTCGTGGTGTTATGGAGAAATGTTCTATGTGTATCCAAATGACACAAGCAACTAAATTAAAAGCTAAAAATGAAGGCCGTCCAGTTAGAGATGGTGAATTCCAAACAGCTTGTTCTAGTGCTTGTTCTTCAGGAGCGATGATATTTGGTGATGTAAATGATAAAGAAAGTAAAGTTGCTAAATTAGCTGCTGACGAAAGATCATACCACTTATTAGAGCATGTAGGTACAAAACCTAATGTGGTTTACCATGTTAAAGTTAGAAATACTTAGTAAAATTATTAATTAAGAAACAATATAAAGGATTATGTCGTCTCACTACGAAGCACCCATTAGAAAACCTTTAGTTATTGGTGATAAATCTTATCACGATGTAACTGTAGATGTAGCTGCACCTGTTGAGGGGCCTGCAAACAAGCAATGGTGGATTGTATTTTCAATCGCATTAATAGCCTTCCTTTGGGGGTTAGGTTGTATAATTTACACCGTATCTACCGGTATCGGAACATGGGGATTAAATAAAACAGTTGGCTGGGCTTGGGATATTACTAACTTCGTTTGGTGGGTTGGTATTGGTCACGCCGGAACATTAATTTCTGCGGTATTATTACTTTTCCGTCAACGTTGGAGAATGGCCATCAACCGTTCTGCTGAAGCTATGACTATTTTCTCAGTAGTTCAAGCAGGTCTTTTCCCAATTATTCACATGGGGCGTCCATGGTTAGCATACTGGGTATTACCTATACCAAACCAATTTGGATCATTATGGGTAAACTTTAACTCACCTTTACTTTGGGACGTATTCGCGATTTCAACGTATCTTTCGGTATCATTAGTTTTCTGGTGGACTGGTTTATTACCTGACTTTGCAATGCTTCGTGATAGAGCTATCACACCATTTAATAAAAGAGTTTATTCTATCCTAAGTTTTGGATGGAGCGGTAGAGCAAAAGACTGGCAGCGTTTTGAAGAAGTATCTTTAGTATTAGCTGGTTTAGCTACTCCACTTGTACTTTCTGTACACACGATTGTATCTATGGACTTTGCTACTTCTGTAATTCCTGGATGGCATACAACAATTTTCCCTCCATACTTCGTTGCTGGAGCGGTTTTCTCTGGATTCGCGATGGTAAACACATTGCTTATCGTTATGAGAAAAGTATCTAACCTTGAAGCATACATCACGTTACAGCATATTGAGTTAATGAACATCATTATCATGATTACTGGATCTATCGTTGGTGTTGCTTACATCACTGAGTTATTCGTAGCTTGGTATTCAGGTGTAGAATATGAGCAATATGCATTCTTAAACAGAGCTACTGGGCCTTACTGGTGGGCATATTGGTCAATGATGACATGTAACGTGTTCTCTCCTCAGTTCATGTGGTTCAAAAAATTAAGAACTAGTATCATGTTCTCATTTATCATTTCGATTGTAGTAAACATCGGTATGTGGTTTGAAAGATTCGTAATTATTGTTACTTCTTTACATAGAGATTACCTTCCATCTTCTTGGACAATGTTCTCACCAACATTTGTTGATATTGGAATTTTCATTGGAACAATTGGTTTCTTCTTCGTATTGTTTTTATTATACTCTAGAACATTCCCTGTAATTGCTCAGGCAGAGGTTAAAACAATTTTGAAAGGAACAGGAGATAATTACATTAGAGAAAGAGCAAACAGTAAAGATTCACATCATGAGTAATAAAGTTATATACGCCATTTATAATGACGATGACGTTTTGATGAGTGCAGTAAAGAAAACTAGAGCTGCTCATCATCATATTGAAGAGGTTTTTACTCCATTCCCGGTTCACGGATTGGATAAAGCCATGGGATTAGCACCAACAAGATTAGCAATATGTGCTTTTTTATATGGATGTGTTGGTATTTCTGTTGCAACAACTATGATGGGGTACATCATGATTCATGACTGGCCGCAGGATATTGGAGGTAAACCAAGTTTTAGTTTCATCCAAAATATGCCATCTTTCGTGCCAATTATGTTTGAGATGACTGTATTCTTTGCAGCTCACTTAATGGTAATTACTTTTTACATGAGAAGTAGATTATGGCCTTTTAAAGAAGCTGAAAACCCAGATGTAAGAACAACTGATGACCACTTTTTAATGGAGGTTGCTGTAAATGATAACGAAGCTGAGTTAGTTTCTTTCTTTGAAGGAACTGGAGCTGTTGAAGTTAAAGTAATAGAAAAGAATTAATTGTAGCTATGAAAAGGATATATAAAATAACACTTTTAGTTGGTATAACTATTTTAGTTTCATCTTGCCACAATAATTCGGCACCGAACTATCAGTATTTCCCAAATATGTATGAGTCTGTTGCTTACGAGCCATATTCAGAAGCAAAAATATTTAAGGGAGGAAAAGAAGGACAGCTTCCTGTTGCAGGAACTATCAATAGAGGTTTTGAACCTTATGAATATGAAAATTCAACGGCTGGTTATGAATTAGCAAAAGCTAATCTAAAATCACCATTGACAGAAGAAGAGAAAAACTCTGGAAAAGGGAAAGAACTTTTCGAAATTTACTGTATCAGCTGCCATGGTGCAACTGGAAACGGTAAAGGTAAATTGGTTGAGAGAGAAAAATTTCTTGGAGTACCTAGCTATAAAGACAGAGAGATCACTGAAGGAAGTATTTTTCATGTTGAGACTTATGGTTTAAATGCAATGGGTTCACATGCAAATCAATTAAGTGCTCACGAACGTTGGTTAGTTGCTGACTATGTTCTGAAACTAAAAAGCCAATTATAATTGTTGAACAAACTGATCGTAATAGATATGTATACATTTTCAAGTAAATTAAAAACTTTTTCTATCATCTTAATGGCCGTTGGTTTATTAGGAATTGGGTATGGTTTTTTAAGTGCACCAAAAGATATTCAAGAAGTTGAAAAAATACTAGCTGCAGATGAACATGGTTCGCATGGTGCTGCACATGAAGAAAAAGCGGAGGCATCTCACAAAGAAGCAGGTCATCATGAAGCTGCTGAAGCTGCACATGACGCTCACAAAGGAGCTGCACATGCTGAAGTTTCTGGTGCAAATGAGCACGAAAAACATTTAGAGCACGTATTGCACCAATTGCAAAATAAGCCTTGGTCTGCTGTATATGTAGCTTGTATTTTCTTTTTACTGCTTTCAATGGGGGTTTTAGCTTTCTATGCTATCCAACAAGTTGCTCAAGCAGGTTGGTCTCCAGTTTTGTTTAGAGTTATGCAAGGTATCACAGCTTATTTACCAGCTGGTTCTGTTATCTTCTTTATACTTTTAGTATTATGTGGATTGCACTTCAACCATATCTTTGTTTGGTTAGCTGAAGGGGTTGATAAACCTGGAAGTCCTAACTATGACGCAATTATTGCGGGTAAATCTGGCTATTTAAACTTTCCTTTCTGGATCGTAAGAGCGGCTATCTTTTTATTAGGATGGAACTTATACCGTTACTATTCAAGAAAGAACTGTTTAGAGCAAGATGAGGCAAATGATGATCTTTACTACAAAAAGAACTTCAAAGCTTCTGCTGGATTCTTAGTATTCTTCATTGTGTCTGAGTCTATCATGGCTTGGGATTGGATTATGTCATTTGATCCACACTGGTTTAGTACATTGTTTGCTTGGTATGTATTTGCTTCTTTCTTCGTAAGTGGTATTACAACTATTGCATTAGTAACAATTTATTTAAAATCAAAAGGATATTTAGAGTATGTAAATACAAGTCATATCCATGATTTAGCTAAGTTCATGTTTGGTATTAGTGTATTCTGGACTTATTTATGGTTCTCTCAATTCATGTTGATTTGGTATGCTAACATTCCAGAAGAGGTAACTTATTTTGTAACAAGAATTCAGTTATATAACCTTCCTTTCTTTGGAGCGGTTGTTATGAACTTTGTTTTCCCATTATTAATATTAATCAATACTGACTTTAAACGTCTTAACTGGGTTGTTGTAATGGCTGGTATTGTGATATTATTAGGTCATTATGTTGATTTCTTTAATATGATTATGCCTGGTACAGTAGGAGACAAATGGTTTATTGGAGTTCCTGAAATTGCATCGATTCTTTTCTTCTTAGGTCTATTTATATTTGTTGTATTTACTGCATTAACTAAATCTCCTTTGCTTGCAAAAAGAAATCCTTTCATCGAAGAAAGTAAACATTTTCATTATTAATATTTAAAGAAGTAAACAGATGACAAGTTTGTTGGTAATTATAGTTTTAGTTTTATTAGCAGTTGCATTATGGCAATTGACGAAGATATTTGATCTTACTCAAGTAGGAGCTTCTTCGGACGATTCTCAAGTTGCATCAGATAATGACAATAACGTTCAGGGATATATTATGTTTGGCTTTTTAGCTTTCATTTATATATTTACGATTTATGGTTTACTAAAATGGGGTAATTTGGCACTTCATACCCCTGCTTCTGAGCATGGTGGTTTAGTAGATAATTTAATGAACATTACTTGGGTTTTAATTTTTACAGTTCAAGTAATTACACAAGGTTTATTATACTGGTTTTCTTTTAAATATAAAGGTAACAAAGAGAAAAAAGCATTATTCTTTGCTGATAGTAATAAACTAGAGGCTATCTGGAGTATTATTCCTTCTGTTGTTTTGGCTTGTTTAATTCTTTACGGATTATACGCTTGGAATAATATCATGTTCGTTGATAAAGATGAAGATGTAATCGAAATCGAATTATATGCTCAACAGTTTAAATGGACGGCAAGATATGCTGGACAAGACAATGTTTTAGGAAAAGCTAACGTTCGTTTAATCGAAGGAGTAAATACATTAGGAGTTGATATGTCAGATCCTAATGCTCAAGATGATATCGTAGTTTCTGAATTACATATCCCTAAAGGTAAGAAAGTTCACTTTAAAATGCGTTCTCAGGATGTATTGCACTCTGCTTACTTTCCTCACTTTAGAGCACAAATGAACTGTGTTCCTGGTATGGTTACTGAATTTGCTTTCGTTCCAACTTATACTACTGCGGAATATAGAGAATTACCATTTATGGTTGAAAAAGTTGCTAACATCAACAAACTTAGAGCTGAAAAAAGCAAGGAGTTAGTTGCAAAAGGTGGTACAGCTTTAGATCCTTACACATTTGATTATTTATTATTATGTAATAAAATCTGTGGAGCATCTCACTATAATATGCAAATGAAAGTTGTTGTAGATTCTCCTGAAGACTATAAAAAATGGTTAAGTGAGAAAACTACTTTGGCTCAGGATATCGCTGCTGCAAAGGCTGCTGAAAAACCAGCTGAAGGAACTGCTCCAACTACAGATTCTACTGCAAAAGTAATTGACACTGTTAAAGCTGTTGTTGATACTGTTAAAGCAGCTGTAGCTAAAGTTGCATTGAAATAATATTATTAAGAAAATTTAAAGTACAAATATATGTCAGCAGAAGCGCACGGTCACGATCACGGACACGATCACGAGCACGAACATCATCATAAAGACACGTTCATTACTAAATATATTTTTAGTATTGATCACAAAATGATTGCTAAACAATACTTGATTACTGGTATTGTTATGGGAGTAATTGGGATTGCAATGTCCTTGCTTTTTAGAATGCAGTTAGCGTGGCCAGAAGAGTCTTTCAAAATATTTAATGTTTTATTAGGAGATAAATTTGCACCAGATGGTGTAATGGCAAATGATATTTATCTGGCTTTAGTTACAATTCACGGTACCATCATGGTATTCTTTGTACTGACGGCAGGTTTAAGTGGAACATTTAGTAACTTATTGATTCCGCTTCAAATTGGAGCAAGAGATATGGCATCTGGATTTATGAATATGATTTCATACTGGTTGTTCTTTTTATCAGCAGTTGTAATGTTATGTTCTTTATTTGTTGAAGCTGGACCAGCATCTGCAGGATGGACAATTTACCCTCCTTTGAGTGCATTGCCACAAGCAATTCCTGGATCAGGAACAGGTATGACATTATGGTTAGTATCTATGGCTATTTTCATCGCATCTTCATTGATGGGATCTTTAAATTACATTGTTACTGTACTTAACTTAAGAACAAAAGGAATGTCTATGACTAGACTTCCACTTACAATTTGGACGTTTTTCGTAACAGCTATTATTGGTGTTATTTCGTTCCCAGTTTTATTATCAGCAGCTTTATTATTGATTTTTGATAGAAGTTTCGGTACTTCATTCTTCTTATCTGATATCTATATTGCTGGTGAAGTTTTACACTACCAAGGAGGTTCTCCTGTATTGTTTGAGCACTTATTCTGGTTCTTAGGTCACCCTGAGGTTTACATCGTAATCTTACCAGCAATGGGTCTTGTTTCAGAAATTATGGCTACGAACTCTCGTAAACCAATCTTCGGATACAGAGCGATGATTATGTCAGTTCTTGCAATTGCATTCTTATCAACTATCGTTTGGGGTCACCACATGTTTATTTCTGGTATGAATCCTTTCTTAGGATCTGTATTTACTTTTACAACTTTATTGATTGCAATTCCATCTGCTGTAAAAGCGTTTAACTGGATTACAACTTTATGGAAAGGTAACTTACAATTCAACCCAGCGATGTTATTCTCTATCGGAATGGTTTCTACTTTCATCACTGGAGGTTTAACAGGAATCATTTTAGGAGATAGTACTTTAGATATTAACGTTCACGATACTTACTTCGTAATTGCTCACTTTCACTTAGTAATGGGTATCTCTGCACTTTACGGAATGTTTGCTGGTATTTACCACTGGTTCCCTAAAATGTACGGAAGAATGTTAAATAAAAACTTAGGTTATATTCACTTTTGGGTAACTGCAGTTTGTGCTTATGGAGTTTTCTTCCCAATGCACTTTATCGGATTAGCTGGTTTACCAAGACGTTACTATACTAATACAAACTTCCCATTATTTGATGATTTGCAAAATGTGAATGTTTTAATTACAACATTTGCTCTTGTTGGAGGTGCATTTCAATTAGTATTCTTATATAACTTCTTTAGCAGTATTTTCTACGGTAAGAAAGCAGTTCAAAACCCATGGAAATCTACAACATTAGAGTGGACTACACCAGTTGAACATATCCACGGAAACTGGCCAGGAGAAATTCCTCATGTATATCGTTGGCCGTATGACTACAGTAACCCTAATCACGATGTAGATTTTGTTCCTCAAAATGTACCAATGAAAGAAGGTGAAGAAGTTCTACACCACTAAAAATAATCAAAGGCTGTCAGAAATGACAGCCTTTTTTGTATAGTTAAAATTTTAATCGTCCTGATTAACTGTTTTACAAACTGATTAGTTTATATATCTTTGTGGGATGAATGAAAATCTCGATCCTACTACTAAAGGATATAACTCAGAAGAGTTAGATCTTGAAAAAAGATTGCGCCCGCTGTCATTTGATGATTTTGCAGGGCAAGATCAAGTTTTGGAAAATTTAAAAGTCTTTGTTGCTGCCGCAAACCAACGTGGCGAGGCGCTCGATCATGCTCTTTTTCATGGCCCTCCTGGTCTAGGAAAAACTACTCTAGCAAATATATTGGCTAATGAATTACAAGTTGGTATTAAAATTACTTCTGGCCCTGTATTGGATAAACCTGGTGATTTGGCTGGTTTGCTGACAAACTTAGACGAAAGAGATGTTTTGTTCATTGATGAAATCCATAGATTGAGTCCGGTTGTTGAAGAGTATTTGTACTCTGCAATGGAAGATTTCAAAATTGATATTATGATTGAATCGGGACCGAACGCTAGAACGGTTCAAATTAATTTGAATCCTTTTACTTTGATTGGTGCAACAACTCGATCAGGATTATTAACTGCTCCTATGCGTGCACGTTTCGGAATATCTTCGCGTTTACAGTATTACACCACTGAACTTTTAACTACTATTGTTGAAAGAAGTGCTTCTATTTTAAAAATGCCTATTGACTTAGAAGCGGCGATTGAAATTGCTGGAAGAAGCCGTGGAACTCCTCGTATTGCAAATGCTTTATTAAGACGAGTTCGTGATTTTGCCCAGATTAAGGGAAATGGAAGGATTGATATAGAAATTTCGAGATATGCCTTAAAAGCACTTAATGTAGATGCTCATGGTCTAGATGAAATGGATAATAAAATATTGCTGACCATTATCAATAAATTCAAAGGTGGTCCAGTTGGACTTTCGACTTTGGCAACGGCGGTTAGTGAAAGCAGTGAAACCATAGAAGAAGTTTATGAGCCCTTTTTAATTCAGGAAGGATTTATAATGAGAACCCCTCGAGGAAGAGAAGTTACAGATAAAGCTTATAAACATCTTGGAAAAGTTAATACAAATAATCAAGGAGAATTGTTTTAACACTGATAGTAATGTCTATAAGTAAAAAATATAATTATCCGCCAAAGCTTTCTATTTTGAGATTTTTTGTGGATGCGGAAGGAGTTCGTAGAAACCCTATACCGTATCATCAAAAATATTTTGAGCGTTTTGGAGACTCTTTTTCTATACGAATTGGAAAATCAAGACATATTATTTTATCAAGAGATAATGATGTTGCTCAATATATACTGCAAAAAAATCAAAAGAATTATTATAAGTCTAAATTCCAATCTGTTTATCTTTCTAAGTATTTAGGAAAAGGTCTTCTAACGGTTGATGGGGAATTTTGGCTTAAACAAAGAAGACTTATTCAGCCTGCTTTTCATAAGCAAAAGATGAATCAGTTGGTTGAAAACATGAAACTAACTATTGTTTCTGAGCTAAAAGAAATTGTTATAGATAAGAAAGTTGATCTTTTTCCTATGATGAGTGAAGTAGCATTTAATGTTGTCGCAAAATCATTATTTCAATTTTCTATTGAAGAGGAAAAGTTAGATAGGATAAAATATATTATTGAAGCGGTTCAGAATTTTCTAATTAAAGAAATTAGATTGCCACATAAAGCATGGTGGTTTTCGATTAGTGGCCAGGTAAAAAAGCATCTTCAATTGGCAGAGGAAAACAATGCAATTATTAGAGGTATTATAGAAGAAAGAGTTACTTCTCAAAGTGAAGTTAATGATTTACTGAACATGCTTTTAGAAACTCGTTATGAAGATACAGGCGAGGGCATGTCTGTTGAACAATTGATAGATGAAATAAAAATTCTCTTTATAGCGGGACATGAAACTACTGCAAATGCTTTGACTTTTACATTGCAATTATTGGGAAGCCATTTAGATGTCCAGCAAAAGGTATTTGAAGAAATTCTTAAAGTTGAATCGGAAAGTGAGAATGTTGTAGAGCAACTCCAAAAAATGACTTATATAAATGCGGTTTTGAATGAATCAATGCGTTTATATCCGCCTGCTTGGATTACAGACCGACAAAATGTTGAAGATGATGCTTTAGGGAAATTTAATATCAAAAAAGATACACTTATTGGTGTTTCTTTTTATGAATTACATCGAAATCCAAAATATTGGGATAATCCAGATAAATTCAATCCAGATCGTTTTTTAGGGGAGCAGAAAAAACATTCTATGCAATATTTTTATCCCTTTGGAGCGGGACCAAGAATGTGCATTGGTGCTGGTTTTGCCGTTTACGAAATGTGCTTAGCGATTTCCTATATAGTTAAAAAATATAAGGTTGTTTCAGTACGAAATACGGTCAATTTTAATCCGTTAATTACCTTAAAGCCTGTTGGTATTGAAGTTGTTTTTTCTGAAAGATGATGATTAATTCTAAAGAAAAATATTCGAAGTTTATAAAAGAAGAGGCCAAAAGACTTGGTTTTCTTTCTTGTGGTATTTCCAAAGCAGGTTTTTTGGAGGAAGAAGCTCCTCGACTTGAAAATTGGTTAAAGAATAATCGGAATGGCCAAATGGCTTATATGGAAAACCATTTTGACAAACGATTAGATCCCACTTTATTGGTTGATGACGGTAAAAGCGTTGTATCACTTTTACTGAATTATTATCCAGATTCTTTTCAAAATGATGAAAGCTTTAAGATTTCGAAATATGCTTACGGACAAGATTATCATTTTGTAATTAAAGACAAGCTAAAAGAACTTCTTCATTCTATTCAAGAAAATATAGGTGAAGTTTCCGGACGTGCTTTTGTTGATTCGGCACCGGTACTAGATAAAGCTTGGGCGGCTAAAAGCGGTTTGGGCTGGATAGGAAAAAATAGTAATTTGATTACTCAAAGAGTTGGCTCTTTTTACTTTATAGCCGAGCTTATTATTGATTTAGAATTAGAATACGATCATGCTGTTACAGATCATTGTGGTTCTTGTACTGCCTGTATTGATGCCTGTCCCACACAAGCAATTGTAGCTCCCTACATTGTTGATGGAAGTAAATGCATTTCTTATTACACCATCGAATTAAAAGAAAATCTTCCTGAAGAAATGAAAGGAAAATTTGATGAATGGATGTTTGGCTGTGATACCTGCCAAGATGTTTGTCCATGGAATCGATTTTCAAAACCGCATTCAGAACCTTTATTTAATCCGAATCCAGACTTGCTTTCTTTTACAAAAAAAGACTGGTTAGAGATTACAGAGGAAACTTTTCGAACAGTTTTTAAAAATTCCCCTATTAAAAGAACCAAATTTGATGGCTTAAAGCGTAATATCAAATTTTTGCAATAGCACTTACTATTTTAGTGTTTTTGTTATGTTGTTCATTTTCAGTGTTTTTATTGAAAATGCACTTTGTTTTTTGTCTTTTTTATTTCTTACGTTTAATTACTTATTTGTCAATAAATTCTGTAAGAATTTTGAATTATCGTAATTATTTAAGAAAATTCAGTCCTTTCATTATCAAATATTTATAGAATTTTGATTTTTAAGCGATGAACAATTGTTAAAAACTGTTGTTTGACGAGTTTATGTGCACTTTGTCGGAATAATAAGGTTCGATTTGATTCCGCGATATACTTTCGCACTTTCCAAATCTATTTAATTTAAAACCAAAGAGACTTTTTTAGTCTTTTTAATGCAATGTCATGGTCTACATAATATCTTTTTTTTGTGTAAGTCTCAGAAAAACTTTTTCAAGTTTTTCAAAATCCAATTTATTTTTTTTCACGTATCTCTCCTATATGCTAAAAATGATCATCCGTTTTTTAGTGTCCGAAATTTCTGTTCCACAAACACAAGTCGTCTATGCGTAACTTTACTTTTTGTAAGTCTGGATTTTCTAGACTAATCTTTTTTATCTTATTTGCCACATTACCAACGTTTTCATTTGCACAAGTTTGCGGAACTCCTGGAGTTGACGGACCTGTTGCGGTCTCAACTTCTGTTAACACGTATTACCCAATTGCAGGAAATATTACATTAAATACAGGAGCCCAGTCTATTTTACTGGCAGGCGTACCAGCAACAGATCAGTACTCAAATAATTTTGGTACAACGGCAATTTCTGCAGGAGATTTAATTCTGATTATTCAAATGCAGGATGCGACTATAAATTATACAAATTCAAATAGTTATGGTTCGGGTACGACAAATAGTGGTCCAGATAATTTGGGGGGTACTGGGTTTACATCACTAGGGAATAGTGGTGTTTTTGAGTATGTAATCGCAACAAATAATGTACCCTTAACTGGAGGGAACTTAACTTTTAAAGGCGCTGGCACGAACGGAGGTATCTTAAATACTTTTTATAATTCAGATGCAACTGCAACAAGAGGAAAACGAACATTTCAAGTCGTTAGAGTACCTCAATACTCTAACTTGACCCTTACCGCCAATATAACAACACCTCCTTTTAATGGAGTGGCTGGAGGTGTTATTGCATTTAATGTTTCCGGAACATTCAATTTTGCAGGATATACGATAGATGGTAGTGCACGAGGGTTTAGAGGAGGATATAGCCCAAGAGCAGATTCTGGAGTAAACAATTCTACTACTTATGTGGGACTTTATACTGATAATAAAATCTCTGGAAAAGGTGAAGGAATAGCAGGGACGCCCAAATATATGTGGGATGGTTTTAATCAAGTAGTTAATGCAACAGAAGGATTGCCTGCAGGATCTTCTGGCAGAGGCGCAGCAGCCAACGCTGGAGGAGGAGGTAATGACCATAATACCGGCGGTGGAGGCGGTGGTAATGGTGGATTTGGTGGTCTTGGTGGCGCGGGATGGCAAGGTGGTGGTGGAGATCTTTATCCTGCCCTCACAGGAGGAGGAAGACCTGGTTCAAAATCTTATGTTACAACTACAGCATTTCCAAGGCTTATTATGGGAGGCGGTGGTGGAGCCGGCGACGCAAATAATGCATCATCTGGTGTAAAAGGTGGCGTTGGAGGGGCAATTATACTTATTAATGCCGGTAATGTTTTAGGAAAAGGTACTATTTACGCAAACGGAGGAAAGGGAGCTCCTGGAGCTTATTCTGGTTCACCCGATGGTGCTGGTGGTGGTGGTGCCGGAGGAACAGTTTTGTTGAATGTTTCGAATAATAGCACCGCAGATATTAAAATAGATGCAAATGGAGGTGATGGAGGAAATACAGAAAATGATGATAATAATGAACACGGACCAGGCGGTGGTGGTGGTGGTGGAATTATCTGTCATAATGTTTCAAGTACAGTAACTATTACAACAAGTGTACTTGGTGGTGCGGCAGGTAAGTCTAATGCTGGAAAAGGAAATAATCATGAAGCCGTAGCAGGAACAGTTGGTTATGTATCCACTTTTAAAGTTAATGACATACCACCAAATTTACAGGTTAATGCGAATTGTTTCCCTGTTCTTGAGACTAACGTAAAAACGTTGTCTACTACAGCAATTTGTAATGCTATTGATGAAAAAGTTTCTTATGAAATTTATATAAGAAACACTGGAGCAGGAAATGCTGCTGGAGTGATGTTAGATTTTAGTTTTCCAACTGGTATCGAGTTTGATTCGGCTACTGCAACCTATTCTATTGGAGCTACAGGACCAGCAGGAACTTTAGCTAATTCGGCTACAGCCACAGCTAATAATCCTGTATTTGGAGGATTTAATATTGCACAAAATGGAATTGTTACCATAACTTTAGTTGGAAAAGTAGCCACTTCGATGGCTGCAGGAACTTATAGTGCAAATGCTCAAGCTCTATATCTTGATCCAACACGAACAACTGCTAATTCTACTAGACGAATAACAGCATTTACAAATGCTTATGGTAGTGCAAATAAAACGTACGAAGGTACAGGCCAATCAAATGTTCCAGGTGTAAATTTTGATGGAACGGCTACTACCGTTGATGATATTTCAATCTTAGCATTGCCTGCTGCTCCAACAGTGAGTGTTACGCAAGCAACTTGTACTGCTCCTACAGGAGTAATTACAGTTAATACTCCTGCAAATGGCTCAGGAATAAGTTATACATTAAAGGGAACAAATCCTGTCTCTGCTGCGATAAATAATACAAATGGTATTTTTTCTGGATTGGTTCCAGGTACCTATTCGGTAACAACGACAAATGCAGAAGGTTGTACTTCTGCTCCTAATACTGGTATTGTTATTAATGCTGTTGCTGGAGCACCAACGACTACAGGTGTTACTATTTGTCAAGGTGAATCAGGATCATTGACTGCTTCTTCTCCATGTGCGACTTCTAGTAGTGTTGGACCACTATTTGGAACCGTAAGCAATGTTTCAGGAACAGGATCAGGATCTTTAGATTGGTCAAATCCTACAGGTGCTAATTCAATTGGTTCAGGTATTGCCTCTGCAAGTAGCAGCAGTAATACAACTACTAAATATCTTATGGCGACAGATTTTAAATTTTCGATTCCAGCAAATGCTAAGATTAAAGGAATTGAAGTAGTAATTGGTCGTTATGCTAATAGAAATAGTAACAATAATAATGTATTAGATAATGTTGTTCGTTTAATTAAAGCAAATTCAATTGTAGGCGAAAATAAAAAAAGTGCAGAAGTTTGGTCAACAAGTAGTACAGCGATTTTTAATTATGGAGGCGGGACAGATTTATGGACTACAGCTTGGACGCCTGAAGATATTAATAATTTGGGTTTTGGAATTGCTTTATCTGCAAATATTAGCAAATCGAATAGCAATACTGTTACAGCATCTGTCGATTATATTCAAATAACTGTAAGTTATACTATAGGTGAGATAGAATGGTATACTACATCTACAGGTGGTTCATCAATTTATACAGGTACTTCTTTTAATCCAGTGGGAGTTACAGGATCTGGATTGACAAGTACAGCTACAGCAACAACAAAAACGTATTATGCTGCTTGTTCAGGTAATTCAAATTGTAGAGCGGCAGTTAATTTTGTTGTTAATGCAAAACCAACAATTACAACAATTACTTCTAACTCACGATGTGGTGCAGGAGAAGTAACTTTGGAGGCTACAGCATCAGCTGGTACTATTAATTGGTATGCAGCGGCAACAGGAGGAACATCATTAGGAACAGGCGAAAGTTTTACGACGCCAAGTTTATCAGCATCAACTTTTTATTATGTTGACGCAACAGAAAATGGTTGTACTACACCAACAAGAACTGAAGTTAAAGCAACAATAAATACAGTACCAACAATAAATTCGACAACAGAAGGTTCGATATGTGGTTCTGGATCAGTGAGATTAACTGCAACAGCATCAACTGGAGTGACTATTAATTGGTATGCTGATCCTACAAGCTCGACTGTATTAGGAACAGGAACGACTTTTAATACTCCTGCTTTAACAGCTACTACGACTTACTATGTAGGAGCAGTAGCATCGTCAGGCTGTACATCAACGTCTAGAATTGCTGTTGCGGCAGTTATAAATACCGCTTCAAGTATTGCATTTACAAGTGGTACTCAAAATCCAACAGTTTGTTCTGGAGCATCAGTTCCAAATGCAGTATATACTTTTGGAGGAAGCGCTACAAATGCTACAGTATCTAACTTGCCAACAGGATTATCTGCAGCAGTTGATACTAATGCAAAAACAGTGACAATTTCTGGAAATCCAACCGCAGGAGGCACTTACACAATTACCACGGTTGGTCACACTGCACCTTGTACAGAAAAAACAATTCAAGGAACGGTTAGCTTGTCACCAAATGTAACAATTGCTCCATTTTCAGCAGCAACATCGACTCGCTGTCAAGGAGCTGAAACAATAACAAAAACTACGACAGCATCAAATTCAACAGGCATTACATATAATCTAGATTCTGCTAGTAGCGCAGGAGGGAATACTATAAATTCTACTACAGGAGCAGTAACTTATGTTGCTGGATGGTCGGGAACAACTACAATTACAGCAAGTGCTGCAGGATGTAATGGGCCAGTAACGACTACTCATACAGTAACGACAAATGCGTTACCTACAGCGACTATATCTGGAAATTTAACCGCATGCTCAACTACGACTTTGACAGCGAATTCAAATGCCAGTTCACCAACTTATGTATGGTATAAAAATAATGTTGCGATTCCTAGTCAAATTTCTTCTACGTTAGTTGTAAATTCTGATGGAGATTATAAAGTAAAAGTTAGGAATTCTTCTGGATGTGAATCTACTTCTGAGGCTTCTACAGTAAAAGTTAGTGATTCAGAAAAACCTGTAAAACCTGTTTTGGCAGATATTACAGGAGAATGCACTGCAACAGCAACAGCTCCGACTACCACAGACAACTGTGCAGGAACTGTGACTGGAACAACGGCAGATCCGCTGACTTATAATGCTCAGGGATCCTACACGATTAACTGGAGCTTTAGCGACGGTAACGGAAACGTAGAAACGGCAACTCAAAAAGTAATTGTTAAAGACACACAGAAACCTGTAAAACCTGTTTTGGCAGATATTACAGGAGAATGTTCTGCAACAGCAACAGCTCCGGCAACGACGGATAATTGCGAAGGAACGGTTACGGGAACAACGGCAGATCCGCTGACTTATAATGCTCAGGGAACGTATACGATTAACTGGAGCTTTAACGACGGTAACGGAAACGTAGAAACGGCGACTCAGAAAGTAATCATTAAGGACACACAGAAACCTGTAAAACCTGTTTTGGCAGATATTACAGCAGAATGTTCTGCAACAGTAACAGCTCCAACAACGACGGATAATTGCGAAGGAACGGTGACTGGAACAACGGCAGATCCATTGACATATAATGCTCAGGGAACTTATACAATCAACTGGAGTTTTAGCGATGGTAACGGAAACGTAGAAACCGCAACTCAAAAAGTAATTGTTAAAGACACGGAGAAACCTGTAAAACCTGTTTTGGCAGATATTACAGGAGAATGTTCTGCAACAGCAACAGCTCCGACAACGACGGATAATTGCGAAGGAACAGTTACAGGAACAACATCAGATTCGCTGACTTATAATGCTCAGGGAACTTATACAATCAACTGGAGTTTTAGCGACGGGAACGGAAACGTAGAAACGGCAACTCAAAAAGTAATCATTAAGGACACACAGAAACCTGTAAAACCTGTTTTGGCAGATATTACAGCAGAATGTTCTGCAACAGCAACAGCTCCGACAACCACAGACAACTGTGCAGGAACGGTTACGGGAACAACGGCAGATCCGCTGACTTATAATGCTCAGGGAACTTATACAATCAACTGGAGTTTTAGCGATGGTAACGGAAACGTAGAAACGGCAACTCAAAAAGTAATTGTTAAAGACACGGAGAAACCTGTAAAACCTGTTTTGGCAGATATTACAGGAGAATGTTCTGCAACAGCAACAGCTCCGACAACGACGGATAATTGCGAAGGAACGGTGACTGGAACAACGGCAGATCCATTGACATATAATGCTCAGGGAACTTATACAATCAACTGGAGTTTTAGCGATGGTAACGGAAACGTAGAAACAGCAACTCAAAAAGTAATCATTAAGGACACGCAGAAACCTGTAAAGCCTGTTTTGGCAGATATTACGGGAGAATGTTCTGCAACAGCAACAGCTCCGACAACGACGGATAATTGCGAAGGAACAGTTACGGGAACAACGGCAGATCCATTGACCTATAATACTCAGGGAACTTATACAATCAACTGGAGCTTTAGCGACGGGAACGGAAACGTAGAAACTGCGACTCAAAAAGTAATCATTAAGGACACGCAGAAGCCTGTAAAACCTGTTTTGGCAGATATTACAGGAGAATGCGCTGGAACAGCAACAGCTCCGACAACCACAGACAACTGTGCAGGAACGGTGACTGGAACAACGGCAGATCCATTGACATATAACACTCAGGGAACTTATACAATCAACTGGAGCTTTAGCGATGGAAATGGAAACGTAGAAACTGCGACTCAAAAAGTTGTTATTAAAGACACTCAAAAGCCATCAATTACTTGTCCGTTGGCAGTTTCAGTTTCAGCAGATGCGAATTCATGCACTGCAACTGGAGTTGCTTTAGGTTCTCCGGTAGTATCGGATAATTGCTCTGGAACTATAACAGTGACGAATGATGCACCTTCAAGTTTCCCAGTGGGAAACACTACGGTGACATGGACAGCAACAGATGCAGGAGGAAATACAGAGACTTGCACGCAAATCGTTAAAGTAATTGTTGAAATTAGAGCAAATGATGATAGTGTTTCTTCATCAAATGGAGTAGCTGGAGGAGTAGTTATTACTAATGTTTTTGATAATGATGCTTTAAATTGTAATAAAGTAAATAGAGGAGATGTTGATGTTACAGTAAATGGTAGTGTACCTTCAGTGTTAATTTTCAATACTGCAAATGGTGCTGTTTCAGTAAAACCGAATACGCCAACTGGTACTTATACTTTTGATTATTCAATTTGTGAAATTGCTAATAGTGGAAATTGCAATACAGCTACGGTTAAAGTTGAAATTGTAAATGATTTAGTAGCAGTAAAAGATGATTTCGGAACAAAATCTTCTGGATTGGCAGCTGTAATTATCGGAAATGTAAAAACAAACGATACTTTAGACGGAGTATATGTTACATCTGGAAACACGGTTGTTACAATTGACAGCGACGGTCCATTAAGCGTTGATGCAAACGGAGATGTAACTCTTGCAACCAACACGCCAAGCGGAACCTACAGCATTACATACGAAATCTGTGAGAAAGATGCGAATCCTTCAAACTGCAAGACAGCGATTGCAGAGGTTAAAGTTGTAAATAGAATTGATGCGGTATTAGATATTATTACTCCAATTAATGGAAACATTGGCGGAACAACAGTATCTCTAATAGGAAACGATACACTAAACGGAAACAAAGCAATAATTGGAATCAATTCAGGAGAAGTGACAATTAATATTGTTGGCACTTTACCATCAGGATTAACATTAAATGCAAATGGAACTATAACAGTAGCTTCGGGAACTCCAAAAGGAGATTATGAAGTAGAATATACAATATGTGAAGTAGGTGCGGTTCCTGCAAACTGCGATTCAGTAACTATTACTGTACCAGTAACAGCAGGAAACCTTGTGGCAAACGAAGATGTTATTCCTTCAGTTTTAGGATCGAATGTTTCTCAGACATTAGGCAAAAATGTTTTTGATAATGACACTAAAAATGCTCAGCCATTAAACCCTTCAGATGTTACGCTGAAAACTACGACGGCAGATCCGAAAGGATATTTGACTGTAGATGCAAATGGAAACATTGTTTTAGGAGCTAATCCTCCAGCAGGAGATTATGAATTAACGTATGAAATCTGCGAGAAATTAAATCCAGACAATTGCAGTTCAAATACTGTGAAAGTGACAGTTGGAACTCCAGTAATTGATGCGGTTGAAGACATAATCGCTTCGATAAACGGAAATATCGGAGGAACAACAATAGCATTAACTGCAAATGATAAATTGAATGGAAATGCAATTGTTGTTGGAACAGCAGCAGGAGAAGTTAAGTTTGAAATCGTCGGAACGCTTCTTTCAGGATTGACGCTGAATTCGGATTATACAATAAGTGTTGCACCAAATACTCCAAAAGGAGATTATAAGGTAGAGTATAAAATCTGCGAAAACACTAATCCGCTAAACTGCGATTCAGTAACTATTACTGTACCAGTAACAGCAGGAAACCTTGTGGCAAACGAAGATGTTATTCCTTCAGTTTTAGGATCGAATGTTTCTCAGACATTAGGCAAAAATGTTTTTGATAATGACACTAAAAATGCTCAGCCATTAAACCCTTCAGATGTTACGCTGAAAACTACGACGGCAGATCCGAAAGGATATTTGACTGTAGATGCAAATGGAAACATTGTTTTAGGAGCGAATCCTCCAGCAGGAGATTATGAATTAACGTATGAAATCTGTGAGAAATTAAATCCAGACAATTGCAGTTCAAATACTGTGAAAGTGACAGTTGGAACTCCAATAATTGATGCGGTTGAAGATTTGATAACTCCAATAAACGGAAATATCGGAGGAACAACTATTTCGTTAATTGCAAATGATAAATTAAACGGAAGTCCAGTTGCTGTTGGAACAGCAGCAGGAGAAGTTAAGTTTGAAATCGTCGGAACGCTTCCTTCAGGATTGACGCTGAATTCGGATTATACAATAAGTGTTGCGCCAAATACTCCAAAAGGAAATTATAAGGTAGAGTATAAAATCTGCGAAAACACGAATCCGCTAAACTGCGATTCAGTAACTATTACTGTACCAGTAACAGCAGGAAACCTTGTGGCAAACGAAGATATTATTCCTTCAGTTTTAGGATCGAATGTTTCTCAGACATTAGGCAAAAATGTTTTTGATAATGACACTAAAAATGCTCAGCCATTAAACCCTTCAGATGTTACGCTGAAAACTACGGCGGCAGATCCAAAAGGATATTTGACTGTAGATGCAGACGGAAACATTGTTTTAGGAGCTAATCCTCCAGCAGGAGATTATGAATTAACGTATGAAATCTGTGAGAAATTAAATCCAGACAATTGCAGTTCAAATACTGTGAAAGTGACAGTTGGAACTCCAGTAATTGATGCGGTTGAAGACATAATCGCTTCGATAAACGGAAATATCGGAGGAACAACAATAGCATTAACTGCAAATGATAAATTGAATGGAAATGCAATTGTTGTTGGAACAGCAGCAGGAGAAGTTAAGTTTGAAATTATCGGAACGCTTCCAGCAGGATTGACGCTGAATTCAGACTATACGATTACAGTTGCGCCAAACACGCCAAAAGGAAACTATAATGTAGAATATAAAATCTGCGAAAACACGAATCCGCTAAACTGTGATTCAGTTATTACAACTGTACCAGTAACAGCAGGAAACCTTGTGGCAAACGAAGATGTTATTCCTTCAGTCTTAGGATCGAATGTTTCTCAGACATTAGGCAAAAATGTTTTTGATAATGACACTAAAAATGCTCAGCCATTAAACCCTTCAGATGTTACGCTGAAAACTACGGCGGCAGATCCAAAAGGATATCTAACTGTAGATGCAGACGGAAACATTGTTTTAGGAGCTAATCCTCCAGCAGGAGATTATGAATTAACGTATGAAATCTGTGAGAAATTAAATCCAGACAATTGCAGTTCAAATACTGTGAAAGTGACAGTTGGAACTCCAGTAATTGATGCGGTTGAAGACATAATCGTTTCGATAAACGGAAATATCGGAGGGAAAACTATTTCGTTAATTGCAAATGATAAATTAAACGGAAGTCCAATTGTGGTTGGAACAGCAGCAGGAGAAGTTAAGTTTGAAATCGTCGGAACGCTTCCTTCAGGACTTACTTTAAATTCAGATTACACTATTACTGTTGCGCCAAATACGCCGGCAGCTGATTATAAGGTAGAATATAAAATCTGTGAAAACACAAATCCAACAAATTGTGATTCGGTAATTACCGTAGTAAAAGTTACAGGAGGAAATCTTGTAGCGAATGAAGATTTGGTGCCATCAGCAGTTGGAGTAAACGTTCCACAGAAAGTAATTAACGTTTTTGAGAATGATACTAAAGATGGAAATAAATTAGTGCCATCAGATGTTGATCTTAAAGTAACTCAAGCAGATCCAAAAGGATATTTAACTGTTGATATAGACGGAAATGTTGTACTAGCACCTAATGCACCTGCTGGAGAATATGAATTGACATACACAATCTGCGAGAAATTAAATCCAAATAATTGTGATTCTAATGTTGTAAAAGTTACCGTAACAGAACCAAAAATGACAGTAAAAGCAAATAGCTACTGTTCGAATAATGTTCCTTATGTTAATTATACAGTTACACCAGACAATTTCACAACAAATAATCTATTAACTGTTAGATGGATTGACAGCAATAATAGTGTTGTGGCAACTCAGACAAATCTGCCATTAAGCGGAAATATTTTATGGCCTGGAGCAGAAATTGACAGTAACCAAAACGGAACAGATTGGCCAGGATGGATTTTAAATAACGGAATTTGGGCAGAAGGAGCAGACGGATTTGAAGCTACCAGAAATGGAGTGAAAATGGAATTCTCATTAAATCCAACGGTTACAGTTTCTGTTGCTTATCCGCCAGCAACGCCAGATTGTAATGCGCGTCCAACATTTAGCATAAAAGCAAATAATGACGAAGCAGGGCCTATAAATGTGAAAAAAGGAGTAGATGCGACGATTAATATTTTTGAAAATGATTTGTTAAACGGAGTAAAATTGAAGCCTTCAGATGTTGTTTTATCGGTTCCAGTTGAACATCCAAATATCACCTTGAACGCAGACGGTTCAATCAACATTGCAGCAAATACGGCAGATGGAGTTTACGAATTGACTTATCAGATTTGTGAAGCTGCAAATACATCAAATTGCAGTCAGGCGGTAATTAAGATTACAGTTGACAATGTTGTAGACCCAGCCCCGCCAACAGAAAATCAAATTACGTTAAACAATGATAATGATGTTAGTGCCGACGGAATTAATGGTTCATTAGAATTTGTAAATGTTTTAGAAAATGATTTGATAAACGGACAGACAATAAATCCTGCTGATGTTATAATTAAACCTGTAACAGAAAGTCCTTATTTTGAATGGAATGCTGACGGAACAGTAAATGTTAAGCCAAACACACCAGGAGGAAATTATCCGTTGACTTATCAGGTTTGCGAAAAAGCAAATTCGTCAAATTGTTCTACGGCTACATTAAATGTTTTTGTTGAAGTGCCAGCAATTTCGGTTGTCAAAACCGCAGTTTTCAATGACGAAAACAAGAGCGGTTTTGCAAATGCAGGAGAAACCATTACGTACAAATTTACAGTAACCAATACAGGAAATGTGCCTCTTGTTGGAATCACAATAAACGATCCATTGCCAGGAGTAGTAGTTTCAGGCCAAGCGATTAATTTGGGCGTAAACGAATCTAACGAAACGAATTTTGTAGCGGTTTATAAAATCACTCAAGAAGATATTAATCGAGGAAGTGTGAGCAATCAGGCAACGGTTAAAGGAAGCAGTGTGAGAGGAGTTGTAGTTGAAGATCAGTCAGACGATGCAAGCAACAGCGGAGATAGTCCAACAGTCTTAGACTTGAACGGATGTTCTATTAAAGTAATGAATGCTTTCTCTCCAAATGGAGACAATAAGAATGCAAGATTCTATATAAGAGGAATAGAATGTTATCCAGACAATACAGTTGAAATTTATAACCGTTGGGGAGTTTTGGTTTTCAGTATTGATCAGTATAACAATAATGATCGAGTTTTTGTCGGATATTCTAACGGACGTTCTACGATCAAACAAACAGACGGTCTTCCAGTTGGAACGTATTTCTATATCTTAAAATACAAAGACAGCGCTCAGAAGTCTCACCAAGAATCTGGTTACTTATACCTTAATAAATAAAATGGAATACGGCTTAGTTAACCCTAAGCCGTTCTAAAACTTCATAAATGAAAAAATTAATTTTAGTTTTTATGTTTTTTTCGATTGTGTCAAATGCGCAGCAAGACGCGCAGTACACACAGTACATGTACAATACAATCGAAGTCAATCCAGCGTATGCAGGTTCACGTGGAGCTTTAAGCGTTTTTGGTTTGTATCGTACACAATGGATTGGATTAGACGGAGCGCCAGAAACGAGTACTTTTTCGGTTAATACACCTTTAAAAAATAGTGATTTAGGACTTGGGGTTTCTTTAGTAAATGATAAAATTGGACCTACGGTAGAAAATACTCTTTCAGCAGATTTGTCGTATACAATTCCAACTTCAGAATCATGGAATTTATCTTTTGGTATAAAAGGAACAGCCAATCTTTTTAATATCGATATTAATAAATTGAGTTATGAAGATCAGGACGATCCGCAATTTCAGAATCTAAAAAATAAATTTTCACCAAATGTTGGAGCTGGAATTTATTATCATTCAGACAGAGCTTACATCGGATTATCGGTTCCTAATTTTATAGAAACAAATCGTTATGATTCAGATGATGTGGCTATTTTCAAAGAGAAAATCAATTATTATTTAATAGCAGGTTATGTATTTAATCTGGATCGCTTAGAATACATCAAATTCAAACCTGCTTTAATGGCAAAAATGGTAGAAGGAGCGCCCTTGCAAGTTGACGTTTCAGGAAATTTCATGTTTAATGACAAATTTGTTTTGGGACTTGCTTACCGTTGGAGCGCCTCTGTGAGTGCAATGGCAGGATTTCAAGTGACAAAAGGAATGTATATAGGTTATGGTTACGACCATGAAACGACGCAATTAAGAAAATACAATTCTGGATCTCACGAGATTTTCTTAAGATTCGAATTCTTTAATAATTACAATAAAATGATATCCCCAAGATTCTTTTAATACAACCTATGAAAGCTATAAAATTAATTTTGATCTTTTTACTGTCTAGTTTTATTTCAAATGTGAATGCGCAAAACCCATTTACAAACATGAACATAAAATATGCAGATAAAAAATATGAAGAGTACGCTTACGCGGATGCAATAAAAGTTTACGAGACTTTGGTAAGTGACCAAACCACCGATCAAGGAATAATTCAGCGTTTGGCAAATTCATATTATTTTAATGGAGAACTAAAAAGCGCATTAAAATGGTACGAACAATTATTTGTAATAAATGAAAATCAAGAAGCTGAATATTTATATCGATATGCACAATCATTAAAATCAGCAGGAGATTATCGCAAGTCTGATGAGATTTTACAGAAATTCAATCAAAAGGCAACTGCAGAGAAAAGAGCAGATTTAATCAGAAGTGATAAAAACTATTTAGAAGATATCAAAGAAAACTCAGGACGATTCCAAATTGCCGATGCCGGAGTCAATTCTAGATATTCAGATTACGGAAGCGTTGTTTACAACAACAAAATTGTTTTTACTTCTGCACGCGATACGGGAGGAGTGGTGAAAGCTAATTTTCAATGGACAAACAGATCGTTTTCTAGATTGTATACAGCCGATTTAATGCCAGACGGAAGCGTTGGAAAACCTGAACTTTTAGTAAAAAGAAAAAAAGATAATTTCAATGAGTCAAGTCCGATTTTTACAAAAGACGGTCGCACGATGTATTTTACACGAAATAATTTTACAGACGGTAAAAGAAGAAGCAATGATAAAAACGTAACGCTTCTTAAATTATACAAAGCAGAACTTATTGATAATATATGGCAGAATATAAAAGAACTTCCATTTAATAGTGATCAATACAGCACGGCGCATCCAGCTTTAAGTGTTGACGAAAAAACATTATATTTTGCATCAGATATGCCAGGAACGTTGGGTCAGTCTGATATCTATAAAGTTGCAATTAATGAAGACGGAACTTTTGGTACGCCAGAAAATTTAGGGCCTGCTATCAATACAGAAGCAAGGGAAACTTTTCCTTTCATTTCTGGAGATAATGAATTGTATTTTGCATCAGACGGACGTCCAGGTTTAGGCGGTCTGGATATTTTTGCTTCTCGTATAAAAGCAAACGGGAGTTATGATGAAGTTTTAAATGTGGGCGAACCAGTAAATAGTAAACAAGACGATTTTGCTTTTAGTATTGACAGTAAAAGCAGAAGCGGTTATTTTTCTTCAAACAGAGAAAACGGACTAGGTTTAGATGATATTTACAGATTTACAGAAACTAGAAGATTAGTCTGCGAACAAAATTTATCTGGAACAGTAACCGATGCGGAAACAAATGAGATATTGGCCAATACTTCTCTGACTTTGTTTAACGAAAAATTTGATCCAGTTGGAACAATCACTACAGACGAAAAAGGAAATTATATTTTTCCGGATTTAAGATGTGGTAAAAAATACACGATCAGAACTGCTAAGGACGATTATAATGCCAAAGAAGTTGCTGTAACGATTCTTAGAGAAAAAGGAGAAACTACTCAATTTATTTCATTAAATAAAGTGTTTAAACCTCTTGTAGCAAAAACTGTAGCTATCAAGAAAACCGTAATAAGTCCTGTAAAAATAGGTTCTATACGAGTAGGGGCAGATATTGCAAAACTGTTGAATCTGCCTATGAATTTCTTTGATTTGGGTAAAGCAACAATCAAGAAAACATCAGAACCGCAATTAATGAAAGTGGTCAATCTTTTAAATGAATATCCAACCATGAAACTTGATATTCGTTCGCATACCGATAGCCGTTCTTCTTCAGAAAGCAATCAGATTCTTTCAGAAAAAAGAGCACAGTCAACTAAAAATTGGCTTATTCAAAAAGGAATTAGCGAAGATAGACTAACTGCAAAAGGTTATGGCGAAACGCAATTAGTAAACAAATGTGCTGATGGCGTAAAATGTACAGAAAAACAGCACATGCAAAATAGACGAAGCGAGTTTATTATTGTTGCGATGTAAAAATCGTTTCTTTATAAATTACAAAACCCCTTTTCTACATTGTAGAAAAGGGGTTTTTTGTTTAGAAATAATCCCTACGGGATAATGGTTTGGGTGTGATTATTTTTTTTTCTACCGATCAGTCACTCCTAACGGAGTGGCCTCGAATTATATATAATGGTTGAAAAACCACTCCGCTAGGAGTGATTGATCGGTAGAACGCAAATGATTATCCGTGTTCATTATGTCCTGTAGGGACATTTCATCGGTTAATAAAAATCAATTATAAATATGTAATTTATATTTTATTGTCTGTGCATCAGAACGTTAAAAAATCTAAATTTTCTCAAAAAACAATTCTAAACAATTTCATTTTTTACACTATAATTTTGAAAACATAAATTTTTGTGTATTATGTTTAAAATGAATTTGTTATGGTTTAAAAAATCGATTTCGTTGTAGATCGTGTTTGTTTTTGTTTTAACTTTATAATCCTAAAAATTTTTCATTATGACTGTAGATCAAATACTTAAAACAAAAGGAAGAAATGTTTATTCTATTTTCTCCAATTTAACGGTTTATGATGCGTTAAAAGTGATGGGAGAAAAAAACATTGGGGCAATTTTAGTTATGGATGATAATGTTTTAAAAGGAATATTGTCGGAGAGGGATTACGCCCGAAAAATTGTACTGAAAGATAAATCTTCAAAAGAAACTTTTGTTCATGAGATTATGGAAAGTCATGTTTATACAGTAAAACTTTCAGATAATCTTGAAGATTGTATGGAACTTATGAGCGAAAAAAGAATTAGACACCTGCCTGTTTTAGAAGACGGAAATGTGGTTGGAGTCATTTCTATAAGCGATGTAGTGAAGGCAATTATAGAAATTCAGAAAGATACAATCAATCATTTGAATTCTTATATTTCTCAATAAAGCACACCTAAAAACGATAAAAATTTAAAATGAGTCCAATTCTATTGGGCTTTTTTTATTTATCCAAATAGATTTTAGGAAAAGAAAACGCTAAAAACACGCCATTTTAAAACAAGACTTATATCTTTGTAAGCTAGAATAAAAGCTAAAAATAATGAACAAAGAGAGTAAAAGAAGAGAAGCGTTACTGTATCACGCAGAACCAACTCCAGGAAAAATTCAGGTAGTTCCAACAAAAAAATATGCAACCCAGAGAGACTTATCATTGGCCTATTCGCCAGGAGTTGCAGAACCATGTTTAGAAATCGCAGCAAACAAAGAGGACGTTTATAAATATACAGCAAAAGGAAATTTAGTAGCCGTAATTTCAAACGGGACAGCTGTTTTAGGACTTGGAAATATTGGTCCAGAAGCAGGAAAACCTGTAATGGAAGGAAAAGGTTTGTTATTTAAAATTTTCTCAGACATTGACGTTTTTGATATCGAAATTGATACTGAAAATGTTGAAGAATTTATTCAGACTGTAAAAAATATTGCTCCAACTTTTGGAGGCATCAATCTTGAAGATATTAAAGCTCCAGAATCTTTTGAAATAGAAAGAAGATTGATTGAGGAATTGGATATTCCAGTTATGCACGATGACCAGCACGGAACAGCAATTATCTCTTCTGCAGCTTTAATCAATGCACTTGAATTGGCAGGTAAAAAAGCTGAAGATGTAAAAATGGTAGTTTCTGGTGCAGGATCTGCTGCAATTGCGTGTACAGATTTATATGTTTCACTTGGAGTAAAAGTAGAAAACATTTTAATGTACAACAGTAAAGGACTTTTAACAAAAGACAACCCAGCATTATCAGATTTACAATTAAAATATGCAATTGATGGTGCTAAAATTCCTTTAGACGAAGCCGTAAAAGGTGCAGATGTTTTCATCGGATTGTCTTCAGGAGATATTTTGTCTCCAGAAATGTTATTGACAATGTCAGATAACCCGATTGTTTTTGCAATGGCAAATCCAAATCCGGAAATCGACTATAATTTGGCCGTTGAAACTCGTAAAGATGTTATTATGGCTACGGGACGTTCAGATTTTCCTAATCAGGTAAATAACGTATTAGGTTTCCCTTATATCTTTAGAGGAGCGCTAGACGTGAGAGCGACAAAAATCAACGAAGAAATGAAAATGGCGGCTGTAAAAGCTTTAGCTATTTTGGCAAAAGAACCAGTTCCAGAACAAGTAAACGTGGCGTATGGCGCAACAAAACTTGGTTTTGGACAAGAATATATCATTCCTAAACCATTTGATCCTAGATTGATTACTGTTGTAGCGCCTGCTGTTGCAAGAGCGGCAATGGAATCTGGAGTGGCAAAAAATCCTATTACAGATTGGGCAGCTTACGAAGATGTGCTTCGCGAACGTATGGGTAACGATAACAAAATGGTGCGTTTGATTACAAACCGTGCTAAGTTAGATCCTAAAAGAATTGTTTTTGCAGAAGCAGATCAATTAAACGTTTTAAAAGCAGCTCAAATTGTTTACGAAGACGGAATTGGATTCCCGATTTTATTAGGAAACAAAGAGGTGATTTTAGAATTGAAACAAGAATTAGGTTTCGATGCAGATCTTGAAATCATTGATCCTAAAACAGATGAAGAAGCAGAAAGACGTAACAGATTTGCAAAATCATTCTGGGAAGCAAGAGGAAGAAGAGGCGTTTCTAAACTAGATGCCGAAAAATTCATGCGCGAGAGAAACTACTTCGCAGCAATGATGGTTAATGAAGGAGAAGCAGATGCATTGGTAACAGGACACTCAAGAAGCTATCCTTCTGTTGTGAAACCTATGATGCAGTTAATTCCAAAAGCACAAAATGCTTCACTTATTGCAACTGCAAACATGATGCTTACTTCTCGTGGGCCAATGTTTTTATCAGACACTGCAATCAACATTAATCCATCTGCACAAGATTTGATTAATATTGCGATTATGACGGCAAAAACTGCAAAAATGTTCGGAATTGAGCCGGTTATTGCAATGGTTTCATTCTCAAACTTCGGTTCTTCAACAAGTGAGAGCGCATCAAAAGTTAGAGAAGCCGTAGCTTACTTACACAAAAACCATCCAGAACTAATTGTTGATGGAGAAATTCAAGCAGATTTTGCTTTAAATCCAGAAATGCTTCAAGAAAAATTCCCTTTCTCTAAATTAGCAGGAAAGAAAGTAAATACATTAATTTTTCCTAATTTAGAATCGGCAAATATCACTTATAAATTGTTGAAAGAATTGTATAAGGTAAATTCAATTGGGCCAATTATGATGGGTATGGGCAAACCAGTTCACATTTTCCAATTAGGAGCAAGTGTAGAAGAAATGGTTAACATGGCAGCAATTGCTGTTATTGATGCACAGGAAAAAGAAAGCAAAAAGAATAAAATAGCACAATAAACGTTCTTACAAAGGATTGAACAAATTTGTCGTAGTTTTATGGCATTTTTGTTATATTTGATACTGATAAACTATATTTATGATAGCACATTTGCAGGGGAGATTAGTAGAAAAGAATCCTACAGAGGTTGTAATTGATTGTGGAGGAGTTGGTTATCAGGTGAATATATCGCTGCATACTTTCTCTTTAATTCCAAATTCTGAAAATATAAAATTGTATACGCATCTTCAAATCAAAGAAGATGCGCATACTTTATATGGTTTTGCCGAAAAATCGGAGCGAGAAATTTTTAGAATGCTGATTTCTGTTTCAGGAATCGGAGCCGGAATCGCAAGAACAATGCTTTCGTCTATAGAGCCAAAGCAAATTATAAATGCCATTGCATCTGGAGATGTAGGTATAATCCAATCTATCAAAGGGATTGGAAACAAAACAGCACAAAGGGTTATACTTGATTTAAAGGAAAAAGTTGTTAAATTGTACAATATTGATGAAGTTTTTGCTGTTCAAAACAATAGAAACCGAGATGAAGCGTTATCTGCTCTAGAAGTTCTAGGTTTTGTGAGAAAAGCTTCTGAAAAAGTGGTAGACAGAATTGTAAAAGAAGATCCTGAAGCTACTGCTGAAACAATTATCAAAAAGGCTTTAAAAAGCTTATAAATTTCATTTTATATAAAAGAATTCTATGCGTAAAATTTGTATTTTGTTGCTAGTATTGCTCTGCGGTAATGTTTTGCGCGCACAGGTTACACCGGCAGCACAAGATACAACTAAAACTCAATTTTCAGTAGGTAAGATTGAGCTCGAAGACCCTCCGAGCATACTTTCGGCATATAGATATGATCCTATTACAGATCGTTATATCTATACTAATTCGGTAGATGGTTTCTCAATCAATTATCCTTTAATTTTAACTCCAAAAGAATACGAAGATTTAGTTCTAAAAGAATCTAGAAGAGATTATTTTAGAAAAAAATCTGATGCCATTGATGGCAAAAAAGCTGGAGCCGAAGCAGCCAAAAAAGATTTATTGCCAAGATATTATATCAACTCGAGTTTATTTGAAAGTATTTTTGGAAGTAATACTATAGATGTAAAGCCCACAGGATCAGTAGAAATGGACTTGGGTATGCGTTATACTAAACAAGATAATCCTTCCTTTTCACCAAGAAATAGATCCAGTCTAACTTTTGATTTTGATCAAAGAATCAGTATGAGTTTGATGGGGAAAATAGGAACCCGTCTTGAAGTAAATGCCAATTACGATACACAATCAACGTTTGCTTTTCAGAATTTATTTAAACTAGCTTACACACCTTCAGAAGACGATATTGTTCAGAAAGTTGAGGTTGGTAATGTGAGCATGCCATTAAATAGTACTTTAATTCGAGGTGCGCAAAGTTTGTTTGGTGTCAAAGCGCAATTGCAATTTGGTAAGACAACAGTTACCGGAGTTTTCTCAGAACAAAAATCGCAAACCAAAAGTATAGTCGCAGAAGGTGGAGGTACGGTGCAGAACTTTGATTTATTCGCATTAGATTATGATAATGACCGACATTTCTTCTTATCGCAATACTTTAGAAATAAGTATGATGCTTCTCTTAAAAATTACCCATTAATTGACAGCCGTGTTCAAGTTACGAGAATCGAAGTATGGGTAACAAATAAGCAGAATAGAGTAACGACATCAAACAACAACTTAAGAAATATTATCGCGCTTCAGGATTTAGGAGAAGGTCAGGTGTCTGGCGTGCCAGACAACCAAGTGGTTGTAATTACAGATCCAACAGGTTTCTTTAATAATCCTATTGACTCTCCAACTGACAACACGAATAATAAGTACGATCCAGCATCAATTGGAAAAGCAGGAAGTTACCTAAATTCTAATATTCGAGAGATTGTAACAGCAAAATCTGGATTTAATAATACCAACGTAAACGAAGGAACCGATTATTCTGTTCTTGAAAATGCTAGAAAGTTAACTGCAAACGAATTTACTTTTAATGCACAGTTAGGTTATATTTCGTTGCAACAGCGTTTGGCCAATGACGAAATTCTGGCAGTTGCATTTGAATATACTGTTGGAGGAAAAACTTATCAAGTAGGGGAGTTCGGAAGTGATGGTGTAGATGCAACTGTAGTTACAGGAAACAACAATGCCAATCAGGCAATTGTAACGCAGAGTTTGGTTTTAAAAATGCTGAAAAGTAGTTTGACAAACGTGCAGAATCCAGTTTGGAACTTGATGATGAAAAACGTGTATCAGATTCCGCAGGCTTATCAGATCAAACAAGAAGATTTCAGGCTTAACATTCTTTATACAGACCCTTCGCCAATCAATTACATTACGCCGGTTCAAGGAACTCTTTTCCCAGATGATGATCCTGTAAATCCTGATCCAAGCAATTATTATATTACAAAGACACCATTGTTAAATGTGTTTAACTTAGATCAGTTAAATTATAACAATGACCCACAAAAAGGTGGAGATGGTTTCTTTGATTATGTTCCTGGAGTAACTGTTGATGTGCAAAACGCACGAATTATTTTTACAACAAAAGAGCCTTTTGGTGAGCTTTTATTTAGAAAATTAAACACCAATTCGGGAGAAAACTATAATGATCCAACTACATATAATCCGAACCAGAAGAAATATGTATTTAGGAATATGTATAAGAATACTCAGGCAGGTGCATTGCAGGATAGTGATAAAAACAAATTCTTATTAAGAGGAAAATATAAATCTTCTGGAAGTAATGGTATTCCTATCGGTGCTTTCAATGTTCCGCAAGGATCTGTTGTTGTAACTGCTGCAGGACGTGTTTTGGTAGAAGGTATTGATTATAGCGTAGATTATCAATTAGGAAGAGTACAGATATTAGATCCTTCGCTTCAAGCGTCTAACACGCCAATTGAAGTTTCATTAGAAAACAATTCAATTTTTGGGCAGCAGACAAGAAGATTCATGGGATTCAATGTTGAACATAAAATTTCAGATAAATTTGTTGTTGGAGGTACTTTCTTAAAAATGACAGAACGTCCTTTTACTCAAAAATCAAGCTACGGGCAAGAATCTGTTAATAACAGTATTTTTGGTTTCAACGGAAACTATTCTACAGAAGTTCCATTTTTGACAAGATTAGCTAATAAATTGCCAAATATAGATACAGATGTTCCCTCGAATCTTTCTATTCGCGGGGAAATTGCATTTTTGAAACCAGATGCTCCAAAAGCAAGTGATTTTGAAGGAGAAGCTACTATTTATATTGATGATTTTGAAGGTACTCAGACTACAATCGATATGAGATCTGCGTATGCATGGAGTTTAGCTTCAACACCATTTATTAATTCTGCTACAGACAATACTTTTAATGCCAACTCCAATACGTTAGAGTATGGTTATAAGCGAGCTAAATTATCTTGGTACACTATTGATCCAATTTTCTTTACTTCAAAACCGTCTGGAATTTCAAATGATGATCTTTCATTAAATACAACAAGAAGAATTTACAGTAAAGAGCTTTATCCAAATACAGATATTGCACAGGGACAGATTCAGGTTATTAATACATTAGATTTAACGTATTATCCATCAGATAGAGGGCCATACAATAATAATCCTAATTTTGGAGCCAGCAGCCCGTCAAGTAATTTTGGAGGGATTATGCGTGCTTTAAATTCCACAAACTTTGAGCAAGGAAATGTCGAATACATTCAGTTTTGGGTACTTGACCCTTATGTTGGTACTGGACAAGCTCAAGGTGCTAATAGTGGGAAAATTTATTTCAATTTAGGGGAGGTTTCTGAAGATGTGCTGAAAGACGGAAGAAAACAATATGAAAATGGTTTAGGACCAGATCAGGTAATGGTGAATCCGCAACCAATTTGGGGAGATGTGCCTGCATCTCAATCATTGATTTATGCATTCGACACCAATCCAGACAATCGTAAAAATCAGGATGTTGGTTTAGATGGTTTGCCAGACGCAAAAGAGGCATCTGTTTATAACAATTATGCTGGAGAAGAAGATCCTGCTGCAGATAACTATAAGTACTTCTTAAATACAGAGGGAGGAGTTTTAGACCGCTATAAAAAGTACAACGGAACAGAAGGGAACTCTGCTGTAAGTGTTGATGATCCAAACCGTGGTTCTACAACTCTTCCAGACGTTGAAGATATCAATCGCGACAATACCATGAGTACAATCAATGCATATTATGAGTATAGTATTGATGTACGACCAGGCATGCAGGTTGGAGAAAATTATATCACAGATATTAGAGAAGTTCAAAATGTAGAACTTCCAAATGGAGGTTCAACCAATGCAAGATGGATTCAGTTTAAAATTCCTGTTTCAAAACCGCAAAATACGATCGGGAATATTAGCGATTTTAGATCGATTCGTTTCATGCGTATGTTTATGACTGGGTTTAATGAGCAAATGACAGTTCGTTTTGGAGCTTTAGATTTGGTTAGAGGTGAATGGAGAAAGTACACAGGAACACTAGATGCTAACGATACAAATCCTGATGATGACGGAACCCAATTTGATGTTGCAGCTGTAAATATTCAAGAAAATGGTACAAAATGCCCTGTAAACTATGTTATTCCGCCAGGAGTTCAAAGAGAACAATTGTACAATAACAATACAATCATTAACCAAAATGAGCAGTCTTTAGCAGTTCGAATAGGAGGTTCTGGATTAGAATATCAAGATTCAAGAGCAGTTTTCAAAAATGTAAGTGTTGATATGCGTCAGTACAAAAAACTGAAAATGTTCCTTCACGCGGAATCGCTTCCAAATGAAACTCAGCTTTTAGATGATGAGATGATCGGATTTATTCGTTTTGGTAACGACTTTACGCAAAACTTTTATCAAGTTGAGATTCCTTTAAAAGTTACAAGAACAGGCGGGTCTTGTACAATTAGTCCCGATCAGGTTTGGCTTGAAGAGAATAATATTGATTTGGCCCTGTCTTTATTGACAAGAATGAAAATCTTAGGAATGAATATCGATATTAACTCGCCAAAAAGAGATATTAATGGTGTCTATTATCCAGACCGAGATCCTGATATAGAAGGCGGTGACCAAGATGGTAAATTAACTTTAGGTATTAAAGGAAATCCGAATTTTGGTTTAGTTCGAAATTTAATGGTCGGAGTAAAAAGTGCGGCAAACCATAAAGATATTATGGGGGAAGTTTGGTTTAATGAGCTTCGTATGTCAGACTTAGAAAACAAGGGCGGTATGGCTGCATTACTAAATGTAGATACCAATATGGCCGATTTAATGACATTGTCTGCATCTGGTAAAAAGAGCACGATTGGTTTTGGTTCTTTGGAGCAGGGAGCAAACGAAAGAGACCGTGAAGATATTCAGCAGTATAACATAGTTACGAACATAAATTTAGGAAAACTTTTGCCTCCAAAATGGGGTATTAATCTTCCGTTCAATTATGCTATCGGAGAAGAAGTTATTACGCCAGAATATGATCCGTTTAATCAGGATATAAAATTAGATCAGTTAATAGCTGAAACGACAGATCCAGCAGAAAAAGATAATATCAGAACGCGAGCAGTAGATTATACCAAGCGTAAAAGTATCAATTTTATTGGGGTAAGAAAGGATAGAGCGCCAGAACAGAAGCCGCACGTTTATGATGTAGAAAACTTTACATTCTCTCAATCGTATAATCAGGTAGAACGACATGACTACGAAGTTGAAAGCTATGAAGATGAGCAATCTAATACTTCGGTTAATTATGCTTATACTTTTCAGCCGAAAGAAGTAGTTCCGTTTAAGCAGACCAAATTCATGAAAACAAGTGATTATTGGAAACTGTTAAGCGACTTTAATATTAATTATCTTCCTTCAAATGTTTCGTTTAATACTAATATTTTAAGACAAAGTAATCGCCAGCAATACAGACAAGTTGATGTAGAGGGTATCGGTTTAGATCCTCTTTACAGAAGAAACTTTGCTTTTAATTATCAATATGGTTTTGGATTTAATTTGACAAAATCTTTAAAATTAAACTATACGGCAGCGTCTAATAATATCGTAAGAAACTTTTTGAACGACGATAATACTCCAAAAGAAGATTTTAATATTTGGGATGATTATTTTGATACTGGTATACCAAATCAGCATTTACAACAATTAGTTCTGAATTATGATATTCCAATTAATAAAATTCCAATATTTAGTTTTGTAAAAGCGACTTATTCGTATACAGCCGATTATAACTGGCAGAGATCATCTACGGCAATGTCTCAGTATCAAGAAGAAAATCCAGATGGAACGAAAACGCTATGGGATTTAGGAAATACGGTTCAAAATGCCAATTCGAATACGCTATCGACGACATTAAATATGAATACACTGTATAAATATTTAGGTCTGACACCAGGTTCAAAACCAGCAAAATCAGCAAAACCTGCGGCGCCTCCAAAACCAGGTGAGAAAATTGTAAACACGGCTAAACCAGTTACAAGCAGTAATCCTTTTTATGATGGTTTAATTGGAGTTTTGACAAGTATTAAAAACGTTCAGATTAACTATACCAAAAATAATGGTACAGTTTTACCGGGTTATATTCCAGGTGTTGGTTTCTTTGGAACATCAAAACCTTCGTTAGGATTTGTGTTTGGTAGCCAAGATGATGTACGTTTCGAAGCGGCTAAAAATGGATGGCTGACGAGTTACCAGAATTTCAATCAGAACTTTACGCAAGTAAGCAACAAACTGTTGAAAGTAACGGCAAACGTAGATTTATTGCCAGATTTGAAAATCGATTTGGCTATGGATCGTGCTTATTCTGAGAATTCATCAGAGCAATATAGCGTTGACCCGATTACAAATGAGTATGTGTCTTTGTCGCCATATACTTATGGAATGTTTTCTATTTCAACGGTATTAATTAAAACGTCTTTCTCAACAAGTACAGAAACTGAGTCAGCTGCATTTGATGATTTTAGAAGCAATCGTTTAGTCATAGCAAACCGTTTGGCTGAAGATCACTATGGGGCAGGAGCAGTGATTCCTAGATATGGAGATGCGAATAATCCTATTCCAGCTGAAACAGATCCTAATTATAAAATATATGTTGCCAATGAAGGATATCCAATTGGTTTCTCAAAAAGCAATCAGGCTGTTTTATTGCCTTCGTTTATGGCGGCATATACAGGAGCAGATGCGTCGAAGAGTTCAACAGGTATTTTTAGAAGTTTCCCTATTCCAAACTGGAATGTGAAGTATAATGGTTTAATGCGTTATAAGTATTTTAAAGATCATTTTAGACGTTTTTCATTACAGCATAATTATAGGGCGTCTTATACTATCAGCCAGTTTAGATCTAACTTTGATTATTTAGAAAATCCAACAGGGCAGGATGTAAATACAAACTTCTTTAATAAAACGATTATGTCAAATGTTAACTTAGTAGAGCAGTTTAGCCCTCTGCTTAGAGTTGATTTTGAGTTGAAAAACTCATTCCGTATATTGACTGAGGTTAAAAAAGATCGTGCTTTGTCTATGAGTTTTGACAATAATTTATTGACAGAGGTTAGAGGAGTAGAATATGTTGTAGGAGTAGGATATCGTTTTAAAGACGTAATTATTTCATCTAGATTAGCAGACAACCCAACAGGAATTATTAAAAGTGATATTAACATAAAAGCCGATTTTTCATATAGAAATAACGAAACTTTAGTTCGCTATTTAGATTATGATAATAATCAGTTGGCTGCAGGTCAGAACATCTGGACTTTAAAATTAACAGCCGATTACGCTTTTAGTAAAAACTTAACAGCAATATTTTATTATGATCATTCGTTCTCGAAAGCAGTTATTTCAACTTCTTTCCCTTTAACGAATATAAGATCAGGTTTCACACTTCGTTATAATTTCGGAAATTAAATTTGAGTTTCTAAACTAGATTTTATTAGAAGATTATTACATTTGTGGCTTAAATTTTAAACAATCAATTTTCAAACACAACTATTATGAGCATACCAGCAAATTTAAAGTACACAAAAGATCACGAATGGGTTAGCATTGAAGGAGATGTTGCAACAGTAGGAATTACTCATTTTGCACAAAAAGAGTTAGGAGATATCGTGTATGTTGAAGTAGAAACTTTAGACCAGACACTAGATAAAGATGAGGTTTTTGGAACTGTTGAAGCTGTAAAAACAGTTTCTGATTTATTCTTGCCATTAACAGGTGAAATTATCGCTTTTAATGATGATTTAGAAAGTGCTCCTGAAACTGTAAATTCAGATCCTTATGGAGCTGGATGGATGATTAAAATAAAAATTGCTGATGCTTCAGAAATTGATTCTCTATTATCTGATCAAGCTTATAAAGATTTAATCGGTGCCTAAACAACTCTTATTAATTTGGGCAATTATCTGCTCGGGAATCATTACTTATTTTTGTTTAACAGATTCTAGTAATATACCAGCGGTTAATTTTCCAAGTATTGATAAAATTGTACATTTCTGTTTTCATTTTGGATTTACAATTTCTTGGATTTTGTTTTTCAAAAAAGAATTAAAAGGAAAAGATTCAGACGAATATAAAGCGTATTTAATTTCTTTTATATTTTCTGTTTTTTTTGGAATTACAATTGAAATCCTTCAAAATGCTCTGACGGTAACAAGAAATGCAGATGTCACAGATATTTTGGCAAATGCACTTGGAGCCTTTGTTGCAGTTTTTTCTGCAATTGGATTTAAAAAGCAAATCGATAAAATATAATTTAGAAAACCCACTTCGGTGGGTTTTTTATTACAAGAAAATCAAGCGCTTAAAAAGCTGTGTTTTTTCAATTTAAAATGTACTTTTGTGCTGGTTTTCTGCAACTTCAAACAAAATGAATGTAAAGCAATATTTAGATTCTACATATTTAAAAACTGCATCGCAAGCGGGTCTTTCGGAAGCGGAAAATACTGTTGTGGTTAAAAATGCAATTGCCGAAGCAATCCAAGAAGGTTTTAAGTTGATTATGATTCGTCCAGAACATGTTGCTCTGGCAAAAAAAATGATTGTAGAGGCCAATTCTGTTTTGTTGGTTGGAACTGTAATTGATTTTCCTGAAGGGAAGTCAAGTTTAGAAACCAAAATTAAGGAAGCAAATGAAGCTATTGCTAACGGTGCAGATGATTTAGATTTTGTTTGTAATTATGAGGCATTCAAAAACGGTGATCTCGATTTAGTAAAAAAAGAAATCTTAATTGGGACACAGATAGGATTGGCAAATGATAAAACAGTAAAATGGATTATCGAAGTTGCTGCCTTAACAGATAAAGAAATTATTCAGTTATCTTCTTTAATAAAACATGTTGTGGTTTCTAATTTTAAAGAAGATGATTTTGAATCTGTTTTTGTGAAATCTTCTACAGGTTTTTATAAAACAGAGAACGGTCTTCCGAATGGAGCAACAGTTTCAGCAATAATTATTATGCTCGAAAATGCTTCGCCGCTTTCAGTAAAAGCAGCAGGAGGAGTTCGATCATTTGAAGAAGCTGCAGAAATGATTCGTTTAGGAGTAAAGCGTATCGGTACTTCGGCCGCAAAAGCAATTGCCAATGGAGAAATTTCCCCAAATCAATATTAAATAAATACCCCAATTTTAAGTGAATAAGTTTTTTTTGTCCCTTGTTTTAATTTCTTCGTTCTTTATTGTTTCTGCGCAGCAAAATGGTAATTCTTCAGTTCAGCCTGGTTTTACAGCAGAAATGTTTCCTGTTTTTCCTAACTGCGAAAATCTAGATGGTAAAAAATTAGAAACCTGTTTTTATAAAGAAGTTCAGGATTTTGTATTTAACAATTTTCAAATTCCTGAAAAATTAAAACAGAGCAATTACAAAGGGGCAGTAAAATTACTTTTTGAAGTAAATGCCGAAGGAGAATTTAAGGTGATTTACGTTTCTGCGGAAACAGAAGAATTGTCTGAAGAAGCTAAAAGAGTATTCGGGACATTTCCAAAAATAAAACCTTCAACTTATAACGGAAAACCAACGTATTCAAAATATACGATTTCTATTGATATTCCATTAAAAAGCGCAGCACAGCTTGAATCAGAAGCTTTAGCCGCGGCAGAAATTGTAAAGCAAACAGCAAAACCAGTGACAGAATTGGATAGCATTGTATATAAAAAATACAATAATCCAGAATTCGAAAGTCATTTAAATATTCCATTTTCTCACAGTTATTATTCACAATTTGATGCAGAAATGAATCAAGTAGGAAGTAATAATCACACGGCTTCTAAGCCTTATACTTATGCTGAGGTTTCAAAATATTATAATTTAAGAGCAGTAAATGAATCGTTGCAGAAAAAAACTTCAACTTGGTTAGGAAGAAAATGGTGGAATGAAAACCTTGTTCAGATTCAGGGAGAAGATTATTGGTTTGCCTTAAACCCAATTGTAGATTTACAAATGGGTAAAGCTTCAGATCTTGATGCATCTTATACATATGTAAATACCAGAGCTCTTAATTTTAGAGGAGGTTTAGGAAAACAAATTAACTTTACGACTACATTTTTTGAAAGTCAGGGAAGGTTTGCTGGATATTTCAATGATTATGCAGAATCGATTAAGCCATCTGGAGGAAATCCTGCGATAATTCCAGGAATTGGAATTGCGAAAAGATTCAAGACAGATGCTTACGATTTTCCTTTAGCGGAAGCGAATATTACTTTTGCTCCAGGAAAAATATTTGATTTTCAATTAGGTTACGGAAGAAATTTTATTGGTGATGGTTATCGTTCTTTGTTGGAAAGCGATGGAGCAAGTCCGTACCCATATTTTAAACTTAATACCAAATTCTGGAAAATTAAATATACCAATACATACATGTGGATGAAAGATGTTCGTCCAGAAGTAACTGCCGAAAGAACTTATGCAACAAAATTTATGGCCAATCATTATTTGAGCTGGAATGTTTCGAATAGAGTAAACTTAGGTTTTTTTGAATCTGTAGTTTGGACAAATACGAACAACAGAGGTTTTGATGCTAATTTCGTGAATCCGATTATTTTTTACAGAGCGGTAGAATTTGGTTCTTCATCTAAAAGCGGAAATGCGCTTTTAGGAATTACAGGAAAATACAAATGGAATAATAGCATAAATCTGTATTCGCAATTTTTGATTGACGAGTTTTCTGTTTCTGATGTTGGAGCAGGAAATCAAAGCTGGAAAAACAAATTTGGCTTTCAGTTCGGAGCAAAATATTTCAATGCATTTAATGTGAAAGATTTATTGGTGCAGATTGAGTATAATCGTGTACGTCCATATGTGTACTCACATAGTGCTGTTATTACAAATTACGGGCACAACAATCAGAGTGTTGGACATCAGTGGGGAGGGAATTTTAATGAACTTATCGCAATTGCAAGATATCACAAAGGACGTTGGCTTGCCGATGCTAAGCTGACAGTTGGGACGAGAGGTTTAGATTTTGATACTGCAGAAGACTCTTATAACTATGGAGGGAATATTTATAAAAGTTATGACGTAAAACGCCCTTATGATACAGGTGTGAAAATCGGCCAAGGAAATAAAACAAATGTTTTTATTGCTGATGTTCAAGGAGGATATTTGATTAATCCGATGACAAATCTGAAGTTGTTTGGAAGTTTAATCTACAGAAATTTTGATCCTACCCAAGAAACAGCAACAACTTTTAAGCAAAGTACGACTTGGTTTAGTATTGGTTTACGCTCAGATATTTTTAATTGGTATTTTGATTACTAGTCTTTTTAATAAGATTTTTCGAAATAATAGTGTTAAAGAATGCTGAGATCTTAATTTGTAAAGGTTTTATTGAAAAAAATCTATTTTTATAGGTTAATATTCTACAATCTAATTTGTACATTTGCACCACTCAAAAAAAATACACAAAATACAACGGTATTGAACGCTGCAAAAAATACATTATCAATCAAATCAATATTTCTAGATTTTAAAGAGATTACTAAAGCTGGTTTGGCTATTAGTGTGTTGTTCTCTTCTATTGCTGGATATTTATTAGGAGTAGATTCTGATCATCCTTTTAAATGGAGTGTTTTGGCTGTTTTGGCAGTTGGAGGTTACTGTATGGTTGGAGCATCAAACGCTTTTAATCAAGTAATCGAAAAAGATATCGATTCTCTAATGGATCGTACCAAAAATCGTCCAGTTCCTTCAGGGCGTATGTCTCCTAAAGTAGCTTTGTTAGTAGCAAGTCTACTTACTATTATAGGTATTGCACTTCTTTATACAATAAACGCAAAGTCAGCAATGTTTGCTGCGATTTCGATATTCTTATACACAAGTGTTTATACGCCATTAAAAACAGTTACCTCGTTATCTGTTTTTGTTGGAGCTTTTCCTGGGGCAATTCCGTTTATGCTAGGTTGGGTAGCGGCGACAGGCGAATTTGGTATTGAAGCAGGTACTTTATTTTTGATTCAATTTTTTTGGCAGTTTCCACACTTTTGGTCTATTGGATGGTTTTTGTATGAAGACTATGAGAAGGCAGGAATCTTTATGCTTCCGACAGGTAAAAAAGATAAAGGAACAGCTTTACAAATTATATTGTATACAGTTTGGCTTATTATAGCATCATTATTACCTGCATTAGGTTTTACAGGGCAATTATTTATTTCTCCGATTGCAGCAGTTTTGGTGTTTTTATTGGGGATTTGGATGCTTTTTTATGCAGTTCGTTTGTATAAGCTGAGAACTCCAAAGGCTGCGAGAACATTAATGTTGGTGAGTGTTTCTTATATCTCACTTTTGCAGATTGTATTTATAGTAGATAAATTTTTAAGATAGTTATGGAAATGACATTAAAAACAAATGAAGAACAAGTAAGAAAATCAAAATCAGCAAAACTGATTCTGCTTTTCGCAATGGTTAGTATGACCATGATGTTTGCTGGTTTGACAAGTGCATTTGTAGTAAGTAAATCAAGAGCAGACTGGTTGAAGAATTTTGAACTTCCTTCGGCCTTCTATTGGAGTACAGCAGTAATTATTGCTTGCAGTATTACTTTTCACCTGGCAAAAAAAGCTATTCAGAAAGACAATAGAAGCGCAGTTACAGGGTTGCTTCTTGGAACTTTAGCATTAGGAGTTTTATTTGTGGTATTACAATTCAAAGGATTTGGACAAATCGTTGCAGAAGGGTATTACTTTACTGGGGAAGGTAGTTCAATTACTACAACTTTTCTATATGTGGTGACAGTTACACACTTGTTGCACTTGGCTGGCGGATTAATTTCACTTTTAATTATAATTTATAATCATTTTAAACAAAAATACAATTCGACTCAAACTCTTGGGATAGAGCTAGGTGCGATGTATTGGCACTTTTTGGATTTATTATGGGTATATTTATTTTTATTTTTATATTTCTTTAAATAAGAAAAAAACGTAAATTTGGGAACTTTTTAACGAATATCTTTTATGGGAGCGACAGTTACTACTGCAAACAACGACGAAAAAACTTGGGGAGGCGGTCACAATGAGCCTTTAGGAGCAAGTTATGGTAAAATGATGATGTGGTTTTTTATCGTATCAGATGCCTTAACATTCTCTGGATTTCTAGGAGCTTATGGTTTTTCTAGATTTAAATTTATTGAAACTTGGCCTTTGGCTGATGAAGTGTTCACTCACTTCCCATTTATGCATGGTGTTGCGGCTCCAATGTATTATGTAGCTTTAATGACTTTTATTTTGATCTTTTCTTCTGTAACAATGGTATTGGCTGTTGATGCAGGACACCAATTGAAAAAGACAAAAGTTGCAATCTATATGTTCTTAACTATTATTGGAGGTTTAATTTTCGTTGGTTCTCAAGCTTGGGAATGGAAAAACTTCATTAAAGGAGAATATGGTGCAGTTGAAACTGCTGGAGGTAGTTTACTTCAATTTGTGGATAAAGATGGTAAAAGAGTAGCTTTGGCTGATTTTGCTGTTAAATTGCCAGAACAAAGAGAAGCTTTAACAAGAAGCCACTCAACTTGGTTTATGGAAGATGCTCAATCTCTTCCAACTTATACAGTTGCTGAAGTTCAGGCTGGTTTCAAAGCCCACCCTGAAATTTTAATCAGAACGGAAAAACTTACAGATAAAAAGAAAAAGACTGTTTTATCAAGAGAAGAATCTGAAAAACATTTAGCTAATGCTAAATATGTAGTAGAAGGTGCTAACTTGATCAGAAACGAGTACGGTAATAAATTATTTGCTGATTTCTTCTTCTTTATTACAGGTTTCCACGGATTCCACGTATTCTCTGGAGTTATTATCAATATCATTATTTTCTTTAATGTATTATTAGGTACTTACGAGAAGAGAAGAAGCTACGAAATGGTAGAGAAAGTTGGTTTATACTGGCACTTCGTAGATTTAGTTTGGGTATTTGTATTTACAGTTTTCTACCTAGTTTAATTTTTAGCATTTAATTATTATGTCACACGAGCACGTATCAAATACAAAAAGAATCTGGTTTGTTTTCGCATTACTTTCAGTAGTAACTACAGTAGAAGTTATCTTGGGTATCTACAAACCTGCATCATTAGAATTTACTCATTTTATCGGTTTGAATTTGTTAAACTGGATTTTCTACATCCTAACAATCTTCAAAGCATATTATATTGTATGGGCATTTATGCACATGGAAGGTGAAAAAAGCAGCCTTAGATGGTCTGTAGTTTCTCCTGTTATCTTCCTAGTTTTATATTTATTGTTTATTCTGTTAACAGAAGGACATTATATTTATGGGGTTTTTAAAGATTCTACTATTAAATGGAATTTTTAACATGATATTAATTCGAAAAGAGTCCCGATAACATCGGGATTTTTTTATTTTTGTACCTCAATAATTCTCCGTTAATACAATGAAAAAAAATATAGTTCTCTTTGTACTTTTTGTATTGCCAATTGTAGCGTATTTATTCTTTGCTTCTGGTGTAAATAGTTTTACGACTCTTCCTGTAATAACACCCAAAGTAGCCGATTTTGGAAATTGGAATTCATTAAACGGAAAAAAAATATCCCTTGATAAAAAAATTACTGTACTTGGTTTTTCGGGTACAAACATTCTAGAAAATAGAGGTAATTATTTTAATCTAAACGAAAAGATCTATAAGCGTTACAACGGTTTTGAAGATCTTCAGTTTGTAGTTCTATGTCCTACTGGAACTGAAAAAGAAGCGCAAAAAATTGTTGATGCTTTATCTCCTTTTACAGATGTGAAAAACTGGAACTTTGTTTTTGCTTCAAAAGAAGAAATTCAGAAATTTTATGACGGACTGCATTTAAAAGTAAAGCTAAATCAGAATCTTGGAACTTCTAATGTTTATATCATCGATAAGGAGCGTAATCTGAGAGGTAGAAAAGATCCGAAAGAATATAAAGAAGGTTACGATACTTTTCATCCGTCTGAATTAAGCAATGAAATGCTAGATGACTTCAAGATTATTCTTTACGAATACCGTGCAGCTTTAAAGAAGAACCATAACGCTACAAAGCAACTTTAAAATCATTTATAATGTTTAAGAACAAATCATATATCGGAATCTCTTTTGTTATTCTAATTTTTGGGATTTACGCCATTCCTAAAATTGTTGATAGGGTTAAAAACGGCGACGTTGTAAAAGGAAATCGTTTGGATAATGTAGGAGTAAAATCCTCAAAAGATGCGAAGCTTTTGACTATTGGTCCAGCTCCAAAATTTGAGTTGACGAATCAAGACAATGTAAAAGTTTCTAATGAAACGTACAAAGGAAAAGTATATGTTTTGGAATTCTTCTTTACAATTTGTCCTTCAATTTGTCCAAAGATGAACATGAGTATGCTGGAGATAGAAAAGACTTTTTTTGGAAATCCGAACTTTGGAATTGTTTCAATTACAATCGATCCGAAACACGATACTCCACAAGTTTTAAAAGATCATGCAAAATTGCTTGGAGTAAAATCTTCTAATTGGAATTTCTTGACTGGAGATAGAAACGTAATTATGGATTTGTCTAATAAAGGATTTAATCTTTACGCAGGAGAAAATGATAAAGTAAGCGGCGGATTTGAGCATTCTGGTTTGTTTGCTTTAATTGATAAAGATGGGAACATTCGCTGCAGAAAAGATGAGTTTGGAAATCCGAGTATCTACTACGATGGTTTAGATAAAAAAGGTGTAAGAGATATTCAGCAAGACATTAAAATTTTATTAGAAGAATAAAAATGGAAGATAATACTTTAGAGAAAAAATTCAGTAAGTTCATTATTGCAGTTTCAATAATAATTCCTGTTGTTGTGGCAATTTTGTTTGGAGTTAAATTAAAAGATTTTGGTGTCGATGTCGAACCTTTATCATTTTTACCTCCAATTTATGCAACTACAAATGGTATTACAGCTGTTGTGTTAGTTTTGGCTGTTTTAGCTATTAAAAAAGGGAATCAAAAATTGCACGAAAGATTAATGACTTTTGCTATTGCATTATCGGTTGCGTTTTTAGTTATGTATGTAGCGTATCATATGACTTCAGATTCTACAAAATATGGAGGAGAAGGAGCGTTGCGTTATGTGTATTTCTTTATTCTGATAACACATATTTTATTGTCAATAGCAATTATTCCCCTTGTGTTGATTACGTATGTTAGAGCGCTTGCAAAACGTTTTGACAGACATAGAAAAATAGCTAAAATCACTTTTCCTCTTTGGTTGTATGTTGCAGTAACGGGAGTGGTTGTTTATTTAATGATATCTCCTTATTATGCACACTAAAAAAAATAATATTCAAATTTTAAAATCCAAATTCCAAGTTATAGTATTTGGGATTTGTATTTTTTTAATTGGAGTTTCAGCGAATGCTCAGTGTGCCATGTGCCGCGCGGCATTATCGGGAGATTCTAATACTAAAAAGGCCGAAGCAGTAAATGATGGGATTGTTTATTTAATGGTAATTCCATATTTACTTGTATTAATAATAGGATATTTGATTTATCGAATGTATTCTAAAAAGAAAAAAGCAGTGTAATTTACACTGCTTTTTTTCTTTATTTTATTTTATTTAAGTCCGTTAACTGAAACATTAACCGTCCCATTTATTTTGATGAAAGCTATAATCGCTTGATTGGTTAGCTGTATTTTATCAAACTGAATGTCTTCCATTTTTCCGTTAACAAATACACCAGGCATTGGTGTGTAATTCTTTAAATAACCTGCCATGCTTTTTTTGCCTTCTTCCAAATTAGGCTGAATCGAATAGCGGCAGCTTTCTTCCATTTTTCTTAAAATAAATCCTTGTGCTAGCCAGTTTGCTGTGCGCATCAATTTGCTTTTAGTGTCCAAAACATAATCTAGCTTTTCAAAATAAATTTCTTTTGTCTGTGCATTGTATGATGGAAAACCATTTAAATAAAGTGTTCCATTAACAGACCCAAGGACATCTAATGCAATAACCATTTTGCCGTCTTTATGCCAAATAGAAACATTTTTTACAGTTACTTTTTTGCTGCCAGAACCAAACTCTTGACCGGCAAAATTATTAGTCATAATCTTAGAGGCGTCTACGTAGCTTGAAATCGCAGCAATATTAGCAGAGATCTGGTTTGGAATTTTGGCAACTGGTTTTAGAGCGATTTTATTCGCGTTGTATTTTGATTCTGGCTGTTTGCCTACAATGGTTTCCATGTTGCATTTCATGCCCATATCAAGCAAGAATGAATCGTTTTTTAGTTTGGCATTAGTAGAGTAAATTTCAATTGGAACAATGCGAAGCCAACTTTCATAAGTATCGCTCATTTTAAAAGGAGTGCATATTTTTTCAACCGCTTGGAGTACGTTTGGTTTGAAATCCATTGATTTTTCAATTGCACCATCGATTTCCTTCTCAAGTTTGCTTTTAAAAATAGAAATAGCTGGATTTATTAAATAAGTAATTGGCATATTTTTACCAAATACGGTCATTGTTGGGCTTTCGTTCCAATTTAGAGATTTGAATTCGGTTTTTGTAGTTAGTTTCCAATTGGTCAAAACTGCTTCGCTAGATAAAGTTATAACTCCGTTAAGGTTAAATTCTCTTACATCGTATAATTCTACACCCAATTTTTTTGTTCCAATTCGGTATTTGATATTCGCTTTAAGCGGTAGAATGGTTCTTATTCGTTTATCGGGATTTGACGGATCATTTTGAATTTTAATTGGAGCCTGCTTCCAGATTTTCATTTCAATATCGTCATCTTCGATATTGGTGTCTTCATAGATTAGTCCATTTAGGAGAGTGTTAGTCTGATTTTCAATATCTTTTAATTTTATTGTAATCGGAAGATTGATAAACGAAGGACTGCTGTCATATACTAACGGACTAGCATCGTCTGGTTCGGGTTTTAAAGTTTCTAATTTTGAAGTTGAAGAGCAGCTTGTTAATACGGCAAGCACCGAAAAAATTGAAATAATAGAAGTTAGTTTCATTTTAGTATGAATTTTTAGACAAGGTAAAATTATAAAAACAATCATATTTTCTGAAAAAAAGTGTAACAATAACTAAAAAAGGGAGTCTTATACTAAGTATGCAATCCAAATTATTAACTTTTTGTTATCATAAATTACTTAATAAAAACGTTATTATTGTCTAAAAAATTTAACAATACCATGATCGAAATTAAAGATTTACATAAATCCTATAAGATGGGAAGTTCAGAATTACATGTATTAAAAGGCATTAATTTTAATATTGAAGAAGGAGAATTGGTCGCGATCATGGGGTCATCTGGTTCGGGTAAATCTACACTTCTTAATATTTTGGGAATTCTGGATGAAGCCGATTCTGGAAGTTATATTTTAGATAAAACGCCCATAAAAAAGCTAAACGAAACAATTGCTTCAAAATACCGTAATAAGTTTTTAGGTTTTGTTTTTCAGTCTTTTAACTTAATCAATTACAAAACGGCTTTAGACAATGTTGCAATGCCATTGTATTATCAGGGAGTTAAAAGAAAAGAGCGTTATGATATTGCAATGAAATATTTAGAGAAAGTAGGTTTAGGTTCTCACGTTCACCACTTGCCAAACGAACTTTCTGGAGGTCAGAAACAGCGTGTGGCTATTGCAAGAGCATTGGCGTCAAATCCGAAGGTTTTGCTTGCCGATGAGCCAACGGGAGCTTTGGATACTAAAACTTCCTATGAAGTTATGGAGCTTATTCAAGGAATTAATGATGAGGGAAAAACAATTTTAATTGTTACACACGAACCTGATATTGCCGCAATGTGCAAAAGAAATGTGGTCCTAAAAGATGGATTAATTATCGATGATAAAAAAGTAGAACAAGTTAGAGCTTCGTCTTATGTTTAATATTGAACGCTGGCAGGAAATATTTGAAGCCATTTCTAAAAACCGTTTAAGAACATTCTTAACAGGAGTTTCTGTGGCTTCTGGAATCTTTATTTTGGTAATTCTGCTTGGTGCAGGTAAAGGTCTTCAGAACGGAATTGAAAAACAATTTGAGCGTGATGCAGCTGGAATTATTGAGGTTTGGTCTGGAACAACTACCAAAGAATATAAAGGACTAAATCCAGGAAGACAGATTCAATTTCGCAATAGCGATTACAATCAATCGGTGCAGAAATTTGAAGACAAGTTAGATCTAAGAGCTTCAACAAATAATTACTGGGGGCAGGCTTTTGCTTATGGTAAAGAATCGGGAAGTTATCAGTTTAGAGGTGTAAATCCAGATTATGGCGGAATCGAAAATTTAACCATAGTGCAAGGCCGTTATATCAATGCCAAGGATTTAGAAAGTAACGCAAAAGTGGCTGTTATTGGGATGAAATTGAAAACCGATCTTCTTAAAGATAAAGAGGCGATAGGAGAAGAAATCCTAATTAACAATATTAACTTTAAAGTAGTCGGTGTTTTTACAGATCCTGGAGGAGAAAGAGAAGAGACTCGCGCTTATTTGCCTTTGACTACGGTTCAGAAAACATTTGGCGGAGGCGATAAAATCAGCAACTTGTTTTTTACATTAAAAAAGACACAAGATTATGACGAAGCATTGGCTCAGTCTGAGAAGTTTACACAAGATTTAAAAGACTTATTAAAGAGTAAAAATGTCGTGGCTCCTGAAGATGATGGCGGTGTAGGGGTTTACAATTCGGTTAAAGATGCCAAACAGTTTTACGATTTAAACTTATATATTAGACTCTTTTTCTGGTGGGTAGGTATCTGTACTATTATTGCCGGAGTTGTTGGGGTAAGTAATATCATGCTTATTATTGTAAAAGAACGAACAAAAGAAATTGGGATTAGAAAAGCTCTTGGAGCCTCTCCTTTTTCAATTATCACGATGATTCTTCACGAATCGATCTTTATCACGACCATTGCAGGTTTTGTCGGATTATTGGCTAGTCTTGCTTTATTGGAGTTTGTTGGGCCAATGGTTCAGAGTGAGTATTTCAGAAATCCTGAAGTAGATTTTAGTGTTGCTTTAACTACTTTGGTATTACTTGTCTTTGCGGGAGCAATGGCAGGATTTTTCCCCGCTTACAGAGCAGCCAAAATTAAACCTATTGTAGCACTTAGAGACGAATAATTATGTTTAAAAAAGATAATTGGGACGAGATTTTACAGGCCTTAACCGCCAATCCTTTCAGGACTATCCTGACAGCTTTTGGTGTTTTCTGGGGTATTTTTATCTTGGTGATTTTACTTGCTGCAGGTAATGGTTTGGAAAATGGTATTAAAAAAGGTTTTGATGGAATTGCAACCAATACCATGTTTATGTGGAGTCAAACTACTTCTAAGGCTTATAAAGGTTTGCCAAAAACAAGACGTTATGACTTTAGAAACAGTGATGTAACAGCTTTAAAAGCGGCACTGCCAGATTTATTATATGTATCGCCAAGAAATCAGTTAGGTGATTTTAATGGAACAAATAATGTAGTAAGAGGCACTAAAACTTCAGCATTTACAATTTATGGAGATTACCCAGAGCTGATTAAACAGCAGCCCATGGATATCATTAAAGGAAGATTTGTAAATCAGCAGGATATCGAGCAGAGAAGAAAAGTTTGTGTAATTGGTAAAGGTGTTATCAGCGAACTTTATGGTAAAGAAGAGGAAGCTGTTGGAACTTATATCAAAATTAACAGCATTAATTTTATGGTGGTTGGGGTTTATAAATCCAAACAGCAAGGAGGAAATGCAGAACAAGAACAGAAGAATATTTTTATTCCGTTTACAACTTTTCAGCAAGCATTTAATTATGGCGATAAAGTGGGATGGATGGCGCTTACCGCAAAAGATGAAACTTCTATAACCGATTTAAAGCCTAAAATTTTAGAGATCATAAAATCATTACATTCCATAAATCCGACAGATGAGAGAGCGGTTGGAAATTTTGATTTGTACGAGCAGTTTAATAAAGTGCAAAGCTTATTTAATATTTTGAAAGTAATTGCGTATTTCGTAGGAACATTAGTTTTGATTTCTGGTGTAATTGGAATTTCGAATATCATGCTGATTGTGGTTAAAGAACGTACCAAAGAAATCGGAATTAGAAGAGCTTTAGGTGCAACACCTGGAGCAATTAGAAGTCAAATATTAACTGAGTCTATATTTTTAACTATTATTTCTGGTATGCTAGGAATTGCTGTTGCCACAGGAATTATTGCGGTTTTAAATATGGCATTAGACTCGATGCCTCCCGATCAAAATACTATGTTTGCAAATCCAACCGTAGATTTGGGAGTTGTATTTGTGGCTTTAATTATATTGGTCGGATCTGGTTTGCTTGCAGGATTTATCCCAGCACAGACCGCAATCAATGTAAAACCTGTAGATGCATTAAGAACAGAATAAATTATCAATCAAAATAAATCGATTAAACCAAAAACAAATGAAAAAAGGAGTAACCGTTACCATTTTAATATTTATCGCAATTGTTTTTTTTGGCGCGCTTTACTATTTGTACGCTAAAAATCAAGAATCGCCGATTGTATTTAAAACGGAAAAAGCAGAAATTAAGACCATCGTAAAAAATACAATTGCGACAGGTAATATTCAGCCTGATGAAGAGGTTCTAATCAAACCAAATATCTCAGGTATTATTGAAGAAGTGTACATCAAAGCTGGAGAAAAAATCAAAGCTGGTGATATGATTGCTAAAATTAGAGTTGTAGCAAATGTTTCGAATGTAAGCAGTTCTCAAAATCAAGTACAGACTGCAAAAATAGCATTAGATAATCAAGAAAAAATCTATAAAAGACAGAAAACATTATTTGAAAAAGATGTAATTTCTGCAAATGATTATGATGCTGCTTTGCTATCGTACAATCAAGCAAAACAAAACTATTTAGCGGCAAAACAAGGTTTAGATATCGTTAAGACAGGAACAACTTCATCTTTAGGAAATTATGCTAACACATTAATTCGTTCTACAGTTAACGGAATGGTATTAGACGTTCCAGTAAAAGTAGGTAACCAAGTTATCGAAAGTAATAACTTTAATGAAGGAACTACAATTGCAAGTGTTGCCGATGTTGGAAGAATGATTTTTATTGGAAAAATTGATGAATCTGAAGTTGGAAAAATCAAAGAAAAAATGCCAATTGAGATTACAATTGGTGCAATCGAAAACAAAAAGTTTGATGCAGTTTTAAATTATATTGCTCCAAAAGGAGTTACAGAAAACGGTGCAATTCAATTTGAAATAAAAGCGCAAATGATCAACAGAGACGATACTTTTATTAGAGCTGGTTTAAGTGCAAATGCTTCTATTATTTTAGAAAAAGCAGAGAAAGTTCTAGCAATAAAAGAATCTTTGGTTCAATTTGACAAAAAAACACAAAAGCCTTATGTAGAAGTTGAAACGGCTCCTCAGAAATTTCAAAGAAGAGATTTGGTTCTTGGGGTTAGCGACGGAATCTACGTTCAAGTTAAAAGTGGTGTAAATGATACAGATAAAATTAAAATCTGGAATCAAGGCTTGATTAATGAAGGAGAGAAAAAATAATTTAATTTGAGTGTTTAAGGATTTTTTTGGTTTTAAAAATGTTAAATTTGCGTAGTTCGGTTTACTGCGCTTTCATTAAAAGTATATGAAAATAAACAAATATAGTAGTCTGGTTTTTGCAATGTTATTCGGTTTCGGATTGGCTGGACAGGCGCAAACAAAGAAATGGACTTTAGAAGAATGTGTTAGATACGCACTTGAAAACAATATCACGATTAAACAATCAGAATTGGATTTAAAAAATGCTTCTATAGACAAAAAAGCAGCATTGGGCAATTACCTGCCTTCTGTAAACGGAAATGCTTCTCACTCTTGGAACGTTGGTTTGAACCAGGATGTTACAACAGGTATTTTGCGTAATCAAACGACACAATATTCTTCAGTTGGTTTGAGTGCTGGTGTAGATATTTACAAAGGTCTGCAGAATCAAAATACCATGAGAAAAGCGAAATTAACAATCATTTCTTCTCAATATCAGCTGTTAAAAATGCAGGAAGATATTTCTTTAAATGTGGCTAGTGCATTTTTGCAAATATTATCTAATAAAGAAGATTTAAAAGTTAAAAAAGAACAGTTGGCAATCGATGAGAAAAGATTTGCTCGTTCTGAAGAAATGGTAAATGCAGGAACTATTCCGCGTGGAGATTTGTTTGATTTGAAAGCTACTGTTGCAACAGACAAACAAAATATTGCCGTTTCTGAAAACAATTTACTGATTTCTAAATTGAGCTTAGCACAGCTTTTACAATTAAAAGAGTTTGCAGATTTTGATGTTGTTGATGATACTAATGTAGCCGATGAAAATAATATTCTAGCTCAGAGTCCAATTGAAATCTATAATAAAGCTAAAGAAACTAGAACAGAGTTAAAATTAGCACAAACCAATCTTGAAATCGCTGAAAAAAATGTTGCCATTGCAAAAGGAGCTTTTCAGCCAACTTTAAGTGCTTTCTACAACTTTAATACTAGAGCAAGTTACAGTGATGTTATAAGAGGTACTACACCAAATCTAGCAAACCCAACTTCGCAGATTGGATATGTTCAGGGAACAAATCAGCCAGTTCTTCAGGATAATTATACGCCAGTTTTGGGTAAAGCAGATCCAATAATGGACCAGTTTAGTGATAATAAAGGACAATCTTTTGGATTTCAGCTTTCTGTTCCTATCTTTAATGGATTCTCAGTTAGAAATAATGTAGAGCGTAATAAAGTAAGTTTAGAAAAATCTAAAATAGATTTAGAGCAAAAAAGTTTAGATTTGCAACGTAACGTTTATACGGCATTTACCGATGCAAGAGGGGCTTTAAATACTTACGAATCTTCTACTGTAACTTTAGAAGCGAGACAGCAGGCTTACAATTATGCAAAAGAAAAATACGATGTAGGTTTAATGAATTCATTTGATTTCACACAAGCTCAAACATTGTTGACTAATGCGCAGTCTGATGTTATTAGAACAAAATATGATTACATGTTTAAAATTAAAATATTAGAGTTTTATTTCGGAATTCCAATTGTTCCAATTATTACAAAATAATTTATTATGTCAAAAAAAACAGTTTATTTCTTAGTTGGCGGTGTGTTAATACTCATCATTGCTTTAGTGGCTCTTAAAAATGGTGGAATAATAGGAAATAAAGACGAAGGAACGGAGGTAGAAATTGCAAAAGTAACAGCGTCAACAATTGTTGAAACGGTTTCTGCAACAGGAAAAATCCAGCCCGAAATTGAGGTTAAAATTGCTTCGATGGTTTCGGGCGAGATTATTTCACTTAATGTAAAAGAGGGACAAGTGGTTAAAAAAGGCGATTTATTAGTAAAAATAAATCCCGATTTATATACCTCAGGATTAGAAAGATCTGTTGCAAATTTAGCCGGAACAAAAGCAAGCCTAACTCAATCTGACGCTAGTTTTAAAGAGGCAAAAGCAAATTACGAACGAAATAAAATATTGTATGATAAAGGCGTGATCTCAAAATCGGATTGGGATAAAGCCATTTCGACTTTTGAAGTTGCAAAAGCAACAAAACAAAGTGCTTATTACAATGTTCAAAGTGCTTCGGCATCTGTAACAGAAGCCCGAGACAACTTAGGGCGTACAACAATTTATTCTCCTGCTGATGGAACCATTTCGGTATTAAATGTAGAGTTGGGAGAAAGAGTTTTAGGAACACAGCAAATGGCTGGAACGGAGCTTTTGCGTGTGGCCAACCTTAACAATATGGAAGTTGAAGTTGATGTAAACGAAAATGACATTGTAAAAATTAAAATAGGAGATGAAGCAAATGTTGAAGTTGATGCCTATTTGAAGAAAAAATTTAAGGGAGTTGTAACCAGTATTTCTAATTCTGCAAGTACAACTTTGACTTCAGATCAGGTAACAAATTTTAAAGTTAAGGTTCGTATTCTGAAAGAATCCTATCAAGATTTGTTGGAAGGAAAACCAAGTGCCTATTCTCCTTTTAGACCTGGAATGACGGCTACGGTTGATATTATTACAACAACAAAAAATAATGTTTTGGCAGTGCCAATTAGTTCTGTTGTAGTAAAATCGGATACTACGGCTGTGAAAGAATTTAAGGTTGAAGATCCAAATGAAGATAAAAAAGCAGCTCCAAAAAGCGATAAAAAATTCGAATGCGTTTTTGTAAAAGTTGGAGATAAAGCTAAAATTCGAATCATTAAAACTGGAATTCAGGACGATACTAATATAGAAGTAACGTCTGGACTAAAACCTGGCGATGTTGTTATTACAGGGCCATATACAACCGTTTCTAAAGAACTAAACTCTGGAGATAAGGTAAAACTTAAAAAAGCTGAAGCTCCAAAGAAATAAAAAATATTTAAGCATATTGTCATCCTGAGCGGAGTCGAAGGCTTTAAAGCAAGAAAGACTTCGACTCCGCTCAGCCTGACATCAAATCATTAATTTTAAAATTTAATACTTTGTCTTTTATTCTCAATATCGAAACAGCAACTAAAAATTGTTCAGTATCAATTGCAAAAGATGGTCAGACCATTGTTTGCAGTGAATTGGCAGATGAAGGATATTCGCATGCAGAAAAACTTCATGTTTTTATTGAAGAAGTAATCACAAAAGCAGGAATAACGGCGCAGGATTTAAAAGCTGTTGCAGTTAGTCAAGGGCCAGGATCGTATACAGGTTTGAGAATTGGCGTTTCGGCGGCAAAAGGTTTGTGTTATGCTTTAAATATTCCGCTGATTGCTGTAGATACCTTGCAGACTTTAGCATCGCAAGCAGGAGTTACAGACGGAAAAATTATACCAATGTTGGATGCACGCCGTATGGAAGTTTACAGTGCCATTTTTAATTCAGATTTAACACTGGAAAGAGAGATTAAAGCCGAAATCATTGACGAAAATTCATTTCAGGAATATACAGACAAACTTTACTTTGTTGGCGATTGTGCTGAAAAATGTAAACCAGTTTTAACTAAAGACAATTTTGTGTTTTTGGAAAACATAAAATATCCTTCTGCGCAAGCCATGAGCAAAATCAGTTTTGATAAGTATCAAAAAAGCGACACTGTAGATGTCGCTTATTTTGAACCTTATTATTTAAAAGATTTTATGATTGCTCCTCCAAAGAAACAAGACTAAGAAATTAACTCATGTTTAAATTTAATCTGTTTGCATCTGCTAAAATCTTTTTAAATCTGCATGAAAAAAAATCTGCGTAAAAGCATTTCACGCAGATTTGATAAGATTTTAGCAGATTAAATTAGATTTTACTCTGGATAAAGTTTTTTTATTCTATATCCGAACGAGTTAATATGCTATTTCTGTATGGTATATGGCTGAATTGCAATTCCAGCTTCATCCAATGCTATTTTGCAATTTTCTAATGTTTCAGAGAAAACAACTCCATAATTAGCATTTTTTGCCCAAGGGCGAACCGCAAAATCAATAGAACTTGCCGATAGATTTTTTACAAAAACTTCTGGAGCAGGGTTCTTTAATACTTTAGGATTTTTGTTTAGAACATCTAAAAGAATTTCTTTAGCCTTTTTAATGTCAGAATCGTAAGAAATTGCAAAAGTTAAATCGGCTCTTCTTTCTCCCTGCATCGAGTAATTGATTATGTTTCCGTTAGACAAAGACCCATTCGGAACAAATACCGTTTGGTTATTTGCCGTTAGCATTTTGGTTACAAAAATCTGTATTTCAAGAACTGTTGCAATAACGCCTTGCGCTTCTATTGTATCTCCAACCTTAAAAGGTTTGAAAACAATAATAAGCATTCCGCCGGCAAAATTAGAGAGTGATCCTTGCAATGATAAACCAACAGCAAGACCCATTGCCCCTAAAATAGCTACAAACGAAGAAGTTTCTATTCCTAATTTAGAAATAAAGGTTACAAATAATAATATTCGCAACGCCCATAATAAAATATCGGATAAGAATTTGGTAAGCGTCGGATCAAGATTTCGCTGAATCATTATTTTTCTAATGATTCGATTAATCAGTCTGATGGCATATAAACCAACAAATAAGATTAAAAATGCGGAAATCAGTTTTGGCGAATAATCAACTAAGATGTCAATAAATCGACTAACGTATTTACTGACTTGTTCTGGACTAAGATTCATGATTTTAAAATAAAAAACCTTCTCAAATGAGAAGGTATATTAGTAGTGCAAATATAAAAATATTTGTATTATCCTAAAAATGCTTTTATGCTTTCTCAGTGTCGTCGTCGGCTAACTCTTCTACTTCGGCAACGGTTTTTTCGCCTGAATCGACAACTGTTTCAGAAATAGTTTTTGGGGTTTCAGAAGCCAGAGGAGCTGTTTTTTCTTTAACAGAATCTACAACATCATTTATAGCTTCAGATGCTTTATCTGCATATTCGCTGACAGTTTCTTTTGCTTTTTCAGCATATTCTGAAGCACGGTCAATAATAGGTTCCGAAACTTCTTTTACTTTTTCAATTGTTTCTTCTGCAAAAGCCTCAGCTTTCTCAATATAAGGTGCTGCAGCTTCTTTTGCTTGTTCAAAAGTCTCTTCGGCGTTATTTGCCAATTCAGTTACAGACTCTTTGGTTGAGCCAAACAAATTTTTAAAAAATGAAGATAATCCCATGGTTTTTAATTAATTGGTTAAGAATACAATATTAATTAATTTTATAGAATTACTTGTGTTTTTAATGCTAAATAATTGAAAATTAGTAATTAATAATAAAAAAAGCGTCTCATTGAGACGCTTTGTATAATAAGTTTTGCCAGATTATGCATTTGATGCTTCTACTTTTATCGCATCATCATTAAGCATGCTTTTCAGCATATTTTCGATACCGCTTTTTAGAGTAAATGTAGAAGAAGGGCAACCGCTGCAAGCGCCTTGCAATAATACTTTTACCGTTTTGTCATCTTCATTATAAGATTCGAAAGCAATGTTTCCACCATCGGCAGCTACTGCTGGTTTTACATATTCTTCTAGAATGTTAATGATTTGCTGAGAAGTCACATCCAATTTATCAAAAGCCTCATCTTTTGTTGCTTCAGTTTTGGCTTTAGTTTCAATTAAACTTTCATCTAAAACAGTTCCTCCGTTTTCTATAAATTGTTTAATAAAAGTTCTTAATTCTAGAGTGATTTCGTCCCAGTTATTGATTTCATATTTTGTTACAGAAATATAATTTTCATCAATAAAAATTTCTTTCACATAAGGGAATTTGAATAATTCTTGAGCTAATGGAGAAGAAGCAGTCTGATCAATATTTTTGTATTCTACAGCATTGCGAGTAAGCATTCTGCTTACAACGAATTTCAATGCAGAAGGATTTGGAGTTGTTTCTCCGTATACTGTAATAGGCTGCTTTTTTGGTTTTGTTTCATCAATTTTAATGATAACACCACCTTTGTCAACAAAAGCACTTATTTGTTCTGCAACCGCATCTTTTACATCATCCCAATCAACAATGCTATATCTTTCAATAGCGATAAAATTTCCAGAGATATAAACTGTTTTAACAAACGGTAAATAGAATAATTGTTGTGCTAGAGGAGAAGCTTGTGCCTCATCGATATTTTTGAACTCAAAGTTTTGATTCTGAGTAATGAAATCCTCAAATTCAAACTTTAAAATAGTTGGATTTTGAGTCTCTTTTATAGTGATTTTAGTCATGGTAATATATTTTTCGCAAATTTACTAAAGTTATTTTCTACTAATGGCTATATTTGATTTTTTAATGAAATAATTAAGACTCTTTTCAAATAAATCGTGTTAAATTGCAAGAGTAAAAATTATATTGAAACAATATTGTCTTTATGAAATTAAAAATCAAGGTTTTATTAATTTTTCTCATTACTGCTTTTTACTCTTATTCTCAGGAGGGAATACCTGTTTATTCTGATTATTTGTCTGATAATTATTATCTAATTCATCCTTCGATGGCGGGTGCGGCCAACTGTGCTAAAATAAGATTGACAGCCAGAAAACAGTGGTTTGGAGAAGAAGAAGCTCCATCACTGCAGACTTTAAGTTTTAACGGAAGAATCGGGGAACGTTCTGGAGCTGGTATAATTCTGTTTAATGATAAAAACGGATATCATTCTCAAAAAGGTGTAAAATTGACTTACGCACATCATATTATGTTTTCGAGAGATGAACTAGATTTAAATCAGTTGTCTTTTGGTATTAGTGGAGGTTTAATACAAAGCCAACTGGACGAAACAAAATTTGGAGGGACTTTTGATCCAATTGTATTTGGATCAATTCAGAAAGATTCATATTTTAATCTTGATATTGGAGCTTCGTATAATTATTTGGATTTCTATGCGCATGCAACAGTTCAAGGACTGTTAGAAACTAGAAGAGAACTATATACAGATTACGAAAGTGATAATCTTAGAAAGTTTTTATTTAGTGCTGGCTATGTGTTTGGAAAAAACAGCAGTTGGACTTGGGAGCCTTCTATTCTTTTTCAGCTGTTTGATCAGACAAAAGCAAAAACGCTTGATTTGAATATGAAAGCCTACAAAAGCATGGATTTTGGAAGTCTATGGGCGGCTTTATCTTATAGAAGAGGTTTTGATGGTGCGCAATATGTTTCTGGAAGTGGAGTGTCATCTCAAAATATGCAATACTTTACACCAATTGTTGGGGTTAATTTCAAGAACTTTATGTTTGCTTATACTTATACTCAGCTCATGGGAGATGTTAAGTTTGACACAGGCGGCTTTCATCAAATTACTTTAGGAGTTAATTTATTCTGCAAAAAAGAACGTTACGACTGTAATTGTCCTGCAGTTAACTAAAATTATTATTATGCTTATTAAATCTGTAAACGGAAAATCGCCTCTTATTCCAGAGGATTGTTATGTTGCCGAAAATGCTACTATTGTAGGAGATGTTACTTTTGGAGAATCTTGCAGCGTTTGGTTTAATGCTGTTGTGAGGGGAGATGTTCACTTTATTAAAATTGGAAATAAGGTAAATATTCAAGATGGCGCTGTAATTCACTGCACATATCAAAAACATCCAACAATTATAGGAAATAACGTTTCAATCGGGCATAATGCGATTGTGCACGGCTGTACGATTCATGATAATGTTTTAATCGGGATGGGAGCCATTGTAATGGATAATTGCGTAGTAGAAAGCAATGCTATCATTGCTGCCGGAGCAGTAGTGACCCAAAATACGGTTGTGACTTCAGGAAGCATTTATGCTGGTGTTCCTGCCAAAAAAGTAAAAGATATTGATCAGTCTGATTTTGCAGGCGAAATAGAACGTATTTCGAATAATTACGTGATGTATTCAAGCTGGTTCAAAAACGAAGAATAAGTTAAAAAAAAAATAAAAAAATTCCAAATTCCAAGGTTTGACTTTTGGAATTTGGAATTTTCTTTTTTTGGAGTTTAGAAAAACTAGAGGTTGATTTTTTCGAAGAAAGTATTTTTGTAGCTTTCGCTGATTGGAATTCTTTTATCGCTTATTAAGACCTTGTTTTTCTGAATCGATTTTACGTGTTTGATATTGATAATATACGATCTATGAATTCTCGCAAAACCTTTGCTAGAAAGCAGATTTTCAAGTTTTATTAAACTAATTAAGGTCAGCGTAAATTTATTGTCTGTGGTGTAAATTTTGACATAATCTTTAAGGCCTTCAATAAAAAGAATATCAGCAAAATTCAATTTTACATTTTCATATTCAGCTCTAACAAACATAAAGTCCTGGTCAATTTCAGGAGCATTATTGTTTTCTGCAATTGCAGGATTTGCCACAGGCTGTAAAACTTGCTGTGCTCTTACTACAGCTTTTAAAAATCTATGAAACGGAATTGGCTTCACCAAGTAATCGACCGCACCAAGATTAAATCCTTCTACAGCATAATCAGAATAAGCAGTTGTAAATATAACCAGAGGCTTTTTTTCTATTGTATTTAAAAAATCAATTCCAGAAAAATGAGGCATCTGAATATCCAGAAAAACCAAATCAACATTATTCTGGTTGATAAATGAAACAGCATCGATAGCATTGTTGAAAGTGTTTACGAGCTCAAGGGTATCTACTTTTTTGACAAAATCCTGCAATAATTCTACAGCTAAAGGTTCGTCATCAATAATTACACATTTCATCTTTTCTGAATTAGTTTTTTAAATTTATTTCGCAGTCAAAAGTACTTTGAAACCAGTAAATTAAGTTTTAAAATTTTCATAAAATACTGGTTTTTACAAATCAAAATTATGCGTTAACGGTTATCGTTTTTGTTAGCGTATAACCATCTGTTAGGTTTCCTGTAATTGTAGCGAGTTCATCAGATAAGCTATCGGCAAAAACATTGTCTTTTGTATTTGCAGTATCTGCTTGTCCGTGTGCTGCATAGTTGGTGCTTGAATATACCTGACTTGAAATTGTTTCAGGAAAAGCAATCTGTGTCACTAATAATGAAGCTCCCGTACTAGATAAAACTTCCACATGTACATGCGGCGCTCTTCCTTGGTACCAGCCTGGATAAATTGAAATAAAAGAAACTTCTCCACTTGCATTTGAAGTTTGTCTTCCTCTCAGGAAATGAACAGAAGTATAATCGGTCTGCTGCATTTGCGTACCGCCATATTCAGAATAATTTCCATCTTTGTCACAATGCCAGATATCGACTAAAACTCCAGAAAGAGGTTCGCAATTATTATTCTTGTTTTCAATTTTTAAATTAATCAATAACGCAATTCCAACTCGGTCAGATTTGATGTTTTCTAAAACCAGCTGACTTGGCGTTTTAATTGGGAATGGCCCTTTTGTTTCTGAAGGAGAAACCGTGCAGCTCCCGTCTCCAGAATTGCTTGTGTCGGTTTCGTCGTTGTCACTTTTAGAACAAGATTCTAAAAATTTTGAGGCTGTTGCCAATGAAGCAATGCCCAAAATACCATTTCGGATGAATTTTTTTCTGTCCATAATCAGTTTTCTTTAGTGTATTGCGGTTTTAATTTCGTCTAACTTTAAATTTAAATGAACTCGGTAATACTCATTATCTTGAGTAATGGTTAGTTCGTGCGCGTTTGAGTAAAGAAGATCAAGACGGCTTTGGATATTTACTAATCCGATTCCTGAGTTTTCAGGATCTTTCACATAGTTTTCAATTGTATTTTCGATCCAAAAGTCAAGGTTGTGATCTGTAATCAGAATCTTGATTTTTACATGCGCGGCGCCCTTATAATCGGTTCCGTATTTAAAAGCATTTTCTACAAAAGAAATTAATAGTAAAGGCTCAATAAACTTATTTTTGGTATCTCCGTGCACATTAATCACAATGTCTTCAATATTATTTAATCGCAGTTTTTGCAATTCGATATAATTCTGAATATAATTGACTTCTTTTTCTAAAGCCACCGTTTTGTTGTCTGTTTCATATAGCATATAGCGCATAAGTTCAGACAAGGTTACGATGGCATCAGGGACCAAATCAGATTTTTTGTGTGCCAAGGAGTAAATACTGTTTAAGGAATTAAACAAAAAATGCGGATTGGTCTGTTTACGCAGATAGATTAATTCTGTATTTGTTCTATGGGTTTCGGCAATCAGTTTGTTTTGCTGATTATTATAAAACTCAGTCAATGTTCGAATAATGGCAGAGATTGTAATAATCAAAATATAGAAAAATGATGGCGCAATTTTAAAGAAAAGGGGCTGTCTCATTTCTATTCTGTGATGCATCTTGCCATCTCTCGGAAAAAAATGGGGGTCACGAATAATGGTTTCAGAATGTATCATTTTTTCAGGTCTTAAATGCCTAAATTCGGGAATAAAATAATTGAATCTTATTACCATAAATAGAACAATCAGACCGATGGCAAATGCACCATATAGCCAATATTTTTTTTGCAGCAAGTAATTTGGAACCAAATAAAAATAGTTCAGATAAAACAATAAAATTCCTGAAAGCCATTGGGCATAAAAATCGTTGTCGAGCTTAAATGGACTTTCGTAAAATTGAATTAGAGAAGTCAAAATAAAGAAAATCCATATCATAAAATGGAATAGTATTTTGTTGTAGCCTGTATTTTTAATGGTATCGATCTGCATTTACAATTTTATTTTTAATAAAATTAATTCATTTTTGGTTACCGTTGGAGATAAGTTTTGTTGAAGTTTCTGTTTCACAAAATCAGCAACTTTTAGGGCATCGCTTTCTGTTTCAAAGCTTTTCGTGTTACTTATTACTGGTATAATTGACTGCTTAATTAAAACTTTTTCTTTGTAAGCTATTGTATATCCCCATCCAGAATTTGTTTTAAAAGACGCGGTTGTTAAAGTTTCTTTTTTTGAACATGCAGTAAAAAGAAAAAGAAGCATAAAAGCTATTAAATTCTTCTGGATATTATTCCAGAAGAATTTTTTAATATTAATTATCATCGTCGCTTTGTTCGTCCAATGGTTTAAATTCCCAAGCATCGTCAAAGTAAGTAGAGCCAACTCTTCCTAACATATAGAATCCGCGGTTATTTATTGAGAAACCAACAGCATCTGTTCTTGTAGCGCCTTCCATTGGAGTTCTTTCTGTCCATAAATCAGTTGACGGATTGTATTCCCAAACTGTTTTTACATTTTCACCTCCTACAACATACCCTAAACCATTCATAGAGAAACTTGAAGCATTAGAACGTACAATAGCATAATCGTCATTGTAGCTATAATCGTCATCAGTATCTTTATCGATATCACGTTTTCTTGTCCAAACATCTGTTGATGGGTCAAATTCCCAGAAATCTTCCTGATAAACACCGTTGTTTACGCCAGTTACTAAGTAAGCTTTGTCTGCAATTGTAAAAACGGTTGCGTTACGTCTTTTGTTTCCGCTAAAACCATTTACTAGAGTCCAAGTATTGGCTTGGTCATCGTACTGATAAAAATCTTTTAAATAGTTTCCGTCATAACCTGTTCCAAAATACGCTTTTCCGCCAACCTGAAAACCTACAGCAGCATAACGCGCAGTTCCTGCAAAATCGGTTTTTTGTGTCCAGCTGTTTGCAGAAGGATCATACTGATAAAAGTCTTTCAGTTTGTTTGTTCCATCATAACCAAGACCGACATAACCTTTTTCGTTTAGTGCAAAACTAGAGGCAGAACTTCTTCCTATACCTCCAAAATCTGCTTTCTGTTCCCAGTAATCTCCGTTTGAGTTGTAAACCCAAAGATCTTTTAAATAAACATCGCCAGTATATCCCCCAACAACATAAGCATAATCTCCGATAACGAAACTTGTGGCACTAGATCTTGCAGGGCCGTCAAAGGCTGATTTTTTAATCCAGTTTCCTACCAAATCATCATCGTCATCGTCATTGCTGCAGCTTATAAAAAAGAGGCTCGAAAAAAGCGCTGCGAATAAAATTACTTTTTTTAGATTAATCATAGTGTATTTAATATTTATTGTTTGTATTTGATCCCTATTCCTAAAACGTACCCATTTCCGCTATTGTAGTCGTATATTTTATGGTTACTGCTATCTATTAAATTGTATTTTTTATCGAAATCGTAACCAGCTTTAAAATTTAAAAACCAATTGCTCCCAACATTTCTTTCATATTCCAAAGCCGATGTCATTTGCGATAAAACAGCTTTTTCGGCATTGCTATCTGTGTTTTTTTTGTCTAAATGATAAAAGCTGCCATTGAAACTATTTGTCAGACTAAATTTGTTTCGATCATTATTAGAATAAGAAATTCTAGAATCTGGGAATCCGATTTTAAAATTGGTTTTGTCATTCATTTTGTAATCAAAAACAACAATCGGCGTAAATTTTGGCGCTCCAAAAATGGATGTTCTGCCAGCTCCGATTATTATATTTAGTTTGGAACTAAGCTGTTGGCTGATTTCTAAACTTCCTAAAAGAGTGACATCTGAAAAATCCAATTTGCTCTGAAAATTTGCTGTCGGAATAATAGAAAGTTGCCATTTTGTTTTTTCTGTTATTTCAGACGAATACTCAAACTTGTTTTGAACTTGGTTGAATTTATCCTCATCTGCATACATATTATAGGCATTGAATTCGTAATTCACCTTCAGGTTAGAGTATTCTAACGTATTTGCTATTTTGCTTTTTGCTCCCAGTTTCTTCTGATAAAAAACAGCAATGTTTGTTTCGCTAAAATTTATCTTTTCAGTTGGTTCAGTTTTAAAATTAACAGCAGCGTTAAAATTTTCCTGAGCTTTTAAACCTAAAAATGAAATCAAAAAAAGAGAACAAACTAAAAACCTTACTTTCATTATTTATTTTATTGGCTCAAAATTAGATGGATGAACCCCTTTAAAAAAAGAAGATATATATATGACGTGTTTTGATAGACAAAACCGCTGTTTTTCGCGTCGAATTAAAATTTGGTAGCAGAATTCAGATTATAGATTGTTTTGTAGAATTTGTAGCTTAAAAGAGCGTGATAGTATATGTTATGATGTGTTGCCAAAGCAGGCAATTTATATTTGCCCAAAAAATTAATTATGCACAAGTTTATATTGATACTGCTTTTTGTACTTACCTTATTTTCATGTGGTACAGACACCGACACTGGAGAATTTACTGTTGGATCAGATTATCTCGCGTTAAGCAATAAAGTAATCATGATAGATACTGTGACCGTAGAAATGTCAACTATCAATTTTGACTCACTGGCGACTTCAAATAGAGGCAGAATATTAATTGGGAATTACGATGATCCTATTTTTGGGAAAGTAAAATCAGATAGTTACTTTCAGCTTTCTACTAGTAATTATGCTTTGTCTAGTGTGGGTTCAGATACAGAGTCGGTAAATTATGTGTTTGACTCTATTTCTATGATTCTTAAATACGATCGTTATTACTATGGAGATACAACAAAGGTGCAGACGTTTAATATACATAGATTAATTCAAAAGGTTAAACCAAATAGTGAAGATGATAATTTCTATAACAATTCAACCTTGAGTTACAATCCCGAAAGTTTAGGGACAATTTCATACAGACCAAGCCCCCTTCATAAAGATTCTATTAATGTTAAAATGAGCAAGGAATTTGGAGAGGCACTTTTTCAAAAAATAAAAAAAAGGGAAATTACAGATTACGATAGTTTTACAGAGTATTTGAAAGGATTGGTGCTTGTGCCCGAAACATCAAATTCCTCAAGTGCTATTGGTTTTAGCGTGTCAACAAGTAAGGTCCGAATGTATTACTCAAAATATCAGGCCGATGTTGAAGAGGTGTCCTACATACTCGATTTTCAAATTTTAGATGCTACTAAACAATTTAACTCTATTTCGTCGGATAAAACAGGGACTATTCTTCAAAATCTTCCCGTTTCGTCTAGTAAATTATCCAGTATTTTAACAAATAATCAAGGTTACATCCAGTCTGGAACTGGAGTGGCTTGTCGAGTCGATTTTCCGAATATTAAACAGTTTAAAAATATTTCAGCGAATGGGGCAATTGTCGATGCCGAATTAATTTTGAAACCTGTCAATAATTCTTATTCAGAGAAATATCCTTTGGCAGATTCTCTCACTGTTTATGTGGGTGATAATTTGAATCGAATAAGTGGCACTCTAGTGAACGCAGCGGGTACTTCGGTCTATGGGAAACTGAATCAGAAGAGCGATGAGTTTAATGAAAATGTTGGCTATTACATTTCTGTGGGAACTTTTCTGCAGAAAGAAATGCTAAAGCAATCCGATTCGAGATCATCACTTATTCTCACCTTGCCGGGAATTGCACAGTCTGTTAACCGAATAGTGTTAGGTGATCAAAAGCACTTGAACAATAAAATCCAGCTGAAAATTTATTACATCTCTTACTAAATGAAAAATAAAATTGTTTTATGGAGTTGCTTCCTTTTAATGTCGCTGACTTCGTTTTCTCAAAGTATTTCAAGTTCTCCATATTCACTCTATGGTGTTGGAAGTTTGTATGACTCAGATTTTGGTTATCTGCCTTCAATTGGCGGTTCAGGAATTGCTTTGCCTTCAGATACTTTTATCAATAATTTAAATCCAGCCTCTTTAGGATTTATGTATCAAAATCATTTTCTTTTTGATATTGGAGGAAAAGCTATTGCTACAACTTATCAAAGTAATACTCGTACAGAAAAACGAAATAATTTTCAGTTTTCTCATTTAGCTTTTGCTTTTCCCGTTACTAAAAATTCGGGTTTTAGCTTGGCACTTCGACCATATTCAAGTTCGGTATTTAAAATCTCAAATTTAAAACTTCCAATTGCCGATAGTCAAGAATATTATTATGTAACGGCACAAGGATCTGGAGGTTTGAATAACCTGGATTTTTCATACGGGTATAGATTTGGAAAAAAACTGACACTGGGAGCAACCGGAACGGTACTTTTTGGTAACACAGTTGATGATCGAGCTTTTTTAATTTCGAATGCTATTACTACCATTCATAAGCAAACAGATTATAGAGGCCTTCGTGCAACATTAGGAGCTCAGTTTAAAATAGATTCTACATTTACAATTGGAACAACTTTCAAAGTTCCTACAAGAATAAACGCTTCCAAAGTACAATCTGTAACAAGTATTGCAGATGAGGTAGAATCTTCTATAGAAACCGACAAGGCTTCAGATGCTGACGATTATTATATGCCTTTAGAAATAGGTTTTGGAGCCAGCAAGCGATTTAAAAACAATGTAAATGTGACTTTAGATTATGAAAAAAGCTTCTGGAAGAATACCAATCAGTCTGATCTGTATGGCGAATTTGTAAATCAAGATCGTTTTGCGCTAGGATTCACCTATAGTGCCAGTAAGAATGTTAGAAGATATTGGGATAGAGTCGGGTATGCAGCTGGTTTAAACTTTGACAATGGCTATCTTGAAGTCGATAAGCAGCGTGTAAATAGTGCATCTATTTCTATTGGACTAAATCTGCCAATTGATAACACATTTTCGTCACTTAATATTTCCTATTCTTATGGACAGAAAGGCAGAATCGCAAATGATTTAATAAAAGAAAACTATCATAAAATATCACTCAATCTATCGTTGGACGGAATTTGGTTCGTCAAGCGGAAGTTTGAGTAATAATTTAAAAGTCTTTTTTGATTACGGGATATTTATATTCTAAAATTGATTCTAAAACTTTAGGATCAGAATTAACATAAAATACAGGATCAATATCTGTACTTTCTGAAAAGCCAACTTTGTCTTTAAGTAGATTTTTAGTTTGGCGCGCAACAGCTTCTCCTGAATCTATTATTTTAATATGATCTGGGAGAATTTTTTTTATCTGAGGAATTAGGTAAGGGTAGTGGCTGCATCCTAAAACCAAGTAATCAATATTAGCTTCAATCATAGGCTGCAGATATGACTCTAACAATTGTGTCATTTCTGGCGAGTACAAATTACCGTCTTCAATAAGCTGTACAAGTCCGTGTCCAACCTGCTCAATGATTTTGGTGTTATGAAACATCTCAGCAGTTTTATTAAACAACTCACTATTAAGAGTGCCTTTTGTCGCTAAAATTCCAATCACCTGAGTTTGAGAATTGTTTGCTGCTGGTTTGATGGCAGGCTCAATTCCAACAAACGGAACATCGTAATCTGCACGAAGTTCTACTATAGCATTTGTTGTAGCCGTATTGCAGGCCACAACAATAAGTTTGCAGTTATTCTCTAGTAAAAATTCTACATTTTTTTTGCTTAATGCAACAATCTCTTCTTTGCTTCTTTGGCCGTAAGGCGCATTTTTATTATCAGCCAGATAAATGGTTTTTTCATTTGGAAGAAGTTCGTGGATGGCGCTCCAAATGGAAGTCCCGCCAATACCAGAATCAAAAACGCCTATAGGATTATTGTTTGTCATAAAGCAAATTTAATATTTTTTAATAAAAATTCGATATTCTAAGTTAAGTGAAATCTTGAAATAATACCAAAGATTGGTTTTAATTTTTTGTAAAAAAAAACTGCTCAAATTGAATAAATTGAGCAGTTTAATTATCGAGATTTAATTTCTTAGAATCCTAAATCTTTTTTAACATCAGCAGTGATGTTTGGACCATCAGCTAATAATAAAGTAGAACCGTCTAAAACGTATTGGAAACCTTTAGCTTTTCCAACTTTTTGGATAGAAGCTCTAACTTTTTCCATTAAAGGTTTTACGATATCAGTTTCTTTTTGTTGTAATTCTTTTTGAGCATTGTCTCTGTAATCAACAATTCTTTTTTGCATATCTTGAACCTCTTTAGAACGCTCACCGTTTACAGCATCAGTTACAGTTGCAGCTTCAGCTTCGTACTTTTTGATTTTTACTTGATATTCGTCAACCATTTTTTTGTATTCAGCATCATATGTACCACTTAATTTTTGCAGTTGATTTTGAGCATCTAGCATAGCAGGCATTTTAGACATGATCTCGCTTACATCAACATGAGCTACCTTCGCTTGCGCGTTCATTGTGTTACTTGCTCCTAAAATAAGAATTGCAGCAATTAGTAAAGTTTTGATTTGTTTCATCATTTTTAAAATATTAATTAATTATTGGTCGTATTTGTTTTTTGCGTTTGGGCTTCTTTTGCTTTTTTAGCCGCTTCTCTTTCTTCTAAAATTTTCTTTCTTCTTTCTTCCAATTCTTTTTTACGTTGTTCGTAGAGTAATTGTCTCTCTTCTGCTTTTGTCATTGCAGGCTGTTCAGTAGGAGTTGTTTCTCCAGTGGCAGCAGGTGTTGCAGTTTTTGCAGTCGAGTTTGTTTTGGCATCACCACTCGTTGTCGTAGTTGCAGCAGGAACGGCTGTTGGTGTAGCTGTTCCAGAAACCGTGCCATTTTTTTTCGCTTCTCTTTCTTCTTGTAAAGCTTTTCTTCTGTCTTCGTATTCTTTTCTCTTAGCTTCTTGCTCTAATTTTCTGTCTTGAATTAGCTTTTCTCTCGCTGCTCTTTTCTCATCAAGTGCTTTTTGGCGGTCGGCCATCGCTGGATTTTCGTCAATTGCATTTTCAATATTTTCTTTAGCCTCTTGCTCTTTCAATTGTTTTTTGGTCAGCTGTTCACGTTTTTCAGTACGGTTTAAAATTCTTAAAACCTGATCGCTAATATCAAATCTTTTATTGCTAAAAAGCATGGTAAGATCTGATGATTTATCAAAAACAAAATCATAATTTTTTGCTTCTGCTATATCTTGTACGGCAGTAAAAACCTGATCTTGTATAGGCTTTGCTAAAGCTGCTTTTTGTCTCATTAGATTTCCATCAGACCCAAATTGTTTCTGCTGATAATCCATCATTTCTTGTTCAAGAAACTTAATTTCGGTTTCTCTTTCTTCTATTAATTCTTTTGTAAGTAAAGCTTTTTCTGTTTTCAAGCTTTCCTTCAAATTATTTATATTTAATTTTTTAGCCTCTACTTCTTGCTTCCACTTTTGAGCTTTTTGCTCTAATTGTGATTTGGCTTCTTTATAATCGGAAACATTTTCTAAAATATACTCCATATCGATGTAGCCAATTCGAGTCGTCTTTCCTTGTGCCTGACTTGTATTTGCTACAATCAAGGCTAAAAATATAAATAAAAATTGTTTTCTCATAACATAACTTTATTTGATGATTTTTAACCAAACGTTATTTCACTAAAATTGTTGTCCAATGATAAAGTGTGTTTCCCAACCATTAGCTTTTGTTTGTCCTGGAAGAGCGTCAAATCCGTAACCAAAGTCAATACCCAATAATCCAAATGCAGGCATGAATACACGTAAACCAGCACCAGCAGAACGACTTAAGTCGAATGGGTTGTAATCTTTAAACGTCGGATATGATGAACCTGCTTCTAAGAACGTTAATGCAAAAATAGAAGCCGATGCTTTTAATGTAATTGGGTAACGTAATTCCATAGAGAATTTGTTGTAAATCGTTGCTCCAATTGCATCACCATTTGCGTTTACAGGAGTCAAAGAGTTGTTTGGATAACCTCTTAATTGAATAGTCTCTCTACCATCCATTGAGTAGTTAGCCATACCATCACCTCCTAAGTAAAAGCGCTCAAACGGAATTACACCTCTTTCTTGATTGTAAGCTCCTAAGAAACCAAACTCAGTTAGAGTTCTCAATACTAGTTTTCCATAAACTTTAGTATACCAGTCTCCCTTAAATTTTACTTTATAATATTCTAACCAGTTGTACTTTTTCTGATCGACTTTTGCTACATCCGTATCGGCACTTGCGAAATCAGAACCAACACTTACATAGCCAGTTTGACCGTTTACAGTTTCTGTTTTAACATAATCGCCATTGTTAAGCGGTTTTCCATCTACACCACTTCCTGATGTTCCAGTATATTGTGTTTTGTAATCTTTTTGGTTTTGTAAATCACCATAATCAATACCATTAAATAATGAGTATGGAGGGGTAACTTTTGCCGTAATACTAAATTCAGAACCATAAGTAGGGAATATTGGGTTTACCCCTTTATTACTTCTTGAAAGTCCAATAGTATACGCTAAGTTTCTTGATGCACCATTACCAAAAGTAAACAAACCTGTGTTATAATTATTCAAGTCATAGTGCTGATAACTTACAGATTGTGATAACACGAAGTAGTCATCTGGCACGGTTAATCTTTTTGCTAAACCAACTTGGACTGTAAAAATATTAAAACTTTTGCTTTTATCAACAGTTCTAGTGATGTAATTGTTAAGAAATTGCTTACTGTATGAAATAGATGAACTAAACTGCACTGGTTTCTTTCCTCCAAACCAAGGTTCTGAGAAAGATAAACTATAGGTTTGGAAATAAGTACTTCCTTGTAAACGAAGAGCAACTTTTTGTCCATCTCCCATTGGTAAAGGCTTGTAAGCTTCCTTATCAAATATCTTTCGTGCCGAGAAGTTGTTAAACGAAAGTCCTAATGTACCAATGAAACCTCCACCGCCATAACCTCCTTGAAGTTCAACTTGGCTAGATCCTTTTTCAACTACATTGTATTCGATATCAACCGTTCCAGCTCCAGCATCTACATTCTTAAATTTAGGATCAATTGCTTCTGGATCAAAGAAACCCAATTGACCAATCTCACGAATAGTTCTAACTAATTGCTCTTTACTGTATTTTTCACCTGGTTTTGTTCTTAACTCACGGTAAATAACATGGTCATTTGTTTTGTCGTTTCCAACAACAGTAATTTTGTTGAAATAGGCGATAGGACCCTCAGTAACTCTAATCTCAAAATCGATCGTATCGTTAACTGTTTTTACCTCTACAGCATTGATGTTTGAAAATAAATAACCGTTATTTTGGTATAAATTCGTAATATCTTCTGCGTCTGGTTTTGTCTTATCAGCTATTCTTTTTTCTAGTAAAACTCCATTATAAGTTTCCCCTTTTTTAATTCCTAAATAACGGCTTAAAAGCTGATCTGAATAAACAGTGTTACCTAAGAATTTGATATTACCAAAGTAATATTTGTTTCCTTCTTCTACATTTATCTTGATTGCAAGTGCATTTTTTTGCTTGCTGTATTGTACAGAATCGTAAATAATACGGGCATCACGGTATCCTTTTTCTTTATAGGCTGCGATTACTTTTTCTAAGTCAGTTTTGTATTTTTCTGGAATAAATTTAGAAGCTTTAAATACACGAATGAAATTTTTCTGTTTAGTGTCTTTCATTGCGGCACGCAACTGATTGTCTGTAAGTTGTTTGTTGCCAATGAAGTCAATGCTGCTTATTTTTACCTTATCTCCTTTATCTATCCTTACAAGCATATTTACTTGATGTCCATTGATAGTGTCTGGAGTATTTGTTATAGTAACTTTTGTGTTATAATAACCTTCTTTTTTGTATTTATTTTCAATGTAATTTTTTGTCGTAGTGATTAAGTTTTCGTTTACGATTTTGTTCTTAGTCAGATTGTTATCTTTAATCAAGCCTTCTACTTTGCTTTTCTTGACACCAACGATTTTAACTTCATTTAATTTAGGAAGTTCAACGATATCTAAATCTAAATAAATACTATCGTTTTCTACTTTATTAACATAGAAAGCGATTTCGTCAAATAAACCTAGTTTACCTAATTTTTTAATTGCGCTACTGATTTCTTCTCCAGGAACGGTGATTTCTTGACCTTTTTGAAGTCCAGAAAAGGTTACAACAGTCTGCTCATTGAAGCTTATTTTACCAACAACAGAAACTTTAGCTAGAATATATTTTTTTCCTTGATCAAAAGGAACTCTTTCTTGTGCTTTAATTTGTGAAAAACTACCCAAAAGTAAAAGGGTAAGGACTATTTGTATTTTTTTTTGCAACACTAAAAAATTATTTAATTTGTTCACTGGTTTTTCCAAATCTACGTTCTCTTTTTTGATAACTAATAATAGCCTCATATAAATCTTGGTCTTTAAAGTCTGGCCATAAGACATTAGTAAAATACAATTCTGCATAGGCAATCTGCCATAGCAAAAAATTACTTATTCTATGTTCTCCACTTGTTCGTATTAACAAATCTACGTCTGGTAAATTTTGCGTGTAAAGATGCTCATTTATAATTGAATCGTCAATAGTGTCTATTGAAATTATATTATTTTTAACTTTATCACTAATTGACTTTACGGCATTTACCAATTCTTCTCTAGAGCCATAACTTAAAGCAAGCGTAAGGGTTAAGCGAGTATTGTTTTTAGTTTTATCCATAACATCCAAAAGTTCTTTTTGGGCTGTTTTTGGTAATTTGTCAAGATTTCCAATTGCATTAAGGCGAATATTGTTCTCTTGAAGGGTTACTAGTTCTTTTTTTAATGAATTGATCAATATTTTCATTAACGCCTGAACCTCAAGTTTTGGGCGATTCCAGTTTTCTGTAGAAAAAGCATATAAAGTTAGATACTCAATTCCAAGCTTAGCTGAGGTTTTGATTATTTCTTTTACAGATTTTGTTCCATTTTCGTGGCCAAACGCGCGCAAAAAACCTTGTTGTTTTGCCCAACGTCCGTTACCGTCCATAATAATGGCTAGGTGTTTAGGTAAGTTTGTGTGATCTATTGATTCTATTAAATTCATTTTTTAGTATGCGCAATAGCATGGTTTTTTTCCAAAGGTATACGTTAAAGTCATACCAGAAAAAATATACCAGTCATTATTATTTAAATTTCCAAACTTCATGATATTTGGATTGCTTGTATTTGGATTGCTTCCGTCTATATTATCTGTAAAGGTATAACGTGCGCCAACTTCAGCTGCTAAAATGAAACGCGGTGTTATATTTGATTTTATACCTAATATAATAGGTATGGCTGCTGTGCTTTGGTTTTTTTGTGCGTATACGGTATTAGGGCTTGTAGTGTATCTGTATAAGTTGTCGTAGAAAAAGTAACTTAGGCCGGTAAACACATACGGTGTTATCTTTGTGCGATCTTCATGCAGATTAAAGTCGAAAAAATTGAATTCTAAACCAGCAGAAAGTTCTTTTATATTGTTGTCAAAACGATAACCTCTTTGATTTCTGCCTGTCTCATCAGATTTAAAATCATTTCCGCTAACATTTGACTGCATATAAGAGAAACGCCATGAATGTCTCGGACTCCTGTTCCACTTGTAAAGAACTCCAAAGGTTAGTTTTTCTGGGGCAATATAAGTTGTTTTTCCAACATCGCCTACAAAGTTGCTTCCGCCAAGAAAAACACCGAGCTCATTGATCTGAGCATTAAGTGTAATAAAGGGGAAAAAACATAACAATAAATTAAAAATTTTCTTCATTTAATTCAAAATTGCGTGCAAATATAATAATTATCAATACGAATCAAAGTTCCTTTAGTTAAATGTGCTCTTTTTTCATTTTATGTTGTGATTTTGAGCAATTTAATGATGATTCACTACATGCAGAACGAGAAAATGTGGTATTATCGTATAGTGAAGAATCAGAAAAGAGTTTAATTTCTTTTATCTTCTCCCCAGAGCAGTTTGTTTCTTAAAGTTTTTAAGAAAGTTTCTCCTGGTATTTCAACCATTTTAATTTTGTAATCTGTTTTTTTAATTTTTATAATCGATTCGTTTTTCACCGAAGAAATTCTTGAATCTAAGGAAACCAAATATTGATCTTCTCTTCCTGTTACTCGCAATGTAATTTCGGTATCGTCAGGAATAACAAGAGGTCTGGCGGTTAAATTATGAGGGGCAATTGGAGTAATAACTAAGCTTTTGACATCTGGCGTTAAAATTGGCCCGCCACAGCTTAAAGAATAACCTGTAGAGCCTGTTGGTGTTGAAATGATTAATCCATCAGCCCAATATGAATTTAGATATTCGTTGTTCAAATAAGTTTCTACCGTGATCATCGATGTTGTATCTTTTCTGCTCACAGTAACTTCGTTCATGGCGAAGTTAAGTTCTTTGAATGCTTCATTATAAGGTTCGCATGTAATTCCTAATAAAGTGCGTTCTGAAGTTGTATAGTTTTGATCAATAACATATTGAAGTAGAATATCGATGTTTTCCTTTTGAACTTTGGCAAGAAAACCAAGTCTTCCGGCATTTATACCTAACAAAGGAACTCCTGAATTACGAACAAAAGCAGCGGCTCTTAAAATTGTACCGTCGCCTCCAATACTAATAAGCATTTCGAAACTATTGTCTAAAGCAGTGCTTGGAGAAAAAGTTTTGTATTCTTTTTTTACAAGTTGTTTTTCATAAAGCATGTTCAAGAAATTTTCTTCAATTACCATTTCGACATTGTTGGCATTAAAGAAATTGAAAATGTCTTTTATAATAGGTTCAGTGCTGTTCTGATAATATTGTCCGTAAATGGCTATTTTCATTCGTTGTTAAATTAGAGAATTTGTCAATGTGGCAATTAGATAATTGGGAAATGCGAAAATTATCTAATTAACTAATTTTCTCATTGGCACATTCATAACTTATATATTAAGGTATTTGTCTAAATAATCTGATCGCTCTTTTAAACTGTTAATATAGGTGTCTTCCTGATGTTCTGAAATAATTTCATAACCGTATCTTCTATAAGTCTGAATAATTTCATTGATTGCTCCTAAACCAATTTTTACAGTGATTTGAACATTTTCGGTATCAGCTTCAGAAACAAAACAGCCTAAAACTTTTCCGTTATTGCTTTCTACAATTTGAGTCACCTCACTCATAGAATAGTCCAAAAGTCCTTTTTGAACAATAATAATCGCACCAGGTTCTTTTAAGAATGGAGTTTCTTGAAAAAACTTCATAATGTCTTCCATTTCGTAATAACCGATGTAGTTATTGTTTTCATCAAGAATTGGGAGAAGGTTGGTGTGGTTTTTGGCAAAAACTTCTAGAACATCCAGCCAGATCATTGATTTTCTGGCAAAAAAACGTTCTAAAGTATATTTGTAGTCAATAGCTTTTTTATCAATGTCAAATGTTTCAACATCATCAGAAGAGATGCTTCCAATAAAAACACCGTCTTCTAGAATCGGAAAATGAGAAAAATTTACATCGACAAAAAAGTCCTGGATCGAGGCTATCGTTTCCTGACTGTCAATCGCTCTGAAATCGTTTGTGATATAGTTTGTAATTTCTGTCATAAATCAATTGAGGATATTTGATGCAAAATAATCAAAAAATACCGAAAACCACTCTGTTTTACTTTGTATTTTTGTCGTAACAAATATAAGATTACTAGAATTAATATCTATTTATATGACAAAATTAAGTGTTAATATCAATAAAATAGCAACGCTTCGAAATGCTCGTGGCGGAAATGTTCCCGATTTATTAAAAGTAGCTGCAGATATTCAGCGATTTGGCGGACAAGGAATTACAATTCACCCGCGTCCAGATGAGCGTCATATTCGTTATCAAGATGCACGCGATTTAAAAGCAGTCGTTACAACGGAATATAATATTGAAGGGAATCCGCAACATAATTTTATTGATTTAGTTTTAGAATGCAAACCAGATCAGGTGACATTGGTTCCAGATGCAATTGGTGCAATAACTTCGTCTGCAGGTTGGGATACAATTAAAAATCAAGAATATTTAACTGAAGTAATTCAGGAATTTCAAAGAAACGGAATCAGAACTTCGATTTTTGTTGATCCAATTTTAGAAATGATTGAAGGAGCAAAAAAAACAGGAACTGACAGAATTGAATTATATACTGAATCTTTTGCACACCAATATAGTTTAGGAAACGAAAAAGGAATTGAACCTTACACAAAAGCTGCACTGTTGGCAAACGAATTGAGTTTAGGAATCAATGCTGGGCACGATTTGAGTTTGGATAATATTAAATTTTTCAAACAAAATATTCCTGGTTTATTGGAAGTTTCTATTGGGCATGCTTTAATTTCGGAGGCACTTTATCTAGGTCTAGATAATACTGTCAATATGTATCTGAATAAATTGAAATAATTCTTTAAAAGGAAAAAACAAAAATATGCTTTATTCAAAAATAGAAGGCGAAGGGAAGCCATTTGTCATCATGCACGGATTTCTCGGAATGTCTGACAACTGGAAAACACTTGCGGGGCAATACGTAGAAGCCGGATTTCAAGTTCATATTTTAGATTTAAGAAACCACGGTCGTAGTTTTCATTCGGACGAATGGAGTTACGAAGCGATGGTTCAGGATGTTTATGAATATTGTCAGGCGAATAATCTAACCAGAATTGATATTCTAGGGCATTCAATGGGAGGAAAAGTGGCAATGCTTTTTGCAACAACACATCCAGAAATTGTAGATAAATTAATTGTGGCAGATATTGGCCCGAGATTCTATAAGCAGCATCATCAAGATATTTTGGCAGGATTAAATGCTGTTGATTTTTCGGTAAAACCAAGCCGAAATGATGTAGAAGAGATAGTGTCTCAATATGTTCCAGATTTTGGAACACGTCAGTTTTTGTTGAAAAATCTATATTGGAGAGAACCTGGACAATTAGCCTTTAGATTTAATCTTGAAGCGTTTAATAATAATCTCGACGCAATTGGAAAACCTTTGGCAGATCATTTGGTTTTTAATAAACCCACATTATTTATTAGAGGCGGAAATTCTGGTTACATTCAAGATGCCGATATGGATGAAATTCGCAAGCATTTTCCAGATTTAAAACTGGAAACTATTCCAAATGCTGGGCATTGGCTTCATGCTGAAAATCCGAAGATGTTTTTCGAATTGACTGCTACGTTTTTAAAAGAGTAGTCGTTTTTGATAAGAATTTTTAGTACTTTTAAATAAATTTTAAACCTGAAGAACTATGAAATTATTACTTAGACTCCTTGTTACGGCTGCCTTGGTTTTATTATTGTCTAACATTTTAACCGGCGTGCATGTTGCTAGTTTTGGTACGGCTGTAATTGTTGCAGTGGTTTTAGGATTACTGAATATCTTTATTAAACCAATTTTAGTATTGCTGACTCTACCAGTAACATTTGTTACACTCGGGTTGTTTTTATTAGTCATAAATGCTGTAATTATTTTATTGTGCACAAAAATTGTTGGAGGTTTTGTAGTCGATACATTCTGGACAGCCTTAATATTCAGTATTATTTTGTCTATACTTCAATCTCTTACTTATAAAATATTGGGAGACGATAAATAAAACAATGTAGCAGATTAAAACTGCTTCAAATACAATAGATTAAAAACTTGGTTGGGTTGCAAAAATTTTATAATTTTGCAACCCAATTTTATTATGTAAATTAAAGAAGAAGATGGATATTAAAAGAGTAGCAATAGACGCTGTAAACGAGACAATCGTTATGAACGTTGTTCATATGGATTATAAAGGTCAAGTAGCAAAAAGAATTAACGAAAAAATGCCTTTAGCGCAAGTAAAAGGATTTAGAAAAGGGGCAGTGCCTAAAGATCTTGTTGAAAAACAATACGGAAAAGCTATTAAGCAGGAAGAGATCAAAAAAGTAGTTGATTTGGCTTTAGAGCGTTATATTCAATCTGAAAGATTAAATCTTTTAGGAACTCCTCTTGCTAAAGTAAACGAAAATTTTAACTGGGATGCTGAAGAATTAACTTTCGAATACGAAATTGGTTTAGTGCCAAACTTCGAAATTAATTTAGAAGCTAAAAATGATATCGTAAAATATATCGTTACTGCTGATGATAAATTAATCGACGGACAAGTAGAGCGTATCCAAAAACAATTCGGAAAAGCAATCCCTCAAGATAAAGTTGAAGCTGATTCAGATTTAACTGGAACTTTCTCAAGTGAAGAAAACGGAATTAACAATACAACTACAATTTCAGTTAGCGCTTTTAGCAAAAAAGCTGGAAAACAATTTGTAGGTAAAAAAGTTGGAGATGTTGTTACAGTAAGCACAAAAGGCTTATTTGATGACGATCACCAATTAATGGATTACTTAAAAGTAGGTCACGAAGGTGTTCACGGTTTAGATGTTGAAGTAAACTTTACTATTTCAGCAATCAATGGTTCTGAGCCAGCTGAGTTAAACCAAGAATTGTTTGATAAACTTTTTGGTGAAGGAAAAGTAGCTTCTTTAGAAGATTTAAAAGCTAAAATTAAAGAAGATGCTGAAGCACAATTCGCACAGCAATCAGAGCAAAAATTATTATTAGACGTTCAAGATTTCTTAATCGAAAACACAAAATTCGATTTGCCAGCTGAATTCTTGAAAAAATGGTTGCAAACTGTAGGAGAGAAAAAATTAACTCCAGAAGAAGCAGAAGTTGAATACGCAAGATCTGAAAAAGGTTTACGTTTCCAATTAATCGAAGGAAAAGCTTTAGCTCAAAGCAATATCCAAATTACATTTGAAGATTTGAAAGAGTTTACATCAAACGCTATCAGACAGCAAATGGCTCAATTTGGACAAACAAACCCAACTGACGAGGAAGTTCAAGGAATCGTGGCTAGAGTTCTATCTAACCAAGAGGAAGTGAAAAGACTTTCTGAGCAAGTTGTAGCATCTAAAATGTTAAATATCTTCAAAGAAAAAGCTAACCCAACAACTAAAGAGGTTACTTACGAAGAATTTATCGCTGCATCTTACGGAGAATAAATTTAAGTCTGAAAGGCAAAAGTTCTAAAGTCGAAAGCTAAGAAGTATACTTTTTAAAAATTAAGATTTTATTACAGAAACTGAAAGATAAAAATAATTATATTTGAACGTCAATGGAAGTTTTTCTTCTATTGGCGTTCTTTTTTTGTTTTAGATTTTAAATCGGCAAACGTTTCTTAGTAAAAAAAACTTAGGATCTTAGTGCCTTAAAATCTTAGCATCTTAAAAAAAGAAGACAAATTGGCATCCTTTATAAAAAGGTACGAACTTTGTTTTATCCGTTTAAGTCAATTTCTGACTTTAGACTTTTCAACTTTAAACTAAAAATATGAACTACGGTAAAGAATTCAAGAAATTTGCTACAAAGCACCAAGGAGTAAACGCAATGTATTACGATAAAATCGTAGCTGCGATGACACCAACAAACATGACTCCATATATTATCGAAGAGCGTCAATTGAACATTTCTCAATTGGACGTTTTCTCAAGATTAATGATGGACCGAATTATCTTTTTAGGAACAGGTATCGACGACCAAATCGCTAATATCGTTCAGGCTCAGTTGTTGTTTTTAGAAAGCGCTGATGCATCAAAAGATATTCAAATTTATTTAAACTCTCCAGGAGGAAGTGTTTATGCAGGTTTAGGAATTTATGATACTATGCAATACATCAAACCAGATGTAGCAACAATTTGTACAGGAATGGCAGCTTCTATGGGAGCAGTTCTATTATGTGCAGGAGCAGCCGGAAAGCGTTCTGCGTTGCCTCACTCAAGAGTAATGATTCACCAGCCATCTGGAGGAGCACAAGGAGTTGCAACAGATATGGAAATCAACTTACGTGAGATGTTGAAATTAAAAGATGAATTATATAACATTATTTCGCACCATTCAGGGCAAACTTTTGATAAAGTGCACAAAGACAGTGAGCGTGATTACTGGATGAAAGCAGACGAAGCAAAAGAGTACGGAATGATTGACGAAGTATTGAGAAGAGGATAATTTTTAAAGTTTAAATTGTTTCAAGTTTCAGGTTTCAAGTTCCGTAAATAACGCGCCAACTTGAAACCTGAAACTTGAAACTTGAAACTTGAAACAAAAAATAAAGACTTAAGCTGCAAAGGATTAAGTTTTTAAGTTTTTATTAAATTAAAAAGCTTAGAAACTTAGTATCTTTGCAGCTTAGTAACTTAAATAAAGAATGGCAAAAGTAGTATTAGAATGTTCGTTTTGTGGAAGAAAGAAGCCAGAAACTAATTTATTAATAGCTGGAATCAATGCGCATATTTGTGATAAGTGTATTGAACAGGCACACGGAATTGTTTTAGAAGAATTAAAATCTAGCGGAAGCGCAAAACTAGTTGGTGACTTAATTTTGAAGAAACCAAAAGAAATTAGAGCTTTCCTAGATCAATATGTTATTGGACAGGATCAGACAAAAAAAGTAATGTCGGTTGCGGTTTACAATCACTACAAGCGTTTAATGCAACAGCAACTAGACGATGAAGTAGAGATTGAAAAAAGCAACATCATCATGGTGGGTCAGACAGGAACAGGAAAAACATTGGTGGCAAAAACTATTGCTAAAATGTTAGATGTTCCGTTGGCTATTGTTGATGCAACAGTATTAACAGAAGCTGGTTACGTTGGAGAAGACGTTGAAAGTATTTTGACTCGCTTGCTTCAAGCTGCAGATTACGACGTTGCTAAAGCAGAAAGAGGAATCGTATTTATTGACGAAATTGATAAAATCGCTCGCAAAAGCGATAACCCGTCAATCACACGTGACGTTTCTGGCGAAGGTGTTCAGCAGGCATTATTGAAGTTATTAGAAGGGACAGTTGTAAATGTACCGCCAAAAGGAGGACGTAAACACCCAGACCAAAAATTTGTTGAGGTAAATACTCAAAATATCTTATTTATTGCTGGTGGAGCTTTTGATGGAGTAGAGCGTATTATTTCTAAACGTTTAAACCGTCAGGCAGTTGGTTATTCAACTTCTAAAAACACTGACAATATCGATAAAGACAATTTATTGCAATATATCATTCCAAAAGACATTAAAGATTTTGGTTTGATTCCTGAGATTATTGGACGTTTACCAGTTTTAACGCACATGGATCCTTTGGATAAAGCAACGCTTCGTGCCATTTTAACACAGCCTAAAAATGCATTGATCAAACAATATCAGAAATTATTCTTGATGGATGATGTTGAATTTACAATTACAGATGAAGCTTTAGATTTTATTGTAGATAAAGCTTTGGAATATAAATTAGGTGCTCGTGGATTGCGTTCTTTATGCGAAGCTATCTTGACAGATGCGATGTATGAACTGCCAACATCTGACGATATTAGTTTGACAATCGATAAAGAATATGCAGAACATACGCTAAGTAAAAACTTGTTGAAGCGTATGGAAATTGCTTCTTAAAGTAATCAAATAACTTTGTCAAAGTTTAAAACTTTGACAAAGTTCAATTATAGAACCTGCTCATTTTTGAGCAGGTTTTTTTTTATACACTTTTTTAATCTTATTTTCGTTTGTGCTTTTGAGTAAATATTTGATATGAAGAAAATGCTTTTTATAATTTGTTTGGCTTTTGTTTTTTCTTGCAATAAAGAGGGCAAAAGAATAGTTGTTTCTGAAACTAAGCATAAAAGTGAAGTGGCTTCATTGGAAAAACCTCGTGTTGAAGTTAATTACAGTAATTATTATAAAGAAGCAGCATACTATTGTAAAGTCAATAATTTAAATCAAGAGAAATTTATTTTGATTGACCTTGGATTGCATTCTGGCTATAAACGATTTTTTGTTTACGATTTTAAAAAGAAAGAAGTTTCGAAATCCTATTTGGTAAGTCATGGTTGCGGAGATAATCAATGGGGAGGAACTTATTCTAAAGATAATGCAAAGATGAGTAACGAATTTGATTCACATTGTTCTTCGGTTGGAAAGTATGTTGTTTTGGATCGTGGTATAAGTCAGTGGGGAATAAAGGTAAATTATGTTTTGCAAGGAAAAGAAAAAAGCAATTTTAATGCACAAAAACGTGCCATTGTTTTGCATTCTTGGGAAGAGGTGTCAGATGATGAAGTTTATCCTGAAGGAACGCCAGAGGGTTGGGGTTGTCCTGCGGTTTCAAACGAGAGCATGAGAGAAATCGATAAACTTTTGAAAGCCAATAAAAAAATACTTCTTTGGATTGTTAAGTCTTAAAGTGTAGAGACGCACTGCAGTGCGTCTCTACAGTAAAAATTACTGCACTCTAAATTTCTCGCGATATTCAATTGGTTTCATACCTACCATTTTATAAAAAACCTTTCTAAAAGCTTTCGGATCATTATAACCTGTTTTTTCAATAATTTCTGAAATTGAAAGTTGAGTTTCTTCTAAATATTTCTTCGAACTTTCGACTCTGATATTCTGTAAATATTCAATCGGAGGAATCCCTGTCACTTGTTTAAAACGGCGTGTCATGTTTCGGGTACTTGTTGGAATATCTTTAGTAATTTCTTCTAGCTTTTCTATAGAATGATATTGGCTTTCAATCTTTTGTTGGAGCATTGCGACTAAAGTGTCATTGTGCAAATGATTTGGTCTGAAAGTGCTAAAATAGCTTTGTTTGTATCGGTTTAAATCGATAGAAAATATTTTAGCAATCTTAACAGCCATTTCGTTTCCACAGAATTTTTGAACCAAAAGAATCAACAAATGAAAAGTTGAGGTCGATCCTCCGCTGGTGTATAAACTTCCGTCGGCAGTAAGGGTTTCTTCAGGTTTTAATTTTACCATCGGAAAAGCTTTGGTAAATGCGCTACAGGCATCAACATGTGTCGTAGCTAATTTCTCGTTTAGTAGACCTGAGGCCGCAAATAAAAATGCTCCCGTACAAAAGCTGGCCAATTCGGCTCCGGCTCGATGCTGTTTTTGCAACCACGGAATAAAACTTTTATTCTTTTTAATCATCTCGCTCATATTATCGGTAGTAAAAGCGGGAATTAAAATTAAGTCGAGAATGTTATCTGAAGTTTCAATAGCGTTGCTTTTATATCCAAAAAGATTTCCTTGATCAGTTTGTCCTTGCGACTGAAAAATCATAATTTCAAATGGTTTTTCTGTTCCCAAAGTAAGTTTATTCGTGGTTTCGAATACCTCTAATATTGCTGCGATGCTTAGTAATTTATAATCGTGAGGTATGATTAAACCTAGTTTCGTGCTCATGATATTTTGATTTTTTGGAATTACAGTATCATACAAAAATAAGCAAATTGTCTCAAATGCCCCTAAAAATGGCTTTTATTGACATTTTAAGTAATCTTAAAAAATTAAATTTGTTTTAATTAATTCGTAATTTTATAGATATGAAAACAAAAATCTTCTTAAATCTTGCTGTAAAAGATTTAAATCGCGCAATATCTTTTTTTAACGAACTTGGCTTTCCAACCAATCCTAAATTTACTAATGATAAGGGAGCTTGCATCGTTATAAGCGAAAGCATCTTTGTAATGCTTTTGATAAAAGAGTTTTATCAAACATTTACTAAAAAGCAAATTTGTGATTCTACCACAACCAGTGAAGCTCTTATGGCGCTTTCTGTAGAAACAAGGGAGCAAGTAGATGAAATGGTGGAGAAGGCGGTCAAGGCCGGTGGAACAGATTACCAGCAATCTCAAGATTACGGCTGGATGTACCAAAGAACTTTTCTAGATGTAGATGGACATCATTGGGAAGTTTTCTTTATGGATGAAAGCCAGATTCCAGAAAATATGTAATAATTAATGGGAAACAGATCAAACAAAATAAATTATTTAAAAACTGCAAAAATGATAACAATTAAAAACACCGTAAATGCATCTCTTGATAAAGTTTGGAATTTTTGGAATACTCCAGAACACATTACAAAATGGAGCTTTGCTTCTCCAGATTGGCACACGCCTTACGCAGAAGCTGATTTGAGAGAGGGTGGAAGATTCAAATCGACTATGGCTGCAAAAGACGGAAGCATGAGTTTTGACTTTGAAGGCGAATTTACTTTAGTAAAGCCAAACCAAGCGCTTTCGTATGTTATGGGAGACGGAAGAAAAGTTGAAATTACTTTTACAGAAACGGCAGATGGTGTTGAGATAATTGAAAGTTTTGACCCAGAAACACAAAATCCAGAAGAAATGCAGCGCGCTGGCTGGCAGGCAATTTTGGATAATTTTAAAAGTTACATTGAAGCTAATTAATTTTAGGTTCAAAGATTCAAAGTGACAAAGATTCAAACGATTACAAACTTAAATTAGCTTACATTATTTATATGGTTTAAAAAAAAAATAAATATCTAACCCAACAAAAAAAAACAAAAAATGACAAAACAAATATGGTTGAATCTTCCTGTAAAGGATGTAGCTAAAGCGAAAGACTTTTTCTGGAAAATTGGTTTTTCGTTTAATGAACAGCATGACACGCCAAGCTCGACGTGCATGATTGTAGGTGAAGGACATTTTGTAATAATGCTTTTTGAAGAAATGCTTTTTTCTAGTTTTTCTCAAAATACTCTTACTGATACTAAATCGAGTTCAGAAGTTTTGATTTCGATAGATGCAGAAAGCAGGGAAGAAGTTGATGAGCTAGCTGAAAAAGTCAAAGAAGCTGGCGGAAATGTTTTTGCTCCTCCTGCAGAAAACCAAGGATGGATGTACGGTTGCGGTTTTGCCGATTTGGATGGTCATCGTTGGAATGTTTTATTTATGGACTTTAGTAAATTACCAGATTAATATGGAAAAATTAGTTTTTAATATCGATATAAAGGCTCCCAAAGAAAAAATTTGGAAAGTCTTATGGGACGACGAAACTTACAGAAAGTGGACAAGTGCTTTTTGCGAAGGAAGTTACGTTGAAACGAGTTGGAACGAAGGCGATAAAATTTATTTTTTAGGACCAGGTGGAGAAGGAATGAATAGTTTAATTGAAACCAAAATTCCAAACGAATACATGGCTTTTAAACATATGGGTGAACTGAAAGATCATAAAGAAGTTCCACCAAATGAAGAAACAGAAAAGTGGATTGGAGCAATGGAAACCTATCGTTTAGATCAAAAAGGTGATGTGGTTGATCTTCATGTAGAAGTTGATGTAATCGAAAAACATATTGACTATTTCAAAGAGGCCTTTCCAAAAGGAATGGACATGATTAAAGAGTTGTCTGAGAAGTAGAAAACATAAAAGAAGCGGACAAGAATAAAGACTTGGTTTTGAATTAACAATTTATAATTAACAATTAATAATTGAAAAAATGGCAGCAATAAATCCATACTTAATGTTTAATGGAACATGCGAAGAAGCGTTCCTGTTTTATAAATCGGTTTTTGGCGGAGATTTTACTTTTATAGGAAAATTTAAAGATGCTCCTGCAGAAGAAGGCGAAGTGCTTTCTGAAGAAGTTTTAAATAGAATTATGCATGTATCACTTCCAATTGGAAGCACTGTTTTAATGGGAAGCGACAGTCATCCAAGATATGGCGACGTAGGTTTTGGAGATAATTTCTCTATTTCGATCAACACAGAAAGTACAGAAGAAGCAGATAGAATTTTCAACGGACTTTCGGCTGGAGGAAAAGTGGAAATGCCAATGGATAATACTTTCTGGGGATCTTATTTTGGAATGTTCAAAGATAAGTTTGGCGTAAACTGGATGGTAAGTTTTGATAAAAATGAACCAATGAAATAATCAAAAAGTTACGTTATTTTAATAATAAAACAGAAATGTTAAATTACTCGAAAAAGCACATGAAAATGTGCTTTTTCATTTCAAAAAAACAATGATTATTCTTTTTTATCAACGCGAGATTGCCGATTTTTGTCGCTTCAAAACTAAGAAAGAAAATGGCAGCAGAAGATAAAGAAATAATTTTATTAAAAGTTTCAGGACACGATAAAATTGGAGTTACAGCAGGATTAACAGCTGTATTGGCAACATACGATGCCAATATTTTAGATATCGGACAGGCCGATATTCATGATACCCTTTCTTTAGGAATTTTGTTCGAAATTGCTGCGGGATCTTCATCTGCACCCGTTTTAAAGGATCTTTTGTTTAAAGCATACGAATTGGAAATCAAAGTAAAATTTATTCCGATTTCTATCGAAGATTATGAAACGTGGGTAAAATCACAATCAAAACAGCGTTACATCATCAACATTTTGGGCGAAAAACTAGCAGCATCACAATTGTCTGCGGTAACTCAAATATTGTCAGATCAAAACTTAAATATTGATTCTATTATTAGATTAACAGGAAGAACTTCTGTTGTAGAAAAAGAAGAATATCCGCGTTCTTGTATTCAATTGTCGGTAACGGGCGAAATTGTAAACAAGATTATCATGACGGCGAGTTTTATGGAAATCTCTAGAACGCTAAATGTTGATATCTCTTTCCAGGAAGATAATATTTACAGAAGAAACCGCCGTTTGGTTTGTTTCGATATGGATTCGACTTTAATTCAAACTGAAGTAATCGATGAATTAGCAGAATTGAATGGTGTAGGAGATCAGGTTCGTGCCATAACGGAATCGGCTATGAACGGTGAAATTGATTTCAACGAAAGTTTCAAGAAACGTATGGCACTTCTAGAAGGTTTAAGCGAAGAAGTTTTGCAGAATGTTGCTATTAATCTGCCAATAACACAAGGAGCACACCGTTTGATGAAAGCCTTAAAATACTACGGCTATAAAACTGCAATTCTTTCAGGAGGATTTACTTATTTTGGAGAATACCTTCAAAAAGAATTAGGAATAGACTACGTTCACGCCAATCAATTAGAAATAAAAGATGGTAAACTAACAGGAAAATATCTGGGTGATATTGTAGACGGTCAGAAAAAAGCAGAATATCTAAAAGCAATCGCCGAAAAAGAAGGAATTCACATCAATCAGACAATCGCGGTTGGAGACGGAGCCAACGATTTGCCAATGCTAAACTTAGCGGGTCTAGGAATTGCTTTCCATGCCAAACCAAAAGTTAAAGAAAGTGCTTCAACTTCCATTTCAAGTTTGGGTCTTGATGGTGTTTTATATCTTTTAGGATATCACGACAGATATATTGATATGATGTAATCTACAAGTTGTCACCCTGAGCGAAGTCGAAGGGCTTTATGTAGAAAAGGGCTTCGACTTCGCTCAGCCTGACAAAGTAAATTCGTCCATTTTTTGTCATCCCGAGGAACGAGGGATCTCCGCAAGTAACTCGACAATCAAAATAGAAAAACAAAACCTCAGTCCTTTTAAATAAAGAGCTGAGGTTTTTTTATTTGGGCATGCCCCGCCAGAAAAAGGCGGGTCGGGCTATCCGCTGCAATCTTTTTGTTTTTAAAGAAAAAACAAAAAGGATTTCCACTTCTATCCCTCATGCGGGTTTAGTGGAATTATCGTGATTTATATTTGTTCCATTCTTCGTGCAGTAATTTCTCAAGATCATCAAAATTATAATTTAAACTATTAGAAGTAATAGAGAGAGGTGTTCCATACATTCTTAAGTTAGCTTTCATTAATGATCCTTTGAAACGAGAGCTCTTTTCAATAAACTCTTTTGGATTTGAAACATCAATTAATAAAAATTTAGTAGACATAACTTGTTGAATTCTTATCCCTTCGATTTTTGACCAATCAATTAATCCAACACTGCCATAATGGGAATTGTCGGTAATTCCAATTTCATTAATTATTAAGCCAGGTTTTGTATCAAAGATTTTGAAAAAAATATAAATCAAACATATTCCGAAGAAAGATAACGAAGCAAAACCAGCAATTTTTATAAATTCAATATTTCTGCAGATAGGTGAAACATACTTTTCTGAATTTATAATAAACTGAATTCCTAATATTACAAAGATTGCGGAAGCTATAAAAGCTAAAGTCATTTTTCTTTTGCTTAATCCAATTCTAGTTTCGCTTATTTTATCCACGAGATTCCAATTCCTTTTTCAGTTCCTTTAAACTCTTAAGATTCAAGAAAAGAATAGGCAATAAAGCAATCGGAACAATATTCATGGCGCTAAAACCTTTCATGAAAATAATGAATATGTTAAGAATGAACAGCATAAAAAGAACAACGCAAAAAATGGTATTCACGGTTTTTAATGTCTTCTGATTTTTAATCAGTTCTTCAGTGGTCATTTCGCTGAATTTTGTGTCTTTCATTTTATAAGTTGTTTTTAGCACATTTCTTTCAATTGTTCCAAATAATCTCTCTGATTCGAAAGTCTCGGAATCTTATGCTGACCACCAAGTTTATCCCTTTCTTTCAGCCAATCGTAAAAAAGATTTTCGCGGGCAACATTAACCACCAAAGGATTTAAGGTCATGTTGTTGTAGCGTTTCGCTTCGTAATCTGAATTTAGGGTTTGCAAGGTTTCATCCAGCACTTTTTGGAAAAGTCCCACATCGGCAGGATTTTTCTTGAATTCGATCATCCATTCGTGAGCACCTTTTTCTTTATCATGCATAAAAATAGGAGCAACCGTATAATCGATAACTTCAGTTTGAGTCACCTGACAAGCTTTTGCAATAGCTTGATCAGTATTTTCAACCATTAATTCTTCGCCAAAAACATTAATATGATGTTTGGTTCTTCCCGTTACTCTAATTCTGTACGGATTTAAAGAAGTAAAACGAACCGTATCGCCAATTAAATAACGCCACAAACCAGAATTTGTAGTAATAACTATGGCGTAATTTTTATGCAATTCGACATCAGCCAGACGAACCACTTTTTGGTTTGGAGTGCCAAAAGTATCCATTGGAATAAATTCGTAGAAAATACCGTAATCCAGCATTAACAATAAATCGCTCGAATTATTCAAATCCTGAATCGCAAAAAAGCCTTCAGAAGCATTGTATATTTCGTAATATCTAAAATCCTTGCTTGGCAATAATTTTTTATATTGTTCTCTATAAGGAGAAAAACTTACGCCTCCGTGAAAGTAAACTTCCAGATTTGGCCAAAGTTCTAATAAACTTTGTTTTCCAGTATTTTCTAAAACCTTATTCATTAAAACCAGCATCCAAGAAGGTACTCCAGCAAAACTGGTTACATTTTCATTTTTAGTTTCGTTGATAATGGCAGCAATTTTAGTTTCCCATTCGCTCATTAGCGAAGTTTTGCTGCTTGGCGTACTGCTGAATTCAGCCCAAATAGGCATGTTTTCAATCAAAATTGCAGATAAATCACCAAAGAAAGTATTGTTGTTTTCGTAAATCTGAGAGCTTCCTCCTAAACGAAGACTTTTTCCTAAAAACAATTCAGAATCTTCATTATTATTCAAATAAAGACACAAAAGATCTTTACTTCCTTTATAATGGCAATCTTCAAGAGCTTCGTTACTTACAGGAATAAATTTACTTTTTGCATTTGTGGTACCACTCGATTTGGCAAACCATTTAATTGGCGTTTCCCAAAAAACATTTTGTTCGCCCAAACGAGTACGCTCAATTAGCGGCTGCAATTCCTCATAAGTAGCAATCGGAACTCTTTCTGCAAATGTCTGATAAGAATTAATACTCGAAAATTCATATTTTTTTCCAATAACTGTATTTTCAGAAGCCGTCAATAAGTTATGCAATAATTCTTCCTGAACTTCATTTGGGTATTTTAAAAAAAGTTCTATTTGATGAATCCTTTGTTTAAGGACCCAAGATGCAAACGAATTGATAATAGATAAAGGCATGGATCTGTTTTTTAGTTAACTGATTTTAGGTTTTAAATCTTACAATCTGTGTAAAACAAAAAACTTAAAATTTGAATATCGAGAGACAAATAGTAACTTTGTCTTCATATCAAAAATAATATTTTTTTGTAATAAACAATCCGATTTAAGGTAAAGATTCTAGCTAATAAGTCGAATTTTAACACAAAAATTTTAAATCTTTTGATAAATCTGAATCAGCAATTATAAATAAAAAAGCGAATGCAATATCAAGGCGTACTGACAAAAATGCAAACTGAACTTGGAAGCCCAATTCAATATTATTTGGTTTTCGAAGATAGTTTCTTAAACGTGAATCAATTATTAGATAAAGAAATTGAAATCAATTTTGTAGGTTTCCAATGCTTGAATTGCGGTAAAAAGAAAAAAATATACCGACAAGGTTTTTGTTACGAATGCTTTTATTCGAGTCCGGCTGTTGGAGATTGGATTATGAGACCAGAATTGAGCACTGCACATTTAGGAATTGCAGATAGAGATTTGGAATATGAATCTAAAGCACAACTTCAGCCACACATTGTATATTTGGCTTCTGCATGCGAAATAAAAGTTGGTGTAACACGTAAATCACAGGTTCCAACGCGTTGGATCGATCAAGGTGCTTCTCAAGCTATTGCAATTGTTGAGGTGCCGAATCGATATTTGGCAGGAATAACCGAAGTTGCTTTAAAAGATCATTATACAGACAAAACCAATTGGAGAAAAATGCTGCAAAACTCTGTTGAAAGTTTTGATTTGATTGCTGAAAAAGCCAAAATAGAAAGTCTCATTCCTGAAGAAGTCAAAGATTATTTTTATGCTGAAAAAAACGATGTTTACGAACTCCAATATCCTGTTTTAAACTATCCTATAAAAGTGAATAGTTTAAACTTAGATAAAACTCCTTCTTTCAGCGGAAAACTAACAGGAATTAAAGGTCAGTATTTGTTATTCGAGAACGGAACGGTTTTTAATGTTCGTGGTTCTGAAGGTTATGTTGTTACAATAAACGTCTAGGTTTATCGGGGAATTGTCGATATTTTTTGTGTAACTGTCTATTAATTTGTTAATTACGTTATTATTTGTTGTAATTTTAACACAATTCCAAAAACGAAGAGATGTAAATATTGATACATTTGATTACAATTTTGTAACAAATGCTTATTGGAAGAATTTATTTTTAGAAAAGAAAAGGAGGTAGATTTGAGTCTGTCGCTATTTCTAAAATATAATCAAGATTTATAATTTATAAATTATTCCATAAATGAGTATTTTAAGTAAAATAAATGTACACAGACGTAGCATAATGCGTAATCTGACCAAGAATGTTGGAAAAGCAAAGATGCAGGACGATTTTATTTTGGTCGATAAGAATGAAATCAAAAGAGTTCTTATTTGCAGACCAAATGGACGGTTAGGAAATCTTTTATTGATTACACCACTCGTTCAGGAAGTGTCAGAAATGTTTCCAAATTGTAAAATTGATTTATTTGTAAAAGGTACATTAGCTCCAATTATTTTTGAAAAGTACGATGTCGTTGATAAAATAATACATTTGCCTAAAAAACCATTTAAAAGTTTAGTGGAATACTCAAAGGTTTGGATTTCATTAAAAAAAGCACATTACGATTTAGCAATTAATGTTGATCAAAACTCCTCTTCTGGACGATTGGCGGTTCAGTTTTCAAATGCCAAATACAAGTTTTTCGGAGATTCAAGTGAAGAATTGGCAAATCAAAAAAATGATTTTGAACATATTGCAAAGTATCCTGTTTATAATTTTCGAAACTATTTGTCAAAACTGAGAATGCCAACAAATAGTAATAAAATAATTGCTCCTTTAGATCTTAAATTAACTGCTTCGGAAGTTGTAGAGGGCAGAAAAATACTAGGCGAACTGACGAATAACGATAAGAAAACAATTTGCATTTTTACTTACGCAACAGGAACAAAATGCTTGTCAGAAGAATGGTGGGAAAAATTCTATTCTCAACTGACTGCAGAATATAAAGACTATAATATTGTTGAAATTCTGCCTGTAGAAAATGTTTCTCAAATTGGATTCAAAGCGCCAACATTTTATAGTAAAGATATTCGCGAGATAGGATCAGTTATTGCAAATGCTGATTTGTTTATTGGTGCAGATAGTGGAATTATGCATTTATCGAGTTCGGTACATACACCAACGATCGGACTGTTTTCGGTATCTAATTTAAAAAAATATGAACCTTATGATAATTGCAGTCTTGGTATAGATGTAAATCTTTATACGAAGAAACAATACATAAAAACAATACATTCAATTTTGAATAACGGCAGGTTAAGTAGTTATTCAAGAGCTATATAAAAACAAGAAAATCCTGTTCATTCGAACAGGATTTTCTTGTTTTTTAAGATGCTAAGGTGCTGAGGTTCTAAGTTTTTTTAGCTTTAGAAAAGCTTAGCGCCTTAGAACCTTAGCATCTCAGGACCTTTTTAAGGATTCTTCTTCTTAAACAATCCATTCAATAAATCACTTGCTTTTTTAGTTACTTCTTGAGTTTTCTGCTCTTTTTCAGTTTTAGCAGCCTGAGTCGTATCTTTTGCTTTAGTGTTTTTGTTGATCAAATCGGTAAGGGCTGAAGTCCCTTTTTGAGTCAGTTTTTCTTTCTGCTGATTTACCAATTGTGTTGTTAAATTATTTACAGCAGTTTTCATATCTGTACTGATTTTAGGATTTGAAAAATTACCAGTCAAAGAAGCATTGATTGGAATATTATCCAGTTTTGCCGCATCAGCAGGAGACATTTTTGAAATTAAATTATTGGCTTCAGTTCCTAAATATTTGGCAGGAACATCAAATTTTAAATTGTAGTTCATCGTTTGATCGAAACCATGAGTTCCTCCAACAGTTACTTTAATATCTTGGTATTTAATATCAAAAGGTTTAACATTTACTTTTCCATTATCAAAAGTTAAAGCAGCTTTAATGTCATTCAAGTTCACTTTATTTAAATCAAGAAACTTAACATTCGAACTTAATGCAGTAAGCAAAGTAGAGTTTTTCGAGTTTACTGTAGTAGACAGTAATTGTCCGATTAAATCTCCTGAAATCGATTTAAGGTCTGGAGTCAATTCTTTTGCATCCAAATTACCATTCAGTTTGATAGTTGAATTTAATTTTCCATTAATGATTCCAGCAATTGGAGCGATTTTTTTCATCATTTCCAATTGCGTAAAAGTCTGTGCAATATCAACTTGATTAAATCCTAAATTCATATCAAACGTAGGTACTTTTTCTTTTGTAGAAACTGCTCCATTAAGGCCAATAGATCCTCCGAAAATATTTGTTTTAAAGTTTTCTAGAGTTGCTTTTTCATCTTTAATAAGCAATCTTCCAGAAACGTCTTTTAGTTTTAGATTATCATATAAAACCGTTGTTGCTTTTGCATTTAATGTACAATTTAAGAAAGCAGGAATCTTCATTGCATCAGCAGGTTTTGCTGGAGTTTTTGTTTCCTCTTTAGCAGGTTCGCCAGCAGTCATAAAATCATCAACAGCCAATTGGTTTGAACTCATATTGAAGTTTCCTTTCAGCTCTTGTTTTTTAAACATAAAACCGTAGAAATTTTCTAAAACTCCATTAATGCTGATATCACTTTTTCCAGTCGTAGCATCAAACTGTTTTAAGTTAATTCTGCTCGGATTGAATTCAACCAGCGCCGTGCTGATGTTCATCGATTTATTGTTTTCGTCAGTATATTTAAATCCAGACAAACTCATTGTACCAGCATTTTTGATGTTTTGGTATTGGCTTTTTTCTACAGAAGCCATATCAAAATTGGTAGTAACGTCTGCTTTTAAAATACCTGCCAATGGTTTATCCATTTTAATAGGATACGCTTTTGAAAGATTAGCCAAGTTGATTGTTCCTTTTAAAGCCGCATCAATAATAGGATTTACAGTAATGTTTTTGATATTCGCTTTAGCGTTGAAAACATCTTGATCAATTCTAAAAGATAACTTATCTAGGTTTACATAAGTATCATTTAAAATTCCAGTTTCGTTAATGATTTTTGTGTCAATTACAATATTTTGAACCGATTTTGGAAGGTTAGGATATTGGAAAGAGCCGTTGTTTGATGCAATTTCAATATTGAATTTAGGAACAGTTGTGTCTGTCAATTCACCTTTTGCAAAACCATTTACAGTAAAATCTCCAGTTGTTTTTACGCCGTCTAAGCCAGCAGCGTAAGCCGAAGGAATTAAACCTAAGAAATTGGTAAACGATGAAGTAGGAGTTTTAAACTTTAAATCATAAATCTGAGCTTTCTCAGCCATTTGAATGAATCCATCAAATTCTAATGGCAACTGATTGATTAAAGCTTTATTTTCTTTGAAAGTATATTTGCTTTTTTCTAAATCAATTCCAAGAACAGCATCTAAAGTTAGTTTCACATTTTTCATGTAATTTATTTTATCCATGTCCAATGAAACTTTTGCTGTAGATTTTGTAGTTAAATCAAGTTTTGAATTGGTAAAATCTCCAGTTCCTTCGTGATTTAAACTGTCAATTACCATTTTAATTTTAGAACCTTGATCGATGTATCTAAAAGTAAAATTCTCAATTTTATAGTTTTGAATTTTCAATGCAAGTGGTTTGCTTGCGTCCTCTTTTTTATCTTCTTTTTTGTCTTTTAGAGCAATATCGAAGTTTCCGACACCATCTTTGTTGAAGATAATATTTACTAATCCATTTGTAGAACTAATTCCCTGAATGCTTAAAGGCTCTTCTTTTCCTTTGAAAAGCTCTTTAATACTCATTTTTAAATTCAATTCTCCAAGCGAAACCAAAGTATCGCCTTCAAAAGGGGCTTTGTTGATGATAACTAATTTCTCGATTCCAACTGTTGCGTTTGGAAAATTCTTAAATAAACTTAAATCGGCATCTGTAAAACTGACTTTGGCATCAACACTTTCATTGATAGCTTCAACAATTTTAGCTTTGATTTGGTCTTTAAACAAAAACGGAATGGCAAATAATGCAGCAACAAATACCACAAGAACTATGGCACTTATTTTTAAAACTTTTTTTAGCATATAAATAGATTTGAGGGTTTACATTTTAAAATCGACTCCTGCAAAAATAGTTTTTTTTACTAGAGTTTAAAGATAAAGTTTTCTTAATTATGTAAGAAAATTATTAAAATTGTTAAATAAAAAAAATCCGTTGAGAACTATTTTCAAAACGGATTTTTTAGGGTGTTTATTTTATTATTTCTGAATAAATGAAACTATTTTCTCAATTAAGACTTCTGAAATAGGAAGGGTCTCATTATTGTAACTGGCTAAATTGGCCTCTTGGCCACCATCAACAATTTTCATGATGTGATTCATCTTGTCAATAATCTGCAAGTCTGCATTTTTGTTTGCCTGTTTTAAATTTTCGGCATCTTTTACTGCAATCTGAATATCATTATTTCCCTGTACTATTAAAACAGGAATAGTAAGCTTTTGTATTTCGGTCTGCGGATTGTATTTGAACCAAGAAATAAGATAAGGCTGAATGCTTGGTCTGAAAAGTGAATTCAGCATTGGATCGACTTTTTTTACTTCAAATCCGTTTTTTAAACTATCAATAATAGGGAAGGTTAAATCGTTAAGCGGTTTCATTGACTTTGCGCCAATCTGCGTTTTTAAAATCTGATCTGCTGGTTCGCCTGCACCTGCGATCGAAATAAATTTATCTGCTTTTGCACTGGCAACCATTCCAATCAAAGAGCCTTCGCTGTGACCAATTATAATTATTTTAGAAAAACGTTTATCCTGTTTTAAATAATTAATCCAGCTTTTTGCGTCTTGAATGTAATTTTCAAAAACCAGACTGCTTTCAGATCCTCCAGCAGCTTTACTTTCTCCAATAGCTCTTTTGTCGTAACGTAATGATGCAATTCCGTTTTTAGCCAAAGCCTCTGCAAGCATTTTCAACGAATTGTTTTTCATCATCGGATTATTTCCGTTTCTGTCCGTTGGGCCAGAACCTGCAATGATTAAAGCAACTGGAATTTTTTTGGTCAAGTCTGGCGTTGTCAATGTACCAAAAATTTGATCGTTATTGATCTTTAAAATCGCTGGCGTTTCCTTAAACGTGATTTCTTTTTTGGTTTGGGCGTTTAAGAAACTCCAAAACAAAACCGTTAGAAAAAGAATTACTTTATTCATCTTTTAATCCGAATTAATAAATATTGATTCCGTAAGGCAATATCGCTTGTATTCCTTTTTGTTTTTGGAATTTTTTCACCTGTTCGATAAGAAGGTAGTTTTCTTCTCCGATTTCTTCTTTTATAAATGCCTCTTTTGATTTTGCAAAAGGAAGATTGCCTAAAAGATCGTTTAAGGTTTTTTCGTATTCAGGATAATTTTGAGTACTGTAATTTTTTACTTTAGCGATTCTAGCTGCTTCGGCAATTGCATCATTCAATCCGCCTATTTTATCAACTAAACCAATTTTTAACGCTTCAGTTCCAGACCAAACTCTACCTTGGGCAATAGCATCAACTTGTTCAAAAGTCATTTTACGGCCTTCGGCAACGTGGCTTACAAAAGTGTTGTAGATTTTTTCAACTCCTTCTAAGGTAAAAGCTTTGAATTTTTCATCGACTGGTAAAAACGGACTGTAGTTTGCCGAATTCTCATGCGTTTTAACCTGTTCAGAGTTAATTCCTAATTTGTTAGCCAATGGGCTAAAGTTTGGCAGCATTCCGAAAACTCCAATAGATCCTGTGATAGTGTTATTTTCAGCAAATATTTTATTGGCGTTACACGCAATATAATAGCCGCCAGAAGCGGCATAATTACCCATAGAAACCACAACAGGTTTTACTTTTTTCGTAATTTCTATTTCTCTCCAAATTAAATCAGAGGTTAATGCGCTTCCGCCAGGACTATCAATTCTAAGAACAATTGCCTTAACGTCATCATTTTTTCTTGCTTCTTGTAAAGAACGGCGCATTGAACCTTCACCAATAGTATTTACATCTCCTTCACCACTTCCAATTTCGCCTTGAGCGTAAATAATAGCAATCTGATCTGTTGCACTATTAGCTAATGCTGTTGTAACATTGTTTTGAGTATAATCTGAGATTGAAATTTTATTGTAATCTTCGTCTTTATCTACTTTTAGCGCTTTTCTGATAGCATCATGATAAACATCTTCGTAAGCAATAATATCAACCAAATGCTGTTGTTTGGCCATTTCAGGAGTTCTTGCTAGGAGTCCGTTTGCAATTTCGTTTAATTTAGGCAACGGAATATTTCTGCTTTTTGAAATATCAGTAGAAACAGTTGCCCAGATGGAGTTTAAAAGCGCAGTGATTTGCTCTCTGTTAGCATCACTCATTTTGTTTTCTAAGAAAGGTTCAACGGCACTTTTATATTTTCCGTGACGAATGACTTCCATACGAATTCCTGACTTATCCTGAAAATCTTTAAAGAACATAATTTCAGAAGAAAGACCTTTAAAATCAAGATCTCCAGCAGGGTTTAAATAAATGGTGTTGGCAACAGAATTTAAATAATATTCTTTTTGCGAATAAGTGTTAGCGTAAGCCCAGACAAATTTTCCAGATTTTTTAAAGCTTTCTAGAGCATTTCTTAAATCTTTATATTGTGCAAGACCAAGAGAAGATTCATCATTTAAGATCGAAATACCTTTAATATTGTCGTCTGTTTTTGCCGCTTCAATGGCATTGATAACATCGGTCAATCCGATGCCTTTTTTGTCTGAAAAGACAGTTACCCAAGGATCTTTATATTTCCCCGCGTAATCATTTTTAATTTCTTTTAAATTTAATTCAATAACCGAATCCGATTTGACAGAAACACTGTCGTCTCCGCCAAAAATGGCTCCAATAAAAATTACTCCAAAAAAGAAGAGCATAATAAATACAAAAATACCAATTACTGTGGCAATTACATTTCCTAAAAACTTCATATGTATATTTTTTTAATAAGTAGCGAAAAAGGGCAAAATGTTACAAATTAGACATCTAAATTTAGGATTAGATTTGAGACGTCGTTTCACAAATATATTGGTTAATTCTAAAATAGTTTTAGTTAATTTGCATTAATTATGAAATTACAGCATCAAGTCGTTTTATCGATAGGCAGCAACCAAGGCAGCAGACTAGAAAACATTCAGAAATGTATTGATTTAATACACCAAAATGTGGGGACTGTTATACAGGTTTCAAAACTTTATGAAACTCCTGCATGGGGTTTTGAAAGTGATGCTTTTTATAATTGTGCGCTTCTTTTGCATACTAATTCATCTGCACAAAAAATACTCAATCAGATTTTAAAAGTCGAAAAAGAACTGGGAAGAATCCGTTTGAATCAAGAAGGATATCAGTCGAGAATTATAGATGTTGATTTGATTGCTTTTGATACTGAAATAATTGATACCGAAAAACTTCAGGTTCCGCATCCGCTAATGCAAAATAGGAATTTTGTTTTGCTGCCAATGCAGGATTTAAAGCTAAATTGGAAACACCCGATTTTGCAGAAAACAGTTTCGGAATTGATTGCAATTACTCCAGATGAGAGTGTATGCACAGTTGTTCAGGATTTGAAAAGTCCGATTAGTGAAATTCTGCTAAATCAGTTTAATTATGTGGCTTTTGAAGGAAATATCGGAGCAGGAAAAACAACTCTTGTGCATAAAATTGCAGAAGATTTTAACGGAAAAATGGTTTTAGAAAGATTTGCTGATAATCCGTTTTTGCCAAAGTTTTATAAAGATCAAAACCGATATGCATTTCCTTTAGAAATGTCATTTCTTGCCGATCGTTATCAGCAGTTAGCCGATGATCTGGCGCAGTTTGATTTGTTCAAAGATTTTATAGTTGCAGATTATCATATTTTTAAATCACTGATTTTTGCAAAAATTACGCTTGCTGAAGATGAATATCGTTTGTACAGAAATCTATTCGATATTATTTACAAAGAAATGCCAAAACCAGATTTGTATATTTATTTATATCAAAATACAGATCGTCTTCTTCAAAATATCAAAAAACGCGGACGAGTTTATGAACAGAATATTGAAGCTGCGTATTTAGAAAAAATCAATAATGGTTATTTAGAATACATGAAATCCCAAACCGATTTGAATGTTTTAATCATTGATGTTTCTGACCGTGATTTTGTGAAAAAACACGAAGATTATCTTTATATTTTAAATGAAATTAAGAAGAAGCTTAATTGAAATGGGGCAATTAGATAATTAGAAAATGAGACAATTAGATAATTTTCTGAATTTATCGTTTCAAATTATCTAATTATCAAATTGGCACATTGACTAATTAAAAATCATCTTTTTAATGTAAAATGTCCTTTTAAAACGGGCATTGAATCATCTACTTTTAAAGCGTACCAATAATCAGAAGCAGGAAGCGCAACTTGGTTTAAAGTGCCGTCCCAGCTCATTTTAAAACGGCTTAATTGTGCTATTAGCTTTCCGTAGCGATCAAAAATCGTAACTACAGCCTGAGGATAATTCTCCATTCCGGTTACTTCCCAGACATCGTTGTAAGTATCATTGTTTGGAGTAAAAAAAGCAGGAAAAACAAGTACGACAAATTGTTTAGTAGTTCCACCGCATCCATTTTTTTCTCGCGCATAAGCAGTTTGCAATCCGCCAGGAACATCGTAAAAAACAGTTGAATCTTGATAATTAACACCGTCAACAGAATACTCAAAATAATTTTCTGCTTTTGCAGGATAAATTATGGCTCTTGTTCCTTCAACATCAATACGCGCAATTTGAGGAATCATATGTTCTTCGACCATAATTGTTTTTGTGCTCGAACAGTTTTCGGGGCTCGTAACAACGACGGTATATTTGCCTCCTTTGCTAACTGTAATTTGTTGAGTAGATTCGTTAGCATTTGACCATAAATAACTCATTCCAGAAATTCCTGCATCTAATGTAATAGATTGGAACTGGCACAAAGGCAAAGTTTCATCTGTAACAGCAGGAGGTGTGTTAATTACAATGTTTATAGGGGTTCTAGTTGTATTTGTGCATCCATTATTTGATGCCTCGGCATAGTAGGATGTATTGGAGGAAATTGTTGGAGTTGTAAAAGTTGTTCCTGTAAAAACACTTGTTCCGTCAGTTGGAGAAGTAAACCAGTTTATTGTTCCAATATTTGAAGTTGCTTTAATTGTTAAAGATCCCGCACCACAATTAGTATAAGTGTCTTTTTCTGCTATTGGAGTTGCGGGAGTTGTATTTACAGTTGCTTTTACTGACTTGCGATTGGATTCGCAGCCGGCATCAACATAATAAGTTGTAGTTGTGGCTATTGTGGTTGTGGTATAAGTTGAACCTGTTGCTAATAAATTTCCGCCAACAGCAGCATCAAACCACCTAATTGTTGCTCCAGCAGTTGCCGTTGCATTAAAAGTAAAACTTCCCGAATCACAAACTGGGGTTGGGTCAATAGCAGGAGTTGCTATAGGAATTGTGATTTTGGTGCTAGCAGCAATTTCTAGCGGAGCTTCGCCTGACATTCCACCATATTCTACAATATATCCTTTTGGCTGATAAGCATCTCCAGGTGTAAGTGAACCTGTATTTGATAAATCATTCCAAGAGCCTCGTATTCCAACACCCGGCTGAGTAATGTGCGCATAATCTTCATCACCTTGCTGGTTGGGTTCGCCTGTGTTCCAAAAAGCATAATTTGGAGTCGAGCCATTTGAATTTCCGTTCCAAAAAACAGTTCCGGTTTCTGGGCCAGTAACCCATTTCCAGACACCTTCTGTTTCGGCATCACTTCCTCCAATCCAACCAGTTCCAGAAGCTTGCTCGCCAATTAGTTTGGCTTCATCGGCAGATAAAATGGTAGCTAAGTAGCCTTGAAGACCGTAGTAAGTGCTTGAAGTGGCTAAATCTCTTGCATTTGTCCAAGTAACCCCTATATTTGGAATAAAGAGATAATAATGTCCGGTAGAAGGCAAATAATTAGCTTGTCCAATTGTAATAGAAAATGTTCTTGTTCCGCTAGCTGTTGCAGAAGAGTTAGTAAAGACAACATCTTTTACCGCTGACACAAAATCGGCATAAGAAATTTCAGAAGCAGTTGTTCCTGACAATCTTAGTTTTCCCGAAGTAGCGTCCCAACTGCTTACAATATTAGAATGCAAGGTTGGGTTTGTTAGCTCTAATCGGTCAAATCCATTTGAATATCCAGACGAAATTTGAATATAAAGTACTTGTGTTCCGTTTTCGGCAATGTCATGATCAATTCTAAAGTCAGTTACAATGTTGATTGATGTCTGTGGGCAATAAAATTGATCTCCGTGCGCAATAAGTTTTGGAGGGTCAATTACGAAACTGCTTTTCTTTTGTTTTTTTATTTTTGAATTTATACTTGGTTTTGAGAAGTATTCATTCTTTTTGTTAAAAGTTTTTATATTTTCATTTGCATTAGAAAAATTAAAACTTAAAACGGAAAATAAAAAGAAAAAGAGTGCTAATTTGATATTCTTCATTCGCTAAAAATATCAATTAATTGAGAATAAAAAAATAAATTTTTATTCAGGCCAGTTTATTTTTTGAAATAAATCCCAGACAACAATTCCGGCACTTACAGAAATATTAAGAGAGTGTTTTGTTCCCAACTGAGGAATTTCAATACATCCATCACAGATTGCAACAGCTTCCTGCGATACGCCATAAACCTCATTTCCAAAAACCAAAGCATATTTCTGGTTCTTTTCAATTTTGAAATCCTGAAGAAAAATCGCACTTTCAACTTGCTCAATAGCCATAGTCAAAACATTTTCTTTCTTCAAATTTTCAATCACTTCCAAAACATTCTCATGATGTTCCCATGTTACAGTTTCAGTTGCGCCAAGAGCAGTTTTATGAATTTCTTTGTTTGGAGGAGTTGCAGTAATACCGCATAAAATTATTTTTTCAATCAAAAACGCATCAGCTGTTCTAAAAACAGAACCAATATTGTGGAGACTTCGAATATCGTCTAAAACTAATATTAAAGGGGTTTTCTCCGATTTTTTAAAATCTTCAATCGATTTACGGTCTAGTTCGCTGTTTTCGAGTTTTCTCATTGTTTTAAATTCTAGTCATAAAAAAAGCTTCCAAAGGTAAGGAAGCTTTTTGATTATTTTAAATGTTTTTCAGATTAGCTTTTTACTGGATCTGGTAAAACAGTACCTTTAATAGTAAGGATTTTTGTTGGTTGTCCTTCAGCGTTAGAAGAAATAGTTACAGTTTTTGTAAAAGCACCAACTCTGTCAGTAGCATATTTTACACCAATAACACCTTTAGCTCCTGGAGCAATTGGTTCTTTTGGAGAAGTTGGAACTGTACATCCGCAAGATCCTTGAGCGTTAGTAATGATTAACGGTTTTGTTCCGTTGTTTACAAAAACGAATTCACGTTTTCCGTCAGCATTGTGTGCAATTGTTCCGTAATCGATAGTTTCGTTTTCGAAAACCATTCCAGCTCCTTCAACTTTTGCAACTTTAGCAGCTTTAGCTTTTTTAGTTGTTTGTGCATTAGTAACTGTGATACCAGCAACAGCTAACATAGCGAATAAAATTATTTTTTTCATCTTTAAGGGTCTTTTTTTAAATGATAAACAAAGCTATATAAAATTCTCCAACCGTAAACTAAAAAAAACTTAAAATATTTTAATTTTTGAAGTTTTCGATATGCCGTCAAAAAATCATAAATTCGCTGTCTTAATTTTTTCATTTAAAATATAATAATTTGGCAGCTAAAGAGAAAGTGGTGAAAGAAACACCTTTAATGAAACAGTACAACGAAATCAAGGCTAAATATCCTGATGCATGTCTGCTTTTCAGAGTAGGAGATTTTTATGAAACCTTTGGAGAAGACGCCATTAGAGCTTCTAAGATTTTAGGGATAACATTAACTAAAAGAGGAGCAGGGTCTGATACTGAAACAGCATTGGCTGGGTTTCCGCATCATTCTGTAAATACTTATTTGCCAAAATTGGTAAAAGCCGGACTTCGTGTGGCGATCTGCGATCAGTTGGAAGATCCGAAAATGACCAAAACAATCGTAAAAAGAGGAGTAACGGAGCTTGTAACTCCAGGAGTTTCTTTGAACGATGAGGTTTTGCAGTCAAAATCTAATAACTTCTTAGCATCTGTTTATTTTGCTAATAAAAATATCGGAATTTCATTTTTGGACGTTTCAACAGGAGAGTTTTTAACAGCTCAAGGAAATGCAGAATACATCGATAAATTATTGCAGAACTTTAATCCAAGTGAGGTTTTGGTTCCAAAGAATAATAAAAATGATTTTAAAACTGCTTTTGGAGAAGATTTTCATAGTTTCTATCTAGAAGATTGGATATACAAAGAAGATTATGCTTTAGAAACATTAACAAAGCATTTCCAAACGAATTCCTTAAAAGGATTTGGAGTTGAGGAACTAAAAGAAGGAATTATTGCTTCTGGAGCAATTTTGTATTATTTGTCAGAAACGCAGCATAATCGTGTGCAGCATATTACGGCAATTCAGCGTATTGCAGAAGATGCTTATGTTTGGATGGATCGTTTTACTATTCGAAACTTAGAATTGTATCATAGCTATAATCCAAATGCAGTTACGCTTTTGGATGTTATTGATAAAACACTTTCTCCAATGGGAGGGCGTCTGTTGAAAAGATGGCTGGCTTTGCCTTTAAAAGACGCAAACAAAGTAAAAAGCCGTCATGAAGTAGTGGCATATTTAAAGTCAAATCCTGAAATTCTGCATAATATTCAATATCAGATTAAACAGATTTCAGATTTAGAACGTTTGATTTCTAAAATTGCTGCAGGAAAAGTGTCTCCTCGTGAAATTGTATATTTAAAGGAATCTTTGGATGCCATTATTCCAATTAAAACCCTTGCGTTGGAAAGTCCTCAGGAAGCTGTTAAAGTAATCGGAGACAGTTTGCATGCTTGTGATTTGCTTCGCGAAAAAATTAAAACAACTTTAAATCAAGATGCGCCAGTTGCCATTTCGAAAGGAAATGCAATAGCTTCAGGAATAAATGAAGAACTGGACGAATTGCGTGCGATTTCGACTTCAGGAAAAGAGTTTTTAGAAGGAATTGAAAAACGTGAATCTGAAAGAACAGGGATTTCTTCGTTGAAGATTTCTTTTAACAATGTTTTCGGATACTATATTGAAGTTAGAAATACGCATAAAGATAAAGTTCCAGAAGAATGGATTCGTAAGCAGACTTTGGTAAATGCAGAGCGATATATTACCGAAGAATTAAAAGAATATGAAGCCAAAATCTTAGGAGCTGAAGAAAAAATCTATAAAATAGAAAGCGAGCTTTTTGAGCAATTAGTTGCATGGATTTCTACTTACATCAAGCCTGTTCAAATGAATGCATATTTGGTTGCGCAATTGGATTGTTTATGTTCGTTTACGCAAATGGCTGTCGAAAACCAATACGTACAGCCTGAAATAGATGATACTTTCGAATTGGATATCAAAAACGGAAGACACCCTGTAATTGAAAAACAATTGCCAGTTGGAACGCCATATATTGCCAATGATGTTTTCTTGGATAGAGAAACGCAGCAGATTATTATGATTACCGGACCCAACATGTCGGGTAAATCGGCGATTTTAAGGCAAACGGCTCTAATTGTGCTTTTGGCTCAAATGGGGAGTTTTGTTCCTGCTGATAGTGTTAGAATGGGAATTGTAGATAAGATTTTTACCAGAGTTGGAGCTTCAGATAATATCTCAATGGGAGAATCTACTTTTATGGTCGAAATGAACGAAACGGCTTCTATTTTGAATAATCTGTCAGATAGAAGTTTGGTGTTGTTGGATGAGATTGGAAGAGGAACCAGTACTTATGACGGAATCTCGATTGCTTGGGCCATTGCTGAATTCTTGCACGAGCATCCAGGAAGAGCAAAAACACTTTTTGCAACACATTATCATGAGTTGAATGAAATGACGGAATCGATGCCGAGAATCCAAAATTTCAATGTGGCAGTAAAAGAGTTAAAAGATACCGTTCTTTTTGTTAGAAAGCTGGTAAAAGGAGGTAGCGCGCATAGTTTTGGAATTCACGTGGCAAAAATGGCCGGAATGCCTCAGCTGGTTATTACGAAAGCTCAAAAACTTTTAAAGAAATTGGAAAAGAATCATTCGAGCGATGCTTTAAACGGAATAAAATCGGCAAATGAAGAAATGCAGATGAGTTTCTTTAATCTGGATGATCCTTTGTTGGAAGAGATAAAAGAAGAGATTCTTAATCTCGATATTAATGCAATTACACCAGTAGAAGCGTTGATGAAGCTGAATGAGATCAAAAGAATGCTGGTAAAAAAATAAAATTCAAAATTTTTTCAAATTTAAACTTTAGGTTATCAGAAGGTTATAAAATAAGTCGATTTTTTTTTTAAAAAACGCTTGTGTAATTGAATAAATGTCCTAAATTTGCACTCGCAATACGAAACAAAACAAGTGTTGCAGTTCTTAAACAGAATTTGAAAATGCGAAAATAGCTCAGTTGGTAGAGCGCGACCTTGCCAAGGTCGAGGTCGCGGGTTCGAGCCCCGTTTTTCGCTCAAAAACCATACAATGCTCGGATGGTGAAATTGGTAGACACGCTGGACTTAAAATCCAGTGAACAGCAATGTTCGTGCGGGTTCAAGTCCCGCTCTGAGTACTAAAGCCTCTTCTTTTGAAGAGGCTTTTTTTATGGGGAAAATTTAAGTTTTTGAGTTTCTAAGGAAAAATCTCAGTATCTTAGAAGCTTAGCGGCTTAGGATCTCAAAAAAAATCAATCTAAAATCTAAAATTTATAAATGGGTGCTTTTGTAATTAGCAAGCGGTTTAATGATGAATATAAGTTTACGTTTACTTCTCGGAAGGGAAAGGTGATCTTTACGAGTTTGAGTTATGAATTGAGGTTTGAGTGTGAAGAGGATATTGAGAAGTTTAAAGCGAATGTTGGTCTTGCTAAATTTTTGAAGTTTAAAGGTTCTGGTGGGAAGTATTTCTTTAAGCTGATGCTTGGGGAGGTTCATTTTGCTACGAGTCGAAAATACAGTACAGAATTGCTTTTGCAGAAAGGGATAAAAGAAATTGTTACTTATTCTTCGAGGTCGGAGATTTTGGATTTTTCTTCGAGTGAATCGATTTTTGGAGATGAAGAGCTTGAGGAGGAAATAGAAGAAGCTGCTGAATAAAAAAAAAGCGTTCATAATTTATGAACGCTTTTTTTTATTGCTTGTAGATTAATGGAAAAATTAATCATAAAAAAAAACCATCTAAAAAGATGGTTTTAAAATCGTTAGAACTTAGGTTCTAATTATTTTTTTACTTCTTCTACTTTAGCAGCAGCAGAATCAACTTTAGCAGCAGCAGAATCAACAGTTGCAGCAGCAGAATCAACAACAGCAGCAGCTGAATCAACAGCAACAGCAGCAGAATCTACAGCAGGAGCTTCAGCAGCAGCGTCAGCTTTTTTACAAGATACAACAGTTAATACAGCAACAACAGCTAAACTTAAAAATACTTTTTTCATCTTACTTTATTATAAAAGGTTAATTATTAATTCGTGGCAAAGATATAAATTTTTTAATATGTAAAATATTTTTTCACTTTTTTTTTAAAATATTTTCCTTGCTCACGTTTATCTTATTTATCAAAGAATATGCCAAAATTATAAATTTTTCTTAAATTATCTAATTTATTGGTGAAATAATTTTTTATTGAAGAATCTTTACAAAATTAGGCTGTTTTATTTCTCTGGCTAATGGTTTGTTTTGTTTTTTAAGACTATTTGCTAGAATCTTTTAAAAGCAAAAATAGAACTCTTGTTGTTGTTTTTTAGAATTTAGCACTTTTTGCTACTACAAAAGATTATGAAATGCGTTTCATAATTGTTTCAGTAGCTCCTTTGTTATTTTGGATAAATAATCTGCAGATTTCACTTTTTTCAGCCAAAAAGCTTTTGTCGTTTAGTAATCGGTCAAAAATTTCTTTAAGTTCCGCGTTTGTTGAAATTGGTATGCATCCGCCAATATTCACTAAATCAATTGCTTCTGCAAAATTAGAATAATTAGGTCCAATTACGATTGGGATTCCAAAAGTAGCAGGCTCTAATATATTGTGTATCCCAGGATTTCCAAATCCGCCTCCGACATATGCTATGGTTCCGTAACTATAAATCTTAGTAAGGATTCCGATTGTATCAATTATAAAGACATTGTAGGTTGAGAGGTCTTTGTTTTCTTTTTCTGAGAATAAAATGGTCGATTTTGTGATTTTCGACAAAAGATCTGAAATTTGATCTGGCTTAATATTATGTGGAGCAATAATGAATTTTACATTTTCAGGAGCTTGATTGATATATTCTGCAATTAATACTTCATCTTTAGGCCATGAGCTTCCAACGACAATTGTTGGCTGATTGTTTTTAAAATTCTCAATAAAATCTAAGCGATTGTCTCTTGCTAAAATGGCATTTACACGATCAAAACGGGTGTCGCCAGAAACAACTACATTTTTAAAACCAAGTGATTCAATTTTTTGTTTTGAACTTTCATTCTGAACAAAGGAATAAGTGAAGGCATTTAGCGCTTTTCTGTAGAAACCGCCATACCATTTAAAAAACATCTGATTGTCTCTGAAAATTCCTGAAATAAGATAAGTTGGTGTTTTGCTTTTTTCTAATTCCTTTAAATAGTTTAGCCAAAATTCATATTTAATGAAAAACGCAAGTTCAGGATGAACCAGCTTTAAAAATCTTTTCGCGTTCTTTTTAGTGTCAAGCGGTAAATAAATGGTCACATCGGCAACTGTGTTATTTTTACGCACTTCGTATCCAGATGGTGAAAAAAAGGTTACAACAATTTTATGAGATGGATATTTTTCTTTGATTTTTTCAATTACGGGAAGCCCTTGTTCGTATTCGCCTAGGGATGCCGAATGAAACCAGATGGTTTTATCGTCTGCTTTAATTTTTTCTTCTAATATTGAAAATACATTTTTTCTGCCTTCAACAAAAAGCTTAATTTTCGGACTAAATAACGCTATGATTTTTAAGAAAAATCCTGCGATGTAAATGGTTAGATTGTATAAAAAAAGCATGTAATTTTTTTTGCAGCTAAATTACATTTCTTTCGACTATTTTCATTGGTTTGAAGCTATTAATAACTATTTTTGTTCCTCCTTTTAGAGATTTCTGTTAAAAATAGAGTCTTTAATTTTTTAAATATTATTCGAAAATGAAAAAAATACAAATGGTTGACTTAAAGAGTCAATACGAGAAAATAAAATCTACTGTAGATGCTTCAATTCAAGAAGTTTTAGATACAAATACTTACATCAACGGACCTTTAGTACATCAGTTTCAAAAAAATCTTGAAGACTATTTAGGAGCCAAACATGTGATTCCGTGCGCGAATGGTACAGATGCGTTGCAGATTGCGATGATGGGATTAGATTTGAAACCAGGAGACGAAGTTATTACTGCCGATTTTACTTTTGCTGCAACTGTTGAGGTTATTGCTTTATTGCAATTAACTCCAGTTTTGGTTGATGTTGATTTGCATAATATGAATATCGATATTGATGCAGTGAAAAAAGCAATTACGCCAAAAACAAAAGCGATTGTTCCAGTTCATTTATTTGGACGTGCGGCTAATATGGACGCGATTATGGAAATTGCAGCAGAATACAATTTATATGTAATCGAAGATAACGCACAAGCAATTGGAGCAGATTATATTTCGAAATCTGGATCAAAAGTAAAAGTGGGGACAATTGGTCACGTTGCGGCAACTTCATTTTTCCCTTCTAAGAACTTGGGTTGTTATGGAGATGGAGGAGCGATTTTTACAAATGACGATAAATTGGCGCATATTATTCGTGGAATCGTAAATCACGGAATGTATGAGCGTTACCACCACGATGTTGTGGGGGTAAATTCACGTTTAGACAGTATTCAGGCGGGAGTTTTGAATGCAAAACTGCCTCTTTTGGATGAATATAATAAAGCACGTCGTTTGGCTGCAACTAAATACAACGCGGCTTTTGCAGGAAATGCAAAAATTATTACGCCAGATTTTGATGCAAACGAAAATGATCACGTTTTTCATCAATATGTTTTAAGAATTTTAGACGCAGATAGAAACGCTTTAATGCAGCATTTATTAGATAAAGGAATTCCATGTGCGATTTATTATCCAATCCCATTGCATTCTCAAAAAGCATATTTAGATCCGCGTTACAAAGAGGAGCAATTCCCTGTTACAAACCAATTAGTGCAGGAAGTTATTGCTTTACCAATGCATACTGAACTTGATGACGAACAAATTAAATTTATTACAGATTCTGTTTTAGAATTTTTGAACAAATAAAAAAAGCTTTAAACTAAAATAACCACAAGAAAACAACCACAAAATGAAAGTATTAGTAACAGGAGGATTAGGGTTTATTGGTTCTCACACCGTAGTCGAATTGCAAAATGAAGGCTTCGAAGTTGTGATAATTGATAATCTTTCAAACTCTTCAGAAGATGTTTTAAAAGGGATTACAGCGATTACAGGAAAAACGCCTTTATTCGAAAAAATTGATTTAAGAGAAAAAAGCGCCGTTAGGGATTTTTTTAAAAAGCATCATGATGTTACTGGTGTGATTCATTTTGCGGCTTCAAAAGCGGTTGGTGAAAGTGTTGAACAGCCTTTGTTGTACTATGAAAACAACATTAGCAGTTTGGTTTATCTTTTACAGGAGTTACAGCAAAAACCCGAAGCAAGTTTTATCTTCAGTTCTTCTTGTACGGTTTACGGCCAAGCCGAAAAAATGCCGATTACAGAAGATGCTCCAGTGCAAACTGCAATGTCTCCTTATGGAAATACAAAACAGATCGGAGAAGAAATTATTACAGACACTGCTAAAGTTACCAATATCAGCGCTATTTTATTACGCTACTTTAATCCAGTTGGAGCGCACGAATCTGTACAGATTGGTGAATTGCCATTGGGAGTTCCTCAAAATTTAGTTCCGTTTATTACCCAAACGGGAGTCGGTTTGCGTCAGGAATTATCGGTTTTTGGAAACGATTATCCAACAACAGACGGGACTGCTGTTCGTGATTACATTCACGTAGTAGATTTGGCGAAAGCGCACGTAATTGCTTTACAGCGTTTGTTAAACAAAAAGAATTTAGCAAAAGTAGAAACCTTTAATTTAGGAACAGGAAAAGGAAGTTCTGTTCTTGAAGTCATTCATAGTTTTGAAAAAGTCAGCGGTAAAAATCTGCCTTATAAGATGATGCCTCGTCGCGAAGGTGATATTACTGAAGCTTATGCAAATACAGATAAGGCAAATAATGTCTTAGGATGGAAGGCTGAACTAAGTTTGGACGAAGCAATGGCAAGTGCTTGGAAATGGGAACAAAAAGTGAGGAATAAGTAATTTTTTAATAAAATTATAAATTTTTAAAATCCCAGATTATAGCAATATAGTTTGGGATTTTTTTTAGCTATTAATTATTATGAAACAAAGTTTAGATTATAAATTAATTTTTGCTCTTGCAGCAGTTGGAATTATTTGGGGTACAACTTTTTTAGGAATTCGTGTTGCAGTTGAGACTATCCCGCCTTGGTTTGTAACTTCAATTCGTCAAGGATTGGCGGGATTGATTATGATGACCATTTTATTGTTCAAAAAGGAATTAAAATGGATTGGATGGGGAAATTTTAAGCAACAGCTTATTGCCTCGGTTTTAATGCTTGTGATTGCTAATGGTTTTACAACAATTGCTGAGCAGAATATTCCAAGCGGACTAGCATCGGTTATAAATGCCCTGACTCCAATTCTTATTTTCTTGGGCAGTATTTTGTTTGGATTGCAAAAAATGAGTTTAAAGGGGTTTATAGGTGTAATTATCGGGTTCTTGGGAGTAGTTTTTATCTTTAAAGATGGACTAGGATCATTTTTAGATGTTAATTACAGAACTGGAATGATTTTTATGGGATTTGCAATTTTGGCTTGGGCTGCTGGAACAATTTATACCAAAACGCATGCTAATAAATCGAAAAATATAACGCTCAATTTATTTTACCAATTTACAATTGCATCTTGTATTCAGTTGGTCTTGGCTTCAATATTCTCGCCAAATCCAGATTTTAACTCGTGGAGTTCAAAAAGCATTTTTGCGGCTTTGTATTTATCAATATTTGGATCTGTAATTGCTTTCTTTTGTTATAATTATGCACTAAAACATGTTACAGCGGTTCAAGTTTCTATTCTGTCCTATATTAATACAATAATAGCTGTTTTCTTGGGCTGGTTGCTTTTGGATGAAGTAATTACGATTGATTTTATTATTGCTACAGCTTTAATTATTCTTGGGGTTTTTATTGTGAATTACAAGAAGAAAGAAAAGAAAACTTTATAATGTAAATTCTAAAAGCATATATCTTTTTTATTTTTCTTTTAGTATGTCATTTCTCCTTCGTCGAAATGACAAAAAGCTCTGAAAAATCTATTTTTCAGAGCTTTTTTATGTGTATAGTTTTAACTGAAAACTGTCACTGAGACTGAACACTAATTAAGCGTTAGCAACAGCTGCTTCTTTATCAATTTTATTAATCAAACCAGTTAAAACTTTTCCAGGACCAACTTCAGTAAACAAAGTAGCACCGTCAGCGATCATTTGCTGTACAGATTGTGTCCATCTTACAGGAGCAGTCAATTGAATGATTAAGTTCTTTTTAATTTCATTAGCATCAGAAACTGCATTTGCAGTAACGTTTTGATATACTGGACAAATCGGATTAGAAAAAGTAGTTGCTTCAATTGCAGCTGCCAATTCTTCTCTTGCTGGTTCCATCATTGGAGAGTGAAAAGCTCCTCCTACAGGTAAAATTAAAGCACGTTTTGCTCCAGCAGCTTTCATAGCTTCACAAGCTTTTTCAACAGCAGTAGTTTCACCAGAAATTACTAATTGCCCTGGGCAGTTATAGTTAGCTGCAACCACAACTCCGTCGATAGAAGCACAAACTTCTTCGACAATATTATCAGCCAAACCTAAAACAGCAGCCATTGTAGATGGTGTAATTTCGCAAGCTTTTTGCATTGCCAAAGCGCGTTGAGAAACTAATTTAAGACCATCTTCAAAAGATAAAGTTCCGTTAGCAACCAAAGCAGAGAATTCTCCTAATGAATGCCCTGCAACCATTTCCGGTTTGAAATCTTCTAAAGTTTTAGCTAAAATAACAGAGTGTAAAAATACAGCTGGCTGCGTTACTTTAGTTTCTTTTAGTTCTTCGGCAGTGCCTTCAAACATGATATCTGTAATTCTGAAACCTAGAATTTCATTTGCTTTTTCGAATAATTCTTTGGCTAAAGCCGAATTTTCATAAAGGTCTTTACCCATTCCTGTGAATTGCGCTCCTTGACCCGGAAATACGTATGCTTTCATTTGTCTAATTTGTTTTTTATTTTTTGGATTGAAAATTAGTTTCAATTGAAAGGCAAAAGTACTATTTTTTTAGCTCGTATACCCCTTAAACATATAAATCCATGCTAATCTTGAAAATCTAAGATTAAAAGGAGTAAGCAAAGTAATTACAACAGCAATAATAGGAAGGATTCTTAAATCGAAGTTTGTTTCGAAAAAATACTGAGCAATACAATATGTTGCAATTCCTTGAGCGACTGTTAATCCGTAGTTTACATACATGGCGCCAAAGAAATAGCCAGGCTCTTTTTGGAATTTATAATTGCAATGACTGCAGTATTCATTCATTTTTGGAAAACTGAAATTTAGAAAGATATTTTTATCTGTAAAAACTTTTCCTTTATGACAAACAGGACATTCGTTTTTTAAAATATGAGTTAATGCGCTTGACATGATAGTGTTGATTTTTGTTTGTACAAAGGTAATTTATGGCATTATAAAAGTCTTTTTAGTATCTTCGCTTATTGTAGCACAATAAAGACATTTGTTATGAAGAAATATCCCATTTATAGTGTTCAGAATTTCAGCTGTAACGATATTCATCGTGATTTTTATGTGAATACTTTTACGGAACATCTAAAAAATCACAGTTTTGTCGAAGAACCGCACCGCCATGATTCGTATTTAATGGTGTTTTTTACAAAAGGTTCTGGCTTACATGAAGTCGATTTTGATCAGTTTGAAATCAAAAGAGGAAGCTTGTTTGTGCTGCAGCCAGGACAAATGCACCATTGGAATTTATCTGAAGACATAGAAGGTTTTGTAATTATCTTTTCACAGGAATTATATAATCTGTATTTCGGCCAAAAAAAGATAAACGATTATAATTTTTATCATTCCATTCAAAACCGACCTGAAATGGTTTTTGAAGAAAAAGAAATTCCAAAAATCCAACCTTATTTTGATTTATTGATTCAGGAAAACATTCAAAATAATAAATACCAATTAGATAAATTATTGAATTTATTGGATTGTATTCACATTGAAGTGGCGAGAAAATATGGAGAAACCTATTCGCATCAAACGCATTCATACAATATCAAAATCAATAAGTTTGAATCGCTTTTAGAAGAATATTACAAAACGCAAAGACTGCCTTCGTTTTATGCAGAAAAACTAAATATCACGCTGAAACACTTAAACAGAATCTGCAATGAAATTCTCCAAAAAACAGCCACAGAAGTCATTACTGACAGAGTAATTCTGGAAATCAAAAGAATGTTGATCGACAAGCAATTAGCCGTAAACGAAGTTGCCTTTAAGGTTGGCTACGAAGATTATTCCTATTTCTCTCGTTTCTTCAAAAAACAAACAGGAATGTCGCCAACAGAATTTAGAAACACAGTAAGATGAATTTTGAGGTTTGCCACTAATTACACGAATTTCCACGAATTATTTTTTAGCCACAGATTAAAAAGATTATTTGGATTTCTAATCTATGGAAATCCTTTAAATCTGTGGCAAATTTCGGCTTTGCGAGAAAAAAATTGTGGAAATTCGTATAATTCGTGGCAAACAAAAAGCCCTGCAAAATGCAGGGCTTCAATAACCAACCAATTAAATCTAAAACCAAATAGATTAGGCTTGTTTTACAAATTGTAATTCAATGTTCAAACGAACTTCTTCTCCTACTAAAACACCCCCTGTTTCAAGAGCCGAGTTCCAGTTTAAACCCCAATCTTTACGATTAATTTTTCCTTCTATGCTTAAACCTACTTTTGTATTTCCCCAAGGATCAGTCATGATTCCGCTAAATTCAACTGGGAATTTCACTGTTTTTGAAACACCTTTAATGTCTAAATCTCCAGTTAATTCAAATTCGCCATCATTAATTTTTTTGAAAGCAGAAGATTTGAAAGTTAATTTTGGATTATTCTCTGCATCAAAGAAATCGCCGCTTCTTAAATGTCCATCACGATCTGCGTTTGCAGTGTCGATTGAAGAGATATCGGCAGAAAAACTGAAATCTGCATTATCAAAACTTTCACCTTCTGTGGATGCAGTAGCGTCATAAGTTCCAAATTTTCCTGAAACATTAGTAAACATCATGTGTTTAACTTTAAAACCAATTTCTGAGTGAGTTGGGTCAATTGACCATTTTGTAGTTGCCATAATTTTATTTTTTTAAATAATTAATTTGTTTCATTTTGATAGGACAAAGTTACGGTGACAGTTGTCCTGGAGCACTTAACCTAGATTAAGAAATAAAAAATGTAATGGTTTTGCCACAGATCAAACAGATTAAAAAATATATTGCCACGCCCCGAGCGATAGCGAATCGGCGAAGCAATTGCACAGATTTCCACGAAATAAATTGAATCAAAATTTGTGAAAATTTGTGCAATTTGTGGCAAAAAAATCACTTTAATCTGTGGCAAAAAACTAATGCGTAAAGCTTAGCTTTTGTTATTCATGTAAAATGTCAATGCCCCCGAAGGACATTTGTTTACAGTCGAAATAATTTTCTCAGTTGTAGATTTCTCTGGAGTAATCCACGGTTTTTCTTTTGGACGAAAGACATCTGGATTGTTTTTGACACAATTTGCCGAATGAATACACTTTCCAGATTGCCATACAATCGTGACTTCTCCGTTTGTGTATTCTTTAGTGAGGTTATTTGGATTCATGGTTTAAAATTTTAAGAGTTAGTTTAATTTTAAAGTCAGACCAATTTTTTTTACTTATAAAGTTAGTCTTTCTTTTCTGAAATGGAATAAAAAAAGAAACGATAATAATCTGATTTACAGGTTTATTATCGTTTCAAAGTGCTGGTGTTAATTGTTTTTGTTTGAATTAATAATTCATTGGAATGTCCATTAATAAAAATTCAGCATCTGTATTGGCTTTAATATTCAAAGTATCAGTTCCTGAAATTCCAACCGCATCACGAGAGTTTAATTCCTGACCGTTGATGGTAACATTTCCTTTTAAAATGAAAGCATAAACTCCGTTTCCTTCTTTTTTGATTTTATATTCAGCAGTAACTCCAGAATCGAAATTCCCCATATTAAACCAAGCATCTTGCTGAATCCAAACTCCTTCATCATCTGCATTTGGAGATAAAACCTGAGACAATTTGTTATGTCTGTCGGCAACATCCATAGTAATCTGCTGATAGCGTGGCGTAACATTTCTTTTGTTTGGAAACAACCAAATCTGTAATAACTTAGTCTGCTGATCTGCATTTGGATTAAACTCACTATGCTGAATTCCAGTTCCAGCACTCATCACCTGAATATCTCCATTTTTGATGATTTCAGTATTTCCCATGCTGTCTTTGTGGGCCAAATCACCTTCAAGCGGGATTGTAATAATTTCCATATTATCATGAGGATGCGTTCCAAAACCCATTCCGGCTGCAATCGTATCATCATTCAAAACACGAAGTGCTCCAAACTGAATTCTGTCCGGATTATACCAGCTCGCAAAACTAAAGCTATGATAAGCGTTCAACCATCCGTGATTTGCGTTTCCTCTTGTGTCTGCTTTGTGCAATACTATATTTTCCATGATTTTGTCCTTTTGTTATTTTTATAGTACAAAGATACGGTCGATGTAAAGGAAAAGCACTTAATCTAGGTTAAGAAAGGTTTTTTGAGGTGCAAAGGGTCAGAGTTGCAGAGGTCCAAAGGTTTTTTTCAGGAGCGGAAGTATTGTTTTCAAAAGACGTTTAGTCCCGCTATCCGTTGCAATCTTTTGTGGTGAACCCCACCACAAAAGGATTTCCACTTCTATCGGGGCTATTTTAGAAGTTTCATTTTTACAAGAAGGTTGAAAGGCACAAAGGTACAGAGGTTCAAAGGTTTTACCTCGGAATGACAAATAAGAACTAATAATGGCAGGAGTAGTTATTTAATCCTAACCAATTTCCCTTTCCCAACCACTTCATCAAGATAATTTGAAGAAGAATTTTTCTTATCATGCATAAAAAAAGGAATAGTGTCTTTTTCGATTTGATCTTTTGGAATGCTGATAATCAAATCAGTATTAATGAAATTATCCAATAATATCGCATTGCCATAAGAAATTCTCCCTTTCGGCAGATACTTGTTATCAAACGCAAAAACGCTATCCTTAAAAGTAATTTTATCTTTCAGAATATAAGCGCCTTCATCTTCAATCATATAATTGTAACGGCCAGTAAGTTTATCCGTTTTCTGGTTGAAGTTGATGAAAAACAAAGTGATTATTAAGGCAAAATATTTCATGGCATTCTAGCTATATTGATTCATAAACTGCTGTACTACTGCATCCGTATTCTCGTGGCGTTTCTTTCTTTCTAAAACAATTGGCGGAGCGGCTCTTTCCAGACAATCTTTAACTGCACAAGTTTCGCAAGTTACACCAACAATTCGTTTTACCAAAGGTTTTCCGTCAATGAGCTTGAATTTCTTTTTCATGGTTGGATTAATCAAAATTCCAACAGAAATACTTCTAATGGTATCATGCAAAAAAGGATCTTTTGTAGCCGATGAAAAAACTAAATATTCGTTGCCGCTATTGGCATAACTGGATATTTGTGCATCAAGAAAGTGAGATTTATTTTGTTTGATAGCTTCGTCAATTGTTTTTACCGAAACCCATCTTCTGCAATAATGCTCGTTGGTTTCGTTGGCGTGCGGTTCCTGTTGATGCGTAATGTGTAATTCTTTATTTATCTGATAAAAATCAGAACCGATTTTATGTGATAATCTTAGGAAGAAAAGATTCTTCAACTGAAAATCTTTTGGCAATAAATTGGTCAATCTTTGATAAAAAGATTCTGGAGAGACTTCAAAACTTTCAATTAATTGAACAAACTCTTCCGGTTTTGGATTTTCATTTTCTAAAAAAGAATTGATTTTATCGACCACTAATTTTCTTGGCAATAATAAAGCACCGGCAAAATAAGAAGCGTAAAAATTATGTAGAACCTGATCGAAATTTTCAAACTTAATCCAGCTGAAAGTTAGCAAGCGATCGGAAATTTTTAGGTAATTATAAGCTATTTCTTTAGCTAAAATAAATGCTTTCTGAGGAGCATCAAGTTCGGTTGAAAGCAATAAAGTTTTGCTTTTCGGAACATAAATAGAACGTAAATCGCCCAAAGCTTCCTGATCTGTAAAAGCGATTTCTTTGATATTGTATTCGTATTCTTCTTTTAAAATCGCTTCCAATTCTTCAACGCTGATTTTGGAATCCAGATTAATCTGAAATGACTTCGAAAATGCGATTACTTTTTCTTCTAAATCTTCAAAATAATTGCTGTGCGCTTCCTGATACGAACGCAAAGCAGCTAAAAAGAAACTCTCACGGCTTAAATTATAATGTTGTGCAATTTCGATTATGGTACTAATAAACGCATTGACTTTGGCTGGAGCATTCGCAATAATATCAATTAAATCTGCCTCCTGAATTCCGAAAAGCTCTAGTGGAATCTCTTTTAAAATTCCAGATTTCAAGATTTCGCCAATAGGAGCGAGGTTATTATCGAGTTTTAAAGATACCATTTGGTCGTAAGGCACGTCCAAATGTTCGCATAAAAGCAAAATTTTATCTGTTTTTGGATATTTTTTTCCCTTTTCAATCTCGTTTAAGTACGATTTTGAAAGATTAGTCAGTTTGGCCAAACCAAAAAGAGACAAGTTTTTTTGTGTACGAACTTGTTTCATTTTTAGCCCAAAAATCAGCTTTATATAGTCTTTTTCGATATCCATAATCCAAATGTAAGTAATCTAAAAATAATCGCAAAAAAAAATATTTTTAAAATTTAGCGAACGTTCGCTTGTTTTGTAAAAAACTTTTTTATAACATTGTATCGTTGAAACTTGTTAATTATGAATTAGTTATGATTGAGTCGTTTTGATGAAATGAAAATAATAAACAGAGAATCTGTTTTTTAAAATTAAAAAATAAAATCTGCAGCTATGAAAAACCAATTAGAGATCACTGAAATGGCTATAGAATTCCTAGCCGACAAAAAGCTTGCTTATCCAAAAATCTGGACCGAAGAAGCGACTGCGTTTATTATCGAATTGCACAAAAAGTTTGAATCGCAAAGAAAATTATTGCTTTTACAGAGAGAACAGAAACAAGTCACTTTTGATCAGGGAATCATGCCGGTTTTTATTCCGGAAACCAAAAGCATCAGAGAAAGTAATTGGACAGCTGGAGAAATTCCGAAAGATTTACAGGATAGAAGAGTTGAAATTACTGGACCAGTTGACCGCAAAATGATTATCAATGCTCTGAATTCTGGTGCCAAAACTTTTATGGCCGATTTTGAAGACAGCACTTCGCCAACTTGGCAAAACCTGATGGATGGACAAATGAATTTAATAGATGCTGTAAACAGAACCATCACGTTTACCGATTTGGTGAAGCAGAAATCGTATCATTTAAACGAAAAAATTGGAACACTGATTGTTCGCCCGAGAGGTTTGCATCTGCCTGAAAAACATGTTTTGATTGAAGGAAAAGAAGTTTCGGGTTCTTTGGTAGATTTTGGTTTGTATGTTTTTCATAATCATAAAAAACTTTTAGAAAACAATTCGGGGCCTTATTTCTACATTCCGAAATTGGAACATTATCTGGAAGCACGCTGGTGGAATAATGTAATTGATTTTACTGAAGATTATCTGAATCTGAAACGCGGAACTATAAAAGTGACGGTTTTAATTGAAACCATAACAGCAAGTTTTCAGTTGGATGAAATCATTTACGAATTGAAAGAGCACATTGTTGGTTTGAACTGCGGACGCTGGGATTATATTTTCTCTTACATTAAAAAGTTCAGAAAAAATCCAAAGTTCATAGTTCCAGATCGCGATCAGGTAAATATGACTTCGCCTTTTATGAATGCGTATTCAAATTTGGTTATCCAAAGATGCCATAAAAGAGGAATTCATGCTATCGGTGGAATGGCAGCGCAGATTCCGATTCGTAATAATGAAGAAGCAAATGCTATCGCTTTCGCGAAAGTAAAAACCGATAAAGAACGCGAAGTTCGAAATGGTCATGATGGAACCTGGGTGGCGCATCCAGATTTGGTTACCATTGCAAAAGAAGTTTTTGATAAAGGAATGCCAACTCCAAATCAGATTCATATTAAAAGAGAACATCGAAAAATTACAGAAGCCGATTTAATCGAACCGCCAATTGGATTAATCACAGAAAATGGCGTTCGAAAAAACATCAATGTTGCGGTTTTATATTTGGCTTCATGGTTGAACGGACAAGGCGCAGCAGCGCTTCATAATTTGATGGAAGATGCGGCAACAGCTGAAATTTCGAGATCGCAATTGTGGCAATGGCTTCAGAATAAAGTGATTTTGGATAACGGACGAAAATTGGACTTAGCGTATTATCATGAATTGGCTTTAGATGAATGCCGAAAAATTAAAGAAGAGTTAGGAGAAGAAAATCACGAAAAACAGCAATTTCCATTAGCCGAAAAATTACTGGAAAGACTGGTTGTGAACCTGCATTTTGTGGATTTCCTAACTATTCCTTGCTATAAGTATTTATAAAAGAATTGATTTGAATTCCTGCAAGGTTTTGAAAACCTTGTAGGTATTTTGATCGAGAATGCAAATACCTACAAGGTCAAAAAAAGACCTTCCAGGAAATCACATAACACTAATTTACTTACTAACCAACTTAACTATATCATTTATGAAAACAACAGAAGACAGAATTCAGGAATTGATTAACGATTGGATTACGAACCCGAGATGGAAAGGAGTAGAGCGTCCATACACTGCGAGTGAAGTAGTAACGCTTCAAGGGTCTTATAAAATAGAGCATTCTATTGCAAAAATGGGTGCAGAGAAATTATGGAGAAAGTTAAAAAGTCAGGATTATGTTGCAGGTTTGGGAGCATTGACTGGAAATCAGGCGATTCAGGAAGTCGATGCGGGTTTAGAAGCAATTTACTTAAGCGGCTGGCAGGTTGCTGCTGATGCAAATCTGGCGGGAGAAATGTATCCTGATCAATCGCTTTATCCGGTAAATAGCGTTCCGATGGTGGTAAAAAAGATCAACAACGCTTTATTACGTGCCGATCAGATTCAGACTGTAAATAATATTGAAGATAAAAAAGATTATTTAGTTCCAATTGTAGCCGATGCCGAAGCAGGTTTTGGCGGAAACCTAAATGCTTTCGAACTAATGAAATCAATGATTGAAGCCGGAGCTTCTGGAGTTCATTTTGAAGATCAATTAAGTTCTGCTAAAAAATGTGGGCACTTAGGCGGAAAAGTTTTGGTGCCAACTCAAGAAGCCATTAACAAATTGATTGCGGCTAGATTGGCTTCAGATGTTATGGGTGTTTCTACTTTAATTGTGGCAAGAACAGATGCTGATGCAGCTAATTTATTGACAAGCGATGCAGATCCAAGAGATAGAAAATTTCTAACGGGAGAAAAAACAGCGGAAGGTTTCTTCTATGTAAAAAACGGAATCGACCAAGGAATTGCTAGAGGTTTAAGCTACGCGCCTTATGCCGATTTAATTTGGATGGAAACCAGTAATCCGGATTTGGATTATGCGAGAAAGTTTGCAAAAGCAATGAAAAAAGAATTCCCAGATAAAATGCTGGCGTATAATTGTTCTCCGTCTTTCAATTGGGCAGCAAAATTATCAGTTGCCGAAATGGAAACGTTCAGAGAAGATTTAGCTGCAATGGGATATAGTTTTCAATTCATCACTTTAGCAGGATTTCACGCTTTGAATACGAGCATGTTCGAATTGTCTAAAGCCTACAAAGAACGAGGAATGGCAGGATACTCTGAATTGCAGGAACGTGAATTCGCTTTGCAGAAAAACGGATTCAGAGCCGTAAAACATCAGGCTTTCGTAGGAACTTCATATTTCGATGCTGTTCAAAATACGGTGATGTTAGGAAAATCAGCTATAACCGCAATGGAACATTCTACTGAGGTTGAGCAATTTTAATTCACTATGCACGGTTCATTTTTGAGCCGTGTTTTTTTTAGCCGCAGATTTCACAGATTGAAAGGATTAAAAAAATGTCGCCACGAATTTCACAAATTAAATTGAAATAAAATTCGTGAAAATTTGTGAAATTCGTGGCGAAAAAAAATCACTTTAATCTGTGAAATCTGTGGCAAAAAAACTTTATTTCTTTAAAAGACGAGCTTTCATTTTGCTAAAGAATTCTGGTGTTACCCCAATGAAAGAAGCGATTTGTTTTTGAGGAACTTTGTGAACCAATGTTCCGTATTTTTTAGTAAATTTTTCAAAACGCTCTTCCGCAGGCAAACTCAAGTTGTCCATTAATCGTTGCTGATTTGCTACTAAAGAGTTTTCAATTAAGATTCTGAAAAAACGTTCCAGTTTCGGAATTTCAAGATACAATTGCTCCTGATTTTCTTTGGATAAAGAAACCACTTCAGCTTCTTCTAAAACTTCAATAAAAAGTTGTCCTGGTTTTTGCGAAAAATAACTGTACATATCACTCATCCACCAGCCTTCGCAAGCAAAAGAAAGTACATGTTCTACAATATTATCGTTGATGTTGAAACTTCTTAAAATACCTGAATTTACAAAATAGGAATGTTTGCAGACTTCACCAGCGTTTAATAAAACCGTTTTGGCTTTGTAAGTGTTGGTTTCGAGTTTGGATAAAAAAAGCGCTTGTTCTTCTGGTGTCAGAGAAACGTGTTTAGCAATATTTTCTAGAATTAATGCCATTATTTTTTATCGTCGATTAAAGTAAATGAAGTTGCTTTGAATCTGTCTCCTTTGATCTCTCCCGTAACTAAAGCCTTGCTGATTGCGTTGCAGAAACCTTTTTCAGCGTGAGCATCACCGTGATCGTGAATTGTTGTTCCGTCAACGAAATATGATTTTCCATCAATACGAACGGCAAGATCACAGCTTTTGCCTTTCATTCCAAATTGACATTCTCCGCATGAAGCTTCAACGACTGTTGGTTTGTCAAATTTCTTTTTGTCTTGCGCTTGTACTGCGATTCCAATAAAAAGGAAAGTCGCTAAAAGTATATTTTTCATAGTTAAGAATTTATAGTTAATTTGTTGTGTGTATGTAAACACATAGAATCATAGTTCTGCTTTGTATATAAAGGCGTTTCACTTGTTTCAATGCACATAGCTATGTGTGAAAACTTGTTTTTTCTTTTCCCTTTTTTATTAGAATTAAAATCTATGTTTCTATGTGTTAAAGAAAATTTTTAATTTAATTCTACGAATTTACAATTATTAATTTTGTTGTTTCTTTGGCGCGTTCTGTTACTTCGTTAATTGGAGTCGAAAGTGTATCATGGCTTAAAACAACTCCCATTCTGCGGTAAGGTCTTGATGTCGGTTTTCCGAAAATTCTGAAATCGGTTTTTGGTAAAGCGGCTACTTTTTCGATTCCAGTAAAAGTTGGGTTTGCAGAATCTTCTGATGCCAAAATTACAGCACTTGCTCCAGCTTTTTCTAAAGTAATTTCGAAAATTGGAAGACTTAAAATGGCTCTTAAATGTAATTCGAATTCGTTGAAATTCTGAGTTCCAGCCAAAGTTACCATTCCGGTATCATGAGGACGAGGAGAAAGTTCAGAGAAATAAACGCCTTCATTTGTTAGGAAAAATTCAACGCCAAAAAGTCCAGCACCGCCAAGTGCTTCAGTAATTTTTTCGGCCATATCTTGAGCTTCATACAAATCTTTTTCTGAAACCAAAGCAGGCTGCCAGCTTTCCTGATAATCGCCACGTTCTTGTCTGTGTCCAATTGGAGCGCAAAACAAAGTTGGATTGTTATTTTGAGTAATCGTTAAAAGTGTAATTTCAGAATGGAAATTTACAAAAGCTTCTACAATAACTTCGATAACATCACCACGCGAACCTGCAACGGCATATTGCCACGCTTTTTCGATATCATTTTCTGTTTTGATAGTCGATTGCCCTTTTCCAGACGAAGACATTAAAGGTTTTACTACGCATGGAATTCCAACTGCCTGAACCGCTTTTTGAAGTTCTTCTGCAGATGTTGCGTATTCGTATTTTGCAGTTCTCAAACCAAGTTCTTTTGCGGCTAAATCACGAATAGCTTTACGATTCATGGTGAAGTTGGCCGCTTTCGCTGAAGGAACTACGGTAATTCCTTGTTTTTCGTAATCGTAAAAACGTTCAGTACGAATGGCTTCTATTTCGGGAACAATAAAATCAGGTTGGTGTTTGGCTACGATTCGGTCAAGTGCTTCGCCGTCGAGCATATTGATTACTTCAAAGCCGTGTGCGACTTGCATTGCTGGTGCGTTTTCGTAACTATCAACTGCAATTATGGTTTGTCCGATTCGTTGTGCGGCAATAACAAATTCTTTACCCAATTCGCCTGAACCGAGGAGTAGTATTTTCATTTTGGAGTAGTGTATTGTTTGAGTAGTAAATGTAGGGAAAAAGCTTTTAACCGCAAAGTTCGCAATCCCGATAGCTATCGGGAACGCAAAGAGCGCTAAGTTTTTGTTTTAAAGTTAAAAAAAGGCGCAGAGAATTTTTTACGCAGATTTTGCAGATTCAGGAGATTTAATTTTGTACTAGATTTTAGTTTTAAGACAAAGTAACCACACAGTTTGTCATTTCGAGGAACGAGAAATCTCCACGAGTAGCTCTATAAAGATTGGCTTATTGGAACGGAGTTACTTGCGAAGATTTCTCGTTCCTCGAAATGACAAGATTGTGTGTATATGAATACTGGAAAAACGAAAACTCTCTTATAAAACCGTTTGCGTGAGGGATAGAAGTGGAAAGCCCGGAGCCTGACGAAGGAAGTGCGAGGACTTGTAGCCGATAGCCCGACCCGGAGGGACACGCCCAAAATAAAAAGGTTCGCAAAGATTTTAAAATAATCTTTGCGAACCTTTGCGTAATTCTTTGCGCTTAAACTTTTTTAGTGAAAATGATCTTCTTCAATTTCAAATTCGGCATCTTTTTCCCAGATTTCCATTTCGCAGGGTTTGCAGTTGAATTTTAGTTTGTATTCCAATTCGCCCTGTTTTAAAACTAAAGGTTCTTTTACTTTAACGCCCACTATATCTTTTTGGTGAATCGGGCATTTTTTCAATTCGTATTTAATGCAATATTTGGTTGTCATTACACGAGATTTTCCTGGATCCCATTGCAATTCGAAAGCTTTTTCGATTTCAGTAACACCGTGACGTTCGTAGAATTTACGAGCGGTTTTGTTCGAAACATTGTACATGAAATCCAATTTGGTTTCTGGATATGGATGTGATGTTTTAACTAATTGGTGCTCTTCACGAACGTAATTTGCCAAACGAATTTCTGATAATTGTTCGAAAACATTTCTTCTCATTTCGTTGATTTTTGAAATAGGAAGGAACCAGTTCTCAGAGAACATAACATTGATTTCATCGGCGCTGTAAGGTGTAAAACCTGTTTTTGCCAATTGAACTTTGATGTTTTCTTCGATTGATTCGCCTGTTTTCGTTTTTTCTTTCGGATGCTCTAATTTTACTGTACTTACGTTTCCGTCTTCGTCGGTTGCGATTAACTCAAAACCGTTCTCGTTTTCGGTAAGTAATAAAGTAGTTCCGATTTTACGGATCGCACTGTCTTCTCTCTCTACAATTTTGATGAAAGCGGCGTCGTTATTTCTATAGATGAAAGTTCCGTCTTTGATTTCTTTTAAAACGTTTGGATAAACTTTTCCGTTTTCGGCTTTGTTTACGTAGATTCCGTCAGCTTCGTTATTTTCGTTGATGAAACAAAGTCCGTCACCGTTGTTTAATAATTCGCCGTTTTCGATTTCGTAAGCGTTTCCAACAGTTCTAATTAATTTACCGATATATTGACCTTTTGATTTTGGGCTTTCCCAAGAACCAATTGAGCTGTGTCTTTCGTTTACGAAATAATCAGTATAACCACGATTGAAAGTTCTGCTTAAAGTAGAATCGAAAGTATAGGTGCATTTTCCAGAAGAAGCTTTGATGTATTTATCGCTTCCTTCTAGATAGCTGTCTAATTTTTGACGTAGATAAGATACGTTGTTTTTAACATAAGCAACGTCTTTTAATCTTCCTTCAATTTTGAAAGAAACGATTCCCGCTTCAATTAAATTTGGAATCTGATCTGAAACGTCTAAATCTTTAATCGAAAGCAAGTGGCTGTTTCTGATTAAAGTATCTCCGTTTCCGTCGATTAAGTTATAAGGTAAACGGCAGTTTTGTGCACAAGAACCACGGTTGGCGCTACGTTCTCCGTTAGCGACGCTCATATAACAGTTTCCGCTAAATGAAACACATAAAGCTCCAGTTACGAAAAACTCTAATTCAACATCAGCTTCGTCGTATATTGTTTTAATTTGATGCAGGTTTAATTCACGTGCTAAAACTACACGTTTAATACCAGCGTCTTTTAAGAATTTAATTTTATCGGCATCACGATTATTGGCTTGTGTACTGGCGTGAAGTACGATAGGAGGCAAGTCCATTTCCATAATCGCCATGTCTTGGATAATCAAAGCATCTACGCCAATATCGTATAGTTCCCAAATCATAGCACGACAAGTTTCTAATTCATTGTCGTACAAAATGGTATTCATAACTACAAAAACCTGTGCGTTAAATAAGTGCGCGTATTTTACGAGTTCAGCAACATCTTCAATAGAGTTGTTGGCATTAGAACGTGCTCCAAATTGTGGTGCACCAATATATACAGCATCGCCACCACTATTTATGGCAGCGATTCCTCCAATTAAATCTCTAGCAGGAGCTAATATTTCGATTTTCTTCTTCATTTCTAAAACTTTAGACTTTTGTGGTATTCCCGAAAAAAAGTGTGCAAAGGTCTAATAAATTATTTGAGTTTGCTAGTGATGAAGCGATTTTTTTGAAATTGTTAACTTAATATGGAATGATGATAAGCGATAGTTGTTAATTCTGGTTTAATTATACTATAATTGGTTTGCCATTTTCCTGACGCCAGGAAAATGGTTTTGTGCTAATCTTTCAAACAAAAAAACCACCCGATCCGAAGACCGAGCAGTTTTCAAAAAAAAAGCATGAATCGATCGATTAATTTGCTCTCATTTTAATTTGTGATAAAGTATTTTGAATACTGTTTAATTGTTTTGAAATGATATACACTTGATCGTGTTCTAAATGATTTTCTTCGAGTGCTTTTTTGTATTTTTCAACAGCAGCTTCTTCACCTGTAATACAAGCATTTATAATAGATTCTGTGTCGCCGCCAGTAAATGCCGATTTAATATCAATCCAAGCGCGGTGTAGGGCTCCAAGCGGTCCACCACCAGAAGTGTCTGTAGATTTTCCTAGTTTGTTGATTAGATTTTGCAGTTCTATAATAAATAAGGCTCGCTCGCGGGCATATTCAAGAAAGTCGGTTTTCATGGCTGGATTTTCTACATGTTCGGCTGCATCTGTATATCCTAGTTTTCCATCTTCAAGAATTGAAATTAATCCTTCAAGAGTTTTAATGGTTTCATGTGTGGTTTCTTCCGTATGTATCATGACATATAATTTTTGAAATTAATATGTTACAAAGTTTGCAATTTATTAAGTGCTTTGTTTTACAGAATTACAATCGTGGTTTTATAATATTGTAGAATGGGAATTTTGAAACTGTTTTTTGTTTCAATTGCCTCCAGCTTTAGCTGGAGGAAGTAAAATGAATCAAGTAAGTGGCTTTAGCCGAATGCATAGTTTGGCTAAAGCCTATATAGAAGTTTAATTATAACCTCCAGCTGAAGCGGGAGGCAATTGAACCAGATATTGTTTTCTTTTGAAAACGAATTTTTCTCGTTTACGGTTTGCGTGAGGGATAGAAGTGGAAAGCCCACAGCCTGACGAAGGAAGTGCGAGGACTTGTAGCTGATAGCCTCCCGATAGCTATCGGGACAGGCTCATGCCCAAAATAACTTCATAAAAAAAACAGCTTAAAGTATAAAAGTGATGAAACTTTTGAACCTTAAGCCGTTTTAATAAACTTTCGAATATTTTTATGCAGTCAAAGCTTCTTTGATTCTGCGTAATGCTTCTTTTAAAATATCGTTGCTTGTTGCATAAGAGAAACGAATACAGTTTGGATTTCCGAAAGCGTCTCCAGTTACTGTTGCAACATTAGCTTCAGCTAAAAGATACATAGAAACGTCATTTGCATCTTTAATTTCGTGTCCTTTTAAAGTTTTTCCGAAGAAAGATGAAACGTCTGGGAATACATAGAATGCACCTTCTGGAACGTTGATTTTTACTCCAGGAATTTCTTTTAATAATCCAACCACTAAATCTCTACGTCCGTGGAAAGCCTCAACCATGTGGTTTAAAACGCTTGGATCAGCATCTACTGCAGTGATTGTAGCGCGTTGAGCCACAGAATTTGCTCCAGAAGTTACTTGTCCTTGAATTTTTGTACATGCTTTTGCAATAAATTCAGGAGCTCCGATATAACCAATTCTGTATCCTGTCATAGCAAATGCTTTTGCAACTCCGTTTACAGTGATTGTTTTTTCTAACATTCCTGGGATTGAACCAATGCTGCAGAAAGTTCCCGAGAAATTGATGTGCTCATAAATTTCATCTGAAACTACATAAATATTTGGGTGTTTTTCTAGAACTTTTGCTAATGCTGTTAATTCTTCTCTGCTGTAAACAGATCCTGAAGGATTACATGGAGAAGAGAACCACATCATTTTTGTTTTTGGTGTGATTGCCGCTTCTAATTGCTCTGGTGTCATTTTGAAATCTGTTTCAACTGAAGTTGGAACTTCAACTGGAACTCCGCCAGAAAGTTTTACGATTTCGAAATAAGAAACCCAGTAAGGTGCTGGTAAAATAACTTCGTCACCCTCGTTTAACATTACTTGTGCAATGTTGTATAATGATTGTTTTGCTCCTGTAGAAACTACGATTTGAGTTGGTTTGTACTCTAAATTATTGTCTCTTTTGAATTTTCTGCAAATTGCTTCTCTTAATTCTAAGTAACCTTCTACTGGAGAATAAGTGCTATAATTTTCGTTTACTGCTTTTATTACTGCTTCTTTAATGAAGTCTGGTGTGTTGAAGTCAGGTTCCCCTAAACTTAAGCTGATAATGTCTTTTCCTTGTGCTTTTAATTCTCTTGCCAAAGCGGCCATTGCTAAAGTTTGCGATGTCGCAAGGTTGTTGATTCTGTCCGAAAGAATATGATTCATTATAAAATTTTTGATGTCCTTAATTTGCTGTCAATTAAGGAAGGTTAATTATTAATAGATTTTTTTCTAGTTTCTAAACTGATAATTCAGGTTTCATTCCTAAATTGCGTAAATGCTTAAAGTGAGCAACAACGGCACTTCGCATTGTTTTGTATTCGTAATAAGGCAAGTTGCATTCTTTTGCTGTTTCTTTTACGATTTTTGCAATTTTACCATAATGAATATGACTGATATTTGGAAAAATATGATGTTCGATTTGATGATTCAATCCGCCAGTATACCAGTTTACAATTGCATTTTTAGGAGCAAAGTTAGTTGTGGTGTACAATTGGTGAATCGCCCAAGTATTATCCATTTCTCCTAAATCATTTGGAGTTGGATTTGTAGTATGGTCAACTACGTGTGCTAATTGAAAAACTATACTTAAGATTAATCCGGCTGTGTAGTGCATTGCAAAAAAGCCAACAAGTACTTTCCACCAAGTAATTCCAATTACAATTGGTAAAACAATCCAGATTGAAACATAAATCATTTTAGTAATGATAAGTGTTGTCCATAAAATTTTTGGATTTTTTGGCTCACCATAAGATAGTTTTCTCTTTAAATAGTTTCTCATCTGCTTAAAGTCGGTTGTTAAAGCCCAATTGAAAGTCAGTAAACCGTATAAGAAAACAGAGTAGTAATGTTGAAAACGGTGAAAACGATGCCATTCAGCATGTTCTGTAAAACGAATAATCCTTCCTGCATCTAAATCCTCGTCATGCCCTGGAATATTAGTATAAGTATGATGCAATACATTATGCTGTACTTGCCAGTTGTAGACATTTCCGGCCAAAACGTAGATTGTACCACCCATAAATTTATTGATCCAACTTTTAGTAGAGTAGGAACCATGGTTACCATCGTGCATTACGTTCATTCCAACACCAGCCATTCCTACGCCCATTACAACAGATAATAATAGCATTAGCCAAAATGGCATTTCGAGAGTAAGAATTAAAAAATATGGAGTTAGAAAAACAGCAAATAGAATAACAGCTTTTAAGTGTAACTTCCAGTTTCCGGTTTTCTTGATATTATTTTCTTTAAAGTAATTGTTAACGCGAGAGTTAAGCGTTCTAAAAAACTTTAAATTGTCTTGCCGTGCAAAAGTTGGAGCCGTGTTATTCATAATTAATTTAAATAGGTTTCAAAGGTAATTATTATAAATTCTCAATTTGCAAAATTGAGTTAAATATTTCAATCGTAAAGTAGTACTTTTGTTAAAAATTTACAGCAATGGATGAGATATTGAAATATTTTCCCAATTTGACCGATCTTCAAATCGAACAGTTTCAAAAATTAGACTTTTTATACCACGATTGGAATGAAAAAATCAATGTTATTTCGCGCAAAGACATTGATTCATTATATACAAAACACATTTTACATTCATTAGGAATTGCTAAAATCATGAAATTCGAGCCTGGAGCAACAGTTTTGGATGTTGGAACAGGCGGTGGATTTCCTGGTATTCCGTTAGCAATTCTTTTTCCTGAAACCCGTTTTTATTTGATTGATGTTATAACAAAAAAAATAAAAGTGGTTCAAGGCGTTGTTGATGCACTTGAGCTAAAGAACGTAAAAGCAGAACAAAAACGCGCTGAATTGGTAAAGGGTGATTTCGACTTTATTGTAAGCCGTGCCGTGACCAATATGCCGGATTTTGTTTCGTGGATTAAAGACAAAATCAAGAAACAGCATAAACACATGTTGAAAAATGGAATACTATATTTAAAAGGGGGTGATCTAACAGAAGAACTAAAAGATTTTCCTAATGCGACTTTGTATGATTTGGCAGAAATATTCGATGACGAATTTTTTGAAACAAAGAAAGTGGTTCATCTTCCTTTAAAATTTAAACCTTAAATAATAAATAACCCGATTGGAAAATTCTACTCGGGTTATTTTTTTGAACAATGCTAAAGTTTAAAATTATGAAGCCTTTTTAGGAAGATTTATAAAGCTGTTTGCTTTACAATCTAAATTATCAATAAAAGCATGAATAGCATCTTCTGAAGCTTCCGCAGAGTATTTGAATTTTTCATCGAAGAAAAACTCTCTGCAAATTACAGGCTCGTTTGAAGAGTTGTATATGGCTTCATCAGTTTCATCTAAAGCATCATTTTTGTATGGATTAGGATGTGAGCGAGTTAAGTTGATGATGGTGTGGGCAAACCAATTGTCGAAGTTTTTCTTTTTTGGCGTAATATGACGTGCCAATAATACCAATCCTACAAGGTCATTTTGCAAAAAGTAAGAACCTTTACGATATCTTACATCTATCAGTCTCACATTCATTAATGCAATCCAAAGCGCACCATTTACAGAGCCAGTTGCGGGTACTTCAAAATCGGTATCAAATAATAAAGGATTTGTTTGCTCACGATTGCTAATAGAGCACCAAAGTGCTTCAATACGTTTTTGCGTGTCATTAGTTGTTTGAGTATAACCTGTAAAACGCCAGTAAACCCATTCTAGTAATGCCGCCGTTAGACCTATAGAACCTTTATGATTTATTTGCATTAAGGCTTCTTCAAGGTCTTCATTTCCTTCTATAGGATCTAAAAGATTATTTATTTTCTTTTTTGTCCATTTATAATCAATGGGATGTCCAATACTTCTAGATTCCATAATAACTTTAGGAACATTGTTTAAATTTCTCATACTTATGCTGTTAATTTATTGCAACTTTTAATATCGGAACAAAAGTAGGAGGATGAGTTTTTTTGAATGGGAAAAAAAAGTTTTAAAAGTATCAAAATAAGGTATTTAAAACTTTTAAAGTATTGATTTTTAAATAAATAAGAAAAGTATTACAAAATATTTAAAATACTATTGTAATTAAAAGCAAAAAGCCAATCTTCAAAGAGGATTGGCCTTTTATATATAGTCAGATTTATAACTTTTAAATTAGATTAACCTAAGAAAGGATATCTGTAATCTTCAGGAGTTACAAATGTTTCTTTGATAGTTCTTGGAGAAGCCCAACGTAATAAGTTCAATGCAGAACCTGCTTTATCGTTAGTTCCAGAAGCTCTTGCTCCACCAAATGGTTGCATTCCTACAACAGCTCCAGTTGGTTTGTCATTGATGTAGAAGTTACCAGCAGAGTTTTGCAATTTAGTAGTAGCTACTTCAATAGCGTAACGATCTTGGCTAAATACAGCTCCTGTTAAAGCGTACTCAGATGTAGTGTCAACTAATTCAAGAGTTTCTTCCCATTTCGCATCTTCGTAAACATAAATAGTGATAACTGGTCCGAACAACTCAGTTTCCATTGTAGTATATTTAGGATTTGTAGTTACAATAACTGTTGGCTCAATAAAGTAACCTACAGATTTATCATAGTTTCCTCCAACGATAATTTCAGCGTCAGCATCTTTTTTAGCTTGGTCAATATAACTTGCTAATTTATCAAAAGAACCTTCGTGGATTACTGCTGTAATGAAATTTCCAAAATCTTCTGGAGACCCCATTTTCATAGATTTTACATCAGCAACTAACTGTTCTTTTACAGCTGGCCATAAACTTTGTGGAATATAAGCTCTAGAAGCTGCAGAACATTTTTGTCCTTGGAATTCGAAAGCTCCACGAGTAATTCCTGTAACTACTTGTTTTACATTTGCGCTTGGGTGAGCGATGATAAAATCTTTACCTCCTGTTTCACCAACAATTCTTGGGTATGTTTTGTAATTGTGAATGTTTGCACCAATTTTAGCCCAAATATCTTTAAATACATGAGTTGATCCTGTAAAGTGAACACCAGCAAAATCACGGCTAGCTAAAACAGTATCTGTAATCATTAAAGCATCTCCAAAAACTACGTTGATAACTCCATCAGGAACTCCAGCTTCTTTGAAAACTTCTAAGATAATTTTTGTAGAAAACACTTGGCTATCACTTGGTTTCCAAACCACAACGTTACCCATCATTGCAGCACTTGCAGGAAGGTTTGCAGCGATTGCAGTAAAGTTGAAAGGAGTAATTGCGTAAACAAAACCTTCAAGAGGTCTGTATTCTACACGGTTCCAAACTGAAGAATCAGATTTTGGCTGATCGTTGTAGATTTGAGTCATAAACTCAACATTGTAACGTAAAAAGTCGATTAATTCGCAAGAAGCATCAATTTCTGCTTGGTGAATATTTTTAGACTGACCAATCATTGTAGCAGCGTTAATGCGAGCTCTGTATGGTCCAGCGATAAGTTCAGCAGCTTTTAAGAAAATTGCAGCACGCTGTTCCCATGCTAAGTTTGCCCATGCTTTTCTTGATTCAAGTGCATTTGCAATTGCTTTTTCGATATGTTGTTTTTCAGCTAAATGGTATTTTCCAACAACGTGTTTGTGATCGTGTGGAGCTGTAATGTTTCTTGTATTTCCAGTTCTAATTTCTTCGTTTCCAATATATAAAGGAACGTCAATTTGAGAATTCCACATTGTGGTATAAGCAGCCTGTACAGCAGCTTTTTCTGGTGAGTTTGGTGCGTAGCTCTTTACAGGCTCGTTTACCGCTTTTGGTACATGAAAAAATCCTTTAAGCATGTTATTTAAAATTTTGTGAATTAGACAATTTAAAGTTAGACGATTTGTTTTGTTACGAATAATCTAATGCTGCACAAAAGTACAAAGGATAAATTAATAAATTGACAATTTTATGATTAAGATAACGATAAAAGCAATAGTTGTAAACTATATCTTAATTTAATGCAAAAGGAGCACACATTCTAAAAGTAGGAACAATTACTTTGAATGTTTTTGTAGTAGTAAAATTGATCATGTTGAAATGACCTTTCATTGCGCCGTAAGGAGACGATAATAAACAGCCAGAACTGTAAGTATGGTTTTCACCAGGTTTTAAAACTGGTTTTTTACCAATTACACCTTCACCATCTACAACTTCTAAATCGTTTAAAGAATCAAAAATTTCCCAATGGCGAGAAGTTAATTGTACAGAATCTTTACTATGATTTTCGATGGTAACTACGTAGCTAAAAGCAAAATGAATCTTGTAGTTTTTGAAGTATGTACCTTCAAAACTAGTCAAAACAGATATTTTTATGCCTCGTGTAATTTGAGAAACCATACTAACGCCGTATATATGTGAGTGTTATAGAGGCAAAGCTACGAAAAAAAATCGTTTAAACTAAAACCTTAACATTGTTTTAATTGACTATATTGATAGAGTTTGCATTTCCTTTTCCAATAACACGCTGATAACGATCGGTTGCTTCTTTGTAATACACCAAGATGGTGTACTCGTTTTCAGTCTGATAAAAGTTTCCGTCAATGGCATTTTCAAAATCAACTACGCCTTTTTTATCTGCAACGGTATACTGAAAATTAGTAAAACCTTGCTTGATCATAATGGCTTTTTCAAAAACTCCTTTGTCGTTATTGTAATCCATTTTGTATTCTGGAGAAAGACTGTAATTGTTAAACATTCCTGAAATATAAATGTCTTTGTTCATTCTAAAAGCAGGAGCAGAAAGGGTAAAATAAACCCAAGCATAATCGGCTTCAATATCATTGTTGGAACCGTTGATGTTCTTAACAACAAAATTTCCGTTTACATCTTCATAATTAGTATAAATCTGATTTCCTCTTGCGGCATTGGTGTACAAAAACGCATTGTAAATGTCATTGCTTGAGCCTATTTTGGCTACATTATTACTGGCAGCTCTAATGTCTTTGTTTTCAAAATACAAAAACTCATTTCCGCCCCAAAACTGGGTTTCTTTATCATATTTATAAACTAGCTGATTGCCAATAGTATATTGAGGAACAATATTTTTTATCTCGGTATGAAAATTTCCGTTTTGCAGTAAAAGCACTTTTACATTTTGCAATGGAGTTTGAAACGCAATATCATTGGATAAAATAGCAAAATCTAAGTTCTGCTTGTAATCAATATTACTCAGATTACGACTCCTTTTTACTTGTATTCCAACGGTACAATGATTTTCATGCAAAATAAATTTTCTTGAGAAAACGAGTTCTCTATCTTCATTTAAAATTCGTAGCATGTAATTGCCAGAAATCTTCAGTAGCTGCGTAAACTGATTGGGGAAAGAAAGTCTATAATGCGTATATACCTGCAGTGTATTGAACGAATTAGAAAAATCTGTAATTCTTTGGTTATCCATTCCGAAAATATAATCTGTTTTTGGAATATCTGTTGGAAACCAGTTATAATCGCAATGGATAACTTCGAAGTAGTAATTGGCTTCATTACCAAACAAATCATCAAATTGAAAGGTAAATGGAGAACCTAATTCGAAAATTGGTGCAACATTACTGCCATTCTGAATAAAAGAGACAGTTTTGATATTGTAAGGAGGGTCAATTTCTTTTTCTTGAGCTTTCGCTAAAGTGAAAATAAAAAGGAAAATAAAGCTTGTATATAAAAATTTTGGCATCGTATTTCGTTGTAAGATTTGTAAATATAACAATTTTATACAACGAAAAAGATGCCAATCTATTGGGTTTAACAATTAAGAGCCCAAAATATACTCTAAGTTACCTTCAATTTCATCATTAATATAACTTTCTTCTAAAAGTGAGTCAGACAATAATTTTTTGTTTTCCTGCAGTTTGATGATTTTTTCCTCAACTGTGTTTTTCGAAATAAATCGAATTACGTTTACTTTATTCATTTGCCCAATTCTATGTGCTCGGCCAACACCTTGTTTTTCGGCAAAAGGATTCCACCAAGGATCTAAGAATAAAACATAAGAAGCTTTTGTAATATTCAAACCAACTCCGCCAGCTTTTAGTGAAATAAAGAATAACAGCGGATTTTCTTTTTCCTGAAATATCTTCACTTGCTGTTCTCTTTTGTCTGCAGGCGTTTCTCCAGTAATTTCACAAAACTCGATTTTGTTTTCTTTACACCAATCAGTATAGAAATTCAAATTGGTAACAAATGAACTGAAAATAATTACTTTCTGTTTTGCTTTGACTAAATTTTCAAGATAATTAGTAACGGCAATGAATTTTCCAGAATCAATTTCAGATTCCTGATCGACCATTTTTGGGTGATTACTCAATTGGCGCAATTTCATCAAAGTATTGATAATGCTGATTTTGTCTGGAGATCCGTCTGTTTTGAGCAAGAAATTACGAGCTTTAGATTTTTCTTTTTCGTATAGTTTTTCCTGTTCAGGATCCATATCGCAATAATAAATCTGCTCTGTCAATTCAGGAAGATCTTTTAAAACCTGCTCTTTGGTTCTTCTTAAAATATAGGGAGCGATGAGGTTTTTTAATTCGGATAAAACTTCTTCATTCTGTTTCTTCTCAATCGGATTTTTAAAATTTTCCATGAAAAAAGCATAACTTCCTAAAATCTCCGGATTGATAAACTGCATTTGTGACCATAAATCGTCAAGCGAATTTTCGATCGGTGTACCGCTCAAAGCGATTTTATGTCCGGTGCTTATTTTATTTATGGCTTTAAAAATCTTAGAATTTTTGTTTTTGATGTATTGGCTTTCGTCCAAAATCAAATAACGGAAATCGTATTTTTCTAAAATAGAAATATCTCTGTGAATGATGCTGTAACTTGTAAAAATCAAATCGGTTGAATTGATTCTGCTTGCTAATGATTTTCTGTCATTTCCAACATATTGCATTTTCGAAAAGTGAGGTGTAAACTTTCCGGCTTCATTAAACCAGTTAAAAACTAACGAGGAAGGAAGAACAATCAAAGCTTTAAGAGGTTCCCTTTCTATAGTGGTTTCGTTGGCAAATAAATCAAAATTGGTAGTTTTGGTGGTAAAACCTAATTGTTCTTGCACCGAAACCAAAACGGATAAAGTTTGCAAGGTTTTTCCAAGTCCCATATCATCAGCCAGACATGCGCCCATGTTGGAATTGAAATGCCCTAATAGCCATTTTACTCCATCAACTTGATACGGTCTTAAAGTTGCCTTTATTAAATCTGAAGCTGTAAATTCAGCTTGATGAATTTGATCTAAATCACTGTCAATTTCTGAAATTCCGTCAAGAGCCGTAAAGTTGCTTTTACGTAAAAGCAATACGCCATTTTCTGCTTTAGCCAATTTCGCCAAAGAACCATATTTACTAAACCATTCTAGCGGAATCAAAAAGTAGTTTCCATCAGGCAATGCAAAAAGTCTTTCTTTGCTTTTTATGTTTGGAATAATCTCACTGAAATTGATTTTATAATTTCCAACCGTGATGATGATTTTAATATCAAACCAATCTCCAGTTGTTTCTTTAGAAGCAGAAATGGTATGGCTTTCAGTGATGATTTCTTTGCTTTCCAGTTTTAGATTTTCAATTTTGAAACCAAGCTCCTTCAGTTTTTCTTTATTATCGATAATCAATTGAATATTGATATAAGGATCTGTACTTTCAACATCAGAATTTAATCCAAACAATTCATTTTTGATTATTTCTAAACCAATTTCGGAAAGTTTTTCGATGTATAAATTTTCACCAGCACTTCGTTTAAACTGAATTATTCGTGGCTCGTTTGCTACGCTAAAATCTACAAACGAATGTGTTTTTTTAGTTTTGCTTCCGTCAAAAATATATCCGTTATAATCAAAATAAAGATTGAGATAATAACAGTTTTTAAAGAAATCAAATATAGGCTGAATTGTACAGGAAGCAATTTGATCTCGAAGTTCGATTTCAAAACCATTGGCTTCAATGTCAATTTTTTTAGCAATTTCCGGAATGAAATTTTTAAAATAATCATCGACCAATTTTGAAGGAATCTCGATTGATTTTTTCTTTAAAAAAGGGGTTAGTTTTTTACCGTTCAGCTCTTTTAATTGTCCTAGTTTTTTATTGACAATCAGCCAGCCTGGTTCATCAGAAAGAATCTCAACTTTATTATCCATTGGTAGAAATGTAGTTTCATTTTCTTTTAATGATAGGGTATAAGTGATTCCTTCAGAATGTTTGTCGAATTGAATCTGCGGTTCAAAATCTAGAGGATCGATGCTGACTCTTGAACGATAAAAATCCTTTTCTGGTCCTAAATTAAGAGATAGTGGGTATTGTTCTTGAACAATTAGACTGTAAAACGGACTTAAATTAATTTTTAAATGCTGACGAATGGCAAAATCAATTTTCGAGTCTTTCTGTAAATCAGCAATCGTCTTCGCTGATTTTACTTTTGCGCTAAATTTTTTAAATACAAACTCAGGTTTTAAAGATTCGCAAATAGCAAGAATCTTTTTTGAATTGTGATCTAAAGTTTCATGATCAACGCCAAAACTCTCAAGCACGCCTTTGGTTGCTTTTTTGTCAAGATATTTGATTTCGCTTGTATTTTCGACAATATACGCTGTTGGGATATAGGCATTGAGATTTTTTTCAAAACTGATATCAAAGCAGAACTGAAAGGATTTTGTAGGTTCCAAGGTTTAGGGATTTGGTTAGGCTTGTAATTTAGATTTTGGCAAAAAAAATAAAAGGAGTTTTCAAATTATTACTATTCTGAAAACTCCTTTTAGATGAACTTATATCACTTATATGGTGAAAAAGTTAGTTTTCCTGTTTAAAGCAAAGCGGAATAATCTCGCCTTTTGCTAAACAGTATTTTTCAACCAATTCTGGTGCAATTTTATTGGTGTAATCTTCTTCAATTACAATAAATCCAATGCTTCTTAATTTATCGAAATAATCGCGTCCGTAAACACGAACATGATCGTATTGTCCGAAGATTTTTGCGCGTTCTTTCTGGTCTGTAATCGAATCATCAGCAAAAGTAACTTCGCGAGATAAATCCTGAGGAATCTGTAAAATTGCCATTCCGCCAGGTTTTAAAACTCTGTATAATTCCTGCATTGCTTTTGTGTCATCTGGAATATGCTCTAAAACGTGATTGCATAAAATAACGTCATATTCATTGTCTTTGAAAGGCAAATTGCAGATATCTGCTTTTACATCTGCCAAAGGCGAAAGCAAATCAGTTGTAGTGTAATCTAAGTTTTTTTGCTTGCGAAATCTCTTGTAGAAAGCTTGTTCCGGAGCAAAATGCAATACTTTTTTTGGTGCTGTAAAAAAATCAGTCTGATCGTTTAAATACAGCCAAAGTAAACGGTGTCTCTCTAGAGAAAGTGTGCTTGGAGAAAGTACATTATTACGCTGTTTTCCGTATCCGTAAGGCAAAAACGATTTAAAGCTTTTTCCGTCAATTGGATCTGTAAATTTATCTCCTTTTAAAGAGAAAGCTAAAATTGGACGCGCCACATAACTCAAACGAATTAATATTGGACGCGGGATTGTATTTAAAACTAATTTGAAAAGTTTTTTCACAGTTAAATAAATTTGAACACGAATTTCACAGATTGCCACGAATTATCGTTGTGGTGAAATTTCACGAACTTTGATTTGGGTTATAATATTATTCTTTTGTACTTAAGGCTGTCTTCTCCAAAATTGACTAATAAACCAAGTTTGTTTTTTGATGCAGCCAAATAATTTAATGTTTGTTTTATCTCACTTGTTGTCAATGATGTAATTGCTTTAAGTTCTAAAATAATTTCATCAAAAATTACAAAATCTGCAAAATAGTAACTCGGTAATATAATGTCTTTATAAGTGATATTATATCTTAATTCTCGATTATAAGGAATTTCATTTCGTTTAAATTCATATTCTAAAGCATCACCATAAACCTTTTCACTATGTCCTTTTCCTAGAATTTTATGGACTTCCATACAAATCCCAATAATTTTATAGGATTCTTCTTTTAAATACAAATCACTCATTCTTCATTTTTTCATTTCTGTGAAATTTCGACAAAATATATTTCGTGTTAATTCGTGAAATTTGTGTTATAACACCAAAGGCACTTGTCTGAATTCATCTTCTTCGTTACTCTCGATTCCAAGAGCTTTGTAGATGTACTTAAAAGTCGATAATAATTCAGGTTTTCCATCAATTAAAGCTACGTCGTGCTCAAAATGTGCGCTAGGTTTTCCGTCAGCAGTCAAGATTGTCCAGCCATCTTTAAGCTGTTTTATGTTTCTGGTTCCCATATTAATCATAGGTTCGATTGCTACAACCATTCCTTCAACAAAAAGCTTTCCGCGTCCGCGTTTTCCGTAGTTTGGCATTTCTGGTTCTTCGTGCATTTTTTGCCCAACACCATGTCCAACCAATTCACGAACTACTCCGTAACCGTGAGCTTCAGTATATTTTTGAATAGCATTTCCAACATCTTCTACACGATTTCCTGCTCTAAATTCTCTAATTCCAACGTAAAGAGATTCTTTAGTAACACGTAAAAGTTTTTTAACTTCAGGTGCAACTTCTCCAATTTCGAAACTGTATGCATGATCTCCGTGGAAACCATTTTTAAAAGCCCCGCAGTCAACCGAAATAACGTCACCATTTTTAAGAGGTGTATTGTTAGGAATACCATGAACAACCTGAGCGTTTGGACTCATGCAAAGCGAATTCGGGAAATCGTACAATCCCAGGAAACTTGGAACTGCACCGTGATCACGAATAAATTCTTCTGCTAATTTGTCAAGATATAATGTTGTAACTCCTTCTTTAATTTCAGAAGCAATCATTCCTAATGTTTTTGATACGATTAAAGCACTTTCGCGCATCAATTCGATTTCCTCTCTAGTTTTTTGGATAATCATATTTTTTCCATTTTCAGTTGGCAAAAATACAACTTTTATCTCATTTTTTGCGCAAAATTTTTAGCCACGAATTTCGCGAATTTGCACGAATGATTTGGTCAAAATTTTAAAGCAAAAGCAATTAGTGAAAATTGGTGGAATTCGTGGCAAAACTAATATCTCCAGAAAAAAGCCGTAAATTAGTAATACAAACGCTTATAATTATGGAGACTATTATAGATCGAGATATTGCCAAAGTAAAAGCTCTTAAGAAAATGAAGCGAAATGCTTTAGGACTTTTGGGTATTGCAGTGCTATTGTTTTTAATTGCTATTTATTTTAAAATTCCGATGCTGCAGGCTTTTAGCGAAGCTGCAATGGTAGGCGGAATAGCCGATTGGTTTGCTGTTGTGGCACTTTTTCGCCACCCAATGGGAATTCCGATTTGGCATACGGCAATTATTCCGACCAAGAAAAATGAAATTGGAGAGAATCTAGGAAATTTTGTTTCTGAGGAATTTCTAGATCGCGAAAAAATGGAGGTTAAATTGGACGAATTTAATTTTGCAGTTAAAGCTTCAGATTGGATTTCACACGAAGAAAATGCCAATAAAATAGCTGATGTTGTTGCAGTAAATATCATTCCGGGGATTTTACGAACTATTAAAGACGAAGATGTCAAAAGATTTATTCAGGTTCAATTTAAAGAAAAAATAGAGGAAATTAATTTTGGAGATTGGGTGGCATTGGCACTAGAACCTTTGCAAAAAGGGAATTTAAAAAATCAGATGCTAACGAATCTTCTAGAAGTAATGAGCACTGAATTAGCTAACAATAAAGATTTAATTAGGCAAAAAGTTAAAGCTTCGACACCACTATTAAGTTTTGGCTTGGCTGATAAAAGCATAACAGAAGGTGTTTTTAATGGCTTGCAGGATTTTCTAAATGAAGCCAAAAAACCTGAAAGTGCGGTGCGTTTAAAAATTGATGAGTATATTTTTAACTTTCTGGAAAAAGTAAAAAACTCTGAAGAGATGAGAGTCAAAATCAACGATATGATTTTGGGTTTTGTTGGAAAAAAAGAGGTTCAGGATTATATCAACGGGATTTGGGATGAAATAAAATTGTCCATCACAAATGATTTGAATAAAGGCGATGATTCTTCAATAAAAAATAGCATTTCAAATTTAATTCAAACTTTCGGAAACGGAATTAAAGAAGATCCTGCTATGATTGATAAAATTAACACTTTTATAAAAAATGATTTATTATCGGTCCTTTTAAACAACAAAAAAGTAATTGGAGATTTGATTTCGTCAACCGTAAAAAGTTGGGATGGGAAAGAGGTTTCTGAAAAATTAGAACTAGAAATAGGTAAAGATCTTCAATATATCAGAATCAACGGGACTTTAGTTGGTGGGGTTATTGGTCTTGTGATTTATGGCGTGGAGCAGATTTATCATTTTGTTTTTTGAACCATATAAGTGATATAAGTAAATATAAATTAGTCCTGTTTTCTTATAGAAAAGAAAAATCATATAAGAAGGTAAAAAGCAAGTGAGCTTTTTTCAAGCTTTAGATTCTGGTGTAAAATAGTTCTCGCAAAGTCGCAGAGACGCAAAGTTTAATATTCTTTGCGACTTAGCGTCTTTGCGAGATTTTTTTTAAGTTCTATTTAATGAACTTATATAACTTATATGGTGAAAATTATAGAAGTGAATGACAAGTCATTGCATTTGGTTGCTGAACGCCCATCAATTCTAAAATAGTAGGAGCAATATCACCTAAAACACCATCTTGAATGTTTTTTAATTCTTTGTCAACCAAAATAATCGGCACTGGGTTTGTTGTGTGTGCAGTATTTGGAGAACCGTCAGGATTAATCATTGTTTCGCAGTTTCCGTGATCTGCAATAACGATTGTAGTGTAATCGTTAGCAAGAGCAGCGTCGATTACTTTTTTCGCGCAAGCGTCGACAGCTTCACAAGCTTTAATTGCAGCTTCCATAATTCCGGTGTGTCCAACCATGTCTCCGTTTGCAAAGTTTAAACAAACAAAATCAACTTCGCCTTTGTTTAATTCTGGAACAAGAGCATCCGCCAATTCGTAAGCGCTCATTTCAGGTTTTAAATCGTAAGTTGCTACTTTTGGCGAATTTCTCAAAATTCTAGATTCACCTTCAAAAGGAGTCTCTCTACCTCCAGAGAAGAAGAAAGTTACGTGCGGATATTTCTCAGTTTCAGCAATTCTGATTTGTTTTTTACCTGCTTTTTCTAAAACCTCACCAAGCGTTTCGGTAATATTATCTTTATTGTAAACTACTTTTACGTTTTGGTACGTTTCGTCGTAATTTGTCAATGTTACATAATATAGGTTTAGTTTGTGCATGTTCTGCTCGTGGAAATCTTGCTGAGAAAGTGCTTCAGTAAGTTCACGGCCTCTATCAGTTCTAAAGTTAAAGAAGATTACAACATCACCTTCTACAATTGTAGCAAGAGGTTTTGCATTTTCATCAACGATAACAACAGGCTCGATAAATTCGTCAGTAACATCTTTTTCATAGCTTGAAAGTACGCTTGCAACGGCATTTGTTGATGGAGTTCCAACACCATTTACTACAAGATCGTAAGCTAGTTTTACACGTTCCCATCTTTTATCACGGTCCATTGCATAATAACGCCCAACGATAGAAGCAATTTTTACAGGAGTGTCTTTAATATAATCTTCAAGATCATGAATATATTTCGCTCCAGATTTTGGATCAACGTCACGGCCGTCTGTAAAAGCGTGAATATAAACCTGATCTAAACCGTATTCTTGAGAAGCATCGATTAATCCGCGAAGGTGAGAAGTATGTGAGTGAACACCACCGTCTGAAACTAATCCTAAAAAGTGTACTTTTTTATTGTTGTCTTTAGCATAAGTAAAAGCGTCAATAAGGACTTGCTCTTTTGCTAAAGTTTTGTGTTCTACAGCTAAATTTATTTTGGCTAAATCTTGGTATACAATTCTTCCTGCGCCAAGATTCATGTGTCCAACTTCGCTATTTCCCATTTGCCCTTCAGGAAGACCAACATTTAATCCGTCAGTTCTAAGTTGAGCGCTTGGGTAATTTTTGTAAAGACTGTTTATAAAAGGAACATTTGCATTGTCTATTGCAGATACTTTAGGGTCAGGAGATTTTCCCCAACCGTCTAAAATCATAAGGATAACTTTTTTGTTCATTGCATTTTTGTTTTCTACAAATATAAGGCATTTCTAAAGTTTGAAAACTGAGAATTGTTACATTTATATTTAATAAAATGAACTATAAAAAAAAATATTGATTTAATTGAAGAAGCCTTTATTTTTTAAAATTAATTCACGCTAAGCTCTCTTTTCGACTTTATTTTTGACGGCATTATGGCTGATAAAACATTTTACACTTGTAGAAATATATGTTTTCATGCTTAACAATCATTCTTTTATAGAAATGATAGGTTCAATTTGTTCTGCTTGCAGCCGTTTAATATTCAAAAATTTTCGTTTTGTTTTTCTTTTTTTAAGAAAACGGGTAATAAGGTTGTGATTTTTAGCATAAGAAAAAATCTTACATAAAAAGTAAATTTATGTTAATAATGTTAAAGTTTAAGCAAAAAAGCCTTGAAAATCAGGCTCGTATTTTGCAAGGTATGATTTTTTTATATTTTTGCGATACCCAAATTTTTTGTTTAACCTAAAGAAATTCAATGATTTACAAAATTTATCCGTTATTTGTGTTTTTACTATTGTCTTTTGGAAAAGATTCAAAAAACACATCCGATCTGAAAAAAAATGCCACTGTAAAGACGATTGCTAAAGTCGAAAAGGTTACAGTAGATTCTAAAATCGAGAGCGTTTATAACTCATTAAATTCAAACAATTTTAAAATGCCTGAGCTTAAAACTTTTTCTGAAGCTTTAAAAGGATTTTATCTGTTGAAAGAAAGAGGAGTGGTCAAGAAAAATATTCTAACACTAATTGATTTTGGTTTGTCATCAAACACAAAACGTTTGTGGGTGATTGATTTAACTAGTAATACTATTTTGTTTAATTCTCTTGTGGCTCACGGAAGAAATACTGGAGAAGAATTTGCTTCAGCATTTTCAAACCTTAATTCATCATTTAAAAGTAGTTTAGGATTTTATGCAACGGGCGAAATTTATCAAGGGAAACATGGTGCTTCTTTGCGTTTGGATGGATTAGAGAATGGTGTAAATGACAATGCTCGCGAAAGAGGCGTTGTAATGCATGGCGCAGACTACGTTTCTGAATCTTTTATTAGAGATCATAAAAGATTAGGCAGAAGCCAGGGCTGTCCGGCAGTTCCAGTTGAATTGACAAATGAAATTATTCAATTAATAAAAGACAAATCATGTTTATATATCTATCATCCATCAAGAAGCTTTACGATGGAAGAGAGGCTAATTTCTTAATTGCGCATATAAATCTGAATCTAGATCATAAATATCAGCTCTGAAAATGAGCTGATTTTTTTTGCTCCATGCGGTCCAATACCACTGATATAAAGCGTACTTTTTGGTGATTTTGAAACTCATTGTTGTTTTACTCGCAATAATAGTGTCAATTCTGTCTTGTGGCCAGTTCCCGTCAACATCCAGTATGTGTTGGGCAAGTTCCATTGGATTCTCAACACGCACACATCCAGAACTCATAGAACGGTTATTGCGACCAAAAATATTACGATGATTTGTATCGTGAAGATAGACACTGTGATGATTTGGGAATAAAATTTTCATTAATCCCAACGAATTATCATAGCCAGGGCTTTGTACATAACGATAGTTGTTTGGTTTGTTTTCATTCCATGCCATTGGAGAAACTACCTTTCCGGCAGTATCGTAAATAGTGATATTCTTATTGGCCAAATAATTTCGGTTTCTTTTCATTGCAGGAACGACATCTTCTTTCAGAATCGTTGGAGGGACAGTCCATGTCGGATTAAAAACAACCGTTTTTAAAAAAGAAGTGATAATAGGTGTTTTTCTTTTGCTTGTTCCTACCACAATATTTCTAACTAAAGTTGTGTCTTTACTTTCGACAACATTTAAGCTGTAATCGGGAATGTTTATAATGAAATAGTTTTCGGCCAATTCTGACGGATACCATCTCCATCGCTCCAAATTGGCAATTATCTGTTTTTTTCTATCTTTTTTAGAATAATTTAAAGCACGAATAGTTCCGGTCCCGATAACTCCGTCTGAAGTTAAACCGTGCCTTTCTTGGAATCTTTTAACGGCTTCAAAAGTTTTGTGGTTGTAAATATTAGAAAGACTGTCTCTTCCTGTCATATCGTTCCAGTACAAAAGTCTTTTTTTAATGTTTGTTAAAGCGGGATTGGTATCGTTTAAAACAATTTTATCGGCAGATTCAATAGTTTTTACATTATCATCGGGAAATGTATTGATGATTTCAAGCGCTTTTAGTAATTCTTTGTATGTCTGTGTTTTTGGTTGTATATTTTCGACAATGCTATCTAGTTTGTTTTGATTGAAGCCTTTAATTAAAACAGAATTCACATCAAATTCTTTTTCATCCAAATCCCAATTGGTATACAATTTTTTAGGGTCTAGCTTTCCTTTATGTATGTGATTAAGGTATTTCTCAAAATTATAGGTCAGTAAAATGTCGTACATAGCCAAGTCTTTATTGCTAAGAGAAGCGACTTTGCTTTCGAATTCTTTTAGTTGGGAAATTTTGTAATCTTCCGGTTCTAAGCCTAATTCTTCTGATTTTTCTAATTGAGCTAAAACAAAAGTTCTTTTTTTAAGATTGCCCCATACGGTTTGATTTTCAGATCCAACGTAAAACTGTTTTAAGGTTTCACTTTTAAAAGTTCCTATTAATGCTGTGTCTATTTCGACAGTTCTCTCATTAGTAAGTATAATTGCCGGCACCTTTTTTTTGATAATAGGTGTAGGTTTTGGGTTTTCTTTTTTACAGCCCACTAAAAGGCATATTACTACTAAAGAGTAAAGTATTCTCATTTTATAATTTTTTAAACATCAAATAATGTTCGCCGACATCTTTAATCTCAAATGCTTCACCTAGTGGCTGATAGTTCATTTTTTGATAAAATCCGACAGCGGCAGTTCTGGCGTTGAACCAAATCAAATCTACTTGGTTTTCATTGCAATAAGTTTCGCAATGTTTTACCAAAGCCTCTCCAAACCCCTTTTTCTGGTGGGTTTCTAAAACTGCCATCCCGCGAATTTGCGCTTGATTTTGAGCGGCAAATATAGGATTGATTTTTTCAAATAACGAAATAATTCCTGTTAAATTTTCACCTTCAAATAGGCCGAAATGATGGGTGGATTCTAAATCGTCGCCTTCAAAGACGCAACTTTCTATGGGTTTTCCTTTTCTTAAAACAGGTTGACGAACGGCATAAGTTTCTTTTGATGGAATTTCTTTAATTGTAATCATGATTTTTTGAAAAAATATTGCTTTTATAACTTTTTAATTTTAAATAAGTTATAAAAAAATGTTGATTTTTATTGATTTTTTTTGCCCAAAAGCTTGTTTTGAACTGAACTTTCTTTCTATATTTGCACAACCAATGCGAAAGTAGCTCAGTTGGTAGAGCTCCAGCCTTCCAAGCTGGTTGTCGCGAGTTCGAGCCTCGTCTTTCGCTCTAAAAGTAAACACGTTTTACTTATGTGAAAATAAATTTTTTGATTTTTATTTTGTTTTAAAAATTAAATTTTTTAAGTTTGCACCCGATTAATGCGAAAGTAGCTCAGTTGGTAGAGCTCCAGCCTTCCAAGCTGGTTGTCGCGAGTTCGAGCCTCGTCTTTCGCTCTTCAAAAGCCTCAAACATTGTTTGAGGCTTTTTTGTTTTTGTGTTTTTTTTGAACCGTATAAGTGGTATAAGAAAAATAAAAGTTTTTTATTGAACTTTTAAAATGAACTTATATCACTTATATGGTTTAAAAATTATTTCAAATCGCTTAAATCACTTTCTGTTTCTAATTCTAGAGCTTCTTGATTTTGTTGAAACAAACGAGCAGGTAGATCTCCCTTTAAGGTGATTTTTTCTCCTTTAACTTCTAGCCAGCTTCCTTCTCTCAAACCTAAAACTGGAATTGTGTTGAATGCATGAAATTCTTTGATTCTCGTTTCGCGCGTTTCTCCCATATGTTTAGATTGTAGATCGGCATCTAAATAATGCGGATTTAAGTTGAAAGGAATTAATCCTAAAGTCTGAAAGCTTGGAGGGTAGATAATAGGCATATCATTTGTGGTCTGCATTGATAAACCGCAGATATTACTTCCTGCACTTGATCCAAGATAAGGAGTGCCGTTTTTTACGGTTTCAGAAAGTAACTGCATAATATTGTTTTTATAAAGCTGAGTAACCAGTAAAAAAGTGTTGCCTCCGCCAGTAAAAATTCCTTCTGCATTTTTTACAGCATCTTGCGGATTTTCAAATTCATGAATTCCTTTAACGTTTATATTAATTGTCTTAAAAGCCTCTGCAGCTTTTTTGGTATACTCCTCATGCGAAATTCCGCTAGGGCGTGCATACGGAATAAATAAGATTGTTTTACAGTTTTTAAAATGCGTTTTTAAAGTAGGTAAAATATATTCTAAGTAGTTGCCTCCGTGTAATGTAGAAGTGCTTGCAATAATAATACTTTTCATGATTTTTAAACTCAAATTTTGTTTGTTAAAGATATTAAAAAACTCTGCTTTTGTTTTAGCCTTTCCTGTTTTAATTAACAAATTTTTACCAAGTCATTAATATTAAATTTGGAATGACTTAGGATATTTTTACCGTTTTAAGAATATTTTTAAATTATTTTATTTTGTTTCAAAAAATTACTTGTTTTTTAATTATTGCAGCAGGGCAAGTTTGCTGGTCACAAAGCCAAGATCGCTCTGTTTTTAACGGTAAAGTGATTTCAAATACTTCAGATTTAGAAGGGATTTATGTAATCAATGCACAAACAGAAGAAACTGTAACGACCAATGCTTCAGGGTCTTTTTCTATTTCTGCAAAAGCAGATGATGTTCTGGTTTTCTCTTCTATAAGTTTTAAAGAAAAAAGAGTTTTATTGAAACAGGAAGATTTTTCAAATCTCAATTTTTCTGTCAATCTTACTATGATTATGTATCAATTGCAGGAGGTTGTGGTAAAGCGATATGATAATATTAATGCCGAAAGTTTAGGAGTAATTCCTATGGGGCAGAAAAAATATACTGCGGCAGAACGTAAGTTGCAAACTGCAACTGCGCTAAATGCAACTGCAAATGGAGGGACAATGGCTGGAGGATCTATTTCTGCAGATCCATTGCTGAATTTTTTTTCAGGGAGAACGGCTATGCTTAAAAAAGAAGTTGCTGTAGAAAAAAAGGAATTTTTTATGAGGCTTTTAGAAAATATGTTTAGTCTGGAGCATTTTGTTGAAAGATTAAAAATCCCGGCTGATTATGTTAAAGGTTTTGAATATTATGCTGTAGAGAATGAGAAATTTACTGTGATTTTGAATTCTAAAAATAAAACTTCTACGGAGTTTTTGCTTGGAGAGTTGGCTGTAAAGTATAAAGAAATGATTGCTGGTGAAAATAAGTAGAGTTATATCGATTGTTGTTTTTCTTTTGGTTCAAATAAGTTTTGGGCAAAAAAGTGATATTAAGCTATTAATAGGGAAGGTGCAGGAGCAATCTACTCCTGTCGAAGGGGTGAATATTATAAATAATGCTACTCAAGTTGCAACAGTTTCGGATTCTGATGGTAATTTCTCGATTACTGTACGAGAGGGAGATGTTTTGGTTTTTTCTGCGGTAAATTTAGATCCTGTTAAGCATAGAATTACTTCAGAAGATATGGCTGTCAATTCTTTGGTTGTAAAAATGACTGCTAAAGAAGTAGAGTTGAAAGAAGTGGTGGTGAATGAAAATGCAAATATAACTGCAGAAAATTTGGGGATTATCCCGTACGGACAAAAAAAATACACACCTGCTGAGCGAAAGGTTTATACGGCAAATTCGACTTCTGTAGATAAGTTGTTAAATGCGATTTCGGGACGAACTGCGATGCTGAAAAAAGAAGTGAATGTCGAGAAAAAAGAAATGCTTTTTAGAAAACTTGAGTATCTTTTTGAAGAGAATTATTATACAGATAGATTGAAAATTCCGGTAGATGATATAAAAGGATTTCAATTATTTTGTGTAGATGATACTGAATTTGCTCTATCTTTGAATACGAAAAACAAAACAATGAGTATGTTTTTAATCACAGATCTAGCAAGAAAATATCTAACAATTCTCGAAAATGAAAAATAAATTAGGAGTACTCGTTGTATGCTTATTTTGTCAATTTGTATTAGGGCAAAACGGTTTTAGGAAGCCATTACACGGTCAGGTTATCAATGATTTTTTAGCCATAGAAAGTGGTTATGTAATGAATATTAATGCTAATACTAGAACATTTATTGGTTCTGGCGGTTTATTTGATATTGTTGCGCAACCCAAAGACACTTTGCTATTCTCTGGTCTGACATTTCAATCAAAAAAAGTTGTTTTAACAGAAAAAGATTGTGATGAGATTCTTTTGAAAATAAAGCTGGACTTGGTTAATAATCAGCTTAAAGAAGTTGTTGTTCATAAAGAATTAAAGGTAAAAGCGCTGCAAGGCGGTTCGCAGAAATATGTCGATATGCAGTTTGAAGACGATAATCAGTCTACTGCAAAAAATAATGCCATGCTTTCTGATCAGACTATAAAATATGGGACTGATTTTGTTCGAATCTTTAAGGACGTCAAAAAACTTTTAAGTAAAAAAGACGAAGTTAGAGAAGAAGAAATTACAGATATTGCTTTTGTAGAATATGCTAAAGATAATTTCACAAAAGATTTTTATTCTAAAACACTTAATCTTAAAGATGACGAAGTAGAGCTTTTCTTGATGTATTGCTCAAACGATCCGCATTCTAAAGACTTAGTAGATCCAGATCAAAAATTTCAGTTAATGGATTTCATGATCAATAAGAATAAAGAGTTTAAGAAAGCCGAGGCTAATCAAAAATGAAAAAAAAGTTAGTTTTCCCTTTGCTGGGAGTTTTGTTTGTATTGTCTTCTGCATTTGCATTTCATAAATTTTATGTTGGCGTTTTTCAGGTAAATTATGCGGCAGAAAAGAAAATGCTGCAAATTACTTCCCGCATTTTTATTGATGATTTGAATAATGCAATGGAGAAAAAGTATCACAAAAAGACATTTGTTGGTACAAGCAAAGAGACTTCCGCAGATGTTGAATTATTAAAAAAATATTTATCAGAACACTTTCTGATTAAAGTAAATGGGCAGTCAAAAGCGATAACTTTTTTATCTAAAGAAGTCGAAGCAGATGATGTTTTGGTCTGTTATTCCAGAATTAAGGATATTGATAAGTTCAAAACGCTTGAAATTTCAAACACTGTGTTGGTCGATTGGAATTCAGAACAGCAAAACATTACACATATTTCAGCATTTGATACAAAAAGAAGTGTTCTTTTTACAGAATCTTCAAGGAAGGAATTGTTAAAATATTAATGCGTTGATAAAATTAATATTTTAATTACTATTTTCACAGCCTAAAGAAATTACCATTAAAAATTTATGAAAAAACTTTCATTATTATTACTTTTTCCTGCAATGTTAGTAGCGCAGGATAAAGCAACAACCACACCTACTAAACAACAAGGAAAGTACGATACAAACAAGTTTAGCCAAATGTATGATTTGCTGGCAACGCCAAACATGTTTCGTACAGCTTCTGGGGCTCCTGGACCGGCTTATTACCAACAGCAAGCAGATTACAAAATTGATGTTGAGTTGGATGATAAAAATTCAAAATTAAGCGGATCTGAAACCATTACCTATACAAATAACTCGCCAGATAGTTTGGAGTATTTATGGATTCAATTAGATCAGAATCAGGCAAAGGCAAATACACAGACTTCATTGGCAGAAAGCGATAAAATCAGTCAGGTTTTGCCTCTTGATGGTTTTTCTTCGAAATACTTGAAAAAAGATTTAGAGCGCGGTTTTAATATTGAACAAGTTAAAGATGCTAAAGGAAGTGCAATGTCTTATACGATCAACGAAACCATGATGCGTATTAATCTGACTTCGCCTTTAAAACCTGGAGAAAAAATTTCTTTCTCAATAAAATGGTGGTACAATATCAATAACTACAGAAAAGAAGGCGGTCGTTCTGGATATGAATTATTCGAGAAAGACGGTAATAAATTATATGTAATTGCACAATTCTACCCAAGAATGGCAGTTTACAATGATGTTGAAGGATGGCAGAACATGCAGTTTTGGGGAAGCGGAGAGTTTGCTCTTCCTTTCGGAAACTTTGATGTAAACATTACAGTTCCTGCAGATCACGTAATTGATGCAACTGGAGAATTAATGAACAGAAGCGAAGTATTTACAGCTGAACAGGTAAAAAGATACGAACAAGCACAAAAATCATTTGACAAACCAGTTGTAATTGTAACGCAAGCAGAAGCAGAAGCAGCTGAAAAAGGTTTTTCTGAAAAGAAAAAAACGTGGAAATTTAGTGCTAAAAATGTTCGTGATTTTGGAATTGCCTCTTCTAGAAAATTTATTTACGATGCAATGGCTGTAAAAATTGGAAACAGAATTGTTATGGCAGAATCTGTTTATCCAAAAGAAGCAAACCCGCTTTGGGGAGAAACTTCTACAATGGTTGTGGCTCATACATTAAAAAGCTATTCTTCTCATACTTTTGATTATCCTTATCCAAAAGCAGTTTCAGTTTCTGCAGAAGATCAAGGTATGGAATATCCAATGATTTGTTGGAACTATGGTCGTCCTGACGAAAATGGTGTAACTAGCAAAGAAATTAAAAACGGAATGATAGGCGTTATTATCCATGAAGTTGGACACACTTTCTTCCCGATGATTGTAAACTCAGATGAGCGTCAATGGACTTGGATGGATGAAGGTTTAAACTCATTTTTAGAATATTTGGCTGAACAGGAATTAGATTCTAATTTCCCTTCAAGAAGAGGACCTGCAAAAAATATTGTTCCTTACATGAGCGGCGACCAAAAGTTTTTAGAGCCTATTATGTCTAACTCTGAAACAATCCACCAATTTGGAAATAATGCTTACGGAAAACCAGCTACAGGTCTTAATATTTTGAGAGAAGTAGTTATGGGAAGAGAATTATTTGATCACGCATTCAGAACATATGCAAACAGATGGAAGTTTAAGCACCCAACCCCAGAAGATTTCTTTAGAACAATGGAAGATGCTTCAGCAGTAGATTTGGATTGGTTCTGGAGAGGTTGGTTTTACTCAACAGATTTTGTAGATATCGGAATTAAAGATGTAAAACAATATTATGTTTCAGATACTCCAACTGCAGATATTAAAGATGTAAAAATTAGAAAAGGACGTTTTGGTTTTGAAAAAGGGCCTTTTGTTTACTTAGTTTCTGGAGATAATGCAGAAGTAAGTGATTCTAAGAAAAAAGCTTTAAAGGTACAAGATTTCAAACCTTTGGCAGATTACGTAGATCAGACTTTTACTGCTGAAGAAAAAGCTAGTATCAAATCTCCTAAGTATTTCTACGAAGTAGAATTCAATAAACCAGGCGGAATGATTATGCCTATTTTAGTTGAAATTACTTATGAAGATGGTTCTAAAGACAATTACAAATACCCAGCTCAAATTTGGAGAAAAAGTAATGAAACGGCTAGGAAAGTTTATGCTACAACAAAAGCAATTAAGAGTATTCAAGTTGACCCGCAATTGCTAACGGCAGACATTGATGTAAGCAATAACTCTTGGCCAAAAGTAGAAACGAAGTCGAAATTTGACTAAATAAGTTAAAAATCTATAAAAAGCTCATCAGGTTTATAAAAGCGTGATGAGCTTTTTTATTTTAATTAAATGAATTTTCAAGGACTTTTTAAGTTAATTTTAAAACTCTAAGCTGCAAAATTTAATATCTTTGCGACTACAAAATTAAAAGTTATGTTTGGTATAGGAGGAGGAGAATTAGTTTTTATACTGTTTATAGTGCTAATGCTTTTTGGTTCAGATAAAGTGCCGGAAATCGCGCGTACAATGGGAAAAGCTATGGCTCAATTAAAAAATGCAACTAATGATATTAAAAGCGAAATTCAGAAAGGAGCAGAGGCTAATGGTCTTGATTCAAAATCTCTGAATGATATTACTGGAAATATCAATGCAGAAATTACTAATGCAAAATCGAATTTACTTGGAGATACAGGAAATCTTTTAGGAGATACTGCAAATGAAATTGAAAAAGTAAAAGAAGATATTGATACTCTTTCTGGACCTATTAAACGCCAAATGTAATGCTTGAAAAAATACAGGAATTAGATAAAGATCTTTTAATATTTCTTAACGGATTAGGTTCTGAAACATACGATAAATTATGGCTTATCATCACAAATCAATTGTATTGGACGCCATTTTTCTTATTTCTATTCTATCTTATTTATAAAAAAATAGGAGGAAAACAAACACTGTATTTATTGCTTTTTATAGCTGTTTTGATTGCCTTTACAGATCAAACCTGCAACTTATTCAAACACACTTTCCAGCGTTTGCGTCCTTGTAATGATCCTGAAGTAAACTCAATTATTAGAGTGGTTCAGGTTAGAAAATCATATAGTTTTTTCTCTGGACATGCGGCCAATACTATGGCGGTTGCAACATTCTTATTTTTGATTTTAAAACGCTATTTCAAATATTTCGGACTTTTATTCTTATGGCCTTTAGTTTTTGCCTACAGCCGAATTTATTTAGGATTGCATTTCCCAGGTGATATCCTTGCTGGATATTTCTTTGGAGCACTTTTCGGATTTTTACTTTATTTAGTTTATAGAAAGCTAAAACCACAGTATTTTCCAGGATAGATTTTTTTAGAAAGGTTCTAAGTTGCTAAGGAACTGAGGTTCTAAGGTTTTTTCTTTAGGATTTTGAAAATCATATAATTGAATTGCCTCCAGCTTTAGCTGGAGGTTTTTTTTTATGAGTAAATAAAAAGGCTTTAGCCAAATTAAGGATTACTTAATTTGGCTAAAGCCCTTAATCTTAAATTATGTTCCTCCAGCTAAAGCTTGAGGCAATTCAATAGATTTTTAGTTTAAAAAACTTTGAACCTTAGCGGCTCAGCATCTTAGAAGCTAAAGCTTATAATACCCTTGAAACCGTTAATCCATCACGAATTGGCAATAAAACTGTTTCTACTCTAGGATCGTCTTTTAAAAGCTGATTGTATTCTAAAAGTACTTTTGTGCTGACATCATTTGGATGAACTTGTTCTAGGATTTTTCCGCTCCATAAAACATTATCCGATAAAATGATGCCTCCTTTATTCATTTTAGGTACAATCATTTCCCAGTAATTCAAATAGTTTTCTTTATCAGCATCAATAAAAACTAAATCAAATTTTAAGTCTAAATCTGGAATAATATTTACAGCTTCGCCTAAATGCTGAAAAATTTGTTTTCCCCAAGGAGACATATCAAAATATTTTCGTTGAAAATCAATTAATTCTTCTTTGATATCGATGGTGTGCAACTGCCCGTTTTCTTGCATTCCTTCGCACAAACACAAAGCGGCATAACCAGTGTAAGTTCCGATTTCAAGAATATTAACTGGGCGAATCAATTTTGAAAGCATGCTTAACACACGGCCTTGAAAGTGGCCGCTAAGCATTCTAGGTAAAAGTATTTTTTGATACGTTTCTTTGTTGAGTTTTGCCAACAATTCTGGTTCTTTTTCAGAATGCTGTTCGATATAATCTTCTAATTCTTGAGATATAAAATGCATATTGTAGTATCTTGTAATTTAGTTGCAAAAATACAAAAATATGCCCTTACTATTAGGCATAAAAAAAACCATCCGCTCACGGCGAATGGTTTCGGTTTCAGATTTAGATGAAATTTATTTTTTCAAAGCTTCATTTACATCTTTAGCTGTTTTTACAGTTCCGTCTTTTGCGGCTTTAGCAGCATTTTCTACTTTTTCAGCACCTTTTTTAGCAGCGGCTTCCACATCGTTAGCTGCTTTTTTAGTTGCGTCTTTTACGTCATTTGCTGCATTTTCTGTAGCATCTTTAGCTTTAGTAGCGGCACTTTCGGCTTTGCTTACTGCAGTATCTTTCACTTCTTCGATATCCGATGTTAGAGAATCAACTTTGTTGCCAAGAGTTAATTCATCTTCTGCAGGTTTGTTTTCTTTTTTCTCGCATGATTGAACAGCGAATGCTAATAAAGCGATTACAGCTAAACTCAAAATTTGTTTTTTCATAATTTAATTTTTTTTAGGTTGATAAAACTTAAAGGTTAAATGGCTGAAAAATAAAATTACAAATTTTAAAATGATTGAGCTCTTTGTAAGATTATGTTTTCTTTTTAGAGCAAAACAATTCTTGTGCCAAATTTTGATTTTTGTGTATTTACTATTTTGATTTTTTTTAATGTGAAAATTAGTTTTTGTATAAACTGAAATTAATCACAATATCATCCTTAACTTTAATGAGACCAGCCATTTTTACTGGTGGCTCCAATTCAATATCAGAAAACTTTAAACTAAGTGTTCCTTGAATTTTATCATCGGTGTTATAGAGTATAAAATCTTTGTATTTGAGTGTTTTATCAGTTATGAAAAAGTTGAGTCTGCATTTGTAATTTTTTCCCATTGGTTTTATATCGCTGATAGAAACTGTACTGTTGGGGAATTTTTTCACTTTTACTGTTCCTTGTAAATCTTTTGTCATTATTTTATTGCCGCAATCAAAGTTTGACATTTTGATGTCGGTATTAAAAGTGTTTTTTTTAACTGAGTTTACATAGACAGTATCTTTTATATTAAAAGTGTTTGAGCAATTATATTTGCCCACAGTTGATAGGCCTGTGATTTCTATTTTTATTTTATTTATTACCACAGCTGTATCTTCTGGAAAAAAAGTGGGTTTAGCACTTCCTAAGAAAAAGAAAACTACTAAACCCATAATTAAGATTGAAAATCTCGTTTTCATTTTTTTTTACATTAGAAAGCAATTGTTGCTTCAAATACTAGACCTTCAAATTTACCACCATAAAAGTTGTTTAGGTTTCCAGTAGCAGGATCTCCTGTAAATTGTGAATAATCTTTATATTTTTGATTAACGTAGTTTAATTTAGCTAAGATGTTTTTGGTCATAAACCAGCCAGCACTTGCTTCAAATTTATCTACGGTAACCTTTTTAGCGTCAGCATTAGATAATTTTCCAGATACAGTATTGTATTTTCCTCCGATATAGAATTGTTCAGTTCCTCCAAATCTGTAAATAAGCTCTGAAGCATATTGATTAGCAGTACGTTTATCGTCTGTACCAGCTTTATCTCCTCCTGAAGCCAATTCTATTGTTCCGAAGAATTCAAGTCCTTTATATTTTACAAAAGGGTTAATCATGTATGTAGTAGCCCAATTTTTGAAATTAGGGTTGAACGTTGCCTCCGGAGTAGATGTTTTACTGAAACTAGTAGGAACATCAGTAGTAGTTGTTGAAATAACAGTACCATTAGCATCGGTCTTAGTAATAGTATTTTTATAAGCGTTATTATTCAAAATACCCCAATAACCAAATCCTGATCTATTAGCAGAATAAATGTTTGCGTTGCCAAGATTTGCATTATGGTAATAAGAACCAGTTAATCTTACTCTTAAATCTTCATTAAGCTGTTTATCATAACCAAGTTTAGCTAAGATTGAAGGGCTATGTGTTGTATTAGCATTTGGTCCATTAGGATAAAAAACTTCTTCGTTACTTTGATTTAAATTGCCATTTGTAACACCAAGCATACTTACCAATCCTTTTCTGTTGTAGTAAACTTCCATACCCATTTCTGTAGTGAAAGAATACATAATGTTGTTTCCAACAAACGCATTTTTTATTGTATTACCATTATCAGAACCTCTAAAGTGAGCATCACCAAAATTGTTCTCCATTTGTCCGATTTTAATGGTAGCATATTTCATTACATCAGCCAAGAAGTCTTTTTTGATGAAGTCTAACTTGTCAATTTGTAAGTATCCACCTTTTACATAAGAATCATTGTGGTGTCTTGAAGCTAAATAAACATCTAAATTTACTCTTACTCCATCAAACAATTGAGCACCAATATACATATCAGCAGCAGGAAGAGTAAAATTGTTCTCAGTATTCATTAAACGATACCCTGTAATTGATCTAGTGGTAGTCCCAGTAGGCGTAGTAGTGGTAGTCGTAATGGTAGCAGGTTGGTTGTTGAATGAATTTGTTGCTTGGAAATCCATATTGAAAGCGCCACCAACATCAATACTAAGACCTTTAAATTCTCTATTGTCTTTTTGTACGTCGAAAACGTTGATACCGTCTTTTCCTCTAGAGATTTGATTTTGCATATTTCCAAAACTGACCTGTGCCTGAACAGCAAATGTGCTGATTAATGTGACGAATAGAATATAAATTTTCTTCATGGCGTTTATAAATTAAAGGTTAAATTGAATTTTATTGTTAGGTCTTGACCTGTTTTTATTGTTCCAAGCATTGCCGTTGGCGATTTCATTCCGAAATCTGTAAAAGTGATTTTGTTAGTTCCTTGAAGGTTTAAACCATCTTTTGTAACCGTTGTTTTTACAGTAGTTTTGTAAGCTTTGCTAACTCCGGCAATGGTGTAAGTTCCTGTAAGTTCCCAAGTTGTTTCGTTTACTTTTTCAGCAGATTTAAGAACATATTTAATGTTTTTGTTTTTATCTGTTTTTAAAGTTTCGTAAGCCACTTTATCCATGCTTTTTTTCTCGCTTTTTACGCTTTCAGCCAAAAGAGTTACGGTCAAAGCATCAATATCTGTTAGTTTTCCGTTAGCAATATTTAGAGTTGCTGTTCCGGTTCCAGAAGCAGACTTCATTTCCCAGTCGTGAAGTGTAGAAGTACCTGCAACAGAAAAAGTTGATTTACCATCTAGGGCATATGATTTTTGTGCTGTCGCAAATGTGCTGATTCCTAAAAAAGCTGTTACAATAGCGAAAAGTTTTAATGTATTTGTTTTCATTTTTGTCATGTTTATATTGTGAAAAAATAAGTTAATAGTCGGCCAGTTTCTATTTAGTACTAAGAATGTTGTTTTAACTTGTATCAAAGATCCTTCTATAAGTCAGCTTTATATATGATAAAAATCATTGTTAAAATTTTATTAAATAGGTATTTAATAACTACAACGTTTTCATTTTTTATAGCATCGATAACTAAAGCAAAAAGGAAGGTTTGATTTTGTTAAATTGATATTTTTTAACATTTGGTTAGAATTAGCAAAAAGTTAAAAAAGGGGGCTTCTTTAACATTTTCGGTAAGAACTCTAACTCAAAATAATATTGAAGATTACAGTTAAGTCCTTTCCTGCTTTTACGACTCCAAGAGCTGCTTTAGGAGGTGTCATTTCAAAATCTCCAAAAGTAATTTGATTAGAACCTTGCAGAATGAAACCTACTTTACTTGCGGTTACTTTTACCTGAGTTTTATATTCTTTGCTTACGCCGGCAATTGTGTAAATTCCAGTTAGGTTCCAAGTGTTTTCATCAATTTTTTCAGCAGATTTTAGAACATACTCAATATATTTATGTGTTTCGGTATCCATGGCTTCATAAGCGACTTTGTCCATGCTTACTTTGTAGCTTTTTAGGCTTTCTGCCAATAAAGAAACAGTCAAGCTATTTATTCCTGCAAGTTTAGAATCTTTAACCATTAGGCTTGCATTTCCTGTTCCTTCTGTAGACTTCATTACCCAATCGTGTACGGTAGAAGTTCCCGCTACTTCAAAAGTTGAGTTTGCAGCTACACTATAATTTTTTTGAGCATTTGCCTGTAATGCCATTGTTGTAAAAATCACTGTCAGTAAAAAGGATTGAATTGTTTTCATGTTGATAAAGTATAGGTTAATCATTTAAATAAGAGGAAGCTTTAAAATTCAGTTAGTGGTTAATGAAGTAGTGGCTTCCTTTATTTCTTAGACCAAAATTATCGCGCGCGTGAAGAAAAAGGAATGATAAAAATCATGGCGAAAGTTTTATTAAATTGTTATAGTAAAGAGTGCGAAGCCTTGTTATTCCTAGGGATTTGATTTTGTAAAATAAAATTAAGGGTTAACTGTTTGCTTGTTAGGTTGTTGTGTTCTTTGTCGAAAAAAATCAACATCATTTTTTGATCGGCTTTTTTTGAGGTTTAATTAAGAATGAATGTAAAAACCAAACAAAAAATGACAAAAGTGATTAACTTTGCAGCATGCAAATGGAGAAAAAAGACATACGAGCCTTATCAAAAGACCAGCTTCGCGATTTTTTTGTTGAAAATGGAGATAAAGCTTTCCGCGGAAATCAGGTTTATGAGTGGTTATGGAGCAAAGGTGCTCACAGTTTTGAAGACATGACAAACGTAGCAAAAGCTACAAGATCAATGCTTGAAAATAATTTTGTAATCAATCATATTAAGGTTGATACCATGCAGAGAAGCAGTGACGGAACTGTGAAAAATGCCGTTCGTCTTCATGATGGACTTGTGGTTGAATCGGTTTTAATTCCGACAGAAACAAGAACTACTGCTTGTGTTTCTAGTCAGGTTGGTTGTAGTCTAGATTGTAATTTCTGCGCGACAGCAAGATTAAAAAGAATGCGAAATCTAGAACCGGGCGAAATCTACGATCAAGTTCTAGCTATCGATAAAGAAAGCCGTTTATATTATAATCATCCACTTTCGAATATTGTTTTTATGGGAATGGGAGAGCCTTTAATGAATTATAATAATGTCATTAAAGCGATTGACATGATTACATCAGAAGAAGGCTTAGGAATGTCTCCGAAACGAATCATGGTTTCGACTTCAGGAATTCCGAAAATGATCAAAAAAATGGCAGACGACGATGTGAAGTTTAAACTGGCAGTTTCTCTGCATTCAGCAATAGACGAGACACGTGCCCGCATTATGCCTTTTAGCAAAAACTTTCCTTTAAAAGATTTACGAGAAGCTTTAGAATATTGGTATAGAAAAACCAAAAGCAAGATTTCATACGAATATGTAGTTTGGAAAGGAATCAACGATGATAAAGCTTCAGTTGATGCTTTGGTTAAGTTCTGTAAATATGTGCCTTGCAAAGTCAATCTGATTGAATATAATCCAATTGATGATGGCGAATTCCAGCAAGCTTCAGAAGAATCGATTATGGCCTATATAAAAGCATTAGAAAATATTGGAGTGGTAGTAAAAGTAAGAAGAAGTCGAGGTAAAGATATCGACGCAGCTTGCGGACAATTAGCGAATAAAGAAGCAGAATAATATTTGCTAAAAAATATTCCGTTAGGAATATCTCGTTGGTAGAAAAAAATATTCATAATGATAATTATGTCCCATAGGGACATTTGATTGGTTTTAAACGATAAAAAAAGCATTAAAAACAAGATTTTTTTCTCGTTCTTAATGCTTTTTTCTTGGACAAAAAGGATGCTTATTTTTTCAAATCTACTTCTTCAGTAACACCATCTTTGGTCACTTTTGCAAGAGTATCGCATTCTCCGTTTCCATAATCTATAGTTGCCGAAGCGCCATTTTTTGTAATAGAAACAATTCCTTTTACAGCAATAGATTTTCTGCAAGAAGCGTTAAATTCTAAAGGAGTTGTGATTTCTGCCGAAAAAGTATCACCGTTAGGAAAAGTTGTCGAACCGCTTCCTGTTACAACAAATACGTTATCATCCCAATCAAACCATGTGTCATAGCCAGAAGTCATTTCTTTTACCAAAGTTCCTTTTCTAGAATAAACTTTTCCATCATCAAAAGTAATCGTTAAATCTATGGCGGCTGTCGAAACTGGGTGTGGCGTTACCAATAAACTGGTTTCTTTAATCGTTCTAATGATACTTTTGCTTCCCTGAATTTTTTTGCCGTTATGATAAAATCCTTCAAAAGTATAGCTGATGGTTTGTGTGGAAGAAGTAAAATCGTTAGAAAAAGAAACAACCATTTTTCCTTTGACGGTATTTCCGTTATTCAAAGTACAGCCTTCAACACCAAAATCGACCGTTTTTGTCCAAGTATTATTGGTTAAAACTGTAGTAATTGTAGCGCAGCTTGGAAGATAATTTTTTATAGGTCCGCTTGGTTTTGAATTTACGTTAAGCTGAGAACTAAACTGGTCTTCAGCAATATTAGTAACGTCCTCTACCGAAGCGTCGATTTTAGAATTAGCTACAATTTCGTCGTTTGTAATCTTAGCTGTTGATCCGTCATTTGTTTTTTCATCAGAATTGCAGCTAATGAAAAAAGACAATGTAATTATACATGTTCCAATTAATAAAAATTTTGTTTTCATAAATAAATAGTTTTGGGTTTTCTTTTACGTTAATGAATTCAAATCAGTATTAGTTAGAGCTATTTTTGGTGGGGTTTTTTAGGTTTAGACATAAAATATTACAATCGTAACCTAAAATACACAACGTATTTTTATTTAAAATAGTATATTTGGAGTCTAAATGAATATTACGTCTCAAATAAAGCAGCCCATTTTTAACGAGATGGAACTTTTCGAAAAAAAGTTCCATGAGTCGATGACTTCCAAGGTTGCGTTATTAAACCGAATCACTTATTATATAGTAAACCGCAAGGGAAAACAAATGCGTCCGATGTTTGTTTTTCTTACTGCAAAAATGGTTTCTGGCGGTACTGTAAACGAAAGAACCTATCGTGGAGCTTCGGTAATCGAGCTTATTCACACCGCAACTTTAGTACATGATGACGTAGTAGATGACAGCAATCGCCGTCGCGGATTTTTCTCAATCAATGCGCTTTGGAAAAACAAAATTGCCGTTTTGGTTGGAGATTATTTATTGTCTAAAGGTTTATTGCTTTCTATAGATAATGGCGATTTTGATTTATTGAGAATTATTTCTGTAGCCGTTCGCGAAATGAGCGAAGGAGAATTGCTTCAAATAGAAAAAGCAAGAAGACTTGATATTACCGAAGATGTTTACTACGAAATCATCAGAAAGAAAACGGCAACGCTTATTGCCGCTTGTTGTGCGCTTGGCGCGAAAGCTGTAATAGAAGACGATGCTCAGGTCGAAAACATGCGTAAGTTTGGTGAGCTGATAGGAATGGCTTTCCAGATCAAAGATGATTTATTTGATTATAGCGAAGAAGCTATCGGAAAACCAACCGGAATCGATATTAAAGAGCAAAAAATGACATTGCCTTTAATTCATGTTTTAAATACTTGTACTCCGCAAGAAAAAAAGTGGCTGATAAACTCCATCAAAAACCACAACAAAGACAAAAAACGCGTAAAAGAAGTTATTGCTTTTGTAAAAAACAACAATGGTTTGGCTTACGCCGAAAACAAAATGGTGCAATTCCAGCAGGAAGCACTTTCTCTACTTCAAAACTTCGAAGATTCAGAATACAAAGACGCTTTGACTTTGATGGTGAATTATGTTATTGAGAGAAAAAAATAATCTTTTTTAATTAGATAATCAGAAAATTTGTCAATTTGATAATTGATTTACTTTGTTGTAAATCAGTAATGTATTTCTTGTGGTTGGAATTTGGATTTTTTTATTGAAATTTTTCAAACCAGATGCAACCATTTCAAATCGACAATCGTCTATGCTAATAGAAGTCTGTTTCTAAAACCAAAACCAAACCGAAAAGCTTATTAATGAAAATTATTTCGTTACATCAAGAAGAAACTAAAATCATAAAGCTGGCTGTCGAGAACAATCGTCAGGCTCAGCAGCAGATTTACAGTAGGTTTTCTTCTAAAATGTTAAGCGTATGCCGTCAATATATAAAGGACATACAATTGGCAGAAGATGTAATGATAACGGCTTTCATGAAAGTGTTTACGAATATCAAAAACTTTGAACACAAAGGAAGTTTTGAAGGCTGGATCCGCCGAATTATGGTTAACGAATGCATTTCGTATTTAAGAGTTCAGAAAAAAGTAAAATTTGCCGAAGACGAATTTTTTGTTGAAGAAAGTTTTAATGAAATCGATAGCCAATTTACCGTAGAACAGATCCAATATTTAATTGATGCTTTGCCCGATGGCTATAAAATGGTTTTCAATTTATACGCGATTGAAGGTTACAAACATAATGAAATTGCTAAGATGTTAGGGATTAATGAAGGAACATCGAAATCGCAATTATCGCACGCTAGGAAAATGCTGCAAACACAAATTACTATTTTAAAAAAACAAGATAATGGAACCGAATAATTTTGAAAAGGATTTCCGTGAAAAACTAAACCAACGTGAGATTGAACCAAGCAACAACGCCTGGGATCGATTGGATGCCATGTTGAGTGTAGCAGAAGAGAAAAAGCCAAAGAAAAACAGAAAATGGCTGTATATAGCAGCAAGTATTGTGGGGTTTTTATTGGTTGGTACAATTTATTTTAATCGTTCTGAAATTGTAGAAATAAAAAAGGATACACCAATAGTCTTAGAGCAAAAAATAAATAAAGACACTTTAAATGCGGTAGGAGTAAATGAAGACGATGTCATAAGTGTTAATAATCATAATCCGAAACCAATAACGAAAAATGCTTCGGCTGTTGTTGATATTCATAATCAAAACAAGAATTCAAAACAGCTTGAGAGCAATGTAGAGCTTTCGGTTAAAAATGATTTAAAAGAAGATAATGCGATAGTTAATTCGTTTGAAAATAAGAATCACCAAACTGAGAATAAAAGCAAATACATTTCGGCAGAACAATTATTAGCAGAAGTCAATGGTAAAGCGGATACAAAAGCTACTGACGAAATAATTAAAAAAAACAGAAAAGCGGTTTCTGTAAATCCTAATGATTTGCTGCTAAATGCTGAAACAGAATTAAATCAATCTTATAGAGAGTCAGCGCTAGATAAATTTAATAAAAATTTGAAGGCTGTAAAAAGCGCTATAGCAAATAGGAATTACGAAGAATAAATAAAAAATCATCAATCATCAATCAAAAAACGAAAATCATGCAAAAAATTATATTAATTGCAATGATGATAGTTGCTATGGCAACTAAATTATCAGCACAAGAGAGTGGCAGTTTTAAAAAAGTTTTAGACTGGTCTTATTGGCAACATGAACCTGTAAAATATGAAATGAATTTTGAGAAAGATCCAGAATCCGCTGATCAAAATATCTTTACCATAAAATCAGTTCAAAGTAAAATAAAAGGTTTTGGCAGTCTTGGAAAGTCCGCAAAATCTGAATTATATCAGGATAAAACACTTAAAATGACTGCTTATGTAAAGACCGAAAACGTAAATTCTTGGGCGGGACTTTGGATGCGTGTCGATTATTATTCTGCTCGTGTGCTTGCTTTTGATAACATGCAGAACAGGCCTATAAAAGGTTCAACTGATTGGACAAAATATGAAGTTGTTCTATTTGTTCCAAAAGATGCAACATCCATTACTTATGGAGTTTTATTAGATGGGCCTGGGAAAATTTGGTTTAAAGATGTAAAGCTAGAAGTAGTTGATGATACTGTTCCAGAAACTGGGTTAAATAAAGGACGTGAGCCTAAAGAAATTCCATTTGAAGTAAGAGCAAAAGCGATTGCTGACCAAATTAAAAAAATAACAGAGGATGAAAAAAAGGCTTTAAAAGTGGAAGTGGATTCATTAGATAATGAAGTTTCAAAAGGAAAAATTTCTAAAGAAAAAGCGGAAGAGCTTAAATTGAATAAAGCTAAAGTTCACGCTGCTAATATTGAGACAAATGTCACTATCGAAGAAAATAAATTAAGTCAATTGGTTCAAGATAGAGTTGATGGAAAAATTGAGGCCGAAGATGCAAATAAAAGAAAAGGGACAAAAATTATAATTGGCGATTGCAATGATTGTGATAAAGGAGACCAAACAATCATTAATCTTACTTCTATGAAAGTGTATCACGGGCAAAAAGATGTTGATAAACGCCAATCAAAAAGAACTACGACTCAATTTGTTTTTGCTTTTGGAGTAAATAATTTAGTGACTGATAGCCAAGTTGCGCATTCAGATTTTAAGTATTTGCAATCTCACTTTTATGAATGGGGGGTAACTGGGAATACTAGAATTTTTAAAGAAGATAATTTGCTGCATTTTAAATACGGAATGTCTCTGATGTATAATAATCTGCGAGCTACAGATGATCGCTATTTTGAAAAAAATGGCGCACAAACCGATTTAGTGACGAGCCCCGTACATTTAGACGAATCCCGATTTAGAAATGTATATGTAATGGTGCCATTACATTTGGAGTTTGATTTTACTAAGAAAGAAATTCGAGATGGCGTTAATTATTTTAAATCACATAAAAGTGCCAGATTTGGTATAGGAGGTTATGCCGGATTTAGAGTGAAATCAAAACAAATTTTATGTTTTGAAGATGCGGTTGGAAATGATGTGAAGCAAAAAACAAAGGGGAATTTTAATGTAAATGATTTTAATTATGGACTTAGTACATATGTTGGTTACAAATCAACAAGTTTGTATTTGAAATATGATTTGCAGCCTTTATTTGAAAAAAACAGTGTTGATCAAAATAATATTTCTTTGGGATTGCGCTTCGATTTCAATTAAATATAAAATTAAGTTTAGTTAGTAAAAGAGCATCTTTTTTGAGATGCTTTTTTGATTTAAAATGATTAAAAATCCAACAAGATTTGCGTATTTTTGCAAGCTCTCAACTTTTAAAATTTAGTATACATTGATTTCACAAAACACCATTGATTCTGTTTTTGAAACTGCTCGAGTAGAGGAGGTTATTGGCGATTTTGTGAATTTAAAACGCGCAGGAAGTAATTTTAAGGGGTTGAGTCCGTTCTCAGATGAGCGTTCGCCATCGTTTATGGTATCGCCCGCAAAAGGAATCTGGAAAGATTTTAGTACAGGAAAAGGAGGGAATTCTGTTAAATTCTTAATGGAACATTCACAATTTACCTATCCAGAAGCCATTCGATATTTAGCTAAAAAGTACAATATCGAAATTGAAGAAACCGAACAGACAGAAGCAGAAAAAGCAAATACAGATATTAGAGAAAGTATGTACTTGGTTTCTGAATTTGCAGCCAAATATTTTCAGGATGTTTTGGTTAATTCTGAAGAGGGAAAAGCGATCGGTTTATCTTATTTTAAAGAAAGAGGATTTACCAACGAAACCATTAAAAAATTCAATTTAGGATACTCTCCAGAAACTTGGGATGCTTTGACGAAAGAAGCCCTTGGGAAAGGTTATAAATTAGAATTTTTAGAAAGTACAGGTTTAACAATTCCGAGAGAAGACCGTCCGTTTGACCGATTTAAAGGTCGTGTGATGTTTCCAATTCAAAGTATGTCGGGCCGTGTTTTAGGTTTTGGAGGGCGTATTTTAACCAATGATAAAAAAGCTGCAAAATACCTGAATTCGCCGGAAAGTGATATTTACCATAAAAGTAAAGTCCTTTACGGAATTTATCATGCCAAACAATCTATAGCGAAGCAAAACAACTGTTATTTGGTAGAAGGTTATACCGATGTGATTCAGTTCAGTCAAGCTGGAATAGAAAACGTTGTGGCTTCGTCTGGAACAGCTTTAACACCAGATCAGATTCGTTTGATCAATCGTCTTACTAGGAATATCACCGTTCTTTTTGATGGTGATGCAGCCGGTTTGCGAGCAGCCATTCGAGGAATTGATTTGATTTTGGAAGAAGGTATGAATGTTCGTGTTTGTTCTTTTCCTCAGGGAGAAGATCCAGACAGTTTTGCGCGTAAAAATTCGCACAGCGATTTAGTCGCTTATTTAGAAAATAATAGTAAAGACTTTATACAGTTTAAGGCTTCGATTTTAATGGGCGAAGCTAAAAACGACCCGATAAAAAAGGCTGATCTAATTCGTGATATGGTTACGAGTATTTCTAAAATACCAGATCGCATTCAACGTGAGGTTTATATTCAGGAATGCGCACGTATAATGGATATTTCGGAGCAGGTCTTAACGAGTACTTTGGCGCAGCTGATTCAGAAAGATATAGCTGACGCTAATAAAAAGCAGAAACAAGAGCAAAAGCCTTTTGAAGTAGTTAGAAATCAGCCTCCGCAAGCAGGTACGTTTTCAGGTGGAGATCCAGAAGATCCAAGAACTGGTCCGCCGGAAGGTTATGATTATCCTGGAGATTCAGGTTATTATCCGCAAGAGCAAAATCAAAAAGTGGATATTTTATATGGTTTTGAAAGAAAGGTTATTGAGATATTATTATTATACGGAAGTGTAGTAGAAAATTTTGAAGATGTTTTCTTAAAAGCTGATGAAGAAGGAAATGTAAAAGAGGTTTCGGAAAAAAGACAATATAAAGTATTCGAAAAAATATATTTAAGTCTTCAAGAAGATGAAGTGCAGTTGTCAAATATTTTGTTTCAGAATATTTACACAAACATCATTGATTTTTATAATCAAAATGAGACATTTAGTTTAGATAAATATTTGATGCATTTGGAGCCTGAATTTGCTCAGGAAGTTACCAATATTTTAATGGAAGATGAAAGATTGACCATTCATAATTGGGAAGGGCAGAATATTTTTCCAAAGCATAAAAGCGAAACTATCGAGCAGAATGTTTCTGATACCATATTTTCTATGCGATGGTATTTGGTTTCGGGAATTATTGCAGAATTAAAGAATTCTCTTTTAACCGATCCGCAAGATGACAACTCAGAAACTTTGAGTATGGTTATTGATTATTCAAAATTACTGAATAATTTTTCTAAGAAATTAGGACGAGTAGTGGTGCCTTATCACTAAAAAAAATATTAAAAATGAAAAAACTCTATCTCATTTGATAAATCAAAGCAGATAGAGTTTTTATAAAGTTTTTCGATTCTCTTAAAAAGTTAAGATTTTCGGCTTGTGATTAAATAATTTCTAAAGTCTTAGCTTTGTTAACTAAGTCCACTAGATTAGTAACATTTAATTTTGTTAATAATCTCAGTTTGTAAGTACTGATTGTTTTTTCGTTTAGATTTAAGATTTTAGAGATTTCGTTGTTTTTCTTACCATCACTTAAATAGCGTAAAACCTCGATTTCGCGGTTAGAAAGTTTTCTGTACAGACGTTCGCTTTTGCTTTGTTTAGCAATAAGCGCCATGTTTTTGCGTACCGTTTCGTTGATGATAATTTTTCCTTCGTGTACTTTAATGATAGAATGACCTAATGTTTCAAGTTTTTCTGTTTTGTGTACATACCCAGAAACTCCTGCTTTAATTGCGTTTGGAGCGTACATTTGCTCAGCAAGATCACTGAAAATAACAATTTTTGTTTTTGGGAAATTTTTTAGGATAGATTTAATTTCAAAGATGCTTGAAAGACCTTCTAACTCTAAATCTAGAATTAAAATGTCGATCTCCTTCGTTTGAAGAATATCTCTAACCATTGAAAAATTGCCTACGTTGGCAACAATTGAAATTTGATCGTGGTCTTTAAAATAAGACTTAACGCCAAAGTGCGTAACAGGATGATTGTCTGCTAGACATACTTTAATCATAATTTTTACCTTTTTTAGAATTGTTCATGTTTTTGGAATGGTAAAATTAATAAATAAATTCTGTAATAACTCGCAGAGAATGTTAAAATGTGTTATTTTAACGTTTTTGGTATTAAACAAACCGGAATTGGATCCATTTTATGCTTGTTGTTGGTGTTTAGTCGTTTATAGATTTCAAAGACAGATTTTTCTCTCCCTTCAAAGTCAGACGCCGTCTTTCCTGACTCCGCGGCTAGCATCGCCCACTCTAATTCGTCATAACTTGCGCCTAATTGGTCTTCATCAGTACGATTGTCACCAAATAATCCGTCTGTAGGTGCTGCTGTTAAAATTGACTTTGGAATTTCTAAAAATTCTCCTAAAGCATATACATCAGATTTCATTAAATCAGCTATCGGACTTAAATCTACGCCGCCATCTCCATATTTTGTGTAAAAACCTACGCCAAAATCTTCAACTTTATTTCCAGTTCCTGCGACAAGTAAACCATGAATTCCTGCTAAATAATATAATGAAGTCATTCTGATACGTGCACGAGTATTTGCCAAAGCTAAATTTACTTTAGCTTGATCATCGGTTGAAGGAACACTGCTTTTAAAAGATTCAAAAACTCCAGTCAAATCAGTTTTAACATCAGAAACATTTGGGAAACGTTTTTTAAGCTGATCAATATGCTCTCTTCCTCTTGAAACTTGGCTTTCTGCCTGATGAATTGGCATTTCTACACATAAAACTTTCAGTCCAGTCTGCGCGCATAAAGTTGATGTTACTGCAGAATCTACACCTCCAGAGATTCCAATTACAAAACCATTTACTTTTGCGTTAGTAGCGTAATTTTTTAACCACTCTACAATGTGCGTATTTACTTTTTCTGTCTGAATTGTGCTTTTTTTAGCCATAATAGTTTAAGTTTTAAGATGTAGGGATGTATATTTGCAGAACTATTTTGAGTACGCAACTACTTAAAATTCTGATAACACAAATCTAATTAAAATAAAATGAAAATTTATCGCTTTGCAGTGGTTCTATGCCTGTTTTTTTTGTCTTGCAATCAAAAAAGTAAGGTCGAAAAAGAAGTAGAAGAAATTCCTGTTGATATTAAGGTAGAACGATTTGATAAGGTGTTTTTTGAGACCAAACCGCAAGATCTTCCAAAAGTAAAAAAACAATATCCTTTTTTCTTTCCTGGCAATGATGATAATGTCTGGATTCAGAAAATGAACGACCCGATCTGGAGAGAAGTTTATGAAGAAGTTCAAAAAAAATACAGCAATTTTGAGCCTGTTCGCAAAGAATTTAATGAGCTTTTCCAGCACATAAAATACTATTTTCCTAAAACAAAAATTCCGAAAGTAATTACGGTTATTGGAGAAATGGATTATAATGCAAAATCAATTTATGCAGACAGTCTTGTAGTGGTGGCTTTGGAATTGTATCTAGGAAAGGATCATAAGTTTTATGAGTTTCCAAATTACTTAAAAGAGAATTTTGAAGAAAGACAGATTATGCCAGACGTGGTTTCTAGTTTTTCTTATCGAAATATTCCAAATTCAATTGATAGGAGTTTGGTTGCTCAAATGATTTTTGAAGGAAAACAGCTTTATGCAAAAGATTTGCTGATTCCTGAATATACAGATGCAGAAAAAATGGGGTATACTCCTGAACAGATAAAATGGTGCGAAGAAAATGAAGCCTATATGTGGCGTTATTTTATAGAAAATGAAATGCTTTACAATGAAGATCCTAAATTGAGAGCACGATTTATAGCTCCGGCACCTTTTTCTAAATTCTTTTTAGAAATAGATAACGATTCTCCAGGGCGAGTGGGAGCTTGGATTGGCTGGCAGATGGTACGTTCTTACATGAAAAACAATAGTGATGTTTCTTTGGCTGAATTATTCAAGCTTGAGCCAAAAGAAATCTTCGAAAAATCTAAATATAAACCTAAGAAATAATGGCAAATATAAACTCAGAGATTAAATTTAATATAGAATTGGACGAAAACCGCGTTCCAGAAAAACTAACATGGAGTGCGCAAGACGGTGGAGTTCAAGCCGAAGAGGCAAAAGCAATTATGCTGTCAATTTGGGACAGTAAAGCAAAAGAAACCATGCGTATTGATTTGTGGACGAAAGATATGCCGGTAGACGAAATGAAGATTTTCTTCCACCAGACTTTAGTGGCTATGTCGGACACTTTCAAGCGTGCAACAGACGACGAAAAAATGTCTGACACAATGAAAGATTTCTGTGATTACTTCGCAGAAAAATTAGAGCTTACGAAATAGTCAAATTTCAAATAAAAGAAATCCCAAATTCCAATCTTAAATATTGGGTTTGGGATTTTTTATTTTGTACATTGTCTGGGTAAAACAAATTATATGCTGTTCCCTTTTCTGGTAAGCCTTGTCGGATTGTTTTTTTTATTTGCAAATGCGATAAGATTTTACACGACCTGCAAAAACAGAGATATATTATATCGTATTGTTACAGTTTACTTGGTTTTATTGTCTTGCGTAGAGTTGCTTTGCCATATTATCGGATTCCTTTATCCGAATTCTAATTTCTTCCTTTCACATTACTATTTTAATTTCCAGTTTATTGCACTAAACTTATTCTTTTATAAAAGTTTTTCAAGTAAAGTCTTGAAGCAGATTATGGTAATAGTGTTTGTTTCGGTATTGCTTTTTTTAGGATATCAATATTATGACAGACCCTCGCTTTATTGGGAGTTTAATTTAGTAGAAGTAGCAATAACTTCTATTCCGCTGCTATTTTATGCGTTTTATTTTATTGTGTCAAATTTAAAAACCGATAAACATAATTATTTCTATTTCTGCAACGGATTGATTATTTATGTGACAAGTAGTGCGGGTATTTTTTTATCTGGAAATAGCGATTCGATAATACTTACCGAACCGTTTGTAATCGATTTTTGGTTTTTCAATTCGCTCTTTTATATCCTATATCAATTTTTGATTTATAAAGAATGGAGAGCTTTAAACTTTAGAAGAACGACTAAAAGAAAACTTCAATAAAAAAATCCAATAAAAAATTCCAATAAAAAAATCCCAATAAAAAAATCCCAAATTCCAATTTTAAGAGTTGGAATTTGGAATTTAATATTTTGAGTTTCTAAAGTTTGGAATTTGGAATTTTTAGTTTGGAATTTAATTCTAAAATTCCGAGTTATTTTTAAAAACCTCCTGATTCACTTGGTCTATATAAGACAATAGTTCTTCTTTTCCGATAGATTCTGTAGATGAGGTTACAAAATACTGTGGCATTTCGGCCCAGTTGTTTGCAAACATCTGTTTTTTGTAAGCTGCAATATGCGAGTCTATTTTTGTTTTACTGATTTTGTCTGCTTTAGTAAAAATAATACAGAACGGAATTTCGCTTTCGCCCATATAAGACATAAATTCGACGTCAATATTTTGAGCTTCGTGGCGAATGTCAATTAAAACAAAAGCGCAAACCAATTGTTCTCTGTTTTCAAAATAGTCAGTAATAAATTGCTGAAAAACTGATTTTGTTTTCTTCGAAACTTTAGCGTAACCATAACCCGGTAAATCGACCAAAAACCAATTGTTGTTGATTTTGAAGTGATTTATTAATTGTGTTTTTCCTGGTTTTCCAGATGTTTTGGCTAAGTTTTTATTGTTGGTAAGCATGTTGATCAAAGACGATTTGCCTACGTTTGATCTTCCTATAAAAGCATATTCTGGCAAAAAATCCTTCGGACATTTTGATGCATCAGAATTGCTGACAATAAATTCGGCGGTGTTAATTTTCATAATCTTTCGTTTTAAAACCTCCTAAAAAAAATAAATTTTATGGCTAAAAATTCTTTTCAGTAAGCCATTTTTCAAGAATTTCATTAAATTCCTGAGGGTGTTCCATCATTGCTGCGTGTCCGCATTTGTCAATCCAGTATAAAGTTGAATTTGGTAACAATTTATCAAACTCTTCGGCTACATTTGGAGGAGTTACAGAGTCATTTCGACCCCAAATAATACAAGTTTCAACGTCCATTTTCGGCAGATCTTTAGCCATATTATGACGGATCGCACTTTTTGCAATGGTTAAAGTTTTGATTAATTTGATGCGGTCATTAGCTGTAGCGTACACTTCATCAATCAAATCTGGGGTTGCAATTTTTGGGTCATAAAATACAGCTTCAGCCTTTGTTTTGATGTATTCGTAATCGCCTCTTCTTGGGTAGCTGTCTCCCATTGCGCTTTCGTAAAGTCCAGAACTTCCTGTAATTACAAGTCCGGCAACTTTTTCAGGATAAAGTTTTGTATGGTACAAAGCGATATGTCCTCCAAGAGAATTTCCTAAAAGAATTACTTTGTCAAAACCTTTAAAAGTGATAAAGTCTTTTACGTATTTCGCAAAACTTTTTACGTTCGTTTTTAAAATGCTTTGGGTGTATATTGGCAAATCTGGGATAACAACTTTATATCCTTTCGTTGGGAAATATTGTGCTACACCATCAAAGTTACTAAGACCTCCCATTAAACCATGCAGAATAACGATCGGAGTTCCTTCTCCAGCTTCGAAATAGCTGTATTTGCCTTCTTTTTTATAGTGTTTGTCCATCTAATCTAATGCCAATTTCAATTTCGACAAATATAGGGTTAATTCAACAAAAATGAATTTTTGATGTCATTTTTTAACTAGATAATTTGAGTAGAACTTGTAAATGATTAAAAATCAGTAATTAAACGGGTATTTGTTAAAATATTCAAATGTTAAGAAAACTGCATTATAATCAATTTTTTAAGAAAATTAGCGCATTATTTTTTTGAATGAATAACGTATTTAAGAATCTGTTAATTAATAGTTAACGTATTGATTGATTGTTGATTATGGAAAGTGGTAGCAAAGTGGTTAAACTTATTAACAAAGTGGTATAAAGTGGTAAAATGTGGTAATATTTTTTATATTTTTGCTGTATAACATGTTAACTAGTTTTTTTGAACACAATTGTTGGAACATATGAATGTAAAGTCGATGCTAAAGGAAGGCTAATGATGCCTGCACCTTTGAAAAAGCAGTTGACGGCTTCTCTTCAAGACGGATTTGTTTTGAAGCGTTCTGTTTTTCAGCCGTGTTTAGAATTGTATCCTATGGTAGAATGGGATGCGATGATGAAAAAAATCAACAAGCTTAATCGCTTTGTAAAAAAGAACAACGATTTCATTAGAAGGTTTACTGCTGGTGTTAAAGTGGTTGAGGTTGATGCACTGGGAAGATTGCTTGTTCCAAAAGATTTGGTAACGTTTGCCAGTATTTCTAAAGATGTGGTTTTTTCATCGGCGGTTAATATAGTTGAGATTTGGGACAAGGATTTATACGAGAAATCAATAAGCGGCGAAGATATGGATTTTGCAGATCTAGCCGAAGAAGTAATGGGAAATATTAATGACGACGAAGATGGAATATCATAATCCGGTTTTGCTTCATCCAACAGTAGATGGTTTAAATATTAAACCTGATGGTGTGTATGTAGATGTTACGTTTGGAGGCGGTGGTCATTCAAAAGAGATTTTAAAAAGATTAGGGCCAAACGGAAGGCTGTTTGCATTTGATCAAGACGAAGATGCGCTTGCCAATGCATTGCCAGACGAAAGGTTCACTCTGATAAATGAGAATTTTAGGTTCATAAAAAGATTTTTACGTTTTCACGGGGTAAAAGCGGTTGACGGAATCTTGGCAGATTTGGGAGTTTCATCACATCAGTTTGATGTTCCTGAGAGAGGTTTCTCGACAAGATTTGATGCCGAGTTAGATATGCGGATGAGTCAAAGAAATGATTTAAATGCTTATCGAGTGGTTAACGAATATGAAGAACAGGATTTACGTCGTGTTTTTTTTGATTATGGGGAGTTGAAAAACGCACCAGTTTTAGCAAGAACAATTGTTGAGGCGAGAAAAGATTACCCAATCAAAACGACTGAAGAATTAAAAGATGTTCTGAAAAAGTTTTTGCCAGAGAAAGTTAGAAACAAAGTATTGGCTCAGATTTATCAGGCAATCAGAATTGAGGTGAATCAGGAAATGGACGTTCTAAAAGAATTTATTGAGCAGTCATTGGAGATTTTAAAACCAGGAGGAAGATTTTCTGTAATCTCCTATCACTCTTTAGAGGATCGTTTGGTAAAAAGATTCATTAAAAACGGAATGTTTGAAGGAGAGCCAGAAAGAGATTTTTACGGAAACTTTTCAGTTCCATTTAAAACTATCGGAAAACTGATTGTTCCAGACAACGAAGAAATCAAGATTAATAATAGAGCAAGAAGTGCCAAATTAAGAGTTGCAGAAAAGCTATAATATATATTAAGGTAGGAAATAATGAAAAGTGGCGTATTTAGCATATTAAAAGCAAGATTCCTGATTCATGAAGATGCAGTGAAAAATTGGCGATTTATTGTCTTTATAATTCTGTTGGCCATTTTGATGATTGCAAATACACAGCGATACGAACAAAAGGTTTTTGAGATCGCGAAATTAAATAATGAAGTAAAAGAGCTGAGATCGGAATTTGTAGATCGACGTTCAGAATTGATGAAGTTAAAAATGGAGTCAACTATTTCGGATAAAATGTTAGAAAAGCAAATTTTTCCGTCGACAGTTCCTCCAGTGAAAATAGAAGTTAAAAAAGAAGAAGAAAAAAGTTTCTTTAAAAGAATATGGCAGTAGACGATAAACATATATCCTACAGAATTTACCTCGTAGCAGTTTTCATCTTTTTGATGGCAATTGCTATTGTCGTTAAATTAACCAATATTCAGTGGGTTGAAGGAGATTATTACAGAAAATTAGCAAAACAGCGTACTGTAAGAAACTTTGTAATTCCTGCTAATAAAGGAAATATTTATTCTGCTGATGGAAGTTTATTGGCAACATCAATCCCGAATTATGAAATTCGTTTTGATGCTAAAGCGCCAAAAACGGAAACTTTCGAAAAATATGTAAAATCATTGTCAGATTCATTGGCAACAGTTTTAGACAAACCAAGCAGTTATTTTCAGAAAGAATTGCGAAAAGCACGCGAGAATAAAAATCGTTATTATTTGATTGCGCGAAATTTAAGCTATACTGAATATGTGAAAATTAAAGGTTTTCCTTTGTTCAGTTTAGGGGCTTTTAAAGGTGGAATTATTGTTGAGCAAGAAACAGTTAGAAAACATCCTATTGGGAAAATCGCAGAAAGAACAATTGGTTATGACCGCATTGATCCAGCAACTGGAATAGAGGTAGGAAAAGGAATTGAGTGGGCTTTTAAAAGTTATCTGAACGGAAAAGATGGTAAAATTCTAAAACAGAAAATTGCAAAAGGACAATGGAAGCCAATTCGTGATGTTAACGAAGTGGATCCAATTGATGGTTACGATGTAATTTCAACAATTGATGTTTTCATTCAAGATATTGCGCACCACGCTTTGTTGAAACAATTGGAAGATTATGAAGCAGATCACGGTTGTGTGGTAGTAATGGAAACGGAAACAGGATACATAAAAGCGATTTCAAATTTAGGAAGAGCAGAAGATGGTTCTTATTACGAAACAACAAATTATGCGGTTGCTGAATCTCACGAACCTGGATCGACTTTTAAATTGGTTGATTTAATGGCTATTTTAGAAGATAAAGTAGCTGATACAAGTACCGTTTATGATAGCCATGGAGGAGAAATCAGATACTATGGAAGAGCTGTTCGTGATTCGCATAAAGGGGGTTACGGAAAAGTTACTTTGGCACGCGGATTTGAGCTTTCGTCCAATACAGTAATGGTTCAAGCGGTTTATGACAATTATAAAAGCAACCCTTCTAAGTTTGTAAACCATATCAATGATTTAGGTTTAAACAAACCATTAGGCTTGCATTTTAAAGGAGAAGGAAGGCCTTATGTTCCACAGCCTGGAGACAAACATTGGTCGGGAACGACACTTCCGTGGATGGCTTTTGGATATAACGTTTCGGTTACGCCAATGCAAACTCTAACATTATATAATGCAGTTGCAAATAATGGAGTAATGGTAAAACCACAATTTGTATCAGAAATTAAAGAGTGGAACAAAACCATTAAAAAGTTCGATACAGAAGTAATGAATCCAAAGGTTTGTTCGCCAGAAACGCTAAAAAAAGTAAAAGCAGTTTTGGCAAATGTGGTAAAAAAAGGAACAGGTTCTAAGTTGTATTCAAAGGATTTTTCTATGGCAGGAAAAACAGGAACGGCTATGGTGAATTATGGTAATGCAGGAAGAGAAGGGATGTACTATGCTTCTTCTTTTGCAGGCTATTTTCCAGCTGATCATCCTAAATATTCTTGTATCGTAGTGGTTCATAAGCCAAATACATCTCGAAATAACTATTACGGAGCAGATGTTGCTGGGCCAGTTTTTAAAAGAATCGCTCAAAAGATTTTTACAGATGCGCCTTCGACAAATAAAATTAAAAAATTAGATACTAGAATTCCAAAACAGGATGCTAGTTATGATAAATACACGGCTGAAGCCAACAAAAAGCTTAATCAGATTCCTAATTTAAAAGGAATGCCTGGAATGGATGCGATTGCTTTACTAGAGAATTTAGGTTTGAAAGTAAAAGTAAATGGAATGGGGAAAGTAAAAAATCAATCGATTCAAGCTGGAACCAGTATTAGCAGAAACACAACAATTGTATTAGAATTATCGTGAAAGTATTAAAAGACATATTATATAAAGTAGCTATTGAATCTGTAAAAGGTTCAACAGATACTACTATTTCTAAAATAGAATTTGATTCTCGTAAAGTAGAATCAAATGATGTTTTTGTAGCAATTCGCGGTTCACTTTCAGATGGGCATGATTACATAGAAAAAGCAATCGAACTGGGAGCAAAAGCTATTATTTGCGATACGCTTCCTGAAATTGTTGTAAACGATGTTACTTATATTCAGGTAAAAGATACCAATACGGCTTTAGCTTTTATGGCCGCTAATTATTTTGGAGATCCGTCTGCAAAACTAAAATTAGTTGGCGTAACTGGTACAAACGGAAAAACAACGATTGCTTCGTTGTTATTTCAATTATTTGAAAAAGCAGGTTTTAAAGTTGGATTATTATCAACGGTAAAAATCGTAGTAGATCAGACAGAATATCCTGCAACGCATACGACACCAGATTCTTTAACTATAAATCATTATTTGAATGAAATGGTTGAAGCCGGAGTTACGCATTGTTTTATGGAGGTAAGTTCGCATGGAATTCATCAGAAACGTACAGAAGCTTTGCATTTTGTAGGCGGAATTTTTACGAACCTTTCTCACGATCATTTAGATTATCATCCAACATTTGCTGAATATAGAGATGTTAAGAAGTCATTTTTTGATTCACTTCCTAAATCAGCTTTTGTTTTATCGAACATTGATGATAAAAATGGTTCTGTAATGCTTCAGAACACAGTTGCTAAAAAACTGACTTACGCTTTAAAATCTTATGCAGATTATAGAGCGCAGATTTTAGAAAGCCAATTGTCTGGATTATTATTGAAGGTTAACGATAATGAAGTATGGGTAAAACTGATTGGTACATTTAACGCATACAATGTTTTAGCGATTTACGGAACTGCAGTAGAGCTAGGGATTGATAGCCTTGAAGCGTTGCGTTTATTGTCTGATTTAGAAAGTGTTTCAGGTCGTTTTCAGTATATCGTATCAGATGGAGGGATTACAGCTGTTGTAGATTATGCACATACGCCAGATGCATTGGAAAATGTTTTGAAAACAATAAATGATATCCGTACCAAAAATGAGCAGTTAATTACTGTTGTTGGATGTGGAGGAAATCGTGATAAAACAAAACGTCCTATTATGGCAAAGATTGCTTCGGATATGAGTGATAAAGCAGTCTTGACTTCGGATAATCCCAGAAATGAAGATCCTGAAGTTATTTTGGATGAAATGGAACAAGGGGTTGAACCGCACAATTATAAAAAAATGCTGCGAATTACAGATAGAAAACAGGCAATCAAAACGGCTTGTCAATTGGCTCAGCCTAAAGATATCATTCTAATTGCTGGAAAAGGGCATGAAACGTATCAGGAAATAAATGGTGTTCGCCATCATTTTGATGATATGGAAACAGTAAAAGAAATTTTAGATCAACTGAATAAATAATAAAAAATTTTTAAGTTCAAATACCACCACACATTGGAATTTGGAATTTCAAAATTGGAATTTAAAAAAAAATAGAAAAATATGCTGTACTATTTATTTGAATATTTTGATAAAACATTGGATCTTCCAGGAACAGGAGTTTTCCAGTACATCACATTTAGGTCAGCTTTGGCATTTATGCTTTCGTTGCTTCTGTCGACTATTTATGGTAAAAGAGTGATTAACTTTTTGCGCCGTCAGCAAGTAGGAGAAACTGTCCGTGAGCTTGGTCTTGCAGGTCAGAATGAAAAAGCAGGTACGCCAACAATGGGTGGATTAATCATCATTTTTGCTACTCTTATTCCAGTTCTATTATTTGCAAGATTGCATAACATCTATATTGTTTTGCTGATTGTAACGACATTATGGATGGGAACAATTGGTTTTGTTGACGATTATATCAAGATATTCAAAAAAGATAAACAAGGATTAAAAGGTATCTTTAAAGTAATTGGTCAAGTTGGTCTTGGAATCATCGTTGGAGCAGTTCTTTATTTTAATCCAGCAGTTACAGTAAGAACAGATACAGGTCGTGCAGATATTTTTAAGACAGCTGCAAATTCGACTGTTATTGTACCTGCAGGAGTTGAAGAAAAATCTACAGCAACTACAATTCCTTTTGTAAAAAACAACGAATTTGATTATGCTGAAGTATTGTCTTTCATGGGAGATGGATATGAGAAATGGGCTTGGTTAGTGTTTATTCCAGTTGTAATTTTCATTATTACTGCAGTTTCAAACGGAGCTAATTTAACAGATGGAATTGATGGACTCGCCGCAGGAACCTCCGCAATATCCGTCCTCGCGCTCGGAATATTTACGTTCGTTTCTGGTAATATCATTTTCTCGAATTATCTGAACATTATGTATATCCCCAATTCGGGAGAAATGACGGTTTTTATTTCTGCCTTTGTGGGTGCGCTTATTGGATTTCTTTGGTACAACTCATTTCCGGCATCGGTTTTTATGGGAGATACGGGAAGTTTGACTATAGGAGGGATCATAGCGGTTTTAGCGATTGCAGTTCGAAAAGAAATATTGATTGTTTTATTCTGTGGAATTTTCTTGGCAGAAAGCGCCTCAGTAATTATTCAGGTAACTTATTTTAAATATACGAAGAAGCGTTTCGGTGAAGGACGAAGAATTTTCCTGATGTCACCTCTTCATCATCATTATCAGAAAAAGGGATATCACGAAAGTAAAATCGTAACCCGATTCTGGATTGTTGCTGTAATGTTAGCCATATTGTCAATCATTACCCTAAAATTAAGATAAATGAGATTAGTAGTTTTAGGTGGAGGAGAAAGCGGGGTAGGAACCGCGATCCTCGGTAAGAAACAAGGGTATGATGTTTTCGTATCTGATTTTGGAAAAATAAAAGAGAGTTATAAAGAAGTTCTTATCATTAATAAAATAGCTTGGGAAGAGGAACAGCATACGGAAGATTTAATTCTAAATGCTGATGTGGTAATGAAAAGCCCGGGAATTCCAGATAAATCTCCGATAGTAAAAAAGCTTGTTGCTGCAGGGGTAAAAGTGATTTCGGAAATCGAGTTTGCATTTCCTTACACAGAAGCAATGACCATTGGGATTACGGGAAGTAATGGTAAAACCACCACCACAATGCTTACGCATCATTTGCTGAAATATGCAGGATTAAATGTAGGATTGGGAGGGAATATTGGAAAAAGCTTCGCCTGGCAAGTGGCTGAGAATAAATTTGATGCCTACGTTCTTGAATTAAGCAGTTTCCAGTTAGACGGAATAATAGATTACAGACCCGATATTGCGATAATAACCAATATAAGTCCGGATCATTTAGATCGATACGAATATAAATATGAAAATTATATCAATTCGAAGTTCCGAATAACAATGAACCAGACTGAAAATGACTATCTCATTTACGATGCAGATGATGAAGCAAGTACAGAATGGTTAAAGAAGAACAAAACAAAAGCAAAACTAATTCCTTTTTCATTGACGAAAAAATTTGATGAAGGGGCTTCTATAAATAACAACAAAATGGAAATAAAGATCAACCAAGAAGAGTTTACAATGGATACAGAACACATTGCGTTAGAAGGAAAACATAATATGAAAAACGCCATGGCAGCAAGCTCTGTAGCTAAATTGATGCAAATTAGAAATGCAACGATTCGTGAAAGTCTATCTAATTTCCAAGGTGTTGAACACCGTTTAGAAAAAGTATTAAAAATACAAAACGTTCAATATATCAACGATTCAAAAGCAACAAACGTAAACGCTACTTTCTTTGCTTTGGATAGTATGAATTCACCAACAGTTTGGATTGTTGGAGGGGTTGATAAAGGAAATGATTACAACGAATTAATGTCGTTAGTACGCGAAAAAGTAAAGGCAATTATCTGCCTTGGAATCGATAATCGCAAAATTATCGATGCTTTTGGAAACGTTGTTGATATTATGGTTGAAGTAAATAATATGAATGATGCAGTAAAAACTGCTCAAAGATTGACAGAAAAGGGCGATGTAGTTTTATTGTCTCCAGCCTGCGCAAGTTTCGATTTATTCGAAAACTACGAAGATCGTGGAAAACAATTTAAACAAGCTGTCCATAACTTGTAGAAAATAAAGAGTTTCAAGTTTCATGTTTCAAGTTAGAAGGAACGTGAAACATGAAACAAGAATAACCTGAAACGAAAGAATTATGAAAGAGCTGGTAAACAAACTAAAAGGAGATAGGGTAATATGGTCATTCGTGGCTTTATTGGCGCTGTTTTCGTTTATGCCTGTTTTTAGTGCGAGTAGTAATCTGGCTTATATCGGGCACGGAACAGGGAATACATTAGGGTACTTGGTAAAACACTTGGCGCACATTTGTATTGGATTTTTAATTATTTACTGGGTGCATAGAGTTCCGTATCATTATTTTAGAGCAATTTCGAAGATTGCGCTTCCAGTGGTTTGGATTTTATTGCTTTATACGCTGTTGAAAGGAACCGTTATTGCTGGAGCAAATGCGAGCCGTTGGATTCAGGTGCCTTTTATCGGAATTACGTTTCAGACATCAACATTGGCAGCTATTGTTTTGTTTATTTATGTGGCACGCTATCTATCTAAAACTAAAGATGAAAATGAACCTTTTCAGACTTCATTGATTCAGCTTTGGATTCCGGTATTTATCACATTAGTATTAATTCTGCCAGCAAACTTTTCGACTACGGCGTTAATTTTTGCAATGGTTTTGATGCTGACATTTATTGGTAAATATCCATTAAAGTATATTGCTTTTATCATTGGTTCTGGAGTTGCAATGTTGGCATTTTTCCTTTTGGTGGCGAAAGCGTTTCCAGATTCAAGATTCTTTAGCAGGGTTTCAACTTGGGAAAGCCGTATTACGAATTTTACAACAGACAAACCAGACGAAGATGATTATCAGATTGAGAAAGCAAAAATTGCAATTGCATCTGGAAAATTAGGAGGATTAGGACCTGGAAAAAGTGTTCAGAAAAACTTTTTACCGCAATCTTCTTCCGATTTTATCTACGCTATTATTGTAGAAGAATACGGTTTAGTTGGAGGAGTTTCGATAGTAATTCTGTACTTATTGTTATTGTTCCGTTTTGTAATCGCTTCTCATAAAGCACCAACTATATTTGGAAAATTGGTGGTTGTTGGTGTAGGATTTCCTATGATATTTCAAGCTATGATTAATATGGCGGTTGCGGTGGAGTTGTTGCCGGTAACAGGACAGACACTTCCATTGATAAGTAGCGGGGGAAGTTCGATCTGGATGACATGTCTTGGACTTGGAATTATTATTAGTGTGACAAGAAAAGAAGAAGAAATTGCTGAGGATAAGCTTGAGAGGGAAAAACGAAAAGAAGCCTTACAGCGATTAATAGATAAAGAAATGGCAGAGGAGGATTTGCCTGCAGACGAAATATATGAAGAAGAGCCAATGTATTCGATAGAAGATAATTCGAGGAACCCGATGAATGCGGTTTTAAACAAATAAAATTAGAATATAAAAATTTTTTAAAAAGTTGTAATTTTTAGAAAGATGACAAAGTATAAATTCATACTTAGCGGAGGAGGAACAGGAGGGCATATCTATCCTGCGATTGCAATTGCAAATGAATTAAAATTACAATTTCCTGATGCAGAATTTCTTTTTGTAGGTGCTAAAGATAAAATGGAAATGCAGAAAGTGCCTCAGGCGGGTTACGAAATAAAAGGTCTTTGGATTGCTGGTTTACAGCGAAAATTGACATTACAAAATTTAATGTTTCCACTTAAATTGGCAAGCAGTTTATTGGAATCAAAAAGAATAATTAGAAAGTTCAAACCAGATGTGGTAATCGGAACGGGCGGATTTGCCAGCGGACCGTTATTGCAAGCGGCAGGTTCGGCAGGAATTCCAACAGTGGTACAAGAGCAGAACTCTTATCCAGGAATAACAAATAAATTGCTGAGCAAGAAAGCTAATGCAATTTGTGTGGCGTATCAAAATTTAGAACGCTTTTTTCCGAAAGAGAAAATCGTTTTAACAGGGAATCCGGTTCGTCAAGATTTAATTGATATTGCAAGTAAACGTGATGAAGCAATTGCTTTTTATGGTTTAGATCCGAATAAGAAAACATTACTGGTTTTAGGAGGGAGTTTAGGAGCAAGAAGAATCAATCAGTTAATTGAAAAAGAATTGCAAAATTTCCTTTCTCAAGATGTTCAGGTAATCTGGCAATGCGGAAAATTATATTTTGAAGATTATAAAAAATACAATCAGCCAAATGTAAAAGTAGTTGATTTTATTGAAAGAATGGATTTTGTTTACGCAGCATCAGATGTCATAATTTCACGTGCAGGTGCTTCGTCGGTGTCAGAATTATGCATTGTGGGGAAACCAGTCATTTTTATTCCATCACCGAATGTGGCTGAGGATCACCAAACTAAAAATGCGCAAGCAATTGTAGACGAAAAAGGTGCCATTTTGTTGAAAGAATCTGAGCTTGACAGTCAGTTTAGCATTGTTTTTGAAGCGCTGCTGAAAGATTTTGGAAAACAGAAGCAATTAAGTGATAACATTAAAAAACTGGCAAAACCAAGAGCTACTCAAGATATTGTAGCAGAGATTGTGAAGCTAATTAAATAGGCTGTAAGCTATAGGCAATAAGTTTTAGGCTTGAAGCAAAAAAAAGAATCGAATAATAAAGGCAAAGTTAGTAAGGCCTAAAGCTTAAAGCGTATTGCTTAAAGCAAAAAACAAAAAAGAAATGAATTTAAATCAAATACAAAACGTTTATTTTATAGGTATCGGAGGAATCGGAATGAGTGCTCTGGCTCGTTATTTCAAGTTTATTGGAAAGCAAGTTTCAGGTTACGACAAAACGCCTTCTATGCTGACTAATGAATTGATTGAAAGTGGTATTGATATTCATTTTGAAGATGATATAAATCTAATTCCAAAAGATTATTATGTAGAGAATACGCTAGTGATTTACACTCCAGCGGTTCCAAAATCACATTCGGAATGGAATTATTTTATTGAAAGAAATTTCGAGGTTAAAAAACGTGCCGAAGTTCTTGGAATTATAAGTAAAGACACTTTTTGTTTTGCGGTTGCTGGAACACACGGAAAAACCACTACATCAAGCATTTTGGGGCATATTTTGTTTCAAAGCGGTGCTGATGTAACAGCTTTCATTGGTGGAATTGTTGAAAATTATAATTCTAATTTAATCGGAAGCGGAAAAACAGTAACAGTTGTAGAGGCAGATGAATTTGATAGATCGTTTTTGCATTTGCGCCCAGATATTGCTTGTGTGACTTCTATGGATGCGGATCACTTGGATATTTATGGAACTAGCGATGCAATTCAAGCTTCATTTAGAGAATTTGCTTCTAAAGTAGAAGATAAAAATAATCTTTTTATAACCAAAGAATTGCCTTTAGATGGTGTTCAATGTGCTATAAATGAAGATGCTGTATATAAGGCTTATAACGTTCGTATTGAAGATGGGGCTTATGTTTTTGATGTGCAGACGCCATCAGAAATTATGAAAGATTTACGTTTCGGACTGCCAGGAAAACACAATTTAATGAATGGATTGATGGCTATTGCGATGGCTAAAACTTTCGGCACCCCGACCGATTCTATTGCAAAAGCCATTGCTTCATTCAACGGAATCAGAAGACGTTTTTCATATCAGATTAAGAATGAAAATTTAGTATATATTGATGATTACGCACATCATCCGACAGAAATAAATGCTGTTCATCAGGCAGTTAGAGAATTATATCCGGGGCGTAAAGTTTTGGCAATTTTCCAACCGCACCTGTTCAGCAGAACAAGAGATTTCGTTGACGGATTTGCAGAAAGCTTATCACAGTTTGATGAAGTGTTTTTGATGGATATTTACCCTGCAAGAGAGCTTCCGATGGAAGGAGTGACTTCTGAATGGCTTTTGGGTAAAATGACAAATTCGAACAAAAAAATTGTTGCAAAAGAAGATTTATTGGGTGAAATCAAAGCCAGTGATGCACCTATTATTGTGACAATTGGAGCTGGTGATCTGGGAGAGATGGTTCCGTCAATTAAAAAGGTTTTAAATGAAAATATTTAATTGGGCAAATATAAGATTAGTACTTATTTTCGGACTAGTTTTGTTTCTGTATTCCTTCGCACAACATCGAAATGGAGATCGAAAATTGAAAAAATCGATGGTTGTTTTTGTAGGAGAAAATACGCTTTTTGTGAAGCCAGAAACGGTTAATAAATTGTTGATAGAAAATAAAAGAGACGCTTCCAGTATTAGAAAAGATGAACTAGATTTGAATAAGATAGAGAAAACCCTCGATACGCAAGAGATGATTGAGAAGTCAAATGTTTTTGTAAGTATCGATGGAGTTCTAAAAGCAGTAGTAAAACAGAAGACGCCCATAGCAAGAGTTTATGATGGCGCTGCTTCTTTTTATATTGACTATGAGGGGAATAAAATGCCCTTGTCAGACAATTTCACTGCGCGAGTTCCTCTTGTTTCAGGGGCAATAAATGAAAAAAATAACGAAGATTTAGCAGCTTTATTTCGCACAATTTTTGACGATGCGTTTTTGAAAAAAAACATCATTGCAATAGAGATTATGCCGAATGGAAGCTTAAAAATGTTTAATCGCAACTATGATTACTTCATAGATTTTGGCAGAACGATGAATGTTGATAAGAAATTTAGAAACTATAAAGCCTTTTTTCAAAAAGCAGTTTTAGATAGTTCGTTATACAAATACAAAAAAATTGACCTTAGGTTTACGGAACAAGTAGTTTGCACTAAATAATAGAAAATGGAAAAAGATAACATTGCAGTAGGTCTAGATATTGGAACAACCAAAATCGTTGCCATGATTGGCAAAAAAAATGAATATGGTAAGTTGGAGATTTTGGGCATTGGCAAATCCAAAAGTTTGGGTGTTGCTAGAGGAGTAGTAAACAACATTACGCAGACGATACAATCGATACAGCAAGCGATCGTCGAAGCAGAAAATAATTCAGGATACAAAATCAAAGATGTGGTTGTGGGTATTGCCGGACAGCACATCAGAAGTATTCAGCATACTGATTACATCAGCAGAAATAATCCAGAAGAAGTAATTGGCGAAAAAGATATTCAGCTCCTAATCGATCAGGTAAATAAGCTGGCGATGTTACCAGGAGAAGAAATTATTCACGTTTTGCCGCAAGAATTTAAAATCGACGGGCAATCTGAAATTAAAGAGCCAATCGGAATGTACGGCGGAAGATTAGAATCTAGTTTTCACGTTGTAGTGGGTCAGGCATCATCTATCAGAAATGTTGGAAGATGTATTCAGAGTTCAGGAATAGAATTGTCTGGTTTAACATTAGAGCCATTAGCTTCTGCTGATGCTGTTTTAAGTCAGGAAGAAAAAGAAGCTGGTGTTGCGCTTATCGATATTGGAGGCGGAACAACAGATTTGGCTATTTTTAAAGATGGCATCATTCGCCATACAGCTGTAATTCCTTTTGGAGGAAATGTAATTACAGATGATATCAAAGAAGGATGTTCAATTATCGAAAAACAAGCTGAGCTTTTAAAAATAAAATTCGGATCTGCTTGGCCAGGAGAAAATAAAGACAATGAAATTGTTTCTATTCCAGGTTTGAGAGGAAGAGAACCAAAAGAAATTTCGCTTAAAAATTTATCTAAAATTATCCATGCGAGAGTTGTGGAAATCGTAGAGCAAGTTTTTGCAGAAATTAAAGCATACGGTCACGAAGATCCTCGTAAAAAACTGATTGCTGGAATTGTATTAACAGGTGGTGGTGCGCAGTTAAAGCACATCAAACAGTTGGTAGAATACATTACAGGAATGGATACTAGAATTGGTTATCCAAATGAGCATTTAGCAGGAAACTCAGGAGAAGAAATTTCTAGCCCATTATATGCAACTGCAGTAGGATTAGTAATGAACAGTATCGAAAACAGTTCGCAAAGTGCTGTTAGAATGGAAATGGTTCAAGAACAGCCAAAAATTGTTTACAGAACTGTTCCGCCAGTGCAGCGATACGAAGTGGAGGAAAACTACGTTGAGAAAGTAGAAACCATTGAAGAACCTAGAGAAACCGTAAGTCAAAGGGTTCCAAAAAATGAATCTACCGAAACTAAAATAAGAAGATCATTTTTTGATCGATATGTCGACAAAATCAAAGAATTTTTAGACAACGCAGAATAATAAAAAGAGAAGGATTATTTCTTGCCCCAAGTCAAGAAGTAAAAAATGTACTTAATAAGAATTTCAAAAAACCAAAAAGATGATGAGCAACTCAGAATTTGGAAGTATTTCATTTGATTTACCAAAAAATCAATCAAATGTAATCAAAGTAATAGGTGTAGGTGGGGGCGGAAGTAACGCAATTAACCACATGTTCAAACAAGGTATTAAAGGCGTAGATTTTATCGTTTGTAATACCGATTCACAAGCGCTTCAAAATAGTTCGGTACCTAATAAAATTCAGTTAGGAGTTAATTTAACTGAAGGGTTAGGAGCAGGAGCAAATCCAGACGTTGGACAGCAGTCGGCAATCGAAAGTATTTCGGATATTGAAAAAATGTTGGATAAAAATACTAAGATGGTATTCATTACTGCTGGTATGGGTGGAGGAACTGGAACTGGTGCAGCTCCGGTAATTGCTCAATTAGCAAAAGAAAGAGAAATATTAACTGTTGGTATCGTGACAATTCCGTTTCAATTTGAAGGGAAAGTGCGTCAGGAGCAGGCGATTATTGGAATCGAGAAATTGCGTAAGCAGGTCGATTCTTTAATTGTAATCAACAACAATAAATTAAGAGAAGTATACGGAAATCTTGGTTTTAAAGCTGGATTCTCTAAAGCGGATGAAGTTTTGGCAACAGCCTCTAGAGGTATTGCCGAAGTAATTACGCACCACTATACTCAAAATATCGATTTACGTGACGCAAAAACAGTTTTAGCTAACAGCGGAACTGCTATCATGGGATCTTCTGTAGCGGAAGGCGACAACAGAGCTAAAGATGCTATTGTTTCTGCGTTAGATTCTCCATTATTGAATGACAATAAAATTACGGGTGCCAAAAACGTATTGTTGCTTATCGTTTCTGGAACTAACGAGATTACTCTTGACGAAATTGGAGAAATCAACGATCATATTCAAGACGAAGCTGGTTACAATGCAAATATCATTATGGGGGTTGGTGAAGATGAAACTCTTGGTGAGGCAATTGCTGTAACTATTATTGCTACAGGTTTTGATGTAGAACAACAAAATGAAATTGTAAATACTGAGCCAAAGAAAATCATTCATACGTTAGAAGATGAGCAGAGAAGTGTTCATAATTTAACAAACAAACCGCTTGCTTCTTTTGACTTAACTGTTGATACACCGACAGCAAAAGCGGAAGATAAAGTTGTTTTTGATTTAATTGACGATGATGAAACCTTTACTCCAACTGCACAAGCTGTTGCTCCAGCAATCAATCAGGAAGAGTTAGTGGTGATGTCTGAGTTTATCAAAAATCTGGATGTGACTTTCGAAATTGTTTCACCAATTACAGATATTGATTTTACAATTTCTGCGCCTGAAACACCAGCTGTTCAGCAAGTGGTGCAACAAATGCAACAGCCGCCAGTGCAACAGCAGAGAGTTTTTGAAAAAGAAGAACAAACAACTTTTTCTTTTGATCTTCCTTTGTTTAAACAAGAGCCTGTAAAAAGAGAACCAGTGGTAGAAGATAATAGAGTTCTGTTTGAATTGACAAATGAAACTCGTGATATTAAAGTAAACGATCCAGTACAATTTGTTCCAGTAACTGAAGTTTCAGATAACGGAATTATTAAATATTCTTTAGAAGAATATATGGAAGTTGAAAACGATTTATTGTCTTCTAAACCAGTTGAAAAAGTAGTTGAACCTACAATTCCAGAAGAATTGAATATTACTTTGAAACCAAGACCTGATTTTACAAGTCAGCCTGATATTTCAACTACTTCTGAAGTTTCTCCTTTAGAATTAACTATTGAAGAAACATTGCGTTTAAGAGCAGAAGAAAGAAGAAAGAAACTGAAAGAATTTAACTATAAATTCCATAACAATGTTTCTAGAATTGATGAGTTGGAAAAAGAGCCGGCTTACAAAAGATTAGGAATAGATTTGTCTAATTCTCAGTCTAATAATACAAATTCTAGAATCTCTGTTGGAACAGACAGTAATAATGATTTACAATTACGTTCAAACAATTCATTTTTGCACGATAACGTAGATTAATTTTTAGAATCATAATATTAGGTAACCCGAAAATTGGATTTAATTTTCGGGTTATTTTTTTTATCTTCGCACAGAATTTCAAAATTTGACTTTTAAATAGTACTTTTAAAATAATATTGTCACCCTGAGCGTAGTCGAAGGGCTTCTTGTCGGAAAGGGCTTCGACTCCGCTCAGCCTGACAAACTATAGTAATAGTCGAGAACAAATTCCAAATTAATATATCAATTAATAAGCACTAGCTTATTCAAATAAAATATAAAACATGAGTTTACAAGCAAAGATCATGGACGAGATCAAAACGGCCATGAAAGCAAAAGATACAGTAGCATTAGAAGCATTAAGAGCAGTTAAATCTGAATTATTATTAGCATCGACAGCTTCAGGATCTAAAGAAGATTTAAAAGAAGATGAAGAAATTAAATTGCTTCAAAGATTGGTTAAAACTCGTAAAGAAAGCGCAAGAATCTTTACAGAGCAAAACCGCCCAGATTTAGCAGAACCAGAATTGGCTCAAGTTGCTGTAATCGAGAAGTTTTTACCAGCTCAGTTGAGCGAAGAAGAAGTAGAAGCTGTAATTGCAAAAATCATTGCAGAAACAGGCGCTTCTGGAATTGCTTCAATGGGTAAAGTAATGGGATTGGCATCTGCTCAATTAGGCGGAACTGCTGAAGGAAAAACCATTTCTACAATTGTGAAAAAATTACTGTCGTAATTTTTAAGTTCCAATAAAGAAATTCCAAATTCCAAATTGGAAAGCTCATTATATAAATTCCAAATTCCAATACTAAACTTGGAATTTGGGATTTTAAAAAATTGAAAATTAAAACATTTTGACCTCGTAGTTCAACTGGATAGAATATCAGATTTCGGCTCTGAGGGTTGGGGGTTCGAACCCCTCCGGGGTCACTATAAAATTTGAAAGCCTGCAAAGTGTATATTTTGCAGGCTTTTTTTTATGGTTTGAAAATTATTCTCAAAATTTTCAGTTTTTGTAACATCAGTATTTATGACAAATTTTGGTTCGAATACTTTCATGGATTTAATTTTCTACAGAAAGATTTGATTCTGTAAATATTTCTTAACTTCAGCAATATTATTTCAAATTTTATTTAAGTTTTGATATCAGATTAAGACGTTGAATTATGAGAACATTTTTTGTATCGTTAGCTTTTTTTGCATTTTTTTTAATAGATTCAAATGCACAAAACTCAGTAAAGTATAGTGGCTTGTGGATGGAAAAATCCAGTATATATAGCGGAAAGAACTTAAAAGATTCTGTAAAAACAGTTTACTTCAAAATCAATAAACCCAAACAGAGTTTGTCTAAGTTAGAAATAGATGAATTTATAACTTATAATGACGTTCGTAATTTTATTTACTTAAGTATTGATAAACATGGAAGAATAACATCAGAACTTGGAGAGGGTGGTTTTGCCGGAGATACCTATTTAACAAATGTTGACTTTAAAAAAACGACTGATTATAAATATTACGAAAAAGACTGGCTGGAGAAAAGTAAATACAAAACCTTTTTAAAGCAGTATTTTCCCATATCAAATAATGATTTGCTAATCAAATTAAGTCGTTTGAGAGTTGATAAAAGTGATAAAAGAGTAATCAAAATTGGAGGAAAAGTTTGGCAGCAATTTAGCAAAGAGATTTACGTCTATGTTTATGACGGGAAAGGAAAAATAGAAGAAGAATTGGAATATGTGGTAAACAGGACAGGAGAAGTACTTAAAGACACGATTCAAAGAAAGGAAGATTTATTCAGCCGTAAAATCTATTCATACAATGCAAAAGGACAGGTGGTAAATCAAAAAATCATTCAGGGTTTGTATGCAAAAGAAAGAGATAGATCTTACTCAGATCTTGGTACCGAAGTTTCTTTTTGTAATGATTTACAATTAAAATATACATATGATCAACTAGGTCGTATGACACAAATAGTACTTTATGGTTGTGGAAAAACTGTAGTAAAAGAAGAATATATTTATCACCCTGTTAAAGATTATGTAGAAAAGGTAAAATGTTATTTAACTGGTTCTGGAGGGATAGCGTATCCAACTAAGAATTTTGAGAAAACATATAACGAACAAGGTGACATTATACAAAAAGAATTTATTTCAGATTTTCCCGAACAAAACCTCAATGAAAAAGTCCGATATTATAGCTACGAATATGACAGTCATAATAACTGGATAAAATGTAATATGTACCTTGAAGGAACAAAAGAAGGAGAGCCAACTCTTGTAGCTGAGAGAAAAATAGATTATTATAATTAGAAAAAATATATTTTTCTACAAAAGCGTTAGATTTTACTTAAAATCCTTAAATCGTCTAATAATTGATTCGAATTTTCTCCCGCAAACTTACTATAAAATTTGAAAGCCTAAGAATATTGATTCTCAGGCTTTTTTTATGATTCAAAAATACATTCTTAACTTTGGTTTCAATATTGGTTTACATATCACCAATCTTTAGTTGAAACGAAATATAGATCCAAAAGCATGACAAAAGAAGAGTCTATTAAAGAGTATTATTTTAGAATCAATAAGAGTATAGATTATATTAAAGAAAACCTTCATGAAGAACTTTCTTTAGAGCAATTAGCTGTTCTTTCAAATTTTTCAAAATTTCATTTTCATAGAATTTTCAAGTCAGTTACAGGGAGAACAATTAATGATTTTATTAAAAATGCAAAAATTGAAAGAGCCTTATTCTTCTTAATGAACAATCCTTCCAAAACAATTGGCGACATTGCAACTGATTGTGGTTTTTTAAGTATTTCATCCTTTTCAAGAGCTTTTCGCGAAGTTAAACAGCAAACACCTTCTGAATGGCGGAAGTTCTATAAAAATAGCAATATCGGTATAATAGATAGCAATATTGGAAAAATGCAGTCCGAAATCGAAAACTACCTTGCACTCAAATTAAATAATTTAAAAAATATTGAAATGAGTGAAACTATGAAACTTGATTTTGAAGTCAAAAAACTGGATGCATTTAATGTTATTTATATTCGAAATCTGAATATTCACAAACATGATAGCGAGACATTTGAAGATATGTTTAAACAGCTTTTTAGCTGGGCTTCTCCGAGAAATTTGATAAATTTTCCTGAAACGAAAGCATTAACAGTCTATAGAAGCAATGCTAATTTAGAAGGAATGCTTCAAGCAGATGTTTGTTTGTCTGTTCCTGAAAAAATAGTAGGAGAAGGGATAATTGGCAATACGACAATAAGTGGTGGATTGTATGCTATTTTCCATAAAGAAGCGCCAATGTCTGAATGCTTTAAAACATGGAGTTATATTTACGAAGTATGGTTTGAAGAAAATGGGTATCAGCCAGATAATAGAAATTTCTTTTTGAGTCATTTAAATGATCCTAAATTGCATCCCGAAAATCATCACATTATTGATATTTATATACCAATAAAATTACTGTGATAATTATGAAATTGTCATTTAAGATCTCATTTTCCCTTACGGAAATTGGTTTACGATTTAATTTTAGAATAAATTATTTTTAAATATTATATCAAAGTACTTAAACTAAGATGTTGCTTAAATAGAAAATAGGCATTAGATTAAGCAGCCATTTAAAATCCTTAGATCTTCTAGTAACGATTCGAAGTCTGCATCGTTAATGTCTCAATAAAATTTAAAAATCTGAGAATGTAGATTCTCAGATTTTTTTATGGTTTGAAAATCGATTTAGAAATCATCTAATTTTAATATAGTCTGCATTTACGTAGAATTTAAGTTTAAACGCTGTCAAGACTTTTTCGTTTTAAGTAATGCCATAACTACTTAAATGATCTCCGTTTTTTATTAGTATATTAAATTTGTAGTAAAAATAATAATGATATATTTGTTTATGAGTGAGTTATTGGTGATTTAAGCTCGCTAATTTAAAGCTTAAACTTCTGTAATTAATTATTACAATTGTGTCTTTTTTATTGGTAAGATATTCATAAAAGAAAAATCATATTCAGCTAAAATAATTTTTAATGAAGATGCATAATTGACTCAAATAGGCAAAAAAACACAAAAACAACCGATAGTTGCCAGAATACAACTGAAAGTAGTGTAAAAGCAACTAAAGGTAGATGCTATTTTTGCAGCAGGACTAATGGACAAAATAACTTTGTGACATCACAAATACACAAAAATTATGATGCTAAATTCACAATCAATTGGCAATAAAATTGTCGCAGCAAGAAAGAAAGTAAATCTTTCACAAGCTGAACTTGCACAAAAGGTATCTATAAGTCCTCAAGCAGTTGGCAAATGGGAGCGTGGTGAGTCTATGCCGGATATCACGACATTAAACCGACTTGCGGAAATTCTGGGTGTTGACCTTAACTATTTCTCTGATAGTTTTCAGACTGAAAAAAATGTAACACCATTTATTGAAAAGATTTCTAAAGAAACAGGAGAGCGCGCAAAAAACAGTCCAAGTGAAAAATTTGACTGGAATTGGGATATGTCTCAAGGTAATTGGATTGATGCTGATTTTTCGGGTTTAAAAAACATAAAGGAAAAATTTAGCTCTTCAAATATGAAGAACTGTAAGTTTATAAAATCTGATTTATCTGGATTAATTCTGGGAAAAAACAATATTGAAGCTTGCGATTTCTCTAATTCGGACATTAGAAACACCAAAATCCAGTCTTCTAATCTTTCAAACAATCAGTTTAACAACTGCTATTTTATTGATGCTAATATTTTTAAAAGTAATATTGAAAAATGTAATTTTTCTGAAGCTGACTTTTCGGGTGCGGAAATTCTGGAATCAAACTTAGAGAGCAGTACTGTAAATGATGTCGTATGGAAGTTTACGAAATTTTTCAAATCAAGCATTAGTAATATTGTATTCACAGGAGCTTTTGAGGACTGTCATTTTGAAAATTGTTCCTTCTATGGAGTTAAATTTCAGGACGCGACAATTTTAAACACCTTTTTTAAATATAATGATAGATTTAAAAAAGTTCAATTTGTTAATTGTAAAGTTGACAAAATTACTTACGCATTTTTAAAAAACAACCAGGCAAATTTGACCGGAATTTCAATATTAGAAGATATTGACAAACAATAGAATAATTACTGATGTGAACATTTCAGACAATCGAGGTTAATAATAAAAAAGCCTGCAAAGCGTATATTTTGCAGGCTTTTTTATGGTTCTAAAATTTTAAGAGTCTCTTCTAGTTATTGATTTTTACTGTTTCTTAAAGTGTAAGTTACCAGATTTTTTATATTCTGATGGGTATTATTATATTTTTTATTCTCCAGTTCAAAGTTCATTTTCTTTAATATTGATACAGAATTAATATTGTCAGAAGAGGGAAAAGCAGTTATTATTTTTGCTTTTATTTTTTCAAACGCATATTCTATTATTTTTTTGATTGCTTCTGTCATTATTCCTTTGCCTTGAAATTCACTCAACATTTCATATCCTATTTCTACAATTTCATTTTCAAGATCAAAATTCCATAAACAAATTGAACCAATTAGATTGTTATTTTCTTTTTCTGTTATAACCCAATAAATGCATTCATTTTTCGCAATTAAATTTTGCATTTTGATTATATATTCTTCTGCTTTTTTTAAGCTTGACGAATTGTCTCTTCCAACAAACGCATTTACAATTGCATCAGAATGTAATTTATGTATTAAAGCAACATCAGTGTTTTCAATGTTTCTTAATACTAATCTTTCGGTAATCAGTTTAGGGAAATCTTTAAAATTCAATTCCATTCTGTATTTTTTTAATTCATTTTTTAGGCGAAATTTTGGCTTTTGCTTGACACTAATGAGTTAATACTACTGAAAACATCAGACATATTAATCAATATTTAGCAGATATATCTTATAAACTTTTAGAGGTTTATTATTAATTACATTTTATTTCTTTTTAGAATTTTTAACGATGTAATAAACCGAAAATACAAAGACAATGCTATAAATAACTGCCATTGCCGGATTCTCAAATTTTAGATTCTGAAAGTCAAATTGCTTATATAAGGTTACGCCTAAAATTATTGCTACTATCCAAAAGACGAATGTAATAGGTTGGTTTTTATTTTCCATAATTAGATTGTTGGTTGTTAAATATTTTTTGGTTCATATTTATAGTTTATCCTGTTCAGCTCTTAATAGATCAAAAATACTCTCGCTTTTGAAATTCTCCATAAACAAGTTAATTAGAGGAACAGTTGGGCTTTTTGGGTATTTTTTCATGAATCGGTTAAACTCCTGAATATTTTCCGGATAAATATAGTTTTCGTCTGTTGCTCGCTCTGCAGTCGGCGTATTGTCTTGACCAACTAAATAATCCATTTGGTAATTTTTGTATTCCTCTTTTACAGATGCAATTAATTTTGAATCAGGATATTTGGTCATAAAATTTTCCCATGAAATTACTCTATCGCCTAGATCTTTAAAAGAGATTACAAGTCCAGCATCTGCAGAATATAGCGTTTTATTTTCTTCGCTTTTTAGATGCAAATAATCTTTGTAATCGCCTGTTACATAATCTTTGAAAATGGTATAATAGAAATCATGTAAGGGCTCTATTTCGACATATCCTTCTCCAATTTCCCAAAACTGTAATTTGTGTTTCGAAAGTTTTTCGCCCAAAAGCTTGACGGCTTTTTTATCAGCTTCATCTTCATTGTAAAATTTATCCAATATTCCAGATTCTTTTCCGGCTATTTGTTGTAATAAAGCGCTGTTTTCCTCAAAATATTTTTCATAAAGAGTGTTGGCCTCTTCAGCAGAAATAGATTTTAATTTGAGAATAACTTCATTTTTGTTTTTAGAAAACTGTTCCAATAAGTCAGAACTTACTTGTGCGGTTTGAGATGAATCTTCAACTTTAGTACTGTCTTTCTTTGTTTCTTTTTTCTGTGGAATGTTTTTATTTTCTGTTTGTTTGCATGAAGAAAGTAAAATTACGGAAGTAATTACTATGAAGAATTTTCTCATTTTCTGGTTTGGTTTATTGAGCTAATATAGAAAATATTTGCAATACATTTTAGTCATAAAAAAAGGACAAAAAATATTTTTGCCCTTTGTTATTATTTAAGGATACTGCGTAATTCTAATTTTTCGTCTTACAAATAAGATGGTATCGATATCTTTTTCAGAGTAACTATGGAGTACGATTTTTATCGAATCGTTTATTTTTTTTAGAAAAAGTTCTTTGTATTTTGGCTGATGGCTTGATCCTCCAAATTCGTTTAGAGAATCTAAAGCTTTAAATGAAAAAGGAGGGTCTTTATGCGGAGAGTTGAAATAAATTGTAAACATTAAGTCCTTCTCTAAGTTTTTTTTATTGCTATAATATTCATTGATAGAAATTGCAGAATCAATCTTTAATATAGAATTATCCCTTAATTTAATTGTCTTTTTTGTGGGCAGATAAATGTATGTTTTAGAATGTGTTAGGTATTTGTCATAAGAATCAATTGGGAAAAAATGATTTATGATATAAGTCAAAGAGATAAAATAAATGAATAAAATGATGATTTTATATCTTTTGGTAAATGAATTTTCTGTGTTTTTGTAAAAAAGGAAATAGGCTTGGCAAGAGAATAAAATAAGAAAGAATAATACATAAAGAACTTTTTCAATCCAATCATTTTTCCTGCTAAAACTTAAACAGTATACTCCTAGTTTAAAGCTTAAAAGATAAAAGACGATAAGGGGTAGATATAAAGATGAGTTAAATTTTAAAACTCTTGAAAAACTAATTATGCTCGATTTTCTAGAAAGAGTTATCACTATCACAGAAATAGTTATTGAAAAAGCTAAAAAAGATATAATGCAAATAAATAATTCTAAGATAATATCAAGAGAGGGAACTCCAAATCGCAATTGGTAATTACTCATTTATTCTTTTTTTAAGCTTTTTACTTTCTAGAAAACAAATTTTCGACAACCCAAGCAGGACCAATCAATAAAAACTGAAGATCTTTTAAGAAAGAAGGTTTTTTGCCTTCAATATTATGACCGTAAAACTGCCCTATCCAAGCGATCGCAAAAACGCCAATTGAGAATGCCCATAACGGCACAACCTGCCCGATATAATAATTTAAGATTAGACAGATACCCGAAAACAAAGCAATTTTAATTGCCATTGCAACCGATAATCTGATGTAGAAAACCAAAACGAAAAGTAGAACTGGAAAAGCCCAATTTTCGATAATAGGTAAATTTAGGTTTAAAGTGTTGGCAATAATTCCGCTGGGAATACTCATTAATAATCCAACGATAGAAAAGAAAATGGCAGGAACGCAAATATAATGTATTGCTTTATTTTTTGGGTTCTGATGACTTACGGCATATTCTGCAAACCATTGATCTAATGTTCTCATTTTTGTGGTTTTAAGGTTAGATGCGTAAATCTAGTAAAATTTCTTTTAGCTTTTACCGTGCTGTATTTTCATTATTTCATCTACAATCGAAATGGCTTTTTCTAATGTAATTCCGTTTTCTTGATCAAGGGTTAAAGGATGATTTTCTTCAATGAGTTTTATTTCAGGAATTAACCCTAAATCCTGCTCAATGGCGATTGATTTTAGAGATATTGTTTTGCCATAAGTAGGGACATCAGTTTGCATCCATCCAAAATAAGGCTCTTGATTAATTCTATTGGGATCTTCCCATAAATCCATTCGTAGACAGAAATTATCTTCGCTTATCGTAGTCCAGACATTAAAAACCAAATCTTCATGATAGTCGATTATCGGAATGGTTAATCTTCCTCGATGAAAAAAATGTTCTTTATCTACATAACACCAGCTTCCTCCATACTCAACTCGTTTTTCTCTTTCTTCTGGCGGAATAGCAAAATAATAAGCGGGGAATTCGTTGCCGAAACATAAAGGCATTTCGTCAAAAACTTCTCCGCAACAGGAACATTTGTAGGTATACATTTTTAAATTTTTAAAGCATCAGCTTTCTGATTGTACTGAAAAACATTATCCCAAAGTTCATCAATGGCAACAAGCGCCTCATTAAGCGGAATCACGTTCCATTTTCCATTAGTTTCTACTCCGAGGCCAATGCTTTTTAATTTTAATAAAGCATCATTTACATCAAAATCCAAATCGGTATTTAGTTTGGTTTGAAACCAAGATTCAATTTGATTGTCCAGTTCTTCGGCTGTTAAAGAATCTTCACTTTCGTGTAAAAAAGTATAAGCGAGAATCGTTTCTTTTAAAGCTTCTTCTTCAGAAGAATTTAATAAAGAATAAAAAGCACCGCTGTTGTTCCCGACATTTTTAAAATACAAACTATCAGAAAGTGTTTTAGAATATCTGATCTTCTTATTTATGAAGTTATTGTATTGACGGAAACAATATGCTCCTAAAATCCCCAATGCGATTAAACCTTGATTTAAGGAGGTTTTGCTGTTTAATAAATCGATTGTTTCACCAGTCTGATAAGCTTCGTACATGTTTATCAAAGCTGGAATTACTTTGGCGCTTAACAATGAAAGTCCACCAAAAACTCCTGGAACCCAAAGCAGCAATTTGTCCTTAAGAGACATTTTCGGAATGGCATTCGGAAAAATGGTTTCAAGATCGTTTTTAGGAACACGTTTAAAGATTTTCAGTGCAATAGACCCTGGATCGATTGGCATTTTTCCTAATTTGACTTTCTTTTCTTTCAGGTAATCTGCTTCGCTATAATTAAGATAAATTAACACCCGATCATAATATTCAATTTCGACTTCTTTGGTCCAGAAAAAGTATTTTTTGACTTTTTCTTTCGCTTTATGATGGCCGCGCGCATAGAGTTCAAAATCTTTAAAAGCATTAAAATCGATAGAAAGGTTTAATCCGATCAAATCCGATTCATTAAAAGCGTCGTTTAATGCTTTCTGATTAATTCTGTAGTAATTGCCGCGTTCGAGAACTTTTAGCAATGTTTCTTTAAAAACTGGAAAATTGCTTTTATTGATAAACTGTTCACGTTCTTTTTCGCTCAAATCCGGATCGTAGAGCGCGTAATGCTGTTTTAGATTTCTGTTAAGGTTAAAAGATTCGTAATGATAATAGTGTTCGATAATTTCGAACAGCTTCTTAAAATCGTCAACCTTTTGCGGATTTTCATAAAAAGCAGCAATTTGCTGTTCCAGTAAAAATTCTTTATTAAACGGAATATAATGTTCTCTAGTCATGCGGACTTAATTTCGTGGCTTTTACAGAAAGCAAAAATACTGCCTGAAATTTGATTTTAAGCTTTAAAAGGGATGTTTTTTTTAACGCAAAGAGTGCTAAGGATTACACAAAGTTCGCTAAGTTTTTTTGAGATTTTTTAGAGGAAGCAAAACGTTATCTACACAAAGTTTTGCAAATTTTACGGTTTTATTAAGTCTTTAATTAAAAATTCTTTGCGCTCTTTGCGTTAAAAAAAATATCACGGATAAAAACAAAAAAAAGTGAAATTTCCAATCGGTACCAGCGATTTGAAATCCCACTTTCTGTTTCAAAAAAAAGTGACAAAAAATTAAAAAGCTCTCTATTTGAAAACCTTGCCTAAACTAAAAATTATTAGTAACAATATTAGTTTAAAATTAAGTGATGATTACAGGTATTAATACCTGTTTTTTAGAAGAACTTTTTCTTTAAATTTTAAAAGAGGGAAACTATTTTTTTGCTACGATATATTTTACCGAAACAATTTTCACCGATTTTATCAGCCCAAAACTTAAGGAAGTTTCTTGATCAAATGTAAAAATACAACTAGATTTAGCGTTAATTCCATAACATGGCGACGTGGCTTTTGATGCAAAACTTCCAATCGATTCTGCTCCATCAACATTAATAGTAATTAATGGAGCCCCTGTGACATTAAAGTCATTAAGGTTGTTTAGTTTTATCTCCATTTGAAGTCTGTTAGTATTTTTGCCAGTGTCTGGAGTATAAATGAAATTCAAAATTTCGTACGAGAAATTTTCAAGTTCTTTGGTGTTTTCTTCCACAGGTTCAATCTCAAAATCGCAAGAAACTTCTCTTTCATACGCTGGCATGTAAGATGATCCAGATGGTGTTTGTATAGTTTGTGCAGGAATAGTAATTATTTTGGTGCAATCTCCAGAAGAACAGCCAAAAAAGAATAAAAAAGAAATTGCAATAAAAATAAGCTTTAAAGTTTTAATCATGTTTTATTGATTTGAAAAGATGCTCACGAATGAGTGAACTTATAACATTTTAAAAAGTGCAAAAATGCAAAAAAATTAGCTTAATGCAGATTTCTTTAATTCGATTACGCCTTGGATATATTTTATTAATTCTTCTTTGGTAACGGCAAAAGGAGCTTTTTCTGCCTCGAATTCCAAATATAAATTAGCAATGCTTTCGGCGTCTAGATTTTGAGTAAGGTGATGATGCTCTGTATATTGTATAAGATGGTCTACAAAAAGTTCGCGCTGTTTTCCTTTTTCAATCGTTTCTAGATCGCCTTCTTTTATTTTTTCTATTATAGATTCTGGCAGATCGATTGTGAGATACATGCAGTCAACGGCAACTTTAGAAAGCAGCTCTTTGGGGACTCTTCCTGTTGCGTCACAGTAGGCGCATGGAGCAGGAACCCATTTCAATTGTCGGTTTAAACGGCGGATATCATCCCAATCAACAAATCTTTTTCCAAGGCATCTCGGGCATTTTGTAGTAGATCTTTTAAAGAAATTAAAAATGGTCATTGGTTTATAAATAGCTTAGGGGATTGCTTATGTGGCGAATTTAAATAATTAAGTAGGAAAAGTTGCTTGGTTCGCCGTTTTTTTTAAGAAAATAATTAACAAAATCATTAATTAGAATAATTGTTGTTGATTTAAAACAAATAAAAATAACAATTCCTAGAGTCTGTAAGCCTTACAATTGCTTAAGATAAGAGATTTTGGTCAAACAAAATGAAGCTCAACTTTTTTTAAGTTGAGCTTTTCAAAAAATATTTAATTATAAAAATTGAGAAATTATCTCATTGGCAAATTATTTAGAAGAATCTGATACTTTCTTCCCACAGGAATCATTTCGCCATTGCACATGGTAAGTGTTTTTGAAGTAACAGCGTTGATTTTTTCAGTATTTACAATAAACGAACGATGTACTTGAACGAAATTAGTACTGTCAATTTCTGAGGCAATACTTGAAAGTGAGCCGTAAATAATATGTGGTAAATTGAGTTTGGCGCTGTATAGTTTCATGTAATTGCCAAGACTTTCGATATAGAGAATATCACAGATTGGCATGTCTATATTTTGCCCGTTAAGACGATACGAAAATACTTTGGTATTGGTTTGAGTTTCTTTTTTAAGACTGTTTCCAGAAAAATAAGTTTTGGCTTTTTCTATGGCTTTGGCAAATTTATCGGGTGAAATTGGTTTTAAAAGATAATCAATAGCATCGTTTTGATAAGCAGAAAGTGCATAATCGGAATAAGCCGTTGTTACAATTGTCAGCGGACGATTGGGTTGCAGTTCCATCAGTTCTACACCAGAAATGACAGGCATATTAATATCAAGAAAAATAATATCATATTGGTTTTCGTTAAGCAGTTTTATGGCTTCCATACCATTAAATGCGCTTCCGGAATGTTCCAGTTCGTCAAATTTGGAGATGTGAGAAATCAAGGCTTTATGTGCCGGCGATTCGTCATCAATTATCAGACAGCGGTAGGTAAGTGCCATATACTCAGTTTTACAATAAACATGTTTTTTTCTTTTTTGCAGTTTAAAGTATGTTTTAAACCATATACTTCCAAACGTCTTTTTAGGTTTTCAATTCCGATTCCCGTACTCGAAAGCCGTGATTCTGTGTCCAAACAATTGTTTTTGAGAGTAAAACATAAATTTCGGCATTGTACTTTCAAATCTAGATTAATAAATGGTTCAGCGGTTTCGGCAGAAAACTTCACTGCATTTTCTACCAAAGGCAAAAAGAACAAAGGCGGAATTTCGATTTGATCATGTACGCCTTCAATATTTTGCGTTACAGCCAGTCTTTCGTTTCTAAACGTATAATATTCAATATATTTTTTGATAAAAGCAATTTCTTCCTGCATTAAAACAAAATCTCTTTTTGAAGCCTCAATCTGATAGCGCAACAAGTCTGAGAGATTCAGTATTCGGTCAGGAACTTTTTCTGGCTCAGCTAGGGCTTCTCCATACAGGTTGTTCATGGCGTTGAGCAAAAAATGAGGATTCAGCTGCTGTTTTAAAAATGAGAGTTCCGACTTAAAATTCATAATGTCTTTATCTGCCTGACTCATCTTTTTGCTAATCACTATATGCAGAAAATAGAAGAAACAACCGTTTATGATAAGAGATACAATCTGAAGTGTCTTTAAATTTCCTAATCCGACAAGCGGAAAAAACCAATTCATAAAAAAGTAAAAACCAGTCCAATAGACCGCAAGAAGCGTAAAAAAGATTTTAAATCTTTTATGAAATAAAAAAGGATTGATGATACAGATATTAAAAACCGTAATCCATACAATACAAGGGAAATATCCCATGGCAATTTTACTGAGAATATAAGACCAGCTATGCCCGTCCAGTCTTATTTCGTCGTAAATACAGGCCAAAATGACCAAATAAACAAGTGTATTTACAATTAAGTTTCGTAGAAAAAAATTCTGATAGATTTTTGCAATTGTCATAGTGGCAAAAATAATATAATCGTATAGTTTATAAGTGTTTATAGAGAAAAATTTATACCAACGCCATTCGTATAAATCATACGCCATTGGTATAAAATTGCTGTTAAAATAAAGGTTTCTCTATTATTTTTGATCTTAAGTTTCTATAATCTTTTTAATAATAAATAAAAATGTACCAGTTTAAAGAATTACAAGAAGCAGAGAGTGTTGTGGAAATTTTTAAAACAAATATCCAGGAAGAATCTGATCGTGATTATGTTATAGCCGTTATGCAGAATCAGTTTCCAGATTATAAAATCAATTTTGATTTGGAAGATTGTGATAAAATTTTACGAATTGAAGGTGTTGATTTGCAGTATGATAATGTTGTGAATCATGTTTCTGGTTTAGGCTATACTTGCGTAAGATTAGAATAATATTTTAAAGGAAATCAAAATTAAATCGGGTAAAAATACGCAGCTGTATTTCCTTTTTTTGTAAGTATTTTGTGTGATATTCTAATTGTAAAAATAAATCTGGAATGCTAAGTTTTATACTTTCTATCTTTCTTTTTCTTCTCGAACAGTTAATCTGATTTAACTGTTTTTTGAGGTGTTTTTCCAATAACTTTTTATCAGCTAAAAGGTCTGTTCTTTTGCGTATTATTTTTCTAATTTTACGCCATGAAAAAAAAGTTCCAACTCTTCGATTTTAGTCAGAAAGTCAATTATAAAAATGAAATTTTAGCAGGTTTAACCGTTGCAATGACTATGATTCCTGAATCATTATCGTTTGCTATTCTGGCTGGATTTCCCCCGCTGGTTGGTTTGTACGCAGCTTTTATTGCAGGATTGGTTACGGCTATTTTTGGAGGAAGACCCGGAATGATTTCGGGCGGAGCAGGAGCAACGGTAATTGTTTTGATTGCCTTGATGAAATCGCACGGAATAGAATATGTTTTTGCTGCTGTAGCTCTTGGAGGTGTTGTTCAAATTTGTATCGGACTTTTTAAACTCGGAAAATTTATTCGATTGGTTCCGCAACCCGTTATGTTTGGTTTCGTAAACGGATTAGCGGTTGTGATTTTTATGTCGCAATTGGAGCAGTTTAAAACCGTAGTTAATGGCCAGATTTCTTGGCTTCAGGGAACTCCTTTGTATATTATGCTAGGGTTGGTTGCTTTGACAATTGCTATTGTTTTAGTTTTTCCGAAGATTACAAAAGCAGTTCCAGCATCTTTAGTGGCTATTATGGTCGTTTTTGCTCTGGTCATTATTTTTAATATTGAAACTAAAACGGTAGAAGATATTGCTTCAGTTCAAGGTGGATTTCCTCCGTTTCATATTCCGAATATTCCATTTTCTTTTGAAACTTTAAAAGTGATATTTCCGTATTCGGTAATTGTTGCGGCCGTTGGTTTGACCGAAGGTTTGCTTACGCTGAATTTGGTTGATGAAATTACGGGAACAAGAGGAAATAGCAATAGAGAATGTATTGCACAAGGAAGTTCAAACATCTTAAATGGTTTTTTCTACGGAATGGGAGGTTGCCCTATGATTGCACAGACTTTGGTAAATCTTGGCGCGGGATCGAGAGCTAGACTTGCAGGAATTATTGGCGCTTTGACTATTTTAATGATTATACTTTTTGGTGCGCCCATAATTGGAAAATTGCCAATGGCGGCTTTGGTTGGTGTAATGATGATGGTTGCCATTACAACCTTTGAATGGGCAAGTTTCAAGATTATTAATAAAATGCCGAAACATGATATTTTTGTTGGAATTTTAGTTGCCGTAATTACCATTGTATTGCATAATCTGGCTTTGGCCGTTTTAATTGGCGTAATTATTTCTGCTTTGGTTTTTGCTTGGGAAAGTGCCAAAAGAATTCGCGCTAGACATTATATCGATGAAAGCGGAGTAAAACATTATGAAATTTACGGACCGCTATTCTTTGGTTCGACCACTATTTTTTTAGAAAAATTTGACATCCAAAACGACCCAAATCATATTATAATCGATTTTAAAGAAAGTCGTGTTTCTGATATGTCGGCCATTGAAGCTTTAAATAATCTGACGAAAAAATACAATCAGTTAAATAAAACAGTAGAATTGCAGCATTTAAGTGCCGATTGCAGACAGTTGCTTAAAAATGCCGATGCGGTTATTAATGTAAATGTAATCGAAGATCCAACGTACAAAGTGGTTAGTTAATTAGAAAATGTGGCAATTTGATAATTAGATATTGCTATTGATAATGTGTATCTGTAGAGGCGGACCGCAGTGCGTCTACGCAACGTAATCACAATGATTGATATACTAGACTAGACGCACTGCGGTGCGCCTCTACAGATATATGCTGTATGAAATTGTTTTTTTTTGAATTGCCTTCAGCTTTAGCTGGAGGTAGTATTCAGAATAGAAAAAAGGCTTTAGCCAAACGATAAAGTTTGGCTAAAGCCTTTCTCTTATGAAGTTTGATTTTTTTCTTCAGCTAAAGCTGGAGGCAATTCAGTTTGTCAAATTATTACAATTCAAAAATTATCAAATTATCAAATTGCCACATTTTCTAATTAGCTAAAGCCGACTCTACATCACTCAGTTTTCCATCAATTTCGCCTACTTGCAATCCTAAAATATGAGCGATTAAAGGATAAACCGAAACATTCTGAAACGTTTTTACTTTTTTATTGACTTTAAAAGCAGGTCCTTTTGCGTAGAAAATAGCATGCATATCTTTTTCCTCATTGTCATAACCATGCGTTCCTCCATTAATATGCGTGCTTTCTTTGCTTACTAAACTCCAACCTTTTTTAGCTTCAATAACAAAATCATGTACGCGAGGATTCGTTCCGTAATGCAATCTTTTTGGAACTTCAGTCGATTTCCAGAATTTAATGTGTGGCACTTTTTTTAAAGCATTGGCAATAGAATCTTGATAACCCGGTTTTGCCTGAAGACTCATAATTGGATTAATAACGTCTTTATAACCTAACCATTCTGGTTTTATATAATCTAACACCGCTACTTTTTTATCATTACTGATAGTGGCCATTCCGTGGTCTGAAACGATGATCAAATTGATTTGTTTTCCAATAGGCAACTGATCTAATCTTCTAGATATTTCGCCCATAATCGAATCCATTTTGATCACTGTTTTTTCAGTTTTTGGTGAAAGCGGACCAAAATTATGACCCGTATGATCTGGTTCGTCAAAATATAAAGTAACCAAATGAGGGCGCTGTTTTTCTGGAAGCTGCAACCATTTTATAACCGTGTCGATTCTAGCTCCATACGGAATTTTGCCATCATAATTTTTAAAATAACTTGGGTTTCTTTTGTCAATATCAGAACCTGGCCAAAAGAAAGAAGCGGTTTTTACACCTTGTTGTTCAGCTAAATTCCAAATTGGATTTCCGCCATAAAATCTTGAATCGTTTTTAGCATTACTAGATAATGAAAAAGATTGATTCAAAGAAGCATCATAAAAAACATTATTGATAATTCCGTGATGATCTGGATAAAGTCCTGTAACGATCGAATAATGATTTGGGAAAGTCTTACTAGGATATGAAGGTTTCATTGATTTTGCGTGAACACCTTCTTTTTCAATTTGCTTCAGATTTGGAAGATTATACATTTTGCCATAATCCCAGCGAAATCCATCCATCGAAACTAAAACTACATAATTATCTTTAGCATTTTGGGCTTGTAAAAAGAATGAAAGCGAAAGAAAAACTAAAGATAGGAGTGAAGTAAAATACTTTTTCATTTTTTATATTATTGTGAAGTTGCAAAGGTATTGATAACAGATTTTTTAAAGAAAAAGAGAATGTTAAATAAAAGAGTTGCCACGAATTGCACGAATTTCCAATAATGCTTTGTGTAATCTGTGGCTAGTTAAACTATACGCAAAAGATTAAAACTAATTCGTGGAAATTAGTGAAATTCGTGGCAAACAAAAAAAAGCGCCAGATAAGAAATCTGGCGCTTTTAAGTTTTAAGAAGAGAATGAATTACATCATTCCTGGCATTCCGCCTCCCATTGGCATTCCGCCTCCGGCATTTTCTTCTTTAATATCAATTAATGCACATTCTGTAGTTAAGATCATTCCAGAAACAGATGCAGCATTTTCAAGAGCTACACGAGTTACTTTTTTAGGATCGATAATTCCTGCAGTAAGCATATCTACATATTCGTCAGTTTTTGCGTTGTATCCGAAATCACCTTTTCCTTCAGAAACTTTAGCTACAACAACAGAACCTTCAAGACCAGCGTTTTCAACGATAGTTCTTAATGGAGCTTCAACAGCGCGAGAAACAATTTGAATTCCAGTAGCCTCATCAGCATTGTCAGCTTTTAAGTCAGCTAAAGCAAGTTTAGCTCTCAATAAAGCTACACCACCACCAGCAACGATTCCTTCTTCAACAGCAGCGCGAGTTGCGTGTAAAGCGTCATCAACTCTGTCTTTTTTCTCTTTCATTTCAACTTCAGAAGCAGCACCAACATAAAGAACAGCAACACCGCCAGCTAATTTAGCCAAACGCTCTTGCAATTTTTCTTTATCGTAATCAGATGTAGTAGTTTCCATCTGACCTTTAATTTGGTTTACTCTATTTTTGATGATATCAGCTTCACCAGCACCGCTTACGATAGTTGTATTGTCTTTATCGATAGAAACTCTTTTTGCGTTTCCTAACATTTCGATAGTTGTATTTTCTAGCGTATAACCTCTTTCTTCAGAAATTACAGTTCCGCCAGTTAAGATTGCGATATCTTCTAACATTGCTTTTCTTCTGTCTCCAAAACCTGGAGCTTTTACAGCAGCAATTTTAAGAGCACCTCTTAATTTGTTTACTACTAATGTAGAAAGAGCTTCACCGTCAACATCTTCAGCAATAATCAATAATGGTTTTCCTGATTGAGCAACTGGCTCTAAAACTGGAAGTAATTCTTTTAAAGAAGATACTTTTTTGTCATATAATAAGATGTATGGAGAGTCTAATTCAACTTCCATTTTCTCTGGATTTGTTACAAAGTAAGGAGAAAGGTATCCTCTGTCAAACTGCATTCCTTCAACAACGTCAACGAAAGTATCAGTTCCTTTTGCTTCTTCAACAGTGATAACACCTTCTTTTCCAACTTTAGCGAAAGCTGTAGCGATTAATTCACCAATAACTTCGTCATTATTAGCAGAGATAGAAGCAATTTGCTGAATTTTATCTGAATCGCTGCCAACTACTTTAGCTTGTTTTGCTAAGTCAGCTACGATAGTTTCAACAGCTTTGTCGATACCACGTTTCAAGTCCATTGGATTTGCACCTGCAGCAACGTTTTTAAGACCTTCTTTTACGATAGCTTGAGCTAAAACTGTAGCCGTTGTAGTTCCGTCTCCAGCTAAATCATTGGTTTTAGAAGCAACTTCTTTTACCATTTGCGCACCCATATTTTCTAGTGCGTCTTTTAATTCGATTTCTTTTGCAACAGAAACACCATCTTTAGTAACTGTAGGTCCACCAAATGATTTTCCGATAATTACGTTACGACCTTTTGGTCCAAGAGTTACTTTTACAGCATTTGCTAATGCATCAACACCACGTTTTAATCCGTCACGTGCTTCAATATCAAATTTTATATCTTTTGCCATTTTAATTGTTTTGCTTTAGGCAGTAGGCTTTAAGCTTTAAGCTTTTTCTACTGCTGTTAATAATTTTTTTTATGCTTTAGGCAGTAGGCTTTAAGCTTTAGGCTTTTCTACTGTGGGTTTTAGTTACAGCATAGTGTTTATTGCCTATGGCTTACAGCTTATTGCTGAACTAATACTTGTTTTAGTTTGTAAATTTTGCTTTTTATGCTATTGATTTTTTCTATCTGTTTTTCTGCAATTTCATTGTTTAAATATTGCAAATCTTTAGCTAAAATCAATAAGTATTCTGTCTCATTGGCAGAACCCAAAGCAATGTTGAGAAATTGATTAAATTCTTTGTCGCTATTTCTTCCGCATCCTTCACTAATGTTGGTGGGAATTGAGGAAGATGCCCTTCTAATCTGACTTGTTAATCCGTATAATTCCTCTTTTGGAAAAAGAGATGTTAATTTATAGATTTCTAAAGTTAAAGAATGACTTAGTTGCCAAATGTCATATTTTTTAAAATCTCTCATTTTTTGTTGGCTTTAAGCTTTAGGCAGTAGGCTATAGGCATTTTGTGAAAGCTTATAGCTTAAAGCTTACGGCTTACACAATCTTTAGATAATCGCTAAAATATCATCCTCGCGCATGATTAGGTAATCAGTGCCTTCTAGTTTTAACTCGGTTCCTGCATATTTTCCGTAAAGAACAGTATCACCAACTTTTACAGTCATTGTGTGATCTTTAGTTCCGTTTCCTACTGCAACTACAGTTCCTTTTTGTGGTTTCTCTTTGGCAGTATCTGGAATAAAAATACCTGAGGCAGTTTTAGTTTCAGCTGCAACAGGCTCAATAAGTACGCGGTCTGAAAGCGGTTTAATGTTTAAAGCCATGATTTTATATTATTATAAGTTATACGTTTTTTTCTGTTCTATAAACTTTCAGAAACTATGCCATGCTAGAAAAACTGACATTATTTCTTAAAAAAAATGCCAGCTTTGACAGGCTGGCATTAGATTTTATATAGAGCTTCTATTATTTAGCTGGTGCTGGAGTTGCAGGAGCTGGTGTAGTTCCTTGCGCTGGAGCTGCTGGTGCGTTTACAGGAGCTTCAGTTTTGTCAATGATTTTAGATTCTGTATCGCTTAAAGATCCAGAGAAGCTTAAGCTTGAAAGTAAAATTAGCACAATTAAAACAGTAGCTAAAGTCCAAGTACTTTTATCTAAAAAGTCAGTTGTTTTTTGTACTCCACCTAACATTTGAGTTCCGCTGATAGTAGACGATAATCCGCCTCCTTTAGGGTTTTGTACCATGATAACTACGATCAATAGAAAACAAACTATTGTGATTAAAACTAAAAAAATTGAAAATGTGCTCATTACTTAATTATTGTTATTGTTATTTTGTTGTAAAATCTTTATATCCGATATGCGGTCTGCAAAGAAAGTAATTTTTTCTGGATATTTCAAAATTAATATTTCATAAGCTTGAATTGCTTTTGTATATTTCTTTTGTTCCAGATAAACTCTAGCCAAAGTCTCGGTCATTAAATACGAATTGTCCTCTATAGTAGCCTCAATTTGAACTGCTGGAGCACTTGTTCCAGGTTTTATTGGAGAGATTTTTGGATTGGTTTCGATAAATTTATCGATAATTTCAGCCTTCTTTTGTCTTTCTTCTTCTTTAGCAGCTTCAATTTTGGCTTGTTCTTCTGGAGAAATTTCGTTTGAGCGGTCAATTGGTTCTGTTCGAGATAATTGTAGCCATTCTTGGAATGAATGTTTTTCGCTAAGAGAAAAATCCAAAGGCTTTCCTATCTCTAAATGTTCCGCTGCAGTTCTTGCAGGTTCATTAGGCTCTTCCTCCTTGATTATTTCTTCAATTGGTTCTTCATTTTCTTCTTGAATTTCCTCTTCTTCTTTATCCTCAGATTGCAGAACTTCTAGAATCTCTTCTTTTGGCTCTTCAGGCGCTTTTGTTTCAGCTTCTTTAATTGAAGAAAGAATAGATCGTTCAACAGGATTCATTTTAAATTCTGGAATAATCATTTCTTCGATAACGCTGTCATCTTCCTCTTCTTCAGCCGAGTTTAAAACAGGTTCCTCTATAACAGCATCGGCTTTTAATTCCTCAGCTTGTACAGCAGTTGCCGATTCCGCTTCTTTTATAGAACTTAGAATAGAATTCTCAATGCGATCAAATTTTTGTTCTTCAATAGAAATTATCGATTCAGGTTCAGTAACAGAAGGTGTTTCGGAAACTTTTATAGAACTTAAAATAGACTTTTCTATACGGTCAATTTTAGGTTCCTCAGTTTGTATTGGTTCTGAAGACGGAGTTGTTTCAGTTTCTGCGATCTCATTAGAAATAGTAGATTCGACAGACTCAATTTTCTGTTCTACTTCTTCTATTACAGGTTTTTCAAAAGTTACGGTTTGCGCTTCTTTTATTGCAGCAAAAATAGAAAGGTCTATTTCAGGAAGTGGTTTTGGCTCTTCTTCTTTTACTATTGGTTTTTCAAAAGTTATAGTTTGAGCTTCTTTTATTGCTAGAAAAATAGAAGGATCTATTTCCGGAAACTTTTTAGGCTCTTCAATAACTGCCGATTCTTGAGTTTCTATTTCTTCAGTAGGTGCAGGTTCTTCAGTTTTTACAAATTCTTCAATTTTTACAGACTCAACAATTGGAGACGTTTCAACAGAAGCAGTTTGTACTTCTTTAATTGCATTTGAAACAGGCAGATCTTCAATGTCGGTTTTTATTTCAATTGCTTTTTGAATTTGCTCTGGCGAAATGATTTCGCTGTCAAAAACAGTGATCTCAAGAAGATCCCTCAGTTTTTGTTCGTAAAAATCATTTTGGATAGAAGTGAAAGCCTCAGAAGTTATAAAATCAAATAAAATAGAACGATCAGCTGTGTATGCTGCTGTAACTTTCAAAGCATAATTATACTTAAAACTGTTTTGATTGTAAAGTCCTTTTAATCGTAATGCGCGTGCACTTTGAAAATACGGGAATTCATTCAAAACACTTCCTAATGCGTCCGCCTGCTTTTCTGTAATAGCATCGGGTTTGTTCATTAAGTAGGTATAATCGCTAACGTTCATTATTTGTTTTTTGTTTAATCAGTTAATTGTTTAATCGTTTATTTGTTTTTGGTTGTTTTATCGATTAAACGGTTTTACGATTTAACGATTAAACAAACAGGCAAAACTACCATTTTGCCAATGATTGATTAAAGATATCTTGTGTGATTCTTTCAAAAATTACTCTGATTGCTTCGTTTAAAACAGATCCTGTTGGAAGGTCTCGCCCAGGGAAATCATAATAGAATTCAAAAGATTTTTCAAAATCGTCTGTTTCTTTCTTTTTATTCGTAAATCTCACATTGACACGAATCGATAAACGGTTTTGTGCGGCTTGCTGATCTGCAGTTGCTGTCATTGGTGTAATTCGATAATCTGTAATTTCGCCTTCATAAACCAAATCGCCACTATTGCTAACCAAGTTTAAGTTGGTCTGATTCATAATCAAATCCTGCAAAGCCAAGGTAAAAGTTCTATCGATTCCCGGTTCGATTAAGTCTGCATTGTTTTGAAAGAAGTTGACTTGAAATGTTTTTGCATCAATTTTTCCTGTTCCTGTAAAGTTATAAACAGAACAGCCACTCAACATGAAAAGGCTTAATAATGCGAAAAGAGAATATATTTTTTTCATAATGTTTATTGGTGAAATTCCAATTAGTTTAAAATTCCAAATTCCAATTGTGGTCAAATATAGTAATTGGAATTTGGAATTTTGAAATTGTAATTTAATTATTTTTATAAATCGAATTGCTTGATTTTACGATACAAAGTTCTTTCAGAAATACCCAGTTCATCTGCTGCCGCTTTACGTTTTCCTTTGTTTTTTTCTAATGATTTTTTGATCATTTCGATTTCTTTTTGTTCCAAACGTAAAATTTCTTCTTCTTCGATGGTTTCAGCAAATAAGTAATTATCGTCTTGCATTTGATAATTGTCTTCACGAACAGAAGGTGTTGTCATAACAGCTGTTCTTGGTTCTTCTTCAAAATCAATTTCGCTGTCGTTTTGCTGATTTCCGTATATTTTCTGAATTAGATTCGGATTAATATCTTGTACTTTAGAAGTGCCGTTTTTCATTAATTCCAAAGTCAGTTTTTTCAAATCGTTCAGATCGCTTCTCATATCAAAAAGCACTTTATACAGAATATCTCTTTCTGTGCTAAAGTCACTTTCTTTTTTACTGTCGTTGATAACAGAAGGCAAATTGCTTCCTTCAGCTGGTAAGTACGATTGTAAAGTTGCTAAAGTAATATCTCTATTAGTTTCTAAAACAGAAATCTGTTCTGCCACATTTCGAAGCTGACGAATATTTCCGCTCCATCTGAATTTTTGCAAAAGCTGAACAGCGTCATCATCCAATCTTAAAGGAGGCATTTTGTATTTATGAGCAAAATCGGCTACAAATTTTCTGAATAACAAATGAATATCATCGTTTCTCTCTCTTAAAGGAGGTAAAGTAATTTCTACTGTACTTAAACGATAATACAAATCTTCACGGAATTTGCCTTTTTCGATAGCGTTAAATAAATTCACGTTTGTTGCAGCAACGATACGAACATTGGTTTTTTGAACCTGAGACGAACCTACTTTAATAAATTCACCATTTTCCAAAACACGAAGTAGTCTTACCTGAGTAGTAAGAGGTAATTCACCAACTTCATCTAAGAAGATTGTTCCGCCGTCTGCTACTTCAAAATAACCTTCACGAGTGCTTGTTGCGCCTGTAAAAGCGCCTTTTTCGTGACCAAAAAGTTCACTGTCAATTGTTCCTTCCGGAATTGCACCGCAGTTTACGGCAATATATTTACCATGCTTTCTGTGCGAAAGCGAATGTATAATTCTAGGAATGTTTTCTTTACCAACACCACTTTCCCCAGTTACCATAACCGAAATATCAGTTGGAGCAACCTGAATGGCTTTTTCGATAGCACGATTTAATTTTGGATCATTTCCAATAATCTCAAATCGCTGTTTTATTGCTTGAACTGTTTCCATATAGATTTTGTTTCAAGTTTTTATTTGTTTCAGGTTTTGCCTAAAACTTTGGCTTGTATTTTTTGTTTGCCACGAATTTCTCGAATTTCTCGAATTTTTGAAATCGTGTCAATGAATAACTCTTTTATGTTGTAATGTCTTTTTATTAAAATTAACGATAATTCCTAAATCACTATCAGCTAATTTTAAATAATTTATTGTTTGAGTAGTATATTCATCAATGATTTCTTTTGATGCTTTTACTTCTAAAATGATTTCATCATAAACCACAAAATCAGCATAGAATTTATGCGCTAAAACAATTTCTTTATATTGAATGTTATATTCTTTTTCACGTTCATAGGGGATATTGTGTTTTCTAAATTCATATTCTAATGCATCTTTGTAAACAATTTCTAAAAGTCCGCCTCCTAATATTCTATGAACTTCCATGCAAATCCCAACAATTTTATAGTATTCTTCTTTTCTGTACAATTCCATATTTGTTTTTTAAAACAAATCTATAGAAATTTTTGAAAGAAAATTCGTGTAAATTAGTGAAATTCGTGGCTAAAAAAACTTAATTCATGCTACTCAAACCAACTGCTTCACCTTTAAGAGTTCCAGAAGTGCAGCTTGTGATTTTTACGTTTACGAAATCTCCAATTTTATAATTTTCTTTTGGGAAAACTACCGTTATACTTTGAGAATTTCTTCCTGAGAATTCATCTTTAGATTTCTTAGAAACTTTCTCAACTAAAACTTCAACTGTTTTTCCAACAAATTCCTCGCTTCTAAACCAAGCGTGCTTTTGCTGTAAATCGACAATTTCCTGTAATCTTCTAGCTTTTGTTTCCTCTTCAACATCATCTTTCATTTTTCTTCCAGCCAAAGTTCCAGGGCGCTCAGAATACGAGTACATATAACCGAAATTATATTTTACATATTCCATCAAGCTCATTGTATCTTGATGATCTTCTTCAGTTTCTGTAGGGAAACCAGCAATCATATCTTGTGAAATCGAAGCATCAGGAACAATCGCTTTAATTTTATCAATCAAAGCCATGTATTCTTCACGAGAGTGCAAACGATTCATTTCTTTTAAAATTCGGTTACTTCCAGATTGAACTGGCAAGTGAATATGTTTGCAAATGTTTGGATATTTTGCAATAACATGTAAAATACTCTCATGCATATCCTGCGGATTTGAAGTCGAAAATCGAATACGCATTTTTGGAAAACCAACAGCAACCATTTCAAGCAATTGATCAAAATCAACCGCAGTTGCTTTCTGCATTTCAGAAGCATTTACAAAATCTTTTTTCAATCCGCCGCCGTACCAAAGATAACTGTCAACGTTTTGTCCAAGAAGTGTAACTTCTTTATAGCCGTTATTCCATAAATCCTGAATTTCATTCATGATACTTTGTGGTTCACGACTACGCTCACGTCCTCGCGTAAAAGGCACAACACAGAACGTACACATATTATCACATCCGCGAGTAATAGAAACCAAAGCTGTGATTCCGTTACTCATTAAACGAACAGGCGAAATGTCTCCGTAAGTTTCTTCTTTTGATAAAATTACATTAATGGCGTCACGGCCTTCTTCAACTTCCGCCAATAAATTCGGAAGATCTTTATAAGCATCAGGACCAACAACAAGATCAACTATTTTTTCTTCTTCCAAAAACTGACTTTTCAAACGCTCAGCCATACAGCCCAAAACGCCCACTTTCATTTTTGGATTGGTACGTTTTACAGCATTGTATTTTTCAAGACGCTTACGAATTGTTTGTTCAGCTTTATCGCGAATTGAACAAGTATTCACCAAAACCAAATCGGCTTCTTCCAAAACCGAAGTGGTGTTATAACCTCCGTCAGACAAAATCGAAGCTACGACTTCACTGTCCGAAAAATTCATCGCACAGCCGTAACTTTCTATAAATAGTTTTTTAGTATTCTCAGGTTTATTCTCCAAAACAAGACTTTCGCCCTGTTTGCTTTCTTCAATAATCTTTTCCATTGTAAAAATTCAAAGTGCAAAGATAGGGTAATTGAATCTAATATGACAAGATGTCAGATAAAGAATTAACAATGTTTTAAAAAATTTAGATTGCAGATTTTAGATTTTAGAATATGTGTTGTTTATCATTTGATATGTGCTAGTTGTAAGTTTAAATTTAACTGCAAAAAATCTAAAATCTAAAATCTGCAATCTAAAATAAAGGGATTCCTTGGTTAAAAATTACTAAAAGTTATACCTATATATATTATCGATATTATTACAGATAAATCTGCAATTTTAAGTTTCATAATATCAAAATACTTCAAAAATGCATTCGTAAGGTTAATATTTAAAAAAAATAAATACTTTTGTTGCAGAAAAATAGAGCAATGGCAAAGAATTTAGTAATAGTGGAGTCACCTGCAAAGGCGAAAACGATCGAGAAATTTCTTGGGAGTGATTTTCAGGTGGAGTCAAGTTATGGTCACATAGCGGACTTACCATCGAAGGAAATAGGAGTAGATGTAGAAAATGGTTTTAAACCAAAATATGAAGTTTCTCCGGATAAAAAAGCCTTGGTAACGAAACTAAAATCACTTTCTAAGAATGCCGAAACGGTTTGGTTAGCATCCGATGAGGACCGCGAGGGAGAGGCTATTTCATGGCACTTGGCGGAAGAGTTGAAACTGGATACAAAAAAGACCAAACGAATTGTTTTTCATGAGATTACAAAATCTGCGATTCTTAAAGCAATTGATAATCCAAGAGAAATTGATTATAACTTAGTAAATGCACAACAAGCACGTCGTGTTCTAGATCGTTTAGTAGGATATGAATTATCTCCAGTTTTATGGAGAAAAATCAAAGGCGGACTTTCAGCGGGTCGTGTACAATCTGTTTCTGTACGTCTGATTGTTGAAAGAGAACGCGAAATTCAAAGTTTTAATGCAGTTGCAACATATTCAATTGTTGCAGAATTTGTAAATGAAGCAGGAAAAGCTTTCAAAGCAAAACTTCCAAAAAACTTCAATACTAAAAAAGAAGCCGAAGATTTCTTAAATCAAAATATCGGTTCTAAATATAAGGTAGCCGATTTAGAAACTAAACCTACCAAAAAATCTCCAACAGCACCTTTTACAACTTCAACACTTCAACAAGAAGCTGCGAGAAAATTGTATTTGCCAGTTGGAATTACCATGCAGTTAGCACAGCGTTTGTACGAGGCCGGACTTATTACTTATATGAGAACCGATTCGGTAAACCTTTCTAAAGAAGCAATGGATGCTGCTCAGGCAGAAATTATCAAATCTTACGGAAAAGAATTCTCTAAACCGAGAGTTTTTGCTAATAAAAGTAAAGGAGCTCAAGAGGCACACGAAGCAATTCGTCCGACTGATATGTCTCGCCATACTGTAAATATCGACCGTGACCAAGCTCGTTTATACGATTTGATCTGGAAAAGAACTTTGGCTTCGCAAATGAGCGATGCGCAGCTTGAAAGAACAAACGTAAAAATTGAAGCAGATAATCATGATGAAGTTTTTACAGCTTCTGGAGAAGTATTGCTTTTTGAAGGTTTCTTAAAAGTATACTTAGAAGGTCATGATGATGATGAGGAAGAGCAAGAGGGAATGCTTCCGGCTTTAAAAGTAAATGAGAAACTGGTAAATAAGTATATTACAGCTACAGAACGATATTCAAGACCACCTGCGCGTTACACTGAGGCATCTTTGGTTAAAAAATTGGAGGAACTTGGAATTGGTCGTCCATCTACATACGCACCAACTATTTCGACAATTATTAATAGAAATTACGTTGAAAAAGGAACTCTTGAAGGTGTAGAACGTAATTATACACAGCTTACTTTGCAAAACAGTAAAGTAGGAGAGAAGCTTCTAAAAGAAAATACAGGTTCTGATAAAGGAAAATTGGTTCCAACAGATATCGGAACTATTGTGACTGATTTCTTGGTAAAGAATTTCGGGAACATTTTAGATTATAATTTTACTGCAAAAGTAGAGCAGGATTTCGACGAAATTGCCGAAGGAAACATTGACTGGGCAAAAATGATGCAAGATTTCTACAATAAATTTCACCCAAATGTAAAAGAAGTTGAGGCAAATGCGGAGCGCGAAAGCGGTGAAAGGATTTTAGGAAAAGATGCTGAAGGAAGACAAGTTTCTGTTCGTTTAGGAAAATTTGGACCAATGGCTCAAATTGGAGAAGCGGATGATGAAGATAAAAAGTTTGCCAGCTTAATGGCAGACCAAAATATTGGAAATATTACACTTGAAGAAGCTTTGAATTTATTCTTGCTTCCAAAAAGTTTAGGTGAATATAAAGGAGAGGAAGTTGAAGTGAATAATGGACGTTACGGACCTTATGTTCGCCACGGAAGTGTTTTTATCTCATTGCCAAGAGGAGAAGATCCGCTTAATGTTTCTAAAGAAAGAGCTCAAGAATTAATTGACGAGAAAGCACTTGCTGATGCGCCAATTGCAGTTTACAAAGGAGAAGCTGTTCAAAAAGGAGTGGGGCGTTTTGGACCATTCATTAAATGGAACGGTCTTTTTGTAAATGTGAGCAAGAAATACAATTTTGATAATCTTTCTCAAGCTGATGTTGAAGAATTGATTGAAGAAAAGCTTCAGAAAAACATCGATAAGGTTATTCATAACTGGGAAGAAGAAGGAATTGTAGTAGAAAAAGCCCGTTGGGGACGATCTGTGATTCTGAAAGGAAAAATCAAAATTGAATTAAGTAAAGATGTTGATGCAACGAAATTAACATTGGCTCAAGTTCAAGAAATGATTGCGGCAAAAACACCAGCAAAGAAAACCGCTGCTAAAAAAACAACAATGGCTAAAAAAGCTCCAGCTAAAAAAACAGCTGCTAAAAAGAAATAAGTATATAAATGGAATTTGATTTTCTAGAACCAGTTAATGACGGAATTGTAAAATTCGTCAGCGCACTGTCTTCACAAGAGCTTGGAAGCAAAGTTGTTTTTCATACCCAAGATCAGTTCCCTGATATTGCGCAGATTAATATTGCTATAATTGGCGTTTTAGAAGACCGTACCAATATTAATATGATTAACGAAGTTAATCTTTCTGCTACGCGTAAAAAGCTTTATAGTATGTTTCCAGGCAATTGGGATGCTTCAATCGCAGATCTAGGAGATATACTTGCGGGCGATGCGATAGAGGATACTTATTATGCATTAAAGAAGGTTACGGCTACATTAATTAAGAATAAAGTCATTCCTATAGTCCTGGGAGGTTCTCAGGATTTGACCTATGCTTTGTATCGTGCTTACGATGATTTGGAGCAGATGGTAAATTTGGTTGCAGTTGATAATAAATTTGATTTTGGTAAGGAAAATGAGTCAGTTTCGGCTAATTCATATCTGACAAAAATTATTATTGATGAGCCAAATAATCTTTTCAATTACTGTAATATAGGATATCAGACTTATTATAATTCACAAGAAGAAATCGATTTGATCCAGAAGTTATTTTTTGATGCTTACCGATTAGGCGAGATTTCTAATAAAATTACTTTGGCTGAGCCTGTTTTTAGAGATGCAGACTTGGTTAGTATAGATTTGAATTCTGTAAAATCTTCTGCTTCAGGTAATATGGTTGTTTTTGAGCCGAACGGATTCAACGGAAAAGAAATTTGCGCTTTGGCTAGATATGCCGGTATTAGCGATAAAGTTTCTTGTTTTGGGGTATTTAATCATAATAGCACATTGGCTGAATCGGTTATTATTGCTCAGATTGTATGGTATTTTATCGAAGGATATCACTATCGTTCAAAAGAATATCCGTTTGGAAGTCGAGCAAACTATTTGAAGTATATAGTTCCGCTAGATGATGAGGAATTGATATTCTATAAAAGTGATAAAACTGATCGCTGGTGGATCGAAATTCCATTTGAATCAAACGGCAGCAATAAATTGAAAAGAAATACGTTATTACCATGTTCTTACGACGAATATTTGTCGGCTTGCAATCAAGAATTGCCAGAAAGATGGTGGAAAGCGCAACGAAAAAATGCTTTATAGATCAAAAAATTAAGTGAATTCTTAAGTTTTTAAAACCTGTTTAAAAAGGTTAAAATAAATTAGTAAGAAAATATTTATATAACATAAAAATTAACGTTTTACATCGATTTTTTGCGACAGTTTATCGATAAAATATTTTTTTTTTATTTTATTTAACATTATTTTTGAACGGTAAAATAAATTCGCAAGTAGTATTGTTTTTTAGATAAATAATAAATACGTTTACGGACTTTTAATAATGAATAGATAATCCCAAATTTATATGAAGAAGTTTATTGCATTTGCAGCAATGTTAACACTAGTAATCGGCTGTGGTAAGTCTGGTGACAAAGGTGAATTAGTCGGTGTTACAGGAGGGAAATGGCATCCTGAGAAGCCTTATGGAATGGCATTAGTTCCGGGTGGATCTTTTATTATGGGTAAATCAGATGCTGATTTAGCTAACGTAGAAGATGCTCCAACTAAAACTGTAACTGTTCGTTCATTTTACATGGATGAAACTGAGATTACAAATAGTGAGTATCGTCAATTTGTGGAGTGGGTAAAAGACTCTACAATGAGAGTTCGTTTAGCAATCTTAGCAGACGAAACAGGGCAAAAAGCTACTGATGGAAAAGGTAAAAAAGCAGGAAGCATTGCTGACTACGCTTTTAATGATTCTGATCCAGAAAAAATGACAGCTTATGATAAATATATGTACGACAACTACTATAGTGTTGGTACAAAAGATGATCCATATGCTGGAAGAAAATTAAACAGAAAAGTTAAGTTAATTAAAGATACAAAAGCATATCCAGATGAGTATTACGCTGAAGTAATGGATTCTATGTATTTGCCAATTGAGGAATCATACAATGGTTTAAGAACAATTGATGTAAATAAATTGAAATTCCGTTATTCTTGGATGGATATTCAAGCTGCTGCAAAAGCAAAAGTTGGAAAAAGAAGTGACTTCGTAAAAACTGAGCAGGTAAATGTTTATCCTGATACTGCAGTTTGGATTAAAGATTTTGCTTATTCATATAATGAGCCAATGCACAATGATTACTTCTGGCACAAGGCTTATGGAGATTATCCAGTAGTGGGTGTAACTTGGAAACAAGCTAAAGCATTCTGTGCTTGGAGAACTTTAAACAAAAACAGCTATATTAAATCTAAGAAAAAAGGGCGTGACCTAGTAAATGCTTTCAGATTACCTACTGAGGCAGAATGGGAGTATGCTGCTAGAGGTGGTCTAGAGTCTGCAACTTACCCATGGGGAGGTCCTTATACTAAGAGTGATAGAGGTTGTTTCTTAGCAAACTTCAAACCAAGTAGAGGAGATTATGCTGCTGACGAAGCTCTTTATACAGTTGAAGCTAAATCATACGATGTAAATGGTTACGGATTATACAACATGGCAGGAAACGTTTCTGAGTGGACGGATTCAGCTTACAATCCAAACGCTTACGAGTATGTATCAACAATGAATCCAAACGTTATCGATGGTAAAAACCAAAGAAAAGTAGTTCGTGGAGGTTCTTGGAAAGACGTTGCTTATTTCCTACAGGTAAGCACTCGTGACCACGAATATGCTGATTCTGCTAGAAGTTACATCGGATTCAGAACTGTGCAAGATTACATGGGTACTCAAGTTACAGGAAACAGAAAAAAGTAATTTATAATTAATTCAATATCCAACAAATCTATTTTAAACCTAAAAAAAAAGTATTATGGCATTATTAAGTAAAAAAGCAATGAATTTCGCTTATGGTATGGGAGCGGCAGTGGTAATCGTTGGAGCGTTATTCAAAATTACTCACTTTGAGATTGGACCATTAACTGGTACAGTTATGCTTTCAGTAGGATTAGTTACTGAGGCTTTAATTTTCGCGCTTTCTGCTTTCGAACCAGTTGAAGAAGAACTAGATTGGACTCTAGTTTACCCAGAATTAGCTAACGGACAAGCTAGAGAGAAAAAGGCTAAAGCTGAAACTCCAACTGATGCTCAAGGATTATTATCTCAAAAATTAGACACATTATTAAAAGAAGCTAAAATTGACGGTGAATTAATGTCAAGTTTAGGAAACAGCATCAAAAACTTCGAATCTGCTGCTAAAGGAATTGCTCCAACTGTAGATTCAATCGCAGGACAAAAGAAATATTCTGAAGAATTATCTGTTGCAGCTGCTCAAATGGAATCATTAAACAGTTTATATAAAGTTCAATTAGAAAGCGCTTCTAGAAATGCTGAAGCTAACAAAGAAATCGCTGAAAACGCTTCTAAATTAAAAGAACAAATGGCATCTATGACTGCAAACATCGCTTCTTTAAACAGCGTTTACGGTGGTATGCTTTCTGCAATGAGTAACAAAGGATAATTAGTTTTTAACTAATATTAAATTTATTAATAAAGAACTAATTAGAAAAAAATGGCAGGAGGAAAATTAACCCCTAGACAGAAGATGATTAACCTGATGTATCTGGTTTTCATCGCGATGTTAGCAATGAACGTATCAAAAGAAGTTATTTCTGCTTTTGGTTTGATGAATGAAAAATTCGAAGGAGCTAATACCACTTCAACTGAAGCTAACGCTGGTTTATTGACAGCTTTAGACCAAAAAGCAGCTGAAGCAAAAGGAGAGTTTGCTATTGCAGCAACTACAGCTCACAAAGTTGAAACAATTACAAAAGATTTTTATGATTATATAGCTACTCTAAAAGCTCAGGCAGTTAAAGGTTTCGAAGTTGATAAAGCAACTGGAAAAATGCCTTATGAGTCAATGGATAGAGGAGATAATATCGACGACTGGTTTACAGGAGACGGTTACACTAAAAAAGGTAACGAAATTATCTCTAAAATCGAAAAATATAAAGCTGATATTAAAGCTGCTTTAGGAACAGACAAAAAATACGCGGCAATTATTGCTGAGGTTGAGAAGAAATTTGATGTTTCTGATGTTAAAAACAAAGAAGGGCTTAAAGAAAAATACTTAGCATATCACTTTAAAGGATTCCCTGCTATCGCATCTGCTGCAAAACTTTCTGCTTGGCAGAATGACGTTAAAAAAGTTGAAGCAGACGTTTACAACAGTGCTTTAGGTAAAGCTGCAGTTGCTGCTGCTTCTTACAGCAACTACCAAGCAATCGTTGTTTTAGATAAAAATGCTTATTTCCAAGGTGAAAAAGTAACTGGTAAAGTTGTTTTAGGTCGTTATGACGAAAACACTACACCAACTTCTTTCCAAGGTCCTGGACAAATTGTTAACGGACAAGCTGTTATCTCTTTAACTGCTGGTGGAGTTGGAGAACAAGATATCAATGGACAATTTACTTTCTTAGAGGATGGAAAAAATATTCCTTTAAAATTCTCTGGTAAATACGTTGTTGTTCCAAGACCAAACGCAGCTACAATTTCTGCAGACAAAATGAACGTAGTATATAGAGGAGTTGTTAACCCAATCTCTGTTTCTTTTGCTGGTGTTGATGCTAATAAAATTGTTGCAAGTGCTCCAGGTTTATCTTCTGCTGGAAAACCAGGAAAATATAACATGAGCCCAGGTCAAGGTACTGAAACTACAATTTCTGTAACTGGTACTTTACCAAATGGTGATAAAGTAACTGATAAGAAAACATTCAGAATTAAAGGTATTCCTGGTCCAACAGGAACAATTAGAGGTGAGATGGGAGTTGTTAAAGGTCCTAAATCTAACTTAGAGATTGCTACTATTGGAGCTAAACTTCTTGATTTTGATTTTGAAGTTGGTTTAGATGTTGTTGGATTCAATATGAAAATTGCTGGACAGCCTACAGTTGTTGTTTCAGGAAACAAAATGAATGCACAATGTAAACAAGTACTTTCAAGAGCAGGTAAAGGAGACCAAGTTACTATTTCTGAAATTAAAACTAAACTTGTTGGAGCTGGTAGCTATTTATTGCCAAGAACTGCTCCTGTAATTTACGAAATACAATAATAAAGTAGTGTAAACTACATTCAATATCTTATAACGATACCACGATGAAAGTAAGAAATTTTTTAATAGCTATTGTTTCTATCGCTGGAGGTTTTGCTTCTAATGCGCAATCAAATTTGCTAAACGCTAAAACTCCTGATCAGATTGGACTTAAAACTCCTGCTCAATTAATATCTGACAATGATAAGCCATTGGCTTATGGTTATGTAGATGATAGAGATATTTTGATGGGAAAAACAACTTGGGAAATCATTGATTTAAATGAAAAAATCAACTTTCCAATGTACTTTCCGGTAGATACAGCTAATATTGGTCCTAACAGACGTTCTCTTTATGACGTTTTAACTAAAGCTATTAAAAGTGGAAAAATAACTGAGGTTTATACTGACAGTTATTTCAACACTAAAAAATCTATGAAAGACATCGAAGGATCATTATCTCGTATTGATACAACAGATGCAGGTAGAGAGTTAATTAACCAATATCCTGATGACTACAAATCACGTGTTGTGAAGAAAAAAGTAGTTTCTGGTAAAGGTAAAAATAAATCAGTTTCTTATGTTGAAGAAACAGTTGGGCCAACAAGAACGGTTCCTGCTGAATATATCTTGAAACAAGATTTAACTGCTGCAGATGTTACTCAGTATAAAATTAAAGGTTACTGGTATTTTGATAAACGTCAAAGTGAGTTGAAGTATCGTTTACTTGGACTTTGTCCAGTAACGCCTGATGTTTATACTATGAATAGTGATGAAAAGGATTATATTGAATTGTTTTGGATTTTCTTCCCAAATGCGAGAGAAGCATTGCACGAAGCAAAAGCTTTCAATGACAACAATTCAGCTCTTCCAATCTCATTTGATCAGATTTTAAATTCTAGACGCTTTAATGCTGTTGTTTACAAAGAAGAAAACCTTTATGGAGACAGAGCAATTAGTGATTATATGAAAGACAACGCACAAAATCAGTTGTTAGAATCTGAAAGAGTGAAAGAAAAAATTCGCAACTTCGAACAAGATATGTGGAACTACTAAGTTGATACATAGTACAATAATTAAAAAACTCTTACTACCTTTGTAGTAAGAGTTTTTTTTATGTCTATAAATTAAAAATACTATCTGGGATAGGATAAGGTGAATTATTTTTTTATTTATGTAAGAAAAATAACAATATTTGTAATAAAATTTCGTTTAATGTCTTGTAAAAATTATCATGATGAAAGTAAGAAATTTATTAGTTGCTATTGTTACTGTTCTTGGAAGCTTGTCTTCTAATGCTCAGTCTAATTTACTTAATGCCAAAACTGCTGATCAGATTGGGGTTAGGACACCAGCCCAAATGATATCGGATAACGATAAGCCGTTAGCATATGGTTATGTTGATGATCGTGATGTTTTGATGGGAAAAATGGTTTGGGAAATTATCGATTTAAATGAAAAAATCAATTTTCCATTGTATTTTCCAGTAGATACTGCCAATATTGGCCCAGATAGGCGCTCACTTTATGATATTTTAACGAAGGGGATTAGAGAAGGCAGAATAACAGAGGTTTATACTGATAGTTATTTCAATACAAAAAAGTCTTTGAAAGATATTCAAGGAGCTTTATCACGTGTTGATACAACAGATGCAGGACGGGAGCTAATCAATCAATATCCTGATGATTATAGAACACGTGTTGTTAAGAAAAAAGTCGTTACAGGTACAGGAAAGAATAAAAAAGTTAACTATGTTGATCAAACTGTTGGACCTACAAGAACAGTTCCAGCCGAGTATATTTTGAAACAAGATCTTACGGCTGCAGACGTGAGTATGTATAAGATTAAAGGTTTTTGGTATTTTGATAAGAGACAAAGTGATTTAAAATATCGTTTGCTTGGAATTTGTCCTATAACTCCTGATGTGTATACTATGAATAGTGATGAGAAAGACTTTATCGAACTGTTTTGGGTCTTCTTTCCAAATGCACGCGAGGTGCTGCATGAAGGAAAAGCTTTCAACGATCAAAATTCAGCGTTACCAATTTCATTTGATCAAATCTTAAATTCGCGACGTTTTAATTCTATAATATATAAAGAGGAAAATGTATATGGTGATCGTGAGATTAAAGATTATATTAGAGACAATGCGCAAAGCCAACTATTGGAATCTGAAAGGGTGAAAGAAAAGATTCGTAATTTTGAAGAAGATATGTGGAATTACTAAGTTCATAAACTCATAATAAGAAAAACTCTTGCTACCTTTGTAGTAAGAGTTTTTTTATTTTATTTATATACTTCACAATGCTTGATTATTTAATTGTCGGATCTGGATTGGCTGGGATTTCTTTTGCCGAAGTTGCCCTTAAGAACAACAAAACTATTTTACTTTTAGACGACAAATCTCAGAATTCTTCTAGAGTTGCCGGTGGTTTGTACAATCCTGTAATCTTAAAGCGTTTTAGTGAAGTTTGGAATGCAAAAGAACAACTTGTATTAATGAATGACTTTTATGATCGGGTAGAGGGCAAATTAAAAGAACGGTTTAATTACAAAATGCCAGTTTTGCGAAAGTTCTTTTCCATCGAAGAACAGAACAATTGGTTTGCAGCTTCAGATAAAATCAATCTAGCTCCTTTTTTGTCGACTAAACTAATTTCAAAAAAATATAATAGCATTGATTCTCCTTATGATTACGGAGAAGTTTTGCATACAGGATATGTGGATACCGCTTTATTGTTAGATGCTTATAGACAATATTTGCTTGAGAATGATTTATTGAGAGAAGAAACTTTTAATTTTAGCGATATAGAATTTTTAGATTCAGGAATTAAGTATAAGGATATCCAAGCTCAAAATATCATTTTTGCCGAAGGTTTTGGAATGCATAAAAATCCCTTTTTTAATTATTTGCCTTTGGATGGAACAAAAGGGGAACTTTTTGTCATCAAGGCACCAGATTTAAGACTTGATGTAATTGTAAATACCAGCGTTTTTATTTTGCCGCTAGGAGATGATTTGTTCAAAGTTGGTGCTACTTACAATTGGTACGACAAAACAGCAGAGCCTACAGAAGAAGGCAAGCAAGAACTTTTAGAACGTATAAAAGAAATTATTACTTGTGATTTTGAAATAGTAAAGCACTTTGCTGGAGTTCGTCCTACTGTTGCAGACAGAAGACCTTTGCTAGGAACTCATGAAAAACATAAATCACTACACATCTTAAACGGATTAGGCACACGAGGTGTAATGCTTGGTCCTGCAATGGCTAAAGCATTATATGATCATATTGAAAATAATGTTCCGCTAGACAGAGAAGCAGACATTAAACGATTTCATAAAAGATATTTGAAAGGCCTTACTTTTGGCCAGCCTTAGGATCATAAGAAACAAACATATTAATGTATAAGTTTCTTGAAAGGCGTAACACAAAAGGAAACAAAATAACTAATGTTAGAATAATTGCAATAAAAGATTGTTCTATAGTTGCGCTAAAAAACACAAAAGAAACAATAAAAGCTGCAATTCCAACCGCAACATTTAATCCATAACTAACATACATAGCGCCATAAAAAAAAGAAGGTTCAATTTGGTATTTGAACCCGCAGTGGCTGCAATGCTCATTCATTTTCAGAACTTTACTTAAATGAAGCGGATTTGTGTCTTCATACATGCTTTCTTTTTGGCATTTTGGACAACTTCCTGTTATTATGCTATTTAGTTTCGATCCTTTTTTTAACATTATTGTACTTGATGTTTTTATTTGATTAATCAAAAAAAGACTTGATTGAATAATTACTTTGTATTGAATAGTATAGAAGAAATTACTTCTGCAAAGATAATGATTTTTGACTCCTTTTGTAATTATTTATTGCGACTACGTGCCAAGCTTGTTACGGTTTGATTGTGTAAAAAAACTTATTTTATTAGAATTTTGTCTTTTTGAGGTCTCTGTCATCACTTTTAATTTATAACCTTGTTAGTTTCTTTTTTGATATGCAGCGAAAAAGAGTTGCCAGTAAAAGAATAATATTTGAAATTATCTTAACATTTAGGTGAGTAAGATTAGCATTAGGAAAGTATTAATTGAATATCAATTTATTCGTTTTATTGTGTTTTTTGATAAATATTTTCCTCTTTTACGGAATCCCGTAAATTTTAGTGATTTTCTTTTTTTATCATTGTGTAGGCTAATTTTTAAAAATAAAATGTCGCAATGGCTATAAATTTACAAAAGGGACAAAAAATAGATATCGGACTATCTAATATTACAGTTGGATTAGGTTGGGATCCAAATGAAGGTACTGGCCATGATTTTGATTTAGATGCTTCTGCAATCATGATTAATGCAAATAGAAAACTTCTAGGAGAAAATTACTTTGTTTTTTATAATAATTTGTCGTCGCCTGATGGTGCATTAGCACATACCGGAGATGATCCTACTGGCGGAAATAGTGATGGTGATGACGATGAAGCTATAAAAGTCGATTTAAGTAAGATCGAACCTACGGTGGAGGAGATTCTTTTTGTAGTAACTATTGAAGATTTTGAAAGAAGAAAACAAAATTTTGGTCAGGTTAGAAATTCATATATCAGAATTGTTAATGATGAAAATGGGCAAGAAATCGCTAAATATGAATTAGGCGAAGATTTCTCTATTGAAACGGGTGTCGAATTTGGAAGATTATATAAACGTAATGGCAACTGGAAGTTTGAAGCTTCAGGAATCGGTTACAGAGCAGATCTAAGCTATTTTCTGGAGAAATATTACTCAGGCGAAATTATAAAATAGAATTTCTTTAATCACAATTGCTAGCGAATTTTTCTAGTTCACAACGCAAGTTTTAAATGTAAAAGTTTGAAAATTAATTATCAAAATTACAGCCATCTTTCTTTTGATTTGTGGCTTACATTAATAAAATCAAATCCAGAATTTAAACAAAAAAGAAACTTATTATTTAAGGAATTTTTTGAAATAGGACACGGAATTGGCAAAGTAAACGAAGTAGTAAGGTATTACGATGTTTTATGTAATAGTATTAACGAAAAAACAGGATCAAACATTGATACTTACGAAATATATTACCTCATTTTATCAGCTTTAGATGTTGATCTTGAAAAGAATGACACAAATCGTTTATTTGAGTTCTATAAACAGACAGAAGAATTGTTTTTGAACTACAAGCCTGTTTTAATTTATCCTGATATACAGAAAGTATTTAAAGAGATTACAAATCAGGATAAATCAATTAGTATTTTGAGCAATACCGCATTTATAAAAGGAAAGGTTTTAAGAAAATTACTAGAGTATTATGATTTAGCAGAATATTTCAAATTTCAAATTTATTCTGATGAAGTAGGGTTCTCAAAGCCAAATAAGGCTATTTTTCAGTTAGTATTCGATGAAGTCAATAAATATAAAAAGATAGATAAAAAGGATGTTTTGCATATAGGAGATAATGGTATTGCAGATTACAATGGGGCAATGCAATTTGGTTTTAATGCACATCTACTAAAAATATAAAAGTGAACAAAAGTTACAGCTTACATAAAATTACTGACCAGGACAGTTGTCCTTTTGAAGAAGCAGAATACAGCAGATTTAAATTTGGAGATAAATTCTATGCAGAGAAATTTGCAGAAGACCTTTTCGATGGATTTGCCGAAGAAAATAGAGACTTACTATTATCTGATAAAGATATTGTTATTCTGCCAAGTCCTTATTTATCTATTCCCACAGCATCAAATTTTCTATGCTACTATTTCAAAAAGGAGCTAAATAGCTTTTTATTTAGGAATGGTAAAAAAGCCTGTATCGAATCTAAAATTTATAGAAATCAGACTTATGTTACTGATTATGGCAACTTAGATTTTGAACAAAGAGTAAAATTGATATCAAATGATACCTATTACATAGATCGCAATTTTGTTGAAGGAAAGCTATGCATTTTTGTAGATGACATTAAAATAACAGGAAGCCACGAACATACAGTGAATAAAATTCTAGACCAATATAATGTTAACGGAGATTTTCTTTTTGTTTACTACGCAGAGCTGACAAACAAAGAAATTCATCCAAAAATTGAAAATCATTATAATTACTTTGCGGTTAAAAATGTAGAAGATATAGTTTCTATTATCAATAGCGACGATTTTCAGTACAATACTAGAATTGTGAAATTTATATTAAGTCTTGATGATAAACAGTTTGCTTATTTAATTTCTAATATTTCCAGAAAAAAAAGCAATGAACTATTTCACCTTGCGATAAGTAATAATTATCATCAGATTTTAGAATACAAAAACAATATTAACGTAATAAAAATAGATTAGATTATGGCTATTAATTTGCAAAAAGGACAAAGAGAAAACATAAATGCACCCAAATTTACAATTGGTTTAGGATGGGATACCAATAACAGCAGCACAGGTTCTAGTTTCGATCTTGATGCTTCGGCTTTTATTGTTGGTGCAAATGGTAAAATATTATCTGATTCTCATTTTATCTTTTACAATAACCTAAAAGCTCCGGACGAGTCTGTTATTCATACAGGAGATAACTTAACAGGTGATGGAGATGGCGATGATGAGCAAATTAAAATAGACTTAACTAAGATTAATAGTGCTGTTAAAGAAATTTGTATTGTTGTTACCATTCATGATGCTGAGGGAAGAAAACAAAATTTTGGACAAGTTCGTAATTCGTTCATTCGTATTGTTGACGACTCTAACAATGCTGAAATGGTTAAGTACGAATTAGAAGAAGATTTCTCGATTGAAACTGCTGTTGAATTCGGAAGAATTTACGACAAAGACGGTCAATGGAAATTTGAAGCGATGGGTGTTGGAATGAAAGGCGGATTAGAAGATTATTTAAATAAATATAACTAAGATAGTAAAGATGGCAATTAATTTAGAAAAAGGACAACGTATTAATCTTGAAAAAAGTAACGGTTCAAAATTAGTAAATATTTGTGTAGGTGTAAATTGGGGAGCAATTGAGAAAAAAGGATTCTTCGGCACAAAAAAAGAAGCAGTAGATTTAGATGCTAGCTGTGCAGTTTATGATGATAAAAAAAATCATATTGATTCTGTAAATTTTAGAAATTTAATCTCTAGTGACCGTGCAATCAAACACAGCGGAGATGATTTAACTGGAGATTTAAGCGGTGACGACGGTCTGGATAACGAAGTAATTACTTTAGATTTTTCTCAGTTAACGCCTTCGGCAAGTCATGTTGCATTTTTTATAAATAGTTTTAGAGGTCAGGATTTTAAAGATATTCCTTTTGCTTCTATCAGAATATATGAAGGAACTCCAACGCGTGTAAGTCAGGAATTCGCACGTTATGATGTTGCAAACGATGCTTCTTTTGCGGGTAATGTATCTATGGTTTTAGGAGTTTTTTATAAAAGAAACGACGATTGGAAGTTTAGCGCAGTTGGTGTGCCAACAAACGATAAAAAACTAGAACAAACAATTGTTACAATTCAAGAGAATTATCTATAAAAATTTATGGAAAATCAATTAGTTACTCAAGAGAATACTGCTTTGATTGATAAAGACGGAAATGTAAATTTAACTTCAATTACCGAAGCAGAAGTAAATAGTTATAAGAGTATTTCGAACCAATTGAATGAGAATGATGTCAATTCAATTCTTAATTATGGTGCTGATATTCAAAATTCTATAGCTAAACAAAGTGATACTTTTTTAACAAATGTAAGAACTTACAATTCAGGAGAAGTTGGAACTCTGATTAATGATTTATTGACAGAACTAAATTATGTAGATGTTGATCAGTTAGAACAAAGTCCATTTAAAAGATTTCTATCAAAAATTCCATTACTTAACAAACTGATTACTGATGTAAAAAAGTTATTCCAGGAATATGACAGAATTACTGTAAATATTGAAAAAATCAGTAATAAAGTGAAAGCAGGAATGATCAATTCTGTGAAAGACAACAGTGCGCTTCAAACAATGTTTGACGGTAATGTGAATCTTATCAAAGAAATGGAAAAACATATTATTGCAGGACAAATTCGTTTTAAAGAACTAAACGAAGAACTGGCAGTAATGGAAGGAAACAGTGCACAATATCAGGATTATCAGATTTCTGACAAAAGAACTTTCATAAATCGATTAGACAAGCGTCTTGCCGATATGAAAATTGTACGTTTTATTTTGTTGCAATCTTTGGCGCAAATTCGAGTAGTTCAAAACAACAATACTTCAATTGCAGAGAAAGCACAGTCAATTTTGACTACAACATTGCCGGTTTGGAAAAATCAATTAACACTGGCGGTTGCTTTACAAAGACAAAAACAGAATATTGAAGTACAGAGAAGAGTGTCAGAAACTACAAATACTATTTTACAGAAAAATGCAGAAATGCTAAAACAAAATAGTATCGAAGTGGCTAAAGAAAATGAAAACACAATCGTTTCTCTTGAAACTCTAAAAATGACAACAAAATCTTTAATTGATACTCTGACAGAAGTGAAACAAATTCACGAGCAAGGTACAGAAACCAGAAGACAGCTTGATGCAGGTTTACAAAGCCTTGAGCAAGAATTGAAAAAAGGCGTTGTTAGCTAGACTATTGAGAGAATAAATTTTTTTTGAAACAACATAAATGCAAGAAGAAGAGGATAGATATCTTCAGATAATAAAAGAAAGTAATAGAAAACTTGTGATTTTAGAATTGCTAGCCAATTTCTTTAATCACAAGGATCTTGTCGGGGTTTTGGTACGGACAAAAATCATTCATACGCTCTTTCAAAATAACCGAATATTGGATATAAATAAACTGGAATTGTTTCATATTCAGTATACAGATAGTCTTATAGCGTTGTTTCAAAAAATTAAAAAATCAAAAGAACAGCAGTATGTTTTGATTTCGGATGAAATATATATAAACGAAGATATTTTATCAAAGCTAAAACAAGAAATTGGAGAAACAAAACTGGCAAAACAACTGCAATTGCATGCACAGAATATGTCAAGGAAGATAGAAGAACTCTATCAGTTATTTGTTTCAGACAAAGATGTTTTTTTTAACTGGAATGATTATTTGACTTTTTCACAAAGCATTCAGGCAGAATATTACAGAGAGATAACAATCGATCAATACGAAAAGCTTTCGCAGTTTAACAAAAGTGTTTATGAAAATGCACATGCTAAATTTGAAAGAAAACTTTTAGGACGGTTAAATATTTTGAATTTTAAAATTAAGTTCTCTTGCGGATTGGTTTGTAACAATGAGATAATAGAAATTTATGAGTTTAGGGATTCTAACGATAAATTTGTTTTTGTCGCAAACGAAAAAGCATTCTATTTTCTAAATGAAGAAGCAGTGAAAGGAATTGATCTTTCTAAAAATGATTCTTCAAAACAAATTATTATAAAAGGACTTAAAAATAAAAATGCTGAACTTAAAAATGAGCTCAGTACCATAAAAACAACATTGCCAGAAAATGTATTGGAAGTGTTGCAAGAATATCATGAAAAGATTTCATCAGTTGATTTTCTGGACGAATTACAGAATGTTGATGAACAGACAAATATCTTAAAAACAATGTTAAATATTAATATTAATTAAAAAAATAAAATGGCAATTAACTTAGAAAAAGGGCAGAGACAAAGTATAGCTGCTCCTAAATTTACAGTAGGATTAGGATGGGATAGCAATTCAAGCAACACTGGATCGAGTTTTGATTTGGACGCTTCGGTTTTTTTAGTTGGTGCAAATGGAAAAATTCCAAATGACAATCATTTTATTTATTACAATAATTTAAAATCTCCAGATCAGGCGGTTGCTCATGTAGGAGATAATTTAACCGGAGATGGTGACGGAGATGATGAAAAAATTTATATCGATTTGTCTAAAATTTCTCCAGATGTTTTTGAAATCTGTTTTGTGGTTACAATTCATCATGCAGACACAAAAAGACAAAATTTTGGGCAGATCAGAAATTCATTTATTAGAATTTTAGACGAATCTAACGTAGAGTTAGTAAAGTATGAACTTGATGAAGATTTTTCTATAGAAACTGCTGTAGAGTTTGGAAGAATTTATAAAAGGAATGATGAGTGGAAATTTGAAGCTGTTGGAATTGGAATGAAAGGCGGTTTACAAGATTACTTAAATAAATATAATTAATTTTAAACATTAACTCAAATGGCAATTAACTTAACCAAAGGTCAAAAAATTGATTTAAGAAAAACAACGGGTGAAACATTAACCAACTTCTGTATTGGAGTAAACTGGGGAGCAATTGAAACAAAAGGTTTCTTAGGCTTATCAAAAAATGTAATAGACATTGACTTAGATTTAAGCTGTGTTTTAATTGATGATCAAAATAAATTATGCGATCATTTATATTCTCCTTTGTATAGAGTAGAAGTATTACAGCAATTTGGTTTGCCAAAAGGAAAACTTGTAAGTGCTGATGGTGCTTTAAAACATACTGGAGATGATCTTGCAGGAGATACGGGTGGAGACGATGGTTTGGATAATGAAATTATTACTGTTGACCTTTCTAAAGTTGATGCTAAAGTAAGTCAGATATTTTTCTTTTTAAATAATGCAGGCAAAGAGGATTTCTCTCAGATTCCTTATGCAAAAATCAGAATGTACGAAGGAACTCCAACAAGAGTAGTTTCTGAGTTTGCTTCTTATAATGTAGCCGCAGAAAGTCAATACGTAAATAAGCGTTCCATTATTATGGCGAAATTGTACAAACGCAATGGAGAATGGAAATTTAGTGCAATTGGAGATCCAACAGATGATACATTTTTAGGACAAACGATTCATAAAATTGTAAAATCTTACCTATAATGCAAATTAAAAACATTGAAGGACTTAGAGTTTCTCAGGTAAGAGACCTAGTTGATCAAGGTGGAAAATTTGTAATATTTCCATATACTGTTTCATTTCTAGTAGCGACTTTAAAAAGAAGCTCTGATATTTATTTTATCAGACCAGATGAAAATACTTTTAAGTATTCTTACGGGTATGTTTTGCTGAACTTTTTCATTGGATGGTGGGGATTTCCATGGGGACCAATTTATACGATTGGTTCTATGTATCATCACATTTGTGGTGGTAAAGATTTGACTCAGGAAATAATGAATCATCTAGGACAGCACGATCCAGAAGCTAATACAAGTACTTACAATATTGATGGAGTTGAAAGTTCTAATGAAGGAAATAGAGCTGCCGAAGCTCCTACTTATAATATTCCTGTATAAATAATACACTATGAGAAGACTGCCTGTATATTTATTATTAGACACATCTGGTTCAATGACTGGAGAACCAATCGAAGCTGTTAAAAATGGCGTACAAATGATGATTAGTTCATTGCGTCAAAATCCGCAAGCAATTGAAACCGCTTATTTAAGCGTGATTACTTTTGATACGACTGCGCAGCAAATAATTCCATTAACCGATTTGGCTTCTTTTCAAATGATAGATATTAAAGCTAGTGGAGTTACTGCCTTCGGAGAAGCATTGAAATTAACAGCAGCCAAGATAGAAACTGAAGTTGCTAAAACAACAACAGAGCAAAAAGGAGATTGGAAACCATTAGTATTTATTATGACTGACGGAGTTCCGACGGATCATTGGGAAAGCGGTCTTGCAGAATTTAAAAAAGTAAAAACAGCTTTCACAGTTGCATGTGCAGCCGGTGGAGGTGCAGATACCAATGTTTTAAAGCAAATTACAGATACAGTAGTGAGTCTTGAAAATGCAGACAGTTCTAGTATTGGCAAGTTTTTTCAATGGGTAACGGCTTCAATTGGAGTAACTTCAACTAAAATTGAAGATTTAGGCAGGGAATTTACAAATGTAAAAGAATTGCCTCCGCCGCCATCTGAATTGAACATCGTAGTTTAATTTTAGAGGTGGGGGAGTTCTTTTGTTTTATAAAAATCAAAAGAAACTGCTATAAAATAATTTAGGATTAAACGATTATTTACTTGTTTTTGAAAGTTGTATGAGAAGATTACCAGTATATTTTTTATTAGACACATCCGGATCAATGTATGGCGAACCTATTCAAGCGCTTAACAATGCTTTGAGTGGGATGATTAATACTTTAAGATCAGATGCACAGGCATTAGACTCGCTTTGGATAAGTATTATAACTTTTGACAGAGAAGTAAAAGAAATAGTTCCTTTGACAGAATTGGTTCATTTTCAGCTTCCAGAAATAACTTGTCCGCAAAGCGGCCCTACAAATACAGGTGCAGGTTTAGATTTTGTCATTCAAAAGGTAAAAAGAGAAGTTATAACAGGATCTGCAACCCAAAAGGGAGACTGGAAACCATTACTTTTTGTTTTTACAGATGGAAAACCTTCAGATATTCAGTTTTACAGAGAAAAAATTCAAGAAATAAAAGCATTGAATTTTGGAGCTGTTGTGGGTTGTGCGGCTGGTCATATGGCAAACGACAGTATTCTAAAAGAGCTTACAGATAGTGTAGTTCATTTAGATTCGGCTGATAGTTCGACTTTAAAGCAGTTTTTTAAATGGGTTTCTGAAACTATCGAACAAGGAAACAAAAGCCAAGGAACAGGAGAAAGCGTAACGTTGCCACCACCTCCAAGTGAAATAACGGTTGTGATATAGTTATGGAAATACTAGGTACTTTGATAACAGTTATTAGTTTAATTGTACATATTGTTCAAAAAATTAATGAATCCTCTTATGGCAATGATAATGGTAGAAGTTCTTATAGAGACGTAACTTATGAAGTTGTCCATGAATTTACACCAGAGGAAAAATTAGAAAACATGAATATTGACAGTTTAAATATTTGTTATAAAACTGCCGGAATTAATGGTTTTTCTATTGAAAAAGCACGTCACGCTTTGCTAAATAATTACGGACAGACTAATTTTTATATACAGGATGCTATTGTACGTCATAATTGCATGTACGTAAAAGTAATGCATGGTATTCCGTATAATAGTTTGAATAAATGTTATGGTGCTGCTTTTTCAATCAATTTTATGACTGTAAATAATGGCGTTTCTGTATATGGATCAAAGAAAATAAATGCCGATGAAGAATTAGTTTTTAAGGAAATAGCAAACGAATTAATAAATGTAATTTCATAATGTCCTCACTTAAATTTCTTATTGAAATTCTGATTATTGCATTATTTTTTTATTCTAAATTATTGCCATATAAAGACAAATTAAATCCTCAATACAAAACAATTTTTGATTTTTTCAATAGTATATTTTCTCCCATATTTAATTTCCTCAAATCCTTTGTGAAGCCTTTTCAGGTTGGTGTTGGACTTGCGGTGGATATGACGCAAATTGTACTATTAATTATTTTTTTAATGCTATTAAAATTCCTTTAAAATGAGAAGATTACCGATATATTTTTTAATTGATATTTCAGAGTCAATGGTTGGAGAGCCAATCCAACAGGTTGAAGAAGGATTAGCAACTATAATTCAGGCGTTAAAAACAGATCCGCATGCGTTGGAAACAGTTTATGTATCCATTATAGTTTTTGCAGGTCAGCCTAAAACATTGGTGCCTTTACAGGAAATAGTGAGTTTTTATCCGCCTAAATTTCCAATAGGAAGCGGAACATCACTAAGCAAAGGATTAGGCCATCTGATGTATGAATTGAGAAGTAATATCGTTAAAACGACTTATGAAGTAAAAGGAGATTGGAAACCAATAGTATTTTTATTTACCGACGGAGTTCCAACAGATGATACTCAGGCAGCAATAAATGAATGGAAAAATAATTGGCAGAGAACAGCTAACCTAATTGCGGTTTCGTTTGGAAATGAAACAGATACAAAATTATTAGGCGAGTTAACAGAAAACGTGCTTCATTTTAAAAATACTAATGTACAATCGTACAAAGAGTTTTTTAAATGGGTGACAGATTCTATTAAAACAAGCAGTATCAGCGTTGAAAATAATTCATCTGGTTTTGAATTGGCAAAATTAGATGGAGAAACACTTTCTAAAATTGACCTAACAAAAGAAACTCCAAATAAGCAATATGTTGATGATAATTATGTCGTTTTAAGCGGAAAATGTCAAAACACAAAAAGACCTTATTTGATGAAATACCGCAAAAATATTGCGCCATCTATTTATGCAGGAATTGAATTGGCTTCTAAAAACTACAAACTGGTTGGTGCTTATCAGGTAGATAATAATTATTTTGAACTCGCAGACAATAGTAGTTTTAATAATAAAGTAAATACAGAGGAATTATTTGGCGCCCCAACATGTCCATGTTGTGGAAATCAAATTGCTTTTGCAGTGTGCGTTTGCGAAAAAATACATTGCATTGGAGATGAGCAAGTAAGCACTTGTCCTTGGTGCAATAATCAAGGTTCTTACGGATATGGAGAAGGTGGTTTTGATGTAAACAGAACACAAGGATAATACGCATGGAAGAGACCAAAAGATATCTTCAGTCTTTTTTATTCCAGAATAAAATCGATATTCCAAGAAGCAAACAATCGCTTTTTGAAGATTTTATTACTAATGAAACGAATATAACAGCAGTAAAAATAATTAAGGAAAAACAGCAGATGATTATGCAAAATTGGGAGTTAATAAATCGAATAGATGATATTACGAATCAATCTGTTTTTCTGCCAAATGGTACAGTTAATAAGCCGTACGAAGCAAAAATTGATTTTTCACAATTAGGCTGGAATGATTTTTCAGAATATAAAATCGAAAATTTAGAAAATACCGGACTTTCATTTGATGATGAAAAAAAACTTATTTCGGGAAATCCGGAAATAAGCGGTGATTTAAAAATAAAACTGCTTTTTAAAATTGAAGGTGAATCTGAAGAATCTTCTTTCAATGAAAAAGTTATGACTGTTATCATTAACCCTGATCCAAAATCGCTTTGGAAGAATTTAGAAAGTGATCAAAATGCTTCTTTTGCAAAGGAAGATAATGTTGCAATTTCTAGTTCTTTTTTAGATAAAAAAATTGTTGCAGCTTCTAAACGTGGGCGCAGTCATGCAAATGTAGGTTCTTTTAGAGAAGATGATTTTGCTTTCAAAAATTTCACAACCAACGGATGGAGCGTTTTAGCAGTTTCTGATGGAGCGGGCTCAGCGGCTTTATCCAGAAAAGGCTCACAACTGGCTTGCAATACTTTGGTTGAATATTTTGAAGAAAATTTAGAGAAGGAAAATTTAAAAGAATTTGACGAAATCTTATTCAATCATTACCAAAAGACAGATCCGGAATCATCAAAAAAAATAAGTCATTTTGTATACAACGCTTTATTAAAAGCGGCTCATTTTGTAAATCAGACAATTGAAGAATTTGCAATCGCGAATAATGAGGAGTTGAAAAAATTTCATGCTACTTTGATTTTTGCTTTGGTAAAAAAATATGATTTCGGTTACGCAGTTTTAACTTTTGGAGTTGGTGATTGCCCGATCGGTTTGCTGAACAGAGATTTAACACAAATTTCATTAATGAATACAATTGATGTCGGTGAATTTGGCGGTGGAACAAGATTTATTACAATGCCTGAAATTTTTCAGAGTGATAAACTTTCTTCTCGTTTCGGATTTAAATTAGTAGAGGATTTCTCTTATTTGATGTTAATGACTGACGGAATTTATGATCCAAAGTTTGTTGTTGAAGCCAATCTAGAAAAAATAGAAAATTGGAATCAATTTTTGTCAGATTTAAAAGGGAATAATGAGGACAATTCAAAAATTGATTTTGAAAATGAAAATGATGATATTGCAGGACAGCTTCTAAAATGGATGGATTTCTGGAGTCCGGGAAATCATGATGACAGAACCCTTGCTATAATTTACTAAATATGAGTACTGTTACAGTAAAATCAATAAACGACCCATCAAAAACGTATCAATTTGTTGATAACGGCGAGCCTATGCGTGGTGGAGTGAAAGATGTTTATTTCAGTCCAGATAAAAGATATGTTGTCGCTATTTTTAGAGATAAATTAGACTTTAATCAAAAAGAAAGGCTTCAAAAAATTACCAATAAATATTACACGCAAATTCAAAACGGAGAGGCTGGAGAATATTATTTGAATGAAGTTTTCAGATGGCCGACAGATGTTATAGAACATAATAATCTTACAGGAATAATTGTACCTCTTTATAAACCAAAATTCTTTTTTAGAAAAGGATATCAAACAAGTGAATTAATTCAAGGCAAGGAAAAAAACGGAAAATGGTTTGCAGGTGCAAAGTTTAGAAATCCGCACTTTCCGCTTAGAATTGCCAGTTCAGAATTAGGAGATTGGTTAAGTTATTTTCAGGTTTGTGTCAATCTTTCAAGAGGAGTAAAGAAAATGCATGCAATGGGACTTGCCCATTCAGATTTGTCATATAATAATGTATTGATAGATCCAATAGAAAGATCAGCTTGTATGATAGATCTTGACGGTTTGGTTGTACCAGGTTTATTTCCAGCAGAAGTAATTGGTACAGCAGAATTTATTGCTCCAGAAGTACTCTCAACAAAACATTTAGATAAAAATGATCCAAACAGAAAACTGCCAAGCAGGCTTACAGATCTGCATGCTTTACCTGTCTTGATTTATATGTTTTTGTTACACAGGCACCCATTAAAAGGAGGAAAGGTACACGATTTGGATACCGAAAAAGATGATTTATTGTCGATGGGAGAGAAGGCTATGTTTATTGAACATCCAACAGATGACATGAATAGACCTAAACTCAATCAAGTTTCTAAATGGGATTTGCCTTGGGCAGATATAACTAAATTGCCTTATACAATCACAGGGCCTTATTTAAAAACATTATTTGATAAAGTTTTTGTTGATGGATTACACAATCCGATGCAACGTCCGAATGCTGAAGAGTGGGAAATAGCATTATTAAAAACAACCGATTTGATGCAGAAATGTCATAACCCAACTTGTGAGCAAAAATGGTATGTTTTCGACAATACAAATACGCCAAAATGCCCTTTTTGTGGTACGGCTCATCAAGGTACGCTTCCTATTTTGGATTTATATTATCAATTTCAGGAAACGACTTGGAAGCCTGAAAACCATAGGTTAATGGTTTACAATGATCAATATTTGTTTCAATGGCACGTTAATCGTAATGTGGTCAGAAATGAAAAATTAGCACCGCAGTATAAAGTTCCAGTAGGTTATTTTACTTTTTTTAATGGCAAGTGGGTATTGGTCAATCAAAAACTGACTTCACTCAAAGATTTAACCGAGGATAAGGAAATTCCAATTGGAACAATGGTTGAACTTACTCACGAAAAAAAAATACTTCTTTCTAATGAAGAAGGAGGAAGAGTTATCATGGTAACAATGGCTAATACATAATTTTAAAATTTTAACTTAATTAATATCTAAAATGAATCAACACCCAATCTTTTCAGAACACCCCGGTTTAATTATCGTTTTTGCGGTTGCAGTAGTCATTATGCTATTGTTGGATTTAGGAATCTTCAACAAAAAAAGTCATGTAGTAACAAATAAAGAAGCTGTAACTTGGTCATTAGTTTGGATCAGTTTAGCAATGATTTTTAGTGGTTTAGTGTACTATTTTGCAGGGGCAGCTAAATTCTACGAATTTCAATCAGCATATTGGATCGAAAAAGCACTTTCTGTAGATAACCTATTCGTGTTTATTTTAGTATTTAAGTTTTTTGACGTTGCTAATCAGAACAAACATAAAGTATTGTTTTGGGGAATCATTGGAGCATTGGTACTTAGAGCAATATTCATTTTCTCTGGTGCTTTCTTAATCGAATTAACATATTTAAATAAACTTCTAAGTTTAGTTGGATTCGAAGGATTTAAGTATGATATAAACTTAATTATGACTGCTTTTGGTTTGTTCTTGGTTTATGCAGGTGTTAAATCGTGGTCTTCTGGAGATGATGACGATGAAGAAGATTACAATAATACAAGAGGAGCAAGATTGATTAGAAAGTTCTTTAGCGTAAGCGATAAATATGATGGAGATAAATTTTTTACAATAGAAAACGGAAAAAAATTAGCAACACCACTCTTGGTAGTTGTAGCGGTAATTGAGTTTACAGATTTATTGTTTGCGGTAGATTCGATTCCTGCAATTTTTGCAATCTCAAGTGACCCATTCATTCTTTATACATCTAATATTTTTGCCATTTTAGGACTTAGAGCGTTATTCTTTTTACTAGATAATTTTATTCACCTGTTTAGTAAATTGCAATACGGTTTGGCAATTATTTTGTCCTTCATCGGAATAAAAATGATTATTTCTCCATTCTATCATATAGAATCTATTTATTCTTTATTGGTAATTGGAGGCGTACTTTTAATCTCTGTTATGGCTTCGATTTTAATGCCAGAACCTAAAGAAGCTTAATTTTAAAAGTTTTTTAAAACTTAAAAAAGAATAAAGATTAAAAAAATCGGATTGAAAATTTAATAGAATTTTCAATCCGATTTTTATTTTGGAATTTGCAAAAGCTATTGTTTTTCAGTACAAAAACTTCGATTAAAAGTTATACTTTTGCACTTTCAAAATTGTAACAGGATAATTCGCTTGTTTACAGTTTATTTATTTAATGAATAAAGAAGGTTTTCTAGCCTTTACATTTACAGCAATACATTATGCTTAATATACACAATCTTTCCGTTTCTTTTGGAGGAACCTATTTATTTGAAGAAGTTACTTTTCGTTTGGGTGCTGGCGACCGCGTAGGTCTTGTTGGTAAAAACGGAGCAGGTAAATCTACAATGCTAAAAATGTTAGCAGGCGATTTTAAACCAGACTCAGGAGTTATTTCGCAAGAGAAAGATATCAAAATGGGATTCCTTCGTCAGGATATTGATTTTGAACACGGAAGAACGGTTTTGGAAGAAGCGTATGAGGCTTTTACAGAAATTAAAATTGTAGAAAAAAAGCTTGAAGAAATCAATCATCAATTGGTTACCAGAACCGATTATGAAAGTGAAGAATACGGACAAATTATAGAAGATCTATCTGATTACACACACCGTTTTGATCTTCTTGGAGGTTATAATTATGTTGGAGATACAGAGAAAATTCTTTTAGGTCTTGGTTTTAAAAGAGAAGTTTTTAATAACCAAACCGAAACATTTTCTGGAGGATGGAGAATGCGTATCGAATTAGCTAAATTATTATTGCAATCGAACGATGTATTGCTTCTGGATGAGCCAACCAACCACTTAGATATAGAAAGTATTATTTGGTTAGAGAATTTCCTTCGCAATTATCCTGGAGTTGTGGTAATCGTGTCGCACGATAAAATGTTCTTGGATAATGTTACCAACAGAACAATTGAGATTTCTTTAGGAAAAGCATACGACTTCAATAAGCCTTATACACAATATTTAGAACTGCGTCATGAAATTCGCGAGAAGCAATTGGCAACTCAAAAGAATCAGCAGAAGAAGATTGAAGAAACAGAAAAATTAATCGAGAAATTCCGTGCAAAAGCTTCAAAAGCTTCAATGGCGCAATCGTTAATTAAAAAATTAGATAAAGTAGAAAGAATCGAAGTCGATGAAGATGATAATTCGGTAATGAATATCTCTTTCCCAGTTTCTAAAGAACCAGGAAAAGTAGTTATCGAGGCTGAACATGTAACAAAAGCTTACGGAGACAAAACGATTCTTAAAGATATTAGTTTACTGGTTGAAAGAGGAAGTAAAATTGCTTTTGTTGGGCAAAATGGACAAGGAAAGTCAACTTTCATTAAAGCATTGGTAAACGAATTTGAATACCAAGGAAATATCAAATTAGGGCACAATGTACAATTAGGATATTTTGCTCAAAATCAGGCTGAATATCTTGACGGAGAGATTACTTTGCTTCAAACAATGGAAGATGCAGCAACGGACACAAATCGTATGAAAGTTCGTGATATGTTGGGTTCTTTTTTATTCCGCGGTGATGATGTTGAGAAAAAAGTAAAAGTACTTTCTGGAGGTGAACGTAACCGTTTGGCGCTTTGTAAGCTATTATTGCAGCCAATTAACGTTTTGCTGATGGATGAGCCTACGAACCACTTGGATATTAAATCTAAAAACGTTTTAAAGGCCGCGCTTCAAAAATTCGGCGGAACTTTATTATTGGTTTCTCACGACAGGGATTTTCTTCAAGGAATGTCAAATATCGTTTACGAATTTAAAGATCAAAAAATTAAAGAATATCTTGGAGATATCAACTTCTTCTTAGAACAGCGCAATCTTGAAAACATGCGTGAAGTAGAGAAGAAGGATGTTGTGAAAAAAGAAGCTCCAAAAGAAAAAGAAGTTGCAAAAGTATCTTATGAAGATCAGAAAAAGGGAAAGGCACTTCAGAACAAGTTAAGTAAAATTGAAAGCCAGATTCAGCAGTTAGAAAAGCAAATCCAGCATGACGATAAAATGCTTGAAACTAATTATGATAAACACATCGAAGATGCTTCATTTTTTACGGCTTACAATAAAAAGAAACAAGATTTAGAGCAATTATTAATCGACTGGGAAGTTGTTTCAGAAGAGATTGATAGTTTTAATGCATAGTTTTTTTGTTTCAAGTTTCAAGTTTTATCTTGACAAGTAATTTTTACCGCAAAGCACGCTAAGTTTTTATAGTTTGCATTTACAATGTACAAAGTTCGCAAAGCTATCTGTTGATAAAGCTTTGCGAACTTTGCGTTTTATAAAGCCTCAAGGTCAAAAAAACTTAGCGTGCTTTGCGGTAAAACCGTCATTCAGTTCAAAACTTGAAACTTGAAACTTGAAACTTGAAACTTGAAACTTGAAACTTGAAACTTGAAACAAACTACTTAATAATCCCAATAGATCGAGAATGTTCAATCGCTTTGCTGCTCTCTTTAAAATAGCAAACCGAAACATTTAAGTTTTCTAAATTATTTAGAATCTTTTTGACTTCTTTTTTTTGAGATTTTCCGGTTTGTCTAATATAAACGGCAACTACAGTAACGGGGAAAATTTTGCAGATTCTTTCGTATAGTTTTGGGTCATGTTGAGAATCGTCGCCCATTAAAACATATTTTAAAGTAGGGTAGAATTCAACTACATGCTTGATTTTCTCAAATTTATGATCGTGATTTCCTCTTCCGCTCATAAAGAAATCGGTGATGCCGCGTTTAATATCCTTTAGTAGAAAAACCGCTTTTGGCAGCTTGTTAATTCGTGTGAATTTGGCAATAAATCGGTATAAATTCCATTCGCTGCTAGAAATGTAAAAAAAAGCATTTACCTCTTCTACGTTGTCTCTTCCTGCAGAACTTAGAGCTTGATAGTGAGATACAACATCTTTGAATACTTTTCGGTCATTTACATTTTTAAATAATAAGATATAAAGTTTTCGAAAGAAATTATTGGTGTGTGAAATCAAAAAAGTATCATCGATGTCTGAAATGATTCCTAGTTTGCCTTTATGAGGCCTAATAAAACTGCCTTTACAGGTTATGGTGTTGTTTTGTTGCTTAATGCTTACTTCATAAGGCATCCATCCAAAATGAGTTTCTTTTTCTAATGGAATACAGAAATTAAAATAACCATCATCTAAGGTTTTGGTGTGAATGACTTCGTTATTGTAATGCAGGTAAACATCAAAATTTTTAATGGTTTTTATTCTGAACAATCGGAGAATAGAAGTGGCATTTTTTAATTTCCTTTTTTCAAAATTGTACTTGTTTTCCCTTTTTAAAACGTGCCCCATTACAATTAACTCTTGTTCATTTGCATAACCGCGATATAATTGTAGAATTGGTTTCATTAATTACGTATATTTATGTAACTGTAATTTACTCAATTTAATTGGTTTTAAAAGTAAAATTTTGAAAAAGAATATTTTGTTTGTTGTAAATCCTATTTCTGGAGACTTGGATAAATCTGATTTGATTGATGCTGTCGAAGAGTTTGCGACAACCAATCATTTCGATCTGAAAGTGTATGAAACAACTGGGAAAAATGATTTAAGAGCAATACAATCTTTGTATAATGAATCTGCTCCAGAACGTATTATTGTAGCGGGAGGTGACGGAACCATAAAAATGGTAGCCGAAGCTGTAGAAGAGCAAGATGTTATAATTGGGATTTTGCCAGCAGGTTCTGCAAACGGACTTTCGGTAGACTTAAATCTTCCCGATGAAATAGAGGAGAACCTTAAAATAGCCTTTTTGCACCATTATATCGAAATGGATATGATTTGCATCAACGGCAAAAAAAGCATTCATTTAAGTGATCTTGGTTTAAACGCAAATCTGGTCAAAAACTACGAGCAAAGTGATGTTCGAGGATTTTGGGGTTATGCGCTCCAGGCTTTTACAACGCTCAAAGAATCTGAAGAACCTTTTGTTGCAACTATCTCTGCCAATAACAAAACGGTGAAATATGTAGCGAGAATGATTGTAATTGCAAATTCGCAGAAATACGGAACAGGCGTAATCATTAATCCTAATGGCGCGATGAATGATGGAAAGTTTGAGCTGGTGATTTTAAAAAGTCTCGATCTGCTTTTAATCGGAAAAATAATTACCGGAAACATGCCAATTGATTCTGATGACATTGTCATTATTTCAACCAATAAAGCTCAAATAAAAACCGATTATCCGGTTAGTTTTCAGATTGATGGAGAATATTGTGGAGCGCAGACTTCGTTGGAAATTGATATTTTGCATAAGCAAATGAAAATTGCGGTGCCGTGATTTTATTGAAGAAATATTGGTGTTGTGAATTATGTCGCTGTGCTGGAGCTTTTAGGACTTGTGAATCATACCTTTTCTACAAATATGTTGCTCCTAACGGAGTTTTTTTAGCTCTGGAAGAGCGAAATGTTTATAGAAAAATTAGCTGTAAAACAAAAAAGCTCCAGCGGAGCGACGCATTTTTTATTTAAACGGATTACGCTCCTGCCATTCTGTTTTGGGTTCCAAATAATTGAAAAATCTAGAAATGTTATGGTTGATCAAAGCATTGCTGTGTGTAATTAAACCAAACATTTTTACAGGTTTTGCACCAACAGAACTTTTGATTTCAAGAGCGGTTCTGGCAAAGACGATTTCACGGAAACCTTTCTTGATAGAATATGCAATCATGTCGTAAAGCATATTTAAATACAGCATTTTCTCGCGCTGAATGCTTTCGTCATAACCCAAAAAGTACGTGTCCATTACTTCGCCATTTTTGATTAAAGTATTGAAGCCGATTAGTTTTTCATCCAAGAAATAACCGTATAGAAGAAAGTTGTCTACCATTATTTCTTTAAAAAAGCTAAAGTGGTTGCGAGCTAAGAAAAAAGTATTGAAAGGCGCATTTTTGGCAACGTGAAAATAAAGGTTATAAATAACGTCTTCATATTGTCTAATATCAGAAAGTGACATTTGCTTTTTTACAATTTCTTCCGATTTTTTTCGTGCACGTTTGTATTGGTCGCGATATTTTTTTGACAAAGCATCAATATAATCCTGTTCAGTTTTCCAATTTTCATTGATTTCAAAAATCATATTGGGCTGGGTAGAAAAGGTGTAATTGTTTTTGAATTCAGCTTGAAGCGGTTCGATTTCTTTTGCAGTAAAATCTTTTATGCTTGTAATGTGAACTTTTCTTCCGCTTTCTTTTAAATCTTTTTTTAGCTGATTAATTGCTTTATGAAGTGTTTTTATTGCTTTAGATTCGTTGGTTGATTGGTCAAAAATAAAAGCATTTTGTCCTGTAAGCATATTGTTTCCGACGAATAAAACATGCGAAGCAAAATTCTTTAAAGCAAAATTACGAACAGAAGTTTTTAAGCATTTATCGCGCTCTCCAAAAGACTCAAGTTTTTCTGCAAATAAGAATTGTGTTAAAACAATTCCAATTAGTTTTTTTTCTTCAAAAAGTCCAATGAAATGGCAGGTCATATTTACTGGGCAAGAGTTTTCCAGCACTTCGAGATATTCTCGTGTCAAAAAGATATTATTTGCAGCAAGCGAGTTCCATTCTACAGGCAGTAATGATGCGCTTTTGTAAATCTGGAAAGAATATGTTGTATTCAAAAGTGTGAGCTAATTTCTTCAAAATTAGGTAATATTTATAATAACTAAACTGCTTTAGGTTATTATTAAGAAAAACCCGTTTGAGGTTACTTTTTCAAACGGGTTTTTGATGTATTGTTATTTAAGCAAATCCGCAAATGATTCCACCCATAAGAGTCAAGGTTAGAATCCAATATCCTGCATGAATGAAAATATATTTCCAAGATTTTCTTTCAAACAAGCCATTAATTCCAATTAGTGGAAATGCAAAAAATAGTCCCGACATAAAACCGTGAAGCGCACCATGTTTGAAAGTTCTATATGCCATTCCGTAATCTGCCATAAAAGCAGCAAATGAAGGTTTTGCGCTATCTATTAAAGGCGGCCCGCCAACCATTCCGATTGCGCCAGACTGATGAATGGTTAAAGACATTAATGTCATGGTAATCATTAAGGAAAAAACGTACGTTAGTCCGAAAATTTTAAGCATATTTCCTTTTCTTAGCTCTTCTTGAGTAAGATTATTTTCTTTCATCCAGATAGTTCCGAATACTTTTGGGCTGTACCAGATAAAACCGGTTACGAGTGTGGTAATGGCTGCAATGAATAATGCAACGAAGTTAATTTGCATAATGTGAGGTTTTTAGAATTAGTTGATCAAATGTAATCAAAAAAAATGCAGGTTTTTTAAAATAATAAAAAGTAGTCAAAATCTTACCAGTTAAAATTTTATCAACAGTTTAGCGATATTTAGTGTATTATAGCTATGAATTGTATAATTTTACACTAATAACAAATCCCAAATCTGTTATGAAAATTTTAATTACCTTTTCATTAATATTTGCTTTTTCACTAAGTGTTTTGGCAGATACCGTTTCGGATAAAGAAAAAGAAGCGCTTATAAAACTGTATCATGCAACAAATGGTTTGCAATGGAAAAACAAATGGGACTTAAGTCTGTCTGTTTCTACCTGGTACGGTGTTAAAGCTGAAAATGGAAAAGTAGTTGCGTTGAATTTGGCAAATAATAATCTGAAAGGAGAATTGCCTGAAGCGCTGTATGATCTTGTAAATTTAGAATCGCTCAATCTGGAAAAGAATAAAATTGAAGGAAGCTTGTCTTCTTCTATTTTTAATCTGAAAGAATTAGAATTGCTGAATATTGCCAATAACAAGTTGTCTGGCGTAATTCCGGCTTCTATTTGCCAATTGGGAAAATTAAGAGATCTGGAGCTTTTTGCGAATGCTATTTCAGGAGAGCTTCCGTCGGAGATTGGAAAACTGAACCAGCTAGAAATTTTAGCTGTTTTTAATAACGAAATTAATGGAAAACTGCCTGTGTCTATTTATAAAATTTCGGGATTAAAAGTTTTGCTTTTAAACGATAATAAGCTGTCAGGAAATTTGACAAACGAAATTATTAATTGGAATGCATTGCAGAATTTTAGTTTGTTTAATAATGATTTTACAGGCGATATTCCGCAAGAAATTGAAAAGCTTAGCAATTTGGAAGAATTGAATCTTTCATACAATAAATTTACAGGCGAAGTTTCTAAAAAGATAGCTTTATTAGATGCTTTAAATGTGACAATGATGGACGAAAACGGAAATCCGTTTTTATTAGAAATAAACCAAGAAAATAAATTACAATAGTTTACCCAAAATTAATCGATGCTTATGAATGAATTTTACACTCGTTAAACAAGTTGATTAAATATATTTAGTTAATTGCCAAAACCGTAACTATGTTACGGTTTTATGGTTTCTAGAGGTTTCGTCTTTTGAAAAAAAATAACATTTAATTTAGAATTGAATTTTTTATGTTTGTCTAAATTTTTATAACTTTAATAAAAGTATCCGGAGAACCAAAAACCGATTAATCAGCGGTATTACTAACTACTTAATAAGAAGAAATCATGACACTACAATATCAAGGTGAGCAGTACGGAAAACCAACCACTTTTACAATTAGAATTATTGGAAACAACTTGTCAAAAAGCAGTTCAAACTATCAGATTGATCTTTTGGTTGGCGATAAAAAACTTCCAACTTTTACAAGCGAAATTCACCAAAGTCTTTCTAATTGCTTAAGAGAAATCTACTTGTTCAGAAAACACAACGGAATCACATTCAATGAATCATCAGAGAAAATAGTTTCACTTTATGTTCCTTATGATAAAGTTTTGTACAACTACAATAAATATGCTTTGTTTAGAGCGTAATTTTTTCTCAAAAGAGGATAAAAAAAGACCATTTGAAAAAATGGTCTTTTTTTATTTCTAAAAGCGAGAAGCTATTATCGAATAATCTTCAAATAAGCGCTATAAGGATCATCTTTAAGTGAAGTTCGCATATAGTATACGTTTTCGTCTTTTTCTTTTAAATCAAATTGAATTAAGCCTGCATCGCAATAATAGTAAAGTAGGTTGTCATCGGCAGGAAATTCAATGTTTGAAATAGGCAAAGTGGTTAGTTTTTCTTCAAAAGCTATTTCACCATTTGATAAATCCAATTCAAAAAGTTTTTTGTTAAGAGTATATCCCCAAAGATTATCTACTTCTTTAACGATGTATTGGACCTTGTCGCCTTTAAAATCTGTTTTCCAAAGCTGAGTTCCTGTTTTAGAATCAACAGCATAAATAGATGAAACCTCTGGACCTTGTGCTGCAAAATATAGTTTTTTGTCGTGGCATACTATACGCTCTTTTACATTATTCTGATTTTCTTCTATTTTAAACTGCCATAACACATCTAGGCTATTCGGTTTTAAAGCATACAGCCAATTCTTATCGCCAGCAATAAAAACACTTTCGCCATCGGTAACAGGTTTTCCAGTCATGGTTTCGTCAAAGCTTTTTTGGTAAAGCAATTTTCCTGTATTAGCTTCAAAACAATACACATTTGTTCCGCTTTGAGTAAAGATCTTATTGTCGAAATAAAGTGGCTCAATATCGTTGTTTGGAGTGTCTAATTTGTAGTTCCAAGCCAAGCTTCCATCTTTTAAATCCAAAGCGTATAAATTGCTGCTCTGATTTTGATTTTGTGCGGTTATAAAAAGTTTTCCATTAGCTATAATCGGAGTCTGGTCTTTTAGAACAATTTGGTCTGTAATGTTTCCTAATCTTGATTTCCAGAAAATAGTGCCTGTTCCGTTATCTACTGCATAAATTTCGCCATTAATAAACGGAATAAAAACAACTCCGTCGTGTAGGGTTATTTTATTGGCGCACATTTCAGTATGAGCATCTGAGGCTTTTACAGTCCAAACAATACTTTCTACTTCTAGATCCCATGAAAAAAGAGAGCCATCGTAATCGTAAATTAACATAGAAGTGTCGTCTAGAGAAATCTTTTTTAGGGGTTTTAAAGACTTATTGGTAACAGCTTCTTCTGCGGGCAATTTGCTGTTGGTGTAATTTGTTTTGCTGTCGGGCGCTTGTCCAAACATATTTGCAGAGGCGAATACAAATAAAAGGGCTATTAATTTGTGTTTCATTTTAAGATTTGGGTTGATTTTTTTGATTGTCTTCTTTTAAAACATTTAACGGAGTAAATATAAACAAAAAAAGCTCCAGATTTCTCTGAAGCTTTTGTCTTAGTAAGTAGTCCGTGGGGGAATCGAACCCCCCTTACCAGGATGAAAACCTGGCGTCCTAACCGATAGACGAACGGACCTGCTTTGCTATTGCGGGTGCAAAAATGCAACTATTTTTGAGATGTACAAAGCTTTTTTGAAAAAACTTTTTGATTTTTTTTGATTGGAGATTGTTTTAGATGATCGTTTTTTGAGCTTTAATCGAGTTAATGTGTTTGTATTTGTTTGATTAATAATTTGTTGTTTTGTATGTATGCGAAGAAATGGTTTGTTTTTTTTAATGGGAAATATTTTTTGTAAATATTGAGTGATTTTGTATTTGAAAGAATATTTTTATGCTTTTTTTAAGCATAGGCACGTTGAAGTGTATAATTTAAAAAGATGGTTAAGACAGTAGGAAGCTTCATCGGCTATTTTTTATGTTTATTTTTGCTTGTCATCAATAATTTCAAAATAAAGCTCGGGTAGAATTATTTTGATTTCCTGTGAAGCGCCTTCTTTAAGCCAGTATAATATGAAATTTACATTGGCACTTTTTAACTCATAATGTTTTGCTTTCATTTCTTCAATTTTTTTAATAAATAACTTTGAGAATTTCAGTATAGATTGTCCGTTTGAATTGAAGCATTCATCTTCTTTAATATGTAATGTTTCCCCGCATGTTAGTTGGGAAATTAGAACCTGTCTATTAATGAAATAGTCTAGCCAGATATCTTTAAAAGTGGCATGTACTGTAATTTTATCAGGGGCATTATAAATTTCAAAATTGCTTATTCGTTCCAGATTTTCTGCGGTCAAGTGATTGAGATAGTCAGCATTTAAATGGATGCGCATGTTGCGTTTAGCTCTTGTCATTGCGACATATAATTGCCGTTTGGTTTCGTCTGTAGCGACATTAAAATTTTCCAGCAACAGGAATATATTGTCAAACTCTTTTCCTTTGGCTTTATGAATGGTTGATACAAAAATTGTTTCGCCATTTTCATTGTAAAAGTCTTCCAGTTTAGATTCACGTATTAAAACTTCTAAATCAGATTTGTATTTCTTATAAGGATTTGTAATTTCAAAATCTTTGATGATGTTTAGACAAATCTCCAATTTATTACTACTGCGGAAAGTGTTAATTAATTCTCGTTTAGCATTGTCCCAAATTTCATCACTGATTATGTAAATATTAGCTCCTACATCTATTTTATTCAATAAAAACCTAACTTCAACAAGATTGCATAAATTAAAGCCATCATTAGATTGTATTAGTTTTGCCGTAATGCCATTTTTTAAAAGTAATCCTGTAACTTTTGCTGCTTCCTCATTAGTTTTTGTAATGACACATGTAGTTCCAGAAAGATCTGTATTAGTGATATCGGTAACAAGCGGCGTAATTAGATTGTGACTTTGGTATCTAATAATTTTGATTTTTCCATTGTCAGTTTGGTTAGCAATGATTGGTGTTTCTTTCAGGCGGTGTTGAATTTGCTGTACGAATTGATTCGAAAATGTGACCAGGTTGCTTTTACTGCGGTAATTTTCTATTAACTCATGTTTTATTGCTTTGTTATCGTAAATGAATTGTTCCAGGTATTTAGAACTCGCTCCTCTAAACTCATAAATATTTTGATCATCATCTCCTACAGCAATAACCCGCAATTCTTCGTTTTGCTCTATCAATGCATTAATAAGAGCAAACTCATCTGCATTCATATCCTGAGCTTCGTCAATTACTAAAACCGTTTTGGTAATTTTACTAGCCTCAACATCGCCATTTTTAATTCTTTCGACCGTAATGTTTAAAATATCCGTTGATTTTTCTAAAGTGCCAACTTTGCCCAAAAGATCAAAACAGTAAGAGTGGAAAGTTTTAATTTCAATAAAGTTGGCGGCATTACCAATCAGTTTTAGCAGACGCTTTTTAAATTCGATGGCGGCGGCTCTTGAAAATGTAAGCATTAGCAATTGCTCATGTTTAACATCTTCCATTAAAAGGAGTGAAGCCAGTTTATGGACTAGCACTTTTGTTTTTCCACTACCAGGGCCAGCGGCAACAACTATATGCTGTGTTTCATTGTCTTTTATAATTTTTAGTTGTGTTGGCGAAAGTTCCCCAAAGAGCTGTTTGAATTTTGCAGGAGTAATATTCCGTTTAATTTCATTCTGTCTCTCGCTGCCTTTAAAATACTTGTTCAGAAATGAACCATAATTTAGTTGGAAATAATCTTCGACAAATTGTAGTGCATTTTTATAATCAGTAATCATTCTCTGGGCATATTCGCCTACAATGTGGATTTGCTGAACTTTGCTTTCATAAAACTGATTGAGCTTTTGATAATCGTCTTTCGTGTAGCGCTTTTTGTTATCCTGTTCCGTTCGTTCAATGCTTAAACCATTATAAACGACCAGAAAGCCTCCTTCAATTTTTATTGCATCAATTCGCGAAAGATAAAACAGTGTATCTTCAATATCATCGATGTTTATTTCTTTTTTGAAAAGACTGGAACTGTTATCATAAGCGATCTTTAGTTCGTGCACAGAAAACTCTACTAAGATTTCATCTCTATCTGCTTGGTCTTTTATTGTTTCGGGAATAGTTTTGTCATAAAGAAATTCAATGATAAAGGTTGCAAGCTCATGACGCTTTTCAAGTTTGTCTTTTAGTTGCTCTTTACTTTGAAGACAAACTATGGTAATATGATTTTTAGAATGTTCTAAATATTTTCTTTTAATGGAGTTTTTAATAGACCAAAAGTTAAGTATCGTTTTTAGTTTATTGAGGTTTATGCCTTCACAGCCCTTTTTTTCAGCCTCCTCATTTAATTCTTTCAAATGAAAAATGCTTTCTTCTTGTTTTAGAGTCGAAAGTAAAAAGTTTTCAATTTTACTGTATGTTTCTACAATGGCAAGAGAGCGGTTTTTATTATCTGCTTTTTTTATAAATGCAGTCAAATCTTTTGCATCTGCAAGAATTTTTTCATCGCGTAAGAGATTAATTATATTGATTACCTCTTCTCTCACAATACCTAAATGGTCACTAATATAGTCTACTCGTGACTCGGCAGCTTCACTGTTGGTTTCCTTTCTGTTTTTGCTTGAAAATAATTTTTTTATAATACGTACTCCTTGTTCTTTTTGTTTTTCTTCAAATTTTGTTGAAGAGTTTATTTTGTCAATAGCTTCTTGTGTGTTTTTAGATAGGATGCTGTTAGCAAATACTTTAGGGGTATTCTGTCCGCGTTTTAAATACCCTGCATCTTCAAGAGCTGCAATTGCGGTGGTTACACGGGTTTCTATTTCTACAACACTGTCATCCCAGCCCGCTTTTCGTGCAATTTCCAATGCGGAATTGGATACTTTAGAACGAAATTTTGTAATATCCTTTATGGCTTTCCATATTTGTTGGATTTCCTTAATGGAAAGTTTGGTCTGATTTAGCAGAATAAAGTGTTTACTGAGGTCTTCTTCATTAAAAAGCACAAAACAATCAGCAGAAATATTTTCATCTCTTCCAGCGCGCCCTGCTTCTTGTACATAGTTTTCAAGTGAATCTGAAATTTCATAATGAATAACCAAGCCCACATCTTTTTTGTCTACTCCCATACCAAATGCAGATGTGGCCACCATAATTTGCGTGTCACCATTTAGAAAAGCATTTTGGTTCTCAGTTTTCTCTTTTTTATCCATTTTGCCATGATATGGTTTTGCGTTAAAACCGTCTTTAGCTAACTGCTCGGCAAGTTTATAAGCTTTGAGTGTTCTGGATGTATAGATAATTGTTGGGCAGTTTTTTTCTTCGATTAAATCTCGGAGGGTCAAATATTTTTCTTCTTCATTTTGTTTTTCAAAAACTTTATATTGAAGATTAGTCCTTGATGCTTTGGAAGTGAAAACTTCAAGATCCAGCGATAGCTTTTCGCTAAAATATTCTCGTATATCTTCAATTACCTTTTGTTTGGCGGTTGCAGTAAAACATGATACTGGTATTGCATCTTCAAGGTTTTTCTTTTCCTGAATTAGCTTTATAAAATCACCAATATACAAATAGTCAACTCTGAAATCTTGTCCCCATGATGAAAAACAGTGCGCTTCATCAATTACAAATCGAGAAACTTTCCTGCCTAAAATTAGTCTTTCGATAGTTTTTGAGCGTAGCGATTCAGGTGAAATATACAGAATAGAGGCAGAGCCCTCTTCAATTCTTTCCAATGATTTGGCTCTTTCAATGGGATCTAATAATCCGTTAATGGTGACTGCTTCTGTTATTCCATTTTTCTCAAGGTTGTCTACCTGATCTTTCATTAAGGACTGAAGTGGAGAAATTACAATTGTCAATCCTTTAGAATTTTCAGCACTCATGAGTGCTGGAACCTGAAATGTAATTGATTTTCCGCCGCCCGTTGGGAAAACCGCCAGTACCGACTTGTTGTTAATAGCGGCTTTGACAGCTTTTTCCTGAAGCGGTTCGCTACCATAAGTTCGATAAGAATCAAAACCAAAAAACTTTTTTAGTCCCCTGTAGATATTCAATGCATTATCGCAGTAACTACAACCAGTTGTGCAAGGTTTGTTTCGTAATGACAGCATTATACGTTCCACTTCAGGATAGTTTTTAAGAACCCATGGAGGTGTAATGGAGTGAACTTTTTTATGGGTGATAAATGAATTAATGAGTGACAGGCAAAAGGCCAATTCAATAGGATGTTCAGAGATTATTTTGGTTAAATCTGACTTTTCACAAATTTCACCGTGGAATTTTAATCTAATTTGAGCTTCTGTATCAAAGCTTGTGTTTTTATGGTTTATAAATCGGAAGAAGGCTCCGAACTCATTTGTATGATTTAAAAGGAGATAAAAAATATCTTTAAGTGTCTTATCAATTTGCCAAAAAGCAGCAACTTCACTATTGAATAAATCTCGGGCTTTGATTGAATCGTTTAAAGGATTGTTTTTGTCTTCTGTCTGAAGTTTGTCATCTTTTAATAGTGCATGATAAGGCTTTGTTGGAAATAATAATGGAGAAAGATACAAGGTATCAATAATATTAAAAGTGGAAATTCTGGCGTCAATAATTGTTTTTCCTATATATTTAATATCGTGATTTAAGATGTTGTGTCCACAGATATATTCGCTTCCTTTCAAAAAGTGGGTAAAATCGCTTAAAGATGCTTTGTGGAAACGATTGCCATCTTCTTTAATTGCACCTATATCAAGAACCTTACCTTTAGTCGAGTCGATTTCGGTATCTATAAATGTAATTAAACGGGTGTTGTTTTGTTTATCTAGTAGCATTAAACTTAGATTATGTTTTTTATGAAACTATAAATGCACAAATGTTTAAAGGCGAGGAAGATATGTAGCTAATTTACTATTTAATTTCTAAATTCAAAATGTTAAACCTAAATAAGCTCAATAATGAATATAGAGTTTTGTGGTAGTAAATTTAATCAAGCAAAAAAAAGTTTCTAATGCATTCCATTCAATAGCTATTGCGAAACATCCTTCTTGTGAACGTATAAGTATAAAAAAATCTGATTTTGTCTTATGTAATTTATAATGAATAAGTTATATCTTTGAGATAAATCTTGCAAAAATGACAAAAGCAAAAGAAGAAGTAATATGGATAACTGGAGCTTCATCTGGCATTGGAAAATCGATGGCTTTTGAGTGGAGCAGGTTAGGATATAAAGTAGTTCTTTCGTCAAGACGTAAAGAACTGTTAGATGAAGTTGCAGACACGATTAGAGATTCAGGCGGAGAGGCATTGGTAGTTCCGTGTGACATAATGGAAGAAACCTTTATTGAAAATGCCGTCCAACAAATTATTAAAGAGTGGAGGCGTTTGGATGTGGTTGTCGCCAATGCTGGTTTTGGCGTTTTTGGAAGTATCGAAAACCTAACAGCCAAGGATTGGAACAGGCAATTGCAGGGTAATGTTACGGGATTAGCTCTCACGGTAAAATACGCACTGCCACATTTAAAGAAAAACAAAGGACGAATTGGTTTGGTTGGAAGCGTAGGCGCATATCTTCCTAATCCTAATGTGGGCGCATACGGTGCTTCGAAAGCTGCTGTAAACTCTATTGGCCAAACTTTGCAGATTGAATTAATGGGGACAAGCGTGAGTTGTACTACGATGCATCCCGGATTTGTAGTTTCTGAAATTGCACGAATTGACAATGACGGAACTTGGCATCCTGAACAGTCAGATCCTCGACCTTCAAACTTAATGTGGCCTACTGATAAAGCTGCAAAAGTGATGGTAGAGGCTATTTTAAAACGAAAAAGAAATTACATCTTCACGGGACACGGCAAACTTGCCGTATGGTTGCAAAGATGGTTTCCTGGGGTGATGAGATCTATTATTTCAAAAGGGCCAAAACCTGATTTGTAAGTAAGGAGCTTGAATTAAATCTATGTTAAAAGAGCGGCTTTATTTCAATATTAATGTGAAATTTGTGAAATGTCTAATTAACAACAAGATAATATGGAAGGACAAATTATAGAATTGGAAAAAAAATACTGGCACGGCGTTGAAAATAATGACTATGAAACGGTAAGAAATCTGACACTCTTTCCTTGTATAGTTGCTGGAAAAAACGGTATTCAAAGTATCAGCGAAGCTGAGTTCAAAAATATGTTTGACTCTGGACAGACCAATAAAATAAAAGTGCTGAACATTTATGATGTAAAAGAAAACCTAATTGCTGAAAATACTGCCGTAATAGGATATCGTCTCGATTTTGAAATAGTTGATCAAAGTCAAAAAGCGCCTATAAAATGTGTATGTACTTCTACTTGGATTAAAGAAAATAACAAATGGGCGTGTGTGATGCATACTGAAACAGAATTGGAAATAAAATAGTGGTCTGATATTTTTTAATCTAGAAAACAATTTAATCCAAACTTTAAAAACTATAAATGGGCACACAAGAGATATTTGCTGAATGGCATAGAAGAGAATATCCAAGTCAATATATTTGGGAAAATTATACGTATCCAAACTTCGGAATTAGTGATGATCAATTAGTGTGCAGATTGCCAATTAGAATTTTTAATTGTGATAATTGTCAATTAATAATTGATAATGAAGAGATTTCAGAAACCCATAAATCAACAATTGAATATATTCTTAAAAATCAAGAATCATTTATAGAAGACATCCGAAAAGGTATTTTTGATTATTACACATTTCTGTGGAACGATTATTTGAATGAATTTGAAGATGATATTAAATATCCTAATCCAATGAATAATGATGCTCAAATTATCGATTTAATGATAAAACCAAAAGCAATTCATATGGCAGGAAAAATAGAAGAAGGTTATTTTGGAATTTGTTTCAATTCTACATTTGAAGGAGATCACGGACTTGGAATAGAAATGAGAAATTATAAAGTGAAAAAGTAAGGAGCTGAATACGTTGGGTTTAATTTGCATTCTGTGGAATAATTCAACACAACGAATATAAAAAGTTTTAGAGAAAGTCTAGAAAACAAAAAAACCAGATTTTTCTGAAGCTTTACTTTAGTAGCGGGAACAGGACTCGAATCTGTGTCCGCTGCGGCGGATATGAGCCAGACAAGCTGTTAAGATTTTAAATAAAAAAACACCATCTTTTTCAAGTGGTGTTTTTCTTTAGTAGCGGGAAGCATTCAAATATCTAACCAGATTATCTTGGATTATTACAATATTTTAGCATGTGCATCTTAATTTTTCTATGTATAGCCACTCGTATAAGTGCTAAAAAGCATCTATCAAAGTTAATGTCCTTTAGACAGTTTGTAGTGAAAAAAATATATATTTGAAAACAAATAAATTGTAAAATTTATCGTGCATATCTACCCAAACTTGGATGGCTTTGTAAAACATATAAATAAGTTATGGCCAATGCCAAATAAAAATCAAAACTAAAATGAAAAAGATGATTAAATGGATTTTATTTGTTGTAATCTTAATTTCTCAAAATGGATTTTCACAAGCTTGCGGTGGAGGAATACTAATATTCAATATATATACTCTTAATGGAGTAGAAATTGAAGAATTTGACTATGAAATTTTCCCGGTTTCAAAAGAATTATTACAAGAAAAATTTTATAGCAAAGTTATGGTTAAAGAAAATCTAAACAATCCAAATCATTATCTTTTTCAAAAAATTAATGAAACTGGAGGAATTATTATGGAACAATATGCTAATGAAATAATTGATGCAAAAAATGATGAACTAAATAGTAGTTTAAAAAAAATATTAGATTTAAGCGAAATAAACAAAGCAGGAAAAATAAAATCTTCCTTATCTTTTAAAACATTCGAACTTGCTAATTTTCCAATTATCTTGAAAATTAGTCACAAAGAAAAAACTATTTATATTTTAGGTAATTATTTTGGCGGTTGTAATAGAGAAGCATCATTGATATGGAATAATGGGAATGGTAAATTGAATTAAAAAGATAGTATTCTCTTATTAAGAGTGGTTTAACTAATTTGATGTTTGGCTATATTTTTTAGAGAATCCGGAAAGAATCTCCATCAAAAATAAATTTTCCTGAGTAAACCTTTTTCTTTGTTTTCTCATCGTTCATGTATCTCCAGTATTTATATTCTAAAATATTTGTTTTTGAATCAAATTTTAAGAAATAATTTTTATTTTTTTCGTCTTCAGACATTGTATCTCTGATAATACTTACGCTCTTTAATTTTTCTGATGTAGGCAAATCAGGAAGAACATACGTTTTTCCAATGTTAATCTTTTCATTTTTAAATTGTATGAGCGTTGCTGTTTTATTCTCATTTATATCTATACCCCCGCCATCAACACCAGTTTGTAAAACTAAATAGCTGTCATTATTGAGTTTTAAAATAGCATCAATTGGAAAAAAATCTGCCTCTAAAGAATTTGGAATTTTCTTGTCAAGATTAAAATGAATAAAAGATTTGTAATAGGTGTTACAATGTGCTCCGCACGATTCCCCTTCGAATACAAATATTCTAACTTTATGATCAGGCGAGTGATAAACTTTTCCGTCGTCAATAACATCATTTTCGCCAACTTCCGATTCAGATAAGTAGGCCTTATATTTTTTTAAAATTAAAGGTTCATTTAGAGCTGTAATTACAACTAGCTGATTTTCCTTTTTTATATTAAAATCATCTTCTTTTATACCATATCTTAATTTTAATTTTTTTAATTCAGTATAAATTGGGCTTTCCTCGCTGTTGTAAATGTTTTTAGGCAATATTGAAAGGATATAATTGTAGTAAGTTGATTTGCTGTTTTTAAAATCTAACATCGTTGCTGCTTCATTATCGATAATAAAAGTTCCTTCTTTAAAGTCTAAATGATCCACTTTAAATTTTAATCTTTTGGCTCCTTTTGTCTTAAAAATAAGCTGCATGGTGTCTTTTTCATGCACTATAAACAAATGAACATCATTATAAACAATAGTTTCTGATATTATATATGTTTTACTTGGATTATCATAGCGATAGTCTGCTGGCTTATAATTGTCAGAGCTATATGTAAATAATTTATATTGGTGATTCATAACTTCTTTTGAAACCTCTTGCGATTTATCATAAAATCTGAAGTGTATTTCTACCGTGCGAGAAGGCTGAGTAAATCCATAGTAAGGTACTAACGACAGAATAAAAATTTTATAAAGATTATGGAAGGTTGATTTTATAATGGATTTCATAAAAATATCTCTTATTTGCATTTGTGTTATGAGAACTTCTATAGCTTCTTTGTAGAAAATTTAAATCATAAAATATCCTCTTTTAATGCTAATATAGAATTATTTTTTCAAGAAAATGATTACTGCTTATAAATACCTCGCTCTCCGAAGAGTTCCTTATGAAAAACTGTGTAAATGTCTTTAACTTTGCGCATTTTTTTTATCATATTGAACACAAAACATCCCAAAAGTCTCCCGACTTTTGTTTTTTAGTTCTTAAATAAAAAAGCTCCAGATTTCTCTGAAGCTTTGTCTTAGTAGCGGGAACAGGACTCGAACCTGTGACCTTCGGGTTATGAGCCCGACGAGCTGCCTACTGCTCTATCCCGCGATGTTTCGGGTGCAAAGATACACACTAAATACGGTTATGCAAACAATTTTAGTACTTTATTTTTTATAATTTTTCTAAAAGACGATTTTTCTTAGATTTTATAATCCAGCAATTCTTGATAAACGTTTCCATTTAAGCCTAATAGCGCGCCAAATGCAGGTTCGGTTTTTATGCCGCTTTCTTTTAGTCTTATGATGGCTAATCTAAAGTTTTCGTCTCTAGAACGTAGAATTTGGTCTTCAATAAGCATATGTTTGTAGCCATTTTGAAGTTCTGTCGGGATATTTTGTCCGAATATTTCTATTTCAAAAGTTTCAATAAAGAAGTTTGCAACAACCGATTCCTGATTATCAATCACGATTTCTCGAATAGAAAAGTGGTTTTCTTTTTCGAACAAATGCTTAATTCTTTCAATAAAAACAGATTTGTTTTGCCAATAGCAGACAATATCCAAATCACTATTTTCAATATCAATATTTATCGGAATCGTACCAACCAAAATAGGGTCAAACTCAGCAAGATTTTTTAAAACTTGGTGTTTGGTCAAAAGATGAAATGCGTTTTGCTGTTTTCGATTTCCGGTTTTTAAATAAGATATGTCTCTGAAATTAATCATTTATGATATCGCTTTTTTCTTCGTTGATTTCCTGTTCTAATCTTTTATTGATATCGATTTTAGCTTTCGTGAAAACAAAAATCGTAGCGCCATATCCTCTGGCGTATTGATTGGTGACTTGGCCGCCTATAACCGCAGATTCAAAATACGGACTTGTTTCTTTCATTTCTTTGTCGTTTTCTTCAAAATCCTTAATGCGAATAAGGTTTTTGTATGGAATGCTGAGGTCAAACCAATTGAGATAATCGGCGTTGAAAGAAACCGCTTTGATTCCTTTTTTAGAATAATAATTAATAGCTCCAGCTTGTCCGTAATTATCGCAAAGTACAATGGTTTCTTTCTGATTTGGCAGCAAAGCGTAAAGAGAATCTGTTTTTCTGGCCAATTCTTTCCAACCCAGCATATCGGCAAAATCCTGTGGCAAATGATGATCTTTTCCGTCTTCCCAACGAAGCAATCCCAGTTTTTTGTATGGCTCAGAATGTGCAACCATGTATTCAGGACTTTTATTTGGGAAAGCAACTTGGTAAATAGGAATAAAAAGCAATACTGGAATGAGAATAATAATAGGTTTTAAAAAACGTTTCCATCCATTGCTTACAATGTCTGAAATAAAAACAGATCCAAAAGCAAGGTAAATAGGATATAACCCAATAGCATAATACGCTTTTGCTTTGAAATAAATAAAGATTAAAAGTGTGAAAACAAATGAAGCGAAAAAAAGCTGAAATTTTTTGAAAGGCTGGTAAAACAAAACCGCATAAAGTCCAGCTAAAATCACAAATAGTCCGCCGATAAAAAAGAGAACTTGCTCTTTTAGGAAATCGCCTAAATTAACATTGACCAATTGCGTTTCTGCCAATTCCTTCATGTGGTGCACAATAGGAAAATGGTTGCTGTACTGCCAATAAAGATTAGGTAGAATTAGCAGTAATCCTAAAATCAAGGCAAAATAAAACTCTTTTTTGGCTAGAATTTTTCGTTGTTTAGAAAGTAAAATGGCAGGAATTAATCCGAGTAATAAAAACACGATATTGTACTTATTCAAGAAACCGAAAGCAAAAATTACTGCACCATAATAAAGCCATTTTGTGTTTTCTGAAGTCAGGTATTGAATTAAAACATAATAGATTGCAGTCCAGCATAAAACATCAAAAGAGTTTGGCTGATAGAGCATATTTAAACGTAAAAGGCATGAAAGTAAAACGCACAATGCTCCAAGAATCAGAGCATAAAGATTGCCTTTTAAAAGTTCGATAGTTTTCCAGACAATCAAAAGTGTCAAAACGCCAAATAGGGCAGGGAAGAACTTCACCCAAAAAACGGAATTTCCGAGAAGCAGAATAATATACGAAAACCAAGAGGTAACAGGCGGAACCGATAAATAGCCCCAAGCCAAATGATTTGCTTGATCTAGATGCAGGTATTCGTCACGCTGTAAATCGTATTCGGGACTCAGCAAAATATATTGAAGTGCAAATTTTAAAATGATAAACCCAATTAAAATAAAAGTCTTTTTGTTCATGTAGATTTTGGTTTCTTAGGTTTGTTTGGCTTTTGTGTTGTAAGTGGTTTCAAATCAATGCGTAATTCTGTAGCTAAGATAGGACTTATTTTGATTTTTGAATATTGGGAATATTTTTGAATAAAAAGAAGTAAAGTGCAGATGTTTAGATATTTATAATTTTCAAGTGTTAGTTGGATTAAGATTTTTATTACCTTTATTATCAAGCAAATAACTTTAAAAGAAAATACCATGAAAAAGAAATTATTGATTTTAGTTGTCTTTTTAGGGACAATTTCATTTGCAAATGCACAAAGTATTGGAGACGTTACAAAAGCGGCAAGTAAGGCGTCGACAGCAGCGGTGCCAAGTTTTGACGTTGCTAGTGTAGCAAATCAGGTTATGGGAGTGCTATCTCCTAAATTGAAATTAACTGATGCTCAAAAACCGATTGTAAATTCATTGGTAAATGAAACGCTAAACAAAAAGAAGAATATTTTGCCTACAATGGCTACTGACAAGGCAGGTTATACTTCTAAAATGACGACTACTAGAGAGTCTTTTATATCCAAAATGAAAAAGAATATCAGTCCGACGCAATTTGATGCGCTTACTTCTTTATTGCCAAAATCTGCTTCGGCAGTAACGCCATTAGCAAAAATGCTTTATTAAAAATAGTCTGAAATAAAAAAAGCAAAATAGAATTCTATTTTGCTTTTTTTATTTTAAATTTTTCAGAAAAATCTTCGAACGAAAGGTTTTATTCCTCGACAGTCTCAAATTCCATGTGATCTATAATTTCTGCTTCTGGCTTTTCTGGTTTAGAAGCTTTTAGGGCATTAAATCTTTCCAGCATCTCTGTTTCGCCTTCTTCACCGCTGAAATAAGGAAAAACATCCATAATTGGTGTTTCTGTAATAGCCGGAATAGAATATTCTCCCATTGTATTTTTCATTATGTGAAGTGTATTGTCATAAGCTTCACGAACATCATTTGCCTGAACCAGCATATACATGCTTGTTTTTCTCTCCTTACCACTTTCTTCATCATAAGCGATTAAAGTGATTTTAGATTTAAACCATCTGTCTGCATTTTCAAAAGGATGAATTTCGGCATAATTTGCCACTTTGATAGCCGTAATTTTAAATTCTTCACTAGTATAAGCGGCCATTTCCTCAGTCATTCTTTTTTCAGCTTCTGTATAAGACAAAGCATCGACCAAATAAGGCTCGGTTAAAACTTTTTGTCCTCCAGTTTCATCTGTCTTTCTATATTTTACTTTGCATTCGTACCAAGTTGCGCTCATCTCTTTTTAAATTTTAAGGATGCCAAAGATAAATTTTACAGCAGAAATAATAGTTAAATCTTCAAATAGATATTCACAATTTTAGATGGTTTTAGGTAATGTTTTGAAAATCTGAAAGTTGTGTTTTTTACTGAATAATTTGCCTTCGTTTTTTATGTTTTTAATGTAAATGGTTGAAAAACAATTGTTTGTTTTTTAAATTGAAATATTATAGAAAAAATATGAATTTTCTGAAATCCAAATAATCGATTTGTACGTATGTACCAATAACAATGGCTGGGAATGAGGCAGATTCAAATGGTATTGGTTTTTGGAGCATATTGGATCTCACATTTCCAGCTATTGTTTTTATAAATGTTAAAGAGTAAAGATTGGGAAAATTAAACGTTCAGAAGTTAATAGAGACTTTAAAATATTTGGAAAGCAAACAGCGCGAATTAAAAAGACAAGATAAAAATGACACGCGAAGTTTGGAATCGATGATTAAATATTTGAAAAAAGATATGATGGAACAGCACAATTTGTCTGATCATCATCAATTGATTAAACAAGAAATCAAAGACACCGAGGCTTTTATAGAAAATGTCAAAAACATAATCAAAATCAATTCGTAAAACTGTTTTCTATTGTAGAATTTTACATTTTATTCCAATTTAAATTTTTCGTTTTTGCAATCCAGAATCAATTTGTGCTTCAGGAATAGTTTGTTGCCAATCATTCCTTGCATTCCCGAACGTTTCATCAAGAATTTCTGCAGATTTGATGTGCCTTCTATATAAGTAACTTCAGAAAGGTTTAATGTAACTTTTTCAAATTGTAGTTTCTTTTTCGCAGAAGCGGAATAAACGCTTAAAGCATTTCCCCACGAATTTCCTTTTTCGGTTTTTACAGCGCTATTTTTATTGCGGTATTGCTGCCAGATTTCTTTTGTTGTAATCAATTCATAACCGCTAGTTCCAGAATCGTATAGCAGTTTTAGTTTTTCATTTTCGATAATTGAAGGAATAAGAATTTTGCGTTTTTTGAATTCAAAATCAGTAAAATCATCTTCTTTGATTTTTTCGATGAAAGAACATTGATTGGTTTTGAAGTCTAAAACAGTAATTCGTTTTTCCAGTAAATCGGTTCCGATTGTTCCAATTATATTTTCTGCATATGGATTGTCAAAATCGATTTTTTCACCATAATTTAAAACTTCAAAAGTATTTGAAAACACATTCATATTTCCGATTGTAAAAGTGGTAGAAATTGAGGCGTTTTCAATATCAATTTTCAACCGATTTTGAAATTTAATAGCGATTGATTCTACTGATTTTTTATAGAAAACAGTAATGGGTGAACCCGAATCAAACTGCATGTAAAATACCCGATCGATTCCTTTTATTTTTATGGGTAAAAGTAGAGCAGAATGGGAGTTGTCGTTGCTAGAAATCCATTTTGTCGGAATATTTTCTGCAATTCCCGAAACCTTCAAATAGTTCTCTGGCGGAGTGAATTTCTTCTGAAAATAAAAATATCCTCCCAACGAGAAGAAAACAATAATAACTAAAAATACGAATGCAATTTTCTTAAATAATTTCATGGTCTGTTTTTTTGCAAGATTCGGATTTCGTTTCCGATTTTCGTGCAAAAACAATACGACAGTTTTACGCCATTTTTATGACTCTGTTTATAAGAAGTTGTTTTTCAGTTTTATAGCCAGATCTTGTTTTTGGTTTAAACTGATTCCGTTTAGAATAACAATTAGGAGTTTTAAGCTAAGAAATGCAATTAGAGGAATAATAAAAAGAGGAAATTTTAAGGTAAATGCATTTTGGATAAATGGACTTGCAATCATTAAAAGAGAAAGGACAAGGCTTAAAACAATTTGAACACTTACAATTTGTTTTCCTAATTCTTTGTTTACAGCATCCTGAGTTTTATAAGTTAAAATTAAAGGAAAAATAACGCTGCCAAACGGAATAACAAGTCCAGACAAGACAGAAAGATTAATAAGTTTGGCTCTTTCGATTTGGATATTTTCTTTTTTGAGAATAAGATTTTCGGGATTGGTTTCTAGAGCTTCTGCAATAGTTTTTAAGGTAAAGCCTTTCAGAATATTTCCGGCCTCAATTCTCTGGATGGTTCGCAGGGAAAGGCCAGATTTTTCGGCAAGTTCATTTTGAGTCATGTTTTTTTCTTCTCTCAAAAATTTAACAGTATTCTTCATTGCTTTAAATTGGTAGAATAGAACGAAATTATAAAAAAACTTTTGACGAAATCGAACTCAGAAAAAAACTTCGATTAAAGGAAAAAACAAAGTTTAATAAAAAATTAAGTTTTTTTCTTTAACAAAAATCACTAACTTGTTGGATAATAAATGATTCCTATCATAAAATTTCCAGTTATGCGAGTATCCGTTGTACGAAAAAATGTAAAGTTTTTGCCAGATTCAAGAAGAGTTGTTGCCCGATATTTTATGAATGGGCAAGAAAGGACCCAGCAAATGATACTTCGGATAATGTTACTCGATGAGAAACAAGTATTGCAGACTTTGGAGCAGACGCTTCGCGAATTTGCCCGAAGACATCGAAATATCTCGGCTGTCTTTTTTAGACACTGCGAAAGAATAAAACCTATTATAGAAGAAATGCAGATTGATTATGAAGCGATGTCTCTAGACCGTAAAATGCTTATTGGGTCTTACTGCACGATGGAATATGCCATAGAATCGGCTGCGATTTTTAATCCTTCAATTGTAGAAGATTTTGATCAGACGGGTTTAGAAGCAGGAGAAAAACGTGTTATAATTTCTTTTCGTGCAACAGGTGAAGGCCATATTTCATCAATTGTTTTTAGAAGAGCAATTTTGGACCGTGACAATAATCTGCATATCATGAAAATAGGAAATCATATTGATCAGGCAGAAATCGAACATAAAACGTTGTTTAATAAAGAACGATTTTTGACTAAACTGTATGAGATGCATACAACTGATAAATATATTGCTCAGATTATGCAAGATCTTCCGGAAGAATTTGAATTTGCCGTTCTGAAAAATATGCTGATTGAGGCTTTAAAAGATCCTTTGATTCGGGAAGAAAGAAAAGTTGCGCTGGAAGAAATTCTGTGGTTAGCGAATTCTTTTTACGATTTGCAGTTCAAACACGATTCGGATATAACGGAACGTGTCATTTTTCCTATTTCTGATTCTGAAAGCCGTGGAATAGAAGATGCGCGTTTTGTGCGTTTTGTTGATGATAACGGTTCAGATCGCGTTATGGCAACTTATACGGCTTACAACGGACATACAATTTTACCAAAATTAATTTCTACCGAAGATTTTTATAGTTTTAGAGTTATGCCGCTTCACGGAGAAGGGGCGCAGAACAAAAATCTGGCTTTATTTCCTAGAAAAATAAAAGGTAAATATGCCATGCTTGCGAGAATTGATGGTGTGAACAATTATATTATGTATTCTGATCGTGTAACACAATGGAATACGCCAATTCTTTTGCAAAAGCCTAAATTTACTTGGGAATTGACTCAGATAGGAAATTGCGGTTCGCCATTATGGACCGAAGAAGGCTGGCTTGTTATCACGCATGGTGTTGGTACAATGCGACGATATTGTATTGGCGCTTCGCTATTTGATTTAGATGATCCGTCTAAAGAAATCGGAAGATTGACAGAACCTTTGCTTTCGCCTTTGGAAGACGAGCGAGAAGGCTATGTGCCAAATGTTGTGTATTCTTGTGGAGCGATTATTCATAATAATAGTTTGATTCTGCCTTATGCCGTATCAGATTATTGCTCAACTTATGCTGTGGTCGATATGGTTGAATTGCTAGATGCGTTGAGGAAAAGTAAATAAACTTATGTTTTGTTTTTAAGATTAGGGATTTCTTCGTCAGGTTTCTCCAATATCGTTTTGCATGTGTTTGGTATTTTTTCTTGATTTGATATTAACACTGCTGAATTTTAGTTTTTTAGAGCGAAAAGCTATTCTTTCAATCCTAAGAATTCATGTTAGAAAATTAGCCAAATATGCTGTTCTAAATTGTATTAATTTTTTTTTGGAAGGTTATTTTTACATTAAAAAAATAACTATATTTAAAATTCAAAAAACAGGTATAAATACGGGTTTGTAGATTGCTGAAACTTTATACATTCGCCGAAAGAGAAAAACTGATTTCCCCCCTTAACATTGGTTTTTCAGATTTAGAAGTATTAGCAAATATTAGGAACAAACGGCTAAAACAATGAAATTTGTAAAAGGACAAGATGTTTCCTACACAGCATTGAGTGGGATATCTTACAAGGGAACCATTATCGAAAGAAAAATGGATTTTAAAAAGGGGCTTATAATAAAATCTACTTCAAAAGAAAGAGATTTTCATTATCTTATTGAGATACAAAAAAATGGTACAACCGAGAAAATTCTATGTGCCGAAAACCATCTTAAATTATTAGAAAAGAAGAAACGCGCGGCAAAGAAAGCGGCTTAGTCGTTATCTGCTATAAACGCAGTGATTTTGCCTAGTACAGTTTCTGGAGCTTCTTTGTGTGGAGTATGTCCAATATTGGGTAAGATACATTTTTCAGCTTTTCCAGATATGGCATTTATCGTTTTCCTGACTTGATCTAAAGTTCCGTATTCATCTTTTTCACCTTGAATAAACAGTAACGGAGATTTAATTTTAGGGAGAAGGTTTTCAATGTTCCAATTTCTAAAATCGGCGCGGAGCCATGTTTCAGTCCAAGCTTTAAAAATGGCTTCCGTTTTGTTTCCGTGATATTTTTGAAGTCTTTGAGGCAAGTTTGTGTTTTGATACGCAATGACAGCTTCACGAATACCATTAAGCGTAATTTCTTCAACAAAAATATGTGCCGCTTCGCAAATAACCATTTTAATGCGTTGCGGATATTTACTTGCAGCAATCAATGCAATCGAACCTCCATCGCTGTGTCCGAATAAAATAGCATTTTCAATTTTCAGCTTTTCTAGTATAGTATTTAAAACGTCAGCTTCTAATTCTAGATAATTTACAGGACGAGCAGAAGTTGGCATCGGATCCGACTTTCCGTAACCCAATCTATCATAAATTAAAACATTGCATTGAGAAAACTCAGCGACTTTTTTCGGAAAATCTCTCCAAAGTTCTACACAACCTAAAGAATCGTGCAGAAAAACAATTGTGGGGCGATTTTCAAAATCGTTGTAATATTCGGCGTAGAGATTATTTTCGTCTATATGAATTAGCATACCGCAGTTTTGTTTTGAATAATTTTTTCTTTTTTAGCTTTCGAAACATTAAGATAGACAATTGAGCCAAGCATTATAGCAATTCCGACAATTTGCAGAAAAGTAACTTTTTCGCCCAAAATAATGTGCGCACAAAAAACGGCTGCAGGCAATTCTAGCGTTAATAAAACAGAACTCAAGCTCGAACCAATTTTAGGCATTCCGACTGTAAAACAGATTGGCGGGATCACGGTTCCAAAAATGGCTAAGAATGTTCCCCATTGCAATAACCCAAAATCTAAATGTGTGCTTGTAGTAATCGCTTCGCAATTGATTAAAAATATAATCATGGCAGAACCGCTGGTCATCAAAGCGCTTTTTTCGAACATTGGCGTTTCTTTTCCTATTTTGCTGGTAAAAACAATGTATAACGTATAAAGCAATGCCGATAATAAGCTCAATGCAATTCCTGTAAAAGAAATATGGGCATTGCTTAAGTCTAAAAGATTTCCTGCCAGAATAGTTCCTAAAATGATGAAAAGCGCCGAACCAACCTCAACTGTATTGGGTTTTTTCTTAAAAAATATCCAATCAACCAAAATACTAAGCCAGGTAATCTGCATCAACAAAACAATTGCCAAAGAAGCAGGAATGTAAGCCACAGATAAATAATAAGTATAAGCAGAAGATCCCATTGTGATTCCTGCCAAAAACAGTTTCCAGTTTAACACAAGTTTATGGCCGTTTTTTATTTTTCTAAAGATGGCGATTGACCATAAAATTAAGGTTCCTGCAAGTGCTTGTGTCAAAGTGATTTCGGCAGGAGAATAACCTTCTCCGTAAGCGATTTTGGCAAAAGAAGAAAGCATTCCGAAACTTAATGCGCCCAAAGCTACAATGATAATATATTTGTTCATTTTTTATTATTGAAATATGTTTTGTACATTCAAAAGTATAAAATGAAGAATAAAGATCGATATTTTGGATTTAAATATGTATTTTATGTTTTAAAATGTATTTATTTGTGTGTTCTGTCCTAAAATGAATTATTTTTTATACTTTAACTGGAAAAAATCCGATGCAAGAATTAAGCAAACAAGAAATAGAGTTACTTCGAATCCTTCAGGAGAATGCAAGATTTGATATTACAGATTTGACGGAAAGACTCAACATGTCGAGAACTTCGGTTTATGACAGAATTAAAAAACTCGAAAACGAAGGCTATATTAAAGATTATGTGGCGATAATCGATCCGAAAAGGGTGGGGTTAAATTTTACGGTAATTATAAACGTTTCTCTAAATAGCCAGCGTTTAGAATTGGTTGAAGAATTTTCGAGACAAGTTGCGGCACTCGACGAGGTTGTTGAAGGATATGTAACAGGAGGAATCTTCGATTATGTTCTAAAGGTTGTAGTGAAAGATCCCGAATCGTTTAACGATTTTATCAGAAAGCTTTCGGATATTCCTAATATTAGTAAAGTGCAGAGTTCGTTTGTAATGAGTTATATCAAGCAATCTACTAAGTTGCATTTTTAGATAAAAAAACTACGCTAGGCTTTTATTTATAAGGCTAGCGTAGTTTTTGATTAAATCTCTTGGAGATTAAAAGTCATTTTTTAGTCCAATTCTTTTTAAGCTGTTTATGATTCTAAAAACAATTTCGTCAGAAAACATAAAACTAGAAAGGGTTTCTTTTATTTCTGTAGTTGTCTGAGGCTGTAGTTCTAGAAGGTTGTTTAAATAGGTTTTCGCTTTTGCATCTTCACTTAACAGAGATAAAGAAACAGCTTTCAGCAGCGGATCCCAAATGGTTTCGCCAAAATCCATTTTTTCAGCCCAATATAAAGACTTTTGGTAATCTTTTTTGTGAATATGGTAGTAACAATATCCAACATTAATCCACCAAGGATGTGAGGGATTTATACGAATTGCATTTTCTAGTAAATTAAAGCCTTTTTCAAAATAACCTGCAAAAATCAATACACAGCCTATACCTGAAGCAATGCCAGAAGAATTAGGATTTATTTTGAGGCATTGTTCTGCGGCTGCGAGACAATTGTCCTGGTCTTTTTTAAAACAGTTTATAATGGCCAGTGCATACCAAGCCTGCTGGCAATTAGGATCAATATTTAGAGCTTTTGTGATGCAATGATTGCTTTTTTCTACTGTTTTTTTGCAATTGTCTAGTCCCAAGGCAATAGAAGCTAAATGCATTTCGCCCAGCATTGCCCAAGCAATTGCATGGTTGGGGTCTAATTCTACAGCTTCAGTTAAAGTGGAGAGCGCTTTAGCAAAATTTTCGATAGAATAGGAACGCTGATATTCGTGATAACTGCAGATTGCCCTTAAAATACCAGTGTTATTTGAAATTTTAGACGGCGCAGTTTTTACTATTTCGTTAAAAATAATACCATAATAACCGCCCATCGTAGAAACAATATCTTTTACAATTTCATTTTGAATTCTAATGCCGTCATCTAAGGTAGCAGGAGCAAACAATTTGGTCAATATAAATTTTCCTGAAGTGGAGTTTATCAGATTGACTCTGATCTGCAATTTGTTGTCAATAATTTGAATATGTCCCGTAATAATGAAATCGGCTCCAAGAAGATTAGCAGCCTCAAGTATATTTTCGTTAATTTTTGAAATAACATCAGAAGAAAAATGGCCTATTACAGTAATATCTTGAAAACGGGAAAGTTCTGCGCTAATTTCTTCGGAAAGAATTTGTGAAAAGGCTTCTAAATCTGGTCGATAAGCGATTGTTTTAAAAGGAAAAACTGTAATCACCGGATTTGTTTTATTGGTGTTAACAGGAAGATCAGTAGGTCTTGTTTTGTTGTTGTGAATAAATTCTGGAACGTAACCGCCTTTTGGGACATGGATGATAACCGAATTGTCTTTTCCGTCAGAAGAGTAATATTCGGTAAGCAGTTTCCTTAACCGTCCTGCATGAATACGCACCATTGCATCATCATGCGGATTAAAATGAGAAGGCCTGCTTAAAGCATTAACAGCGATAGAATATTCTTTGATAAACTGCTGCCTTTCATCTATCGTTTCTGTGACAATGTAGCGCAGAAAATTACTTAACAACGTTGAGTTCTTGAAAGAATAAAACTTTAAAACATTTTCCAGTTCACTATAGATTTTATCCGAGGGGATTTTTTTTATAGACTCCATAATAAATTATTTGAAAATTATTAATGTCAAAAAAAAGTCACTGGGGCGTATAAAATGTTAAAGGACAAATAGTTATAAAGATATAAATTTATGAAAATTTTTAACATGTTAGTATTATTAATCTGATATTTTAACGGTTAAATATAACGGTTAATAACCCTAATCGTGCTATTGTATTAATTATATTTGTTTGATAATCAGGTAAAAACTGTGTTTTGATTCTTTTTTTAACAAAAAAAGACTGTAATATATTAGGTGTTGAAATTTTTGCATTCCCGTACTAAAAGCTTTTAGGATCAGATAAAAGTTTTTAAGGTGAATAAAAATTCGTGCTGAGTAAATCGATTTTTTTAAAATAAAATGACTTTTATTTTAAACCAGGACTGCAAAAATCAGATTAAAAGTTGTATCCCATAACAAACAAACTATAATCATTATGAAAAAAAGGTTTTTGCAAATGACAGCTATGAGACATCGTGTTCTCATAATTTGTTTCCTCATTTCCACTTTTGTTCAAGCTCAAGATGAAGGGAATAAAAGCATGGAAATCTACGGATTTATTATGACCGATATTGGTTATAATTTCAATCAGATACAATCAGATTGGTACGATGTGGTGAGACCTACAAAACTTCCCGCTTTTAAAGACCAATATGGGCCAGATGGCAGTTACTACGCTTCTGTTCGTCAAACTCGATTAGGGTTTAAAAACTACTTTGATACAGGAATTGGCGAATTAAAAACTCATTTTGAATTCGAATTGTTCGGTACAGGTGTCGATGCTGGGCAGACTACTTTTCGTCTGCGCCATGCCTATGCTGAATTAGGAAAATTTGGAGCAGGACAAACCTGGAGCCCTTTTATGGATATTGGCGTATTCCCAAATTCGCTAGAATATTGGGGGCCAACCGGAATGGTATTTTTTAGAAATATTCAAATACGCTATATGCCTATTCAAGGCGATACCCGTTTAACCATAGCATTAGAAAGACCTGGAGCAAGTGCCGATCAGGGAGATTATGCAAATCGTGTCGAACTGCAAGGAGTAAAGGCGAGATTTCCGTTGCCAGATCTTACGGCTGAGTACCATCATGCGACCAAATGGGGCTATGTTGAGTTAGCGGGTATAGTTAGAAAAATTGAATGGAAAGATCAGAATAATGATCAGTATGATTTGTCTGGAGATGCAGTAGGCTGGGGACTTAATTTAAGTACTAATATCAATTTTAGTAAAAATGATGTTTTTAGAGGACAGGTTGTATATGGAGAAGGAATTCAAAACTATATGAACGACGCTCCCGTAGACATCGGTATCGAAAACAATTTTGGTAATCCTGTAACTCCTGTAAAAGGTGTTGCGCTTCCTCTAGTTGGTGTTGTTGCTTTCTTAGATCATAACTGGAGTGACAAGTTTAGTACTGCAATAGGATATTCTATGATCGATATCGACAACTCAGACGGACAAACTGATGATGCTTTTCAAAAGGGACAATACGTGCTAGGAAATCTTTTATACACTCCCGTAAAAAATTGTATGGTCGGTGTTGAATTTCAGTGGGGTAACCGCGAAAATTTCAATGATGGATGGAGTACTTCAATAAATAAAATACAGTTTTCTTTTAGATATAATTTTTCGCAATCATTTTATAAAAGAAATCAGTAAAAGCCTTTATGTTTTAATCAATAAAAAAAGAAAATATGTGTAAAACTGTACAATACCTGCTATTGTTTGGATTGTCTTTAGGCGTTCTCAATGCTCAGACCCGAACAGAAAAAGACCTTCTAGGAGAAAAACAAATTCCTGCAAATGCATATTATGGAGTGCAGACAGCACGTGCGTTAGAAAATTTTCAGATAAGTAGTTTGACTACGCAATCTTATCCTGATTATGTAAAAGCTTTTGCAATGGTAAAATTAGCTGCGGCACGCGCCAATGCTGATGTCGGCCGACTTAAAAAAGATAGGCTTGCAGCTATAGAAAAAGCATGTCAGGCGGTAATTGACGGCAAATATCATGATCAATTTTTGGTTGATTTGTATCAAGGTGGTGCTGGTACTTCTGCCAATATGAATGTGAACGAAGTTCTTGCCAATATTGCACTAGAACTGAGCGGACATAAAAAAGGAGAATATCAATACATTGAGCCTCATGATGATCTTAATATGGGGCAATCAACCAACGATGTGTACCCAACAGCGATAAAAGTGGCATTACTGCTTCATAATGATAAACTGCTCAAAGAAGCAGATCTTTTGGCTAAAGCTTTCCATAAAAAAGGAGATGAATTTAAAGATGTTTTAAAAATGGGAAGAACCGAAGGACAGGATGCTGTACCAATGACGGTAGGTCAGGAATTTCATGCTTTCGGAAATCAGCTTGATGCAGAAATTAGCGCTTTAAAAAAATCTGAAGTTTATCTATGCGAACAAAATATGGGAGCTACTGCAATCGGGACAGGAATTACAGCTTCTCCTGGTTATGCAGAAAAAGTAGCTGCACATTTGGCAAAAATTACTGGAAAACCAATTGTAATGAGCAAAGATCTTATTGCCGCGACGACTAGCCAACAAGGGTTTGTAATGTATTCTTCTACACTTAAAAGTATGGCGGTTGCTTTGGCAAAAATAAGCAGCGATTTGATCATCTTGGCTTCTGGTCCTCGTACTGGTTTTTTCGAAATCAATTTGCCAGCACTTCAGCCAGGATCTTCAATTATGCCAGGAAAAGTAAATCCGGTTATGCCAGAACTTATGAACCAATTGTGTTTTAAAGTAATGGGGAACGATCTCACCGTAACGGTCGCCGCACAATCTGGTTTATTGCAGTTAAATGCTTTTGAACCTGTTCAGGCTATTGCCATGATGGAATCTCAAGGATTGTTTTTTAAAGCAATGCCATTGTTTAGAAAAAACTGTATCGATGGCATAACGGTAAACAAAGACGTTTTGGCGCATTATATGGATAGAAGTGTGGGCGTTGTAACGGCTCTGAATCCTATTTTAGGTTACGAAAAAACAACCGAACTCGCCAAAGAAGCACTGGCAACCAATAAAGGTATTCTGGAACTTATACGCGAAAAGAAATTGCTGACAGAAGATCAAATTAAGAAACTTCTAGATCCAGCAACTTTAACAGGCCAAAAATAATTCTCAAACTAAAACGACAAAATGATGAAATTAAATATCAACTTTTACAAAAAAATGCTTTTACTGCTGATCCTGTCATTAAATATCAGCATGTTTGGACAAGCTAAGCCTAAAGTTCTAATATTGGCAACGGGTGGAACAATTGCAGGTTCTGCTAAAACTGGAGTGCAGTCAGGATATACTTCGGGGCAAGTTACTATTGATGCAATGGTAAATGCAATTCCAGATGCTTTAAAAGTGGCCGATATAAAAGGCGAACAAATTGCAAATGTCGGATCTCAGGATATGTCATTTGAAATTATGCTGAAAGTAGCCAATCGAATTAATGAATTAGCCAACAGCAATGATGTAGATGGTTTTGTAATAACACACGGAACAGATACGATGGAAGAAACGGCCTTTTTTTTAAATCTAACTACAAAAACAGATAAACCAGTAGTGCTTGTAGGATCAATGCGTCCATCAACAGCAATTAGTGCAGATGGACCCTTAAATCTTTATAATGCAATTGCTGTCGCTGGCGATCCTAAAGCAAAAGGACGTGGAGTGCTTTTGGTAATGAACGACTGGATTCATTCAGCACAATCTTTAACAAAAGTAAGTACAACGGCTGTTCAGACTTTTATGTCTCCGCTTCGTGGACTTATCGGTATTACCTCTTACGGAACAAATGATTTCTTTAATTATCCTAGTCAAAAATTTGGGAAAAACTCAGAATTTGATGTAAAAGGCGTTAGCACTTTTCCTCGCGTAGATATTATTTATGCCGATGCGGATATGAAACCAGATTTAATTGATGCTTCGATAGAACGCGGCGCCAAAGGAATTGTAATTGCTGGAGTAGGAAACGGAAACATGAACAAAGCTTCTCTAGATGCTTGCGCAAGAGCGAGCAAAAAAGGAATTATCGTAGTTCGAAGCACGCGGGTTGCAACTGGACTTGTAAGCCGTAACGTAGAATGCAATGATGATGAACTTGGACTTATTGCTTCATACGCTTTGAATCCGCAGAAATCTAGAATCTTATTGTCAGTAGCATTATTGAAACAAAGAAGTTTAGCAGAACTCCAAAAGATATTCGAAGAATATTAATCTTATTTTTTAAGCAAATCTAGACTTATGATCCTAATACTGCTATTGATGCTGATAAAATCTTTGCTAAAGTCAACAGCTACTTTTTGGTCTATTAGTAAAAGGGAATAATGTAATATCAACTTGAAAATTTAATGTGTATGAAAAATAAAATAGTTATACGAGCGGTTCTCGCAGGGTTCTGTGCCTTATTAGTTTCCTGCAATACAAAAAAGGATGAAAATACTGTAATTGACTTAAAAGAAGTTAAGAAACAAATTCAAGCAAAAGAAAATGAATATGCCGCAACATACAATGCAGGCCAGCTTAAAGAAATTGGATACTATGCAGACGATGCAATAACTTTTTATCAGAACAGACCACCGATTATTGGTAAAGAGGCGAGATATGAATTTTTAAAATCAGATTTGACCAATAACACCAATACGATATCATTTGAAACCAAAGAAGTTTTTGTTTCACATGATGGTAATATGGTAGTAGAAGTGGGATATTATAAAGTAACAGATTCTACCAAAACACCAATTAATACCGGAAACTACATGAGCTTTTTCGAAAAAAGAGATGGCAAATATGTGTGCGTAAGAGATATGAGTGCTTCTGATGGATTGGTAGAGTAACTTGCTAAATAAAGATTATGAAAAAAATACTATTTATACTATCGCTGGTTTTTGGATTGAATGCCGCGGCGCAAAGTTCTGTTGATGAGATAAAATTAATCCAAGATCTTTATGGAAAATCTAAAGCAGAAGTTGTCAAAGAATATTTGGGTTTAACAGACGTACAGGCTACAGCATTTCAGCCGATTTATGATAATTACGAATCGGAACGCAAAGCTTTAAGTCAGAAGAAGATTCAAATTCTTGAAGATTATGCAAATAATTATGCTTCGCTGAGCGATGCTAAAGCCACAGAATTAACATCATCGAATTTAAAGTATAATCAAGAAGCTGAAAAACTGCTTGCCAAAACACATTCTAAATTGGTGAAAGCTATTGGCGGAATCAATGCCGCAAAATTTGTACAGCTTGAGCAGTATTTGCAAGTAACTATACGAGCAGAGATTCAAGATGCTATCCCTTTTATAGGCGAATTGGATAAAACCAAAAAACACTAGACGATTTCTGGGTAAAGAGTAGAAAGAATCATTTTCTGCTCCGCTTATTAATATTTTATACTCTTACTATGATAAAGAAATTTACAAAATATTTGACCGTTGCATTGATCATGTCTGCCCAGTTGATTTTTTGCCAATCTGACAATGATGGTCCAGAACTTGGGCTTCCAGGAGATAATCTTGATCTGTATGCCGTGATGTCCTTGTTTCAGAAATCAAAAACCATTGAGGAATTTGAGAAAAACTTAAATCTCGAGAAAACAGGAATCAATAATCTAGATTTGAATTTGGATAAAAAAGTAGACTTTATAAAAGTAGTCACAAAGAAAAATGGCAATTCGTTTACTTTTATTCTTCAGGTCGCTGTAAACAAGAAGGAAAATCAAGACGTTGCCGTTATTTTGGTTGATAAAGATAAAAACGGAAAGGTAAAAATGCAGATTGTGGGCGATGAACTGCTGTATGGAAAAGATTATGTTATTGAACCAGTAGCTAAATCTTCTCCAGCAAAAACTTCGAATCCGGCCTACACAGGAGACGATCCTGTACAAAGTTCGCCAGCAGTAACAGCAGTTGTGGTAGAGACGGTGCCAATTGTACAATATGTCTATTCACCAGCTTATGTGCCGTATTATCCGCCTTATTATTACGGATTTTATCCTCCTTATTTCGCTGCTTTTACAGTAATGGCAGTCGGAATTTATCGTCATAACCATTATTACCATCATCATGGTTATCATGGCGGGCATTATCATGGCGGGCATAACAACGTATATATTAATAACAGAAACAGTTTTAATAATTACAATAATAATAGATCAAGATCTACTACAGTACGAGACAATTCGACCAATAATAGATACAATACCAATCGAGGCAATTCGCGACCATCGGCAGGAAATACCAATCGTGCAGGAAATACTAGCGCATCTGGAAGAACGCGACAAAGTGCGTCGCCAAGCGCGGGGACTTCAAATCTTAATAGAGGAAGTTCTTCAAACTCCAATTTTAATAGAGGAGGAGGTTCTTCATCAAGACCAAGTGCTGGGCAAATGGGAGGCGGTTCTCGTGGTGGAGGCGGCTTTAGTGGAGGCGGAGGCTTCGGCGGTGGCGGTGGCGGAAGACGACGATAGACGCCTTATGTATGAATAATTTGAAACGTACTAAAAATATATTGTTTACTCGATAAACGAAAGATTTTGCAAACAGGTTAACTAACTTAAATTATTAATGAAAATGAAAAGTAAAAAGAATCTATTTTTATGTCTTGGAGCATTCATTTCGCTCGTTAGCTGCCAGATTGAAGGACCAGACAGTTATTCGGATTTAGACGTAGTTTATACAGACTATATTCCCGAGTATGATTTTGCTGCTCAAGCTACTTATGCTAGACCTGATAAGATTGTTGTAGATGTTAAAATATCTCAAGGCGACACCACTTTTGTTTATATGGAAGATCAATATGCAGGACCAATATTCAGTCAAATTGATAAAAACATGACAGCATTGGGCTGGAGCAAAGTAGACATTGGCAGTGATCCAGATATATTGTTTACACCAGCTTTTATGAAATCTACAACAGTATTCTATTCTTATTGGTATGACTGGTGGTATGGAGGATATTATCCGCCGTATTGGGGCTGGTATTATCCGCCTTATGTTTCGGTAAGTTCTTATACAACGGGAAATTTACTAATGACAATTTCAGATCCTTCAAATATAGGTCCTGGCGGAGTAAGTCCAGCTGTTTGGGTAGCCTCGGCGGCAGGTTTGGTAACTTGGAATTATGATGTTTCAAGAGTAACAAAAGGAATCGATCAGGCCTTTACGCAATCACCTTATCTTAAAACTAATTAACCATGAAAAAGATTATAGCAAGCCTAATGTTATTAGGAACAATTAGTTTGAGCGCTCAGAATTCTGTAGTTAATGTAGCTTGGTCGTTAGGATTTCCTACCGGTGATCTTTCAGATTATATAAGTGATGTGAGCGCAAGAGGATTTTCTGTGGGATATTCAAGATTTGTAAAGCCAGAATTGGCAATTGGTTTTACCACAGGATGGAATGTTTTTCATAGCAGTCTTCCGTACGATACCTACACACAAGCAAGTTCTTCGCTTTCTGGAAAGCAGTGGAGAACAAATAATGCTATTCCGATTTTGGCGAATGCGAATTATTATTTCGCAAAAAAAGATAAAATAAACTCGTACGCAGGAATGGGAATAGGTATGGTTTATAACCGAAGAAATACAGACATGTATATTTATACGCTGGAAGAAGAATCTTGGAATTTTGCCTTGCAGCCCGAAATCGGGTTGGAATACAAAATAGATTCTAAAGTAGCCCTGACAGTTGCCGGTAAATATTATTACTGTTTTGAATCGGGAGAAATTCCTTATCCAACTTCCTACTTTGCACTCAATTTTGGAGTTTCATTCTTAGGTTGGTAAACAGCGTTTTTTATAATGTTTCATCAGAAAAAAAGCGTAAGGGCTTTGCTCTTGCGCTTTTTTGTTTTTTATATTTAATAGAATTGTGCTTTTAGATTTTCTACGAGATTTTTGTGATTATTCATTTCGTAGGAACTTTTGATTTATAACCAGATGTGCTTTTACAAAACATAACGTGAAACAATCCCGTTTTTCTATCAACGAGATGTTATTAATGGAATACTAAATATTGTTATTGATTTAAAATAAAAAAGCTTCAGATTACTCTGAAGCTTTATAAGATAGAATAAATACTTTTTAGAAATTGGTATTTATTTTTTTTGAACGATCTGCAATGTAAGAAATCAACCAAATTACCTGTCCTTCCTTTGCAAAGTAAATTTTCTTTGTTGTGTAGTCTGGAATACTTTCAAGACAAGTTACAAGGATATTGTTTGCCGAAATCAGGTATTTTTGATCATAAGTGCTTAAAACTCTTGCGGCTTCTTTATTTGTTTTTGCAAGATTAGTAAACTTATTAAAGTTGTTTTTAAGAACAGCATCATAATCAACAACATCCTGAAGAGTTAAAGCAACATAATGGTCTTTGTTGACATTTTCGTCATAAAAAAGAGTTGAAAACGCCCAAACAGCACCACCAGATAAATATAATTTTTCCTTTTTTGCTAAAGGAGGATTGGCATCAAATAATTCTTTAGTTTTTTTACGTAGAATTACATTATAATCAAAAGATTTTTCTTGATAAGTCGACATATCGTTTACTTGGCTTTTATTTACCACTGTTTTTTCTACAGCGTCAGTAAGCGTCATTGTTCCGAAATTAAGCTCCAAAGGAATAAACTCTAATTTACCGTCTTTAAGTTCGTCGATATAACCCCCTTTTGTAGTTTGAGCCCCAATGTCAAGAAGGAAGGCATTAGCAAAATCAACAGGAGGAATAGCGCCTTTTACAAGTGTTTTTGCTTCTTCATTAGCATCTAATACCTCTAATTGTTTCCCCGTTAGAATAGCAATTTTGTTTTTTAGAACATCCAAATTGCGTGCAGAGGCAAAGACAGGAGCAGCTACAACAAAAATGTTTTCTTCTAGAATTTTGTTTTCGGCTTTAATTTTTTGCAATTGGTTGGTAACCGTCACACTAGTTCTAGTGATATCTTCTTGAGTAAGTTCGCCCTTAGAGTCAATGTGGTCAGCAAAAGGAATTCTTTCAGTCCAAAAAGAAAGAATTTTATAATCGGCTTTTCTAATGTTATTTACATCAATAACTGAAACTTTTATGGCTCTACGACCAATTTCGATTCCAGCATAAACACTTTTTTGAGAAAAGGAAGTGACAGAAAAAAATAATGTTAAAAGGGTAAAAAATAAAAATTTGGGGTTGTGTTTTTTAAGCATTGTGTTGAATTGTAGTTATAATATAATTTATTTTTAAGAGATTATACAGTTTCTTTTAGTGGTATTGATGTGAAAATCACAAATTTAGAATGAAAATAAATGGTTTCATTACGGAATTGCGAATTTAAGAAAACATTTAATAATATAAAATCAGTTATTAAGAAAACCTGATATTAAATTATTGTAAAGGAATAACGGAGTTTATTTCGATAAAGTATATTTATAAAAAAGCTTTGGAGAAATCTGAAGCTTTTCTGTTTTTTAGAGACAACAAATAAATTTGGACGTTTGAACAAACTTGTAGATTGAAATATTTGGGAAATTTGTATCAAATAAAAATGAGGAGAAAATGGAATCAAAAAAAGATCAAACTCTTTCAGAACCAAAGCTCATACAAAACTTCTATTTGGGAGATAATATTGAAGGTGAGGCTTTTGTGTCCGATCATATCTTTAGTTATATCATAAGCGGCAGACATGATGTATGGATAGGATATAAGAAATATACATTTACTGCTGGCGATTACCGCTTCTTTAAAAGAAATCAATTGACAAAATCTATTAAGCATACAGAATCTGACGGATTTAAGTCTATAGCGGTTCATTTTGACCAAAATACTCTTAAAGAAATTTCGAAAGAATTTAGATTCAAATCAGAAAGGTTTCATGGTGAAGGAGTGAAGATTATTAAGGCCAATAGTGTGTTGAAAGAATCTATAACTCTATTCAGTGAATATGCCCAAAGAAAAGATATTGATAATGAAATTTTACGAATTAAAATTAAGGAACTGGTTTTAATACTTGCAGATATTGATCTAGAAATTAAGCAAATGCTGTTTGAATTTAACGAGCCTGGAAAATTAGATTTAGAAGGGTTTATGAATGGTCATTACAGATACAATGTTCCGTTGGAAAAATTTGCTTTCCTCACTGGGCGCAGTTTGTCAGGCTTCAAAAGAGATTTTGCGAAATTGTTTAAGATTACTCCAAGCCGATGGCTTACTAAAAAACGGCTTTCTGAAGCAAAATATTTAATAGAAAATTGTAAGCAGCGTCCAAGTGACATTTACTTAGAAATAGGCTTTGCTAATATGTCTCATTTCTCTTATGCCTATAAAAAAGAATTTGGGATTTCGCCTTTACATAAGAATAAGAACAACTAATTTACAGATAAAATGGATTTAAAATTAAAAGGAAAAAGAGCGCTTGTAACAGGTTCGAGTTCGGGACTTGGAGAATCAATAATAAAAATGTTGGCAAATGAAGGAGCGACCGTTATAGTTCATGGTAGAAATGAAGATCGTGCCAAAGTCGTGTGTCAAGAAATTATTAACAATGGTGGAAGGGCAGAAATAGCTTTAGGAGATCTTAGTACCGATAACGGAGCTGATGAGGTTGCTTCTGCAGCGCTAAAAAATGGTCAAATTGATATTTTAATTAATAATGCAGGCGCAACATCGCATAAATCTTGGGGTGAAGCAACAGCTACTGATTGGGCTGATATTTATAACAACAATGTGGTTTCATATGTAAGAATGATTCAGCGTATAGTGCCACAAATGAAAACATTAGGTTGGGGGCGAGTTATTCATATTGGAGGAGGGCTAGGCATACAGCCTATTAAGGAACAGCCACATTATAATGCGACCCTTGCAGCAAGACATAACCTTTCGATCTCACTTGCGAGATCATTGAAAGAAACCGGAATAACCTCAAATATTGTGTCACCAGGAGCCATTATAAATCCTATGGTTGAAGATTGGCTTGTAAATGCTGCACCTAAGTTTAACTGGGGGACAGACTTAGAAGAAATAAAATCGAAAGCTGTTGAACAGTTAATTCCAAATGATACGGGACGTTTTGGAGAACCTGAGGAAATCGCTGGAGCAGTTGCATATCTCTGCAGCACTTATGCTAATTACATTAGCGGAGCTACCATTAGGGTAGATGGCGGTACGATTAAATGCATGTAGAATAATATATTTCTGGAATTTTCTAGTAAAATCTATACTATTAGTACGATTGAATTTATTCAAGCAAAAAAGCTTCAGAGAAATCTGAAGCTTTTTTCACTAACTGGAAGTATTCAAACATTAATTCTAAAACCTATATCCAGCACTCAATCCAAATTTTGCTACAATATTATGATCTGTCTTATTCGCATTAAACAATAAAAACCCGTAGCCAACATTTGCTTCAAAAATAAATCCGCTTTTACTGGCCCATTTCCATCCTCCACCTGCTCCAAGAGCAAAATCGATAACATCGGGATTTTCAGTATAGGTTGAATGATCTTCAGATGTGTACACTTTTTTGCCATCAATAGAAGTCAGCATTCCAAATCCTTCAGCAAAAAAACCAGATGCATATTTTTTGCCAAAATATCTTCTGTAATACGGCGAGATAGAATAATTCATATCATTGCTTGTGTCATTTGCTAGTACATGAAAATAATAAACACCTAAAGAGGATTTATTGTTAAAATGTCTTTCATAGCTTATGTTTAGAGTTTTGTTTAAAGCGGCAATTGCATTTATGGTAATGTCATTTTTTTTCTCAAAAGGATTTGATTCACTTTCGTTTTGAGCATTAGCAGAGAAAAAGGCAAAAAGAAGGATAAGTACTAAATAGTTTTTTTTCATAAAAAATTGATTTGAATTATTTGAAGTCAAAATTCGTGTAAGAAAAATTGGAAAAGGTTTCAAAAGCTTAAAACTGTATAAATCGGTACTTATTTGCGTAGCTCTTTTGGATATAAGAAACAAAAAAACACCACTTATTTTAGAGTGGTGTTTTTTTTAATTATTATTGGTTTAGAAAAAGAAGTAGCCAACAGATACCTGAAATACTCCGTTTTTATTTTTAATTGAAGAATTATCTACATTATTAATGTCAGTTAATCCCAGATTATATCTTACACCAAAATTAAGCCCGTTTTCAAGTTTGTATCCTAAGCCAAAATTAACACCAAAATCAAAAGTATTAAACGAATCTTTTACATCTGTTTTTTCATTTTTAGCAGAAAGTAAAAAACCTATCTGCGGTCCGGCTTCAAGACTAAATCCTTTCGTTACATAATATTTTCCCATTAAGGGAATGTTCAAATAATTCATAGCAATTACATCATTATTGAAACTATATCCCTGACGAGAATACATTATTTCGGGTTGAAAAGAGAACTTTTCAGACAATGGAATTTCTGACATAATACCAATGTTATACGATGTTACAAAATCAGCATTTTCGGTATTATCTTCACTGATAGTTGCAAAGTTTAAACCCGCTTTAGCTCCAAATTTAATTTCTTGGGCATTTATATTCACAAATCCTAAAACTGTAAAAACAGCTAATAATAAAATTTTTTTCATAAAATAGTGTTTTGAATTATTTGATGCCAAAATTCAAAAAAGCAAAATTAGCAGAGGTTTCAAAAGCTTAAAAGTGGATAAATTGGTACTTATTTCTAGCTGTTTTTTAACTTTTTCTTAGGAACATGAAACGTTGAAATAAACCAATTCTATTAAAGATTTTACAGAATAATCGAATGATAATTTGTAATTCAGATCTTATTAATTGTCATTTTGTTTAGTTTTAATTGTAATTCCTTTAACAGTAAATAAAATCAATTAAGTATAGTTTCGTGATGGAAAATTATAGGTAATTACCTAAAAAAAAACAGAAACAGCATCCTAACTAAATAACCACTATATAGATTGATCTTTACTATTTTTTTTAACACGGCAATTTTTCAAGGAATAGTTCTTGGAGCAATTATTCTAAAATCACCACTATTTAAGAGTAATGCCAATAGATACCTGGCTTATGCAATATTTGCGCTTTCGGTGCTTATTGCCAATCTCGTTTTCGAAATAATTGATCTTTACAGCAGTATGCCTTTTCTGCGTTTTCTGGATAATGTAGAATGGGCATTTCTCTTTCCAGTTCTCATATTTATGTTTGTTATACATCAGGTAAACCATCCTATTAGAAATTCGAAAAAGATTCGATGGCTGTATGCTCCGTTTGTATATTCAGCCATTGCAAATATTTTTTATGACTGTGATGCTGTTGCACATATTTTTACAATTCCGCACTTTCTTAAAAGTATTCTAGAAACTTTAGGAAGTTTTGATTTTTATCTTATTCTGTTATTTATGCCTTTTATGGCTGTTTATACTTTCGGTTTTATTAAATTTTCAAAAGATAAACAGGAAAAGAAATGGATTACTTTTCTATGGTTTTTGGTTTATGCATTAATGCTTTCTTGGGTGGTGGTCATTTTGATAGGACTGCTTTTTGAATATGATCTCTCATATGTTATGCGTATTCTGGCCTTGTTTGCTACATTTTTAATTCATTGCACGGCATATTATGGTGTGTTCAGATACAGGTTGGCTGACAATAAAACTGAAATCGAAGAATTGCTAAATAATAAGACTTTGTTAAACGATGAAATATTTGTTGAAGGAGCACCTATTAAAAGAGGAAATGACGCAAATGGCTTAGAAATCTTTACAAAAGAAAACCCTTATTTTAAGAGATTGGAAATACTTTGCGAAGAGCATCAAATTTATAAAGACAGCAATTTAAACCGAGAAAAAGTAGCAGAAGAGCTGGGAATAAGTGCGGGATATGTTTCACAACTCGTCAATGTGATTACGGGAGATAACTTTGCCAATTACATAAATAACTATAGGGTCGAAGCCGTGAAAGAAATGATTCTCGATTCGGATTATGAAAACTACAGCTTGCTGGCAATAGGATTAGAATCTGGATTCACTTCGAAGACGACTTTTCACAATGCTTTTAAAAAATCGACAGGTATGACACCAAACAGCTTTCGGAACACCAATAAATAAAATTGAATTTAGTTACATATTTGAAAATAAATGAGTTATTTTTAGTCTTGACCACGAAAACGGATAATTAGTAACGGACAAAAAATCATGAAAAAAGAATTTCCAACCATAAAAACCGAAAGACTTTTACTGCGGCAATTTGCAGATAGTGATCTTGAAAATGTTTTCAAAGGACTTTCGCATCCAGAAGTTATTCAATATTATGGAGTGAGTTTTCAAACATTGGAAGCAACCAAAGAACAAATGGTTTTCTTTGCTGACCTTGAAAAAAACGATACGGGAATTTGGTTTGCTATTTGCTCTGCTGATAATAAAACATTCTACGGAGCGTGTGGGTTGAATAATTTAAGTAAAGAACATAAAAAAGCAGAAATTGGTTTTTGGTTATTTCCAAATTTTTGGGGACATGGGATTATCAAAGAAGCAATACCATTAATTTGTGATTATGGGTTTGGCAATTTAGGACTTCACAGAATTGAAGCATTTGTGGAGTCGGAAAATAAGAATTGTAAAAGCGTAATGGCTAAACTTGGCTTTCAGTACGAAGGAACTATTAAAGACTGTGAGATTAAAAATGGCAAGTTTATAAGTCTTGATATTTATGCTAAAGTAAAAGACAATTTAATAAAGCCTGAGTAAGAAACTTTTTTCTTGAAGTGCTCCAAGGAAAGAGTTACGCTTGCGGGTTTAAGTTTCTTAATTCATTTATCAGTAATTAGATAAAATTAAGAATTATATAAATGTTGTAAACAATATGAGAATAAGCATTCAAATATTAATATTATTGACTTCTATTCTATCTTTTGCACAAAAGAAAGACCATTGGAATGATATTACAGTTAAAACTTTGGACTCAATAAAACACGAATTAGAGCCAGAACAAATCAAATGTTTTAAATTATTGATTTCAAAAAGGGAAGATTACCAAACTCAAAAACGAATTGATACAACAAGTTCAACTGTTTTAATAGTTGAGGGATATAATTTCTCGGAAAGAAAATATGGAATCTATGAAGATTTCCTTTTTGATAATAATCACATATATTCTTATGGAAATGACACTCCAGAAATTGGTGTAAGTTTCAATGATTACGAAGACTTTATTGTACCTGCCCTCAATAAAAAAGTTTTGGACTCTATTAAACCAAGAAAATACAAAGCGGTTTTCGGTTGTTCGCCGACCAAAAGAACAATGCGAAAATCAAAAAGAATAATGAAAATGGCTCAAAAGGAAGGAATAATATCCGAAGAATATGTAAAAATATTAACCTTGATTGATAATAGAACTAGAAAGATAAAAGTCTCATTTTTGATTCCGAGAGAAGGAAAAAGAGAAGTTCAAATTTCTTATGGACCTTATTACTCAGAAAAGAGATTGGAATATTGGTTAAACTAAATTCTGGATGTAACAATGGTATAAGTAGTATTATTAAAGTTTACAGCATTTAAGTGTGAACAAAAAAAGCTTCAGAGAAATCTGAAGCTTTTGTCTTAGTAGCCCTAACGGGACAATTCTCGAACCATTTTTATGATGATTTAAAAAGGATGAACAGCTTGTGAATTTTAGAATGTTTGCTACAGTGTTAACTTAAGAGAATTCGTTTTTTCATACTTTAAAGTTTTATAATATCTGTATAGATGATCATAGATAATTAGCTCATACATTCTTTGTTTAGACGTATATTGCCTGTTAATCATCATGTGGATATGGCTAGCTAAAAAGCTATAAAGATCAATTTGGATTGCATTTTTTATTTCTAATACCTTTTCTGCGATTTGAATTTGTTTTTCTTCAATGATTTCGAAAAAATCAAGAAAATCTTTTTTAGTTTCTTCTCTTAAAAAGCATCCAAGTTTATCATCTAGTTCTCTGTATTTTTTGTCTAATTCTTTTTTAAATATTTTATCTGCCCCAAATTCTTCTTTAAAAGATTGCTGTAAGTTATCCATTAAATTGTACTTATCTAAAATCGATAACGAAAAGGAGTTTAAAAAAGAATCAATAGAACAGAAACTGAACAACAGTTCCATTTCTTTTTTGGCAAATGTTTTTTTTAGCGAAAGATATTGTATCGCCAACTCGCTATCCTTCCAAAACAAAAATTCAGAATCTTCAATTGTGGTTTCACCGTATCTTTCCAATTCTCTTTTATAAGTATCAGTTTGAATTTTCCATGCCAAATTTTCTTGGAGTAAATCATTTATCGGCTGATAAAGCATTTGTATTACTTTTGCTAAATCCTTTCTGTTTTCTACCAGAAATCGGATTCTAAAATGTGTGTCAGCATCCTTGTATCGAACGAAGAACCATTTTTGGATGATTTTTTTCTTTTTTAATTGTAAAATAACAGGATATACTTTTTCAAGCAAAACCAAATCAGTTGTTTGAACTCCTGTATAAATTTTATAATATAGCCATTCACTTCCTAAACAAAAATTTCTCTGCATTTATGATTGTTGTTTAAAAAATGATACTATAAATTGATTGTTAAAGCCTTCTCCTGCACTGTTTTTTACAATAGATTCGCCAGCAAATAGAAATTCTTCTAAAACAATTTTATCTCTATTTCTAACTGATTTTAAAAACAATTGAATTCCAATTTCTGTTTGAAAATCTAATAACAAGGTATTATCAGAATTAACCCAATTAACGAGACATGGAATATATTTGCGGATTCTCCATTTTGAGAATGCTTCATACAAATCTTTGGTGCTTAATTTTAAAAAGGAAGCTATTTCTTCTTTAGTAATAATCCATTTCGCTTTTGAAAGTATAATTTCGTTGTATTCAACTCTGGGAAAGTAACTATAATGTGATTCTAAAATTCCCCAATTAAAACTAAATATTGGCTTTATGTTTTGTGCCTGTAAATCGCATAAAAAATGATATACAGGTAAAGAATTATCATAAAAATTATGAGCGTTTGACAAGCAAGGGATAACTTCTTTATCAAGTTTTTTAGAACGTAATATAATTTTATCGTTTTTGATAGACACAAATAAATCATTTAAATCGATAGTGCTTTTCTTTCCAACACCTGAATTTGCTAAATAGGCAATTTCATAATTTCTTAAAACAGGTCTCCGTAAAATATTTCCAGTTCTGGATTGCGGAATATGAACAATTTCAGCTAAAATTTTATCATGGTGATAGTTTTGTTCTTTTTGAATAATCTCTTGGGTCAGCTTATGGATCTCAGAATTTCCATTACAAAATCGTCCCAAAAATTTTGCGGCGCTTATATTCCCTGAAGATTCAATAGTTAATTTTTCATTACTGTAAATTTCAATCAGTGCTGAAAATGTGGCGGGAGTATAATCAAAATTAGCATCAAAATCAGGAAAATCGCTTTCTGATAATTCTATTTTAATTTGATTTTTTGAAAGACATTCTTGAAGTTTTTTCTCTAAAATAAAATTATAGGAGGTCCAAACTTGATTTTCGTTTTTATCCTTTTTTTGTTTAAAAGAGAAAGCTTCCAGTATTTCGTTCGAATCATTCATGTCGTGATTTATCGGATAACCTAATCCAGATTCTGTATCTAAAATCGTCATAAGTGGCATTTCTTGAGATTCATATCTTTGAGAGAATGCTTTAATAAATGTTATAATATTGTTAGATTCTTTTTTAGGCTGTATGCCATTTAAAAAACGAAGTCCTTTAGTTACTTTTTTTGTAACACTTGCATTTAAACTATTTGATAGAGGGGTTGTGGTTAAATCGGTTTGAAACAGATATTTTTCATCATATTCAAATCCTTCTTCCAAGATATTTTTCTTGATTTTTTTGTATTGGTTTTCGGACGGAACTAAAGAAGTATCTAAATCTAAAACTTGTTTATTTATGTTTTTTAAAAATTGATATTCTTTTTTTAGGTCTGGAACATTTTTTAAAATTGATAAAACCCTTTCGAATTCATTATTACTGGTTATAGTGGCTTCTATTTCGCTTACTAAAAATTGGAAGTTTATAAGGTGCATTATAAACTCATAGGCTTCTTCTTTTTCAGAATCATCATTTGCTAAAACAGAAACCATTTCATCTATAGTTAAACCAGATTTTGTTTGCAGCATTATTTCTTTTAATGCGTCAGATTTTCGTAAAGATGTAATACTATGTTCACGTTTAGTTTTTATGTATTTGTATTCAATATACCTGTAAAAATCACCAAATTCATAAATTGAAGAATTAGGGCAATATTTTAAGTGAAAAATTGCTGTTTCCCGTTTGGCAATATTTTGCAATAATGATACCCAGAATTGCATATCAAATTGAGTAAACCGTTTGTATTTTTCAGGCAAATCTAGTATTACATTGGTTTCAGTATCAATTTTACCAACAGAACATCCAGCAAATAACCCAAAAGGAGTACACCTCGAAGACATTCTCGAAATGTATTTGAGTAAAGTAAATTCTAAAGCTGATTTTTTATCATTAAAAGAATCGGCTTTAAAACTTTCCCATTTGTTTAGTTCCTGAACGAGTTCTGGCGATGCTAGACTTAAAGCTTCTTTTACTAATGGATTTTGGCAAATAGCAGTTGCCTTTTCATAATTGTAATTTTTGAGAAAATCCAAATAAAATGAAATAGGAAATAAAGGGGTTCTCAGTACATATTGTGAAAAAGATGAAATTTTGAACTGTGGTTTCATTTCTTTTTCTTGCTAAACTTTTCTGCAAGTTGCATCGCATTGTAAACATTTAGAACTTTTCCTGATTTAGATAATTCAGAAAACGGAATTTTTTTTTCTTTCGTTCCAGGCACTATAACTTCTAGATTATAAGCAGTTCCCGAATCCATAATAATTTGTTTAACTTCTATTGCCGAAAGTTTAGGGTAATAAGTCCAGATAAGCGCGGCCGTTCCTGAAACCATTGGCGCTGCTAATGAAGTTCCAGAATCAGTGCCATACGTATTATTTTTCGTTGTAGTGTATATTTCCTCGCCCGGAGCAAATAAATCTACATTTTGTTTTCCGTAGTTTGAAAATGCAGAAACAAATGTATTGTCTAATCTTTTTGAAATTGAACCAACATTTATAAAATTATTGCAAATTTCGGGAGTTCCGTCATAATTATTGTCACTAGGATAATATGGTGTTTTATCATTATCAGACTTTTCATTTCCTGAAGCATGAACTAAAAGAACATTGTGCTTTTCAGCGTATTTAAAAGCATCAGACACCCATTGCTGATGCACTGAAAATTCTTTTCCAAAAGACATATTAATTACTTTAGCCCCATTGTCAACGGCATAATAAATTGCCATTGCAATATCTTTATCATTTTCATCTCCAGAATAAGAAATATTAAGCGGCATAATTTTTATGTTATCTGAAAAACCTTTTATGCCAATATTGTTTTTTCTATTCGCTCCAATTATACCAACAACTTTGGTCCCATGTCCTTGAAGATTTTTAAATCCTTTTTTAGATATACTGATATTGCCGTTTCCATATCCTTTTTCTAAAACATTTGGATTATCACCTATTAATTTTCGGTCATTAAAATTTTTGTTTAGATTTCTATTTACTATCGAATCTAATTCAGCTTGACTATTTTTAAGAGCTTCTAAAGTGCTTTCTTTGTCTTGAATATTGATCATCATATAGAATATTAAAGCTCCTAAATCACGATCATCGCTTTCTCGTCTTTGTCTATAAGTTTTATCATTTAGTTTGTGTATCTTATATAGACTATCTAATTGCTTATAAGTATAGTCCTCTTTTGGGAAGAAGTGTTTTAAAGTGTCTTTAACCAGTGGAAAAATTTCAACACTATGATTTAAAGAACTGAACCATCTGTTGTAATAAATGTTTTCTTTCTCATTAACCTTTAAGGCTCTTTGGTACTCTTTATAATTAGCTAAATCTTCCGATTTAATTTGATCTTCTGTCTTTCCTTTAAATTCAGAATCCCATTGTCTTATAAATCTAACAGATTCAAAGTTGCCCCATGCAACATAATCTTCTTTTTTGTTTGATGTGAAATTCCAACCATGTATATCATCAACATAGCCATTATTGTCATCGTCTATATTATTATTAGTGATTTCTTTTTGATTTGTCCAAAATTGACCTTTTAAATCTTCATGATTGATATCTAATTGTGTATCTATAACAGCAACTATAACTTCTTGATTTGGCTTTTTTTTATTCAGGGCATACCATTTGTTTAATGAAATCCCTAGTATACTATCTGTTACATAATCTTTTTGATACCAAGTTTCTAATTCCTTAGATGTTAGTTTTTTTTTAGGGATGAATTGTATAGATGATGTCACAGGTTCTTTTGAAGACTTACAACCTGAAAATAGTATTATGATTATGAAAATAAATGGATGAAACTTCATGAAGAAAAATTTAAAATATATTAGCCATTTTTATTGTTTCCGTCGTTAAGCGCGTCTGTTACTGTTTTGTCATCGTCGACAGGTGGAGTGCCTCCGCCATTAATAGATCGCAAATTTTTTAATTTTGCTATATTGAATTTTTCTAAATCAAACTTATTGACTTCTTTTTTAGTTTTTTTAGTTTTCATAATTATTTGTATTAAAATTTCGACAAATGTATATGAGCATTATTGTAATTAAAATTTATTGTTGATGGAATTTATCGGAATTCACGAATTTCTATAAATTTTAATTGTCAAACTATTGTTTGTTAGCTGTTTGTGTTTTGGGGGCTTCTAGTTGTTTTATAAAATATGTTGGTTTAATTCCTGTTTTTTTGTAAAAAGCAGCTGAAAAAGATTCTGCGTTATTAAAACCAAATTCCAGTGCAAGCGCTTGGATTGTATATTTTCTCAATTTACTTTTTTCCTTTAAAGAGTTTAAAGCATATTCAATTCTTAAATCGTTAATGTATTGGATAAAAGTTTTTTCTTTATAAACATTAACAATTTTTGAAACATATTTATTGTTAGTTTCAAATGTGTCAGATAAAACTTGAATCGTAATTGCAGCATCTAAAAAACCTTTAGTTTTTTCAAACTCTGCTAGTTTTTTTAGGATCTGATTTATCAATTCTTCGTTTATGCCTATTGTATCTGTTTTCGATTTATTTATTTCAAAACTTTGCTCTTTTTGCTGATTGCTAGCTTCATTACTTTCAGCTAAACGTTGCATTATTTTTTCAAAACGCTTATGATAGTTCTTTTTAAGTTTAAACTGGTAAAAACCAAAACCAGTTGTTATTATAATTATTAAAATTAAAAAAGCTATACCCCAATATGATATAATGTTCTCTTTTTTAAGTGATTGAATCAGATTTTCTTTTTCCTGAATTAAGTAAGGGGTATCATATTCCTTTTGCAATTTTTTCGTGAGTTCTTTGTAATTATTTTGTAACACACTATCAATTTGCATATACTTAGTAAGATATTTTAATTGATTAAGTTTGTCGCCATTTCTTTTATAATGCGAGATTAAATAAGGATATCCGCTTATAAATTCAGGAGTAATTCTCTTATTGATATTGTATATGGAATCTACTTTAATAAAATTCTTAACAGCTTCATTCTTGTTATCAAGACCTTCATATGCTTTAGCTGTATAATAATATGCCGCTAATGTATTTCCTTTGTCTTTATAAAATATTATTTTAGGAAGTGCTTTATTTATACTGTCTAAAGCTTCTCTAAAATTTCCTTTAAAAATCTTATTAGCACCTTCATTTAAAATAAAAAGTGCATTAATGTGATTGCTTTTTGTGGCTTTAGATTCAAAATAGCCTAATTTATTATAATATGTTGCAGAATCGTTAATATTTAAGGCCTTATAAGCATCAGCAAGACCAAAAAGAAGGGTTTGATAAGAAAAAGAATATTGTGAACTTCTAACTTTTTTATCAGTATAGTACATTAAACATTCTTTATATAAGTTTAGCGCTTCTTTTACTTCTCCCAATTCTTCTGATCTTAGTACAGCGATAGAAAATTTTGTATCATAATACAAATCCAGATTATTTTTTTTAGCAATGTTCTCAGCAATTAAAAAATTATCAATGGCTTCTTTATATTTAAACTGTTTTTTGTATACAAATCCTTTTCCTGAATAAGCATAAGCTGGAAATTTAGGATCATTTAAATTTTTTGTATAAACAATTGCACTATCTAAATATCGTAAAGCTTTATTGCTTTCAGATAATAGGGAAAGTAAAAAACATCCCCTTGCTTTTTCAACTGGATTATTTTCCTTTTTTGCTTTGGTCAAATATGCGCTGGCATATGGAAATTGTTTTGGAGTATTTTTTTCATTTTCCCAAAATAAATTCTTTAATTGCTGATATGGGAGTTTTGTAAGGTCTCTTTTTGCAGCTTGGGCAGTCAACAAGTAAGGAGCTAGTAGTAAAAATAAGGCTCTTAGAAATTTACACGAAAACATATAATTAGAATTTCTTACAAAAATATATGATCTTTATAGAATTATCTTAATAAATTTTGTGTTTTTACCATTTTGTTAAGTTGTTGATATTTATATGTTTGCGTTTTGTTTTTTGTGAAATTCATGAATTGCCTATCGATATTCCTGAATTTCGATAGGCAACGTTTGCGAGCATTATGAGGTTTATCTAGTTTTGGTTTCAGAAAAGTGAGGCATTTTTTACAGTAAGACGTCACTGCAAGAAAAAATTTCTTTTCTATAATGTAATTGGCCAATTGCAAAAGATTGATTCAGTTGTAAAGTGATTTTAAAAACAAGCAACGTGATAAATGTTTAACAATTAAAAATACAAATTATGAATTTAGAAAATTTAAATTTAGTTGAGCTTAATGCTCAAGAAAAAGTAGAAGTTGATGGAGGCATTTGGTTAGTAGTTCTTGGCGCAATTGCAACTGCTTGCATAGCTGACTGGGATAATTTTGAGAGAGGACTTAAGGGACTACCTTGTAAAGGATAATTAAAAATTTAAAAACTTAATATAGAAAACTATGGAAAAACAGTGTAGAAAAACAAAAGGGATAAATTTCAAAAGTATTTTGATAAAAATAATAATTTTCATTTGTCTGTTAATTGTTTTTTCAAAATGGGATTCTATTGAGAGATTTATTAAAAATTTATTTTAAACACAAAAAAGTTAAAAATGGAAAATTTAGAAGAATTAAAAAGAGAAGAAGCAAACGAAATTTTTGGTGGAACAACGTTTGCATACAGAGTAGGTGAGTTTATCAGATTCTCAGGACATGCTTATTTATCGGGTATTTCAAATGCTTATACAATGGTTTATTCATGGTAATAATTGTGGACATTATAAAAGGTGCTAGTGCAACTGGTATTTTAATAATCGTCTGATAATAATACTAAATTTAACTACCTGAAAAATATACTTTCAGGTAGTTTACAATTCATTAAATATTAATAGTTAAGATTAAAGTATAAAGATGAAGCTTTTAGCTGTTTTTTAAATTGCATCAATATTGATGTGTGAAAAAAGGTGACTATTTGAAATCATCCTGGCAAAACAATATCATTTAAAGTGGGCATTAACCCCTCTTTATTGAAATTAATATATTTGGACTTAAGCAACGCTTTGGTGTTGTTATGAACTTGGGTCAGCATGTGCTGCATATGATCAAAGACATAAATTATAAATATGATCATGAAAAAAGAAACAATTGTTAAAATATGTTTAATAGCATTGTTTGGGGCAGTGTTTTGTTTCTATTTAGGAAGTGAATGTGCAAAATATGATTTAAATCATTCGTTCACTAAATAGATTTAATAATTTTAATGAATACTAAGCTATGATAAAAATAGCTTAGTATTTTATTTGCTGAAACATGGGCAACAGGAGTTGCATGTGAATATTTAACACAAAGAGCATAATATGAAGTTTTTCAAAAGCAACTTGTTTTACATTTTGGTTACAATTTTTGTAACTATGTTATTCTTGCTTTATATCTTTAATAAAGGAGAGATTTTTGGCAGAGCATTAGCAAAATAATATACTAGAGAGCGATTAAATGTGTATAAGGGAATTTACGTTCTTTCATGTAAAATTTAAATGAATAGATTATCTGATTTTGCATATTATAAAAGGAGAAAAATGAATAAAAAGGAATCTATTATTGAAAGTCTTCTTTTAGGCAAGAAGCATAAAAAGTTATTGACTATAATTTACACGTTATTGCTTTTTATATTTTTTACATATTTCGTAGGGAAAATATGCGGAGAAGCAATGTTTCATTTATTAAACTAATTAGAATCTATGAATTATAGTCAAAAATTATAAAAACGTATCAGCATTATTATTTGGATAACAGCATCTGTTTATTTACTAGGATACAGTATTGGTTATATCTTAAAATAAATTTATGAACTCCTGTTCAGGTCCTTAATAAAATATATTTAATGCCATCTGCATTAAAACCAGACTTAATTATTATTTAAATTTTAGCATTTGCATATCTGTGCGGATATGCAATTGGGCAATTCTTAAAATAATATATTCTACAGCTAAACCTAGTCTATAGAAAACCATAATTAATTTGTAAGTGTTATTAAAGTGCTTTAGCACTATAATAGCCTAGTATACTATTGTCTTTTTTTTAGAAAAATAATAAAGCTTAACCATGCTATGAACTTCAGTTTAGATCCCGTCAACACATTAGAAAAACTAGCTTCAAAAAACAAAACAAAAAGTTTTTCAATCTACTTGGTTGTTCTTTTAGTAATCATCTTCTTCTTAGGATTGCTGCCAATTATAAAAGTTGATATTAGCAGTCAAAGCCGCGGAATTATTAGAAGTACCACAGATAATGTCCCTATTCCTGTTATTGTCAGCGGCCGTATTATTTCGCTAAATATTAAAAATAATACTATAGTGCAAAAAGGAGATACTTTACTTAGAATTGCGATGCAGAATCTGCAAACAGAGAAAAAAACTCAAAAAGAAGTGTCAAATTCTGTCGCGTCGCTTTTGCAGGATGTAAATTCAATTTTATCAGGAAAAAAGGGATCTTTAAAAACTTCGACTGCGCAAGAAGATTTTTTAAAATTTCAATCTCGTAAAAATGAATTGCAGAGCAAGGTTTCGCAGGCACAAATTAATTATGATCGTAATAAGGGCTTATATGATAAAAGTATTATTGCCAAAGTAGAGTTTGAAAAATATGAATATGAATTGCGTTCGGCCAATGAAGCACTGAAAAGTTATATAAGCGAACAAAAATCAGCTTGGGAAAATCAAAAGAGGGATCTTGAAGAGAGAATGAAAACTTTGAGTGGAAGCATAGAAAAAATTAAAGTTGAAGAAAACAACTATGTTATTACAGCTCCAATTTCAGGAACAATCGAAAGTTTTTCAGGTCTCCAGGAGGGTTCATTTTTAAATGCTGGTCAAACGATATTAAATATTTCAGCTATAGATCATTTAATAGTAGAAAGTATGGTTTCTCCTAGCGATATTGGGCTTATTTATAAAAACCAGAAAGTAAAATTTCAATTAGATGCTTTCAATTATAATCAATGGGGACTGCTCGAGGGAAAAGTTATTGATATTGACCATAATGTCTCTTTTAAAGAAAATCAAACTTTTTTTAAAGTGCGAAGTGAATTAAGCACAACCAAAATGAGATTAAAATCGGGATACCAAACTAATGTATCAAAAGGTATGACACTCACAACCCGTTACATCCTAACCAGAAGAAGCCTCTTCGACCTACTATTTGATAAAGTAGATGACTGGCTAAATCCTAAACAATTATCAATCGATAATTAATTATAAAGAATGGCATCGATAAAAATTAAACAACATGATATTAAAGATTGTGGTACTGCTTGTTTGGCATCTATTGGAAATCATTACAAGGTTAACCTCCCAATAGCAAGAATTCGGCAATATGCACATACAGATAAACGAGGCACCAATGTTCTCGGCATTATTGAAGCAGCTGAGAAAATGGGTTTTACCGCCAAAGGGGTTAAAGGAGGGCTAGATTCTTTGGATAAAGTACCATTGCCTGCAATTGCCCATGTGGTTGTAAAACAGCAGTTGCAACATTACGTGGTGATTTATAAGATTGAAAAAAAGAAAGTTGAAAATGAGTCGAAAATTACGGTAATGGATCCAGGTCTAGGGAAAATGGAAGTATATACTTTTGAAGAGTTTCAGAAGATCTGGTCTGGCGTATTAATACTTTTTGCAAAAAACGATAGCTTTAGAACGTATGATGAAAAAACGTCACCAATAACTCGCTTTTGGCACTTGATCCAGCCTCATAAAACTATTTTGATTCAGGCGCTATTTGGTGCAATAATCTTTACAGTTTTAGGGTTGGCAATGTCCATTTATGTCCAGAAGATTACAGATTATGTTTTGGTAGAAGGCAATCGAAAACTTCTTAATCTGTTAAGCGTTTGTATGATTGGAGTGATTTTGATGCAAGGATTCATCGGTTCTCAGAAAAGTATTTTTGTTTTGAAAACGGGACAGTTGATTGATGCCAAATTAATTCTTGGATATTATAAGCACTTACTGCATTTACCTCAGCGCTTTTTTGATACTATGCAGATCGGTGAAATTACATCACGAATAAATGATGCCGTCAAAATCAGATCATTTATTAATGAAGTAGCAATTGATATGATTGTAAATGTTTTTATTGTTATTTTTTCATTTGCCCTGATGTTTACCTATTATTGGAAATTAGCTTTAATTATTTTAGCAGTAGTGCCTTTTTATGGTTTAATCTATTTCATTCTCAATAGATTTAATAGGAAAGTTGAAAGAAGTATAATGGAGAATGCAGCTGAGCTTCAGACTCAATTGGTTGAAAGCGTTACGCATGTGCGAACAGTTAAAGAATTTGGAATAGAAGAATTTTCGAATCTAAAAACTGAAAATAAATTTGTCAAACTCTTGTTTACAGCTTATAAATCAGGATTGAACAGCATTTTTTCAGGAACTTCTACACAATTTTTGGCTTCTTTGTTTACAGTAATTCTTATGTGGGCAGGATCAGGTTATGTGATTAATCGCACCATTACACCAGGCGAGCTATTCTCATTTTATGCTTTAATAGGCTATTTTACTTCACCTGTAGCTTCTTTAATTGGGATGAACAAAACAGCGCAAAACGCTCTTATTGCAGCAGATAGGCTTTTTGAAATCATGGATTTGGAGCGTGAAAAAACAGAGAATAAAATTGAAATGCAAAGAGAGAACATTGGTCATATAAAATTTGAAAATGTTAGTTTTAGATATGGTTCCAGAATGGAAGTTTTTAAAGGTTTTAATGCTGTATTTAGAAAAAATGAAACAACAGCAATAGTAGGGGAAAGCGGCAGCGGAAAAACAACATTGATTTCATTATTGCAAAACTTGTATCCAATAAATGAAGGGAAAATATACCTTGGAGATTATGATACTCAATTTATACATTATAAAAGTTTGAGACAGCTTATTGGAGTTATTCCGCAGCAGCTGAATTTATTCTCAGGAAACATTATAGAAAATATTGCATTAGGAGATTCTTTTCCCAACATTCAGAAAATATTAGATCTGTCAAAGCAATTGGGTATTATTGAATTTGTAGAGAAGTTGCCTAATGGTTTTGAAACCCAAATTGGTGAAAACGGAGCCATGCTTTCGGGAGGGCAGAAGCAAAGAATCGCGATTGCAAGAGCTTTATATAAAGACCCTGAAATATTATTAATGGATGAAGCTACTTCAGCTTTAGATACAGGTTCTGAAATGATTGTTAAACAAGCTATAGAAGACTTTAAAAAGAAAGGCAAAACCGTAATTGTTATTGCTCATCGTTTGAGTACAATTGCAAATGCAGATCAGATTCTAGTAATGAAAAATGGTGCAATTGTAGAATCTGGAGGTCATTCTGAATTGTTGAAGCAAAAAACAGAATATTATAATTTATGGGAAAAGCAGAATTTAAACTAATAACACTCTTGAACCTATGAATATGAATGCTATATATAAATGTCTAGAAAACAAAAAAGCTTCAGATTTCTCTGAAGCTTTTACCTAGTAGAGGGAAGCATTCAAATATCTAACCAAATTATCTCGGATTATTATAATATTTTAGCATGCGCATCGTAATTTTTTCTCTGTTTTTGTTTTCATAACGACTCATATAAGTCTCAAAAAGCATAAGTCAAATTAAAGTCCTTTTGACAGTTTGTAGTGTAAAAAATATATATTTGAAAATAAATCATGTGTGAAATTTATCACAGATATCTAACCAAATTTGGATGACTTTGTATGGTTTTGTCACACATAATAAATAAGTTGATGGCAATTTTGCGAGACATCTCAGCTACATTAATTAACCAGAAATAAAAAATGAAATTAACAATTACAATCGGACTTCTTTTAATTGCACATCTTACATTTGGACAAGACAGAACTCAAAAAATTGACAGTTTACTTAATTCTCTTTATTCAAAAGAGAAAATCAATGGGAATTTTCTAATTGCAGAAAAAGGGAAAGTTATTTATAGCCATAGTTTTGGACTTGCAAACGAAACAACAAAAGAAAAATTGAACGAAAATTCGATTTTTGAATTGGCATCTTGTTCAAAGCAGTTCACAGCTATGGGGATAATGATCCTTAAAGAAAAAGGGAAGTTGAATTTGGACGATGATATCACAAAATACTTACCCGAACTTTCTTTTTATAAAGGTGTAACTGTAAGAAACTTATTGAATCATACTGGAGGTCTACCAGACTATATGCAGCTTATGGATAGTTTATTTGACAAATCTAAAATTGCCGCTAACAAAGACATAATTGATATATTTAGTAAGCATCAACCAAAAATATTATTTGAGCCAAATACTAAATGGGAATATAGCAATACGGGCTATGCACTATTGGCTTCAATAATTGAGAAAGCATCGGGTATGACATACGCTGACTATTTAAAAACAGCTATTTTCCAACCGTTGAAAATGAAAAATACCTTTGTTTACAATCGTAGATTATCGCCAAAGAAAATTGACAATTATGCTTTTGGTTATGTTCACTCAGATAGTTTGAAAAAATATGTTTTACCAGACGAATTGGAAGAAACTAAAATAGTTATTTGGCTTGATGGTATTGTTGGAGACGGAGGAGTTAATTCAACTGTAAAGGATTTATTGATTTGGGATAGAGCATTATATGTCAATAAATTACTCACAAAAGAAGATATGAAAGCAGTTTTTGAATTAGCAACTTTGAAAGACGGAGCTAAAAGGAATTATGGTTTTGGTTGGGGAATTGAAGAAAATGCTGATTTTGGAAAAATTGCAAACCATGATGGGGGCTGGCCAGGTTATGTAACTTTTATCGATAGACATATTACAAATGATAAAACAATAATAATACTTCAAAATCACAGCAACGTTTCAATTCCTTCAAAAGCAATTAGAAATATTCTATATAATAAACCATTGCCTGTGCAAAAAATCAGAAAAGAAATTAGTATCACTACTGAAGAACTTCAAAAGTTTGTTGGAACTTATGAAGTTGAAAAAGATTTTGAAATCAAAATTTCATTAGATAAAGACCAGCTATTTTCACAATTGACAGGACAAAATGCGTTCCGAATATTTGTAGAAAGTGAAATGTTATTTTTCTACAAAGTAGTAGATGCACAAATTCAGTTTGAAAAGAACGAAAAAGGAGAAATTTCAAATTTGTTTTTATTACAGAATGGAAAGAAGATAGAAGCAAAACGGACGAAATAAAAACTTTCACCAACAAACGCTACAAGCAATTTGGGCATTAGGCTTAATTTGAAATTGGTTTTGTATTTGAATGATTTGGTGAATTCGAAAATAGAAATTAATTTAGTTCTAAATCCGCTGTATTCATAGAAATGTTATGCATAATTATTTCAAACCTATTAAAATGAGAAACATAATTATCCTTATTTCTCTACTCTTATTTATTTCTTGTGAAAAAAAAGAAGTTGAAAAACTAGAAAAATTAGAAATAGAAATGACAACTAAAGACGTTGTAGGAACTCCGAATTTTCATAAAATTGATTATAGCGTAAAAGAAAATTATTTAGACAGCTTAGCGAAGTTTATAAAGCCTAATCGAAAATATCAATATTGGCAATACGTTGCGTATTATCAAAATGCTGCTTCAGAAACCTATACTGTTTTAAAACAAGGCGGAGATTCTTTATTGAGGAAAAAAATAAATGAGAAACCAAGACCAAATTATAACGCTGGAATTTTTTTTGGAGGACATCCAAGTTTTCGTTGTAATTATGTTGTGACAATTGATAATGGCAAAGTAAACAGCTTAAAAACCGAAGAACAATTTCGCGATTTTCTAGGAACAATTGATAATCTTGAAGAAGCAATTCTTTTAGCAAGGACTTATGACTATCAGTTAGATAATGATATTAGAGGAAGTGAGTACAGAAATTTGCAAAATGGTTTCGAATTACATCTTATGAAATATCATGAATTTCCAACCCGAAGAGAGTCTGTTGAAATAAAAATTAGTAGAGATGGATTTATTAAGACAAAGAGTCGGGGAATATACTGCGAAGGTTTAAATTGCCGTTGATAAAATATTGTTCCCTGCTGGCGCGAGCGTCCCGTTCGTGAACCCGAGGTTGGTATGAAAAAAATGAAAATTTTGGTATGAGCGGGAAGCTCGCGCCAGGAAGTGAAAAATAGAAAGTTCAACGCTAGAAATAAAAAATCCATGATATATGAAAAAAATGCTTCTATTTACTTTTTTTGTACTTTTTGTTTGTTCATCAAACATCAAACTTAAAGAGAAATGTTTTTATCAAGAACAAGACAGTGATACATTAAATTGGTCAAGTAATAAAAAACTAGCTTGGGATGATTTTCAAGGTAAACCTGACACAAATTTGATGAACAAAGCATTTACATACGAAGGTATAAAAATAAAGAATGGTTATTGGCAAGAAGGAATTCCAAAAATAAATGTAATTTGTTATTTTGATAAAAATAAATCTTGGGTTAAAGTTAAAAATGATGCTAATTTAGCTCACGAACAATTACATTTTGACATATGGGAATTATATGCAAGAAAAGTTAGAAAGTCTTTTGATAGTTTAAACGTAAAAAAAAATAAAGATATAACTGTTTATTATTCAGTATATGAATCTTATGGTGAAAAATGTATTAAGTATCATCATTTATATGATAGTAAGGTTTATTTTAATGATGAAAGACAGCAACAATGGATTAAAAACATAGCTATCGAATTAAACCAATTAAAAAGATATGAATATATTTCAGAAGAGTAATATTTTTGGTAATGTAAACTTTTTTCAGGACGAGATAAGGATTTACAATTATTAAGAGCAAAAGCAATTAAAAAATTTCTTGTAAAAAATGGTATAAAACCTCAAAGGTTGTCAGTAGGAGAAGGAATTATAGGAAACAATTCAAAGAGTGCAACACTTAAAAGTAGATAATAGATTATGAAACTTAGATTTACATACGTGTTATTGATATTTATCATAATTATTTGTAGTTCAACTATACCTAATTATAGATATAGTAAAAAAGCTTATAATCAAGAAGAAAATACTATTTTATGGTCTAATGATAGGAAGTTAACATGGGAAGACTTTAAAGGTGTGCCTGATTCAAGTAGTCAATCAGTATTAGTTACTGTTGCAGGAACTACTTCCGTTATTAATTTTGAGTATAAAACAATAAAAAATATGATGACAAGTTATAAAATTGAATCTATTTTTGTTAAAAATAAATCTTGGACAATAACAAGTGATACTCTAGTTTTAGCACACGAGCAATTGCACTTTGATATTACTGAATTATATGCAAGAAGGATTAGGAAAACGTTTGACAGCTTAAAATCTAGAAAGAACTATATTGAAGATAATTATGTGAAAGTTTATGATCATAATATTATGCAGAAAAACGAATTAGATGATTTGTACGATAATCAAGTTTATGGAAATAATATGAATCAAAATCGATGGATAAAAAAAATCAGTAACGAGATTTTAAAATTAAAAAAATACGAATACTTGCCAGAGGATTAATGTTTTAGAGTTTTAAATAATATTTTCAGCTCCTCGGCTGGCGTGAGCAACTTGCTCGTGAACGCAAAGTTATCTCAGAGTAGTCTAAAACAAAAAAGCTCCAGATTTCTCTAAAGCTTTTTTATTTAGTAGCCCTAATAGGACAATTTTCGAACCATTTTACGAATGATTTGAAGATACTGGGTACAATGAATACTATTAGTAGAATACTGAAACCTTTGTTTTAATAGTGGTAAAATTAAACTTTCTGAGTACTTTAAAAATATAGATTACCTGTAATTAACTTTAAAAAATATTTAAAGTGGAGCGGCATTCATTCGAAAGATGTGATTTATCTAAACTTCATTTTCTTTAAAAAGTGATTTCATATCGCGTTCAAGTAATTTATAAAACCAATTTCGCATTACGCAATATCTGTTTATTTGTGAAGTATTGATACAATCTACTGTCCGTACTGATAATGTCTAGATTCAGCTATGTGGAGAATAAGATCAAGTGACAAAGACCTTACCGATTTAATGTTGTGTTTTTTAAATACTTCTTGTAAGTTATCACTACTTACTAAATTGACATCTATTTTGTCACAAAACTCAAATCGCCAATTTTTTTATACAAATTCTAGAATTTCACTAATTGATATATCAGAAAGGTTTAATCTGTTTATTTGAAGTATTTTTTAGTTTTTTTTCTTCGTATCCATCTTTAATTAGCTCTTTTTTAGTTAAAATTTCATGTGAATAGCGCTTATTACTGAATTAATAAAAGTAAAATTATTTTTCAAAAAGACTAATAATAAATCATTATTTAAAAAAGAATATATCACAAAAAACAAATGTACAAAAAAAATTTTGAGAAATATTTTTATAAGAATCTGGTTTTTTTTGGGAATTACGTTTGAGATAGTTTAATTTTTTTTGTAAGCTATGGATGGCAAATATAAAAGTGTAACTAGTTTTTTTTTGTAATTTAAGTATTATAAAAAAAAGTATTGCTTATGTGAAAAAAAGTATATATGTTTGTTTTTTTTAAGTGTTGATTTTACATTTAAATTATCTTGTTTATTCTTTTTTATCAAATTAATTATGAGTTTTATTTTTTTTTACTTAAAAAATAATGACAAGTTCATTAATCTTGAGTTATGTGAATAGGGTAAGATTTAATAAATATCAATGTAGTTCTTGAAATCCTGAATGATTTCAAAACTAGCAAGACTTTTTAATAATATAAATAGATGGTTTTATGAAAAGAATAGTATTGATTTTTTTTACGATTATAATTGGTTCTTGTTCTAACCATAATGAGAAATTTCAAATCAATATTCCAGTAAATGTTATTAATAAGAGTATTGTTATTAAAAAAGATGTTTTAGAAGAATTAAATTTAAAAAAATCTTTTGAAACTAAGTCAGCTGTTTACTTTTTAGAAAATCTTAAATATCAAAAACATGATATTGGACCGCGAGAAGAAACTTATAGCGGTCTTATAAATGAATTTTACAAAAATCAAGATTCTTTATACTTGCGGATTAATGGGATAAAGGACAAATTTCCAAAAGATATTGAATCATATGATATTAATTTAGTAAGTAAACAAAATATTATAAATAACATAGAATTGACCAATAAGACATTTTTAGAATCTAATTGGAAAAATAAAATTTCTTTGGATATATATTGTCAATATTTATTACCCTATAAAGTAAATAATGAGCCTTTTACCACAGACTGGAAGAATAATTTTAGAAATGAATTTATTAAAGAAAATGGCAGTTTTATATTTCGTGAGAATCTTATCAGTGCAGCTACTAAAGTACACAAATGGCTTTTTACAAAAAAAAGTAGGTTTCGATTATATAGTAATGAAATAGGATTAAATATACCAGATCTTTCAGTTGATACTTTAGATAAACTGATGTTTGGTTCATGTCATGAAATTTCCGCTGTTGGGGTTGGATATATGCGTGCATTAGGAATTCCTGCTGCAATAGATTTTGCACCGACTTATCTAAATATCAATGCAGGTCATGAATGGAGCTCTGTCGTTGTAGATTCTATTAAGTGTATTCCCTTTGATATTACTACTAAAGAAATGAATATAATAAAAAAGGATTTTTACTTTTTTTCTAAAGTTTATAGAAAGACTTATACACCTAGTAAAGATTCGCATTTTGCACAAAGGGGGACTTGCAGTTTTTTACCAGAGTTTTTTAACAATCCATTTATAAGAGACGTTACAAATTCATACACTAAAACAAGTAATATTAAGATTCCTGTTGTAAATGATGTTAAATCAAAATATTGTTATATCTGTGTTTTTAACAGAAGAACACTATCATGGAGTCCAGTAGGATGGGGCAAAATAGAAAATAGGGATGCATTTTTTTCAAATGTAGGAAATGGAGGTGTTTACTTAGCGGTTATAGCTGAAGAAAGTGGTGTAATTCCAATAAATTCTCCATTTATATTAAATAAAGAAGGAGAAATGACATTTTTAAAACCAGAAATATCAAATATTCGATCAGTCAAGTTAGTTAGAAAAATTAATAGTAATCAATTTAAAGAAGATCAAAAAGACCGCATGATTAAAGGTGTATTCCAAGGTTCAAATTATTCGGATTTTAGACAACCAGTAGACCTATACACAATTAAAAAAAATCCGGGTGATTACTTTAATAATATTCAATTACCACACAAAAAAAATCAAGCATTCCGCTATGTAAGGTATTATTCACCAAAGAATTCATTTGGAAATGTAGGGGAAATTGAATTTTATGAATTAGGAGTTGCTAGTCCTATTAGGGGTAAAGTAATTGGAACCGAAGGTTCTTTTTTTGATAATCCAAAATGCACTAAAGAAGCTGCATTTGATGGTAACTTGTTGACATATTTTGATTCGAATCTTCCAGATCATAGTTGGGTCGGATTGGATTTGAATTCAAAAAAAGATATTAGCAAAATTAGATTTATATCTAGGAATGATATGAATTGTGTCCAGGTTGGAAATATATATGAACTTTTTTACTGGAACGAAGGATGGAAGTCTTTAGGTAGAAAGACTGCAAAAACAACATTTTTAATCTATACAAATGTGCCCAAAAAATCTTTATTATGGCTTAGAAATTTAACAGAAGGGAATGAGGAAAGAATATTTACATATGAAAATGGAAAACAAGTTTGGTGGTAAAGAAGTGAGTAGATATTTATAAACAAAGGATATAAAAATGAATAAATTTAAAAAAGAATTAATATTTCTTAATACTTTAAAACAAATTCTTGTTGTTCTTACAGTTGCGTTTATTTTAGTTTTACCTCAAATAAACATTCAAAAATATGTATTTCCTACTGTTACGAGTAAACTTATTTACTTTCTGTATGGTAGTATAATTCTTTTTGGGGTATTTATTCTTATCATTGTTTTTTCAAAAGTAAAATTTATATCATTTTCTAAAATAGATATGGTTTTATTTATTCTGATATTTTATATCACGATGAATCGCTATTTTATTCAATCATGTTATGGGTTTTCAATTCGTTATATAGAATTATTAGGCTTAAGTTTTTTTTATTTGGTTCTAAGGCATGTTTCGCTTAAAGACTATCCTTGGTTATTATTATCAATAATTATTTCTGGAATTAGCCAAGCAGTTTATGGTAATTTACAATTGTTAGGAGTTTATTCCTCTAACCACTCTGGATTTAAAATGACAGGCAGTTTTTTTAACCCTGGACCCTATGCCGGTTTTTTAGTCAGTGTTTGGGTAGTTGCTTTAGCGATGTATTTATATAGAGATCAAATTACAGCTCAAGTGCAGACACAAATAAAAATTAAAGCACAATTTTTTAGTGAATTTACTAAGTATATTTTTGAATACATTCCATTGCTGGGAATTGTTTTTATATCCTTAGTACTTCCTGCTTTGCAGTCTCGTGCTTCTTGGATAGCTGTCTTGATATGTAGTGGAATTCTACTGGAGATAAAATATCATTTTCTAAAAAAGGTATTTATAAAAGTAACCCAGATTTTTCAGAAGACAGCTTTAATATTACTTTTTATCGGGATTTTAAGTACAACATTCTTTAACTTATATCGCTATAAAAAAGATTCTTCAGACGGAAGAGCTTTTATATGGAAAGTGACAACAGAAATAATTGCAGATTCTCCTCTTTTTGGTGTAGGTTTTGATCAATTTTCAGCACACTACATGAACTATCAAGCTGATTATTTTTCTAAAAATAGGAATACTATTGAAATCTTAGTAGCAGATAATACACATTATGTTTTTAACGAATGGTTACAATTTGTGGCAGAAAATGGAATAATAGGATTCTTAATCTTAATGATTGCAACATTTGTTTTAATTAAAATAAAAATAAAAAAAAATAATAAAGTTATAGTTTTTGTAGGTAAAACAGGATTTTTAGCTATTGGTGTTTTTGCATGCTTTTCCTATCCTATGCAAATTCTGCCAATAAAACTGATATTGATTTTTTTCTTAGCAATGTTATCAAATAGCGCTATTGAAGTTTTTCAATTTGAAATTGAAGATATTTTAAATGAACAATGGGTTGGTAAAATAAGCATTTTACTATTGAGTTTTGTAGCTATATTTCAAATATTTTTTTATACATCTAATCTGCAAAGGGGGTTTGTAGTTTGGAATAATGCACTTAACAATTATCAATACAGTGATTATAAGGGAGCAATTAAAGAGTTTGAATTTGTTTATCCTATTTTCAAAAAGAATGGTGATTTTCTAATGAATTATGGGAAAACACTTTCAATGGCTGGAAAATCTCGGGAAGCAATTACAGTGTTAGAAAAAGCTAAGCTATATCAAAATAATACAATTATAGCTACGGCTTTGGGTGATAGTTATAAAGCCACATTGCAATTTGATAAGGCAGAAGAATCGTATCAGCAAGCGATAAATATGGCACCAAATAAGTTTTATGCAACCTACTTATTGGTAAAATTATATGATGTATCTGGAAATGTTAACAAGGCAGTAACGACAGCTAAGAAACTATTAAATAAAGATATAAAAATTCCTTCTACAGCCATTAATGAAATACAAGAAGAAATGAAAAGAATTCTAAAAAAATATAATAAATCTACGAATCACATCAATTAGTAAACATCAAAATGTTTGTGGGTAAAAAAATAAAGCCTATGCAATTTTACTATTAGAAAAGAACATAACATATATAATAAACAAATAGCGAAATGAGTGAAAATAATAACCGGAAAAAATGGAAGCTAACGATTGTTTTCATGATAATATTTGGTTCTTTATTGTTTAATAGCTGTACAAAATCTAAAGCAGCTGATGAAACTTCTAACGAAAAGAAAATGTACGTATCTGAAAATAATGTAGTGGAAACCATAGTGTTAAAGAATGAATCTTTTCGAAAAGAGTTGGTAAGTAATGGTAAAATTATTGCAACTCAAAAAAATACTATACAATTTGAGGTAAGTGATAAACTAGAACAGTTATATGTGAAAAATGGGGATTTTGTTCATAAAGGGCAATTACTGGCAACTTTAAATTCTTTTAAATATCAGCAAAGGCTAGCCATGGCTGAAATCGAGCTTAAAAAAGCTAAATTTCAGTTTGCCGATATGTTGGTGGGACGAGGAATTTTTACTACTCAGAAGGACAGTATTCCTAGAGCTACCTATGATATGGTTGCCAGTAGAACGGGCTATGATGCCGCACTAATAGAGTTAAAAACAGCGCAATTTGAATTAGAATCGACTAGATTAATAGCGCCATTTAGTGGTAAAGTTGCCAATATTGAGAGTAAAATCCATGAGAATGTAAGTGCAGGAAAAAGTTTTTTGACTCTAATTGATGATTCAACATTTGAAGTGGAATTTTATTTGATAGAATCTGAAATGGTTGATATAGCCCTAAATAGTAGTGTACAGATAATTCCTCTTGCATTGGGGAAAACTTATAATGGGCATATCTCTTCCATTAATCCACTGATCGAGAAAAACGGAACTATTCTGGTAAAAGCTATTGTTAAAAATGATAGAAAACTTACAGAAGGAATGAATGTAAAAGTCTTAATTGGAAAAGAAGTAAAAGGGCAATTGGTCGTGCCTAAATCCGCAGTATTAATTAGAGATAATCAAGAAGTTTTATTTAAAGTGATCTCTGGCAAAGCTTATTGGACCTATATAAAAACAACTTTGGAGAACAGCAGCTCGTACGCGGTAATAGCCGATCCTGATAAAAGCAGTGCTATTTTAAATTCTGGAGATACTATTATTGTTTCTGGGAATCTAAACTTAGCTCATGATAGTGAAGTAGTTTTAAGTACTGATAAGTCAAATTAAGAATTAATTTTTTCTTTACATTTTATAAAAAAAATCTTATGATAAAATTTTTAATTAATAAGCCTATAGCTGTTTTAATGACTATGCTGTGTATGGTCATTTTAGGTCTTTATTCATTTGGTTTTATCCCAGTAGCTTTAATGCCCGATATAGATATTCCGGAAATTACAGTGCAAATTGAAGCAGATAATATGTCTGCCAGACAGATAGAAGATGTTATTGTTAAAAATTTGCGTTACAACTTGATGCAGGTTAGCCATTTAAAGGACTTGAAAACGGAGTCTAGCAACGGTAATGGTATTATTAGATTAAGTTTTGAACAGGGCACTAAAATTGATTATTCATTTATTGAAGTAAATGAAAAAATAGACCGTGCAATGGGAAATTTTCCCAAAACAATCAAACGTCCTAAAGTAATAAAGTCCAATATTACTGATGTTCCGGTATTTTATTTAAATCTAACTTTAAAGAACCAAAATAAAATAACACCCGGAACCCCCAATCGTGAATTAAATTCAGTTTCTCAGGAATTTGTTGATTTTAGCAATTTTGCAAATGAAGTTATTCGTAAGCGTATTGAACAAGTAGATGAAGTAGCAATGGTGGATGTTAGTGGATTGGTTTTTTCTGAAATTCGAATTATTCCCGACACCGAGAAATTAAATGCATTAGGCATTAGTTTGAATGAATTAGAATCAGTTATCAAAAACTACGATATTGAGCTGGGTAATTTACTAATTAAAGATAATCAGTATCAATATAATGTTCGTTTAGGGGCTAGATTGAATACTATACAAGAGATTGAAAACATTTATATTAAAAAAGACGATAGACTTTTCCAGTTAAAAGATCTGGCCCAAATACAGGAGTATTCACAAAACCGTACTGGGCTGGTTTTATCTGATGATAAAGAAGCCATTACTATGGCAATCATTCAACAGAGTGATGCTCGAATGGAAAATTTAAAGCTATCATTGAATTCTCTTGTACAAAAGCTTAAAGAAGAATATCCATCTATTGAGTTTTCGGTAAGCAGAGATCAAACCAAATTATTAGATTATGCTATATCAAATATAAAACAAGATTTAATATGGGGAGTTTTATTGGCATTTGCAATCATGTTTTTGTTTTTGAAAGATGTTAAATCTCCTTTATTAATTGGAATATCAGTTCCTGTTTCTCTTATAATTAGTTTAGCTTTTTTTTATGTTTTTAATATTTCTATTAATATCATTTCTTTATCAGGATTAATTTTAGGAATCGGTTTGATGATTGATAATTCCATTATTGTAATAGAAAACATCATACAATATAGGGAACAAAAACATAATTTAATCCAAGCATGTGTTTTAGGTGCCAATGAAGTCCTTAAACCTTTGCTTTCTTCTGTGTTAACAACATGTTCTGTTTTTTTACCATTATCTTTTTTAAGCGGTATCTCGGGTACTTTATTTTATGATCAAGCGATGGCAATAACGATAGGATTGTCTATTTCTCTTTTAGTGTCAGTTACTTTGATACCGTTATTATATAATTTGTTTCATTTGAATGAACCTAGAGAGAAAAATAAAATAGACCAGTTTCTTGAAAAAACAAATACCGTGGATTATGCTGAATTATACGAAAAAGGATTTCGTTTTGTAATGAGAAATCAAAAAAGGTGTTGGGGAATCTGTATTTTTTTACTGATAGTGGGTGTGGTTTTATTTCAAGCTCTTCCAAAAACTCAAATGCCTAATATAACTACAACAGAAACTTTACTGAAAATCGACTGGAATAAGCAAATTAATGTAGATGAAAATAAAAGATTGGTATTAGAATTACTAAAACCTGTAAAAAATGAAATATTAAATTATACGGCATTAGTAGGAACTCAACAATTTATTTTAGATAAAGAGTCGACATCTTTGACTTCGGAAAGTACTATTTATATTAACTGTGACTCACCTGAAAAGTTAGTCAAGGTTCAAAAGGATATTATTTTTTTTATTCAAAAAAAATATGCTGGAGCAATTGCGTCCTATAATAATGTTGATAATATATTTAATATGATTTTCTCAGATAAGCAAGATCTATTAGTTGCTAGGTTAAGAAATGTAGAAAATATAGGTAGTGCACAAAATGAAGAACTAAAAAAAGTTTGGGTTGAAATAAAACAAAATATAAGTAATGTAAAACTAAATCCCATTGCATGGCAGAAACACATTAATCTTATTGCAAATCAAGAAAAATTAATAACTTATGGAGTATCTGCAAATACATTATTCGATGCCCTAAAAAGTGCTTTTAATAAACGTGAAATTTTATCTGTAATGGATAATCATAATTTTATACCTGTAATACTTGGCGGAGAAAGTAAAACAATTGAGGAAGTATTAAGTGAAACAACTATACAATCTAAAGACAGTGCCATTTTTCATGCCAGTGATTTTATTCAGGTTGTTAATTCACAAGACATGAAAACTATTGTCGGCGGTATAGAAGGGGAGTATTATCCTATAGAATTAAATACTAATGATGAAAATGTAAATCCCACAATCGATAATATTAAAAAAGTAGTAGAAAGGAACAAATCGTTTAACGTTTCTTTTAGTGGCAATTTTTTTAACACCAAGGAATTAATGACTGAATTAATCACCGTTTTGTTAATTTCATTAATCCTTCTTTACTTCATTTTGGCTTCCCAATTTGAATCCCTAGTGTTACCATTGATTATTTTAATTGAAATTCCATTGGATTTGGCGGGGGCTTTTCTATTATTAAAAATTTTCGGTATGAGTCTTAATTTAATGTCTATGATAGGAATTGTGGTAATGAGTGGAATTGTAATTAACGATTCCATTTTGAAAATTGACACTATTATCCAATTGCAAAGACAAGGGTATAGTTTAATTAGAGCTCTTTTGTTTGCTGGGAAACGAAGGCTTAAACCTATATTGATGACTAGTTTGACTACTATTTTAGCTGTAATACCTCTTCTTTTTACAGGTGGCTTAGGAGCAGAACTTCAAGCACCATTGGCGACGGTATTAACAGGAGGAATGATATTAGGAACCATTATAAGTCTCTATTTCACTCCCTTATGCTACTACTATTTTGCTAAAAGGATTAAAATTAAAACCAACAAAAATTGTACAATCTCAAAGATTGTATAGAATAAGCAGGGTAAAACATTACACTAACTTCGATGAGATACAGAGATGAAATTAATTAAACAAATACAAATTGCCTTGATAATCCTTTTTGTTTTATGCCATATAAAAAGCAACGCTCAGAATCCAAACAAAAATGAAGATATAAAACAAAAAATTACACTTATAGATGTAATTACTATTGCAAGTAAAAATTCCCTAGATGCTTTTAAGGCAAAACAACAATATGGAGCAAGTTATTGGCAATTTAGATCATTTAGAGCAAGTGTATTACCAAAAATAAATTTCGCAGTGGAACCTTTAACTTATAATAAATCTGTATTAAAAAGGTATGATTCAGAAAATAACATTGACGTTTATCGGCCACAACAAAATTTATATTCATTTGGAAATCTTAGTATCAGTCAAATTGTTAAGGCTACTGGCGCGACGGTTTTTGCAAATTCAAGTTTTAGCAGATTGGCTAATTTTGGAGTGATTGATTCAAAAGATTTCGCAGCTACCCCAATTAGTATCGGATTGATCCAACCTATCATGGCATTTAATCCTCATAAATGGGGGCATAAAATTGCTCCTCTTCAATTTGAGTATGCTAAAAAGCTGTATATATATGAAGTACAGGATATAACATTAAAAGCAGTTTTTTACTTTTTCAAATGGGCCTCGGCAAGTAAAAGAGTTGAATTGGATCAGGAGAATGTATTATCTACTCAAAAACTTTTTAAAATTGGAAAAAAAAGATATGAATTAGGTTCTATCGAAAAAGATGATGTACTGAATCTGGAGTTAGATGTCTATAATGCAGAAACTAGCTTACTTCAAAATGAACGAGAATTGGAAAAAACAGAATCTGAATTAAGATTATTTTTAAGAAATGATAGTCCTTTATCTTCTTTACCAGAATTACCAGAATTGATTTCTGAATTACAGATTGATATTAAAGAAGCAACTGCATTAGCAGAAGTAAATAATCCTGAAATTTTTAATTTAAAAATAAAAGTAATAGAATCAGAAAGAGATTTAGATAAAGTAATCAAGGAAAATCGTTTTGATTTGTCTTTGACGGGAAGTTATGGACTAAATCAAAATGCTAATACAGTCAAAGATGCTTACAGTAATTTATTGGAGCAGCGGATGGTTTCAATTCAATTAAGTATTCCAATTATGGATTGGGGAGAACGTAAGGGAAATATCAAAACTGCTAAAATGAATAACCAGGTGAGCGAAATTGCCACTCAGCAGGAGAGGGATAAATTAACCCAACAATTAGCTTTGAAAATCATTGATTTTAATCTTCAGAAACAATTAGTGACTGGCGCATTACGGACTTGTGAACTTGCGAAATCTTCTTATGATATAGCTGAAAAAAGATTTTTATCAGGAAGCATCGATTTGCTGCGATTAACAAGTGCAAGAAAGGCATGGCAAGCAGCTATGGAAAATTACATTGAAGCATTACAAAATTATTGGATGTTGTATTATAATGTACAGCAATTGACCTTATTTGATTTCATAAAGAATGCTCCTTTAATACAAGATTTTGAAACCATACTTGAAGATTAGTTAAAAATAAAATAGCAATTATGACTTATTCCGAAAGAAAAGAAAAAGAGATTCATTTACTTTATTTAATGGAACACAAAAGATTGTATTCTTTAGAAAAAGTAGCTAATGACTACGGCTGTAGTGTTAGAACAATTAAAAGAATTCTAACTACTTTAAGAAATGAAGGATACAATATAACCTATTGCAGAAAAAGTAATAAATACATTCTTAAAATCTAGCAAAGTGACAGAATTTGTCCCTTTGGTATGTTTTCTTTGTAAGGTAGATGTTTTAAATTTTAATAATTGCATTTGAGTATTTAAAAATTTAGTAACATAATTATTTACCTAAAAAAGAAGCTTATGAAATAGAATCTAAAAACATTCTGAGGAGGTCTTTGTTTATGGACAAAACATCATTAATAAAAGGTGTTTAATATTCTACAAAAGTAGTGTTTCCTCTAAGACTTTTGTAAAAAAAAATGAAATAATAAAAGGGAGTAATGACATTCTCTACTAATATTTAAATTAATTAAAATGAAAAAAATAATAGGAATTTTAAGTTTAGCTGTATGTATTCTAACCGTATTTATGAATGTGGATTCAGCTAGTGCAGTCAATAAAGATATAAATATGGCTAGCTTAATTACAATAAATAGTGCTAATGCAGAATGCTCGACCGGTAGTTTGGGTAAATGTCTTCAAAATACAAGTGGTCAAAATGTTTGCTTTGCATCTACCGATTCGAACAATAACTGTAAGTAGATCTCTATTGAAGTACTGTTTACCAATGTCTTTAACCGTATAAAAATTGTTAAATTTAAAAATAAAATTAAATGAAAAAAGTAATTAGAATTTTAGCTGCAGGTGCGTTTATTTTTACTGTGTATATGAATGCAAATTCTACAGATGTAATAAATTCAGATTTAAATTTAGATAATATAATGCAAATAAGTAGTGCCAATGCAGAATGCAGTACAGGTGGTAATGGAATGTGCAGACTATTGACAAGTGGTCAATTAGATTGCTTGGCAACATATGAATGGAGCAAAAACAACTGTAAATAACTGTAAATAAAGAAGAAAAGTAAAATAGATTGTCTGTTTTACTTTTCAATAATTCACTATAAATTGATGAAAAAATTTTATGTTTTAGTTTGTCTTTCGCTAATACTGAGTATTTCTTCCTGTTTAAATGAGAAGAAAAAAATAAATTTAAATGATTGTAATAACTTTAAAAATAATACATATAGTTTTACTAAAGGAAAAAACATCAGTTTTAAATTGGATTCATTAACGCCTTCTAATATTCAATATGTTAAATTTAAAACTATAAATGATTCTGTTTTTTACACATTTATAAATCACTACACAAATACGCTATATGCTTATTACTATGCGGATAAGAGTTTTTATAAATCTATTAAATTATCGTCATCCCGTCCTATAACCGGGTATGAAATAATAAATTGGGATAAGATTATTACTTATGCATACAAATCAAATGTATTGGACCTTCAAAGTGAATCTGGAAAAATCATTTCAAGTGTAAATTTACCTTCTAATGGGCAGGGAATTGCTTATGAGCAAATGCCAACGACATATTCTCCAATTATCTATGATGGTAGTAACACATACATAACAGGTGTTCAGTTAACTAGTAAAACTGTTGATAAAGAATCTAAAGTAATAACCAAAATCAATAATTCTTTTACAGATAAAACGTATTTGTACAAGTATCCAGAGTTATATAATAATTATTTTTTTGGAGGAGCCAATTACAATTTCGATATATCTTATACGTATAATTCGAAACAAAAGCTATTTGTTTTTAGTTTTCCTGCATCACATAAAATTTATGTAACGAAGGATTTTAGTAGAAGTGAAGAGTTTTGTGCTGGTAGTAGGTATGTTGAATTTATACCTGAGTATCCGCAAGGAATGAAAGAGCAGGAAGCTACTAAATTATTTAGGTATTGCAGTGAAAATGGAATTTATAGTGGGATTTTATATGATCAATATAATGATTTATATTATAGGTTATGTCTATTACCTGCTAATAATAAAGAAGATGAGGATTATTCAAGAGATTTGTCAGTTATAATTCTTGATAGTAAATTTAAAGTTGTCGGAGAAAAGTTATTCAAAGATAAAATCGACTTTGAAATTAAATATTTAAATACTATAACTGTTTCTCCTGAAGGTCTCCTTATTCAACAAAAAAATTCTTTTCGAGACGAAGACAGTCTAAACTTCACAATCTATAATATTTCAAAAAATTAACTATGAAAAATTTTTTATTTCTATTTTGTTTATCGGTATTCTTTGTTTCTTGTAATGATAAGAAAAAAGATCAAGAGTTTGATTATATGTCAGAAAGTATCGAAAAGTTGGTAGTTCCTATGAAAAAATGTTATAAGAATATTATTGTTTTGCCAGGTTCTGGTTGCGATGGCTGTATATCAGAAGGAGAAACTTTTTTAGCAGAAAATTATAAGAATGACGAATATTTATTTGTACTTACTAATATAAATTCCTTAAAGATTATTTCTCATAAAATAGGAATTGATGTAACAAAATACTCTAATATTTATATTGATGATAACAATGTTTTTTCTAAAAAAAATAATTTGATTTATCCACTAGTTGCATTTTATAGTTGTGATAGTACTAAGGTTTCTTATATTAAAATTCAAAAACCAGGAAATGATGCATTTAGGGGATTATAAAGTTATACTGTTGTTATCAATCTTAACATTATCGGGATGTATGCCTGATGCTAAAAAACAAAATGTTTCCACAATAAGTATTGATCCCAAAACCGTAAATCAAGAGGCTGTACTATCAGAATTAGTATCAGAGGTTAAAGTAATCACTTTAGAAACTACTCCGGAATGTTTCATTGAATATTTTTCAGAAATCTTATATATTGATAAAGAAAATATTATTTATAGATCTGGAAATTCTATATTGTTTTTTGATGGTAAGGGAACCTACAAAGATAAAATAAATTCTGTAGGTAAAGGACCTGATGAGTATGTTAAAATACTAAATGCACATATCAATATTAATGATAAGTTAGTATATGTTGTTGATATTGATGCTGTTAAAGTTTATGATTTTGCTGGTCGTTTCATTAATAAATTTGCTATCGGGATTTCTCCCGGTGATGTTATTGAATTAAAGGATGGTAAGTTTTTAGTATCAGTATCTCAAAATTATAGTGAAATTAATAGAGATGAATTATTTCTTTTTAATTCCTCAGGAAATAAAATTAAATCATTTAAATCCAAAAGTGAAGAAATTATAAAAGTTAGCCAGGATTTTATGGGGATGGGATTTGTTTATGATATAGGCAAAGAAGTTTTTTACAGGGATTTTCTTAGCGATAGCATTTTTGAAGTATCTGATAAATTTTTAAAACCACATTGGTTTATTGATTCAGGTAAATATAAATTAGATGCAGAGGAAAGATTAAATGTATCAAAAAGGAGTGAGACACTAAATAATGATAAAGTTGATATTAAAGAGGTATTCGAATCATTGAAATATTTCTTCATTAGTTATTCCTTCAATGATAATTCATATTTTACTGTATTTAGCAAAAATAATAATAAATGCATTCACAAATCTGCATATACTTATGATGAAGAAAAAAAATATGATGGAATGATCAATTTTGGAATAAAAAATGACCTCATTAAAAATGCAACAGCCTTTAGGCCTAATTATATAAATGGAAATATTATAGTAAGTGCAGTCAATCCAGTTTATTTCAATGTGGAACAACGAAAATTATTCGGTTGCAAAGAAGATGGTAATCCGGTTCTATTTATAGGTAAATTAAAATACTAATAGGCTTGTTCCTTCATTTCTTTACTATTTTTTTAACTATCAACCATATGAAAAACAAGTTTAACATATTATTTAGTTACTTATACATGAGAAAATTGAACATTAAGTATTTAACTATTGGAATTATCAGTTTATTTTTTTTGTTGTTAAACTTATATTGGTTAAGCTTGTTTTTATTGGTAACGTCTTTTTTATATTGCAACATTAAACAATTAATAGGATTTATTAAATACTCAGCCTTAAAAAATATTGTTGTTTTTTTTTCAATATTTTTATTCGTATTATTTATTGGTATAAGCATTAAATTGTTTACAGCGGATATATTTAAAATTCCAAGCTCATCAATGGAAAATATGTTATATGCCGATGACATCATTTTAGTGAATAAGTTAAATTATGGACCGAGATTACCACGTTCCCCTTTTGAGATACCTTTTATAAATATTGCTTTTTATTTTAATGACACTGCAAAAAGTCATATAAAAGAGGATTGGTGGACTTATAAAAGATTGTCTGGAACTTCAAAAATTGAAAGGGGCGATATTTTTGTTTTTAATTCCACTTGGGATAAAAATTTTATTCTGGTTAAACGTTGTATTTCTTTGCCAGGTGATACGATAACTATTAAAGATGCGATAATTTATACAAATCGTAGACTTTTTTGTTCACCGAAGACTGAAAAGAATAATTATAAATTTACGGTTAAAAATAAAAAAGCTCTGTATAGAGTAATGGATTCTTTAGCTTTACATGACGTATTGATAAAAAATTACAGCCATACATTTAAGCAAGCAAATCTATCAAAATTTGAATTAGATCACCTCAAAAAAAATAAATGTATTGATTCTATTACAATTCAGATCGATTCTTTTGTCAAAGAAAAAACATTTGTTAAAAATGATAATATAAAATGGACATTTGATAATATGGGGCCATTTATTATTCCTAAAAAAGGAATGCAAATAAAATTAAACCAAGAAACTTTTTCATTGTATCAAAACATAATTAATAGCTCTGAAGGTTCTAAAATAATAACAGTAAATGGTAGATATTTTATTAACAATAGAAAAAGACTTTCTTATACATTTAAGCAAGATTATTTTTTTATGATGGGGGACAATAGAAAAGAAACTTTAGATTCGCGTGCTTGGGGGGTTGTTCCAAAATCTAACATCATTGGTAAAGTACAATGTGTTTTATTGTCAAATTATCAAACGAAATTTAGATGGGATCGCTTATTTAAAAATGTGAAATAAATTAATACTCGATTAGCTGTAATTTCTATTTAAATTCATTTTTGTTACACTAAGATTATAACAGTTTTTTGTTTTATTAAGTTTTATAAAAATTTAATTGTTTTTTAAAATTATTTAAAGGCAGTTTTTTATTAATATCTGTCTCTTGTATTAATAAATCGAATTGTGTCTAAAAATGTTAATGTAATTTAAACTTAGTCAAAATCTAAGTTTACTAAGGAATATATATGAATTTAAAGTTCTCATCATTTACTACTTTAGCTTGCTTTATTTGTGTATGTATTATAGGAGCAAGTATGATTCCTTTATTGAGTGTTCAATTAAATCCATCAAACTCTCTACCTTCCTTAAGTGTTAGTTATAGTTGGAATGAAGTTTCTGCAAAGATTATCGAGCAAGAAGTTACCTCTAAATTAGAAGGTGTTTTCAATACTATTAAGGGAATTAAAGAAATAAATTCAATTACAAACAAGGAAAACGGATCAATAAATATTAAATTTAAAAAAAATACAGATATGGATGCTGTCCGATTTGAGATTTCCAATCTCATCGGTCAAACTTATTCTGAACTTCCTGAAGGCGTAAGTTATCCCCAATTATCCATTAGTGGAATCAATGAGACCTCCACACCAATTCTGATTTACAGCATAAACACTAACGAAAGCCCTTATCTTATTAAAAAATATACTGAGAACAATATACTGCCAAAATTAGCCATAATAAAGGGCGTTAACAAAGTGTACGTGTATGGAGCCGATCCCTTTGAATGGGTTGTAAAGTATGACTCTGATAAATTGCAACAACTTTCTATATCGGTTGATGAAATAGAAAGTGCTATTACGGATTATTTTCAAATACAACAATTAGGGAATGGAAGTGTACTTTCTAAAAGAAATGCTGAAATTCAAGAGATTTCAATGGTCTTAACTTATAAATTTGAAAATGAGATTAATTGGAATGACATCCCGATTAAAAAAACAGGAAATCGAATCATTTATTTAAAGGACATTGCTAAAGTTCAATTTAAGGAAGCTTCGGCGCAAGCTTACTTTAGAATAAATGGAAAAAATTCCATAAATGTGGTAGTATATGCTGAGAAAGGTAGCAATACAATTGATATTTCAAATGCTGTAAAGAATGAAATCGATAAGATAAAAAAAGAAATAAAAAGTGAATATAATCTGAAATTAACAACTGATAATTCACAGTATATTACCGAAGAATTACAAAAAATTAAAGAAAAAATGTTGTTTTCGTTTTCGATATTATTTTTTCTGATTTTGATAACAAGCAGAAGCTTAAAATATATATTAATTTTATTTTTTAGCATTGTTGCTAATCTCTTAATTGCTGTAATATTTTATTATATATTTAATGTAGAATTACAATTGTATTCTCTTGCCGGAATTACGATTTCTCTAGGAATCATCATCGATAATTGTATTATTATGATAGATCATCTTAGAAATAAAAATGATAGAACTGTCTTTTTAGCTATTTTAGCGACAACATTAACCACCGCAGGGGCATTATTGTCAACGTTTTTATTGGACGAATCTCTGCAAGCTAATTTGAGAGATTTCACTTTAGTTATCTCTATTAATATAGTCGTTTCATTGTTTGTAGCCTTATTTTTTGTTCCGGCACTTTTAGAAAAAATGTCTATCAAACAAAGAACGAAATATTTTTCAACTAAAAGAAAAAGAAGGATAATAAAATTCACAAACTCTTACTACAGATTGATTTTATTATTTAGAAAACCATATTTTAAGTGGTTGTTTTTATTTATTTTATTGCTTGGATTTGGAATCCCTTTGCATCTTTTACCTAAAAAAATTGATGGTGACGGTTTTTTAGAAAAAACTTATAATCAAACGGTAGGTAATGAATGGTTTTGTGATGAAATAAAACCTACATTAGAAAAAATACTCGGAGGTTCCCTTAGATTATTTACTGAAAATGTTTTTGAAAATTCTCATTATTCTGAACCAGGGAGAACTACTTTAAGGATTAGTGGAAGTATGCCTGAAGGATGTACTATTGAGCAATTAAATGACGTAATTATCAAAATGGAAAATTACATCAGCACTTTTAAAGATGTAGAAATGTTCGAAACTAATATAAGTAGTTATAAGAATTCAACGATTTGCATTTACTTTAAAAAAGAAAATGAATTGAGAGGCTTTCCATTTAAGTTAAAAAGTTTATTGGAATTAAAAGCTATTAGTTTAGGTGGCTTAGATTGGTCTGTTACTGGTGTTGGTCAAGGTTTTTCGAACTCGTTAGGATCGGGTTACAAAAGCAACAGAATTATAATAGAAGGTTATAATTATGATAAATTGTATTCATATGCCAAACTTCTAAAAACACAGTTATTTGCCAATTCCTCTTCTCGAATTAATGAAATAGAAATAACCAATGATTATTCTTGGGGTAATAATTCCTATGAATACTTTTTAGAATTTGATACTGAAAAAATGGCAATGTCTGAAATTTATCAAACAGAACTTTATTCGTATTTGAAAAACCAAACTCATGCAGAAGGTATAACATCTTTTATTGATAACAATGAACTGCATCAAATTAAGTTAGTGTCTGATCAATATCAAAAGATCAATATTTGGGATTTAAAACATATTCCTGTTAATATTGGGAACAATCAGTATAAATTAGGTCAAATGGCTACTATTGAAAAAAGAAAAACAGGAAACTCAATTTCAAAATTTAATCAGCAATACCACTTAGTGGTAGAATATGACTTTCTTGGTTCAGAACCATTAGCGAAAAAAGTACGTGAAGATAATATAGCCGGATTGAAAAGTAAGTTGCCTATTGGGTATCGAGTTTTTGAGGAAAATCTTTATGGATGGAATAAACAAAATAAACAACAATATTATTTTATTTTTGTTGTAGTTTTAATTATTTTCTTTATTTGTTCTATTTTACTTGAATCTTTGACTCAACCGTTTGTAATAATAACTATGATTCCAATTACCTTTATTGGAGTTTTTTTAACATTTTATTTTTTCGATTTTAATTTCGATCAAGGAGGGTACGCATCTTTCATTCTTTTATGTGGAATTTCTGTAAATGCCTCCTTGTACATTATTAATGATTATAATAATTTTAAAAGACAATATCCGTTAAGGAATGCTCAGTTGTTATATTTTAAAGCATTTAATTACAAAATAATTCCTGTAATGCTAACTATTGTCTCCACTATGGCAGGATTAATTCCTTTTGTATGGGACGGACAAAATGAGGTTTTTTGGTTTTCTTTTGCTGTTGGATCTCTTGGAGGGTTATTTTTTTCGTTAATAGGCATATTTATTTATTTACCAATTTTAATTACTAGAAGGGAATCGAATTAAATGGTAGTGTTTCATAGTTATTGATAAGAGTTTTTGTATTGGTAATGTGTCAGATGTGTTGGTGACTAATTATTTCATTTAAGATTCTCATAAAATCAACTATTTATAGTGTTGTCGCAGTTATAAACTAAACAACCTTCTGAACTGTCCCCAAAAAGTTAGACGCTATTTTGGGAGATTTTATGGAAAAACAAATTAAATACAGTTATGAGTTTAAACTTGGCTATATAGAAGAAGTTCTAAAGCAGGTTAATTGAATTATATCTTAGCTGGCTAAAGAAAAAGGAACAAAAAGAAAGAGGAAATAAGATAATAGGATTAATTTTGTGCAGTCAAAAATCTCCTAAGTGAATTAATTATTTAATTCTGGATCAAAACGAATAAATTTAGGTTTCAGCTTACTTAGCCGAATAATCAGAAAAAAATAATATTGCTGGAGTAACTCGAGAGGGCGATTGCCATTGCAGAAAATAAAACCATAAAAATGAGTAATTTCAAAAAAATATTACCCTTTGTATATCCGTATAAAAAATATGTTTATTTAAACATTTTTTTTAATGTTTTGTATGCCTTATTCGGAACACTTTCGTTTGTTTCTTTAATACCTATGATGGATGTATTGTTTGGGCAATCAAAAAAAAATTATATCCTTCCAATTTACAAGGGAATTTGGGAATTAAAAAAATACTTATCAGATTATCTAAGTTATTATTTAACTTTAATAACAGATGCAAATGGCATTGGATATACTTTATCAATTTTAGTAACGGGAATAATTGCAATTTTTTTATTAAAAAACATCTCCGACTATTTTGCTATGTTTTTTATTACGTATTTAAGAAATGCTATTCTAAAGGACATTCGAAATGCGATGTATAAAAAAACATTAGAATTACCATTGGCATTTTTCTCAGAAAAAAGAAAAGGCGATATGATTTCAAGGATTTCTGCCGATGTAAACGAGGTTCAAACGTCCTTTTTAGCCATTCTAGAACTTATTGTAAAGGAACCATTAACCATTATCTTCACCATAGTAGCAATGCTTGCGATAAGCATAAAACTAACGCTTTTTACATTTGTTTTTATTCCGATTTCGGGTTATATCATCTCCTTGATTGGAAAACAATTAAAAAGAAAATCTACTAAGGCACAGGAAGAGCAAGGGACATTTCTATCGACTATTGAGGAAACACTTGGAGGATTAAAAGTAGTAAAAGGATATAATTCTGAAAAATATTTCAATCGCGTTTTTCAAAATTCGACTGAACGCTTTTTTAAATTGTCAAATAGTATTGGAAATCGCCAAAATCTTGCTTCTCCCGCAAGCGAATTTATGGGAATTATGATTATTGCCATTTTGCTTTGGTATGGGGGACAAATGGTTTTGATAGAAGACACATTAAAAGGTGCTGAATTTATTACCTATACGGGATTAGCTTATAATATCCTAACACCTGCTAAATCAATATCTAAAGCTTCGTATACAATAAAAAAAGGAAATGCTGCGGCTGAACGTGTTTTAGAAATTCTGGAAAAGGAGAACACGATTACATCTAAAAGAAAAGCACTTGAAAAAACAACTTTTGACAGTGAAATTAATGTCCAAAATATCAACTTTAAATACGAAGATGAAAATGTTCTAACAGACTTTTCTCTTCAAATTAAAAAAGGGCAAACCGTTGCACTTGTGGGAGAATCAGGAAGTGGAAAAAGTACCATTGCCGGTTTATTGACTCGTTTTTATGATGTAAACGAAGGAACTATTGCTATTGACGGAATCGATATCAAAGAAATGAATTTACAATCGCTTCGTGGCTTGATAGGGTTGGTTACACAAGAAAGTATTTTATTTAATGAGACCATAAAAGCCAATATTGCTTTAGGAAAATTAGACGCTAATGACGACGAAATTATTGACGCGCTGAAAATCGCGAATGCCTATGAATTTGTAAAAGAATTGCCTTTAGGAATTTACACTAACATAGGAGACAGCGGAAATAAATTATCAGGAGGTCAAAAACAACGTTTATCTATTGCACGTGCAGCGCTCAAAAATCCAAAAATTATGATATTGGATGAAGCAACATCAGCATTGGATACTGAGGGTGAAAAATTTGTTCAGGTAGCACTTGAAAACATGATGCAAAATAGAACTTCAATAGTAATTGCACACCGTCTCTCTACAATTCGGAAAGCAGATGTTATTGTCGTAATGCAAAAAGGAAAAATCGTAGAGCAGGGAACTCATAATGAATTAATCGCGTATAATGGGGTTTATAATAAATTGGTTACCATACAGTCTTTCGAATCTTAAGATTCAAGTATTCTATATACATAAAAAGATTAGGTAAAACATTAAAACTGAATTAAATTTCCATAATCTGCTTTTTTAAATTAACCTTATATGCCCATTAGTTAATAATCGTTCTGTGGTATCTATAAATAACTTCTGTTGACTAAACGTGTATAGTATTTTCGATTTAAAGCTATCGGTAGTTTCAAACAAACCGCACCTAAGTTTATATATTTTTGCTTGTTAATAGGGCTAGGTAGATATAAAATAGATATAAATGAAACCAATAAAAAAGAAGTTTTTTTCAGATACCTAACATTATATAAGTTTATCAATTTTTTAAGAACTAAAAAAGTTTAAATACTACTTAACAGTGCTGACTAGAGTAATAATATCATTTACATTATGAGAAGAAATATAATCTAATATATAGTTCTCAACTTCTTTTTTTTGATCTTGTAATGTGGTAAAAGTATTTAAGTGGAAATCTTCGTTTTCATCAGCTATGTGGATAATTTCAGTATAGCCTCTGGAAATTAAAGTGCCTTTTAGTTTTAGTACTTTAAGCTCTTTATCCTCTTCAATTTCTTTCTTTACCCTTAGCTTGATTGTTTTATTCATGGTATTTATTTGGTATTGTAAAATAGTTGAACAAATAATTTTAAAACAAAAAAGAGACTCGAAAGCCTCTTTTTGGAATTAATATGTCTTTTATAAAAGCATTATTTTGCTTTTAGTAACTTTTCCAAATACTCGACTTTATCTTTTTCTGCCTGAACCAAACGTTCGTAAAGCTTGATCTGATGTTCGTGGGATTCGATTAATTTATCTAATGGATTAAAATTGCATACATTATTTGCAAAAGTATTATTGCCTGAATCATTAAAAGTGTTGAAATAATTAAATACGCCTTCTTCTGAAAAATTCTTAATTGCTTCCACAGTTACACCTAAAGCTTTTGCTACTTCAACTAGTTTTTCTTCTTCAATCGTTTCACTATTTTCCATAATAGAAATCGCCTGCTGGTTTGTCCCCATAGCCTGTGCCAGCGCTTCCTGTTTCATGTCTTTCAGTTCACGGATACGGCTGATTTTACGCCCCATGTGACTTGGTTTTGTTGATGTACTCATAGCTCAAAGATAATAATTAAGAATAAAAAAGTAAGTCTGCTGTATGATATAGAAATTTTACTGTACGGTATGATACAAATTGATACGGTACAGTACAACTAATCACTTACTTGGCTGTGTGTTAAACAAAAATACAATTTTTCACACAAGTATTAACTAAAAAAAGTAAAATTATGAAAACAATTGAAATTTCACAGCAAAAACAAGTAATTCAGGCAATTACAGAGCACATCAAGACATCAGCAGTTTACTGTTTCGGCAGTAATGATACGGCTTACAGCTCAAGCAGAAAGGTTTATCCCGATCATGGGATACGCAAAGAACATGTGCATTTGTACCTTTTGGTTTTTGTATCGGAAACTATAGAGAATGCAAGCAATGACATACGCGATAAAATTAAAACGAAGACTAAAGGGAGTTTGACTACCACTATTCTTCTGCACCATGTGCAGAGCCTGAAAAATCTTGGTCAAGACCAGCAGTTTTTCTTTTGGCAGATCATGCAGAATGCAGAGCTTTTATTTCAGGACATAAACAATCCTCCGTATTTAAACATTAGCGAAACCCCAAAACGAAGCTTAAAACTGACATCAAACTATGTTGCAAACAGGAGCAATATTGCCATCACAATCTGGGACTTGGTTTACAATGACGATGATGCTTCAAATTCGTATGAGCTGAAAATGTTTGCGCTTCATCAGATAGTGGAGCAGACCTGCCTTTCCCTGATTCGTTCCTTTACAGGCTACACCCCAAGCCATTTTGCAATGGAGCATCTGTTCAGTCTCTGCGAATACTTTTCAAGCATTACTGCAGATTTCTTTCCACGCCAGAGCAAGGAAGACAGAGCAATGTTTAATCTGCTTAAACAGCAGTCCCACGCACTGCGTTTCGCCAAGGCTAACGATGTTGATTATCTTTATTACCAGCTTATGGAAGAAAGATGCGGGAAATTTAGAAAGCAGGCTGATATTCTGATTCAAGATCAGCTTGACAGGCTGGAGAAAGCCGAAAAGGAAGAACCTGAGAAAATAAAATAGCAGAAATTATGGAAACAAATGAAACCAAAACAGCGGGTGAATTTGTCAAAGAGCTGACAGAGAGTTTCTTTTTCAGAACCCTGACCCCGCAGAAAGACAAAGAAGGCATTTATTATGCAAGCCTAAAATTTACAAGTTACATCAATCTGATGTTTGCTGTACAGGATCCTCTGAAAATAGCCCTCCATACGCTTGAGAATTCCGATCTTGAAAACTCCAGCCAGATTCAGGATCCCGCTTTTCATCTTACAAGCGTTTTGGAAATTGCATTACAGCTTCTGCCATGCTCCGAATCCGAAGGGCTTGATAAACTGCACAAGCTTTATTTGGAGATCAATAAGGAAAATGATAACGGATAATCTCTGGAAATTATGAAAAAGAATAAAATAACTTTCGAAACAAGATTCTGGGCAGGGTTCAGAACGGGAAACCCATTCAGCGCATTAGAAGAAGTTCTTGATTTTGCCCATCTTGATTATTATAAACAGAACCTAACCCAAGCAGTTCTTCACTGTTATAAGGGTAAAGTATACAAGCAGGAAGCTCCCTGCAACGTTTTTGTTTTTTACACAGCTGTGTGTTCGTTTGTCAGAGTCTGCTACTGGATGCTGGATAAAAGCAAAAAATGGAAAATAAAAGAGTCAACCCGCTCTGAAACGGTATTTCATCTTTCTTCCCTGACCAAAGAAGAATACGACAATCCTTATCTGGCGATTCAAAATGCATTTGAAGAGAAAACACTGCAGGAATTTGAATTCTTCTTGAGCGAAATCACAGAGCTTTCATTATCTCCTTTCGGTTCAGATCCCGACTCTGATATAACCACTCCCTATATCCATTTGATAAAACTGCTGGATGCAGGAGAGCTTATCAATGAAAGAGGCATTGAAAAAAAACAAAAAAGAAACATGACATGAAAAAGAATATAAAATCCTTTGAAACCAAGTTTTGGGCAGGCTATGAGATTAAAAATCCTTTTGAGGTTATGGATGCTTTTTTTGACTTTGCCCATCTTGATTCATATAAGGAAGTGCTCAGTGAGACATTTCTGTATATACATAAAACAGAAGTATGCAGGATAAGATATCCCGGACAGCTGCTTGTTTTTCGCTGTGCTTTCAGCTCTTTTGTGAAAGCATGTTTTCTTCTGCAGTACAAAAACAGAAAATGGAAAGTTAAAGAATCATGCGTCTGTAAGTCAAAACTTGATATGGCTTCACTGACAGAGCAGGAGTATGAGAATCCATTCACAGTATTTCAGAAAGCATTTGAACAGAATACCATAGCTAAATTTGAATTTTTCCTTTTTGAAATTGCACACCTGTCACTCTCTCCATTCACTGAAGAATTTGATTATGATCTCATAACTCCCTACATCTATCTTGTCAAGATGCTTGATGCAAGCCAGCTTATGCGTGATAGAGGGATAGAAAAAATAAAAAAAGTGAGCCTGAGTACAGACAATGCAGAACAATGAAATTACTGCATCATCCAGAGAGGATCGATTTAACTGATAAAATATACTGATATGGGAAAAAATAAAATCAAATTAAGGGATATGGTTGAGAATCCAGAGCATTATTTTGTAATGCTCAAGCCAGCGTCAAAAACAAGAAAAGACGTCTACAATCTCAACATAAATGTTAGTGGGTATTCTGATCTTTTTACCATGATTATGGATCTGCTTAAAGCAGGAATGCTGGCGCTGGAAGGAATTGAAATAAGTGAGAACAATCACAAGCAGACTGAACGATATGTTTACAGCCTTCTTAAAGTGATTGAAATGCTGATCCCATTAGAAGAAGGGGATCTGCTGGACATGCTTCACAGCAGATATCTAAAGGAAAATAAAAAAAGCAGTTCAGACTGATTCATGTCCGGTCATAATTTAAAAAAAAGCCGACTTTGGAGGTTTTTTCCAGCCCCGCAGGGCAAGTTGTTTTGAGATGCTGAATTCATTTCAAGCATCTCAAAACACAACTCATACTTTAGCAGAAGTAATTCAACAGACTAGGTTAAGGGTATTTATTATAACTCTACATCCTATTTTATGGGATAATTAATTCTATTAAATTACTTACAGCGAAAGAGACAATTCAGTTCTAAGAGTAACTAACACAACTCCACAGCATGTTTAACATGTATGCATGGCAAGATTTTACCTTATTCCAATTATGGTTGTTCGAATCATGAGTATTTTATCTTTCACTAAGACGGGAGAATCGGAACTTAAGCGTATAAAAAACGTTTTCCGATTCATCCTGCTCTTTTTAAAAGTTGTAATTTAAAACGATAATCACAAGATATTGATATAGGGAGGAAGTGGCAAAAGAGTGTCCAAACAACCTGCAACATTTTAGCTTTATGATGTATGCATAAGCAAGAATCTACCTTTACCGTATTCTATCCATGAGTCTCTATAGTATTTTAAGCCGGAGGTCTAAATCCCCCGAGCCTGTGTAGAAAGATGAGTATAGACTGTGGGATATCTCTCTGGATCAATTTCTTTTAATAACAAAAAAGTTATGAGTAAAAAAGCAATACTGAAACAATGTCTGGGTATTGATGTATCAATGAAAAAGATTGACTGCTGCCTGTCTTTCTTTACCGACGAATTGAAGGTCAAGGCAGTTGCCTCACGAGTATTTGACAACAACAGGAGCGGGTTTGTTAAACTTGGAGAATGGCTTGATAAAAAGAAAGAAGAGTACCTTGTCATGTACGTCAATATGGAAGCAACTGGAACTTATCATGAAGAAGCGGCTTATTTTCTCTCAGATGTGGGATATTCTTTAAGTATCATTCAGCCTGCAAAGGGAAAGCAATATGCCAAAAGTCTGGATGAGAAAAATAAAACAGATAAAAGTGATGCTTCTATGCTGGCACGCATGGGACTGGAGCGTCAGCTTACCTCATGGAATCGTCCCAGTGATAAAATGCGTGTCTTAAAAAGATTGAGCAGGGAACGTATGGCACTTATCAGAGACAGGAATTCACTGACAAACCAGCTGCATGCGCTGAATCATTCTTTTCAAGCTTTTCCCCATAGCGTGGAGCGTTTGGAAGAACGTGTTTTGCTAGCCAGCAGACAACTTGTTGATATTGAAAAGCAAATGCGCGAACTGGCAGCAAGTGATCCTGAGTTATGGAAACGGATTTGCCATACCATTACAATTCCAGGAATCAACTTCGTAACTGCTATTACCGTTATAGCAGAGACGGACGGTTTTGCCAATATTGGAGGTAGGCGCCAACTGGTAAGCTATGTCGGACTGGACGTGATCATGAAAGAATCCGGCACGCTCTCTTGGCGACCGCGTATCTCCAAAAGGGGAAATGCGCATATCAGGGCAGCTTTATATATGGCAGGAGTCTGTTCTATTATTCATAACAAAAACCTAAAAACCTATTTTAATCAGTTAAAGGATAGAGGGAAACCAGGCAGGACGGGGATTGTTGCTTTAGAAAGGAAATTACTTGTTCTTATTTACACACTTTATAAAAATGAACAGGATTATATTACTGATTATAATAGCGGCATTGAAATTTGTAACGTTTTTGAGAGTACGGAAAAAAAAAATCTTCTTAAAAAGTAAGCAACCCGCTTTTGCGGGCTGCAGTAGATGGTCTTTGTCCTTTGACAGGCATAACCTCTATGATATACAAATATAATTATTTTTGGCGGAATTTACATGTTCAGGCTTATGTCCCGGGTGGACGTCTTTTTTTCTTTTTTTTCTTCTTGAAGCCAGTAATCTGATCTTCCATATTCTCATACATCAAAGGATCGGGAGAAGAAAGAATATTCAATAGACCTGTTTTGGATAAACCAATGCCATCAGTGAGCTGTTCGGGTTCTGAGCTCTGGCTTTGGAAAATATCCTTTGCTGTATCAGGGAAGCCTTGTGTACCTGAATTGATCAGTCTACTCTGAAGCTGATCCAGTAAATTAATTTCTCGTTTCTGCTCTGCAGTACCATTTTTCATGGTCAGGGCATAGTTCATTGTGTCTTTTAATGACCGGTCAAAACCGAACATTTGATCAAAAATCAGTTCCCCTGAACTTTTAAAAGAAACCCTATCGAACTGGCCGAGCCTCTGGGAATGCTTCTTGTTGCTGCCTCTGGAATTGTTCATCGGACTGAGCTTGATTTTGTTGGAGATGTCTTTTCTGCTGACAATGATCTGTATATGCATCTGTTCCCCTGTCTTTCGTTCCCCTGCTTTTACGATTCCCTGCTCTACCTCTGGATCCCTAAAGCTGTAATAACGGTAACGTTCGAGCTTGCCGTACCATAACAGATCTCTACTGTCCTGAATGCCGGGGCGTTTAAAATTATGGGCATAGGCATCCATTACCAAGACAGCGTACTGTTTTAGTTTCTCTTCTGCGACTTGGGCCCCAAAACGTTCTTTTAGAAAAACAATTTCTTTTTGGCTGGGACTTATGTTGACAAGGAAGAACTTCGCATCACGGCGGCCCAGCTTGGCTATATTGTTATCTATTCTTACCCTGGCTTCTTGTGGCATGATCTTCCTGTTTTCAGTATTGAACCATAATTCCTTTACATGGTCTTCTTCAGGCGCAGCCCGATTCTCTTTTTCCAGATAATTTACCAGCTGTCCGGAACTTCCTTTGTTATTCCCTGTTTCAGAATCCGTAATATTAATGTACATGACGCTATAGATTTTTGACTGCCTGCCTTACGTGTGTTATAAGTTCTTCTTTTTTTGTGCCGGCTGTAGTCCACCCCATTTCTTCACGCTGGTTTATATAATAATCCAACAATTGGCTGAACTGTTCTTTAAGCATTTCTTTCTCTTTCTGCTTTGAAAGCAAGTGTTTAATGCCATTTATAAGCTGCTCACTCCGTTTGACAAGAACAGCAGTTTTCTCACTTTCGGACAAAAGATCTCTGCCTATTCCTTCGAGAATTTCTATCTGCATGGAAGAAATGGTTTTCAAGTTACCGATATCGGTAAACAGCGGCAGGAGAAAATCCTTCTCCTGCTGGCGGATAAAAGACAGGATACGGCTGATGCCGGAAGACAGTTCGCGTTTGAGCATTTCATCACCAGGGTCTGCCGGATCTTTTTTGCTTCTGTAAAAATAATCCGCCATCTGGCAGAATAGCTCTTTTTTACTGCGCTTAAGAGCTTTAGCCATTTTCTCTATTTTGTCATCAGTTTCTTTAGGATAACGGATACTGTTGGTATCTCTGGGTTTCATAACATTATTTTTTTAACTCCATATCACTCATTTTCTAAATACCGATATACTGGGCGGTATACCTCATGTTTTACTGCAGACAGCCTCAAAGCCTATTAGTATACCCAGAGTATACCCAAATCCCCCGAAGCCCCAGCAAAGGGGCAAGCGAGTAGGGCTCTGCCCAACTCCCGCTTGCTTTTTTCAAAACATATTAAGGGCCGTATAAAATCTTTACAAAGTAAAGTCAAGAAAGTAAAAAGAGTGTACTGTGCAATATTGCCAAAGAGAGCCTCCAAATGCCATATAAGACTTCTAGTTTTAAAAGAGGGTGTGTTACTGGACTTTTTTCTAAAAAAAATCAGAAAAAAATTAGGTTTTCATAATAGTATCTTGCTATTTTCTCTCGAAAATATTATTGCAATAGATTTAATTGAAAGGGCTTGATGCCCTTTTTTTATTTAGGAGATATTTTATGTTTTAGAATTAATTTTAGAATCAGCCTTGATAAGGCTAAAAAAAACAGAACAGCATTAGCAGTTCTGACTTAGATCACACCGCTAAATTCCAAAAATCTAAAATAAAGTTCTTTTCCGAATTGTAGCTATTTAGATATGTATGATTAAAATTATATATTTATTTATAACTGCTCATGCTTATTTGGTTATGTGTATAAAGCTAAAAGTACGGACATATTTATAGTTATGTATAAGCCCGTGAGCAAATAGTTTTATAAAGCTGTACTTATGCAGATACGCATATACAGCTTTACTCTTCTGCATATCTATGCTTTTACGCAAAGACATCATTACTACTGTATCTAAGTATGTAAATAAGCTTTAAGTTACAGCCTTGCATACCTATATAAAACCATATATATTTTCAAACGAAAACAGAAAAACCGAAAAAAAGAAAAAGAAAGCAATTTCACAGGACGGGATGCAGGCAGGCCAAAAGGAATCGGAATAAGTCCCGAAGGGTGGCTTGTGAGTATGCGAGCAAGGCATTATGCCGAAGTCTTTTTGCCAGACTGAAACAGCCCGTCATACTTTCGTTTTCTTTTTTGTTGTTCTTTTTATGAAAGACTAAAAAAATCCAATTAAAAGATACTTGTAAAATTAGAACATAATGATGGAATCTTATAATTAAAATCTGGCAGATATTCTGATATTGCAGACAGCTTTTTAAAACTAATGTTTTAAGCCTATAATATATTATTTGGATAATCGTTTAAAAGCATACGCCATTGTGCGGATAGTAAACATAAAATGGAAGATTATGTTTATGGACATGCCCTCCAGATCCATAGTGAATTGATTAATCATTATGGTCAGAGGGCTTAATTTATTAAATGCAGAACTAAATCCAGTGGTAGGGTTTATCCCTGCGGTTGAGGTAGCAGTACATTTCTTCCTTTTTGAGTTCAGGAAAGAATTTAAGAGCTTCTTCAATGGCATAGTTGGGCAGAAAGGAAATTTCATCACGCACAGCAGTAATCACTTTGTCACGACCATAAAAACGCACAATTTCGTCAATCTGATCCTGTCCTCCACGCTCTATAATACGTCCAATTACCATTTTATATCCCCCTTCCCAATCGATCTTGTCAAATCTAAAATCCCAGAAGAATTTAGGATGAAGATCAGGTATTTTTTTAACTGATGGCTTCATTATTTCTTAAATAAGGTTAGTGTCAAATATAAGCAATTTCTGCCGAATTACCTGGGAAAACCTCTCTTTTTATTGGGATTATCGGGTAAATCCTGACTTTCTGATTTGAATTTATGCAAAGGATTTTTTACTGCCAGTTCCAGCCGTTTTTGGATGTTTTTCCAGCTCTGTTCTTTTCCTTTGAGCATGTCTACACCGTCAAAGGTGGTAATTTTGTCATAAGTATTCAGACCTATAGAAGCCCAGTAAGGTTCTCGGTCATATTTTCTTTGATAAGCCTGCAGATAGAATTTTAATGGTTCTTCTTCAAGCATATAGTACATATCGACAAAATCCTTGTATCTGCTTCCGCTCTGATGGATTGCGTGGAGTTTCATGGCTCCAATGTCTTCATTTGAAATCATACGGACTCCTTCAGCAGTTTCCACAGCATTCAAAAGAGGATATTTATGGGTTACAATATCAACTTTGATGTCATTAATGTAAGTAAGAACAGTGTTATTGTATGTTCTGCTTTCTTTTTCATCTGCGCCATATGTCTTGCCTAGATACTCCAACATCATTTTCGGGTCAAATTCTTTTGTCGTGAAAAGGTCAATATCTACAGAGAGGCGGTGTCTTAAGCGCAGTGCCAGAGCTGTACCGCCGACCAAGATGTGGTCTTTTAGTTTTTCATCTTTCATAAGCCTTTGGAGAAGTTCCCACATCTCCTTGCTGACTGTTTCTTTGTAGAGCATAATTTTATATTTTCAGAAAAATTAATTCTGAAAAAGTCCTGCTCTTTAAGAGTGTCTACAGGTGGCTTTGCTTGTCAGAGGCTGTCCAAGCTTAAAGGTTTAAGACGGTATTTTGGGTAACTGAGCCAGATGCTTCCAAACACTTCCCAGTACTTCCAAATAGGGGCGTAAGTACTGATTATAAAATATATTGGATTTATTTTTTTAAATGATACCCATAATTGAAGTCATGGAAAATGAACAAAAAAAGACCCCGCACAAAGGAGGCAGGCATCCCAAAATAGATCCTGCAGTCCACCGCTACTCAATCAGTCTTACCGCTGAAGAAAATGCACAGTTTCTGATCCTTTTTGAGAGCTCGGGAATAAATGTAATGGCTCACTTTATTACTGCCTGCATTTTTCAAAAAGGCATCAAGAGCGTAAAGATCGATAAAGCGACAATGGATTATTACATACTTCTAACTGCCTTATTCGGACAGTTTCGGGCTATTGGGGTTAATTACAATCAGGTTGTAAAGATTATGCAACGTAATTTTTCCGAAAAGAAAGCTCCCGTATATCTCTATAAATTGGCAAAAGAAACGATAGAATTAGGTGTTTTGTGCCAAAAGATAATACAGCTCACAGCGGAATTTGAAGAAAAACACCTGAAAAAGTGATAGCAAAAATAGGAAGAGGAAGCAGTCTGTACGGGACATTAGCCTATAATTATCAAAAAGTTGAAAAAGAAAGTGCACAGGTTTTGTTTACCCAAAAGATAATCCAATCCCCTGATGGCAGTTATTCCTTAGAACAGCTTTCCCGATCTTTTGAAATGTACCTGCTGGCTAACAGAAAAACAGAAAAACCCATACTTCATATCTCCTTAAATCCTGATCCGAAAGACAATGTAAGCGATACTGATTTTGAGAATATGGCACAGGACTACATGAGGGAGATGGGCTACGGAAATCAGCCTTTTGCGGTATTCAAACATACTGATATAGACCGCACTCATATTCATATAGTGTCTGTCTGCGTGGATGAAGACGGTAGGAAAATATCCGATAAATTTGAAAAAAGGCGTTCAATGGCGGTCTGCAGGGCATTAGAAAAAAAGTACAGCCTTATATCGGCTGTAGAAAAACAGCAAGAGACAGACAGCCCAACATTTAAACCAGTTGACTATAAGGCAGGAGATATAAAAAGCCAGATGGCTTCGGTGCTTCGCTATCTGCCTGCATATTACCAGTTCCAAACTTTTGGGGCATATAATGCCGTGCTTTCGCTTTTTAATATTACTGCTGAGGAAGTCAAAGGGGAATACAATGGAATTTCAAAACTGGGACTGGTATATTCTGCATTAAATGAAAAGGGAGAAAAAGCAAGTAATCCCTTTAAGGCTTCTCTGTTTGGTAAAAGTGCAGGTTATCTGCAGCTGCAATCCCAGTGCGACCAGAACAGAGTGAAACTAAAAGACAGTCCCGTGAAGGAATCAGTTAAAAACAGGATCGAATCAGTATTGCAGACAGCAACAAATGAGTCCGAATTCAGGAAAAAGCTAATGGAAGAAAGGATCAATATTGTTGTAAGGCGAAATGCTGGAGGACGTATTTACGGCATTACTTTTATTGACCACAAATCCCGCAGTGTCTGGAACGGATCAGAGCTGGCTAAAAACCTTTCTGCTAATGTATTCAATGACTGGTGGAATAACGGCAACAAAACAGATCTGGCTTTAAAAAATAATCCCACTGCAAAGGAGACATTTCGTGAGGGTAGTCAGATTAATCACTCAAACAGCCATCCTGACTCGTTAGGAAAGGAAAACACGTCTTACAGCGGACAGGAGAATAATGCTGTTGAAACATTTGGAAGCTTACTGCCCCAAGCTCAGGGAGAAGATTTTCAGGAAACTGATTTTGCCAATCAGTTGAAACGAAAGGCTAACCGCAGGAAACCAAAACTTTAAGAACGTTTCTGGAATGTTTAATTTGCATCAAATGTATGAAACACGATTTTCAATGTACCGTATATAAAGAATTGATAGGATACATTCGTGAGATTTAATTAATTACTATTTCTTTTAAAAAATACAACTTTCATCTGTAGTTCTGCCACAGGTTGTCTGCCTGTAATTGTATTGGAGATAACGACATTAAAAGACAAAGAGCACCAGCAGTGCTGGTACGGCAGTCATTTAGAGCATGCATTTATATATTTATTAAAGTATAATAATGTATAATTAGCAGAGACCTTAAAAACGGTCTTTAGCTGTTTAAAGCTGGAGGTGCAGAATGGAAAATAACGAAACAGTTAAAAGCAGGATCACGGCAGAAACTGCCTTAGTACAGCTACAAGCTAAAAAGAATCAGGTAAAATTAACTATTGAAGAATTAAGAAGCTGTAAAGGTTTTGAAACAATATCAGAATCGGAAGGGCAGGAGATAATTGAAAGCCTGTTTCAATTAGCAGTAATAGTTTATAATTTTTAAAGTTAAAAATATGAGTGTTGAAAATTTCAAAAAATTCCAAAAAGAAAAGCTGGCTCAAAAGATTGAGGTAAAAGAAATCTGGGGCTATACAAGGGTAAGTTCTAAACTTCAGTTAGTAAACAACAGTCTTGAAGAGCAGAGGAGTGAAATTGTTCAGTTTGCCTCTAAGAATGGTTATTCACTTAAAAATATACTTGGAGGTACTTATGAGAGTGCTTCGGGAGATTTCACAAGAAAAGAGTTTACTAAATTATTTGAAGAGGTTAAAAGCGCAAAGCAGAAACCTTTTGCAATAGCTATCAAATTTATCAGCAGGTTCTCCAGAACAGGAGGCAATGCTATTACTATTGTGCAGGAACTGGTGGATAAACTGGGTGTTCACTTGATTGAAACATCGTCAGGACTCTGCACCAATGATGAATATAGTAAATTAGATATTTACAGCAAGCTCTTAGATGCCAGAAGAGAAAACATGGACAGATTAGAAAAAACCATTCCAGGCATGAAGGCACTGCTCAGATCAGGAAACTGGCTGGGCAAAGCTCCAAGAGGTTATACAATGCGAGGCAGAAAAGTGGGAGATTACGCTTTAATGCAGGATACACAGTCTATTACCATCAATCAGGAAGGAGAAATTTTAAAAAAGGCTTGGAAATGGAAGCTTGCAGGGGAAAGAGATTATGTAATCAGAGAGAAACTTGAAAAACTGAATCTGGTTATTTCCAAACAAGGAATGAGTTCCATGTGGCGCAATCCATTTTATTGCGGAATCTTAGTTAATTCATTAATTGAAGAACCAGTGAAAGGAAACTGGTCAGGCTTAGTCAGTGAGGAAGATTTCCTGAAAGTGGATTACATGCTTTCTGAAAACAGTGTGATTGCAGTTAAGGAATATTGTAAAACTAAAGTTAATGAATTTAGACCCCTTACAGGATTTTTAAGATGCGAGTGCGGATGCCTTTTAACAAGCTATGAGGTTCGAAAAAAGAAAGCACACTATTATAAATGCCAAAAGTGTAAAAATGCCAGTTTTAACGCTTTGACTACCCAAAAATCAAAAATGGAAGGGTTGAATGATTCTTTCGAAAGGTTATTGTCAAAATATACATTAAACTCACGATTTGTACAGCCTTTTAAAATGCAGTTGAATAAATTTTTTGAAGATGTAAACGCAGAAGCTAAAGAAGAAATGAAAAGCTTGCTTGAAAAGAAAAAAGATGTTGAAACTAAAATTGAGAATTTGGATAAACGCTATTTTGAGAACTCAAATTTTGGAGATGAAAAATACAATAGATATGCGCTTCAGTTTGAGACCGAATTAAAGATGATTGAAAGCCAGATTCATGCCAGCTCAAAAAAAATATCTAACCACAAAAGACATATCGATAAAGTTGTAGAAAAAGTCTCGAACATCAGTAAATACTGGAAAGAAGGAGATATTGAGAGTAAAATAAGAATTCAGAATTTGGTATTTCCAGAGGGATTGTCAATTAGAGCTGAAAACAGGCAATATCTAACCGATAAAGTGAACCTAGTTTTTGCCTTAGTTTCAACGTTTGCAAGGGTTGAAGGAGCTAATAAAAAACAAAAAACCCATCAAAATTTTGATGGGTTGTTCTCTGTAGCGGGAACAGGACTCGAACCTGTGACCTTCGGGTTATGAGCCCGACGAGCTGCCTACTGCTCTATCCCGCGATGTTTCGGGTGCAAAGATACGGCGATTTTTGAGAAATCCAACGAAAACTTTAAAAAATGTTTTATTTTCTGTATTGAGTTGATATGACTACCTTTGCAAAATAAATAAAGCAAAAAATGTCACATAAAGCAGGTTTCGTAAATATTATCGGAAATCCAAATGTTGGAAAATCAACATTGATGAACGCTTTCGTTGGAGAACGATTGTCGATCATTACATCAAAAGCACAAACTACACGTCATAGAATTCTTGGAATTGTAAACGGAGAAGACTTTCAATTGGTTTTGTCTGATACTCCAGGAATCATCAAGCCTGCGTACGAAATGCAGGAATCGATGATGAACTTTGTGAAATCGGCTTTTGAAGATGCTGACATTTTAATCTACATGGTCGAAATAGGCGAGCAGGATCTGAAAGATGAAGATTTCTTCAAGAAAATCATTCATGCTAAGATTCCGGTTTTATTGCTTTTAAATAAAATTGATAATTCAAACCAAGAACAGTTAGAACAGCAAGTTTCTTTCTGGAAAGAAAAAGTGCCAAATGCAGAGATTTTCCCAATTTCGGCATTGCAGAATTTCAACGTTCCAGAAGTTTTCGGAAGAATTATCGAATTATTGCCAGAATCACCACCTTATTACCCTAAAGACCAATTAACAGACAAACCAGAACGTTTCTTTGTTAACGAAACAATCCGTGAGAAAATCCTATTGAACTACGCCAAAGAAATTCCATACGCAGTAGAAATCGTAACAGAAGAATTTCATGAAACGGAAAATATTATCAGAATCCGTTCTGTAATTATGGTAGAACGCGATACACAAAAAGGAATTATTATCGGGCATAAAGGTGCAGCGTTGAAAAAAGTTGGAACCGATGCTAGAGCTGATTTAGAGAAATTCTTCGGAAAACAAATTCACATTGAACTTTATGTAAAAGTGAACAAAAACTGGAGAAGCAACGCCAATATGCTGAAACGATTTGGTTATAATCAGTAGTTTTTTTGTTTAATCGGTTAATCGTTGATTTGTTTAATCGTTAAACGAAAGTTCTTTTGAAAATAAGTGCCCTAGCCCAGATAGGAGCGGTATCCTTTTTCTGGCTTCTTTAGCCAGGAAAAGATATAGCGGATAGCTGGATTAGCTCCTGAAAATTATACAAAAAAACAATAAAAACTTAGGTACTTAGAAACTTAGCGTCTCAGCAACTTTTTTTAACTACCTTTGCAAAAAATTTTAATAAGGCATTTTGGATTGCAAGTGATTAGGTTTTTAGGAAGCTAAGAATCTGAAATTTAAAGTCTAAAATCTAAAATTCAATAAAATGAGTAATAACATTGTTGCGATAGTAGGAAGACCTAATGTGGGGAAATCGACCCTTTTTAATAGGCTGATACAAAGAAGAGAAGCTATTGTAGATTCAGTATCTGGGGTTACCCGTGATAGAAACTATGGTAAAAGCGAGTGGAACGGAAAAGAGTTTTCTGTCATTGATACAGGTGGATACGTTCGCGGAAGTGATGACGTATTTGAAGGTGAAATTCGTAAACAAGTTGAGCTTGCTATCGATGAAGCCGATGTTATTATTTTTGTGGTTGATGTTGAAGAAGGAATTACGCCAATGGATGAAACCGTTGCAAAATTGCTTCGCAAAGTAACAAAACCAGTTTTATTGGCTGTAAATAAGGTTGATAATGCCATGCGTGAGAAAGACGCTGTAGAGTTTTATAACCTTGGTTTAGGTGAATATTATACTTTTGCGAGTATCTCTGGAAGTGGAACAGGGGATTTATTGGATGCTTTAATCGAAGCGTTCCCAGAAAAACCAGAACCAGAAACGCCAGAAGTTGAATTGCCTCGTTTTGCGGTTGTAGGTCGTCCGAATGCTGGAAAATCTAGTTTTATCAATGCTTTGATTGGCAAAGATCGTTATATTGTTACTGATATTGCCGGAACAACTCGTGATGCTATTGACACTAAATTTGACCGTTTTGGTTTTGAATTTAACTTGGTTGATACTGCTGGTATTCGCCGTAAAGCAAAAGTAAAAGAAGATTTAGAGTTTTATTCTGTAATGCGTTCTGTTAGAGCAATTGAGCATGCAGATATTTGTATTTTGGTGATCGACGCAACACGCGGATTTGAAGGGCAAGATCAGAGTATTTTCTGGTTGGCTGAGAAAAACCGTAAAGGAGTTGTAATCTTGGTAAACAAATGGGACTTAGTAGAAAAAGATACTATGTCTACTCGTGATTACGAAGAGAAAATCAAAAAAGAATTGATGCCTTTTACAGATGTGCCAATTTTATTCGTTTCTGCTTTAACGAAACAGCGTTTATTAAAAGCGCTTGAAGCAACAGTTCAAGTTTACGAAAACAGAAAACAAAGAATTGCAACTTCAAAATTCAACGAATATATGTTGAAAGTAATTGAAGCGTATCCACCGCCAGCGACAAAAGGAAAATATGTAAAGATCAAATATTGTATGCAATTGCCAACGCAAACACCACAATTTGTATTTTTTGCCAATTTACCGCAATACGTTAAAGAACCTTATAAGCGATACCTTGAGAATAAAATTCGTGAGAAATGGGATTTTGCCGGAGTTCCGATCGATATTTATATAAGAGAAAAATAAAAAAATGAGTCCCCTGAATAGGGGATTTTTTTATGTTTTGTGTCTATCTTTATTATAGTATCAATTTTTTATTGGCATTATATTTGAATAAATGTAAAAAATACAATTAAACCTTTTGCGTTTTTTTAAGTCTTACTGATCTAACTAACCTAATTTTATGACCAGAATTTATTCACTTTTATTGTTTTTAGCTTTTGTTTATTCGGCAAATGCCCAAAACAATATCGTTATTAAAGGAACTGTAGTTGATATCAACTCGCAGCTTCCGCTTGAACTCGCGACCGTTTATTTTACTGCTGTAAAAGATTCCACTATTATTGAATATGCTACAACCGATAAAAACGGAAATTTTATTATCAATACTAAAAAGTATGATAAGCCAGTTTTCTTAAAAGTAAATTATACAGGGTATCAAACTTATTTTGAAGAGCAAAAAGCGCTTACAGAAAGTAAAGACTTTGGTAAATTGTACCTGCTTGAAAATGCCAATGTTTTAAATGAAGTGGTAATTAAAAGTGAGGCACCGCCAATTACCATTAAAAAAGATACTCTAGAATTTAATGCTGGCTCGTATAAAGTTCGTCCAGATGCTAATGTGGAAACTTTACTAAAACAGTTGCCGGGCTTTGATGTCGATAATACCGGAAAAATTACGGTAAATGGGCGAGAAGTCAATCAGGTTTTAGTCAACGGAAAAGCGTTTTTTGATAAAGATGGAGCGATTGCCATTAAAAACCTTCCAGCTGATATTATTAAAAAAGTTCAGGTTTCTGATTTTAAAACCAAGAAAGAAGAATTGGCTAAACAAGAATCGACTTCAGATTACTCGAGTATAAATATTACCATTGACGAAAAGAAAAATAAAGGGTATTTCGGTAAAGTCCTTGGCGGATACGGTTCAGACGAACGCTACGAAAGCAGTTTAATGATGAACTTTTTCAAAAATAAACAGAAAATAAGCGTATTGGCTTCGTCAAACAATATCAACTCAACTGGGTTTTCTATGGATGAGGTATTTGATAATATGGGAGGCGGACGTAATGCTAAAGGTGGCAGCCAAGGCGCAAGCAGTGGAGGAAAAGGAATTACGCAGTCTACTTTGGCTGGTATTAATTATTCTGATGACTGGACAAAAGATTTGGAGTTTATGAGCAGTTACAACTTTACAAATGCTGTGACCAAAAACGAAAGCAAATCCAATCAGCTGAGTTTATTGCCAACAGGAAATATTTTAACTGAAGCTGATTCTAAAACCAGAAATGAAAACACTGGAAACAAGGTGAATTTTGAGTTAGAGTACAAAATCAATCCTACTATGCAGATTGTTTTTGCTCCTAAATTGAATTTATCCGAATCAAATAGCAATTCATCTTCTTCGACTTTTTCTGAGAATGAAAATGGTGATGCTTTAAACGAAAGTACAGGGACATCGCATACAGAAAGTTCGAATACGAGTTTTGCCAATAGCATTAATTTCAACAAAACTTTTAAGAAGCAATCGCGAAATTTAAGTGTGGTTTTTAATAACAATAACACTAAAAATGATTCGAACGGAATAAACATTTCTGAAACTATTTTTTATCAGGATAATAAGCCAAATGATGAAAGAAATCAGAATGCAAAAAACACCTCAAAAAGTGATGCTTATTCGCTTGATTTAGAATATACAGAGCCTGTAACCGATTCGTTGAGACTTCGTTTCGGCACCGATTTTGACTGGCAGAGTTCTATGAACGATCAAAAGACATTTAATTTTGATGATGCCTCACAAGACTATTCAGATTTAAATCTATCGCTGACTAATTATACCACGTCAAAGCAAAATTCGATTACGCCAAAAGTGGGTATTACTTGGCAGAAGAGTAAATTTACGCTGAATGTAAATTCGAGAACATCGATCGTGGAGTTTGACAATCATTCTTTTTACTTGAATCAAGCTACAGATTTGAATAAAAGATATATGCTGCCTTATGGAACAGCACAGCTTCGATACAAATTTGACCGTTCTAGAAATTTAACTTTTAAGTACGATTATTCTAATGCACTACCTTCAGCAACACAATTAATGCCAGTTGCAGATTTGAATAATCCATTGAATAGCGTAATCGGAAATCCAAATCTAAACCCGATTGAAAAAAGCACAGCAGGTGTTGATTTTAAGAATTTTGATTTTAGAACACGCTCTGGGTACAGTTTATTTCTTAAAGGAGATTATTATAATAATGATGTTGTTTCTACTTCAATTTATGACGACAGCGGAAAAAGAAATACAACTTATGTAAATATTTCAGGAACATATTCTGCTTCGATTGGAGGAAACTGGAACCAGCAGATTAAAAAAGATGCTCACACGATCAGATACGGTTTGCGTTTAAGCGGTAATTATAATTTTGACAAAGGATTTACAAATGCTGTTTTGTATTATGCAAAATCGGTTGTTGTTACGCCAAGTGTTTATGCTTCTTACGATTATGGTGAAGTGCTTTCGATTGCGCCATCATATAGTTTATCCTATAACGAAACGAGATATGAAAATTATTCAAGAGACGCGACTTCAAACGTAATTCATAGAATTAATATGCAGACAACCTCGTATTGGCCAGCTAATTTAATTTTCGGAAATGACTTTGGATATACTTATAATTCAAATATTTCAGACGATTTCAAAAAGGATTTTTTCCTTTGGAACACAAGTCTTTCTTATGGGTTTTTGGATAAAAAATTATACGCAAAAGTAAAAGTGTATGATGTTTTAAACCAGAACCAAAGTGCAACAAGAACTATTTCGCCAACCTCAATCAGAGATGAAGAAAACACTGTTTTAAAACGTTACGTAATGTTTTCTTTAGCTTATAAAATTGGAAACTTCGCTGAAAGTAAAAAAGGAGGAAAGAGACAGAGAGGATCTTAGCTTTTAAGGTGCAAAGATTCAAAGGAACAAAGGTTCAAAGGTTACAAAAAATGCCTGTCAAATTTAATTTGACAGGCATTTTTTGTATAACTCATAACTCATAACTTTTTCCGATTAATTCTATGATAAACCGTGAACCTGATAATATCACGATCATAAAAATCTACGCCGCTGGCGCGTCTTTGAAAGTTTTTTAAATACCCCAATTCTAAACCAAGATTTGGATTGAAATGATAACGTAAAGCAACGTAGAAACGATTTTGATCAAATGTATTTCTGCGATTGTCTTTTCCGAAATTGAATAAAATTTCATCTGAAATAGTGCCTTTTATACTTCTTCCTTCTTTTTCCCAAAGGGTAAACATGGATTGTAAACGGTATCTGAATCTGAAAGCATAAGAGAATTCATCTAGAAGTCCGCTTTTGTCTGCTTTTTGAATGAATCGTTCTTCCAGCTGAAAGCGGTTATGAAAAGTGATTTTGGCAATGTCATTAATCAATGTTATATCTTGCTGTGCACGATATTCAGGAATAGAATAATCAGGATCAATATTTGGGTTTTGAGTATTGACACTAAAAAAAGCAAAACCAGCACCCAAATCTACCATTTTAGCTGCTCTGTAACGAGCTTGAGATCTTATAACAAAAAGATTCTCATGAACAGGATTTACAAAACTTCTATTATCAAATTCAGAATGAATAGACCATTTTTCAGATAACGGAAAAATATTGTAATACCGAATCCAAGTCAAAGTCTGCTGGTCGATATTTCTTTGGTTTTGGCCCGTTATTAACTGGCTAATAAAGAGTAGAGAAGATATAAGTTTAAAGGTTCGGTTCAATTGCTACAAATTCAGGCTGCGAATTTATACAAATGATCTCATTCCTAATTGTTTTAAAATCTGTTTTATATATTTTTTTGTGAAAATAAAAAAACGAGACACATTAAAATGCATCTCGTTTTTAATACTAAAACTAACTAACCTAACCGCTTACAGTGAATACTTAAGTGTAACTCCATAAGTTCTTTGATCACCAAGAACTCCAGCATATTGTCCTGAGTTACCACCTGCAGGCAATAATTGCTCGTAGTAATCTTTGTTGAAAAGGTTTCTTCCCCAAAATTGAATAGATAGACCTTGCGAAGCACGGAAACCTAAACGGGCATTGAAGATTGCGTAACCTTGTACCACTAAATATTTTGAAGCCGAAGGGCTTGAAGAAAATTCAGAACGAGCATATCCGTCAGCAGCGAAGAAGATTTTTCCAGCATTACCAAAGAATCTTGCATTGTCAGAAAGCTCACCTCCAAGAGAACCTGCCCATCTTGAAGCTCCTGGCAATTCAGTTCCAGAAACATCTTTGAAGGCAACTGGCGCTCCTGTTTCTTCTAACGGAAGTGGCGCATTGGTAAACTTGACATATTTACCATCTGTATAAGTTGCAGCACCATTGATTGTTAAGTGTGAGCTGATCACAAAGCTTGCATCCAATTCTGCACCTCTTACGCGTACTTTATCTGCATTGGCAAGATATCCGCGATTTACACCCAATTCAGCTGCCTGAACGTTGGTTTGGAAATCTTTGATGTCAGTATTAAAGAACGTTAAGTTGAAGATTGAATTTTTGAAAGGAGATGTTTTTACTCCAATTTCATAATGATTTACTTTTTCTGGTTTAACCACTGCAAGTTCAGTCATTGGCTGACCTGCGGCATTTGTTGGAAGCCCAGCTACGTTTACCCCAACTGGCTTGTAACTTTTAGCATAAGTTGCATAAGCATTTATTTTATCTGATGCTTTATAGGTAAGAGTGATATTTCCAGAAAAATCCGTATTGTCTGTATCTGAATCAAATGCTTGATCTGAGTAAACTGATTTTTTCAAAGCCAATAATGCAGGATCTGTGGTCTGAAGACCTCCGTAAGTTTTACGAGAATAACTTGCATCTTTTTTATCAAAGTTATATCTCAAACCTGGCAAGATGTGAAATTTTTCTGTAACTGCCCAATCAAGTTGTCCAAATACAGCAGCACTCGAAGCTCTAATTCTTGCATCAGTTTTAATTCCGTAACCTTCAAAAAGGCCAGGAGTTTTCCATAACGGACTTGTTGTGCTTTGAGAGAATCTCCATTGTGCATTTCCTGATTCTTCTGTACCATCTGTTTGTGATGTCTGATCGATAAAGAATACTCCACCGACACCGCTAATTTTTGAAGTTAATTGCCCAGCATAACGAACCTCTTGGGTAATTTGTGTTTGTCTTGTTGGGTTTTGAGATTTAGCTAAGACCTGTAATCCTGTAAAATCCCTGTCGTTTGAAGGATCCCAGTTCCAGAAACGCCATGCAGTTGTAGAAGTAAGCGTTCCGCCACCAATTTTGGTATCAATGTTTAACGAAATCCCTCCTAAATCTTGTCCAGAACGCCAAGGAGTATCGTGATCGATCTTACGGTCAAAAGCATTTAAACTTGGCAATTGATAATTTAAATCTTTAATAATAGCATCAAACTGACGGTATGCAGCTCTCTGAGTAGGAGCAACACCAGCAACAACCTGTGCATATCCGTCAGGACGCTGTGTTGTAAGGTCTCCTGCAAAAGTAACGTTTGTGTTTTCTGTAGGAGTCCATAATAATTGTCCTCTAAAACCTTGGTTGTTCAACGTGTTTGTAGGTCTTCCTGTAACAATATTGTCAATTAAACCATCACGCTGAGTTCCTGAGAAAGATAAACGACCAGCTACTTTTTTTCCTAATGCTCCTGTGATAGAAGCTTTAGCTTGTAAAAAGGCATAATTTCCGTAACTTACTTCAAAGTCAGCTCCTGGTGTAAAACTTGGCTTGCGAGAGGTAATATTGAAAGCTCCAGAAGTAGTATTTTTTCCAAATAATGAACCTTGTGGACCACGTAACACCTCGATTTGCTCTACATCGATAAAATCTAAAGTAGTCGCTGCTGGACGCGCATAGTAAACGCCATCAACATAAAAACCAACTCCAGGATCAATACCATCATTGGTAAGTCCGAATGGTGAACCTAAACTTCTAATGTTGATTCCCGTATTTCTAGGGTTAGAAGAATACAATTGTACAGAAGGAACCAATTCTTTGATACGGTTTACGTTAAATGCTCCCGCTGCTTCTGCTTGTTTTCCTGTAACAACAGAAACTGCAATTGGCACATCTTGTACTTTTTCAATTCTTCTTCTTGAAGAAACTACCACCTCAACAAGTTTGTTTTCTTCGCGTAAAGTAACCAATATTGGTGACGCAGGAATAGCTGTAATTTCTAGTTCTGCAGTATTATAGCCTATATACTGAACTAAAAGCGTAAGAGGTAATTTGCCTTGTGATTCTATCGAAAATCTTCCTTCAGAATCTGTAATTGTGCTAAAAGTTGTTCCTTTAATTACCACATTGGCTGCTTCTAAAGGAATATTTTGATCTGTTGTAACAACCCCATCTATTTTTTGTGCAAATGAGATTGAGAAAGTTAAAACTGCAAGTATTGTAAATATATTTTTTATAGATGTTTTCATTTTTATATTAAGTATATGTGATTAGTAGAATTTAAAACTAAATTTTTTTTACCAACACATACACATCATAGATGAAAGAGTTTTCACAGTTGTGAAATTATAATTATGTTTTTTTTGCAAAAGATTTTGTCCACCTGATTGACTAGAATGTACTTTCATGAGTTAAAATTTTGTAAATGATTAGTTAATTATTTTTGGCAAATATATATAATTAATTCTATCGATTTACTAGACTTTAGAAAATATTTTTTTATTTTTTTACCAATGAAGCGATTGTAATGCCTTCCATAGCCTTCAAAGTTTTGTCTCTAATAAGCATCAAACCGTGACGCAGACTGCATTCGGACTCGGTTTTACAATCTGAGCAAGGCTCGTAAAAATTTAAAGAAGCGCATGGCAAAAGTGCAATTGCACCGTCAAATAATCGGTGAATTTCTGCCAAAGTGATATCATTTTTGGATTTAATTAGATAGTATCCGCCAAATTTTCCCTGCTTACTGCTCACAAAACGACCGCGTTTTAGATCTAATAAAATCTGCTCTAAAAACTTTTTAGGAATGTTAGCGCCATCAGCAATTTCTACAGTTCTAGAAATGTGATTTTCGTCTTGTTCTGCTAAATAAAGTAAGGCCTTAAGGGCGTATTTTGCTTTATGTGATAACATCTATTAATAAATTGTAAAATGTAAATGTATGATTTTTTAAGATTGAAACCTAAACTTGAAACCTCAAACAAAGAAAATTAGAACCAGAATAAATTACCAGCCTCCACTAGATCCGCCGCCAGAGAAACCTCCACCGCCAAATCCGCCGCCGAAGCCTCCGCCTCCGCCAAAACCACCACCAGATGATCCGCCGAAACCTCCAAATCCACCACTGCTTCTTCCAAGATTACTCAGAATAATAGCGTCAAGCAGGCTAGGGCCACCACCGCCATTGTTGCCAGAATTTCCTCCACCGCCTCTTTTATTTCGAGAAAGCAGAATTAATACGATTACAACAATTACAATAAATGGAAGAAAAGGAAAGTCTTGTCCTTTACTTGTTGTTTTACGTTCGCCTTTAAATTTTCCTTTAAAAACATCAATAATGGCATCAGTTCCTTTATCAAGACCATTGTAGAAGCTTCCTGCTTTAAACTCTGGTATGATAATGTTTCTGATGATTGTTCCTCCAATTCCCGCTGTAAGACGATCTTCAAGTCCATATCCAGGATTAATTGCAATCTTTTTTTCATTTTTTGCTAAAAGAATTACAACTCCGTTATCATCTTCTTTGGTTCCTCCAATTCCCCAAGTTTGGCCCCATTTCGTTGCTAATTGGCTTACATCTTCTCCTTTTAAACTCTCAATAGTAATAATTACAATTTGAGTAGTAGTCGAATCCGAGTAACGAATTAGCTTTTCTTCTAATTGCGCTTTTTCTGTAGAACTTAAAATGTTAGCGTAATCGTAAACAGAAGTCTGAAAACTTGGTTTTGGTGGAATCTCAAATTGCGCAAAAATAGCATTGCTGATAAATAATGCGATAAATAAAAAAGTAATCTGAAAAATTCTATTGGAATTTGGGATTTTAATTTTGGAATTTTTCATTATTTATCCTTTTGAGATTTCGTTAGATAGTTCATTTACATCATCTTCCTGAGAAGGAAAATATTTTTTGAGTTGTTCTCCAGCATTCAAAATGCCGCCAACAATTCCTTGTTTAAAATTGCCGGCTTTAAAATGATTCACCATAATGTCTTTGGTACAATCCCAAAAATCATTAGAAACTAAATCATTAATTCCTTTATCTCCGCAAATCACGAAGTTTTTATCTTCAACTGCAAAATAGAGCAATACGCCATTTTTTAGTTTGGTTTCATCCATTCGCAATTCATGAAAAACTTCTAAAGCCCGATCAAAATGGACTTTAGAAGTTGTTTTTTCTATATGCACTCTAATTTCGCCAGAAGTATTATTTTCGGCCATACGAATAGCTTCAACAATTTCTTGCTCTTCTTCTTTGGTTAAAAAATCTTCTACTTTTGACATGGAAATTATTTTAGAGTTTAGATTGTAGATTTTAGATTGCAGATTAGATCTGAAATCTAAAATCGTTAATCAAAAATATTAAATTTTTAGAATTTTACTTCAACAGGTTTATCTGCTCCAGTAGAAGCTTCAAAGTATGGTTTCTCTTTGTATTCGCTCAAGAACCAGTTGTTTGGAATCTTTAAAACATATCCGTTGTAAACTTGTACAGCTTCATTAAAACGTGTTCTAGCAGTTAAAATTTGGTTTTCAGTACTTGCTAATTCATCTTGTAATTTCAAGAAGTTTTCATTAGCTTTTAAAGTTGGATACTGCTCAACAGAAACCAATAATCTTGATAAAGATGAACTTACTCCGCTTTGAGCTTGGTTAAATGCTGCTAATTGTTCTGGAGTTACATTGCTTGGATCAATTGTTACTGAAGTAGCTTTTGCACGAGCTTCTATTACAGCAGTTAAAGTTCCTTTTTCAAAGTCAGCAGCACCTTTTACAGTGTTTACTAAATTCCCAATAAGATCATTACGTCTTTGGTAAGCCGTTTGAACATTTCCCCATTCTTTATTTACAGCTTGACTGTGTTGTAAAGCAGTATTTTTAATACCAATCGACCAAAATGCGATAATAGCAATAAGTGCTACAATAATTCCTACAGGGATTAACCACTTTTTCATGTTTGTTTTGATTTAAGTTTATTTCTATTTTTAATTACAATTCGTTTTTTATGTCGTTGAGTTGCGTTTTTATGGACTCTAATTTACGTATTATTTCGAATTTATCTAACGTTTTCTTCTGTCCCTCTTTTAAGTGCGTTTTGGCGCCTTCAAGCGTAAATCCTCTTTCTTTTACTAAGTGATAAATCAATTGAAGATTCGTAATATCATCTGGAGTGAACATTCTATTTCCTTTTGCATTTTTTTTAGGTTTCAGAATGTCAAATTCACTGTCCCAAAATCGTATCAAAGAAGCATTGACATTAAAAGCCTTGGCAACTTCGCCAATACTGTAATATCTTTTGTCTTTAGAAAGTTCAATATGCATGGTTCGTTTTTTTCTATTTTACTTCAAAAATAGTATTTTTTGTACTATTAATCTAATGATTGATTTTCTTGGTTTGCCATTTGCGAAATCGCCACATATTCTACAGCTGAAATATTACCATAATAAAAATTCAGCGGATTGACTACTTTTCCATCTTTATGCACTTCGTAATGACAATGCGGACCTTCAGATCTACCAGTGCTTCCTACGTATCCAATCACATCACCGCGTTTTACTCTTTGTCCCGGACGACAGTTGTATTTGCTCAAATGGGCATACAAACTTTCATATCCAAAACCGTGCCTGATCACAACATGGTTTCCGTATCCTGAAGCGGTGTTGTCAGCTCTTTGCACGACACCATCTCCTGTCGCGTATATTGGAGCACCTGTATTGGCAGTGAAATCCATTCCGTTATGCATTTTTCTCACTTTCGTGAAAGGGTCAATGCGGTATCCAAAACCTGACGCAACACGTTTTAAATTTTCATTTCGAACTGGCTGAATGGCAGGAATAGCCAATAATAAATTTTCTTTAGCTCCAGCTAATTTTAAAATTTCGTCTAAAGATTTAGACTGAATTGCCAACTGCTTCGATAATTTGTCAACTCTTTTTGTTGCATTCAAAACCAATTGAGAATTGTTGTATCCTTCTAGCGCTTTGTATTTGTCAGAACTTCTAAAACCAGCTTTTCGAATCGAATCTGGAATTTCAGCTTTGTTAAAATATACGCGATAAATATTATTGTCACGTTCTTCTAATGCGTCTGCGGCATCATCAATTTCATCCAGTTTTTTATTCAAAATGGCATATTGAAGCTTTAAATTTTCAATTTCACGTGCCTGTAAACGATCTTTTGGAGTTTCGAAATAAGGGGTGTTAATTAAAAGAACAAAAACTAAAAAACCAAATAGAGCCGATGCCAGTAAAAACAGTAGTGCGTAACCTATTTTTATTCTTTTTCTGGTTTTTATTTTTGTATAAGCCAGATTTTCTGGGTCGTAATAATATTTTACTTTCGCCATATTTTAAAATACGCTATTTTTGCACCTTGTAAAATGAGTTAGTCGAATAAAACTGCTAATTGTTTCAGTTATTCGACACTTTTTTACGAGGATTAATGATTAGATATTGGGGCTATTTTATCATTAGATAATGCGCAAAATAGGCAATTTATTGTTTAAAATATAAGTTTTTTAATTTCATTATAAAAAACTTAACGTATCATCAAATGAATAAATTAGCTAATCATCTAGTTATCAAATTGACACATTAAATTGACACATTTTTCTAATTTAAATATGAAATCACAAGACGTACGTAAACAATTTTTAGATTTTTTTGAGAGTAAAGGGCATACTATTGTTCCTTCAGCTCCTATTGTTCTTAAAGACGACCCAACCCTAATGTTCAATAACTCTGGGATGGCCCAGTTTAAAGAATTTTTCTTAGGAAACGGAACTCCAAAAAGTCCAAGAATAGCCGATACGCAAAAATGTCTTCGTGTTTCAGGAAAACACAACGATCTTGAAGAAGTAGGTATTGACACGTACCACCACACCATGTTCGAAATGTTAGGAAACTGGTCTTTTGGTGATTACTTCAAAAAAGAAGCGATCAACTGGGCTTGGGAACTATTGACAGAAGTGTACAAAATTCCTAAAGAAAATCTTTATGTTTCTGTTTTTGAAGGAAGTAAAGAAGATAACGTTCCTTTTGACCAAGAAGCTTGGGATATCTGGAAAACTTTAATCGACGAGGACAGAATTATTCTTGGTAATAAAAAAGATAATTTCTGGGAAATGGGAGATCAAGGACCATGTGGACCTTGTTCTGAAATTCACGTTGATTTACGTTCTGAAGAAGAAAAGGCGCTCAAACCAGGTAAAGAAGAAGTAAATAATGATCACCCACAGGTAGTTGAAATCTGGAATAATGTATTCATGGAATTCAACCGTAAAGCTGATGGTTCTCTTGAAAAACTTCCAGCACAGCACGTTGATACCGGAATGGGATTTGAGCGTTTGTGTATGGCTTTACAAGGAAAAACATCAAACTATGATACTGATGTTTTCATGCCTTTAATTAGAGAAATCGAAACCATTACTGGAGCAAAATATACAACTAATGATGTAACAGGCATTAGTGAAGAACAAAATAAAATGAATATTGCTATTCGTGTAGTGGCAGATCACGTTCGTGCGGTAGCTTTTGCTATTGCAGATGGACAATTGCCTTCTAATACGGGTGCAGGTTATGTAATTCGTAGAATTTTACGTCGTGCAATTCGTTACGGATTTACTTTCTTAAATACTAAAGAGCCATTTATTTTTAAACTGGTTGAAACTTTAAGCGAGCAAATGGGAGATTCTTTCCCAGAAATAAGAGCTCAGAAAGCACTTTGTTCAAATGTTATCCGTGAAGAAGAAAACTCTTTCTTACGCACATTAGATCAAGGGTTAATTCTTTTAGATGCTGTAATCTTAAATAATGCAGGAGATACAATAGATGGTAAAAAAGCTTTCGAATTATATGATACATACGGTTTTCCAATCGATTTAACAGCTTTGATTCTTTCTGAAAAAGGATTGAAATTAGACGAAGAAGGATTCCAAGAGCAATTACAATTACAGAAAGAAAGATCTCGTGCGGCATCAAAAGTTACGGCTGGAGATTGGAATGTAATTGTGGAAGATGATATTCAAGAATTTGTTGGATATGACAGATTATCTCAACAAGTAAAAATTACTAAATACCGCAGAGTTGAAAGTGTAAAAGATGGAGAGATTTTCCAATTAGTTTTCAATGCAACTCCATTTTATGGAGAAAGTGGAGGACAAACGGGAGATAAAGGATATTTAGAAGCTCAAAATGGAGATATCGTTTATATTATTGATACTAAAAAAGAAAATAACCAAACGATACATTTAGCAAAATCGTTACCAGAAAACATTACTGGAACTTTTAATGCGGTTGTTGACGCTAATCAGAGAGCTAAAACTTCGTCAAATCACTCGGCTACGCATTTATTGCACCAAGCTTTACGCAAGATTTTAGGAACTCACATTGAGCAAAAAGGATCGATGGTAAGAAATGCTTCATTGCGTTTTGACTTTTCTCATTTCTCTAAAGTAACTGATGAAGAATTGGTAGAAGTAGAAAACTTCGTAAATGCAAGGATTCGTGAGAGTTTGCCATTAATTGAGAAAAGAGCAATTCCAAAAGAGCAAGCGCTTGAAGATGGAGCAATTGCTTTGTTTGGAGAGAAATACGGAGATTTAGTTCGTACTATTAAATTTGGAGACTCTGTCGAATTATGTGGAGGAACTCACGTTGCGAATACATCTGATATCTGGCACTTTAAAATTGTTTCTGAAGGGGCTGTTGCAGCTGGAATTAGAAGAATTGAAGCGATTACAAGTGAAGCGGCAAAAGAGTATTTTGAGTCACAAGCTGTTTCTTTAGCAGAAATTAAAGAAGCACTTAAAAATGCTCAAGATCCTGTAAAATCTATTATAGCTTTACAAGACGAAAATGCACAATTGAAAAAACAATTAGAAGCTTTATTAAAAGATAAAGCCAAAAATATGAAAGCTGATTTGGCTAAAGAATTACAAGAAATCAATGGAGTTCAGTTTTTAGCAAAACAAGTTGACTTAAATCCAGAAGGAGCAAAAGATTTAGCTTACGAATTGGGCGGTTCTTACAATAACTTATTTGTAGTTTTTGCTACAGCTCACGAAGGAAAACCAATGTTAACATGTTACATCTCTAAAGAAATCGTAGCTGAGAAAAACCTAAACGCTGGACAAGTGGTTCGGGAATTAGGAAAATACATCCAAGGTGGAGGAGGAGGTCAGCCTTTCTTTGCAACTGCAGGAGGTAAAAATGTTGATGGAATTGCAGAGGCTTTGGCTAAAGCGGTAGATTTTGTTAAATAAAGATTCTAAGGTTCTGAGGTACTAAAGAATTAAGTTTTTATAATTTACAACAAACCCGACAGGTTTTTAAAACCTGTCGGGTTTTGTGTTTAATATAGGTTCAATAGCGTCCAGCTTTAGCTGGATGGGAAAATTAGGAATTAGAAAGGGCTTTAGCCAAACGTGGTAGTTTGGCTAAAGCCCTTCTATTTTAATTTATTATATTCATCCAGCTAAAGCTGGACGCTATTCAAAAAAAACTTAGAATCTTAGCAACTTAGCACCTCAGAATCTTAGAAAACTATTTTCGCTCACCAATCTGCTGGCGCCACATAGCATAATACAATCCTTTCTCTACAATTAAATCATCATGTTTGCCTTGTTCAATGATTTTACCTTGCTCCAGAACAAAAATTCTATCAGCGTGCATAACAGTTGATAAACGATGCGCAATTAAAACTGTAATTCTGTTTTTATCTGAAATATTTCGAATCGTATCGTTGATTTCTTCTTCGGTAATAGAATCTAAAGCAGAAGTGGCTTCATCAAAAATCAATAAATTCGGATTTCTTAGAATAGCTCTCGCGATAGATAAACGCTGTTTTTCACCTCCAGACACTTTTATTCCGCCTTCTCCAATTGTGGTGTTTAAACCATCTTCTGCACGCCTTAGAAGTTTATCGCAGCTTGCACGTTTTAAAGCGTCATAAAGTTCTTCGTCTGTTGCATTGGGTTTGACAAATAATAAGTTCTCGCGAATTGTTCCAGAGAATAATTGAGCGTCTTGAGTAACGAAACCAAGCTGTTTTCTTAGATCTAATAAATCAATTTCGGTTGAATCAATGTCATTATACAAAACTTGTCCTTCTTCTGGCGTATACAAACCGACTAATAATTTTACTAAAGTCGTTTTTCCAGATCCAGATGGGCCAACAAAGGCAACGGTCTGACCTTGTTTGATTTCGAAATTGATATTTTCAACCGCTTTAAACTTGGCAGTTTTATGTTGAAAACTAACATTTTCGAAAAGCAGTTTCTGAATTGCACCAATATGTTTTGGAGTTTTTGGACGAAACTCTTTTGGAGCATTCAACAAGGTTTTGAAATTTTCCATAGAAACTTTTGTCTCATTCAGAGCAATAATAAAGTTTCCTAGTTCTTGTAAAGGTCCAAAAATGAAGAATGTAAAGAATACCATTGTCAATAAATCTCCAACGATAATTTTTCCGCCAAATAGAAAGTAATACAAAGCAAAAACAACACAGGTTCTCAAGAAATGAACTGTTGTTCCTTGGATGAAACTTAAACTTCTAATAAAACGTATTTTCTGTAATTCTAATTGAAGGATTTTAAATGTATTTAAGTTTAGACGTTTTTCTTCTTGATACGTCAAGCCAAGACTCTTTACCAATTCGATATTTCGCAAGCTTTCAGTTGTAGATCCTGCCAATGCATTGGTTTGATTGACAATTTTTCGAGAAACAATTTTGATCTTTTTCCCTAAATACAAACTAACCAAAGCAATAATTGGTGCGGTAATTAAAAAGATAATCGAAATTCTAAAATCGATTCTTGCGACATAAACAATTACGAAAATGAATCCGATAATAGTCTGGAAAATTAACGAAATCGAAAGTGTAATCAGTTTTTCTGAATCGATTCTAACTTTTGTCAGTTTGCTCAAAGTTTCACCGCTTCGCTGATCTTCAAATTCTGCATAAGGAAGGTCAAGAGATTTTTTAATCCCGTCAGTATACATTTGAGCGCCCGTTCTCTGAATGACAACATTGGTGAAATAATCCTGGAAGTTTTTGGTAATTCTGGAAATCATGGCAGCACCAAGCGAAAGCCCGAGCCAGAAAGCTAAAGATTTTATAAATCCGATTTCATTTCCTTTGTATTTTGAGATTCCGACACCGCAGTCCTGCATTAACTTTCCTGTGATTACTGAATCTGACAAACTGAAACAAATGTTGATCGTAGCCATTATCAAAGCAAAAAATAAGAGCATTTTGTGTTTGATAATGTAAGTATATAATAATTTCATATGAGATTTTAAAAAAATGGAAGATGCAAAAATAAGGAATTGTTTGGGTTTGTGTAGTTGGTTTTTGTTATTAAAAATGTAATTTTTTTTAAAGATTAAAATTCAGTTTTTTTAAATCTTCAGAATACTTTAAAACGAAGGAAAAAAGCTGAGTATTTATACGTGTTTTTTGCTTTTTACGTTTTGTTGAATAAAGTAATTATCTGGTTATTTTGTTTGCCAATAATATATTAAGAAATGTTTAAAGTGTATTATTTGTTTTTAATGAGGAAACCCGTAAGGTTTTAATTTTTGATTGTATTACGTTTGCCTCAACAACAAATTTAACCAAATCAAAATGAAAAAAATTTTATGTCTTTTTGGAGCTTTGACGCTACTGTTGACGTCTTGTTCAAGTGATGATTCTTCTTCAGATTCTTCAAGTAATGTATTACTTAAAAAAATCGTTATCACAAACTCTGATGGTGAAAAATTCACAACTAACTTTAAATATGATGGTAATAAAATAGTAAGCGCTATAGATGATTCAGGTGAAGCAAATCTGTATTATACTTATACAGGAGATTTAATTACTAAAATAGAATTTAAATATCCTGACGGAACAATTGACCAAATAAACACTTTTACTTATAATGCTGAAGGTAAATTGACAACTTTTGTTAGAGTAGAACCAAATATGGATTGGGGACATAAAGAAGTTTATACGTATAATGCTGATGGTACAATTTCGGTTAAGTCATATTCTGGCGATAGCGAAACTCAAACTGGTGAAGGCGTTACATCAACAATTAAATTTGTAAATGGTGAAGTAAGTGAAATCCTTGCAATTACTGCAAACCAACCAGATCATAAATATACGTATGATAATAAAAATAATCCTACGAAAAATATTTTAGGAATGGATAAAATTGCATTTGTTGATGGAGAAGGAAATGGTGTTAAATTCAATATTTTAACAGATAGCGCAGATGGTGATCTATGGGGAAATAGCACTTTTACGTATAATGATCAAGGATACCCAACTAAAGAAGTCAATACAGGATCTGATAGTGTAGGTAATACCGAATATTTTTATTAATATTTTGAATAAGTTCTAAATATTAAGAAAGCCAGTTGCAAATGCTACTGGCTTTCTTAATTTTGAAAAATATAACTAAATCTCTCAATTATGAAAAAACAATTATGGCTTTTTGGAGTTCTGGCATTAATATTATCATCATGTTCTAGCGAAGAGAAACCTTCTTTAGAAGAAACTGACTCTACTCTGCCTAAAACCATCTCTTATATTTATCCTTCTCCAGAGTTAGGGACAAATGCCAAGACTACGGCTTCTTATAATGGAAATAAAGTAGTTAGCTTTCTAAATGACGATTCAAAAACAGTATTTACTTATAATGGAGATGTAATTGTTAAGCAAGAAATTTTCGATATAGACACGAGTGGAAAAGAAATTAAAAATGAGGAAGTTTCGTATAGTTACGAAAATGGGAAATTAAAAACGAGAGTTTTTAGAGAAAGTATAAGTGCCGAATATCCTGATGGTTATTTTATTGAGAAAGTGGTTTATACTCATAATTCTAATGGAACAGTTTCTTACATTGATTATACTGTTGATAATATAAAGAAAACTGAAAGTAAAAGTGGAGAAGGAACTTTAACTTATAAAGATGGAAACCTAATAAAAGCAGAAGAAAAGTCTGGTTCTTCAACCACAACACTAGCTTTTGAATACGATTCCAAAAAAAATCCCTTAAAAAATATACTAGGTTTCAATTTATTACTAAACGAAGTTGATGGATTTGGAACTAATAATATTGTAAAAACTACAAGAGCAACAACTGAATTTCCGAATCCATCGGTTTATTTAACTACTTATATTTATAATGATGCTTCATATCCAACAAGACATACTTCATTTGATGGAGGAGGAAAAAATATTGAATATGAAATAGAGTATACATATTAATGCTAAGTAATATTTAAATTTAGAGAAAGCCAAATACAGAAGTATTTGGCTTTTTTACTTAATTAGACTTTTCCATTTTTAGAAGACCATTTTACAGTTCCGTTATAGATTAATTGAAGATCTCCATCATCTTGTAGCTGTAATGTTGCGCCAGGGTACTCAGATGTATTGCTAGTCCAAATAGTTTCTATAGTTGATGCAGTATATTTAGCTCCTTTTAATATGATATTCCCATTTGATTCAAAATTGCAAATTGCTCTACGTGGATATCGAATATTTCCAACTTCCCAAATTATTTTTTTTTCAACTAGATCAATTATTCGTAAAAAACCAGGAGTAAATTCTAAAGAATATCTTTTATTGTTCGATTGAATACGATCTTTCCAACGCAGATCATTAAAGCTTTGTCCGGATTCCATAACCGATACAAAAGGAAATGGATACCACTGATTTATTGATTTTTTATCAATATCAGATAAGACACTCATTTCATTTACACTTTTTCCATCGGTTGTAAGGGCAGCCGGAATATAATAATGCATAATAGAAAGGGCGTCATATTGGCTATAATTTGTAGATTCAGGAGTTTTGATAACATATCGATCCACTTCATCTTTAGACCACCCATTTAATTCACTATAATATTGATAAACTTTAGCCAAATTCCAGTTGATTTTTGAGGCAGGGCTTGCATTTTCATGAACGAGTCCTAGTGCATGGCCAAATTCATGTAAAACGGTTCTACTTACAGAGCTTTCATCAGTAGAATTAAGCGGCCCCAAACGCATAGATTGTGCATCGGTGTTACCATAAGCAGATCTCATTCCTAAAACTGACCAAGCGCCAAAATCAAGATTGCTTTCTCCTGCTCGGTTAAAACCAATTCTTATATCTGCATATCCAGAAGAAACATATTCAAATTTTAGGTTAGCATACTTTGTCCATTCACTTGCATATTTTTTCACTTTTTCATGCTGAACTTCATTGCCATCTAAAAATTTTATTTTAATAGTTTGCCCAATTTCCCATCTAGGCCAATTTATAATTGCAGAATTGGGTTTTGTAGCTGGATCAGAGTTTGAATTCATAAAATCAAATGCGCATATTTGAATTTGATTCAGCTCTTTTTGACGCTCTTCGTGATTGCATGAGGCAAACATTAAAAATAAAATAGGGGCTAAAAATCTAAACTTTTCCATGTGTGATTTTTTTATGAGGATGTAAATATAAATCAACAGTTAATATTTTGTTGATCAGAGAACTTAGATATGTCTTATTCTGTTATAATTAAAACTTTTAGTGGAAATTTATTTTTACAGAAATGCTTCTTTTTGTTTGAAATCTTTAAATGAAATATAATGCAAAAGAAGTTATTGTTTTGTTTGTCAGTTATTTTTCTAGTCTTTAATTCTTGTTCCAATGAAGAATACTATCCTTCTGAAAATACAATCTTACCTAAAACCATAAAAACGATATATCCCACTTATCCTGAAGAAAATTATGATGCCAATTTTATATATGATGGAAATAAAATTGTGAGCATAAGAAATAAAAATGGTAAAAGAAATTATGAATATGATGGTAATCATATCGTGAGAGAAACGGTTTATAGTTTCTATAAAGGAGAGGAAACAAAAAGTTCTGAAACTTTATTTACATATGAAAATAATAAGCTGAAAACCGCTGCTAAATTTGCATACGGTATAGCAGCAAAATATACTTATAGTTATAACAATGATGGTTCAATAACTAAAGAAATGTGTGATTTAGATATTGACACAGGGAAAGAAACAAAGAGAACTGAAAAAGATGTAATTACTATAATTGATGGAAATATAGTGAAGTCTGAATATAATTGGGGAGAGGGTTATGATGTTATTAGTATTGTTAAATATGAATACGATACAAATAAAAATGCCTTTAAAAATATTATGGGTCTAAATTTATTGCTTGATCAGTTTAGTTTGGATTATGAAACAGGTTTATCTTCAAATAATAATATGAAGGGATATTATGTGCGCAATATTCAAGGGTCATCATCAGGTATAATCTTTGAGCCCCAATGGTTTAAAATGGAATATGAATACAATAAAAAGGGATATCCAACGAAAAAAATAACTTACGATTATGCTGAAAGAATAAAAGAAGTTATTGAGTTTGTATATTAATTTTTCAGAAAAAATTAGATCTAAAAAACCAAATACTCCTGTATTTGGTTTTTTTATTGGTGAAAATTCGTGAAATTCGTGTCTAAATAATAAGCCATGCAATTCAGAACCCAAATTCCAATTTCAAAAAGTAACAATCCGATCGATTATAATTCGAAAGTGCTTTCTGTCGGTTCTTGTTTTGCAGAAAATATGGCGGAGAAATTTGATTATTTTAAATTTCAAAATGAAACAAATCCGTTTGGAATCATTTTTAATCCAGTTTCAATTGAGAAATTGTTTTGTAGAATTTCTAGGCAAGAATTGTTTGGCGAAAAAGATGTTTTCTTTTATAACGAACGCTGGCACAGTTACGAAGTGCATTCTGACTTAAGTAATTCAGATCGTCAGGAATTATTAGAAACTCTCAATAAAGCAGTAACAGAAACATACAAACAGCTAAAGGAAGCCACTCATATTATCATCACTCTAGGAACTTCATGGATTTATAGAAATCTTGAAAAAGACGAAATTGTAGCCAATTGCCATAAGGTGCCTCAAAAGCAATTTTCAAAAGAATTATTATCGGTTGAGATAATTCAAAAAAGCATTCAAAATACAATTGAAGCTATTCAGGCTCTGAATCCTAATATAAATTTTATTTTCACGATTTCTCCCGTTCGTCATATCAAAGACGGATTTGTAGAAAACCAATTAAGCAAATCGCATTTGTTTACAGCATTGCATCAGGTTTTAAAAACTCATAATTCAAAACTCATAACTCATAATTATTTCCCTTCTTACGAAATCATGATGGACGAACTTCGCGATTATCGTTTTTATAATGAAGATATGTTGCACCCCAATCAGACTGCGATAGATTATATCTGGAAGCTTTTCAGCGAAAACTATGTTTCAGAAGAAAGCGTTTCCGTGATGAAAGAAGTAGACGAAATACAAAAAAGTCTGCGTCATCGAAGTTTTAATCCGGAATCAGATCAGCATAAAAAGTTTCTAGTCAATCTTCAACAGAAAATGAAAAACGTTGAAGAAAAATGGCCTCATATTGTGTTTTGATGTGTAAAAAATAGTTTTTTTTAAGTTTTGATTTAAAAATGCTCAAAATAAAATTAAGCAAATTATTATGTTTTGATCATAAAATTATGTTTATTTGTAATAAATACCTTTAAATATGATGAAGAAAATTATTTTTATGCTTTGCATTTCGCTATTGATTTTTACATCTTGTTCAAGCGAAGGCAACACTTCTCAGAATGCTGAGACAAGTAGAGTGCCAAAACAACAAATTATTTCCAGCCTTGATAATCCTGTGACTATTGATTTCGTTTTTGATGGAAATAAAATTGTCAGTAGTACTCATTCTGGTAATTATGTTGTAAAATATACTTATACAGCAGATTTAATTACAAAGACGGAGAGTTCAGATTTGATAAAGGAATATATTTATACTAATGGAAAACTGGCAACTTATTTGCGAAAACTTCCAGGACGGGATTATTATGATAAGTATTCTTATACGTATGAATCTAATGATGTCGTTTCATTTGTTGTGACTAGAATCACTATTTCAACTGGAGCAGAAGAAGTTATTTCTGCAAAGAATATCTATACATTAAAGGACGGAAATATCATAAAATATGAGACTAAATCATCTGTAACAACATATAAGTACGATAATAAAAATAGCCCAATGAGAAATGTCTTAGGGTTTAATAAAATCTTTGAGGAGCAGCCGCAAGTTAGTTCATCGGTTAATAATGTAACAAGTTATACTGTGACTTTAGCAGACAATTCTAGTTATACCAATGAGATAACATATTCTTATGACGGAGATAATTTTCCTACCGTAATTAATTACAAAGCATTATCCTTTATAAGTACATATTCTTATTAGAAATAAATCAATCTTTAGGGAAAATCTTAAAGCCAAATAATTTTATTGTTTGGCTTTTTTATTGGCCATAATAAATCATTTCGCAATAAAATTTTAGAATAATTCCTCATAATTATGTAAATTGTTAAGGTTTAAATTTTACATTTTTGTAAAATGTGCAATCCTGCTTTTTTCAGAAGCAATTTTAATCTAATCCGATTTTATTGATGTATGAATAAGAAACCAGTTTATTTTCTTAAAAAAACACTTCGCATCCTAATGTGGTGCGTGGTTTCTATAATTGCACTTTTATTACTTCTTATAATCTTAATTCAGGTTCCGTCGGTTCAAAATTTCGTTAAAGACAAAGCGATTACTTATCTTGAAGGTAAAATCAAAACCAAAGTTTCTTTAGATAAAATTCTAATTAAATTTCCTAAAGATGTAGTTCTGGAAGGTTTTTATTTTGAAGATCAAAAAAAAGATACTTTGTTGGTAGGTAAACGATTAGAGGTTGATGTTGACCTTTTTAAATTGGTTAGCAGCGAACTCGAAATTAATTCTATTTCTTTAGAAAATGTAAAAGCCAATATTTCCCGAAATAAAGACGGCGTTTTCAATTTCGATTATATCATAAAAGCATTCGAATCTAAAGAACCAAAAGTAGAAGATCCTGATGCAAAACCGTTTAAAATATCTGTTGTAAAAGTAAATCTCGATAAGGTTAAATTCAATTTTAAAGATGATTTTTCGAAGAATGATATCAAAGTGAACTTGACGCATTTTGATACCAAATTCAAAAAGTTTGATCTCGATAAAATGGATTTTAATATTCCAACCATCAATTTAAATGGTTTAAAAGTAGTTTTAGATCAGGATGTTGTGGAGAAAATTGCTGAAGTTTCAGTTAAAACGGTTGATACAATTTCGAAACGTTCAGATTTTAAACTTGCTCTAAAAAAAATAAGCTTGTCTAAAATCGATATTTTATACGATAATAAAGATTCAAAACTCAATTCAGGCATTCGTTTAGGAAATTTAAATTTAACAGTAAACGAAATTGACCTAAATAAACAGCTTTTAGATTTTGATGCTTTTGAAGTAAAAAATCTTAGCGGGAATCTACGATTAGGTGCAAAAGATAAACAAATTGAAACTCCCAATTTAGACACAACAGCCATAAAACAAGCAGGCTGGAAAGTAAAACTCAACGAGACCAATCTAGAAAATATTGCTTTTAAGTTTGATGATGAGCAATCAAAACCCAAGAAAAAAGGAATTGATTATGCGCACTTGGATCTGAATAAATTCAATTTTGAAGCCGAGAAATTATATTATGGAAATGATACGATTTCAGGAAAAATAAAAACACTTACCGTAAACGAAAAAAGCGGCTTAGAGATTCAGTCTTTCAAAACTGATTTCTTTTACGGACCGAAAAATGCTTCGCTGGAAAATTTATATCTAAAAACACCGCAGACTCTTGTTCAGGATAAAATTAAAGCACAATATGAATCGCTTGAATCACTTCAGAAAGATTTGGGAAATCTGGGTATTGATGCCAATTTAAAGCAATCTAAAATTGGTTTCAAAGATATTTTACTGTTTGTCCCAGATCTACAGAATACAAATCCGTTTAAAAGTAATCCGAATGCCATTCTGTATGTAGACAGCCGTGTAAGCGGAAAAGTCAAAGATTTGAATATTTCGAAGTTTGAAATGAGTGGAATTGGTTCTACAAAAGTTTCTCTTTCGGGGAAAATTACCGGATTGCCAGATGCGCAAAAAGCCTATTATGATCTAGATATCAAAAAAGCCTCGACTACTTCGAAAGACATCAATATGTTTGTGCCAGCAGGAACAATTCCGAAGAATATTCAGCTACCATCTCAATTAAGTTTAAAAGGAAAATTTAAAGGCTCTGTTCAGAATTTTAAAACCAATATGACTTTAGCGAGCAGTTTTGGAAATGCAAAAGTTGATGCTTTGTTTGATCAGCGCATTAAAAAAAGAGAAAAATACGATGCGCAGGTTTATCTTCTAGATTTTGATTTGGGACGTTTAATTAAAAACGATTCCATCGGAAAAATTACGCTTAAAGCGAAAGTTAAAGGAACTGGTTTAGATCCAAAAACCGCAAATGCAGCGATTGATGGTTTGGTACAGAAAGCGGTTTTTAATCGATATACGTATAAAGATTTGGCTTTAAAAGGAAATATGGAAAATGGTTCTTTTGCTGTAAAATCGGGAATGAAAGATCCTAATCTAAATTTCGATTTAATAGCTTCTGGAGATGCAAAAGATAAATATCCGACCGTAAAACTAAAATTGAATCTGGATATTGCCGATTTAGAAAAACTGAATCTGCATGCGGGGCCAATGAAACTTCGCGGAAATGTAGATGCTGATATCGCCAACAGTAATCCTGATTTTTTAAATGGAAAAGTCTTTCTTTCGAACATTCAAGTTTTGCAAGATGCAGAACCGATTGTTTTAGATTCAATTCATGTTTTGGCTTTTGCGGATAAAGACAGCAATTCGATCAAAATCTCTTCTCAATTTTTAAAGGCCGAAGTGACAGGGAAATACAAATTGACGACTTTGGCAAACTCATTTCAAAAATCATTGTCAAAATATATTGACCTCAAAAATCCAAAAGTCAATGCAGAATCAGACGAGCAAAGATTGGCTTTTATGCTGAAAGTCGATAATGATCCTGTACTTTTTAAATTGCTGCCAAAATTAACTGGATTAGAACCTTTTACCATAAATGGGAATTATAATAATCAGACTGATTCCTTGACGGTAAAAGGAACGATTCCGAGAATTGTTTATGGAGGAAATACCATTTCTGACGGAAAAATTAATATTGAAGCCAAAGAAAATGCGCTGGAATATTTAGTTTCTGTGGCAACAATTGAAAGCGGTTCTTTAAAAATTCCGTTTACAAGTTTGTCTGGAAATGTGCAAAATAATATTCTGACGTATGCGCTTGAAGTTCAAGATGCAAAACAAAAACAGCAATATTTTATTGCAGGCGAATTTAAAGCAGAAGATTCTAAAAATATTTTAAAACTAAATCCAGACAGCTTTATTTTAAATTATGATCAATGGAATGTTGATCCTGAAAATGCAATTGAGTTTGGAGAAAAACGACTTTACGTTAATAAATTCAATTTGAATAATGACGGGAACGAGTTAAAAGTCCAATCTCAAGGAACGCAAGACAATGCGCCTTTGCAAGTCGATTTTGTGAACTTCAAAATCGGAACCATTATGAATATGGTTAAAAAAGACGAATTGTTGATGCAAGGTTTGATAAACGGAAATGCGTTGGTTGAAAACGTGATGACAAACCCGACTTTTACATCCGATTTAAAAATTGATGATTTTACTTTTAAAGGCTCAAAAGTTGGCGATTTAGAAATAAAAGTTGACAATAAAACTGCCAATACGCTTGCTGCAAATGTAGCCTTGAGCGATGAAGGAAATGACTTAAAGTTAACAGGAGATTATTTGATGGATACTGGAAACTTTGATTTTGATGTGGTGATTAATAAACTTTATATCAAAAGTATTCAAGGCTTCAGTATGGGCAATATTACGGAAGGGCAAGGCTTTTTGTCTGGAAATTTTAAGCTGACAGGAAATGCTTCGGCTCCAAAAATTAATGGCGAACTGAATTTTAATGATGCTGGTTTTAGAGTGACACAATTGAATTCGTACTTTAAAACTAAAAATGAAAAAATCACTTTTAATGATGGAACCATTTCATTTGACAAGTTCTCTCTTTTTGATGAAAACGACAACGAATTATTTGTAAATGGAACTATTCAGTCTCCAGATTTTGTCAAATACAATTTCAATCTGCTTGTTGAAGCTGACGATTTTAGAGCCATTCATTCAAAAGCTAAAGACAACGATTTATTCTACGGAGATTTATTCTTAGACACAAAACTGAATATCAAAGGAAATTTGGACAGTCCAGTCGTTGATGGAACTATTAAAATTAATAAAGAAACCAAATTTACAGTTGTAATGCCGCAGTCAGATCCATCGATTGCTGATCGAGAAGGAATTGTTGAATTTGTTGATGAAGATAATATGTATTTGAGGCAAACGGTTGATATGCAGAACAAACTGAATCAATCGGAATTGAAAGGAATGGATGTAAATGTGGCGATTTCGATCAATAAAGAAGCCGAATTAACCTTGTTGATTGATAAATCTAATGGGGATTATTTGAATTTGAAAGGAGAAGCAGAATTAGTTGGCGGAATCGATCAATCGGGAAAAACTACTCTTACTGGGAAATATGAGTTTTCTGATGGTGCTTATCAGATGAATTTTAACGGAATCAAAAGAAAATTTGATATTCAGAAAGGAAGTTTTATCACTTGGAATGGCGAACCGACAATGGCGACTTTAAACATTACGGCCATTTATAAAGTGGACACAGCACCAATTGATTTATTGGGAAGTCAGATAAAAGGAGAAACTCAAGCGGTACAAAATACCTATAAGCAAAAGCTCCCTTTTCAGACTTTATTGAAAATGAAAGGAGAATTGCTGAAACCAGAAATCTCATTTGGAATTGTACTTCCTGAAGGAAATTATAATGTTGCTTCAAATGTTGTAGATATGACACAGGCAAAACTGAAACAATTAGAGCAAGATCCAGCAGAATTAAACAAACAAGTTTTTGCCCTTTTATTATTGAACAGATTTGTGGGCGAAAATCCGTTTGCGAGCGAAAGCGGTGGCGTAAGTGCCGAATCTTTTGCGAGACAAAGTGTGAGTAAAATACTTTCGCAACAATTAAATAATCTGGCGGGAGATCTTATTGAAGGATTTGAGGTCAATTTCGATTTAGAATCGACAGAAGATTATACGACAGGAACGATGCAGAACAGAACCGATCTGAATGTTGAGGTTTCTAAAAAACTGCTTGACGATCGATTGAAAATTACCGTTGGAAGCAGTTTTGGTGTTGAAGGACAAGAACGTGCCAATGAAGAAACAACCAATATTGCCGGAGACGTTGCATTAGATTATCAATTGACAAAAGATGGCCGCTATATGGTTCGTGCTTACCGTAAAAATCAATATCAAGTTGCGGTTGAAGGGCAAGTTATCGAGACAGGAGTTGCTTTTGTGATTACGATGAGCTACAACAAATTCAGAGAACTTTTTCATCGTACGGAAGCAGAAAAACAATTGATTAAAGAAGAAAAAATTCGCAAGGAAAAAGAAAAACAAAAAAAGAAAGAAGATAAAGAAAAAGGAAAACTGCAAGAGAACGAAGACGAAAAAACTATTGAAGGAAATGAGCAAAAGACATAATCATAGAAATATATATTTAAAGTATATCGTGCTGCTTTCTTTATTTTTTGTTGCTGGATGCAGTAATACAAAATATCTTGCGGAAGGCGATCTGCTTTATACAGGCGGTTCTGTGACCATCAAAGATTCGATTATGAAAAAGAAAGATCGAAAAGCACTGGAAACAGAATTGGAAGGTTTATTGCGCCCAAAACCAAACAAACAAATCTTTGGACTTCGTCCTAAATTATTGATATATAACCTTGCAGGCCAACCCAAAAAAGATAAAGGAACGAGATATTGGCTTCGCAATAAAGTTGGAGAACCGCCAGTACTTTTCAGTCAGGTCGATTTGGATTATAACGCTTCGGTTTTGCGAAATTTTACAGAGAACAGAGGGTATTTTAAAACTCGTGTCAGTGCCGATTCAACTGTTCGAAATAAAAGAGTTACCGCAGAATATATTGTGACACCAAGAAAACAGTACATTATAAAAAGCGTTACATTTCCTGACGACTCTTTAAAAATGTCAAAAATTATAGCCAAAAGCCACAGAAGAAGTCTGCTTAAAGTTGGGAAACCATATGATTTGGATGTCATAAAAGCGGAAAGAGAAAGAATCGATGCGCGATTAAAAGAAAAAGGTTATTTCTATTTTAATCCAGATTATATTTTGGCTCAAGTAGATAGCAGTAAAGGCGATCATGAAGTGCGAATCAGATTGGTTATAAAAGATGATACGCCTGTAAAAGCCTTGACTTCTTATAAGATTGATAAAATCTTTGTGTATCCTAATTATTCTTTAACAAATGATAGTGCGGTTTATAGAAAAAGAAATATCACACAATATAAAGATCTCACTATAATTGACACGACAGAAACTTTTAAACCAAGAATTTACGATCGAACGATTTATTTCAAAAAAGGAGATGTTTACAATCGAAAAGACCACAATTTAACCTTAAACCGATTTGTAAATCTGGGAACCTTCAGTTTTGTAAAGAACGAATTTAAACCCTCAGATTCCATTCCGAATACTTTAGATTCTTACTACTATCTGACACTTTTACCTAAGAAGTTTATTCGTGTTGAAGTGATTGGAAAAACCAATTCGGCGAGTTATACAGGAACAGAATTAAATCTAAACTGGAATAACCGAAACTTTCTTAAAGGTGCTGAATTGTTTACCGCTTCAGTTTTTGGTGGCGCCGATTTTCAGTTGGGTGGAGTAAACAGAGGTAAAAATATTTATAAACTGGGAGGAGAAGTCAGTTTAACCTGGCCAAGATTTATAACGCCTTTTCATATTGAAGGCAACAGCGAATATGTGCCAAGAACCAAAGCAACTTTACGTTACGAGTATCAGAAAAGAACTCAATTGTATGCTTTAAATTCTTTTAATACTTCTTTTGGTTATATGTGGAAAGAAAATATTCGTAAAGAACATCAATTGAACGTTGTTGACGTGACGTATGTGAGTCCGAATCACGTTACGCCAGAATATATGGAAGATATTAAAGATGATCCAGCTTTGGGGAAAGTAATTGAAAAACAATTGATTTTTGGTCCCACATACAATTACACCTATACCAATACGATGCAAAAACGTAAAAAAAATACCATCTATTTTAATGGAGAATTGGACTTGGCAGGGAATTTAACAGGTGCGGTTACTGGAGCCAATATCAAGAAAAATGATACGATAAAAATCTTTGATGTTCCTTTTAGCCAATATGTGAAAATTAGATCCGATTTCAGACATTATCTAAAATTGGGAAAAGAAAGCGAATTAGCCAGCAGATTGATTGTTGGTGCAGGGTTTGCCTACGGAAATTCAAGAACACTTCCAGCCTCAAAACAATTTGTAGTAGGGGGAACCAATAGTATTAGAGCTTTTAGAGCGAGAACTTTAGGGCCAGGAAGTTATGTTATTCCGCCAACTACAAATGCTAATTATACGCCCGATCAATCAGCCGATTTAAAGCTGGAATTTAATACAGAATACCGTGCAAAGCTTTTCAGTATTGTAAGAGGGGCTGTGTTTTTGGATGCAGGAAATATTTGGCTTTTGCATGCAGATCCTGATAAACCAGGAGCTGAAATCTCAAAAGATTTTATGAAAGAAATCGCTGTTGGAGCAGGAGCAGGTTTACGTTTTGATTTATCGTTTTTGATTTTAAGAACCGATTTAGCGATTCCGCTTCGAAATCCCGCTTTGCCAGACGGACAAAGATGGGTAATTGACGATATTAATTTCGGAAGCAGTTCGTGGAGAAAAGACAACCTGATTTTGAATATCGCTATCGGCTATCCGTTCTAAACGGTTTTTGTTTGCCACGACTCGAGCGATAGCGAACAGGCGAAGCAATTCCGCGAATTTTCACTAATTAATCTTTGCGTACATTGGACAATTTCAAAAATTAAATTAAAATTTATGCGTTCCAAAAATTTGTGGAAATTCGCTGAATTCGTGGCAAAAAAACTAAAAAAAGGAGTAAATTGGTCTAAAATATTTTAGAAGAATGCAAAACTTGATCAAAAGAATTATAGGTGTTGGAGCTATTGTTTTAATAATTGTTCTGGGGTTTAAATATTGCCAGTTCAAAAAAGAAGACGATTCTGATATTCAATATAATACCAATTTAATTCAGCAGCAGATTCTTAATGTTGGGAAATTGGTGGTTACCGAAGGGCATTTCTCAGAAGTTATTACCTATAAAAATCAGCAGAAATATTTGATGGATATGGTTTCTTTTGAGAAAAAAGCGCTTGTAGTTGTAAATGCAAATGTGACGGTTGCCTACGATTTGCATAAGATGAAATACGACATAGACGAAAAAAACAAAACGATTACGATTTTAAATATTCCAAAAGAAGAAATTACAATCAATCCGGATATTAAGTTTTATGATATTGAACAAAGTCAAATGAATCAATTTACGGGAGATGATTACAATAAAATCAATAAATCGGTAAAAGCGAATTTGGCTAAGAAAATTGAAGCATCTTCATTAAAAACAAACGCCGAAAACAGATTAATAAGTGAATTGTCTAAAATCTTGATTATGACAAATTCAATGGGTTGGAAGCTGCAATACAATGGAAAAACTATTGAATCGGAAACGGAGTTAACTCAGGATTTGAAGCTGTGAAGTTTGCCACAAAGACAGTAAGACACAAAGTTTTTTGAATTGCCTCCTGCTTCAGCTGGAGGTATTCATCAAGAAATTGAAAAAGGCTTTAGCCAAAATATGACATTTGGCTAAAGCCTTTTCATTTTGGCTTTGTTTTTTCCTCCAGCTGAAGCAGGAGGCAATTCAATACTTGCAATTTAAAAAAACACTTTGTGTCTTAGTGCCTTTGTGGCAAATTAGGTAAAGAATTATCAAAAATCAAATCCAATCCGCCAGAAATTAAATGTGCTACTTCAGGGCGTTTCACCTTCAATTGATCCAGATAAACTAAAACTTCTTGTAAAAGCTGTTTTTCATCAGTATCCTTCAAAAGTTCTACAATTTCAACAGACAATAACCAGTCGTTTGAATGGCTGCTTTTTAGTTTTTCAAAAACAGAATTTAGTTCTGTTTTAGCGCTTTTATTTGTTCTAATATCTCTAACTGTTGCGTACAAATGTTCTAATTCATCACGCTCTTCAGTATGTTTTGCTTTGATTGTTTTTGTTGAAGGAACAATATTAATTAAGTCAAAACTATTTACATCGGCTGGGCCAGAGAAAGCAGAAATCACTTTTTTACCAATTGCCATATCATAATTGCCCCATTCAGGCTGAAACAAAACTGTTTCTCCATGAGTTACTTTGCAATTTCTAAAACTGATTAAAATGATTTCTCCGTGAAGATTTCTCGAACCTGTAATAATTTCTCCTTCAACAATTATATTGCCTTCAAATTCCAGTTTTACGGTTTCGTTTTCTACAATACTGTAAGCCTGTAAATCTTTCGGACTCATATCTTCAATCGCCAAATTAAAACCTTTCAGTTTCCCAATCGGACTTCCAAATCCGTGTGGATGCGTTAAAGTTCCGTGTCCCACCAATTCTTTTTCGCGGTAAGCCAAAGCTGTTTTTCCTGTAGTTTGAATGTAGACAGGTTTTCCTTCTTCTTCAATAACATTCGTAAAAACTCCTGAAATCTGCAAACCTGTGCTCAATTCAATAGTTCCTAAAGCATTTGATTGAATCAGTTTTTGAATTCCAGAAAGCCCTCCTGTACGAAGCGCCATTTTATGAGCAAATTCTTCTAGAACTAAACTTAGATAAGAAAAATTTGGAGTTACATATAATTGTGGCTGTAACTGTGTAATATCAAAATTCTGATTCGCAGCCGAAATATCATAAGGGATTTTCTTTACATTATCGGTCATACAGTGTGCACTTTCTCCAATAGAAGAAAGCAATCCAGCGCCATATATTTTCGGATTTTCAACGGTTCCGATCAAGCCATATTCAACAGTCCACCAGTGTAAGTTTCTAATTTGGGCCATTTCAGACAATTCTCCCATATCATTTTGTAAATCGGCCACCGCTTTTTCAGCTTCGTCGATTTTTTCCTGCGGAGTATCTTCGGCTTCTTTTAAAATAGAAAGCAAGCGAATCGCTTCATACATCTGATAATCTTTATGAGAAGAAATCGCTTTACAGCCAATTTCGCCAAAACGTCTCAAATATTCTGCATATTCAGGATTTGCAATAATAGGAGCGTGGCCGGCACCTTCGTGAATAATATCTGGAGCAGGAGTATATTCAATATGTTCCAATTGACGAATGTCTGAGGCAATTACCAAAACATTATAAGCTTGAAACTCCATAAAAGCATTTGGCGGAATAAAGCCATCAACCGCAACCGCTGCCCAGCCAATTTCGCTTAGAATTCGGTTCATACCGTACATACTTGGAATAGAATCAATTTCGATTCCAGTTTTGCGTAAACCTTCTAGATAAGAATCATGGGCAACTTTAGAAAGATAATCTACGTTTTTGCGCATTACATATCGCCAAACCGCCTGATTGATAGGAGTGTAATCGCTATAATCTTGAGGTTTAATAAATTGCTTTAAATGCTTCGGCAATCGCTCTAATAACGGATTGGTTTCAATATTTGGATTCATTTCGAAAACGTTGTAGATTAAAATGTAAAATTACGAATTTACGACTCGATTTTTTATCATCCATCACAAAATTTTTATTCGAAATTGACTTTTATTGCATTTTTGTAGATTTTTACAAAGCTGAAATAAATAGAATTTTAGCAGTCATTATTTTCATAATTCACTTTCTCCATTGTTTTTTCGAAGTTTTCAAGTTCTTTTTTAGTCATCGTAGCTTCTTTGAGATCCACTTTTAACTGTTTTTTAGTGTCTGGACTAATCCATAAACCTGTAAATGTACTTCCGTTTTTCTGCAAAATTAAAACACCACTAAATCCTTGTTCAACTAACACAAATTCATTTTCTTTCTTTTTGCCCTGAGTAACATTCAGCTGAATCCAATTGTTAGATTTATTGTAGCGATACATAGAAGTATACATTAAATCGGCTGTACAAGGATTTTCTTCTGTTTTAATGTAAACTGTTATAGGAGTTTTACCATCAACAGTTCCTTTATATAGATTAGAAGCTGAAGTTTGAGATTGTGCTGCTGATTGATTTAAAAATGAGAAACAGATTGCAATAAAGAAAATTACTTTTTTCATAAATAAAAGAATATAGATTTGGGTTTAATTCATTTAATCAAATATAAAATTCTACTTTTTAATTGAAAGAAATTTTTTAAGATTTTTTGATGCCATTTTTCATCTCATTCTCAGCATTCCTAAAATATTCAATTTTATGGCTGAACATAAAAGCCATATTGGTAGCACGCATTTTGGCTTCTTCTGTTATTGGACCAGCAAATTGCGAATCGATTGTCGAATTAAAAATGGCAATCCAGCGGTCAAAGTGAGTTTTATCAACCGGTAATTGTTTATGCGGAGGGAAAGGTGTTCCAGAATAAGCGCGAACATCAAATAAAATGGTTTGCCAGAAATTGTACATTTTTTGCAGATGCGGTTCCCAGCGATCTTGTAATTTATCATTAAATATCGGCCCAATTAAATCGTCCTTTCTAACATTTGCATAAAAGCTGTTAACCATTTGCTGAATGTCTTCTATTGTCGAAATATCTTTTAAAGCTGTCATTTTGTAGTATTTTAAGTAAAATGCAAAAATACAATATATCTTTCTTTTACCTTCCTGATAATTGTCATAAGCCCTTTAATTGCTAGGTAAAATCGCATTTTGTAAGGAATTGTATAGATTTTTTATTTTATGATAAGTTATTTCGATTTTAATAGGTAAGTTTTTTATGATTTTTAATTTTTTAAAATATTGTTTTTCAGTGTTTTAAAAAACAATAAGATTGGTTTTTGTTATATCGTTTTTTTTAATTTGATGTGTATTTGTAAAGTAAAAAAAATAAGAATATTGTAAAAATACTCATAATATTGTGCTGTTTTAGTAAAATAAAACTGAATAAATAAGAAAAAACTAATTATCAAACCAAAACCACAAAAGAATGCACAAAACTACTCAAACACCTACAATTCGGGTAAGTAAAGCGTTGAAACTATTATGTTGCAGTACGCTTCTATTCATGAACAGCTTAAATGCTCAGACGGTAACTCCTTGGATGACCACAGGAGATCAAACTAAATTATTACAGCAGCAGGCAACTGTAAGTTTCGGAACCAACTCAGGTACAAACCCTTCTACTGTAACAGTAAATGCAGGAACGACCTATCAAACTATGGACGGATTCGGTTATACTCTTACAGAAGGAAGCTGTGAAGTTATTTCTGGAATGGCAGCGACACAGCAAAACCAATTGTTGAATGATTTATACAATCCGACAACAGGATTAAATGCAAGCGTTGTTCGTATTAGTATTGCAGCTTCAGATTTAAGCAGCTCGTCTTACAGTTATAATGAAACTTCGGGCGACACCAACATGAACAATTTCAGCTTGAACGGACCTGATTTAACTTATTTAGTTCCAATCATTAAGAAAATCTTACTGATTAATCCCAACATCAAAATCTTGGCAACACCTTGGTCCGCTCCAAGATGGATGAAAACCAATGGTTCTTGGATTGGAGGTTCGCTGCAAACGCAATATTATGCAGCGTATGCGAAATATTTCGTAAAATATTTTGATGCTATGAAAGCACAAGGTATTAATATTTGGGGAATTACGCCGCAAAATGAACCAGAAAATCCACACAATGAACCAAGTATGCTGATGAATTCTACAGAGCAAAAGAATTTTATCAACCAGCAGCTTGGACCTCAAATGGCTGCTGCGGGTTACGGAAACATCAAAATTATTGCTTTTGACCACAATTGCGACAATACAGCTTATCCGATTGATGTTTTAAATAATAGCTCTTATGTTGACGGTGCGGCATTTCACTTGTATTTAGGGAATATTTCAGCGATGTCAACGGTAAAAACTCAAACCAATAAAAACGTTTATTTTACAGAACAATACACGGGTTCTGGTGGAAGCTTTAGCGGAGATTTTGGTTGGCACATGCAAAATGTTGTCATTGGAAGTACAAATAACTGGTCTAAAACGGTTTTAGAATGGAATGCTGCTAACAACCCTAGTTTTGGTCCTCGCACTCCTGGAGGTTGCACTACTTGTTTAGGCGCTATTACAGTTAATAATAGTACAAGTTATACTAAAAATGTAGCCTATTACATTATTGGTCAGATTTCTAAATATGTGAAACCGGGCGCAGTAAGAATTAGTGCTTCAAGTTCTAGCGGTACTATTTCTTCAGTTGGATTTAAAAATCCTGATGGCTCAACAGCACTTGTAATTTATAATTCGGGAGGATCATCAAACACCATAAAAGTAGTTTCTGGATCATCTGCATTTAATTATGCAGTTCCGGCATCCTCTGCAGTTACTTTTACTTGGGGAACATCAAATCCGGTTGCGGTTACGGGAGTTAGCGTAAGCCCGACTTCGGCAACAATAACAGCTGGTCAGTCACAGCAATTGACAGCGACGGTTTCTCCTAATAATGCTACAAATACAGCGGTAAACTGGAGTTCAAGCAATACTTCTGTGGCTACAGTAAACTCAAACGGATTGGTTTCGGCAATTGCTGCAGGAAATGCCACTATTACAGCAACTACAGTGGATGGTGCAAAAACAGCAACTAGCGCAATTACTGTAACAGCTGGTTCAACAGGATTTCCGGGATATTATAACATTATTTCAAGAAACAGTAATAAAGGTTTGGATGTTGCCGATAATGCAACAACAAGCGGAAGCAGAATTCAGCAATATGATATTACAAATGGAGGAGGAAGCAACCAAAGATGGAAGTTTGTTTCTGACGGAAGCGGGAATTATTACATTATTGTAAAATCGACAGGAATGTATTTGGCTGTTGAAAATAACGGAACAGCTGATGGACTGAAAGTACAACAAAAAACGTTCTCATCTTCTAATGAATTTAAGTGGACGGTAACAAGTCTTGGCACAGGATATTACAAAATTATAAACGTAAATAGTGGCAAATCGCTTGATGTTGAAAATGTTTCTACAGCCAATGGTGCCAATATTCAGGTTTGGGCTTATACAGGAGGTTTAAATCAGCAGTGGCAATTGGTGCAAGTAGAATCTTCTGCTGCAAAAAGTGCTTTAGCTACGCAAACGTCTGTAGCTGAAAATACAAGTTCAAATGAAATGACCATTTTTGTAAATGAAGCAGATGATTCTTTAAAAATTGATACTAATCATGAAGGAGATGCAGAAGTACAGATTTTCAATATTACTGGACAGCCAGTTTTAAAGAAAAACGTAAAATTTGTAAAAGGAAATCAAGCTGAAGTAGAAATTTCTCGATTGCCAAAAGGCGTGTACATTGTAAAAGTTAATGATAGTAAAGGTTCTTATTCGAAAAAAATCTTGAAGCAATAATTACAATCCACACAATTCAATTAGTAATTTGTATTGAATGTGAAAAGGCTGTCATCCCATCTGACAGCCTTTGTTTTTTATTTTATCCGATCAATTGCGTAAACAAATCCTGATTGTCATTCAGATATTGAAACTCAAAACCATTTTCGGTCATTTTCAATTTAATTGGCATAATATCATTTTTGTTTTTCAATTCTAAACCAACCACAACAGAACCTACTTCACGGCTGTTTTTCTTCGCAAACTGAAAGTATGTAATATCATCATCTGGACCTAAAATATTATTGACAAATTCTTTTAAAGCTCCCGGACGCTGCGGAAACTGAATCATAAAATAGTGCATCAAGCCTTCATAGAGTAAAGAACGTTCTTTTATTTCGGCTGTTCTTTCGATATCATTATTGCTGCCGCTTACAATACAAACTACATTTTTGCCTTTAATTTTATCTTTATAAAAATCCAAAGCAGCAATTGTCAAAGCGCCAGCAGGTTCAACCACCATTGCTTCTTCATTATACAGCCTTAAAATTGTGGTGCAGACTTTTCCTTCGGGTACCAGAACTATATCTTCTAAATTATATCGGCAGATTTCAAAAGTCTTGTCGCCAACTTGTTTAACCGCAGCTCCATCTACAAATTTGTCTATAGTTTTTAATGGTGTATTTTTATTTTCTTCAATTGAAGTTTTCATCGAAGGAGCACCTTTGGGTTCAACACCAATTATTTTTGTATGCGGACTTAAATGTTTGAAAACTTCAGACAATCCTGAAGCTAGTCCGCCGCCGCCAATAGGAACAAAAACATAATCGATTGGTTCTTTAAAACTTTCTAAGATTTCTAATCCTACGGTTCCTTGACCAGCGATTACTTTTTCATCATCAAAAGGATGAATAAAAGTTTTATGATTTTTGATGGCATCAGCAGTTGCCGATGCATAAGCATCATCAAAAGTATCTCCCGTTAAAACAATTTCAACAAACGATTTTCCAAATAATTGAACTTGTTTTACTTTTTGTTTTGGAGTGGTTTTTGGCATGTAAATTTTACCATGAATCTTTAAAAGATTGCAAGAATAGGCAACTCCTTGAGCATGATTTCCTGCACTGGCACATACAGTTCCGTTTGCTTTTTCTTTTTCGCTTAACGAAGAAATCTTATTATAAGCGCCTCTAATTTTATAGGAACGGACAATTTGCAAGTCTTCTCTTTTTAGTAAAATAGTCGATTCAAATTCGTCTGAAAGATTCAAATTTTGCGTTAAAGGCGTTGCAGCAACTACATTTTCGAGATGCTTTTGAGCATTAAGTACTTCGTTAAATAAACTCATGATGTTTTTTGTTTTGCCACGAATTACACGAATTGACACTAATTTTATTGTTTTAGAAAAAAAACAATTCTTGTTAATTTGTGTAATTCGTGGCGATTTAAAATCGTTTTTAAAATAAAAAACCTCCCAATTGGGAGGTTTCTATAAATTATATTTTACAAACTTATATAGCACCTCGCCATTATTGCTGAATTGCAATAATGCTAATAATAGCGATAATAATGTTGTTAAAGTTTGTCATTTTCTTTACTGATTGAAGCGCAAATGTATTAATTATTTCTGAAAAGTTCGCAACTATTTAAAGTTTTACAAAAACTGAAAACTGCCAACGGCGACTGAAAACTATTTTTTAACTGGCGGATATTGCGCTAAAATTTTAGCAACGAATTCAGCAATTTTTTCATCTTTTTTATCAATGTTTCTTGTCAGAGTTCCAACTCCTTCACCTTGCCAGATCATTTCTTTCTTTTTAGCATCGATTAAATCAATATACAAAGTGCCTTCCGTAGAAGTAGAAACTGTAGTTTGTCCTCCGTACATCATATAAGGATTCCAACCCCAACCCCAACCATAACCCCAGCCAGCGGTAAATTGGTTTACATCTACTTGCTCTCTTGACTTGGTAAAAATGTTTACCAGCAAGTCAGGATTTTCACTTTTTGTAAAGCCTTTAGCTTGCATTTGATCATCGATAGCGCGTAAGATTCTTCTTTTATCTAAATCTGATATTTCAACCTTGTCAATTCCGGGCTTAAAATAGGCATACGTTTTATAAGGCGTAAAATCGACAGTTTTGTCATAATCAGAATAAACGGTCACGGTACTGCAAGAAGTAAGTATCAGCAGTAGCAAAAACGGAATTAACTTAAGTGTTTTCATATATCTAAAAATTAATGTTCTTTTTTTTAATCTACAAGGCTGAGCGTAGTCGAAGCCCTTTCGTTTCTATAAGCCTTCGACTTCGCTCAGGATGACATTACGTTATTTTAAAGCAAACTTTCATCGACTAGATTAGGTAAAGTTACTTTTAATAATGGCTCAACTTCCATGGCTCTTTTTATAGCAAAAACAGCACCTTCATTTCTAGCCCAGCTTCTTCTCGAAATTCCGTTGTTAACATCCCAGAAAAGCATTGAGGCTAAACGCTTTGAAGCCTCAGTAGAACCATCAAGAACCATACCAAATCCGCCATTTATAACCTCTCCCCAGCCAACGCCACCGCCATTATGGATAGAAACCCAAGTTGCTCCTCTAAAACTGTCTCCAATCACATTATGAATCGCCATATCGGCTGTAAAACGAGAACCGTCATAGATGTTTGAAGTCTCTCTGTAAGGAGAATCAGTTCCTGAAACATCATGATGATCGCGTCCTAAAACAACAGCGCCAATTTCGCCTTTTGCAATTGCTTGATTGAATGCTTCTGCAATTTTAATTCTTCCTTCGGCATCAGCATAAAGAATTCGGGCTTGCGAGCCTACCACCAGTTTATTTTCTTGAGCACCTTTAATCCATTTGATGTTATCCTGCATTTGCTGCTGAATTTCATTTGGAGCAGTTTCTGCCATTTTCTCTAAAACTTCACAAGCAATGGCATCTGTTTTTAATAAGTCTTCAGGTTTTCCAGAAGTACAAACCCATCTGAAAGGGCCAAATCCGTAATCAAAACACATTGGTCCCATAATATCCTGAACATAACTAGGATATTTAAAATCGATATTATTTGCTGCCATTACATCTGCACCTGCGCGAGAAGCTTCTAATAAAAAGGCATTTCCATAATCAAAAAAGTAAGTTCCTTTTGCGGTGTGTTTGTTAATAGCATCTGCGTGACGACGCAAAGTTTCCTGAACTTTTTCTTTGAATAATTCTGGATTATTTGCCATCAAATCATTTGCTTCTTCAAATGAAATCCCAACCGGATAATAACCTCCAGCCCAAGGATTATGAAGCGAAGTCTGATCTGAACCTAAATCAATCTTGATGTTTTCCTGATCAAAACGTTCCCAAACATCGACAACATTTCCTAAATATGCGATCGAAACCGTTTCTTTATTGGCTTTCGCCAAAGCTACTCTGGCAACCAATTCGTCTGTAGAAGTAACGACTTCATTGATCCAACCTTGCTCGTGACGAATTTTAGTAATCTTCGGATTTACCTCAGCACAAACTGTAATACAACCTGCTATATTTCCTGCTTTTGGTTGAGCGCCTGACATTCCGCCAAGACCAGAAGTTACAAATAAACTTCCTTCAGGATCTTGTTTTATTTTTCTAAAACCGTTTAAAACTGTAATTGTTGTTCCGTGTACAATTCCCTGTGGGCCAATGTACATATAACTTCCCGCTGTCATTTGTCCGTATTGTGAAACTCCCAAAGCATTCATTTTTTCCCAATCGTCAGGTTTTGAGTAATTCGGGATTACCATTCCGTTGGTAACCACAACTCTTGGCGCTTCTTTATGAGAAGGGAATAATCCCATCGGATGTCCAGAATACATAGTTAAAGTCTGCTCATCTGTCATTTCAGACAAATATTGCATCGTCAATAAATATTGCGCCCAGTTTTGGAAAACAGCACCGTTTCCGCCATACGTAATCAATTCATGCGGATGTTGCGCTACAGCATAATCCAGATTGTTCTGAATCATGTGCATAATAGCTTTTGCCTGCAATGATTTTCCTGGATATTCATCAATTGGTCTTGCGTACATTCGATAATCTGGACGAAGACGATACATATAAATACGACCGTATGTTTCTAATTCTTCTGAAAACTCAGGGATTAGTTCAGCATGATGTTTTGGATCAAAATAACGCAATGCATTTTTCAAAGCCAGTTTTTTCTCTTCTGCCGAAAGAATTTCTTTTCGTTTCGGAGCATGATTAATTGCTGGATCGTATGCTTGCTTTGGAGGTAATATAGATGGTATTCCTTGTTGTATTTGTTCTTTGAAAGTCATTTTTTTTTAAGCTGCTAAGTTGCTAAGGTTCTAAGATGCTAAGGTATTTTAGTTAGATTAACAACAGATTAATTTTTTGTTTTTTAAATTATGTCGCCCCGCTGGGGCTTAAATGTGACTGACGATTAATTGGTTCTATAAATATTTAGCTCCTGTGGAGCTGATAAAATAAAGCCTTGGAAAGGCAAAATATTTATAGAAAAACAGTAACCCCAATATAAAAGCTCCAACGGAGCAAAATATCAGCCGACGAAATTGGAATTTATTTTAATTATCCCATTTTCAAATTGGCTCATTGGCAAATTGCCACATTTTCTAATTAAAAAAAACTAAGGATAACGGATATCCGACCTATGATAGGACTTGTGGATTTTAATCCTGAATTTTCGTGAATGGATATCCATATTAATATTTTAGATTGTTGATTTTAGATTGGAATTTGGAATTTAAAAATTGGAATTTATTTAAATTATCTAGTTCGTTTTTCTTCTTATTTCTCCTGTTCGTTTATCAAATCCGTACGGACAATGGCGACAACCGCTTTTACAGCAATAGCCTCTTTTTAAATGATGTTTTTCGGTAAAGCATTTATAACCTTCGGGCGTATAGTAAAAATCTTCGCCTTCGATTAATTTATTTTCATTACTTTGCTCTTTCATAAATCTGCTTCGCGTTCCTTTTCGAATAATTAAAATCAAAAATAAAAATATTTGATTATGATTTTATTGAAATCGAACAATTTTATAGCTACAAATTTATAAATTTTACAGCCAATGTTTCTGATTGTTGCCAAATATTTAATTCCGAAAGGATATCGAGGAATGGCTGTGTTTCCGTTTGTTTTGGTAAAATACGATTTTGATAAAGCAAATGAAGTTTTTGTTAATCACGAAAAGATACATTTACGTCAGCAATTAGAAATGTTAATTCTTCCATTCTTTATTTGGTATGTTTTTGAGTTTTTAATTCGTTTCATCCAATACAAAAACAAAGATTTAGCGTACCGAAATATCAGTTTTGAAAGAGAAGCCTATACAAACGAAACCAATTTAAATTATCTTAAAAACAGATCATTTTTTCAGTTTTTGAATTACATCAAATTAAAATGAAGGTTTTCAATCAACATATAAATATCGATTTTCCGAATCATATTTCTTTGACAATAAAGCGTGAGGATTTAATTCATCCGTTTGTGTCGGGAAATAAATTCAGAAAGCTGAAATACAATTTGCTTCAGGCAGAAGCCGAAAAAAAAGACATTTTATTGACTTTTGGCGGAGCTTTTTCAAACCATATAGCGGCTGTAGCTTATGCCGGAAAAGAACAAGGTTTTAAAACTATCGGTATTATTCGGGGAGATGAGCTTTTAGATAAAATTCAAGAAAATCCAACTTTGAAATTTGCTCAGGAAAATGGAATGCAGTTTGAGTTTGTTTCGAGAGAAGAGTATCGTTTAAAAAACGAAGAATCTTTTGTAGAAAAGCTGAAAGATAAGTTTGGTGATTTTTATTTAGTTCCAGAAGGCGGAACAAACGAACTCGCTGTAAAAGGCTGTGAAGAGATTTTGACAGATGAAGATTCGGTTTTTAATTACGTTTGCTGCGCAGTTGGAACAGGTGGCACGATTTCGGGATTAATTAATAGTTCGCTGCAAAATCAGAAAATTTTGGGCTTTCCAGCGTTAAAAGGTGACTTTTTAAACGATGAAATTCGTATTTTTGCAAAAAAGGATAACTGGAATTTAATTTCTGACTATCATTTTGGAGGTTATGGCAAGATAAATTTAGAATTAATTGAATTTGTTAATTCTTTTTTCGAAAAGACAAAAGTGCCCTTAGATCCAATTTATACAGGAAAGATGGTTTTTGGCGTTATAGATTTAATCAGCAAAAATTATTTTCCTGCCCATTCAAAAATTTTACTCATTCACACAGGCGGATTACAGGGAATTGACGGAATGAATATAAAATTGAAGCAGAAGAAATTACCAATACTCAAAACCAATGATTAAAAAAATTGTATTACTTCTCGTAATATTAGCTTTTGCAAGCTGCTCTTCTAGTAAGCCTGCCATCGCGACGACTAAAAAAGCGGCAGCGGTTCAGTCTAGAACAGCTGCGACAAAAAGAGGTACTCCTGCTAAACCAATCGGTAAAAATTACCCTTCTACAAATAATACAACTGAAGTTATTCAATCTACATCTAAAACAGTTGTCACCAGCGATTTGATTAATAATTATGTGTTGCAATACAAAGAAATTGCAATGGGAAATATGAAAACTTACGGAATTCCAGCTAGTATTATTCTAGCGCAGGGAATTTTAGAATCTGGTGCAGGAAGAGGAGATTTGGCTGTAGATGCTAATAATCATTTTGGAATAAAATGTCATAATGATTGGATGGGAGAAAGTGTTCGCCACGATGATGACTCGGCTCAGGAATGTTTTAGAAAATATCCTCAGGCATCAGAATCGTATAGAGATCATGCTTTATTTTTGGTTGGGAAAAAGCGATATGCAACCTTATTCACTTACGAAAAAGACGATTATAAATCTTGGGCAAAAGGTTTGAGAGCAGCAGGTTATGCAACAGATCCAAAATATCCAGATAAATTGATCAGTTATATTGAAAGATACAATCTGCATCAATATGATTGTCAGGTTACAGGAAGAAATTATGTGCCAATAAATACTTCGGCTCCACCAAAAAAATCATCTTATGATGTCGCTTCTGATCCAAAGATCAATATGAATCAATATGATCCGAATTTATATGAAGTTCAAAAAGGAGATACGCTATATTCGATTTCGAAGAAATTCAATTTATTGGTTGAAGATTTAAAAAGAAAAAATAATCTAACTGATAATGCGATTTCAATCGGGCAGAGGTTGAGAGTGAAATAAGTTTTCAGTCGCAGTGGCAGTTTTCAGTCGCGTTTTGATTTAATTTTAAAATCCAAAATAAGTTTTCAGTTTACAATCTAAAATCTGAACTCTAAAATCTAAAATAAGAATGTTATATAAAAGAAGTAGTCAGCTTTTTGCTGAAGCAGAAAAAGTAATTCCAGGAGGAGTAAATTCACCAGTAAGAGCGTTTAAAGCGGTTGGCGGAACTCCGATTTTTGTAAAAAGTGCTAAAGGTGCATATTTATATGATGAAGACGGAAACAAATTAATAGATTATATCAACTCTTGGGGACCAATGGTTTTAGGCCACGCTTATCAGCCAGTTGTTGATGCGGTAATTGAAAAAGCAAAACTAGGAACTTCATTTGGAATGCCAACAGAATTGGAAACAGAAATTGCAGCTTTGGCTGTTTCTATGGTTCCAAATATTGACAAAATACGTTTTGTAAATTCAGGTACAGAAGCTTGTATGAGTGCAATTCGTCTGGCTCGCGGATTTACAAAAAGAGATAAAATCATCAAATTTGCAGGCTGTTACCACGGACATTCTGATTCATTCTTAATTCAGGCTGGAAGCGGTGCTGTAACTTTTGGATCTCCAAACAGTCCTGGTGTTACAGAAGGAACTGCAAAAGATACTTTATTAGCAAAATATAATGATTTAGAGAATGTAAAAACTTTAATTGAAGCTAATAAAGGAGAAATTGCTGCAATTATTATTGAAGCAGTTGCAGGAAATATGGGTTGTATTGTGCCTAAAGAAGGTTTCTTGCAAGGTTTAAGAGACTTGTGTACAGCAAACGGAATCTTATTGATTTTTGATGAGGTAATGACAGGTTTCCGTTTAGCACGTGGAGGAGTTCAGGAATTATACGGAATTGATGCTGATATCGTGACTTTCGGAAAAGTAATTGGTGGAGGACTTCCTGTTGGAGCTTTTGCTGCACGCGAAGAAATCATGAATTATTTAGCACCTCTTGGACCAGTTTATCAAGCAGGAACATTATCTGGGAATCCTTTGGCAATGGCCGCGGGATATGCAATGTTAAAAGCTTTAGATAGCGATAGAGAAATTTTTACTCGTTTAGAAGAAAAAACAGCTTATTTAGAAGCAGGAATCGACAGAGTTTTAAAAGCAAATAATGTTGTTTTTACAATCAATAGAGTAGGTTCTATGATTTCGGTTCACTTTGATGCAAATCCTGTAACCGATTTTCAAACTGCTGCAAAAGGTGATAACGAAACGTTCAAGAAATTCTTCCACGGATTATTGCAGGAAGGCGTTTACATTGCACCATCTGCATACGAAACGTGGTTTATTACAGATGCGTTGACTTATGAAGATTTAGATTTTACAATCAATGCGATCGATAAAGTTTCGAAAACATTTTAAATAACAAAAAAGAGGCTTCAAAAGCCTCTTTTTTTATGCATCAAATTAGATTTTATCTTTTTGGCGCTCTTTCATTTTATCTCTCATTTTGTCTTTTTTCTCTTCTTGAAGCGCTTTCCATTTTGTGTATTGATCAGCTTTTAAGATAGATTTCATTTTAGCATCATTTGCTGCGACTTCGTCTTCCATTTGTTTTTTGAAAGCCGCTTTTTCTTCAGCTGTTGGTTTTGTGTTACTGTCTTTTTTTTCTTTTCTAGCTTCTCTAAATTTTTCGGCTTTTGCACTTCTATCTGCTAAAAGTTGTTTTACCTGCGCTTGCTGACTAGCATCTAAACTTAATTCTGTAGTCAGTTTTTGAAGCTGTTTCTCATTACGCTGTTCTGGCGTCATTCTTTCTCTTTGCTCATGTGCCGGTTTTTGATCCATGTCTTGTGCAAAACTTGCTATTCCAACAAATAGCATAGCTGCGATAAATAGTTTTTTCATATTCAAGTTTTTTTATTGTTTTCAGATTAGACTTTATTAATTAAAACAGGTTTAATCAGTCTTTTAAAATTGTGTTTTATTTAACAGATCGATTTCCGGTTTTTTTGAAGAATGAATTTAAATAAGATTATTATAACGCTAAATGTTTGATGGTAAGTGTCTTGCTTTAAATATTTTTTTTAACTTTAGTAAACTATTGCTTTTCTATTGTTTATGAAAAGCAATTCCCCATGATTCCCATATTGCAGTAATAGATTTTCAAAAACATAATTTAATACTTTATTCTATGGCAGATCTTTCCCAAGCCCATCGCATCCTTTTTTTAAACACTTTGGCATTTGCAATCTGTTTTGCATGCTGGACACTCAACGGAGTATTAGTTACATTTTTAGTTGATAAAGAGATTTTTAATTGGAGCGTTGTACAAATAGGCTGGCTTTTGGGAATTCCTGTTCTTACGGGATCAATTATGAGATTGCCAATGGGAATTTTAACCGATAAATTTGGAGGCAAAATTGTGCATTCTGCTCTATTAATTCTGGCTTCAATTCCGTTATTTCTTTTGCCATTTGCGACTTCTTTTACTGTTTTTGCCATTTTGAGTTTTCTATTCGGAATGGTTGGAACCAGTTTTGCTGTAGGAGTAGCTTCAACCTCTGTATGGTATCCTAAAGAATGGCAGGGAAGAGCCTTGGGAATTTTCGGAATGGGAACTGCTGGTGCTTCTATAACGCCTTTTTTGGCGCCTTCACTTTTGAGTGCGTTCTCAGAAAATGATCCTGAAAATGGGTGGAAGTGGCTTCCTATTCTTTACGGTTCTGCTTTATTATTGATGGGAATTGTATTTCTGATTTTCGCTAAAACTAAAAAAAGCGAAGCGCAATCTAAAACGATAAAACAATTATTGCAGCCCTTAAAGAGAGTGCGTGTTTGGCGTTTTGGAACTTATTATTTCTTAGTATTCGGATCGTTTGTCACTTTCTCACAATGGCTTCTGCCAAATTTTATGAATGTTTATCACACTACTTTAGTTTTAGGCGGAATTTTCACTTCTTGTTTTAGTTTGCCCGCTGGTGTCGTACGCGCTTTCGGAGGTTTTTTGTCTGATAAATTTGGAGCCAGAAAAGTGATGTACTGGGTGTTGAGCTCTTCGGTCGTATTAAGCTTTTTATTATTGTTTCCAAAAATGGATATTACTACTTCAGGAAGCGGTCTCTTGGCCAGTAAAGCTGGAACTGTTACAGCGGTTTCACCAGATAAAATAGTGGTCGATGATAAAGAATATGCTATTAGTCAGAAAAATGAAAGTCAGCCGCATTCTAAATTTTTTCCATCCAAAAAAACATGGCAGGAAGTGGTTGTAGCAGAAAATCAAAAAATACAGAAAAAAGATTTATTGGCAGAAGGAATTACACAAATTCATTTTGAAGCCAATATGTGGGTGTATTTAGTCTTGGTTATTCTAATCGGAATTTCGTGGGGAATTGGTTCTGCAGCTGTTTATAAACACATACCAGATTATTTTCCAAATGAAGTAGGTGTAATTGGAGGAATGGTCGGACTCTTAGGCGGTTTAGGCGGATTCTTCGGCCCAATTATTTTCGGGTATTTATTATCATTTACAGGATTCTGGACGAGCTCTTGGCTTTTTATTCTGGCATTATCCTTAACCTGTCTGATTTGGATGCATCGTGTAATTGTGAAAATGACAAAAGAAAAACTGCCTGAAATGGCTAAAGATATTGATCGAAAATAAGCTGTCATGAAAGAAAAAACATTTAATACAAAAGCTTTATTAATTGCAACGGCCGCTTCGGTTTTTATGGTTGTATTGGTTTTCTACGGATCAAGAAAGCTGCAAAATTTTGATGCAGCTTTGGTTACCTATCTGTTCGGAACTCTGTTTGCATTTTTCGGAGTGGTGTATCGCTATACGGTTTGGCTGCAGCGACCGCCAACTTGGATGTATTTCAAACGCGGAATTCATTTTCTCTTTACAGGAAAAGTGTTTTCGCATTTGTGGTTTTTAGGAAAAGAATCGGTTCAAAATATCGCTTTTCAGAAATTCATTTATCCAAGAGGGAAATACAGATGGCTGGCTCATTTCTGTATTGCAATTGGCTGTTTTTCGGCTTTTGCTATTACTTTCCCGCTGACATTTGGATGGATTCATTTTACTTTGGCGCCAAATTCTATTTCAGTTTACGAAGCGCATTTTTTTGGTTTTAAAGTAATGGATTTCAGATTGGATTCCATTATGGCATTTTTGACTTTTCATGCCTTAAACTGGTCTTCTTATCTGGTTATTTTCGGTTCACTTTATTATTTAAGAAGACGTTTGACAAATCCAGGGTTAATTGCCACACAGACTTTTGAAGGTGATTTACTGCCACTTCTTTTATTAATTGCAATCTCGGTTACAGGTTTGTGTCTTACTTATTCTTATCAGTTTATGAAAGGATTTGCGTATGATTTTCTGGCTGTAGTTCATGCCGTAACGGTTATAATGTTTTTAATATGGATTCCGTTTGGAAAGTTCTTTCATATTATTCAACGGCCTGCGCAGATTGGAGCGCATATTTATAAAAAGGAAGGAATGAAAAAAGGAATGGCAATCTGTAAAGAAACCGGAAAACCATTTACGACTCAGCTTCATATTGATGATTTAAAAATTGTAACCAAACAATTGGGTTTTGACTTTAGCGACGATCAAGGGAATTCTCACTTGGATTTAAGTCCCGAAGGAAAACGAGATCGTTTGGCAAAAGCACATCTAAAAGCAAGAATTGAAGGCGGAAATTTATTTGGATAAATTTTAAAGTCTCAGTCGCAGTTTTCAGTTTGTAGAACCAAACTGTGTGATAAAATAAAAATATTAAAAAAGTAAATAGTCACAGTTTTTAGTTTGAAACTGAAAACCGCGACCGAAAACTGAAAACTATAAAAAATGGCAAAACTACCTGTATCAACTGAAAAAATAATTGAAGCATTTGGTCCGCATCTGAATTATACGCCGAAGGAAGGATATTCAGGACGTGATGAACCAGATAAAACGGTAAAAACACATTGCTGTTTCTGCGGCATGCAATGCGGAATTCAATTATCTGTAAAAGACAATAAAGTGGTTGGTTTTGAACCTTGGATGGAATTTCCGTTCAATGAAGGTCGTCTTTGTCCAAAAGGTGTTCAGCGATACATGCAAAATAATCATCCCGACCGATTATTGCATCCAATAAAAAGGGTAGAAGGTAAAGGTTTTGAACAAACGACTTGGGATGAAGCGATGGATAAAACCGTTTCTGAAATAAAAAGAATTCAGGAAAAATATGGCAAACATGCTTTTTCGATGTTATCCGGTGTTTCACTTACGAATGAAAAAAGTTATTTGGTCGGAAAATTTGCCAGAGTGGCTTTAAAAACAAGAAATTTAGATTATAACGGACGTCTTTGCATGGTAAGTGCGGGTGCAGGAAATAAGAAAGCATTTGGTTTAGACCGCGCTTCAAACAATTATTCTGATTTAGAGTATGCTGAGGTAATTATAGTTGCTGGAGCGAATATTAGCGAGACGTTTCCAACCTTAACCCATTGGATTTGGAAAGCCAGAGACCGCGGGGCAAAACTGATTGTTGTCGATCCTCGAGTTATTCCATTGGCAAGAACAGCAGATGTTCATCTAGATGTAAGGCCAGGAACCGACTCGGCTTTGTACGGCGCAATGTTGAAATATCTCGTAGATCATGATATGCTGGATCATGATTTTATTGATAATCATACATCAGGATTTCAAGAAACAATTGATGCTGTAAAAGAGTATACGTTAGAATGGGCCGAAGAAATTACGGGAATTTCGAAAGAAAAAATTAAAGAAGCAGCCGAGTTATGGGGAAAAGCAAAAACAAGCTTTTTATTGCATGCAAGAGGAATCGAACATCACTCAAAAGGAGTTGATAATGTTTTAGGATGTATCAATCTTGTTTTGGCAACGGGAAGAATTGGAAGACCGTATTGCGGTTACGGAACTATTACGGGGCAAGGAAATGGCCAGGGCGGAAGAGAGCATGGTCATAAATGTGATCAATTGCCTGGAAATCGTGATATCGAAAATATGGAACACAGAAAATACATTGCCGATGTCTGGAAAATTAAGGAAGAAGATATGCCGCATAAAGGCATTACAGCTTATGAAATTATAGAAGCGATTCATAGTGGTGAAATTAAAGGATTGATTTCGATTTGTTTCAATCCGTTAGTATCGCTTCCAAACAATAATTATGTGCGTTCTGCTCTTGAAAAATTAGAATTTTATGTAGCTATAGATTTCTTTTTGAATGAAACTGCCCGTCATGCCGATATTGTTTTAGCGGGTTCATTGCAGGAAGAAGAGGAGGGAACAACAACCTCAGCAGAAGGCCGTGTTATTAGAATAAGACAAGCCGTGACACCACCGGGCGATGCAAGAACAGATACTTCAATATTATTAGAATTGGCTAAAAGATTAGGTGAAGAAGAACGATTTACATACGCTAACAGCGAAGCCATTTTTAATGAATTGCGTGTTGCATCAAAAGGAGGAACTGCCGATTATAATGGAATAACCTATAAAAAAGTAGAAGACAATATGGGCGTTTTCTGGCCGTGTCCAACGGAAGATCATCCTGGAACACCAAGATTATGGGAAGATAAAAAATTTGCCACACCAGACGGAAAAGCACATTTTAATCCAGCTCCTTATAAACTGCCTGGTGAGGTTACAGATGAAGAATATCCAATAACATTAACAACTGGCCGTGTCGTTTCTCAATATTTAAGTGGCACGCAAACCAGACGAATTGGAAAACTAGTAGATCAGTTTCCTGAACCTTTGTTGGAAATTCATCCCGAAATGGCTCAGAAATATAATATTCAGCAAAGAGAATTAGTAAAAGTTTCAACCCGAAGAGGAGACGGAATTTTTCCAGCCAATATTGTAGAAACCATTCGAAAAGATACTGTTTTTATTCCGTATCACTGGCCCGGGAAAAAATCAGCCAATCAGTTAACACCTGGAACATTAGATCCTATTTCAAAAATTCCAGAGTTTAAAGTTTGTGCCTGTAAGCTGGAACCTTTGGGTGAAATAGAAAATTCATCAGACAAATCAAATGCTTATGCAAGTGTTTAATCTATAAAAAGCAACAATTATGAATGTAACCAATTATAATAAAAACGAAGAGTTTTTTGTAGACTTACAAAGATGCATAGGCTGTAAAGCCTGTGAAATGGCCTGTTCTGAATGTGAAACCAACGGTCAGGAATCGATGATTCATGTCAATTATGTAGAACGTGCCGTAACGATTCAAACCACTGTTCAGGTTTGCATGCATTGTGAAGATCCAGTTTGTGCAAACGTGTGTCCTGCCGATGCGATTTCTCAGGACGAATTTGGAGTGGTTCATACCGCAAATACAGAACGTTGCATAGGTTGTTCCAATTGTGTAATGGCTTGTCCGTTTGGAGTTCCGAAGAAAATGGAAGAATACGATTTGATGATGAAATGCAATATGTGTTACGATAGAACTAGTGTTGGCAAAAAACCAATGTGCGCTACAGTTTGCCCGAGTGGGGCACTGTTTTATGGAACTCGCGCTCAGATTGAAGAAATGCGTCCAAACAGCACTCCGGTAAATTCATTTGTTTTTGGAAAAGAAAGAGTAAATACAAAAGTGAATATCATGATGCCAAAAGGAAGCAGCGAATTACGAATATTCTAAATCTAAAATCCATGTCTAAAGAAGATAATTTAAAAGAAAACTGGAAGAAAGATTTTCCATATAAAAAGCAAGAATCAACGCAAGTCAGCCGACGTGATTTTGCCAAATTCCTTACGCTGGTTTCAGGAGGTTTAATGGTCGGTAGCGGATTGGTTGCAGCAAAAGCTTATTTATTGCCTGGGGAAGAAGTTGTTGGAGAACATTTTGTATGTGAAATAAAAGATATTCCATTAGGCGGGACAAGAGGCTTTGTAATTGAAGGAAGCACCATTCCGTATATTTTGGTGCATTTAGAAAGCGGCATGTTTAGAGCTTACGAACAAAAGTGCACGCATCTTTCTTGTGCTGTTTATTACAAGCCAGGAACAGGAATAATCCATTGTCCATGCCATGAAGGATCTTTTGATGCTTTGACGGGAGACGTTATTGCAGGGCCTCCACCGAGAGCATTGCCTCAGTTAGAAGTGCTTTTAAAAGGGGGAAAGATTTTTGTGAAGGCATTCGAAAATAAAGAAAGTTAATCGTTTAAAATAGAGATTATGAGTACTTTTAGAAAAAGTCAAAATCAGGCAAATCCTAATAAGTTGAATGTTATTCTGTCTACTTTAATATTTGTTTTAATCTTAAATGTAAGTATTCAGATTTGGTTATTATATGCTGCTTTAAACAATGCATTAGATAACAATAAAGAAATTTTAATTCCGGCATTTATAGGTTCGCTTATTTTATTTTTAATTGGTTTTGGATGGCTATATTATCTGCCAAAAGGAAATTTTAAAAAATAATATATAGGCTTTTAATATTATATTTATAACTTGTTACAGTAACTTGATTAAGCTTTAAGTTTGTAAAAAAGTATAGATTATGAATCATAAATTTTGGGGAGAAATTCAAGAAGACTGGGCAGGAATTTCAGGAGATAAACTTTTTAAAAATTCTCATTTTAAAGATGATGAAATTCAAGTTTTTTTAGGAGAAGAATTTGATGAAGATGGGGAAGAAATCGAAGAATTTCCAACAGAGGAAGAATTAGATGATTTTGAGAAAACATATAATAGTTTTTTAGAAAACATTGAAGATGTTATACTTCAAATAAAAGAAGAAACTTTTCTTCGCTACAAAAAGATTTATGCGAAATATTATGAAGACCCAAAACAATCGGGAGAGGATCCTTTAAATATTGATACCAAGGAAAAACATTTTGAATGTACTAGAGAAATATTATACATGCGAGTTTTAAAAAGCAATGAGATAATAATACCAATTCGTTATGATTTAGATACAGAACATGGTATTGAAATTAAATTAAGAAATAATAAAATAGTAGCAGTTGGCGGAATAGCCGAGACATAAGATGAATAAGGAGCTTAATAAGCTCTTTTTTTATGTCTTAAATTTACTTTAAAATAAAAATGCGTAATTTTAAGGAACTATTCAAAATCAAATATATGGAACCTAGTAACAGCAAAATCGCTTTTTTCTCGACCCAGCCTTACGATAAAACGTTTTTCAATAAGTACAACGAAGATTTTGGTTTTCAATTGAACTTTTTTGAAACACAGTTAAATCCTCAGACTGTAGCTTTAATTGAAGAGTGCGAGATTGTTTGTGTGTTTGTAAACGACATTGTAAACGAAACAGTCATAAAACAATTAGCAGAAAAAAAAGTAAAAATAATTGCTTTGCGTTGCGCTGGATTTAACAATGTCGATTTGGAAGCGGCTAAAAAGCACAACATAAAAGTTTGCCGTGTTCCTGCTTATTCTCCTCAGGCCGTTGCCGAACATGCCATGGCGATGATTTTGACTTTAAATAGAAAAACACATAAAGCTTATAATAGAGTTCGTGAACAGAACTTTTCTTTAAACGGATTATTAGGTTTTGATTTATTCGGAAAAACAATCGGAATTATTGGAACTGGAAATATCGGAAAAGCATTTTCTAAAATTGCATTAGGTTTTGGCTGTAAAGTTTTGGCTTATGATATTGTTGAAAACGAAGAAATGAAAAAAGACGGCGTTTCTTTTGTTGGGTTGGAAGAAATCTTTAAATCGGGTGACATTATTTCGCTTCATTGTCCGCTGAATGAACAAACAAAGCATGTTATCAATACCACTTCCATTTCTTTTATGAAAGACAGCGTGATGATTATCAATACAAGCCGTGGCGGGTTAATAGAAACATCGTCGGTTATTGAAGGTTTAAAAGAAGGCAAAATAGGTTATTTAGGAATTGACGTTTACGAACAAGAAGAAAAATTATTCTTTAGAGATCTTTCTGCAGATATTATTCAGGATGATGCGATTCAGCGTTTAATGAGTTTTCCGAATGTTTTGGTAACGGCGCATCAGGCGTTTTTTACCAATGAAGCTTTAACGCAGATTGCTTTGGTGACTTTTAACAATATAAAATCATTGCTGACTCAAAATGATATTGAAAATAAGGCTGCATTGCTGGTGTAAATTATAACGAATTTAAAATATCAGATTATGAAAAATAAGATTTTAATTCTAATCGCAATTTTGGCATTGAGTTCTTGTCAGAATAAAGATAATTCGAAAAATATTGTAAAAACGGTTGTTCAAGATACATTGTCTAAAACACTTGGAGGGACAGCAGATTTGAGTGAAGTTACTTCAAAAGAAGACAAAGCAGTAGAATTAATTCGTAAACAGTTACTGGTTTTGTTAAAGAATGATATTCCTGCACTAACAAAAGATGATCGTTATTTTTATTACGAAGCTTTTGATTTAAATAATGATAAGAAAAACGAATACTTAGTTGGTTTCTCAAATCCTTATTTCTGTGGAAGCGGAGGTTGTTCAGGTTATATCTTGAAGAATAACGGAAGTGTAATCAATCGTTTCACTGTAACCGATTTTCCAATTTATGTTACCACTTCATCAACAGAAAAATTTTATGATTTGATATTTGAAAGCGGAGGAAAATTTCATCTTTTAAAAATGAAAGGAGGAAAATATCCATCTAATCCGTCAGTTCAGGAAGCTGTAAAAGGAGATGTTCCAAAAGAAAGCACAAAGGTTTTGGATATTCAAGGGAAAAAATTGGAGAAGTATTCGTTTTAAAAAACAAAACCCGACAGATTTTAAAATCTGTCGGGTTTGAAATATTATAAATTCTAATTTTGGAGTTTGGAATTTTTAAATCTTGTATTTTATATATTTTCTAAAACTCAAATTCTCCAATTAGAATTTTACTATCACTTTCACGCTTGTTTTCTTTTTGACTTTGGAAAACAGCAATTTTTCTTTCCTGTCTGCCATCAGAATAGTAAAGGTAAACTTCTGCCATTACAGTTGTTGGTCCAGAAAGAATATTCTGTCTCTCACCGAAGAAATTAGTCTTGATTTTATATTTCCCTTTAATCGCTTTTTTTAATAAAAATTGTTCAGGACCAAAACCTTGAGTAAAATCGTTGCTTAATCTTCCTCCAATTTCTGTAGATCTATGCGAGTAAGAACAATCTTCTCCTCTTGGGTCTGTTACCCAAAGGTCTATATCTGTATTGTCTTTATTCCAATTAATAACAATACGAATATCTACTGGGAGATTGGCTTTTAAACGATTATCAATTTTGCTTGCATCAACATTTTTGTTTTGGCTCAAAATATTATTGATTTCCATAATCAAGATTTCTTCAATACCATTATCTCTTACAGAAATCTCGTCGGTATATTCCTGATAAAGCATCGATTTATAGATATTAAGAGCTTCTTGAGGTTTTTTATTGTCTACCAAAGCCAATGCATAATCTCTGTGGCTTTGAGGGTCAAACGGTCTCCATTCTAGAATTTTTTGAGTAATCCACAATTCTTTTTCATAATTGCCTCTTTGCTTCAACAGATACGATATCGTCTTATATAATTCTTCATTTTCCAAATCAAGTTCGGCTAATGTGCTTAAAACCTTTAGCGAAAGTGCTTTATCTCCTTTTTTGAAAAGCAATTTAGAAACATCAAAATAATACGTCACTTGCTTCTCGTATTTCGGACGATTTTCAAGATATTTCTGGTAAATTAATTCTGGTGATTGTAAAGACTGAAAATCTTTCATGTATTCTTGATTGCTTTCAACTTCTACCAAAGTTATTTTACCTGTAGATGTTTTTTTATCGGCTGCTCTGCTTTCTGCAGAATATACAGCATTATCGCTAACAACGCTTTCTTCTGCTGATGACAATTTTTGTGACTGCTTAGAAATTTTAGGATACTGTTTTTTTTCAGTAGGTTTAAATTCGCTATTCCACCAAGTTGTCAGTTCTCGCGTTTTATCAAAAGCTTTGGATAGAAGATTTTTTCTTTGTTCAAAAATTTGTTTTTTGTTTTGCGAAACGATTTTGTTGTATTCTGGCAATAATTCCTCAGGAGGAGTGATGCCAAAACGTACATAATCATTAACATCTTCCAATACGATAAGACTTGTGTTTTTGCTTACAACCCCAAACTGCTCGCTAAGATTCCTGATTTCATCGCTGTTTTGAGTTGAATTAAGTTCAAGATCATTAATTTTTCGTTGTGCCCAAAATTGTGCAATAGGCCAATTGTTTACTTGTACAGCGTTACTAAAATCTACAAGCACTTCAAATTTTTTATTTCCTACTGAAAAAACAGCAGTAAGTTTACCTGGATTTGCAGATGAAATTCCAAATACATTGACTGGTTCGTTTATGGCAGTTCCAACATTAGGAAACAATTCCTGAAGCGTATTTGTTTCTTTAAAACCTAAAAATATAATAGGAAGTCTTTTATACGTTTTTAGAGCAGCTTGAGTATCTAGTTCGTTAAGATTGATAAAATTCCCTCCTGATTGTGATGCTAAAAGTTTTAGTAGATTAAAATCGGAAGTTGGCGTGCTTGCTATACTATTGACCGGTTTTTTGAATTTTAAAGTTAAATCGCCAAAATTTGAAATTCCGTCAGAGAATAAAAGATATTCGTCTATTGAAGAAATTTCTTTTAAAGCACTAAAGTCGGTTCCACCATCATATTTCAGATTAAGAACTCTGTCTTTTAATGTATTCCAGTTTCCTCCAGAAACCGTAAATTCTTCTGTTTTTTCTAGAGTATTATTTAAGAGAACAAAAGAAACCGCAACATCTTTATTGTCTGAAAAATAAGCATTAAGAAAATCCAGTTCTTTTTGATGATCTCTCTTTGATCCGCTGAAAGAATTGTCCCAAATAATAGCAATTTTTTGAGATTTTGCTTTTTCCTTTACAGGGAAATTCATCGAAACGCTTGCGGCGAAATAAGATTTATCGTCAGAAGCTTTTTGTAGCATTACATTTGAAGACTCATTTACTTTCGGAATACTTATTTTTAGGCTTGCATTTGGTGTGAAATTTGCTTTTTTAATTTCGGCAATCCATTGGCTTCCTTGTTTTTGAAAAGTAAAACTTCCATCTGGATTTTCCGTAATTTTTGGAGTGCTCAGACTTTCATTAACTAACACTTTCAGATTAAATTTTGGAATGCTAACTGCATTGGCAAAACTTAAAAAATACAGATAGTCAGTAGCCGAATTTTTTAATTCCTGATTGTATGTAATTCTTATGAATCTAGTGCCTCTCGCCGTAATGGGATAAATTCTGGTTCTGAAATTGTTTCCAGCTACTTTTTCAATAATACCTGGGTCTACATTTCTTTTTTCAATACTTTCAAATACTTCTTTAGCTCGTTCTTTTGGAACGGGAACAGCGTCTCTTAAGCTTCCGTTAATATCTAGAGCATAGCCGCTTACACTTACTCCTTCTGGCAATGGAAGTGTAAAATTTCCTTCTAAAATTCTGTCGCCAGGATTGTAAAATGTATAAGTAGCTGTAGTTGAGGCAAGATTTCCTAAAATTTTGGTTTCAATTTGTACTTCCTGTAAGATGACCGAATTTTTTTTCTGATTTTCGACATCCAGAGTTGGAATCTGTGAAAAAGCGGCACTAAAGAACAGTAGTGCACAGATGCTAAAAAATTTATTCATAATTAATAAGCGTGATTTTTTATTTGATTTGAAATGTCAAAATCCGTTTAGATTTAAGAGTCTTTGTTTTTTACTAAAGTGACTGAATATGCTTGGCTACAATTCCAAAATTGAAGCCTTGAACCTGATCGAATCCACTGAAATTAACTGCAATCAGTTGGCCACATTCATTAAAAACTGGTGAACCACTAGCGCCATGTGTAGAAGTTATACTGTATTGGATTTTATTGCCATCAGATTCTTTACTTATCTGACCATTGTAAAGCTGTACTTTTATACCAGAATTTGTTTGTGCCAAATCTATTCCCATTGGATAGCCTACCATTATTGCTTTTTGCCCTGGAGCTAGAGAAGTGTCATTGTCAACAATATTATCAAGACTAATGATATTGGTAACAGTTTGCGGAGTTTTATGATCGGCTACTTGCAAAATGCCTAAATCAATATTACTGTCATCTGAAACTTTTTTAATCTCACAATTAATCCATTCGCTATCAGAATTATGAAGGGCAACTTGAATGTCTACCGTTTTTACATATACTTCAATATTTTCTGCCGAAACATATTCTTTTACTGGAATAGATGCGGCAATATCTGTTGATGCTTGAGTTGTATCTGTTTCTGTTTCCGTATCTGTTTCATTAGAGCTAACAAATTCTTCACCCGCTGACTCGCTAGTTTCTTCGCTCGATTCTTCATATTCTCCCTCTCCTTCACCTTCATCATACGAGACAGAAGCATGCGACCAGTTGTTGCTAATAAAACTTTCATAGTCATCTTCAGAAACATCAGTAGTAAGGATAGAAGCAATCTTCATTCGCAGATTTCGAATAGTAGTATTTACTTTTTCGCTCTCTTCTTCAGTTGAATCCCATGGCTGTAAAACATGTCTATTGGTTATCATGTCTCCTTCTGTATCTACAAAAAAGCCAGTTCCATAAATGGTTTCTTCTTTAGCGTCTTCAACATTAAGTGGAATTTCTTTTCCGTTAATTTTAGCAAAATAGCCATATTGATGCTTTACAAGTACAACGGCATCTTTGTAAGCATCATAGATTTTGGTATCAGTGCCTAAACAAACAGCTTCTTTTTTAGGAGTAAAATATTTAAATCCTAAAAAGCCAGCGGTCGACAGAACTAATATAGCTATGAGAACAAATTTGTAACGGTTTCTTTTTTTCTTGATTGTTGTTTCTAAGTCTTCGTTTGGAGCGATTTTTCTAATTTTCATTTAGATTATTGGTTGAAAAATGTTAATTGAATGGGTTTGGGTTTAATAAAAAATAGACTTTATTGAAAGTCTATTTTTGTTTTCAAATGTAGTAATTTGTTTGCAAAAAAAAGTAAAAACTGTATCAATTGTATATTAACTTAGAACCGTAATTTGTTTTGTTTTTTAATGTTATAGCAAGGCTTATGAAAGTATTTTCTTGTAAAACAATTTGGTGGAATTAAAGTGTTGTTTTTCAGTTTTTTAAAAATTAGTTTTTAGTTTGTGTTTAAATATTGATGGGAAGAAAATGGCGAGAAATAGTTGTTTTAAAAATAAAACCCAACAGGCTTTTAAAACCTATTGGGTTTTCGATGCTTACTTCTTTAGAATTTTAGAAAGGATTTTTGGATTTCGTCTATTATCCCAAAATGCTATAACAATCAATTCTTTTGGGGTTATTTTATAAAAGATATTATAATGCCCTAATGTTGAGCTTCTGATATCTAGAAAGCTGGTTTTAACATAAATCTCAGGATTTTCGACTAGGAACTTAGTTCTTTGCGTTACTTCCGAAACTAATTTTCTTGAATACGTTTTTGATTTGTTTCTTTTGTTCCAATAATTCAGTATTTTTCTTCTTTGATTAACTGCAGCATTAGTCCAAATTATTTTGACAGCCATTCAAGATCTTCCTTGTCCAAATCTTCTTGAGAAATAACTCTTCCATATTTTATATCTTCTTCACTTTCTCTCAGCATATCCAATTCATATTGTTCAAATTGATAGACATCTGATGTATCTGTATTTTTTAGAAGATTTCTGATTTTCTCCAACAGACTAACATCTTCAACATTTTTTAGTTTATCAAAAATTTCTAGTTTTATTTCTAAAGTGCTCATAATAATGCATTTTAATTAATCAAAGTTATGTAAATAAAACGAAAAACCCGATAAGTTATAAACCTATCGGGCTGTATTTATAATAAAATAAGACAAAATTTACCCCACCAATTCCACAAATTTAAACTCTCCGTCAACGGCAACTTTAGTCAAACCGTGTTTAGACAAGTTTTTCATAGAAGCATCCCATTTTTTACCGCTTAAGTTAGCAGCAACTTTTAGCTGAGATAAATCCATTTTGTTTTCATTTCCTTTCAATAAAGTAATGATTACTTTTTCTTCTTCCGTCAATTCGATCTGAGCTTGTCTTTTCTCAGGACGCATTTGCGGGAACAATAAAACTTCTTGGATAGAAGCATTATTAGTCAAATACATAATCAAACGATCCATTCCAATTCCCATTCCAGAAGTAGGAGGCATACCGTACTCAAGAGCTCTTAAGAAATCTTCGTCGATAATTCCATTTGCTTCATCATCACCTTTTGCAGCCAAACGCATTTGATCTTCAAAACGTTCTCTTTGGTCAATTGGGTCATTTAATTCAGAATATGCATTAGCGATTTCTTTACCGCAAACCATTAATTCAAAACGTTCAGTCAAATCTGGATTATCGCGGTGCTCTTTACAAAGCGGTGACATTTCTTTTGGATAATCTGTAATGAAAGTTGGCTGAATATAATTTCCTTCACATTTTGCTCCAAAAATTTCATCAATCAATTTTCCTTTACCCATTGTTTCGTCAACCTCGATTCCCATTCCTCTTGCAGCTTCAAACAATTCTTGTTCTGTTTTACCAGAAATGTCAAAACCAGTAAAGTGTTTGATAGAATCTGTCATCGTAACACGTGCATAAGGTGCTTTAAAGTTGATTTTATGCTCACCAAAAGTAACTTCGCTTGTACCATTTACAGCAATCGCACAATGCTCTAATAAACCTTCAGCAAACTCCATCATCCAGTTGTAGTCTTTGTAGGCTACATATATTTCCATTGCAGTAAACTCAGGATTATGCGTTCTGTCCATACCTTCGTTACGGAAGTTTCTAGAAAACTCATAAACACCTTCAAATCCACCAACAATTAATCTTTTTAAGTATAACTCATTCGCGATACGCATGTAAAGCGGAATATCAAGCGAGTTGTGGTGTGTAATAAATGGTCTTGCCGAAGCTCCACCAGGAATAGACTGTAAAACAGGAGTATCGACTTCAAGATATCCAGCGTCGTTAAAATAACCACGCATTGCAGTAAATAACTTTGTACGTTTAATAAAAGTTTCTTTAACCTGCGGATTTACAGTCAAATCTACATAACGCATTCTGTAACGCAATTCAGCATCGTTGAAAGCATCGTGTACATTTCCTTCTTCGTCCACTTTTGGTAAAGGTAACGGACGCAACGTTTTACTCAAGAAATTAAAACCGCTTACACGAATACATTTTGCACCAACTTGCGTTGTAAATAATTCACCTTCGATACCAATAAAATCACCTAAATCGGTTAATTTTTTGAAAACTTGGTTGTATAAAGTTTTGTCGTCACCCTCGCATAAAACATCGCGGTTTACGTACAATTGAATACGCCCTTCGCTATCTTGTAACTCAGCAAAACAAGCTTTACCCTGATCACGAACACTCATCAAACGTCCTGCAACGATAACCTTCTTACCTTCCTCAAAAGTTTCCTTTATCTGCTTCGAAGTATGATTTACAGGAAAAAGATTAGCTGGATAAGGATTGATTCCCAGATTGCGTAAGTTTTGAAGTTTTTCTCTTCTGATGATTTCTTGTTCTGATAATGCCATTTTGTGCTCTGTTTTTTAAGTGTGCAAAGATAAAGAAAAGAATGTAGATTTTTTAATGCAGTTTTTAGATTTTTTGAAGCAGCAATTTATTGGGTTTCAATCAACTTTAGTCCCGCTATCCGCTTGTATCTTTTCCTTCCGCCATGGCGGAAGAAAAAGGATACCGCTTCTATCGGGGCTAGATTAGGCTGTTTTGTTTTTATTAGACCTTTATATTGTAAGAAATTAAATAAAAAACGCGCTATATTAGCAACTCTTAACTTCAGAATCTTCTCAAAAAAATGAAATATTTATCAAGTTTATTAATTCTATTTTTATTTGCAAGCTGTCAAATTACCGAAACGATTACAATCAATCCAGACGGAAGCGGCGATGTAATAGTCGAACAACTTAGAGAAGAAAACAGTTATATGCAATTGGCAGGAGAAGAATATTCTAAAGAGAATATCTTTCAAGATACTACTTATATTTTTCAAGATTATATAACTAAATACAAGGCGAACTTTGTAAAATATAAACCTGAAGAACAACAGTTATTTCAAAAATATGCCAATGTAAAAGCTCATATAAAAAGAAGTTCTTACGAAAAAGAATTTCGAAGTATTTTTTCGCTTCAGTTTAATAAAGTTTCAGAAATTCCAGATTTATTTAAAACCGAAGATTATGCATCAGATATTCAGCATAATTATGCATTGGAGGCAGAAAATCACTATTTCAGAATTGAATATGCTTTTGATGGCAAAATTTTTAAGCGTTCCGTTTCAATTATAAATAAAGCTGAATTAGAAAAAGCAAAAAGAGAATCAGAACAGTTTGTTGCTAAATATGGCGCTTCAAATTTGGTTCAAACTTATACTTTAAAGTATCATTTTCCAAAAAATATAAAATACGTTTCAAATCTAAAAGCAATAATCAATTCTGATAAAAAATCTTTAATCTTAGAGTTTCTTATTTCAGATTTTTTACGAGATCCTGAAGTGACAAATCTAGAAGTAGTTTTAGAATAAAAACCTCAAATAATTCTTAAAAGAAAGTATCTTCGCTTGAATAACTTAAACCTCAATTATGAAAAGAATTTTACTTTGCTTTTTTATTGTATTTTGTATTACAAGCTGCACGCTTAAGGAAAAAATGGTCATGAACGAAGATGGATCTGGAACTTTCTCTTACGGCTTTGACATGTCACCGATGTATAAAATGGGGATGAAAAAATCAGATTCGACTAAAGTCAATAAAGTCGTGGATACTACTTTTACTTTCAAAGATGTTCTAGCAAAAATAAAAGACAGTATTTCTAAACTGCCAAATGGGGATAAAGAAAAACTAGAGATGCTTGAGAAAGAAAAAGAAAAACTTGAAATTCTTGAGAATTTTAAAGTGAGCATAAAGGTAAATGACGAAAAAAAGCAATTTGAATATAGTATGGCAATTGATTTTCCTAGCGGAACAGATTTTAAAACCATTGCGACACCTGCCGAAAGTTTGGAAGCACTGGCTGCTACAGACAAAAAAAGATTAGGAGCATTGAGTGCTGCACCAAAACCAGAAGAAAAGTCAACGACGACTATTTTTTATGATGGCAAGGTTTTTATTAAGTCGGTAACACCTTCTAAGGACGATAAAAAAGCTAAAAAGAAAAAAGAAGCTAAGAAGGAAAAGAGCGATGATCCATTCTCTAAAAAAATGGAAGAAATGCTAAAGGAATGTAAGTATATAGCCGAATATCATTTTCCTAAAAAAATCAAAACCATTTCACTTAAAAAAGCAGTAATAACAGAAGATAGAAAAGGTTTTACTTTAGAAGTTCCTTTAGATAACATGCAGGAAAGTAATGTAGATTTTGGTTTCAAAGTAGAGTTTGAGCAATAATTGAAGGTTTTCAATAAAATGCATTTTTAAAAATAGTCTTTGTATCTTTGATAAAAATATACTGCAATGAAATTATATAAATTACTGAGTTTTTCCTTTTTAATAGCGACATTAACGAGCTGTACTTTCACTGAAAATATTTATATAAACGATAACGGAACCGGGAAATTCTCTGTAGATATGGACGGTTCTTCTTTAATGGAAATGGCAGGCGATCAGATTGCAGGTCAAATGGGAGATGCTAAAAAAGATATTGATACTACTTTTACTTTCAAACAGCTATTTGAAGAAAAAAAAGACAGTATCGCGAAACTATCACCAGAAACACAGCAAGAGCTTAAAAAGTTGGAGAACTTCGTTGTGTCAACAAAAATGAGTTCGGAGAAAAAACAATTTCAGATGATAATGGCAACTGATTTTAAAAATGTAAATGAACTTCAAGATATTTTACAAACATTAGGCACACTTCAAAAATTAGAAGGAGGCGCAAATCCTATGGGAAGCGGTTTTGGAGATAATGGCAGTAAGCTAAGTTATACTTATGACGGAAAGAAATTTACAAGAAAAGCAGTAATCGACCAGCAAAAATTGGCGGCCAAGGCAAAAGATACATCTGCGGATATGACTAAAATGATGTTTGCTTCGTCTAGTTATGTTGTAAATTATCATTTTCCAAAAAAAATTAAGAAAGTCTCTAATCCAAGCGCGTTGTTTAGCGACGACCGAAAATCAATTACAATTCAATACTCTTTTACGGATTATATGGAGAATCCCGACAAGCTTAACTTTGATGTTGAGTTTGAAAAATAATTAAAATGAACAAAAAAATCCAACTTCAGGATCTAGGTAAGAAAGACTATAAATCGACTTGGGAATATCAGGAAGAGCTTTTTAAAGATATAGTCGATTTAAAAATCAAGAACAGAAGAGAAGAACTTGATCTGCCAACACCAAATTATTTATTGTTTGTAGAGCATCCGCATGTTTATACTTTAGGGAAAAGTGGCGATCTGAAGAACTTATTATTAAACGAAAAGCAACTTGAATCTAAGGGAGCGACTTTTTATAAAATCAACCGTGGTGGTGATATTACGTATCATGGACCAGGACAGATTGTAGGCTATCCGATTTTAGATTTAGAAAATTTCTTTACTGATATTCATAAATATCTTCGCTTGCTAGAAGAGTCAATTATTTTGACTTTGGCAGAATATGGTTTAGAATCGGGCAGAAGTGAAGGAGAAACTGGCGTTTGGCTTGGTGCTGGAACTCCTTTTGCTCGTAAGATATGTGCAATGGGCGTTCGCGCTTCAAGATGGGTGACCATGCATGGATTTGCTTTAAACGCAAATGTCGATTTAGGATATTTTGACAATATAATTCCGTGCGGTATTCGCGGAAAAGGTGTTACATCTTTAAATGTAGAACTTGGCGTGGAGAAAGTAGATGAAGAAGAAGTAAAATCTAAAATCATCAAACATTTAACTGAGCTCTTCGAAGCTGAATTTGCTTAAAAGTACCAAAATAATTCAAGTATGGAAAATGAAGACAGAAAATCATTTTTGAAGCATTTAGCTCTTCCAGAAAAAGAATTACAAGAGTTATTGAATATTGCACAATATGGCAAGATAGTTAGGGCAGACTGCTTTATTAGTGAAGGTCAAGTGCCTCGTAAAATGGCTTTTGTACTAAAAGGTTTGTTTCGATATGTTTATACCCATGAAAACGGAAACGAATTCACTAAAAATATTATAGCCGAAGGGAATTTTATAAGTTCTTATTCGGCTATGATTTATAATACTCCTTCCTCTTTTTCGATAGAAGCTTTAGAAGATTCTGAAATCTTGGAGATTGATTATTCAAGCTGGATCGAGATAAAAGAAAAAAATCTTTTTTGGAGTGTTTTTCTTATTGAGATCCTTGAAAAAGCATTTGCGATAAAAGAAAAACGAGAGAGAGAACTACTCCTTTTAGATGCTGAAAAACGATATGAAATTTTTGCTGCAGAATTTCCCGATATAGAAAATAGGGTTTCACAACAAATTATAGCTTCTTATTTGGGTATTCAACCAGAATCTTTCAGTAGACTCAAAAGAAAAATTAAGACTTAACATAGGTCAATGTAAGTGTGTAATAGGAGAACTATTTTTGATTTCTAATTTTAAAAATGTAATTATGGAAATCTCAAATAGTACTATTGTTATTACTGGAGGAAGCTCAGGTTTAGGATTTGAAATGTGCCAACAGTTTATAGAAAGGGGCAACAACGTGATAACTTGTTCGCGTTCTTTGGAAAAGCTTGAAGATGCCAAAAAGCGATTGCCCGGTTTAGTCATTTACAAGTGTGATATTGCTCGGGAATTGGAATGCGAGGATTTTGCAGAATGGCTTCGAATTAATTATCCTAAGATGAATGTTTTAATTAACAATGCTGCAATTGTAAATAAAACTTACTTTGTAGAAGACCAATTTTCGTTAGAAAAAATGAATGATGAGTTCTCGGTCAATCTAAATGCGCCAATTCGTTTAATCAAGCTTTTGTATCCGATTTTAATCCAAAATCAAAATCCTAAAATTATAAACATTACAACAGGATTGGTTTATGTTCCAAGAGTAATTTACCCTTTTTATAATGCTGCAAAAGTAGGTCTGCACTCTTTTACTCAAGTTTTAAGGGAGCAGTTAAAACAGGAAAAAAAAGTTAGAATTATTGAAGTATTGTTTCCCGTAGTAGATACTCCTTGGCACAAAGGTAATCCTCCTAAGATTGCAATTTCTCCTCAAAAAGCAGTTTCAGAAATGCTTGAAAGAATATCCCAAAATCAAGTAGAAATAAGAATAGCAAAAGTAAAAATGCTTTATTTTCTTTTTAGAGTAGCACCTCGATTTGCGTTTCAGAAAATAAATAGTCTCTAGATATAGCATCGCTGGTTTAATGCAGATTCTGTTTTTTTTTAGGAGTAAATGCATAGTTGCACTATTTTTAGAGTGTAAAATAGCAATGTAATTTTTTTAATAGAAAGCGTTTTTTTCTTAAATTTATGGATGAAAAACTGAAAAGCCATTCTGCAAAAGTTAAGATTTTGAAGGGATGGCAAATTCTAGACTTCTTGTAATTCTCTTAGCTATTTATGCTAAATTTGGTTTTATACTATTAAATTTAAATTTCATTTTATTCTTGATTGCTTATGAGAAAAATCTACTTATTCTGTTTTCTTTTTGCGCTTAATGGTCTTTTTGCACAAAAGAAAGATAAATTATATCCAGTTGCAGTTTATGAAAAGGTGTGGCAGGAAAAAAATAGCGATACCAGATTAAAGATGATTAAATCTATTTGGTTGGAAGATAGTACTTTTGAAGATCCTTCGGCTTCAATAAAAGGAATTGCGGCATTCAATACTGTTATTAACGAATTTTACAAGAAAAATCCAGATGCAATATTAACATCGGGGCCTAAAATTGTAAAAGACAATTACGTAACGTGGGAATGGAAAATTCTTGATTCTAAAAATAATCTTATAATGGCAGGACGTGATTTTGCCCGTTTAAACGGTAAAGGTCAGGTTAGTAAAATTATTAGTTTCTGGGATAAAGGAGCGACTTTGTCTGAAGCTGATATTTTGAAAAATGTAGAAGCTGACAATTTAAAAGTTGTGGCAAAATACTACGAAAGCCTTTTTAAAACAAGAGATTTTGATACGTTGGCTACTGTAGTTGCAGATGGAGCCGTTTACAATCAGGCTATTGGTTTACCTTACGGAGGAACTTATACAGGTTTTAGCGAATGGACAAAAATGTTTACAAAATCAACTGAATTTTTTGATCTTCAAATAGAAAAAGAACCGACTTATTTTAGTGATGCTTCTAAAAGTGAAGTAATCATTTATTTTACAATAAGTTGTAAATCTAAAAAATCTGGTAAAACGATGTCCGTTCCAATTTCAGAACATTTCGATTTGAAAGATGGGAAAATTACCTCTGTTCGACCTTTTTATTATGACACAAAAACATTTGCTGAGTTTTTAAAAAGTAAAAAGTAAAAAGCAGTAAAAAAAAAACGACCTATTGTTAGGTCGTTTTTTTTATTAAAATAAATCGAGTTCTAATTGCTCAGGCAAAAGCCTAAAACTCATTCTATGATATTTTGTAGTTCCGAATTCTTTTATGGCTTCTCGATGCTCTTTAGTTGGATATCCTTTGTTTTGTTTCCAGTTGTACATTGGAAATTCTTCGTGAATTTGGTCCATATAGTCGTCACGGTATGTTTTTGCAAGAACAGATGCGGCAGCGATGCTTAGGTATTTCCCATCACCTTTTATAATGCTCTGGTTCGGAATCGATTTTAAAAGCGCAATTTCATCTTTAGTAAACTGTTTTCCGAAAGTATTTTTAAGTCCAAGTTTAGCATTCAAAGAACGGTTTCCGTCAACAATAACAAATTCTGGAACATGTTTTAGTTTTAAAATACATTCCTGCATTCCTTTCATCGAAGCATTTAGAATGTTTATTTCGTCAATTTCTTCTGGGAACAAATGCGTAACGGCAAAACATAAAGCTTCTTTTTCTATAATAGGTCTTAAAAGCGCTCTTGTTTTTTCAGATAATTGTTTACTGTCATTCAGAATTTTATTCTCAAAATGTTCGGGTAATATTATAGCTGCGGCGGTAACTGGTCCAGCAAGACATCCTCTGCCGGCTTCATCAGTTCCAGTTTCTAAAACAAATCCTGAGAAATTTTTTTCGAGCATTTTTTAGATTTTTAAAAAGCAAATATGGTGCTTTTTTTCTAAAAAACATTAACAGAATTTAAATGAAAGCAAAGAGGAATTTGCGCTTTTAGAATTGTCATATTTAAAATTCCAAATGGATATAAATTTAGTCATTTTTCAAAATGAGTTTAAATCTGCAATCCCAGTAAAAACGATATGAAACATCTGTTTTTTATGATTTTTTTTGAAAAATATTTAATTATGAATTTTGAAAAAGCGGAACATTTGAGGCAAGAATTTAACGTTTTTTAAACTTGGAAGAATTGATTTACAATTTCTTATGTTAAAGTAGAGAAGTATAAATTGAAAAAAAGACAGAATAAAACATTCTCAGTTGAAAATGTTTTATTTCTTATGTTTTTTTATAAGATATTACTTGTCTTTTTTTTTGAATTTTCTTCTTTTTTTTGAGGTAATTCTTCCTTTAAACGTTAATTAAATGTTAATATTTGTATTAACAAAATTGCAGTATTTTATGTATAAAATTATATATAGTGCTAATTTTCTGCCAATTAAATATTTAAAAATAAACATATGTTAAAGAAATATTAAAAAATAGTTAAGCAGTGTTAGTAAATCGCATTGTTGTTTTAAGAAAATATTAAGATGTTTGCGACTTACTAATTCAAAAATTATAAAATGAAACTAAAGTTTAATGGATTCTTAGTGCTATTATTAGTGCTTATGGCGCAACTTACCTTTGCGCAAGAAAGAGCTGTTTCAGGAATTGTTTCCGATAACGCAGGACTGCCTTTACCAGGCGTGAGTGTTTTGGTTAAAGGGACAAAAGTTGGAACACAAACAGATTTTGATGGAAAATATTCAATCAAAGCATCCCCAAATCAAATCTTGGTATTTACTTACATTGGGATGAAAACCCAAGAAATTGCAGCAAGCTCAACTTCGGTAAATGCAAAATTAGCAAGTTCATCAGTGGAACTGGAAGGTATAGTAGTAACTGCATTAGGTATTAAGAGAGAGAAAAAAGCTCTTGGATATGCTACTCAGGAAATAAAAGGAGAAGATTTAGCTGGAGGGACTGCAAGTGCAAACTTCCTTAACGATCTTTCTGGTAAATCTGCAGGGGTGTATATTAGAAAAAATACAAACTTTGGAGGATCTACAAATGTAGTTTCAAGAGGTGTTAAAAATCTTACTGGAAATAACCAAATGCTTATTGTTATTGATGGTATGCCTATTAATAATAGTAACGTAAATTCGAGCCAAGGTTCACAGACAACAGGAGCTCGTAATACCTATGATTACGGTAATGCTGGTATGGATATTAATTCTGATGATATCGAATCATTAAATATATTGAAAGGTGCTGCTGCATCTGCTTTATACGGGTTTCAAGCTGGTAATGGTGTCATTATGATTACCACAAAAAAAGGAAAAGCTCAAAAAGGTATGGGGGTTACTATATCTAGTGAGTTTGGTGTTGGATCAGTTGATAAAAAGACTTTTCCTGTTTACCAAAACAAATACGGGCAAGGCTATGGACCTACTTATGACGCCAATGGTAATCCAAAAGGAACTCCAGTTGGGCCAACGGGTGCATTTTTTGTTATAGATAAAAATGGTAACCAAGTGGTAAGTACTACAGATGATGCTTCTTACGGTGTTGCGTTTGATCCAAATCTTTCTGTTTATACTTGGGAATCATATTCTCCATATTCTTCAAAATTTGGACAAAAATCTCCATGGGTAGCAGCTAAAAATGGTCCAATTACATTTTTTCAAACAGCTCAAACATTAAATAACTCGATCTCTTTTGAGGGTAGTACAGATAAAAACAACTTTGTTGTCAATTACAATAATTATAAAGAGACTGGTATTTTGCCAAATAGTGAATTGAAGAAAAATAATGCAAGTATTAAATTTAACCACAAATTAACGGATAAATTATCTGTAAGTATTTTTGCAAATTATTTAGCGCAAACTACAATGGGTAGAAATACTACTGGTTACGGTGGTGATAACGTTGCAGGTTTATTCCGTCAATGGTGGGGAACTAACGTAGATATCCAATCTCAGAAAGAAGTTTTCCAAAACTCAGGAGGGCAAAATATTTCATGGAACATGGCAGATCCTGCTAATGGAAATACAAATCCTAAATATTGGGATAACCCGTATTTTACAAGATATAGAAACTACCAAACTGACGAAAGAAATCGTTTTATCGGTTATGGTCAGTTAGATTATAAAATTGCCGATTGGTTGAATGCTACAGGAAAAGTAAGTACTGATTCTTATTCAGAATTACGTGAAGAGAGAAAAGCAGTAGGGTCTTTGGCAGGAACATTTGGAATTAACCGTTTAGCTGTTGGCTCAGGATACCAAAAATATACAGGTATGTTTTCTGAGCAAAACTATCAGGTTACCTTAAACTTCAATAAAAAACTTACTGAAGATTTTTCATTGACAGGTTTGGTTGGTTATAATGCTTTAAGAACCAGACGTACATCTACATTAGCTTCTACAGATGGAGGGCTTATTATTCCTGGAATCTATGCATTATCAAATTCAGTAAATGCTTCTCCATTCCCGGTGGAGGTTGAAGATAATTCAGCAGTAAACAGTGTTTATGCATCTGCTTCAGTAGGATTCAGAGATTTTCTTTATGTAGAAGGAACTGTGCGTAATGATGCATTCTCGATGTTGCCATATGATGATAATGATGTTAATACATACTCTGCTTCTGCAAGTTATGTTTTTACAAAACATATTAATGCCCCATGGTTAACTTTTGGTAAGTTAAGAGCGAGTTATGCTGAGAATCCACAAGGAAGTATTGATCTTTATGCATTACAAGATGTATTTACTAAATTTAATCCATTTGGTTCAAACCAACTTTATTCACGACCAAACACGGCTAATAACCCAGATTTGCACCCTGTAAAAACTACATCTAAAGAACTTGGTTTAGAGATGCAATTCCTTGACAGAAGAGTAGGCTTTGAAGTAAGTGTTTACAAAAGTTTAAGTGAAGATCAGATTTTTCCGGTAGATTATTCTACTGCAACTGGTAACTCTGCTAGGTATATAAACGCAGGATCAGTAGAAAATAAAGGTATTGAGGTGATATTCAATGCGGTTCCTTTTAAAACAAAAGATTTTCAGTGGGATTTAGGTGTAAACTGGTCTAAAAATGAGAATACAGTTGTAGCTTTAGCACCAGGTGTTGATGTTTTAACAATTGGAACATTCCAAGGAGGTGTTAGTATCGTTGGTACAAAAGGACATGCGTATGGAGATATTCTTGGAAAAGATTATATCTACAAAGACGGACAAAAAGTAACTAAAAATGGAGTGTATTTACAAACTGCAACTACTAATAATGTAATTGGTAATATTACTCCAGATTGGATTGGTGGCTTCCGCAACAAATTTACTTACAAGCAAGTGTCTCTAGGTTTCTTAATTGATGTTCAAAAAGGAGGAGATATTTTCTCTCTTGACCAATATTATGGACAAAGCTCTGGTTTATATACTTCTACAGCAGGAAACAACGAGCTTGGAAATCCTGTAAGAAATACATTGGCTAATGGTGGAGGTGTTATTTTACCAGGAGTAAATGAAGATGGAACTCCTAATACTACAAGAACACCAAGTCCTGAAGTAGCTGGAAGTATCTATGGTTACAACAATAATCCACAAAAAGCATTTGTTTACGATGCAAGTTATGTGAAATTAAGAGAGGTAAGCATTACTTATAGTTTCCCTAAACAATTTATAGCTAAAGCAGGTTTAAATGATTTACGTCTTTCTTTAGTAGGTTCTAACTTATGGATCATCAGTAAAAATCTTCCAGATGCAGATCCAGAAAGTGGTATAAGTTCAGGTAACTTATCATCAGGTTATTCAGGAGGTTCACTTCCGACAACAAGAAACATTGGTTGTAACCTAACATTAAAATTTTAAATCATGAAAAAAGTACTTTTATTAATGTCTGTGGTGGGTATGATGGTTTCGTGCAGCCAAGACATTACAGATATGAATGTTGATCCGAAAAGACCAACAACTACCAAAGCGGAATATTTGTTTACAAATGCTGAGAAAAAATTAGTCGATCAAATGGTTAGTACTAGTGTGAATAATAACGTTTTTAGATTATTTGCACAACAATGGACAGAAACTACTTATCCTGATGAAAGCCAGTATAACATTACAAACAGAAAAATCCCTGATACACACTTTTTGGTTTTGTACAGAGATGTTCTAGCTGATTTTCATGATTCAAGAGTTATGATTGCTGCAACAGCTACTGCAACTCCAGCAGATGAAGCAATTAAGCAAAATAAATTAGCGCTTATAGATATTTTAGAAGCTTACGCTTATAGTATATTGGTAGATACTTTTGGAAACGTTCCTTATACACAAGCAATTGATATTGAAAAATATCCTTTACCAGCTTATGATGATGCAAAAACAATTTACCAAGACCTTATTAAAAGGTTAAGTGCATCTGCTGCAGTTTTAAAAGCGAATAGTGCTGTAGCTAACTTTGGTGCTGCAGATATTATCTACTCTGGTAACGCAGCTAGTAATGCAAAATGGGTAAAATTTGCTAACTCATTGATCATTAGAATGGCGGTTAATATGTCTGATATTGATCCAGCTTACGCAACAACTCAAGTTCAGGCAGCTCTTGCTTCTGGTGCTTTGACTAGTAATGGTGATAATACAAAATTGACTTATTTAACTACATCAGGAAACCAAAATCCATTGTACGCTGATTTGGTAACAAGCCAGAGATTTGATTTTATTCCTGCTGAGCCTTTTGTTTCTGCTATGGATGCGGTTGTTCCTGGCGGTGACCCAAGGATGCCTAAATACTTTACTAATCTAACTTCTCCAGCTCCTGTTATTCCTGCAGGAAGAACATTTGTTGGTGGAACTTATGGTGCAGGAAATGTTTATACATCTTACTCACAAATAACTTCGACATTAAACAATCCAGTTTTCCCAGGAACTATCTTTGATTTCGCTGAGTTGAATTTCTTATTGGCAGAAGCTGCTGAGAAAAGCTTAATTCCAGGTGGTTCTGCTCAGGCAAAAGTGTACTATGATGCAGGTATTAGAGCTTCTATGGCAGACTGGGGAGTAACTAATACTGCTGCTATTGATGCTTATATTGCGAGCCCAAAAGTAGATTATAATAATCCGTTAAGTGGAGCAACGTATAAAGAAAAAATTGGTAATCAAGCATGGTTTGCTCTTTACAACAGAGGATACGAAGCATGGACATCTTACAGAAGATTGGATTTCCCAGTTTTAAAAGCGCCTCAAGCAGCTATAAACAAACTTATTTTCACTGTGCCTGTTAGATATACTTATCCAGGTGTTGAAGCAAGTATCAATAAAGCAAATTATACTAAAGCTGCTTCAGATATTGGTGGAGATTTATTAAATACTAAATTGTTCTGGGATAAATTCTAATCTTTAGAATATTCTATATCAATTAAGTTGATAGTTAAAAGTAAATTATACCCAGTTTGGGAATAAGAATAATAAATATTTTGATTTTTTTTGAGAGCCCCGTATACTTTTGTATACGGGGTTTTCGTTTCCTAAAGGTTGAAACAATTCTAGGTTCATATTATATATTATGTTTTTTTATTTATACGTTTTTATCTTTTACCTTTGCTTCACTAAATTTTTCGAAATAATTTTATATCAAGCCATCAAATGAGAATATTCATTTTTCTATATCTATTAGTTGTTCCAACATTATTGTTTTCGCAAGAAAAGAAAACTACTTCTAAAAATAATTTAGATATGAATACGGAATATTCAAGTATAACGGATACCGTAAAAAAGAAAAAACAAAAAATAGCTACTATAGACCAGTATAAAATTGTCACTTTAGAACACGATACAATTTATGCCGATACATCGCTAACGATTAAAAGTGCTTACAAACAAAATCATCTTAGAAAAGATCTTTTTGGGCTTCAGGAGTTTTCTAATATAGGACAGCCTTTAAATACGTTGCAATATAGCTTGACCAGTTTTTCTCCGTATCCTGAAATTGGTTTTAGTGGGAAGCATTCTCTTTATATGCAAGCAGATCAAATTAGATATTATTCTGTTGCAACTCCTTTTACAGAGTTGTTTTTTAATACGACTATAAAAAAAGGACAAAATGTAGATTCTTTTATCACATTGAACGCATCTAAAAACCTTAATTTTTCAATTGCTTATAAAGGATTAAGATCTGAAGGAGATTATAATAATCAATTGGTAAGCGCCGGAAATTTAAGAATTACAACTAGTTATGCTACAACTAACAAGCGATATGCGATAAATGCACATTTTACAAATCAGGATATTTTAAATGAAGAAAATGGCGGTATAACGAATGATGCTGATTTTGAAAGCGATAATAAGGATTATAAAAACCGCCAAAGATTGCAGGTTTATTTGACTGATGCAGAGTCATTTTTAAAAGGAAGAAGATTGTTTTTTGATCATGCCTTTAGAGTAAATCCAAATGACGGAAGCAATAACCTATACATTACGCATCAGTTTAATTATGAGTACAAAGATTATGAGTACAAACAGCCAACTGTAATTTCTACCATAACGGCTAATGATGGATCGACTACGCGTATACAGCGATTTGGGGAGTCTTATTCAGCAAGCAATATTAACGATCAGACTAAATATGAAAGGTTATATAATAAGGTAGGAGCAGCGTATGAGAATTCGCTGTTAGGAAAATTTATATTTTTTATAGACGATTACAGGTCAAATTACCAGTACGGTCGAATTATTGTTGACGCAGACGGAAATGCTGTTCCAGACAATTTGTATTTGCAGTTTAATAATTTCGGTGCTCAATATGAATATCAGAAAAACAAATGGAATGGTAGATTTTTGTATTCAAGATCAATTACTAAGGAATCGCTTTCAGATTTAGATGCAAAACTGCGATACGATATGAGCGAAAAAATTAAATTTGATTTCAGATATCGCAATATTAATAAATTGCCAAATAACAATTATAACTTGTATCAAAGCAGCTGGATTTCGTACAATTGGTCGAATAATTTTAAAAACGAAAAAATTAATTCGTTAAGTGCAGAAATTACAACTCCGTGGTTGACAGGACAAGTTCAGTATACAGTGCTAAAAGATCATTTGTATTTCACCGATATGGCTACAGATGCAGAAAAAGCAGCAAGTGAGCAGATTGTTAAGCCAATGCAATACGGAAATGCGATTAACTATCTAGAAATAAAAGCAAGTCGAGAGTTTAAATTTGGGCCTTTTGCACTAGATAATACGCTTTTGTATCAAAAAGTAGATCAGTCAGATTTAATTTTAAATGTACCTGATTTTGTAACTAGAAATACATTCTATTATTCTAATCATTTCTTTAAAAAAGCATTGTTTATGCAGACCGGACTTGTATTTAATTATATGACGAAATACTACGGAGATGATTATAACCCTGTAATTGCAGAATTTTTTGTACAGCAGGATAAGAAAATTGGAGGTTTTGCAACATTCGATTTCTTTGTAAATGCCAGAATACGCCAGACTCGTTTTTATTTAAAAGCAGAGCATTTTAATGCTTTATTTTCACAAAGCAATTATTATGTAGCACCGCATAATCCGTATCGCGATTTTGTACTGCGCTTTGGTCTGGTTTGGAATTTCTTCCAATAAAAACTGGCTTATTTTTTATTTAGAACCACTAATAAAACTTAAATAAAAATGGACTTTTCAAATAATATTTTAGAAACAATTGGTAATACACCATTGGTAAAACTCAACAAAATTGTTGCTGAAATTGATGCATTAGTATTGGCAAAAGTCGAAACCTTTAATCCAGGTAATTCTGTAAAAGACAGAATGGCTGTAAAAATGATTGAAGATGCAGAGGCAGATGGCCGACTAAAACCTGGAGGAACTATAATTGAAGGAACTTCTGGAAATACAGGAATGGGACTTGCACTTGTGGCAATCGTAAAAGGTTACAAATTAATTTGTGTAATCTCAGACAAACAGTCTAAAGAAAAAATGGATATTCTTCGTGCTGTTGGCGCAAAAGTTGTTGTTTGTCCTACAGATGTCGAACCTACAGATCCACGTTCTTATTATTCGGTTTCAAAGCGTTTGGCAGAAGAAACACCAAATTCTTGGTATGTAAATCAGTATGATAACATGTCAAATTCTTTGGCGCATTATGAACAGACAGGACCAGAAATTTGGAAACAGACAGACGGAAAAATCACACACTTTGTTGTAGGGGTTGGAACAGGAGGAACTATTTCTGGTGTTGGAAAATACTTGAAAGAACAAAACCCAAATATTAAAATCTGGGGAATCGATACGTATGGTTCGGTTTTCAAAAAATACCATGAAACAGGAATCTTCGACGAAAACGAAATCTACTCGTACATAACAGAAGGTATCGGAGAAGATATTTTACCTAAAAACGTAGATTTCTCTCTAATTGATGGTTTTACAAAAGTTGCCGATAAAGATGCAGCGGTCTACACTAGAAAGATTGCTCTTGAAGAAGGTATTTTTGTTGGAAATTCAGCAGGAGCTTGTATTAAAGGCTTATTGCAATTAAAAGAGCACTTTAAGCCAGAAGATGTTGTTGTGGTATTATTTCACGATTCTGGAAGCCGTTATGTAGGTAAAATGTTCAATGATGATTGGATGCGTGAGCGCGGATTTTTGGAAGAAAACGTAACAAAAGCTGAAGATGTAATCAAAGATCATATCGACAAAGAATTAATCGTTGTTCGAACAGAAGAATTGGTTTCTCATGCAATTGAGCGTATGCGTAAATATAAAATTTCGCAGATTCCAGTTGTTGATATCAATGGCTTTGTTGGTTCTGTAGATGAAACAGATTTATTTAGAAGCTATGTTGCTGATAAAAATGTAGCCGAAAAGCCAATTAAAGAAGTAATGAGTAAACCTTTCCCAATTGTGAAATTAGGAACGCCAATTGAAGAAGTTTCAAAACTTTTCAGCAAAGAAAATGATGCTGTTTTGGTTGATCTAGGAAATGGACACCACCATATTATTACTAAATATGATATTATTGGCTCAATAAAATAAGCCTTCATAAACAATAATAATCCATAAACCTAATTGTTTTACGATAGGGTTTATGGATTTGTCTTTTAAAAATAGAATATGAATTTTACAGCAATTGATTTTGAAACAGCAACAGGATATCACCCGTGCTCGGTAGGAATTGTTACGGTTGAAAACGGAATTATTGTGGACGAATATGTGACTTTAATTAAACCGCCAAATAACGAATACAATCCTTTTACGATTCGTGTTCATGGAATTTATCCTAAAGATACCGTCAATTCAAAATCTTTCTTTCAAATATATCCTGAGATTGAAAAGAGACTAAAAAATAGAGTTGTCGTAGCACACAATGAAAGTTTTGACCGAAATGTTTTAATGAAAACAATGCTGTTACACGGCTTAAACTATGATGATTTGAACATTGCTACAAAATGGGAGTGTACGGTTAAAATCTATAAAGCAAAAGGTATAAAACCAACTAAATTAAGTGATTGCTGCCGCGAAATGAAAATTCAGCTCAATCATCACGAAGCTTTGTCAGATGCAAGAGCCTGTGCTAAATTATATATGCTTCGTTAAATAATTATAATTATTTGTAAGAATAGTATTAAAATTTAATTACTTTTAGATTTTGTAATTCACTATAAAATCTAAAATGAAAGAAGACTTCCTTCATTATATTTGGAAATTCAAGAAGTTTGAGAGCTTGAATTTAAAATCTGCTCAAGGTGAGCCAATAACCATTCTTAAAACTGGTGATTATTTAGAGCTTTCTGGCCCTGATTTTTTTAATGCACATATTGAAATTGGAAATCAAAAATGGGCGGGAAATGTAGAAATTCATTTAAAATCTTCAGATTGGTATTTACACAATCATGAAAAAGATCCCGCTTATAAAAATGTCATCCTTCATGTAGTTTGGGAGAATGATACTGCTATTTTTAGGGAAAATAATACAGAAATACCTGTTTTGGTTCTCAAAGACTATGTGTCAAAAGAAGTAGTTGAAAATTATAATGCATTATTTACACCCAAAACATGGATTTTCTGCGAAAAACAATTAAAAGAAATAGATGGGTTTGTATTTAAAAACTGGCAGGAAAGATTATTTTTTGAGCGTTTAGAGCGAAAATCAAAGTTTATTTATCAATTACTGGAAGAAGGCGGTCAAGATTGGGAAGCAGTCTTATTTTGTCTTCTGGCGAAAAACTTTGGTTTAAACACCAACGGAAATTCTTTTTTGCAAATCTCAAAAGCAATTCCATTTTCAGTTATCAGAAAAGAAAGTTTTGAAGTTGAAAATCTAGAAGCATTGCTTTTGGGAACTTCAGGATTGTTAGAGCCAGATAAAGAAGATGTTTTTTATAAAGATTTAAAGTTTCGCTATTTCTATTTATTGCATAAATATCAAATAGAAAAGACTTATGTAGATCCTCTTCAATTTTTTAAACTCCGTCCAGATAATTTTCCTACAATCAGGCTTTCTCAATTAGCATCTTTGTATCACAAACATCAAAACCTATTTTCAAAAATAATTGATTTAAAATCTGTTAGCGAAGTATACCGTTTGCTGGATATTTCTGCAAGTTTGTATTGGCAAAACCATTATCAGTTTGATAAAGAAAGTTCGAAGAAATCTAAAGTGCTTTCTAAGTCATTTATAGATTTAGTGATTATTAATACAATAATCCCGCTTCAGTTTGCTTATTCTAGTATAAGAGGAGAATCAATTGCCGAAGATTTAATTGATTTTATAAATGAAGTTGCTTCAGAGAAAAATGCCATCATAGATAAGTTTGACTCGTTTGGAATAAAGTCTCAATCTGCATTTGAAAGTCAGGCATTATTAGAGCTTAAAAATGAATATTGCGAGCGTAAAGCATGTTTAAAATGCGCTCTTGGTTTGGAATTGCTTAAAAATAATTAGATAATTCGTACTTTTGTAATTCTGAGCAGTCAAAAACTCTCAAGTCTTAAATCTAAAATATAAAGATGTCAGCAATTTTAAAACTTAAATTCTTCTTTGAAAAATATGGTTTCCATGTTTCTTCAAGATTAGCAGATAAATTAGGAATGCGTGTTACAAGCGTGAGATTGTTTTTTATTTACATCTCCTTTGTTACGGCAGGTTTAGGATTCGGAGTTTATTTAACACTCGCTTTTTGGATTAGATTAAAGGATTTAATTCGCTCAAAAAGAACATCAGTATTTGATTTATAAAAAAAGCTCCAAATTTTAATTTGGAGCTTTTTTATGAAGTTGTATTTATTATTCTTCAGTAGGATTGTTAAGTTTAGATCTTTTCTTGCTATATCCAAAGTATACAAGTATACCAAGAATAAGCCATCCAAAAGATAGTAACTGTGCATCTTTACTTAAATTAAAAATTAAATAAGAATTGATTGCAATTCCTAATACCGCAATAATTGGTAAAGCAGGAACTTTAAATGTTCTGGTTAATCCTGGTTGTTTTACCCTTAAAATCCAAACAGCAATACAAACCATTGTAAAGGCAAATAAAGTACCAAAACTTGTCATGTCAGCCAATTTGTTGATTGGTGTGAAAGCAGCAACAGTTGCAATAATAGCTCCAAGAATCATTAAGTTTGTTTTTGGAGTTCCAGAAATAGGGTTTACTTTAGAGAAAACTTCTGGAATTAAACCATCTTTAGACATTCCAAGGAAAATTCTAGATTGTCCCATGATCATTACCATTAATACTGAAACCAAACCAATAGTTGCAGCAACAGTAATAATAGAACCAGCCCAACCTTGTCCCGCAATATCAAATGCATAAGCAACAGGAGCTTTTATAGCTTCAGGATATTTTCCTAGTGGGTTAAAGTCTTGGTAATTCATCATTCCTGTTAACACTAAAGAAACAAGAATATATAAAGTAGTACAAATTAATAAAGAAGCAATAATTGCAAAAGGAACATCTTTTTTAGGATTAATGGCTTCTCCAGCTTGTGTAGAAACGGCATCGAAACCAACATAAGCAAAGAAAATAGCTGCAGCTCCAGAGATAATACCTCCAATTCCGTAAGCATTGTGCGTAGTTTCTTTTTCAATAATTTGGGTTGCTTCAGGAATAAATGGGCTCCAGTTTGCTGTATTAATAAAGAAAAGACCAGCAATAATTACAAAGATTACAGCAGATACTTTAAGAATAACAATTGCGTTATTTGCTTTAGCTGCACTTTTTGTTCCTTTAATAAGCAATGAAATAACTAAAAGAACGATCAAGAAAGCTGGAAGATTCATAGAAAAACCTTCTCCTGTGTAGCTTGCAGGATCTGTAGTTAGCCAATCCGGAAGGTGAATGTGAAATATTTTGAGCAATTTGTTAAAATATCCGGACCAGGAAACCGCTACAGTCATCGATCCCATTGCGTACTCGAGAATTAGACCCCATCCAATAATCCAAGCAAAAACTTCTCCAATCGTACCATAAGCATAGGCGTAAGCAGATCCCTCAACAGGTAAAATGGAAGCGAATTCGGAATAGCAAAGTGCCGCAAAAACACAAGCAATACCTGCGATGATAAACGAAATTGCTAATGCTGGTCCTGCATGATAATAAGCCCCAGTACCCGTAAGTACAAAAATTCCTCCACCGATAATGGCGCCGACACCAATGGCAGTAAGACTCCATTTTCCTAGGACTCTCTTTAAATCACTTTTTTTCATATCGGCCTCAAAGGCTGATATAGGTTTAACTCTCCAAATTGACATATTATTTTATTGGTTTATTTGTTATTAAGTGCCAAATGTATTGTTTTTTATAAAAAATAAAAACAATTAGTCTGTTTTAAGTTATAAAATCTTTGTTTTTTTTACAGTAGTCGTAAGAAAGATTCTGTAAGTATTGATATTCATTAAATTAATTGGTCTTTTATAAGAGATTCGATAATTTTTTAAAAACTACTTTTCTTATTAATTTTCTTGATAAATTTGAAGGATTTTTCTCTCTTTATCCTAAAAAGTCTTTATATTATGAGTTTTCAGCTTTTAAAAAAGTATTTTCATTTTACAAAACAGCAATATATAGGTGTTCTAATGCTTTTTATTGTAATGATCGCATTGCAGTTGTTTTATTTTTTATCCGATTTTAATATTACAGAAACTAAAAATGCGGAAGAAGAACAATGGCTTGCTTTGCAATCTGAAATCGATCAGGAGAAGTTGGCTGACAAAAATGCAAAACCAACTAATTATCTTTTTAATCCTAATTTTATTTCTGACTATAAAGGATATAAGCTCGGAATGTCAATAGAAGAGATTGATCGTCTAATGGCATTTCGTAAAGAAAATAAATATGTAAACTCAGCAGAAGAATTTCAAAAAGTTACTGGGATTTCAGATTCTCTATTAAAAATAATTTCTCCTTTATTTAAGTTTCCAGATTGGAAGCAGAGTAAAAATAATTATAGCATTGAGAAAAAGGACTTCAGTATAAAAAGTTTTCCGAAAAAAGAAAAGCTTGTAATATTGGATATTAATCAGGCAACCAAGGAAGATTTAATGAAAATCTATGGAATAGGGGAAGGGCTTTCATCTAGAATATTAAATCAGAAAGAAATCCTAGGTTCGTTTGTGTCAATGGAGCAGATGAAAGAGATTTGGGGACTTTCGCCAGAAGTTATAAATGAGTTGAATAGTCATTTTAAAGTTGTGATTCCTGCGACTTTGAAGAAAATAAACGTAAATGAGGCGTCATTAAAGGAGTTGTCTCAGTTTTCATACTTTAAATATGGGCTTGCAAAACAAATAGTGACTTACCGAAGTATGAATGGAAATTTTAATAATATTGAGGATTTAGCAAAAATTAAAGATTTTCCTGTTGAAAAAGCAAAAATAATTAGTTTATATTTGGAGTTCTAAAAGAAACTAACTCATGAACTTTGATTACAACGAAACACAATTAATGATTGTACAGTCTATAAAGGACTTTGCAGAAAAAAATATTAGACCTTATATAATGGAATGGGATGAGGCACAAATTTTCCCAATTCAATTATTTAAGCAACTTGGCGAAATGGGCTTCATGGGAGTTTTGGTTCCAGAAGAATATGGAGGTTCAGGTTTAGGTTATCATGAGTATGTTACAGTAATTGAAGAAATTTCAAAAGTAGATCCTTCAATTGGGTTGTCTGTTGCGGCACATAATTCTTTATGTACAAATCATATCTTAACTTTTGGAAACGAAGAACAAAAGAAAAAGTGGCTTCCAAAATTGGCTACTGCCGAACATATTGGTGCATGGGGGCTTACAGAGCATAATACGGGTTCTGATGCTGGCGGAATGAACACAACTGCAGTGAAAGATGGTGATCATTGGATTGTAAATGGTGCGAAAAACTTTATTACGCATGGGATATCTGGAGATGTTGCTGTGGTGATTGTTCGTACTGGAGAAAAAGGCGATTCTAAAGGAATGACAGCTTTTGTATTTGAAAAAGGTATGAAAGGTTTTTCGTCTGGTAAGAAAGAAAATAAATTAGGAATGAGAGCAAGTGAAACTGCGGAATTGGTTTTTGACAGCTGCCGAGTTCCTGATGCAAATAGATTAGGAGAAGTGGGACAAGGTTTTGTTCAGGCTATGAAAATTCTTGACGGAGGGAGGATCTCCATCGGAGCTCTATCTTTAGGAATTGCAAAAGGAGCTTATGAAGCGGCATTGAAGTATTCAAAAGAAAGACATCAGTTTGGTCAGCCTATTAGTAATTTCCAAGGGATCTCTTTTAAGTTGGCTGATATGGCAACAGAAATTGAAGCTTCAGAATTGTTACTTCATAAAGCAGCATTCTTAAAACAACAGCATAAGCCTGTAACTACATCTGGCGCTATGGCTAAGATGTATGCTTCAGAAGCATGTGTGAAAATTGCAAATGATGCTGTTCAAATTCATGGCGGTTACGGTTATACTAAAGATTTTCCGGTGGAAAAGTTCTACAGAGATTCTAAATTATGTACTATAGGAGAAGGAACAACTGAAATTCAAAAGCTGGTTATCTCTAGAAATTTGCTTAAAGAATAAAGAATAAAGAATAAAGAATAAAGAATAAAGAATAAAGAATAAAGAATAAAGAATAAAGAATAAAGAATAATATCTATATATCTCTTCTCTATACTCTTTTCTCTATACTCTTTTCTCTTTTTTAAAAATAATTCACAATTTATAACTCATAATTCATAATTAATATATACATTTGCAGCCTTAACGAGAGGAGGTGTCTATATTATGTTAATTATACCAATTAAAGACGGAGAAAATATCGATAGAGCATTAAAGCGCTATAAAAGAAAATTTGATAAAACAGGAACTGTTCGTCAATTAAGAGCACGTACTGCTTTTATTAAGCCTTCTGTTATCAAAAGAGCTCAAATCCAAAAAGCGGCTTACATTCAAGGCTTGAAAGATAGTTTAGAAAGTTAATATCAGCTTTTAGAAAATAATTACCGTTAGTGGTCAAAATGTTTTAATTTTGATGCTAACGGTTTTTTTTATGCCTAATTTTTAGATTTTATGAAAACGAATAAAGAAGCTTTTTTGGATTATCTTTTGTTGGAGAAAAAATATTCTCCGCATACGGTTGGGGCTTACTTAAATGATGTGGCTTCTTTTGAAGCTTTTGTGAAGGAATCTTTTGATCAGGAGGGGGGTGATTTGGTGAATTATAGTCAGATAAGAAGTTGGATTGTTTTTTTGGTTGATCAGAATATTTCAAATGTATCTATTAATAGAAAGATGGCTTCTTTGAAAGCTTTTTATAGGTTTCTTTTAAAGATAAAGCAGATAGAGATTAATCCGATGCTGAAACATAAGTCTTTAAAAACTCCGAAAGTGGTTCAGATTCCTTTTTCCGAAAGAGAGTTGAAGGATTTACTTGCTGTGATAGATGCACCTGTTGGTTTTGAAGGGGTTAGGGATAGGCTTATTGTCGAAATGTTTTATGTAACGGGAATGCGTCGCGCGGAATTGATTCATTTAACACTTGAGAATGTTGATCGTTCAAATTGTACGATTAAGGTGTTAGGGAAGAGAAATAAAGAGCGTATTATTCCGATTTTGCCAATTATTGCAGATCAAATTGATTTGTATATAGAGGAAAGAGAAGGTTTGGAAAGTCTAACGGATTGTCGCTATTTTTTTGTTTCGAAAAAAGGGTTAAAATTGAGCGAATCTTTTGTTTATCGTTTAATAAATTCATACTTTAGTAGGGTCTCAGAAAAGGTGAAAAAAAGTCCGCATGTGCTTCGTCATACTTTTGCAACACACCTTTTAAATAATGGGGCAGATTTGAATTCAGTTAAAGAATTGCTAGGGCATTCTAGTTTAGCATCTACGCAAGTTTATACTCATAATAGTTTGGCGGAACTTAAAAAAGTGTATAAAGATGCGCATCCTAGGAATAAATAGTGGTTCTAAATGTTAACCCTAAAATTTTTATTATGAAGGTAGATGTTCATGCAGTTAATTTTACTGTCGACAGAAAATTGGTCGATTTTATCCAGGAAAGAATGGGTAAGCTAGAGAAATACTACGATCGAGTGGTTTCATCAGATGTTTTTTTGAAAGTTGAAAGAACGAGTGATAAAGAGAATAAAGTGGTGGAAATAAAGATTAATGTTCCTGGTGATGATTTTCTGGTAAAAAAACAGTGTAAAACATTTGAAGAGGCGGTTGAGCTTTCGGCGGAATCGTTAGAGCGTTTGCTTGTAAAAAGGAAGGAAAAAATTAGAGCACACATTTAATTGAAATTTTTTTTAAAAAATGTTTTGATTAAAAGATAAAATAGCTACATTTGCAGTCCGTTAGAAATAGCGGACTTTTTTAATGTATTCGCCGATGTAGCTCAGCTGGCTAGAGCAGCTGATTTGTAATCAGCAGGTCGTGGGTTCGAGTCCCTCTATCGGCTCAGAAAATTTCAAATGCGATTTGAAATTTGGTTCTTTAAAATGATGGAATTTTAAAATTAGGGGAGATACTCAAGCGGCCAACGAGGGCAGACTGTAAATCTGCTGTGTGAACTTCGCAGGTTCGAATCCTGCTCTCCCCACAAAACAAAGAGGATAAGGTTTTGGGTTTTAGGTTTTTAACAATCTAAAATCTAAATTCAATAATCTAAAATCGGAACTCTGCCGGTGTAGCTCAGGGGTAGAGTGCTTCCTTGGTAAGGAAGAGGTCTCGGGTTCAAATCCCGACATTGGCTCAAGTAAGTAGGAAATTGAAAATTAATATATAACTAAGATTAAAAATTAAGTAAAATGGCAAAGGAGAATTTTAATCGTTCCAAACCGCACTTAAACATAGGTACAATTGGACACGTAGATCACGGAAAAACTACATTAACTGCTGCAATTACAAAAGTATTGTCAGATGCTGGTTACTGTCAAGCAAAATCGTTTGATCAAATCGATAACGCTCCAGAGGAGAAAGAAAGAGGTATTACTATTAATACATCACACGTAGAGTACGAAACAGCTAACCGTCACTACGCTCACGTTGACTGTCCAGGTCACGCGGATTACGTAAAGAACATGGTTACTGGTGCTGCTCAAATGGACGGTGCTATCTTAGTAGTTGCTGCTACAGATGGTCCAATGCCACAAACTCGTGAGCACATCCTTTTAGGACGTCAGGTTGGTATTCCAAGAATCGTTGTTTTCATGAACAAAGTGGATATGGTTGATGATGCTGAGTTGTTAGAGCTTGTTGAAATGGAAATTAGAGATTTATTATCTTTCTACGAATATGATGGAGATAATGGTCCTGTAGTTCAAGGTTCTGCTTTAGGAGGATTAAACAATGATCCAAACTGGGTACCTAAAATTATCGAATTAATGGAAGCTGTTGATAACTGGATCGAAGAGCCAGTACGTGACGTAGCTAAGCCATTCTTGATGCCAGTTGAGGACGTATTTACAATTACAGGTCGTGGAACTGTTGCTACAGGTCGTATCGAAACTGGAGTTGCTAACACTGGAGATCCTGTTGAAATCATTGGTATGGGAGCTGAAAAATTAACTTCTACTATTACAGGAGTTGAGATGTTCCGTAAAATCCTTGACAGAGGTGAAGCTGGAGATAACGTAGGTTTATTGTTAAGAGGTATTGATAAAGCTGATATCAAAAGAGGTATGGTTATTATTAAGCCAGGTTCAGTAAAACCACACGCTAAATTCAAAGCTGAGGTTTATATCTTGAAAAAAGAAGAAGGTGGACGTCACACTCCATTCCACAATAACTACCGTCCACAGTTCTACGTACGTACAACTGACGTAACAGGAGTTATTTCTTTACCAGCAGGTGTAGAGATGGTAATGCCAGGTGATAACTTAACTATCGAGGTTGCTTTATTAAGCCCAATCGCTATGAACGTAGGTTTACGTTTCGCTATCCGTGAAGGTGGTAGAACAGTTGGTGCTGGTCAGGTTACTGAAATTGTAGAGTAATTCTATTAAAATAAATAAGAAGCCAGTGATTATTTTTTAATCACTGGCTTTAATTACGGGCGTAGTTCAAGGGTAGAATAGCGGTCTCCAAAACCGTTGATGGGGGTTCGAATCCCTCCGCCCGTGCAATAAAAAATATATCAAATGACAAAAGTTACTAATTATTTATCAGAGGCTTTCGAAGAGTTAAAGTCAAATGTTACTTGGCCAGCTTGGGCTGAAGTACAAAAATTGACAATTGTTGTGGCTGTATTTTCGATTTTATTCGCTTTGGCAACTTGGGGAGTAGACGAATTTTTTGCAAAAGCTTTGGCTGGATTTTTTAACTGGTTAAAAGGATAATTTTTTTGTGATGGCAGATAATAATGTGAAAAAATGGTACGTAGTTAGAGCGGTTAGTGGTCAAGAGAATAAAGTGAAAGCTTATATCGAGACTGAGATTGCGAGATTAGGTATGGAGGATTATGTTTCTCAAGTTTTGGTTCCTACTGAAAAAGTAGTTACTGTAAAAGATGGGAAAAAATCATCTAAGGATAAAGTTTACTTTCCTGGATATGTTATGATCGAAGCTAACTTGGTTGGTGAGATTCCTCATATTATTAAGTCAATTACTAGTGTTATTGGATTTTTAGGAGAGACTAAAGGCGGAGAACCTGTTCCTTTGAGACTTTCTGAAGTAAACCGTATGTTAGGTAAAGTGGATGAACTAGCTGTAAATACAGATACTCGTTCTATTCCATTTAGTGTTGGAGAAACGGTTAAGGTTATTGATGGACCTTTCAACGGATTTAATGGATCTGTTGAGAAAATCAATGAAGAGAAGCGTAAGCTTGAGGTAATGGTTAAGATTTTCGGAAGAAAAACGCCATTAGAATTAAGCTTTATGCAAGTAGAAAAAGTATAATTTTTTGTTACACTATAATAAACCATTGTAATCGCTTCCATTGATTACAGTGTTAAATTTTTTAAAAATGGCTAAAGAAATTAGTAAGGTAGTTAAACTACAAGTTAAGGGAGGTGCTGCGAACCCGTCGCCACCGGTTGGACCTGCTTTAGGAGCTGCTGGGGTTAACATCATGGAGTTTTGCAAGCAATTTAATGCTAGAACTCAAGATAAACCTGGCAAAATTTGTCCAGTGCAAATCACTGTGTACAAAGACAAATCATTTGATTTTGTTGTTAAGACTCCTCCAGCAGCAGTTCAGTTAATGGAAGCTGCAAAGCTAAAATCTGGTTCTGGTGAGCCTAATCGTAAAAAAGTAGCTAGCGTTACTTGGGAACAAATTAGAACTATTGCTGAAGACAAAATGCCGGACTTAAACGCTTTCACAATTGAGAAAGCTATGAGTATGGTTGCTGGAACAGCTAGATCTATGGGTATAACTGTATCAGGAGATGCTCCTTTTTAATTAAGAAAAAGAAATGGCAAAATTAACAAAAAAGCAAAAAGAGGCTGCTTCAAAAATTGAAAAGAACAAATTATACTCTTTAAAAGATGCTGCTGCATTAATTAAAGTTGTTGCTTCTGCAAAATTTGATGAGTCTGTTGATATCGCAGTTCGTTTGGGTGTTGATCCAAGAAAAGCGAATCAAATGGTTAGAGGTGTAGTTACTTTACCTCACGGAACAGGAAAAGATGTTAAAGTATTAGCATTGGTTACTCCAGATAAAGAAGCTGAAGCAAGAGAAGCTGGAGCAGATCACGTTGGTCTTGACGATTACTTACAAAAAATTAAAGACGGTTGGACAGATGTTGATGTGATCATTACTATGCCTGCTGTTATGGGTAAATTAGGTCCATTAGGTCGTATTTTAGGACCTAGAGGTTTAATGCCAAACCCTAAAACAGGTACTGTAACTATGGATGTTGCTAAAGCTGTTCAAGAAGTTAAAGCTGGTAAAATTGACTTTAAAGTTGATAAAACTGGTATCGTACACGCAGGAATCGGTAAAGTTTCTTTTGGAGCTGAGCAGATTGTTGACAACGCACACGAAATTATTCAAACATTAATAAAACTTAAACCAACTGCTGCTAAAGGTACATACATTAAAGGTATCCACCTTACAAGCACAATGAGTCCTGCTATTGCATTAGACCCAAAAGCAGTATAATTGGTAGTTAAAAATTTTTAGTATGACTAGAGAAGAAAAATCAATCGCGATTGAAAATTTAACTGCGCAGTTAGCTGGTACAAATATCATTTATATTTCTGATATTTCTGGTTTAAACGCAGAGACAACTTCAAACTTGCGTAGAGCTTGTTTTAAAGCAGGTATCAAATTAGAGGTTGTAAAGAACACTTTGCTTGCAAAAGCAATGGAAGCTTCTGCTAATGATTATGGTGATTTACCAACTGTTTTATCAGGTAACAGTGCTATCTTCATTTCTGATGTTGCAAATGCACCTGGAAAAATTATTAAAGATTTCCGTAAGAAATCTGATAAACCAGTTTTAAAAGGAGCTTACATCAATTCTGAAGTATATATTGGAGATAATCAATTAGATGCATTAGCTACAATTAAATCTAAAGAAGAGCTTATCGGAGAAATCATTGGATTATTACAATCTCCTGCTCAAAGAATTATTTCTGCTTTACAAAACAAATTCGCTGGAAGCGAAGAAGGAGCAGAGTAATAAACGTGAGGAAGTTTACTTCCTTGCTGCTTAATTAGCGCACAATAATTAAATTATATTTTTACACAAATCATTTTAAACGATAGAAAAAATGGCAGATTTGAAACAATTCGCAGAACAATTAGTTAACTTAACAGTTAAAGAAGTTAACGAATTAGCAACAATATTAAAAGATGAGTACGGAATCGAGCCTGCTGCTGCTGCTGTAGTAGTTGCTGCTGGTGGTGGAGACGGTGCTGCTGAAGAAGCACAAACTGAATTTACAGTTGTATTGAAAGATGCAGGAGCTTCTAAATTAGCTGTTGTAAAATTAGTTAAAGAATTAACTGGTTTAGGTCTTAAAGAAGCTAAAGATGTAGTTGACGGTGCACCAAGCAACGTTAAAGAAGGTGTTTCTAAAGAAGAGGCTGAAGGTCTTAAAAAATCTTTAGAAGAGGCTGGAGCTACTGTTGAGCTTAAATAATTAAACTCAGTTTAAGAACTAGGTTTAGGTCTTGAGTTAACACTCAAAGGCCTAAACCATTTTTCGTATAATAAAATATATCAATTTTATTATCCCATAGTTTAAAATACGAAAAAGTTTTTGATCAATACGAAGAAAGAAAATTAGACTTAATTTATAGAACTAATTTTTAAAGATGTATTGATTATAATAAGAAAGTATAGATTAAACAGTGTGTATTTACACAAAAATAAATTACTTTTTTTTAATCAAAATTTTGTCCATTGATGATAACAAATCAGACTGAAAGATTGAATTTTGCCTCTACAAAAAATATCCCTGACTATCCGGACTTCTTGGATGTTCAGGTTAAATCTTTTAAAGATTTCTTTCAATTAGAAACGAAATCTGACGAAAGAGGCAACGAAGGGTTATACAATACCTTCATGGAAAACTTCCCAATTACAGATACAAGAAATAACTTTGTATTGGAATTCCTAGATTATTTTGTTGATCCACCACGTTATACAATTCAAGAATGTATAGAGAGAGGTCTTACTTATAGTGTGCCTTTAAAAGCTAGGTTAAAACTATACTGTACAGATCCAGAACACGAAGATTTTGAAACAATTGTACAAGATGTTTATCTTGGAACAATTCCTTACATGACTCCTAGTGGTACTTTTGTTATTAATGGTGCCGAGCGTGTTGTAGTATCTCAATTACACCGTTCTCCAGGGGTTTTCTTTGGACAGTCATTCCACGCAAATGGAACTAAACTTTATTCTGCCAGAGTAATTCCTTTTAAAGGATCTTGGATAGAATTCTCTACTGATATTAACAGCGTAATGTACGCGTATATCGATAGAAAGAAAAAATTACCTGTAACTACTTTATTCCGTGCTATCGGTTTCGAAAGAGATAAGGATATCCTTGAAATTTTCGACTTAGCAGAAGAAATTAAAGTTTCTAAAACTGGTATTAAGAAATATATTGGAAGAAGACTTGCTGCACGTGTATTGAACACTTGGCACGAGGATTTCGTAGATGAGGATACTGGAGAGGTAGTTTCTATCGAACGTAACGAAATCATCCTTGATCGTGATACAATTATCGACAAAGATAATGTTGAAGAGATCATCGATTCTAACGTAAAATCTATTTTGTTACACAAAGAGGATAACAATCAGGCAGATTATGCTATTATCCACAACACGTTACAAAAAGATCCAACTAACTCTGAAAAAGAAGCTGTAGAGCACATCTACCGTCAGTTGCGTAACGCTGAACCGCCTGATGAGGAAACTGCTCGTGGTATTATAGATAAATTGTTCTTCTCTGATCAACGTTATAACTTAGGTGAAGTTGGTCGTTACAGAATGAACAAAAAATTAGATTTGGATATCCCTATGGATAAGCAAGTGCTTACTAAAGAGGATATCATTACAATCGTAAAATATTTGATCGAATTGATCAACTCTAAAGCAGAGATTGATGATATCGACCACTTATCAAACCGTCGTGTTAGAACAGTTGGTGAACAATTGTCTCAACAATTCGGTGTTGGTTTAGCACGTATGGCTAGAACTATTCGTGAGAGAATGAACGTTAGAGATAACGAGGTGTTTACACCAATTGATTTGATCAATGCTAAAACATTATCATCAGTTATCAACTCTTTCTTTGGTACTAACCAGTTATCTCAATTTATGGATCAAACGAATCCATTAGCTGAGATTACACACAAAAGAAGACTTTCTGCACTTGGACCAGGTGGACTTTCGAGAGAGAGAGCTGGTTTCGAGGTTCGTGACGTTCACTATACTCACTATGGTCGTTTATGTCCGATTGAGACTCCTGAGGGACCAAACATTGGTTTGATTTCATCTCTTGGTGTTTATGCAAAAGTTAACGGAATGGGATTCATCGAGACTCCATACCGTAAAGTAACAGATGGTGTTGTTGATTTAGAAAGTGCGCCAATCTATTTAAGTGCTGAAGAAGAAGAAGGAAAAATGATTGCTCAAGCAAACATTGATATGGATGCTTCAGGTAAAATTACAGCTAGTAACGTTATTGCTCGTGAAGAGGGTGACTTCCCAGTTGTTGAACCAAGTTCAGTACATTATACAGACGTTGCTCCTAACCAGATTGCTTCGATTTCTGCGTCATTGATTCCTTTCTTGGAGCATGATGATGCGAACCGTGCGTTGATGGGATCAAACATGATGCGTCAGGCAGTTCCTTTGATCCGTCCTGAAGCACCGATTGTTGGTACAGGTTTAGAGCGTCAGGTAGCTTCAGATTCGAGAGTATTAATCAATGCTGAAGGGCATGGTACTGTTGAATATGTAGATGCTAACATCATTACTATTAAATACGATCGTACAGAAGACGAGAGAATGGTAAGTTTTGATGCTGATGAGAAAACGTACAACTTAATTAAATTTAGAAAAACCAATCAAGGTACAAGTATCAACTTGAAACCTATCGTAAGAAGAGGTGATAGAGTTGTTCCTGGACAAGTATTGTCTGAAGGATATGCTACTCAAAATGGAGAATTAGCTTTAGGTAGAAACTTAAAAGTTGCGTTCATGCCATGGAAAGGGTATAACTTCGAGGATGCGATTGTAATTTCTGAAAAAGTAGTTCGTGATGATATTTTTACGTCTATCCACGTTGATGATTATTCATTAGAGGTTAGAGATACTAAGTTAGGAAACGAAGAGTTAACAAACGATATTCCTAACGTTTCTGAAGAAGCTACTAAAGATTTAGATGAAAACGGTATGATCAGAATTGGTGCAGAGGTTAAACCTGGCGACATTTTGATCGGAAAAATTACGCCAAAAGGAGAATCAGATCCTACTCCAGAGGAGAAATTGCTTCGTGCAATCTTCGGGGATAAAGCGGGTGATGTAAAAGATGCTTCATTAAAAGCTTCTCCATCTTTACATGGTGTAGTTCTTGACAAAAAATTATTTGCAAGAGCCGTAAAAGATAAACGTAAACGTACTCAGGATAAAGATGCTTTAGGCGCTTTAGAAATGGAATTCGAAACTAAATTTGTTGAATTAAAAGACAGATTGGTTGAGAAATTATTCTTGATCGTTAACGGAAAAACATCTCAAGGTGTAATGAATGATTTGGGTGAAGAGGTTTTACCAAAAGGTAAAAAATATACTCAAAAAATGCTTTACGCAGTAGAGGATTTTGCTCACTTAAGCAAAGGTCAGTGGGTTGCTGATGACGCTACAAATAAAATGGTTAATGATTTGATTCATAACTATAAAATTAAGCTGAACGACTTACAAGGAGCTTTAAGAAGAGAGAAATTTACTATTACAGTTGGAGATGAATTGCCATCTGGAATCTTGAAATTGGCTAAAATCTACATCGCTAAAAAACGTAAGTTAAAAGTGGGTGATAAAATGGCGGGACGTCACGGTAACAAAGGTATTGTTGCTAGAATTGTTCGTCATGAAGATATGCCTTTCTTAGAAGATGGAACACCAGTAGATATCGTATTGAATCCACTTGGGGTACCTTCTCGTATGAACATTGGTCAGATTTATGAGACTGTTCTTGGATGGGCTGGTATGAACTTGGGTAGAAAATTTGCTACTCCAATCTTCGACGGTGCTTCTCTAGACGAAATCAATGCTTTGACTGATGAGGCTAACGTACCACGTTTCGGGCATACTTACCTATTTGATGGTGGAACTGGAGAGCGTTTTGCACAAAAAGCGACTGTGGGTGTAATTTACATGCTTAAATTAGGACACATGGTTGATGATAAGATGCACGCACGTTCTATCGGACCATACTCATTGATTACGCAACAGCCACTTGGAGGTAAGGCTCAATTTGGAGGTCAGCGTTTTGGAGAGATGGAGGTTTGGGCACTTGAGGCTTATGGAGCTTCTAGTACACTACGTGAAATCTTAACTGTTAAGTCTGATGACGTTATTGGTAGAGCTAAAACTTACGAGGCTATCGTTAAGGGGGAAACTATGCCAGAACCAGGTTTACCAGAATCATTCAATGTATTAATGCACGAATTGAAAGGTCTAGGTTTAGATCTTCGTTTGGAAGAATAATAAAAGTTTTCAGTTACAGTCTCAGTATTCAGTTTAACACTGAAAACTGGGACTGCCACTGTTTACTAAATGTTACAAGTTTTTAAAGATTTATACCCGTAACCCGTTCCGATTTTTTATAATAATGCGAGGCATTTTATAACTAGCACTTCAAATAAGAATTTGAGGTTTAGAGAAGTAACCCGAGGTAGTAGCTGAATGATTAACTCTTTAATTTTTAAAGAGTAGATTATAAATCTAAAATCAATTTTTTAATTGCAAATAAATCAATAGTAAAAACTATGATGAATAACAGAAACAATAAAGATAAGAATCCAGTAAAAAGATTTAACAAAATCTCTATTGGATTGGCTTCACCAGAATCTATCTTGAAAGAATCAAGAGGAGAGGTTTTAAAGCCAGAAACAATCAACTATAGAACTCACAAACCAGAGCGTGACGGACTTTTCTGCGAAAGAATCTTCGGACCAGTAAAAGATTTCGAATGTGCTTGTGGTAAGTATAAAAGAATTCGTTACAAAGGTATCATCTGTGACCGTTGTGGTGTTGAAGTTACTGAGAAAAAAGTACGTCGTGATAGAGTAGGACACATCAACCTTGTTGTGCCAATTGCTCACATCTGGTACTTCCGTTCTCTTCCAAACAAAATTGGTTATATCCTTGGTCTTCCATCTAAGAAATTAGATATGATCATTTACTACGAAAGATACGTAGTAATTCAACCAGGTATTGCTAAAAATGCAGATGGAGAATCATTACAAAGATTAGATTTCTTAACTGAAGAAGAATACTTAAACATTTTAGATACTCTTCCGCAAGAAAACCAATATTTAGATGATTTAGATCCTAATAAATTTGTTGCCAAAATGGGAGCAGAGTGTATTATGGATTTATTAGCTCGTATTGACTTAGATGCTTTATCTTACGAATTAAGACACAGCGCTAACAACGAGACTTCTAAACAAAGAAAAACTGAAGCTTTAAAAAGATTACAAGTTGTTGAATCTTTCCGTGAGTCTAACGAAAACCGCGAAAACCGTCCAGAATGGATGATTATGAAAGTGGTTCCAGTTATCCCGCCAGAATTACGTCCGCTTGTGCCACTTGATGGAGGTCGTTTTGCAACTTCAGATTTGAACGATTTATATCGTCGTGTAATTATCCGTAACAACCGTTTAAAAAGATTAATGGAAATTAAAGCTCCAGAAGTTATCTTAAGAAACGAGAAACGTATGTTGCAAGAATCTGTAGATTCATTATTCGATAACACACGTAAAGCTTCTGCTGTTAAAACAGAATCTAACAGACCATTAAAATCATTATCTGACTCATTAAAAGGTAAGCAAGGACGTTTCCGTCAAAACTTACTTGGTAAACGTGTGGATTATTCTGCTCGTTCGGTAATTGTCGTTGGTCCAGAGTTGAAATTATATGAGTGCGGATTGCCAAAAGATATGGCTTCTGAATTATACAAACCTTTCGTTATCCGTAAATTGATCGAAAGAGGTATTGTAAAAACAGTAAAATCTGCTAAGAAAATCATTGATAAGAAAGAGCCTGTAGTTTGGGATATCCTTGAAAACGTAATTAAAGGACACCCAGTATTACTTAACCGTGCTCCTACTTTGCACAGACTTGGTATTCAAGCTTTCCAGCCAAAATTAATTGAAGGAAAAGCAATCCAGTTACACCCATTAGTATGTACGGCTTTCAACGCCGATTTCGATGGTGACCAGATGGCGGTTCACTTACCATTAGGACCAGAGGCTATTTTAGAGGCTCAATTATTAATGTTGGCTTCTCACAATATCTTGAACCCTGCAAATGGTGCTCCAATTACTGTACCTTCTCAGGACATGGTCTTGGGTCTATACTATATGACCAAAGAGCGTATCTCAACAGAAGATCACAAAATTATTGGTCAGGATTTGACTTTCTATTCTGCTGAAGAAGTAAATATTGCATTAAACGAAGGAAGATTAGAATTGAATGCTCGTGTAAAAATTAGAGCAAAAGATTTTAATGATGCTGGAGAATTAGTGTACAAAATTATTCAAACAACTGCAGGACGTGTATTATTTAACGAAGTAGTACCTGAAGCAGCTGGATATATCAACGACGTATTGACTAAGAAAAACCTTAGAGATATTATCGGACACATTTTAAGTGTGACTGATGTACCTACAACGGCAGCTTTCTTGGATAATATGAAAGATATGGGGTATAAATTCGCATTTAGAGGAGGTTTATCATTCTCTTTAGGTGATATTAGAATTCCAGAACAAAAAACGAAGTTAATTGCAGATGCTAGAGAGCAAGTTGAAGGTATCTCAACTAACTATAACATGGGTCTTATCACAAATAACGAGCGTTACAACCAAGTTATTGACGTATGGACTTCAGCAAATGCTCAGTTAACAGAGTTAGCAATGAAAAATATTAGAGAAGACCAACAAGGTTTCAACTCTGTATATATGATGCTTGACTCTGGGGCGAGGGGTTCTAAGGAACAGATTCGTCAGTTAACTGGTATGCGTGGTTTGATGGCTAAGCCAAAAAAATCTACTGCTGGTGGTGGTGAGATTATTGAAAACCCGATTCTTTCTAACTTTAAGGAAGGTCTTTCGATCCTTGAGTACTTCATTTCTACTCACGGTGCTCGTAAAGGTCTTGCGGATACGGCTCTTAAAACGGCCGATGCTGGTTACTTAACAAGAAGGCTTCATGACGTTTCTCAAGATGTTATTGTTAACATCGAAGATTGTGGAACTTTAAGAGGTGTTGAAGTTGCAGCATTGAAGAAAAATGAGGAAATCGTTGAATCTTTAGGAGAGAGAATTCTTGGACGTGTTGCATTACAAGACGTTATTAATCCTCTTACTAATGAAGTAATGGTTAAATCTGGAGAGCAAATTACTGAAGCAATTATGAGAACTATCGAAGCTTCTCCAATTGAAAAAGTAGAAGTTAGATCTCCATTAACTTGTGAAGCTTTAAAAGGTATTTGTGCTAAATGTTACGGTAGAAACTTAGCTACTGGTAAGATGACACAAAGAGGTGAAGCTGTCGGAGTTATTGCAGCTCAGTCTATTGGAGAGCCAGGTACACAGTTGACACTTCGTACGTTCCACGTTGGAGGGGTTGCTGGAGGTATCTCTGAAGAGTCTAGTATCGTTACAAGATTCGCAGGTAGACTTGAAATTGAAGATTTAAAAACAGTTAAAGGAGAAGATGGAGAAGGTAACTCTGTTGATATCGTAGTTTCACGTTCAACTGAATTAAAATTAGTTGACGAGAAAACTGGAATTGTTTTAAACACGCATAACATTCCTTACGGTTCTAGTATCTTCGTTGGAGATGGTGAAACTGTAGCTAAAGGAACTGTAATCTGTAAATGGGATCCATATAACGGTGTAATTGTTTCTGAGTTTACTGGTAAGATTGCTTACGAGGATTTAGAGCAAGGACAATCGTTCATGGTTGAGATAGATGAGCAGACTGGTTTCCAAGAAAAAGTAATTTCTGAGGCTAGAAACAAAAAATTAATCCCAACTTTATTAGTTTACGGTAAAGAAGGAGAATTAATTCGTTCTTACAACTTACCAGTAGGTGCACACTTAATGGTTGAAAACGGTGAGAAAATTAAAGCAGGTAAAGTATTAGTGAAAATCCCACGTCGTTCTTCTAAAGCAGGCGATATCACGGGAGGTTTACCAAGAATTACTGAGTTGCTTGAGGCTCGTAACCCTTCAAACCCAGCAGTTGTATCTGAAATTGATGGTGTTGTATCGTTCGGTAAAATTAAGAGAGGTAACCGTGAGATCGTTATCGAGTCTAAATTTGGTGAGATTAAAAAGTATCTAGTGAAACTTTCTAGCCAAATCTTAGTACAAGAAAATGACTTCGTAAGAGCGGGAGTTCCATTGTCTGATGGTGCTATTACACCAGATGATATCTTAAGAATTCAAGGTCCAGCTGCTGTACAACAGTACTTGGTAAATGAAATTCAAGAGGTTTACCGTTTACAAGGGGTAAAAATTAATGACAAGCACTTTGAGGTGGTTATTCGTCAGATGATGCGTAAAGTAAGAGTTGAAGATCCAGGAGATACTCTATTCTTAGAAGATCAATTGATCCATACTAAAGACTTTATTGTTCAGAATGATAAATTATATGGTATGAAGGTGGTTGAAGATGCTGGAGATTCTTCAGTATTGAAACCTGGTCAGATCATTACACCTCGTGAGTTGCGTGACGAAAATTCATTATTGAAACGTACAGATAAAAATCTTGTTGTAGCAAGAGATGTAATTACTGCAACTGCAACGCCAGTTCTACAAGGTATTACAAGAGCTTCGTTACAAACTAAATCATTCATTTCTGCGGCTTCATTCCAGGAGACAACGAAAGTACTTAACGAAGCTGCTGTAGCTGGTAAAGTAGATGATCTAGAAGGATTAAAAGAAAATGTAATTGTTGGACATAGAATTCCTGCAGGAACTGGTATGAGAGAGTACGATAATACTATCGTAGGATCTAAAGACGATTACAACGAAATGATGGCTAATAAAGAAGAATACATTTATTAATTAGGAAACTATGAGTAATCCGAAACAACAACAAGAGCAAATTAACATCGAGTTAGATGAAAGCATTGCAGAAGGAATTTATTCCAATCTTGCAATAATTAATCACTCATCATCAGAGTTTGTTTTAGATTTTGTGAGCATTATGCCAGGTATTCCTAAAGCCAAGGTAAAGTCAAGAATTGTTTTGACACCACAACATGCTAAAAGATTATTGAAAGCAATAGGTGAAAATATCCACAGATTTGAGGCAGCTCATGGCGAAATCAAAGAAACGGAACAAGCGCCAATTCCGCTTAATTTTGGTCCAACTGGACAAGCATAAATTTTAAAGCCCCTTTCTTAAGGGGCTTTTTTTATGGAGAAAAGACTGGAAATGTAGTTTGTCGGATTTAATTTACTTTGGTCGAGTAATTTTCTTTTCGGGGAAGTATTGTTTTAACTTGGTGTAGCCTAAAAAAGATTGAATTTTGAAATATTAATGACTTAGTAAGGTTGATTTAATTCAAATTATAAAAAAGCGCTAATTTTATATTAGTGCTTTTTTTTATGCTCATTTTTTTTGTGATCCTTCCCAACCTTTCCAAGCAAAATGTACTCTATATAAGTAAATAGTTTGTTGCAGATTTTAACTTAAAGATACATCCATGAAAAAGAAATTTACCCTAGAAATAGCTAGTCCTTGTTCTGAAAATTTTGATAAAATGATCCCAAATGAAAATGGTTCATTTTGTAATTCCTGCATGAAAAATGTTATCGATTTAAGTAAGAAATCGAATTCAGAAGTTGCTAAATTCATTGCTGAAAATAAAAATCAATCTATCTGTGCAAGATTAAAAACTACTCAACTCGATGAACAGTTTGATTATAATGAAACTTCTAAAATCAGTACTTTAAAATACGCGGCAGTTGCGGCATCACTTTTATTGGCATCAAATCTTTCGGCACAAGAAAAAGAGCCTATTAAAACAGAAATAAGCTATCCTAAACCTGATGTTTATAAAGTAGGGAAAGTGGCTTATAATCATACTTCAAACGAGGAAATTTCTATAAGTATAAAAGGAAAACTATTGGAAGCAAAAACAAATAAACCTTTTGATAGAGAAATCTATACTAATTTGATGCTTGCTGTTGATGGTTCACAAAATCCTGTAAAAGTAAACCCTAAAACAGGGGAGTTTTCTATAGAGACTAAGGTTCTAAAGAATAGTAAAACGCTGATGGTAACAATTACAGCAAATGATTATTATTTGTCAAAAGAAATAGCCTTTGATGCGAAGTCTGCTAAAAATAATGTTTTGATAAAAAATGTAATTATTGGTTCTGATGAGCTTAACAGAATTTATATTGCAGGTGGACTAGGAATTAACTATACACGATAACAATCAAATTTACATATTGAGGAATGTAAATGAAAAAGGCTGTCCAGAATAAAACTGACAGCCTTTTTATATTTTTAATCTAAAGGGAATTATTAATCAAACTCAGATGTAAAGTACAACTTAACAGTTGGGTATTTACTCTGTGTCATTTGAATGGTGAAATCAGAATCAGCTAAGAATACCAATTGACCATATTTATCATGAGCTAAGAATTTTTGCTTGATACGTTTAAATTCTTTGAACTCTTCATTTTTAGCATCATCAGGTTTTACCCAGCAAGCTTTATGTACAGGAAAGTTTTCGTATGTACACTTAGCGCCATATTCGTGCTCTAAACGGTATTGAATAACCTCGTACTGAAGCGCTCCAACTGTTCCGATAACTTTACGATTGTTCATTTCTAAAGTAAACAACTGAGCAACACCTTCATCCATTAACTGATCTACTCCTTTTTCCAATTGCTTAGCTTTCATTGGGTCGGCGTTGTTGATATATCTAAAGTGCTCTGGAGAGAAGCTCGGAATTCCTTTAAAGCTCATGATTTCGCCTTCCGTTAAAGTATCTCCAATTTTAAAGTTTCCAGTATCGTGTAAACCAACAATATCACCAGGATAAGAAATATCTACGATTTCTTTTTTCTCAGCAAAAAAGGCATTCGGACTTGAGAATTTTAAATTTTTCTTTTGTCGAACGTGGTAGTAAGGTTTATTTCTTTCGAAAGTTCCAGAAACGATTTTGATGAACGCTAAACGGTCACGGTGTTTAGGATCCATATTTGCGTGGATTTTGAAAACAAATCCAGACATCTTTTCTTCTGTAGGCTCAACTGTACGAGTTTCAGAATCTTTTGCTCTAGGAGACGGAGCGATTGTAATAAAACAATCTAATAGTTCACGAACTCCAAAGTTATTCAAAGCAGAACCAAAGAATACTGGTTGGATTTTTCCATCCAAATAGTCCTGACGCTCAAATTTTGGATAAACCTCATCAATTAATTCTAATTCTTCACGAAGTTTGTTCGCTGCTTTTTCACCAACAATTTTATCTAATTCTGGATTGTTTTGCACATCAGAAAAAGCAATTGTTTCTTCAATATTTTTACGGCTGTCTCCACTGAAAAGATTAATGTTTTCTTCCCATAAATTGTAAATTCCTTGGAAATCATAACCCATTCCGATAGGGAAACTTAATGGCGTAACTTTCAAACCTAATTTTTGTTCTACTTCATCCATTAGATCAAAAGCATCTTTACCTTCACGGTCTAATTTATTGATGAAAACAATCATCGGAATGTTACGCATTCTACAAACCGCAACCAGTTTTTCTGTTTGTTCCTCAACCCCTTTTGCAACGTCAATTACAACAATTACACTGTCAACAGCGGTTAAAGTTCTAAAGGTATCTTCAGCAAAATCCTTGTGTCCAGGAGTATCAAGGATGTTGATTTTCTTATCTTTATAATTAAAAGCAAGTACAGAAGTCGAAACCGAGATACCTCTCTGACGCTCGATTTCCATAAAGTCACTCGTTGCTCCTTTTTTAATTTTGTTATTTTTTACCGCTCCAGCTTCCTGAATAGCCCCTCCAAACAACAGTAATTTTTCAGTTAAAGTTGTTTTACCGGCATCGGGGTGCGAGATAATTCCAAATGTTCTTCTTCGTTGTATTTCTTTTAAAAAGCTCATATTTCGTATAAATAGGTTGCAAAAGTACTATTAAATACGGCTTTATAAAAATATTCAGTTCGTAAATTTGGAACTCTTTATTTCTCGAAGGATTTTAAATAAAAAAATAAGGCTGTTTTGCAACAGCCTTAGATAGTCATTTTTAAAATTACTGATTAATTGACCAAATTGAATATCCTTTTGGAGGACATTGTATTTTTACCCATTTATCGGCTTGAGTTGTCGGATACCAAGATGAGTTTCCTGTGAAATCTTTAATTTGAGTATTAGCCCAATTCGTTTGAATCCATCTTTCTTGCCAAACATCTGAGTTGTTGATGTAAACTACCAATCCAGGATTTCCGTTGTAACCGTTTCTTCTCGCCACATATTCGTCATTATCAGAATATAAAATAGAAGTTGTTCCAGTTGCTTTATTATTGTGAATCCAGATTAAATTATTCAGTTTGTTTTTGTCCAGCCATTCTTCATAATCTCTGTAGAAAATTGTTGGATAGCCCTCATGAGTTAATATATAGGAGTAAGCTAACATTTTGCTCCAAATTTCATCTGTATCATGATTGGTTACAAACGTTACTGCTTTGTATGGATTACGTTTCCACATCATATCATCATTCAAAAGAGCAAGGTTGTTTCCATCAAAAGCATCATTCATTTTGTAGTAACAAGCAAAGTCAAATACAGAACTATTGGCTGCATTTGCCCAGTCATTTAACACATTTACATTCGAATCCCATAATTCTCCAACAGAAAATCCGCCTACGTTGGCATTCCATGAATTTACAACCCATGCACCAAAGCCTTTTACGTAGTCAAATCTCCATCCGTCAAATTTCATCGTGTTTTTATAATATTTGCCAACTCCGTCAGTACGCAACCACAACCAGTTTTGTACATTTGGCGCTGCATGGCATAAATCAGGAAAACCTCCAAAAGATCCTTCGTCATTATTTCCGTAGCTGTTTTTATAAAAATCATTATAGTTACGAGGAAATTTGCCTGAGGCAACTCCTGTAAAATTAGTCCACGTATTTGTTCCTGTAAACGGATTTGCTTCAGATTGTCCGCCACTGTTATGGTTGATTACGATATCTGCATAAACTTTGATGTTTTCGTTGTGAGCAGCAGTAATTAAATTTACCAATTCTGTTTTTGAACCAAATCGAGTTTCGGTAGTTCCATTTTGATTATAATCGCCAAAATCAAAATAATCAGTAGGGTCATAGCCCATTGAAAATGCTCCATTTTGTGCTTTAGAAGCAGGAGGAAGCCAGATTGAGCCAATTCCCGCATTGCCCCATGCAGTAACTTTACTGCTAACAGTATTCCACCAAGTTCCTCCAGAAGGGACATCCCAGTAGAAAGCTTGCATCATAACGCCTCCACCCGGATTATCAACATATTTTCCAGTTGAAGCAGAATTGGAAGTTCCTGTGCTAAATGGTTTTCCGTCATGATGCGTAACATCAATAACTTTAAAATTTCGGCTTTCAGCTTTTGCATCAGATTCGTTGATTTCGTTTTGTGAACACGAATACAGCAGTCCAGTAAATGCCGTAATAAGGCATAATTTTAAAATAGGTTTTTTCATAATAGATGTGGTTAAGTTAAATAGTAAGTTTTGTAATTGTCAAATTCAGACTTCAAAAAAGCAGATATTGTCATTTTTTAATACTGTAAAATGATAATTACGCATCTAAAGTAATTTTTTTTTGATTTAATTTTAATTTGTAAGAAAACAAGACTTCACGAAAACGTTGTAGTGTTGAGAACTTTTTTTAGACCGCTTATAATTAGGTATTTATTTGCTGTTAAAATTCAAATTTTGGAAAGATTTATAAAGCGACCTTTTGTTGTATTTGAAAAATTGAAATAATCGATTTGGTATGCTGTTATAGAACTATCCTATAATTTTTTGTTAATAGTATATCGGATAGTTGGATTATGTAATTGAATTGTTATTTTTGTTCGTTATAAGTTACGAAAGAACTATACTTTAATTATTTATGTTTAAGTTGAACATACATAATTTCAGAAGGATTATCTAAAACAGGCTTTACATTCAAATAAAAATTAAAATAATGTTATTAAAAAAATTACAGCTAAAAACAATTGATTTCAAGTTTGCACTAACAATTTGTTTTTTTCTTTTTTTAACTCCAATTATCACAGCGCAAGAAATTATTCCTGATGTTGTTGCTCAGAAACCAGTTGAAACTCCTTCTGGCGGAAAATTGAAAATCGATGGAATTATTGCGACAGTAGGGGATTATATTGTTTTAGATTCTGATATTGATAAAGGATTTTTGGAAATTACTGCGCAAGGCGGATCTGTAAAAGATATTACAAGATGCCAAATGCTTGGTAAACTTTTGGAAGACAAATTATATGCTCACCAAGCCATTCAGGATAGTATTATTGTAAGTGATGCCGAGGTAAGAGGTATGATGGAAGACCGCCTTAACTATATGACGCAGCAGGTAGGTGATATCAACAAAGTAGTTGAGTATTATAAAAAAAGTTCAGTAGAAGAATTTAAAACTTATTTTGCAGATATCCTGAAGGAGCAAAAATTAGCTTCGGAGATGAGAGATAAGATTATTAAGGATGTTGAAATTACTCCAGAAGAGGTTCGTAATTTCTTTAAGAAAATCCCAAAAGATGAATTGCCAACTTTTGGAGCTGAAATGGAAGTGGCGCAAATTGTTGTAGAACCTAAAATTTCTAAAGAAGACAAACAAAAAGTAATCGATAGATTAAATGCCATAAGACAAGATGTTCTAGAAGGATCTAGTTTTGCTACAAAGGCTGTTTTATACTCTCAAGATCCTGGATCTTCGCCAAATGGAGGTTATTACAAGATGACAAGAAAAACTGCTTTTGTTAAAGAATTTAAAGATGTAGCTTTTAGTTTGCAAGCAGGAGAAATCTCTCAACCATTTGAGACAACTTTTGGTTTCCATATTATTATGGTAGATAAAATTAAAGGGCAGGAAGTTGAGCTTCGTCATATCTTGATCGCTCCAACGGTTTCAGAAGCTGCTTTAAAAGAGGCAAAAGAAAGAATTACTACGATTAGAAATAAAATTGTCAATAAAGAAGTGACTTTTGCTGAAGCGGCAAGAACGGAATCTGATGAAAAAGAAACTAGAGCAAACGGAGGAACATTGGTAAATCCTACAACACAAGATACTCGATTTGAGTTGACAAAAATGGATCCGACTTTGTACAGCCAAGTTTCAAACTTAAAAGGAGATGAAGTTTCTCAACCGCTTTTAAACACAGACGATAAAGGTAAAAAAACGTATAAGTTAATTACAGTTACAAACAGAATTGACGAGCACACTGCTGATTATGCTAAAGATTATACTAAGATTAAAGAATTAGCACTTAAAGAAAAGCAGATCAACGCAATTGCAAAATGGTTTGATACTAAAATTAAAGATACCTATATCAAAATCATTGGAGAGTATAAAGACTGTACTTTTGCGAACAATTGGTTGAAAAAATAAGTTTTAATAAATAAATAAAAAGAGTTAGTTTTATGATTTCATAGAATTAACTCTTTTTAATTTTAAATACACTCATAAATGTCTGACGTAACAGCAATTCACAATTTAGTTCAAAAAAGAAATGAATTAAAAAAAGAAATAGCGAAAATCATTGTAGGGCAGGACGCCGTTGTAGATCAAATTTTACTTTGTATATTTTCTGGAGGACACGCACTTTTAATAGGAGTTCCAGGTTTAGCAAAAACCTTAATGATAAATACTTTGTCTCAGGCTTTAGGTCTGGATTTTAAAAGAATTCAGTTTACACCAGATTTGATGCCTTCTGATATTTTGGGAAGTGAAATCTTGGATGAAAATAGAAACTTCAAATTCATTAAAGGGCCAATTTTCTCTAATATTATTCTAGCTGACGAGATCAACAGAACGCCGCCAAAAACGCAAGCGGCATTGTTAGAGGCTATGCAAGAGAGATCGGTAACTATTGCTGGACAACATCATAAATTAGATTTGCCTTATTTTGTTTTAGCAACTCAAAACCCAATTGAGCAAGAAGGAACTTATCCTTTGCCAGAAGCTCAGTTAGACCGTTTTATGTTTGCGATTAAATTGGAATATCCAACTTTTGAGGAAGAAGTTCAAGTGGTTAAAAGAACAACTTCTGATGTTAAAACAGAAATTAATTCGTTATTTAGTGCGCAGGAAATTATCGATTTTCAGCATTTAATTCGTAGAATTCCAGTTGCTGATAATGTTATAGAGTATGCTGTAACTTTGGTAAGTAAAACACGTCCAGACAATCCTTTGACTAATGATTTTGTAAAGAATTATTTAGACTGGGGAGCAGGGCCAAGAGCTTCGCAAAATTTAATTCTAGCAGCAAAAGCACATGCCGCTTTCAATGGAAAGTTTTCGCCAGATATTGAAGATGTTCAGGCGGTGGCAACAGGTATCTTGAGACACAGAATCATTAAAAATTATAAAGCAGATGCTGAAGGAATTACAGAGGAAGCAATCATTAAAAAATTGATGTAATTCTTACAAAGCAGATATACTAAATCCCGATAAACTATTATCGGGATTTTTTGTTTTTGTTTGGAATTTTAAAATCGATCGGCGACGTTTAAACGACGTCAAAAAGATCAACTATAACGTTATAATTGCTTATTTAGAAAGATTCTTCGTGAAAATAGGAGTAAAAACTTACTTACTTTATAACATCGAATTTCGACTTTGTTAAAGAAAAGATTTTTAAATATTAATAATTCATTATTTTAATTCAAAATTGATTTTTTAGCAAAAACAAGCAGTGAAAATCGTTTTTTAGCAATAATAATTTTTGAAAAGGCTTGTTCTATTATATTTTTTTTAATTATCGGGTTTAATGCTTAAATTTGCCTCAAAAAAATAAATCCGCTTTATTATGAATATTTATCAGGATTACCTTCAAGAAATTGAAGAAAGAAAAAATCAAGGGTTACACCCTAAACCAATTGATGGAGCTGAATTATTAAGCGAAATCATTGCTCAAATTAAAGATGTTGATAACGCAAATCGCGAAGACTCTCTTAAGTTTTTTATTTACAATACTTTACCTGGTACTACAAGTGCCGCAGGTGAAAAAGCTAAGTTCTTAAAAGAAATTATTTTAGGCCAATCTGTAGTAAAAGAAATCACTCCAGCTTTTGCTTTTGAATTATTATCACACATGAAGGGTGGACCTTCTATTGAGGTATTGTTAGATTTGGCTTTAGGAAATGATGCTGCGATTGCTCAGCAAGCGGCAGATGTTCTTAAGACACAAGTTTTTCTTTACGATGCAGATACTGACCGTTTGAAAGAAGCATTCAAAGCTGGTAACTCATTCGCTAAAGAAATCATCGAAAGTTATGCAAAAGCGGAATTCTTTACTAAACTTCCGGAAATAGCAGAAGAAATTAAAGTTGTTACTTATATCGCTGGTGAAGGAGATATCTCTACAGATTTACTTTCTCCAGGAAACCAAGCACACTCTCGTTCTGACCGTGAACTTCACGGTAAATGTATGATTACTCCTGAAGCGCAAAAAGAAATTCAGGCATTGCAAGCAAAGCATCCAGATGCAAGCGTAATGTTAATTGCTGAAAAAGGAACAATGGGTGTTGGTTCTTCTAGAATGTCAGGTGTAAACAACGTGGCGCTTTGGACAGGAAAACAAGCAAGTGAGTATGTTCCATTCGTAAATATCGCTCCAATTGTTGGAGGTACAAATGGTATTTCTCCAATTTTTCTTACTACAGTTGACGTAACTGGAGGTATCGGAATTGATCTTAAAAACTGGGTTAAAAAAGTTGGTGCTGATGGAAAACCAGTATTGAACGAAAATAATGAGCCAATTCTTGAGCAAGCCTATTCTGTTGCTACAGGAACGGTTTTGACTATTAATACTCAAACTAAAAAATTATACAACGGTGATCAAGAATTAATTGATATTTCTAGATCATTTACTCCTCAGAAAAAAGAGTTCATTAGAGCTGGAGGATCGTATGCAATTGTATTCGGTAAAAAACTTCAGACTTTTGCAGCTAAAGTATTAGATATTGAAGCTCCTGCTGTATTTGCTCCATCTAAAGAAATTTCTAACGAAGGACAAGGTTTAACTGCAGTTGAAAAAATCTTCAACAAAAATGCTGTAGGTATTGCTCCAGGAAAAGTGTTGCATGCTGGTTCTGACGTTCGTGTAGAAGTAAACATTGTAGGTTCTCAAGATACTACAGGTCTTATGACTGCTCAGGAATTAGAGTCTATGGCAGCTACAGTGATTTCTCCAATTGTTGACGGTGCTTACCAATCTGGTTGTCATACTGCTTCTGTTTGGGATAAAAAAGCTCAGGCTAACATTCCTAAATTGATGAAATTCATGAACAATTTCGGTTTGATCACAGCTCGTGACCCAAAAGGTGTTTACCATTCAATGACTGACGTTATCCATAAAGTGCTTAACGATATTACTATCGACGAATGGGCAATCATTATTGGTGGTGACTCTCACACGAGAATGTCTAAAGGTGTTGCTTTCGGTGCTGACTCAGGAACTGTTGCTCTTGCATTGGCTACGGGAGAAGCTTCTATGCCAATTCCTGAATCTGTAAAAGTAACTTTCAAAGGAGACATGAAAGGTTATATGGATTTCCGTGATGTGGTTCACGCTACACAAGCTCAAATGCTTAAGCAATTCAATGGTGAGAATGTATTCCAAGGAAGAATCATTGAGGTTCACATCGGAACTCTTACTGCTGACCAAGCGTTTACATTTACAGACTGGACTGCAGAGATGAAAGCAAAAGCTTCTATCTGTATTTCAGAAGACGATACTTTGATTGAATCATTGGAAATCGCTAAAGGCAGAATCCAAATCATGATCGACAAAGGAATGGATAACGACAGACAAGTTCTTCAAGGATTGATCAACAAAGCAGATAAGAGAATTGCAGAAATTAAATCTGGTGAGAAACCAGCTTTAACTCCAGACGCAAATGCTAAATATTATGCTGAAGTTGTAGTTGATTTGGATCAAATTGCTGAGCCAATGATCGCTGACCCAGATGTTAATAATAAAGACGTTTCTAAACGTTATACTCACGATACCATCAGACCATTGTCTTTTTATGGTGGAGAGAAAAAAGTAGATCTTGGATTTATTGGTTCTTGTATGGTTCACAAAGGAGATATGAAAATCCTTGCTCAAATGTTGAAAAACGTTGAAGCGCAAACAGGAAAAGTTGAATTTAATGCTCCTCTTGTAGTTGCTCCTCCAACTTACAACATTGTTGATGAATTGAAAGCAGAAGGTGATTGGGAAGTGTTACAAAAATACTCAGGTTTCGAATTTGATGATAATGCTCCTAAAGGTGCAGCTCGTACAGAATACGAAAACATGTTGTATTTAGAGCGTCCTGGATGTAACCTTTGTATGGGTAACCAAGAAAAAGCGGCTAAAGGAGATACGGTGATGGCAACATCAACTCGTCTTTTCCAAGGTAGGGTTGTAGAAGATGCTGAAGGTAAAAAAGGAGAATCATTACTTTCTTCTACTCCAGTTGTAGTTCTTTCTACAATTTTAGGTAGAACTCCAACTATGGAAGAATATACTGCAGCGGTAGATGGAATCAACTTAACTAAGTTCGCTCCTTCTAATAAACAATTAGTTATGTAATCGATAGATTATTTAAGAATATTTTAAAAGCCCGAGTCGTAAAACTCGGGCTTTTTTAGTAATAATTGTTCTATTTTTTGTAACTTGTCATGTTCAAAAAAGAATAATAAAAACAAAAAATCTATGGCTTTTGATATCGAAATGATTAAAAAAGTGTACGAAAATATGCCTGCACGCGTTGATAAAGCGCGCGAGATTGTTGGTCGTCCGCTTACTTTAACAGAGAAAATTTTATACAATCACCTTTGGGAAGGAAATCCATCTAAGGCGTTTGGAAGAGGAGTTGATTATGTTGATTTTGCACCAGATCGTGTTGCTTGTCAAGATGCAACCGCGCAAATGGCATTATTACAGTTTATGCATGCAGGAAAATCTAAGGTAGCAGTTCCTACAACAGTTCACTGCGATCACTTGATTCAGGCAAAAATTGACGCTGCAACCGATTTAGCTAGAGCAAAAACACAAAGTAATGAAGTTTTTGATTTCTTGTCTTCTGTTTCTAATAAATACGGAATTGGTTTCTGGAAGCCAGGAGCTGGAATTATTCATCAAGTTGTGCTTGAAAATTATGCATTTCCTGGAGGAATGATGATTGGTACCGATTCTCATACTGTAAATGCAGGTGGTTTAGGAATGGTGGCAATTGGTGTTGGTGGAGCAGATGCTGTAGACGTTATGTCTGGAATGGCTTGGGAGCTTAAATTTCCTAAACTTATCGGAGTTAAATTAACTGGCAAGTTATCTGGATGGACAGCACCTAAAGACGTTATTCTTAAAGTAGCTGGTATTCTTACTGTAAAAGGTGGTACTGGCGCCATTGTAGAATATTTTGGCGAAGGAGCTACTGCTATGTCATGTACAGGTAAAGGAACAATCTGTAATATGGGAGCTGAAATTGGAGCTACAACTTCAACTTTTGGATATGATGATTCAATGAGCCGTTATCTTCGTTCTACAAATAGAGCAGAAGTAGCTGATGCTGCAGATAAAATCGCTTCTTACTTAACAGGAGATCCAGAAGTTTATGCAAACCCTGAAAAATATTTTGATCAAGTAATCGAAATTAATTTATCTACATTAGAGCCACATTTAAATGGTCCTTTTACTCCAGATTTAGCGACTCCAATTTCTAAAATGAAAGAAGAAGCAATCAAAAATAACTGGCCATTACAAATTCAAGTTGGTTTAATAGGATCTTGTACAAATTCTTCTTACGAAGATATTTCTCGTGCAGCTTCTTTAGCAAGACAAGTTGCAGATAAAAACTTAAAGACAAAAGCTGAGTTTACTATTACTCCAGGTTCTGAAGTAGTTCGTTCGACTATTGAAAGAGATGGGTTTATCGATACATTTCATAAAATTGGAGCAACCGTTTTTGCGAATGCTTGCGGACCATGTATTGGTATGTGGGATCGAGAAGGAGCAGAAAAAGAAGAAAGAAATACAATTGTCCATTCTTTTAACCGTAACTTTTCAAAACGTGCAGATGGTAATCCAAATACACTTGCTTTTGTGGGGTCTCCAGAGTTGGTAACTGCAATGGCGATTGCTGGTGATTTAAGTTTTAATCCATTAACAGATAAATTAATTAACGAAGATGGAGAAGAAGTAATGCTTGATGAGCCAACTGGAGATGAACTTCCTGCAAAAGGTTTCTATGCTGAAGATCCAGGATTTCAAGCTCCAGCTGAAGATGGCTCAAGTGTTCAAGTAGTGGTTAATCCAGCTTCAGAGCGTTTGCAATTATTAGCTCCGTTTGATGCTTGGGATGGTAAAAACATTACGGGCGCTAAATTGCTAATTAAAGCATTTGGTAAATGTACTACAGATCACATTTCAATGGCTGGACCTTGGTTGCGTTTCCGTGGGCACTTGGATAATATTTCAAACAATATGTTGATTGGTGCTGTGAATGCTTACAATCAAAAAACAAACTCTGTTAAGAATCAATTGACAGGTCAATATGATGCTGTTCCTGCGGTTGCACGTGCATACAAAGCGGCTGGAGTTCCATCAATTGTAGTTGGAGATCACAATTACGGAGAAGGATCTTCTCGCGAGCATGCAGCTATGGAACCGCGTTTCTTAGGTGTGAAAGCCGTATTGGTGAAATCTTTTGCTCGTATCCATGAAACAAACCTTAAAAAACAAGGTCTTTTAGGATTGACATTTGCGAACGAAGCAGATTACGATAAAATACAAGAAGATGATACAATTAACTTCTTAGATTTAACAGAATTCGCTCCAGGCAAACCATTGACATTAGAATTTGTTCATGCAGATGGTACAAAGGATATTATCTTGGCAAACCATACTTATAATGAAGGACAGATTGGCTGGTTTGTTGCAGGTTCTGCATTAAACTTAATTGCGGCTGGTAAAGCTTAGTATTTGAATTTTATATAATATGAAAGCCCTGTGAAAACGGGGCTTTTTAATTACTAATCTTTTATTGTTTTTGCATTAAAGTTTTGATTCTGCTAGGACTTGTATTCTGAAATTCGTTTAAAGCAACGCAGTATGTTTTATTAGAAGGCTTGCTGCTAAGTTCGTCTTGTGACAGTCCTCCAATTATGTATAAATTATTTTCAAATATGTGCATTGCTGAATATTTTAGATCTATATCAATAAGGAATTCTTTTAGTACTTTTGTTTTAATGTCATATAAGTATATTTTTTTGCTATCAAAAATATAAATGAGATTGTTTTGTGAGGCAATTGCTGGTTTTTCAAGTTCAGAGAATAATTCTCCTTCATTTAGCCATTTATCATTTATCAAGTCAAAACTTTGAATTTCAGACATTGCTTTTCCGTTGTTTCCTCCGATTAGGTAAATTTTTTCGTCAATTAAAATTCCGCTTGCTTCTTGAGCAATAGGCATTTCTGATAGTTCGTACCATAAGCCAGAAGTTAGATTGTAAAAATGAGTTTTATTTGTAAAAGTCTTTTTTCCTTTTGGAGTTGTTTTAATAGCGCCTCCCATTACAATTATATTGTCTTTGTAAATAAAAGATGAGGAATTAATTGCTTGATGCGGATTGGTTTTGTCTATTGCAATTTCATTTTTGGAAAGATCAAAAATTTCAATTTGATTTTCTAAATATTCAAATTTTGCATTTGGAGAAATTCGTTTGCCTCCAAATATATAAAATGAATTATCATAGAAATGTAAACTATGGTAAGCTCTTTTAATGAGTTTTTTATTTGAGTTTTCCCAGGTATTAGTTTTAATGTCGTAAATCAAAAAATCTCCGTTGTGTTTTGCGCTTCCTTCTTCACGGCGTAACTCTTGAAAGTAAATTGGCATAAATACCTGTGGGTCATGTGAATTTGTTTTTGTTTTTGCTATTTCGAAAGCATTAGATTTGTAGGAAGTATCGCCTCCAGTAACATAGATTTTTCCATTATTGAGTAAAGAAGCAAAAGAAAAGACGGCATTTTTTAATGGAGCAAGTTTCTCAAAATGAATTTTAGATTTTAATTTTCTCTTCTTAATTTTTACCTCTACATTATTTAGATTTTCAATATCCTCTTTAAGTGAAATAATATAATTAATCTTTTTTAAATCTTTAATAGCAATTTTTACGGTTATAAAACCAATATGGGAAACTTGAAGCGAGTCCTTTGTCTTTTCTTTTAGATTTAATGAAAACTCTCCCTTGCTATTTGTTAAAGTTCCTGTTTGATTTTGAATAGCATATATGTTCGCGTCATCAAGTAAGGAATCTGTGGCTTGAGACTTAACAATTCCTTTTATAGTTTGAGCATTTAGGCATAAAGGAAATAGAAGAATAGTAAAAAGTATTTTTTTAACCATATAGGAGGGATTAATTTTGTTTAAATATTGAATTAAAATGCTGCTTTTTATAAAAAACTGCCTTTCAAAAAGTTGGCTCAATTTTTATGCCGAGGCTGTTAATTTGAGGTAAAATAATTGTTAAAAATACAGGTTTTTTTACTTTAAAAAGTTAAATTCGCTTTTTAGGCAATATATTTGTCTTTTTTGAGTTGTGATTAATGTATAATATACAAAAAAGTGTAAAAACTTTAAGAAAGTGAGTATGGTTTATCGGTTAATAATAGTATTGTTTTTTTTCAGTGTTGGAGTCTTTGCGCAGGATAATTTTATCAAGCACAAAATTTCACAAGGAGATAACCTTTCTGTTATTGCTAAGAAATATGGAGTAAAAGTAAAAGACATTGCAGATGCAAATCCAAATGCTCCTAAAATATTAAAACTAAATTCAGTTCTTTTAATTCCGAATAAAAATAAAACTACTGCAAAGACAAAATCTAAAAATGTTGAAGTTGCAGATAATAATACCTCTTCTATAAATGCGTCAGGGACTCATGAAGTAGCTTCCAAAGAAACGCTTTGGGGAATTTCTAAAAAATATAATGTTTCTGTTGATGATCTAAAGAAAGCAAATCCATCGCTGGAAAGTGAAGGTTTAAAAATAGGACAGCAAATAAACATTCCTTCAAATAACGTGGCATCAGATATTAGTTCTTCAAGTGAAACTGCAGCTAATTCGGAAGTGGTTTCAACCGATGTGGAACTTTATAGAGAAGTTAAACCTAAAGAAACTAAATATGGTATTTCTAAAGAATATGGTATTACAGTTGCAGAGTTAGAACGCCAGAATCCATCAATTAAAGGAAAAGTGCCAGTTGGATATTTGTTGAAAATTCGTGTTCCGAAGGAAAAAGCAGATGCTATTCAGGCGGCAAAAACTTTACAAGAAGCTAATGTACAAGGAGAGGTTTCTTCTAGTCAAATAGCAGAAACTGCTCCAGAAATAAAAAGGGACTCAACTGTTGTTAGGACAGGGGACTATTCTTTATTAATTGATCAGCTTATTGCAAGCGCAACGGGTAATATTGGTATTAGATATAGATCGGGCGGAACAACAAAAGCAGGTTTCGACTGTTCGGGTTTAATGTTTTGTACTTTTGGCAATTTTGATATTAAACTGCCAAGAAGTTCAATTGAACAATCTCGAATAGGAACAAAAGTAGCTTCAGAAGAAGCTCAGAAAGGCGATTTAATTTTCTTTAGAACCAATGGCAGACGTCATATAAATCATGTGGGTATGGTTGTCGAAAATGTTGATGGTGAGATTAAATTCGTACATTCATCTACGCATGGAGGTGTGATGATTTCCTCAACAAAAGAGCCATATTATACAAGAGCTTTTTCTCAAGTAAATCGTGTTTTGAATTAAACTTGGAGAAAAGTATTTTTCAATATTTCTAATCTGAAAGGTTTTGTCCAAAAGTCAGATACATATTTGTTTTCTCTCACTTTTTTAATTTCATCACTATCCAAAGTTGAAGAGAGCACAAAAATTTCAATTTTCGCTTTTACATCTTCGGGAAGTCTGTCAAACTCTTCCAAAAACTCAAAACCATTCATAACAGGCATTTGAATGTCTAAAAGAATAATTAATGGATTTTGAATTTGATTTTTTAGAATCCAATTCATTCCTTCTTTTCCATTGTTAGCTATATAAACAGGATTAATATCAAGCCCTTTTTTCAACAGCTTTTTAGTGACAAATTGATCAATCAGATTGTCTTCTATAATTATAAATTGAGATCTATACGGCATATGAATTTGGTATTGTTACTATAAATTTGCTTCCAACACTGCTTTCTGAAAAAACAGAAATATCTCCTCTAATATTTTCAACAGCTTCCTTCACGATATATAATCCTAACCCCGAACCTTTGTTTTTATTTGTTCCAAAATACATGTCAAAAATATTAGCTTTATAATCGTCATGAATTCCGATTCCATTATCTGTTACTTCAAGTTTATTTTGGCCTTCGCTAAAATAAGTTTTTATCGTAATTAACATTTCTGGCTTATTGCAATCAGCATATTTTATAGCATTGGAAAGCAGATTGTTGATAATGATTTTTAAACGGAGTCCATCGCTTTCAATATGATCCACTAAAAGTTCCTGTGTGAATTTAATTCTGTTTGCATTTTCAATATGCATCAATTGCAGAATAGCTTCATTGCACAATTCTTTTAGGCTTACAGGTTCTATTATTATCTGTTTTCTCTTGTTTTTAGAGTAATCAATGATATCACTAATAAATTGATCTTGTCTAGCAAGACTTTGATGCATCATTTGTAAATAATTTCTAACCTGCTCCACATCATCTTCTAATGCTGTTATTTCGATAAGGCCTTTTAATGAAGTAATAGGAGATCTCAAATCGTGTGATGCACTGTAAACAAATCGATCTAATTCGCGATTTACGGTAATAAGGTTTTCATTTTTCATTTCTATTTCTTTTTTCGAAACTAATAGTCTTTTAACCATTATTGAATAATAAAGGCAAACACTGCAGACGATGACTAGAATGAAAAAGATATTTGTAATAATTAGTAAATCCTTTATTTTTCGAGTTCCTTCTCCTAATGTGTTTGAAAAATTACGTTCATTAACCGTTAATCGGTCGCTTATTGAACTTATTTGTTTTAAATATTTCTTCTGATCTTCAGCAGTCAGAATATTATGCTCAATTTTGGCGTTAATCTGCTGGCCAATAACAAATAAATCGAAAATTAGTTTATCTCCTTGTCCCCATTCATCTATAGCTTTAGATAAAAAGCTTACATGTTTAAAATTGTCAAACAGCCAGATAATATCGTCTAAATCATCTTCGTGATTTCGGCCAATTAAAAATCCCTTTCGAGCAATTTTATTATCTCCAGCTTTTAGGAGTGTAACTCTCGCGATTCCATCTCCTTGAGGCACTTTTAACTCTTCGAGGTACAATTTCCATTGTGTGGGGTTTTTGGTGAATAAATAGGTAATTAAATGTCTAGATGCATCTTTTTGTCCTTTAGAATAATGCGATTCCCCATTTACATAAGCTCTATTTGCTGATAAGATTTTAATAGTAAAAAAATTGATGCAGATTAATAATGCGCACGAAATGAAGACTATTAAAATAAGAATGAAAACATTTGGGAAACGAAAATTTTTTAAAGCTTGCAATTTAGACATAATCTTAAAATTAGTAGGTTGATAAAAATGTGCCTTTTGCGTGTTTTGCAAGTATGAATGAATAATTATGGGGAGAATTACTTCATGTTATCGTTAAACACTTGTTAATTTATTTTGCTGTTTGTAAATGCTCTTAAATTGATTCTCTCAAATATAATAAAATTTATCTTATGATTTTTGCAAAAAATATAATGCAGAACCAAAAATATTTTCATTCCAAATATTTTTGTTTAATCATTTGTTGGCTAATTATTTATGATTTAAAAGGGAATGTTTGTGTCAATTTTTTAAACTTTAGAACTTACTTTCTGATTGAGTTTTGAAAAGAAAAAGAGGAAAAAAAGGGATGTAAGGAATAAATAATTAGGTCTTGTTTTGTTTAAGGATTGCTATCTGGCTTTGTCACATTGTTTGATTAAAATTTAGCATAAATAATTAATCTTCTAAAGGCATAGATAGATGGCACAACAGGAAAATAAGCGTCTATTCTCTTCTTGAATTCCGTTGTTAATTCTGCAAATTCTTCTTCTTTTAATCTTTCTTGATATACCGTTAATGCAGATCCAGAAATAAAGTCGAAAAAATCATCTTTTTGATTAGAGATTATAGGATAAACTTTCTCATACAGAATCAAACCTGTGCTGCCATTTTCGAATAGGATTTTTGCGTATTCATCTAAAGTTAATACTGGTGAAGGGCGTGTCCAATTTTTGAGATAGGATGCAAACGGTTCTTCTTGAACCAATTGATAAAGTATTTTATTAAGAATATTTTCGTTTTGTTGAGGCATCTGAACAGCCAGTTGTCCGCCAAGGTTTAGACGGGAAATAATTTTAGGAAAGAGTTCATGATGATTGTCAATCCATTGTAAGGCGGCGTTGGAGAAGATTAAATCCCATTTGGTTTCTTCATTAATCTGTTCTAAAATAGCCTTTTCTTTAAATTCAAGATTTTCTTGTATTGGAGTTTTAGCCAACATTTCGGCAGAATTATCAATGCCAAGAACAGATGGATTTGTAAGTTTTTGATACAATTTTTTGGTCAGTTCTCCTGTTCCGCATCCAAGGTCTATAACTTTTAGATTTGGCTGGTCAATAATATGATTTGTTAGGTCATCAAAAGGTTTAGAACGCTCTTCTTTAAATTCGTTATATTTTTTTGGATCCCAAGTCATGATATTGTTTTTATTTTAAAAATAAGGAAAAATTTCCTTAATCCATTGTATAAATGATAGAAAGCTAGAGTGAAAAGGCCACCGGAAGAGATACACCAAAAAGATTTTTAATAAAGATTAAGGTTAAATCTTGATAAATATGACCTTTTTTAAGAATTTATAGAATTTATAATTTAAAGATTAAGATTTCAGAAAAAAGTATATCTTTAGCCAACCTAAACCAATAAAAATGCAAGAAAACGACCAAGAACATTTTAAAAGAGAACTCGGACTCTTAGACGGAACCATGCTTGTGGTTGGCTCTATGATCGGATCCGGGATATTTATTGTAAGTGCCGATATCGCTCGACAAGTAGGTTCGGCGGGATGGCTTACTTTAATCTGGCTTTTGTCAGGATTTATTACAGTTGTTGCAGCAGTTAGTTACGGCGAATTGAGTGCAATGTTTCCAAAAGCAGGAGGGCAGTATGTTTATCTGAAAGAAGCATATAACAAACTGATTGCTTTTCTATACGGATGGAGTTTTTTCGCAGTTATTCAGACTGGAACTATTGCGGCTGTAGGAGTGGCTTTTTCAAAATTTGCAGCTTATTTGTATGAACCATTAAGCGATGAAAATATTCTCTACGAACTGGGAGCTTTTAAACTCAATGCCGCTCAGCTCGTTTCAATTTTAACAATTATCATCCTAACTTTCATTAATAGCCGTGGAGTGAAAAACGGGAAAATTCTGCAAACCGTTTTAACCATAATTAAAATTTTATCGCTACTAGGCTTAGTTGTTTTTGGATTAACGCTTGCTGCGAAAGCTTCTGTTTGGGATGCAAACTGGGCAGACGGCTGGAGTACAAAAACATTTGACAAAGAAAGCGGATTGTGGTTGCCTATTAGCGGAACTGCTCTAATTTCTGGAATTTCAGCAGCAATGGTAGGATCATTATTCTCTAGTGATGCTTGGAATGGTGTGACTTTCATCGCGGGCGAAATTAAAAATCCTAAACGAAATGTTGGTCTTAGTCTGTTTCTAGGAACTTTTATTGTGACCTCTCTTTATGTTGTGACAAATCTTATGTATTTGGCTGTTGTTCCGTTTGATGAAATAGCAACAGCAAAGTTTGATCGTGTTGCAGTTGTGGCCTCAGATTATATTTTCGGGAATATTGGAGCACTTATTATTGCCATTATGATTATGATTTCGACTTTTGCTTGCAACAACGGATTAATTATGGCTGGTGCGAGAGTATATTATACGATGGCAAAAGATGGTTTGTTTTTCAAAAAAGCAGCTGTTTTAAATAGTTCGAGCGTTCCTGCTTGGGCACTTTGGGCGCAGTGTATTTGGGCTTCGGCTTTGTGCTTGACAGGGAAATATGGAGATTTGCTTGATTTTGTAATTATCATCGTATTGATTTTTTATATTCTAACCATCTACGGAATTTTTATTCTAAGAAAAAAGATGCCAGATGCAGAAAGACCTTATAAAGCATTCGGATATCCATTTTTGCCAATGCTATATATTGTTGTAGCGTCGGCAATTTGTATTGCGTTACTAATTACAAAATTCTCAACCTGCGGCTGGGGAGTGTTGATTATGTTAACTGGAATTCCAGTATACTATTTAACAAAACCAAGTGAATAATATTTTTAGATTCAATTGAAACTAAATAGAAAAGCATCTTGAAATCAAGATGCTTTTCTATTTTAAGTCTAATAATTAGATAAATCATTGGTTATTTTTTCTTCGGTAGGTCTTAGATAAAGAAGATAAACAATGAGTAGGATTCCGAATAGGATGAATTCGGGTTTTATAAATAATATCAAAAAAGCGGCGCCTTCAAGAACTGCCCATCGCATGATAGAAGCAGTTTGGTAAACAGGAAGTTTGTCTTCAAGTTTTAGTTTTGGGTCAATCTGTTTTAATTGTGCTTTAAATAATATACTGCTTAATACAAAGGCAAGAACTGGAATAATAAGATATAGTATCGAATTAGAATCGATAGCAGGAATGGTTAGTGTTTCTAACGAAATATCTCCTACAAGGAAATATATGACAATTGTTCCAGCACAAATGCCAAGATGGATGATTTGTAAAGTTTTGATTTTTTCATTCATAATTTGGTTTAGATTTGAGGTTGATTATGCAATTTAAGATTAATTCTTTTTAAATGAATGATTTATGTCTGAGTTTTACCAAACTGCGAAGTTTGCAAACAAAAAAAAGACACTATAATTAGTGTCTTTTAAATGTAAATAATCGTTGTAAACTCTAGTTATATTTCAACCGGTTCATCAACAGATTTTATAGTTGAATTAATAATAGACAAAGTAAGCGGATCGGTTTCTCCAGAGAAGAAAGCTTCCAAAATTTCCTGAAATATCGGATTTGCATTTTCTACCAATGAAAATAAAGTCATGCAAGAACGTAATTTTCGTGCATCTAAGTCACCAAAAATTCCATCAGCCGATTTCATCTTAAAGGTTAATAATAACTCTGAAATTTCAATCAAATGTTTTCCTAAAATAGGATGCTCCAAATAATCTGTAGCTTCTTTTAAATCATTAATGGCATAAAGATTTGCAGTATCACTTTTACCCAATCCTTTAATTTGAGGAAAAATAAACCACATCCAATGCGTCTCTTTTTTCCCTTTTCCGATTTCAGAAAGAGCAGTAAGATAAAGTTTGTTTTGCGCATCTAAGAAGCGCGCTAAATCGTTGTTTGAATAAGCCATTACGGTATTATATTTTTTTAAAAGGTTGCAAAAATAGTAAAAAAGGAAGGTTCAGCCTAATAAAACGTTCATACAATCAGTATTTTAACTTTTTTCGACAGAATTTTCCTCATGCGGATTAAGCTAATAAATCAGCTTGTTTTTAGTTCTGAATGCATTACGTATTACGTTGCGTTTGTCTGAATGTTAAATTTATTCTGGGTAAAACTTTACGTGCTGTTTTGGGCACATGATGCTGCCAAAAACTATTTGTAGTCCCCGCCATTAGTAAGAAAGATCCATGATGAAGCGGTATTTCAACCAGCGGAATATCCTTTCTAAATTTATGGCGAAGTTTAAACATTCGGGTTTCTCCAAAAGTGACAGATGCTATTATCGGATCTTTGCCAGAATTGTCTTCACGATCGCTGTGCCAGCCAACGCCATCTTTTCCGTTTCGGTATAAATTTAACAGAAGACTGTTAAAATCAAGCTGGGTTTCTTTCTCGACACGGCTTCTGATTTTTAACAATTCATACGTCCAGTCTGGTCCTTTTGGATCTGCTCCTTCGTTGTCTTTATCTTCGTACCACGCAATCATTCTAGGAACAGTATAGGTTTTATCATAAATTTCCATTTCATATTCTCTCCATTTGGTTTTGCGCAGTATTCTTTCATAAAAAGAATCTGATTCTTCTTTACTGAAGAAATTTTCAATCAGAATTAGTTCGCAATCTGGAAGATCAAATATTTTTTTACCTCCGTGTCCGGTGGTAAATAATTCGGTGTCGGTAAATAGTGTCATAATTTTGATTTTTTACAGCTCTATTTTTCTCTAATTTGATTTTAGACTAAGAAATGTTTTTTGAAGAATACTTTTCTTGGATGCTTTTCTGCATAAGAAAAAACCAGTTGTTCAATATATTGATTGCTTTTATAAGGCGTAACATAATTTTTTACATCCGAAGGCTCGTGAATCGAAACATCTGAAGGAAGATATCCCATGCCATAAAAATGCCCATTTTCAATCCAAATACAGCTGCGTTCTTCTTTTGATTTTCCTTTGTCGATAATGGCAAAAGTTGGTCTGTTGTTTAAGAGATAGTCAATCGCATTGTCAACTTGAGCGTTATGCATTATAGCATCGGGCAAACTTTGCGGATTATTATTATAGAAAAATTCTCCGTCTTCAGATTTTGAATATTTGCAGAAACGATGATCGATTTCAAAACGTTCGGCAAGGCTTCTAAGTAAATTGATCCCTTCATGCAAACTGCTGAATTCATGAATACAGACTTGAAACTTGCTCACTTTGCCAATAGCAAGATATTTATAACCATTTCTCGCTTCATATTGATAAATGCCAAATTTAGCTTCAAAACGTTTTAAAGCCCTATTATAAGTCGGCCAGAGTTTTTTGATTTCTGTACATTCTAAAAGAAGCGCCATTAATTCGGTAGCGCAGACTTCAAAAGAAATTCCGTGAATATCTCTTAAAAAGTGCTGTCTCTGCGGATTGATATTATTACCGCTGAAATGAGAAGAAACGCGTTTCTTTAAATTAATCGCTTTTCCAACATAAATCACTTTTTTCGCCTGATTATAAAAATAATATACTCCAGGTTTATCGGGTAAATTATTAAAGTCATCTGGCGGCAGATTTGGTGGAAGACGCTGATCTTGTGCTGTTTTTTTGATCATTTTTTCGATTTCTCCGGCATCGTCCCATTCTAATAAAAGCGAAAATAGGAGAGCAGTAGCATCGGCATCTCCACCCGCACGATGTCTGTTTTCTAAATTGATATTTAAAGAATTGCAAAGATTTCCTAAACTATAAGAACCCAATCCCGGTTTGATCTTTCTGGCAGCACGAACGGTGCAAAGTTTTTTAGCAGACCATTTAAAACCTGACTGTTCCAACTGATGATGAACGAATGAATAATCGAAATTGACATTGTGTGCAACGAAAATACGATCAGTAAGCATTTCTAATACTTTCTCTGAAATATCATCAAAGATTGGTGCATTAGCTACCATTTCGTTATTAATGCCTGTTAATCCAAAAATAGAAGGAGGAATTTCCTGTTGAGGATTTACAAGTGTTTCATAACGATCCAGTACATTTTTACCATCATGAATAATGATCGCAATTTCTGTAATGCGACTGCCACTGGCATTTCCGCCTGTGGTTTCAATATCTACTATAGCATATTCCGTATTTTTCATCTTTATATAACGTAAGTTCTTCTTTGGTTATTTTTAATTTAACACATAGAAACATAGATTTTCTTTGTGGTTAAAGGCGTTTCACTTGTATTAATACACATAGTGACTATGTGTTAAAAGCGAGCTTTTTTTTATTGTTCTTTTATCAAGTAAAAAAAACTATGTTTCTATGTGTTTAAATAATTTTTAAAACTTCATTCTATGTCTCGGCAAATTAATTTCATGTCCTTGCGGATAAGGCGCTCGATGCGTCAAACTAACATCTTCTTTTATCTGACTTTGTGTTCTATACTGATCTTTAGCATCCATATAACGCGGATCTGGAATAAAAGGCATTTTGGCCATTTTGAGAATCGTAATAGTCGGAAAATGATAATCAACCTCAACATTTCCTAACAATAAGTAACAGCCTCCGCCCTGAAATGGATATTTTTCTAAACTGTCAGGAAAATGTGCGGTGTCAAAATAGGTACCTTCATGATCGATCCAAGTTCCAAAATACATGGTTCCTTTTTTGGTCGGGACGTGTTTTCTGGAAATCAAATAAGCCAGCATTCTGACTTGTTTTTTATGATATTGAACTAAATCTTTAGCCATTACATCACCGCGATGTTTAGTTTGTAAAAGATCAAAAACAGTACAGGAAACAGGAAAACTCAACAGCTCGATTTCGTCAAAAGCATCTTCAAAAACAGAGCGTTCCAATGTTGGAAGTTTGTATTCTTTAACAGGTTCTTGCAAAAGTTTTAAATCTCTGTTTTCAGGTTTAAAATTGTTCAGCAATAAACTAGCAATTACCAAAAGCTGATTTTTAGTTTTTCCGGTAAAACGAAAAGCATCAATAAAAATCAGGGTTTTAACGCCTTCGATCCCAATTGGAATTCGGGTGATAAAATCTTCTAAAGAAACATAATTGCCATTTTTATTTCGGTTTTCTTCAATCAAATGAGCAATTTTAGATTCCAGACTTTGAATGTGCATAAAACCGAGATAAATATCGGTTCCGTATAAAGTAGTCTGATATTCGCTTTTATTTACGCAAGGATTATGAATCGTTCCGCCAGACATTCTCGCTTCGTGCACATACACTTCGGTTCTGTAAAATCCGCCTTGATTGTTGATTACTGCGGTCATAAATTCAACAGGATAATTAACTTTCAGATACAAACTCTGATAACTTTCAACCGCATAAGAAGCCGAATGTGCTTTGCAGAAAGAATATCCTGCGAAAGATTCAATCTGACGATAAATTTCCTGACTTAAAGCTTCTGGATGTCCTTTTTGAGCACAGCAAGCAAAGAAATTATCTTTTACTTTTTGCAACGCTTCAAGTGATCTTCCTTTTCCCGACATAGCACGGCGCAGAATATCTCCATCTGCAGCAGGAAGTCCGCCGTAATGCTGAGCGATTTTAATCACATCTTCTTGATAGACCATAATACCATAAGTTTCGCCAAGCTGTTCTCTGAAAACATCGTGAAAATATTCAAACTGAGTTGGGTTATTATGGCGAAAAATATACTCTTTCATCATTCCCGATTGTGCAACGCCAGGACGAATAATAGACGACGCGGCAACCAGAATTTTATAATTGTCACAATTTAAACGACGCAGTAAACCACGCATAGCAGGACTTTCGATATAAAAACAGCCAATTGTATGTCCTTTTGCCAAATAAGAATTGCAAACGGCTTCATCTTTAGAAATTGAAGTATCGCGAATATTAACTTTTATTCCTTGGTTTTTGGCAATTAGTTTTACGCTGTCATCAATATGGCCAATACCACGCTGACTTAAAATATCAAATTTATCAAAACCAATTTCTTCGGCAATATGCATATCAAAAAGTACAATAGGAAAACCTTTTGGAGGCATTTCCAGTGGCGTATAGTTGGTAATGGGCTCTTCAGAAATTAGAATTCCACACGCATGCATACTTCGTTGATTAGGATATTTTTCCAATAACATTCCATATTGCTGCACCAGTTTTACGATTTTATTGGTTTCATGCAAAGCCATTGGATTTTTAGCCAGCATATCGAGTTCTTCTTTTGGAAGTCCAAAAACTTTTCCAACTTCTCTAAAAATAGATCGATATTTAAATTCGACGTTCGTACCGCAAAAAGCAACGTGATCTTTGCCGTATTTTTTGAAGATATATTCTAAAATGGTATTGCGTTCCTGCCAACTCCAGTCAATATCAAAATCTGGAGGAGTTTTACGGTTGAGGTTTAAAAAACGTTCAAAATACAAATCCAGTTCAATTGGACAGATATCGGTAATTCCGAGACAATAGGCAATGATGCTGTTGGCACCGCTTCCGCGACCAATGTGCATAAAACCTTGGCTATTGCTATATTGAATAATATCCCAAGTAATTAAAAAATAACCGCTGAATTCTAATTCATCAATAACTTTTAATTCTTTTTCTACGCGGGCTTTTGCTTCAATATTTTCATTTCCGTAACGTTTTTCAAATCCTTCCCAAGCCAATTCTGTCAGTTTTTCTAAATCTTGCTGACGGTTTTCAGTATAGAATTTTTTATTTCTTTTAGCCGAAAAGTCATATTGAAAATTACACTTCTCAATGATACGCTTTGTATTTAAAATGATTTCAGGATATTTTTCATAGAATGGCAGAATCGATTCTATAGGTTTCATCACATCAGAAACTTTACAATAATCTGCTTCTGTAAGCTTCGATAAAATAATATTCGTATCAATAGCGCGAAGCACTTTATGCAGATTGTATTCTTTTTTACTTCTAAAAGTTACAGGCTGTAAAATCACCATTTTGGAGATTTTATTTTTATGTTTTGAAGTCAGAAGACTCGAAACTTCTTCAGGACGAACTCCGATAAATTCATTTTCAAAAAGTGTTTCTGGAGCATTTTCTAAAGTATAAATCACAAAAACCGATTTAAACTCGGGCGCGATTAAAGGCAAAGTTTCTCCGCTGAAATTATGTTTAGTCAAAAAAGCATTCATTTCGGCTAATCCTTCCGCATTTTGTGCCAGACCAATATATCGGAATTCGTGATTGCATCGAAATTCCATTCCAACCAAAGGTTTGATTCCTTTTTTCTGACACACTTTTATAAAATCATAAATTCCGGTAACAGTATTAATATCCGTCAATGCCATTGCTTTTATACCATGTAAAACTGCTTCAGCAATCAATTCCTTAAGCGGAATTGTGCCGTAACGTAATGAATGATAAGAATGGCAATTGAGGTACATTATTTCTTGCGTTTTAAAATTTCGTCTTTCGTATTCGGTTTAAAATGAGCTCCGGCACAGCGCATTACGGCATCAAAACCATAACGGCTTTTCATTTTGTCCATCGCTTCATAAAGTGATAACATTTCCTGAGTGTCTTCAAAAAGGTCAATTTGATAGGTTCCGCGCACCAATCCGCTAAAGCGAACACCAATCAAACGCAGACGCATACGACGCTGATAGACCTTCTCGAAAAGTTCTATTACATTTTTGGTCAGAATATGATCAGCAGAGGTATAAGCTACTCGGCATTGTTTGGTTTCGGTATCAAAATTGGCGTAACGTATTTTGACCGTAACAGTTGAAGTCAGCCATTGTTCGGCACGAAGCTGAAAAGCCAGTTTTTCGACCATTCCTAATAATATTCTTCTCAGTTTAGCAAGATCGATAGTGTCTTGCGAAAAAGTCGTTTCAGTCGAAATTGATTTTCTTTCTGTATAAGGTTCAACAGGTGTGTGATCGATTCCGTGTGCTTTTTTCCAAAGTTCCAAACCATTTTTACCAATCATCTGCTGTAAAACCTCAGCAGGCATTTCTGCCAAAGTTTGAATTTTGCGAACGCCAATTCTAGATAAAAGCTGAAAAGTCACAGCGCCTACCATCGGGATTTTCTGAATTGAAAGCGGATTTAAGAAGTCTTGAACTTTTTGTTCCGGAATTTCAAGATTTCCAACTGGTTTGCCTTCGCCGGTAGCAATTTTAGAAACGGTTTTATTGATGGATAATGAAAAACTAATTGGAAGTCCTGTTTCTTTAATGACTTTCTGTGCCAGTTCGTTTGTCCATTTATAACTGCCATGAAATTTATCCATTCCGGTAATGTCCATATAAAATTCATCGATACTCGCTTTTTCTAAAACAGGCGCTTTTTCTTGAAGAATTTCGGTAACATCATGAGAAAGTTGCGAATATAATTCCATGTCGCCTTTCATCACTTTTGCGTCTGGACAAAGTTTTAATGCCATACGAATTGGCATGGCAGAACGCACTCCATATTTTCGGGCTTCATACGAACAAGATGCCACAACACCGCGGTCTCCGCCACCTATAATAAGCGGAATTCCGTTGAGTTCTGAGTTGGTGCGTCTTTCGCAGGATACAAAAAAGGTATCCAGATCCATATGTACAATTGCCCGTGCCATTTTCCTTTTGTTTTTGTATGAAACAAAATTAGTACAGATAATAACATTTTTTGTATATTTGCTGTTCCAAATTATAACAAATTAATTATGTCCTTATTTTCAGACAACATCAGAGCATTAAGGGTTAAGCATAAAATATCACAGGAGAAATTAGCTGAAAACCTTAGTATTACCCGAGGAAGATACGTGAAATACGAAGACGGAACTTCGGAAGCACCGTATGACATTTTAAAGAAGATTGCATTATATTTCCATATGAGTATCGACTTAATATTATCTGTTGATATACGCAAAATTGATGTGCAAAATTTGATAAAACTAGAAGGGAACCGACTTATTCTGCCTATTCAAGTGGATAGTTTTGGAGAAAATTATATCGAAATTGTATCTCAAAAAGCAAAAGCAGGTTATCTTAACGGATATGCTGATCCAGAATATATTGAAAGTTTACAGCAGATTACACTTCCGTTTTTAGGACCAGGAAAACATCGCGGATTTCCTGTTGAAGGAGATTCGATGCCTCCGCATGAAGATGGTTCTATTATTATTGGCCGTTATGTAGAAAAACTAGGAGAGGTGATGGACGGCAAAACCTATATTCTGATTACCAAAAGTGAAGGAATGGTTTACAAACGTCTCAATAAAAACAAAAAGAATAGTTTGGTTTTAGAATCTGATAATAGTTTTTATCCAAATTATGAAGTGAAAGCTTCTGATATTTTGGAGATTTGGGAATACGAATGCAACATCGGCCGTTCGGATAAAAAACAAGAAATATCGGAAACTGGAGCAATGAAAGATTTGCTTTTAGAATTGAAACGTGAAGTTCGAGAAATTAAGAATAATACTTCGAATACATAACAAGAGTTTGCCACGAAGGCGCTAAGACACAAAGCTATTTAAAAAACTTTGTGGCTTAGCGCTTTTGTAACAAAAAAAAATCTAAACCTTCAACGAAAACCAAAACGTACTTCCTAATCCCAAATTACTCTCAACCCCAACACTTCCATTTTGAGCTTCGATAAATTCTTTGCTAATCGCTAATCCCAATCCTGTTCCAGATTTTTGACTGCCCGGAACCTGAAAATATTTATCGAAAACTTTGCCTTTGTATCTTGTATCAATTCCTTTTCCAGTATCAATAACCTGAAAAACCATTTGATTATTTTCTTCTTTTAATTTGATGAGAATTGTACTTTTTTCAGACGAATATCTAATGGCGTTTGATAAATAATTTATTAAAACCCAGCCAGTTTTTTCGGCATCGGCTTTTACGTTTTTGAGGTTTTCATCGGCATCAACGACTAATTGAATCTGTTTTTGATCGGCTTGGACTTTTACAGCTTCAACAGCATATTTTACAATTTCGTGCGGATTGCTTTTTCCAATATTCAGCTGAATATTTCCTGTTTCCAATTGTGATAAATTCAACAATTCTCCCGTGATTTTCAACAATCGCTGACTGTCATCTTTTATACTTTCAACCAATTGTTTCTGATCGTCGTTCATATTACCCGTTTTTCCATTTTCAAGCAATTGAAGACTTAGTTTTATAGAAGCAATTGGAGTTTTTAATTCGTGTGAGACGGTGGCAATAAAATTGGTTTTAGCAAAATCCAGTTCTTTAAAAAGCGTAATATTTCGCAAAATAATTACATCACCAATATTAATTTCTTTTTCTTCGCCAGTTGGCGTTATGGTTATGTTGTGAATCTCTTTTTCGAAATAACTTTCTTTTCCGTGAGCAAAAATTTTGAGAGGCTGTTTTTTCGGAATTTCCCCTTCTTTAAGAATCAAAGAGCGAATCAAATCATTCGAAATGGCTAATTCAGAAGTAGGTTTTCCAATGATGTCTTCCGATTTTAGACCGATAATTTTCAGTGCTTCATCATTCACAAACAAAACAATTCCTTCGTTGTCCAAACCAATAATAGGATCGTTCATATTATTAATTAGCGTTTCCAGTCGTTTCTTCTCAAAAAGAAGTTTATAAACATTGCTGTCATGATATTCTTCGAGTTTTTGCGCCATCGTATTGAATGATTTGGCAAGATCTCCAAATTCGCTATGACTCGTAAAATGAACACGTTCTGAGTAGTTTTTATTGGCAATTTCTTTAATACTCAGCGTTAACTCTCTAATCGGATTTGCAATATTATTAGGCAGATTAACCAACAAATTAAAAGCAATCAGAAAACATAAACTTCCTACAATAGCGATTGACAAATTAGCCGTTTCGGCCGAATGTTTGGCGATGTCGCTTTTCTGTTTTATGGCGTCAAGATTCAGCTTCATAATCGCAAAAATGTCTTGACGAATCTGCACTTTTACAGCTTCATCTGGATTGTTTTGGGCTAAAAGGGCAAAACTGGCTTTCAGTTTTTCAGTCGCTTGTTTTTCGCCTGGTTCAGTAATATTTTGAGTCTGCTTTTCGAGATTTTCCTCAAAACTCTGAATCGTTTCCTTTGAACCCGCTTTTATTCCATCCAAAGCAAGAATCATATTTCTGGAATATTCCAGTGTATTGTAATTGGATTTCAGAATATTCTCAGTGTCCTGCTTAATCAGAAAAACAGAATAAGCACTCACTAGCGAGAGAATGATGATCATTAAAAATAATAATCCAACTCCCAGATTCAATTTGGTTTTAATTCTCATTTTATAAAACATTTATTTTTTTTGAACCATATAAGTTATATAAGTTCATTTAAAAACTGTGCTTAAAATTTAACCGCAAAGAGCGCTAAGGTTTCGCAAAGCGCGCAAAGGTTAGATTAAAAGCTTTGCGTCTTTGCGAGCAAAAAACTCTAGCGAACTTTGCGTAAAAACCTTGCGACCTTTGCGGTTAAGCTTCAACGCCTCGAATTTAAATGAACTTATATAACTTATATGGTTTAAAAATTTTCAAGACAAAATAACAAGATCAACGTTCGACAAAGACAATTTGTTGAGCAAACGTCTGAAAATTGTTGTAGACAAAATTACTTTAAACAAATTAAAATGTGGTTTTCCAATGCACACAGTTGTAATTTGTTTTTCCTCTACTGTTGTTAAAATAGCATCTGTAATATTTGAATTTTCTAATTTAATAACTTCAGCACCCAATTGTACTGCGAGTTTAAAGTTATTAATTAAATGCCTTTGTTTGTCAAGTGCAATTCTGTTACTACTTTCTTTAGGTGTTTCTACATACAAAACATACCACGATCCGTTGTAATAGCTCGCTAATCTTGCAGCTTTTCTAATTATAATTTTGGCTGTTTTTTCATTACTGCTAATACATGCCAATAATTTTTCATGTCGTAAAGCATGCAGATTTGGAACTTCACTTTCCACTTTTCGTACCACCTGACTCGCTACTTCTTTCAAAGCCAATTCACGCAATTGCAGAATTTGTTCCGATTTAAAAAAGTTCGCTAAGGCAGTCGGAATTTTATCTGCCGTATAAATTTTTCCTTCTTTCAGTCGGGCAATCAAATCTTCTGATGTCAAATCGATATTCACTACCTCATCGGCCAGACGCAAAACATTGTCGGGAATTCTTTCTTGAACATCGATATTGGTAATACGTTTTACATCTTCATTTAAACTCTCAATATGTTGAATATTGACAGCCGAAATTACATTAATTCCAGCATCCAAAATCTCCAGAACATCCTGCCAGCGTTTTTCGTTTTTGCTTCCTTCAATGTTTGTATGCGCCAATTCATCAACAATAACCACTTCTGGTCTAAGGTTGATGATGGCTTGAACATCGAGTTCTTCGAGTTCTTTTCCTTTATAAAAAATAGTCCGCCTCGGAATAATCGGAAGACCAGCTAAGAGTTCATGCGTTTCCTTTCGCATGTGCGTTTCGATGTAACCAATTTTTACATCGATTCCGTTTTTCAATAACGAATGCGCTTCCTGAAGCATACGAAAAGTTTTGCCCACACCGGCACTCATTCCAATGTAGATTTTAAACTTCCCCTTTCGTGATTTCTGAATTAAATCGAGAAAGTGCTGTGCGTTATTATTTTCGTTTTCCATAATTTTTGCCACGAAGGCGCTAAGTCACAAAGTTTTTTTTTAAAGCCACAGATTACACAGATTAGAAGGATTTTTTTTTAGCCGCGAATTACACAAATTTGCACAAATTTTTATTTAATATAATTCGTGAAAATTTGTGTAATTCGTGGCAAATAAATCTACACAAAGACATTTAAAAATCCCTTTAATCTGTGTAATCTGTGGCAAGAAATATTCCCCTAAAAACTAATCGCCAGCGAAGTCGTTACAAACGTATTCGTATCCGTTGGAAGATTATCTTTATTTGTGAAGATTTGATCTTTGCTTGAAAGATTTCTGGCTTCAATTCTAAACATAACATTATCAGTAACTAAGTAATCAAAGTTAGCTGAAAAGCCGTAAGTTTTAAATCCGTTTGGAGTTTCAGTTGCAATGATTACACCTTTTTCGTCGCTGTAATATTCACCACGCGCTGCAAGCTGAATTTTATCAGTCGGTTTGTATTGTAAAATCAAAACAGGCGAAAACCAAGTATCATATTTATCACTTCCTTTAGCCGATTGCTGTGATCCAATGTCAAAACCAGCCGTTACATTTGTTTTCTCTGTTACTTTAAACTGTCCGTAGAAGTTATTAAAATAACGCCATTTTTTGTCGATATCCGGCTGCTCATTTCCAACATAAGTACTCCAGTTCAACGTAACCCGATCAGATGGTTTGTAGGTAACCTGAGTTCCAAAAGCTGGTGTCTGATTTCCTTCTACTTTCTCAATTCTCTGCCAGCCGTTTAAGTACATACCAGCTATATACCATTCTCCAGATTCAGATGTGTAACCAATTTTAACTCCTGCTTCATAATAAGGAGAATTCTCAGCCAGAATACTTCTTGATAGCGTTTGACAATCTTTTCCAATAGCACTTTCAAAACCAATGTGAGCTGGCATAATCCCTGCATCAATCCATAAATTATGGCTTTTCGAAATTTTCACACCTACATTTGCCTCGTATATATTTTTCAGCAAACCCTGTTCTGCCGACATATTATATTCAGCATACGTTCCGGCCATTAAAGCAAAGTTTCCACGAACATTTTCTTTCGTATAATTTACTTTTGCCAAACCTAAATTGATGTTTACTTCATTACTTTTATTAAAGTTATAAAAAAAGCTTGGGCGAGTATGATTTTCGGGTTGTCCAAAATCATAGCTATAATAGGTTTCTACATATCCTGAAAACGTAAGAGGACTTTTTGATTCTTCTTGTGCGTGTAAATTGCCATAACCAAAAGCGATTAAAGCAGTAAGTATTATTTTTTTCATTTTTGTGGTATTCAATTATTTATTAAGTAGATTTTTTAGGAGCTATTTCCCGCTATTCGTTTCAATCTTTTGTGCCGAACCCCGGCACAAAAGGATTTCCACTACTATCGGGGCTAGGGCATTTGGGGTAAAAAAGGCGTTTTTGTATTATAATATTTTCATATCCTAACAGGTTTTCAAAACCTGTTAGGTATTTATTGTAAGTTTAGTTTTTAGATTCCAATTCTTGCATTTTTTGTCATCCCTAAGAACGAGGGATCTCCGCAAGTAGCTCGACAAAGATTGGCGATCATGCAGACAGAGTTTCGAGTGTGATTCTTCGTTCCTCAGGATGACAATTACACGGTTACTTCATGATAATACTTGATGCAGATTTTTCATGCCTACAAGGTTTTGAAAACCTTGCAGGATAAAAGCCTTAGAACCTTAGCGACTCAGAACCTCAGAACCTCTTCTAGCGAAGCTGATCCAAAGCCACATTCAATTCCAAAACATTAACAGTTTCAGGACCAACAACAGCCGAATTAATTTTAGATTCTACTAAAGCTTTTACTTTCGCTTCAGCTAAATTTCGCTCTTTAGCAATTCGTTTCACCTGAATCAAAGCGCCTTGCGGAGAAACATTCGGATCTAAACCGCTTCCTGAAGCTGTAACCATATCAGCTGGAATTTCAGATTTTTTCAAGTACGGATGAACCAATAAAAGCGTATCAATTCTTTTTTGAACCAAAGCTAGATATTCAGCATTGCTTGGGCCTTTATTGCTTCCGGCACTTCCCGCCGCATTATAATCAACAGCCGAAGGCCTTCCCCAGAAATAATTTGATTTATCGAACTTTTGTCCGATTTTTTGATAACCAACGACTTTTCCGTTAACCGAAATAGTTTCTCCTTTTCCTTGATTTGGAGCCATTTGTGCAATTCCGTAAATCGCTAAAGGATAAATAACTGCGAACAAGATTAATGTAGCGACAGTAAGTTTTATGAGTGAAAATAGATTTTTCATTTTTTTGAAGATTCTAAGAGACTAAGTTGCTAAGGTTCTAAGTTTTTTTAGAAAGCTTAGCAAATCGAAGTCATGTTTTTATTTGAGTTTTCGTAAACCCGACAGGTTTTTAAAACCTGTCGGGTTTGATTTTTACATAAAGATTGCAACTATCAAATCAATAACTTTAATTCCGATAAAAGGAACAATCAATCCGCCAAGTCCATAAATCAAAAGATTTCTTTTTAAGATCGCACTAGCTCCAATTGGTCGATATTCAACACCTTTCAATGCCAGCGGAATCAAAATCGGAATGATAATCGCATTGAAAATTACAGCCGATAAAATAGCACTTTCAGGACTATGCAAATGCATAATATTCAAACCTTGAAGCGCAGGAATTGCAGTAATAAAAAGAGCAGGAACAATAGCAAAATATTTCGCAACGTCATTTGCAATAGAAAAAGTAGTTAAAGTACCTCGAGTCATTAAAAGCTGTTTTCCAATTTCAACAATCTCGATTAGTTTCGTTGGGTCATTGTCAAGGTCAACCATATTTCCAGCTTCTTTTGCCGCTTGAGTTCCGCTGTTCATAGCAACTCCAACATTGGCTTGTGCAAGGGCAGGAGCATCATTTGTTCCGTCACCCATCATGGCAACTAGGCGTCCTTCAGCTTGTTCTTTTCGGATGTAGTTCATTTTATCCTCAGGTTTAGCTTCGGCAATAAAATCATCTACACCAGCTTTTTCAGCAATAAATTTGGCTGTCAAAGGGTTATCACCTGTAACCATAACCGTTTTAATTCCCATTCGGCGTAAGCGCTCAAAACGTTCTTTCATTCCGGTTTTAATGATGTCCTGAAGTTCGATTACACCTTGAATTTCATTATTTTTAATGACTACTAAAGGTGTTCCTCCGTTAGACGAAATTGAAATTACTTGTTGTGCAGTATCTTCTGGGAAAGAATTTCCAGCTTGTTGCGCAATGTTTTTTGCAGCATCTTGAGCACCTTTTCGAATATTTGTTCCGTCTTTTAATACAACTCCAGAAGTTCTAGTTTCAGCTGTAAATTTGATGGTGTGTGAAATTTCAGAAGTATTTTTTAAAGCACTTGCTTTTGTTTCGCTTTTCACATCAATTATTTCACTTAATTCGAGAATACTTTTTCCTTCGGGAGTATCATCTGCAAGCGAACTCAAAACAGCCGATTTCACGAAATCATCAAAAGAAATTCCTTTTGTTGGATAAAAATTGGTTGCTTTTCTGTTTCCAATGGTGATGGTTCCTGTTTTATCCAAAAGCAGTACATCAATATCTCCGGCAGTTTCAACCGCTTTACCAGATTTTGTAATTACGTTAGCTCGTAAAGCTCTGTCCATTCCCGCAATACCAATCGCAGAAAGCAAACCACCAATTGTAGTAGGAATCAAACAAACGAACAAAGCAATGAAAGCCGCGATCGTGATGGGCGCGTTGGCATAGTCGGCAAACGGTTTTAGCGTAACGCACACAATCACGAAAATTAAAGTAAATGCGGCTAATAAAATGGTCAAGGCAATTTCGTTTGGCGTTTTCTGACGGCTTGCACCTTCAACCAAAGCAATCATTTTATCTAAGAAGCTTTCGCCAGGTTCAGAAGTTACTTTTACTTTAATTTTATCAGATAATACTTTTGTTCCTCCAGTTACAGATGATTTATCTCCGCCAGCTTCTCTAATTACAGGGGCACTTTCTCCAGTAATGGCACTTTCATCTATCGTGGCCAAACCTTCGATAATTTCTCCGTCGGCTGCAATTAAATCACCGGCTTCGCAAATGAAAATATCATCTTTTTTTAATGCTGAGGAACTGATGTTTTTAATTTCTCCGTTTGGCAGAATTTGTCTTGCAGGAGTTTCTTCTCTTGTTTTTCGTAAACTATCAGCTTGTGCTTTTCCTCTTGCTTCGGCAATGGCTTCGGCGAAATTGGCAAATAAAAGCGTTGCCAGTAAAATCAAGAAAACAATTAAGTTATAAGTAAAACTTCCTTGGTCATTTGCGCCCATTAAGATCGAAACGCAAACAGCAAACATAATTGCAGTTCCAATTTCTACGGTAAACATTACCGGATTTTTGATCATCATTTTTGGGTTCAGCTTGACAAAAGATTGCACTAAGGCTTCTTTTACCTGTTTGCTTTCAAACAATGATGTGGATTTATTAGTTGTCATTTTTTATATTATTTTGTTTAACTGATTTATTTAAACACATAGAGACATAGATTTTTACTTTGTGGTAAAGGCGTTTCACTTGCATACATGCACATAGCTATGTGTTTAGAATATTTTCAGCATTGAAAAATGAGTTATTATTTTAGTGTAAAGAATTCTGCCAATGGACCTAAAGCCAACGCTGGAAAGAAAGATAAAGCCGCAATAATGGCAATTACAGCAAAAGTCATAATTCCGAAAATCGATGTATCCGTTTTTAAAGTTCCTGCACTCTCCGGAATGTATTTTTTACCTGCCAGTAAACCTGCAATTGCCAATGGACCAATGATTGGAATAAAACGGCTTAGCAGTAATACAATTCCCGTAGTGATATTCCAGAACGGATTATTATCTCCCAAACCTTCAAAACCTGAACCGTTATTAGCAGCGCTTGAAGTATATTCGTATAACATTTCTGAGAATCCATGGTTGCCAGGATTGTTTAACCAGCCTGTCGCGTTGCCGTTAAACCAATAACCCATTGCAGTATCATGCGCAGCAAAATAAGATGCTAAAGCAGTTCCTGCTAATATTAATAAAGGATGAAGAATAGCGATAAAAGCAGCAATTTTAACCTCCCGCGCTTCGATTTTCTTGCCTAAAAACTCTGGAGTTCGACCAACCATTAATCCGGAGATAAATACAGCCAGAATAATGAAAATGTAGTAGTTTAAAATACCAACACCGCAGCCGCCGTAAAAGGCATTTACCATCATAGACAACAATTGCATAGCACCAGAAATAGGCATAGAACTATCGTGCATACTGTTTACAGAACCGGTAGAAATTACTGTTGTAGCAATACTCCAAAAACCTGAAATTGCGGGACCAAACCGAACTTCTTTTCCTTCCATTGCGCCAGTTGTCTGTGCGATACCCATTTTTTCAATAGCAGGATTTCCGTTGATTTCACTCATAACGGTTGGAACAACCAAGAGTAAAAAACCAACTGTCATTACACCAAAAATAATATTCGACAGCCTTCTTTTGTTAAGGTAAAATCCAAGAGCAAATATCATCGCAAACGGAATAATCATTTGTGCCCAAAGCTCAACTCCGTTAGTAAAATAAGTTGGGTTTTCTAATGGATGCGCTGAGTTGGCTCCAAAAAATCCACCACCGTTTGTACCAATATGTTTAATGGCAATAAAAGCTGCTGCAGGTCCGCGAGAAACTTCTACATGATCTCCTTGTAGCGTTGTAATGGCATCTTTACCCTCAAAAGTCATTGGAGTGCCGCTGAAAACTAATGCGATAGCTACAATTGCTGAAAGTGGCAATAAGATGCGAGTACAGCTTTTTACGAAATAATTGTAGAAATTACCCAATTGTTCTGTTGTTCTTTCTTTCATTGCTGTAAAAATCATAGCGGCAGCAGCGATTCCGATAGCGGCAGAAACAAATTGAAGAAACATCAAGACGATTTGTGAAAGATAAGAAACCCCGCTTTCGCCTGAATAATGCTGCAAGTTACAATTGACTAAAAATGAAATAGCAGTATTAAATGCTAGATCTGGTGTCATTGAGGGGTTGTTATCTGGATTTAAAGGCAAAGAACCCTGAAAAAGCAAAACAAAAAAGCAAAGAAAGAACCAAACCATATTGATGCTTAAAAGTGCTTTTAAGTGTTGTTTCCAGTTCATTTCTTCAGCTGGATTGATACCGCTGATTTTAAAAATAAGTTTTTCAATTGGATTGAAAATCGGGTCAAGAAGCGTTTTATTTCCTAGGAAAACTTTAGCAATATATTTTCCGAAAGGAATTGCTAAAACAATGGTAAGAATAAAAATACCTATGACGCCTATTAATTCTGTATTCATAATTTTTTATATTTTTTAGTGAAAGGTGAGAGGTGATTTGTAAAATGGGTTGATGAATAAAATTTATGTTTACATTTCACTTAAAGCATTTCACTTTTTACATGATTTAAAATTTTTCAGGTTTGATTAATACATAAATCAAATACACGAAAACGGCGATTGAAATAATAAATAGTGCAGTCATGATTTAGATTTTTTCAAAGAATTCAACTGACAGAAAACAAATGGCAAACAGCACAACGGCCAATGCGAGTAAAAGAAAGGTGATCATAGGAGATTATTTTAGATTTAAGATTGTAAACTTTAGATTTCAGATTTTTTCGATTAAACAGTTAACCGATTAAACTTTATACTCCCGAAGCATTAACCTGCTTGATATATTCGGCTTTAAGCGTTTGTGGGAAAAGATGTGAAATATTGCAGTGACGCATTTCCATAAAAGACGAAACCGAAAAAACGTACACGTTAGAAATAGCATTTTTAGTTTCAACACTTCCGTTTATAAATAACCGTTCAGCAAGCGCTAAGCATTTTTTTGCTCGAACGATATTACCACAGATAATATTTTTTTTAGTGATCTCAGCAAATCGTTCTGCTTGTTTGTAGATTGAGGTAACTTGATTTTTCATTTGGAATGAATTTTTAATGTTCTTCCTCTTTATGCCAAAAGATGTTCCGAAAAAATCAAGTTACAGTTAAAGTGCTGTAAATAAAAGAAATGTAGTTTTGTGCCAAAAATCAGGCATAAAAAAAGCCTATCATTTTGATAAGCTTTTCTCGTTTTGATATGTTGTTGCCAAGCTCCGGAGGAGCGAAATATTTATAGAAATGAAGAATCACATTTATCAGAGCCCCAGCGGGGTGGCATATTTTTTTGATTACGTAGGTGTCGCTCCTCTGGAGCTTTTTCTCATTGGCAATAAATAATCTATAAATATTGTGCTTCTCCGAAGCTTTAAAAATTGATATTGTTATTGTTATTGAATTTGATACTCTTCCAATTTTCTATACAAAGTCGCAATTCCAATTTCCAATAATCTGGCCGTTTCAGCCTTATTTCCTTTCGTATAATTTAAAACCTTTTGAATATGAAGTTTTTCAACACTTTGCATGGAGAAAGCAGACATTGGTTTAGAATTATTTTCAGCTTGGTGCTGCATTTCATAAGGAAGAACATCCGAAGTTAAAATATCGCCATTGCTCAAAATAACCGATCTTTCGATGACATTTTTGAGTTCACGAATATTTCCCGGCCAAGAATAATTTTCTAGTTTTTGTAAAAAGTCATCAGAAATGTGTAACGCTTTTTTATTCGTTTTTTCAGAAAATTGCTTCACGTAATAATTGGCCAATAGCGGAATATCTTTAATTCTTTCTCGTAAAGAAGGCAATTTAATTTCGAAGATATTCAAACGGAAATACAAATCAGAACGGAAACGATGTTCGTCACTTTCGGTTTTTAAATCACGATTCGTAGCCGCAATTAATCTGAAATTTGATTTTTTTGGAGTAGTATCGCCAACGGGAATATATTCGGAAGTTTCTAAAACACGCAATAATTTCGCTTGAAGATCAATTGGCATTTCTCCAATTTCATCTAAGAATAATGTTCCACCGTTTGCTTCTTCAATAAAACCTTTTTTATCTTTTACAGCTCCCGTAAATGCGCCTTGTTTATGACCGAAAAGCTCGCTTTCTAAAATTTCTTTTGTGAAAGTACTGCAGTTCAAAGCCACAAAAGATTTTCCTGCACGATTGCTGTTTTCATGAATTGCCTGCGCAAAAACCTCTTTTCCGGTTCCGGTTTCACCCATAAGTAAAACAGTCGAATCGGTTTTGGCTACTTTTTGCGCCAAATCAATAACTTGCTCAATCCCCTTTGATTTTCCTACAATGGTACTGAAAGAATATTTATCGTTGATTCGTTTTTCAAGCTGTTGGACTTTTTTCTGCAAATGCACTTTTTCTACAGCTTTATAAAGAAGCGGAATAATCTTATCGTTATCGTCTCCTTTTACAATATAATCAAAAGCGCCATTTTTCATCGCTTGAACGCCGTCAGGAATATTTCCAAAAGCAGTCAGCAGAATTACTTCTGTTAAAGGAAAACTTCCTTTTATGTTTTGAAGAAAATCAACGCCGTTTCCGTCAGGAAGTTTCACATCGCACAAAACGACATCAATTTCGGTTTGTTCCAGTTTTTTAAAACCCGATTTTAAATCTTTGGCTTCAAAAACTTCAAATCCTTCCGATTTTATAATTCGCGCAAGCAGACTTCTAAGTTTTTCTTCGTCGTCTATAATTAAAATTTTGTGTGTCATTTGCAGATAAGCTAAAACCGAATTTGGTATTCGATGTACAAATTTAGGTTTAAAATTAGTTCTCTTTTTTAATTCAGAACAAATTATTTTTAAAGGCAGAATCAGTTTTAAAATATTTTTTCAAAAAGAAATGTACTTTTAGATCGCAAACGAACCACTAAAATTTATGCCAAAACGAATTCTACTTATAATAGCTATCTTAATTTTCGGAAGCTTTACTAGTTTTTCAAACGGAATTATTCAAAAAGATTCTTCAAAAGCAAAAACTATTTCATTCAAAATAAAATTGAAATCGGCAGATAAAATCAAAATAGCTGCTTCTTCTTTAAAATACAACAAACATTTGGCGTATAGTTTTACGCTCGACGATGGTTACAGATCGGCTTATTTAACCGCTTTTCCGTTATTGAATGGAGGAAAAATCAGCAATTCATCAATAAACGAATGGAAAATCGATCAAGGCGGAGACGGAACAACTTCTGAAGGACTTTTTTATTCAGACGGAATGGGAAATAAAATTCCGTTTAAATTGGCATTAGCAATCAATGGAGGTTCAATTCGTGATTTGCCAGAAAATCGCGGGCATCTTTCTTGGAAAGAAGTAAAAGAAATGTACAATGCTGGTTGGGATATTTTGAATCATGGATTTCATCATGCCACAAAACACGGAACTAATTATTTGACAGAAGTGACTGAAAATACAACTTCAATAAAGCAAAATCTTGATTTTGCGATGTCGCATTTTGTAGTTCCAGGCGGAGAAGGTGATGAGAAATATTATTTAGAATATGAAAAAGAGGCACTTAATAACGGACATTTTTCGGTAGCGTCTTATTATGGTGTTGGACCAGTTTTTAAAGTGGATTCAAAAGTAGATTTAGATAAAATGATTTCTGCACGAACTTTTGTTCAGAGTTCAAAAGACACAATAAGTTTTAAAACGATGGATAGATATTTAAAAACGATAGATTCTATTGTACAACAAAAAGATCCTGTTTGGTTTAACGAATTCACACACGGAACTGGAAACACAAATCTGTGGAATCTAAGTATGCGTTTTCCTGATTTTAAATACTATATGACAACGCTTGCTAACAAATACGGATTAAAAGGAAATGACTCAATCTGGATGGCGCCATGGCAGGAAGTTTACGAATACATTTGGTTAAGAGACAGAATTAAAGTCGATTTTCAGCAGAAAAATAAAGAAGTAACGGTTACAATTCAGCTTCCAGAAATTTCAGAAAATTTCAGAAACCATGACATTTCATTAAATGTAGAAACGGCATCAAAGTTTGAAATCGAATCTAATAAAGACTTGAAAATAAAAGATGACGGTAAAACAACTCACAAACAGATTTTCATTCAATTAAAATAAAAGTTTTTTGCCACGAATTCACGAATTTCTCTAATTCTTATTTTTGGCTAGTTTTTATTTCAAACATAGCCCGTGGTTTCAACCACGGGTACACAATTTATAATAACACCCAATTCGTAGCGAGCTATATTTTGAGCATTTGCGAAAAATTAAATTAAAAATTAGTGAAAATTCGTGGAATTCGTGGCAAAAAAACTAATCAATCTCTTTCTCGTTGTCCTTTATAAAAGTGTCAATATTCATTAAAAGAGGATCAATTACAATTCGTTGAGGTTTGTTTTTGATTTTAATTTTTCCTTCAATTAAATTGTTTTTGATTGGAAATGTGTAGCGAAATAACTTTCCGTTTTCATCATAAATTCCAATATCGATTGTTTTATCATTGTCAATTTGCTTTGTAACTCCTGTAGCATTTTCAATATATTTTTTAGAATTAGCGTTAAAAGAAACTTCATAAAGATTATTCTTTTTTACGTTTTCAACTTTAGAAATTTTAGAAGAATAAGTAATGATCTTTTTAAACATTTCATCCAGTTTTGGATAGAGTTTAGAATCTGTAACCAAATAAATCTCTCTCAATAAATCTTCAGAATCTGGAATTGGATTAGGATATTTATAATGGTTCAAGAAATTATGCAAAGCCAGATTTACTTTTTCTTCACCAATTAAAACCCGAAGCTGATGCATGACCAGCATTCCTTTATCATAAGGTAAATGTGGAGTTTCGTAATTTGTTTTATACAAAGACGTTTCAGGATCATAACTTCGGCTGCTCAAATACAAATCCAAATGAATTTTTAAAGTTTCGAGCGCTTTTTCCAAACCATGTTCTTTTTCATACAACATCAGTTCCGTGTATTGCGCCAAAGTTTCAGTCAAAATCCAACTTCCTTCTTTTTGCTCGGGACTGATTTGCGAATTTCCCCACCATTCGTGCGACAATTCATGAGCAGTCAATTGATTGATAATATCTTCTTTATCTCGATTATTCAAGTTGCTGTAAAAACCAAAATTCTCTTTCATGAAAACCGTTGACGGATAAGAAGTCGCAGCAAATCCATCGGCAAAAGCAGAAACTTCTGCATAACGAATGGTTTTGTATGGATATTTGCCAAAATTAGTTTGACAATAATCTAAAGTGTTTTTTACATCTTGAATCAGTTTTGCAACGTTTCTCGAATGTCTTTTGTCAAAATAAACTTCAATAGAAATATCTTTATAATTTATTTTTTGAATTTGATATTCGGCAGAAGAAAAAGCAAATCGAAACGGAATCTTTCCATTTGATTTATAGTGAAAATAATTTCGGTCGTCTTTTTTCCAATTTTCAATTAAATCCCCAACGCCAATTGCTATTTGATTTTTAGAAGTAGAAACAACAGCATCATAATCAATAAAATCATTTACAACATTTGATTTCTCTTCAAGCTTTTTTAATGGAGTTTGTGGTTTCAAATGCCTTTTCGTTCGCTCTTTTTCACTGCTAATTTCGTTAGAATCCTGATAACCAAAAGTTGGAAAGTAACGGCTTATTCGCATAAAAGAACCATTTTCAATAATAGAATTAAATGCGGTATGACCTTTAAACGGTGACCACGAAGATTTAAAAGAAAAACTCATTTTCATTTTCTGATGAGGTTCTAAAGGTTTTTCTAATCGATACCAATAATGCTGAAATTCAGAAACATCATCTAGATTTTTCGCATTCTCAATTTCAACAGAAGTCAGTTTCGAATTTCGATCTATATATAGGAGTAAACTATCGATTGTTTTTTCAGAATTATTCACCAATTCGTAAATACCACTTACTTCATAACGATTTTTCTCAGGAAACAAATCGACTTTACTTTTTACAGCAATAATGGTTGGTTGAGCAAGATTGGTATATTTTTTAAACTGTTTTTCGTATTGCTCGCTCCAATTGTCCTGATCGTCTTTGGTCAAATACGGATATTCAATATTGGTTTTATAAAAAAGATAACTTCCAAAACCAATAAAAAGAATACTTCCAAAAACAAAAGTTATTTTCTGAGCAGAATTAAAGGAGTTTCTGCGAATGGTTTTTAGAATAGTAGAATTTCGTTTCCATAAACTTCCAGTCAATGTGAGCAGAATCAGAGCCAGGCCAAAATTGTAAAGCATCGAGATATGAAACGGAAAAGTATAACTTCCGAAACCATTCAAATCAAAATATTCTCTTTTAAAAGAATCTCCAAATCGAAATAACGGATGCGAAATTCCTAACTGTTCTCCAATTCCAGTACAAAATAAGAGAACAATAAATGCAGAAATTCCCAATCCTAAATATTTATTTTTGATAAAAGTCTGAATGGCGATAACTAAAATAGAAATCAAAAACAATGGAAATCCGATATAATAAAACATCGAAAAATAAAGACCAGTTTCAACCGGGGCATTTGCATGCATGATTTGAAAAGCAATTCCAATGAAAATACTAATTCCAATTAAGATTGTTGGAATCGTAAAAAGTGCTGTCAATTTCGAAAGTAAAACGATGAGTTGAGAATATGGTGCTGTATTTTCCAGCATTTCAAATCTCGAATTTTCGCTTCGATTCAATAATTCACTGCTATAAAAAAGAATTATCAGAATTAAGATGAAAGGCAAACGATCCATTATGGTTGAAATCATCAAAGCTGTGTCGGTAATTTTTTCTGCCATTCTAATTCCGCCATCAATTTCATCTGAAATCTCAATCATTAATAATCCCGAAAACAGAAGAACAATCAGTAAAAATGGAATTCCTTTTAAAACCAAATAAATATCCATTTTTAAATTGCTCTTAAAAACAGCCCAATTGTGTTTTGAAGTTTTAAATTCAAGATGTTTTGGAATTGCAACAGAATACGTTTTTGTCTCTTTTTTATTGACTTTAACCGATTTTATCTTTTTGGTTTTTGTTTTTCGAAATGAAAACAATTTATAAGAAACAAAAATCAGAAGAAAAGAAACACAAATCCATAAGATTCGATTCAATAAAAAGTTGCCTGAAAGTGAAATCAGTTGGGTGTTTTTTTCAATTGACGTCCAATATCTAGTTTGTTCCAAAAAAGCGGCCAAACCAAACGGATCTATTTTTGCTGCCAAAGACATCGCTTTCGCGGAAGACGGAGAAGCATTTGCAAATAAAGGCGAATTAGAAAAAATCGAACCTGCTATATATAATATGTAGATGAATAATCCGCCAACATAAACAAAAAGTTTGCTTTGGGTAAGCCAAGCCATCGTTGCAAGAATCGAAAGACATAAAAATATGTTGGGAACAACGATAACAAGAAAAGGCCAGATGTAATTGATAATTTCAAAAGGACCAATTTCACTTTTAGGAATCCATGACATTTGATGTCCGATAATCATTCCGATAATAAACATTCCAAAGGAAGAAACCGATATTATAAAAGCCGTGATAAATTTACTTCCTAAATAATAAAACTTAGAAATAGGGGTATAGAAGATTATTGCATCAAATTTGGTTTCGTATTCTTTTAAAAAATGCTGTGCAACTTGAAGTGTGGTGGAGAAAATTGTCATTAACGATATCAAACCAATCGCATACGTAAGCACAAACGGACTATTTTTATAAGCACCCGAAAACGAAAAGTTCGCAAAAGCGCTCACAAAAAAGCCTAAAACCAAATAAATAATAAATGTGGCATAAAAAGTCCAGCTTCTGGTGTTGTTATGCCATTCAAATTGAATTAATTTAGAAAGCATAACGTTATTTTTTAAGTTGATTTTGAGATAAAATATTAAAGTAAACATCGCTCAAATCTGGAGAAGTCAATTCAAAACTAGAATCAGGCTGTTGATCAGAGAAAACATGAATATTGATTTTTCCCGAATTCAAATGAGAAGAAATAATATTAAAATGATCCTGATGTTCCTTTAGTTCATTTTTATGAATTGCTTTTGTCCAGATTTTTTCTTTTAAAGAGTCAACGGCTTCATTTGGATTTCCTTCCAAAATCAATTTTCCGTTAGAAATAATTGCCATTTTGGTGCACAAATCACGAACATCTTCTACAATATGTGTTGATAGAACCACAATAATGCTTTCGCCAATTTCGCTCAGCAAATTATTAAATCGGTTTCGTTCCTCAGGATCAAGTCCCGCAGTAGGCTCATCGACAATAATAATCTTCGGATTTCCTAACAAAGCCTGAGCAATTCCAAAACGTTGGCGCATTCCGCCAGAAAAAGAATGAACCGCTTTGTCTTTGTGCTGTAATAAATTAGTTTGCTGCAACAGATATAAAATTTGATCGTGACGTTCTTTCTTATTGACAATTCCTTTCAAAATTGCCAAATGATCCAATAAACGATAAGCAGAAATTTTTGGATAAACGCCAAATTCCTGCGGAAGGTATCCGAGATTCTCTCTAATAAACATTGGGTTTTCGAGAATATTAATTCCGTTAAATTCGATAATTCCCGAAGTGGGTTCCTGCAAAGCAGCAATGGTTCGCATTAATGTCGATTTTCCCGCGCCGTTTGGCCCCAATAAACCAAACATTCCGTTTGAAATTTCAAGCGATAAATGGTCAATCGCTTGTGTGCCGTTCTCATACGTTTTGCTGAGATTTTTGATAGATAAACTGTTCATTTTTTGATTGATTTTTGATGATTATATAAGTGATGATTTGAAAATTTTAGGCAATAAAAGTCCAGTCGGCCTCAAAGAGCCGATTTTTATGTTCAGAAAATTTGATTTAAAAGAAAGCTACTCGCTTACATATTCTAAAATATCACCAGGCTGGCAGTCTAGTATTTTGCAAATAGCTTCGAGAGTATCAAATCGAATACCTTTTGCTTTTCCAGTTTTTAGAATCGATAAATTAGCAGGCGTTATATCTAATTTCTCTGCCAATTCTTTACTCTGCATCTTGCGTTTGGCAAGCATTACATCAACATTTACAATTATTGGCATAGCTATATAAATAAGTCTTGTTCGTTTTGAAGGTTTAAACCTTGTTTAAAAATGGCAGCTAGAAAGTAAGCGAAAACCCCCAGCATTCCGTGTAATAGAATAAAAAGCGAAACTTCATTATCCAGAGGAACAAAAAAGAAAGCCACAAATATGACAATACTCGGAATAAATAAATTGGATAAATAGAAACGCCTTAAATGAGAAATTCCCTTTGCAGTAAATAATTTAGGCTGAAAGAAAACTTTAAAGACATTACTGCTCAGTAAAAAGAAAAGTCCATAAAGACTCAGCGGAGCCAAAAAATCAAAAAGAATATACGGCAAGTTATAATCACCAAGCATTAAAGGATGAGAAGTAAAGGGATAACAAACCTGAAAGTACTTTCCGTTATCTTTAAATGTTAGAAATAATCCTGTCACTAAAGTGAAAACCGAGTAAGCAGCCAAGAAAAAATAAACTACAGACAGGAATCGGGTGAAATAAAATAATATTCTAGAAACAATATGAGTAGTCTTCATACAATGAAAAGTTAAGTTGATATTGCAAATGTATAATTAATTATCGTAAAACAATAATTAATTATTAAAAATTAGATATTTTGAATAGCTTGAGAATATTATAATTCTATTAACATTAGAAAACAAAAGGCATTCGCATAAATGAGTTAATTTTGCATTTTAGCCTTTATTTATATGAAAAAACCGATTTCAGTCTCAATATTAGAGCTTGCGATTATCACCCAAGATAGTAACGCAACAGAAACATTCCAAAAAACAAAAGATATAGCACAATTAGCAGACAAACTAGGATACAAGAGAATCTGGTTGGCAGAACACCATAATATGGCGCACGTTGCAAGTACGGCAACTGTGGTTTTAATTGGTTATGTGGCAAGTCAGACCGAAAATATCCGTGTAGGCTCTGGAGGAATCATGCTTCCAAATCATTCTCCTTTAATAGTGGCAGAACAATTCGGAACTTTAGAAACTCTTTATCCAAACCGAATTGATTTAGGTTTAGGAAGAGCACCAGGAACAGATCAGCCAACTGCCGAAGCGATTCGAAAAGACTTTTTCGAACAAGCACAGCGATTTCCGCAAAACGTAAGCAAGCTTCAAGAATATTTTTCTTCTGAAAACGCCACAGGAAAAGTGCGCGCATTCCCAGCCGAAGGACTGAATGTGCCAATCTGGATTTTAGGTTCAAGTATGGATAGTGCAGCTTTGGCAGCAGCTTATGGACTGCCTTATGCTTTTGCTGGACACTTTGCTCCGAAACTGATGATTCAGGCATTTGAGTTTTATAGAGAAAATTTTCAGCCATCAGAGTATTTAGATAAACCGAAAACAATGGCATGTGTTAATATTATTGCTGCCGATACAAATGAAGAAGCAGAGTTGCTATCGACAAGTTTGTATCAAATGTTTTTAAATCTAATTAGAAATGATCGTAAAGGATTACAACCGCCAGTTTCATCGCTAGACGATATCATGAATGAAGCAGAACGTTTCCATGTGAATCAAATGACAGCGGGAACTTTTACAGGAAACAAAGAGCAGTTAGTAACCGATTTGAGAAAGTTTATTGATTACGCCCGAATCGATGAACTAATGGTGACAAGTCCAATCTTCGATCACCAAGCAAAATTAAAAAGCATTAAAATTACCAAAGAAGTAATAGATGCTTTGAATGAGTAATACATATAATGTATAGTTTTTTAAATTATACTATTATATATAAGAGTAAGTCTCGGTTATAACCCGACAGGTTTTTAAAACCTGTCGGGTTTTTTATTATACACTATATATAGAGTCAGTCTGCGGGTCTGAGCGGAGCGAAGCGCACCGAGTTTTGGAATTTGGAATTTGAAAGATTGGAATTTTAATATTAATTAGGAGCTAAATCCCGCTATCCGCTCCAATCTTCTGCTTTTTAAAGAAAAAAGCAGAAGGATTTCCGCTCCTATCGGGGCTATGGCATCGGTTTTCAGAAGAACGGCCGGGAAAACCAGGCGTCTTTAGAGCGTAAAAATCGGGAAAAAGAGCCTTTGCGCCTTAGCGGCTTTGCGGCAGAACGGCAGAAACGGCAGCCAAACTAAGAAAAACCCCACGCAAAACGAAAAAATCCCGAAATGTAAACTGTCCGTTGCCAGACAGTTAGGAAATAATCAAAAAAAAGATCAAAAAAAGCTGGGCAAAAGCATTGGAAAAGCGGAAAAAGGTTCTACTTTTGCACCCGCAACAGCGAAAAACGCTCTTAGACATTCCGGCAGCTTTATCATATTTGAGGAAAGAGATTTCCGAAAAAAAAAGATTCGAAAAAGCTTGCGGGAGAAGAAAAAGCTTTTTACATTTGCACCCCGCAAAACACGGAAAGTTCCTTGAGATACTGGCAGAAAAAATTGGAGAGATGAGGCGAAAATAAAGCTTCAAAAATTTTTCAAGTTTTTCTTGCGAGAAATAAAAAGAAGTTTTAGTTTTGCACCCGCTTTGAAACACAAGTGAAAGACAAAAAATTACGTTCGTAGACATATTGAATTGACAGCCGCTTTGGCAGAGATGCTAGAGCAAAATAGAATAAGAGTAGTGGAATCGAGAGATTCGAAAAGAACCGATAGAAAAGGCATCGACTATATGATATTACAATATACGATGAAGAGTTTGATCCTGGCTCAGGATGAACGCTAGCGGCAGGCTTAACACATGCAAGTCGAGGGGTAGGGCATTTCGGTGCTTGAGACCGGCGCACGGGTGCGTAACGCGTATGCAATCTGCCTTTCACAGAGGGATAGCCCAGAGAAATTTGGATTAATACCTCATAGCATAGCCAAGCCGCATGGTTTGGCTATTAAA